>NZ_CP034453.1:0-2422196 GCF_003952545.1 Mesorhizobium sp. M7D.F.Ca.US.005.01.1.1
ACACGAGGGCGAGATAGCAGGCAGGCGCCTCCCGTGCTGCCGCTCGCTTTGCAGGATGGCCTGATTTACGGAAGAGACGCGCCAGAAAGTCGGCTCCTACGACAACTGGCGGAACGCAAGATGGCTGGCAGAGGCTGCAGGAAATCGCCAAAGCGCATTGCAGAGAATGAAATGATGGAACCACCAATCGGATTCACCTGCGAGACGGTGCGGCACGACGGGCCTGATTGACCAGTGCTACCTCGCTGTGGCGCTCCGCCAATCTGCCACGCGCGCTGCTGTGTCGTAGCTGACAGCTTCAACCATGTCGAGCCTACTCCGACACGTTGCATTGATGGTCTCCAACCCGTGCGAGACTGTGCGGCAATTATGCGACGCCTCTAAACCTCTCGACGCAACCAAGAACAACACTGTCAGACGCCGAGGAGTCAACCAGATGTGACATACGACCAGTGGGGAAGACCGGACAGGTGCGGTTACGCGGAGTAGAGGTCTACAAAGGAGCAAGAAAATTCGAAGGACCGCGGACTGTCCTGTGTGCGGTTGGGCGACTGCTGCCGGTGCTAACCGCCTCTGTCTAGGGTCACTGCCGGATGCAGAGAGCCGCCTATTTCAGGCATCCTGCCTGTCGCAACGCAATAGCGCCATCCGCGAAATATTGCGGTTCGTTTCGAAATGCCGGATGTGGCGTTCCAACTCGCCAATGAGGGTGAGCGCGCGGACATGGGTGGACCGAGATCGAATGTCAATTGTGTAGAAGATCTACGGATCCCTCCTCCCCCTCCCACCGCCCGGGCCGGTCCCCCGGAATGAAGAGACACACAAGCAGCAGAGTCCGCAGCCTCATAACGGGCGCAGACAATCGCTAGCTAACCGCTATAGCGCTGCTCGGGGCAAGGTGCCTGCAACTGGAGCATATACCAAAATCGCCCGACGTCATATGCGACTTGTGACCAGCCGTTAACCTGCAGAGGCGAATGGAACTTGCCCGATGGAGGTTCAAGAAACACACGACAGACCGGAACGGAGATTGAAGGATGAATCTGCCAGCCGCAACACCAAGAATTGATGAATACGAGGATAGCGATACCAGTAGCCAGGGGTTGTCGCCTCATCTCGCTGACGTCTTTCTTGTGTCTACGGCATGCGCACGACTGACTACGAACGAATGTTTACCTCGTGAGTCTCGGAAGGCGGCGAAAGACCATCGCCGACATAGTGGAAAGCGCACACGGCCAACATGGAAACCCTCGGCGACATCCCACAACCGGCAAGTGGATGCGTGATACCGAAGAGGATGGACTTGGACGCATACCGATTTTCCGGGAAGCGAATCCTCGTCTTCTGGCTGGCTTCCCGCCGCCTGACATCCTCTCCTTCGCCAACGACATCCGCAGAGCGCGGAAAGGAACGCGAGTGACAACGAAGATTTGAAAGGCCAGATTGGTCTAGCTGCTGGTCGCGAGCGCTACGGAGACGAAACGCATCTCTGGAGGTTCAATGCCCGTCTTGCGGACACGTCGCCAGCGTTAAGGACTGGCAGGACGCTGGAGCGCCAGAAAGGTGCCGTCGCCTTCTCATGGTGCGGTCGCTACGGAAGGGCGATATTGGCCAGTATGGGGCGACAAGCAGCCCTGCGACTATGCCGGTGGTGGCCTGTTCAAACTCAACCCGATCCATGTCGATGACGGCCAGCCGGAGCCGCACACAGTGTTCGATTTTGCCGACGATCCGCTTCAGGTGCAATCGTGAACGCCTTCCACCGTACCTATCACTTAATGGCAGAGACACTTGCGCCGGACTGGCGCGTCATCACCAAGATTTTCGGTGGTCTGCTTGGCCCGGACTTCATCGTCTCGACTGGCGGCAAATCCTACCGCGTCGGATCTCTCACAGTTGGCCAACTCAAGCGCGGTATCCCCGCTGAAGACCTCGACATGCTTGAGGTCGATCCTGACACCTATGAGCAATCTGATGGCTACGATTACCACGAAATACTCAGTCGGCGATACAGTTTACCGGGCTGGCACCGTTTCGACACGCAAGAAACATCCGTGTCCTGATTGCCTTGGGACGCGGAAGTGGAAGGCCACGTCTCCTGCCGGCACAGAGTACGAATTCGGCTGTCCGCGCTGCTCTGCGTCCTACAATTCCCGAGACGAATTGACGCTCGACTATACGGCCCATGTTCCAGCCGTCGAGCGCCTGACCATCGGCAGCATCCAAGTCAACACCGCGCCGGATTCCTACGACACCGGCAACCGGTACATGTGCTGGGAAACTGGCGTCGGAAGCGGAAGCGTATACCGCGAGAGCGACCTTTTCGACAATGAGGCATCTGCCAAGCTATCCGCCGAGTTCAAGGCAAACGAAGTCAACACTACGTCCGAACGGATCACCACGCTCTACAACAAGAGCCTCGCCATAAGCGACTACGAACTTGATAGCGCCGCTCTGAAAGAGGCCAAAGAATCCGAGAGCCGAGCCCAGCGCATGCTTTGGAGCCTTGGCGACTTGTTCGGTGCGATCGATGAGGCAGGCGACAAGGAAGCTATCCTCGAAGCCGTCAAGGACTACCGAGAATACAATTGGGAGAACGACAAGAAGCGCACGGCCAAAGAGACTGAGGCCGCGTGATGGACCTCCTCGAAGCCGCCCGACTGCTCCGCTTTTCGACCGATTGGGAGAGGCGCTTTCACGAATACGACCTGCTCCTGACTGCCGGCGTCCATCCCGACGAAGCCGAGCGGATCGTCAGGCGCGTAGCAGCAGACAGACAAGCACTCCAGCCGAAGGAATTGGCAGCATGAGCGATTACGCGAAAGCTTGCCGGTCGTGTGCTCTTGGGCTCTTGAACACAGCGCGCGACGTGAAGCGCGATGGGAATCTCCGTGAAGTCAACCGCCTCGTTAGGACCGCTCGCTGGTACTGGCAGCGCTACATTTGGGAGTTACAGCAATGATCGAAACTAGCGAACAGATTGTAGCCCTGACCGCTGCGATTATCAAGGTTCAGGGCGGCATCAGCGGCGTGCACAAGAACGCCAAGAACCCGCATTTCAAGAGCAGTTACGCCACGCTGGAGAATGTCATCGACACCGCGCGCCCGGCTCTTCAAGAGGCTGGCATTGCCTTTGTGCAGGCGCCTGGAATGGTGATCGACGGTTCGGTGGAAGTGACCACGATGCTTGTCCATTCGTCTGGCGAGTGGATGAAGGCCACGCTGCATGTTCCTCTCGGCAAGCGCGATCCGCAAGGCGTCGGCTCTGCGATCACCTATGGCTGCCGATATTCCCTCATGGCCATGCTTGGCCTGCCGCCGACCGACGATGACGGCGAAGCAGCGATGGAGCGGCCTGGCAGCAGCACGCCCAACACTGTCACAGGCCCGGCGACGCGCACGTCAAGCGCAGCTTTGAAGCGCGACGATATCTGGCCGCAGATGGAGCACGACATCAGCGAATGCCGCTCTGTCGCCTCGCTCATGACACTGCGTGGTGTGTGGGCAAAAACCTCCGGTCGCGACAAGTGGCCCCCGGCATGGTGCGACGCCGCCGCCGAGACCTTCGACAAGGCGGAAGCTGTCTTGCGGAAACTGGCCGCGAGCGAGCCGGATGACGATGACACATTCCCCGGCGATCGGCCAACTCGTCGCGACCTTTCCCAGCATCCTCTCAATGCAGGCTGACCATGGCTTACGAGCAAAAAGACAACAGCGGGACGCTCTTCAAGAATGACAAGCGGGAGAAGGATTCTCACCCGCACGCGAAGGGGACCGCGCTCATTGATGGCGTCGAGTATTGGGTATCCGCGTGGACCAAGGAAGGTGCCAAGGGAAGGTTTCAGAGCCTTGCCTTTCAGAAAAAGGAACAGCGGTGATGTCAGATAGGTTTGTAGACACTGAGCAGGCCCGCCAGATGCTGATCCTGTTCATTCAGGCTCAGAAACTGCCGTTCACGGCTACGCTCGCCCCAGGCAAGCACCGCACGACGGCACAGAACCGTCTCCAGCGCAAATGGATGACGGAGATTGCCGAGCAGATGCCAGACGAGAAAGCCGAATACTGGCGCGGCTATTGCAAACTGCGGTTTGGCGTTCCGATGCTCCGTGCCGAGAACGAGGAATTCCGCGCGAAGTATGACGCCGTGGTCAAGCCGCTCTCCTACGAGCAGAAGATTGCCATCATGTCGGAACCGTTGGACCTCCCTGTCACGAGGATCATGACGACCAAGCAGAAGACCGCCTACCTCGATGAGATATTCCGGCACTTCTCAGAGCAGGGCGTGATCCTGACCATCCCAGACGATCCTTCGCTGATCGGCCAGCCCGAGCGGAGGAAAGTAGCATGACCCGCCTCATCCCCGTCCAAGCCTATTGGCGCCGTCAACCCAACAAAGTCGATACTCCACCTCACCTTGAATTGGTCCAGGCTTTCGAGAGGGATCAATACATGGCTTGGGTGGAAGAGCAGGTTGCGTCTGAGTTTGACCGAGAGTTTCGGGAAGGGGTGAGGTGATGGCCGGGCGCTTCGCATATCACCCCGAGGCCTTCAGCAAGGATAAATCCGGCAAGGCAACCAAGTCGTTCAAGGACGAAGCGCACCTTGCCTTCATCCGCAAACTGCCTTCGGCCATCTCAGGGGCTTTCGGCTGTGACCCTGCACATATCTCGGCAGGAAGCCCGATCCACAACAAGAAGCGCACAGGCGGCGGGCAGAAGGCTTCGGACTGCTGGACGGTACCTCTGACGCGCGCTGAACACGACGCGCAGCACGATCACGGTGACGAACTCGGCTGGTGGCGCTCCCACGGCATCGACCCGTTCGAACTCGCCATCAAGCTATACGAAAACACCGGGGATGCAGCGAAGTGCATCGAGATTTTGAGGAAGGCACGGGCATGAACAGGGAGACGCTGACCCAAACCGTTATCGAGCGGCTGGCGAAGGAAGCCGGTGGCATGGAGTACGGCCCGCGCACCTGGAACATCACGTTCAAGCGTGACGCGCTCCACCGCTTCGCGGATCTCATTGCCAGCTTCTGCGAGGAATTCAGCACCCCTATAGCAGCGGGGGGCGGAGAGGCGAGGCTTGCCGCATTAGCCAAGGAATACCGCCCTTCGATGGATGCGGAAGTCCTTCATTCGTGGGCGGCAGAAATAGCCGACACAATCCGCGCGGATACCCCTGATGCCACTAAGCCCTTCATGTTCGGCGTTCGTGATCGAAAGACTGGCGAGGCCGTGTTTGATGAGCATTGCGTGGCCGCCGAGTCTGAACAGCTTATTGACGATTGGGACGCAAACTTATTCGAGGTAGTCCCCCTCTTCGCCTCCCCACCTTCCGATACCGAGGAGAAGGCACCCCGGACGCTGTGACGAAAGCAGCATCTGTAATGCTGGCCGCTTCTCCCCAGCAAGGAGAAAAGCTATGAAGCTGACAGAGCGTTCCGTGAAGGATATCACTAGGCGCGTGGCGGCCGACTGCGCCCGCATTGCACGAACATGCGGACCCGAAATCCGCCAGCCTGACGGCACTACCGTTCTTGGCGAAGCCGACGCGGAATTCATCGCGTCGGCTATCGAGAAAGAGTACCACATTCGCGGCCGTCTTGCTCTCTCTTCCGGGAGCGAGAAGCCATGATTGGGCCAACCAAGAAGGTCACCTACGAAATCTGCCAATACACTGGCGACAAATCGTGGACAATCCGGCGCACGGTCTCTCAGGACTATTGTCACGCCCTCACCAAGCACGACGCAGAGCAGCTTAAGGCTATGTTCGAGCGCGACCAAGAGGATGTGCGCCCATGAGCATCGACACTGCATGTAGCGTTGAAGGGTGTGCAAAACAGTCGCGCAAGGAGGGTATGTGCGAAAAGCACCATTGGCGCATGAGGCTCTCGATTCCCCGCCCCGCGGTTAAGCCTCCCTGCTCCGTTGCTGGATGCGACAAGTTGGAGAAAGCCAAGGGCCTCTGCTCAGTCCACTACGATAAGCTGAGAAGGCACGGCAATCCCTTACTAGGAGGTCGGGTCGGGATAGCGCCAGGAACAGCTGAACTGTATTTTCGCGAAGTCGTATTGGCCTACGAAGGTGACGAATGCCTGATCTGGCCATATCTTCGAGTGAAGAATGGGTATGGGTACTTTCGCTATGGCGGTCGCCAACAGATCGTCTCCCGCCTAGTCTGCCAAGAACAGAATGGGCCTCCTCCAACGCCTAAACATGAGGCCGCTCACTCCTGCGGTAACGGGCATTTGGCGTGTGTGACCAAACGACATCTGTCATGGAAGACGCGAACTGAAAATCAGGCCGACAGGCTGATCCACGGCACAAGCAACCGTGGCGAACGAAGCGGCTCCGCCAAACTAAGCGAAGGTCAAGTGCGCGAAATTCGCGCGATGCGTGGGCAGATGCTGCAGCGCGATATCGGGAAGCTCTTTGGCGTCGGCAGCCGCACGATCTGCAATATTCAAGCCGGAAGGATATGGAAATGGCTCAAATGAGTTCCGCCCCTTCCATACAATCCCTGATCGAACGGCTGCGCATTAAAGCCGGCATGATCGAGATGGGTGAGAAAATCGCATGGGGCAGCGATAGCGCCTTGATGTACGAAGCCGCCGACGCCCTCGCCTCCACCCAGGCTGCGCTGGAGCCGTTCGCAGAAGAGGTAGCGCGCGTCGAAAAGTCATATGCCGAATTCAACAGCGGGAATCGCTCGCCGCTTCTGCTGGACGACGACAGCCATTACCTCGGGAACCGCATCAGATGGCGCCATCTCCGCGCCGCCGCTGAAGCCCTCGCCGCGCTATCTCAAGATGGGGAGGAAGGAGCTTGAGCCAGCCTGTCAGAATTCAATTGTCTCGCAAGGCCGGCTGGCGGATGCCGTCCAATACCGTAAGCGTCGCGAGGCCTGGTAAGTTCGGCAACCCGTTCACGATCGCCACCGCGATTGAAAGCGGATATGCAAACGCCACGACCGCTCAGGCATTTGTCGTTGAGTGCTTCCGGGACTGGCTTGGCCCCACGCAATCCGGCCGCGACTGGTGGCAGGGCAAGGAAAGCGACCGGCGCAAGGCGCAGATATTCGAATGCCTCCCGGCGTTGCGCGGCAAGAGCCTTGCGTGTTGGTGCCGGCCCGGCGATTCCTGCCACGCTGACGTTCTGCTCGAACTGGCCAACGCCCCTCCCCCTATCGATGGGGGAGACTAGATGACGAGGGCCGCCATTCAATTCACAACACCGGAAGAGCTTGCCGAGCAGGCTGGCTGGTCACCGCGTCGAGTGCGCGAAATCGCAAGAGGGCTTGGCGCTTGCCGAATTATGGGCAATCGTATGGTTCTCACCGATGAAGACGTTGCCGCAATTTTGGAAGCGAGCCGACCATGCCCCTCAAAATCTACCGTAGAGGCGAAATCTGGCATTACCGTGGCACCGTTGCCGGTCGGCGGGTACGAGGCTCTACGCAAACTTCGATCAAAGCAAGAGCTCTCGAAATCGCAGCCGAGCGAGAAACGCGGGAGTGGAAAAGTTCTCACCATGGCCCCGAATCGGTCCTGACGTTCGCGGACGCAGCCATGCTTTACAGGCAAGCCGACCGGTCAACTCGCTTTCTGGAGCCGATCGAGGATTACTGGAAAGACACGCCGGTCAAGCAGATCAATGCCGGCGCCGTCCGCCAGTCGGCTATCGTGCTTCACCCGAAAACGTCAGGAGCAACCCGCAACCGCCAGGTCATCGTGCCCACGCAGGCTATCATCAATCACGCTGCTGGCATGGACCTTTGCCACCATCTCAAGATCGAGCGCTTCAATGTGGCGACCAAGAGCAAGGAGCCGGTAACTTGGGACTGGGTGCAGAAGTTCATGGCCGTCTCGTCGCCGCACTTGGGCGCGTTGGCCTGCTTCATGTTCCTGACCGGTGCGCGGATATCGGAAGCGCTCGACCTTCGCTGGGGCGACGTGAGCCTCGCTGAGAGGCGCGCGCTCATCCGGCAGACGAAGATCGGGGCAGAACGTCGCCCGCACCTCCCGCAAGCCCTTGTGGCAGCGATAGCCAATATCCCGAGCAACCGGGAGACGAGCGCCAAGGTGTTCCAGTACTCATCTCGCGACACGGCCAAGCCTCTGTGGCGGGCCGCGATCAGGCGGGCGAAGATCAAGCCGCTGACCTACCATGCCTGCCGCCACGGCTTTGCTACGGCCATGCTGCATGCTGGCGTCGACCCGATCACCGTTGCGAAGCTGGGCGGCTGGAAAGACGCGAAGCATGTCTTCACGACCTATGGCCACGCGATGACCGACGAAACGCTTGCCGATCGCATAACGGGTCAGTTCAGCGGCCAAATCATTGTAAAGAAAGCCGAATTGGGCTAGTATCGAGCATGAAGAAATCAACCTCTGCTTACCGCGTTGGACCGCTCTACCTCGTAGAACGAGGCGGATATTATCATGTCAACGGGACGCACGATGGAAAGCGCATTCGGGCAGCTACGAAAAGCAGTGACCTGCGAAGCGCGAAAAGATTTCTGGACGACATGTGCCACGGTCTTACGAGCGGCTGGCGGCAAAACGCCTTGGACGGCACGACGGACTGGTACACGGTTGCGACCGTCATTTGCCAGCGTCATCGCACGCATTCCAAGGCGCGCGGCATCCCCTTCGGGATCACCAAGGCCGATGTTTACAAGGTAATGCAGGCGGCGAATTTCAGATGCGCTGTGTCTGGCGTGGCTTTTTCCAAGAGACTGCCAGGCGAGACCGGCCCCGATCCGTGGTCTCCGAGCATCGACCGGATCGACAATCACCACGGATATGTCCGGGGCAACATCCGTGTCGTGTCCACCATTGCCAACATGGCGATGAACCGTTGGGGCTATGACACCCTGCTTCGCCTGTCCCACGCTGTCGTTCTGAATGCCTCAAGGCCGACTCCTGAAAAACTGACACACCAGTTAATCAGCGACAACGATCACGACACTCAAGTAATTGAAAACAAAGAGGAATTGGCCTCGTGACCCAACTCTCGTTGGGGAGGGGTGGCCCACTCCGGGAAATACAGAAACGGCCGGAAAAGCGCAATAGGGAAATGGATTTGTCAGCGACATCGCGGCCGGAACGAGTGGGCACACCGCCAGGATATGTCCGCAAGGGAGAGGCGAAAAGAAGGGGATTTCCCCGAAAAACGCGACAGCCCGAATGCAAAGTGCCCGCCACCTTTCGGCAACGAGCACTTTGTTGGAAGAGCGTTTGCGGCGAAGCTAGAACCTTACGATGATCCCCGCAGTGCCCTTCAGCGCATGGCTGCCTTCGAAGCTGGACGAGGCCAGCGCCTCGCCAAACAGGGTATATTTGCCGCCGGCCCATTTGTAGGTGCCACCCAGGCCGAGTTCGCCGCCGAAGCGCTGCGGCTCGAACGAAAGGTCGACCCCTGAGACGGCGACCGAAGTGCCGTTGAGGAACTCGTAGGTCAGGTTGGCGATGCCATAGACATGGCTTCCGGTCGCCTGGACGTCGTAGTTCAACGCAGCACCCAGCCGGCCCTTGAGGCTGTCACCCTTGCGCAGCGACACATTTGCGCCGAACGGATCGGTGAAGGCGTCGAAATCGACCGAGGCATAGGCAAGCTGCGCCTGCGGGGTCAGCGACCAGGCGCCGTCGAGCCCAATCTTGCGTCCTGCCTCCAGGCTGAGCGCATAGCCATTGCCATGAATGCCATCGCCGATCTTGCCGATGACGGCGGCGTTCATGTCGCTGCGCAATGTCGCGAGTTGGGCCTGGCCGTCGACATAAAAGCCATTCTCGCCATACCAGGTCAGCGTGGCGCCGACGCCATAGCTGACGGTGGTGTTGCCGCCGTCGCCGAGGCTTGAGAAGATGTCGGCGTCGGCGCGTGAATATTGCGCCGTCAGCCCGGCGACCAGCCTGCCGGCTGCCGTTTCCGAAAGCTGACCGTCGATGCCCGCCTGCACCAGCGTGGTATCGACGTCATAGGAGGCATCAGCGCTGGACGCATTGGCCTCGACATGGCCGTGCGCGCCTTCGATACGGGTCCAGATGGCTTGCTGGCCCGTCTCGGCTCCGCCATCGAGCACGGTACGGCGGCGGTCACCGACGCGCTGCTCAAGCGTCGGCAGCGCAATCATCCCGAGCAGGACCTGCGGGTAATTCTGGTAGACCGGCGTCGTTGGCGCCAGGCTGGCGGCGCGCAGATACCAGTCGCCGTCAGTCGTATTGGCGAGGCCGTTCTGGAACAGCTTGTAGCTGTAGGCGCCACCGATCGCCGGGCCGTTGAGCACGAAGGCGTTGGCCGCCGAGGTGCCATCGACCTGGACGATCTTGATGCCGTCGGCTGTTGTTTGCGCACCCAGGCCGCCGACGTTGAAGACGTGCACCTGAGTTGCGCTGGTACCCAGAATGCTGTTGCCGGTGATGATCAGGAGGTCAGTCTGCGAGCTGTCGCCGGCAAGGACGGTCTCAATTTCAAGCGCGCCGCCATTGCTGGTATAGGTGCCGTCCACCGTCAGCGTGCCGAAACCGTCGATGCCGGGTGCGATGACTCCGCCGAGGTGGTTGGTGGTGGCGCCGACGGTGCCATTGCCCTGCAGTCGGCCACCCAATACATCCATGGTGCCGCCTAGCGTGCCGTTCACGGAGAGTATGCCGCCTTCGACGCGCGAAGACCCGGCAAACAGCGAGCTGTCACCGGTGAGCATCTGCTGACCGCCAGCAAGAACGAAGCCGCCATTGCCGGCGAAGTCGCCGGAGAAGGTGTCGTTGGCTTCCGTAAGTGTCAGCGTCTGGTTGCCGAACTCGACGGTACCCGCACCCGCAAGCCGCTTGATCGATGCCCCGTCGGCTACGCCAGAAATATCCAGCGTGCCATCGACAACCGCACGGCTCGATGCAGCGATGCTGCCCGTGCCGCTCAGCGCCAGCTTGCCTGCCGACACGGTCGTTTCGCCCGAATAGCTGTTGTCGCCGGTCAGTTCCAGCGTGCCGCCGCCGGTCTTGGTCAGGCCACCGGCACCGCTGAGGATGCCTGACGCCGTCAGCGTGGTTGCTGCCGCTGTGTCGATTTTGCCGGTTGTATTCAGCGCCATGCCACGGTTCGTGGTGAAACTGGCCGTCGTCTGCAGCGTGCCGCCGTTGAACACAAGCCCGCTTGCGGCGTCACCGAGGCTGCCATCCCCGGCAATCGACAACGTACCGCCACTCAGCGTCCAGGGCGTCAACGCCGATGTGACGCCGGTCAGCACCCAGGTGCCACTGCCGGTCTTTTCGAAGCTGCCGAAGCCACGATATTGCGCGCTGTTACCGATGGAGGCGGCGTTGAAGCTGCCGTTGCCGGCACCGCCGAGGGTAAATCTATCGGCGGCGCTGAAGGCCTGAACATTGCCTGTTATAAGCGAGGTCGACCACAGTTCGAGCGAGTTGACCCCGCCGGTGAAGGTGATGGCATTAGCCTTGCCACCGCCGGTAGTCGCGCCGCCGGAGATCGTGCCGGCATTCAGCACCGAGAGATTAGCGCCCTTGATGCCGGCTCCGCCGGAGGATGCGGCGACACCAAATCCGCCAATGCCGGCTCCATTGAGGCCGGCGGCCCCGCCGGTAATCGATGCCCCGGCATTGTTGACGACCGTGCCGCCATTGATCAGCCGAATGCCTTCGCCGCCGCTGCCGCCCGCACCCGTCGGAAACCCCGCGCGCCCATCGCCCCCCTTGCCACCGAGCAACGTGCCACTGTTGGTGATCGTGCCGCCGCCGGTGACCAGGAGGGCTGCCGCGCCACCGCCGCCGCCGCCCTGGCCGGCCAGCAGGCCACCGGCGCCGCCGGTAACTGTGCCCAAGGCGTCGATCGTGACATCGGCGGAAGTGAACACGCCGACGCCACCGCCACCGCCGCCGCTGGATGAGCCGGCTGATCCGCCCGCGCCGCCTTTTACCGCGCCGCCCGCCTGCACGGTCAGATCCATCGTCGTGGACAGGCCGACGCCAGCGCCGCCACCGGCGATCCCGGAGCCAAGGTTGCCGGCGCCATTGCCCCCGGAAACCGTCCCACTGACCGTTGCCAGACCAATGGCACCGGCCCCACCGTTGGTCGGACGAGTGGCGCTGACGCCGCCGAGCAATTTCGCATTGCCACCGGCCTGGCCGTTGCCCGTCGTCAGGTCGGTCGCGCCGCCGCCGCCGCCTGTGATGGACGCACCAGCCGGGCCTTTCGTACCCTCGGCCTCGGCCGCCGTGCCGTCGACACCGCCCGCACCACCTTTGACGCCTAAGGCGGTGGAAATGCCCTGCCCGCCGTCTGCCGCATAGGCGCCTTGCGGCATTGCGACACCGCATGCCAGCAGCGCCGCGACCGAGACAGCACCAAGCAATGGCGAAGAAAAACCTCGGCGACTTAGAAAATTAGAGCCATCTAATACAGAGGATATACCCGAATCAGATTTACGATTGTTCATGAGAAAACCCCAGATTCGCCATTAAAGCTGTACATAAACCACTATGGACACATATGTACGGAATTATATATTCCGCCAGCGGTTAAAAATAGCTGACATTGTAAGGCACAGGGCTGAACGACGGCCCCACGATGACGGTGGCGCGAGCCAGGGTGGAATACGAAGCACTGGAGCCTAGCCGACGCATCCGCAAGGCCGTGCCAGGCCGGTGTTCGACGAGAGAGTTTTTTGAACGGATAGGCATGGCTACTCCCTGCCGGAAGCCGCCTTGAAGGCTCCGGATTCGATATTCAAATACGAGCCTTCCTGTCAGGGATTGCGGGGCGCATACGGCAGGCTGCCGCACAGCCTGCCCCCTCCGTCATGCCCGCCGCGCCCGGAGGGTAGCGTGGAACCGGACGAGTGACCGTAGCGCCATGTCTCATTTATCCACGCACTATGTCTCATCTCACCAGGCAAACCCCGGCTTGAGCACCAAGCCATTGAGGCGGCAGGAGAATCACGATAGCGCTACACACCGTGAACCTGCCGGCCACGGCAGTGATCCAGCCTGTCACAGCAAGTGTATTCAGCGCCTCGGCGCACATGGACGAGGCCTATCGTGCAGGAGGGATTGCTCCTCTCTACGGATCTTGTTCAATCGGACCTACGCACCGAATATTGGCGCGAGATCACGCGGCCGTTCTTCGAGACCACGCAGCATCCGGAAGGCAGCAATGCCACACTCGAAGGCTCCTTGAAGTCGCGGGCGATAGGCTCGCTGCTGATTGGGCCGACCAGCTTCAACCAGCAGCAATATCGCCGCGACCGACGCATCGTCCTGCAAGGCGGGCTCGACCAATATCTGGTCCAGCTGTTCATCGCCGGTACGCTTGAAGGCGACTGCGACGGCCAGTCGATTTCGGTCGGTCCCGGCGACATTTGCGTCTTCGATCTCACGCGGAATTTCAAAAGCCGGGCGCATGAGGGCGCGACCATATCCATCGTGCTCCCGCGCGAGCGGGTGGACAAGGCAGCGGGTGGACGTAGCCTTCACGGCGTGGTGCTCAGGAAAGGCGCTCCCCTTACGCGGCTTCTGGCGGATTTCATCGTCAGCCTCTCGGATGTGTCGGCGGAAATGGAACGCGCCGACGCGCTGGCCATGGAGGACGCGGCAATCGATCTGCTGGCTTGCGGGCTTGCACGCCAGCTGCCCGACGGCGCCACGAGTGATCCCGCCCTCGCCCAAGTGCTGCGCCGGCGCGTGCTGGATTTCATCGATGCCAACCTGACCGAGCCTGAGCTTGGCCCAACGCTGCTCATGCGCCGCTTCAGGGTTTCACGCGCCCATCTCTATCGGGTGTTTGCCGCCGATGGTGGCGTCGCCAGGGTCGTGAAGGAAAAGCGGCTGGATGCGGCGTGCCGCGAACTCATGCACATCGGCGGTCTGTCCCGCTCGATCATCGAGATCGCCCACGGGCTGGGCTTTTCGAGCAGCAGCCAGTTTCTGCGCGCCTTCCGTGCCCGTTTCGACATGACGCCGAGTGACGTTCGGCAGCAAAGGGAGGAACTCGCCGGTCAACGTCTCGCGCATGTGCAGGCACACTTTGCCGAATACGCACAGCAGCTTGGCTTGATGAACAGGCTGGGATGACGCACACGCGATTGCCGATCCAGCGCATTTATCGGTTCATCGCCAGACCTCCGAGACGCAGGAGGAATGCTGACCATCAGAAGAGCAAACGGCGAGCCAGAGGCTCGCCGCTACAAATGCCGTCTTCTAACACCGCTACCAGAGGTCGTATCGCAGCCCGAGCTTGACCGACTGATAGTTCACCCCCTTGTGGATGCCGAATGCACCGCCGTCATAGGCGACATATTTCATGCCGGGTACAGCAAAGTATTCGTAGCCGAGGTCGACCGACACATTTTTTGTCACCTGATAGGAAAGCCCCGCGGCTAGGGAATAGGCAAAATCGTAGCTTGACTTCGATGTTACGGCTCCCTCGTAACCGGCCGGATCGTCGCAATTGAACTGTTGGACAGTCTGTAGGCCGCCGGCCGTGCTCGTGGTGGTTGTCGGAACGCAATCGCGCGCGCCAATCGCCCTGCTGAGTTTGCTGTACGCCAACCCGACACCGCCCCCGAGATACGGCGTGATCCCCACATAGGTACCTAGGTCGACATAGCCATTGGCCATCAGGCTATAGGCCTTGTTGTTTGCAAAGTTCGTTCCCCTGCAAGGCGGTGGCGGAGCGGCAGCGGCATTGGTCTGGCTGACAATGGTGCTGGTTGCGATGCTTGTTACCGTTGTCGTGATGGAGCCATCGCAAGTCGTCACCAGTTCATCGCCGAACTTGTTCGATGGCAGGATGCCGAAGTTTAATTCAGCCCGCAGATAGTCGTTGAAATGATAGCCCATGCCTACACTGCCATCGAACAGGGTGCTGCTCGATGAGAAGCCCGAAGCGTCTTGATGATTGTCGAAAGGATGGCTGAAGGCATAGCCGATATCGCCGCGCAGATACCAGCCGGAGCCGACCTCGACCGGGACATAGTCGGGCGCCTGGTCGACATAGATCGGCGGATCGTAGTCGGCTGCGTGCACGGGCGTCAGCGGTGCCAGGGCGAGTGCGACAAGCGCCATACGCAATGTGAGTTTCATGGTCCCCGACTCCCGAATTTGGCGCCGCAAGCAATTGCAACGGCGGCCATCGTTTCAAGGAGCATTGTTAACCATAGTGGTTAAGTGCCGGTTAAGGCTAACGGAGCGTTAGCAGATTGATTTTCAAGAATTCATCCGAAACGCACAAACGAAAACCGCCCGGTCGATGCCGGGCGGTTCGCGAATTTTCAGGCGGTGCAAGTGTTACTTGGTGTAGATCGGCTCGGGTTCGGGCTGGTAGGCCACGACCGGCGCGGCGCAACCGTTGTTGCCGCCGAACTGATAGCGCAAGCCACCACGCACTTCGTGCGTGTTGATGCCACGGTCGAAGCCGGGGCCGGAGCTGCCCACATTCCAATCGAACATGCGGCCGCCCTGGATATGGGAGAAGCGGTAGCCTGCATCGAGGATGATCTTGTCGGTTAGGCAGTAGGAAGCGCCAGCCATCAGAGCGTAGGCGAAACGCCAGCTGGATCTGCCGGGATTGGTCTCGGTAGCGCCCGGCGTCGGGTCATAGACTGTATCCCATTTGACATGCGCGCCGCCGATGCCAGCGCCGACGTAAGGCGCAATGCCATGATAGGTACCAAGATCGGCATATGCATTAGCCAGGAGCAGGAGGGCGCTCATTTTCGACGACTCAGCCGACGTGACAATGACCGGCGAACCGCCAGCCGTGCCAGTTGTCTGACCGTTGAAGTTCGACTTGAACCAGTAGTCGGCGGTCAGGTCGGTGCGGAAATGGTCGTTGATCTTGTAGCCGACGCCGGCGCCGAGCGAGAAACCGCCCTTGAGCTTGCCGAAATCGAAACTCTGGCTGCCGGGTGTGACTGTACAGTTACAGGGATCGACGGTGTAGGTCATGTAGTCGATGCCGCGCACAGTCGACTTGTGATAGTCGATGTCGCCGCGGATGTACCAGCCGCCAACTTCGGCCGGCTGCTCGTAGACGGCCGGAGGCGGAGCCTCTTCGACCACCGGCTCCGGCAGGTCGGCTGCGAACAACGGTCCTGCCAAGCCCGCGAACAGTAAGGCGAGCAGGACCTTTCTTGCTGTATTGAACATGCTTGTCACCCCTGAGAAGTTCGGAACGGCCATCGCGTCCGAATGCAATTGGCTTTCAGTCGTGGATAATGAAGTGCAAAGGTTAAAAGGCGTTTAACCCTGTTGCTTAACCACGAATCTCGAAACTTCGAGGGATCGGCGCATGGTTTTCGAAATCCCGGAGCACCCGCCGGCGAACGAAAAAAGCCCGCCAGGAGGGCGGGCTTTGAACTGGTGAAGCTGTATGCGGCGACGCCCTGCCGGGCGCGCTGGGATCAGGCGGCGCTGCGCGTTTCCGAGATGATGTCAACGATGCCATTGACGACGGACTCGACCAGTTGCGGGTCGTCGCCCTCGGCCATCACACGGATCAGCGGCTCTGTACCGG
The DNA here is from genome assembly GCF_003952545.1 of Mesorhizobium sp. M7D.F.Ca.US.005.01.1.1. Taxonomy (NCBI): domain Bacteria; kingdom Pseudomonadati; phylum Pseudomonadota; class Alphaproteobacteria; order Hyphomicrobiales; family Phyllobacteriaceae; genus Mesorhizobium; species Mesorhizobium sp. M7D.F.Ca.US.005.01.1.1. Next base: position 16,535 of record NZ_CP034453.1, read on the forward strand.
AGGGCCGGATAACCAGCCGCCCGGCCTTGCCGAGGCGGTGACGGGCGTCTTCGATGGCTGCCTTGACCGGCGCTTCCTCGAGCGGCTTGCCGCCGGAAATATGGACGTTCTTCAGAAGCTGCGGCACCGGTTCGAACTTCTTCGACAATTCGCTGACCGGCCGCCCCTGCCGCTTGATGCAGGCCAGCACCTGCAGCGCCGAGACGAGGCCGTCGCCGGTGGTCGAAAAGTCAGACAGCACGATATGGCCCGATTGTTCGCCGCCGACATTCAGCCCATGCGCGCGCATATGCTCGACGACATAACGGTCGCCGACCTTGGTGCGGTGCAGTTGCAGCTTCATGTCGCCGAGGAAGCGCTCGAGGCCGAGATTGGACATGACCGTCGAAACGACGCCGCCGCCGGCAAGCCGCCCGCTCTGGTGCCAAGATTCGGCGATCAGCGCCATGATCTGGTCGCCATCGACGATCGCCCCGTTTTCATCGACGATGACGACGCGGTCGGCATCGCCATCGAGTGCGATGCCGATGTCGGCGCGCACTTCGTGCACCTTCTTCTGCAGGCCGGCGGGATGGGTCGAGCCGCATTCCTTGTTGATGTTGAAGCCGTTGGGTTCGACATTGATGGCGACGACTTCGGCGCCCAGTTCCCACAGCGCCTCGGGCGCCACCTTGTAGGCCGCGCCGTTGGCGCAATCGACGACGATCCTCAAGCCGGAGAGTGACATCGAGCGCGGCAAAGTGCGCTTGGCGAATTCGATATAGCGGTCATGCACGCCGTCGACGCGCTTGGCGCGGCCAAGCCCATCGGAATCGGCGAGCGTCAGTTCGATATCCTTGTCGAGCATGCTCTCGATGCGCTCCTCGATCTCGTCGGAGAGCTTGTAGCCGTCGGGTCCGAACAGCTTGATGCCGTTGTCGTAGTAGGGGTTGTGCGAGGCCGAGATCATGACCCCGATATCGGCGCGCAGCGAACGCACCAGCATGGCAACCGCCGGCGTCGGGATCGGGCCGAGCAGGAACACGTCCATGCCGGCGGCACAGAGACCGGCGACCATGGCATTCTCGATCATATAGCCGGAAAGCCTGGTGTCCTTGCCAAGCACGACGCGGTGGCGATGGCTGCCGCGCTGGAAGGAGAGGCCGGCGGCCATGCCGACCCGCATCGCGATTTCCGCGGTCATCGGAAACTTGTTGGCGCGCCCGCGAATGCCGTCCGTGCCGAAATAATTCCCTGCCATGCTAGCCAGTTTCCTCGACGTTTCTTCCCCGGCACGTCATGCCACAATTGGCCAGGGCGCTATGATCACATTGTGTGATTATATGTTACCAATCCTTAGAAAATCATTGTTGTGCACTGCACACAACATGGCTGCAACCTAACATGCTGAGACTGCCATGCTGCAATATACCAGTCATGCGAGCCTCTCAGCGCAGATGCACCTGGAAAATCTTGCTCTGAAGCTGGCAACGGGCAACGATTTCATCACCTTATCGGGAGAAGCCAGCTTTCGGCGATATATACGCCACTTAGCATCTGGCGCAACCGATCGTTGAGCGTTATTGATTCGCCGGGACGTATCATGGGCTGCTGCAACGGAGAAACGCTATGCTCATCCACCGACTTGCCACTTTGACCGGCCTCGCCGTCGCGACCTTGTTCCTGGCCGCGCCAGCCAACGCACTGACGATGGCCGAGTGCAGCACGAAGTACAACGCCGCCAAGGATGCGGGGACACTCGCCGGGGCGACCTGGAACCAGTTCCGCAAAGCCCAGTGCGGCACCGACGCGGCGGCCACAACCGACACCAAGCCAGCCGATACCAAGAAAGCAGCCGACACCAAGAAGGCTGCCGAGACGAAACCGGCCAAGGCGGCCAAGGCAGCCGCTGCGGCGGACGACAGCACGGCCAAGGGCCTGACGGCGAAGGAATGCAGCACCAAGTACCAGGCGGCGAAGGCTGCCGGCACGCTGAACGGCATGAAGTGGAACGACTTCCGCAAGTCCGAATGCGCCGCCGGTGCATCCGCCGCTGCCGCCGCCAAGCCGGCAACCACCAAGGCTGCCGCGGCTCCCGCCGACAATGGCGGCAAGGGTCTGAGCATGGCCGAATGCAGCACCAAGTATCAGGCTGCCAAGACGGCCAACACGCTGAAAGGCATGAAGTGGAACGACTTCCGCAAGACCGAATGCGGCGCCGGCGCATCGGATGACGACACCGTGCCAGCCGCCGACGAGGCGAGCTACACCAAGGAGCCGGCGAAGCCGACGACGGCTGCGCCCAAGGGCGTCACTTTCCCGTCTGCGATCTCGGCGAAATATGCCAGCGAGACCCCCGGAAAAGGCCGCATGCATACTTGCCTTGACCAGTACTATGCCCTCAAGGACGCCAATGCGCTTGGCGGCCTGAAGTGGATCCAGAAGGGCGGCGGCTTCTACAGCCTGTGCAACGCCAAGCTGAAGAGCTGAACGACAACAATATCTGAACAAGAAAGAAGCCCGCGAGCCGCAAGGTTCGCGGGCTTCTTTCTTGGGCGACGTTCAGGACAGGCCGTTTGCAGGGAGGCGCCATCGGCAAAGCTGCCAATCTCCCTCCCCGTGGGGGAGATGCCGCAGGGCAGAGGGGGCCGCGAAAGATCGCTGCCTTTCTGGCTTGGGTTCCTCGCGCCTCATGAAAGGGGGAGAGTGCCTCAGCGAAGCCAAGACGGAGAGAAAAGCAAAGATAACAGTCCGAACGAAAGTCCGCCCAGCAGAAGGGCCGGCCTGAGATGTCGGCGGGACAGCGCCCCCCTCTGTCCTGCCGGACATCTCCCCACACGGGGGGAGATTGGCTGCCACGCCGGCTTTCGCCAACTTGCCAGCGTTGCAGGATGGGCGCCTGCATTGCAGTTGGGCAATTGAGGAGCAGCGCGCTGGGTCCGCGACAACTGGGCGGCCTTAAGCTAGGCAGACCGCCAGCAAGGCCTCTATAAACAAAAACGCCGCGGATCATGCCGCGGCGTTTCTAAAAATCAACCTGCTTGGTCGAACTCAGCTCGACGGCTGCGGTTCCATGCCGCCTTCGGGCTCCGGGCCCTTCTTGCGGCGGCCACCGGACTTCGGCACAGCCGAGCCGCGGCTCGGCGGCGTGTCGTCGCCAAGGTCGCGCGCGGGCTTGTGGCCGGCGATCAGCTGCTTGATCTCCTCGCCGGACAGCGTCTCGTATTCGAGCAAGCCCTGCGCCAGCGCAATCCATTCCTTCTTCTTCTTGGTCAGGATGGACTTGGCCGAGACATAGGCCTCGTCGATCAGGCGGCGCACTTCGGCATCTATGATCTGAGCCGTCTCTTCCGAAACGTTTTGCGTACGCGCCACCGAATGGCCGAGGAACACTTCTTCCTGGTTGTCGCCATAGGCGACATGACCGAGCTTGTCTGAGAAGCCCCAGCGCGTGACCATGGCGCGCGCCAGCTTGGTCGCCTGCTCGATGTCCGAGGACGCGCCCGAGGTGATGTTTTCCTTGCCGAACTTGAACTCCTCGGCGACGCGACCGCCCATCATGATGGCGAGCCGCGAGATCATGTATTTGTAGCTCATCGAATAGCGGTCGCCTTCCGGCAACTGCATGACCATGCCGAGCGCGCGGCCGCGCGGGATGATGGTGGCCTTGTGCAGCGGATCGGCCGACGGCACGTTGAGCGCGAGGATGGCGTGGCCGGCCTCGTGGTAGGCGGTGAGCTCCTTCTCGGCCTGCGTCATGGCCGACGAACGACGCTCGGCGCCCATCATGATCTTGTCCTTGGCGTCCTCGAATTCGGCCATGGTGACGAGACGCTTGTTGCGGCGCGCCGCCATCAGCGCGGATTCGTTGACGAGGTTCATCAGGTCGGCGCCGGAGAAGCCCGGCGTACCGCGCGCGATCACCTTGAGGTCGACATTGGGCGCCAGCGGCACGTTGCGCACATGCACCTTGAGGATCTTTTCGCGGCCGACGATGTCGGGGTTCGGCACCACAACCTGGCGGTCGAAGCGGCCTGGCCTGAGCAGTGCAGGATCGAGCACGTCGGGCCGGTTCGTGGCAGCGATCAGGATGATGCTTTCGTTGGATTCGAAGCCATCCATCTCGACCAGCAACTGATTCAACGTCTGCTCGCGTTCGTCATTGCCGCCGCCGAGGCCGGCGCCGCGATGACGGCCGACAGCGTCGATTTCATCGATGAAGATGATGCAGGGCGCGTTCTTCTTGGCCTGGTCGAACATGTCACGAACACGGCTTGCACCGACGCCGACGAACATCTCGACGAAGTCCGAACCGGAAATGGTGAAGAACGGCACATTGGCTTCGCCGGCAACCGAACGCGCGAGCAGCGTCTTGCCGGTTCCCGGAGGACCGACAAGCAGCACGCCGCGCGGGATCTTGCCGCCGAGCCGCTGGAACTTCTGCGGATCGCGCAGGAACTCGACGATCTCTTCCAGATCTTCCTTGGCTTCGTCGACGCCGGCAACGTCCTGGAAAGTGACGCGGCCATGCGCTTCGGTGAGCAGCTTGGCCTTGGACTTGCCGAAGCCCATGGCGCGGCCGGACCCCGACTGCATCTGGCGCATGAAGAATATCCAGACGCCGAGGATGAGGATCATCGGCAGCCAAGAGATCAGGTAGCCGAACAGCGAATTGGAACCGTCTGTTTCAGGCCGCGCGTTGATGGTAACGTTCTTGTCCTGCAGCCGCGAGACCAGCGACGGATCGCCGGGCGAATAGGTCTGGAAGCCGCTGGCATTGTCGGTGTAGGTGCCGCTGATGCGAGCGCCTGCGATGGTCACCGTCTTGACCCGGCCCGCCGCGACATCCTGCAGGAACTGCGAATAAGGCACATCGCTGGAAGCCCCTCGCGTCTGCGGCGTCTGGAACAGATTGAACAGTGCAATGAGCAGGACCGCTATGATCGCCCAGAGCGCGAGGTTGCGATAGTTCGGATTCATCAATTGTCCCGTTGGCGTCCGCGGGGCGGACACGCGTCATGAGAGGAAACTTGCGCCTAACATAGGGAGAGCGCCTCCCCTTGCCAAGCATAACAGCATGTCTGGGTTAAGCTTTCGCGCAACCATCAACCGGCACTGTGGCCGCTGAAAGGCAAGGGCGGCACCGGGGCCGCACCAATCAACCCGGCGACGACCCGCGCCGGCGCCAGATCGAAGGACGGCAGGAAGCGGGAAAAGGGCGCAACGACCGGCCGCACTTCAACCATCGCGGACATCGTTCCACGTCCAGGCAAACCAAGGCATTCCCCGGCCTGCCACAATGCCGGCTCGGCGGCGAGCGCAGCGCGGATCAGGCTCGGCGGGGTTTTTCCTTCGCCAATCGCCAGCCGCTTCGCCGCTGTCCCGAACGGGGCGATCAACAATGCGCCGCTGCTGTCGTTCAATGTGATGCGCCGGCGGCCATCCCAGACGGTGCTGTCGGTGGCGGCAGCGGCGGCGGGCAAGCCGCGCGTCTCGCGGCGCAGGATGATGCCGGCGCGCCGAAAATCGACAACCGTCCGCGACAATGTGGCGCAAAGAAATCCGGCCTTCAGCCGGCCGAAAAGCGCCTCGCTGCGGGCTTGATCCGGCAGGAAGGCAATCCCGCCGATCGTGGCCAGCAGGAGGCGCAACGCATAGATGGCCGCCTGCTCGTCACCGGCGGAAAGCAGGCACGGGTCGAGGCAGATGAGGCCCGCGGTCGGTTGGGCCGCGAAACGGCGGATCAAGTCTGCGGCGGTGAGGCCGAGTTGACCGCGCGCACGGCTCTCATGCGCGGCCAGCGCCAGTGCATCGTCGATGCGCCGCGCACCGTCGCCGTCGGCAAGGGCTGCCCGCATGCGCGGCCGCTCGAAAGCCTCGTCGGCATTGGTTGGGTCGTCGGCCCAGCCGACATTTTGGCGGCGCAGGACATCGCGCAATGCCGCGCGCCGCATGCCAAGGAGCGGCCGCACGATCCAACTGCGCCAGTCATACAAGGTGGCCGGCGCCATGCCGGCAAGACCGCGGCCTGACAGTTCGACAAGACCTCGGCCCTCGTTCCGCGCCAACCCTTCTTCGCGCCCTTGACGCATCAGCACCGTTTCCGCCTGGTCGTCGGCGGTATGGCCGGTGAGGATCAGGCCGATGCCTTGCGCTTGTGCCGCTTCAGCCAGCAACCGGTAGCGCTCTTCCCGTGCCGCGGCGGGCAGACCCGTCGACGGCTTGGGACCCGACCATGTCACAATGCGGTGTGGAATTCCGTGTGTGGCGCACAGCTTGGCCACCGCTTGCGCCTCCGCTGCCGAACCGGACCGCAAGCCGTGATCGATCGTCACCGCCAGCAGCTTGGTTGCCGGCGCCGTGCGGTCGAGATGGTGTTTGAGAAGGAGGAGCAGGGCGGTCGAGTCGCTGCCGCCGGACACGGCCGCAACAGCGCCGCTGGCAAAATCGATATGCGAAAAAAGACTTGTCGAAAGATCCGGCTCGATGTCGAGCATAATGCCTGTCGCCCAAAAGTGGTCCCGGTTTTAGGACAACGACATGTATGACAAGGATTAGCAGGCAGCCAGAGCCTTCTCCTGCTTGACGCGTTCCTTGAGCGCACTGGAGATATCAGGGTAACGCTTGCCGACCTCGCTGAAGGTGGCGCAAGCAACGTCATGCTGCTTGAGGCCGACCAGCGACACGCCGAGCTTCAGCAACATGTCGGGAGCCTTCTTGGCCTTGGGATAATCCTTGCTGGCGGCAAGGAAAGTCTCGGCAGCGTCGCGGTACTTCTGCTGGCCAAGCAGCGACTCGCCCAGCCAGTAATGCGCGTCCGCCGCCTTCGCATCCTTGGGGAAGCGGGCAATGTGGTCGCGAAAGCCCTGCTCGGCGGTGCCATAGTCGCCCGAGAGGATGAACTGGTAGGAGTTGCGGTAGAGCTCCTCCGGGTCGTTGGTGGCGGGCAACGCCGCGACCACCGTATCGGATTTGCCGGCCTTGGCCGGGGCGCCGGTGGCTGGGGCGCTATCCTGCGCCGGCGCGGTCGCCTGCGTGTTGCCGCCGGCATCGATGACATTGCCGTTCTTGTCGACGGTGATGGTGCCGAAGGTTTTTTCCGGCGCTCCCGCACCGGGAATGACCTTGCCGGGGTCGCCATCGGGCGATTCGACGATGACGTCCTGGACCGTCTTGCCGCCTGCTGACTGATCGTTGCCGGGCGCGGCGCCGGCATCGGCCGGCGCCTTTGTTGCCGGGGCCGCTGCCACGTCGGTGTCGGTGCCGGTGGTGGCATCCGATTTCTTCTGTGCCGGCGGCTGTGCGCCTTGCGTGCCGCCGCCTTCAAGTTGCTGGAAGCGGAATTCGTTGTCTTCCTGCTGCTTGCGGATCTGCTCCTGCATCTGCAGGACCTGGAAATTGAGTTCCTCGATCTTGCCGTTCATCTGGCGCAGCTGCTCTTCCAGGCTGGTGACAGCGGCAGGATCGGACTGCACCATCTGGACCTGATCCGGCTTCTTCTTCTGGCCGAAAAGGCTGGGCAATTCGATGCTGGGCAGATGAAAGGAAAAGCCGCTGTCGGTTGGTTGCCCTGTACCGCTAGCCCCCAAGCCGCTAGCCAAGGCGGTGACGCCTGATAGGAGCAGCAGCGCAAGCGTGCCGCTCAGAACCGATCTCAAATGCATGTGCCTCTCGCCGTGATTTCGTTAGCTTGTTCGCGCCTTCCAATCAGAATGGGACCAGCCAAGCGCCCTCGGCTCATAGCAGGAGCCGAGACTTCGGCCAAATTTTGTTTCGGGCATCCGGATATGAAAAAGGCGGCCCCAGGGCCGCCTTTCACATAGATATGTTGCATTTTTGCCGCTAGACCGCCGCGCGTTCTTTTGACGCGCTGGTCGGCTGCACGATGCCTCAGGAACCGGCGCCGCTGAGCGTGGTGACCGCACGGCGATTCTGCGACCAGCAGGAGATGTCGTCGCACACCGCGACCGGACGTTCCTTGCCGTAGGAAATGGTCTTGAGACGGCTGGCCGAGACACCCTTGGCGACGAGGAAGTCGCGGGTGGCGGCAGCGCGGCGGGCGCCGAGCGCCAGATTGTATTCACGTGTGCCGCGTTCGTCGGCATGGCCTTCGACGACGATGGCATACTGCTTGTACTGGTTCAGCCACTGCGCCTGGCGAGCCAGGGTCGTCTGCGCGTCGGCACGGATCGAGGTCGAGTCCGTATCGAAGAAGATTCGGTCGCCGATGTTGACGGTGAAGTCCTGCGCCGATCCGGGTGTTGCGGCACCCGCGCCATTGAGGCCGAGATCAGCCGCGTTGTTCGGCGTCTTCTTCGAGGCGCAACCCGCGATGGCGAGCATCGCCACCAGCGCGATCATGACCGGGTTTCTGGTAAGTGCTGCGATACGGCCCATGCCGCCTCTCCTTCGTATTTCGAGTGATCGTATTCGAGTGATTTCGTTGATCACCCAGTAACCACGTTTGGGTTAACCGGCATTCAAGAAACACGGTTAAAATTTGGTTTAGGCTGCCCGTCCGCAGCCGTTCGGCTATGGGCCACAGTTGGCGCGGACCCTAGGCGGAAATGCGGCCAAAACGCGACCAATGCATGGAAAAGGGGCCGAAACGGCCCCTTTTCAGTATGTGTTGCAATCCAGCCGAACCTATTCCAGCAGCGGCGACCAGGCCGGGTCCGAAGCGAAGTTCGCCGTCGGGATCGATTGCTCGTTACGCCCGGTAAGATCGACCGAAACCAGTTTGGGCCCACCGGCGGAATCGCGGAAGAACATCAGCACGCGGCCGTTCGGCGCCCAGGTCGGCCCCTCCTGCTGGAAGCCGGAGGACAGGATGCGCTCGCCCGAACCATCGGTCTTCATGACGCCGATCTGGAATTCGCCGCCAGTCTGCTTGGTGAAGGCGATGAGGTCGCCGCGCGGCGACCATACCGGCGTCGAATAGACGCCGTCGCCGAAGGAGATGCGCGTCTGGCCCGAGCCGTCGGCGCCCATGACGTAGATCTGCGCGCGGCCGCCACGGTCGGAGGTGAACACCACCTTGCTGCCGTCGGGCGAATAGGACGGCGAGGTGTCGATGGCGGTCGAGTTGGTCAGGCGCGTCGTTGAACGACTGCGCAGGTCCATGGCGAAGATGTTGGAATTGCCGTCGTCGCGCAGCAGGCTCATGATCACCTTCTGGCCGTCGGGCGAAAAGCGCGGCGCAAAAGTCATGCCGGGAAAATTGCCGACCAGTTCGCGCTGGCCGGTCTCGATCTGCAGCAGGTAGACCCGCGGCTGGCCACTCTCATAGGACATGTAGGTGATTTCCTGCCGGTTCGGCGAGAAACGCGGCGTCAGCACGATCGACCTGCCGTCCGAGAGATAGCGGACGTTGGCGCCGTCCTGGTCCATGATCGCGAGGCGCTTCTTGCGCGCGTTCTTGGCGCCGGATTCGTCGATGAAGACGACGCGGGTGTCGAAATAGCCTTTTTCGCCGGTCAGCCGCTCATAGATGGCGTCGGCGATGATGTGGGCGACACGCCGCTGATTGGCGTCGTTGGCGAAGAACTGTTCGCCGGACATCTGCTGGCCCGCAAAAGTATCCCACAACCGGTACTGGGCGCGGATACGGCCGTCGGCTTCCTTGCTGACGCTGCCGGTGACCAGCGCCTGCGCGTTGATCACCTTCCAGTCGTCGAAGCGCGGGGCGGCATCGGGGTTGGTGATCTTTTCAATGAAGGCGCTCTTGTCGATCGGCGCGAACAGGCCCGAACGCTTCAGGTCGGCGGTGACGATCTGCGAAATCTGCGCCCCAAGCGCGTCGCCGCCCTGGAAATCCGTGATGGCGATCGGCAGCGGCTCGACATTGCCCTTGTTGACGTTGAGCTCGACGAGCGCCAGCGCCGGCAACGTGCCAGCCGCGGTCATGCCCGTCGCCATTGCTGCGACCATCAGGAGCGGCTTGAGGATTGATTTCATGTCTTCTCGCTTCTCGCACTGATTTTCGGATGTCAGGGCCCTAGAGGCCCAGCATCTCCCTTGGATCGAAGGTGACGCGGACGTCGGCCCAGATGTCCTGTTTGCCGGCAGGAACCTGCAGGCCGGTGACATCGCATTTCTGCACCGCGCGAACGGCACTTTCGTCGAACTGGCGGTTTCCGCTCGACTTTTCGACCGCCGGGCGCCCGTCCAGCTTACCGGACGCATCCAGGTTGAACCGCACCACGACGACGAAATTCTCGGAACCTTCAAGGCCGACAGGAAGCGTCCAGCAGCCGCCAAGCTGGCTTTCCAGGGCGCCCATTTCGGATCTGGAAAGCTTCTGGCCCTGATCCTTGTCGCCGCCAAGCGACGCCTGCTGGGTCGAGCGCTTGGCGCCGCCGCCGGATGGCTTCTGCTTGTCGAGGAGAGCGGAGATCTCGGCGGCGTTGAATTGCTTGTCGTCGGACTTCGGCTTCGACGACGCTTCCTTGACCGGCTTGTCGGCATCCTTGCGGTCCGGCGCCTTGGCGCTTTCGGCCTGCGCCGGCTGCGGCTTCGGCCGCGCTTCCGGCGCGGGCGCCGAGTCGGGCAGCTGCGTCGCCTCAGCGGGCGGCTCCTGCGCTATCGCCTCGGCAACGGCGTCAGGCTTGACCTCGGGCGTCGGATTGATGGCGGCGGTCTTGTCCTGCGGCGGGGGAGTCGGCGCCGGCTTGGCCGGTGTCGGCTTGGGGTCTGCCTGCTTGACCGGCTCGGGCTTGACCTCTTCCTTGGGCGTCGGCGCCGGCGCCACTTCGGTTGCCGGAATAGGCTTCGGCTTCTCCTGCGGCTTCGGCACGTCCTCGGGCTTCGGCTTCTCGATCGGGGTCGGCGCGGGCGGCGGAGCCGAGGTCATGTCGACGGGCTTCGGCTTGGCTTCCGGCGTTATCGGCTTGTCGGTATCGGCGCTGTTCTCGCCGACCTTCTGCGCATCCGGAACAATGTCCGGGCGCTGCGTCGGCACAGGTGCCGGCTTTTCATGCATCACGGCCTTCTTGTCGCCCTGCAACGTCTGCGCAATGGCTTCCATCGGCACGATGTCGACCGCGACCGACTCGACGTCGGAGGACGGAAGCGCGGCCGGCGCCGTCAGCGTGAACAGGCCGAAGGTCAGCGCCGCCGCATGCAAGATCACCGATGTGGTGAGGCCGGTCTTCATCTTCTTGTCTACTGATCCTGTTCCTGCAGTGACATCAGGCCGAGATTCTTGTAGCCAGCGGCTTGGATGAGGGCCATCACCTTCATCGCGGTGCCGTAGTTGGTTAACTTGTCACCGCGGATGAAGATGCGCTCGTCATAGCCGGTCTTGGAAATCGCCTGCAGCTTGGCCACCAACTCCTCCTGCGGGATTTCGGTTTCCTGCAGGAAAATCTTGCCCGTAGCGTCGATCGTAACCATGATCGGCTGAGTATCAGCATTCATCGCCTTGGCCTTCGTCTCCGGCAGGTCGACCGGCACGCCGACCGTCAGCATCGGCGCCGCGACCATGAAGATGATCAGCAGCACCAGCATCACGTCGACCATCGGCGTGACGTTGATCTCGGACATCAGCGCATGGTGACGGCCGCGCCGCCTGTGGCCGCGCCCGCCGCGTCCTCCCATGCCCATGGACATACCCATCTGCTACTCCTCAGGCCTTGGGGGCCACTTTTTCATCGATTTGGCGCGAGAGTATGGCGGAGAACTCGTCGGAGAACCCTTCCATGCGCACCGCTATCTTGCTCGCGTCGGACGACAGCTTGTTGTAGGCGATGACGGCGGGAATGGCGGCGAGCAGGCCGATGGCCGTCGCCAGCAGCGCTTCGGCGATACCCGGCGCAACCACCGCGAGACTGGTGTTCTTGGAGCCGGCGATTGCCTGGAACGACGTCATGATGCCGATGACGGTGCCGAACAGGCCGATGAAGGGTGCGGCCGAGCCGGTGGTGGCGAGGAAGCCGAGGCGCCCTTCCAGCTTCTCCATCTCGCGGGTCAGCGCCAGGTCCATCGCCTTGTCGATGCGGGTTTGCAGGCCGAGCGGCGTTTTGGCGCCCTTCTCGAAGCTCTTCTTCCACTCGCGCATCGCAGCCACGAAAATGGCGCCCATGCCGGTGGTCTTGCGGTCGGCGAGCGTGCGGTAAAGCTCCTCCAGCGACTGCCCCGACCAGAACACCTGCTCGAACCGGTTGAGCGCCAGCCGCATGCGGGCGTAGGAAACCAGCTTGTCGACGATAATCGCCCAGGTCCAGACCGAGGCGCAGAGCAAGCCGATCATGACCAGCTTGACCACCCAGCTGGCCGAAACAAACAGCGACCAAACCGACAATTGCGCGCCCGGATCGGCGAGTGCGATATTTTCCATCGTTACGTCCTTAAGATTTTCCGGGCGAAGCTGGCGGCTGGCCCCTGGCATCCCTTGTGGTCGGTTCGCACGAAGCTACCGGAACAACCCCAAACTGTGCCGTTCTCGGCCTTTTCGGGGCAAATATTGGTGAAAGGAAGGCGCAGGATCGCGCCAATCTTCACCACTCTCTTCATGAACCGTTATGGTTAAGGATGGGTTAGTATATAAGGCGCGGCGCATTGCCGCGCCCAGTGGCAAGGCCATCAATTCAATGGCTGCGCCTAGGGTGTGCCGAGATTCAGGTCAGGCCAAGCCGAAAACGGTAGATTCCGAGAACCGGAGCGGAGCGTACTTTTCGTACGCGAGCACCGGAAGCGCAGGAAGCTGCTGTTTGCAGGCCGGCATCACCTGAATATCAGCGCACCCTCGGCATGAACGCCGCCACCCACTCCCTGGGAAAGCGCCTTGGGCGGCCATTCTCGCCGATGATCGCGGCCTCGACCTTGGCCTCGACCAGCACCTCGTCGCCGCGCTTGAGCTGCTGCGCCATGAAGATGCGCGCGCCGGAAATGTCCTCGGTGCGGGTGTCGACCGTCAGGATGTCGTCGATGCGGGCCGGGCCGCGAAAGTCGATCTCCATGCGACGCACCACCCAGACTATTCTTTCGCCATGCTTGCCGTCTGCAAGCTCGGTGTGGTGCACGCCGGTCAGCCGGAGATAGTCGGAGCGGCCGCGTTCGAAGAATTCGAGATAGCGCGCATGATAGACGACACCGGAGAAATCGGTGTCGGCGTAATAGACCCGCGCCATCAGCCGGTGGCCGAACGCCGTCAGCGCGCCGGAAAGCCCGGCCAGCAGCGTCGCCGATTCACCATGATCGCCCATTGCGCTTCCTTTTTCAGCCCCGCCGAGGCACCTGTTCTCGCGTGACATAGCATCGGATGGCACTGTTGACGGCGATGATCAAGACCTTGATGGCAGCGCTGCTCGGGCTCATGGCTCTGGCCGGGCCCAGCCAGGCGGCGAGCTTTTCAATGAAGCGCGGCCTCAACCTCGACCAATGGGTCACATGGCCCGACGAAGACCAGTGGGGCGACGCCAAAGCCATCCTGCCCTATCCGGAATGGCGGAAATTCCTCAGGGATGACGATCTCAAGGCTTTGAAGGACGCGGGCTTCGATTTCCTGCGCATGCCGGTCGACCCCTCGCCCTTCCTGTCCAGCCAGACCGTGGCGTTGCGCGACGATCTCTATGCCAGCGTGCTGGACTCCGTGCGCATGATCAACCGCGCCGGGCTGAAGGTGGTCGTCGACATGCACCTGATCCCGGCCGGCGGCAGCCGCAAGATCGGCATGGCGCAAGTGATGGAAGACCCGCGGACCTTCGACGCCTATGTCGACATGGTGCGCAGGATGGCCCGCACGCTGGCGAATGAAGATCCCGCCCAAGTCGCTTTCGAGCCGATGAACGAACCGATCGTCGATTGCGACAGCGACGGCACCAGCCTGTGGCCGGACCGCCAGCGCAAACTGTTCGCCGCGGCGCGATCCTCGGCTGGGAAATTGACGCTGGTGCTGACCGGCGCCTGCTACTCCGCCGCGAGCTCGCTGGAAAAGATCGATCCGAAGACGATCCCGGACGACAACGTTATCTGGACCTTCCACTCCTACGATCCGTTCCTGCTCACCCATCAGGGCGCGACCTGGGCCGGTGATTTCATCCCCTATGTGACCGGCCTTCCCTATCCGCTGACCGCGGTGCCCAAGGCACAGCTCGAGGTGACGCTCGACACCATCCGCGCCAGGATCAAGGCCGAGGCGCCATGGACAAGGCAGAGCGGCCTGCTTGCCTATCTCGACGAACAGGTCGCCAGCATGGACAGTCCCGACAGACTGCTCGGCTTGATGGATGCGCCGTTCGAAAAGGTCGAGGCCTGGGCGAAGGCCAACGGCGTCAAGCCGGAAAACATCACGCTGGGCGAGTTCGGCATGATCCGCCAGGAATACGGCAACGCCTATGTGATGCCCGCCGAGTATCGGGCCGCCTATGTCAGGGACATGGTCGCGCGCGCCGAAGCACATGGCTTCTCATGGTCGGTGTGGAGCTATGGCGGCGCCTTCGGCATCGTCAATGCCTTCAACGGCGACAAGGCCGAGCCGGACGTCATGGACGCGATCAAATCGCTTCACTGAGGCGATCTGGATCTAGCCAAGGTCGACCGACAGGATTTCGGGGCGCATTCCAAAACGCACCGGCAGAATGCTGAAGCCGAGCCCGCCGGAGACGATCAGGTTGCGGTCGTTCTCGACGACATGGCCATAGGCGTAGCGGTTGCCGAAACGCGACGGCACCACAGGCGAATAGCCGAACAGCCGAATTTGTCCGCCATGGGTGTGGCCGGAGAGCGTCAGCGAGACCCGCCACGGCACCTTGGGAAAAATATCGGGCTCATGCGCAAGCAGGATGATGGGCGAGATGTCGCCGACCTTGGCCAGCGTGCCGTCGAGATCGTCCAGCCCGGTGAAGCCGGCGCGGTCCCTGGTCGGCAGCAGCGCCAGTTGATCGGCGAGCCCGGCAACCCAGACGCCATGCCCGTCCTTTTCCAGGCGCACGACATCGTTCTCCAGGACCGGAATGCCGACTTTCTCCAGGGCCTTGCGCGCTATGGTCGGGCCGGCCCTGGCGCGCTGCGCGAAGCCATCTGCCCACCAGTCGTGGTTGCCGAGGATCGACAGCACGCCGAGCGGTGCCTTGAGGTCCGACAGGGCGGACGCCCATTGCGACGGCGTCACCGGGCCGGTCACCAAGGGCATGCCGGCGATATAGTCGCCGAGCAGGACGATCAGGTCCGGCTGCAGGGCATTCGCGTCTTCGACAAGCGAAGCGATCCGCTCCGGCGTCATCCATGGCCGGCAGGCATGGATATCGGCGAGGGCCACGACGCGCAGCTTCAAGCCATCAGGCCAATGCGGCGGCGTCAGCGCGTAGCGTTTCACATGCGTCAGCAGCATCAGCTCGATGCCGACCGCATAGGCGCTGAACGCGGCGACCGACAGGAACGAGCCGCCCATGAAGCGCAGGAACCCGCGTCGGGTGATCATTGCATGGCTCCGGCACTCGATCGGAGCGAGACTGCTCCGGGGATGGCACCGTCACCAAGCCGACGAATGCGCCGGCAAACCGGCGAAGCTGAGGATATTTTGCGCAGGCCGTTCACTGATCGTTGATCAGCCCCGTGCCTGACCGCTCGGTCGCTACTCTTCCTGGAACAGGTTGATCTGCTGCTGCGCCAGATCCTTCGGCGCGTCGAGGCCGAGATGGCGCCAAGCATTGGCCGTCAGCATGCGGCCGCGCGGCGTGCGCTGGATGAAGCCCTGCTGGATCAGATAGGGCTCGATGATGTCCTCGATGGCGTCGCGCGGCTCAGACAGGCCGGCAGCGATCGTCTCAATGCCCACCGGGCCGCCGCCGAAATTGCGGGCGATCATGCTGAGATAGCGGCGGTCGAGCGCGTCGAGGCCGAGCGCGTCGACCTCCAGCCGGGTCAAGGCCTCGTCGGCGATCTTGCGGTCGACATGGCCGTCGCCGGCCACCGAGGCGAAATCGCGCACGCGGCGCAGCAGCCGGCCGGCGATGCGTGGCGTGCCGCGCGCGCGCCGCGCGATCTCCAGTGCACCGTCGTCGCCGAGCGGCATTTGCAGGATGCGCGCGCCGCGCCGCACGATCTGCTCCAGCTCCTCGACCGTGTAGAAATTGAGCCGCACCGGAATGCCGAAACGGTCGCGCAAGGGATTGGTCAGCAGGCCAAGCCGCGTTGTGGCCGCGACCAGCGTAAAACGGGCAAGGTCGATCTTGACCGAGCGCGCCGCCGGTCCCTCGCCGATGATCAGGTCGAGCTGGAAATCCTCCATCGCCGGATAGAGGATTTCCTCGACCGCCGGGCTCAGCCGGTGGATCTCGTCGATGAACAGCACGTCGCCTTCCTCGAGATTGGTGAGAAGTGCGGCAAGATCGCCGGCCTTGGCGATGACCGGGCCGGAGGTCGAGCGGAAATTGACGCCGAGTTCGCGCGCCATGATCTGCGCCAGCGTCGTCTTGCCGAGGCCCGGCGGCCCGACGAACAGCACGTGGTCGAGCGCCTCGTTGCGGCCCTTGGCGGCCTCGATGAACACTTTGAGATTGGCCCGCACCGCCGCCTGGCCGACGAAATCGTCGAGCGTCTGCGGCCGCAAGGTCTGCTCGGCATCCTCGCCGCGTTTTTCCGGCGCAATCAGGCGGGGCGACAGGCTCATGCCGCCTTCCTTGCACAGGGTTGAATGCTGAACAAGCGACGGTTCACCGCGCCAGTTCCTTCAGTCCAAAGCGGATCAGCTTCGGCGCATCGGCATCCTCGCCCGCCGTCTTCAGCGCCGCCGCCACCGCATTGGCGGCCGTGTCGCGCGAATAGCCGAGGTTGACCAGCGCTGAGACGGCATCGGTGATCGGCGCGGATGCGACGCCGTCGCCAAGCTCCTGCTTCAGGCCGATGGTGCCCGAGGCGGTTCCGGCATAGGCCGGCGCCTTGTTCTTCAACTCGGTGACTATGCGCTCGGCCACCTTCTTGCCGACGCCGGGCGCGCGCGAAACCATGGCGATGTCGCGCAGCGCAATGGCATTGGCGAGATCTGCCGGCGCCAGCGTCGACAGGATGGCCAGCGCCACCTTCGCGCCAACGCCCGGCACATTGTTCATCAGCAGCCGGAACCACTCGCGCTCGAGCTGCGACTGGAAGCCGTAGAGCCGCAACATATCCTCGCGCACATAGGTTTCGATGAACAGCACCACCGCTTCGCCGGGCGAAGGCAGCGCCGCCAGCGTGCGCGCCGAGCAATAGGCGACGTAGCCGACGCCATGGATGTCGACGAGGCAATGATCCTCGTCGACCTCATCGAGCGTGCCCTTGAGCTTGCCGATCATTGGACGCAGCTCCCGTTAGGGATGAGTATCGGGCGTGATGAGCTCGACATCTGGAAAGTACTTTCTGAAACCTGCGGGATCGCGAGTAAGAATGGGATAACCTCGGATGGCAGCATGAGCCCCAATCAGGAAGTCGGGCATCACCTTCTCTCGGGGTCCGCCCAACCGCCGATAGACCGAGAACGCTCTCGACGCCGCAAAGGCCGCTTCGAACGGAAGACTTTCGCGTCGGAACTCATCTTCAGGCAAGGCATCATCGACATCGTCTATCGCCTCATAGCGCATCGAAAACTCGGCGTAGATGATCTGATTGATGACCAGGCTGCCTTGCTCAAGGGCAGACACCATTTTGGACCACGACCACTTTGACCAGACGGGATCGCGAACGGCGACATCGATAAGTACATTGGTGTCGACAAGCGTCGCCAAGATCAGCGATCCCGGGTCAAAGCCATGACGGCATCGGCATTCATTGTCTGATCGCCGCTGCCCTCAAGCCGATCGAGCGCAGCAAGAAAACGGTCCAGTCTTTCGCGGTCGGCCAACCGCCCCTTGTCATGCTTCGGCGTGATCGTGATCTTGCCGCCCTCAATGCCGAAGATGACTTCGCTGTTGGCGCCAATCCCAAATGTCTCCCGCAGATCCCGTGGGATTGTCACTTGGCCTTTGCTCGTCACACGCATGAAACGTACCTTTCTTACAAGTAAGGAATATTCCAACTGCGTGAACAAGTCAAGAACAACACTAGCCGGCAAGCGCCATCCGATAGACCACGCTCTGCCGGTGATGCGCGTGGCAGATGGCGATGGCCAGCGCGTCGGCGGCATGTTCGGTGTCGAAAATGGCCTTCGGCAACAGCACCTTCACCATCATATGGATCTGCTTCTTATCGCCATGGCCAACGCCGATCACCGCCTTCTTGACCGCATTGGGCGCATATTCGGCGACCACGAGGCCCGCACGCGCCGGCACCAGCATGGCGATGCCGCGTGCCTGGCCGAGCTTCAACGTCGCCACGGCGTCCTTGTTGACGAAGGTCTGTTCGACGGCCGCCTCGTGCGGCATGGCGCTGTGCAGGATCTCGGCCAGCCCGTCATGCAATTGGCACAGCCGCGTCGCCAGCGCCGCCTTGTCGTCGGACTTCACGGTGCCGGAAGCAATGAAGCGCAGCGAATTGCCGAGGCTTTCGACGATGCCCCAGCCGGTGCGCCGAAGTCCCGGATCGATACCGATGATGCGAATCGCTTCCGCCATTTGCCGACTTTACCTCCGGCGGACAGCGATGCCAGCGAAATGTGAACAAACCGGAAACGAAACAGCGACTGGCTCGAGAGACTGTTTCGAAATTCGCTCTGGTGAGTCATATGGTGGTGGTTTCGAGAACCGTAGCGCAGCGGACATTTGGTCCGTGAGCAACGGAAGCGCAGAAAACGCCATCAGATGGCCGACAGAGTAGAATTTCCAAACAGGCTCTTAGCCCCGGGCGAACGCCGTGTTCAGCAGGCTGATCTGGTCGGAAACCGGATTGAGGCGGCGAGCCATCGGTTGCATGTCGACCACGGCGCCGGAGCCATAGATCTCCTCGTCCATGCGGCGAACCAGTGCCTGCAGGCGCAGCGAGCGGGTGACGAGGTCGAGGAAATCCTCGGGCAGTTCGGCCCAGCCGGCGGCTTCGTCATGGGCAGAAGCGGTGTCGAGACGCACCTTGGACTTCTCCGACGCGACTTGGTCGCGGGTCATCTCGCCGGAGTTGGCGGCGCGCTGCAAAAGCAGCCAGGAGGCAACCTGCATCAGCCTGGTGGTCAGTCGCATCGATTCGGCGGCATAGAGCGTGGCCGCCAGCCTGGACAGTTTCTTCGCCTCGGCCCGGCCCTTGCCGTCGAGATACTCCGCCGCCTGTTCGACCAGGCCCATACCTTCCTGGTAAAGCGGCTTGAAGGATTGCGAGAAAACCCGGCGTTCCGCCAGCTTGACGGTTTTCGCACTGCCCTTCGAAGGCTCGTTCATTGATACGCCCCTGCACTTGCAACCGGCTGATTCGGCTCCCTGCCGTACACCCGGAACCCTATCTGACTGAAGCTTGAAAATGCGCTTCGTCACCGGTGAAGGCAAGCACATGTTTAACAGAAGGTTAACGGCGAGCCGATGTCGGGCGTCCCCTCTGAAATTCGAACGAAAAGAGAAAATGCGGACAAAAAAAGAGCCGCGGATAAGGCGGCTCTCAGGAGTTTAACAGGGAGGCGTCAAACAAAGTGGCTCCAACCACTCGGTAAGAATCCAGATCACTGGATGAACATAGTAAACACCTGTAAAGCTTAATGAAGCCTTAACCGCGCGGATGTTTTTTGACCGAACGCCGCCATCCTGTGCCGTAACAGTACAGCCTCACTGCCTCTGGTTCAGCTCAGGCCGTCTTCCAGACCGCAGGCAAAGCGATGAAGGCAAATAGCAGCATGCCCGCATAGAACCCGATCGAGGAAATCCCGAGCAGCGGTTCTATCCCCGGATTGCCGGCGAGCAGAATGTAAAGGCCGATCATGAGCCCAATACCGCTGATGGCAGTCAGCCAGAAATGAACTTTGGCTAGGGCCTTTTGCCCGACAGCCGGAAACAGATGGTAGAAAAAGGCGAAGACCGCCGACATCAGCCATCCGGCCACCATCGTGTGGGCGTGGGTTGGCATCTGGCCATGGTCATCGCTGATCGCCATGTGGATGCCGAGCGCCATGCCGCACAACGCATAGATGATGGCCAGCGTGAAGAAATTCCGTGCTACCCCTTGCATAATAGTCCCCCGAATTGCCTTTTCCCGTTTTTCGGGAATGGGTTGATCGTCAGGCGACTGTTGTCGCCACCGGGCTCCCGGTGGTAGCGCACTAGCATCGGCGATGTTTCCGGACGATGTCGCGCCAACCCCCTCCCGACGATTCGTATATTAGCAGGAAATCAGATAGCGCGTTCACTATCTCAGCCGCTTCTTCATTGCGCTGAAACAGAGCCGGACTTTTCGCGACATCGTTCCGAAACAGGCGCCGCGCTAAACGCCCGCTCCTCTGACGGCGGCGCCATCCGCGCTGCCGCAAACCTGACCGGAACACTGCAGGAGCAACCCATGGACTGGTACTCGATCGTCAAATTCCTTCACGTCACCACGGCCATTCTGTGGGTCGGCGGCGGCTTCGTGCTGTTCCTTCTCGGCATGCTTGCCGAACGGGCGGGCAACATCGAGGAAAAACTGCAGGCGATGCGCGCCAGCGGCCAGTTGGGCGGCAGGTTTTTTGCGCCGATGTCGATGCTGACGCTGATCTTCGGCCTCATCATGTGCTGGTTCTGGGTTGGCTTCTCCGATCTGTGGATCCTGATCGGCCTGGCTGGCTACGCCACGACCTTTTCGATCGGCATGCTCATCTTCAAGCCGACCGGCGAGCGCATGGGCGCGATGATTGCCAAGGAAGGCGTCACACCAGCTGTTCTAGCCATCGGTCAGCGCATGATGAGCGCGGCACGCTTCGACTATGCGGTGATGCTGGTGATCATTGCCGACATGGTGCTCAAGCCGACCGTGCATGACATCGGCATCCTCGCCGGCATGGTGCTGGTTGTCTTGGTAGGCGCCACACTGGCCTTTGGCGGCAACCGTCGTCTGATGCCGAGCGCTGCCTGACCCCTGGCGGTGAGGGAAGGCTGCGCGGCGGCCTTTCTACATCAGGCCGGCGATGCCATCCCACAGCAGCTTCAGCGCCACGACCGCGACGGTTGCGTAGGTGAAGGGATAGAAGGTTTCCGGCCGCATCCGGCGCACCAGCCACGCCCCGGCGATGGTCGACAGCGGCGCCAGCGGCATCAGCACGGCCGACGCCGTCAGATTGGCGGTGTCGAACTGGCCGAGCGCGAAATAGGGCACCAGCTTCAGCGCATTGGTGGCGGCAAAGAAGATCGCGGCGGTGCCCGACAGAACCTTCGGATCGAGCCGGATCGGCAAGGCATAGACCTGGAAGGGCGGCCCGCCGACATGGGCGACGAAGCTGGTGAAGCCGGCGACCGTGCCCCAGACGGCGGCGGCCACGCGGTTGGGCGCGGCCGCGTGATCGGCGCCGTGGCGGAACTGCAGATAGAGCCAGCGCAGGACGAAAATGATGGCGACGGCGCCGACGATGAGCCGCACCGCCTCTTCGGTTACCAGTGCCGCCGTCAGCCAGCCGAGACCGATGCCGATGACGGCGCCCGGCATCATGTCGACCAGCATCTTGCGGTCGTAAACACCCCACCATGTCCACACCGAGACGATGTCCATCAGGCACAGGATCGGCAACAGGATGGCCGCCGCCTGCACCGGCGGCATGGTCAGCGCCATCAGCGGCACGCCGACGAAGCCGACAGCGCCGCCGAACCCGCCCTTGGACAGGCCGACCAGAATGACCGCCGGAATGGCAGCCGCGTAGAACCACGGATCGAGAAGCAGGCCTGACATGGGAGGGGACTGGTCCGGAGGGAAAGCGTGTCGACGCTTGAATAACCCAGAAAGCCGGGCGGAGCGACAGCAAATGTGAGCGTGGCGGCCGCGCATCCGGCCGACGCCGACCAGTGCCTATCGGCGGGCCGAGACCAGCAGGAACATCGGCCGCTCGAGCTCTTCCGCCAGTTCCGGCTTGGCCGCGATCTGCTCGGCAGTCGGGCAGAATTCCTCGACATGGTCGATGGTGAAGCCGGCTTGGATCAGAGCGTTGAGCGTGGTGCCGATCGTGCGGTGATGTTTCACCACGCCCTTGGCCAGCCAGTCGGTGCTGCGCGGCCCCTCAACCAGATACTGGTCGACGGGCCATGTCTTTCTTCCCGCGACGTCGATCGACCAGCCGGGTTTGGTCGGCGCCATGAAGATCGGATGCTCGGTCGAGAAAACGAGATGCCCGCCGGGCGACAGGGCCTGATGCACGGTCTCGAACAGACGCAGCACATCCTCGACATAGTGCAAGGCGAGCGAGCTGTAGACGAGATCGAAACTGGCTTGCGGCAGGCTGAGCCGATCGAGATCGGCCGTCTCATAGCGTATGCCAGCATCCGGGCCGGCGGCCCTTGCCCGGGCAAGCATTTTCTCCGACAGATCCAGGCCAAGCACCCGCGCCGCCCCATGCTCGTAGGCCCAGCGGCAGAACCAGCCGAAACCGCAGCCGAGATCGACGACCCTCAAGCCGCTGACATCGGGCAGCATCGCGTGCAGCGCCGGCCACTCGGCGGCACCATCCAGGCCTTCCACGGAGCGGCCGAGCTGACTGTAGCCTGCGAAGAAATCCTCGCGGTCGTATATGTTCTGCGCCATTATCGTCTCAGCCTCGTTTGGACCGACACCCTAACCAACCGGCCGCCGGCTTTCCACCCGCTGCGACCAGCCCTCTGAAAACCAGGGCGTGGCCGGTTCGGCTCAGATTGCCTGCAAGGCTTTTGCCCTGTCGCGCGGCGAGCCTGCATCGAGCGGCGGCGGCCGCCGCCGGATCGGCTGTGCCTTGATGATGGCGGTGCTTGTCTCGGCCTTGTCGGCGATACGGTCGAGAATCCCGTCGAGGTCGCCGATCGAACGCACGAACAGGCGGGCGACGAAGCAGTCATCGCCCGTCACCTTGTCGCATTCTCCGAATTCGGGGATGTCCTCGATCAGCTTCTGGACGATGTGCAGCTTGCCGGGCAGAGGCCGGATGCGCACGATGGCCTGCAAGGTATAACCAAGCGCCAGCGGGTCGATGTCGACAGTGAACGCCCGGATGACGCCGCGCTCCTCGAGCCGTCGCAGCCGCTCCGAAACGCTTGGCGACGACAGCCCGACTTGGGCGGCCAGCTCCTTCAGCGAGGTCCGTGCATCCTTGACCAGAATTTCGAGGAGATTTCGGTCGAGATCGTCCAGCACTTTACATTTCCTGCTGATTTGGAGCCGTAGCCTAATATAATTAGGCCATTTACCCATACCTCCTTTCTCATCCGATGGAAAGCCACGTAGCCGCATGAGATTATAGCGGTCGAACGGATACGGAGGTTTGTTGTGAACGAAACAGTACGTGGCACGGTCGAAATGTCCGCCGCAATGTTGATCCTGGGAACGATCGGATGGTTCGTCGTCCTGTCCGGCCAGCCGATCATGGATGTGGTGTTCTGGCGTTGCGCTTTCGGCGCGCTGACGCTGCTCATCATCTGCGCCGCCCTCGGGTTGCTGCGTAACAGACTGTCGCTGCGCATCATCGGCATCGCCGCGCTCGGCGGCGTCGCCATCGTCGTCAACTGGCTTTTGCTGTTTAGCGCATTCTCGCGCGCGTCAATCTCGATCGCCACCGCTGTCTACAACACGCAACCCTTCATGCTGGTGGGCTTCGGCGCGCTCTTCTTCGCCGAGCGGCTGACCCTGACAAAGCTGACCTGGCTGGCCATCGCCTTCGCCGGCATGGTGCTGATCGTGCAGTCGGGCCCCGATGCCGGTGATGTCGGCACGGATTATTTTACCGGCATCGTCATGGCGTTGGGCGCGGCTTTCTTCTGGGCCGTCGCCGCCATCGTCACCAAGAAGCTCAAGGGCACGCCGCCCCACCTCATCGCGCTGATCCAGGTCTGCGTCGGCGTCGTCATGCTGGCGCCCTTCGCCAATCTTTCACAGCTTCCGGCCGATGCCTGGAGTTGGGCCATGCTGGCGACGCTCGGCATCGTCCACACCGGCTTGATGTATATATTGATGTACGGCGCCATCCAGAAGTTGCCGACGCATCTGCAGGGGTCGTTGTCCTTCATCTACCCGGTGGTTGCGATTCTGGTCGATGTCTTAGCCTTCGGTCATCGGCTGCATCTGAGCCAGATCGTCGGCGCCACCGCCATCCTGATCGCCGCAGCCGGCATGAATCTCGGCTGGACGCTGTGGAAGGGCAAACCACCCATCGCGAGCCCGCATCCGATCAAGTGAAGCGCCCCCGCCGGCTGCCCGGCGGGTCAAACATCGCGATCCCGGCTGCCCGCCTGTTCAAGGCGGGCACTTTGCTCTATGCCGCAATCCAACCATCTTCGCCCGGCATAGGCGAAACGCGGGACCCGAAGAACCATGAATGACGCAACGCCCCCCAACCGCTGTCGCATCGTACTGATCGCGCCGCCAGGCGTGCCGGCGGCCCGTATCACTGCAGCATTCGAAGGCGGCGATGTCGCTTCGCTGATCCTGCCCGAGAACGGCATGGATGAGGCCTCCTTCCAGGCTTTCGCCGAACAGATCGTGCCGGCAGCGCAGGCCGCGGGCGTGGCTGTCATCATCGCCGGCGACACCCGCATAGCCGGCCGCGTCCAGGCCGACGGCATCCATGTCGAAGTCTCCAAGGCTGAACTCGCCGAGACGATCGAGCATTTCCAGGCAAAGATGATGGTCGGCACCGGCGGCGCCAAGACGCGTGATGACGCGCTCGAGCTTGGCGAGACACGGCCCGACTACATCTTCTTTGGCCGCTTCGGCTACGACAACAAGCCCGAACCGCATCCGCGCAACCTGTCGCTCGGCAGATGGTGGGCCGACATGATCCAGATCCCGTGCATCGTCATGGCCGGATCCGACATCGCCTCGGTGGAAGCAGTGGGCGCCACAGGTGCTGAATTCGTGGCGCTGTCGAGCGCCGTGTTTGCCGACGGCACCAATCCCAAGACAGCGGTCACCACCGCCAACGCGCTGCTCGACGAGACCGCGCCGCGCTTCGAGGACTGACGTGCTCTCGGCGAGGCTTCCCCTCCAGGTTCTGCTTGCGGTGTTCATGGTTCAGGCGGCGGCCGCGGAGACCATCCCGCTGCCGCAGCCCAAGCCGGAACTCGGCGTCCACACCGACAAGCCGATCGACAAGCCACTGCCGCAACCCGCCACCACGGCCGAGCCCGCGCCGCTGCCGTCGGCCGACACCGTCAACCCCGACCGCTTCGGCGCCAAGCCGGCGGACGCCGCCTATGGCGCCTTCCAGCGCGGTCTCTACAAGACGGCCTACAATCTCGCGCTGGTCCGGGCGCAAAACGGCGACCCGGCGGCGCAGACGCTGGTGGCCGAGATCCTGTCGCGGGGGCTCGGTGTGCCGCTCAATTCGGCGGAAGCGGCGAAATGGTACGCGCTGGCCGCCGAACAGGGCGTGCCGGAATCGCAGTTCCAATATGCGCTGATGCTGCTCGACGGCCGCTACGTCAAGAAGGACGAAAAGGGGGCCTATGCCTTGATGCAGGCCGCCGCCGAAGCCGGCAACCGGCTGGCGCAGTTCAATTTCGCGCAGATGCTGGTCCAGCAGGACCCCGGTGACGCCGGCATAGCCAAGGCGGTCTCCTATTATGAGCGCGCCGCCGCGACCGGGCTCGCCGACGCGCAATATGCGATGTCGCAGATCTACGCCAATGGCGTCGGCGGCAAGCCGCGTGACGATGTGCAGGCAAGGCGCCTGCTGGCGCAGGCAGCAAGGCAGAATTACGACACCGCACAGATCGATCTCGCCGCCTGGATGATCGAAGGCCGTGGCGGTGCGCGCGACCTGAAATCCGCCTTCGGCTGGATGAAGCAGGCGGCGGAGGGCGGCAATGTCGCCGCCCAGAACCGCCTCGCAAAACTCTATATGCAGGGCATCGGCACCGATCCGGATCTGGTCCTCGCCGGCGCCTGGTACATCGTCGCCCGCCGCGCCGGCCTCATCGATCCACAGATGGACGACTTCCTGCAGGGGCTGAGCGACGACGAAACCAAGCAGGCCCTGCAGAAGGCAAACCGCCTGCCGTAACGGCCTCTCCGGTTCAGCGCCGACTTGGCGCTCCCTTGCCTCTTCTGACGATTTGTGGTCTTGGGAGCCCGAAATCGCTTTACCAGCGAACACCCCGTACCAACGGCCAGACCGTTGGTATCCATTCCGGATCACCTCATCATGGCCAAGATCAATGGCAACGAAATCCGTCCCGGCTATGTCATCGAGCATGATGGCGGCCTTTGGGTGGCGGTCAGGACCAACACCGTCAAGCCCGGCAAGGGCGGCGCCTACAATCAGGTCGAACTGAAGAACCTCATCAACGGCACCAAGCTCAACGAGCGCTTCCGCTCGGCCGAGACGGTCGAACAGATCCGGCTCGACCTGAAGGACTTTTCCTTCCTCTATGCGCAGGAAGACGCGCTGGTGTTCATGGACACCCAGAGCTACGAGCAGCTCGAATTGAACAAGGACTTCGTCGGCGATCGTGCTGCGTTCCTGCAGGACGGCATGATGGTGACGGTCCAGCTCTACGAAGAGAGGCCGATCGGCATTTCACTGCCCGACTATGTGACGCTGACCATCACCGAGGCGGACCCGGTGGTGAAGGGCCAGACGGCGGCTTCGTCCTACAAGCCGGCGATCCTGGAAAACGGCATCCGCGTGCTGGTGCCGCCATTCATCGGCGCCGGCGAGCGCATCATCGTCGACACCAACGAAATCACTTACGTGCGCCGCGCGGACTGATGCATGTCGCCCAAAAGTGGCCCCGGTTTTGGGTCACCGACATGCATCAAGCCAGAGCTTAAGTGCAGCACCAGGAAGAACCACTATGGCACGCTCAGCCCTTCTCAACGTCATGGTCCAGGCCGCAATGAAAGCCGGCCGCTCGCTGTCGCGCGACTTCGGCGAGGTGCAGAACCTGCAGGTCTCGATGAAGGGCCCTGGCGACTATGTCAGCCAGGCCGACCGCAAGGCCGAAGACATCGTCTTTGCCGAGCTGTCCAAGGCACGGCCGGGCTACGCCTTCCTGATGGAAGAGCGCGGCGCGGTCGAAGGTGACGACGGCCAGCATCGCTGGATCGTCGACCCGCTCGATGGCACCACCAATTTCCTGCACGGCATTCCGCTGTTTGCAGTCTCGATCGCGCTGGAGCGCCAGGGCCAGATCGTCGCCGGCGTCATCTACAACCCGGCCATGGACGAGCTCTACACCTGCGAACGCGGCGGCGGCGCCTTCATGAACGACCGCCGCTTGCGCGTCGCCGGCCGCATCAAGCTGGTCGACACGGTGATCGGCTGCGGCATGCCGCATCTCGGACGCGGCCACCACGGCAATTTCCTCGTCGAGCTGCGCAATGTCATGGCCGAGGTTTCCGGCGTCCGCCGCCTCGGCTCCGCCTCGCTCGATCTCGCCTATGTCGCCGCCGGCCGCATGGATGGCTTCTGGGAAACCGGCCTGTCGGCCTGGGACATCGCCGCCGGGCTGCTTTTGATCCGCGAAGCGGGCGGCTTCGTCTCCGACATGGATGGCGGCCAGGACATGCTCGACAACGGCTCGGTTGTCGCCGGCAACGAGGTCATTCAACGCGCGCTGCTGAAGGCCGTAAAGAAGCCGCTCCCCTCTCGTTGACAGGCAAGCCACGCTGACCGCCGCGCTGATGCGCCGCAGTCGCAAAACCGCAACGGAAGCTTGAAATACTGCCCGGCGAGCGCCCAAATTGAGTGCGCGGCGCAGGAAACCCGGCAGTGAACGACATCAAGCCCACCCCCGACATCCCGTTCATCGGACGCTGGCACTATTCGCGCGCCGAGATGATCGCCGATGGCATCGTCCACGCGGTCGGCATCGTGCTGGCGATCTCGGCCGGTTCCGCACTGCTGGCGCTGGCGGCCTTTCGTGTCGGACCGGGCGAATACATCGCCGCCGCCTTCTACGTGGTTTCGCTGCTCACCGTGCTGTCGGTGTCGATGACCTACAATCTGTGGCCGGTATCGTCGCCGGCGAAGTGGATCTTGCGGCGTTTCGACCACGCCGCGATCTACCTGCTGATCGCCGCGACCTACACGCCTTTCCTGGCCCAGCTCGAAGGCTCGCCGCTGGCGCGCTGGATGATCGCCCTCGTCTGGACCGCGGCAGCACTTGGCATCGCCATCAAGGTGTTTTTCCCTGGCCGTTTCGACCGGCTGGCCATCGTGTTCTATCTCGCCATCGGCTGGAGCGGCATCATCCTGGTCAAGCCGCTTGTCCAGACGCTGCCGACGACATCGATCGCGCTCATCGTCGCCGGCGGCATCGTCTATTCCGGCGGTGTCATCTTCTTCGCCTGGAAGGGGCTGCGCTTCCACAATGCGCTGTGGCACGGCTTTGTCGTCACCGGCGCAGGCCTGCATCTGGCCGCCATGGTCGACTGTCTGGTCATCAATCGCCTCTGACACAGACTATCGACGCGGCAATATTGCCAAGCGCCATTCAATTTGGTCACAATTCCGTTTAGAGTCGCGGTCTACGTGATCGGCGGCGGCATCGGAAACGGGGCACGGATGGCTTTTCTCAGATCCTTCGGCATGGGCAGACGTTCTGATGTCCTGATCTACGATCCGCACAAACTGTCGAGCCCGCAGGTCTTTCTGCTGACCATGGTGATCTTCCTGGTCATCGTCGCCTTCATCGCCGCCATCCTGACCCGCCAGATCTCGACTGCCTTTGGCAGCAATCCCGGCCTCAACGGCCTGATCGTCGGCGTCCTGGTGGTCGGCATCTTGCTGGCCTTCGCCCAGGTCGGGCGGCTGTTTCGCGAAGTGCGCTGGGTCAACTCCTTCCGTGCCGGGTCGGAGACCACCGAACCGGTGCTGCTGGCGCCGATGAAGGCGATGATCGGCCGCTCCTCGGCGACGGCCTTCTCGACCAGTTCGATGCGCACCATGCTCGATTCCATTGCCACCCGCCTCGACGAAAGCCGCGACACCTCGCGTTATCTCGTCGGCCTGCTGGTGTTTCTCGGCCTGCTCGGCACCTTCTGGGGCCTGTTGAACACCATCGGCTCGATCCGCGAGACCATCGAATCGCTCGATCCCGGCACGGGTGACGCCGCCGCGGTGCTCGATTCGCTGAAGCAGGGGCTTTCGGCGCCGCTCGCCGGCATGGGCACGGCCTTCTCGTCCTCGCTGTTCGGCCTGTCCGGCTCGCTGGTGCTCGGCTTTCTCGACCTGCAGGCCGGCCGCGCCCAGACGCGCTTCTACACCGAGCTTGAGAACTGGCTGTCCTCGGTCACCGATCTCTCGTCCGACATCGTCGTTGCCGATCCGGCCAAGACCGAGCCTTCCGACGAGATTCGCCTACTGTCGGAACGGCTGCGCAGCATGCAGGAGAATGGCGGCGGCTCCAATCCGCGCGTCGCCACAGCCATGGCCAATCTCGCCGACGGCATTTCCGGCCTGGTCAAGAACATGCGCTCGGAACAGCAGATCATGCGCGACTGGGTCGAGGCCCAGTCCGACGAGCAGAAGGCGATGCGCAACACGCTGGAGAAGATCGCCGACGCCCTGAAGAAGCCCGGGGTCCACTAGCATGGCACTCGCCAGGGGCCGGCGCACCGATCGCCGCATCGACTACTGGCCGGGTTTCGTTGACGCGCTGTCGACGCTGCTTTTGGCGATCATGTTCCTGCTCACGGTCTTCGTGCTGGCGCAGTTCCTGCTGGGACGCGAAATCTCCGGCAAGGATACGGCGCTCTCGCGCCTCAACTCGCAGATCAACGAGCTGACCCAGCTTCTGGCGCTGGAGCGCTCGACGGCGCAGGACAAGGATGATTCGCTGGCCAATCTGCAGGCATCGCTGTCGGCGGCGGAAGCGGAGAAGAGCCGGCTGGAACAATTGCTGGCGCAAGGTGCTGGCGCCGGCGACGCCGCCAACCAGCGCGCCGCGGCGCTCGGCGGCGAACTCGACAGCCAGCGCCAGATCAGTCAGCAGGCGCTGAGCCAGGTCGAGATCCTCAACCAGCAGATCGCGGCACTGCGCAAGCAGATCGGCGCGCTTGAGGATGCGCTCAACGTCTCCGAAACCCGTGACCGCGATTCCAACACCAAGATCGCCGATCTCGGCCGCCGCCTGAACGTCGCACTTGCGCAGCGCGTCCAGGAATTGAACCGCTACCGCTCCGACTTCTTCGGCCGCTTGCGCGAAATCCTCGCCGACCGCGAAAACATCCGCATCGTCGGCGACCGCTTCGTCTTCCAGTCGGAAGTGCTGTTCCCGACCGGCTCCGAGGTGATCAACGATGCCGGCAAGGTCGAGATGAAGAAACTCGCCGACGCCATCATCGAGCTGCAGAAGGAAATCCCGCCCGAGATCAACTGGGTGCTGCGCGTCGACGGCCATACCGACAACAAGCCGCTCTCCGGCACCGGCCGCTACCGCGACAACTGGGAGCTGTCGACGGCGCGCTCGACCTCGGTGGTGAAATTCCTGATCGAGAACGGCGTACCGGCCAACCGCCTGGTCGCCGCCGGTTTCGGCGAGTTCCAGCCGCTCGATCCCGCCGACACCGAAGAGGCACGCAACAAGAACCGCCGTATTGAACTGAAGCTCACCGAACGTTGATCCATCATCGCGCGAACTCACGCGAATTTGTTCGTCGGCTCAACTCTAGGGCGCAGATCAAGGCCGGCAAGGCCTGAAAACATTATCTTTTTTTAATTACACATTGTCGCAGGGCGGTCCTAGCTTCCCGCCTGGGCCGAGAACCGCCGGCGATGAATCCCCCCTCGTCGCGACACGACGGAACCCGACGGCCCACGGCCGGAAGGCAGGCGGAACGACCGCTGCCTTCCTCTACAAGAGGAGACGCGTGATGCGCTCTTTCACTCCCAAGACCTCGCTCAGAACTGCAACGCTCACGGCGTTCCTCATCGCCGTTCCGCTTGCCGGCGCCTATGCCGCGGGCCATCACAAGGGCGCTCTCGACGCGAGCGATCCGACCGATTTTACCGGCCCGCGCGTCGAAGGTCTCATCCAACAGGTTGAAGGCGTCCGTCAGGGCATCCTGGACGCGAGGCAGGCCAACAACATTACGCCGGCCGTGGCGGAGCGCCTGGAAATGCGTACCGTCCGCATCAGCCAGGCGGCCGAGAAGATAGCGGCGTCCGATCACGGCAGGATACCGGCCGCGCAATACCATGACCTGCTGCGCCGTCTCGACAATGTCGACCAGCGGCTGAGGCTCGATACCGGCAGCGGTTTCCTCATGGGCGATGGCGCCGACGGCGGAAGCTACCCGAACGGCTGAGGCCATAGCGGCTGAAACGGTCCAAGAGGAAGGGACCACCTGACGCCTTCGGGAGCCAATCCCGCGGGCGTCCTTTTTACCAGCCCAGCCAGACCGCGATCAGGGCAATCACCGCCGGCACGGTCTGGATGAACAGGATCTTGCGGCCAACCGTGGCCGCGCCATAGAGGCCGGCAACAGCCACACACAGCAGGAAAAACGCCTTGACCTGAAAACCGGCCGCACCGAGGTAAAGTCCCCAGATGAGGCCGGCGGCAAGGAAACCGTTGTAGAGCCCCTGATTGGCGGCCAGCACCTTCGAGGCGCTGGCGAATTCGGGGGTCAGATTAAAAGCCTTGTGCCCACGCGGCGTGTCCCACAGCACCATCTCCAGATAGACGATGTAGACATGGATCAAGGCCACCAGCCCGACCAGGATGTTGCCGACCATGTTGTTCCCCCTTCATTGGCCGCCGGCAGCATTTCATACGCGGCGTCGTCCGCGCAAGGTGCATTTGCCGGACGTGCCTGAGGGTTGCAAACGCCTTTGCGTTGGTATCTTTTCGCGCCGTCCCCAATCACGGAAGCCGCCATGTCCTTTCAGAAACTCGATGACCTCGGCCACAAGCTCGAAGCGCTTGAGCATGCGCTGGCTATCCTCGGCGCCGACGAGGCCACCCACATGGCCGTCGGCGGTGGCGAGAAGCGTGCCGAGGCGATGTCGGCACTGGCCGGCATGTATCACACCAGGGCAACAGCGCCGGAGATAGCGGACTGGATAGCCGCGGCCGAACAGGAAGCGTTGGGTGAAGAGCAGCGCGCCGCCGTCTCGGAACTGCGGCGGCAATACACCAACCTGACCTGCCTGCCGGTCGAATTCGTCGAACGCCAGACAACCGCGCGCATGCGTTGCGAGCAGCTGTGGCGCGACCTGCGCGCCAAGAACGACTGGGCTGGCTTCCAGCCGGCGCTGGAGGGCGTGGTGGCGCTGGTGCGCGAGGAGGCGGCGCTGCGTGCCGACGTGCTCGGCCTTGCCCCCTATGACGCGCTGATGGAGCAATACGATCCCGGCAACCGCACCGCCGACATCACGCCAGTGTTCACCGACCTGAAGGCCTTCCTGAAAAGCTTTGTGCCGGAGGCGCTGGCGATCCAGGAAGCACGGCTGCGCAAGCGCCCGCTGAAGCCGCTCTCAGGCACCTATGCGATCGACCGGCAGCGCGAGCTTGGCCTTGCCATGATGGCGGCGGTCGGCTTCGACCTGACGCACGGATCGCTGTCGGTGTCGCACCATCCTTTCTGCGGCGGCGTGCCGAGCGACGTGCGCATCACCACCCGATACAAGACGTCTGATTTCCTGTCGGCGCTGATGGGCGTGCTGCACGAGACCGGCCATGCGCTCTACGAACAGAACCTGCCCAAAGCATGGTCGCACTGGCCGCTCGGCAAGGCGCGCGGCATGGCCGTGCATGAAAGCCAGAGCCTGTTCGTCGAAAAGCAACTCGGCCGCAATCCGGCCTTCTGGCGCTGGGCGCTGCCGGTGGTCGAAAAGCATCTCGGCGAAGCCTGGTCGCTCGACGACATCCTGCCGCATGTGCATCGCGTCGAGCGCGGCCTGATCCGCGTCGATGCCGACGAGGTGACCTATCCCCTGCATGTCATCCTGCGCTACGAACTGGAGCAGGAGCTCGTCGCGGGCAGGCTTGAAGTGGCCGACCTGCCCGAAGCCTGGGACGCCAAGATGCGCGACTATCTCGGCCTCTCCACCATCGACAACCCTGCCGACGGGCCGATGCAGGACGTGCATTGGCCAGGCGCCGCCTTCGGCTATTTCCCGTCCTACACGCTGGGCGCGATGATGGCGGCGCAGCAATGGGCGGCGCTGACGAGGGAACATCCTGCCGCCGATGAGGATCTCGCCAAGGGCAATTTCGAGGCGATCAACGACTGGCGCCGCCAAAAGATCTGGTCGCAGGCGTCACGCTGGTCGACGCCGGACCTGCTCGAACGCGCCACCGGCGAAAAGCTCAATGCCGCGTATTTCGTGAACCATCTGAAGCAGCGATACGGAGGCTCATAGCGGCGGTCGGTGCAGCGGCAGATGTTTCTGACTACTCTGCCGCGCCCCTGAAGGCGCTGGCGCCGGTTTCGAACTGCAGCTTGGCCAGCCGCGCATAAATGCCGCCCTTGGCGACTAGGCTCTGATGCGTGCCTTCCTCGACGATCGAGCCGCCATCCATGACCAGGATCCTGTCGGCCTTCAGCACCGTTGCCAGGCGGTGGGCGATGACGATGGTGGTGCGGCCCTGCATCAGGCGTTCCAGCGCCATCTGCACCAGCGTCTCGCTTTCGGCGTCGAGCGCCGAGGTGGCCTCGTCGAGCAGCAGGATCGGCGCGTCGCGCAGGATGGCGCGGGCGATCGCCACCCGCTGGCGCTGCCCGCCTGACAGCGTCACGCCGCGCTCGCCGACCTGGCTGTCGTAGCCCTTTTCGAGCTTGAGGATGAATTCGTCGGCAAGTGCATCCTTCGCCGCCGTCTCGATCTCGGCCTTGCTGGCTCCTGGCCGGCCGAAACCGATATTGTCACGCGCGCTTGCCGCAAAGACGGTGACGTCCTGCGGCACGATGGCGATGCGCTGGCGGACGGAAACGGGGTCGGCCTCGCGCACGTCGACGCCATCGATCAGGATCTTGCCTGTTTCGGGATCGTAGAAACGCAGGATCAGCGAAAAGACCGTGCTCTTGCCGGCCCCTGACGGGCCGACGATCGCCACCGTCTCGCCGGGCATGACCTGAAAGCTCAAGCCGTGCACGGCAGCGCGGTCGGGCCTTGCCGGGTAGGAGAAGGAGACATTGTCGAAGACGATCGCACCCTTGGCGACCGCAGGCAGCGGCTTCGGATCGGCCGGAGCCTGGATCGCCGGCTTCTCTGCCAGGATCTCGGTCAGCCGTTCGGCAGCGCCCGCCGCCTGTGCAAGCTCGCCCCAGACTTCCGACAGGGCGCCCAGCGCGCCGGCGGCAAACACCGAATAGAGCAGGAACTGACCGAGCGTGCCCGGCGATATCGAGCCTTCGAGCACGTCGCGCGAGCCGAACCACAGCACCGCCACAACGGACGAGAAGATGGTGAAAATGGCGAAGAAGGTGAGGAAGGAGCGCGCGAAGATCGAGCCGCGTGCCGCCTCGAAAGCGGCTTCCACCGCGGCCGAGAAATGCCCGGTTACCAGCTTCTCATTGGTGAAGGCCTGCAGCGTGCGCACAGCGCCGATCTGCTCGCTGGCATAGGCGGTGGCATCGGCAAGCGTATCCTGCGCCTGCCGCGACTTGCGCCGCACCGAGCGGCCGAAGGCGACCAGCGGCAGCACGATGACGGGAATGGCCGCAATGACCAGGCCGGACAGTTTCGGGCTGGTGACGACCATCATCGCCAGCGCGCCGAGGCCGAGGATGACATTGCGCAGCGCCACCGAGGCCGTCGCTCCGACCGCCGACTTGACCTGCGTCGTGTCGGCGGCGAGCCGCGACACGATCTCTCCCGACTGGGCGGTGTCGAAGAAGGAAGGCGACAGCGTCGTGACATGGGCAAAGACATCTCGGCGGATGTCGGCGACGACGCGCTCGCCGAGCGTGATGACGAAATAGTAGCGGCTGGCCGATGCACCCGCCAGCACGGCGGCCATCGCCACCAATGCGGCGAAATATTCGGCGATGAAGATGGTGTTGGCCGGCGAGAAACCATGATCGATCATACGCCGTACGGCCAGCGGCAGCGCCAGCGTCGTTGCCGCGGCGATGACCAGCGAGATCACGGCGCCGACGACCAGCGTGCGATAACGCGTGATGTACGGGAACAGGCGCCTGAGCGGCTTGAGCGAACGCCGACGCTCGTCTGCGCTGATGAATTGCGCCATCCCAGTGTTTCCTCTGGCCGCCCTTGGGCTATGCGCCGCAATATGCGCTTGCCGCGGCCTTGTGATTCAATTCCGGCTGATGTATAGGCTCGCCGACCGTTTTAGAAGCCGTGGCTCCTCAATAGCTGCGGCTTCGAGTTTTAAAAAGGGGCGCATCGACGCAGGCTTATGCCCGTCGGCAGCGCCGGCAAGCCAGGAACCGAACCCATGAAGACCGACATTCATCCCGATTACCACACCATCAAGGTCGTCATGACCGACGGCACCGAATACATGACCCGTTCGACCTGGGGCAAGGAAGGCGATACGATGAACCTCGATATCGACCCGACCACCCACCCGGCCTGGACCGGCGGCCAGCAGACCCTGCTCGACCGCGGCGGCCGCCTGTCGAAGTTCAAGAAGCGTTTCGAAGGTTTCGGCCTCTAAACCAAACAGCGTTCTGCGATTAAAAACCCGCCCCCCGAGGCGGGTTTTTTGTTGCGACGAGGTGGATCGCCACAAGCTGGCGCTCGCCCCCTACCTCCCCCTTCTTGTGGGGAGGTCGGACCGAAGGTCCGGGTGGGGGTCTGGCGCCGCCCCCACCCCGCTGCTTCGCAGCGACCCTCCCCACGAGGGGGAGGGTGGGGGAGCATTCTATCCGTCCAGCAATTCCCTGAGCGCCATGCGCTTGTAGGCGGCGACCAGCCTGTCGCCCTCCTGCCGCTCAACGGAAATCGCCAGCCGCATGGCGGCTTCGCCCATTTGCCAGACGAGGAACGCCGTGGTTTCCAGCGCCACTGGATCGGCTGCCGGCCGCAGCCGTTTCAGCACCGCGGTGAGGAATTCGGCGTTGGCCCGGCTGTCGGCGAGTTCGAGCTGGCGCAGCGCCTTGTCGGCCTGCGTGCCCGACCAGATATCCCGCATCACCGGCTCCGCCAGGAACAACCGGTAATAGATATCGACCAGCTCTGAAAACGCCTGGCTCAAGCCTTCGGCGTCGCCGACGCCGGCAAGTGCCGCCGAGATGCAGGCCTGGCTCTCGGCGGTGTAGCGCTCGGCCAGTGCCCAGACGATCGCCCGCTTGTCTGGAAAGAACTGGTAGAGCGAACCGATCGACACCCCTGCCCGTTCCGCCACCTCACCCATGCGCATGGCATCGCTGCCTTGCTCGGCGATTAGCGCCGAGGCAGCGGCCAGCATGCGCTCGACCCGCTCGCGGCTACGCTGCTGGCTGGGCGCCCGGCGCGGCGAAGCAATCTGCTCCTGAGGGGAAACCGGCGTGGCCGTGTCTTCCATGCCTGACTCCAATACCGGCAAAATCGCTTGACTCGCAAAATACGAGGGTTTATCACGTTTTGCAAATATGAGGATTACTCATGTTTGTAAAACGGAGGAAACCACCATGAATGACGCAATAACCAGACCCATCCTGATCCTTGGCGGCACCGGCAAGACCGGCCGCCGTCTCGCCGAGCGGCTGACGGCGCACGGCCTGCCGGTACGGATCGGCTCGCGCTCCGGCAACCCGCGCTTCGACTGGGAAATCCCCGCGACCTGGGGGCCGGCCTTGCAAGGCGTGAGTGCCGTCTACATCAGCTACTACCCCGACATCGCCGTGCCGGGCGCCGCCGAAACCGTCGGCGCCTTCGCCAGGCTTGCGGTGGCCAATGGCGTCACCCGCCTGGTGTTGCTCTCCGGCCGCGGCGAGGCGGAAGCCCAGCGCGCCGAGGAGATGCTGAAAGCCTCGGGCGCTGACTGGACGATCCTGCGCTGCGCCTGGTTCTCACAGAATTTCAGCGAAGGTTTTCTCGTCGAGCCCTTGCTGGAAGGCGAAGTAGCCTTGCCGGTCAGCAATGTCGGCGAGCCGTTCGTCGATGTCGACGACATCGCCGAAGCCGCCTTCGTCGCGCTGACGGAGCCAAGCCATGTCGGCCAGCTTTATGAGCTGACCGGACCACGGCTGCTGGGCTTCGCCGATGCGGTCGCCGAGATCGGCAAGGCCGCCGGCCGCGACATCCGATTTGTCAGGATCTCGCATGACGAATTCACCGCCGCGATGGCCGCACATGAACTGCCGCCCGAAATTGCCTGGCTGCTCAACGAGCTGTTCACGCAAGTGCTCGACGGCCGCAACGAGACGCTGACCGATGGCGTCCAGCGTGTGCTCGGCCGCGCGCCGAAAGACTTTTCCGCCTACGCAAATGAAACCGCCGCAACCGGCATCTGGAGCAACTGAGATGACCAAGCTTCTTCCCACCCTCACCATCATTGCCGCAATCGGCTCGGGCGTCGTCGGCGGCGTGTTTTTCGCCTTTTCCAATTTCGTCATGGCGGCGCTTGCCCGACTGCCCGTCCCAAGCGGCATCGCCGCGATGAATTCTATCAACATCACGGTGATCACCCCGACCTTCATGACGGCGCTTTTCGGTACCGGCCTGCTCTGTCTGGTGCTTATCGCCGCCGCTATCATGGGCTGGAGCCAGTCCGGCTCGTACTGGTTGCTTGCCGGCGCGGTGATCTATGTGGTCGGCAACCCGATCGTGACCATGGTCTTCAATGTGCCGCTCAACGATGCGCTCGCCGCCGTCGACCCCGCCAGCAGCAATGGCGCCGCCGTGTGGGCGAACCATTTGAGCCAATGGGTGATGTGGAACCACGTCCGCACCATCACCGCCATCGTGGCGATGGCCTGCTTTATCTTCGCATTGCTCTAAGCGGTTTTACGAAACGCAAAGGACCCCGCTCAGGCGGGGTCCTTTTGCGTCTGGTCTTTCGACGTGTGACCCTTGCGGTCGGCATGGCCGAGATCGCGATCCGGGTCGATGACGTCGCGGACCAACTGCTTGAGCTTCGCCGCGTCCGGAAAGCCGCCGTCGCGCTTGCGGTCCCAGACCAGCGTGTCATTGCAGGAAATGGTGAAGATGCCGCCGGTGCCGGGCACCAGGGTGACCTCGCCCAGATCGGTGCCGAAGGTCGACAGAAGCTCCTGCGCCATCCAGCCGGCGCGCAACAGCCACTGGCACTGCGTGCAATAGGTGATGCGGATGGTGGGCAGAGGTTGCTCGCTCATGCCGCGCTGAGCTTGGCCATGGTCTCGTCATCGACTTCGAAGTTGGCGTACACGCTCTGCACGTCATCGTCATCCTCGAGCGTGGCGACCAGCTTCATCAGCGACTGTGCCCGTTCCTCGTCGACCGGAACATTGTTTTGCGGCCGCCAGATCGGCTTCACCGATTCAGCCTCGCCGAGCGCGCCTTCCAGCGCCTTCGACACTTCGCCGAGATTTTCGAAGGCGCAGTAGATCGTGTGGCCTTCCTCGTCCGACTCGACATCATCGGCGCCGGCTTCGATCGCCGCATCCATGATCTTGTCGGCGCTGCCCGCCGATGCCGGATAGTAGATCTCGCCGGCACGGTCCCACATGAACGACACCGAGCCGGTTTCACCCATCGCCCCGCCGGCCTTGGTGAAGGCGGCGCGCACATTCGAGGCCGAGCGGTTGCGGTTGTCGGTCAACGCTTCGACGATGACGGCGACGCCGCCGGGACCATAGCCCTCATAGCGCACGGCTTCGTAGTTCTCGGCATCGCCCATCGAGGCCTTGTTGACGGCGCGCTGGATGTTGTCCTTCGGCATCGACACCGCCTTGGCGTTCTGGATCGCCAGCCGCAAACGCGGGTTCATCGATGGATCGGGCGTCCCGCTCTTGGCGGCGACGGTGATTTCGCGCGCCAGCTTGGAAAACATTTTCGACCGCACCGCATCCTGGCGGCCCTTGCGGTGCATGATGTTCTTGAACTGTGAATGGCCAGCCATGGCACCCCTGTCGTCTTCTCGGCTAGAGCATCCCGAAGCGAAGTGATCTCACCTCGTCTTCCGCAATGCCCGAATTCAAAATTTCAGAGCGTCCCAGGTGCAACTCGTGGAAGCACGGCGTTCTCTGTCGGAATGGCCGGCTTATAGATAAATCGGCTCAATTCGTCCAGCCGCACCGCACACGGGACGCCCGACATTGGCGGCTGCGAGCGCTCACGCCTCCAGATCGGACTTCAACCGGTCGATGATGCTGAGCGCATGGCCGGCATACTGGCTGATCCAGCGGTCGTGGATCTGCTTGATCGGCAGCGCGTTGAGATGGTTCCAGCGCTCGCGTCCGTCGCGCTGCGCGACAATCAGATCGGCCTCCTCCAGCACCTTCAGATGCAGCATCACGGTGCAGCGATCGATATCGGGAAAGGCCTCACACAGCATGCCGGTCGTCTTCGGCGTATCCTTCAGCTGATCCAGCATTTCGCGCCGGCGTGGATGCGCCAGCGCCTTGAAAACATTGTCGTCTTGCGATTGGCTTGACATGTTATGTTTCTATAACATATCGTTGAGCCAATCAAGGGAAGGAGCTGTGGATATGTCACTTGGATTCAAGGTTTCCGGCCGCATCGGCAAGCCGGTCGCCGACGTCTTCGACGCAGTCGTCAATCCGAGGAAGCTGAGCGGCTATTTCACCACGATCGGCGGCGCCAGCGCGCCGCTGGTGGCGGGTGCCGGCGTCGTCTGGTGGGGCAAGGTGCCGGTCGAGGTCGATGAAGTGGTCAAGGACAGCCGCATCGTGCTGCGCTGGGATGCCACCGACGCCGACGGCAAACCCGCCTACAAGACCCGTATCGAGATGAATTTCGAGCCGCTGGACGATGGCGGCACCTTCGTCACCATCGCCGAGAGCGGTTGGCAGGAAGGCGCGGTCGGCCTGAAGAAGTCCTACCTCAATTGCGAGGGCTGGTCGCAGATGCTGGCCTGCATGAAGGCCTATGTCGAATACGGCATCAATTTGCGCGACGGCTACTACCGCAGCGAGATGAAGGGCGAACCCGCCAACGAGACCAATATCTGAGCGACCCCATATCTGAGCACCCAGGAAGGAAGATGGAGGCCTGCAATGACGAAAGTAACGCCATTCCTGATGTTCGAGGGCAAGGCCGAAGAGGCAATGACCCTCTATTGTGAGACCATTCCCGGCAGCAGCGTCCTTGACGTCACAAATTACGGCCCCGGCGAAGACGGTCCGCAAGGAACGGTCAAGCTGGCGCGGGTGTCGATCGCTGGCCTGGAAGTCATGGTCTTCAACAGCCCCGTCCACCACGCCTTCACGTTCACGCCGTCGGTCTCGCTCTATGTGGACTGTTCCTCCGAAGACGAACTGAACCGCATTGTCGAGACACTGGCAAAGGACGGTGGGTTTCTGATGCCGCCCGACAATTACGGCTTCAGCCGCCGTTTCGCATGGCTCAACGACAGGTTCGGGGTCTCCTGGCAGATCAATCTCGCATAACCAGCCCGGGCAGAGCCGACCAACAGCTGAACACGACAACGGAGCCAGCTATGACCACGAAAATCACCGGCGGCATCAACATCGCCATGAAGGTGCCGCCACACCAGTATGAGGCGACGATCGCCTTCTACCGCGACGTCGTCGGCCTGAAGCCGTTCACAGACAAGGCGCCGGCAATCGGCTTCGAGCTTGGCCCCAACCGCCTGTGGATCGATGAGGCGCCGATGATGAGCCAGGCCGAGGTGTGGCTGGAACTCTTCACCGACGATTTCCCCATGGCCGCGGATCATCTCGCCAAGGCGGGCGTCGTGCGTTGCGACGCTATCGAACCCCTGGGCGAGGGCTTCCGTGGCGGCTGGATCACCAACCCAGCCAACATCGTTCACATGCTGCGCGAACCGGACGCCTGGTGAGCGCCAAGCCCCGAAAGGACAATCCGATGGAGATCCGCGAAACACCAACCGCCGAAGCCGACATGCTGATCCGGCGGCCTGTCGCTGAAGTGTTCGAGGCCATCGTCGATCCGGCCATCACCACGAAATTCTGGTTCACCCACGCCAGCGGGCGCCTGGACAGCGGCAAGGAGGTGCGCTGGGAGTGGCGCATGTACGGGGTCTCGACGACGGTCGATGTCAGCGAGATCGTCGCGAACGAAAAGATCGTCATGCGGTGGAGCGATCCGCCGACCACCGTGGTCTGGACCTTCACCGAAATGCCGGATCAGACGACTTTTCTCGAAGTTCGCAACTTCGACTTCGCAGGCAATGGCGACGAGCAGGTGAAAGAGGCCATCGGCTCAACCGGCGGCTTCACGCTCGTGCTGGCCGGCGCCAAGGCCTGGCTGGAACAGGGCCTGACGCTTGGCCTGATCGGCGACCGTCATCCGAAGGGCGTGCCGGGGCATTAGGCTTCGCCCCGACAGACCAGCCTCAGTGCCCGCCGCCCGATTTCGCCTTCTTGCGCCGCCGCGCCAGCATGTTGAGTCCCTCGACCAGTGCCGAAAAACCCATGGCGGCGTAGATGTAGCCCTTGGGCACATGGTAGCCCATGCCGTCGGCGATCAGCGTCATGCCGATCATCAGCAGGAAGCCCAGCGCCAGCATGACGATGCTCGGGTTCTTGGCGATGAAATTGGCCAGCGGCCCGGCCGCCAGCATCATCACGCTCACCGCGACGATCACGGCGATGTACATGATGGCGATCTCGTCGGTCATGCCGACAGCGGTGATGATCGAATCGATCGAGAAGACCAGGTCGAGCAGCAGGATCTGGAAGATCGCGCCGGCAAGGCTGATCTGCAGCGTCTCACCCAGCATCGAGTCCTTGTGGTCGTCGGGGTCGACCGTGTGATGGATCTCCTTGGTCGCCTTCCAGACCAGGAACAGGCCGCCGGCGATCAGGATCAGGTCGCGCCAGGAAAAGCCATGGCCGAAGGCCGTGAACACCGGCGCCGTCAACTGGACGATGATCGAAATGGTGGCCAGCAGCACCAGCCGCATGATCAGCGCCGCCGAGATGCCGAGGCGGCGGGCGCGGGCCCTTTGCGCTTCCGGCAGCTTGTTGGTCAGGATCGAGATGAAGATAAGGTTGTCGATGCCGAGCACGATCTCCAGCACCACCAGCGTCAGCAACGCGACCCATGCCGTTGGGTCGGACACGAATTGAAAATGCGGCGCCAGAAATTCGATGAGCTGCATGGAGGTCGTCCCCTACGATCTAGAGCAGTGTCGCCGGCAGTTAGGTACTGCGCGCGCCTATATCAATGTCACGACCAGAAGGATGGCGCGGTTTCCTCCAGCCGCGGGCCGCGACGAAACGGCGCGATCCGCTCGGTGAGCCCCGTGCGGTCGGAAATATCGACGCCGACGCCGCACAATGTCGCCGGTCCGGTGGCTGCCTCGAAACGCCCTTTCGGCACTTTCGACAGGAAGCGGTTGAGTGGCTCCTCCTTGTCCATGCCGAGCGAGGAATCGTAGTCGCCGCACATGCCGGCATCGGACAGATAGCCGGTGCCGCCATTGAGGATCTGGTGGTCGGCGGTCGGCTGGTGCGTGTGAGTGCCGACGACGAGGCTGGCGCGGCCATCGACGAAATGCGCGAAGCACATCTTTTCCGAGGTCGCCTCGGCGTGGAAGTCGATGACCACGGCATCCGCCTGCTCGCCAAGCGGACAGGCGGCAAGCTCGCGTTCGCCGGCCTGGAACGGATCGTCGAGCTCGGGATGCATGAACACCCGGCCCATGATGTTGGCGACCAGCACGCGCGCGCCGCTCCTGGCGATGTAGACGCCGGAGCCGCGCCCGGGCGTGCCCTTGGGAAAGTTGGAGGGGCGCAGAAAACGCTCTTCGCGCGGCGCGAAGGCCAACGCATCGCGCTGGTCCCAGACATGGTTGCCGGTGGTAACGACATCCGCACCGGCCGCGATGGTCTCGCGAAAGATATCTTCGGTGATGCCGAAACCGCCGGCGGCGTTCTCGCCATTGACGATGACGAAATCGAGTTTGAAGTCGGAGATCAGGCCGGGCAGCTGTTCCCACACCGCCGTCCGTCCCGTCTTGCCCACCATGTCACCGAGGAAGAGAAGTCTCATATGATCCCGCACCGAAGGTCAGCGAAAGCTGCATGACGCCCGTGAAAGACATGCGTCCCTTGTACTTATCTACAATTTTGGCGCGAAGCGGCGCAACCCGCTCTCGGTCAGTATTTCCGGAATGATGACGTCGTGGTTCTCATCCGGCACCAGCGCCACCTCCTGGCAGTCGAAGGCAATGCCGACCAGCCGCGGCGGCCGTCCCTTGTCGACCAGCCTGGCGATGGCGCGGTCGTAGTAGCCGGCGCCGTAGCCGATGCGATGGCCGCGCGCATCGAAAGCGGCGAGCGGCACCAGCATCACCGAGGGGTCGAGCACCTCGGCTTCTTCGTGCGGACCGACTGTGCCGAAACCCATCTCGACCATCGGAGCGCCGCGCACCAGTTCGCGAAAGACGATGGTGGTCTTGTCGAGAATGGCCGGCAGGCAAAGCCGTGCGCCCTTTTCGCGCAAGGCAAACATCAGCGGCCTAACGTCGACTTCGGAACGCATCGGCCAGAAACCGGAGACGATCTGGCCCGGCTCGATGTGGAGGTGATCGCGTGCGGTCTCGGCCATTTCAAGCGCAACCTCCACCCGCCAGAATTCATCGAGCGCGTCGCGGCGCCCGAGGGCCTCGCGGCGAAGCTGCTTTTTCAGGTCTTTGGGAGAGGTCATGCGGCCAGGGTAGAAAAGGTCAGAGCTGGATGAAGCGTTGGGAGCGACGTTTTCCACCGCATCGTCCACCGAAATGCGTGGACGCGTGGCAATAAGTGACGATCCACACAACCGGTGGAGAGAGCGATCCCGGGAACCTACAAAGTAGGTGGGCGCCGTGTGAGAAAACCCACGGGTCTTCCCAGGGACAGCTCCCTAAGGATCGTTAAGGCCC
Source organism: Mesorhizobium sp. M7D.F.Ca.US.005.01.1.1 (assembly GCF_003952545.1). NCBI lineage: Bacteria > Pseudomonadati > Pseudomonadota > Alphaproteobacteria > Hyphomicrobiales > Phyllobacteriaceae > Mesorhizobium > Mesorhizobium sp. M7D.F.Ca.US.005.01.1.1. Next base: position 60,460 of record NZ_CP034453.1, read on the forward strand.
CGGGGAAAATGTTCTCCTGCCGGGAAGCACAGACCGTCGCAGCCAATATAGGCCGCTGATCGGTCAAGCGCCAGTGAGACGGGCATTCTTTCCGTGTTGGGTTCAAGCCCTCGCCGCCGCCAACACCTCACCCTTGCACAGGCTGAGCCGCGTCCTTACGGTCGCGATGACTAACCGAGGAGCAAGAATGCGTTTTGAAGGCACGGCGGCCTATGTCGCCGATAAGGATCTGATGGTGGCCGTCAACGCCGCGATCGCACTGGAACGGCCCTTGCTGGTCAAGGGCGAGCCCGGCACCGGCAAGACGGAACTCGCCCGCCAGGTGGCGTCAGCACTTGGCCTCGACCTCATCGAATGGCACGTCAAGTCGACCACCAGGGCGCAGCAGGGCCTTTACGAATATGACGCCGTCTCGCGCCTGCGCGACAGCCAGCTTGGTGATATCAGGTTCAACGACATCAGGAACTACATCAAGCGCGGCAAATTGTGGGAGGCGTTCGCGGCCGGTAGGAAGGTCGTGCTTCTGATCGACGAGATCGACAAGGCCGACATCGAATTCCCCAACGATCTCCTGCAGGAACTCGATCGCATGGAGTTCTTCGTCTACGAGACCGGCGAGACGATCCGCGCCGCCGTCAGGCCGATCGTCATCATCACCTCCAACAACGAGAAGGAGCTTCCGGACGCCTTCCTGCGCCGCTGCTTCTTCCACTACATCCGCTTTCCCGACGTCGACACGCTGCACAAGATCGTCGACGTCCACTATCCCGGCATCAAGCAGAACCTGGTTCGGGCAGCGCTCACCCAATTCTACGAGATCCGCGATGTGCCGGGGCTGAAGAAGAAGCCGTCGACCTCCGAGGCGCTCGACTGGATAAGGCTGCTGGTCGCCGACGACATCGCGCCCGAGGATTTGCGCGCCGATCCGAAGAACGCCCTGCCCAAACTGCACGGCGCTCTCCTGAAGAACGAGCAGGACGTGCACCTGTTCGAGCGGCTGGCCTTCATGGCCAGAAGGCAGCAATAGGGCGGCAGCAGTAGCGCTTTCCCTTCTGTGGACCGTTGCTGCCGACCGAACAGGCAGGCAGCTTCGGCCAACACCCTTCGGAGGAAATGAAATGTCTGAGATCGTTGTCCGCCCGCTCGCGCAGTCCGACCACGCCGACTGGCGGCGGCTGTGGACCGATTATCTCACCTTCTACGAGACCAAGCTGCCGGAAGAGGTCTACGCCGTCACCTGGAAGCGGCTGTTCACGGCGGGCGAGTTCGAGCCCAAGGGTTTCATCGCCACGCTCGACGGCAAGGCGGTCGGCCTCACCCACTATCTCTACCATCGCTCCGGCTGGTCGGAGCACAATAACTGCTATCTTCAGGACCTGTTCGCCGACCCGAATGTGCGCGGCAAGGGTATCGGTGCAGCACTGATCAAGGCTGTAAAAGAGGAAGCCGCAAAAATCGGCGTCAAGAACGTCTACTGGATGACGCACGAGACCAACACCACCGCGCGCAAGCTCTACGACCATGTGGCGCGCAGGACCGGCTTCATCGAGTATGATCTGCTGTAACTGGCCATGTTCATTCCCTTCTTCCTCGAACTGAAGGCCGCGCGCGTTCCCGTTTCGCTGCGGGAATATCTGTCGCTGCTGGAGGGGCTGGAAGCCGGGCTGGTCGACTATGATGTCGAAGGTTTTTACTACCTCGCCCGTGCGGCGCTGGTGAAGGACGAGCGCCATATCGACCGCTTCGACCAGGTGTTTGCGCATGTCTTCAAGGGCATTGAAGCGCTGGGCGGGCCGGATGCCGTCGATGTCGCCAACATCCCCGAGGAATGGTTGCGCCGCCTCGCCGAAAAGCACCTGACCGACGAGGAGAAAAAGCTAGTCGAAGCGCTCGGCGGTTTCGAGAAACTGATGGAGACCTTGAAGCAGCGGCTCGAGGAGCAAAAAGGCCGCCACCAGGGCGGCTCGAAATGGATCGGCACCGGCGGCACCTCGCCCTTCGGCGCCTATGGCTACAACCCCGAAGGGGTGCGCATCGGCCAGCATGAAAGCCGCAACCGCCGCGCGGTGAAGGTGTGGGACAAACGCGAATTCAGGAATTTCGATGACGCAGTCGAGCTCGGCACCCGCAACATCAAGATCGCACTCAAGCGCCTGCGCCGCTGGGTGCGTGAGGGCGCCGAGGAGGAGTTCGACTTGCCCGGCACCATCCACGCCACGGCCGAACATGGCTATCTCGACGTGCAGACGCGGCCCGAACGGCGCAATGCGGTGAAGCTTCTGATGTTCTTCGATGTCGGCGGCTCGATGGACGACCATATCAAGAGTGTCGAGGAGCTATTTTCGGCTGCGCGAGCCGAATTCCGCCAGCTTGAATATTTCTATTTCCACAACTGCCTCTATGAGGGCGTGTGGAAGGACAATCGCCGCCGCCATGCCGCGACAATCCCTACCTTCGACCTGCTCCACAAATATGGCCCGGACTACAAGGTGATCGTCGTCGGCGACGCCTCGATGAGCCCTTACGAGATCACGCGCCCCGGCGGCTCGGTCGAACACTGGAATCCGGAGGCAGGCAGCGTCTGGCTCGGCCGCCTGCTGCAGCAATGGCCGAACGCGGTATGGCTCAACCCCGAAAACCCCGGGAATTGGGGCTTTACCCACTCGATCGCGATGATCCGCGACATCTTCGGCGGCCGCATGTTTCCGCTGACTTTGGCCGGGCTGGAAAGCGCGACGAAGCAGCTTTCGAGGAAGCATTGAATGGACCGGCAAGAAACCTGCTTTCTCTGCCTGCAATGCGGCGTCCAGTTCGCGGCAACAGAGACGCCGCCGGAACACTGTCCGATCTGCGAGGACGAGCGCCAATATGTGCGCTGGGAGGGGCAGGCCTGGATCACGCCGCAGGAACTCGCTGGCGAGCACCAGCTTGTGATGAAGGACGACGCCGGCGTACTCGCCTTCGGCATCGAGCCGCGCTTCGCCATCGGCCAGCGGGCGCTGCTGGCGCAGACGCCGCACGGCAATGTGCTGTGGGATTGCATCTCGATGGTCAGCGACGAGGCGGTGACCGAGATCAACCGCCGCGGTGGCCTGGCGGCGATCGCCATCTCACACTGCCACTATTATTCGGTGATGGCCTGTTGGAGCGAGGCGTTTGGCGGCGTGCCGATCTATCTCCACGCCGACGACCGCCAGTGGATCATGCGGCCGCACAAGGCGATCGTTAGTTGGGAGGGCGAGACGCTGGCCATAAACCCTTCGCTTACGCTCATCCGCTGTGGCGGCCACTTTGCCGGTGGCCAGGTGCTGCATTGGAAGCGCGATGGCGGCAACGCCCTCATGTCCGGCGACATCCTGCAAGTAACGCCGACGCGTCGCCATGTCAGCTTCATGTACAGCTACCCGAACCAGATCCCGCTCAACGCAGCCGCGATACGCCGCATCGCAGCCGCGCTGGAGCCATTCGCGTTCGATGACATATATGGCGCATGGTGGAACCAGAACATCATCGGCGGGGCAAAACCGGCCTTGTCTGCCTCAGTCGATCGCTATCTCGCGGCAATCGCATGACAACCCGATCGAAAATGCGGGCAAATGCCGTAACAAATGCCTATCTTGGTGCGAATATGAGGCTGCAATCAACAACGAGCCGGCAAGGCTGAGGAGATCAAATGGACACCCACACCTACCCCGTAACCCGCACCGACGCCGAATGGCGCGCCCGGCTGACGCCGGAGCAATATGCCGTCATGCGTGGCCACGGCACCGAGCGGCCGGGAAGCTGCGCTTTGCTCTACGAGAAGCGCGCCGGCACATTTTCCTGCGTCGGCTGCGACCAGCCCTTGTTTGAATCCAAGCTGAAGTTCGAGAGCGGTACCGGCTGGCCGAGCTTCAACGATCCGGTGCCGGGTTCGGTCGAAAACACCGTCGACCGCAGCTACGGCATGGTCCGCACCGAATGCCATTGCGCCCGCTGCGGCAGCCATCTCGGCCACGTCTTCGAGGACGGCCCGCCGCCGACCGGCCTGCGCTATTGCATCAACGGCGTGGCACTGAAATTCGAGCCGGCGGCTTGAGCCAAAATTCGATTGAATGAATGAAAAGGGCAGCTGCGGCTGCCCTTTTCATTGCCCAGGCGGGAAACCCGGCGAACGCGATGGGCACCCGTGTCCGCGCTGTCAGACCACGACCGTCAGGATTAGCCATAATGTGGCGCCGAGCGTCATCAGCGAAGCCTTGGCGCCACTGACCTTTTCCGTGGTTCGCCATACGGCAAAGGTCAGAAAGATGTTGTAGGGCACCGGCGCGAAATGCACCGCCAGAACCACCGCGAGCGGCAGCTTCAGTCCGAGCAGGATGATCGCGGCCACCAAAGATGCGGCGTTGAACGCCGTGCCGACAAGAACAAGGTCGCGCCAGAACAGCCGGTCGAGCGGCACCAGGCCTTGCCAGCGCGCGCGAAAAAAGCTCCGGCTTGCGGTGTCGCTTTCGTCTTCGGGACGTTTTGAAACACTCATCGACGCGACCTTCTCCTCGGCTGCCGCAGAGATTTCAAACGCAGCAAACTGTCAACGCCAGGCGATGATGGACCTGTATCGCCAGATGATCCGACCCGTTGTCATCAAACGGTCGCGAAACCTTTCTACGCCGCCCTTGTCGATACACTTTGCCAAGCGGCGACGTCCCGATGGAATTTGTCGCCCAATCATCCAGTCGCCTGCCAGGGAGGTCTTGAGATGAGCGACAATTTCTACAATGTGCTGTTTCTGTGCAACGCCAATTCGGCGCGATCCATTATGGGGGAAGCGATCCTCAACCGGATCGGCGCCGGCAAGTTCAAGGCCTTTTCCGCTGGTTCGCAGCCGAAGGGCACTGTCAATCCCCACGCACTTCAACTGCTGGAAACTCTCAACTTCGACACTGGCTTCGCCCGCTCGAAAAGCTGGGACGAATTCGCCGCGGCCGATGCGCCGCAAATGAACTTCGTCTTCACCGTCTGCGACAACACCGCGAACGAGGCCTGTCCCATATGGCCAGGCCATCCGATGACGGCACTGTGGGCGATACCGGACCCGGCCAAGGCCCACGGCACCGACGCCGAAATGCATCTCGCCTTCGCCGATGCCTATCGCATGCTCAACAATCGCATCTCGCTGTTCGTCAATCTGCCGGTGGACACGCTCGACCAACTGACGCTGCAGCACCATCTGGACGAGATCGGCCGGGACACCCAGAAGCCAAATTAGAGCAATTCCAGGAAAAGTGTGAAGCGGTCTTCCCGGGAGAAGCGCATAGCGCTTTCCCTTGGGAATTGTGTCAAAACAAAGAGATAGAGCGGCAGGCCATCGGATTCACGAACCGCCGTCGCCGGCATTGCCAAGAACCTCGGTCACCGCACGTTCGATGCGCGAGCATTCGGTCACCAGCCAGTCGGTCATCGCTGGCCAATTGTCCTCGGCATAACAGTTCACCCGCCACATCGAATTGATGCCGAGGCCCTCGCAACTCTGTTCGGGCCTGAGCTTCAGCCTGGCTTCGATCGCCGGTTGGAACGGTTTCAACCGCGACCAGGCTTGCGTGGCGCCGAACTTCTCGTTGCGGCCAAAGAAGACGCCGACATGGTTCTGCGCCGGCGCGACATACATGGAAAGGACCAATGCGAAGTCGGGCAGCCCGCGCTGCCAGAACCAGGGTCCGCGCCTCGCCATCAGAGCCCTTTCTTCCGAATGCCGCTCAGCGAACAGCGTCCAGAAGCCGCGCTGGCGGAACTCAGAGGCGCGACGGGCACCGAAGTCGAATTCGCTCATGGCTCAAACCGTATCTCCGGCAACCGCGTCGGTGCCGGGGCCGGCTAGTCTTACACCATGCCGAGTGCGGCCTTGTACAGATCGAGGATGGTTTCCTCTTCCTGCCGCTCGGCCTGGTCCTTCTTGCGCAGCCGGATGATCGTGCGCATCGCCTTGGTGTCGAAGCCGGTGCCCTTGGCCTCGGCGAACACTTCCTTGATGTCGTCGGAAATGGTCTTCTTCTCTTCCTCGAGCCGCTCTATGCGCTCGATGAAGGCACGCAGCTGGCCGGCGGCAACAGTCTGGCTGGTCTCGGTGATATCGTCGGCCATGTTTTTCTCCAAAAAAAATCGGTTCTGCGCCGCGACTCGGAATGCATGCAGCGGCGAATTGAGCGGGCTCGATGCCCGACCGGGGGCGGCGGGTCAAGCCGTTATCGAATGGCTAGCCAAGGGCTGCCGACAGAAGCCGACAGCCATCTCGCCGACATGGACCTGGGCATGTCGAGATTCAGGTCAGGCCGAGCCGAGAATGGTGGCTTCCGAGAACCGGAGCGGAGCGTACTTAAAGTACGTGAGCACCGGAAGCGCAGGAAGCCGCTATTCGCGGGCCGGCCTGACCTGAATATCGACATGCCCTAGCTGAAGGCGATCAACAAATCCTTGGCATCGATCTGGTCGCCGGCCTTGACCAGCACCTCGGCGACCGTGCCGTCACGCTCGGCATGCAGCGCCGTCTCCATCTTCATCGCTTCGATGGAAAGCAGCACATCGCCGGCCTTCACAGCCTGGCCGGCGGTCACCGAAAGCGCCGAGACGACCCCCGGCATCGGCGCGCCGACATGCGCCTCGTTGCCGGGCTCGGCCTTGCGGCGGGCCTTGGCGGCGGACGCGCCATGCGCCCTGTCGGGCACTTTCACGCGGCGCGGCTGGCCATTGAGCTCGAAGAACACGGTGACCATGCCCTTCTCATCGACATCGCCGATGGCAAGGCACCGCACCACCAGCGTCTTGCCTTTCTCGATGTCGACGAAGATCTCGTCTTCCGGCTTCATGCCGTAGAAATAGGTCGGCGTCGGCAGGACGCTGACCGGGCCGTAGGTTTCCTGCGCACCGGCGAAATCCGTAAACACCTTCGGATACATCAGCCACGAGGCGAATTCGAACTCCGAAAGCTTGCGCTCGAGCTTCTCCTCGATCTCCTTACGACTTGCCTTGAGGTCGGCTGCCTTGAGCAGCGAGCCGGGCCGCACCGTGATCGGCTTGTCGCCCTTCAGCGCCTTCTTCTGCAGCGCCGCCGGCCAGCCGCCGGGCGATTGGCCAAGATCACCGCGCAGCATCGAGACGACCGAGTCCGGGAAGGCGATATCCCTGTCGGGATTTTCGACATCGGCGACGGTCAGGTCCTGGCTGACCATCATCAACGCCATGTCACCGACGACCTTGGACGACGGCGTCACCTTGACGATGTCGCCGAACATCAGGTTGACGTCGTGATAGGTCTGCGCCACTTCGTGCCAGCGCGTTTCCAGCCCGAGCGAACGCGCCTGCTCCTTGAGGTTGGTGAACTGCCCGCCCGGCATTTCGTGCAGATAGACTTCCGACGCGGGCCCCTTGAGGTCGCTTTCGAAGGCGGCGTACTGGTTGCGCACCGCCTCCCAGTAAAACGAGATGTTGCGGATCCATTGCGGGTCGAGGCCCGGGTCGCGTTCGGTGCCCTTCAGTGCCTCGACGATAGAGCCGAGACATGGCTGCGAGGTGTTGCCCGACAGCGAATCCATCGCCGCGTCGATGGCATCGACGCCACTGTCGACCGCCGCCAGCACCGTCGCCGCCGACAGGCCTGACGTGTCGTGGGTGTGGAAATGGATCGGCAGGTCGGTCGCTTCGCGCAGCGCCTTGAACAGCACGCGTGCCGCCGCTGGCTTCAACAGCCCGGCCATGTCCTTGACGGCGATGATGTGGGCGCCGGCCGCCTGCAATTCCTTGGCTAGGCCGACATAATATTTGAGGTCGTACTTGGCCCGCGCCGGATCGAGGATGTCGCCGGTATAGCAGATCGCTGCCTCGATCAGCTTGCCCTCGGCGCCGACCGCATCCATGGCGACGCGCATGTTCTCGACCCAGTTCAGGCAGTCGAAGACGCGGAACAGGTCGATGCCGCCGGCAGCTGCCTGCTTGACGAAATGCTGCACGACATTGTCGGGATAGTTGGTGTAGCCGACGCCGTTGGCGCCGCGCAGCAGCATCTGCAGCAGCAGGTTGGGCGCCGCCTCGCGCACCAGCGACAGCCGCTCCCACGGATCCTCGGTGAGGAAGCGCATGGCGACGTCGAAGGTGGCGCCGCCCCAGCATTCGAGCGACAGAAGCTGCGGCAGGGCACGCGCATAGGTGCCGGCGATGCCGGCAATGTCGTGCGTGCGCATGCGCGTCGCCAGCAGCGATTGATGGCCGTCGCGCATCGTCGTGTCGGTGACTAGAACCTCTTTCTGGTCGCGCATCCAGGCGGCGAACTTCTCCGGCCCGAGCACGTCGAGCTTCTGCTTGCTACCGCCCGGCACATTGCCGTTGAGATAGGGCACCACGGGTGCGGCCGCATCAGCCTTCGGCTGCGGCCGGCCGCGCGTCTCGGGATGACCGTTGACCGACACGTCGGCCAGATAGTTGATGAGCTTGGTCGCACGGTCCTGGCGCTTGACTTGCTGGAACAGCTCCGGCGTCGTGTCGATGAACTTGGTCGTGTAGGAATTGTCGGCGAAGCTCGGGTGATTGATGATCGCTTCGAGGAAGGTCAAATTGGTGGCGACGCCGCGGATGCGGAATTCGCGCAACGCCCGGTTCATGCGGGCGATGGTCTCGGCCGGCGTCGGCGCCCATGCCGTCACCTTCTCCAGCAGCGGATCGTAGAAGCGGGTGATGACCGCGCCCGAATAGGCGGTGCCGCCGTCGAGGCGGATGCCGAAACCGGTGGCGCCGCGATAGGCGGTGATGCGGCCGTAATCCGGGATGAAATTGTGCTCAGGATCTTCGGTGGTGATGCGGCACTGCAAGGCGTGGCCGTTCAGCCTTATGTCCTTCTGTGCCGGCACGCCCGATTCCGGCGTGCCGATGGCAAAGCCGTCGAGGATATGTATCTGCGCCTTGACGATGTCGATGCCGGTCACCTGCTCGGTGACGGTGTGCTCGACCTGGATGCGCGGGTTGACCTCGATGAAGTAGAATTTGCCGGTGTCTGCGTCCTGCAGGAACTCGACCGTGCCGGCGCCGATATAGCTGGTCTCGCGGGCGATCTTCAGCGCATGGCCGCAGAGCTCCTCGCGCTGCGACATTTCGAGATAGGGCGCCGGCGCCCGCTCGACGACCTTCTGGTTGCGGCGCTGGATCGAGCAGTCGCGCTCGAACAGGTGCACGGCATTGCCATGCGTGTCGCCAAGCACCTGCACCTCGACATGGCGGGCGCGCTCGATCAGCTTTTCGAGATAGACCTCGTCCTTGCCGAAAGCGGCTTTCGCCTCGCGCTTGCCTTCCGTGACTTCACGGGCAAGGTCGGCTTCGGCGCGGATGGCGCGCATGCCGCGGCCGCCGCCGCCCCATGATGCCTTCAACATCACCGGATAGCCGATCTCCTTGGCCAGTTTCTTGACCGCATCCATGTCGTCCGGCAACGGATCGCTGGCGGGGATCACCGGCACGCCGACTTCGATGGCGAGATTGCGCGCGGCGACCTTGTTGCCGAGCCGCCGCATCGTGTCCGGCTTCGGCCCGATGAAGGTGATGCCGGCCTCGGCACAGGCGTCGGCGAATTCGGGGCTTTCCGACAACAGCCCGTAGCCGGGATGAATGGCATCGGCGCCCGAAAGCCTGGCGACTCGGATCACCTCCTCGATCGACAGATAGCTTTCGATCGGTCCCATGTCCCGGGTCAGATGCGGCCCGCGTCCGACCTGGTAGCTCTCGTCGGCCTTGAAGCGGTGCAGGGAGTACTTGTCCTCCTCTGCCCAGATCGCCACGGTTTTGAGGCCGAGTTCGTTGGCCGCGCGAAAGACGCGAATGGCGATTTCGGACCGGTTGGCGACGAGGATCTTCGTGATGGCCAAGGACTGGGCTCCAGCAACGGAAGGAAGAGAAATCGGCGCAATGATTAGCGTGAAAATGCTGCAGTGCAAACAAAATTGACGCGCGTTTAAACCGATTGAAATAGAATCTTTGCGCCAAACCCCTTCGCATTCATCCCGACGCGCAAAGAGAAACGCTGGCATTGCGGTCAACGCACGATCATTCCCCGGCTAAAGGCCTGGCTGTATCGATCGCCCGCTCCTGCGGAAGCAAACGCGGCTCAAAAGAAAAATGCCCGGCGCGAGGCGCCGGGCATCTGTAAAATCTGGAGACTGACGAGCTTACATCTTCTGGATGTAGGTGTACTTGCCGTCGTCGCCCTTCTTCCATTCGTAGATGACGTAGCCGGGCAGCGTCGGGTCGCCCTTGGCGTCATAGGACAGGTCGCCGAGCACGGTCTTGAAGGGGCCGTTTTCATGCAGCGCCTTGGCAACTGCCTGCGGGTCGTTCGACTTGGCAGCGGTCGCTGCTTCCGAGATCGCCTGCACGGCGGCGTAAGCGTAGAGCGTATAGGCTTCCGGCTCGAAGCCCTGCGCGCGGAACTTCTCGACGAGTTCCTTGTTGGCGGGGATCAGGCGCGGATCCGGGCCGAACGTGTTGAGCGTGCCCGCAACCGCGTCGCCCGCGATCGAAGCCAGCTCGTTCGACACGATGCCGTCGCCGGAAACCAGCGTCGCCTTGAGGCCCTGGTCGGCCGCCTGACGAATGATCAGGCCGGCTTCGGTGTGCAGGCCACCCCAATAGATGATGGTAACGCCGGCTTCCTTCATCTTGGCGATCAGTGCCGAGAAGTCCTTGTCGCCGACATTGATGCCTTCATACATGACTTCCGTCAGGCCCTTGGCGTTCATCGCCTTCTTGGTCTCGTCGGCAAGGCCCTGGCCGTAGGTGGTCTTGTCGTGAACGACGGCGATCTTGGCGTCCTTGAAGTTCGCGGCGAGATAAGCGCCGGCGATGCTGCCCTGCTGGTCATCGCGTCCGCAGGTGCGGAACACGTTCCACAGGCCACGTTCGGTGAACTGAGGGTTGGTCGCGGCCGGCGTCACTTCGACGATGCCGTTTTCCGCATAGACTTCCGATGCCGGGATCGAGACGCCCGAGTTGAAGTGGCCGACCACGAACTTGACGCCGTCGCCGACGAACTTGTTGGCGACCGAGATGCCCTGCTTCGGATCGGAGACGTCGTCGCCGACTTCGAGCTTGATCTGCTCGCCGTTGATGCCGCCCTTGGCATTGATGTCGGCGACAGCCGCTTCCGCACCCTTCTGAAGCTGTGCGCCGAAGGCGGCGTTCGGACCGGTGATCGGGCCGGCAACGCCGACCATGACGTCAGCCCACGCGGCGCCACCGAACGCGACAAGCGCGGTCAGGGCGACGGCGGACAAAAGTGACTTTTTCATTTAAACGCTCCCATTTACGGAGTGGGCGTGGATGAAGCTTTCATGCGATGCCCACCCTTATCGCAGAAAGCATAGTTTGCCGATTTTCAGGCACTTGTCACGCCGATTCAATTCCGAGGCGGCGTTAATGATGAACGTCAACCTTTCGGTTTCCAGCTCAAGATTGAAGCTCTTTCGTAGAGCCAATTATACTGTGTCACCATCTGGTTGGTGCGCGTGTATTGATAGCCGATGAAGCCGAGGATCATCAGCACGATGGTGTCGACGATGTAGTAGTGCAGCGAGAACATCGTGCCGCCGAACAGCGCGTGATGGATGAAGCGGATGCCGATGCCGAGACCCAGCATGTAGGCGAACAGGTGGATGAAGCTGCGCCATGTCTGGGCGCTGGCCTTGCCGGTCATCCAGGCCGCCCAGCCGCCGAGCAGACAGGTGACGAAGAAGAACTGCCAGATCGACGGCTCCTCGTAGAGAATGCCCTGCATGGTGAAGTCTCCTTAGCATGATCCCGAAAAGTTGCAGACTTTTCGGACAAAGATCATGCGACAAACAAACAACTTGGAACGGAATACCGCATGCACACATTCCGCTCCAAACTCAGTGATGTCCGCCTTCAAGATAGGCGGCGCGCACTTCCGGATTGGCGAGCAGCTCCTTGCCGGTGCCGCTCATCGTCACATTGCCGTTGACCATGACATAGCCGCGCGTGGCGAGCTTGAGCGCGCCGAAGGCGTTCTGCTCGACCAGGAACACGGTCAGCCCCTGCGTGCGGTTCAGTTCGCGGATGGCGTCGAAGATCTGCTTGACGATCAGCGGCGCCAGACCCAGCGACGGTTCGTCGAGCAAAAGCAGCTTCGGCCGCGCCATCAGCGCACGTCCGATCGACAGCATCTGCTGCTCGCCGCCCGACAGCGTGCCGCCGCGCTGGGCGATACGCTCCTTCAGCCGCGGAAACAGCGTGAACACCTTCTCGACGTCCTCGTCATAGTGCTTGAGGTTGTCGAGGCTGGCGCCCATCTGCAGGTTTTCCATCACCGTCATGCGCGGAAAGATGCGCCGGCCCTCGGGCGACTGGGCAATGCGCATGCGGGCGATCTCGTGCGTCGGCATCTGGGTGATGTCGGTGCCGGCAAAGGTGATGGTGCCGGCTCGAGCGCGCGGCGCGCCGAAAATGGTCATCATCAGCGTCGACTTGCCGGCGCCATTGGCGCCGATCAGCGCCACGATCTCACCCTGCTTGACCGTGACATCGACACCGTTCAACGCCCGGATGTTGCCGTAGTAGGTCTGCACGCCCTTGATATCGAGCAGCGTTGTCGCGGCCATCACTTGCCCCCTCCACGCTTGCCCGCCACAGGCTTGGCGGCAGCAGTCTTTCCCGAAGCCGCATTTGCAGTCTTTCCGGAAGTATGGCTGGTCGCCACTTTGCCCGCATCGACCCGGCGCGAGAATTCCGTGTCCTTGCCCTGACCGAGCAGCTTGGCCTGCTTGACCCATTCCTCGCGCGCGATGCGTCCGTCAAAGGCGAGATAGGCTTCGGCGGCCTCGACGTCGGCCTTTTTCCAGGCGCCAATCTGGTCGAAGTGGAAGATGCCGTGATCGTTAAGCTTCTTCTCGTTGACCGTACCGATACCCTTGATGCGGGTCAGGTTGTCAGCCTTGCCGCCGCGAGGCGCCGCCAGACGGTTGGAGATTCCGCCAGCCGTCGCCGCAGGGGCCTTCGCCACAGGGGCCTTGGCTGCCGGCTTGGCCGGCGCAGTCGACTTCGCCGCCGTCCCGGTGGTGGCCTTTGACGCCGCTTTCGGAGCAGGCTTTGCCTTCGCCGCCGGAGCAGACTTCTCGGCCGCCAGCGAGGTAGCCTTGTTTGCTGCGGCGAGCGATCTCGCGTCGACCTGACCGGCCTTTGACGCACCCCTCGCCACCGTAACCCGCTCGCCTGAACTGTGACCGACCGTGTCGGTCACAGGCCCGGCGAGATACGAAGACGACGTCCCCGGACCATGCGCGGCATCTGGCCCCGTATCGAGCTGTTCGATGACGTCTTCGTCGCCGACTTCGGTAAGGACCGCCTCGACTTCCTCGTCGTCGACGCCAAGATAGGCGGCGATGACGCGCGGGTCGGTGCGTACCGATTGCGGACTGCCGTCGGAGATCTTGCGGCCATATTCCAGCACCACGACATGGTCGGAGATCTGCATGACCACCGACATGTCATGCTCGATCAACAGGATCGAGGTGCCTGATGTCTTCTTGATATCGATCAGCAGTTCGTTGAGCGCCGCCGATTCCTTCGGGTTGAGGCCGGCCGCCGGCTCGTCGAGGCACAGAAGCTCCGGCCCCGTGCACATGGCGCGGGCGATCTCGAGACGCCGCTGCGCGCCATAGGGCAGATCGCCGGCCGGATCGTCGGCTCGATCGACGAGGTCGGCCTTCTCCAGCCAGTGCTTGGCAAGCTCTACCGATTCGGCCGAGGCCTTGCGGTAACCGCTGAAGCCGAACAGGCCTAGGATCGTATAGCCCGATGCCTTCATCAACTTGTTGTGCTGGGCAACCAGCAGGTTCTCCAGCAGCGTCATGCCCGAGAACAGGCGAATGTTCTGGAAGGTGCGCGCCACCTTGGCGCGCGCCGGGATCTCATGGTTGGGCAGACGTTCGAGCAAATAGCTCGTACCGTCGTTCCGGTTGAGCGTGATCATGCCTTCCGACGGCTTGTAGAAGCCGGTGATGCAGTTGAACACGGTGGTCTTGCCGGCACCGTTGGGGCCGATCAGCGCGGTGATCTCGCCGCGCCTGGCGGCGAAGGACAGGTCGCCGATGGCCACCAGGCCGCCGAACTTCATCGACAGATGATCGACCTGCAGGATGGCCTCGTTCATGGGTGTGCTCGCATTCATCAGCCGTGGCCCTCCTTGGTGAAGGAACCGGAGACAGCCCTTCGCTCCTTGAGGAAGGCGGTTGGTTCACGACTGCCGACGAAGCCGCGCGGCTTCCACAGCATGACGATTACCATGGCCATGCCGAACAGAAGCATGCGGTAGAGTTCCGGCGTGAAATCCGGCCCAAAGATCTGCTTGAGGAAGTCGAGTTCGCGCAGCGCCTCGGTGCCGCCGATCATCACCATCGCGGCAACGGCGATACCGACCAGCGAACCCATGCCGCCGAGCACGACGATCGCCAGGATGATGGCCGATTCCAGGAAGACGAAGGATTCCGGGCTGACGAAGCCTTGCCGCGCGGCAAAGAAAGAGCCGGCGAAGCCGCCGAACATGGCGCCTGTGGCAAAAGCCGTGAGCTTGGTCGTCGTCGTATTGATGCCCAGCGACCGGCAGGCGATCTCATCCTCACGCAACGCTTCCCAGGCACGGCCGACCGGCAGACGCCGCAGCCTGATGGTGACGAAGGCGGTGAGCAGGCACAGGCCTAGGATCAGATAATAGAGGAAAATCTTGTAGTAGGCGCCCGACTGGGCGATGTGCAGCACCTTGGCGATGTAGTTCGGGTCTGACACGTTGAACGACATCAGTCCGAAGAAGCTGACCTTGGGAATGCCGGAAATGCCGGCCGATCCGTTGGTGACCTCGCGCCAGTTGATGAGGACCAGGCGGATGATCTCGCCGAAAGCCAGCGTCACGATCGCCAGATAGTCGCCGCGCAGGCGCAGCACCGGGAAGCCAAGCAGCACCCCCCAGAGGGCGGCCATGGCGCCCGCGGTCGGCAACAGGATCCAGAACGACAGACCAAAGTGCGTGGCGAGAAGCGCATAGGCATAGGCGCCAAGTGCATAAAAGGCGACATAGCCGAGGTCGAGCAGGCCGGCGAGGCCGACGACGATGTTCAGGCCCCAGGCCAGCATCACATAGATCAGGATCTGGATGCCGAAATTGTCGACCCATTTCAGCGAACCCTGCAGCCCGCTGGCGATCGACCAGGCGTTCAGCGACAGCACCGCGACCACGAGGATCGGGTATAGCACCAGCGCTGTGACGCCCAATTTGGTGAAATTGGCATGGATGAAGGCGCGGAAGTAGTAGATCACGCAAGCCAGCACATAGATGATCGCCAGGGCGCGCAGGAATTGCAGATAGCCGGCTGGTTCTGCTCCCACCCATCCGGCGAGAGAGTTGTTCAACACGAACAGCAGCACCGCCGCGACAACGGCCGCGATGAACCACGGCAGCTGGAAGAACCGTGACGCCACGCTGGCCGGCAATAGGCCGGTGGCAACGTTGGTTATCTTCTGGCTGGCCATGAAGGGCTGGCCGTAGGCGACATAGAGGAAGCGCCCGACAGCCGTGGCGATCACCACCGCGGCGAGCAGGCCCCAGCGCGTCGTCACGACCAATTCATTGGAGATGTTCTGGCCGGTCTTCAGGCCGATGAACAGCACGAACAGGCCAAGCGAAATGGCGCCGGCATAGAACGCTTCCTTGAGGGCCCGTTGGATAGGGGTGGCGACGACGTCGCTCTCGGGAGATACGGTGACGGCCATGATCTCAGACCTTTTCGACTTCTGGCCGGCCCAGAATGCCGGAAGGCAGGAAGATCAGCACGATCGCCAGGATCGAGAACGCCGCGACATCCTTATAGTCGATCGAGAAATAGGCCGACCACATGCTCTCGATGAAGCCGATCAGAAGCCCGCCGAGCACCGCACCCGGCAGTGAGCCGATGCCGCCAAGCACCGCCGCGGTAAAGGCCTTCACGCCAGGCGTGAAACCGTCCGAGAAGGCAATGACGCCGTAATACATCAGGAACAGCGTACCGGCGACAGCAGCAAGGGCGGCCCCCATGATGAAGGTGATCGAGATGGTGCGGTCGACATCGATGCCGAGCAGAGCCGCCATCTTGCGGTCCTGCTCGCAGGCGCGTTGCGCCCGACCGAGCGAAGTCCTGTTGACCAGATACCAGAACAGCGCCAGCAGCAGCGCGGTGACAACGACGATGATGATCTGCTTCAGCGACACGCTGATGCCGTTGATGTTGTAAACCTGCGAAACCATTGGAGGGATCGGCTTGTTGCGTGGCCCTTGCGTCACTTGGACGAAGTTCGACAGCGCGATCGACATGCCGATGGCGGTGATCAACGGCGCCAGCCGGAACGAACCGCGCAGCGGCCGGTAGGCCACCTTCTCGATCGTCCAGTTGTAGAGGCTGGTGAGCAGCATCGCCACGATCATCATGACCAGCAGCGCGATGACCACGGGCACCGAATAGAACAGCGCGCCGAGGACGAGGAAGACGATCAGCGCCGTGAAGGCGCCCACCATGAAGATGTCGCCATGGGCGAAGTTGATCATGCCGATGATGCCGTAGACCATCGTGTAGCCGATCGCGATCAGCCCATAGATCGATCCCAGCGTCAGCCCGTTGATAAGCTGCTGGACAAAGTACTGCATGTGTACATGGCTCCCCTGGAATGTCGCCCATGCAGACGCATTCCTTTTCGTATTTCCCCTAGTCGTAAAGTTTCGAGCCCGGATTGCAACGTCATTTTTCAATCGTCATGCGTGTTTTCGAGGCACGCCTTTCCGATCGCCCGTTTTTCACACCCGACCCCTGGACTATCGCGGACCCTACCATTGGCATAACGCAATGTCTTTGACGATTCGGCCGCATCATGCGCCCCGTTTCGAAGAAATCGCCGTCAAAATTAGGTGATGAGAAGAATCGTTGCGTTTCTGGCACCGACCGATTTTCGTTCCGTTCCTTTCCGTAGGGTCAGGATTCCCATTACTTGACAATAAATCCATGCGCGAACGGATCGCGGTCATCGATGAAGATGGTGTTCAATCCGGTCATCCGTGCCCAGCCGCCGATCGAGGGGATGATGGCCGGTTTGCCGGCGACGGTGACGTCCTTTTCGACCTTGCCCTTGAACAGCGACCCGATGATCGATTCATGGACGAAGCTGTCGCCGGCCTTGAGTTTGCCCTTGGCGTGAAGCTGCGCCATGCGCGCCGAGGTGCCGGTGCCGCATGGCGAGCGGTCGATCGCCTTGTCGCCGTAGAACACGGCATTGCGGGCATCGGCCCCGGCCACGGTCGGCTTGCCAGTCCACAGCATGTGTGACAGCCGGTTGATGCCCGGGTTCTCGGGATGCACGAAGGAATATTTCTCATTGAGCCGCTGCCGCACCACCGGACTCCAGGCGATGAAGTCGCCCGCCGAATAGTCGGCCATGTCGCGGTAGTTCGCCTGCGGCTCGACGATGGCGTAGAAATTGCCGCCATAGGCGACGTCGACGGTGATTTCGCCGAGCTGCGGGCATTCGACCGTCAGCCCCTCGGCGTAGAGGAAGGACGGCACATTGGTGATGCGCACCTCTTCGACATAGTCGCCGACCTGCTTGTACTCGGCGATGACCAGACCGGCCGGCGTGTCGAGCCTGAGCACGCCCGGCGTCTTCGGTTTGATCAGCCCGTGTTCGATCGCCATCGTCACCGTGCCGATGGTGCCGTGGCCGCACATCGGCAGGCAGCCGGAGGTTTCGATGAACAGGATGGCGATGTCGCAATCCTCGCGCGTCGGCGGATAGAGGATGGAGCCGGACATCACGTCATGGCCGCGCGGCTCAAACATCAGCCCGGTGCGAATCCAGTCATACTCGGCCAGAAAATGCGCCCGCCGCTCCATCATCGTCGAGCCCTCAAGCAGCGGGCCGCCGCCGGCGACCAGCCGCACCGGATTGCCGCAGGTGTGGCCGTCTATGCAGAAGAAGGATTTCTTGGCCATGACGCTCCTCGAAAAACAAAACCCGAAAAATCAGAATCGTTGCGGACTGAAGGGGGCCAGATCGATCGGCCGAGTCTGCCCCAGGACAAGATCGCGGATCAACCGTCCGGTGGCCGCCGCCTGGGTCAGGCCGAGATGGCCGTGGCCGAAGGCATAAACCACCGACCGCTTTCCTGGCGCGCCGCCGATGACGGGCACTGAATCCGGCAGCGAGGGACGGAACCCCATCCATTCGCGCCCGCCCGAGGGATCGAGCCCCGGCAGGAATTTTTGCGCCTTCTGCAGCAGCGCCTTCGACCTGTTATAATTGGGCGGCCGTTCGATGCCGCCGAGTTCGACGGCGCCGCCGACGCGCAGGCCCGTTTCGAGCGGCGTGACGACGAAGCCATGGCCGGAGAAGATCAGCATCCGCTTCACGTCGAAGGCGGTCGTCGGCAACGTGGTGTTGTAGCCGCGCTCGGTCTCCAGCGGAATGCGATCCCCGAGCTGCCTCGCCAGCAGATGCGACCATGCGCCGGCGGCGACGACAAGGTGTCGGGCCTGCCTTGTGGTGCCGTCTGCCAACGTCAGTGTCGCACCATCCTGATCCGCCGCGACTTGGCTGATCCGAGCCAGCTCAAAGCGGGCGCCCTTGGCCTGTGCATAGGCCCACACCGCCTTGCCCAGCAGTTTCGGGTCGGCGACCGTCTTCCATCCCGGCACGAACGTACCTTTGATGAAGCGCGGCGACAGCCCCGGCTGCAAGGCGGCCAGTTCCTCGCCCTCGACATGGCGGAAACCGATGCCGAAACGCTCACGCGCCGCCCAGCCGGGCAGCCCGGCCCGAAATTCGGCCTCGCTTTCGTAGAGCTCCAGTGAGCCATCCTCGCGCAGCATCGACCGCGTACCGGAGCGATCGAGCAGGCCCATCCATTCCGCTTCGGCGAGCTTCATCATGCCGGCTTGAGCGGCAAGGCTCGCCTCGTATTTTCCCGGAGCACCGGCACGCCAGAAGCGGATCAGCCAGGGCAGAAGCTTCGGCAGATAGGCGGGGGGGATGCTGAGCGGGCCGAGCGGATCCGCCAGCCATTTCGGCAGCTGTCGCATCATGCCCTTGTGCGCCATCGGCAGCACATCGGAAAAGGCAAAAGCGGCGGCGTTGCCGGAGCTCGTCTCCTCGCAGATGCCAGAACGATCGAAGATCGTGACCTTGCGTCCCGCCTCGGCGAGAGAGGCGGCGGCACAGATACCGATAATGCCACCACCGACGATGGCGATGTCGATTGCAGCATCGCTATTCATGGCTGCGCGTGTCGTTCTGCATGTGCCAATCTCGCCTCATCCGACCCCTCGGGCCACCTTCTCCCGACGGAGAGAAGAGGCTGACGCCGGCGTTGGCGACCTCTTCTCCCCTCGGGGAGAAGGTTGCCGCGTAGCGGTCGGATGAAGGGGACTGCGGCATTGCGACCCTTAGAACTGCGGCAGCTTCGGCCGAACCGCGAGCGCATCCTTGATGATCTTCTCGACGGCCTTGCGGCGCTCGCCCGACAGCGGCTGGCGCGGCATGCGCACGCGGTCATTTGTGTTGATCGCGAACACTTCGGCAAGCTTGATGTTTTGTACCAGATAGGTCGAGACATCGAGATCGAGCAGCGGCCGGAACCAGCGGTAGATGGCGAGGGCCTCCTCGCGGCGGCCCTGCTTCATCAGCTGGTAGATGGCGACGGTCTCGCGAGGGAACGCGGTGACCAGTCCGGCCACCCAGCCGATGGCGCCAACCGACAGCGCCTCGAAGGCGAGATTGTCGACACCGGTAAACAGGTCGTAGCGGCTGCCCAGGCGATTGATGATCTCGGTCGAGCGACGGATGTCGTCCGAGGATTCCTTGATCGCGACAAAGCGCTTGTCCGACGCCAGCTCCTCCATCTGGTCGACGGTGACGTCGACGCGGTAGGCGAGCCGGTTGGAGTAGATCATGACTGGCAGGTCGCCGGCCTGCGCGACCGCGCGCAGGGCCGCGACCGTCTCTTCCGCATTGGTGTGGTAGATCGGGCTCGGCACTACCATCAGGCCGTTGGCGCCTTCCTTGGCGGCGCGCTTCGCGATGCTGGCGGCCTCGCGAGTGCCGGCCTCGTTGACGGTCAACAGCACCGGCTTCTTGCCGGCAACCTTCTGCGCGGTCTTCAGCACTTCGATCTTCTCGTCGGGCGACAGCATTGGCCCTTCGCCGAGCGATCCGCAGACGATGATGCCGTCGCAGCCGGCCTCCATCTGCAGGTTAAAGCAGCGCTCCATCTCGGCATGATCGAGACGATCATCCGCGGTGAATTTGGTCGTGACGGCGGGGAAAACTCCGGTCCACATGATCATGTCTCCATCTGATATATCAGCCATATATCTGTTAAGAAACCGCCTGTCAATACGGATTCCGTTATGATATATTCAAGATATATCAGGAGAACGCCTTTGATATCCATGGAAGCAAGCACCGCATCCGAACCGGCCGCCACCAAAGCCTATCATGTGCTCGAGCACATGATCGTCACGCTCGAACTGGCCCCGGCGAGCTTCGTAACCGAGGGCGCCCTGATCGAAAGGCTCGGGCTCGGCCGCACGCCGGTGCGCGAGGCGATCCAACGGCTGGCCTGGGAGGGGCTGCTCGACGTCCGGCCCCGCGCCGGCATCGCGATCGCTCCGCTCCATCCCGGCGACTGGCTGCGCGTGCTCGATGCGCGCCGCGGCGTCGAGGTGGTCCTGGCCCGCTCGGCCGCCCGCTTCGTCACCCGCGAGGCCGCCGACCTGTTTCACGAAGCAGCGCTCGCCATGCAGAAGGCGGTCATCTCGGGCAACGTGCTTGCCTTCATCCAGGCCGACAAGGCACTCGACGAAGCGCTGGCGCTGGCCGCCGACAATCCGTTCGCCGCCCGTTTGGCCGCCCCCTTGCAGACCCACAGCCGGCGCTTCTGGTTCCGCTACAAGGCCGACACCGGCCTTGCCGAATCCGCTGAGCACCATGTCGCGCTGATCCGCTCGATCCTCGACGGCGACGAGGAGGCCGCGGCCAAGGATGCCAAGCGCCTGATGGCGCTTTTGCGCGGCCATGCCGAGGTGGCCGCGACGCGCTGATCGAACGGCTCAGATCCCTTGCGCCGTCGCGGTGACGGCGACGGTATTCTCCCATCCGTCACCGGTCGCGAAGATGCAGCTTCGGCCCTGTACGTCGGTTACCAGCATGGTCCATGTCCCGCTTGCCGAAACATAGACCTCGACAATGGCGGCTTGCCCGACCACACCGTAGCCGATCTGCTTTTGTTGAAAGGCCTGCGCCAATCCCGCGACAAGATCACTGTGGCCGCCGCAGATGAGTTGCGCCTGTGCGGGTAGCGTCGACAGCGCCAGCGTGGCGCCGATCGCGGCTATCCTGATCCATCGAAACGAAAACATGTGCGCCATCTGGCACCTCCTTCGCCTTGACGTTCCGGCAAAGGGAGGCACATGGGCAGCCTCAATATGCCGGGACGTTCCAGGCCGGATTCGACGTCTTCATCACGTCACTCCTTCTGGTTTCCGGTCTGTCGTCAGGGAATTCTATCGCATTCCTGGATTCGATATGGTGAGGTCGCGATGTGAAAACAAGCATCCTTGCGGCGCGTTGCGGGGCGCAATCCGCGTCAGGCTTCCGGCTCGCGAAGTGCTGCCCATTTCAGCAAGGCATCGAGAGCCGGACATAGCGCCTGCCCCCAATCGGTCAGGCAATACTCGACCTTCGGCGGCACCTGATGATGAACGATGCGACGGACTATTCCGTCGGCCTCCATCTGCCGCAGCTGCTGGATCAGCATCTTCTGCGAGATCGCCGGGATCGCGCGTTCGAGATCGGAAAAGCGCAGCACCTTGCCGCCGAACAGGTGAAACAGGATCACCAGCTTCCAGCGGCCTTCGAGGATGCGCAGCACATTCTCGACGCCGCTCGCCGCCGACAACGGCGTCAACGCTTCGCCCTTACTTTCGGGTCTAACCTTACTTTCAGGCCCAACCTTACTTTCAAGTAAGTACCTTACCTTTTCGTCGGTTCTTGTCATTTTTTCAGTCTATCTCATTTTAGGAGCCGGACAAGGCCGCGGACCTTCGCGTCAACGGCCAGAACTGGGACCGGAGATGAAATCATGACCGAAGAACTTCCGCAGCCGCTGACCGACTATTTTGTCGCCAAGAACAGGCACGACATCGACGCCATGCTCGCCTCCTTCTCATCGGACGCCACGGTCAGGGACGAAGGCAAAACCCATCATGGTTCGGCTGCCATCCGCAGCTGGATGGAGGAGACGACCAAAAAATACCGGGTGACCGTTGAGGTCGCCGACGCGACGGTCAACGGCGATGCATGGCGGATCGCCGGCATCGTCTCAGGCAATTTTCCCGGCAGCCCGGCGACACTCCACTACGTCTTCACACTGGCCGATGACCAGATCACGCGGCTGGAGATCGACGCGTGACCATCCCTGAGAGACCCACGGTCGACGATCGGCCATCCTACGACGGCACGCACGAAGCGGTGTGACGCCACGCAAAAAGGGCGCGACAAACGTCGCGCCCTTGTCGTCGAAAATTTCTCTCGAGATCAGTTCATCGTCGGGATGACGAATTCCGCACCGTCCTTGATGCCGGACGGCCAGCGCGAGGTCACCGTCTTGGTCTTGGTGTAGAACCGGAACGCGTCCGGGCCGTGCTGGTTGAGATCGCCGAACGAAGACGCCTTCCAGCCGCCGAAGGTGTAATAGGCGATCGGCACCGGGATCGGCACGTTGATGCCGACCATGCCGACCTGGACCCGCGAAGCGAAATCGCGCGCGGCATCGCCATCACGGGTGAAGATGGCGACGCCATTGCCCATCTCGTGGTCGTTGGCGAGCTTGATCGCGCTCTCATAGGTCGGCGCGCGCACCACCGAGAGCACCGGCCCGAAGATCTCTTCCTTGTAGATGCGCATGTCAGCGGTGACGTTGTCGAACAGGCAGCCGCCCATATAGTAGCCGTCTTCATAACCCTGCATGGAGAAGCCGCGGCCGTCGACGACCAGCTTGGCGCCTTCCTTGACGCCGGTATCGACATAACCCTTGACCCGTTCAAGAGCCTGCGCCGTCACCAGCGGGCCGAAATCGGCCGAAGAGTCGGTCGAAGGACCGACCTTCAGGCTCTCGACGCGCGGAATCAACTTTTCCATGAGCCGGTTGGCGGTGTCGTTGCCAACCGGGACGGCGACCGAGATCGCCATGCAGCGCTCGCCGGCCGAGCCGTAGCCGGCGCCGATCAGCGCGTCGACGGTCTGGTCCATGTCGGCATCGGGCATGATGATCATGTGGTTCTTGGCGCCGCCGAAGCACTGCACGCGCTTGCCGGCGGCAGTGCCGCGCGAATAGATGTAGTGGGCGATCGGCGTCGAGCCGACAAAGCCGATGGCCTTGATGTCGGGATCATCGAGGATGGCGTCGACGACGTCCTTGTCGCCGTTGACCACGTTGAGGATGCCTGCCGGCAGGCCGGCCTCGAGGAACAATTCGGCAATGCGCATCGGCACGCCGGGATCGCGCTCCGACGGCTTGAGGATAAAGGCGTTGCCGCAGGCGATGGCCGGCGCAATCTTCCACAGCGGGATCATCGCCGGGAAGTTGAACGGCGTGATGCCGGCGACGACGCCGAGCGGCTGGCGCATCGAATAGACGTCGATGCCGGGACCGGCGCCGTCGGTGAACTCACCCTTCATCATGTGCGGCGCACCGATGCAGACCTCGACCACTTCAAGGCCGCGCTGGATGTCGCCCTTGGCGTCGGCAATCGTCTTGCCGTGCTCGCGCGCCAGGATGTCGGCCAGTTCGTCATAGTCGCGGGCGACCAGTTCGAGGAATTTCATCAGCACGCGCACGCGGCGCTGCGGGTTCGTTGCCGCCCACTTCGGCTGCGCTGCCTTGGCATTTTCGACAGCCGCGCGCAGTTCCACCTGCGAAGCCAGCGCCACCGTGCCGCGCACGGAGCCGTCCATCGGCTGCATGACATCCTGCTTGCGGCCGCTGGTCCCGGCGACATGCTTGCCGCCGATGAAATGACCGTAGTCGATCATGATTTCTCTCCCTTTGTTTGTGATGCCGCATTGTCCGCCTTTGGCCGGCGGATGGCAACGCGATGGAGAACGCAACCGTTGTGCGAAAAGTAGATAACGATTGACGGACGGGCATCAATTCCCGCAAATGACGGGATGCAATTGCTGCTACGGATTGAGAGATTGAGTTCCTTCGCCACAGAACGCAGCATCGGCGATTGTCATCCGGACCATTCCCATGAACTGGGATGACGTCCGCATCTTCCTTGCCGTGGCGCGCGCCGGCCAGATCCTGGGCGCAGCCAAGCGGCTGGAGCTCAACCACGCCACCGTCTCGCGCCGCATCGCCGCGCTTGAGGATGCGCTGCGGACGAAGCTGTTTCGCCGGCTGACCACCGGCAGCGAGCTGACGCCGGCGGGCGAGCGCTTTCTCGATATTGCCGAGCGCATGGAGGGCGACATGATCGCCGCGCGCTCGACCGTTGCCGGCGAAGGTGACGATGTCTCCGGCACGGTGCGCATCGGCGCGCCCGACGGTTTTGGTGTCGCCTTCCTGGCCAAGCGCCTGGGCGCGCTGACCGCGCTGCACCGCGAATTGACGATCCAGCTGGTCCCGGTACCGCGCTCCTTCTCGCTGTCGCGCCGCGAGGCCGACATCGCCATCACCGTCGAACGGCCGACGGAGGGCCGGCTGGTGGCTGGCAAGCTGGTCGACTACTCGCTCGGCCTATTTGCGTCGCGCGACTATGCTGAGGTGCACGGTTTGCCCCAAACCGCCGCCGAGCTTGGCCAGCACACACTCATCGGCTATGTGCCGGACCTCATCGTCAGCCCGTCGCTCGACTATGCGGCGGAATTCAGTGCCGACTGGCGCACCAGCTTCGCCATCTCCTCGGCGCTCGGCCAGGCCGAAGCGGTGCGCTCGGGCGCCGGCATCGGCATCCTGCACACATTCGTCGCCCGCTCGATGCCGGAACTTGTGTCCGTCGACATCGTGGAGCCGATCCGCCGGGCCTACTGGTTGGTCTATCATGAATCGGTCAGGCCGCTGCGCCGCGTCCAGATCGTCGCCAGCTTCATCACCAAGATGGTGGAACGGGAGAGGGGCCTGTTCGTCTGATGCATGTCGCCCAAAAGTGGCCTCGGTTTTGGGAGAACGACATGCATAAAACAAAGACGCTAAAGCGCATCGCATGAATCCGATCAAACGCGATGCGCTTTAGCCGTGCCGCCTTTTCCTTGCCACAAAACCGGCCAGTGTGGCATCAGGCGTGCGGTCGCCGGCCACGGAGCAGGTCGCCGGTTGGGAAATCTTTCAGAAAGCTGGCGCGGATAGATATGCGAGCCGTTCTTGCCATCCTGCCGCTGCTTTTCGTTTCCGCATGCGCCAATCCGTGGATGAAGGTCCCGGAGGCCGAACTGCCCAAACCGATCCGCAACGCCATGGCGCGGCCTTCGCCTTTCGTCTTCGGCAATTATTGCGGCCCCGGCACCCGCACCGGCGATCTGTCGGCCCGGCCGGTCAACCGCCTCGACGCGGCCTGCCAGACGCACGACGCCTGTTACATTGCCCGCCACAACCATTGTGACTGCGACGGCACCCTCGTCGCCTCGGCGAAAGCGATACGCGACGACAAGACAGCGCCGCGCAAGGTGCGCGGCGAGGCCGAACTGCTGATCGCCACCTTCGCCATTCCCGTCTGCAAGGTCTTCCCGCAGGGTTTCATGCCACCGCGCGACCCGGCGCAATTGAGCGTCCTGAAGGCCGGGGCGACCGGGTGAAGGCCCGTGCATCCATCGCCATCGTTCTATTCGGGCTGGCTGTCCTTGCCGGCTGTGCCGACGCTGGCCGCAATGCCTGCGACGTCCTGCAAGGCCAGACGGCCTGCGCGCGACCCTTGCTATCGGCCAGGACGGCCGGGTCGCAAGTCGCCGCCGCGCAGTTCTTCGGCGACGCCGGCACGAGCGACTACGAAAAACGGTTCCTGGCACTGCTCGCCCACCACCAACTCGACGCCATGGACCGCGCGAACGGCACCGGCCCTTTCGGTCACGACCGTTATGAGATCCGTAACAGCGATTTCCAGGCGACCTACCGGACACTGCAACAACTGGCCGGACCGGTTGCCGAAATACATCTGCCGCCGGCCGGCGCCAGCGGCGGCGACGGCCATTTCGACGGACGCTGGCGGATGTCGCGGCAGACGCTCTACATCGATGCGGCAGTGCGGCCTTCGACGCCCAGGATCTTCGATTTCTCCGGCCTGCAGGCGCGCAGCGTCGAGATCATGCTGCGCCAGGCAGGCAAGCAACCGACCGACATCGAGGGCACATGCGACGGCATGCTGGCGATCAGTGCCGGCGGTGGGTCACGCACCATCGCCACGGGAACGGCATTCCATTTTCGCCTGTCCGGCGAGGACGACACGGTCAGCCTGTTCCCGAGTGACGGCCTGAACCGCTGCGTGCTAAGAATCCGCTCCAGCCTTGCCCCTGCCGGCGCACCGCTCACCATCGAGCGCGAAGAGACCGCCGACCCGGCACTTGCCGCTTTCGACAGTCGCTACGAGCGTTGCACGACGCCCGATCCCACAGGCCTCGATCCGCTCAGCCGCGCCTTCTACGCCAGCCGTTGGCTGTCGCAGACCTGCGCCTTGCCGATCGGAAAGCCGCGCCTGCTGCGCAAGTCGCGCGACGGCTTCAACGCCAAGGTCGAGGCGCTGATGGGAGCGCCGCTGTCCGACAGCGCCATCGACAAGGGCGACCCGGAGCTGCCGCTCGACTTTTCCAATGCCCCAAAACTCAAGCTGATCTATTTGTCGTCGCTGGAGTTCAAGGCTGACTTCTCCGGCCGCATCATCGAACGGCTGATCCGTCATCATGCAGCGCTTGGCACCAAGGTGCGCATTCTGGTCACCGACGTGCTGGAGCGCGACAAGGACGACGCCCTGCTGCATCGGCTGGCGGCCGAATTTCCCAATGTCGAATTGCAGGAATATCGCTGGCGGGCGGACCGGGGCGCGCCGATCGACGAGCAGATTTCACAATTGCACAAGGTTCATCATATCAAGATGCTGGCGACGCTTGCCGACGATCCTGGGCGGTCACGCGCCATCATCGGTGGCCGCAACATCCATGACGGCTTCCTGTTCCACCAGCCGATCGATCTGTCGCGTGATCCCGATCTTGAGCAATATGGCAAGACCGACGGGTTCTCGCTGAACTATTATTCGAACTGGAGCGACTTCGACATCGAGTTCGCCGATCCGGCCACGGTCCAGACACTCGCCGCGCATCTTTCGACAGTGTGGCTGCGCGACGCCGACACCAATCTGGCGCGTCCTTTCTCCATTCCAGTCCGGTCCGACGGCGCCCGCCCGTCAGGCACGGCGCGGCACTTCATTTCGGTGCCCTACGAGGATGGCCATGCGCTGGAGGATTATTTCGTCGAACTGGTCGACGCCGCCCAGCACCACATCCAGATCGTCAATCCTTACCTCAACCTGACGCCCAAGCTCGCCCAGGCTGTTGACCGGGCGCTCGCCCGGGGCGTCAGGATCGACATTGTCGGCCGCATTGATCTCAAGGGCGATATCGGCGGCAGGTTCCTCACCGCGCTCAACAAGCTGTTCGTCGAGAAATATGGCGACCGCATCAACATTCGCGAGTTCAAGGCGCCGGATGTCGTGCTGCATTCCAAGATCATGATGATCGACGAAAGGCTGGTGGCCATCTCGTCTGTCAACCTCAACAACCGCAGCTTCTTCCACGACTCGGAGAACGGCATGATGGTGCTCGACCCGGCCTTCTACACCAGCATGAAGCCGATCTATGACGACTATCTCGCCCACTCGAACCCGGTCGCCGGCAATGTGACGATCCCGTGGGCCTATCGGCTGCTGTTCGACGAAGACTGGGTCAGGCAAGCATTCTGACCAACGCCTACCGCAGATAGCGCTCCTGCGCGAGGTCGCGGACATCGATGTCCGGCACCCGGCTGGAGATGATGTCGGCCAGCACCTTGCCCGAGCCGCAAGCCATGGTCCAGCCGAGCGTGCCGTGCCCGGTGTTGAGATAGAGATTGGAAAGCTCGGTGCGGCCGATCAGCGGCGGACCATCCGGCGTCATCGGCCGCAGTCCGCACCAGAACGTCGCGTCCCGCATCGCGCCGACGCCCGGAAAGAGGTCACCCACCGAGTGCTCCAGCGTGCGCCGCCGCGATTCATGCAACCTGAGGTCGAAGCCGGAAATCTCGGCCGTGCCGCCAACCCGGATGCGGTCGCCAAGCCGGGTGATCGCCACCTTGTAGGTCTCGTCCATCACCGTCGACACCGGTGCCGCAGCAGCGTCCTTGATCGGCACGGTGATCGAATAGCCCTTGACCGGATAGACCGGGATCGGCCGCTTCACCCGGCGCATGAACCCTGCCGAATAACTGCCCAGCGCCATCACATAGGCGTCGGCGGCTTTCCAGCCCTTGCTGGTGCTGAGATTGGCGATGCGGTTGCGGCTGCGGATGACACGCCAGATCGTAACGTCGTATTCGAACTTGACACCGCGCGCCACACAGAGCTCGGCCAGCCTGTCGGTGAACATCTTGCAGTCGCCGGTCTCGTCGTGCGGCAGCCTGAGGCCGCCGACGAACTTTTCGCGCACTCCGGCCAGGCCCGGCTCCGCCGCGATGCAGCCGTCCTGATCGAGGATCTCGTAAGGCACGCCATACTTCTTCAGCACCTCGACATCGCCACCGGTGCCGTCGAGCTGCTTTTGCGTGCGAAACAGTTGCAGCGTGCCCTGTGTCCGCTCGTCATAGGCGATGCCGGTCGTTTCACGCAGCGCCTTCAGCGTGTCACGGCTGTATTCGGCGAGCGGCACCATGCGCGCCTTGTTGATCGCATAGCGTTCGGCCGTGCAGTTGCGCAGCATCTTGATCAGCCATGTCCACATATGCGGATCGAAGGCCGGCCGCACCACAAGCGGCCCATGCTTCATCAGCAGCCATTTGATCGCCTTCAGCGGAATGCCGGGGCCGGCCCATGGCGAGGCGTAGCCGGGCGATATCTCGCCGGCATTGGCGAAGCTGGTTTCCAGCGCCGGGCCTTTCTGGCGGTCGAGAACCGTCACCTCGTGGCCGGCCTCGGCAAGAAAGTACGCCGTGGTCACCCCGATAACGCCACCGCCCAGCACCATGATCTTCATCGTTCACTCCTTGCCGCCGCGCGTCCTTCAGGACGCCTTGGCCGCGACCGCATTTCCGATTTGCGCATGATCCCCGGCGAAAATCGATGCCGATTTTCGAGATCATGCACTGTTGCCCGTTCACGCCGCCGTGGGACCGGGGTCGTCATCCCCCTCTGTCTGCCGCATTCCGCATCTCTCGCCAAGAGGCCGCCAATCGGCTGCGGCGCTGTAGACGAGGGTGAGCCGATGCGGTCGTCGCACCTCGGCTTGGGATTTCTCCCTGACGGCCCGTCGCGCGGCCTCCGGCTGGTAGAGCACGGCCGCGATCAGGATCGACTCCCGCCTGCCGTCGGCCTGTTCGATCGATGCCGTCTGGCCCTCGGCCATGCCAAGCATGCAGAGCCCCCGCCTGGTCGTGATCGACAGGCTGGAGCCGACCGGCCCGCGCACCTCGTTTTGCACCAGGGTTCGGGTCTCGGCAGGGCCGGCATCGATACGAAACACCACCCTGCTGTTCAGCGTCACGATATCGGGTCCGACCGAATCGATCGGAACGACATCGGCTTTGGAGAGCTTGTCTGCAAGCATAGGAACGATCGGATCCGCGAAAGCCCGCCGACGCTCCAGCATGATCTCGAGGACGGCGAAGTCCTTCGTCGTCAGCCAGCATTTCGTACCTGTCATCACCGCCTCCATGATCAGGACCGCTGCTGGACGTAGGCCGGCGTCTCGACGGCTTCGACGATCAACGACAGTTCCCGGCCGCCACGACCGCTCCAGCACACTGTCTGCCCGATCGACGCGCCGATGAGCGCCGTCCCCATCGGCGTCAGCACTGAAATCCTGTTTTCTGTGATGTCGGCATCGCCGGGATAGACCAGTGTGATGCGCTCCCCGCCATCGCCGCGGATTGTCACTGTCGAGCCCATCCGCACCACGTTGGCCGGCATGGAAGCCGCCGCCGTGATGACGGCCCGATCCATCTCCGAAAGCAGCTCTTCGGCTGTCTCGGGCACGCGATCGAGCGACGCCCGCGCCAGGCCTGTCAGCCTGTTGTGGTCGGCATCGCTGACCAGAAGCCGGCTCGGTGGACGCAATCCTGCTGCATGTTGCATGGCAAACCTCATGAGTTGGCGCATCGAACAGATGCGCGCCTGCCGCCGTACTGGACGGCGGCTTGATGAAAAGCCGTCAGCCGCGAGGGCTGTCTGGCTTGAGAATGATGATGTCAGTTAGAAATGCCCCGGTTCGGACGGACGCCAAAAGGCGACCGCGCCGGGGCTACGATCCCGCGATCGGGCAGACCCTGAACAAGGTTCTGATATGGGCGAGGTTGCTCATGCCCGGAGCCTTGCTGACAGGCGTCCGCTTGTCAAGCGCGGCCAAACCGCTCAACCGTAGACATAGCGCCGATGAAAGCGCGGGCCGAGGCTGGTCAGGATCTCGTAGCCGATGGTGCCGGCATGGCCGGCAGCGTCATCGACGCTTTGTGAGGGACCGAGCAGTTCGACGAGATCACCCTCGCGGAGCTTGCCGGACGGCAAGGCGGAGATGTCGAGAATGATCGAATCCATCGACACCCGCCCGAGGAAGGGCAGGCGCGCGCCCTCGAACCAGGCCGCGGACGCCGCGCGTCGGTGCCAGCCATCGGCATAGCCCAGCGAGATCGTCGCAGCAGCGAGCGGGGCCACAGTGTGGAATGTGTGGCCATAGCCGACACCAACGCCGGCCTCCAGCATGCGTGTCTGGACGACCTTGGCCTCTAGCCGTACCACCGGCAGCATCGGGTTCGACCTGGCCGGCGTCGGATTGATGCCATAGAGCGCGGCACCGGGGCGTGCGAGATCGTAGTGAAAGCATGCCCCAAGAAAGATGCCGGACGAATTGGCGAGCGAGGCCGGCGCCGCCGGCAACATCTTGCGCAGCCCCTCGAATGCCAGTCGCTGCCGCTCATTGGCCGGATGCTCCGGCTCGTCGGCACAGGCCAGATGGCTCATCACGAAACGGATGTCGATGCCGTCGAAGGCATGCGGATCGGTGGCAACGCGCTCCACATCCCGGGGCGCCATGCCGAGCCGCGACATGCCGCTGTCGACCTGGATCGCAGCCGGCAGTTTTCGGCCGGCGCGGCGGCCCGCCGCGCGCCAGGCCGCCAATTGCCCCACGCTGTTGATGACGGCGCAAAGGTCCGCCGCCACGGCGTCTTGCTCGGCGCCAGGCGGAATGCCGTTCAACACGAAAATGGCGGGGCCCGGCCCGATCGAGCGGCGCAAGGCGACCCCTTCGCCCAGCAGCGCGACGAAGAAGATATCGCAGCCTTCGCCCAGCAGCGCCGCCGCGACCTGGCTGGCGCCAACGCCGTAGCCATCAGCCTTGAGCACACCAGCGCAGCGAACATTGCCCAACCGCGCTTTCAGCCGCCGGTAGTTTTCACGGATCGCACCGAGATCGATGGTGAGGACGGCCCCGGCCGCCACTTCGCTTGTGGCAGTGACCTCCTCGGGCAGCGACCTTGTGGGGACGTCGTTCATGGCGACCCTTCCAATGCATGTCGCCCAAAAGTGACTTCGGTTTTGGGACAACGACATGCATGCAGACAAAGACTAAAAGCGCGTTTCAGCGCGACGCGCTTTTGGTGGCGGATAGACACATCAATAGGACCGCCGGGCCGGCGCGGCAACCGCGGTTGTTGTATCGCGGCTATTGCGCCAGATGCCGGAACGCCGCCACCACGTCCTCATAGACATGGCGCTTGAACGGCACGACCAGGTCGGGCAAATCCTGCATAGGCCGCCATGCCCATTTGTCGAACTCGGCGGTGTGGCCGCCCGGCGGCGGATTGATCTGGATCTCGCCGACATAGCCGTGGAAGCGAAAGGCGAACCATTTCTGCGTCTGGCCGCGATACCGTCCCTTGAAGGCGATGCCGACGAGGTGGTCCGGCAAATCATAGTTGATCCAGTCCGGCGCTTCGGCCAGCAGCGAAACGCCGCGCATGCCGGTCTCTTCATAGAGCTCGCGCTCGGCCGCTTGCAACGGCTCCTCGCCCTTGTCGATACCGCCTTGCGGCATCTGCCAAAGCTGCGTCGTGCCGGCAAATTCGCTGTCCGGTTCGGCAATGCGATGCCCGACCCAGACCAGGCCCTCCGCGTTGAGGATCATCAGCCCGACACAGGGCCGATAAGGCAGCGTTTCGCGATCGACTTTCTTTGTCTTCGCCATCTGTCAATCTTCCAATCTGTTTTCCGATGGCTAGCCTTTTTGCGGGTCAATGGCCACCGCCGAAATGGGCACGATCTCAATGCCGCGCTTCTTGGCCTCGGCCGCCCAGGACGCCACCGTGTCGACGGTCAGGTCGAAAGCAGAGCCGATGCCGACGGCCGTGCCTTTGGCCCGCGCGGTCGCTTCGAGACTGTCGAGTTTCTTCAGGATTTCGCCGCGATCCTGCACCGCATCGATCGCCATGTCGCCGGAGACGAAGGGCACGCCGTCCTTCAGAGCCAGGTCCGGCGCCAGGCTGCGCGCCGACGAGCCGTCATCGATATAGGCGAGGCCGCGTTTGCCGAGCTCGGCCATGAACGGTTCCATCGCCGCCGCGTCGGCGGAAAAGCGAGCGCCCATGTAGTTCATGACGCCGGTATAGTTTGTCGTCCGCGACAGCGCCCAGTGCAGGTTCTTCAAATTCTCGTCCGCGCTCGCCGCCACCGTCAGCGTGTTGCGACCGGGGTTGACGTTCGGATAGTCGAACGGCTCGAGCGGCACCTGCATGACAACCTCATGCCCGCTTTGCCGAGCCGCCTGCATCCAGCGGCCAATGCTGTTGCCTTGCGGCGCGAAGGCCAGCGTCACTTCCGCCGGCAGCTTGGCGATGGCCGCCTGGGTGCCTGTCTGCGAAACCGAAAGCCCGCCGATGACGATCGCTACGCGCGCGCCGCGCCCGCCCGACCAGGGCCGCGCATAGACGTCGAACGGCCGTCGGCCATCGGCGGCGCGGACAGGCAAAGGCCCGGTATCGCTGGCTTCGATCAGCGCCTTGTCTGGAATATGCGCGATCTTCAGGTTCTGGCCGATGGTCGACGGGTCACGAATGACGATCGCTGCCCTGGGCGGGCCATCGCCCTCTTCCGTCTGCACATGGATGATCTGCGGCCCACCCGTCTTAGCCGGCACTTCCGGCTTCGGCGCCGCCACCGGGGCCAACGCGGACGGCGCGGCGGCAGGCGAGGCCGCCGCAGTCACTTTCGGCGTTGAAACGGCAATCTCTTGCGGCTTCCGAAACGGCTTTTCCCTGAGCGCGATCGCACCGGAAACGCCAATCACCGCCAGCACGGCCACGGTCGCGGTGATCGCACCGCCGTTGACCTTGCCGGCGGCGCGCGGCGACCGGACAGCCTGTCCGAGCGGGCGTTCGATGTCCTTGCCGATATCAGCCAAGCCTAATCCCCGGGCGCATGGCTTCGAAGACGAAACCGCTTCGAAAAGACATGCGCGAATTCATCCATCCTGGCGCACCCCTGGCGCCGTGTTTGAGGGCTTCGCCTTGCCCCGAATCAAACTGCCGGAACCTTTCGGTCCCGGCAGCATCGCATTGCTTCCATCAGGCGGCCAGACCTGTTGTTGGCCACGGGCCTACTGGTTGAGAACGGCCTTTTGCGGATTGGGCGGGAAGGACGGATCAGTCTTCTGGCCGCGCAGCAGCTGCTCGGCATAGATGAGCTGCAGGTCGTCCTTCGGATCCGGCGGCACATAGGCCGCCGACCCCGAACCGGTCGTGCTCTCGTCGGCGCCCTTGATATGGCCCTTGAGGTCGGATTCACCGCGCGTCAGGTCCCTGCCCTGCAGTTCCGGCGGCAGCGGCTGGTCGACCTTGATGTCGGGCGTGATGCCCTTGCCCTGGATCGACTTGCCGGACGGCGTGTAATAGAGCGCCGTCGTCAGCCGCAGCGCACCATTCTCGCCGAGCGGAATGATGGTCTGCACCGAACCCTTGCCGAAGGACTGCGTGCCGACCACCGTGACACGGCGCAGATCCTGCAGCGCGCCGGCGACGATTTCGGATGCACTGGCCGAACCGCCATTGACCAGAACGATCATCGGCTTGCCGTTGATGTCGTCAACCTGCTTGGGCTTGGCGTCGAAGCGGGTGACGTCCTTGGGATCACGGCCGCGCGTCGAGACGATCTCGCCGCGGTTGAGGAAGGCATCGGACACGCTCACCGCCTGGTCGAGCAGACCACCCGGATTGAGGCGGAGATCCAGAACGTAGCCCTTGAGCTTGTCGTCCGGCACCTGCTTCTTGATGGTGTCGATGGCGTTCTCGAGGTCGTCATAGGTCTTTTCGGTGAAGGAGGTGATCTTCATGTAGCCGATGTCGTTCTCGACCCGGAACTTGACCGCCTTGACCTTGATGATGTCGCGTACGACCGTCAGTTCGATCGGCTTGTCGGCGCCCTGGCGCAGGATGGTGAGCTTGATCGGTGTGTTGACCAGGCCACGCATCTTGTCGACCGCGTCGTTGAGGGTCAGGCCGCGAACCTCTTCGCCGTCGATCTTAGCGATGTAGTCGCCGGCCAGCACGCCTGCCTTGGCGGCCGGGGTGTCGTCGATCGGCGTGATCACCTTGACCAGGTCGTTCTCCATGGTGACCTCGATGCCGAGGCCGCCGAACTCGCCCTTGGTCTGGACGCGCATATCCTGCGCCTGCTCGGCGTTCATGTAGGAGGAGTGCGGGTCAAGCGAGGCAAGCATGCCGTTGATGGCGTTCTCGACAAGCGACTTGTCGTCGGGCGGTGTCACATACTGTGCCCGTACCCGCTCGAAGATATCGCCGAAGATCGCCAGTTGCTTGTAGGTCTCCGACCCTGCAGCGTTCGCCGCCGAGCCGGGTGTGCCATAGACAAGGCTCATGGCGGACGCGCCCATCAGCGCACCGGCAAACAGAAGCGACAGTTTCCGCATTATTCACGTCCTTCCAGAAAAACGGTCCGCCCACCATGGGGCCGGATCGACGGGTTTTCCATCCTTGCGGAACTCGACATAGAGTTCCGGCGTGGCATTTCCATTCTTCGAAACCGAGGTGCTCGCCACCCGGGCCTCTCCCATCGCGCCGATCGGCTCTCCTGCGAGCACTGACTGACCGGTCGCGACGCTGATTCTGCTCATCCCCGCCAAAACGACATGATAGCCGTCGCCTGCGTTAAGGATCAAGAGTTGACCATAGGAGCGAAACGGCCCCGCATAAAGCACATTCCCATCCGCCGGTGCGGTGACGATGGCTCCCGATTGTGTCGCAACCATGTCGCCAAGCATCACCGCGCCGTTACCGTCATCGGCGCCGAATCGCAGCTTGATACGGCCGGTCACCGGCAGCGCGATCTGTCCCTGCAGCGCCGAAAAGGGTGCCGCAGCGGCAAGTTGGTTGCTTTCCGGAACGGGCAGCGACGCCAGTTCCGCCGGCGCTGATGTCTCGTCGCCATCCGCCGTCTTCTGCTCGGCGGCCTTGGCGGCATCGGCAGCCTTGGCCGCATCGGCAGCCTTGCGGCTCTTGTCGGCTTGCGCTTCGAGCGAGGCGATCAACTCTTTCAGGCTGCCGGCCTTGGCCGCCAGCGCCTCGGATCGCTGCTTTTCAGCGGCCATTTGCGTTTGCGTGTCGGCTTCGAGCTTCTGCTTGGCCTCCAGCAGCATGCCGAGTCGCTTCTTTTCCGCCGCCTGGTCACCGACCGCCGCCGTCAGCCGCGCCCGTTCGGCCTCGATCGAGGCCGTGACCCGCGACTGCTCCTTGAGATCGGCGAGCAGGATATCTGTTTGCTGACGCAGTTCCGGCACCACGGCACCGAGCAGGATGGCACTGCGCACCGACGACAGCGCGTCCTCCGGCTTGACCAGGATCGCCGGCGGCGGGTTCAGCCCCATGCGCTGCAGCGCGCCCAGCACTTCGGCAAGCACATCACGCCGCGCCACCAGCGAGACACGTATCTTCTGCTCCTGGCCCTTCAGCCCTTCCAGCCTGGCGCCGATGTCCTCGATGTCCTGGCCGAGCTTCTGCTCGGTCATCGCCGACTGGATCAGTGCGGCAGTGATCGAGGCGTGATCCTTCTTGATGGTCGCGATGTCGGCGGAGAGCTTGGCCAACCGTTCCGACGACAGCGTGATCTCCTTCGAGACCCGTTCGTATTCAGCCCGGCTCTGGTCCGGATCGGGAGCCATGTCGAGCGTGTTTTCGGCCCGCCCCGCATGCAGCGACAGCACAAGCACCGCCGCCGCGATGCCGCAGCGCGCGCGCCATGAGCCCGTTCTCGATTTCCAGCCTTCAGACATCCGGTGTCGACTCTATCCGCGGCTTCGTTAACGAACCATCAACCATGTTTGAAAAGGCCCGTTCCCGAATGCATGTCGCCCAGAAGTGGTCCCGGTTTTGGGAAAACGACATGCATAAGACCAAAGGTCCAATCTGGCGCGGCATTGGGGCGGAAATCCGGGCAGGTCGCGCCAATTCACCGATTTACGAGCGATGGTAGGGATGTCCCGAAAGAATGGTGGCCACCCGATAAAGCTGCTCACCCAGCATCACGCGCACCAATTGGTGCGGCCAGGTCAGCAATCCGAACGACATCACCAGTTCGGCCTGGTCGCGCAGCGACTGATCGTGGCCGTCGGCGCCGCCGATGGCGATGACCAGCGCCTTGCGGCCACCGTCACGCAACAGGCCAAGGCGCCCGGCGAAGTCCTCCGAGGAAAAGCTTTTGCCGCGTTCGTCGAGAAGGATCAGCGCGGTGCCGGGCTGCAAATGCGTCTGCAGCTTCTGGCCTTCCTCGCGCCGCCGCTCGCTGGCGGTCTGGCCGCGCCCCTCGGCGATCTCGGCAATGCCGGTAAATTCAAGTCCCACCGCCGGGCCGCTCTTGGCGAAGCGCTCGAAATAACGGTCGGCGAGCAGCTTCTCGGGGCCGGCTTTCATCCGGCCCACGGCATGAACTGATATCTTCATCCTCGCCCCTGTAAGCCGCTAATGCATGTCACCAAAGTAGGAATCGGTTTTGGAACAACGACATGCATCAAAACAAAGGCGGCTTAGTGGAGGGTCTCTTCCTCGAGATCCGGCGCCTGCCACATCTTTTCGAGATTGTAGAATTCGCGGACTTCAGGGCGGAAGACGTGGACGATGATGTCGCCCGAATCGATCAGGACCCAGTCGGCGCCTGCCAACCCCTCAACGCGCGCAGTGCCGAGACCGGCATCCTTGATCGCTTTGAGAAGATGATCGGCGACAGCCGCAACATGACGGTGCGATCGGCCCGAAGCGACGACCATATAGTCGCCGAGGCTCGATTTCCCCTGGATGTCGATTGAGACAATATTTTCGGCCTTGGAGTCTTCCAGACTGGCAAGGACTGTCTTGATGGCGCGGGACACGGCGTCGTCTACGCTGATCCTGGCCGGCGAAGGCATGATATCGGCCTTCTTCCGCAGTGCTGTTCTCAGTGTATTTCCTTTCGCAGCAAGAACAACCAAATCACCCCCAAAAGCAGGTGACACCACTTAGATAGGCAGAGTTCCCTGACAGTTTCAAGACGGGACCCCGGCTCGCACCAACGTATTCTCGGTCCTGTGGTTTCGCCGCACGCTGGAAAAGATCGGAACCCTCGCCGCCCGCATGGGTTATCGGCTCACCGACCAACCGGAATCTTGCCATGCCGATCGACCCGCAAAACGCCCTTCTCACCGTCCAGGCTGGCCTCGCGCAGCTGAGTACGCTGATCGTTTCCTACTCCTTCTCGGCCATCGGTGCCGTCATCCTCTTGGTTGTCGGCTACATCATCGCCGGCCTTGCCGAACGTTCGATCTTCGCCGGCCTCGGCCATATCCATGGTTTCGATGCAACGTTGCGGCATTTCTTCTCCAAGATCGTCCGCTACGCCATCCTGATCCTCGTCACCATCATGGTGCTCGGCCAATTCGGCGTGCAGACGGCGTCGATAATTGCCGCGATCGGTGCCATCGGCCTGGCCATCGGCCTGGCGTTGCAAGGCACGCTGCAGAACATTGCCGCCGGCATCATGCTGCTGGCGCTGCGGCCATTTCGCATCGGTGAGTCCGTCGAGGTCGGTTCGATTGCCGGCTCGATCGAGGAGATCGGCCTGTTCGCGACCAAGCTCAGGAGCGCCGACGGCGTCTACATCCTCGCGCCCAATTCGACGCTGTGGAACCAGCCGGTGCGCAACTTCTCGCGCAACGGCGTGCGCCGCAGCGACATCGCGCTCAGCATCGGTTCATGGAACGACATCGACCGCGCTCAGAAGACCTTGCTTGCCATTGCCGCCGCCGAGCGACGGGTGAAGCGTGGGCCGGCACCGATCGCATTCGTCGCGACATTGGGCGAAAGCACCGTTTCGATTGCCTTGCGTTACTGGACATCGTCGGCTGATTTCTTCGCCACCCAGACCGATCTCACCAAGCGCGCCAAGCAGGAATTCGACTCGGAAGGCATATCGATCCCGCAGCCGCCACCGGAAGCGCCGCAACCGGAAGCCCGCCGGCAATAATCAGCTGCCCCTGTGTCGGTCCTGCTCGTCCGGCGCGAACGCAAGCTCCACCGGTAAAGGCGCCTGCGCCGTCATCGGTGCGAAACTGCCGGTTTCACCGGCAGGAACAGCCTGCGTCGTGAACACGCGCAGAAGCACGAACATGCAGAACGCAGCGGCGATGAGGATCGCCACATAGATGAAGGCCTGCGTTCCGAAGACAGCCGACAGCGCCGTCACGATGCCTGGCACGACGAAGCCCGACAGCGAC
Source organism: Mesorhizobium sp. M7D.F.Ca.US.005.01.1.1 (assembly GCF_003952545.1). Classification (NCBI taxonomy): domain Bacteria; kingdom Pseudomonadati; phylum Pseudomonadota; class Alphaproteobacteria; order Hyphomicrobiales; family Phyllobacteriaceae; genus Mesorhizobium; species Mesorhizobium sp. M7D.F.Ca.US.005.01.1.1. Next base: position 99,541 of record NZ_CP034453.1, read on the forward strand.
CAGGCAAACAGCAGCGAACTGGACAGCGCCACCATGTCCTCCTTGCCGGCACGGTCGGAGGCATGCGCGCTGGAAAGCGAATAGATCGATTCCGAGGCGCCATCCCAAACGATATAAATCACCACCAGCGCCGCCAGCGCGCCGCCATCGAACCCGAGCGCGAACAGGCCGGCGACCATGGCGAGCGCGGATGCGGCGATCAGCACGTAGCGGCGGTCGGTGCGGTCGGAAATCCAGCCAAGCGGGATTTGCAGGATCAGCGTGCCGACCGGCATCGCCGAAAGCAGCAGCGCCACGTCTGCCTGGCTGTAGCCCTTGGCCGTGGCATGGATCGGAGCGAAGCCCGCGATCGACATCGACAGGCCGCCGACCGCCAGCATGCCGGCGACGCCGACCGGCGAAATCCGCCAGGCCCGGCGCAGCGCCACTGAAGCCGCCTGCGGCGCCGGCGGCTGGGCCAGCCGCGTCATCCCCACGGGAAGGATCGACAGCGCCGTGAAGACGATACCGATCAGCGGCGCATCCGCCGTCCTGATATCGACCAGCGCCAGCGTCGCATAGCCGACGCCGAGCCCGGCGACATAGGCAACGTAGAAAAACGCCATCACCCGGCCGCGAATGGCATTGGCAACGGCATCGTTGAGCCAGCTCTGCGCAACGATGAACAGGCCGCATATGGCAAAGCCGTAGAGTGCGCGGGCGGCGATCCACAGCAGCGGATGGACCCCGGCGCCGACAGCGGCATTGGCCAGCGCGATCAGCGCCGACAGCACCATGAAGGCGCGGGCATGGCCAACCCTTCGCACCAGCGGTCCTGTCAGAATGCAGCCGGCGAGGCCGCCAGCCGAAAGTCCGGTGATGATTAGCCCGGCCCAGGTCGGATCGAAACCCTCGGCGCCGAGCCGGACCGGGATATAAGCAAACATCAGCCCATTGCCGACGGCGATCAGCGCCATCGACACGATGACGCTGGCAATCGCGATCAGCGGCGTGGGCTCGGCGCCCTGCTCGGCTTCGCTACGGTTTTTCCTGGGAATCGACATGCCTGCTCAGGATTGCCCATGAAACGGGCAAGGGGAGCGATAAAAGCGACATGGCCGGGCGAGTGGGCTCACCCCTTCGCCAGCTTGCGGATCGCGCTCGACGACAGCGACGAGCGCGGGCCGTGGATGAAGGTCCAGGCCGGCGCCTTCATGCGGGCAAGCCGCGGCGCATCGCCCTCGTCGACGCGGGCATAGTCGAAGGTCTTGGCGACGACCGAAGACAGGAACGACAGCGTTGCTCCCGGGCGGTCGATGACGGCAATCGGGAAGGTCATGACGATCTCGCGCCAGCGCTGCCAGCGATGGAAATCGCGCAGACTATCCGCACCCATGATCCAGACGAAGTCGACGCCAGGATTGCGCGCCTTGACCAGCGCCAGCGTGTCGGCGGTGTAGCGGACATGATGGGCGGCCTCGAAGGCGGTGACCTTGATCTTCGGGTTCTTGGCGATCTGCTCGGACAGTTGCAGCCGTTCGCTGAGCGGCGCCAATTCCCTGGTGCTCTTCAGCGGATTGCCCGGCGTCACCATCCACCACAGCTGATCAAGCGCCAGGCGTCGCAGCGCAATCTCGGCGACCAGCGCGTGGCCGGCATGCGGCGGATTGAACGAGCCTCCGAACAAGCCAACGGCGAGGCCTTTTTCGGCGTGCGGCATCTTCAGGTAACGGGAGGGTACCGCCGGTTCGGAAGATGCCAGCATTGCCTCAGGCTCTGACGACGAAAAGCTTCAAGGCCTCACCTGTCCCGACCCGCGCACGCGGTATTTGAACGAGGTCAGCTGCTCGACGCCGACCGGTCCGCGCGCATGCATCTTGCCGGTGGCGATGCCGATCTCGGCGCCCATGCCGAATTCGCCGCCATCGGCGAACTGCGTCGAGGCATTGTGCAGCAGGATCGCCGAATCGATCTCGTTGAAGAATTTTTCGACCGCTTGCGCATCTTCGGCGACGATCGCCTCGGTGTGATGCGAGGAAAAGGTTTCGATGTGTTCGATCGCACCGCCGATACCGTCTACCAGCTTCACCGCGATGACAGCATCGAGATATTCGGTCACCCAGTCGGCATCGGTCGCCGGCTTGGCGTCGAAAAACACTTTCAGCACCTCGGCATCGGCATGGATTTCGCAGCCGGCCGCGCGCAAGGCGTCCAGGATCGGCACCAGATGCGTGGAGGCAACCGCCCGGTCGACCAGCAGCGTCTCGGCGGCACCACAGACGCCGGTGCGCCGCATCTTGGCGTTGACCGCAATCCGCACCGCCATGTCGAGATCGGCCGAGCGGTCGATGTAGAGATGGCAAATGCCTTCGAGATGCGCGAAGACCGGCACCCGCGCCTCGTTCTGCACACGTCCGACGAGGCTTTTGCCGCCGCGCGGGATGATGACGTCGAGCGAACCACCCAACCCCTTCAGCATCTCGCCAACGGCGGCGCGGTCGGTGGTCGGCACCAGCTGGATGGCGTCTTCAGGCAGGCCGGCTTCCTTCAACCCCTCGACCAGGCAGGCATGGATGGCGGCCGAAGAATTGAGCGAATCCGAGCCGCCGCGCAGGATCACCGGATTGCCGGCTTTGAGGCACAGCGCGCCGGCATCGGCCGTGACGTTCGGGCGGCTCTCATAGATGACGCCGACGACGCCAAGCGGCGTGCGCACGCGCTCGATATGCAGGCCGTTGGGCCGGTCCCATTGCGCGATCACGTCGCCGACCGGATCGCTGAGTTCCGCGATCTCGCGGATGCCGTCGGCCATGGCGCGGATGCGCGCCGGATCGAGCTTCAGCCGGTCCATGAAGGACACGGAAAGCCCGGATTCCTGACCATTCGAGACGTCGATGGCGTTGGCGTCGAGAATGTCCTGCTCACGAGTGACGATCACCTCGGCCATGGCCAGCAGCGCGGCGTTCTTGGCGGCGGTCGTGGCGATGGCCAGCGGTCGGGCGGCAGCGCGGGCGCGGCGGCCGATATCGGCCATCGTTGCTACGGTGTCATCCCCGGATTTTTCATGCAGCTTCAGCATGGCTCATCCTCCGCTTACGTTGCCACCGGCCAATACTTGGTCGCTGGCCCGTACTTGGTCACCAGAATGGCTCACCACAAGGTCGTCGCGGTGGATCATCGCCGAGCGCGCCTCGTAGCCGAGCACGGTTTCGATCTCGGCCGTCTTCAGACCTGCGATCCTTACGGCATCGGCGGCATCATAGGCAACCAGCCCGCGCGCGATCTCGCGGCCCTCGGGCGACAGGATCGCCACCGTGTCGCCGCGCGAGAAATTGCCGCTGACCAGCTTGACGCCGGCCGGCAGCAGCGACTTGCCCGACAGCAGCGCGCCGATGGCGCCGGCATCGACTGTCAGCCGGCCGGCAGGTTCGAGCTGGCCGGCGATCCAGGTCTTGTAGCCCTTGACCGGGTTGGCGCTCGGCCGGAAGAAGGTGGCACGCTCGCCGCGTTCGATCGCCATCAACGGCGACAGCCGCGTGCCTGACGTGATGATCATCGCGGTGCCGGCGGCGGTGGCGATCTTGCCGGCATCGAGCTTCGTGCGCATGCCGCCGCGCGACAGCTCGGAAGCGGCCGCACCGGCCATCGCTTCGATGTCGGGCGTGATGCGATCGACCACCGGAATGAATTTGGCGTTGGGATCGCGCGCCGGCGGCGCCGTGTAGAGCCCGTCAATGTCGGAGAGCAGCACCAAAAGATCGGCGCCCATCATGGTGGCGACGCGCGCCGCCAGCCGGTCATTGTCGCCATAGCGGATTTCGGAAGTCGCCACCGTGTCGTTCTCGTTGATGACCGGCACCGCCTTCATCTTCAGAAGCGTCGAGATCGTCGCCCGCGCATTGAGATAACGGCGGCGCTCCTCGGTGTCGCCGAGCGTCAGCAGGATCTGGCCCGACTTCAGGCTGCCCTTGCCGAGCGCATCCGACCAGGCGCCGGCCAGGGCGATCTGCCCGACGGCTGCCGCGGCCTGGCTCTCTTCGAGCTTCAAAGCACGCTTGCCGAGACCAAGGATTGTGCGGCCAAGCGCGATGGCTCCGGACGACACGACGAGGATTTCAGCGCCGCCCTGGGCCAGCACGGCAATGTCGTCGGCGAGCGAGGCCAGCCAGTCTCGCTTCAAGCCCGTCGTGCGGTCGACAAGCAGCGCCGAGCCGATCTTGACGGTGATGCGCCGATATTTTTTCAGCGACTGCATCGGTCTATCTGTCCCAGCGCGTCTCGACCGGGGCAGCGATCTGCGCACGCGCCTCGGCCACCACCGACATCAGCGCCCGCAACACTGCCTCGACACCTTCGCCGGTGACGGCGGACAACAGCATCGGCGCACGGCCGGCGGCGCGCTTCAGCGAGGCGACCTTCTTCTTGCGCGCATCGGCGTCGAGCGTGTCGACCTGGGAAAGCGCCACGATCTCGACCTTGTCGGTCAGGCCGTTGCCATAGGCCTCGAGTTCGGCGCGCACGGTCTTGTAGGCCTTGCCCGGATTTTCCTCCTGCGCCGAAACCAGATGCAGCAGCACGCGCGTGCGCTCGACATGGCCAAGGAAGCGGTCGCCGATGCCGACGCCCTCATGCGCGCCTTCGATGAGACCCGGGATGTCGGCGATGACGAATTCGCGCGCGTCGATGCGGGCAACACCAAGGCCGGGATGCAGCGTCGTGAACGGATAGTCAGCGATCTTCGGCTTGGCCGCGGTGACGGCGGCGAGGAATGTCGACTTGCCGGCATTCGGCAGTCCGACCAGCCCGGCATCGGCAATCAGCTTCAGCCGCAGCCAGATGTTGAGTTCTTCGCCCGGCAGGCCGGGGTTGGCGCGGCGCGGCGCCTGGTTGGTCGAGGTCTTGAAATGCTGGTTGCCGAAGCCGCCATTGCCGCCCTTGGCCAGGAGAAACCGCTGGCCGACCACGGTGAGGTCGCAAATCAGCGTCTCGTTGTCTTCTTCGAACACCTGCGTTCCCGCCGGCACCTTCAGCGTAACGTCGGCGCCCTTGGCGCCGGTCATGTTGCGGCCCATGCCATGGACACCGGTCTTGGCTTTGAAATGCTGCTGGTAGCGGTAGTCGATCAGCGTGTTCAGGCCGTTGACCGCTTCCAGCCAGACATCGCCGCCACGGCCGCCGTCGCCGCCGTCCGGCCCGCCGAACTCGATGAATTTTTCGCGCCGGAACGATACCGAACCGGCGCCACCGTCACCGGAGCGGATGTAGACCTTGGCTTGATCGAGAAATTTCATTGGATTGTACAGTTTCTACTAGTGGCCTTGCGGCATTGCTCTAAACCTTGGGCCTTGCTCTAAACCAAGGCGCGGCGAAGGGCGAGGCCGTTTTGTGACAATGGCCATGTGGGGTTGGCCGGAGAGACGTCGGAATGAAGCTTGTAACCTACAACATCCAGTACGGCATCGGCCTCGACGGGCAGTACGATGTCGGGCGCATCACTGATGCCGTGCGCGGCGCCGACGTGATCGCTCTGCAGGAGGTGACCCGCAACAATCCCAGGAATGGCGGCCGCGACATGGTCGCCGAGATCGGCGAGGCACTGCCAGACTATTTCGCGGTCTATGGCAGCAATTTCGAGGCCAACATCGGCTCCCACATCGAGAACGGCCGCGCCTTCACGAAAACCTTCCAGCTCGGCAACATGGTGCTGTCGAAGACGCCCATTCATCTGTCGCGCAATCTGCTTTTGCCGCGCAGCCGCAGCTTCGAGATGATGAATTTCCAGCGTGGCGCGCTGGAAGCGCTGATCGAGACGCCGCTTGGTTTCATCCGCTTCTATTCCATCCATCTCGATCACCGCAGCCCCGTCGAACGCGCCAGCCAGATCCAGTTCCTGCGCCAGCGCATGCTGAACTATGCGCTCGAAGGCGGCGCGCTGTCCGGCGTCGCCGAGATCGGCCTGCCGGAATTGCCGCATCCCGAAGCCTTTGTCGGCATGGGCGATTTCAACATGCTGGCCGGATCACCCGAATATGTCGAACTCGCCGGCCGGCCGGACCACGAATTCGGCATGCCGCTGACCGCCGACTTTGCCGTCGATGCCGCCTTGCGCCTGAACGCCACCGGCGACGATCTCATCAGCTGGGTCGACCCGAAACAACCCACTGACCCCAGCCGCCACAAGCGCATCGACTACATCTTCACCAGCGCTTCGCTTGCCAAATCCCTGCAGCGCCTGTGGGTCGACCGAAAGGCGACCGGTTCGGATCATCTGCCGGTGTGGGCTGAACTGGGCTGATGGCTCTTCATCCGGCTGCGTTTTCGCGTTCGACGATCGCCATCATGATGGTATCGCGGTATTCCCCGTCGATAAGGACGGCGTCGCGCTGCACGCCCTCCCTGACAAACCCGACCTTGTCGTAGAGAGAGATGGCGCGAGCATTGTCGGAATGCACGGAAAGCTCGACGCGGACAAAGCCGGTCTTGCGTGCCTGCGCCAAGGTCGCATTGATGAGCCGTAGCCCGAGGCCACGCCCCCGATAGGAAGGAATGATCCCCATTCCAAGCGTGCCGCGATGCGCATGGATGAGCCGGTCATAGCGTGAGATGTCGCACCAGCCGACGACCTCGCCACGAACAACGGCCACGAACCCCGGGTCGCCTCTGCCGATACGGTCCATTGCGAAGCTTCTGACTTGATCCAGCGATGGCGCCTCGAGGAAGGACAGGTACTTTCGCTCGCGCGCTACGACATCGAGCGCGCGATGAAAGCTTTCGACATCCCCAGGCGTCATCGGCGCGATCGCGGCCGTTTCAATATCGCTGTTGTCGACCATTGGCTTGACCGTCGTCATCCATCAGAAATGCACCCAGTTCCGCAGGCTGGTCCAGGTCTTGCGATCGAGCCGGTAGCGCTCGACCGGCACCTGGCCGGCGACGATCGAATTCAGCATGCCCTGGCCGGCATACTGGAACCCGCACTTGTGGATGACGCGGCGCGAGGCCGGATTGATGACCCGCGTCGAGGCATGCAGCACCTGGATCGACGTCCTCTGGAAGGCGAGATCGACCAGCGCATGCGCTGCTTCGGTCGCATAGCCCTTCTTCCAGTAGGGCTCTCCGATCCAGTAGCCGAGCTCCAGCCCGCGATCGGTGGTGTTGAGACCGGCGCAGCCGACGAAGGTGTCGGTGCCGGCCAGCGTCAAGGCATAGGCGATGCCGGCCCGGCGCGACTTGGTCATGGCCAGGAAAGAGCGCGCCTCGGCCTCGCCATAGGGGTGCGGCATGCGGGCCAGCATTTCGGCGACATGGCGGTTGTCGGCAAGCTCGACCAGTTGCGCGATATCGCCCTCGTGTGGCGCCCGCATCACCAGCCGCTCGGTGACCAGCACCGGGCAGTCTATCGCGTAACTTTCGTCATCTGAGTCTTCCGCTTCGGCAACCATTTGAAAGTCCTCCAGGCACAAGAAAAAGGGGAGATGGAAACCCATCTCCCCTGATCCTTTTCCTGGCTTTGCCAGACACCGGTTCCCGAGATGGGCGCCGGTGTTCTAGTGCGGAACCGGCTACTCCGCGGCTTTGGTAATCGGGTTGACCGATACGTAGGTTCGGCCGTTGGCTTTTTTATTGAAGGTCACGGCGCCAGATTCGAGCGCAAAAAGGGTATGATCCGTGCCGATGCCGACATTGACGCCGGGATGCCACGTGGTGCCGCGTTGACGAATGATGATGTTGCCCGGGATGACGGCTTCGCCGCCGAACTTCTTCACGCCCAGACGCTTGGAATGCGAGTCGCGACCGTTGCGCGACGAGCCGCCAGCTTTCTTGTGTGCCATCTAACTAACTCCGTTGCGCCGCAAGGCGCCTAAAAGGCCTTATGAACGCGTTCGCGTTCCGTTTCAAGTCCGATCCGGCGAGCTAATCGCCAGAAAAATTACTTCGCCGCCAATTCCTTGGCCTGCTCGCGCCAGTCCTTGATCTGGTCGGCGCTGAAGGGCATGTGCTCGTCGATCTTGGCGACATCCTTGTCGGTCAGCTTGGCGAGCTGAGCGAAGGTGATGATGCCCTGCTCGTTGAGATCCTTGGCTGCGACCGGGCCGATGCCCTTGATCACGGTCAAATCGTCCGGCTCACCCTTCGGCGCCTTGAACAGCGGCGCTGCCGCGGTCTCGGCTGCCTTTGCCTCGGCTGCCTTGGCCTTGGGCTCCTTCTTCGGCGCGGCTTCCGCCCTCGCCTCGGTGGCGGCCTCTGCCTTGGCTTCCTTCTTCGGCGCCTTGACCGCTGCCGTCTTCGTCGGCTTGGCACCACCCAGCAGGATCTCGGAGATCCGCACGGTGGTCAAAAGCTGGCGATGGCCGATCTTGCGGCGCGAATTCTGCCGACGGCGCTTCTTGAAGGCGATGACGGTGCGGTTCTTGCCCTGCTCGACGACTTCGGCGGTGACCACCGCGCCGTCGACGAACGGCGCGCCGAACGTGACATTCTCGCCCTCGCCATGCGCGAGAACATGGCCGATCTCGACCATATCGCCGACATTGGCTTCGACTTTTTCGATCTTCAGGAGATCGTTGGCGGCAACGCGATACTGCTTGCCACCCGTTTTAATGACTGCGAACATTTTTTGCCTTTCGCTGTTCGGTCGGCCTTGATGAACCGCCTGAGGCAGTTCAGCCGTCTTTTTGTCAGTCTGCGGGTTCAAAAAACAAGCGGCGCGGAAGAACCCTCCACGCCGATTGCGCGCTGTCCCTAACCGAAGGTTGAGTGCGAGTCAAGGCAAACAGCCACGCCGAGACTGTTATTGGCCGGCAAGCAGCGGCCGTGTCGACAGCACCGCACCGCGCTGTCGTCGTGGAGGCAAGGATGCGTGGCAGGTCGGCAATCCGCCTCGGTCTCCCCGCACCAGACTCGCTATGAATCCGCCGCTTGCCGGGCAAGCCAAATAACTCACGGATTGGCCTTGTAACCTGCCCGTTCAGCCGTTATCTAGTGCGCCGCGCCGGCAACGGCCGACCATGACCGCGGAGAGGTGGCAGAGTGGTCGAATGCACCGCACTCGAAATGCGGCATGGGTGCAAGCCCATCGGGGGTTCGAATCCCTCCCTCTCCGCCATTTAGCTTCCATAAAAATCCTTTCCTTTCAAAAGCTTCCTTGTTGCGCTTGACCAGCACGAAGCGAAACATATCTTAGACTGTGTAACAAACTGTGTAACATTAGAGAAAGATAATGCGACGTTCCGCAGCGCCAAAGCCGCATAAACGTGAAGGCATCTGGTATCTCGTCCGCAGGGTGCCGAAGGAATTCGCGGCGTTTGATCGCCGCTGCCTAGTACGCATTTCCACGGGCGTCGCCGTGGCTGACGATCCCCGCGGTGTACGGGCGCGAGATGCAGTGCAAAGCCTCGGCGCGGGGCTGGAGGCGTATTGGCGTAGACTGCGGGAAGGCCAATCCGCCGAGGCGGGGCTGCGTTTCGAAGCCGCGAGGAAGCGCGCGCGGTCATTTGGATTGGCCTATCGCACTAACGAGGAACTAGCAGCGGGGCCGCTCGACGAACTCATGGCCCGTATCAAGCTGCTCCTCGACAAAAAATCGATCGAGGACGCGCAGGACGTCTCGGCCGTCATGGGTGGGGAGAAGCGGCCAGCGGTCCGCCTGAGCGGTCTTATCAAGGAATTCGAGACGATCGAGCAACAGAACTTGCTGACCATGTCGCCCAACCAAATCAAGAAATGGCGTAACCCCAAAAAGCGCGCAGTTGCCAATCTGGTTGGAGTCATTGGCGACAAGGAGATCGCAAGCCTCACTCGGGACGACGCAATCGCGTTCCGCGAGTGGTGGCAAAAGCGGATCGTTGAGGATGGACTTGATATCGGTACGGCCAACAAGGACATCGGCCATGTTTCGAAAATGCTGCGCGTCGTCGATCTGACTCACCAGCTCAAGCTGGAGCCGGTTTTTCGAAACCTGCGTCTTTCCGGCGCCGTCCCCGGGCAACGCGCTGCGTTCACAGCGGAGTTCATTCAGGAGAAGATACTCGCTGAAGGCGCGCTCGACGGACTCAATGACGAAGCCCGCCATCTAATCTATGTGATTGCCGATACCGGACTCAGGCTTTCTGAAGCGGCAAACCTCACCACCGAAACAATCCACCTCGATCGAGAAATCCCGCATGTGCGGGTGCGCCCCAATGGCCGTCGCTTGAAGACCGGTCATTCAGCCCGTGACATTCCCTTGGTTGGCGGCGCACTTGCAGCCATCAAGCTCCATCCGGACGGCTTTCCTCGTTATCGCGACAAGGCCGCGTCACTTTCAGCGCTCGTCAACAAGGTGCTCGCCAGCAAGGAACTTCTGCCGACTTCCGAGCATAGTCTTTATAGCCTGCGACACACTTTCGAGGACCGGCTGACGGCAGTTGAGGCGCCGGAGAAGGTAATTGCTTCTCTGATGGGCCACAAATGGATCCGGCCCAAATACGGCGCGGGACCTTCGTTAGCGCAAAAGCGCGAGTGGCTCCAAAAAATCGCTTTTACCCCGCCCGGGCGAATGTGATTGCGGCGCCATCCAGGCCTTGAGAACCAACCTCACGGCTCCAGCTGTCCGAGCCATTTAGGTTGAGCGTGGCCAGCACGCGCTGCGCTCGCTCGCGATTTCCGAGCTTCCGCCGCATTTGTTCGACCTCGTATTCCAGCCTTTCGAAGGTCGGTATATAGGCATCTCCATGCCGGATGACCAAGTAGGCGGCAACAGCTAGACACCATTCTAGCTCCGTGGCCGATGGATCGGAAAAAGGGGCGACGCCATACCAAGACGAGCAACGCCTCTCGAGGGCTTCCGAACTAGGCAAACGGCCAGCATGTGGCATGGGAAAGAAACCTATGCCTGATCGACGAACCTAAAGTGCTCACGAAGCTTGACCGGTACGCGGGCCATCGGAGGGTTCTGCCTAAAACCGCCAAAAATTTTGAAACACCCATTCATCCGGCTCGAATTCAAAGGGATCGGCGATTTTTGGGTTATGGCTTGCAAGCATAGTTCAGCCCAGACAAGAACGCCTGATATCTTGTCGTGCACTGTCACCCTGCCAAATATGGTGCCGGCGACAACGGCAGTTTGGCGAGCAGAAGAATTCCCGAGACTGAGACGTTCTACGGCTTGGCCCATGTTCGCGCTCCTCCTCGATTGGAGACAGGATGGGCCATATGGAAGCGAATAAAAGGAGGTTGGTGACGAGTCTCGGTAGTGGAGTAGAAACGGGTGGAAAAGCTTGCGCTATTCGCCATCGGCGCCGCTAAGCGCATTTGAGAGAAGGGGCAGCGATCGCCAAGAGATGACGTCCGATCGCAAGCCGGCTAGAAATGCGACAGTGACGCGCCTTTTTTGGCACGACCTTAGCACCCGATCGGGCCTCAGCTGGTCGTCGTTGCGCAGCCGATCGGGTGCGATTTTTATAAAGCTCTCTTGGCTTTAGCTTTGAGAGCCCGTCATCGAGACAAATGCAAGGGAACGGTCCGCCCCCTGGGGACATTCGACATGCCGTGGCAGCTTCCTATGGTGAGCCAGCGCATTCCGATACACGTTTTCCGCGCTCTACCGTTGCTCCAGCACCTGTGCTGAGGCTGAGCGCTTGATCAGGACCCGACCGCTGCTGTTGCGGGATGGTGACTGGGTTGAGGTCGCGAAGACCTTGACCGCGGGTACGTTGTTCATCCCGATGAGCGCTGAGCCGAGAAGCAGCCAAGAACGCTTCCCGTAATCGAATCCTACGGGAACCGCGAAACCAGCGTCCAAAGGACGCAATTCTCCGACGTCGTTCACTCAAGCTCATCTCGCAACTTGAACGCTTGTATGAAGCCGCTGCATGTGCGCCGGTGGACCGGATTGCTGCTATCCAAACCACGTGCTCAGTTTCGCCCCCGTAATAACTCTACCGTCCGAAACGGCTTTCGCGCGTCAGGTCCACCCCACATGAAAGTTCCGCGAGCAGCACGGACGGAGAGGCCGGTCACAACTCCTTCGCGTGCTCTTTTACTACCGAATCAAGTGCCAAATGGAGAGGCACTGCCTTAGAGAACAGGAAGCCCTGCGCGGTTCTGCAGCCAAGCTTGTACAGAGTTTGCCGATCTGCCTCTGTTTCAACGCCCTCGGCCATGACCTCGATCCCGAGCGTCCTACCAAGATCAATCACCGCTTTGACAAGCAGCCGATTCTCCCGGGACTTGGCTAAGCCGCGAACGAAGCCCTGATCTATTTTCACCTTCCTGATCCGACTGTCCTTGAGCGATGCCAACGTCGAAAAACCGGTGCCGAAGTCATCGAGCGCGATAGAAATGCCAGCATGTGAAAGCCGGGCGAGCTTTTCATCCACTCTGTCCGGATCCACTGGGGCTTCTTCGGTAATCTCGATGTCGAACATCGTTGCAGGGAGGTCTTTTGCCGCCAGACCATTAAGAATCATCTCGTCAATATCGCCAGCTTCCAACTCGCACGGTGAAACATTCATCGCCACACGAACATCACGACGGTCAGCTTTGACCAAGCCCTCGATAAGAGCGCAACAGTCGGCGAATACCGTTTGAGTTAGCAGCTGAAGCATTCCAGTTTCGCGTGCCGCTGTCATGATCTCGGGCGGAGAAATGGGACCGTGAAGCGGGTGAGACCATCTTAGCAAGGCTTCAAAACTGACGACGGCTTCAGTTTCGAGTCTTACGATTGGCTGAAACCAAGCGACCAAGCTTCTCATCGTTATCGCCGAATGAAGATCGCGTTCGATTGACTGGCGGCGTTGCAACTCCCGGGCTAGCTCGGCATCGAACAGACAAAATTCATTCCTGCCGCGGCGCTTAGCTGTGTAAAGGGCGATGTCGGCCCGCAACAACATTTCCGTTAGTCCGGGGTTTTCAGCCAAGTAGATTCCTATAGACGCTCCAATGCGGACTGATGCGATCCCAGGATAGGGGCGAGCAAGCTTGGCTATGAGATTGGACGCGAGATTGGTGGGAGAAGGAGAATTCTTTCGCGAAGAAAAAACCAGCACGAATTCATCCCCACCGATGCGGGCGAGCGTTGAGCCCTCCGGTGCTTCTTCCTCTATTCGGCGGGCGATCCTGGCAAGCAGCTCGTCACCCGTTCTGTGACCGTAGGTATCGTTGACAGATTTGAACCCGTCCAGATCAATCAGCATGGCCACAAAGGGTCCATCGGTGTTCTCAAACTGATCGATTGCATGTTCGAGGCCCCGCCTGTTGAGGAGCGCGGTAAGATGGTCCTCCCTGGAATTGCGCTCCATTTCCGCGGCAAGCCGCTCGGCTTGATGTCTCAGGCGGCTCGCGTCACGGAAGCGCGCTTGTCCAACGAACGAGGATCGAACCAGGCCGCCCTCGAAAAGCAGGACGGCAAAAGCCAGAATGTAGTTTTCCGGGGCTCCCTTCGTCAGCAAACATGCGGCGGCAATGAGGAGTGGCGGTGTGATGAAGCATATCGCTGCCGCAGCATATGAGCTGCCGTACGTGACCGCGCCAGCTGAAATGCCCGCCAGAATTATTAGATGCAGCGATGCTTGAGACGTCGTGTATCCAGCCGTTAGGACGGCAAGGAATGACCAGGTGAATCCCGCCAGAAGAGCAAGCCTGCCAAACCAGCGAAGCCGCAGCCAAACCCGTGTCAGATCATCCTGGACTCCGGGTTCCTTCAGCTGATGACGGGCGAGTGCAAGGCGGGCGGCATTTATCGCATTAACGACCGAAAACCAGGCCGCGCCAGCAAGACCGTTCCCGGAAAGGGCCTGCACGGTCAAAATCAGCCCGGACAGCACAATGCTTATCGGCATTGAGACGAAAAGGCCTGCCCTCAGATCAGCGAGCTGGTCCTGAAGGATTCTCGCCTCCAGCGGATCTTCTTTTTCCAAGGCTGGACGGGTCAGCTTGCTTACTCCTGCTTGTCCGCAGCCTATGCAGCCCCCCTGAAGGACGGGTTAATTCTTCAATCGGAGATCAGCGTCGGGGAGCAGGATTACTCCGGTGCATCATGCACTCTCTCATCGCTCGCCCAGCACGCGCAAAAATGCGACTGCTGGTGCAGTATCACCGCTGGAGCTCCGCCGAAATCCCATGCCGGACAAGGGGAACATGTTGGGCAAAGCGAAGCCCCAGATGCCTTGCAAGCCGTGCCGCCAGGTGGTCTCTGGAGTAGAGTCCAACCAATATGTTCGTTGCATGGTAGAGCGGCGCCGCCGACAGGCGCAGCCGCCTTTCGTATATATGCAGCATGTCGGGGTCGCCAACATTGCGGCCGTCGCGGCACGCAGTCATGATTCCACGGGCGAGTTGCTTCTGGCTGCTGAGACCGATGTTGAATCCGTGAGCGGTCACCGGGTGCATGCCGATGGCAGCGTCGCCGATGAGTGCGGCGCTCGGCGCCCGGAATTTGTGCGCCCAGGTCGTGACCAGCGGATAGGTGTGGCGCTTGCTTGCCAAGGTCATTTTTCCAAGGCGCCCTCGACACCGTTTCGTCAACTCCGACAGGAACAAATCATCATCGAAGGCAAGCAGTCTATAGGCCTCGTTTGAGCGCAATGTGAGCAGCAGCGACGACATGCCCTCCGCGAGGGGCAATATCGCTATCGTCTGATGGTGATCGAACCATTCGATGGCGATCTGGTGGTGGGCGCGCTCGTGCCTCACTCGGCAAATCAGCATCGAGTGGCCAAGCCGGTTGATATCGGCGCCGATGCCTAGCAGATCACGCGTGGCGGACAAACGCGAATCCGCGGCAACAACCAGCCGAGCAGTTAAACGCGCGCCATTAGAGAGCGTTACGACTGCTCCTTCTTGGCTGTTTGTTGCATCGACGACCGAGTGGCCGCACAACAGCCGGGCGCGATCCTGCAAGCGGACGATTTTGAACAGCGCCTCGCGGATCCGGCAATTTGGAACCAAAACCCCCAGCGGTTCTCCAGAGTTGCTGGGAGGATCGAAACGAAGAGCGAATGCGCTCGAGCCGTTGAGCACGCGCGCGCCTTGAAGTGCTGATTTGTCCGAAGCCGGGATGACATCCCAGGCGCCGAGCTCGCGAAGGGTTCTGATCGAAGCGTTGGTCAGCGCGATTTCGCGACCATCGAAAGCCGGATTCGCCAGACTATCGAATGTGTTCTGTTCAACAACTGCCACCTTGAGTTCGCTTTGGGCAAGCGACGCAGCGAACGAAAGGCCGACCGGGCCGGCTCCAACGACAACGATGTCAAAATTATCGTCAGAGCCCATCAGCGTGCCGCCATCCGGTCGCCTATCCTCGTGTAACGGTGGAACTGAGCCGAGTGACATGAGCTCCGTGCCCGCCGCATTGCCTAAAGGCGCTGGGCCGGGAGATTCGCATCGATCGGCAACGAAGCACTCAAAGCGCTCAGAGGTGGATGCGGCTAACCGATCCCGCCCTTTCGCCGCGCAGCCGCGCAGATCGCCGCCAGCAAGCGAGACACTCGCGACGCTGGTCAGCGACGGCCGCGCCGCATCGATCGCCACATTCCACCTGGAACCCTTGCGCATACTACTCACGCTCCACGACGTCGAAGCGGGCTCTCTTGCGAGGGTGAGGGTATCGAACGTAGCGCTCTCTCTCGTCATCCCAGCCAAGGTAGCGGAAACTTTTATCCACGACCGCGCATATCTCATCAAGAACCTGCTGCATGGCTTCGATGTCGATGTCCTTGCAATTCAGTCGCCGATAGAGCAAAGCCCACGCGGCGACATAGTCGTCGAAATAGCGCGCGTCACTCGAACCAATGATCAACTTCGGACGGTTGATCGATTTCGAAAACGCACGTCCCAACCCCGATGATGCTCCGCAGCACGTTGACATCACGAGGATCTTCGGCGCTGGATGCGAGCCCTGGAACATTTTTACGAAGTCAGCCCAAAGAAGGCCACTTCGCCCACTGGACGAAGCGATCCCGTCACCATTGCCGTGCCCGGCGATGTGAAGCACGTCGCACTCCGCCTCCATCGCTCGTACTACAGCCTCACCAAATTTCGTTCGGTTCAACGCCATTTGGAGCTCCGCGCGGATGTTGACAGCCTTTAACAAGTGCTGCACGATCGGTCCCTCTTGCCTGTCGGCGAAGTAGTCATTTGCATTGTGGCAGTCGATGATGTGTACGGTGTTCATGGTACTCCAGCCGCTTGTTCGTTCATCGTCGTGACGAGCGGACACCACGCGCGCGGAACCGCGTGACGTGCGCTGGGTTCCGGTACCGTCGCATAGCCTCAAGGCGCGGGCCGGGAATCGGGATGGATCGGCAACGACGCACACAACCCATCAAAGGCGAAAGCTGTTGATCGGCCCCCTGTCCGCGCAAGCCACGCGGATGGTCAGCCAGCAAGCGAGATACACACGACGCCGGTCAGCTAATGGCTGCGCCGTAAGCACAAGGCATGGCCGACCACACGACAGAAAACCCAGAACCGTGAAGGTGCTGATAATGACGACCAATCTTTCCGTAAGTCATGCATTTCTCCGTCGAAGACTGGTCAATAGACCACGCCGATGAGTATGACCCTGATCTGGATCAGCCAGACATGACCAATCGGCACTGGCGGTTCACGGTCAGGTGATCGACCGTGACGTTCCACTTTGGAACCCGTGCGCACATTGCCAAGCTCTCGTCCGGCCACGCGAGGTACTCTCGTGGCATCACACGCCTCATACTGGGTGCAATGGGAGGCAGTCCTTCGCACGACAGAGGCTTTTCACAAATGTAGTGTGCAGCTTAGGTCAAGATGGTCATGGAGCATGGAGCATGGAGCATGGAGCATGGAGCATGGACAGCTTGTTCCCGACCGAGCCGGCTCGACTGACGAGCGCGATCCGCGCATCTTATGCACAGCGGATTGAAATCAGCGTTCCGGTTTGTCGTCCCGATCAATTAGTATCCGCTCGGCGGCTCCGTCGAGATCTTCGTATTGACCGCTTCGCAATGCCCAGACGAAGCCGGACACACCCAGTGCACCCAGAAAAAGGGCCACTGGTATGAGATAGAGCAACGTCGTCACGAGGATTATGCCGAATAGCTGACTGCGGAGCGTCCGACTTTTTGAATAACTTGCAGCGTCGCATTCGCCCCGAAGCCGTGCAAGCGCAATGCGTTTCCAATAACAAGCACCGATGAGGCAGACATGGCAATCGCCGCTAACAAAGGCGTGGCGTGGCCCAGGATGGCGATCGGCACGGCGACGGCATTGTAGACGATCGCAATCGCGATGTTCTGGCGGATCAGGTGTCCCGCCTTGCGCGAGACGTCCAGCGCGAGAGGCACTGCCAGAAGGCTTTCGCGCAGGAATACGAAGTCGGCGGCATTGCGGCCAATGTCGGCGGCGGTGGCCGGAGCGATCGAGACATGCGCCGCGCTCAGCGCCGGCGTGTCGTTGAGGCCGTCGCCAACCATCAGAACCTTGTGTCCGTCTTTCGCCAGGGTCTCGATGCGCTCGACCTTGCCCGACGGCAGCAGGCACGGAACGAAGTCCTCGACACCCAGCATTCTTGCAACTTCACCGCAGGCACCTGCGGTATCGCCCGACAGCATTTGCATCGACACCCCAGTATCGTTCAATCGCTTGATCGCCGCCGCCGCGTCGGCGCGCAGCGCATCCTCGAAATCGAAGGTCGCGACAATGAACCCGTCTTTTGTCAGCACCGTTCCGCCATAGCCATGGTTGCCTTCACCACCGGTCCGGGCCTTCCATCCAGCCCATCCGCGTCGACCCAGCCGCCAGATGCTTCCGGCGACAGTGGCTTCGATCCCGAACCCCGGATGCTCTGTGACGGCATCGAATTTGTGTTGCCCGCCAGGAGCGGCAAAGCCGGTTATGGCCTTTGAAAACGGGTGACGCGAGTGCGCGGCCATGTCTGCCGCGATTGCCAGCATGGCCGGATCGATCGACGATGCATTGAGGAGCCGGGGTTGTCCGAGCGTGAGCGTTCCGGTCTTGTCGAACACTGCGTTATCAATCGTCGCCAGGCGCTCCATGGCCGAACCGTCCTTGACCATGATGCCGTTCTCGAACAGACGCCGCGCGGCGACCACCTGAACGATCGGTACGGCGAGGCCGAGCGCGCACGGGCAGGTGATGATCAGAACGGCAATGGCGATCGTCATCGCCCGGTGCCAGTCGCCCGTCGCCGCCATCCAACCCAGGAATGTCACGAAGGCGGTGAGATGAACCACGGGCGCGTAGAGTGCCGACACGCGATCAGCGATGCGGCGATAGTGCGCGCGACCGCCCTCTGCGGCTTCCATCAGCCGAACCATTTCGGCGAGGAACGAATCCTTCGCGGCGGCGGTCGCCTCGATCGTCAGCGGGCCGGTAAGATTGAGCACGCCGGCCTGCACGGCTTCGCCCGGCGCCACGTTTTTCGGCGCGCTTTCGCCTGAGGCCAGCGAGCAGTCGAGATCAGACGCTCCGTGGATGATCTTGCCGTCGACGGGGATCCTTTCACCGGCCGCGATCAGCAGCTGCATCCCCGGTTCGATCTCGCCAACCGGCAGATAGTCGCGCGCGCCATCGCCGCGCAGCACCATGGCGCCGCGTGCGGCCAGCTGCGACAGGCCTTTCACCGCGGTGCGGGCACGTTCGCGCATCACGTGATCCAGCGTCCTGCCGATCAAAAGGAAAAAAAGCAGCGAAACCGACGCGTCGAAATAGGCGTGGTCGCCATGGTTGATCGTCTCATAGAGGCTCATGGCGTAAGCGAGCGACACTCCGACCGCGATCGGCACGTCCATGTTCATGCGGCCGTGGCGCAGTGCATTCCAGGCCGAGCGGAAGAAGATGCCGCCGGCGAAGGCGAGCGCTGGGATGGCGATCAATGCGGAGACCCAGTGAAACAGGTCGCGGGTAGCCCCTTCGGCCCCGGACCAGACAGAGACCGAAAGCAGCATGATATTGCCCGCCGCGAACCCGGCAACCGCGACGGCGCGGATCAACTCCGAAAGCGTCCTGTCCTTTTCATCAATCTCGGGGGCGAAGAGATGCGCCTGGTAGCCGAGCCGTCCAAGCGCGGCGACGAACGGTGGAACCTCGTCGCCACGCCAGCGGACCGAGACCCGTTTCGTCGACAGGTTGACGCGGGCGCTCTCGACGCGATCGAGCGTTCCCAACGCCGTCTCGATCGTCTGGATACAAGCTGCGCAATGAACGCTCGGCACCGAAAGATCGGTTTGGCGGAGATCATCTCCAAGCGATCGGCTCGCCAGCCTGATCTCTTGACTAGACGGCAGGACCGACGTGGTGCTGCCCAGATCAAGCGCCATTTCGGCGCCCGGTGCACAACAACTCATTTCAGCGCTCCATGGGAAATCATGATCCTGCGGACTTCGCGGTAGGGCTCGGCCAGACCGGCGTCAGCGTCGACTTCGACGATCCAGACGCCATCCTTCGGCATGTGCTGGGCTGCGAATTCCTGGCCGGAGGCGAGGGCGAGGTTGACCGCCTTGTCCTCTTTCTCGTAGGCGGGATGGCGAAACAGCACCTTGACGCCATGCAAGGCAATCGGCTTGCCGACGGCGTCGGTAAGGCTATAGCGGACCTCGCCCCATGCGATGGTCAGCTTGCCGGTCCAGCCGAGCGCTGCCTGCGCCCGCCCCTCCTCGGCCTTCTTGTTGAACTGCTGGCTCGCCACATAGGTGTTTTCGACGACAAGGCCGGTCCAGCTCGTGTTGGCGAGCGTTGCCATCGTCAGATTGACCGCGATGACCACCCCGAAAAAGGCTAGGATGATGGCCAGCATGTGCCTGCCGGTGAATACGCGGGGTTTTTCAGCGTTAGCGGTCATCTGGCAGTCTCCGGCGCGTTGAAGGTGGCGGTGTATTCGTCCGCCTCGAAGCTCGCCTTGTCCTCGACACGGAACTTGAAGGTCTGCGCTGTGCCCTGGATTTGATCCGCCGGCTGGCGCACGAAGACCTTCAGCATTTTCAGGCGGTCGGGTTCGACCGGAATGGCAAAAGAACGGCCTTCCGGGATGTCGTCGCCGACCACGCTCATCTCGGCGCCCTGCAAGCCTTGAATCGCGACAACGATCGTCCTTGGCTCGGGGATCATGTTGAGCAGCTTGACGGTGTAGCCGTTGCGGATCGAGCCGTCGGACAGCGTGACAAATTGCGGATTGCGATCATGCAGCACGTTGACTTCGAGCCGATCGCGCGTCAGCAGCGAATAGAGCAGACCCAGGCCGATCAGCGACCAGATACCCATGTAGACGTAGGTGCGTGGCCGAAAGATCTTGCGGATATGGAAATGCGCCACCTTGTCGGAGAACAGGCCATCAGCGGTCCTGACCTGCGACGGGTTGACTGAACTGGAGCCGCCCGCGGTCGCCAGCATCATGTTGGCGTTGTAGTCGGACAGTGTCGCATAGGAGATCAGCCCGCGCTCCTTGCCGAGCTTGTCCATGACCCCGTCGCAGGCGTCTATGCACAGCGCGCAGGTGATGCATTCCATCTGCTGGCCATCGCGGATGTCGATCCCCATCGGGCAGACCGCGACGCAGGCATTGCAGTCGACGCAGTCACCGACCGGCAGCCCTGCGGCAAGGACCTTCTTGGCGTGGCGAGAACGCGGTTCGCCGCGCCAGTCATTGTAGGTGACGGTGAGAGAACTTTCGTCGAGCATCGCTGCCTGGATGCGCGGCCATGGGCACATGTAGGTGCAGACCTGCTCGCGCATCAGACCGCCGAACGTGTAGGTGGTAGCCGTCAGCACGGCGACAGTGATGTAGGCGACGGGTGGCGCGGTGCCGGTGAAGAGTTCGCCAACCAGCGTCGGCGCATCGGCAAAATAGAAAATCCAGGCGCCGCCGGTCGCCGCACCGATGACCAGCCAGACGGCGTGCTTCGATAAGCGCAGCATCAGCTTGCGGGCGGTCCAGGGGCCTGCATCGAGTTTCATGCGAGCGTTACGGTCGCCCTCTATCGCACGTTCGACGACGAGGAACAGATCGACCCACACCGTCTGAGGGCATGCATAGCCGCACCAGGCACGGCCGACAGTCGAGGTGATCAGGAAAAGACCGACGCCCGCCATGACCAGGAGGCCGGCCACATAGAAGAATTCCTGGGGCCATATCTCGATGAAGAAGAAGTAGAAGCGCCGGTTCGCGAGATCGAGCAGGACTGCCTGGTCCGGGGCAAATGGACCGCGAGCCCAAGGCAGCCACGCAGCCAGGTAATAGATGCCAAGTGTGATCGTCATCACCAGCCATTTGAAGCGACGAAAGTTGCCCGAGGCGCGCTTCGGAAAGATCTTTTGACGCGCGGCATAAAGCGGCTTGCGGGTTTTGGCGGAATTGACAGTTTCTGTTTCGAGCCCTGTCAACTGCGTCTTGTCACGCATGTGCAACTCCACTTTCCCAGCCAATGTCAGGGGCACCTGTCGTAAAGCCTCGCCGTAGGATAGCCTTGCCGGGTTGTGCAGATCGCATTAGGGATGGTGTCGAGGCCCGGCTCACGCCGGGCCTCGTCCGCTTGGCAGGGGGGACCGAAGAATAGGACCTTCCATTCCTATTCTCCGCCGCCAAGCGAATGGACATAAACTGCAAGTTCCTTGACCTTGATCTCGCCGAGACGGCCAACCCAGGCCGGCATGACGCCCTGTTTTGGCGCACGGACCTGTGCGGCGATGGCTGTCTCACCGGATCCATAGAGCCAGATCGCATCGGTCAGGTCGGGGGCGCCGAATTCCCTGTTGCCTTTTGCATTGTCGCCGTGACAGGCCACGCAATTCTCGGCAAAGACCTTGGCGCCGGGTTGGATCAGACTTGCATCGCGGACCTTGCCGGAAAGGCTGGCCACGTAGGCGCTGACTTGTGCGATCTGGTCGGCGGTAATGATGTCGCCGAAGGCCGGCATTTCCGACAGGCGCGTGTCCGGATCGGATGCGAAGCGGATGCCGTGCGTAATCGTCTGCTGGATCTGCTCGGCCTTGCCGCCCCACAGCCAGTCGTCGTCGTTGAGATTGGGAAAGCCCTTGGAACCCTGGGCGCCGGAGCCATGACATTGTACGCAATTGACCTTGAAAGCGGCGCCACCGGCGGCGATTGCGAATTCGCGCAGGCCGTCGTCCGCGGCGATTTCCGAGACGCTCTTGGACTCCACCGCCGAGATATATTTGCCCTTGGCGGCCTCAGCCGCGGTCAGCTCGTTCCTGACCTCGTTGCGGCTGGAATAGCCGAGCACACCCGTTGTCGCCGAGTGCAACAGAGGCCATGCTGGATAGGCAATGGTGTAGCCTATCGCCCAGACAATGGTGACGTAAAAAGTGATAACCCACCATCTGGGAAGCGGGTTGTTCAGCTCCCGGATACCATCCCATTCGTGGCCGGTGGTCGAGACGCCAGAGATTTCATCGATATGCTCGTCGCTCATGATCACTCGTCCTCGAGCGGAATGCGGGCCGCTTCGTCGGCCAGCCTTCGGCTGCCGGGGCGTAGGGCAAAGGCGATGCACCCCACGAAGAACAGCGCCATCGCAACCAGGCCCCAGCTGTCGGCAAACGCCCGCATCAAATTGTAGGTCATCAGCGTTCTCCTCAGCGGTAGCCGGCGGCTTCGTCGTAATTTTTGAAGTCGACCAGTGTGCCAAGCATCTGCAGGTAGGCGAGCAGGGCATCCATTTCGGTGACCTGTTGCGGGTTGCCGTCGAAGTCGCCGATCTTGGCTTTTGGGTAACGCGCCTCAAGGCCTGATGTGTCGGCATTGGGATCGGCCTGCGCCGCCAGATCCGCATTGGCGTGGGCGATCATGTCATCGGTGTAAGGGACGGCTACAAGCCTGTTGGCGACCAGATGCGTCGAGAAATCCTTCACGTCGATCGGCGTGTCTTTCAGGAACCCATAGCTCGGCATGATCGATTCCGGCACCACCGAGCGCGGGTCGGTAAGATGCGCGACATGCCATGCATTCGAGTAGCGGTCGCCAACTCTGGCGAGATCCGGCCCGGTGCGCTTCGATCCCCACTGGAAGGGGTGATCGTACATGGACTCGGCAGCCAGGCTGTAGTGGCCATAGCGCTCAACTTCGTCGCGGAACGGCCTGATCATCTGGCTATGACAGAGGTAGCAGCCCTCGCGCATATAGATGTTGCGCCCGACAAGTTCGAGCGGCGAATAGGGGCGCATGCCTTCCACCTTCTCGATCGTGTTGTCGAGATAGAAGAGAGGCGCGATCTCGACGATGCCGCCGACCGTCACCACGAGCAGCGAGCCAACGAGAAGAAGCGTGGCGTTCTTCTCGATGATTGCGTGTTTGTCCATCAAGCCCATTACCTGGCTCCTGATCGCGCAGGTCGGATGGCGACGGGGCTCGGCATCGGCTCCTCCTCGCGCTGGTGGCCGAGGATGGTCCTGGTGATGTTCCAGGCCATGATCAGGGCGCCGGAGAGGTACATGGCGCCGCCGATGGCGCGCAGGACATAGTAGGGGTGCATGGCGGCGACGGTTTCGGCGAAGGAGTAGACCAGGAAGCCCTGCTCGCCATATTCGCGCCACATCAGGCCCTGCATGATGCCGGACACCCACATCACCGCGGCGTAGACGACGATCCCGAGTGTCGCCAGCCAGAAGTGCCAGGTGACGAGCCTCAGCGAGTAGAGCCGTTGACGGTTCCAGAGCTTCGGGACCATGTAGTAGATCGCGCCGAACGAGATCATGCCGACCCAGCCGAGCGCACCCGAATGGACGTGCCCGATGGTCCAGTCGGTATAATGCGACAGCGAATTGACCGCCCGGATCGCCATGATGGGGCCTTCGAAGGTCGACATGCCATAGAAGGCGACGGCCATCACCATCATGCGGATGATCGGATCGGTGCGCAGCTTGTCCCAGGCGCCGGACAGCGTCATCAGGCCGTTGATCATGCCGCCCCAGGACGGCATCCACAGCATGATCGAGAACACCATGCCGAGCGTCTGCGCCCAATCGGGCAAGGCGGTGTAGTGCAGGTGATGCGGCCCGGCCCAGATGTAGAGAAAGATGATAGCCCAGAAATGGACGATCGACAGCCGGTACGAATAGACTGGCCGGTTCGCCTGCTTGGGCACGAAATAATACATCATGCCGAGGAAGCCGGCGGTGAGAAAGAAGCCGACCGCGTTGTGGCCGTACCACCATTGCGTCAAGGCGTCCTGGACCCCTGAAAAGGCGGAGTAGCTCTTGGAGCCCGGGAACGAGACTGGTATGGACAGGTTGTTGACCACATGCAGCATCGCGATGGTCACGATGAACGACAGGTAGAACCAGTTGGCCACGTAGATATGCGGTTCCTTGCGCTTCAGGATCGTGCCAAGGAACAGAATGAGGTAGGCGACCCAGACGATGGTCAGCCAGACATCCACATACCATTCGGGTTCGGCGTACTCGCGGCCCTCGGTGATGCCGAGCAGGTAGCCGGTCGCGGCCATGACGATGAACAGCTGGTAGCCCCAGAAGACGAACCAGGCGAGATCACGGCCGAAGAGGCGCGCGCGGCAGGTGCGCTGCACGACATACAGAGACGTGCAAAGCAGCGCGTTGCCGCCGAAGGCGAAAACGACACCGGATGTGTGCAACGGCCGCAAACGACCGAAATTGAACCAGGGCTGGATGTTGAGATCGGGGTAGGCGAGCTGCAGCGCGATCACCACGCCGACCAGCATGCCGACGACACCCCAGAACACGGTGGCGATCGCGCCGTAGCGGATCGGACCATCCATGTAAGCGGATGGGTCAATCGGAGCTGCTGGCCTGAACTCCGTGTTGCGCAACAGGATCGCAGTGAAACCAGCCACTGCGAAGAACAACACCCACATGTGTCGGCGGAAAGGTTCATCCACGCCGAAGCCGGCGGCCACCAGGGCCGCAAAAGCGAACACGCTTAGAAGGACGATCTCTGTGCCGAATTTCATTGCAGATCCCGATCTCGAATCTGGTGGATGCCAAATCCGCAGCGCACTAATCGCGCAGCCGCCGCCCCCTCGCCCTGATCTATGTCAGGCCGCACGATTTTGTGCGGCGCAATCAGCAGGTGGCGAATGAACGAGGAACGCAGCGCGGGCTCACTCCCTCATGGAAGGCGTTCCCTGGGTTGGGCGGGCGCAGACGCGATCGCTGAGGCGAAAGCTGAGGCTCTGCGCGCGTTGGATGC
The DNA here is from genome assembly GCF_003952545.1 of Mesorhizobium sp. M7D.F.Ca.US.005.01.1.1. Classification (NCBI taxonomy): domain Bacteria; kingdom Pseudomonadati; phylum Pseudomonadota; class Alphaproteobacteria; order Hyphomicrobiales; family Phyllobacteriaceae; genus Mesorhizobium; species Mesorhizobium sp. M7D.F.Ca.US.005.01.1.1. The sequence goes on from NZ_CP034453.1 coordinate 124,676, forward strand.
TATTGCCGATGCCCTGCCAAACGTTGTTCGGATCCCATTGGAAACGAACGCGATCGTTCCGCCGAGCCGTGGCAGATTAAGGACCATGCTTCGCCGGTATGTGCCGAAACACACCTGGCGATTGGTCACGTTCCTATCAAAGCCCGAAAGCTGTTTGTCTCGACAACCGTGACGCCGCTTCGTCGAAGGCGCGGCGACATCGCATTAAAAGGCAAACACGGCCCGCCCCGGAGTCATGCGACATGGCCTCGCCGCTTAGGGCCGCTCGCGTCCGCCGCCACAGCGCTTCTCCAGACGGCTTATGCTGTCCACCGTCACATGGCGTGCGTTCTCAATCCGAATCACCCCGTCAGCCCGCAATCGCGTCAGTTGGCGGCTCACGGTCTCGCTGGTGATTCCAAGGAAATCAGACATTTCGGCACGCGTCAGCGGCAGATCGAAGGAGGCCGACCCGGAAGCCGCATCGAGACTGGAATCGATATTCCGGGCCATCATGAGGAGAAAAGTCGCCACCTTTTCCGGAGCTGTCTTGCGCCCCAGCGTCACCATCCACTCGCGCGCCTCATCGAGTTCATTCAGCGTCTGTTTGAGCAGGCGATGCTCGAATTCCCGTGACGCCTTCATCATCCGTTCGACGGCCGCTCGCGGAAACGAACACAGCGTGACTGCTGTTGCCGCTTCCGCATTGATCGAGCTTTCCTCCTTGAAAGGACGTCCCAGAAAATCCGGTGCAAACTGGAGACCGACGATCTGCTGGCGCCCATCCGACAGGCTCTTTGATAGCTTTACCACGCCTGAAAGCACGTTGGAGTAGCTGTCGACGTTCTGTGCCTCGCCGGTCAACTCCATTCCTGACTCGATCCGGCGACGCGAGCAAGTCTTGGCGAGCCCAACCAAATTGTCTGGATCGAGCGCACCGCAGACACCGCGACGCCGTGCCTCGCAAGGGAAGCAAAGAACAGGAATGCCGGAACTATGAATGTCTTGCCGAAAGGTCATGCGTTCGCCTTACCCGATCCTAACTGCCGGCAGGATACCCATCCAGGGTAGAGAAATCCTGCGGCGGTTTGTCCATGAGCGCGGCTGATCGAGATCAGGGTCTGCTTCAGCGATGCGTGCAGTGTTCCGGCGGGCAACACGGTGAACGCGAGATGCAATCGGAAATAGCTGTCAAACTCAGCGAGAACGTCCCACGCTACACCAGCTATCCGACGGCGCCGCATTTCCATTCGGGGATCGATGCTGCCATTTACCGTGGCTGGTTGGAGACGCTGGAAAGCGGCGACGAAATCTCGCTGTACCTGCACATTCCTTACTGCGACAAGCTCTGCTGGTTCTGCGCCTGCCACACCAAGCAGACGCACCAATATGAGCCGGTGGCCGCTTATCTGCGCTCGCTGAATGCCGAAATCGTCACGATTGCCGGTCTGGTGAGCGGCAAGGCACATGTCCGTGCAATCCACTTCGGTGGCGGTTCGCCAACTATTCTGAGGCCCGATGATATGGTTGCTCTTGGAGCGGCCTTGCGGGACAGCTTCGACCTTCTCCCGGATGCTACGGTCAGCATCGAAATCGAAACCAACGACATGGACAAGGCGCGCCTTGATGCACTTGCTCAAATCGGCGTAACGCGGGCGAGCCTCGGCGTGCAGGATTTCGATCCGCAAGTGCAAAAAGCAATTAATCGTGAGCAGAGTTTTTTGCAGACCAAGGCAGTCGTCGACGGGGTTCGTTCGCGGGGCGTCGAATCGGTCAATCTGGACCTGCTCTACGGGCTCCCGAATCAGACACGCGAGACGATCTGTTCCACGGTGGCGCAGGCACTGACCTTGGAGCCAGACCGGATGGCCCTGTTCGGCTACGCACATGTGCCCTGGTTCAAGAAGCATCAGACGATGATCGACGAGGCATGGCTGCCGAGTCCCACTGAGCGTTTCGCCCAATCTCAACTCGCGGCGCGGGCAATTGTCGCCAAGGGATATGAGGCAATAGGACTCGATCATTTCGCGAAGCCCGACGATGCGCTGGCCATAGCGGCCCGCGCAGGGGTTTTGCATCGCAATTTTCAGGGCTACACTGAGGATCGCTGCCCGACACTGATCGGACTTGGCCCTTCGTCCATCGGTCGTTTTCGCCAAGGCTACGTGCAGAACATGGCTTCGACTGCCGGGTACGGGCGCATGGTTGCGGATGGCGGGTTGGCTGCCGTCCGCGGCGTTGCCCTTTCCGACGACGATCGCGTCCGTGGCTGGATCATCGAGCGGCTGATGTGTGATTTTGCCTTCTCGGCAGTCGACCTGGTGGAGCGGTTCGGCAAAGCCGGCGAGCAGCTCCTTCATCGCTCGAGGTCCATCGCACTCCACGATCCTGCCCGAGCGCTTGAATTCGATGGTGACAGTTTCCTCGTACGGACTGAAAGTCGCCCCTTCATTCGAACCATCGCGGCCAAGTTCGATACATATTTCAAAGGGGGAACGGCGAGGCACTCGGTGGCGGTCTGAGCAAAGCACAGTGCGCTCGCCGTTTGGTCGATCGGCGAACCAGCTGCGTTCGTTTTGACCGCTCATAGGCGACTACCGCATCAAATCGTCGACCGTGAACAATCCGAGCCCTAAGCGGCGACCGGCTTCGGCCGGATTTGAAGCAGGGCAATCAAGAGCGACAAAAACCCCTTCAGCCACCTGAGCAGGAGGGAGAAGTTGTAGCCGGCGGCGGCCAGGATGGCGTTGAGGGTGTCGCCCTGCTGGCCGGCGAGGTAGTTGCGGCCCATTCTGTGTTCGCTCTTGATGTGGCCGATGACGGGCTCGACCGCCGACCGCCGTCGCATCTGGCGCTTGATGGCTGGGGTGACGCGGCGTTTCTGGCCCGCGGTGAAGACCCTGAGCTTGTGGCTCTGCGGTGCGTTGTGGCCGCGATAGCCGGCGTCGGCGAGGATGCGGCCGATCTCGTTGCCGATGGTCTTTTCCATGTCGGGGATGACGCTTGCCAGCGTGTGGCCGTCATAGGGATTGCCGGGCAGTGCTTTTGCATGCAGGGCGAACTGGCCGCCCCTGGAGCGCTTCAGCGTGGTGGCCACCGACACCTTCACCCCGAACTCGTAGGGCGCATGCGCCTTGCCCTTGCCGATGCATTCCACCTCGTGTGCGTGCAGGCTGTAGATCTTGCGGCCGCGCTGGCGCTGGCGTTGCTCGAGAACGGTGGCGGCCTGGTAGAGCGGCCATTTGAACAGCGCGTCCAGCCCCTGATCGCCGGCGATCTGGCGACCAATGTCGCGAATGGTCCGGCCGAGATAGGTCTTGAGCTTGCGTAGCGCCTTGTTGGCCCGCTTGAACTGCTTGGCGTGGGCATAGCGCTGGTGGCTGATCAGCGCCAGCTTGCCGACCCGCACATAACTCTGGCGCAAATGGAGACCCGTCCTCTTGGCCAGCCGCACCAGCCGTTCGCGTGCCCGATGGATGAGCTTGGCGTCGGTCGGGAACATGACGTTCTTCGGCTGCACGGTGGTGTCGACGATCACCTGGCGCGTGTCGGCCGGTTTCATCGCCCCGGTCTTGACCGCGAGGCTGAGGCTCTCCTGCAACAGCACCATAATCCGCTCCTCGCCCATACGGCTGCGCCAACGCGTCATCGAGGAGCGGTCGAACGGCAGCGTATGGCAAAAGAACGTCTCGCCGGTGAGATACTGGAAATAAGGGTTCTCCACCCAGCGCTCGCACAGCACCTCATCCGACAGGTTGAAGGTGTGCTTGAGGATCGCCAGCCCCGCCATCAGCCGGGTCGGCAGCGGCGGCATGCCGGGGCCGTCCGAATAGACGGCGCCGAAACGCTCCTCCAGCACCGGCCAGTCGATCGCCTGCGCCAGCCGCACCAGCTCGTGCTTCATGTTGATGATTTGGTCGAGCCGGGAGCGGAACAGGTCCTGCTCTCCCGTCTCGCGCTTCTCGCGTGGCCTGGACATTCGCTGTCCCCTCGATTCGCCGCCGCCGAACCGAGTGAATCACGCTCCGCGCCACAAGGGAATCGCAAAACCGAATTGCAGGAAAACAGCGTCCAAATACCGCTAATCCTGCAATTCCAAAGCCGCTATCCGCCTCAATCAACAGGCCAGATCAATGGCTTGCGGATAGTTCACGGCCGACCAAATCGAAAATGCAAACTTAGGCTGTTGCGCGGTATCTCCTTCCACATCATCTCTTGCGCATACCTGCATTCCAAGGTGTTTGATCCTATGCTTCGCGAGGAGCAGGTAGGTCGCGACAGCTAGGCAATGTTCCAGCTGCCCTAGCGGAGGAGTCACGATTTTCCGGCAAGCTCCGTCGGCAGACGTTCCTTTCTGGCCTTGGCAAAGGCTCGGTCGCCTTCCAGAAACGCCGCCAGCATGAAAGGGATGAGTTCTGCCACGGTTTCAGACTGACCATAGGTCTGACGGTAAAGTGCAGCATACTCCTTGAGTGTTTGGCTCAGCTCCGCGCTGACGGTAATGGTGATCTTCGAAGCTGTTCGGTCCGGAAGTTTTCCAAGTTTCAGGTCAGCCATGATAACTCCTGCTCAACTGGCGTATGGCCGCAGCACGATGTCCTTGTGCACGATGACGCGCAGTGGCCAACCTGGGCGGACGACGATGGTGGGCTGGATATTGAGGTTTTTTTCGGTGATGCGCTGGCCGGCTCGACTGGCGTTCTGCTGGGCTGATTCCCGGATCGCCTTGACCAGATCGCTCTCGTTTTCGCCGAGGCTGAATTCTGTGCCGACACCGAGCAATGTGGCAAGCGCCACTCCCTTGATCATCTGCCAAGTGTGGAAATCGACTTCGTCTTCCAGCCCTGCGTAGCCGGCGGTGTCGCTCGCGGGCAGATTGTCGATTTCGGCCGACGAGCCGTCGGGCAGCAGAATGCGCTGCCAGACCAGCAGCGCTCGCTTTTGCCCGAACGCGACGACGCTGTCGTAGACGCCGATAAGACGTGAGCCCTGCGGAATCAGCAATATGTTGCCCGTGACCGTGTCGTGCACATTTTCGGTGACTTGCGCGACGACAAGGCCCGGCAAATCGGAATTGATGCCGGTGATCAGGCTGGCGGCAATCACGCTGCCAGCCATCAGTTGATATGGCGAGATCGGCGTCTGCAGCGCATGCGGATTGTAGATCCCGCCAGTGCTCCGCTGGCTGAGAAAATCAAGCTTTCGCTGCTGATTGTTCTGGTCGCCTTCCGCCGCCGCCACCGAGGCTGACGCGCGTCCTGCTTCGGATTGGGGAAGCGCCTCAAATGGATGCTGAGCAGTTTGCACGCTCTCTCCGACATCTGTCTTTTGAGCTCGATTTTCGACGCGGAAAAGCACCCGCGATTCACGCGCTTCGATCGCCTGCTGCGCTAGACGCTGCTCCTCGGCCGAGATGTCTTGGCCCGGCACGATGCCGAGCTGGCGCTGCCGCTCGAGGATGGGGCGGCCGAGGTCGCCCGGCAAAGGTAGCCCAAGGACGGGAGGCTTCGGCTTCATGCCGGAATAGTCATGGGGAAGCGTATCGAGCCCCTCGGCGGTTGGTTTGCGCTCAGTGTTGTAGAGATCTTCCGCCTGATCCCTGATGCGAAGGGCCGGCCCCTGGAGGGCGATCATGGTAACGCCGAAGACAGCGCCGGATCCGAGCGCTGCGATCGCGATGATCACACCGCGCCTGAACCGCACCACGCGGCGGGGAGAGGCCCGAAGCTGCAGTTCCTCGGGATCCAGTTTCGGCGGGATGCCAGAGCGGGAATTTTCGATCATGAGTCCTCACCTCGCCGGCTGCCGCGAAAGAGCGAGATCCGCCGTTGCGGTTGCCTGCCGTCAATCCTGCTGATGCGGATCACCTGCTGCCGCTTGGTGCCGAGGCGAAGTTCGGCCGCGGCGAAGAGCCGATCGACGATGTAATAGTTGCCGCGCACGCGATAGTTGACGAGCTCGCTGCTCCCATCTGCGCCGACGATGAAGAGTGGTGGCGCCTCGCCCTGATCTATGCGACGAGGGAACTCAATATAGACCTTGCTGCCGTCGTCGAAGGCTCGCGTCGGTCTCCAGGGCGGTGTGTCGCCACTGATTGAGTAGCGAAAGCGAAGGTTTTCGAGCGCGATATTCGACGCGACCGGTGTAACTGCCTCGGCTTGAGCATTGCGCTGGCGAAGCGCGATGATCTGGTCTTGGCTGTAGGTCCAGGAGATTGCCGCCATTGCGGTCTTCTCGGTGCTTTGAAGCTGCAAATGATAGGTCCGCCGGTCCGTCGTAATGACGACATTGGTGGCAAGACCCGGCGCGAAGGGTTTTACCAGAACATGGGTGCGCTGATTGTCACCGGTGCCGCTTGCGGTATCGCCAATGACCCAGCGCACGGTGTCGCCAGCCGACACGGCGGTTAGTTTCTCGCCCGGCTGCAGAGCGATGTCGGTCACGCGCTCCGGCGCGGCATAGAGTTGATAAAGCGCGCCATCGGTGAAGGGGTAGACTTGCACGGCATTAACATACCCGTACTTGGTGGGTTGCTGGGTCGCGGCTTTGTTGGCATCAGCGACGCGTTCTTCAGGGGGGCGCTTGTCCTCGGCCTTGCCGGGCTCGGGCTGCATTTGGCCAGGCAGCGGCAGTGGTTTTGGCACCTCGACAATTCTAATCGGCCTCTCCGGCGCCTTTTCGATCGCGGCCGGTTTGAAGTCGGCAGCGTCATAGGAAATCTCAGGCGGCGGCACCTTCTTCGATGCACAAGCGGAAACGACCGCTGCCGACACCGATAGGATCAGCACGGCACGAATCGGTGACATTTTACCTTTCATTGGTGGACTCCGTCGGAGAAAGGGGGGTTGGGACGGCGCTGTCGAGCTCGCGTGACCAGTCAATGGCATTGATGAAGACGCCGAGCGGATTCTTGCGCAGCTGATCCGTATTGCTTGGCGAGCGAATCACGATCGTGAGGATCGCAGTCCAGCGCATCGTGCTGGCAAGGCTTCCGCGCTCAAACACCTGCTCGGTCCATTTGACCTGGAATGAACTTTCGGAGGCTCTGACCACGCTGGTGACCTGTACCGAAACACTGCGCGTTCCGATCTGACCGAAGGGGTCGTTCGCCTTGGCGTATTCGTTGAGGAAGAGCGCTGCGCGATCGCTAGCAAAGTCGTACGCTGCCAACCAGTTCTGCCGTACCAAAACCGGATCGGTGGAAACGGAACGGACATTCTGGATGAAGCGGCCGAGATGCCAGGCGATCTGAGCATCCGAGGGCTCATAATTCCGGATCGCCGGCGCGACGGCGCGCGTCTCGCCGAAGCCATCGACCTCGACGACATAAGGCACGACACGGCTTTGCATCGACTGCCATACGAGTCCGCCGGAAAGCCCGGTCGCCAAGGCCAGGCAGCCAAGGGCCATGATCCGCCAGTTCCTGGCCTGCAGTCGAGATGAGCCGATGCGCTCGTCCCACAGCTGGGCGGCTTTTTGATACGGCGTGACCGGTTCGGGTGTTTTGCCGTAACGGTGCACGGGTCGCTTGAAGAGCATCTAGTCATCCTTGTCGTTGAGAGAGGGGGTGGCGCTGCCTCCCGGCCGGTCTCCGTCTCGGACAGCTTGCATGGCAGCGTGGCGATTTGCACGGGCGGTCTGTTCAGAACGTAGGCGCCTTGCCCACGTCGGCGCCGAAACAGTGGCCGAACCGGCAGAGCGTTCGGTCATTGGCGCTGTCGGCGTGCCGCCGGTCGCGGTCCACGCGGCATCGCGCCCGGCATCGGCGTTGCGCCCAACACTTGCAGTGGCGGATCGCGCTATGCGTATAGCGGCGCCGCCAGCTGCACTGGTTACACCATGCATTCCAGCAGCCACACCGGAGAGGCCAGCGTCGGGCGAGGTTGCGCGCCCGATCTGCCATGACGTGGAAGCAGCCGATCCCATTGTTGTGCCGGCTCGGATGGCGGCGACACCGCCGCTGGTTGCCATACGCGCGCCAGCAAATGCTGTGCCTCCAGCAACGAGTGATACACCCGCTGCCGCCGCGGTCGTGCCGAGGGCGGCGCCCGCCCCAAGCTGCGGTGCGCCTGAGACAAGACCCGACGCGATCCCCGGCCCAAAAATGCCAAGGCCAAGCAATGCCAGTGCGCCCAGTACCTGGGACATGGCACCGGCAAGATCCGGCTCCTTGCCTTGCAATGCGGAAGCGAACTCCCCGAAGAGCGTGGAGCCGATACCGACAATGACGGCGAGCACCATCACCTTGATGCCTGACGAGATAACATGGCCGAGCACGCGTTCGGCCAGGAACGCTGAACGGTTCCAAAGTGCGAATGGAACCAAAACAAAACCTGCCAGCGTGGTGAGCTTGAACTCAAGGATGGTGATGAAAAGCTGGATGGAAAGGATGAAGAAGGCGATGATGACCAGGAACCAGGCCATCAGCAGCACGAAGATGGTCAGTGCGTTGCCGAAGATTTCCGGGAAGCCCAGGAGCTGACTGGCTTGGTCAAGCATTGGCCAAGCACCTTCGAAACCGGTCGCGGCAATGCGGCCCGGGCGCAAGAGATTGTCTGCCGACAGATTGCCGGCCGACGCCTTAATCCCGAGACCGGCAAAAGAACGATAAACGATATCGGCGAGGTTCTTGAAATTGTTCAGAATGAAGGCGAAGACGCCAACATAGAGCACCTTGCGGACAAGCCGGCCGAGAACGCTGGTTTCGTCGCCGAGCGCCCACGCCAGGCCGGCAAGTGTGATGTCAATGCCGATCAGAATGGTAGTGAGGAAGGCGAGGTCGCCCGATAGCAGACCGAACCCGCTGTCGATGTAGCGGATGAAGGTCTCCATGAAGCGATCGATGACGCCAAGGTCGTTCATGCCGCTGCCTTTCTCGTCGTGATGAACTCGTGATTAATTGCCGGGATAAGCCGAGCCGGTACCCAAGAATCGCTTCGTCATCTCGCGGGCGGCTTCGTCTGACTGGGCCTTGCGGGCGGCATCCTCGGCCTCAGCTCGAAACTGCGTTGCGAGCAGCGTCTGGATCTGCATCTGCTGTTTTGTCGAAAGCGCCATCAGCTGGTTGGTGGCCTGGCTTGCCTGAAGCGCACCGGCCGCCCCTTGGCTGCGGTTGACGAGATCGGCGAGCAGATCGCCGTCGGCGCGGACGTTCTCGACGATTTGCGACTGGACACCCATGGTCTGGCGGAACGCCTGCATGGCGGTTTGCCAACGCTCCCGCGCAGCACTCGCCACATCGCTGACTTTGATCGTGGCGTCGTAGCTTTCCGGATATTGGCTGCGCCACTGGTCTTGAAGCTTGCCCAGATCAAAGCTGAGGCCACTCGCCTGGTCCATCAAGCCGTCGATGCGATGGAGCGAACCGGTGAGTTGGCCAACGGAAGAGAAATCCAGACGCTGAAGATTGCGCGCCATGTTCTGCAGCATGGTCGCCTGATTCTGCAGCGACTGGATCTGGTTGTTGATCTGCTCCAATGCGCGCGCGGCCGTCAGCACGTTCTGCGCATAATTGGACGGATCGAACACGATAAGGGCGTAGGCGGGCTGCACATAGTCGGCCATAGGCTTGGCGATCAGGGAAACGGTGATCAGGCCGGAGAGAAGGCGTCGCCGCATCATGAGAATTGCTCCTTGTCTGGTTGAGGGAATTGCTTGAGAAGTTCGCCGGCCCAATCGAGGCCGCGCGCGATCAGGAACTGCGAGGCAAAGCTGCCTTGCCCGTCTTCGGACATGATCCTGTCGATCAGAGTCTGCGTGGCCGGATCGGAAGCACCGCAAAGCGCAAGAGCGATGGGGCCAAGCTCGAGCTCGAACAGACGGTTGCCGCGGCGCGATTGCAGATAATACTGACGCTTCGGCGTGGCGCGGGCGATCAATTCGATCTGCCGCTCGCTTAAACCGAAGCGCTCGTAGGCTGTGCGCGCCTGGGGTTCCACGGCACGATCATTGGGAAGGAAAATGCGCTGCGGGCAGCTTTCGATGATTGCCGGCGCTATGCCAGAGCCCGCGATATCAGCCAGCGACTGCGTAGCGAAGACAACCGACACGTTCTTCTTTCGCAGCACCTTCAGCCATTCGCGGATGCGGGCGGCGAACAGCGGATTGTCGAGATAGACCCACGCCTCGTCGAGCATGATCAGCGTGGGCCGTCCGTCGAACCGTTCCTCAAGTCGCTGGAACAGATAGGTAAGCACCGGCAGCAAAGCGCTTTGGCTGTGCATTAACTCCTCGGTCTCGAAACACTGCACATCCGACAAGGCCAGCCCATCATGATCGGCATCGAGCAGGCGGCCGAAGGGACCGTCGAGCGTGTAGGGCATCAATGCGGTCTTCAGCGCATTGGATTGAAGCAGGACCGAAAGACCGGTCAGTGTGCGTTCCTGCGCCGGCGCGGTGGCAAGGCTGGCCAGCGCTGACCAAATAGCCTCCTTCACCTCCGGCGTGACGGTGACGTTCTCGTGGGCAACAAGGCTGGCGATCCATTCGGCCGCCCAGCTTCGGCTAGCCTGGTCGTTGATGCTGCGCAGTGGCTGAAAGGCAAGGGAACCGTCCGCTCCTAGCGCGTGGTGTTCTCCACCCATGGCAAGTGTTGCAGCACGGGCCGAATTGCCTTTGTCGAAGACATAAACCTGGGCGCCGGCGTAGCGCCTGAACTGCAGAGCAATCAGAGCAAGCAGAACCGACTTGCCGGCGCCGGTCGGACCAACAACCAGCATGTGGCCGACATCTTCGACGTGGGTGGAAAGCCGAAACGGTGTCGACCCACTGGTCTCGGCAACGAAAAGCGGTGGCGCTTCGGTTTGGGTGACTTTCGCGAGATGCTCGTTTGTCGCAGGACCGGCCCAAACCGACGACAGCGGCATGAGATGGGCAAGGTTCAATGTATGAACGAGCGGTTGGCGAACGTTAGCGTAGACATGGCCAGGCAATGAGCCGAGCCAAGCCTCGACCGCATTGACGCCTTCTCGGATCGTGGTGAAGCCGAGCCCATTGATGATGCGCTCGACCGCGCGAAGCTTCTCTGCAGCGGCTTGGCGATCCTCGCCCCACACCGTCACGGTGGTGGTGAGATAGCCGAAACTCACATGATCACCGCCCAATGCCTGAAGGGCTTCGTCGGCATCGAGCGCCTTGTTGTCGGCATCGCTATCGACAAGCGGGACCGGCTCGTTGGTAATGACCTCGCGTAGGATTGCCACGATCGATTTGCGCTTGGCAAACCACTGCCGGCGCAATCGCGTCAGCGTCTTCGTGGCTTCCGTTTTCTCGAGCGGAATGAAGCGCGTCATCCAGCGATAGGCGAAATCCTGATGATTGAGGGTATCGAGGATTCCGGGCCGGGTGAGGTTCGGAAAGCCGAGGATGGTCAGTGTGCGAAGATGCTGCTCACCCAGCATCGGCTCCAGGCCACCGGTAAGCGGCGCATCGACCAGGATTGCATCCAGATATATCGGCGTTTCCGGGGCCATGATAGGATGGCGACGAGGCGAAATCGTGCCGTGGAGGTAGGTCAACGTCTGAGCATCATCGAGGACGCGTACTTCGGACATGAAACCCGAGAAGAGATCGAGCACGCGGTTGGTCTCGTCACGGAACCTCGCCAGATCCTGGCGCCAGTCTCTTTCTCCTCGGGAATAATGAGAGTCGACGAGCGTGCTTTCTGCGCGCGCCTGGGCGTCCGGCGGTGGCATAAACACCAAGGTCAGATGATAGCGGCTCTCGTAGTGCGCTACCTTCCCCTCGAAAGCAGCGCGGCGTTCTTCGTCGACCAGCCACGACGCGGCGTCAGGAAAATGCGAGTTCGGATAGCCCAGCGCTTCTGTGCGCTCGGCCTCAAAGAACAATGCCCAGCCAGAGCCAAGGCGTCTGAGAGCATTGTTCGCCCGGGCGCAAATGCCGACGAGTTCAGCCTCCGTCGCACTTTCGAGATCCGGGCCGCGGAACCGCAACGTCCGCTGAAAGCTGCCGTCCTTGTTGAGCACGATGCCGGGCGCCACCAAGGCAGCCCAGGGTAGATGGTCGGCAAGCCGGTCGGCTTTGCTTCGATATTCCGAAAGGTTCAGCATGCAAGCCACCCCTTCAGACGTAGGTGGCGCACAAGCACGCTGGCGAAGTCCGGATCGCGTCTTGCGGCAAACACCGCTAACGAGTGGCCTGCGATCCAAAGCACCAGACCAGCAATCCATTGCTGCAAGCCGAAGCCAATGGCCGCGGCCACTGTACCGTTGAGGATCGCCACCGCGCGCGGAGCCCCGCCGAGCAGGATCGGCTCGGTCAGCGCCCGGTGGACCGGTACTGCGAAGCCCTCGATATGCTGCTCCCCGGCGGCCATCAGACGAGCGCCCCACCACCGAAGGAGAAGAAGGAGAGGAAGAAGCTCGATGCCGCGAAGGCGATCGACAGACCGAAGACGATCTGAATCAGGCGCCGAAAACCACCGGCGGTGTCGCCGAAGGCAAGCGTCAGGCCGGTGGTGATAATGATGATCACCGCAACGATCTTGGCGACCGGTCCCTGCACGGACTCCAGGATCTGCTGCAGCGGCTGCTCCCACGGCATGCCGGAGCCGGCGGCATAAACCGGGGCCGTGATAAGAAACGCGAGCGCTGTGGACGAAAGAAAGCGAAGCTTCTTGCGCATGAGGAAGGCCTTTCAAAGCTGCTGGAGTTGCGAAAGCGTGAGCGGGGCAACGGCGTAATCGCCGCTGCCGTCGAGACCGGTGACCTCGGCGATTGCGTCGATGTGGCGCGACGAGCCGCGTCCCGCTATGAAGACGATCAGATCTATCGCCTCAGCGATGAGCCGGCGGGGAACGGTGACCACCGCTTCCTGGGCGAGTTGCTCAATGCGATAGAGAGCCGAGCGCGCGGAATTGGCGTGTACGGTAGCGATGCCGCCTGGGTGCCCGGTGTTCCATGCCTTCAGCATGTCGAGCGCTTCCGCGCCCCTCACCTCGCCCACGATGATGCGGTCCGGCCTGAGCCTCAGCGTCGAGCGCACGAGATCGGCAAGGGTGACCGAGCCCCGCCTTGTTCTCAGGGCAACGCAGTCCCTGGCCGCGCACTGCAGTTCGCGTGTGTCCTCGATCAGGATCACCCGATCGTCGCATTCGGCGACTTCAGCCAGCAGAGCGTTGGCGAGTGTTGTCTTCCCCGAGGAAGTGCCGCCGGCGATCAGCATGTTGCGCCGCTCGCGGACGGCCTTTTTCAGCGCATCGGCCTGCAGCGGCAGCATGATGCGTTCGGCAACATAGTCGGCCAGGGTGTAGACTTTCGCGGCGGGCTTGCGGATGGCAAAACATGGCGCCAACACCACAGGTGGCAGCAGGCCTTCGAAGCGTTCGCCAGACGGCAATTCGGCACTGACGATCGGGTTGTCGGCGTGCGCCTCGGCGCGCACGTGCGAAGCAACCAGGCGGATGATACGTTCTGCCTCGGACGGGTGCATGTGAACGTCGGTATCGACCCGACCTTCGCCTAACCGGTCGAGTCGCAGCGCGCCGTCGGGATTGACCATCACCTCGATGACGGACGGATCGGCCAGGGCTTCGGTGATTGCCGGACCCATGGCGGTGCGCAGCATGACACGCCGCCGGTGGTCGGCCTCGGGATGAGAGCTCATCCTTCCCCTCCCCCACCATTGTCTTTGCTAAGCGACTTTTTGCCGGAAGCGATCTGGCGGCCGACCTTCTCAACGAATTTCTCGAAACGCTCTTGGGCAATAGCCTGCGTTGCCCGATCCGGGACCGGCGTGTGGGCGTGAAGGGTGATCGAAAAGCGGATGAAGAGCGCCAGGCTCTCCAGGATCACCTCGGAATCGCGCCTGACGTGGGCAAGATCGCGGGAGAGCCGGTCAAGCCTTACGCCGTAGCGCCGATCGAACTCGCTCTCGCCACGCCGCTCGATGAACGCCTCGATCGCCTTCCCCACGATCGCTGATTTGGTCGTTGACGGATCGCGACTGAGGTTGTCCAGTTTCTCGCTGAGCTCCGGCTCAAGCAGAAACTGATGGCGAATGCGGTGCGGCTTCATGCGGATCGTTCCGACGGCCCGGCGTTGCGCCGGCGACGGGAGAAGCATCGGCCAGACGCTCAAAATTGCTTATGGCCGTTATCTACGCTGAGGTGCGCTCTGCAACTCAGCGGACTTCAGAAGCCGGGAATGACATCGTCGCCCCTGCCCTCGTTGATACCGTAGACGCGGGCCGCAGTGGAAATCCGATCCATGACACGCTTGTCCGCGAGCGCTTCGCTGTCATCGTCTGCGGGCTTGTACAGATCGGCCTGATCGGGCTCTTGAGAGACAACAACGTCTTCTTCGGGCAGGCTTGGATGGCGTTGCTGCTGAACGCCTCCCTCGTCTTCAACTGGCGCGTCGGCGCTTTCCTCGTCCGCAGCAAGTCGGCTATCGACGCTGCACACTTGTCCAGTCCAGCCGTCCGGGCGTGATGCAGGGCAGTCCGCATAGGGTCCGTCGTGCAGCACCGGCGCAGGCAGCACCCGATCTGTGAAATTCTGATCCTGATAATAGCGCAGCTTCTTGGCGCGGATCGGCGGCAACCCAGAAACCAGGACCAATTCGTCTGACGGCGGCAATTGCATCACCTCGCCTGGCGTCAGGAGCGGGCGCGCGGTTTCCTGGCGGCTCACCATGACATGTGAAAGCCAGGGCGCAAGCCGATGGCCCGCATAGTTGCGCATCGACCTAAGTTCGGTTGCGGTGCCGAGGGCATCCGAGATGCGCTTGGCCGTGCGTTCGTCATTGGAGGAAAAGGCAATTCGCACGTGGCAATTGTCGAGAATAGCATTGTTCTCGCCATAGGCCTTTGAAACCTGGTTCAAAGATTGTGCGATCAGATAGGAGCGAATGCCATAACCTGCCATGAAGGCGAGCGCCGTTTCGAAGAAGTCGAGGCGACCGAGCGCCGGAAACTCGTCCAGCATCATGAGCAGCTGATGCTTACGGCTCTTCTTCGGGTCCCCCTCCAGACGCTCCGTCAACCGCCTGCCGATCTGGTTCAAGATCAGTCGCACAAAAGGCTTGGTGCGCGAGATATCCGAAGGCGGCACGACCAGATAGAGCGACAGCGGTCGCTCTCCATCCACTAGGTCAGCGATGCGCCAGTCGCAGGACGAAGTGGCCGCCGCGACCGTTGGATCACGATAAAGCCCGAGAAAGGACATGGCGGTCGAGAGGACGCCTGAGCGCTCGTTTTCCGACTTGTTCAGGAGTTCGCGAGCCGCCGAGGCCACTACGGGATGGACCTGAGGGTTATGCCCCGTCCCGAGATGGTTTGTCGTCATCATCCGCCGTAGCGTTGCGGCAAACGAGCGTTGCGGGTCCGACAGGAAGGTGGCGACGCGGGCCAGCGTCTTGTCCTCTTCAGCGTAGAGCACGTGCAAAATGGCGCCAACTAGGAGTGAATGGCTGGTCTTCTCCCAGTGGTTCCGTCGCTCCAGCGCGCCCTCGGGATCGACGAGGATGTCGGCGATGTTTTGAACGTCCCGGATCTCATCTGGGCCTTTGCGCACCTCCAGCAGCGGGTTGTAGCGTGCCGATCTCGGGTCGGTCGGATTGAACAGAAGGCAGTACGAGAATTTCGACCGCCAGCCGGAGGTCAACTGCCAATTTTCGCCTTTTATATCATGAATGATGGCAGACCCGGTCCAGGAAAGTAGCGTTGGAACAACCAGCCCCACGCCCTTGCCCGAACGCGTCGGCGCAAATGCCATGACGTGCTCCGGGCCGTCATGGCGCAGATAGCGATCGTTCAGCCTACCGAGGAAAACGCCCGCCGGCCGTAACAACCCTGCCGTCTCGACCTCATGAGTCGTGGCCCACCGTGAAGACCCATAGGTCGTAACCGACCCGCGCTGTCGCGCGCGCAAAAGCGAGCCAGCGATTGCGGCGGCACAACCCAGGAATCCGCTGGCGCCTGCAAGCGTACCGGCTTTGTCGAAGACCTCCGGCGCATAAGCATCGAAGTGGAACCACCATTCAAACAGCTTCCACGGCTTGTAGATTGGCCAGCCGGCGAAGAGAAACCATGGTGCGCCGAGAGGCGTCTGGTAGGTCAGCATTTGAGCGCACCATTGGGTTGCCGTCCATACGCCGATAATGACAATTGCGCACACAACGGCGATCTGCCCGATCAGTAGCTTCGTAGGTGTCATCGGCTTGGCCCGCTGAACAACGCGACCTAGCATCGCGCGGCGCAGCCGGGACAGGAATGTTCCTCACATACGATTTGGGAGCAATGAACGACTTCCTACGTATGCAGGTCGGTCAGCACGCGTGTTGCGCCTTCACGCGACACCATCCGCCACTCCATCCTTTCCATTCACCCTGAGGCCCGGCGCCGCCGACAGTTGCGTGACCGCTCCTCCGCAAAGTTATCTTCTGCGTTCAGGGAGCCACGGCGCCTGGGCTGGCTGATGAACACCGTCCGCTCGCGCATGTGGGGTCGAATTGATTTGTGCCCAAGTGGAGGCAGGCTCGTCTTCCAACAGTTGCCGCAGTTCCCCTGGCTCGAACGCCATCATCGGTGGGGAAGCGGGTTCATCCTCCAACAGTTGCCGCAGTTCCCCTGGCTCGAACGCCATCATCGGTGGGGAAGCGGGTTCATCCTCCAACAGCTGCCGCAGTTCCCCTGGCTCGAACGCCATCATTGGTGGGGAGGCAGGCTCGTCCTCCAACAGTTGCCGCAGTTCCCCTGGCTCGAACGCCATCATTGGTGGGGAGGCAGGTTCGTCCTCCAACAGTTGCCGCAGTTCCCCTGGCTCGAACGCCATCATTGGTGGGGAGGCAGGCTCGTCTTCCAACAGTTGCCGCAGTTCCCCTGGCTCGAATGCCATCATCGGTGGGGAGGCGGGTTCATCCTCCAGCAGCTGCCGCGGCTCTTCCTCGTGCGGCAAGCGCCTCCTTAGCCGGTCTTGCAGCGCCTGCCGATCGGCAACGAGGTTGTCGAGGGGCAGCGGCTCGTGGTCTGGCCGCTGCCCTTTCACCAATCGTTCAACCAGCGCCCACGTGCCCTCCAGGACAAATACGCCGCAATCATAATGGTTCGTCTGTCTGGCCATGGGGGCTGGCGCCAAGGTGGCATTCAGCAGTCCTGCGAGCTGTTTTGCAGGCACGTCGTTATATCCCTCTCGCTGGAGGGAGTCGTAGTGATAGGCGAACCGCCTTTCCGGGTCGCGGCGATCAACGAGCAGCAGCGACCAATGGGTGCCGGGGCTAGTAGCCGTGCCATTATTCACTGGCAAGAACAGGAAGTCGGCTGTGGCGTTGTTTTGATTATAGATGGACTGCAATATGCCTCGAGCGTCTTGCGGCGACGTGTGTCGCAGTAGATGGGATACGGAAGGATCCACCAGCCGAGTCCGGGCAGCGAGCGCCGGATTGATCCCCTGCAGTTGCCCCTCCAGCAAATTGTAATCTCTCTGGATATGGGCGTCGCTCAGCCATTCGGCGGCGCCGAGCACCCGCCCCGTTGCAACGTTGGACGGGGCTGTCGGATCGAGCGCCCCGATCTGAGCCCCAGAGGAACTGGTAGTCAGTGTGGTCACATCAACCAGTGGAAGGCCGCGGTAGGTGCCTGGCAGCCTAGCGGTTGCTGGCGAGGCGGGTTGGGGAGCTCTTGCCGGTGCCGCTGGCCCAGCTTCAGCAGCGGCCCCAACGCGCCTGGTGACTGCGTCTGCCGGATGAGCAGAAAGGACAGTTTCGCGCCCGAGCACAATGCGCGGCAGGATATCCCGGAGGTGAGCCAATGCAGAACTGATACTTAGCCTATTACCATAGGAGACAGCCTTGAAGCTCTCAACATCTTTATCCAGCGATTTGTCGTGAATCCGAGCCGCAATCCCAAGCTTGTTATTTTGACGCAGGTACTGACTAAAATGTCTAAGAAAATTTGTATAGCCGCCCACGGTATCTGGATTCCGTCCGGTCGCAGGCGCTGCCAGGTACTCCTTGGTCGAAGCGGCTCTGTAATTTCTAATGAGCTCGGCATCGTCAGGATAGGGGATCACGACAGGGCGAGCCATAATCGGGGCTCCGCCTGTCGACTTCTTGAGGTAACGCAGTGCGCCAGCCACGGTGGAGGAACCACCCGTACTCTCGTACTCCTTGAGATCCTGATCCAGCGACGAATGGTAAAGCCGAGCAGCAAACCCTGGCTTGTTGTTTTGAAGGAGCCACCGACTAAAGCCGAAAAGAGAATTTACATTGTAAGTGACCGTGTTCGCTTTGGCCTTACCCGCGTGGAATGCTGCCCTCAGCCCTTCGATAGCGGTCGCATCGTTGGAATAGACAGGACGCTTGTCGGCACCGTCGGGGACTACAATTGGACGATCCGGCTGCACTGTCGAGGGCATCGACCCACCACCTCCGGGATGCGGTGCTGGGGTGGATTCGTGCTCATCCCTCTGCCTGACGAGCTGCGCCTCACATTCCGGTGTAGCCACCTCATGAGGATCCTGCATCGGTTCGATCCCCTCCATCTCCTGCTGCAACCAAGCCAAAGCTTGGCGAGCGGCCTGCGCGGCTTCATCAACCGCGGAGGATGTCTCCACACCTCTGGCGGACGCCGGCAGAGCCTGCTCCGCCCGCCGTCGAAAGAGCTCTGGCGAGGCGGATTTCTCCGCCCACAATCTGGGCTGCGTAGCGAGTCCCCGTCCAGATTTATGTGGCACCGCCTCGCTTGGCAGCGGGCTGCTCCTGTCCCGTGCAGCTACCAGCTCCTCCGGGGCGCCCTGGTCGCCGTGGCGCCAGTTCAAGTGAGGGACGGCCTCTCCAAAGTCGGGCGCTTGGTGTTGGTGCGCGGTTGGGGCGAGAGACAATGGTAGATCGGTGCCCTCCTTATAACCTACCGGCAGGAGCTCCTCTGGCCAATCGAATCCCTGCTGTGGTGCGGTATGCTGAGCAGCGTCGCCACGGGGACGAGCCTCCATGCTGACCGCGTTTTCCAGATGATTCCCGAGTATAACGCGCGGCGGGTTCTTGCGGAGATAAACCAGCGCAGATTCGATCGGAGCTCCACCATTAGAGGAGGCGGCCTTGTAGCTCTCAACATCTTTATCCAGCGATTTATCGTAAATGCGACCCGCAATTCCGAGCTTGTCATTTTGACGTAGGTAATGACTGAAATGGTTAAGAGCAGTTGCGTAGCCGCTCGCGGATCTGAAATGTCTGGTGAGCGCGGCGTCGTCAGGATGGGGGTTCAGGACAGCGCGACCCACAATCGGGCCGGCTCCGCCCATCGACTTCATCAATTGACGCAGTGCGCCAGCCACGGTGGAGGAACCACCCCTACTCTCGTACTCCTCGAGATCCTGGCTCAGCGACGGATGGTAAAGCCGAGCAGCAAGCCCTGGCTTGTTGTTTTGAAAGAGCCAACGACTAAAGCCGAAAAGAGAATTTGTGCTGCGAGTGACCGTGTCCGGCCTGGCTTTACCCGCAAGGAGTGCTGACTTCAGCCCTTCGATGGCGGTGGCATCGTTGGAATAAACAGGACGCTTGTCGGCACCGTCGGGGACCACAATTGGACGATCCGGCTGCACTGTCGAGGGCATCGACCCGTCGAGATGCGGTGCTGGGGTGTATTCGTGCTCGTCCCCCTGCATCACAAGTTGCGCCTCCCGTTCCGATGTACCCACCTGATCGGTGGGGAGTTGCATCATCACGCGAGCGCCTGAGTTGCCAACCTCACCTGGTTGCCGCTCAGTGACAGCATGCTGCAGATTGCTTTGGATCCTCTGCCTCTTCGTTGGTCTCAACTCACCTTTACCATGCGAGCCATTGACGAGGACCTCCTCGCCTAGCGCACCCATCAACTCGTCCGCCGCCTGCAGTTCGCCCAAGTGCTGCTCAAAACCGGCTTGGCCGGCCTGTCCGCTTGCTCGTGCGGTACGGCGTGCTGCACCTGCAGCCAAGCTGCCACGATGAATGTCTAGTTTGTACGGGTGCACGCTATCCTCACTTCCACAGATCACATGAGCAACCTACTCAGGCAAGCTTTCGAGAGGCTGACGAGGTCCGCCGCCGCGGAAGGCGAAGGCTGGTTTTCTGCTCAGCGGTTGACGGCCTCGCGTGTTGCGGCCGCGCCGGGTATCACGCCAATCAATCTGAATAGTCGATGCGTCAAACGAACCAGGATGGGATTTTCGTAGCGGGGCTGCTCTACTCACTCTTGTCCTGAGGGCAGAATTCAACCATATCGCCGAGCAACTGGATGCCGATTGGATACCCGATCCGGAAAGCTTCAGCTCATATGTGACGCGAGGATGAGAATCGTGGCAGCTCCAGACCGACGGGCTGCCACCCACAGCGGCGATGACCGACGAGGGTCTTCTATTGCCAAGGCAATCGTCCGTTCGGGGACCTATGTGTTCCAATGCTCGTCGAGCGGATCGGTGGGCCGCACCGCCGTAGCGTTACGGCGAGCGGAAGCGGCGTTGGGTGCGGCTTTTCCCCTGAACGCTTCACACCAGGCTGATAGGGGATCTTGCAATCGCACACACGCGGTCTGCAGGCGTGCCTATCAAGCAGTTTGCTCAGACCAACGTCGCGGCGAGCCGATCCTCAATACGCAGCGCAAGTCCTAGACTCCACGATCGTCCTTCGGTGCAGATTTGCTCGCGCCTCGCCCTGATTACAGCTGATAAGGCGAGCTAACAATTGCAAGAGCCACAAGCTATTCCAGCTCGATCGGTTTGGTGTTCCAGTCGGGCGGGGTCTGACCGAGAATGTTGCGAACGAAGAAGTCTAGGAGTTTGCGCTCGGTGTAGGTGCCTAGAGTATGGTGATTGGCACCAGGAACGTAGACCATGTCAAAATCTTTTCCTGCCTTGATGAGTCGATCGGCAAGCTGGAACGAGCAAAACGGATCGACATTATCATCCATTTCGCCGACCGCGATCATCAGCTTGCCCTGCAGCCTGTGAGCATTGTCAACGGCGGAGGATTGCGAATATTCAATGCCGACCGGCCACCCCATCCAAAGTTCGTTCCACCAGGTCTTGTCTATCCTGTTGTCGAAGCAGCCGTTTTTGGCGACGGCGACCTTGTAGAAATCGGGGTGAAAGAGCAGCGCGCTGACTGCACTCTGGCCGCCGGCGGATGCGCCAAAAATGCCGACGTTGGATATGTCGTACCATGGATATTGCGCGGCCGCCGCCTTGTGCCACAGAATGCGATCGGGAAATCCTGCGTCCTTCAGATTCTTCCAAGCAACATCATGGAAGGCGCGGGAGCGGTTGTTGGTGCCCATGCCGTCGATCTGAGCAACGACGAAGCCCAGCTGCGTGAGCGGCTCTGTCCACCGCGAGAAGGATTTTGGGACGAAGGAGCCGTGGGGTCCAGCATAGATATTCTCCACAACCGGGTATTTCTTCGTCGGGTCGAAGTTGGCTGGCAGGTGGAGCACGCCCCAGATGTCAGTTTTGCCGTCGCGCCCCTTGGAATGGAAACTGAGCGGCGGCTGCCAGCCTGCGGCGACGAGCTCAGAAATGTCGGCCGTCTCGATCTGCTGGAGCTTGGCATTGTCGCTGGCGCGGTAGAGTGCCATGCGCGGGGGCAGATCGATGCGTGACCAGAGATCGACATAATAGCGCCTGTCAGGCGAGAACTCGATATGGTGGTTGGCCGGTTCGGGCGTCAGTGCAGTCAGTCCCTTGCCGTCAAAGCCGATGCGGTAAGCATGGACCCAATAGGGGTCCTCCTGCGAGTTCATCCCGCTCGCCTCGAACCAGATCTGACGCTTGACCGGATCGACATGGTTGACCCTCCGGACGACCCACTCACCTCGCGTGATCTGGTTTTCGAGCGCGCCTGTCCGGCCGTTGAAAAGATACAAATGCTCATACCCGTCGCGCTCTGATGCCCAGATGATCTCCTTCCCGTCATCGACATCGTAACGGAAGATTTTTCCGGCATCCTCCTGGCCATGCCCCAGCGGCAAATAATCAACGAATGTCTCGCTGGTCTCATCGATCAGGGAGCGCCCGCGGCCCGAGGCGGCGTCTACCTCGACCAGGCGATAAAGCTGATGCCCGCGCTGGTTATATTCGAAAGTGAAGCCGCGGCTGTCCGCCCACCACCGGAGAGGGGAAAGTTCGAAGACGTTCGAGAAGAGGGCACCGTCAATCACGATCTGGCGCCGGCCGGCAATGTCGAACAGGACTGGCTGGGGCAGCGGAAGGACATCGCCCGGCCTGGGATAGAATTTTGTTGAATATTCCCGCTCCAACTGGTCCGTCGAAGAATTGAGGTAGCGGACCTCTCGCCTATAGCCGGGGCGAACAAGGTAAGCGGCGAGGTGGCGCGAGTCCGGCGACCAGCTCAGCGTCGAAAAGACGTAGCAATTGCCTTCGGCTCCGTCCCGGCTCAGAGGAACATCCTGCAATCCGTCCTCGCTGCGCAGGAAAACGTTGCAGTTCTTGATATAGGCGATCCATTTGCCGTCGGGCGACGCGTTGCTCTTGTCGGGGTTGTTCTCCGCTGGCGGCGTGTAGCGGTGGCTGAGCTCCCTACGGTCCCCTTTCCTTGCATCGAATGTGGTGCTGGTACAGTCATAGCTTGCAAGGTCGCAGCTCCACCGGGTGTCTTCAATCTGGAAGTCGAGCCTGCGACCATCCTCACTCAGTTCGAAACGGTCGAACGGAAGATTGCCGGCTTGATAGCTCTCATGGCTCACCTTGTTTAGCGCTGCCGCCAGACGCGCCTGATCGAAAGCGGGCCGCTTGAAACCCGTGGCAGCATCGACCTGCATGAACTGCTGCTCGCCGTGGCTAGTCCGGCGGTAGACGAAGGCTTCACCCCCGGTCAGCCAGAAAGGCATTTTGGGGACATTGACAGTGAGCCCGCCATATCGATCGTTGATCGTAAGTGCGCGCTTGAAATCGGCCGGCGCTAGCGTCGGGTGTAAACTTTTCGAACCCTTGGCCAGCGTCTGAGTTGCCGATCGCCATGCGGCGCGCGTCAAAGCGCCGATCCTGGACATACCTGTTCACTTCTTTCGGTTTTCGGAATGCTAATTTTGAAGTTGGGTTCTCGTCGCCGGTCTGCAGCAGCGCCGAAGCGTCGCCTTGGAGGAGAGCCAGCACGCGGGTGCAGCCAGGCACGCGCAACAGGGGCGCTCCTTGGACATCCAGGCACTGGTTCGGGTGCCGATTGAAGAGTTGGCGTCCGCCGCCGAAACAACCAGGAAAGAGCGTCCATGCAGCCCTGACGCGACTATTTCCCCGCGAGTATGGCCGCTTGCTTTTCTGCATCATCTGAAAGGTCCTGCTCTAGTCGGGCCGGATGTCACCCCGGCAGAAATCATTGTGCTATTTCGACAATCTCCGAGCGATTGCCGCCGGCCCATGACGAGGTTTACCGATAGGGCGCAATATGCGTGCCAAAGGAAAAGCGGTTTAAATACACGGCAATCCGCCTATGTCGCATCCCCAACATCGTCGCACACCGGACAATGCCGGACGAAATTGTCCCGGGGCGTCAAATTGGTTTGATGGTGACCCAAGGAGTTCTGGCTTTATCTGAGGCGTTCGGCCTTTTTCGAAAGCCGGACTCTTCGCGCGTTTCCGACGGCCCGAAGCGCCTGATCAAAGCTGACGGCATTCCCGGGTCTTGGCCTTGCCACAGCAGCACCTGCTGCATCAATTCCGACGGACGCTGTAGAACACCTGCAACACACGGCCCGCAGCAATTTCTCCGGCGCAACGCTGGGGCGACCGCCTTTGGCACTGCAGGCGTACATGCCGGAAAGGATGCCGTCTAGCCGCACCAGCGCTCCATTGATCATCAGCCGGTGCGGGCACCAGGATGACCGGCTGGAACGAAATCTTCCAACCGCTTCATCGTGAACAGCTGCTCCATGAACACATCGCTCCCGTCAATCGAGCCGTCTCGCCAGGGGGATCAATAGTCTGTCTTTGGCGTAGGTATTTCAGCAGCCTGCTGTTAGCGTGCGGACGACGCCGACATCAACCGGCGGACAAATGCGACGAGGGCAACAAGCGCGCCTGACGCAACGCCGCCAGATCAGCCGAGCCCGTGCAGAAGCAGGCGACGGCCAACTGGCGGATGACGATCTCGAAATGCGCGACAACGGCCCCGGTGGACACTGTCGCCGCGCCCAGCACGCTGGCCGCCTGCCCGGCGATGTCCGCGCCCAGGCGGATGGCCTTGGCCACGTCGACGCCATCGCGGATCCCGCCCGACGCGATCAGCTTCACCGTTGGCAGCGCCCGACGCACCGCCTGCACGCTGGTCAGGGTGGAATCCCCCAATCGGCGAATGACATCGCCACTGCACGGTCGGCGGCATTGCGGGCGCGCTCGCCCTCCACTGCGGCCCAACTGGTGCCGCCGGCGCCGGCGACATCGATTACCGCCACGCCCGCCTCGACGAGCGCACAGGCACCGAGGCGGACAGGCCCGCCCCCACTTCCTTGGCCACCATCGGCACGCCCACGATGCGCGCGGCGCCAGCGATCAGCGCCAGGACGCCGCGCCAGTTCGCGGTCGCCCTCCGGCTGTACCGCTTCCTGCAGCGGATTGAGATGGACGATGAGCCCATCGGCCTCCAGCGCGTCCACCGCGCGACGCGCCAGGTCCAGGCCGTCGGCCTCCCGCAGTTGCGCGGCGCCGATATTGGCCAGCAAGGGAATGTCTGGCGCCAGGCGGCGCAGCGCGCGCGTTAGCCCCTGGGAGTTGCGGGATTGCAGGCTCACACGCTGCGAACCGCACATGGCGATCCCCAAGGCTTGCGCTGCCTCGCTCAAATGCCGGTTGATGGCCTCGGCCCGTGGCATGCCGCCGGCCATAGAGCTGATCAGCAGCGGCGCGCGCATAGCCTTGCCCAGCAGCGAGGCGCGCAGGTCGATCTGCGTCAGGTCCAACTCGGGCAGTGCGCAGTGTTCGAGATGGATGTACTCCCAGCCAGCGGCCACCGTGGCCGGCGCCGTTCGCCGATCCAGCACGATGTCCAGATGTTCGTCCTTCCCCGGCTCAGGGCGGTGTCGCTCATGCTCGCTCCATCCGTAGCAGCGGGCGACGGCGTTGCGTCGGATCGAACCGACGGCAGCGCGCCCAAGCCGCCGCCTCCGGCGCGTCCAGGCCGACGCACGCTGGCCTCCCCCTGCAGCGTCGCTGCGATAGCGGCTGGTCGAAGTCTGGTAGTACTGCGCGCGGATCGCCGCCATCGCCTCGATCAACGGTCCCCACGGCGCGGGAAAGCATTCTTCCGCCATCACCCGGTGCAGCATGCGCGTATGGCCGGCCAACTCGTCGTTGAGGAACTCAACCACAGGCATAGCCGGATAGCGCTGCAGAAGCAGGATCGCCGCGTTATCGCCGGCCGACCTGTCCTTGTCGCGTCCATGCAGATCGTTCTGCAGGCGCCCTATCACTGAGATGAGCCGCAGGACCTGGCGAAACGCTGGACGCGCGCGCAAGGTCGCCATGTCCAGCCCCCACAGCAGCGACAGGCAACAGAACACGGTCCCGTAAGCGATCGAATCGATGCCGTTGTGCAGGTACTCGGCGTAAGACCAGCGTCGCGCCCCTGCCGCCTGCGCGTGTCCGGCGCGCAGCGCCGCGCAGTAGCACCGGGTATAGTCGAGAAGCCGAGCATAGTCGTGACGATCGTAAGCGAGCGCAGCCAGCGAAGCGCGCAGCTGAGCGCAGCCCTCGAATCCGGAGAGCACGCACGGTACGCCGTGCCCCAGCGCCTGCTCCAGGGCGGCGAGCTGCTCCGGCGCGATCAGGCCAACGTCGTTGCAATCGTCTAGCCAGAACAGCAGCGCCAGTTCGCGATAGAACGCCACGATCAGCGTTTCGTCCTGCGGATCGCGGCCGGTGCGGGCGCTGGTGTCGCGCAGGCTCGGGTGAATGCGTTGCAGGATATACTGGCCGCCCCTTACCGCTTCCTCAGCATGCTCATCCGCGAAACCGGTCAGGGCACGCCCCCACTCAAGCACCTGCTGCAGCGCGCGTTCGGTCTGGATCATGGCGCCGCCCCTGCTCCCTCGGCTACGACGCGCCGCCCACAACGAAGCGCCAGCCACAACCCGGCGAGACCGCATCTCCGCGCCATAACGGCGATCGCGAAGTTATCGATCCGATTGCCAGTTGCTGATGCAAGCTCTTGTGAACGGCCGTTAGGACCGGCCCGCAGCCTCGCCGGCAGTATCGAGCAATCCGCTTGCGCCGGCTCGCCATAGCAGGCGAGGACGGCAAGGTCGCCGGCGGCAAACGCACGCGAGCACATTGCAAGCGACATCCGCGAACGCGGCGCCGACTGGTCAGCCTCCGCCTCGGTGCCCGCATATGTCCGCGAGTCGAGCAGCGCCTTCGCCACGAAATGAGCAGAACGCCTTACGAGCATCGACCGCCGGCTGCTGCGCATGCGCGATGATGAGGCATGGTCTCGCAGCGGACCCGTTCCGACAGATGCTGCACCAGGGACGAGGCGACCTTATCCAACAAGGCACCACTTGCGCTGTTTGTGGAGACGAGCGTCGGCTGCATCCATGCGGCTGCTTGAGTGGTGAAGACTCTGAACGACGGTTCCTACGGCGCTGCCGGCGCAATCGGCTGCTTGGGGGACGCGTGACGCAGTCAAAGCTCCCCTTGCCAAGCACGGAGCAGGCGAGTGAGAGAGCAGATGAATAGGCGTGTCGCCAATATTTTTGCATTGCTCTAATCGATTATAGTTGTGAGGAGCAATTTGAGACCATTTACTTGCGGCTCAAGTCACCCATAAAAGAAGGCAAGCACCGATTCGGTAGCTTATCCCCTGTCTTTCGCGTACTCGCGGCCGTGGCGCCGGGTGAACGATTGAAGACCGCCGGTCTCACTCGCAGGTGGGCGCCAGGGCGTGGGGCGGTTGGCAAGCCACAGGAGTAGGACAATGTCGAAGGATTCGGGTAAGGGCGATAATCACGGCGGCGGACCGGGCAAGATCGAGATCACGGTGGTGGTGAACGGCCAGCCCACGCAGGTCGAAGCCAATCCCAACCAGCCGCTTCACGTCATTCGTACCAAAGCCCTTGAGAACACGCAGAATGTCGCCCAACCAGCCGAGAATTGGGAATTCAAGGATGAGGCCGGCAACTTGCTCGATGTCGACAAGAAGCTTGGCGACTTCGGTTTCCCGAATACTGTGACCCTGTTCCTCAGCCTGAAGGCGGGCGTCGCAGGTGCCTAAACACCAAAGTGTGGATCCGGAGGTCTCCCGAGCGAAGTTTGATCGGGAGATCGGCCGGTTCCGGCCATATGCTGATGTCTATCGGGCTCAGGGCTGCTTCTTGATCGAGGCGACCTTTCCGCGCGCTTTCTTCATTTTCGCCAGCCCCAAGTTAAAGCCACGGGTGGTCAGCGCAGCGAGCGAGGTCGACTTCACCGACTACGACTTAAGACCACCGTCCGTGGTCTTCGTCGATCCGTTTACGCGTCATCCGATTGCCCGGAAAGATCTATACCTGAAAATGCTTAGACGTCCGCCGCTGCCCGGAACGCCGCCGGAGATGATAGGAGCTCTCATCCAGCAGAACGCCGTGCCGCTGACGGACTTCATCCAGGCCAACAGTCCCGAGGACGAACCATTCCTGTGCATGGCGGGCGTCCGGGAATACCACGACAATCCAGCCCATTCAGGTGATCCATGGCTGCTTCATCGGGGTTCTGGCGAAGGCTGTTTGGCCTTCATCCTGGACAAGATCATCAAGTACGGAATCGTTCCTATAGAGCAGTTGCAGATTCAACTCCAACCGACAATCGTAGGAATGGTGGTATCCCCTCAGGCGATACAAGAATGACTGGTTTGAGAGATGTAACGATCGTGACTCTCCCGCGCGGCTGCATCTCGACCACGCATGGGCATCTGCGCTCAGTTGGTCGCGAGGGCAATGAGGGGATGGCGCTCTGGGTCGGCGTTCAGCAAGAGCGGCACTTTGCCGTAACAGAGACGGTTATCCCGGCGCAGCGTCACATTCGGACAAACGATGGCGTTTGCGTGATCGTTGCGGCCGAAGAACTGCACCGGCTCAATGTCTGGCTCTACAAAAGCGGCCTGAAACTCTTGGCCCAGATTCACAGCCATCCGGGCCGCGCCTACCATTCGACGACGGACGACGCTTATGCGGTTGCTACCACGGTTGGGTGTCTGTCGCTGGTAGTGCCGAATTTCGCCCGCGAGCCTTTCGATTTTGCTCGGGTCGCCGCCTATCGGCTTGACGAAAAGGCCAAATGGAATGCGCTCCCTCCCGCGGCACTGTCGCGAATGATCATGATATCGAGTTGAACAATGGCATTCGCTAACTTCATCGATCGCGCCGCCACGGCGGCATCTCAGGTCCTGGCCGATTTTCATCTGGGAGACTTCAAAGCAGCTCTTGAAAAGCAGGTCGTGGCAGTCGCCTTCGACCATCAGGCCGCTTCCTGCGCCGAAGGCCAGGCGACACTAGATCTTGCGGTGAGATTGCTCGCTAGGCTCTACCCGGTTCTGGCGATACTCCCGCTGGACAGCGCGGCGAGCTCTCAAGCCCAAGCGCTGGAGCGCTTGGCAAAGTCGATCAATCCAAAAGTCGGCATCCGGCGTTCCGGCAAGTCTGCCACCGTCTGCGTCGTTGCAGGGGTAACGCGCCCATCACTCCGGTGCCCGATCTTTTTCGTGGGATCGGACGGTTGGGCGGCAAAGCTGTCGCGTACGGACCCGGTGGGCTCTGGCCCAAGTCTGCTGCCTTATGGAGCTGGCGCCGCCAGTTGCTTCGGCGCCGCCAACGTCTTTCGAACTATCTTCGCTGCCCAGTTGACCGGCGCCGAGTTGGACGAAACCATCGACCTCTCGCTATGCAGCTACGACAAGACCAAAGCCGGAGAGCCTGGCCCGATCGACTTCCCAGTCGACCTTGGCGAAACCCACCTCGTTGGGCTCGGTGCGATAGGCCATGGCTCGCTTTGGGCGCTAGCGAGACAACCCGATCTCAAAGGTCGTCTGCATGTAATCGATCACGAAGCGATCGAACTCTCAAACCTGCAGCGCTACGCATTGGCTGGCCAGGCGGAGATTGGTATGTCCAAAGCGGTTCTTGCAGCCACCGCCCTTAGATCGACTGCCCTTGAGGTCGAGGCGCACCCTCTGACGTGGGCAGAATATGTTGCGCGCCGGGGCAATTGGGTCTTCGACCAAGTGGGTGTGGCGCTTGACACCGCCGCCGACCGTCTGGCTGTCCAAGGTGCACTGCCGCGATGGATCGCAAACGCTTGGACGCAGGAGCACGATCTCGGTATCTCCCGGCATGGTTTCGATGACGGCCAGGCTTGCCTTTGTTGCATGTACCTGCCATCCGGAAAATCCAAGGACGAGCACCAGCTGATTGCCGAGGAACTCGGAATACCGGAAGCACACGAGCAGGTGAAAACGCTCCTGCAGACCAATGCCGGAGTTCCCAACGACTTTGTAGTTCGCGTGGCTACAGCGATGGCTGTGCCGTTTGAACCGCTAGCCCCGTTTGTCGGCCAGCCCCTGCGCTCCTTTTATCAGCAGGCTATCTGCGGCGGTCTGGTGTTCCAGCTTAGCGAAGGAAGTCGCCGCGTTCGAACTGTGGTTCCGATGGCCTTTCAGTCGGTGCTTGCCGGGATTATGCTTGCCGCGGATTTGGTCAAACATAGTGCGGGGTTTCCCATGAGCCCGACGACGAGCACTCGGGTGAATCTTCTGCGCCCCCTTGGCTCTCACTTGCACGATCCGAAGGCCAAGGACTCCAGCGGCCGCTGCATCTGTAGCGACGACGATTTCATTGCCGCTTACAGGCGCAAATACGGCGAGCGCGTTGATCAGGTAAGCGATGTCTCGGCCGCCTAAACAGACGCGCACCTCTCCGTAGACGCAGGGGGCGCGGCTTGTGGGCGTGACCATGGGCGCCATTATCACACGCTTGGCCCGCTCCTTTGCCGGCCTATCGTCCTCCGCGCATGATCCCTGTTGCCGACGTGATGATCCAGCACCAGCCGCCATGGCACCAGAGGCTGGTCAAACCTCCGTTGTTGGCCGATTTGGACAGTGCTGCATCAGGTCTCGACCGACGTCTCGACAGTCAGGGCTGCTTCGACGGGTGTGAAGATGTCAACATCGACCCCAGGCGCCCGCATCGTCACAATCAGGGCGTACCGAGCCAGAGCGTCGACGCGTTCCAGGTAAGGCTTCTCCTTCCACCAGCCCCCGACCGGGAACACGCCGATCGCATCACGCTCGGCGAGATCGGCGGCGCTGCCCGACCAGAAATCGGCGTGCAACGAGCCGCGATCGCGGAAGGTGCCGAGCAGCCACTCTTCTCCGCCTCCAGCAGGCGCCCCTTCCTCCTCGTCCCGAGCGGCCTGATTGATGCGGGCTCGGAATTCGTCGACTGTCTCGGTCGCTGACTTTACTCTGAACCGAAGACCATGGGACGCGTAACGATGCCGGCGGGTCCATCCGCGTTCACCGGGGTTGGGTTCGATGAAATAGGACAGCGTGACGCGGAGCTCGACCTGGGCAGCGCCGAGCGCCGCGAGCTGCTCCTTCGGCCAAGGCAGGCGATGCAGCTTCATGTCACGCGTTTTGGCAGCCGCGCCGCCCTCGCGCTGGAAAGGCTGAAGCTCATCTTCAACGATAAGCGTGAGGTCGTTCACCGTTGACAGAAGCGCGCGCCCAAGATCTGGCACGCCGTAACCATAGCGCCGCACGAGCGCCTGGATCTCGCCCTTCGCTCCGTTGCACGCATCGATGCGTGCGCGCATCGCCGGAGTCCATTCGGCCGAGTGGACGATCAGGGCGCGAACCGTTTCAGGCCACAGCTCGGGGCGCGCTGATAGAATTAGTCCCGCCATCCGTGCGGCATGGGCCGTTGCCGCGCTCGTATCTCCGAGGGTGGTGAAGTGGCGCAGTTCGGGTCGATAGAAAGTGGTCAATATCTGCAGATCGTCGATCGGCTCGCCAGGCAACACACCGTCATGGGCGAGATTGCCGCCTTCGAAGACGACCTCGGGCTTCACCGGCCACTGCCTGTCCCAAACGACCGAAGTGCGACTGCGCGGCGAGAGCTCGCCGACCGGCGCGATCGGAGCGTAGCCCGCAAAGTCGGTGTCAATGATATCGACCTTTTCTGTGAAAGCGCCGACCGTCAGCGCATTCCAGGCCTGAGAAGGATCATCGACTGCTTCCAGATCGTTGCGCGTCAAATGCTCGGCCGGCATGAGGTCATCGCCGATGTTGCCGGCAGAGAGAACGATCAAGCGTCGCTGCTCCTCTTCGAAACAGAGTTGGTCGATAGCGGCAGACCACGATGTGGGCCTTCCACGCGCCGGACTGGCGCTTGTCACAGCCATTGCGATCGCGCGGCGGCGCTCCGGCGCCTGCACCTCGGCGCGGGCGATCGCTTCCGCGGTGATCGAGCCATAGAGTTCTGGATCGTTTGCCTCGTCTTCTGGCGGAAGGATACGGACACTCTCCAGCCGAAAGGGCAATGGAACTGGATCGCCTCCGACCAGGAGCGGGACCAGATCACCGTACAGGCCGACACCTGCCATTCGCGTCCCGTGGCCGCTCCACGCAGGTGTGTCGTCGCTGCCCCATGCCGGTTTGACGGTGTGCCAGTCTTCAACGGCAAGTGCGGGTTCGATCAACGGGTGGGTGCGACGTACGCCGCTGTCGAGAATGCAGACCGCAATATCGGATTGAGGCGGTCTGACGCGCCCGAGAAGCTCGTCGCTCCAGTCCCTTTGCTCCGCGCCGCCAAGGCCCATGAAGAAGGACGGCGTATCCTTCGCGCGCCGCAGCTCGGCGACGACATCGCTGTGCGCAATCATGCGGTCGAGCATTGCCGTGCTGGCGAGTGCCAGCATGACCACCCGCTCCGGAAACCTGACCGCATGCGTGCGCAAAGTGATGTTCAGGGCTTCGGCAATGTGCTCGAAGTTCTCGCGGCGACCGTCGCGCAGCCAGACTTCCCACCACACCTGCTCGTCAGCGGCCTGGGGGAAGAGGTCGTCGTGGTCGGTAAACAACGATCGTGCAGTCGCCAGCCTGACTGTCTCCATGCGGGAGACGAGCGGCTCGTTGCGCGGTCTGCCGCGGTCAGTGTCAACGTCTCGATACGCCTCGACTTTCCGCAAATAATAGGCTTGCGCGCTTTGCGGCAGGAACACCGACGCTGTGATGGGAGCACCGGGTTGAGTTGGCTCATGGACGGCGACCAGCTCCATGTGCTGGCGACGATCGGCCAACTGGTCGAGGGCCGCCCGTCCGGACATGGGCAGATCGATCTCGAGGTAAAAGCCAGGCGTGCCGACCGACAGCTGGGGGTCACGCGCCGCAATCTGCTGGCGTGCACTTTCGACCGCTTGTTCGATGGATTGCGTCAAGGCCGCAGCATGCGACGCCCGATCACGCGCCGGCAGCGGCGGTGCATGTATAAGTTGGTTGGGCCGCCGATAGGCTTCCCGAATGCCGTTGTTGCGAAGGTGGATATGGGCGCGGTCGCGCGGAAAATCGTCTGCCATTATGATCTGTGCTGTCGCTACTCAGACAGCGAAGCCTGCCGGCGTTCCTTCAGAGCGTCGATGAGCGCTTCCGAGGTGATCCGCTTCCCCCCCCGCAATATGATGGTTTTTGCAGCGTCGTCGGCCGCGCGGGTGATCTCGGCCTGCGACAGTCTCTCTGCCTGAGAGATCGCCTCGTTCCAGGCAAGCCCTCTGGTGTCGAAGCGGTCGAGTCGAGCCCGAAGCAGCGCCTCGATAATCGGCCGATCGGGCACGGCGTATTCGATGACATCGTCGAAACGGCGGAACAAAGCTCTGTCGAGCAGCTCGGGATGATTTGTTGCCGCAATAATCAGGCTGTGGCTGTCGTCTTGCTCGAGAAACTGCAGAAACGAATTCAGCACGCGCCGAATCTCGCCAACATCCTGGCGTTCGCCTCGACGCGCGCCGATGGCATCGAATTCGTCAAAGAAGTAGACGCCCCGCGTCGCCTGCATTGCATCAAAAACAAGCCGCAGCTTTCCGGCAGTCTCTCCCATGAACTTGGTGATCAAACCATCGAGGACGATCATGAAAAGGGGCAGATGAAGCTCCCCGGCCAATGCCGATGCGGTCATCGTCTTGCCTGATCCTGGCGGGCCGACCAGAAGCAGTTTGCGACGGGGAACAAGCCCGTGCTCGCGCAAGCTTGCTTGTTGGCGCTGCTCTCCCAGCACGCGGTGCAGGCGCGAGCGCAGACTGTCCGGCAAAATCATGTCCGTCAGTCGCAGGTCCGGATAGCGCACATGCAGGAGGCCTGCGAGTTCGCCCTTTGGCTGAAAAAGGGGAACCGGCCGACTGCTCTTGGCAATCCGGGCGTCCCTGCTCTTGGCTGCGTCGACCAGATCCTTGAGCTCCTGAGCAAGCTTGCCATGGCCTTGACGTGCCTCATGCGCAGCAAGCTGCATCGCGATAGAGAGGAAACGATCCTCGTCGCCGGCAATGTGGCTTTTAAGCAGCGTCACGATATGGCGGGCCGTGGTCATGGCTCTCTTCTGGGGTATCCGTTTACTTGGCGAAGCGCATGCAACCTAAACGCTTTCAACGGCGATTTGTAACGCGCAATGGTGTTTTTTCTCTTGTCGATGTTCGCCCGTGGCAACTTCAGCGGTGAACTGTTGCGCCGCGGTCATAGGCCAGCCGGAATAACGCCGGCCAGCAGACAACAGTCCGCATCTTCGAGCGCTCGAAGTCTGGCCACTCACGCAGCGTGTCGGGTCCGAACGCTCCAAAGCCGCCCCGCCTGGCAGGTCCATGCGACCGATTGCGGGCGTGCGGCCATAAGGTCTACGCGGGCTCGCATGGCTGCCCGCGCCGCTGGCTAAAAAGCTGTACACCATCTCACGAAACACCAGGTCCGCTCCTTTGCCGGCCGACGGTCCATGAAATCCCCTCCCCACTCACGACACCGGAGACCTCCTTGCCCACATGGCGCTCAAGCACCGGCCGCCATGGCACCAGCGTGAACTCGCGCGACTTTTCAACGACGGCATATTTTCCGCTGGCAAGCTCGACGGAGCGGCGGAGCGTACCCTCTACTCGTCCTCCGAATCGCGCTTCGGCATAGGGCAGGCCAAGTTCCTCCGACAGTTGGCCAGCAACACGGTTCAGTTCTCGCTGGCGCAGGATCGAAAGCATGTTGGCTCGATAGACGATCCCATCCTGTTCTTTATGCGCGAGGCCTTGCGCGATCAGCCACTGCCGCCGGCGAGCTTGCGCCTCTCTCACGTCGCGGCCGAAGCCGGATCCGTGCAAAGGCTCGGGTCTATCGGCAACCAGCTCCCGGTCGAGCCAGGTGGCGCCGTTGAAGCTGACCTGTCGCTCCAGCGCCATTGAGGAGAGCTTGTCGGCAACGACAGGCTCGGCCCTGGCCCGCTGGCCCTCATAATTCGCGACGCGATCGAGATGGTCCGGCGCGATGAGCCAGGTGCCGTTCGGCTCTCGCTCAACGCCGCCGGTCGCGCGGCGGATCGCCTCCAGCCGCCGCACATGCGTTCGCGCAAAGCTCTCGGTGGCGGATGGGTCATGCTTCAGGTGCATATCGACGTCGTAACGGCCGCCATGCGCGGCGGCGATTTCGGCGATGGTACGATCGACCTGCCTCGGCTCGGTGTTCCTTGGCGCGACACGCACGATGCAGCCATTAGGCATCGTTTCCATCGCCTCGCCTCTACCGATGTTGATCCAATGGCTCTTACCGTCGACGGCGTCGACGATCATGTAATGGCGGTCATTGATCTCGTCGGCCAGTCCACGCGCGACAACGCGACCGACGAGAGACTGGACGGGCTCGCCGGATCGATCGTGGATCACCCAGTCGGCGGCCCTGCGGGCAAGCCCCTTGCCGGTCAGTTCGCGGTGCATGGTCTTGATGATGTCGCCGCGTTCGCCGGTGCGGCGCAGCGTGGCTTCGAGCTCATCGTCGAGGCGCCAGGAGCCAGCGCCGACCTCCGCGGCCAGACCCATCCGCTCGAGCTTGCGCAGCCGTCCCTGGTGCAGCGTCTGGCGAATGGCGTCGGGACCGCCCGGCGAGACCAGGCCGTCATCATCACGCATGCTGAGCAGCCGACGGTCGATGCTGGTGAAGCGTTCCTGCTCCATTTCCCGGCGCAGGCGAAGCTCAATCTCGCGGTCGGTTCGCGGACCGAGATCGAGGCTGACCAGCTCGGCCGCCCGCTCGCGGATGCCAGATGAGATATATTCGCGCGCGATGACCAGGTTCTCGCCACGGTCGTCCCTGCCACGGACGATGATGTGGCTGTGCGGGTGGCCGGTGTTGAAATGATCGACCGCGACCCAGTCGAGCTTCGTGCCGAGGTCTTCCTGCATCTGCGCCATGAGCCGCCGCGTCAGCGCCTTGAGGTCGTCGTACTCGATGCCGTCTTCGGCAGCGACGATGAAGCGGAACTGATGGCGGTCGCCGTCCGCGCGATCGATGAACGCCTTGCCGTCGACGCGGCCGCTGTCGGCGCCGTAGAGCTCGCCAGGTTCACCTTCGCGGGTGACCCCGTCGCGCTGAAGATAGCGTAGATGGGCACGCGCCCCGTCCGCGCCCTTGCCGGCGAGCTTGACGACCCGCGCCTTGACGATCACCCGGCGCTGGCGGAAGGCGGCATACCGGTCGCGCGATTTCAGCAGTGCGGCGGCCGCCCCGCCGCGCCCTGTCCGGCTTCCTGTGAAGCGACCACCGCGTTGCGGCCGGCCGCCAGCCCGGTTGATCGCCGCACGAACCTGGCCGGCATAGCGTTTGCCGGCCTTCGAGCCGCGCGACCCGATTTTGCCGAGCTTCGGCCTGAACTCGTCATCCTTAATGCGAGCCTCCCAGACATATCAAGCAAAATCAGACACTTACACGTCAAACCCTCTTGGCACCGGCGGCAGCCTCCCGGAAAAACGATGTGCAGACAAAGATTTAACCGCCTCCTGGAGGCGGTACCTTTATCTTGCCTTCCGCGCCCAGCCCCGCCAGACGCGCCCCCGTCCGCCATGGCTAACGCACCGGCTCCTTCGGCTGCGCGCCGTCCTTGCCGAGCGGCACGAAGAGATCGCCGTTTCGCACGCCTGAGTGAACACCGTCATGAATGAAGAACAGCGACCGTCCGAGAGGAGCGATTTGCGCCTTTGGAGCGACAGATTGGCTTTCGAACGCCTCGATGTCGGCCGCCGAAACTCCGGCCGCCTTGAGTTGGTCGAGGTACTCGACGGTCTCTTCTGGCAGCGGTTTGCCACGCTTCAAATGCTCGTCGTAGCGCTCGGGACCGGCATTGTAGGCGCCAAACAGGCCAGGAAATCCGAAGCGGTCATACATGGCACTGAGATAGGCCGTGCCGGCCAGGATATTGTCGCGCGGATCGTGGGGGTTAGGCCCAAGGCCGTGTTCGACCCGCATCTCTTCATAGGTGCCGGGCATCACCTGCATGAGGCCCATGGCGCCAGCGGGGGAGGTGATGGGGCGGCCGCCGCGCATTGTCTTGCCGCCGCTTTCGGCAGCCATGACGGCATAGATCCAGGCTTGGGGAATATGGAAGCGCCGGCTTGCTTCCGATACCAACGTCTGCCACTTTCGCAGCTGCGGACTTTGGGAGATGGCGACCGGCTCAGCGCCGGTCGAGGCGGAACAGGCGCATGGCGCAATGGCGATCATGCCCAACAAGAGGAGGGTCACTCGGTCCATAGTGGTACGAGCCTCCCGATGACATTTTGAGTGGGAACAGGCCCGAAATAGCGGCTGTCGAAGGAGCGGTTTTTGTCGCTGCCGAGCAGGAAAACCTCGTTATCCCCGAGCGCTCGGCAGCCGTTCCACCATGGCAAAGGTCGGCCTTCGGCGTCGATTTTGAGCCGGCGCGCGACGATGTCGCCGCCGATGATGATGGCGTCATTGAAGGCGCAGACATTATCGTCCGGCAGCGCTGCAAGACGTTTTGCCAGCGGCACATTGCGAGGCAGATAGCTGCGCTCGGCGGCGAGATACGCCGCGTATTCAGGCGGGCGCACGAGCACGAGATCGCCACGCGCCAGCGCTCCCGCAGCGATGCGGTAAAGGCCGATCGGCGCGCTGGCCGAGGCGTTCCAGACCAGCCAAGGGGCGGGCTTTCCCAGCGCCGTGAAGCCCAAAAGACCGAGACCGGCCGCGGCCAAGGCGACCGTCTTACGGGCTCGAACACGCCTCAGGCGGCTGCCGATCAGATGGATGGAAGGGCGCCGCCTCATGAACGGCCTCCCGTGCCGCCCTGGCCGGAACCGGCCTTGCCATCGCCGGCGATGGAGTGCTGCGGGTGTCCTTTCGACCAATGGTCGAGTTCGTCGATGTGATAGCGGACATAGCGGCCGTGCTTGCGGAATTTCGGGCCGCCGCCCTTGAGCCGCATCTTTTCGAGCGTGCGCTGGGAGAGCCCGATATAGAAGGCGGCTTGGGCTGTGCTGAGAAACGGGCTGCCCTTTTTCGCGCGGGCCGCGCGTTCGTTTTCGTCGTCCATGATGATCCTCGTTTCGCTTCGGACAAGCGAGGGCGAGGATGGGCGAGGGAGATCGTCTCGGGGACGGGCGAAGAGTCGGGGGAGAGTTTTCGCCGCCCTTTAGGGCGGACGGGGTTTGGGTGGAACTCCTGGGAATGAGCCCCGCGCCGGGGCTGCGGCGCGAGGCTCTTATCTCGGCCGGTCAGTCGGCCGGGTTCCAGATGATGGCGTAGGTGTCGTGATCGTCCTGGCCGGCGGCTCGGCCGAGATTGGCGTAGAGCTTGCGCGGTCCGAACTCCGGCGCTGCAATCGACAGGCTCACATAATCCTTGCCGGAAGTCTCGCCGGTGCGGATCCAGCCAGCGCCGACTTCGACCCCTTGCGTAAGCACCCGGAAGTCGGGATGGTTATCGGCGCTCTTGGCCTGGTTGGGGACGATATCGATGTCGGCGCGGACGCTGAGCGTCTTGAACTGGCCCTTGTAGGCGCCGTTTTCCTGCTTGTTGACGTAACCGATCGCGGTCATTTCGAAGTCTCCTTTTGTGGTTTCGCCGGGGACCATCCCCTGCGATGGCGCACCGTAATGGGCGCGTCAGGACCGCCTGAATCCGACAGGGCCGCAGCGACAGTGAAGGACCCGAGCGGGCAGCTTTTTTGTGAGCGAAGCGGCGCGAGGAAGCCGCCGCAGGCGGCGGGGAAAAAAGCTGATGGCGCGAGGGTTTCGGGCGGCCGGACCCGCCCATAGGTCGACAAGCCAGCCGCAGGGATGGTCCTTGGAGAGAGCATGGAGACCGCTCGCCAAGTGCGGTCTGTCAGCCAAGCAGGACGCCGGGATGAAACGGCCTGCAAAGATGCTGCGCCCTTATGCCGGATCGAGATCGTGCCAGCGGGTCGGGCGCCAGAGCAGACATCCGGCATGGTGCGATCTATGAAAGCAGGGCTCGCCAGCGGGAATTTGA
This sequence comes from Mesorhizobium sp. M7D.F.Ca.US.005.01.1.1, assembly GCF_003952545.1. NCBI lineage: Bacteria > Pseudomonadati > Pseudomonadota > Alphaproteobacteria > Hyphomicrobiales > Phyllobacteriaceae > Mesorhizobium > Mesorhizobium sp. M7D.F.Ca.US.005.01.1.1. The sequence goes on from NZ_CP034453.1 coordinate 163,129, forward strand.
TACGCGAGGGGGCCAAAGTAAGGCTGGATGAGAAGCCGGTGCTACCTGCAGGTCCAGTGTCATGTGGCGGCGCTCGGGAAACCGCTACGCAATGTAACGCGCTCTTATGAGGCGAACAGACCGGCCCCAAAACCGATCGACCGGTGGTCGGCGCGAAACGCGTCATGCCTGTCCGAAAGCTGACAGTGGCAGAAGACGCATGTCGGGTTCCGCACAATTGACCATGCTGGATTTGTGAGGTTTTCAGGGAGAGCCATGCGTTCACTTCCCAGTGAGCTTTGGCACGGCATTTGCTCTTGATGTGGCAACACGGATCGAAGGTTGACTGCATGCACAAGCGCGAGATGAGCAATGCTCTCCTTTCCTGGAGGCTTGGCAGCAGATTCGATTTGACGTTGCGAGGAGCTTCAGCCGCTCGCGGCGGAAGTGATCTCAAATCTGAAGGCACCGTTGGGGCCGCAGCCATCAAACACATCTTTCTCTTTTTCGCAGCTCGTCTTCAACGCGATGCGGACTTCTTCGCGTCGACGGCGGCCGAAGGTGGAGAAGGGGCTCGACTTGCAAAAAGGAGTTGTCAATGACGTCTTACGTTCGCACCAACAGCCCGGCGCAGGTGCGCTCACTGTCCACCTTTGGCAAGCATCTGCAAAGGAGCGTGCTGACGGCGACGCTGCTTGCCGCGGCTTCGACGGGAAGTGAAGCGCAGCCCTATGTTCGTGCTGACGGCAGCACGACTGACGACTTGGAAGCGGCGCGAGCAAGTTGGCGTCATGACGCCGAATTCAATGGAAATGTGGGGCTCGCAGCCATCAACGCGGATGCCGCGTATGCGTTGGGTTCCACCGGGGAGGGGGCCAGAGCTCCTCGCCTGCCCTCGTCCGTCTTGACGAGTGCCCGCTTACAGCCTACCTCACTATCGCGTTAGCACTCGTCCATCGCGAGTGCTAACAAAAACCCCTCAACAGCGCACCAGGGAAAAATCCGAAAATGGCAAAGTCGAAGTTCCGCCCGCTGCATGACCGCGTGGTCGTTCGCCGGGTCGAATCCGAATCCAAGACCGCTGGCGGGATCATCATCCCCGACACGGCAAAGGAAAAGCCGCAGGAAGGCGAGATCATCGCTGTCGGCTTCGGCGCTCGTGACGAAGCTGGCAAGCTGGTCCCGCTGGACGTCAAGGCCGGCGACCGCATCCTGTTCAGCAAGTGGTCGGGCACGGAAGTCAAGCTCAATGGCGAAGACCTTCTGATCATGAAGGAATCCGACATCATGGGCATCATCGGCTCATATCAGGCCCTTTCGTCAACTGAATTCCCGGGCTCGATTGAAGCCCCTGCCAGGAGCTAAAAATGGCTGCCAAAGACGTAAAATTCTCCCGCGATGCCCGCGAGCGCATGCTGCGCGGTGTCAACATCCTCGCTGACGCGGTGAAGGTCACGCTCGGCCCCAAGGGCCGCAACGTGGTCATCGACAAGTCGTTCGGCGCCCCGCGCATCACCAAGGACGGCGTCACCGTCGCCAAGGAAATCGAGCTTGAGGACAAGTTCGAAAACATGGGCGCGCAGATGGTCCGCGAAGTTGCTTCGAAGACCAACGACATCGCTGGCGACGGCACCACGACCGCGACCGTTCTGGCGCAGTCGATCGTCCAGGAAGGCCACAAGGCCGTTGCCGCCGGCATGAACCCGATGGACCTGAAGCGCGGCATCGACCTCGCGGTAACCGACGTCGTTGCGACCCTGATCAAGAACGCCAAGAAGATCAAGACCTCCGAAGAGGTTGCCCAGGTCGGCACCATCGCCGGCAACGGCGATGCTTCGGTCGGCAAGATGATCGCCGAAGCGATGCAGAAGGTCGGCAACGAAGGCGTCATCACGGTTGAGGAAGCCAAGACCGCCGAGACCGAACTCGAAGTCGTCGAAGGCATGCAGTTCGACCGCGGCTACCTCTCGCCCTACTTCGTCACCAACGCCGACAAGATGGTTGCCGAACTCGAGGACGTCTACATCCTCCTGCACGAGAAGAAGCTGTCCAACCTCCAGGCCATGCTGCCGGTTCTCGAAGCCGTCGTGCAGACCTCGAAGCCGCTGCTCATCATCTCGGAAGACGTCGAAGGCGAGGCTCTGGCCACGCTGGTCGTCAACAAGCTGCGTGGCGGCCTGAAGATCGCCGCCGTCAAGGCGCCGGGCTTCGGTGATCGCCGCAAGGCCATGCTGGAAGACATCGCCATCCTCACCGGTGGCCAGGTCATCTCGGAAGACCTCGGCATCAAGCTCGAGAACGTCGGCCTCAACATGCTCGGCCGCGCCAAGAAGGTGTCGATCTCCAAGGAGAACACCACCATCGTCGACGGCGCCGGCAAGAAGGCCGAGATCCAGGGCCGCGTTGCCCAGATCAAGCAGCAGATCGAAAAGACCACTTCGGACTACGACAAGGAGAAGCTGCAGGAACGTCTGGCGAAGCTCGCCGGCGGCGTTGCGGTGATCCGCGTCGGCGGTGCGACGGAAGTCGAAGTCAAGGAAAAGAAGGACCGCGTCGATGACGCCCTCAACGCGACCCGCGCGGCCGTCGAAGAAGGCATCGTTGCTGGTGGTGGCGTCGCGCTGCTGCGCGCTTCGGCCAACATCAAGGCCACCGGCGTCAATGCCGACCAGGCCGCCGGCATCAACATCGTGCGTCGTGCGCTGCAGGCTCCGGCCCGCCAGATCGCGGCCAACGCCGGTGCGGAAGCATCGATCGTTGCCGGCAAGATCCTTGAGAACAAGGGCGCGACCTTCGGCTACAACGCCCAGACCGGCGAGTATGGCGACATGATCGCCATGGGTATCGTCGATCCGGTCAAGGTTGTCCGTACGGCTCTTCAGGACGCGGCCTCGGTCGCCGGCCTGCTGGTCACCACCGAAGCCATGATCGCGGAGGCTCCGAAGAAGGAGTCGGCTGGCGGCGGCATGCCTGGCGGCATGGGCGGCGGCGGCATGGGCGGCATGGGCGGCATGGATTTCTAATCCAGCTCTGGCAGCTTTCGCAACGAGAGGGCGGCATCAATGCCGCCCTCTTTTTTTGCGAACCTCGGTCCGATGAACGATCGACGCCAACGCCGGCCATCGGCGTTAGGGCAACCTCAAAAGAACTGTCGAGTTGGTTGCGCGCGGCTTTGCGTCATCAGAGGCGCAAGGCGGTCGCGTGTGAGGATTGCGCGCTCCCATAGGCGGTTTCGGCATGTGCCTCGCCTTCGACATCGACATTGCGGCCAAGCAGGAAATCGGCGGCTTTCGAGGCATGGCTTGCGGCGCGGAAGATGGCGCGGTTGTCCTCGCGCAAAACCGTCAGCCATGAGCCGATGTAGTCGGCATGGCGCACGGTCGGCTCGATGCCGAGACTGCTGCAGATGAAGGCTGATGCGATTTCGGCGACCAGTTCCTCGCGCGCATAGGTGTTGGACCCGAAGGAGCCGGACAGGTCGCGCGCGAGTCGCCTCGGGTGGCCGGTCCAGTGGCCAAGCTCGTGAAAGCAGGTCCGGTAATAGTCGATCTGGTGGAAGAAAGCCGGCTGCGGCGGCACCTGTATGGTGTCGCTGCCGGGCATGTAGAAGGCGCGCTCGCCGCCGACGCGAAAATCAGCGCCGGTTGCATGAATGAGCGCCTCGGCCTGCGGGACCATCTCGCGCTCAGGCAGAGGCTCGCCGGCGGCGTAAAGATGTTCGGGCAGATTATCGCACTGCGCGACATTGAAGACGGTGAAGCGCTTCAGGAAGGGCACCGCCTGCGGTTCGTCGCCATCGGTGTCGGCGCGTTGCTTTTCGTTCTTGGGAACAAAGCGGTCAGCGTGAACGATGGTGGTGCCGTGCTCGCCCTTCCTGACATTGCCGCCAAGCGAAAGCGCCTGCCGGAAGGTGAGCCAGTTCTGGCTGGGGAAACCGCGCTCGATGACCGCGCCCCACAGGATCAGGATATTGATGCCGGAATATCGGCGCTGGGTGGCCGCATTCCGCGGCAGGCCGAGGCCTGTCCTTGCCCTGCCCCACGGCTTGACCCATGGCACGGTGCCGCGCTCCAGTTCGGCAATGATGCGGTCGGTGATTTCCTGATAAAGGCTGGCGCCGGTGCGCCCGCCGCTGTCTGCGCCAGCCTGTCGGCTGCCGCAACGTTTGTTGTTTGCACGCATCGTGATGTCCTCCGCTCTACAATCGCGCGCCCTCCCCGGAAGCGGGGTGGGCGGCAAAAGCGACCGGAAAGGCCCGCCGTCGGAGGCGGACTGCATCAGCAGGACCGGAACGGAGTGGAGGACCCGAAAGCGACAAGCGAAGGGTTGCGGGACGCCGCGGCGGGCCTAGAAGGGAGTGCTGCCCACCCTGCGCCAGGGGGAAGGCCACAATAGAAAGACGCCGGCCGACAGGCCGGCGACCGTCAGCAGCCGAAGGCTGCCCCGCGCCAGGGGGCGATGCCGCAGGGCCAAGACCGCCTGAGCTTGCCGAAGAAAAGCGGGCTCGGTTCACGAGCACCCGGCCAGCGACTTCAGGCGCGGGCGCTCAGGATTGTTGTTGGCGCCCACGGCAGCTGGATGACCGCAACAAGATTACGAGGAGCGACAGCAAAGCCAGCTGCCACAAACGGCACGCTCCGGCAACAACAGCGTGGCCGGTCTACAGATGCTGCCCCGCACGAGAGCCAGCACGCTTTGAGCGCGCATCGGCGATGCAAGCGTTGCAAGCTGGCCATGTCCACAAGGTCGGCGACCACTATATCGCCGACCACCAACGCGGGCGTACCGTCTAAGTGCAGACCTTTCGCGAGTGCGCGGACGCGCGCATTTCATCTGCGATGGCCGGATCTTGCATTCCCGCTTGAGCTGCTCAACGTCAAGGCCTACACGCGCTGCGATCTTGAGAGTGACCCTTCAACTGGGGGAAATCATAAGGGCGCGGTGGAATTCGTCGAACTTTCCCTGTTTTCTCGAGGCGAGTGCGGCGAAGGCTGGGAATTGGGAATCCGGTCCCAGGACCGGGAACTGTTTGATCACAAGCTTCAGATTGGGCTCATGCTTGAAGGCTTTTTGGTAGTTGATATCAGCCAGTCTGCAATGCGGACAGTTGTGGTAGTCATTGAATATGACCAGAACGGCATCGCCTTGCGGGTTGCCGGCGATTGGCGAAGGAGATCGTTGTCGAATGCGCCGCTCCACTTTTGCCTGTCGGTCGACCACGCCTGCCGGTGCAGGTTCGCGCTATATTGGCTCGCCAGCAAGGCGAGGAGTAAAAGAAGAGCTGCGACAGTGATGGCAGTCGGCTTAGACATGAGTCTCCAATCCATGGACGGCGTGGCAGCAACGGCCGCCTTTTTGGTGTAAAATGGGTCAGTTTTGATCGTGCCCCGCAGTTGCTACAGGCGCACAGGTGCCGGTGCGATCTGGCGGTTTCTCAAATACGGCTTTGCGCCATCGGGTCCACCCCAATAGCTGAGCGTCGTTCGCACGGGGAATTGTGTTCACCACGCCGGGCGACTTGACCGTCCACCGCCAGAGCGCTGAACGGTCCGCTAGTGAGGCGCTCCCCGAATCGTCGTTTATCCCGCTCGCCCCGGACCGGGTGACAGCCAGCGTTGCCGCTACGCTGCGGAGAAAAACCGTCAGCGCGTGGCATTCGGACATAAGCTGATCGACGCCAAGAATAAGCCCCACGGAGGTGACCGGTGCGGCCGGAACAAGAAAGAGCGTTGCAGCCATTGTGACGAGGCCTGCACCGGTAATGCGGGTTGTTCCGTTCGAAGGGAACAATGCGACAAACAGCATGAGGATCCGGCAGCCGATCGGGAGATCAGTTTTCGTCGCTTGGGCGATGAAAAGGGCGGCGAGCATCATATTCGTGCCGTCCAGATTGAATGGAATGAGACCCACGACCGAATGCGTGGCGCCGGCCTTTTCCATCTTCTCCATGAGCGAGGCCAGCGCGGCCTCTGAGGAGGACATTGCGAGCAGCAGCTCGTCCTTGATGTATCGGACGAGAGAGAAGAGCGAGCGGCCGTTGTAGCGGCAGACCGCGCCGAACAGGATCGAGAGGAACAGGACCGAGAGGAACAAGACTTGCAGGATGTCGCCTTCCGCGAAGGCACTGGCAATCGTTGACGGGATGATGTTCATCAGGAAGCTGGTCACGGACTGCTCGTGAGCCGTGGCCACATAGCCCTTAACGGCTTCGACATCGAGCGAGGCCGGATCGATGTTGAGGCCGGCGCCAGGCTGAACGATATTCGCGACAATCAGCCCGACAAGGAGTGCTAGCGTCGAGAAGGTAAGGAAATAAACCATCGCCTTGGCGGCAACTCGGCCGACCTTCTGCAGATCGCTCATGCCGGCAATGCCGGTCGCCATTGTCAGGAAGATGACAGGTACGGTGATTATCTTGACGACATCGACGAAGGCATCGCAGAGCGGCTTCAGGCTGTGGCCGGTCTCCAAATGGAAATAGCCGATTGCGGCACCCAGGATTATGGCGGCAAGTACCTGCACGTAGGTCCGGGCAAAATGGCGCTTGCGGGGCGCTAAGATCGCGCGGGGAACTCTTGGAACCAACACCGTCTCTCTCCTTGACCGGATCGGGGTGGGGCTCCTCCCTCTCCCATGCAGTGCTCCGGTCGAACGCTGCGCCCACTTCGGCGCAAACGATGTGCCAAATAGCAAGAGGGGAAAACGCGCAGGACCTCACGCAATGCTTGCGATTCGCTCTCCCACACTCGTGCAGTGGTTGCCTGTCGCAACTATGGAAGGGTCGATTCTGGGAACTCCAAAGGCCGCTCTTTGCGTCGACGCAGCTTGGCTGCCTGGAAGGTTCCCTCTTTGCCTTGCGGTCTGCGAGCTGGGTCCAGATGGTCATCATTTGGCTGCGCGCTGCACGGGGCTCGAAAGATTCAATCGAGGACGGGTCCTCTTGGAAAACGGGGGCAGCGTTGGTCAAGCCCTTCCACCCTGCTGTCCCAATGGTGTTCAGAAGCTCAGTTCACGATCAAGCGATGGATCAGCGTCATCTGGCGTTTGCGCCATCGCGGCGGCGTTGCAACGGGTCTGCCAAAGATGAGCAGGCCGCGAGGCAGGGTCCGAGACCTAGACTCCAACCTCATAGCGCGCTCGGCTCGCGTTCGGAAGGTTCGAACCGCAGCACGATCAGGTGGCGACACCGTTGGTCGGAACCGGAACCCGACGAATGATCGTTCGTGACCGACATCTGTGAACAAGCAGTATGTGTCATTGCAATCACCACCCGTTGCGCGGAAATGCCCATATGGCCGTGAATGAACTGGATTTGGTGATTTTCCAGATGGCGGTGGAAAGCGTCCGCTTGCTCTCTTCAAGCTTTGATGAGAAGGCGGCTGAGATAGCCACGAGGAGCCGTGGTAGCCTTCTTTTTGACGTGCGGGTGGACGGTGACCTGGAGGTCCAGCGAGTCGCAGCCATTGGATATCCAGGCGACAAGATCGGTGTGGTGGCATTGGACCGAGAGGGCCTTGTTAGCTGTTGTTGCCTTGTCAATGGCACCTTCTCACCTTTCATTGCACCGTTGGAGAACTGGACCAGCATGCCCCTTTCGATGCAGGCCCAGATCGATGTCACAGGCTATGCGAGGCTCCTTCTGGCCGCCTTGCGAAATGCTGGACATATGCTGGACAGGTAGCATCGCGATGATGTCTGTGATGAGATGGTGCAAACGGCTGGATGAGGCGATCGCTTGCTGGCAGCTTTGGCAACAAAGCGATCGGTGAGTTCGCAATGCTGGAACACGTCCTTTAGACTCTGCAGTTAAGTTAGCGGACTACCATCTGACGAATGCCCTCTGACAGTCTGCATGGCGCGGCATGCCCTCTTAGGAATGCAGCCGTGGTTCTACACCATCGGCTGTTTTTGTGTCGAAGGCGACGGGCACGCCATGAACGAAGGAAGCGGCCGCCAACAGTTCCTCCAACTCGCGGTCGGTGGCCTTGCATGCCGGCATTAGTGTTCGGATGGCGCGGATCGCCTGCGCCATGGAGAGAAAGCGGACCCTTCCCCTGGAAAGGACATAGGCTTCTGCGGCTTTTTCGACGGTGACGGTGTGAAACGAATTGGTCATGACGAATTCCTCCCTGAACCCTGACCAACCCGACTTATGGCACGAATTCGACCGCCTTCAAGCCTATGTCCGATTGCGGACAATCGCTGCGATTCGTTCAAAACCGCTGATGCTTTTGGGCGACCTGGTGAGGGGCAAGGAGACGTCGGCTGAACCCGTTTCAACCGACATGCTTCAGGCAGCGGCCAGGCCGAAATAACGCTGCTCCTCCTTGTCATAAGCGCCATGTGTGAGCTTTATCAATCCGGCACGGTCGATGATCGTGATCTCGCCGCGCTTGGCGTGCACCAGTCCTCGATACTCAAGCATTTGCAGGGCCGTGGTGACCCCGGGCGGTGGGCGCGAGCATGGTCGCCAGAAATTCATGCGTCGGGAGGATCTTATCTCCTTCCGCACGGTCGTGGACCATCAGCTGCCAGCGGGCCAGCCGTTCTTCGACCTTGGAGTGGCCATTGACCAGTGCCGTCCGGCATGATTGGACGAGGAACGCGTGGGCATAGTCCAGCACTGAGGTGCGAAGCGACGGGCTAATCGCAGGGCGAAGGTTTTCAACCGGCAGGCGCCAGGTAGTGCTTTCCTTTCCGAGAATGACGGCAATTCCTTTCATCCCGTCATAGCCGACAATGCCGACTTCACCTTGCCGCCCGCCGGTCATGGTGGCGACCACCGACGCGATGCCCCTCTCGGGAAAATATACGTTCTTGATCGGCTGATGCGCGACCTCCAACTTGTCCTTGATGCCCGGTTCGACGTGATGCAGCGATGGTCGCAAAAGCGCGAAGTCCTGCGGGGTGAGGGCTTCAGCACCTGGTCGCGAAAGAGGGATCGGGCAAGGCTCTCTTCCAACGGGGCAAGAGCGCGTACGTCTTACTGTCGGCTGCACCGAAGTAAATGCCGGCCGATGCCAAAGCATAGGCTTCGAAACGCGCGATTGCAAAGCCCTGTCGGGGCAGTGCAGTCATGCTAGAAGTCGCGCCGCCTACGATAGGCAGCGGATGACATGATTCCCTTCTGCGGCGGCCACCAAGAACGGCTCGGGCACGCTTTAATCGTTCATACACAAGCTCGCAGGAATGTAAGCAGCGGAACAGTCGGGTGATTCGTACCGCCCTGCCCTTTCAGAGATCAAGTCATTGGACGTCAATTCGGCTGGAACGCCTCGTCGAACGGCCCAGGAAAATGCAGCCGGATGAGCAATGGTGGTTCACCTTATGTGCGGTCCCGGATATGCGGTCCGGCGGCTCATCTCCCAATGGCTTGTCGATGGGGAAGTGGAACTCGTCATGTCGCCGCGAACCGTCACCGCGCTAGCGGGGCTCTTTTGAAGACGCCGGTGTTTTTCTTTGTGGAACTGAATCTGTGAGGTGATTGATGCATGAATCAAACATTTGCGTATTTCCGCTGCATCGGCGACGTATATTGGTCGAAAGTATCGCCCAGGCCCTCGAGACCAAGAACGGCGAGGCGGCGAGCGCGTTCTGGCGCTGTGCCGCCAAGAAAATGCTCATTCAATTGTCCGATGTAGGAATTGCGCCAGAGCTCGCTGCGCAGGAGGTTGGAAGCCTTCTTCATGCGGTCTTGGACGACATGGCCAACCGAACGGTAATGCACAAAGCATAGGCTCGGGCGCTGTTGGACCGCGCGTCAGCTCGGGTCCTTATCGGGGGACTGCTCCGACTGGCCGACGGTCCGGCCAAACCGGCATACCGGCAAAGCTTTGAGGTTGCGATCGCTCACGGCGGCCGGTCCAATATTCTAAGACGACCTCAGAAGCCACGTTGGCTTCTTTGGACGAAGCGGAGGGGCGCCATTTTGGCGTGCTCACGCTGGACTGCGGGTTGCGCCTACGGAAATCCAAAGTCCGGCCGCGCGAGCCAATCGACCGGAACAGTCGAAAGCTCGTGGGGCGGGTCCGCTCACCCTCACGGCGGCGGTGGCGGCCGTGAGCAGACTTAACTCAAGTCACGGCTGAGCATCCGCAGGCGCTATGCCGATTGGATGAGAACTGGTTGCCACAACACCGGCCCGTTGAGGCGTCCCCTCCAGCGGATGCGCAAGAGACTGGCGTAGGAAATATCGAGGAAGCCGGCGACTGCCTCGGTGTTGCCGACCTGCTTGGGCTGTCCGATACGTGACAACGGCCAGGTCGCGAGACGAAGGATCCTTTCGATGCGCGTATCTGTCACCGTTACGATCCCGGAGAGATTGTTGGCCAAGCCGAATTCGATGATCCCCGCGAAGAGCTCGTAGGTTGCTTGGGCCAGGCCGCCAGCTGCCTTCGGCGCTGTCGCAGGGAGATCGAGCGCGAAACGACTACTCTCCCAGATATCGGCACTCGCAGGGACCACCATCTCATCCAGCAGCGTCGGAAACGTATCGCGCAACATTGTCGGTCCGGTGGTCGGCAAAAGGCGGACGCAGCCGCAAGTTCGCCAATCGGACCCCTTGAGAAGCAGGTAGACGGGGTTCAGGCTGTCAAACGAGTCCGTTTCCATTTCGCCTTCGGTCTGCACTTCCCAATCGAGCCGCTTCTTGAAAACCCGATACCTAAGTCCGTGCATTTCCTTGAGTTCGCTCGCAAACTCGGCGTAGCAGTCGGGTGTTATCAGCTGCATCATTGTCGTCTCCGTGCGGGATGTGTCCACGCAATCGAAGGGCAAAGCCGTCATGAATGCAGCCTGTAGACCTTTACAGCTAGACTTGGAGAGGATCAGGATCTCGCCCGAGCAGCCATCCGCACTACGGCCTGGTTGATGGTTCGCACGCCAAGCTTCGCCTTGGCGTTTTCCTGATGGAAGGTCACGGTGCGTTTCGAGACACCGAGAATCTGGCTGATATCCCAGGCCGACTTGCCGCACGCCGCCCATTTCAGGCACTCGAACTCCCGCCGGGTGAGCATTATGCCATCTACCACGCAATCTTCGGCGAGCCTGCGCCGGGCATGGATATGAACGTTGATCGCAACCAGTTGCATTGCTTTTTCGTAGCGCGTCAGCGACCTCAGAAATGGCGGATGCGCCTCGTTGGAGGCGAAGGTCAGTGCGGCGAACCGGCCGCGATGATCATGCATCGACATGGTCAGTCCGCCGCGAATGCCGAACTCAGCTGCTTTTTCCAGGACTTCCTGCTGAGAGGTCGGCAAATAACGGTGATCGCGGTCCACACCCCAGTCGAAGGTATCCCAGCCCCGCAGTCCCCGCAGGATCACGGGATCCACGCTGTGGTAGCGCTGTTGCAGGTAATGTGATGTCCATGATGATGGATAATTCGAGATCAATCGCGGCCTGTCGCCGGAAGCGGATGGGTAGGTGAAATAAGCGAAGAGCGGAAAGTCGAACCCGGCTGCGGCGGACGCCATTGCCTCATGGAGATCGACGGCATCGACGCTTGCAGAGAGTTGCTCGACCAAGGTTTCAAATACGCGATGCATCTGCGCTTAGCGTACCTCGCGGAGGTTGCTGGAAGCCGACGGAGACGTGGTTCTAAATGATGGCCTGTCCCTGCAGGGCATACGACGCGCCGCCGTCATCACCGCAATTGCTGTGCTGCTTCCGATTGGAGAGAGCTCCGCCCACCTGACCAACTACCGATGGGTGATATTGCGACGTTATCGATGAGCCGCGTGTCGCCAAGCCAAGCCGCAGCAAGCAAGCGTGCCGGTCGGTCAAGGCTTGCTAACGATTGCAGGTCTGTTTCTCCGCGAAGCTCCAGGTATTCGAGCTCGCGATAGCCGGCAGCCAGAATTGCTGCACGCGCTTCATCAAGCGTAGGCAGGATGGGGGAGCCGCGTGCAAGCCGCTCGGCCGTATCGAGCAGGACCGATGCTAGTTTTGGGGCAATGGCGCGTTGGGCTGGGGAGAGCCGCACGTTACGCGACGATAGCGCAAGACCATCGGCTTCGCGGACTGTCGGACAGGGCACAATAGTGATCGGAATGTCGAGATCCCGGACCAAGCGCCTGACAAGCTGAAGTTGCTGAAAATCCTTTTCGCCAAAAAAGGCGAAGTCAGCGCCGGCCTGCAGGAAGAGCTTGGCCACGACCGTCGCCACGCCATTGAAATGGCCGAGCCGGAATGCGCCGCAAAGGCATTCGCTGATGCCGGACACTGAAACGGCCGTGGCGAAGCCCACCTGGTACATTTCCTCTGTGTCCGGCACATAGAGCAGATGCGTGCCCAGCAGAGCGAGCTTGGCAGCATCGTCGCTTTCCGTCCGAGGGTAGGCAATCAGGTCGGCGGGGCTGTTGAACTGCTTGGGGTTTACGAACAGCGTCACGATCACCCGCTCGGCCCTTTCGAGCGCCTTCCGCACGAGGCTCAGATGCCCGTCGTGCAAGGCTCCCATGGTCGGCACAATACCGATCGTGGCACCCGAGCGACGCCATTGCGCAACGACGCCGCGCAGCTCGCTCACGGTTCGAGCGATCGGCACGCTCATGTGAAGTCACCGGCCTTCAAGGCGTTGACATAGAGATGTTCGACCGCCGGAAAGTGCCGGTTCCGCATATCGGTGGCGTAAGCGGCGATTGCCGCCTCAGCCTGCTCACCGAGCTCGGCATAGCGTTTGACGAACTTCGGCCGAAATGAGGTGAAGAGCCCGAGCATATCGTGGCTCACCAGAATCTGGCCGTCGCAAGCTGGCGAGGCACCGATGCCGATGGTGGGTATGTCGATATCGGCGGTTATCTGCCGTGCAAGCTGCTCCGGTATCTTTTCCAGCACCAAGGAGAAGGCGCCAGCTTCAGTTACCGCCCTGGCGTCGCGCCTGATCCGCTCTGCATCGGCTCCCCGGCCCTGCACACGATAGCCTCCAAACGTGTTTACCGCCTGCGGCGTCAGGCCCACATGGGCCATGACAGGTACGCCGCGCGCGGTAAGGAAGCGGATGGTTTCCGCGATGGTCTCGCCGCCCTCGATCTTTACCGCTGAACAACCGGTCTCACCCATCACGCGCGCAGCGTTGCCGAAAGCGTGCTCTGGGCTTTCCTCGTAGGAACCGAAGGGCAGGTCGACGACCATCAGCGCGTGTTCAAGGCCGCGGCGAACGGCCTGTCCGTGCATGATCATCATGTCGAGCGTGACCCCCAGCGTCGACGACAGGCCGTGCAGCACCATGCCGACGCTGTCGCCGACAAGAACGATGTCGCAGTGGCGATCGAGCAGCCTCGCGACCGGCGTGGTGTAGGCCGTCAAGCATACAAGTGGCGTCTGGCCTTTTCGCGATCGAATATCTGGAGGAGTCATCCCTTTTATCTCACCAGCCGCGCTCAACCGAGGCCCCTTCCCTTACGTTACCAACAGCGGGTGTCGCGTTTGGCATATTTTTGTGCGACTGCGAAGAGCTAAAAACAGCGCTTGAGTACTCCGGTGTTGACGTGCTGGCTTCCAAGGTTACATTCAATCGATTAAGGCGCTCCGTTGGGCCAACCCGCTTTCGCAAACATGGATCCTCAGACAAGAAGAACCAAGAAAGGCAAAGCCGCCGTCAAAGCTGACGAAGCCAAAGTGGACCTGACTGCCGTCGTGGTCGCCGTAAACGACAGTGAGCCCTGTGTCCTCACAGTCGGTCATGCGGACACCCTCCCTTCTGGACCTTTTGCCCTTGAGCATCGATCACTGCAGTCGGGTTTGAGGGGGTGGGTGGAGCAGCAGACCGGCCATGCACTTGGATACATCGAGCAACTCTACACCTTCGCCGATCGCGATCGCATCGGCACTGAGCGCCACCAGCGCGTCATCTCAATCAGCTATCTCGCATTGACCAGGAAGGAACAGGCAACGAACTCGGCCGCGTGCGGCTGGCAAAGTTGGTACGAATATTTTCCCTGGGAGGACCACCGCTTCGGCACGCCGCCTGTGCTGCTCGATAGATTGCGGCCCCGCCTGATTGAGTGGGCCGGCGGCGCCAGCGAGCCGACCACTCAACGCGAGCGCCGGCAGCGCGCTGCGATAGCCTTCGGCTTCGACGACCGCCATTGGAACGAGGAACTCACGCTCCAACGCTACGAGTTGCTCTATGAAGCTGCTCTGATTGAGGAGGCCGGTGGCGGCAGGGACGCGATTGCGGCCGCGGCTGGCAAACCAATGGTCGCTGACCACCGTCGTATTCTGGCAACCGGGATCGCGCGGCTGCGTTCGAAGATCAAATACCGGCCGGTCGTGTTCGAGCTTATGCGGCCTTCCTTCACGCTGCTGCAACTGCAGCGAACCGTGGAAGCTTTGGCTGGCAGGCTGATCAACAAGCCGAACTTCCGGAGATTGGTCGAGCAGCAGGAACTTGTTGAGGAGACCGGGGAGACCTCCCTCGACACGGGCGGCCGACCGGCGAAGCTTTATCGCTTCCGGCATGCCGTCCTCGACGACAGGGCTATCGCCGGGACAAAATTACCGCTGGCGCGGGCTTGACATACTTATAGTCAAGGTAGATATATTCCCTTATTGTCAAACCGAATATAATCGAGGCGCCAATGACTGGGGCGTTACCTATGGCTGCGTCCTTGTATGAGCGTGTCCGGCGGGTGATCCCACCCGTTGAATGGCCCGCGTTCGCCGGCGATATTGAAGCCATCTTAGCGCTGAAGCGTGAGCGCAATGCGGTGGTGCTGGCGCACAATTACCAGACGCCCGAAATTTTTCATTGCGTGGCAGACATCGTCGGCGACAGCCTGGCGTTGGCCCACAAGGCGGTGACGGTCGACGCCGACATCATCGTGGTTGCCGGCGTTCATTTCATGGCCGAGACGGCAAAACTGCTCAATCCGAACAAGACCGTGCTCATCCCGGATCTCCGCGCCGGCTGCTCGCTGGCCGAATCGATCACGGCAAACGACGTGCGGCTAATGCGGCTGCGGTATCCGGGGGTCCCCGTTGTTACTTACGTCAACACTTCCGCCGCCGTAAAAGCGGAGTCCGACATCTGCTGCACGTCCGGCAACGCCAAGGCGGTGGTGGAATCGCTTGGCGTGGCGCGTGTGCTGATGCTCCCGGACGAATATCTGGCGAGGAACGTGGCAGCCGATACAGACGTCGAGATCATCGCCTGGAAAGGCCATTGCGAGGTGCATGAGCGCTTCACCGCAGCAGACATCCGGGAACTGCGCGATGCCCATCCAGGCGTCATCGTGCTGGCCCATCCAGAATGCCCACCAGACGTTGTCGCGGAGGCGGAGTTCTCCGGCTCGACCGCGGCGATGTCGGATTATGTCGAGCGTGAGAAACCGAAGCGTGTCGTCCTTCTGACCGAATGTTCGATGAGCGACAACGTCGCGGTCGCGCATCCCGACGTCGAGTTCGTTCGCCCATGCAATCTGTGCCCGCACATGAAGCGCATCAACCTGGCCAACATTCGCGCCGCACTCGAGCAGAACCGGCATGAGGTCCGGATTGATCCCGAAATTGCCGGCCCCGCCCGCCGCGCGGTCGAGCGCATGCTTTCCCTATGAGTCTGGAGGTTCGCGAAATCGCGGGGGCGCCGGTCGTCATCGGCGGCGGCATTGCCGGCCTGATGACGGCGCTTCATCTGGCGCCGGAACCGGTCGTGCTTTTGACCAACGCGCCGCTTGGAACCGGAGCCTGCAGTGAACTTGCCCAGGGCGGTCTTGCGGCAAGTCTCGGGGGCGACGACGGCCCAGATTTTCACCTTTGCGACACGATAGCTGCCGGCGACGGACTCTGCGATGAGGCCACGGTGCGGCGAGTGGTACGAGCTGCACCCGAAGCGATTAGGACGATCCAAAGGTTCGGCGTCGACTTCGACCAGCACCCTGACCGCGCGTTGCGACTTGGGCTCGAGGCGGCACACTCGCGACGGCGGATTGTGCATGCAGCCGGCGACGCCACCGGTCGCGAGTTGGTGCGCGCGCTCGTCGCCGCGGTTCGGCGTACAGCCTCGATCACCATTATCGAAAATGTGGAGGTCCGCCGGCTGGTCGTGCAGGACGGGTCGGTCATCGCCGTGGTCGCAGCAGGACGAGCCGGCGCGCTCGCTCTGCCCACGCGTCGCGCGGTGCTGGCGACCGGCGGCGTCGGCGGGCTGTTTTGCGACACGACAAACCCCGCTGGCTCATGGGGTCACGGGCTGGCGCTCGCCGCATGGGCGGGGGCGGAACTCGCCGACTTGGAATTCATACAGTTCCATCCAACTGCGCTCGACGGTCCGCGCCGGCCGATGCCGCTGGTGAGCGAAGCCGTGCGTGGCGAAGGCGCGGTGCTCATCGATGAGCGAGGAGAGCGCTTCCTCGCCGACACACCTGGCGGTGAACTTGCGCCTCGCGACGTCGTAGCGCGCGCCATTTGGCACCAGCTTGCCGTTGGACGCCGCGTATTCCTGGACGCACGGCAAAGTCTCGGCCCGAGATTTGGCAAGCGTTTTCCAGGCATCGCCGAATTGTGCCGGAGCGCAGGAATCGACCCAGCGACCGACCTGATCCCGGTGCGCCCGGCGGCACATTATCACATGGGCGGCGTCGCCGTAGACAGCGCCGGCCGCAGCTCCATCGAGGGATTGTGGGCCTGCGGTGAGGTGGCCTGTACCGGCCTGCACGGCGCCAACCGCCTGGCCAGCAACTCGCTCACCGAAGCGGCGGTCACCGCGAGCTGGGTTGCCGAAAGCGTTGCCGGCACGTCGTATACCCGGCGACCGCGCAGATGCTCCACATTCGTCCCTCCACGACCAGACGCTTCCGTGGTCCGCCCGATTGTCTCCGCCGCCCTGGGTATCATCCGCGACGGCGAGGCAATGCGCGAAGCGGTGGCGACCCTGCTGCCGATCGCAGCCAATAGTGTCGCTGCCTCTGGTCCGGCTTTGGTCTCACTGATGATCGCCGCGGCGGCCCTGAGGCGGGAAGAGAGTCGAGGCGCGCACTGTCGGTCCGATTTCCCGCTCCACGATGCCAACGTGCGCCCATCACGGCTGACACTGCACAGCGCAATGCGGGCCGCGGCCGCACTCGATTGCCGGGCTACCATACGGAGCACTTGATATGACTTCATTCTCCCCCCTCCCCGCGACCCTGATCGAACCGATTGTGCGCGTTGCGCTCCTCGAAGACCTGGGCAGATCCGGCGACCTGACCACCGATGCGGTTATCCCGTATGATTGCACTGCCACGTTGGTGCTCAAAGCGAGGCAGGCGGGCGTCGTTGCCGGGCTCGATCTGGTCTCGTATGCCTTCCTTCTCGTGGAACCGGCGATCAACATCCAGATCTGGCGCCCTGATGGCAGCGAGGTTGGGGCCGGGGAAACCATTGCAAGATTGTCCGGACCCGCACGAGGCCTGCTCACGGCCGAACGCACGGCCCTCAATTTCTTATGCCGGCTGAGCGGCATTGCCACTGCCACAGCGGCCATGGTTGAGGCCGTGCGCGGTCACAAGGCGAGGATTGTATCGACGCGAAAGACGACGCCCGGGCTGCGGGCATTGGAGAAATACGCCGTGCGCGTCGGCGGCGGTGCCAATCACCGGTTCGGCCTCGATGACGGCGTGCTCATAAAGGACAACCACATCGCGATCGCCGGCGATATGCGCACAGCAATAGAGCGGGCGCGCGCCGCAGCAGGGCATATGGTGAAGGTCGAGGTCGAGGTCGACACGCTGAAGCAGCTCGATGCAGCGCTCGCGATTGGTGTTGACGCGGTGCTGCTCGACAATATGTCGGTCGAGGATCTTGCCCGCGCGGTTTCTATAGTGGATGGCCGTACGATCACCGAGGCGTCCGGTCGGGTGATGCCGAAAACGGCGGCGGCGATTGCGGCGACCGGTGTCGATCTCATCTCCATGGGTTGGCTGACGCACAGCGCCCCGATCCTCGACATCGGCCTGGACATGCCGGACCACCAGAACATCTGCAAGCACTTGAACTGAGGATTACGGCGTGAGGAGCAACATCAGCTCGGCAGGCGTAGGAGGTGCTGGAAAGACGTGCCGCAGCTCGCCTTTAGCGAGTGCGCCCCAAAGCCAAGAAGGCGTACCGGACTAGCAAACAAAGGTTTGACGATGACGATTGGAATGAACTCGGAGTTCGACGTGAACCAGACCATGCAATCGGTCGACGGAACGCCTCCGCGATGGAACCGCAAAGAGGCCGAGGCCATCTACGGCATGCCATTCAACGATCTGCTGTTCCTGGCTCAGACGATCCACCGCCAGAACTTCGATCGAAACCGAGTGCAGCTGTCGCGGCTCCTTAGCATCAAGACCGGCGGGTGCCCCGAAGATTGCGGCTATTGCAGCCAGTCTGCGCATTACGAAACCGGTGTGAAGGCGTCGAAGCTGGTGGACGTCAAGCATGTCATCGACGAAGCGGCCAAGGCGCGTGATGGCGGCGCAACGCGCTATTGCATGGGCGCGGCGTGGCGAAGTCCCAAGGAGCGCGACATGGACGTTGTGGTCGCCATGATTGAGGGCGTCAAGGCCCTCGGCATGGAGACCTGCATGACGCTCGGCATGCTCGATCTTGAGCAAGCTGCTCGCCTGAAGCAGGCCGGTCTCGACTACTATAACCACAACATCGATACCTCTGAGCGCTACTATGGCGAGGTTATTTCAACCAGGACTTTTGCCGACCGGCTGAAAACGCTTGGGCACGTGCGCGCGGTTGGGATGAAAGTCTGCTGCGGCGGCATTGTCGGGATGGGAGAAGAAAAGACCGATCGCATCGACATGCTGGTCACGCTCGCGAACCTGCCCGAGCCGCCGGAAAGCGTGCCGATCAACATGCTTATTCCCATCGAAGGCACGCCGCTTGCCGCGGCCGACGCCATCGATCCGATCGATTTCGTCCGCATCGTTGCGCTCGCGCGGGTGATGATGCCGAAATCCTATGTAAGGCTGTCCGCCGGCAGGACGGCGATGAGCGACGAAACGCAGGCGCTGTGCTTCTTTGCCGGCGCCAATTCGATCTTTGTCGGCGACACGCTGCTGACGGCGGGAAATCCCGGCGAGGACAAGGATACCCTTCTGTTCCGGCGCCTCGGCATTGAGCCTATGGAACTCGCCACGCAATGAAGGAGGCAATTCTTGCCCGCTATGACGCAACCTTGCGGGGACTGGGGCGCAAGGACCGGTTGCGGACGCTCGCACCGCGCGCCGGGCTCGACTTCTCGTCGAACGACTATATCGGACTTGCCGCCTCCAAAAGACTGGGCGATGCGGTTTCGACGGCGATTGCGCGGGGCACGCCAGTGGGCGCCACCGGATCGCGGCTGTTGCGCGGCAATGCACCGGAACATGAGCAACTGGAGGCGGACGCAGCGGCATTTTTCGGAGCCGAGCGTGCACTGTTCTTCGGCAGCGGCTATATCGCCAACTTCGCTCTGCTGACGGCCCTGCCGCAGAAAGGCGACCTGCTGGTCCTCGACGAGCTCGCTCATGCCAGCATGCATGAGGGTGCCCAGGCCGGGCGCGCTGAGTTCAAGCTGGCCGCGCACAACGACGTCGACGCTGTCGAGGACGCAATCACCCGCTGGCGCGCCGAAGGCGGCATGGGGCGGGTGTGGATCGCCTTCGAAAGCCTTTACAGCATGGATGGCGACCGTGCGCCGATGGAGAGCCTGGTCGCGCTGGCTGATCGGTACCAGGCATTCATCGTCGTCGATGAAGCGCATGCCACCGGCGTCTGGGGACCGGACGGCCGGGGACTGGCCGCCGCGTATGAAGGCCGCGACAACATCGTCACGCTCCACACATGCGGCAAGGCGCTTGGCGCATCCGGCGCGCTCGTTACCGGACCGCGAACACTGTGCGACTATCTTATCAACCGGTGCCGGCCATTCATCTATGCGACCGCACCATCGCCGCTGATGGCAGTCGCGGCACGTGAGGCGCTGACTATTCTGTCTGACGAGCCTATGCGTCGTGCTCAGTTGCACGAGCGTGTCGCTTTCGCGAGCCGGCAATTGGCCGAACGCTGCGGCGTGATGCCCAGCGGCTCGCAGATCCAGCCGCTTGTGATCGGCGATAACAGCCGCACCATGGCGGTGGCGGCAGGACTGCAGGCACGCGGCTTCGACATACGCGGCATTCGCCCGCCGACAGTGCCTGAGGGTACGTCGCGCCTGCGCATTTCGCTGACTCTCAACGTCGACGAAGCCGACATTTCCGCCATGGTCGAGGCTCTCGTCGGAGTGTTGGCCACAGCATGACCAAACGCATCGTCGTCACCGGAACAGACACTGGAATTGGCAAGACAGTGTTTTCGGCCGGACTTGCCGGGCTGCTCGACGGCTTCTACTGGAAGCCGGTGCAATCGGGCCTCAACGAGGAGACCGACAGCGAGGTCGTCGCCCGGCTTTCCGGCTTGCCCGACGGACGCGTGCTGCCCGAAGTCTATCGACTGACGATGCCGCTGTCGCCGCATCGATCAGCCGAAATCGACGGCGTCGCGATCGAGGCCGACGATCTTTCATTTCCGGTCCTGCCGACACCGCTCGTCATCGAAGGCGCCGGCGGGCTGATGGTGCCGCTCAATCGACAGACAAGGTTCATTGACATATTCGAACAATGGCGGCTGCCGGTCATACTGTGCGCCCGCACCGCGCTTGGCACCATCAATCATACGCTGTTGTCGATCGAGGCCCTGAGAGCCCGCTCCATCCCGCTCATCGGCATTGCCTTCATTGGCGAAGAGGTGGCCGATACACAAAGGACAATCGTGGAATTCGGCGGCGTGCCGCAGCTGGGCAGGCTGCCGCACCTCGGTCCGCTGACGGGTGAAACGTTGAGAGATGCAATGATTTCCGGCTTCGACCTGGCCATGATTGCCGGAGGCGACTGATGGCGGAGTCTCGAGTCTGGCATCCGTTCACGCAGCACGCGCTAGAGCCCTCGCTCCCTGAAATCGTGCTGACTGAAGGCGCCTATCTCCACAAGGCCGACGGCTTCCGCATCCTCGATGCGATTTCTTCCTGGTGGGTCGTCACCCATGGCCATCGCCACCCCCGCATCATGAAGGCCATCGAGACGACCGCCTCGAGCCTCGACCAGATCATCTTCGCGGGCTTCACCCACGAGCCGGCCGAACGGCTGGCCGAGGCGCTTGTAGGCATCGCACCCGCCGGCCTCCACCGGGTGTTCTATTCCGACAGTGGCTCGACCTCAGTCGAAGTCGCGCTGAAGATGGCGCTCGGCTATTTCCGTAACATCGGCGCGTCGCGTTCGCGCATCGCCGTCATGGAGCACAGCTATCATGGCGACACCATCGGCACGATGAGCGTCGGCGCCCGTGGCGTCTTCAACGCCGCCTATGAGCCTTTGCTGTTCGAGGTCGACACCATCCCCTTCCCGGCCGCCGGGCGCGAGCAGGAAACGCTGGATCGGTTCGAGGCCGTTAGCCGCGACCGGCGCGCAGCCGCGCTGATCGTCGAGCCGCTGGTGCTTGGCGCCGGCGGCATGCTGATGTATCCGGCCTGGGTTCTTGCCGAATTGAAGAGGATCGCCGAAGCCTCCGGCACGCTCGTGATCGCCGATGAAGTGATGACCGGCTGGGGGCGCACCGGAACCATGTTTGCCTGCGAACAGGCGTCCGTCTCGCCCGACATCTTGTGCACCTCGAAAGGTCTGACCGGTGGTACCATCCCGCTGGCCGCCACGATCGCCACCGATGCCATCTTCCACGCTCACTTTTCGGAGGATCGCAAGAAGACGTTTTTCCATTCGAGCTCCTACACCGCCAATCCGATCGCCTGCGCGGCAGCACTTGCCAATGTCGAGATCTGGCGTGACGAGCCGGTGGCCGAGCGGATCGCGGTCTTGAGCGCGAGGCAGGCCGCGGGGCTGCAACGCTTCCGGGACAATCCATATTTCACCGACTGCCGGACAACCGGCACCATCGCGGCACTCGACCTACGCACCGGCTCAGCCGGTTATCTGGCCGAGATCGGGCCAAAACTGCGCGCTTTTTTCCTTGAGCGCGGCCTGTTGGTGCGCCCGCTCGGCAATGTCCTCTATCTTCTGCCGCCCTATTGCATCACCAGCGACGAATTGGACGGGCTCTATGACGCGATAGAGGAGGCCGGCGAACGCTTCGGCTCGCGGCCATGAACCTATCGTCGCGCGTTCTCGGCTTCGGCCATCATGCGCCGACGCGCAAGGTCGAGAACCCGGAAATCGAAGACCGGCTCGGGCTTGAGCCCGGCTGGATCGAGCGGCGCACCGGAATTCGCTCGCGCTTCTGGGCAACAGACGAAGACACGCTGTCGGGCCTTGCCGCCTCTGCCGGCGACATGGCGCTGACCAATGCCGGTATCGACCGCGGCGACGTCGGTCTACTCTTGCTCGCCACGTCGACGCCCGATCACCTTCTGCCGCCAAGCGCGCCGCTGGTCGCACATCGGCTGGGGCTAGGCCGCGCCGGAGCGATCGACCTGACCGGCGCCTGCGCCGGCTTCATCTATGCGCTGATGTTCGCCGACGGGTTCACCCGCCTGCACGGCAAAGCGAGCCTTGTCATCGCCGCCAACATCCTCAGCCACCGCATCAATTTGGCCGAGCGCGCCAGCGCCGTGCTGTTTGCCGATGCCGCCGGCGCCATGGTGATCAGTCCTTGCGATGACCCGGATCGAGGCATTCTCGGCGCTTCGGTGGATTCCGACGGCTCGCGCTACGGGCTAATCCAGATTCCCGCCGGGGGAAGCAACACTCCGTTCCATGCCGACCTCGACCTCGCGCAGACACGGATGACGATCACTGACGGCCGTGAAGTATTCAGCAAGGCCGTGGAGATGATGACCGCCTGCTCGAGAGATGCGCTCACTGCTGCCCGACTGAGGCCGCAAGACCTCGATCGTTTCGTGCCGCATCAGGCCAATGCGCGCATTTTCGACGCGGTCGGCAGGAACCTCGGCATCGCTGATCACTCGATCGTCAAGACGATCGCCGAATATGGCAACTCTTCCGCCGCGACGATCCCGCTCTCATTGTCGCTGGCCCATCGGGCGCAGCCGTTTCGGCCTGGCGAGAAAGTCCTCTTGGCGGCAGCGGGTGCGGGTCTCAGCGGCGGCGCGCTTGTGGTGGGAATTTAGCAAAGCAATGCTTGCGCACAGGACTGCTCATGAATGAGACTATGAGAATGGCTCAATACGCAAATAGTCGCCGGCAAGCTCCATAGAGCTGGGGTCCGTGCGGTGCTCCGCGATGTCTAAGTATCGACCCGCTTGCTCAAATCGCAGCGCTCATCGAAGGCCAGCAATACCTCATGCAGAGCGAAAATCCCCAACCGCCCGTTTCAAAGACGCTCGCCCCATTTCGAAACAAGGTGTTTCGCTCAATTTGGGCGGCCACCCAGATTTCCAGCCTCGGTTGGCTAGTGCAAACGGTCGCCATCAGTTGGCTTATGGCAACGATTTCAGCGTCCGACCTCATGGTGGCACTCGTCCAGGCCGCATCCACATTGCCGGTGTTCTTCCTCTCAGTTTTCGCCGGAGCCATTGCCGACAACTTCAGCCGCCGGTGGGTGATGTTTGCGGGACACTGCCTGATAGCATCGGCGTCGACGACGCTGATGATTTCTGTGGGTCTGGGATTTGTCAGTCCTTGGCTGATTCTCGGGTTAGGTTTCCTGGCCGGCTGCGGCTTTGCCTTGAATGATCCGGCTTGGCACGCTTCGGTCGGCGATATCCTTCACAAACGCGACATTCCGGCCGCAGTGACGCTTATGTCCGTCGGATACAACATTGTGCGCAGCGTTGGTCCAGCCTTGGGGGGCGTGATCCTGGCCGTCTTTGGGCCGCTGGCCGCTTTCGCCTTGGCTGCGGTGAGTGATCTGGCGCCCATAAGCGCGATATGGCGCACCAAATGGGAGGTCCGCTCTTCGCCTCTCCCTCGTGAGAGAATGACGACGGCAATTCATGACGGAGTGCGCTTTACGGCGATGTCTTTGGAGATCAGGGCAGCGACCGCCCGAGCCGCTCTTTTCGGGTTGGCAAGCATCTCCATTCTGGCGTTGCTCCCCCTCGTCGTCCGGGATCAGTTGAAGAGTGGGCCAATTGTCTACGGTATCTTATTGGCCGGCTTCGGCATGGGTGCTTTCATCGCGGGTATGGGCAACGGCTTCTTGAGGAAGGTCACGTCTCAAAACAGGCTGGTGGCCTTCGCCTCTGTGGCTTGTGCAGTCTGTTGCCTCTCCCTTGCCCTTACATCGTCGCTTCCTGTGGCGGCCATTTCGCTGGCGCTCGGCGGAGCGGGTTGGCTTATCACCTGGACGGGCATTGACGTGTCGGTGCAGTTGGCAAGCCCAAGGTGGGTTGTAGGCCGCACGCTCTCCATTTACTACGCCTTGAGCGCAGGCGGTATGGCTGCTGGCAGCTGGATCTGGGGTTCTGTCGCGCAAAACTATTCCTTGACCTCAGCATTGGAGGGCGCCGCAGGCGCTCTGTTGCTGGTTGCAGCAGCGGGGATCGTGTTGCCGGTCCGTCCCTGGGAAGAAACCGATCAAGAAAGTTCAGTTTTTCATCCGCCGGACGTGGCTCTCGATCTGAAACCCAGAAGTGGCCCTATCGTGGCCAAGGTCGAGTATTTGATATCGGAGGAAAATATCGAGGCCTTTCTGGGCTCCATGCGCACGCGGCGACACGTCCAGAGCCGTGCCGGTGCACGAAACTGGACGCTCCAGCGAAATCTGCAAACACCGTCACTTTGGACGGAGACATTCCGCACCCCCACCTGGATGGACTTTCTCCGCCTAAATCATCGACTCACCGCAGCAGATAAGGAAGTCGCCCAGCATCTCCTGTCACTGCATGAAGGAGAGGTGCCTCCGCAGACAGTGCTTTCGATTGAACGGACGACCGAGGCAATTCGTACCCGTACCTCGACAATCTTTTCTCGTCCTCCAAGATGACGCCATCAAGCTGCTGTCCAGGGACAGGGTGGATCACCGGTGCTTTGCAGAGCACAGCCTCACACCGAGAGCAGCGTGCTCCGGGTTGTGCGCTTTCGCGCGCACCCAGGCGAGATGATGGTGAACGCGGCGTCAAGTGGAAGTCCCCTGCATACGCTTGCGGAGTCTTCTGCGAGAGCCCATGCCGACGAGCGCCAAACAAGGTCTGATGCCTTTCGGCGTCGTGGCCTCAACTCATCGATTCGCGAGAAAAGCATCGAATGCAGCAGCAACGGCGCGAACAACAAAGCGGTGCTCCGGCCGCACGCGGATGAAGCCGTTTTCGACGTCCAGGATCCCCTCCTCAGCCAGCGTCACCAAACTCTCAACTGAATCGAGAAAACGAGCTGGTTCGATTTCGTGGGCGGCACAGATGGTCGGCACGTCGGCCTCCAAATCGCACATCAGTCGCTCGATGATCGCTGCGCGCACCCGGTCATCGTCGGTCAGACGGTGACCCTTTGATGTCGCCAGACGTCCACTTGCGATGTGCCGGGCGTAAGAATCCCGTGTTACTTCGTTCTGAACATACCCCTCGCGGACTCGGCCAATAGCCGACGCGCCGAAGCCGATCACGTTTTGCAAGTATCGGCCGAGTATCCCAGCGAATTACGCCGTAGGCGCCCGGTCTTCTGGCGCTAGCGCAAGTTCGTCGTCCGGCGGAGCGAAATGATCGAGCCCGATCTCCCGGTAGCCAGCGCCAACCAGTGTCTCGGCGACAGTTGCAGCCTGTTCGGCGCGAAGATCGCCGTCCGGTAGACCTGCCTGCTCGATTAGGCGCTGATTCTTTATCACGGAAGGAATATGCGCGTATCCGAACACCGCAAGCCGGTTGGGGCGCATGGCGACCGCAGCCATCGCGGTCTGGATGCAGGACTGCACAGTCTGTTTCGGTAGACCGAAGATGAGGTCGAAGTTGATATGGCCAACGCCATGCCGGCGGAGATTTTGGACTGCAGCGGCCGTCTGCACCTTACTCTGGATCCGATTGATCGCCTTTGCACATCGGGATCAAAGCTCTGCATCCGATGCTCGCGCGGTTGACACCGTTAGCTGCCAGGGCTTCGGCCATTTCCGGTGTGAACGTTCGGGGATCGATCTCCACGGCGATCGCAGCAGTTTTGCTGAAAGCGAAGTGGCGGCGTAGAAATTCCATCAGCGCCAAGTGCTCGGCTGGCCCGATAAGGTGAGGCGTTCCGCCGCCGAAATGCACATCGCTCACCGGCAGCCCTTGCCGCACTTGCTCCGACACCAAACTGATCTCCTGACGCAGCACCGCTAAATAATTAAGGATCGGGCCGTTGCGACGGATGACCGCGGTAGGGAAGCCGCAATACCAGCACATGGATCGGCAAAACGGAATGTGGAAATAGAGCGACACCGATTCGTCGGCCGGGAGGCCCCCCAGCCATTCCTCATAATCGTCAGCACCAACTGCCGCAGAGAAGTCTGGCACAGTCGGATAGATGGTATACCAAGGCGGCCGGGGGTCCCGGTACTTTGTCAGGATTGAGGTGTGCAAGGAGCTGTCATCCCACGTCGCTCATCCATCATTCTTTCGTTGCGCGCTCGTCCTGGTCTCTGACCTAAGTCAGTGCGTCCCGCTTATGTCGCAGTCTCGTTTGGACAGGATGGGGTCAACCACGCCGGGGAGCGCGCGTGCCATGGTTGCGCCTGAGGTGATGGTGCGGTGCCGCATTCAACGTCTGAGTACGTGACGCCAGTGCAGTGTGCTTGAGGCGTCTGCGGAAGAACTTTGCAATGCGAAATTCATGTCCGACGCAACGGACCTGTCAAGCCTCGTTCAGACGCCATCCAGGTCCAGCCAGCGGCCTTCCCTGCCGGCCGAAAAACCATACCGGCTTTAGCCACCGAGACGCTCTAAAGCTGACGTCGGCTCATTTGATGAAAGGAGGACGCCGCTAGGGGGTGCACAAGGTTCCCCGGCTTGACGTCGCTTCGAGCGAAGAGCGGTGTGGCTTGTCGTCAAGCGCCGGGCAGCGTGCCCCCTACCGATATCCCGAAAAGATCGACCAAGATGGCCATGCCGACGCCACACGCGGTCTGGATGAGGCCGACCATGAAAATGCGATTGGCGCGTTCGTAGATGGGGCGCCGCAAGGAACTCATGTCGAGCAGCATGGACAGCGCTCTCATCTGCAGTGCGATGCCGAGCAGGATCGGCACTACGGCGAACAGATCGTAGAGTTGCCATGGCAAGGGGTTCGCGGCCCAATGAGTGAGGAAGCCGAGGGAAAAGGCAAGCAGGATACCCACGGCAGTGATTGTGCCGTTGCGGAAAATGGTCTCGATCGGTTCTTCCTTCGGATCGTGCTCGTCCAAGCGGCTTCCTTTCGTTGCTCTTTCCGTCGAGACTAAGTTCTCGAGAATACTGTTCATCGCCAATTACTCGAGGCGAGCCGTAGGCAGCCGTTTCAGGGTGCGCTCCCTCTCGCTTCCGGCCGCGCAATGTACCTGCACGGCGAACTTACAGCGGCGAAAAGGTGCTGCGGCCACCATGCGACGCCTCGGACGTGCACGCCCTCTGTTCCTGGCGCAGCCCTTGCGGAGCGTACGCGCAGTGATCCTTCTCGGTAGCGGATGGCGCGGCCTCCGTTGCGGTCAGACGGGAAGCCGTCGCTGTTAAACGAGACTGTCACATATCGAACATGGCGAACCGTGTCGCACATTTCTTTTCGCAGTGACCCTCAAAAAAAGTGATTCCAGCGAGACGAAGGCGCGTCGGCCCGATTTTGGTGTCGGCCGCATCTACGCTTCAGGTTGGCATGTCGCTTGCTGCTCTATTCGGAGAGCTGCAGCGGTCCGACCGGAGTGTTTCACATGTAAACGATAATGAATCTCCTAGCAGAAAACACTATTATAAGTACATGTGGCTTTTACGCTGGCTCACCTCTCGTGTCAAGCGCTTTGGCGTCCACATATTGGAGACAACACGCACAAAATTTAGAGGAAAAGCTTGCTCTTTCGCCTCTATCCTTTTTATTCCTTCATGGAGATCTAGACATGTACATCAAGAGTCCTCTTCTCGGCTTAACTGCTCTGATGACCATTTCCGTCGGTCGAGCAGCTGGCGCCGAGCGGGAACCGGCCGAGTACATCAAGATCTGCGACGTCCTCGGCTCGGGATATTCCTATATTCCCAACACCGAGACCTGCCTGCGCATCGGCGGCTATGTCCGTTACGATATCGGCCTGGGTGACGTCCGATCGTATGACAGCGCAAGAACCTCGGACGTGAGAACTGGCGAGGACCAAGGCACTTGGCGAAACAGCACACGCTTCACGTTCAAAACTTGGACCGGCCAGCAGACCGAGCTCGGCGCGTTGACGACCTATACCGAAACCCAGGTGAATTTTGGCAACAGCGCTAACTCGCATGACAGTCCTCAGAACTATGATTTCAACAGCGGCCTCGCACTGGCTTCTGCCTGGGTCGAGCTGGGAGGCCTGCGAGTTGGCAAGGAGGGGTCGGCCTTCGATACGTTTGCAAGCTACGCTGGCAACGTTCTCGATAGTATGCTCGTTCCGTCGGCCGGCTTCGACACCAACGTGGCTCAGTACCACTTCGACGCCGGCAACGGCATTTCGACTGTGATTTCGCTCGAACAAGGATCGGGCTCAGCCGGTACTATCGACAGCTATATTCCGCACGTTGTCGCCGGCTTGAAATACACGCAAGGCTGGGGCTCGATCATCGGCGTCGCGGCTTATGACAGCAATTACGAAGCTTTTGCCGGCAAGATCCGCGTCGACGTCGCTGTCACAAACCAGCTGTCGCTGTTTGGACTCTTCGGCTACGGTTCCAATGCCAGTCTCAACGAGGACTCAAACGGCGCAATTGCCAATCATGGGCGCGGCTCGTACAAAATCTGGAACGGCCAGTGGGCTTTCTGGGCGGGCGCCACCTACGAGTTTGACGAGAAAACTTCGTTCAACCTTCAGGTCTCGGGTGATCAGCTCAAGGATGCTGGTGTGGCTGCAAACGTCGCCTACATGGTCGTTCCCGGCTTCACGGTCACAGCCGAGGTCGATTACGACCACTACGGCAACTCTGGCCTCGGCCCTGCCGAGCCTACCGCCGTCAAGGGCACGAGCAAGCCGAACAGCGTCGGCGGCATTCTCCGCTTACAAGGCTCATTTTGAAATCTCTCCAGTCGCGAGCATGGCAAAGGCACTTGCCTCGACAACGCACGCATGGAGAGCTTCGTTCGCCATCTTGAAGTCTGCATCGACCGTCCACGGCCCATCGTACCAACTAGAAACTGAAAGTTATGAGCCCTGTGTACTACACCTAGCCCTTGACCTGCCCGATGAACCGGCCAGGGGCCGTCAGTTCAAATTCGGGGCCGTTTAGAGGGCAGTGTGAGGCCGTGTTAGGTAAGCGCCACTGCAATGTCGAGGCCGCGACACGCCTGTCGCTTTGGACGGCTGGAATTGCCCTTCGCGGCGCCATTCATTCTCTCAACATTTACGTGATAATGCACGCTGAGTCCGAGCCGCGTGGCAGCACCCATCCTAGGTGTGAGCTTTCGAGAGGTTGTCCATTCGGACCGGACCGAGGAGACTGGAGTTACCACGCTTCAGCATCCATCGGAGGGTCCGAATGAACATCCACAAGAATGCCCGTCTCACACCGCTGCGTCGAGAGGAGATGGCGTTATCGGTGATAGAAGGCGCTTTTTCCAAAGCCCATGCGGCGCGCGTCTATGGCGTGTCGGCCAAGATCGTGGCGCGCTGGGTCGAGCGCTATAAGACCAAAGGGCGGGCCGGCATGGTCGACCGCTCGTCGCGGCCCACCGTCATGCCGAGCCTGACCGAACAGTCCGTGGCCGAGCGCATCGCAGCCTTGCGTCGCCAGCGGCTGACCGGCAAGCACATCGCCCATGAGGTCGGCGTCTCGCCCGCCACCGTCAGCCGGGTTCTCAAGCGTGCCGGGCTGTCGCGGCTCAGGGATATCGAGCCGGCCGAACCGGTCCGGCGCTACGAGCGGGAGCATCCCGGCGAGATGATCCATATCGACATCAAGAAGCTCGGCCGCTTCAGCCAAGTCGGCCATCGTATCACCGGCGATCCGCAAAAGGGCAAGTCGCGCGGCGCCGGCTGGGAGTTCGTCCATGTCTGCATCGACGACGCGTCCCGCATCGCCTTCTCGCAAATCCTGCCCGACGAGAAAAAGGAGTGCGCCATCGCCTTCCTCAAGGCCGCGGTCGCCTATTACGCCAGCCTCGGCGTCACGATAGCCCGCGTCATGACCGACAACGGCTCCTGCTACAGATCAAAGGCCTTCGCCAAGGCCTGCCGCGATCTCGGCCTCAAGCACGTCACGACAAGACCCTATACGCCCAAGACCAATGGCAAGGCCGAGCGCTTCATCCAGACAGCACTGCGCGAATGGGCCTACGCCATTGCCTATCCGACATCCGATCATCGTGCCGCCGAACTGCCTGTCTGGCTGCACAGATACAATTGGCATCGTCCACATGGCAGCCTAAAGTCAAAAACGCCTATCAGTCGCCTCGCCCTGATCGAGGACAACCTGTTGAAGCTCCACACCTAGGTCACTATCGGGGGGCCTTAAACCTGAACAGCTCCATCGTCGCGGCTGCTGCGGAAGCAGGAGCTATCACTGGGACCCGTACTGGTGCTTGTCAGCCGCTGAGCCGCTACTTCGTCTTAGGAAGAGCATTGTCCTTGCCAAAAGCCGGCCAGTATTTCGAGATTGCCAGTGTGGCGCCGGCTGAAGAGAAATGACCATAGTCGAAATATAAAAACTCTCCTCTATCGAAATAGGCGCAGCGTCCTGCGCTGCACAGGAATTTCAGCGGATCGATGAATGTGGCGCCTTTGGTAAATGAGCGCACACGTTCGTTGACGTCGGGGTCCATCGCGATCGGCCAGGACGTATCGTCCAGATTTTGGCGCTTGGCGAAGAACGCAATTTTCCGGACGTCAGTTGGGAACTGCGGAGACTGGCCGATGACAAACACGCGCACGCCCAGGGCACGAAGCGTAGCGATTGTTTGCTGAAGACCGTCGAAACCTCTGACCTCATAGTCACTCCATCTACCGCTGAGGATAACCGTCTTGATGTCCGCTTCCAAGATGACGTCCAAGGCCTTGCGATTGAACCGGACACAATCAAGACGATCGTACGGGTAGTAATAGAGTATCGGCGCGCAGCTGGCGTACGTATATTCAACGATGTTCGCCTGCAATCGATTTATGTTAGCACCCAAGCCGGAAACATAGTGCGCGGCGAAGGAGTCGCCCCACAAAAAAACCGTTGTTGGAAAACCGCTGGTGCGCGTGCAATCCTCCATATTCCAGCTTTCGATCCGGCTGGTGCCCTCGTTGAAACAGATGCCATTCCTCCAGTCCCCGACGGAAATGCGCCGCTGGACATAGTCCGGAAACCGTTGCGGAAAGCCGTTGCCGAGCGCCCCCGCCGCTCCGCCGGCACAAAGGACAACGATCGCGAGCGCTGAAAAGGCGAAGATAGGCCCCGGGGAGGTGAAGGCCCTCTTCTGTCGAAACGGCTGCTCTACAAACTTCCAGGAGAATGCAGCCAATGCGAGGCTTGCCACCAACATCGCACCGGTCATCAACGGATCGAGTTTTTGGAACGAAAGATAGTGCGCGAACGCATTGAGAGGCCAGTGAACAAGATACAACGAATACGAGATGAGCCCAATCCAGACCAGCGGCCTGACTTCGAGCATGCGGGTGGCGACCGTCGAGGGGGTATTTTGGCCAACATAGATCAGAAGGGCCGTTCCGATGCATGGATACAAGGCGTTGTAGCCTGGGAACGGATCACTCGCCGAAATCGCGAAGAACCCGATGGCGAGAAGGCCAAATCCGGCCACCCCCACCGACTCCATCAGGAGTCGGTTGCCCAGCGGCGAGGGGCATTTGAGCATGAGCAGGGCGCCCAACATGAGTTCCCAGATTCGGGTCGGCAGCAGATAGAATCCGGCGGTGGGTGCCAGCGATGTCGCCATCACCGCCACTACGAAGCTGCAGAGAATTATCGGAAGAAGTGTCGTCAGCCAGCGCTTCCCGATGTAGCGATAGATTAGGAACATCAGGATTGGTGCGAAGATGTAGTACTGCTCCGCTACGGAAAGCGGCCAAGTGTGCAACAGTGGTAGAAGCGCGGCATCGATAGAGAAGTAACTTGACGTTTTCCAGAAGAAAACGTTCGACCAGAAGGTCGAGGTAGCTATGATGCTAAGACTGAATCCGCGCAGATCCGGTGGCAGAAGAATGAACAATGCCGCAATGCAGGTGAGAAGCATCACAAAGACGAGCGCCGGCAGAATGCGCCGGGCACGGCGCCAGTAGAAGTTGACGATGGAAAATTGGCCGCGTTCAAGGTCATCCAGGAGGCTTCCGCTGGTTAGGTAGCCGGAGATGACGAAGAAGATATCGACCCCGCTAAAGCCACCCGGGATCGCCGAAATTCCGAAATGAAAGAGTACGACCGGAAGTACAGCAACGGCCCTAAGGCCCTCGATATAGCGCCTATATTGCATCCAGCGGTTCCTTTTATTTTAGATCAGGACGCGATTGGAAGCTTTCAATCTCCGGTAGGAGTGCTGCCGAGATAAGGGCGGTATCAGCCACCTTTATCCGTCCCGAATGTTCTGTAAGTTGCAACTGGTACAGAAGCACGATCGCCATCGCCGGCCTTGACGGCCTGATTGTCGAGCAGATCGCGCGGATCGTTGACCATCACGGCCAGGTTATGTCCTGTCGAACAACCAAGCGGCTGTTTGAAGGATTCTTCATTGGGTAAGGCACCATATGAGGGACAGACCGGCGGACGGGCGTGATAGACAATCGCCTCAATTCGCACTGAGCCGGCGTCGTGTTGATCGCGCAATTGAATGTTGTCTTCTTCGATTGCCAACTGCCTGGCCTGATGGGCTACCCCTGCGCTGAGCTGGGGCGAACCGCTGATGAGGAGGTGGATGGCATCGAACCGGCCGCGACTGGCCTTGTCTAGGAAAACACGCAAACGCTGCCGTTCGGAAGCGCGCAGGCTTTGCAACGTCAGGACGGTGGTCTCCTCTCGGACAAGCATTGGTGCCGATGGTTCGACATCAACTGGCGTAGTGCTTGTGCAGCCACTTACGCTTGGTGCCAGAGCGACAAAGAGGATTATAAAACGCAACATCTTTGGATGACACTATTCGATGATGAAGCCGAGACCGCCCTGGGCGCTTGGCGCGCCCGCACGGATAGCAGCGCGGTCTCGCGGGGGACTTGTCACGGAATTCGTCGGAGCGCCCCCTCCGTTCAAAGCCGGTGCCGCCCGCTCGGTCGGTGCGCTCATCTGGTTTGGGTTGGAGCCTGGTCTTACAATGTAAGGCGTAACTAGAATGACCAGTTCTGACTCCTCTTTTTGAAACGAGGTCGAGCGAAAAAGCGGTCCCAGGATCGCCAGTTCTCCGAGCCAGGGAAAGGCCCTGACATCATTGTTGACGTTCCGCCTGATTAGACCGCCGATTGCGAAGCTCTGGCCGCTGGCGAGTTCGACGACCGTATCGGCTCGGCGCGTGGAAACTGCCGGCACGGAAATTCCGTTGATTTGCACGGCACCTTGCGTCGACAGTTCACTGACTTCGGGCGTTACGTGAATGTTGATTTGATTGTTGCTGAGAACTGTCGGCACAAATTCCAGACTGACGCCGAAGTGACGGAATTCAACCGATACCTGCCTGTTTTCCTGCAGGACAGGAATGGGAAATTCGCCGCCCGCGAGAAAGCTGGCCTTTTCACCCGACATAGCGGTGAGGTTCGGCTCAGCCAGGACGGAAGCTATATGCTCCTTGGCGAGCGCGTCGAGAACCGCGCTGACGTTGACGGCACCGTTGTCGAATCCGATTTCTGCTGTACCGCCACCCTGGGTTGAACCAGACCCAGCGCTTGCAGCGCTTCCGCTTAGAACGCCCACTTTGAAATTGCCGATTTGACCGAAGGCGGACAAGTTGACGCCGAGTGACTTCATGGCGCTGCGTGAGACTTCGGCTACGCGCACGCTGAGGTTAACTTGCAGGGATCCAGCGACCTTGATGTTGTTGACGACTTGCGCTCCGTCGCCCAGATATTGCTCAGTGACTCTTTTTGCGGTGTCGGCGACCTCTGCGTCGGGCGCCGTCCCGCTAAGGATTGCGCCGCGCGGCGTATAGTTGACGCGGATGGGATAGTCGCCGACCTGCTCCCGCAACATGGCGCGTAAATCCCCGATCGGTTGCGTGACAACGATACGCAATTCGGCGAGAGGCTCGCCATTGCCATCCAAGGCGAATAGGCTGGTCCGCCCCGATTTCTTGCCAAAGACGAAGATTGTTTTGCTCGATGGCGCCTGAAAATCCGCGATCGTGGGGTCAGCAACAAAGATGGTCGTGGCTGGCCCGGGCAGATGAACGGTCTCCCCGAGCGAAGAGGAAAGGGTCAGCGTGGCGTTGATGCTATTCGAAGCCGCATGCGGCGGGCCTTTGTCCTGCTTGTTTTGCGCCGCGACACCAAGTGGGAAAGTCACAATAAGCGCGCAGAGGAGATGGCCCAGGTAACGGGGCACTGCAGGTCTTGTAACCTTGTTGGCGATCGCCCGCCAATTGAGCGCAGCGCAAGGATGTTGAAGGATCAGCAAAATAGATCTTCTTTCGATTCGACAAACTATGCGGACGAGGCGTCAGTCAATTCTAGGATGTAACCAATGCCTCGGATGGTCTTGATCCGTGGCGTTGCACCTGATCTGGTCAGATGTCCCCGTAAACGATAAATTCCGACTTCAAGCGCGTTGGCAGACACGTCGTCGTTGAATGAATAGAGGTGATCTTCCAATTGCGCACGGGGCACGATGCGGCCTGCCCGGTTAAGCAGGTGCTCTAGAACACAGAGTTCGCGACGTGCGATCATCATTGGGTGCCCATCAACGAAAACCTGGCGGGCGACCGGATCAAAGTCGAGATTGCCAAATACGAGCCTCAGGTCGGTCATCTGTGTCGCCCGGCGCAGAATGGCTCTCATTCTGGCAATAAGCTCATCGGTAGAGATGGGTTTGAGCAGAAAGTCGTCCGCACCACCGTTGAAGATCGCAATTCGCTTATCGAGATCGTTAAGGCTGCTCATAATGACGGCAGGAACTGAATGCCCGTGGGTCCTCAACTGCCTCAGCCAACCCAAGCCATCGCCATCTGGCAGAGCCAATTCCAGCAGGAGAATTTCATAGCTGGCGCAAGAAAATGCACTCGAAGC
This sequence comes from Mesorhizobium sp. M7D.F.Ca.US.005.01.1.1, assembly GCF_003952545.1. Classification (NCBI taxonomy): domain Bacteria; kingdom Pseudomonadati; phylum Pseudomonadota; class Alphaproteobacteria; order Hyphomicrobiales; family Phyllobacteriaceae; genus Mesorhizobium; species Mesorhizobium sp. M7D.F.Ca.US.005.01.1.1. The sequence goes on from NZ_CP034453.1 coordinate 198,385, forward strand.
CAGTTCCAGAGTACCAACGACATCAACGACGAAGCCGCCATCCCCGAGCGCAAGTCGCATGGCGCGCGCAAGATCCGCATGATGATCCACGAGCAGCGTTCGCATTTCATCTCCTCTCGAAGAGGGACGGCCCATCGAACGCGTCACCGGCGGCCATCTGATCGGAGCACACGGCGCGCAACTCGTCGCAGCTCTCGGAACTGGTCCGAGTCGGAGGGACATGCAAGTCGCTCGGTGGCAATAGGCGCGGGTGAGGACCAACTGACGGGCTCAAATACGCCGGTCGGCGAACCCACGAGGCCAGCAACCCGCGTGCGATTTCTCGTTGCATCATCTCTCCTACGTGCAGCCCCTGCGCTCGCAAGGCAGCGTCGCGGCTCAGAGCCCGATTCCCACAGAGGGTAGGGTTAGCTTTCGAGAAACTGATTGAACAAATCGATTATTTGGATCGAATGCATCCACGGTATGGATGCAGCGCACCATCTTCAACGACTGCGGCGTCCTGATGCACTGTTGTGTCTGTCGTGCTCTGCTTTTTTCGCTGTCCTTCAAGGCTGGCGAGCCTGGTGGAACCTGCGCGTCATTGGCTTGGTAGCTTGAATGCTCAACAACGGAGCGCCCTGCGCAAAGCCGCTCTCATTTCCAAAAAGCCTTGCAATCTGGTTGGAGCACTTCGCGCTCGACACCAAAATAGGCGAGGAAAACTGACGTCTGACAGGGATGTACATGCAACAGCCGATTTGCGGCACCAGCAAACGACCGCGTTCAGGCTGAAGATCGACGACCAACGGCTCCTCGATTTCCGCACTTTTACAAGCTCTTCCTGTGCGGGCGGATGCCGGCAAACAGCAGCACAGGGTCAGCGAAACCGGGAGCGGGCCTGCTTGATCGCCATGATCACATTGCCGCTGTCGCGCGTGCGGAGCGGAATGCAATCGGTCCAGCCGGCGGCAATCCGGTCAGCACCATCGTCTGCACGAAGCTCCCTGACGAAGACGTGCCCGAATGCGCTCAACAAAGCCGGGCGGCGGATCTTTCCAATCGCCGAAGGTGCGGGCTGGCACCGAGCGGCGAACTGCGAACTCATTCCTGCCCGGCGGCGCTGGCCGCCGCGAGCGTCGATGCGGACCCAGCCGCTCCGAATCCTCCCACAACACGATGAGCGCGTCGCGGACATCGCTGCCGTAACAGCGGCTGCGGCTCTTGCCCGCAGACGGCCTCTGCTCACGACGGTTCATAAGACGGATCGCGCGCTTGCGAATAATAGCCGGTTACCGCCTCGAACTCATCCAGAATGCGCCGCTTGTCAACGCCGCAATAAAGCTCCACGATCGCCGCTTCACCGTGTCGCCATGCTGAGCCGCGCCATCCTTCCCCCGAACCGGAATGGCACGACCTGTCCATCCCCTTTGGAACAGGACACTATTGGTAACATTTTGCTTGAGGCAATGCGGCTCGTTGCCTTCCTTTTCGCTGACCGGAAGGGTACCGGAAGTCGTCTATCGCATCTTACCCGCTGAAAGCGGCAACACCTCGACCTCAATCGCAGATCATAGGAAATAGACGATCGCGTCGGGGCCTCAGCATCGGTTCACCGGGTTTCCGTCATCGACTGAAGCGAATTGCCCCATCGACCGTCACCGGGTGGGCCGCGATACGTCGCCGTATATGATTAGCGAGCGCACGTAGCGGAGCCATAGCTCTCCACCCAGCCATGTTCCCCTAGTTGGAAAATGTCCGGCGGACCAGAGGTGCTGTCGTCAGCTTTTCCTGAATAGCGGCCAAGGCAATCCCTACCAGTCCATCACCACCTTGCCGGAACTGCCGCTCTTCATCGCATCGAAACCGATCTGAAAATCGTCGATGCCGATGCGGTGGGTGATCAGGCCGGAGACATCCAGCGGACCCTGCACAAGCGCGATCATCTTGTACCAGGTTTCGAACATCTCGCGGCCGTAGATGCCTTTGAGATGCAGCATCTTGAAGATGACCTTGTTCCAGTCGATCTCGAAGCCGGTCGGCGCGATGCCCAGAATGGCGATCTTGCCGCCATTGTTCATGGTGTCGATCATGTCGCGGAAAGCGGGGGCGGCGCCTGACATTTCGAGGCCGACGTCGAACCCCTCGGTCATGCCGAGCACCGGCATGACGTCGCGCAGCTTCTCCTTCGAGGCGTCGACGACATGCTGGACGCCGAGTTTCTTGGCTAGCGCCAGCCGCACCGGGTTGATGTCAGTGATGACCACTTTGCGCGCGCCGACGCATTGGGCGACGAGCGCGCCCATGATGCCGATCGGCCCGGCGCCAGTCACCAGCACGTCCTCGCCGACCAGATCGAAGGACAATGCGGTGTGGACGGCATTGCCCAAGGGATCGAAGATCGCGGCAATCTCATCGGGCACATCGTCGGGGATCGGCACGACATTGTGCTGCGGGATCGCCAGATACTCGCCGAAGGCGCCTGGACGGTTGACGCCGACGCCGAGCGTGTTGCGGCACAGATGCCCTCGCCCGGCGCGACAGTTGCGGCAATGGCCGCAGACGATGTGGCCTTCGCCCGATACACGCTGGCCGACCTTGTATTCGGTGACCGCTGCGCCGAAATCGGCAACGGTGCCGACGAATTCATGGCCCGTCACCATCGGCACCGGCACCGTCTTCTGCGCCCACTGGTCCCAATTGTAGATGTGCACGTCGGTGCCGCAGATCGCCGTCTTCTTGATCTTGATCAGCACGTCGTTGGGGCCGATTTCCGGCACCGGCACCTCTTCCATCCAGATGCCCGGTTCGGCCTTGGCCTTCACAAGCGCCTTCATCATGTTCGACATCAGGATTTCCCTATTCCGTGATTGCGCTTCTGGCGAGATAGCCTGCACAACGGGAAGGTAGGCCACTAACTCGTTTGAACGTCCGGAATGGTCAGCCCCGCCTGCTCAGCCTCGCGGCGCAAATTCTGACGGGGCCTGGGGCCGATCTGCTGGATCACCAATCCGGCTGCCAGTGAGCCAAGGTCGCCGCAAGTCTGCAGGTCGCGGCCTTGCGTGTAGCCATGCAGGAAGCCGGCGGCATAGAGATCGCCGGCGCCCGTCGTGTCGACCAGTTCCTTGATGGCGGTCGCCTTGATCACCACGGTCTCGTCGCCGCGCACGATCACCGAGCCTTTTTCCGAGCGGGTGACGGCGGCGATCCGGCAATCCTTGCGGATCTGGGCCAGCGCCTCGTCGAACGACGATGTCTGGTAGAGCGACTTGATCTCGTGGCTGTTGGCAAAGACGATGTCGACCGTGCCCGAGCGCACCAGGTCGAGGAATTCGTCGCGGTAGCGGTCGACGCAGAACGAATCCGACAGCGTCATCGACACTTCTCGGCCTGCCGCGTGCGCCAGCTTCGCCGTCTGGCGGATTGCCTCCTTGGCGCGCGGCGGGTCCCACAGATAGCCTTCGAAATAGGTGACCTTGGCGCCGGACGCCTTGTCGGCTTCGACATCCTCAGGGCCAAGCTCGACGCAGGCGCCGAGATAGGTGTTCATCGAGCGCTCGCCGTCGGGCGTGACGAAGATCATCGAGCGCGCCGTCGGCGGCTCACCCTTGAGCGGCGTGGTGCCGAAGGCGACGCCCTGCGCATGGATGTCGTGGGCGTAGATTTCGCCCAGCGCATCGTTGGAGACCTTGCCGAAGAAGGCCGCGCGGCCGCCAAAGCTGGCGACGCCGGCCGCCGTGTTGCCGGCGCTGCCGCCGGACGCTTCGATCGCCGGGCCCATGCGGCTGTAGAGCAGTTCGGCGCGTTGTGTGTCGATGAGGTTCATCGCGCCCTTGATGATGCCGTTGGTCTCGAGGAATTCCTCGTCGCACTGGGCGATGATGTCGACAATGGCATTGCCGATGCAAAGCACGTCATAATCCGGCATCAAAATCTCCGCCAAAACCCGAGCCGGCTTCTTGCCACGCCGGCCGGGCGTGGTCTCGCGAGTTGAAATGGGTTGCCGCATGCGCTTGATCCAGCCGCCCTCACGCAGCTGCCGGTCCGGCTTCACGCAGCAAATCGTCAGCTTTGTCCGTCTTCTCCCAAGTGAACTCAGGCTCTTCACGCCCGAAGTGTCCGTATGTCGCCGTCTTGCGGTATATCGGCCGTAAGAGATCAAGCATCTTGATGATGCCTTTCGGTCGGAGATTGAAAACCTCGAGAACAAGGCGCTCGATCCTTTTTTCCTCGATCCTTGCGGTTCCGAAGGTATTGACCATGACAGAAACCGGACTGGCCACGCCGATCGCGTAGGCAAGCTGAACCTCGCAGACCTCCGCAAGGCCGCTGGCAACGATGTTCTTCGCGACATACCGGGCGGCATAGGCCGCCGAGCGGTCAACCTTGGATGGGTCCTTGCCCGAAAAGGCACCGCCGCCGTGACGCCCGGTCCCACCGTAGGAATCGACGATGATCTTCCGTCCTGTGAGGCCGCAGTCGCCGGCAGGCCCACCGACCACGAACCGCCCTGTTGGGTTGACCAGAAATCTGATCCCCGAAGTATCCAGGTGGGCCGGCAGGACCGGTTTTATGATCTCCTCAATGACGCCTTCGCGGACCGTGGCTTGTGAGACCGCTTCGTCATGCTGCGTTGACAGGACTATGGTATCCAGCGCCACCGGGCGGAGCCCTTCGTAGCGTACCGACACTTGAGATTTCACGTCCGGACGCAGCCAGCCAAGCTGTCCCGCTTTCCGGACCTCGGCCTGTCTTTTCGTCAAATGGTGAGCGAGTTGGATCGGCAGGGGCATCAATGTATCCGTCTCGTTGCATGCGAATCCAAACATGATGCCCTGATCCCCTGCCCCTTGCCCGAGATCCTGCCCTCGTCCTTCATCAACGCCCTGGCTTATGTCGGGCGACTGCTCGGTGAGGGCCAGAACGACGGCGCAACGTCGACCATCAAAGCCAATCGCATCATCGTCGTAGCCAATATCGAGTATCGTATCGCGGGCGACTTGGCTGTAATCGATGTGGGCATGGCTGGTGATCTCGCCAGCCACAACGACCATCCCCGTCTTCACCAACACTTCACAGGCGACGCGCGCCTTCGGATCGGTGCGCAGGACCGCATCGAGAATGGCATCGGAGATGTTGTCTGCCATCTTATCGGGGTGTCCCGCGCCGACGGATTCGGAAGAGAACACGAACTGCCTGGTCATAAAAATGCCCTCGCTTCAAGTGCTGGAGTTAGTGAGGAGTTTCTGGATTGGGGTGGCTTATCGGTCGGGGATGCCGGGAACATCGAACGCAGTGCAGAAGTCGGCAACGTCTCTTCGTACGCTCGCATGAACTTCCTGGTCATCGGGCTGGCGGCAGACCGAGTCGATGAAAGCGGCGATCTGCACCATCTCCGTTTCGCGCATGCCCATGGACGTCACCGCTGGTGTCCCTAAGCGGATGCCGCTTGTCAGCGCCGGATGCCGCCGGTCGCCCGGGACCATATTGAAATTCGCAATGATGCCTGCACGCGATAAGCGCTCCGCATAGGCTTTGCCTGACAGCGACCGGTCCCGAAGATCAAGGATCAGCATGTGATTGTCAGTGCCCCCGGTGACGAGTTCATAACCTCGCTCCAGAAGTGCCTGGGCCAGAGCCTTGGCGTTGTGGACGATCTGCTGACCGTAGACACGAAAGGACGAGTTCGCTGCTTCCTGCAAAGCGACGGCAAGCGCGGCGATAGTATTCATATGCGGTCCGCCTTGCAGAAGAGGGAACACGGCGCGGTCTATACGTTTGGCCAGATTGTGTTTGCTCTTCGGATGATGGAGGGGCTGATAACGGTCTTCATTCCTTGATAAAATGAAGCCACCCCGGGGACCGCGGATCGACTTGTGAGAGGTGCTGGTGACCACATCGCAATGGGACACGGGGTTCGGATGCACTCCTGCGACAACCAGGCCGCAGATGTGGGCGATGTCAGCCACCAGATACGAGTTCACCTCCGAAGCAATTTCGGCCATTGCCGCGTAGTCAAAAATACGCGGATAAGCAGTTCCGCCGACCCAAATTAGCTTCGGGCGTTCCCGCTTGGCGGTCTCGCGCAAGTGGTCATAGTCAATTTGCTGTGTCTTTTCGTGCAGCCTGTACGGGACGCGCTGATAATCGCTGCCGGAAAAATTGACGGACCAACCGTGAGTCAGATGGCCGCCTTCGGGTAAAGGCAAGCCCATGACTTTGTCACGGGGGCTCAAAAGCGCGCGATAGACAGCCTGGTTGGCTGGCGAGCCTGAATAAGGCTGGACGTTGGCATGTTCACTGCCAAATAGCGCTTTCAGGCGCTCGATCGCGAGGGTCTCAAGCTCATCGACGATCTCGTTTCCGGCGTAGTAGCGCGCACCGGGGTATCCCTCGGCATACTTGTTGGTGAAAATCGACCCGGTCGCTTCCAACACCGCCGAGGAGGCAAAGTTCTCGGAGGCGATCAGTTTGAGAGTTGTCCGCTCCTGACGCTCCTGTCTTAGAAGCAGTTCGTGAACGCGGGAGTCGACGGCGGCTAAGTGAGGCCGCCCGTAAGTGTCGGGCTGCGCGATGGCGCCGCCGGCGGAGTTATCCATGGTAGTCGCGCTCCATTTGGACTGATCTATTTCACGATCAAGCAGGCGGTCCCTTCAACCGCGCGTCTTGTATTGCTTCCAGGCGTTGTAGGTCTCTTTTATGATGGCCATCATCGTGGGGCAGGAGATCGACCACCAATTGAGCCAGCTCGCCATCCTTGCCTCCTGCTTGCATATGGTACGAAGACTGCGGACGTTGTTCGTTGCAGCAAAGAAAGTTGGCTCTGACCAGCCGCCGAACGTGGCGTCGAACCTGCTCGCGAGGCAGACCGGTAATATCGGCCAGCTCGCCGACGGTTAGATCCGCATGCGCGCAAAGGCCCAGGATTCGAAGGCGATCAAGATGCGCTGCCGTCCTTAGGCGATTTACCAGTGTCAACATTGGTTAGCATCAACCCGGACGGGATGCAGCAAGCCGCTAGCCCTTCTATCCCCATCAATCCGCATGAGACCTCTCTCGTCATTTGCTGTAAATCCGCTGGTATGGATGCTAATGGAAGATAGATCACAGTCCTTTCTACGACTAAGACGCCAGATATTGGGGCTAATGTACCACCTGACAGGAGACTACACTCACGAACATTATGTGAATTTTTTTTAACGTTGCTGAGAATCAAGGGGGAGGTTTGGCGAATGTCTCGCCGTCGACTGTCGAATCCTGCCCGACGGGATTATAGGGTGCGTAGCCTGCTTGTCCTTTCCACATGACCAGCGACGATGGGGCGAAGGCGGCAGACATAGCTCTGGAGCATGCTGCGGTATCTTTGGCCTGAAGCCGAGGAAGGCGGACCGTGGCTTCCGCGCCGCTGCCGGGAGCCCGCGAACAGGCCAAGTGGATCAGCCGGGTGTTGCCGTCATAGAGCGTGAGACCCAAAGCTGGCCAGCCGCGCCCTGAGGCTGACGCACCGCTCAGCGTCCACCTTGCTCTCGAAGCCCATCGGCATAGCGCCGATAACGACTTGACCGCGTGCGTGTCGACGAGCGATCGGTGAGCGCAAGGATCGAGGGTGCAGTGCAGGATAATGCTGTTTTAAATCAGCGCTGTTTTCAGCCGACTGCCTTGAGCGTGGCACGAGGATATAGGCCCAAGGCAGGAGATCATCGTCTGCTGTTCGGGAGGCCGCCCTGGGCGCGCGACAGCCGTTCCTTCGGCTGCGCCGCTCCGCCACCATCCGCGCCGTGCCTTCCGGAGACCATTCCCGCTACCGGCCGGCGCCCGTGAAAACCTCGACCCGGCGCACCGGCTCGAGATGGCTGGGCTCAGCGTAACTCTGAAGTCGTCATATACCGAAGTCTTCACAGACTTCGGACATCCCCCTCACAGTCCGATCCAGATGGCGTCAGGAACACCGCTTGCGTTGATGCGGATGAACCCCTGCTTGTGCCACAATGACCCTTATGTCAGCGCGCGAGCCAAAGCTTCCGCGCAAGGCGACGGCTAGGATAAGGCAATGCCGACGAAGGGCACATTGCTTGCCACACTCTGGAATGATGGCATGCTCGGAAGGCCTAGGCTTTGCTCAGGGCCGCCTGCAAGGCGCGCTTTGAGGTTATTCACATAGCCTTCTGCGTAGTCCTGCGCCGTCGAGACCGAAAGATCAATGCCTGCCGCCAAGGCCTCTTCCATCAGGTGCTTTACGAGCCCATTTCGAATGGCCAGCTTGACCTCGGGGCCTGCGATAAGGCCGATCGCCTGCGCGGCCATATTGAGGCCAGCTTCCTCCAGCGCTCGCTTCATATCGCCTCCGTTAATGGCCGTACGCAGGAGATTGGCTGCTTGCGACTCAGCCTCGAGAACCATCGAGGCAAGATCGGCTACTTGTCCGAGGCCCGGAATGAAGCTGAGCAGTCCCACCGCCGTTGCCGCCAAGTCGAGCACTTTCGTCTCGATTTTGAGCACGGAGTCGACGACGTGCATGACGGCCCCGCCGTTCTTTTTGGCTGACTTAATGTCAGGCTGGTCCATCAGGCCCATCTTCATGTCCGCGACGGCATTCTGCTCTTCTGCGGTTTGGGCGCCGTGGGTGATTGGCTGCTGAACGTTGCGGTTCGCAGACGACATGTTTGTGCAAAAATGGGCAAAGTCTTTTTTGCTGATATTGCCGGAATCAACCGTATGCCCGCCGCCAAAGTCGAAGAATTTATGATGGGTCTTATAGCCCGTGATCGAATTGTTCAGGAGGCCAAACAAAAGAGGATCTGAAAGGAGCTGAGAGGCTGCTTCCCGCACTTTCGGATCAAGGCTCTTGTCGTCTTTCATTTTCGCCAGTTTGTCGCGAGTCAGAACACCGCTTCCAAAGAACGTGTCCTGATGGTCCTTGATCATCTCGACCGTATTCAGCTCAGTTTGCGTGAGGCTCATCGACGATGAGGCGACTTGCAGGAAATCCTCTTTGTGCATCTTCCCTTTCGAGCCACCGCACAACTGGTTCCAAGCATCGGGGTGATCGAGGAAATATTGCGCCGCCGCAATGACCTGGGGCGGAAATTTGCCGTTTTTCGATTCGCCGCCGACCATTTTCTTGAACTCATCCAGACTCAGGTCCTTGGACAGATTTTCGGAGTACCGGTAAAACTCCCGCAAGGCATCGCTCAAGGTCATGACCGAAGGCTGCAAACCTCCGCTGCCGTCGGATGGTATGTAGTTCTGCTCGTAGCTTCGCGCTTGGGCTTCCTGAAATGCAGCAACTTGTGGGTGGTGGTTTGAAAATCCGGCCAAGTCCTTGGCGTTGATCTTGCCTCCACAGCGGCCGTCGCCCTGCGAGCCAATCGCATAAAAAAGTCCCGAATCCTGCTGCAGTCCCTGGATCGCCGCTTTCAGATCCGGTGGCGTAGAGGGATCATTGGCTTTGTCGGTCAACGACTTCCAAGTAAGCGGGCATTGGTCCTTGTGACGGTTGAGTACCGCAACAATCTGCAACTCAGCCGTGGTCAGCGACCCACCGTTCCACGTGATTCCGGGGCTCGGCCTGGGAGCCGGCTCGATCTTCGGAGTGACGCCGAGCAGATGTTGGGCTTCAGTCGCCTTGGAGCGTTGCGATTGGTCCTCCTTGAGAGCCGCCCTCATATTTGGCGGCAGCAGATCCAGTGGGTGTTGCTCCAAGCCATTCAATGTCAAGACATCCGGTGCCAGATGGCCCAAAGGGTCCTGCCGCAATTTATCCATTGTCGAATCAAGATTCGACGCTGGCAGATCCCCTTGCGCGAAAGAGCCGGGCTTGTCTGCCAGCACACAAGTGGACAGCATCGCTTCGAAGCACGATGCACTTTGCTGATGCTGGGTCGCAAAATGGGAAACTTTCAGGCCCGGCCAACCCCTTGCGGACTGTAGCGAATTTGAGCGGTAGAAAGTTGAAAGATTACTGGCCGACATTATGCATCCTCAGACGTGACGTTGAAATCCCCACAAGAGACCCCGACAGAAGATCCCTTGCGTTTCACAAAATTCGACAATTCCAAGCGTCGGCAGGTCACGAATGCGCCTGCCCTGCCTTCAATTGCTGTGTTCCGGGCCGGCTCCAAGGTTCGGTCCAACACAATGGCCGGAGTCACCGCGAGAGCTGCCGGGACTCATCATGAGCGGATTAGCTTTCGAGAAACTGACGAGTTTGCGAAGAGTTCACAAAGGGGTAGCCGCAGTCATGTTCTTCAGAGCTGCGGGAAATCCTCAATGTTCATTTCTTGCCCAGCTCAGGCTTCCCGCCAACGCTATCCTGTTGTGGGATGTCAGAAGAATAAGAAGCATCCGGTCGTCCGTCGCGAACGACCGTAGTGGAGGAGCCGCGAAACAAGATCAGCACTGATTCCTTTGGCGTTGCCGCTATGTGAGTCTGCGCCTGCGCCTGCGCCACCAAGCCGTTAAAGGTCTGCTCCACGAGTGCGACGAAGCGCGGTGGACCGGAAACGAAGACGAGGCCATTGCCTGGCACGGGTTTGACCACATAGCGCTCGTCGGAGATATCAAGCTTGTCGAGAGCCCCCTTGAACGCATCGAAGCGAATCGACGTCATCAAAAGCATTCGAGTTTGCGATTCTTGTGCAGCAGACACATAGAGCACAAGGCCGTCATAGTACCATTGTAGACCGTAAAGGTTCGTCAAGCGGTCGAGGAACGCGCGCGGTGGCAAATCAGGCATACGTCCGCGAATTCGCCCCTTCACCGCAGGACTGATGTTGACCCTGATATTCAGGTTGTTGCCGAATTCCTGCAACGCTGCAGCGAGCTCCTGATCCAGAACCGTGTATCTATAGGGTGTCGCCGGAAGGGACAGCGGGACTGCATGCGCCGGGTGAATCCCGGTGGACAGAAAAAACCCGGCACAAAGAAGTCTCAAAACATGCAGGGTGACGGGTTGGATAAGCGTTCTCGGCATGTCGCACTGATAAACCAAACGCTGAAATCATCACAAGTGACTAAATTGCCGAAGAGATTTTAGATTGTCGAAATGACGCCGCCGTTAGTCAGCTTGTTGTCAGCTTGCCCCCCTAGGAGTGTTGCGCCGACACCGGGTGATGAATGGGCGGGGCTCGCCCGGTCAGAGAGAGCAACCGAGTCCTTACATGATGATGCCTGTCACGTCGATCTCTGCCACTCTAACGGCTGGCCTCCCCAGGGTCGGATCACCGTCGATTGTCGAGCAGGCCCAGTTTGAGCGCGCCTTAGGGCATGCAGCCGACTCGCTGAAAAACGATGCCGCCGCGGGGCCAGCGAGTGCGGCGCCAGTTGCTGCGGCGATGGATGTTCAGCGCGCGGCTGCGCCGACGAGCGGCATGGGCGATCGCGTGTTGCAGACGATTTCCTCCCTATATCCACACAACACTGTTTCCTTCCCCGCGCTCGACCATGACATAGCCCTTTCGAAGGGCGCTCTACCGGGACCGGCGCAGAAGCTTCCCGTTCCAGGTGAGGCGGGAACCGGAATCTCGGGCATTCCCCAACAAGGGCAAGACTTCGAAACGATGATGGCTGGTCTTCGGGATGTTTACAACGGCGTCACCCAGGTGGCGCTTATCTCCAAAGGCGTCAGCGGCGTCACATCATCCGTGAATAAACTTTTGAAGGAAGGCTGAACCGCGCGCATGATTGGCTTGGCCGAGGGCGAAATCATGCGTGGCCTGTCAGGGTGGCGGTCGGTTAGACTTGTCATGCTGCCAGTTCTCGTCGCCCTCACTGCTTGCAAAGCCGACCTCTACACGCAATTGCAAGAGCGTGAGGCAAATGAAATGCTCGCACTTCTTGAAGACAACGGGGTCGCCGCGATCCGGGTGGTCGCCAAGGATGGAACCAGCACGATCCAGGTTGACGAAAAGCTGCTCGCCTTCTCAATCAACCTTCTGAACGCCAAGGGGCTGCCGCGCCAATCCTTCAAGAACCTCGGTGAGATATTCCAAGGATCAGGCCTGATTGCCTCGCCGACCGAAGAGCGTGCCCGTTACGTGTATGCCCTGAGCGAAGAGTTGTCGCGGACGATCAGCGATATCGATGGCGTTTTTTCTGTACGTGTTCACGTCGTGCTGCCGCATAACGACCTTGTGCGAGCCGGTGCCACGCCATCCTCGGCCTCGGTGTTTATCAGGCACGACGCAAAAACAAATGTCGCGGCTCTGCTGCCAAAGATAAAGATGCTTGTAGCCGACAGCATCGAAGGCCTGTCCTACGATAAGGTGGAAGTGGTTTTGGTGCCGGTAGAACGTTCCGCACACGAGCAACGGCCCGATCCGACTGCTGTTTTGCCACAAGCATCACTACCTCTTCCTGCGCCACTTCTGGCGACCGTAACAGGTTTTGCCGCAGCCGTATTCGCCGTGGCCTGTTATCTCTTGATCGGCGTTGTTACGCGTCGGCGCAAGCAATCAACCGGCGTTTCCAAGGTCGAGGGGCGCCGGGATGCTTCTGCTGTCGAGGCCATTCGCAAAAGAATGCCTGCAATTGGACGTGGGTGACATCTCATTGCCAATGCCTATACAGACCGCCCGACCTGATGGTCCGCACTTTCCGGGCGCGAGCGAGCTTGCGGCTTCGGCCCATCCAACCCGTCTTGCGGCGCGTCTTGATCCAGCGTTATCGGCCGAAACGTTAGTGAAGTTGCAGAAGTGTTCCAGACTGCATCCAAGGCTGGCAGAATTGCTGGGCAACGATGACGTGGATCTGAACCACATCGGCTGCAGGCCGGACCTTCTACGCGGGCATGATCCATATCGAGCGACCCTTCTTGCTGGTAGTATCTGGCATGCCCGTTCGCTGGTCGCGTTTGTCTCTCAGCCTGAGCTTGCCATCCTTGTTAAACGCATCGGCGTGGATGCACACGCATTCGGAATCCGACACCTGCTGCATGCTGTTGACAAAAGACTGATCTCGGACCCAGAAAAACTCGCTCAGCAAATCGAATACGATGGACACGCATGTCTTGGAGCTTGGCTCCAGGACAGTTCAGCGACCGAGCGTAACCGCGTGCTTCTTCGATTGCCCGAGGGGACTGCCGCGGAGACTCCAGCACATGAGCATTGGACCGCCGCCGGCCAATTGCTTTCACTTGTAGTAGCTCATTTTGAGACAGAGACCCCGGTGAAATGACAGTCGAACTTTCCGAGGGGCCAATAGCGCCGCAGATGCGTCCAGTCGGACCACTGATACCCGCGAGCGAGCTCGAAACCTGGCACAGCGCCGCGCAAGCCCTTGCCGCGGCAGAACGGCATCGGCAGCGCGTTCGAAACTGGGCACGCGCGGTTTACCAGCGGGCGTGGGCGCGCGGCCACATGGAGGGCTCGAATGCAGGCACCGAGGAGATGGCAGGGTTGATTGCGGAGACAATCTCCGAAATCGCGCGACGAAAGGCGGCTCTGGAGCAGGAATTGCCGCAGCTCGTGATGGAAATATTGAGCGATCTTATCGGCGCTTTCGATCCGGGCGAGCTATTGGTGAGGGCTGTTCGTCACGCCATAGAGTGTCAATACAGCGGCGCCGACGTTTGCCTTCATGTTTCTCCCATGCAAGTCGACATGCTTGCACGAGAGTTTGCTCGATGCGACGGCCAGGATGGTCGACCAAGGGTGCGGATCGAGCCCGACCCGACATTGTCGCCGCAACGCTGCGTGCTGTGGAGCGAGTACGGCAATGTTGACCTTGGACTTGACGCCCAGATGCGCGCGCTGCGCCTTGGTTTCGGGACGCTCTGTGAGAAAGGCGAGCTATGAGAAAGCCCGTCCCAGAACATAACGCTGACGCCCACACTCGAGCTCTCGTTCCAGCAATCTCGTCTTTGAGGGCTGCGGCCAAGCGAATTGACACGCGTGCGGTGCGCGGTCGGATCACGCGGGCTATCGGCACACTGGTTCATGCCGTCTTGCCAGACACTCGTATTGGGGAACTTTGCCTCCTAGAGGACCCGCGAACCGGGCTGTCGCTCGAGGCCGAGGTGATCGGCCTGTCGGGTGATGGTGTATTGCTGACACCGATCGGGGACTTGGTGGGCCTATCCAGCCGCGCAGAGGTCGTGGCCACTGGCCGAATGCGTGAGGTGCCCGTCGGCGGCGATTTGCTCGGTCGCGTGATCGACAGTCGTTGCCGCCCATTGGACGGCAAAGGCGAAATCAAGACCGTCGAAACTCGGCCCCTGCATGGCAGAGCCCCCAATCCGATGACGAGGCGCATGATTGAGCGGCCATTCCCGCTTGGGGTCCGTGTCCTCGATGGTCTGCTGACGTGCGGCGAGGGCCAGCGGATCGGGATTTATGGCGAGCCAGGTGGTGGCAAGTCGACGCTGTTGTCACAGATCGTAAAGGGTGCCGCCGCTGACGTCGTCATAGTGGCGCTCATAGGCGAACGTGGACGGGAAGTTCGTGAATTCATCGAAAGGAATCTTGGTGAAGAGGGCCTTCTCCGTACGGTCGTCGTGGTTGAAACATCCGACCGCTCGGCGGTAGAGCGTGCGCAATGCGCTCCAATGGCGACTGCGCTCGCGGAATATTTCCGCGATCAAGGCCTACGCGTTGCTCTCATGCTGGATTCGCTGACGCGCTTCTGCCGCGCTATGCGCGAAATAGGCCTTGCTGCGGGTGAGCCGCCGACGCGACGGGGCTTTCCTCCTTCCGTTTTTGGCATGCTGCCAGGCCTGCTCGAGCGCGCCGGCATGGGTGAGCGGGGCTCAATCACGGCCTTCTATACGGTGCTTGTAGAGGGTGATGGCACGGGTGATCCAATCGCCGAGGAATCGCGTGGTATTCTCGATGGCCATGTCATCCTCTCACGCGCTATTGCGGCGCGATCGCATTTCCCCGCTATTGATGTGCTGCAGAGTCGCAGCCGCGTCATGGATGCAGTCGTTTCGGGGACACATCGCAAGGCAGCATCCATTTTCCGCGAGCTCCTGTCGCGCTATGCCGAGACCGAGTTCTTGATCAATGTTGGCGAATACAAGCCAGGTGGAGATCCCCTGACTGACCGGGCTGTCGCGTCAATCGACGAACTGAGGGAGTTTCTGCGCCAGAGCGAAGATGACGCGTCAGATTTCGAGGAGACGGTCGCATGGATGTCGCGTCTGACCGCGTAAACTGGATTCAGTCTTCGAGTATACGGCTTCTGAAGGAAATGCAAGAGCGTCGTGCCCTTGGCGAGCTGTCCAAGAAGGAAGCCCAGCGCGATGTGGCCGCCTCAGCCGTACAAAATGCCTCTAGGGAGCTTGCAATGATACAGCAACATTGTTCAAGAAAAGAAGCAGCGCTCTATCAGCATCTGATGTCACTCGACAACTTGTCTAGCGCAGCGCTCGACCGTCACCGCCTTCACACTGAACAACTTGCCGCTGAGATCAATTCCAGACGGCAGATGCTTGATGATACCCAAATCGCTCAAGAGGAGGCTGAGATGGCGGCGTCCAGGACGAGGGAGCTATGGGTCATATGTTCGGCGGCAAGGGACAAATGGCAACAAATCGAGGACGACGTGCGGCGCGCCGTCGAGACTCATTCGGAGGCCGCAGCCGAGATCGAGGCCGACGATGAGATACTGCTGAAATATGCGAGGGGGTCGCTTGCCTAAATGCCGCGCAACCGGATCCGACGGTCGCAAGAGGTCGTCCGAATGACACGACCGTGCAGTCTTTGATAGGCGCTGCGGTCACACCCGCCATGTTCGAACCAGTTCTGAAACTGTCCCACACGGTTGTCTCGTGGCTCAATGATACAGCAGCGCCGCGCACGCCGTTTCAAAGCCGGATCAACGAGGTGCCGCTATCGGTGCGAACGGCAGGGCTTGTCTGGCAGCAGGAACCTGCTGCCATTCCGATGCTTGACTGCGTCTGGAGAGTGGGAGCCGAAACGGTCATCTTGTCACTGTCGCGCCCGCTCGTAGAGGAGTTCATCACGACAGTGCAGAACGGCTTGGCCTTCCCTTCCGAGCCAACTGCTTCGCTAATTCTCGAACTCGCTCTGGAGCCGCTTGTCACTCGACTGGAGGAGACGACGCGTCTGAACGTGCAACTCGTGCGGGTATGCGAAGCCACGATGCTGGCTCCTCATCTTGAACTCGACATCATTTTCGGCGCGGTCAAGGGCAAGGGCCGTCTATTCCTGTTCACGCCACTTGACGGCTTAGTACCGCCTGCGTTTCGCGCGCTAGGCGAACTGCTTGCCCAGTTGCCGCGGCAGCTGGGCGGGCTGCCTCCAGAGCTCCCGCTCATTGTTGCAGGAGAGGTCGGCACGCTTCGCCTTCCTGCGGCGCTTCTTCGAAGCGCATGTGTCGGTGATGCATTGTTGCCCGATATTGCGCCGTTCGGCCGCGGCCAGATCACCCTAGCTGTCGGCCAGTTGTGCGCCGAGGCGGATCTTGACGGCGATGAATTAATCTTGCGGGGGCCTTTCCGCCCGCGACCGTGTCCTTTGGAGAGTGCGCATATGACACAACCCGGATCGCAACTGGAGCTTACTAAGGATCTCGACGATGTCGAGATCGTGCTTGTCTTTGAATGCGGCCGCTGGCCTATTTCTCTTGGGGAATTAAGAAGTGCCGGCGAAGGGCATATTTTTGAACTTGGATGGCCGATCGACGGCCCGGTCGACATAGTGGCCAATGGTCAGCGTATCGGGCGTGGCGACATTGTCCGCATCGGAGAAGAGCTGGGCATCAGGCTCCGTGGCGGGTTTGCATGCAATGAGTGAAGCTCAGCCGACAATCCTGGCGCTTCTTGCGGTTACCGCCGGACTCGGTCTGCTGGTTTTAGCAGTTGCCACGACAACGGCCTTTGTAAAGGTATCAATTGTTCTTTTCCTCGTCCGCAATGCGCTCGGGACCCAGACCATACCACCCAATGTGGTGCTGTACGCCGCGGCGATGATCCTCACTATGTTCGTTAGTGCGCCCGTTGCTGAGCAGACCTATGACCGCATGTCGGATCCCAAGCTCCACTATCAGACATTCGACGACTGGGTAAGCGCCGCTAAAGCCGGAAGTGAGCCCTTGCGCGAGCATCTCAAGAAATTCACAAATGAAGAGCAGCGGCGATTTTTCCTATCTTCGACAGAAAAGGTCTGGCCAGAGGAAATGCACGCTGCAGCCACGCCTGATGACTTTGCAATACTTGTACCATCTTTCTTGCTATCAGAATTGAAGCGCGGATTTGAGATAGGATTTCTACTTTATCTGCCTTTTATTGTTATAGATCTGATAGTGACAACTATCTTGATGGCAATGGGTATGTCGATGGTCTCACCAACTGTTATATCTGTTCCGTTCAAGATCTTCTTGTTTGTTGCCATTGATGGTTGGTCAAAATTGATGCATGGGCTTGTGCTGAGTTATACGTTACCGGGAGGCTGATCATCACTGAATCCAGCATCATTACTCTTATGAGCCAATCACTGGTGGTTTTCATGATCTGGATTCTACCGCCGCTCATTGCATCAGTGGTTGTCGGCCTCGTCATCGGCATCCTCCAGGCGGCGACGCAGATCCAGGATGAAAGCTTGCCGCTCACCGTGAAGCTTCTGGTCGTTGTCGCGGTGATTGGGCTGTTTGCTCCTGTGCTAAGCGCCCCGCTCATAGAGCTAGCCGATCAGATCTTCACCGAGTTTCCCGCAATGACACTTAGCTACTAGTCCGCCCCATGGACGCGCCATCGGCCGATATTCAAATTCTGATCCAGACGGCTTTCGAACTCGTCGTTGCGGCAGGTCTTGGGGCAGCCCGCGCGATGGGCATCATGCTGATCTTTCCCGTATTCACACGCTCGCAGATCAGTGGGCTGATCCGGGGCTGTTTGGCTGTTGGCTTCGCACTACCATGCCTGGCACACGTCAGCGGCGGATTGCCGGCGCTGGATCCTGATACGCGCCTGATCCAGCTAACCCTGCTCGGATTCAAGGAAGTTTTTGTCGGTGTACTCCTTGGCACTTTTCTTGGCATTCCGCTTTGGGGCCTTCAGGCTGCCGGGGAGCTTATCGACAACCAACGCGGCATCAGCAGCCCGACCGCTTCGGCCGATCCCGCGACGAACAGTCAGGCTTCCGCGATGGGCGTTTTTCTGGGGATCACTGCGATTGCCATATTCGTCGGATCAGGAGGCCTGGAAACTTTGATCAGTGTCCTGTACCGCAGCTACTTGATCTGGCCGGTGTATCAGTTTCACCCGACACTGAGCGGGCCAGGAGCAATGGAGTTGTTGGGGCTTCTCGACAGCATAATGCGCACGGCATTATTGGTTTCGGGGCCTGTCGTGTTCTTCCTGATACTGATTGATATATCGATGATGCTGCTGCGTCGCTTTGCCCCGCAATTTAAGGCGAGCCAACTGTCTCCGGCAATCAAGAACATTGTCTTTCCAGTTCTCATGGTCACCTACGCTGCCTATCTGGTGGAGAGCATGAAACTGGAGGTCACACGTGCCAACGGCGTGCTGGAGTGGTTCGACAAATTGCTGCCATGAGCGACACAAGTGAAGAGAAGACACACGCCGCCAGCCCGAAGAAGTTAAGTGAAGCGCGCAAAAAAGGACAGCTGCCACGTAGCTCCGATTTCGTCCGCGCGGTCGGGACTTGCGCTGGGCTCGGCTACCTTTGGCTAAGAGGCAGCGTGATCGAGGACAAATGCCGGGAAGCGCTCCTATTAGCCACCAAGTTGCAGAGCCTACCTTTCGATACCGCGGTGCCGCAGGCATTGGTTGTGCTCGTCCAACTCACAGTCGCGGCTGTTGGCCCGCTGCTTGGAACCCTTGTCGCCGCGGTGATTTTGGCCAGCCTGCTAGCCAATGGTGGATTTGTCTTCTCTCTGGAGCCGATGAAGCTCAGCTTTAAGAAAATTGACCCCTTTGAAGGGCTGAAGCGCTTGGGGTCTGCTCGTTCCATGGTCGAAGTCTGCAAGACCATGTTCAAGGTATTGGTTCTCAGCGCAACCTTTTCCATTGTCCTTCTCGGGATGTGGAAGACAATGGTCCCTCTGCCGATCTGCGGCATGGGCTGTGTTGGCCTCATCTTTATGGAGACAAAATTGCTGATGGGAATTGGCGCCGGCGCACTGCTGGTCGGCGGACTGATCGATCTTCTGCTCCAGCGCGCGTTGTATCTGCGCGAAATGCGCATGACCAATACCGAAGTGACGCGCGAGTCGAAGGATCAGCAAGGAGCGCCAGAGTTGAAAGGTGAACAGCGTCGCATCCGCGAGGAGGCGGCCGACGAGCCTGCGCTTGGCGTGCATCGCGCCACGCTGGTCTTAACAGGAAGGGCGGTCCTGATCGGTCTGCGTTACGTTCGCGGTGAAACCGGGGTGCCGTTCTTAGTTTGCCGTGCCGAAGGTGAGCGCGTTTCACATGTGTTGAGCGAGGCGCGGGCACTACGCCTGACGATCGTCCATGACCATGTCTTAGCGCGTCAGCTGATAGGCACTACAAAACTCGGCCACGCGGTTCCTATGCAATATTTCCAGCCTGTCGCGAAAGCATTCTTTGCCGCAGGCTTGGCCTAGTCATGGAAGTCCACGACTGCCCAGTTCAAAACTGACCTGGCTCCATGCTAGTGGCAAATGTCGGCTGGCCATCCGTGCCCCAGTGTCTCTGTCAGGCCAACCGCGCAACCGCGGGCCTGGGGCAATCACTCCCCTCGGATCTGCCACCCAGCAACTACGGCAAGTCCTCCGGGCATGACCTTGCAGCCTCTGCTGGCCGGTGCGTGGCGCAGTCCGAGGTTTTGAGGCCGGCAGTGCGGATTTGATTGGTGCAGCCGTTGGAATGCCCTCGTCAGCTAGTCGTCAACTAAGCGCCCTATGTTGAACAGCCGTGCTAACTTGAGCTCGGTTGCGAAACATAGGAGTACGAATCGTCATGTATGGTCGAATTGGTGGCTCATCCGATAGTTACCGCGCGCATAATGCCGGCGAGCAATCGGATGCAGGAAGCGAAGGGTTCGCGGACACATTTGCCCGAATGCACTTATCCGGATCGGAAGGTAGCGGCGCCTCATCATCGGCGGCTCCCCAAGCATACTCCCTCAATTCCCGACCTCCTGTGGTGGAGATCAACAGGACTTCCTTCAGGAGACAGGTGAGGCAATTTCATGGTGATGAAATCACGCACATCGCCGACAATCCTCAAGAGTATTCGGAGTTCGTATCGTCACGAGCCAGGCGCACCGCGGACGTTGCTCAGCAATATGGCATCCGTCGAGATACGGAGCACGCGCGATATTTCAGTTACCAATTGGGAGACCGGAGTGCCGGACTGCTGAGAATGGAAGGCGGATTCAGCATGAACGAGTTCGAATCGGAAAGTTGGCGGGAACAATTTCCTGGTCGAACTGAGGTCACTTCCATAGTGGATCTTCAAGTCGCCCATCCGCTCGTCGAAAATGCGGGCGATATTCTGCTGGAGCATCAACTTCGGATAGACGGCGACCGACCGTTGCTGAATTGGCGTGCGGCTAATCCGGAAGCACAAGCGCGCGCGCAGACGATGGGGTTTGTTGAAGTGGATCATGGCGACCTGGTGCTTGACCCTACGCAGCATCCCGACAAATGGACGAAGAACAGTGCCGGTGAGTGGCAGCGTGCAGGCAAACCTCCACTCTATCTCCACAAAACCGAGGATAGCGACAGCAGCGATAGCGGGTCCGACGACGATTTCATGTGATTTGTCGACCCGCCGCCGAGCCTTGCAACTGGTGACGGTTGCAAGGCTGTTGGCAGTGAATGCTAATTGTCCGGCGACAGCCCCGCCTTAGCGCCAGCGCCGCCGAGCAATCCAGCCCATCTCCCAGACAATAAACTGCGGATGCGCATCGTGGGTGCTTGCGAGCGGATTGTATTCGGGCCGGAACTCCGCCTCTTGGAACCGAGCTCTCCCGAATCCAATTTTCTCCACCACACCGTTGGGTCGTTGCGATGCGCCGATCCCGATCGGATCGGCTATGCCTGCTCCGCGCTCGCAGGAAGACCTTCCGCCTCGATCTTGGCGGCGCGATCTCGGCGATAAGTTGGATGGGAGGCAAGATACGCCGCCACGTCAACAGCCGGTAACGCGACATCGCAAATCGGCCCTGACGGTAGCCGATCGACTCCAATCGCCGGACCGCAACTCGCGCAGCGGCATTCGCGGTTTGGCCAGGAGAAATGCTCGCTGACTCACAGCGTGGCCGGCCGCATTCTGAGTGCCCTGTCATGCAGCCTGCGCCGACGGGAGCTCGGCACGCGAATGGCGTGGTTGGCGGCCAAGCCCTGAGGTCAACAAGGACTTACAGAAAGCGGGGGTGAGTTTGCCGCGATGAATTATGACCTTCTCGCGACCGGACCTAGCATCGGCTTCCTCTCGCTCTCGATTGTAGCCGCGCTGTTCGTTGGATTTAACGTGGCAAGCGGTGAATTCGGAATCAGCCAGCCCTTCCAAGTTTCTGGCCATGACGGGGCGACTCGTGTGGATGTGCACCCACATCGGGCTCGGCATCGCACCATTGACCAGCATCTTGGGCTGCAGCTTCATCTCAAACAGCTTTCCTGGCTCGCCACGCAGCGCGACCGGTGCCTCCGGCGGCATCAATTCGTCGGCATTGCACAAATGTTCCAGGTATTTTTGCGCCGGAAATGCGTAGGTCTTCATGCAATCAGTCGTAATGCCGGCTTTTCCTTCATTCAATGCGTTGGCCTGTCCCAGCACCATGTTCAGCAACCCTTTGAGCTGGTCTGTGCGTTCGTGCACTTTGGGTAGCTGGGTGGAGGTGAGTAGCAGGCGTACATTACGCCCCTGCAACCCGGCGAGACAGGTTTGCATCTCAATGGCCTGGGCTCGCAGGTACTGGGCCACATCGTCCACGACCTTACCGGCCTCCTCAGGCTTCATCTGGCGCACTTGGGAGACGACGCTTTGCTGACCGGCCAGATCGAACTGCAAAAGTTCGTCCAATCGTTTGAGCCGCTCCGTCAATACCTCCATTGACAACGCGGCGCCCCCGATTGTCGAGCCTGCCCCCGACGAACTCGCAGCCACCTCTTGCGCTCTCACCTGTGTACTCGCAACTTGATCCGAGCGCGCGAGAACCTTGGCTGCTGGCACTGTGCCGGCGTTCGCAGCGACTGGTGTTGATGGCTGCCCGGCGGCAGAAGTCCCGGCGCGAGCTGCCGACTTATGCTTTGACTTCCCTTTCCTTCGCGCTGTAGTGCCTTCTGACACTGCAGCCGTACCAGCAGTGTCAGCCGGTATCGCAGCGCCTGCCCTGGCCGGCATCGCAGCGCCCGCCTGGGCCTGTGGCGCCATGATGGCTGACGGCGGAGACTGCAGGTTCAACAAGTGCATGGCATCGTGCGCAGTGATCCATGCATCGTCCACGATCCGTTCGAACAGTTTCAATGGGAGGCCGGCATCTGGGTAGGTATGGCTTAGCTTGGTATGCACCTCGTGCAACGCCAATCCAAAATCCGAAAGCCGCTCCATGATTTTTTCTACAACCGCGCAATCATGAGCGTTGAGTGTTTTGCCATCATCCATTATGCCCTTCGCCAAAGAGAGGGCGCGAAGAGCTTCTTGAGCGGCGCTTGCCATCAGCTGCACCACTCCATTTCGACCGACGAGGAGTTCCTTCAAATCTGGCTCGAACCTGCTCGCCCGCAGTTCAATCTTGGCCCGCGCAAGACCGATCCGCTCACGGACCAGCCAGATCCTGACACTCAGTACCGAGCCGGCACGCAGCCGCAGTGCGCACCGCTCGGCTTCCCGCATCACGGGCGTTCCACTGGATAGGCTAGCGGTGGCAGCGCAGGCGGATCGCTGCCGTTCGGAGCGCCATGCCTTTTTTTCCCACCACTTAATTGCCGCCGTATGGTGGTTCTCCACATTTAAAATCAACAGCTCCTGCCGGTCCGCCTGGGAGTAGGAGTAGAGTTTATCGACCATACCTGCCGCTTTCTTGGTCTTTTTGTCCAATTTCGTGATCGTCGACAGGCCAAGTTTGTCTACTTCATTCGCGGCGTCGCACACGATCTGGCAACATCTACGCACCTTGTCGTCTGGCATAATTGTCTGCGCCTCAGCCGCAGGCAGGCTAGCGCGGTACTCCAGAATTGCTGAGGCTGCATCGACGACCCCACTGATCAGCTCCACCGCCTCCTCGGGGACGTCGGTTTTCCTGGCCGCAGCCTCGCAATCAGTCAGTTGTTGAACAAGACTGTTCATTCTGAGCTGTGTCGGACTGATATCTTTATTTGACGATGAGCTGGTGCCTTCCACCTGCGCGGTTGATAGTTGGCTACCGACCGGCGCCATGGCTTCGCCCTCAGACATGGAGGGAGAACCGCGCCGCCTTGCGGCTGCGCCACGTGGCGCTACGGTTCCGCGTGGTGGCGCAGCGGCTCCACGTGGCGGTGTGTTCAGGATTTGATCTTCGCCAATCGAGGCGCCTGGCAGACTTTCGCGGGCATCGCCTGGACCGCGCGCAACTGGAAGGGAGGAGGGCCTCCTATCGGCGTCCCCAGAGCGCATCTGCTCCACAACGGAATCGAATGACTGTCCACCTTCTCCCGCAGCAAGACTTGATTGCGAAAGGGAACTGCTCGCCCGCCCCGCGCGGCTGGCTCCAGTTTCAGCCTGCGATTTCCGTGGTCGGCCAATGCCCTTCATATTGCGTCTCCGTAGTAGGCGAGAATGTGCTGCTATTGTGCTGGCGGCTGACGAGACCAGCGGCATCTTTCGGTTAACGTCACGGTCAGCCAGACCCGCGACGGCGTAATGTTCCCGCCAAAGTGCTTCTCAGTAGCAGGCCAAGATTGGCCCGAGCTCACAGGACTTTCGCAACGTTGCCATCGATGTCCTGAGATTATCAGCGCTTCAGTCCGCCGATTTCCAGGAACAGCGAATGAAATCAGACCAACTCGGCTAGCTCCCCTTCCTAGACACGTGCCTGACGATTTTATTGATGCGTCACTCCTCTCGTTCGCCACCGACAAAGTCACACATTTGCTTCAGAGAAGCGTGTGCGTTGCGTATCACGCGGACCATTTCGATCTATAGTTACAAAAAGTGTCGAGACGGGACCTTTGGATCCGAAGGTCAGGCACGGCCGGCCTAGATAGACCGCTTGGCTGACGATTAGCTGACGATGGGAGTTCTCACGAACAGGGCAAGAAAATCCGACCGCTTCAAGCTTTCGATATGGTGAGAAGAGGATCCGCACCGGCCTCCCAAAGCCGGCAGACCATCCCATGTTCGTACGGTCGCCGACCTTCTCGAAGCCAATGAGCTCACCGCGCCGGGCCGTGATGTGCAGGCGAGAGAATGGTGATGCAAAGACCGAGTTCCTGCTCGTTGCGTGCGCCCGTGGAGCCAGCAAGAATACGGTCATTGCGGTCATGCAGCACGTGGACCGTGTCTCCTGTTCGACACCACAGCATCGAGGATGCAAACGAGCTGCTGCGGCTGCCATTCGGTCGCGGCATGCGTGGACGGCGGGATTGGCCGAACAGCCGAGATCGTGGTCGACTGTTCGATGCGAGAGCAACATCCTGCAGAGCATACGTTTTTGCGCTGGCCGGTTTTTGTCAAAAGCCGTCAGGTTCTCGAAAGCTCCCGCCCTTAGCTTGATCGAGGCTAACCTTTAACACGTCGCCGCCAATGGCAAATGCCGGAGTACCTGATGATAGCAGCAATTGGGAGTGGAGTTGGCAACCTCGGGACTTCCTTGATCCGAAAGGGCCATGGGGATTCGAAATCCGAGCATTCTGGTGATGGCAAGCCGGCTGATGGCAATGATGGCAAGCCAGCTGGTGGGAATGATGGCAAGGCAGCTGGCGGGAACGATCGGGCGGATAACCGGACCGTTTCAAATGATCAACTTCAAGACAACTCACAGTCTGCAGCACAAAGTGAAGCCTTCCAAAGTATCCTGCGATCGTTCGCGTTCCAATTCGCGAACGATGCGATGGCTGAGGCCGATGAAGCTTTGGATGACACAGAAGATGCCTGACGCGGGAAATCCGGCGTGAGGTCATACAGGCCGTTATTGACGGCACAACTCCAACAGAAAAAGGAATGATCATGGCTGCAGTTGATAATAATAAAAAATCAGGCAATACCAATACCAGTAGCGCCGGCAATACCGATAAAACTAACAGTGGCACTCCCGGCAATACAAGCGGAGCTGATGCTACTGCTTTTCAGGCGCAAGTGCAGGAACTAACCAATGTTAGCTTGGAGGCGACGAAAAGGAGTGTCCAGTTGCGCACTCTAACGACCAATCTCCAGACCATCAAGAAGGCCGCCGACGAACGCGTTTCGTAATGTCGGAAGCGGGTTTTAGACTGCCCCCTAGCGCGTCTCCTTATTGACGCGACGTAGTCCCGAAATGAGCCGCATGGCAATTGCCATGCGGCTTCTATCCTGTTTGAGAGATGCTCTGTGGATGACGCCGTTTCCCTCCGTTTCGAAGTGCGTTCGGGGCACTATTGCGGTCTGACCGGCAAGACGGATCTTCAAAAGTGTTTAATCGGCAGCGGCTTCGATGCCGATTTGGTCTTTGTCGAGCAGGGACTGGCACCGCATCACCTTCGTGTAACTCTTCTTGGCAAGTCGATCGAACTGGAGGCGCTTGCACCCGGACTCAGTATCGAGGGCAACCGGAATATCGCCGCAGGCCAGTCCGTTGTTGTGCCCCTTCCTGTCGTCCTGCTCGTAGGCGAGATGTCCATTGCTTTGTCCGTGCAGGATGCAGAGCCGCCTGGTTCGACCGGCATACCGCGCCTACCGATCGGTGTGCTCGCCATGGTCATAATCAGCTCACTCGGGATCGGCGCGCTTTCAGGCACGATCTCCTATCTTGGCAATGCAAGTGGATCGAGCCCCAATTCACTTCGGGCTGAAGTCGCGTCCAGAACGATCAGTCACCGCGCTGACAATGAACTTACGGAGGCAGCGGCCCAAGAGCTGCAGGAGGAAGTCGATCGAGCGGGTCTTCTCGACGTCAAGATTGGGTCGGCAAAGGGTGTTGTGACCGCCGAAGGCACCGTCACGTCTGAATCGGTCATCAGTTGGCAGAAGCTTCAGCAATCGTTCGATCGTCGCACCAAGGGTACTCTAACACTGGTGAACGGAGTGCTCATCAAAGAGGAGAAGGCGCCATCCGCAATCGCGGTCGAAGCTGTGTGGCATGGGGTCCAACCATATATTGTCATCGACAGCGAGAAGTATTTTGTCGGCGCCATTTTGGCTGATGGATGGGTGGTCGAACGTATTGAGGACAGCCGTGTGCTGCTGAGCAGGAATGGCCGCATTGCTGCTCTCCAATATTGAAAGCTCGCAGGCCCCATCAAGCAGCACTCTATGGCCAGCCAAACATCCTGTCGCGCTCGGTGCTGACAAGCTGGCTGCGTTGGAAACATTTGCTGCCCAGCCATTTCGCGCCTGCTTGTGGCTCTCATGCAGGGTCACGCGCTGGCCAAGGCTGAGGCGCCTTCGGAGTTCGAAAGCCACGTTTCATGGCGTAACAGCAGAGTAAGTCTCAACCGATTGCAAAGGTGTCTCGATGGCCAACGTCCTGCGTGACTTCATCAAGCGTGCGCCGGCCAGCCCGGATTTAATGGTTGCGTTGATGCTGCTTCTGGCTGTCGCGATGATGGTCATGCCTATCCCGGTCGTGGTGGTCGACGCCCTGATAGGATTCAATATGGGGTTGGCCATACTGCTGATGATGGTTGCCCTGTATGTCAGTACTCCACTTGATTTTTCCTCTTTGCCCGGCGTTATTTTGATTTCCACTGTATTCCGTCTCGCGCTCACGGTCGCAACGACGCGACTGATCCTGGCCGAGGGGGAGGCCGGCAGCATTATTCATACTTTTGGCGATTTCGTCATTTCAGGCAATATCGTGGTGGGTTTCGTCATATTTCTGGTCGTCACCATGGTGCAATTCATGGTCCTCGCGAAGGGTGCCGAACGGGTGGCAGAAGTGGCGGCGCGTTTCACGCTGGATGCTCTGCCGGGCAAGCAAATGGCGGTCGACGCAGAGCTACGCAACGGCCACATCGATGCCAACGAATCCCGCCGGCGGCGCGCCGAATTGGAGAAGGAAAGCCAACTCTATGGCGCGATGGACGGCGCGATGAAATTTGTGAAGGGCGATTCCATCGCCGGGCTGGTGGTTATCTGCATCAACATGCTGGGTGGAATTTCGATCGGCCTGCTCTCCAAGGGCATGTCCTTCGGCGAGGTACTGCATCACTACACTCTGCTGACGATAGGCGATGCATTGATATCGCAGATTCCGGCCCTTCTGCTCTCCATTACTGCGGCGACCATCGTCACCCGTGTGACTGGGACGGCGAGGATCAACCTCGGTACAGAAATGGTCAGTCAGCTCACGGCCAGCACTCGAGCCTTGCGACTGGCGGCCGGCGTCCTGGTTGTAATGGGGTTCGTTCCTGGGTTTCCCCTCCCCGTCTTTCTGATGCTGGCCGCAGTGTTCGCTGCGGTAAGCATTGTCAAGGCTGATGTGCTGGGCGCCGGCACTGCCGATGCGAAAGGTGGAACTGCAGCGGAGCCTAAGCAAGCCGCGCCTGCGAAGGAATTCCCGATCGCATTTTTTCTAGCGCCAGATCTTATGCAGGCGGTCGATCAAGCCGAATTGCAAAAACATATTGGGCGCGTTTCGCTCCTGGTCACAGCCGATCTGGGCATTATCGTTCCTCGCATCCCTGTCTTGGTTGACGAGCAGCTGCCTGAATCGCAATTCCGAATTGATGTCGAGGGCGTGCCAGTCGAACAGGACGCCTTAGATCCAAACCAGATGGCGCTCCGAGCCGATGTAGCGCACGTCGACTCGAGCGGTGTCCCCCTTAGACGTGAGCCGAAAACGGACAGACTCCCGGTTGAACATACCCCTGCAAAGGCCCTTACGGGCGCCGGCACGGAGCATAGGGCTCCCGGCGAACTCCTCGCCTTGCGCGTCCATGCAGCGTTGACCCGCTACGCACCGCGATTGGTGGGCATCCAAGAGACCCGACATTTCCTGGGCCGAATGGAGCAGGAATATTCTGAGCTTGTGAAAGAGGTGCTACGCACGACGCCGATTCCTCGGATTGCCGATGTTCTGCGCCGCCTCCTGGAGGAAGGTATCCCAATCCGCCACACCCGTCTCGTGTTGGAGGCATTGGCCGAATGGAGCGAGCGTGAGCAGAACGTTGCCCTGCTGACGGAATATGTCCGTTCTGGTTTGAAGCGACAGATCTGCCACCGCCATGCCAACACGGAGGGCATCGTGTCCGCCCTGGTCGTCGAGCGCGAGAGCGAGGATGTGATGCGTGGCGCGGTTCGAGATTCGGATGCAGGCCCCTATCTCGCACTGGAGGATCGGCAAAGCGAAGCGATGCTATCACAGATACGTCAGGTCCTTTCGAACGCAGAACCGGGTCAAACCCGCCCTATTCTGTTGACGTCGATGGATGTCCGACGTTTCGTCCGCGGCTTTCTGACGCGAAACGGGGTTGATCTCGCCGTGCTGTCTTATCAAGACCTCGCCTCCGACTTTACAATTCGCCCCGCAGGATCCGTCACACTCCCGCACGGATCGAACAGCGGATTGTTAGAGTAGTCCCACCTTTCCTAACTGAACGCCACGCGCCTCCCCGATAACTGAGAGATAACATGAATAGTAATACAGTTTCTCCATCGCCTATGTTTCTGCGCCGGAACTCACTTCTTTTTGCCGTACTCGCCATTCTGCCTTTGGGCGGTTGCGCCAGCTGGCAAAAGCCGGCTCTTTCCGTGCAGGAGACATCTTCCCCCGAGTTGCTCAGCGCCGATCAAATCGATCCGGCTATGCGCGAACGCATTTTGCGCGAAGTTGGTCAGGATGTTCAAGAGCGGGCTTTGCGGGATGAGGTGAAGCAGCACCCGGACAATGTTGATGCGGCGATACGACTTACAAATGCCTTGGTGGGCCAGAAGCGCCCGCACGAAGCGGTTGAGGTGCTCGACAGCGTCTTGGTTGCAGCCCCAGGAAACGTACGTGCATTGAATGCGAAGGGCGTGATTTTGGACATTGAGGGGCGGCATGACGCGGCACAGGCCCTGTATCGGCGAGCTCTCGAAAACGAGCCAGGCAATCAGATGGTGCAGCATAACTTCAATCTGTCGCTTGCCTTTAACGGCAAGTCCGAACAACCAAGGTTAGCACGATCGCAATAGGTGGGCACAGTGCATGCGCAGCCTGTTCCCCGGCTCGAACACGCGCTCGGCTCCCATCATAGATGGCCCCCTGAAGAGAGCCATATCTATGCAAAACAGTTGCTCCAGATCTGGCCGGCAGAGATCGGCAGGAGAGCCGGATGACATCACGCGGCCACCCGCAAGGCCACCCGCCTCGCTTCGTTGCCAGAGCGCCCTCTCCCTCGCCGGTCACCGTCTCGCAATGCGGCGACCTGGCTTAAGGCGGTCGACCGAGCGCCCGATGCAGTAGCCATGAATACGTAACGCAGCGATGGACCCGCCGGATCGTGTCGCGCTTGTGCTGGCCGTCCCTGCCATTACAGCACGGTGATTGTAGCTGGATCATATTCTAGAGGCATCGATGGTGTGGATGCCTTCGATCCAAACAATCGATTTGTTGAATTCGTCCGCCTGAGGAAATTAGCTGCGGCGATCCGACTTCCGACGCCTGCAGGCGCAAAACCAACAGCGTGAGCGCTGCGGGTCCGGAGGCAGGCTGCAAAGTGCAATCACCAGCGCTGATAAGCGGCAAGTGAAGAATGTATCGCTCGGGCAACTCCTGTGTTGTGCACGGTTGCCCCGCGAGGTGAACTGTAGCAGCTTGGCAGCTCAGCGTTCACGAAAGGAGAAAAGATTTGGGGCCAAGCAAAGACCGGCTTTTTTGATTGTCTTGCTGTATCGCTATGGTGGGGCGGGCGCGACCGCTCCCATAATTCAATACGCTGCCTTTAGCGATGGACGATGACGGGATGCGTCGCCGAGACTTCAATGGTGGAGGAGCAGCGCACCCGTCGATCCATTTGCTTTCAGCGGCAACCGCCACTATGAAGCGACACTTCGCCCAACTGTGTTTCAAGCTGCCCGGAGAAGTTTATGACAGAAGAACCCCACAAGACCGACATCCTCATCGAGCTCACTGCCGATGTTGTATCAGCCTACGTCTCCAACAACCCCGTCCCGGCGGGGGAGCTTCCTGCCCTGATCGCCCAAGTGCACGGGGCTCTAAACGGCACGGCTGGACTCATACCGGCAGAAGAGCCTGTGCCTGTAAAAAAACCTGCTGTCCCGATCAAAAAGTCGATCGAACCGGACTACATCATTAGCCTTGAAGACGGCAAGAAATTCAAATCGCTAAAGCGCCATCTGGCGACGCACTATGGTCTGACCCCAGACGAATATCGCGCCAAATGGGGTCTGCCGTCGGATTATCCCATGGTGGCGCCGAATTACGCCGCTGCGCGCTCCGCCTTGGCCAAGACCATGGGACTCGGCCGCAAACCGAAAGAGCCGGAAGCCCCAGCCACGGCGCCGGCGAAACGGACCCGCAAGAAGGTCGCAGCCTAAATCCGTATCAACAGTCGTTCGGACGCGCAGCAGCCGTTGGCCCAATCTGCGCGGAATCAAAGGGCGGGGATGAGCCCCGCCTTTCCCGTCCAAGAGCCTCATTTCCAGAGTAATTCATGATGGCTCCAGCAATCCCTGCCGCGGCATTAACTTGCATGCTCCGGCCCGGGTTTCGAGCCGTCAATGCGTTCCGGCGATGACGAACCTTGCCAAGGCTTTCCCGGACCGTTAGCCAGCCTTGCTGAGGCTGCCTGCAGAGGACTTTCCCGTGCGGCGATCCTGTTCCACCTCGTAGTTGATCTTCTGGCCCTCATTAAGGGTCGACAGGCCCGCTCGTTCAACAGCGGAAATGTGGACAAAGACATCCTGACCGCCGTTGTCAGGCTGAATAAAACCAAAACCCTTCGTGCTGTTGAACCACTTCACCGTTCCAGTCGCCATATCCATTCCTTTGTAATAAGTCGCAACTTAGGCAGGCCATTCACGCCAGCCTGATTTGTACACGAGACTTTAGGCGCATCAAAATCGGAAAATTGCAAGGCCCACTCGATCGCCTGATCTCCAGCAGCAACTGCAACATATGCGAGGCGCGTGCCAGACGAGGCGTATGCCAGACGTTTCGTCGTGCGCTGTCGCTCGAACGTTGACAGAAACAATGACACACCTTGCAAACTCGGCACATCTTGTGGACGTGCTCGGGTCGCTTCTCGACTGCGATACCCGCTCCTGACCGGGTATCGTCGGCCAAAATGAGAGTTTTTGTCATGTGCCGCCAGACCGAAAGATCAGGCGCGCAGCGACCTGCACATTCAAACCGGAACCCGCGAACCTCGATTAGCTTCTGCCTGCTCCGAAGGGCGGTAGCCTGCTCTGAGGCGGGCCACTGTCGGGTTGAAAACCAACTGTCGGGTTCGGAACCCCAGATTGTCGGCAAGGTACGCGCCGCCCACTGGTTGGCCAAAGGGGCACTGGCTCCTGATCCTGCCGCCATGCTCGCCCGATCTCAACCCGATCAAGACAGGTCTGCTCAAAACTCAAGGCGCGGCTGCGGAAGAAGGCGGCCAAAACTTTCGACGCTCTCTGCGGAACTCTCGGCGATATCTGCCAGCTGTAGGAGCCAAATCAAAAACCATTAATTGCGACAGGTGATTTTATGACATTCATTGCGAAGAGGCCAGAATGAACAGCGGAAGAGAGTAGCAGCTCTCTGGTCGCGGCGAGGTGGATCGTCGACACGATCGGCACCTGGCCCGTGCGGGGATCGCACCGCAGCCAGCACCAGAGCCAGACCTTGACCGCTTGCCTTGCTCAGGCGCCACAACAACGAGTGGCTGGAAGCAGATCCACGTGAACTCAGCGATATCGATCAGACGATGCTTACCCTCATGAAAGCCGATCCCGACGCTGTCCAGCGCCGCGAAATCCTGACCAGCATATGGCGCATCGGATGCCACCGCCTGCACACTCACCATCGACATGCCGGAACTCGGAACCAAAGGCCGCAAGCCTCGCCGGCCTCGGCAAAATGGAGCGGCCGCGCCTTCATCCGGGGCGGCCGGGCCAATGTTCGCCAGGCCCTCTACATGCCCGGCCCTTCGCCCTGCGCTTCAACCCCGACCTCAAGGCAAAATACCAGGCGCTAAAGGCGGCAGGCAAACCCGCAAAGGTCATCATCTTGTTGCGAAAGCTCCTCATCCTAGCAAACGCTCTCCTCAAGGCGCAGCGAAAATGGCCCCTAAAACCCTTGACCGAAACGGATACCTTAGCCTTTCAGGTGAGGCGGGCCGAGATAGACCAACCGCGGGTTTAACTTCGCGAGTTTAAGCTGATTATGCCGATGCAACTCTAGCGCCTGCGCGACCGTTTTAGCTTCCATCAACAAGGCGGCAGGCTGGGAGGAAGTACCCTCCCCTGCCGCGAACAAGCTTTGGACAAAGCCCCACCTTGTCCGTAATGTGATCGGGAGGCCGGGGCGCGGCGGTGCTCAGCGGATGTGACGCGCGAGATCTGCGACCCTACCCATCAGCACTTCCATCGGTCCTCGCTGGAAGATGCGCAGCCAAAGCACCGCAAAAGTGCTGATAACCACAACGAAGCCAAAGAGCGTGGACAGGCTCTCGTCTTTGAAAATGTTTATCTTCATAAGATAGGCTATTCCCGCAATGTGCAGCACATAGGCCGTCAAAGACATCGAGCCGACTGCGATTATTGGCCAGACCAGCTTTCGCAGACGCGGGAGCGCATCCACAGCGAGCATGCAAGCCGCCAAGATGATCATTGCGCAACCGGTGCTGCCCACGATCGAAAGCGTCGTTTCGCTATGAGGTGCGGCTATCCATGACGACTTGACTATAAATGACGACTTGGAAGGCTCAAAAGCGCCGTCAACGTCAGACCACCACAAGGAGGTTTCAGTCAAAGCGCGGGAACTCAGCGCGAGCAAGGATCCCCCATGGCCCAACACGGCCAGCGCGACCCCCGCCAGACCAAGGCGCCAATGCGCTGCTAGCGTATTAAGATTAAGGCGCGCGATGGCCATGCCAGCGATGAGGAAAGGAACCCAGGTCACCGCGGGATAGTAGCCGTTGACCATGAGGTTGAAGACCGGGTCGAGGAGGTTGGGGGCAACCGACAGAAGGGAGGAACGGACTTGCGGGAGAACTAATGCCGTAGCGGCAGCGATCAAGCCCAGCTGATATGCGCTGAGCCGATGGAGCGGCAATACCAACAAGAAGCAAATTCCGTAGTATTCTAGGATGACTTCGACCTGGGTACCGAGGCAGCCCAGGATTGAGCCAAGCGCGAGCAAAACAAGGGCACGAATTGCGACTCTGGCGATGGCCTGTCTACCGGCTATCCCCGACTTCGGCGCCTTGCGACCTGTAATCAGGAGGATTGAAAAACCGGCCAATACGGCAAACAGGGCCGACGGCCGCCCATGGGTTAGTTCCATCAGAAACCCGACTAGTCCTCCTTCGCCGGGGTCGGGACCGAGATGGGCGGCATACATCCCGAAGACAGCCAGGCCCCGAGCGAGGTCGATGCCGACCAGCCGATCTACTACCGACCCATTCCTAGCGTCGGCAACCGGTGCCTTCATTACCATGGTAGATTCCCTTGTTGGGTGTGTGGATCGCGGGAGCCGCGATAGGAGAGCCGGTCGGCTGCTGCCGTCGCCTCGTGAAAGGGTTCAAAACATCGCGCCATCTGGCGCATCGAGCCGGCGACAGAGCTGTTCAGCCATTAGCCTGGGGTAAGAACAACAGATCGGCTCACAAAGCCTGTGTCACGGACCTGAAAAGTGGTGTCGCGGAACCGTCGTTTTTTGCATGATGGCTAAGCCGAGAGATCCACTGCACCGACGAGAGACTCAGCGACGTTAGATATCCGATCAGTACGCCGCGGCTCCGCCGGTGACGATCACCCCGGGTGTCAAGGCCAGGGCGTAAACCTGCCATAATCTGTGGTAGTGCGCCCGCGACCAATCCGTTCGACAAAGCTCGGCGCATGGTCGAGCCAATCATATTCTTCCATGTGGCTGTTGCCTGAAAAACCGAAGACGCCGTTCGCTGGTCCAGCTCCAGACCTCGGCCTGCGTCGGTCATTAGAACCGGCGCGCCTGTTTCCCAAATCAATTTGCTGATGCAGCCGCCGGGGGTCACATTGAGCAAAAGTGCCGAGTTCAGGACGGGTTTCATAGGGGCTCTTCGTTTGGCTTTGTTAACGACCCCTTTCTTGCAAGTTGTAGCTGACAGCAGCCTGAAAGCTCCCCAAATAATTCGCTGCCGCCGGTTCAGCCTATTGTCAGCTTCGACCAATAAGATGGGAGCCTTGCCCTCATACCGGAGCTCGGCAGCATGATGCGAATACTGCTCACTGAAGACGATAAGGACCTTGGAAGTGCTATGCACGATCATTTGGTGGCTGGTGGCCACGCGGTCGACTGGGCCAAGAACCTGTCCGAAGCGCGCGATTATGCAGCTGTGGTCGGCTACGACCTTATTTTGCTCGACGTTCACCTGCCGGACGGCAATGGGATCGACTATCTGCGGGAGCTGATCAAGGAACTTGAATCGGCACCGGTCATCATTCTGACAGCCTGCGATCGGATTTCGCATCGCATCGAGGGCTTCAACGCTGGAGCCGACGACTATTTGGTCAAGCCGTTCGATCTGGGGGAACTCTCAGCGCGTATCCATGCAGTGGCACGTCGCCATGGGCATTTTCCGGAGCCGCAATTTTCGGTTGGGACGCTTTCCATACAGGCAGCCGAGCGACGCCTCTTCCGCGACGGGCAGGAGGTCTACCTGACTTGACGCGGATGGGCGGTGCTCGACTACCGTCTGCCCCAGCCCTGCACGGTCGTTTCAAAAGGGAAGATCGTGGACGCGCTTTTCGGCAGACGGCGCTGATTCATACTCTAAAAGAAAATTCGGCTTCCAGTTGCCTTGGCCATGACTTTCCTTCCCGAGAGATGGGTGACAGTTCATTCCGGATAGATGGGTTACACTTTCGGCCCTTTGCAAGGAGAGCAAGGTGCCTTGGAAGGAGTGTAACGTCATGGAAGAGCGGCTGAAGTTCGTCGCCCGGCTGCTGGACGCGAGAAGATGGCGGTGCTTTGCCGGGAGTTCGATATCTCGCGCAAGACCGGCTACAAGATCCTCACGCGCTACAACGACAGCGGCCTGGAGGGCTGACGGACCGATCGCGGCGGCCCTATCGCCACGCCAATCAGCTTCCGTTTCAAATCGAGAAGCTGATTGTGCGCCTCAAGCAAGACAAGCCGACATGGGGTGCGCCGAAGATACGCGAGCGGCTGGCCCGGCTGTATCCGGATGTGCACCGGCCCGCGATCTCGGCCGTGCATGCCGTGCTCGACCGCCACGGCATGGTCGAGCGCCGCAAGCGCAGGCGCAACAGGGCGACGGGGACACCACTTTCAAACGGCTGTCGCCCTAACGATCTTTGGTGTGCCGACTACAAGGGCGAGTTCGGCAGAGAACACGGCCGGGACAGGGGATCACAAACACTTGACCGTTCCAGACCCTGGCAGTGGCGCATCGATTGACCGTTGGCTCTGTTCGTGGGCACCGAAAATAGGGCCTTCTTGGTCCTCGGCAGAGAATATGGCCCGGACGGGGGATAACAAACACTTGACCGTTCCAGACTCTGGCAGTGGCGCATCGATTGACCGTCGACTCTGTTCGCGAGCGCCGAAAATACGGACGACCCCTATGGTCAAAGTGCACTTCTGACCTGCTAGGCACTGTTCGATAACTGGAGGCACCCGCTACGGTGCCCTCGTATTTAAGACACCTGTCAGTTTCAAGCCTGGACATTGACGCGTGGCGCGGCTGCCATTCGTTGACCGCCACGTCGAATTGCCCGCCAACCAGTGTACAGCCGCCGGTGGTCACATTGAGCAAAAGTGCCGAGATCAGGAGGGGTTTCATAAGGCCTCTTCGTTTGGCTTTGTTAACGACCCCTTTCTTGCAATTGTAGCTGACAGCAGCCTGAAAGCCCCCAGATATTCGCTGGCGCCGGTTCAGCCTACTGTCAGCTTCGATCAATAAGGCAGGAGCCTTGCCCTCATACCGGAGCTCGGCAGCCTGATGCGAATACTGCTCATTGAAGACGACGACGACCTTAGAAGTGCTGTGCACGATCATTTGGTGGCTGGTGGCCACGCGGTCGACTGGGCCGAGGGCCTGTCCGGAGCGCGCGGTCATGCAGCTGTGG
Organism: Mesorhizobium sp. M7D.F.Ca.US.005.01.1.1; assembly: GCF_003952545.1. NCBI lineage: Bacteria > Pseudomonadati > Pseudomonadota > Alphaproteobacteria > Hyphomicrobiales > Phyllobacteriaceae > Mesorhizobium > Mesorhizobium sp. M7D.F.Ca.US.005.01.1.1. Next base: position 234,710 of record NZ_CP034453.1, read on the forward strand.
CCGGCTACGACGTTATTTTGCTCGACGTTCACCTGCCGGACGGCAATGGCATCGACTATCTGCGGGAGCTGATCAAGGGGCTTGATACAACGCCGGTCATCATTCTGACAGCCCGCGATCGGATTTCGCATCGCATCGAGGGGCTCAACGCTGGCGCCGACGACTATTTGGTCAAGCCGTTCGATCTGGGGGAACTCTCGGCACGCATCCGTGCAGTGGCACGTCGCCAAGGGCATTTTCCGGAGCCGCAATTTTCGGTTGGGACGCTTTCCATACAGGCAGCCGAGCGACGCCTCTTCCGCGACGGGCAGGAGGTCCACCTGTCTGGACGCGAATGGGCGGTGCTCGACTGCCTTCTACGCCGGCCCGGTTCGGTCGTTTCAAAGGGGAGGATCGAGCACGCGCTTTATTCATTCAATTCGGAGTTCGAGAGCAACACAGTGGAGGTTTATGTCAGCCGGCTCCGCAAGAAGATCGGCGGGGATAGAATAGCAACCGTGCGTGGCTCCGGATACAGGCTCGTGGTCACATGACGAACTCGAACAGCATGACGAGAAAGCTGATATCGTGGTTAGGCGGGGCAACGCTCCTGGTTTGGATCGCCGCCCCAACCATTGCTGCGTTCATTTTTTGCAATAATGTAAACGAAAGTTCGGATGACTTGCTCCAGGGGAGCGCAGAGTACAGAGAACCAGAGCTGATCAAGGTCTTGAATGGAAAACACGTTGATCAATACAATAACCACTTGCCAACTTATGAAAAGTACTGGACCTATCGTGAGCAGGTTATTAATAAGTACGGGGTAGTGCTTATTTCTGAACCGGAAGAGGGTCAGCAGCCCTTCCCTGATGCTCCCCTGAGTAACGGCTTTTGGCGAAACGCTGATTACCGCGTCTACACAGAGGAGATCCAAGACGGCGTGTATCATCAGTTGGCCGAACCGCTTGATGGCCGCCGTACCACAATCGCGAAGGGCGCACTTTTTGTCTTCCTTCCGACACTCGTGCTCCTGCCCTTTAGCTTAGCTGTTTGGTGGATCGTGATCCGGCGCTCGCTGCGGCCAATCGAGGTACTGCGACAGCAGATCGGATCGCGCGACGGCGGCAATCTGTCACCAATGGACTTGGGCGATTTCCCGGCAGAGTTGGCTCCAATCGCGGCATCCGTCAATCGGCTTCTCGATCGTCTGCGGGCGGCTCTCGAGGCCGAACGCGAGTTCGCCGCAAACAGTGCGCATGAACTGCGCACGCCGATCGCAGGTTCAATCGCTCAGATGCAGAGATTAGTGGCCGAGCTTCCCAATGGGTCGGCCAAAATGCGTGCGCGCGGCATCGAGCAAGCGCTGTCGAGCCTTGGCCGCCTTGTCGAAAAAGTGCTTCAGCTCGCTCAAGCCGAATCGGGGGTTGGCATGGCGGATCACGCGATCGATCTTGTCCGATCGGTTCGGCTGGAAATCGATGACCTGAGGAAAAAGCCGCAATATGCCGGACGCCTGCATCTTAACGTCGACGGCTGCCCCACTTTGATGCGCAAAGTGGATGTCGATGCGTTTGGGATCCTCCTTCGTAACCTGATCGAGAATGCGCTGATACATGGACTGCCCACTGTTCCGACAACAGTTTCCGTCCAAACTGATGGAACCATCGCTATTGCAAACGCCGGACCGGTGGTGCCCCTCCCCGACCTCGAAGGGCTTACAAAGCGATTTAGTCGTGGTGCTACTCCTGCTGCGGGCTCAGGCCTTGGTCTACATATCGCTAACATGGTTATCCAGCGGATCGGTGGCAGTCTAGAGCTTGCGTCGCCCGCCCGCGGTCGCAATGATGGTTTCGAGGCGATCATACGAATTCCTCAATGACACCGGTGAATTCGACGACAGTTGGACACAGGGCGGATTGCTGGCAAGGCTGCTGACAGGGCGAACTGTACGGCAGTATGTATACGGCGTAGAAATCGTACTTCACACAACGCATTTCGGCCGCGGCAATCAATGCCGCTATCATCGTCTGAGCAGTTCGATCGAAGCGACACGACATGATCGGCAAAATCGAAGGCTCCGCCTCACCGCTCGCTCGATTTCGCCCGGGGAGAAAAAAGGCCATCCGAGAAAGTGCAAGCCGCCGCGCAAAGGCGACGTGTCCAATTGTCTGGGTGCCCCTGTGCGCCGGCCCGATCGGGTTGGCGCAGGTCCAGTAAGGACCCGGACCAACCATTCCATTTAGACGACCGGCAGGTTTTAATCGGCGTCCGGATCGCCGTCCCAAAATGCCCCAAGTATACGGCTAGAAAGGCTGCCAACGATCGAGCTTTGGTCGGAGGCGTGCTTGTCAGCGTCTTGGGTGCTTGACCGGCCTTTGCAATGGCCATCGCCATCGCAAGTATCGTGCGTGGCCAGTGAGACCGCAATTTCATCAGCCTGGAGCCGACCGTATCGGTGCTTTTTTATGATTTAGGGATTTTTCGTTTTCCTCTTGGATCATCACGGGTTTGGAGAGGATCTGGTGTTAAGTGCCATTCGGAGCGCCGGCGAACGGCCCGAAATTAATGTGGTCGAGTGATGAAGCCTCCCGAATGCGTTAAACGAGACCCTTTATGGCGGCCCTGGCTGACAACAGTCTGAAAGCTGCAAGCGGCATGCGAAAATGGGGCGATCCTGAATGACGACAGATGCTATCAACATGAAAGAGGCTCGCCCTGAAAGCTGAGCACGCTTTATGCTCAGGCTGCTGACAAGGCCAAAGCAGCGTAAGTGCGTAGTGAAATCCAAGGTCCACATGGGTCGTCGCGCGTCCCATGCGCCTGGGAAGGCGCCGGCCCGGCCAAGCTTTCCCAGCTCGTCCGCATGATGCTTCGCTGAGCGTCAATGGACGTTGGCGCGAGACCAAGGCGTCGTGCGTTGCAATCCGGACGGTCCAGGGTATCAGGAGTTTCACGGCCTCGGCCCGCTTGGCTGGCCACAGTTGAAGCTCCAACGTACCGGCTGGCACCGGGAAATTGGGCTCTGCGCTGCCTCAACGCTGATGGCACGGTCAATGCTTGCCTACCGATGGGGCCGCCCATGCCGTGATGCTGTCGGTCGACGTTCGCAAACCAGACCCTCGCGAGACCCAGCGAAGGGGCTCGCCGGTACGACGAGGGACCTTACCTCTTTATGCGCGGCATCATTATCGAGGATGACATGTTGCCTTACACGTCGTCCCTCGCGCTCGGGTCTTTGTGGGGCGGATGAAGTCCTGATCGCGGTGGCACTGCTGCATGTTTGCGTAAGACCCATCCAGTCACGATCGCGCTGTCCTTCGATGTCGCGGTGCTGATAGGCGGGCAGATCGGTGTGCGCGGCGCCCGCCAAAGGATCGTCGTCACGCCGGAGGAGGCGAGCGTCATAGCCGGCGCGCCGGCGAAAGGCGCTTTCTGTCGGATGCCCGACAATGTCGGATATCGCAAGTATCAAGGTTGGATCAAACCTTGCGAATCGGGGCTTTCTTACTTGGCACGGGGCATGCTCAGGTATCCGCAAACACCCAATGGATAACGAGCAGACTTCCCATGGCCTCACCATGCCGAAAGTTTCCCGGACGCATCCAAAGATGAGGCTCGCGTCAGGCCCAGCAACACGCTGACGGCTCATGTGGCTCGGCGTCGCGTGCCGATCCACTTTCTCCCAATAGGCGTTCGGGAGACATAGATCCTTCAAAATGAGGAACAGATCACTTTGCCAGGAACGCAGCCCATAACCCCACTCTCCCTACCAGAACTACCAAGCAAGCCCCGCACTCATGGGCTTCGCAGGACGTCCGTTGCGTCCGAGTTGGTCGGCGCGGGGCCGGCTCCGATCCCCGTCGCATGGGAGGACGGCAAGGCGAGGGATTTCGTGCTCGACAACGGCATGGAGGTGGTCGTCATTCCCAACCACCGGGCGCCGATCGTCACCCACATGGTGTGGTACAAGATCGGCAGCGCCGACGAGCCGCCGGGCAAATCCGGCATCGCCCATTTCTTCGAGCATCTGATGTTCAAGGCGACGACCAACCATGCGGGCGGCGAATTCGACCGCGCAGTGTTCGAGATCGGCGGCTCCAACAACGCCTTCACCTCCTCCGACTACACCGCCTTCTATCAGACAGTGGCGCCGTCGGCGCTCGAGCTGATGATGAGCTTCGAGGCCGACCGAATGCGAAACCTCATCCTGACCGACGATGTCGTCAAGACCGAGCGCGATGTGGTCATCGAGGAGCGCCGCTCAAGCACCGACACCAACCCGCAGGACGTTCTCCATGAGGAGATCGACGCGACGCTGTGGCAGAACCACCCCTATCGCATCCCGATCATCGGCTGGATGCAGGAGATCGAGCAGCTGAACCGCGTCGACGCCACCGTCTTCTATGAAAAGTACTACTGGCCCAACAACTCCGTGCTGATCGTGGCCGGCGATGTCGAACCGGACACGGTGCGGGCGCTGGCCGAAAAGACCTATGGCAAGGTGGCGCGCGGACCTGACCTGCCGCCGCGCATCCGGCCGGTTGAGCCCGAGCAGAACACCAGGCGCACCGTCACGCTCTCAGACGCCCGCGTCAGCGTGCCCAGTTTTTCGACGCAGTGGGTGGTGCCGTCCTACCACACCGCCAAGCCGGGCGAGGCCGAAGCGCTCGACCTGCTGGCCGAAATTCTCGGCGGCGGTAACCGCGGCCGGCTCTACCAGGCGCTCGCTGTCCAGCAAGGTATCGCTTCCAGCGCCCGCGTCTATTTCCAGGGCACTATGCTCGACGACACCAAGTTCGCCATCTATGGCGCACCGCGCGGCGATGCCAAGCTGGCTGATCTCGAAGCGGCGGCCGCTGCCGAAGTTGCCCGCATTGCCGAGGATGGTGTCAGCAACGAGGAACTAGGCAAGGCCAAGGACCACTATTTGCTCAATATGATCTTTGCGGAAGACAACCTGGACTGGCTCGCCAGCATCTACGGCTCGACGCTGGCCACCGGCGGTACCGTGAAGGATGTCGAGGAACGGCCGAATCGCATCCGCAAGGTTACCCCCGAGCAAATCAAAGCAGTTGCCGCCCGCTATCTCGCGTTCGACCGTTCGACCACGGGCTATCTCTTGCCCAAGACGGAGAATCAAGAGATGACGCTCGGCGCTCGGCCCCATGCTGCGATGAACATCCAGGAGGTGAAGTCCGAAAAGGGCATCATCGCCTGGCTGGTGGAGGACCACACAGTGGAAATCGTCAACATCGGCTTTGCCTTCAAGGGCGGCACCAAGCAGGACCCGGTCGGGAAGGAGGGGATGGCCAAACTGATGGCCGGCCTGTTCATCGAAGGCGCTGGCCATTACGACAGCGGTGCCTTCCAGGTGAAGCTCGACCATGCCGGCGCCGAAATGAGTTTGGACGCGCAAAGCGACGACATCTACGGATCGATGTGCATGCTTTCCAAAAAGCAGGACGCGGCGTTCGGCCTGCTTCGGCTCGCGCTGAACGCGCCGCGCTTCGAGCAGGGGCCGATCGATCGCGTCCGCGCCGAGATTGTCTCCCGCATCGTCGGCAGCGAGCGAGACCCTAACGCCATCGCTCAGCGCAAATGGCTGCGCGCGATCTATGGCGCGCATCCTTGTTCAAGGCTGGGAGAAGGCACAAAAGAGAGCCTGCCCGGCATCACGCCGTCCGACCTCCGCGCCTTCCACCAGGCCATTTTCGCTCGCGACGGGCTCCATATTGCCGTGGTGGGTGACATTGACGCGAACACGTTGAGGGAAAGGCTTGACCAGCTGTTTGGTGATTTGCCTGAGCAACAAACCCTCGTCCCCGTCTACGATGTCGCGCCGAAACTCGGTCAACTGGTGGAGGAGAACTACGACCTGCCGCAGACTTCGCTGACGTTGGCCTGGCCTGGCGTGAAGCCTAGCGCGCCGGATTTCTACGCGGCCGTGCTGCTGAACGACATCCTTGGCGGCTCATACTTGACTTCCCGCCTTTACGAGGAGGTACGTCAAAAACGCGGCCTTGCCTATCACGTCAGCTCTGAACTAACCCTTGACTCGCTTCTGGTTACGACAGAGACACGCTCGGACTGCGCTGCCCAAACACTGAGCATCGTGCGAGATGTGGTAAAGCAGATGGCGCAGCAAGGACCGACCGGGGCCGAGCTCAAGGCGTCGAAGAAGCACCTGATCGGCGCCTATGCCATCGACCAACTGGGCTCGACCCGCTCGATTGCAGACCGGCTCCTGGATTTGCAGATTCACAAGGCCGACGTCGACTACAACCAGCGTCGCGCCCGCAGCATCGGTCGGGTGACGCTCAAACAGGTCAAGGCGGCGGCCAAAAAGCTGCTTTCGGCCGAGCCCGCCATTTTGGTGGTCGGCCCGCCGCTGGGCGGCAAGGATGAGTAAAGAAACTCATCTCACCTTCCTTCTTCATCGGGGCTTCTCGTGGGAAGAGCGAATGTGGAGGCCCGTGGGCCAAGCAGATCATGCAGACGCGCGGAGTCGTTTTCGCCGACCTTGCGCGGCATTGGCGGTCCGGCGGCCTCTCGCCGAAATGGCGCTCCTCAGCATGTATGCCGCCTTTTTGCAGAATTCAGTCGCATGCCACCAGCAGGCATGGTGGATGAAGCAAACATCCGACTGCTTAATCCATCAATTGATGAACCGCGGGCACTCAAACTAACGAAACTGCTGTCTTTTCATCGGGCTAGCGTGGTCTACCAGCTGCTTTGCCGAGGCCCTACGACGAACCCACTGGTGCAGAATACACACTGACGGCCTGTCGACCTGGATGTTCGCTGCGTTGAGGAGGAATCCGGTATTGCCCCTGTGCCTGCCGATGATCCGCCGTCTGAAATCCCCGCACCTGTTTGGAGCCATCGACCGCCTGCCGGCACTCGGCAGACCAGTTGGCAATAAGACGTTCGAGGTCGTCAATCCGTCGACCGGCGAAGTTTTGGCAGAGCTTCCCGATATGGGCGTGGAGGAGACACGTGCTGCGGTAGACAAGGCCTATGTTGCGCAGTCGGGATGGGCCGCGTTGACGGCCCGAGAACGTAGCGACGTTCTTTGGCGATGGCATCAGCTGATCATCGACCATGCAGGCGATCTCGCCGCGATTCTGACTGCGGAAATGGGCAAGCCGCTTGCCGAAGCCATTTCAGAGGTATCGCATGCGGCGGCGTATCTGCAATGGTATGCCGAGGAGGCCAATCGCGTCTATGGCGAGACGATCTCGGCACCCTCGACAGACCGCCGAATGCTAGTGATCAAGCAGCCCATCGGCGTTGTTGGCACGATCACGCCATGGAATTTCCCGGCCTCCATGGTGGCGCGCAAAATCTCGCCGGCCTTGGCTGCGGGCTGCACAATCGTGCTCAAGCCCGCTGAACAGACGCCGCTCGTGGCTGGCGCAATGTTCGCCCTCGCCCATCAGGCCGGCTTTCCCGATGGCGTGGTCAACCTGATCTATGCGTCCGAAGGTGATCGCGTGGGCCGTGAACTCTGCACCAATTCCAAGATTCGAAAGATCAGCTTCACCGGTTCGACCGAGGTCGGACGGCTGCTGATGCGTCAGTGCTCTGACCAGATCAAGAAGGTCAGCCTTGAACTCGGCGGCAATGCACCTTTCATCATCTTCGATGATGCCGACATTGACGGTGCTGTTGACGGTGCGGTCCAGGCGAAGTTCCGCAATGCCGGCCAGACCTGCGTTTCCGCGAACCGCATTTACGTCCAATCGAGCGTTCACGATGAGTTCGTCAAGAAATTCGTGGAAAGAATCCGGCACTTGTCGGTTGGCGACGGATTCGATGCCGGAGTGGACATCGGACCGCTCATCGACAAGCATGCTCTGGCCAAGATCGAGTCTCACGTCGCAGATGCCATTGCGAAAGGCGGCACAATACGATGCGGGGGCCAGCGTATCGGCAAGAATGGCACGTTTTTCGAACCCACGGTCCTCACCGAGATTTCCAGCGTCATGGCAGTCGCGCAAGAGGAGACATTCGGGCCGCTCGCGCCGATCATTCGCTTCAACGATGCGGATCAGGTCGTGCGCGAGGCCAATGACACGATATACGGCCTCGCCGCATACTTCTATGCCTCAAACCTGAAGCGGGTCTGGCGTGTGGCAGAGGCTCTGGAATATGGCATGGTTGGCATCAACACGGGACGCATGTCCTCGGAGGCGGCACCGTTTGGCGGGATCAAACAATCCGGCATCGGGCGGGAGGGTTCCCGTCATGGCCTCGAGGACTATCTGGAAATGAAATATCTTTGCATGGGCGGGATTTGAAACCTGCTGCACTGTCTCTCCGCCCCACCGGGGGGCGGCCTGCGGTCAATGCCGCCACCTAATTGGAAGTTCCAAACGCCGTTGACCTGAAACACGGATGCCCGGCAGGAGACTGAGCTCGCTGTCGGGCCGGACATGCCTTGGGAGGGCATAAGTCAGCGCTCCTAGGGCCGATGGGCCACTCAGTTCGTGCGCCTTTTGCCGATTGCGTTGCATGTGCCGTGCCAAGCCAAAAAGCATTGATAAACCGCCGATGGATCAGCTTTTGCCCTGTTGCGCATTCTACATTGTGGGATATGCGACAATGCCCAAGCGGTTGAATCGTCGTGTTGCAGAACCCCAGACGGGTCATGACTGCTATTCTTAGGACAGTGCGCAGCAAGCCGCTACTCGCTGCACTCCAGGCACACCATTTCCATAATCAAGCGGTGGGTGCTATGTTGACCGAGCTGTCGACCAGGGAACGGTGTGAGGCCTCAGATCCCTCCATATTGTTGCACCCGCCGGTCCAACAGGACTGCAGGTCCGGCCTCAAAGGATCTTGGCTGCTATGGCGACATTGCGGTGCACGCCGCTTTCCGACCAATGATGTGCGTCCAGGTCGAGGCCGGCCCTAATGAACCACCGCCTTGGCACCCTCGCCCATCTCATTTCGGCATCGACAAGCTAGACCAGAGCGCACTTGCAAGGCGCCATGCAGTCCTGTCGGCGGGCGAACTGTTGGTGACGGGTACAGCTGCGAGCGAACGTTCATCCACCGACGCACAGCGCGGACTGTCGCTTTTCAAATTAGGAAATCTCTGTAGCCACCATTCATGAGCGCGCGGCCACGCGAGACGGCCCGACGGATGCGGTCGCGCAGATGATCGCGAGGATCCGCCCAGTCGGCATGGACGCGCCGTTGACCGATGAGAACTTCGGCGAGCTCGCGATGAGGTGCTCCGGCGAGCGAACCGTCGAGCGCACGAAGAACGAAGGACAAACGAACGCCGCGCTTTTCCGGCGCAAACAAGCGGGGGGGCAACTGTTGCCCTAGACTGAGAGCATTGAGGCACTCCAGTCCCCTCAGTCGATGCTTTAAAAGCACCGCGGGCCAGATGGCTTGCGTATGCAGGCAAACAGGGTGGAGGATATTCGCGCCCGAGACGGCGAGCTGCAGCGCGTGGTCCGCATTGCGAAGAAGAACATGCTGGCTCTTGTCGGGCGCCAGCAGGACGATTGCACGACAGGGCAATGCCGAGAGTTCGAACGGCGGTGTCGGCGACGAGGCAGGCAACCGTTCCGCAATGACCGGCAGCACATGGACGCACCAGAGCGGACACCAGAATACGACCGAAGCGCGGCCACAAGACTCCGCGAAACAGAACACCCCAGCGTGACAGGTCGCCGGCCGACGCGACCATATCGAGAAAGGATTGGAGAGACCAAGTCTTGCAATGCTGGCGCGCAGCGGTCAGATCGCGCTGGAACGCTGGATTGCGGCGTAAGAACTCCCAAGCCCACTCCCGCAGCGTCAGGCCAGCGGTGTAGTCGTATGATCTTTCATCCCGCCAATCGGCCTGATCCGCGCCAGTCAGGAGATTCATGACTGACATCCCCTGCCCGCGCCTGCGTGCGTCGAAACATTATGCCACTTCGCAAAGCATCGGCGAAGGCAGCAGACGTCGAAGACCCCGTTTCGTTGAAGCGTCAGCCATCGCCACTGTCGGCGACAGAAGATGTGCCCAAATTGCCACCAGACCGTCGAACTGGCACAGCGACGGCCAGCGCGACCTGGAATTGATCCCGTAACGGTCATCGGCTCCTGCGTCGCGATCCAGACGTCCCTTGAAGGCGCAGTAGCGCGGCAGTGGATCGCACGCTGCTTGTCGGCAAGTTGTCGTAGCGGCGGCGCCATAGGCACGGTCATCGGAGGGTCTCCTGCGGCAAGCTTTCGCCATTGGAGGCCAATCTCCCCGCTAGGGCAGCCTGTGCAGTTGCACAGGTGAAGCGGATCAATCAGGGGGAGCCATGGCGGAAACTGGATGATGGCGGCTTGAGGAGAGCGGCGTATCGAGGCGGGTGATGAAGCCTGCCAGTACCTCTCAAGGAGAGTGATACGCCATGAACGAGACTATCAACACATTGTTCGCCTTCGTCAGCCCGACGAAATCGATGATACCCTGACGGATGTACTTCGCAGCGGCGCGCGCAAATTGCTTGCGCATGCGATCGAGATGGAGGCCGAGGCGTATGCCAAGGCGGTCGACTGCCTGACGAAAGATCATATTGCGTCGCTGGCGCTCTACGATTTCCCCGCCCAACACTGGGATCATCTGCGAACGTCCAATCCCATCGAAAGCGTCTTTGCAACCGTTCGCTATCGCACGGTGCGTACCAAGGGCTCGCTATCCTCGAAAACCGCCCAGCTGATGGTCTTCAAGCTGTTGGCCGCGGCCAGGAAGTGGCGACGATTGAAAGGACAAAATCAGTTGCCGAAACTCATCGCAGGTGCCAGGTTCCTGGACGGAATCCAGGTCATCGAAACGAAGCCGCAGAGCGCCGCTTGATCAGCCTCGTCACCCAAATTCCAGCATAGCTCCATCGGAACTGCCAGCCTTCCTTGCCGATCAGGCGCATATCAGCGCTGACGATACCGAGGACGGCGATGGCGGTCACCTCCAGGCCGCCGAGTAACGACCCTCAAAACACCGCACTGGTCGAGGCCAGCCTGAACCGGTATCTTGTGCCTGCCCTCGGGAGTCGCTCTATCCACCATGTGATCGACACCGACATTGCTAACATCACCAAGAAGATCGTCGCCGGGGGTCACCCGCAAGCGGCTAACACGGCCTTCTGGTGTATGCGGGCATTTTTCAACTGGTGTCGCAAACCGCCGCAACGGCTCATCCGCGGTTTCCCCGCGAGGGATTGGAAAATCCGGATCCGGCCCCGATCGTCAAGCGCAAGCGAGTGGTGAACGATGCCGAACTGGCGGCTATATGAACGGGCTGTGAGCCCGAACCGGGCGATATCGGCTATTCGTTCGGCTCCATCGTCAAGCTGCTCATTCTGACCGGACAGAGGCGTACGGAAGTTGCCGCGATGCGTTGGTCCTCAACCTTGAAGCCGGAACATGGAACTATCGGGTGACCGCACGAAGAACGAAGAGCCTACGCTTATTCCGCTGTCCACACTGGCGGTGTCGGTCCCCCAGACGGTACCGAAGACCAATGACACGTTTTTTTCCCTGCGAGGGGCAACGAAAGAAGCCACTTCTCAGGCTACGCGAAGGGCAAGAAGGCTCTAGACGGCAAGGTCAATACTGACGGGGTGGCTTTGGAGAACTGGACCCTTCACGATCTGCGCAGGACGCTCGCGACAAATCTCGGCAGGCGGCAGGTATTGCCACACGTCATCGAGCACATACTGAATCACAAGGCGGCGTCCTTGACAGACATTGGCGAAATCTACAATCTCTATAGCAACGTCAAGGAGAAGCGCGAGGTGTTGCAGATGTGGTCAAATCACATCGAATGGCTGATCAAGCAGGCTGCGGATGACGCTCTGGCGGCGTAGCTGCTGGCATGGGCGGAAGATGCGGCGCAACAATCGTCAGAGCCTCATCGAATTGGAGAGCATGCTTGACCAGCAAATGCGCGGCCAATGCTTCGATGGCCGACCAGTGATCGAGTACTAGCCGGGCCGTGCAATCTTCGATCCGCCCCCAATCGGGGCGGCGCGGCATCAGGAACCGCAACTCACCATAGATTCGCTTGGCATCCGCGTAGTCGCTGCTCCCCTCATTCCCATCGGACGCATTCATCGCCATATCGCGCGGGTCCAGATAGCCTTCGAATGCGGATTCTGCAAAAGGACCTGCCAGACACGCAACTATCTCCCGGATCGCATCATCGCGTTCCAAACATCGATCCATATCGTCCTCGAAAATCGGCTTTCGCTTCGAGGTGAATCCTTGCGCTGAATAAAAACCCGCGCCTTCGACAACACCACCGCACTCTCCGTCACCGACGTCGGGGTAAATACTAACACTTGAGAAAGCAGGGAGTTCACGGTCGTCGTCGAACGTCTGACGGTGCAAAACGATGGCGGCCACCGCGTGCCCGGCTTCGTGATGCGCCACAAGCGGCAGATATTGGGAGGCTACATTCATGCGGTGCGGCTCTCAGGTCTAGTTTGCTTTTGCGCATAGGACCGCAATTGTCGTGCCAACTGGGAAAATCGTTTCGGGCAATGCGATCGCTCCGATAGCGTTGCGTCTCCTGTCTGACATTGTTGGGAAGTCGACACGCGCCCGTCGCAATGCGGTCGACCTTCCGCGCGAGTTGGGTGACCCGTGAAGGCGGCCGACCAGGACGATGTTGCGCTGATCGGCGACGAAGGCGCGGCCGGGCGAGATCGCGCATCAGGGGGTGACCGGCGTGTCGGCGAAGTCGAAGTCGTCGATGTCCTTGGCCAGCGGCAACTTGGCGACAGCGAACTGGTATTTGATGGAGCGGGCCTGCTTCTCCGATATCTCGGCCTGCAAGAGATCACCGACAATCCTGGGCGGCTCGTGCCGTCGCTTGATGGCGACGCGCCCATGATCTCGTCATAGGCTCTGCGCATTCCGTAGAGCTTCAGCGCTCCCATCAGTTCCAGTACCTCGGTGCGTTCCATGGCTGTTTGTCCTCCTGAGACTGTCATAGCGGGTGCAGTCGGCGACCGCTCGTGAGCTAGCTTCAGCGCTTGGGGAATGGAAAGGATCGTGCCCGGCGCCGGATCGCGGCTGCGGGCCAGGATGTTGAGGATCACCGGCGCCGACGATGCACCGTGCTCGATGGCTTCCTGACAGGCGGCCTCGACCGCGCTCAATCCGTCGGTCAGCACCCAGGTGAGGATCAACACCATCTGCCGGTCGACGTCATCAACCGCCTTGAGCTGCGCCGCACCTTCTCCATTGCCGACCGCACGACCCAGCCAAGGAACGGCGCGCGCCGTGTGCCAGGGATCGTAGGCGACCTCGTTGCGGCCAAAGGAGCGAACGTGTTCTCCCACGACCACGCCATCCTCTGGCGGATGCGATCCGATCGACATAAGCATGGATCTCGATGGGCCGACCGACGGCACTCGACAGCACCGAGTATTTGTTGTTGTCGAAGCGCACCGTGCAGGTCTTCGACACCGACGGGGGAATGCAATGGAAGCCGTCGAAGCGACCGGCAGCCGCTCCCGCTGCGGCTTGGCCGCATTCGCCGACAGCAGCCGGTCCCGCGTCTCACGCCGAGCTCCCATGCGGGGATAGGGCTGGTGCTTGCGCTCGTAGCGGAACTGCGTCTCCTCAGAACGCAGGACCTTGCGCACCACCTTGCGCGAGATCTTCAGCTCACGGCAGATCGCTTTGATCGACTTCCCCTGGACCAGCGACAGCCGACGTATCTTTGCAATCGTCTCTAAAACCAACATCCAAAACACAAATGCCTCCGATCAAGCCGGAGGCATCTTGATGACCCCATCGTTAAGGGGTCCCGTTTGGACGAAAATCACCCTTTAAACAGGGTCCCCATTCCACGAAAAATCAATGCACTACCTTCCAAAGCTGCGAGAGATCGCCACCGACCGCTTTGAAGGGGCTTTCGGCGGTCTCGTCAGCGAGGTTGTGGCATGAAGAAACATCAATCCACAGCATTGGGCCGAAGCATGCCACGGGCTCATGCCGCGGGAGAGCGGGAAGATATTCTTGAAAGAAGAAGCGGTCTCCGACATCAATACCGACAGGATGGGCAGCTTTCTCACATCACTTGAGGTCGAGCGTGGCAGTTGCGACCCGCAATGCAAGGCTGGCGGCGATGCATGCCTTTGCGCGGTTCCTGATTTCGGAGCACCCCGAATATTAGGATACGCTGCAACTGGTGGTGACACTTCCCTTCAAGAGGGCGCGTGGGTGGCACCTGTCGAATATCTCGATGAGCCCGGAAATCAAGAGCGTCCTGGCGCGTATCGTCCGCCGCACGCCTTCTGGACAGCGGGATTACGCTCTGTTTTCGCTGATGTTCAATACGGATGCACGAGTTCAGGGATCCTGAATCTTCGATTGTGACCTTCGTCTGGTATCGCCCTGTCCCGCCGAGCAAAGCAACGACCGCCCCACACTGCTCACCCGGTTCGGTGTTCCATACTTGCTGCGCACACATGGCTGCGGGCGAAGGAACCACCATGGCGGAAAAAAGCATCCATCATCGCCCTTTGCGGGACACGACGGCCATCCACCTCGTCAAGGCGGGTGTTGACATCGCCACCATCAGTCGATGGCCAGGCCACTCGGGCTGAACTAACGATGCGCTACGCCCAGGCCGGTATCGATATGAAGCGGCAAGCGCTCGAACAAGGCTTCCCCGACGTGATGTCATCGGCAAAAGATCAGACGATCATCGCTTTGATGGCTGGATGTTTGGCTGGCTGCACCGCTTGTAGACGCTCAGTTATGTGGAGTTGTATCGCGGGAAGTCGCGCGTCTTGGGCTTTTGCGGTGTCAGCTCCACATCTCTCCGCAGTGCACGTTGTCACTGTTGAAGAGCCGTTTGTTCAATCTTCGTCCTGGCACGGCAAGGGTTGTCGATATTGTGGGCGTCTTGCGCTTGCCGAGCTTGTCCGAAATCCAGCGCCGGATCAGGCGTGAACACTGTTGCGTAGTTCGTCAGCCAGAGCGCGGAGAACGTCGGCGCTTCCTTCCAGCGCCGTAAAAGCGTAGGGATTGAGGAACTGTCGGCCCCAGAACAGATTGCGATCTGTGCCGGATAGCGTAGCTTCCTCGCTGACACGCGGCCAATTCTCCGCAATGCATCGGAGCTGGCCTTCAACAATCGCAAGAGCTTCCGGCGCGCTGAGCAGGAAGTGATGCGCCGCTTCAAGGCAGGACGCTATCCGGCTCATGCGGTTATTGCCGCTGATGAGCATGGCCTGGCTGGCCTCCTGGCCACTGCGGGCCTGCGGACAAATATCGTACGCAGGCGTGAGGGTGAGCTTAGCGCCGTCCCAGAATGCCGCATGGTTGCGGGCATGATCGTCGGTGTTGCCGCAAAGTATGTTGAAGACAATGCGGCTGAACAACTCGCGCAGAGTTTCCGACGGCGCGGTGAATCGGTGGCGAATGATCTCCGCCAAATCCTGGTAGCTGGCGTAACGCGCCATCATCTCATCGAGCGCGAGCATCGTCAGCGCTGAGACCATGGATTTGCGTTGCCAGCCGCCCGTGACCTTGATCCGGTCGAATCGCTCGACGAGCAACACGTCGTTGCCTGCGGCGCGAACGAGCGAGACGGATGCCGCTCTGATGCCGCACAAGGCGGCAAGCCGCATGGCTATGAATTCTCCTTTGACGACGCTGTAAAGGTCGGCAGACGAGGAAAATTTCGCGACATGCTTGACGGCGTCACCCTCGATCAGCGCCTTTGGCCTTGCGCCGCCGATCGAGCTGCCGTGATGCAGCGCCTGATCTAATTCGGGGGTGAGCGGAATACCTTTCTCTACCCGCTCCGCCGATTGGACAAGCTCTTCGAGAGTGGCATTGGCCAGTGCGCGCGGCTCGTAATGCATTGGCGAAAACTGAAAATCGAGCGCGCCGATGCGGTCCGAGCCTGATTCCAGCAAGAACGTCAGTTCTGAAATATCGAGCCGCGCGATTTCATCGCCCTTCACACCGAATTTGCGGTTTAGGATAACCCGTCGTCCCCAGGCATCAGGGGCAGCATCGCGGATGCATCCCGGCATGGTTAGGCCAGGAAGCAAAGGCAATTCGCCTGCCTTCAGGGGCAGTTCCGGGAGATAAAGCGGGATCGCGCTTCCCAGTTCACGAAAGCTCCTGCCATAGTTGAAGCTGACGAGTCCGTCATGGGCATATAGCCGCCCGGCGACAACCGGCGCGGTCTCGCCCGGCAGCCAGACCCAGACATAGGCTTCGTCGTACTTGGGGACCTTAGAACTCATCGACGATCTGCTTGCCGGCCTTGTAGACGTGCTTCGGCAGCAGCGCGATGCGATCGTCCATGCGGCCTGTGAGGGCTGTGATGCCATTGCCGTCGGCATCGAACAGCTTCACACCGACAATGGCAGCAGCTTCGAACATCAGTCCGATTTCGACTTTGGGATCGCCCTTCTCGATGCGCTGCAGGGTGCTGCGTGAAACACCGATTCTCTCGGCTAACTCCTGTGCGGTTAACCGGTGCTGCATCCGGCCAAGCCGGATGGTCTTACCGAAAAGGCCAAGCGCTTCCATCGCGTAGCGCGAATAGGTGCGTTTATACGTTGCCTTCATTCGGGTCTCTGTGACCTATGCATGATCCATATCGCCTTCTTTCGAACTTTATATAGGTAATGTCACAGAGCGACTGCCAAAGTCAAGACTCCGTATCGCAAGCGTTACCCATCCGAACGAGGAAGGCGGATATTGCCGACGGCTCCTGCACAACCGGCCAGCTCTGCGCGTCTCGGGCGAGGCGGAGATCTGGCGCTGGATCGCGGACAGCCTTGAGACGCCTCGCATGAGTCATTCATGGGCGGTCCCTGGTGCGGGGCCGCGGCGCTCGACTGCTGGCCGACATTCTCGGCGGCGGGACCCGCATCCGGCTACACCAGCACTTTTCGACCGCATACGCGCCCAGCTTCTCTCCGAAATCATTGCCAATGAGCGCGAACCTCATGCGATCGCCGAGCTGGCCTGGCGGCGCGGAATCTACGCACGCATCCGTATTCGAGACCGCCCAAGGGAGGCTGACTAGCGTAACGCCCTCCGATCTAAGCGCCTTCCACAAAGCCGCTTTCGCACGCGACGGGCTGCATGTGGCGGTCGTAGGCGACATAGATGCCAAGCCCTGAGAGTAAGGCTCTACCAGCTGTTCGGCGATTTGCCTCAGAAACTGGCGCTTGCCGGCGCGAACCAGTGGTATCGCGAGGGCGAGCACGCCGAGCGCTTTTCCTCCGCCCTCCACTGACCACAGACCCGCACGCAACGAAGCCGCGCTCGATCTTATCGTGGCGTGGCTAGGTGCAATGTTTGCTCTCGCCATCAGGCCGGCTTTCCCGATGGCGTGGTCAACCTGATCTATGCGTCCGAAGGTGATCGCGTGGGCCGTGAACTCTGCACCAATTCCAAAGATCAGCTTTACCGGTTCGAACGAGGTCGGACGGCTGCTGATGCGTCAGTGCTCTGACCAGATCAAGAAGGTCAGCCTTGAAACCGGCGGCAATGCACCTTTCATCATCTTCGATGATGCCGACATTGACGGTGCTGTTGACGGTGCGGTCCAGGCGAAGTTCCGCAATGCCGGCCAGACCTGCGTTTCCGCGAACCGCATTTACGTCCAATCGAGCGTTCACGATGAGTCCGCCGAGAAATTGTGGAGAAGGTCCGGCACTTATCAGTGGTCCGACGTCTACTCCCGGAGCGAAGCCGTCGCCAACCCAAGATCGAGTCCCACATCGCAGATGATAATTCGATGCGGGGCCGAACGATAAATATGCATGCTTTGGCCACCCCGAGGCAGGGCTCATTGAGATGATCCGACCGCCTTGGAACAAAGATGGGGTAGAGCAGATGAAGCGTTGGCAGCGTGTCTCCATTCGACGCGAGCGCTTAGGATGGGATCACGATCATTCGCATCACGCGCAGCCGCAAGGGCGATGCCATGGCTACTTTGGAATCGTTGAAGTGGTTTGAGCCGGACAGTCACAAATACACCCGTTACGCCGCGGCTCAGGAAACGGGGCGGCGTCCGGCGGTGGAGGTGCTCGCTGACTTAAAAAGGGTGCGGGCAGTCGTTGCGCTTGAGAGCGACGACATTTGGGATCCGGCACGGGGTGACCTGCTGCCAATCGGCAGTTAACAGGGTCCGACAAAAGTGTGCACAACATGCTGCTGAAGTGGCCTCCGGAAGCGCTACCGGAAGTTACGCGTCTTGAACTTGATAGGGTCGATATGGTCATACTGCATCGACGATGTCGCGCCCCTTCGGCATGCCGCGCGGATCGATGCCCGATCCGCCGTGATGAGCCTCGTCCCTCGGCCGTGCGGCAACGGAAACGGCGTCTTGCGGTTTCCCACGCTGGCCAGCCCGGCCGACAGATCGGTCAGCTCGTGGGCGACGAGGTGCACCACCTCCTCTTCCGTCGGATGCGTCCGCGGACGCCGAGCATGGCCGAAGCAAGAAGCACGCGCCGGAATTTCTCGAGAGATCTTGACCCAGACGACGACGTTTGCCGCACCCGTCTCATCCTCCAGAGGAACATGAAGCCTTTGGCCGAGCCCGGCCGCTGCCGGACCAGCACCAGGCCGGCGGCCTCGAGCCAGCTTCTGCCTCGCGCCTGCATAGCATCCTGACAGGTCACGGTGCGGCGCCGGTTAGGCGGCACGCCGATTTTGGCAACGCTAGCCTGTGAACTGAAGAATGAAGGTCGGACTTGCGGCACATCGATTAGGTTCAAATGATAAGTTGCTGCCCGGCGAGGTCGTTTCAGCGCATCTCGACTGGTGGGTCGGCAAGACAATGCGGAACGGAAATGATCGCAGGCGTAAAGGACGGCTTTCGGGGCCGGAAGCTTCAGGCCTGGAACCGGACCCCAGTTTGGCGCAAGCATCGTGGCCTCCGCCCGGTCAGGCATTCACCGGCTCGCGAAATGCCAATTGATTCTGCTTAACCGGGCATACCTAAACGGCCACTTGCGTTCCGATCTCGACCACACGTCCGGTCGGGATCTGGAAATACTCCGTCGCGTCGGCGGCCGTGCGCGCCAAGCCGATGAACAGCTTGTCCTGCCACACCGGCATGCCGGAGTTGGGTGACGCCTTGAGCGAGCGACGCGACAGGAAGAAGGACGTCGTCATGATGTCGAACTTCCAACCCTGCTTGCGGCAGATCGCCAGCGCACGCGGGATGTTAGGCTGTTCCATGTAGCCGAAGGTCAGTGTCACCCGCATGAACAGCTCATTGATCGTTTCCATCTTGATCCGCTCGCTGTCGGGCACCACGGGCTGCTGCGCCGTCACCACAGAGAGGATGACGTTCTGTTCGTGCAGCGCCTTGTAGTGCTTCAGGCTGTGCATCAACGCGGTCGGCGCACTGGCGGGATCGCTGGTCAGGAACACGGCCGTACCGGACACCAGCTGCGGTTTCTTCTTCAACAGATTGCCCGCAAGGAAATCGAGCGGAATCTGGTTCCTGCGCGTCTTGTCAAATAGATACCTGCTGCCTCTTATCCAAGTCCACATGGTCATCACGATCACTGCGGCAATGGCAAGCGAGGCCCAGCCGCCTTCGAATACCTTGACGATGTTAGCTGCAAAGAAGCCGGTATCGATGAAGACGAACACCGCCATTAAGGCTATCGCGACGCCGAGCGGCCATTTCCAGATGCGCGTCATCACAACAAAAAGCAGTATGTTCGTCACCAGCATATTGCCGGTCACCGAAATACCGTAGGCCGAGGCCAGCCGGCTGGATTCGCCGAAGCCGACCACCAGCAGCATCACCACCAGCGCCAGCATCAGGTTGATGCGCGGCAGATAGATCTGGCCCGACTGTTTTTCCGACGTGTGCTGGATGACGAAACGCGGCAGCATGTTGAGCTGTACCGCTTGCCTGGTCAGCGAAAAGGCGCCGGAGATCACCGCCTGGCAGGCGATCACGGTCGCCGCCGTGGCAAGCACGACCATCGGAATAAGCGTCCAGCCCTGGTTCATCTCGAAGAACGGATGACCGACAACGCCGCCATTTGCCAGCACGAAGGCGCCTTGCCCGACATAATTGAGCAACAGACAAGGGAACACGATCGCCAGCCAGGCGAGCACGATCGGCTTGCGGCCGAAATGGCCGAGGTCGGCGTAGAGCGCCTCGGCTCCGGTGACGGCGAGGAAGACTGCACCAACCGTAACGAAGGCGACGTCAGGCGAGTTGACCAGGAACGACACGATGTAATGCGGGCTGATTGCCAGCAGGATTTCCGGGTCGTCCATGATGTGGTTGAGCCCGGAAAGGCCGATGGCCAGGAACCACAGCGCGGTAACGGGTCCGAACACCAATCCTACGCCGCCGGTGCCAAACCGCTGTACCGCAAACACGATCGCCAGGATGGCCAGTGTCAGCGGCACCACATAGGGCTGGAACGTCGGCGTGACGACATTCATACCTTCGACCGCCGACAGTACCGAGATTGCCGGCGTAATGACGGCGTCGCCAAAAAAAAGCGCCGCGCCGACGATGCCGATGCCGATGCCGATGCCGAGGATCACCGCAGAGCAGGTCGGGAAACTGTTGCGCGCCAGCGCCATAAGCGACAGCACTCCGCCCTCGCCTCGATTGTCGGCGCGGAGCACGAACATGATGTATTTGATCGTCACGGTGATCGTCAGGGACCAGATGATCAGCGAGAGTACGCCGAGGATGTCGCCACGGCTGGCGACGTTGCCACCCGCTGATGCATGCAACGCCTCGCGAAATGCATAGATCGGGCTGGTGCCTATATCGCCATAAACGACACCTAGTGCGCCCAACATCAGCGCCTTGGTGCTGTGCTGCTCGACCTCAGAATGGCTCGATTGTTCGACAGGTTCTGCCTCGTTACCAGCATTGGTAAGGGCCATGGACGACACTCCGATAAGCGCGCGGTGCTCTACGCTTGCTGCACTGCAATATCAAGTTCCGTCACGTAATGTCTGCCGTCTCGCCTGTCGTTGCTCGCCTTGGTAGACTCGCCAGCCCGCAGCCCTACCGAGCAGCAATAGCGCCCCGGCAGAACCCTCAATCGCCCAGATCAATGAATGGTTATCGCCCACAGTGCCCCCCCGCGATGCGGCCGATGGCGACCAGGGTGTCGTGGGCGCACAAGGATGGCGCTTTCCTGATGACGCCGTGCTCCAGGTGTGATCGCACCGTTGCTGCGCAAGCCATTTACTTGCTCGTCCCAGCGAGGACCGTGGCCAACTGGAACGCAGGGCCACGCCGCTCACCGGCCGCACTTTGCGGCGCAGATAACGATTCGATCTCCGCGGCGAGATTCTGGTTGAAGAAGCCACCAAGCTTGTCGAAGGACACACGGTCGTAATATCGACATGCCAGTATCCGCAACCCAGAAAAGCTCCTTGGGCTCCGCTGCGCGCGCCACGAACAACCCGATCTTCTCTGCGAAGAGGACGCCGTAATCCTTCAGGTTGAAGCCAAACCGGGGGGCGGCCGTGACGTATGGGCGAAGGGCTAGGAGGCGGGTTCGGTGAGGAACGGCATTGATGTCCACGCCGTCTCCTGGAAAGACAGAGGAATGCGGTGTCACCGACTGGCGCCGGAGGTTGATCCGGTGATTAGGAGGAGCACTCGTTGTCGGATTCTCGACGATGTCGGACATCTGACACAACGCTGCCAGAGCGATCACGTTGTTCCGAAACGATTTTCCCAGTTGGCACGACAATTGCGGTCCTATGCGCAAAAGCACTGCGATGCCGCACCGACTGGAAGAACTCATCAATGATCACGCTTTTCGAACATGTGGGCGCCGCTACCAACACTAAGCGTTCCCGATCAAACGGAAGCCTCTATCCCTTCTTTCTGAAGGCTGTCCGGACATGAACGCATTTGATGTCCGTCCAACGCTGGATGCTCCCGACGACGATCTCTATCTTTGGCTTGAAGATGTGGAAGGCGAGCGGGCACTTGCCTGGGCCGCCGGCCAGTCGGCAAAGACCCTGAAGCACTTCAGTGGAACGCAGTTCGAGCGCGACCGCGCGACTCTGAAGGCAGGCCTGTTCCCTAAGCGGCGTCGCATCTCCCCCGGCCGAGTCGCATGGCTTGAATCCGATATCAGGGCTTGGATGGAAACTAGATCTGAGAGCCGCACCGCATGAATGTAGCCTCCCAATATCTTCTCCCGTCTGTGGCGCATCACGAAGCCGGGCACGCGGTGGCCGCCATCGTTTTGCACCGTCAGATGTTCGACGACGACCGTGAACTCCCTGCTTTCTCAAGTGTTAGTATTTACCCCGACGCCGGTGACGGAGAGTGCGGTGGTTTTGTCGAAGGCACGGTTTTCTATTCAGCGCAAGGATTCACCTCGGAGCTAAAGCCGATTTTCGAGAACGATATGGATCGACATTTCCAACGCGATGAAGCGATCCAAGAGATAGTTGCGTGTCTGGCAGGTCCTTTTGCAGAATCCGCATTCGAAGGCTATCTGGACCCGCGCGATATGGCGATGAATGCGTCCGATGGGAATGAGGGGAGCAGCGACTACGCGGATGCCAAGCGAATCTATGGTGAGTTGCGGTTCCTGATGCCGCGCCGCCCCCGTTGGAGGCGGATCGAAGATCGCACGGCCCGGCTAGTACTCGATCACTGGTCAGCCATCGAAGCATTGGCCGCGCATTTGCTGGTCAAGCATGATCTCCAATTCGATGAGGCTCTGACGATTGTTGCGCCGCATCTTCCGCCCATGCCAGCAGCTACGCCGCCAGAGCGTCATCCGCAGCCTGCTTGATCAGCCATTCGATGTGATTTGACCACATCTGCAACACCTCGCGCTTCTCCTTGACGTTGCTATAGAGATCGTAGATTTCGCCAATGTCTCCGGTGCGGGCTCACAGCCCGTCCATATAGCCGCCAGTCTGCTGCCTTCGAGTGGCCCATGTTGGCCGCGGCCAGGAAGTGGCGACGATTGAAAGGACAAAATCAGTTGCCGAAACTCATCGCAGGTGACGGTCTGGTGGCAATTTGGGCACATCTTGTGTCTCGTCGCCAGTAAACACGGATGCCCGGCAGGAGCTGAGCTCGCTGCCGGCGGAAATCGTAGAGCGCCAGCGACGCATTCTGATCTTTCGTCAGGCAGTCGACCGCCTTGGCATACGCCTCGGCCTCCATCTCGATCGACCTGAACCGGTATCTTGTGCGCCATCCGGACGATCTGGGAAAGCTTGGCCGGGCCGGCGCCTTCCCAGGCGCACGGGAAGCGCGACGACCCATGTGGACCTTGGATTTCACTCCGCACTTACGCTGCTTTGGCCTTGTCAGCAGCCTGAGCATAAAGCGTGCTCAGCTTTCAGGCCGAGCACTCATCCATTGTTGACAGCACCTGTCGTCATTCAGGATCGCCCCATTCTCGCAGGCCGCTTGCAGCTTTCAGGCTGTTGTCAGCCAGGGCCGCCATAAAGGGTCTCGTTAAACAATTCAGGAGGCCGTTCCAATGAACAATCAGTTTGCGAGACTTTTTCGAGGACCAGGTATGCAGGCTTGTTTCAGGACAAAGAACTTTCTGGCGGCAACCACCGCGATGACGACGGTATTCCTGCCGGCTGTGTCTCTCGGGGTGGGTCTGGTAGCATTTCCAACTGGAGAAGCGTTGGCCGACGACCCGATTTCGATCCCGCTGGAGTATGTCGGGGAAGGCCATGACCGCCTGGGCATCTGGGCCAAGATCAACAATGGCAACGCGCAGCGATACGTATTCGACACGGGCTCGGACCAGCTCAACACGCAGATCGGGTCAGAGGTGACCGGGGTCCGCCCGATTGCCGACACGCCTTACGTATATACGTACGGGGACGGAACGTATGGTAATAAGCTTCAGAACGTGGAAATTGATAAATTTACATATGTCGATCCAGATCAAAAGATAACAATCGACGGGCCGTCTGTAAGCGATAAGAAATACCGGGCTGCTCGCATTCTCGATTTTGTCTATACCCATGCGTATTGCAAGGACAACAATCTTAAGTGCACGCCGGGATCCGTGACGGATGGACTTAAAGATATGTATGGTCAGGATCTCCAAGAACCTTATCACGCCGATAAGGAGCAGCGGGCGAAAATGACCGCTGGCAAGATGGCAGACGAAGGCGGCGATTTCGCAGGTACATTCGGGGCCGGCGATTTTCTTGGCAAGACAAGTGTCTGGGGCATGATGGGCAGTGTCACCAGGTCTGGCTACGTGGTCTCCGCCAATGTGAATCCGGATTCCGAGAGCGACCAAACGCCTGGCTGTTCCCCCTGCACGATTGTCAACCTCAATCCAAGCCTCCGGGCCCAATATACTAATGCCATGCCATGGGGAGAACCCGAGGAAAAAGATCAGGATTCTTATCAGAATTTTCCTGGCTCTGGCGCCAATGCCTCGACCGAATACGAAGGCAGCTACAATCTGCAGTACACGGTTAAGGATGGAGCCCCACCAATCACCGACCCCAACAAGACCGCGGTATTGCTCGACACCGGCACACCGGGCGGTGGCAGTCTGGAGATCAGTGATGCGATGCTGAAGCAATTTCAGGATGCGGGCGTCAAACTTAAAAATGTTCGGAGAAATGAGCAACGCGAGATCGTAAGCGCATCGGGCAACATCCCGAGCGTTACAATCGCAGGAACGGATGGCGATCCGGTAAGGCTGGACAATATCGACTTCACCTACACCAGCGGCACGACGGAACAACCCAATGACCAGACCAGTTTTGTTGCCGGTCTTGACTTCTTCAAAAACAGATCGGTCATTTTCGATCTGGAGAAGAAGTATACCGCTTATACGTCACATTTCGTCACTGCCAGCAACTTCTCTACCGATTCATCCGCACCCGAAGGGACCGGTCTGAGCAGGATCACGACGAGCATGGGGAATGAGGGCGGGTTCGGCATAGCGGGTGTCGTCTCCGGCTCCGGATCGCTGACGCTTGATACAAAGACGGTGGTCCGGATGACGAATGTCAACACCTACACCGGCGAGACGAATATTGCTCAGGATGCCTATCTCTCGCTTGCGGGGCTCGGCAACATCCAACGGTCAGCGAAAGTCGTTGCAGACGGCACGTTCGATATCTCCGAACATGGAAATGGCAGCGACTATTGGGGAATCTCCGACGCCTACAACGATGCCCGTATTCGTAGCCTGAGTGGCAGCGGAACGGTCGAACTGGGCAAGCGTACCCTGGTGCTAACGGATTCGAACGACACGTTCGCCGGCAGCATCAACGACCTCGACGTTGATAACAATAATATGGGCGGCAAACTATTCGTTGCCGGTGGCGTGCAAACGCTGAGCGGAAAGAACAATTTTTCCGGCATGACGACGGTCGGTTCCGGCGCGGGATTGCTGCTTGCCGATACAGGTGTGCTTTCCCATGATGCGACCACGTCCGGCTTTCTCGGGAATGACGGGCAGATCGGGGGCACGGCTATCGCAAACAGCGGCGGTGTCGTCGCAGGCGGCGGCACCTACGGTGCGGTCACCATTTCCGAGGGCGGCACGGTCGCTCCTGGCAGTGCGACCGATCCGAGCAGGATCGTCACCACACTGACTGTCACGGGCGATTTCGCGCAGCAGTCCGGATCGATCTATCAGGTCGACCTCGCAAGGTCGTCCGATCTCATCGATGTTGGCGGAGCAGCGGCGATCGACAGCGGCGCGCAGATCGAGCTGCTGCGGCAGGGAACGCTATCGGTCGATGCCCGATATACTCTGCTCTCCGCAGCAGGCGGCGTAAGCGGCACCTATGGCGGGCTGACGGGGGCTCTGGCGACAGACGCGACGCCCTTCGTCGATTTCCAGCTCGTCTACGATGCCAACAATGTCTATCTCGATATCAGCCGCACATCGACGGCGTTTGCCGATGTAGCCAGCACCTTCAATCAACGCTCGGTCGCCGCAGCGGCTCAGGCGCTTGGAAGCGGTAATCCGATCCAGGACAACATCCTGTTCCTGACGGCGCCGGAAGCCCGCAACGCTTTCGATATGCTATCAGGCGAGGTTCATGCTTCCATTCATAGCGGCCTCATCGAGGACAGTCATTCTGTACGCGATGCCGCGAGCGAACGGATCCGTGCGGCGTTCGACGGCGTCGGTGCCTCCAGCGTTCCGGTGATGACTTATGGGCTGGGTGGTCTGGAACTGGCCCCGGCAACGAGTGAGAATTTCGCCGTATGGGGCCGTGGCTTCGGCGCCTGGGGTCATCTCGACAGCGACGGCAATGCCGCCGGTCTCGATCACTCGACAGGCGGCTTTCTGGCTGGCGGTGACGCGGCTGTCGGCGAAAGCTGGCGGCTCGGCCTCATCAGCGGCTACAGCCATACCTCCTTGGAGGCGGACGATCGCGCGTCGTCGGGCTCGAGCGAGAATTACCATCTCGGTCTTTTTGCCGGCACGCAGAACGGCAATCTCGGTTTTCGTTCCGGCCTTGCCTATACCTGGCACAGCATCGAGACCGGCAGGTCCGTGGTCTTTCCAGGCTTCGCCGACAGCCTTTCGGCCGATTACGACGCCGGCACGTTCCAGGCCTTTGGCGAGCTCGGCTACCGTATCAATACGGCTTCGGCTTCCTTCGAGCCCTACGCTAATCTCGCTTATGTGAATTTTGACGCCGATGGCTTCACCGAGAATGGCGGCGCAGCCGCCTTGTCGAGCGGGGATCGCTCGAGCGACACGGCGTTTACCACGCTAGGTCTGCGTGCGTCGACGGTACTGACCCTCGGCACCGTGACTGCTACCGCGCGCGGCGGTCTTGGCTGGCGCCACGCCTTCGGCGACGTCAGGCCGGATACCGCTCTTGCCTTTGCTGGCGGTTCCTCCTTCGCCATCAAGGGCGTGCCGATCGCAAAGAACGCAGCTCTGCTCGAAGCTGGGCTTGACGTAAACATCACCGAGAACGCGACGTTCGGCATCGCCTATCAGGGACAGATCGCCTCGGATGCCCAGACACACGGGTTCAGCGCCAAGCTCGGCGTCCGTTTCTAAATCACCCGCAAAAGAGATTGGTTATGAAGTCAGTGAGTGCATTTTCTTTTACCGTCGTTCTCGGCTCAGCGACGGTGATGTCTGTGTCCGCCGCGCGAACGGACGATGCCTGCTACAACAAGGCACAAAGCCTATGATGACGCAATGTTCAATCGACGACCTGAAGCCAGTCGATGGCGAGCTTGACAAGCTCTACAAGGAGATGGAGACCCGGCTCAAAGAGTCCCGGCGCATGTCCAGGAACTGGTCGAGACCGCGAGGGGCTACAACGCCACCTCGGAGAACACGCGCGACGCCTACCCCAAGGATTGGCGGCATTTTTCCTCCTGGTGCCGGCGCGCTGGCTTCGATCCCCTGCCTCCGGGCTCGAAGGTGATCAGGCTCAATATCAGCGCCTGTGCCTCGGGCACCGCCGCCGGCGATCCGAAGCGTGGCGCCCCTGCCCTTTAGTTTGCGACCATCGAGCGGCGGCTTTCCGGCCTCGCCTGGAACTTTACCCAGCGCGGCCGGCCGTTGGACCGCGCGGAGCGGCATATCTATAAGGTTCTT
Organism: Mesorhizobium sp. M7D.F.Ca.US.005.01.1.1; assembly: GCF_003952545.1. Taxonomy (NCBI): domain Bacteria; kingdom Pseudomonadati; phylum Pseudomonadota; class Alphaproteobacteria; order Hyphomicrobiales; family Phyllobacteriaceae; genus Mesorhizobium; species Mesorhizobium sp. M7D.F.Ca.US.005.01.1.1. Next base: position 262,270 of record NZ_CP034453.1, read on the forward strand.
GCCGGCATTCGCCGCAAGCACGCAAAGCCACCGCGGCAGAAAGAGGCGGTCCTGGCGACGATCTGCTGGCGATGATCGCCACGCTCGGCCACGACCTCAGGGCCTGCGCGACCGCGCTATTTTGCTCCTGGGCTGTGGCGGCGGCCTGCGGCGCTCCGAGATCGTCGGTCTCGACGTCATGCGCGACGACAACAGCGATGGCGCCAGCTGGATCGAGATTTTTGACGGCAAGGGCTGCTGGTCACCCTGCGCGGCAAGACCGGCTGGCGCGAGGTCGAGGTCGGCCGCGGCTCCAGCGACCACACCTACCCCGTAGTCGCGCTCGAGAGCTGGATCCGCTTTGGCCGCATCGCACGTGGACCCCTGTTCCGCCGCATCTTGTCGATCAGGTCGATATAATACGAAAAAGCCGCCGCCATTCGGGACGGGCGTCGGCTATCATGTCCAGCCATTATGCGGCGAGCGGATAGCTTTCGCCGGACCAGGCAGAGAACTTGGCGGCAAAAGCCTTCATCTCGTCGACCGCGAATGTGGTGCGCGGTTGCGAACTCGACTTGCTGGGCGAGAGGGACCTCGCCGAGAAAGGCGCTGACATGAGCGGGATGCTGCTTGGCCAAATCGAGATCCGCAAAGCAATCGGCCAGCGCCGCGTCGTCCAGCTGTACGCTGCAGGGCGCGTTCACGTCGTCAAGACGGATGCCAAATGCTTGCTCATAATGGCCGCAAGGTAATCGTTTCGGGTCGGAGACACAAGTTGCCGCCTCCTTCGCCGTAGAGTGGCCCGATACAATCACGATCGATATTGCCACCTCTTATCGATAGTGATCGCATAGTTCCCTGATTCGACTCTCAACCGCTCATATCAAGCGATTACTTCCATGTATCTGCTGCGCTAGCCCGTCCTGGCCTTGGAGTGTCGCTCCTCACCTCCTCCACCACTCACCAGCCCGATGGGAGTATCGCCCGCCAGCAGCTTCTCCTTGCTGAGCAGCGCGGCAACCTCAATCGCCTCGAAATCGGGCAAATCCCGCAGTGTGTCGAGGCCGAAGTGCAACAGGAAGGTCTTGGTCGTGACGTAGGTGTAAGGCGTGCCAAATTCAGCGGGCAGGCAGACGTTGACCCACAACAATCAAGGGGACGGTGCAGGCCAAGATTGCGGCAGGGCTTGGGCCCCCCACCCTTCTCCTCAGAACTCCGCTGCTTCCAGCTGGCGGCTGAAACTCACAGGCGCAGCCAGCTTGGTCTCTAACAGCATCGATCGCATCATGGTGTCTGCCATGAATCCGTGTGCGTGAAGCGCTCCAGAGCGAAGATGTTGGGCGTCAACCAGGTTCACTCCAATGAGCTTCACTTCTCGAGTTCTGCACAGTGTCCACGACTGGCGCCGGAGGTTGATCCGGTGATTAGGAGGAGCACTCGTTGTCGGATTCTCGACGATGTCGGACATGTGACACAACGCTTCCAGAGCGATCGCATTGTTCCGAAACGATTTTCCCAGTTGGCACGAAGGTTGCGGCCCTATGCGCAAAAGCACTGCGATGCCGCACCGACTGGAAGAACTCATCAATGATCACGCTTTTCGAACATGTGGGCGCCGCTACCGACACTGAGCGTTCCCGAGCCGACGGAAGCCTCTATCCCTTCTTTCTGAAGGCTGTCCGGACATGAACGCATTTGATGTCCGTCCAACGCTTGATGCTCCCGACGACGATCCCTATGTCTGGCTTGAAGATGTAGAGGGCGAGCGGGCACTTGCCTGGGCCGCCGGCCAATCGGCAAGGACTCTGAAGCACTTCGGTGGAACGCAGTTCGAGCGCGACCGCGCGGCTCTGACAGCCATTTTCGACAATCGCGACAATCTTCCCCTGATCGCGCGCCGTAGTCAGTACCTCTACAATTACTGGCGAGATGACGGTAATCCACGCGGACTGTGGCGCCGGACCACCCTTGCCGCCTACATGAAGGCGGATCCCCAATGGGAGCTACTGCTCGATCTGGATGCTCTCGCGGCTAGCGACGGAGAGGACTGGATCTGGGACGGCGCGTCCATCGAGCCGGAGAGACGGGAAAGAGCCGTTCTGCGCCTGTCGCGCGGCGGCAGCGACGCGGTCGTGCATCGCGAATTCGACCTGATTTCTCTGAGCTTTGTCGCCGACGGCTTCAACCTCCCCGAGGCCAAAGGCTACGTTAATTGGCTGGACCCTGACACGCTTCTGCTTTCCAGTGCGCTTGGTAATGGCATGGCCACCCGCTCCGGCTATGCGCGCACAGTTCGACTGTGGAAGCGTGACGCGGATCCCCTCACCACGCCGGCAATCTTCGAGGCCGGGTTCGAAAGCTTCCAAGTGTCTGGTCATTCGGACCGCACCGGCCGCAGCGAGCGCCTTTGGTTCATCGAGCAGCCGGCCTTCTTCGAGAAGATCAGCTGGATCGGCGATAGGAGCGGGCCGAGGAGGCAGATCGATCTTCCTCGCGACGCGTCGTGGCGGGTCTTCGGCGACTGGCTGGCGGTAAGGCCGCGCAAGCCCTGGACGGTGGGAGGCACCACCCATCCCGCCGACGCGCTGATCGTCATCTCGCTTTCCACTTTCCTCGCCGGCGGACGCCGTTTTGAGACCCTGTTTCAACCAGGGGAAAGGCGCTCCATGCAGTCATTCTTCTGGAATGACGGGAAGCTCATTATCTCTTACCTCGTCAATCTCGCACCGCGTTTCGAGATGTTCACTCCCGGCCACCAGGAATGGACGCGCCGAGTCCTGAACACCCTGCCCGCCGAAGGTACTGTCGACGTCTGGTCATTCGATGCGGCAGTTCACGAGACCAATGGAGAGGTCCTGATCTGTGCTCAGGATCCGATCACGCCGCCGCAGCTCTTGCTGTTCGATCTGAATGCCGCGCCGTCTCTCAGCGCTTCAGCAATCCTGAAGCGCAGCCCGGAGAATTTCGATGCATCCGGACTGGTGGTCACGCGCCACGAGGCAGTCTCTATCGATCATGAGCTGATCCCCTATACGCAGGTTGGTCCGGCGAACGGGAACGGAGATGCTCCGATTCACCTTTCCGCTTATGGCGGGTTCGGCGTATCATTCCTGCCCTACTACAACTCCCCGCTGGGCAAGCTGTGGCTCGAGCGCGGTGGCACGTGTGTCGAGGCGAACATCCGCGGCGGCGGCGAGTTCGGCACCCGCTGGCACGAAGCCGGGCGCAGGGAGGGCAAGCGTCTCGCCCACGACGATTTCGCCGCCGTTGCCTCCGACCTCGTGCGAAGGGGCATCACCCTGCCGAGGCGGATTGCCGCCGAGGGTGGCTCAAATGGCGGCCTGCTGATCGCAAACATGCTGACCCGCTATCCTGAGCATTTCGGGGCTCTGTTCTGCACAGCACCGCTTATCGACATGCGTCGCTACACCAAGCTCTTGGCGGGCGCGAGCTGGATCGACGAATATGGCGATCCGGACAAGGTTCACGATTGGGCTTTCCTGAAGGAAATCTCCGCCTATCACGCCGCAGCGCCGGGACAGCCCTATCCGCCTATCCTGATCGCCACCACGAAACGCGACGACCGCGTCCATCCGGGCCATGCGCGCAAGATGGCCGCAAAACTGCAGGCTCTTGGCTATCCCGCTTACTTCTACGAGGCCAGCGCAGGCGGGCACGGCTGCGGCGAGGACAATCGGGAGCAAGCCGCATTCATCAGTCTAGGCACCAATTTTCTCCGCAGCGCAATCGGCTTCAACGATCACCCTCCGGAGACGGCGGAACGCGTTGCAACGCAAGAGGGGCATTTGAGGTCCATCAACAATTCATTCGAGCAGGAGACGAAATAGTGCAGTGCATCCTTTCTGAACATCAAGGAGTGAATCTCATGGCGAGAACGCGAATGGGCGTAGCGCGGGCAACAGCAGCGGCGGTGGCCCTGATCATGGTGGGACAGCAGGCCGTCGCCGCGGAGCCTGCGCAAGCAGAGACCGTCCTGGCGGAGACGGGAGCCTCGGTCACCGAAGCGCCAATCCCTTGGCAGGTCCGCCTGCGGGCGTTGGGCGTCGTTACGAAAGATCTGGGCTACGTTGATACGCTTCCCGGCTCCGGTCTTTCGTATTCGGACACGGTGACGCCGGAACTCGATATCTCGTATTTCTTCACCGACAACATCGCCGCCGAACTCATACTCGGTACCACTTATGCCAACATCGCGGGCCAAGGGACGATCGGAGGGTTGGGCAACATCGGCAAAGTTTGGCTGCTGCCGCCGACACTCACGTTGCAGTACCATTTTACCGATCTCGGCGCGTTCAAGCCTTATGTCGGCGCCGGCGTGAACTACACGATCTTCTACAACCAGGACACTGGCAGCGCTGATGCTCTCAAGGTGAAGAACACGTTCGGCACGGCGCTGCAGGTCGGATTCGACTACATGGTGGACCAGCACTGGGGCCTCAACTTCGACGTGAAGAAGCTTTTCCTGAAGCCGGACTTCGACGTCACGGTGACCGGCGCGAAGCTGACGGGGAAGGCGGAGCTCGATCCCTGGCTGATAGGCGCAGGTGTCACCTACCGCTTTTGAATATCAGAGTGAAGTCTGCTTCCCGACTGCCGGTTTAAATGAAGGGCGCCTCGCGCGCCCTTTTTTACGGTCGACACTGCAGCGCAAGACCTCATGAAGCTATTGTCGGGCGGGGTTCTCTTCCGGCGGACCAAGAAGATGCACTGGCCAACCGGCCTTGCGCCTGAGGTGGAGTGCTTAGAAGCGCTTTGGATCGGGACGGGCTTTGGTATTGTGGGTGGAATGCTTCAGCCAGACCATTTGCCAGCATCGTCTCCCGGACGTCATGTGTGAGCTTCTTTGTCAGCGCAAGGCGAACACGGATCTCCTAGCAGGCCGTTGAAGAAGTGTCCCGTTTGGCCTTGAGGATTGCCTCGTCGCCGTTGTGATAGAAGGTGATGTCGATGGAGCCGTCGTCGAGCAGTTCAGCATGGCCGTCGCCTGTGACCTCGTCCATTTCGTCGAATCCGACCCATGTGAAGAAGACCGTCGACGGGCCGTAGCCGAGTTCGAGGGTTAGATGAGCCAAACGCCAGTGGGGCGTCCTGGGGACGACGCGCGCGAGATTCTGGTCGTGGTGGCCAGCCCAATACGATGTGAGAAGTTGCTGCCGGTGCGGGTACCGGAGGTCGCCGATAGTGACAGCCGATGTTCGACAGCGGCAAGGACATGCTCAGCCGTCAACGCGCCGAGGGCTTGGCCGGGAATGGTGGTGATGGAACCAATCCAGAAAGCGGCGGCTGCCCAGGAGAACGCCTTCGCGGGACTTTGACTCCAGTCCGCACACCCTGCTCAGATAGTCCGAAAAAGAGGTCAGAAGCGGAGCATCCGGATTATTATCTACACTGGGAACAGAAGCATGGAAGCGTTCTGGAGCCACTCGCCGCGCGTTTACCAGTGCCGACACTGCTCCAAGCTGACTATCTGCCATGACCACCTGCCGAACGTAGTCCGTTGATGCCACCGGTACCCTTCGCGGTCTGCTCCAGCGGGAAGATCGGGTCTGATCGACCCTGCTGACCTGTGCGGCGGCCTCTCTCGCTAGGGCGTCCCCCTTCCTGTCGTCCTCCTCCGCCGCTTTCGGCTGCTTTCGGCCCGCCGCCCTCGCCAAGGCGTCGTAGTCGGTAAGCGCGTCCTCCGTCTCCTTTAGGGGCTTCATCGCGTGACTAGAGTTTAGCGCGTGTTTGTAGGCGGCGGACCGAATGGTCGTCGAAATGCCACTCAGCGCCACCGCAAGATGCCCTAGGGCTTCCGCCTCATGATCTGACAGCGGCACGTCACGATTAGAGCCGATTGCCCTGCCTTCTTCCAGTTTCACAATGTTTGTAGTCATTTCCTGCTCCATCGCGTTGACTGAGATACGATGGAGACGGAAGTGGAGAACAAATTTTTACAAGCAACTAAGATGATATTCTCGTCAACGGGACAATAGTGGACGTTGAGGGCGGCGAACAGGGTGGTGGTGCCGTTGCGCTTGTAGTCGTGCCTCATCGTACCGAGCCGCCCCTTCTTCATCGGCAGGCCGGGTGGGTGCGGTCGAGCGCCGGATCTGGCTCTTTTCATCGACCGACAGAACGATGGCATGGGCCGGCGCATCGAGATAGAGGCCGACGACGGCGCGCAACTTGTCGACGAACTTCGGATCATTGGAGAGCTTGAACCTGGCGCCAGCGGTGGGGTGCGAGACCATGCGCCTTCCAGATGCGCCTGACGGCGCTGGCGCTGATTGCGGCGGCTTGCGCCATCATGTCGGCGGTCCAGTGGGTCCTCTCGCCCGGCGGATCGGCAAGCGTCAGTGCCACGACGCGCTCGCCGACATCGGGACCGAGCGGCGGAATGCGCCACTGTCGCGTCTTGTCGCGCAGCAGCCCGTCACAGCCTTCCGCGGCAAAGCGCTCCTGCCAGCGCCAGACGTCGGTCTTCGACTTGCCGATGCGGCGCATGACCTCGCCGGTGCCGACGCCGTCGGCGGGCAAAAGCACTATCTCGGCGCGCCAGACATGCTTTTGCGGGGCGTTGCGATCCCTGATCAGCGCCGTCAGACGGACGCGATCGGCCGACGAAACGGTGAACGATCTTCCTGTGCGCATGCGCCAGACTCGCACGCGCAGGCCAGAAAGGGAATCTCTGATTGGACTCCTATGTCAGGCGGGAACCACTAGACGCCGAGACCGCCGATGCAGACATGTTTGGTGTCGAGATAATCCACGATGCCCTGGAGGCCGCCTTCCTTGCCGAGGCCCGATTCCTTGACGCCGCGGAACGGCACCTCCGGCGTGGTGATCAGGCCTTCATTGACGCCGGTACTTCAGTCCTTCCATCACGCGGAAGGCGCGACCGAGATCGCCGGTGTAGAAGTAGGCCGCGAGGCCGAACTCGGTGTCGTTGGCGAGCGGCGTGCCCGACCTGAGACATGGGTGACGTTTTGTACCGGACACGGATGAAGTGCACCCCTCGGGTGAGCGTTTGCTCGATAATATCCACTGAAGTGAAGCAGTCGGTCTTAATGCTGGAACTCATGCCACCCGACCGACCCGGGAATTCGCAGCAGCGGCGCCGTCGAGTGCAGAACGAATGCCGTCAACCAAGGGGTCGATCTCGCTTTCGGTGATTATATAGGGCGGACAGATTCCAAGCACTTCTCCCATATTGCGGATCATGACGCCGTGCTCGCGGCACCGCCGCTCGACATCGCCGATCCTCAGCTCGGGCGCGAAGACGCGACGGGCGCACGATCCTCGACGATCTGAACCCCCGCGATGAAGCCGCGGCCGCGGGCTTCACCGACAAGCGGATGGTCGCCGAGCGCGTCCGCGAGGGCTCCATGCAAGTGATCGCCGAGACGACGCGCCTGGGTCACGAAATCGATCTCGCTGTAGATCCTGATCGCCTCGGCGGCGACGGCCGCTATCACCGGATGACCGGAGTAGGTGAAACCGTGACCGAACACGCCGACCTTGTGGGCCTCGTCAGCGGCGCATTGATAAATCTTGTCGAGATAATGACGCCGCCAATGGGCAGGTGACCGGATGAAAGCCCCCCGGCGATCGAGAGCATGTCCGGTTCCATCCCAAATGTCTGGCTACCAAACCAGTTCCCGGTGCCTCCGAAGCCGCAGACCACCTCGTCGGACAGCATGAGGATAATTTCTCACTTTCTTGCGAAGATCGGGGGTGTCCACGGTCATTCGTATTACGCGAGATCCGCGAGGCCAAAAACCATCATACCAGAGAGGCGAAACTGCTATCTAGGTGTTTAGATGCAAGAAATTAATCCTGCATTGTTCCCGCACCAGGAACACCCGAGAGGATACCAAGCAGTATTGAACCTTGTTGAAAATGCTCTCGGCGCGCTGGGCGTTATAATTTCTCGAAGGCGATCACAAGGACGTCGCGATAAGCGTACGGCATTTTCAGGTTTTCGGCCACAATCGACGATACATCGTGAAAGGTTTCGCGGTCGTTGCAGATCACAAAATCATTCGGGGAGTTCATTTCGACCTCGCCGAGGAACTCCTTTGAGGCGTCGGTGATCATGCTCATGCCGCCGGTGACGTTGACCCGCCCAATCATATAGCAAGCAATGAAGTCCACCCCGTCCTGGTGAAGGCCCTCGGGTGCCGGTTTGCCATTTACACCATCGCGCGCGACAATCCGGTAGGGATGGATCTTGATATTCCAACGATCATGTCGGGCGGCTTCACATAGAATTCTGCAGAAACCTGTCAGAATCTTTTCTAAGACGGGATGGTCTATAAAGGAGTTTTCAAGGGGCTCGAAGTGGCGCTTGAAGCCGCCATTCAGATGATTGACACTTTTTGATTGTTCGTAGGGGGCGTGGGGTAGGAGCCTAAAGATTCCGTCAGTCGCGTCATATTCAAAAGCGCTATAGCGCCGGTAACGATATGTTCCGCCGTCACGCATGTATTCATCGAGAAGAAGTCGATTCCAATGGTCAGCAAAGTTCTTCCAGGCTGCATCAATTTCGATGCCAAAGCAGGCTTCGGCGCGCTCGCCTTTTGAAAACCACCATCCATTTGTCACCAGACCGTCAGTGCATTGTTGACTGAGGTTGGCCGGCGCCTGGGGTGCGTTGTTTTCCACGGGTGTCTCCCTTTTGGTGACTTGGCGAGGACGGAACGCTTTGGACAACGCTATGTGGGTTGCGGCTTGGTATTCCCAAAGGTCGCGGTCCCTAATGTATCTCGGCGTCCTGGCTCGGATCGACCGAGGTAAAAAGCGTGTGTGATCGACTATGTAGCTGACGCTCCCGCTAACGCCCTCGAGGGCGGATGCAATGGCCCGTTCGCACATCTGGTGAATAGTACTGCCCCATGCACCTGAAACCGCCTCTTGGGACCAGGCTTGCTCAAGCCCTTGCTTCAAAACGATTGATGCCACGTCAAGAGAAGCGGTTTCGAGGTGACGCAGCGCGTCGAAGATAATGGCCGCGGCAGGGGCCTCGCGGACTTCGAGAACCTTTTGGCCGGTTGTGATGTGTTCAAGCCCGACAAAGCGGCCGTGCCCGAATTTGCCGACCGTGTTATTCAGGAACGGGATTGCGTCGACCAATGCAACATCACGGTCATCAATTGACACGAGACTTCCGTCTGCAAACCCGAGTTTGATCTCTACCGGCTGCTCTGCGGGAATGTGGCGCGTCCAAGCAAATGCCTCCTCGGGGATGGAAAAGTTCTCGGGATCTTCCAAAGGCCCCGACTCGAATTCCCGACACCAGAGGTTTTCGTCCGCGCTCCACGTGCGGTCCGCCACAAAAGTCGCTCCACACTTGGACAGGTCGGAGGTCTTCTGTTGTCGGGATATCACAGAGCATTCATACGGACTGCCGAAGTTGCCGGAAAATCCTGAGCGCTTAATGCTATTGTTAAGGCGCGGAAGACTGTTTTGAGAAAGGTTTGCTGTATGAAGAACCAGCCGTGAGTTGATTGACCTAGCATGATTAACAACCAAAGATGCGATTATGGGACGGCTCAACGAACTGCTCAACGGATAGATGCCAAGGTACTTGGCGTGGGCTCGAATGGCTGATTTCACGCCTTGTTCGACAAAGGCATCCCGCCCTTCGAGGCAGACAAAGCGCGCGCCGAACATGGCTGCCGTCCGTTCCAACAAAGGCTGATCGATGCGCGTTCCGACATCCGCTGCGACAGCTTCAATGTTCGCAAAGCCAAGGCTTTGCAGCTTGTAGAGAAGATAGGTGCTGTCGAGACCGCCGCTGAACATGGTTGCAACTGGTGCGGTTCGGTCCGGAAAAGCCTCCAGATCTTCAAAACTCGAAATGCCGCCGATGGCGGGTTTGGTGGAAGCCAAGATGGGGTTCATTTGGATGTCCTGCTCTCAAACCAGATGCCAGCAAACGTCGCAGCGAGGACGAGGCCTGCGCCTATCAAGCTCGGTACTGTCAAAGGCTCATTCAGAAGAAGGTGCGCTAGAACGAAACCAAAAAAAGGTTCTGTTCCCATCAAGAAGCCAACCCGTGTCGGTGTGGATTTTCTCACTGCGGCATTTTGAATGTAGAATGCAGCGAGGGTGCAGAAGAGTGCAAGGAAGGCAACAGCGCCCCAAAACTGAAGGGTGGCCCTCACAACAAGGCCTGAAATTCCGAACTGAGCGACGGCCAAAACGAAAGTAAGTGTTGCCACCGTCGATCCTTGGATGGCCGTCAGGGCTGCAGATGAAATCTGCCGGCCGGCCAGAAGGCGTTTGGTGGAAACGACCATAACCGCTCGCAGAATCGCGGCCCCCAAGACAAGCGCGTCACCCGGGCTGAACCTGCTGATCCCGCCAGTGAGAATGCCGACACCGATGCACGCTATGGCAGCACTTGCCAAAATGCCCGTAGGTGGAAGTCGCCGTGATAGCCCATAGTCGATGCTCGGCGTGAAAATCACACAAAGCGATATGATCAAGGCCGTGTTCATTGCGCTTGTCGATGCAACGCCGTAAGTTTCAGCAATAAAGATGCAAAAAAGTATTGTTCCCAATGCGAAGCCGCGGATGAAATCGCCCCAGGAGACCAATGCGATCTCATGTCTTGCAGCCACTGCCGTAATGATCGTAGTAATCAGGAAGCGATAAAGAACAAGTATCGAAACCGGCGCGTAGAACAGTGCGCCTTTCCCGACCGGATAGCTCGCCCCCCAAACGAATGCGACTCCCAGCAAGGCTAGATCCACCGAGAAAGATGGCGTCCGTGTTTTCCTGACAGGTATTGGAGAACTTTCGAAAACGTCCACCTTCAAAGTTTCCTTTGTGTTAGCCATCCACCCCTGCTGCGAGGGTCAAACAGATCAGGTCGTTCAGCCTCTTGGGCGATCCGTGCCGCGGCGTACTTGTTTTTGGTAACGCAAGTGCCGTGCCGATTCGGAAAACCATTGCTAGACAACAACCTGGTCGCCTTGATAGTTCGGCGGTTCATGTCCATTGTTGTCAGAATGCCGACAATGACTTCAACTGCAGGGATCCTACCGGCAGGGCCTCAAGGCGAACACGCGGCTCCAAGATGCCGACACGATGGCTGGTTCAGCCATGCTTCGACAGTTGCCTGTTTTTTCAGTTCCTTTGCTGTTCGTGCGCTAACCGCAACGCTCCATACTAGTCTCGCGTGGCTGTCCCCGTGGGGTGGGCGGCAGAAAGCGATTAGGCCCGCTGAAAGAGGCGAACCGCATCCGAAGGATCGTAACCAAGAGAAGGACCTGAAGCGAGAGCGAAGGTTGCGGGAGGCCGCGGCGGGCCTAAAAGGCAATGCCGACCGCCCCAGGAAAGGCTGACAAAAACCGCAGCGGCCGACTGTCCAATAGGGTGCGCCGGGCCAGGGCGAGCCAAATGGCAGGGGCTGCCGGGGGACCCTAAGAAAAGCCTGGGTTCACGAGCACCCGGCGCGCGCCATCAGGCGGCCAGCTACTTGGAGGGCGGGTGTATCATGCCTGTTTGTCGGGCCGAACCAGATCCATGTGGCTGACGCCGAGGGCCAATGCCAGTTCATAGATCGTGATAATTGTCGGATTTCTTCGGCCTTTCTCCAAGCCGCTGATGTACTGCTGACTGAACCCGGAAATCTCCGCAAGCTGCTCCTGCGTCAGGCGCTTCCTTTGCCTGATCCTCTGCACATTCCGTCCGACCAACTTGCGCATATCCATGCACGCAAGCCAGCGGATCAGGCGGCTTGAGTTTATCAACTATAATATGTAATCCACATTTAGCAGGCACAGGGCTTCGCGGGTCCATTGGCCGGAGATAGAATTAGCGATGTTGCAGCCCAGATCGAACACGCCGTTCGCCGACGAGGTCCCCTGGTCGGACCGCATTACAGCCTACGACAAGGACCACTTTACAACCTATATGAGGCTCCTGGACGCCTCGGCCGACAACGCCACTGAAGAGGAAATGGCCAAAGTGATCCTCGGCATTGATCCGGCACGCGAACCTGAGCGCGCACGCAACGTTCTTCGCAGTCATCTCGACCGTGCAAACTGGGTGGTGACGAGCGGCTACAAGGATTTGTTCGCCAGTTGACGAAATGGGCGGTGCGGTCGCTTCGCTTCAAGCAACGAAGTCGCGCAACCGCCATGCATCGACGTATCACCACAGCGCGGATGGCCCAGCGCTTCGCTGTCTCATCATTTTGTCCTCCGCTCGCCAATGGCTGCTTCCCAGGAATGGGTGCGGCGGCGAATCATGACAGGAACGGGTCCGCCGTCTGAGCCGCACCGCATCCGAAGGGCCGGATGGACAACCTACTGAAAGCTCACAGCTGGCTAAGGGTTGCGGGACGCCGCGGCGGGCCTAGAAGGATGCGGCGCCACCTGCTGAGAAAGGCACAAAACAGAGCGAATTGCGAGAGTCTAACGACGCGCTAGGAGGCGCAGCGGAATGGTCGAGACGCCAGAGCCAAGAAAATCGGGGCTCGACCCACCGGCACACGGCACGCGCGGTGATGGGCGCGGGCGCCCACTACGTGCGCAGGCTCAACAGAATCTCACACGGATCAGCATCGAGGGCCGCAGTTACGTCGAGAAACTCAATGACATCGAGACGCCGTTCGCCACCCTCATATTTCGCCACGAAAGATTGCGGACGACCAAGCTTCTCAGCCACCTGCGCCTGCGTCAGCCCTTTGACATTGCGCAGTGAGATCAACTGGGCCAGAAACCGCTGGTGGCGGGGAGATCGAAGAGATTTGGGCATTTAGGTGAACCGGCAGGTAGAGACCGGCTCAGCGACTAATCCCCGTTTCGGATTATCCCATTTTGGGATATTCTGCCTTGGATCCAGCGATCAACATGCGAGGTTCGCGGCAGACATGAATCAATCAACGGGAACAGATAGGACTCAAAGCTCAACACTGCTCGACGAAGTCCCTTGGTCTGACCGTCTTACCGCCTACGACAGGGCGCACTTTACCATCTATATGAGGCTCCTGGACGCCTCAGCCGATGAGGCGCCCGAAGAGGAAATGGCCCAACTGATCCTCGGCATTGATCCGGCACTTGAACCGGAGCGCGCCAGGAAGGCGCTTCGTAGTCATCTCGACCGTGCGAACTGGATGGTGACGAGCGGCTACAAGGAATTGTTCGCCAGCTGACAAATTCGCAGTGCTCGGTCATAGAAGCGTTCCTGTGCCATTGGTCAGGCTGATCGGGGCCTGCACCACAGACGCGCCGGCAAAATGGACCCGGTGGCGAGCACAATTCAGTTCCCAGGAAATCGGGGTTTGGCAACTGTCCGAGCGTCTGACGTGATAGAAGGTTCCGCTCTGTCTGGATGGGTATTAGCCCGGAGCAGCACTCCATATCGTACCGGCGCTCGACGAAGGGTCCACCTCTTCGCTTTCAAGCCGCATAACCGATAGCCATCGCCCTAAGTCAAGGGTTAGAGATTACCGGCAGGCAGGTATGCAAGCGGGCCATCCTCGGAAACTATATAACCGCACGACTAGCTGTGAGCTTTCGGGAGGTTGTCCATTCGGACCGGACCGGGGAGACTGGAGTTACCAAGCTTCAGCACTCACCGGAGGGTCCGAATGAACATCCATAAGAATGCCCGTCTCACACCGCTGCGTCGAGAGGAGATGGCGCTGTCGGTGATAGAAGGCGCTTTCTCCAAAGCCCATGCGGCGCGTGTCTACGGCGTGTCGGCCAAGATCGTGGCGCGCTGGGTCGAGCGCTACAAGTCCGAAGGGCGGGCCGGCATGATCGACCGTTCCTCGCGGCCCGCCAATATGCCGCAGGCCACCGCTGCGTTGATCGCCGAGCGCATCATGGCGCTGCGGCGGCAACGTTGGACCGGCAAGCACATCGCCCATGAGGTCGGCGTCTCGCCCGCCACCGTTAGCCGGGTTCTCAAGCGTGCCGGACTGTCGCGGTTGCGGGATATCGAACCGGCCGAGCCGATCCGACGCTACGAGCGCGAGCATCCTGGCGAGATGATCCATATCGATATCAAGAAGCTCGGTCGTTTCGAGCGCATCGGTCATCGCATTACCGGCAAGCGCACCGGCAATGCCAGCTCGCGCGGCAGCAGTTGGGAGTTCGTCCATGTCTGCATCGACGACGCCTCCCGCATCGCCTTCTCGCAGATCCTGCCCGACGAGAAAAAAGAAAGCGCCATCGCCTTCCTCAAGGCGGCGGTGGCCTACTACGCCAGCCTCGGCGTCACGATAGCCCGCGTCATGACCGACAACGGCTCCTGCTACAGATCAAAGGCCTTCGCCAAGGCCTGCCGCGATCTCGGCCTCAAGCACGTCAGGACAAGACCCTATACACCCAAGACCAATGGCAAGGCCGAGCGCTTCATCCAGACAGCACTGCGCGAATGGGCTTATGCCATCGCTTATCCGACTTCAGATCACCGCGCCGCAGAGTTGCCGGTCTGGCTGCACAGATACAATTGGCACCGTCCCCACGGGAGCCTAAAGTCCAAAACACCTATCAGTCGCCTCGCTCTAACCGAGGACAACCTGTTGAGGCTCCACAACTAGCTCGTCAGCGACGACACACCCGCTCGAGCACCCATAGACTATGATCACCGGCGCGGACTGGAAGAATACGGCTGCATCGCCCGAGCCGGCGGAACAGAAGATCTCGGCATCCAGTCAACGCTCGATACAAAGCGCGCGATCGAATGGCCCGAGCACAAGGGGATCAAAAAGCTTCTCAGACAATTGAGGACCCTTCGGACCCCAAAAGGGCTATAGCCTGATTTTGGGTTCGCACGCCTAGCTTCTTCTTGGCATTGTCCAAATGAAAAGCGATCGTGCGTGGCTTGATACCCAAGATGCGGCCGGTCACCCAGGCTGAATTACCCCGCGCTGCCCACCTCAGGCACTCATATTCGCGGGATGTCAGCGAAACCCCATCCACTGTTCGATCGCTCGGCAATTTGCGGCGAACGCAACGATGAAAGCAGGCCGCCATCAGTTGAAGAGCTTGTTCGTACCGCTCAGCGACCCGAAGAAATACTGGACGAGGCTCATCGGCGGCAAAAGTAACCGCAGCGATGCGGCCGCGGAGATCGACAATTGGGATCGTCAAACCGCAGCAGATGCTGAATTGAGCCGCCTCATCGAATAGCTGCTGTTGAGCCGGCGACATTTTATCGCCTCCCAAATTCGATCCCCAGTGAAACGGGCAGCCGCCATTTCGAGCACGCAAGACCACAGGATCGAGTTTCTCATACTGATTTTCCAGATACTGTCTGGTCCAGCGGGGTGGATAGTTTGAAATTAACCTCGGTTTGCCGGAAGGCCGTGCTGGCAAGGAGAGGTAGGCAAAGAAGATTAGGTCAAGTCGTCCGGCCGCCTCAGCCATGGCATCCCGGAAATCTGCCTCATCGATACTCTGTGACAGTCTTTCAAGGAATGTCTCGAAAACAAGTGGCATGTGCCTCGTCATCGTCGCGCTCGATTCTTCCTCTTTCTGCACGCCTTCCGGCTGCGTCGTGTATGTCCCGACAAACGTGATTGAATTCGCGGGCGTCGCTGGGCTGACCGGGCTCCAGAATGCTGCCACACTTTCGATCTTCGTCGGTCATCCCAATCATGCTGGGCTCACCCGATGGGCGTCTGGCAGACGCCTCATGATCTCAACAGCTCAATCAGAGAATCTCCATGCATTAAATCATGACCGCCCCTGCACCGACCAAATCAGGAGAAATCATCCTGCGCTGACCAAAAGCCATCATTGACCCCAGCTTTTGCAGGAATTTGGGTCGGCATTAGCATAACAATTCGGATAGCCGCTCATCCCCCACCCGGGGCGCCGTGATCCGCAAAGAAGTGTTGCGATGCTTTCTTTTCTTTGATAGGCAAATCGTCTCAACAATATTAAAATGCCTTTCCTTGTGAACGGGGTGGCGTGTGAGTATCGTCCTTCTATATACCTGACGTGATAAAATTCACCGCAATGATTATGGCCCGCTGCAATGATGTAAAGGGCACGTCTAAGCTCAATCTGCATCGGAACGTGCAGATGACCTTTACCAGACCCTCGATCCCGCACGGGCCATAATGATACTGATTACGTGGGTCAAAAAGGGCGCCCTGCCGGCGGGGAGGTACACCCGCAGGGCGCGCCGCACAGAGGTCCTGGTCGTTGGGCAACAGGACAGCGGCGGCAGAACTGATTCGGTTACAAATCGTGACTGAAATAGCCCGGAGCATGCTCAAGATCAGATATCTGGAATTCAACAGTTTTGGGTCTGCTCGGCGCAGTAGCGCGCAGGGACATGCCTGCCTCCGGACTCGCTCCTTCGCGATCGCAAAATCATACGGCACCCTCGGCCTTCAGCGCGCGATAGGTGGTATCGACCGACTTTACCGTCGCGTCGACAATGATGTCGATCTCTTTTCGGGTAATGATCAGGGGGGGGCATAACCGAGGATGTCGCCATGCGGCATGGCCCGTCCGATGACACCATTCTCAAACAGAGCAGCTGCAGTGCGCACCCCGACCTGAAGGTCGGGTTCGAATGGTATCCTTTGTTTTGGGTCCCGCATCATCTCTACGGCCGACAGGATACCCACTCCGCGAACTTCACCAACGATGGGATGTCCCGCCAGCTCGGCCTTCATCCGGTCTTGCCAATACGGTCCAACATCGCGGACATGCTCCAGAATATTTTTTTCTTTAAGCAGTCGAATATTGGCGAGCGCGGCTGCGGCACAAAGCGTGTGCCCCGAATATGTCCAGCCGTGGCCGAGTGCGCCGTGCTTCTCAGTTCCTTGTTCCAAAACCGACCAGACACGGTCGCCAATGATTGACCCGGAGATGGGGAGGTAGGCGGAACTCAAACCCTTTGCGATGGTCACGAAATCCGGACGCATGTTATACAGGTGGGAACCGAACTTCTCGCCGGTTCGCGCGAAGCCACAGACCACTTCATCCGCGATTAGAAGGATATCGTATTTGTCGAGCACCGCTTGAATGGACGTCCAGTACCCTTTGGGGGGCGGCACAATACCTCCTGTCCCAAGTACCGGCTCTCCGATAAAAGCTGCAACCGTTTCCGGTCCTTCGGCCAGGATCAAGGCTTCAAGCTCATCGGCACAGCGCCGGGAGAACGCTTCCTCGCTCTCCTCGACACGCGCCTGGCGGTAATAGTGCGGCGTGGTTGTATGGCGCACCAAATCCAGAGGCAGGTCGAAGAAATTGTGAAAGAAGGGAAGGCCAGTTAGGCTACCCGTGACCAATCCAGACCCGTGATAGCCGCGATTTCGCGAGATGATCTTTTTCTTTTCGGGCCGGCCAAGAATGTTATTATAGTACCAGACCAGCTTGATGTTGGTTTCGTTGGCATCGGAACCGGAGAGGCCGAAATAGACCCTTCGCATGTTCTGACCGAAATACTCGACCACGGCCTCTGCCAACAGGGCGACCGGCTCCGTACCTTGGCTGGCATAGACGTGCGCGAACGGCAATTCGTGTGCTTGCCTGGCAATGGCCTCGGCGATCTCCGTGCATCCATATCCCATGTTGACGCAGTAGAGTCCTCCGAAACCGTCGAGGCTCCTTCGGCCTTCGGTGTCCCAGATATAGACGCCTTCCGCACCGGCCATAATCCTATTTGGCGTTTCGCCTCGGCTGTGCTTGGCCAGATGCGTAGAAGGATGGAAGACGAAGCTTCTATCCTTCTCCCGGAGTTGCTCGGTTCCCAGATTGCTCAAGCGCATGTCCCTCTCCTCGCGATAAATTGGCGGAGGGCACTCGGCCAGCCACCTGTTTAGCAAATAGCATACCGGAAACGTCCCTTGAGTTTCTCGGGAATGCAGGTTATTCGCCGTGAAATTCGCGGGATCGGCCCGAATTGCCGTGAAAACTAAGGCGTCACCTTCGCCTTAGCCGAGGGTCGGGGGCGCGTCCTGCAAACACGAACAGCTTACGACGCGCATGCGCCCAGCATAGTGCCCGATTAGCGGGCGATATTGACGGATGAATAGCGCTCGGGACGCTGTTCCCGCCGGCCGCGCGAGGCACGATAGAGCGCCGGCGGCCATGTTCCGCCGAACTGCCGGTCATCCCTTACATTCTGACGGTCCGGATCGGTCTTGCCCTTCCCAAGGGTGGTAATGAGGTGATCAGGGGCAAAGCACATTCGCCTCGATCAGCAGGCAGCGGGTTCCGTGCCGCGGCACAGGCTCCAACCTGGTTGGCCAGCGCTGAGAGGCTGAGGTCGTGCCCTCGCGCATATTGATAGCTTTGGCGGTGCGGCGGCTGGTGCTCGGCAGACTTCTCGAAGGAGCATAGCCAGAAGGTTCGGCCCGGCAAAGACGCGCGGCGAGAGCTCCTTGCCATTGACATCTTGATTCGCAGCCGACCAGCGCCGCCAAGTTCTATCGTCAGCGTGTTGCCTTTCTTGCGATCGCAAATTCGTGGTTGCTGCGCAGGGCGAGCCGAGCTGCGGCTCGCAGGAGGGGGCGAGCCGACAGAATTGCGCGGCCTGAAAAGCTGCCTCCATCAATGCTGGCCGCTCGTGCAGTCTCGAAACGCTGGATCAAGCCTCAAACATCGAACAGCCGCTCCTTTTCCTCGCGAAACCAGCGCCCTCGCGCGACATGATCTTGTCTGACGATCCGACGCTTCGAGCGGGGCTCCTCTAATAGGTTGCACATGACCTGCAGCTTTCAGCCAAACTCAGCAAATCGGACGTCGTGCTCTTCTTATCATCGCTCGGCAAGCTCGGAACACGCTGGCGGACGTTGCTAAGGCTAGTCGCCGCCAGCGGATGGCGAGGATGTTTGGGCGGCTAAGTGCTTTTAGGTGGCGATTATAAGCCGAGATCGCGATAGGTGCTTTCGCCATAGCTCCTGGCGCCATCGCCACGCTGAGCGTTTGAAAGCCGATGAAATTCGCTCGGCCAATTGGCTAGCGCGTGCTTGATGGCCTTCATCTTGAACGGCACGTGCACAACACATTTGTCCCTGATGATAGGCGGACAGCTCACATCTTGTTGCCGCGAGCCGTTAAGGTTTGCTGCGATTATCGGCAGACCTAGATCAAGAGCCAATTCCATTTCCCAGCGCACGAAGCGAAAAAGGTTTTTCGTCTTCTCACCGATCAGGACAAGTACCTGGCTCGATCCATTCATTCTGTTGCGAAGATTGCGTTTAACATAATCTTCGTCCTGTGCTCGGCTCGTCATATTGTCCAGATCGTGAGCGTTCGCGAATTCAAAACTCACATTCTCGCTGGCGTTCCACCCTTTCATAAAGCGGTATGCCCAAGCGTCTTCATCGCCGTCAAATATTACATAGGTCGGATCGCTGTATGCCATTGTTGTCTCTTAGTTGTTTTGACGAGCAACCCACTGGGTGTGCTCCCGTGAGAAAGCCAGTTCGGCTTCGTTCACCGCGGCGGAGAATGCCTCATCCGAGTTGGCGTCCGTAATAAGGTCGGCAGTCAAGCCGATCTCGTGAGCTGTCAACGTGTAAGCCGATGCCAATTCGTTAAATTTCTTGATCTGGGTCCACCCAATAAGGGAGGCGGCGATGACAATTAGCGGCTCGGTCGGCCAGCCTGGCATCGCGGGGTCAGCGATGCGTACTACGATGAACGAGAATCCCAGAGCGTATGCAAAAATACCAAGGCCCATCCAGACTTTCGCGGACCTCTTGTTCGAGCGCGCCTTCTTCTCGTACCACTTCCGTTGGTCGCAGATTCGTCTCTGCAGATATAGGTCTTTTCTTTCTTTTAGCGGGGAGTCCCTTATCGACATCATCTGGTCGGTTGTTTGGGGGGATGCTGAATCGGTGCCGCTCAACGCGCTACCAAGGTGACGATTGCTATCAAGGATACCTTCCATGAGCTTTCGAAAATCAGCTCTGGCGTCAGCGGCGCGCGCGTCATCGAACGGCTGTGCTCGCATCGCGAAGCGCCAAGTCAATGTCTTCACCGACTCTGCCAGAGCTCGAGCCTGATACCAGACCTGCTCGGGCTTTGTGACCGACCGGAAAATGAGGACTCCCATTGAGCAAAGAAATACCGCAGCATAGACACCGAAATAGGCTTTTGATGGCGACAAGTCCAAAGAGAGCACCGACGCTAAAAAAAGAAGAACGTACTCTGCCCGGATCAGGCGCAGAAACGTCGCCTGCTGCTCGTTGGATGCCACGTCGGCGCTATTATAGAGTCCAGGATATTTCATTTTTGAAGCACACCAGTCTATTTTGTGGCGGTAAATTCTTTAAGCCAGGATTTGGCAAACGTGAGGTTAGCAGTCGAGCTTACAGAGCCTATTCTTGAGCGAGGCGCGGTCCCTCTGTTCATAAACAGGAATGCAGGTCCTGTCCCATCAATGTAAGGGTATAGGCCCAAAAATTCTTGCCCGGAGAATGTTTCCGAAGAATTTTTTGCCACGGGCAGAACCGCTACCGCGGTCCGAAACCCATCGAAAAAGCCAAGCTCCCAAGGCATCCATCTGGATCCTGGAGAATTGTTTGAATGCACATAGATTAGCGTCTTTGACTGCCTCATACGGGTCCGCAGCAACTCGGCGGTGGCCGAGGAGACTTTTGTGCGGTCCAGTTGTGAATCTTCGACCCAATCTACGTAAGCAGTGAACCCAAGCTCCTCGAAAATTCGCTTCACACCGAGAACGATCTCTGCGTCCTTGAAAGAATGTGACAGAAAAACGTCGAATGACGATCTGGCTGTAGCTGCGGCCGTCTCTTCCTTTAGAACGATCGATGCGGCTCTATGTCCTCGACTGGCATTCGCAACTCTTTTCAGCTCTGCCTCGGTCAGTAGCACTATTCAAATCCCCCCATGATCTGTTCGCAATCTATGAACTTGACGCCCATTCGATTAAGCGACCCTTGTCTTGTGAAAACTGGCACCATGCTCTCCAGCCGGTAGCGCAACCTCCACCTTCTCAAAGACCACGTCGGGTGGCAGGAGTGACCGGCCTTGTCACCCACCTACGCGATCCCGGCACAGCCATGCTCCTCGCTTAGAAGGCTGCGGAGACCAGCAATGTCAAACAGGACAGACGATCTCCTAATCTCGAACAGCAACGAACTTAGGACGTAAAAACGCGATCTCCGAATGTCCGCAGGCGTCGAGGGCCGGGTTGGTCGCCAAGGCCGAGCGGGCCAGCTTGCACTCCCGCTACCCGTCGGCTTGCCAAACCCTCGCTGTAGATTTCGCCCCCTACACGGATGCGCTGACCGCGACTAAGCTCAATCGCCACTGATCGCCAATCCAGGGCGAAAGTTCCCCCCTTGAAGTAGCGGTAGAGGCATTTTTCGGCACTTCGCATCTTAGATATGGACGCCTCCTCAACCAGGCACGATCCGGTTTGGCTTCTCGCCGTAACCGTGCTGGGCAAGTGCGTCCGATGGCTGCTTCGATCCTCTCCTGGAATAGATCGGTTCCAGATTGCTCAAGCGCATCGTCCTTGCTCGCGATCAACTGGCGGATAGCGCTCGGCCACCTTTTTCCAGCAATTAGTATACCGCAAATGTCCCTTGAGTTTCGTCGGAATGGGTGCCTTTTGCCGACGAATCTACGGGATCCGTGCCAAACGCCGTTGAAACTTAGCTTTTGGGTTACCGTTGCCTCAGGGCGGACAAAGGTATCGGTGAATTGGACTTCACTGGTTTCGTGACGACAAGGCTATAGTATTGATCAATCCCCAAGCCTGCCTGCAGCAGTCCCTCCATGAAATCCTGATAGGCGGCCATAGAACGAGATGCGACCCGCATCAGATAATCCACGCGCCCCCCAATTGCCCAGCAGTCCAGGATTTCCGGAATGTCTTGGATAGCAGTTTCGAAGTGTCGTTGGTCCTCAAGACGATGACGATCCAGCACGACCTCCACCATCACAAAGATCATGCCGCCGATGAGGGCAGGACTCAGCCGCGCATAAAATCCCTCAATAATCCCCGCGGCCTTGAGTGCTCGGAGCCGCTCCGAACAGGCGGACGCCGAAAGATGAACTCGTTTTGCAAGCTCACTTTTTGAAATCCGACCGTCTGCCTGAATTTCGGAGAGGATCCGCAGGTCCCAACTGTCGAGTTGCACGGGATCGGGTTTCGACTTCATAACCTATGCTCTCAGCGATGACATCGCGTTGTGTGCCGATCAATTCTATCATCAATTGAAACGAGCGAATGTAGCAGTGGAAGGCATCCGTTCCAGGCCCGAGATGTGCCAGAATGGGGTACGAAAATCAGCTGAGGGTGAGCGATCCGCTGAGAAAAGCTGCAGAAGTAATTTGGCTATCGCCCCAACGCCCAACGGGGCAATGGTGCAGCTGGAGAGAATAGTCGGCGGCGGCGGAGACCATGATAAATAGATAACCGATTTTCTTGAATCTCGCTGCCGTACTTGATAGACGCGCGACTGCATTCGACCCTCGATCGCATGGACGGCATACTCAATGCAGTATTCACTCGCACATTCAACTATTAGGGTGAATTGAAGGCCTTGCTTGGCCGGCTCGCCGAGGCGCAGGGCACCGCAAATGCCGCTCGTCTTATGGCTTGCCCGATAATTTGGCGCTCGGGTCTGGCCGAAATCGCCCAACCGGAAAGACTCAAACACCGATGTTGCGTGCGATGCTGTCGGCTGCCATACGCTTACGCCACTCAAGAGGCCCGGAATTGTGAATGGAGTTTCCCTCAACATCGACAGCCATGACGACGGGCATGTCCTGCACATCGAATTCATAGATGGCTTCCATGCCCAGGTCTTCAAAGGCGACAATCCGCGCCGCCTTAATCGACTTTGAAATCAGGTACGCAGCGCCACCCACTGCAGCAAGGTATGGCGTTCTGTGTCTTACAATCGACGCGATGGCCGCCGGTCCCCTCTCCGCTTTGCCCACCATCGCGAAAAGGCCGGTTTCGGCGAGCACCTTGTCCGTAAAATCGTCCAAGCGGCTGGAGGTTGTTGGACCGGCGGGTCCAACGACTTCATTCCTCACTGCCCGGACGGGACCGACGTAGTAGATCACGCGGCCCCTCAGATCGACTGGGAGCGGCTTGCCGGCATCAATCAGTTCGACCATTCGTTTGTGGGCAGCGTCACGGCCCGTCAGCATCTTTCCAGAAAGCAGGAGCGTTTCACCGCAGCGCCACGATGCCGTCTCTTCCTTCGTAAGCGTATCTAAATTGACCCGCCGGACGCCGGCTGGGTTCAATTCGTCGGCTCCGATGTCGGGCCATTCGCGCAAATCGGGCGGCTGGAGGCTGATGGGTCCAGAGCCGTCCAAAGTAAACTTCAGGTGCCGGTTGGCGGCGCATTGCGGGATGAGCGCCACAGGCTTGGACGCTGCATGAGTAGGATAGGTCGCAACCTTGACGTCAACGACTGTCGTCAGACCACCAAGGCCTTGGGCGCCGATACCAAGCGCGTTGATCCGCTCATAAAGCTCAATCCGCAGCCCCTCTTCTGCGCTTGACGCCCCCCTTGCGATCAGTTCCGCCATATCTATGGGCTCGTTCATGGCCTCCTTGGCCAGCAGCATCGCCTTTTCAGCGCTACCACCGATGCCGACAGAGATCAGTCCAGGTGGACACCACCCGCTGCCAAGGGTCGAAACGGTATTGACCACCCAGTCGGAAACGGAGGCGGTGGGATTGAGGGTGGTAAAACGTGCCTTGTTCTCCGACCCGCCGCCTTTCGCGGCGATGGTGATCTCAATCTGGTTACCTTGCACCAGGTCGACATGGACAACTGCCGGTGTGTTGTCGCGGGTGTTGACCCGTCTAGCGAGGGGATCCGCAACGATCGATGCCCGAAGGGGATTGTCCGGATCGAGATAGGCTTGACGTACGCCCTCATTCACAAGATCCGCGAAACTGGCTGTTGACTTAATGCGGGCATCCATGCCGACCTTTGCGAAGACAACCACAAGTCCGGTGTCCTGACAAATCGGGCGCCGCCCAAAGGCCGCCATGCGGGAGTTCAGCAGAATCTGACCTATGGCATTCTTCGCCGACGGGCTCTGTTCTCGCGTGTATGCGTGAGAAAGAGACCGGATATAATCTGGAGGATGATAGTACGAGATGTACTGAAGGGCGTCGGCGACGCTCCTTGTGATGTCGCTACCGGCCATGGTCCGTGTTCTGTTTCCCACCGGATTTTATCCAAATGAACCGAGGCCATTGACCATTTTCAGAATCTGGAAGCTTCGCACCCCCTGCTCGCCGCCTTCATATCCATAGCCGCTTTGTTTGACTCCTCCATAAGGGGCATCAGCGGAAACCCCTTTCAGGTAATTCACACTAACAGCGCCCGCAGAAAGACCGCCCACAAGCCTCTGTTGCGTATCGGCCGCGCCAGTAAACAAGTAGGCGGCCAGACCGTACTCCGTGGCGTTGGCTTCATCGATCGCCTCTTCGATCGTATCGAAAGGAGCCACGGTGAGAATTGGTCCGAACGGCTCTTCATGAAGCACTCTCGCTTCCTTCGGTACGCCAGTCAGGATGGTTGGCGGCCAGTAAAACCCCGGTCGGTCAAGGGGGATGCCACCGGTCTCGATTTGGGCGCCGCCCTCTACCGCATCTTTGGTCAGGCGTTGCATGGCCTCGATTCGCCGCGCGTTTGCCATGGGACCCATCTGCGTTGCAGGGTCATCCGGTGGACCGATCCTGATTTTTCGGACCGCCTCCGTCATCCGGAACAGGAATTCCTCATAGCGGGATCGGGCGACAAGAATCCTGCTGGGCGCATTACAACTCTGGCCCGCGCACTCGAATTTGTATTCCGAAATAGCCGGTATCGCCGTTGCCAGGTCGGCATCTTCGCACACAATAACCGGGGAATGTCCACCGAGCTCAAGGATGCAGCGCTGCAGATTATTCGCGGCCAGTGTGGCCAGCTGTTTCCCAACAGCGGTCGACCCCGTGAACGTCAAGACTTTGACAATTGGCGAACTGAGCAGATGCCGTGATATATGCACAGGAACACCGAACACCAGGTTGACCACGCCTTCCGGTATCCCTGCTTGACGCAAAGATTCCACGACATGGACAGCCACGCTTGGCGTCTCTTCGGCCCCTTTGAGGATCACCGGGCAGCCTGCCGCCAGCGCGGGGGCGAGCTTGCGGGCGATGAGAACGGCTGGATAGTTCCACGGCGTAAAGGCAGCGACGACACCGAGGGCCTCCGGGACGATCATCCTGTTCGGACCCAACGGAATCGGGGTCGACAACTCATCGGCATGCCGGCCATTCCATTCCAGCGTTTCGACTGCGCGCGCGTACTCTCCTGTTGCTTCGGCAATCGTCTTTCCCTGTTCGGACGACAGGTCCCTGGCTGCGGCGCCAGCTTTCTCAGCCAGATTGCTGGCGGCAGAGACGAGGATCTCGCCACGCTCTTTGGCGGGGCGTGAGGACCACGCCTTGCGGCTGCGTTCTGCCGAAGCAAGAGCTTCATCCAAGTCTGGAACCGTAGCCGAGGCCACTGAGGCAAATACCTTCTCCGTCGCCGGGTTGATCACCGGCAAAGTGGCTCGGCTACCACCGGCTCGCCATTTGCCATTAATGAAGAGCTCGTAGCTCCTGGCGTGGGACATCGCGGGCTCCACTTGTGATTCTGGCCATGCGAGCGCCGTTTCAATTTTCGAAGCCGCTGAGCTCGCTTGAGCCAGTTTCATCGCGATGGTCGCAGCGGGTCAAATATCGATTAGTGCCTAAATCCATCTGGAATCCAGATCGATCTGTTCCGACAGGAAGGAAGTCATGCCGTTGTTTACAGATCGATGGTTCTCAGGTCGCGTCAGGAGCCGATGCTACCCAGCCCCGGCTCTCAATCAATTCTCTGGCGACCTTCGGAATGAGCTTGCGGACCGCAGAAACGGCCGCAGAACGCTCATCTTTGGGATTTACAGCAAGCACCACGGAGCGGGTAATTACCGGATCGACTATCTTGACCGTCCGGACCAGCCCTTGAGAGGCTTCTTTCTGAACGGCAGACGGGGCGAGAATAGAATGCGCTTTTCCCTCTACGACCATGTTGATGATCGTTGAGAGCGAGTCCACTTCAAACTTGACGTCCATCGCGCAACCGTGTTGTGCGACGACATCAGCCACCGAACGCCTGACATTGTTGTTGCGCATGGGAACCGCCAGGGGGAATGCATGCAGGTCGGCCAGAGATATCGCATCTTCAAACGGTGGCTCGCCGGACGGAACCACCAGACAAAGGTCTTCGCGCGCTAGCACAGTCATTCGCCCCACACTGTCCGCAGTGCGGTACAGAACCGCCAGATTGAAGCGTCCAGCCGCCATCCATTCCTCTAGCGGTCCCGTCATACCCTCGACCATCTTGAGGGACACCTTGGGCAGTTCGTGTCTTACCGTCTCAAGCAGCGGACCGCTCAGGACGCGAGCAGCTCCAGACGGAATGCCAATAGTCACCTCCCCGGCGGGGGAAGCGGCTGTGTTGGTCAATTCCACCTCGGTAATTCGAATTTCTTTGAGAATCGCCCGCGCCCGCTCCAGGAGTTTGGCTCCTGACGCCGTCACGCTCACGCCGGTCCTGTCGCGTATCAGCAGCTGAGTGCCGAAGCCTTCCTCCAATTGGCGCACATGCAGACTCAGCGCACTCTGGGCGACATTCAGAAAGCCAGCGGCCTTCGTGAAACTGCCTGCTTCGACCACGCCAACAAAGTATCTTAACTGCCTGATTTCCACGGGTACTCTTCCGAGGGCGGACTGCAATGATGTAATCTATCTCGAAATGTGATGGCGCGACAGCAATAATTGCAGAGCGACATGACGCCTAACTGTCGTGTCATCTCAGTGTGGTTTGACCAAAACCGTAACCTATGTGTCCAGAATGGACCCAACCCGCCGAGGCTTCAACCGGCCAACTCGGCGCCCTGATCCATGGAGATGATTTCTCGGACCCTTCGAATAACCGGTAGATCGACCATCTTCCCGTCCAATGTGAACGCGCCTTTGCCTTGCGCCGTCGCATCTTTTTCGCCGCGAGGACACGACGGGTCCCTCGAGTTCTTGTGCGCTTGGTGAAAAGCCCCATCGATGTTTAAATGGATCGCCTGCGGCCCCACGAAGTTATCATTGTCTAAGAATCGCCGATGCTTCCTATCGAGCCGAGACTGCCGCATGGGGAACAGAACGGAAAGGTTCGGCGTCAAAAGCAGGTCGAGTTCTGGGGCACCGCCAACAGCTGCACTGAAGTCTTCAGTACCAAGCGCCATTGCAACCAGCGGCGCTAACAAGATGGGAAAGGAGGTCATTGCTATTGCCGCTGGCGGACTTCGGCCGGCCACCCCATTTCCTCTTCCGAGAGGTGAATTGTCCAACCAACCCTGCTGACTAATGACGAGCATGATCGTATCGTCAACGTGTCACAGAATTGCTTGCAAGCTCACGGCCTCAGCTGGGCCAACGAACATTGAACTCCGTGGACGAAGCCTGGACCCGTCGTCATCCAAGTCAATCCGCGCCTCGATGAGGGGACAGATCCTCAATTGGTTCAGCTGGCTTGCAGTATTGCACCTAGCAGTCACGGCGAGGACTGGGATTTGCGAAGAAGGCATTCTCGCAGTGCGGCCGTACGGTACCTCATTCCTGGCACACTGGATTAGATCGCTGGCGACATTAAGATCAGGTGTGACCGAGGTGAAATTTTATGTCGAAAACCTGAAGGCAGGGCGTCAGGCAGGGCGATTACAGAGATCCTATCGGACATGTCATCGCAGTTTCATCCACCATTGCTCGACCGAGGCGACACTCATCGTCCCATCAACCTAATCCATTGGTCGATCACGCCGTTCACGACCCTTGGCGAAGAAGGAATCAGCAGCCCCTAGGCTCAATTGGAAAGCGGGGCGGGGTCCATACGTATCTTCGTTTCCGGGCACCTCATGCTAATGAAGCCGCGACAACAGGTTGGTTATGCACCCAGGTGCTGGCCAATCCGGCTTGACTGGAAAGTTTCATACCCAGGCCTGGCACAGGCGAGCGTGATGCCGCTCTCGCTATGTTGGACCGCAGACGCCGCGACGGCGCATCGACTGGCGCTGGCGAAGCCTAGGACGCGCCAGTCAAGGACCTGCAAAGAGCAAGATCACGCCGCGCGTTGCCTTCAACGCCCATTTGAGCAGAAAGCAACAAGCCTCGCGTATAGCGATCGATGACCGCACGAAGCGCCATCCGGGCTATGATCTCAGTCAGCACTGCCCTAAGGGGTCAGAGGAGGGTTCGGTCAGTCAAGACCTCAGACGGCATGGCCAAGGTCAAGCTGCGAGGATGTGCCACCGCGGGCGCGGCATAACTTGGCGGGCTACAATTTGGTTCGCTTGCCCAGGCTGCTGGCAGCGCCGGTAGTCGGCCGCGCCGGACTGGCACCTACGTCTGGTCCATGAACGGTTGCTTTAGCAAAACCGAAGTCCTCGCCAAAACTCTTCGCCGACGTGCGACGACCGCGCCGGTGCTCGTTCCGGGGTCGGCAAGACGAAGACAGGCCTACTCTGGATTTATGCCCGCGATGACTGATTAGGGAGGGAGCGGACCGCCGGGCGTCTTATGTCTATGCGCCGGACCGAAAAGGCCCAGCGTGCGATCGCTCATCTCGCAGGCTCTCTACCGGAACTTGCAGGTCGACGGCTATAGCGGGCCATCGCTTGCTGGCCGACGAAAAGCGGCTTCACGCTCGCCTTCTGCCATGCCGCGCCCGATCGAGGCGCTAAGAAGGATCCGCGAACTCTAAAAGATCGAGGATGACATCCGTAGCCGAGGCCAACGAGGCCTTGCTGCACGCAGGCAAAAAGTGCTCAACCATCACGGCACTGGACCCAGGGCGGCTAGAGAAGCTCGGCCAAATCAGTCAGAAGACCAAGCTCACAGCGGCGATCCCCTACACGCTCTCGCGCTGGGAAGCGCCTCTCGCGCATCCTGGACGAGGCCATATCAAGATCGACAGCAACGTGGTCGAACGCTCAATCATACGCAACTCTTTTTGCAGCTCCGGCGGTGGCGCTGAGCACTGGTCAGTCATCGTGTCGCTGGGTGATCGCCGGGATTGGCCGGATAGCCTGAAGCTAAGGCCGTCGAGCCAGACCCTCTGACCTGCCACTGAACTTTCAACCAGTGGCGATTAGCCTCGGCCGTTTCTGTTATGGCGCGGTTTGAGCAACGGGCGGAGGCGCGAAGCCTTCATTGAGTGCAGCGTCGGAGCCGGTTGCGGCGAGGGTTCCGGCGAAGACCGCCGGGGTCAAATAGCGAGCGAGGAATGCGGCCTCACGGTGTTGAACAACACCAGGAAAGAACACCCACAGGACCGAGGAACGCAAGTTTCTTTATCCGTGGCATCCTTGGGCCGGGCGTTGTGTTCACGTTCATGAGGTGATCGAGAACGCCGACCGGGAGGTTTTCCGCTGCAGTCTCTCCCGCCACGCCTCCGATCGGTGGCTGGAAGTTCCGGCCTGGATGTTTGATCGCGGTCTGCACCGCGTGGCGCATTGCCCTGCCCCACATATCGATCCCAGAACGCTTGGCGTCTTGGTGACACTGCTGCAGGACCCGACGGCCAATTCCCACACCCCATCGCAATTGGAGGATTCGGGCGCAGCATCGGGTCCTCACGAAGCGAACCGGGGAGAGGTCCATACCGCGCCAGCCTACGACATATCAGTTCGATCTTCTCCAACCCGCACGACGCGCAGACCGCGCAGATGCCGCCATTCGCTCGCGCAGCCGCCGTAAGGCGCGAGATGCTGGCGCTGATTCCGGGTGCACACGAAGGCTACGTCGGCTGGGAAAGGCGGAAGCGATCCGCAAGATGGTGAGCGACCACGTGCCCACGAGCCGGCATCACGGGGCGCCCAAGCATGGCGACGCTCTGCTCGCCGACCTTGTCCGCTGCCGGCGCTGCGGCCGCGAGCTGACGGTCCGCTACACGGGAACCAAGCACAACATTCCGCGCTATTCCTGCTGGCGTGGTCTGCTTGACAATGGCGAGCCGCGTTGCATCGCCTTCGGTGGACTCGCGTCGATCGAAGGCGTTCATCCTCTGCCGGACGGTCCATGGGTCTTCAGCCGATCAACGCTTGACGAACCGGCGGCTCAGCGCATCGTTCATCGCGCGCGGCAAAACCCAAAATACCCCATGGGATCGCATCCAGATCAGCAAAACCTATTCACTCAAATGACATAGACAGATGAGTGTTATGAACAGGATTTAGGTCCTGCCTCCATTCGGCAGTGGCACTGCGGGCGTGGTCGAGGCCGAAGAACAGGCCATCGTTCAACAGCTCGTCTCGCATTCGGCCGTTGAGGGAATCGCGTAGCCATTTTGCATCGGCTTGCCCGGCGCGGTGTAGTGCCATTCGCTCCTGTTCAGCCGCTGATAACAGGCCAGTCAGTTGTTGCCCACAAGAATCAGGATCTCGTGGGCGCGCCGCACCACTGGCGGATCTATCATTTTGCCATTCAACGAGAATGCGGACAGTCCACGCGTGGCGGCATCATTTGCCGCCGCGACAACTTTATGGGCCCACTCGAGCTCCTGGGCGCTTGGCGAGAAAGCCTCATTGAATATGGCCACCTGTGTCGGATGGATCGCCAAAGCTCCGGCAAAGCCAAGCCGCCGCGCCCGCACCGCGGCCTCACGAAGTTTATGCGTGTCCGAGAACTCGCCGATGCTTCCTATGAAGCCCAGCGGGAGCAAGCCGGCCGCGCGGGCGGCAAACAGAACAGAAAGGTTCGGCGTCAAAAGAAGGTCGAATCCTGGGGCGCCGCCAACAGCGGCGCTGAAGTCTTCAGGGCCAAGCGCCATTGCGACCATCCTTGGATGCGCCGACGCAATGGCCGCAAGCCTTTGCAAGGCGCCCGGGGTCTCAATCTGGGCAAGGAACCGGATGCCTCCCTGCGGAAGATTTCTTTCACGTTCTAGTTCCGAAACCGCATTCGCGATCTCTATAACCCACTCTGCCGAATCCGTCTTCGGAAGAACCAGTGCGTCAACACCCGCCATCACGGCTGCATCGAGATCGGCCGCCAAGGCGCGCAGACCATGATTCACGCGGACCAAAACAGATGCGCCTTTCCGGCCCACCTCTGCCACGCATTCAGGAAGCTGCTGCCGTGACTCTCCTTTCCGATCCTGGGGCACGGAATCCTCCAGGTCGAGAATGACGCCATCTGCGCCCCGCTCATGGGCCGTCTCTACAAAGCGCGGAACGTGAACAGGAACGAAGAGCAGGGATCTCCAGCGCGGTACAGACATCGCGCCTTCAACGGCCGCAAAGGTGTCCTTGATCATGGAGACGCCTTTGCGGCCGATTTTAGCGCGGGCGCTGCCAGTGAGCTTTCTAGGCGGCCGGTGCGCTGAAATGATCCGAGGTACACAGGCATTTTGTAAACCGCGAGCAGTCTCACCTTACTGAAACGCGCGCTCACGCTGACGCGGCTCTTTCGCGCAAAAGCGCCCGCACCTCCTCGCGGACAGCCTCGGTATGAGAGCCAAGAGCCGGGACTGGGCGAAGCGAGGGGAGCTCCGAGTTGAAAATCGCCGCCGGCGCTATCGTCTCGACGGCTCCATCGGGTGTTCCAACCTGCACCCTGCGAATGTGTGGATGCTTTGAAACATCCACCACTTCGTTCAGTCGGCCATATGCCAGGCCGGCCGCCTCGAGCTCCTGCATCGCATCGTGGCAGGATAGTTCAAAAAACCGCTGTTCAATGATCTCATCAAGTTGCGCACGATGAGCGAGGCGCTCCATATTGTCAGCAAAACCAGGTGCGCGTGTGAGCCCGGACTGCTTCAGGAATTTCTCGCAGAAATTCACCCATTCGCGGTCATTCTGAACCGAAAAGATGACCTCTTTGCCGTCGGCACAGCGATAGGCACCATACGGCGCGAGCGACGGGTGTTTCACGCCTGCGCGTACCGTCTGGTAGCCGCTGTAATCATTTTGCAAAACCGGCACGTTCATCCAGTCGGCGACGGCATCAAACAGTGACACCTGGATGCTGGTCCCTTCGCCGGTGACCTCGCGGTGGTACAGTGCCTGAAGAATGGCGCTGTGCGCTGTCATGCCCGCCGAGATATCGCAAACCGAGACCCCTACACGCGCAGGCCCCTGTTGGTTGCCGGTGATAGCGCATAGACCTGTTTCGGCCTGGACGATCAGATCGTAGGCCTTCAAATGGGAATACGGCCCTGACTCCCCGAAACCAGAAATGTCGCAGGTGATCAGCCGCGGATATCGTCGACGCAGATCAGCGGACGCGAACCCCAGTTTTTCTATGCTGCCCGGCTTTAGATTCTGGATGAAGACATCAGCACTGGCAATGAGCGTGTCGAGGACGGCGCGATCCGCCTCCAACCTCAGGTCTAGACAGACCGACTCCTTACCCCGGTTGAGCCAGACGAAGTACGCGCTCTGCCCCCGCACCAGCTTGTCGTAGTTTCGGGCAAAGTCCCCTTCGGGCCTTTCGACCTTGATCACCCGGGCGCCTGCGTCAGCAAGGCGAGACGATGCGTAGGGAGCTGCAACGGCCTGTTCGACCGCCACAACCGTGATGTCCTTGAGACTGTTTAGCATCAGGGCGCTTCCTACGCGGCTTTCAGGTTTTGTGCCCGACGCCGATCAAGCATGGCGAGCAACCGATTTTGTTCGTTGCCTACAATGGAAAGACCTTCGTCGATGCCCATGCCAGGCTTCGCGAGCATCATGTCCGCCTGTGTTGCCACCGAAATGTGAACCGTCGCTCGCGCGGAGAGATCCGTCTCGCTGCAGCTGCCTCCCACATAGGCGTCCACGTTGTTCTCTTTGCACAGAAGCACCGCACGGGCGCTGTCGGCGATCGAGCCCACGTCCGGCGTCTTGATCTGCACGAGATGGGTCGCCTTAGCCTCCGCAAACAGACGCACATCCTCTAAGGTGTTGCAGCGTTCATCGACAACGATGCGCGCACGTGACGCGCGCGCATTCAGAATGCCGACGATCTGCCCGTAATTTTCGACCTGCGCCGGCGTAGACCCGAAGTCGGCTGGCGATTCGATATTCACCGTGAACTCCGGAACCGCGTCAGCAACCTTACTGATGAAGTCGGCGATGCGCTGGACGTCGAGCCCGATCTCCATACCGATCCAGCCGTACACATCGAAATGCAGCACCGGAGAATAGTCTGGTTGGCCGATTTGCTTGACGCGGTGCGCCACCCATTTGACGAAATCCAGAAAGGTTTCTCCCCCAACGCCGAATTTGCTACGCGAGTTGATGAGGCCATGCGGGATCACATCCACCCCCTTCAGGATCATTTTATCGACATTGATTTCGCGCGCATCACCGCTCTGGCAATAAATTGGGACACGACGATGCGGCATGGATAGGCAAAATTCCGAACAAACCACCTCCGCCATGGTACGACGCGCAGCATGGGCAGCAGCGCTTAAAAGGGCTTGGCTGACCCCATATTCGATGCATAGTGGGAGTCGTTTCCCAGTATGGAGATCGAAGACACTGGAGCAGGCTGTCAAAAAGCTGGACGCATCAATGTTTAAGAGCCGCGGGACAACAACACGTGACGTGAGATCCATGATGGCTCCGACGTCAAACAGGGGGTCACGCCCGCCAGCCCCTGAGTATTGCACTCCCATCATATCGCCCCAGGCGACCATATCGTCTTCCAGGACAAGCCCGACGCTTAAGCAAGCTGCCGGAACACGGATATCACGGAAGCCGGGCGTCAATGGCTCGCCGACGTAAACAAAACCGTCCTGGCCAACCCCTGCCCTAATGGCAGCTTGATCGTCATAAAAGAAGGCGCCGTTGCCGGGCGTGAGAATGACGTCTTTGATCTGCACTGAATTATACTCGAGTTTGGCCAAGCTATGAGCTGCGGCCGGATTTGCGCGCTCTGTCCTAAGTTATGCCCCGTTCGGAATCGGTTTTGCCAATATAAAGCCCCGAACGTGCCCATCTCGTTTTAAGATACGATAAAGTTGTTTTACGGGCGTCAGCGGGGACGGCACCGTCCGCCTCCCCTCTTGGTCGCGGTGCGCCGGATCGTCGCCCCTGCTTCCATAACAGAAGCTAGGCGATCAATCCGTCCGGCCAGCTCCCATCTCGGACCGCCACTTTCAACCATGGTTAGTATAAACCAAGCGATCAAGGATCAAGCAATCTTTTTGGCATGATTTTGGAAGACAGGATCAGCCGCTGATCGATCCGAGGAGCTGGCCTATAAGCTCCAGTCGAGGCCAGTGCCTTCATACCGGAGTTACTACAGCTGGCCAAGGCGCGGCTAATCTGTACCTCTAGTTATGCAGCGGCCGCGCAAGGATGGCTACCCCTTCATTGCGGTCGACATGCGCGCCCGATCCTATGGCTAGGACGATTGATGGCCCAGGCGCTCGGATGTCAATGGACGGAGCGGAAACAGAATCCATAGAGTGTAGGATACCTATAAGATCTCCCGACCTCACTTCATCCAACACAGAGCAGCGAGGTTCGAAGATACCCTGCGCGGGCGATTTCAACTCGTCTGATATCAGCGTCTCAAGGGTCTGACTGGACCTTTTGTTACGGAAAGACACGTCCTCGACTTTTCCTTCGACGAGTCCAAGCATAACGAGCGCGTTGCGAACTCCAGCTTCATAAATCGCTAGAGCTTCTGCGCTAACCGTACCACCGCCGAATTCCGCGCAAACGAATACCTTCCCTAGGCTATGTGCCCAACTGTCGAACATCCCAGCCGTGTCGTCATGTTGCCAGAGCAATGTTACGGGCAGCTTAAATGCCGCTGCCATTGCGAGCGTCTTAGCCATGAGATCCGCATCAGCAATTGGATGCGTGATGACCGCCGGGGGAAAATCCCACGTTGGGCCGAAGCTGTGCAGATCGAAAACGATGTCGGCATTTGGCAACAATACGCGTGAAACCGCATCCGCGATTCGTTCCGTAACAGACCCGTCGGCACGGCCCGGAAACACGCGGTTCAGATTCAAACCATCAAGCGGAGTATTGCGGCTCCATGCTTGAACTGCCAATGGATTAAGCACTGGCAGCACGATGATCCTACCACTGGTTTGCGCTTGTGGCAGCCACTCGATAAGCCGCCGCGCGACTAATGGCCCCTCCATTTCATTGCCATGATTCCCACCGGTGATAAGAAGGCGCGGTCCATCGCCCTTATTAAGACTAAAAACCGGAAGCGAGAACTCTTCATGGTCGGCGCCTCCCGGCACAACGAGGTGTCCTCTGCTCACGCCATGCGCATCGAGATCAAACGTAAGATGTGGTGCTTCGTTCATTGCTTAACCTATTGCGGGTGATCTGGCGACTTTGACCGGGCATATGGTCTTGTACACGGCTATTTTTTTCGCCTGGAACTATGCACACGCGGTCACCACTTCGCCAATATAATGTCCGAGACGGCACCATCGCGTTTTCAGATGACCAGGGCTCGCTCTGCTGACCTGTCCCTTGGTTCGTCACCTTGATCCCGGTGCACTAAGGGAGGAGGAAGGTCAAAGTCGCGGTGGGTAGCCGATTTCAGAAATCGCGCGATCAGCCGGTTGACGTTGGCTAGCTGTTCGTTGTTCAGACGGGCGAAGGATCTGTGCGATCCGGTCAGCGCCGTTGACCTCGAATTCCATCCTGGCGCGCAGCAAGAGGATCGGCAGGTCTGAGCTTGCTGGCGAGCAAGGCCGGCCGATCCCAGACATAGTCCGAATCCTTGATCCGCATGTGCCAGATGATAATTGCAAGAGCTTTACTGGTTTCCGTTTTGGACCAGGTGGCCATTTTATCCGCCCGTTGAAGCCCCGAACAGATGCTTGTCGCCAGTCCGTAGGAATAGGTCGGACGCATCATCAGGAAGTGGATCTGCCACGCCAGTTAGGCAGCGGCTTCCTGTAATGTTCGCTGCATGCTCGGTCGAGAACGCCACCAGACGGCATAGAGGACAAGCATCCAGATTAAAGGCAGAAGCATCAAAAGAGAAGCGACTGCAGCAATCGTCGGGTCGATTTGGTGGCGGATATTCTCCAGCATCTTCAAGGGCAACGTCCGCACCGACAGACCGCCGACCAAAGACGTTATGACCGCTTCATCGAATGACTGGAGGAATGCGAACATGGCGCCGCCGATCACTCCCGGCCTGATTAACGGCAGTGTTACGCGAAAAAACGTTTGCAGTGGTCCGGCACGCATACTCTTGGCCGCCTGCTCTAACGTCCGATCGAAGTTGGCCAACGTCGCAGAAACGATCACCACCACAATTCCAACAGCGCCGATACTGTGAGCGAGGGCGATACCACCCTTTGTGCCGATTAGACCAATCTGGATGAGACCCAGATAAGTCGCGATACCGACCACGATAACTGGAAAGGTGATAGGCGTGATTATGATCATTGTCAGCACGCCGCGAAGTCTTGCGCTTATTCGGCTCAATCCGAAAGCAGCAAGTGTTCCCAATAGAGTAGAAATAACAGCTACCTCGACACCAATCTCGACGCTGGTCCAAGCTGCTCCGCTCCAAGATGCATCGCCGAAAAACGAGCGATACCATTGAAGCGACAGGCCCGAAGGCGGAAATTGCAAAAATGCCCCGGAACTGAACGACATGATGACAACGATTATCCCTGGGAATAAAAGAAAGGCCATCACCAAAACGATAAAAACGATCGCGACGACTTTAGGCCATCGCCTTTCCGCCCCAGGCACGTAGCGCCGTCCCGTCCACCGTTTGACACGATAGGGACGCAGAATTTCGCTGAAGTTTCGTTTGATAACAAGAACAATGGGTAGTCGGGACATCGAGCCCTTCGGAGCTCGAGTTTGGCTTTGCTCTTGTTTGCCGGAGAGGTCAAGCCCGACCATGGAAAGCACCACAATGGCAAACCCGAGAAGGATGAAGGACGCAGCGGCAATGCGCGGAATATCGAACGAGCTATTCACCTCGGCCGCAATGAAGGTTGAAAGCATGGCATCGCGCAATCCCCCAAGTGCCGCCGGCGTGATATAGAATCCTAGGCAGAACACAAAAACTAGGAGCGAGCCACTCCGTGCGCCTGGAATGCTAAGGGGGAGAAATACACGCCTGAAAGCGGTGAAAGGTCCCGCTCCCATACTGCGTGCAGCAGCCATCAAGGACCGATCGATCCCCATCATCGCACTAACCAAGGGAAGTATCATCATCGGCAGCATGATGTGGACCATGCCAATATAGACCGCGGTTCGGTTATAGATGAGTTGCAGAGGTCGATCGATCAATCCGACGTCCAGCAAGATGTTGTTGATGACCCCGCGATCCCCAAGAATAACAATCCATGCGTAGGTACGCGCCAGCCCACTGGTCAAATAGGGGATGATCACGAGAGCGATGAGCGTCATGCGCAGAGTCTTGGATGCCGTGACGATCAGATACGCGGTTGGATAGCCTACGATTAAGCAGATGGCAGTTGCGACCAGACTTATTTCTATCGTTTGAAAGAGCACCCGCACATTAGCTGGCTGGGCGAAAAACGCTCCGTAGTATTGGAACGAGAAATCGGGGGCATTGACACTGCTTAGGAAAAGCAAGGTTATAGGGGCACCGAAAACCACAAGCAAAAGCGCGAACGCGGGCGCGGTTAACCCAAGTGGCACCTTGGCCATTCTGCGCAAAAGCTTCATGGATATCCCTTATCAATCGCTTATGGCGAAACGAAGCGAATGTCTGACCGCAGCCACGTGAGGCAAACCTCCTCGCCTGGCTGGAAAACAGGTTGGTCTGCCGCGACATGTTCCCGGACGATGAGAACATTGTTGCCAACGCGAACATGGTATTTTCGCAGAGGGCCGGCAAAAATCATATCGTCGACCGCACCGGCAACATATTGCCGCTGGTCCGTTTGAGCCCACTCCGCAGTCTTCGGAAGTACACTGATGCGCTCTGGCCTTATCATCGCAACGGTGCCGATTTGCGGCGCGTTGCCCCCTCTGGCCAGCAACAAGGCATCCTCGAGAATGTTCGCCTCACCCAGAAATTTAGCGACAAAGCACGATGATGGCCGATCATAGAGGGCCTCTGGTGTATCGATTTGCTCGACACGTCCTGCGCGCATTACAACAATCCGGTCTGACAGAGTAAGCGCCTCCTCCTGGTCATGCGTAACGCACACCGTCGTGATACCGAACTCCTTGTGCAAGCTCTTCATCTCGATCTGCATCTGCTCACGCAGGTTACGGTCGAGTGCGCCAAGCGGTTCATCAAGTAATAGGAAGGGTGGATCGGCAATCAGCGCGCGGGCTAGCGCCACGCGCTGCTGCTGACCGCCACTCAATTGGGATGGCATGCGACCGCCGAATTCCCCTAGATGCACGCGCTCAAGCATACGGGCTACCCGAACCTTCCTCTGATCGGGAGCCATGCCCCGCATTTCGAGAGGGAATTCCAGGTTTCGAGCCACTGTGAGATGCGGGAACAGCGCATAGCTCTGGAACACAATTCCTTGATCGCGCCGGTAGGACGGGACCGAAGCCACTGAATGGCCGGCGATCATAATATCACCCGAACTCGGGGCCTCAAAGCCGGCCAAGAGCATCAGGGTAGTGGTCTTACCCGAGCCGCTCGGGCCGAGAATCGTCAAGAACTCGCCGCGACGCACGGTCAGCGACAGATCCCTGACCGCCGGAACACTCCCGTACATCTTGGTAACACTGCTGAACTGAATTTGTGGCACCGATTGGTTCACATCTGCAGCGTCAACTTCCGAACGGGGGGCGGTATTCATTGCGTGCATGTTCACTGTGGCTCCTCCACCATCGCTGGCGTGCATTAGCAGGCATTTGCCGTACCTTCTGCCGTCGTACCCGATGCCGTGAGCGGAGAGGCTAGTGGGCTACCCCGCTCCCCGTCACATTTTCAGCATCAGTTTCGACTTTAGCCCGGTATGGAGTTACCCCGACCGGACTTTCGCACTTCAACCAACCCTACTGCAGGATCCACTCATTCCACCGCTGGATAAGCATCTCAGTGTTGGAAACACCGCTGGGGCCTACCTCATTGTACCATTTGCCGTTGATGGAAACGCTGCTCTTGATGTAATCTGGGTGGGTAGGGAGCTTGCGCGCAACTTTCTCGGGAAGAAGTTTGAACGCATTGCCGTTGCTTGGTCCCTCAGGAAACAATTGGCAAAATGCTGCCTGACGTTCCGCGCGAGTGGCGAATTCGATAAACTTCTGCGCAGCCTTCGCGTTGGGTGAACCCTTTGGAATGACCCAATAATCCCACTGCAGCTTCGCCTGGTTTCGATTGATCTCCGTCGCGGCGCCCTGATCGATCAACAGTAGAGCTCTTCCGTCATACGATTGAGCGATGTCAACGACCTTATCATGCAACATCTGTTGAATCTCTGATCCGCTGCTCCACCACTTACGGATGTGCGGCTTTATTTTGTCCAAACTGGCAAACACCCGGTCGATATCCATCGGGTAGAGCTTATCGGGAGATACACCGTCCGCTAACAGGGCCTCTTCCCAGGGTCCTTCTGAACCAAACTGGCCGGACACCAAGGTGCGAACGCCGGGAAACTTATCAGCATCCCAGAATTCAGCCCAGTTTGTCGGCCGGGGTTTATCAGCTGGGAATACGTCTGTGCTATATACCATATTATATGAGTAAATCAAATTTGCCACGCCAAACGGTTGCTTGGCAAATTCATAAATTCCGTCTAGCTCTTCTTTCCTGAACAAGGAGTAATCAATTTCTTCAAGAATTCCTTTCTTAGCTGCGACCAAGCCGGACCCTTGCGTAAGCGCCCCGACATCTACCGTGACATTGCCCGATTTTACCATCAACTCGACCTGTCCCATACCCATGTCGTCGGTGATTGGGTTGACCTTGATACCGGTCTCAGCTTCAAATGGCTTAGCGTAAGCCTCAATGTTAGCCTTTCCCCAATCGCCGCCGCCTAGCACTACGTTGATCTGGTTGGGTGTTTGGGCCGCAACGCGGCCCGCAATTGAAGACAGAGCGCCAGCCGCCATGGCGGTCGATGTCGCCTGCAGCAATCGTCGGCGATTTATTTCGTATTTCATGTCGTTACCCTCTTCTTGTGATCTCAGCCTTGATTAGCCAAGGTTGTTTTGCTTGGACAATGTCATGGTGCTAGAGCAGCCTCGGCCAAGTTGACCCAGTATCCAATGCCGTATGGCAGTGCTTCATCGTTAAAGTCGTAGGTTGGATTATGGAGAGCAGCAGTCGATCCATTTCCAAGCAGTATACATGCCCCCGGCCGCGCCTCTAGCATGTACGCGAAGTCCTCTGACCCCAAACTAGGTTTGACTTTGGGGTTCACCGATGAATGGCCGACCAGAGCACGCGCCACCTCTGTTGCCCGACGCGTTTGATCGGGATGATTGACAGTGAGGGGCTCCAGGCGGCGATGCTGAAACTCGACCTTCGCCCCGGAAGCGCGTGCAATATTTTCCGCGCACGCCTCAATCTGTTTTTCAGCGAAGTCGCGCAAAATCGGTGACAGTGTCCTGACTGTTCCGGCAATCTCCGCGCGTTCGGGAATGATGTTGTAAGCTTGTCCGGCGTTCAGCTTTGTGACGGAGATCACCAGGGACTCGGTGGGGTCCGTGTTGCGTGAGACTAGTGTCTGCAAGCCTAAAATGATCTGAGCTGCAACAACGACGGGGTCAATTGTCAGATGGGGAGCGGCCGCGTGACCCCCTCTGCCTTTGACCACAATATCGAACTCGTCGAGCGCGGCAAAAATCGAACCTTCGCAAATGCCGAACGCACCAACCTCCATGCCTGGCCAATTGTGCATGCCAAAGACCTGAGATATCCCGAAACGGTCCATGATCCCCTCCTGGACCATTCTTTGGCCGCCGCGGCCATCTTCCTCGGCAGGTTGGAAGATCAGGGCAACGGACCCTTTGAAGTTCCGGGTCGCGGCGAGGTATTTCGCGGCGCCAAGGAGCATTGCAGTATGCCCGTCGTGACCACACGCGTGCATCTGTCCGGACCTTTTCGACGTCCAAGGTTTGCCTGAAGCTTCGAGTATAGGCAGAGCGTCCATGTCGGCCCGCAACCCGATAGTGGGCCCATCTCCGAGTTGACCTTGGATCAACGCAACCACGCCGGTTTCAGCTATCCTGCACTCGATGTGGTTAATCCCGAAGGAAGCCAGCTTTTCCGCCACAAATGCCGCTGTGTCATTCACCCGATAGTCAAGCTCCGGATTCTCGTGCAGGTACCGGCGCCAAGTCATCGCTTCGATCTCGATCTCCTTGAACCTGTCAACGCCAACCATAGGCACGTTCCCGCATTTGAGTAATTTGGATCAGGCGCCGGTGCGTAATTAATGATCGATGCCACCGGTGTTTTCGTCAAATGCAGTTTGGATATCGTAACCATCTAGAACCGAGATAGCCCCGCGTTCAGGCCTCGGTGTTGGCGCCGGCGACTGCGACCCGATAACAAGCCGTTTGCCCTCAAATGGATAAGCTTCGGCCTTAGAGGACCAGCTGCGAAGTGCTGGCAATCATAAACTCTGGCTCTGCTGGCAACGGCCAATGGCAAAGGTCTGAGTAGGAAGAGCTGTCACCATCGCGACACTCCTCCCCCTCCCACGACCTACTTTCCAGGACTGCATGCGCTTTGCCACTCAATCCGCAAACCGCAGACCCTAGGCGGCGTGGACAAATTCGATGTTAGCAGGGTCGCTTTCCTGCGATCGGGTTGTTAGCATTGGGAATGACACTGGAAGAAGAGAGCGAACGAGCTACGTCGATGCTGATTGGCAAGGTTGTTCGCCGTGTCATGCGCCACCGCGATGGAGAGGTGGTGATCGAGTTTGAGGATGGCAGCCGATTTTTCGCGGATAGCGACAGCCCTCTCGAACTGTCCATCACCTTGGCGGAATAGTATATCCGCCTTACGGAATTTCGGACGTCGATGCGATTGACGTAGCCCAAGAGGATTGATTCAAGGCTGCTTTTTGGAGGCAGGTTTGAGCAGGGGCGATCTCACCGAAGCAGAATGGCGTGTTCTCAAGGGCTTGCTGCCCATCGACCCTGACAAACGCGGCCGAGGTAGACCTCCCAAGCAGAATCGTTCGATCATCAACGGCATTCTCTGGCGGCTCCGCTGCGGCGCTCCATGGCGGGATGTCCCGCCCAAATACGGCAGTTGGAACACCATCTATCGTCGGTTCCGACGCTGGAGCGAGGCCGGGGTCTGGGAGACCGTGGCGGTAATGCTCGCCGAGGTCATGGCGGACAGCGGCCACTACAGCATCGACAGCACCACAGTTCGCGCCCATGTCTCGGCAGCGGGCGGAAAAGGGGGACTCGTGCACCGGACGCCTTCCTTGCGGACAAGGGCTACGATGCCGATACCATTCGCGCCGATCTCGCCGAGCGGAAGATTAAACCCGTCATACCCGGCCGATCAAACCGCCGCGTGAAGATCGAGTATGACCGGGCGCTCTACAAGCAGCGGAACCGAATCGAGCGCATGTTCGGCCACCTCAAAATCAACCGGGCCATTGCCACCCGCTACGATCAATTGGCCAATAGCTTCCTCGGAATGGTCTACCTAGCCACCGCCAGATACTGGCTCAAATTTGTCCACGCCGCCTAGCATCACGCCCGATAAAGTGTTGGCGGGATTTCGCTCAGGAGTTCCGCGCCGCGCTCTGTCACGAGCACGTGTGCGCCGGCACCAAATAGGTAGCCACTTTCGCTGCACAAAATGTTTGGCATGTGCAGGGTCATGCCAGCTCGGAGTGGTTCATTTACATCGGGCTCCAGGCTTAGGTCGCCGCGCTCAGTCCAATTGATGCCAGTTTGGTATCCTGTTCGTTGGCGGAAGACGCCCTTGCGTCCAGATCGCTTCAACACCTCGCCCCCAGCAGCGTGAACGTCCGCCGGCGTAGCACCTGGTCGAATCGAGGAGACAAGGGCCGCAATGACCTCTTCAGCCAAGCCGTGCAAAGATTCGGTTTCGGGATGTTTGCCAAGGACTGCGCATCGAACCATTCCCACTGTATACCCGTGTTTCGAAGCCCCTATCTCCAGAAAGGCAGGTTCGTTGTTGCTGAGAGGATGATGGGTCGCTGGCGCATGGGGCAACTTCACTCGCTCTCCAAACAAAATGGTACCCGGCGCAAGCCCGATATCCCCAGCGGCGTTGCTGGGGTCGTTTGTTACCGCCGCAGCTAGGGCCGCTGCCATTTCGATCTCCGTAATGCCGGGACGAAGCGATTGCTGAAAGGTTCGAATTGCCACGTCAGTGAGTCGAACAGCATCGCGCATACACGCCAACTCAAGTTCTCCTTTCACTGCTGACACTGACGAGAC
The DNA here is from genome assembly GCF_003952545.1 of Mesorhizobium sp. M7D.F.Ca.US.005.01.1.1. Classification (NCBI taxonomy): domain Bacteria; kingdom Pseudomonadati; phylum Pseudomonadota; class Alphaproteobacteria; order Hyphomicrobiales; family Phyllobacteriaceae; genus Mesorhizobium; species Mesorhizobium sp. M7D.F.Ca.US.005.01.1.1. The sequence continues at coordinate 305,613 of NZ_CP034453.1, forward strand.
CAGTCGGGTGACGTCAGTAATCTTCAGATCCGGGAGCTGGTCTTGGACTGCGCGCACGTCGGCGGGCGCGAGATTCCAGCAGCCAAGCTCGAAACCGACTCGCTTATTGTCCAGTCCGAGTCGACGCAATACATCGGCGCAGACCCTGCCAAAATCAGGCTGATGTGTATAGGTTTCAATTTCCTCGATGCAGCTATATGAACGTACTGCCTGCTCGTCATATTCTCGGACAACAAATATCGGGACCCGACCCGGCATCAGAATAAGAGGGAAAGGCGCGAAATATCCACCGCTCCCATCGTAGCCGCTGAGATACTTCAAGTGGCCGTGCGCCGTTACTACGATTGCGTCCAAGCCTGCCGTAGCAACCGCATCCAGCACATTGTTTTGCCGGCGCTCATACTCTGATATCGGAAACGGTACACCAGTCAGAGGAATTGCGGAGCGTGTCGTCGCCATATCTCACCTCAATCAGTGTGTCGTGGTTTGGTTGCGCAAAACGCGCGATCGCGTCCATGTTCGAAATTGAACAAAAGCTTCGCCGGCTCATGCGGGGTGACAATCCCCTTTCCTGGCGGCTAGCGTCAAATGCTGTTTTTATATCGGCTGCATCTCGCAGCGAGATGCGCATAGTGCCTTCATCGGCCGCTCAATGCAGGCAACGCTGGTCTCCGACAGCTTTGTTCTCGCCAGAGGATCGCCGACAAAGGCGCCGAGTTGCTCGGCAAGCTCGTCAGCCTCGGCCAGAAGAACCATGCTGACGACCTTGAGCTTGGCAGCGAGTCGGCGCGCCTTCGCATTCTTGCCGGCGAAGCCGCCGACGCCGGGGGAACTGTGCCGGCGCCACGCAACAGCATGTTTGCACTGATGTAAGGCCGCTGCGACACCAGCGACGGCTCTCCGCCGCCACCTCCGCATCTCGCTACCAGATGACACTAATACAAAGACTGCATTTGGCGCATCCGACGTGTAAGAGGATCGTGTCGCGCGAAGTGGTTAAGCTTGGCGGAACCGAATCGGTCGGAGCAATGAGCAAAGCGGCGGGCGCAGATGCGGATGTAGTTTCGCCGAAGACGTTTGCGCCGCTCAGGAATACGACATTTCGCTCAATCTGGTTTAGCCTCTCAAGTCTCTTCCCTTGGCTGGCTGATGCAGACCGTTGCTATCAGCTGGCTAATGGCAACGGTTCCGACCTCCGATCTGATGGTTGCGCTCGAGCAGGCTTCGTCTAACCTGCCCGCTTTCATTTTGTCCATTTTCGCTAGGGGTTCTCGCCGACAACTTCAGCCGTCGAAGAGTCATGTTCGCCGGCCGATGCCTAATGGTAATAGCATCCGCGATGCTACGGCTTCAGTGGTGCTGGGCTTTATCGCCCCGTGGATGATCTTCGGCTTCAGCTTCTTGATCGCAAGTGGTGCCGCGCTCAACGATACCGCCTGGCAGGCTTCTGTTGGCGATATTGTGGACCGACGCGAAGTTCCCGCTGCCGTCACCCTCCTCTCCATTGGCTTCAACACTGCACGGACCGTGGGACCGGCGCTCGCGGCATCATGATTGCGTCGTTCGGACTTATGACGGCTTTCGCTATGTTTACACTCACCTATATGATCCCTTTGGTCACCATATGGCGATGCAAATGGAAGGTTCGCTCCTCACTTCTCCCACGTGAGTCAATGAGGACGGCCATCTATGACAGGCTGCGCTTCACAGCGATGTCATCGGAAATCAAGACGGCGATCGCCCGCGGAACCTTCTTTGGCCTGTCGGGCATCGCCATACTCGCACTGCTGCCATTGGTTGTCCGCGATCAGCTGGGCGAAGGACCGCTCGCCTATGGCACCATCATCGCCGGCTTCGGCACAGGCGCCGTCATGGCTGGCGTCGCCAACAGCCTATTAAGACGGAGCTTGTCAGAAGAGCAACTAATGACGCTGGCATGCGTCGCCTGTGCGGCGTGCTCCCTTTTTCTGGCACTGCCTCTTCCATTGCGAGCGGCGTCCTGTTTCCCCTTCGCGAGGGTCGCGAGGCCGAGCCCGACCCTTTGGAGGAATTCGACGCGCCGGCAGTCGCCCTCAGTCTCAAGCCGAGAAGCGGCCCCATCGTGGTCAAAGTCGAGTACCTCATACTCGTGGAAAATCTAGAAGAATTCCTCGCCATGCGCGGGTGCCGGCATGTACAGAGTCGCGTTGGTGCTCGGCACTGGACTCTCCAGCGCAACCTTCAGGAGCCTGTGCTATGGACGGAGACATTCCGTACGCCGACCTGGACCGACTACCTTCGCCTGAATCATCGCCTTACCGAGGCCGACAAGGAACTGGACGAGAGAATCATCCTCCTCCACAAAGGAAAGCATTCTCCACGAATAACATTGTCAATCGAGCGCCCCACGAGTGCTCCACGCAAGCCTGAGTCATCAACGCCTTTTTTCCCCCGCCATTCAACGAAACGGCCAGCGTGCCACCGCAGGCTGAATGAAGATACATAAGAAGGCACGTCAACTGCTAACCACATCGGGCGGGCAACAAGCATCGCCGCCTTCGGGTATATGACAGACAGAATGTAGCGGACTTGAAAAATGAAAGGCGCTCACCCACCGCCAACATTTCTCGGCTGGTTCCCGGCATTCAAGGTCCTGCGGCTATACGCGAAGGCGGCAAGCCGCGTTGAAGTCGTCGATATTCAGTCGCATCGAAGGACAATGACGTGTTGCCCTGATGCCACTCTCTGCGAGGTTAGCTTGTTTCTCGGATGAGGAGACAGACAATGGTCTGCCCCCTGAAAGGTCCTCCCTGAGGTATGTGTCCATTCTTGAACTCGGCTCGACAATGATAGCGAACCCTGTTGACCGTCGCACTGTCAGTCTCGAATCAAGTGCTCTCCTACAGCAGATGCGATTATCGCCAATGCGTACTGGTAGCGCCCGAAGCGCGCGTTATCGGCAGCCGCCGAGGGCCGTGATGCGGCCGCGATCGAGCCTTGTAGTAACAGACGCGCTCTCCGGTGGTCGGGCCAGCACCTTACCCCTCTTCCCTATGGCCCCAAGGCAGAGCAATTGCCAATGCGGGACATCCCGCTTCTAAGTCTCCTGCAACATTATTGGAGGCCGCGACGGCCCTGCTCGTGACGATCAGGGGTGGTCGCCGCACACCAGCGGGATCATTGCCCCACAAGCGCATCCAGATTCCGGCCGGGCGTTCCGCTGTCAATATCAAAGTCGGCCGGCGGGCGCTAAAGTGTCGATCCTCACCTTGCCGCCAGGTGAGTTCGACCGATATGTTCCTGCTACAATGGTAAGCGGCCTATACTGTCGCATCCTCAACAGTCAGCGGGAGACAGGACGACCCTATGTTCGAGCTCCCTCCGTATGGACTCCTCTGAATATAACAAGGGCTTGTATTCGCCCCGTTGCCAATCGTGATTGAGGTCACGATAATGACTTGAGATCGGAACACCCGACTGACCTGGATTGTTAATAAAGAGACTGTCATCCCATGACCCAACGTCCATGATTATCCGCACTGACGGTCCTTCTGAAACAGAGAATTGGCCGCTTCGGTAACTCGAAAAATTGAGCGTTGAGCTACTTCCGCCGAGGGCTATGGCGCCCAACGACCATTGTTCAGACGTCAGTGCCTGCAGAGGGTGGCGCAAATCAAGCTTATGTATACTGCCCCATGCCCATGAGGCAGAATCGTCGCCAAATCGACATATGCATTCACTCCAGGCAGAAGTTAGGGATTCCATTATGGAATGCTTCAACTTTTCACTAGGCTCTGCCTGTTCGAGCCAAGAGGCTATGGCCGAAGGCTGTAAAGGCACGAGCAGTGCCAACACTTCATCGTCAGCGCTTTCTAAGCGAGCTACTGTCGGGCCAAGGTGTTTGCTAAGCCAAATCTCAAAGAACGCGGCGGCTGGCGAACTCGCATCCAAATGCCGGTCCCAGTTAGAAAATAAGTGCAACGCAGGCATGTTTGCAACCGAACCGAGAAGAGTGTCTAGTTTCGCAAGAATACGAACTGCTATCGGCGAATACACCGAACATTGCAGCGACATGCAGTCCCGCAACGAGATCTTCTCTGATCGTGAGAGAGTTGTATGAAGGGTATCATGTCTGCTGCTGTCAGACCACTCGTAGCCAAAAGCAGGATGCGATCTACTCCATTCCTCCGGAACATTCATTGCGTTGGCAGTGGCGACAAAACCTTTGGCGGGGTTCATCTCGAACGGCCCATCGTCCGGTGACAAATACCCTTCCCATTCGAACCGACCGTCTCCTGGAACCGGAAGCAGGCCGTCCCAATTTCTTCGGACCGGAGCCGCACCTGACGGTTTCCACGCAATTACATTCGACGTGTCCGCATAGATGTGATTAACTGAAGGACAACCCCAGTTTGCTAGACTGGAGGTGTATTCTGAAAATGTCTTAGAGCGCATTACGGCCAAGCTGGCCATGTAAGGTGCCATGCCGGGATCCATCCATACGGTTCTCAGTGCGAAGGCGCGGTCTTTTTCAGCATTTTGGTTTAAAATGGGTCCATGGCGTGTGAACTGAAGCTTTACCTCCTGGTCGGTGTGGGCGCGAACTGGAATTTTCTCGTGTATAGTCTTCACCTGCTCCCAGGCCCCTTTATATAAGTATTTATTTCCCTCACTCTTGGTTTCGTAAACATAAATATCTTCTTGGTCAGCGCCGAAAATAGTCAGACCAAAGGCGGCTGTCCCGTTGTGACCCATGGAGATTCCTGGGATCATAGGCTCTCCAGCGCCAATTACATCGAGCCCGGGCATACTCAGGTGTACAAGATACCTGATGGACGGAAGGACGTGCTTGCGATGCGGGTCTAGAGCAAGGATTGGTCGCTCCGTTGTGGTTTTTGTTGCGGATATGGCCCAGTTGTTTGAGCCCTCTTGGAACACCGTCTGCATGATCTCATCACTCGGTGTTACGCGGGTCCAACGGTCAGCTTCCTGAAGACTTGCTGCAAGTCTTTCCCTCGAGAATGAGACGGGACAGATTGCCAAGCGAAAATCCTGCAGTACTCGATCTGTCATAAAGGCGAGGTCAAGGCCCTCCGCTGGTCGTGGCGCTATCGGAGGTGACAATTCTTGTCTCAACCTGTCGAGGCGGGTACCTCGTTCCACACCTGCCAATGCCATCACCCTGCAGCGCAGAAGCTCCGAAATCGCATTTCGGGTTAGTGAGTGCGTTCGCACGCGAACGACGTCTTCGGGTTTCCAATAGTCGGGAGTGTGACCGAGGAGGCCAAACTCGGGTGGCAAGGCAATCAAACCGTCATGGCAACTGTCTACGTAGGAATTGATCCCCTCGGCAAACGCTGAGCATATCTCTTCGGAATCCGGGCCGTACGCCTGCCATTCTGCACTCATGGCTCCGCGAAATAAAAAGAGACGCGCCGCCCGATCCTGCTCCAAATATCCGGGGCCAAAGTCTCGTGACAGGAGACCGAGACCTCGTTTGCGCGCAATATCAATTTGCCAGAGGCGGTCTCGAGCTGCATTCCAACCCTGCGCGAAAAATAGGTCGTGCAAGTTCTGAGCCTTGATATGAGGAACCCCCCATTTATCAATGTCGATCGTGACCTCACTCTTAAGCTTGTCGGAGCTGTGGCGGTCGAAGGTTATGTTCTTTAACATGTGTTGATCCGTTTGGTTCACCCAAAGATGGTCGGGAATCTGCCAGAGGACGACGTCTGCAGATTGTGGTCGGTTGCGGGCAGAGGGTTGAGGCCGCACTCTTGCAACCTGATCATGTGTGGCGAGCCAATCCTCAGCGCGCCTGGACGCGAACTGGCACGGTGGGCTGCGCACAAGCTCAGCGGGATCCTACTCTCGCGCTTCCGGGAACGAGGCGCTTGCCGAGAACGCTCTGATGTATGTCAGCCAATACGTACGAATACAATATCCGCACATGTTGTCTCGCTGGCCTGAGGCAACGCATTCGATACACAGTAACTCGGTCGAACGGCCTCGTTGAAGGATGGCTCCCTCAATGCGACAAGATCTGGCTGAGAAACAATTTCGTTCTTTCGTGCTGCGGGTTTCTGAAGAAGTCGTGCGGTGTACCCTCTTCGACGATCTCACCTCGATCCATGAAGATTACTCGATCGGCCACGGCGCGCGCAAAGCCCATCTCGTGGGTGACGCATACCATGGTCATGCCGTCGCGTGCGAGTCCGGTCACAGTCTCGAGCACTTCAGCGACCATCTCTGGATCGAGCGAGGAGGTCGGCTCATCGAAGAGCATGACTGCAGGCTCCATACAGAGGGACCGGGCAATTGCGACGCGCTGCTGCTGTCCCCCGGAGAGCTGAGCCGGATATTTGTTCGCCTGTTCGGGAATGCGCACGCGCTCTAGGAATTTAAGCGCGATCTTTCTAGCCTCACCCTCTGGAACGCCCTTTATCCACATCGGCGCCGCCATACAGTTCATCAGCACGGTCATGTGCGGGAAAAGATTAAAGTGCTGAAAAACCATGCCGACGCTTTTGCGAACTTCAGCTACGTTGCGCATTTTGTTATGTAACCTAATCCCAGTGACGGTAATCTCGCCATCCTGGTGCGCTTCGAGCCGATTGACGCAACGGATCAGCGTCGACTTTCCCGAGCCTGAGGGCCCACAGATGACGATACGTTCGCCCTTGCGGACGGTTAGGTTGATGTCAGTTAGTGCTCTGAAGGCACCATACCATTTGGATACATTCTTAGCTTCGATGACTTCGTCGCTCAATATTGCATCTCTCTTGTTCATTGGCGCATCTGTAAGTGCCTTGAAAATGGCCGAACCAACTTAGACGTCTTTTTTAGCTTGACCAATGAATTCACGATCATCGCTTCTTACTTCTGGCAAAATGGTCCTCGATCCGGGATTGGACCAGTTCCAGGCAGGCGGATAAAATCCAATAAATCATTGCCGCTGTTACTAGCATCTCCATAGTATGGAAGGTTGGCTGGCCGAGTGAGTGAGCTAGATACGTCAGCTCCCAAACGCCAAGAACCGAAACGAGAGAGCTGTCTTTGAGCATTGAGATGAACGTGTTTCCCATCGGGGGAATGATAACCGGAAGCGCTTGCGGCAGAATGATTCTGCGCATTGTGAGCGCAAAGCCGAAACCTAATGACCGGGATGCCTCCCACTGGCCGCGATCGATGCTGGCTATGCCCGAACGGAAGATCTCCGTCATGTAGGCACCACTGCATAGCGAAAGCGCCAACACGCCTGCAGGCACGGCATTAATAACGTAACCTACCTGGGGCAAGCCCATGTAGATCAGATAAACCTGCATGAGAAGCGGCAGACCCCGGAAGCATGAAGTGTAGAAGCTGACTATCGCGTAAGCCATGCCGTTGCTTGACAGTTTCGCAATCGCGCCGATTATTGCGATAGCCGACGCAAATAGCAGTGACATCGCTGATACGTAAACTGTAGTAACTACCCCCTGCGTAATTAGAAATGGCAGGTTTGCCCAAATAAATGGCATGCTTAAGTCAAATGCCGCGAAGAGCGAAAGGAACAGTAGCACCAACTCAAACCATACGATCCCGATTTGGATTTTGAGCGGGACAAAACCAATCAGCACGAGGTTGAGGCAGAACATTGCGGCAATTACAAAAGCGATCGCAATGCGACTGTAAAACTTCACTTGTGCGTGATCGCCAATCACGGGCCGTAGGAGTTCGCCCATCGTGGTGCCCGCTACGTTGAAGATAAGAAAAACCGCGAGCACAATTGCAAATATGCAGCCGATAAACCATGGCTTGTGGACGAGCACCTCAGATTCAACTGTATCGTGGTAAAGCATAAGCATTTTCTTCCTAAGAAGAGGCGCCCCCGGGAAGGGGACGCCCACGATTGTGTCATGTTATTTATCGACGCTGAAATCCCCCCCGAACCACTTGACCGAGAGTTTAGCAAGAGTGCCGTCATCCTTCATCTTCTTGACCGCGGCAGCGACCTTGTCGATAAACTCCTTATCGCCACGCTCGATTGTGACAGCGCCCGGGGCGTAGAATAAGGGATCGCCAATAACCTTCAATGGATAGCCAGATTTGATTGCCGCAGCCGCCGTCGTTCCTTCAGTAATGACGCCATCGAGACGAACACCATCGCCGAGGCGCAGGTCGTCAAGCGTAAGAGAGTTAGCACTTGGATAAGCCTTCACTTGGCCCGCTGTAAATTGATATTGTATTGGCTTAGCGCCGATCCATGCCGGTGTGAGCTTGTGATTGGCATACAAATCGCCAAGAGTTCCCGCTCGGACGCCGACGATCTTGCCCTCCAGGTCGGAAGGCTTCGTCGCTTTGCTATCCTTGTGAACGACAGCGACTTCGCCTTCGTAGAAGTACATGGCCGGGAAGGCGAATTTTTTGGCGCGATCGTTGGTCGGCGTCATTTGACCCATGGCCATGTCCCAACGCCCCCCCCACTGGCCTGCCTGAATGATATCCCAGCCCGGGGTCACGAATTTGATCTTCACGCCCAAGTAGTCCGCAATGCCCTTCGCGACCTCTACATCATCACCGTCGAGTTCATGTTGGTCGTTCAAGTGAGACAAGGCTCCCCAGTCGGACCCGACCGCTACCGTCAATGTCTGTGCCGCGAGCACACGATCAAGGACTTCGCCGGCGCAAGCCTTGGCTGACAAAGACATCGACGCAACCGCCATGGAGACTGCAACTACGACCGTCGTTACATGATTGTTCATCTATAGTTCCCTTTTTTCTCGTTCTTATTTTCTTGAAAGCTACCTTCGTCGCCACCGAGAGGAGTGTCTTAGCGGTGCGCCATTGCTCCCTGCTGATTGGACCCATCCCGGTCCGTCATTTAACGAACGACACCTTATCGCTCTGCATTGTTGGCATTCAGCGAAATCGAGTTCGATGATGCAGGTTTCCTGCGAACTACCCTTGGCTTTCGCCGGATCGCTCTGGCGATTTCACAAAGCACGGATACCCTGGCCTCAGAGAGGTCGGCGAACTCGCCAACTCGCTGGACTCCGAAGGCTGCAGATTGCATCGCCACAAGACGTCTTGTTTGGAAGGATCTAAACTGGACTGGCGCGTTGAATTACACCTTGCAGGGCTGACTCTGGTCACGTGGGAACTGCGGTCCAAGCCCCTCTCTCTCCCTAATCTCGACCTCCCTAATCTCGACCTCCCTAATCTCGACGACCTCTTCGCCGGCCGTGTGCGCACCCGCTACTCAACCGTCGGGGCGCTCGAGGAAGAATGCTTCTCTGCCGACATCGTGGTCGGGGCCGTGCTGATCGCCGGTGCTGCCGCGCCAAAGCTCGTCACCCGCGAAATGATGTCCGGCATGAAGAAGGGCTCGGAGCTGGTCGACGTCGCTATTGACCAGGGCGGTTGCTTCGAGACGTCGCATGCGACGACTCAAGCCGAGCCCACCTACGAAGGCGACGGCGTTATCCACTATCGCGTCGCCAACATGCAGAGTCGCCCATGCCATTTCGCGATTTCTTGCCTTGCGAGTTCGCACGTATCCCTCTGGGTCAACATCGTTGATAGACCAGAGAATTTTTGACTCATCGTAGCTCGGACAGCGGAGACGCGTTACAATTGTCAACCCGTTCGGACCCGGTTTAATCGAGATGTACTCGGCATACTGCGCATGATGGCTCATGCCTCTTGTAGCTGGAAGCGTTCGGCAAGTTAGGTCCTACTTGCCACGCGAGAGCGGGGCCGCAAGTATGCGCCGGCCGCAATACAACGCTGATTTGCTGCGTTGTCGAGGACATTTCGCATAGAATGCGCGCCTGCCGCTGCTATGATCATAACATGTTGTGATTTAGTCCAGTCCGAACTCCCGAGGTTGGGTCGCAACTCTCGATAGCCAGCTGGCGCCGGGGGCGCCTAGGCATGAAATTGGATCCCATGTATGACAGAATTCAAACAACGGCAAACCGTCGGTAACGCGTCGGAGAGCGTACTCGAATTCGACGGACAGCAATACCTGGACGGCCGTGCATCGGATCCTCGCGAATTTGGCTGGATGCGCGGTGCGCCGCCGCCGCCAGACAAGCGTGTAACATTCGAGAATGAAACTGTTTGGACCTTTCCTCAGCTTCGCTGGTCGCTATCGCATATGCGTGAGCTGCGGCCCACAGTCCAAGTGTGGCGAGGGCGGGGCGGACCGTCGCAGCTTGAGTGCAGCAACAGGTCTACCGAAATCGATGGGCTCACGTTCGTCGACATGGACGACCGCACCAACCGGTTCGAGGAGGCGCTATTCGACACCTACACCGACGGCATTTTGGTCCTGCATCGGGGGCGGATCATATACGAACGATACTTCGGCGCACTCGCGCCGCACGTACAACATTCGTGTCAGTCAATCACCAAATCGTATGCGGGCACCCTAGCCGCGGCGTTGGTGCATGAGGGCATTCTCGACGACAGGAAGACAATATCGCAGTTTGTGCCGGAATTACGAGGTACAGGGTGGGAAGATGCAACGCTCCGCCAAGTCATGGACATGCAAACTAACGTTGCTTTTACTGAAGATTACACAAGTGTAGACAAGTCATATAGATGCGAATACCTGCGTACCATACGAAAGGAAGGGGCGCACGGCAAATTTGTCTACAAAGGCGTCGATACCAATGTTATGGCTTGGGTTATGTCGCGCGCAACGGGCCGGTCGTTCGCACAACTGTTGGAGGAGCGCTTATGGTTGCCACTGGGCTGCGAAGAAGACGCCTATGTCGAGATCGACCCGACAAACGGTATGCCGAGGGCGCATAGCGGACTCAATGTGACGTTGCGCGACTTGGCGCGTTTCGGCGAGCTGATGCGATGTGAAGGCTCGTGTAATGGCAAGCAACTGGTTCCCGCGAGTGTTGTCTACGACCTTCAAGATCTCGACCACCCCGCCAAGCCGGACCTCCCATTCGGCTATACATACCGAAGCCAATGGTGGGTATCACACGACGAGCTTGATGCTATTGAAGGTCGGGGCCTTTACGGCCAGAACCTGTACATAGCGCCAAAGGCGGAGATGGTGATTGCGCGCTTCGGGTCGCACCCCGCTTGCGACCACATTGATCGGATTAGAAGGCCGCAGATGCAGGCATTGGGGAGGATGCTCCGCGCGTAACTTGATGCACTAGACGGTCACCGCGCTTGTTTAGGAATTTCCTGCAAATTCGCGGTTGAAGAACTGGGGCGCCTACGCCGAATTCCTGCGTTCGGCTAGGGGGCAATTGGCGCAAAAGGCCTGTAGACGCTGCTACGCTTATGAAGTAAATACCAGAAGCCTCGCTTCCCATATGCATAATGCAGACCGATCTGGCTCGCTTTTGCTGAGGAAACAATGATCACCGAACATTGCATATTGATTGGGGCCGTCGCGACTTTGTATTGCGAGAATGGAACCGGTGGACCTATTGTATTCTTGCATGGTGCCGCTTTCGGGCTTATCCGTCAGCTTGACCTGAAACAAAACCCAACCCAAACATCAACGAGACCCAGGATCAGACCGAAAAATGGCCGCCTTCAAATCGGAATGCTGGCCGGAATGAAATCGGAATGACTGGCCGGCTTCAAATCGGAATCGGTGGCCGGCTTCATCGGAATACGCAGGCAATGGTATCGGCATCAGTGGCAGCGCTCTTGCGCTGCTTCTGGACGGTGAGATCGGCGGTTACCTGGGAAAGCCGGGCGACCAGCGCCTTGAGCCGCTGCTGGGCCGCGCTCGGCGGCAGCGTCGGCTGCAGCCGTTTGACCTCGCTATAGCGGGCGATGACGGCGGCGTCGATCCTGTCGGTCTTCTCCAGGAAGCCCATCGCCTCGGCGAATCAGCGTACGCTCCTCGCATTGGCCATGCCGCAGGCTACTCCCAACTCCCACGACAGCAGGAAGGGAAGCCGTTCGTAGCCGCCACTGGCCTCCATGACGACGAGCTCGACACCATTGACCTAACACCAGGCAGCAAGCTCGGCTATGCCTGCCGCATCGTTGCGAAAGCGGCCCGCCGCTCCGCTCGGCACGACATGGGTATCGAGCCAGTCTTTCGAAACATCCACTCCACAGATAGTCTTGTTCACGGTAACCTGCCTTGTGCGTGCGATTGGAGCCAAGCGACTATTCGGTCGTACGTGACGAAGGCGAAGATCCCAGGCTCACCCACGGTTGTGGCCGGAGGGGTGTCGGGCGACTTCGCCTTGCTTCGAACCGGATGGCCATCCGGTTCGAGGCTCAGTCGCTTCCATCGCACAAAGTCCTCTGCGTGCAGATACAAGGGGTTAACCTCGAAGAGTCAGTGTCGGAGAAAATAACGTGCTGATTCATCGGACTTTAGGGCCGAGCTTGTTGGTCGCTCGATAAAAAGCATGATTTTAGGCGGAAGCTGTCCTGCATGCAATTTCAGCACTTGTTTACCCAATTCCTTGTCTGCTTCCGTGAGACGATGGTTCAGGCGAAGGTAGTCGGTCCAGGTCGGCGTGCGGAATGTCTCTATCCATTGCATAGGCTCCTGAAGGTTGCGCTGGAGAGTCCAATGACGAGCGCCGACGCGACTGTGCACATGCCGGCGCGCCCGCATGAGTTCCAGGAATGCTTCGCGATTTTCCTCGGGCACTAGGTACTCGACTTTGACCACGATGGGACCGCTTCTTGGCTTGAGATTGAGGGCGACTGCCGGTGCGTCGAAGTCCTCCAAAGCATCTGGATCGGATTCGCGGCGCTCGCGAAGGGGAAACAGGAGGCCCGTGGCGGCGACCAGCAGAAGGGCTCCAGCGGAGCCCTCCAGTGCCAAGGTCAGTGAATGGTTCTGGGCCACCGTGCCCCACACCCAACTGCCCGCTGCGATGCCGCCATCGATCAATGCATAGTAAATCGAGATGGTGCGCCCCACGACCCAGCGCGGGCTTGCCAGTTGCACGGTCACGCCGACCCCGGACCAGGCGGTGACCCAGCCCGCGCCACCCATGGCGAGTGCAATTGCCGCCACTGCAATCGAAGAAGTCAGCGCAAGCGAAAGGGAGCATGCCGCGCAGGCGACGCATGCGAGCGTCATCAGCCGCTCTTGTGACAAGCTCCGTCTGAACACGCTGTTCGAGATGCCGGCGAAGACGGCGCCTGTCCCGAATCCGGCCATGAGCGTGCCATAGGCGAGCGGTCCGCCTCCCAGCTGGTCGCGGACAACCAGCGGCAGCAGCGCGAGAATGGCGATGCTCGCCAGACCAAAGAGGGTTCCGCGAGTGATCGCCGTCTTAATCTCCGACGACATCGCCGTGAAGCGTAGCCCGTCATAGATCGCCGTCCTCATCGACTCACGTGGGAGAGGTGATGAGCGAACCATCCACTTGCAGCGCCATATGGTTACCAAAGGGACCAGATAGGTAAGACTGGTTACGGCGAAAGCCGTCATCAGCCCAAAAGAGGCAACTACTATGCCACCGAGCGCCGGGCCTACGGTCCGAACAGTGTTGAAGCCAACGGAGAGGAGCGTGACGGCGGCGGGAACGTCGCGTCGGTTCACCATATCGCCAACCGAGGCCTGCCAGGCTGGATCGTGGAGAGCGCCGCCGCATGCGATCAAGAAGCTGAAGCCGAGGATCATCCACGGATCGACAAAGCCCAGCACCACAAAAGCCGTCAGCATCGCAGATGCCAATACCATAAGGCACCGGCCGGCGAACATGACCCGGCGCCGGCTGAAATTATCAGCCAAGGCCCCGGCGAAGACGGATAAGATGAACGCTGGCAGGTTTGAAGAAGCCTGAACCAGCGCGACCATCAGATCGGAAGTCGAAATCGTAGCCATCAGCCAGCTGATGGCAACAGTCTGCATCAACCAGCCGAGCGAGCTGACCTGCGTGGCGAACCAGATTGAACGAAAGCTCGGATTTCTGAGGGGCGCAAATGCTCCTGGCGAATTTGGATCGGCGACTTGGTCCGCAAGACTGCTCATCAATCTAACTCTTGCCTATGAGCCAGTTTTACATTGCTCCGACAGCCAGCAGCCGCCCAACCCGTTGAAGGTCCGAATCGGCCAATGTGCGCAAATAGTTACAACGCCCGGCAGGAGATTGAACTCGCTGCCGGGCCGATGCGCCTTGGGAGGAGGCGTAGTTGGAACCTTTGTGAAGACTTGGAACCAGCCGCATCAGGCCAGCCTACACTTACAATATGAGGATCAGACCACTCCAGGATTTTAGTGCATTGAATGGGTACTCTTCCAGCAATCCTCGCCAACAAATGCAGGAGATCGGCGTCGAGCTCCTAAATCTGCATAATATCGGTGATTCGCGGGCGAGCAGTGCAGTGGGCACATTCTCCAAGCTAAACGCTGAACGGGCTTTTTGCTTCTCAAATCGCCATAACAGGGAGAGATGGGCAAATACTACTTCAATATGCTCCCAAGGACGCTGAGTTGACTGCAGCCTCAGCAGAGCTCTCCGCGTGCCTTTTTGCGGCTCCCCGCGGTGCTCGCGCCCGCCGCGCCTGCAAAGGCTTTCCTCAACAGTCGTTCAGTTCGAGCAGCCTTTGCCAACTCTGACTCAAAAGCTGCCCGACTGGATTGACGGCCTCAGCTTCTTCGGCGGGTCACTGAGGCGATCCGTCTGCTACAACCTGGTGTGGCCAAGGCGCTGTGGTTCGCGCCGACGCTGAACGCGACCGTTGCGACAATGACCGAGCAGTACGACACTGCCATATTGATCGCTGGGAAGCGCGCGAAGGGTAAATTCAACTTGCCCACCACCGCGATCAAATGTGCGCCGGGTAATGGCGCCGCTAACAGGATCGACCACCGGAACCGGTTACCGGCAGAGTCGGTCTGCATCCGGGAATTGCAGGGCCATCCTGTGTATAGGCTTAAATTGCGCTATTCTTCTCTACTGTGACAGGCGGGAGCCGCCGTCGACGGGGATCACTGCGCCCGAGACGTAGAACGCGTCGTCCGAAGCAGGAAGGCGATCACCGCCGCCTGCTCCTCCGGCGAGGAGACGCGCTCGAGCGGATTGGCGCGACCATCAGGCGTTGGTAGCTGCGTACGTGCAGCGCTCGAGTCATGTCGGTGGGGACCACGCCGGGCGCCACCGCATTCACGGTTATACCCTACAGGCCCTGCTCGCCGGCCTGCTGGAGCGTGAGATACGCGATCCCGGCCTTGGCCACCGAATAGCCTACCGTTCCGGGATAGCCCGTAAGCCCGAGGATCGAGCTGACATTAATGATCCGCCCGCCCGGCTGGCGCATCCGCGGCCGCAACTCGCGGGTCAGGCTGATGACTGCACGCAAGTTGATATCGATCAGCGGGAACAAAAGGCATCGTCAGTATCGGCGAGCGACTTCGAACCGCCAATGCCGGCATTGTTCACGAGGACGTCGAGCGTCTCGATCCTTGCGGCATCCAAGGCGGCCAGAACCCGCCCTGCGGCGTCGGGCATGGCCAGATCGCAGACGAGCGCCGTCTGGCCAAGGCCCGCAGCTGTGTCGTGCACTTTATCCAGAACATCCACTAGCAACACCCACGCCTCTTCCGAGCCAAGCCACGCCGCTGTTGCGGCACCGATCCCGCGCGCCGCGCCGGTGACGACGACAGTGTTTCTGACCGGAGCTTAGGCAAGGCTGCCTCCGTCGACCGTAAGCGCGGCGCCGATGGTGAAGCCCGCCGCATCGTCCAGCAGATAGCCGACAGCTGTCGCCACCTCGGACGGCAACCCCATTCGGCCCATCGGATGCGCAGCGATGATCTTCGTCCGGCGCTCGACCTGTGCCGCTTCTCCCCGGGCGAAGGCGACGCCGGCCTCGGCCAACGGCTGGCGATGGTTCCGGGGCAGACACAGTTTGCGCGGATATTTCTGCCGCGTGGTTCAGCGCCAGCGTGCGAGTCATCATCACAACCGCCGCCTTGGTCACCGAATAGATCGGCACGTCCTTCGAGGCCTGCAGACCAGCAGTCGAGCTGAAGAGCACCACCGATCCGCGGCCAAGCTCGCGCATCTGCGGGATGCAGCTTGCAGATTCGCCAAATGGCCCCGACGTTGAAGCTGAACATGGCTTCGTACCCTTCACGTCTATCAGCCGCTTCATCGCACCGTAATGCCAGCGGCCGCGACCAAGCCCTCAACCGGCCGGCCAAAGCTCTCGCGGGCGAGGTCGACCAGCCCTTCCAGCATCGCCGGATCGGTCACGTCGCAGACAACTCAACGGGCACCAGGACAGGCGGCCAGAGTTTGGTCCAGAGCCTCTTGCGACAGGTCAGCCAACACCAAATCCGCTCCACCCGCCGCCAGCAGTTTGGCACTGGCCGGGCCAAGCGCGCCACCCGCCGGTAATCAGCACCGTTTTTCCGGCAAAGGTCGTGTCAATCAAGATTGTAGTCCTCCTCCAAGATAAGAACTCCCACTGTACCCGCTCTGAAAGCGAATACCGGACAGCGGATGATCCGCGTCATTCCAAATCCATTGGTGACCGCCGCAACGGTCGAGGCGCAGGACGGCTTGCGCCGCCCCAAGAACACCGCACTCTACCGGCGTTCCTGTCTGAGAGTTTTCAGAGACATGAGGACGCACGCTCGGCGACCTGATGATGTGTGGCGAACCAAACGTCACCCTTTGCTTTGGCGCGTCGAATTAATTCTTCTACGATCCAGATCCGTGAGCGATATCCAATGACGTGTGGATGCAGAGTCAGCTGAAATAAATCGGCATCTTGATAGGCCCCTTCGAACTCCCGAATAAATACAGAAAGCACGTCGTCGACTGATAAATCTGGCCGTGAAGACCCATCGGGACTCATCCAAAGATAAGTGGCATCGTCTCGAATCCATTCGACCGGTATTTCAATCACTCCCGTGGGTTCCTCGTCTTCCAGCAGCTCATAGCAACTATCATCGGCCATAAGGGATGAGTCGTATGTCAATCCGGTTTCACGTATGATCCGTAGAGTTGCGTCGGAAAAATCCCAGGAAGGCGTTCGAATTCCCGTCGGGCGTTTGGAAGTGATTTTTTCAAGAGTGTCGGCACTCCTCATCATTAAAGAGCGCTCGCTCTCTGCGCTCAGTTCCGAGTTTAGCTCGTGTATCCAGCCGTGCATGCCAATTTCATGGCCTTCATCGACAACTGCGCGTTGCTCGTCTGGATACAACTGAGCGATCACAGCGGGAACGAAAAAACTCGCCGGAACGTCGTACTTTCTCAAGAGTTCCAAAGCCCGAGGCATCCCTCGTCGGCTCCCGTACTGACCCCAGGATAATCTGCTTAGCGATCGCCCTCCCCTGCGCAATTCGTTCGACTCATGATCGACGTCGAACGAGATGGCGAAGGCACAGCGTTTACCGCCGGGCCACATTGGTCTTAGTGCCTTGCCCGCTCTGACTTTGTTGATGCGCCGCCGCCAATGGCTTTCAGGCCATTCCCAGGGATTGAGTGCGGTCGAATTGGCCACCAGTTCCTCCTGAGCAGTGTCTGCATTGAATTCCGCCGAAAACTCAATGAGCGGAACGCGGCACCAGCTCAGCTGGCAGCCCCGCAAGCCGATCAGGCCGTCGCTTGAGTTTGCGCCTTGATTACGACAAGATGGCCCAACTCATTCAGATTTTCTCACTCTCGCGAACAAGCTCATCCATAACCGAGCGCACGGCGCTTTCTGCGATTGCAACAATCTCCTCCGCCTCAGCTTTGGTTGTAACCAGCGGCGGAGCAAAGCCCAAAATGTCCCCGTGCGGCATGGCCCGAGCGATAAGACCACGGTCACGGGCGGCCTTCGAGATTCGCGCACCTACCTTGAGCGCCGGATCGAAACGCTTCCGATTGTCGCGATCGGCAACGAACTCGATTGCGCCCATAAGACCGACGCCCCGCACTTCGCCGACGATCGGCAACTGCGCGAACCTCTCCTGCAACTGCGCCTGGAAAAACGCGCCGACGTCACGCGCATTGCCGGGGAGGTCTTCTTTCTCGACAATATCGAGGACCGCGTTGGCCGCGGCGGCGCCGATCGGATGACCAGAGTAGGTGTAGCCGTGCGAGAATGCCCCGACCTTGTCGGCTCCATCCTCCAGGACTTTATACACCTTCTCACCGACGATTGCCGCTGAAAGCGGGAAGTAGGCCGACGTCAAACCTTTAGCGATCGTGATGAGGTCTGGCTCGATGCCATAGTGCTGTGAGCCGAACATGGAACCGGTGCGGCCGAACCCTGTGATCACTTCATCGGCAATCAGCAGCACATCATGTTTTTTGAGGACCGTCTGTACCGCTTCCCAATAGCCTTCCGGCGGAGGCGTGATACCACCTGTGCCGAGGACGGGCTCGCCAATGAAGGCGCCGACGTTGTCCGGGCCGAGCCGCTCGATCAACTGATCAAGCTCGGCGGCGCGGCGAGCGGAGAATTCGCGCTCGGTTTCGCCCGGGGTTGCGCCCCAGTAATGATGTGGAACACCCGTGTGAACAATCTGCGGAAGTGGCAGGTCCATGTGGTCGTGATAAAAGCTCATGCCCGTCATCGAGCCCGACACGACGCTGCAGCCGTGATAGCCGCGTTCACGGGAGATGATCTTCTTTTTGGTCGGCTTGCCACGCAGGTTGTTGTAGTACCAAACAAGCTTGGCCTGGGTCTCGTTCGCATCCGAGCCGGACATGCCATAGAACACCTTGCTCATCTTGCCCGGCGCCATCTTCACAAGGCGATCGGAGAGGATCGCAAGCTCGTCGGTCGTGTGCGCCGCATAGGAGTGGTAATACGCCAAGCGATAGGCCTGACGCGAGATCGCATCGGCGACTTCCGTGCGGCCATACCCGACATTGACGCAGTATAGGCCGGCAAAGCCATCGATAAATTGGTTGCCATGCGCGTCCTGGATGCGGATCCCCTTCCCTGTCACCACGATCGTTGGGTCGCCGAGCTTGCCAGTGGCGAAATCTTTAAGCTGAGTGAAAGGATGCAAGACCGAGTTGCGGTCCTTTTCGGTGATCTCTTTGATGTTGATGGTCATTGAATGCTTCCTTTCAGGCCGCGATGTTGCCGATGCAGAGGTATTTGGGTTCGAGATATTCGATAAGACCGTGCCTTGAGCCCTCGCGACCAAGGCCGGATTGTTTCCAGCCGCCGAACGGAATGCCCGGCCCCGTAAATTTTGGAGTATTCACGGCAACCATGCCATATTCGAGCCGGTCGGAGAGCCGCATGGCTCGGTTGAGATCTTGGGTATAGACGTAGGCCGCAAGTCCCATCTCGGAATTGTTGGCTCGCGCGACCACCTCCCGTTCGTCGTCGAAGGGCAGGATTGCAGCGACAGGTCCAAACGTTTCGTCCTTCGCAATCACCATGTCATCGGTCACATTAGCAAGCACGGCCGGCGTGACGAAGTTCCCGCCAAGCGAATTGTGCTGTGCGCCTGCTACCATTCGAGCCCCGGCTGCTAGAGCCTCAGAAACCTGGTGCCTGCATTTGTCAGCACCAGACGTCTTTGTCATCGGACCGATGTCGACACCTGGCTCCAATCCGTGCCCGACCTTTAGTTTACTGGTGGCCTCGGCAAATTTTTCCGTAAAATGCTCGTAAATCTCTCGCTGCACATAAATCCGGTTTGCCGCGAGACAGTCCTGACCGGATGTCGCGAACTTGGCTGCCATGCAACCGGCGACCGCAGCGTTGATCGGCGCATCGCCGAAAAGGATGAAAGGAGCATTGCCGCCAAGTTCGAGCGAGACTTTCTTCACTGTCTTCGCGGATTGCTCGAGAAGGATTCTGCCGACCTCGGTGGAGCCCGTAAAAGAGAACGCACGCACGTGGGTATGCAACAACAGCCGTTTGGCAAGTGGCGGAGCTTCGCCCGTGATCACCTGAAACACGCCGGGCGGAATGCCAGCATCCCCGGCAAGGCGGGCAAGCGCGAGGGCCGACAGTGGCGTTTCGGGTGCCGGCTTTACAATCATTGTGCAGCCAGCGGCCAGTGCAGCTCCAGCCTTTCTGGTGATCATTGCCGCTGGGAAGTTCCATGGCGTAATGGCGACAGTCACCCCGATCGGCTGCAAATGCACGGCCAGCCTGCTTGCGGGGAGATGGCTGGGAATCGTTTCGCCGTAAGCCCGCTCCCCTTCCCCTGCAAACCAATCTAAAAAGCCGGCAGCGTATGAAACTTCGCCGCGGGCTTCAGCAATCGGTTTTCCTTGCTCGGCCGTTATGATGACAGCCAGGTCTTCGGCGCTCTCCCGCATGCCTGCCGCCCATTTCCGCAGATATGCACCACGCTGTAACGGAAGCATGTCGCGCCACTTGAGGAACGCTGCTCTTGCGCAATGGACCGCGTCGTCAACGTCGGCGTCTGCGCAAGCCGCAACTTGAGCGATCTCGTCACCGCTGGCAGGATCAAACACGGCAAGAGTATCTGATTTGGAGAGCCAGGCGCCGTTCAGATACGCATCACCACGCAAAAGGTCTGGCCGTTTGAGCCTGCGTAATGCCGTGATTGACGTACCCCTCATCTAAGAC
This sequence comes from Mesorhizobium sp. M7D.F.Ca.US.005.01.1.1, assembly GCF_003952545.1. Taxonomy (NCBI): domain Bacteria; kingdom Pseudomonadati; phylum Pseudomonadota; class Alphaproteobacteria; order Hyphomicrobiales; family Phyllobacteriaceae; genus Mesorhizobium; species Mesorhizobium sp. M7D.F.Ca.US.005.01.1.1. The sequence continues at coordinate 326,091 of NZ_CP034453.1, forward strand.
TCCAATGGTATGCTGATGCCTTTAGGTTATTGCTGCCACAGCGCCGATCGGCAGCGCAGTTGATGCCCCTTTAGCTGCATTCCTGCAAACAGCAGCCAATTCGCGTAGAATTGGACACGGCTCACAACTTCACTTGCCAGGAGGCTTAGCGACCGCGAGCGAAGGTCGCGCTGGTCGCCGGCGGCGCGGAAAGTAGTTGGTTCCAGCGCCGATCTCCCGATCCCGAGTTCCCGATCTGGCCTCGTGGCATTAAGTTCTCGACCGACACCGATCAGGCGCACTGACGCAGGCGCAACCGCCTCGAATCTTAGACGGAACTCGCCGCAAGGCTACTTTCGTCCGGCACTGTGCAGGGTGACCGCGACCGCTTCAGACACGATGGCATCGCGGACGACTTCATTCGGAAGGAGGTCTTGGGGTCCCGAAATTGAGGTCCCCGCGATAACCCAGACATTCACTTGGTGAAGTGGTGAAGTCGCACGAAACAGCAGAAAAGGATGAAGCGAGCCCCGGGCAAAAGGCGAGCTTCGCTGCCGAGCCATCTATCGGGAACAACGTGTGCTGATGTCGCGACGTGTTGCACGGACGGGGCGGACCATACTCGCGTTCCCACCGGCGCGCAGGGTTGGCAAGAGCCCGCTTCAGGCGCGCGTAAACTCGTCCTCAATGCTCCTCAAAAGCTAAGTCCTCTTGCGTCATCCGCGCATTTGTAGAATGGGGCAACGTTCACGCCGCGCTCGCGTCACAGGTGGCTCATTTCGGCCTACGGATCTTAATCTCCGCTGATGCAGAGAACTCATGTGCTAGGCGAGATTCTCCTGTCCCAGAGGTTGGGCATGCCGCACCTCTCAGACAGCGCCGTCCTTAAGCTAGATCCGTTCATCCGCTCGCCGCAGAAACAAATTTCAACCGGCTTCGAACGGACCCAGTGAGATCGCAAAACGATTTGGGTCACATCCAAATCACCTAGTCCACGACGATCAAGCGGCGATCAACATCTGCCAATCGCTCACCGCCCCTTTCGGTTACAATAAATGATTCAGAGATGGCGGCGCCGAACCCTTCGAGCCTAACCCCCGACTGAAAATGGAAGCACATTCCTGGTTGTAGGATGGTCTTGTCGCCCGCGCGAATACTAACCGTGCGTTCGCCCCATTCCGGCGGGAAGTTGAGTCCGATTGAATAGCCGGAGCGGCCTATCTTGATATACCCGTTCCGCTTGAGGATATCTTGCCACACCGCATTAAGCTCCTCAACGACGGTACCAGGCTTTGCCATCTCGAGCACAGCATCCCCGCCTTCCACTATAACCTCAGCAAGACGCGAGACCTCTGCGGGTGGCTTTCCGATGTGGACGGTGCGGCACAGCGGCGCACAGTAGCGGCGTCGGGTGGCGCCGAACTCCATGAGAACCAGGCCAGAGGTCGGCAAGGGCTCCTCGGTCCAACTGAGGTGCGGAGCGTTCGTTTGTTCGCTAGTCTGGATAAGAGGAGGACCGCTAGAGTCGCCATATTTACCGTCCACCCCTCGTGTCTGGGCCCGGTACACCTCCGCGACGACCTCATGTTGCGGCACTCCAGGCCTTAGGTTAGCGATTGCCGTCTGCATCGTATGCGTTGCAAGGTGGCCCGCTTCTCTCATGTAGACTAGTTCAAGGTCAGATTTTATAAGCCGTGCCCAATTGACTAATTCGCGGCTATCAGAGAATTTTGCATTCGGAAGGCCTTTGACGAGATGTTGATGTGCTCGGGCAGTATAGAAGTGGGCGTTAAGCTCGACACCGATTCGATCAGATCCCCAGCCGCGCGAATTGATAAGCTCGCAAAGATCGTCAAATGGATGTAATTCTGGATGTTGAAGTCTATGATCGGAAAATGAGCTTATATTTTCTCTAGGCAGATCCGTCGTTATATAAGCGGAATTTACATCGACGAAACGTCCGAACCAGAGGGGCATGTCCGACTGGAGATGCACTAAGACCACCTGAGGCACGTAGAACGAATAGCCGTCAAAGCCGGTAAGCCAATACATATTCGCGGGATCCTGGCAGATCAGCAAGTCCAGCCCCGCTCGCTCCATCCGCTGCTTCACGTCATGAACACGACGCCGAAACTCCTCGGGCGGAAATGGCTTCTCATATTTCATCTCGTCGAGTCCTTCAAAACAGGCATTCCTCGAACGGATCAGGCATTCGTCCTGTCCGCATACTTTCTCTTCGTATCACGTCACAAGAGGCTGTTTTCCCCGAGGATTTCTTCTTGTCGCGGAAAATCTGCATTTCCTAGGCACTTGCCGTACGTTATCCGCATATGAGCGCCAAATTTTCGGTGGCTCTGCGTCTCCGGTGGAAGATCATGCCCTCCCTATGGTGAAGACGCACTCTGCCTGTCGCAACAGAATTTCAAGCACGGGCGGCAAGATCTACGTGGGAAGCGCCGACGAGACCAGCGAAGATCGGGACGTTGCGGCCGCCACGCTCATGCAGCATCCGGGGCGTCCGCGGCCCAATGGACGGGGTTTGAGCACCCCCATCAGGCCGGCCACTCCTAATATGTGAGCATGATTCTCTGGTACAAATCAGCAGCCTTGGTCAGTTGATCGATTTCAACGAACTCGTTGTTCGTATGGGCTTGGGCAGTACGCCCGGGTCCGATAATCACACACGGGATCCCAGCCAATGACAGCTGATTTGCATCCGAGCCGCCGGTGGCTCCCTTCTGCTCTCCGGTCCCCGCGACGTGGGCACAAGCCGCTCCTGCGACTGCTGCAATTTTGCTCGACCCGGAACTGATTGGAGGCGGGTCTTCCAATGCGGGAAGCAATGACCGAACATTGATCTTGTCTTCGCCCTGGCGAAGGCCTTCCAGTATGCTTTCTACCTCCGCCAACGCGTCCTGCGGCCGCTCCCCGGGTATGAGACGCCGATCGACCCAGATACGGCATACCGGCGGTACAGTGGTAAGTTCCAAACCTCCTTCGATGAGGCTCACGGTCAGCTGTGATGACCCTACCAATGGGTGCTGCGCCCGAGACACAAGGGATCGATGGTGCTCATCAAGTGCCAATACCACCTTGGCCATGCCCGTGATCGCGTTCACTCCGAGATGAGGCTTCGACGTATGAGCCGGTACACCCTGAACCTCGATTTGCCAGCGGACAGAACCCATGTGAGCTACAACGAGCTCTAATTCGGTGGGTTCACCGACTACCGCACCCTCATAAGCGACACCGGAATCGGCTATAGCGCGGGCGCCAAGTTTGCGGTACTCTTCGTCAATGCTGGCTGCCACAACAACCGTGGCCCGGGGCTGCCGTTCACCAAGTGAGCTAAGCGCAATCAACATAGCTGCAAGTGAGCCTTTTGTGTCGCAGCTACCTCGCCCATATATTCGCCCGTCCCGTTGCTCACCCGAGAATGGATCTGATTCCCACCTATCGATAGGAACGGTATCCATATGAGCAATGAATAGAATACGCCTATCGGGTTCTTTCCCAGGTACCCAGGTCAGGAAATTCGAGCGACCATCGGCCACCTCCTGTATCCCGTAAGCCAGCTTCCGCTCCTTGCAAAAACCCTCGAGGAACTTGGCTACACCTTGCTCTCCACTACCTTTTGGCGACAGCGATGGATTGATGCTCTCGATCTTTATAAGATCTTGGAGAAGTCCGATAGTCTCGGCGCTCTGGGTCGACATGTACTCTCCTGTGTGCATGAACTAGCCGTGTCGCTCTTACTTCGACCAGCTCTTGGCCAGATTGATTACGCGATCGACTTCATCGGCGGTGTTGTAAAGATGCAGGGAAAACCGGAGCATGCCTCTGCGTATTGAGACGATTACCCCGTTCTTCGTGAAATGCTCGTGAAGCGACCGAATGCGGGCGTCGACTGGGCGCCCTTCAACAAGATCGCTGGAATCGCCAACGGCTACGATACTTCCAGTGTGAGCGCCTGGTGGCCCGCCGCAGACCGGAAGCCCGATATCTAAGAGACCAGTGGCCATACGTTTTGCGAGTGAGGTAACGCTCTGGTCGATCGCCTCGGTTCCGATATCAAGTAGCTGGCCCATTGATGCATATGCAGCCAACATGCCAGGGAAGTTGTAATGCCCGATATCAAAGCGGGGCGCGCCAGAGCGCAACTTTACAAAACTAGGTACCGGAGCTGATTCTGGCGCGTTTCCGAAATCTACGCTGAAGCGCGCAAGATAGGCCGGGCTCAGCCGATCGGCCCATTCTTTACGGCAATATAAAAAACCCGATCCATAAAGACCCATCAAACCCTTCACAGTGGACACTGCTACACCGTCTACGCCAAGTCGATTGACGTCGGTGTGGAGTATCCCAACAGATTGCGTCGCGTCCGCCAAAAGAAATGCACCGTAGTGCCTACAGGCTTCGGATATCTGCTCCATGACGGTCCGAAACCCCGGAACCATCGTCACCGTCGCCAAGGCAACAACGCGGGTATGAGAATCAATCGCCTTTACGAATGCATCAGGGGGAATTGAGCCGTTATCCGGCTCTACGACTCGCAACTCGACATTGTAGCGGTCTCTGATCTGAATCCATGGCAAGATATTATTTGCGTGTTCCAATTTTGGGCATAGAACGACGTTGTCTCCATCTCTCCAATCGATCGCATTAGCGATGATGTTGATGCCTTCCGATGCATTCTTGGTAATTGCAATTTCATCGTGATCTGAATTGATAAATTGTGCGAACCTAGCGCGAGTACGCTCGACGTGTTCGAGCATTCTTTCTTCGTCGTTTAGGCCATGCAGCCGATTGTTCAAATGAGGCTCGATTGAAGCCAATGTTGTGCTTGATATGAGGCCCTGGTTCGCGACATCCATGTAGATGGCGTTTGCTGTGGCTGGAAACTCCTTTCGGAGGATGTCCAAGGGAAGCATATGGCTTTCTCTCCTGGGAGTGCGGACGGCGGTTGAGCTACCTTGTTCAGGCGATCGTTCCGGCAAGGGTAAGAATGCCGCCAGACTGGTCTGCGCTGACCTGCCCATTTTACACGGTGCTCGTGCCGACTTTGGTCTAACATTCGGTCTCCCACGCCGCATTCCTGCGCCAAACCGCGATTCACGCAGAGATCGCGAGCCATTCTCGCGGATCACTGAAGCGTCTCGACGGAATGCAGCTGCAACAACTGCCTCACGAGAGATCAATTTGGGTAATTCTCAGACCGCGGATAGGGCTTCTTACCAGTGCTTGGAGCGACGTTAGCCTGACTGAGCCGACGACCTTCTCCTCCAGCCCCACACCCATGCGGATCATAGTTCACTCGCGGCCGACGCGCGAGGGCCGTAAGGCATCCGAAAGCCGGGGCCGGTTCATAGCCTGACTCTCATGGTCTCCGATTTATGCTGCAACGCCGACACCCTTGGTGATGTCGCTCCCTAACACGCTTGCCTCGAACTGATGCGAGCGTGCTGCAACTCATGTTTTCTGCGCCTGAGCAACGAGATCGGTAGGATCTTTTCGACCGGGGATCGCCCCCACCCGATCGAATCTGCCGTTCTTGCGCTGGCCCGCAACTGCTCACCAGCAACGCCCATCGATTCAGCGGCACCCCTCAGATAGTTATACTATGCCGGTATTGTGCGCAGATGGCGAAAGAAACGCCGATTTTCTGCGACTTGGACCGACTTTAGCGCCGAGAGGGCGTTTGGCACTTGCTACATTTTGGACGTACGGACTGGCGGCCTTGGCATTGGCCGATATCATCATGAGCAGAGATTGTGAATGGATCTGGATCGAATTGACCGGAAGATTCTCAACGTCGTGCAGCGCAACAATCGCCTTACGACAGAGGAATTGGGCGAACTTGCCGGACTATCGGCTACCGCTTGTCAGCGGAGATTAAAGCGACTTCGAGACGCTGGCGTCATCGAAGCGGACGTTGCCATAGTTTCACCGGAAGCCGTCGGTCGGCCCCTGCTCCTGCTGGTATCCATCACTCTCGAGCGCGATCGCGCCGATATCATCGATCGTTTCAAGCAGGCAATTCGGCGGACGCCTGAGATCATGAACGCTTACTACGTTACGGGTGAAGCGGATTTTATTATTACGGTCTCTGCTCAGGACATGGCCGAGTACGAGGCGTTTACCCGTCGTTTTTTTTACGAACATCTTGAAGTAAAGGGGTTCAAGACAATCGTTGTAATGGATCGGATCAAGGCGTCGTTTGCTCTGCCAATTGCTGAAGAGTAGCCTTCAAAAGAGCCCGCCCAGGCAACCACCACGCGCCTTCCGCGGGTCGCAGTTGTCCCGCACTTCTGAATGTCGGCTGTCCTATTTTGAATGGTCCCGCATATATACCAGGGCACCTCCTCTCAGCCTGCAGGTGTTATGCGCCAATGACCAAAAAACGATGATATTCTGCGGGACCAAGGCGCCCTTCGCGCAACCAAGCTCTTTGGCACTTGCTACATTCTGGGCGGAGCGGAATTCAGGATTGTCGGTCCCCGGCTAATTGGAGCGGCTTCAGTCGGCGGAATAGCTGGGGTGCCTACGTCGCACAGAGGATGCTGTGCTCCCGGCAGCGCGGAAACGGGTCTCCCGGCTCTCGCAAGGACAAAGCGTGAAATTCGCCTGCAACCGGCAAGAAAGGAAAGTCCCCGTGGCAATTCTCAATAGCGTCGCAGAGTTTCTCCCCGAGATAGTGGCTTGGCGCCGGGACATCCATGCACATCCCGAACTGGGCTTCGACATCCCCCGTACTTCGGCATTTGTCGCCGAGCGCCTGCGCGAATTCGGCTGCGACGCCGTCGCGACCGGCATCGGCAAAACCGGCGTCGTTGGCGTCATCAAGGGCAACGGCGTCGTGAGCGACGGTAACCCAAAGGTTATCGGATTGCGCGCTGACATGGATGCGCTGCCGATCAACGAAGCGACCGATCTGCCCTATGCGTCCAAGAACAAGGGCTTGATGCATGCGTGTGGGCATGACGGCCACACCGCGATGCTGTTGGGTGCCGCGCGCTATCTTGCCGATACTCGGAATTTCGCTGGAACGGCGGTCATGATCTTCCAACCTGCCGAGGAGATCGGTACCGGCGCCGTTGCCATGCTAGATGACGGTTTGATGGAGCGGTTCGGCATCGAGCACATCTACGGAATGCACAATCGTCCGGGCTTGCCGGTAGGTGTCTTCGGAATCCGGCAAGGTCCAGTGATGGCGGCAACTGATAGCATAGAAATTAGCATTGAAGGGCGAGGGGGGCACCCTGGAAGGCCTCATGAATGCATCGATCCGATTCTGGTCGGCGCTCAGCTTGTGACGGCCCTGCAGCATATCCTGGCTCAGAACATTGACCCTGTCGACTCGGCAGGAATTTCGTTCCACCAGTTCCAGTCCGGGCAGAGACTAGTCCCCGTCGTTCCGCAAACAGCGGAGTTGGTGGGCACCATGCGGACGCTAAAGCCGGAGGTGCGCAAGTTCGTGAAGGAGCGGGTGGGCGAAGTGGTCGCCGGCATCGCCCAGATAACCGGCGCGAAGATAGATATTAAATTTCAGAGCTTCGACGCAATTCTCTTCAATGAGGTCCAGCAGACCGACCTTGCGAGAAGCGCGGCCAAGGGCGTGGCCGGTGAAAACAATGTGCTCGAGACGCCACCGGTAATGGGGGGGGAAGATTTCTCCTTCCTGGCGCAGGCGCGGCCGGGTGCTTTCGTCTGGTGCGGGAACGGTGACAGCGCCGGCCTGCATCACCCTGCCTACAATTTCAACGACGAGGCGATTCCTTATGGAACATCGTACTGGATCAAGCTCGTAGAGAACACGTTGGGATCCCGTCCGACGTCTTGATGATCGGTCTGACAAGGGCCGCAGAACGAATGAATAACTGCCGTCTTATGCCAGGCTTGAATGTAGCGGACCTCGTAAAATGAAAACTCGTTCATCCGTGCCAACATCTCTTGAGGGTCTGTCGGCGTGCGAATGCCTGGAACTCTACCGAAGGCGGCAGCTCTCGCCTGTTGAAGTCGTCGATGACTGTCTCAGCCGCATCGACGCCAACAACCCGGCGCTGAACGCATTTTGCCTCGTCGACCACGAAGGGGCCAGGTCTGCTGCCCGGGCCTCGGAGGGTCGATGGATGAAGGGGGAACCAGCCGGAGTACTAGATGGCATTCCGGCCACCATCAAAGACCTCACCTTGACACGAGGCTGGCCGACAAGACGTGGCTCATTGTCCGGCAGCACCGAGGGACCCTGGACTGAAGACGCCCCTGTTCCAGCCCGTATCCGTGAGACCGGTGGCGTTATCCTGGGCAAGACAACCACTCCAGAATTTGGCTGGAAAGGGGTAACAGACAGCCCGGTCTACGGGATCACCCGCAATCCCTGGAATCCTGACCTGACACCAGGCGGGTCGTCGGGAGGGGCGGCAGTTGCGGCTGCGCTCAACCTTGGCTTTCTTCATCAGGGTAGCGACGGCGGGGGATCAATCCGGATACCGGCGAGCTTCACGGGGACCTTCGGCTTCAAGCCAACCTTCGGCATCGTTCCGCAATGGCCAGCTAGCGCCATGACAACGCTGTCTCATTTGGGGCCGGTGACCCGCACCGTTGCGGATGCGATCCTGATGATGAATGTGATTGCACGAAAGGACGCTCGCGATGGCTATGCGGGTCCGGCGTACCTAGGTCTCGACCCCGATCCAGCAAAGACCACCATCAGGGGCCTGCGGATCGGCTACAGTCGGAACCTCGGCTATGTCAAGGTGGCGCGAGATATCCAAAACGTTACCGATAATGCGATCGACCAGCTTCGAGCTCTTGGGGCCGAGGTGGCCGAAGTCAATCCGGGATTTGCGGATCCGGTGGAGGTGTTTTCTACATTCTGGTTCGCTGGCGCCGCCCGTATTGTGTCACGAATGAACAAACAGCAAAGACAATTACTAGATCCTGGCTTTCTGGAAGGTGCCGAACGCGGGCTGAAGATCACCCTTACCGAATTTCAGGAAGCTGAGGCGATGCGGTTCGAGCTCTCCGCTCTGATGGCGAAGTTCCACGAAAATTACGATCTCTTGGTCACACCGACGATGCCTATCGCGCCGTTCCCCGTCGGGCGAAATGTGCCGGATGATAGTTACAAGGGGTGGGTGGACTGGACGCCCTTCACCTACCCTTTCAACTTGACCCAGCAACCAGCAGCATCGATTCCATCGGGCCTGGATGATCAAGGGCTGCCCGTCGGGCTACAACTGGTCGGCGCGCGCTATTCCGACACCTCCGTCCTAGCCGCGGCATATACGATCGAAAGTCGCCTGGGGCTTCCTTCTTTCGCGAGGAGCAGATTCCACGCTGCCACCCCTTAAAACTTGAGACTGCCGCGCTCAAGCACCTGACGGCCTCCAAGCGGTCAAGCCACGGACGCGAATGTCATTCGATAAAGGGGCGCGGCGTCATAGATGGGCAGTCCTGTCCTACGACGGATTGCTGACGTCACCATCGGGGACAATGTACATTCAAATAGGAGTGCGTCAATCTTGGGATGTGCGGCGCGAAGTCGCGACACAGACTGCAACCCGGGGACTCCATTTCGGTAACACTAGCCGGCCGCGTATTACCTTCGATGCCGCCGATGGCTACTCTTGCCCCTGCGGATGAATCCATGCCCAGCAGCTCTTCGCCGCAGTGTCTTGAGTCTGCGGCCAGACGGCGAGCTTTGCGCCGGCCGGAAGCTGCCGGAGGAGCGTGGGCGCCAGTAGCAGGCTCGACATGGCCACGGGAAGTTTGACAGACGTGGCCAGTGCAGCCTGGCACCAGATACTGAAGCCGCAGTCCCTGGTTATCGCGACGGCTCCGCGCTCAACCAACCGCCTGGCAGCTGCAATGTAGGCCGGCTCGAGAGAGGCATCGCCAGGACTGACCCTCTCCGCCAAAGCCCCGGCCGCGGTCTCTATTATAATTGGGAAGTCGAAGTTGCCGGGTTGAAGACCGACCCCGATGCGGTGGCGGAAATTCACCAGGGCGCAAGTCCGATCTCCAGCCTGTGATTTTTGCAACACTGGCCATCCAATGAGGATCCAACTGCCGTCTGATCGTGACAATTCAGCTGCGTCAAATGCCTTTGCCGCCAAGATGGCGCGTATCGTCAGGTTGTGCTGACCAAGCTGGGACGCTCTACGAGCGCAGGAATCCTGCATTCGCCTGACGCTTCCGGCTCGGTTGCAAGGCTCGGGAATAGTAATGACGAAACAGTGGATCAGCACGCCGTAAGCCCAGTGCAAAAAATGCGGGCTTCGTGCCGAACCTTTTTTTGGAACGGCGGGCGCGGATCTCATCATTGAGATTACCGGAAAGCCTGTCCGGACTTTTCCGAAGCCGCACTGTTATCCTGTTCGAGAGCGACGCATCGATGGTTCCTTTCCCCGCCTCATCGACAAGCTCACCCGTGTCCACTTGGCTCATCCACGACGACTTCGGCAACCATGCTCTCTCCGATCAGCAGCGCTTCCACCTCTTCGAAAATCGTCGAGGAGCGCTATCAGAGAAAATCCACCCTGATCACCGCCCAGGTCCCCGTGGCAAGCTGGCACGACCTTATTAACGACAGCACGGTCGCCGACGCTATACACGACCGCTCGTGCACAATGCACACCGCATCGCCCTTCAGGGCGAGAGCATCCGAAGAAAAAAGCCTCGGCCCTCTTGACCGACTCCGAGAACACCGAAATCAATCAGCCCTACAGCAACCAGGCTGCCGAGGACCAACCTCGACGAACTGTCGGACTTTTGTGAAAACGCTGTCCGGGAATTAGCGGAATCGCTGTCCAGCTTTTGAAGCGCGCAATAACACTATGGCCGTCATCGAAATGAGCAAGGCGAAGTGCTGATTGCCGCGTTTGTTCCGGGATTAAGCGCCAGCCTCTCAAGAAGATTTATGCCGACTCGCCATCATTGTTGAAACTGCTGCAGCGCTCGCACGTTGAAGCCGGCCAGGCCGGGCATACGATTATGCGGATCGCCTTCGCCCAACTTCAATTCTGGACGCCAGGGCTCGATGTAAGGGACCGGCGAGCGTCAAAAGACTGCGGATGGGTCGCCGCTCGTCCCCTGGGATACGATCTCTGTCGGATTTTGTCGCGCCTGCGACATAGTGGTTGTGCGGGCCAGTTTAGTACCTGATATGACCGTAAGTTTGATATCAAACTCAAAGCACTGGCCGACGTGCATTTTGCGAGGTTGGCACGGTTTTTGAAGCGATCATTTCGCGTCGGAGCGCTCTCATCCGCCGGTTATCATCTGTTTTGGCATAAACCCTGCATAAGGCTTTATTGATGGTACCGCAACCCAACTCGCCGTCTTTCGAGCTACTTGGGCAAAAAGAGCACCGCCAGCGGAAAGGGTCGGGAACCGGAGAGGGAACCGGGTGGTGGACCTATGTTTGTGGAGGGGGTTGTGAAAAGGGTCAGCCATGGTGCTTCGAGCCTCTTGTACTCGTGCAGGTCGTCAATGTTGATATAGCGGTTGGCCTCCATCCAGTTTTCATTGGTTTCGTGACAGCAGACAAACGTCAAAGGAGATAGCTCATGCGAGTAGCCATCGTAACGAACAGTGATTTCAACGGTGTGATTAACCGGTTCGGTCAGCCTTGTCCGCAGCCGCCGCAGCCTTGGCCGCATAGCGGCACGTTGGAAGATGTGGTGGCGGCACTTCAAGAGGGCGGCCACGAGACGGTAGTGTGTGAAGGCGATAAAGGACTGCTCGCCAGTCTCGAGCGGTTCATGCCACCTGATCCGCAAGGTCGCCCCTCGGGAATGGTCTTCAACTTGGCGGAGGGAATTCAGGGCGAAAAGCGTTACACTCATGTTCCTGCCATGCTTGAGATGGCCGGTGTTCCATACACTGGATGTAGCCCCTTCGGGATTGGGCTGACGGGAGACAAAGTCATTACCAAAATGCTCATCCGCGATCAGGGCGTGCCGACTCCGAACTTTCGCGTGATGCGTCGCGGCACCGAGAACACCGGCGACCTGAGATTCCCAGTGGTAGTGAAGCCGCGGGAGGAGGACTGCAGCTTCGGATTGCAGATCATACATGAACACTCTAAGTTGCGGCAGGCCGTCGAAGTGATCGTCACGCAGCATGCTCAGGATGCGCTAGTGGAGGAATACATCGAGGGGCGGGAAATCTGCGTTGCGTTGCTCGGAAACGGGGAGCCCGAAGTTTTGCCTCTAGTGGAGCAGGACTTCGGTGACCGCGAAACGCGTGTTATGAATTGGGATGCGAAGTACGTGGCGGCCGCAGCGGTGCCCAAGATTTGCCCGGCGAAAATCGAGAGCGGGCTTGAGACGATGTTACGGGATATTTCGGTTGCGACCTTCCGTGCCTGCCACTGCCGGGACTATGCCCGCGTCGATTTCCGGATCGATCGCTCAGGCCAACCGTTTGTCCTAGAGATGAACTCGGTGCCGGCCCTTGGTATACACTCCAGTTATGGCACAGCTGCAACGGCCGGCGGACACAGCTTCGTAAGCTTGATCAATCGCATCCTCAATGTCGCCCACACCCGCTATTTCGGAATCGGCGTCTCATAGTGGATTGATCGGATCAAAAGAGTCCGATTTCGGGATTCCGTTTTGCGGTTTGGCGTGCGAGTTAGATGCATGCGCAATAGCATCCCCCTTCACCGTTTTGGCCAGCGACCGTCAGCGCCTGCAAGCGCTCGTCGCGGCGCCAGGAAGCCCGCAAGCACGTTCGGGGGCCGCATCGTCGCGCTGTGCTTCGAACCACGAAGCCAAAGCATACTTGGACCACCGGCTAGGTCGAGCGAATGAACCGCACCATCAAGGACGCGACGGGCAAGCGTTTCCACTACGACGATCATGACCAACTGCGTCGGCATCTTGCCGACTTTGTTGCGGCCTACAAATTTCGGCCGCAGGCTGAAGGCCCTCAAAGGTCTCACCCTACGAGTTCATCTGCAAGGCATGGGCTTCCCAGCCCGAGCGCTTCACTCTCAATCCGCTCCACCAAATGCCTGGACTTGTCTATTCGGCGTGTTGAAGTCAATCCCATTCAAGCTTCCTAGGCTGACCTGCCGACGCGATTATCCTAGCCTGATTGATGTAACCGCGGCGTCAAACCGAGATACGGCCCCACGTCCTTCGAATTCCTGAAGGGGGCAGGAATATCGACCGTGGCGTTGAAACCCAGTGCAACGATAGGGCCGACGCCCAGCACGGTCATCAACCGCCTGCAAACCGTGTCACCCCTCACGATCGACAACAGTCTTTCGTGTAGCACCGTGAACTGCTCGCAAAGTTTCCGACGGGCGGTGAGCAACGTCTCCATGATGTCTCGAGTTCCGGAATGTCACCGGAAGGGTCCCGGATGCGATCCGCGAATTTGCCGGCCGTCGACAATGCCAACTTTGAGACCGAAGTTACGAAACAGGCCACGGATGTCGTTCTCGATGGCGATGGCCTTTTCCTGAAGCGACTTGAGGGCCGTCAGCAGCGCCCGGCGATTCTGGGTCGTCAGCGTCTTGACAGTAAGACCGTATGTCCGCCTCTGCCGATGAGGTGGCTCGCCCTACACTGCGCGTCCGAGGGTTGCTCGGACGGGCCGAGCCGATCCTCACCACAGGAGGACGAGCCGTGGCGGATTATAGAGAAGCATTTGTCGGAATCGATGTTGCGAAGCTTAAGAACGCTATTGCGATTGCGGAGGCAGGCCGGGAAGGAGAGGTTCGGTTCTTCGGTGAGGTCGACGCGTCGGCGACCAGCATGCGGCGGGTCATAGGCCGGATCGCCAGCCGCTTTGATTACGTGCATTTCTGCTATGAGGCTGGGCCGACCGGGTACGGCCTTTATCGCCTGATCCGGTCGCTCGGGCACGAGTGCACCGTGGTTGCACCATCATTGATACCAAGGAAGCCCGGCGATCGGGTGAAGACGAACCGTCGAGACGCCATTTCCCTTGCCCGACTATTGCGCGCCGGCGAGCTGACCGCGGTGTGGGTTCCCGATGAAGGGCACGAGTCCATACGGGATCTTGTTCGCGCGCGGGCGGGCGCGGTCGAGACGCTGCGGGTCCATCGCCAGCAGGTGAGCGCATTCATGCTCAAGCACGGCCGTAGCTATCCGCGAAAGAAGAGCTGGACGATGCGCTATCTACGCTGGCTTCAGGAACAAGGTTCGATCATCCCGCGCATCAGATCGCACTCCAGGAGATGGTCGAGGCGGTGCGCGTCTCGAAAGAGCGGGTCGAGCGGCTGGAGCGTGTGATCGAAGAGTTCGTCCCGGCCTGGTCGCTGGCACCGATCGTGTGGGCGCTTCAGACATTGCGTGGGGTAGACCTAATTGTCGCCGTGACGTTCGTCACCGAAGTCGGCGACGCCAGCCGGTTCGAAAGCCCACGCCAGCTCATGGGATATCTCGGTCGGGTCCCCGGCGAGCGCTCAACCGGGGAGACAGTCCGGCGCGGCGGCATCACAAAGGCAGGCAACGGTCGGGTTCGCCACATGTTGGTCGAGAGCGCCTGGACCTATCGACATCCGCCCAAGGTCGGGAAGGCGAAGCTATACCGGTTGGAGCAGGCGTCACCGAAGGTGCGTGAGATCGCCTGGAAGGCGCAGTCCCGCCTGACAGCCCGCTACCGCATGCTGAGCGCTCGGGGCAAACGGACAACGGTCGTCTGCACCGCGATCGCCCGTGAACTGGTCGGCTTTATGTGGGCAGTCGCAAGGGAGGCGCGCGTCACCTGATCGCTCGCCGCGATGGCGCACATATCGCGCATGGGCGGAGGCGGGACCACGGCAGGGGAATGCCCGTCAGACGCTTTGTGGCCGGCAAATCGACCGACGCCCGCAGTAAGATAGGAACAGCCCCGGACGCACAATCGGGAATGCGGTAGCCAACCCGCGCATCAGAGCTTGATCACCGACGTCCTTCAGTTCCGCCTCCCCACCCATGCGCGATCATCAGAATGAGCAGCCGTTCCTCGGATCGGGCGACCTCATGCGTTCCAAACCTTGACAGCGGACATCAGAGCGGTGTTTCCGGACCACCTTTCGGGAGTGGTCGCGATCTGTGAGGTTGCCGATCCTGTATTGGGATCGGAGATCGGCTTGTGTCTGGACTTGACCTTACGCTTGACCCGGAGCGGCAGCTTCGGCGTTTCGAGGTGATCAACGGTGCCGGCGGTCGGCGTCACTGGTCGGTGGATGACAAGGCGCGGATCATCGCAGAGACGCTGGAGCCGAATGCGATCATTTCCGAGGTCGCCCGCCGTTATGGTCTCAGGCCGCAGCAGGTCTTCGCCTGGCGCCGCGAAGCGCGCAAACAGGCCGCTTCGGTGCAGCAAGATTCTCCTGCCTTTGTGCCGGCGGTTGTGGCGGCGGCGGAACCTGCAGCCAGCCGTTCACCGAAGCAGCGGAAACGGCAAGCCACCCGAGATGCCGGCATGATCGAGCTTGAGATCGACGGCATCGCGATGCGCGTCGGCCGGGGCGCCGATACCAAGACGGTGGCCGCAGTGATCCGCGCGCTGAAGGCGACGTCGTGATCGGGCCGACGGGTGCGGTCAAGGTCATGGTGGCGACGAAGCCCGTCGACTTCCGCAAGGGTGCGGAGGGATTGGCGGCGCTGGTGCGAGAGACAATGGGGGCCGATCCGTTCAGCGGGGCCGTCTACGTCTTCCGGGCGAAGCGGACTGACCGGATCAAGCTGATCTTCTGGGATGGCACCGGGGTTTGCCTGCTAAGCGTTTGGAGGATGGGGAGTTCCGCTGGCCGAAAGTGCATGACGGCATGATGCGGCTGACGGCCGCGCAGCTCTCGGCGCTACTCGAAGGTCTCGACTGGCGGCGAGTCCATGAGGCGCGCCGGACCCGCGTGCCAGCCCAGGCGGGCTGACCCGCGACGAAGTGAATCAGCCTAGATTCCGCTGTCGCGGGCTGTCGGCGAATATGGTCTGATCCGTTCATGGCGATGACGGCTGACCAGCTTCCCGACGATCCGGACGCGCTGAAGGCGATGGTCCTGGCGCACGACGTCGAGAATGCCCGTCTGATTCAGATCATCAAGGAATTGCAGCGTCACCGCTTCGGCCGGCGTGCCGAGACGCTCCCCGAGGATCAATTGCTGCTGGGGCTCGAAGAGGCGGAGCAGATCGAGGCCGCCGGTGAGGAAGAGAAGGAGCAATCTGCTCCCGCCGAGCGGCAAGCAAAGGCCACGAGGCGCCGGGCCAACCGGGGCGCGCTGCCACCCCATCTGCCGCGCGTGGAGATGGTCGTCGACATCGAGGACCATGCCTGCCCATGCTGCCGCAATGGCTTGCATCGGATCGGCGAGGACGTGAGCGAGCGGCTCGACATCGTTCCGGCGCAGCTGCGTGTAATCGTCGTGCGCCGGCCCAAATATGCCTGCCGCGCCTGCGAGGACGTCGTGGTTCAGGCTTCCGGCGCCGGCCCGGCTGATCGAGGGTGGTCTTCCGACCGAGGCAACGGTCGCCCAGGTGCTGGTCTCAAAATATGCCGATCACCTTCCGCTCTATCGTCAGGCGCAAATCTACGCCCGGCAGGGTATCAATCTCGATCGCTCTACGCTCGCCGACTGGGTCGGCCGCGCCGCCTGGCACCTGCGTCCGGTGCATGAGCGGCTGCTTGGCAAGCTGAAGTCCTCGGCAAAACTCTTCGCCGACGAGACGACCGCGCCGGTGCTCGATCCCGGCCGCGGCAAGACTAAGACAGGTCAACTCTGGGCCTATGCCCGCGATGACCGACGATGGGAGGGGAGCGACCCGCCGGGCGTCGCCTATGTCTATGCGCCGGACCGAAAGGCCGAGCGTCCGATCGCTCATCTCGCAGGCTTCACCGGAATCTTGCAGGTCGACGGCTATGGCGGCTATCGCGTGCTGGCCGACAAAAGCGGCGTCACGCTCGCCTTCTGCTGGGCGCATGTCCGTCGGCGCTTTTATGAACTGGCAGCAGCCGGTCCCGCGCCGATCGCCAGTGACGCGCTGAGACGGATCGCCGAACTCTACAAGATCGAGGATGACATCCGTGGCCGATCGGCCAACGAGCGCCGCGCGATGCGTCAGGACAAAAGCCGCGCCATCGTCGCCGATCTCGAACCCTGGCTGCGTGAGAAGCTCGGCCTGATCAGTCAGAAGACCAAGCTCGCAGAGGCAATCCGCTACACGCTCTCACGCTGGGAAGGCCTCTCGCACTTCCTTGACGACGGCCGCATCGAGATCGACAGCAACACCGTCGAACGCTCGATCCGTCCGATCGCAATCTCGGGGTCATTCTGCCCATGTTGGGCAGGAGGTCGAAGTCCCGTGCGCAGCAATGGATCTGGGCTCCCCGCGCGCGTCGCTTGCTGCACTGCTTGAACTGAACAAGCTCTTGATCCAGCGCCGTTTCCGGCGAGGCTCTCCGGATGGTTTCATCATCGGGGAGACTCAAAATGAGAACCTTGCCGCCACCGACACGATCTCTCGTGATCGTTCGCCAGCTCAGCATGCGCTCGACTCGCACAAGCTAGTCGGGCTGAGCGCAGCGCAACGAACGATCGTGATCGCCCGGCTCGCCAATGTGCTGATGGCCGCCGCCGGTATCGTGACGGAGGAGAGCCGCGATGACGAGCCGTAATCTGATTCCGGCCACCATCCTCAAGCGCAAGGCCGTTGTCTATGTACGTCAGTCCACGCAGGCGCAAGTGCAGCTCAATCTTGAGAGCCAGCGTCGGCAATATGAGCTGGTCGACGTCGCGCGGCGCTGGGGATTCCGCAAGGTTGAGGTGATCGACGAGGACTTGGGACGCACCGCAAGTGGAGCTGTGGAACGTCCCGGTTTCGAACGCCTGGTCGACGATCTGTGCACCGGTCATGTGGGCGCTGTGCTTTGCCTGGAGGCGTCCCGCCTGTCTCGCAACGGACCGGACTGGCATCGGCTGCTCGAGTTGTGCGGCGAAGTCGATGCACGGGTGATCGATCTGGACGGAGTCTACGATCCGGGACTGCCGAACGATCGCCTGCTGCTCGGCATGAAGGGGAGCATAAGCGAGTTCGAACTCGGGGTGCTGCGTGCTCGCATGTACGAAGCTGACCGCGCCAAGGCACAGCGCGGCGAACTGCGCATCTCTGTGCCCTTCGGCTACGTCTGGCACCGGGATTACGGTCTCGGGTTCGATCCCGATATACGCCTGCAGGAGACCATTCGCCTGATATTCGCGCGTTTCCGCGAACTCGGCAGTGCCCGCCAGGTCCTGATCTCGATGATCGACGATGGCGTGCATTTCCCCAGACCCTCCGACGGCAAGAAGATGGTGTCCTTCGCCTGGGTTCCGGTCCGCTACCGCAACGTGATCTCCGTCCTGAAGAACCCGTTCTACGCCGGCGCTTATGTCT
Organism: Mesorhizobium sp. M7D.F.Ca.US.005.01.1.1; assembly: GCF_003952545.1. Taxonomy (NCBI): domain Bacteria; kingdom Pseudomonadati; phylum Pseudomonadota; class Alphaproteobacteria; order Hyphomicrobiales; family Phyllobacteriaceae; genus Mesorhizobium; species Mesorhizobium sp. M7D.F.Ca.US.005.01.1.1. The sequence continues at coordinate 344,465 of NZ_CP034453.1, forward strand.
ATGGTAAGAGCGAGAAGCGCACCGAGATCGTGGATGGCCGCGTCCGCAAGAGCTATGGTCATTACAAGCCGGCCAGCGATTGGGCGGTGGTGCTCAAGGAGCATCACGAAGGCTATATCGGATGGAGCGAGTACGAACGGAACCAGGAACTTCTCGCCGCCAACGCCTATGGCAAAGCCGGCGGCGTCAAGTCGGGCCGCGGCGGTCGCGCGTTGCTCCCGGGTCTTCTCTCCTGTGGTCGATGCGGGCGAAGACTGGTTGTCACGTATGCCGGACGTGGCCAAGGTTACCCGGTCTATCGTTGCGAGAACACCATGATGGCGCAGGCGCGATGCATGTCGTTCAACGGCTTTCGCACCGATGCGGCGGTGGCCCGCGAAGCCTTGGAGGCGGTTGCGCCGATGGCGATCGAGGCGGCGTTGGAGGCTGAACAGATGCAGCTGGAGAGCGAAGCCAGGCGGCGGCAGATGATCGAGATGGACCTGCAGCAGGCACGCTATGAGGCATCGCTCGCCGAGCGCCGCTACGCCGCCTGCGACCCGGAGAACCGGCTTATAGCGGCCCAGCTCGAGAGGAACTGGGAAGCTAGGCTCAGGCGCGTGGAGACCTGCGAGGCCCGGCTCAGTGAAGTCCAGCGTATGGAGCCTGTCGACGCGATCCCTGACTTCACCGGCCTCGCCCAGGATCTCGAAGCCGCCTGGAATGCGCCGGGTGTCGATATGCGGTTCCGTCAGCAACTGCTGCGCGCGCTCATCAAGGACATTGTGGCGGACGTCGATGACGACGCGCGCGATGTGATCCTGACCATCCATTGGCATGGGGGCCAGCATTCCCAGGTAAGGGTTCGCAAGTCCAAATCCGGAGAGCATGGCCAGAGTACGCCTGAGGAGGCTCTGGCGGTCATGCGATCCATGGCAACGCGATGGTCGGATGCCGAAATCGCCGCCACACTCAACCGCATGGGCATGAAGACGGGTCAGGGAAAGACCTGGACGGCGCGACGCGTCCAATCCCTGCGCACGGTGCACAAGATCAGCGGCTATCGGTCTTCCGACAAGAACGGCGAGTGGCTTACCATGTCGGACGCGGCCGCGAAGCTTGGCGTGTCGCACGTCAAAATCCGCCGGTTCGTCAGGGACGGCATATTACCAGCCGAGCAGGTCATGCGCGGCGCGCCCTACCAGATCCGCGCCAGCGACCTTGAAGATGAACGGATCAAGGCCGATTTGGCGCGCAAATCTCCGCGTATCATCAACGACGATAATCAGAAATCGCTGTTTCCCGCCATTTGAAGAGGGGGTGCATAATGAATCAGTCTTCGCGCTCAACCGCAAGAACGCGCTCTTCGCAGGCTCTGACGGCGGCGCCGAACACTGGGCAGTCATCGCCTCGCTGATCGAAACCTGCAAGCTCAATGGTGTCGAACCGCTCGGCTTATCTCGCCGATGTCCTCACCAGGATCGTCAACGGCCACCCCAACAGCCAGATCGACGATCTCCTGCCTTGGGTCTACATCAACAAGCTCGAGCTCAAGGCCGTGGCCCGAGAATACCGCTTACTCTTGACATGCACGGGCCGGAACAGGTTAACCCGCATATCTGCGCGATGCCGCGAGCATGGTTGCGGTCGGTCTTGTTGACCTGTGCCTTGAGAACGCCTTGGAATGACGGGGCTCGATACAGGTCACGTAGTCCGGCTGCCGCCAGACCAACCATTGGGATAAGGGGCCGGCTTCAAGCCTGATCCGGGCGAGATTCCATGCGGGGTTCTTCAATGCGTCAGCAAGATCGTCCGGATGACTAGCAACCTTCATCTCTCGGCAAATTCGGCGCCCTTCTCACGATGCAAACGGTGGTCTCTTTCACGGAGACGTCCAGTCCGGCATAATTTTTCATGCTGCGCTTCCTTTCCTGATGCTTGTGGCTGTTCACACAGACCACGTTTTGTCATCATCTCGAAGCGCAGCACTTCAAAACAACCCGTTCAAGGCGGGGGGCAAAGCCGAATACCACAATCTAAACACCTAGCGATGCTGTTCAAATTCGCCTTGCCGGCATGGGACCCCATCGCTGTCATCACAGGAAGCAGTACGTGGGAGGGGAACTGCTCGCAGTGATGAATCGTGTTCCGAGCCACTACCCATTCAGTTTCGTCCCAGTTGTTACCTCCCGTATTCAGGTTGCGGTCGAACCGCGGGAAGGCCGAACTAGTGATTTCCAGGCGAATTTGATGGCCGGCCGGAAACCAATTACTTGTGGCGTCGAGATCAATCTCGATTTTGCATATAACGCTCGGTTCCATGAAAACAGCCCGATCAAAGCCCTCGCGATAGCGGACGCGCAGTATCCCGTCCACCACGTCAATCGCACGGCCATCGGGATGTACGTCCAACAGTCTGGCCACGAAGTCCGTGTCCGGGGCCGAAGAAGAGACGAAGAGGACCGCCCGGACAAATCCGGTAACCTCCATGCCCTCTGTGAGGGGCGGTGAAGTGAAGCAGAGGACGTCTGGACGAAGCTGGACGTCCTGGTAATCGCGGGGTCCTATAGTAGTTCCACTTGACTTCCCGCCGTCCATCCCCAAGAACGGCGCCGGATCCCCAGGGTCGTAGGTAAACGTGTCAGCCGGCTCGTCGGCACTCGGAGGCTCTACATCAAGAGTCCCGTCGCCTAGACGGGTCGCGGCATTCCCGCCGCTGCGGAGGAACCAGTGCTGCAGTTCCACACCAAGAGGGGGCCATTCTGACGCGGCACGCCACTCGTTGCGACCCATCACGTAGTACTGGACGCGGGGCATTCCCTCGATCCGGTCGGGCTTGTCGTTCAGCCAGCAGTCGAACCAGTCCAGGTAGATCTGCCAGCAATCCAGGCGCGCGTCGCCCAGCTCGCGCTCGCCGATAACCGTCGGGGCTTTGAGACTCTCGGTGCCACAATGCGTGGCTGGCGACAGAATGATATGTTGGTGATCGCGTGCCGCCGGGCTCAATCCGCGAGCACTAAAAACGCGCTGCTGGTGAAGCGCGTCGGCAGCCCCCACGTCGTACCACGAGTTCACGAACAGGGCTGGGACGTCGATGGTCGAGTCCTCGCTAAGCATCCCATTCCGATCCCCCCAGGGATCGCCTGGGTCACGCGAGACCCAGTCCTCCCAGTCAGTCGGCGGTCCCCCAAGGCTCTTAAGCATGTTGACGAGCGGCAGCGACGCGAAAGCCCGCTGATACTCCTCATCGCTTTTCGGTTGCACTCGGGACCGGTCCTTCGCTGCGGTTTGGTGGAACCAGGGGACAAACGCGGCAACCTCCACCGCACCGCCGAGACGGAGATCCCCGTTGCGATATCGCCCTCCGGCAGAGCCGTTCGCGCCGCCCGATCCCTGCGCAATTGCGCATCGGTGGGCTGGATGGCACAACTGCGCCAGCAAAACCTGCGCGATACCAAGCGCCGAGCACCCATATGTGCCCACGCGTCCATTCGACCATGGCTGCTGCGAAATCCAGGACAGCGTGTCATAACCGTCGTCCCTTTCATTCTCCATGAGGGTGAATACGCCGCCGGAATCGAAGACTCCACGAAGCTCCTGCACAAGTACGGCGAAGCCTTGTCCAGCAAACATTCTTGCCACTTTGTGGCGAGGCTCAACCGGACAGCGATAGGGCGTCTTACCGTATTGAGTTCGGATAAGGATTGACCCGAGTTCCCCAGTGTAACCAATAGGCCGATACAGGTCCGTGGCGAGCTCAACGCCGTCCCGCATTGGAACGCGCAAGCCGGTCTGCAAAACCACTTCGTATCGCGGCGTTGGCGGTTTAATCGGGCCTAGTTCATTACACACTTCAGAGTGCCTCCCAGACATTGAGACTGATTCAAGATGGAGTGGCCAATTTCGACGGGTCTCAGCATTCTATCTGCACGGTGGTGTGTTCGTCGCATTCACAGTACAACGATGAACTCTGTGCCGTTGCTAAGTTGTTTGAAAAGAAACTCAACCGTGCTTCTCTAGCAGGTCCGGCACTCAATGATGGCGCGTTGCCACCCCAATTTCCCTATTGCTTAAATCAATGTGACAGCGCGCCTACGCCGCTGTGCAAAACATCAATTGTGAGTCTCACCGCCATTATGTGCCGATCCATGGACCCCCATTCCATGCTGATTGACGCGGGCCGATGGGGCAAGCTGCTTGATGTGAGAAGCGACGGGCTCCCCGACCGATCGCAGCTTGTTATCACCGTTTGTTTGAAATAGTGGAGGTAGGCTAGCCAGGCGGCAAGCTGTTCAAATTCGCCTTGCCGGCATGGGACCCCATCGCTGTCATCACAGGAAGCAGTACGTGGGAGGGGAACTGCTCGCAGTGATGAATCGTGTTCCGAGCCACTACCCATTCAGTTTCGTCCCAGTTGTTACCTCCCGTATTCAGGTTGCGGTCGAACCGCGGGAAGGCCGAACTAGTGATTTCCAGGCGAATTTGATGGCCGGCCGGAAACCAATTACTTGTGGCGTCGAGATCAATCTCGATTTTGCATATAACGCTCGGTTCCATGAAAACAGCCCGATCAAAGCCCTCGCGATAGCGGACGCGCAGTATCCCGTCCACCACGTCAATCGCACGGCCATCGGGATGTACGTCCAACAGTCTGGCCACGAAGTCCGTGTCCGGGGCCGAAGAAGAGACGAAGAGGACCGCCCGGACAAATCCGGTAACCTCCATGCCCTCTGTGAGGGGCGGTGAAGTGAAGCAGAGGACGTCTGGACGAAGCTGGACGTCCTGGTAATCGCGGGGTCCTATAGTAGTTCCACTTGACTTCCCGCCGTCCATCCCCAAGAACGGCGCCGGATCCCCAGGGTCGTAGGTAAACGTGTCAGCCGGCTCGTCGGCACTCGGAGGCTCTACATCAAGAGTCCCGTCGCCTAGACGGGTCGCGGCATTCCCGCCGCTGCGGAGGAACCAGTGCTGCAGTTCCACACCAAGAGGGGGCCATTCTGACGCGGCACGCCACTCGTTGCGACCCATCACGTAGTACTGGACGCGGGGCATTCCCTCGATCCGGTCGGGCTTGTCGTTCAGCCAGCAGTCGAACCAGTCCAGGTAGATCTGCCAGCAATCCAGGCGCGCGTCGCCCAGCTCGCGCTCGCCGATAACCGTCGGGGCTTTGAGACTCTCGGTGCCACAATGCGTGGCTGGCGACAGAATGATATGTTGGTGATCGCGTGCCGCCGGGCTCAATCCGCGAGCACTAAAAACGCGCTGCTGGTGAAGCGCGTCGGCAGCCCCCACGTCGTACCACGAGTTCACGAACAGGGCTGGGACGTCGATGGTCGAGTCCTCGCTAAGCATCCCATTCCGATCCCCCCAGGGATCGCCTGGGTCACGCGAGACCCAGTCCTCCCAGTCAGTCGGCGGTCCCCCAAGGCTCTTAAGCATGTTGACGAGCGGCAGCGACGCGAAAGCCCGCTGATACTCCTCATCGCTTTTCGGTTGCACTCGGGACCGGTCCTTCGCTGCGGTTTGGTGGAACCAGGGGACAAACGCGGCAACCTCCACCGCACCGCCGAGACGGAGATCCCCGTTGCGATATCGCCCTCCGGCAGAGCCGTTCGCGCCGCCCGATCCCTGCGCAATTGCGCATCGGTGGGCTGGATGGCACAACTGCGCCAGCAAAACCTGCGCGATACCAAGCGCCGAGCACCCATATGTGCCCACGCGTCCATTCGACCATGGCTGCTGCGAAATCCAGGACAGCGTGTCATAACCGTCGTCCCCTATATGTTCCCTAGCGTATACGCCGCCGGAATCGAAGACGCCACGACGCTCCTGCACAAGTACAGCGAACCCTTGTCCAGCAAACATTCTTGCCACTTTGTGGCGAGGCTCAACCGGACAGCGATAGGGCGTCTTACCGTATGGAGTTCGGATAAGGATTGACCCGAGTTCCCCAGTGTAACCAATAGGCCGATACAGGTCCGTGGCGAGCTCAACGCCGTCCCGCATTGGAACGCGCAAGCCGGTCTGCAAAACCACTTCGTATCGCGGCGTTGGCGGTTTAATCGGGCCTAGTTCATTACACACTTCAGAGTGCCTCCCAGACATTGAGACTGATTCAAGATGGAGTGGCCAATTTCGACGGGTCTCAGCATTCTATCTGCATGGTGGTGTTCCAGCCCACCTGCCTGTGCAATACCAGATGGAATACGCTCATTGGGGTGGCGCTGATTGCATGCCTTTCACTTAGCGAGCCAGCAGGCTGACAGGTGCTGTGGTCCAACTTCGATCGCCGGCGGCTCCTCAGCTTTGCAACGGTCGAAGGCAAGCGGGCAACGAGGATGGAAACGGCAGCCCTTCGGCACGCGCGCGGCACTTGGAACCTCGCCCTGCAGGGCCGGCAACTCGGCGCGACCTGCGTTGCCGCCAATCTGCGGTGTGGCGTTGCGCAAGGCGACGGTATACGGATGGCGAGGGTTGAATGTGATCTCGTCGGCGCTACCAATCTCGACCAATTTTCCAAGATACAAGACCGCAATCCGGTCGGCGATCAGCCAGGCAAGGGGCAAATCGTGGGTGATGAACAGCAGCGCCATGTTGTGCCTGTCGCGCAAGTCAACCAGGACCTGAAGAATCTGAGCGCGTATCGAGACATCGAGCATCGATACAGGTTCATCAGCAACGATGAGTTCCGGCCGGACGGCAAGCGCTCCTGCAATCACGACGCGCTGGCGCTGCCCGCCGGATAGCTCGTGCGGGAAGCGGGCGAAGAAATCGCCGGGAGGATTGAGCCCAGCGGCCGCAAGCGCTTCACTCACCCGGTCGGCGAGTTGAGTGGCGTTACCGACCAGCCGCAGGGACTGCAACGGCTCCGCCACGATGTCGAACACGGTGTGTCGCGGATTGAGGGCCTGATAAGCGTCCTGGAAGATCATTTGCACGCGACGCCGGTACGGACGTAGAGCCGAGAAGCCCTCTACCGACCTCATGTCGCGGCCTTCGAACAGCATTCTGCCGCCAGTCGGCTTGGCAAGCTTGGTGATGACGCGGCCCACAGTGGTCTTGCCGCTTCCCGATTCGCCGACCAGGGCGACGATCTCGCCCCGCCCGACGTTGAGGTCGATCCCGTCTACCGCGCGCATGGCGCCGACAGATCGGCCCAGGACACGGTCGAACAGACCGCCCTGGATAGGAAAATGAACTTGCAGGCTCTCGAGACGCAGGATGCCGGCAGTGTCAGGCATGAACAGCGACCTTGTCTTCTTGCGTCAAGGACCGGTGAAGGTGACAGGCGACACGTCCCCGCCCGAACTTATTGAGGCTGGGGACTTCGGTCGCGCACCCCCCCATGACCGACGGGCAACGCGGATGGAAAGCGCAGCCCGAGGGTCGATTCACCAAGTTGGGAGGATCACCCGGTATTGGCCGGATCATCTTTTTGCCGCTCGCTGGGTTCGGGATCGATTCGATCAGCTGTCGGGTGTAGGGATGTTTGGGCTGGGCGAAAATCTCGGCGACAGTGCCATCCTCGACGATGCGGCCCGCGTACATGATCATTACGCGATCACAACACTTAGCCACCACAGAAAGGTCGTGGGTGATCAAAATCAGGGCGAGGCTCAACTGCGATCGCAAGTCGCCTAGCAGGTTAAGGATCTGAGCCTGAGTGATGACGTCGAGCGCTGTGGTGGGCTCGTCACCAATGATAATCGAAGGTCGACACGCGAGCGCCATGGCAATCATCACCCTTTGTCGCATTCCGCCCGACAACTCGTGAGGGTAGGCGGAACCACGATCCGCCGGGATGCCGACCAGTTGAAGCAACTCACTTCCCCGCTTGGTCGCCTCGCCCCGCGACATGCCGAGCTTCAGCATGCATGGCTCGGCGATCTGCTTGATAATGCGGTGAACAGGATTAAGTGCGTTCATCGCGCCCTGGAAGACAACGGACGTTTCGCTCCAGCGATGTGGCCGCATCGCCGCATCATCGTCGATCGGCAGTCGGTTGCCACGATAGCGCACTTGGCCGCCGCTGACCCGCGCGTTGGGTGATAGTAGACCAGCGATCGCCATCGCGGTCGTGGTCTTGCCACTGCCCGATTCTCCGACGAGGCCCACGGCCTCTCCGGCTCGGAGCGCGAAGCTTACGCCGTCGATTGCTCGCAATGAAACGCCCTTGAGCCCATAATCGACAGAGAGCCGGTCTATTTCCAGAAGCGGTGTTTTGTCCTGGGAGGAGCTGGTCATGGGATCACCCTCCGCCGTGGATTGAACGTGTCGTCAAGGGCACTGCCAATCAGGACGAAGCTAAGCGAAACCGTGAGTACGCACAGTCCTGGGGCGCCGAGGTACCACCAGGCTCCAGCACTGGCCGCGCCGGCGCGCTGAGCGAGCGAAAGCAAAGTGCCCCATGAAGGCTGCAACGGGTCCCCGAGTCCAAGGAATGAGAGCGATGTCTCGACATAGATTGCGCTGGCGACCACCAGCGCACCATTGGCTGCGATTTGCGGCACGAGATTGGGGAGGATGTGCCGCACCATGATGCCGAAATTACTGCTACCCGCAACGCGCGCACGATCAATGAATGGTCGCTCCTTAAGCGACAGTGTCTGACTCCGGACGATACGTGCAACAAAGGACCAGCTTGTCATGCCTATAACGACAATGATCACGAAAAGAGAAGGACGGAAGCCCAGGATTTCTCCACCGCGCCCCATCACCTCGAGAACCACGGGTGTAATGACCAGCGCCAGCACGAAGGACGGCATGACAAAAAAGAAGTCTGTCAAGCGCATCAGCCAGACGTCGACCCTGCCACCATAGTAGCCAGCGGTCGTACCGATTGTAGTCCCAACGACGAGGCTGATCACAGTCGCGAGTAGCGCAATCGTAAGCGAGATCCGGGCACCATGGAGGACCAGATTGAGCACGTCCCGCCCGATTTCGTCCGTGCCGAGCAGATGCTCGCCTGATGGGGGTGCGAGGAAATCGCCAGTTGCATTGATCGCAGTCTGGAGCGGTCCCGCCAGAATATTGGGGACCGCTCCCACAACAAGAAAGAATACCAGACATACGAGGCCCACCTGAGCACCGCCATAGCTGAGAAATTGACGCAGAAAGCCTTTTATTGCGCGCGCCCGGCCTCGCGGGCAATATCGAACAATATTGTCGCTCATTGTCGGACCCTCGGATCTAGAAGGCTGTAGGCAAGATCGGCTACGAGGTTTGCGAGAACAATTGAAACGCCAAGCAACAGGAATATGCCTTGAAGGACTGGGTAGTCCCGTGCGTTGAGTGCTTCCACCGTCAGCCCGCCGATACCCGGCCAGGCGAAAACGGCTTCGACAGTGATGGCCCCGGCGACCACATAGCCAATATTGAGGGTGATCAAGGTCACGACCGGTAGCATTGCATTGCGAAATGCATGACGCATCAGCATTTGACCGTTGGTCAGCCCTTTCGCCCGTGCGGTTACCATGTAATCCTCGGTGAGTACGTCACTCATTGCGGCACGAGCGACGACGACGTACTGGCCGATTAGCCCAAGCGCCACCGCAGTGGCGGGAAGCGTGAGATGTTGCAGGTAGTCGAGGAACGAACCAAGAGAGCCCGTGATCAGGCCGGGCGAGTATGCACCATAGCCCGGGAGCCAACCCAATGCCGTGCTGAAGATTACCACCAGGATCATGCCGAGCCAGAAAGCCGGCGTAGAATAGAGCGCCAGAGAGGCTCCGGTTGCGATACGGTCGCCGGCTCCTCCCCGGCGCCAGCCTGCGTAGATCCCAAGCATCACCCCAATAACGATTGCCATTATCTGAGCAACCCCGACTAGGACTATGGTGTCCGGCAGGCGTTCCGCTATCAGGTCTGCGACATGCCTGCCCCTGAACTTGAAGCTGTAGCCGAAATCGCCGCGGAGTGTTGCCGACAGGTAGTCGACCGCCTGGTCCGGGAACAGCGGCCGGTCAAGGCCCCAACGTTGGTTCTGCGCCTCAATCTGCTCGGCGGTGACGCTGACGCGCGCCCCGCCAAGCAAAAGAGATGCAGGGTCACCTGGAATAACTCGGAATAGGATGAAGTTCAGGACTGCCACCATCAGGAGGGTTATAGAGGCCCTGACGATGATGCGCAGGATGTGACGGCTCCCTCCCCCTCCGTTCACGGCGCGGGCACCGGCTTCAAGCGATCGAATGGGAAGTAGCTGTCCATCGACATGATGCCTTGCTTTCCCCAACCCTCGAAGCAATCCCTCCGGTGGGCTTCGAGCAGGGTGGGGTAACATAGTACGATGTAAGGCGCTTCAGTATAAATTAGTCGCGCTGCCTGGTCGACCAGCTTTTGGTTTTTCTTGAGGTCAACGGTGACCTGCACCTCCGCGAACAGTTTGTCGAACTCCGCATTCGTCCAGTACGCCTTGTTCTTGATGCCGATGGAATTGCTGCTGCCGAAGATGAGCAGGTCTTTAGGTGTTGGGCCTTGCCAGGTATCGGAAATGAGCAGATCCCACCCTCCGCCGCCTTTCGCCGGAGCTGCGGCGCGGGCGCTCAGCGCACCGGAGTCGAGCCGAGTCACCGATACAGGGATACCGATTTGCTCCAACCAGCCAGCGATAAACTGCACTGCCGCGACCGGCATCTCTATATTTGCTGAAGGTCCAGACACCAGCTCTAGCTGGAAACTCTTCCCGTCCTTGTCCTCCCGAATGCCATCGCCGTTCGTGTCCCGGTACCCTGCGGCGTCAAGCCGGCGGTTGGCTTCGGCGAGATCGAAGTGGCGCCTGATGTCGTTCAGATCTGAATAGTAATCGGCCGCCACCGGCATTGCGAGTCCGACACCAGGGTCGGCGTGTCCGCGCATGGCTCGATCGACGATGGCCTTCTGATCGATCGCGTAGCCGAGCGCATCGCGAAACGCCGGATCCTGCAGAGCCTTGGTGCTACCTGCGCCATCTCCCGAAGCGGTGTTGAAGGCGAGATAGGTTTTCTGAGCTATGCGGGATTCACCGACTACAATGTCGGGATCCTTCGAGAGATCAGCCCACTGGGCGGACGTCAGGTAGTTGCCATAATCGAGTTCCCCGCTCTTAAGACCTTGCGCAATCGGATCGGCGGCATCGAAGGACCGCAGGATCACCCCCGCGATTTGGGGCTTCCCCGTACGGAAATAGGGGTTCGGCGTCAGGCGTGTAAACTGGCCCTGGTGAAACTCCGAAACGATCATAGGTCCCGTACCCACCAAAGGCGGATCGTTGCGGAAGGTTACGCGTGCGTCAGCATAGCTGATGTCCTTCCAAATGTGCTCGGGAACGATCATTATGATATTGTCTATTGGCCAGGTCGCGGGGAACTTGGTCACGATCTGCAAAGTCTCGTCGTCGAACGCTTTGATGGACTCGACGTTCTCAAGACCGCTGGTGCTGTTCCACCCGACGTTTAGCTCGTCGGGCTTGCCTATGGAATCGTGCAAATAACTATAAGTGAACGCCGCGTCCCTAGCGGTAGCAGGCTGGCCGTCCGACCACTTCATGCCGGGCCAGATCTTGAAGGTCCAAGTGAGGTTGTCGTCGGCGACGGACCAAGATTGGGCAAAGCCCTTTCGATCGTCGTATCGCTGGGCGTCTATGCAGACCAAGAAATCATAGCAAATAGCCAAGGGCCAAAAGGAGCCCCAAGTGGCGAAGGGGTTCATCGAATCAGGGCCTCCACCCAGTCCGCCGATTCGCAGGATGCGATCGTCGCACGACGAGGCGAACGCCCTCGAGTTAATCCCCCAAGGGGTCGCCGAAATCGCCAGCATTGCCTTCATAAGCGCACGACGATTATATGAGTATTGGCTCATTTTATCCTCCCTGTTTGCCGGCTTTATCATCACTTCATGTTCACACGACCACGATGATCTACGGCCTCAACCCGGAACATCTGGCTTCCTTTTGACGGAAGCTCCACAGTCCCCTCATTCCAGATAAGTAGCAGTGCCCAGGGGGGTGGTTCCTGCAAATTGGCCGCTGTGCCTGCATGAATCCGGCGTTTTTCTCGATTCTGGGCACAGCTAGCCAGAATTAAAGTCGATTGGCCGGTTCCAGCTCCTGGCGGCGCCCACGGACAATTCGCATATAGCAAACGAGGCAGTCATTCAGGTTCTGTTCGCGACCTCGGGTTGGAGGGTCCCGTCGAGCCGCAAACGCCTTTATCACGGATGTGTGATGTCGGAATGTCGATGCCGAAATTCCAGAGGATATCCTCTTCCGGCACACGACGGTCTAAGAGGCGTTCGACAAGCTGCGCGCCGCGCAACAACACGGAGCTTGAGCCGCCCGTTGAAAAACGATGTAAACGCTGATGGATCTCCAGCCTGATGCGTGGCCGCCAGCTCGTCGACCGTGAACTATCCGCAAGCCATTGATCTGGCCTTTTGATTGAGGCGGATAGCGTCTTTTGAATTGCAGGATTAGCGGTATTTGGACGCTGTTTTCCTGCAATTCGGTTTTGCGATTCCCTTGTGCTGCGGAGCGTGATTCACTCGGTTCGGCGGCGGCGAATCGAGGGGACGGCGAATGTCCAAGCCACGCGAGACGGGAGAGCAGGACCTGTTCCGCTCCAGGCTCGATCAGATCATCAACATGAAGCAGGCGATCGACCGGCCGGTGCTGGAGGAGCGTTTCGGCGCCGTCTATTCGGACGGCCCCGGCATGCCGCCGCTGCCGACCCGGCTGATGGCGGGGCTGGCGATCCTCAAGCACACCTTCAACCTGTCGGATGAGGTGCTGTGCGAGCGCTGGGTGGAGAACCCTTACTTCCAGTATCTCACCGGCGAGACGTTCTTTTGCCATACGCTGCCGTTCGACCTCTCGTCGATGACGCGCTGGCGCAGCCGCATGGGCGAGGAGCGGATCGTGGCGCTGTTGCAGGAGAGCCTCAGCCTTGCGGTCAAGACCGGGGCGATGAAGCCGGCCGACACGCGCCAGGTGATCGTCGACACAACCGTGCAGCCGAAGAACGTCATGTTCCCGACCGACGCCAAGCTCATCAACCGGGCGCGCGAACGGCTGGTGCGGCTGGCCAAGAGGGAAGGAGCTCCATTTGCGCCAGAGCTATCAGCTGGCGCTGATCAGCCACCAGCGCTATGCCCACGCCAAGCAGTTCAAGCGGGCCAACAAGGCGCTGCGCAGGCTCAAGACCTATCTCGGCCGGACCATTCGCGACATTTCTCGCCAGATCGCCGGCGATGCGGGGCTGGACGCGCTCTTCAAATGGCCGTTCTACCAGGCCGCCACCGTTCTCTAGCAACGCCAGCGCCAGCGCGGCCGCAAGATCTACAGCCTGCACGCGCACGAGGTGGAATGCATTGGCAAGGGCAAGGCGCATATGCCCTACGAGTTCGGTGTGAAGGTGTCGGTGGCCACCACGCTGAAGCGCTCCAAGGGCGGCCAGTTCGCCCTGCATGCAAAAGCGCTGCCCGGCAATCCCTATGACGGCCACACGCTGGCAAGCGTCATATCGGCCACATCAAGAACGAACACCGCATGGGCCGCAACTACCTCGCCGGCCAGCAGGGCGACGCCCTCAACGCCGTCCTGGCCGCCGCCGGATACAACTTCTCCCTCCTGCTCAGGTGGCTGAAGTGATTTTTGTGGCCCTTGATCGCCCTGCTTCAACTCCGGCCGAAGTCGGTCGCCGCTTAGCGTCTGGATCACGGTCGACCAGCACGAGTTCCAAAAATCCAACCTGCATCTCAGGCACCGCGTCCTGACCTCGGAAATCGAGGATCCAGTCTCGACAGAGTATTCGACAAGATGCGGACGTGTGTTACAATAACGAGCCGCAACTCATACCAGACATGAGCTCATATTTTGGGATAGTGGCCTCCAAGCGGTCAAGCCACGGACGCGAATGTCATCCGATAAAGGGTCGCGGCGTCATAGATGGGCAGTCCTGTCCTACGACGGATTGCTGACGTCACCATCGGGAACAATGTACATTCAAATAGGAGGGCGGCAATCCCCGGATGTGCGGCGCCAAGTCGCGCGACACAGGCTGCAACCTCCGACTCCATTTCAACAACACCAGCCGGCCACGCGTCACCTTCAATGCCGCCGATGACTACTCTTGCCTCTGCGGATGAATCTATGCCCAGCAGCTCTTTGCCGCAGTGTCTTGAGTCTGCGGCCACAACGGCGAGCTTTGCGTCAGCTGGAAGCTGCCGGAGTAGCGTGGGCGCCAGTAGCAGGCTCGACATGGCCACCGGGACTTCGACAGACGCGGCCACTGCAGCCTGGTACCGGATACTGAACCCGCAGTCCCCGGTTATCGCGACTGCTCCGCGCTCGACCAACCGCCTGGCAGCTGCAATGTAGGCCGGCTCGAGAGAAGCATCACCGGGAATGACCCTCTCCTCCAAAGCCCCGGCCGCGGTCTCTATTATAATTGGGAAGTCGAAAGTTGCCGGGTTGAAGACCGACTCCGGTTGCGGTGGCGGAAATTCACGAGGCGGAAGTCCGATCTCCAGCCCAATAATTCCGAGGGCCCTTTGTTGAGTTGTCACGGAAGCATCCTTCTTCTGGAAGCAGCTAAGATGGTGATTTCGGCAGCAAATGCCCATCACCTGCGCGATACAGGTTCTCTCTGAATGCACGAATTTAACAGCGTCGAAACGGCTGTTTCAGAGAAACATGCCTTTCCAGGCGCAGTAAGTCGGCATTGTTTTGGTGCATTCGCATGAAAGCCGTAAAAACTGGGAAACCGCAGAACGCTTGTGCGACCCTCCCCGGGCCTGTAGGATACCGGGTTTGCGTCCGCCGTCAGACAATCGTGTTAGGGCACTTTCCAGAGCCCAGATGCCCTGAATGGCAGATTGAACGCACATCAGATCTTCAAGCTCGCAACTGCCGAACGGGCAGCGCTATTTACCTAACTCGACCAATCTGGGGCTTGGACCGGACGATCCTAGTTATGCAGTCCTGAATGAACTGGGGCAGTAACCTCGACATCAACCCGGCCCTGAAAAACCGCGCGTAGGTTCGTCGCAGGGCAGCCTGCTCCGAACGGACCAGTTCCTGCCCGGAAGCCACCCACGGGATAACTCAACTAGCGGCACAACCCGCAACTCACCTCGTCTCCAGCACCGCATTGAGAAACTGCTGCGTTCGCTCGTTTTGCGGATTGCCTAAAAGCTGGCTGGGCGGGCCTTGCTCGACAATCTTACCGCCAGAAAAGAAGCACACGCGATCGGAGAACTCCTTGGCAAAGCCCATCTGGTGCGTGACCATCAGCATTGTGAGGTCATGTTCGGCGCTGAGCTTGCGGATGACGTTGAGCACCTCTCCAACCAGTTCCGGGTCAAGCGCTGATGTCACCTCGTCAAACAGCATCACCTTGGGCCGCATGGCCAACGCCCGAGCGATCGCCACGCGTTGCTTCTGGCCCCCGGAAAGCTGGATCGGGAAATGGTTCTTCTTGTCGCCGAGGCCCACCAAGTCGAGCAGCTCTGCCGCTCGGGCCTCCGCCTCCTTCTTCGAGAGCCCAAGGACGGAGATCGGCGCCTCCATGCAGTTCTGCAGAGCAGTCATATGCGGGAACAGGTTAAAGTGCTGGAACACCATACCGATCTTGGCACGCACGCGACGGAGATGACGCTCGCTCGCCGGCACTATTTGGCCGTTCTTCTGCGTATGCGTCAACGGTTCACCGTCGACCCATATCACCCCCCCGTTGATGTGCTCAAGCGTCATCAGCATGCGCAGAACGGTGGTCTTGCCCGAGCCGGACGGACCAATGATGGACACCTTCTCGTTGCGTGCGATCTCGAGATTGAGTTCGTCCAGCACCGTCAACGCGCCGTAGCGCTTTGTGACGTTCTCGAAGCGAACTATGGGTTCGTTCATGACTTTTTCGCTGCGCCTGATATCGAGGTCAAGCTCGTCCCGCCTGGCTGATGCCCTAGGGCGCTTCGTGAGATCGTCCTCGAAGCGAAGCACAAATTCGCTCATAGTATAAGGCCTCCCTATTGCAGATGGTAGCGGCGGTTGAGCCAGACGCGGACCGACTGCACGATAGCGGAAGCAACCAAGCTGAACACGTAGTAGAAGAAGCCGCACATAGTGATCGCTTCTATGTATCGATAGTTATTGCCCCCGAAATTTTTCGCCTGCTGCAGCATCTCGAAGATCGAGATTGCCGCCAGGACCGGCGTGTCCTTGAACATGCCGATGAAGTAATTGCCCAGAGCTGGCACCATGGGCGGGATCGCCTGCGGCAGAATGATTGTTCGCCAGGTCCGCGTTCGCGAAAGGTTTAGTGCCGTACAGGCCTCCCACTGGCCGCCATCCACATTCTCGATGCCGCCGCGGAAGACTTCGGAACAATAGGCTGCATAGTGGATCCCCAGCACGCCAACTCCCGCCGTCCAGGCAGGAATGAAGATTCCGATCTGCGGACCAACGAAATAGACAAAGAACAACTGCAGCAGCAAGGGCGTTGAACGGATAAACTCCACGATCTCCGCCATGGTGGTCGAGACGTAGCGGTTTGGCGACTGGCGAATCATCGCGAAGACAAGACCCAATATCAGCGCGATCGCAAACCCGAGCAGCGTAGCCTCAATGGTGACGATCGCTCCCTGATAGAGATATGGGAAAGCCTCCCATACGTAAGACCAATCCCAGATCTTCAAGCCACCTGCTCCCGAACGAAACCGCGCGAGACGCGGCGTTCCAGCCAGCGCACGAAAGGAGTGATGAGGGCGCGCGCGATGATGTAATAACCGAATAGTGCAACCGCAAAGAACAGCATATAATCGCCAGTTGCGTCGGCCGCCTGCTTGGCGGCGCTAGTAAATTCGGGAATGGTGATGAAGAAGACGAGCGAGCTACCCTTAAGCACATCGATGAGCATGTTACCCCAGGTCGGCAGCATGGCGCGCATTGCCTGTGGGAGGATAATACGCCGCATCATGGTGAGCCGCGAAAAATTGAGCGCTGTAGATGCCTCATACTGGCCCCTATCAACGGCCTGAATGGCGGCGCGGACATACTCGGCTGCGTAGCCAGAGGCATTCATTCCGATCCCCAAAATTCCGACAGTCCACGGCGACAGGAAAATACCGAAAATCGGCAATACAAAGAACCACCAGTAGAGCTGAACCAGCATGGACGTCCCGCGGAAGAATTCGATGTAGGCGATACTGAACCAGCGCAACTGCCGACGGGGAGAGACTCGGGTCAGGCCCACGAAAAGCCCAAGGACGATCGCTACGACGCAGGCGCCAAGAGTGACGATGACCGTAGTCATGACGCCCTTGGTGAGCACGGCAAAGATAAAGCTGAGATCGACCTTACTCATATGCCCTCCCCACTGACCGCCTACCGGCCAAGGGCCGGGGAGCGGTCAGACGCATAGCTTCAGCCCTTGCAAAGATCAGCGGTCTTGCTGCCATCCGGGAGATCGCGTTTGGTGTAACCATATTTGCCGACCGCGGCCATCATTTCGTCAGAGCCAATATAGTCTTTCAACACAGCATTGAACGCGTCTACCGCAGCCTGTTCGCTGAGCGGGAAGGCTATGGCGGGATGTTCATTCGGTCCCGGCGGGGTATACGGGTCAGCCACCTCAATGCTGGGATCCTGCTCGGCAAGAGTCGTCGCGTTCAGACTATAGAGCGAGCCGGCAGCGGCGCGGCCGGCCTTTACAGCCTGTACGACCTCGGGCGGTCCGGCGACCTGCATAACCTTGTCGTCAGGGAAACCTAATTTCTTCGCCTGCTCGACTGCGGTGGTACCCGTCATGATGGCCAGGGTAAGCCCCTTCTTCTGAGCGTCATGGAGGGAATGCAGCGCTTCCGGATTGCCCTTCGGCACGATCATCGAATCATTGCTCGATGCGATCGGTTCGCTGAACAGGACGTTGCGGCACCGCTCCGGCTTAATCCACATGCCGCCCGTGATGATGTCAAAGCGACCAGCCTGGAGGCCCGGGACAAGGGAACCCCAATCGGTTACGACCGGCTCGATTTTGGTCGTTCCCATCTTTCTCAGAACGTCCAGTGTCATCACATTGACCAGGCCAAGCGGCTCGTTGTTCGCACCAGGATAGGCACTGGGAGGCTCATTGGTGAAGCCAAGACGGATCGTTTCTCCGTTCTTAATCTTATCGAGCAGCGACTCCGCCGAGGCCGAACCGGCAAAGGACGAGATTGTCATCGCCGCCAGGCCGAGCGCGGCAATCCTCTTCAAGATTGCAGCCTTAAAGCATTCGTCGAGTTTCCACTTGACCACTGGTTAGTCCTCCGTTTTCGCATCGCCGATGGTCTCCCGATATGCCTCGGGAAAAGACCATTGCATCATTTGTTGAGCTTGTAGTCCGGCGGTTCCCATCATCGTGTGAGCTGCAGGGTCCCCACTTAGGTATAGATTCCTCCAGTCGATCCTTTGCTACGCCACTTGTGCATGCTTCGTGAGCGTAGCAGCGCAGCTGTGGTGCTTTGTGCGAGAAATGCAAGTTATTCGCAGAAATTCGGTGATTTTTGGGTGCATACGCACATTTCCGTCATCCCCGTGGTTCGTTGGAAGTGAACAATCGCGAGCTGTGGTATGGCCAACTGAGGCACACCACGTCTTGCATGACTCCTGCCCTGCCCGGTTGGATGGGCGCCACCGCCTGGGCTATGCCCTTGTTGCCATGGCAGGGCACAAGTTCGTCGTATGCGACACGCCGCTGAGAGATTCGCCTCGGAGACGCTGGCCCGAGCATTGTTCCCGTCACAGTTGATCATTCGTGCCATTGACGGATGAGTCTGTTCACGGCTTCGCTCCGGATCAACCTGGACGGAATCGCCGGCATTATTGAGCAGATGGAAATCTGAATTCCTGATCAGCTTCGCCAGGTTGATCCCTTGCTCCGGCGTCGCGGTAGGGTCGTTCTTGGACCAGATGATCAACGTCTGGGCCTGAAGCTGATCAAGGTAGGGGAAGATATACTTCTGCTGCAGCAGTGGATAACGATGCAGGTTTGTCTCGTCTTCCGGCAATCTCTGCCAGATCTCCCATTGTCCCCGAGCCGCGGCCCGCCGATAGGCTTCTCGCTCGGCGCATTCCACATCCTGCCCGTGGGCGCGGCAGCTTTTCCGCCGTGCGGTGATGTATTCCTCTTCGCTCGGCATCGGGCCGGAACAGCCGTAAGCCTGCCGGCAGGCCTCCAGCCAAGCTTCGTCACGGTCATCTCCGAACGCCGGCGACACGGAGTTAGCGGTCAGCAGGACAAGCTTAGAAACAAGATCGGGACGCACGATCGCGACCCGCGCGTCGACGAATGATCCTTCTGAATGGCCGACTAGCGTGATCTGCTTCAAACCCAGTTGTTGGAGGAAGCTAATTACATGATTCACACGACCGAGCCGGTTAATGTATTTGCAGTCAGCAGGATAATCCGTTCCCCCAAAATGGAGTTGATCAATCGCTACTACCGTAAATTGATCGGATAGCCCGTTCAGCTGCCGAACAAAGGAACTCTTAGCCTCTGCACGGAAGCCCGCCCCCTGCAGGAAAACAATCGGCCTACCAGCTCCGTTCTCGCAGTACGATGTCTCGACACCATCAACCGATACGCGATGCTTGGTGATCATCGGTTCCTCGGCAAAAGGAGGGGCATCAGGTCGGCATTGCGACATGCGAGATGGACTGCCATTGCTCACTCCTGAGCGTAGCAGCCTCACATGCCACGTTGCCGAACTATCTCGTCTGAATACCGGAAATCGGCACCCCGGAGCCTCGCGTCTTGTCACTTTGCTCTGTCGTCGCCCAGCCACTGCGGCCGGGAGCCTTTTAGGTGCATGGGTGGCATTCCCCGCAAGATTTCAACCCTTGCACAGGTCGCCGGTCTTGGTGCCGTCCGGCAGATTGATTTTGGTGTAGCCGTATTTTGACCGACTGCATCATTTGGTCGGAGCCGATATAAGTATTCAATACCTCGTTGAAGGCATCGACCGCCTGCTGATTGGGCAGGAAGGCGAGACTTGGGTAGCCGGCCTTCCCAGCCGGCGGGGTGAACGGATCTGCCATTTCAACGCTGTCGACCTTGTCAGCGAGCTCCTTACCGTGAAGTAGTTTAGCGACCCCGCCGCCGCGCGGCCGACCTTCACTGCCTGCAAGAATTCGGCCTGGCCGGCGACCTGCATGACACGATCCTCCGGAATGCCCGCGTCTTTGGCGGTCGTGACCGTGTCGGAACCGGCGGTGGTGACCAGCGTTAGGCCCTTATCACGAATATCGTCAAAGGAGTGCTGGTCTTTTGGGATTGCCATTCGGCATGAGCAGGGCTTCGGTGAACTTAGCAAGCGGCTCGGTGAACACCACATTGCGGCAGCGCTCCGGCAGAATGTACATGCCGCCTGGCCTAGCTCCGTCTGCCGTCTCTCAAGGTTGTGTCGGCCAATTTCTCAGCCACCATAATCGTCGGAATGTTTGTGTTCGCCCGAGGGCAAAATGGCATGACGGAAGCGTCGGCGATCCTCAAACCCAAAATACCATGAACGCGTCCCGACGGATCGGTCACAGCGCCAGGATCCGCGGCTGCCCCCATCCTGCAGGTCGACGTCGGATGCCAACTTGGGATGACGTTCTGGCGAATATACCGATCCAGATGTTTCTCGTCGTTGACGAGATCGGAAATGCTATCCCCATCCGTTATGACGCGCCTAATCAGCCCACGGCGCAGCCGCGGCGACGCGTCCATGAGCAGCGCCAGAAATGACGTGAGTGCATAGTTTGTGCTTGTGACCTTGCTCACCAGCTTCGCTCGCGCATTCAACGCTGACGGAAACGGGTCCAGCGCCACAGAGGACAGCGAATCTTGCTGCAGCAGGCGGACTATGAAGCGAAAGCCCTGCTTGAGGCGCTCGGCGTCCCGCTTGTCGCTCAACCAGTTGAAATCGACCTCCGGCTCTATTTTATGCGAACTACCCTTGAGCGCCACAGTTCCCGTCGAGTAGCTGCGATTGACCCACACGGCGAGAGTGCCGAGGCGCCTCCCCAGCGGGTGCCAGGATGATTTGGCAACAGTCGATATTGCCATATCGGTCGACGGGCAGCCTTCGTAACCCGACGAGTAGCGGGCGTGCATCTGAATATATTCGCTCACGCCGGGTGACAAGCGATCGGCCGGCTTCAAATAGGCCGAAACGCAAATCGTGGGGTGTTCCTGAAGATTCTGGCCCACACCTTTCAAATCTGCAACGATAGGGATTCCGAATTGTACTAATTCCTTCGCGGGGCCGATCCCGGAGCGCATCAATATGGCGGGTGAATGGAGTGCTCCTGCGCACAGGATAACGCAAGAAGCGCTATACGATTGCACGCCCGATTTGTTCTCCGTCTCGACCCCCGTTACCGTTGTTCCCAAAAAGGTCAGCCGCGCAACTGTCGTTTCGGATAAAATCGTTAGATTGCGGCGAGAGCGGACGGTTTCGGGTAAGTACGCCATCGCGGAGGAGACCCGATGACCATTGCGGTTGGTCAATGGGACAACTGAATAGCCATCACCGAATGCACCATTGAAGTCTGGCCTGAAATGAAGCCCCAAAGCATCGTAAGCATCGGAGATTGCCCGGATGAAGCCCGACCAGTCTGATTGGCGCACACGTTTGATTGGCAAGGGGCCGTTCGTGCCATGAAATTCCCCGCCGAAATCCAAATCGCATTCTAGACGACGGAAGTAGGGCAGCACGTCTTCCCAACCCCAGCCCGTTGCACCGCTTGAGGCCCACTCATCGTAATCTCCGGGCCCGCCGCGGTTGGCGACTTGGGCATTGATGCTGGAGCCGCCACCCATGACGCGCGCCTGTTCGTAATGGACAGGCTTGCGGCCACCTCGCACCGTTGTCGCGTGGAGTGACTGCCATCGATAACCGGGATTAAGGTAAGCACGCGTTGGGTCGCCATCCTGGATGTCGTCAGGAATGGCATTCGGCGGCGTATCAGGGCCAGCTTCAATGAGCAGCACGCGAGCGCCATAGGCGGAGAGCCTGCTCGCCATCACGCATCCAGAGGAGCCACCACCCACGACGATATAATCGAAAACCACGCAAACTCGCAAATGTCTGAGTCGGGCAAAAATCTAGCAGACGGCGAGCAAGCAAAAACGCGCAATTATCTTGCAGGACGCAGGAAATCAGCGCATTCTTAAGAGATTCGCATTATGGCGGCCTCCCAACGGGGCGGAACGTTTAAACATGACCTTGCCAGCAGTCCATCAGGGCTGAAGGCGATGCCGGAGCGTCGTGACTTAAGTGGACAAAGCGCATCGCGACTGAAGGGGACAAACCTATCGCGAGATACATCAGAATGCAGCCCGGTAGGTCCAGAAGTGCTTTTGCAGCATCGCGCTGACGAGGCCGTTGTAAGGAGCAGAATGATGCTTCGCCTTGCGCTCCATCGCCGCTTTAGCGGTACGAAAACTCCCGTCCCAATCATGGCCGGCGGGCAAGGCGGCTGACCCTTGCGCCAGTCATCGGTGAATCGGATCAACCAGTTGTTGAATGCGCGTAAGATTGCGCGTTCTATACATCGATTGGCACCGCCAAGGTTACCTTCGTGCGATCCATCACAATCATCGTGCTGTAATTTCTAACAGCCGGGCTATCAAAGAAGAAACGCCTCGAGAATGCGTCGTACTCTGCCAAGTCACGCACGGAGAGAAGGAGAACGAAATCGGCGTTACCGGTGACCGCATACGCGCTCATTACTTCAGGCGCCTTCTGTAGAGACTGCTTGAAGCGATCGATGACGTCGGAACGATAGCGCTCAATGTCGACCAAGACCAGCATCATCAGGGACCTGCCCACCGCCTCAGGCGACACGATTGCAACATCAGCCTCAATTACGCCAATTTGTCGCAACTGCTTCAATCGCCGCTGACAGGCCGTGGGCGATATACCGGCCAGTTGGCCCAATTCTTCCGTTGTTTGGCGATTGTTGCGCTGAACAGCGCTTAAGATTTTCAGATCTATCCGATCCAATTCCATGGTCATTCTCCGGAATAGCTGCAATTTGCGCAGAAAAACTGCGATATGCACTCGACTGTAGCCTCAACCCCGCGCAGACGGAAGCCCAAACGATCAGGCCAGGCATGGGACCAAAGTCGGCTATCGTCCTCGACGTCAGTTATAGCCATTGGCCGAAGAGTGCTGTCCACCATCGCCCAACTGACAATGGCAGCCGACGGTCAAAAGCCGAGGCCTTGCGCCCAGTTCGGCCGAGGAAACGTCTCGGAACTTAAACGCTAAGCCGACTGGACGATGATGATAGGGGGGACCTCTATTTCCGCGCTTCGGCTTCCATTCGTTGGCTCACGCTGCCAAGAGTCTCATCTGTGTATAGGGAATCGAGCGCTAGGTTCGCCTGCCCCGGTTGCTGCATCAAATGCAGCCGTCTTGAGGTGGTTGGGAAAAATCGTCACCGCAGCCACACAAACCGCCGGCCTTATGCAACCTGCCGGCAATTTCGCATAATTACTGCATCCCGCCGCTCAGAATTTGCGCAAGGCGCCCAATGTAGCGCGCTATTGTCTCACAACGGCACCTACACGCCACTTCATAAAGCAGAAGAGGCCTGGCTTTGCAGGCTTCAGATTGAGGAGTTCGCCTATGAGCAAGCAATTCGCACCTGAAATGGATGCAGGTCTCGCGGTTTTCAATCGCCTGGAGTCTGAGGTGCGCAGCTACGTCCGCGCCTTCCCCGCCCTATTCGATCGCGGAGTCGGGACCACTCTCATCGCTGCAGACGGTCGGGAATATCTCGACTTTTTCGCCGGTGCAGGCGTTTTGAATTATGGGCACAACAACCCCGTCATCAAGAAGGCGCTGCTGGATTATATCGAGCGCGACGGAATTGTGCATGGGCTGGACCTTGCCACGACGGCCAAGAAAGCCTTCATCGAAGCTTTCGAGCGATACATTCTCAAGCCTCGTGGTCTGACATACAAATTACAGTTTCCCGGCCCCACAGGTACGAACGCGGTCGAAGCGAGTCTAAAACTGGCTCGCCAGGTGACCGGGAGATCGAACATCGTCTCGTTTACCAACTCGTTCCATGGGGAAAGCGCTGGAGCATTGGCAGCGATGGGAAACAAGGAGCACCGGGCCGCTGCCGGGTTTCCCCTCGCCCATGTGACATCGTTGCCATACGAAGGCTACCTGGGGGCGTCAGTTGACACAATCGATTACTTCGAAAAGCTTCTCAATGACCCCAACAGTGGCCTCGACAAACCTGCCGCGGTGATCCTGGAAGGGATCCAAGGTGAAGGCGGCATCAATGCTGCGAGCGTTACTTGGCTGCAACGGCTGCGCGAGCTAACGTCGCGGCACGGAATCTTGATGATCCTCGATGACATCCAGGCCGGGGTCGGTCGCGCGGGCAGTTTCTTCAGTTTCGAAGCGGCTGCAATTGTGCCGGACATCGTTACCCTGTCCAAATCTTTGTCGGCGATCGGAACCCCAATGGCCCTTATTCTCATCAAGCCTGAACTTGATGTCTGGGCCCCGGGCGCACACACCGGGACCTTCAGAGGCAACAACTATGCTTTCGTCACTGCTCGTGCGGCCCTCGAAGCTTACTGGTCCGACTCCAAGTTCGAGGATGAGATCGCTCGCAAGTCTGCGATCTTGGTCCAAGAACTCAACGCGATTACCGAGGAATTCCCCACCCTCGGCCTGAGCGTGCGAGGCCGCGGTCTGATGTACGGACTCGTTTCACCGAAGCACCACTCCTTGCCAGGTCTGGTCTCCCAGGAGGCTTTTCGTCGGGGCTTGGTGATCGAGATCGCCGGCTCATACGGTGAGGTGCTTAAGTTCATGACTGCCCTCACCATCGCCGAGGCTGACCTTCGGCGTGGTCTGTCCATCATTCGCGACAGCATTGGCGCAGTAGCGACTACCCTCGACGGTGGAGGCGCGGCTCGCTAGCCGACAAAGCACCGGGCCACTAGCAGGTCCAAAATCGGGCCGCTCGCAGTCACGGAACGGGAAGGCCGTTCCGTGGCATGTGGCAGTGGGCGAACTCGGAGCGGCTGAACGGCAGACTAGGGCTTTCACTGCCGGACCGATACCACGGTTGCCGTTCTTCCTGCGGCGCCGACCACTGTCGCTGCGCCAATTCGAAGAAAATCGAGCGATAAGAAAGAGGACTGGATGGCCAGCAACGACGTAGTCAAAAATTATATCGATGGCGAGTGGCGGGATTCTGTGTCCGGCACACGCATCGAGGTCGATGACCCGGCGAGCGCCGAAACGATTGCTGTCGTAGCTGAAGCAGGACCCCAAGACATCGAGCTTGCCGTTACTGCTGCTCACCGCGTTTTTCGCGACCGCGTGCTGATAGACATGCATCCGTATGATCGCGGTCGCATGTTGTTTCGCGTTGCCGACGCCCTTGAAGCGCGTTTCGACGAGATCGCAGCCATTAACTGCGCGGAGACGGGGAAGGCATTGGAACTTGCCGATGGCGAGGTTCAGACCGCCATCAGATACCTGCGATACTATGGTGGCTTGGCCGACAAACTTGAAGGGCGCTCGATCCCGCGCGGGGCCAACCTGGTCAACTACACAGTCAGAAGTCCCTTCGGCGTGTCCGCCCAGATCGTTCCGTGGAATGGTCCACTTGAACTGACGGCCCGCTCGCTGGCCTGCGCCATCGCAACCGGCAACTCAGTCGTGGTGAAGTCGCCGGAACTAGCTCCCCTTTCCGGAGTTGAACTTGCGCGTGCCTGTGAGACAGCGGGGCTGCCTGCCGGAGCGGTCAACGTGCTCACTGGATACGGCCAAACGGCAGGCCAGGCGCTGATCGAACATCCCGACGTTCGCCACATCGTCTTCACGGGCTCGATTACTACTGGGCGGACGGTGCTCAAGACGGCAGCGGATCGGATCGTGCCCTGCATAATGGAACTGGGCGGAAAGTCGGCTGCAGTTGTGTATTCCGATGCCGACCTCGACTGCGTTGTGGAAGCGGTACGCGTCGGGACCTTTCTGAATGCAGGCCAGAATTGCAACAACCTTACACGTCTTATTGTGGAACGTTCTATTGCAGACAAACTGGTGGAAAGAGTGAGGGTCTGCGTCGAAGGACTGTCGGTCGGTCCAGGACGCGAAAACTGCGACATCACCCCGTTGATCTCCCGAAACCAACGACAAGGAGTTGAGCGGGCCTGCCAGACGGCCCTCTCGCAGGGCGCGCGACTCGTAACCGGCGGGACTGCGCTTTCGGAGCGGAGCGGTTACTTTATGGCGGCCACGGTGTTTGCCGATGTCGCGCGAGACAGCAATCTCTTCCAGCAAGAAGTATTCGGTCCTGTTCTTGCCGTTACCACGTTCGATAATCCGGGAATGGCCGTCAATCTCGCGAACGACACCGTTCACGGTCTGGCAGCGGGCGTGTTCACGCGGGATATTGACCGGGCCCTCTGGACCGCCGACCGCCTTTGGGCCGGTCAAGTGTACGTGAATGGGTGGTATGTGGGCGGGGTGGAAACACCGTTCGGTGGGATAAACCAGTCCGGCTACGGCAGGGAGAAGGGTCAGGAAGCGCTGGACGGCTACGTTCAGACGAGAAACGTTGGTATCCGCCTCTCGCAGCCACCATCTGGAAATTGAACGCTTGCTGATCCCTACCGACGGCGCGGCTGTCGGGCGATGCAGGATTCAATGACCTCGACCAAATCGAAATAAGCCCGGCGAGAGAATCCGTATCGGAGGTCATCGAGAACAACTCTAATCATAGGATTTTTGGCTGCGGACGGGCTTTACCCACCACGGACATGTAGGAGCGCATTGCCTAGCCCGCTGCGTGGGTCGCATGGGTCAGGAGAGGATCACAGTGCTTCAGAGACAATTGAGATTCGCAGAGCTGCCGCCGAAGATTTCGACAAGTTGGCAATGTTGAACCGCGAGTTGATCGAGGCCGAGAAGCATCGAAACCCCGATGACGGTTTCAGAACTCAAGGAGCGGTTTATTCAGTTGGTGAATCGCGAAATTTGGATGGTCGACCTCTTCAGCCAGAACGGCGAGATTGTGGGCCTCGCCACTCATCGTTTGGAGCCAGACAATGCGGAGCCGAGTGGGCAACGCGTCTTTTTGAGGCAATTCTACGTCAGCTGCCAACACCGACGTTCGGAGATTGGCTGCAGGACCCTTGAGCTGCTTATTCGGTCTCGTTTCCACAACAAATCAAGGATTTTCCTCGACGTGCTGGAGACCAATCCTGGCCGCAAGACCTTCTGGTCTCACACCGGTTTTGTCGCCTACAGCACGCTCATGGAGCGTCTCGTTGAAAAAGCGGACACCAAATAACCTGCGGTGCTGGGAATTAATTTGGGGATCGGATTGTCTGGCATTTGCGTGCGTCGCGCAAAAACACGAGAATAGAATCGAGCCGGTCGTAACCGAATGGGGCTCACTTGTCCCCGGCCTGCAGGCTAGCCGCTTCGACTTCATCACGGCCGGCATGTGGATCAAGCCGGAGCGCTGCCGCAACGTGCTGTTCAGCGAACCGATCGCTACGGAGAGAGGCGCACTGCTGGTGCCTAAGGGCAACCCGGAAGGGCTGCATTCTTATGAGGATGTGCGTGACAAGGGACTCACCTTCGTCAGTGATACAGGCTACACCGCGGTCCAGGACGCGAAAAAGTCAGGCATCGCCGACGACAAAATCATGCAGGTCGCCGGACCGCCGGCGGACAGGCTGTCGCGCCGCCGCCGGTGCCCTCGACTACTTTACAGCGACTGGACTTGTTAAGAAGGACCACAGCCTTGAGCTGGCCGATTCGTTCATCGCGCCAGCCAACTATCCTGCTATCGCCTTCGAGCTCAACGAGCAGGCTGCGGTCGACGCGTTCAATGCCGTATGCAGGACTATGTTGGCTCTGGCGAAATGATGGCAGTATTCGGCAAATACGGCTACGGCAAAGACAACCTGCGGACGGCAGCAAGACCGCTGACCTCTGCAGAGGCTGAAGGCAATGTGCCTTAACACGTCCCCGGTCATGGCGGGGACGTGTTCAGTGGGCAAGCGTCTGTGAGGCGATTTCAGGTCCACCGTGGCGGTGCTCACAAGACGCGCCTCATTGCCTGAAACAAACACATCTACACTTCATCGGGTGCGCACATGTGAGCGTCGCGGCCCACAATACGACGGCCAATATGCGGGCTGGCTCACCTGCCACATCAGGCAACTGCGCAAGCAAATCCCCTGACGTGTGCCGGAACGAGAAGCAGGAGAATACTGTGGAAATCAGAGTTGTACGCCCGGGCGACCTTTCTCAATTGCGCAAGATTTGTGACGAACACATCGACTTGGAAGGGGTGACAATAGCGGACCAGGACCTGAGTCCTTATTGGAACTCGGCGTTTTTTGGAACACCTGCCCAGTTGTTCGGTTGGGTTTGTGATGAAGGAGGGTGTGTGCTGACAGTTCTGCAAATTCGCTGAGAGAGGGCGGTCATGGCAGGCTGGTGATTGTTCACGTCACCGATTCCCGCGAAGGAACGCCACCATGACCAAGATTGAAAGTAAGACCGGCAGCGCTGCCATCAAAGACATTCTGCTTTCGGACCCGGACGGACTTCACGAAGTGATCCGTGCGGTGATGCAGGAGGTACTCGAGGCCGAGATGGACGAGGCGCTGGGGGCTTCGAAGAGCGAGCGCACACCTGAGCGGCTCGGCTACCGCTCGGGTTATTACGGCCGCACCCTTGTCACGCGGGTCGGCAAGCTTGAGCTGCGGGTTCCGCAGGACCGGGCCGGCCGCTTCTCGACCGAGCTTCTCGAGCGTTACCAGCGTTCGGAGCGGGCCTTGGTGGCGACGCTTGCGGAGATGTATGTGCAGGGCGTGTCGACCCGCAAGGTCAAGGCGATCACGGAAGAGCTGTGCGGCCATGCGTTCTCGGCCTCGTCGATCTCGGCCATCAACAAGCGGCTGGACGAGAGCCTCGCTGCCTTTGCCAGGCGCCCCCTTCAAGAGCCGTTTCCTTACCTCATCCTCGATGCGCGCTAAGAGAAGGTGCGTGAGGCCGGCGTCGTCATGAGCCAGGCGGTGCTGATCGCTGTCGGCATCGACTGGGACGGCCGGCGCCAGATCCTGGCCGTCGAGATGGCCAATCGCGAAAGCCGCTCGGCCTGGAGGGATTTCCTCGTCGCGCTGAAGGCGCGCAGCCCCAAGGGCGTCGAGCTGGTTGTCTCCGCCAATCATGCCGGCCTGGTCGCGGCGATCGGCGAGGTGATCCCCGAAGCCGCCTGGCAGCGCTGCTACGTCCACTTCCTCAGGAACGCGCTCGATCACCTGCCGAGAAAGCACGGCGCCGACTGCCTGCAGGACTTGCGCTGGCTCTAATGACCGGCGCGATCTCGCCGAGGCCAAGGCCGATCTCGCCGCATGGCTGTCCAAATGGTCGGGCCGCTATCCGCGACTGACGAGTTGGGTGGAGGAGACCATCGAGCGCACGCTGACCTTCTTTTGCCTGCCGCGCCAGCATCACAAGCATCTCAAGAGCACCAACATGCTTGAACGGCACAATGAGGAAATCCGCCGGCGCACCAATGTCATGCGCATCTTCCCCAATGAAAGCTGCCTGCGCCTCGTCAGGGCGCTGGCTGCGAGACCAACGAGAACTGGATGGAGGCCAACCGCTACATCAACATGGACGATCTGCGCGAGCACAAGAAGCTCGCTCTACGCCAAGCCGCATGACCAGCATCGTGGCCGCCCCATTTTGCAGAACTTGACGCACACAACCTGAAGGAGGTAAGCGTCATGACAACTCTTAGAGGATACATGACCGCGTCGATCCGGCTTTTCCTTGTTGGTCAGGGGCGATCCTCGGGTACGCCTCCGGCGAGGGCCGCCTTGCGCGATCATGGCACGGTAGCGAGGCTGGGCTCTTAAGGTCGTCCTTAGGAGCGTAAGCCCCGCGACCATCCCATCGCTGAAAACAAACCCTTGATCAGCGGGCGCCCGACGGACCGCCTCTGTCGTCGTGGCGCTCCCATGAAGAACCTGGCCCATAGTGCATCCTTTGATTCGGAAGATAAGGATGCCCCATCAAAACCTGAGATCAAACATTTAGGCAGGCCTCGACTGGGACAAGTAAAACGGCCGCATTCGAGGCATGAGGCTGCACGCGTCTAAGATCCGAACAGCCAATACCCGAGCGTCCTCGACATCCCCGCCGCCAGAAGTCAACGATGCCCAGATCGGCCGCACGACCACCAGCAGAAGGGCGCCACCTCAACCCGTCCTACACTCAACATTTTGTCGCGTCCGCGACGTGCCTTCTTGATCCGATCCGTGGTCTGCTCACCTAAATAGCTGAAAGAGATCACGCATTTCTGTTTCCGGCCTGATTAGCCAGTTTGGCACGAGGTTTGCAACTTTGTGTGCGATCCAGTTGAACGGGCCGATTGGCACAGTCACCTGAAATCACAACTAATTAAAGGAACGGAACATGTCGGAACTGTATCGGATGGCATTACCAATGGGGGACAGCCGGCCGGCAATGCCTCCGCCCACCACAACCAGCCTTCGCCTGACTGTCTCGTGCTGGCCACGCCAGAGTAATCAATTTTGTCCTAAGAACCACAATACGACAAATCGCAGAACGTCCATCCATCCATCCTGAAACCAAGACACAGCAATCGCTTGTCGACGCAGTGTCCCACCGCCGAGAGGAAATGTAGATGAGAAAATTTGTTGCCGCCAAGCTTCATGGAATAACTGTGACCGACGCGAATTTGAACTACCGGGGCTCAATAACTTTGGATCCAGATCACTGCGACGAAGCCGGCATCCTTCCAATGGAATTCGTTGAAATCTGGAATAAATCATCGGGCGCTCGAATCAGCACTTACGTGATTTATGGAGAGCGGGGTTCTCGTTGCTGCGTGCTGAACGGAGCCGCTGCTCGCACCTGTCAGGTCGGGGACGAAATAATCGTTTGCTCCTCCGCATACATCGAGGAGCATCAGATGGTGGAGATCAAGCCGCGAGTGCTGACTTTCCACCGGGATAATTCTATCTGCGACCACATGTTCTACGAGGGTGCAATAGACGACGATGGAAGGATAACGTTCTCGATTCGCGAGGGCTCTCCCGGCGATAACGCGCTAAAACTCACTCCCTAGTAGGGCCTTTCGGTGACAGCTCGTGGCGCCGGGTCCCGGTCAAGGGCGTACTCGTCCCCAGTACTCTGGTACGCGATACAGTGCATTATCCCACTCGGCCACTATTCGGTCAGTTGCCATCAAGCCCAATCGGTTCTGCCCAGATCTGGGAAGACGATTTTGCTGCGCCAAAGGCAACTTCAGCTTCAGCCAGCGGCTGCGGGTAGAGGCGACCAATTTCACGGAATGTTTGGCCTTGGATCGTTGTCTTTAAGTCTGAGGTCCACGATGGCAAAACGACCTATCGACAAAAACGCAGAGTGGAGAACAGCCAATGTCAAGGAAAGCTCTCATCCTGGTTGAAGGCCATGCAAGAGGTAATGGAATACGATACATCCACGCGGCCCGGCGTCTTGGCTTTCATCCAATTACACTATCAGTTGATCCAACACAGTACGAGTATCTTGCGGCGGAAAGAAGCGAGGCAATCCGTGTCGATACAACCAATCTTGATACCTTGATTCGCGAATGTTCCAGGCTGCGTGAGACCAATGACATCGCTGGTATCACGGGCTTCTCGGGCATCGACGAGTCGGTCTATGCAACCGTTGGCAAACTATGTCGGCATTTCGACTTACCGGGACCCAACCCCGAATTGATTGAACGATGCTGTGACAAATTCTCTCAGCGCCAGCTACTTGCGGAAGCCGGAGTTCCGATACCCGCTTATCGCATGGCGCTGAATGTGGCAGAAGTAGAAAGCGCTGTCGCGGAGATCGGCTTTCCCGTAATTGTTAAGCCGGCAATCGGCAGCGGTAGCATCGGTGTCCGATTGTGCCGCAACGCCGATGAGTTAGCTGACCACACGACCTATCTGTTGGGTGGGAAGCACATCTGGCCGTCTTCGCCGAGGATATTGGTTGAGGAATTCGCGCGCGGCCCTTTTTATAGCGTGGAGATAATGGGCAATGAGGTTATTGGGATTGTCGCCGTTGATTTCGGCCCCCCACCGCATTTCGTCTTCCGTGAAACGACCTTCCCGGCCCCGCTTGCGGAAGACGATCATGACCGTATCGTTGATGTTTCGCTGAGGTGCTTGCAAGCTCTTGGCCTTAATTGGGGGCCAACGAACATCGAGCTCCGGTTGACTAATCATGGCCCGGTTGTAATCGAAGTGAATCCGCGTCTTGCTGGTGCGCTTGAGCCTGAACTGGTCCAACTGGCGAGCGGTGTCGATCTGGTCACCGAGCACATCAAGCTTGTCGTCGGCGAGGAATGGGATTTGCGCAGAAGGCATTTGCAGACCGCAGCCGCGCGGTTCCTAGTTGCTGATTGCGACGGCACCCTCGATTGGATCGATGGCGGCAGTCAGGCGATCGCGGTACCAGGTGTCGCTGAAATCAAATTGTATGTTGAACCCAACGCGCCGATCTTCAGGAAAGGCGATTTTCGAGACTGGATAGGACATGTCGTCGCCGTTTCACCCAGCCTTGCTCAGACCGAAGCGATACTCCAACGAGCTGTCGACTTAATCGCTTGGTCTATCACACCGCCGTCGGGCGAACAGGAGCGATCTGCAGCCCCACGACTCCCCCCCAACTGAGAGGTGATCCGTCGCCAGCATAAGAACTCTTACCCGCAATAGCTCGCCTTGTTGTCAAAAGCATAGCTGGAGTTCAAACTTATGAATATATCCAAGGGACCCCAGGCATTCCCTAGAAGTGAATACCTTCGCCGGCTCGGCTCGGTGAAGTTCGAAATGGGTCGGTGCGATATCGACGCGCTCGTCGTTTCCGACCAACATAACATTACCTATCTCACGGGGTACACCGCGCTATCAGCCTATGTTCCTCAGGCCGTTGTGGTTTCGATACGAGAAGAGGAACCGACGTTCATTCTGCGCCGCTGTGATGCGCCGGCAGCCATTCATCAATGTTTTATGGAGCGCGACAAAATCGTCGCATACCCCGAAGCGTATATTGGAAATCCTGACAAGGATGGCTATGACGCGGTAGTCGATTACTTGGAGGACGTCGGCCTCGCGAGTCGAGGCATAGGAATCGAGCTATGCTGCCTTCCATCGCAATCGGCGAAAAAGTTTAGGATGCGCCTGCCTGGTGCCACGATCGTCGATGCTACTAAGGCGGTCACTTGGAAAAGGCTCATCAAGTCAGATCTCGAGATAGCTGTAATGCGGGAGGCGGCGGCAATCTCAGACGCCGCGATTCGACGCGCTGCTGAGGTAATACGCCCCGGGGTGCGTGAAGCAGACGCGTGCGCGGAAATTGTGGCAACGTTGGTGCGCGGCGCAAACGGTAAGCCAGGAAGCGGGATCGAGGGAATAAGTTTGTGTTCATCACCGCGAACGGGAACGTGCCACATTCCGTGGAGCGAGGACGTTTTTCGCTATGGATCGCAGGTGAATCTCGAAATCGGCGGTGCGCGATATGGTTACTGTGCTGGGCTTATGCGCACTTACACGATCGGCTCACCCTCCGATCGTCTACGTCGCGTGCATGAGATCCAAGTCGCCGGCCTTGAGGTCGCTCTTGATGCGATACGGCCAGGAGCGACTTGCAGCGATGTTGCCAACGCCTTCAATCGCAGCATCGAGAAGCGGGGCCTCAAAAAGGAGACGCGTTGCGGCTATGCACACGGCATTGGTTGGTTGGAGCCGACCGCAAGCCTTAAGGATGGCGATATGACAGAGTTGCTACCAAACATGACCTTTCACCTGATGTTAGGTAATTGGATCGAGGAGGATTTTGGATACGTCATCAGCGAAACGTTCCGTGTCACAGACTCCGGCGTCGAGGTACTGACCACTGCTCCCCGGAAGATTTTTGAGATCTAAATTAGAATATGGCTTGTCATAACGACAGCGCGGACGTCCGGAATAGATCTTGCCGGTCGACGAGATGTCGCCTACCTTGTTGAAGTGCGGACGGCGAGCGGCGGTCGGCATGCGGGGCCGATCCGTGTCGAGGCGAAGCCGAACGCACGCTGGTCGCTGTACGACCAGTTCTCCTGCGGCCGATCAACTCGTCGACGACGTGACGCGCGAATGCCTTACGCGATTCCGGACACAGATCTCTGGTCGCCGCGTTGCTCGCGAACTGACGACCTGATCGCCCAGCGCGGCAAGCCCGGCATGATCGTCGCAGACCACCGCACGGAGTTTACCTCGAACACGGTCCTTGCCTGATCAATGGATCATCGCGCCGAAAATACATTCCGCTGCAAGCCCATGTGCGCAACATAAATGGCTGCACCTCTAGTCTACTCGCCACTGTTTAAAAGACTGGGGCAGGTCAATGCGCTTTCGTTACGACCTCAGAGCAAGTCTACAGGTCATAGTAGTAGGTAAGGTATGGACTCAATTTACCGATCTTGTCATAGAGCGCCCGCGCATGATAATTTGATCTGTCCGTATTCCAATAGATTCTCAGCCAGCCTTGGTCGCGACCGTAGGAGGCCAGATTCGTGAGCATGGCTTGGCCAATCCCCTGGCGCCGCGAAGACTCGTCGACATAGAGATCTGCGAGAAAACAGACCGGACGATCGCTAAGAGTATACGGGTGAATGACAAAGGTAGCAAAACCTATGGTAACGCCAGTTGCTGAGACCGCGATCAGCGCGTTAATCGGTTCGTCTGGGCGCTCGATGCGCCGCCAGATCCTATCTGTCGCCTGTTCTGATGAATTGAGACCTTGGTCGGCGCAATATGCGTACCAAAGGGACCGCCATGCATCGCGGTCGGCAGTGCCTGCGAGACGAATCTCCATGAGGGGCGGGCTCCGGCTGAGAATGGGCTCCAGGGCGCGAGGTGTTCGGCCTGAAAGGTTGACGGCTTGCGATAACTGCCACCGGCCCGCAAGACGTGCAGCACGCGACCGCCGGGTGTTATAAGATCTTTCCGCCTGTGACGGCGTCGTGGTCGCGCTGGAACTGGTTCCCGGGAGCTCGGTTCGCGATACGTCAAGCGCGAGTTGGGCGAGCGTTATCATGGGATCAAGTTCCCTCAGGTTTTCCCGCAGCACGTTTGCGACAGCGGTGCAGATCTAGTGCGATCTTTCCCTGCGACCACACGATGCAAACAATCTGACACCATAGGTGCATTCATCCCGAAGCGGGCTTCCGACCGCCGCGCTACACGCGCGACGGCGGGACAATCTAGCGGATGCGAGAGTTCTTCCAGCTTACCACGGAGATCTGCACCGCGTCGGCGCCATAATTGCGCATGCTTTAGAAAAGCAGACAATCATTGCAGTTCGCGCGCGCGTCCGGCGCCATTCCCAGTCACCCATATTGACTCAACGTTGCGCAGCATCATTTCTACAACACTAACTTGCTGCCCTTGTCGCGAAGTCAGGCGAGCGTCGATCTCGGGATAAATAAAGAAGGGCAGCGAAATTCGATCAGTCGGACCACTATGCACGACCTGGTGGGGCGTACTCTTGAAGCGGCCGTCGCTCAAGACCTGAAGGAGGTCGCCCAGATTGACTACGAGACTATCGGGCAGGCTCGGCACCGGCATCCATCGACCGCGGAACCACACCTGCAAGGAACGCAGGGGGAGTTCCTCTTGCAGCAGCAGCGTGAAGAAGCCATGATCCGTGTGCTTTGCGCAAGTGCCGCCGCGAGCTGGATACCGTATCACGCGTTGCCCAAGCGTCGGCGTGCTGAAATGGCGTTGGAACCATGCCTCTTCCATACCTATCAGGTCCGCCAGCGCATCCCCGATCTGGGGGACAATCCCGGCGAGCACGGTAGCCTGCAAAGCAAGCAGGTTTCTTGCGAAGCCAGGAGCCAAGGCTTCATCCGGAAGGCGCGTGCGGCCGGAGAACGGACGCCGGTCGCCTTCGTTCTCAATTCCGAGGTCGAATACCTCCTTTGGATCGAAGCCGGCCTCAGGATGTAGCATTTCGCCGTGTAAAGGACTGTATCCACGGGCGGCAGTGGGGTACACGTCCTGAAAGGCGTGCCCGTAGCGTTCCTTAACCGACTGTGGCAATGCGAAGAATCGCCGGGAAGCCTCAATGGCTTGCGCGATCTGTTCCCCGGGGATGCCGTGCTCGACAAGGTAGAAGAACCCGTATTCCTGGCATGCCATTTGCAGGCGCTGGCGCTCGTCACGTCGCGTTGCATCGTCTCTCAATTTCGAAAGTGAAATTTTCGGCAGCGTGGTCATAGTCAATCCCCTTTTTGGGCGCTTAAGTTGATTAGTGTTTGCCGCGGCTCTCAAAGTCGACAGTTCCTTGGATGTGGGCAACGCGCCGTCTCTTCCAATAATAACGAAAGTCGACATGATGTCCCATTCTAAGGCTAAGCCGATGGCTGGGCGGTGATTCCGTCTTAGCAATTGATCTCTAGCGCTTCCTGGTGAAGATAACAACGATTTGTATGTTAATATAGTTGTATATATTGTTACATCCGTCGCGGTTAGTTTAACATTATCACGGCCAAGATACTAAGAGCGATTTACAATTCTGAATTGCTTTATGACTTCCAGGCTCAATCCAGACCAGCGCCGACCTCCGGGTTTCATGGCAGGATCGGCCATCTCGAAGAGCTCTATGACGCGAGGTATCGCCAGCTACCTGAGCTCGTCCATCACACACGCCGTCCCGGACGATGGCCGAATGGCAGAAACCGACCGCTCGAAATTTTCCTATCCCATAGTCTTTTTCGACGCTATCCGGGTCGAGCGGTCAAGCTCAGGGACGAAGACTTCGTTCGCAAAAAAGCCATCTACATCGGGTTCGGCGTTCTGCCTGGCGGCACCAAGGAGCACATGAGCTGAGGAAGCGCTTGTCGACGTTATCCGCCGTCTCGACGAGACGACTAGCCGAGCAGCAAAGCAGGCAGCGATTTAGCTCCGTCTGCCGTCTCTCAAGGTTGTGTCGGCCAATTTCTCAGCCACCATAATCGTCGGAATGTTTGTGTTCGCCCGAGGGCAAAATGGCATGACGGAAGCGTCGGCGATCCTCAAACCCAAAATACCATGAACGCGTCCCGACGGATCGGTCACAGCGCCAGGATCCGCGGCTGCCCCCATCCTGCAGGTCGACGTCGGATGCCAACTTGGGATGACGTTCTGGCGAATATACCGATCCAGATGTTTCTCGTCGTTGACGAGATCGGAAATGCTATCCCCATCCGTTATGACGCGCCTAATCAGCCCACGGCGCAGCCGCGGCGACGCGTCCATGAGCAGCGCCAGAAATGACGTGAGTGCATAGTTTGTGCTTGTGACCTTGCTCACCAGCTTCGCTCGCGCATTCAACGCTGACGGAAACGGGTCCAGCGCCACAGAGGACAGCGAATCTTGCTGCAGCAGGCGGACTATGAAGCGAAAGCCCTGCTTGAGGCGCTCGGCGTCCCGCTTGTCGCTCAACCAGTTGAAATCGACCTCCGGCTCTATTTTATGCGAACTACCCTTGAGCGCCACAGTTCCCGTCGAGTAGCTGCGATTGACCCACACGGCGAGAGTGCCGAGGCGCCTCCCCAGCGGGTGCCAGGATGATTTGGCAACAGTCGATATTGCCATATCGGTCGACGGGCAGCCTTCGTAACCCGACGAGTAGCGGGCGTGCATCTGAATATATTCGCTCACGCCGGGTGACAAGCGATCGGCCGGCTTCAAATAGGCCGAAACGCAAATCGTGGGGTGTTCCTGAAGATTCTGGCCCACACCTTTCAAATCTGCAACGATAGGGATTCCGAATTGTACTAATTCCTTCGCGGGGCCGATCCCGGAGCGCATCAATATGGCGGGTGAATGGAGTGCTCCTGCGCACAGGATAACGCAAGAAGCGCTATACGATTGCACGCCCGATTTGTTCTCCGTCTCGACCCCCGTTACCGTTGTTCCCAAAAAGGTCAGCCGCGCAACTGTCGTTTCGGATAAAATCGTTAGATTGCGGCGAGAGCGGACGGTTTC
Source organism: Mesorhizobium sp. M7D.F.Ca.US.005.01.1.1 (assembly GCF_003952545.1). Classification (NCBI taxonomy): domain Bacteria; kingdom Pseudomonadati; phylum Pseudomonadota; class Alphaproteobacteria; order Hyphomicrobiales; family Phyllobacteriaceae; genus Mesorhizobium; species Mesorhizobium sp. M7D.F.Ca.US.005.01.1.1. Next base: position 382,519 of record NZ_CP034453.1, read on the forward strand.
GGGTAAGTACGCCATCGCGGAGGAGACCCGATGACCATTGCGGTTGGTCAATGGGACAACTGAATAGCCATCACCGAATGCACCATTGAAGTCTGGCCTGAAATGAAGCCCCAAAGCATCGTAAGCATCGGAGATTGCCCGGATGAAGCCCGACCAGTCTGATTGGCGCACACGTTTGATTGGCAAGGGGCCGTTCGTGCCATGAAATTCCCCGCCGAAATCCAAATCGCATTCTAGACGACGGAAGTAGGGCAGCACGTCTTCCCAACCCCAGCCCGTTGCACCGCTTGAGGCCCACTCATCGTAATCTCCGGGCCCGCCGCGGTTGGCGACTTGGGCATTGATGCTGGAGCCGCCACCCATGACGCGCGCCTGTTCGTAATGGACAGGCTTGCGGCCACCTCGCACCGTTGTCGCGTGGAGTGACTGCCATCGATAACCGGGATTAAGGTAAGCACGCGTTGGGTCGCCATCCTGGATGTCGTCAGGAATGGCATTCGGCGGCGTATCAGGGCCAGCTTCAATGAGCAGCACGCGAGCGCCATAGGCGGAGAGCCTGCTCGCCATCACGCATCCAGAGGAGCCACCACCCACGACGATATAATCGAAAACCACGCAACTCCCCATCAAGGTACCAAGTGTGATGGGCTTCTTCAGCAAAGCGCTCCTCCTACCGCCTGAGATATGGTCACTTACGGCGCGGCAGCTCCACATCATGCCGTCTGTAACGGAGCGATTTGATCGCCAAATCGGTCGAGGGCATGCCCGAAGCGAGACCGAGCGACCCATCTGAACTATCTCTGAACCGACAAGCTCTCAATTCCAGGGCACATGCATCTCCGGACACGCCGGTGCGTCGGTGTGAATGATTGCAAGTTCGTAGGGCGAGAGCAGCGCTCGCCTACGGTTTCTTGCATCACCGTCTTCCGAGAAACAATGATACTAACAAGAGATAACGACGACTTTTTCGATTTTTACAGCAGTCAAGACTGTCACTTCAAAATATCGCATAACTACGTTATTGTAGACCCGGTCTCTTACATAGCGAAGGCCTACTTTCGGTGCTTTCCGAAGCGAACGCGTGTTCGTTGGGCGAATGAATGAAGTGACCTTCTCGAGCGTTAGGTTCTCGAAAGCAAACTGGATCGCTGCCCTGCCGGCCTCTGCGGCGATCCCCTTACCGGAAGACGCAAGGTGGAGGCACGATACGGTTTCCACATTAGTGGGATCTTCGGGCAGATACGGGCCACTGTACATCAATCCACAGTAGCCTGCGAATTTTCCGACTTGGCCTTCGCCTTTTACGAACACCATCCATAAGCCGAAACCATTGCTCTGCCAATGATGGATGAACTGTTGTAGTTTAGCTTTCGATTGCTCTCGGGTCGGATAGACTCCATCCCACATGGCATTTACCACAAATGGATCGCTATGAAGCTCATGTAGAAGAAGCTCGTCGCTATGCGACGGTGGCCTTAGGATTAGGCGCGGCGTTTCTAGAATGTACATGAGAAGCTCCCTTCTAGCCATAAGTTAGAGCCGCACTTACCTCCAACGCGGCCATGATCTCCTAGCATGAGCGTCAAGGCCGCAGTGCTTGATTGAAGGCGTTCGACGAGGTTTATGCTTAAGGTAGCGAGGTCTACACAAATCAAGCTTTGGGCGCCTAACCGTGTCAGTGTTGACGGCACCTGGAAAGCCGGCCCGAAGGCGATAAAAAAATTAGGCGCCTCCTTTCAGAATGGAAGCAGGCGACGCGCTGGTGAGCGGGCGCCTGATACGCGCAACATGCTGCGGCGGCGTTTACGCAAGGGGTTGCTTACCCCAAGGGGGGGTATGGTATTGGCCCAAAACCGGCTAACTACATTGTTCATTTAAAATACGCGCCTCCTTCAAGCTTAACCTGCACTGGTCACTTTGCGAATGCCCGCCAGTGGGTTCTTCAGCGTGCCGACGGTGTGCAGGTATTCTCCCGGATCACCGAAGTCCACCATTTGCTGGTTTTTTTGTATCTGCAGTCGATTCATACATCGTCGCAGAAATTCTGGAGCGAATAGGTCATGCTGCCTGTATTTTTCGTCATATTCCGGATGTTTCGTCTGGTAGCCAAGGATGGACTCGCTTACGAGCTGCCAGAAGTGTGTCGACGGAAAATCAAGATGTTCTTCGAGTGTTACAGCCAAGTAACGAAAGAAGCAGTCGAAAACGTCGGTGAAAATGAAGTCGTGCTTCATGTCGCGATTTACTTGAATGCAGATCCTCTTAATCTCCTCCGGCACGTTGAGATCTCCGCCTAGAATACGAAGCTCCTCGCCAATGTCTTTCATGATAACTCGCGTCGGAGCGTGATCTTTCATAACTAGAATTATATTTTCTCCATGTGCCATAAACGCTAGATCGTAAGCATAAAAGCAGTGGAGAAGCGGCGCCAGATAAGATTCAAAATAGCGGCGTAGCCAAGCGGCGGCGTCTAACCCCGAGGCATTGATGAGGGCTGTCACGAGTGCTTCACCATTGTAATCGACATGAAGCAGCGACGCCATTGTCATCAGACGTTCCCCTTCTTTCAACTGCCGAAGGGGGCTTTCCCTCCACAGCGCAGAAAGCATCTGCTTGTAAGGGGAGTCCTTCTTGAGGGCGGTGTTGAAACAACGATTGCGATAGCCAATCGTCGCGACCTCGCGAAGGATGCTGAAGCCGTTGGCGGCTAAATAGGAGTCACTGTCGAGCAAATTCTTCAACCATTCGTTGATGGCGGGCGTCGCCAGCATGTGTGTCGGTGACAAGCCGCGCATAAACCCCATGTTAAGTATCGACAGCGCCGTTTTCACGTACCGTTTATGCGGATCGCTTATATTGAAAAGTGTGCGGATCGATTGCTGGGCATGATATATGTCCTTCCCCTGGCCTAGGCAGACAATGTGCCGGTTGGCGATATCCGCCGCGAAGATAGTTGAGAGCCGATTGAACCATTGCCAAGGATGCGCTGGCATATAGATGTAATCGGTCGAGTTTAGTCCCTTTTGACGCAACGCTGCGTCGAACTGTTCCAGCGCCTGTCGACCGAGTTCCTCGTGCATGAGAAGGTCGTAGTCGAGCGTTGAAATGGACTTAAACGTTGCCATTTCTTTATGGACGGCCAGCCATATGAGTCTTATCGAACTGCCCACCTCCGGCGCATAGCGACTATAGTCGAGCGCGTCAAAGCCAATGCGACCGTTATTCGCGATAAAGGTCGGGTGGCCCTCCGTCATGCCAGCCTCAACGATCTGGTAATCGGCAAAAGCCAGTTCTGCGGCGGATATCTCTGTTTTGGCCTGCTTGTACGCGCTGCCATACAGCGTGCTGCTGATCTCCTGCAGGTAAACCGGCATCATCTCTTCCTTTATGCCAAGATGGCGGCTGAACTCAATAACAAAATCAAGCGCATCCAGGGGGGCCGGCCTGCCCTCAATCCTTTTCTCCAGAGAGCCGGCGTCCACTTGCCAGTGATCTAGCAGGAGGCGCCGAGCCTGGAACCAATACTCCAACCCAGGGGTCTCGCTTTCCAGCACATACTTCCCCCAGTCGCCTTCCATTCGCTGGAGTCGAGGAGCAATTAGCAACTCGTGTGCAAATTCGCTGATTGCTTTACGGATAAGGAGCCGGTTGGCCTTTGCCCATAAATGCGGTTTCAAATGCTGCGTTACGCGTTCGGCTAGGCTTATCTCATCGTCTCGGGCTGTCATATCACTCACGATCTCAACTCCTTCAGAACGTAACGGTGTAAGGTTCGCGAACGCGCCTTACACTCGTCTCGCCAAACTTCGACGTCGCACAAAATCCGTTCTATTTTTCATCAGAAAGGATAAGAAATACCGGACCTCTTATACAAGTTAATTTCTAATGTGTTGTGTACCGTTCGTCTTCGCTCGTGATAAACCAGCAATATTACCATCTTACTTATATAATATATTAGAATACCGGTTTCACCGGCCCTGGACGTCGTCCTTCATCTTGCAACGAGCAAGAAGTGTGTATTGATTTGCACATGCCGTACTGTCGTTCGATCACGTCAAGCGGTCGGTGTCCATTGTTTGAGCTCTCCGAGTGTCCATTTTTGCTGTCCGTCTCCATACAATCGCATACGTCTAAAGCGGAATTTCCTTTGCTTGATAAGCCCAGACTGGGTAGGGGGGACTGAGTGAATGCCTACTCCGCTGAAATGCTGTCCTGCACCGCGCCAATGCTGTCGCGTACGATCGACAGACCACGGCGCAGTTCAGCCTCGGTTATGGTAAGGGCTGTCATGAACTTGAGCACCTCACCATACGAGCCAGCGATCTCGATCACCAAGCCGCGACGAAAAGCTTCCCGGGAAATGAGCCCCGGCAATGAGTGGTGCTTTGGTGATACGAGTCCATACATCAAGCCGCGGCCTCGGACATTCAGAGCAAGGCTGGGGAAGTCGTCTGCGATCGACTTGAGTTCTTGAGCCAAGATGGCTGATTTGCGAGCAATCTCATCTTCAAACTTGGAGTCGGACCAGTAAGTCTCAAGGGCCGCACGAGCAGTGACGAAAGCATAGTTGTTGCCCCTGAACGTGCCGGTGTGCGCACCCGGCGTCCAGACATCAAGTTCAGGCTTCATGAGGACAAGGGCCATAGGCGTTCCAATTGCAGACAACGACTTTGACAGGGTAACGATGTCCGGCACGATCTCAGCCGCCTCGAAACTGAAGAATTTCCCTGTGCGACCGACACCAGCCTGAATATCATCGAGGATCATCAGGATCTCGTGCCGAGAGGTCAGATCACGCAGCCGTTGCAGCCATTCAACGGTAGCAGCATTGACACCGCCTTCGCCCTGCACTGCTTCTAGGATCACCGCAGCGGGTTTGCCGAGACCACTGCTAGGATCATCGAGAAGCTTCTCGAAATACTCGATCGTGTCTGAAGCGCCGAGATAGCCCTCGTACGGCAACGATGTCACGTGCGCGAGGGGAAAGCCGACAGCATCTCGGAACTTCGTGTTTCCGGTTGCCGCCAACGCCCCAGCGCTGACTCCGTGAAACGAGTTCGTAAACGAAACGATGTTTGACCTGCCGGTCACTTGGCGAGCTAGCTTCAGAGCCGCCTCGACCGCGTTCGTACCTGTGGGGCCAGTAAATTGCAATTTATAAGACAGACCGCGGGGCTTCAAAATAAACTGCTCAAAAGCTTCGATGAAGGCCTTCTTGGCGGTCGTAGCAAGGTCGAGCCCGTGCACAATTCCGTCGCGCGCAATGTAGTCCAACAACGCCCGCGTGAAGGCTGGGTTGTTGTGCCCGTAATTCAAGGCTCCCGCGCCTCCCAAGAAGTCGATGTATTCCCGACCGTCTGTAGCTATGAGGGCAGTGCCGACGCCTCGATCGAACAGAACTGGGAACGCACGGACGTAGCTCCGCACCTCAGACTCAAGACGATCAAAGATCGCGAGGCTTACATCGTTTGTAGGAGTAAACTGCTTCTTCATAGGGCGAGTCCTGAATTGTAGCCTGCAAAGGCATCAGCCCAAACTGTCTGGCGAAGGCCATTTCAATCGGTTCGAGGTTCGGCTTGTATGACGGCAGCATGAGCAGTCACACGCCTGGCCACGCCAACTCACGGCCCAAGCCAGTCGATCGCTGCGAGGTCCAACGTCACGTCCACCAGAGAACAAGATCAGGCCGCGCAAATCCGAAAAAGCAATTCAGCACTAGGCGACGCTTTCCGTCGCCTAATTGACCGGTAACCCCGTGAACGAAGCCGCCATCGATTAGGGCGATATCCCCGGTTTTGAGCTCGAACTCGCGGCAAGGGACGGCTTCCAGATAGGCTGCCGAATAGGGATATCCAGTGGTCTCCACACCTTGCGATATCCGGTCCGCAACCGTCGGCTTGTGGCTCCAGAGCTTCAGATTGCCGCCTTCCTCAGGCATGCTGGGATAGAGGTTGAGCGCTGCGACCGTATTGTGCGCCACCGCAGAAAGCTCGTAATCATCGCCAGCACGTAAGACTTGAGCGACGTCGTCGTGGGGATCCAAGGAAAATGTGCCTGTGCCCGACCAACTGAGGCCGCGACAAACATTGGCCTGGCCGTGTTCGGAACGGGCTAGCCGCAATTCGATTCCCTGGTTGTGAAGCTCTCGCTTCAACGCCCTGAATACTGCTCGAACCGGGTCAACCAAATTCTTAAAAAGGGCATCGACGTACGGCCGCGCGTTTTCGGCGTCTGCGAAATAGGTGGCTGCATCCTTCCTGTAGTGAGATGCGCCGACATATTGTCCGGGCACACCATCTTTACGCTCTCTGAGACCAGAGCTTCCAATAAAGTTCGTAGTGATCTCCTCGGCTACTTCGGTGCTGAAAGCTTGCTTGATGTGCAGAGCGGTGAGCTCACCTTTCAGGACCGAGATGATCTCCGCCGTGTTGATCGACCCGGTCCGTTCTTTGATCGAAACCGGCGAGATGGCTGGCACTTGAGATATCTGACTAGGCATTGTCTTGCTCCTGTAGTGCGTGTTCAAGGATGGTGATGCCACGATCGAGTTCGGCATCGGTGATGGTTATCGGTGGGAGGACTTTGATAACGTCGCGATTTGGCCCCGAGGATTCGATAAGAAGGCCATTTTCGAATGCGACATCGTGCACGCGGCCGACAACTGCCGGTGAACGGCATTTCAGGCCGGCCATCAGACCGCGGCCGCGCTTCTGTTCGATGTATCTTGGAAATTTCGCAACCAGGCGATCGAGGTGCGTTTGCAGCCTGACGGCTGTCCGCTCGACACCTGCAGTAAATTTCCTATCCGACCACATCTTGCACATGGCTCCTGCCGTCACGAAGGCGAAATTGTTGCCTCTGAAGGTCCCGCTATGTTCTCCGGGCTTCCATATGTCCAAGTCGGGTCGAATCAGAACGATGGACAACGGACTACCTGAACCGCTTAGGGACTTGGAAAGACACACAATATCCGGTTCGATTTTCGCGGACTCGAATGAGAAGAAATCGCCAGTTCGGCCCGCACCCGCCTGAATATCGTCGACGATAAAAACAATGCCGTGCGTACGGCAAATGCGCTGAATTTCCGTGAGCCAAGCTGCGGATGCGGCGTTCATGCCGCCTTCGGCCTGGATGGTCTCCAGAATGATTGCGGCAGGCTTTTCTATGCCGCTCCCCGGGTCGCTCAAAACGCTGTCGATGTAACTGGCGGAATCGAAAGCTTGGCTCGGATAGCCGTCATAGGGAACACGGATCACATCGTGGCGAGCGACGCCTCCCAGTTCCCTGGTTGAGGCCGAGCCCGACACCGCTAGAGAGCCGAGCGACATGCCGTGGAACGCATTCGTAAAGGCCATGACGCTCGAGCGGCCGGTGTATTTTCGCGCCAGCGCCAGCGCCGCTTCGTTGGCGTTCGTGCCGGTCGGCCCGGGAAACTGAATCTTGTACGAAAGGCCTCTGGGTTTCAGGATCCAATCGACGAACCCTTCAATGAAGTCACGCTTTGCCGCCGTATGCATATCAAGCGACAGAAGAATGTTCTCACCGACGAGATATTCAATCGCTGGCGCCATAATATCCGGATTGTTGTGCCCGTAGTTGAGTGCGCCGGAACCCACCAGGAAATCGATAAAGGGCTTACCCGTCTCGTCCCAGATCGTCGCCCCAAGGGCCTTCGTAAAGACGGTGGGGAACGCCCGGCAATAACGACGAACGTTAGATTCATGAGCCGTGAAAGCGTCGGTGTCCATATCAAGTCCTCTGCACATAGTCTTTCAAAGAAGAGAGCTGTTTAATGGCTAGTGGTTTGCGGCAGATGTTCGTCGCTTAACGTTGAAGCAGAATGCCGGAGGCAGCTTTGTTTGGTCTGGGTTTGGTCTGGTGATGCCGGCATCCTCATCAAATATTGTTGGGTTGCGTTGCCCTCCATTCGGATGCTTTCGAATGTGCTGCAACAGGATGGCTTCTAAAGCTTCCGCGAAAGCATCGCTACTATGGCATCAGGTAGTTGACGTACCCACCCTTCGCTGCCCATAGCGCTCCGGACAAATGAATGAGTCCAAGGAGATCAGCAGGGTCGCGTCGCCAGAGGTTGTGTCGCTCGGCGGTAGCGAAGCCGCTCGCGAGCGCGCTCCTCAATAGCGCCGTAGCGAGCGAGCGGCTTCGCGGCGGTCATCAATATTCGCCGTTCAACCTCGGGCTGCGGACACCAACCTGATTCAAGAAACTATTTGATGACCGATGACACAGCGAAAGCCACGCTCTCTTTGAGAAGAATGCGGATTCCGATCTCTTGCGCGATGACTGGCCCGAGCCGCCGGATCAAGAGGGCGGGGCCGCCGTGGACCCCCTTGACGGAAAGCCCGTTCGTAGGCCAGGCGGAAGCAACCGGGAGACGCGCTGGCGAAGGGCCGCATCGGTTTCGAGAACGTCCACTACCGCGACGGCAACCATCCCCGGCCGCAGCTGGGCTGCTGCCTTCAGGCGAGTCGAAAAGGAGATCGTCCGGGAGGGTGAAGGCGTTGACGAGGTGAGCCGTGAGTAAGCAATCAAGCTCTGATCGGGATCGACTAACACTGTTTCCATCCGACCGATGGTTGACCTGTGATCGGCGTTACCTCAAGCTAGGCAGGCCGACAAGCTCGGTTGGAAGGCGAAGACCTTTCGATGAGCTCGTCTCCGAAATGCTCGAGGCCCACTGCCGCGCCTACAGGAACATACTGGCGTAACGTGAAAACACGATGGCGTCGCGGGCAGGTGCATCTGTCGTGGGGCCATCCGCACTGCCAGGCACGCCCTCTCGGCCGGCATGCACTCAGGTCCGGTCGTTTGGGTCGGCGAATTCACACATCCTGCAAAGCAGAAAACCATCTGCTCCATTCATGCGGTCGACGATTTCGCGAAAAACTGGCTTTTCAAACAGAGCGGAGTAACCCTCATATAGAAGGTTGCCCAATACGTGACGCCGTTCAAAATCCATAGAGCACAGGGTAACGTCGCCGTTTGGAAGAAGAACATTCCGATACTGTCGTGCGTCCACGCAGGTTAGGGCTCCGACCACTGGCTGACGTGGTGCAACGATCTTAGGGTCGACGCTTCCACCCCTACTGCTCACCGGCCGCGCTTTTATCAGGGCTTCGGTAGGAATAATGTCGGCTATATCTGGGTGGGGCTCGCCCAAGGCCACGAATCGGATCAAGGGGATGTCCGCGTCGACGAGTTGACGAACCAGATCGCGATACTTGTCTCCGACCAGGCGGCTGTTCATGTAGGTGCCGTCATCGAAAACATGGACCACGAATACGCCCAAGCGCAAGGCTTGCAATCGCTGCAGGTCCTGCCCGTTCATTCCCACCAGCGTCGTAAAAATCCTGATGCCATGGCCTTTGGCGAAGGCGTGCTCCACCATTTCGGTACAGTCCGGATTGAGCCAAGGTTCGGAGTATCCCGCAAAACCAATGTCGACGGAAGTCGGTACGCGGGCCAGACACCGCTTGAAATCTTCAAGATCCAGATGACTCGCATGAGACACTTTTCTTTGCCGGACCGCGAACTTGTCCTGGGGACAATATGAACATCCTACGACGCATCCCGTGGTCGTCGTTATCTCCAAAACCCTGCCGGCTGTGTTTGCTGAGCGAAGTTCCGGTAAAATCACTGGTGATTACTCCCATCTACTTCCTGCGAAGCGCCACGATGGTGTGCGTGTGCCTTTGGCTTTCTGATACCGCCTGCTGATCTACCGAGGCAACGCAGACATCTACCCTTTTTGGCAGCCTAAGCCGCCCGGTTCACCGATTTGCCGGGCCGACCCTTCACAAACTTCCAGCGCGTCGGACCAGAGACAGCATTGCATCTTTCGAGGCATCACTCGCTCCGGAGATGTAGCCTCAACCGTTGGTCGCTGGCCCGTCGCCGAGATGCGCGCGCAGCACCCTCGAACCCGCCGGAGAGAAGCTTTCTGGATGCCGTCGATCATCCTTCATCGAGCGAGTTCCGTGTTCTCATGCGGGTCAGCCCTCACACTATATTGCCGCACATCGACCAGCAAAGGCCGAGCTAGTGCGCCTGGCGCGCAGTTACTGCGAGATAGGCTTCGAAAAGCCCGACAGGGCTAAGACGCTCCGCTGTATTGAACCCGAAATGTTTTCTGACAGCTGTCAGATTTTGGACACACATCACTCATCGTCAGTCGCTTAATACGGATGGTAATTTCTTCCAGGAATCGGTGACATTGAACACCACCCTGTCATGACCGCCCAATCTCAGCGAAGCGAACTCAGCATCGCCACCAGGACCAAGCCTGAAGATAAATCCGCCGTAGCAGCGTCAACGACATTTTGCTTTCGAAGCCGGATGGATTGCACGAGGTGATTCGCGCCGTGATGCAGGAGGTGCTCGAGGCCGAGATGGACGAGGCGCTGGGTGCTTCGAAGAGCGAGCGCACGCCGGAGCGTCTCGGCTATCACGCGCGCTACTACGGGCGGAGAACTAGCTGCGCACCTACGGCGGTTGGATAATCCCAAGGTTCAAAGCTTTTACAACAGCTACCGTTCTGCTGGTCGCATCCAACTTCCGCATTACATTTTTTAAATGGAAATCTATCGTATTTCGTGATCTGCCTAAAATAGTTCCTATTTCCCAAGATGATTTTCCTTGTGACACCAAATCAATGCACTCTATTTCTCTCGGAGACAGGTTATGAGCTCGTTCCGACGCAGTCGTAGTGTCGAACTTCGTAACCATCCGATGAAACCGCAGCGCGGCCATTTGCAGGTAGGTGATCGCTCTATTCTGCAATTCGCAGTCCGAGGATTGAGCAAAACTCACAAACCTAAAGCTGCCACCAGGGCCATGTAATGGGACGGTAACGCCTGACCTCAAGCCGAATGTTGCTGCTTCGTCCAAGACGCGGCGTCCATCTTCAGTTATGTTTTCATCAGTATACACCTCGCTCCATCGAAAGGGTCCCGCCTCCTTTCGACCTTTCTTGATGAGGGGGTCTATTTTGGCATAGCCCATTCTCGAGTAGCGCTCCTGCCATTCAGCAGGATAATTCCACATCACCACAGAACCCTCCCGGTTCGGCTTGAAAGCCCTCTCTGATGCGAGCGGCCCATAGGCAATCCACGGGCAATCGAAATTCAGCGCAAACGCAGACAACAGTTCGAACAACTGTTCGGATTGAGCGACATCATCAGTCATCTTGAGGAATAGGTCTAACTCCACCGCAATCCGCCGGAGTTCCATGATGTCTCCTTCATTGCGTTCTCATTGGTGCACAGTTTGCTCCAACCCAGCCTCGCAACATCCGAAGTCAACGGGACTCGAGCCGGAGTTCCTTCCGCCACCTGGAGTACCCTCAAGAGTCGTGCCAGCTTGCGAGCGAAGCTTCTCCTTCAGGTCGTCAATCGACGGGGGAGGTACCCAGGAGGCGAACCGACAGCACTGTGTCGGGGAGCGCACAATCCGACAGTCGAGCATTCGATTGACGGAATATGGGCAGGAAAGTATTCGCGGCGCGCTTTTGAAATCAGCACCTAAGTGCCGGGCCTGAGAAAGCTGCATTGCAACTGTACTTATTTGATCGAGGCAAGAACAAGCTCAAAATTCAATCGATACATCGACCTTCTTTTCCAATCTCCCGAGTTGAGCAGCCGTAGCAATCGTATCGACTGGATGGCGGCTGACTTTCTCCAGGCTCGGTAACCTGCTGAATTTGTCCTTCGGATGTTCCCGCTCAGTTGGCACGACTTTTGAACTCACCGTCGTGAGGCGGCAAGAGCTGCCCGCCAAAATTGATGCTGTTATGGGGGAGGTCGAAATTCCAGTTTTGTCTTTTATCGTCTTTGGGACCGAGCGTGTTGATGCGCCCGCTTGGAAACTATGAGACGTTTCCCCGTCCATGGGCGCGGCGCCACTTGTCGCGACGTTTTCGCCTTCACTGTTCGCCTCTGGAACAGGCAGCCGGCCCGGCTCGCGATCATCATGACCGCGATGCTCGCCTCCACGCTGGCTGACGTGTTGATGCCGCTCTATTCTGGCCGACTCATCGACGCTGTTTCTCGTGCTGCTAATGCGGCAGCACCAGCTTCGGATTCAGCTGTTGCAGCATTCTCTGTACCGATTGCATTGGCACTCGGTGGCATTGCCATGCGCCACGTCGCCTTCATTGGCCTGAGCGACCTGGTGTTGAAAATGATTTCCGACGTCGCGACCGAAGCGTTCCATCATGTGCAGCGCTTTTCGACAGACTGGCATGCAAACAGCTTCGCCGGCTCGACAGTGCGCAAGATAACGCGCGGCATGTGGGCGCTCGACCTCCTCAACAGCACGATACTCGTCACGCTGCTCCCGTCGTTTGTCATCTTGATCGGCTCGACGGTGCTGCTCGGCTGGCACTGGCCGGTCATGGGCGTGATCTTTGCTTGCGGCTCTCTCGTCTACCTTGCGTTTTCGATTTCGCTGTCGCTCGGCTATGTCGCGCCAGCGGCGAGCCTTGCCAACCGATGGGACACAAGGCTCAGCGGCGCGCTTGCGGACGCGGTCAGTTGCAACGCTGTGGTCAAGGGCTTCGGCGCAGAGGTTCGCGAAGACGAGCGGCTTGCAAATATCATGACGAAATGGCGGCACCGCGCGCGCCGGAGCTGGGTGCGCGGAACGATCATCGGCTCAACCCAAGGCGTAACTTTGGTTGCGCTCAGGGTGGCGGTGGTCGGATATGCCCTGCTTCTGTGGTCGCATGGACAGGCAACGCCGGGCGAGATAGCATATGTTCTCACGTCCTTCATCGTCCTGCAGGGCTATCTGCGTGATGCCGGCATGCATGTCCGCAACGTGCAGCACTCGGTTAATGATATGGAAGAACTGGTGGCCATCCACAATCAGCAGGTGGATGTTGCCGATCGTCCAGAGGCCAAGCCGATCCGGATCACGAACGGCCGTATCGATTTCGAGAACGTCCACTTCCGCTACGCCAACCATCCCCTGCCGCTCTATAGCGAATGTTCGCTGTCGATTGAAGCTGGCGAAAGGGTTGGGTTGGTTGGACCCTCCGGTTCCGGCAAGACAACATTCGTGAAGCTGATCCAGAGACTCTACGACCTGAGCGGCGGCCGGATCCTGATAGACGGTCAGGACGTCTCGGAGGTGACCCAAGAGTCCCTTCGTTCGCAGATCGCGATCGTGCAGCAGGAGCCGATCCTGTTTCACAGGTCGCTTGCCGAGAACATCGCCTATGGCCGGCCTGGCGCGAGCCAGGCCGAGATCGAGCAAGCGGCACGACTGGCAAGTGCCCACGAATTCATCGCGCCCCTGCCGAAGGGCTATGGGACATTGGTCGGCGAAAGGGGTTTGAAGCTCTCCGGCGGCGAGCGCCAGCGCGTGGCGATCGCGCGCGCCTTCCTCGCGAACGCGCCGATCCTTATTCTGGACGAGGCCACATCGAGCCTCGATTCGGAATCCGAGGTGCTCATTCAACAAGCGGTGGATCGGTTGATGGTGGGCCGAACCACACTCGTCATCGCACACCGGCTGTCGACGGTCCGCTCGCTCGATCGGCTGCTCGTCTTCGACCGTGGCCGCATCATGGAGGACGGCGATCATGCCGCCCTGATCAATCTCGATGGTGGCATTTACCGCCGCCTCTTCGAACGGCAGGCGTTGGAACTCGCGAAGGGCCTGGCCTGATCGCTAAACCGGCTTGCGCGATGCGCCGAGCCGTTGCCGGAGAGGGGTGTGGCAGTGACGAGCGGCGGGCGTTAGGCGGCAAAACCAGCACGGCCGGAACTGTCCGCCAAACGGGCGAGCGGGAATGCACCACGTCTAAGCTTCGGCGAATGCGCGCAGTTACACGCGGGCACCGAATTGTCGCGCCTAACGGCGCACGCACCAAAAGGGCGGGAATGTCGACGGCCCGGGAAGAGTGCGGCCCTCGCCGTTACCCACATTTCGCCAAAGGAAGCGAAGTCAACGCACATTGAGAGGGCGGTGCTTCCCGGCCGGCCGGGATCCCTGTCGCTGGCCCAACCTACCGCACGCTGGCCACGTCAACGGTTCAAAGTCCCTTCGGTTCGCAAAGTCGTCCCCTTGGAGACCCGGAAGCGCAGGAGCTCCGACCGCAGTCTTCGCTCAACTCTGGCCATCTGCTCCGGGATTGGATTCCGTTCCCTTGCTAGCACAGTGGCAGCTGAGCACGAACTCGCCGGCCCCGTGTCTTTCGATTACGGCCAACGGGCTTAGGAAGAGATTGGATTCGCCGGCCCTCTGCGGAGCGAATGAACAGTTCTACAGATCATCGACGTCCGCGAAAAAGAGCACGCAGCCGAAATAGCAGGCCTGAAGCAGCAGCGAACAGGCCAGCGTCGTGACGACTGCCACACGGATCGAATCCAAAGCGAAGTAAACCATCGACGCATTGCTGCACAGGACCAGCCCCACGAGCCGACAAAAAGATGAAGTGCAACGCCGTTCTCCTGGTTTTCGCCAGATCATGTTGCGAGCTCGTCGGCCGCAACATGCGTCTGGCAGTTCTTGGGGCAGACGCGGCCGCAGGCTCCGCAGCCTATGCAGCGGCCGGCATCATCGACAACCATGATCATGCGATTGAGCTTGCCGTCGAAATCGTCGTCCTCGTCATCGCAGGGGCCGAGGATTTCACCCGCATCATCAACGCCGTGAAGATGCATGACATCGCGCGAGCAGACCTTGAAACAACGGCAGCAGCCGATGCAGGTCTTGCTATCGATGGAGGTCAGGTACGACGGCATCCAAATGGAGCCGTCACGGGTGGTGAATGTGCGCATCATCCTAAATTCTTCATTGAAGCGAGTTCTCTCTTGGCAACATCCAACTCGGCATAAACGGCTTGGGTTTTCTCGGCGACTTCCTGTATGTCGGCCCACTTGCCCGGCAGACCCTCGACAAGGTCCTGCAATGCCATCTTGGCAATAGCTGCACGCAACTGGAGCTTTCGGACTTTCTTCCTCATCTTATCTAGGTCTGACATAGATCCTTCCTGGAACAATGGTTTTGTTGATGCGCTCCATCTCGGGCTAGGCTTCAATGGCTGCAGTCGCATCGTCGACCAGTTTCGTACCGGCCTCAGCAAGTTTGCGGAAAGTCTCGAAGCCGAACCGGTGGACGTCTCGACAGAACGCCCAACCGCTGGAAGCCCGCAGGGGCTTCATTCCAATTATTGGCGACGTCGACACGCCGGAGCGCTCCTCGATCGCAAGCGCTACGGCGGTGTAAACATGTCGAGCCTCCACAGCGCGTCAGGATCGGGATCGCCGCCAAAGGGTACCGCACGTTGCTGTTGCTTGGTGATGATGAACTCGGCCAGCAGCTCGGCATCCGAATGGCCTTCCCATAAGCCGAAGGAATCCTGAGTACGAATGAGCCGCAGGAGGCATTTGACGAACGGGGAAGCAAGGGCCTCGTCGTCATTGTTGACAGCAGGGCCAACCGGAGGAATTTCGTTGTTCGTCATTTCAGTCTTCGTCTTCGAGGTACGATTTCCTTTTCCTGCGATGCCCACTCCGGGTCCGCTTGCGTGGCCGACGAATGGCTTGGGCGGGCCAACCCCAAGAGTGCCCCGTGGCCGACCTCGACATGTCCACGAGTGCGAGACCTGCGGCGCGAATTCGCGGCGCACATCGTCTGCGCCGCGATCCGACCGGTGGTCAACGCAATTGAAATCCAACCTTCCGCAAGCCGCCGCCCTGCTGCATCGACATACTTGCTGCGAAGAGAGCTTCGATGGGCGGATTGGCCAGTGTTCAATTCCAATTGTCAGTCCCTTCGCGATTCTTGCTCAGGAAGTGACTTCGTTTTGAGTTTCGGGTGCCTTCTTTTGCGGAGCCACACAAAGATCCGCGTGACAGGCAGGCTCACCCGTGTAGTTGGCCAGTGCTTCGAGCAATGGGGTAAGATAGTACTGTTTGGTGTGGTCCGGAATTGGCCCCAGCCGGTCCACCGATTTCAGTGCCACCTCGATCAACTCGATTGCGCGATCTTTGTTGCCGCTCTCGTAATAATACTGAGCTACCGGGAGGTACCGGAGGTATTTAAACGGGCCATCGCCGTTCGGGGGATTGAGTGCCAGTATCTGTTCCGAGAGCTCGTTGCCCATCGCAAAGCGCTCCGCGCGCGGAAGATGGGAATTGTCCATCGTGGGATCGAAGAGTTGGTTGAGGGCCAAGGCCATCCACGACACCGCGTCGGACGTTTTGTCGATCGCGTCCTCGACCAATTCTCGCATGACCGGCATGCCGGTCTTGATGTCGCGCAGCTTGTGAAGCAGAAGATCCGCATGAATCTGCCGGAACTCACAAGAGTCTGGCATCAAGGCGAGGCCTTCTTCGATGGCCAAGAGCGCCGCCGTCCAATCCTCGGCCTGCATCGCCGGCTCAAGTTTGGCGTATATCGGCCCGGTAAGCGACATTTCGCGCGCTGCAAGTTGGTTATGCGCGATGCGCTTTGCATCGGCGGCTTTCGCTTCATAGCTGCTGCGCCAGCTGCCGTTAAGGACTTTCGGCAAAACGTCATCGAGTTCCGCCGGGTGGCCGATAAAAGCGATGTGGCCGTCGCGGTCGACCACGAACGAGGTGGGAATCCCAATCGAAGAGCTGGGATCCATCCAGAGCTTGTTCATTTCGCCAATGTAATCGAACCCGATACGATAATTCAGATTCGGGAACTCCTCGGTCAGCCAGGCATCCACGTTGGTCCGCGCCTCGTCTGCGGTAGGACCCTGTTCGCAGGCGGCAACTCCGACCGCCTCAAATCCGCTGCCTTCATATTTCTCCTGCAGTTCGATCAAATGGGGCATGGCGTCGACACATGGTCCGCACCAAGTCGCCCAAAACTCAACGAGGTAGACCTTGCCGGGCCGAAAGTTCGTGAGGGGCTCGCCACGCAGCCAGTTCTCCACTTTGATCGCAGGAGCCGGGGACCCCATACGCAGTTCCATCTTGGTGTCCAAAGTCATTCCACACCTTTCGTCTCTTTTGTCGCGGAATATTTTCCAGTCAAAATCGGACACGGTCTCGAGGGCATCGCTCCCTCTGGCTTGCTTCAGCGAAGCTCTCACCGTGTTGCCGCACATCAAGCTGCAACGGAGGTGCCAATTCCCTCAGCTCCGGTAAGCGGCGGGAAATGCTTTGAAATTCTCCACGAGGCCAAATGCGGCCGATTGTCGTGAACCCGACATGTCTTCTGCCGCTGTCGGGTTTCGCCCTATCACTCTTGAGAGCTTGGACGGCTCGCCTGTGATTAGACTGGCCTCGGCCCTCGAGCAGTGGCAGTTTGGCGCCAGTTCGAAAGCGCGAACTCGCCGGCTTGGTCCTCGTGCCGCCACCGCCGCGTGTGGATTCTTGCCCCGGAGTCAAAATTCGCCTCGCGGTTGCCAACGGCGGCATGCGCTCAATGCGCGTGGCGTTGAGCACCGACAGCACGTAATGGTACCAATTAGTGGATGCCCGTCGCTGCCTCCACTTCTCCAGCCAAGCGCTCGAACGACGCTACCTACCCACGTTCGAGCGCGACCGCGGAATCGCAGACTGCCGAACGTCAGCCGTTGCGAAAGGTGTAGCCGTACCCGTTGATCGCCGGTGCGCCGCCTAGATGTGCGTAGAGGACCCTCGATCCCTGTGGAAAGAAGCCCCTCTGGACGAGGTCGATCATCCCTTGCATCGATTTGCCCTCGTAAACGGGGTCCGTAATCATGCCCTCGAGCCGCGCGCACAAACGGATTGCCTCTTTGGTTTCCTCCGATGGAACGCCATAACCCGGGTACGCGTAGTCCATGAACAACACCACGTCTGCCTCGACAATTTCCGCTCCGAGGTGGACGAGCTTCGCTGTATTTTGGGCGATGCCAAGCACCTGCGCCTTGGTCTTGGCGGGCATGGCGGAGGCATCGATACCGATCACGTTGCGCTGTCGACCATCCTTGGCGAACCCGACGAGCATGCCGCCGTGGGTTGAACCAGTCACCGTACAGACGACGATATAGTCGAAGGCAAACCCAAGCTGCTCTTCCTGGGCACGCACCTCCTCAGCGAACCCCACATAGCCCAGGCCGCCGTATTTGTGGACAGAGGCGCCGGCAGGTATCGCATATGGCCTGCCGCCCCTTGCCTTGACTTCATAAAGTGCCTTTTCCCAGCTGCGGCGGATGCCGATGTCAAAGCCCTCGTCAACCAGGCGCACCTCTGCCCCCATGATGCGGCTCAAGAGGATATTGCCGACCCGGTCGTAGACAGCATCATCATGTGGGACCCAGCTCTCCTGGACCAGGAGGCATTTCATGCCGATCTTGGCGGCGACCGCAGCGACCATGCGCGTATGGTTGGACTGCACGCCACCGATTGTGACGAGCGTATCGGCATCTGACGCGATCGCGTCGGGCACAATGTATTCGAGCTTGCGCAGCTTGTTTCCGCCGAACGCGAGACCGGAGTTGCAGTCCTCGCGTTTGACGTAGATTTCCACCTTGTCGCCCAGATGCTTGCCGAGGCGGTCGAGCCTCTCGATCGGCGTGGGTCCAAAGGTGAGCGGATAACGTTCGAATTTTTCCAGCATGCTATCTCCAGCAAAAAAGTACCTGAACCTGCTACGCACCGGTCAGCCCAGGGGTATGGTCGCGTGTTAGCCGAACACAGATTCCCTATACGATCAGCTCAGTCATCAGAGGGTGACCAAAATTGGTGTGGGTCTGAGCACTGATCCTGTCATCCGCGCATCAAAGCAGCAGCACATGCTGGGCATTCGACCAAGCCGGGACACAGCTGAAAATTGCATTCCGCAGTTGATCAGAGTCAGACGACTGGTACCCGAGCTTTCCTGTAACCATCGGCATGCTGGCCCCTGTGGCGAGTTCCACGAGCGCGGCTAGAGGACTGCCAGATCAGAAAGAGCACGCGGCCGAAGTAGCCGGCCTGAAGCAGCAGCGAACAGGCCAGCGTCGTGACGACTGCCACACGGAGCGAATCCAAAGCGAAGTAAACCATCGACGCATTGCTGCACAGGACCAGCCCCACGAGCCGACAAAAAGATGAAGTGCACGCCGCTCCCCTGGTTTTCGCCAGATCATGTTGCGAGCTCGTCGGCCGGAACATGCGTCTGGCAGTTCTTGGGGCAGACGCGGCCGCAGGCTCCGCAGCCTATGCAGCGGCCGGCATCATCGACAACCATGATCATGCGATTGAGCTTGCCGTCGAAATCGTCGTCCTCGTCATCGCAGGGGCGAGGATTTCACCCGCATCATCAACGCCGTGAAGATGCATGACATCGCGCGAGCAGACCTTGAAACAACGGCAGCAGCCGATGCAGATTTGCTATCGATGGAGGTCAGGTACGGCGGCATCCAAATGGAGCCGTCACGGGTGGTGAATGTGCGCATCATCCTAAATTCTTCATTGAAGCGAGTTCTCTCTTGGCAACATCCAACTCGGCATAAACGGCTTGGGTTTTCTCGGCGACTTCCTGTATGTCGGCCCACTTGCCCGGCAGACCCTCGACGAGGTCCTGCAATGCCATCTTGGCAATAGCTGCACGCAACTGGAGCTTTCAGACTTTTTTCCTCATCCTATCTAGGTCTGACATAGATCCTTCCTGGAACAATGGTTTCTTGATGCGCTCCATCTCGGGCTAGGCTTCAATGGCTGCAGTCGCATCGTCGACCAGTTTCGTACCGGCCTCAGCAAGTTTGCGGAAAGTCTCGAAGCCGAACCGGTGGACGTCTCGACAGAACGCCCAACCGCCGGAAGCCCCCACGGGTTTCATTTCTATTGTCGGCGACGTCGACACGCCGGAGCGCTCCTCGATCGCAAGCGCTACGGCGGTGTAAAACATGTCGAGCCTCCACAGCGCGTCAGGATCGGGATCGCCGCCAAAGGGTACCGCACGTTGCTGTTGCTTGGTGATGATGAACTCGGCCAGCAGCTCGGCATCCGAATGGCCTTCCCATAAGCCGAAGGAATCCTGAGTACGAATGAGCCGCAGGAGGCATTTGACGAACGGGGAAGCAAGGGCCTCGTCGTCCCCGTGGACAGCAGGGCCAACCGGTTCATGAGGAATTTCGCTTTTCCCCAATTTCAGTACTCCTCTTGAAGGACGATCTCTTTTTCTGCGATGTGTGGTTCGGGCGCTTGCGTGGGCGGGGAATGGCTTGGGCGAGCCGATCCCACGCAACAGTGTCCCGTGGCCGACCTCGAGCACGTCCACCAATGCGAGACCTTTCACCGCGGCGCGAACGCCTGCGCCGCGGTTCGACCCGAGGTAAACGCAATGGAAATTCCACCTGCCGCAAGCCGCGCACTTTTGCGGCATCGACGTTATTGCTGCGAAGTGCGCCTGGGCGGGCGGATTTGCCGGTGTTCAATTCCAATTGTCATGCCCTTCGCGATCCTTGCTCAGGAAGTGACAGCGTTTTGAGTTTCGGAAGTCTTGTTTTGCGGAGCCACACAGAGACCCGCGTGACAGGCAGGCTCACCCGTGTAGTTGGCCAGGGCTTGGAGCAACGAGGTGAGGTAGCGCTGTTTGGTTTGGTCCGGCACTGGCTCCGAATGGTCCAGCGATTTGATTGCCACCTCGATCAACTCGATCGCCCGGTCCTTGTTGCCGCTCTCGTAATAATACTGAGCGACCGGAAAGTAACACCCGAATTTAAAGTCTCCATCGCCTTGCGGAGGATTAAGTTCCAGGATCTGTTCGGAGAGCTCCTTGCCCATCGCAAAGCGATCATCATGCGGAAGATGGGAGTTGTCGATCGTGGGATGGAAGAGTTGGTTCAGCGCCATCACCACCCAAGACATCGCTTCGAACTTTTTGTTGATCGCGTCCTCGACCAATTCGCGCATAAGCGGCAAGCCGGTTTTGATGTCGCGCAGCTTGTGAAGCAGAATATCCGCATGAACCCGCCGAAAATCAAAAGAGTCTGGCATCACGGCGAGGCCTTCTTCGATGGCCAATAGTGCCGCTGCCCAATCCTCGTCCTGCATCGCCGGCCCAAGTTTGGCGTATATCGGCTGACTCAGCGACGATTCGCGCACACGCGAGATTCGCTTTGCATCGACGGCTTTCGCTTCATAGCTGCTGCGCCAGCTGCCGTTAAGGACTTTCGGCAAAACGTCATCGAGAGGTGCCGGGTGGCCGATATAAGCGATGTGGCCGTCGCGGTCGACCACGAACGAGGTGGGAATCCCGAACGAAGAGCTGGGTTCCAGCCAGAGCTTTTTCATTTCGCCAGTGCAATCGAACGCTGTCCGATAATTCAGATTCGGGAACTTCTCGGTCAGCCAGGCATCCACGTTGGTCCGCGCTTCGTCCGCGGTTGCAGCCTTTTCGCAAGCTGCGACTCCGATAATCTCAAATCCGCTGTCTTTATATTTCTCCTGCAGTTCGATCAAATGGGGCATGGCGTGGACACATGGTCGGCACCAAGTCGCCCAAAATTCAACGAGGTAGACCTTGCCGGGCCGAAGGCTCGTGAGGGGCTCGCCACGCAGCCAGTTCTCCACTTTCAGCGCAGGAGCCGGGGACCCCATACGCAGTTCCATCTTGGTGTCCAAAGTCATTCCACACCTTTCGTCTCTTTTGTCGCGGAATATTTTCCAGTCAAAATCGGACACGGTCTCGAGGGCATTGCTCCCTCTCGCTTGCTTCAGCGGAGCTCTCACCGTGTTGCCGCACATCAAGCACGGCAAAGGGCATGCCAACCCTTCTTAGCTTCGGCAAGCGCCGGTACCGCCTTGAATAAGCGAGCCCTAACACGGCCAGCTGACGTTAACCTGAATGTCGGCTTTCGACGGCTCACCTTAGCGGCTGCCGTTTAGGAAGGTGAGAGTTTGGCTGGCCCGCTGGCGATAAGACCGGCTTCGGCGTCCTGGAGTAGTCGCACTTCGGCGATGGGGTCGAAAGTGCGGGAGAGGCTCGGTACCCTTGCAGCCACCGCCGCATGTGGCCCGGCGTCATAATTCGCGTCGCGGTTGCCAACGGCGGCGTTGGGCTCGATCCACGTGGCGTTGAGCCCGACAGCACGTAAAGCTGCATCGTGATTGAATGCCCTTTGCTGTTTCACGCCAAGCAGGAGTCGCGCGACGCTACCTTGCTCAAGCGCGAGCAGAGCGATCTGACGCCGTAGGAATATTGCTCGTCCCGCTTTTGCCGCCAGAGGCGGAAATCTTTCCTGAATGCCACCGCCGATCATCAATATCGACGAATCATATCCCGCTGCCCATTTGTTCGACTCCGAGGTCGGGCCAGCACTCCGTCAAGGGACGGTTGATGAACCCTAGATGCTCGGGATTGGCGCATGGCGCGCGCCGCAGAAGGCTGTCAAGGATGCGGCGCGCTCGCCAGGCCAGCAGCCCAAAGTTCGGATCAGCCAGCCCGCGCTGTCCAAGGCAGGCGTTCTGAACGAAAAGGCGTCGGTCTCGCGGTCCGTCCCAGTACACCGAAAAATCCTCGCCGATGGCGAGCTCATTGCCGATCTGTTCGAGGCGATCTGCGATCGGTTCTAGGAAACCCGGCAGCGGTTTCTCGTACCCGGTGGCCAGGATGACGATATCGGCGGTTACTTCTCCGATGTTGTCCAAGCCGCGTTGCAGCGTGAGCCTGTGCCCTGCTCCGGCATTGATGCAGCGCGACACGTTGCAACTTGGCCGCAATGTGATCTCGCATTGGTGTGGCTCGAGAAAGGCGTGGTGGTAGAGCGCCTGATAGACCGCGCGCAACTTGCTTTCTGAAATGCCCTCGGAGGCAAGCGCGAAACGCCGCAGGAACAGCTGTCGATGCACCTCGCTCATCGCAGCAAAACGATCCGAGAAGCATGGCGTGAACAGCCCGTTTGTGAACGCGTGGTCGTCGAAAGGCATCTCGCGCGTCAAGACCCATGTGATCGCCGCGGGCCGCCGTTCTTTCGGCCGGCCGACAAGGTGCAGTAGCAGCTCGGCTCCCGACTGTCCGCCGCCAACAACGCAGACATGCTTTTTTTGCACCTCAGGATTGATGTGGGCCAACTCAGATGAGTGGAACAGGTTGGGTCCAGTCCAGCCATGAAACTGAGGCGGAATTTGCGCCTGCTTGCCTATGTCGATGACGAGGTTTCTTGCATCAAGGACCGCGTTGTCCGTCCGCACGCGAAACTCGCCGTCAAAGCGGATTTCGCGAACGGCCTCGCCGCCACGGACAAGCGGATTCTTCTGGAACGCCCAGTTGAGATATTGGGCGAACTCGGCTCTAAGCACCCCGTGAAATTGCGCATTGAGGAAATTGTAAAGACGCCCGTTCTCGTGGAGGTAGTTTACGAATGTGTAGGCTGATCGCGGATTGACCAGAGTAACCAGATCCTGGAAGTGGCCGACCTGGAGCTCCGCGCAATCGAAAGCGCTGCCTGGATGTCCTCGGAAATCGACCTCCCGGTCCAGGAACAGTGCCCCTTGCGCAATCTCTTCCTGTATCTGACACGCAAGGCTCAAATTAGATGGTCCAGCACCCACACCAATACAAAAGAGGTCCACTTATCCTTACTCCTCTAGGAGTGTTTTCCAACTCAGCGGCATGTTGACGTCGATTGCCGGGCATTGAGCAATGCGAACCTCACAGGCATGCTTGAGCCGCGGTCCCGACTGAGAGGACAGCAAAAGCGTGTGCCGCCTTCCAGGTCTTGGGCTCAATGTCGGCGGCATCGACAGCGGCGCGGCGTGATCCGAACCCAAGAGCAGAAGGAAAGTGTGTGATGCTGTCGCGCGGCTCTTCCGGATCTTACGGCGGCTTCTAGCGCCGGCCTCCACCCCAGGAGTGGCTGTTTCCCTGCCACGACGGAAGCGGCTCTTTCTTTCGAGGGGCGTAACCATGGATAACGGCTCTTAATGCTTTCGGAGACTCCCATGCATGCGGCGTGCCGGATAAAGACCTGTCAAACCAACGAGTTCGCGCAGTTCCAGCTCGTCTGGAATCCGACATTGTCGCACGCCCGACGATCGGGCAGGGGAAGCTCCGCGGCAGCGGCCCTTGCACACCGCAGGCTGACAGGGACAGCCGCCGATTTGACGCGCGTCCGGGTACTGATAAGGGGCCTTCCAACAGGGTTCGCGCACGAGGCGGGGTCTCCTGGTACACCCGCCCTGTGGCTTGGCTGCGGTCTGCTGCAGCCGTTCGTCTTTACTGCCCGTTGCGGACGATCTCGCACGAGTTGGTTCACGAGAGCGTCGTGAAGCAGTCGAGGCGTCCGGTTTGGCTCTGACAAGCGTCGCAAGATGTTCGCGGATCCAGCCATGTCTCCGCAATCCGACCGGTAACCGACGACGACTTCGGACTGGTTGGCGGTCCTACGACCTGATCGGTGTTCCTACGGAGCTGATCAGCGAGCCAAAAACAGCGGCAATGTGGTCTTCCCAAAGCTCCAGCTCGGCGGACCGCCGAAAATCCGCTCACGCAGCCCACGGCTGCCATAAGCACCCATAACCATCATGTCAGCACAGATGTCGTTCGCGTGCTGGGTCAGCACTGTGCCCGCCGATTTGCCGGCGCTCTTAAGCAGGTCAACGGAGACCCGAGCACCGTGCCGAGTAAGATAGGCAGCGATGTCAGCTCCAGACTGCGCGCCTTTCCCGTTGTTTTGCGCCTTTGGATCGACCATAGCGACACAGACTTCCTTGGCAGCGGATAGGATACTAAGAGCTTCCCGAACCGCACGCGAGGCCTCTACACGCGAATCCCAGCCGACCAGCACGCGTCGAGGCGACAGCGTCGCCTTAACGCCCTTCGGCACGATGAGCACCGGCTTTCCGCTATCGAACAAGCAGCCGTTGACAACAGGAGGTCCGAGAGTCTCATCGTTGAGGAGGTCTCCTCCAACGATCGTCAGGTCAGCGCAGAGCGCCCGCTGTCGTGCCACTTCACCGAGGCTAGCCGGATCGCAATAGTCGGTGTCAACGTCACAGGAAAGCGACATAGCTTTCAGCCTTTTGAGGATATCCGCGGACCGTCTTTCCATTCTGGTCACGTCCTGTGAAAATTTCTCGATTTGCTGAAATCGATAGTTCGGTACTGCAATTGCCTGTGCACGTCCTGTATTCCATTCGGGGGGCGGAGACGACATCAAGAGCAATGGAGGCGGTATAATGAGTACCGATAGGTGCGCGCCGACCTCGGCACACAGTCCGGCAGCTGTTGTGAGGTCCTCATCAGAATGATCAGCACCCGTCACACTGAATATGCTTTTAAATTCCATTTGCCTGCTTCTCCTGGTCTTCGTTAGGAGCGCCTCAAAGCGGCAACACCGCTCTCAGGAGGAAGAGAGAGCGGCACCACGTTCGATCACCGATTTCAGTCGTCCGGCTTCTCGAGCGAGTAGCCGGCCGACCTGACGGTGCGAATGACGCTGCCGGGCAAGGCCGTTTTCAGCGCCCTCCTGATTCGGCTGATATGGACATCGACGGTGCGTGCACCGACATGAATGTTGGGCAGCCAGGCCGCCCCGATAAGCTCGTCCCGGCTGAAGACCTTGCCGGGGGCCTCAATCATAAGCCGCAGCACGTTGAAATCGATCCGTCCGAGATGGATGTCGTGGCCATTACCGCGAACCCGATGGGCATCGAGCTTCATCTCCAGGCCTCCACAACAAATCCAACTGTCGTTTTCAACCCCGTTCGGACCACGCTTGGTCAGCCCGAGCCTCGCCCGCAGGCAGTCGAGCAGCTTGGCCGGAGCCACCGGCCGCACAAAGCTCTCAACGCCTGCCTTCAAGAGATCGAGGTGCTGGTGCTCGGCGCCAGGCGCGATCAGGGCGATGATAGGCAGGTCGGTGGTGCGCGGTTCCCGCTTGAGGTGGGCGCAAATTGCGGACCCGTTTATGCTGGCTGGGTCGCAATCCAGCACTACGGCCTGAAGCTCCCGTTGTTCGGCCAAGGCCAGCGCAGCCTTCGCGCCGTCTGCCGTCTCACTGCTGAAACCGTCAACCTCCAGTATGTGGCTGTAGAGCAGATAGAACTCGGCATCTTGCGAGCAGATCAGGACCAGCGGCTTCTTCATCGGCGATACCCCAACAACCTGGTCGGCCTCGAGTCCCTGGATCGAGGGGACTGGCCAACATAGTTTCTCGGGTCCGTCATGATGGCCTTTCTCGAAAATCGCGCCCATCATGCCAGCGCCACGTGGGGAAAGGTTTCGATGACTGAAATCGCATCGTCGACCAGCTTCGTACCGGCCGTGGCGAGCTTCAGGAGCGTCTCGAAGCCAAACCGGTGGACATCGCGCAGCGTTTTGGACAAAACGACCAGCCGTCCGGTCGTGAAAAGCACCCGACCAAAACCCTCATGGCTCACCTGGATCATCGGCGATGCCATAAGGCCGCAGCGCTCCTCGATCGCAAGCCCGATGGCGGCGTAGTACTTGTCGAGCCTCCACAGCACGTCGGGATCGGGATCTCCGATGATTGGGATCCCTCGGCGCTGTTCCTTGGTAATGATGAAGTCGCCCAGCAGCTCAGCGTCCGCTTTGCGTTCCCACGAGCCATAGGAATCCTGAGAACGGATCAGCCGCACGAGGCATTTGACGAACGGGGTGCAAAGAGCCGCCTCGTCTTCGGCGACAGCTGGGGGGATTGCGGGGTCAGGCATTGGCGTCCTCCTCTTTTCAGTCCTCGTCCTCGAAGGACGGTTTCTTTTCGGCAATGCCCGCTCGCGCCAGCACCTTGCGCAGCCAAGGCGGAGGACACGTCCTGAGCATCATCTGCGTGCGCAAGAGCACCTGTGGGATCGATTGGGGCTCCGCCACTTTGATCGGGTGGATTTTTGCCGCGACAAGCTTGGCTGCCGAAGGGCCGCCAATTGCCAGACAAAACAGGATCTGACAGCCCTTGAGCGCATCCACCTTTGGCGTGATGCGATCATCGCGCTCGGCCCGATGCTCCCCGCTTTCATCGGACACGTCATCGAAGGCCACGGCTTCTACGAGATTCCATTCCTCGCGCGTCACGTCGTAGACAGCAAAGCGCCTGGCCGACCCGAAATGGGCGTTGAGGTCCTGCATGTCCTGAGTGGCGATCGCAACGCGCAATGCGCCCTTACGTCGTTCAGGCATCGGGGCGAAAACCTCACTACTGACCAGCGAGAGGCGGCGAACAGCGTTCATCGTGATATTTCTCGATTACGGAGTGGATCAAGCGCCTCAGGAGTGGGCGCGTGTTGGTTGGCCTGGAAGATGCTGGCGACCTCGAAGATCATGTCGCGGGTGCCCTGATAGAGAATTGCGAGCTTGTGCTGGCTGCCTAGTCGATCGAAGACCGGGAACCCGATGCGCATGAGCGGAATTCGGAGCCGCTCCGATGCTTGGCGCCCGTGCGAATGCGTGACAAGCAGGTCAGCACCGACGGCAAGACTTTCCAGATCGCCGAGATCGCCGATCTGAACCGAAACCGCCGGGACTTTCTCGAGAATTTTAGACCTGTCGGTCGTTGTGACGGCCGCGGCTATCTCGGAGCCGAGGCCAGCAAAGAAGGTCGCAAGTTGGAACAGCTGGTCTGGTTCGGCAGCGATGGCAATTTTCTTGCCGCCGAAATGGAAATGTCCGTCGAGCATCGCGTCCTGCAATTGCGCCCGGCGCCGGCGCACGCGGGCCGGTACCGCCGCGCCCGAAATCGCAGACAGCAGCGACACGAAGCGGTCCGTGTCCTGCAGCCCAGTCAGTGACTGGAACAACACGTAAGGCACGCCGGTCAACCCGTGCAGCGCTTTCGCCGGGCGGCGCATGTGCTCACCGATGGCGATGCATTGCATGGCCGTGCCCAACTCGCGAATGTCTTCGACGCTGGTGCCGCCGTATGTGGTCGCTACCCAGCGGTCAGGAACCGTACCGTCGAGCGAGCCTGAAATGTCGGGCAGAATAACCGGCTTGAGCCCAAAGCTTTCAACCATGTCACGCATATGCTCGATGTCGGCGACAGTGAGGTTGCATCCGGGCAGGATCGCGATCTTCTTCGGCTGCCGCGCACGTTCGCCCGAGCCTGTAATCCCTTTGATCATTGCGGTGACTGCCTTGGCCCAGCCCTCTTCGATCGCGCCGTCAAAATCCGGCGTGTTGGCCAGCACGACCTCCGTACCCGCAAGCTCTTGCGTGTGCTTCAGCTTGATGTTCGCAATATCACTCGCGCAATCTTCGCCACGCGTCTCCACCAGCGCGGTCGTGCACACCCCGATCAGCTTTGGCTTCGTGCGGTTCTTGAGGTTGAGGATGGCTTCTTCAAGATGGTCGGCAGCGCCGAGGATGGTCGCCACCTCATCCATCGCTGTTGTCTGCAATGGAATCGTTTCTTTGAAGTGCCGTACGAAGAGCACGAGCGCGAAGCTTGTGCATCCCTGGCTGCCGTGGAACAGCGGCATCGCGCCGTCGACCCCAAGAAAGGCAAAGGCGGCACCCAGCGGCTGCGACGACTTCAGCGGGTTCACCGCCGCGGATTTGGTCTGGGGAAGGATGCGGGCCATCGGTCGCCTCAACACTCGCTGAACTCGTGTGCCGTCGCGCCGGCGAATTCATCGAACAGGTGCCCGGACTCCTTCTTCGTGCATGGCAGTTCGTCTTTTAGATCAGGCTGGCAATCCCACGGGGCCGGCTGGCGCACCT
This sequence comes from Mesorhizobium sp. M7D.F.Ca.US.005.01.1.1, assembly GCF_003952545.1. Classification (NCBI taxonomy): domain Bacteria; kingdom Pseudomonadati; phylum Pseudomonadota; class Alphaproteobacteria; order Hyphomicrobiales; family Phyllobacteriaceae; genus Mesorhizobium; species Mesorhizobium sp. M7D.F.Ca.US.005.01.1.1. The sequence goes on from NZ_CP034453.1 coordinate 411,145, forward strand.
GAGACCAGACCGGATTGTGAATGGCGAGGTCGATCTGGCGTACGAGTTCCACCATGCCGGCATAGCCGGCATAAGGGTGCTGGCGCTCCTGGTTGATATCGAGCCAGGGCGTCTTGGCCTTGAGCGCAATGAATTGCGTGCGACCGCCCGACAGCATGATATCGGCCCTGTGTTCAGAGAGCATGGCGTACAGCTCGCGCGCAGCCATGTATTCGAACATATGCTTGTCGTGCTTGAGAACTTGTTTGATGCGCTCCTTGTCCTGCACCGTAGATTTCTTGACCGAGGTGCCGACGATCTCGATTCCGATCTCCATCAGCGCACGGACAACCGACCAGGACTTCACACCGCCTGTGTTGAGCAGCACGCGCTTGCCTTGGAGCCTTTGCCGGTAGGATTCGAGTTTCTTCCACGCGATCGCCTCCTGCTGCGCGATCAGCGTCTCCGTGCGCTCGAGGATCTCCGGATCGGCGCCCTTCCTCACCAGCAGCCTGACAAGGTTGCGAAGAGCTTGCGATGTGTCGGAGATGCCATAGAAGGAGCCCTCGAAGAACGGGATGTCCCAGCGCTCCTCCATCTTGCGGGCAAGACTGATCAGCGCGGTCGAGCACACGATCATTGCCGCCCGGGCGCGGTGCGCGGAAGCAATGTCGCGGTAACGCGCATCGCCGGGAATGCAGGCGCGCACCCGGATGCCGAGCCGATCGAGGAGCGGCTTTACAAGCCAGAATTCGCCCGAGAGGTTGAATTCGCCAAGGATGTTGATGTCGTAGGGCCCGGGGTCGTCGGGTTCGACCGTGCCGATGACATGATCGAGCAACGCCTCGGCGGCGAGCTTGTTGCCGAGGTTCTTGGAGCCTGCCAGGCCAGGCGCATTGATCGGCACCACGGCCAAACCGAACTTTTCCGTGGCGCGTTTGCACACGGCCTCGATGTCGTCACCGATCAGCGCCGTTACGCAAGTTGAGTAGACGAAGATCGCCGGCGGCGCGTATGTGTGCTTGATCTCGCGGATCGCCTTGAAGAGTTTCCGCTCGCCCTGCCCCATCACCAGGTCGAGTTCGGTGAGGTCGGTCGTGAAGCTTGTCCGCCACAAGGTCGGCCCTGACGAAACCGCACCACGGTTGTCCCAAGAATTGCCCTCGCAGGCGAGCGGCGCATGGACCAGATGCGCAACGTCGGTGATCGGCTGCAGGACGATCTTGGCTCCGTCAAAGGCGCAGCCGCCGGCTGCCGCCCCTGGTGTCAGCGACTTCGAGCAGCCCTCCTTGCGCGCCTTGGCATCTTTGCCACGGTTCTTATCGCAGGCGGGCTCATCGAAGGCGTCCTTGATTTTGGCGCTGAGGGAGGACATCGCTCAGCCTCCCCAGTCCATTGGGCAAGGAATGGCCTCGGCGAAAAGCCGGCCACGGCTCTTAGCGCGTGAGGTCATAGGAATAATCCGTCACACCCGTCTCGCTCGTCTCGCGATCGAGTTTGTCGAAGATCTTGTCGAGGATCGTCGTCAGCACGCGCAACGCGCCCTGGTAGCCAAAGAGCGCAAAGCGGTGATGATGGTGCCGATCGAAGATCGGAAACATCAGCCGGATCAGCGGCGTTCCGGTGTCGCGCTCCAGGTACTTGCCGTAGGAATTGCCGATCAAAAGGTCCACCGGCTCGGTAAAGAGCAGCGAGCGCAGCGCCCACAGGTCCTTGCCCGCCCAAACCTGGGCAGCCTTGCCGAAAGGCGAGGATGCTAGCAGCTTCTTCAAATCGGCTTCCCATGCCGAGGTGCCATTGGTGGCGAGGCAATGGGTTGGCTCGCCGCCGGTCTCCATGACAAAGCGGGCCATTGCGTGAACGAAGTCGGGATCACCGTAGATGGCGTATTTCTTACCATGCAGCCAGGATTGGCTGTCCGCCATGGCGTCTACCAGTCGGCCGCGCTCGAGGCGAATTGCCTCGGGAATCTCCTTGCCGGAAATCGCCGCGACCTCCATCAGGAATTCGTCCGTCGCCTGAACGCCGAGCGGATAGTGGAACGAGGCCGTCGCCTGCCCGACCTCCTCGCAATAGCCCAGTGTCTTTCGGGTGTTGTGATGCTGCAGCGAAAGCGTTGCCTCGGCGTTGAGGGCCTTCTTCACCTCGTTGATCTTCGTGCCCCCGTCATACATGCGGTATTCACCGTCCGAAGGCGTATCGAACTGGTCAGAGGCATCCTGGATCAATGTATAGGACACGCCCATTACATCGAGCAGGCGCTTGAGCTCCCGGTTGTTGCCGACGCAGAAGCCGTCGAAGCCCGGAATGATGTTGATGGTTCCTTCGATTTGCGTACGCTCCTGACCTTTCCAGAAGTGCTCCAAAATGCCTTTGACCATGTTGTCATAGCCGTCGACATGACTGCCAACGAAGGCCGGGGTGTGGGCAAAGGGCACGTCGAAGTCGCGCGGGACTGAATCTTCGTCCTTGGCGTTCTGGATGAAGCTGTGCAGGTCGTCGCCAATGACCTCTGCCATACAGGTCGTCGACACGGCAATCATCTTGGGGTCGTAGAGCTGGTAGGTGTTGGCGAGCCCGTCGACCATGTTCTTCAGGCCGCCAAACACCGCCGCATCCTCGGTCATTGAGGAGGAGACCGCCGCGGCAGGCTCCTTGAAATGGCGCGACAGGTGCGAGCGGTAATAGGCGACGCAACCTTGGCTGCCGTGGACGAAGGACATGGTTCGCTCGAAGCCGGCGGCAGCGAATACCGCACCCAGCGGCTGGCAGGCCTTGGCCGGGTTCACGACAAGCGCTTTGCGGGCGAGGTTCTTTTCGCGGTATTCCCACGTCTGGGTGAAATCGCGCTGATCGGAAACGATTTCATCGGGGTGCGGACATTCGAAGTTTAGCTTCTTCTCAGCGAGCATCTTTCTGTATTCCGGCTCGCGGAACAGGGGAGCGTGATCGAGAATTTTTTCAGCCGACTGCGGCATGATGATTACCTCTTTTGCATCTGGCTGCGCGGGACGGCAGCTCAGGACGTCAAGACGTTCCAGGCTCCGGCGGATCAGAGGCCGCGGGAGTTCACCGTCTCAGTGGGAGACTGGGGCTGAAGCAAATGTTTATTCGGCAGCCATCGCCCGCTCATCGCCCCGGCTTCTTTTCCAAGGCGCGTGGAATAGGTCCCAGACCGGGTTGTTAATGGCGAGATCCACATCACGTGCGAAAATGGCAAAGCCGTCGTAGCCGTGATACGGGCCTGAATAATCCCAGGAATGCATCTGGCGGAACGGTATGCCCATCTTCTGCACCGGGTATTTTTCTTTGATTCCCGAGCCGACCAGATTTGGGCGAATCCCTTCGATGAATTTCTCCAACTCATAGCCGGTCACGTCATCGTAGATCAGCGTGCCGTTCTTCACGTAGTGGCCGGTGCGCTGATAGTCGTCGCTGTGGGCGAATTCATAGCCGGTGCCCACGATGACCATGCCGAGGTCCTCGTAGGCCGTGACGACGTGGCGGGGGCGCAGGCCGCCGACATAGAGCATCACGGTATTTCCTTCCAGGCGCGACAGGTACTTGGCGATGACCGCATCAACAAGCGGCCTGTACTTGGCAATGACCTTTTCGGTCTTCTCCTCGATTTCCGGCCCAAAATGCTTGGCTATGTTGCGCAGAGAGGCTTCGATCTGGGAGGGACCGAAGAAATTGTACTCCATCCAGGCGACGCCATACTTTTCCTCCATATGCCGACAGATGTAATTCATCGACCGGTAGCAGTGGATAAGATTGAGCTTAGCCTTCGGGGCGCGCTCGATCTCTGCGAGTGTGGCGTCACCCGACCAGTTGCCAACCACGCGCAGCCCTATCTCCTCAAGCAGTATGCGCGAGGCCCAGGCATCGCCGCCGATATTGTAGTCGCCGATGACGTTGACGTCGTAGGGGCCGGCCTCGAACTTGACATCCTTTTTGTCGAAGACCCAATCCCGGATTGCATCATTGGCGATGTGGTGGCCAAGCGACTGCGAGACGCCGCGGAAGCCCTCGCAGCGTACCGGCACGATCGTCTTGTCATACTCCTTGGTCTTTTTGCGAGAAACGGCCTCGGTGTCATCGCCAATCAGGCCGATAGGGCATTCGGACTGCACGGTGATGCCGTTGTTGAGCGGAAACAAGACTTCAATCTCGTCAATGATCTGTTCCAGCTTCTTGTCGCCGCCGAAGACGATGTCCTTCTCCTGGAAATCGGAGGTGAACTGCATTGTCCCGAACGTGTCGACGCCCGTTGTACCGACGTAGTAGTTGCGGCGCTGCGACCAAGAATATTGGCCGCAGCCGACCGGGCCGTGCGAGATATGGACCATATCCTTGACTGGCCCCCACACCACGCCTTTCGAACCAGCATATGCACAGCCGCGAATCGTCATCACCCCGGGAATGGACTTGATGTTCGATTTGACGTCGCATTCGGAAAGGACCTCGCTTTCCCCGCCAGCCTCGTTGCCGCTCTTTGCGACGTTGAGGTGCTTCTTGCGGCGCTTCGCCGCCTTGTCGGGATAATGCGACAGCACCTCTTCGATAAGCTTCGCATGAAGAGCACCGTCATTCTCGTATTCCCGGCTCATGAGTCCCCCTTTCAAGGTTGGGTGACGCCTCAAAGAATAGGCGCCGTTCTCTGCAAGGCGCGCCGATTCATGGCAGCGCTAATGTCACTACTGGGCCGCCGCCTTCGCCGCTTCCTTGGAGTGAAGCTCGGCAAGCATCTGCTCGTCGGTCTTCATGATGCCGAAGTCGAGCAGCATCTCCTCCAGCTCCTCCATGGTGATCGGCGTCGGGATCGTACCCTGGCCCGAATTGGCGTGGATCTTCTCGGCCAGAGCGCGGTATTCCCCTGCCTGCTTTGAGTCCGGCGCGTACTGGATCACCGACATCTTCCTGAGTTCGGCATGTTGGACGATGTTGTCGCGGGGCACGAAGTGGATGAGCTTGGAATTCAATCGGCCAGCCAGTGCTTCGGCCAGATCGAGTTCGCGGTCGGTTTGACGTTCATTGCAGATCAGCCCGCCCAGCCGCACACCGCCCGAATGGGCATATTTGAGGATGCCCTTGGCGATGTTGTTGGCGGCATAGAGCGCCATCATCTCGCCGGACATGACGATATAGATCTCCTGGGCCTTGCCTTCGCGGATCGGCATGGCGAAGCCGCCGCATACCACGTCGCCGAGGACGTCATAGGAGACATAATCGACATCGTCATAAGCGCCATTCTCCTCGAGGAAATTGATCGAGGTGATGACGCCGCGGCCGGCGCAACCGACACCCGGCTCGGGGCCGCCGGACTCCACGCACTTGATGCCTCTGTAGCCCACCTTGAGCACGTCCTGGAGTTCGAGGTCTTCCACCGAGCCTTCCTGTGCGGCGAGATCCAGGACGGTATCCTGAGCTTTCGAATTCAGGATCAAGCGTGTGGAATCGGCTTTGGGGTCGCATCCTACGATGAGGATTCTCTGCCCGAGGTCGACAAGGGCAGCGAGCGTATTTTGGGACGTGGTGGACTTGCCGATGCCGCCTTTTCCGTAAAAGGCGATCTGACGCAGACCTGACATAATAGCTTTCCTTCCTTCGTTCTAATTATCGCGACTGCCCGCGACACAAGTGCCGATAGGCAGCTCGTGCCGCCTCACACCAAGCATCGCAAAAAGCGTACCAGCGTGATCGGCCGATCCCAGAAGAAACTTTGTCATTAAATTCCAGCCGCTTAGACGGCGGCAAAACGCGCGAACGGGCCTTTCAGGCGTCTGTCACGGACACGACAAAGCCGACACAGATTGTCGTGCGCCATCCAAACCGCCGTGTGTCGAGCTCGAAGCGGGAGAATGGGGAAGTTAGCCCAAAGCTGATGGCGAGACCATCGGAAGACATCGGCTCTTGTCTTTCCAGCCTGCCATTGATCGGGCGGTCGCTGGATGAGCAGGAGCCTGGGGCTTGACCGCGGCGCGGGTAGTTCAGGCAGGCTTACAGAGCGGGAACGCCGGCGGCCGATAGACATCCGCGCTTAACCTTTCATAGCCCGTCTACAAGTTGGTTCCGCCGACGCGCTATATGGAAGCCAAATAATTCAGTAGCTTAGCCGAGAGCATTGATTTTTTCAGAAAGATACGTGTTATACGCGTATGAACCGCCGAACCCATGGTCGGCGCCCTCATGCGCGTGAGACCCCGTTGTGGGCGAGGCTCGCGACTGGCTGCACGATCCTAGCCGGCCTGCTTGCCATTGAGTTTGGTCCCGCCGCGGTAGGCTGCGGCATCAAGGGCAACATCAGCTACAACACTGGCAAGAAGATTATCACGTTCTTGGACAGGAATCTTACTGGGAGACACGCATCAACCTATTGAAGGGCGAGCGGTGGTTTTGTTCAGAGGAAGCTGCACGAAAGGCGGGCGGGCGGGCTTCGAGAGGTTAGTGTCGCGGCAGCTTGCAGATCTGCCCACGGGGCCGCCACGATCGCAAAGTGTGTACAAAAGCGCCCTCTCTGCCGAACTGAACAGTGCTCACGGCCATAGCCTCGGATGAGCCCGACTGGCTTGACCTCTGCATGATGAGAGCAGCTTTTACACCAGGTGCGCAGCACATGTCTTTAACGAACGCATCGTCTTCAAGAATATAGAGAGCAATTCGGAAAACCGAGTAGTTGGCGGCGAAGCTAGGAGAAGGTATACACTACCCTCTTGTTACCCCAGAGTAGAACGTGCAGCTGCGGCAAGACGCGGGCTTCGAACCACCTGTCGCTGGTCACCTTTTCTACCAGCGGTTCCATGCGCATCATATTCCGTCGGACTCGACAGAGACGTCTTCATTACCACGGCGGGGCGGCGTGTGATTGCCGGGTTGCAGACAAACCTCGCCGCGACGTATTTGGGACGAGTGGTGTCGGCACCGAATCCCTATCATTTAGACTAGCCAGCTTGGGGAGCGCCGTCAGACCGCCAGACCGGAAGAGGAGGCTTCGCGCCAACTTGTGCCAAGAATGTTGGACCGTGCGGAACCGCTGGGGCGGCGCTCAACTCTGGCGCAGGATGAAGCGTCGATTGGGTGAATGAATAGGGCGCGCGTTCGACGGGTAGAGTGAGGCAAATCGCTGGATGTCTGCCGGATCAACGTCAACCGGTTCCATCGCCACCATCCACTCGACGTTTTCGGTGCACGGCGGCGTCGTCAGTGAGCCCTCATAAGTCCAATAGCCAAGCGAGGCTGGCAGAAGCCAGTTGGGATTCACCTCGTCGATCGTCACCTCCCCATTCGGCAGTTCGGGAAAGGCCGCAGCAAGGGCAGCAAAGCTGGCATTTGTCGCGCCGGGCGTTAAAAAGACGCCCAGCACGCCCAGAGTACCACTTTGCGTGTCCTTGTGAACGAAATGCACCTCCATCGGGAAGCTCTTGCCCGCCACGTGATGTTCGCTTGGCGCATGGAAATGGAACTGTACCAGTTCGTAGACACGATCGCCGCGGGTCAGCGTGCTGCCTTGTGGCATATTGATTTGAATGGTGTGGCCGTTGTTCACCATATTGCCGCCGCCCTTGTGCCAGCCGATGGCGATATGCGGGATATCCGCCTTGACCGCGCTGTTGATATTGATCGGCGATTGCTGCGTGCCGGCAGAGCATACGAAATTTTCCTTATCCAGATCAGCCCAGTGCTCCGGTCCGACCGGACCGGTGTACCCCCAATGGGCACTGGTCGCTTGGGCGGCTTGAACGCAAATCCGGCATGCGCCGAGCGCAACCAACCCTTTGATCAGGTGACGACGATACATATTACTTTTGCTCCTCTTGCGAACTGATGTTGGTGGCTGCCCTAATGGACGCGTGATGGCCAATCGGCGCGGCCAGTATTGTCCTTTGCAACTGATAGATGCCCGCACGCCTTGGCGTGCTTTCATAAGTGCGGCTGCCGTTTCTCGGCTGGCCGGCTTCTGCAGCCCGCAACGGGGGCAGTTTCAACCAGCTAAACGATAAAAAATTTTAGCAGACCAGCGCTTGACCCCCGCCGCAAAGGCACAGGCGAAGGTGATCACTGCGCGGCTGCCGTTCGCGCCGGAGGCCGCATCGCTATACTTTACACTCGCTGCCCAAGGAGACGCAGGCGACCCCAATACGTTTTCATCGCTACTCCCGACGCAGCCGACCCACGCCACGAAAACGTTGCTATATTTCACGTTGGGCCAATGAGGAAATCGATCTTCTTTATGGAAGGCATTTGCGCAATGGATGCATTCCCATGCTGACAGTCGTGCGTCAGGCCGGACAATGAGATACATCGATAAGAGCTGGACAAGGATGAGGGGATGACGTGCTTGCGACGGAGCAGGTGGGGCGAGAAGGCCAGTTCTTGCGGATTTCAACTTTGCGTGACGACAGCTCATCGGAGTCAAGGTGACACACGCCGGCAGCGGGGTGTCCGGGCGGTTTCCAGCCGCACAATCGCGAGACCGCTGACGCGAACAAAGCTCGGCTGTACTCGGCACGCGAAGAGAGCCTGCCAAGCCGTTGGAGCCCGGCCTTCCGGTGCGACGCAAGCCACAGACTAGACCGCCCTCTTGTTACCCCAAAGCAGAACGTGCAGCTGCGGCAACACGCGGGCTTCGAACCACCTGTCGCTAGTCACCCTTTCGACAAGCCATTCCATTCGCATCATTATTCCGTCCAAGTCGACAGAGGCGTCTTCACTGCCAGGGAGCGGCGGCGTGTGATTGCCGGGTTGCAGATAGATCGGAAGGTGCGGATATCTCGCCGCGACTTCTTTGGCGTAGGCATAGTCACTCTCGTCGAAAACGACGAGCTTGAGCACGATTTGCGGCTTCTCTTGCGCCGCTTCGAGGCATGCATCAAACGCAGCCCAACGGGTCGTCATCTCGCTGGACGGCGGCTTTGGGCTAAGGGTCAGCACGTCAAGATCCGCAAACCACTCCCTCACCACGGAACCCTGCGTTTCCAGTGCAAAACGATAGCCCTCGCGATGGCCTCGTTCTATGAGGGGACCGAACGGCTGAATGGCCGGGTTGCCGCCTGACAAGGAGACCATAACCGGCCTGCCGCCGGAAAGCGCATGGACGGTTTGCCACACGGCATCGATCGGCATCGGTAGCCATTCATGGCGATACTGATTGTCCACCGCGTGAAGGCTGTCGCACCATGAACAGCGATAATCACATCCGCCGGTTCTGATGAACACCGTCGGCAAGCCGATGAGCACGCCCTCGCCCTGGATAGTCGGCCCGAATATCTCGCTCACACGGATTGCGGGATGCATGTCGGTCACGGACGGTATTCCGCCCAAGTTTTCGGTGTTTCGCTAACGCGCACGGCCGCGGTCTGCGGCAGACGTGCCTTGCACCATTCATAGAAATGTCTGGCCAGGCATTCCGCCGTGACCTTCTCATGTCCCAGCACGTCGTTGAGGTGCCGATGGTCGAAGCTCTCGTCAATGTAGCGTTTGAGCGGCGCCAGATCGTGATAGTCGCGCACGAAGCCGTGGGCGTCCAGTTCCTTGGCCGACAGCTCCACTACGACGACATAGTTATGCCCGTGCAGGCGCGCGCATTGATGGTTGGGAGGCAAGGAGGTGAGCTGATGCGAGGCCGAGAAGTGGAATTCCTTGCTGATGTGGAACATTACGCGCGCCTCCTGCGCAGCGCCTCAAGCCAGAAATCGGCGTCCTCGTAGTCGGTGGGATCAGCGTGCCCGGCGAGATGGAACGCTTCGCGCCGCTCGACGCAGGTCCCGCATCGTCCGCAGTGACGCACGCCGCCCTTGTAACAGGACCAGGTCTCAGCAAACGGGGTGCCGTATCTTGCGCCATCCGCAACAATGTCAGCTTTTCCGAGATTCACATACGGTGCATAGAGGCGTATCTGCGCATAGCCGTCGAGCGCGCGGTCTTGCATTGTCTGGAAAGCTTCAATGAAGGCCGGACGGCAATCGGGATAGATGAAATGGTCCCCACCATGCACGGCCGCCGCCACCGCTTCGGCGCTGTGGGCGGCGGCGAGACCGAAGGCGATTGCCAACATGATGGCATTGCGGTTCGGCACCACCGTAATCTTCATCGTGTCTTCGGCGTAGTGGCCGTCCGGCACGTCGATACTGCTAGTCAGCGCTGAGCCGGAAAGGCCACGGCCAATTTCGCCGATGTCGATGATCTGGTGCGGGACCTTCAGTCGCTGCGCGCAAAGAGCGGCGAAGCCCAATTCCTTCCTGTGCCGTTGGCCATAGTCGAAAGATAGAAGGCCGGTGAGTTCGTGCTCCGCTGCCACCATGTGAGCAAGGGAAACGGAGTCCAATCCGCCAGAGCAGACGGCGAGAGTCTTCATCATTGGTATCCTTGTTTTGACCGGGTAAGGCTGCGACCGGAGATTTCTCTGCGCCCCCACTACTCCAGCGACTCAGTTTTGTGAACCGGGAGAATTTGCGCTCAGCCCGATTGGAACGGGAGTGCGTCGCGTCCAACACGCGTGATCAATAAAAGTTGAGCGCTTCAGCAGTTTGTTTCGCATCGCGCCAACTTTCGCAACCTGCTGTCCGATCGTCGACTTCGAGACAAGGTGATGTTCGGCCGACATCGGCTGACTCTTAATTAAGCCGCAGAACACATGTTGGCTTTCTGGCCTTCGCTTGTGCGGTTGGCGAGGGCGACATGGATGCCAGCAAATTTGACATTGGCGACATCCGCCTGGAGAACCCTGCGCGGCGCGATTGAGGCCGCAGGCGAGCCTGCTCTAACTGCCGCCCTACAGTCCCGACTTCAATCCGATTGAGAACGCCTTCGCCCAACCTAAGGCGCTGCTGCGAGCAAAGGCCGAGATAACCATCAAGGCTCTATGGGACTGACGTTGCCCCAGCAGTTTTGAGTTCGTTTCCGGCGTGGGTTGTGCCCTGCTGGGCGGGTGAAGCGACGGGCGCTGGCGCGGAGCCTTTGGCATAGCGCAGCGCGAGCGACCGTCGCGGATTGAAGGTGCTGGCGAACTTGGCCGGGGTCTGCCAGGGGGGAGTGCGGCCGCGCGGTGTTGTAGTCGGCGTGCCACAGGGCGATGGCTACGCGCGCCTGAGCCAGCGAGGTGAACAGCGTCTCGTTGAGCAGTTCATCGCGCAGTCGGCCGTTGAAGCTCTCGATGAAGCCATTCTGCATCGGCTTGCCGGGCGCAATGTAATGCCATTCGACGCGGTTCTGATCCGCCCAGGAGAGGATGGCGTTCGAGGTGAACTCGCTGCCATTGTCGCTGACGATCATCCTGGGCCGGCCCCGCTCGGTGATGAGCCGTCCAATTCGCGGGCAACCCGCATGCCCGAGAGAGACGTATCAACGATGAGTGCGAGGCACTCTCTCGTGCAGTCGTCGACGACGGCCAGGATGCGGAAGCGGCGCCCGTCGGTGAGCTGGTCCGATACGAAGTCGAGCGACCAGCGCTCGTCGGGCCTCAGCGGCACCAGCATCGGCGCCCTGGTCCCGATCGCCCGCTTGCGGCCGCCACGGCGGCGACGGCGAGCTTCTCCTCCCGATAGAGCCGGAACAGCTTCTTGTGGTTCACGACCAGGCCCTCCCGCCTCAGCATCACGAGAAGACGCCGGTAGCCGAACCGGCGACGCTCCTGCGCGATCGGCCTTCATCCGCTCGCGAACCTCGCGGTCGTCCGGCCTGCTGGTCTGGTAGCGAACCGTCATGCGGCAACAGCCGATGGCTTTACACGCCCGCCGTTCGCTCATCCCGAAGCCTTCCTTCAGGCGAGCGACAGCTTTCCGCTTGGCGGCGGGCGTCACCATTTCTTTCCCACAAGGTCCTTCAACGCGGCATTGTCGAGCATGGCGTCGGCCAAAAGCCGCTTCAGGCGCGTGTTCTCGTCCTCCAGCGCCTTCAGGTCGCCGAGCCTCGGTGACATCCATCCCGCCGAAGCGGGCCTTCCAATTGTAGATCGAGGCGTCGCTGACCCCGTGCTTGCGGCACAGATCGCCAACCGATACCCCGGCCTCGTGTTTCTTCAAAATTCCGATGATCTGCTCTTCAGAGAAGCGGCTGCGTTTCATGTCCTGGTCCTCTGGATGGGCCAGAACGAACTTCAAACCGGATTAGATCAGAGGGGCAAGGTCAGGACGCCTCGGCGCGGTCGTCGACCTCTTCACCCCAGCCGAATGTGCCAACTACTTCAAAGCCGCAGGATATGACCTGGATCAGATAGGACGTGCTCCAATGGTTTACACCTGACACAGGAGTCCGGCCCCCACAACCGTTTCGCAATGAGGAGCAGCGCTGCCGCTGCTCCTCCAATCACACGACGGATTCACGATGCGGCAACTCGAGCCATGATTTCGGATCCAATGGCCGATGCGGTGTATAGTGAGGCATCCAGCGGCAAATCCCCAAATGCCAGTTGACACAGAAGATAATTAGCACCTGCCTCTTCCAGCTGATCAAGGAGAGCTTTTCGGACAGAATCTGCCGTTCCCACGACGCACAATTCACTTTCAATTGCTGCATCGAAGTTCAAAGGCAAGTTTGGTGGAGTGGAAATGGCATTTAGTTCGTATAGAAATTTGAAGCTATTGAGCCATCGTTCATAGGCAGGTGCTGCGAGCAAATACGCATCTGTTTCAGAACGCCCTATCACCACCATTCGGAGCAATCCAAGAAATGGCGCTTGCTGGCCAATGTCAGCATCGTGAATTCGGGCGGCGCGGAACGCGTCGGTAACGCTGCGAACAGAAGTGGAAGGTCCGACGCAGGCGATGTTTGCCCCATTCGCAGCGGCCCAGCTAGCCGGCTCGGGTCGATTGGTGGCGATCCATGTCGGCGGACGGGGATATTGGTGAGGTCTCAACGTCAGCGGAACATCTTTCAACTCAAAGTGGCGGCCCTGATAAGAAAGCGTCCCGCCTTTCATCGCATTGATGAGAATCTCACTGGCCTCCGCATACTGTTCTGGTGCTGCTTCTACAGCAACCCCGAAGTATCCCAATTCAGTGGGAGCAGAGCCGCGCCCTATGCCGAGTTCAAGCCTGCCGCCGCTCAACTGATCAAGCATGCAGATCTCCTCGAAGGCACGCAGCGGATGATAGAGCGCAAGTAGCATTACCATGGGACCAACACGAAGACTGCGGGTTCGCTGGGCGACGCTCGCTAAGAACAAATTCGGTGATGGACCTCTGCCATGCGGCGTACAGTGGTGCTCGGCGAGATGATACGCATAAAAGCCATAGCCATCGCACGCTTCTGCTAGGCTCAGCCGATCTGCATATTGTTGTGCGATGTCATCGCCGTTTTCGTCCAGATGATCGAAGATGCCGAAGGTCAGGCCCGAAGCGGAAATTTTCTTCAATTAATTGTTCTCCAAATTACCTATATTTATTCGCTAATCATCATAGCTCACGACATATCATTACTTGATGCTTAATGTGAATCGACTTCATGCTTGTGAGCACCGCGATCCTTCTTAAAGTTCATACAGACGCGTTCGGCGGCAGCAAGGAATTTGTCCATCTGCTCTGTGGTGCCAATGCTGACGCGAATACAGTTCTTCAAATCTACGTCAGGAAAGCTGGCGATGAGGATCGCCTGCTCTTTCAACGCGGCTTGCCAGCATGAGCCCTCCTGTCCCGCCGGCACACGGGCCAGCAAAAAGTTTGCGTGGGAGGGTGTTACGGAAAAGCCAAGTTGCAACAGCGCCAGGGTCACTCGCTGTCGTTCATGCTTGATGTGCCTGTGGTTCTCTTCGTAGGCGTGGCGATGCGCAAGAATGCTTTTCCCGACCGCCTGCCCGATCACGTTCATGTTGAAGACATTCTGGATGTTGCGCAGCCTGCCAATGATTTCTGGGTGACCGAAACCGAAGCCGACTCGCACGCCAGCGGCAGCATAGCTCTTTGAAAAAGTCCTCAAGATCAAAAGATTCGGATGTCTATTGACGAGGCGCAGGGCATTGTCGGGTGCGAAGTCAACGTAGGCCTCATCCAAGACGACCAAGCGATCTGCTTGCTCCACAAGGCGTTCGATTTCGGCCACCGGCACGAATGTTCCGGTCGGATTGTTCGGATTAGCCAACAGAATGAACTTCGCGTCTTTTGCGGGGCCGGACAGCAGTTTTTCTATCGGCAGGGGATGAGCTTCGCTCGATGCGATTTCGAGAAACTCGGCACCCTGCAACATGGCAAGTTTACGGTTGAACGAAAATCCGGGCGACAGCATTGCCACTCTATCTCCTGGGGCGAGGAAAGCTCTGTAGATGAGTCCGAGCAGCTCCGACGAACCGTTGCCGGCAATCACCTGATCTTTGGAAAATCCGTAAGCATCGGAGGCAGCTGCCCTTAAGCTGAGATTGTCGTCTTCCGGATAAAGATACTGGTGTTCGATCGCAGCAATTGCACTTTGCATTACGCTCTTCGGCAACGGAAACGGGTTCTCGTTCGTATTTAGCTTAACGCAGTTTGCATCCGTCGCTGGTCCGTTGGACGAGAGAGCATCTAATTTGCTGGCCACCGGCGAAAAAAGCGAAAGCACGGTCTTCAGTTTTGCATCGCACATGTTCTTCTCCGTTTTTCAGTCCCGCAGGGCATGTGACATGAGGCAATCGTTGATCGTGACTTGATCGACGTTCGGCTATATCAGCGCTGCCTTCCCACCCTGGTGGGGATCGCCGACCACGGTTTGGATTTGACACCGGGAAGCTGTCGAGAACCTGATGACGACCCAACGTTTGGCCGACGGCCGATTCGGCGCAACAGACGGTGTTTCAACATCGCATCGTCCTCAAAGCCGCATGCAGGGCCTGCACGACAGCCCGTCTCCAGCGCCCGCAGATAGGTGGAAGCCGAAGTCTTGCCGAACCTCAGTTGCTCTGCCACCTTGGCCCACCGGACTGCCCTGTTTATGGGTCAGGCGCAGGATATCTCTGACGCTCGTTCGTCTTGCTTGCTTCCGTCTTGGCATGGGCTCTCTCGGTTTGCTGATGAGAGAGCCAAATACCGGCTCATCTGAGCATGAGACGCAGGCCTGACGATATGGAGCGTCGCTGGTGGCGCGCGTAGCCGAGAGGGTTCGCCTCGCTGGCGGGGCATGCAAGACGGCGCACCTCCTTAGCCATCCTGTCCCATCGTCTCAGATCGTGAGGCGCACCTTATAGTCGGTGAGGAGATCTTGCAGGGTCAGGTTACGCCCTAGCGCTTAAGGTTGTTGGTCGCACCGAGCAAGCGCGGGACCTGTCGACGGACAACAGCGGTGCCACTGCCGGCACTAGGTGTGAGCTTTCGAGAGGTTGTCCATTCGGACCGGACCGAGGAGACTGGAGTTACCACGCTTCAGCATCCATCGGAGGGTCCGAATGAACATCCACAAGAATGCCCGTCTCACACCGCTGCGTCGAGAGGAGATGGCGTTATCGGTGATAGAAGGCGCTTTTTCCAAAGCCCATGCGGCGCGCGTCTATGGCGTGTCGGCCAAGATCGTGGCGCGCTGGGTCGAGCGCTATAAGACCAAAGGGCGGGCCGGCATGGTCGACCGCTCGTCGCGGCCCACCGTCATGCCGAGCCTGACCGAACAGTCCGTGGCCGAGCGCATCGCAGCCTTGCGTCGCCAGCGGCTGACCGGCAAGCACATCGCCCATGAGGTCGGCGTCTCGCCCGCCACCGTCAGCCGGGTTCTCAAGCGTGCCGGGCTGTCGCGGCTCAGGGATATCGAGCCGGCCGAACCGGTCCGGCGCTACGAGCGGGAGCATCCCGGCGAGATGATCCATATCGACATCAAGAAGCTCGGCCGCTTCAGCCAAGTCGGCCATCGTATCACCGGCGATCCGCAAAAGGGCAAGTCGCGCGGCGCCGGCTGGGAGTTCGTCCATGTCTGCATCGACGACGCGTCCCGCATCGCCTTCTCGCAAATCCTGCCCGACGAGAAAAAGGAGTGCGCCATCGCCTTCCTCAAGGCCGCGGTCGCCTATTACGCCAGCCTCGGCGTCACGATAGCCCGCGTCATGACCGACAACGGCTCCTGCTACAGATCAAAGGCCTTCGCCAAGGCCTGCCGCGATCTCGGCCTCAAGCACGTCACGACAAGACCCTATACGCCCAAGACCAATGGCAAGGCCGAGCGCTTCATCCAGACAGCACTGCGCGAATGGGCCTACGCCATTGCCTATCCGACATCCGATCATCGTGCCGCCGAACTGCCTGTCTGGCTGCACAGATACAATTGGCATCGTCCACATGGCAGCCTAAAGTCAAAAACGCCTATCAGTCGCCTCGCCCTGATCGAGGACAACCTGTTGAAGCTCCACAACTAGGTCGTCCAGCATCACAGTGAACCGCGTACGTAGTATTTTGTCGTAGGCGGCATTCTGGATAGCCGGATACGGGCTCTTCACCCGCTGCACCACCGATTGCGGGATGATGTCGCGAGAAACATTCACGGATTTCGTGAAAAAAGTGTACCCGCCGAAGAGCCCTACTCGCGGGGGCGGTGCAGCACCACCTCGGTGTCACTGCTCGTGTTCATGCGATGGACTAGGCCGGCCAGCTGTTGACGCAGCTCGCGGTAGTTGTAAGTCTCACCCGTGTAGACGAGCACCAAGTCAGGTCGGCCATCCCCCTGGAGCATCCTCGGCTGGCGGCCGCCCTGGATATCGATGATTGCCAGGCGGTGGTGTCCCAGCGCCGCAGGCCCGCCGATCCAAGTCCCCTCGTCGTCCGGACCGTGGTTCGCTATGGTGGCCGTCATATCGGCAAGCTCCCTTCGCGCATCGGGACCTCCGAGGTCTCGATTGAAGTCGATCCATTCACAGATGCCGCACAGGTTATGTCGCCGCATTTGGGCGAAGCAGATATAAGGCCAGTGGGAAACCATCGAGGCAAAGTGACGGATCTAGCCCAGCTACGATCCGCATCCGACATTGTCGGACATCGGACAGCACCGCGATTCGCTGCATAGGAAGCCTGGAGTCGCGATTTCCCCTGGGGGAATCAGCGCATGAAAGGAGAGCTGGGTCGTGTCTGCCGAAATGAGAAATTGCTCCCCCTTATTGCATCACCGAGGAATGTTACCCAGCGCGATAGACGGACATGCCCTATCTCCCCCCGTTGCAGCTGAGGGAGATAGGGGCCAGCTCTTCATTCAACCCTCATGGAGGATGATCAGCCCAGCCATTTCCATGCGCCGGCCTTCACAAGCCGTGCACCATTCAGGTTCTTTTCCTTGAAGCGCGACGATCCTTGTCAGACGTCGCAACACTTGCTGCCGAGAGCACGAGCTCTTCCTCGAGCATGCCTTGATCTGCGCCTCGAACGGCTCGCACATGCTGGGTTTCAACGACTTCGCAGAGGTTGATATTCTGCAGTGACTTCGTCTCGCTGCTGCACGGCATTGACGCTGGGAGCCATGCTCGCGTGGCGCAATTGTGCTGAAGCCGGTGCCCACGGCAACGTTTCTTAACCCGCCCCAGATCCTGGCGTTTGGCTATTTCCGACATTCGTGTCCGGCTTCGGACAAAGGCCGGGTTTGCCGAACGGAGTCGCACCCAATTTCCAGTGCTGCTTGAGCAATAATATCGACCGGCATTACTGCACAACACGAAAGTTGCTGCAAAAACCGAAGTGAACCCAAGGCATCGGGTCAATTGGCATGGCGCTTGCGACTCGGTCGATAGAACGCAGTCAAAATCACGGTTGCAGACCATGCCTACCTCTCAAAGCTCGATAAAGCACGCGAGCAAAATTCCCCGTCTCCGCGGAAGCTCGTCGCCGTTAAACGTGCCTGCTCGGGGGCGGTCTTGCACAAGACCGGTCCGAGGCAACCACGCCAAGGCGCGAGGCTGCCGGAACTGTCGACCGAAGTCGATGCCGCTTCAGTTTAACCGAAAAATGCACCGTACCACTTTGGCCTGGAAGCAAATCAATGACCTATAGAAAGAACGTTCCTCTCGTGACCTTTCGCACGCGTGTTCGCGATGAGTCGATCGGGGGGCCAAATCCTTATCAGTGGGAGAACAAGACCTCCGACGATTATTTCGGGGGCAAGCGCATCATCCTGTTCTCGCTGCCTGGCGCCTTCACCCCGACCTGCTCGACCTTCCAACTGCCCGATTTCGAAAAACTCTATGATCAATTTCTGGAACTGCGAATTGACGCGATCTACTGCGTCTCGGTCAACGATGCTTTCGTCATGAATGCGTGGGGAAAGTCCTTGGGGCTGCAGAAGATCGAGCTGATCCCAGACGGGTCGGGCGAGTTCACGCGCAAAATGGGCATGCTGGTCGCGAAGGACAATCTGGGCTTTGGCATGCGCTCCTGGCGATACGCCGCTCTGATCGACGATGGCGTGGTGGAGCAGTGGTTCGAGGAGGAAGGCTTCTGTGACAACTGCGAGACGGACCCCTATGGCGTTTCATCCCCGCAAAACGTTCTCGACAAATTGAAGGCGGCGGCATGACCCAGAAGTGGAAAGTCTCACACAACCCAAGCACACACTAGAGCCTCCTCGGCAGATCACGGTTCAACATGCATCTCTCAGCAAGCCTGCTTCAACGCCAGAAGCAACGTATGGTCTTATCGCCTCAAGCCATTGAAGCTATTCGCTTGCTGCGATTGACGCATACTGAACTCCATCAGCTCGTGCAGCAGGCACTCGAGAAGAACCCCGTTTTGAAGCCTGACCCGTTTGACGACGATTCGCCGCTGCCAGGGGTGGATCAGCGGAGCAGTCAAAGCAGAAGCGAAATCGGCGAATCGCCCATTGGCGGGCCGTCTGGCGGGCGCGGGCAATGGAAGTCGCAACGCAGTAGCGGCAACGATCGACCTGCCGTCGAGGAGTTTACCGCCCACACCGAAACATTGCACGACCATGTCGCCCGCCAGGTCGCCCTCAACCCGTTCACCCCCCAGGAGCGGCTGATTGCCGGACAGCTCGCCGCTCATCTGGAGGACACTGGCTATCTTCAGGTAAACCTTTTCGATCTGGCCAGGACGTTAAACGTTCGGCAAGCTGATGTGGAACGGGTCATCGGAATCTTGCAGCAATTTGATCCGCCGGGCATTTTTGCGCGAACTCTCAGCGAATGCCTGGAGATTCAGCTGCGCCAGCAAGACCGGTTCGACCCGGCTATGGCAGCTTTGGTCGCCAATCTCGAGATGCTTGCACGGGGGGATTTTCAGGGATTGAAGCAGCGTTGCGGAGTCGACGAGGAGGATCTCCTCGACATGAGGAACGAAATCCGCGCGCTCGATCCCAAGCCTGGAGACCGGTTCCAGTCCGGGACGCCGGAAACCATCGTACCGGACGTCTGGGTAATGCCCAAGTCCGAAGGTGGATGGCGGGTGGAGCTTGATCCGGCCACGCTGCCCAAAGTGTTGATCAACCACACCTATGTCGCCGAAATCTCGCAGCTGACCAAGCAAAATCCGGAAGGCAAAGCGTTTCTCGACAATTGCCAGGAAAAAGGGAACTGGCTGATCAGCAGTCTCAAGCAGCGCGCTAAGACGATCCTTAAGGTTGCGACCGAAATCGTGCGCCAGCAGGATGCCTTTTTTACACACGGCGCCGCCCATCTGCGGCCTCTCTGTCTCAAAAATGTCGCTGACGAGATCGGCATGCACGAGTCGACGGTAAGCCGGGTGACTTCGAACAGGTACATGTTGACTCCGCGCGGGGTGTTCGAGCTGAAGTATTTTTTCGCTGCGCCAATCGCATCCTGCGAGGGCGGCGATGCGCACTCCGCCAAAGCTGTCTGCCATCGGATCAAGGCAATCATAGCCGAAGAATCGCTCGACAAGGTACATTCCGACGAAGACATCGTTGCTCAACTCAAGGAGACCGGCATCGATGTCGCTCGCCGTACCGTCACCAAATATCGCGAGGCGATGAACATCCCTTCCTCCATACGACGGCGCCGCGATAAGCGTTTGTCCGCAGCTGCGATCAAGCGAAGTGACTAACCGACATTCGTGGTCGGCGAGAGGCGACTCTCAACTTCCTCCGGGCCGAAGCAGCTTTCGAAGTCATGGCATTCCCCGCAACTGGGTGCTGTGCATGACGAAAAGCCTTCGGCCTCACACAGCTTGCGGTAAAAGTACTTTTTCCATTTCATGTTTTCTGTGTTGCCTGCCGCCAGCGCGGGAAAATGTCTGGCAAGCAGGCGGCTGAGCTCAGCGCGATTTGAGAGGCCAAGATCCCGCCAAAGATGGTCCATGCGCATCGCACGCCGGGCGATGATCTTGGCCAAGCGGGCGCTCGCCGGGTCGGCCGGCGCAGCATGCGCTAGCAGCAGCCGGCGTAGCAGTTCCTCTTCCAGTTCCGGCTCGGGCTCGCTCAACTCCTCCAAAGCGAATACGCTGCTGGAGGTAGACGGGAAAGTTGCGGCCAAGACATCACGCAATTCGACAGACGAAAGGCCTGTCCCCTCCGTCGCCAACACCTCGCCCGCCTGGACCTCCTCAAGCGAACGTGAATGTACGCAGGGCAGCACATGCTGATCGAAGCTCCTCCCTAGCTCGGACCCACGCCATTGCGCGCTGGATAGGCAGCCATCATCGTAACGGCCGGCTTCAGCTTCCGGCATGACAAAGCGCCTTGTTGACCGCAGGGATGATCTTGTCGCCCCAGAGCTCGATCTGGCGCAGCATCGTCTTTTGGTCGAAGTCGCCCAATTGAGTCTGAACTGCGATCTGGTCCGGTTTCAAGATATCGATCTCTTCCAGCAGGCGATCAATCACGCGATTTACGCTGCCAATCGGCAAATTTTTGCGCATGGTCTCGAAGGACAGATCCTGCTGGGTCGGTGTCTCCTGCAGCAGGTAGCCATCGTGGCTCTGTTGGCGACGCTGATGCAGGGCTTCAGAAAGCCGGCGCTGGAAGCGGGCATTGTCGAGATAGCTGTTGATCTCCAACTCGTCGTGGCTGGCATAGCAGCAGCGCAGCAGCGATATCTTGACGTCGGTGACGTTCTTTTCCTCGGATGCCGCCGCCCTCTCGACTGATTCACGCAGTGTGGTCAAAGTCTCTAAGCCGTCGTGGAAGGCTGTGACAAAAAAATTGTGCCCCTCGCGGTAGGCCCGAGCCATCCGTGCGGCTCCGCCAGCGATCCAGATAGGCGGCGTCGGCTGCTGGACTGTGCGGACCGAAATCGCTGTTGGGGGGATCTTCTCATACTGGCCGTCGTGTTCGAAGACGTTTTGGTTGAGGCCCTTGAGAATGATGTCCAGGTATTCCGAAAAGACGGCCGGCGCCTCATCGATGTCCACGCCGAACCGTTCGAACTCGAACTGCTGGTATCCCAAGCCTACGCCGAGCTCGAGACGGCCGTTCGCAACGATGTCGGCGAAGCCGATCTCGGACAGCAGGCGCTGCGGTTGGTAAAGCGGCAGCACGCAGACGGCAGTGCCCAGGCGAATCGTGCTTGTCAAGCCGCCGCAGTGCGCCACCATCATCAGCGGGGATGGTATGAGGCTGTAATTGTTGAAGTGGTGCTCAGCAAACCACGCGGTGTTGAACCCAGCCTGCTCCGAAGCGACGGCCTGTTCGATGGAGTTGCGGATGACGCTTTCTGAGGATTGGTGATAGCCACGCTGGGCGGCCAGAATGAAAGTGGCAAATTCCATGATTTCTCCTCGTTATAGACACGTCAGCCGACCGGGAATGTGCTCGGCATGCGCATGCTTGGATCTCAAGCACCTCAGGTGCGTCGTGGAGCCGAGGCTTCATAATGCTCGGCCGGTCGCCCTGCGAAGGCCTGGCAATTAACCTGCGGCCTCCGCAAAACATTCGTCATAGAGCTCGCTGGCGTTTCCCGCATCACCGAACGAGGTCCAGCCGCCGTCCACGTAGAGGATCGAGCCGTTGATGTATGAGGCGTCAGACGAAGCAAGGAAGAACGATGCATCTGCGACGTCTTCTGGCCGTCCCATCCTGCCCATGGGGATGCGTCGTCCGATTGCTGTCAGGTCGATGCGGCCGGCTTTGGCCAACTGAGCAAGTGCGGGCGTGCGGATGTGGCCAGGAGCGACGGTGGCTGTCCGAATTCCGACCGGCCCGAGTTCGGCCGCCATGCAACGGGTCAGCATATCCATCCCCGCCTTGGAGGCGCCGTAGGCATGGCGCGGCGCGAACGGCAGAAAGCTGTCGATCGACCCGAGATTGAGGATCACGCCGCCCGGGCGCATAGCCTTGATCGCTTCGCGCGCGCAGGTGAAGGCGCCGGTAAGGTTGACATCCAGGACGTGTTCGAGCTGTTTCGACAGTTGCTCGATCGCAGGCACAATCCTGTCGGCGGTATCAGCACTATTGACCAGAACATCGATATACCCGAAGCGTCCCCTCAGTTCTTCGAACATCGACACCACATCGCTCTCGACGGCCACGTCCAGCGATTTCGCCAGATGCTTGCCGGGGAGCGATGTAGCCAGCTCTGCCGCTGCAGTGCCATCTTTATCAGCAATCACGACGGTGTCGCCGTTCGCGGCAAAGCGGCGAGCGACGGCCGCGCCAATGCTTTTTGCGCCACCGGTGACGAGCACGATTCGCGCATCTGTGCATTCGGCCGGACAGGAGAGCTCGGCTTGGAGCGCACCATCCACCGGCGGGTGAGCATCCCCCGGCTGGTTGAATGACATCCAGCCTCCGTCGACTGCCAGCACCGAGCCGGTGATGTAGCGCGCCTGCGTGCTGCTCAGAAAACGCACGACCCTGGCGATCTCGTCGGGGCGAGCCAAGCGCCCCATCGGCACGCGGCGGCGTATCGCCGCGAGGTCCATTTTGCCAGCGCGTGCCAGTTCTGTGACCATTGGGGTGCGGACGGAGCCCGGCGCCACCGCCGTGACGCGGATTCCTCGCATAGCCCACTCGCATGCAAGGGACTTTGTCAACGAGATCACGCCAGCTTTCGAGGCTGCGTAGGCGTTGCGCCTGGGATTGCCGACCACGCCCGCCATCGAAGCCACATTGACGATCGCACCGCCCGGCTTCATGCGCCGCGCCGCTTCCCGGGCCATAACGAATGGCCCAATAAGGTTCACTGTCACGCCGCGTCGGAAGGTATCGACAGCGGTGTCGATGATCCTATCCATCGTGGGTCCAACCGCCGCATTGTTGATGAGGACATCGATTTGCGCGAACCGTGCTTCGACCTGGCCGAAAAGTGAGAGCATGTCCTTCTCTCGCGACACATCGCACTCCAGACCGACGTGCGGCGACCCGAGATCCCGAGCCAGTTCAACCACACCACTGCCCGGAAGGTCCACCGCAACTACAGTGTCTCCGTCCGCGGCAAGGATATCGACCAGGGCACGGCCGATCCCGCCCGCAGCGCCTGTGATGATTACGGTGCGTGCTGCCAGTTTCACGAGAGCTTCTCCACGATGACCGCTTGTGATCTCAGCCCATCAACCTTGGGCGGAATGAAGGGCCGAGCCAAATCGTTGCAGTGACCGCCAGTCGCGGCCCCACACAGATGTCGTTCCCGTAGGGCGCTCATCCTCCATTCCTACCCACTTATGCAGCTCCCAGTTGGGGACCCTCGACGCCATCTTGGTCGGTGGGGATGTGACCCTTGAGCAACTGGTAGATGGGATCGTCTGGATGTGGTGCTCCAATCGGCTGTCGCCGGCCGAACCTATCTGCCTCAAGAATCGCTGGCGGGATTTGCTCCTCAACCCAATCGTAGACGACTGTCCGTTCCGCAATTCGCCACTCGTCCTGCCTCTTCTGAAACAGATCGCAGTAACGGCCGCAAAGCAGCGTCTGACGTATTTCTTGGTCTGTATCCGGTCCGCGTTGCAGCGCGGTGAAATAGCTCTCGACCGCGGCCTCTGCTGAACTGATGAAGTCGATCAGGCTGTTCGTGATTTGATGGATGTTACGGTGCCCCGGCAGACCGAGAGCAAATTGGATGAAGTCCTCTGCCGGTCCGCAATAGGGACCGTGCCTGTCATACGCTTCGGGCCAGTATGCGCTACGCAGCGCCGCCTCATCGGCGCGGTCTATCCCGCGGCAGTACCGATACAGGCAGTTGCGGATCGCCTCTCGGTCACGCAGTTCGGTAATTTTCGCGTGGTCGACAGGGTCTGTCGCGAATTGTATGATTGTTTTGTCCTTCCCGATGCCAGTCTGCACTTTGCGTGTGTCTCTCTCTACAACTGAGTTAGCGGGGGGCTCGTCAACTTCCAGAGCTTGTTCGGGGCAGGCTCGTACCCCTTTTGAGGCAAGCAGTTGCTCCCCATCGGCAACATCAATATCACCGGGCAAGATGTAGCCGGCGTCATCAAGCTTGAAGACTCTCGGCGCCCGCGCCCAGCAGCGCGCATGACCCTGGCATCTGGCTTTATGTACGACGACACGCATAGCGAACTCCAATGTCGTTGGCTGAAACTTCAGGACCATTCCAGGATCAGATTCTCGATCCCGAACACATGGCCGCCGAAGGTGATAGGTTCAGTCCCTGTCTTGATCCGAAAGGCTGGGATGCGCGCCAGCCACTCCTCCAGGCCAATGACAATCTCCCGCCGGGCAAGGTGTGAGCCAAGACAACGATGGGGACCATAGCCAAAGGCAGCGTGCCGGTTGTCCTCGCGCGCCAGATCGATCTCATTCGGGCATTCGAATTCCGCCGGGTCACGATTGGCAATCATCGTGGCACAGGAAACATAATCTCCCTTGCGGATCGGCGCGCCTTTGAAGTCGACATCCTTCGTTGCCACTCGGATCATCTGAATGGTCGAATAGGCGCGCAGCAATTCTTCCGCAGCGACGGCAATCCGGTCAGGTTCGCTTCGTAGCAATTCCTGATCTTTGGGGTTGCGCGCGAGATGGGCCAAGTCGAAGCATATGGCTGCTGAGACCGTGTCGAGTCCCGCGACGAACACAAGCACGCCGATGCCACGGACTTCTTCGTCACTGAGCAGACGACCCTCGACCTTTGCCTTCACGATGAAGGTCATGAAATCATCGACCGGCTCCTTGCGGCGCTCGGTGGCAAGTTCGTCGATGAAGGCCACGATCGTCCGGGCTGCGGGTGGTCGTTGCTCCTTATCGCCGTGGAGCAGATCTCTAGCCCAGCCGACAAATGTTTCTAGTCCGTTGTCCGAAAGCCCAATAAAGCGAAGGAAGATATTGACCGCGAACGGAACTGCAAAATCCTTCATGATGTCGCAGCTCGTGCCTGATGCGGCGATCCTGTCGATCAGCTTGATCGCTCGTTCCCGGACAGCCGGCTCCAATGCCATTACCCGCTTTGGCGAAAGCAGCGGATTGAGCAGTGAGCGAAAAACACCGTGGAATGGCGGATCGAGCTCAAGCGGGATCATCGGCCAGCTCTCGCCGAGCACAGAGGCGAAGATGCTGCGATGGCTGGAAAACGTTTCGGTGTCCTGCAGCACCCGGCGCTGGTCGCTCGCGCGAGTGATGACCCAGGTACCCCGACCGTCGCGCGTGTTGCTGGTTGAATAAAAGATCGGAGGCCCGGCATGAACGCAAGCAACCGCTGCATGCGGATCCCCGTTAGCCGTCGGCAACATGCCGGGCGACGTAAACAGGTTGAAGTCCCTCACCATTTCGGGCGGGACATGATCTGGAACCGGCCGCGATTTAACCGCGCCAGAATCGAGAGACCGTTCATGAGATGCTGTCGGCATTTGCATGCAATCGTCGGTGCAAGCTCCGTGCCGAATTCGTCTTTCGATAATCCTTGCCGTTTGCTGGGCAACAGGTGGCGCCTGCGCTGACTTGCTGGTCGGGATTGCAACATTCTTGTCCAGCGTCGGACACAGAATGTAGAATGCTAGACAGCGACTTGGAGCAACTCAACTGGTGGGATCGCTAGCCGATCATGTGCCCGGGGAGCATCCAGTTCGAAAGCTTGCGCTAAGCGGCTTGGTGACTTGGCCGAGGTCACCAGGTGGAAACGACCAACACTTGGGGTGAGCCTAGTGGCGCTCCCCTCGATGATGTCTGGCGGGGTGGTTAGCCGCCTCCGTAGGACAAGATCAGTCTACACGAATGGACTATAGCCTCTCCTCGCATGCCTCATTGGCCGTCCTTCAGAGCCGGCCACACGAGCTTTTGTCTTTCAGCAGGGCGTTTTTCTCGCCAGCTACAGAGCCACACCGACGCCATTAATGAGCGTCCAGTCGACGGGTTGGATGGCCCTGTCCATCTTGCCCAGCACCTTGGCTTAGCATTTGCCGGTGCGGCGGAAGCCTTCAAGACGCAGTTCTTGACCTTCTCCAGATCAGCCTCGGATGGATATCGGCAAGGGTTCAGCTCGTCCTTTTGAACTTGCGCATCTTCGTGTTGGCCAACCCCAGGCCGCCCGACATATTTGCGGTCTATCCGGCACCTCAACTTCGAACAACCTTGCGGCAAGCTCTTGGGATAGCCCACGCTCGTGCCTCCACCACCCGCTCAGCAGAGCCAGATTTGTCGTTGATGGCACGGAACTTGCGGAGTCATTCGCAGATGCGTCACGGACCGAGAGTGTCGTCCCATGAATTCGATCACCAAAAAGGCCGCCCGACGTTGCTGGGACCGCCTGCAATTACCTTATCCCAGAATTGGGAGCAACGGCTTCAAAAGGGATAACTCATCACCTCAATTTTGTCGATCGCGCGGCCATCGAACCGCAGCCATCGATCAGACTTCCGCCTCGTTGCACTCATTGCGACCGCCTTGGTGCTTGCGACAACCGCTCAATTCTGGCTGCCAGGATAACCACATATGGCGACGGAACTTCCTGCTTCAAAGCAATATAGAGATCGTCGATCATCCCCCATCAAGGCCTCGATCGAGGACACCGCGTTCGGCTTGCTTGGTTCGCAGTGAACAGACCGCACTTCGACGAATGCGATCGATGCGACCGCGCCGAGAACTCTCCCGCATTGTCGACGGTTGGGTCCGTCGGCCCTCCGATGAGGCCTCGGATGCGTCGGGCTCCGAGGCCTCGACTGATGCCGACTGGCCGCCGCCGGAAGGTCTCGCGGCTTTGATCCCCGGCGATGTAGCCACCCCTGCTGCAACAGCTCCTAGCCGGAGAACTCATTCATGACCGAATCGGCGACAGATTTAGTGGACGCGGCTTTGTTCGACCGAGATCGGCTTGACCCAGAAAGTCCCTATCAACGTTCTGGCCCTGCATGGGGTGCCATCATTTCGCTTTCCTTCGGCACCTTCGGGCTTGTGACGGCAGAGTTTCTGCCCGCCAGCGTTCTGACACCGCTCGCGCATGATCTCCGTATCACCACGGGCACGGCTGGACAGGCGCTAACAGCGGCCGCAATCGTCGCGGCGATCTCGGCACCGATAATCGCCATCGTGACAAAGCGTCTGGACCGCAGGGTCGTCATCTGGGCGATGACGCTCCTGCTGATCCTGTCGAACGTTCTGGCGGAGGTTGCGGGGTCGCTGCCGGTTTTGCTGGCGGCACGCGTCGTCCTTGGCATATCGCTTGGTGGTTTTTGGTCAATTTCGGCAGCGTTGGCGATGCGGCTGGTTCCAAGTCACCTCATGCCGCGCGCCATGTCGGTCATCCTCACCGGCGTTTCTGTCGCCTCCGTCTGCGCGGCTCCAATCGGCGCTTATGTCGGTGACATTTGGGGATGGCGAGCCTCGTTCAAGGTCGCCGCAATCGTGAGTGCCGTTGCGCTGCTCGTGCAACTCGTAACCATTCCGCCACTGCCTCCGATCGAAGTGCGCAGATTCCGCAGTCCGCTGGATGTCGCGAAGAATCCGGCGATGAAGGTTGCGGTGCTAGTCGTGCTATTGGTCGCTTCCGGCCATTTTGCCAGCTTCGCCTACATCCGCGCCTTTCTCGAGAGCGTTCCTGCGCTCGACAAGAAGTCAATCCCGCTCGTGTTCCTTGCTTTTGGCACGGCCGGCGTCTTCGGCAATTTAGCCGGCGCATTCCTCACCAAACACAGTCTCAAGGCGGTCGCGGCCCTGCCGCCCCTGCTCATTGCCGTAGCCGCTGTCTCGCTCCTGACCATGAGAGCATCGGCCTTGACCTCGGCAATTGCAGTTGCCGTATGGGGCTTTGCTTTTGGCGCGGTCCCGGTCGGATTGCAGACATGGATGGTGCTACGCGCCGCTCCGAAACAGGCCGAGAGCGCTGGTGTACTGATGGTCATAACCTTCCAAGTGGCCATCGCAGCCGGCACAACTTGCGGTGGCCTATTGGTGGATCACACGGGTATTGCCAGTGTCTTTGTCTACAGCGCGGTTGCCACGTTCCTCGCTGTCTTGACAGTATTTTTGCTCGGCCCGAACCGCAAAACCTGACCGCCTGGTGGGGAGTGACGGTCGGCGGCGTTCACGCTATTGTCACCTCTGAGCTCGGCCCAAAGGCCGCGGCTTCGTCGTAACCATGCGGTCGATGGGGCAGCGCCAAATTGCTTCCTGCTCATCGCGTTGCGATAATACAGCGCGCTTATTGCGTCATCGTGTCCCCGGTCTCGGCTTCAATGCCCGGCTACTGGCTGCGGAGGCAGATGGGCGCCGGCGTCCCACCGACGACGATCGGTCTTTTCTCATGTAGCTGTCGGGGAAACGAGGCAGGTTTTCCGCCAGAACCCGCCAGTCGTCGCGCTCGCGTTCGCCTTCCTTGCGCGCACCGAACAACTGGATGATGATCTTGCCGTCGGACCCATATGCTTCGAGCGAGGTGACGTGACTGTCATTGGTCGGCTTGCGCACGGCCCAAACCTCACGGATTTGGTGGGTCCTGAGATGCAGCCGGAACGTTTCGTCCAGCACATGGATGCACGGCCCGATCTGCTTGACCGACTTGATTAAGCCGGAATGGGTCTGGATAGAACCTCGGTTGCCGACGAAGCACATGATCGGCAATTCGTCTTCGGCCGCACGCTGGAGCACGGCGCCAACTGCGGCATTGTCGAGCAGCCAAGCGTAATCCTGGCCGACCATGCGCAAAGCCTGGCAGCGGCTGAGCTTGAGCGTCTTTAGAAGGTTGACGTCAGTCAGCCGGCTCCAGTACTCGCGTAGGTCGTCCACCGTGCCGGCCCAGTCCGCAGTCCTCGCGCCCAGGTCGGCTACTCTCGCCTTAAGCGACATGGTCGGCTCCTGGTTGGCGGATACGAGCTCGGCCACCAGCTTTCGATAGGCATGAAGGTTGGAGACCGGCCTGAGATGCACCTTATGCACTGCTGCGCCGGCGGCGTCGAAGAATTGCAAACTGCGCTGGATTCCGCCGCGATGGCGCCTTTCAACAGCGAAACCATACCTCCAAGCCTGCGGGAAGACGCGAAGGTCGAATTCGTCACCAAGGACCATGGCGTGATTGTTGCCGGTTATCACTCTGTTGAAGACGCCAATCTTTTCGTGCACGGCACCTTGATTGCGGGTCAGCGCCGTCACTTCGCCCACGAATTCGAGGCCCGTCAGAAGGTGATTGACGCGCGGGTCGATGCGTGCCGCGCCGAAACCGCAATGGGCCGCGACCAGTTCCGCTTCCGAAATGGCCAATTGGGCGGCGAAATCACGCGCGGGAATGTTCGGACAGACTTCCCACGCACGCCGGATTTCGTTGGGCGACCGCTTCTTGCGCTGATCCATGTTTTTACCCCTGCCCCGTTCTTCTTTTGACGATCGATCGAAAAACGGGCCTCAGGGATGTGCACGGCGGACGCGATCGATCGTCAGGCACATGCCAGTCGAATCCTGTCTCCGGGCGGTCAGCGGCCAATCGCCGGTAGCGAGCGATTGTTGGGTGGTCGGCGCCAATCGGCCGATCGAGCATTCGGGTACCACCGGCGGTGCTGCTTTCCCACCAAGGCGGGTCTGATGGATCATATTGCTTTCCTTCGTTCTTCGATTGCGAGGGCAACCCAAAGGTGAATCGGCCGGCAATTTTGCCGCCGCAACGAAGGCTTCACAAAAATCGTGCCAGTTGCTCCGCGGCAAGCTCTGAACATCTTTGGCTCTGTTCATTGCTTTACGCGTGAGTGCATCGCGAACTCAGGCGCCCTTCCTGTGACGCGGACGCGACAAACCCGACAGTAAGTGTCGGTTGTCGGACGTCTCCCCAGCAATCGAGCATAAGAGACGTCGGGATGTCCTACGGTTTTTGACACGTCTTCCCTTTGGCACGGTCCATGCGAGATGATCCACGAAAACGCCGGACCGAGGAGAAATCGAGCCATGATTACGCTCACCGACAACGCTGTTGCCGCCATCAAGGCCGCTCTTTACCGCGCCAGCGAGCCGGCGGAAGGATTTCGCATCATGGTCCATGCCGGCGGCTGCGCCGGCTTCCAATACTCAATGG
Source organism: Mesorhizobium sp. M7D.F.Ca.US.005.01.1.1 (assembly GCF_003952545.1). Taxonomy (NCBI): domain Bacteria; kingdom Pseudomonadati; phylum Pseudomonadota; class Alphaproteobacteria; order Hyphomicrobiales; family Phyllobacteriaceae; genus Mesorhizobium; species Mesorhizobium sp. M7D.F.Ca.US.005.01.1.1. The sequence continues at coordinate 441,401 of NZ_CP034453.1, forward strand.
GCCTGGAGAGCGTCTCACGTGAGGGCGATGCGATCATCGAGCGAGATGGGCTCAAGGTGTTCATGGATAGAGGCTCCCAACCCCATGCCGCCGGCATGACCGTGGACTTCGTCACTGGGCTCGAAACATCCGGCTTTGTTTTCGATAACCCCAATGCGCGTGAGACGTGCGGCTGCGGCAAGTCCTGCAAATGATTGCGAGGGAACAGGCTATGTTCGACTATAGCGACGCCAAGGAATACTGCGTCGAACCGGTAACCGCCGGCGCTCTGGAACCGGCCGACACGCACTGTCGGCCCGGAACAATTGCGTTCGGTGATGCACCAAATCGCGATCATCGATCGTTGCCGTGGGCAAGCAAACAAAATTGCCCGAAACAGCTGAATTCCCGGCGGATGCCGCCACCAAAGGGCAATGTCGACAGCGACCGGTCAGCCAAGCCATCGCTCCCCCGGCCGCCCACCTTACCAGATACGATATGCGCCAGAGGTTCAATGGCCCGACTACCCTTGAATCATTTCAGCAGTTGAAGGATCACTCCCATGAACCCTGTCTATCTCGACAACAACGCAACGACGCGGGTTGATCCTGCAGTCGTTGGAGCGATGTTGCCTTTCTTTACGGAGCAATTTGGCAATCATTCGTCCATGCACGCCTATGGCGCATCGGTTGCTGAAGCCGTGAGAAAGGCGAGGCAACAGTTGCAAGCCCTCATCGGCGCGGGATTCGAGGACGAGATCATCTTCACCTCGGGCGGGACTGAAAGCGACAGTACAGCCATCCTTTCGGCGCTGGAGGTGATGCCCGACCGAACGGAAATAGTGACTTCCGCGGTTGAACATCCGGCCGTTCTGAAGTTGTGCGCGCACCTTGAGAAGACGCGCGGCGTCAAGGTGCACATTATCCCAGTCGATCACTACGGCCGGCTCGACCTGGACGCCTACAGAACCGCCCTCACCCCACAAGTGGCAATCGTCTCGATAATGTGGGCGAACAATGAGACCGGTACGATCTTTCCCGTGGTTAAGCTTGCCGATCTAGCCAGGGAAGTCGGCGCGCTTTTCCACACTGATGCAGTGCAGGCGGTCGGAAGGCTTCCGATTGAGCTGAAATCGACCGCGATCGACATGCTGTCGCTCTCCGCCCACAAGCTGCATGGTCCAAAGGGGATAGGCGCGCTTTATGTAAGACGTGGCGTGCGCTTCTCCTCCATGATCAAGGGTGGGCACCAAGAGCGCGACCGGCGTGCAGGCACTGAAAACACACCCGGCATAGTCGGACTGGGCATGGCGGCCGAACTCGCCTTGAAATTCATGGACGAGACAAAACGAATAAAATGGTTGCGCGACCGCCTTGAGAACGGGATCATCCAGCGCATCCCAAACACATCCATCAACGGCGATCCGCAAGAGCGATTGCCAAACACTGCAAACATTGGATTCGAAGGTATCGAAGGCGATGCAATTCCAATTGTCCTGAGCCGGCTGGGAATCGCCTGTTCCGCCGGGTCCGCCTGTGCCTCTGGCTCACTGGAACCGAGCCATGTTCTGATCGCTATGAACGCGGCATGTGGGGCAGTCCGCTTCTCCTTGTCGCGTGACAACGGCGAAGATGACGTAGACCGCGTGCTTGAGGTCCTGCCTGCGATCACCGAGAAGCTACGGGCCGTTCCCAGTGCTGGACTGTGCGGGCGAGGTGCAGAACAGCTTCATTCCGGCCCGGGTCCGAGCGGCACAATAGCCGACGAGCCGTGAGGTCTTCCTCAACGTGACGACCCTGCGCAAGGAGAGCAGTTAAACTCGGGGTCGCCTTCACCACTTCAGAAAAGCTTGAGATCGCCAAGTCTCTTGCCCAGCCGCCGTGCCAGAGGTCGGCACGCCGTCAGCAATGTCACCAATGCATCGACACCACAATTTCGCGCCGGGAGAATACAATGAACTGCTCCGCTGATAGCCGCCCGATCGATCGCACCGATATCCTAGCGCGACTGAAGGGCCTGTCGGCCGCGGAGGACTTCTTCGCCTGCCTTGACGTCTCCTACGACCCGAAAGTGATGAATGTCTCGCGGCTCCATATCATGAAGCGCGTGGGCCAATACCTTGCCGAAGAAGATTTCTCCGGTCTGCCTAACCAGGTAATCGCCGCGCGGGTGCGCGCCAAGCTGGAACGCGCCTACGAAGATTTCGCGACTTCCTCGCCGCTCACGCAACGTGTGTTCAAGGTGCTAAGGGACCACGATCCAAACATATGTCCCGCACCTGGCCGCGCCTTCGTCCCGCTCGACTCTGCACTGAAGCGGTTCGGAAAGTAATGAGCCCGACACGGCTGCGACGCGACAATGTCGAGAAGTCGACAAATCCAGTCCTCATGACGCCTCCTCGGAAGCAAACGAAGCCACCTTCTGGAATAGAGGCAGGAAGACGACTTGGCATGAACGATGCAGGCAATGAGGTGAACCGCCAAGCACGAATCCGGACTGGGAGCTTAGAGAAACCGCCAATGCATATCGTAGTCTGCATCAAGCAGGTGCCGGATTCGGCACAGATCCGCGTGCACCCGGTGACGAACACGATCATGCGTCAGGGTGTTCCGACCATCATCAATCCTTACGACCTGTTCGCCCTCGAAGAAGCGCTCAAACTGCGCGACGTTCATGGTGGCGAGGTTACTGTGCTCACAATGGGTCCGCCCATGGCGGAGGACTCGCTGCGAAAGGCGCTCGGTTACGGTGCTGACCGAGCAGTTCTCTTGACGGACCGCTATTTTGCCGGATCCGATACGCTGGCGACTTCCTTTGCTCTTTCGCAAGCAATCGCAAAAATTGGGGAGACTTTCGGCAGGCCGGACATCGTCTTCACCGGCAAGCAGACGATTGACGGCGATACCGCCCAGGTCGGACCGGGCATAGCCAAGCGCCTAGATTTATCGCAACTTACCTATGTCGCGAAGATTGCCTCCATCGATCTCGATACGCGAGAGATCGAAGTCGCTCGTCGCGCCGAAGGCGGCACCCAGTTGCTGAAGAGCAGACTCCCTTGCCTCATTACCATGCTGGAAGACACCAACGAAATCCGCCGGGGCTCGCTCCAGCAGGCTCTGTGCGCGGCGCGCAGCCAAGTCGTGAAGTGGACTGCAGCCGACGCCGGCATTGACGATCTCACCCGGTGCGGTCTGCGTGGCTCGCCTACAGTCGTCAAGCGTGTTTTCGCCCCCACCGCACGGGCAGAAAGGGCGGCGCAGATCGACACCGCGGAAAGGGGCTTGCAGGACATAGCCGATGAACTCATCGCCGATATCTTAACCCGCCGGCCGGCGCTGGAACATGAGCTGGCCTTCAACAGCGGCACGTGACGGCCAGGAGCAGAAAATGTCGACCGCAAGCCAAACTACCCCTCGCATTGCCCCCGGCCGTGCCGGTGTAAAGAAAGAACTTCCCGACCGTTTCAAAGACTACCGGCACGTGTGGGTCTTCCTCGAGCTCGAACGCGGCAATGTGCATCCTGTATCATTCGAACTGCTGGGCGAAGGCCGCAAATTAGCCGACAAGCTTGAAGTCCAGCTCGCGGGCGTCGTGCTGGGACCGCCGGGCGAGATGGTCGAGGACGCTGTTGCCGAGGCCTTCGCTTACGGGGCGGATCTTGTCTACATCGTCGATGCGCCGCCGCTCGCCGACTACCGGAACGAGCCGTTCGCCAAGGCGCTCACGGATCTGGTCAATACCCATAAACCCGAAATCCTCCTTCTCGGCGCGACCACACTGGGCAGGGATCTTGCAGGCTCGGTAGCGACGACCCTGCAGACGGGGCTCACGGCCGACTGCACCGAACTTGATGTAGATTCCGACGGTTCACTCGCCGCGACCCGTCCGACTTTTGGTGGCTCATTGTTGTGTACGATCTATACACTAAATTACCGGCCGCAAATGGCGACGGTGCGACCAAGGGTCATGCCTATGCCGCAACGGGTGGATAAGCCGGTCGGGCGTGTCATGCGGCACAAGCTGTCGCTCGTTGAGGACGATATCGTCACCAAAGTCCTCGGCTTCCTACCGGATAACCAGTCGGCAATGGCAAATCTTGCCTATGCGGATGTCGTGGTTGCGGGAGGCCTCGGTCTCGGAGCGGCGGAGAACCTTCAGCTTGTGAAGAATCTTGCCCGAGCGATCGGCGCCGAGCATGGCTGTTCGCGCCCCTTGGTCCAGAAGGGCTGGATGCCGGCTGATCGACAGATTGGACAAACTGGCAAGACCATTCGACCGAAGCTTTACATCGCGGCCGGAATTTCCGGCGCCATCCAGCACCGAGTTGGGGTCGAGGGGGCCGATCTCATCGTCGCGATCAACACCGATCCGAACGCGCCGATTTTCGAGTTCGCCCACCTCGGGATCGTCACGGATGCAATCCGCTTCCTGCCCGCACTGACGGAAGCCTTCACCCGGCGGCTGTCGCCGCACAGTCGAGACAAGCTTGCGAGTTGAGGGAGAGGACATGATTGAACAATTCGATGCCATTGTGGTCGGAGCCGGCATGTCTGGAAACGCAGCTGCTTACACTTTGGCAAGCCAGGGGCTGAAGGTCCTGCAGTTGGAGCGCGGGGAATATCCGGGCTCTAAGAACGTCCAGGGTGCCATAATGTACGCGAACATGCTGGAGAAGATCATCCCGGACTTCCGGGATGATGCGCCCCTCGAGCGGCACCTGGTCGAACAGCGACTTTGGGTGATGGACGACACGTCTCACACCGGAATTCATTACCGGTCGGACGACTTCAATGAGGCGAAACCCAACCGCTACACGATCATCCGCGCCCAGTTCGACAAATGGTTTTCCCGCAAGGTGCGCGAGGCTGGCGCGACGGTCCTGTGTGAGACGACCGCGACGGAACTCGTCCGTGATGGCAATGGCAAGGTGATCGGCGTCCGCACAGACCGGGCTGGCGGAGTGGTCTTCGCGAATGTGGTCGTTCTCGCAGAAGGGGTGTCGGGATTGCTTGGCACTCGCGCAGGCCTGCGCGAGATGCCGAAGCCGGAGACCGTGGCGATTGCCGTCAAGGAAATGCATTTCTTGCCCGAAGAGGTCATTGGCCAGCGGTTCGGGGTGAAGGGCGATGAAGGCTGCGTAATCGAGGCCGTGGGCACGATCTCTCGCAGCATGGCCGGGCTCGGCTTCCTTTACACCAATAAGGAGTCGATTTCACTCGGCATCGGCTGCCTGGTCTCGGATTTCGCCGCGACGATGGAGAGCCCGTCCGCCCTCCTGGATGCGATGAAAAACCATCCTTCGATCCGGCCGCTGATCGCTGGCTCGGAGGTGAAAGAATATGCCGCCCATCTTATCCCCGAAGGTGGTTACAGGGCCATTCCGCAGCTATTCGGCGACGGTTGGGTCATCGTCGGCGACGCAGCGCAACTGAACAATGCCATTCACCGTGAGGGTTCGAACCTTGCCATGACCTCGGGTCGTGTCGCGGCTGAGGCGATCATCAAAGTCAAAAGCCGCAACGGTCCTATGACCAAAGCGAACCTTGCGCTCTACAAGACGATGCTGGATGACTCCTTTGTGATCAAGGATCTTAAGAAATACAAGGACATGCCAGCCTTACTCCACACCAATTCCAGCAACTTTTTTGACAGCTATCCGCGGTTGATGTCGCATGCCGCTCAGACCTTCATGCGTGTCGACGGCACGCCGAAGATCGAGAAGGAAAAGAACACCACGGCCGCCTTCATCAACGCGCGCTCGCGCTGGGGGTTGGTCAGCGACGCGGTCCGCCTGGCATTGGCATGGCGCTGAAGAGGGTACAAGATGACGATCGCAGTGACGAAGGTTCGTGTCGAGGACAAACTTTACCAGAACCGCTATCTGGTCGATTCCGGCCGCCCCCATATCATAGTGCGACCGCACGACAAGCCAAGCGCGAACTTGCTTGCGTTGACCTACGTCTGTCCGGCGAAATGCTATGAGTTGAATGACAAGGGTCAAGTCGAGATCACCGCCGACGGCTGCATGGAATGCGGCACCTGCCGGATATTGTGCGAGAAAGGCGGCGACATCGAGTGGAACTATCCGCGCGGCGGCTTTGGTGTCCTGTTCAAGTTCGGATGATCAGCCGGTGCCAAGAGCATGCCGGCAGCGAGCAACTGCGGCACACCATGAGCCTCTCCATCCACTTGCAAAGAGCTAGTGAATATTGGGTTTCGCAATTCAAGTTTCCTCGACTTGGTAGGGGTATCCTCAGGCCACGGGGCGCCTGTGCCGGACTTACCACCGGTAACGTGGTCGAGCCCCTTTGGACAATGTCCGGCCATCGTGCCGGATGGCAGCCACAACGGCCGGTGAGCAAATGGAACGGCACAATCCATGATAAAGACGTATGTGCTAGTGCATGGTGCCTGGCATGGCGGATGGTGTTGGCGGGACGTCGCCGCCAATCTTCGCAAGATGGGATGCCACGTGACCACGCCTACCCAGACAGGTGTCGGCGAACGCGCACGTTTGCTGTGCAAGGACATCACGCCCGACACATTCGTGACCGACATCGTCAACCACATTGTAACGGAAGAGCTGAGCGATGTGATCCTTGTCGGTCACAGTCTAGGCGGCATCAGCATCACCGGCGCCGCCGACCGGATACCCGACCATATCAGCCATCTCGTTTATCTCGACGGCGCCATCGTCGAGAGCGGTCAAAGTGTATTCAGCACCATGCCCCCCGACATCGTCGCCGCCCGTCGAAAATTGGTTGCGGAGGAAGGACGGGGTATCTTCATGCCGACTCCGCCGCCAACAGCATTCGGCACTCCCGAGGGACACTCGCTCACGGACTGGGTGCGGCGCCGGATAACACCGCATCCGGCAGGCACCTACGAAAGCGGACTTAAGCTCGAGCACCCGCTCGGCAACGGCAGACCCCGAACCTATGTCGTCTGCACTAATCCACTCCACCCGCCGATGGCGGGAGCGCGAGAATGGGTCGCGAAGCAGGATGGCTGGGCGTGGCAGGAACTCGCCACTGGCCACGACGCAATGATCCTCGCGCCGACGGAAGTTGCTCTCCTTCTTAGCGCTGTCGGCTGAGGAACCAAGTAGGGGGAGCGGCGGCCGATTCTCAGGCCGTGGCCTTGAGCTCTGGTGCAAGGATGTAGGCCCAACGGGTCGTTCCGGTGGCGCCACCGAAACCACTAGGCGGGAGTGGCCTGTCCTGCCGACGTCGCAAGCTTGCGAGCGTTCCGCCGCGGCCGCAGCCCGTAGCGCCGGGCAACCTCCGAGATCACCGCGTCGGCTCCAGGGTCTCGGAGATGACTCCGTGCCTTGTCGTCCATCGACCAATGCCGCCGACCAACAGCGCCGTTGATCACCCTCGAAAACGCCGAGGCTGCCGCTCAGGGTCAATCGTAAGTTCAAGTTCAGACACAAGCCGATCTCCGATCCACCTCAGAATCGGCAGGCCCACAGATCGCGGGTCCTCCTGGAAGGACACAGCGCTTACCCTTGAAATATGGAGAACCATGGCTTTGCGCCGTCGGCAGTTGAGCTGATCTCGCAATGCTATTTCCCCGGCAACGTCCGCGAGCCGGAGAACTGCGTGCTTGGCGTTCTCCTCTGGAAGGAACCAATCTTTCGGAACGTGGCAATGTCATCGACGAGCTCTCACGGGCCAGCACGATGCCGGTTCGGCGCATCGGCGCCCGCCTGAACACGAGATGGCCACTTGCGATTCTAACGATACGGCCGGACGGGGGCTGGGACCGCGGCGGACGAAGCGTGACGGCTGATCGACACAATGGAGAAGGCCGGCTGGGTTCAGGCTAATGCGGCTCGAATTCTCGGCCTCAAGCTGCGACAAGTCGGCTAGGCGATACGCCGGCATAGTATCGAGGTGAAGGAACTTCTAAGAGCCTGATGAGCCAATCGTCAGGCCAGTGGTCTTGCGCGCCCTGTGCGCGACAAGGAGTGCTTCGTGCTTCTGAACGGATTTGGACTTGCACTGTCGCAAGCAGGACAAAATTGTGTCGCGCCGGCCTGACACAATGCGATATCGACCCGAATAGTGAACTGAAGCCGCTTTTTTCAGTTGGTATGGCTCTTGCACCTTGAACCGCGACGTTACCAGCAACGGAGCCGTTTGATGTCCTCACCGACAGTTTCGATTGAGGGGCCGACTAGCACGACATCCGAGGGTCTTCTGGCAGCCGCGAAATCCGGTGGCTGCGCATCGTCTTCCTACGGCTCGTCGCCGACCAGCCCGGGCGAAGAGGATCCGGCTATTTGGGAAAGGATCAAGGATCACCCCTGCTTTTCGGAGGAAGCGCATCATTATTTCGCGCGTATGCATGTGGCGGTCGCGCCGGCTTGCAATGTCCAGTGCAACTATTGCAATCGCAAATACGATTGCGCCAACGAGAGCCGGCCTGGTGTTGTGTCTGAGAAGTTGACGCCCGACCAAGCGCTACGCAAGGTCATCGCCGTTGCCAACAAAGTTCCGCAGCTTTCGGTTCTTGGCATCGCTGGGCCGGGGGATGCCTGTTACGATTGGGAGAAAACGAAGGCAACGTTCGACCGCGTCATCAGGGAAATCCCCGACATAAAGCTGTGCGTCTCCACTAATGGGCTCGTGCTGCCGGACCATGTCGCCGAGCTTGCCGAAATGAATGTTGATCACGTGACGATCACCATCAACATGGTCGACCCGGAAGTCGGCGCGAAGATCTATCCATGGATCTTTTATGAAAATCGCCGCTACTTCGGCATCGAAGCCGCTCGAATCTTGCACGCGCGGCAGATGCTGGGCCTGGAGATGCTGAGCGCGCGCGGCATCCTCACCAAAATCAACTCGGTGATGATTCCTGGAGTGAACGACCAGCACCTGTTTGAGGTGAACAAAATGGTCAGGGAGCGGGGCGCGTTTCTGCACAACGTGATGCCTCTGATTTCGGACCCGGCGCACGGTACCCACTACGGACTCATCGGGCAGCGCGGCCCAACGGCAACGGAGATGATGGCTCTTCAGGATCGACTTGAAGGTGGCGCCAAGTTGATGCGCCACTGCCGGCAGTGCCGGGCAGATGCTGTCGGCCTGCTCGGTGAAGATCGTGGCCAGGAATTCACGCTGGACGGTATTCCCGACGATGTCGCCTACGATGCTGGCAAGCGTCAGGCCTATCGGCAGGTGGTCGCACACGAGCGCCGTGATCATGAGGCGGCGAGGAGCGAGGCCATCGGTATGGTCAAGGCAACAGACTCCGAAAAGTCGCTTCTGGTTGCGGTGGCCACTAAGGGAGGTGGACGGGTCAACGAACACTTCGGCCACGCGAAGGAATTCCAGGTTTATGAAGTCTCGCCTAGAGGGATCAGCTTGGTCGGGCATCGGAAGGTCGAGCGGTATTGCCTCGGAGGCGGGGGCGAAGACGCCATCCTCGAGGGCGTCATCGCAGCGCTCGAAGGCATACACATAGTGCTATGCGCCAAGATCGGAAATCGCCCGAAGGAACAACTCTCGCGAGTTGGACTGCGCGTAACCGACGCCTATGGCCATGACTACATCGAGACCGCAGTCAGCGCACTTTACGCGGCAGAGTTTGGGATCAGACCACTAGCGGCGACGGCCTGAGCCGTCTCGTCCGATAACCAGGAGTTAGAATGGCTTTAAAGATCATCGCATCCCAATGTACCCAATGCGGGGCCTGCGAGTTCGAATGTCCTTCGGAAGCGATCAAGTTCAAGGGCGACGCCTATGTGATCGATCCAAACAAGTGCACCGAATGCAAGGAGGCCTTCGATACGCAGCAATGCGTGTCGGTCTGTCCGGTACCGAAAACCTGCGTTCCCGCTTGATTCCTACCGAAACGGTCGGGTTCGCCGCACGACGACGCCTGCAACCCGCGACCACAACAAAAGCCTCGAGAAAGGAATGGACAGCATGTGGTCCAGACGCGAACAGGAGGTCGAAATCGGCAGACCGCCACGGTTCATGCAGGGTGAGCGGGTCCGTGCGATACGCCACATAAAAAACGACGGCACCTATCCCGGCAAGGAGATCGGCGAAAACCTCGTGCGGAAGGGCGACGAAGGCTACGTGCGCGACATTGGAACCTTTCTCCAGCAATTCTTCATCTATGCGGTCGAATGGATCGATCGTGGCACGGTCGTCGGCATGCGAGCGCGCGAACTCATTAGCCTCGACAAAGTCGAGGTTCCCTGCGGAGCTGAAGGCATTTCCAACGGGGGAACAGCCGGATGAAAGTAATGATTCGCAGGACCGCTACTGGCTTGTCGGCTTATGTCCCCAAGAAGGATCTCGAAGAGCCGATCACCGAGATTGAGAACGCTGACTTATGGGGCGGGACCGTGACGCTCAGGAACGGTTGGCGGCTCATGCTGCCCGACCTTCCGCGCGACACGCGTTTGCCGATCACCGTCGAGGCGATGAAGATTTCCGACGGGGCCTGATGCCGGTGGGTTCAGTGGCGGAGAGGAAACGCGTATGAACACGATGCTGAGCTGGGACCATCTCGTCGTCGTCCGGGGCAGTTTTGCCAAAAAACTGATTGACCTGCTGAACGGCGCTCTCAAGGCCGATCGAGTGATCCCCTATCTCGGTCCTGGTCTTCTGCAGCTTAACCCACCGGAATCCCCTGTACCTTGCACCCCTGAAGATGTCGCCGCGGCCCTCAACAAGCGGGCGCCTGCCCCTTCCAGGATTCGCACCAATATGTGGTCGGTCGCGCAGTTTATCGAGCAGCGCCGACATCGTCGGACTCTCCAAGCGTGGATGGCGGAGATATTCGCAGCCCCCGCCGAGCCGACCGTTCTTCACGCCTGGCTCGCAACCCTTCAACTGTCTGTCATCATCGACAGCTGGTACGATGGCGCCATGCGAGCAGCCCTTGCAGAGGCCGGCCAAACAGACGTTGTCGAGATACAAGGAACGACGCGCGCGACCGGAATCGGTAACATCTGGACGAGAACTTACGATTTGTCAGGAACAGAACTCGAGGCCGAACAAGTGGCTAGGACGGTGCTCTATGCGCCGCACGGCAGCGTCAGGCCGGCGGCAAACTTCCTCGTGGCTGATTCCGATTACGTCGAAGTCCTAACCGAAATTGATATCCAGACGCCGATCCCGGACGCGGTGAAGCAACGGCGCGTCAACCGGGGTTTTTTCTTCGTGGGCTGCCGCTTCAACGATCAGATGCTGCGCACATATGCCAGACAGCTGATGAAGCGCTCCACTGGCCCACATTTTGCGGTGATCGATTCGGCTACGCTGACCAGAAACGAACGTCGTTTCCTTGCCGAAGGCGCAATCACGGTCATCGACATGCCGATCCGCAACGCCGCGGCTCGCCTCGTCGGGGTCGATGCTAGCCAGGATTAATGGCCGGCGATTGCTGGTGAGTCGCTGCTTGCCTCCAAGGGCGAAAACTCAGTTGGGAATACATTCGTGAGCAGTAATGCTAGTGGCAGCACAACGTAGGCTCTGAATTCGTTGGGCCATGTGAAAGGGTCCGCTGCTGCGGGACGTGAGCACGTTGCGGCGGCATTACGCACATGATCTTGTGACCCCCGTGGCAAAAGAACTGAAGCGCCCGAGTCGCGACAACATATGCAGCGCTCAATGGCTTCGACAAAAATTCGGCACAGTTTCGACAGTTCGCATGCACCTCCAGGGTCAACGAGGTTGATTATGCCTGTTTATGTGGGTCGGCCACGCGAGCAGGAATTCCCACTACCTTTGCCCCGGCGGGAACATCTCGTGTGACCACGCAGCCAGCGCCTACCACTGCATTATCACCAATCGTGACGCCAGGCAGAATGATTGCTCCACCGCCGATCCAGACACGGCTGCCAATGTGAACAGGACGCCCGACCTGCAGGCCGGCCTGCCGCTGCTCGGCATCATGTGGATGATCGGCGGTATAAATCTGCACAGCAGGCCCAATTGCCGTTCCTTGCCCGATTTTGACCTCTACCACGTCAAGAATAACGCAGTTGAAGTTGATGTAGGCATTGGCTCCAATGCGGATATTGAATCCGTAGTCGCAAAAAAAGGGCGGACGGATGACCGTTCCGCGCCCAACCTCTCCCAGCCGCTCGGACAAAAGCTCATGCCAATGCCCCGTGGTCTGCCCCAGCGTATCATTGTACCGCTTGAGCCAAGCCCCGGTTGCCAACAGGTCAGCTTGGATCTCCGGATCCGCCGCATTGTAAAACTCGCCTGCGAGCATCTTTTCTTTTTGGCTACGCATCATAGTCTCCCGTCAGGTCGTGTCCCGTACAGTGATGCAGGAACGCACATCAAACTGCCTCGGCAACTTTGTAACTCGATCTTGCCGGGCGCGCGGTCGGTCACGAGCCGGGGCGACAGTTTCGTCTCGACCAACTTCCAAGAATTTGGATATCGGAGATCAACCGGTCGCAGGGGCCAATACCTGACGAAGTCGGCAACTGTCCAGCGGTCGAACTCACTTTCATGCCCATCTCAGATTGCGTGATATCGAGCGGTAAGCCATCAGCTAATGTATCGACCAGGTCCCGCCAGAGGATTACTCCTTTTTAGTTTGTCAGTCGCAGAGCCCCAGTACGACTGGTGGTAGAAAGCACACGGCCGGAATCTTGGCAGCGCTGTTCACACCCACTTCGTAAGCCTGGCCGATGGGCTCGGCGCCAGAGCACCAATGCTTGACCTGCTCCAGCTCTTGCTCGGCGGGTTGTTTCAGAGACGCTTGATCTCGATACCGCGTTTTCTCAGCACGTAGCCGATCTGGCGCGGGGTCAAACCGAGCAGGCGCGCCGCCTTTGCCTGCACCCAGCCACACTTTTCCATGGCAGCAATGACCGTATCGGCATCGGGCACCCTACCACGAGTCGTGGCAGGGCCTATCGGCGCTTGCCCGTCGCCGACGGGCGGGGCGGCACAGGCGGCGGAAGGCTCGATCGTAGTCGACTTCTCTGACGTCGGCTGTCCGTTCTTCCACAGCGCCGCGGCCAAGCACTGATCCGCGTAACAGGCAAAGTCAGTTCTGAGGATTGATGGACCCGTCGCCAGAACTGCCGTCCGTTGAACGCAGTTTTCGAGCTCTCGGATGTTACCTGGAAATTCGCAGTTCATTAGCACCTCAATCGCTTCGGGAGCGAAGGTCAGCGTGTGATCATTCTCAGTATTGAAATTCTTGAGAAACTGAGCGGCCAAGAGCGGAATATCACCTCGCCTTTCGCGCAATGCCGGCACGCGTAAAGTGACGACGTTGATGCGATAATAGAGGTCTTGCCGGAACTCCTTGCGTTGAACTGCCGTTTCCAAGTCCCTGTTCGTTGCGGCAATCACGCGAACATCAACTTTAATGGTGTGGTTGCTGCCGACGCGCTCAAACTCCTGCTCCTGCAGGACACGCAGCAGCTTAGCCTGGAACGAACCTGATATTTCGCCAATCTCGTCCAGAAACAATGTGCCTTTGTCGGCAGCCTCAAAGCGCCCCTTGCGCAAACTGCTCGCGTCGGTGAAGGCACCCTTCTCATGACCGAACAAGTCAGATTCCAGAAGCGTCTCGGTGAGCGCCGCGCAATTGACCTTGATGAAGGGCTGCTTGGCGCGAGGCGAGAGCTCGTGAATGGCTTTGGCAACCAGCTCCTTGCCGGTTCCGGATTCACCTCGCAACAGGACCGTAGTCTTCGCCTTGGCCACCTTGACAAGGTGCTCACGCAGCTTGCGCAGCGCCTGACTATCGCCAAGCATCTCCTTGCTGATCTTTTTACGTTCCATTTGGCAGCCCATCCCACTCCGCCACCCGCCGGTAGAACTGCACTGGACGGTGAGCTGTGTTGTATTTCGCCATCATCATTCTCGATCTCACCTTTGTTGCTTCGAAATTTCCGGCGCGCGGACCCCCTCGGCAAATGGCAATGGCGCCTGAGCATCGTTGTCTTTCACCAGGACGAGCGTCTTCTCCTCCGTGCGGGCGCCCGCAATATGCGCGCTTGTTTGCGCAGGCCTTTACTCGACCGGTCGCCGTTCTGTCCGGCTTCTGCCGCACCGCAGCCTGCAAACCCATCCTTGACAAGAAAGGAGGGGAGTCAATCGAGCTCTCCTTGCATTCGTGCAAGGAAAATTGTCAGTTTGATAGAATTCTATCAAAACGGCAGAAACGCCCCGCCCCCAATTTGGCTGTACCTGCGGCGTTCAGCTTACGTGACGACATGTGCGGACTTGTCCCAATTGCCGTCCGAGTTGTGCGGGAAACAGTAGCCGCTGCGCTGTTCGCTTCAACCGCGTGATGCCGCTGACAGTAGAGGCGGCGGCTCGTCGAGCGAGGCTTCATTGTTCGGCTACTAAAGCGGCTGTGCTTTGGTGGGAGTTGGTTTCGCCCAAGTTCTGGGCCTGGGGGCGTCTAGCCCGTTTCGCCGCACAGGCTCCTCCCACATCGTCGAGGCCGAGAAGGAGGGACCCCACAGCCCTCCCTGTATCACAATGCCCCGCCCCTCAAGCAGCTAGATACGACAGGTGACCTCGAATGAGGCGTCTTGCATGGCTTCTACACCTGCCTGAATGCCAGAACTGCGTTCGTACCGCCCATGGCGAAGGCGTTGCTCATGGCGACGCGCACCTTGCGCTCGCGCGGCACATTGGGTGTGATGTCGAGGTCGCAAGCGGGATCTGGCTCGCGATAGTTGGCGGTCGGCGGCACGACGTCCTCTTGGATTGCCATCACGCAGGCGATCATTTCAAGCGCGCTCGCTGCGCCGAGGCAATGCGCGTGCGTGGACTTGGTGGAAGAGATGGACATCGAATAAGCGTGGTTTCCAAACACACGCTTGATCGCCGCCGTTTCAGTCTGATCATTGCTCTTGGTACCGGTGCCGTGCGCGTTGAGATAGTCGACGTCCTCGGCATTCAGCCCGGCATCGGCAAGGCAGGCGCGCATCGCCGACGCTGGCCCCTCGACAGATGGCGCGGCAATGTGGAAGGCATCGGCGGAAAGGCCGACGCCGGCGATCTCGGCAAGAATTGTGGCACCACGCCTCGTGGCATGCTCGTAGCTTTCCAGCACGGCCATGCCCGCACCCTCGCCCAGCACCAGGCCCTTCCTATCGGCGGAGAAGGGCCGGCAGGTATCGGGTGAAAGCACGCGCATTGCTTCCCATGCTTTCAGCACGCCCCATGCGAAGGGTGCGTCGCTGCCTCCGGAAACCATTACGTCGGCCCGGCCCAGCTTGATCTGGTCCACCGCCGAGGCGATCGCATGGTTGGCCGAGGCACATGCGGAGGTCACCCCGAAGACCGGCCCGCGCAAGCCGAGGCTCAAGCTCACCTGGCCGGCGGCGGCGCTTGGCATCGTTTTGGGTACAGCGAGGATGCCAACTCGCCTCGCGCCGTCCAAAAGGAGGGCCCGGTAAGTTTCCTCCATCACATCCCAGCCCAAGCCGCCGACGCCCACTGTCGCGCCGAAGCGATGGGCATTCCCCTCGTCGCAGGAAAGTCCGGCCTGCCGCATGGCTTCGCGCGCTGCAAGCACGGCGAGCAAGCTGAAGCGGGCCATGGAGACGAGCTGCTTGCGATCGATGTCGTGCTGGGGCAGCGCCTTGATCTCAGCGCCGGTCATGCCCTCCAGGTCATGAAGCTCGGAATTGGCGATCGGGCCGATGGCGGAGCGGCCTTCGCGCATCTCTTTCCACATAGAGGCGGCGTCGGTGCCCAGTCCGCACAGGCCGCCCACTCCGGTGATAACGACGCGCCTGTCCATTCAAGCCTCCTTCGCAAGCAAGCCGCGGACGGCTTCCACGACGTCGCCGACATTCTTGAGATTGGACCAGGCATCGGCCGTGTTCATGTCGATCTTGATGCCGTAGGCCTGCTCCACATCCCAGAGGACGTCCGCCAAACCCAGCGAATCGAACCCGAGCGCGTCCAGTTCCGTGGCGATTGTTATCTCGCCGACGAATGACGCAGGCATTCCCTCACCGCTCTCCGACTCGGCGCGTTTCTTGATCAGGGCAATGACGTCCGTTGCGAATTGATCGGCCATTCTGTTTCCTGTCTTTCTTTCCCGCGTTTCGACCTGGACGCGGCTCAGTTCCTGAGGCGCGCCGCGTCGCGAAAGCCATCACGCTTGGGCAACTGACAAAGCCCAATGCTCATAAAGCCGGATCAGGTCCGGCCGGTGTGTGGCGTAGGTGCAGTATGACGATGTGAGCCGCTACACGTGCGCGTCTCCCGGTCTGTCCATAGGCTCGGAAGAAGTCGGACAGTTTGACATGGCCGGTCAGTTGCAACTCCCTTTCCCAGCACTCCACTGCCCGGTAGAGCGCATGAAAAATCTCCTTTCGGGCGGTTTCTTAAGACGCTCGCCACGCCATGAGGCAGTGGGGGCATCGGTGTCCATCAGGTGCTTCTGCCCATGCAGGATTCCAGAACATTGATGAAATCGTTTGTTTCGATGAAAGGCATCCACACTTTGGATGGTTGACCACGCTTTTCAAAGATCGTGAACTACATCTCCTCGTTGTGCTCGACGCACTCCGGACAAGTAACCTCATGGGCGCGGCATGCAGGATTAACCGAGCCCAGCCGGTCATGAGTGCGGCCGGCGCTCGGCTGCTCGATTTATTTGCGCGATAAGCTCGCGACCATGTCCGCGGAGGTATTCAAACTTAACGCTGCGTCCGGGAGCTCTTGCCCTCCAGTTTGCGACGCTCCCCCGCCCATCCAGTGATCGTTTATTTCGTCGGATAGTTTGACCCGGCTCTACCGAATCGCCGCTTCAGGATCATTCTTTCCGATTTCGTCACGCTCGTATTTCTGCCGCGTCCTACACCGATTGGGCGCGAACAAAACTGAGCGCCTTGGAACCCGAACCCGTGCGTCGTGACCGGGAGCATCCGGGGCGAACTCATCCGCTCGGGGGCATCGCATCACCGGACGGCGACAGGCACGGTCGACCGGCATCTCGGCATCGGCTGGGAATTCGTCCATGGTCTGCATTGGCGACGACGCTTCCTGAGGCCACGTAGCCCTTATGCCAAGCTGGGCGCCCGGGTCGAGCGCGTAATGACGACAATTGCTTCGCTGCAGGTCAAACGCTTTCCGGGCCACCTGCAAAGTCTTCACCCGGCCGTACAGCGCCCAAGACCACTGATGTGATCGACAAGAGCCTTTTTGATAAATCTGCGCTATTCTCCTGTCGCGCACGGACGACCGCGTGGCGAAGAGCAGGGTCCGAGATGAGAGCCCTGCCGCGCAGCTTCTATCGTCGCGCCTCGTTTGCGGCATCCGTGCCTACCCTCTTCGGACCTCGTGGGTTCCAACCGGCGACGAGGCGTGCATAGGCGCCCTCGGCCTGCTCCACCCAGCGGCGCTCTTCTTCCCGGTGGCTCTTTATGTTGTAGGCGTGCGCTCCCTTTTGGCCGCGCACAGCCTTGCTCCCGGCCTTGAGTTCCACATCGCGCAAGCTTCTTGGCATGCAGGGAGGGTCGAGCCCACGCGTAACTCTCGCCCTTCTCAACAGATGACAGATCACGACAGAGAGTTTGCGTGCGGTTGCCACGGCCGCGACATGCTGTCCGCGCCGGGCTCGCACGCCGCAGGGAGAAGGCTCGCAACGGTCCGGGAGCACGAGCGGCCGCCCAGGCCGCCTCGACGAGCATGCCGCGCGCATGACCACGGCCCTGCTTGGTGATCCGCCCATGGTAGGCCGGACCTGGCCGGACTGCTGGACGCTTGGGTTCAACCCGAGATAGGTCACGAGCTTCTGCGGATCGTCGAAGCGCGACACGTCGCCGATCGCCGCCCTTCATCGCCAGCGCGACGGTGATGTCGACGCCGGGAATGGTCATCAGCCGCTTCACGCCTTCATCCTCGAGAGCCGAGCGGACAAGATCGCGTTCGATGACCTGGAGGTCTTCGCCCAATCGGTCGAACTCGCGCAGATGCCCATCGATCGCGAGGCGCTCGTCCTGCGGTACGACCTGCTCGATTAACCAGGTCCGACCCTTGGCGCCGCACAGGTCAGCATGCGGGCAGGACGGATCAGGTGGCTATGAAGGATCGACTGGATGACGCTCTTCAATCGAGATCTCTGTCGGACAATCTGATTGCGCCGTGTCACCTGTCGACGCAGAGCCTGCGTCGGCTCGTCCGCAATCCAGACTTCTGG
The DNA here is from genome assembly GCF_003952545.1 of Mesorhizobium sp. M7D.F.Ca.US.005.01.1.1. Taxonomy (NCBI): domain Bacteria; kingdom Pseudomonadati; phylum Pseudomonadota; class Alphaproteobacteria; order Hyphomicrobiales; family Phyllobacteriaceae; genus Mesorhizobium; species Mesorhizobium sp. M7D.F.Ca.US.005.01.1.1. Next base: position 459,548 of record NZ_CP034453.1, read on the forward strand.
CAAGAAGCCGCTGGCATAGAGCTGCGCAAGAACGTCGGCGTCGATCGTCGTTTTGATCTTGGCATAGGCAACGATAAACACCTGTTTCGGCTTGGCGATCCCCACCTTCTTCACATGCGGCGCAACCACAGCTGCAGCGGACGTCGCGTTGCCGGTGGCCTCGATCACCCCGACATCGTTCGGCGACAGCTTCGCGGCGAACGCCGCCAGCAGATCGCGCCGCATGTCGACGCGGCCGAGTCGCCTGAGCCTGCCCTCCTCCCATGCCACTGCTTCGGCGAAGGCGCGGTGAATATCCAGTCCGATGATAAGCATGCCCGTTCCTCCTTCTTGGCTCGGTCAAAGACGGGAGCTGGCGGGCAACACGACATCTACTGATCCGCGCTCGCAGCGCATCCGGGAAAGTCGCGAGGGGCGGCCATGTAACGAGCTCGGGCTCTCAGCCCACGGTCTATTGACGGCCTGCCTGCACCTTTGTGCTCCCGGTGCCCCACGTCCCGGATGGGCTCACCATAAGGGCGTTCCAAAACAAGAACAGCAGGACGAGAAGGCACCACAGATCACATACCGGATAGCGGCAAGGCCAAGCGCTTCGTTCAGATAGGCTTGCGCCAATGGGCTTAGGCCGAGCCTACAACAGCTCTCAAAAACGCTGCCGGACTGCTGCATTGGCTCGCCGATACAATTGGCACAGGCCTCACGGCAGCTTAGGATCAAACCGCCCATCAGTCGCCTCGGACTGGAAAGGTGCACCCTATTAGGTTCCACGCCTAGCTAGGTCGGGGCCGCCGAAGACGCTGGTTGATAGACCGGCGCCATCGGCCCGGCGTTTCAAACTGCCAATCTCTGACCTGCACAGTACGAACGATTGCTCGCTTCGGCAGATCACGCGGCTCATATGTCGGACCTTAACGTCATCCATCATAAACTTTTTGCGACAAAAGATTGCAAGAATGCTAAATTGTTAAAGTCGTTTGTTTCGGTTAAAGGCATCCATCCCATGGATGGCTGATGACATGCGTTTCAAAGGACTTGATCTAAATCTCCTCGTTGTGCTCGACGCACTCCTGACGGAGCGTAATCTCTCGGCGGCGGCACGCAGGATTAACCTGAGTCAGCCCGCCATGAGTGCGGCCGTCGCCCGACTGCGCGATTATTTCCGCGATGAACTGTTTACGATAAGAGGTCGCGAAAGATTTCTAACCCCGCGTGCGGCAGCATTTGCCCCCGCAGTTCGCGACGCTCTCCAGCACATCCAGTGCTCGATTATTTCTTCGGATCCGTTTGACCCAGCTCGAGCCGATCGCCTCTTCAGGATCATTCTTTCCGATTTCGTCACGCTCGTGTTTTTCGAAAAGCTTGTGGAGCGTATTTCACGGGAAGCCCCCGCCGTCAGCTTCGAACTGCTGCCTGTCGACGATAGCCCCGATGAGCTTCTCCGGCGCGGTGACGTCGATTTTCTAATTCTACCGGATATGTTCACGTCGAGTGTGCATTCAAGCGTTGCGCTGTTTGACGAGAAGCTCGTGTGCGTAGGCTGTCCCACAAACAAGCAGCTGCCACAGCAGCTTACATTCGAGAGATACATGTCGATGAGGCACGTCGCGGTCAGGTTCGGGCGTACGATGAAGCCGTCTATCGAGGAATGGTTTTTGCTTGAGCATGGCCTTAAGAGACGTGTCGAGGTCGCCGTGCAGGGCTTCAGCATGATTCCACCTATGGTGTCCGGCACAGCTCGTATAGCGACCATGCCCTTACGGCTGGTCAGGCATTTCGAAAAAACGTTCCCCCTGCGGGTTATCGAACTTCCGCTGCCATTTCCCACATTCACCGAGACCCTCCAATGGCCGGCCCTCCACAATAGCGATCCGGCAAGCATCTGGATGCGGGAGATAATGATACAGGAGGCATCTCGGATGGCTGCCCCGCTGTGAACCCACGGAAAATTCAGGCGCACCTATAGTCACTACTCCTGTCACCATCTACTTTGACGACAATAGCCCTCGCCGGATAAAGTCGATGCTGGCGGCAAGTGCGCCTGCGAGATCGTCCAGAGAATGGACTTCCTCGACCAGCTCGAATGAGAAAGGTCCCGCGTAGCCGCCATCCAGCAGCGCCTGAATCTGGCTGCCATTGTCGGAACCTGCAAGAAAGCGATCGGGGTAAATCCAGAAGGTCGGGTCGTTTACGCTTGAAATGTGCACCAGGCCGGTAAGCTCGCAGAACAGGCATGTCTCCCCGGCCAGGGTGTGGTGGAACGTGTCGTGCACGAGGCGAAAGACGGACTGGCCATCAACCGCGGCAACGGCCTCGGCCGCTTCCTTCTTTGATCGAAGCGAGCAGGTTCGGAAACCCAGCGGCTCGATGAGACCGATCAGACCCCGCGACTGGAGGATTGGCTTGATCTCGTTTAGAGCGAAACGAAGATTGTCCTGGCGCTCGCTATTGGTGGGCCACGAGCTGCGGTTGGCCGGCACCAACACGAGCGTCTCCGCCCCGCACGCCGTCGCATAATCGGCGAGGTTGCTTGCCTCGGCCTGACGCGTTGGAGTCCAGTCGTTGAACCGCTGCAAGGCGTTGACAGAGATGATCGTGACGCCCGCTTCGGTAGCGGCCAACCGAACGTCCGCAGCCGGAATGCCGCGTGCGACAGGATTGCTGAAATGAGGGTAACGGATTTGGACGTCGGTCAGGCCTTGGTCACGGGCAAGCGCGAAAAGCGCACTGACGTCAAGGCGGGGCGCCGCCATGTGATCGAGTGCAAAGCGGGGCGATACCTGGCGCATTGCTTGACTTTCCTTCCATGAAGCGCGGCTGCCATTTCGGCATCCGGCTTCTTTCAAGACGGAACCACGCCGGTTCACAGATCGGACAGAGACGGCCGAGTCAATCGAGCTTTCCTTTCATCGGTGAAAGGAAAATGGGCGCTCATGATAGAAATCCATCAAGGTCAAATATTTTCCGGAAGATAAATGTCGAACGGCAGAAATGTCTGCCCCGGGCTCTCCGCGACGCCGGCTTTGATGGCCCGCTCCATTGCCATTATCAGCTCCTGGCAAAGTCGGCGCATTGGCGTGCCGACCGCCATCGTCAAGATGTCATCCGCAAGCGCCCCACGTGACTGCGGCGTCATTTCACTCACGATCGCGACGAGATCCTGACCGCTCCCCTCTTCTCGGAGCGCGGAAATTGCCCCCTCTATCCCCCGCCGGCCATATAGAAGCCGACGAGCTCTGGTTCCCGCTGCATAAGATCCAGCAATTTTTCGTAAGTGAGCTGCCGTTCATCAAGGTTCACGAGCGCATCAAGCACCTCGAATTTTGGCGCGTTCTCACGAAAATACGCACGAAAGGCCGTTTCCCGCGTCGCATGCGCCTGGAAGCGATGGCTTCCGACAAACACCGCCACCTTGCCGGGCCGTTTTGCGGCCTTGGAAAACACCCAAGCGGCAGTCCGTCCGACCTTGCTGTTGTTGAGGCCGATGTAGCCCTCGCGCACGCCATCGGCGAAGTCGGATAGCAGCGAAAATACCGGGATACCTTTCGCCTTGAGCTCCTCGACTGATGCTGTGATTTTCGGGTGATCGGCCGCCACCATGGCGATCGCCTGGCAGCGGCTCCCAAGGTCCTTAAGAAGCGGGAGCAGGTCACGCGGCAAATGTGACTGCGCGAACTCGATGATCGGAAGGCCGTGGAAGGATTTAGCCATACTGACCGACTCTTCGATCTTGCGAGCGAAATCTTGGTAGAAATCGTGGGTAGGTTTTCTCAAGATGAAGCCCAGCTTGTAGTGCGGCAGGTGCTGCTGCAAGCGCTGTTTGATGAGACCGGCAGCATGATAGCCGATCGCGTGCGCGGCCGCATGGACCCGCTGGGCGGTCTCCTCTCGCACCGGAAGGCGGACGTTCAGAACCCGATCGACTGTTGCTACGCTGACTCCGGCTTCGCGGGCGAGATCGGCTATTGTGACGCGCTTTCCCCTAGCGATTCTGATCGGCCGGTCCTCCATCATCCGGTGCGCTCCCGCGACGGCTTGGGGCGGCAAGCTGAAATAGTTCCCCCACCCCGCGGATAGCGCATTCGACGAACAGCGCTCCATGCGCACCCAGATGAGTCTCCGTGAACCGTTCGTTTGCTTAGGGGCTTCATGGTGTTGTATTACTCACTGCGTTAGTACTCTATTTCCAGCGCTCTTTGGAGGCTGGCAATTCGACTGTTGTGTCAAGGCCGCTACTTACACGTCGCGCTGTTGCGATCTTGCTTGCGGGGAGCCAGTTTGATGTAACCCTAACCGCGGAAAGCGGTTTCCATCCGTGACTGGTCCAATTCGCCTTCCCAGCGAGCGACAACGAGCGATGCCACCGCATTACCGACTAAATTCGTCAGCGCGCGGCATTCCGACATGAAGCGGTCCACGCCAAGAATTAGAGCCATTCCGGCAACGGGAACACTCGGCACGACAGAGAGAGTAGCGGCCAATGTGATGAAGCCGGCGCCGGTGACGCCTGCCGCACCCTTCGAGGAAAGCATCGCAATTAGCAGCAGGAGGATCTGATCGGCAATTGACAAATCTGTGTTCGTCGCCTGGGCGATGAAGAGGGCGGCGATCGTCATGTAGATATTGGTACCGTCCAGATTGAATGAGTATCCAGTAGGGATGACGAGACTTACGACCGAACGGGCGGCGCCGGCCTTCTCCATCTTCTCCATTAGCGAGGGCAGCGCGGCCTCCGAGGAGGACGTTGCCAGGACAAGCAGCAGCTCGTCCTTGATGTAGCGGACGAGAGAAAAGATCGAGAAGCCGTTGTAGCGGCAGACCGCGCCGAGAACCCCGAACACGAAGAGGAAGGCGGTAAGATAGAACGTCGCGACCAGTATCGCGAGGTTGGCCACCGAACCGATTCCGTATTTGCCGATCGTAAAGGCCATTGCGCCGAAGGCGCCGATGGGTGCAGCCTTCATCAGAATGCCGACGAGCTTAAAAATGGGGGCGGTAAGCGCCTGGAGAAAGGTAACGACCGGCCTGCTCGTCTCTCCGGTCATCGCCAAAGCAATGCCGAACAGGACCGAGAAGAACAGGACTTGCAGGATGTCGCCTTCCGCGAAGGCACTGGCAATCGTTGACGGGATGATGTTCATCAGGAAGCTGGTCACGGACTGCTCGTGAGCCGTGGCCACATAGCCCTTAACGGCTTGGACATCGAGCGAGGCCGGATCGATGTTGAGGCCGGCGCCAGGTTGAACGATATTCGCGACAATCAGTCCGACAACGAGTGCAAGTGTCGAGAAGGTGAGGAAATAAACCATCGCCTTGGCGGCAACTCGGCCGACCTTCTGCAGATCGCTCATGCCGGCAATGCCGGTCGCAATTGTCAGGAAGATGACAGGTGCGATAATCATCTTGACGACTTTGATGAAGGCATCGCCGAGCGGCTTCAGGCTCTGGCCGGTTTCCGGATAGAGGTAGCCAATTGCGGCTCCCAGGACTATGGCGGCAAGCACCTGCACGTAGGTCCGGGCAAAATGGGGCTTGCGGGGCGCTGCGATCGCGCGGGGGACTCTTGGAACCAACACCGTTTCTCTCTCCCTGACCGGATCGGGGTGGGGGCTCCTCCTTCTCCCATGCTGCGCTCCGGTCGAGCGCTGCTGTCATCTCGGAGCAAGCGCCGTGCCAACTGGAGGCCTGTCCCGTCCAGCGAGATTGGTGCGGGTTGCGCACTGGAACCCTCCACCTTTGCCGGAATTTGCACTCAAGGCTCGCCAAAGATCGCGTCTGAAGAAGTGCTTCGCCAGAGAGGGAATTGACCAGGTCGCCTTGCGGCCGTGTCTTTGATGTCTGCCGCAGATCGACTGCCGGCCGATATCTCTGTCGTCTTGGTGACTTTGGTTTGTCAGTTTTGCGACGGAATGCGCGCAAACTGCAGGATATCCTACACGCCCATCAGAGCACGCGGTACAAGCGATTAAGCGTAGGAGCGCATTGAATCTCCGAGGTCAAAAAATCTTGAATAAGGTCCCCGTGCGAAGTGAATCCGCAACTCGTCAAAGTTCTCCACCGTTTGATCCAGCGGTCGCGTTTCCTGGCGCTGCAGGATGGCGTTATCTGATGGCTCAAGCGCTGGAACGCCCAGGAAATCCCAAACCGCTCCCAGGCATTGGGCAGGTTCGTGAAGTAGGCTCTCGTATTCCATTACAAGCAGGTTGGTCGACGTGAAGGAGTCCATAACGCGAGCGTGAAAATCGTCGGCGGCTTTGAAATAAGCCTCACAGTCGGCGATTGACAACCTGACGCTCGGTGGCCGAGCGGTATCGTTGTCCCAGCTGAACTTCAGCCAGTGACCGCTTTCCCTGGCCTGCACAAAGGATCGGAGCGATTCCAATACGTTTCGGCGAACAACAAGGATGACCTTGAGTGCTGGCCAACGAGCCAGTTCCGCAAAGAATGCGGGACGCTCGCGAAACTGAGGTTCATTGATCTTGCATCCAAGATGCGTCACATTCTTGTAGTCGCGCATAGGGCAGCGCACATAGGCAAGCTCAAGAAGCTCGCGATCCGTGCCTAGCAGGCGATCAGTGCTGGGCCAATTGGGATCATATTCGTTTAGCAACTCACCGTTACTCAAAACGGTCGGATGCTCGTTTAGCAATTCTTCTAAATAGTGTGTTCCGGTCCTTGGCATAGCAAGGATCACAAAAGGCTCAAGAGTTGCTTCGTTGTGGGTCATTGCATGTGTATCCAACTAAATAATGGCCGCGACGGTCTGTGGACGCGCACAAGAAGCTTGGCTGCTATCGATTGAACGCTCCGGGTGGGTCCGCGCCTCACCATCCAGCCTGTTCTTCGAGGTGTGGTCGCGAAGCTGGGCGGGTGCCTGCAGCGGCTGGGTGGCGCCCGGCTTCGGCGTTGTACCACTCGCGATTCCTAGCATACGCATGCCTCCGGGCCGCTGTGGGCAGTTTGCATCCGGCATTGCGGACCTCCTTCTGGTTAATGGGTGTAAGCAAGCGTCAACGCATTAGTCGTCGATGAAACAGTCCAGCCGACAGAAAAAAAGGCAATACAGCGAACATGCAAAGTGCGCCTATATGCAGCCCTACATTGTCGCCCAGGCGGCCGAGCATCACCGGACGGATTAGCTCGATAGAATTCGCCAGGGGCGAGAAGGCCGCAATCTGCTGAAACACTCCTGGCAATTGGCCGACTGGAAAAACCGCGCCCGAAAGGAACAGCATGGGTGTGATGACAAGCGTCTGATAGAAAATAAAATAGTGATAACTGGGCGCGAGCGCGATGACGAGCATGGCCAGGCTCGCAAAGGCGAATCCGGTGAGAGCGACGACCGGTAGCACGTAGAGAACCGACGTCCACGCGGCATAACCTAGCGCGGCCGCAACAATCGCAATTGTCGTACCGGCCAGAAAAGCCTTTGTGGCTGCCCAGGTCAATTCACCGAGAACGATGTCGCCGAGGGTAAGTTGTGTGTGCAGGATTGCTTCCCAAGTGCCCTGATCGCGCATTCGACCGAAAACCGCGTAAATTGTTTCGAAGGTTGATGCTGTCATCGCGCTCGTCGCAACCATGCCGGCTGCCAGAAAGGCGATGTAGGATGCACCTTCGATGCGGCCTACCAACAGTCCAAGGCCAGTGCCGAGCCCGAAAAGGTAAATCATCGGATCAGCAAGGGTGCCGAGCATTGAAGCAAATGCCACCTTCTTCCATGCCAGATGATTGCGGCGCCACACCGCCATCCAGTTCCAGGCGTTGGCGGGTAGAGCGGCCGCAAAACGTTCACCCATTGCTCACTTCTCCATCTCACGTCCGGTTAACCGCAAGAAAACGTCCTCCAGACTGGGTGGACGCTCTAGAATACGCAGACCCGCTCGACCGCGAAGCTGGATGCGCACATCCTCCGGCTCAGGCGCATAGCAAAAGAGCGTCTCGCCGCTTACCTCGACACGCTGAACGTACGGTCTGATCAGCGAAATCAGCTCCTGTGGATTACCGCCGAAGATCTCGATCACGTTGCACCCAATGTACTCGTCGATCAGCGCATGAGGACTGCCCTCGGCGATCTTGCGTCCCCGCTCGAGAACACACAGCCGATCACAAAGCCGCTCAGCCTCTTCCATGAAATGGGTGGTCAAAATGATCGTTTTTCCGCTCGCCAGCAGGAAACGAAGTCGCTCCCAGATCAGATGGCGGGCATGCGGGTCGAGGCCGGTCGTGGGCTCATCCATCACAAGCAACTGGGGGTCGTTGATCAGAGCACGTGCCAGCGTCAGGCGCCGCTTCATCCCGCCGGATAGCAGGCCGACACGTGAATCCGCCTTGCTCTCAAGGCGAGCGAACTCGAGCAGCCGTGGGATGACGGCGTTGATCTCTCTTGTACTCATGCCGAAGTAGCGCCCGAACACCAACAGGTTCTCACGTACCGTAAATTCCAGGTCGAGATTGTCGAACTGCGGGACCACGCCTATGCCCTTGCGGGCCAAGCGGCTGCGTGCCGGCACTGGTAGACCGAGGACTGTTATATCACCCGCGTCAGGCCGGGTCATACCGAGGAGCATACGCGCAATCGTGCTCTTGCCTGCGCCGTTAGGCCCCAGCAGACCGAAGCACTCTCCCGATGCAACGGTGAAGGACAGCCCGTCCACAACGAGCTTGTTTCCGAATAATTTGGTTACGCCGGTAAGGTCGATTGCTACATTGGACATGCGTCTATCTCAAGCGGAATGAGTCCGATTGGCCACCGGCAGCTTACTTGCGAATTCTGGTTCAGAGCAGGCCACCGCCTTGAGATGACACCTTTGGAAAGTCGCGGCCGGAGCGACGTGTGTATCGCTTCCGCCAAAGAATAACGTCAAGATGCCACGTGTCGCTTCCACATAGTCCCCGTTCTGACCATAGGTAACTCGACAAGCTTCACCCCGTGTCGACTGACACAACTTACTCGGTCACTCGGCGCTGCAAGGCCGTCAGACTTCACTAGCTGTGAGCGAAAGATCTGCAGTATGAAGTGACTCCGCAATTCCAGAATTGCCCGCAGCATTTGCTCCGCCAAGCGGCATCGCGCTTGTGATTTCCTTTGTGCTGCTGTTGGGCAGGGGAACACTTTTACGCGACAGCCAATCGCTATTGCTCAATGTACACAGGGCGTAAGCCTTCAAGGGGATCAACAGGAATATCCTGATTAACGCGTGCATTGAATAGCCGATGAATCGAAGCTGCCGAGTGCGGAAAGATAACACCGTAGATCTGATTATGGTCATCGTGACAATAGCCAGCACCGTCCACCAATTTACTGTATGTGAAAATAGTAACTCACCGAGCGCCGTTACTACCGCGATGCCGAGCAACAATGGGCCGAGATTCTCTCCCATCACATCCAAAGTTAGATAGCGATCCAGGCCACGCAGTAGACCTCGCGCAAGCATCGTGTCCCGGAAAGTGCTTCGTGCCCAGCGGAGTTGTTGGCGCAAATAAGGTCCCATCTTGTCCGGAACGACTGTCGCCGCGACGGCACCTGGAACGTACTCGGTTCGAAAGCCTGCTTTCAGCATGAGGATCGTAAGATGACGGTCTTCACCGAAGTCGCTTGGTTTCCCCCTGAACAGCTGCGTCTCGTATTGATCCAGCAGAGAAAGGAGACAAGACCGGCGGTACATTGCACATGGGCCGCAGCAGCACATGACCGCACCAAAGCGACCTTGCGCCGCGCGCTCCTCATTGCAAGCCAGCCAGTATTCCATATCGATCAATCGGGTCAACCAAGTGTCGCTGCGGTTGTATGCCGTCAGCTGGCCCATGGCCGCTCCGACCATGGAATCCCGCATTTTTACTGCAAGCTTCGTGATGACGTCGGACGCAAGTGTCGTGTCAGAGTCGACGCTGAGCACGAAATCTCCAGATGAGCGGCGGATGGCGGCGATCTGCGCCTTGCGTTTGCCAACATTTTCGCGGAGCAGAATGAAATTGAATCTCGGGTCGCCCTCGTAGGCGTGATGTACCGGGATGACGGCATTACGATTTCCAGAACCGTCGTCAACCAGATAGACCTGAAATGTTCCGGAGTAATCTTGATTTGCAATGGAAGCTAAACACGCCGCGAGTGTGCGCGGGTCCTCATTGTAGCAGGGGATAATGACATCCACGCTCGGCCAACGGTCGGATCCGAACAAGCTTTCCGACGGCGGCGTAACATTTTCCGGTTGGGAGTAGACCGCTTGCATGCCTCTGTAAACAGTCGAGAGCACCGCATAAGACGAAACGGCAACAGTACTGGCTGTGGTGAGAAGGTCCATAGGATCTCTGTTTGTTCAGGGATGTTGAGGAAGTGATCGGATTACAAATCCGCGGCCGTGCAATTCTGGAATTAGGCGTGACAACGCTGTCACCGTCTGGTCGCGCAGACTGGCTTGATTGCCTGGTTGCAATTCGTCGGGAGCGCACCCGTCGTGCAACAGCACGATTGCGCCCGGCCGGATATCGGCGAGCACTCTGTCGACGATGGCGTCAACGCCGGGGCGAGACCAGTCGCGTGGATCAATGGACCAATGGACGGGCGCCAATGCCTCACCCGCTAATGCAGCGATTACTTCTTCGGTCCAGATGCCATAGGGTGCACGAAAGTACCGAACCATGGCCTGCGGGCAAGCCATCCCTATGACTCTGTTTGCCTCAACTATCTGGCAGTCGACTTCGACGGACCCGCATTTAGCTAGGTCCGGATGAGTCATCGTGTGGTTGGCTATACCGTGGCCGTCTGTAATAATTCGGCGAACGAGTTCCGGCTCGTCGGCCGCGTAGGCCCCAACAACGAAGAAGGTCGCCGGCACCTGATGTTGCGCCAGCACATTGAGTATCTGCGGTGTGAAAAATGAATTGGGACCGTCGTCAAACGTCAGATAGACGCTGCGCTCTGCAATGCGATCGGCATTGTCACTCTGCCCTTCGCATATGTAGTCCAGAGGCTTCATAGTTCCGGACCGTTCCGGTCGATCAGGGTACCAGACGGCCACTCGTCCATCGAGCGTCCGATCGGCGAAACCAACACGAGTACGTCTTCCAGGCGCGTGGGCGGCAGGTCGGGATGCACATCTGGACGGGTCGACCGTACGCGAACGCCCGACACAATGTTCGCGAGGCCGGCTCTGCAGAATCTTTCGACATGGTTTCGCAGCGCGTGCCGAACCGTGCCGAAAGCGAATGGAACACCCAACTGATGGAGCACTGGGTACGCCACGCGCATCGAAAAACCGATTCCGAGCCCTTCAAGATCCGGACGAACCGCGTACAGGCCCAATTCAGCGACGATCAAGTCGACCTCGCCAACTTTGATGAAGCGCCGCAGCATGCCGATGTGAGCCGCTACCCCATGCGCGTCGTAGCCGATTGCGCGGAATTCCGGCCTCGCGCCGGCCCAACTGCGGCCGCCTTCGAATGGCTCCGCGTTGAAGGCGCCAGTCCGTCCATAGGTCTTTCGAAAAAAGTCGGAGAGTTCGACATGGTCGGCCAGTTGCAGCTCATTTTCCCAGCACAACTTCCACTCGACATTCGGACGCATGGAAGACCTCACCTTGTAGCTGTCTGGTTGAGATAAATGTCCAAGCATTGATTAAATAATTGGCGTCGCGCCAACGGGGCGTAACTTGTGGGGACCGCCGAAAGACCAAGCCGCAATGCAGATGCGACTGACTTTGTACGCCCCGCACACCAGATGATGCTCCTCAGATCCAACGCAACCATCGGAACTACCTATCTTTCCAACTTGAAGCGCTTCTATGGGACCTGCAGCAAAAACGGTAAAATCCTTTGTTTAGATGAAAGGTATCCACGCTTTGGATAACTGGGCGAATGCGTTCCATATGGCTGGTCAATTATCGTCGTCACGCTCGAGGCACTTCTGACGAAGCGCAAAGCTCACGCCCGCGGCACGCGCGGCCGTTGCCGGGCCGCGCGATTATCTCCGTAAGAGCCGAGTGGAGCTCAGACACGACGATTGATCAGAATCTGATTCGCGGGTTCAGTATCTCTTTCGTGTATCCAGCTCTGGGCTGTCCTTTGGCGGGAGTTAGGTTCGCCCAGGTTCTGAGCCTGGGGCGTTGGCCCGTTCGCCGCGCAGGCTCCTTCGCACATCGTCGAGGCCGAGAAAGAGGGGCCACACAGCTCCCCCTGTACTTTCCACCACCCGACACCAGCGCTCACCCAGGGCGCCGGCCTTGCTCACCTCAACGGATAGCGCACTCGCGCCGCTTCACGATTAAAAGAATTCTACAAGCAAGATGCCTGTTTGATCGAGAGACGTCCGCTGCCAATTCCCGCATCGCAGAGGCAGCCAATAGCGCTCGCTTTACATAGTGGTCCGGCAAGCAGCTAGATACGACAGGTGACCTCAAATGAGGCGTCTTGCATGGCTTCTACACCTGCCTGAATGCCAGAACTGCGTTCGTACCGCCCATGGCGAAGGCGTTGCTCATGGCGACGCGCACCTTGCGCTCCCGCGGCACATTGGGTGTGATGTCGAGGTCGCAAGCGGGATCTGGCTCGCGATAGTTGGCGGTCGGCGGCACGACGTCCTCTTGGATTGCCATCACGCAGGCGATCATTTCAAGCGCGCTCGCTGCGCCGAGGCAATGCGCGTGCGTGGACTTGGTGGAAGAGATGGACATCGAATAAGCGTGGTTTCCAAACACACGCTTGATCGCCGCCGTTTCAGTCTGATCATTGCTCTTGGTACCGGTGCCGTGCGCGTTGAGGTAGTCGACGTCCTCGGCATTCAGCCCGGCATCGGCAAGGCAGGCGCGCATCGCCGACGCTGGCCCCTCGACAGATGGCGCGGCAATGTGGAAGGCATCGGCGGAAAGGCCGACGCCGGCGATCTCGGCAAGAATTGTGGCACCACGCCTCGTGGCATGCTCGTAGCTTTCCAGCACGGCCATGCCCGCACCCTCGCCCAGCACCAGGCCCTTCCTATCGGCGGAGAAGGGCCGGCAGGTATCGGGTGAAAGCACGCGCATTGCTTCCCATGCTTTCAGCACGCCCCATGCGAAGGGTGCGTCGCTGCCCCCGGAAACCATTACGTCGGCCCGGCCCAGCTTGATCTGGTCCACCGCCGAGGCGATCGCATGGTTGGCCGAGGCACATGCGGAGGTCACCCCGAAGACCGGCCCGCGCAAGCCGAGGCTCAAGCTAAGATGGACGGAAGCGGCGCTGGGCATCACCTTTACTCCAGTGAAGAGTTCAGCACGGATTGCGCTACCCAAAAGCAGTGAGCGGTAAGTTTGTTCTGTTGCGTACGAACCGGTAAATCCGACGCCCACTGTCGCGCCGAAGCGATGGGCATTCCCCTCGTCGCAGGAAAGTCCGGCCTGCCGCATGGCTTCGCGCGCTGCAAGCACGGCGAGCAAGCTGAAGCGGTCCATGGAGATGAGATGCCCCCGGTTGATGTCGTGCTGGGGCAGCGCCTTGATCTCAGCGCCGGTCATGCCCTCCAGGTCATGAAGCTCGGAATTGGCGATCGGGCCGATGGCGGAGCGGCCTTCGCGCATCTCTTTCCACATAGAGGCGGCCTCGGTGCCCAGTCCGCACAGGCCGCCCACTCCGGTGATAACGACGCGCCTGTCCATTCAAGCCTCCTTCGCAAGCAAGCCGCGGACGGCTTCCACGACGTCGCCGACATTCTTGAGATTGGACCAGGCATCGGCCGTGTTCATGTCGATCTTGATGCCGTAGGCCTGCTCCACATCCCAGAGGACGTCCGCCAAACCCAGCGAATCGAACCCGAGCGCGTCCAGTTCCGTGGCGATTGTTATCTCGCCGACGAATGACGCAGGCATTCCCTCACCGCTCTCCGACTCGGCGCGTTTCTTGATCAGGGCAATGACGTCCGTTGCGAATTGATCGGCCATTCTGTTTCCTGTCTTTCTTTCCCGCGTTTCGACCTGGACGCGGCTCAGTTCCTGAGGCGCGCCGCGTCGCGAAAGCCATCACGCTTGGGCAACTGACAAAACCCAATGCTCATAAAGCCGGATCAGGTCCGGCCGGTGTGTGGCGTAGGTGCAGTATGACGATGTGAGCCGCTACACGTGCGCGTCTCCCGGTCTGTCCATAGGCTCGGAAGAAGTCGGACAGTTTGACATGGCCGGTCAGTTGCAACTCCCTTTCCCAGCACTCCACTGCCCGGTAGAGCGCATGAAAAATCTCCTTTCGGGCGGTTTCTTAAGACGCTCGCCACGCCATGAGGCAGTGGGGGCATCGGTGTCCATCAGGTGCTTCTGCCCATGCAGGATTCCAGAACATTGATGAAATCGTTTGTTTCGATGAAAGGCATCCACACTTTGGATGGTTGACCACGCTTTTCAAAGATCGTGAACTACATCTCCTCGTTGTGCTCGACGCACTCCGGACAAGTAACCTCATGGGCGCGGCATGCAGGATTAACCGAGCCCAGCCGGTCATGAGTGCGGCCTTGCCGGGTCGGGCGATAGGCAGTCATGCCCTGCCCTTCCTGCGGGTCAAGCACTCCGAAAAAACATTTCCCCCATAAATGCTAGATCTTCCGTTGCCTTTTCGCGTCACAGGCCGTCAAACGCCCGGCCGTTCACAACAGTGATCCGGCAAGTGTTTGGCTGCGCGAGACGATGCTGCAGGGAGTCGTCCTGCATGGCACTTCGCTATGATGCTGCGGTGCCGTCTAACGGCGCCTCGTGCTTGAACGCACTGAACGGCCACCGCGATCAAAATCGATGGTTCGAGGACCGTTGATCATCACCCCGCCAGCCTCGATCTTGTTTGCCGCCACGAGAGCGACACAGAGACTGCTGGTGAAGATGCCCGCCTGCCCGCTATGTTCCGGATGGTTGACCATCCCGGATGGACCCATCGAGGGTGTCAAGGCGAGCATGAGCACAGGCGCGAACAGTTCACGGGCAGGCGCGACGGTGGCCGCAAAGCAACGTCGCGCCAGCATGCGATCTCAGCAGGATCGGCACCATCCTGTCAGGGAGCAATGCGAGTGGCTGGCTTAGCCGCTGCGACGCTGCCCGGCATCGCGTTCAATTGATCTGGCGCCTTAAATGCAGGAAGGCTTCGCGGCCGGTACGAGGCGCATCCCTCCTCCGAAGCAGCACGCCCAAGTATCATCACAAGCCCCGAGCGCCCGCGTTCGGCGATGTCCAATTTCCGACAATGTCGGAATACAGTCAGATCTGCTGGATTGACTTTAAATGGTTTTCTCATTTGGCACAGCGCATGCTGGTTATCCGGAAACACGTGACCGACCAACAAGAAGTCGCATGACACAACCGAAGCCATCCATGTCTGACGGGCTGCCCAGGATACCTACTGCGACCGCGCTTGCCCGGTGACGACCGCTCCGGCTCCGCCCGTTACCGACGAGGCAAAGTGACGGATTTCCTGCGTTTCAACGACATGGAGGTGGTTGTCATTCCCGCTGGGGGACAGACTCGGCCTGTTCAAGGCATTGCGCGAAGGCGGCAAGATGACGGCCACCCGTGCGCGAACTCAAGGAGCGCAGCCTGTATCGTGTATCAGGCAAATAGGCCGTCGGTCAGTGACCTTGACACAGGGGACATGCGCAAGGTCCTGAAGTTTGATGCAGCGATAGAAGGGTGCCAATGACAACAATAGCTTACAGGAACGGAACCATGGCTGGCGACGGCCGAGCCTTGGGTTTTGACTCAGTATCCGTCGGTGAGAAAACGAAGGTGTTTCGCTTATGCGACGGCACACTCATCGGCGTTTCCTCTTCGTCCTTGGGTATTCCAAAGGCCGTTCGAGACTGGGTTGAGAAGGGCATGGATGTTTCTGATATTCCTGTGCCGCGCAACGACGACAATTTTGAATTTGAGGCGCTGATAGTGCGCAAAAATGGGGAAGCCGTATTGTTGGACGGCAATTGGCTGCCAAGTGATCCCGTGAAAGGTGAATATTATGCCATCGGGAGCGGCAAGCAGTATGCTTTGGCCGCGCTGGTTTTGGGCAAGTCAGCTAAGGAAAGCGTCGAAGTTGCCGCGAAACTCGACGTTTGGACTGGTGGCACAGTCACTGCCATAACTCACTAAACCCGCCTTTCGGCGGGAGTGTGACAGTGCGAGCGTGGAAGTAGGGCGCCACCCCGGGGCACGTCGAGCCCTGTCATGTGAGCTGGTCCATAAGCGCGCGAAAGCGTCCAGTTGTGGCCAAAAGCACGATTTGCGACAGAACCGGCCCGCTTCTATGAGTATGGGCCGCTTTTTGCGGCCAGCGTGCTTGCCATCCTGCCGCCAGTGGCCGTCGCCTTCTTCTTCCAAGGTTACCTCGTCATGAAGTAGAGCACCACGATCTTGTCGGAGAGATCGGAAGGCGGACGGCCCTTCCGTCCGCGTCGGCCAGTTCGAAAGGCGGCGCGGCCTGCTCGTCGATCGCCTGGAAGAACCTCTCCGCGCTGTCCCTCATCTTGTCGAGATCGGCGCCCGGATGGTGGGCCAGCGCGGAGGTCCCGAGGATCAGCGCCAGAAATTGAATCGCAAGCGACGGTTTCGCTTTCATGGACAATGCATTCCGGTTGGGGGCGTTCGAGGGCTCCGCGGCTAGGATTGGTCTCACTGTGTCTGCTCCCGCTCCCGGCGGCTCATCTGCCTGATAGGCGCGTTCCCGCTCGGGCCATGTGCTTTTGATGAAGGCCAGAACGGCCCGGATCTCCTCGTCGGTGAGGACATTCCCGAAGCCCGGCATGTCGCTCTGGTAGCCGCCGCCGACGACCGCGGCCGGTCCCGGCGCCGGCATGCGTCCCGAAGGCAGCGGGCTTTCCAATCGCGCTGACCTTCGCCTGGCTAAAACCGTCTTGCCTAGCGCTATCGCCGCGGCCGGGGCGCGGCCATCCGGTTGGCGAGCCAAGGCAATGTCCAGACCAATCCGAGGCCTGCCGCGGCCACGCATCGATAAGAGGACCGACGCCCTTCTCCTTTGCCGCCGCTGGAGAACAGGTATTTGATCAGCGCGGCCGTCCCGAGGACGAGCACGACGACGACAAGCAGCCACACCAGGCCCGTGCCGAACATCATCATGCCGCTCATGCATTCCATCATCGAAGCCTCCTATTCCGTGGCGTAGATGCCGCCGGTCGCGTCAGACTTTCGGATTTCGAGAATCTCGAAGGGCGCTTCCTTCGTGCCACTCATGCCGGGGGAGCCCATCGGCATGCCGGGCAGCGTCATGCCCTTTGATGTCGGGCCGCTCGGTCAAGAGCTTGTTGACCGTGCCGACCGGCACATGGCCGCTCACCACATAGCCGTCGATGAACGAGAGAAGGCAGCCATCGGCTTCCGGCGGAATGCCCTCTTCGCGGCTCATGGCGAAAAGGTCGTGAGTCGGCCTTGACGGTGATTCCTGGAAGGCCGATTCCAAGGCGAGCTGGCTTGAAGGCCGCGGTCCGGATGGTCGACTAGGCAGCTTGGTTCCACGATCGCAATGCTTGATCGCTTCATTGCAGGCCATGGGCTCTCGCCCCCTCCTTTTGCCACACGAGGCGCCAGCTCACGTGTTGTTGTTGGCGTGCGCCCCGGCAACCGCTTTCACCAGCCGCTCCAGCGATCCCGCGCGCTCCAGCTCCGCAAAGAATGATGCGGCGTGACGCTACCCAGCCGGTGCTTCTCGGCCTTCCAATTAAACTGTCTCGACGAAAGAGCCGTCTCCGTTGCTCCGGTCTCGGTGTTGAGTTCTCTAAGGCTGCGCCACACCTTGGTCCCCACGCCGGCAAATGATCTCACTATGCAGCCCGTGCTCGCACGCTCTCAAACTAATTACCGCTGCTGCAACACGCCGCCTGGCGGCCTGCACCGAAAAGCCGACAGGGGTGCATCTGAATAGCCGTGAACCCAGGTCTCAAAGACCATCCGGCGCGACGAGCGGACGCACCGCACGTGTGACACCCGCCTTGTGGGGCAGGGTTGCCTTTCTCAATCCCGGCGTTGGTCGGCGTCCCAATGAGCAGCAAGCTATTATCGGCCGCCGAATCTTAGTGGCTTCGTCGAGAGCCTCAATCAACCAAGCGGCGAAAGCCCCGCTAGAGTCTCCGCCCGCCTGTCGCTATGAAGCAGTTGCAGCCAGCGCTGCTTCAGGCGCATGAACTCGCCCGATGCAATGATTTCCGTCGCCCTGGGTCTTTCGAAGGGCACTGTTTCTATTCCCTTCTTCTTCGGCGCGCGGCTTGATGCCGACATACGGTTTCTTGACCTGCCGCCTGAACTGGCTGCCGAAGCGGGTGCCCCGCCAGCGACCCCGACAATCCCCTGTTCCGCAACTGCTGAAGAGCCGACTGCGCTCGCATCCCGATATTGCGCAACGGCACTATGCCGACATTCTGGAGACCGCAGCCGCATGAGCCTCGAGATGTTCCGCCGACCGTCGACAAAGGCGTCCTCTCGCCTGCGTCCGCCATTTGTCAGTGCTCGATCTGATTGGGGAGACGCCGGTCGTCGAACTGAAGAGATTCGATACCGGCAGGTGTCGTCGCTTCGTCAAGATCGAAAGCCAGAATCCCGGCGGATCGATCAAGGATCGCATTGCGTTGTCGATGATCGTTAATGCCGAACAGCGTGGCACGCGCGGGGCGGTACAATCATCGAAGCGACCGCTGGCAACACAGGGCTCGGCCTGGCCATCTGGCGGCACGAAGCGCGTGATCGCGTGTCCAAAAGCTGACAGCGTCAGACAAATGTCAGGTTCATTACAACCAACATCTGGGCACTGACGAGGTTTTTCGAAGCAATGGGCGCTAACTGCGCGCTGAGCGCGTTGGCATGGCTTTTGAGACTGAGTGACTGTGACTGCACTCAATGGGGCAAGACGAGCGATGCGCTCCTCCCTGAACCCGTGTGCCGTCTCTGAGAGGAAACCAGCTCGTGCAGAAACCTTTGGAAATAGCTTTGGACCGCAACGTGGTATTGCAGATGGAGTCCCCGGCTCCTTCGATTAGAGTCGAGAACTGGCTGCATGGCGAGCCCCTCACGAGCTTTGAGCCCGGCAAGTGTACATAGTCGAATTTTGGGCAACTTGGTGCGGCCCATGTGTGGACGGGATGCCCCATCTGATCCAGCTGCAGGGCGTCGCCAGGCGCACCATCTGGACAGCAGGAACTGGACTATGGGCAAGGTAACAGGCTTTCTCGAAATCGACCGGCAGGTGCACAAGTACCAGCCGGCCTCCGACCGCATCCGGCATTTCCGCGAATTCACGCTGCCGATGTCCGACAAAGAGGTCGAGAAACAGGCCGCGCGCTGCATGGATTGCGGCATTCCGTTCTGCCATGGGCCGACGGGCTGCCCGATCCACAACCAGATCCCGGACTGGAACGACCTCGTCTACAATGGCGACTGGGACAATGCGATCCGCAACCTGCATTCGACCAACAATTTCCCGGAGTTCACCGGCCGCATCTGCCCCGCACCTTGCGAGGAAGCCTGCACGCTGAACCTCGAGGACATCCCCGTCGCCATCAAGACGGTCGAGCAGGCGATCGCCGACAAGGCTTACGAGACCGGCCATATCAGGCCCTATCCGCCGGAGAAGAAGACCGGCAAGCGCGTCGCCGTCATCGGCTCCGGCCCGGCCGGCATGTCGGCTGCCCAGCAGCTCGGCCGCGCCGGCCACGACGTCCATGTCTATGAGCGCGAGAGCCGGCCCGGCGGGTTGATGCGTTACGGCATTCCCGACTTCAAGATCGAGAAGCACTATATCGACCGGCGCATCGAGCAGATGCAGGGCGAGGGCGTCACCTTCCATTGCGGCGTCAATGTCGGCGTCGACAAGCCGGTTGCCGAGCTGCTCGCCGAACATGACGCCGTGCTTTATTGCGGCGGTTCCGAAACGCCGCGCGCGGCCGGCATTCCCGGCGACGATCTCGGCGGCGTGCATGACGCGATGCCCTATCTGGTGCAGCAGAACAGGCGTGTCGGCGGCGAACCGATCCAGTCGGTGGCGTGGCCGTCGCATCCGATCCTCGCCGGCGGCCAGCATGTCGTCGTCGTCGGCGGCGGCGACACTGCCTCCGACTGCGTCGGCACCGCCTTCCGCCAGGGCGCGGTGCGCGTCACCCAGCTCGACATCCGGCCGCAGCCGCCGGAAAAGGAAGACAAGCTGTCGGTCTGGCCATACTGGGCGACCAAGATGCGCACGTCATCCTCGCAGGCCGAAGGCGCCGAGCGCGAATTCCAGGTGGCGACGCTTGAATTCATCGGCGAAAACGGCCAGCTGACCGGGGTCAAATGCTGCGAAGTCGACGAAAAGCGCAAGCCGATCGCCGGCACCGAATTCGTCATCCGCGCCGATCTCGCGTTCATCGCCATCGGCTTTGCCGGGCCAGCCGCTCGCGGGCCGGTGTCGGAACTGGCCGGCCAGATGAAGATCGCCATTGACAGCCGCCGCTCGAAGAATGTCGAGGCCAATGACCGGGACTACAGGACCAGCGTCGAAAAGCTCTATGCGGCGGGCGACGTGCGGCGCGGCCAGTCGCTGGTCGTCTGGGCGATCCGCGAGGGCCGCCAGGCGGCGCGCGCCATCGATGAGGCGCTGATGGGATCGAGCGTGCTGCCGCGCTGAGTCCGTCTCGAGACCCTACTTGTGCGGCCACCTGAAGGCGCTTTCCGCCCTTCCGCTGCCCCGGGCAGCTTACGGACTGATCGCCGTGGTCGTTTCGGTTGTGGCCCCGGCCGCAGGCTGCCGCCTTGGCGGCCAAGAAAAATCGTCGGCGCGGCCGGGCGCAGCAGCGGGCGCCTTGCCCTCGACGACGAATTTTTCACCGGGCCCGTCCGGCTTGGCCGGCGCTGCGGCACCGAGAAGTTCCGAACCGCCGTCGAGTGCCGGTGATTGCGAGTCGGCGTCGGTAGCCGGGTCGGCGGCCTCAGTCTTTTCCTTCGAGGGTGGACTACGTTACTGGCCAGTACCGGCAACGCATCGAAGGAACTTTACAATCATAAAGGTACGTCACTGGTCTCGCGGCTCACCTATGACGATCTAGACGCGCATTCGAGTCCACAATCCGACTGGCATTTTCGTAAAGGCCTCCTCGGTGCGGGCGGCATCAGGGAGGATTTTCTCATGACGAGGACTTCTTACGGAAATGGGGGGCTACTCAAACACATTCAGTGATCAGCGCGGGGGCGGCGTCAGCTATTTCACCGCCGATCTTGGATATAATTTCTTGAACTCACCGCGCTACCGCATCGGTGCTTTTGTTGGCAACAATTTCTGGCACGAGAGCTACGATGCTTTCGGTTGCACGCAGCAGGCGACCAACTGGGGAACCTGTGTGCCAACCGTCCCACCTACGTCAACCTCTCAGCCAGGACAACGATTGGCATTCGCTGCGACTCGGCTTGGCCGGGCAGACGCAACTCACCGAGCGACTCAGCCTTTCTGGTGACGTGGCGTTCCTCTTCACGCGGCTCGACGGCAAAGAGCAGCACCACATGCGCCCAAGATCAAGCTAATTCCCGAAGACGGCGATGGGCATGGCGTCCAGCTCGAGGCGGTGTTGCGGCCGTGGCGAATAACGGCACCGCTCATTTCGAAGAGGCAATGGGCGGTCGTGGTTCCCCGCAGGCCGACGATTGGAAGGCAAAGCGCTACGGCGTTTTCGTGCAGGCTAGCATCAAGTTCAACTGAGAGAGCAAGAACCGAGGAGAGCGGCGATGCCACTCCAGCTCATTACGATCATTGGATCAACAGAAGGAAGTTTTCCGAAGAGTTTTGCAAGCGTGCGCAAAGTCGCCAGACAAAGTTCTCTCGGTCCATAGTGTACGTGCCGTCACGCCCGTTCTCGACATGGTTGAATGATACGTCCCGCGCGATCGATCAAAGTCGTTTTTCATTGGTTTTCCGGAAATCGCGGGGAGCACAGCGTGCTGTGACCCTCGCCTGCTGGTTTTCTGTCAACGCGCAGATGAGGGAGAATGAGCGTACAGCAAAAATCATCAGTGCTGTCGCTTTCGCCAAAGCCCGCCGCAGCTAAACGGGGTCCCACGCCCGGTAGCGCCCCCTGCCGGTCACCTCACGGATGCCGAGTTCGGCACCAGCCCGAGCGCAGCGCGCTGGCTAATTTTCAGCTCGGCCGCGACCAGACCTGCCGACACCAGCGGCCGCGCCAGCACCAGCTCGATCAGCGCCGGCAGGCTCGAGTTTTTGCGCCGGTTCCTGAGCCGGCGCTCCATCTGGCTTTTGGCCAGCGCCTGGATGATTGCAAGGCTGAAACAGTCGATGGAACGCCCCTCCAGCGAAGCCGAACCGGACGAGGCGCGCGCGCCAGGTCCTTCGGCTGCCATCGGCACGCTGGGTTTAAGTGCTTGGGGTGACACGGCGTGATCTCCGCCGTTGGCGGGAACAGGGCAGTGCAATAGTACTGCCCTGTTCCTTTTGATCAGAGGCCAGTGCGGATTTCTTCGGCAAGCGCCCTCAACGTCGTCTCGACGTCATCGCCGTTTACCATCTTCTGCATCGCCACGGCCCATGCGTTCATGGCTTCGCCGAAGCCGACACGCGGTGTGAAAGCCAGCGCGGCTTGGTCCTGTATCTTTTTGAAGCTGTCAACGAAGTTGTTGAACTCGGGCTGCGAAGCGTACTTAGTCCAGGTGTCGTCTGCCAGGTCGACGTGCGCGGCGGATTGACGAGCTGGCCAGCAAGGGCACCCTTGAGCGCCACCTGCTTGGAGGTGGCCCACGGGATGAACAGCCAGGCCGTGCCCTTCTTTTCGGAAGCCGCGTTCATGGCGAGAGCCCAGATCCAGATGTCAGACTCCAAGCTCGTGGCGCTCGGTGCGTGCAGCGGCGGAGCGAAGGCGATCTTGCCGGATGCCGGCTTCCCCGCAACATCGTTCCAGAAGCCGAACATATTTGAGTCGATCGTCATCGCGCTGCGGCCGGACGCGAAGGAAGGAGCCGCGCACTTCTTGATCATGTCCACGTAATGTAGTCGTATCCAGCATCGGTAAGCTTCCAATCGCTCAGGTATTTGTCCAGCGGCTCCAGGGCGCCACTCGGAGCGAGGTCCTACGCGGGCTGAATGCCAGTGCCGAACACATCCCATGCTGGCGACTTCGTCGTCAGTTGGATCGTCATCTTGTTCCAGTAAGAATCGTCTGGGTAGAGTTCCGGCGTGACCTTGATGCCGGGTCAGCTTCTCGAACTCCGGAAATTGCGCAGCGAGAGCATCCGCATAGGGGTGGATGTCGTAGGCCCAAGTTATGCTGGTCCCTTCGAATTGACGCCAGTTCACGGTGTCGGCAGCGGCCGAATTAGTGAGCGATGCCGAGACGGCAAAAAACGCCAAGTCAAAAGCAAGCTGTTTGCGAAGCGACGCGCACCTGTAACGAGTACGGGGAATGAGCGACCCATGTAATCCTCCCTGGGGCATTTTGCCAATTTTTGGGTCCACTCCTCCATCCCGAGTTCGCTCATAGCCACAATAAGCGGTTTCCAACGAGCTCGCTCTGAATGCACCAGGCCAACTGGGTAAAAACGGGTAACCGGCACTAAAAGGCGTTGTAGTATCGCCACCAGAAATACTGCTCCGTGGTGCTGGCCTTTGCCTGGGGGCGCAACACGGCAACTACCCGCTCAAAACGGTTGGTCCTCTACCTCTTATTCACCGTCGCTTTCCTCGCGGCCTAACCCGGCCGGAATATCCGTTGCCAGAAAAAGGCCTCGCGGCCGGTTCGAGGCTCATCCCTCCTCCGAAGCAGCACGCTCAAGTATCGTCACAAGCCCCGAGCGCTTCGCGTTCGGCGATGTCCAAATTCCGACAATGTCGGATACAGTCAGATCTACTGGATTGCGTTTGAATGGTTTTCTCATTTGGCACAGTACATGCGGGTCATCCGCAAAACACGTGACCGACCAACAAGAGTTCGCATGATCACCTTACCACAACATACAGCCGCCGCGGAACAATCACTTGGCCCCTGATCGCCCACCCCGGCACCACAACCGGAGTCATCGATGTTCTGACAGGCTGCCCAAGGATACCTGCTGCAACAGGGCTTGCCCTGGTGACGACCACTCCGGCTCCGCCGGTTACCGACGAGGGCAAAGTGACGGATTTCCTGCTTTTCAACGGCATGGAGGTGGCTGTCATTCCCGACCACCGCGCCGGTCGTCACCCATATGGTCTGGTGCAGGATCGGCAGCGCGGAATGAGCCGCCGGGGATATCTGCATGTCTTCGAGCATCTGATGCTCAAGGCGCCTCATGACGAGCACGGCTCCGTCGCCTGGAGAGATTGAACCCAAAGGGAGATTCAGATGTCTGAAGCGAATCAGGAAAAGTTGGACGCATTCTTGGGGAAAATGGTCGGCGATCTCGGTGCGATCGCAACGGGCGCGGGAGTCCTGCTGGGGGACAGACTCGGCCTGTTCAAGGCATTGCGCGAAGGCGGCAAGATGACGGCCGCCGAACTTTCGACACGCACCGGCACCCAGGAACGCCTCGTAAGGGAATGGCTTTCCGGGCAGGCGGCGGCGGGTTACGTCGACTACGATGAAGCGAGCGACAAATTCTATCTCAACGCCGAGCAAGAGCTGGTGTTCGCTGATGAAGACAGCCCGGCCTTCATGGCAGGCGCATTCGAGTTCCTGTCCGCGCTGTGGCTCGATGAAGAAAAGGTGAGGCAGGCATTCCAGTCCGGCAAGGGCGTCGGGTGGCACGATCATAGCGCGTGTCTGTTTCGCGGTACGGAACGGTTCTTCCGTCCAGGCTACAATGCCAATCTGATCGACTCCTGGCTGCCGGCCTTGGAGGGCGTCGTCGAGAAGCTCGAACGCGGCGTGGACGTCGCGGATGTTGGATGCGGTCATGGTGCATCGACCGTGCTCATGGCACAGGCCTTCCCCAATTCGCGCTTCGTCGGCTTCGACTATCATGCCCCTTCGATTGAGCGCGCCCGCAAGGCGGCCGAGGTAGCCGGCGTCGGCGTTAACACGCGGTTCGACGTGGCGGCCGCCAAGAGCTATCCCGGAACCTATGACCTCGTCACATTCTTCGATTGCCTTCACGACATGGGCGACCCGACGGGCGCCGCCACCCATGTCCACGGATCGCTCAAGCCGGACGGCACGTGGATGATCGTCGAGCCGTTCGCGCATGATCATCTGGCGGCGAACCTCAATCCCGTCGGCCGCGTTTACTATGCCGCTTCCACTTTCGTGTGCACGCCCGCATCCGTGTCGCAGGAAGTCGGGCTCGCGCTTGGAGCCCAGGCCGGTGAGGCGAGGCTGCGCAAGGTTGTGACCGGCGGCGGCTTCAAGCGATTGCGTCGCGCCGCGGAGACACCGTTCAACATGGTGCTGGAGGCCCGCCCTTAGCGTGGCCGTCGCCAGAAATTGCAGCTCATCGCATTTGATGAAGATCACCGCCAAAAATCCGGACGCATCGGGCACATTTTCAAGGCGTCTGGGTTCACGCAGAGGTCGCTGCCGAGTTGTGTGCCAAGAGTCCCATACGTTGCGGCTCAGAAAGGACCCCACGCACGGCGACGAACATGCCCATAGCGATGGCCGCTATAATCACATATGTCCACCATGGCGCGTTCACAAAGCTGGTAAGCCACGTCGCACCGAACGCGCTTACGACAAAAACGAGAGCCTCGATAAAAAGACTGAGCCTGTACACATTCAGTCGTCTCATCCTCATACCACCCATCCAAAGACTGAGCTTGTTGCGCTACTGCGACAGAGCCTAACATATTGGAGAGTGCTCACTAGTCGACCGTGAACAATCCGAGCCCTAAGCGGCGACCGGCTTCGGCCGGATTTGAAGCAGGGCAATCAAGAGCGACAAAAACCCCTTCAGCCACCTGAGCAGGAGGGAGAAGTTGTAGCCGGCGGCGGCCAGGATGGCGTTGAGGGTGTCGCCCTGCTGGCCGGCGAGGTAGTTGCGGCCCATTCTGTGTTCGCTCTTGATGTGGCCGATGACGGGCTCGACCGCCGACCGCCGTCGCATCTGGCGCTTGATGGCTGGGGTGACGCGGCGTTTCTGGCCCGCGGTGAAGACCCTGAGCTTGTGGCTCTGCGGTGCGTTGTGGCCGCGATAGCCGGCGTCGGCGAGGATGCGGCCGATCTCGTTGCCGATGGTCTTTTCCATGTCGGGGATGACGCTTGCCAGCGTGTGGCCGTCATAGGGATTGCCGGGCAGTGCTTTTGCATGCAGGGCGAACTGGCCGCCCCTGGAGCGCTTCAGCGTGGTGGCCACCGACACCTTCACCCCGAACTCGTAGGGCGCATGCGCCTTGCCCTTGCCGATGCATTCCACCTCGTGTGCGTGCAGGCTGTAGATCTTGCGGCCGCGCTGGCGCTGGCGTTGCTCGAGAACGGTGGCGGCCTGGTAGAGCGGCCATTTGAACAGCGTCCAGCCCCTGATCGCCGGCGATCTGGCGACCAATGTCGCGAATGGTCCGGCCGAGATAGGTCTTGAGCTTGCGTAGCGCCTTGTTGGCCCGCTTGAACTGCTTGGCGTGGGCATAGCGCTGGTGGCTGATCAGCGCCAGCTTGCCGACCCGCACATAACTCTGGCGCAAATGGAGACCCGTCCTCTTGGCCAGCCGCACCAGCCGTTCGCGTGCCCGATGGATGAGCTTGGCGTCGGTCGGGAACATGACGTTCTTCGGCTGCACGGTGGTGTCGACGATCACCTGGCGCGTGTCGGCCGGTTTCATCGCCCCGGTCTTGACCGCGAGGCTGAGGCTCTCCTGCAACAGCACCATAATCCGCTCCTCGCCCATACGGCTGCGCCAACGCGTCATCGAGGAGCGGTCGAACGGCAGCGTATGGCAAAAGAACGTCTCGCCGGTGAGATACTGGAAATAAGGGTTCTCCACCCAGCGCTCGCACAGCACCTCATCCGACAGGTTGAAGGTGTGCTTGAGGATCGCCAGCCCCGCCATCAGCCGGGTCGGCAGCGGCGGCATGCCGGGGCCGTCCGAATAGACGGCGCCGAAACGCTCCTCCAGCACCGGCCAGTCGATCGCCTGCGCCAGCCGCACCAGCTCGTGCTTCATGTTGATGATTTGGTCGAGCCGGGAGCGGAACAGGTCCTGCTCTCCCGTCTCGCGCTTCTCGCGTGGCCTGGACATTCGCTGTCCCCTCGATTCGCCGCCGCCGAACCGAGTGAATCACGCTCCGCGCCACAAGGGAATCGCAAAACCGAATTGCAGGAAAACAGCGTCCAAATACCGCTAATCCTGCAATTCCAAAGCCGCTATCCGCCTCAATCAACAGGCCAGATCAATGGCTTGCGGATAGTTCACGGCCGACTCACTATTTCTATGCTGAACAGTCTCGCCTGAGTATATGTTTTAGCTAGTCGCTAATTAGACGGAATTCTGCCAGTCTGCATTCCCCCCTGATCTGATGTAGAGCAGCTTCCAAGTGGGAATTAGCCCCCCATCGACCGGATCGGGCGACACGAACATGCGCTGAAGGCTTGGCGGAACGGCTACTGGGACCATGATGCTACTCGAATGCAAGATAGTGTCAGAACGTCCCGGGAAGGCTGCAGGCAGGGGATGTCAGGTCAATCAGCCTATAGATATGATACCGCCCATTCGCTGAGACTTCACGATGGGCATAGGAGGTGGGAATTCTTGCCTTGAGATGGACGCGGCTGTCGGAGCAGGCGAGCACGGCAGCAGCGATGGCCTGAACCTTCGGGCCGCTGACAAAAACGTTCACCACCGCACGCGAGCCGAACCCGTCGAGATACGTCTCGAAAGCATCGAGGTGGGCCATCAGCCCGAAAGCCTGGATGTCGCGAACTTCGCCATCTTCGAGCCGGTGGGTTTCACGTACCTTGGCCACCTGTTGATCGAGCAAAGCATCGATATGCGCATTCTTGTCGCTTCTTGGGACGAGGAGCGAGATCCGTTCCGGACTGACGATATCGATCAATCCGTAGAATACGTCGGCATCTCCTCCGATCCCCACGAGCAGGACTTTCTCTTCGCCCATTCCTCCGCTGCCTTGAAGATGAGGGACGGTGACGTATCGGTCCAAGCCGCTGGAAAAATCCTCTTTGCCGATCGCGTTCCCGTAGATACCTTCGGCGTACCCGAATTCGAGAGACTGAATCGACATTTTCTTGAATGCCACCGCAATCAGCCATTGGATGTAGATTCGCGGCATCGTCGAGCACTCGACGAAAACCTTCCGCAGGCTTCCTTCGTATGAGCCACATGAAGCGGCCATCTGAGTGAGCAGGTGATCGAGGAGATTGATGTTCTTCTGATACTCGATGGAAGGCTCGAGGGTGATCACAGTCACTTCGACGCCCCATCGGGTACCCATAGCGATGAGCTTTCGCCGGTTTTCTTCGACGGCTGGGACGTTCGCTTCCTTCAGAGCAAAGTCCAGAACCACGATCTTGCCGACCTTCAGGTCAAGATGGTTTTCGAACGCGGCGAAACGCGTTTCCCATCCAAGCGCGACGATCGCGATATCTGCCTCCATCGTTTCGCAGGTACCTGCATCTCTCGCCTTCTCGGTGACGGCCAGATGGCCGAAGACTCGATACTCGACAGTTGAAGCGGTCATTCGAGATCGCTCTCGAAAAGCGAGTGCTGGAATTCGGTCTTGAGTGCGGGCCGCGCGACGAGCTCCTTAAACACCGAGTCGGCCCAGTCTTCTGGGAGCCGATGCCTGGTAAAAAGCAGGTCGACCATCCGCGCCGCAGGGATTGTGTTGATTTCGTACGGGCCGCGATAGGAGAACCCGAAGTAAGGTGCAAATCGCCGATGCAATCTGATCATCATCTCCTTCGATGCGGGGTCGGCGCGGTCCACCTCAAAGTTGCCGGCGGCGGAGACCTCCCGGATAAACCCATCCCTTTCCGCCCGACGCAGGACCTCGTCCAGTTTTCCGCTGGGTTGCTCCAGTCGGTTCACCAGCGAGCGCATTTCCTTTAGATCAACCCTGAAAATGCCTCTCTCTGTCGTTCCTAGAGCATTTTCTTCGGCAAACTCTGTCTGGAGGCGAGCGGTCAGGTAACCCAACGCCCGCACCATGCGCACGCTCTCTTCTTCGTACGGATGTGAAAGCGCCTGAAGTCCATCAAGCTTCCGTTGAGAGGCGGCGTTCACAGCCTGTCTCTGCTGTTCGAGATGAATCTGTAAATCCGAGTTGATGAATTCCACCAGTTTTCGTGGATCACTGGAACTCGGAACACTGCGGCGGAAGATCTCTCCCATTATATCAAGGAAATCGCGTATACAGACGTCGCTCAATGATGTGATGATCTGGTGCCCTACGTACGGGTAGTCATGCAGACGCAGCATCTGGCACGCTTTCAGAAAAGCCCATCCCTGTTTCCGGGCGATCGACCTCTTCAGATTTGAAGCATCCGCCTTGCTCATGGGCCGGCGCTTAATTTCCGGGTTCATGAGCGCGAGCGCCAGCCCTTCGGCATAAGGGCGCGCTTTTCGATCAAGAAGGAATTGCTGCTGATCCGCCGTCCTCAAATTCACGGAGAGGAATTCACGTGCTGCATCAGCAAGTGCCACAAGCTCTTCTCTGCCCTCGGAATGACCCGATATGATAACCCGCTCGATGATGTCATTGACGGAAAGCCGCCCCAGCCGGTTTTTGAGCGAAAACGCGCTGAGCGCATCGTTGCGCTCGAGATCACTCCGCAGATGGTCAGGAAGCGCATAGTACAGCCGAAGCGACGACACGTTCTCGCACAGCGTGGCGAACTCCCTCGGATCGACTGAATCAAGATTCTCGACGTCCCGGTCAGCATTCGAGAGCGACTGGCCGGGTATGATCGTCCGGATCGTGTCGTAGAGGCCGCCGATGTAGGCGAGGACCCATTTCACGTTGCCGCGCGTCTTTCTCACCAAGGTGTTCAGGAACTGCTGTTGGAGCGGTGTCAGTGCTTCACAGTCGTCAATCAGTATCTTGAAGAAGGGCGCCCTGTCACCGGCGAAAGATGGGCCATTTAAAAGTGGAGTGATCGCGGTCGCGACCTTGTTAATGATCGCGCCAGGGTCTGTTGCTCTGAAGCCGGTCGCTCCGGCATCGGCGGCAAAGAAGAACGCGTTGAAGCATTCGTCGACGTACCGGGTTATCCCACCCCGCAGCTCATCGATGCTGAAGAAGTCGAGACGGGCAGGTTGGGGTATGAAGTGCAGCACTTCGCGATGCAGTGCCAGGGCGACGTCCCTATCTTCGGAGGCCCGGTATTTCAAGTGGCCGTCGCGTCTGAGCTGGCCGATGCTCTCGAGCAGGCGTTCGACTATCTTCAGCTCCAGATAGTGAGAGAAGATTACGAATTGCCGCGGGATCACGGCGGCCGTGTCGAAGCGTATCCGCTCCGGAATGAGGTTCAGAACGGCGTTGTCGATTAGGGGCGAGAATGTCTCATTGAGCTGGAAGAAGACGCCATACCAAGCGAGCTTGCCGACTTGGTCCGAGAGACTTTTGTCTTCAAGAATATGGACTGTGGAAAGCGAGCGAAGAATGCTGGTCTTGCCGCTGCCTCTCGTCCCTGCGACGAAGACCGGCTTGGCGGCGGCAGAAATCAACGCCGACTTCTGACTGAACCACAGTATCGGGCGGCTTTCGTACTCGATCCTGTTGGGGCCGAACGGATTCTCCATCGCTATTCGTCCCTTACCTTAATGCGCCAAGCCGAGTTTGCCTTGGTGAGGCCGTCTATCTCGATGAAGCGCGCCGCTTGGAGCATCAGAAGAGAGTCTTCCAGATCTAGCCCGAGCTCGGCGGAGGCAGCAATCTCAGTGATCTCGTCCCAGAAGAGTAACCCATTCCCGCGCCTGGTGGCATGGTCGCGCAGTCGGCGCAGCAGGTCAAACGTGTCGTTGTTCAGAAAGGCCTTGCCGTTGGACATGGTCGAAATAAAGCAATGTTCGCCTTCCATGACCGTCCCGTCGGCGACATTGGTGCGGTAGGGTATAAGTCGGATGCCGACGAGCTCTCCCTGATCGGTCGTGAAGAAGACGAGCTCATTGAAACCTGACTGTATCTCTGGTGCTGAGATGCAGATCAATTTGCCGTCCGGAAACCTTGGATCGTTGACGATCTCGACCGGATCAGCATGTATGTGTCCATGCAGGTAGACGATAGGCTTGTTGCCCTGCAGCAGCTGAGTTCTGACAAATCCGCTGTTGAGCATCTCCGCGTATGGCGTAATGCGCGGAGTCTTTTGTGGCAGCAGATTGTGATGGCCGATTATGATGCCGTAACGCATGTCGGGCTGCTGGAGCAATTCCTGTAGGCCTGCAAGCATCTCACGCGAGATGTATGGCGTGTCCATCTGACCGTAATACTCGTCGTCGGACGCCTCCTTGTCTGGATCGCTGGGAGGTGTCGCGGGCGAATGTCCCGAGATGTCCGGCGAGCCGAGATCTAGAGGCTCTGTAGAAGGACTGAGTGCCTCGAGACGATCACGAAGGAACGCGGGAAGGTTTTGAAGCTCCCAACTGCCTATCGCTGTGTTGACGAGGATGAAGTTTGCGCCTGCGGATCCTGTCGGAAGTCTGAAGTGCACGGGTTGGTCCACGGGAACGGTCTGCCAACCCAAGCGGGCGGCTAAACTCGCCATTTCGCTGAATTTCTCAGTCGGTCCAAGTTCGCGCGCGTCATCACGGTTCACATCGTGATTTCCCGGTACGAATATCAACGGAAGCGCCTTTGAACTGCGTCCCTGTGCGCGGCAGAGCAACGTGAAATGCTGGAATGCCGAAGCAATGAAGGTCTTGTCGCCACGGCTCGTGAAATCCCCCATGAAGGCGATCGAATCCAAGGGCTTCGAAGTCGTCAGCCGCCGAAGTTTCGTCAAGACGGCACGCAGCGAAGACGCGCGTAGCTTCTGCGTTATTTTCGGAGCGAACTTGCTATCCTTGGCATCGATGTTGCTAGAGGAAGGATGCCAGTCCGGATAGTGAATATCGCCTACTTGAAGGATTCGCACCCGCCGCATAACTCGCCCCCCTGCCGAGAGCCATAGACTAATCCGTTCGCTTTTGCCAAGCGCGAACGATCATCCGCAGTGTCCTTAACGAGGTAGCCTGCACTTTTCGAGAATTGCCACGGCGGCTATTTTTCGGCTGTGAAGCACACGAGACCCGTGACGTGAGACCCAGTTGCTCAATGCCCAGTTGCTCAATGAGCTTTCTTACGAATAAGGGAGAATTTCCGCGGCCGGACTATCTCTGAGCGAGCGTGCATGACTGCCAACGGAAGGTCTTGCACGCACCCTTGCGATCTTGAGCAATGGTCGCCATGACTTTCTTCTTGCAGGCTTTTGAGTGGCCCAGCCTGCGATCACCAGACCCCACCGATTCTAAAGAGCGTGGCAGATGGGATAGTCGAGGTTGCCCGTGCACAGTCACGCTCAGGGCTTGCGCCGCCCAGAGGACACGCTGAAAAGGCAGATTGGGGCGCAAGCACGCCATTCACGAGAGGTTCGACATGAAGACCATGCAAGAAAAAGACATTCCGGCATTCGTACAAGCAGTTGTGGACGCCGGCTGCAAAATTTGCGCGATTGGCAACTTGGGATACGTCTTTGGCGATGCTGATTTCACGCCAGCGCAACGGAGGGCCGTCGAGCCACAGCTGCGTAGGATTGCTGAAATCTACGGCGAACGCGATCATCTCATGAACGAGATAGCTGTATATCTGCGGTCGATCGGACGCCATGTCGAGGTTGAGCCGAAGACAGGTATTTCCTGATGGCCGTGATCGCGAGAAGCCGTCTTCCAACCTCTGAATCCTAAAGGAGGTGACCCCCAAGGCCGTTCGTCACCTTCGACCAGAATAACCACATCCGTGACCGCCTGAGCTACTTGGTCGATACGCGCACATGGCCAATACAGTTTCTCCATCCTTCACGAAGCGAATGAGGCTTTGGCCATTCAGCCCCGGTCTACGGGGCGTGACTTGTCCCCGATGCATGCGCGAGCTCTCCGCCCGGCTGGCCGCCGGTCGTCGCCACCGGCCGAAGGCGCCCGAATGCGCTTGACAAGATAGCGTCAGCCCGTTCAACCTAAGGCATTCACCAGGGGAGTCCCGGCAAGGGGCTGAGATACTGCTGGCTTTCGCGGCGCAGTGACCCGTTGAACCTGATCCAGTTCATACTGGCGTAGGGACGGTGCAAGCGCTTTGCGGGAGTTTACGCCCGAGGTCCTGTTGCAGCAGGTCTACAGAAGCGTCTTTTCATCCTTCCGGCACAGAACTGGGTCTCCAATGCATGAGCAAAGGAGCCTCACGATGAATGCCCTCACCCCCGCCGTATCGACGGGACCACTGCCCGCCTCGCGGAAAATCCACAAGCCCGGCGTCCTCTACCCGCAGATCAGGGTGCCGATGCGCGAGATTTCCGTCCATCCGACGGCCGGCGAACCGCCCGTCACCGTCTACGATCCGTCCGGCCCCTACACCGATCCATCAGTCGAAACCAGCATCGAAAAAGGCCTTGCCCGGCTTCGCCACGAATGGGTCACGGCGCGTGGCGATGTCGAAGCCTATGACGGCCGCCACGTCCGGCCGGAAGACAATGGATTCGCCACCGGCGAGCGCCTGACACCGGAATTTCCGATACGCAATCGGCCGCTCAAGGCCAAGCAGGGCAAGGCGGTGACCCAACTTGCCTATGCGCGCGCCGGCATCATCACGCCAGAAATGGAGTTCGTAGCCATCCGCGAGAATCTCGGCCGCGAGGTGATGCGCGGCAAGCTGCAACGCGACGGCGAAGCCTTCGGCGCGGCGATCCCAGATTTCGTCACACCCGAATTCGTGCGCGACGAGGTGGCGCGCGGGCGCGCAATCATTCCCGCCAACATCAATCATCCCGAGAGCGAGCCGATGATCATCGGTCGCAATTTTCTGGTCAAGATCAACGCCAACATCGGTAACTCGGCTGTCACATCGTCGATGGCCGAAGAGGTCGAAAAAATGGTCTGGGCTATCCGCTGGGGCGCGGACACGGTGATGGACCTGTCGACCGGCCGCAACATCCACAACATCCGCGACTGGATCGTGCGCAATGCGCCGGTGCCGATCGGTACGGTGCCGCTCTATCAGGCGCTGGAAAAGGTCAACGGCATCGCCGAGGATCTGAACTGGGAGGTCTACCGCGACACGCTGATCGAGCAGGCCGAGCAAGGCGTCGACTATTTCACCATCCACGCCGGCGTGCGGCTGCACTACATCCCGCTGACCGTCGACCGGGTCACGGGCATCGTCTCGCGCGGCGGCTCGATCATGGCCAAATGGTGCCTGCACCATCACCGGGAGAGCTTCCTCTACGAGCATTTCGAGGAGATCTGCGACATCGCCAGAGCCTATGACGTCTCCTTCTCGCTCGGCGACGGCCTTCGTCCCGGTTCAATCGCCGATGCGAACGACGCGGCGCAATTCGCCGAACTGGAAACACTTGGAGAACTCACCAAGATTGCCTGGGCAAAGGACTGCCAGGTGATGATCGAAGGCCCGGGCCATGTCCCCATGCACAAGATCAAGCAGAACATGGACAAGCAGCTCGCAGTGTGCGGTGAGGCGCCGTTCTACACGTTGGGGCCGCTGACGACCGACATCGCGCCGGGCTATGACCACATCACCTCAGGGATAGGTGCCGCCATGATAGGCTGGTTCGGCACCGCAATGCTTTGCTACGTCACGCCGAAAGAGCATCTCGGCCTTCCCGACCGCAACGACGTCAAGATTGGCGTGATCACCTACAAGATAGCCGCCCATGCAGCCGATCTGGCGAAGGGCCATCCGGCAGCGAAAACCAGGGATGATGCCCTTTCGCGCGCGCGCTTCGAGTTCCGCTGGGAGGACCAGTTCAACCTGTCGCTCGACCCCGAAACCGCACGGTCCTTCCACGACCAGACCTTGCCCAAGGAGGCGCACAAGCTGGCACATTTTTGTTCGATGTGCGGGCCGAAATTCTGCTCCATGCGCATTTCCCACGACATCCGTGCCGAGGCCCAGAAGGAAGGCATGGCGGCAATGGCGGCAAAATACCGGGAGGGCGGCGATCTCTACATGCAGGCGGACGAGACTGGCGTACCGGTCGTGCCAGAGGCTCCCAAACCATCATGAGGGTGCTCGTCAAAGGGGCCGGCGTTGCCGGCCTCACCGTCGCTTTCGAACTCGCCGCCCGCGGCGCGACGGTCACCGTCGCCGAGATGCGGCATGGCCTTGGTGGCAACGCGTCGTGGTTCGCCGGCGGCATGCTGGCGCCATGGTGCGAGCGCGAAAGCGCGGAGCAGCCGGTGCTGGATCTCGGACGCGATGCTGCCGACTGGTGGGATGCGGTGCTGTCGGGTCAGGTGACACGGGCCGGGACATTGGTCGTGGCCGCGCCGCGTGATGCCGGTGAGCTTGACCGGTTCGCCAGTCGCACGTCAGGGCATCGGCGCGTCGATGAAAACGAAATTGCGCTCCTGGAACCCGACCTCGCCGGCCGCTTCCGGCGTGGATTGCTCTTCCCCGACGAGGCTCACCTCGACCCACGCCCGGCGATGGCGGCACTTCATGACAAGCTTGCGACCATGGGTGTCAAATTCCACTTCGGCTGCGACGCCCGGCCTGTTTCGGGATTCGCCCGTCAGATAGACTGCATGGGAATGGCAGCGGCCGATGACAGGCTGCGCGGTGTTCGCGGCGAAATGCTGATCCTTCGCACGCCTGATGTCTCGCTGTCGCGGCCGGTCCGTTTGCTTCATCCACGCTTTCCGCTTTATGCCGTGCCGCGCACCGATCACCGTTTCATGATCGGAGCGACGATGATTGAAAGCCAGAGCGCCGGACCGGTGACGGCGCGTTCCATGATGGAGCTGCTGGGCGCCGCCCATGCCCTCCATCCGGCCTTTGGTGAGGCCGAGATCGTTGAAACCGGTGTGGGTGTCCGTCCGGCATTTCCCGACAATTTGCCACGCGTCGAAACAGACGGTGAGATCATCGCGATCAACGGTCTTTATCGTCACGGTTTTCTCCTCGCCCCCGCCATGGCGCGCCAGGCTGCCGACCTGGTTTTCAGTCAAGACAGAACCAAGGAGCATGCTCATGAAACTGATGGTCAACGGCGAGGCGCGTGAGATTGCCGCCACCACGCTGGCCGAGTTGCTTGCCGCGCTCGACTATGAGGGCGATTGGCTCGCCACCGCCGTCAACAGCGACCTCGTGCACAAAGCCAACCGCGCGGAGTTCCAGTTGAGCGACGGCGACCGGATCGAAATCCTCTCGCCCATGCAGGGCGGCTAGCATGTTGGAGCTTTATGGAACCGAGCTTTCGTCGCGCCTGCTTCTCGGCACGGCTCAGTATCCTTCGCCGGCCATCCTTGCCGATGCAGTCAAGGCATCGGGCACGTCGGTGGTGACCGTCTCGTTGCGGCGTGAGATGGCGGGCGGTAGGGCCGGCGAACAATTCTGGTCGTTGATCCGCTCGCTGGGCGCCAGAACCCTGCCCAATACCGCCGGCTGCCTCTCCGTCAAGGAAGCCGTCACCACCGCGAAAATGGCGCGCGAGGTCTTCGGCACCAACTGGATCAAGCTCGAAGTGATCGGCAATCACGACACGCTACAGCCGGATGTGTTCGGTCTGGTTGAAGCCGCCCGCATCCTGTGCGAGGACGGCTTTGCGGTATTCCCCTATACCACCGACGATCTCGTTGTCGCCGAGCGGCTGCTGGAAGCGGGCTGCAAGGTCCTGATGCCGTGGTGCGCACCGATCGGTTCCGCCTTGGGACCGGTCAACATGACGGCGCTGCGCTCGATGCGCGGATATTTCCCTGGCGTCCCGCTGATTGTGGATGCGGGGCTCGGACGGCCGTCGCACGCGGCCACCGTCATGGAACTCGGCTTTGACGCCGTGCTCCTGAACACAGCGGTCGCCAAGGCGGCAGATCCGGTCGGCATGGCGCGTGCTTTCGGTAAGGCGGTCGACGCCGGTCGTGAGGCGTTCAGTTCGGGAATGCTCGAACCGCGCGACGTCGCCGTGCCATCGACACCGATGGTCGGCAGGGCCGTTTTTTCATGAAGCTCGATCCCTTCTACCTGATCGTCGACAGCGCCGCCTGGATCGAAAGGTTGGCGCCGCTCGGCGTCAAGCTGATTCAGCTTCGCATCAAAACCATGGATGAAACCGGGCTGCGCGCGGAGATCCGCAAGTCGAAGGCCTGGTGTGTCCAACACAAAAGCCAGCTCATCATCAATGATTATTGGCGCCTGGCAATCGAGGAAGGCTGCGATTTCGTGCATCTGGGCCAGGAGGATTTGCAAACGGCCGACCTCTCGAGGATACGGGCAGCGGGCGTCAGGCTCGGATTGAGCACGCATGATCATGTCGAGCTGGAAACGGCCATGTTTGCCGAGCCCGACTATGTCGCGCTCGGTCCGATCTATCCCACCACTTTGAAGAAAATGAAGTGGGCACCGCAAGGGCTAGAGCGGATCAGCGAGTGGAAGCGGCGGGTGGCGCCGATCCCATTGGTCGCCATCGGCGGCCTCAACCCCGACCGCCTCGACGGCGTCTTTGAGGCCGGCGCCAACAGCGCCGCAGTGGTCACGGACATCACGTTGAGCTTCGACCCCGAAGCGCGCACGCGAGAATGGATCGAAAAGACGGACCGATGGCGATGAGACGAGAACCGCATGTGCTTGTCGTTGGCGGATCAGATTCCAGCGGGGGTGCTGGAATAGCACGCGACATCGAGACGATCTCTGCCGTTGGCGTGCGCACCTGTCTCGCCGTCACAGCGCTAACGGTGCAAACGCACGACGCCGTGATCGAAATCCATCATTCGCCACCCAGCATGGTGGCCAATCAGATGTGTGCCGCGCTACAGGCCAACGACGTAGCCACAATCAAGATCGGCATGCTGGCGACTGCCAAGATCATTGTTGCCGTTGCCGCAGTGCTGCGCAAATTTCCGCAAGTGCCGGCAGTACTCGACCCTGTGCTGGCCTCCACCTCAGGCCGCGCACTTCTGGAAGCAGGCGCTATCGCTGCCATGAAGCGCGATTTGATGCCGCTTTGCTGCATTGTCACGCCCAACCTTCCTGAACTGGCGCTCCTTACTGGTTCCGAACCGGCTTCGGATGAGGACGGTGCGCTCCAACAAGGACAAAGACTGCAGGCCGTCGGCCCTCAGGCCCTGCTGATCAAGGGTGGGCACGCGTCGGGTCCCCGATCGGCCGATATTCTGTTACGCTCCGATCATGAACCCATCCACTTCGACACGCCGCGCCTTGCTATATCGATGCGCGGAACAGGTTGCATGCTGGCCAGCGCGATTGCGGCGCATCTGGCGAAGGCGAAGTCGCTCGAAGATAGCGTGCGCGAAGGCAAGCTGTTTGTGTTCGAGAAGCTTCAGAAATGCCGGCTGAATAATCACAACGTTCTGCGTCCAGCCAAGCAGACCCATTTTCCAGAATTTTTCCAGTAGCGAGACTGGAGGGCTACTGCTTCTCTATGCCATCCTTACAACGCGTTGAGTTCCACTGTGCCGTCCAGAATTATCTGTCGTTGTCCAGAATTAAGCCGGGCTTAGAACTGAAACGAACCCGCCGAAAGGTACGAGCGGCCCTCACTCGATAAGGGTTACCAAACCTATTCCTGTGGGCTACCAATCCGCGTGGTGGGTGGCCTTAGGTTACCAATCAGTGTGGCGTCCGGAATTATCTGCCTCTCTCCGGAATTAAGCCGAGATTAGAAGATCGGTGCGGTATTGCGCCCGGTCAAACCGTGTCGATTTGCGGCGTAGCCGACGTGTCTCACGCTTGGCGGCGTCGCACGCTGGTCCCGATTGTCGCCCGAATATCTGCCTACCGGCGACAGTGAATGCGCCAAGCTAGACCTTCGTCGATAGGGCGGCTCCGGTTTACCAATCCTGTCGTCCTAGGTTGACCAATCCGTTGTCGACCGTGAGCGGGTTTACCAATAAGGGCGGCTATATTCTGCGCAAACCCAATCACCTGATGCCAATCCAGAATTAATCGTCATTAAGGGCATTGGTAAACTCAGTCTGAAACCCCACCCTTAGCCAGAAAACTCTCCTGTTTTCAATCGCATAGCCCGCCCGCCAGCAACCGATAATTCGGGACCGGTAAACCCGTGAAAGGCCCAATAATTCCGGACGTCACACCAGTCTGCCCTTTTATGCGACTTTTCGAGCACAGACCGGGAACATCTGACCGTTTCCATTCATCGCCCAAGGCCGGTTTAGCGCTGGAAAAGCCAAAGTGCGGGAGTAAGAATGGCCGCAACGGGGCCGGAAGCCGTCGGTCAGCTTTCGGGGAGTGATCCCGGTAAGTTCGCAACTCATTCGCTTCTTTTCTGCAGTCCCCGCCATTACGAGTTGGCGGTGTCGGTCGCCGAGGGGATCAACGCCATTACTGCGGCTAGTTCGGCCCTCCGGACGAGGAATGGCATGCGCGTCGTCCCATAGTGCTTGGCAAGATGGAAGCGGTGCATGCCTCCTACGATGTGAACTTGGCCTTGGTACTCGCCGAGCAAAGGCGGTGTGACACCGCGGCCATGCAGCCATCGGTAGGCGATCCCACAGCTCTTGCTCTTGTAACGTTGATGCCAAGGACCCTTGTCCCTGCTGGCGGCGTAGGTAAGCCTGCCGCCAACGTCAGTGACATCAGCGTCGATAAGAATGAAATCCGTCGAAGCGTGGTCGCTGGGATCATCGCCGTCGAACGCGAGATAGAAGTTTGCAGGATCGCAGTCCCATATCGCAGTCAGTGCAACCGGAATGTTCTTTCTTCCTTTGCACCAGATGTCGACCTTGCGTTTCTCCTGAGCGCGGGCGACCTCGAAGGCTTCGTCTAGTTTTCCTTCCGCGACATCCATGGCTGTGATGACGTTCAAGCCAAGGGCCGTCAGACGGTTGATCTCGTCCACGTTCGCCATGCCTTCTCCTCTGGCAGCAGATTATTATCCACCGTTGGAAGATGCGGCGGCAATCCAAGCCTGAGGCACGAGGGCCTGTCCACGCCATTCCTCAATCAACTTGACTCCGGGAAGCTTGCCCCAGACGTCCTCATCTGCATGATCCAGCACGATGATCTGGAGGCGACCTTTCGCGGCCATGACCTCAGCGCCTAGGAGCGCAAAGACCTTCCTGACGGCGACCACGTCCTGATCCCTCCACGCGATGAGGTCGGGGCCCTCGTCGCCCGCCGCCCGCTTAGGAAAATAGACTTGGCTAGGTTGGTCGAAGATCAGCTGACCAGGGACTGGGTGATGAGGTTCGGCCAGGA
The DNA here is from genome assembly GCF_003952545.1 of Mesorhizobium sp. M7D.F.Ca.US.005.01.1.1. Lineage (NCBI taxonomy): Bacteria > Pseudomonadati > Pseudomonadota > Alphaproteobacteria > Hyphomicrobiales > Phyllobacteriaceae > Mesorhizobium > Mesorhizobium sp. M7D.F.Ca.US.005.01.1.1. The sequence goes on from NZ_CP034453.1 coordinate 499,821, forward strand.
AGTAGTGCTGCAGCGCAAGCATTAGTGCGACGTGATACGCGAGCCAATTGGCGCCGCTGCCAATCTCCCACAGGTAGTCCTCACGCGTTCCCCTAGTCACCTTGACGGTCAGGTCTTCAATCAACAGCCTAATCGGGGCCTCGGGCCACTCCGCGTCAAGCTGCGGAATCAGCCGATTGGCATGATGGGAGACTTGGTGCAACGCGTTGAATAGCTTGCGCTGGATGTCGGCCTCGGAGATCGTCTTTTGCAGCGTTGCAATATCGGCCTGCAGCGAGGTGAGTTCCTGCCGCAAATCCGACGACTGGTCGGCGCGGTCGTAGACGTGCAACGCCTGCTCCAATCGACCGAGGAAGCGCTCAAGCCTATCGAAGCGATTGGCCTCGTCTCGGGCGACGTCAGAGTCCCGTTCCAGCACCGCTATCTCGCTACGGACATCGTTCAACTCAGATAGGACCGCTTCAGCGGCGCCGCGCTGGCGCAGGATTTCCTTGTCAAGCGTGTTAGACATCGCAGGGTGGGTCCGCAGTCGGATCTCCAGACCGCCGAGGTTGTCGCAAAGGGCCAAGACCTTCTCGCGGCCGCCGTCCCCGAGTGCGACCAACGGATCGGCGAACTCGTCGGCCAAGTCCCTCAGCCACGTGGAAAGGTCCAAGCGGTCACGTTGGATGCGCATGGCGTCGCCGTACGCCTCGCTGCTCTCCACCAGACGGCGCAGTTCGTTCAGGCGCTGACGATGCTCGGTAAGTCGCGCGGCGATTTCAGTTTCCGACGCACGAAGGGTTTCCAGACGCGTCAGCACCACATCGATGCCGGCCAGGCTTGGTCGAGCAAGACTTGAGTTGCTGTTCGACACGCGCCGAAGCAGGTCAACAACGTCACTCCAGTCCTTCGGCACTTCAGTGGAGGAATCGACTAGGCCAAGTTCGACTGCCTGACGCAGCCACGCCTCCGCCTCCGCCCGCCAAGCGCCAGTTGCCGACACGATCGCGCGTAGCTCAGCCTCCTTCCGGCGGAGGTTGCGCTGGAGCCGATCGATCTCAAACCGCGCCTGGAGAATCTTTGCCGTGACCGCGCCCAGAACGTACGGGAAGATGGTCTTTAGCTTCTCCCGGTGTTCCGTCGTATCGGCCTTGAAAAACATCACGTCGGGATTGGCGATCACGTTCTGAGGTTGGAACGTGAAGGCCATGAGGTCGCGGAAGCTTGGCCTTTGCTTGAATCCATTCTCTGTACCTGGTTCGAAGTCGAGGTCAGTCAGTCCTGCCAGGCGGTTCATCGCGCGCTTGACCGTGTCGACATTGGTGGTCTTGTCGGTGATCGTCTCCGGAATTTCGACCTGTGCGCCCTCCAGCAGCACCATGTCGCCTGTGCTCTGTTGGTCCCCCGGTTCGCGTCGCGCCAAGAGCTTTTCGCCCTCCAGCGTCTCGATCAGAATGCCGAACCAGCTGCAGTTCTCGCGGATTACGCCCACCGGAATCGCGCATTTCTCCGAGCCCAGACAGTAATCAACAATAGGGATAACGGCGGACTTCCCGGTCTTCGACGCGCCGCTGATGACGTTGACGACACCGGGCTCGAACTTGACGACCCGCGGCGCTGCACCATTGCGGGGCCAAAGGATCAGTTTTCGAAGCTGGAAATACATCTAGAACTCCACCCGTAACAGGTTGGCCACCTGCGCGGTCCCCAGGTTCGAAAACCAGAAACCCAATTTCTCCGAGGCAGGTCCGAGGTGCTTGACGCGCTCTGGAAGGACGAGCCTCCTCGGTTTCGGTTCTGGTACGTTTGCTCTTAAAGTAGCATCCTTGTAATCCACGGACAGCAGCCGCCCGCTCACACCGACAGCGGCCGATTGCAATGTCAGAGTACGCAGCAGCAGCGCTCGCTCGTGGACGGCGAGGAGTTGTTCCCGTTCCTTCCCGAGCTTGGCCGCGAAGAGCGCCAGTCCAGAGGGTCGGTTTGTCGAAGTCACGATTTCGAGCGTTGCGCGATGCAGGACGATTGGCAGCACGAGAAACGCCAAGGCGAACGGCGCTGGACGTTCGTCCTCAGCCTGGAAACCTTGGCCAAATTGCCACAATGCGAAAGCCCCAAGTCCTGGATTCTGGACAAGGGCGAGGTCGCTGAGCGGTAGGTGCGATCGGCCAGCCTCAATCAAGTCGCTGGCTCCAAAAGAGTCTGGTAGTCGGGATGCCAGCCGAGGCGCAGGCCGTGGGCAAGGGCGTTGAATGATCCGTGGACGAAATGACCGGGGACGACTCGACCATCGAGTGGAGGCTGCAACTGCGCGCAGCGCCTGTAAACTATTCTACCACGAACCGTTGCGGGGTGTCCGGCCTGTATGTCGTGCACCTCTGCACTGACGTGCTCATAGCGACCGACAAGATCATCGTCCCAGTCACTTAGGTTCTTCTCAAAGATTAGCCCGCTTTCGCCCCAGATCGAGATGTCGGCGAGCGTCCTAAGGTAATCGCTAACAGCCCGGACGCACGCTTCGTCTCCCACCTCGATCAGCTCGAGTTGGCGGACGAAGGCGGGACGGTCGGCGATCAATTGTTCGATGGCCTCGACAGGCGGTTGCTTGGTGAAAGACGACAGCAGCCCTGGAAGGTTGTTCTTCTGAACAAATGCTCTTTGCTCGGCCTGAAACGCGTCCACGTCCAAGATGGCGGGCTTGCCAGCTCTAATCAGCCTGTCCGCCGCCTCCTTCGCAGCGCCGATCGCGCGTTCGCACACTAGGTCGATGATGAGCGGAGAGACCGTCGGCTTGAAGATCGCGCGTATCGGATCGACGGGATCTGCATCGACGCTGATAACGGCGAGATTCTTGACCAAGGCGGCGCAATGAGCCGCATCAGCGTTCAGGAAAGCTTGGACGTCGGCGTCGCATGCCGGTGCAGCTTTCAGCTTGCTGTGGGCTTTGGCGAGGTTAGCGACCAGCGCCTCCACGTCGGCATCTGTTTTCGCGTCGTTCAGCGCGATCGCGAAGGCACCCGCCTTCACCGGTGTGACATATAGCCGGAAATGGCTGGTCGCCGGGTCGATCTCTCCCGCCGCCATGAAGCTGAGCCAGTTGGCCAGAGACTTCCACAGGTCCGCAGCCCAGTCGGATATCGGATTTTGCTTCAGTGCGCTCTTGCTTTGCTCAAGAACGACTTCGCCGCCGACCAGGTGAACCGCCACATCGTCTAAATGTTCAAGAGAGACCAAGGCGCCGCTAGGCGCGTTGAGCAGGTGAAAGCAAAGGCGTACAGGTTGAAGCGCATAGCCGAGGTATTGGCCAGCGGCGCTGTGTTTTCCCGTTTGCGTCTTCGCGTTCATTGCCCATCCCGTTCTCCCGAGTCGCACCGGAAGAAGCCAGTAACGATATTGGTATAGTTCGCCGTTGTTTACAATTGGCGCCCCGGCGATAGGACGGCTAGGCGCGATACAATTGCTGTTTAGGGCCAGCTCTCGAAGTCCAGATTCGGCAGGACAATGAATTTGCAGGACGTCCATTATGGGCACATCGGGGCCGTCTATGGCTCGGGCGATATGTCCGCTTTTGGACGAACGCGAAGTTTGCCGGAACGTCTGACTTTGGGCGCATACTTGCCGTCAAATTCGGCGTCCTTCACTGGTTCGTTCACGTATTCCGGAGAAAATTACTGTGCGAGTTGATGGATCCTCGTTCCCGGTACGACAGCCTCAGCTATTTCACATAGATGCTTATGGTGCGTCAGGTAGATGACCTGACCTGTGTTTGCCATCGCTCCGAACAGCCTGAAAACCTCCTCCGAGCGAATATGGTCGAACGTCTCCATGATGTCGTCGGCGACGAATGGGACCGAGGGCCGAAATTGCGCGAACTCGTAATAACCGGCGAGTCTTAGGGCAAGGTACAGCTGAAATCGTGCACCCTTTGAAAGCGCTTCGGTGACCTTGGATTGCCCGTCACCCTGCACAGCAATGAGAACCTCACCACCTCTTACAGGCTGGGTTGTCAGCCCCGAATACTGGCCACGCGTCATTAGCTTGAACGCGTCTGATGCGCGCGCCATCATGCCGGAGCGATGGCTCTCACGGTAGATCCGCAAAGCATTGCCAGCCGACATGATGCCAAGCTTCAGCTCTATGTAGCGAACGGCCTTCTCCTCGATTTCCAGCAGGGTTGTGCGCCGTTCAGCATCCAGGCGTGCAACCGCACTATCACCGCCGATGGCGTCCAGCTTGTCGGCCGCGCGCGTCTGCCGGATCAGCTGTTGCTGGATGGTTTCATCGAACAGGCGAAGCCGCTGCTCACCCTCAGCCTTCTCGACCGCGAGGCCGTCGAAATCGATCGCGTCCAGGATCGAGCGGGCCTGCTCGAATCCGTCGACCGCGAGCTCCGCCACTATCCGTTCCTCAAGTTCGGCGACGGTGGTGCGCAAGCCATCGCGCTCACGCAACAGCTCATCGCGTTCGACTACCTCGGGCAGAGTGGCGACACCAAAGACGCCCAGCACCTCGTTCTTGCGGCGTTCGTGTGCCAAAATCTCAGTGTCGAGGATGTCGCGCGCCTCCTTGAGGCGCTTCAGGTCGTTGCCGAGGCTTGCCTTCGTTTCACGTGTCCGCTCGGCACGCTCTAGGCGCTCGGCAAGGCGGATGGCCAACTGCTCCGGGTCGGTATCCTTCGTCGGCTCGTCGGCTTCAACCGCAACGGCGATGACCTCGACCAGAAAATTGGCCCTGTCGGCCTCCATCTTGTCGATACGCAGCTGCAGGTCGTCCCGTTCCTGCAGGCTTCTTGAAAGTTCGGCCAATTGATCGAGCACAGTGCCGACGCCGGATGCGGAGAGCCCGCTTTCGAGCCAAGTTCCCTTGAGTGCTTCGGTAATGCCGGCCAGCCATTCCTCCTCGCGACGCTCCGCCACACCTACTGCAACCCGTCGTGCCGCTAGATCCTCTTCTTTGGAGCTCACCATTCTGAGCGCCTCGGCATACTCGGCGTCCACCTTGCGCTGCCGATCCAGAAACGGCTCCGCGATGGCCATGATTGCTTCGAGGGTGTCGTTGGACTCTGATACAATGCCGACGCTTCCCAGCACTGCTCTCATTTCCAAGCGTATCTGCTCGCCGGCGTCAGCGGCTCGCTCGGCCTTCAAGCGAGCAAGTTCGATCTGCTCCCAGGCAGCGAGCGCATCGCTGCGCGCCTCGATCTGATCCTCGATCCTTTCGATCAGGCGCTCAGACGAAGGTTCCACGGCGTCTCCGAGCAGGTCCCTGGCGGCCGCGCGGATTTCCAACAATTGGGTATCCACATCCTTGCCGAGCTGTGTGCGTTGGATGCCGTTGCGTGACAGGTTGGCCGCGGCCTCGGCCAGCTCGCGCGTAGTTGCCCGGATCTCAGCCAGATCCGCCGCGCCGGCCAGCCGGCCTGCGCTGGCAATGTCATCGCGCGCCAATGCCACGGCGAAGTCGTCAGCGGTGTCACCGGTCAGCGCTGCGCGGTGCGTTGCCCACGCATCATCGCGAACTCGGCGGATGGCGGTAGCCGCTTCATCGTCGACAATGTCGCCCGAGGCACGAAGGGCATCCAATCGTGCGGCGAGCATGGCATGGTTGCCCTCGTATTCAGCAAGGCGTTCGGCAAGTACGGCGGTGTTCCTTGCCAGTTCTGACGCTACCGTCTTCCAGGCGGCAATCTGCCCGGCGCTCGGAACCGCGACGTTGGCGAGAGCGAGGGCATCTCCGTTCCATGGACGCAAGCGCGCGAGCGCCGCCTTCCATCGGATTGTTCCCGCATCTTCCGCCTCGCGAGCCGTCCTAATCTCTGCCTGGTGTCCGCTTGCTCGCGCTTTCGACAAAGCCGAGCCCAGCCTTGCCCTGGCAGGTTCGGGCACCGCCCTTTCCTCGCCGACCCGCTGCCTTGCCACCTGCAGCGCATCGAGTGCCGCCGCGGCTTCGTCGCGAGCGGCACGCATCCCGGTAGCAATCCCGGACCTCTGCTCGACCATGGCGCGAACGACGCCAACGGTGACGGCAGGCAGAAGCAGCGCGCCAGGATCCGCCTCGGAAGATCGGCCCAAGGCGGCAAGGCAGCTCGCCACGCTGTTGTTGAGGATTTGCAGCTCCATCCTGCGAGTGGGCAAGTCAAAGCCAGCCGCGGTATGGCGCACCTTGCTCTCCGCCAGCCCGCGAATGCGTTCGGAAATCGACAGGATCGGTTCGTCCTCGTCGACCGCAGTGACTTTTTCCGCCAGGCGCTCGGTCTCGTCGATGTTTGCGGACAGCCGCGTTCTGAGGCTGGCATCGTCATCGATCAGTTCGGTGACACTTCCCGTCGATGTCCGGGCTGGGGAGGCGATGTCCGGCAGCTGATCCAGCCGGGCAATCTTGCGCCGGATATCCGCCAGCATCGGCGCAGCACGCACGTAACGAGCAAAGGTATCCAGCCTGGCCACCAGCACCGCCCGATCGCTGATGGTTCGGCCGTACTGCTGCGCTGCATCGAGACGTTCGGCCTCCAGGCCCTCGTAGGTTGATGCAAGGGTGTCGATCGCATCCCTGCGCGACTTTACGTCAACAAGGCGCTTCTTCAACAGCGCCAGTTCGGTTCCATGCGCCTGCTTCCGATACAGAGCGTCTGCTTCGGCCTCGAGGGCGTTCAACGTATCACTTGCGTTCCCAAGACCGGCGCTGGCCGTGAACAGAAGCTTGCCGAGGTCGCCCCGCGACTCCAGGATAGATTTTCCGCCGGCTTCCAACGTCTCGTCATCGAGTGAGAACATCGTCGTGTAGGCGTCGCGCGACAGACCGGCGAGATGCGCCGTGATCGCCACCTCGCTTACCGGTTGGCCCGTCGCATTCAATAGCGAATTACTGCGCTGTTTCGTACGCGTGAACGTGTGTTCGGAGCCGGCCAGTTCCAGCACCCCGCCGATGCGCATGGCACTGTACTCGTGCAGGAAGTTGTAGCGGCTCCGTTCCTCGATGCCGAACAGCAAGTCTAGATAGGCCGAAAGCGCAGTCGATTTGCCGGCCTCATTCAGGCCAAACACGATATGCAGATCAGGTCCGGATTCCGGTTTGGGTCCGAAGTCGATCGAACGATCGGTGAACTTTCCATAACGAATGAGGTCAAGGCGCCGCAACCTCATGACGATCCACCGGCCTTAAGGCGGGCAGTCACCAAGTCCGCGCCCTTGGAAAGCACCTGATCGAGGAACTGTTCCAGCCCGGCTTCGTCCGTCCCAGCAAAATCCCGCCCGTCGGCCGGAAGGTCGGCGACCATCTTTTGGACGAACGCCCTCGCCTCAGCGCGGAAGGCCTCCGAGGTGGCATCGGCACGCATTGATTGCTCGAGTTCGAAAATCGGATCAGCAATATCCTCGGCGGTCTCCGTCCGAGGCGGCGCGAGGTCAAGCTCGAGCTTCTCCACCCACGTATGGCCTAGCTGTTCCGCAGCCTGTTCGGCTTCGGCAAGAAGGAGGTCCCTGTCGCGGATCAGCGCCCACATCAGTGGTGACGTTCCTGTCAGGCCAATGCGAGCCACAGCATGACGCGATCGGACGGTTGCCCGCATCTCTTCGAGTGCGAAGCGAACACGCGCGACGGCCTCGGGCCACTCCACCGCTCCGGTAAGGTCGACGCTCACCCGTTCGAACTGCGCAACGCTGGTCAGCCGTTCCTCGATCTCCACCGAACGGTCGTGGCGCACCGTCACCAGGGTGACTGATTTCTCACCGGCCTCGTTGATATCCCTCCCCTGCGGTATTCCCGGCATCACCACGGCACTGGCGCCAGGATGGACTTGGCGAGCATGGATGTGGCCGAGGGCCCAATAGTCGAAACCGTGGGCGTGCAAGTCAGCGATGCTGCAGGGCGCGTAAACGTCGTGACCTGGCGATCCAGCCAGACTGGTATGCATGATGCCTATGTTGACGGCCCCTTCACGAGCCGCCGGATATTTGGTTAACAGGCTGTCCGGCGCCTTAGGGTTCGCAAAGCTCAAACCATGGAATACGACGTCCAGACCGCCGGCTGTCTGCAATACCGACTGAGCACGACCACCAAAGATGGTAACGGTGTCGGGAAATACCAGCTGTTTGGAAATCCGCGACAGGGCGTCATGATTACCGCGGATCTTGAAAACCATGATGCCGGCCTGGTGCAGGCGTGTCATCTGCGCGCCCAAGAACCGCGCTGTCTTCATTGAAGTCTGGTCGCCATCGTATAGGTCGCCAGCAATGACCAACGCGGCCACACGTTCCTCAAGGCAGAGATCCACTATCGAAACGAATGCCTGGCGGCTGGCGTCGCCCACCAGCCCGGCAAGATCGGGATTTCGCATCGCCAGCGAACGAAGCGGCGAGTCGAGATGAATATCGGCCGTGTGTACGAATCGAAATGCCATTCGGCCTCCGCCAGCAAAAGAGGTGTTCCGAGCTTCGACAGAAATTGCAACGAGGGCGCTGCAGCGCCCCGTTACACTTCAGCTAATTTCTCGCTCGCGGATTCGCCGGCCACCAACAAGCCGTCTTGGGACCGTAACACTCCTTTGGCAACCAAATCGGCGACCCCAGCTGAAATCAGCTGCCTTAATTGTGCGCTTGTGGCTTTGAAGCCCAGCATCCTGGCAACGCCTGTGGCGATTTCTTCCTCTGTCGCACCGAGGTTGGATTTCACGACTTCCATAGCGCCTTGGGCGACCTCGTCCTGCGCAATCATTTCGGGCTTGCGCAATCCAGCGGACACGACCCCACTGCGATCCCTGAGACGAACAGGAACACCTGGCTTGAAGCAGAAGTTGCCTCGACGGGCTACTGAACCACCTCTCTGTGCTATGCTTACCCCCCGCTCGATTGCATCCTGAATCCTGCCACCGGCCCGCTGCAGACCCCAGGCGTCCCGAATACGCGAAACTATTTCGTCGACATGGATTGGCGTTTCTGTAGCCACGACCTGCTCGACCAGTCCGGCCATGATTCCGCTGGGCGTCTCGTGGAGTTCGAACGATCCCGGTCGCTTTAGTTCGGCCTCTTCGTAGGCTCGATTGGGTGTCTCGGATCCGTTTGTGCTTTCGAGACCGATTTCCGTCACGTTGCCTCGGTCGACCGTAACAACCTGCACGGCTACAGCTCGATTTCTCTGGACCCCCAATTCGGCCCGCTCATCGAGTTCTTTTCTGGCGGCCTCAATCGCTAGTATGGTTCGCTCCAGCTGCTCACGAGGCCGTTGGAACCAGTCAGCGCTCCAGATGCGATGGATGATCCAACCATGGTCTTCCAGAACCGACTGCCGAAGCCGGTCTCGATCTCTGGCCGAGCGAGATGAGTGATATTCTGCGCCATCGCATTCGATGCCAAGAATATAGCGGCCTGGCCTCTCTGGATCCGCAACTGCGAGGTCGATGAAGAAGCCGGCAATGCCCACTTGAGCATGAACCTGATAACCCATTTCGATCAGCGCGTTGGCTACCTGTTCTACAAAGATTGAATCCATTTCGCGAACCGTGACTTGGGCAAGCGAAATTCGCCCTGTTCTCGCGTAGTGCAAGAAGAGCTTGAAGGCGAAGATGCCTTTCCCTTTGCCACGCTCCAGGTCGATGTCCTCGTCTGTGATGGACGCGAATACTTCGCAGCTGCGCTTGGCGCGGCTTATGAGGACGTTGAGCCGACGCTCGCCGCCTTCCGCGCCAAGAGGGCCGAAACGCATGGCCATGTATCCCTGGGCATTCTTGGCATACCCCACCGAGATCATGATCACGTCGCGCTCATCGCCTTGAACATTTTCGAGGTTCTTGACGAAGAATGGCTCGCTTGGATGAGCGTGAAAGAATTCCTCGGTGTCGGGATTTAGTCGCCGCAGCGCTTCGAGTTCATCCTGGATCGCGCGGCGTTGGCTAACCGAAAATGTTGCAACGCCTAGAGTCTCTTGCGGGTTCACCTTCGCATGACGGATGATCGCCTCCGCTACTGCTCTCGCCTCTACCGGATTGGTTCCTGTGCCGCCGGAATCGAAGACCCCCTCCGGCACATGATGAAACCGCAACCCCATACCTGCCTCTTGGGTATAAGGGCTTGGCACGATGAAAAGCCGGTTCTCGTAGAACTGGCTGTTCGATACTGCGATTAGAGATTGGTGACGGCTACGGTAGTGCCAGCGCAGCATACGCTGCGGCAAGCCGCGGGCCGTGAACAGGCCGAGGATGCTTTCAATGTCGGCGACCTGCGCGCCCTCACCCTCGTCATCTTCAGACTGCGAGCCTGTCATCTTCGCGAAGAATGTCGTGGGTGGCAGTTGGCGTTCGTCGCCAACGACGACCACCTGACTGGCCCTGGCGACCGAGCCAAGTGCGTCCACGGGCTGGATCTGAGACGCCTCGTCCATCACGAGCAGATCGAAGGACATCCGGCCGGGCGACAGGAATTGCGCCACCGAAAGCGGGCTCATCATGAACACTGGCTTCAGCGCCTGGATGGCAGGGCCTGCCTTCTGCATCAATTGCCGGATGGGCATGTGGCCTCGTCTGCGCGCCATCTCAGAACGAAGCAGTCCGACAGGTCCAGCTCCGCCGTCTCTTGAAGGAATTTTCCGGTGATGAGCCGTTACAACTTCGATGGCGCCGGCCTTGATGCGCTGGCGGTCCAGATCTGCGAAGTCACGTACAGCCCTGGAATGCAGTTCCCCGTCGAACCTTGCCAGCTCCGGCTCATCGGTCGCCATCGCCAGAAACATTCGTTCGTAGTAGGCCATATCAAAAACTGATCGAGCCGATCCTGTTGTAATCTGGCCGTTGGCTAGGCCGTCTATCAACTGTCCCAGTCCAGCCTTTCGGGCCGTTTCGGATCGCTCTTCATAGGCAACCCATTTCGAGAGCTGCTCCTGATGATCGAGCCAACCCTGCAGCCGAGAAACGACCTCGCCTATCGCGACGTCCGGAAAATCGACTACTCCAAACAAGGAGGGAGCATCGGCTTTCAAATCCCCTGTAAGCGCCTTCAATTCCCGCGCTGCCGCTTGGGCCGCTTCACGTGCTGAACGTGCCGAGTTTGCGATCTCGATTCTTTCAGGCAACCGCGCAGCCAGATGTCGGATCGAGCCATTTTCTTTCAGCCAAAGCTCGGCTTGCGTGAGAGCGGCCCAATCGGATCCTCGACCGTGCCACGACGAGCCGAATACGAACTTGCCAAGGCTCTCTCCCGCATCGATCCCTTGAGCAAGTGCTTGTAGTCTGCCTAGTCGGCGCAGTAGCTCCACCCGCTCAGTGATTAGATCCGGAACGTCAGTCAGAACCTGTCGTGACGCATCATCGGCTTGAGCTACAGTGCTCGCCTTCGCTTCCATCAGTTGCAGCGAGGCCCGCTCGGCGGAAGCCACGTCGCCTAGCATGGATGACGCGAGGTGCCCGAGATCGTTCCAGAAACCTTCGATAATTGGCCGACCGATTTCGATAACCTTGCGAACGCGCGCTGCACGCGCACCGGCCTCGGAGCGTTCCGCCATCCGGCCGGCGATAATCCGAGGTTCGGGGCCTAGCCCTCGTAGAGTCCGCATCCACTCCACTAGCGCGAGCAGTGGCGCGGAAGCCGATCGCTCCCCACGCCAATCTGCCCCGAAGGCGGAACGGCCAAAAGCGTCGCCTTCGCGGACTCTTGCTGCGGCAGCCTGACCCTTCATCAAAAGGTCGAGGAGACCAACTATCTGCGTCGCAGGCGCGCTAGGGTCGACCACAATAGTCCGCGCAAGTGCTGTGGCGCGACGGTAGTCGCCGTTCAATGCTTTCAATATTCCCGTGTGTGTGGCGAGCGCCTGCCGCGCCGCGGCCACCTCGGTGCTCCACGCCGCGTCAACAACCTTGCCCTGAAGGTCGGCTCTGGCAGCCTCAAGCGTCGCTACGCTGTCGGCAAGGTCGCCTGCCTGCTCAAGTCCGGAGTCCCAAACGGTGGCTGCGAAGGCCTCCGGACTTGCGTCAGGTGCTGCCGCTACTCGCTCGCCGGTCACGGCCAGCCTGAGCAAGCCTGCCAACGTGTCTGGCAATATCGCCGATCCGAGTTCCTGATTCAGGCGCTCAGCTTCTTCCCTCAAGCGTGGGAGCAGAATGGTGAGCTGTCGCGCACGATGGAAACCATCTTTCGGAAATTCCGAGGGAAGCTTTGCAAGCTCTGTCTCGAGACCTTCAATTGGCGTGTCGATAGCCGTTGCCGCCAACTGCTCCGAAAGTTCCTCGGACTTGCGGGCGAAATCCGTTCCTGACCAGAGAAGCGATGAAATGTCTTTCGGACGCTCATCCCATACCGGCGAGACGAGCGCCTCGGCAGGAAGTCCAGGCGCGGACGCGAGAAGCTCAGCGCGATCTTCTATCTCGCCGCTGTCGCTGAGAATTTTCGGAGGCTCGGCCTTGATCCGCTCAGCGATACCGACCAGTTTGGCGTGCAGTGCCTTGGCTTGGTCCAGCAACGCCGCGATGCGTGGGACGAGCCTCTCAATGGTCGTTGGAAGAACGACATCCAGGCCAACTCCCCGCCACGGGTGGTGGATCGGCAAGCCGATCTCGTTGATCCGCTGAGAGACCTCATCGAGCAATTTGCGACGTTGCGAAACGCCGTCAGTTGTCCAGCTTGTGGCATCCGTAAGTTCGATGTCCACTGGTTTCTGACCGACCTGCCTTAGTCGGGTTAGCTGGCCGAGAACCTGATAAGGAGTGAGTTCGGACGCTCCGAACGCAACGTGCATTCGTGCAGCATGTGCGTTGAGTTTATCGCGAGCCTCCAGCAAGCGATCAGTTAGGGAAGAAGGAAGCTGGCCCCTGGGCGATCCGAGTTGCCAGGTTCGCCGCAGCTCCTCTAGCATCATGCGCTTGTTCGCCTTGTTACTATGCAGCTCAAGGCAGGCGTCCCCCACCCCAGCAGTGTCAAGCCGTCGCTTGACGACCTCCAGCGCTGCCATCTTTTCGGCCACGAACAGCACGGTCTTTCCGTCGGCAACGGCCGACCCAATAATGTTTGCGATCGTCTGCGATTTTCCTGTCCCAGGCGGACCTTGGATAACGAGGTCGCGACCTTTTCTGACGTCATGGATCGCCAGTGTCTGAGAACTGTCACTGTCGACGATATGCAACATTTCGGCGGGCGCAATGTGCGGATCAATCGCTATGTCGTCCGACATAAGCGGCTCGCGTGTTTCGAAACCATCTGAAAGAAGCGAGCGGATCTTCGGTTGTTCGATAATCTTTGCGCCATCGGGCCAGAGATCCGGATCCAGATCACGGTACATCAAGAACTTCGCAAACGAGAAGAAGCCGAGCACCATATCGTCGCGAAGCACCTCCCAACCCTCTTTGGTCGAAATTGCTTCGGCAACGGCATCGAGATAGGCCGAGACGTCGAAGTCATCTCCCACCTCAAAACGCGGCAGAGCGAGCTTGTGAATGCGGTCGAGATAGAGTTCCAAGGAGAGGTTTGCGGTAAGATCTTCCGGCCGGGCTCGTAGGCGGAATTTTTCTCCAGCGGCCCCTCGCTCAAGCCGAACCGGCACCAAAATGAGGGGGGCCTGACGGATGTTCTCTTTGTTGTTCGGGTCAATCCACTTCAGCATTCCAAGGGCCAGAAAGAGGATATTGACGCCCTGCTCTTCCTCGAGTGTGCGGGCATCATGGTAGAGATCAAGGAGCCGCCGCTGCAGCCCAGTTGGGGTCATACGCGTCTGCAGCTTGGTGTCCGAGTGCCGCGCGGATATCCCTCTGTTATCGACTCCATCGTCCTCTGGTTGGGCGAGAGCGACGGGGGAATAGTCGATCTCTTCGTCTGGAGGGCTGCTTTCATCCTGGCCCGCTTTCGGCCTATCGGGCTTGCCGGCCAGGAAGGTAAAAGCCTTTCCTTCGGTCACCAGCAATCGATAAATTTCGGACGACTTCTCATCGACGATATCGATCGTCTTCGCGCTCTTGGAAAACCGCGGCACATTCAAAAGTCGATTGCGGGCGGAAAGATCGAGCAACTCCATCCTGGCGCGCTCGAGTTTCTCCTTTAGAGGGAGATCGCTTTGGAAGACTGACTGTTTTACGTCCAAGACTTACATCCCCTTTGAAAGGAGAACCAGCTAGAGCCCGCGTAGAGCGTTCGCGCAAGAAAAAACAGCCGTGTTCAATTAGAAACGACTGCGATCACTTCTGGACACCGTCCAATATTGCGACGTGTGATATGGGTCAGAGCCTGCATTCTTGGCCCCCTTTGCCTAGTCGCTATCCGACGAGGATTCTCGCTCCCTGCCCCCGTATTTAGCCGCCTCCACAATGTCTTTTTCTGACACAGAGAGTCCGTTGCGGACCCGAATGGCTCCCGCACTTGGAACGCGGTCCAATTCAGATCCAGTCTTTGCCTTATCCTTCTGGGGCTTAACCTCCGGCGGCGGGTCTTTCGAAAATGTCATGCGTAGGTCCTACTCGTCCAAATCTAAATGCATCCGCCTGTGAGCCTCAAGCCGCTTTCCTGGTCATACAAAGAAAACGCCGCGCCCAATCAATCCACCGTCTCTCGTGGTTCCGCATTCTGATTGGCGCTTTAACATTCATCACTATTAGCGCCTGGCATTTAGTATCCTCCCTCTACTGGTTTTTTTAGCCGATAAGTAATAGATCGGGATTTCACTGCAGAAGTCCGGAGCCATGAAGTGACTGACGAAATCCAAAATACGGCCACCGCGCTGATGGAGCTTACCGCCGATATCGTTGCGGCTTATGTGAGCAAGAATTCAGTGCCGGTCTCCTCATTGCCGGACCTTATTGCCAGCATCAATTCGTCATTAGCGCGTATCGGCCAGCCGTCCGAACCGGAAAAACCCGACCAAGTTCCCGCGGTCAACCCCAAGCGCTCAGTCACTCCAGACTACATCGTCTGCCTCGAAGACGGCAAAAAGTTCAAGTCCCTCAAGAGACACTTGAACACGCATTTTGGACTGACGCCCGACGCCTATCGCCAAAAATGGGGCCTCTCCAACGATTACCCCATGGTCGCGCCTAACTATTCAGCCAATCGCTCCAGATTGGCAAAATCGATTGGCCTCGGTCGCACAGCAGCCGCGCCCAAGAAAGCAGCAGCCAAGAAGTCAAAGACGCGCTAGCAAAACATTTGGCAGCTTCGCAAAGGATCGAAAATTGAATCGCGATCGCTATTCCCATCGCCGCAGCTCGCGGCCAAGACGCGGCCGGGTTTCAATTATGCGCAAGCGTTTCTTTTCACATAAATCATTAGCCGCGATCCTGGTGATCACGCTAGCAGTGGGCGCTTATGTCACCTCCTACTTTACAGGGTGGGGCAACCAGATCGCGGGACCCAATACAGCAAGCGCACTCGGGTCAAAACCGAAGCCTATCGTCGGCGTAGCGTCCATCGTTGACGGGGACACGATCGAGATCCACGGACAGCGTATTCGTTTCAATGGCATCGACGCACCTGAAAGCAGCCAAAACTGCAGCGACGCAAGCGGGCAAGAATACCCATGCGGCCGCAAATCCGCAGAAGCACTGGACATCTTCCTCAGTCAATCCCGACCCATCCAGTGCAACTTTGTTTCGTGGGATCGTTACAACCGCTTCGTTGGTGATTGTCAGCGGGCGGACGGTGCTAGCATTGCGTCTTGGATGGTCGAACAGGGTTATGCCCTGGATTGGCCTCGATACAGCCATGGTAGTTACGCGTCACAACAGGCAGATGCCCAAAGGGCCAAGATTGGCATCTGGGTTGGCACTTTCACAGCCCCTTGGGATTGGCGAGCAACACATGCAGCCAACAATAAACCCGGTAATGACACATCCTACGGCCTTACAGGCCGTCGCCAAATAGCTCAGAGCTATTCGTGTCAACCGCGTCGCTATTGTAAGCAAATCTCCTCATGCGATGAGGCGCGCTGGTATCTCAATAACTGTAGCTGGGGACCCAAATTGGACCGGGACGGCGACGGAATTCCGTGCGAAGGCATTTGCTGACCAAGCCAATTCCTTAGCGCGCTTTCAGCAAGCCGGACTGGCCACCAGCGTTTCGGTGCATTTGCGCGAGTGCCAATAGAGCCTGGCAAAAGGGCTGGCTGACGTTTGTCTTGGAAAATTCCACCAGCTCGTTGAGCCCGGATGGGCTAGAAAACCGCAAGGCTTCGTAGCGACAGACAGGGATCTGCCGATTATCTCTGAAGCGTTTGTCGGGTCCGCCATTCTTATTGGGATGAGCCCAGGTATAGCTCACGATCTCAGCATCAGATGGAACTTTGCCGGTCTCAATAAAATTGCTGGGGGCAAATTGCGTCCTGAGGTCTCCATACCCAACGGCACCGTACTGGTTTCCGTCCTTCACCAAAATCATGTCTGGCATGAAATAAAGGATTTGCCGGCCGACGTGTATCGACGGTGGTGTGACATTGCTGCGAACAACCGTCGGCAAGGAAGCTTGGAGCGTCGTCGACTTTTTATCGACCAACATCGTGGCTCCCGCATTGCGCTTCCAAGTCGTCAGATCCTCTATCTTGCCACCAGCCGCGACATGCCAACTCGCCGCGCAGCGTGTGAGCGTGTCAAAGGCGGCGACAAGTCGCCCGTAGGCCGCCTCCGCGTCCTGCTCCAAATCATAGTAGAGCACGCTCACCCGGCGGTAGCTGTCCAACCAGTTGCCAATAAGCATGCCCGGCAAAAAGGCAGCAATACCGATCAGCGCCACCCCACCTCCCAGCATTGCGCCTGCGATCAATCCGGCGATCCCAAACAGCACGGCCAGGATGAGCGACATTCGCGTCTGCGATTGCCTCGCATTGATTTCATCAAGCACATTGGCAAATGTCTCATCACGCATCTCGATCACATCGGCGGACTCGATTTCTCTCATCACGACGCCACCGCTGACATATTCCACGGGTGAGGATGTTGGATGGGGCTTTGGCCCAGATGGGAATTCAGACAGTTGCAGCGTCTGCTTGGCGCTGCGCTTTCCCAAAGTGCCTCGGTAGTAGAGACCGCCGACGCCTGCATGAATATAATGCCCTCGTGGGCCAGTCCCGATACGAAGACCTTGCACGCCAACGGACGCGCCAACCCCGCCAGACGAGAAGTTAAAGCGGAAAGGTCCCGCACTAATCGATTTTCGAACGTAAAACCCCATCCCCGCAATCCCCCCCAAGCCCTGTGAGCGAAACCCAAGGGCAGTTCGCCTCACAACTTTGGTACCGGAACCAGTCCAATATCTGTCTCTCGCGAACGTTGCCTGACCCTGATCTCAATTCGCCTCCTCGCCTTGACGTCGCCGGCCTGTGCGCCGTCGGTGAGCCGGTCGCCAGGCAATATCAACTGGCCGCCGGACATTGGCAGGATGGTGAAGCCTTTCAGTTCCGGCATATCGCGCAGGATGCCTGTGACGGAGATCGCTCGCGCTAATCCAAGCCCGGCATTGTCGGCAGGATGGAGTGTGCCAATGTCCATCTTGCGCGCCAGTACGGGCTGAAGGCCTCTGTCCATATTCGATGAGTCACCGGACATCGCCTGCTCGTCCGTGTGGCCAATCACCTCAATGACGTCCACACCATAGGAAGTTGCAATTCCAGCAATGGTCTTCGACATCTGCCGCAACTTCGTTTTGAAGCCACCGGAAAGCTCCGCACTTCCAGTATCGAAATTATAGCCATCGAGCTCGCTAAGACTGATGATCGGTGGCCAATCGTGTGGCTTGTCAGCAGAGGCCTCGTTCCTTGCCTTCTTCAGTGCGTCAGCAAGATCCTTGGACGTCTTGCCCGTGCCAACGTAGCCGAGCTCGCGCAGAACCTTCATCTTCTCGATCATGGCTTTGGCCTGATCAACGTCGACGTCGTTGTCAGAGAGGACTTTGGCGGCCGGCGCGCTTTTCACCGCTTCCTCAAGGGTCAGTCCCACTTTTTTGATTGCCTCTGCGGCCTCTTTGGCCCGGACCAATTCACGCCATTCTTGATCTGGTACATTGCGTCGACTTGCAGGCTTGACCATGGCATTCAGCTGAGCCAGCAACCGCTTGTTTTCCTCGTCAAGCTTGCGAGCGTTCTCATTGAGGGACTGCGCAATCTTCTGCGCTGCCGCAGCCTCTTTCTTTGTCTTGGCGATGAGCGCGCCTGCAGCAAGCAAAAGGCAGAAAACGAGAAGCAGCATCGTCTCAGCCATCGTCAGGCCGAGTATCAGGCCGCGGCCATAGCCCTTGCGCTCAAACGTAATGGCTGTTCCGCTAACCTCACTCACCTGCCCCACCAACTTGCTCTCTTTGGCGGTTCACCCTTCTCCACCTCCGCCGGACTGCTTAACGATCGGAAGGTGTCGCCCTCCGTGTCATCCGAAACCTTGATTGGCGTCTCCACAGGGGAGGCAACAGTGGAAGGTGCCGCCACTCGCTCGACATCGTTCGCTATCGCATTGCTCAGAGGCTGGGGAGTGCGCACGGCCGGGAGGCTATGTTGTGTAAGGGTTGCGACGAGGCCGCGTGTTTCATTGCTGTGTTTCTGCATCACAGCCATGAACTCCTCAGTCAAACGCTGCTGCGCTTGGACAGTTTCTGCGGTCTTTTCTGCGGCCGCTGCCGCTCTCTCCACTCCAGTCGCCACCTTGATCACTGCGTCGGCAAGACCGGTCATCCGCGTTTGCTGCTCTTGCGAGGCTGTTTCGGTTTTTATCGCATATTGTGCGACAGCATTACCCAGGAGCTTGACCATCGGCGCCAGATCGTTCTTCAGCACCTCATCAGGAACAACCACCTTTTCCAGCTTGGCAGCCATATTGTCGGCTTGATTACCGAGCTTTCCAACAGAGTTGGACATCGAGCTGTTGGCTTTATCCAGCAAATCCGCTGCAGCTCCAACGCGGTTCGCTATCGAAGCAAACTGGGTTTCGACTTGCCCGAAATTGTGCTGCAACGCGTCACTGAGCTTGGCAGACGCCTCTTGGACAGGCTTGATCGATTCCATGGCAATATTGTCCAGGGCAGATCGAATGTGCTCCCCATTGCGTGCCGCTTGCTCGGCAATCTCTGCAAAGCCCTCTTCGAGCATTTGATGGCTGACACGACGAAAGTCGGCGAACTCCCTGGTTACGCTTTCCATCTCGGCTCTTACACGCCGTGTCATGTCGGCAAGTTCGTGCCTCGCCGTTCGCTCAATGTCCGCGGGATCGCGCCGCATCTGATTGTAGAAAACCCTCAGAGCAATACCGGTGATCGTCGACGTGATCGCGATGCCAAAATTTTGGACGATCGTGTCGGTTGAGCCTTCCGTTCCAAACTGAAACAGCGAGACCCCAAGGCTCGTCAGGGTGAACAGGAAGCCCATATAGTAGAGGTTATCGCCGGTCTGCTCGTCGTGCAGTTGTAGCTTTCCAGCAAAGATCGAAACCCCGAGATAGAAAAACATCAGGCAGGCCGGTGCTACCGCCGCGACGATCGGATTTACGCCTGAGAGTTTTGCAATGGCGATGAATACACACCCGCCGAGTGTCAATGCCGCGAAAACCACGACCGGCAGACGTGGATGATCCAGCAAAGGTTTGTCGTGCGCTCTCGCCATCAGTTTAACCCATCCAAGCCAACCAGCTTTTCGAACTCGCCGTGATGGTTCTGGACCCAATGTGTCCAGAACTCCGCGTGATCCAGGGTCTGAAATGGCTTCTTTGCCCGATCGATATAAAGAATTGTGATGCCCACCCCATCCAGCGACGTCCCATATGTGCGGTCGGCGGCGCTGTTGAGGTATTTTTGGTAATCCAGTCCCGATCGGTACTGCGAGTAAATCGTCGTATGCTCGATCATGTCAGAGGCGACCACCAATCGCTTGGGACTGCCCTGTTTGGCCAAGCTGCTATCGAAGAGCGACAGCTTGATTTTCTGAATTCCAGCCATGATCGGAGATTGGCTCGCGGAAGCCGCATTCGGGATTTCATCGGGAAGTTTGTTCAAAGGATCGCCGAAGGCGTTTTCCCACTTCTTTTGACGCCGCGCAGGATTGTTGGTCCAACTATCGACGGTCGACCCATCACCGGGATTGCATCCATCGAACATCACCGTCAGCTCACCAGGCGCCGAGCTCAGGGTATAAATCCTCACATACCCACCCGGCTCGACCTGCCCAATGGTCTTTCGGAACTCGTTCTTGAGATCAGCCATCGTCGTTGCCGAAATTGGATCAGTGGCGTCGATGAGGACGGCGGTCAGGCTGGAGGGTCCGTCCAATGGGCAATTCGTGTTGGCGTCGATATGGCCATTGCCAGACCTGGTCCACATCCAGCCGAAGCCGGCCAACATCGCAACGGATAGCACACCAAGGGCAATGGCCGCGGCAATGGTACCCGCATTGCCTTTCTTGCGTCTGCGGGTTCGCCTAGACATTCACGCTGTCCGGGTGAAGCTTATCAAGATCTCGGTACTGCTCAATTCCCCGTTCGCATTCCTGACCAATCAGACGAACCTGCTCGTTGAGTTCCTCCTGCGCCTGGCGAATTGATGCGCCAACATCTCCCTCATTCCACTCCCGCTCGCCGGTGACGTATGGCTTGATGCGATCAAGTTTGTAGGGCGTTCCGAAATGCTTGGGCGCCGGCTCGGTCCTCGCCTGGATGTTGGCTTCCCGATACATCGACAAAAGCTGATTGCAGGCTCGCTCCAATTGGTCTTGATGCTGCGCAAAAAGAGCCAGAAGCCTCGATCGATGATCGACAATCGCGCGGTGCTCGCGCCGGCGACTACCAAGCTGCTTGACGATTTCCTCCACTTTTTCGTTGTGGTCGTCGCGGACATCCTGCAGCTCTTCGATCAGTTCCTTCTTTCGATCGATGTAGTCATCGCGCCGTCGAACGAGCCGATTTTCAACGCCAGTGTAGCCTGGGTAAGGGTCGAGCACGAACCAGCCGTCGATAAAAGCGAAAAGCGAAAACATCAGGCCGATCGCAAACAGCAACCAGGACTTGATGTCCGTGAGACCCGCTGGATTGGCGAGCATATTACGGATGACCTCAGCGCCGGCGCCGTCAGCGAGCGAGCCGCTGACCTCACGGTAGTGCGCTAGCGCCAAGTTTATCGAAATCGCCAAGCCGATATAGAAAAGGATTGAAATGATCCCAACGAATTTTACGAAAAACGACCGATGGGTGACGAGACGAGCGCAGAAAACCGCCAGGAGCAAAGCCGCCCCGATGTTGATGAAAGAGAATGCCGCAGCCTCAAGGATGCCACCAAAAAATCCCTGCTCATTGCCCTTGGCCAGGAAGTTGCCGTTCATCGCTGTCTCGACCAGAAACAGAAATAGCAGAAGCGATAGCCGGAAAATGTGAGCGGCACCGTGCTGCACACGCGCGGCACGAACGAGACCGTGCTTCTCCTTAAACCATGCATGCTCTTTTTCGGCGTCGTTCAGGGCCCTTCTCAGGCCGTGAAGTTCATCGAGGCCCACGGCGACCGAGGCTTTGAAGTCCGAAACGCTAGCGGCATTCGTCTGACGGATTAGACCGAATTGTTCCTCGAAATCGAGGCCGGCAAGACGACCTCCAAGGAGTTGCAGGTTGTCCTCAAGAGTGTGATGCGCAGCCTTCTTCTCATCCTCAACGCGTTCCACGATGGCATGTTCGACATCGTCGAGATTCTTTGCCGTTTTCGGGGGTTGGTTCACCTCGCCGCGCTGCTTTCCGCGGTTAATGACATCCAGGTCGCCGTCGATCTTGGCAGGGTCCAGGCTGTTGAATAGCTGAGTGCTCGCCCGAAAATCGTGGTTGGATTCTCGCAGTGAGTCACGCAACTTATTTAGTTTTTCGAATTTAGAGCCCACGCACTCACAACCCCAACTTTACGCCCCCCGGCAGAGTGGTTTCTATGCATAGTAGAGCTAAAGGGCAACCGCACATTCACTTCTATCCACTTGCTAGTGCGGATCAGGCTCAATTGAGTTCCAACAAATGATCATGGCTGCTGATCAACTGGTTGATCGGCCGCGACTAGTCATGTCATGAGCCGTGCTGCGATGCTCTAAGGACAGAGTGCTACGAGCGGGTTCGCGACTGGGAAATTATCCACAGTCGTATACGTGTACTGGATCTCACCGCCCAGGCGAACGAAGGCAGATAGTTCCTCCGCACGACAGACATAGTTTTTGGTCATTTCATCGATCTTCTGGACATAGACCGGCCGCGAGACGCCAGCAGCCAACAATTTGGCGTCTACTTCCGCATCGGTCTGAGCCCAGGTGGCGTTGAAAACGATCCTTGGCCCGATTGCGATGATGCTCCGAACGGAGATGTTCGAACTGATCAGCATGGGCAATGCTGGAGCCATTTCGGTTTGCATTTTTTTTGCGTAGGCGCAGACGTCGGTCTTGGTGTACTTCGAGAGGCATTCATTTGCCGTCGCCACCCTTGGCCATGTCAGCAGGATCGCCAACGGGACGTGCATCAATCGCAATCCATCCAAAGTATTCTCCTCGCCCGATCTTGGCCTGCACAGAGGAGCATCTATCCTATTTGTGTTCACAGTGCCACGAGCAGCTTGTGCCCGACCGGCAATAGTGCTCTGTCTGAAATACTTTGGGAGGGCAATAAAATGAAAACAACATTTCTCGCGGCTATGGCCGCTGCAATAATCGCTTGCGCGACCGGCGCGTTTGCACACAGTGGCGGCACTGATGCCAACGGTTGCCATACCAACCATAAGACCGGCGCGTATCACTGTCACTGAAGGTCACGCCTTTCTGAGGGACACAAACATGCTGAAGAACATCATGTCAGCTCCGCTGGGCCTCCTCTTCATGCTGGGCGGGCCGATCACCTACGTGATGAATGTCGTCGACACATGGCAGGGCCATGCATCAGTGGTCGTAAAAATCCTGATTAACTTGAGCCTGGATGCGATGTTGGCGTTCATTTGGCCGATCACTTGGGCAATCTGGCTTTTCAAATATATGGCGGGCGCCGAAACTCCACTAACAACCGTGCTGGGCGTTTGAGGATCAAGTTTGCTGAAAATAATGCTTTTCGACGCCGGCCGGAACGGTCCGGTTGGTCTGCATCTGTGTAGCTATTGCCTCGCTGCTGGCGGTAGCGCCATGGCCGTACGGCTATTACCAATTCCTCCGCGTGGTGGTCTTTTTCGCCGGGATCTACTGCGGAGCCATGGTGTGGCGATCAGGCCCTGAAAATCGCACCCTGGCTTGGGCGCTGTTTGGAGCGGCAGCGATCTTCAACCCGTTCATGCCGGTTCATTTGCCGCGCGAGCTGTGGGCAATCTTCAACGTCGCAGCGGCTACTCTGTTCGGCTTTGTCGCATACCGGCACCGGAATTAAGCCGATAATCTGAGATGGCCAAGAGTGGACCTGAGACGCCGAAGGTCAAGGCGCGCCCGAGGGTCACCGTGTCACAGCCGTTGGCGCTTTATGCGGGAGATCTCCTCGAGCGGACGAAGGAGTACTTCGAGGCTTTCAACCATCTAGGCTCGGAGTCGGAAAAGGCGCATCTTTTTGCCCGTTATTTTCTATTTTCGCATGCCCTAGATGTGGAGCTTCAACAGGTTGTCCTCGATCAGGGCGAGGCGACTGATAGGCGTTTTTGACTTTAGGCTGCCATGTGGACGATGCCAATTGTATCTGTGCAGCCAGACAGGCAGTTCGGCGGCACGATGATCGGATGTCGGATAGGCAATGGCGTAGGCCCATTCGCGCAGTGCTGTCTGGATGAAGCGCTCGGCCTTGCCATTGGTCTTGGGCGTATAGGGTCTTGTCGTGACGTGCTTGAGGCCGAGATCGCGGCAGGCCTTGGCGAAGGCCTTTGATCTGTAGCAGGAGCCGTTGTCGGTCATGACGCGGGCTATCGTGACGCCGAGGCTGGCGTAATAGGCGACCGCGGCCTTGAGGAAGGCGATGGCGCACTCCTTTTTCTCGTCGGGCAGGATTTGCGAGAAGGCGATGCGGGACGCGTCGTCGATGCAGACATGGACGAACTCCCAGCCGGCGCCGCGCGACTTGCCCTTTTGCGGATCGCCGGTGATACGATGGCCGACTTGGCTGAAGCGGCCGAGCTTCTTGATGTCGATATGGATCATCTCGCCGGGATGCTCCCGCTCGTAGCGCCGGACCGGTTCGGCCGGCTCGATATCCCTGAGCCGCGACAGCCCGGCACGCTTGAGAACCCGGCTGACGGTGGCGGGCGAGACGCCGACCTCATGGGCGATGTGCTTGCCGGTCAGCCGCTGGCGACGCAAGGCTGCGATGCGCTCGGCCACGGACTGTTCGGTCAGGCTCGGCATGACGGTGGGCCGCGACGAGCGGTCGACCATGCCGGCCCGCCCTTTGGTCTTATAGCGCTCGACCCAGCGCGCCACGATCTTGGCCGACACGCCATAGACGCGCGCCGCATGGGCTTTGGAAAAAGCGCCTTCTATCACCGATAACGCCATCTCCTCTCGACGCAGCGGTGTGAGACGGGCATTCTTGTGGATGTTCATTCGGACCCTCCGATGGATGCTGAAGCGTGGTAACTCCAGTCTCCTCGGTCCGGTCCGAATGGACAACCTCTCGAAAGCTCACACCTAGAACTCCTCTTGAAAGCGTATCTAGCTTCAAAGGGCGTGTCGAAACGCGGTCTCCGGCTCGGCTTCGGTCACAAGATCGAGGACATTTACGAAGCCGCAGTGGCCCTAGGAATGCCGCCGATTGGGAACGTGAAGATGATTGCCAACAACCTTGACCTGATGAATTCTCAGCAAGATTTTAGGTACCCGTCGGGGTACAAGCTGAATGTCCCGCCGCCGAGCTTCTGCCGAGAAAC
This sequence comes from Mesorhizobium sp. M7D.F.Ca.US.005.01.1.1, assembly GCF_003952545.1. Classification (NCBI taxonomy): domain Bacteria; kingdom Pseudomonadati; phylum Pseudomonadota; class Alphaproteobacteria; order Hyphomicrobiales; family Phyllobacteriaceae; genus Mesorhizobium; species Mesorhizobium sp. M7D.F.Ca.US.005.01.1.1. Next base: position 524,579 of record NZ_CP034453.1, read on the forward strand.
GTATAACGCTCTCCACACAGCGATCGAGCCGAGGATCCCCACCGAGGTACTGAAAGCCAACCTCAAATTTCATTGGGATTTTCGGGGGAAGACTGTCATTTGGAAGGACGAATAGCCCGAGGATGATCTTCCCCATCTACGTTGGCGTTCTTATGGCGCTGCTGTCAGCATCCGCCATTGGCGGTGGCGGCAAGGCGATCTTGTTGGGATGGCCGCCTCGCTGACAATGGCCGGGATGGGCACTCGCCGGCTGGCTAGGTTCTTAGCAGGCCATAGCCGGCTGTCTGGTGGAGATCGTCTTTCAGGGCTTTGATCGTCTGTGAAAGGTCGCGAACCTTGTCCATCAGCGTCTGAATGGTCGCCCCGATGGGCTGGATCTTAACGCCTCAATCGTCGCGAGAAGCTCAAGGTAGACGTGGTTCAATTGAACTTTCTCCCTTCGAGAGCTCTCAATGGTGATCGACATGTGCGACCAGGCTCGATCAATTGCCTGTTCGCTTATCCTTCATCGACAAGCGGACGCGTGCCGCCACCTCCCTTCCGTCACGCGAAGGACCCAGCCGGCGAGACCAGACGGCGTGCGTGGCGCAATCTTCTATGTGACGAGCGGCGAGATCGCGTGTGTCCCGCCGTGATGGGATCATCTATTCGTCGAGCGCGGCGCTGGCGCCATCATCGTCGATATCTGCAAACCCTGGGATGATCCAGCAGCTTCTCCTTCGACAGCAGCCCGGCGTCCTCGAGCGCCTCGAAATCCGGCAGCTGGCGCAGCGTGTCGAGCCCGAACTGCGACAGAAAAGTTTTGGTCGTCACATAGGTGTAGGGCGCGCCCGGCTGCGGGCTGCGCGGCCCCGAGGCGACCAGCTGCTCAGCGCGCAGCACGCCGATCAGGTCACGTGACACCTCCTTGCCGAAAAAGCTCGACAGCTCGCCACGGGTGATCGGCTGGAAATAGGCAATGCACATCAAGACAAGCGCCTCCGCCTGCGACAGTTCTTTTGCTCCCTCGCCCGCTGCCGTGCCGAAGGCTGCGTGAATGGCGTCGCCAAAAACCTTTTTGGTCCGGTGCTGCCAGCCGCCGGCGACCGCGACCAGCTCGTAAGGGCGGCCGGCGAGTTCGGCGCGAATGTCGTCGATGATCAGCTCGATATTGCAGTTTTTTCCCACCACCCGCGCGAGGACACTACGTGTCACCGGTTCATTTGCCGCAAAGATCACCGCTTCGACGCGGGCCATCCATTCGCACCAGCGCAGCTCCGGCGGCAGATGTTCCAGTTCGGTGTCGAGCAGCGCCGGCTGATCGTTTGGCTTGCGGCGGGCGGACGCTTCGCTCATCGCTACAGCCCGAACAGCCGGAATGTGGGGCGGCCGGAGAGCTCGCGCACGACCTCCAGTTGCTGCAGCCGTTCGAACAGCCGTCGCGATGCAAAGCGCGACAGATTGTCCGTCGTCAGCGATCCGGACACGGCGTCTTCACTGAGCAGCAGAAAGATTACGTCGCCGGCGCCTTTGGCGCGCAGTTTCGGCGCCACCGCCAGGAGTTTTTCGGCCCGGCGCGACAGCTCGGCGGCCAACCGACAAGCGTCCGCGGCGGCCGCGACGAGCGCGATGCAAACCGCCCGCTCAAAATTCTTGTCCCCGGGCCGGATGCGCCGGCCACCGCCGGCCTCGGTGCGGAAAGATGGTCCAAAACCCTGCGCCATTAGGAGCGGCAGGGGCTGCGGCCAGCCCAGGCGTTGCGCCAGTACCAGGTCGGCGAGCCACCAGCCAAAGACTTCGGCATCGGGACGCATGGCGACGACCTCAGCGGCGATCGCCGCGGCGTCGAATGGCGCCGACCGCTGGGATACCCCGAGTTTTTCGATCTGCGTGCAAAGGTCGGCGAGCGCGGCGCCGTCCCAATGGAGGCCAAGCTGGTCGAGTATCTTCCCGAGCCGGCCGGGCGTAGCGGCGGGCGGCTGCCTGGCCAACTGCCGCCAGGCGCCAAAGACGGCGCCTGCGGGACCGGGGTCAGCACGTAGGGGACGCAAATGCCAGGCATCGCGCAAGGCGGCCGCATCCTCGGCGCGGCCGGCGAGCCGCATGCTGGAGGCGGCGCAGCGAACCGCCAGCCGCTGCCGCCAAGCGCCGGCCCAGGCTGCCTGCGCGCGGGCGAGCGTGTCGAGGGCACCCAGGGCGGCGCCGGCCCGGAAGGCGGCGTCGCCGTCACTCGGCGCGCCGGCGCTTGTGATCGCCCACGCGGGAACGGAGGGCGGCGCAGAGGAGCTGGCGGTCGCGGGATCGAGGCGAATCATAATTTGGAGAGTAAAGTGCCGGTGCGCTTTTCGCCATGATTTTCGTGCCAAAACGCACAGCCTGTCGGATCAGCACAACGACTGATAGTGTTGCATTATCAATCTCTTCACGAGTTCGTCCCTGCTAAGCCATTTGGCCAACAAGTAAGTCTCGACAGGGCACCTTTTTGCGCAGCCGGACGAAACTCCGTTCGGAAATGTGCCGGCTCGCGGCGTAGGAGCCTGCTCAGGTTCAGATGTCATGAAGGCATCTAACGCCCGATCTGCCGCGCAACTTCGGTCCCATATTCATTGCCGACGGGGTATCTGAGGGCGACGTTTTTTGCGGGTTTTTCCTGGTCGGCTTTGGAGGTGATGCTGGCGCCGATTGTCACAGGCTACTTCACTATCTGTTCCTTGACCGATGAGATCTTTTGCGCTGCGGCGCTCCCGTCTTTGCTGTGGGTCACCTTCTGACCCAAGCCCCAACGTACACACGCGGGAGTGTCCTACAAGCCATCGGTTTCGACAGATCGGATGGATTGGGCAGGCGAGCCCAAAAGCTGCGAGCTTAGAGCGGTTATAAATCGTAGTTGTAGCTGTGTAACAAACTGTGTAACAAAAAGCGCGAAAAGACTAGTATTTTCAGTATCATAGAGGTGAAAGGGAATCCCTCCCTCTCCGCCATATTTCCTGTCTGATAGATTGATTTTGTAAGATTTTTTAACGCCCACCTCTTCCTTCCCAATGCGTTTCCCAGGAAGCCGCAACCGAAGGAGATTTGGATTATGCACCGCTTTTCCGACCAGACTGTTGGCACACTCGCGTCCGTTCCCGGCATAGGCGCTACCCTGCCGGCTTGGGGCGTATTGCTTGCCGGCGACCGCCGCCGCCGCGGCAAGCACGCTGCCCAGTTTGGCGCGTATATTAGCAATCAACGATATATTAACGGCTATAATGCAACCTTTCAGTTTCGGGACGGGAACCGAACCCCGATCGACGTTCCAGCGCCCCTCTGTGCCGGGACGTTCGACCGATGCGGAGCAAAACGCATGAGAGTCGAAACAGCACTGGCACAGCTGCTGCGGATGATTCACCGTCGCGCCCTGAAATTAGCGACGTTGCCAGACGATGAAAGAGATCCGCACTACGATCTCATCCGCCTGTCATGTTGCGGAGCCGCTGAGCTGATTGGGCAAAGTCCGGACAGGGCAGCTGTCACGGCAAACAGCATGGTTGAATTTACTCGCGCAATGGTCGGGATCATTGAGACAAGCCGCGGATTAAATGCAGGACGAAGCGACCAATGGGCGCGGAGCGACAGTTCTACAGTTTGGCAGCCTGGGCGATCGCAGTAGGCGTGGTCGCTGATCGCTTTATCGCACGTACCTGCCAATGGCTGGCTGATAGCTGAATAAAAACCTCGCCGCTCCATTTGCGAAGCGGCGAGGGCCCCATCGCCCCATGCCGGATCCCATGGTCCCAACACCCGGCATTGCTGACATTGCAATTGTGATGCCAGCGGCAAATGACCCATTGTGGGACAGGTTAACCGGCGCCTTGGCTAACGTCGCCCCAGAGCCTCACCAACGCGCGTTGTGGCGGACTGCGAGCGCCGATGACGACGTCATAGGCGCCGCGAGTAAAACATACCACGGGCATGCATCCTCTGCCCCCTCGCTTGCAACAGGCGATGCAAACCGCGCCAATAGCCTGGTGCAGGCGGTCGATTCTTCAATCCGAACAGTAACAACACGCACATCGAAAGCGACGGACCGCGAATAACCGGCGTCGTTCAACGCTATCGGGGAATAACCGTGGCGCGCCTGTCACCCCACAGGCCGGCATTATCGTGAATGTCGGTACCAACGACCAACATCCCTGCGACCTTCGAACCCAAACCGATAGCTCGGGTAGGCCTTGTGGCGAGCGAGCTGCTGAGGCGAAGCCGGGTGGTCGTACCGGCCACAAGACGGACTATCCATGAACTCAAAGGTAAGGCTTGGCCCAGGCCGCTAAGTCTGTCGCAAATTCCCCCGTGTTCAGACTGCTCCACCCGACTGGTGCGCCGCGATTGCATCCAGAAAAACCTGGCCGAACTCCTTGAGCTTGGCAGCACCGACGCCGTTCACTTCGGCAAAGGCGTCGAGGTCGTGCGGGCGGCGTTCGGCCATGTCGATCAGCGTGCGATCGGAGAACACCACATAGGCCGGCACCTGGCGCTCCTTGGCGAGGCGCAGACGCAAGGATTTGAGCGCGGCCAGCAGTGACGCGTCGATCCCCTCGGCGTTCATGCCCGCCCCGTCGGCCCCTCGCATCTTGCGCAAGGCGCGGCTGCGCACCTCGACGCGGTAGTGGAACGGCATCTCGCCACGGCCAAGCGCATGGCCTTTTTCGGCGATGGCGAGGCCGCCATGGCCGGCCGGATCCGGCATCAGAAACCCACCGGCGACGAGCTGCCGGATCAGCGACAGCCAGAAATCCTTCTTGTGCGCCAGTCCACTGCCGAAGCTGGCAAGCCTCTGGTGGTTCCTGGCCAGCACCTTCTCGGTTTCATGGCCAAGCAGAATGTCGATGACATGGCCGGCGCCGAAACGTTCGCCGCTTTGCGCGATGGCCGCCAGGATGATCCGCGCCTCCGCCCCGCCATCGGCGCGCGGCGCCTGGTCGAGGCAAGTATCGCAATTGCCGCAAGGCTGCGCTTCCTCGCCGAAATAGCCAAGCAGCACCTGGCGACGGCACTGCGCCGTCTCGCAATAGCCGATCAGCGTGTCGAGCCGGCCGTGCGAACGCCTCTTGTGCTCGGCCGGTGCATCCTCATCGTTGATGAACATCCTGCGCATGCGGATATCGCCAAGGCCGAACAGCATATGCGCCTCGGCGTCCCGCCCATCGCGGCCGGCGCGGCCGATCTCCTGGTAGTAGGCCTCCAGGCTGCCCGGCATGTCGGTGTGGAAGACATAGGCGACATCAGGCTTGTCGATGCCCATGCCGAAGGCGATGGTCGCCACCATGACGACGCCGGACAGGGTCATGAAGCTGTTCTGGTTGGCGTCACGCGCCTCCTTGCTCATGCCCGCATGATAGGCGAGCGCGGTGACGCCGTTCTTCTCGAGGAAGGCCGCCGTCTCCTCCGTCTTCTTGCGTGACAGGCAATAGACGATGCCGCTGCGGCCGGGATGGCGCTCGACGAAGCGCAGCAATTGCCGCTTGCTGTCCTGCTTGGCCTCGATGGCAAGCTTGATGTTCGGCCGGTCGAAGCCAAGCACCAGGGTCTCGACGCGTTCGGCGAACAGGCGCGCTTCGATGTCGGTGCGTGTGCCCTCGTCCGCCGTCGCCGTCAGCGCGATGATCGGCACATTGGGGAAGATACCGCGCAGCCGCGACAGATCCTCATACTCGCGCCGAAACGCCGGTCCCCATTGCGAGATGCAATGCGCCTCGTCGACAGCGATCAGGCTGATATCGAGCCTGGCCAGCGCGTCCAGCATCCGCTCGGTCATCAGCCGCTCCGGCGCGAGATAGAGCAGGCGCGTCTGGCCCGAAGCAACGCGCCGCCATGCGGCGATATTGGCCTCGCGGTCGATCGAGGAATTGATCGTGTCGGCTGCGACGCCCGCAAGACGCAAGGCGGCGACCTGATCCTGCATCAGCGCCACCAGCGGCGAAACGACAATGGTGAGCCCGCCCAGGACCAGCGCCGGAACCTGGTAGCACAGCGATTTGCCCGCACCCGTCGGCATGACGGCCAGCACATGGCGCCCGGCCAGCAGCGCATCCATGACATCGGCCTGGCCGGGGCGAAAATCATCGAAGCCGAACACGTCCTTCAGGACACGCCGCTTGGGGTCTTGCCCTTCTGTCGTGAGGGCCGCTGCCGGTGCCTGCATCACGGAGCGTCCACGGTCTGCGATGTTATCGGCATGTCATACCCGAACTCGGCGCAGAAGCGCTGGACGCGGACGAGGAATGCCGGCGACAGGCCGCCGAGATAGGTCCGGAATTCTTCACTCCTCTCCCATTTTCTCAACGAAGCCACCCGGATCGGATTGTCCGGATCCTCGCTGAAGCGAATCCGCGGCGTCAGTCCGAACAACTGCGCGATTCGCTGCTGAATGGCATCGGGCGCGCCGATCATGTCTTCGTAGCGAACGAAAAGGATCTGCCTGTGCGGTTGTGCCTTCTTCAGCTTTATCAGCGCATCGTATTCGGCCAGCCAGCGATGCGGCGTGACGTGGAACCGACGCTCGTTGCGTGTTTGCGGATGCGAACTTGTCAGCGTGTCGAATGGATGGCGCACACAGTAAATCAAGCCGATGGGAGGAGGTAGCTTCGCCAGATGCGCAAAACCGCGCGCATCGCGCTTGACGACGAGATTGGATTCCGGCCGGTCCAGCATGTCCAGCACTGTGTATCGCGCTTCGGGCGGATGGACGAAAATGTCCTCGAAACACCTCATCAGCCGCTGTGTCAGTGTCGTCCCGCTGCGCGCACAGCCCGAGATGAAAATTCTGTTGGCCGGCGTAGCGCGTGGGTATGCGCGTTTTTGCATGCGCCTTTTCAGAAACAGCGGCACGAACCGATGAAACTCCCGCATGACCCTTCGCGCGGCCGCACCAAACGCAGCGCCAAGCCTGTGAGCGCCCTTCATCCGCAATTCCGCTGAGCCGCCCGGCGCGAAACGCGCTGCTTGGTATCCACGGCCAGGATGCTCGTCGCCAATGCATGCATCAGGCAGACACCGGGTTGGAATTTGGTGAGTTGGAGAGGATGTGGAAACGGATCAAGACAACTCTCCGCATGGGCACCTTGCCTTAGCGCAGCCTGCATCGCACCACAACAGGCGTGCCCTGTCCTCACGGCCGCTTTCGGCGCAGGGCGCCTTCCCCTGCGACAGCTGAAGCCCTGCTGGATTCCTTCACGCTGAGATGTAAGCTTGACCCGGCAGGACAGGGAGGGTGCGATGCTGCAGACCAGACAGGATGATCTTGGCGAGCGGTTCCAATTGCAGCGCGCCGCCTTCGGGACACAGCCCTTTCCTGACCTGGGCGTCCGCAAAGACCGCCTGAAGCGCCTGCTGGCGCTCACTGAAAAGCACGAGGCGGATATCTGTGCGGCGATCGACGCCGACTTTGGTGGCCGCTCGGCACACGAGACGCGGCTTGCGGAACTGTTCGTCGTGCGCGCCGGCATCCACCACGCGCTGGCCCATCTCAAGGGTTGGATGCGGGAGCGTCGCGTTGCCACCACCATGCCGTTCCTGCCGGGTAGAAATCGCCTCGTCCCGCAGCCGCTCGGTGTCGTCGGCATCGTGTCGCCCTGGAATTATCCTTTCCAGCTCGCCGTCGCTCCGGTCACGGCGGCACTCGCCGCCGGCAACCGCGCGCTCATAAAACCTTCCGAACTGACGCCGGCATTTTCGGCGCTGCTGGCCAAACTCGTTGCCGAGCATTTCGCAGCCGATGAACTCAGCGTCATCACCGGCGATGCCGAGATGGGAAAGGCCTTCGTGTCGATGCCTTTCGATCATTTGCTGTTCACCGGCTCGACATCGGTCGGACGCCAGGTCGCGATCGCGGCGGCCGCCAACCTGACCCCGGTCACGCTCGAGCTCGGCGGCAAGTCGCCGGCAATCTTCGACCCGTCATGCGACCTCGATGCGGCGGTATCCAGCATTGCCTATGGCAAGCTGTTGAATGCCGGGCAGACCTGCATCGCGCCGGATTATCTGCTGGTGCCGAAGGGGCAAGGAGACGCGGTCTCCGCGAAGCTGGCAACGGCGATAGCACGGCTCTACCCGACCTTGCGCGACAACCCCGATTATACCGCCATCATCAGTGACCGGCACCACCAGCGCCTGCGCGACATGATCGCCGAGGCGCGTGATGCCGGCGCCGATGTCACCGAAATCAACCCGGCCGGCGAGGAACTTGGCGCGAGCCGGAAAATGCTGCCGACCCTGGTGCGCAATGCCAGCGCAAACCTGCGGCTGATGCGCGAAGAGATCTTTGGCCCGGTGCTGCCGATCGTCGAATATGCCGGCATCGACGACGCGATCGACCATGTGAACGGGGCGGACCGGCCGCTGGCGCTCTACTGGTTCGGACGCGACAGCGGCAACCGTCAACGCATGCTGCACGAGACCGTCGCCGGCGGCGTCACCATCAACGACTGCATGCTGCATCTGGTGCAGGAGAACCAGCCCTTCGGCGGTGTCGGCGCCAGCGGCATGGGCGCCTATCACGGCGAATGGGGCTTTCGCACCTTCAGCAAGGAGAAGCCGGTTTTCCTGCAGTCGCGGCTGAGCGCCGGCGCCATGTTGCGTCCGCCCTACGGCAAGACGTTCGAGCGGCTCTTCAGCCTGCTCCGGCACATCACCTGACCGGACGTAGCCACCCAGCCATCACGGCGCGTTAAACCTATGTTCACCATCATGCGGCAGGTTTCGCATCCTGCGGTCATGTCTTGAGTACCGCGGCGCCACAAGCGCCCAGGCAACAACCCGCGTCTCTTTTGGGGCGCGGGTTTTCCCTGCTCGATCTCCTACTCTTGGCTAGAGCAATTCAAAGAGAAAGAAAATCGGCCCGGTGCGGCGTAAAGCTGTCGATCAGCCGCCCCGCTTCGAGCGCCTTGACGCCGTGCACCAGACCGGACGGCACGATGAAACTGCCGCCGGCCGCGAGGGTTTCGGTCCGGCCGGCGATGGTCACTTCGAAGCGGCCTAGGGCGAAGCAGATCCTAGGGCGAGACCCGCAAGAGAGCCGGTCCGTTCTCGCCATTTTCCCGGCGTGATCCCGGTGACCCGTTTGAAGGCGCGACTGAATGCAGCCTCGGATTGATATCCCACGCCGGCAGCGATACTTGCGAGACTTTCGTGGCCGAAACGCAGACGCTCCCCAGCCAGCTGGATCCTCCAACTCGTCACGTATTCGATCGGCGGGCGGCCGAGCAGCGCGTTGAACCGCCCTGCAACGATCGTGCGCGATGAGCCAACCTTGTCGGCAATCTGGCCGACGGTCCAGTGGCGCGCCGGATCGGCGTGGAGAAGCTGCAGCGTCCTTGCGACAATCGGATCGTTTAGCGCCGCGAACCAACCCTTTGAGCCGGGTGGAAGCCGGGCGACATGGCGCCTCAGCAGTTCAACGAACAAAAGCTCCATGAGCCTTCCGAGCATCGCCTGTGAACCCGGTGCCGCCGCCTCGACGTGCAAATCGATTTCCTGCACGGTTGAGGCGATCAGGGCGCCAACCTTGTCCTCTGACATCTTCTCGACGATGAGCGCCGGAAGCGTGCGGAACACCGGCGCGAACAGGAATTCTGAAGACTCAAGGAAGCCGCAGACCATACGCAGTTCGTCACCACCGCCGCCATAATTGACAGTCCACATCCCTTCGATCCGACCAGGCTGAACGATTTCTCCGGCTGCGGCCATCACCAGCGGCTCACCCTTCCAAAACCTGTGGTGGCCGGCGAATGGCAGGAACAACAGATCGCCAGCAGTGACTTCCCGCCGCTCGCCATTTCCGGCCTCAAAAGTACAGTTGCCCGCTACGATGAAATGGAAAATGCTGATGTGGCGCAGATACGCCATGGGGCTGACCGGGTCATAGTATTTCGGGGCCACAACGCCGAACGGCGCACTAAAGCAGGCGTTCAGAAAGACGGAGCCGGTCAGCCTTACGGCTTTCAGCATTTCCGACAGCAGATCCGGCCCGACGGGAGGCCCGTGGTCCGGCGTACCTGCATGTAAATCCGATGTTTCAATCATTGCTGAACCTGAAGTCTGGCGTCTACACCTCCAGAACGCTGCAGCTCGACAGATTAATCCCGCATCACCCGATGCCCGATCTTATCAACCCTCGAGCTTTGGCAAAAAACACGACCTTTCTGCGACCCAAATGGAGACACCAGGATGTTGAAACTTGCCTGCGCACTTGCACTTCTGCTTGTTGGAACAGCGCCCCTATTTGCTCACGACGCGCCGATAAACGCCGACGAAATCAAGTGGGGGCCCGCTCCTGCTGTCCTTCCAGCTGGCGCCCAGATCGCGGTTGTTGCAGGCGATCCGTCAAAGGACGGCATCTATGTGCTGCGGCTGAAGATGCCCGCGGGCTACAAAATTCCCGCGCACAACCACCCCACTTCGGAATATGTGACAGTGATTTCCGGCAACTTTCATATCGGAATGGGCGACAGGCTCGACGAGGCGAAGGGTATCGAACTGACGGCTGGCGGCTTCGGCGTTGCCCCGACTGGAATGAATCACTTCGCGTGGACGACAAGCGATACGATTGTCCAGGTTCACGGCGAGGGACCTTTCGCGATTACCTACGTCAACCCGGCAGACGACCCAACCAAAAAGTAGCAATTCACTGATCGCAAGATGTCCCAAGGACGTCGATATAAGCGACGAATCACCGCGCATCCTGCGGTGATGGTCAGAGTACTGCGGCGCCAAAGGGCTTAGGCAACAGGCCCGCGCCTCTTCGGAGACAAGGGGTTTTTCGTTTGCGAGGTTTGCTGGAACAAGGCAGCGCGGGCTTCTTCTGGCGTGCATTGATCCCGCTCGCTCAGCCGAGGAAATCGGCCCGGTGCGGCGTGAAGCTGTCGACCAGCCGCCCTGCATCGAGCGCCTTGACGCCGTGCACCAGACCGGACGGCACGATGAAACTGCCGCCGGCCGCGAGGATTTCGGTCTGGCCGTCGATGGTCACCTCGAAGCGGCCCTCGGCGACATAGCTTGCCTGGACATGCGGGTGCGAATGCAGGGCGCCGACGCCACCCTTGTCGAAGCCGAATTCGACCAGCATCAATTCATCGGTGTGCAGGAGGACGCGCCGCCTGTTGCCGTCCGGCGTTGCCGTCCAGGCGCCCTCGCCGGTATGCGCGAAAATCTTTGCGCTCATCGTCATCTCTCCTCATCGCGGATGCCCAGCCAACGTCGATCACGCGAGCACGCGTCAAAGCCGATAGGCTTTCTTGGCGAGCGCGTAGGCCAATTCCCCCGCCAGCTCGTGCGCTTCGTCTTCGCGCAGCCGGTGCTCCGCGACGAGGCGGGCGAGGAAGGCACAATCCACCCGCCGCGCCACATCGTGGCGCGCCGGAATCGAGGGGAAGGCTCTCGTGTCGTCATTGAAGCCGACCGTGTTGTAGAAGCCGGCCGTTTCCGTCGTCATTTCGCGGAACCGACGCATGCCTTCCGGGCTGTCGTGGAACCACCAGGCCGGCCCGAGTTTGAGCGCCGGATAGACGCCGGCGAGCGGCGCCAGTTCGCGCGCATAACTGGTCTCGTCGAGCGTGAACAGGATGACGGTGAGGTCGCGCTCCAGCCCGACGCAGTCCAGCAGCGGCTTCAGCGCCGTCACATAGTCCGTTCTAGTCGGGATATCGAAGCCCTTGTCGCGGCCGAATTTTTGGAAGATTGCGGGCGAATGGTTGCGCCAGGAGCCGGGATGGATCTGCAGCACCAGCCCGTCGTCGAGGCTCATCTTGGCCATCTCGGTCAGCATCTGGGCACGGAACAATTTTCGCTCGCGCTCGTCGTCGGAACCACGGCGCACCCGATTGAACAGCTCTTGCGCCGCAGCATCCGAAAGATTGGCCGTCTCGGCCGTCGGATGGCCATGGTCGGACGAAGTCGCGCCAAAGCTTTTGAAGAAGGCGCGCCGCTGGCGATGCGCATCGAGATAGCCGCCCCAGCAGCCGGTGTCGCAGCCGGTGATCTCTCCGAGCTGGTCGAGATTGGCCGAGAACCCCTCGAAGTCGGGATCGACGACCGCATCCGGGCGGTAGGCGGTGATAACGTGGCCCTCCCAGCCGCTGTCGCGGATCATCTGGTGCCATTGGAGATCGTCGAGCGCGCCTTCCGTTGTCGCGATGACCTCGATGTTGAAGCGCTCGAACAGCGCACGCGGGCGGAAATTCTCCCACTGCAGCAGCGTCGCGATGGTGTCGTAGTGGCGGCCGGCGGTCGCGACCGTCAGCGGTTCGTCGATGCCGAACAGATCGGCGAGCACATGATCGAACCACAGTCGGGTCGGCGTGCCGCGAAACAGATAATAGTGCTCGGCAAAACGCCGCCAGATCGTCCGGCCGTCGGTCTCGACCGGCCCACCGCCCAGCGTCGCCACGCCGAGATCCTCAAGCCGAACGCCTTGGCTGAACAGCATGCGGAAGATGTAGTGGTCCGGGACGATAAGCAATTGCGCCGGATCCGGGAACGGCTCGTTCAGCGCATACCAGCGCGGATCGGTGTGACCGTGCGGGCTGACGATCGGCAGGTTTTTGACGCCGGCGTAGAGGTCGCGGGTAAGCGAGCGCGACTGCGCTTCGGGCGGAAACAGCAGGTCCGGATCGGTCAGGGCGACCATGGGAAAGGCGGCTCCTTCCAGGTTGAACATCGGTACGTTCGGGCAAAAGCGATGTCAACGTGGGCTCACAAACAGGCATCCTTGCGGCAAGCGGAAACAGGTGTTACGCCGCTTGTCACCCACCGCGCGGGACACCGTCATGCCGCCCCGTCCAAAACCATCCGCCCTGTGATATGATGAACAGCAGCAATTTGTCCGACGCCTCGCTACAGTCACTGCCCGAGCGGGTGACAATTCCCGGATATGACCGCAGCAGGGTCGTTCCGGGCATCGTGCATCTCGGCGTCGGCGCCTTCCACCGCGCCCACCAGGCAGCCTATGTCGACGACTGCCTGGCGGCAGGCGAGACAGGCTGGGGCATAACAGGCGTTTCGCTGCGCAGCGCCGACACGCGCGACGCGCTCACGCCGCAAGATGGGCTCTACACACTGGCGATCAGAAGCAGTGGAACCGAAAAGCTTCAGGTCATCGGCTCGATCGGCGCGATGCTGGTGGCCCCGGAGGATCCGGGCGCGGTGCTGGCCGTGCTGACCGATCCGCGCACCCGCATCGTCACGCTGACCATCACCGAAAAGGCCTATCTGAGAGCAGCGGGCAGCGGATTGGATACTGCTCATCCCGACATCGTCCACGATCTGGCAAACCGGGAAATGCCGAGGACGGCGCATGGTTTCCTGGCCGAGGCGCTTGCCCGGCGACGCGCCGCCGGCACGCCACCCTTCACTGTCCTGTGTTGCGACAACCTGCCCGCCAATGGCGCCACGCTGCACCGGCTACTGACCGAATTCGCCGAATTGCGCGACGCCAGGCTTGGCGTGAAGGGCGACGCTGGAATCGCCGACCACATCGCCCATCAGGTCGCCTTTCCCTCAAGCATGGTCGACCGCATCGTGCCGGCAACCACCGATGCCGACCGGGCGCGGATCGCAGAAGAACTCGGCGTCGAGGACGCCTGGCCCGTGATGACCGAACCGTTCTGCCAATGGGTGGTCGAAGACAATTTCCCCGGCGGCCGTCCGGCCTGGGAAGACTTCGGCGTCACCATGGTTAGCGATGTCGGCCCCTTCGAGGACATGAAGCTCAGGTTGCTCAACGGCTCGCATTCGGCCATCGCCTATCTCGGACTGCTCAGCGGTCACGCCACGGTGGACCGCGCCTTCGCCGATCCGGCGATACGAGCCTTTGTCGATGCGCTCTGGGCCGAGGCCATCCCGACACTGCCGAAAAATGCCGGGCTCGACACCGCGAGTTATACGGCCGAGCTGGCAGAACGCTTCTCAAACACAGCGCTTGCCCACCGCACAGCACAGATCGCCAATGACGGCAGCCAGAAACTGCCGCAGCGCATCCTCGCTTCCGCCTTGGAGTGTATCGAAGCCGGGGCTGTGCCCGAACACCTGACGCTGGTGATCGCTGCCTGGATCGCGGCCTGCGATGCACGCGGCAAGACCTTGCCGGAGAGCCATTTCACCGATCCGCTCGATGTACCATTGGCGGCGCTTTTTGGCCGAAGCCTGCCTACGGAAGAGATGGTGACGGCTGTGTTCGACCTCGCCGGCTTCACCAAGGACCACACCGGGCGTCAGACGCTGGTCGAGTTCGTGGCCACCCATCTCGTCCATCTCAAGCAGGGCGGGCCGGCCCTTGCCCTCGCCGCACTCGGCATACGAAGCGAGCAATCCTGAGCTATGACTTGACGGTTGTGATGGGGCGCAGACCGTTGACGGCGGCGGGACAGCGCCCCCCTCTGTCCTGCCGGACAGAGGGGGGCGCGAAGGATCGCTACAGAACGCCCCTTTGCGCTACTGCGCTCCGCTTTCGCTCTACCCGGATGATGAGGAGACAGCCGCCCCTTACGCCGGCAGGATAGCGCCTTCCAGCGTGGTGAGCTGGCTAAGGAACTGTTCCGCCTTGCTGCGGGCCTGGTCGTCCTTGGCGTCGGCGGCGTCTTCCCTAGCTTCCTGGATGCGGCGCGCGAGATCGGCGCGGTCGACATCCTTCACGGCGACCGCCGATTCCGCCAGCAGCGTACAGCCGGCCGGAACGATGTCGGCGAAGCCGCCGAACACCACATAGCGCTCTTCGCCGCCCGCCGCGGTCTTCACGGTGACGACGCCCGGCTTGATCGTGGTCATGACCGGCGCGTGATGCGCCATCACGGTCATCTCGCCTTCGGCGCCCGGAATGACGACGGATTCGACCTGCTCGGAAACCAGCAGACGCTCCGGCGAGACCAGTTCGAACTTGAAAGCTTCAGCCATGGTGTCTCACAACGCTTGGATCGAAGACAGCGCGGCTGACCCGCGCTGCCGAATGGGAAATTAAGCCGCTTCAGCCGCCAGGCGCTGTGCCTTCTCGACCGCTTCCTCGATGCCACCGACCATGTAGAAGGCGGCCTCCGGGAGGTGATCGTAGTCGCCGTTGCAGAGGCCCTTGAAGCCCTTGATGGTGTCGGCGAGGTCGACCAGCTTGCCCGGCGCGCCGGTGAACACTTCGGCGACGAAGAACGGCTGCGACAGGAAGCGCTCGATCTTGCGGGCGCGGGCCACGGTCTGCTTGTCCTCTTCCGACAGCTCGTCCATGCCCAGGATGGCGATGATGTCCTGCAGCGACTTGTAGCGCTGGAGGATCGACTGCACCTGGCGGGCGACACCATAGTGCTCGTCGCCGACGACCAGCGGGTCGAGCATGCGCGAGGTCGAATCCAGCGGATCGACGGCCGGGTAGATGCCCTTTTCGGCGATGGCGCGGTTGAGCGTCGTCGTCGCGTCAAGGTGGGCGAACGAGGTCGCCGGCGCCGGATCGGTCAAGTCGTCGGCCGGCACGTAGATGGCCTGCACCGACGTGATCGAGCCCTTGGTGGTGGTGGTGATGCGTTCCTGCAGCGCGCCCATGTCAGTGGCGAGCGTCGGCTGATAGCCCACGGCCGACGGGATACGGCCGAGCAGAGCCGACACTTCCGAACCCGCCTGCGTGAAGCGGAAGATGTTGTCGACGAAGAACAGCACGTCCTGGCCCTGGTCGCGGAAATATTCCGCAACCGTCAGGCCGGTCAGGCCGACGCGGGCGCGCGCGCCCGGCGGCTCGTTCATCTGGCCATAGACGAGTGCGGCCTTGGAGCCTTCGCCGCCGCCCTTCTTGTTGACGCCGGATTCGATGAACTCGTGATAGAGATCGTTGCCCTCGCGGGTACGCTCGCCGACGCCGGCGAACACCGAGTAGCCGCCATGCGCCTTGGCGATGTTGTTGATCAGTTCCTGGATTAGCACGGTCTTGCCGACGCCGGCGCCGCCGAACAGGCCGATCTTGCCGCCCTTGGCGTAGGGAGCCAGCAGGTCGAGCACCTTGATGCCGGTGATCAGGATCTGTGCTTCCGTCGACTGCTCGACATAGGTCGGAGCCGGCTGGTGGATAGAGCGCATTTCAGTCGCGTCGACCGGGCCTTCTTCGTCGACGGGCTCGCCGATGACGTTGATGATGCGGCCGAGCATGCCCGGACCGACCGGCACGGTGATCGGCGCGCCGGTGTCACGCACTTCCTGGCCGCGAACCAGACCTTCGGTCGAGTCCATGGCGATGCAGCGCACGGTGTTTTCACCCAGATGCTGGGCGACTTCGAGCACGAGGCGGTTGCCGACATTGGTCGTCTCGAGCGCGTTCAGGATCGCCGGCAGGTGATCGCCGAACTGCACGTCGACGACGGCGCCGATGACCTGGCGGACCTTGCCGACAACGCCGGTTGCCTTGCTGGCCACTGCCGATGTCTTGGCAGCTGCGACCTTCGCAGGTGCTGCCGCCTTGGCCGGGGCCGCCTTCGCGGCTGCTACTGGAGCCTTTGCCGCCTTCGCGGGGGCTGCGGTCTTCGCGGCTGCGGCCTTGGGGGCTGCCGTCTTGGGGGTCGCTGCTTTCGCCATCGTCTTTACCCTTTTTCGTCCTTTGTTTCTCACGCGGTCCGGTCGCGGGTCGATAACCCGCGAACCGCGCCTAGAGCGCCTCGGCGCCCGAAATGATTTCGATCAGTTCCTTGGTGATCTGCGCCTGCCGCTGGCGGTTGTAGGTGATCGACAACTTGTTGATCATCTCGCCGGCGTTGCGCGTCGCATTGTCCATGGCGCTCATCTTGGCGCCCATTTCGCCGGCAGCGTTTTCGAGCAGCGCCCGGAAAACCTGCACGGAGATGTTGCGCGGAATGAGGTCGGAGAGGATTTCGCCCGGCTCCGGTTCATACTCATAGACAGCGTTGCCGCCATCCACCGCCTCGGCCGGAGCCGAAGCAACGCCCGCCGGGATGATCTGCTGCGCGGTCGGGATCTGGCTGATCACCGACTTGAACTGCGAATAGAACAGCGTGCAGATGTCGAAGCCGCCCTCGTTGAAGAGGTGGATGACCTTCTTGGCGATCGCATCGGCATTGACGAAACGCAGCGTCTTGACCTCGCGCAGGTCGACACGGTCGATGATCATCGAAGCATAGTCGCGGCGCAGGATATCGAAACCCTTCTTGCCGACGCAGATGATCTTGACCTGCTTGCCGTCGGCCAAAAGCCTGCGGATATGGTCGCGGGCAAGGCGGGCGATCTGCGAATTGAAGCCGCCGCACAGGCCGCGCTCGGCGGTGCAGACGACGAGCAGATGCACGTCATCCTTGCCGGTGCCGGTCATCAGCGCCGGGGCATCGCCGCCGCCGCCGATTGCCTGGGTGATGTTGGCCAGCACGGAACCCATGCGCTCCGAATAGGGGCGCGCCGCTTCCGCGGCCTCTTGCGCACGGCGCAGCTTCGCCGCGGCGACCATCTGCATCGCCTTGGTGATCTTCTGCGTCGCCTTGACCGAGGCGATACGGTTACGAAGGTCTTTTAATGAAGGCATGCTTCAAACCTGATCCCGTCTTGCACTTCGCTCAGGCGAAGGTCTTGGCGAAAGCGTCGATCTCGGCCTTCAGCTTGGCGCGCAGATCGTCCGACAGCGCCTTTTCCTTGCGGATGGCGTCGAGAACGTCCTTGCCGGCCGAACGCATGTGGCTGAGCAGGCCATGCTCGAACTTGCCGACCTGGTTGACCGGCAGCTTGTCGAGATAGCCGTTGACGCCGGCAAAGATCACCGCGACCTGCTCTTCCGTCTTCAGCGGCGAGAACTGCGGCTGCTTCAGGAGTTCGGTCAGGCGCGATCCGCGGTTGAGCAGGCGCTGCGTGGCGGCATCGAGATCCGAGCCGAACTGCGCGAAGGCCGCCATTTCGCGGTACTGCGCGAGCTCACCCTTGATCGAGCCTGCAACCTGCTTCATCGCCTTGATCTGCGCGGCCGAGCCGACGCGGCTGACCGACAGGCCGACGTTCACCGCGGGACGGATGCCCTGGAAGAACAGGTTGGTTTCGAGGAAGATCTGGCCGTCGGTGATCGAGATCACGTTGGTCGGGATGTAGGCCGACACGTCGTTGGCCTGCGTCTCGATGATCGGCAGGGCGGTCAGCGAACCACCGCCCAGATCGTCGTTGAGCTTGGCGGCGCGCTCGAGCAGGCGCGAGTGCAGGTAGAAGACGTCGCCCGGATAGGCTTCGCGGCCCGGCGGACGGCGCAGCAGCAGCGACATCTGGCGATAGGCGACGGCCTGCTTCGAAAGATCGTCGTAGCTGATCAGCGCGTGCATGCCGTTGTCGCGGAAATATTCGCCCATGGTGGCGCCGGCGAACGGCGCCAGGAACTGCATCGGCGCCGGATCGGAAGCGGTGGCGGCGACGATGATCGAGTATTCGAGCGCGCCGCGCTCTTCCAGCACCTTGACGAACTGCGCGACGGTCGAGCGCTTCTGGCCGACGGCGACGTAGACGCAGTAGAGCTTTTCCTTCTCGGGGCCGTTGTCGTGCACCGACTTCTGGTTGAGCATCGTGTCGAGGATGATGGCGGTCTTGCCGGTCTGGCGATCGCCGATGACCAGCTCGCGCTGGCCGCGGCCAACCGGGATCAGCGCATCGATGGCCTTGAGGCCGGTCGACATCGGCTCGTTGACCGACTTGCGCGGGATGATGCCGGGCGCCTTGACGTCGACGCGCTTGCGTTCGGTCGCCTTGATCGGGCCCTTGCCGTCGATCGGATTGCCGAGCGCGTCGACGACGCGGCCGAGCAGGCCGGGGCCGACGGGGACATCGACGATGGCGCCGGTGCGCTTGACGATGTCGCCTTCCTTGATGTCGCGGTCGGCGCCGAAGATGACGACGCCGACATTGTCGGCTTCGAGGTTGAGCGCCATGCCGCGGATGCCGCCGGGGAATTCGACCATCTCGCCGGCCTGGACATTGTCGAGGCCATAGACACGGGCGATACCGTCACCGACAGACAGCACCTGTCCGACTTCGGAGACCTCGGCCTCCTTGCCGAAATTCTTGATCTGGTCTTTCAGAATTGCGGAAATTTCCGCGGCGCGGATGTCCATCAGCCGACCTCTTTCAGTGCAAGCTTGAGCGAATTGAGTTTGGTTTTGAGCGACGTATCGATCTGGCGCGAGCCCATCTTGACCACCAGCCCGCCGAGCAGCGACGGATCGACGGTGACGGAGATGGCCACGTCCTTGCCGGCAACGCTCTTCAGCGCCGCCTTGAGTTCGGTCTGCTGGGCAGCGGTCAGCTCGTGCGCCGACGTCACTTCAGCAGCGGTCTCGCCACGATGTTCGGCGGCGATCTGGCGGAATGCCCTGATCATGCCGGGAATGGCGAACAGGCGGCGGTTGCGGGCGACGACGCGCAGGAAATTGCCGGTGAGGCCGGTGATCCCGGCCTTGTCGGCGATCGCCGCGATGGCCTTGGCCTGGTCCTCGCTGGAGAAAACCGGGCTGTTGATCAGCCGGGTGAGATCGGCGCTGCCCGCGAGCATCGCTTCGAAACTGTTGAGGTCGGCTTCGACCTTGGCCACGGAATTTGCCTGCAGGGCGAGTTCGAACAGCGAACCCGCATAGCGTTCTGCGACACCTGAGATTGGCGATGACGATTGAGCCACGGACCGTCTTTTCTCTTGTCTGACAGGCCGCAGATTGTTGGCGCGAGCAAAAACTCTGGCTAAATCTTTGACCTTACTGCATTTTTTCGAGCACGGAGGCGCGGCTTCCGCTATCCCCGGCCGAAAGTCGATTGCCGTCTAGCACAGGCATTTTAAGACCGCAATGCGTCGTTCCGCATGGTTTTCAGGCACTATTGTCGCATCCGTCGAAAGTCACCCGTCTTCCATCGCGGAATACCCAACGATTCAAGGCAGAAAGCCGAAGGCAAAGGCGAGCGGCAATGCCGCCAGCACCAATTCCACCACAATGGAAACCCAATTGAAAGGCGTGTTGGCGCCATCCGACATCATCGACAGCAGCCGGCCGAAGGCGGTGAACAGCCAGGAGAAGCCGAGCGCCATGTAGATCAGCGGCTGTGCCAAGAGGATGCAGCACAGACCGACGCCGAGATAGAAGCCCGACATCCTGCCGCGTCCCTCGGCGATCGCCGCAGCCTTCTCGGGCTTGACCTGCAAGCGTAAGGCACGGAAGGCGAGGCTCGGCGCCAGAAAGAACAAAAGCCCGAGCAGCACGGTGACGACGGCGCTCGACCACGCCAGCCATTCGCCCTGGCTCGTCGGCCACGGAAGCGCAAAATCCATCTTGTCCCCTCGAAATGCCTGTTTTGAAATTCCGGGCATTCTAGCGAAGGAAAGAACCCGCGCCAGATGGCATCAGGCACTTTAGGAAAAGCGCATCAGCTAAGCGCGAATTCGACCGCCGCCTCGGCATGAATGCGTGTCGTGTCGAACACGGGAATGTCGAAATCCTGTTGGCCGATGAGCATGGTGATCTCGGTGCAACCCATGATGACGCTATCGGCCGCCTCTTCGCGGCGTAGGCGTTCGGTCTCGGCGATATAGGCGGCCTTGGACGCTTCTGCCACGATCCCCTGGCACAGCTCGTCGTAGATGACATGGTGAACCATGTCGCGCCCGGCGGCATCGGGTATGACCGGCCGCAGACCGTATTTGTCGGCGAGCCGGCCCTTGTAGAAATCCTGCTCCATGGTGAAGCGCGTCGCCAGCAGCGCCGGGCGCCGCATGCCGGCGCGCTTGACCGCCACCGCAGTGGCATCGGCAATGTGGATCAACGGGATCGACACCGACGCCTGCACCTGGTCGGCCAGTTTATGCATGGTGTTGGTGCACAAAAGCAGACCTTCCGCGCCGCCGGCTTCAAGCTTGCGCGCCGACTCTACGAGAAGCACGCCCGCGCCGTCCCAGTCGCCGTGATGCTGCCGCTCGGCGATCTCAGCGAAGTCGAAGGACCACAGCAGAAGCCTCGCCGAATGCAAGCCGCCCAGCCGCCCGCGTACGATCTCGTTGAGCAGCCGATAGTAGATGGCGGTCGATTCCCAGCTCATGCCGCCCAGAAGGCCAAGGGTTTTCATGTGATTTCCATTCCTCGCTGGAGGCAGTCTCTCGCCGAAAGCGCAACCTTACAAAAAGCTCTGTGGGTCGATGTCGACCTGCACCCTGACCGAGCCGCGCTGTTTCGGCCCATTGGCCAGCATCGCGCGAATAAACCCTTGCATGTCGGCGCGCCGTTCGCCCTGGATCAGCAGGCGGAAACGATGACGGCCGCCGAGCAGGGACAGCGGCGCCTCGGCCGGCCCTAGTACGAACAGGTCCGTCGCCTCGGGCGCGGCGCGGCGCAGGCCGCGTGCATGGCCCTCGGCTTCCGCTCGCGTCACCGCGCTGACGATGACGCCTGCCAGCCGGCCGAAGGGCGGCAACGCCGCCCGTTCGCGCTCGGCAATCTCGCGCTCGTAAAAGGCCTCCGAATCGCCGGAGATGATCGCCCGCATCACCGGATGATCCGGCTGGAAAGTCTGCAAAAGGCCAAGGCTCTTCTTGCCGGTGCGGCCGGCACGGCCGGTGACCTGGCTGAGCAGCTGGAAGGTGCGCTCGGCGGCACGCGGATCGCCATTGGCAAGACCGAGATCGGCATCGACGACGCCGACCAGGGTCATGTTGGGAAAGTTGTGGCCCTTGGCGACGAGCTGCGTGCCGATGACGATGTCGGCCTCGCCATCGGCGATCGCCTCCAGCTCCAGCCGCAGCCGCCGCACGCCACCCATCAGGTCCGACGACAAAACGATGGTGCGCGCGTCGGGAAAATGCGCCACGACCTCCTCCGCGATGCGCTCGACACCCGGGCCGCAAGCGACCAGATGATCGAGCGTGCCGCATTCCGGGCAAGCCTCGGGGCGACGCTCATTGTGACCGCAATGATGGCAGACCAGCTGGCCGCGAAAGCGATGTTCGACCAGCCAGGCCGAGCAGACCGGGCAGCCGAAGCGGTGGCCACAAACCCGGCACAGCGTCAACGGCGCATAGCCGCGCCGGTTGAGGAACAGCAGCGACTGCTCCTTCCTCTCCAGCGTCTGGCGCATCTGGTCGAGCAGCACCGGCGACAGGAAGCCGCCGCGCGCCGGCGGTGCGCGCCGCATGTCGATCGCCTTGAGGTGAGGCAGTGCAGCCTCGGCGAAGCGAGCTGAAAGCACGGCTCTGTTGTATTTACCTTGGCTCGCATTGACCCGGCTTTCGACCGATGGCGTCGCCGACGCCAGTACGACCGGAAAGCTCCCGATATGGCCGCGCACCACCGCCATGTCGCGCGCATTGTAGAAGACGCGATCCTCCTGCTTGTAAGCAGGGTCGTGCTCCTCGTCGACGACGATCAGGCCGAGCTCCTTGAACGGCAGGAACAACGCCGAGCGCGCGCCGGCGACGACGCGCACGCCGCCCTCCGCCACTTGCCTCCAGACTTTTTCGCGCATCCGCGGCGGCAGGTCGGAATGCCATTCGCCCGGCTTGGCGCCGAAGCGCTGCTGGAAGCGCTCGAGAAAGGCATGCGTCAGCGCGATTTCCGGCAGCAGGATCAGCACCTGCTTGCCCTGGTCGAGCGCGGCCGCCACCGCCTCGAAATAAACCTCCGTCTTGCCCGAACCGGTGACCCCGTCGAGCAGCGCGACGTTGAACACACCGGCTGCGACATTGGCGCGCAGCATCAGCGCCGCGTCGCTCTGGTCCGGCATCAGTTCCGGTATGGCGTAGCTGGAATCGGGCGCGGCCACCACCGGGCGCGGCGGGATCATCACCGTTTCGAACACGCCTTGCGCCCTCAGGCCGTCGATCACCGTCGACGACACGCCGGCGGCGTGGGCGAGGCCGGATCGCGTCCAGGCGAGCCCGCCTTCGGCCGTCTCCAGCACGCGCTGCCTGGCACCCGTCATCCGGTCGGGTGCGAGAAGCGTGCGCTGCAGCCCCTCGATCCACGGTTCGGGGTCGAAAGCTTCCGGCGCCCGAAGCAGCATGCGCGCCACCATGCCTGGCGGCGACAGCGTGTATTGCGCCACCCAGTCGACGAAGCGGCGCATGGCGCGGTCGATCGGCGGGCAATCGAAGACCTGTTCGATGGGGCGCAGCTTCTTCGCGTCGACCTTCTCGACCGCCCCATCCCAGACGATGCCGGCGACCTGGCGCGGACCGAGCGGCACGCGCACGATCGAGCCCGGCACCACGCGCATGCCGGCCGGCACGGCATAGGTGTAGGGGCGTTCGGCGGGCATCGGCACCAGCACCGGTGCGGCTGCGACAAAGGGCGAATCTTCGATCATGAGGCGTGACCTTGCCCTGACTTTGGTCTAGATCAAAGGCCGACCCCGAATGTGCATGGCATGCACATAAGAATCTTCAGGAGACCCGCCATGAAATTTTTTGTCGACACCGCCGACATCAAGGATATCCGTGAGCTGAACGATCTTGGACTGCTCGACGGCGTTACCACCAACCCGTCGCTGATCCTCAAATCCGGCGGCAAGATCGCCGAGGTCACCAAAGAGATCTGCGACATCGTCAAAGGCCCGGTTTCGGCTGAAGTCACCGCCACCGAATATTCCGAAATGATGCAGCAGGCCAAGGTTCTGGCCAAGATCGCCGACAATGTCTGCATCAAGGTGCCGCTGACGCTGGACGGCCTCAAGGCCTGCAAGACGATCCGCACCGAGATGAACCGCCTGGTCAACGTCACGCTGTGCTTTTCGGCCAACCAGGCGCTGCTTGCGGCCAAGGCCGGCGCCTCGTTCATCTCACCCTTCGTCGGCCGCATCGACGACATCGGCATCGACGGCATGGAGCTGATCCAGGAAATCCGGCAGATCTACGACAATTACGATTTCCAGACCGAGATCCTCGTCGCTTCGGTGCGCACCGTGAACCACGTCAAGCAGGCGGCCCTGATCGGCGCCGATGTTGTTACCGCGCCGCCGGCGACCCTGAAGGCACTGGTCAAGCACCCGCTGACCGACAAGGGCCTGGAACAGTTCCTCGCCGACTGGGCCAAGACCGGCCAGAAGATCGGCTGACCCGCACCATTTTCAACTAACAAAAAAGGCCGGGTAACCGGCCTTTTTTAATGCACGTCAGACGAAGCCACGCCACCAAAAGAGCTCGCCGATCAATCCGCATTGTCGTCGTCAGGCGCACTCGCCTGCTGGCGCCGGCCCATGATGATTTCGCGTTTGCCGACATGGTTAGGTGTGCCGACCAATCCTTCCTTTTCCATGCGCTCGACGAGGGATGCGGCGCGGTTGTAGCCGATGCCAAGGCGGCGCTGGATGTAGGACGTCGAACACTTCTTGTCGCGCACCACCACCTTGACCGCCTCGTCGTAGATGGCATCGCTGTCTTCGGCTGCAACCGATCCCTTGTCGAAGACCGCGCCCTGGTCGTCTTCGATTTCTTCCTCATCCTCGTCGGCGATCACGGTTTCCAGATACTCAGGACGACCCTGCGCCTTCAGATGCGCCACCACATGCTCGACTTCGGCGTCGGAAACAAAGGGCCCATGCACGCGCGAAATGCGCCCGCCACCCATCATGTGCAACATGTCGCCCTGGCCAAGCAGTTGTTCGGCGCCCTGCTCGCCCAGGATGGTGCGGCTGTCGATCTTGGATGTGACCTGGAAGGAAATCCGGGTCGGGAAATTGGCCTTGATCGTGCCCGTGATGACATCGACCGAGGGGCGCTGCGTTGCCATGATCAGGTGAATGCCGGCAGCGCGCGCCATCTGCGCCAGACGCTGGATGGCGCCTTCGATCTCCTTGCCGGCGACCATCATCAGGTCGGCCATCTCGTCGACGATGACGACGATGTAGGGCATCGGCGCAAGGTCGATTTCCTGCTGTTCGAAAAGCGGCTCGCCGGTGCCCTTTTCGAAACCGGTCTGCACCGTCATGACAACCGTCTCGCCCTTGTCGCGGGCAGTAGCGGCGCGCTCGTTGTAGCCGTCGATGTTGCGCACACCGAGCCGCGCCATCTTGCGATACCGGTCCTCCATTTCGCGCACCGCCCATTTGAGCGCGGTGACGGCTTTCTTGGGATCCGTGACGACGGGCGTCAGAAGATGTGGGATGCCGTCATAGACGGAGAGTTCAAGCATCTTGGGATCGACCATGATCAGCCGGCATTCTTCCGGCTTCAGCCGGTAGAGCAACGACAGGATCATGGTGTTGATGGCAACCGACTTGCCGGAGCCGGTGGTGCCGGCCACGAGCAAATGCGGCATCTTCGCCAGCTCGGCGATGACCGGCTCACCCCCGATCGTCTTGCCCAAACAAAGCGCCAGCTTGCAGCTGGTCTTGCGAAAACCCTCCGATTCGATCAGCTCGCGGAAATAGACGGTTTCTCGCGTCTCGTTGGGAAGCTCTATGCCGATGACATTGCGGCCAGGCACGACGGCGACGCGCGCCGAAACAGCAGACATGGAGCGGGCGATATCATCGGCAAGCCCGATGACACGGGAAGATTTGACGCCCGGCGCCGGCTCGAACTCATAGAGCGTGACGACCGGGCCGGGACGAACATGAATGATCTCGCCGCGCACACCGAAATCTTCGAGCACGCTCTCCAACAGATCGGCGTTCTGCTCAAGCCGCTCCTGCGACATGTAGAAGCCTTGTCCCTCCGGGGGCTGCTGCAACAGATCTTCCGGGGGAAGCTCATAGGGATCGCCCGACGTTGATGGCACAATTTTGCCGGTCCGAGGCAGGCGCGAGGAAGGACGCGCGGCCGCGACCCTGACGGTGGCGTCCACGCTTGGAACGGCCGGCACGGGAACGGCATCGCGCGCCGCAGCGGGGATTGCAGCGGGCTGGGCCTGCAGTGACGCGTTGCTCGCTGGCACTTTGGGCTGAGCGAGAGCCTCGTTCGAGTTAGCCGGCAAAACGTCCGGCAACGGTTTCGAGGCCTGGCTCGGAAGACATTCGATCACACGAAACAGCGAGGTGGCATCGGTCGCTGTCGGCGGACGGATGTCGGCCCGCGCAGCGGCGACAGGCACTGCGGTGACCGGTGCAGGCGGGTTGGCCTGCCGGGCCTGGGACGAAACATCGACCAGATAGGGCGCCATAGCCTCGAAGAAGGCGTGATCCGAAAGATAGGGCCAGCGCAGCTTTTCGGGAGCAGCCGGTCTGATCTGGGCGCCCGCAGCGGCAACCGTGCGCGCGGTTGCTCGTCCCGTTGTGGCCGTCCTCGGCGGCGCCGGCGTAACGACTGGCACCTTCTCTCTGGCACCCCCCGAGGGAACGAAAGCCGCAGCCGGCGGTGACGGCCTTTGCGTGGCGGCTCCGCGGCCGGTCAGCGGCTGGGAGGCGGGGCTTTTCACCGATGCCGGCAATGCCAGGAGCGAGGGCGCGGCGGACGCCTCGTCGACCATGGGTTGCGCGACGGCTTGCTGCGTCGGGAGCGCGTCCGCATCGCCTTGCTCGACAACACGCTCGTCCTGCGGACGATGCTTCTTGGCCTCATAGTCGGGCGTGCGGGTGAAACGCACGTTGGGTGCGAGGAAGAAGTATTCTTGCCAGGCAGGGCTTTCGATATCGCCGACTTTCGAGGGCGCGTTGCTCGCCTCCGAGCTACCCCTGGGCTCCATATAGAGCCGCTTGTTGCCGCCGAGATCGACAACCGGCGCGGAATAACCAGCCTCGTGTGTACCGGGCTGCCGGCCGTCCAGTCCCTTGTGCGCCGGACGATCAAGAGCGCCTGTCGCTGCTGAAGAAATTCGCTGACCGCCCTTGTCGTTGATGCCGTCGAAACGCTTCCCCTCGGGATCATCGGGCGATGCTGCCTTCAACAAATTGACCCGTGAAAAACGCCTGGCTTCCATTCTCAAGACTCACTCCGAAATGTCTGCCGAGCAATAGGGAGCGAGTGGTTAACAGTTGCTTCCCGGACGGATCGCCAACCATCCTTGGGCAGCAAAATCGTCGTGACACCCTCTGCGAGCGACGCGGCACGATCGTCGTCTCACTGCGCACACGCCGGTGGCGCGATCTGCTCGCTGTGCCATGGAGGAGTCTGATGGCGTATCTTTGCGGCGATGCCGGACGATCTCAATTCGGAACCTGATCGTGATCTCACGATCATCCCGTCATGCTTGGGGCGCTAGACCGATGAGCAGCGCTAGCCAGCCGTCTTGCTGTGCCTGACCAGATCCTGGGCAATGGACAGTTGCAGCGCTTCCGCAAGCTCGCGCGCGGCGCGATTCTCGGCGTCGATCTGCGCCCGGTATGCCGCGAACTCCTGTCGCGGCCTGTCGAAGGACGAGGTGATCGAACGCTTGCCGGATGCGATCACCGCACCGGTCTTCACGTCGGCCAGCGTATAGGTGCCGGTCAGCGTCACGGAACCGGCGGTTGGCTCGTCCTGGTCGGTTCCGACCTGCACGAGTGCCGCGGACTCGACGGCTTCGCTCACGCCGAGAGTGAGCGAATAGGCCGGCGAGGCCGGCTCGCCGGCGCCTCGCCCAAACCCGAAAATCAAATTGTTGCGCACCTGCTGGCCGTAACGCGAGCCGACCGGCTTGATGCCGATCGACGCCAGTTCGGCACTGGCGCTGGCCTGCGAACCCGACAGCGGCGCACTCGAATAGAGCGGCCGCACCGTGCAGGCCGAGACAAGCACGAGCGAGCCGACCAGGCCGGCAAGCGCGATGCGACGCAGCAAACGGCTCAGCTCTGTCTTTTCCGGCTCAGGCAACGACATTGACGATCCTCTGCGGCACGATGATCACCTTGCGCGGAGCCTTACCTTCGAGTGCTTTCTGCACGAAGTCGAGAGCCAATACCGCTTTTTCGACCGCACCTTGGTCCGCGTCGCGGGCAATTGTCAAATCCCCCCGCTTCTTGCCGTTGACCTGTACCGGATAGGTGACTTCGTTGTCGACGACCAGCGCCGGATCGAAGACCGGCCACGGCCGTTCGGCGACCAGATCGGCGCCGCCGAGCGTTTCCCAACACTCCTCGGCCAGATGCGGCATGACCGGCGCGATCAGATGCACGAGAATCTCCACCGCCTGCCGGCAGGCGCCTTTCAGCGCCGCGTCGGCCTTGCCTTCGGCCACCTCATTAAGCGGCGTGGTCAGCGCGTTGGCCAGTTCGTACATGCGGGCGATGGCGCGGTTGAAAGCGAGCTTCTCGATATCCTCACCGACCGCCTTCAGGATCTTGTGCGCGGCCTTGGAAACCACTGCGGCCTCGCCGCTGCCAGCCGCCACGGGCTTGATGCCGGCCAGTGTTTCAGCTGCCGTCGACACCAGACGCCAGATGCGCTGGATGAAGCGATGCGCGCCGGCAGCGCCATCGTCGGTCCATTCGACATCGCGCTCGGGCGGCGAATCCGACAGCATGAACCAGCGCGCCGTATCCGCGCCGTAGCCATCGGTGATGTCTTCCGGGCTCACCGTGTTCTTCTTCGACTTCGACATCTTTTCCAGCGGGCCGATGGTGACGGCCTCGCCGGTGGCGATGTCGATGGCGCTGCGCTTGCCGTCGACATCCTCCAGCCGCACCTCGGTGGGCGCCAGCCAGCGGCCATTCGACGCCGAGCCGACGCGATAGGTTTCGTGCACCACCATGCCTTGCGTAAACAGGCCCTTGAACGGCTCGGCCAGATCGACATGGCCGGTCTCACGCATGGCGCGGGTGAAGAAGCGCGAATAGAGCAGGTGCAGGATCGCATGCTCGATGCCGCCAATATACTGGTCGACCGGCAGCCATTCATTCGCCGCCTTGGGATCGGTCGGTTCATGCGCCCACGGTGCCGTGAAACGGGCAAAGTACCAGGACGAATCGACGAACGTGTCCATCGTGTCGGTTTCGCGCCGTGCATCCCTGCCGCATTGCGGGCACTTCACATGCCGCCATGTCGGATGCCGGTCGAGCGGATTGCCCGGCCGGTCGAAATCGACATCGTCGGGCAGCTTGACCGGCAGGTCGGCCTTCGGCACCGACACCACGCCGCAATCCTCGCAATGGATCATCGGGATCGGGCAGCCCCAGTAGCGCTGGCGCGAAATGCCCCAGTCGCGCAGGCGGAAATTCACCTTGCGCTCGGCCATCGGCCGGTTGCCGATGGTCTTCTGCTCCAGCAGTTTCGCCACCTCGTCGAAAGCCTGATCCGGCTTCATGCCGTCGAGAAAGCGCGAATTGATCATCACGCCGTCGTCGACATAGGCTTCATCGATGATCTGGAAGCTCGCCGGATTCTCGCCCTCCGGCATCACCACTGGAATCACCGGCAGGCCGTATTTGTTGGCGAAGTCGAGGTCGCGCTGGTCGCCCGACGGGCAGCCGAAGATGGCGCCGGTGCCGTATTCCATCAGCACGAAGTTGGCGACATAGACAGGCAGCGTCCAGCTGTCGTCAAACGGATGGACGACGCGGATACCGGTGTCAAAGCCCTTCTTCTCAGCCGTCTCCAGCGCCGCCACCGAGGTACCCATATGACGGACTTCCTCGATGAACTTCGCCAGCGCCGGATTGCTCTCGGCGGCTTTTTTGGCCAACGGGTGATCGGCGGCGACAGCCATGAAGGAAGCGCCGAAAATGGTGTCAGGCCTTGTCGTATAGACTTCCAGCTCATGCTCGCCGCCGGAGGCGGTGGCCAGAGGCCAACGGATCAGTAGGCCTTCCGAGCGACCGATCCAGTTCTGCTGCATCAGCTTCACTTTTTCCGGCCATTCGTCGAGGCCGTCGAGCGAATCCAGCAGATCCTGCGCAAAGTCGGTGATCTTGAAGAACCACTGCGTCAGTTCGCGCTGTTCGACCAGCGCGCCCGAGCGCCAGCCGCGCCCATCTATGACCTGCTCGTTGGCGAGCACGGTCATGTCCTCCGGATCCCAGTTGACCTTGGAGGATTTGCGCGTCACCAGCCCCTTCTCGACGAAATCGAGGAACAGCATCTGCTGGCGGTGATAGTAGTCGACGTCGCAGGTGGCGAATTCCCGCGCCCAGTCCAGCGACAGGCCCATGACCTTGAGCTGCTCGCGCATGGTGGCGATATTCTGGTAGGTCCATTCCTTGGGGTGGACCTTGTTCTGCATCGCCGCGTTTTCGGCCGGCATGCCGAATGCGTCCCAGCCCATCGGGTGCAGCACGTTGAAACCCTTGGCCCGCTTGTAGCGCGCCACCACGTCGCCCATCGTGTAGTTGCGGGTGTGGCCGATATGGATGCGCCCCGACGGATAGGGGAACATCTCCAGCACATAGTATTTCGGGCGCGGATCGTCATTGTGCGCTTCGAACAGCTTCTTGGCGTCCCAGGCCTTCTGCCATTTGGGCTCTGACGCGCGCGGATTGTATCGTTCGGTTGCCATGGGGCGTTTTTCACTTAAAAGCATGCGCGAACTGCGGGCGACGGCTCGGCAGTTCAGGGAATGTGGTCCGGGTGTTCACCATGGTTTGGCAAACCCGTCAACCATATGGGTATCGCGTCTGATAAAAACGCCGGTCAAAACAGCAGGATTTGCATATGGGCGACGTCGTTCAGCAGTTTTTCGCGGTCAAGGCGAAGATCGCCGCAGCGGAGCAGGAGGCCGGGCGGGATGCCGGCGCGGTGACGCTGGTTGCGGTTTCCAAGACCTTTGACGCCGCCGATATCAGCCCGGTCATCGAGGCAGGCCAGCGCATCTTTGGCGAGAATCGCGTGCAGGAAGCGCAAGGCAAATGGCCTGATCTGAAGGACGCATTTCCCGACATCGAACTGCATCTGATCGGCCCGCTGCAATCCAACAAGGCGAAAGAGGCGGTGGCGCTGTTCGACGTCATCGAAACGGTCGATCGCGAGAAGATCGCCGCCGAACTCGCCAAGGAGATCGCCAGGCAGGGGCGGGCACCAAGACTCTATGTCCAGGTCAACACCGGCTCCGAACCGCAGAAAGCCGGCATCGAGCCACGCGAGGCGGTGGCTTTCGTCACCCGCTGCCGCGATGTGCATGGCCTCGCCATCGAAGGCCTGATGTGCATCCCGCCGGCCGACGAGAACCCCGGGCCCCATTTCGCCTTGCTGGAAAAGCTTGGGCATGAGGCCGGCGTCGCCAGACTGTCGATGGGCATGTCCGGCGACTACGAGACCGCGATCGCCTTCGGCGCCACCAGCGTTCGGGTTGGGTCGGCGATCTTCGGCAGCCGCTGAGAGGCAACGGCCTTTAGGCCAACTCGGCGGGTTCGTTGCTCCAAGACTGGAAACGAAACGTACCGTTCCTATTTGCTTTGTGCCATCACAACTCTCTGGAGCCTCCACCATGCGTTACAACCAGCTTGGAAATACGGGGATGTTCGTCTCCGAACTGTGCCTCGGCACCATGACCTTCGGCGCCGCCGGCCAGAATGCCCAATGGGGCCTGATTGCCAGCCTCGACCAGAAGGGCGTCAACGAGATCGTCGCCCATTCGCTCGCCGCGGGCGTCAATTTCTTCGATACGGCCGACGTCTACTCCTTCGGCGAATCCGAACGGCTGCTTGGTCAGTCGCTCAGGGATCTCGGCGTCAACAGGCAGAATGTGGTCATCGCCACCAAGGCGCATGGCGCCATGGGCGAAGGCCCCAACCAGCGCGGCTCGTCACGCGGCCACATCATGGATTCGGTCGATGCCAGCCTCGAGCGGCTGCAGCTCGACCATATCGATCTCTATCAGCTGCACGGCACCGACACCGTGACGCCGATCGACGAGACGCTGCGGGCACTGGACGATCTGGTTGCCAGCGGCAAGGTCCGCTATGTCGGCGTCTCCAACTGGGCGGCCTGGCGTATCGCCAAGGCGCTCGGCATCGCCGAGCGCAAGGGCTTCGCCCGTTTCGAGACCGTCCAGTCCTATTATTCCATCGCTGGCCGCGATCTCGAGCGCGAGATCGTGCCGCTGCTCAACGAGGAGAAGCTCGGCCTGATGGTGTGGTCGCCGATGGCCGGCGGCCTGCTGTCCGGCAAATACGGCCCCGGCGCACCGGGCAATGGCGAAGGTCGCCGCGCCAGCTTCAACTTCCCGCCGGTCAATGAGGATCGCGCCTGGGCGGCTGTTGCCGTCATGCGCGAAATCGCCAAAAAGCATGATGTGAGTGTCCCCACGGTGGCGCTCGGCTATGTCCTGGCCAAGCCCTTCGTGATGAGCGTCATCATCGGCGCCAGCCGCATGGAGCAGCTGGAGCAGAACCTTGCCGCGACCCAACTGAAGCTCGACACCGACGATCTGGTTCGCCTCGACGAGGTCAGCGCCCTGCCGTCCGAATATCCCGGCTGGATGCTGGAACGCCAGGCAGCGGGCCGCCGCCCGGCGCCGTTCACGCCGAAAGCATAACGCAGCCTAGGCTGACATCTAGGGAGCCCATGGCTCCCTAGATGTCAGGTCAGCCGCACGCTTTCCCCGAGAAAATCGAGAAAGGCGCGCACCCGCGCTGGCAGGTGCCGGCCCTGGCCGACATAGACGGCGTGGGTGGGCTCCTCGTCGCCGGGATTGAATGCCTCCAACAGCGACACCAGCCGGCCGGCGGCGATATCGGCGGCCACATGCCAATACGCCAGCCGAGCGACGCCCGCGCCCGCCAGCGCCATCAGCCGCATCGCCTCGCCATCGCTGACCTGCGTGTTGCCGGTGATCGGAACCATGATGGCGCGGCCCTCCGCGTCAAGGAACGGCCAACCGTCGACATGCCGTACAAAACCGAAGCCCATGCGGTTGTGTCTATCGAGATTGGCTGGCGTCAGCGGCATGCCGTGCGCCTCGAGGTAAGAAGGTGCCGCAACGACCACCACCGGGCTTTGCCCGAGCTTGCGTGCGACCAGCCGTGACTCACTTAGCGGGCCGGCACGGATGGCGACATCGGCACGTTCCGCCATCAGGTCGATGACGCTGTCGGTCAGCACCAGATCGACCGAAATCTCCGGATAGCGTTGGAGGAAGCGCGGCAGAAGCGGGATCAACCGATGCACCCCGAAGGGCACGTAGCTGTTGACGCGCAGCCGCCCGCGTGGCGCCGCACCCGCCGCTGCCTCCTGCTCGGCCGCCACCATGTCGGCCAGGATGCGCAGGCCGCTCTCGTAGAACCCGGTGCCTTCCGGCGTCAGTTGTAGTTTTCGCGTCGAACGGCTGACCAGCCGCGCGCCAAGCCGGGCCTCCAGTCGCGCGATCAGCTTGCTCACCGCCGACGGCGTCATGCGCAACGCGCGTGCCGCAGAGGAAAAACTGCCTTCCTCGACGACGCGCACGAACACTTCGATCTCGCCGGAGCGATTGATGTCGGACCTGGCCATTTGTGAATCTATTTCACAGAAAATGTGCCCAAGGCAAGTCTGGTTCACAATGCAGGGCAATACGATCTTTCGGGTCGGGGCGCGGGACGGCGCTCTTCGTCATCGAAGTGGAAACAGCCATGCCTCTTGCTCTCTACGCCCTCGCCGCCGGTGCCTTCGGCATTGGCGTCACCGAATTCGTCATCATGGGTCTGCTGCTCGATGTCAGCAAGGATCTCGGCGTTTCGATCTCGGCCGCCGGCCAACTCATTTCTGGTTATGCGCTTGGCGTCGTCATCGGCGCGCCCCTGCTGACCATCGCCACCGGCAACTGGCCACGAAAGACCGTGCTCCTTGCGCTGATGGCGATCTTCACGCTTGGCAATCTCGCCTGTGCGCTGGCACCCGACTACTGGACGCTGATGGGCGCCCGCATCATCACTGCCTTTGCCCACGGCACCTTCTTCGGCGTCGGCTCTGTCGTCGCCACAGGGCTGGTGGCGCCCAACAAGAAGGCCTCGGCGATCGCACTGATGTTCACCGGGCTGACCATCGCCAACATCCTCGGCGTGCCCTTCGGCACCTGGCTCGGCCAGGCCTTTGGCTGGCGGGCGACCTTCTGGGCGGTGACATTGGTCGGTCTGGCGGCCTTCGCCGTCATCCTGACCCTGGTGCCACGCAGCCAGGCGGCGCCCGAAAAGAGCGACCTGCGCGCCGATCTCGCCGTTTTGCGCCGCACGCCCGTACTGCTCGGTCTTGCCACCACCGTACTCGGCTATGCCGGTGTCTTCGCCGTTTTCACTTATATCGCGCCGTTGCTGACCGAGATCAGCGGCTTCAAGGAAGCGGCCGTATCGCCGATCCTGCTCGTCTTCGGCGGCGGTCTCATCGCCGGCAATTTGCTTGGCGGCAAGGTCGCCGACCGCTGGCTGGTGTCGGCCGTGCTGGGCAGTCTCGTGGTGCTGGCCCTGGTGCTCGCAACCATGACCTTCGCCATCCACAGCCAGGTGATGGCCGTCATCTATGTCGGACTGCTCGGCGCTGCCGCCTTCGCCACCGTGGCGCCGCTGCAGATGTGGGTATTGGACAAGGCGCAAGGTGCCGGCCAGAGCCTCGCCTCGTCCTTCAACATCGCCGCCTTCAATCTCGGCAATGCGGCAGGCGCCTGGCTTGGTGGCGCGGTGATTGCCCATGGGCTTGGTCTGGGGTCCCTCACCTGGGTCGCCGCCCTGCTGCCGCTCGCCGCACTCGCCGTGGCGGGACTGGCGCTGCGTCTCGATCGCACCGACACGCTCGGCGAGCCTGCCTCCATCCGGTCGTGACCGTCCTCGGCAAACCCACTTTCGACACCTTCATTCCACACCATCAGGAGTAAAAAGATGGACTATCGACGTCTCGGTGCATCGGGCCTGAAAGTGCCCGCACTCTCATTCGGCGCGGGAACTTTTGGCGGTTCCGGCCCGCTGTTCGGCGCCTGGGGCAACAGCGACGCCAGCGAGGCGCGGCGGCTGATCGACATCTGCCTGGAGGCCGGCGTCAACCTGTTCGACACCGCCGACGTCTATTCGAACGGCGCCTCGGAAGAGGTGCTTGGCGAAGCGATAAAGGATCGCCGCGATGCCGTGTTGATCTCGACCAAGACCTCGCTGCCGATGGGCGATGGGCCGGCCGACTACGGCTCGTCGCGTGCGCGGCTGATCAGATCCGTGGATGATGCGCTGAGGCGCCTCGGCACCGACTACATCGACCTTCTGCAGCTGCACGCCTTCGATGCCGGCACGCCGATCGAGGAGGTGCTGTCGACGCTGGACCAGCTCGTGCGCTCGGGCAAGCTGCGCTATGTCGGCGTCTCCAATTTCTCCGGCTGGCAAGTGATGAAGTCGCTGGCCGAGGCTGACAAGCACGGCTACCCCCGCTACGTAGCGCATCAGGTCTACTATTCGCTGGTCGGCCGCGACTATGAATGGGAGCTGATGCCGCTCGGCCTCGACCAGGGCGTCGGCGCGCTGGTGTGGAGCCCGCTCGGCTGGGGCCGCCTGACCGGCAAGATCCGCCGTGGCCAGCCTTTGCCGAAAAAGAGCCGGCTGCACGACACAGCAAGCTTCGGGCCGCCGGTCGAGGACGAGCATCTCTACCAGGTCATGGATGCCCTCGACGCGGTGGCGCAGGAAACCGGCAAGACCGTGCCGCAGATCGCCATCAACTGGCTGCTCCAGCGCCCGACCGTGTCGTCGGTCATCATCGGCGCCCGCAACGAGGAACAGCTGCGCCAGAATCTCGGCGCCGTCGGCTGGACGTTGACGCCGGAGCAGATCAGGACACTCGACGCGGCAAGCGAAGTCACGGCCCCCTACCCGTATTTCCCCTATCGCCGCCAGGAAGGTTTCGCCCGGCTCAACCCGCCGGCGGTCTGATATTTTTTGCTCAGGCCGCGCGTTGCGCGGCCCGATAGCCTACCCCCAGATTGGCCAAAGCGCTGCCTGGCCGCTGCCGATCAGGGCAATGATGATCAGGCAGACGACCCACAGCGCCGGATACTCCCAGCCACCGCCCGCATTGGTGAACCAGAAACCATTTTTGCCGTGGACGAGCACGATCGTGCCTAGCATCAGGGGAATGAGCAGAATGGCCGCCAGCCGCGTGGCGACGCCGAAGATCAGACCAAGACCGCCGGCCGTTTCGGCTGCGATGGCGATCAAGCCGAAATAGCCGGGTACGCCGAGCGACTGGAAATAATCGGTTGTGCCCTTGGGCGTGAAGACGAAGTACTTCAGATAGGCATGGGCAAGAAACAGGCCGCCGACGCTGACACGAAGCAGCAGCGCGGCATAGTCGAACGCGGTCATGTCCGTTCTCCCGATCGCGGACGCGCCTTGGGCACTCTGCCTTGCCGCGCCACCTGCGTAGGATAGCCGACAGCGGCGCTGCTGTCGCGGGACCAGAATGGAAACAGACCGTCTGCGGCCGCCGTTCAGTGAAGCACGAACTCGCCGTCCACCTTGCGCCATTCATTCGGCGCGATCAGCTTCTGGTGCGTGTAGCTGATCGAATGCAGCGGCCCGTCCAGCTTGGCCTTCCAGAATTCGATGAACTTGATCAGCACCGGAAATTGCGGCGCCAGATCATAGTCCTGCCAGATGAAGCTCTGCAGCAGATGCGGATGGTCGGGGAAATGATAAAGAATCTTGGCCGTGGTCAGGCCATAGCCTTTGAGCATCAGGTCCATTTCGGAATGGTCGCGCATGGCAGTCCCCTTGGGCGGTCCCTGGTTGAGTCTCCTTTCCTCCCAACGTCAGAGTGTGCGCGCCGTTGCTTAACTGTCTATTGATTTTTCCTGATCGAGAACGAGTTTTCCGCGCGAAAACATGCGGTTAGCAGCGAGCCCGCCCGAGTGCTGACAGCGGCAGGCAAATTGCCTGCGGCATCCCGCCGCGCGAATCCAACGTCTAATATTGCGATGACGGGCGAACTGGTAATAATGCCGCGAATTCGCGGCAGCTTTGTCGCGATCCCGCCGGCGTTTCAAGCCGGCGGATTGGTTTGGGAGGAAGTGAAGAAATGTCCGAGGTTCATGTCCATCGCGTCCAGCCGGCGTGGAAGAAAAACGCGCTGATCGATAATGACACCTACCTGAAATGGTATGCCGACAGCGTCAAGTCACCGGACAAGTTCTGGGGCAAGCACGGCAAGCGCATCGACTGGTTCAAGCCCTACAGCAAGGTCAAGAACACCTCCTTCGACGGCAAGGTCTCGATCAAATGGTTCGAGGACGGGCTGACCAACGTCTCTTATAACTGCATCGACCGGCACCTGAAGAAGCGCGGCAACCAGACCGCCATCATCTGGGAAGGCGACAATCCCTACGACGACAAGAAGATCACCTACAACGAGCTCTACGAGCATGTCTGCCGGCTCGCCAACGTGATGAAGAAGCACGGCGTCAAGAAGGGTGACCGCGTCACCATCTACATGCCGATGATCCCGGAAGCGGCCTATGCGATGCTGGCCTGCACGCGCATCGGCGCCATCCACTCGATCGTCTTCGGCGGCTTTTCGCCGGATGCGCTGGCCGGCCGCATCGTCGATTGCGAATCGACCTTCGTCATCACTGCCGACGAAGGCCTGCGCGGCGGCAAGGCCATTCCACTTAAGGAGAACACCGACAAGGCGATCGACATCGCCGCCAAGAATTTCGTCATGGTCAAGAACGTTGTCGTCGTGCGCCGCACCGGCGGCAAGGTCGGCTGGGCGCCGGGGCGCGACGTCTGGTATCACGACGAGATCGCGACGGTGAAGGCCGAATGCAAGCCGGAGAAGATGAAGGCCGAGGATCCGCTGTTCATCCTCTACACCTCCGGCTCGACCGGCAAGCCGAAGGGTG
The DNA here is from genome assembly GCF_003952545.1 of Mesorhizobium sp. M7D.F.Ca.US.005.01.1.1. Lineage (NCBI taxonomy): Bacteria > Pseudomonadati > Pseudomonadota > Alphaproteobacteria > Hyphomicrobiales > Phyllobacteriaceae > Mesorhizobium > Mesorhizobium sp. M7D.F.Ca.US.005.01.1.1. Next base: position 562,204 of record NZ_CP034453.1, read on the forward strand.
TGCTGCACACCACCGCCGGCTACCTCGTCTACGTCTCGATGACGCACCAATATGTCTTCGACTACCATGACGGCGACATCTATTGGTGCACCGCCGATGTCGGCTGGGTCACCGGCCACAGCTACATCGTCTACGGCCCGCTCGCCAACGGCGCCACCACGCTGATGTTCGAAGGCGTGCCGAACTATCCGTCGCAGTCGCGCTTCTGGGACGTCATCGACAAGCACAAGGTCAACATCTTCTACACCGCCCCGACGGCGCTGCGGGCGCTGATGGGCGCCGGCGATGCGCATGTCACCAAGACGTCGCGCAAGTCGCTGCGCGTGCTGGGTTCGGTTGGCGAGCCGATCAATCCGGAAGCCTGGGAGTGGTATTTCAACATCGTCGGCAACGGCAAGGTGCCGATCGTCGACACCTGGTGGCAGACCGAGACCGGCGGCATCCTGATCACGCCACTGCCCGGCGCCACCGACCTCAAGGCAGGCTCGGCGACGCGGCCGTTCTTCGGCGTCAAGCCGCAGCTGGTCGACGGCGAGGGCAACGTGCTGGAAGGTGCTGCCGACGGCAATCTGTGCATCACCGATTCCTGGCCCGGCCAGATGCGCACCGTCTATGGCGATCATGATCGCTTCATCCAGACCTATTTCTCGACCTACAAGGGCAAGTACTTCACCGGCGATGGCTGCCGCCGCGACGCCGACGGCTATTACTGGATCACCGGCCGCGTCGACGACGTCATCAACGTCTCCGGCCATCGCATGGGCACGGCCGAAGTCGAATCCGCACTGGTCAGCCACGACAAGGTTTCGGAAGCCGCCGTCGTCGGCTATCCGCACGACATCAAGGGCCAGGGCATCTACTGCTACGTCACGCTGATGGGCGGCGAGCAGCCGAGCGAGGAGTTGCGCAAGGAACTCGTCGCTCATGTCCGCAAGGAGATCGGCGCCATCGCTTCGCCCGACAAGATCCAGTTCGCGCCCGGCCTGCCGAAGACGCGCTCGGGCAAGATCATGCGTCGCATCCTGCGCAAGATCGCCGAGGACGATTTCTCAGCCCTTGGCGACACCTCGACGCTGGCCGATCCGGCCGTCGTCGACGACCTGATCGCCAACCGGCAGAACAAGAAGGCTTGATGCAGGACGAGGCCGCACTGGGCACTGTCAGTGAGCTCTGGCGCTATCCAGCGAGTTCGCTTGCCGGTGAGCGCCTGGAAACAATCTCGGTCGACGTCGAGAGCATCGACGGCGACCGCGTGTTCGGCCTTGTCGATGCCACCGACAATGAAATCGCCCGGCCGGATCGCGACGCGAAATGGCACAAGGTGCCGCGCATCCGGACCCGGCTGTCGCCTGCCCGCGAACTCGAGATCGCCATCCCGGACGGCGACTGGCTGGCTGCGCCGGGTATCGAGAGCGACAGCGCGGTGTCGGCCTATCTTGGCTTCGAGGCCTCGATCCGGCCGTTTCGCCGGGAGAATGCCGCGCCTGATTATTCCGGCCCGCTGACCGCGGAGCGCTACCGCAAGGCGCCGATCCATCTGTTGACCACGGCTTCGCTGACACGCCTGAAGGCATTGCATCCGGAAGGGACCCCCGATCCGCGCCGTTTTCGTCCCAACATCGTCGTCGACATGGCGGCAATCGAAGGATCGTTTCCAGAGACGGAATGGATCGGCCGCAAGCTGGCGATCGGCGACCTGTTGCTGACCATCTCGGAACCCTGCCGCCGCTGCGGTTTCACCATCATCGCCCAGGATGGCTTCGACAATGATCCCGGCATCCTGCGCAATCTGGTCCGCCACAACGCGCACAATCTCGGCGTCTATTGTACGGTCGATCGGCCGGCCAGCATCGAGGTCGGCGACACGATGCGCTTCATCTGATCATTGGTATAGATCCGCCCTTGTAGACGGCAGCCCGCTCGAGCCACGCGCGCGCTTGGTGACGACAGTCTGGAAAATCTGTGCCGAGGCACGTTCGAAGGTGATCGAACAGCCGGTCAGGTAAAGCAGCCACAGCCGCGCCTTGGCTTCTCCCACTTCGGCGATTGCCTCGTCGAACCTTGCATGCAGGCGCTCGGCCCACAGCCTGCAGGTGCGGGCATAGTGTTCGCGCAGGTTCTCGACATCGTAGACGAGGAAGCCGTGGGCTTCGAGATTGCCGAGCGTCATGCCGATCGTGTCGAGTTCGCCGCCGGGGAAGATGTATTTGATCAGCGCCTTGAACTCCGGACCCTTGCGCAGGGTTTTCTTGATGTCGCCCTTGCTGCGCCTGGTGATGGCATGATGCAGATAGATGCCGCCCGGTTTCAGCAACCGGTGGATTGTGGAGAAGTAGGCGGCATGGTTGGCGAGCCCCAGATGCTCGAACATACCGATCGACGATATCTTGTCGAAGCTACCGGTAAGCTCGGCGTAGGATTTTATTTCAATCGTGATCTTGTCCTCCAGCCCCTCGGCGCGAATGCGCTCACGGGCAAGTTGCGTCTGGGCTTCCGACAACGAGACACCGTGGCCGACGACGCCGTAGTTCTTCGCGGCATGGATCAGCATCGCTCCCCAGCCGCAACCTATGTCGAGCAGCCTCTCGCCGGGCTTCAGCCGCAGCTTGCGGCAGATATGGTCGAGCTTGTCGATTTGCGCCTCATCGATGCTGTTGGCGAAATCCTTGAAGTAACCGCAACTGTAGACCATGCGTTCGTCGAGAAAGAGCCGATAGAAGGCATTCGAGATGTCGTAATGATGCTGGATCGCTTCCTGGCTCGAACCGCTGACGAAGGGATTGCGCCCCGAAAGATCGGTCCGCGCCGTCATCTGTTTCCTTGAAAACAGCACGGCTGGCAGATCACGCAGGATCGCCAGCTTCGGCAATGTCTTGAGTTTCGACCTGAGTTTGCCTTGCGAAGGCAGGGCATAGAAGTCAAACAGCGATCCGTCTTCGATGTCGACCGCCTTGGAAATCCACATCTCGATCAGCGTCGAGAAGGCGGGACGGCGGACCACCTGCCAGACAATGTCCGGGTCGTTGACGGTGAGCACGGGGCCGGTAGCGGGGCCAATGCGCTCGCCGGTCCACAGCTTGACAGCAAAGCCCGGCTTCAGCGTTTCAACAACCGTTCGAACAATTCGCGCGGCCTTGTCGGTGGCGTCCATGCTTCCTCCCCGAAGCCAGAGCGCCAATGTTGTCTGTTTGCCACTGGACTGCAAGCCGCCCGTCTTGTCAGCCTGTCTGGAAAGACACACACCCGGCTTTTTGAGGGTGGCACCTTGCCATTTCCCAAATGAGACCCCATCATCTCCGTGTGTTCAACAAATCGAAAGGAGGTGATCCGATGTCGAGTGATTTCGTTTTCCAGAACGTGGCCTCAGCGGATTGCACTTTCGGGAAGCAGTCTTCCCGTTAAGGCGCGAGATGCGCGGCGGGTGACCTCTTGAGGTCGCCGCCATAGGGCCGCGCCACGGACGGAAACACGGAAGGCCGCCGGCTTCGCAAGAAGCGGCGGCCTTTTCCTTTTTGCGGATTACTGGGTCAGGACGACCTTTTCGGTGTTGCGGATGATTTCCTGAAAGGCGTCGTTCAATTCTACTCCGGTGGATACCTCGAAGTAATGCCTGTTGGTGGACACGTCCTTCGACGAACAGTCCTTCAGCACCGCCTTTGCCTGGTCCCGCTCGGTCGCCGACATGTCCTTGTCGTTCAGATCGAAGCCGATGGTGAAAATCTCGATGCCGTCATTCTTCATGTTGCCGCACAGCGTTTCGGCGTTGCCGCGCGCAAGGTTGCCCTGGCTGTTGTAGCTGCCCCCCGCACCGGCGAAGGCAGTATTGAACTGGCCATCGGTCATCAGGATCGCAACCTTGGCGATCTTCTTCGCATTGGCATCCGAGGCGCCTTTGCCGAGACCGGCATTCTCGATCGCGGCGCGCCATTGCGGCGACAGCATATAATAGGTCCACTGAATGGCGATCGCGCCGGCCGTATAACCGTCGGCCTGGAAGTCGTCGATCGAATCAATCAATGCATCGGAATTCGCGGTCAGCGGGATCACTTCCGCATCAGGGCACCTGTTCATTCCCCCACCACTGAGATGATCATCCCGGTTGACCAGGGCATAATATTTCTTGCCGGTCCTGTCCGTGCGAACCGTCTCTGGGCCGTCGGCGCTCAAATCCGCATCACCGTTTTTGTCCTTGCGCTCCGTCGTGCAATTATCGGGGTGTGGCATCGCCGCGCCAACAATGGAGATGTAGTCGCTGAAGGACGGCAGCAAATCTTTGCCCGTCTTGGCGACGAGAAGCGAACTGCCGGCGACCGGTGGCAGCTCAGAGCTCCCTTGGTTCTCGGCATAGACGTTTTCCGCCAGCTTGCCGGCGTTCACGCCAGATGCGTAGGGTACAATCGCGACGCGGATGCGGGGGTTCTTCGGATCCTGGTTCTGGAGCATCGTCTGAACGGCGTTTCTTGCAGCTGCTTTCAGATCGCCGATCTTGTCGACCTTGCCCCGCTTCGCCATCGATCCTGTTATGTCTAGCATCATCGCCACTTCGACGGTCTTGTCCGAATAGAGCGCCGTTGTGGAAGCGGTGACGCGTTTCATGTCACCCGTGCCAAAAATCGGGAAATACAGCGCGACATCGACATGGGCGTCGGCTTGGACCGTCTTGGCGGTACTGTTGACCGTCAGTCTGTCGAGCACGATCTGGTCGACCTGCAGGATGCCCGCCGTGCTGTTGGCATCGAGAAAGGCCTGAACCGATTTGTTGGCATCGGCCTCCTTGATGGCGCCGGTCGTCAGGTCGCGTGCGGTCGATGTCACGGCGGCATCGACCACGCCCTGCAGGCTCGATCTGGCATTGTACAGCTGAGAGACGTTGACGGAAAAGCCAACGCCCAGCGCCAAGACCGAGGCAGCAAGGCCGAACAGGACTGCGAAATTTCCACCGCGATCCCTGGCGAACCCACCGACCGCGTGAACAAGACCCCCGTAATTCCGCATCCTACAGCCTCCGCTCGCCTCGGCCTCGTCGCCGTGGAAAGGCCAATGCAGGAATCCGGCCGGATTGCGCGGTCGCTTCCGCGCAGCCCGGGATCAGGCAATCAAACTGTTGTTTTTGCTTGGGTTACGAAGGATGTAAGGTAAACAATAGGTAAACGGAAATTCAAGGAAGCGACTTCGTTTACGAAGCGCTTACCATGATCGACGGCATGTCGATCCGGGTCCCGATCCGGCACAGAGGCTCGAAGGATGCAGTGTCTCGAAGCGGATCAGAATCCGGCTGCGAAAAGCTCTAGGCCAGCATCCGTGCGCTGGCCGTCCTGTCGATGCCGTGATAGGGCGGGTTGAACAGATTGCCTTCCTGTTCGTAGGTCCACACCTTGAACAGGCCGAGCCGATGCGGGCCGAAGCTGTGCAGCAGCGGCACGTCGGTGGCGTCACGGCCGCGCGCGATGACGACGCGGCCGGTCCTCGGCGTGTTGTGGCGGGCATCGAACGTGTACCATTTGCCGTCGAGGAACACTTCCAGCCAAGCCGAGAAATCCATCGGCGCCGGATCGACCGGCACGCCGATATCACCGAGATAGCCGTTCACATAGCGCGCGGGAATGTTCATGCAGCGGCACAGCGTGATCGCAAGATGGGCAAAGTCGCGACAGACGCCGACCCGCTCCTCATGCGCCTGCGCTGCGGTGCGGGTCGACCGTGCATAGCCATAGCCGAACGACAGCCGGTTGTGGACATAGTCGACGATCGCCTGCACGCGCGCCCAGCCGGGCGGAAGATGGCCGAAGAGCTGCCAGGCCAGGCCGCTCAGATGATCCGTCTCGCAATAGCGGCTGCCCAGGAGATAGAAAAGCACCTCGTCGGGCAGGTCCGCCACCGGCACTTCACTGGCCAGTGTGTTGACCTCGTCCGTTTCGCCGCTGTCCTCGACGACCGCGTCATACAGGATACGAAAACCACCGGCGGGCGCCGTGAAGCGGCGGCAGGCATTGCCATGCAGATCGTGGTAGAGCTTGGTTGGCACCGAAGGCGAGGTCAGCACGCGCGTCTGCCGCTTGATGTCGGCCTGGCGGTCCTTGTGGACTTCGAGCAACGAAATCACGGGGGTGGCCTCGGTGCATTCAATGGCGATTTCGTAGCCGAGCCGGATCAGCATCGCAGTCCCCCTTCGGTCGTCGTGGAAAACAGTTTTGCTCAAACGCGAAAAGACTGGCCATGGTTCCCTGGGCCGATCGAAAAGCCCGGCCCGTGTCTTCCCCTGCCGTGGCCAAGACGTTAGGTTCGGGAACGCCACAAGCGCTCCCCCGGACTCAAGGAAAACCATGTATTCAGGCAGAAAATTCGCGGCCTTCCTCTTCGATATGGACGGCACGCTCATCAATTCCATCGCCTCGGCGGAACGGGTGTGGAGCGATTGGGCACGCCGCCAGGGCCTCGACGTCGCCGCCTTCCTGCCGACGATCCACGGCGTGCGGGCGATCGAGACCATCACCGGCCTGGCACTTCCAGGCGTCGACCCGGCGCACGAGGCCGACCTGCTGCTGAAGGCCGAGGCGGCCGATCTGGATGGCATTCTCCAGATCGCCGGCGCAGCCGCGTTTCTCAATTCGCTGCCCCCCGAGCGCTGGGCGATCGTCACCTCCGCGCCGCGCGAACTGGCGCTGTTGCGCATGCAGGCTGCCGGCATCCCTGTCCCGGCCGTCATCGTCGCGGCGGAAGATGTTTCCCGCGGCAAGCCGGCGCCCGATTGCTTCCGGCTTGGCGCGGAACGGCTCGGCTTCGATGCGCGCGACTGCCTCGTGTTCGAGGATGCTCCAGCCGGCATCACGGCAGCCGAGGCGGCGGGCGCGGCGGTCATGATCATCAACGCCACGCACAAGCATGCGCGGCAAAGCCAGCACGCCGCGATAGGAGGTTACGAGGGGATCGGCATCACCCTCGACGAAAACGGCTGGATCGCGCTTGAGCCGCAGCGCAGCGCCGCCTAGCCAAGGGTGTATTGAGATTCAGGTCAGGCCGAGTCGGAGTCGAAGACGGGCGCGTAGCGACCAAACAAGACGGTTTCCGAGAACCGGAGCGGAGCGCACTTGAAGGACGTGAGCACCGGAAGCGCAGGAAACCAACGCTTTCAGGCCAGCATCACCTGAATATCAACATCCCTTAGAAGTCGCTGGTCAGGCCCTTCACCTCCCAGTCGCCATAGCGGCCGGGCTCCTTGCCGCCACGGCCGCCGATCTCCTTCGGCGCGGCTGCTTCCTTCTCCAGATATTTCACGCGTCTTGCCTCGGCTTCCGCGAGCGCCCGTCTGGCTTGCGGCGTCAGCGCCTTTGGCTCGACATCATGGCCAAGGTCGGCATCGATTTTACTGGTTTCGTCGTTCATGCGATATTTCCGGCGGATTGAAACAGGACCAGGCGTTTCCCATCATATAGCGATGAACGCACACGGATCGACCCCCTTTCACCACCAGTTGGACAGGAGCAGACGATGAACACGCTTCGCACCGCCATGCTTCTTGCCGCGATGACGGCGCTGTTCATGGGCGTCGGCTTCTTGATCGGCGGAACCGGTGGCATGATGATCGCCCTGCTGATCGCTGCCGGCACCAACCTGTTCAGCTACTGGAACGCCGACAAGATGGTGCTGTCGATGAACCGTGCCGTCGAGGTCGACGAAGGGAACGCGCCCGAATATTACGCCATCGTCCAGACAATGGCCAAACAGGCCGGCCTGCCGATGCCGAAGACCTATCTGATCGACAACCCGCAGCCGAATGCCTTCGCCACCGGCCGCAATCCGCAGAACGCGGCAGTGGCTGCCTCTACCGGCCTGTTGCAGGCACTGACGCCTGAAGAGGTCGCCGCTGTCATGGCGCACGAACTCGCCCATGTGCAGCATCGCGACACGCTGACCATGACGATCGTCGCCACCTTTGCCGGCGCTATCTCGATGCTCGGCAATTTCGCCTTCTTCTTCGGCGGCAATCGTGAAAACAATCCGTTCGGCATTGTCGGCGTGCTGGTCGCGATGATTGTGGCGCCCTTTGCCGCCATGGTCGTGCAGATGGCGGTCAGCCGCACCCGCGAATATGAGGCCGACCGGCGCGGCGCCGAAATCTGTGGACACCCGCTCTGGCTGGCTTCCGCCCTTGACAAGATCGCCCGCGGCGCCGAACGCATCCGCAACCCCGATGCCGAGCGCAATCCGGCAACCGCGCATCTCTTCATCATCAATCCTCTTTCCGGCGAGCGCATGGACAGTCTGTTTTCCACCCACCCGAGCACCGACAACCGCATCGCTGCCCTGCAGGCGATGGCACAGCAGATGGGAGGGAGCGAAACTCAAGCTCAGCGCCAGACCCCGGCACCACCACGGCAGGCGGACGAACAGCGGCCGTCAGGCCCGTGGGATCAGGCAGCACGGCCCAAGCAGCCTGCGGAGCCCGCCAAGCCGAAATCCAACCCGTGGGGCCGCAACCCGACCGGACCCAAGGGCCGGTGGTCGTGAGCGTGGCGGACAGAGGACCTCGACGCACGGGTTCAGGCGATCAGGAACACAGGGACGGCGGCGACTTCGTTGCCGGCCTTGCCGCCCGCAAGGCGGCGGCACGCCTGCTTGCCGCCGTCATCGACGCCAGGACACCGCTCGACGGCCTGACCGATCACGAAAACGGCCACCCGCAATACAAGGCGCTCGACCTGCGCGATCGCGGCCTTGTCCGCGCCATTCTGGTTACAGCGCTGCGCTATCGCATGACCATATCAGGGCTGCTGGCGCGGCGCCTGGAGAAGCCGCTGCCGCCCAACGCCACCGCTTTGTCGCACATATTGCATGTGGCGGCGGCACAGATCCTGTTCCTCGACATTCCCGACAGCGCCGCAGTCGACCTGGCCGTGACCCACGCCAAGTCCGATCCGCGCACAGTGCGTTTCTCCGGCCTGGTCAATGGCGTACTGCGCACCTTGGCGCGCGCCAAGGAAACGGAACTGCCTGCCGCCCTTGCCGCCACCGACGAAGCGCCAAAATGGTTTTCCGACCGGCTGAAGGCCACCTATGGCACCGAGAAGGCAAGGCAGATCCTGGAAGCCCACCGCGTCGAGGCGCCGGTAGACTTTTCGGTCAAGGCCGATCCCGAGCTTTGGGCCGAAAAGCTCGGCGGCATCGTCCTGCCGACTGGCACGGTCCGGGTGGAGAATCTCGTTGGGCCGGTCACCGAACTGCCAGGCTTTGCCGACGGCGCCTGGTGGGTCCAGGACGCCGCGGCCAGTCTGCCTGCACGGCTGTTCGGCGATGTCAGGGGCTTGCACATTGCCGATCTCTGCGCCGCCCCCGGCGGCAAGACCGCGCAGCTCATTCTCGCCGGCGCCAAGGTCACCGCTGTCGACACCTCGAAGAACCGGCTGGTGCGGCTGACGCAGAATCTCGACCGCCTCGGCCTGTCCGCCGAGATCGTCCAGGCCGACCTGCTCAAATACGAACCGAAGGAATTGTTCGACGCCGTTCTCCTCGATGCGCCCTGCTCGTCGACCGGCACGGTGCGCCGGCATCCGGACGTGCCATGGACCAAGACGGCGGCCGATGTCGAAAAACTCGCCGACCTGCAACGCAGGCTGCTCGCCCGCGCTGTCACTCTGGTGAAACCCGGCGGCAGGATCGTCTTCTCCAACTGTTCGCTCGATCCGCTCGAAGGCGAGGATCTCTATCGCGCCTTCTTGGCTGGCGCCGCTGAAATAGCCAACGATCCGGTACAGCAAGGCGAGATCGCCGGCATCGATCCGTTCCTGACGCCGCAAGGCACGCTGCGCACCACACCCGCCGACCTTGACCTCGGCGCACCGGAGCGCTCGGGCCTCGATGGCTTCTTCGCCGCTCGCATGCGTCGAGCCGGCTAAATGCATGTCGCCCAAAAGTGCGCAGCGGTTTCGGGACGACGACATGCATAACAGAAAACCAAAGCGCGCTGCGTCAGACCGGTCGGGCGCGACGCGCTTTCATTTAACTACCTGGATTTGCTGTTTTTTTTAGGGAGAGTCGGCGGCAAAACCGGGTGAACCGGCGCCGTCCATGGAATTCGCCTTCGCACGAGTCGTGCAATCATGTAAACTCGGCGCCGGGGTAGTGGACGATCAGGAGGGGTTTTGGCACTTGCTGCCAGCAGCACGACGCGTCTGTGGACGCTTGTCGCGAAGGAGTTCTGGCGCAAAACGCGCCGGCGCCTGCGTGCCGGGCCGGTCTATCGCTGGCGCTATTCCGGCCGCACGCCGGAACGTGTGCTGATCGCACCGCCGGACCTGCGCCTCGCCGACCCGCAGATCGCGCTCGAGATCTACTACGGCCGCTATCCCCTGTCGGGGCATCTGGTCGAGACCGGCGGCAAGTCGCCGTTCCAGATCAACGTGCCCAATCACGGCTGGCAGAAGACGCTGCACGGCTTTCGCTGGCTACGCCATATGCGCGCCGCCGGCACCGAGCTTGCCGCCGCCAATGCCCGCGCCCTGGTCTCCGACTGGATCGCCATGCATGGCAGCCATATTTCCGGCGTCGCCTGGGAGCCCGGCACCACGGCCAAGCGCATCATCGCCTGGCTGCAGCACTCCTCCGTCGTGCTACAGGGCGCCGAGTTCCCCTTCTACCGCGCCTTCCTGAAGTCGGTTGCCGTTCAGATCCGCTACCTCCGGTCGATGGCGCGTGAAATGCCCGACGGCAAGGACAAGCTGCGTGCCCGCATCGCGCTTGCCTTTGCCGCTCTGTCCCTGCCGGCGCCGGCATCGGCGCTGCGCGGCGCAACCCGCAACCTGGCCGAGGAACTCGACCGCCAGATCCTCGCCGACGGCGGGCACATTTCGCGCAATCCGATGGTCGTCCTGGAAATCCTCGCCGACCTTCTGCCGCTGCGCCAGACCTATGCCAACCAGGCGGAAACGCCGCCGCAGGCGCTGATCGGCGCCATCGACCGCATGCTGCCGGCGCTGCGCTTCTTCCGCCATCAGGACGGCAGCCTCGCCCGATTCAACGGCATGGGCGCCACCATCCACGACCGCATCGCCACCATCCTGCGCCATGACGATACCGCCGGCGCGCCCCTGCTGCATGCGCCGCATTCCGGCTATGAGCGCCTGTCGATGGGCGGCACCACCGTCATTGCCGATACCGGCCTGCCGCCGCCGGTCGACGTGTCCAACGCAGCACACGCCAGCTGCCTCGCCTTCGAACTGTCGTCCGGCCGACAGCACTACATCGTCAATGCCGGCATCGACACCTATGGCGCGGCTGAATTCCGACCGCTGGCGCGCGCCACCGCGGCGCACTCGACCGCCACCATCAACGACACCTCGTCGGCACGCTTCAGCCATTCGCTGCGCGTCAACGACCTGCTCGGTTCGCCGCTGATCGGCGGCCCGCAGCATGTGCAGTGCAAGCGCACCGACCAGAAGGGCGTTCAGGGGTTCATCGCCCGCCATGACGGCTATGTCCCGCGCTTCGGCTTCCTGCATGAGCGCGAGCTGAAACTGTCGTCGAACGGCAATGTGCTGGCCGGCAGGGACCGTTTCCAGCGGCCCGGCAATGCGGCGATCCGCAACAACGGCCGCGACTTCGTCACCATCCGTTTCCACGTCCACCCCGACATCAACCTTTTACAGGACGAGCATGATCGCCTGGTGCTGGCCGCCGATCAGGCCGACACCTGGGTGTTCACAGCAGCCGAAGTGGTGCCGGAGGTCGAGGAATCGATTTATTTCGCCGGCCTTGGCGGCCCGCGCCGCAGCCGCCAGATCGTGCTTGCCTTCAAGGCCTCGGAAGTCGCCGAAGTCCACTGGCAGCTGACGCGCACCAGCATCGCCGGTTACCCGGAAAACAACTGAGCTTACCTGACCGCCGGTTTGATTTCCGGGCGGCATGTGCTACGGGCGCGGGCATCCACCACACCAGAGCGGAATGCGTTCAAGTCGAAACGCGAATTCCTCTCCGGCTTTTTGTTTTGTCGCATGATGTTTATCCGAAAAGTCCGCAACTTTTCGGCATCATGCTTAGCCGTGAAAGGCCGCCAGCCCATGGCCGTCGCCGCCAAGAACATTCCCGCACCTGATCTCGTCCCCGTGCGTCGCGCCCTGCTGTCCGTCTTCGACAAGACCGGCCTCATTGATTTCGCCAAAGCGCTGGCAGCAGCCGGTGTCGAGCTGGTCTCGACCGGCGGCACGGCAAAGGCGATCACCGAGGCGGGCCTGGCGGTGCGCGATGTCTCCGAGCTCACCGGTTTCCCCGAGATCATGGATGGTCGCGTCAAGACCTTGCATCCCAGCGTGCATGGCGCGCTGCTTGGCGTGCGCGACGATCCGGAGCATTCCGCGGCAATGCGCAAATACGGCATCGAGCCGATCGATCTCGTCGTCTCCAATCTCTATCCGTTCGAGGAGGTTCGCCGCTCCGGCGCCGACTACGCATCGATCGTCGAGAACATCGACATTGGCGGGCCAGCGATGATCCGCGCTTCGGCCAAGAACCACGCCTATGTCGCCATCGTCACCGATCCCGGCGACTACGCCTCGGTGCTGAATGCGCTGGCGATGAACATCGGCTCGCTGTCGCTGGATTTCCGCAAGAAGCTGGCGGCCAAGGCCTTTGCCCGCACCGCTACCTATGACGCGGCGATCTCCGGCTGGTTCGCCGAGGCGCTCGAGATCGAACATCCGACATGGCGCGCCTTTGGCGGCAGGCTGGTCGAAGTGATGCGCTACGGCGAGAACCCGCATCAGAGCGCCGGCTTCTACGTCAATGGCGACAAGCGGCCGGGCGTCGCCACGGCGCGCCAGCTGCAGGGCAAGCAGCTGTCCTACAACAACATCAACGACACCGACGCTGCCTTCGAACTGGTCGGTGAATTCGATCCGGCGCGCTCCGCCGCCGTCGCCATCATCAAGCACGCCAACCCTTGCGGCGTTGCTGAAGACACCTCGCTGAAGGCAGCCTACGCCAAGGCGCTCGCCTGCGATCCGGTCTCGGCCTTCGGCGGTATCATCGCTGTGAATCGCGTCCTCGACGCCGAGGCGGCGGAAGAGATCGTCAAGACCTTCACCGAGGTGATCATCGCGCCCGGCGCGACCGACGAGGCAGCGGCAGTCGTCGCGGCAAAGAAGAACCTGCGCCTGCTGGTCACCGGCGGCCTGCCAGATCCGCGCACGCCTGGCACGACGGTCAAATCCGTCGCCGGCGGTCTGCTCGTCCAGGGCCGGGACAATGCCGTGGTCGATGACCTCGAGCTGAAGGTGGTGACGAAGCGCGCGCCAACGCCGGCCGAAATGGCCGACCTGAGATTCGCCTTCCGCATCGCCAAGCACGTCAAGTCCAACGCCATCGTCTACGTTAAGGACGGCGCAACCGTCGGCATCGGCGCCGGCCAGATGAGCAGGGTCGATTCCTCACGCATCGCCGCCCGCAAGGCGCTCGACGCGGCCGAGGCCGCGGGCCTTGCCGAACCGCTGACCAAGGGTTCGGTCGTCGCCTCCGACGCCTTCTTCCCCTTCGCCGACGGGTTGCTGTCGGCGATCGCCGCCGGCGCCACCGCTGTCATCCAGCCCGGCGGTTCGATGAACGACAAGGACGTCATCGCCGCCGCCGACGAGCACGGCATCGCCATGGTGTTTACCGGCGTGAGGCATTTCCGGCATTGAGGCCCCTTACCCTCCTCCCGCGGGGAGGGTCGTTGAACGATTTTTGCGAAGCAAAATTCAAGAGACAGGGTGGGGGCAGCGCCGCCCCCTACCCCGCTCCGCGGATCGACCCTCCCTACAAGGGGGAGGGTAAGCTATTCCGCCGGCCGATCCGCCGGATACGGCGTCTTGATCAGGATCGCCATGCCGACACCGAGAAACAGGATGATCACCGCCATGCCGAGCCGCGTCGAGCCCGTGGCAAAGGAGATCGTTGAAAACAGGAACGGCGCCAGGAAACTGGTTGCCCTGCCGGCCAGCGCATAGATGCCGAAATAGCGGCCGGATTCTGCCGCGGTGACGCTCCGCGCCATATAGGATCGCGACGACGCCTGAACCGGCCCGAAGGCCAGCCCGATCAACAGGCCGTAGAGGATGTATGCCTTCTCGGCCGCCGTGCCGAACAGGCCGCCCGAATCGGCAATGGAAAGCGGCAATGCGCCGAACAGCGTATAGCCGAGCCCGGTCGAGATGATGCCGATGGTCGCGATCGTCAACATTCCCAGCGAGATCAGCACCACCGCCTTGGAGCCTAGGCGGGTATCAAGGTAAGCGGCGATCCAGCAGCCGAAGATGGCTACCACGTTGAGGATGATGCCGAACAAGCCGACCTCGGTGATCGACCAGCCGAACATCGCCGCGGCAAATACGGCGCCTTGCGTAAGCAGCGCGTTGACGCCGTCCTGATAGATCATGCGGGCGACGAGGAAGCGGAAGATACCGCTGCGCTTGCGCACCTCACCCAGTGTTACTTTCAGCTCCGCCAACCCCTCTCGCACCGCCGGGCCGATCGGCAGGCCCTTGAGGGCATCGGGGGTAAAAAAGAACATCGGCAGGATGAACAGGAAATACCAGCCGGCTGACAGCGGCCCGGTGGCCCTGGCGTCCTCGCCGAGCTTCGGGTCGAGCCCGAAGAGCGGGTCGATGCCGATGATCGTCTTGCCGGTTTCGGGGATGCCGGCCATGCATGTAATGACGAAGATCAGCGCAATCATGCCGCCGAGATAGCCGAGACCCCAGGCAACATTGGAAATCCTGCCGATTTCGCTCTTCGGCACCAGGCGCGGCATCATCGAATCGTTGAACACGGTCGAGAATTCCGCCGCGACCGATGCCAGCGAAAACAACGCCACGACCAGAAACAGGTTCGAACCGGGGGTGGCGAACCACAGCAGGCAAAGGCTGGTGATCTTGATGGCGGCAAAGAATGCGATCCACGGCTTGCGCGGCCCGGTCTGATCGGCAATCGAGCCGAGGATCGGCGACAGCACGGCGATGGCCAACCCGGCCGCCGCGATACCATAACCCCAGACGATTTGGCCCGTGACTGGATCGCTTGCCATGCGCGAAACGAAATACGGCCCGAAGATGAAGGTGGTAACGACCGTGAAGAACGGCTGCGCTGCCCAATCGAAGAACATCCATCCCCAGATGCCGCGTCCAGACGCACGCTGCACTGCTACCTCGGTCATATCCCCTCCGATCGCCTTCGTAACGCTGGCGGTTGGCATCATGTCTGCATGTTTTCCCGTGCGCATGCAAACGACCACGGTTGATGCTTCTCACCCAACCGAACGGGCAGAGCCAACCTCGTCAAACGAATCACTCACATCCCCGTCAGATCGCTCATCAGCCCCGATGCGACAGACAGCCGCGACACGGTGATGTCGCCACCCTCGGTCAGCGCCTGCAGCCGCTCGCGGATGCGCGCCACGCGCTCGCCGCCGGCTTCCAGCCAGGCGGCCACCGGATCGGCCGTCTTGGCGTGGCCGGTGAGTGCCGCCACCGCGATGCCACGCCGTGCGGCGCCGATCGTGTCGGTCGCGCGCGAAAGCGCCAGCTGGTCGTAATAATCCGACGGCGTGATCGAGCGTGCCGCGTCCTCGACACGCGGGATGCGGAAGGCATCACTGACCGCGAAGAACGCCTTGGCCGCGGCGACGATGTCGGCGCCGGCGGTGCGCGCCGTCAGCGCGATGTCGGGGATGAGTTCCGCCACCTCGCTCAGCGCCAGCTGTTCGGCCAGCTTTTCCGGCGCGCCGGCCTTGAACAGCCCGTGCCGCTTCTCCTCGATCCGCTCACGCGAGAAGGCCGGCAGCAGCGAAACGAGCCTGGGATCCAGCGCCTTGCGGGCTTCCAGCAGCTCAGTGATGCGCTGGCCAAGGGGTGCCGTGCCGGCATCGTTCTTCAGATACCAGCCGCTGGTCACATAGATCAGCCGGCTGACCATCTGATAGAGATCGAGCTGCACCTGACCGTCGATCTGGTTGTCGAGCGCGTCGATCTCGCGATAGAGCGCTGGCAAGGCAAACCCGTCGCGCACCACCGCGAAGGTACGCACGACGTCGGCGGCGGTGCGCCCCGTGGCTTCCTGCAACCGGTTGACGAAGGATGGGCCGCCGCGATTGACAAGATCGTTGGCGACGACCCGCGTGATGATCTCGCGGCGCAGCCTGTGGCCATGGATCTCGGCGGCGTATTTCTTCGCCATCCGGTCGGGAAAATAGCCCATCAGGTCGCGGTCGAAATGCGCGTCGTCCGGTACGTCGCTGGCGACGATGTCGGAAAACAGCACGATCTTGGCATAGGCGAGCAACACGCCGAGCTCGGCTCTGGTCAGCGGCTCGCCGCGCGCTTCGCGCTCGGCAAGCGCTGCCGGCGACGGCAGCGTCTCGACGGCGCGGTCGAGCAGGCCGCGCGCCTCCAGCGCCGTCATGAAGCGGCTCTGGTGCGCGATGTCGGCGAGGCCGCGCTTGCGGGCGATCGAAAGCGCCAGCGTCTGCTGGTAATTGTTGGACAGAACCAGCGAGCCGACCTCCTCGGTCATCTCGGCCAGCAGCTTGTTGCGTGCCGGGCGCGTCAACGATCCCTTGCGCATGGCGGAGGCCAGCGCGATCTTGATGTTGACCTCGACGTCGGAGCAGTTGACGCCGCCCGAATTGTCGATGGCGTCGGAGTTGCAGCGGCCGCCATTCATGCCGAACTCGATGCGTGCCCGCTGCGTGACGCCGAGATTGGCGCCCTCGCCGATGACCTTGGCGCGCACGTCGAGCGCGGTGATGCGGATGGCATCGTTGGCGCGGTCGCCGACTTCGGCGTTGGTCTCGGTGGATGCCCGCAAATACGTGCCGATACCGCCGAACCAGAGAAGATCGACCGGCGCCTTGAGGATCGCGGTCATGATCTCGACCGGCGTGGCGGTGGTCTTGGCCAAGCCGATCGCCGCCGCAGCTGCCGCCGGCAAGGTGATCGACTTCTGGTTGCGCGAGACGATGATGCCGCCTTCCGACAGTTTCGTCTTGTCATAATCCTGCCAGCTCGAGCGAGGCAGCGCGAACATGCGCTCGCGCTCGGCCATCGACGCCGCCATGTCGGGATCGGGATCGATGAAGATGTCGCGATGGTCGAAGGCGGCGATCAGCCTGGTCTTCGGCGACAAAAGCATGCCGTTGCCGAACACGTCGCCGGACATGTCGCCGACACCGACGACGGTGAAGGACGACGTCTGGATGTCGCGATTGATCTCGCGGAAATGCCGCTTGACCGCTTCCCAGGCGCCCTTGGCGGTGATGCCCATCTTCTTGTGATCGTAACCGGCCGAGCCGCCGCTGGCGAAGGCGTCGTCGAGCCAGAACCCATGCTTCTCGCTGATCGCGTTGGCGGTGTCGGAGAAGGTCGCCGTGCCCTTGTCGGCGGCAACGACGAAATATGGATCGTCCGGGTCGCGGCGCACGACACCGGCCGGCGGGATGACGCCGTCGAGGCCGATATTGTCGGTGATAGACAGCAGGCTGGAGACGAAGTTCTTGTAGGCCGACGTGCCGGCCTCGAAGATCGCATCGCGGGTGCCGCCTGCCGGCAGGCGCTTGGGGAAGAAGCCGCCCTTGGCGCCGACCGGCACGATGACGGCATTCTTGACCTGCTGCGCCTTGACCAGGCCGAGCACCTCGGTGCGGTAGTCCTGGGCGCGGTCCGACCAGCGCAGGCCGCCGCGCGCCACCGGGCCGAAGCGCAGATGCAGGCCTTCGACCTCGGAGCCGTAGACGAAGATCTCCCGCCACGGCCGCGGCGCCGGCAATCCCTCGACCGCGTGCGAATCGAGCTTGATCGCCAGCGACTGGCCTTTCTCTTTCGTATCGGCAACGAAATGATTGGTGCGCAGCGAGGCTTCGATCAGGTTGAGGTAGCGGCGAATGATGGTGTCGTCGTCGATATTCGGCACATCCTCCAGCGCGTCCTTGATCTTGGCCTTGAGGTGTTTTGCCGCCACCACACCTTCGGTCTCGGCTGTCGGGCCAAGCCGGGAGATGAACAGCGCATGCAGGCCGCGCGCGATGTCGGGATAGCGGTTGAGCACGGCGGCGATGAAGTCCTGGCTTTGCGGAATGCCAACCTGCTGCAGATAGCGGCCATAGGCGCGCAGGATGGTGATCTCGCCGGACCACAGCCCGGCGGTCTGGGCAAGGCCGTTATAGCCGTCATTGTCGACGTCGCCGCGCCAGACGGACAGGAATGCGTCCTCGAACAGCGCGCCGCCATCGGCAAGGTCGATCGGCTTGCCGTAGCTGTTTTCCAGCTCCATGTCGTGGATGAAGACCATGCCGGGCTGATCCCTATTGATCATGCCGGACTGGTCGTCGCCGACCGCGAAAGTGCGTTCGCTGATGACGCGGAACCCGATGTTTTCCAGCACCGGCACCCGACGCGACAGCGCCACCGGACTGCCGTGGTGATAGATCTTCAGCGCCGCCTGGTGCGGCTTCTGCTCGGCATGGCGATAATAGTCGATGGCGATCGGATTGCCGGCGCTGATCTTGGCGATGCGCCCGGCATCGGCCAGCGCCACCGCCGCGCTGAACGAATCGCGATAGCTTTCCGGCAGCCGCGCGGCAATGCTCTTCAACGCCTGGTCGGCGCCACTGGCCTCCGCCGCATCGGAAAGGGCGTCCTCCCAGGTGCGTACGATGTCGCGGATCGCCGCCTCGATCGTCGCTTGCTCGACCTTCGGCGTCTTGCCGCCGGAGCGGCCGATGATGAAATGCACGCGCGCCAGCCCACCTTCGGGGAAGGCCGGGTAGTAGGCCGACAGCCGGCCTTGGAATACGGTCTTCAGATAGAAGCCTATCTTCTCGCGCACGACGCTGTCGTAACGGTCGCGCGGCACGAAGACGAGGATCGAGACGAAGCGGTCGAACTGGTCGGCGCGCACCAGCGCCCGCACCCGCGGCCGCTCGACCAGGCCGAGAATGGCGGCGGCATGCTTCCTCAGGATCGGCACCGGCACCTGGAACAATTCGTCGCGCGGATAGCTCTCCAAGACGTTGATCAGCGCCTTGCCGGAGTGATCGTGCCGGTCGAAGCCGGACTTGGCGATGATGGTTTCGGCCTTGGACCTCAGATACGGGATCTTCATCACCGAGCGCGTGTAGGCGGTCGAGGTGAACAGGCCGACCATGCGCAATTCGCCCGCGAGCGCGCCCTTGGCGGTGTAGGTCTTGACGCCGATGTAATCGAGATAGATGCGGCGATGCACGGACGACTTGGCATTGGCCTTGGTGACGATCAACGGCTCCGGCCCATGCAGGAAGGCGCGGATTTCGGGCGTCGTCGTCACCGCTTCGGTGCCGCGCCTCAGCACCAGCACGTCGGGATCGGACAGGATGCCGAGACCGGGCTTGTCGGCGCGCTCCAGCGTGCCGCTTTCCTCGCCGCCGGTGTATTTGAATTCGCGCATGCCGAGGAAGGTGAAATTGTCGTCGCGCAGCCACTCGAGGAAGGCGATCGCCTCGGCAACGCTCTTCTTGTCGAGCGGTACCGCCGAATAGCGGAACTCCGAGATCGCCTGATCGAGGCGGGCCAGCATCGGCTTCCAGTCGTTGACGGCGGCGTGAACCTGGCCGAGCATCTTGCGCAGCCGCTCGGTCAATCCGTTCGCCTGCTCGGCGGTCAGCCGCGGGATGTGGACATGGATGACGCTCAACCGGTCGTGGCTGCCGTCGTCCTTGGCGAAATTGCCGTCGCCGAGGATTTCGTCCACACCGCCTTTGCCGTGGCGCACCACGATGACCGGATGGGTGACCAGGGTCGGTTCGCCTGATGTCTCGGTGATCTCGCCGAGGATGGAATCGAACAGGAACGGCATGTTGTCGTTGACGACCGTGATAATTGTCACCGGGCGGCCGTCTCGCACAACGCCGGAATCGGCATCGACGGCGACGACGCACTCGCCTTTTTTGTGAACGGCAATCGCCTTGCCAGCGAGATCGGCGGCGCGTTCGAGGTCGGCCGCTTCATAGGTGGCGATGTCTTCAGCCGGCGCGCGGGCGAGCAGATAGTCGGCAAGCCTGGCTGGCCTTTCCTCCGCTTTTGTCGCTGCCGTGGCTTTTTTCTTCGGCTTGCTCGCGGATTTCACGCTGGCCATGACGCACTTCCCTCCCGTCAATGCTTTTACGACTATGGTAGCAGATGACCGCTGTTTGGCGACAAAGGTTTGACGGCTTGCAAAGAAATATCGGAATTCGGCGACAAGATGCCGCGCAACGAGGAGAAATGACCCATGACCGGCAAAATCACCGCGCTTGACCTTGGCCAGGCGGAGCTCAGCGAGGCGACAAAAGCCTATTTCGCCAAATGCGAGGAGAAGCTCGGCCTGGTTCCCAACGTGCTGCGCGCCTACGCCTTCGACGACAAGAAGCTGCGTGCCTTCACCGACATGTACAACGATTTGATGCTGGGTGATTCCGGCCTGTCGAAGCTGGAACGCGAGATGATCGCGGTCGCCGTCTCCTCGATCAACCATTGCTATTATTGCCTGACCGCGCATGGCGCGGCGGTGCGTCAGCTGTCCGGCGACCCGGCGCTTAGCGAGATGATGGTGATGAATTTCCGCGCCGCCGATCTTTCGCCGAAGCAGGCGGCGATGCTCGAATTCGCCGCCAAGCTGACGGAAGAACCGGCGAAGATCGTCGAGGCTGACCGGGCGACACTTCGCAAGGCCGGCTTCACCGACCGCGACATTTGGGACATAGCCTCGACCGCGGCCTTCTTCAACATGTCGAACCGGGTGGCCGCGGCGATCGACATGCGGCCGAACGACGAATACCACGCCATGGCGCGGTGAAGTTCGGCGGCTGGGGCCAGGCCGCTGTTATATTAGCAATTTCGCATTCTCGTTGCTTGTTTGCCGGTTTGGTCCGATGATCGGCAGGCGGCGTGACCGCATGCCGGTTCGATGCCGCTCATCAAGGGAGGAGAACATGGCACAGTTTCTCTACGTCTATCACGGCTCGGGCAAGATGCCGACGACCGAGGTGGAACGCAAGGCGATGACGGACGCCTGGACAGGCTGGTTCGCAAAGCTTGGTTCGGCCGTGGTCGACCGCGGCAACCCGGTTGGCCTGTCGAAGAGCGTCTTGCCCGGTGGCAAGATCGAGAACAATGGCGGCAGCAACCCGACCGGCGGCTACTCGATCATCGAGGCCAGGGACATCGACGACGCTGCCAGCAAGGCCAGGGACTGTCCGATCCTGGCGGAGCCGAACTGCAACGTCGAGATCGCGCCGATCATCAATATGATGGGTTGACGCTTCGGCTCAGGACCGCGCCGCGATGGCCGCTGCCGCACCGGCCATCGTCGTGGCGCTAACGCGGTTGGCGATCTTCATGGCGCGCCTGCTCTTCAGGAGCTTGCGCGCCTGTGATGCAGCGAGCACCCAGGCGAGATCGATGGCGACCAGCACCACAGCCATGGTCGCCGTCAGCTCGACCCAGCCGACGATGCTGACCGAAGCGAGGTCGATGATGGTCGGCAGCAGCGCCAGGTAGAACATCATGATCTTGGGGTTGCCGAGTGTCACCGCCATGCCGGCGAAGAACAGCTTTGCCGGAGAATCCTCGCGCGGCATCTCGCCTTCTTTCGCATCGACAGGGGCGGTCCACATCTTCCAGGCGAGGTAGGCGAGGTAGGCAACGCCGACCCATTTCACGATGACGAAAGCGAAATGGAAGGTCTGTGCCACGACGGCCAGCCCGAACACCGCCAGCGACAGCCAGATCCCCTCGCCGATCCACATGGCAAGCAGGAACGGGAATACGTCGCGAAACCCCTTCGAGATGACGCGCGCGACGAGCGCCGCGATCGACGGACCGGGTGAACCGGCGGCAACGAACAAGGCGGCGGCGAAGATGAGGAGCGAGGTGAGGTGCATGGCCGGGGTCTCTGTTGAAAACCTTCGATATCAGACATTAGCGCAAGTGGCTCGGCTGCGGTAGCACCGACAAAAAGGCGCTTGTCGGTCCGGTATCTCGCGGCTAGAAAGGCCGCCGCGAAACAATTTTGAGCTTCACTTTGCCTACGTAGCCACCGGTCTCGTCAACTCCCCCGACACAAGGCATGACACCGCATTCGTGGTGTCTGTTTTCATGTTCATGTGTTCTTCTGGGCGGCGGTTCGAGACCGGTTTGGCACTGCTGAACCGTTGTCGCGCGCTGCCGCCCGTGACATCTGATTTCCGATCATAGCAAGCGACCGCCACGCCGCGCCCGCATGGGCATCTCGACATCGCCGACCTGATGAACTTCCCGACGGGAAGGGCTTATCGGCATGTCTGGACTTCTACGTATCCACTGGGCGATCGTACCCAAAACCCCACCTCGACCGCTCATCAACTGCAATCGCTGCGGCACTGTAAAAGCCTATTGCAGCAGCGGAAAATTCCGCGTCAACGCCAACGGCAAGCGCATCGACGTGTGGCTGATCTATCGCTGCCTCGACTGCGACACTTCCTGGAATCTCGGCATTTTCGAGCGCTGCAACCGCCGCGACATCGACCCGACGCTGCTGCAAGCACTGGAAAGCAACGATCCGGCGCTCGCCCGGCGTTATGCTTTCAACGTCATCGCGCTGCGAAATCAAGTGGGGCGCGTCGAGGAATTCCCCGATGTCGCCGTTCACAAGCGCAGGCTCGGCGACACCAGGGAAACCGCAACTATGTTGGAACTCCAGCTTGGGCTCGAAATGCCGATATCGCTGCGGCTCGACCGGCTGCTCGCCGGCGAACTCGGCATCTCGCGATCACGGCTTCAGGCGCTGGAGGATAAACGATTGCTGATCCTTGGCCGGGACGGGGCGAAGGCCCTGCGCAAGCCGGCCCGCGAGGGCACAACGATCCGCATCGATCTGTCCGGCGAGGCCGATCGGCAGACCATCATCTCGGCTGCCGGTGGATGAACGAAAAGGGGCGGAGCACTGGTTTGCTCCGCCCCTCTCGGTTGTTGGAAAAATGGCGAACTTACGCCGCGCCGACCGCCTTGGCCGACTTCTCGAAGCGCTTGCGCTCGTTGGGGTCGAGATAGAGCTTGCGCAGACGGATTGTCTTCGGCGTCACCTCGACCAGTTCGTCGTCCTGGATCCAGGCCAAGGCCTTCTCCAGCGTCATGCGGATCGGCGGCGTCAGCTTGACCGCCTCGTCCTTGCCGGCGGCGCGGATGTTGGTCAGCTTCTTGCCCTTGAGCACGTTCACTTCGAGATCGTTGTCTCTGGAATGGATGCCGATGATCATGCCCTGATAGACCTTGACGCCGGGATCGATGACCATCGGACCGCGGTCTTCCAGGTTCCACATGGCGTAGGCCACCGCCTCGCCCTGCTCGTTGGAGATCAGCACGCCGTTGGTGCGGCCCGGCAATTCGCCCTTGTAGGGCTCATAGGCATGGAACAGCCGGTTCATCACGGCGGTGCCGCGCGTGTCGGTCAACAGTTCCGACTGGTAGCCGATCAGGCCGCGCGTCGGCGCGTGGAAGACGATGCGCTGGCGGTTGCCGCCGGACGGACGCAGCTCGACCATCTCGGCTTTGCGCTCCGACATCTTCTGCACGACGATGCCGGCATGTTCCTCATCGACGTCGATGACGACTTCCTCGACCGGCTCGAGCAGGTCGCCATTTTCGCCCTTCTGCATGACGACGCGCGGACGCGACACGGCGATTTCAAAGCCTTCGCGGCGCATCGTTTCGATCAGCACGGCCAGCTGCAATTCGCCCCGGCCGGAGACGAAGAACGAATCCTTGTCCGGTGACTCCTCGATCTTCAGCGCGACATTGCCTTCGGCCTCGCGCAGCAGACGGTCGCGGATAACGCGGCTGGTCACCTTGTCGCCTTCGGTGCCGGCCAGCGGCGAATCGTTGACCAGGAACGACATGGTCACGGTCGGCGGATCGATCGGCTGCGCATGCAGCGGCTCGCTCACCGCCGGATCGCAGAACGTGTCGGCGACGGTGCCTTTCGAGAGGCCGGCAATGGCGACGATGTCGCCCGCCTGGGCTTCTTCGATCGGCTGGCGTTCGAGGCCGCGGAAAGCGAGGATCTTGGAAATACGGCCGGTTTCGACCAGCGTGCCGTCATGGTGCAGCACCTTGACCGGCTGGTTGGACTTCAGCGTGCCTGACTCGATGCGGCCGGTGATGATGCGGCCTAGGAACGGGTTGGCTTCCAGGATGGTGCCGATCATGCGGAACGGGCCGGGATGCACGGTCGGCGCCGGCACATGCTTGATGACCAGGTCGAACAGCGGCGCCAGGCCCTGATCCTTGGGGCCTTCCGGATTTTCTGAAACCCAGCCGTCACGGCCTGAACCGTACAGAATCGGGAAGTCGAGCTGCTCGTCGGTGGCGTCGAGCGCCGCAAACAGGTCGAACACTTCGTTGACCACCTCGACATGGCGGGCGTCCGGACGGTCGATCTTGTTGATGACGACGATCGGCTTCAGGCCGACCTTGAGCGCCTTGCCGACGACGAACTTGGTCTGCGGCATCGGCCCTTCGGCGGCGTCGACCAGCACGATGGCCGAATCGACCATCGACAGGATGCGCTCGACCTCGCCCCCGAAATCGGCGTGGCCGGGAGTGTCGACGATATTGATGCGGGTATCCTTCCAGTCGACCGAGGTCGCCTTGGCAAGGATGGTGATGCCGCGTTCCTTTTCGAGGTCGTTGGAATCCATGGCGCGCTCGGCGACGCGCTGATTGTCGCGAAAGGAGCCGGATTGCCGGAGCAATTGGTCGACAAGGGTGGTTTTTCCATGGTCGACGTGCGCGATGATCGCGATATTGCGGATTTTCATGTTCTGGTCTCGGAAGCGTTGCAGGCAGCAGGCCAAAAGGCGCTGCCTCTTTCGGTTGCGCGGCTCATACAGGGTTTTTCGCAGTTGCGAAAGAGGAAGCGCGACACCAAATACTCATCAAATCTTAAGCATCTGCGTGTGAGATGATTTTGTTAACCAAGGCGGGAACCTTTCGGGGCCCGGGCAGTTCGAACGTCATGACCGATAAACTCAACCGATTCTGGCCGCTCATCGCGTCTGCAGCCTTCGCCGTCCTGCTGGCGGCCAACGCCGCCCAGTCGGCCGCGTCGCTGCGCGAGGCGCGCCCCGTTGCGCAGTCCGACACGCAGACGGCCGAACAGACCTTTGCCGATGCACCCGATGGCGTCGACCCGATGGTGACCGGCCCGGTCAGCGCCGCCTTCAAGCAGCGGCAGGTCAGCGCCAACTGCGACAGTGCCGTGTGGCCGAACATTCCGATGGTCTGCTATCCGGACTAAGATGCCGCGCGCATGGCGCGCGCGACACGCTTTTCCAACCGACCGCGCTTACGCCGACCGCACCGGGTCAAGCGTGACCTTGTAGAGCTCGTGGTCGTCGCGGTCCATCAGCCGCACGGTCATCTGCTCGCTGGCGCCGTTGATATCGACCAGCCCGAAGAATTGCAGGCCAGCCGATGGCGGTAGGTTCTGGCCTTGCTCGGCGCTCGGCGCCTTGATGAACTTCAACTCCGGGCCGAACGTCATGTCGAAATCGTTGGGACCGAACGTGCCGGCGTGGATCGGGCCTGAGACGAATTCCCAGAACGGGTTGAACTCCTGGAACTGCGCCTTGTCCGGGTTGTAGTAGTGCGCGGCCGTGTAATGCACGTCGGCGGTCAGCCAGACGGTGTTGCTGATGCCGGCATTCTTGATGAAGCGCAGCAGGTCGGCGATCTCGAGCTCGCGCCCTTTTGGCAGGCTATTATCGCCATTGCTGATCGCTTCGGCGCCGACCTTCTTGGTACCGTCGTCCCAGACGACGAGGCCGAGCGGCATGTCGGCGGCGATGATTTTCCAGGTCGCCTTCGAATTCGCCAGTTCGCGCTTCAGCCATTTCGTCTGCTGTTCGCCCAGCATGCGCGATTGCGGCGTCATCTCATCTTGCATGTCCGGACCGTTGGGCCCGCGATAGGAGCGCATGTCGAGGAAGAACACGTCGAGCAGCGGCCCATAGGCGATCTTGCGATAGACGCGGCCGGGCTCCGAGGGTTCGTAGCGGATCGTCGTCATTTCATGGAAGGCGCGCGCCGCACGCGCCGCCAGCACGTGGATGGATTTCTCCGTGTAGCGATTGTCGGCGCTGAGATCCTTCGAATCCGACCAGTTGTTCAGCACCTCGTGGTCGTCCCACTGGTAGAAGGTCGGGCAGATGGCGCTCAGGCCGAGCACGTTCCTGTCCATCATGTTGTATTTCCACTGGTCCCGGTACTCATCCAGCGTCTCGGCGACCTTGCGCTTGCCGTCGATCAGCACGACGTTCTTCCACTTGCCGCCGCCGGGCAGGTCGACCTCGTCCTTCATCGCGCCGTCGGCATAGATGGTGTCGCCCGAATGCAGGAAGAAGTCGGGCGTGTGCTTGCCGATCGTGGCGTAGGTCTTCATGCCGGTCTCGTCGATGCCCCAGCCCTGGCCGGCTGTGTCGCCCGACCAGGCAAAGCGGATGTCGCGCTTCGAAGCCGGCGCCGTCCTGAAGCGGCCGGTGATCGGCTCGGAAACGGCGTTGATGTCGGCAAGATCGGCAGCTGTCATGCGGTAGAAGATATCCTGATCGGAAGCGAGGTCGGTGAGCAGCCGCTTGACCGTGTAGTCGCTGGCCGGCGAGGTATCGAGCGGTGCCAGGCGTGTCGCATTGGCGAAATTCTCAGTCGACGACACCTCGAACATGACGCGCGACGGGCGGTCGGTGCGCGTCCACACCATGCCGCTGGTTGCGTCGACATCGCCTGACTGGACGCCATGGGTGAAGGCCGGCCGCTGACTGGCGCGCGAATAATAAGGCAGCGCCAGGCTCGAGACGCCAACCAGGCCGGCGGCGCTGGCGGAGGTGACGAAGGCGCGGCGGGTCATCGAGAGCTTGTTCACGGCTGTCTCCTGGATGGCTTGAACGGTGCCACCAAGGTCCAGTGTCAATGTTTCAGGCGCATCTCGGGATGATGAAGTTTTTCTGACAACGCACCGGCAAGGCCGGCCCCGGCTAGGCGGCCTGGGGCTCGGGATCGAAGGCGGGACGGCTGGTATTGATCAGCAGCGAGATACACGCCGCGGCAATCGCCGTCATGCCGGCAATCAGGAAGGCCAGTTCGTAATTGCCCTGCAACTCGCGCATGGTGCCACCAAAGGCGGCGGCGGTGGCCGCACCGATCTGGTGGCCGGCGACGATCCAGCCGAACACGATCGGCCCGCTGCGATCGCCGAACGCCTCATTGGCAAGCCTCAGCGTCGGCGGCACGGTGGCGATCCAGTCGAGGCCGTAGAGCACGGCGAAGATGATCAGGCTGGTCGCCGAGAAGCCGGAATAGGGCAGATAGATCAGCGACAGGCCACGGATGCCGTAATAGACGCCGAGCAGCTTGCGCGGGTCGTAGCGGTCGGTAAGCCAGCCCGACAATGTCGTGCCGATCAGGTCGAAGATGCCCATCATCGACAGCAGGCCGGCAGCCTGAACCTCGCCAATGCCCATGTCGCCGCAAAACGCGATCAGATGGGTGCCGACCAGGCCGTTGGTGGTGAAGCCGCAGACGAAGAAGGTGGCGAACAGATACCAGAACACCCTTGTGCCGGCGGCGCGGCGCAGCGTGTTGAGCGTGTGCGCGAGGAAATTGCCTTGCGACGCGGGCGATGTCGGCGGCACGTCGTCGGCCTCGGCGCCGTAGCGCACCATGCCGATCGAAGCCGGCCGCTCCGGCACCAGCAGCCAGACCAGCGGTATCAGGGCAGCGGTGGCGATCGCGACCGCAATGACGACCGGCTGCCAGCCGCCCGACTGCGCCAACGCGGCGATCAGCGGCAGGAACACCAGCATGCCGGAGGCGCTGGAGGCCGACATCAATCCCATGACGAGACCGCGATTGGTCTTGAACCAGCGATTGACGATGGTGGCGCCAAGCACGCTGGCGACAGCGCCGGAACCAATGCCCGAGAACACGCCCCAGGTGACGAACAGGTGCCAGGGCTTGGTCATCAGCAGGCTGAGCGCGGTAGAGCCCGACATTACCACCAACGAGGCCAGCAGCGTGCGGCGCAGTCCGATGCGCTCCATCAAGGCTGCGGCAAATGGCCCCGTGAGACCGTAAAGCAGAATGCCGACACCGGCGGCCAGCGAGATGACGTCGCGCCGCCAGCCGAAACTGTTCTCCAGCGGCAGCATCATGACGGCGGGCGCCGAGCGCAAGCCGGCCGCGACCAGCAGGCAGAGGAAGATCACGCCAACCACGACGAAGGCGTAGCGCTGGCCAAATGGGCGGGATTGAGCTATCATGTTACTGACCGGTACGTTGCAGGGTGGAGCATGTATACGTACCGATCGGTAACATTGTCAATCGAGTCACGCGATGCCAACGGACAAAAATATTGAACTGACCATCAGCGACGGTCATGAGTCGGCGCCGCCGAAAGCCGCCAAGAAGATCCTCGATGTGGCGTATGACTTGTTCTACCGGCGCGGCATCAGGGCGATCGGCGTCGACGAGATCGTCAAACGCGCCGGCGTCACCAAGCCCAGCCTCTATCGCAGCTTTCCGTCCAAGGATGAACTGGCCGCTTCCTATCTCAGGCAATACGATCTTGAATACTGGGAGCGTTTCGACGAGGCGGTCGCCGCTCATCCCGGCGACCCGCGCGCGCAGATCAAGGCGTTCCTGACCCGCATCGGCAAACGCACGCAAGTGGCGGACTATCGCGGCTGCGGCATGACCAACGCGGCAGTCGAATATCCCGACCACAGCCATCCGGCCCGCGTGGTCAGCGAGGCCAACAAGCAGGAACTGCGCCGCCGGCTGCGCGCCATGGCGGTTGCGATGGGCGCGCAAGACCCTGACACGCTGGGCGACGGCCTGCTGCTCCTGATCGAAGGCGCCTATATCAGCGGCCAGTTGTTCGGGCTCGGCGGCCCGGCACAAGCGGTCGCCCGCAACGCCGATCTGCTGATCGAAGCCAGCTTGAAGAAATAGCGTTTGGCGCTACGCTGCGATGGCCTGCAACGGAGATGTCCGCGATGCGCAGCCTGCTGATTCTGCTCACCCTCGCTGGCTTCTGCCAGGCTGCACATGCCGATGGCATTGCAAGCGCCTACACCGATCTCGACTCGAAGAAGGACTGCGTCACCTACGCACAGGCCGAGGAAGGCGACGGCGATTGGGCCGAGCTCGCCTGTTCGGGCTATCGTGGTTACCCCGTGCTGATCGCCTATGACGACGCTCGTGAATCGCTGTTCTACGGTTTTCCGCCCGGCGGCGACATGACAACGGTCTGGGAGAGCTTTTCCGGGTTCAATTCGTCCGGAGCCAAGATCGAATGGCGCATCGAAACCAAGGGCGACAAGGCCGTTCCCTTTGCCGCCATCCATCGCCGCTCGATCAGCAACCCGGACGACGAAAAAAAGCCGACCGAAGTGCTGCTCGTCGCCAAGGTTGGCCAGATGGATGCGCGCGACGGCTGCACGGTCGGCCTGGTGCTGGCCACCGGCAATCCCGCCGCCAACGATCAGGCGCGCAAGCTTGCCGACGACAAGGCACGAACCTTCGCCTGCGGCAAGGACAGGCACACCGTCATCGGCAACGTGCCGGCTTTCGGCCGGGTCGATAACTGACCGGTCCGGCTACTTGCTCTTCTTGGCCCGCTCGATCGCGTCGACGATCATCTTCTTGGCATATTTGGAATCGTGCCAGCCTTCGATCTTGACCCATTTGCCGGGCTCGAGATCCTTGTAGTGCTCGAAGAAGTGCTGCACCTGCTGGCGGGTGATGTCGGGCAGCTG
Organism: Mesorhizobium sp. M7D.F.Ca.US.005.01.1.1; assembly: GCF_003952545.1. Taxonomy (NCBI): domain Bacteria; kingdom Pseudomonadati; phylum Pseudomonadota; class Alphaproteobacteria; order Hyphomicrobiales; family Phyllobacteriaceae; genus Mesorhizobium; species Mesorhizobium sp. M7D.F.Ca.US.005.01.1.1. The sequence continues at coordinate 592,028 of NZ_CP034453.1, forward strand.
GGTGTATTCGGTGACGTTTTCGTAGCGCAGCGTCAGCTTCGGTGACGGCACGGCGATCACCTTCTCGTCCTGGCCGGCATTGTCTTCCATCACAAGCACGCCGATCGGCCTGACATTGATGACGCAGCCGGGCACCAGCGCGCGCGTATTGCAGACCAGCACGTCGATCGGATCGCCGTCACCCGACAGCGTGTGCGGCACGAAGCCGTAATTGCCGGGGTAGCGCATCGAGGTGTGCAGGAAGCGGTCGACGAACAGCGTGCCGGCTTCCTTGTCCATCTCATACTTGATCGGCTCGCCGCCGATCGGCACCTCGATGATGACGTTGATGTCCTCAGGCGGATTCTTTCCGATGGCTATGGCTTCGATGCGCATGGCTTTGTCCCTCTTTTGATGAGAGATCGATAGCGGGCGCTGCCGCGCGGCGCAATGCGGCGAATGGTGCTGGATACGATCGGAACATGCGGGTGGCCGAAAGGCCGGTCTGTCATTCCCAGACGAAAGCGACCTTCTTCAGCGCCTTCTGCTCGAAGATCTCGACGCCCTCGGCGACATCGCGGCCGCCGGCGCCGGCGTAGAAGGCAAGCGCGTTCTGGTTGTCTTCCAGCGCCCACACCACCATGCCTTTCAGCCCGTGATCGGCCAGACGCGCCCTGGCTGCCGCGAACAGGCGGCTGCCAAGCCCGATGCCCTGATATTCCGGACGCAGGTACAATTCGTAGATTTCGCCCTGCTGGCGCAGTTCACGGGCGCGGTTCTTGCCGATCGTCGCATAGCCGGCGATCTTGCCGCCTATCTCGACCACCAGAACGGTGGCAGCGCGGCGAATCGCGTTCGCCCACCAGTCGGCGCCACGACGGTTGATCATCGATGTCAGGGTACGGTGCGGAATGATGCCGGAATAGGCGCCGCGCCAGGCCTCCAGATGCACCTCGGCGATGGCACTGGCATCGCGCGGGTCGGCTTTCCGGATGTCGATCGTCAGCGTATTCATGATTTGTTAACCATAAACCCGCATCGCCCGATTGCAAGAGTCCGGACGCCCCGCCGACCGCTTTCTCACAGGCGATCATCGCCTCGGTGAGAGGCCTTCGACGCCTCTGTGGAAAGGCCTCAAATCTCTACGAGATGATCGTCCAGCTCGTTGCTGTCGCCCGCCGTGACCGGGAAATGCTCGGCCAGCACCGCGCCCACCTGCTCGATCGCCTTGACGAAGCCGTCTGCAAGCCGGTCGTCGCCGGCATGCGCGGTCAGATCGCGCACGACGCCATCCCAGACATGCTGGCCGACCTTGGCGTCGATGCCCGAGTCGGCGACCACTTCGGCATAGCGCTCAGTGATCGAGACGAAGACCAGCACACCGGTGCGCGCCATGGTGCGGTGGACATTGCGGGCAAGGAACTGCTTGATCGCATTGGCGTGCGCCGCCTGATAGCGCAGCCGCCTCGGCACCAGATGGATGCGCAGGCCAGGCAGCACCCACAACAAGGCCAGCACGCAGGCCAGCGCCAGGAGCTGGGCGAGGACGAAATGCGGCAACCGGATCGACAGCCACCAGGCCTCCAGCCCGTAGCCGACGGCCAGGCTGACGATCAGCATGCCTACGGTCGCCATGAAGGCGGCCGGGAAGAAATAACCGTCGCTGGCATGCGCCACGACGCAGTAGATTTCGCCGTCGGTTTTCTCCTCGGCAGCGCGGATCGCGGTGGCGATGCGCTCATGATCCTGCGGGCTGATCGGTCGTGTTGCCATGATCTTGTCTCACCAGCCTCCTGAAGAACCGCCACCACCCGATGAGCCGCCGCCGCCGGAAAACCCGCCACCGCTGCTTGACCCCGAAGACCAACTGCCGCCGGAACTCCCCGACGACCAGCCGCTGCCCGATGACGAACCCGATACCCAGGCGCCGCCCGGCCCGTGGCCGTAACGAAACGTCATGCCCAGCCATTTGTACACGCCCGGCGACAGCTTTGTGCCGAACATCGGCGGCAGGAACGCAATCGCCAGGCCGCCGAACAACATCGTCCCCCACACGATCAGGAACACCGCGACGACGGGGGCGATGGAGGTACTGTCATCGGCGGGATTGCGCTTGCCCCGCGCTTCCAGTTCTTCCGGATTGCCTTCCAGCACCATGACCATGTCGTCGACGGCCTTGCTGATGCCGCCGGAGAAATCGCCGGCGCGGAAGGCCGGCACCATGTCGTTTTCGATGATCAGCTTGGTGTGCAGGTCGGTCAGCGTACCTTCCAGACCGTAGCCGACCTCAATGCGCATCTTGCGGTCGTTCTTGGCCACCAGCAGCAGAACGCCGTTGTTTTCGCCGACCTGGCCGAGTTTCCAGAAGCGGAACAGCCGGTTGGCGTAAGGTTCGATCTCCTCGCCGTCGAGGCTCGAGATCGTCGCGACGACGATCTGGTCGGAACCCTTTGTCTCGAAATCGGCAAGCTTCTGCGTCAGCGCCGCCTTGGTCGCGTCGTCGATGATGCCGGCATTGTCGACGACACGGCCGGTCAGCGCCGGCAGGTCGGCGGCCCAGGCCATGAAACAGGAGAACAGCACGGCCACAGCCGTCAGAACAACCGAAGCGAAGCGGCCGGGTCTCGACAGGCTGGTGCTGCGTGTCGTCATGCCGTCACCAGCTTCCCGACGAGCCGCCGCCGCCGGACGAACCGCCGCCGCCGGAAAAGCCGCCGCCACCACCACCCGAAGACCAGCCGCCGCCGGAGCTTCCCGACGACCAGCCGCCGCTGGAGGATCGCCGGCTTGGCTCGAAGGTCATGCCGAGCCAGCGATATCGGCCAGGACCAAGCTTCTGGCCGAAGATCGGCGGCAGGACGGAAACCGCGATGCTGCCGAAGAAGATGATTGCCCAGATGCTGATGAAGACGGCGAAGAACAGGTCGTCGGAATTGAAAGGGGCCTGCTGGTTGCGCTCGCCGCGCGCCTCCAGCTCCTCCGGATTGCCTTCCAGGACCATGATCATGTCGTCGACGGCCTTTTCTATGCCGCCGGAGAAATCGCCGGCGCGGAATGCCGGCACCATGTCGTTTTCGATGATCAGCTTGGTGTGCAGGTCGGTCAGCGTGCCTTCCAGCCCATAACCGACCTCGATGCGCATCTTGCGGTCGTTCGGCGCGACCAGCAGCAGGACGCCATTGTTTTCCTTCGCCTGGCCGAGTTTCCAGAAGCGGAACAGCCGGTTGGCGTAGGGCTCGATCTCCTCGCCATCGAGGCTTGAGATCGTCGCGACGACGATCTGGTCGGAGCCTTTTGTCTCGAAGTCGGCGAGCTTCTGCGTTAGCGCCGCCTTGGTCGCGGCGTCAATGATACCGGCATTGTCGACGACACGGCCGGTCAGCGCCGGCAGATCGGCGGCGAGGGCCGAGAACGGCAGCACAAGGATGAGGAGCACGACGGCGACAAGACGAATGACGCGTCGCCCCTCATCGGCCTGAAAGATCACGACGTTTGGCTCCGACGATCACCCGCCCTGCTTGGTGCCGAAATCGACCTTCGGCGGCTGCATCTTGTCTTCATCGACGGTGAAATTGGCGAAGGGCTCGTTGCTGCGGAACCAGAATGTCGCCCACAGCACCGACGGGAACGTCTTCAGCGTCAGATTGTAGTCCCGCACCGCCTGGATATAGTCGCGCCGTGCCACCGCGATGCGGTTCTCGGTGCCTTCGAGCTGCGCCTGCAGTGCCAGGAAATTCTGATTGGCCTTGAGGTCTGGATAGGCCTCCGACACCGCGATCAGCCGCGACAGCGCGCTGGTCAACCCTGCCTGGGCATCCTGGAACTTCTTGAGGGCTTCGGGATCCTTCAGCGTTTCCGGCGTCACTGTGATCTGCGTTGCCTTGGCGCGGGCTTCGACCACCGCGTCGAGCGTGTCCTTTTCGTGCGAGGCATAGCCCTTGACCGTCTCGACCAGGTTGGGGATGAGGTCGGCGCGGCGCTGATACTGGTTCAGCACCTCGCTCCATGCCGCCTTGGCGTTTTCCTCCGCCGTCGGAATGGTGTTGTAGCCGCAGCCGGCCAGCAGCGGCAGCAGGATCGCCATCATCAGGAAGGCGGGCAGCGTGCGGAACATGGACGGTGAGGCAAGGCGCTGGGCAAACATGATGGGGTCCCTCGGTAGAAGTTGCATGCGAAGCATTACCACAATCGGCGCGCAAGAAAACCGCCCGACCGGCGGCCGTTTGGCTGGCACGCTGGATGCCATCGCAAGGCCCTGTGATTGGCTGTGCGAACGCGATAAGGTTCGATCGAAACGGGACATCATCATGGCGGAACGCCAGGACAGCGACAAGGAATCGCGCCGTATCCTCGAGCGCGTTGCGCGCGAGACGGATCCGGCCGGCAACTCGTTTGTGGCGCGGGCCACGAAAGGCCTGCACGATCACGTCACCGCGGCCGATGCCGATCGTGCCGATCCGATCGAAGTCTGGGGCACCCGCATTGGCCGGACACTCGGCCTGCTGCTGGCGCTGGGCCTGATGGTCTGGCTCGTGCTTTACGTCATCCGGGGCAGTTAGGAATCAAGCAACAATGAGCGCCGAACAAACCGACGCGCCGCGTGCGGTCATCGTCATTTCCAGCCATGTCGCGCGCGGCTCGGTCGGCAACCGTGCCGCTGTGTTCGCACTGGAGACGCTGGGTTTCCCGGTCTGGGCGGTGCCGACGGTCATCCTGCCCTGGCATCCCGGCCATGGGCGCGCAACGCGCATCGTGCCGCCGCTCGACCAGTTCAAGGCGCTGCTGGCCGATCTCGAGCGCGCGCCATGGCTGGGTGAGGTCGGCGCTGTGCTGTCCGGCTATCTCGGTGAGGCCGGCCAGGCCGAGGCCGTCGCCTCGCTGGTCGCCGCGGTCAAGGCAAGGACGCCTGACGCCGTCTATATCTGCGATCCGGTGATGGGCGATTCGGGCGGCCTCTATGTTCCCGAGCCAACCGCCATCGCCATGCGCGACCGGCTGATGCCGATCGCCGACATTGCCACCCCCAATCGCTACGAGCTGGAATGGATGGCCGGCGCTCCCTTGCCCGACCTGAAATCGGTGATCGCGGCGGCGCTGCATGCCGGGCCATCGACCATGCTGGTCACCTCGGCGCCGTCGATGATGACCGGTGGCACCGGCAACCTGCTGCTCGACGGCAGCCAGGCGCTGCTTGCCGAGCACCGCCTGATCGACAAGCCGCCGAATGGTTTGGGCGACCTGACGGCAGCCGTCTACCTGGCACGCATCCTGTCAGGCCAACCGGCGATCAAGGCGCTGCAATCGACGACCGCGGCGGTCTACGAAATCCTGGCGCGCACGGCCAAGCGCGGCGGCGATGAATTGCAGCTCGAAACCGATGCCCCGAGCCTGTCGCACCCGATGGCGATGGTCCAGCTGCGCCACCTCACGCATCCGGGGCGGGACCGCCGGGCGTGACATCGGCCGAGATCGTGCTTGTCGGCGTCGACGGCTGCAAGGCCGGCTGGATTGCCGTGCGGCGCACTCCCGGCATGGCACCATCGGTCGCTGTCGTCGCCAGCTTCACCGCCCTGCTTGCATCGCTCCCCGACGATGCGGTCATCGCCGTCGATATGCCGATCGGCCTGCCCGAGTTTTCGAGCAAAGGCGGGCGCGGCCCGGAAGCGCTGGTGCGGCCGTTGCTTGGGGCACGCCAATCCAGCGTCTTCTCGATCCCGTCCCGCGCCGCGCTCTATGCCGACACCAACGACTTCACCATCATCGAAGCCTGGTATGCGGCGCACATCAGGGCAAGCGAGGTGGCCAAAACCACATCCGACCCGCCGCGCGGCGTTTCGATCCAGGCGTTCGGCATTTTTGCCAAGATCCGCGAGATCGACGCACTGCTGATCGCGCGACCCGATCTGCGCGGCCGCGTGTTCGAATCGCATCCGGAACTCGCTTTCTGCCGGCTGAACGGCGACCAGGCCATGCAATTGCCGAAGAAAATCAAAGGCAGCATCAACCCGGCCGGAATGGCGGAACGCAAGGCGCTACTCTGCCGCCATGGCTACGACATGCGCTTTCTCGACCAGCCGCCGCCGCGCGGTGCCGCCGCCGATGACTTCCTTGACGCAGCAGCAATGATGCTGATCGCCGGTCGCATCGCCAGCGGTGAGGCACGGCCGTTTCCCGACCCGCCGGCCCGCGACAGGTTTGGCATTCCCGTTGCCATTTGGGCGTAACAGTATTGGCCAAGGCTGCGCCTGATGCATGGCATTTATAGCCAGCCCCCATAATTCTGCATTGCTCGCAACGGGCTTTTACCGTTAGAGCCTCTTTTGACCGCAACGAGCTGCCGCCTCCAACCCGGAAAGGCTCCAGACGCCGCCCATGTCCCATCTCCCCGACCATCTTCTCGCCGGCTACCGCAATTTCATGAATGGCCGCTATCTCACCGAGAGCGGACGCTATCGCGAGCTTGCCCGCGAAGGCCAGGCGCCCGAAACGATGATCGTCGCCTGTTGCGACTCCCGCGCGGCCCCCGAAGCGATCTTCGACGCCGGGCCTGGCGAACTCTTCGTGCTGCGCAATGTCGGCAATCTGGTGCCGCCCTACGCACCGGACGGCGAATTCCATTCGACCTCGGCGGCGCTTGAATTCGCCGTGCAGAGCCTCAAGGTCAAGAGTATCGTCGTCATGGGCCATGGCCGCTGCGGCGGCATCCGCGCCGCGCTCGACACCAATTCCGCACCGCTGTCGCCCGGCGACTTCATCGGCAAGTGGATGAGCCTGATCGCACCTGCCGCCGAAACCGTGTCCTCCAGCACCTTCATGACCGCGACAGAGCGCCAGACCGCGCTGGAGCGCATCTCGATCCGTTATTCCATCGCCAATCTGAGGACCTTTCCCTGCGTCTCGATTCTCGAAGGCAAGGGGCGGCTGTCGCTGCACGGCGCCTGGTTCGACATTTCGACCGGTGAACTCTGGACGATGAACAAGGAGACCGGCGATTTCGAACGGCCAGAGCTGGGATGAACATAGCGGCACGCAAGGTGGTGAACATCCGGTCGATCGTTTTCACGGCGGCCGCGCTGCTGGTCGCGATCATTGCCGCCCGCGCCGATGATCGCGCCATCATCAGCCGCTGGTATTCGGCTCTGCTGGTCGCCGACCGCACCGAACTGTCCGACCTGCTCTCCGATGATGTCCGCATTAAGCTGGACGACCTCGGCATTGTGCAAAGCAAGCAGGAATTCATCGCTTCGATCGACGAATGGAAAGGTGCTGTTGCGGGTGCTGCGATCCGGCACCGGATCGAGAAGAGCGAAAGCGGCGTCACCACGGTGGTCGCTTGTTACGATTTCCCCAACAACGACATGCTGATGCAGGAAACCTTCGCGGTGTCCGACAATCGCATCACCGCCAGTTCGCAAGCCGCGATCGCCGAGAACTGCGACGGCTTCTGAGGCGGATATCGGCCAACTGCGATATTGCGGGTCCGCCGGCCGCGCCCTACATCGGTAGCGACCCACCCTGCCTTCTCCAGCGAAAGACTGTCCATGCCTTCCACAAAACCTGTCGACCTCGCCGCCCATCCGCTGGCCACGTGGCAAGGGCCGCTGGGCCTGCCGGATTTCACCCGCATTGGCGACGGCGACTTCTCCCCGGTCTTCGACACGGCGCTGAAGGCGCATGAGGCCGAGATCGAGGCGATCGCCGGCAACAAGGATGCCCCGACCATCGAGAACACGCTTGCCGCGCTGGAACTCGGCGGCGAAGCACTCGATCGCGTCTCGTCGATCTTCTGGTGCCGCGCCGGCGCCTACACCAATGACACGATCCAGGCGCTGGAGCGCGACATCTCGCCGAAAATGTCCAGGCATTTCTCGGCGATTTCGATGAATGAGAGGCTGTTTGCCCGCATCGACGATCTCTACCAGCGCCGTGAGAGCCTGAAGCTCGACGCCGAGACGCTGCGGGTCCTGGAAAAGACCTGGAAGGGCTTTGTCCGATCCGGCGCCAAACTCGACGCCGACGGTAAGAAGCGGCTGGCCAAGATCAGCGAGGAATTGTCTTCGCTCGGCACCAGCTTCGGCCAGAATGTGCTGGCCGACGAGAGCGACTGGGCGCTGTTCCTCGACGATGCCGATCTTGTCGGTCTGCCGGATTTCCTGAAAAGCTCGATGGCCGAAGCCGCCGAGATACGCGGCCAGAAGGGTCGCTATGCCGTCACCCTGTCGCGCTCGATCTATGAGCCGTTCTCGACCTTCTCTGAACGCCGCGACCTGCGCGAGATCGCCTTCCGCGCCTTCACCATGCGCGGCCAGAATGGCGGCGCCACCGACAACACATCCGTGGTGCGCGACATGCTGCGCCTGCGCGCCGAAAAGGCAAAGCTGCTCGGCTACGGCTCCTTCGCCGCGCTGAAGCTCGACGACACCATGGCCAAGACACCGAAGGCGGTGCACGCGCTGCTCGATCCGGTGTGGGAAAAAGCGCTGGGGAAGGCGGCCGCCGACCAGACCGACCTGCAGCGGCTGGCGACGGAAGCCGGCAGCAACGAAAAATTCGCCGCCTGGGACTGGCGCTTCTACCAGGAGAAACTGCGCGCGGAGAAATTCGCCTTCGACGAGGCTGAACTGAAACCCTATTTGCAGCTCGACCGGATCATCGACGCCTGCTTCGACGTGGCGACACGGCTGTTCGGCGTCACCTTCGAGGAGAAAAAAGGCATCGCGGCCTGGCACCCCGACGCGCGTGTGTTCGTGGTGAAGAATGCCGACGGCAGCGAGCGCGGCCTGTTCCTCGCCGACTATTTCGCGCGGCCATCAAAGCGCTCCGGTGCCTGGATGAGCGCGCTGCAGTCCGGCTACAGGCTCGGCCTCGGCTCGAAACCGGTGATCTACAACATCATGAACTTCGCCAAGCCGCCGGTTGGCGAGCCAGCTCTGCTCTCGGTCGACGAGGCGAAGACGCTGTTCCACGAGTTCGGCCATGCTTTGCACGGCATGCTGACCGACGTCACCTGGCCGTCGGTCGCGGGCACCTCGGTCAGCCGCGATTTCGTCGAACTGCCCTCGCAGCTCTACGAGCATTGGCTGACGGTGCCGGCGGTGCTGGAAAAGCACGCTTTGCACGTGAAGACCGGCAAGCCGATGCCGAAGGCGCTGCTCGACAAGATGCTGGCGGCGCGCACGTTCGGCGCCGGCTTCGCCACGGTCGAATTCACCGCCTCGGCGCTGATCGACATGGCCTATCACGCCCGACCGGATGCACCGGAAGCGCCGCTTCGTTTCGAAGCCGAAACGCTTGCGACGCTGCACATGCCTGACACCATCGCCATGCGCCACCGCACCCCGCATTTCGGCCATGTCTTTTCCGGCGACGGCTATTCGGCCGGCTATTATTCCTACATGTGGTCGGAAGTGCTCGACGCCGATGCCTTCGCCGCCTTTGAGGAGACCGGCGACCCCTTCAACCCGGCGCTCGCCGAGCGGTTGCGCAAGAACATCTACGCCGCCGGCGGCTCGAAGGACCCGGAAGAGCTCTACACGGCTTTCCGTGGCAAGATGCCTTCGCCCGAAGCGATGATGGCCAAGCGCGGGCTGGTATAGCGCTGCACACTCTCCCCCCTCGAGGGGGAGATGGCCGCGAAGCGGCCAGAGGAGGTCGGTCCGACCGGACTCGGCCTCCTGCGACAGAAGAAAGTTGGCACTCCACGAGAGACGACCCCTCTGTCGCCTTCGGCGACATCTCCCCCTCAAGGGGGAAGAATGCCGGCGTCACTCTTCCAAGGATCAGCCACCCGCGGCCAGATCGGCCGCGTAAGCTTGGTGTAGTTGGTCACCGCCGGATTGCTTGGGTACGAACTCGGCGCCGAGACATAGATGATCTCGGCGGCGATCGGCTCGAAGCCGGCGTAGAAATGATTGGTCGACTTGATCAGCAGCATGTCCTTGGCCAGTGGGTCAACGCCGATATTGGAAAAGATATCCGGCTCGAAGGTCTGCGTGCGATTGGTGTTGAGGATGATGTCGACCTCGGTGCCTTCGAGGCGGACCAGCGCCGTCGGCCCCAGCGTCACCCGGCTTGGCCCGAAACTTTGCCAACCCTCCGCAACCGCCTTCAGCACGCGCACGCGCGCGTCGATCGGCTCGCCGGCCTGCGGCCCGGCCTTGCCGCCGAAGCGCAGGTCGATGACCGCGCCCTCGCCCGCCGCCAGGCAGAAGGTGACCGCGATCGGATCCCAGATCGTCGCCACACCGAATTTGTCCAGGCCACGCGCCAGCATCTGGCGCAGCACGAAGGTGCCGTCGCCCGGCACACCGCCGCCGGGATTGTCCCAGATATCGGCGATGACCACCGGCTTGCCCGGATTTTCGGCGCGCACGGCCAGCGCCCGGTCGATGCCGTCGGCGGCGCTCAGCATGGTCATCGCCGTCTTTTCGCGCAGCGCGTAGAGTTCCCGCCCCAGCCGTTCCGCCACCGCATCGCCCTTGGCCTTGTCATTGTCGGTGACGACCAGGATACGCGTGCCCATCTCGGCCACGTCGGCCGCCATGAAGCCGTGGATGACCGAGACCGACAGCACGCCATCCTTGCCGTGCAGCGCCTTGATGCGGTCGACGAAGGACCGCATCGGCTCGCGGCTGGTCGGCAGCACCTGGATCATGCGGCAATCGAACGTCGAGATGACCGGCTTGATCTCACCGCGCGCCGCGGCAATGCCAAGCTCGACGACATGTTCGCCGCGCTCGTAGAAATCGGTGTGCGGAAATTCGAGGAAGTAGGCGAGGATGTCAGAGGCCGCCACGCGCTTCGGTGTCAGATGGCTGTGCGGATCGAGTTCCACGGCGATCACCACCTCCGGCCCAACCATTGCGCGGACCCGTTCGAGCAGGTCGCCTTCGCAATCGTCATAGCCTTGCGCCACCATGGCGCCATGCAGGCCGAGGATGACGGCATCGACCGGCAGCACTGCCTTGAGCTGACCGAGAATCTCGTCGCGCAGCGCCTCGTAGGTCTGCCGCTGCACCAGCCCGCCGGGCTCGGCCCAGGTGGCGGTGCCCTCGATGACATCAAGGCCTTCGGCGACCGCCCGCCGGCGCAGGGCAACCATCGGCGACGAGCACAAAGTCGGTGTTTCCGGATGTTTGCCGGGCCCAGCATAGAAGGCCATCTCGAACGAGGCCCTATCGGTCGGCACCGGCGAGAAGGTGTTGGTTTCCGTCGCCAGCGAGGCGGTGAAGATGCGCATGAAAGCTCCGTGGATGGTGGCGGCTATTTGACCGCCCCGAGCGCCAGGCCCCTGACGAGGTAGCGCTGCAGCCAGATGAACAGGATGGCCACCGGCAAGGTCGCCAGCAGCGTGGCCGCCATGACGTGGTGCCATTCGATGGTATAGCGGCCAGCGACCAGCGAAAACACTTGGATCGGCAGCGTGTAGCTTTCCTGGCTGCGCAGCATGGTGAGCGCGACGACGAATTCGTTCCAGGCATTGATGAAGGTGAAGATCGCGGTGACCGCGATCGCCGGCAGGCAGAGCGGCAGGAACACCTTGCGCAAGGTCAGCCAGCGGCCGGCGCCTTCCATCCAGGCCGCCTCCTCGAGATCGCGCGGGATGGTGTCGAAATAGCTCTGCAGCATCCACACCGTGAAGGCGACGTTGAAGGCCATGTAGATGAAGCCGAGCGCCGTCGTGCTCTCGACCAGGCCCCAGGCGGCCATCAGCCGGAACAGGCCGAGCACCAGCACGATCGGCGAGATCATCTGCGAAATCAGCAGGAACTGGCGCAAGGCGCCGTAGCCGGCAAAGCGGAAGCGCGACATGGCATAGGCCGCCGGAACCGAGATCAGGATGGCGCCGACGGTGGCGATCACAGACACGTAGAGCGAATTGAGCAGCGCCTGGCCAAAGCCGGTCGCCACCCACATGTCGGAGAAGTTGGCCCAGCGGAATTCGCTCGGCCACCAGGTCGGCGACAGCACTTCCTGTCTCGGCTTGACCGCGGTCAGGAACATCACCGCGAACGGAAAGAGCGTCACCACGATCAGTGGCGCCAGCAGCAGCCAGGCAATGACGGTGCGTTTGAGTTTACTTGTCATGCGCGCTGCTCCCGCATCGCCAGCCGCACATAGATCATGGTGAAGATGAGCAATATGGCGAACATCACCAGCGACACCGCCGATGCTTCGCCCAGCTTGCCGATGCGGAAGGCGAGCTTGTAGAGGTGGGTGACCAGGATGTCGGTCGAATTGGCCGGCCCGCCCTGCGTCATCACCCAGATGATCGGGAAGGAATTGAACACGTAGATGGTGTTGAGCACGATGGCGATGTTGATGAACGGCTTCAGCAGTGGAAAGGTGATTTCGCGGAACTGCTGCAGCGGTGTCGCCCCTTCGAGCGCCGCCGCCTCGTAGAGGTCGTCCGGGATCGACGACAGCCCGCCGAGGAAGATCGTCGTCGTGAACGGCACCGTCACCAGGATGCCGATCAGCACCTGCATGGGAAAGGCGGTTTCGGCGCTCGCCAGCCACTGGATGTTGTGGTCGATGATGCCGAGGCCGATCAGCGCCGAATTCAGCATGCCGCTTTCACCACTCAGCGCCCAGCGCCAGACCACCGCGGTCATGGTCAGCGACACCGCCCAGGGCAACATGATGATGACGCGGGCAATACCCCTGCCATAGAAATCGGTGTTGAGGATCATCGCCACCGGGATCGACAAAAACAGCGCGCCGCCGACGACCATCACCGTCCACTGGCCGGTGCGCCAGAGCGCGGCCATGAAATCGGGATCGGCAGCGAGTGCCCCGAAATTGGCAAAGTCGTTGAAGTCGCGAAGCTGGCCGAAGCGGCTGACATCGTGCGTCGAGATCTGGATCAGGTCCCAGACCGGCCAGAAGATGACGATCGCCGCCAGGAACAGGCTGGGTAAGGTCAGAAGATAGGGCAAGAAACGGTTTTGCATCGGCTGGCCTGCGCCTAGAGCAATTCCAGGAAAAGTGTGGCGCGGTTTTCCGTTCGGAATTGCGTTAAAACAAAGAGTTGGATCGGTTCGCCGTTTCACCAAACGGTGAACCGATCCACGCGCGTGGATCAGAAGTTTCTATGCGAATTTCGGATCCACCGCACCAGGCGGGAAACCAAGGGGTGGCGCGCCCCGCCTGAGTCTGGGGCGCGCCACGGGCGCAGGGAGATACGCCCTATTTCTTCAGCACCGCGTTGGCCTTGGCTGCTGCGTCTTTCAAGCCTGCCTCGGGATCGCCGCCGAGATAGATCTTCTGCATGGCGTCGGAGGTGATCTGGGCGACCTCCTCCCAGCCGGGGATGACCGGCGCGAAGCGGGCGTCGGGCAGCAGCGCGGTGAACGCCGCCAGATCGGCATTGTTCACATAGTAGTCCATCTTGGCCTCTTCCTTGTTCACCGGCAGGAAACCTTCGCCCTGCGTGAACTTGGCGCGCTGTTCGGTGGTGAACAGGAAATCGAGCAGCTTCCAGGCCTCGTCCTTGTTCTTGGAGTTCTTGAACATGATGATGGAATCGGTCACGCCGTAGGTACCGCGCGCGCCGGTCGGCCCGGCGGGAATGGCCGCCACGCCGTATTTCAGGTTCGGCGCCTCGTCCTTGATCTGGTTGGAAAGGAAGGGTGCCGTGATCATCATGCCGACCTTGCCCTGCTTGAACAGGTTCTGCACGTCCTCGCGGTTGTTGGACGTGACGCCCGGCTCGGTGAGGCCTTCGTCGATCATCGACTTGTAGAGCTTGGCCGCTTCAAGCGCGCCGGGCGTGCCGAGGCCGGAGGTGCCGTCCTTGTTGAGGATCTCGGTGCCCTGGGACCACATCGCATAGTAGTAGTACACGTCGGTCTCGATCTCCTTGCCCTGCAGGCCGAAACCAAAGGTGCCGGAGCCCAGCGCCTTGATCTTGCGCGCATCGTCCTGCAGCTCGGTCCAGGTTGCCGGCGGCTTGGCGATGCCGGCTTTCTCGAACAGCTCCTTGTTGTAGTACATGGCGCGCGCCGAGGCCGCGATCGGCAGGCCGTAGGTCTTGCCCTCCATGATCGAGGGCGACAGGAAGGTGTCGATGAAGCGGTCCTTGAAGTCGGGCTTGATGTAGCTGTCGAGCGGCTCGGCGACATCCTGCTGGACAAAGTCGATCAGCCAGCGCGTGCCGATGATCGACAGATCGGCATTGGTGCCGGCGGTGATGTCGGTGGTCAGCTTCTGCAGCAGCACATCCCACGGCACCACTTCGAACTTGACGGTGATGCCGGGATTGGCCGCCTCGAATTCCTTCTTGACGTCGGCGAAATAGGGAGCAGTCTTGGCGCTGTACTCGGCGACGGTGACGCGCACCTCGCCCGCATTCGCCTGCGCCGCAATTGCCAGCATGCTCATTCCGGCCATCAGGCCGACAGTCCATTTTGCAAGGCTCATTTGATCTCTCCCATTTTGATTTTGCGCCTGCGCGCCTCTTCGTTGCCGGAGCAGAAGATTTATGTGACTTTCCTACATTATCGATGATTTGAAGGCTTGCAAGCAGATTATTCTGTTGCTTAATTACATTTTTTGGCCTAGGCGTTGCACCATCTGTCAGAACTCCCGGAGGATGACGCACGGTGGTTTCGCAAGCCAAGTTCGAAGGCAGGGCCGAGTTCGAAGGCAGGGCCGAGTTCGAGGGCAAGACTGTCGTGGTCACGGGTGCTGGCGGCGGCCTCGGCACCGCCATCGTGGCGCTGATGGCGCAAAGGGGCGCCAGGGTCGTCGGCTGCGACCAATCAAGCGAGGCATTGAAAAGCCCGCACCTTGCCTCCCGCCACGTCTTCGACCTTCTCGACAAGGCATCGATAGCGGCAGCGATCGCCGCGATCCTCGACCGGGATGGCATGCCCGACATTCTCGTCAACAATGCCGGCTGGACGCGCGCCGAAACGATTTCGGCGCTCAATCCCGACAAGATAGAGCAGGAACTCGACCTCAACCTGACCGGCGTGATGAACTTCGCCGATCCGCTGGTCAAGGCGATGGCCGGCCGAGGTTCCGGCAGCGTCGTCTTCATCTCGTCGGTCAACGCCATCGCGCATTTCGGCAATCCCGCCTATGCCGCGGCCAAGGCCGGCATCAACGCCTACGCCAAGGCGATCGCCGTCGAGCTCGGCCGCAGCGGCCTGCGCTCCAATGTCGTCTGCCCCGGATCGATCCGCACCGCCGCCTGGGACCATCGCCTTGCCAAGGATCCTGAAATCCTAGGCAAGCTGCAACGGCTCTATCCGCTTGGCCGCATCGTCAACGCTTCGGAAGTGGCGGAAGCCGTCGCCTTCCTTGCATCCGATCGCGCATCTGGAATAACGGGCGTGGTGATGCCGGTGGACGCGGGGCTGACCGCCGGTTGCCTGCCCTTCATCGACGACATTCTGGGAGCGTGAGCATGACCGACGTCGAGTTTCGCGACCTGTCGAAATCCTTCGGACAGCACAAGATCCTCGAGAACATCAGCCTCGATATCAAGAGCGGCGAGTTCGTCGTGCTGGTCGGCCCGTCCGGCTGCGGCAAGTCGACCTTGCTGCGCATGCTGGCCGGACTGGAGACGATCACCTCCGGCGACCTGTTGATCGGCGGCGTGCGCGCCAACGCGCTGCCGCCGCAGCAGCGCAACATTGCCATGGTGTTCCAGTCCTATGCGCTGTTTCCACACCTGAAGGCAGCCGACAATATCGGCTTTGGCCCGAAGATACGCGGCGAGGCGCGCGAGGCGGTCGACGCAAAGGTCAAGAAGGCGTCCGGCGTCCTCAATCTCTTCTCCTATCTCGACCGCTATCCCCGCCAGCTGTCGGGCGGCCAGCGCCAGCGCGTCGCCATGGGCCGCGCCATCGTGCGCGAGCCGTCGGTGTTCCTGTTCGACGAGCCCCTGTCCAACCTCGACGCGCAATTGCGCGTGCAGATGCGCGTCGAGATCAAGGCGCTGCACCAGCGGCTGAAATCGACGATCGTCTATGTCACCCACGACCAGATCGAAGCCATGACCATGGCCGACCGCATCGTCGTCATGGACCGTGGCAGGATCCAGCAGGTCGGCGCGCCGCTGGAACTCTATGACAGGCCGGCCAACAAGTTCGTCGCCAGCTTCCTTGGCTCGCCGTCGATGAGCTTTGTGTCGGGTTCTCTCAAGACGACAGCTCAGAAATCCTGGTTCGAGTCGACCGGTGGCGGCCGACTTGCGCTTGCCGGCAAACAGGTGCCGGCGGGCAGCGCGGTGGAAGCCGGCATCCGGCCCGAGCATTTCGTCATCGGCGAGGCTGTCGACGCGATGGCGATCAAGGTGGATGTCGTCGAGCCGACCGGTTCCGAGACCCATGTCTATGGCGCCATTGGTGCTGATACCGTACGCGCCGTGTTCCGCGACAGGGTGCCGGTCAGGCCGGGCGACCTGCTGCCGGTGACCGTCGATCCCGGCAACATCCATCTGTTCGACAAGGCGACGGGCCTGCCTCTATGAAAACACATACATGAAGACGCCGGCCGACATCATCACGCGCCTGCAGCTGATGTTGCAGGACGGAACGAAGTCGGATCGCAAACTGGCCGGCTTCGTGCTGGCCGACCTTGATTTCGTCTCCAAGGCGGCGATCTCGGAAATTGCCGCGCGTGTCGGTGTCAGCGAACCGACGGTGACGCGGTTCTGCCGCAACCTCGGTTGCGAGGGCCTGCGCGATTTCAAATTCTATCTGGCACAGGCCATCGCCATCGGCGGCCAGTATCTATCGCCGGAGCCGTTGAGCCGCGATGCCCGCGAACAGCGCATCGCTTCCGCCATCACCGAAGCGGCGATATCGGCCATCCAGCGCGCCAGCGAAAACCTCGACATGACGACGCTGGTCGCCGTCGCCGCGCGCATCGCCGTCTCGGGCAATGTGCTGTGCATCGGTTCCGGCGGTATTTCCTCGATGATGGCGACCGAAATGCAGAACCGGCTGTTCAGGCTGGGCGTGTCGGTGCTGGCGCAGATCGACGGACAGCTGCAGCGCATGTACGCCGCCGTCGCCACACCCGACACCACGCTGATCGCCTTCTCTGTCTCGGGCTATGCGCGATCGGTTATCGATGCGGTGCAGGTCGCCCAGCAATATGGTGCCACGACAATCGCCATCACGCCGCCGGACTCCGCACTCGCCAAGGTCGCCGACACGGTCATCCATTTCCAGTCGCTGGAAGACGGCAACATCTACAAGCCGACATCGTCGCGCTATGCGCTGCTGTCGATCGTCGACATGATCGTCACCTCCGTCGCCGAGACGCGCGGACCACGAGTCCTCGAAAATCTGCGCCGCATCAAGCAGAGCGTGAACACGTTGAAAGTCGACGATCCGCGTTTGCCGCTGGGGGATTGAACCCTTCACCGAAGGGCATCAGGAGCCGAGCCCCTCGATGCCTTTCGCCAACATCGCCGGATCGCCTGAAATGCGCACGGTCTTCAGCCGGGCGGTGCCGCCGGCGACAACCGAGACGGTGGACGCCGGCACGCCCAGCATCTTGGCCAGCAATCGTTCAAGCGCTTGATTGGCAGCGCCGTTTTCCGGCACGGCGCGGACGCGCGCCTTCAGATGGCTTCGACCGTCCGCTGTCGTCTCGACGCCTTCGAGCCTGTCCAGCGCAGCCTTCGGCGTCAGCCGGACAAACAGGTCGACGCCACCATCGCGCAGGCGGAACGGCGCGCTCATGCGAGCACCGGGCTCACAGGACGAGTGGCGCCACCGTGGTGAGTATGAACTGCCGCAGGAAGAACAGGATCAGAAGCAGGATGATCGGCGAGATGTCGATGCCGCCAAGATCCGGCATGAAGCGGCGGATCGGCCGCAACGCCGGCTCGGTCAGCCGGTAGAGCATGTTGCCGATACTGCCGACGAACTGGTTTTTCGAATTGACGACGTTGAAGGCGTAGAGCCAGGAGAAGATCGCCGATGCGATGATGATCCACCAGTAGAGGTCAAGCGCCATAACGATTGTCTGAATGAGGGCGAGCATGCCGGTCTCCAATTGTTGCCGACATGTAGCCATTGCACGCGAAACCGGCAAGGGCCGCCTTCCCTCTACGCTGGCCCGACACGCGACGGCAGCGGATTTCGGCAAAACGCCGCCTTGACAGAAAACCACGACGCCCGATAAATGCGCCATCCGCTGGACGGGGCTGTAGCTCAGCTGGGAGAGCGCGTCGTTCGCAATGACGAGGTCAGGAGTTCGATCCTCCTCAGCTCCACCAGCGGAATAATCAGTTCTCCACTCTCCGCGCCGAATGCACTGCACGGGGCTCGTCCTGGCTCCTGCGGGCGGTATTTGTTGTGCCAAGGCGCTTTCGAGGGCCGCACTACTGCGCGTCCATCTCGCAATATCTGACAAAACTGTTGTCAATTGGACTTATGGCGGAAGCTGCCCACGGATTGTTTCCGTTCTTTTTGGAAACTGCCCCATTAGATTGACGTTACCAAATCAGTTTTTCTGTGCGTTGTGACAAGGGCGTTTCGGCGGGGGCGACCGAAGACGCTATATGGCTTTCGAGTCGAAATGAAAAATCCGCCTGCGGAAGCAAAGACGTGTCAATTCGCGAGAATCTCGCTGCAAACCTTAGACGGCTCTGCAAGGACCATGCTTCCGTCAGCGCGGTATGCCGTGAGCTGGGCATCAACCGCACGCAGTTCGAACGCTACCTGCAAGGACAGACGGTTCCCAACAAGGCCACCGCCAAGCTGATCTGCGACTACTTCCGGATCGACGAGGCCGAGTTGTACCAGGATCCCGACGTCCCCGAACCCAGGGTCCGGGGCCTGCCGCCGGTTTCGGAGAGCTTGTTCAACCAGATGATCCGTCCGCCCAGCCCATCGATCGCGGGAGGCACCTATTTCACCTATTTTTCGATTCCCTCCCGGCCCGACCTCTTGATGCGATCGGTAACCTTCGTGCGTCGCGAAGCCGAGCTGGTCACCTTCAGAAGGGTTACCGGATGGTCGGAACGCCGGGGATCGACATGGGCGCGGGCGCGCGGCAACCACTATGGGGTGGCGATCTCGCGCCTGAACTGGATCTATTTCAGCGGCATCAATCGTCGCCAGACCGGCGAGCCGTCGCTGATCTCCGTGCAATGGGCACCGATCTCCGAACCGGTGCTGATAGGCAAGGCTATGCTTCTGACGGAGGCCGGGCCGGCCTTCGTGTCCGTCATCATGCGGCGCGACATGGCCAACATCCGCCCCAGGGACGCCATCAGCATGGCACACGTCATCAGGCTCGACGATCCAAGCGTCGACCAACTGGTGGTCAGCCTAACCCGGGACGGGCTGGGCTAATGCCGTCGATCGCCGTGGCTTACGCTAAATAAGAATAAGCATATACCGAAAAAGCGTATGCCAACGATTGTCTACTCTGTATCTGAATAAAATCGATATTTTACACTTTAGTGACAGGAAAGATAATTCATCAGCCCGTCTTTGGTACGTGGATTTACTACAATTTTAACATACCATTAACTCTTCCGACCTTACCTTTCTTGCCGTGGATCCCGTTTTGGGGGTCTTTCAACGGATCCCGATGGGATCAAGGAAGGGATGAAAATGGCCAAGAAAGTGAACACCGCTCCGAAGCTGACGATTGCCGCCGGCACGCAGACCGTCTTCTTTTCGCAGGGCATGCACTACAACAAGCGCTGAAGCCGTTCTGCGCCGGCGAGCGGTTCGCTTGTCGGCGCCTCGGCTCCGCACATGGCATTCAGCATCATGAAAATGCGCTCTTCAAAAACGCTTGTTTTCTACCCCGGGCCCAACAAGATCACGGCATGCAACTTCCTGACCAGAAGCGTGTTTGAATGCAGCCCGGAGATGGTCGGTCTTCTTGCATCGTGGGACAAATGGGCGTCGACGGCGGATATCGCCCGCGCCCATGGGTGGTCGAAGTCCGAGCTGAAGGCTGTTGTTCCCCAGTTGCTCGATTTTTCCGCCCTGGTGACCGCCGGATCGCCGCTCGCCGAGCAGGAGGAGCAGTTTTCCGGACAATGGAGCTGGGGCCTTCCGACCGCGCTGATGCATTTCTGCGTCCAGGACAGCGCATACATGACCATCGAGCAAGCGGAAGAACGGCAGATCGAACGCGCCGGCCACACGCCGCAACCGGACCTGGTGCTGAAGAATTCCGCTGGCGCCATTCAGCTGCCGAACGCATTGGAAGACAATGAACTTCTCGCCCTGATGGCGCGCCGCCGCACCAACCGCACGGCGGCTCAGCCCACCATCACGGCCAAACAGCTTTCCGATTGCCTGTTCGCAGGGCTCGGCATCACCGGCGAGACCGCCAACTGCGTTGGCGCCCTGCCGCTTGGCATGACCCCTTCCGGCGGCGCGAGGAATCCCTATGAGGCCTATGTGGTCGCGCTCGGCGTCGACGGTCTCGAGCCCGGCGTCTACCACTATTGTGCCGCCGATCACGACCTTGGCAGGATTTCCGCAAACCATCTGCCCAAGATCTCCGAACTGGTCGGTGGACAGGAATGGGCTGATACCATGCCGTGCCTTATCCTGCTTTGCGCGAAGCTCGATCGCACGATGTGGAAATACGAGGACGCCAACGCCTATCGTGTCGTGCTGATCGAGGCTGGCCATATCGGCCAGAACATCATGCTGGCGGCGACCAATCATGGCCTGTCGGCATGCCCGACGGCGGCGCTCAGTCATTTGGCGATCAAGCGCCTGCTCGGCCTCGATCGCCTCACCGACGCGCACATCTATGCCTTGACCCTCTCGGCCCCGGAACCATGCCCGTCTTCGGCGGGCCAATCTATCAATTAGTCGGCTTATTATTTTCTGTAACGCGTTCCCTAGGTTCAACCACAGACAGGAGCAGCACGTGGCAAATCATTCCCTACGTCAGTCGGAAATCGATAGTCTTCAATACATTTCGTCGATGACCAATGAGCTCGTGCAGATGGCCGAAGCAAGCCGTTTTCCCATGATCTCCTATCTGCTGGGCATGGCCTATGCAGAAGCCTTCGACGTTCTTCGCGGCGCACGGCCGGCCAGGCATGCGCAGCTCAGCGGCAACCCGCTGCACCCCAAGGTGCAGGCAAAGGACAATCGTGCTGCCCAGCCGCGGAGAGCATAGCGACATGCAATCGTCAGCCGCATGCGCGGTGGCCGCCGGCTCGACCTCCCGGCCAAACCGCTGGGGGACGCTATGCGCGTTGCAAAACCTGATGCCACTGCTGAAAAAAGCCGCCACGGATCTGAACCGCGCCGACATGGTCTACTGGTTCGAACAGGCCGATGCCGAGGTCGCTAACATCATCAGGGGCCGACCGACCGATGCGGCCGCCATCCCGGCCTTGATCGCATCCTGCCCGCAGAACCGGCATCCGTTCGCTCGGACCCAAAGCGGTTCAGGACACTGAACCCGTTCTAACCGTTTGTTTTCAAGCAGACGGGAAACCGTTGCGCGCCTGGAATTGCCAAGGGGGATCTGCACATGAACATGATTGCCAACATCAGAAGCGTCGACGCCAGGGAAAGCATTTTCAGCCGGCTCGACGCCTTGATCACCAGGCAACCGCCATCGCCTGACGCCGCGCGGGTCGAGGCTCGCCAACTCGTCTCGATGGCAATTGCCGATAGCTGCCAGGTCGACAGTCTCTGGGGCGCGGTGGACGCCTTTCATGCCCATTTCGACTTCATGATGCAGACCATCGAGATCAACGGCGCCGACGACCCGAGCCTCAGGCTTCTGCGCACGAAATGTCGCTTCTATCTGGAGCAGGTCGAAGCCCTGTGCCTGTCGCTCAGCTATTGATGGATCCGGGTCTGCTCTAGTCTCTAATTGCGCAGGCTGAACACGAACGGTGCTGTTCGGCTCAGGCGCGAGCCGAGTTCCGGCGGCGGTGCCGGCACTGAGGCGCCTTGCAGCACGGCGAGTGCCGCACGGTCCAAATCCGCATCTCCGGAGGAACGAGAGAGCCTGGCAGACAGGACCCGGCCGGACGAGTCGACCGTGAAGGCGACATACGGCCTGCCTTCCACGCCTCGAGCCTTGGCCGAACGGGGATAGCGCGTGTGCCGCTTGATCCAGGCGCCCAAGCGGGAGTCCCATTTGCTGGAGTCGCCGGATCGCGACGCGGATTGTGCCGACTCCGGCGCGGCAGTCCTGGCCGCAGGCCGTGCATCGGCGCTGGCGGCGGCTACCGTCTTCGGCGGCGCCGCCTTCTCCTTCTTCGGCCGCGGCTTGGGCTTCTCGACAGGCTTTTTCGCCTTGGCCTCGACCGGTTTCTTGTCCTTGACCACTTCGACCGGTTTCGGCTGCGGCAAGGGAATGACGACCTCGGGGGCGACAGCCTCGACAATATCCGGGACGACCTCATCCGGCGGCGGCTGGTCGACCTGTTCAGCCATTTCGGTCCGGGTGGGTTCGGCCTCGTCGGGCGGAACGGCTTGCGGCTGTTCGACAACCGGCTCCGCCTTCTCGACCGGCTCTTCGTGCGTAGGCTCGGGCGTCGGTGTCGGCTCGGTCTGATCTGGCGTAACCGCGTCCAGCGCGGCAATCTGCTCTTCCACCGCCGGCATCACCACCATCGGCGCCATCTCGATCACCTGGGCCGGTGGCAGACCGCCGTCTGCTTCGGTGACCATCGTGAAGTTTTGCACGGCATAGGCGACCGCGACATGAGCTCCGAGGACCAGCGCGGCCGCACCGGCCCACAAGCCAAGGTCGCGCCAGCCGAAGCGCGACAACTGGACCGAGGGCAAGGCGGTCGCTTGCATCATGGCGCCGCTGCACCAGTGGCGGCCGGCGCCGCCTCCAGGCCGACCAACGCGATCTTCAGATAGCCGGCACCGCGCAGCAGGTTCATCGCCTCCATCAGGTCGCCATAGGCGACCGCCTTGTCGGCACGCAGGAAGATGCGCGTCTGCTTGTCGCCTTTTGTCCTGCTGTCCAGCGTCGCGGCGAACGCCGGGCGCGGCACGCTGTCGTTGCCGATCGCCAGCGACAGATCGTCCTTCAGCGTCAGAAACAGCGGCGTTTCGGGCCGTGGCGCGGGCGTTGCGGTCGAGCCCGGCAGGTCGACATTGACATCCACCGTCGCCAGCGGCGCCGCGACCATGAAGATGATCAGCAGCACCAGGATGACATCGATGAAGGGGGTGACGTTGATCTCGTGGCTTTCCTCGAGATCGTCGTCCATGGTCTGTCGGATTCTGCTTGCCATGGCGCTACTCCGCCGCCAGCGCCGTCGGCGGCGCGACGGTGCGGAAGTCGAGGTCGCGGCTGACCAGCCGTTCGACGCCCGCCGAGGCATCGGCGAGGATCTGCCGGTAGCCGGCTATCGAACGGGCAAAGACGTTGTAGATGACGACGGCCGGTATTGCCGCGACAAGGCCCATCGCGGTGGCTAGCAGCGCTTCGGCGATGCCCGGCGCGACCACGGCGAGATTGGTGGTCTGCGCCTGCGAGATGCCGATGAAGGCGTTCATGATGCCCCAGACGGTGCCGAAGAGGCCGACAAAGGGCGCGGTCGAGCCGATCGTCGCCAGCACGCCGGTGCCGCGCGACATGCGCCTCGACGCCGCCGCCTCGATGCGCGACAGGCGCGACGTGACCCGTTCCTTCAGCCCGTCTCCCGAGACATGATCGAGCGCATCTGCAGAAAGTGCGGTCTCCTCCTCGGCCGCCCGCACCAGAAGCGCGCCGGGGCCGCCGCTGCGGTCGAGGGCGCGGCTCGCCTGCTTCAACGTGGCGGCCTCGCCGATCGCCCGCACTGCGCGCTGGATACGCAGCTTGCCACCAAGAATCTCCAGCGATTTGGCCAGCCATATCGTCCAGGTGACAAGGGAGGCAAAGGCCAGCCCGATCATCACCGCCTTGACGATGATATCGGCCGCCATGAACATGCCCCACGGCGACAGATCATGCGGCAGGGCCAGCTCCAGCGCCGTCGAAGGCCCGGCCTCGGCCGGTACGGTCGCGTTCGGCTGGCTGGCCGGCTGCGCAGGCGCCATCATGGCTGGGGGGACGACTGCCGGTGCTGCGGGTGCCGGTGCAGCCGGCGTGGTGGTCGCCTCGATCACGGGGGCGGAACCAGCCGGTTGCTGCTGGGCGGTCGCGCTACCGACCGACAGGATGACGGATGCGACCAACGCCGCCAACAAACCACTTCTCGACAACAGCTTCTTCCTTGTTCTCTCAGCGGCCGGCCGCTTTCCATTTCCCACCACCGCATCAAATCTCGTCACTGCACATAGCCGACGGGCTGGCCGGTGACGGGGTGCGCGAACACGCCCATCTCCACGCCGAAAATGCCTTTCAGCACACCGCTGCGCATGATCTCGCCGGGCGTGCCGCGCGTCAGCAGCTTGCCGTCCTTCAGCGCGATCAGCTCGTCGCAGTAGCGCGCCGCCATGTTGGGATCGTGCAGCACGACGACAACGCAGAGGTCGCGTTTGCGGCTAAGGTCCTTGACCAACCCGAGCACCTCGACCTGGTGGGCTATGTCGAGCGCCGAGATCGGCTCATCGAGCAGCATGACGCCGGCGTTCTGTGCCACCAGCATGGCCAGCCACGCGCGCTGGCGCTCGCCGCCCGACAATTCGTCCACCAGCCGGTCGGCAAAACCGTCCATGTCGGTCAAGGCCAGCGCCTCGTCGACATGCTGCCTGTCTTCCGCGCGGAAGCGGCCAAGCGCGCCATGCCAGGGATAGCGCCCGAGCGTCGCCAGTTCGCGTACGGTGAGACCGGTCGCCGCCGGCGTCGTCTGCGGCAGATAGGCAAGCGCGCGGGCAAGCTCGCGGGCGCCCCACTGCAATAGCGGCCGCCTGGCGAAGGTGATGGCGCCTGAGCTTGCCGGCTGCTGGCGCGCCATCAGCTTGATCAGCGTCGACTTGCCCGAACCATTGTGGCCGATCAGCCCGTAGACGCGCGAGCGCTGCAGTTCGAGCGAAACCGGACCGAGCAGCGTCCGCTCGCCGACGGCGAAGCGCACCGCGTCGATATGGAAGGCAGTCTGGGCATCAATTCCAGCCACGGTCATGGCTTTTCTCCAGTGCGGCCACCCGCATTTCCAGATTTCGGCTTTCGGCAGGCGATGCCCGGTTGACTATGAAACATGACCTTACTAGTCAACATTTAAGATGACTGCAACGGTCAACAAATCGTCGCGACGTAACCGTGAGGGTTTGCGCGGCGAACTGTCGTCGCCGGCACGACGCCCCTCGTCCTGCCTCTTGGTGTTAGGATTGCTGCCCGGGTGGACGGCTGCAACTTCGCCGTTCAGGATGGACCGCACAATCGGTGAGGAGAAAACCCCGGATGATCAAGGCGACGCCTTTCGACTTCCCCTATGACGGCAGGCTGGTTGCCGAAAACACTGCGCTGATCGTCATCGACCTGCAGCAAGATTTCCTGTCGACGACGGGCTACTTCGCCAAGCAAGGCTACGACCCCTCGCCGCTCAGGGCGATCCTGCCGACCGTGAGCCGGCTGATATCAGCCGCCCGCAAGGCCGGCGTCAGCATCATCCACACCAGGCAGGGCTATCGGGCTGACATGGCCGACATGACGCCTTACGAAAAATGGCGCCGCAAGCGCTCCGGGCTCGAAGGCACCGAAATCCTGCTGCGCTCGGGCCCGGGATTCCAGATCGTTCCGGAGATCGACGTCGCGCCGCAGGACATCATCGTCGACAAGACCTGCAACAGCGCCTTCACCTATACGGACTTCGAGCTTGTCCTGCGCGCGCAAGGCATCACGCATCTCATGTTTTCCGGATGCACCACGGATGTCTGCGTCCACACCACGTTGCGGGAAGCCTGCGACCGGAATTTCCAATGCCTGACGATCTCGGACGCCTGCGCCAGCGGCGACAGACAAGCGCACGAGGCAGCACTTCACATGGTGACGGTCGAAGACGGCGTCTTCGGCGCGCTGACGGATTCAGCCGCCGTCATCGAAGGCCTGTCGCGACTTGGCGACAGGCCTGAAGCAACAAAAGGCTGAAGGATCTCAGCCCATTGCGCGCGTCTCCAGACCCGCGCGAGACGCATACGCCCCGGGCTGGAATGCGTCGGTCTCGCGACGCGCCAGGGAGTTGCGCAGCAGGGCGATCGTTTCCCGGCCGACCGTGGCGATCTCGCGCGGCGTGTCGACGCCGACAATCATGAATTCATCGATCCCGAGCGCGGTATAGGCAAGCAGCGACAGGGCGGCCTGTGCCGGTGGCCCGGAAAGGTCGACCGCCTTGTGGCCCGTGGCGGAAGCGCCCTGGTGAATCCTGACCGGAAGCGCAAAGCGCAGTTTGCCCGCCCGGCCGTGCTCGGCAGCGGCACCGCGCACCCGCTCCATCAGCTGCCGAACCTCGTCGATCGAGCCCGGCGCCAGTTCGAAGACATCGGCATGCCGGCCGGCTACCTTGAGCGCCGTTCCGGATTGCCCGCCCATACGGATGATCAGGTCGGCGCCGTGCGGACCCTTGCGCGGCACGTAGCCGCCCTTGATGCTGTAGAACGCGCCTTCATGGTCGAAGGGCCGGTCGTTCGACCACAGCCGCTTGAGCAGCACCAGATATTCGTCGATGCGCTGCCAGATGACGGTATGCCCGACCGGCCGCGTTTCGGCATCGTCGTCGCTCAGCGGCTCGCTGAGCATCCTCAGCGCCAGCCGACCGCCGCTCTTGGCATCGATGGCAGCCAGCTGCCGCGCCGCCACTGTCGGCTCAATCACGCCCGCCCAGTGGGTAAGGACGACTTCCAGCGACGAGGTGCGATCCAGCACCTGGGTGGCAAGATCCATGTTGGTCAGCAACCCGGCCGAATCGTCGACGACAATCTTGCGGAAACCGCCATTCTCGATCAGCCCGAGCTTGGTCGCGGTATCGGCAAAGTCGTAGAAAAAGGGAACTGCGGCGTCGGCGGTCTTGCCAGGAACATGCGTGAACTCGATCGGCATTGCCATCTCCTCCGTTGTGTCGGGCGCGCGAAAGCGCACCGAGGATTCGGTTCATTCAACTCCGATTGCCTGTAAGCGGTGGGGCAGCAGCTAACCCCGGTCGATCTGACGACTCAGGGAATAAGACCCAGAACAACGGCCCCGGTGAACACAAACGCAAGGGCAAAGACGAGATAGGCGAAGGCACCGGCATAGGCCGGCCGAAAGGCCTGGGCACTGGCCAGCCTCTGGCCGTTGCGATCTGTCTGGGCGTTCTGGATATAGGACATATCGGCCTCCGTCTCGCCTGTTAACCTATAAAACTTGTAGACTTTGTCGATTGCTATTTTTGGGCGATAGGTAGAATAATTTTCTCTTGGATAGCTACAAATTGGTGGCTACTTGCTGAGAGCGCCCATCTGAGCGAGCGATCGACATGGGATGCCCGCTTTGCGTCGGCCCCTGAAGAGCCCGATGGCGTTGTCCCCGCTGCACCCAATTCGTGGATTGGCCGCCCGGCGCGGGCGCGGTAGCATCGCCGAACCAGCAAAGCGAAATCGTCAAACAGGGGGCAGAAAAATGGGCACGAGACTGGCCGGCAAGGTCGCTATCATTTCGGGCGGCGCGACGGGTATGGGTGGGGCGGCCTCGGAGCTATTCGCCGCTGAAGGCGCCAAGGTGGCGATCGTCGACCGCAACGGCGAGGCCGCCGCCGCAACCGCAGCGACAATCAGGACACGCGGCCATGTCGCCGAGCATTTTGTCGCCGACGTCTCCGACGAAGCCCAGGTCGAAGCGGCAGTGAAAGGGGCGGCGGAAAAGCTCGGCCCGGTCACCGTGCTGTTCAACCACGCCGGCACCATCGTCATCAAACCTTTCCTGGAGACGACGGTCCAGGAATGGGACTGGCTGCATGCCGTCAATGTGCGCTCGATGTTCCTGATGACGCGCGCCGTGCTGCCCGGCATGATCGCGGCGGGCGGCGGCTCGATCGTCTGCACCTCGTCGATCTCGGCGGTGGCGGCGACTCCCAACGAAGTGCTCTACGACACCACCAAGGGCGCCTGCCACATGTTCGCGCGCGCCATCGCGGTCGAGTTCCGCGACCGCAACATCCGCTGCAACGCGGTCTGCCCCGGCTTCATCCGCACGCCGCATGGCCTGCGTGAGGTCGCCGATCTCGGCAGACTCGGCGTCGACGTCTCAGACGCAGCGCTGGCCGCGCAGCAAGGCCGCATCGGCGAGCCGGAAGAGGTGGCAAGGGCCGCGCTGTATCTGGCCAGCGACGAGTCGAGCTTCGTCAACGGCACGCATCTGTTCGTCGACAACGGCTTTACCGCGATGTGAGCAGCGGGACGCTGACAGCCGCCAGAGCTGTCAGCGCTCCTCGCGCCGAAACGGCTTGAGCAGCGCCGAGGGCGCCACCGCGTTGCGCGACATCACCGCCATGGCGACGATGGTGAAGATGAAGGGCAGCATCAGGAATGCCTCGTAGGGGATGTGCCCGAGGCCGCTGGCCTGCATGCGCAGCTGCAAGGCATCGACGAAGGCGAACAGCAGCGCGGCACCCGCCGAGCGCCACGGATCCCAGCGGCCGAAGACGACCAGCGCTATCGCCACCCAGCCGCGCCCGGAGACGACGCCGAAGGTGAAGGCGTTGAACTGCGCCATCGACAGGAAGGCGCCGGCCAGCCCCATCAGCGCGCCGCCGAGGACAACCGCCTGGAAGCGCGTGGCGATGACGCTGACGCCGGCCGAATCGGCGGCGCGCGGGTTTTCGCCGACCATGCGCACCGACAGGCCCCATGGTGTGCGGTAGAGTATGAAAGCGGCAAGTGGAATGGCCAGGATCGCCATGTAGACCAGCGCAAACTGGTTGAACACCGCCGGCCCGAGCACCGGAATGTCGGAGAGGACCGGGATCGGCAGTGTCTGAAAACCCTTGATGTTGGGCGGCACCGACTGCTGGCCGAAGATCAGCCGGTAGAGGAAATAGGCGAGGCCCGACGAGAACAATGTCACGCCGATGCCGCAGACATGCTGGCTGAGGCCGAGCACCACCGTGAACAGCGCGTGCAGCGCGCCCATCAGCATGCCGGTCAGCACAGCCGCCAGCACGCCGAGCCACAGGCTGCCGCTGAGGCTGGCGGCAGTGAAGCCGGTCATCGCCGACAACAGCATGATGCCTTCGATGCCGAGATTGAGCACGCCGGCCCGCTCGGAGAACATTTCGCCGAGCGTCGCAAAAGCCAGCGGCGTGGCGATGCGGATGATCGCGGCGAGGAAGCCTACCTGAAAGATCTGTTCGAACACTGCGCTCATCGGGCAGCCCCGACGCGGCGGATGCGATAGGCGGTGAACAGCAGCGCCACCAGCATGGCAAGCAATGCGGTGCCCTGGATGACGTCACTGAGGAAGGCCGGCACGCCGGTCGCCCGCGACATCGCCTCGGCGCCAGTCATCACGGCGGCAAGGAAGATCGCCGCCGGCACGACGCCAAGCGGGTTGAGCCGCGCCAGCATGGCAACCACGATGCCGGAATAGCCGTAGCCCGGCGAGATATCGCTCATCACCTGGAAATGCACGCCGCCGACCTCGCCGACACCGGCCAACCCAGCCAGCGCGCCGGACAGCAGCGCCGTCGAGATCAGCACGCGCTCGACATGGATGCCGCCATATCTGGCGGCTTCCGGGTTTTCGCCGGTGACCCTGATGCGGAAGCCGAGCGTCGTGCGCACGATCAGGAACCAGATCAACGGTGCCGCAATCAGTGCCACGACGACGCCGAGATGCAGCCGCGTGCCTTCGAGCAGCACCGGGAAATTGGCCGAATCCTCGATCGGCGGCGAGATCGGATAGCCGCTGAAACTGTCTTTCCACGGCCCCTCGATCAGCGCCATCAGCGCGTAGTAGATGACCGAGTTGAGCAGCAGCGAACTGACGACATCGTCGACCTTGAATTTTACTCTGAGCGTCGCCGGCACCAGCGCGACCGCGGCTCCCGCGGCGGCACCCGCCAACGCCATCAACACCATGGCGAGCGGCCCCGGCATCGGAATGGCGCCGACAAAGCAACTGGCCACCGCGCCGGCCAGCAACTGACCCTCGGCGCCGATGTTCCAGAATTTGGCTCGGAAGGCGACCGCTACCGCCAGCCCGGTGAAGATCATCGGCGCCGCGCGCACCATCGTTTCGGTGATCGCATAGCTGTCGCCGAGCGAGGCCGTGAACATCACGCCGTAGGCTTCAAGCACGCCGGCGCCTGCCAGCGCGATGAGGCCGCTGCACAAGATGAGCGTTGCTCCGATCGCCAGCAGCGGCAAAGCCAGATTGAACCAGGCGGGCGTTGACGTGCGGACTTCCAGGCGAAACATCAGCTGTGACCCTCCGCGCCGGTCATCATCAGGCCCAGCCGGGCGACCGTCGCATCGGAGCTGTCGAGCGTGCCGACGATGCGGCCCTCATACATCACCGCGATGCGGTCGCAGAGCACCAGCAGCTCTTCGAGATCCTCGCCGATGACGATGATGCCGCAGCCCTTGGCCCGCATGTCGAGGAACTTTTCGTGGATGAAGCGCGCAGCGCCGATATCGAGCCCGCGCGTCGGCTGCGAGACAACAAGCACCTTCGGATCGAAGGCGAGTTCGCGCGCCAAAAGCGCCTTCTGCAGATTGCCGCCGGACAGCGCCCCGGCGCGTGTCATCGGCCCGGGGCACCTGATATCATAGGCGTTGATCTGCGCCTCGGCAAAGGCGCGGATCGCATCCGGCTTGAGCAAGCCCCTGCTGCTGAAAGCGGCGGTACCGATGCGCGGCAACACCATCGAATCGGCGAGTGGCAGATTGGTCACCAACCCGGTCGTCATGCGGTCTTCCGGGATGCGGCCAAGACCGAGCGCCTGCACCTCGCGCGGCGAAAACCGCGAGACCTTGCTGC
The DNA here is from genome assembly GCF_003952545.1 of Mesorhizobium sp. M7D.F.Ca.US.005.01.1.1. NCBI lineage: Bacteria > Pseudomonadati > Pseudomonadota > Alphaproteobacteria > Hyphomicrobiales > Phyllobacteriaceae > Mesorhizobium > Mesorhizobium sp. M7D.F.Ca.US.005.01.1.1. Next base: position 622,871 of record NZ_CP034453.1, read on the forward strand.
CGGCGATCGTCATCTGACCGGCATCGGGCACGCGTGTCCCGGAGATCACCTCCGCCAGCGCCCGCTGGCCATTGCCCGACACGCCGGCAATGCCGAGGATCTCGCCGGCACGGACGGCAAGCGATACGTTGCGCAGCGGCGTGCCCGAGTGCTTTGAGGTCGAAATGCCGTCGAGGGTCAGCACCGCGGCACCGGGCGTCGACGGTCCCCTCGCCGGCGGCACGATCTCATGGCCGCACATCAGTGTTGCCATCTCCGAGGATGTCGTGTTGGCCGGGTCATCGACGCGGCCGGCGACGCGGCCATGCCGCAGCACCGTGCAGCGATGCGTCAGCGCCCGCACCTCGTTGAGCTTGTGCGAGATAAAGATGATGCCGAGACCTTGTGCGGCCATCGAGCGCAACGCCGAAAAAAGTCCGTCGACCTCGCTTGGCGCCAGCACTGCCGTCGGCTCGTCGAGGATCAGCAGCCTGGCGCCACGAAACAGCGCCTTGACGATTTCGAGCCGCTGCTGCTCGCCGACCGACAGTGCCGAGACCGGCAGGTTCGGGTCAAGCGTCAGCCCATGCTGGCGGCCTATCTCGGCGAGCCGCGCCAGCCCGCCGGCACGGTCAATCCAGCCTGTCTTGCCGGGAATGCCTATGAGCAGGTTCTCCAGCACCGTCAGCCTTGGTGCCAGATGAAAATGCTGGTGCACCATGCCGATGCCGGCGGCCAGCGCATCGGCCGAACTGGTGATCCGCACCTTTTGGCCCTGGATGAGAATCTCGCCGGCGTCGGGCGCATAGGCGCCGAACAGCACATTCATCAGCGTCGTCTTGCCGGCACCGTTCTCGCCCAGCAGCCCTAGGATCTCGCCGGGCGCGACACTGAGATCGACGGCTTCGTTAGCCTTGACGGCGCCGAAGCTCTTGGTGATGCCGCGCATTTCGATGAGTGGGGCGGGCAGTTGCAAAGCGGAATCCTGGTTGACGCGGTTCCCCTCCCCCTCGAGGGGAGGGTGCCGAGCGAAGCGAGGCGGGTGGGGTCGCCTCAACCGCCCCGACGTTGACTGAAAGCCGGCGCGCGTCGCGTCGGACCCCACCCGGCCCTACGGGCCACCCTCCCCTCGAGGGGGAGGGAAATCTGCGCTAGTCCGAAACCGGCGTGTTCTCGTCCACGTCCACGCGGAAATTGCCTTCGAGAATCTCGGCCTTTTTCTTCTCGACCAGCTCCTTGACGTCCGCCGGCAGCGTCTTGTCGAACTTGTGATAGGGCGCCAGGAACGAACCGCCCTTGGCCATGCGCGAGAAATCGCCATAGTCCTGCGCGGTGAAGACGCCGGCCTTGACCAGCTTGATCGCCTGTTCGACCGTCGGATACATGTCCCAGACCGGGCCGGTGATCACCGTGTCGGGGCCGAGGCTCGACTGGTCGGACATGTTGGAGATGGCGAGGATCTTCTTGTCCACCGCCGCTTCGATGACGCCGAAGCGCTCGGCATAGATGACGTCGACACCGGCGTCGATCTGCGCGACCGCCGCTTCCTTGGCCTTTGGCGGATCGAAGAAGGAACCGATGAAGGCGACCTTCTTCTTGATGTTTGGATTGACCTCCTTGGCGCCGGCGAAGAAGGCGTTGACCAGCCGGTTGACTTCCGGGATGCCCATCGCCGCGACGGCGCCTATCGTGCCCGACTTCGACATCTTGCCGGCGATCATGCCGGAGAGATAGGCCGGCTCGTGGATCCAGTTGTCGAAGACGCCGAAGTTCGGTTCCGCCGGGCCGGCCCCGGAGCCGAACAGGAAGGCGGTCTTCGGGAACTGCTTGGCCGTGCGGCGCGATTCACGTTCGGCGGCAAAGGCATCGCCCAGCACCAGCTGATAGCCGCCTTGCGCATATTCGCGCATGACACGGCTGAAATCGGCGGTCTGCACCTTCTCGGACCATTTGTATTCGATGCCGAGTTCCTTCTCGGCCTTCTGCAAGGCGACATGGATCTGGTTGTCCCACGGCTCCTCGATCGGCGTGGCGAAGATCGCCGCCACCTTCAGCTTCTTGTCCTTGCCGAAGGCAGCGCCTGGCAGCATGGCTGCGGCCAGGCCAAGTGCGCCCAGCTCCAGCACGTTGCGTCGCGAAAGCCCTTCGCGCTCTGTCTGGAATCTGTTCTTCCGGTTTTCCATTGCATTCCCCTCTGTTCGACAGCCGTGTCGAGCCGGCTGTTCGTGAAAATATCAGACGGGGAACTATGGAACGACGCCGGACTTTTGTCCACGTGGTCAAATTTGACCGCGCACCGGATTCTTGATCTTAGCCGGCCAAGCGAAGGCTGCTGGTCAAGCCCGTTCGAGCGCGATCGCGATGCCCTGGCCGACGCCGATGCACATGGTGGCAAGCGCATAACGGCCGCCACGTTCGCGCAGCTCCAGCGCCGCCGTGCCGGATATGCGCGCACCCGACATGCCCAAGGGATGGCCGAGCGCGATGGCGCCGCCATTCGGGTTGATGTGTTCCGCATCCTCGGCGATGCCGAGCTGGCGCAGCACGGCTATGCCTTGCGAGGCAAAGGCTTCGTTGAGCTCGATGACATCGAACTGTTGCGGGGTCAGCCCAAGCCGCGCGCAGAGTTTTTGCGTCGCCGGCGCTGGGCCGATGCCCATGATGCGCGGCGCCACGCCTGCGGCGGCCCCGCCGAGGATACGGGCGATCGGCGTCAGGCCGTATGTCTTCACCGCTGCCTCGGAGGCAACGATCAGCGCCGCCGCCCCATCATTGACGCCGGAAGCATTGCCGGCCGTCACCGTACCGCCCTGCCGGAACGGCGTCGGCAGCTTGGCCAGCGCCTCGACCGTTGAGCCCGCGCGCGGATGCTCATCCTTCGAGATGATCACCGGATCGCCCTTGCGCTGCGGGATCGTCACCTCCGTGATTTCCTTGGCCAGCCGACCATTGGTTTGCGCGGCGACAGCCTTGTCCTGGCTGCGTACAGCAAAGGCGTCCTGGTCCGCGCGGGAGATGGCGAACTCTTCCGCGACGTTCTCGCCGGTCTCCGGCATCGAATCGACCCCATACTGCTTCTTCATCAGCGGGTTGACGAAGCGCCAGCCGATGGTGGTGTCGTAAATCTCGGCATTGCGCGAAAACGCCGTGTCGGCCTTGGGCATGACGAAGGGCGCCCGGCTCATCGATTCGACACCGCCCGCAATCATCAGCTCCGCTTCGCCTGCCTTGATGGCCCTAGCTGCGATGGTCAGCGCGTCCATGCCCGAGCCGCACAGGCGGTTGACGGTTGAGCCCGGCACCTCCTTCGGCAAGCCTGCCAGCAACAGCGCCATGCGCGCCACATTGCGGTTGTCCTCGCCGGCCTGATTGGCACAGCCATAGACGACATCGTCGATCGCCAGCCAGTCGATGCCGGGGTTGCGCTCGACCAATGCCCTCAGGGGTATCGCGCCGAGGTCGTCGGTGCGCACCGAAGACAGCGAACCGCCAAAACGGCCGATCGGTGTACGGATGTAATCGCAGATATAGGCCTCGGCCATGTCATGCAGCCTTTGCTTTTCCGGTTCCCTCATGCGCCGCCTTGGTGCGAGCCTGCAGGTCGCGCAATGTCTTGAGTTCGAGTTCGCTTGGCGCCGATGTTTCGTCAAGCGCCTCGGCGAACTTAACCACCCAGCCACAGCTCTCCTGCACCTGCTGGCGGGTGACGCCTGGATGCAGCGACACGACGGTGAATTCCTTGGTCACCGGATCCGGCTTCCAGATGGCGAGGTCGGTGATCAGCAGCGTCGGGCCTGCCGTGTCGATACCAAGCCGCTTTCGATGGTCGCCGCCCTCGCCATGGCCGAAGGAGGTGAAGAAGTCGATCTTCTCGACCATGCCGCGCTTGGTCTGCGCCATGGTGATGTAGATCTCCTTCGATGAAGTCGCGATCTCCGGCGCGCCGCCGCCGCCGGGCAGCCTTGTCTTGGGATGGAAATAGTCACCGATGACCGTGGTGTTGATGTTGCCGAACTTGTCGAGCTGCGCCGCACCAAGGAAGCCGATCGAGATGCGGCCGCCCTGCAGCCAGTAGCGGAACATCTCCGGCACCGCGACGGTGGTGACAGCGGTCTCACACAATTCGCCGTCGCCGATCGACAGCGGCAGCACGTCCGGCGCGGTGCCGATCGTGCCGCTCTCGTAGATCAAGGTGATGTCAGGCGCATGCGTCAGCCGCGCCACATTGCAGGCAGCGGACGGCGCGCCGATGCCGACAAAGCAGACATCGTCATTGCGCAGCGCACGGCTGGCGGCGATCGTCATCATCTCGTTGGGGGTGAAGTCCGGACTGTCGCTCATGCCGCTTTCCTCAGATGCTCGACTCGGGCCTCGAAATCGTCGGCGCTCTTCTCGATGACGTTGGCCTGTATCCACGCCTGGAATTTTTCGCGGTCGGCGGCGATCTCGTCCCATTCCAGATAGGCGGCATTGTCACGCGCATAATAGCCATGCGCGTAGGACGGATGCGAGCCGCCGGGCACGACCGATATCGCCGCGATCGTCCAGCGCGGCAGCACGGTCAGATTGGGGTGCAGATCGTCGAAATTGTCGACGACTTCCTCCACAGTCACCACGGCACGTTTGGCCGCCAGCACCGCTTCCTTCTGGATGCCGATAATGCCTTCGACCAGCACATTGCCTTTCCGGTCGGCCTTCTGCGCATGGATGAAGGTGACGTCAGGTCGGATCGAGGGAACAGCCGCCAGCACCTCGCCGGTGAACGGACAAGTGACCGATCTGATGTTCGGATTGACCGCCGCAAGGCCAGCGCCACGATAGCCGCGGAACACCGCGCAGGGCAGACCGGCCGCGCCCGCCTCATAAGCGTTGGCCATGCCGGCATGGCTGTGCTCCTCGATCTCGATCGACCTGGGAAAACCGTTCTCGATGGCATCTCGGGCGCGCCGCAGCAGGCCGACGCCGGGATTGCCGACATAAGAGAAGACGATCTTCTTCGCCATGCCCATGCCGATCATCTGGTCGTAGATCAGGTCCGGCGTCATGCGGATCAATGTCAGGTCGCGAAACCCCTGGCGGATCGCCTCATGCGCCGCCGCCGTCGGGATCAGATGGGTAAAACCCTCGAAGGCGACCGTGTCGCCATTGTTCAAATTCTCCGCAACGGCCTGTTTGAGCGGCAGGAACTTGACCATCGCATCGGCTCCGGGTTGGAAAAGTTCGTATTGCGAACATATGTTTTATATGCGATACTTTCTATGCCGAACGAGGGCGTGGAGTCAATCCTGGCGCCGATGCCGTTCCGCGGAGGTGAGATGGACGAAGAGGCCGCTTCCCGTGACCATGTTGGCTCGCTCGAGCGCGGCCTTGCCGTCATCGAGATCCTGGCCCGGCATCCCTCGGGGATGACGTTGACCGAAATGGCCGAGGCGGCGGGCCTGACCCGCGCCGGCGCCCGCCGCTTCCTGCTGACGCTGACCGCTACCGGCTACGCCACCCAGGCCGGCCGCGTGTTCTCGCTGTCGCCGCGCCTGCTCACGGTTGCCCGCACCTGGCTCGGCGGTGCATCGCTCTGGGCCTTCGCCGCGCCCATCATGCAGGCTGTGGCAACGCAACTGAACGAGGCCTGCTCGGCAGCCATCCTGTCGGGTGAGGATGTCGTCTATGTCGCCCGCATTCCTGGCCGTCGCATCCTCAGCGTGTCGCTCGATGTCGGCACCAGGCTACCGGCCTATTGCACCTCGATGGGGCGCATCCTGCTTGCTGGCCTGACCTCTCGGGAATTGGACGCATTCCTCGGCCAGGCGACCATCGAGCGCCGAACGCCGAAGACGATCACCGATATCAGGCTGCTGGCTGGCGCCATCGGCAAGGCGAAAGCGGACGGCTTTGCCATCGTCGATGAGGAACTGGAGCTCGGCCTGCGCTCGATCGCCGTGCCGATCCGCGACCGCGCAGAGCGCACGGTCGCGGCAATCAACGTCTCGACCCAGTCCGCGCGTTTTTCCGTCGCGGAGATGGAACGCGAAATCCTGCCCGCGCTGCTTGGAGCCGGGCAACGCATCGAGGATTTCTTTGTCGTCTAGGTCGCGTCTCGCGACCTCAATGCTTGATACGATCGCGCATCGCGTACCACAGCATGCCGAGCACATAGAGCGGACCGCGCAACGCCGTGCCGCCGGGGAACGGCATCGGGGTCAGCGTCGAGAACAGATCGAGCCGCGAGGCATCACCCGTGATCGCTTCGGCCAGCAGCTTGCCGGACAGCGTCGACAGGATGACGCCCTTGCCGGAATAGCCATGCGCGAAATAGACCTCGCCAAAGTGCCCGACATGCGGCAGCCGCGACGTCGTCACCGACACCAGCCCACCCCAGGCATGATCGATGCGGCAGCCCTGAAGCTGCGGGAAGGTCTTCTCCATATGCGGTCGCACGAAGCCGGCGATATCGGCCGGCGGTGATGGCGTGTAGCGTTCGCCGCCGCCGAACAGCAGGCGTCCATCGGCCGACATCCGGTAGTAGTTGACGACGAAGCGTGTGTCGGACACCGCGACATTGGCCGGGATGACATTGCGCTTGCCCTCCAGTGGCTCGGTGGCGACGATGTAGTTGCCGACCGGCATGATGCGGCTGTTGACGCGTGGCTCCAGCCCATCGAGCAGCGCATCGCCCGCCAGCACGACATGCTTGGCCCGGACCGAACCCTTTGATGTCGAGACGCGGATCGAAGGCTCGCGCTCCAGCCTCACCGCCACCGAATTCTCATGAATGGTGACGCCGGCAGCAACCGCGGCGCGGGCGAGGCCGAGCGTGTAGTTGAGCGGGTGCATGTGGCCGCCAAGCGGCTCGTACATGGCGCCATGATAGGGCGTGTCGACCTTGCCGCGCGCTTCAGCCGCCGACAGGATTTCGGCATGCGGAAACTTCATCACCGTGGCCAGGCACTCAGCCTCTTCCTCGAGGTCCTTGAGATCGGAGCCGTTGACCGCGCCGACGAGATGACCGGTCAGCCTGAGATCGCAATCGATGGCGTGGCGCTCGATGATATCGAGCACCAACCCGCGCGCCTCGAAGGCAAGGTCGAACAGCGCTTTTGCACGTTCGGGTCCATAGAGCTTGACCAGCCCCTTCGCGCCCTTGCGCAGGCCGGGGATCATCTGGCCGCCATTGCGGCCCGAGGCGCCCCAGCCGATCTTGCCGCCCTCGAGCAGCACCACCTTCAGGCCGCGCTCGGCGGCATGAAGGGCGGCGGACAGGCCGGTGCAGCCGCCGCCGACCACCACAAGATCGGCGTCGATGTCACCCTGCAAAGCCGGATGGTCCGGCGACGGATTTGCCGTCGCGACATAGTAGGATTTGCCGATATCCAGGCCGGAATTGAAGCCCATCATTACACCTTGAGCAGCAGGTGGTCGCGTTCCCAGCTCGTCACCACGCCCTGGAACAGGTCGAGCTCAACGCTCTTGACGCGAAGATAACTCTGGAAGAAATCCTCGCCGAGCAACGCCCGCACCGGTTCACACGCCTCGAAACGGTCAAGCGCCTCCTCCATGGTTTTCGGCAGCGTGCTCTTGATCTTGTAGGCATTGCCCGACGCCTCGGGCGAGCGCACCAGTTTCTGTTCGACGCCGAGATAGCCGGCAAGCAGCGAGCCGGCGATCGCCAGATAAGGATTGGAATCAGCACCGGGCAACCGGTTCTCCACCCGCCGCGCGGCGCGTCCACCGGCCGGCACGCGCAGGCCGCAGGAACGATTGTCATGCGACCACTCGATGTTGGCCGGCGCGCTGTGGTTGGGCCTTATGCGGCGGAACGAGTTCACATTGGGCGCGAACAGCGGCATGATTTCGGGGACGAATTTTTGCATGCCACCAATGAAGTGGCCGAACATCTCGGTGTCGGCACCATCAGTGCCGGCAAACAGCGTCTTGCCGGCCTCGTCGATGATGGACATGTGCAGATGCATCGAGCTTCCCGCCTGCGCCGCGATCGGCTTGGCCATGAAGGTGGCGCGCATACCGCTTTGCTGCGCGGCCTGGCGCGTCAGCCGCTTGAACAGCAGCACCTTGTCGGCCAGCGGCAACGCGTCGCCGTGCAGGAAATTGATCTCCAGCTGTGCCGTTCCCGATTCATGGATCAGCGTGTCGAGCGGCAACCCGGCCGCCGCCGCATAATCATAGATGCGCCGGATCACCGGCTCGAACTCCTCGAGTGCCGCCATGTCATAGGGATGCTGCACGGTCTCGGCTCGGCCATTGGCGCCGACCGGCGCAGTCAGCGGCCGATCAGGATCGGGATTGGGCGCGGTCAGATAGAATTCCACCTCGGGCGCCACCACCGCTCGCCAGCCGCGCTGGGCGTAGAGATCGAGCACGGCCCTGAGCACATGCCGCGGCGAGGCCATCCATGGCCGGTCGTCCATATGGAAGGCGTCGGCAAAGACATAGGCCTTGCCCTCAGCGGCGCCGGGCGCCAGGCAGAGCGTCGAAACGTCGGGCACCATACGCATGTCCGGATCCGAATAGGCAAAACCCTCGTCGATCGAGCCGGAATAACGGCCGTCGATGCTGACCAGGAAGGCGCTGCTCGGCAGATAAAGCGCGCGGTCTTCCAGCGCCTTGAGGAACTTGGCCGTCGGCAAGGCCTTGCCGCGCAGCACGCCGTTCATGTCGGGCACCAGGCACTCGACCTCGTTGATGCCGTGCTGGGCCAGCCAGCTCTTGGGATCGTTGCTGCTGGAGAGCGAGGTATTCGTCGTGATTTTGTCAGGCATTTCGTTCATGTCCGCATCAGAGAGAGAGTATGGCTTGCGCGGCCACATCCGTTCCGGGTTGCAGCGCCATTTGGGCTGCGTTGTCCCTAAGGCGGGCACGCATGGCATCGTCGGCCAGCAGGCCGAGAATGGCTTTCTCCAATACTCCTTCGGTCCAGGCGTCACGGCCGATATGGTCACCGACGCCGGTCTCTCCGGCGCGGCGCGCATTGTCATGTCCGTCCCAGCAATAGGGCATGATCAGCGACGGCACGCCGAAGCGCAGCGCTTCGCAAAAGCTGTTGTTGCCGCCGTGGTGGATGAACAGGTCGGACTTTGCCACCACCGAGGGCTGTGGAAACCAGGCGTCGAGATAGACGTTGTCGGGCACCGCGCGATAGGCGTCGCGCAGGCCGCCGGCATTGACGATGAAGCGGGCGGGCAGCCTGTCGAATACCGCCAGCATCCGCTCGATCAGGCCGACATCCATGGCGCCCAGGCTGCCGAAGCTGACATAGACCAGCGGCCCGCCATTGCGCGGAAACACCGGCACCTCGAATGGCCCCTCCGAACGCACGCAGCCTTCGAGATAAACGAAGCGGGCCGGGTCGAGCGGCTCGGCGCGCTCGCGGCGCACGATCGTCGGGGTCAGCAGCAAATTGAGGTCGGGCGACGTCTCCAGGAACAAGCCCTTCGGCAGCGGCGCCAGGCCGGCATCCATCCGAAAGCGGTTGAAGCGGTCATGCGCCGGTGCCGAGGCCGTGAGATAGCGGGCCTCGAACGCCGCGCGTTGCGGGTCATCCACGCCAAGGCCCGACAAATAGGGTGGTACCTGCGCGTCCGGAAGCTCGGTCTCGGCGCAGGAGACGACGCGCACCCACGGGCAGCCGGCGGCGGCGATCGCGGGGAACATGATGACGTTGTCGAGGACCACCGCGTCAGGCTTCAGCCGTGCCAGCAATTGGCGCAGCGGCGCCTCGGCATTGACGGCTGTGTCGACGATCGCTTGCCAGGTCGGCGCGACATAGGTTTCGAGCTGGTCGATCGGGCTAAGCCTAAAATGCGGCAGGTGCCTGCGCACGAAGGCCTGCCAGTAGCTCTGGCGTTCGCTGTCGCTCAGCGGCTCGTCGGTCGGCAGCTGGTATTCCTGGAAACCATAGTCGGCAAAGACGCCGGAGAAGCCGGCATGGCAGATGAAGACCGGCCGGGCGCCTCTCGCACGCAGCGCCTGCGCGATCCCAACGCAATTCAACGCCGCGCCGAAACTGGCTTCGGGGAACAGCGCGATGGTCGGGCTGGCTTTACGCGTCAATTAATCCTCGTCAATCCGGCCGGCTGATCATGCCGAACAGGGCGGGAGCCCCGCGACTGGCCGCTTGCGGTCGCTGGTTGCGGGAGAGCCGCAGGTGGATGCGAAGCAGATCGGCCGCCACCTCATACTGCCGGCTTTCGAGATGGTCGAGTATATTTAGGTGTTCGCGCAGCGATTGCCGCAACCGGAAGACGTTGACGCCGGCATAAATGCCGGGCAATCGGCGCAGCCTGAGGTGATCGGCCAGCGCGTCGGCAACGAAGCGGTTGGCGCAGCCCTCGGCGAGCATGCCATGAAAATCGATGTCCAGCCGCTGGAACTCACGTGTGTCGAATGCAGCGTCCGGCAGCGCCACTAGCGCTTCCATGCCCTGGCGCAACGTCGCCGCACGCGCCCCGTCCAGCCGGAAGCCCGGCGTCAGGATGGCCGCGGGCTCCAGCAGCAAGCGGAACTCATAGCTGTCGCCTTGCGCCTCCGGATCGTCGGGCGTGCGCCGAAACAGCCAGGATTGGCCAGGCGCACGGTCCAGAAGATTCTCTTCTGTCAGTTTGTTGAGCGCTTTTAGTACCGTCTTGCGCTCGGCACTGTACCGCCGCATCAGCCCCGCGACGGTCACAGTCTGGTCCAGCCGCCGCGCCGACCGGTCGCGCAGGATCGCCTCGGCCAGCTCGTCCTCCTCGGCGGCGGGCAGTTCCGTGGCGACTGAAGCCTGCGCGGTGAGGTCGATCGCCAGATGATACCCGGAATCCGCCTCCCAGCGAACGACACCCCGTTCCGCGAGTAGGCCAAGAGCCGCCCGCACCGGCGTGCGCGAGACATTGCACAGCGAGGCGATCTGCTGCTCCGGCAAGCGTGCGCCGGGCTCAAAACCGCGCTGCCGCGCCACATCCAGGATGCGCTGCGCCAGATCGAGATGGTTGGTGCGAGGTCGTCGGGCTACGGCTTGCATGACTGGTCTCGTGGAAAACGACATGACCGCATTGATTTGACCGATCGCCAGCACGGACGCAATCGGCCAGATTCCTCGGTCGCTTGACAAATTATGGATTGACGTACTTTTTTCTGCAATAGTACTGTCAGGACAATCGGCGAGAAAAAGACCGAGGGAACAGGATCGAGGCGGCGGCAAGGTCGCAAGCGTTGGTCCGGCGAATGAAATTCGACGATCAACCAGAATGGGAGTCTGTCATGACCGCTACCAGCCTGCGGCGCAGTGCGCTGAAAACATCTTCGATCGCACTTGGCCTGGCCTTGGCGCTGTCCGCGCAGGCGATGGCTGCCGACCTCGTCATTTCCAACTGGGACGGCTACATGGCGCCCGACGCCATGACCGCCTTTAAGACCGCGACCGGCGTTTCGGGCGAAGTGGTGGTGCACGCCACCAACGAAGAAATCATGGGCAAGCTGATCGCCGCCGGCGGCAAGGGCTATGACGTGGTCTTCGTCTCCTCGCCTTTCGCCGAGGTGCTGAACAAGCTCGGCCTGACCGAGCCGATCGACCACGCCAAGATCCCGAACCTCACCAATCTCTATCCCGAGGCAACCAAGCTGCCGCACGATGTCGGCAATGCCTTCTCCGTGCCCTACACCTGGGGCACCACCGGCCTCTGCTATCGCTCGGACCTGGTCAAGACAGCGCCGACCAGCTGGAGCGATCTGCTCGCCCCTTCCAATGACCTCAAGGGCAAGACCACCATGCTGGCGACCGACCGCTGGCTGCTGGCCGCCGGCCAGCTCGACAAGGGCTATTCTGTCAACGAAACCGATCCGGCCAAGATGGCCGAGGTCAAGAACCTCTTGATCTCGGCCAAGAAGACCCTGCTCGCCTATGACGACACCACCTTCTATTCCAAGCTGGTGTCCGGCGAGGCGCTGATGGTGCAGGCATGGGACGGCTGGTGCAATTACGGCATCGCCGAAAAGCCCGAGATCAAGTACGTCATCCCGAAGGAAGGCTCCGACCTGTGGGTCGATACGATGGTGGTGATGAAGGCCTCCGCCAACAAGGACGCTGCCTTCCAGTTCATCAACTTCATGCTCGATGCCAAGAACCACGCCTGGGCGGCGCAAAATATCGACTACAAGGTGCCGAACAAGCCGGCCATGGAAAGCCTGCCGGCCGATTTCCTGGCAAAATTCCCCAACATGGCGATGCCGGTGGCCGACCTCGTCAAGTTCGAACAGCTGCGGGACGTCGGCGACGCCCAGCGCGACTATTCGAAGATCGTCAGCGAGATCAAGGCGGCGCAGTAGGCGGCGTCAAAACCAGACATCACGGCCGGCGGCGCTTCTGCCGCCGGCCCTGAGCGGTAGCCCAGAATTGTCCCAGACCCAATTTCGTTCCTCCCTCCTGATGGCCCCGGCCCTGGCCTGGCTCGCGGCCTTGATGGTGGTGCCGTGCGTGCTGGTGCTGGCGCTCGCCTTCTTTCGGCGCGGCATCTATGGCGGCATCGACTACACCTTCACGCTGGAGAATTTCGGGCTGGTCTTCGACCCGCTCTATGCCGGCATTTTCCTCAATTCGGCGCGTATCGCCGGCACCGCGACCCTGATCGCGGTGGTGATTGGCTATGCCGCCGCCTACGCCATCGCAGCGGCCCCGCGCCGGTGGCAGCCGGTGTTCCTGTTCTTTGCCGTGCTGCCGTTCTGGTCCAACTACCTGATCCGCACCTATGCCTGGATCGTGCTGCTCAACCGCGAAGGCCTGATCACGCAACTCCTGCGCTGGTTAGGCTACACCGGCGAGCCGCCCTCGATGCTCTACACGGAAGGCGCCGTCATCGCCGGCCTGGTCTACAACTATTTGCCCTTCGTCATCCTCGCCTGCTACGCGCCACTGTCGAGGCTCAACCCGGAACTCGCCGAAGCCTCGCGTGACCTCGGCGCCTCGGCCGCCACCACATTCCGCCGTGTCATCCTGCCACTGACGGTGCCAGGCATTGCTGCCGGCGCGGTGTTTGTCTTCGTGCTGTCGATCGGCAATTTCGTCACCCCGGCGCTGCTTGGCGGCGGCCGCTTCCAGATGATCGGCAACCTCGTCTACGACCAGTTCCTGACCGCCAATGACTGGCCTTTCGGGGCGGCACTCGCCATGGCGCTGACCGCCATCATGCTCCTGGTGCTGATGGCGCAGGCGCTGGCCGCCAATCGCGCCTCGGGGCACACCGCGCAAGCCGGCGGAGACACCGATGGCTGAGCGCTCCCTCGCGACGCGGCGCACGCTCTGGCTCGTGCTCAGCCTGGTCTTCGCTTTCCTCTACATCCCGATCGCCGTGCTGGTGGCGCTGTCCTTCAACGAAGGCGGGCTGCCCACGGCTTGGTCGGGATTCTCACTGAAATGGTACGTCTCGCTGACCTCGAACAGCGCCATCCTCTCCGCCGCCCTCAACACGCTGATCGTGGCGCTGGTCTCGACGGCCATCGCGACCTTACTCGGCACGCTACTGGCGATCGGCGTCGAGATGCGCCGGCAATACGGCAAGGGCCTCGAAGCGCTGATCTTCGCGCCGATGATCATTCCCGACATCGTACTGGCGATCGCGCTACTGTCGTTCTTCTCCATGCTCAACCTGACCATGGGGCTGCACACAATCATCCTTGCCCATGTCGTCTTCAACCTCGCCTTCGTTTGCTCGGTGGTGCGCGCCCGGCTGAAGAGTTTCGACTGGTCGATCGTCGAAGCATCGGCCGATCTCGGCGCCTCCGCGCTCACCACCTTCCGGCGGGTGACGTTGCCGGTCATCGCGCCGGCGGTCATCGCCGGTGCGCTGCTTGCCTTCACGCTCTCGGTCGACGAGTTCATCATCGCTTTCTTCACCGCTGGCGCCGGTCGCGCTTCGACAACGCTGCCGATGCAGATCTACGCGATGATCCGCTTCGGCATCACGCCAGAGATCAATGCGCTGGCGACCATCGTCATGGCGGTCTCGATCACCGCGCTGACCCTGTCGCAGCGGCTCAACCGTGGGATCATCGGCCAATGAGCGAACCGCGCACGCTGCTGGCCATCGACAAGGTGTCGAAGAATTTCGGCCGGGTGACGGCTGTCGACGGCGTCTCGCTCGACATCCGGGAGAACGAGTTCTTCGCTTTGCTCGGACCGTCCGGCTGCGGCAAGACCACGCTGCTGCGCATGCTGGCCGGTTTCGAGACGCCGAATGACGGGCGCATCCTGCTCGACGGCCGCGACATCGCAGGGATTCCGCCCAACAAGCGGCCGGTCAATTTGATGTTCCAGTCCTACGCGCTGTTTCCGCATATGAGCGTCAGGGCCAATGTGTCCTACGGCCTTGAGATGGAGCGTTTGCCGGTGGCTGAAATCCGCTCCCGCGTCGACGCCATCCTGGCGACGACTGAGCTCGTCGCCTTCGCCGACCGCAAGCCGGAGCAATTATCGGGCGGCCAGAAGCAGCGCGTCGCGCTCGCCCGCGCCCTGGTCAAGCGCCCCCGGCTGCTGCTGCTCGACGAGCCGCTCGGCGCGCTCGACAAGAAATTGCGCGGCGCCATGCAGCTGGAATTGAAGCGCCTGCAGCACGAGGTCGGCATCACCTTCGTCATCGTCACCCACGACCAGGAGGAATCGCTTGTGATGGCCGACCGCATGGCGGTGCTGAAGGATGGCAAGCTGCTGCAATGCGACACGCCGCATGCGATCTACGAACATCCCGCCGACCGTTTCGTCGCCGACTTCATCGGTGTGATGAATTTTGTGCCGGGCAAGGCCACCACTGATGGTGTTGTGGCCGCGAATGGCGCGCGCATTACCGGCAAGATGCCCGCCGCACTCACGTCGGGCGCATCGGCCGTGGCCTCAGTGCGGCCCGAACGAATCCGATTGTTCCCGTCGCCCGAGACCGCGAACCGCACCACCGGCACGGTCGAGGCGCTGGCCTATCAGGGGCTGGACCTGCAACTGCATGTCCGTACGCCCCTGTCACCAAAGCCGTTCCTGGTGCGTGTCACCGCCGAGGCCGCCGACCGTAGGCCGGTCTCATCGGGCGACCAGGTCGAACTCGGCTGGGACGCCGCCGATGTCAGAATTTTTGCAGAATAAGAGGAGAAGCCTGATGGCGCAGAAGACGATCGCGTTTTTTCCCGAAGCGGCCTACGGCCCGGCGCTCAATTCCGTCGGCATCGCTCAGGCGGTCGAGGCGCGTGGCCACAAAGCGGTGTTCCTGTCCGACCCCGGCTTCGTCGATGTCTACAAGGGCTACGGTTTCGAGGCGCATCCGGTGAACCTGTCCGAGCCGATGCCGCCCGAGCAGATGGCCAAGTTCTGGGAGGATTTCATCAACGGCCACATCCCGAACTTCCGCAAATCGCCCTACGACCAGGTCAACAACTACGTGAAGGATTGCTGGACGGCGATCGTCGACAGCGCCAAATGGGCGCAGAAGGATCTGCCGCGCGTTCTAGCCAGCATCAAGCCGGATGTCATCTGCGTCGACAACGTCATCTTGTTCCCGGCGATCAAGCAGTTCGGCAAGCCCTGGGTGCGCGTCATTTCCTGCTCGGAAAACGAGATCGAGGACGAGGACATCCCGCCGCATCTCTCCGGCTGCGGCGAGAACGACCATGCCGCCCACCAGCGTTACCGCGACCATTTCAACGCGGTGATCAAGCCGATCCATGACGACTTCAACGCCTTTCTCATCGCCAATAACGAGGCGCCCTATCCGATCGGCCAGTTCTTCGAGGCCTCGCCCTATTTGAATCTGCTGCTCTACCCCGAAGCGACGAAATTCAAGCGCCGCCATCCGCTCGACCCGGCAAGATTCCAGTATCTCGAAGGCTGCGTGCGGCAGGAAAAGCCGTACACGGTGCCGAGCTTCGAGAAAAACAATGACGGGCCGCTGCTCTATGTCTCCTTCGGCAGTCTCGGCGCCGGCGATGTCGAGCTGTTGAAGCGCATTATCGCGACGCTGGGCAAGACGCGCTACCGGGCGCTGGTCAATGTCGGCGGCTACAAGGACCAGTACACCGACGTCCCTGGCAACGTCATCGTGGAGGGCTGGTTCCCGCAGCCCTCGGTGATCCCGCAGGTCGACGCGGTGATCCACCATGGCGGCAACAACTCGTTCACCGAGTGCCTCTATTTCGGCAAGCCCGCGATCATCATGCCCTATGTCTGGGACGGCCACGACAACGCCACCCGCGTCGAGGAAACCGGCCACGGCTTCGGCATGCCGCGCTACGACTGGACCGATGCCGAGCTGATCGCCAAGATCGAAGCCTGCCTGAGCGACCCGGCGATGAAGGCGAAGCTGGCGAAGACCTCGGCACGGATGCATTCGCAGAACGGTCCGGAAAAGGCGGCTGGGTTGTTGGAGAAGTTGCTGTGACCTCCTCCGCACCACACCTCCACCAGGCCTCGACCCGCACCGATCTCGTCGACTGGGGCGTCCAACCCGACGCGCTGGAAGGCGCTTCGCACTCGACCGGCAAACTCGTGCACAAGGGCCCGAACAACCAGCCGGAATCCGGTATCTGGGTCTGCACGCCGGGCCGCTGGCGGCTCAGCATCCCGCGCGATGAATTGTGCCATTTCGTCGCCGGCCGCGCGACCTACCGGTCGGATGTCGGCGAAGTGATAGACGTCTCGGCCGGGACCGTGGTCATGTTCCCCGCCGGCTGGACCGGCGAATGCACCGTGCATGAGACCATGCGCAACCTCTACATGCTGGCCTGAGAGCATGATCCCGAAAAGTGGGAGCCGGTTTTTCGGACAAGATCATGCTTAAGCAAGAATCGGAGCAAGACATGCCGACACCACACTGGCCGAAGGCCTCGAGCGTGGAACTGGAGGACTGGGGCGCGGGCAGCAACACGCTCGCCGGTGCGCCGCGCGCCTCGGGCAGGATCCTGTCCCAGAACCCGGACGGATCGAGCGAATGCGGCCTGTGGTCGTGCACGCCGGGCACGCGCAAGGTCATCTTTGCCGCCGACGAATTCTGCCACTTCCTCTCGGGGCACGGCAGCTATGTCCATGACAACGGCGAGCAGATCCCCGTCGAAGCCGGCACGCTGGTGTTCTTCCCCGCCGGATGGACCGGCATCTCCATCATCACGCAAACGCTGACCAAGGCCTTCATGTGCCGCTGAGCACCCATTCCAAGGAAATCGATATGACCACACCCATCATGAAATCCCCCCTCGCCATGTCAGACCTCGTCGACTGGGGCGTCATCCCGACCATGATCGAGGGCGAGTCCCACACCTCGGGCAAGCTGCTGCACAAGGGGCCGGAGGGCCGTTCCGAATGTGGCCTGTGGGTGTGCACGCCAGGCAAATGGCACTGCCACGTCACCCGCGACGAGTTCTGTCACTTCCTCGAGGGACGCTGCACCTATGTGCATGAATCCGGCGAAGTGATCGAGATCGAGCCGGACACCGCCGCCTTCTTTCCGCAGGACTGGAAAGGCGTCTGCACCGTCCATGAGACGATCAAGAAGGTCTACATGATCCGCTGAGCGGATCTGAGAGGATGCCCATGGATTTCTCAGCTGACCGGCCGGCTTTCTTCGTCAATCCGGATTACCGGCCGATGATCGGCGCGAACAAACCGGTAATCGATCCGGCGACGCTCGAAATCGTCGGCACTATCTCGGCCGCTACCGACGGCGAGATCGACGCTGTGCTCACCGCCGCGACCAAGGCGCAGGCCGCCTGGAAAAAGCTCGACGCCAAGAGCCGGGCAAAGCACCTGCATGCCGTCGCCAACGCCATCGAGGCGGCCGACTTCACCCGCTGCGCCGAGCTGATGGTGCGCGAGATGGGCAAGCCCTATCCCGAAGCGATCGGCGAGATCGCCAATTGCGCGCCGATCTTCCGCTACTATGCCGAGATGGCGCGCGACGATGCCGGCAAGATCGCCGGCACGACGCAGGCCGGTTCGTTCCAGTACGCCCGCTACGAGCCCTATGGCGTCTCGGTCCACATCATGCCCTACAACTTCCCGATCCTGCTGATGTGCTGGACCGTCGCCGCCTCGCTTGCCGCCGGCAACGCTTGCATCATCAAGCCAGCCGAGGCGACAACGCTGTCGACGCTGGACTACATGACCGTGTTCCGCTCGCTGCCGGAAGGCTTGGTCTCCTGCCTGCCCGGCGGTGCCACCACCGCGCAGGCCCTGATCGCCTCCGATCGCACGCACGCCGTCGCCTTCACCGGCTCGGTCGCCGCCGGCAAGGCGGTCGCTGTCGCCTGCGCCGAACGCATGAAACCGTGCGTCATCGAGGCCGGCGGCAGCGATCCGCTGATCATCAGTGAGCACGCCCCGCTTGAGGTCGCGGCGGCCGGCAGTGTCACCGCCGCCTTCCACCTCACCGGCCAGGTCTGCACTTCGGCCGAGCGCTTCTTCGTCGTCGATGCCGTGCATGACCGCTTCGTCGAGCTGTTCGCCGAAAGGACACGGGCGCTGCGCATCGGCAACGGCATGGACAAGACCGAGATCGGCCCGCTGGTCAGCGAAGCGGCACGGGCAAAAGTCATGCGCCTGGTTGACGACGCCATCGCGCACGGCGCCAAGGCGGTGACCGGCGGGCGCATTCCGCCGGCGCACAATGTCGGCTGGTTCTACGAGCCAACCATCCTCACCGGCGTCACCCCGGATATGGCCATCGTGCGCGAAGAGTGCTTCGGACCGGTCGCCGCGATCTGCCGGGTCAGGGATTTCGACGAAGCGATACGTCTCGCTAATGACAGCCCCTTCGGGCTCGGCGCCTCGGTCTTCACCACCGACCTCGCCGAGGCGCATGAGGCGGCCGAACGGCTCGAGGCCGGCATGGTCTGGGT
The DNA here is from genome assembly GCF_003952545.1 of Mesorhizobium sp. M7D.F.Ca.US.005.01.1.1. NCBI lineage: Bacteria > Pseudomonadati > Pseudomonadota > Alphaproteobacteria > Hyphomicrobiales > Phyllobacteriaceae > Mesorhizobium > Mesorhizobium sp. M7D.F.Ca.US.005.01.1.1. The sequence continues at coordinate 641,708 of NZ_CP034453.1, forward strand.
CAACAATCCGCTGATCGACAATGACGCCTTGCCCTTCGGCGGCTGGAAGGCCTCGGGCCTCGGCCGCGAGCTCGGTCGCCAAGGGCTGGATGCGTTCCGCCGGTCGAAGATGGTGATCATCGACCACAAGCCGGCAATCCAGGACTGGTGGTATCCCTATCCCGACAGCTGGTTTCGCGAGACCGGTGGCCGCAAGCACGTATGAGAGGAGCAGCGCGGCAAGGCGCGCCGCTTGATATGGACTTACGCCTCGATCGCTTCGACCAGAGCGCGAGAGACCGACGCAATCACGGCGTTGCGCTTGGTCAGGCTCTGTTTCGTGCCCGTCAGGTAAACCGACATCAAGATAGGATTGCCGGAAGCCGGCCAGATGACCGCCGCGTCATTGGTACTGCCACGGTCACCGGTGCCGGTCTTGTCGCCGCATCTCCAGCCCTTCGGCAGTCCAGCCCGGATGCGCTCATCGCCGGTCTTGTTGGCCACCAGCCATTCGACAAGCTGCGCCCGGCTTTTGTCCGACAGGCTGGTGCCGAGAGCGAGGCGCTGGTAGTCCTCAACCATGGCCAGCGGCGAGGTCGTATCACGCTCGTCGCCTGGCAGCGACTCGTTCAGCTCCGGCTCGATCCTGTCCAGTCTGCTCACACTGTCACCGATCGAACGCAGATAGGCCGTCAGCTGCGGCGGTCCGCCAAAGGACTCCAGCAGCAGATTGGCCGCGCCATTGTCGCTGACCGTCACGGCGGCCTCGCAAAGCTGCGCCACCGTCATCTCGCCGCCGGCAAACTTCTTGGTCGTCGGTGAATTGGCAATGATGGCGTTGTGCGGGATCTTGATGCTGCGCTCGAGCTGCTCGATGCCGCTATCGACACGATGCAGGATGAGCGCCGCCGCCAGCGTCTTGAAGGTGCTGCACATCGGAAACAGCTCGTTCTCGCGATAGCCGAATTGCGCGCTCGTTCCAGCGATCCGGCAGGCCACGCCAAGCCGGCCGCCGCTTTTCGCCTCGATCCGCCTTATTTTCGGCAAGACCTCATCAAATTTTGTCGGGCTCGTTGCCGCCGTCGCGATCGCGCCAAGGGTGACGGGGGCCGCCAGAACCACCGCGAGACCACTGATGAAACTGCGTCTGCTTGTCATGTCCACACTCTCTGTTGCCCCGCGCCGCAGAACTGGACCGGATCCGACGCAACCGCAAACGAGTTAACATCGCCCCCGCCACGAGAAAAACTAGGGCTCGACCAATGAAGCGATCGCACCTTCCGCTGAACGGCTTGCGCGCCTTCGAGGCCGCCGCGCGTCACCTCAGCTTCACCGGCGCCGGGCTCGAACTGCGCGTCACCCAGGCGGCCGTCAGCCATCAGGTCAAGGGGCTTGAAGAGCTGCTTGGCGTCAGGCTCTTTCGCCGGCTTCCGCACGGGCTCGCTCTGAGCGAGGAGGGCGAGGCGCTGCTGCCCGTATTGAGCGATGCCTTCAACAGGATCGGCGTCACGCTCGACCGCTTCGAGGGCGGCCGCTTCCACGACATCGTCACTGTCGGCGTCGTCGGCACTTTCGCCTCGGGCTGGCTGATCCCGAGATTACCTGTGTTCCACCAAGCCTATCCGGATATCGAGCTACGCATTTCGACCAACAACAACCGGGTCAATCTCGCCGCCGACGGCCTCGACTTTGCCATCCGCTTCGGCGACGGCTCCTGGCAGGGAACCGACAACACACCGCTGATGCCCGGCTCGTTCTCGCCGGCCTGCGCGCCCGATATCGCGGCGCGTCTGCGCGATCCATCGGATCTCGCGCGCGAAACGCTGCTATGCTCCTACCGGGAAGACGAATGGCTGCGCTGGTTCGAGGCGGCAGGGCACCATTGCCCACCCATCAAGGGCATCGTTTTCGACTCGTCCGTCACCATGGCCAACGCCGCGGTCCAGGGCGCCGGCGTGGCGCTGCTGCCGGTTTCGATGTTCAGCCGTGAGCTCCGTTCCGCTGAATTGGTCCAGCCTTTCGGCTGCACGGTCGATGTCGGCAAGTACTGGCTCTCAGCGCGGCGCAGGCGGCAGAACTCGCACGCGATGACGATCTTTGCCGATTGGCTGAAGGCTGAGACGGCCGCTCTACGAAGCCAGCCCGACCACGGCCGTTAAACAGCAACGCCGCCGGGCAAGACCCGGCGGCATCTTCTTTGACTGGTCACTGCCGTTTCGGCGGCAAGTCGTTACGGCGTCGTTTCCGTCTGCATCGTGGCGGCCGTCTGGTCGATCTTGTCGGCAAGGACGCCCTGGGCCCAGGCCGTGACCTCGTCGTCGACCGGCTTGTTGGCCATGTCCGTCAGCGCCGCGTCGAGTGATGCATCATCGGTGCCCTCCGCGGCCGCTTCCGCAGCAGTGGTCTGGGTGGCGATCTCGGCCTCCAGATCCGTTATCTTCCCCGGCAGGGCCGCCTGGTCTTCAGCCGACAGGGCGGCAATCTCATCGGGCGTCAGCGCCTTCAGCGCGTCCAACTGCGCGGTCAGCGCATCCAGCTGGTCCTGGGCGACCTTGGCTTTCGCGGACTGCGTCACGAATGCCTGAATGGCAGCGAACTTTTTGCTCTTGGAGTTCATGTAGGCGTTGATGTTGCGCTGCAGCGAGTTCAACCGGCCGAGTTTGGCGTGGATGTTTTTCTCCTTGGGCACGGCCGAGACCTTTGTGGTCGTGTCGACCGTGGTGCTGTCCGCCTTTGCCGCCCGCCCGGGAGCCGACGACGACTTGCCGTGCGAAGCGCCACTCTTGCCACTGCCATTGCCGCCGCCGTTACCGCCAGCATTGCCACCGCCGTTACCGTTGCCGCCGGCATTGCCACCGCCATTGCCGCCGCCGTGCCCGTTGCCGCCGGCTCCGGCGAGCGCCGGAGACGCCAGAAGCGCCAATGCGGCAAGCGCCGCGAACAGAGTCTTTCGGTTCGTCATGGTAACCTCCTCGGGGAAACGCCACCCTCGCCCGACCGCTAGGCGACCGTCGTATGAGAAATCGCTAATTGTACAGAGTAAACTTTAGACAAATGCCGTCTCAATATGCGAGCCGGCAACCAGCCGACACCATAAACCTTTGATATCAAATACAAATCGATCTTCTCAGATCGCCATGGCACTGAAGTCCCACGTCGGCCAGACTATAGTCCTGCCGCCGAGCAGCGGCACGGGTAAATGTCGTGGCGTGGTATATCGGAAAGGCTTTGAAACATGGGACGTCCATAACGAAAGCACAGGTCTCAGCCGATGCTTTCGCCCCCATCGATCACCAGCGCCTGGCCGGTCATGAAGGATGAGCGGTCGGAGACGAGGAACAGGATCGCCTCGGCGATCTCATCGGCGCTGGCCCAGCGCCCCATCGGAATCTTGGTGCGGACATAGTTTTCGATCGCCTCGCGTCCACCCATCTGGGCGATGAACGGCTCGTTGAACGGCGTGTCGACCCAGCCGGGACAGAGTGCGTTGACGCGGACATTGTGCCGGGCGTAGTCGAGCGACATCTGCCGCGTCATTGCCACCACCGCATGTTTGGAGGTTGCGTAGGCGATCATCTCGCGGTCGTAGAACACGCCCGAATTGGAGGCGGTGTTGAGGATGACACCGCCGCCTCGTGCGACCATCGACGGCATGACCATCCTGGCCGCCAGGAACTGCGCCCGCACATTGACCCGCCACGAGGCATCCATGCCGTCGACTTCGACTTCGGTCAGCGTGCCGCCGACCTGGATGCCGGCGTGATTGTGCAGGATGTCGATACGCCCGTGCCTGTCGAGCGTGCCGGCAATGAGTTGCTCGACCGCCGCGTCATCAGCGACATCGGTCGCGATTGCCTCTGCCCGACCGCCCGCTGCCAAGATATCTGCCGCTGTCGCTTCGCCGGCGGCCTGATCCCTGTCGGCGATGACGACCACCGCGCCTTCCCTGGCCATGATCATGGCGCCGGCGCACCCGATGCCGGAGCCGGCGCCTGTCACCACGGCGATGCGGTCTTTGAGGATCATGATGCAGCTTTCAGTTCGATGGTTTGCGCTGGCGCAACTGCCATTGGGCAAGCACCACAAGCAGCACGGAGGCGACGAGGACGATCGTCGCGATGGCATTGATTTCCGGTGTCACGCCACGCCGGATCGAAGCGAAGACATAGATCGGCAACGTCGTCTGTGCGCCGGCGACGAAGAAGGCGACGATGAAATCGTCGAAGGAGAAGGTGAAGGCGAGCAGGAAGCCGGCAACGACCGCCGGCATGATCTGCGGCAGGACGATGCTGCGGAACGTCGTCAACGGCGTGGCGTAGAGATCGCTCGACGCCTCGACCAGATTGCGGTCGAGGCTGCCGAGCCGGGTGCCAACGATCATCGTCACCAGCGCCATGGAGAACAGCCCATGCGCCGCGATGATCGAGCCGTAGCCGAGCGCCAGGCGCGGCGGCTGGTCGTCTGGCCAGATCGAGGCGAGGAACGGATTGACGACCGCGAACAACTGGACGAGCGCGACCAGCGTCGAAATGCCGATGACGACTCCCGGAACCACGATCGCGGCACCCAGAAGTGCGTCGAAAACCGCGCGGGTCCGCACGCTGACGCGCGCCAGGCCGAGCGCGGCCGCCGTGCCGCACAGCGCCGCCAGCAAGGCACTGGTGGTGGCGATGAACAAGCTGTTCTTCAGCGCCTCGACCAGGAACGGGTTCGCCAGCGCCTTGCCGTACCATTGCACTGAAAAGCCGGTGAACTCGCTGGCATGGTGACCGGCATTGAAGGAGAACAGCACGACCAGCGCGATCGGCAGATAGAGGAAAGCGAAGACGGCGATGACGAAGGCGCGCATCAGATCAGGTCCACCCGGCGCGCGCCCGAAACCCGGGTCGAGATGCGGTTGGCGGCAATCAGCACCACCACCGAGACCAGCACCAGCGTGATCGCGATGGCCGATCCGAACGGCCAGTTGCGCGACTGCAGGAACAGGTCGACCAGCGCGTTGCCGATGAAGAACACCTTGCCGCCGCCGAGCAGCGTCGGGATCAGATATTCGCCAAGCAGCAGGATCATGACCAGCGAGAAGCCGGTCATCACGCCCGGCAGCGACAGCTTTAGGGTCACACCGAGGAAGGTCGATAATGGCGTGGCGCCGAGATCGGCTGAGGCTTCCAGCAGCCTGCGATCAAGCCGTTCGAGGCTGACATAGATCGGCAGGATCATCAGCGGCAGATAGCCATAGACGATGCCGAGCAGCACCGCGCCCGGCGTGTTGATCAGCCTGACGTCCTCAAATCCGATATAAGCTAGCAATGCCGGGATGCCGCGTCCGCCCAGCACGTACATCCAGGCATAGGTCCGCATCAGAAGGCTGGTCCAGAACGGGATGACGACCAGCGCCAGCAGGATCAGCCGCCAGCGCTGCGGCGCGCGCAGGGCGAGGTAATAGGCAACCGGGTAGGCGACGAGAAGACAGGCGAGCGCTCCCACAGGCGCCAGCACCATCGTGTTCCAGAAGGCGGTCGCCCGCGCCGGAAGATTGGCATATTGCGCGAAAGTGAAGGCCGCCTGATAGCCGCCTTCCGGCGCCCGTTCGCCGACGCTGAAGACGGCGATGGCAATGAACGGCAGCACCAGAAACACCACCAGCCACGCGGTCGCCGGACCGAGCAGCATGGCGGTCAGAAGATTCTTGCGAAGACGGCTGCCGTGCATGGAGAGATTGCCCCGGTACCGGCGGGCATGACCCGCCGGTCAAGTTTGTCTGAGTCGAATTGAGGCCAGCTGCTCAGGCCGACTTGAAGCGCGCCATCAATTCGGCACGGCCGGGGTCGGTCAGCGTCGCCGCCGCGCCGAATTCCAGCGGCGTCAACAGGTCCGCCGCCGGATAGAGGATCGGATTGTCGAGCACCTCCTTCGGCAGCAGCTTATTGACCCGCGCGTCGGTCGAGGGCGCACCATTGGCCAGGTGCTCCTTCACCGCCACCTGCGGGTTCATCAGATAGTTGAGCAGGGCGTAACCTGCGGGCTTGTTCGGCGCATCCTTCGGAATGGCGTAGAAATCGGTCCAGATCTCGCCGCCTTCCCTGCCCAGCACATAGGCGATCTCGGGAATGTCACGATGCAGCTGGGCGCCGTCGTTCGTCCAGCACATGGTCATCCAGGCGTCACCCGCGCGCATCCCAGGCTGGTAGTCGGATGAGACCGCGAACAGATGCGGCTTGACCTTCAGCAGCAGTTCCTCCGCCTTGGCGAGTTCGTCCTGCTTGAGCGAGTTGAACGAGTAGCCGTAATATTTCAGCGCATTGCCGATCGTGGTCAGCTGGTAGTCGTGCACCATGGCGCGGCTGTCGCCTTCGGCCATGGCGGTGTCCCAGAATTCCTTCCAGCTCGTCATCGGCTTGGTCAGCTTCTTGGTGTTGACGGCAAAGCCGGTGGTGCCCCAGTTCTTCGGTACCGCATAGGTCACCGCATCGATCGTGCCTTCCCCAGTGAAGCGCGGATCCTCCTGCGAGCCGTCGAAATTCGGCAGCTTCGCCATCTCCAGCGGCTCGATGATGCCGAGCTTCTTGTAGGTCGAGATCGTGTAGTTGGTCGGCACGAAAAGGCTCCAGCCCGAGGCGCCGGCCTGCAGCTTGGCCAGCATCTCCTCATTAGAGCCGAACACGTTGACCTCGACGGCAACGCCGGTGTCCTTCTTGAAATTCTCGAAGGTCGCCGGGTCATGATAATTCGGCCAGGTGGCGATCGACATGCGGTCGCCAAGGCTTTCCGCGGCGAAGGCCGGCGTCGGCATGATGCCGATCTCGCGCGCCATCACCGCCGTCGCAATGCCAAGGCCGGTGAGGCCAAGGAAATCGCGGCGGCCGATCGAGCCGCGCTTGAGGCGCATCAACTGGTCGACGAAATTCTCGGGGCTTATCGGCAGTCCGTCACGATATGATTTCGACATGTTTATCTACCCTCTGGTTGGTCCCGTTGTTCTTGGTGTCCGGAAACGCCAGCGGCGTTCCGGAGGCAAAGCCGATGGCGACGGGTTCACCCGGCTTGAAGAGATTGCCGTGGCCGATCAGATGGTCGGCCTTGGCGAGCAGCGTTCCGATGCCCTGGACCTCGATCGCGTATTCCGCTGTCGAACCCAGGAAAATCCGGTTGCGGACGATGCCCTTGAACCGGCCACTTGTCTGGGCGCCGAGACTGAGCGATTCGGGGCGAAGGCTGACCGACACGGCCTCGCCCTGCTGCAAGGCGGTCCGCTTGCGCGCCGCAATCACCGTGCCATCAGCAAGCGCTATCTCCACCAGATCGCCCGAATGCCCGGCGACGGTGCCGCTCAACAGATTGGTCTTGCCGACGAAATCGGCGACGAACAGGTCGGCCGGTTCGTCATAGATCTCGCTCGGCTGCCCCAGTTGGACGATACGGCCGCCATTCATGACGCAGACGAAATCGCTCATCGACAGCGCTTCCTCCTGGTCGTGGGTGACCAGCACGAAAGTGATGCCGATCTCGCGCTGCAGGTTCTGCAACTCGATCTGCATGTCGGTGCGCAGCTTCTTGTCGAGCGCCGCCAGCGGTTCGTCGAGCAAAAGCACGGCTGGCTTGTTGACCAGCGCCCGCGCCAGCGCGACACGCTGCTGCTGGCCGCCCGACAGTTCGTGGATCTTGCGGCGGCCATAGCCGGCGAGCCGCACCATTTCGAGCGCCTCGCCCGCCCGCTGGCCAATCTCGCGCGACGACAGCCTTGGCCGTGCCTGGCGCAGCCCGTAGGCGACATTGTCCTCGACATCGAGATGCGGAAATAGCGCGTATTGCTGGAACACCATGTTGACCGGCCGCCGGTAGGGCGGCGTGCCGGCCATGTCCTGGCCGCGAATGAACACCTGGCCTTCGCTCGGCTGTTCGAAGCCGCCGATCATGCGCAGACAGGTCGTCTTGCCGCAGCCGGACGGCCCGAGCAGGGCGACAAAGGCGGAAGGTGGCACGGCGAGATCGATGCTGCTCACAGCCGTCACGCTGCCATAGCGCTTGGTGACGCCGCGAAACTCGATGTCGGGCACTGCGGTCAAAGGCTGCGGGCTCCAGCGACAGGGCAATTTCAGAACGCTACCAGAGCCAATGCCGGCTAGTATATACCTCGCAGGTGGTATATCTGATCTATTTTCTCGTTTAAGGGGGTATGGATTGTCCCGCAGCGACGAATACAGCCAGCTCGCCACGCTCGTCGCGGCGACGCGGGAGACGAGCGGCGACCTGTTCGGCAAGGCGCTGGTCGACTGGCTGCGGCTCCATGTCAGTTTCGATCACTGCGTGGTCTTCGGCTATCGCGGCGCCTCGCGCCCGCCGCTGCTGTTCGAGACCTTTTCGCCGGCCGAAAGCCACGTCTTCGTCGCGCTCTATCAGGAGGGGCCGTATCTGCTTGACCCGTTTCACCACGCGGCGGTCGAGCGCAAGGAAGGGTTCTGGCGCATGCGCGAACTGGCGCCGGACCGCTTCTATGCCAGCGAGTATTTTCGTTCCTACTACAGCCAGACCAGGCTGGCCGAGGAGGTCGGCTTCTTCGTGCCGCTACCGGGCAAGGACGCGCTGGTGCTGTCGCTGATGCGGCTGCGCGCTTCCGGCCCGTTCGGCACCGCCGATGCCAGGCTGTTGCGCGACATGGCGCCGGCGGTGATCAACCTCATCAGGTTGCGCTGGCCCGCCCTTCCGGCCGACGAACCAACCGAGACGAAGCAGGACGAGACGATCGTTGCGGTCAACGACTTCGACCGTGCCCATATCTGGAAGAGCCTGTCGCTGACGCCGCGCGAAAAGCATGTCGTCGACCTGGTGCTGCAGGGGCATTCCACGGAATCGATCGCCAGGGCGATGCGCATCGTGCCGGGCACCGTGAAGGTCCATCGCCGCAACATCTACCGCAAGCTCAAGATCAAGTCGCAGGCCGGCCTGTTCGCGCGTTTCGTCGAGATCATCGACGCGCGGATCCGGTAGGCCCTCTAACCGCCGGCTTCCCATGACCCGGTCTCGGCCATCCGCTTCAGCAGCGGCGCGGGCTTGAACACGTCCTTGCCTGTCCGCTGATACCAGTGGTCGAGCCGCTCGATAATCCTGGCCGGTCCTTCAAGGCCAGCCCAGAACATCGGCCCGCCCTTGCCTATGGGAAAGCCGTAGCCATTGACCCAGACGACATCGATGTCGGACGCACGGGCCGCTATGCCTTCCTCCAGGATCTTGGCGCCCTCGTTGACCAGGGGATAGAGCGTGCGCTCGATGATTTCTTCCGCGCTGATCGCACGCGGCGCGATGCCCTTCTCGGCAGCCTTGTCGCGGATCAGCGCTTCAACCTCGGGATCCGGCACCGGCGTGCGCGCGCCAGCCTCGTAGAGATAGAAGCCCCGGCCGGTCTTCTGGCCGAAACGCCCTTGTTCGCACAGCGTGTCGGCGATGACGGCCGTGAGGCCGCGTGCCTTGCGGTTGCGCCAGCCAATGTCGAGGCCAGCGAGATCGCCCATCTGGAACGGCCCCATCGGCCAGCCGAAATCGGTGAAGGCCTTATCGATCTGGCGCGGGGTCGCCCCCTCCAGCAGAAGCGCTTCGGATTCCGAGCCACGCGCGGCCAGCATGCGATTGCCGACGAAACCATGGCAGACACCGACGACGACAGCCACCTTGCCGATCCGCCGCGCCAGGTCGACGACGGTCGCCAGCGCATCGGGCGCGGTCTTGTCGGCCCGCACAATCTCCAGCAGCTTCATGACATTGGCCGGCGAGAAGAAATGCAGGCCGAGCACATCCTGCGGCCGCGAGGTCGAGGCGGCAATTTCGTTGATGTCGAGATAGGAGGTGTTGGTGGCAAGGATCGCGCCCGGCCTGGCCACCGCTTCGAGCTTGCCGAAAACCTCCTTCTTGACCGCCATGTCCTCGAACACCGCCTCGACGATCAGGTCGCAATCGGCGAGATTGGCATAGTCGGTAGAGCCTTTGAACTGGGCGAGGCGCTCGCGCTTGGCGTCTTCGCTTAGCGAACCGCGTGCCACGGAAACGGCATAGTTCTTGTCGATGGTCGCCAGCCCGCGCTGCAATGCCTCATGGCTGGTTTCCAGCAAGGTCACGGGATAGCCGCCATTGGCGAAGGCCATGGCGATGCCGCCGCCCATCGTGCCGGCGCCGATGACGCCGACACGCGCGATCCGGCGCTTGACGATGTCCTTGCCGGGAAGCTTTGCCGCCTCACGTTCGGCGAAGAACAGATGGCGCTGCGCCCGCGACTGGTCGCTGGCAACGAGCTTGACGAACAGCGCACGCTCCGCCACAAGCGCCTCATCGAAGGGCAGCGTGATGGCATTGCGCACCGCCTGCGCGCAGGCGATCGGCGCCTCGAGCCCGCGCGCCTTTTTGGTGAGGTCCGCGGCCTCGGCGTCGAAAGCCACGAGGTCGGTTTCCCTAAGCCGGTCGTCGCGGTCGCGCACCGGCGTGAAGGGACCACCCTTGCGGGCTATTTCCCTGGCAAAGTTCACGGCATGCGTGGTCAGATCGCCTTCGAAGACGGCATCGACGAGACCGGCGGCATGCGCCTCGGTCGCACCGATCGGCGCACCGGAAACGATCATCTTCAAGGCCTTCAGCGCGCCGACCAGGCGCGGCAACCGCACTGTGCCACCGCCACCCGGCAACAGGCCGAGCTTCACCTCCGGCAGGCCGAGCTTGGCGCCGGCATCGGCGATACGGAAATGGCAGCCGAGCGCCAGCTCCAGGCCGCCGCCGAGCGCGGTGCCGTGGATGGCGGTGACCGTCGGCTTGGCGATGGTCTCCAGCGTCGCCACGATGGCGCGCAGTTCAGGTTGCTGCATCGGCTTGCCGAATTCGGTGATGTCGGCCCCGGCAACAAAGGTCCGGCCGGCACAGGCGATGACGATGGCGGCAACCGACGGATCATCCCGCAGCTCAACCAGCGCCTGCATCAGCGGCTCGCGGACATGAAAGCTCAGCGCGTTGACCGGCGGGTTGTCGATGGTGACGACGGCGACGTCGCCGTCGCGGCTGACCTTCACAAAATCGGACAAGCAAAACCTCCCAGCGATGGTCACGGCCGTGGCCGCGCGACCCGGATTTACAGCGCCATGACGCAGATGGGAACCGGATGTCGGCCTGGCACAATGATTACAGGCCTTGAAAGTGCTTGGGATGACGAATGCGGGGGCTAGCGCAGCGCCTTCTGCCCACCCGCCGCGGTGATGACGCCAACGATGATCAACCCCGTCAGCAACAACCGCACGCCGGCACTCACCCCAAACGTGTTGAGCATGGTCAAAAGCAGCACCAGGAACAGCGCCGCGCCCCAGACTCCGGGCACGTTGGCCTTGCCGCCGGCCACCGAGGTACCGCCAATGACGACGACGGCGATTGAGGCGAGCAGGTATTCATTGCCGATATCGACATTGGCGCCGCGGAAATAGCCGGCGAGCAGCGCGCCGTCGATGCCGCCGAGCGCGCCCGACAGCGTGTAGGTGAGGAAGCGGATGCGGCCGACATTGACGCCGGCCAGCCACGCGGCGCGGATGTTCTGCCCGATCGCCAGCACCGAGCGGCCATAGATCATGCGTTGCAGCGCGATGGCCGCACCGATGGTGAACAGCACGGTGAGGATCGCCAGCACCGGAATGCCCAGTATCTGCCAGTTGGCGAAATCGGCGAAGCCCGGCGGCGGCTTGATCTGCAGCCCGCGCCCATAGCTGATGTCGATCGACTGGATGATGAAGCTGGCCGACAGCGTGGCGATGATCGGCGGAATGCGCAGCGCCCAGATCAGCAGATAGTTGGCTGCGCCGACCGCCGCGCCACAGGCGAGCGCTGCCAGCAGCCCGACCACGATCATGGAATCGTTGCCGTCCATCACTTTCATCGCGACGGCGCTGGCAAGGCCGATATTGGCCGGCAGCGACAGGTCGACATTGCCCGGGCCGAGCGTGATGACGAACATCTGGCCGACACCGACAATGACCGTGAACACCGCCAGCGACAAGGCGGCGGTCACCATGCCGCCGGCGCCATAGCCGCCGGTGAAGGCGATCGTCGCCAGCCACACCAGCAAGGCGCCGAGAAACGACCAGATCCAGGGTTTGGTCAGCAGCGATTTCACCGAGGCCATCGCTCACCTCTCCTTGCGACTGATCAGCACCCGCGCCGCCAGCACGATAATGAGGATGGCGCCGTTGGCGGCGACCTGCCAGTCGGGTGGAATGTGCATGAAGGTGAGCAGCGGCGAGGCGGCCAGCGCCAGCGTCAGCGCGCCGATCACCGCGCCGATCGGCGACACCCGGCCGCCGACGAACTCACCGCCGCCGAGGATGACGCCGGCGACCGCCAACAGCGTGTAGCCATTGCCGATATTGGCGTCGGCCGATGTGGTGATGCCGATCAGCGCCATGCCGGACAGCACGCCGAACAGGCCGGCGAGCGCGAACAGCACGATCTTGGTCTTGAGCAGCGACCAGCCGGCGCGGCCGAGTGCCGCCGGATTGCCGCCCGAGCCGCGCAGGATCACGCCATAGGATGTGCGCATCAGGCCGAAATGAACGATGAGGCCGATCAGCAGCGCCGCGATGATCGGGAACGGAATGAAAGGCGGCTTGAACGCCATCAGCCCAAGCAGCCAGTCCGGCGCCTTGCCGCCCGGTTTGGGCAAGACGAGAATCGCCAGGCCCTGCCAGACGAAGCTCATGCCAAGCGTCACCACGATGGAAGGCAGGTTGCGCAGATGGATCAGCGCGCCGAGCAGCGCATAGATGCCGATCGACCCGAGCAGGATGACGACGCCGATGAGCGGCGCATCCTTCAGCCAGGTCGCGGTGACACAGCCGACGAAGCCGACGAAAGTGCCGATCGACAGGTCGAGCTCGTTGCCAGCGATGACGAACATCTGCGCGATCGTCGCCAGCGCGATCGGGATCGCCAAATTGAGCATCAGGCTGAAGCCGAAATAGCTGATGGCGCGCGGGTTGAGCCAGGCGATGGCGAGCAGCACCAGCGCCAACGACAGCGCCGGCAGCAGCCCGCGCAACAGGCGGGCGCGGGCCAGTGCGCCACGCTCGGCGGAAGTCTTGGCAACGGTTTCCAGGCTGGCGGCCGTCATCTCAGGCCGCATCGCCGAAGGAGGACTGGATGATCTTCTCCTCGGTCAACTCGTCGCGGCGCAGATTGGCGACGATGCGGCCGTTCTTGAAGACATAGATGTGGTCGCAATTGTCGAGCTCTTCGGTTTCCGTGGTGTACCAGAGGAAGGTGCGGCCGCGGGCAGCCTCTTCGCGCACGAGGTCGTAGACCTCCAGCTTGGTGCCGATATCAACGCCGCGCATCGGATCGTCCATCAGCACGATCTGTGCGTCCGAGCCGAGTGCGCGGGCAAACAGCGCCTTCTGCTGGTTGCCGCCCGACAGCGAAAAGATGTTGTTGTTCATCTCCGGCGTGCGGATGCCGATCTTCTTCTGCCAAAATGCAGCAAGCTCTGCCTCGCGCTGCGGCGAGATCAACAGCCCGTTGCGCAGGCGCGCCAGCGAGCGGATGCCGATATTCTGCGCGATCGACCATTGCGGAAAAATGCCGTCCGACTGACGGTCGCCGGCGACCAGCGCCACAGGCGCCGTCACCTCGATGCCGGTCCGGGCGCGCGATGCCGCAGCGAAGATCGCCAGCAGCAGGTCGGTCTGGCCATGTCCCGCCAGCCCGGCGAGGCCGATGATCTCACCGGCACAGGCGACGAGATCGGTGCCGTCCTTCTGCGCGGCAGGTCGCGCCCGAACCCGCAGCGGGCTGACGCTGGGCTTGGCGGCAGCGATTTGCGCCGCGATCTTCTGGCGCGCTTCCGCTCCGCCCATCGCCGTCACCAGCCGGTCGCGATCGAAGGCACTGGCAGCGTCAGCGACAACCACTTTGCCGTCGCGCATCACCACGATGCGGTCGGCGTTCCGCAGCACCTCGCCCAGCACATGCGAGATCAGGATGCAGCTTTTGCCGCCGGCAACGAAGCGGCGTACGAAGGCCAGCAGCTGGCCCGCCGTATGCGCATCGAGCGATGATGTCGGCTCGTCGAGGATGACGAGGTCGAGCCGGTCTTGCGTCACCGTGAAGGCACGCGCCACCTCGACCATCTGGCGACGGCCGATCGACAGGTCGCCGACAATGTCCGACGCCGAGATGCTGTGACCCGGAAAGATCTCGTCGAGCTTGGCGGCGATCAGATCGGCCGCCTTGCGCCGCCAGCCGAAGCCACGCAGCGACGCATGGTTGATGCGTGTGTTCTCGGCGACGCTGAGATTGGGGCACAGCGACAGCTCCTGGAACACGCAGCGTATGCCGAGCTGCTGTGCCCGCGACACAGAGTAGTTGTCCTCGATGCCGCCATGCACGCCGATCTGCCCGCTGTCGGGCACCAGCGTGCCCGACACCATGTGCATCAGCGTCGATTTGCCGGCGCCATTGTGGCCGACGAGACCGACACACTCGCCGGATCCGACGTGAAAATCCACGCCGCCCAGTGCGCGAACGGCGCCGAAATGCTTTTCGGCGCCGTTCAGTCTGATGATGTCAGCGTTCCCTTCAGGCATGCTCAACGATATCCGCTCGGCGATACGGACGGCAACGCTGCCGTGACATTCACTTGATGTTGGCTTTGATGGCCGCGATCGCATCTTCCTGCGTGTATTCGTGGCTGGCAACGCCGCCCTTGACGATCTTCGGCAGTTCGGCCTCGAAATCGTCCTGGGTGAAGGCCAGATACGGCACCAGCAAATCGTGCGGGATATCGGTGCGGCCGTCGAGCACCTGCTGCGCCACCCAGAAGGCGAGCGACGAGACGCCGGGCGCGATCGAGGCCGACCAGGTCTTGTAGCCGTCCTTGTCCTTCTGTTCCTTCCACCATTGCAGCTCGTCCTGGCGGTTGCCCATGATGATGGTCGGGCGCGGCTTGCCGGCGGCGGCGAAGGCCTGTGCGGCGCCATAGCCGTCACCACCCTGGTCGACGATGCCGACGATGTCGGGCAGCGACGGCAGGATGGTCGCCACCGCCTTTTGCGCCGTCGTCTGGTCCCAGTCGCCGGTCACCGAGCCGACGATCTTGAACTCGGGATGGGCAGCCACACCTTCAAGGATGCCGGCATGGATGGCATCGTCGATCGAGGTGCCGGCAAGGCCGCGGATTTCAAGGAGATTGCCGCCCTTGGGCTGGAATTTGGCCATCTGCTCGACTTCCTGCTTGCCCATGTCCTTGAAGTCGACGACGACGCGGTAGGCGCAGGGTTCGGTCACGGTGCCGTCGAAGGAGACGACAGTGATGCCCGCGTCGCAGGCCTGCTTGATGGCGCCGTTGAGTGCGTCCGGCGAGGCGGCATTGATGACGATCGCGTCATAGCCCTGCAGGATCAGGTTCTGCACCTGCGCCGCCTGCGTCGGCACTTCCTTGTCGGCGGTGGTGAAGATGTCGGCCGCGCCGACGATCTTGTCGGCGACCGCCTTCTTGGTGACGATGCCATAGCTGTCGAGCATCGCCTGCCGCCAGGAATTTCCGGCATAGTTGTTGGAGAAGGCGATCTTCTTGCCACTGGTGTCGGCCAGCGCCGTGCCCGAGGCGAGCATCGCCGCCAGGGCGCCCAAGACGAACAGTTTCTTCATGTCGTAATCCTCCCAGATGTTGACTGCTGCATTTCCCGCCGGCTTTGACCCCGGCCTCACTCCCGATCTGATTTGAGCACGGATCGTCGCGGGCTCAAAACAGTCTCAATCCCGGCACTCGCACCCGGAGCCGGTACAGCGACGTCGACGCGGCGATGTAGAGGCTCTGCAGGTCGTCGTCGCCGAAGGTGAAATTCGCGCAATTTTCCGGTGTCCGGATAACGCCGAGAATGGCGCCCGACGCATCGAAGACATGGATGCCACCGGGCCCGGTGCAGTAGAGATTGCCGCGGCTGTCGATCTTCATACCGTCGGGCGCTCCCGGCTCCTCGCCCTCGGTCACGGCCCAGACGGCGCCGCCATTGAGGTCGCCGTTCGCTTCCACGCCGAACACCCTGATGTGCCCCCGTTCGGTGTCGTTGATGAACAGCCGCGACTCGTCCAGCGAAAAGCAAAGCCCGTTCGGCTGGACAAAATCGTCGGCCAGCAATGTCAGCCGGGCGCCGTCGCCATCGATGCGGTAGACGCCCTGGAACGGCAGCTCCTGTGGCCGCGGCACGCCATAGAATTCCACCCGACCATAGCCGGGATCACTGAAGTAGATCGATCCGCCGGTGGCAACGACGATGTCGTTCGGACTGTTGAGCTGCTTGCCCTGATGGTGCGTGGCAAGCACCGTCACGCTGCCGTTGGGCTCGGCGCGGGTCACCCGGCTCGTCGCGTGCTCGCAGGTGACCAGCCGCCCGTGGCGGTCCAGCGTGTTGCCATTGGCCTTGTGGCTCGGTTCGCGGAACAGCTCGATCTCGCCCTCGGCACTGCGGCGGTACATGCGGCTTTCCGGAATGTCGGAGAAGACCAGCCACTTCTTGTAGGGGTGCCAGACCGGCCCTTCGAGGAAGCCGAAGCCGCTCGCCAGCGTCTCGATCGTCGCATCGCCGACGACGTCGTCCAGGCCGGAATGGCGGGCGCGCGCCGACACCGACATCACCGGCTCCCGGCGGTGCGAATCCGCATGGTGACGAATGGCATGAGCGCTTCCCCGATATATCTTCTTGTTGGGGTTGAGCGTAGTCGCGGCGCCGGCGTGGCGATACGGGTCAAAGCGCATGGCCGACTGTGCGTTTGCACAGTCGCGCAGGGGCCAATCGGGGCAGAGTGTTAGCGGCTACGGCGAGGTCGGACTAGGGCCGGCGAACACCCAGCAAAAGCGCGGTCAAGGTCGCGCTCGCGCACGCCACCGCCACGAGCACGACCACGCCAGCAGAGTTGGATTTTTGCCCTGCGCGAAATGGGTTGTGCTGCGTGGGCAAGGGACTGTGAATCAAGGTTTTCAGATCGGACCTGCTGCCGTGCCTAATGGAATAGGCGCGCGTTAACTCGGCACCGAGAAGGAAAATTTCCGACGAATAGTAAACCCAGAGCAGTACGACGAGCAGACCACCCGCTGCGCCATACGAGGACGCAGTCGCGCTGGTGCCGATATACCAGCCGATAAGCGATTTCCCCAACGTGAACAGGGCAGCGGTCACAACAGCGCCAATCCCTACATCGCGCCATTCCAGGGTTCGATCGGGCAAAACTTTGTAAATGGCAGCGAACATCACGGAAATGAGCGCAAACGAAACGACGCCGTTGATCCCACTGAGTATGATCGTTCCAAACGGCAGATGGACGTTGATGAAATCGCTCAGCGCCGAAATCGCAGCGCTTGCTATGAGAGAAACCAGCAACAGGAACCCGAGCGCGGCCACCAACCCTAGACTGGCGGCCCGTGCCCGCACCAGACGCGACAAGGAGTTGCCCTGCGGTTCAACCTTCCAAATTGTGTTCAACGACTGCTGCATTTCGCCGAAGACGCCAGAGGCGGCCACCAACAAGGTGGCCAGCCCTATGATTGCGGCCCACGTCCCGTACAGCTTGCTAGATGCACTTTGCAGTGCGGTCTTGAGGAGATCGGCGCTTTCCGGCCCCATCAGCCCGGAGACCTGGGCCGACAAAGCCAATTGTGCGGCATCATGACCGAATACGAGACCAGCAATCGCAACCACAATCAGCAAGATCGGCGCCAGCGAGGTGGCAGCATAAAAGGCCATCGCAGCACCGTGACTAAGAGCATTGTCGTTGATGAAGCCGGCTACGCTTTCACGCACCAAGTGCCATGAATCTGTGATTGAGGGTCGCACTTTGAGTCCGCAGGCAGTGAATTGGAATGGCGTTCACTAGCAATGCGCCGGAACTTCCGATGTTCCGGTTGGCCGTGCCACCAATTTCACGAACCCATCGGAATCGGGCGTGGACCCTCCAGCCATGAGGCCGAGGCGCAGAAGACTAGGCCCGCTATTGCTCCGCCAGCCAGGCATCGAGCCGGTCCTGTTCGCGGCGCAGCGCATCGATGTTGATCAGGCCGCGCGCCATGGCGAGATAGATCGCCCGCGTCCGCGAGTTGAACACCGAAGCATCGCTGGCGCCGTCCTCCGCCGGAACGATGCCAAGCTTGTCGTAGACATGTTTAATGCGGCTCTGCGCGCCACGGATCGACAGGCCGCGGCGTGCTGCGATCGCCCGGTCGGTCAGGCCGAGCGCGATGTCGATCAGGCTTTCATATTCGCCGTCGGTGATGCCCTCGAACCTGTCCTGCACGCGGTGCTGGATGCCGCGGATCTCGCGGTCGATGATGCAGTGGCCATCGCGGAAAACGCCGCGCAGGGCGGACCGCATGCCCTCCTCCGTCGCCGATTTGAGCACATAGCCATAGACCGAGCCGGGCGGCACGATGCGCGCCACGCCGCGCACATAGGCCTCGTCGGCGAAATTCGACCAGAACAGGATGTGCGTGCCGGCGCGGCGGTTCCAGATCGCCCTGGCAACCTCGATCCCGGTCGCCTTCGGCATCTGCAGGTCGAGCACGACATGCGGCGGCTCGCGTTCGGCCGCCAGGTTGATCGCGTCCTCGCCGTCGCTCGCTTCGATCACCTCGACGTCGCCGGGCCACAATTGCTCTACGGTCCGGCGCGCGAAGGTGCGGTGCAACCCATCGTTCTCGGCGATCATCACAAGCATCACATGGCCTCCGACACGGCGAACTCGCCGGGTGCTGTTGCAGCCGCCGCAGCCGGTAACTCCCGCGACGGCGGGCGGTCGATCTCGACGACGACACGGGTGCCGCCGCTCTTGCGGCCGGCCTGGCCCATGCGCAGCCGCGCCCCGATGAGGGCGGCCCGTGTGTGCATATGGCCGATGCCGCCATGGGCGGCCGGATCGACAGCGCCGCAGCCCTGGCCGTCATCGGTGACGATCACCCGAAGCACGCTCGTTGTCGACGCCAGCAGCACGTCGATGCGGTGTGGCGCGGCGTGGCGAACGGCATTGTTGATCGCTTCCTGCACGATCCGGTAGAGCGCGGTGCGAACCGGCTCCGGCAGACTGTCGGCGCCACCGTCGCTGGTGTCGGCGATGTGCACGGCGATTGGCGGCTTGGCTCTGGCGACGCTGCGGTTGAGATGCGCCTCGACGGCATCGCGCAGGCCGAACAATTCGAGCACGCTCGGGCGCATGTCGTCGACGATGTGGCGCAGCTCCGTGAGACAACCGGCGACCTCCTGCTCGAGGTCGGCAAGCTGCGCCGCCCGCGCCACGCCCTGGCCGCGCAGGGCCGAAAGCTGGCGCGCGATGCGGGCGAGGTCGGCAAGCGTCTGGTCGTGCAGGTCCATGGCCATGCGCCGGCGTTCGCGCTCCATGCCTTCGGTCAATTGCGAGGCGCCGACCCGCAGCAGTTCGACGCGGTTGCGGGCCTCGCTCTCGGCAAGCATCGCCCGGCGGGCCTCCTCGGTCTGGATCAGCGCGAATATATAGGGCGCGATCAGATCGGCGCATTGCTGGGCGACGGCGACATCGGCAAGCGTGTAGCAATCGACCTCGTGCTGGCTGATGTTGAGCGCGCCGATGATGCCGCCGCGTGCCCTGAGCGGCACGACGATGCGGCTGCGCAGTCGGGCGGCGAAGATCGGCCCGTCTATGGCCGTGGCGAAATGGAAGCGCTGGTCGCCCAACGCGTCGTCGGCGAGCAGATAGGGTACTTCGCCCCACAGCACCGAGCGGATAGGGCTGACTTCGGTCGGCAGCGGATGCTGGGCAAGCTCGCTCCAGCTAGTGTGGAAGCCGGCTTCATAACAGGCGTGCCGGCGGCCATCATGCGACAGCACCGCCAGATCCATGTGGTCGTGCGGAATGAGCGAGCCGATCTCGATGGCTGTCGCGCGGAACGCCGTGCCGGGGTCGATATGGCCGGCAAGCGCCCGCGAGATCGCCAGCAGCCGGTCGATCAGGACCAGGGACACCTCCGGCATTGGCTTTCACGATCCTCCCGTGCCGGGAAATAGTGGACGCATGCCGGCGCTGCTGTCAACGACGCGCCATTGGCGGTGTCCGATCAACTTGCGGTGCAATGATTGTAAAGGGTTCGCGTCCTGGTCTAGGGAGGGGGCCAGGAGACCGAAACAGAATGCCAGTGACGCCAACCGTTGCTCCGGGCGCCCCGGGAATTCCGGCCCGCTGGACGTCAAGCGCCAAGAGCGGCGTCGGAACGTCGCTTTCGCCAGCCGGCCAGATCTGGTTCACGATCAGCCACGGCATCCTCAACGAAATCTACTATCCGCGCGTCGACAGCGCCTGCACGCGCGATTTCGGCCTGATCGTCACCGGTCCCGACGGCTACTTCTCGGAAGAGAAGCGTGATGCCGCGCACACCATCGAACCGTTCGAGGACGGCGTACCTGCCTACCGGCTGGTCAACACGGCGAGCGACGGCGCCTGGCGGATCGAAAAGCGCATCCTCGCCGACCCGGCGCGTCCCGCTTTGCTGCAGGAAATCACCTTCACGCCGCTCAAGGGTGCGCCCGGCGACTACCGCGTCTATGCGCTTCTGGCGCCGCATCTGGTCAATGCCGGCATGGGCAACACCGCCTGGGTCGGCGAGCACAAGGGAAAGCCCGTGCTGTTTGCCTCGGGGCGCGGCTCTTGCCTGGCGCTGGCCTCGTCGCTGCCCTGGGAAAACGGCGCGGCCGGCTATGTCGGCGTCTCCGACGGCTGGCAGCAGCTGCACAACACCGGCGAACTCGATCCGGCTCGCCAGCGGGCCGAGGACGGCAATGTCGCGTTGACCGGCGAGATCGGTTTTTCCGCCGCAAAGACCAAGGCCTTGCTGGCGCTTGGGTTTGGAGCGACGCCCGACGAGGCCGCGGAAAATGCCTTCGCCAGCCTGAAGCGGGGTTTTGCGGCGGCGGCCAAGTCTTACATCCAGAACTGGCGCAAGTGGCAGACTGGCCTGCTGCCGCTGGATCGGCACACAGCATCAGGCATCAACAGCTATCGCACCAGCACCGCGGTACTGGCGACGCACCGATCGATCGTCGTGCCGGGCGCCGCGGTCGCCAGCCTGTCGATCCCGTGGGGCTTCAACAAGGGCGACGATGACCTCGGTGGCTACCATCTGGTCTGGCCGCGCGATCTGGTCGAGACGGCGGGCGGCTTCCTCGCCGCCGGCGATGCCGCGGCGGCATTGCGGATTCTCGGCTACCTGCGCTCCATCCAGCAGCCGGACGGCCATTGGCCGCAGAATGCATGGCTCGACGGGTCCCCCTATTGGCCCGGCATACAGATGGACGAATGCGCGTTTCCGCTGCTGTTGGCCGATGCTTTGCGGCGCGCCGGCCATTTGCCGCGCGCCAGGCTCATAACCTTCCTGCCGATGATCGAGGGCGCCGCCAGCTATGTCGTGCGCAACGGACCGGTCACCGGCGAAGACCGCTGGGAAGAGGATGCCGGCTACAGCCCGTTCACGCTTGCAGTCGAGATCGCGGCCCTGCTTGCTGCGGCGGACTTGCTCGATGCCTGCGGCAAGGACGACGCCGCGACCTATCTGCGCGAGACCGCCGATGGCTGGAACGATCAGGTCGAGCGCTGGACCTATGTCAGCGGCACGGCGATCTGCAGGCAAGTTGGCGTTGACGGCTACTACGTGCGCATCGCGCCGCCCGACAGCGCCGACGCCGGCTCGCCGAAGGACGGCTACGTACCGATCAAGAACCGGCCGCCCGGCGACAGCGACCGGCCCGCCGAGGCAATCGTCAGCCCGGACGCGCTGGCGCTGGTGCGTTTCGGTCTACGGGCGGCCAACGATCCACGCATCGTCAACACGGTCAAGGTCATCGACGCTCAATTGCGCTGCGACCTGCCGCAAGGGCCGCTCTGGTATCGCTACACCAGCGACGGCTATGGCGAGCACGAAGACGGCGCGCCATTCGACGGCACCGGCCAGGGCCGCCCCTGGCCGCTATTGGCGGGCGAACGCGCCCATTATGAGCTGGCGGCAGGGCGCAAGGACAAGGCAGCCAGCCTTCTCGAGGCGCTGGAAGGCTCGGCCGGACCGGGCGGTCTGTTGCCGGAGCAAGTCTGGGACGGCCCCGACCTGATGGAGCGCGAGTTGCTGCATGGCAGGCCCTCGGGCAGCGCCATGCCTTTGGTCTGGGCGCATTCGGAGCATATCAAGCTGTTGCGCTCGCTGCGCGACGGTGCGGTCTTCGACATGCCGCCGCAAGGCGTCAAGCGCTACATCGAGGACAAGACCGTATCGCCGTTCAGGACCTGGCGGTTCAACAACAAGATCCGCACCATGCCGGCGGGCAAAACGCTGCGCATCGAGCTGTTGGACCCGGCAATCGTTCACTGGAGCAGCGACAACTGGGCAACCGCCCATGACAGCCAGACGGCAGAGAACGCTTTCGGCATCCATCTTGCCGATCTGCCCGTCGCCGGCCTCCCCAAGGGAAGCACGCTGACCTTCACTTTTTTCTGGCCCGCAACCGGCGATTGGGAGAATGTCGACTTCTCCGTCATATCAGGCGAGCAGGATAGCCAGTAGATCTTCCCCCGACAAACCCCGTAAATCTCCTAGAAAACAGGGACGAAAACATGCAAATCGGAATGATGGGACTGGGCCGGATGGGCGCCAACATGGTCCGGCGCCTGATGCGCGACGGCCACGAATGCGTCGTCTACGACATCAATCCCGCCAGCGTCGCGGCTCTGGTGACTGACGGCGCGCTAGGGGCGGCTTCAATGGAAGAATTCGTCGGCAAGCTCGCCAAGCCGCGTTGTGTGTGGCTGATGCTGCCGGCAGCCATCACCGGCAGGATCATCGATCAGGTGGCGGCCCTGATGGAGCCCGGTGACATCGTCATCGACGGCGGCAATTCCTACTATCACGACGCCGTCGACCAGGCCGCGAAACTGGCTGGCAAGGGTATCCATCTTGTCGATGTCGGCACCAGCGGCGGTGTCTGGGGCCTGGAGCGTGGCTACTGCCTGATGATCGGCGGTCCCGATGTGGCGGTGCAACACCTCGATTCGATCTTCGCCACGCTGGCGCCGGGCGCCGACGCCGGCTCCAATCCGCCCAAGGATGCCGGGACCGCGCCCTTTGGCTATCTGCATTGCGGACCGAGTGGCGCCGGTCACTTCGTCAAGATGGTGCACAACGGCATCGAATATGGTGTCATGGCCGCTTATGCCGAAGGCATGAACATCCTGAAATCGGCCAATGCCGGCAAGCGGCAGCGGACGGCGGACGCCGAGACCAGCCCGCTGGAAAACCCGCAATACTACCAGTTCGATATCGACCTTCCCCAGGTGGCCGAGGTCTGGCGGCACGGCAGCGTCATCGGCTCCTGGCTGCTCGACCTGACGGCCGGCGCCTTGAAAGGCGACCCGGGCCTGGCGAATTACGGCGGCCGCGTCTCGGATTCCGGCGAAGGACGCTGGACACTGAAGGCGGCGATCGACACCGGCGTGCCGGCGCCGGTGCTGTCCTCTGCGCTGTTTGACCGCTTCTCCTCGCAAGGCGAATCCGAATTCGCCGACAAGCTGTTGTCCGCCATGCGCTATGCCTTTGGCGGTCATGTCGAAAAGCCGAAGGCAGGCAAGTGACGGCGATAGGGGAGACACGCTCATGAGCCAGGAACGGTCCGACACGCTGGTGCTCTTCGGAGCAACCGGCGACCTCGCCCACAAGAAGATATTTCCGGCACTTTACCAGATGGTCGCCAAGGGCACGCTCACCGAACCGGTGATCGGCGTCGCCTTCGACGCCTGGGACCTCAAGCAGTTGCAGGCCCGCGCCCGCGACGGCATCGTCAATGCGCTGGGCAAGATCGACGAAAAGGTGTTCGCCAAGTTCGCCTCGCTGCTGCGCTATGTCAGCGGCGACTACCGCGATGGAGCGACGTTCGAGAAACTGAAAAGCGCGCTCGGCACCGCGCAGCGGCCGCTGCACTACATGGCGGTGCCGCCGACCATGTTCGAGACCGTCGTCCAGGGGCTGGAACAATCGGGCACCGCGCATGGCGCACGGCTGATGGTGGAAAAGCCCTTCGGGCACGATCTGCAATCGGCGCGCTGGCTCAACCGGGTCCTTCACCTGGTGTTCGACGAACAGTCGATCTTCCGCATCGACCACTATCTCGGCAAGGAAGCGATCCAGAACCTGCTCTATTTCCGCTTCGCCAACTCCTTCCTCGAGCCGATCTGGAACCGCAACTTCGTCGAGAGCGTGCAGATCACCATGGCCGAGGATTTCGGCGTCGAGGGGCGAGGCCGCTTCTATGACGATGTCGGCTGCATCAGGGACGTCATCGAGAACCACCTGCTCAACATCCTGTTGCTGCTTGCCATGGAGCCGCCTGTCGGCCGTTCCGCCGACGATTTGATCGACGAGAAGGTGCAGGTGCTGCGCGCCATCCGGACGCTGACCAAAGACGATGTCGTGCGTGGCCAGTTCACCGGCTATCTCACTGAATCGGGCGTGGCGCCGAACTCGCCGGTCGAGACCTTCGCGGCGGTGCGTTTCTTCGTCGACACCTGGCGCTGGCAGGACGTGCCGTTCTTCATCCGCGCCGGCAAAAACATGCCGGTGCATGTCACCGAAGTGGTGGTGCGGTTGAAGCGGCCGCCGCTCGACGTCTTCGATCCGATCAAGCCCGCCGACCAGAACTACGTCCGCTTCCGCATCGACCCACAGGTGGTGATCGCTATCGGCGCCCAGCGCAAGGCGCCGGGCGACGACATGATCGGCGAGCAGGTCGAACTGACGGCGCTCGACGACAGCAAGGGCGACATGCCGCCCTATGAGCGGCTGATCGGCGACGCCATGAACGGCAACGGCCAGCTGTTCACCCGCCAGGATGCCAGCGAGCTGGCCTGGCGCATTGTCGGCCCGGTGCTTGGCGACACCACGCCGCCGCACCTCTACGAGCCGGGAACATGGGGGCCAGCGGACGTCATGGCCGGGTTCGGGCCGCCCAATGGTTGGATTGATCCAGTGAAATGAGAGGGGACACGATGGCCAAGGCGGTGAAGCAACCAACGTTGGGTATTGAGACATCGGGCGCTGAGAAGATCGTGCTCTCGATCGATATTGGCGGCTCGCACGTCAAGATCCTGACCAGTGCCGGCGGCGAAGAGCGCCGCGCCGACTCCGGACCGGGCCTGACGCCGCAGCAGATGATCGATGCGGTGAAGAAGCTTGCCGAGGGCCTGCCTTACGATGTCGTCTCGATGGGCTATCCCGGCCCGGTCAATCACAACAGGCCGCTGACCGACCCCGCCAATCTCGGCGCGGGTTGGGCTGGATTTGACTTCGCAGGTGCATTCGGCAAACCGGTGAAGGTGGTCAATGACGCGCTGATGCAGGCCATCGGCAGCTATGAGGGAGGACGCATGCTTTTCCTCGGGCTCGGCACTGGCCTTGGTGCAGCGATGATTGCCGACAACGTCGCCCAGCCGATGGAACTTGCGCACCTGCCCTACAAGAAAGGCAAGAGTTTCGAGGATTATGTCGGCGAGCGCGGCCTCGAAGAGCGCGGCAAGAAGAAATGGCGCAAATATGTCTTCGACGTCGTCGACCGGCTTCGCGCCGCCCTGCAGCCTGACTATGTCGTCATTGGCGGCGGCAATGTCGACAAGCTCGATGAATTGCCCGCCGACTCCAGGCGCGGCGACAACACACGTGCGTTCGAAGGCGGATTTCGTTTGTGGCGCGACAAGGCACTGATAGTTTGATACTGTTATTGTTTAATATAGTTGTTCAAAATAACGTGTGATATGACACCAAGTCATTGCATTACGCAGATTTGCCGACTAGGAATTCCGCGCCACAACAACGCCATTCGTCCCGTGGACGCACGACGGACGCCATAGCATTTTTGATTTCGCGCATGATCCTTTCCGGAAATCGAATCCGATTTTCAGGTCATTCGCTGTAGACGGAGAAATAGAGTGACCGACGATAGCAACAGTGCCCGTAAAGACATCGACCTGCTCGAGCTGACCGCTCACATCGTGTCCGCTTACGTCGAGAAGAACCGGTTGCCCGCCTCCGGCCTGGCCGACCTCATCGCCAGCGTCAGCACCTCGATAAGCGGGCTCGGCAAGCCGGTGGTTCCGGTGGCTGCGCCCCTGGTCCCGGCGGTCAATCCCAAGAAGTCGGTGACGCCCGATTTCATCATCTGCCTCGAGGACGGCAAGAAGTTCAAATCGCTGAAGCGTCACCTCGGTGTGCATTTCGGCCTGACGCCGGACGCCTATCGCGCCAAATGGGGCTTGCCGTCGGACTATCCGATGGTCGCCCCCAACTATGCGGCCTCGCGCTCGCTGCTGGCGAAGTCGATCGGCCTCGGCCGCAAGGCCGCCCCCGTGAAGGCACCTGTCAAGGGCAGGAAGGCCAAGGTTTCAGCCTGAGGCATGTCGCCCAAAAGCATGCCCTTGGGCTTGACCCAAGGGTGCGCAGCGCTTTTGGGACAACGACCTGCCTGAAGCAAAGACCTAGTTCGGCCCTGAGCCAATAGATTGATTGGAGCCTGCCGGCGAATCCGCCTTGGCAGGCTTCATGTTTTTATGGCTTGGATGGGGCCGACAGGGTCTTTGGGGGGAAGCCATGAACTACACCAGGATGGTGATCGAGAAAGAGGCGCCGGAGGAATACGGCTACGACCGCATCCGCTACAATCTCTCCGAAAGTTCGATCGCCGACCAGAAACTCTCGGACATCGGCCTGTCACTGCCTGATCTCACGCTTTTCTATGGCGAGCATCGCGGCGACAAGGATTTGCGCGCGCTGATATCGGCGCAGGACGCCGGCACTTCGACTGACGATGTCCTGGTCACCGCCGGTGCCGCCGGCGCGCTGTTCATCATCTCGACCTCGCTCTTGTCGGCGGACGACCATCTCGTCGTCATCAGGCCCAACTACGCCACCAACATCGAAACCCCAAGGGCGATCGGCTGCGCCATCAGCTTTGTCGACCTGGCCTTCGAAGAAGGCTTCGCCATCGATGTCGAACGTGTCAAGGCGGCGATACAGCCGAACACGAAACTGATCAGCGTCACCTGCCCGCACAACCCGACCGGCACGATGATGAGCCGAACCGAGCTCGATGCGCTGGTGGCGCTCGCGGAAAGCAGGAACTGCCGTCTGCTGGTTGACGAGACCTACCGCGACCTCTCCTACGGCCGCCGCCTGCCGTCGGCGGCATCGCTCAGCCCGAAGGCGATCAGCGTCTCATCGCTGTCCAAGGCTTTCGGTATTCCCGGCATCCGCATCGGCTGGCTGGTCACCAGGGATGCGGCGCTTCAGGAGAGATTCCTTGCCGCCAAGGAGCAGATCGGCATCTGCGGCAGCGTCATCGATGAAGGCATTGCGCGCGGCATGCTTGAGCGCCGCGACGCCTTCCTGGCGACGCTGCTGCCCGAAATGGCCAAACGCCGCGGCATCGTCCAGGCCTGGATCGACCGCGAGCCACTGGTCGACTGGGTTCGGCCCGAAGGTGGCGTCGTAGGTTTCCCCCGCCTGAATGTCGATCCCGGCTTCGACCTCGACCGGTTCTATGTGAACCTGCTGGAGAACCACGGCACCTATGTCGGACCCGGCCACTGGTTCGAAATGGAGAAGCGCTTCTTCCGCGTCGGCTTTGGCTGGCCGACGGAAGCCGAATTGAGCGGCGGCCTCGACGCCATTTCCGCCGCGCTGAGGCAGTAACTTCCCCGTGCGGGCGATGGAGCAGGCTGAAAATTCCTTGATCCACCACTGATTTTAACGCATATCCGCGGCGAACTTTACTAGAAGTTCCATTGGTCGGAACAGCGCCCATCCGGGAAGTGCCCCGCCGGCCGATGCCATCGCAAAGGGGCTCACTCCATGACATCAGCACAAACCTCGCCGGACCAGCGCTATGCTGCGTTCCGCCACCGCTCCTTCCTCAGCTATTGGGCGGCGCGCTTCCTCACCACCTTCGCCACCATGATCGTGTCCGTCGCGGTCGGCTGGCAGATGTACGATTTGACCCGTGACCCGCTCGATCTCGGCCTGGTCGGCATCGTCCAGTTCCTGCCGTCGCTGCTGCTGGTGCTGGTCACCGGGGTCGTCGCCGACCGCTTCGGCCGCCGCCTGATCATGGCGCTGGCCGTGGTGGTGGAAGCGATCTGTGCGCTGGCGCTGCTGCTCCTGACGCTGCGCGGTATCAGTGGACCGCTGCCGATCTTCGCCGTACTCGCCATGTTCGGTGTCGCCCGCGCCTTCTTCGGCCCGGCCTCGGCCTCGCTGTTCGCCAATCTGGTGCCATCGGAGGATTTCGCCAACGCCATCGCCTGGAATTCATCGGCCTGGCAGACGGCGACCATCGTTGGCCCGGTCGCCGGCGGCCTGCTCTACGGCGTTTCGCCGGAAGTGGCCTACGGCACCGCCGCTGTCCTGATGCTTGTGTCCGGGCTGCTGATCTTCACCATCCCGAAGCCGTCGCAGCGCACGGAGACGGAAAAGCCGACCATGCAGCACCTGTTAGGCGGGTTCAGCTATATCTGGAGCGAGAAGATCGTGCTGGGCGCCATCTCGCTCGATCTGTTCGCCGTGCTCCTGTCCGGCGCCTCGGCGCTGCTGCCGGTCTACGCGCGCGACATCCTCCAGCTCGGTCCCTGGGGGCTCGGCCTGCTGCGCTCGGCGCCTAGCGTCGGCGCCATTTGCGTCGCGATCTGGCTGGCCGGACATCCGCTCCGCAACCACGCCGGCATGATCATGCTGGCTTCCGCCGCATCGTTCGGCGCCTTCACCGTGCTGTTCGGCCTGTCGACCATCACCTGGCTGTCGATCGTCGCCCTTGCCTTCCTTGGCGCCACCGACATGTTCAGCGTCTACATCCGGGAGACCCTGATCCAGCTGTGGACGCCCGACCACGTGCGTGGCCGTGTTAATGCCGTCAACCAGGTCTTCGTCGGCGCCTCCAACGAACTGGGCGAATTCCGCGCCGGTACCATGGCGGCGCTGATCGGCACCGTGCCGGCCGTGGTGGTCGGCGGCGTCGGCGCCATCGTCGTCGCCGGCCTGTGGATGGTGCTGTTCCCGCAACTGCGTAAGGTCCGCCACCTCAACGGGCGAAACTGACCTTATCGCGCTGCCGGCTTGCCGAAAATCACCCGCAGGAATTCGTCCAGCCAGCGCTTGAGATGCATGTCCCAGATCAGCCGGCCGCCGAGATGATCGCGGCCGGGCTGCGCGCCCGGCAACTCGAAACGGTGCGCGCCGCGCACCACCCAGCGCTGCATCATCACCCTGGTCAACTCGCCATGGAACTGGATGCCCCAGGCATTGTCGCCATAGCGGAAGGCCTGGTTGGGATAGGTCTCGGCCGTCGCCAGCAGCGTCGCGTCCCTGGGCAGCGAAAAGCCCTCGCGGTGGAACTGATAGACCATCTCAGGCCAGTGCATCAGTTGCTTGCCGGCTTCGGTCGCCTTCAGTCTGTACCAGCCGATCTCGACCAGCCCTTCGCCATGACCCTCGACCTTGCCGCCGAGATGATTGGCCAGCATCTGCGCACCAAGGCAGATGCCGAGGAACGGCCGGTTCTCCTTGAGCGGTATTTCCAGCCAGTTGGTCTCGCGGCGGACGAACTCGTCATCGTCATTGGCGCTCATCGGGCCGCCGAACACCACCGTGCCGGCATGGCCGTCCAGCGTTTCCGGCAAGGTGTCGCCCAGCGGCGGCCGGCGGATGTCGAGATCGAAGCCCTCCTCCAGCAGCATGTGGCCGACGCGTCCGGGGCTCGAATTCTCCTGATGCAGCACGATCAGGATTTTGGGCTTCGAACTCGTTTGGCGCGGCATGGGTAGGCGAAATCCCGTCTATTCGTCGTTCGATGTTCCGGTGGCGCCGGGCGCGTGCGCCGCCGCCTTGCGGCGCGCCTCGACGCGGTCGCGGCGTTCGACGCCGATCAGCTCGGCGACGCGCCAGACGGTGTTATCCTCCAGCTCGTGCAGCTCGCCATCGGCATAGACGATCTCCCACATCAGGCCGATGAAGGCCTTGCGCGCATCGGCATCGAGATGGCGCTTCAAGACACTGGTGAAGGCATAGAGATCGATCGCCTCATTGTCGGCCCGCTCGCCGGCGGCGACGAGCGCTTCGAGTTCGGCGCCGCTGATCGAGTAGCTCTCCGCCAGCACCGCCTTGAACCGCTCCCACTCGACATCCTGGCGCACACCATCGGCATTCATCACATGGTAGAGAAGCGCCGAGGCCGCGATGCGCGGATCGTCCGTGCTGGCATGCGTGTCGGCGCCGGCCGGCAAATCCCTGAGAAATGACAGAACGCGTTCAAACATAAGTCCATTCCTCAGAGCATGATGCCGAAAAGTGTGAAGCGGTTTTCGGACGACATCGTGCTCTATCTCCTTGAGTCAGAGGGGGCTGACGGCCGGCCCAATTCAAAACAGCCGAAACCGGCGCGGCGATTTTTCCGCTTCCTCGTCCGGATCGACGCCGGGATCGTCCGGCAGCCGTGCAAGCTCCTCGGCCGGCTCGACAGCCTCGGCATCGGTCGGCACCGCGGCGAAGGCCGCCGCCGTGATTGGCTTGACATGATCCTCGTGGCTCTCGGCGTCCTTGCCGCCTGCCTCGCCCTGACCGGCGTCATCGATCACCTCGGCCGGCTTTTTTTCGCTTATCGGCTTTGCCAGTGCTTCAATGACCGGCGCCGCGCTGGCTGGTGCATCCTCATGGCTGTCGATCAACTGGCCGAGACGCTCCATCGGCGCGCGCCATTCGAAGGCATCGAGCCGGCCGGTAATCGGTGACACCGGCGCCCAATGTTCGGACACCACGCCGTCGGCGACCCAGGCCGGATCGCGCGGCGCCCGCACCGCCCTCGACAGCAGTTGCCGCACCTTGCCCTGGTCGCCGGTCTCGGCCTCCTCGATGTCGGCGAGCAGCAGATAGGCGCCCTCGCGGCGATCCATCCGGATCGCGGCCTCGGCCTCGCGGCGGGCGGTCGAGAAATCCTGCGCGTCGAGTGCGGCGCGCGCCACCGTCATCGACGACTCGGCGTGGTTCTTCTTCATCTCCTGCAGCTTCTTCGCCCGGTTGAGGCGGTCGAGCACGGCGTCGCCCGGTCTGGCATGGGTATAGAGTTCGGCGACCTCCGGATGCGGCTCGGCCTTCCACGCCGCCTCGAGGATCTTTGAGCCCTTGCGCACGTCGTTCTGTTTGAACAGCGCGGCGGCAGCGGCAACGGCGGCGGGCGCGAAGTCCGGTCGCAGCCGGTTTGCCTCGATCGCCGCGGTTCTGGCGGCAGCGGGATCGCTGTCGGCAAGCGCCTGCGCCTTGGCGGTCAGCAGCACGGCGCGGCGGCGGGTGGCCGCGTCGCGTTCGATCTGCCGTGTCGACTTCTGCGCGTCGACCAGTTTCAAGGCGCCGTCCCAGTCGCCGCGTGCGGTCAGCTCTTCCAGCGTCGATTCGGCTGCCCACGCCAGCTGCGGAGCCACGGCGGCAGCACGGCCGGCATAGTGCCGGGCGGCGTTGCGGTCGCCGAGCCGTTCGGCTTCGAGATAGAGCCCGCGCAAACCCAACAGCCGCATTTCGGGATCGTCGAGCATGCTCTCGAATTTCTGCCGCGCGCCTTCATGATCGCCTTCGAGCAGCGACGCCTGCGCCTCGAGCAGATGGATCAGCGGTTCCTGGTCGGAGCGGATCAGCTTGGCGGCTTCCTTGGTCTTCTTGCGGGCCAGCGCGCCGTCTCCGGCGCCGGCGGCGATCATGCCGGTCGACAGCGCCTGATAGCCGCGGTCGCGGCGGCGCACCCGGAAATAGCGCGAGATGGTGTAGGGGCTGTTCCACAGCGACTTGAGCAGCCACCACAGGATCATCACCGCGGCGACCACGGCAACGACAGCCACCGCCGCCACCATCAGGCTGACCTGGTACTGATAGCCGCTGAAGGTGACGACCATGTCGCCTGGCCGATCGGCCAGCCAGGCAAAGCCCAGCCCAAGTGCGAAAACGACGATGAGGAAGGCGAGCAGCCGGATCATTGTGTTGCCCTCATGCCTTCATCGCGCCGGAGATCAGCGCGTCGACTTGGGTTTCGACCTCGATGCGTGCCTTCAGTTTGCCGGCAAAATCGGCGCCGGCGGCCTTGGCAGCTTGCGGCAGCGTGTCGTATTCACTGAGCGCCTTGGCGTAGTCGCCCTGGTTGACCGCCGCCTCCATGCGCGCGACGGTTTCCGGCGCACCGGCGCCCTCGACGGCGCCGATCGGCCTGACCTTGACCAGCGATTCGGCGCTCGACAAAAGGTTCTGCAGGAAGCCGGCATTCTCATCGACAGGCGTCGCAGCAGTAACCATGGCACTGGCGGCGGCATCCGCTTGCGTTGCGATCTCGGCGCGGGTCGGAACGCCCTTTTCGGCATAGGGACGCAAGGTCGCAAGCTGCGGCGCGTCCGGGGAAATCGCGGCAAAGGTCTCGAGTTCGGCCGAGAAAGGCGCGCCACGGTCGAGCGCCGCCTTGAGCGCCGACGCGGCGATGGCGAGCGCGATCTTCGGCTGTCCTGCCGCCGCCTCGACCTTGCTGGAAAGCTGCGACACCGACTGCTCCAGCGCGGTGAGCCGGCCATCCTGTGCCGTCGCCGCCTCGCCGGCCGACTTCACCTGCGCGTCGAGACCAGCCAGTTTTTCGTTGAGCGGGCCGAGATCGACCGGAGCCGTGCTGCCGGCCTTGCTGAGCGTGGCGACCGCCGTTTCGATCTGCGCGACCTTGTCGCCCAGTGCGGCGACCCCGGCAGTGTCGCCTGCTCCACCTTTCTCGACCGCCGATTTCAGCGCCGCGACATCGGCCTTGACCTGCTCCAGGCCCGAGGACAGGCCGACCACCTTGGCCGCTGCATCGCTGTTGCCGCCAGAGTCCTTCAAGCCGGCGATTTCGGCCTTCAGCGAAGCGATGTCACCATTGACGCCATCGAGCGAGACACTGGCGCCGGAGCCCGGTGCGCCGAGCAGGCCGGCAAACTGCAGCCCGCCGGCGCCGACCAGCGCGATGACACCTCCGATGATGCCGGCAGCGATGCCGTTGAGGCCGCCACGCTTTTCAGGGGGAGGTGCCGGCGCCATTCTGTCGTCCCGTGTCTCGGCTTCTGCCTTGCTGCTATCGGTCTGGGTGCGCTTTGCCGACGCATCTTCGAAACTGTAGTCGAAGGCTTTGGCGCGGTTGGGCGGAGCATCCGAACCGGGATAGGGGAGCTCTGGTTCGGCGGCTTTGGCTCCGGCATCTGCCGGCGCTTGCGTCTCCGCTGGCCCTGCGGCGGCATCCGCATGCTCCCAGGGCTCGAGATCGGTCTGGTCGGCATGAACCGGCTCTTCGGGAACTGCGGATCGAGAGGTTTCCGTGGCCTCCACTGGCGCTTCATCAGTGCCGGCCTGCGTCTTGGCGGCATCCTCGTCGGCGATGCGTGAGACGGCGCCCGGCTCCAGATCGATGGTCACCGGCTCGCGGCGGCTTTTTGAGTGTCGCATCTTCGGCGTCTTGACCATGCCTGGGCTCCGCACAATTCGCTTCGTCTCAACGCCCTGCGGCGCATGATGGTTCAGAAAGGGTCTAGCACATCACCAAGCGGTGAAAAGGGGCGGTGTGATGACGCGGCTCAGCTCACGCTCGCAAAAGCGCCAGCAGCGCTTCCTCGTCGGGCTGTGCGGCAATGCGGATTCTTTCGCTGGCGGTATCGTCGAGGATTGCCGCGATGCGGTTGGAAAGTGCGAAAAACCACGTTTTTTCAAAGAGCCCGTGCAGAGCGGGCCGTCTGGCCAGGACCTGCATCGCGGCAGCCGCCTTGGCTGAATAAAGCAGCACCGCATCGGCAGGTTGGCCGGACAGACGCTCGAGGATGGTTTCGTCCGAATAACCCATCTGTAGCGTGTCATATGTTTCGACGGCGTGGACCTGAACGCTCGCCGCCTTGAGCTCATGTTCGAAGGCCGGAAATCGCACGCGTCCACAGAGATAGACAATGGTCTTGCCCGAGAGATCAGCAGCAAGACTGCCGGCGAGACCTTCGGCATTGCCCGGGCCTTCGCTGACCGACAAGAACCCCGCTTCGCGCGCGGCTTCCGCCGTCCTTTTGCCGACGGCATGGCAAGGCAAGGCGGCGAGCGCCGCGATGACGTCTTCCGGCGCATGGCGCACGGCATTGGCGCTGGTGATGGCAACGGCGATGGCATCGTCCGGGACGAGTCCGGCATCGACCGGCAGCGCCACCGTTTCGGTCAGAGGCAGAAGAATCGGCAGAAACCCTGTCTCCCGAAGCTGCCGCGCTGTGCGCAAGGCGCCCGGTTCCGGTCTCGTCACCAGGACGCGAAGCATTTCAGAGCCAGCCGTCGAAGAACTTTTCGCCGGCCTTGTCCCTCACCGTCCTGGCTGCTTCGGCGCCGATACGGGCGGCGTCTTGCGCCGGTCCCTGCAGCTCGACTGTGTGCGACAGCGTGCCGTCGGGCGATATGATCAGCCCTGCGAACGACAGTTTCCCGGCCTCGATCGCCGCATAACCAGCGATCGGCGTGCGACAGGAACCGTCGAGCGCCGCCAGAAAGGCGCGCTCGCAGGCCAGCGCCTGACCGGTCGGAACATCATGGATTGCCACCAGCATCTTTTCGGCATCGCGATCGCCGATGCGGGTCTCGATGCCGATCGCGCCTTGCCCTGGCGCCGGCGGGAAGAGGTCGAGCGGCATCAGGTCGGTGGCGACATGCTCGAGCCCGAGCCGCTTCAGCCCGGCATAGGCGAGGATCGTGCCGGCGGCGACGCCTTCGTCCAGCTTGCGCAGGCGCGTCTGCACATTGCCGCGGAACATAACCACGTCGAGATCCGGCCGCATGCGGCGGATCAGCGCCTGCCGCCGCAGCGACGACGAACCGACTTTCGCCCCTTGCGGCAGGTCCGCAATCGTCTTCGCCGCCCTGCCGACAAAGGCGTCGCGCGCATCCTCCCGCGGCAGGAAGGCTGAGAGTTCGAGACCGTCGGGCAGTTGCGTCGGCATGTCCTTCGACGAATGCACGGCGATGTCGATCCGGCCCGCCAGCAGCGCCTCCTCGATCTCCTTGGTGAACAGACCCTTGCCGCCGGCTTCCGACAGCGGCCGGTCCTGGATGCGGTCGCCGCTGGTCGAGATGACGACGATCTCGAAGGCCTCCGCCGGCATGCCGTGCGCGGCCATCAGTCGCGCCTGCGTTTCCTGCGCCTGTGCCAACGCCAGCGGGCTGCCGCGTGTTCCGATTCTCAAGATTGTTTGCATGGCGCGCGGTCCGTGATAACCCCCGGCCTGAGCATTTTGCAGCCAAGTGGAACCACTTGGCGTCGCAGCAATGCGGCTAAAATAACCGAGGCCTTTCCGGACTTTCTCCTAACGGGGAAAGGCCTGACAGACAATCTCTTGGGATAGCGACGAATTGATCCGCGTGCTGGGCATAGAGACGAGTTGTGACGAGACCGCCGCCAGCGTCGTGGCTGTGGATGGCAACGCCGCGCCAAAAATCCTGTCCAACATCGTGCTCAGCCAGATCGAGGAACATGCCGCATTCGGCGGCGTCGTGCCGGAAATCGCAGCGCGCGCCCATGTCGAGGCGCTGGACGGCATCATCGAGGCGGCCCTTGCCGATTCGGGCGTGGCGCTCGCCGACATCGACGCGATTGCCGCCACCGCCGGTCCCGGCCTCGTCGGCGGGCTAATCGTCGGGCTGATGACGGCCAAGGCGATCGCCGCTGCGGCAAACAAGCCGCTGATCGCCATCAACCACCTCGAAGGTCATGCCTTGACCGCACGGCTGACCGACGGGCTCAATTTTCCCTATTTGCTGCTGCTGGTTTCCGGCGGTCATACGCAGATTCTCGCCGTGCGCGGCGTCGGCGACTATCAGCGCTGGGCAACCACCATAGACGACGCGCTCGGCGAAGCCTTCGACAAAACGGCCAAGATGCTTGGCCTGCCCTATCCTGGCGGACCGAATGTCGAGAAGGCGGCACAGGCCGGCAATCCTTCGCGCTTTGCCTTTCCGCGTCCGATGAAGGGCTCGGCTCAGCCCGACTTCTCCTTCTCCGGCCTCAAGACCGCCGTGCGTCAGGCGGCGACCGCCATTGCTCCCTTGAGCGACCAGGACGTCGCCGACATCTGCGCCTCCTTCCAGGTGGCCGTCGCCGATGCGCTGGCCGACCGCGTTTCCCGCGCGCTGACGCGCTTTCGGCAGACATTTCCCGCCACCAGGAACCCGGCACTCGTCGTGGCCGGCGGTGTCGCCGCCAACCGCACGATCAAGGCGATGCTGGAGCGGCTCTGTGCCGAGGCCGGCTTCAGCTTCATTGCGCCGCCGCTGAAACTTTGCACCGACAATGCGGCGATGATCGCCTGGGCCGGCGTCGAGCGGCTGCGCGCCGGCATGGCGCAGGAGAACGGCTTCGATTTCGTGCCGCGCTCGCGCTGGCCGCTGGACGGCATCTCGACGCCGATGGTCGGCTCCGGCCGGCGCGGAGCCAAGGCATGACTGGCCAGCATATGAACAGTCCGGACAAGAGCGGCTGGCGTGTCACCGTGCTTGGCGGCGGCGCCTGGGGCACGGCGCTGGCGCTGGCGATGCTACGCGCCGGTCATTCGGTCCGGCTGTTCGCGCGCGACCCGGAAACCGTCGCTGCGATCGGCCATGGCGAAAATCCGCGCTATCTGCCCGGCATTGCCATCGCGCCCGGCATCGAGGCGACGGGCGACATCAAGGTGGCACTTGCCGGCGCCGATTGCGTGCTGGCGGTGACCCCGGCGCAGGCGTTGCGGGCGACGCTGGCAGCCGCGAAGGACCATATGCCGGCGGGCATCCCGCTGGTTCTCTGCGCCAAGGGCATCGAGCGCGACACGGGCGCCTTGCTGTCGGCAATCGTCGAAGAGATCCTGCCGCAGAATCCGGTCGCCGCCCTGTCGGGTCCAAGCTTCGCCACCGATGTCGCCCGCGGCCTGCCGACGGCCGTTGTGGTCGCCGCCCGCGACGAGGCATTGGCCGCCGACCTCGCCGCCCGCTTTTCGGCGGAGAACCTGCGCTGCTATTCGAGTGACGACCTGATCGGCGTCGAAATCGGTGGCGCCTTGAAGAACGTCTTCGCCATTGCCGCCGGTGCTGTCACCGGCGCCGGGCTCGGCGCCAGCGCCCAGGCCGCCATGGTGACGCGCGGCTTTGTCGAACTGCGCCGCATCGGCGCCGCCTTCGGCGCCAGGCCCGAGACCTTGATGGGGCTTTCCGGCCTTGGTGACCTGCTGCTCACCTGCTCGTCCACACAGTCGCGCAATTTCGCCTATGGGCTGGCGCTTGGGCAAGGCAAGCCGCTTGCCGGATTGCCGCTGGCCGAGGGCGTGCCGACGGCCGCGATCGCTGCCCGCATCGCCACCGAGCGCAACATCGACGCGCCGATCATCGCCGCCGTCGCCGCCATACTGGACGGCACCATTACCATCCGGCAGGCTGTGACGGCTCTGATGACCCGGCCGCTGAAGACCGAAACCAACGATTGATCCCCACGACTTTGATCCCCAAGACCAGGAGAAGACCATGCTGTTTGCCGTGATTTGCAAGGACAAGCCCGGAAGCCTGCAGGTGCGCCTCGACACGCGGCCCGAACATGTTGCCTTTCTCGAAGGGTTGAACGGCGACAAGAAGCTGGCCTTCGCCGGTCCGTTCCTTGACGCCGAAGGCAAGCCCAATGGCAGCCTCGTCGTCGTCGAAGCACCCGACATGGCGGGTGCACAGGCCCTGTCGGCCGCCGACCCCTACGCTAAGGCCGGGCTGTTCGAAAGCGTCGAAATCCGCCCGTGGAGCTGGACGTTCAACAAGCCGGCAGCTAGTTAATCCCGGTCGTCGGCGCGCAACCCCAAGGAGGAGAAAAGACATGAACTACTGGCTGTTCAAATCCGAACCCTCGGTCTTCTCCTTCGAGGCATTGAAGGCCAAGGGCAAGGCCGGCACGCAATGGGACGGCGTGCGCAACTATGCGGCGCGCAACAACATGAAGGCGATGCAGATCGGCGATCTCGGCTTCTTCTATCATTCCAACGAGGGGCTGAACGTGGTCGGCATCGCCGAAGTCTGCGCGCTGGCCCATCCCGACACCACGTCGGATGATCCGCGCTGGGAATGCGTCGACATCCGCGCCGTCCAGGATGTGCCGAACCCGCCGACGCTGGAAGAGGTCAAGGCCAATCCAAAGCTTGCCGACATGGCGCTGGTGCGGCTCGGACGGCTTTCCGTGCAGCCGGTGACGCCGGCCGAATGGAAGGAAGTCTGCCGCATGGGCGGCTTGACACCCGCTCCGTGACGGCGCTGACGCCGAACAGTGCGAAACAATTCATTCTCGACAACACGGCGCTGATGGCGCCGCCGCACGTGCCGGAAATCCTGCTTCACCTTGCCGATGAAGCCCATGATCTGTGGCAGCGGACCGAGGACGAGCTGGTCGAAATCGGCCTGCCGCCGCCCTTCTGGGCCTTTGCCTGGGCCGGCGGCCAAGGCCTTGCCCGCTATGTCCTGGACAATCCCGGCACGGTGCGGGGCAAGCGCGTGCTCGACTTTGCCTCCGGCTCCGGCCTTGTCGCTATCGCCGCCGTCAAGGCGGGTGCTGCCAAGGTGATCGCCACCGACATCGATCCGTTTTGCGCGACCGCGATCCGGCTCAACAGCGAGGCCAACGATGTCGGGATCGAATTCCTCGGCACGGATTGCATCGGCACCGATGCGGGATGGGACGTGATCCTGGCCGGCGACGTCTTCTACGACAAATCCTTCGCCGACCGGCTGATGCCGTGGTTCGCAACCCTGAAGGCGCGTGGCGCCGAGATCCTCGTCGGCGATCCCGGCCGGTCGTATATGCCGAAGGCGGGGCTGGAACCGCTTGCGGTCTATGAAGTCGCCGTCACGCGGGCACTGGAGGATTCCCTGGTCAAGCGCACGACCGTCTGGCGCTTTGCTTGACGTGATCGCCGAACAGGCGTTCCATCACACCAGCATCTGAGGGGGAAGCTCATGGATTTTTCAGCAGTGAACTGGCTGGCGGTGATCGCCGCCGCAATCGTGGCATGGCTGTTCGGCGCCGCCTGGTACATGGGCCTGAGCAAGCCGTGGCTGAAGGCCGCCAAGCTTGATCCGGCCACGATGAAGAAATCGCCGCTGCCCTTCGTCATCAGCTTCATTGCCGAACTGGTCATGGCCTACATCATGGCCCTGGTCGTCGGCGCGATGACCGGCGGCGAGCCGACACTGCTGGCCGGCCTTGTCTTCGGCTTCGTGCTTTGGCTGGGCTTCGTCGCCACGACGCTCTCGGTCAACCACCGCTACGAGAATTTCGGCTGGGACCTGACCCTCATCGACGGCGGCCACTGGCTTGGCGTGCTGCTGATCATCGGCGCTGTGATCGGCTGGTTCGGCGCGGCGGCAAGCTGATCAAAGGCAGGGGAATAGGGGCCGAAGGCGGCACCGACGCCCATCCCTACTGCCCTACTGCCCTACTGCCCTACTGCCCTACTGCCCTACTGCCCTACTGCCCTACTGCCCTACTGCCCTACTGCCCTACTGCCCTACTGCCCTTTGTCCGTGGTCCGCGTCTTGGCGACTTCCTCGAGAATCCATTCGCGAAAGGCGACGATACGCGGATCGTCGCCAGCGCTCTCGGGATAGACTAGGAAATAGGCGAACTCGGGCGCCACCCGTAGGCCGAGTTCGAAAGGCTGCACCAGCCTGCCTTGGGACAAGTCGTTGGCCACCATGGCGAAATCGGCGAGCGCGACGGCATTGCCGTCGAGCGCCGCCTGGACGGCGTCCGTGGAGTTTCCGAACACGACAGTCCGGCTGTCGTCGAAATCGTGGACGCCGGCCGCCGCCATCCACATCCGCCAGTTCGGCCATGTCACGCCTTGTCGCGACCATTCGATATGGGCAAGCGTGTGATTGAAAAGATCGCGCGGCTCGCGCAGCGGCGGACCGGACGTCAAGAGGCTCGGACTGCACACCGGGATGAGGATGTTGTCGAACAGCCGGTGGGCGCGAAGGCCCGGATATTTGCCGGCGCCGAACCGAATGCCGACATCGATGTCATCGAGTTCGAAATCCCGCACTTCGTAGGCGATGTCGAATCTCAGCTCGATATTGGGGTGATGCTTGCGAAAATCGTCGACGCGCCGCATCAGCCATTTTGACGCGAACTGTGCATCGAGAGTCACTTTCAGCAACGCGGTGCCGCGCGTCAGCTTTTGCGCCCGCGAAACGGCCCGGCCAAGCAGGTCGAGCGCGTCGGTCGACGCCTCGAACAGCACCGTGCCCGCCTCGGTCAGCCGGATGGTGCGGCTGGTGCGCGTGAACAGCACAAGCCCAAGCTGATCCTCGATTTCCTTGATCTGGTGGCTGACGGCGGCTGGCGTCAGGCCCAGCTCGTCGGCCGCACGAGTGAAATTGAGGTGCCTGGCCGCTGCTTCCAGCGTCCTCAAGGCGCGAGTGCCTGGCAGCAGGCGAGCCATTCTATCCTCAAATAAAACTTGATAATCTAGAGAAAACTACTCGTTTCTCACAGCGATTTCAATCTGACATGATCCAACCATCGAAACATCATCAAGCCGGATTTGATATCCGGAGAGAACGGATCACACCATGTCCATCATCGCTTTGAATTCATCCATCGCTCGTCCGAACTGGCTGACCGAGACCCTTGACTGGTTGCGTCACGCCAGGGTCGCGATCAATCTCCCACACCAGAACGTCGAAGACCTGTCGGATCGGCAACTGCGCGACGTCGGCGCCAGGCGCAAGGACATCGCACGCGCCATGGACCGCGAGATGGGCCGCCTCGGCCTTCTCGACATCGGCTGGCAGCAGTCTGGTCGTAAGGGAAGGGAATAGGGCAGTAGGGAAAATCAAGGCGGCACTCACGCCCATCCCTACTGCCCTACCTCACCACCCTCACCACTGTCCGGTCCGACAGCAGCGGCAGCAGCCGCGCCATGGTTTGCGCCGTCACAGCCACGCAGCCTTGCGTCGGCGTGAAGCCGGGGCGCGCCAGATGAAAGAAGATGGCGCTGCCGCGCCCGCGCCGGCGTGGCGCCAGGTTCCAGTCGAGCACCAGGCAGGCGTCGTAGAGCCGGTCGTCGCGCCGCATGCGTTCGTGGCTGGCGCCATAGGGAATCTTGACCGGCCTGTTGTAGTTGCGGTCGTCAGGCACTTCGCACCAGCCGAGATCAGGCCCGATCGGCGTCATCGCCAGACGGGTCTTGCGGCCGCTGGTGAACTGATCTCCCCGGAAATATCCCGACAGGATCCGCATCGAGGCCAGCGGCGTGGCGCCGTCGCCTTCGCGCTTGCCGGCCGAGATG
The DNA here is from genome assembly GCF_003952545.1 of Mesorhizobium sp. M7D.F.Ca.US.005.01.1.1. NCBI lineage: Bacteria > Pseudomonadati > Pseudomonadota > Alphaproteobacteria > Hyphomicrobiales > Phyllobacteriaceae > Mesorhizobium > Mesorhizobium sp. M7D.F.Ca.US.005.01.1.1. Next base: position 683,102 of record NZ_CP034453.1, read on the forward strand.
CCGCCCCGCCCCAGCGCACAGGCAAACACCGTTTTGCCGGCCTGCAGCAGGCCCTGGCTTGGATGACCGGGCCTGGCCCGCACGGTCAGTACGCGCAGCCCTTTTCGCAAAATTGCGCCGGCTGCATTGCGATCGTGTTTTTTCTTGTATGATCGTGCCACGGAACAAATCACTGTGATCGGGTGTTGTGCCGGTCAGCTTCCGCATAAACAGGCAGCGGTCAACTGAATTTTCTTTTCAAAACAACGGATTGATCCATGACTTCACGCACCATTCTGATCGTCGACGACGATGACGACCTGCGCGGCACACTGGTCGAGCAATTGTCCCTTTACGAGGAATTCGACGTGCTGCAGGAATCGACTGCGGCAAAAGGTGTCGCCGCCGCACGCGGCGGCCTCATCGATCTGCTCATCATGGATGTCGGGCTGCCCGACATGGATGGCCGCGAAGCGGTGAAGATCCTGCGCAAGGGCGGTTACAAGGCGCCCATCATCATGCTCACCGGCCACGACACCGATTCGGATACGATTCTGGGTCTCGAGGCCGGCGCCAACGACTATGTGACGAAGCCGTTCCGCTTCGCCGTGCTGCTTGCGCGCATCCGGGCGCAATTGCGCCAGCATGAGCAGAGCGAGGACGCCACCTTCTCGGTCGGGCCCTACACCTTCAAGCCCAGCCAAAAACTGCTGCTCGACCCGCGCGGCGGCAAGGTGCGGCTGACGGAGAAGGAGGCCTCGATCATCAAATATCTCTATCGCGCCGACCAGAAGGTGGTGACGCGCGATGTGCTGCTCGAGGAAGTCTGGGGCTACAATTCCGGCGTCACCACGCACACGCTGGAAACCCATGTCTACCGGCTGCGTCAGAAGATCGAGCGCGATCCTTCCAATGCGGAAATTCTTGTGACAGAAAGCGGCGGCTACAAGCTGGTTCCTTAAACATTTCATTATCCAATGAGCGGTCGGGCGGGGACGCTTTTCGGGTACGGTCCTGAAGCTGGAGGTGGTTTGGATCGAACTCGCAGAGGAGGAGTCGGACTGTCGGTTCGGGGACATAGCTAGATGGCGCTGGATGACGACATCCGCATCCTGTCCGCCGTGAGGCTCTTCGAGGGCTTCACGCAGGAACAGCTGCGCCTGCTCGCCTTTGGCGCCGAGAACACCAGGCTGAGCGCCAACCACAAGCTTTACCGCGAGGAGGACGAGGCCGATTCTGCCTATATCGTGGTCAGCGGGCGCATTGTGCTCTACCGTGAGCAGAATGGCGAACGCATCCCGATAGGCACGGCCGGCCCCGGCACGATCCTGAGCGAACTGGCATTGATCGCCGACACCAATCGGCTGACCAGCGCGTCGGCCGAAATCGATTCGGAAGTGATGCGGCTCAGCCGCAAGATGTTCCGCCGCATCCTGGAGGAATACCCCGAGATCGCGGTCAAGCTCCACCAGCGCATCTCCGAGGAATTTCAGGCGATGATCCGCCGCATCGAGGAACTGGCGCCACGCTTCTCTGGCTGAGGCGCACATGAACTTCCAGCTCGTACGCGCTACCGGAAATGACCTGCCCTTCATCATGGCGACCGAGCGGCGCGAGGGCTATGACGCCTTTGTCGGGCGCTGGGACGAGGCGCGTCATCGCGAGGCCCTTTTCGACGACAGTCATGCCTATTTTATCGGTGTCGATGGTTCAGTGCCGATCGGCTTCGTCATCCTTCGCCAATGGGCCTCTGCCGAGCGCGTGACGCTGGTCAAGCGCATCGCCGTCATCGCACCAGGACAAGGCCACGGCAGAATGCTTCTGGCAGCGACGGTTGATCGGGTTTTCGTCGAGACCGACGCCTATCGGCTCTGCATTGGGCTTTTCCCGGACAATCATCGCGCCCGGCGCGCCTACGAAGCTGTCGGCTTCACGGCTGAGGGTATTTCGCGCGGCAGCGCGTTTTTCAAAGGCGTGCACCGCGACGAGCTGGTCATGGCGCAACTGCGGCCGGAGTGGGAGGATCGCCGACGGGTTGGTCATCCCGTTGCCCGGACCTGAGCGCCGAGGTTCCGTTGACAGGCAAGAGGTGAAATCCTACAGAACCTCGAAGGCGGGCGGCCCAGCAGGCACCGCCACCACCAAGCTCCTGGGGGGAGCGAGGCATGCTGCCAGCTCGGTACGAGACGATTATCTTGTATTCCCGCAATGACGCGTTCGGCGACGGATTGATCCGGATTCCGGCTTTGCGCGCCGCCAGAACGGCATTCCCCGATAGTTTCATCGTCTACGGAACCACCGGGTCATCGACCCTTGAACACGTCCTCAATCGCCATGTCGATCACCTCGTCGATGCGATTAATGTGCGGACGCCCCTGATGCAGCTGGTGGCCAGCCACCGCAAGGGCAAGGGGCGATTGGCCGTTGTCGATTTCCGCATCTCGGGGCGTTGGCTGCTTCAGACCTGGGGCTCGCTGCTCGGTCGCGGCATCGCCTATGAGGCGAACTTCCCGGCTTTCGCTCTTTCCTGGCGCCCGGGCCAAAAAACCGAAGCACGGCCCGAGCGCAACGCATGGCGCTACCACCGCCTCATCGAGCGTCTTGCGGGCAAACGGTTGCCTTTCGATCATCGCCTGGAGCCCACCCCAGCCGCCCGGGCGGCGGCCAGGAGCCTGGCGGACGGCAAGCATGCTCCATTGATCGTTATCGCGGCGCATGGCGATGGCGGCAAACGCATGACCGCGGATCAGGTTGTCGCGATATCCGACAGTATGATCGCCGACGGGGCAAACCTTCTCTACGTGAAAACGCCAGGCGACGGCCCGGATCTGGCTGAACTGGCTCAACGCGTGCCGAGGCTGCAGCTTGTCGATTCCGGCACGGTCGAGGGTGTCAATGTCAGCGATGTTCTGCTGGCGCTAGGGGAGTTTGCCGATCTTTACATTGGCGCCGAAGGCGGCACGGCACACCTCATGGCAGCGGTGATGACGCCGATGGTTATCGTCAGTGGCGGTGCCAGCATGGCCCGTTGGCGGCCGCTTTCGAACGGCGTGGACGTGATCGAATCCCGCCATGCGAGTCCAACCGGCCTGGTCGCCAATGTCCCGGCGCCGATAATCATCGAAGCGGCCCAGCGCATGCTGGCGACGCGCCACCGCGACCACCCCCATCTGCTGGATCACGCGGCAGGCCTGTCAGCGCAGCAATTTCGGGACGACGACACGCGCAAAGACAAAGATTTGAAGCGCGTCATTTGAACCGTTTGGCCCCAGCGCAGCTTAAGGTGTGTTGAGATTCAGGTCAGGCCGGGACGGAGTCGAAGACGGGCGCGAAGCGACCAAAATGGCAGATACCGAGAACCGGAGCGGAGCGTACTTTTGGGTACGTGAGCTCAGTTCTACCGCGACGCGGTAGAACCGGGAAGCGCGGGTATCAGCCATTTGCAGACTGGCCTCATCTGAATATCGACGCACCTAATCCAGATCGAACCGCGCGATGACGGGCACATGGTCCGACGGGCGCTCCCAGCCGCGCGCCAGGCGCAGGATCTCGTAGCCGGAAAAGCTGGACACCAGATTCGGCGACGACCAGACATGGTCGAGCCGCCGGCCGCGGTTCGAGGCTTCCCAATCCTGCGCGCGGTAACTCCACCATGTGTAGAGCTTCTGCTCATGCGGCACGTTGAGCCGCATGAGGTCGATCCAGTTGCCGGCGAGACGCATCGCCTCGAAATTTTCCGTCTCGACCGGCGTGTGGCTGACCACGTTGAGCAATTGCTTGTGTGACCAGACGTCGTGTTCGAGCGGGGCGATGTTGAGGTCGCCGACCAGCACCGAGCCGGACACCTCGTCATGTTCTGCCCGGATGGCATTCATCTCGGCGACGAAATCGAGCTTGTGCTTGAACTTCCTGTTGATGACAGGATCCGGTTCGTCGCCGCCCGCCGGAACGTAGAAATTGTGCAGCAGGATCGCCTTGCCGCCGGCCCGCACGGTCACCGAGAGATGCCGGCTGTCCTCGATCTCGCAGAAACGTCGCTTCTCGACCACTTCGATCGGCCGCCGCGCCACCGTCGCGACGCCGTGGTAGCCCTTCTGGCCATGGAAGGCGATGTGCTCGTAGCCGAGTTTGCGGAAGGCCTTTTCGGGAAACAGTTCGTCGGGAACCTTGGTTTCCTGCAGGCAGAGCACGTCAGGCGCATGCTCGACGAGCAGGCGCTCGACGATCGGCATGCGCAGCCGAACGGAATTGATGTTCCAGGTGGCGATGGAGAAGGGCATTGGCAATCCAGGACAGCGTGCGGCCAGCCAGAACCGATGGGCCCTGACGGGGAAGACGCCTTTTGACGGAGTCAGTCCGGGAAACTGCCAGCCGCAAGCCGCAAAGACAAGCCGGTCAACGCCCGACGAGGCGCGGCCCGGTGCTTTCCACAGCTATAACGACAGGGTTAGCGCGACTTGTTGGTGTTGAGCTCGCGATTCGCCGTGTAGTCGATGGCGAAAGTATCGGGGGCGAAGCTGACGCCTTCCTTGGTGTTGAAGATCATCACCGTTGTGTCCTTGCCCTGCGCGTCGGTGATCGTCCACTGTCGCAAATCAAAGGTTTTAGGATCGAACATCATCGTGATCTTCGAATTGCCGAACACCGATTTGTCGGCGAGCTGGATGGTGGTGAGGTCATCCTCTTGCTTGACGCTTTTGACGCGGTCGCCGGAGAGGTCGATCCTGTTGTCGAGCAGCAACTTCAAGGGTGTCTTCGACAGCGGATAGAGATCGGACGTGTTGAGCTTCTTGTTAAGGATGACCACCGACTGGCCGTCTGAAATCACCCGGAAGTTTGAAGAGCCGTCATAGTTGAAGCGGATCTTGCCCGGCCGTTCGAGGAAGAACTTGCCGCCGGTCTGCTCGCCCTTCGGGCCGAACTGCACGAATTCGCCGCTCATCGATTTCACCGAGGAAAAATGGTCGGCGATCTTCTGTGCCGCGGCCGGCACGGCCGCCTGCGCCGAAGCCAGCACCTGGAAGCCGGGCACCGCGTTGAAGGCCGCCGCCCCTGCAAACGCCAGGCCGAGGCCCAGCAACTGACGCCGGGAGGGAGCAAACGTGCTGAGCGCTGAAGGATCATTTTTCATGTCGGTCACTCTCATCTGATTCCTGAGTTGTTCTGGTGCTTGGACCCCCAGTTAGGCTGAAGTTTGGCGGGTCAGGGCTCCCTCAGTCGCTTCAACGTCTTGAAAGGTTCAAGGTTGCGAGACCGGGATGTCACAAGGGTCAGGCCTTCTGGTCAGAATTTGTCCTCTTCGGTCGGCACCAGGATCTCGCGCTTGCCGGCGTGGTTGGCCGGGCCGACGATCCCTTCCTTCTCCATCTTCTCTATGATCGAGGCGGCGCGGTTGTAGCCGATGCCCAGCCGGCGCTGGATATAGCTGGTCGAGGCCTTGCCGTCGCGCAGCACCACGGAAACCGCCTGATCGTAAGGATCGTCGGAATCCTCGAAATTGCTGTTGCCGCCACCGCTACCGGAACCACCCTTGCCTGACGGCTCGTCGTCGTCCTCGCCGTCATCCTCGGTGATGGCGTCAAGATATTCTGGCACGCCCTGCAGCTTCAGATGCGCGACGATCCTCTCGACCTCTTCATCGGCAACGAACGGGCCGTGCACGCGCTGGATACGGCCGCCGCCCGCCATATAAAGCATGTCGCCCATGCCGAGCAGCTGCTCGGCGCCCTGCTCGCCCAGAATGGTCCGGCTGTCGATCTTCGACGTCACCTGGAAGGAGATGCGGGTCGGGAAATTGGCCTTGATGGTGCCGGTGATGACGTCGACCGACGGGCGCTGCGTGGCCATGATGACATGGATGCCGGCGGCACGCGCCATCTGCGCCAGGCGCTGCACGGCACCCTCGATGTCCTTGCCGGCGACCATCATCAGGTCGGCCATCTCGTCGATGATGACGACGATATAGGGCATCGGCTCGAGATCGAGGTTCTCGGTCTCGTAGATCGCCTCGCCGGTCTGGCGGTCGAAGCCGGTCTGCACGGTGCGCGAGATCTTTTCGCCCTTCTTGTCAGCCTGGCTGACACGGGCATTGAAACCGTCGATGTTGCGCACGCCGACCTTGGACATCTTGCGGTAGCGGTCCTCCATCTCGCGCACGGTCCATTTCAGCGCCACCACCGCCTTCTTCGGATCGGTGACAACGGGCGTGAGCAGATGCGGGATGCCGTCATAGACCGAGAGTTCCAGCATCTTCGGATCGATCATGATCAGCCGGCAATCCTGCGGCGTCAGCCGGTAGAGCAGCGACAGGATCATGGTGTTGATGGCAACCGATTTGCCCGAACCCGTGGTGCCGGCGACCAGCACGTGCGGCATCTTGGCGATATCGACGATGACCGCCTCGCCGTTGATGGTCTTGCCCAGCGCCAGCGCCAGCTTGGCCTTCGTCGTCTCGAAGTCGCGGCTGGCCAGGATCTCTCTGAGATAGACGGTCTCGCGCTTGGCGTTCGGCAGTTCGATGCCTATGGCGTTGCGGCCGGGCACCACGGCGACGCGGCAGGCGATGGCGCTCATCGAGCGGGCGATGTCGTCGGACAGGCCAATGACCCGCGACGACTTGATGCCGGGCGCCGGTTCAAGCTCGTAGAGGGTGACCACCGGACCCGGACGGACGGCGATGATCTCGCCCTTGACGCCAAAATCCTCCAAGACGCCTTCGAGCAGGCGGGCATTCTGCTCCAGCGCATCCTTGGACAGGCTGGCGTCGCGCACCACGTTCTTCGGCTCGGACAGGAAATGCAGCGACGGCATTTCGAACTTTTCCGAGCCGATCAGCGATGTCTGCGCCTCGCGCTGCACGCGGGCGCCTGGAGCCGGACGCGGCGCCGGCGCCTCGACGCGGGTGGCGGCATCGGAGCGGAACGGCTGGACCTTGGCGGTCGGCGCCGCACGCCGCTGGATGGCGGGCTCGTCCTGCTCGAAATCCATGTCGTCGTCGACGTCGAAGATGTCGGCATCATCGGGGTCGAGCGAGACGCTGCGGTCGTTGACCATGGCGGCGAAGAATTCAGGCTCGACGCGGGCGCGGCCATCGGGGCTCATTCGCGATTCGGCGAACTCGGCCGATTCGACCCGTTCGGCGGCGCGGCGCCAGGCGGTGGAGCGCTGCTCCATCTCCGGCTCGTACTCGTCCCGCTCCTGCCTGCGGCGCACGGCGCGGCGGTGCATCCACGCGCGGAACGAGAGCCACCAATGAGTAATTGCCCCGAGCGCCAGGATGCCCTCGTCGCCTTCGTCCTCGTCATTGTCGAACAAAAGGTCGTCCTCGCGCGGATCGACGGCAGGCTCGTCCTCCATGACGGCGAAGCCGTTCTTGCGTCCGATCAGCGCCGAGCCAAGGGCGAACAGCCACAGCGCGGGTGCGGCCAGCAGGATGGCGATGATGCTGGCGATCAGCCCGGTCGGATAGCCGCCGATGACGACGCTGGGGATCTTCAGCACCATGTCGCCGAACACGCCGCCGAGGCCGGTGGGCAGCGGCCAGGTCTTGGGCGGCACAACGCAGCCGGCCATTGCAGCGGCCAGCAGCGCAAAACCGAACCAGGACAGCCCGCGTTTGGGCAGCCTGTCGACGCCGCGTGCGGAAAACAGCAGGAAGCCCCAGATGACGGCCGGAACCAGGGCCGCGACGGCGGCGAGGCCGAAGAACTGCATGGCCAGGTCGGAGAACACCGCACCGGCATAGCCCATGGCGTTGGTGACGGTGTTGTTCGTCGCGTGGGAGAAGCTCGGATCGGCAACGTTCCAGGTGGCAAGGCTGGCCACGCCAAAGGCGACAGCCAAGAACAGCCCGGCACCGACCAGCCGCCCGACCTGACGCCGCGCGAACGCCTGGATGCCGTGCCCCGTATCGGCCAGCGCAAGCGGTGCTGAAGCCCCTGAACGCATGCTCTTCCCCGTCTGTCATGGACTCGCCGGGTGCGTGGCGCACTTCGGCAGATTCGGGTGTCAGACTATCGGCGGGAAGGTTAAGGGCGCATTAACTATAAGGGGTTGAGATGATCAAACCTCGTTACCGCCGGTTGAGCAGCTTGCTGCCCGAGGGATAGCCGAGAGCGGGCCGCAGGGGTCACCGATTTGGGTAGAGGCATGCAATCCGTCCTCCTTCGCGTGGCGGCTCTGGCCTGGGCGGGGCTCAGTCTCCTGCTCGCCCTGCACTGGTTTGTCGAACTCGGCATGGTGGGCTTCCCGGATGGTCACGTGACGCCCTTTGCCAGAGCGACCGGCCCGCTCCTGCACGTCCTCGCCATAGCCTGCCTGGCACAAGGACTGTATTTTCTGTGCAGGGGTCTCTTCGGCAAGGGATTTGGAATTCTGGGTCTCGGCTTGCAGGTTCTGATCGCCGCGGTCCTGACGGTGGCGCCCGTGCTGATTGTCAGGAATTGCCCCCAGTCCGGGACATGCAGCAGCGCCTATGAGGCACTGACGAACACCATGATGGACGATGGCGCCGGCGGATAGCGCTGCCGCTTGCCGAAACACAATGGCGGACCCGCGAGCCCGCCATTGGTCGTTGGCAACAAAAGATCGGGCCTCGGCCCGATCGCGGCAAAATCAGTTGGCGCCGCCAAGCGCCTGCAGGTTCGCGCAGAACTCCGCATGCGGCTTGCTCATCGCCGCGTCCTGGCATTCCTTCATCATCGCGTCCTGCTTGTCCTTCGCCATCGAATCCCAGGCAGCCTTGAAGTCGGCCTTGGGCTTCATGGTTTTCATGCCGGCGTCGGTGAAGAACGGTGCCATGTTGTCCGGTTCATCGAGAGCGCCGGCAAATGCCGTGCCGCTGACCATGGCAAGAGCGAGCGCTCCGAGGCAGATGTTCTTGAGGTTCATGAGATGGTTTCCTTCCCTGTTGTTTGGCACGAGCGTCAGAACGACGATCGTCCCCACAGTTCGGAACCAGAGCGGTCGATGTTTCCTCAAAAATCTTGATCACACGAACGTGATTGCGCGTATCCCGGCATTGGCAGGGCGATTGTACCAAAAAAAGAGGCCCGGACGTGATCCGGGCCTCAATGCGTGAACTCCTTTCGGGAGCGTCACGACGGGATTTTTGAAGCAATTCCAGGAAAAGTGTGTAGCGGTTTTCCGTCCGGAATTGCGTCGGAAGACAGGGGGCCGGCGGGAGGAGGGTTCCGCCGGCCCCGTGGCTAAGTTGGCCTTACGGCACCACTTCGCCATGCTGGGAGATGTCGAGGCCTTCGACCTCTTCCTGGGTCGTCGGACGCAGGCCGACCAGCGCCTTGACGATGTAGAGGATCACGAAGGTGGCAATCGCCGTCCACACGATGGTGACGGCAACGCCGTAGATCTGCTTGCCGAGCGAAGCGCCCGCACCGAGGCTGTTGATCGCCGGGTCGGCGAGCACGCCGGTGAGCAGAGCGCCGATCACACCGCCGACGCCGTGCACGCCGAACGCATCGAGCGAGTCGTCATAGCCGAACATGTGCTTGACCTTGACCGCCGAGAGGTAGCAGAGCACGCCGGCAACGATGCCGACGATAAAGGCGCCGGTCGGGTTGACGAAGCCGGAAGCAGGCGTCACCGCGACGAGGCCGGCAACGGCACCCGAGATGATGCCGAGCACCGAAGGCTTCTTGGCGACAATCCATTCAGCGAACATCCAGGCCAGAGCCGCCGCGGCGGTGGCAACCTGGGTGTTGAGCATGGCAGCGCCGGCAAGGCCGTCGGCTGCGAGTTCCGAACCGGCGTTGAAGCCGAACCAGCCGACCCACAGCAGCGAAGCACCGATCACCGAATAGACCAGGTTGTGCGGCGCCATGTTGGTGGTGCCATAGCCTTCGCGCTTGCCGAGAACCAGCGCGCAGACGAGACCGGCGACACCGGCGTTGATGTGGACGACCGTGCCGCCGGCAAAGTCGAGCACGCCAGCCGTGCCGAGGAAGCCGCCACCCCAGACCCAATGCGCGATCGGCACGTAGACGACGAGCAGCCACAGCGCCATGAAGATCAGCAGCGCCGAGAATTTGAAGCGTTCGGCGAAGGCGCCGGCAATCAGCGCCGGGGTAATGATGGCGAAGGTCATCTGGAACATCGAGAAGACGAATTCAGGAATGTTCGCGACGCCCGGCAGCCACAGCGAGGCAGTGGTGATGCCGTGATGGAAGAATTTCGAGGTGCCGCCGATATAGCTGTTCACGCCGCCGCCGTCGGAGAAGGCCAGCGAATAGCCGAACATGAACCACAGCACCGTCACCAGGCAGGTGATGGCAAAGCTCTGCATGATGGTGGCGAGCACGTTCTTCTTGCGCACCATGCCGCCGTAGAACAGCGCCAGGCCCGGAATGGTCATCATCAGCACGAGCGCCGTCGAGGTCAGCATCCAGGCGGTGTTGCCGGTGTCGAGCACCGGGGTCGGGGCAGCAGCCGGCGCGGCCGCGGCTGCGGCAGGAGCCGCTTCCTGCGCGAAGGCGGCGACCGTGCCCAATGCTGCGAGAACGAGCGAACCCAAAAGGGCGGCTCGTCCCGTCGTCTTCAAGGTGGAAGGAATATTCATTGAACTCTCCATTGGAATACGTGATCGCCGCTCAGAGCGCGTCGGTGTCTGTTTCGCCGGTGCGGATGCGCACCGCCTGATCGATGCCGAAAACGAAGATCTTGCCGTCGCCGATCTGGCCGGTCTTGGCGGCGGCGGTGATGGCTTCGACGGCCTTGTCGACCATGTCGGCACTGACCGCGACTTCGATCTTGATCTTCGGCAGGAAGCTGACCGCGTATTCCGCCCCGCGATAGATTTCCGTATGCCCTTTCTGACGCCCGTAGCCTTTGACTTCGGTGACGGTCAGGCCCTGGATGCCGACGGCGGTAAGCGCTTCGCGTACCTCGTCGAGCTTGAACGGCTTGATGATTGCCATCACGATTTTCATAAGGTTTCACCCTTTGCTGTTGCGGTCCCCCGCGTTTGCACACCTTCACCGATCCCAAAGAGCCGGAGAGTGCCCACGAGGATTCAAGCTCCGTGCCAAGTGCCGAAGCAGGGTGTTAACCCGTTGTAAACAAAGAGATCGAGGAGCGTCCCGACGCAACCTGCCCACAGCTGCGGCGATGCATCTGCTTAAAAATTAGGCAATTTTTCCAAAATGCCTACTCTGCAGGCGATCGCTTGAGCCGGATCAGCCCTTCCTGCGCAACCGAGGCGATCAGCGTGCCGTCGCGGGCAAACAGCGACCCGCGCGTAAAGCCGCGCGACCCTTGCGTCGACGGGCTGTCCTGCGTGTAGAGCATCCAGTCGTCGAGCGCATGGCTGCGGTGGAACCACATGGCGTGGTCGAGGCTCGCCGCCTGGATATCGCGATCGAAAATGGCGCGGCCATGCGCGAAGGTCGAGGTGTCGAGCAGCGTCATGTCGGAGAGATAGGCAAGCACCGCCGCCTGGATGGCGCGATCCGCCGGCACCGGACCGGTGGTCCGGATCCAGATGTTCTGCTTCGGCTCCAGCTTCTCGCGGCTCGTGTAATGCTTCAGCATCACCGGCTTCATCTCGATCGGCCGGTCACGCTCCCAATAGCGTTTGATGCCTTCGGGCACCGCTTCGCCGAACTTGCCCAGCAATTCGCGCTGCGACAGCAATGTGTCCGGCCCCGGAACGTCCTGCGGCATCGGCACCTGGTGCTCGAGGCCGACCTCGTCCTGCTGGAACGAGGCCTCCAGCGAAAAGATCGCCTGGCCGTGCTGGATCGCCACCACGCGCCGCGTGGTGAAGGAGCCGCCATCGCGGATCCGGTCGACCTCGTAGACGATCGGCACCTTGGTGTCGCCGGGCCGCATGAAATAGCCGTGCAGCGAATGCACGTGGCGATCGAGATCGACGGTTCGCTGCGCCGCCACCAGCGCCTGGGCAATGGTCTGGCCGCCGAAGACGCGCTGCCAGTCGAGCAGGGGGCTGCGACCACGATACAGATTGTGTTCCAGCTTCTCGAGGTCGAGAATGCCGAGAAGCTCGTCCATGGCTGCCGTCATATTTCGCGCCCTCGCAGCAGAAGTGTTATGGCGGTTTCCGACAGGACGGACAGGCAGTCAAGGGCGCAAGACCCGGCCGGCGCGCAAGGAGCGAAGATGATGGAACGCAAGGCGGACGCGAAACCCAAGTCCGGGCTCGATGTTCTGGTCGCCGGCGCCGGCTATGTCGGCTTGGCCGCAGCCGTGTCGCTGAAGCAGGCGCGCCCGGGTCTCGCCATCGCTCTTGTCGATGCCGCGCCCGCTGGCGTCTGGCAAAGGGATGGCCGCGCTTCGGCCATTGCCGCCGCCGCCTGCCGCATGCTCGACCAGCTTGGCGTGTGGGCCGAAATCGCGCCGCAGGCGCAGGCGATCACCGAGATGATCATCACCGATTCGCGCACCTCCGATCCGGTGCGTCCGGTGTTCCTGACCTTCGACGGCGAAGTGGCGCCGGGAGAGCCGTTTGCACATATGGTTGCCAACAGGGTGCTGAATGGCGCCTTGCGGGCCAATGCGGAAAAACTCGGCATCGACATCATCGAAGGCGTCGCCGTGCAGGGTTTCGAGACCAACGGCGCCGGCATCACCGTGCACCTCGCCGACGGTGCGACGCTGAAGGCCCGGCTGCTGGTCGCCGCCGACGGCGTCAACTCCAGGCTGCGCGACATGGCCGGCATCAAGACGGTGAAGTGGGAGTATGGCCAGTCCGGTATCGTCTGCACCGTGGCGCATGAACGCCCACACAATGGCCGTGCCGAGGAGCATTTCCTGCCGGCGGGACCCTTCGCCACACTGCCGCTCAAACCCGGCGAGGACGGCACCAACCGCTCGTCGATCGTCTGGGTCGAGCGCTCGCAGGATGCCGAGAAGCTGGTGGCCGGAGACGATCTCGTCTTCGAACACGAACTCGAACAGCGTTTTGGCCTGAAGCTTGGCGAGATCCGCGTTGCTGACAAGCCGCGCGCCTGGCCGCTCGGCCTGACCATCGCGCGTGCTTTCGTCGCACCGCGCATTGCGCTCGCCGGCGATGCCGCCCACGGCATCCACCCGATCGCCGGCCAGGGTCTCAATCTCGGTTTCAAGGATGTCGCCGCGCTTGCCGAGGTGATCGTCGAGGCCGACCGGCTCGGCCAGGACATCGGCGCGCTCGACGTGCTTGAGCGCTACCAGCAGTGGCGCCGCTTCGACACGGTGCAGATGGGCGTCACCACGGACGTGCTGAACCGGCTGTTTTCCAACGACATCGGCCCGCTCCGCACCGTCCGCGACATCGGCCTTGGCTTGGTCGAACGCATGCCGCGCCTCAAGGAATTCTTCATCCGCCAGGCATCGGGGTTGTCCGCCGGCACGCCAAGACTGTTGAAGGGCGAGGCGATCTGAGCGCTGTCGCTCAATTGACTTCGAAGCCGAGCTTCTGCCGCAGCCGCAATATCCTCTGGTCGGATATCTCAAGGCGTTTCTCGCCACCTTGGGCGGCGCGGTTGACCATCTGCAGCAGATCGTTTCGCTCGGCGACATCGAGACGTTCGCGCAGGAACGGCGCCAGCTTGTCGATGACGATTGTGGTGTCGTCGATCTGTGACGCCGCCCATTTGGCGTAGACCACCGCTTCGTCCGTTTTCTTCTTGTCGGCAATCTCGGAAATCACCGCGCGAATGACGGCCTCGCGCTGCGGCAGGATCGGCCCGTTCTCGGAGACGATGGCGGTGATGAGCGTTGCCGCCGCTACGACCGGATCATCGATCGCCGTCAGCGGCGACAGGGCCGCCTGCTTGCGCAACTTCTTGCGGCGGATGTTGCCCTGCACGCGCCCGACGACGTCCGCAACCTCGCGAGCCGCATCGTTCATCGCCTTCATCCGATACCACCAGAACGCCGCCGCGCCCAACACGCCAAGGATAGCAATCAAAAACGGCATGCCGACATCCCCTAAGCCGCTGCAACGATAAAAGAACTCGCGCGGTGCTTCAACACGCAAAAGTTGCGCCCGGCGAAGAAACCTCGGCCTCTCCGTCAGGCGCTCCCCACGGCGCCGCCGCCCCAGACGGCGGGCCGCAAAGGAATCGCATCTACGATCCCGGCACATTGTAGATCGCGCGCACCTCGATAGTGCCGATTTCGGCCAGCGGAATCTCGCTGGCGATCTCCAGCGCCTCGTCGAGATCATCAGCTTCGATCATGACGAAGCCGAGCAGTTGCTCCTTGGTTTCGGCGAACGGGCCGTCGGTGACCAGGCTCTTGCCCTTGCGTCTGCGAAGGGTTTTCGACGTCTTCACCGATTGCAGCGCCTGCGCGATGATCAGTATCCCGCGTTGGTCCAATGACCGGTCATGAGCCAGCGAGTCGGCATCGAGCTTGGCCAGACGCTCTGTGGTCATGGCATGGAGACCTTTTTCCTCACCGTAGACCAGGCAAACATATTTCATCTTCTATCTCCTTTGTGACCAATCATAGGATGAGGCGATCAGGCTGTCGGTCCGGCCCTTGCCCGCGGCTGCATGGTCGAGAATGCACACCGCAATCCCGATGATGGCAACCGCCGCCAGAAGCCGGCCAAAGCCGGACCCCGGCGGATGCAGCCAGAAGTCTTCTCGTCGCCCGGCCTTGCAGCCTGCGCCTCTCCAAAGTGCGAAAAACAGATTGTCCATGTGAACCTCCATCCGGCCACAAAACCCGTGGCCGCCCGCAGGACGGGCGAGGGGGACCAAAGTCGACATTTTGCACCTGCATTTCAGAAAAGATTTGACCACCATCGCCGACACCGTGCCGTGGTTCAAAGTGCGCAGTGGCCTTCGCGCCCGCGCGCGCTATAGTTGACCGGACGCCGGGCTCAGCCCCGACACCGAGTCACGACAACCAAGGAGGAATTCATGGACCGCACCGCAAACGCCGTCTGGAAAGGCAATCTGAAAGAGGGCAAGGGCACGCTCGACACCCAGAGCGGAACCCTGAAGGGCACGCCCTATTCGTTCAAGGCGCGCTTCGAGGACGAGAGCGGCAAATCCGGCACCAACCCTGAAGAGCTGATCGCCGCCGCGCACGCCGGCTGCTTTGCCATGCAGTTCTCGCATTTCCTGGCCGAGAACGGCACGCCCGCCACCGAACTCGACGCCAAGGCCGTGGTGACGCTGGTTCCCGGTACGGGGATCACCGGCAGCGCCCTTACCGTGGTCGGCAAGGTGCCCGGCATCGATGCGGCGAAATTCAAGGAATTGGCCGAAAAGGCCAAGGCCGGCTGCCCGGTGTCGAAAGCGCTCGGCGCCATAAACGTATCGCTCGACGCCAAGCTTGGCTGAGAACGCTGCATCCGGTGTGAAGACCCGGCGCGAACGCTCAGGCGTGCGCCGGGACCTACGCGCCCAGCGCGTCCAGCCGGGCGCGGAGTGCGGCGACTTCCTGCTCCAGCGCCTCCAACCGTACCTCCAGGTCGGACGCAGGCAGGGCCGATGCACTCCGCTGCGCCGAAAGGGCTGCAACGTCCACCGGGCCGCTGAGGAGATGCACGTAGCGGTCCTCGCGCTGGCCTGGTCCGCGCGGGATTTCCAGGATGAGTGGCGGTCGGCGACCGATCAGCATATCGAGCTCGGTGCGCAGATCCTCGATCGACGGGAACCGCGCCATGCGCTCGCCCCGCGCCAGCAGCTCATGGGCCGTCTGCGGCCCGCGCAGCAACAGCAGGCCGATCAAAGCGGTCTGCGGCGTGGTCAGCGAGAAGCGCTGCGCCATCTGGTGCTCGTAGCGCTCGACACGCGAGCCGAACATCTGCCGCACCAGCCCCTTTTGTTCGAGCAGCTTCAGCCCCCGGTGCACCTCGGCCTGTTCCAGCGCCATCACCGGCTCGCGCGCCGTCTTCTGGTTGGCGGCGGCCAGTGCTGCATTGAGCGTCAGCGGATAGACATCCGGCGTCAGCTCCTTCTTCTCGATCAGGCAGCCGAGCACGCGGGCTTCGACGGGATTAAGGATGGGAAGGTCTTCGCTCATGGCTCTCTCATACCCGAAGCTCCCGATACCATAGCTGTTCGCGAAACGTCTCCTACTTTCGATCGACGGATGTAGCTACGGAGCGTCACACCTTTCAGTCCTTTTTCTCGCATCGGGGCGATAGCTAGCATGGGACATATGCACTGGCGCGCTTCGGCACTCATGCAATATCGCCCAAAAGTGGCTCCGGTTTCTGGGAGAACGACATGCATGAAGACAAAAGCTTAAAGCGCATCAGTCCCAGGCGCCGCAGCCTCCCGCTCCGGTTTCGGCTGCCAGAATGATCTGACCAGCACATCCTCGGCATGGATCGCGTCGTCGAACCGGGCCTGTCCAAGTTCCTGGGCCAGCGTCGGTCGATCACCGAGCAGCGAGACGCCAAAAGCGGCCTGGCCATTGGGAGGCGGCACGCCCAGCGCGTCCAGGATGGTGGGAAATATGTCAATCGTGCCCGAAAGCCCGGTGTGCGTTTTGGCAGGAACGCCAGCCCCCGACAGGGAGAAGAAGTTGCGTCGCTCATGCGTGTTCAGGCGATCCGTAACTTTGCTCGGCGCGCTGAGATGGTCGCTTTGCAACGCCAGGACGGTATTGGCCATCAGACCTTCGGCCTCGGCTTTGTGAATGAAGTCCGCGATGAGCATGTTCGTGCATTTCACGGCATGGAGAATGTTGGGGGTTTGTGGAGACAGTCCCGTCTTGCCGATACATTTGTCGGTGAGGTATCCGTCCATCGCATGCCCACCACTGACGGCGATCGTCAGCGAGAACGGTTTGCCGTCCCGCTGCGCGCGCCGCAAAACGTCAAGGCTCAAATCGAGAACTTCGGCGTCATCGGCGCCAAAGGCGCTGCCGCGCCCGGCGACGGCAGCCACGACTTGGGATCCCCCAAAAAGCGATGAATAGCCATGGGTGGAATAGAATGTCCCCTGGCCGGTGAAGCTGAGCGCCCAACCGGTGACAAAGTTCTGCTGATAGCCCCGCGCCTTCAGGACATCGCCCAGGCAGGTCAGGCCTGGCAGGAACTGCGAATTCTCCTCCAGGTACTGGCGCGTCGTGAAGAACGTTATCAGCAGCGGCGTTCCGCAGTTCGCAGCGACCATCCCTGAGATGGAGTTGTTGGTGTAGGCAAGTTGCACCATGTTGGCCGCCGAAACACCCCGCCTCTCGAATTCGAGTAGCGGCCCCATGACATCGCCGAACTCCTCGTCCATGTAGGTGCGCTCGGCGCTCTCGATGAAAATATGAATGAGGTTCTTTGGCCCCGCGGTGGCGGACGCTGCTTCTGCCTCCGGCTCTGTCAGAGAGCTGATGTCGACGAACCGCTTGGATAGGAAATCATGCAGCGGGTTGGGGTGGATCGCGGCGGCAATCGGCCGTGTCAGCATCGGGTTTGCCGCCAGGAAGAACGCCATCAGGGCGACATCCAATCCTCTTGTCAGCGTGCCGCGCGCCTTCAGGGCGCCGAGACCGAAAAGAACGACGAGAATGACCAGCATCGTGCTTCCGGTATTCCACAAATAGTCAAAAACGACACCAGGCGTGAGCATCCCGGCGCCGGCATGCATGAACATCGCACCCCAGTCAAAATAGCCAAAAACACTTTCGAGATAGACATAGACAAGGAAGAGAAAGCAGGGAATGAGCGAAAAATAGAGCCTGAACCACCTGCTTTCTCGCTGATCCGCCCTCTTGTCCCGGAGCCCGTCAAGCAAGACAAGCGCGACCAAAACCCCCAGGCCGAGAGCCGCAAGCAGCCCCTTCTCCTGAAAATAGATCAGCGACACAAGCCAGGTGAGCGATCCCACTGTTGTGACGCTGATCAATGACCCGGATACCGAATACCCATTCACGGTGAAGCCGCGCATCATTTTGCACCCGAACGACGCTCTGGGAAGTGAATATCGGGGACCACTTAAAACTATACTAAGACAATACCGAGCCGCCTTGCGTATCCAGCAATCAATTACTTGCGATATCGCTAATATATGCCGCCAAGACTCCCTCGGCTCTAGACTAGCAAACGAGATGTTTGGAAAAATGAAAAATGATCGGGCGCGGCCGGCGGCCGCCTGACAAGAGCAGGCCAAGCGAGGCGGACCGCTGCGCAGTCAGCGAGAACTGCCGAGCCATCTGAGCTGATCGCGTTCGACACGCGAGCCGGACATCAGCCGCACCAGCCTTTCTGCTCAAGCAGTTGGGCGCTTGGAGCATCCCCGCCGGCTGCCATCACCGGCTCCCGCCGTCTTCTGGGTGGCAGCGGCTCCGCATTGAGCGTCAGCGGATCCGACGGCAGCCCCTTCTTTCGACCAGCGAACCAGATCTTCGATCAGAAGGACCGCCTTGGCCCCGCTAAACCCTTCTCTCCACCATCATCTTCTTGATCTCGGCGATCGCCTTGGCCGGGTTGAGGCCCTTGGGGCAGGTTTGCGCGCAGTTCATGATGGTGTGGCAGCGATAGAGCCGGAACGGGTCTTCGAGATTGTCGAGCCGCTCGCCCTTGGCCTCGTCGCGGCTGTCGATCAGCCAGCGATAGGCCTGCAGAAGCGTTGCCGGGCCGAGATAGCGGTCGCCGTTCCACCAGTAGCTTGGGCACGAAGTCGAGCAGCAGGCGCACAATATACACTCGTAGAGCCCATCGAGCTTCTCGCGGTCCTCATGGCTTTGCAGCCATTCCTTGGCCGGCTCCGGCGACACCGTCTTCAGCCAGGGCTGGATCGAGGCGTGCTGGGCATAGAAATTGGTGAGGTCCGGCACCAGGTCCTTGACCACCTGCATATGCGGCAGCGGGTAGACCTTGACGGCGCCGGAAATGTCGTCGCAGCCCTTGGTGCAGGCCAGCGTGTTGGAGCCGTCGATGTTCATGGCGCAGGAGCCGCAAATGCCTTCGCGGCAGGAGCGCCGCAAGGTCAGCGTCGGATCAATCTTGTTCTTGACCCACAGCAGCGCGTCGAGCACCATCGGCCCGCAATCGTCCATGTCGACGAAGTAGGTGTCGATGCGCG
Source organism: Mesorhizobium sp. M7D.F.Ca.US.005.01.1.1 (assembly GCF_003952545.1). NCBI lineage: Bacteria > Pseudomonadati > Pseudomonadota > Alphaproteobacteria > Hyphomicrobiales > Phyllobacteriaceae > Mesorhizobium > Mesorhizobium sp. M7D.F.Ca.US.005.01.1.1. The sequence goes on from NZ_CP034453.1 coordinate 702,079, forward strand.
GGTTCTCGTCGTCGTCCGGCGACCAGCGGTAGATGCGGTATTCCCGCAGATTGGTGGCGCCCTCCGGCTTCGGCCAGGTCTTGCCCTGCTGGATCTTCGAGTTCTTGGGAAGCGTCAGTTCGACCATTACCTGCGGTCCTTTCGGATGACGAGCTTCAGCCCAGACCAGATTTCATTGACGGCGGCGACCTTGACGTCAACAAGGTCGCGCTTCAGCGCCTCGGCGCGGACAACGCCCTCGGTGACGTCGGTGGCCACCTTCGATGCCTTCTTTGGCCAGGACACCCAGACCATGCCGTCGCGCTTGATCGCCGCCTCGACATCGCCGAGGCGATCCTCGATCTCGGCACGCTGCCGGGTGAAGGCATGGACGGCGTCATACTTCAGGGTCGTTCCCGAAATCCGCGACCAGTCTGCCAGCCGGTCGACTTGAGCGAAGTCCATGGATTCGGCGAGATCGCTGAGGTCGTCGGGGAGCGCGATAAAAGCGGCGGTCATGCCGTGCTTCAGGCCGAGCTTGGCCGGAAGGGGCGTGCCGGAATATCCCGAGGCCGCCAGCGCCATCGTCAATACACCCTGGCCTTCGGCGCGATCTTGGCGAGGCTGATGCCGCCGTCCTTTTCCGCCAGTTGCGGCTCGGTGTGCACCGGCCGATAGGAGAGCGTCACCTTGCCGTCATCGCTGAGCCGCGCCAGCGTGTGCTTGCGCCAGTTGGCGTCGTCGCGGGCGGAAAAATCTTCCCGCGCGTGCGCGCCACGGCTCTCCTTGCGCGCCGCGGCGCCGTAGACCGTGGTGATGGCGTTGGCCATAAGGTTTTCCAGCTCCAGCGTCTCGACCAGGTCGGAGTTCCAGATCATCGAGCGGTCGTACACTTTGATGTCCTTGAGCTCGCTCCAGATCTGCGAAATGCGCTTGCAGCCACTGTCCAGCGATTCCTGCGTGCGGAACACCGCCGCATCTTCCTGCATAGCCTTCTGCATCTTCTCGCGCAGCACCGCCGTCGGCGTCGAGCCATTGGCGTGGCGAAGCCGGTCGAAGCGGTCCATGATCTTTTCGACCGAGGCCTCGTTGGGTGAGGGGATCGCCGAATTGCGGTCGATCACCTGGCCGGCCCGGATCGCCGCCGCGCGGCCGAACACCACCAGGTCGATCAGCGAGTTCGAGCCGAGCCGGTTGGCGCCATGCACCGAGGCGCAGCCGGCTTCGCCGACCGCCATCAGGCCGGGCGACACCTTGTCCGGGCTCCTGGCCGTCGGGTTGAGCACTTCGCCCCAGTAATTGGTTGGCACGCCGCCCATATTGTAGTGCACCGTCGGCAGCACCGGGATCGGCTCCTTGGTCAGGTCGACGCCGGCAAAGATCTTTGCCGATTCCGAAATGCCCGGCAGCCGCTCATGCAGGACGGCCGGATCAAGGTGGTCGAGATGCAGGAAGATGTGGTCCTTCTTCGGGCCGACGCCGCGGCCCTCGCGGATTTCCAGCGTCATGCAGCGCGAAACGACGTCGCGCGAGGCAAGGTCCTTGGCCGACGGCGCGTAGCGCTCCATGAAGCGCTCGCCCTCGGAATTGACGAGATAGCCGCCCTCGCCGCGCGCGCCTTCGGTGATCAGGCAGCCGGCGCCATAGATACCGGTCGGGTGGAACTGCACGAACTCCATGTCCTGCAGCGGAAAGCCGGCACGCGCCGCCATGCCGCCACCGTCACCGGTACAGGTATGCGCCGAGGTGGCCGAGAAATAGGTGCGGCCATAGCCGCCGGTCGCCAGCACCACCATCTTGGCCGAGAAGCGGTGGATGGTGCCGTCGTCGAGATTCCAGGCGACGACGCCGGTGCAGGTGCCGTCCGGCTCCATGATCAGGTCAAGCGCGAAATACTCGATGAAGAACTGCGCATTGTGCTTCAGCGACTGGCCGTAGAGCGTGTGCAGCATGGCATGGCCGGTGCGGTCGGCGGCGGCACAGGTGCGCTGCACCGGCGGGCCTTCACCGAAATTCATCATCATGCCGCCGAACGGCCGTTGATAGATCTTGCCCTCTTCGGTGCGCGAGAACGGCACGCCGTAATGTTCGAGTTCATAAACCGCGGCGGGCGCCTGCTGGACCATGTATTCCTGCGCGTCGATGTCGCCCAGCCAGTCCGAACCCTTGACGGTATCGAAGAGATGCCATTGCCAATTGTCGGGACCCATATTGGCAAGCGAAGCGGCAATGCCGCCTTGCGCCGCCACAGTGTGCGAGCGCGTCGGGAACACCTTGGTGATGCAGGCGGTGCGCAGGCCCTGTTCGGCCATGCCGAGCGTGGCGCGCAGGCCGGCGCCGCCGGCGCCGACGACCACCACGTCGAACTTGTGGTCGACAAAGGTGTAGCCTGCCATGTTGGCTTGTTTTGCGTCCTTGGCCAACTCAGCCTCCGAATGTCAGCTTGAGCAGGGCGAAGATCGAGGCGACGCCGACCGCTATTGTGAAAAATGTGTTGAGCGCGATCAGCGCCAGCTTCACGCCTTCGCCATGCACGTAATCCTCGATGATCACCTGCATGCCGAGCCGCATATGGGTGAGCCCGGAGACGAGCACCAGGGCCATCACCAGCGCCACGAACGGATTGGCAAGGGCTGCCCGCACATGCTCATGGTCAGCGCCGTTGAGCGCGATCAGGAAACCGACGAAGAACAGCGTCAGCGGGATGTTGGCGATCGCGGTCAGGCGCTGGCGCCAGAAATGTCCGGTGCCCTCGCGGGAGGAACCCAGGCCGCGAACCTTCGCCAGCGGCGTGCGCATGTCGGAGTTGTTGCCGCTCATGATCAGGCCCCTCGCGCCATGTAGCCGGCGATCCAGATCAGCAGCGTGAGCAGGATCGAGCCGACCAGCGTCGCCCAGGCGATCTTCGAGGCCGTGTGCTTTTCGAGACCGGCGCCGGTGTCCCAGACCAGATGGCGCACACCACCCAGCATGTGATGCATCAGCGCCCAGGTGTAACCGAACAGGATCAACCGGCCGAGCCAGGTGCCGAAGGCCCAGTTGACCCAATCAAAGGTCGCCTGCGAGCTTGCCGCCGCCATCAGCCACAGGGCGACCAGCAGCGTGCCGAAATACAGCGCGCCGCCGGTGATGCGATGGATGATCGACATCGTCATGGTGATCGGCGGCCGGTAGATCGTCAGATGCGGCGAGAGTGGCCGTTCACGTCTGGCAAATTCGCGGGTGGCTGGTGATTTGCTCATGGCTCCCCCAGTTCGACGTCCGGAGCCGCGATGGAAAGCGGCATTTGCCGCCTTATGTATGACTTCGGACAGCCGGTTTCTAATGCTCTTTTTGCACCGCGTCAAAGCCAGAAAATCGTTTTGGAAACGTCATTTAGTCTGACAAAAAGGCAGGCTCGGGCTTCAATCGATTAGGGGCTGATGGCCCGCAACCGGCTCTGTATCGCTGCAGTGCAGCATACGCTGCTCATTAGCCGTGCGGCCTATCGCTTGCAGGTCTGCGGCGTCGAGCCCCTCTTCATCACCAGCGCCTCACGCCCGTCGATCACGATTGCGTTATGTGTGGCGGCCTCCTGGTAGCGGCTGGACTGGTTGGCGGGCGACGCCGCAAACTCTTCAGTCGCGCCATCCGGCTCGATCACACGCAACGATGAGCCGAGATTCTGAATGGTGATCGCGCTGCCATTGCCGCATCCATAGGTTGCCGTACCCACAGTGGATCGCGGCGCGGTGAGGTCGGTGGTGATCTTGGTTGAAGCTGCCGGGGGCGCCGCGGCTGCGATGGGTTGCTGAGCCGGCGCAGGCGAGACGACAGTATTGGCCGCTTTCGGTGCGCTGCCCTGTGGCACACAGGCAGCAACGATAACGAGCAACGGGAAAACGGACACCCAAATCGGCCGGCGTAGCGCCATATGCTGTCCTCCCGCGCGGCAAACCAGCCGCGATGCTCTGCCAAGATCAAGGTCATCCCGACGCCGGGACGGACACCGGCGCGATGGTGCGGTCAAGCATGGCCGAATGATGGCCACAGGGTTTTCCATCCAGTCGGATATTAACGGATATTAACCATGTTTACCGAGACATCGCCGCGAACCGCGTCAGCCTCTTAACAAAGGTTAAGAAAACGTTAATTTCTGATTCGAGGAGGCTTTCCTCAAGACACGGAGGACGCCATGCGTTCGAATTCGGGCAGATCGCGCCTTGCGGCGTTCATAGTGGCGGCCTCGGTCGTCGGCCTTGCAGTGCCAGCGCTTGCCGGCGCGCGGCACCAGGATCGCGTCTACGCCGATTCCTTCGGCAATCTCGTCATCGACAGCGCCGCCGGCTACAAGCGCATCCTCGTCGGCGAAGGCAGGTTGGCCAAGCAACTGTCCGACTACACCAGCGCCGGCCAGCCCAAGGTGATCTACGAGAACGAAGCCGACGAAATATCGGGCTACGGCGATTGCTACCGGCCGCCGGTGCTGGTGAAGGGCCGCTCCTATATGTACGGTCTCTCCGACGGCGAGATGCCCGAACTCAGCCCCTGCCGCTAGCTTCGATCCCGGCTGACGACCAGTTGCCGGCCGGCCCGACGGAGACGCGCACGCAATCGCGCCCGGCATTCTTGGCCTGATAGAGCGCCTGGTCGGCGCGCCGCATCAGATCGGCAAAGTCTTCGCTCGGATGAAGTTCGGCGACGCCGAAGCTCGCCGTGCAGCGGTTGTCCGCCGGCAATCCGTCGATGGGCAGCGCGCCGAAAGCGCTGCGCGTGCCCTCGGCGAACAGCCGCGCGGCGGCAAGGTTGGTTCCCGGCAGGATGATGGCGAACTCCTCGCCGCCGATGCGGCCGGCGACATAATGCCCGGCGGCGGCTTCGCGCAGGAAGCCTGCGAAAGTCTCGATCACCCGGTCGCCGGACGCATGGCCGAAACTGTCGTTGACGCTCTTGAAATGATCGAGATCGGCGATGACCAGCGCGACCGGCACGCCTTGCCGCATCGCGCCCAGCACCGCCAGCTCCGCATGGCGGGTGAAGCCGCCGCGGTTGAGCAGGCGCGAAAGCGTGTCCGTCTCCGATTTCGACGTCACTTCGGCGAGCACGTCGCGAACCAGGATGGCCAGCATCAGCAGCGCCAGCGCCAGCGCAAAGACAGTGCCGAGCGATTGCGACACCAGCGCGTAGTTGCTTTGCAGATAGGCCTGCGGATTGGCGCCCCAGCCGCCAAGCGCATGCGCGATGAACGGCTTGGAGGCAAACTGCAGGCCGCTGGCCGCCAGAACGGCCATCAATATGCGATCGAGACGGGCGGGCCTTTGCCTCGATGACCAGACGATGGCCAGCCCGATGAATTGCATGACCGCATAGGGAAGCTGGTAGGCCATCATGCGGACCAGCGACTGGCGCTGCAGGTCTTGCACGAAATACACAGCGGTGGTGGTGGCGACGAGGAACAACAGCATCGGCTTCCAGGGCGGCGCCACGCCGTATTTGCGGGCAAGCCCGCCATTGAACGCAATGGTGGCGCAAAGGAAGACCGCGAAGGCGGCAACGACCGGGAGCCGCGCGTCACTGAAAGCGGGAATGCTGAATTCGATGGCCGAATAGGCCATGCCCAGCAGATAGCCAAATGCCAGCCAGCGCGCCGGTGCGCGGCCGACATCATGGAAGGCAACCGCCATGAAGGACGCCGCCAGCAGGCCGGCTACCGACAAATTGATCAACAGGATGAAGTTGGCGCCGCTCATGTTCTTCCCGCACCCGCGCCAATAGCTAAGCATCGACGGGCGAAGAAGACGTTAACGCCGGCACGGCACGGCCGGATCAGCCCACCTTGAGCGGCTCCGGCACGAACGCCGTTTCCGGCCGCTCATAGGACAGGCGCACACTGTCGCGGCCGTTCTTCTTGGCCTTGTAGAGCGCGTCGTCGGCACGGCGCATCAGCGGCTCCAAAGCCTCGTCGCCGCTGCGGGCCGCCACGCCGAAGCTGGCTGTCACCTTCGTCCCGGCGGGGAGCCCGTCGACGTGGCCGGCCGAATAGAGCGTGCGCACCGCCTCGGCGAACAGCCGCGCGGCGGCGAGATCGCTGAGCGGCAGCAGCACGGCGAATTCCTCGCCGCCGATACGCCCGGCAACACCGCGCGTGCCCGCCGCCGACCGAAGCTTGGCGGCGAAGTCGGCGATCACGCGATCGCCCGCCGCATGCCCGTGCACATCGTTGAGCGCCTTGAAATGATCGAGGTCGGCCAGCACCAGCGCGACCGGGAACCGGGCCGAGGCGCAGTGCCGCAGCAGCAGCATGCCTCGCTCCTCGAAGCCACGCCGGTTGAGCAGGCCCGACAGCGGATCGGTATAGGTTTCGGTCTTCAGCGCCTTCATCACGTCGAGGGCCGCGGCGGAGAACAGGCACAGCGCAATGAGCAGCGACAGCAGTGCATGCGACAGCAGCGCGGTCGTCCAGTAGGACGAGCCATAGAACCCGTCATAGCCGGTGAAGGGCCCATGCGCGATGACGACGACAAGGGTGCGCACGAAGAAGTTGACGCCCGACAGCAGCGACAGCACGAACAGGATGTTTTCGGTCGGACCGTTGCGGCGCACCGGGCGCAGTTCGGCGGCGACCAGAAGGCTGATCCCGCCGAAAGCGAAATTCATCGCCAGAATGCGCCAGGTGAGATCCGGCGCGACGAACAGGAACCAGCATAGCGACGCCAGGCCGCCGCCCGCCAACACGCCGATCCCCACATAGGGCACCTTGCGGCCATAGCGGTGGACGATGGCGCTGGACAGGCAGCAGCCGGCGATGGTGAAGCAGATGTTCGACGCCAGCTTGGTCAGCGGCATGCCGATCGGCAAGGTGAAATACTGCAGCAGAAAGCCGACCGCCGAGAGACCGTAGCTGATCCCCAGCACGGCCAGATAGGGGCGGTGGCGTTGATAGGACCATAGCACGAGGAACGCGGCGCCGAGCGCCAACGCGATCGTCGGGTTGAGCAGCGCTATGAGCAGACCCGTGTCCAAACGACTGTAATTTCCCCACTTACGTCGGGGAAGACCTTAGAGCGCAAGCCCAAACAAGCGGTTAAGCGAAAGCGAACATGTCGACGAACCGGATGAAAAAGGCCCCGGAGCCGCAAAGCGGTCCGGGGCCTGGTCTGTGTTCGAAGCTGGGCGCTCCGGAGTTACTTCCACTCGCGGATGTCGACGAAGTGGCCAGCGATCGCCGCCGCCGCCGCCATCGCCGGCGACACCAGATGGGTGCGGCCCTTGAAACCCTGCCGGCCCTCGAAATTGCGGTTCGAGGTGGAGGCGCAGCGCTCATGCGGCTTCAGCCGGTCGTCATTCATGGCCAGGCACATCGAGCAGCCCGGCTCGCGCCAGTCAAAGCCGGCGGCGACGAAGATCTTGTCGAGGCCTTCGGCTTCCGCCTGTTCCTTGACCAGGCCAGAGCCCGGCACGATCATCGCATCGACATGCGGGCTGACCGTCTTGCCTTCGACCACTTTGGCGACGGCGCGCAGATCCTCGATGCGCCCATTGGTGCAGGAACCGATGAAGACGCGGTCGAGCGTGATATCGGTGATCTTGGTCCCCGGCGTCAGCCCCATATAGTCGAGCGCACGCTGCTTGGAGGTGCGCTTGTTCTCATCGGTGATGTCGTCCGGGTTCGGCACGATGCCTTGCACCGATACAACGTCCTCGGGCGACGAGCCCCAGGAGACGATCGGCGGCAGCTTGGCCGCGTCGAGCACGATCACCTTGTCGAAATGCGCGCCCTCGTCGGACTGCAGCGTCTTCCAATATTCGAGTGCCGCATCCCAGGCCGCGCCTTTCGGAGCGCGCGGCTTGTCCTTGACATAGGCGAAGGTCGTCTCGTCGGCTGCGATCAGGCCGGCGCGCGCGCCGCCTTCGATCGACATGTTGCAGATCGTCATGCGGCCTTCCATCGACAGCGCACGGATCGCCTCGCCGGCATATTCGATGACATAGCCGGTACCGCCGGCGGTGCCGATCTCGCCGATGATGGCCAGGATGATGTCCTTGGCGGTGACACCTTCCGGCAACTGGCCGTCGACACGCACCAGCATGTTCTTGGCCTTGCGCTGGATCAGCGTCTGCGTCGCCAGAACATGCTCGACCTCAGACGTGCCGATGCCATGCGCCAGCGCGCCGAAGGCGCCGTGGGTCGAGGTGTGGCTATCGCCGCAGACGATGGTCATGCCGGGCAAGGTAAAGCCCTGCTCGGGGCCGATGATGTGGACGATGCCCTGGCGGATATCGTTCTCGGAGTAATATTCGACGCCGAAATCCTTGGCGTTTTTGGCTAGCGCCTCGACCTGGATGCGGCTTTCCTCGTTCTTGATGCCGAACTTGCGCTCGGGCGAGGTCGAGACATTGTGATCGACCACGGCCAGCGTCTTTTCCGGATGCCGGACTTTTCTGCCGGTCATGCGCAGGCCTTCGAAGGCCTGCGGGCTGGTCACTTCATGGACGAGGTGGCGGTCGATGTAGAGCAGGCAGGTGCCGTCGTCCTGGCGGTCGACGACATGGTCGTCGAAAATCTTGTCGTAGAGGGTGCGCGGTGCGCTCATGTGCGTAAATCCGTCGATATGAGAATGGGAAAGAGCAGACGCCTGACTTTCGGCCCGGCGAAACGACCTGGATAGGTCGGCCTAGGTAAGTCGGCTGGTCAGCGCCCCGGACACGCGCGCGGAGAAGCGCGACGGCAGGCGTTTCCTGTCCTGCAGCACGAACCCCTTGTAGGCCGGATCGCCAAAAAGCTCTTCCATGGCGTGGCTCATACCAATGTTTTGGGTTTTCGGCAATTGCGGCGTTCAGCGCCGAGACGGTTGAGGGGTGTTGGACGGAGTGCTGGCGGTGCCAAGCTGGAACACCCCTCATCCGACCTCGCTTCGCGGGGCCACCTTCTCCCGCAAGGGGAGAAGGGAAGTGGGGTCACAACACTTCAAACACAAAGGTCTTCACCAGCGCGTCAGGCTCGGCGATGGCGTAACACCTAAACCAAGAGCTTTCCTCGACCGGGCGCCATTTCCTCGCCTGCTCCAGTTCGTCGAACACTGCCTGGAAGCCGCCGCTTTCGAACACCTGGTCGCGCACGGTGAAGATGGCATGGCCGCCCTCGCGGGTGATGCGCACCAACTCGTGCAGGCCCGATGCCGACGCATGGCTGATGGTGAACACGCCGGTCGAAAAGAAGGCGCGGAAATACCCGTCCGGCCATGGCAGCTTCCCGCCCAGCATCGCCTGTTTCAGCTCGCTGTAGGCATTGCGGCTGCCGGCGATCTTCAGCATGTCGTCGGAAAGGTCGAGCCCGGCAATGTCGCGGTAGCCGAGCGCCTTCAGCGACGGACCTGACAGGCCGGTGCCGCAGCCGGCATCGAGCAATGGTCCATCGCCCGCCGGCACATGCCGCGCTACCCAGGCGGTGATCAGGAACGGCAGGAGATAACCGAGCGAGGCGGTCTCGCTGTCATAGGTCGCGGCCCATGCGGCATAGGCCTCTTCAAGCGCTTCCGGCGTGTCGGCCGTATAGACGGAATCCAGCGCCGCGTTGGCTTTATCGACGATCATGGAATCTCCTCAACGAGAATGCTCAGGGATCGTAACGCTGTCTTCGCCGAAAAACTATTCCTCGTGCTGACGGCGTAGCCGCCGTTCCAGCGCCCGCAGCGCCAGCGACAGGCCGACAGTCAGGATGAGATAGATATAGGCTGTTATCGAATAGGTCTCGAAGAAGCGGAACGAACCGGCGGCATAGACCTTGCCCATCTGGGTGATGTCGGCAACGCCGAGCACCGAGACCAGCGAGGAATCCTTGACCAGAGCGACGAAATCATTGCCGAGCGGCGGCAGGATGGTGCGGATCGCTTGCGGGAACACGATCAGCCGGAAGCGTTGCGCCCGGCTCAGCCCGAGTGCCTTCGCCGCTTCGATCTGGCCTTTCTCCACCGCCTGGATGCCGGCGCGGAAAACCTCCGAGATGAAGGCCGAATAGCCGATGGTCAGCGCCATGATGGCGCGCCACAGCAGCGACACGTCGCGCACCAGCAACTCGCCGAACAGGCCGGCGCTTTGTAGCGGCGCGGTCAGCGCGTTCCAGGCCGCGACGAAGGCCGGCGCACCGGCAAAGGCGATCCAGAACAACAGCACCAGGATCGGCACGCCGCGAATGATCTCGACATAGAAGCGGGCGATCTGGCGTAGCCAGCGCGAGCCGGACATTCCCATCAGAGCGATGCCGAGCCCAATGGCTGACGCCAGCACGAAGGCGATCACGGTGACGAAGATGGTGATGCTGATGCCCTTGGCGACGGTGGCGAACACCTGGGCATAGAGGTTGCTGGTGGCGACGAAGACCGCCACCGCGATAGCGATGGTCACTGCCACGACGAGCCACCAGGGGAAGTCGGCTTTGGAGGTGGAAGCGGGGGGCATCAATGCCCAACGCCGGTGAGCAGCTGCCTTCTTGTCAACCACCCCTGTTCATTGGCGTTTGCGATTAGCGAAACCCGTAGCGACAACAGGGCCTATTGCCCCATCTTGTAGTCAAGAAACCACTTCTTGTTGAGCGCATCGAGGGTGCCGTCGGCCTTGAGCGACGCGATCGCCGCGTTGACCGGCTTGACCAGATCCGAACCCTTCGGGAAGATAAAACCAAAATCCTCGGTGCCGAGCGGTCCGCCGATCAGCTTCAGCTTGCCTTCGGAGGCATCGACATAGCCCTTGCCGGCGGTGCCGTCGGTCAGCACGACATCGACGTCGCCGGACTTCAGCGCCTGCACCGTCGCGCCGAAGGTCTCGAACAGCTTGATGCGCGGGTTCTGCTCATTGCCGTCGAGCACGCTGTAGACGGCGGTGTAGAACGGCGTCGTGCCGGCCTGCGCGCCGATCAGCCCATCCTTGAAGGCGCCGAAGGTCTTCGCGTCGGTGAAGCGGCTCTCGTCGCCGCGCACCAGCATGAACTGTTCCGAGCGCATATAGGGGTCGGAGAAATCGACCTTCTCCTTGCGGTCGTCCTTGATGGTGATGCCCGTCATGCCGATGTTGTACTGGTTGTCGGAAACCGCCTGGATCATCGCATCCCAGGATGTGTTCTGGTACTCGACCGCAAAATTCAGCCGCTTGGCGATTTCGTTCATCGCATCATATTCCCAGCCGATCTGCTTGCCGGTCTTGGCATCGATGAACTGCAGCGGCGGATAGGCGTTTTCGGTGACCACCACCACCTTCTTGCCGCCGAGGTCGGGCAAAGCCTGCGCGAAGGCGGCAACGGGTGCCAGGACGAGGGCAAGCAGGCCTGCCAGCAGCAGTTTCGATTTGGTCATGACACACTCCCCGGAAATTGAAGGACCCAGACATGGCCGGGCTTGCAGGAAAATCCGGCGCCGACTTTAGCTTTCCGCAAGCGTCATGCAAGACGGTCCGCTGCGTCAGCGCATGCGAAAACGGATTCCGATGCGTTCAATTACGGGATTCCAGGACGATCCTTGCGATCCGCCGTCAATCGCGGTCCGGCGTCGCGGCGCTGGCTTCACGCAAACCGTCGATCAGTCGGGTCAAGGTATGATGCAGGGATTTCAGCTCGTCGCCATCGAGCGGCGAATGGCAGCGCATCGCGGCCGACACCGCCCTGGCGCCCTCGCGCAGCGCCCGGCCTTGCTGTGTCGGTTCGACCAGCACGCGGCGTTCGTCGGCGGCATCGCGCCGGCGCGTCACCAGGCCATTGCCTTCCAGGCGCTTGAGCAGTGGCGTCAGCGTTGCCGAATCGAGCCCCAGCGCATCGCCGAGGTCGCCAACGGTGCGCGGTGCATGCTCCCACAGCGCCAGCATGGTCAGATATTGCGGATAGGTCAGGCCGAGCGGCTCGAGCAGCGGCCGGTAGAGCCGCGTCATCAGCCCGCTTGCCGAATAGAGCGCGAAGCACAGATGCTGGTCGAGCTTCGGTATCCCGGCGAAATCCGCCGGGACGTCGATGACATCGCTTGTCTGCTTCGTGGTCATGCTGCCTTTGCCGGAAGTGCCCTGGCCGAAAGCGCCACTTCAATGTTGCCTTTGATGGCATTGGAATAGGGACAAATCTGGTGCGCCGCCGATACAAGCGCTTCCGTTGCCGCCTGATCAAGACCTTTCGTTTCCGCCGAAAGCGAAACGCCAAGCACAAATCCGCCCTGCGCATTGGTGTGCAGGCTGACATTGGCCGTCACCGAAGCATCCTGCAAGGGCAGCTTCTGCTTGCCGGCGATGAAGCGCATGGCGCTTTCGAAACAGGCGGCATAGCCGGCGGCGAAAAGCTGCTCGGGATTGGTGGCGCCGCCCTTGCCGCCCAGTTCCTTCGGCATGGCAAGGTCGAGGCTGAGCAGGCCATCGTCGCTCTGGACATGGCCGGCGCGGCCGCCGACGGCGCGGGCTTGGGTGGAATACAATGCAGGCATTACGCTTCTCCATTTAAATAGCACACGATTATTTAGTGTACGATATAAATGGAGTCAATCACCGATTTCCTGCCCAAGCCTTTCCCGGAAACGAAAAAAGGCGGCCGAAGCCGCCTTTTTGAACATGCTCGTCGAAAACCTTATTCGGCGGTGGCTGCTTCGGCTGCCTTGGCGGCTTCAGCTGCCTCGGCGGCGGCCTTCTTCTCGGCGGCGTCCTGGGCGGCCTTCTCGACGGCCAGAGCCTCGGCGGCTGCCACCTTCTCGGCCTCGATGCGGGCCTTCTCGGCGTTCAGCGCATCGCGCTCCTCGTCGTTCAGCTTGCGGGCGCGCACGCCGGTGTTTTCCGAAATACGGGCCGACTTGCCGCGACGATCGCGCAGATAATAGAGCTTGGCGCGGCGCACCTTGCCACGGCGAACGATCTCGACGCCTTCGACCATCGGCGAGTAGACTGGGAACACGCGCTCGACGCCTTCGCCGTAGGAGATCTTGCGAACGGTGAAGTTCTCCTGGAAGCCGGCGCCGGCGCGGGCGATGACGACGCCCTCATAGGCCTGGACGCGGGTGCGGGTGCCTTCGGTCACGCGGACCAGGACGCGCACGGTGTCGCCGGGCTGGAATTCGGGAAGCTTGCGCTTGGCTTCGATCTTGGCGGCCTGTTCGGCCTCGAGCTGACGGAGGATATCCATCTCAAAAATCCACTTCTTGTTCTTCCGACAGTCAGAGCGTCCGACACTCGCCTTGCAGTTCCAATGACCGCTCGGCTATGCCCTCTGTCTCCAAGACATTTGTCTTTGAAACATCGGGCAGGGGCGACTACACCGTCATTGTTGACGGGTCCGGCAGATTCTTTCTGGCCGGTACGGGCGGGCACATACAGCTATTTCGCCGCTTTGTCACGCCTTGGCCGCGCATTTTCTGCTTGCATGGCACCATCGTAATCTTGCCGTGCCGGGTTGCGCCGCTCGTTCAGGCTTCCTAAGCCTGAAATAGCACAGTTTTGAGCGGCCGCATTCCATGTCTGTCTTCGACGCAATCCTGCTTTTTCTGGCGGGCTTTCTGTCAGGCGCCGCCAATGCGGTCGCCGGTGGCGGCACCTTCATCACCTTCGGCGCCATGACACTGGTCGGCCTGCCGCCGATCGTCGCCAACGCCACCTCCTCCGTGACACAGTTTCCAGGCTACATCACCTCGACACTCGCCTACTCGGCCGACATCAGGCATTTCTGGCGCGGCGCGCTGCTGCTGTGCCTGATCTCGGCGGTGGGCGCGCTGGCCGGCGCGCTGATCCTGCTGGCGCTCGACAATCCCTCGTTTCGCGCCCTGGTGCCGTGGCTGCTGCTGGCCGCGACGGCCCTGTTTGCAGCCGGACCCTGGCTGAAGCCGGCGCCAAAACCCGGCCATGAGGCGGCGGTGGGTTCGCTGGCCGGTTCCCTGGCGCAGTTTGTCACCGCCATCTATGGCGGCTTCTTCGGTGCCGGCATGGGCGTGATGATGCTGGCGACGCTCGGCCTGACGCAAGCCGGCGACTATCACCGGCTCAACGCTTTGAAGAACATGCTGGCCATGGTCATCGCCGCTGTCGCGATCGTCGTCTTCGTCTCGGGTGGCGTCGTCGCCTGGCCACAGGCGATCATCATGATCCCGGGCGGCGCGCTGGGCGGTTATGCCGGCGTCTGGATCGCCAAGCGCGTGCCACAGAACGCGGTGCGCGGCTTTGTCGTCGCCGTCGGCCTGTTCCTCGCCTTCTACTATTTTGCCAAGGGGTGAGCAGCGGCAAGCAGGTCCGGACGCCTCTCGGCTGTCAGTCTCTCTGACTCCGCGCGCCGCCAGGCAGCGATCTTCTTGTGATTGCCGGAAATCAGCACTTCGGGAATCTCGCGCCCCTCGAATTCCTGCGGCCTTGTATAGTGCGGGTGTTCGAGCAGCCCGTTCTCGAAACTTTCTTCCTCGCCCGATACCGAATTGCCCATCACGCCGGGCAACAGCCGCACCACCGCATCGAGCAGCACAAGCGCCGCCGGCTCACCGCCCGAGAGGATGAAATCGCCGATGGAGACTTCCTCTAATCCCCGCGCGTCGATCACCCGCTGGTCGACGCCTTCGAAGCGACCGCACAGGATGACCGCGCCCGGCCCGGCGGCCAGTTCGCGCACACGCGCCTGGTTCAGCGGCTTGCCGCGCGGGCTCATCAGCAGCCGAGGCCGCATATCGCCTTCCGGCGAAGCTTGATCGATCGCCCTGGCCAGAACATCGGCGCGCATCACCATGCCGGCGCCGCCGCCGGCCGGCGTGTCGTCGACGGTGCGATGGCGGTCGGTGGCGAAGTCGCGGATCTGGATCGCCTCCAGCGACCACGTGCCGGCCTCGAGCGCCCGGCCGGCCAACGACAGGCCGAGCGCGCCGGGAAACATCTCGGGGTAAAGCGTCAGCACCGAGGCGGAAAAACTCACCGGTTGCCCCCGGCATCGCTTGGTCCGCGCGGCCTTCCCTTCGGATCGAAGCCTTCCTCGCGCGGGCCATCGCCATCCTCGTCCTCAACCAGCCCGGCCGCCGCCGGGTCGACACGGACGAAACCCTCGGCGATCGACACTTGTGGTACTGCGGCTTGCGTGAACGGGATCAGCACGCCCTTGCGCCCGCCCAATGTCACATCGAGAATGTCGCCACCGCCGAAATTGTGCACGGCGACGACCTTGCCGAGCGCGGCACCCGTGTCGTCGCGGACTTCGAGGCCGACGAGGTCGGCATGGTAGAATTCGTCTTCTTCGCCGTCGTCCGGCAGCATCGAACGGTCGACGAACAGCTCCGTGCCGGCCAGCGCCTCGGCCGCATTGCGGTCGGCAACGCCCTTGAAGCGGACCACGACGACGGTGTTGGCGGGCCTGATGTCGATGATCTGGAAGGCACGGCCGTCCCTGGAATAGAGCGGGCCGTAATCGGCCAGCGCCAGCGGCTCACCGGTGAAGGTCTTCACCCGCAATTCGCCCTTGATGCCGTGGGCGGCGCCGATCACGGCCATCTGGACAGGGTTCTGGGGCTTGCTCATGGCGCGACATCCTTTGGCTTTGCTCTAACGCTCCCCGATTGTCATTTCAATGACGCGCTCTTCACCGCTTCCTAACCCGGCTGCCGGAAAATGGCCGGGCATGCATGAAACAAAGGTTGAAAGCACGCCATGCAGGAATTCCTAATCCCCGCCAAACCCGATCTCCAAGCGGCACGCGAAAGCTGGCTGAAGATGCTCGCGCGAGAACGTCGGCTGTCACCTGAGACGGTGGAAGCCTATGAGCGCGACACGCGCCAGTTCCTGCATTTCCTCACCGGCCATTGCGGCGGCTCGCCCGGCATTTCGGACATCGCCAATCTGCGCCCGGCCGATCTGCGCGGCTTCCTCGCCGCCCGCCGCAACGCCGGTGCCGGTGCCCGCACGCTCGGCCGCGGCCTGGCCGGCATCCGCTCGCTGCTGCGTTTCCTCGAGCGGCGCGGCCTTGCCAATGCGGCGGGTGCGGCAGCCCTGCGCGCGCCGCGCCAGCCCAAATCACTACCCAAGCCGCTGACGGCAAGCGATGCCAAGCATATCGTTTCCGTCGAAGGCCAATTGGCGGAAGAGCCCTGGATCGCTGCCCGCAACGCCGCCGTGCTGACGCTGCTCTACGGCTCGGGTCTGCGCATTTCCGAGGCACTTGGCCTTGCCGGCGCCGATCTGGGGTCGGCGGCCGATACCGTGCTGCGCGTCACCGGCAAGGGCGGCAAGACGCGGCTGGTGCCGGTGCTGCCGGTGGCGCTGCGCGCCATCGCCGAATATCGCCGGCTCTGCCCCTATCACCTCGACCCGAAGGGCCTGTTGTTTCGCGGCGCGCGCGGCGGCCCGCTCAATCCGGCCATCGTCCAGCGCGACATGGCCAAATTGCGCTCGGCGCTCAACCTGCCCGACACCGCGACGCCGCATGCGCTGCGCCATTCCTTCGCCACGCATCTGCTCGGCCGCGGCGGCGATTTGCGCACCATCCAGGAGCTGCTCGGCCACGCCAGCCTGTCGACGACGCAGATCTACACCGGCGTCGACACCGCGAGGCTGCTCGAAATCTACGAATCCGCCCATCCACGGGCATGAAGCGTTCAATTTCGCAGTACCAATTAACCGTTTTGCCGCTTTTCGGTCCTAAGACAGAACCATGAAACGCGTCATAGCCATCGCCGACCGCGCAGCGTCCGTATCGCTGAAGCTGCTTGTTGCGCTCAATGTCCTGTTTTTCCTGTCGTTCCTCGCCGTCCTGCTGTTCGCGGCCGGCAGGGCGCATGCCGAAATCCCGACCTGCACCGGCGCCGACATGCTGTCGGCCTTGCAGAAGGACGACCCGGCCGCCTATCGCAAGATCGAGACGGAAGCGGCCGCGACGCCGAACGGCAAGGGCCTGTTGTGGAAGCTGGAAAAGCCGGGCGAAAAGCCGTCCTTCCTGTTCGGCACCATGCACATGACCGACCCACGCGTCACCACGCTGCCGCCTGACGCACAGAAAGCCTATGACGCCGCCGGCACCATCGTCATCGAAACCACCGACGTGCTCGACAAGCAGAAGATGATGGTCGCGATGCTTAAAGAGCCGGACCTGATGATGTTCACCGATTCGACGACGCTGGCATCGTTGCTGTCGCCGGACGATGCGGCGGCCATGAACACCGCACTCGACGCGCGCGGTATCCCACCGGCAAGCGTTGCCAAGATGAAGCCGTGGATGCTGTCGGCCATGATGGCACTGCCGGCCTGCGAACTCGCCCGCCAATCCGGCGGCGCACCGGTGCTCGACGTCAAGCTGGCGGAGGGCGCAAAGGCTGCCGGCAAGCCGGTGGAAGGATTGGAGACGGCTGAAAGCCAGCTGCGCGCCATGGCCTCGCTGCCGCTCGCCTTTCACATGAAGGGCCTCGTCGACACGCTGAAGCTCGGCGACAAGGTCAACGACATCAACGAAACCATGATCGTGCTCTACCAGCGCGGCGACACCGGCATGTTCTGGCCGCTGTTTCGTGCCGCCATGCCAGAGGGGCAGGACGACCCCGCGGGCTATGCGGCGTTCGAGGAAACCATGATCACCAGCCGCAACAAGGTGATGGTCGAGCATGCCGGGCCGATCCTTGCCAGGGGCAATGCCTTCATGGCGGTCGGCGCCCTTCACCTTCCCGGTCCCGAAGGCCTGGTCGAGGATTTCCGCAAGGCCGGCTATACCGTCACACCTGTCGGACTCTAGCTTTACTTGGACAGGATCTGGGCCAGCATCGCCGGAACAACGATCCGGTGAAACGGCATGATGATCGCGAGATAGGTACGCCCGAGCCAATTATGCGTCTTGACGATCGTCGTTGCGGCCACTTCCTGCCGGCCCATGCCGAGATCCCTGACTTCGACCAGGACCCGGAAATCGAGATGCCAATCGTCGAGGCCAAGCACGACCTTGCCGGGAAGCTGGCTGAGGAGCGGAAATATCCCGATCTTTCCGGCCGGCAACACGGCAGGTTCCAGGCCCGTCTTCAGCCGGAATGGCCTGACGGCAAGATTGCGCAGTGCTATGAGCCTGCCGACCCAGCGCGGCGTTTGCCCCAAAGCCCGTTCGGCGGCGCCGAGAGCGGTCAATGAAAGACCTTCGGTGACCAGCAGATAGCGGTCGGCGAACTGGGCGCCGGCAAGAGCGTCGTGGGGGTTCGGGACAATCTGCGCTGTGGAATTCATCGCGGCAAAATCCTCTGAATCGACCATAGCAGGCACGGACTTGGCGCGCTGCGTGGCGAAACGACGCCATTCCGGTCGCGGAAAGGCAGGATTGCCCTTGTTTTTGGCGTTTTCCAACCCTAGCGTGAAACCAGTTCAATGATTGCGCGTTGAATGGTGTTGATTGATATTTTTCATCCACGGAGGACACTTTTATGGCGAACGCACCGAATCCAAACGACCCGTTCAATTCGTCCACCAACGCTCCACGGCCAAGTAGCGGCGGCGGCGGTAGTGGTTGGCTGATTGCACTGGTCGTCGTTATTCTGGCGGTTGTCGCGTATTATGTTTTCGGAAGAAGTGGTGAGCATCCGGCACCAGCCGAGCCGCCGGCGGCCAGCACACCGGCCCCCGCGCCCGCACCGGCAGAACCGATGAAGCCGGCCGAACCTGCGCCAGCACCTGCTCCTGCTCCGGCCCCAGCTCCGGCTCCGGCTCCGGCTCCGGCCCCTGCACCAGCGCCCGCACCGGCCCCAGCGCCTGCGCCGGCACCTGCACCGGCCAACTGATCGGCTCGATATCAAATACGAACGGCCCGCTGAAAGCGGGCCGTTTTGTTTTGGGCGATGTCGCTACGTTCGTCATCCTCGGCTTGACCCGAGGATGACGAAGCGTTGGTTGGCTTTAGATGTGGATTGGCTTGAAGAACGTCGCCAGCGCCGCCTCCTTGACCGCTTCCGACATCGTCGGATGCGCGTGGCAGGTGCGGGCGAGATCCTCGGACGAGCCGCCGAATTCCATCAGCACAGCTGCCTCGTGGATCATCTCGCCGGCGCCGAAGCCGACGATATGCACGCCGAGCACGCGGTCGCTCGTCTTGTCGGCGAGGATTTTCACAAAACCGTCGGTGTGCAGCATGGCGCGCGCCCGGCCATTGGCGCTGAACGGGAATTTTCCGACCTTGTAGTCGATGCCGGCCTTCTTCAGCTCTTCCTCGGTCTTGCCGACCGAGGCGATTTCCGGGCTGGTGTAGACGACGCTGGGAATGACGTCATAGTTCACATGGCCGGCCTGGCCGGCAATGGTTTCCGCCACCGCCACACCCTCGTCCTCGGCCTTGTGGGCCAGCATCGGCCCGGCGATGACATCGCCGATCGCATAGATGCCGGGAACGTTGGTCCTGAGATGGCCATCGGTCTTGACGCGGCCGCGCTCGTCGACCTCGACGCCGGCTTCCTTGAGCCCGAGACTGTCGGCATAGGCGCGGCGGCCGGTGGCAATCAGCACGGCATCGGCCTCGATGGTCTCGGCGGCCCCGCCCTTGACCGGCTCGAAGGTGACGATGGCACCCTTCTTGGCCTTGGCGACACCGGTGACCTTGGCGCCGAGCTTGAACTCGAAACCCTGTTTCGACAAAAGCCGCTGGAACTGCTTGGAGACCTCGCCGTCCATGCCGCCGAGGATGGTGTCGAGGAATTCGACCACCGTGACCTTGGCGCCGAGCCGCGCCCACACCGAGCCGAGCTCGAGGCCGATGACACCGCCGCCGACCACCACCAGATGGCCGGGAACCTTGTCCAGCGACAGCGCCCCGGTCGACGACACGATCACCTTCTCGTCGATGTCGACCTTGACGCCGGGAATGCCGGCGACATCCGAGCCGGTGGCGATGACGATGTTCTTGGTCTCGATCTCCTCGACCTTGCCGTCCTCGCCGGTTACCGAGACCTTGCCGGCCGCGATCACCTTGCCGGTGCCGCGAAAGCTGTCGATCTTGTTCTTCTTGAACAGGAAGGCGACGCCGTTGACGTTCGACGACACCGTCGCGTCCTTGTGCGCCATCATCTTCTTCAGGTTCAATTTCGGCGCTGATATCTCGACGCCGAGCGTGTCGAAGGAATGACCGGCCTCGGCGAACATCTCGGAGGCATGGAGCAGCGCCTTCGACGGAATGCAGCCGATGTTGAGGCAGGTGCCGCCGAAGGTCGCATTCTTCTCGACCACCGCAACCTTGAGTCCGAGCTGCGCCGCCTTGATGGCGCAGACATAGCCGCCCGGCCCCGATCCGATGATAACGACGTCATAAGCCATGATACTGTCCTTCTGTTTGAGCATGATGCCGAAAAGTGTGACGCGGTTTTCGGATAACATCATGCTCGATCTGCTTGAGAGCGCTCAGCGGCCGCCGCTTACATTCAGGATCGCGCCAGTCGTGTAGGACGCGGCGTCGGATAGAAGATAGAGAACCGCGCCCGCGACTTCATCAGCCGTGCCGGCTCTTTTCATCGGCAGTATGTCGCGGAACCGCTCTATCCTGTCTGGTTGCCCGCCGGAGGCATGGATTTCAGTGTCGATGAGGCCCGGCCGCACCGCATTGACGCGGATACCCTCCAGCGCCACTTCGCGGGCGAGCCCGATGGTGAAGGTATCGATGGCGCCCTTGGAGGCGGCATAATCGACATATTCGCCCGGCGAGCCCAGTGTCGCTGCCGCCGACGAGATGTTGACGATCGATCCGCCCTTGCCACCGTGGCGGGTCGACATGCGTTTCACCGCCTCACGGGCGCAGAGAAACGAGCCAACGACATTGATGCGCATCATGCGCTCCAGCCGCGCCACATCCATCTCGTCGACGCGCGCCTTGATGTCGACGATGCCGGCATTGTTGACGAAGGCATCGAGCCGGCCATAGGCGCGGTCGACGGCCTCGAAGATCGCCAAGACATCGGCCTCGCTGCCGACATCGCCCTTGACGGCAAAAGCCTCGCCGCCGGCAGCCTTGATCTCGGCGACCAGCGTATTGGCAGCGTCCTGGTTCGCAGCGTAGTTGATCCCCAGTCGGTAGCCGGCTTGCGACCCGAGCCGGCAGATCGCGGCGCCGATACCTCGGCTGCCGCCGGTGACCAGCAGCACCTTTTGCGTCCCGCTCATTCCTGGCATCCCTTCAAGGCAAACACATCCCACGGCACTTTCGAAAACCCGCTGCCGCCATAGGCGCTGGATTGGCGCAACGCCGGCCCGAGATCCGGCAGGATCAGCGTCTTCGGCGCCTCGACGCCTTCGGCCGGCAGCAATCCGATGTTGCCCTTGTCATCCGACGTGTAGATCACGCCATGCCAGGGCGTGCAGGCCGCAAGCTCCTCGCCGGTAACGTCGCCCTCCGGGCATTTGTGCATCAGCGCGCCGTTCGGCCGCGACACACCCTCGTTCCACATGACGATACCGTTGAGCACCACATTGTTGTCGAGGATCATCCGGAAACTGTTGGTGACAGTCGCGGAGGTGCCGGTCGGCGTGAAATCAATCTCGCTGCCGCTCTGGGTGTCGCCATAGACGGCAAGCTCGATCGGACAGGCGGTGCGGGCGCCGGCGGCGGCCAGCGCCATGCCGGCCGCGATCGATGCTATCGAAAGCACCTTGGAAAGGCTAAGGGAACGGGTCGTCATTCTGCCGCGCAGATCCCTTCCTCCGGCACGCATTCCAACAACCGGATCAGCACCAGACCTCAGAGATCGAGCACCAGCCGTTCCGGATCCTCCAGGCTTTCCTTGACGCGCACCAGGAAGGTCACCGCTTCCTTGCCGTCGACGATGCGGTGATCGTAGCTCAGCGCCAGATACATCATCGGCCGGATGACGATCTGGCCGCCGACCACGACAGGCCGGTCCTGGATCTTGTGCATGCCGAGAATGCCCGACTGCGGAGCGTTGAGGATCGGCGTCGACATCAGCGACCCGTAGACGCCGCCGTTGGAAATCGTAAACGTGCCGCCCTGCATATCCGCCACCGACAGTTTGCCGTCACGTGCGGCGATGCCCAGCCGGCCGATGTCCTTCTCGATCTCGGCAATCGACATCTGGTCGGCATCGCGCACCACCGGCACGACGAGGCCCTTCTCGGTGCCGACGGCGACACCGATATGGGCATAGTTCTTGAAGATGATGTCGGTGCCGTCGATCTCGGCGTTGACCGAGGGGATTTCCTTCAGCGCGTGGGTCACGGCCTTGGTGAAGAAGCCCATGAAGCCGAGCTTCACGCCATGCTTCTTCTCGAACACGTCCTTGTATTTGGTGCGCAGCGTCATCACCGCTGACATGTCGACCTCGTTGAAGGTGGTCAGCATGGCGGCGGTCGACTGCGCTTCCTTGAGGCGGCGCGCAATGGTCTGGCGCAGTTTGGTCATGCGCACGCGCTCCTCGCGCGACGCATCGTCGCCCGAGGACGGAGCGCGCACGGCCACCGGTGCAGCCTTTGGCGTCTCGGCCGGCTGCGACGGCGCGCCCTTGGAGATGGCGTCGAGCACGTCGCCCTTCAGCACCTGGCCACGCTTACCGGAACCCGAGAGCTGGTCGACCGAGAGATTGTTTTCGGCGATCAGCTTGGCTGCGGCCGGCGCCGGCGGCATGCTGCGCGGCTCGACCGCGCCGGCGTCGCCGGCGATCTTGGCGGTCTCGGCCGCGGCCTGCCTGCCGGTCGCTGCCGCATCAGGCGACGAAGCCTGCGACACCGCTTGCGGCTTGGTAGCAGGAGCCTCGCCACCCGCCGAAATCGATCCCAGCAAAGCGCCGACGCCGACCGTCTCGCCTTCCTTGACCGCGATCTCCGAAAGGATGCCGGCGGCGGCGGCGGGCACTTCCACCGTCACCTTGTCGGTCTCGAGTTCGACCAGCGGCTCGTCGGCGGCGATCGCGTCGCCGACCTTCTTGAACCATTTGCCGATGGTCGCTTCGGTGACGGATTCGCCGAGAGTAGGAACGCGGATTTCGGTAGCCATTGTGCCTGTCCGTTTTCTTTCGGTTCTGTTATTCGCCGAGCGCGTCTTCGAGCAAGGCGGCGAGCTGGGCGAGATGCTTCGACATCAGTCCGGTCGCCGGCGAGGCGGCAGCCGGACGGCCGGTGTAGCGCACCCGCTGATGCTTGGCGTCGATATGCGCCAGCACCCATTCCAGATACGGGTCGATGAACGACCAGGCGCCCATGTTCTTGGGCTCCTCCTGGCACCACACCATCTCGGCATTGCGGAAACGCGACAGTTCGGTGATCAGCGCCTTGGCCGGGAACGGATAGAGCTGTTCGACGCGCAGCAGATAGATATCGTTGATGCCGCGCTTCTCGCGCTCCTCGTAGAGGTCGTAATAGACCTTGCCCGAACACAGCACGACGCGGCGGATCTTGGAATCCTTGGTAAGCTTGATCGCCTGGTTGGGGAGCAGCTGGGCGTCATCCCAAAGCAGCCGGTGGAACGAGCTTTCGCCCGAAATTTCCGGCAGCGTCGACACCGCCCGCTTGTGGCGCAGCAGCGACTTCGGCGTCATCAGGATCAGCGGCTTGCGGAAGTCGCGCTTCAGCTGCCGGCGCAGGATGTGGAAGTAGTTGGCCGGCGTCGTGCAGTTGGCCACTTGCATGTTGTCTTCGGCGCAAAGCTGCAGGAAGCGTTCGAGCCGGGCCGAGGAATGTTCCGGACCCTGGCCTTCATAGCCATGCGGCAAGAGACAAACGAGGCCCGACATTCTGAGCCACTTGCGCTCGCCCGACGAGATGAATTGGTCGAACACCACTTGGGCGCCGTTGGCGAAGTCGCCGAACTGCGCTTCCCAAAGCGTCAGCGCCTTCGGCTCGGCCAGGCTGTAGCCATATTCGAAGCCGAGCACCGCCTCTTCCGACAGCATCGAGTTGATGACTTCGTAGCCCGCTTGAGCGGCAGACAGATTGTTGAGCGGGATGTAGCGGGTCTCGTCGCGCTGGTCGTAAAGCACGGAATGGCGCTGCGAGAAGGTGCCGCGTTCGGAATCCTGCCCCGAAAGGCGGATCGGATTGCCGTCGAGCAGGATGGCACCGAAGGCCAGCGCCTCGGCCGTCGACCAGTCGATGCCTTCGCCCGACTCGATCGCCTGGCGGCGGTTCTCGAGGAAGCGGATGATCGTCTTGTGTGCCTCGAAATCCTTCGGCACCTCGGTCAGCTTCTTGCCGATTTCCTTCAGCGTCTTGACCGGCACGGCGGTCTTGCCTCGCCGCTGTTCGTCCTGGTTGTCGGCCGTGCGCAGGCCCGACCAAGCGCCGTCGAGCCAGTCGGCCTTGTTGGGCTTGTAGTGCTGGCCGACTTCCCATTCGGATTCCAGATGCGCGCGCCAGTCGGCCTTCATCTGGTCGAACTCGGCCTGGGTGATGTGGCCCTCGGCAATCAGGCGGTCGGCATAGATCTGCACCGCCGTCTTGTGGGTGCGGATGTTGCGATACATGATCGGCTGGGTGAAGGCCGGTTCGTCGCCCTCATTGTGGCCGAAGCGGCGGTAGCAGAACATGTCGACCACAACAGGTTTGTGGAACTTCATGCGGAATTCGATCGCCACCTTGGTGGCGTGCACCACAGCTTCCGGGTCGTCGCCATTGACGTGGAAGATCGGCGCTTCGATCATCTTGGCGACGTCGGACGGATAGGGCGACGAGCGCGAGAAGCGCGGATTGGTGGTGAAACCGATCTGGTTGTTGATGATGAAATGCAGCGTGCCGGCGACGCGGTGGCCGCGCAGGCCGGACAGGCCGAGGATTTCGGCAATCACGCCCTGGCCGGCAAAGGCGGCATCGCCGTGCAGCAAGAGTGGCAGCACCTTGGCGCGCTCTTCCAGCGGCACGATTTCCTCGCGGCTGCGGCCGAACAGATAATCCTGCTTGGCGCGCGCCTTGCCCATCACCACCGGATCGACGATTTCCAGATGCGAGGGGTTGGCGGTCAGCGACAGATGCACCTTGTTGCCGTCGAACTCGCGGTCCGACGAGGCGCCGAGATGGTACTTGACGTCGCCCGAGCCTTCGACCTCGTCCGGGGCGGCCGAGCCGCCCTTGAACTCATGGAAGATGGCGCGGTGCGGCTTGGCCATCACCTGGGAGAGCACGTTCAGCCGGCCACGATGCGCCATGCCGAGCACGATCTCCTTCATGCCGAGCTGGCCGCCGCGCTTGACGATCTGCTCCAGCGCCGGGATCAGCGCTTCACTGCCGTCGAGGCCGAAACGCTTGGTGCCCTTGTACTTGACGTCGATGAACTGTTCGAAGCCTTCGGCCTCGACCAGCTTCTGCAGGATCGCCTTCTTGCCGGTGGCGGTGAAGGTGATCTCCTTGTCAGCGCCCTCGATGCGCGCCTGGATCCAGGCCTTTTCCTCGGGATCGGAAATATGCATGAACTCGACGCCGAGCGTCGAGCAATAGGTGCGCGTCAGGATTTCCAGCATCTGCCGGATACTGCCGAATTCGAGCCCGAGGACATTGTCGAGGAAGATCGGCCGGTCGTAGTCGGCTTCGGTGAAGCCGTAATTTTCCGGCGACAGCTCGTTGTAGTCCTCGAGCGGCTTGGCGATGCCGAGCGGGTCGAGATTGGCGTGCAGATGGCCGCGCATGCGATAGGCACGGATCATCATGATCGCGCGCACCGAATCGCGCGTCGCCTGGTGCACGTCGGCGTCGGAGAGGACGATGCCGTTGGTGACCGCCTTGCCCTTGACCTTCTTTTCCAGATGCTTCTCGACGATGCCCCAATTGCCATCGAGCGCCGACACCAGCTCGCCATTGGCCTGCAGCGGCCAGGATGGCTTGGCCCATGAGGCGCCCTTGGCATTCTTGCGCACATCGCCGGCATCGTCCTTCAGCCCGGCGAAGAACTCCTGCCATTCGGGATTGACCGAGGCTGGATCGTCCTCATAGGCGGCGTAGAGCGCGTCGATGTAATCGGCATTGCCGCCATAGAGGAAAGAGGTGAGCGAAAACTGGTCGTTGGCCTGATCTTGTCTTGCCATTTTTGTCCGCGGAGCCTGGCTCCGTCTCCTTACGTTTGCGGCTGGGCCGCGATAGTGGGCGGTTCACCCGCCCCTCTTGTCCCCTCAAAGCCAACGAACGGTCGTTGACTCTCATTCCAACAATCAGCGCGCGGTTCAGCCCTTGATGGCTTCAACCAGCGTCGTGCCCAGCCGTGCCGGCGAGGGCGAAACTTTTATCCCGGCCGATTCCATCGCCGCGATCTTGTCTTCCGCGCCGCCCTTGCCGCCGGAGATGACCGCGCCCGCATGACCCATGGTGCGGCCGGCCGGCGCCGTGCGCCCGGCGATGAAGCCGGCCATCGGCTTCTTGCGGCCACGCTTGGCTTCGTCCTTGAGGAACTGCGCGGCGTCTTCCTCGGCCGAACCGCCGATCTCGCCGATCATGATGATCGACTTGGTTTCGTCGTCGGCGAGGAACATCTCGAGCACGTCGATGAACTCGGTGCCCTTGACGGGGTCGCCGCCAATGCCGACGGCGGTAGTCTGGCCGAGGCCGACATTGGTGGTCTGGAACACAGCCTCATAGGTAAGTGTTCCCGAGCGCGAAACAACGCCGACCGAACCCTTGCGGAAGATGTTTCCGGGCATGATGCCGATCTTGCATTCGTTGGGCGTCAGCACGCCCGGGCAGTTCGGCCCGATCAGCCGCGAGGTCGAGCGATCGAGCCTGGCCTTGACCTTGATCATGTCCATCACCGGTATGCCTTCGGTGATGCAGATGATCAGCGGGATCTCGGCCTCGATCGCTTCGAGGATCGCTTCGGCGGCACCCGCCGGCGGCACATAGACAACGGACGCGTTGGCGCCGGTCCTTTCCTTGCCCTCGGCGACGGTGGCAAAGATCGGCAGGCTCTCGCCTTTCGAGCCGGTCCAGGTCTCGCCGCCCTTCTTGGGATGGATGCCGCCGACCATTTTCGTGCCGTGATAGGCCAGCGCCTGCTCGGTATGGAACGTGCCGGTCTTGCCGGTCAGGCCCTGCACCAGCACCTTGGTGTTCTTGTCGACGAGAATGGACATGGGAGCCCTTTTCTAAAAACTGTTGATCGAGGAAGGCTGCGCGGTCACGGTCAGAGCCGCTTCAGATCGGCGACCGTGAGGTCGCTCTTGGCGTTGCCGG
This sequence comes from Mesorhizobium sp. M7D.F.Ca.US.005.01.1.1, assembly GCF_003952545.1. Taxonomy (NCBI): domain Bacteria; kingdom Pseudomonadati; phylum Pseudomonadota; class Alphaproteobacteria; order Hyphomicrobiales; family Phyllobacteriaceae; genus Mesorhizobium; species Mesorhizobium sp. M7D.F.Ca.US.005.01.1.1. The sequence goes on from NZ_CP034453.1 coordinate 729,127, forward strand.
TGTTGAGCGTCGTTGCCGGCTCGAACATCAGCACGACAGGCTCTTCGCTGAGCGAACGCGGGCGATGCTCGACGGCGCGCGGCACGACGATGAACTCGCCGCTGGAGAGCTCCACCGTGCCGTCGCGAAAATCGATGGCGATACGGCCGCGCAGCACGAGGAAGGCTTCGTCCTCATTGTCATGCGCGTGCCAGTCGAAGACGTCGCCGAATTTGGCGATCTTGACCTGAGACTCGTTGACGTCGCCGGCAATGTGCGGATCGAAGACCTTCTTGATCTTTTGATCCGCCGCCTCGACCAGGTTTATCTTGTGCGGAGGCACCAGATCAGCCCTTCACCGCCGCCACGATCTTCTTGGCCGCGTCGTCGAGATCATCGGCCGACACCACGTTGAGGCCGCTGTCGTTGATGATCTTCTTGCCTAGCTCGGCATTGGTGCCTTCCAGTCGCACCACCAGCGGCACTTCCAGGCCGACTTCCTTGACCGCGGCAATGACGCCCTCGGCAATGATGTCGCACTTCATGATGCCGCCGAAGATGTTGATCAGGATGCCCTTGACCGCCGGATCCCTTGTGATGATCTTGAACGCCGCCGTCACCTTCTCCTTGGACGCACCACCGCCGACATCGAGGAAGTTGGCCGGTTCGGCGCCATAGAGCTTGATGATGTCCATCGTCGCCATGGCAAGCCCGGCGCCGTTGACCATGCAGCCGATATTGCCATCGAGGGCGACATAGGCGAGGTCGTATTTCGACGCCTCGATCTCCTTCTCATCCTCTTCGGTGGTGTCGCGCAGTTCGAGCACGTCCGGGTGACGGAACAGCGCGTTGTTGTCGAACGACACTTTCGCATCGAGCACGCGCAGCCGGCCGTTCTTCATGACGATCAGCGGGTTGACCTCGAGCAGGCTCATATCCTTCTCGACAAAGGCCTTGTAGAGGATCGGGAACAGGGTGTTGCCGTCCTGTGCCGCGTCGCCGTCGAGCTTCAACGCGCCGTTGAGCGCCTTTAGATCGGTTGCAGTGACGCCTTTTTCCGGGTCGATGGCGACAGTGATGATCTTTTCCGGCGTATCATGCGCGACCGCCTCGATGTCCATGCCGCCTTCCGTCGAAACGACGAAGGCAACGCGGCCGACCGAGCGGTCGACCAGGATAGACAGATAGAGCTCGCGTTCGATGTCGGCGCCATCCTCGATGTAGAGGCGGTTGACCTGCTTGCCGGCCGGGCCGGTCTGCTTGGTCACCAGCGTGTTGCCGAGCATCTCGTTGGCGTTGGCAACGACTTCGGCCACCGACTTCGACAGCCTGACCCCACCCTTGGCATCGGGGCCGAGTTCGGTGAATTTGCCCTTGCCGCGGCCGCCGGCATGGATCTGGCTCTTCACCACATAGAGCGGACCCGGCAGCGCCTTGGCCGCGGCTTCCGCCTCGCTCGCCTTGAACACCGGCACACCTTCGGCCACTGGCGCGCCGAAAGACTTCAGCAGCGCCTTGCCCTGATACTCATGGATGTTCATCTGAATTTGCTCCGGTTTACTTCGAGGCCAGCTGCGGCGCGATCTTGACGCAAGCCTCGGTCAGGCCCTGCACCGTCGCCACCGAGGAGTCGAACATCTTCTGCTCGGCCTTGTTGAGGTCGATCTCGATGATGCGCTCGACGCCGCCGGTGCCGATCACCACGGGAACGCCGACATAGGTGTTCTTGACGCCATACTGGCCGGAGAGATACGCGGCACACGGCAGCACACGCTTCTTGTCCTTGAGATAGGCTTCGGCCATCTGGATCGCGGAAGCCGCCGGCGCATAATAGGCCGAGCCGGTCTTGAGCAGGCCGACGATCTCGGCGCCGCCGTCGCGGGTGCGCTGCACGATCTGGTCGAGCTTTTCCTTCGAGGTCCAGCCCATCTTGATGAGGTCGGGCAGCGGAATGCCTGATACCGTCGAATAGCGGATCATCGGCACCATGGAATCGCCGTGGCCGCCGAGCACGAAGGCGGTGACATCCTCGACCGAGACCTTGAATTCCTCGGCCAGGAAATAGCGGAAGCGCGCGCTGTCGAGCACGCCGGCCATGCCGACGACATGGCTCTTGGGCAGGCCGGAAAACTTCTGCAGCGCCCAGACCATGGCGTCGAGCGGGTTGGTGATGCAGATAACGAAGGCCTTCGGCGCGTATTTCTTCAGCCCGGCGCCGACCTGTTCCATGACCTTGAGGTTGATGCCCAAAAGGTCGTCGCGGCTCATGCCGGGCTTGCGCGGCACGCCGGCGGTGACGATGCAGACATCGGCACCCTCGATGCCGGCATAGTCGTTGACGCCGGTAAGCCTGGAGTCGAAGCCATCGACGGGCGACGACTGCGCGATATCGAGCCCCTTGCCCTGCGGGGTACCCTCGGCAATATCGAACAGCACCACGTCGCCGAGGTCCTTGAGGCCGATCATGTGGGCGAGCGTGCCGCCGATCATGCCAGAGCCGATGAGCGCTATTTTGTTGCGTGCCATGTGAGGATGTTTTCCCTTTGTCAGTGACGACGTCTCAAATCCTTAACGACTTGATGGCGGCGTCGAAGAAGAGGCCGGAATGCTGCGGGGGAACCGCGAATTTTCGCCGCACCCAATAGCCTTGGCGCGATATAAATTCAAACGATTATTTCGAGGCCAGCATTTTCAATCGGTTAGAGTGTTTGGGATTTACGTAAACGTCAAAGTTTGTAAGCCGACTTCTGGGAATTTACACAATGAGGATGGAGATCGTAAGGCAATACTCGGGTGATGACGCCCTTGTGATGCGGCACCAAATCTCCCCCCTTGAGGGGCAGGGGAATCGCATATGGCGATTTTGCGCTTGAAGTTGGTTTGAGAAGGGATTCTTTGGGAAGGCAGTCCACCGAGGAGTGACTGCGATTTCCAGCCTTGAGAGCTATTTCGGCGCGGTCCCTGATCCGCGCGCTGCCAACGCCACGCACCGGCTTGGCGACTTGATCGTGATGATGATCGCAGCGAGCCTATGTGGCGCGACCAGCGCGACGGAGTTTTCGTTGTTCGCGCAAGAGCGCAAACAGGCGCTGTCGCGCTTGATCGACTATGAGGAGGCACCCAGCCACGACACCTTCTCGCGGCTGTTGCGCCTGCTCGATCCGGAGGCCTTAGGACGTGCGTTCGCCGCCTTTGCCGCAGGCTTTGCGCAGGCACGCCAGGGTGTGGTCGCGCTTGATGGCAAGGCGCTGCGACGGGCCTATGAGAAAGGCCTTGCGGCCAGCCCACCCCTGACGGTGTCAGCCTTTGCCAGCCAGACGCGACTGTGTCTGGCGGCGGCTACGCCCGGCGATGGAGACAATGAGGTCGAGGCTGCCCTCAAAGTCGTCGAACTCATTGATCTTACTGGCCGATTGGTCACAGCTGATGCACTCCATTGCCACACGCGCATGGCTCAGGCCATCATTCGGCGCGGCGGCGACTATCTGCTCGCGCTCAAGGGAAACCGCCGGCATTGGTTGGCTCGGGCCAAACAACATATGGCCCAGACCACTCCCGCCGTCACTGAGCAGACCGAGACCAACCATGGCCGCATCGAATGGCGGCAGGCAGAGGTCGTGGCGGCGCCTGAGCCGCTGATGCCTGGGCACAAGGCCCTCATCCGCATCACCAGCCGGCGCGATCAGGCCGAGCCGCTGACGCGCCTGTTCATGGCCTCAACGCTGCTGTCGCCGCAGCAGGCGATCGACCTCACCAGAGCCCATTGGCAGATCGAGAACGCACTGCACTGGATGCTTGACGTTCATCTGCACGAGGACCTCAGCCGTGCCCGCAAGGACAATGCCCCCGCCAACACCGCCCTCATCAACCGCATCGCCAGAAATATCCTTCAGGCCGCCGACATCGACAAAGTCCCCATTAGCCACCGCATCAAGAAATGCGCTTGGAATGACGACTATCTCATCCAGGCAATCGCTCATATGCGATAGCCCTGCCTTGAGGGGGGAGATCGATCGTCGCGCCAGTTTCGCCAACCGTCAACGATGCAAGAGGGGAACTACGTCTCTGAGCCTAAGCCTGCGCCTGCTGCGCCTCTGGCGCCGCCTTCACCTTCTGCCGCTCCGCCCAATCCTCCAGCCAGTCGCGGCTTTGCATCTCGATCAGCCGCGATGCCGTGCGCTCGAACTCGAAGACCTCGACGCCGCGTTTGGCCACATAAAGCTGCGGCGGCGGCGCCTCGGCGCTGACCACCAGCCGCACATGGTGATCGTAAAGCGTGTCGATCAACAGGATAAAGCGCTTGGCCTCATTGCGCTTGCCTTCGCCGAGCACCGGGACGTGATCGATGAAGATGGTCGAAAAGCGCCCGGCAATCGCCAGGAAATCGCGGGCTCCGAGCGGCTTTTCGCAGAGATCGGCGAAGGAGAACCGCGCCGCGTCACCGGCCGCTCGCGGCACGATCACCTGCCGCCCTTTGAGCGCCAGCGACGTCTGCGCCTCTGGCGCCCCGCGTGTCATGGCTTGCCAGGCCTCGTCGAGCACCTGGGCGGCCGCCGCATCGGCCGGCGTGACATAGACCGGTGTGCGGACTAGCTTTTCCAGTCGGTAGTCCTTGTCGGCATCGAGCGTCAACACCTGTGCATGCCGCTCCAGAGTGCCGATGAACGGCAGGAAAAGCTGGCGGTTCAGCCCGTCGCGATAGAGATCTTCCGGCGCCACGTTCGAGGTGGCGACCAGCACCACGCCGCTGGCAAACAGCGCCGAAAACAACCGCGACAGGATCATCGCGTCGGCAATGTCGGTGACCGAGAACTCGTCGAAGCACAGCACCCAGGCCTGCTCGGCAAGCGCCTTGGCCACGGGCGGGATCGGATCGTCTTCCTTCACGTCGCCATTCTTGCGCGCCTGCCGGTGCTTCTGGATACGGTCCTGTACATCGGCCATGAAGTCGTTGAAGTGGACGCGGCGCTTGCGCCGCACCGGCAGCAAGTCGAAGAACATGTCCATCAGCATGGTCTTGCCGCGGCCGACGCCGCCATGGATGTAAAGGCCTTTGACGGCCTCATGCGTCTCGCGCTTGCGGGCAAACAGCCAGCCCAGCGCGCTCGACTTGTGCGCCAGCCGCTTGGCCGAGATCTCGTCGATCAGCCGATCGAGCGCAGCCGCGATCCACTCCTGCGCCGGATCGCGTTCGATCGCGCCGGTTTCCACCAGATGGTCGTAGCGCTGCCTGACGGTCGCATGGGTCTGGAGGCCGTCACGCAGATGCATCGGTCACGTCATTTGTTTTTATGCATGTCGCTGTCCCGAAACCGGGGCCACTTCTGCGCGACATGCATTCGGAAGGACTAGCCTACCTTGTAAGCGAAATCGGCTGGCCGTTGGAAGTCTGGCCGTCGAATTTCGAGCCGCCCGAAGAATAGAGCCGCGCCAGCGCGCCGCCACTCTCATCATAAAGCGTCAGCTGCTTGCCGGCGACGTTCCACGACTTGATGCCGTCGATCGGGGCCGGGCAATGCAGCGGCCCGGCGCGGAAGCCGGCGCCGAATTTGGTCTGCGGCGTCGCCACCTTGCAGCTCTGGCCGGAAACGCTGACGTTCCAGACACCGGCGACGCTGGCGGCGGTCACGTCCGAAGCGCCGGCCGGCGCCGCGCCGTCCGGCGGCAGCGAGGCTACCTGCGTGTTCGCCGGGGCAGTCGGGAATTGCGACGGGTCAGTGGTGCCGGGCGATGCCGGCGGCGGCAGCTGGTTGCCGGTCACCTTGCCGGCGGGCGCGGCCTCCAGCGGCGCGGGCTGCTGGTCATCCATCGACGAGAAACGTGAGGTCGAACAGCCGCTCGCAACGAGCGCGGCCAGCGATACGGCCACCAGACCGGTTTTCGAAAAAGTCATTCCAACCTCCGTCGGATCCGGCTGGGGGGAAGCCGTCCGCACAATCTCACCCCCACCAAGATGGAGAAGGTGGCGAAATTTCAACCCGATATGGTTAAAATACGGTTTGCGGCAAGATTTGTTGCAAATTTATCGCAATCGCGATGGCATGGGCCGCTTGTCACGCGTCGCCCAAGGACCCCAGTCAACGATCCCAGTCAACACAGTGCTGCCCTGGCATTCGGCGGTCAGATGCTTGCGCGAGCCGGCGTAGCCCCTATGTCTGGTGACGAAACCCTGCTGGAGCCGCAAAATTGGCCGCGAGAAAGACAGCCGCCAATCGCTACTACAGCGGCCCGCCGAGCGACCATTTCGACGGCACATTGTTCTTCAATCCCGAGGGCCAGCCGCCTGGCCGTTTCGCCGACCTGCTGAAATGGCAGTTGAATGGCAAGCGCTCGAAATGGCCGGCGACCAATCCAAGCCCCTTTCCGCAGGCAAAACCGACCGCGAAGATCGAAGGCCCCGCGCTGGATGTGACGATGGTCGGCCATTCCACCTTGCTGATCCAGACGGCCGGTCTGAACATCCTCACCGATCCGGTATGGTCGCTGCGCGCGTCGCCGCTTTCCTTCGCCGGGCCGAAACGCATCAATCCGCCGGGCATCGCCTTTGCCGACCTGCCGCCGATCGACCTCGTGCTGGTCAGCCACAACCATTACGACCATCTCGACCTCGCCACGTTGAAGCGGCTGAAGGCCAGCCACGACCCGCTGGTGCTCGCCCCGCTCGGCAACGATGCCATCATAGAGGCCGCCGTGCCCGGCATGCGGCTGTCGGCGCATAACTGGGGCGACAGGGTCGAGGTCGGCAACGGCGTCGCCCTCCATGTCGAGCCGGTGCATCACTGGTCGGCGCGTGGCGCTCGCGACCGGCGCATGGCGCTGTGGGCCGGCTTCGTCATCGAAACGCCTGATGGCAAGCTCTATTTCGCCGGTGACACCGGCTTCCACGATGGCATCAACTACCGGCTGATGGCTGAGAAACATGGCGGTTTCCGTTTCGCCATCCTGCCGATCGGCGCCTATGAGCCGCGCTGGTTCATGGCGTCGCAGCACCAAAACCCCAGGGAAGCCGTGCAAGGCATGACGCTTTGCAACGCCGCTTTCGCCGCCGGCTGCCACTGGGGCACCTTCCAGCTCACCGACGAACCGATCGACGAGCCGGCGCGGATTGGCCGAGGCGCTCGACGATCAAGGTGTCCCGCGCGAGCACTTTCGCGCCTTGCGGCCCGGCGAGGTCTGGACCGTGCCTGAGATCGGGCGCGGCTGACGTCTGCATTGGCCATTTACGGCCCGGTCATTTTCGCAGATGGTCCGCCCGACAGGCAAAGGGGAATTCGGATGAAATCGATCATGGCAGTTCTGATGGCGCTGGCGATCTCGACGCCGTGCGCTTTCGCAGGCGAAATCGGCGACCGCGCCGCGGAAGCCGAAAAACTGCTGCAATCGGGTGACGGCGCCGGCGCGCTGGACAAATTCCGCAGCGCCGAGGAAGCCTTTTGGCAAGCGATGCCGCTGGCCGTCCAGAACGTCAAACAGGTCGATACCGCAAGCGGTTTCGGCATCTACAGCGAGCGCGCCAATCACACCTACAAGCCCGGCGAGAAGATCGTGCTGTACATGGAACCCATTGGCTATGGCTACGGCTCGGACGGCCTCGGCAACAGCATGATCGCGCTTTCCGTCGACATCACGGTGGTTTCCGCAGCCGGCGAGACGCTAGGCACGAGCGAGAAGGTCGGCCGTGTCCAGGTCGCGTCCCGCTCGCACAACCGCGAACTGTTCTTCAAGCTGGACCTCTCCCTTGACGGCTTGCCGCCCGGCAAATACCGCTGCGACTTCCTTATGCACGACGAGAATTCGAACAAGACGGCGCCCTTCACCACCGATATCGAGATCGCCGGCTAGTTTTCGCCGCCAACATGGCCTCGCAACCGACGGGAACTCGAGCGCGGCAGCCGCGTTTTTATGCGGTTTGAAAAATCTGTCGGTTTGCGAGGCATTCCCATGCTCAAATGGATCATCATTCTCCTCATCGTCGCCGCTGCGGCGAGCCTGCTCGGCATGCCGGCGCTGGCAGGTGCCGCCGCCACCGGTGCGCGCATCCTAATCGGCATCGTTCTGGTCATCTTCCTGCTGGTGGTGCTGGGCATCTTCGCCGTCACGTAAGTCCGGCGCCTTCGCCGTGACCAAGCGGCTGCGCACTGGTAATTCCCGCCCGTTTCCGCCATATAGCGCCAAACGGACACGGAATTTTCGGAGCAATGGCCAGCACCGCCCCTTTCGCCAAGATGAACGGCATCGGCAACGAGATCATCGTTGCCGACATGCGTAGCCGTGCCGATCGGGTGACCGCAGCGGCAGCGATCGCCCTGAACGCCGATGCCGCGACCAGCTTCGACCAGATCATGGCGATCCACGATGCCAGGACGCCCGGCACCGCCTTTTTCATCGACATCCTGAATTCCGATGGCTCCAAGGCGCAGGCCTGCGGCAATGGCATGCGCTGCGTTGTCCAGGCGCTTGCCGCCGAGACCGGCCAGAAGACCTTCACCTTCGAGACCGTTGCCGGCATCCTCAACGCGCGCGAACATGCCGACGGGTCGATCTCGGTCGACATGGGCACGCCGCGTTTCGGCTGGCAGGACATCCCGCTGGCCGAGGAATTCCGCGACACCCGCATGATCGAGCTGCAGATCGGCCCGATCGACGCACCCGTGCTGCACTCGCCCTCGGTTGTCTCGATGGGCAATCCGCACGCCATCTTCTGGGTCGACAACGACGTCTGGTCTTATGAACTCGACCGTTTCGGCCCGATGCTCGAGAACCACCCGATGTTTCCCGAGCGCGCCAACATAACCATCGCTCAGGTCACCTCGCCTGAAACCATGATCATCCGCACATGGGAGCGTGGCGCCGGCCTGACCAAGGCCTGCGGCTCGGCCTCCTGCGCCGCCGTGGTCGCAGCCGCCCGCACCAACCGGACCGGCCGCAGCGTCAGCCTGCTGACCCCCGGTGGCGGCACGCTGCATGTCGAATGGCGCGATGACGACCACGTCATCCTCACCGGCGCTGCCGAATGGGAATTTTCCGGCAACTTCGATCCGTCGACCGGAACATGGGCCCGCGACACCGAAAGCGCGGCTTGATGTCCGCTCTGTCCAAGAGCCCGGTGTCCAAGGGCATCGACGTCGTCACCTTTGGCTGCCGGCTGAACACTTATGAATCCGAGGTGATGCGGCGCGAGGCTGAAACCGCCGGTCTTGGCGCGCTGGAGGGCGGCGCCGTGATCTTCAACACCTGCGCCGTCACCGGCGAGGCGGTGCGCCAGGCCAAACAGGCGATCCGCAAGGCGCGCCGCGACAATCCGCAGGCGCGCATCATCGTCACCGGCTGCGCCGCGCAGACCGAGCCTGAAAAATTCGCCGCCATGGACGAGGTCGATCTCGTGCTTGGCAATGAGGAGAAGCTGAAAGCCAATTCCTATCGCGCGCTGCCGGATTTCGGCGTCAACGACACCGAGAAGGCGCGCGTCAACGACATCTTTTCCGTCCGTGAGACCGCAGGCCACATGGTCGACGCCATCGAGGGGCGGGCACGCGCCTTCGTCCAGGTGCAGAACGGCTGCGACCACCGCTGCACCTTCTGCATCATTCCCTATGGCCGCGGCAATTCGCGCTCGGTGCCGATGGGCGCCGTGGTCGAGCAGGTCAAGCGGCTCGCCGGAAACGGCTATGCCGAGATCGTGCTGACCGGTGTCGACATGACCAGTTTTGGTGCCGACCTTCCGGGCGCGCCAAAGCTTGGCAGGCTGGTGAAGACCATCCTCAAGCAGGTGCCCGATGTGAAGCGCCTGCGGCTATCCTCCATCGATTCGATCGAGGCTGACGACGATCTGCTCGACACGATTGCCACCGAGCCGCGGCTGATGCCGCATCTGCATCTGTCGCTGCAATCGGGCGACGACATGATCCTGAAGCGGATGAAGCGTCGCCATCTGCGCGATCAATCGATCCGCTTCTGCGAGGATGTTCGCAAGCTGCGCCCCGGCATCGTCTTCGGCGCCGACATCATCGCCGGCTTCCCGACCGAAACGGATGAAATGTTCGAGAACTCGGAAAAAATCGTCGAGGAGTGCGGCCTGACCCATCTCCACGTCTTCCCGTTCAGCCCGCGCGAAGGCACGCCCGCCGCGCGCATGCCGCAGCTCCGCCGCGAGGTGGTCAAGCAGCGCGCCGCCCGGCTGCGCGTCGCCGGCGAGGCTGCGTATATCAGGCATCTGTCGTCGCTCACTGGTACGCGTCAGTCGATCCTGGTCGAACGCGACGGCCTTGGCCGCACCGAGGGTTTTACGCTTGCCGCACTAGGCACGGGCGCACCGGGTGAGATCGTCGAGGCCGATATATCAGGCCACGATGGTATCAGGCTGATCGCGGCGCCCCTTGCCGCCCGCGCCGCCTGAGAAACGCAAAGCATGGCTGGTTTTTTCAAGAAGATATTTTCGTTCGGCAAGAAAGAGGTGGTCGAGGAGCGGGTCGACGAAACCGCTCCGCTGCCGCCGATCAAATGGGAAGCACTCGATGCGCTGAAGCCGGCGGCCGAGCAGGTCGTTCCGGAGTTCTTGAAGCGCGACGAGCCGCAGCCCGAGGCGGAAACGACGCCGACGGTCGAGCCGGAGGTGATTCCTGCGCCGGAACCGGCGCCTGTCGAGGAACCGGTGCCTGAGCCGGCGCCTTCAATTCCTGCCGAGCCGGAAATCCAGCCTGAGCCTGCTCCGGTTGAAGAGCCGCAGCCGGTTGAGCCCGAGGTTCCTGCCCCGAGGTCCCAGCCAAAGAGCCAACGCCGGAGGAAGTCCCCGCCGCGCCCGCGGCGCCCGAGCCAGTTCCCGCACCTGAACCGGAGGAAATTCCTGGACCGGAGCGGCCGGAGGTCGTGCCGCAGCCGGAGAAGCAGCCAGAACCTGCGCCCGTCGAAGTGCCGGCGCCGCCGGTCGAGGCTCCACCGGCAAAGCCGGAACCCGAGATTCCGCCGGCGGAAATCCGAGCTCCCATTCGCCAGCCTCCACCGGTCGAAACGCAGCCGGTCCTCGCCGAGATTGCGCCTGAACCGCAGGCCATTCCGCAACCTGCTCCAAAACCCGTTCCCGCGCCCGGCAAGGTGACCGTCACCAAGAAGGTCGAGCAGAAGGCCGAGCCGCAGAAGGCGCCGGAGCCGGCGCCAAGGCGTTCATGGTTCCAGCGCATGAAGGACGGACTTGCCCGCTCGTCCAAGGAGCTCACCGGCAACATTGCCGGCGTCTTCACCAAGCGCAAGCTGGACGAGGAGACGCTGCAGGACCTGGAGGATGTGCTGATCCGCGCCGATCTCGGCATGGAAACCGCCCTGCGCGTCACCGATGCGCTGGCCGCCAGCCGCTACGGCAAGGATGTCTCGGACACCGAGGTTCGCGCCATCATGGCGGCCGAGGTGGAAAAGGTGCTGACCCACGTCGCCATGCCGCTGGAGCTCGATCTCTCGCACAAGCCGCATGTCATCCTGGTGGTCGGTGTCAACGGCACCGGCAAGACCACGACCATCGGCAAGCTGGCCGCCAAGCTGACCGATGGCGGCCTGTCGGTGATGCTCGCCGCCGGCGACACCTTCCGCGCCGCGGCGATCGAACAGCTGAAGATCTGGGGCGAGCGGACGAAATCGCCGGTCATCGCCTCCAAGATCGGCGCCGATGCCGCAGGCCTCGCCTACGACGCCTTCGAAAAGGCCAGGGAAGCCGGCTCCGACGTGCTGATCATCGACACCGCCGGCCGCCTGCAAAACAAGACCGAACTGATGGCCGAGCTCGAAAAGATCGTCCGCGTGCTCGGCAAGCTCGATCCGGAAGCGCCGCACACCGTTTTGCAGACGGTCGACGCCACCACCGGCCAGAACGCGCTCAACCAGGTCGAGATCTTCCGCAATGTCGCCGGCGTCAACGGCCTTGTGATGACCAAGCTGGACGGCACGGCACGCGGCGGTATTCTGGTGGCGATCGCGGCAAAGCACAAACTGCCGGTCTATTTCATCGGCGTCGGCGAACAGGTCGACGACCTCGAACCTTTCTCAGCAAGCGAATTCGCCAGGGCGATCGCTGGAGTGGCGTAGCAAGCATGTCCCAGAAAGTTGCAGACTTTTTGGATCAGATCATGCGTAAGAAAGAGATTCCATGAACCCACCCATTCTCGAACGCGATCCGTCCGACCCGCAAAAACAGAAGAAGGAAGGCGTCAATCCGCTGCTCAAGCTGGTGCTGGAGCTGGGGCCGTTGATGGTCTTCTTCTTCGCCAATGCGCGCGGCGAATGGCTGGTGCAGAAATTCCCTGCTTTGGCCGAATTCGGCGGCCCGATCTTCGTCGCCACCGGCCTGTTCATGGCCGCCACGGCCATCGCGCTGATCGCTTCATGGTTGCTGTTGCGCACCTTGCCGATCATGCCGATGGTGTCGGGCGTCGTCGTCTTCATCTTCGGCGCACTGACGCTCTATCTGCAGGACGACATCTTCATCAAGATGAAGCCGACCATCGTCAACACGCTGTTCGGCGGCGTGTTGCTCGGCGGCCTCTACTTCGGCAAGTCGCTGCTTGGCTATGTCTTCGATTCGGCCTTCAGCCTCGACGCCGAAGGCTGGCGCAAGCTGACCTTCCGCTGGGGCCTGTTCTTCCTGTTCCTGGCCCTTGCCAACGAAGTGGTGTGGCGGAATTTTTCCACCGACGCCTGGGTTACCTTCAAGGTCTGGGGCATCATGCCGATCACGCTTCTGTTCACCTTCAGCCAGATGCCGCTGATCCTGCGCCATTCGCTCGAGGACAAGACCACGAAAGAAGAGAAGGCCGGCAAATAGAGCAATTCCAGGAAAAGTGTGAAGCGGTTTTCCCGGGAAAAGCGCATAGCGCTTTCCCTTGGGAATTGCATCAAAACAATGAGGGGAGAGGGCCATGGAATTCGTCACCACGCGCGACCAGCTGAGGACGATCTACAAGACGCCGCGACCGACCGACGGCTCGATCCGCAAGGAATTGAAGGCGCTCGACGGCCATTGCCGCTCCTTCATCGGCAAGAGCCCGTTCGTGCTGATCGGCTCGTCCGACGGCGCCGGCAATGCCGACGTGACGCCGAAGGGCGACAAACCGGGCTTTGCCGCCGTGCTCGACGACACCACCATCGCCATTCCGGACCGGCCCGGCAACAACCGGCTCGACACGCTGGAGAACATCCTCCTCAATCCCTCGGTCGGGCTGCTGTTCCTCATTCCCGGCATGAACGAGACGCTGCGCGTCAATGGCGAGGCCCGCATCACCGTCGACGGTGGCCTGCGCGAGCGGCTTGCCGTCGACGGCAAGCAACCGCAAAGCGTTATCGTGGTCACCGTCAAGGCCACCTATATGCATTGCGCCAAGGCCTTCATGCGCTCCGATCTGTGGAAGCCGGAAACCTGGTACGACCGCGCGACGCTGCCGACGCTCGGCCAGATCCTGCGCGACCAGTTGGCGCTGGCCGATTCGGCCGAGGCGACCGACCGCTGGCTGGACGACGGCTACAAGCAGACGATGTGGTAGGCTTTCGGGACCACGATTCGTCCTGACCGGTTCCACACCTTGCTGAACATCCTTGCCATTTCCGGCAGCCTGCGCGCGGCCTCCACCAATTCGGCACTGGTCGCCGCACTGGCGCACAACGCCCCGCCCGGCTGCCGTGTCACCGTCTATGACGGGCTTGGCCGTCTGCCGATCTTCAACCCCGACGATGAGGGCGAGCGGACGCCGCCCGCGGCGTCCGAACTGATCGACGCCGTCACTCAAGCCGACGGCGTGATCATCTCCTGTCCGGAATATGCCCATGGCGTGCCGGGCGGGTTGAAGAACACCCTCGACTGGCTGGTCTCGCGCGACGCCGCCGTCGAGAAGCCCGCAATGCTGGTGCACGCCTCGCCGCGCTCGCTGTTTGCCCGCGCCGCACTGGCCGAGGTCATGCGCACCATGTCGTTCGCGCTTTGCGACCACGTGCTGGAGATTGCCTTGCTCGGCAAGAAGCCGCCTGATGTGGAGGCCATCCTGGCCGAGCCGAAAAACCGGCGGGCGATGCATGATGCGCTGAATGCTTTCGCCGCTTTTATCCGCGCGCGTTGAGCGGCGGCCGCCATACCTTCGAACTAGCCCTTTCGCAGCGTCTCGACATCGGTCTTGCCGACATACCAGTCGCGCGCATTGACCTCCTCGAAGACCACCCAGACATCGTCATTGCTGAGGCCGGTGGCGTCCATGATGGCCGCCGTGACCTTTTTGGCGATATCCGCCTTCTTGCCCGCCGGATCGGCGGCGATCACTTCCTTGACGATGCGGATGTTGACGAATGGCATTTTCTGTCCTCCCGGGGATGTTCGTGCTCACGACCCGCTTCGACGAAACTGTCGAATGGTCGCCAGTGCTCTGGTCTCAATAAGTCTTGGCGCCGTTGACCATCAGCCGCACCATGTAGAGCGACGTGGTGCCGGCGATGTAGAGGCAATTCAGCTTGTTGCCGCCGAACACGCAATTGGCGGTGACTTCCGGCACCTTGACCTTGCCGATCAGCGTGCCGTCCGGATCGTAGCAATGGATGCCGTCGGCCGCACTGGTCCAGATGCGTCCGTCCTCGTCGAGCCGAAAGCCGTCGAACAGGCCGGCCGTACAGTCGGCGAAGATTTTTTCGCCGGAGACTTTCTTGCCGCCCTTGCCGACATTGAACACCCGCATATGCGCCGGATTCTGCGCGCCATGCGTGCGGCCGGTGTCGACGACATAGAGCTTGCTCTCGTCGAGCGAGAAGGCGAGACCGTTGGGCCTGACCATGTCGGTGATGACGGCTTCGACCTCGCCGGTGCCGGGGTCGACCCGGTAGACATGGCAGGCGCCGATCTCGCTCTCGGCCTTGTCGCCTTCATAGTCGGTATCGATGCCGTAGCTCGGATCGGTAAACCAGATCGAGCCATCCGACTTCACCACCGCATCGTTGGGTGAGTTCAGCCGCTTGCTCTTCCATTTGGCGGCGATGGTTGTGACCGAGCCGTCGAACTCGGTGCGGCTGACGCGGCGGCCGGAATGCTCGCAGGTGACCAGCCGGCCTTGCCGGTCGACAGTGTTGCCGTTGGAGTTGCCGGACGGCTGACGGAAGACGCTGACATTACCGTCGGTCTCGTCGTAGCGCAGCATGCGGTTGTTGGGGATGTCGGACCAGACGACATAGCGGCCGGCGGCGAACCAGGCCGGCCCTTCCGCCCATTGGCATCCGGTGAACAGCTTCTCGACCTGCGCGTTGCCGCTGAACAGGCGCGCGAAGCGCGGATCGAGAATTTCATAGTAGTCTGCGGCCGCCATGCTTTTCCTCCCGGCATCAGTGACACCGGATCAAGCCAGCCGGCGGGACAGAAGGCAATGTGGGTACGCACAGTGTCATGCAAAAAGCCAAGACAGATCACTTGCCGGCTCTACGCGTGACGTCAACGCAGCATTAACCGGCTATGCGCTGGGCGCAATGGTGCATTGCAACATCTTCTTTTTGCAACGCACCATTACTATGTCATGCTTCGTATCGATCAAGGGAGGAAGAAACCGCCGCCGAAATGCGGCGCCAAAAGGAACCTTGCTATGATCCTCGACAGTCTCATGACCCGTGCTCGCAACAGCATTGCCAAGCGCAAGCACTACAACCGCCTTGTCGCCGAAATCGACAGCTTTTCCAGCCGCGATCTGGCCGACATGCGCGCCGACCGTTCGGAAATGCTCTACCAGGTCCACAAGCAGATCTACGGCTGAGCCCCAAGTCCGATAAGACGCACCGCCAAGGTGCGTTGAGATTTAGGTCAGGCCGAGACGAAAACGGTGGTTTCCGAGAACCGGAGCGGAGCGTACTTAAGTACGTGAGCACCGGAAGCGCGGGAAGCCGCCGTTTGCAGGCCGGCATCACCTGAATATCAACGCGCCGCCAGCGCCTTGTCTATCTGTGGCAGCAAGAGGTCCCTCGCCGTCTCGGGCGTCAGCGGGCCGACATGCTTGTAGGCGATCTTGCCGTCCTTGCCGATGACGAAGGTTTCCGGCACACCGTAGACGCCCCAGTCGATCGCCGTGCGGCCGGCTTCGTCGACGCCGATCGCCTGGAACGGATTGCCGAGATCGCCGAGGAACCGGCGGGCGTTTTCCGGCCGGTCCTTGTAATTCAACCCCGCCATGGTGAAACGCTTGTCCTGCGCCAGCGCCAGCAGCACCGGATGCTCTTCGCGGCACGGCGCGCACCACGACGCGAAGACGTTGACCAATGTGACCTTGCCGGCGAAGGATTTCGAATCGAGCCCGGGCAGA
The DNA here is from genome assembly GCF_003952545.1 of Mesorhizobium sp. M7D.F.Ca.US.005.01.1.1. Classification (NCBI taxonomy): domain Bacteria; kingdom Pseudomonadati; phylum Pseudomonadota; class Alphaproteobacteria; order Hyphomicrobiales; family Phyllobacteriaceae; genus Mesorhizobium; species Mesorhizobium sp. M7D.F.Ca.US.005.01.1.1. The sequence goes on from NZ_CP034453.1 coordinate 745,407, forward strand.
TTGATGCCCTCCAGCGCCGGCAGGTTGGTTTGCGGCGCCGGCAGGCCGATCAGAGCCGACGGCACTTCCGAAACATCGCGCCCCGACAACAGCTGCGACAGGAACAGTCCAGCCAGGCCGAGGAAGATCAACAGCGGCAAAAGCACAAACAGGCGACGAGTGGGTGGCGTCGGCGTTTCCGTTTCGGCGTTCATGGCCTGGCCGCCTTGTCGGAGCGCCGTCGTATGCCGGCCGCTTCCAGTTCGGCGAGTTCGCGCTTGCGCGCCCGCTGGTCTATCAGAATCCAGCCGATCAGCCCGACCAGCACCACGGCGGTGATGCCATAGGCGGCGGTCACGTAAAGTGCGTGCGCGCTCATGCCTGCCGCTCCATCGACATCCTTCTTCCCAACGGAATCCTTCCGCCTCGCTCGATCATGCTTTCCCTTAACGGCGTGCTGGCGGCTTCGCAATCGGCTGCCGCGCCGCGGCTTCCGAACTTATGCGGTCGCCGCGCTGCCGCCCTTGATGTCGCGCAAACCGCGCCTGACGTCACTCAATCCGTTCCGTGGCGCAGCGCCAGCGCCGCCGAGACCGGACCCAGCACGCTAAGAAACAAGGTCAGCGCGGCAAGAATGAGGAAGGGCTGCAGAAACGGATCGGGATTGGCGGTGGCCCCATAGCTCGCCGAAACGCCGAAGATCAGCACCGGGATGGTCAGCGGCAGCACCAGCACCGAGATCAGCAGCCCACCACGAGGCAGCGCCACCGCCACGGCGGCACCGGCGGCACCGATGAAGGTGATTGCCGGCGTGCCGACCAGAAGGGTCAGCGCCGTGGCGCCGATGCCGAGCGGCTCCATGTTCATGAACAGGCCGAGCAAGGGAGCCGCGATGACCAGCGGCAGCACGCTGCCCGCCCAATGCGCCAGGCATTTCGTCAGCACCGTCAGCGCCAGCATATGGCGGTCATTGCCGAGCACCAGCAAATCGAGCGAGCCGTCCTCGCGGTCGGCCTGGAACAGCCGGTCGAGGCCGAGCAGACAAGACAGCAGCGCGCCGATCCACAGGATCGCCGGACCGATGCGGGCAAGCAGCTTGAGATCCGGCCCGACCCCGAACGGGATGGTGGCAATGACGGCGAGGAAAAAGATGACGCCGGTCAGCGCCCCGCCGCCGGCACGGATGTTGAGGCGGATGTCGCGCAGGAAGAGCGACCACATTAGGATGCGGTCCCTTGTTGAGGCAGGAGTTCCCCCATCACCAACCCCTTCGCGCCATCCAATCCAAGCGGCAGATGCGTCGCCGCGACAATCATTCCGCCATCCGCGCAATGTCTCGTCATCAACCCCGCGAACCGCCCCTCCGAAGCCTTGTCCAGCCCCGCTGTCGGCTCATCGAGCAGCCACAATGGCCGGTGGCTGACCAAAAGCTTGGCGATCGCCGACCGCCGCCGCTGCCCTGTCGACAGATAGCCGAACGGCAGGTGGCCGATGCCGCCAAGCCCGACGGTTTCAAGCGCCTCTTCGACGCCGAGTTGCCCATCGCCGTTGAAGTCGCGCCAGAAGCGCAGGTTCTCCGCCACGCTGAGCGCCGGCTTCATTGCGTTCTGGTGGCCAAGGTAATGACAGGCCGACGCGATCGACGGAAACGCTTCGCCGCCACCTTCAATCTTCACGCTGCCTTCCGCCACCGGCAGCAGCCCGGCGATGACCCGCAGCAAAGTCGATTTGCCTGATCCGTTCGGCCCGGTGACAACAAGCGCCTGACCGTCTTCCAGGGCAAAGCCGATGCCGGCAAACACCGTGTCGCCGCCGCGTTCGCCGCCCAAATTTTCGGCGATCAGCCGCATCCCTCGCCTGCCCTGAAAACCATGTGCCGCGGCAGCTGCCGCATCGCACAAATTTGCTTTGCAACTGTCTAGAACTATTCCAGAAAATTCTCTATATGCGGTGCATCCGTGCCAGCGGTCGGCACGGGAACAGAATTAGCGCCGAACCAGCGCACGCGCCGCCTTGAACGGCTCGGGTTGCTTGGGAACGGACAGCGGAAATGGCCGTACCCGCACCTTTGCGCGTGATTGCATGCCATCGGCGTCCGTTCCCTTTCAGGCTGAACAGACAAGGATCGCACGTGTCAAAATCCCTCGACAGTTTCAATTGCCGCCGCACGCTGACCGCAAGCGGCGCCGAGTATGTCTATTTCGATCTCATCGAGGCCGAGAAAAACGGCCTGACAGGCATCGCCCAGCTGCCCTATTCTATGAAGGTGCTGCTGGAGAACCTGCTGCGCAACGAGGACGGCCGCTCCGTCACCAAGGAATCGATCCAGGCGGTGGCCGGCTGGCTGACCGACAAGGGCACCGCCGGCGTCGAGATCGCCTATCGCCCGGCCCGCGTGCTGATGCAGGATTTCACCGGCGTTCCGGCCGTGGTCGACCTTGCCGCCATGCGCGACGCCATGGCCTCGCTCGGCGGTGACCCGCAGAAGATCAACCCGCTGGTGCCCGTCGACCTCGTCATCGACCATTCCGTCATCGTCGATGAATTCGGCACGCCGATGGCCTTTGCCCGCAATGTCGAGCTCGAATATGAGCGCAACGAGGAGCGCTACAAGTTCCTGAAATGGGGCCAGCAGGCGTTCCGCAACTTCCGCGTCGTGCCGCCCGGCACCGGCATCTGCCACCAGGTCAACCTCGAATATCTCGGCCAGGTGGTGTGGACCAACACCGAGGACGGCGAAACCACCGCCTATCCAGACACCTGCGTCGGCACCGATTCGCACACCACGATGATCAACGGCCTTGGCGTGCTCGGCTGGGGCGTCGGCGGCATCGAGGCCGAGGCGGCCATGCTCGGCCAACCCGTCTCCATGCTGCTGCCGGAAGTCATCGGCTTTCGCCTCACCGGCAAGCTCAAGGAAGGCGTCACCGCCACCGACCTCGTGCTCACCGTCACCCAGATGCTGCGCAAGAAGGGCGTCGTCGGCAAGTTCGTCGAGTTCTTCGGCCCGGGCCTCTCCAACATGACGCTGGCCGACCGCGCCACCATCGGCAACATGGCGCCCGAATATGGCGCCACCTGCGGCTTCTTCCCGGTCGATGGTGAGACCATCCGCTACCTCACAATGTCTGGCCGTAGCGAGGATCGCATCGCGCTGGTCGAGGCCTATGCGAAAGCGCAAGGGTTGTGGCGCGACACCGGCTCGGCCGACCCTGTCTTCACCGACCTGCTCGAGCTGGAACTTGGCTCCGTCGTGCCGTCGATGGCCGGCCCCAAGCGGCCCGAAGGCCGCGTCGCGCTCGAAGGCATTCCGGAAGGCTTCGCCAAGGCGATGGAGACCGAATACAAGAAGGCCGCCGAGATCCACAAGCGCTATCCGGTCGAAGGCACCGACCATGATCTCGGTCACGGCGATGTCGTCATCGCCGCCATCACCTCCTGCACCAACACCTCGAACCCGAGCGTGCTGATCGGCGCCGGCCTCCTGGCCCGCAACGCCAACCGCCTCGGTTTGAGGCAGAAGCCGTGGGTGAAGACCTCGCTGGCACCGGGCAGCCAGGTGGTGGCCGAATATCTGGAGAAATCCGGCCTGCAGAAGGAACTCGACCAGATCGGTTTCAACCTGGTCGGCTTCGGCTGCACCACCTGCATCGGCAATTCCGGCCCGCTGCCGGCGCCGATCTCGAAAACCATCAACGAAAAAGGCCTGATTGCTGCCGCGGTCTTGTCCGGCAACCGGAACTTCGAAGGCCGTGTGTCGCCCGACGTGCAGGCGAATTATCTGGCGTCGCCGCCGCTGGTCGTCGCGCATGCGCTGGCTGGCACCGTCACCAAGGACCTCACGACAGAGCCGCTCGGCGAGGACAAGAACGGCAACCCGGTCTATCTCAAGGATATCTGGCCGAGCTCGGCCGAGATCCAGGAGTTCATCGAGAAGAACGTCACCCGCGAGCTGTTCGCCCGCAAATATGCCGACGTCTTCAAGGGCGACGAGTACTGGCAGAACGTCAAGGCGCCGGAAGGCCAGACCTATGCCTGGGACGACAACTCGACCTATGTGCAGAACCCGCCCTATTTCGCCGGCATGACCGCTGGTTTCGGCAAGATCGGCGACATCAAGGGCGCCCGCGTGCTTGGCCTGTTCGGCGACAAGATCACCACCGACCACATCTCGCCTGCGGGTTCGATCAAAGCGGCCTCACCGGCCGGCAAATACCTCACCGACCACGGTGTCGGCGTCGCCGACTTCAACCAGTACGGCACGCGGCGCGGCAATCACGAGGTGATGATGCGCGGCACCTTCGCCAACATCCGCATCCGCAACCACATGCTGGGCGAGAACGGCCGCGAGGGTGGCTACACCATCCACTACCCGTCGAAGGAAGAGGAATCGATCTACGACGCGGCGATGGAGTACAAGAAGGAAGGCGTGCCGCTGGTCATCTTCGCCGGCGTCGAATACGGCAACGGCTCGTCGCGCGACTGGGCGGCCAAGGGAACGAATCTCCTTGGTGTCCGCGCGGTCATCGCCCAGTCCTTCGAGCGCATCCACCGCTCGAACCTGGTCGGCATGGGCGTCATCCCCTTCGTCTTCGAGGATGGCACTTCCTGGGCCACGCTTAATCTCAAAGGCGACGAGCTGGTCGAGATCGACGGACTGAGCACGATCAAGCCGCGCCAGACGATGATCGCCAAGGTCACCTATGGCGACGGCACGGTGAAGAACGTGCCGATCATCTGCCGCATCGATACGCTGGACGAGCTCGACTACTTCAAGAACGGTGGCATCCTGCAATACGTGCTGCGCGATCTGGCAGCTTAGCAAGGGAATAAGGCAGTAGGGCAGTAAGGGAGTAGGGAATAGAGCACCCTACTGCCCTACTGCCCTACTGCCCTACTGCCCTACTGCCCTACTGCCCTACTGCCCTACTGCCCTACTGCCCTACTGCCCTGATTTCGGCTTCCCAAAGCGCGCCGCCGCCGCCAGAAGCACGCCGAGCATCAGGCCGTTGAAGATGTGCCAGAGGAAGTGCGTGCCGAGCGGAAAGCTGCCGCAGACCAGTGGATCGATCATCCGGCAGATGACGGACACCACGAAGATCGCCGATCCCGCCAGATTGTACCAGCCGGCGCGATTGCCGCTGGCCGCCACCAGCGCGCCGAAGAAGGCGAGCGCCAGGAACGGCGGCAGATAGCCCGTCGTGCCGTTCGACGCCTGGCGCAGCCAGTCCGGCACGGCGAAGGTTATCGCCCCGGCAACCACATAGAAGACAATGAAGATGGCGATGGCCTTGCCCCATCGCAGGCCGAGGAAGCGACGCAGGTTGAACAGCGTGTAGGCCAGCGTGAAGCCGGCGATCGGCAATACGTCGGTCCAGATCGTGCCCTTGGTGGCAAAGGTGTGGAAGATCGTCGAGCCGATGCCGATCGCTACCACCCACCAGGCCAGCACCTCGGCGAAGGTGCCGGTGCCCAGCCTTCGCACCTCGCGCACGCCCCACAGGCCGGCGGCGATGAAGGCGAGGTTCGTCAGGGCGTTGACCGGCTCGGACCAGAATTCCGGCCCGGTCCGCTCGCAATAGAGGTCGACCGGCGCCAAAAGAGTTTGCCACATCGTGATTGCCGCCCGAATCGGTTTCTATCCTGAAGCGCAAGCCTTCTCCTAGAGCAATTACAGGAAAAGTGTGAAGCGGTTTTCCCGGGAAAAGCGCATAGCGCTTTCCCTTGGAAATTGCGTCAAACCAAAGAGATAGAGCGGTTCGGCGTTTCGGTGAAACGATGAACCGCCCTATCGTGCCGTTGCTGTCGGCTGCAATGGCAAATTTCACCGCAACGTGACTTCCCGTTGACTTCCGCTTCTGCCACATATTTTAGCAATCAAGATAAAGCCGGCACCACCGGCGGGAATCGGAATGGCCATGGCCTCGCGAAAATCATTGTGGCTGGCAGCCTTTGCGCTGGCCTTCTCGGCGTCTGCCGGCGCCGGGTATGCCGGCGAGCCCGACCGAGCCCAGGCCGACAAGCCACAACTCGAAAAACCATTGGGCGTGGTCGAACTGTTCACCAGCCAGGGCTGCAATTCCTGTCCGCCGGCCGATGCGTTGTTCGCCGAACTTGTCGCCAAGGAGGACATCGTCGCGCTCGCCTATCATGTCGACTACTGGGACTATCTCGGCTGGCAGGACACACTGAGCCGCAAGGAGAACACCGAGCGGCAATATGACTATATGCGTGCCTTCGGCAGCCGCTCCGTCTACACGCCGCAGGCCGTCATCAACGGCCGCGTCCACGTCAACGGCGCCAGCCGCGGCGAGGTCGATGGCGCGCTCGCCCGCATGGCCAAGAGCGGCGAAGGCATGCGCGTCGCCATCAAGGTCAGCCGCACCAGCGACCGGGTGATGATCGACGCCGGCGATGCCGGTAGCGGCCCCAGTGACGCCCATGTCGTCATCGTCTATTTCGACCCCCCGCAGACGGTCAAGATCGGTGAGGGAGAGAACAACGGCCGCAAGATGACCTACTGGAATGCGGTCACCGGCATCCAGACCGCCGGCATGTGGCACGGCAAGGCGCAGCGCTACGAACTGCCGATGAGCGAGATTGCCAAGAAGGGCGGCTGCGCCGTGCTGCTGCAGTCGGTCGGCAAGGACGGCATGCCCGGTCCCATTCTTGGCGCTGCGTTCATCCACAAGCCGTAACAGAATCGCTGAAACGACCCTGCCTTCGTCATCCTAGGGAGAAGCAGGAGCGAAGCTCCGTCGCGGAGACCCGGGATCCATGCCGTGACATCGGCTACGCACGAAATCGGTCCAGAATCGAGAGGCGGCCCGCTTAAGCTGTCCCGTTTGAGACAGCTGGCCATTCTGATGGGCAGCATGCTTCGACAAACGTCGTGGCATGGATCCTCGGGTCTGCGCGTGCGCTTCGCTTCCGCTCCGCCCGTGGATGACGACGTCGCGGTAGCGCGAACCGCTTCTCACCCAATAAAAAACCGACGTCAGCTTGCTTCTGACGTCGGTCATTTAGGTTTTGGGATCGTCGCACCCGGTTCTTCCGAGGAAGAGCCGAGGTTGGTTCGATCCGACGCAGACCCGTGGGCGGGGGGCTTGGGGTTTACGAGCCGGTGCCGGACCGAACCGTCTCAGGCAACGCCGGTAAATTCGTCGGACATTGGGGCATGAGCGCGGATAAAAAAAGGCAGAAATGTGGCGAAGCATCACCAATTCCAACACGGCGTTTCATAAAAGTGACTGGACGTGGCGGAAACAGCGCGGCGCCGCCGTGCTTCGCCGGGTCTTGCAATTCAGCTGCGAACACGCCAACTTTGGCTGGCAAAGATTCATTTTGAAGGATCGAGGCATGACCGATGACAGCGGCGGGACGGGGGATGGTGACGCATCCGCAATATTGATCCCGCTGCACGAGGCGCGACGCGAGCGCCTTGATCAGCCGGTGCGGTTCGACCGGCGCGAGCTGGATCAGATTCTCAGACTCTACGGACGCATGGTCGCCGCCAATGAATGGCGCGACTACGCTATCGATCATCTCACCGACCGCGCTGTGTTTTCCGTGTTCCGCCGCACCAGCGAAGTGCCGCTGTTCCAGATCGTCAAGGATCCGAAACTGGCCCGCAAGCAGGGCGCCTTTGCCGTCATTGCCGCCGGCGGCCGCATCTTGAAGCGCGGCCAGGAACTCGGCCGCGTGCTTGGGATTTTCGACAGCAAGTTGAAAGTGGTCGAGGCCTGAGGGGAATTGGAGCAGGAGAATTGAAGAACTGGAGAATTGATGAGTTGAAGAAAAGGCCCGCAACGATATATATAGCCGCTGTTTCTTTTATTCTTCAGTTCATCAATTCTTCAATTCCTCAGTTCATTTCCCTCCAAGGCCCTCGCGAAACTTCCGCTCCGGCAGCGATTCGGGATCGGGCGGCGTCACTGCCCCGCCATTCAGCGACAGCTGCATGAACACCGTGTCCAGCCAGCGTCCGTGCTTGTAGCCGGAGCCTTCCAGGCGGCCTGAATGGCGAAAGCCGAGCTTTTCGTGCAGCCGCACCGAGGCGCTGTCGGGACGGCCATCGCCGATCACCGCGATGATCTGGCGGAAGCCCGCGCCCCGCACCGCCTCGATCAGCTGCTGCATCAGCAACAGGCCAACGCCCTGGCCCTTCGCCCAGGGCGCAATATAGACCGAATCCTCGACGATGAAGCGGTAGGCCGGACGCGGCCGGAAGGCACCAGCATAGGCGTAGCCAAGAACGGCGCCATCCTTCTCCGCCACCAGATAAGGAAATCCGCCGGCCATCAAACTATCGAATCGAGTGCCCATCTCCGCGCGGCTGGGTGGCTCCAGCTCATAGCTCGCCGTGCCTTGAGTCACCGCGTCGGCATAGATGTCCGTGATTCGGTCGAGGTCGGCCACCGTCGCGGGTCGAATCGTAATACTGCTCATAATTTATGCATGCCATTTCTCTGCTCGCAATAACAGCAAAGACCGGCACAAAAGAAAAGGGCGGCCGTTGGGCCGCCCTTTTGGAATTCGATGGTCCAGTCAGATCATGAGCCGGACAAAACCTAGCGGCGATCGCCCATGAACTGCAGCAGGAACATGAACAGGTTGATGAAGTCGAGATAGAGCCTCAGCGCACCCATGATCGCCTTGCGGCCAGCGACATCCGAGGCGTCGCCATCGAAGTACATTTCCTTGATCTTCTGCGTGTCATAGGCGGTGAGGCCCGAGAAGATTAGCACGCCGATCGCCGAAACGGCGAAGGACAGGGCCGACGACTGCAGGAAGATGTTGATGACCATGGCGATGATCAGACCGAACACGCCCATGATCAAGAACGAGCCCATCGCGGTCAGGTCGCGCTTGGTCGTGTAGCCGTAGAGCGACAGCGCGCCGAAGGCCGCTGCGGTGGCGAAGAAGGTCTGCGAAATGCTGGCCGCCGTGTAGACCAGGAAGATCGACGACAGCGACAGGCCGACGAGGCCGGCGTAGACCCAGAACGTCGTCTGCGCCGCCGCAACGCTCATCGACTGGACCCGGAACGACAGGAACAGCACCGCGGCCAGCGGGGCAAAGATCACCACCCAGCGCAGCGGCGAGCCGAAGATCGCGTAGCCGAACGAGGTCAGCATCTCGCCGCTTGGCAGCGTCGCGACAGCCGAAGCCGGATCGGTGGTGGTGGCCAGCATGATCGTGCCGACAGCGGCAAGACCGGTGATGAGGAGGCCAAGCCCCATCAGATTGTAGACCTTGATCATGTAGGCGCGCAGGCCCTGATCGATGTCAGCACCGACGCTGACGCCGGGCACGGCGCGCGTCTGGTAGTTGCGAATGGGATCAGCCATTGTAGTCCTCTATTGCTTCTGCCCCGTCCGGTGTCAGGTCCTTCCAGACCCAGGCGCCGCTGGCAGGGCTCCAGCATGCCTGTGGCGAAATATGATGGTTATTCGCGTCAAGAACAAGACCGTAACCGGATGTAACGGTTCGTGAGACAACGAAGTGCCGATTCCTCGGCTTTGCGGACGGCATTCTTACCAAGATTTAATCCAGGGTGGCCACTGCGGACCTAAGGTTACAGGTTGCGCAGCACGGGTGCTGCCTTCTGGCCAAGCACCCGCCAGGTGCCGGCGAGGCCGATGCCGACCGTGATCACCAGCGAGAACAGAATGGTCGCCACCGCCACCTCGGGCATGAAATGCGACGGCAATGTCATGATGCGCGCGACGACGAACCAGGCAGCGGCACTGCCTGCCGCCAGCGCGAAGATCGCGGTGGCGAGCCCGATCAGCATGTATTCGAGCGAGAAGGCCGCGATCAGCGTCCTGCGTGTCGCGCCAAGCGTCTTCAGCACCACCGCGTCATGGATGCGCGCCCGGTTGCCGGCGGCAAGCGCGCCGGCCAGCACCAGCACCGAAGCGATCAGCGCCACGCCGGCCGCGGCGCGGATCGCCGTGCCAAGCTGCCCGACCAGCCGGTTGACGACATCGAGCGCATCCTTGACCCGGACCGACGTCACCGCCGGGAAGGCGCGGGTGACGGCATTGAGGATACGAGCGTCGTCCGCCGTCGAGGCATTCTTTTCGGTCAACGTCGCCATCCAGCCATGCGGGGCGCCTGCGAATGTGTTGGGCGAGAACACCATGACGAAATTGATGCCCATCGTCTCCCATTCGACCTGGCGGAAATTGGCGATCCTGGCCGTGACATTGCGGCCGAGCACATTGACGGTGATGGTGTCGCCGAGCTTCAGCCCGATCTCCTTGCCTTCTTGCGCCGAAAACGAGACCAGCGGCTCGCCGCTATACTTGTCCGGCCACCAGCTGCCCTCGGTCAGCGTCGTGTTTTCCGGCTGCCTGGCGTCATAGGTCAGGCCACGATCGCCCTTCAGCACCCAGGCGCCTGCCGCCGGCACCTTCACCTTGTCGACATCGACACCGTTCAGCGCCATCACCCGGCCGCGCAGCATGGGCACCTTGGCCAGCGTTCCCCGCGGTGCCTCCTTGCCGATCAGCGCGGAGAAGGAATCGACATCGCTGCTCTGGATGTCGACGAAGAAGAAGTTCGGCGCCCGCTCCGGCAAGCTGCCGGAGATCTGGCGCCGCAGATTGCCGTCGATCAGCGCCAGCGTCACCAGCAGCGTCAGCCCGAGCCCCAGCGACAGCACCACCGATGGCGTCAATGCGCCGGGCCGATGGATGTTGCCTACGGCGAGCCGAAGCGCGACGAAGCGCACACGCGGGCTCTTCCTGGCCGCCCATTGCACCAGCGCGCCGACCAGGCGCAGCACCAGGAAAGCGAAGATGGTGGCGCCGACGAAGATCGAGGCGATGCGCTGGTCGCCCGAGAACAGAATTGCCAGCGCCGCCAGCAAGAGCGCGATGCCGATGGCCGCCACGACATAGACCGGGCGCGGCAAGCCACGGCCTTCCAGCCCCATCTCGCGAAACAGCGCGGTGGCCGGCACGTCGCGGGCGCGGCCGAGCGGCAGCAAAGCGAAGGCCAGCGTCACCAGCAGGCCGAACAGCGCCGCCATGCCGAGCGCGCCGGGATAGAAGCCGCCTTGCGCCGGCACCGGAATGACGGACTGAAGTGCGGCACTCGCCGCGAATGGCATCAGCGCCCCCAGCACAAGTCCCAGGACGATGCCAAGTGCGGCGATGATCAGGATCTGCACGAGGTAGACAGCAAAGACGAAGCCGCCCGAAGCGCCCAGGCTCTTGAAAGTGGCGATGACGCCGCGCTTGCCGTCGAGATAGGCGCGCACCGCATTGGCGACGCCAACACCGCCGACCACCAGCGCCGTCAGCCCGACCAGGGTCAGGAACTGCGAGAAGCGTTCGATGTTGGACGACAGCGCGGGAGCGGCGTTGCTGCGCGTGCGGATCGACCAGCCGGCCTCGGGAAAATCGCTGGCCGCCTGATCCTGGATGGCCTTGAGCCGCGCCTCGTCGGCGTCCGCCGGCAGCCGGATCTTGTAGGCATTCTCGACCAGGCTGCCCGGCTGGATCAGTCCGGTGGCCGCCAGCCCTTCGGTCGAGATCATCAGCCTCGGCGCGAAGCCGAAACCGTCGGACACGGCGTCCGGTTCGGTGACCAGCCTGGCGCGCAGTTCGAAGGTGGCGGTGCCGAGCTTCAGCCGGTCGCCGAGCTTGAGATGCAGGCGCTCGAACAGCAGATCGGGGGCCGCGGCGCCGAAAACACCGAACTCTTCGCCGAACAGTTCCTGCTTCGACAGCGCCGGCTCGGTCTCGAGCGTGCCATAGAGCGGATAGGCATGGTCGACCGCCTTGGCCTCGACCAGCGCCTGGTCGGTTCCGTCGGCGAGACGCGCCATCGAGCGCATGCTGGCGGTTCTGGAAATCTCGCCCAGCCCATCAAGGAAGCCGCGTTCGGGCTGGCTGGCGTCACGCTGGTTGATCTGGAAGCGAAGATCGCCGCCAAGCAGCGTCTGGCCCTGATTGGCGACACCGGCGGTGATCGAACGCGCCACCGAGTTGACGCCGCCGATGGCCGCAACGCCGAGCGCGATGCAGGCGAGGAAGATCAGGAAGCCGGACAGGCCGCCGCGCATCTCGCGCAGCGAAAAGCGGACCGCGAGCCTCAGCGTCTGCGACAATGGCATCAGGCCGTCACCTTGACGGGCGCCTCGATCCGGCCGGACCGCATCGAAACCTGGCGCGAACAGCGTGCCGCAAGGGCCGGATCATGGGTGACCAGCACCAACGTCATGCCGCGCTCGGCCGCCTTGGCAAACAAAAGATCGGCGACCTGTCGCCCGGTCGCCTGGTCGAGATTGCCGGTCGGCTCGTCGGCGATGAGAATGCGCGGCGACGGCGCCAGCGCCCGGGCGATCGCCACGCGCTGCTGCTCGCCGCCCGACAATTCGCCGGGATAGTGGGTGACGCGGTCGCTCAAGCCAACCGCCGCCAGCTCGCGCGCCGCCACCGAAAACGGATCGGCGTGCCCGGCCAGTTCCAGCGGCACCGCGACATTTTCGAGCGCCGTCATGTTGGGAATGAGGTGGAAGGACTGGAACACGATGCCAATGTTTCGGCCACGAAACGAAGCAATCTGGTCTTCGCTTTTGCCGTTGAGCAACTCGCCGGCGATTCGAACCGTACCCGAATCGACCCTTTCCAGACCAGCCAGAACCATCAGCAATGTCGACTTGCCGGAACCCGAAGGACCGACGATGCCGGTCGCCTCACCAGCCGCCACATCGAGGCTGACGCCCTTCAGCACATGGACGGAAGAGGCCCCTTCGCCGAGCGTCAGTGATACGTCTTTCAGCGCGATGACGGCTTCTGTCAAAATGAAAGCGTCCTATATGGAGGATGAAGGCTCTGCTTTGCCGGAAGCCGTCGCCGGAAGAATTCCTTGTTCATATGGGGCCTGCCGCATGTCTTTCAAACGCAGTATTGCCGCAGGCTTCATGGTTTTCCTCGCCATTTGCGGCGCCATGTCGTCGGCGCGTGCAGAGCCGTTCAAGATCGTCGGCTTCGGTGACAGCCTGATGGCGGGCTTCGGCCTTGGGCCGGACCAGGGCTTTACCGACAGGCTGCAGGCAGCGCTTGGCGCCAAGGGCCATGATGTGACCGTCGCCAATGCCGGCGTCTCTGGCGACACGACGAGCGGCGGCCTGGCGCGGCTCGACTGGTCGGTGCCGGACGGCACGCAGCTGGTCATCCTCGAACTCGGTGCTAACGACATGCTGCGCGGCGTCTCGCCCGACATCACCAAGAAGAACCTCGACGAGATGCTGGGTAGACTGAAAGAGCGCAAGATTGCCGTGCTTTTGGCCGGCATGCGCGCCGCACCCAATCTTGGTGCCGACTACCAGAACGCCTTCGACGCCATCTTTCCGGATCTGGCCGGCAAATATGGCGTTGCGCTCTACCCGTTCTTTCTCGACGGCGTCGCCGGCCAACCGGGCATGCGGCTCGAGGACGGCTTGCATCCGAACGCGCGAGGCGTCGACCAGATGGTCGAACGCATCCTGCCCACCGTCGAGAAGGCCATCTTGGCGGTGCCGGGCGGCTTGTAAGGCGGGACTGGAGTCGTTTCCGTTGGGGAAGCTTTTTAACGAAGACTGTGACCAACAAACCTCTTGCCCCGTTTGACTATCGATGATTCGCTATGGGTACAGTTCGATTCGAGGAAGGGAGGCTCTTCATGCCGCGTCTTTTCACCGCCCTCGAAATTCCGCGTGACGCCGCCCTTTCGCTGTCCCTGCTCAGGGGCGGCCTCCCAGGCGCCCGCTGGATCGACGTCGAGAACTACCATCTGACGCTGCGTTTCATCGGCGATGTCCCAGGCCATGTCGCCGACGAGATCGCCAACGCACTCGACCGCGTCCATCGCCCCTCCTTCTCGCTGGCGCTGTCCGGCGTCGGTGCTTTCGGCCAGAAGAAGCCGCATGCGGTGTGGGCCGGCGCTTCCGCCTCGCCCGATCTTGCCGCCCTTCAGGGCGAGATCGACCGGATCTGCCAGCGGCTCGGCATCCCTGCCGACCCGCGCAAGTTCATGCCGCATGTCACGCTTGCAAGGCTGCGCAACTCGACCCCGTTGGACGTCGCCCAATATCTGTCGGCGCGCGGCAATTTCTCGACGCTGCCGTTCCGCATCGGCCGTTTCGTGCTGATGTCGTCGCGCGATTCGGTCGGCGGCGGCCCCTATATCGTCGAGGAAGCCTGGCCGCTGTCAGGCACGGACGCCCGCACCTCCAGCCTTGTCGCCAGCGCCTCCGACGCCTCGCGGATCATGCGGTAGACCGAAGCGAAAGCTTCCGCCCCGTCATAGTAGGGGTCCGGCACATCACCCGCCTTGCCGTGCGCGAATTCCAGGAACAGTTGCACCCGGTCGCGCATGGCTGCCGGCGCCAGCGCTTTCAGGTCGGCAACATTCGACCGGTCCATGCCGAGGATCAGGTCGAAGCGGTGGAAATCCTGCGGCGTGACCTTACGCGCCATCTGCCCGGAAATGTCGACGCCGTGGCGCACCGCAACCGCGATCGAGCGTGGATCGGGAGCGGAGCCGACCTCCCAGCCGCTGGTTGCCGCCGAATCGAGCAAGATATCGTGGCCCAAACCGCGCTCCGCCAGGACGGCTCGAAGGACACCTTCCGCCAGCGGCGAGCGGCAGATGTTGCCGAGGCAGACGAAAAGAATGGAATTTATGGGCTTCGCGCTCATCGATCCGGATTTGTCTTTGTGCAAGTCGCTATCCCAAAACCGCAACGCACTTTTGGGCGACATGCACTATGGTGAGAGTCATTTTTGGAAATAGCACGGGAAGCTGACATGACGAGAGAGAAACTGGGCAAGGACGCAATCGCCGCCGCGCTGGTCGGGCTCGATGGCTGGGCACCGGCGGCGGATGGCGCCTCCATCAAGCGCACATTCACCTTCGCGAATTTCTCCGAGGCTTTCGCCTTCATGACCCGCGTCGCGCTTGCCGCCGAGAAGATGGACCACCATCCCGACTGGTCGAATGTCTACAAGACCGTCGACGTGACGCTCAACACCCACGATGCCGGCGGCGTCACCGCGCTCGATATCGATCTGGCGAAGAAGATGAACCGCTTTGCCGGCGGCTGACGCCCGCTATCGCCCGGGTATCGCCCCGGGTGTTGCGACGTCCACGATACGGCAGCAGACCAAATCGGCGCCGGCATCTTGCAGCGGGGGTCGGGTTTCACCACATTTTCGCTCGCGGGCATGCGCCGGGATGCGCATGGGCCCTGCAAGGAGAAACTGATGGCGCAACAATCCGGTTTTGATTTCTTCGGCTTTGGCGGCAAGCTCGGCGACGAGAACGAAGTGCGCGAGAAATTCTGGCGCACGGCCAAGAAGGCCGCGCGGCAGATCCCCTTCATGGAAGAGGTCGTGGCCGCCTATTACTGCGCCATGGACAAGAACACGCCGCTGCGCGCCAAGGGCGTCTTGCTGGCCGCGCTCGGCTATTTCGTCCTGCCGGTGGATGTCATCCCCGACTTCGTCTTCGGACTTGGCTTCACCGACGACATCGCCGTGCTCACCGCCGCGATCACCGCCGTCAGCGCCCACATCACCCCGGCGCACCGGCAGGCCGCCAAGGACGCCATCGCCGACAAGGGCTGAACACGCCCGCGAAACGCCGTTGAAGCCGGCTTTCGGCGGCAGCGCAAAAAGTCAAACTCTTGCCGCTTTCGTGGCCTCCAAGTCGCCGAAGGGACGTCGCGCCACCCGCTGAGAGGGCGGCGGCGCGGGAATGGCGGCGGTTTCCTCGGGTGCGGGTCCTTTTCTCAAAGGAAATTCACCGTTTGGTAACCCAGATTAAATCAAAATGAAGCGACGGGCAGGACGCCAAGCCGGCCTGCCGCCGCACCAGTTGGAATACGGGAAAAGCGATGCGCGGATTGATTGCACTAGTTTCGAGCCTGGTCCTGGTGGCCGTGGCGGCGCCGGCACTGGCGCAGTCGGCGACCAAGATCGGCCAGCACAATGCCTGGGGCACCTACAGCTACCAGGCCTCGGGCGGCAAGGTCTGCTATGTCCTGACCGTGCCGACCGACAAGCAGCCGCCGACGCTCGACCATGGCGACATGTTCTTCTTCGTGAGCCAGCGGCCCGGCCAGCAGGTCTCCTACGAGCCGCAATTCATCGCCGGCTACAACTTCCAGGAAGGCTCCAAGGCCACCGTCACCATCGACAAGAAGACCTTCTCGATGTTTACGCGCGGCAAGTCGGCCTGGGTCGAGAATGCCGCCGAGGAGCCGGTGCTGATCGCCGCCATGAAGACCGGCACCGATATGAAGGTGACGGCGAAGTCCGGCCGCGGCAACCCGACCTCCTATGTCTTCTCGCTGAAGGGCATTTCGGCGGCGCTGACGTCGATCGCCAAGTGCAAATAGGCAAAGTGCAAATAGGCAAAGCTTCGTTCTGAGGGAAAGGCCGGGCCGCGAAGCCCGGCCTTTTTTCTTTCAGCCTTGCCCCGGCGCGACTTCCGCCCGCCGCCGCCGGATCGCCTCGGCGATGAAGACGCGCGACAGCGCGTGATAGAGCGGCTCGTGCGAGATCATGCGCGCCGTGCCGTAGCCCAGCATCGAGGCCAGCATCAGCGCGATGACATTGTCGTGATTGCCGGTCATCTCCAGGATGATGACGAAGGCCGTCATCGGCGCTTGCACTACGCCGGCGAAATAACCGGCCATGCCGAGCAGCGCCGCCGCGCCCGTGCTGGCGCCGAAGAGAAGGCCAAGCGAACTGCCGATGCCGGCGCCGACCGCCAGTGAGGGTGCGAAGATGCCGCCCGGAATGCCCGAGACCATCGACAGCAGTCCCGCTAGGAACTTTTCGGCAAAGAAGAGTGGGGGCAGCGGCGTGCCTTCGACGGCGCCCCGCGCCTGCATGTAGCCGGTGCCAAAGGTCAGCCCGCCCGACGCGATGCCGATCACCGCCACCGCAAGTCCGCAGACCGCCGCCACGATCAGGGCGCGCCGCAGCGGCTGCTGTGCGTTCCAGCGCCGGATCCGCCGTGTTGCCTTCAACGCCAGCAGCGAGAACAGCGCGCCGAACCCGCCGCCAATGACGCCGCAGGCGATCACCAGCGGCCACTCAGCGGCAAACGAGATGGTGTCTTTGGCGACGCCGAAATAGGTGTAGTTGCCGAGCAGCCCGAGCGAGGCGAGACCGGCCAGGATCACCGCCGTCAGCACCAGCCCGTTGGTGCGTGCCTCATAGGTGCGGCCCATTTCCTCGATGGCGAAGACGATGCCAGCCAGCGGCGTGTTGAAGGCCGCCGCGATGCCGGCCGCCGAGCCGGCCAGGATCAGGCCGCGCGCCTGCGCCATGCCGCCCCAGCGCGCCACCTGCAGCATCAGTGACGCGCCGACCTGCACGGTCGGACCTTCGCGGCCGATGGAGGCGCCGCAGAACAGGCCGACGATGGTGAGCGCGATCTTGCCCGCCGCCAGCCGCAGCGACAGGATGTGGCTTCGGTCTTCATCGTCGCGCAGGTGGCGGGCGGCGATCGCCTGCGGAATGCCGCTGCCTTGCGAACCGGGGAAGAAGGCGTACGCCAGCCAGGCGCACAGCACGAAACCGAGCGGCGTGACAAGGAGCGGCAGATAGAAACGCCCGCCCCCATCGCTGCCGATCATCGCGTGGAACAGGCCTTGCGCCCGGTCGGCCAGCACCGCGAACAGCACGCTGATCAGGCCTATGCAGACGGCGCCGGCCCAGAACACCAGCCGCGGCTGCCAGACGCGCCGCGAGCCCCACATCGCCTGCGTGCGCCGCAGCATGGGATATTTTCGCGATATGCCGGCCATGTCTGTCCTCGGGATGGGATGTTCGGACCTAACATGGCGATGGCTATTTGGGCCAGCCTTAGGGGCGATGGATGAGGGAGCTGCAGTTCGACACCGCCGGTATTCCGTATGGCCCCGCCGGCTTCCATGCCGGCGGGGCAGGTCGACGAGGTCTCACATGGCCATTTTTTCACATTCGGCCTGAGCCTTCTTGGTCGACGTATCGATCATGAAGGCCTTGCCCTTGGCGTCGGTCATCATCATCATGCAGTGCTTGATCGGCTTTGCCATTTTCATCATCTCGGCGCCCATCTTTGCATCCGGCATCATGGTGCCCATGTGCCCGTCCGGCATGATCGCCATCACTTCTCCACCCTTCATCATGGTCATCGTGCCCATCGTGTCTTCGGCAAATGCCTGCGAGGTGGAAAGGCCAACGAGGCCGGCAATGACGGCGAGCTTGATAGAGTTCATTCTGCATACTCCCATTTTGTAGGGGCATGGTTGCCCCCTTCGGATTTCGACGGCGCGATGGGAATCGTTACGCAAACACGACGATGTGATCGGTTCCTTTACGTGGAAAGATAGGGCAAGGCTGCCAGATGGTCGTAGCAGCCTGTCAGCCGGCGTGCATGCCGTTGCATTCCCGCCGCATGACTCTGCCCTCAACCTGTGCTATGCGCCGCGCTTCCTTTCCGGCACGATGCGTGAAATCGGCCGCAAACCGCTTATATCAGTGCAACCATGACCCTTTCATTCGATCTTACCATTGACGGCACCCGTGACGCGTTGCGTGCCCGCGCAGCGCAGCCCGAAAAGCCGTCGCTGATCGGCCTGACGCGGGTCGAGCTCGCCGAGGCTCTGGTTGCATCAGGCACCGTGCCGGAACGCCAGGCCAAGATGCGTGCCCAGCAGCTCTGGCACTGGATGTATGTGCGCGGCGTCTCCGACTTCGCCGGCATGTTCAACATCTCCAAGGATCTGCGCGCCGAGCTCGACAAGCATTTCACCGTCGCCAGGCCCGAGATCGTCGAGGAGCAGATTTCTTCCGACGGCACGCGCAAATGGCTGTTCCGCTTTCCGCCGCGCGGCGCCGGCCGGCCCGTCGAGATCGAGACCGTCTACATTCCCGAGGAAGGCCGCGGCACGCTGTGCATCTCCTCGCAGGTTGGCTGCACGCTGACCTGCTCGTTCTGCCACACCGGCACGCAGAAGCTGGTGCGCAATTTGACCGCCGAGGAGATCCTCGCCCAGCTGCTCACCGCCCGCGACCGGCTCGGCGATTTCCCCGACCGCGACACGCCGGACGGCGCCATCGTGCCGGCCGAGGGCCGCAAAGTCTCCAACATCGTCATGATGGGCATGGGCGAGCCGCTCTACAATTTCGAGGCGGTGAAGAAGGCGCTGCTGATCGCTTCCGACGGCGATGGTCTTTCCTTGTCGAAGCGGCGCATCACGTTGTCGACCTCCGGCGTTGTGCCGGAAATCTTCCGCACCGGCGAGGAGATCGGCGTCATGCTGGCGATCTCGCTGCATGCCACCAATGACGATTTGCGCGACCTTTTGGTGCCGATCAACAAGAAGTATCCGCTGAAGGAACTGATCGCCGCCTGTCGTGCCTATCCCGGCCTGTCGAACGCCAAGCGCATCACCTTCGAATATGTGATGCTGAAGGACGTCAACGATTCCATCGAGGACGCCAAGGGGCTGATTAAGCTGCTCAAGGGCATTCCGGCCAAGATCAATTTGATCCCGTTCAACCCGTGGCCAGGCACCAACTACCAGTGCTCGGACTGGGAGACGATCGAGAAATTCGCCGACTACATCAACAATGCCGGCTATGCCTCGCCGATTCGCACGCCACGCGGCCGCGACATCCTGGCCGCCTGCGGCCAGCTCAAGTCGGACTCCGAGCGCATGCGCAAGGTCGACCGGCTGGCCCTGGAGGCCATGATGATCGCGGGGCACGGCGAGGCGTGAGCCGCCGCTTCGCCTGGCTGAAACGCCTCGCCGTGATGGCCATCGGTTATATCGCCGGTGTGCTGACCTCGATCCTGGTGCCCGTGCTGCTGATCGCGCTTCTGGAAGGCATCGAGGACGGGAACTGGTCCATCATTTTCGCATTCGACTGGTTGGGCTCCTTCCCGCTCGCCGTCTTGACCGTGATGATCGGCGCGCTGTTGATCGTCGGCCCCGCGCTCTTTGTCGCCGAATGGTTTTCGCTTCGGGGATGGTTCTACTTTGCCGCCACGGGCGCGATCACCTCGACGGCGTTTGGCGTTTCCATGCCGCGCTCGGCAGGCAGCTTTGTTTTCAATCCGGGTTTTCTCGGTTTTCTGGCCACGGCCGGCATTGCCGCCGGTTCGGTCTACTGGCTTCTGGCCGGGCGCAAGTCTGGCATGCGCCGGGATTTGGGCCGAGATTTGGGATGACCCGCCTCGTCGGCTACCTCGTCCGTTTCACTGTTATCCTGTTCGGCTATGCTGTCGCCTCGCTGGCGGCGAGCGCCTTCCTCAACGTCCTGTTCCTGGCGTCACTTGGCTACACGCCGGAGCACGGGCACCCCACAGCGACGGCTTCCCTGTATTTCTCAATTCCCTTCGTCGCCTTGTTCGTCGCTTATTTCGCCCTGATGCCGGCTTGCGTCGTTATCCTGGTTGCCGAGATCCTCGGCCGGCGCGACTGGCTGTTCTATGCGCTGGCGGGTGCGGTGGTTGCGGCGGTTTTCCTCGGCCTCGTCGACCACAGCGGTGACACCACCTTCGCGGTCAGGGACACCAGCGCCATCATGGCAGTGATCGGCAGCGGCATGGTCGGCGGCATTTTCTACTGGCTCAGCGCCGGGCGCTGGGCCGGAAGCTGGTGGCAGGGCGAGCCAGGATCCGAAGAGGATGGTCGAACAGGATGACGGGCCCCTACTTCGCCTGCGCCGTCAGGATCTTGAGCGCGAAGGCGGAGAACACGCCGGCAAAGAGATAGTCCACCACCCGCGTCACGCGCGGGCTGGCCTTCATCGCCGCCGAGAACCTTTCCGCCGCCAGCACCATCGGCACGGTCACCGGGATCGACAGCACGATGAACATGAGCCCAAGGAAAAACAGCTTTCCCGGTGCGCTCGGATCATGCGCGGACACGAACTGCGGCAGGAAGGTCATGAAGAACAGGATGATCTTCGGGTTGAGCAGATTGACGCCGAGGCCCGCCGCCCAGCTGCGCAACAGCGAAATTTCGGGGCCGGTTTTCTTCTCCGGCGAAAAGGCCGAGCCCCTGGTGATCGCCTGCCAGGCCAGGAAGACGAGATAACCGGCACCAAAA
The DNA here is from genome assembly GCF_003952545.1 of Mesorhizobium sp. M7D.F.Ca.US.005.01.1.1. Classification (NCBI taxonomy): domain Bacteria; kingdom Pseudomonadati; phylum Pseudomonadota; class Alphaproteobacteria; order Hyphomicrobiales; family Phyllobacteriaceae; genus Mesorhizobium; species Mesorhizobium sp. M7D.F.Ca.US.005.01.1.1. Next base: position 766,495 of record NZ_CP034453.1, read on the forward strand.
ATCTTCAGCACGAAGAAGGCCGTCGGCGAAGCGACGATCAGCGCCGAGACGCCGACCACCACCAGCGTGGTGTGGATCAGCGTGCCGCACAGCGCACCCGCCATCGAGGCAAAGCCGGTGGCGCGGCCCTGGCTCAGCGTGCGCGAGACGAACAAGGTCATGTCCGGCCCCGGCGTGATCGCCAGGATCACGGTGGCAATGGCAAACTGGATCAGCGTGGCGGTGTCCGGAATGAACGACATGAGCGGCCTCAGGAGATTGGAGGCGCCTATACAGGATGAGCCGCGACGGTGCCAGACGCAGGAGCGATCCGATGGTCGATCCAGCAGGCGTATGGCGAAGGCGTCAACGGGCGCCCAGCCGCCGTAAATCCTATGCCTGCCTGCTCAGCCGCATCCTGGCGGGTTCCGTGGCGGCAGGCTGATCGTTCCGGACGTCGGGGCCGCCAATAAGCAGGATTTGATCGATCGGCTTGGGCCGGCCGAGGAAATAGCCTTGCGCCTCGTTGCAGCCCTCGACCTGCAGGATGGTGAGCTGGACATGCGTCTCGACGCCTTCGGCGAGCACCGGAATGTCGAGGCTGCGGCCCAGCGTCAGCACCGCCCGGATGATCGCCTTGGCTTGCGGGCTTCGCTCGACATCGGCCATGAACGAGCGATCGAGCTTGATCTTGTCGAAGGGAAACGAGCGCAGCGTGTCGAGCGAGGAATAGCCGGTGCCGAAATCATCGATCGCGATCGTCACCCCCAGCGCCTTGATCTGGCGCAGGACATGCAGCGTGCGCACCTTGTCGGCGACGATCGTCGATTCGGTCAGCTCGAGCTCCAGGCGTTTCGGCGACAGCCCGGTCTCGACCAGGATCTGGTGAACGAGCTTGGCGAGATCGGCATGGGCGAACTGCACCGGCGACAGATTGACCGCGATCTTGTGGCCATTGTCCCACGAGGCTGCCTGACGGCACGCGGTCCGCAGCACCCATTCGCCGATCGCCATGATCGAGCCGTTCTCCTCGGCAATCGGAATGAATTCGACCGGCGGGATCATGCCATGCACGGGATGGGTCCAGCGCAGCAGCGCCTCGTAGCCACAGGTGGCGCCGGTCGGGACGGAGGTCTGCACCTGATAATGGAGCGAAAGCTCGCCGCGCTCGATCGCCTGCCGAAGGTCGGTGGCCAGCGCGCGGCGCGCCCGGGCCGTCTCGTCCATGGCGGATTCGTAGAAGCAGACGGCCCGCGTCACATCGTTCTTTGCCCGGTACATGGCGAGGTCGGCATTGCTGACCAGCCGCTCGCGATCGGCCCCGTCGCGCGGATAGACGGCGACGCCGATGCTGGCGCCGGCGGCGATTTCGAAATCGTCGAGCCGCAACGGCTCGAACAGGGATTTCTCCAGCCGCGAGACCAGGCCGAGAAGGTCGTTCTGATCCTTGAAGCGCTTGATCGCGGCGAACTCGTCACCGCCGAGCCTTGCGGCGAATTCGCCCTCGCCGATGAGTTTCGACAGCCTGCGGGCGACGATCTTGAGCGCCTGGTCGCCGGCCGCGTGCCCCCTGAGGTCGTTGATCTCCTTGAAGCGGTCGAGATCGATGACGATGACGGCCGTCATCGTGTCCTTGTCTTCCCGCGCCCGTTCGATCTCATGGTCGAGGCGGTCGTTGAAGGAGACCCGGTTGGGGAGACCGGTAAGGGCGTCGTTGAGGGCAAGATGCTGAAGCCGCTCGAAGCTCTCCAGGCGGCCGCGTTCGTCGATCAGGTAGCTGGCGAAGCCGGTGGCTGCGACGATCAGGCCGACAACGGCAACGGCGACCGCCATCGCCACCAGAATGTCGGGGTTGGTGCCGGTGGTGATGAAGGACAGCGGCGTCACGGCCACCGCCGCCATCGCCGTGAAATGCAGGCCGACGATCGCCAGCACCAGCAGCCCGATGGCGAGATAGTGCGACCAGCGGTATGGCCGACGCACGGCATGGCCGACGGCCACGGCGGAAAACGCCGCCGAAATCACCAGTGAAGCGGCAATATAGGAGCTGTCCCATTCGACGATGCCGGCAACGTGATAGGCCATCATGCCGATGTAGTGCATGGCCGAGATCGCCAGCCCGACGACGCATCCGCCCCATTCCGGTGCAAGACGCCGGCTCTTGTCGGAGGCTAGGGTGAAGCCGGCTCCGGTGCCCGCGATGGCGACGACCAGCGACACCATGGTCAGGACCGGATCGAAGGTGATCGGCGCGCCGGGCTGATAGGCCAGCATGGCGATGAAGTGCGTGCACCAGATCGAGGAGCCGGCGGCGACAGCAGTCAGGAACAGCCAGCCCCGCATCTGCACGCCGGCGGTTTTCCTGGCACGGTCGAAGAGGCCGATCGTCACCCAGCAACCGGTGACGCACATCAGCGCCGCCAGCAGGACAAGCCACAAATTATGCTCCGTGGCGATACATGATATAACGCGCATCAGGAATGGCCCAAGCCCGAGGGTGCCCGCGACGAGGTAGGCAAGGCCGTCCCGGCACGTCGCCAACACAGCTTGTCGTCATATTAGCGACGGAGCGTGAAAACTTGATTAAATCCCTCCAGCAAATGCAGCCCTTGATTGCAGCCGGTTGTTTCCCTTGCCGGCACCAGCCCTCGCCATGCGCTGGACCAGAAGCCATGCACGCGCGCGTGCTTGCTCGCTTTGCCGTTCCTGCTAAAAGGCCCTCCGACAATCCATGACGCCTCGGCTGGGGCGTCCGCCATCGACGGGGTAAAAATGTCCAAGGCCAAAGACGTCAAGAAAGTCGTGCTCGCCTATTCCGGCGGCCTCGACACATCCATCATCCTGAAATGGCTGCAGACCGAACTCGGCGCCGAAGTCGTGACCTTCACCGCCGATCTTGGCCAGGGCGGCGAACTCGAGCCGGCGCGCCGCAAGGCCGAGATGATGGGCATCAAGGACATCCGCGTCGTCGACGTGCGCGAGGAATTCGTTTCCGACTTCGTCTTCCCGATGTTCCGTGCCAATGCCGTCTATGAAGGCACCTATCTGCTCGGCACCTCGATCGCGCGGCCGCTGATCTCCAAGCATCTGGTCGAGATTGCCAAAGAGACGGGCGCCGACGCGATTGCGCATGGCGCCACTGGCAAGGGCAATGACCAGGTCCGCTTCGAGCTTTCGGCTTACGCGCTGAACCCCGACATCAAGGTCATCGCGCCATGGCGCGACTGGTCGTTCAAGTCGCGTACCGACCTGATCAATTTTGCCGAGCAGCACCAGATCCCGGTGCCGAAGGACAAGAAGGGCGACGCGCCGTTCTCGGTCGACGCCAACCTGCTGCACTCCTCTTCCGAGGGCAAGGTGCTGGAAGACCCGTGGAGCGAGCCGCCGGAATTCGTCCACCAGCGCACCGTTTCGCCGATGGATGCGCCTGATACCGTCACCGAGATCGAGATCGAATTCCTGAAGGGCGATCCGATCGCGCTCAACGGCAAGAAGCTGTCGCCGGCAACGATGCTGGCCGCGCTCAACGATCTCGGCCGCGACAACGGCATCGGCCGGCTCGACCTGGTCGAGAACCGCTTCGTCGGCATGAAGTCGCGCGGCGTCTACGAGACGCCCGGCGGCACGATCCTGATCGCAGCTCACCGCGCCATCGAATCGATCACGCTCGACCGCGGTGCTGCACACCTCAAGGACGAGTTCATGCCGCGCTATGCCGAGCTGATCTACAACGGCTTCTGGTTCGCGCCCGAACGCCTGATGCTGCAGGCGATGATCGACAAGAGCCAGGAAGACGTCGAAGGCACGGTGCGGCTGAAGCTCTACAAGGGCAACGTCATCGTCACCGGCCGCAAGTCGAAGAAGACGCTCTATTCCGACGCGCTGGTCACCTTCGAGGACGATCGCGGCGCCTACGACCAGAAGGACGCTGCCGGCTTCATCCGCCTCAACGCGTTGCGGCTGCGCACGCTGGCCGCGCGCAACCGCAACAAGTAACGCGGATGCGCGGTCTCGGTCGCTGCCTGGCGCCGCTGGTTCTTCTGGCGACGCCGGCGGCCGGCCAGGAGTTCGACCCGGCCTCCGTCGACCTGGCCGGGTTGATCGAGTGCAAGGCAAGCGTCTCCGCCTACAATAATTTCGCCTTCTGGATCAGCGACGGCCCAGTTGCACTGGAAAAGCTCGGTTGGAAGGAAGCCACGTCCGGCAACCTCTTTCTCAAGCAGTACGACTTACCGGAGCCGGTTCGTACCTTCGGGCGCGAAACAAGCTCGATCGTCTTTACCGCGACCGGGCCGATGGCGGTCCTTGACGGGGTTTCGGCACCGGATCTGGCGCATGAATTGGAAATAGTTCCAACGGTGTCGACTGCGGAAAAATTCCTGGGCGAGAAAATCGTCGTCGAAAGCACCGAGGACGCCAACGGCATGAAGATCGAAACGCGCATAGCGCTCAACGTCTCGACTGTTGATTCGCATCCGGGCAAGACGCTGGCAGGCTGCTCCTATGCACTCAATGTGACCGTGAATTGAGAGTGACTGTGAATTGAGACCGGGCCTCGCACAGCTTGGCGCGAGGCAAGTCTTGCTCAATTAAGACCCTGCTAAGACCCTGCATCCGCGCCGCGTTCGGGACCATCAACAAAAAGCCCGGCGCAAGGCCGGGCTATTCTGTCGAATAGAGACTGCTATCCGTTATCAGTCGCCATCGATCGCCGTGGCGATGCGGGCGATCGCCTGCTGATAGACGCTTGCGGAATTCCAGCCGGCAATTGCGCCCATATTCGCGCTCGCGCTCGCGCCGGCACGCCAGCCATGACCCTTGAGGAAGTTGGCGGTGGAGGCCAGCGCAGTGCCCTTGTCGCGCAGGTTTCCGCTGCCGACGCCATACTTCAAGACATTTCCCGGCAGGAACTGCGTGTGGCCAATCTCGCCATGCGCGGCGCCGACCGACGAGGCTGTCAACGCCCCGCGGTCAACCAGCTTCAGGGCCGCAATGGCATGTGGGTAAAAGAACCCCGGACGGCGGCAATCATAGGCAAGCGTCAAAATGGCTGAGACCGTATTCTGGTTGCCCATGGCGGAACCGAACCCGGTTTCCATACCCCAGATGGCGAGCAACACACCCGGCGACACGCCGTAGTTCGCTTCGATCTGGGAAAACAGTGCCGCGTTCGACTTCTTCAGCGACCGGCCCTTGGAAATGATCGCGGCCCCGCCACGGCGCTTCATGAAATCATCCACCGAGCCGCTGAAAGCCTTGTGAATGCCGCGGTCGACGGAGATCGTCTTTGTTGCGTAGCTCGCGCCGGCCAGAGCGGCCAGACCCTTGGGGCCTACACCTTCGGACTTGGCTTCCGCGGCGAACTCCGGCTTCCAAGCCTCGAATCCGGCGCCGGTCTTGCCGCAGCTGGCCGCCGCCTGCGCGCCCGTAGCCAGCGCAAGCACCGCCACCACGGCCGATGCAAACATCTTTCCCTTGGCAAGTAATGCCATGCTTTTTTCTCCTGATTGCCTGAATCACGTCCCGGTTGCGAATTTGCCAGTGAAACGCGCAATTGTCACCGTCCCCCGGCGCTACGCTGGCCAATGAAGGGGAATTTGCCTACGATCAAGTGATTATTGTGGCGGAAACGCAATGGAAGACGTTGATGTCGTGATCATCGGCGCCGGTTCGGCGGTCTTGCCGCCGCCAGGACCCTGCAGGCGGCAGGCCTTTCCTTCGACAAGCTTAAATAGCTTCGAGAGATGCGGAATGCCGGTGGGCGGTTGGCGTTGGGCACGTGCCGCCCCACATATGCTGGCTCTGAAGGTTTGAGATCGAGATGAAACTCTTCGACTGCCCGCATTGCGGCCACCGTCTCTACTTCGAGAACGCCCAGTGCCTGAACTGCAGGAGTCTCGTACTCTACGATCCCGAGCACGCCCGCTTTGCGCTGTCTGATATCGACGGCATCTTCCAGTGCACCAATGCCGACGAATGCGCCTGCAACTGGATGGCCGAGCCGGGACAGGGTTTTTGCCGCGCCTGCGTGCTGAACCAGCTGATCCCCGACCTCTCCGTCGACGGCAACCGCCGCCGCTGGATCCGCGTCGAGGCGGCGAAGAAGCGGGCCATCTATTCGCTGCTCGCCTTCGGGCTGCCGGTGGCGCCCAAGCAGAACCCCGCCGACGAAATCGGCCTGGCCTTCGACTTCCTCGCCGACCCGATCGGCGGCGGCCCCGGCGGCGAGCGCATCCTGACCGGCCACGACAATGGCCTGATCACGCTCAACGTCGCCGAGGCGGACTCGGCCGAGCGCGAGAAGCGGCGTGTCGAGATGGGCGAGAACTATCGAACCTTGCTCGGCCATTTCCGCCATGAGCTCGGCCATTATTACTGGGACCGCCTGATCCGCGACGATCCGCAAAGGCTGGAAGCTTTCCGCGCGCTGTTCGGCGATGATCGCGCCGACTACGAGCAGGCGTTGAAGACCTATTACGCCAATGGTGCCGCGCCCGACTGGCAGCAAGCGCACATCTCGGCCTATGCCACCTCGCATCCGTGGGAGGACTGGGCCGAGACCTGGGCCCACCACCTGCACATCACCGACACGCTGGAAATGGTCCACGCGCTGAACTTTCCGCTCGGCCGGCTGGAGACGGTGGAGGCCAACGACCTGCCGCAAGGCGACACTGGCGGCGGGCTGCAGGCGGCCCCCTCGGAGCCTGCAGCCGCGCCCGAGCCTTTCGAAAAGATCCTTGCCCGCTGGCTGGTGCTGTCGGAAGCCTCCAATTCGATCAACCGCTGCATGGGCCTGCCCGACCTCTACCCCTTCGTCATTTCGGACGTCACGGCGCGGAAATTGGCCTTCGTTCACGAACTTCTGACCGGCTTGCCGAAAGAACAGGGAACAAATCGTGAGTTGGCGCAGGCGTTTTAGCGGGAACGCATAAGCCGCTGACCCGTTTTCGCTGGCGAGGGCCCATGAAAACGGAGAGAAACCATGAAATCTCTATTGTTTCCGGCGGTCGCCGGAATGCTGACCGCGATGTCGGGCGCCGCCTTTGCCGACACCGCCGTCTCCGCCGTCACCGATCTCAACGTCCGAGCCGGGCCTGGTCCGCAATATCCTGTCATCGGCGTGCTCGCCGCCGGGCAGTCGGCGACGCTTAATGGCTGCATCGAAAACAGCAAATGGTGCACCATCGCCGAGGCCGGCGGCCAGGGTTGGGTCTATTCCGACTATGTGACGGCTGATTTCGGTGGCAGCCGGGTCGTGCTGACGCAGCGGCGTTCCAGCGTTGCTGTCGTCTCGCCGCCGGAAGACATCGGCAACTACTCGACCGATTACACCGGTGCGATCGTTGGCGGTGAGCCGGTCGAGGACGCCTTCCCCCCGCCTCCGCCCGAAATCAGAACCTATGTCGACACGCATCGCCTCGACCCCGTCTATCTCGACGGCGAGGTGGTGACCGGCGCGACCTTGCCCGACACCGTCGAACTGCGCGAGATTCCGGACTACAACTACCGCTATGTCTATGTGAACGGCCAACCGGCGCTGATCGATCCGCAGACCCGGCGCATCATGTACGTCGTGCGCTGACATAGATTTAGCATAGGCGGCCGCGACAGAAGCGACCGCCCGGTAACAGGCAGGCGGCAGTGCTGCATCCCCTGGACGTGCGGCGGCGGCCACCCGTGCGTGAATCCTTTGCGGAAAATCGATTCCGAATTTCCGGACCATCGGCTAGATCAACAGACGATGGATTTGGCAAAGGAGCCAGCGTGACGATCGATTCGGCCGCCTTCGAGCGCTATAGGCAGTCGCCGAACGCCCGGACGACCTTGCCGCGCCTGTTCCTCGGAACGGCAATCGTGGTCCTGTTCTGGGCCGCAACGACCGCCGCAGTGCTGTTCGGCGGCACCTACGCTTTCTTCACCTGGCAGGCACCAGCGGCTCCGCCATCAGACGGGGTAATGCAGGACTTCCTCGCCTCGCCCATCGGCATCCTCACCGCGCTCGTCTCGTTCGCCGGCATCTGGATCGGCCTGTGGGTCGCCATGCGCTGGGTGCATGGTGAGAAGCTGTCGGCGCTGATCGGCGTCAGCCTTCGTATTTCATGGTCGGGCTTCCTCAAGGGGCTGATCGCGGTGCTGATGACATCGCTCATATCCGAGATCCTGCTCTATCTCTTGCAGCCGCAGATCGCGCGCGGCCCGATCAGCCTGTCGTCCTGGCTGCTGTTCGCGATCCCGATCGCCGCGCTCACTTTGTTGCAGACCTCGTCGGAAGAGGTGCTGTTTCGCGGCTATCTGCTGCGGGGCCTGGCCAACCGGTTCAAGAGCCCGTTCATCTGGGCGCTGTTGCCCGCTCTGCTGTTCACCTCGCTGCATTGGAGTGCAGGCGCGTCGCCCGCCATCAACGCCTGCATGCTGGCCTCGATCGCGGCTTTCGCGCTGCTGCTGACGCTTGTCGTCTATGCCACCGGCAATCTCGGCGCCGCCCTGGGCGCCCATCTCGGCAACAATCTGACCGGGTTTCTCTTGATCTCGCATCAGGGGAGCTACAATTCCTTCGCTTTGTTCACCGCCAGGCCGCTCGAAGGGCCGGGCTGGACGACATATGATGCGGTTCTCATCGCCCTCATCGGCATCGCCTGCAGCCTGCTGACGATTTGGTTGCTGCTGCATCCGCGCTCACCGCTGAGGGTTGCCGCTGAGTTGCCCGACCAGTCGGGCTCGGCCTGAACGCAGCCTGGGACGACCCGATATGGGCCTTGTCTTGACTCCGTGGCCGATTTCCTGTCTACACGCCCCGAATTCCGCGACGAGTATCCCTCCGAGCAAGCCGACCAGGACGCCGAAACTTCTTTTGAGGTGAAGTGCTGTAAATCGATCCTGGAGGCCAACACCCGGCAGCGCTGAGCGCCCCCGGGTGCTTTTTGGCTTTTCGCTTGCACGGGCTTTTGCTTGGACACTTGGCGCGAACGCATTACTTCTCGGTCACCGTCCGGGTGCCTGGGAAAAAGGAAGAAGAATGTTTGAATCGCTGCAGGAGCGCCTTGGCTCCATCCTGAACGGCCTGACCGGCCGCGGTGCGTTGTCGGAGGCGGATGTCTCGGCAGCACTGCGCGAGGTGCGCCGTGCGCTGCTCGAAGCAGACGTGGCGCTGGAAGTGGTGCGCTCCTTCACCGACAAGGTGCGTGAGAAGGCCGTCGGCGCCGCCGTGGTCAAGTCGATCAAGCCCGGCCAGATGGTCGTCAAGATCGTCCATGACGAACTGGTCGAGATGCTCGGCGCCGAAGGCGTCGCCATCGATCTCAATGCCCCGGCACCGGTCGTCATCATGATGGTCGGCCTGCAGGGTTCCGGCAAGACGACGACTTCGGCCAAGATCGCCAAGCGCCTCTCCGAGCGTCAGAACAAGAAGGTCCTGATGGCCTCGCTCGACACGCGGCGTCCCGCCGCGCAGGAGCAGCTTCGCCAGCTCGGCGAACAGGTCAAGGTGGCCACGCTGCCGATCATCGACGGCCAGTCGCCGGTCGACATCGCGCGCCGCGCCGTGCAGGCGGCCAAGCTCGGCGGCCATGACGTCGTCATCCTCGACACCGCCGGCCGCACACATATCGACGAGCCGCTGATGGTCGAGATGGCCGACATCAAGAAGGTGTCGAGCCCACACGAAATCCTGCTGGTCGCCGACTCGCTGACCGGCCAGGACGCCGTCAATCTGGCCAAAAGCTTCGACGAGCGCGTCGGCATCACCGGTCTCGTACTGACCCGCATGGACGGTGACGGCCGCGGTGGTGCTGCACTCTCGATGCGCGCCGTCACCGGCAAGCCGATCAAGCTGATCGGCACCGGCGAAAAGATGGACGGGCTGGAGGAATTCCACCCCAAGCGCATCGCCGACCGCATCCTCGGCATGGGCGACATTGTCTCGCTCGTCGAAAAGGCCGCCGAAAACATCGACGCCGAACAGGCGGCGGCGATGGCCAAGAAGATGCAGTCGGGCAAGTTCGACCTGAACGACCTCGCCAGCCAGCTTCAGCAGATGTCGAAGATGGGCGGCATGGGTGGCATCATGGGCATGATGCCCGGCATGGGCAAGATGAAGGACCAGATGGCCGCCGCCGGTCTCGACGACAAGATGTTCGGCCGCCAGCTCGCCATCATCTCGTCGATGACCAAGGCCGAGCGCGCCAACCCCGACCTTCTCAAGCATTCACGCAAGAAGCGCATCGCCGCCGGTTCCGGCACCGACGCGGCCGAAATCAACAAGCTGCTCAAGATGCATCGCGGCATGGCCGACATGATGAAGGCGATGGGCGGCAAGGGCAAAGGCGGCGGCCTGATGCGCGGCATGATGGGCGGTCTCGCCTCCAAGATGGGCCTCGGCGGCATGATGCCTGGCGGCATGGGCGGCATGATGGGCGGCGGCATGCCGGACCTGTCGAAGATGGATCCCAAGCAGCTCGAAGCCTTGCAGAAGCAGGCGCAGGCGGCCGGTCTCGGTGGCGGCATGAAAGGCCTTCCCGGCGGCGGTGGCCTGCCCGGTCTGCCCGGCGGCATGAAACTTCCCGGGCTTCCCGGTCTCGGCGGCGGCGGGCTGCCCGGCCTTGGCAAGAAGAAGTGAGGACGCCATGAACGAAGAGAAAGATATGGCCGACGCCCGCACCATCCTGGCCGATTACCGCGCCTCGATCGACAACATCGACGCAGCCCTCATCCACATGCTGGCCGAGCGCTTCCGCTGCACCAAGGCGGTTGGCGTGCTGAAGGCGACGCATGGCCTGCCGCCGGCCGACCCGGCGCGCGAGCAGCAGCAGATCGCCCGGCTGCGCCAGCTGGCGAAGGATGCCCATCTCGACCCGGATTTCGCGGAAAAATTCCTCAACTTCGTCGTCCGCGAAGTGATCCGCCACCACGAACAGATCGCGGCTTCCACTTCCAACGGCGTGACGAAAACCAACTGAAACCCAATCAACGAACTTAGAGTTTTTAGGAGAAAAGAAATGCCCTTGAAGATCCGACTGGCCCGTGCGGGCTCGAAGAAGCGTCCTTACTACCACGTCGTCATCGCCGACGCCCGTTCGCCGCGCGACGGCCGGTTCATCGAGGCGATCGGCTCCTGGAACCCGCTGCTGCCCAAGGATGGCGAACGCGTCAAGGTCGACGCCGACCGCGTCAAGCATTGGCTGGCGCATGGCGCCCAGCCGACCGACCGCGTGCTGCGCTTCCTCGACGAAGCCGGCCTCGTCAAGCGCGACGCCCGCTCCAACCCGAAGAAGGCCGAGCCGGGCAAGAAGGCGCAGGAACGCGCTGCCCTTCTGAAGAAGGCGCAGGAAGACGCCGCAGCCGCTGTTGCCGCCGCCGCAGCAGCACCGGCCGAGGCGGAAGCCGCCACCGCCGAATAAGTTATTTCTCTATCGTATCCAGGAAAACGGCGGGCCCCAGGCCCGCCGTTTTGCTATGTCGACTTCATTTTTCGAGTGCGGCCCGATCAATAGCCGCTAGGGCAGCGGTCGATGTAGACGCGGCCACGGCTATCGCGGTAGCGGCATTCGCCACGCTCGCTCGCCCGGCCGATCAGCGCACCGGCAACAGCGCCGACAGCGCCACCAACGACGGCACCCTGAACCGGGTCGCCGGCGACAGCAGCTCCGACCGCAGCCCCGCCCAGTCCGCCGACGGCGGCGCCTTTTTCCGTTTGTGAACAAGCGGCGAGCGGCACCAGCAGGGCCATCAAAAGCATCGTTTTCTTCATTGTCGTTCCTCTCCGATAGGGAAACGCCTCCGCCGCCAAGCGAGTCTCTAACTCGCAACTCGGCGATTTGATCCACGGGCAAGGAATGCCGGCAAAGGATTCAGGTTCCCCAGCAGCGGAACAGCACTCCAATGCATGCGGCTCCCGCCACGGCGCGCTGGCTGGTCGATGCCGTGCTGAACAATAACGGCCAGATCACCCGGTCGTGGCTAAGCCCAGATCGCTTTACCGGATGGGGCAGCTGACGTCATTTTTCGCCGAGACGCTTCAGATTGGCGAGGCCGACCTCGAAATCCTTGCCGATCAGCGTGTCGAAATTCATGAACAGGCCCATCAGCTTGGCGATGAAGGGCCGGCCGCCGCGCATCGCCCAGGTGACGGCGGTGTTGTCGCCCGACGGCGTCAGGGTGAAGTCGACACTGTTGTTGGCCCTGAACGGCTTCTCGAAATCGAGTTTCAGCGACACCAGCGAGGACGGCACCGAATTGACGATCTCCATGCGCCCCTTGCCGGCCTTGGCGTTGCCCTCCCAGGCATAGGCCGCGCCCTTGCCGCTGTCGGCGCCGGAGAGCGTGCGCTTCATCTGCGGGTCGAGCTTTTCGTAGGGCGACCATGTCGGCCAACGGCTGAAATCATTGATCAGCGGGAAGATCGCTTCCGGCGGAGCCTTGATCGTGGCGGTGCGGGTGACGACGAAATCATTCGGCCGAGTCGCGGCATAGAGGAGCACGGCGGCGATGATGACGAGCAGGATAATGAGGATGGTGCTGAACATTTTTCTCTCCCTAAGGCAATTCCAGGAAAAGTGTGAAGCGGTTTCTCGTCCGGAATTGCTTCAAAACAATGAGACTATCGGCTGAACGGGATCAGCGCGCGCACGCGTGGGTCGCGCAGATATAGGCCACCCCACAGGATGATGCCGAGATAGACGCCGAACAGCGTGTGCGAGAACAGCGGATTATCGACGCGGAGATTGGTGGCGATGGCGCCGCCCATATAGGCGGTGAGCAGGATGGCGCCGAGCACCGCAGTGCGCGGCAAGGCGTAGAGCGCCGTCGAGATCAGGCCGATGATGCCGAGCATGCGCGCGACATTCGGATCCGCCGGCCAACCGAGCGGCACCATCGTCTGGGTGACGATGTCGAGCGGCGGCAGCTTGATGGCGCCGTCGAAGATCATGAACAGCACGATGACGCCGCTGAGCGCGCGGCCGGTCCACAGAGCGCCCGGCGATACGGGCACGGTTTCGGAAATGCTCATGGCGGTCCCTCCTGATGGTTCGAGCCCTTTCGCTGGGGTCGAACCAAGGACGCGGCATGAGGCTGCGATCCTACAGGATGCGGATTCTTTTTGGCGTTGTTCTGCCTACGAGAAGTAAAACTTCTCGGCCGGCAGCATTTTCGGTGGCGTTTCGCCCAGCGCCTCGAACACCGAGATCTCGCAGACCCGGCAGAGGCTGTCGAGAGCGAGGTCGTTGGCCTCGGTGCCGAACGGGTCCTCGAGTTCTTCCGACAGCGCGTCGAGGCCGAAGAAGGTGTAGGCGATCAGCGCGGTGAACAGCGGCGTCGCCCAGCCGGCGGCGGAGACCAGCCCGAAGGGCAAGAGCAGGCAGAAGACATAGGCGGTGCGCTGCAGAAGCAGCGTATAGGCGAACGGCAAGGGTGTTCCCATGATGCGCTCGCATCCGGCCTGCGCGGCGGCGATTTCCGACAGGCGCTCGTCGAGGATGCGGTAGCCGATCGTATCGATCGCGCCGGCCTTGCGCAGCGCGGCGATGCGGCGGCCCATGCCGCGTACCATCGCATCGGGTGCGTTCGCTGCCTTGGCGACGATCTCGGTTTCGTCACCGATGAAGGCGCGGGCTTGCGGCGCCGCGTCGACCCGCCTGAGCAGCCCGCGCAGAAAGTGGCAGAAGGCGATCGCTTCCATCAGCAGGCCGCGCAATTCCGTCCGGTCGTCGACCAGCCCGGCGGAGGCGCGCGCCAGATTGCGGATATCGAAGACCAATTGGCCCCACAGTTTGCGCGCCTCCCACCAGCGGTCGTAGGCGGCGTTGTTGCGGAAGCCGAGATAGATCGACAGCGCCACACCGAGCAGCGCGAAGGGTGCTGTGCCGGCATTGCCGAAGTCGAGCTTCAGCGCCCGCACGACCACCACCACCAACGCGCCATAGGCTGCAAAGCCAAAGATCTGCGGCAGGATGCGCGGCACCACCGAGCCGCGCATGATGAAGAACAGATGCAGAAGACGTGGGCGCGGGCGGACGATCATCAGAAGCCTTTCGCGGACCGGCGCTGGTCCTCATCTCCTCTATTGTGCGATGCAACAGGCCCGCAAGCCCAGCCGCCAGCGACATCGCCATGTCGTGGGTACAGCGTCGGACTATCGGCACGCGCCGGTCGCGGATATTGAGGAGCAGGTGGGCTGCCGCCCGCTTCTGCAGGCGAGAGAAGACGAATGACCGGCGAAACCGATCTGAAGACACTGCTGGCATCGATGACGCCGGAACTGCTCGCCGGCACCTATGTCTTCGCCACGCTGGCGCCTGGCGTTCCCCAGCCGGAAGGCTTCGAGCCGGTGATGGTGTTTCGCGAGCGCGAGGGCGTGACGCTGATCGTGACCGAGGAGGCGGCCAGCGCAGCTGCACTGACCGCTTCCTTCCGCTGCTGCATGCTGACCTTGAACATCCATTCGTCGCTGGAAGCCGTCGGCTTCCTCGCCGCCATCACCACGCGCCTCGCCGCCGCCGGCATGGGCGTCAATCCAGTCTCGGCCTTCTACCACGACCATCTGTTCGTGCCGGCGGACAGGGCTGAGGAGGCAATGGAGCTGTTGGTTGGGTTGGCGGCTGAGAATCGAAGCTGAGGCTGGTGCTGCCCCTCATCCCCCCTGCCGGGACCTTCTCCCCGTGAACGGGGAGAAGGGGGCTAACGGCCAGAGGCAGAGCCCGCGACTGCGGGCCGCCGGTTGTCCGGCGCCCCCGCGGAGGGCCAGCCGCGTCAGCGGCGGTGCGGCCCGTGAGCGAAAAACAGGTCGGCCGCAGGCCGAGCCCGCGAGCGAGAACTAAGCCGCCTTCTTCTTCGGCTGGATCAGGCCGCGCTCGACCAGCAGCTCGGCGATCTGCACCGCGTTCAGCGCCGCGCCCTTGCGCAAATTGTCGGAGACGATCCACATCGACAGGCCGTTGTCGATGGTCGAATCCTCGCGGATGCGCGAGATGAAGGTGGCGTCCTCGCCGGCTGATTCCAGCGGCGTGATGTAGCCGCCGTCCTCGCGCTTGTCCAAGACCTGGCAGCCCGGCGCCTCGCGCAGGATATCGCGCGCCTCGTCGGCGGTGATCGGCTTTTCGAACTCGATGTTGACCGCTTCCGAATGACCGATGAACACCGGCACGCGCACGCAGGTCGCCGTCAGCTTGATCTTGGGATCGAGCATCTTCTTGGTCTCGGCGACCATCTTCCACTCTTCCTTGGTGGAGCCGTCGTCGAGGAAGACGTCGATATGCGGGATGACGTTGAAGGCGATGCGCTTGGTGAACTTCTTGACCTCGACGCCATCGGCGACGAAGACCGCGCGGGTCTGGGTAAAGAGCTCGTCCATGCCTTCCTTGCCAGCGCCGGATACCGATTGATAAGTGGCGACGACGACGCGCTTGATGGTGGCGAAGTCATGCAGTGGCTTCAATGCCACCACCAGCTGCGCCGTCGAGCAGTTCGGGTTGGCGATGATGTTCTTGCGCGTGAACAGCGAGATCGCGTCCGGGTTCACTTCCGGCACGATCAGCGGCACGTCCTGGTCGTAGCGGAAGGCCGACGAATTATCGATGACGACGCAGCCCTGCTTGCCGATTTTCGGCGACCATTCCTTGGAGACGTTGCCGCCGGCCGACATGATGCAGATGTCGGTGTCGGAAAAATCATACTGGTCGAGCGTCCTGACCTTCAGCGTGCGGTCGCCGAACGACACTTCAGTGCCCTGGCTGCGCCGTGAGGCCAGCGCCACGACTTCGCTCACCGGAAAGCCGCGCTCTTCCAGTATGTTGAGCATTTCCCGGCCCACATTGCCCGTGGCGCCGACGACTGCAACCTTGAAACTCATCGAAAAATCTCCTGTCCCTCTCCGCTTGGTTTTTGGAGAAACCCGCTGGCCGATGCGGGTTCCGTCCCCCGGGCCGAACCCGGGAGAGGGTGGTTAGGCCAAGGGAATCACACCGTTTTGGTGGTGGTTTTGGCCATAGTTTTGCTGGAACGGGGAGACGTGCCGACCCGCCCGGCCCAATGATGTGCATTGAGGCTGGGGGCATCGAATGTAAGAAGAGCCATCAAAAGGCCGCGCATCGAAAGACGATCCCGTTCGAAGCGGGCTTTTACGCGGTTTGCGTCAAGAGTCAATTGCGATGAGCGCCCTGTTGCCCTGTACAATGGCAGCGGCACGAAGTACGAACGGCATGACTATCCGGCTCATGGAGCGTCCCGACGCCCGCCGAAGACAGGCCCATTGCTGGGCATATAAGAATCCGAATTCCGAAAGAGTAAGATGTCCAACTTCGATGCACTCGTTCCCGCGCTGGCAAAGGCGCTGGAAAAACGCGGCTACTCCGAGCTGACGCCCGTACAGAAGGCGGTTGTGGCGCCCGAACTCGGCGAGGCCGATGCGCTGGTTTCGGCGCAGACCGGCTCCGGCAAGACGGTGGCCTTCGGCCTCGCCTTGGCGCCAACCCTGCTCGAAGGCGCCGAGCGCTTTGGCCACGCCGCGGC
Organism: Mesorhizobium sp. M7D.F.Ca.US.005.01.1.1; assembly: GCF_003952545.1. NCBI lineage: Bacteria > Pseudomonadati > Pseudomonadota > Alphaproteobacteria > Hyphomicrobiales > Phyllobacteriaceae > Mesorhizobium > Mesorhizobium sp. M7D.F.Ca.US.005.01.1.1. The sequence continues at coordinate 782,977 of NZ_CP034453.1, forward strand.
ACCGCTGGCGCTGGCGGTGGCGCCGACGCGTGAACTGGCGTTGCAGGTGACACGCGAGCTGGAATGGCTCTATGAGCTGACCGGCGCCACCGTGGCGTCCTGCGTCGGCGGCATGGACATGCGCTCGGAGCGGCGTGTGCTGGAGCGCGGCGCCCATATCGTCGTCGGCACGCCCGGCCGGCTGCGCGACCACATCACCCGGCACTCGCTCGACATGTCGGCGCTCAAGGCGGTGGTGCTCGACGAGGCCGACGAGATGCTCGACCTCGGCTTTCGCGAGGACCTCGAATTCATTCTCGACGCTGCCCCGGCCGAGCGCCGCACGCTGATGTTTTCGGCCACGGTGCCGCGCTCGATCGCAACGCTCGCCCAGGGCTACCAGCGCAATGCCGTGCGCATTTCGGCCGCCGGCGAGGAAAAGCAGCATCTCGACATCGAATACCGGGCGCTGAGCGTTGCCCAACCCGACCGGGAAAACGCCATCATCAACGTGCTGCGCTATTACGAGGCCAAGAACGCGCTGGTGTTCTGCAACACGCGTGCCGCCGTCAATCATCTCACCGCGCGCTTCAACAACCGCAACTTCTCCGTCGTCGCACTCTCCGGCGAACTCAGCCAGAACGAGCGCAGCCATGCCTTGCAGGCAATGCGCGACGGCCGCGCCAAGGTCTGCATCGCCACTGATGTCGCGGCGCGCGGCATCGACCTGCCCAACCTCGAACTGGTGATCCACGCCGACCTGCCGACCAACCCGGAAACGCTGCTGCACCGCAGCGGCCGCACCGGCCGCGCCGGGCGCAAGGGCGTCAGCGCGCTGATCGTGCCCAACAGCGCCCGCAAGCGCACCGAACGGCTGTTGCAGAATGCCGGCCTCAAGGCGACATGGGCGAGCCCGCCCTCGGCCGACGACGTGATGCGGCGCGACGACGAGCGCATCCTTGCCGATCCGGCTTTCGACGAGCCGGTGAAGGAGGACGAGCGCGGTTTCATCGACGCGCTGCTCGCCAGGCATGGTGCCGAACAGGTGGCCGCTGCCTTCGTGCGCCAGTGCCGCGCCAGCCGCTCGGCGCCCGAGGACTTGATGGAAATTGCGCCGTTCACGCCATCGCGTGAAAGACCGGCGGGCGAAAACTTCACACGCCGGGACGAAGCGCCCAGCCGCCGAGACGATTTCGGCGACAGCGTCTGGTTCTCGCTGTCGATCGGGCGCCGGCAGAATGCCGAGCCGCGCTGGCTGATCCCGATGCTGTGCCGCACCGGCAGCATCTCGAAGCGCGAGATCGGCGCCATCAAGATGCAGCCGGAAGAGACCTACGTGCAGATCGCGGCGGACTGGGCCGACCGCTTCCTGGCCGCGATCGGTCCCGACCGCAAGCTGCAAGGCAACATCCTGGTGAAGCGGCTGGACGGCACGCCCGATCTGTCGCGCGCCGGCTACCAGCCGCCAAGCCCCGACAAGAAACCGCATCGCGGCAAGGCGCCGTTCGACCCCAACGCGCCGAAGCGCAAATTCGAGAAACGCGCGCCGGCTTCAGCCGATCAGCGCCCGGCAGTCGCGCATGAGGCAAAGCCGTGGGCGAAGCCGGGCAAGCCGAAATTCGACACCACCGGCGCGCCCAAGCACAAGAAGGCGAAGAAGCGGCCCGCCTAAAACCTTGATCGGCTCGACGCACTCGCCTGCAGACCTGCCTTGATGGCAGCCCAGCTTGCAGCCGCCGGCGTCGGCCGATGCTTCTCCGCGATGCGCTCGACCAGAGAGGATCGCCACGCATGGTCCTGCGCCATCCTGCGGATCGCCGCATACCAGCCTTGCTGATCTTGTGAATCGATCGCCGGCATCAGGCCGCCGGTCGCTTCGATCAGCGACGGCGCTGTCGAGACGATGACCGGAACGCCGAAATCGAGGCATTCCGAGGCGCCGTAGCCCCAGCCCTCAATATGCGAGGGAAAGACGCCGAAGGAAGCGCGGCGATAGTAGCCGATGAGTTCCTCGTCGCTGACCAGCCCGGTGAACGTGACCGACTGGAGGAGCTCGGGATGCGCCTTCAAATAAGCCCGCAGCGGCTCGATCATCCAACCCCAGCGCCCAGCGCAAACAAGCCGCGGCAGCTTGACGCTCTCGTCGAGCGCCTGCTGCCAGATCCGCGCCAGCAGGATGTGGTTCTTGCGCACTTCGATGGTCGAGCAGTAGAGCACGAACGGCTCGTCGGTCTCGATGCGCGAGGTCGTGCCAGCGCGTGATGCCGTCTCGTGCAGGATGGAGGGCATCGGAAAACGATACACGACCGGCGCGGCGACGCCTGCCGTGTGCATATGATCGGTCAGCGTCGCACCAACTTCCTCGGATGCACAAAATGCCGGCGCACCGGAACGCACGAGGTGTTCGAGATATGACCCGTAACGTCTCTCGCGAGGGGTCATACCAACCAGGTCGGGGCGCAGTGTCGGGATGAGGTCGTGGCAAAGAAACGCGAGGCCACCGGCGCGCGCCGAGACGGCGGCTCGGTCATCCCCGGTCAGAATGTGATGGCTGATCAAGACAAGGCCGCGTTCGGTCCCGACCGCTCGGCTTGGAACGTCCTGGCGCAGGCCCGACCGGATCCTCGCCCGCTGGTACAGGCGATAGGCACGGATCAGCAGCTTCGTCGCCTGATAGGCAATCCCTTTGCGGCCATTGGTCACCGTCTTGGCGAGATGGCGGTCAGCGTCGCGCTTGCCCCATGGTTGCAGCGCCACTGCCTCGAAAGCCTGCGACAGCGCCGTGCGTCTCCCCGGCCACCTCTGGACCTGATGCGGTGAAATCTCGCCCGCCGCGACATGGTCCTGCTCGTAAGGGGCAAGTGGGCGGAACCGGGCTTCATCGGCTCTGAACGCCACCACCTCCACGCAAGGGTCGGGATCCGCCAACGCCGCGTTGATGAGAAAGCTTTCTACCCGTGGGATGCCGGCCAGGCCCTCGCCGGGTGGCCAGAACATCAGGCCGGTGGCATCGATGGCCAGCCTCGGAGGCCTTGCGGCCTCTCTGTCCTCTATCGCGACGCTGGTATCGGAACACTCGGCTGTCATTGTCTGCTTTTGGGTCTGCTTTGGCGACGGCGGTTGTACTTGATGCCTTATGCTTCATCTGCCGGCAAGACGGTAGCCATGCTGCCCGGTATTGCCCATCGGCTCGGCCCTGTGCCACACGTTCGGCAGGGACGTGGCGAGCGGGGGTGGCAAATGCGCGGCGAAGTGCTTCACTATGACGAGGACCAGGGGTTTGGCTTCATCACCGGAGCCGACGGCAACCGCTACACCTTCACCCGCGAGAACCTGCGCCGGGAAACCGCCATGCCCAACGGCACGGCCGTCGAGTTCCAGCCGGGCGGCGGCCAGGCGCGCGACGTCTTTTCGATCGCCGCCCCGACTGCCGCTGCGGCCGCCGCCGACCCCGGCATCGAGGCCGCCCCTGCCCAGGCCGGCGTTCCGCCCCCAGCAGCCCCACCTCCTGCGCAGCATTTCGGTCGGTCTTCCGAGACAGCCGAGCCCAGCGATCTCTGGGGCTATTTCTGGCGTGGCGTGACGCAGAACTATTTCAATTTCGCCGGTCGCGCGCGTCGCAAGGAATATTGGGGCTACTGCCTATTCTGGACGGTTTGCCTGCTGATCATCGGCGGCATCGGCCTGTACACCGATATGGATATGGGCGGTTTCGACAGCGATATCTCGGGCGCGATAACGGTCGGGCTGTGCGGCACTTTCCTGCTGGCGACAATTCTTCCCAGCCTCGGCATGATCGTGCGCCGGCTGCACGACATCGGCCTGTCAGGCTGGCTCTGCCTGCTGATCCTGATCCCGACCATCGGCAGCCTGATCATCCTGGTCTTCGCGCTGATCCCGACGCAGGCCAGGGAAAACCAGTGGGGGCCGGTGCCGGCAGGCGTCAGGGTTTAGTATAGCGTGCATATTGCAATCGATGGCAACCCTGGGTAGTATTCTCATCGCAGCATAGATGGGGGTACGCATGCAGGGCGCGGTGCTTCACTACGACAAGGATCAGGACTACGGCTACATCAATGGAGTTGACGGCAAGCGTTACTTCTTCGTCCTTAACGATGTGACCCAGGGGGCGGCCCTCGTCAGCGGTACCCTCGTCGAATTCCAGCCCGATGACGGCACGGCACACAATATCGTCGCCGTGAATTCGACCACGGCCTCGTCACCTCCCCGCCAGCCCGGCCGTACCGCCGAAAACCAGCCCACTCGTTCCACGGGACTGTGGGCATACTTCCGGAACACGGTGAGCGTGAACTATTTCAATTTCAACGGACGCGCCCGCCGCAAGGAATTCTGGGCCTTTTGGCTATGCTTTAATCTTGTGCTGGTGGCGCTTCTTGGCTTCGGGATACTCGTCAATTTGGCCATCAACGGCTTCGGCATCAATGCGGGTAGGACGTCGATCGGATTGCTACCCGCCGCTGTCTTCGTCTTGGCATTCGGCCTGCCATGGATCGCGCTTACCGTGCGGCGTTTGCACGATGTCGGTCTGAGCGGCTGGTTTGTCTTGCTCTGCTTCATTCCGGTTATCGGCGGAGCGGGCTTGCTGGTCTTGGGGCTCGTGCCGTCTCACCTGGGCGAAAACCCTTGGGGGCGGATGCCGGCGGGCGTCAGGGTTTAGCCGCCTTCAGCGCCTCGCCTGAAAGCCTGAGGAAGACCTTCTGGCCGTGGCGCTCGGCGCCAAGCCGGTCGTAGAAGCGCAGGGCGCCCTTGTTCCAATCTTCGGTGGTCAGGTCGATACGGCCAATGCCGTGGCTGAGGCAATGATCGGCGAGAAAGCCGATCAGCGCCCGGCCGACGCCGGCGTTGCGTATGTTGTCGCGCACGAACAGGTCCTTAAGGAACAGCAGCCGCTCGAGATCGATACCAGGATGCGCGATCGCCACCGACGCCAGGCCGCTGACCTCGCCGCCGACGAAGGCGAGCGCGAAATGCGGATAGGCCGGGCTTTCCTCGCAAAGCCATTTGCGTGCGGCAGACAGTGCCCGGTCGGTATCGAGAGGCGGCTGCCGGTAATGCTCCGCCATCTCGCACAGCATGGCCGCCAGTGCCGCGGCGTCCTCGATCGTCGCCCAGCGGACGTCGACCGCCATGGGGATCAGCTCAGGAATTTGGCGATGATCGCGTCGCCCATCTGAACCGTACCGACCTCGGTCATGCCATCGGACATGATGTCTTTCGTCCGCAGGCCTGCATCGAGCACGGCAGCGATCGCGCTTTCGACACGGTCGGCTTCATCAACCATGCCGAAGGAATAGCGCAGGCACATGGCGAAGGAAGCGATCATGGCGATCGGGTTGGCAATGCCCTTGCCGGCGATATCGGGCGCCGAGCCGTGCACCGGCTCGTAGAGCGCCTTGCGCTTCTTGGTCTTCACGTCAGGCGCGCCGAGCGAGGCCGACGGCAGCATGCCGATCGAGCCGGTCAGCATGGCGGCAATGTCGGACAGCATGTCGCCGAACAGATTGTCGGTGACGATGACGTCGAACTGTTTTGGCCAGCGCACCAGCTGCATGCCGCCGGCATCGGCCAGCATGTGGTCGAGCTTGACGTCGGAATAGCGCGCCTTGTGGATCTGGGTGACGACCTCGTTCCACAGCACGCCCGACTTCATCACATTGCGCTTTTCCATCGATGTGACGTGGTTCTTCCGGGTCCGCGCCAGCTCGAAGGCGACGCCGGAAATGCGCTCGATCTCAAACGTGTCATAGACCTGCGTGTCGATGCCGCGCTTCTGGCCGTTGCCCAGATCGATGATCTGCTTGGGCTCGCCGAAATAGACGCCGCCGGTCAGCTCGCGCACGATGAGGATGTCGAGACCCTCGACCACCTCCTGCTTGAGCGAGGAGGACGCTGCAAGCGCTGGATAGCAGATGGCCGGGCGAAGATTGGCGAACAGCTCCATGTCCTTGCGCAGTCGCAACAGGCCAGCCTCGGGACGCACCTCATACGGCACCGCATCCCATTTCGGACCGCCGACGGCGCCGAACAGCACCGCGTCGGCCGCCATCGCCTTCTCCATGTCGGCATCGGAAATCGCCGCGCCATGTGCGTCATAGGCACAGCCGCCGACCAGACCGTCCTCGGTGGTAAAACCGCTGCCGAGCTTGTCGTTCATGGCTGATATCAGTTTCTTGACCTCGGCCATGGCCTCCGGACCGATGCCGTCGCCGGGGAGCAGGAAAAGATGCTTCGTTGCCATGGAGAAACCGTCCCAGAAAGAATGCGTTTCGATTTGGGGTCTTGCTAAACGCCAAGCGCCCGGCGCGCAAGCCTGCACGCCACAACCATGATCACCGATGCGAGAGAATGTTGATCAGCCGGCCGAACGGATCGCGGACATAGAAGCGCCGCATGCCCCAGGGTTCGTCGGCCGGTCCGTATTCGATGGCGAAGCCGGCCGTCTTCATGGCATCGAGCGCCGCATCGACATCATCGACCTCGATCGAGAGAGCCGGCACCGGCGTTCCGGAGCCGCCTTGCGCCATGAAGCTGACCTGGACATCCATCTTTGCTTGCGAGCCGTAGGTTGTGATCCAGCCGAGGTCCATGAGCATGTCGAGGCCGAGCACGTCCTGGTAGAAGCGCTTCGCCGCGGCGACATCCGATGTCTCGATGTTGGCAACGATGCGCTGGACTTTCATCGTCGGCCTGCCTTTTACGCTGTGCGCCGCAGCGCCGTGACTTCGATCTCGATCTTCATTTCCGGTTTGTTGAGCTGGCAGACGATCATCGTCGCCGCCGGTCTGATGTCGCCGAACGTCTCGCCGAGGATCGGGAAGACGATGTCCACGAAGGTCTGATCGGTGATGTAGTAATGCGCCCGCACCACATCGGCCATCTCGAAGCCACCATCATGAAGCGCCTTGCCGATCGTCGCCAGGCAATTGCGTGTCTGCGCCTCGACAGTGTCCGGCATCGTCATCGTCGCATAGTCATAGCCGGTCGTGCCGGAGACGAAGCACCAGTCGCCCTGCACCACGGCACGCGAATAACCGGCGGTCTTTTCGAAGGGGGAACCGGTTGAGATGAGTTTGCGCATATGAGGGGCCTTGCTTGGGTTGTCGGCCAGCATTAGCAGGCGGAACGGCGCGGGTCGTGGGCCAAGCCAGGCGAACTGTTATCCCGGAAGCGAAGCGCGAACCTCCGAGATTGGTTGAAGCATCCCTTCCGTCGTCATCCTATGGCGGAGCAAGGAGCGTAGTGACGCGGCATGGATCCTCGGGTCTGCGCTCCGCTGCGCGTCGCTCCGCCCGTGGATGAAGAAAGCGCGGGGGGCGCCGCGCACCGCTAATGCTTTAATTTGCCGACCCCTGCGCCTTGTCCAGCGCTTCCTTGATATCTGCCGGCCAGCTCGCCACCGCCGGCCAGGCGTTCGGCTCGCCATTGTCGCCGCGACGGGCGAAGTAGAGCTTGTGCTTGGCCGGGTCGACCGCCATGAAGCCGTCGTTACCACCGCAGTCATGCGGCACGCAGCCGCTGGCGTAGAAGGCGCCCGAAGCGGTCTTTTCCGTGCCGCCGCCGACCAGCAGGCTGGTCGCCATGTCGGGCATGTCCTTGCCGAGCAGCTTTTGCGCTTCCTTGTAGACGGCCTCGTTGTGGAAGGCGTCGATGATGTTCTGGTACTTTTCCGGATCGATGTCTTTCCAGTCCGTGCCGGGTTCCGGTATGTAGGTCAGATTGCCCGAGATCGTCAGCCCGTCGGTCGGCGACCATTGCAAAGCCGGCTTCTCATCGCCCGGCAGCAAATAGGGCACGAAATAGATGGCGTTGTCGGACACCGCCGAGGGCGGCGCGCCGCAGTCGTCCTGTTCGACCGTCGTGCTCTGGATGGTGCCGCCTTCCGGCTTCCAGACGATCACTGTCGCCGGCCCGCATTGATTGCCGCCGTCGCCGACATCGAACAGCGCCACCTTGACGCCGCCGACCTCGACTATTCTGTCGAAGAAGACGTCATAATTGGTGGCCAGCTGCTTGCCGTCGAAGGCAAGCACCTTCTCACCGTCCTGTTCCGGTTGGGTGATGGTCAGCGTGCCGCCCTCGAAGGGCACAGGCGCCTGCTTGTCGTCATCGGAGGCGTCGGCGGCGTCTGTCCCCTGGTCGGTGGCAGGCTTCTCGGCCGCAGGTGCCGGCTGGGCGGCGGGCGTCTGTGTTTGCGCATAGGCGCCCGCCACCGGCACCAGCAAAAGGGCCAGCCCGCAGGCGCCGGCAAGAAGCGAACGTGTCATGGTGGTCCTCCGTTTCGTCAGATCATAGCCGGCCGAAACCGAAACGCCAGTCCGCGCTCTGCGCAGGAGCCTTCGCGTTTTCGTCATCACCTTCGCGGAATGGTGGCCTAGTTCGGCGAGCCAAGCGCCTTGTCCAGCGCCGCCTTGATGTCGGCGGGCCACGTCTCCACCGCCGGCCAGACATCCATCCTGGGCTTGCCGCTGCTGCGGGCAAAATAGAGTTTGTGGTTGGTCTGGTCGACCGCCATGAACCCGTGGTTGCCGCCGCAATTGTGCGGCGCGCAGCCGTCGAAATAGACGATGCCGGACGCCGTCTTTTTCGTACCGCCGGCGGCCAGGAAACTGGCCGCCAGGATGGCCATGTCCTTGCCGAGCAATGTTTCGGCGTCCCTGTAGACAGCCTCGTTGTGGAAGGCGTCGATCATGTCTTCGTATTTCGACGCGTCGACATCTTTCCAACCCGTGCCAGGGTCCGGCATGTAGGTGAGATTGCCCGAAATCGTCAGCCCGTCCTGGGGCGACCATTGCATCACACGCTTCGAAGCGCCCGGTAAGAGATAGGGGACGAAATAGAGGGAATTGTCGGTCACCGACGCCGGCGCGCCGCAGCCGTCCTGCTCCACCGTGATGCCCTGGACCGTGCCGCCTTTCGGCTTCCACACGATCATCACAGGAGGACCGCAGAGATGGTCGATGTTGCCGTCGCCGACATCGACCAGCGCCACCTTGGCGCCGGCGATATTGACGATCCTGTCGAAGAAGACGTCGTAATTGCTCGCCAGCTTCTGACCGTCGAAGGCGAGCACCTTTTCGCCGTCGGGCTCCTGCTGGGTGACGGTCAGGTGACCGCCCTCGAACGGGATCGGCGCCTGCTGATCGATGGCAGGCGCCTGCGTCTGGGCATGCAAGCTAGTCGTCGGAAGCAGCATCAACGCCAGCCCGCAGGCGCCGGCAAAAAGCGAGCGTGTCATGACAGGTCCCCGTTCTACCCGAAGCGAAGACCAGCCATCGGTGCGGCCTTGGTACTCAGGCGGCGTCTATCAGGCCCAGGGGCGCTGTTCGGCGTTGCGCTTCTCGAACGAGGCGATGGCGCCGGCCTTTTCCATGGTCAGGCCGATGTCGTCGAGACCGTTGAGCAGGCAGTGCCGCTTGAAATCGTCGAGGTCGAATTTGACCACGCCACCATCCGGTCCGCGGATTTCCTTGGCCTCGAGGTCGACCGACACCGTGGCGTTGGAGCCGCGCGAGGCATCGTCCATCAGCTTCTCGAGATCCTCGGGGCTGACAGTGATCGGCAGGATGCCGTTCTTGAAGCAGTTGTTGTAGAAGATGTCGGCGAACGAGGTCGAGATGACGCAGCGAATGCCGAAGTCGAGCAACGCCCACGGCGCGTGCTCTCTGCTCGAGCCGCAGCCGAAATTATCGCCGGCAACCAGGATCTGCGCCTTGCGGTAGGCCGGCTTGTTGAGCACGAAATCCGGATTTTCCGAACCGTCGTCATTGTAGCGCATTTCGGCGAAAAGGCCGGTGCCAAGTCCGGTGCGCTTGATCGTCTTCAGATAATCCTTGGGGATGATCATGTCGGTGTCGACATTGACGATCGGCATCGGAGCGGCGACGCCGGTGAGCTTGGTGAATTTTTCCATGGCTTTTGCCCGTGTTTTCGTTGCGGGAGGATTTGCTGAGGCACGGTTTACACAAAGCCGGCGGCAAATAAAAGGCAACTGTTTGTGCGCGGTGGCACAAGCCAGCCCGATGGTGCAGTCTGGCGACCATGGCAGAAAACTCGCACGTCCTCTATGCACGCGAAGCCGCGCTCGACATCGACGAATTCCGCCGCGTTCTGATCGAATCCGGCCTCGGCGAGACACGTCCCGTCGATGACGACGTCAGGCTACAGGCAATGCTGTCGGGCGCCAATCTGGTGCTGACCGCACGTCTCGACGTCGAAGGCAGGCCACTGATCGGCGTTATCAGGGCGATGACCGACTTTTCCTGGGTCTGCTACATCTCCGAACTCGCCGTTTCCCAATCGGCGCAGGGGCTCGGCATCGGCAAGGGCCTGATGGACGAGGCCCGCCGGCAACTCGGTCCGTCCGTCGCCATCAGCCTGATCTCCATGCCTGACGCCGTCGGCTTCTACGAACGCATCGGCATGAAGCACATGGCCGACGCCTTCTGGTTTGGCCGCAAGGGCTGAGGCTCGCTCGAAATACTCTTCCGCAACCGTAGCGATCCTTCGTGCCCCCCTCTGTCCTGCCGGACATCTCCCCCACGAGGGGGGAGATTGGCAGCTTCGCCGTTGGCGCGCTTGCAACATTGATGATTGGCGAAGGCCGAGATGACAGCAATCTCCCCCCGTGTGGGGGAGATGTCCGGCAGGACAGAGGGGGGCGCTGTCCCGCCAGCGTCAAAAAGGACCTTCCCTTCGCCCCCCTCAAATCACATTCAATTCGCGAAACGCCCGTCCTTCCGCGACGCGGCTGTAGCCAAACGCCGAGCAGTCCACCGTGCGGTAGCCGCCATGCACGATCAGCTCGGCCAGCGCCTTGCCGACCGCCGGGGCCTGCTGCAGGCCGTGGCCGGAGAATCCGTTGGCGAAGATGAAATCCCCGACTTCAGGATGCGGGCCGATCACCGCGTTCTGATCCAACGTGTTGTAATCGTAATGCCCGACCCAGGCGCGGGTCGGCTTGATCGCCTCGAAAGCCGGAATGCGGGTCGCCAGCACCGGCCAGATCACCTCCTCGAACAGCGGCCAATCGACCTCGAAATCCCCGGGGGCGGCCGGGCCGTCACCCTCTTCCGGTTCGGCGCCGCCGGTGAGGTAGACCGAGCCTTCCGGGCGCACATAGATACCGGAGGGGTCGACCAGCAGCGGCATGTCGGCATATTTCTCGCGCGCCTCGAAAACGAAGACGTTGCGCTTGCGTGGCTCGACCGGCAGCGCTAGCCCTGCAAGAGCCGCCACCTTGCCGGCATTCGGCCCGGCGGCGTTGACGACGATGCCGGCTTCCAGCCTGTCGCCACTGTCGAGACTGACGCTGGTGACGCGGTCGCCTTGCCGCTCGATACCAGTGACATCAGCGGTGATGAAATCGATCTTCTTCTGCCGCAGCGCCTTGCGGAACAGCATCAGCATCGCATGCGCGTCGAACCAGCCCTCGCCGCTGCGGCCATAGGCGCCGGCGGTGATGCCCTCGGCCGACAGCCACGGGAAGCGGCGCACCAACTGGTCTGCGTCCTCCAGCACGATGTCGGCGCCCTCGGCCATCTGCGCCTCGTGATTGCTCTTGAGGATCGGCAAGCCGTTCTCGCCGGCAAGGATGAGATAGCCACCTTCGCGAAAGCCGATATCGGCGTCCGCGCCGAACTCCTCCTTCAGCCGCCGGAACAGCTTTAGCGTGAACTGCGACAGGCGGATGTTTTCCGGGATCGAGAATTGCTGGCGGATCGAGGCCAGGGACAGCGTCGTTGCCGCGTGAGCGAACTGCGGATCGCGCTCGACCAGCGCGATCGAGCCGGAAAACCCTTCCTCGCGCAGGTAATAGGCAACCGAGGAGCCGACGATGGCCCCGCCGATGATGACGATGTCGTAGCGCACGCTTTATGCCCTTTCCGATTCGAGCCGCCGATCAGGAGTCACGCGACCGGCAAAATAATCTCGAAGCGCGTGCCGCGTTCGGAGTCAACCAGCGCGATCATACCATCATGCGCTTTCAGGAGGGCCAGCACGATGCCGAGGCCCATGCCGGTGCCGCCGGTAGAGCGTCGCGTGGTGAAGAACGGTTCGAAAATGCGCGCCCGGTTGCTCGGCGAAATGCCGGCGCCATCGTCGCTGACGAGGATGATCGCCTTGCCGCCAGGGCTCGCCGCAGCAATCGAAACCAGCGTCGCGCCGTGCCTAGCCGAATTGTCGATGAGATTGGCAAGCACGATTGCGGCGTTCTCGGCCGACATGCGCAAGGCCAGATCGCCCCCGGCCTCGACGCGAACCGCCAGCCGGTTGTCGACGGGAAGCATCGCCAGTGCCGCACCGATCGAGGTGCTTTCGCCGCTCGGCGCCAGGTTTTCGGCGCGCGCCAGATCGAGCAGGCGCCGCACCAGCAGATTGAGCCGCCCGGCATCGGTGACGATGTTGTTGGAAAAACGCCGCCGCTCCGTATCGTCCATCGCCGCGCCGGAATCACGCAGCAATTCGGCCGCGCCCTGGATCGCCGTCAGCGGCGATTTGAGCTCATGCGAGACATGGGTAGCAAAAGTCTGGATGCTGTCGGAGCGCGCCTGCAGTTTTTCGGCCATGTCGAGGAAGGCGGCGGAAAGCTCCGCCATCTCTCGAGTGCCGTGATGGTCGAGCGGTCGGATCGCCGCGCGGTCGCCGGCGGCAATACGCTCCGTGCGATCGATCAGCGCATAGATCGGCCGGCTGACGGTGCGCAGGAAGACGAGGCCGATGAGCAGCGTGCCGCCGAGAATGGCGATGGCCGCCAACGTCACCTTGCCGCGCTCGCCATAGAGATGTTTGATGATGTTGTTGGGCGTCCGCGACACATAGACCACGCCGGCGACCTGGCCATCGACGGCCACCGGCAAGGCGACGAAGACACGCACCCTGGTGCCGCGGCTGACCGAATAGAGCGGCGGCGCCGGCTGGTCGGGGATACGCAGCCTGAGCGCGCTGGCATAGCGGCCGGCAAGTGCGGCGCGCACCTCCTCGACCTCGCCAAGCGACTGCCCAACCTCGTCGCGCCCGGCAATGACAACGCCCCGGGGATCGAGCAGCCGGAAGCCGGCCAGCGTGGTTTTCTGCGTGGCGTCGAGAATGCCGGACAGGCGCGTGCCGATCGCGGCAAAGGCGGGATCGGCGGTGCCTGGCATGGCCGCCGGCCGAGTGGGCAGGACATAATCGGAAGCGAGATCGAGTTGCGGCTCGATCGGCCTGTACAGCGGGTCAGGATTGACGTTTCGGCTTGAATCCCCGCTTGGCCCCGGCATCGGCGCACCGAGTTTTTCTGCGGCAATGCCGGCGTCGCGCACATCCTGCGCATAGATGGCGGCGATGGCCGCCCCTTGCGCGATCAGCTCCGCTTCGGTCTGGCGGATCAGCTGGTTTTCGTAGAGCCGGAAGAAGAACAGGCCGACGAGCGGCAAGGCCATCACCAGGATCAGGATGGCGACGACGACCGTGGCGAGGCGAGGCCGCCATTTGCGGCCGATCCATTTGCTCGTCAGCCGCATCGGCCGAGCCGGAAGCCGACGCCATGCACCGTCTCGATGACATCAGGGCAACCCACTGCTGCCAGCTTGGCGCGGATGTTGCGGATATGGCTGTCGACGGTACGGCCGGCGACATGGATCTTGCCGGCATAGGCGCTGGCCATCACCGCGTCGCGGTCGAGCACATGCGCCGGCCGCGCCAGAAACCCTTTCAGGATCGAGAACTCTATCCCCGTCAGGGCAAGCGGCTTGCCGTCGAAGCTGGCGGCATGGCTGGCCGGCGCCAGAGCCAGTTTGCCGTGCGAAAACTGCCTGTCGTCGTCCGGTTCGGGCACCGCCGGGCGCGCGCGCCGCAGGATGACGTTGACGCGGGCGACCAGCTCGCGCGGGCTGAACGGTTTTGTCACATAGTCATCGCCGCCCATTTCGAGCCCGAGGATGCGGTCGATCTCCTCGTCGCGCGCGGACAGGAACAGCACCGGCACATCGGATGTGTGCCTGAGCCGCCGGCAGACCTCCAGTCCGTCCATCTCCGGCATGCCGATGTCGAGCACGACCAGGTCGGGTGTGCGCCGTCCGATCGCTTGCAGGGCAGCCGCGCCATCGGCCACCCCTGTCGTTTTCATGCCGGCCTTCTCCAGCGCAAAGCAGATCACCTCGCGGATGTGCGGATCATCGTCGGCTACGAGGATGTGATGCGGCATGGATCAGTGGCCCGGCATGTGGGGTTCGATACGGTCAGGAACCACAGGCGGCCCCTTCATGTCGAGAGTGCGCAACAGCCGCCAGTCGCGAAAGCTCCAGGCCCGCCAGTTCTGCTGCAGGGTGCGATACCAGCCTTCGTCGCTGCCGCGCAACCCGACGAGTTCGCGCAAGACCGGATCATTGGCGACAGCCGTCCTGCTCTGATGATCGAGGAAGCGATCGAGCGCCGGAAACGCGCCCGGGCCGAGCGAGCGCAGATACCAGGCATCGAGGGAAATGCCCTGGCCGGTCATTTCGAAGGAATGGTCGACATTGTAATTGGCGATCGTTGCTGCGAAATTGATGAAACAGCCGGCATAAAGCGTCAGAGATAACGTCAGAAGATTGGCGGACAGCAGCCATTCGTTGGATTTTCCCAGCGCGATGCGGGCGATGATGAGGACAAGGCCTGATGCCACCAGCCCCATCCAGACGAAGGCGGCGACGCGCCAGTAGGTCAGCGCATAGATGCCGATATAGAGGTCGAGCCGCAGAATCGACGAGATGACCAGCATGATGTTCTGCGCCACCCAGGCATAGACCAGACGGCGGATGAGCGGATCGGCGGATGTCTCGCTGCCCGGCCGCAGCGCCGCCAGCACGAAGCCGGCGGCAAGCAACGCGGTGACAACAAGGGGATAGGCGCCGCGATGCGCGTAGGCGGCGTAGCTGAGCCCGTCGGGAAGCGCCACCCCACCCCACAGATAGGTGGCGTCGAGCGCCGTCTGCAGCGCAAACAGGATGTTGAAGACAATAAGCGCGCGAAGGATGGCAGCCTTGCCGAACAGCATGTCCTCGATGGTGGTGACGGTTCTCTCGGCTTGGATGCTGGCGGCCGGCGCCGCGCGCGGGATGCGGCGAATCAGGCGCGGCACCCGTGGCCGCAGAAAAGCCCAGACGCCGGCGAGCACGAACAGCCAGAAGGCAATCCGCGCAAGCTGGATGAGATCGAGCAGTTTCAGAAGGTCGATCAGCGACAACCAATAATCGATGACCGGATTGGCGGCACCGAACAGCGCCAGGAAGACCGCGCCCAGTGTCAGCGGCATCACCCAGACGGCGATGGCGGCGAGGCGGACGCGGCGCCGGCCGAAGCGGCGCGCCGTCTTGCGCCAGCGGATGAAATCACTGGCGAAGCGGAACGGCGCCGCCAGCCCGAACAGCGCGATCTGGCCGGCAATGCGGGCGATGCTGTGCCGCAGCCGCCCGCTCAGCGAAAGCGCGAAAACGACTAGCGCCGCCAGCGCTGTTGACACCGACAAGGCGCTGACGGTCTCGGCGAGCGGCAGCAGCACGACAAGCAGGGCAGCGGGCTTGAGCCAGACCCTGCCATCGCTGAAGGCCGCCGGATGCACGGCGACGACCGCGGCGGCAATCAGGAGGGCGAACAGGAAAACCGTGATCCCGGCGGGCTGGCCGTAGAACAGAAAATCCGCCAGCGCGACCAGCAGAGCGGCAACGCCAAGGCGGCTGCAATAGCTCGGTACGGCGGAGAACAACGCTGTCATGACCTGGCTTTCCTGATGACGTCCCGCCGGATTGCCGGCGGGCTCTTGCGGACAAAGGGGATGAGGATCGCCGTCGGATTCGCGCGCGGCGGATCGGCCAGCCACCAGCCTTCGCAGCGCAGCCTGTGAGGCAGACGGGGTTTTGCTCGCTTTTGCATGCCGCCTGTCTCGCAGGCCGGCGGGGAGATCGCAGGGCGGATCCGAGGAGGTTTTCCGCAAGCATGTGCAGTTTTCGTGCAGAGGCCAGAGCTGGCAGGCCCCCTCTGTCCTGCCGGACAGCGCTCCCCACAAGGGGGAGATCGAGCCTTAATGCACGCGCTTGCCTCCACCAACCACACGCGGCATAGATCACCCATGGAAACCTATCGCCCGCGCCGCTCGGTGCTCTACATTCCGGCATCCAACGACAAGGCGCTGGCCAAGATCGCGCAGCTTTCCTGCGACGCAGTCATCATCGACCTCGAGGATGCCGTCGTCCCGGCGGACAAGATCGCCGCGCGCGAAAAACTGGCCGGCATTTTCGCCAACCGACCGGTTGCCGACCCTATTGGCAAGCGCTGCGAGATGGTCGTGCGCATCAATGCGCTGGCCAGCGAATGGGGCGCCGACGACCTGCTGGCCGCGGCAAGCTGCGAACCCGACGGCATCCTGTTGCCCAAGGTCGACACGCCGCGCGACCTGCTCGAGGCCGGCGATGTGCTCGACGACAATTTTGCCCTCGACAGCGTGAAACTGTGGGCGATGATCGAGACGCCCAAGGCGCTTCTCAACATCGGCGCCATCGCCGAGCTTGGCCGCGACCCTGCCTCTCGATTGGCTTGTTTCGTTGCCGGAACGAATGATCTGGTCAAGAATACCGGCGTGCTGGCGACACCGGACCGGCGCTATCTCGTGCCATGGCTGATGCAGATGCTGCTGGCCGCGCGCGCCGGCGGCATCGACATGCTCGACGGCGTCTCCAACGATTTTCGCGACCTCGACGCTTTCGCCCGGGAATGCACGGAAGCCGCGGCCATGGGGTTCGATGGCAAGAGCCTCATCCACCCGGCCCAGATCGAAGCCGCGAACCGCGCCTTCGCGCCGTCCGCGGAAGCCGTGGTCGAGGCGCGCTTGGTCAGGCAAGCCTTCGCGCTACCGGAAAACGCCGGCAAGGGCGTGATCGCGCTGAACGGCAAGATGGTCGAGCGGCTGCATCTGGCGCAGGCTGAAAAACTGCTGGCGAAGGCCGCCGCCATCGGCGCATGATATCGGCCAAGCTTATTCACGACAGGACTTGAGACATGAAACTCTACCGCTTTCTGACCGGCCCGGACGACGCCAGCTTCTGCCACAAGGTGACGGCGGCGCTCAACAAGGGCTGGCACCTGTTCGGCTCGCCGACCTATGCCTACGACAAGAAAGCCAAGACGATGCGCTGCGGCCAGGCCGTGGTGAAAGATATCGACGGTCAGGAATACGGGCCCGATACCAAGCTGAGTGATTGGTAGATTTGCAAAGCGCCGGCGCAGGCTGTGTCGAGATTCAGGTCAGGCCGAGTCGAAAATGGTGGTGCCCGAGAACCGGAGCGGAGCGTACTTTTGGGTACGTGAGCACCGGAAGCGCAGGGGACCGCCATTTGCAGGCCGGCCTCACCTGAATATCGGCACAGCCTACTCCGCTGCCTCTTCGATCTTCTCCATGTCATCGTCCGACAGCCCGAAATGGTGGCCGATCTCGTGGATCAGCACGTGGGTGACGATGTCGCCCAGCGTTTCCTCGTTTTCGGACCAGTAGTCGAGGATGGCGCGGCGGTAGAGCGTGATGCGGTTCGGACCCTCGCCGGTCTGCGGATTCCAGCGTTCGGCGATGCCGCGCCCCTCGAACAGGCCGAGCAGGTCGAACGGCGTTTCCAGCGACAGATCGTCCATGATCTCGTCGGTCGGGAATTCGGCGATCTGGATGACGATCTCGCCGGTCAGCTTGCGAAAATCCTCCGGCAGATGGGCGTACGCCTCCAGCGCCAGGAACTCCATTTCGTCCATTGAGGGCGAGAGTTCGTCGTGCCAGGTGCGGGTCTTGTAGATGCGAGCCATGCTTTGTCCTTTGATCCCGGCATATAGGCTTTCACGCCGTGATCGGCAAATGAACGGGCTGATGCGCCTGCACCATCCAGGCGGAGAGGAATAAATTCCCCACGACTCCGCTTGACTCTTCCAGCACCCTCTGGAATCTATAGGAACATAACAGGAACAATTGTGAGTGGAAGCTGACCGTCATGGCGATGACCGCCGTGGCGCGGGAGACTGTTTTTGCCCTGCGCCGCCAGATCGCGAAAATCGAGGGAACGCTGCCCGAGCGCTTGGCTGCGCCGGCTGCCACGACCTCCGATGCTGACGTCAACACCGATCTCACAATCGTCCGGCGCGGCATTGCCGCGGCGTTGCCGGATGCTTTCCTGCCCATCGGCGTCGAGCGCCTCGATGTCGCCCTGAGCGGCGGTCTGCCGAAGGCCGCCTTGAGCGAAATCCATGGCACGCAAACCCGCGATGCCGGGGCCGTCGCCGGTTTCGCCCTGTCGCTCACCAGCCTGATCCTCAAGCAAACGCCGGGGTTGCCGGTGCTGTGGATCGGCACATCGGAGATTTTCCGCGAGGCCGGTTTTCCCTATGCCCGGGGGCTTCACGCCTCGTTCGGCATCGAGCCGGAGCAATTGCTGTTTTCCGAGGCGCCAAGGCTTGTCGATGCGCTGTGGGTCGCCGAGGAGGCGGCCCGGATGACGGCGCTCGCCGCGGTCATCCTGGAAATTCGCGGCAATCCGCAGCGGCTGGACCTGACCGCGACACGCCGGCTGCATGCAAGGGCGCAAGGTGCCGGCCGGCCGGTGTTCCTGCTGCGGCAGGCGGCCGAGCCCGAGCCGACGGCCGCCCCCGTCCGCCTCATCGTCGCCTCGGCGCCGGCAGCGCCGCGCGACACCATCGCCGGGCCGCTCGCCGGCTCGATCGGCCGCCCGGCCTTCACCCTCACCATCGGCAAGAGCCGCACGGCCCTGCCTGGACAATTCACACTGGAGTGGAACCCCGATGAACGCGCATTTGACGAAAGAGCGGGCGACGAAAGAAGGGGCGAGGGAAGACAACGGGCAAAGAATCCTGTCCCTGTGGTTTCCCTATCTGGCCGTGGAAAGGATCCTGCGGCAGCGTCTGGGGCGGTCCTGGCGTTCCCGGCCGTCGGATCACCTGCCGCCATCTCACCCACCGCTCGTGATCAGCCATCGCGACCGCAACGCGCAGCGCATCTCGGCCCTCGACGAGCGGGCTGAGGCGCTGCACCTGAAGCGCGACATGGGCATCGCCGATGCGCGCGCCATGCATCCGTCGATCGACGTCGTCGAGGCCGATCCAGAGGCCGACCGCCGCTTGCTCGAAGGTCTTGCCGACTGGTGCGACCGCTACACGCCGCTGGTGGCGCTCGACGAGGCAGATGGCCTGTTTCTCGACGTCACCGGCTGCACCCATCTGTTCGGCGGCGAACGCGCCATGCTGGACGACATCCTGTCGCGCTTCTTCCACCAGGGTTTCGATGTCCGTGCCGGGCTTGCCGCGACGCCCGGTGCTGCCTGGGCGGCGGCACGCTTTTGCGGCGACCGCATCGTCGAGGGCGGCGAGGAAGAAGCGCTGCTGGCACCCCTGCCGCTGGCCGCACTGCGCATTGAACTCTCGACCCGCGCCAGCCTGGAAAGCGTCGGCCTGCGCACGGCGGGCGCCGTCATGGCGGCGCCGCGCGCACCGCTCGCCCGCCGCTTCGGCGCCTTGCTGCTCCTGCGCCTCGACCAGGCGCTTGGCCGTCTCGACGAAGCGGTGTCGCCGCGCCTTCCCGTCGCGCCGCTTTCGGTCGAACGCCACCTTGCCGAACCCGTCACCTTGACCGAGGACATCGAACGGCTGGTGGGCATGCTGGCGGCGACTTTGAAGACCGATCTCGAGCGCCGCGGCGAGGGCGCCAGGACGCTGGCGCTGCTGCTCTTCCGCGTCGACGGCGCTGTCAGCCGCATCGCCATCGGCACCTCGCGGCCGATGCGCGAACCCCGGCTGATCCAGCGCTTGTTCCATGAGCGGCTGGCCGCACTCGAACAGGATATCGATGCCGGCTATGGCTTCGATCTGGTGCGGCTTTCGGTGCTGACATCAGCCGCCTTCGACATGCAGCAGGCTGATCTGACTGGTGAAACGATCGATGACGGCGCCGATATCGCGCTGTTTGCCGACCGCATCCGCGCCCGGCTCGGGGAGGGCGCGGTGCTGCAACCGGTCATGGTCGAAAGCCATCTGCCGGAGCGCGCCGTCGCCATGATCCCGTTCACCGAGGCGCCGCGCCGGATCACGCCGCCGAAGAAGCCGGACAGGCTGCAGGCGCCAAAAACCATCTTCCCGCCGGAACGGCCGATCCGGCTGTTCCGCTCGCCCGAACCCATCGATGTGCCGGCCACCGAAATGCCCGAAGGGCCGCCGCTGAACTTCCGCTGGCGGCGCGCGCTCTACCGGGTCACGCGGGCCGAAGGGCCGGAACGCATCGCCGCCGAATGGTGGCGGGAAGCGCCAAGCGACGAGGCGGCATCGACGCGCGACTATTTCCGCATCGAGGATGCCGACGGCCGCCGCTACTGGCTCTACCGGCAAGGTCTTTACGGCGGCGCCTCGCAAGTCCCGCCGCGCTGGTTCCTGCATGGGGTCTTCGCATGAACGCGCTGACCGTCATCCCCTATGCCGAGTTCGGCATCCAGTCGAATTTCTCCTTCCTGCGCGGCGCCTCCAAGCCGGAGGAGCTGGTGGTCGCGGCCAAGCTTCTCGGCTTCTCCGCGATCGGACTTGCCGACCGCAACACGGTGGCCGGCGTGGTGCGCGCCTGGCAGCAGGCCAAGGTCGAAAAACTCTCCTATCATCCTGGCTGCCGGCTGGTTTTCGGCGACGGCACGCCGGACATTCTCGCCTATCCCAGGGACCGCAAGGGTTGGGGGCATCTCTGCCGCATGCTGACGCAAGCCAATCTGCGCGACGAGAACGAGAAAGGGGCCACCCTTCTCCAGCGCAGCGACCTGCTCGAATGGGGTGACCTGATGTCGCTGGCGGTCCTGCCCGATCTGTCGGCGGGCGCGGAAGATAGTCTTGCCCTGCTTGGTGAGCTCAAGGACCGCTTCGGCAAAAGCCTGCGGCTTGGTGTTTCGCCCGACTATGCCGGAAATGACCGTTTCCGGATCGAGCAGGCTGCGGCGATGGCCGAGAGCGCTGGCATTCCGTTGATGGCGACCAACGACGTTCTCTACCACACGGCCGAACGGCGCCCCCTGCAGGACGTGCTGACCGCGATCCGCCTCAACACCCCCGTCGCCGAGGTCGGGCTGCAACTCACCGCCAATGCCGAACGCCATCTGAAGCCGCCGATGGAGATGGCGCGCCTGTTTCGCCGGCATCCGCAGGCGCTGGCCGAGAGCTTGCGGTTTGCGGAAGAGCTGACCTTCTCGCTTGGCGACCTCCAGTACAATTATCCGGACGAGCCGACGGAATCGGGCCTCGGGCCGCAGGCCGAGCTGGAACGGCTGGCGCGGGAGGGAGCGGCCAACCGCTACCCGGCAGGTGTGCCTGAATCCGTGACCAAGCGCATCCAGGAAGAGCTCGCTCTGATCGAGCGCCTCAACTACGCCCGCTATTTCCTGACTGTCTACGACATCGTCAAGTTCGCGCGCAGCAAGGATATTCTCTGCCAGGGACGTGGGTCAGCTGCCAATTCGGTCGTCTGCTTCTGCATCGGCATCACCGAAGTGGGGCCGGAAAAAATCGATTCTCTTTTCGAGCGCTTCATTTCCGAGGAGAGGAACGAACCGCCAGACATCGACGTCGATTTCGAGCACGAGAAGCGCGAAACCGTAATCCAGTACATCTACGAGAAATACAGCGGCAAGCGCACAGCACTTGCCGCCGCCGTCATCAGCTATCGCGGCCGCTCGGCGCTGCGCGAAGTGTCGAAGGCGATGGGCCTGTCCGAGGATGTCAGGGCATCGCTTTCTGGCTCGATCTGGGGTTGGTCGACATCGGAGCTTGGCGAGAAGGAAGCCCGGGCCGGAGGACTCGACCGGAGCGATCCGGTGTCGCGGCATGTGATGGAACGCGCCAATGAGATCATGGGCTTCCCCCGTCATCTCTCCCAGCATGTCGGCGGCTTCGTCATCACCCGGGACCGGCTCGACGAAATCGTGCCCATCGTCAAGACGGCGATGGACCAGCGCAAGATGGTGGAGTGGGACAAGGATGATCTCGACGCGGTGAAGATCCTGAAAGTAGACGTGCTGGCGCTCGGCATGCTGACCTGCCTGCAACGCGCCTTCACCTTGCTCACCGAGCATTATCCGAAGGCGAGGGACCCGTATGGGCAGCCCTATGTGCTGGCCACCCTGCCGCCGGAGGATAAGCAGGTCTACAAGATGATCTGCCGCGCCGACACGCTCGGCGTCTTCCAGATCGAATCGCGCGCCCAGATGTCGATGCTGCCGCGTCTCAAGCCAGACAATTTTTATGATCTCGTCATCGAGGTGGCGATCGTGCGGCCGGGCCCGATCCAGGGCGACATGGTCCATCCCTATCTGCGCCGCCGGCAAGGCAAGGAAAAACCCGAATATCAGAAACCGGAGCTGGAGGCGATTCTCAGCAAGACGCTGGGTGTGCCGCTGTTTCAGGAACAGGCTATGAATATCGCCATCGTCGCCGGTGGTTTCAAACCGGGCGAAGCCGACGAACTGCGCCGTGCCATGGCCACCTTCAAGCGCACCGGCACCATCGGCAATTACCGCGACCGTATGATCAATGGCATGGTCGGCAAGGGCTACACCAAGGACTTCGCCGAGCGCTGCTTCAAGCAGATCGAGGGTTTTGGCGAATATGGCTTTCCCGAAAGCCACGCCGCCTCCTTCGCCCTGCTCGTCTATGCCTCCTGCTGGTTCAAGACCTTCTATCCCGACGTGTTCTGCGCCGCGATCCTGAATTCGCAGCCGATGGGGTTTTACCAGCCGGCCCAGCTCGTCCGCGACGCGCGCGACCATGGCGTCGACATCCGCGACGTCGACGTCAATTTCTCGGTCTGGGATTGCACGCTGGAGGAATTCCCTTTCGATCCGGCCCGCATCCTCCCTCGCCACGCCGAAATGCGCGGTGTCATCCAGACAAATCATGCGGTTCGGCTCGGCTTCCGCCAGATCAAGGGCCTGTCGAAGGAACGCATGGAGGCTTTCGTCGAGCGGCGCGGCTCAGGCTACTCAACCGTGAGAGATGTCTGGCTGCGCTCCGGCCTCGATGTCGACGAGATCGAGAGGTTGGCGCAGGCCGATGCCTTCCGTTCGCTCGGCCTCGACCGCCGCGAGGCGCTGTGGGCGGTGCGCGCGCTCGACGGCAAGAGTGCCGCCGAAAGACTGCCGCTGTTCGACCAGCCGGCGATCCACCTGCGTGAGCTGGAGCCCGAGACGAGGTTGCCCAAAATGCCGCTTGGCGAGCATGTCATCCACGACTACCGCGCGCTTGGCCTGTCGCTGAAGGCGCATCCGGTCGCCTTCCTGCGCGAGCGGCTCGACCGGGCCGGCGTCACGCCCAATGCGAACCTGCCTTCCGTGGGCGACGGCAGGCGTGTCTCCGTCGCCGGCCTCGTGCTGGTGCGGCAGCGCCCCGGCAAGGGCAACGCGATCTTCCTGACGCTGGAGGACGACAAGGCTGTCGCCAACGTCATTTTCTGGCAAAGAACCTTTGACCGATACCGGCCTGTTGTCATGGGAGCACGGTTCGTGAAGGTCACCGGCAAATTGCAGTCGGAATCGGGTGTGGTCCACATCGTCGCCGAGAAGATCGAGGATCTGACACCCTGGCTGACCGTGCTTCTGGAGAAGGTCAGCGAGGCTGCGCCGGCAGCTGTCAGTTCTCCGGAGCGCGCTGCCAGGGTCCCCGATCGCTCCAGCCGCCCCGCGATACAAGACAAGCCGATCCGGCAGGATCTCGCAACGCTGTCGGAAGAAGCGGAGAGGGTCATGCCCAAGGGGCGTAATTTTCAGTAGGCATGAGGCGGAGCAAGAGCGAAGCAACGTCGCGGAGACCCGAGGATCATGCCGCGACATCACCGCGATGCAGCGGTGCAAAGCCTTTATGTCGGCGGGACAGCGCCCCCCTCTGTCCTGCCGGACATCTCCCCCACTTGGGGGGAGATCGACAGCTTCGTCGTCCGGCCTGTCTTTCGACGTTCGAGATTGGCGAAAGCGGAGATGACAGCCAATCTCCCCCCTTGCGGGGGAGATGCCCGGTAGGGCAGAGGGGGGCGCTGTCCCGCCGGCCTTCAGCAAATTGGGTACAAGAACGCGCCCCTCAGCCCGGCCCACTCAGGCGCGGCGGCGGTGGGGCCAGCACATCCTCCACCGACAGCGTCCGCGCTTCCGAGGGCAGCATGATCGGGATGCCGTCACGCACCGGATAGGCGAGCTTGGCGACCCGCGAGACCAGTTCACCGCGCTCCGGGTCCCAGGCCAGCGGCCCTTTGGTCAGCGGGCAGGCAAGCAGCTCCAGCAGCTTGGGGTCGACATTGGCCTTCTTCCCGTCACGTCCATCCGCCGCCATCGCGCCCTCTTATTGTAAACTCGAACCAAAATCCTCATTCTCGCGTGCCAGCGCCATTTCGGTGATGGCGATCAGCGTTTCGGCTCGTGTCTTCAGGTCGGCCGCTTCGAGCAGCGCCTGTTTTTCGGCCGGCCCGTAGGGCGCCATCATCGACAGCGCGTTGACCAGCATGGCATTTTCGGCCCGGCTGACGCTTTCCCAGTCGGCCTCCAAATCGTTGGCCTGCAGATAGGCGCGAAATGCCTTGAGCAGCGATGGCCGGTCGATCTCGTTGGCCGCCTGATCCTCATCGAGATCGGCGAGGAAAGCCGCCGGCTTGCACTGGCGAAACGGCGTCTTGACTGTCAGTTCGTGGGCGATGCGGAACCGGCACACGCCCTGCAGCGAAATCAGATAGCGGCCATCTCCGGTCTCGGAAAAGGCAATGATGCGCCCGGCGCAGCCGACATTGCAGAGCTCCGGCTCGCCGTCGTCGCGCAAGGCGCCGTCGAGACTGGGCTGGATGATGCCGATGAGCCGCGAGCCGGCGATGGCCTCGTCCACCATCTGCAGATAGCGCGGCTCGAAGATGTTGAGCGGCATGCGGCCTCCCGGCAGCAAGAGCGCACCCTCAAGCGGAAAGATCGGGATCGTCGACGGCAAATCCTTGGCGAGCCGATAATGCGCGTTTCCCGCTTGCACCTCATTCCTCCGATCGCGCCACCAGGAAGCGCGTCAATTCCCTTAAAGCGCGTCGCAGGTGACACGCTTTAGTCTTTGTTTATGCATGTCGTTCTCCCAAAACCGGGACCCACTTTTGGGCGACATGCATTAATCTGGCGCGGTCATCGCCGACGCCAAGCCCGTGCGGCAAAACAGCCGGGCTCAGGAAAACAGCAATGCCGACAATTTGCGGCGCGCGCTAAGCGTCGCCTCGTCGGTCATGCCCCAGGCCTCGAACAGCTGCAGCAATTGCGTCCTTGCGCCATCCTCGTTCCAGGCCCGGTCAGCCTTGATGATGGCCAGCAGATTGTCGGCGGCCGCCGTGCGGTCGCCATTGGCATTCTGGATCATGGCCAGATCGAAGCGCGCCTGATGGTCTTTGGGATTTTCCGCCAGGCGCCGCTCGAACTCGGCCGGATTGCCAAGCGCTGCCGCTTGTGCGGCCAGCGCCATCTTGGCGCGCAGGGCGGCCAGCGGCGGGGTATCTTTCTTGGCTTCCGGCGCTGTTGCCAAAAGCGCCTCGGCGCCTTCCGTGTCGCCGGCCTCGAACAGCAGCTCGCCCAGCCCGGCGATCGCCTCGATCGTCTCAGGCGCCTGCGCCAGGACGGCGTCATAGATGTCAGCCGCGGTCTGCATATCGCCGGCGTCGCGCGCTTCTGTAGCCGCGGCCAGGGCCTCGGCCACCGGCGGCGCGCCATCACCCTTGCCGCCGACCTTGGTGATGAATTCGTTGATCTGGCTCTCCGGGATCGCACCCATGAAGCCATCGACCGGCTGGCCGTCCTTGAAGGCGATGACCGCGGGGATCGACTGGATGCCGAGCTGGCCGGCGATCGAAGGATGGTCGTCGATGTTCATCTTCACCAGCTTGACCTTGCCGCCGGCGGCCTTCACCGCCTTCTCCAGCTGCGGCGTCAGCTGCTTGCAAGGTCCGCACCAGGGCGCCCAGAAATCGACCAGCACCGGCTGGCGGCGCGATTCCTGGATGACGTCGGCGGCAAAGGCGGCGGTCGTCGTGTCCTTGATGACATCGGCAGCCGGGGCGGCGGGAACGGCGGGCACATCGCCAAGCGCCACTTTCGCCGGCGCCGGCGCGGTTCCACCATACTGCACGGATGTGGTGTACTGGCCGCCATTGCCGCCAAAGGGGCCGCCAAACGGATTGTTGTCGCTCATCTCTTTAACCCTTCCATGACGCGGCCGGCCGGCAGCCAGGCGCCACATGCTTCAGACCATCTGACTCAAGCCATCCATGTGGCGATCACGCGGAGACTTTCAAGATAGCAGCATCGTGCCCGGTTGCCTCGACGAATTTGATCAGGTCGCTCGCTGCGATCGATGTCGTCGCCTCATTGGTCAGCGGATGCCCATTGATCACCGCATGCTCCATCAAATTCTTGTCGAGCACGAGCTTGACCCTGTTTGCCGTATCGTTGATGACGCCAAAGACCGTGACAGCGCCTGGCGTGACGCCGAGCAGCTCCATCAGCATCTCCGGCTTGCCGAAGGAAACGCGGCCGGCCGCGCCGATCACCTGGTGGATCTGCTTCAGGTCGACGACCGCGTCCTCGCCAACGGTGACCAGGAAGAAATTATCCTTCTTGTCCTTCAGGAACAGGTTTTTCGTGTGCCCGCCGGCGATTTCGCCACGCAGCGCCTGCGAATCGGCGACCGTGTAGAGCGGCGGATGGCGCTTCGTCGAGGCAGCAATTCCGAGTTCGGCAAGAAAGGCCATCAATTCGGCTTCGGTCTTCGGCATCGGTTTGTCTTCGTCCCGTTTCTCAAGCCCATGCCGTTTACGGCCAAAGGGACGACCGACACAAGACCGTCATGCGACATCGCGGTGAACGCCCACCACCGAGCCTACGGCTTGCGGGCATTGCCCGCCGCGTCGCAAAAAAGCCTGCGATTTCCCTGTTGCAATCGCCGCGCTCTTCAGCCATATAGGCCCGGCTTGCGGCCAAGACGCCGTGCGAGCGGGTGTAGCTCAGGGGTAGAGCACAACCTTGCCAAGGTTGGGGTCGAGCGTTCGAATCGCTTCACCCGCTCCAATTTCCTTCCAGGGAATCAAGCATCGAAAAGCCGCGGTCCGCCGCGGTTTTTTCATTTTGATGGCGGATGAACTCCTCCGCCCGCGTTCGAGCGGATTCAGGCGACGCACACACAATTCCCCATTCGTGCCGATCACAAAGTCCGCACCCCATTCGAACAGCGAAGTAAGCTGACGACCACTGTCGAGCGAACACTTTGCATCTGCATGTAATGCCCGACTTTCAAAGCTCATCGGGTGCAAGGCCGAACGCCAAGAACGACATAGATTCTGCATTGAAAGAAATATCGGACCCAAATATCTCCTCCGCTTGACACCGTGCGGCACCGGGCTCAGTGTCCAAACATAGATCGTCGTAGATACCGTAAATATGGATGTATTTACTCCATGCAGACCAAAATAGCGTGACGCGACGATTGCGGCGATTGCAACGAAAGCCGAGTGGGTTTTTGATCGGAAGAAGGCACCGGTACAAGGCTCGGGCTGGGTGAACTCGATCGCTGCAGCTCAGCGCCCGGGGGGGCATCGACATGCTGCGACGGACCTTTCTGAAAGCTATTGGGCTTTACGCGCTTGCCCCAATTGTCGGCTGCAAGACTACTGTGCCTCCCGTTGCGCCTTTCGGCACCTCGATCGATGCCCACTGCCACGTGTTTAACGCGTCGGATTTGCCTGCAACGCGGTTCATTCGATACACATTCCTGGACCTTTACCCTGAAACTCAAGCCGTTCATCTGCTCGATGTCCACGATCCGGATATCGTCGATAGCCTGATTGCATTTTTCGAAGCGATACTCGGAGCCAACAGCGCTCCGTCCGCCGCCCAGGAAGTGGCGGTTCTTTCCCGAACAGCCAGATCGAAACCGGAGAATGGCGATCTCGCAACTGCCTCCGCGATTGCTATCGATGCCATCGGCAAGCATATCCAGAAGATCCAGCAGAGCAGTCATCTTTCCACCCTGACCGCCGGCCGGGCCAGTGCGGATCAAAAGGTCCTCGATGTTGTGCTACAGTCTTCGGGTGGCGCGAAAGCCAGGAGGCTTGGCCCCCTGACGCATGTCGAAGCGCGCCAAGCAGCGGCAGCGACTTTTGTCTCACCCAACCAGCTAGGCGTCTATTTCCGATGGTTCAGGCTTTTCACGCTCTATCGGCACAAACTGGTCGACTTGCTGATCTCCGATACGCAAGCGCAAGGGCTGAAACCGGTCATGCTTGCACCGGCAACCGTCGATTTCGACAAATGGCTGAACCAAGACGTCGACGGCTCGCCGCTTGCCGCGCAGGTCGAGGTCATGGACAGGATAGCGCGCAGGGACGGCCCCGCGGTCCATGGCTATTTCGGCTTCGATCCGCTCAGGGAGATTTACTACAGGGAGCACATTGACCGCGAACGACAGAGCCCGATCGCTCTGGCCAGAAAGGCACTCGTGGACCACGGATTTCTGGGAATAAAACTGTACCCGCCGATGGGCTTCAGCGCCTCGGGCAACGCCGGCCCCTACCCAAAGTTCGTAACCAGGAAGGTTGGAAATCCGAGCAAGCGCTTGGATCAGGTGCTGGATGAACTCTACCAGCTTTGCGTGGACCTCGATGCGCCCATCCTGGCACATGCCTATGGTTCAAATGGCGCTGGCAAAGAATTCGCCGAGAGAGCAGATCCGGCATATTGGGTGCCGGTTTTCCGGGCCCACCCGAAATTGCGTGTTTGCCTGGCGCATTTCGGTCGCTTTGATTTGCCGTCCAGCGGCTCTCCCGGCCAGAGTTTTCCGGAAAGGAGTTGGGAGTGGACACTCGGCAGGCACTTGAAGGCCAATCCGCATGCGAACGTGGTTGCCGATCTCAGCTATTTCTCCGAAGTTCTGAACGCTGGCGCCACCGAACGAAAAAGACTGGCTACCGATTTCCGTCGGTTCATCGATGAGTTCGATCCCGGGATCGAGCATCTGGTGTACGGCACGGACTGGATCATGATCGGTCTCGAGGGTGGCTATCCTCATTACGCCCAAAGCGTGGATGGCTTCCTCAGGGATGATTGCGGACTGAATGAGGAAGAGCGCGGCCGGATCTTTCGCGGCAACGCCGTACGCTTCATGGGGTTGGGCGCGGGCGAACCTGCACGTCGACGTCTCCTGAGATTTTACAGGTTGCATGGCCTCGACCCCGCCAGACTGCCTGTCTCTTGATGTGAAATGCTGTGCGCACGCTGCGCGCGGCATGCTGAGAACTCAATGGCTCATGGAATTGCTCCAGAGGGGGCCAGGCATCGAAAAGCCGCGGTCCACCGCGGCTTTCAATAGGGGTGGCCGGTCAGCATCGGTGGGACGTCACGCAGCTGGCCGCTCCGCCTTCCGCAATGATGCCTGATGCACCAGCGAGGCCCAGCTGTTGGTCGAGGCGAGGTGGCAGTAGAGCATGCCGAGCGCGCCGGATTTGCGCAGGTCGAGAAACGCCTCGTCGCTCAGTCCGTTGAAGGCCGGCTCGTCGATCACCTGGAAATCGGTGAGGTTGAGCACTTCGCCGCCTTCCAGCGTCACCTTGCTCTGGCGCGGCGAAAACAGGCCGTGCGCGTCGACCCTTTCGATCATCGCGCGGGTGGCGTTGAAATCGATCTGGAACTGGTTGCAGAAGGCGAGTGCCTGTTTCGTTGCTTCTGTCGGCTCGTTGCCGGTGAAGAAGGGCAGGATCTTTTCGTCGCGGAACGGCGCCAGCAACTGGTCGACGACGCGGTCGCTGGCGCGGTCGACGCACAGCGTCAGCCGGCCGGGTGCCTTCGGGTCTTCGGCCATGATGAAGGGGTAGCGGCGTACATAGGCGGGGATGTAATGCGGCCCGGTCCATTTACCGTCGGCGTCGACGAACAGGTTCTCGTCCTGGCGCACGCCGGTGATGATCACCGGCGCCTTGGCGGCACCAATGAAGACGATCGGGTAGGAGCGCATCGCCGCCGGCATTTCCGAGGCGACCACCGGAATGGCGTGCGCCGAGCGGGCGAAGCCAAAGTCGCTGCGCGCGGTCAGGCCAAGCGAGCTGTGCCGCGCCGGGTTGAGCGCCTCTGGCCTGGAATAGAACAGCGGCATCGCATCGCTCGCCCCGTCCGTCTTTGCATCCGCCATCGTCCGTCCCTTTTCCCGCAAGCCGCCCAGGCCGCCACCATCAGACCCTGAAATCCGGGATCCGGTCTTGTTGCGCTGATCTTGGTCTGGAAACAATCCGGCGCAGGATCAAAGTACTACAGTGTCTCTTGTGCGCATAAAAGGACAGGCGGTGCTGTATTTTGGGGTTGGCATCGATGAACTGTCTTGGCACCACGCCGACAGCCAGCCGGACCTCTGGACAGCTTGCCGCGAAGCGGCGACAGTACCGCCGGCAACAAGCGAAGTGGGGCTGATAGCATGGCTGTGGCATCGGATTTCGAACAGGCGGTCGGGTCGGTTTTCAATGTTGCGATCGACGGCAGGGCGCTCTCCCTCGAATTGACCGCGGTTCATCAAATCGCCGCCAGCCCGCGCCCCGGTGGCGGTTTCACGCTTTTGTTCAAGGGACCGCGCGACATAGCTCTGCCGCAGGCGATCTACCGCCTCGACGGCGATGCCATCGCCGACGACATCTTCATCGTGCCGGTTTCAGTCGATGCGACAGGCTATCTCTACGAGGCTGTTTTCAACTGATTTTTCGACGGTCAGGCCGGGGCAGGGCGGCGACCAGACCACAGGGCAGTTCGAAGGGGCGGCTCGACATATGATCGACTACATCGAGATCGCTGATGTGCTTGATGAAGCAGCGTGCAGCGCGCTGTGCGCGGAAATCCGCGCCGCCAGCGGCGGGCCGGCCGGCCTGTTGGGCCGTGCCGACCAGAAGCCGGCATGGCCCGAAGTCCGCCGGACCAGGCGCGCCGAGGCCTCGGAAGCTACCGAAGGGTTGGTGGCTACCCTGTTGGCTGGGCAGAAGGTAGCTTTGGAACGGCATTTCGACTTTGCGCTTGGAGCCTGCGAAAAGCCCCAGTTTCTTCACTATCGGGAAGGCGATTTCTTCGTGCCGCACCAGGACGGCAACACACCGCTCATTCACGATGACTCACGGTTCAGAAAGGTCTCGGCGGTGATCTTTCTCAACGGTCAATCGAATGATCCTTCGCCGGCAAACTATACCGGCGGGTCCCTAGTATTGCATGGGCCATACGGCGGCCCGGACCTGCGCGTCGCCATGCCGGCATTGCCAGGCTCGCTCGTCGCATTCCGCTCCGAGACGACGCACGAAGTCACTCCGGTCACCCGCAACGAACGCTTCACCATCGTGTCGTGGTATCGCGGCGCCTGACGATCAGCGCGGCGAACGGATCATCAGGTCGTAGACGCCCTTATCCTCGGTGACAGTGAAGCCGAGGCGCTGGTAGAGCCGTCGTGCAGGGTTGTTCTTCTCGACATGGATCGAGACCGACTTGCCGACGGCACTTGCCTCGTCGATGAGGTCGCTGAGCAGTGCCGCGCCAAACCCCTTGCCGCAATGCGCAGGCAGGAAGGCGATGTCGATGATGCGATGCTGGCTCTGCCAGCGCTCGATATAGAGGCGACCGATGTCGTCGGCGCCAGACATCACCACCACCCAGTCGGCTTGCGGATAATGCTGCTGGTAGTGCGCATGCTGCGCCTGAAACTGCATGTCGAGAAACGCGGTTTTCTGCGCCTCTGTCCAAGACGTTAAGGCCAGTTCTTCCGCGCGGGTCGAGGCATAGACCTGTGACAGGAACGGCAGATCGGCATCCGTCATTGGCCGAAATGTCAGCCCAGCGCCAGCCGCTCGCACCCAGCCGGCCGAAACCGCTTCACAAAACTCGTCCCTCATAAAATCAGGGACGTGGTGGGAAGACGCCTTGCAGCGCGATGCAGAAATAGCAGGTGAGATAGGGCTGCAGATTGTTGTGCGGCTGGTCGCCGCCGGCAGGCGCAACCGCCATATCTCCGAGGTTCGTTATATTGACCGTCGCCGAATAGGCCTGCCCAGGGGCTGCACGGGCCAACGCACGCACGGTCGATGGAGCCGCCAGGTTGGCAGGATTGATGTTCGCCGTCATCGTATGCGAGTGCGATGGAATTTCGGACTCAAGCAGTGTCACGGTCTCGACCCCGCCCGGCTCTCCAAGGTCATGCAGCGAAAGGCCAGTCCCCTGGCCTGGATGCATCGGGGCTCGGCCTTGCAGGTCCGGCAGCGCGAAATTGGACTTGCCGTTGCCGCCATAGGTGGTGCCGAGCAGCGAGAACAGCGCTGTGTTCTGCGAAATAGGCAGCAACTGTCCATCACACCATGCCCAACCCTTGGGTGCGAAATTGAACGGGAAGATACGGATTTCGGCGACGAACGGGTCGGCCATGGCGGTCCTCTTAAGTCGGCGACGGGAAAATTCCGAACAGCGAGATGATGAAATTGACGCAGAGATAGGGCTGGAAGTTGGTGTGCGGCTGGTTGCCGCCCGTCAACGAGCCAGACAGTGAGGACATCGGGGATGCCGCAGCCGCCTCTCGATAAATCTGCGTCGCACCGACCTGCCCGACCGTATTGCCGGTGGGGCTGCTGCCCCCGGCAGTGTTCTGCGAGGCCAGGAAAGGATGCGTGTGCGCAGCCATCTGCTGGACTGTAAGCGTGACCTCTTCCACGCCACCGGTCTCGGCGAGGACGAAGCTGTTGCCCTGATGCATTGGAAGCCTGCCGCGCATATCGGGCAGCGCGAACGTGCTCTCGCCATCGCCGCCATAGGTCGTGCCGATCAGTTGGAAAAGCGTCTCGTTCTCGGAGATCGGCAGCAATTGTCCTTCACAGAACATCCAGCCGGCCGGTGCGAAATTGCCGGCAAATATACGAATTTCGCCAACATAGGGCTGTGCCATGATCGCGCTCCCTTAATTCGGCGACGGAAAAATGCCCTGCAGGGCGATGCAAAAGCTTATCGTCAAAAATGGCTGCATGTTTATATGCGCCTGGCTGCCGCCGACATAGGCAAGCGTGCCGGTGATCAGTGATGTTGGATTCGCAACCGGCGTGTAGACGTTGCTGACCGTTGCCAGAAGATTATTGGTAGCTACGGGTGAATCGGCATTGGCTGTCGTTCCGCGCGCGACGTGCAGGTGGGTGGGCAACTCCGCAACTGAAAGCGTGTGCGCCTGTTCGCCCCCGCGCTCGCCAAGCGCATGGCTGCCGCCGACGTGGATCGGCACGCGCCCGCGATAGTCAGGCAACGCGAAATTCACCTGCCCATCGCCACCGAAGGTTGTTCCGAGCAGCGAGAACAGCGCCTGGTTCTGATTGATCGGCAGCAGTTGCCCATCGCACAGCGCCCATCCCTTGGGGGGAAAGACGAACGACATCATCCTGATTTCGGAAAGAAATGGTTCCGCCATCACCGCCCCCTCGTTGTTGATACATACTAGCCCACAACTGTAAATTTACGCAACGTCAGGCTGACCGCAAATAGAGAAATATTTTTGACTTGGCTTTTATTAAAATTCGTCGGCAAAGCTAAGGGCTTGCCCAGAAGGGCACCGATCGCCGAACGCCTAGCTGTCTAATCTGGATGAAGCGTCACATCGAGCCTGATCACAGCGAGTTGGGAACCGCGGTAGCACTGGTCAACGAACTGACCCCGTTGATCAGGGCGGCGTTACCGGCAGTGTGTTCACCAGCACGATTGTGCCCCCTCCACCCGTGTCATCATAGGTGGGTGTACCGACATTGTCGTCCTGTACGACGCCTGCGGCGGTACCCGCAACCGAGCCGTTGCGAGACAGATTGAAATGGGTGCTGGCGTTGAGGTTGCTTAAGCTGACGTCCACAATTGCATTTGGCCCGCCGGCGAAGGTGTTTTGCTGCACACCCGCACCGCCGAGCACGAGGTTCATCGTGCTTGTATCCGTGCCCGTGGCGCCATTATCGGCAAAGAATGCGGCGAACGGGAATGCGGTACCTGGCGCAGTGACGCTGTTGCCGAACACGGAGGCATTCATCGTCGCGCTGCCGTCGTTGTTCTGCAGATGGATGCCGACATTGCCCCAACCGGTGATGGTGTTGTTCTGAATCAGCGTGGTCAACGAACCTGAACCTGCCGAGCGGACGAAGATGCCATCCGGACTTTCCCCGGTCTGGCCGACCAGCGTATTGCCGGTGATCTTGCCTGTGAACGTGCCGCCGCCGTTGCCCTTGGCAACAAAGATACCGACTGTATCGAAAGCATTGCCGCCGCCATCGCTCTCAATGTTGTTGGCGATGTTGAAGGTGACCGTGGCAGCCGTGCCAATTGAGTCCCCTCGTACGGAAACGATCGTTCCGCCACCTGGTATGATCGCCTGGCCGTTGTGGAACGTATTGTTGGTGGCGACCACATCCATCGTCGCATTGCTGTTGGCGATCGCCTCGAAGAAGTCGGAGCGCGTGCCAGAGAACGTGTTGTTGTCGAGCGTCACGTTGGCCGTCGCGCTGTTGTAGACGGTGAAGTCGACATTGTCGTTGCCGAGGGTCGAACTGATCAGGCCGAACGTGTTGCCGCTCATGGTCAGCCGGTTCAGCGTGCCGCTGGTGTTCCAGACGGCGAGGTTGCCGAACGCGCCGCCACTGATGTTGGATCCGGTGATCGAGGCGCTGCCGAGCAGATTGTCGAAGCGGATGGCGCTCTCTTCAATATTGCCTGTATTGCTGTCACCGTTTACGCCGCTGATGGTCGTGCCGGTCATCGTGAAGCCGGTGACGCTCTTTCCATAGACGGCGAAGTTAGAGAAGTCGTTGAGCTGCATGTTGGCCAGCGACACGTTCTGCGTGTTGCGCAGGAAGATGCCGGTGCCGCCGGTGCCGGACGTGGTGTTTCCGCCGGGCGTGCTGCCATTGAGGATATCCCCACCGGCCTTGCCGGAAATCGTGCCACCCGAGGTTGCCGTCGTGCTTACACCGGTGACCGTCAGTCCGCCAAGGGCGCCAGTGGTGTCGAGAACGATGCCAGCGGCGGTGCCGCCGCTCGACGAGATCTTCTGGAATTTCAGGCCCGAGGCGCCGATCGTCGTGCTGACGACGTTGAGTGCGGTGCCCTGGCCCGAGTCTATCGTGCTGCCCGAGCCGGTGACGCTGACAGTGCCGCCACCGGTGGCGTTGAAGCCAGTCGTATCGTCGGTGCTGGTGTTGATCGTCAGGGTGTTGGTGAAATTGATATTGGTGCCGTTGGTGCCGCCATTGCTCGTCAGGCTGATGCCGTCGCTCGAGCCGGTCGACGATACGGTTCCGTCGAACGAGATCGTGCTGGCGCCGCCGGCGGTGCCCGTGTGGTTCAGGACGTTGACCGCGATGGCATTGCCGGTGTGCGTGATGGAGCCGTTGTAGTCGATATTGGCCGAGCCGCCCGAAACCAGGAACGCCGTGCCCGAGGCACCGGTCAGCGAGCCCGTGCCGAGATTGACCGTGCCGGTGACATTGGTCAGGGCCACATTGTTGACGCCGCCGGTCGACGTCGTCGAGGTAAAGTTGACGTTGGCGGCGATGCCGTTGAGGTTGATCGCCTGCGCCGTGGCGGAGCTGATCGTGCCGGTCGTCACAGTGACCGTGCCGCCATTGCCGACGCTGAAGCCCATCGTGTTGCTGGTCACAATGTCGATGTTGGCGAAGCTGACGGTCGAGGCGAAGAAGCCGCCGTTGTTGATCGACACGGCGGTGCCGGTCATCGTCGTCGTGGTGCCGAGATCGACAGTACCAGTGAAGCTCACATTGCTCGTCCCCGTCGGGGGGGCGATGACGATGCCGCTCGCCGCACCGTTCGCCGCGACCATGCCGCCATAGGTCAGGCTGCCGCCGGTACGGCCGGTGATGCTGACAGCCGTGCCGGTCGTGATGCCGCTGATGGAGCTGGTCACGTCGAACGTGGCGGAAACATTGCTCTGGAGGACGAGGCCGCCGGAGGTGGTGTTGCTGATATCGACATTGGTGGCGTTGACTGTGCCGCCCTGGGCCAGGAACAGGCCGGTGCCGGCATTGCCGATCGAAATGTTGCTCAATGTCTTCACGCCGGTGCCGTTGAGCTGGATGGACGTGTTCGCCGCGCCCGAGGCGGTGATGTTGCTGAAGGTGCCGTCGCCAGCCAGGAGGTCGAACCCGTTGCCGTTGAAAGTGACCGCGTCGACGACGGCTCCCGCGCCAAGATCCGCGCCGTAGAGGCTGAAGTTGCGGATCGTCATATGGCTGACGGTGGTGTTGGACCCGCCCGAGCCGGCTATGCCGCGTGCGGCGTTGACACCGGCGCCGTCATCGCCGTCGAGAATGAAGCCGTCGATGATGTTGCCGCTGGCGCTGGTCGCGATGACGTTGTTGCCGTCGGTGGTCGTCAGTGTCGCGGCGCCGGCGCCCACCTGCGCGATGGCAATCGAGTTGCTGGCGAGCTGGATGGGCAATGGCACCGTCAGTGCAAGATTAATGTCACCATTGCCGAAGCCGCGCACCTGCTCGCCCGTCTGCAGGTTGAGCGTGTTGTCGGCATTGGTGCTGAAGGCGGTGATGGCATTGCCATTGTTGATCAGCACGATGATGTCGTTGACGCCGGCTGCCGCTTCGGCCGCCGCAAGCGTCATCGGATTGCCGCTATCCTTGCCCGATCCGTCACCGCCGCCAGTCGCGCCGTCGCTGTCGACAAAGTAGATCTTGCCGAGGCCGAAGCCGTTGCCCGGGTTGGTCGTGAAATTCACATCCTGAAAATTGTAGGTGCCGGCACCCGGCGCGCTGCTGGCATCGATGCCGACAGTGGCGCCGATGGTCGAATTCTGGTCCGTCGCCGTTTCGCCGTCGCCATAGGTGAAGGCGAGGTTGGTGGCGCTGTCGAGGAACACGCCGGTGTTGACCCCCGAGATGCTCGAGCTGGCGCCGCCGACAACCGCGTCGCCGAGGCGCACGATCTGGCCGCCGGTGGCGCCGCGCAGGTCGACGCCGATCGAGGTGCCGGCGCCGGCGGAATTGGTGACGTCGAAATCGTTGGCCGTGATCGGCGCGTTGATGATGGCGCCGTTGAGGTCGAAGGCCACGGCCGTGGTGCTGGTCAGGCCGATGCTCAGCGTGTTGAAATTGAGCCTCGCGCCGAGTGTGCCGGTGACGTCCACACCGCGCGAGTTGACGCCTTGCAGGTTGACCGTACCGAGATTGATGGCGCCGCCGGCCGAAGCGACGTTGGTGAGCCCGATACCGGTGACCGCGCCGCTGGTCGAAACCGAGTTGAAGTTGATGCCGCTGCCGACGGTCACCGCGTCAAGGCTGAGCGCGCTCCCGGTCGACGTGATCGTGTTGGTGGTGCCGGCGACGCCGATCGTGCCGCCGCCCTGGGCGTGGAAGCCGATGCCGCTGGTCGTGCTGATGGCCAGGCCGCCATTGCTGAAACCGATGGTGCCATTGATGTTGCCGACCAGGTTGACGCCGTCGGTCGCACCCGACTGGATCTGCTTGGTGGTGCCGGAGAAGGTGACGGTGGCCGCGGTGCCGTTGTTGATGTTGGCCACGACGATCTGGCCGCCGCCGGCAGCGTTCGGATCGGTCAAATTGCCCGAGAGCGTCACCGAGCCGCCGGTCAGTTCCTGGATCGAGACGGCGGCGCCGCTGCCGTTGCTGACGATGGCGCCGGCATAGGAGATCGTGGCGTTGCCGCCGCTGAGATCGGTGCCCGAGCCGACATTGAAGGCCGCGCCCGAGCCGGCGTTGATCAGTGTGCCGGTTCCGAGAGCCAGCGTGCCGGTCAGGTTCTGCAGGTTGATGCCGTTAGCGGCGCCGGAGACAATGGCGCTGACCGAGCTGAAGCCGCCGCTGACCTGGGCATTGCTGATGCTGACGCCGGTGCCGTTGGTGGTGGAAACAGTGTTCGTCCCCGATAGGGCCACCGCACCGCCATCGGCGAAGAAGCCGGCGCCGTTGCTGTTCTGGATCGAGAGCCCGCCCGAGAAGGTGAGCGTATCGGTGCTACCCGCCAGGCGCTGCCACTTGACGCCGCCCTGGCTGGCGTTGGTGATCGTGACCGCACCGCCGAAGGTGACCGAGGCCGCATTGGTGAGCGCGGACTGCTCGATCTGGATAGCGTTGAGCGTCGTGCCTTCGATCGTCACCGGACCGTTGAACAGCAGTGCCGGCGAAGCGGCGATGTTGGAGATATAGATGCCGTTCTGGCCGCCGCCTATGGCGCTGATGGCGCCGAACTGCGCCGAGCCGCCGGAACCGTTCTCGATACGGGTGCCGCCGGCGAAGGAAATTGCCGGCTGGCCGGTGGTCGTGATCGTATTCCCAGCCGCGCCGAAGAACAGCGTGCCGCCAGTGTCGGACAACAGACCGGCGGCCTTGACGGTGTTGACGGTGACCGCGCCAGAGAAACCGACGCGATTGCCCGCGCCGATCTGCGCGAACAGGGCATCGTTGTAGCCAACGGTGGCGCCGTTGCCGTCGACGTCGAGACTGGCCGTGCCAAAATCGATGCTGGTGCCACCACCCGCGCCGCTCGCATAGATGCCGATGGCGCTCGGGAGGGCAAAAGCCCCGCTTGCTGCAGCCTTGACCGCAACATTGGTTGTGTCGAAATTGAGATCGCCGGCAACAGAGCCCAGGAACAGGCCGTAGCCGCCGACACGGTTCGTCGTGGTACCAGCGACGAAGGCGCCGCCGTCTACCTGGTCGATGCCGACAGTGGCCGCATTGGCGTCGAAGGTAACGTCCTTCACCGCGAAGCCGCCAACTTCGCCGTTGTTGCCCAAGAGCGTGATGTCGGAGAAGGCGCTGACCTTCATCAGCCCGGCACCGACTGAGCCGTCGACAGAAGCGATGTCGCCGCCGGTCGCCGACAGGATCAGGTTCGACAGCGCGATCTTACTGTTGGCTGCGCCGTCCGTCAGCGACAGAGCACCGCCGGCACCACCCCTGATCGTGGCGCGGCTGAGGATGAGATCGGTGATGTTGGTGCCGGAGAGGCCGAGGCCCGAGCCGGTGTTCTGCAGAATGACATTGTCGATGCTGGTCTTGCCGGAGAAGTCGACAGTGTTGCCGCTAGCGGTCGTCAGCGTCGCCAGCACGGTGTCGACATTGGACGACGCAGTGATGACGGTCGTGGCATTGATGCCGCTGAAGCTGAAATTGCCGCCAAGCCCGCCGCCGAGGGCGCCGAGCGGCGCGGTATCGATGGAATCGCCGGCCTTGAGACCGATCAGGATCTGGCCGTCGGCGAGGTTGAGCGTGTTGTTGCCGCCGCCGACCTGCTGCGCCTGCATCATGTCGATGAGGTTGCTGGTGCCGTTCTGCGAGGTGTCGACAAGGATGATGACATCGGCGCCGGAGGCCTCGGCGTCTTCTATCGAGCCCGGGTTGGCGGCGGTGCCGTCGCCGTCGCCGTCCTGGTCGACATAGTAGGTGGTCGGGCCCTGCGCCTCGGAAAGGTCGCCGTCGAAGCCGCCGCCGGCGCCGTCGACATCGCTGAAATTGTAAGTGCCGCCGACGGGGAAGGCGCCGGTGGAATTGAGGACGTCAACGGCCTTGACCGTCGACAATTTGTCGACCGAGCCTTCGCCGTCGCCGTAGATGAAGTTGACGGCGGTGGTGCTCGAGAACTGGAAGCCGATGCCCGGGCCAGCGCCGATGCCGCCGATGGTGGAACCGGTTGTGTTGCCCGGCGCGCCGGGATCGCCGAGCTGGATGGTGCCGGTGCCGGTGGTGTTGGACAGGTTGACCGCCGTGGTGCCGGTCGAGCTGACGCTGGTCAGGTCGAAATCGGTCGCGGTGATGGTGCCGTTGACGATCGAGTTGACGAAAAACAAGCCGGTATCCCCAGCGCTCGAAAGCGCAATGTCGAGATCGGTAAAACTGATCGTGCCGGACGTGGTGCCCGAGAAAGAGACCGCTGAAGAACCACCGCTCGCGTTGACCAAAGTCGAGCCGTTTAAAGCAATCGTACCGGAGGTGTTCTTCAGCTCCACGATTGCCGGGTTGTTGCCGGTGACGGTCACGTTGCCGTCGAAGGTGGCATGACCGGCAATGTTGGACAGCAGCAGGCCGCCGTTCAGCCCGTTTGTTACGGAAAGCGGGCCGTTGACGTTGAGGGTTGCAGCCGCGCCCATTCCGTTGACGATTGCGGCGCCGCCGCCGGTCGCTGTCAGGTCTCCCGAGAAGGTGATCGTGCCACCGCTAGGCGCGGTTGTAGATCCTATGTCGAACAGATTGCCGTCCGAAGTGGAGGTCACGTCGCCGCTGAAGGTCACTGAACCGCCGGTGAGGCCATCGACCTTCACCGCCGTGCCCGGCGCGGTGGCCGAGCTGGAGATGGCGGCCGAGACGGTGATCGCCGCGCTGCCACCGGAGACGACGACGCCGTCGCCCGTGCCGGAATTGGTGATGGTGCCGCCGATGGCGATCGTGCCGGTGTTGTTGGTCAGGCTGACATCGGCGCCCGAGACGCTTGTCGTGACGAGGTTGTTGACGTTGATCGTCGCGGCGCTGTTTTGCACCACGAAGCCGGGGCCAGGGCCGCCGACCGTTGCGATGGTAGTCGTGCCGTTGAAGCTATAGGTGCCGCTGGCGATATTGTTAAGGCGGATGGCTACACCGCTGATGCGCGACAGGTCGACGCCGCCGAAGGTGACATCGCCGCCGCTGGTATTCTGGATGACGATGCCGGTCGAAACACCGCCGCCCGAACCGTCCACGGTGACGCTGGAGAAGTTCAGGCCCGCCGCGCCGATCGTCATGCCGGTGCCGCCGATCTGGATGCCCTTCTCGTCCGGCCCGAGACCGGTCGTCACCGTATTGCCGGAGCCGGTCACCGTCAGCGTGCCGCCATTGATGGCGCTGAAGCCGAAGCCGCCGTCGGTAGTGAGGTCGAGGCCACCGGTGAAATTGATCGTGGCGCCTGTATTGCCGCTCAGGTCGATCGCGGCGGCGGCGCCGGTGTTGGCGGTGATCTTGCCGGCGAAAGCGGCGGTGCCGCCGGTCATGCCGGAGATCTTCACCGCGCTTGCAGCAGTGGCCTGGTTGATGGTGCCGCTGTAGGTGACGTTGGACGAACTGTTGACGACATCGAACGCGGCGTTGCCGGTGTTGGTAATGGAACTGCCGGCGCCGAAGGTCAGCGTTCCAGTCGAACTATTGCGGATGGAGATGCCATAGCCGCCGCCGGTGATGTCGAGATCGTCGAAGCTGGCGGTGCCGTCGAGATCGTTGGCGAACAGCCCGACACTGGTGGCGCCGGAGATCTTGGTGTTGCCGGTGAAATTGAGGGTCGCGCTCGAATTGACAAGTGCGATGCCGGTTTGGCTTGCGCTCTGGATGGTCAGATTGTTGGCCGTGACCGTACCCGTCGTGCCGTCAAGCCAAAGGCCTATCGTGGCGGCGCTGATCGTCACCCCGTTGATCGTTGCCCCAGCGCTGCCCGATCCGTCGATGGCAAATCCGGAGCTGCTGACGGCAAGGTTCTCGATGACGTTGCCATCGGCTAGGTCGATGGTGTTGCCGGCCGCATTGTTGAGCGTCGCGCCGCCATTGCCGAAGGGGTCGTCCTGCACCTGCGTGCCGCTGATGACATTCAAGCCGGTGACATTGGCGGGCGGCGAACCCAGGTCCACGGAAGCGCCATTGGCGAAGGAGACTATCGACTGGCCGTCTGCAAGCGTAAAGCCGTCGGCATCGGTATCGATGCTTCCGGCCCCGGTGTTGACCAGCACGAAGATCGTGTTGGCAGGGGCCGCCAGCGCATCGGCCGCGGTGGCATTGATCAGGTCGTTGACGGTCGAGCCGTCACCGGCGTTGGTGCTGGTGGCACCGACGTAGATGACGTTGGCAACGTCGAACAGCTGCGGACCGTTGAGCACCGTGGTGTTGAAGGCATAGGTGCCGCTGCCCGGCGACAGGCCGCGCATATCGAG
Organism: Mesorhizobium sp. M7D.F.Ca.US.005.01.1.1; assembly: GCF_003952545.1. Lineage (NCBI taxonomy): Bacteria > Pseudomonadati > Pseudomonadota > Alphaproteobacteria > Hyphomicrobiales > Phyllobacteriaceae > Mesorhizobium > Mesorhizobium sp. M7D.F.Ca.US.005.01.1.1. Next base: position 824,980 of record NZ_CP034453.1, read on the forward strand.
CGACGCAGTCGTACCGGTGATCGACGCACCGCCGGCCGCGCCGAACGAGAAGGCCGTGTTGGCGGTGGTGCCGGCCGCGCCATGCGTGCCCATCTGCACGCCGGTGTCGGCCGAAATGACGCCGGTGCCTATGGTGACCGAGCCGCCGGTGGTACCGGAAAGATCGATGCCGGTCGAGCTGCCGGCGCCGGTGATGTCGAGCGAGGTGGCGGTGAAGGTCGACTGGCTGCCCGACAGGTCGAGCCCGGTCTTACCGGTGTGCAGGCCCGTGATGTCGATGTTGCCGAAGCCGATCGTGCCGTTGGTGCCCGAGACGTCGATGCCGTTCTGGGTTGGCTGGTCGATGGCTACGTCGCCAAACGTGACCGCGCCGGAATTGCCGTTCAGAGCGATGCCGTTGCCACCAGGATGCGTGATGGAAACGGCACCGCCGAAATGAACATCGGCCGAACTGTTGGCGATCAGGATCCCATCGAAGAAAGTGTTCGAGATCGTTGTCGCACCGGAAACGGTGAAGTTGCCGTCAACGCCGGAAAGGCTGATGCCCGTATCGCCTGCAGCCTGGGCAACGCTGGTCAGCGTGACGTCGAGCCCGATATTCGTTGCGGAGAAGGAGCCCACGCCGCTGCCTGAAACCATGCCGCCGGTCGTTGAAAGCGTGCCGCTGCCGGTCGAAATGGCACTGATACCGTACAAGCCATTGCCGGTCGCATTGAGTGTCTGGAAGGCGTATGTGCCATCGCCGTTGATCGACAGGCCTGTGGCATTGTTTGCAAGTTCGGTCGTGCCGTTGAACGTATAAATCCCATCGCCTTGGATAGACAGGCCGGTACCGCCATTGTGGGTGGACGTCAGGTCGGTGGCGGTGACAGCATTGGTGCCTTCGAACAGCAGGCCGTTCAGATCGGCGCCATCGACTGTCAGGCCGGTCAGCGTGACGCCGGTGACGTTGTTGCCGTGAACACCGATGCCGCCGCCGGTGTTCGACACGGTGAAATCGAGCAGCGAGCTGTTGTTGGCCAGCGTGACAGTGTTGCCACTGCCGGTATCGGTCAGCGTCGCCGCGCCGCCGGAATCCGAGATCGCCGCGTCATGCACGACATTGTCGCCGGTGACATTGACCGGAATACCGCCGAGCGAGAAGGTGCGCCCATTGCCGAACGAGGCCAGCGTCTGGCCGGCACTCAGCGAGAAACCGCCCGTGGCATCGATTGCCGTGCCGTCGTTGACGAGCACGAAGATGGCGTCGCTGTCGGTGATGCCATCGGCGGTGCTGACCGCCGCCAGGTTTGCCAGCGAGGAGCCGTCGCCGCTGCCTGTCGCCGACGAGCCGATGAAGATGACATTTTGCGGGTCGAACAGTTGCGGACCGACAAGGTCGGTTGTCCCGAAAGCATAAGTGCCGAGCGTCTGGTTGAGGCCGCGCGCGTCGAGCGAAGCGACCGTGCCGGTGATGGCGCCGCCGCCGAACGAAAAGGCCGTGTTGGCACTGGTTCCCGATGCGCCATTGGTGCCCAACTGCACGCCGGTGCCGACGGAGATGGTGCCACTGCCGATGGCCACCGAACCGCCGTTGGCGCCGGAAAGGTCGATGCCGGTCGACGTGCCGGCGCCGGCGATGTTGAGCAGCGTGGCGGTGAAGATCGATGTGCTGCCCGACAGGTCAAGCCCGGTATTGCCGCTGGTAAGCCCGGATATGTAGACGTTGCCGAAGCCGATCTTGCCATTGATGCCCGAGACATCGATGCCGCCGGAGGTCGGCGCCTGGATCGTCACGTCGCCGCCGAAGCGGATCGCCGCCGGCGAATCCGTGATCTGGATCGCCGGTCCCGTCGTGTTCGAGATCGTGGTGGTGCCATTGACGGTGAAATCGCCCGAGACGTGATCGAGCAGGACGCCGGCCGGGCCGCCGGTCTGACTGATCGAATCCAGCACCACATGCGCTGTGATCGGGTCTATGAAGACGCCGATCCCGCCATTGCCCGAGATGGCACCGCCGGTGGTGGTGAACGTGCCGCCGGTCGACGTGCCCTGCACGGTTATGCCGCGGTCGGTATTGTCCTTCGCATTGACGATGGCGAAGGTGTAGGTGCCCTTGCCCGTGATATCGAGGCCGTCGTCGAGATTGTCCTGCAGGAGCGTCGTGCCGGTGAAATTGTAGGTGCCGTCGCCTTCGATGTGCAGGCCGTCCAGGCCGTTGCCGGTGGCGGTGAAATTGGAGCCGGTGATGCCGGTCGAGGTGCCCTTGAAGTCGGCGCCGTTGCCGCCTGCGCCCGTCACGGTGACATTGGTCAGCGTGGCGCCCGTGATGTTGTTGCCGAAGATGCCGTCGTTGCCGCCGGTGATGGTGATGCCGTTCAGCGTGTTGCCGTTGCCCAGCGCAATGACGGGGTTGGCGACATTGGTGCCCTGGATCGTGCCGTCGCTGCCGCCCAGGTTGAAGGTGCCGGTGCCGCCACCGAAAAGCTTGGCGGTAACGCTTTCGCCACCGCCAATGACGGTCTGGCCATTAGCGAGCGTCACGCCGCCAGTCGTCAGATTGCCGTTGCCGCCAAGCGCCACCACAAAGCCGCCGCTGCCGGCCTTGGTGACGGCGTCGTCCAGCGTCGTCGGGTCCGCCTGCGTACCCGCACCGGCCAGGCCGCCGTCCGCAAAGTAGAATTTGCCGAAGGCGGCGTTGGTGGCGGCGTTGATGGCGACGCGTGTCGTCGAGCCGCCGCTCAGCGTCTGCGACTGGATCCGGACGCCGATATCGCCGCGCACACGTTCGTTGACGCGCTTGCCCAGGCCTTCGCTGACCGGATAGACCGGGTCCGCCCCGCCGATGGCCCCGGTCGTGTCCGAGCCATGGCCGGGGTTGAACGGGATGTTCAGCCGCACGCTGCCAGCGAACTGGGTGTCGTCGCGATTGTCGTTGCGGACCTCGCCGGCAAAGACCAGTTCAGTACCACTGCCGAAGACATCGCCGATCGTGTATTCGAAGCCGGCCTTGGCGCCGGTGACGCTGCCATCGTCGCCGTGCGGGTCCTCGAAATGGTAGCCGCCGATGTCCAGCCGCAGCGAATGCTTGTCGGGCAGGTTGACCGGCACCTGCGCGCCGATCTCGCCTTCAATGCCCCATGCCGCGTAGTCGCGGTGATCAAGGACCGAGATCTGCTCCATCAGCTGGTTGCTGACCATCGACAGGGTCGAACTGGTCGAGTGATCGGTCGAATCGCCCTTGATCGGCAGATAGACATTCACATGCGCGTCGAAATGCGAGGTGATCGCCTCGGCGCCCAGCGTGGCTGATGTGAACTGGTTGCTGTTGTAGTTCTCGACATTGAGATAGGCGTAGCCGCCGATCATCAGGTCCGGGTTGACGATGCGGCGAATGCCGAGGCCGACATCCTGGCCGAAACTGTCCTTGAAATCATGCTTGGCCCGGACATCCAGGAACAGCACTGATTCGGCCGTCTGCTTGAGCGGTATGAAGCCTTCGAGCGCGGCGTTGCCGCCATTGTTGTCGGCGCCGATGATGGCGCGTATCTGCGGCTGCCACAAGCCGTTTGGATCGCCATGGGCGGCCAGGCCGGAAAGGCCGAGCGCCAGCGTCGTCAGCGCCGTCGTCTTCCACAGATGCCTGGCAATTCGCGAACGGCGATAGCCGGCGCGCACGCGGAAATCTTGCCCACGCGCTGCCGTCTCACCAACTTGCCGAGAATTCTCGGTAGTTCCCATCCCCGGCGAGTCCTTCCGGGACTACAGGTCCCCAAAAGAGTTCTTACTCGAATTCTATTGTATAGCGAGTCTCGACTCCTTCGATTTCTAGGGGCTTCCTGTAAAATTGCTCGGTGTGTCCGAAAGGTCACAGTACTTTTGCCGGCTTTCTTGGATCCGGCCCGACTTCCAGAACAGTCCCGAGTGTTGTATCAAGCCCCACTTGGGAGAATACCTGGCGGGGCGAGGAAACATGCAAGGCATCCGACAAAAGAACATGGCATTTATTTTAGCGATAGCTAATTTACTTGGCGTGGTTGCAGGATTCGGCGCCCTGTGGCTGATCCTGGCCGCCGCCGGGCCAGCAGTTGCCGAAGATGCCAAGCAGGCCGAAGCAAAGGAAGCAAAGCCGGCCGACGCCAATCCATGGGCGATCAATTGCTCCAGCGGTTCATCGACGGCCGAGCTTCAGTGTCAGGTGTCGCAAAACCTGACCGAAGCCAAGACCGGTCAGCGTGTGCTGACGGTGACCGTGCGCCGCGACAAGGGCAATGGCAGCCTGGCCATGTTGCTCGCTTTGCCGCACGGCCTGTTCCTGCCGTCCGGCGCCTCCTACCAGATCGACCAGGGCCAGAAGACGACCGTCGCCATCCAGACCAGCGACCAGAACGGCGCCTACGCCGCCGCACCGCTGTCGCCGGAACTCATCGCCGCCATGAAAGCGGGAACCAACCTCAACATCGGCATGGAATCCGTGACGCGAAAGCCGGTGACCATTCCGGTCTCGCTGGCCGGCTTCACCGCCGCGATCGACAAGCTGGAAGCCATCAAATAGCTGACATGGCTTGACCAGCCGGCCGATTGCGATGCGGCTGACAGCTGCGGCCGCTAACTCTGTATCCAGCGATTACCCGGTATTTGCCCCTTGAACGTCGATGCCCGGAATGCTCCGTTGCCGCTTCAGACATTCGGAGAAACCCATGACAGGCTTTGTCGACCGCGAGCGCGCGGCTCAACTGATGGAACGCGCCGGCATCAAGGCGCTGGTGCTGTGCGCGCCCGAGGCCTTCCACTATGCGACCGGCGCCTCGATAGGCCCGGCGGGACTGTTCCGGCGCGCCGGCGCCGGCTTCGTCGTCATCCCGGCTGGCCGAGACCTGCCGATCGGCGTGGTGGTGGCGGATTTCAATGCGGGACAGCTGCAACGGGCTCTGTCCGACGTCGTCATCCGCAGCCACCCGATCTGGATCGAAACCGCCACGTTCGACGCCTCGAGGCCAGCGCAAGGGCTGGCGCGGCGCATCGTGGCCGGCTTTGGCTCGTCCGGCTGGACGCCTGCCATTACCCGGCCCGCGACATTCGAGCTGGCCAATTCCGTCCATGAGCTGAAGCAGATCCTGACCGGGTTTGGGCTCGAGCGCGCAAGGATCGGCGTCGATCTCGATTTTGTTCCAGCCGCTGATTTCTCTGCCATGCAGGCGCTGCTGCCGGGCTGCACGATGGTCGACGGCTCGGCCGTGCTCGACAGGTTGCGGGCCATCAAGTCGCCGCGCGAGATCGACCTGCTGCAGCAAGGCATCATCCTGTCCGAAGCCGGGCTGGAGCGGCTGCAGGTCGATGCCATGGCCGGCATGCGTCAGGCCGATCTCATTGCCCTCTATCGCCAAGGTGTCACCACGGCCGCGGCCGGACTGGCCCATCCGGTCGCCACAGCCGAATATGTCACGCTCGGCGCCCGTGCCAAAAGCACCGATGCGAAAGCCATGCCCGGCGATCCGCTGAAGTGCGACATGGTCTGCACGGTCGGCGGCTATGCCTCCGACATGTCGCGCAACTTCACCTTCGGGCCGCCATCCGCCGAGCAGGCCGAACTGCATGCCATCGCCGAGCGGGCCTTTGACGACGGGCTGGCATCCCTTGTTCCGGGAACCGCGCTCACCCACGTACATCGCGTCGCCACCGACAGCCTGGCGCGGCAAGGGCTGCGCTCCTACCGCCGCGGTCATTTCGGCCATGGTGTCGGCCAGTCGGTCTTCTCAGAACAATGGCCGTTCATTGCGGCCGACAGCGATGTCGTGATCGAAGCCGGCATGGTGCTGGCCTTCGAGATCCCGCTCTACATCGACAGCCTCGCCAGCTTCAATCTCGAGGACCAGTTCCTGATCACGCCGGACGGACCTGTTGCCATGAACCGCTTGCCGAGGCGCTTGGAGACAATCGGTTAGCCGGCTTATGCACTCACCGGCGGCCGTCTCTCCTTCCACGGCATCTCCTGTTCGAGCAGCGCCGATGCGGCCAGCACCGTCGCCTCGTCGCCATAGCGGCCGACCAGTTGCACGCCGATCGGCACGCCGCCTTTCGACCAGCCGAGCGGCAGCGATATCGCCGGCTGACCGGAAATGTTGAAGGGGAAGGCAAACACCGAGTCCGCCCATTTGGCGTTGTAGCGGTCGATATCCGTCTCCGACATGTCGTAATAGCCGAACGGGCGCGGCAGCTGTGTCAGCGTCGGGGTTAAGAAGAGATCGTAGGCGCCGAGGTCGCCGACGATGTCGCGGCCGATCTGCCTGAGTTGCTCGACATCGGAGATGTGCCTGGTGCCGCTGGTCGAGCGGCCGCGCTCGATGATCGCCCAGGTCACCGCCTCCACGTCGCCTGGCGTCACCGGCCGGCCGATGACCGTTTCAAGGTAGTCGAAGGTCGCCGCCGTCTGCACGCAGGTCATGTTGGTGTAGGTCTTCCACACCGTGGTAGCGTCTAGCGCCATGTCATGCTCCTCGACATGGTGGCCGAGACGCTCGAGCGCCGCCACGGTTGCCAGCACCGCCGCCTTTACTTCCGCGTCGATCGCGGTGCCGTTGGGCGGCGTGACGGAAAAGCCGATGCGCAGCTTCTTCGGTGCCCGCGTCGACAGGCTGAGCCACGAACCGTCCGGCACCGGCGGCGTATAGGGGTCGCCCGGCAGCGCGCCGGCGACCGCATCGAGATAGGCCGCGGTGTCGCGCACGGTGCGCGAGCAGCACAGGAAATAGGCGCCGCCATACCAGTAGTCGCCGAAAGGCGCGAGGCTGACACGGCCGCGCGACGGTTTCAGGCCGACAATGCCGCAGCAGGAGGCCGGGATGCGGATCGAGCCGGCGCCATCGCTGGCCTCGGCGATCGGCACCATGCGCGAAGCGATGGCCGCGGCAGCACCGCCGCTTGAGCCGCCCGGCGTGATGCCGTCCTTCCACGGGTTCTTGGTCACACCGTAGAGTTTTGGTTCCGTGGTGATCGACCAGCCGTTTTCCGGCGCGTTCGATTTGCCGACCAGCACCAGCCCGGCCGCCTTCATGCGGCGAACCACTTCGGTGTCGAAGTCGGCGACGACGTCTTTCAGGTAGAAGCACGAATTGGTGTTTGGCGCGCCTGTCCAGGACGAAGCCAGCTCCTTGAGCAGGAACGGCACGCCGGCGAAGGGTGCTGATTTGTCGACCGTCTCGGCCTGGGTGCGCGCCATGTCGTAGAGGCGGTGAATGACCGCGTTGAGCGCCGGGTTGAGCCGCTCGACCAGCGTGATCGCTACCTCCACCAGTTCCGCCGGCGAAACCTGGCCGCTGCGCACCAGCCCGGCCAGGTCGAGTGCATCGGACTCGGCATAGGTTTTCAGCAGACTGCCGGTGACCATGTCTCTCTCCCTCAACCAATGGGCTTTATGTTGATGCCCCGCAGATAACCATGTTGATGCCCCACAGATAACCGCGTTCGGGCAGCGGCCCCCTCACCCAGCCTCCGCTTCGCTCGGCTGACCTCTCCCCGGGGGGAGAGGAGACTGTCGCGCGCTGGCGCCCCCCTCTTCTCCCCAGCGGGGAGAAGGTGGCCGCGAAGCGGCCGGATGAGGGGGCTGGCGCGACTTCAGGCCAGGTCGACGGTCCGCCCCAGCGCGATGCTCTGCTCGGCGGCGAGCACGATGCGCAGGCTGTTGACCGCCGCATCCATCTGCTCTGTGAGGTCAAGATCCTCGCGGATGGCGCGCAGGAAGAAGGCCTGCTCGCGGTCGCAGAGTTCCTGATGGCCGGGCTCGTCCTCCATGCTGACGATCTCGTCGGGCTTCGAGAAATTCTTGTCGCCGTCGACCTGCGCGTAATGGATCTTCAGCGCATCGGTTTTGGTGTGGCGGTCGATGTCGGCGGAGTTCGAGACTTCAGCGGTGTCGGCAGCGCTGCTCGCCTGTTGGCCCGCGACGATCGACACCGCGCCCTTGGGGCCGACCACGTCCTTCACGAAATAGGCCGTCTCGCTCATCATCGGGCCCCATCCGGCCTCGTACCAGCCGACCGAGCCGTCATCGAAGGTGACGTGCAGATGGCCGTAATTCTGCTTGTCGGCTTCCGCCCACAATTTGGCGCCGATGCCGTGCACGCGCACCGGCTTGGCGCCGGTCAGCTGGCACATGACGTCGACATAGTGCACTCCGCAGTCGACGATCGGGATCAGCGAATCGATCAGGTTCTTGTGCCAGTGCCAGGCGCTGCCGCTGCTCTGCTGGTTGAGGTTGAGCCGCATCACCAGCGGCTTGCCGAGCGTCTTGCCGACCTCGATGAACTTGATCCAGGAGGGATGGACGCGCAGGATATAGCCGAGCACGAGCTTGCGGTTCTTGGCCCGCGCCGCCGCGACAACCTTTTCGGCATCCTCATTGTTGGTGGCGAGCGGCTTTTCCATGAACACATGGCAGTTGGCGGCGATTGCCTTCAGCGCGTATTCGGCGTGGGTGTTCGGCCAGCTGTTGATCGACACGGCATCCGGCTTGGTCTCCTTCAGCGCCTGGTCGAAATCCTCGTAGAGCGGATAACCCGCCAGTTCGGCCGGGATCTTCGCGTTGCTCTTGATCGAGCGGCTCATGATGCCGACGATCTCGAAGCCGTCAGAGCGGTGATACGCGCTGGCATGCGACGCACCCATATTGCCGAGACCAACCACCAGCACTTTCACTCTGTCGGACACCGCTACCTCCCACGCTTTTCATTGAAATGGATTGCGGGCGGCAATCGTGTCGCCGCCCGATCTTGTTGTCGCCGGTTCCTACTTGATCGCCGAATCGAACAGATGCGCCTTGATCTTCTCGACATCGAGCGCGGCAAAGCCTTCCGACAGCTTGTATCCGTCGGCATCGGCCTTGACCTTGGCCTTGTCGAAATCATTGGCCGGGCCGATCAGGTCGTTGGTGCAGACGTCCTCGGCCTTCACCGGAGCTGTGATCTGGCCGATCTTGTGGATCTCGTCGAAGAAGCCCTGCCAGCTCGCCATATCGTGCGAGCCCCAGCCGCCGCGCTTGTCCATGTCGCCACGGAAGACGTTGATCTGCTGCAGGATCGAGGTGGTGCCAAGTTCGGGGCCGAGATTCTTGGCCAGCGTCGGGAACTGCTCGAACACCGCTTCGACGGCCGCGCGGGGATTTTGATACCCAAACTCCAGGCCCATCGCCCAGCCGCGCAGATATTTCTCCAGGAACGCCTTGCGGTCGGGATCCTCTAGGTCGGCGGCGCGCACGACGAAGGTGTTGGCCGGCAGCTTCGAATTCTGCACGCCGAGCCAGTATTCGAAGTCGAGCCCCTTGGCGATCCACTCGGCGCGGAGCCCCTCCCATGACAGGGCAGCGTCGCCCTGGCCGCCGGCAAGGGCCGTGCCCCAGGTCGGCCAGCCGGCCTCGACATATTTCACCTTCTTGATGTCGACGCCTTGCGCGGCCAGCAGCGGGTCGGTGATCGACTGCCAGGCGGCGGAGCCGAGCAGGATGGTCTTGCCTTCCAGCTTCTTCAGATCGTTCGATCCCTCGCCCTTGCGGAAGGCGAAGCTGAACGTGTCGCGCGCGCCCATGTGGAACACCGACTTAAGCTTCATGCCGTTCTGGATGGCGAAGGAGAACACGCCGGGCGACGGGAAGCCCATATCGGCCTGGCCGACGTCGACGAACTTCACCGTCGCGGTGCCGTCCGATGGTCCCGGCTGCATGTCGGTGTCCAGCCCATCGAAATAGCCCGCCTTCTTGGCCGCCCAGTAGGGATAGTCGTCGAGCACTTCGAGCGTGCCGCGCGGCGAGATCCAGGTGAATTTTCCGTAGGGTTCGGCGCTGGCCTTGAGGCCAGTGGCGCCGAGCGCGGTTGCCGTCACCAGCCCGGCGCCGGTCACCTGCAGGAAATAGCGGCGGCTGATCCCCGCCGGGTTGATCGAGTTCTCTTTGGTCATGGCATTCCCCTTTTTGTTTGACGTCAGTCTCTTGCCGCCCGCCTCCCGGGCGCCGCCTTATCCTTTGTGTTCAAGCCTCCCAGCTCGCCCATTTCTTGCCGATCAGGAAGAACAGCACGTAGATCAGGATGCCGAGCGTCGACAGGATCAGCACCACCGCGAAGAACTGCGGCATCTGGATCATCGACGAATAGGTGGTCAGCCGGTTGCCGAGGCCGAAACCGCCGCCGACCATCTCGGCGCCGACCGCGGTCAACAGGCCGAAGATGGCGCCGATCATCAGCCCGACCAGGATCATCGGCAGCGCCATCGGCGCGCGGATCTTCCAGAAGATCTGCAAGGTGCTGGCGCCATAGGAGCGCGCCAGCGCAATCTTGGCACTGTCGACGCGACGGAAACCGGTGGCGGCATTGATCATCACCATCGGCCCGGCGGCCAGCGCCACCGCGATAATGCGCGGCGTGTAGCCGAAGCCAAAGCGCAGGATCAGAAGCGGCACCAGCGCCAGCATCGGCGTGGTGACCAAAAGCAGGATGTAGGGCGCGACGATCTTCTCGGCGAACGGGAACTGGGTGATGACGGCGGCCAGCACCAGGCCGATGATAGCGCCGATGGTGAAGCCGGACACCAGCTCGACCAGCGTGTAGCCGAGATGCGGCGCAATCAGCGGAAACTCGTCGAACAGCGCATAGGCAATCGAGCTCGGCGGCGGCATGATGTAGAGCGGCACATGGAACAGGCGCAGCGCCAGCTCGATGCCGCCGATGATGATCACCGCCACCGCAAGAATGGCCGCCACCTCCTTGCCCGACTTGATGCCGGGGCCGCTGGCGAAGGCCGACAGATTGGTCAGGCTGACCTCGTGGCCGTCACCGGTCTTGGACTTCGAGAATTCCGGAATGGCGTCGCCTCCGCTCACGGCCTGATCCTCACGATCTCGGCGCTCGGGCGCTCCGGCGCTTTTGGCCGCGTGCGTTCGCCGACAATGTCCATCTTGATCCGGTTGGTGAGGTCGAAGACCTCTTTCGTCGCCATGATCTCCAGCGAGCGTGGCCGGGCAAACGGCACGCGATACTCCTTGGCGACGCGACCCGGCCGGGCGCTCAGCACCACCACCCGGTCGGAGAGGAAGATCGCCTCCTCGATGCTGTGGGTGATGAAGACGATGGTGGTCTTGGTGTCGAGCCAGATCTCCTCGACCAGCCGGTTCATCTCCTCGCGGGTAAAACTGTCGAGCGCGCCGAACGGCTCGTCCATCAGCAGCACCGATGGCTTCAGCGCCAGCGCCCGCACGATCGCCGCGCGCTGTTGCATGCCGCCCGACAGTTCGCGCGGAAACTTGCCGCCGAATCCGTCGAGCCCGACGCGGTTGAGCAGATGCGCGATCCATGCCCGGTCCGGCTTCTCGCCCTTGATCTCGAAGGGGAAGCGGATGTTGGCATCGAGATTGCGCCACGGCAGAAGGTTCGCTTCCTGGAAGACGATGCCGATATCGGGATGCGGGCCGGTGATGGTCTTCCCGTCAAGCCGGATCTCGCCGCTGGTCAGGCTGTGCAGGCCCGACATCGACCACAAAAGGGTCGTCTTGCCGCAACCGGACGGACCGACGATCGAGACGATTTCATTGGCACTGACATCGAGGCTGCAACGGTCCAGCGCCAGCAGGTCGCCGGAAGCCGTATGATAGATCTTGGTCGCTGCCTGCACGCCAAGCTTCGGGTTTCTTGCATCGCCCGTGTTCATCTGCCCCCCGGGAAGATTGCGCGATGATCCACTGGCTCACCCGACCGCGAAATCAATCTGTAACTATCCTACTTTCCTGTCAAGCACGAGCGCTGGTACCCGTATCACAAAAATGGACATGCATATCTATCTAATTGTTTTCGCGATGTTTTCATGACCTTGAAATATATGTTGCTTTCCTACATACTTCCGAACTCGCACGGCCTGGAAGGAAGCGGAGAAGGTGAGGTTTCCCCAACGACACGCTACGGTTGCGATGTGGTCAGGCACGTGGAGCCATGACGTGCAAACATGCTAAGACGGCAGCCACGCAACCCAGGGAAAGACCAGGACCCCATGACCGAAGCTGGCAGCCAGGACGAGCCTGTTCCAGGCCACGATACTGAGGGGCGCGATCCTGTCCGGCGCATTCCCGACATCATCTCGCTGGTCAAGGATTCCTACAGCGAATTGCGCCCGGCCGAACGGCGTGTCGCCGATGTCGTGCTCGACGATGTCAAATATGCCGTCGACGCCTCCAATGCCGCCCTTGCCCAGCGCGCCGGGGTCAGCGAACCGACGGTGACCCGGTTCTGCCGCGCCATCGGCTGCGAGGGCGTGCGCGACTTCAAGCTGAAGCTGGCGCAGAGCCTCGTCGTCGGGGCGCTCTATCTGGCCAAGTCACCTTCCGTCAGCAACGACAATGGCATGCCGTTCTGGAATGCCGTGTTCGGCGAGGCGCGCCGGGCGCTGCAGGAGGCCGAGCGGCAGCTCGACCCGGCGCAGTTGCAGAAGGCGGCCGAGCTGGTCGCCAAGGCGCGCCAGGTCACAGTCTTCGGCCTCGGCGGCAGTTCCTCGGCGCTGGCGCAGGAAACCCAGTACCGGCTGTTCCGCTACGGCATCACAGTCAGCGCCCAGTGCGACCCCTATCTGATGCGCATGACCGCCTCGACCTTGAAGCCGGGTGATCTGGTGATCGCCATTTCGGCGACGGGACGCACCCGCGAGGTGATCGAAGCCGTCGAACTCGCCAAGCACTACCGCGCCAATGCGATCGCCGTGACCGCGCCCGACACCGAGCTCGCCCGTGCCTGCGACGTCAGGCTGACGGTGGCGGTGCCCGAATATCCCGACACGCTGAAGCCGACGGCGTCGCGCTTCGCCTTCCTGGCGGCGATCGACCTTTTGGCGGTTGCCTCGGCCTACAAGCTCGACGGTTCGGCCCGCGAGACCGTGCGCCGCATCAAATACAACGCCCAGATCCACCGCACCGGCAAGGAGATGGAGCCGCTCGGAGACTAGCTCCCTTCACCTCGTTCACGGGGAGGTGAGGAATGGTCCGCGTAGCGGACGAAAAGCCAACTGCTTGGCTTTTCGAACGACGAACGCCGGCAGGCGGATGAGGGGCGGCGCTGAGTTCGACAATTGAGATTTTGCGCCATGTGTCGGCGCACGCACAAAGAGGGAAGAAATGCTCGAAATAGCACCGACGAAACAGGCCGCCGCATGGCTCGAATCCCTGGCGCAGGCACTCGCAGCCGGCGACGCGGCGGCAGCGAGCAACCTGTTCGTCGACGATTGCTATTGGCGCGATCTCCTGACCTTCACCTGGAACATCACGACCATGGAAGGCCGCGAGGCGATCGCCGACATGCTGGCGGCGGCGCTGGCGACGACCAAGCCCAAGGCATGGCAGCTGACCGGCGAGGCGACCTCGGACGAGGGCACCATCGAAGCCTGGTTCAGCTTCGAAACAGCAGTGGCGTCAGGAGAGGGCATCATGCGGCTGCGCGACGGCCGCTGCCGGACATTGTTCACGGCGATGACCGACCTCAAAGGGTTCGAGGAGCGCAAGGGGGCGGAGCGGCCGCTGGGTGTGCGCCACAAGGCCGATCCCAGGCGCGAGACCTGGTCGGAGGCGCGGGCGCGCGAGACGCGCGAGCTCGGCACTGATGAACAGCCCTACTGCCTGGTCATCGGTGGCGGCCAGGGCGGCATCATGCTGGGCGCGCGGCTGCGCCAGCTCGGCGTGCCCACCATCGTCATCGAGAAGAATGCAAGGCCGGGCGACTCCTGGCGCAACCGCTACCGCACGCTCGTGCTGCACGACCCGGTCTGGTACGACCATCTGCCCTACATTCCCTTCCCCGAAAACTGGCCGGTGTTCACGCCCAAGGACAAGATGGGCGACTGGCTGGAAATGTACACGCGCGTCATGGAGCTCAACTATTGGGTCGCCACGAAATGCCTTAGCGCCAGCTATGACGAGGTGGAGAAAGTCTGGACCGTGGTGGTCGACCGCGTCGGCCGGCACATCACGCTGAAGCCGAAGCACATCGTCTTCGCCACCGGCGCTTATGGCCCGCCACGGCGGATCGATCTGCCGGGCGCCGATCAGTTCAAGGGCGAGCTTCTGCACTCCAGCCAGTATTCCAGCGGCGAGAAATTTCGTGGCAGGAAGGTCGCCGTCATCGGCGCGGCAAGCTCTGGGCACGATGTCTGCGTCGACCTCTGGGAGAGCGGCGCCGAGGTGACCATGATCCAGCGCTCACCGACGACGGTGGTCAAATCGGACACGCTGATGGAGGTCGGCTTCGAGATCTTTTCGGAGACGGCGCTGGCACGCGGCATAACCACCGAGAAGGCCGACATGATCGTCGCCTCGACGCCGTTCGCGCTGGTGCCCAAGGGCCAGCGGGCGCTCTACGAGGTGATCAAGGCGCGCGACGCGGCCTTCTACGACCGTCTGCGCGCCGCCGGCTTCGCCATCGATTTCGGCGACGACGAGACCGGCCTTTTGATGAAGGCCTACCGCACCGGCTCCGGCTACTACATCGATGTCGGCGCTTCGGATCTCATCATCGACGGCGAGATCGACGTCCGCAGCGGCGTCGTCATCAAGTCGCTGACGCCGACAGGCATCCTGTTCGAGGACGGCAGCGAACTTGCCGCCGACGCCATTATCGCCTGCACCGGCTATCAGTCGATGAACGAGACGGTGGCGGCGATCGTCTCTCGCGACGTCGCCGACAAGGTCGGCCCCTGTTGGGGGCTTGGCTCGGGCGTCAAGGGCGACCCCGGACCATGGCAAGGCGAGCTGCGCAACATGTGGAAGCCGACCGCGCAGGAAGCGCTCTGGTTCCACGGCGGCAATCTGGCGCTGTCGAGGTTTTACTCCAAATATGTGGCGCTGCAGATCAAGGCACGGATGGAAGGTATCGCGACGCCGGTTTACGGAAAGCCGAGCAACTCCTGATCCGGTACGCCAGTAGCGTTGGGCCACTACACGAAATTGCTTGCGAACTTTTCAGATGTGGTGAGTAGTCTCCCTGTGTTGCCTGGCAATTCCTGGGGGGGAAGCTGGTGGGACTGCTGAGAGGACTTCGTATAAAGCTGGGACTGAAAAAGGACCCGTTGCCGCCATTGCCAGGCGTTGAGATTGGCCGTCATACCTACGGTCTCAACAAGAGATCGTTCTATATGCCGCATGAAAACGTGCCGGTGCGAATAGGCTCGTTCTGTTCGGTTGGCCCGGAAGTTCTCTTCGTCTGCGCGGCCGAACACGGGGTCGGCACCGCAACCACCTATCCGATCCACCGTATGTACGGAAAGGCCCGAAGCGGTCCCGAACCCTCCGGCAAGGGGCCAATCACCGTCGGCAATGACGTGTGGTTTGGTGCTCGTTGTACCATCCTCAGCGGTGTCACGATCGGCAACGGAGCAGTCATCGGTGCGGGCGCCATCGTCACCAGGGACATCCCTCCCTATGCCATCGCGGTCGGCAATCCCGCTCGTGTCCTTCGGCACCGTTTCTCACCTGACGTCATCAAGCGCCTGCAGGCGCTTGAATGGTGGAACTGGAGCGACAATCTGATCCGTGAACGCATCGAGCTTCTGACGGCGGTGGACGCCGAGCGCTTCGTCAACGAACTGGATCCGGCGTAACGGCCTCGGCCGTCACCTGACGTTGAACGACCAGCCGGCAGAAAGGCGGCGCCTCACTCGTGCCGATGTCCAAAATGCCTCGCCGCAACCTCGACATGCGTATGCCGTTCATGCGGCTCAAAACGCTCGGTCTCGCTGACATCGTTGACCGCCTCGTTCGGCCACCAGGTGCCGCCGATGGCGATGCCTTCGCAGATCAGCCGCTGGTCGGCGACCAGCGATGCGCCAACCGCGTCGACGAAGGTGAAGCGGCCCGGGCGCTGCCGCAGCACGGCGACGTCGCCGACAGTGCCGACCGCCAGTGTGCCCAGATCAGGTCTGGCGATCGCCTGCGCCGGCGCTTGTGTCGCGGCGCGTAGGACCTCGACCAGCGGCATGCCGAGCGCCAAAAGCTTCGACATGCAAACCAGGATATCGAAGGCCGGTCCATCGACGCAGTAGAGATGCACATCGCTGCTGATCACGTCCGGCGCCAGCCCTTCCTGGAGCATCGCCCTGGCGACGGCGAAATCGAACGAGCCCATGCCGTGGCCGATGTCGAAGATGACACCACGCTCGCGCGCCAGCCGCATGTCCGGCCGCACCGCGCCGGACGCGAAGACCGGCGCGTTGGGGAATGGGCGGAAGCAGTGGGTGAGGATATCGCCCTTGCGCAGGCGCGGCAGCACTTCCGAGCGGCCGGGCGGCGGCTCGTCGATATGCGCCATCAGCGGCAGGCCAGCCTGGTCGGCAGCCTCCAGCGCGAGATCCACCGGGGCGATGCCGCTGGTCCCGCCGGCGTGCTTGCCGGAGCGAACTTTTACGCCGACCACGACATCGCGGTGTTCACGCACCGCTGCCACAACCTCGCGCGGCTCGCATAGCCTGAGGTCGCTGCATTCGCCGACCGACACCGTCTGCGAGAAGCCGAAGATGCCGGCAAAGGAAATGTTGACATAGGCCAGGATGCGAACCTTCGAGCGCTCCATGACGTGGCGGCGGAAGCCGAGGAAATTGCCGGCTCCCGCACTGCCTGCATCGATGAAGGTGGTGGTGCCGCTCTTGGGGGCCAGCCGATCGGCATCGACGCCGAGCGAGGTGCCGCCCCAATAGACGTGGCTATGCAGGTCGACGAGGCCTGGTGTGACGATGCAGCCGCCGGCATCGACGACCTGCGCGGCGCGGTCGGCCGGGACATCGGCGTCGACCGCCGCAATGCGGCCATTGGCAATGGCGACATCGCGCGGCGCATCGAGCCCGGACGCCGGGTCGATCAGCCGTCCGCCCTTCAGCAGGAGGTCGAATTGCATTGAGGTCACCTCCGGTTCGCCAGCTTCGCTTAGAGAGGCCGGTAGGCGACCGCTTCGACTTCGATCTTGATGTCGATCATCAGCCGCGATTCGACCGTGGTGCGGGCCGGCGGGTTCTTCGGAAAGTGCCTGGCATAGACAGCGTTGAAGGCGCCGAAATCGCGCGCGTCCTCCAGCCAGACCGTCGTCTTCACGACATCGTCCAGGGTGCAGCCGGCGAGCGCCAACGCGGCCTTGATGTTGGCGAGCACCTGTTCTGTCTGTTCCGTTATGCCGCCCTTGACCACGATGCCGTCGCTGCCGACGGGCACCTGGCCGGAGACATAAACGAGATCACCGGCCCGCACGGCTGGCGACAGCGGCACATGCGACGTTCCAAAACATTGCTTGGGCAAGGGAAGGCCTCCTCTGATGACAGGACGGGATGCCGTGGCAGCGCCCGCTTGCGTCGACATTTACCCCGATCGGGGCGATCCTCATAGGGGCCTTGTTGGAAAGCAACATTCTTCGAAATCTATGTTGCTTTATTACAGAAGCGCTTGCATCGTGAGCGCTGTCGGGCTGCCTTTGCAGCCGCAACGCACAGACGCATTTGCCGGACCGGAGACAATAGCAATGACCTACGACAAGAACCCGTTTCCATCAGGCGATGCGGATCGCCACGCGCTCTGGGAAATGCTGGTGCGGCGCGACATCGACGCCTTCATCGGCCAGGACTGGTCCATGGTCGAGGATGATTTCGTCGCCGACAGCTTCTTCGGCATGCACGCGCATTTCCTCAGCAATGCCGACGCCTGGCGGCTGCAGTTTCCGAGGCTGGAAATCTATCGCGACGAGTGGCTGCGCCAGGCCAAGGAGACGGCGGCGACCAAATTCGCCGAGCCGCTGCGCGAGGCGCTGTTTCGCGTCACCAACATGCGCGACATCGATGTCGATGGCGACCGCGCCGTGCTGCACAAGAAATTCGACGGCTCGGTTGCCAAGGCGGATGGCAGCGTCGACAGGCTGAAATGGCAGACGCTGTATTTCTGCAGGAAGGTCGGCGGACGTTGGAAGATCGCGGGCTTTGTCGGCTATATGCCGCATCCGCTCGGCAGCTAGGAACCGATCAGTAGAGCGTGACGAAGGCTGGAAACAGCAGGCCGGTCGCCCGGAAATGCTCGACCAGTTCGATGGCCGGGAAGATGGCGAGGAAATAAAGCCCGTCGAAAAACGTACGCTTGAGCGCCCGCGTCGAGAACTGCAGCTCGTCATGGTCGTGGTACAGCCAAGGATTTGGCCAGAAGCGGGGCGTGTCCTTGGTATAGGCAAGGTAGGCCGGGCCGAATTTGCCGAGCAGGAATTCGGCCTCCTTTCGCGCCGTGACGCGAAAGATGAAGAAGCTGGCGAGGCCCAGCGCCAGCGCCGCCACCATCGAGCCGTAGAGCAATCCGACGCCGACCGCGCCGACCGTCGAGAAGAAATAGAGCGGGTTCTGGGTTGTCGAGAACGGTCCCGTCGAGACCAGTTCCTCGTTCTTCTTGCCGCCGACATAGAGGATGCTCCAGAGTCGTCCGACGACGCAGGCGAGCACCAGGCAGAAGCCGAGGAGTTCGAGCCTTTCGTGCCCGTCCGAGCCCTCGCTCAGCGCCGGTTTGGTGAGAAACAGCAGCAGCACCGCCAGCAGCGCCGCGGCCCGCACGAAGATCAACCGCTTGCGCTGGTCGAAGGCCTGTGAAACCGGCTTGAGGGAAGCGTAGGTCATTCTTGTTTTCCTTGGGCTTCGACAACCGGCGTTGAGCAGGTTCGGGGCACTGGTCACCACATTGATGGCGGATGCAAGGCGCCCGCATTTCATCAGCGCATCGCGAGGCATTCGTAAAGGCCTTTTGCGCGATCCACGCCCATTCTTACGAATTTGTATGCCGCCGGACAGGCTGATGTGAAGTCGCATCCCTATCGTTCGGATGCCGGCCTGCCATTTAAGGGCCGGCTTCCATTGCGGCAGCCCGACCACCGGCATCAAACAAGGAATGGTTTCATGAGAAGATTTGCGCTTGCCATCGCGGTCGGCACCCTCGCCATCTCCGGCGCGATTTCCACCGTCTTTGCCGCCACCGCGCCCTGCGAGGAGACGTTGAAAGCCCTTCGCGCGGCCGAGGCAACGGCCACGCTCAGCGCCGCCGACAAGGCGAAGGTCTCGGAGCTGGAGACCAAGGGCATCGAGCGCTGCAATGCGGACGACGACAAACGCGCCGACGACTTCTTCGCTCAGGCCATGAAGGTCATGGGCAAGTAATTCCGCGAACCAGCCTCAGGATATCAGCCATGCTCTCGCCCAACACGCAACCCCCAGCCGGACCAGGCCACAACAGGGTTCCGGATGTCACGATCGATTTCTGGCTGATCAAGCTGATGGCGGTGACCATGGGCGAGACGGCGGCCGACTATCTCGCCGTCAACCTGGGACTTGGGCTGACCGTTACATCGCTGATCATGTCGGGCGTGCTGATCGTAGCGCTTGTCTTGCAGTTCGCGCAGAAACGCTACGTGCCATGGGCCTACTGGCTGGCGGTGGTGCTGATCAGCGTCGTTGGTACACTGGTGACGGACAATCTCGTCGACAATTTCGGCGTGCGCCTGCAGACGACGACCATCGCTTTCTCGGTCGTGCTCGCCGCAACATTCGCCGTCTGGTACGCCAGCGAAAGGACGCTGTCGATCCACACCATCTTCACCACCCGACGCGAGACCTTCTACTGGCTGGCGATCCTCTTCACCTTCTCGCTCGGCACCGCCGCCGGCGACCTCGTCGCCGAGACCTTCGACATGGGCTACCTCACGTCAGGCCTGCTGTTCGGCGGGGTGATCGCGCTGATCGCGCTCGCCTATTATCTACTCCACCTGGACGCCATCCTGGCCTTCTGGCTTGCCTACATCCTGACCCGCCCGCTTGGCGCCTCCTTCGGTGACCTGCTGTCGCAGCCGGTCGAATATGGCGGCCTCGGCTTCGGCACGACCTTCACCAGCCTGATCTTCCTCGGCTGCATCATTGCCCTTGTTCTCTACATGACCCTGAAGAAAACCGCCGACGATGCCGACGAAATCCTGCTGGAGTCGGATTGAAACCTTGGCTTCGTCAGGGAAGCGGCCTGAATGCCTGCCATCCTAGGAACGGACCCATGCCGGTGCTACCCTGCCCCAGATCTCGGCAACGGACCGGACCTTTCATGCGACTTCTTCTCGTCGAGGACGACCACAGGACCGCCGACTACATCGTCAAGGGACTGACCGAGGCCGGCCATGTCTGCGACTTGCTTCGCAACGGACATGACGCACTTTTCGCGGCAACCAGGGGCAGCTATGACGTGATCGTCGCCGATCGTATGATCCCGGGCCTCGACGGCCTGTCGATGGTCAAGGCGATCCGCGCCGCCGGCGTACGGACGCCGGCCATCTTTCTCACCTCGGTCGGCGGCATCGACGACCGCGTCGAAGGGCTCGAGGCGGGCGGCGACGACTATCTGGTCAAGCCCTTCGCCTTTTCCGAGCTTCTCGCCCGTATCAACGCGCTCGGCCGACGGCCGGCCGCGCAGGAGCAGAAAACCGTTCTGCGGGTTGCCGACCTCGAAATGGACCTGATCATGCGGCGCGTTATCAGGCAGGGCCAGCCGATCGACCTGCAGCCCAGGGAGTTCAGCCTGCTGGAAGTGCTGATGCGCGGCGAGGGCCGCGTCATCACCCGCACCATGCTTCTGGAGCGCGTCTGGGATTTTCATTTCGATCCCAGGACCAGCGTCGTCGAGACCCATATCAGCCGGCTGCGGGCCAAGATCGACAAGCCATTCGAAACCCAGCTCATCCACACGGTCCGCAACACCGGCTACAGCCTGCACGCGGCGCCATGACCGGAACATGGTCCCGCCTGCTGCGCAGCACGCCGTTCCGACTTGCCTTGACCTTCGCCTTCCTGTTCGTGCTGGCCTTCGTCTTGTCGGGCGCCATCGTCTACCAGATGATGAGTGCCGATCTTGCCGAGCGGCTCGACGACACCATCAAGGAAACCTACGCGGTCGTTGCCGCGACCTATGCCGACAACGATCTCAAGGAGCTGGTGGAGACTGTCGGCAGCCACTCCATGCGCAGCCTCAAGAAGGAACAGCTGTTTTCGCTGACCGACGCGGCCGGAAACCATCTGGCCGGCAATTTCACCGCGGCAGAGCTTCCCGACGGCTTTTCGATGTTCGACGCCGTATTGCCCGGCGTGCCGCCGGGGGCCGAATACCGCGCCTATTCCGGCTCGATCGGCGGCAACACCCTGACCGTCGCCTTCAGCCTTTCCGAGACGGAGGAGCTGGAAGAGGTGGTGCTGATGAGCTTCGGCTGGGGAACGCTGATCATCACCGGGCTGGCGGTCGCCGGCGGCGCCCTGCTGGCCTCGCGCGTCCAGCGCCGTCTCGACGGCATCGCCGCCACCATGGTGGATGTCTCGCATGGACGGCTGGATACCCGCATTCCGCTGACCGGCAAGGGCGACGATATCGACATCGTCTCCAACCAGGTCAATGCCGCGCTCGACCGCCTGTCGGCGCTGGTCGAGGGCATGAAACAGGTCAGCGCCAACATCGCGCACGATCTGAAGACGCCGCTCAACCGATTGCAGATGATCCTCGACACCGCGTCGGAAAAGAACCTGTCGGGTCAGAAGGTCGCCGGCGAACTGGCGGAGGCGCATGCCGAGAGCCTGCAGATCAACGAGACCTTCGATGCGCTGCTGCGCATCGCGCAGATCGAGGCCGGCGCCCGCCGGGCGCGATTCACCGATGTCGATCTGGGCGAGGTTCTGCAAACCATCGCCGAGATCTATGCCGACGTTGCCGAGGACGACGGAAAATCGCTGTCGTCAGTGCAGCTGTGCGAGACGGCGGAGCGTATCCACGGCGACAGGGAGCTGCTGACGCAGATGTTCGCCAATCTGGTCGAGAACGCACTGCGCCATTGTCCATCAGGCACATCCATCAAACTGTCGGTGACGCGCCAGGGCGAGCGCGTTGTGGCCAGCGTCGCCGACAACGGTCCCGGCATTCCGGCGGAAGAGCGTGAGAAAGTGTTCCAGCGGCTTTACCGGCTGGACCACAGCCGGTCGACGCCGGGCAGCGGCCTCGGCCTCAGCCTTGTCAGGGCCATCGCCGATCTGCATGGCGCCTCGATTATGCTCGAGGATTGCCGACCTGGACTTGCGGTATCGGTCAGTTTTCCCACAGCGATGGATTAGCCGGCGAAACGCCTGGTGCAGTCCAGTCCTCAGAAGCCCGCCCTCAGCGGTCTATACGCGTCGACAGGATGATCGATGACAAAGTCCGTTCGACCCCGTCCATGGCGCCGATCTGGTCGAGCAGCATATCGAGATCGCGGATCGACGGCGCGTCGATAATGACGATCATGTCGAAATTGCCGCTGACCGAATGCAGCGTCCTGACCGGCGCCAGGGCGCGCAGGCCGCGCACCACCTTGTCGGCGAGCTTGGGCGTCACGGTGAGCAGCACATGCGCTCGCACCAGCCCCTGCTCATAGTCCGGCGCCAGCCGCACACCATAGCCGGTGATGATGCCGCGCAGTTCCAGCCGCTCGATGCGGCTCTGCACCGTCGTGCGGGAAACGCCAAGCCGCCGCGCGAGCTCGGCGGTCGAGGCGCGCGCATTTTCGCGCAGCAGGGAAAGCAGGGCCTGTTCGGCTTCACTGAGCATTTTGACGATTCCTGTCGGCAGAATGTCCAATCAGAGTTTCGTTTCGAACAATTCCACGCTTCCTTTCGACGGGCAAGCTGCGAATCTGTGCCTCACAATCAGTGAGGGATCGGTCATGAAGAAAATTGTTGTTGTCGGCGCCGGCAAGATCGGCTCGACCATTGCCGAGATGCTTGCCGCCACCGGGGATTACCAGGTCACGCTCGTCGACCGCTCGGCGGCACAGCTCATTGCTGCCGAACTGCCGGCCACGGTTGCGGCGCTGGAGCTCGACATCGAAGCCGCCGGCACCCTGGAAGCCGCGCTAGCCGGCAAGTTCGCGGTGCTCAGCGCCGCCCCCTTCCACCTGACCACCCGCATCGCCGAGGCGGCGGCCAGTGCCGGCGTGCATTATCTCGACCTGACCGAGGACGTCGTCTCGACACGCCGGGTCAAGGAGCTGGCGCGTTCGGGCAAGAGTGCCTTCATTCCGCAATGCGGCCTGGCGCCGGGCTTCATCTCGATCGTCGCCAATGATCTCGCCAGCCGCTTCGATTCGCTGGAAAGCGTGCGCATGCGCGTCGGCGCCCTGCCGCAATATCCGTCCAATGCGCTGAACTACAACCTGACCTGGAGCACCGACGGCGTCATCAACGAATATTGCGAACCCTGCGAAGCGATCGTCGAGGGCGAGCTGGTCGAAGTGCCGCCGCTGGAGGAGCGCGAGGAGTTCTCGCTCGACGGCGTCACCTACGAGGCGTTCAACACCTCAGGTGGCCTCGGCACGCTGGCCGAAACGCTGAAGGGCAAGGTGCGTACGCTCAACTACCGCACCATCCGCTATCCCGGCCACGCCGCGATCATGAAGGCGCTGCTCAACGATCTCGGCCTGCGCCATCGCCGCGACGTGCTGAAGGACATTTTCGAGAGCGCCCTGCCGGCGACGCTGCAGGACGTGGTCATCGTCTTCGTCACCGTCTCCGGTCGCAAGAACGGCCGCCTGCTGCAGGAGACCTACGCCAACAAGGTCTACTCCCAGCGCGTCGGCAATCAGGTGCGCAGCGCCATCCAGATCACCACGGCCTCCGGCATCTGCGCCGTGCTCGACATGCTGGCCGACGGCAGCCTGCCGGCGACGGGTTTCATCAAGCAGGAAGAGATCGCGCTCGACACCTTCCTCGCCAACCGCTTCGGCCGTGCCTATGCCCAGCACGAGATGGTGAGCCGGCTGGCGAGCTGAAGCGGCACCACCTTGCCTTCTCCCCTTGTGGGGAGAAGGTGGATCGGCGCGCAGCGCCGAGACGGATGAGGGGTGTTCCAGCGGAGTGAGGCGTTGGCGTTTCCTGGAGCACCCCTCATCCGTCGCCTTCGGCGACACCTTCTCCCACAGGGGGAAAAGGGAGATCCTCACGTCCTATTTCCGCAACACCATCGGCCGCCCCAGTAGAAACCGGATGAAATTGCCGGCGTTGCGCGAGGCCTTGGCGGAGGTCTGCGGCATCTGCTTTTGCGCAGGCTCTTTTCGGGCAGCCGCGCGCGTTTCTGTTTCGGCACCGGGCCGGCCCACCGTGAAAGCCGGCTCCGCGACCGGCTTGCCGCGCAAGACATTGGCTGCATTGTTGTCGTGGATGACGATGCACCATTGGGCCTCCTTCGAGGCCGCCCCAACGGTGTTGAAACGCATCGCCATCTTCGTGTGCTCGTCGCAATAGACCCCGTTCATGGACGGTGATCTCTTCTCGACCAGCGTGCCGAAGGCCGACGTCGGATATTCGTGCTGCGTATAGCGGTTGGTTGCCGCATCGAAATTCTGGCCGTGCGGAAAGGCTATATAGAGCGGTTGCTGGTTCACTTCGCCCTTGGCGATTTCCCAGCGCGCGTAGAAGTCGACACGCTCCATGAAGCTCGGCGCCAGCGCGTCATCGCTGTCGAGCCGCGTCAGCGAAACGAATTCGGCATCGGTGTCGCTTTGGACAAACGCATTGAAGGCAACATTGTAGTCCGCGCCGGCATCGACGAGGACCGGCCTGACGTCGATCCCGATCGCACAATCGCAGACGGTCCGGATGTAGTTCTCGTGTGTCTCGGAATCGAACCCGACCAGGACCGTAAAGTCCTTCAGCGACTGGCCATCAAGCGAGGGCGCGCAATAGGTGTCGAACAACGCCAGCCGCTCGACCAGCCACACCGGGTCGAGATTGGCTCTGCCCTTTCCATTCCATTGGCTCGGCATGAAGCCGGTGGCGGTGTTGTAGCGAATCGCCACGTATTTCTTCAGGTCGGAGTTCATTGGCTGAGACTAGAGCATGATGCCGAACGGTGGAATCCGGTTCTCGGAAATGCTCGCGCGGGCCGAGCAACCCACCCTAGATATGCAGCGCGTGCCCGAGCGCCTTCAGCGCTGCTTCCTGGAACCCCTCGCCTTGCGTCGGATGCGCATGGATGGTGCCGGCGATGTCCTCCAGCCTTGCGCCCATTTCGAGCGCCAGCCCGAAAGCCGCCGCCAGTTCCGACACGCCCTGCCCGACCGCCTGGATGCCGAGCACCAGATGGTTGTCCGCCCGCGCCACGACGCGAACAAAGCCGTCCTCGCCCAGCTTGGTCATCGCCCGCCCATTGGCGGCGAATGGGAACATGCCGATCTTGATCTCGCCGCCGAGCGCCTTGGCCTCTTCCTGTGACAGGCCAGCGGTGACGAGTTCCGGATCGGTGAAGCAGACGGCGGGAATGGAGCGCTTGTCCCAGCTGCGCTTGTGGCCGGCGATGATCTCGGCGACCATTTCACCCTGCGCCATCGCCCGGTGCGCCAGCATCGGCTCGCCGGTGACGTCGCCGATGGCAAAGATGCCGCGCATCGAGGTGCGGCACTGGTCGTCGATGCGGATGAATTTTCCCGCCCTGTCGAGGTCGATCTGCTCGAGCCCCCAGCCTTCGGTCACCGGCTTGCGGCCGACCGTCACCAGGATCCTGTCCGCGGCGACCTTGGCGTTCTTGCCGTCTGAGGTCTCGACCAGCAGCGCATCGCCTTTGGTCGACAGCCCCTTGGCCTTGGCACCCAGCATCACCTCGACGCCCAGTGCGTTGAGCCGCTTGACCACCGGCCGCGTCAACTCGGCATCATACTGCGCCAGCACACGCGGCAAGGCCTCGACCACGGTCACCTCAGCGCCCATTTTCGCGAAAGCCATGCCGAGTTCCAGCCCGATATAGCCACCACCGACGACGGCGAGTTTTTGCGGCACTTCGTTCAGCGCCAGCGCCTCCGTGGAGGAAATAACCGGACCGCCAAAGGGCAGGGACGAAAGGTCCACCGGCGCCGAACCGGTGGCGATGACGATCGTCTCGGCCCGGATCACTTGGCTTCCCGTCTCGGTCTCGACCGCGACGGTCTTGCCGTCGCGAAACATCGCCCAACCATGCACGGTCTTGACGCCGGCCTTCTTGAGCAGACCGGCAACGCCACTGTTGAGCCGGCTGACAATCCCGTCCTTCCAGGCGACGGTTCGGGCGAGGTCGAGCGTGGGTGCGGTGACCGAAATGCCGAGCGGGCTATTGCCGCCTTCCATGTGCGAGACCTTCTCGAACTCCTCGGCCGCATGGATCAGCGCCTTGGACGGGATGCAGCCGACATTGAGGCAGGTGCCGCCCGGTTTGCCGGCTTCGACGATCACCGTGTCGACGCCGAGCTGTCCGGCGCGGATGGCGCAGACGTAACCACCGGGACCGGCGCCGATGACGAGCAGCTTGCAGGAGATTTCTTTCATCTTGGCATCCTAACTCTTTGTCGCGCCGGCTTGAAAAGAGCGGTCTGTCGCGATCCTTCACGCCCCCCTCTGTCCTGCCGGACATCTCCCCCACGAGGGGGGAGATTGGCTAGTTCGGCGCTCCGCCTGCACTTCCATCGTTGAAGGTTGGCGAAAGCCGGCGTGACATCCGATCTCCCCCCTTGTGGGGGAGATGCCTGGCAAGGCAGAGGGGGGCGCTGTCCCGCCGGCATCTCGATCGTTTCCCTCAATCCACGAAAATCAGCGCCGGCGTTTCCAGCAGCGTCTTGATGCGCTGGATGAACACCGCCGCGTCCCAGCCGTCGATGACGCGATGGTCGAAGCTGGAGGACAGGTTCATCATCTTGCGCGGGATGAACTGGGTGCCGTCCCACACCGGCCGCACCATAATCTTGTTGACGCCGATGATCGCCACTTCCGGATGGTTGATGACCGGCGTCGTCGCCACGCCGCCCATGGCGCCGAGCGAGGTGATGGTGATGGTCGAGCCGGACAGCTCGTCACGTGTCGCCGTGCCGGACTTGGCCGCCTCGGCCAGCCTGATAACCTCGGCGCCGCAATCCCAGATGTCGCGCGCCTCGGCATGCTTGACCACCGGCACCACCAGCCCCGACGGCGTCTGCGCGGCAATGCCGATATGGATGCCGCCATGCTGGTGGATGATTCCGGCCTCGTCGTCGAACAGCGAATTGAGATTGGGCTGGTCCGATATCGCCTTGACCATCGCCCGCATCAGGAACGGCAGCAGCGTCAGCTTCGGCCGCTCCACGCCCGGACGCTTCTCCTTGTTGAGCGCGGCGCGCAATTCCTCGAGCGCGGTGACGTCGATCTCCTCGACATAGGTGATGTGCGGGATGCGCGATTTGGACAGCGACATCTTCTCGGCGATCTTGCGCCGCAAGCCCACCACCTTGATGTCCTGTACCGCATCGTTACGGGCGAGGCCGGATGCCTTGGCGACCTGCGGACCGCGCGCCAGGAAAGCCTCGATGTCCTCGTGGCCGATGCGGCCGGCCGGACCGGATCCCGCAACCTGCCTGAGATCGATGCCCGCCTCTTTTGCCCTCAGACGAACCGCCGGCGAGGCCAGCGGTCTTTCGCCTTCAGGACGCGGCGCGCCGGAGACGGACGGCTGCGCCGTGCTTTTCGAAACGGCCGATGGGGCCGCCGGTTTCGCCTTTGGCTCGTCGCTCTTTGGCGATGTCTTCACAACCGGCGGCGCGGCAGCCTCGGGTTTCGGGGTCGGGAGTTTTGCCGGAGGCTCGGCGGCCACCGCTTCCGCTTCGCCGCTTTGCGGTTTCGCATTGCCCTCGCCCGCCACCTTCAGCCGCACGATGGGCGAACCGATCGCCACCGTGTCGCCGATCTCGGCGCCCAGCCACAGGATTTCGCCATCGACCGGCGACGGGATTTCGACCGTTGCCTTGTCGGTCATGACGGCGGCAAGCACGGTGTCCTCGCGCACGATGTCGCCGATCTTGACGTGCCATTCGACGAGCTCGGCCTCGGCGACACCTTCGCCGACATCGGGCAGCTTGATGATGTGTTCACCCATGTCAGGCTCCCATGGTTTCAAGCAAAGCGCGGCCGACGCGCGCGGGACCGGGGAAATAGTCCCATTCCTGCGCATGCGGATAGGGCGTGTCCCAGCCGGCGACCCGCGCCACTGGCGCCTCCAGATGGTAGAAACAATTTTCCTGCACCAAGGCCGACAGCTCGGCGCCGAAGCCCGACGTCAGCGTCGCCTCGTGCACGATGACGCAGCGCCCGGTCTTCTTGACCGAGGCGACGATCGTATCGAGGTCGAGCGGCAGAAGCGTCCTGAGATCGATGATCTCGGCATCGATGCCAGTTTCCTCGACCGCGGCCTGCGCGACATAGACCATGGTGCCGTAGGCCAGCACGGTGATCGCTGAGCCCGCCCGGCGGATCGCCGCCTTGCCGAGCGGCACGGTGTAGTGGCCGTCGGCGACTTCGCCGAGCTCATGCTTCGACCATGGCGTTACCGGCCGGTCGTGATGGCCGTCGAAGGGACCGTTGTAGAGCCGCTTCGGCTCAAGGAAGATCACCGGATCCGGATCTTCGATGGCCGCGATCAGCAGCCCCTTGGCGTCATGCGGATTGGACGGCACCACCGTCTTCAACCCCGACACATGGGTGAACAGCGCTTCCGGGCTCTGGCTGTGCGTCTGGCCGCCGAAGATGCCACCGCCGGTCGGCATCCGCACCACGATCGGGCAGGTGAAATCGCCGTTGGAGCGATAGCGCAGCCGCGCCGCTTCCTGGGTCAGCTGGTCGTAGGCCGGATACATGTAGTCGGCAAACTGAATTTCCACGCACGGCTTCAAGCCATAGGCGGCCATGCCGATGGCCGAGCCGACAATGCCGGATTCGTTGATCGGCGCGTCGAAGCAGCGGCTCTTGCCGTATTTGGCCTGCAGGCCCTGCGTGCAGCGGAAGACGCCGCCGAAGAAGCCGACATCCTCGCCGAACACGACAACTTTGCTATCGCGCCCCATCGACACATCCATGGCGTCGCGGATGGCCTCGATCATGGTCCGTCTCGGCATTGGCTCAGACTCCCGCCTGCTGGCGCTGGCGCCGCAGATGCGGCGGCATTTCGGCGTAGAGGCCCTCGAACATGTCGCGCGTCGACGGCTTGCCGCCGGCATGCAGCGTGCCGTGGCTTTCGGCTTCCTTCTGTGCCGCGATCACTGTGTCGAGAATTTCCGCCTCGGCCTGCGCGTGCCGCTCGTCCGACCAGACGCCGAGCCCTATCAGATGGTTCTTCAGCCGCACGATCGGGTCGCCGAGCGGCCAGGCGTCGGATTCGGTCTTTGGCCGGTAGGCGGACGGATCATCCGAGCTCGAATGCGCGCCGGCACGGTAGGTGACATATTCGACCAGCGTCGGTCCGAGATTGCTGCGTGCCCGCTCCGCCGCCCATTTGGCCACCGCATGGACGGCGAGATAGTCATTGCCGTCGACGCGCAGCGACGGGATGCCGAAGCCGAGGCCTCTTGCCGCGAACGTACCCGACCCCCCGCGCGCAATACCCTGGAAGGTCGAGATCGCCCACTGGTTGTTGACGACGTTGAGCACCACCGGCGCCTTGTAAGTGGAGGCGAACACCAGCGCTGAATGGAAGTCGGATTCGGCGGTCGAGCCATCGCCGATCCATGCCGCGGCGATCTTCGAATCATTGCTGATCGCCGACGCCATCGCCCAGCCGACCGCCTGGATATACTGCGTCGCCAGATTGCCGGAGATCGAAAAGAAGCCGTGCTCCTTCGACGAATACATGATCGGCAGCTGCCGGCCCTTCAGCGGGTCGGCTTCGTTCGAATAGATCTGGTTCATCATCGTGACCATCGGATAGCCGTCGGCGATGAGCAGGCCCGCTTGTCGGTAGGTCGGAAAGTTCATGTCGCCGGGTTCGAGCGCCTTGCGGAAGGCGCAAGCCACCGCCTCTTCGCCCAGATGCTGCATGTAGAACGAGGTCTTGCCCTGGCGCTGCGCCATCTGCATGCGCGCATCGAAGGTCCGCAGCGTCATCATATGGCGCAGGCCGGCCAAAAGCTCGTCGCTGGACAGCAGTCCGGCCCAAGGGCCGACGGCTTCGCCATTGCGGTTCAGCACCCGGATGATCGAGAACGCATGATCGCGGATGGTGCGCGGATCGACATCGATCTCGGGGCGCGGCACCGAGCCGGCCTTCGGGATCGGCACATTGGAAAAGTCAGGCGTTCCGCCCGGCCGCACTTCCGGCTCCGGAACGTGAAAACGCAACATCCCAGCATAGGCCATGACCTTTGTCCTCCAATGTTGCCTGGCCCAAATTTGCCCGGAAAGATATTTGCATATCTGCGCGGCCAGACCAGTGCGAATTCGTCGGGCAAGCCTGCGGACCTCGGTCCGGTCGCGCCGGCCGATCCAGCCTCCCCAGCACCAAGATGAAGATATGTCCGCGAAATTTCTCGTCGATGTTGGGCGGTGGCGCGCAATTAGGGAGAAGGTTGGGCCGGGTTTGTTGGCAGATAAGGTAAGTTGGCGAAAGCGGCGGTATCTCCCCCCCTCGAGGAGATCACGCACTCCACCATTTCACCCCGCCCCCGCATCATGCTAACCAACCCGCCATGGCACAGAAGAAAGCTTACGAGGTCGATGGGTGGTTGGCGCGGCCGGACCAGCGCATCTCCATTGTCCTGCTTTACGGCCCCGATCGCGGCCTCGTCTCCGAGCGGGCGAAGGCCTTTGCCGAAAAGACCGGCCTGCCGCTCGACGACCCGTTCTCGGTGGTCCGGCTCGAGGGGTCGGAAGTCGATCGCGACGAGGGCCGGCTGCTTGACGAAGCTCGCACCGTGCCGATGTTCTCCGACCGGCGCCTGCTTTGGGTGCGCAATGCCAGCGGCCAGAAGGCGCTGGCCGACGACGTCAAGGCGCTGACGGCGGAGCCCGCGCGAGACGCGATCATTCTCATCGAGGCCGGCGATCTCAAGAAGGGCGTCGGGCTGCGCGCCATCGTCGAGGCGGCAGACACTGCCATGGCGCTACCGTGCTATGCCGATGAAGCCCGCGACATCGACGCGGTCATCGACGATGAACTGCGCAAGGCCGGCATGTCGATGACCATGGAGGCGAGGCAGGCGCTGCGCCGCAATCTCGGCGGCGACCGGCTGGCCTCGCGCGGTGAGATAGAAAAACTCATTCTCTACGCCCATGGCCAGAACGAGATCGGGCTGGAGGACGTCAAGGCGATGTCGGGCGACGTGTCCGGCGCCTCCTTCGATGACGCCGTCGATGCGCTTCTCGAAGGCAAGATCGGCGACTTCGACACCGCCTTTAGCCGCCATTGCCA
The DNA here is from genome assembly GCF_003952545.1 of Mesorhizobium sp. M7D.F.Ca.US.005.01.1.1. Taxonomy (NCBI): domain Bacteria; kingdom Pseudomonadati; phylum Pseudomonadota; class Alphaproteobacteria; order Hyphomicrobiales; family Phyllobacteriaceae; genus Mesorhizobium; species Mesorhizobium sp. M7D.F.Ca.US.005.01.1.1. The sequence continues at coordinate 856,211 of NZ_CP034453.1, forward strand.
GTCGGGCGGCCAGCCCTTCCTGGTGCTGTCCTCGGCGATGCGGCAGTTGCAGCAGATCCAGGTCATGCGCGGCCAGATGGACTCAGGCAATCGAAGCGCCGCCTCGGTCGTCGCCGCCGCTCGGCCGCCGGTGTTTTTCTCTCGTCGTAAGCTGGTCGAGAAGGCTCTGGAGCGCTGGAGCACCGACGCGCTCAGCCGCGCGCTGACCCGGCTGCAGACGGCGGTGCTGCAGACGCGGAGGCGGCCGGATCTTTCCGTGGCGCTGGCACGGCAGGCACTGCTGGGGATAGCGGTCGAGAGCAGCCGGCTGGCGCAGCGGTAGGAGAGCGATCCTTCTCCTTTCGGCGCCGAGCCGCTGGCTCCATTGGTCAATTCATTGTAATGGCGCCCACCGGCTGAAAGGTTGGCAGCGCCTGTGGAAAGACCAGTATCGCCGCGCCATAAAGAAGCAGAGCGATACCCGACACCTTTGCGATCCCACCTCCTGACGGGAGGGTCTTTTCCGCAAAGATTAGCAAGGTGACCACGGCCATTGCGGCGACGTTCATGATCCCGAGAGGAAAGAGGGCGAGAAACAAAAGCCAGCAGCAGCCCAGGCAAAAAAGTCCATGCTCCAGGCCCATGCGAACCGCACCCCAGTAACCATCGCGCCATGAGGTCAGGATGAAGCCAATCGGCGTGCGGCATTTGGCCAGACATAGATCTTTCAGTGGGGAGAGTTGATAGGCGCCCCCGATCATCAGCAGCGCGCCGCCGATACGCGCGGCCGTCGCCGTGGACAATCCCACACGCCCGGCAAGCATCTCCGCACCCGCCGCCCCGGCAAAGGCGATAACGCCCATCACGCCCCAAACCAGCATGTACCCGGCCACGAACACCCAGCTCGAGACAAAGGTCTCGCCCCGGCCCTGTTTGCCGGCCTGGACCTGGTGAAACGTCAGGATCATGGGCGCGGCCGTCGGAAACATCATGGCAATCATCATGATCATCCAGACGGCAAGAAACAGCGGCGCCTTCATGCCCATAGTGAGTGCGTACATTTCCATGCGCATGTCCGCGTCCATGCCCATCTGCTCCCAGATAAGCAGGGTCCACGCCGCCGCAGCGATAGCGATCAGCAGCGCGAGAATTATGTATCGCTGCAACGTCGGCGCCATGGACGGGTCGTTTCGTACTATGCGGCCAACGGCTACTGCTGGCCAGACCAATTGATCGGGGCGTAATGTCCGTTTCGGCGGGAATTGTCCCAGCTCATGCCATGGTCGCTGAATGTACTGCCTTCCGCCCCCATCGCCAGGGCGAGCCAGTCGGGATTGATGGGATGGCCGGTGGCCGCCCACATCTGCCCGTCCTCGCGCATTGTCGGCAGCGGCTCGACCGCCATCTGCATGACGCCCGCGATCTCCGCCGACCGCTTCTTGCCGTCTATCCGGTAGCTTATCGGCACCTTCTTGGCGCCAAGGTTCGTGCCAATCATGGGCGCCAGCACCGCCATCGGGCCGCCCGCGGCGCCAGTGAAGATGGCACCTAGCGCCTCTGTTTGCCTGTCATCGGCCCGTTCGTCGATATAGGCGGCGGCCGTCCAATTGCCGTTTGCCATCGGACCCGGCGTGTGAGCAACCATCGCGACACTGAGCCCATCCAATCGAACGTCGCCGTAGTTGCCCGTATCGATATGAAAGACCAAACCGACGTCGCAAACACCTCTCGTCGGCTTCGATGTCAGCTGCGCGTTGGTGGACAGCAGGCAAGGACATACGACATCGCAGCTACAATTTTCGAAGTAACTTCCGGACAATTGCCAACGGACTGCCATTTGCACCTCCCACTTGCGTCAGGCGCGTCGGCATATCGCTTTGGCGAGGCGGTGCCATTTCACGACTATTGTAGGAACGGCAAATAGCCCTTGCCTCGACTGACCGGCACGCTAGGGCACATAATTTAAGCCATATGTAATATAGGTTACGCCGTTGCCTGGCACTGTCAAGCCGCGAGCGCCAGGGCTGGCGACAGGCGCTGCTCGGGATCGCAGTTGAGAGCGCGAGGCTGGGGCAGCGCGCCCAATCTCCCCTCTCAAGGGGATTCGCGGCTTCGCCGATTTCGCCAATCACCATTGCCACAAAGGAAAAAGGCCGGCCCAACGGTCAGCCCCTTTCTCACATGCGCCAAATCAATCTCCGACTTGAAGATAATTCGCCGGCTAACTACCGCTCCTGCTTTAGCCGCCGGCACAGCTCATCCAGCTGCTCCAGCGACCGATACGAAACCCGCAGGACGCCGCCCTTGCCCTTGTGATCCACCGAAACGATCATGCCGATCGTATCGGTCAACAGCTTTTCCAGCGCCAGCGTGTCGGGGTCCTTTTGCTCCGGACCCGGCGCCGGCTTGGCTTCCTTGGCGCTGCTGCTGCCTGCCGGCATCTGCGCCAGCGCTTCGGCCTGGCGCACGGAAAGTCCTTCTTCGACGATGCGCTTGGCAAGGCCGGCCGGATCTTCCGCCGTCACCAGCGTGCGGGCATGGCCCGCCGACAAAGCGCCGTCGACCAGCATGTCGCGGATCACGTCGGGCAGCTTCAGCAGGCGCAGCGTGTTGGCGACATGGCTGCGGCTCTTGCCGATCACCTGGCCGAGATCGGCCTGGGTGTAGCCGTGATCGTCGATCAGCTGCTGGTAGCCAAGCGCTTCCTCGACCGCGTTAAGATCAGTGCGCTGGACGTTCTCGATGATTGCCAGCTCGAGCGCGGTGCGGTCGTTGACCTCGCGGATAATGACCGGGATCTCGGACAGCCCGGCACGCTGCGCCGCGCGCCAGCGGCGCTCGCCGGCGATGATCTCGTAGCGGCCGGCCTGTGTCGGCGAAGGCCGCGCCACCACCGGCTGGACGACGCCATGCTCGCGGATCGACTGCGCAAGATCGGTCAGATCGGCGTCGCCGAAATGCCGGCGCGGATTTTTCGGATTTGGCGTCAGGAACTCGATCGGCACCTTGCCGTCGGCGCTCATACCCGGCTTTTCGGGTGCTACTGGGCGATCAATCTCGCCGATCAGCGCTGCCAGTCCACGGCCCAGTCTCTTTCTCGAAAGGTCTTCGCTCATTTTTATTCCAAAGTCCCGGATCGTTTCGGTATCGAATCGGCTTTTAACTGTGTGGACGGTCTATTAAGCAGCGCGTAACTTGCGCTCACGGCGGATCACTTCCGACGCCAGTTGCAGATAGGCCTGGCTACCCGAGCATTTCAGGTCGTAGAGGATCGCCGGCTTGCCGTAAGACGGCGCCTCGGACACCCGAACATTGCGCGGAATGATGGTCTCGTAGACCTTGTCGCCCATATGCGCCCGCACATCCTGCACCACCTGGTTGGCGAGATTGTTGCGGCCGTCATACATGGTCAGCACGATGCCCTGGATGGTGAGATCCGGATTGATCGAACGGCGCACCTGCTCGACCGTTTCCAGCAATTGGCTGAGACCTTCGAGCGCGAAGAATTCGCATTGCAGCGGCACAAGAACAGAATCGGCTGCCGCCATGGAATTCAAAGTCAAAAGGTTGAGCGACGGCGGGCAGTCGATCAGCACATAGCCGAACGGCGCCCCACGGGCGGTTGCGGCGCGAAGCGCATTGCGCAGCTTGAGCACACGGTCGGGTGCGGAGGCGATCTCCATTTCGATGCCGAGCAGATCGAGCGTCGACGGCACGATCGACAGGCCAGGCACAGCCGTCGGGATGGCCGCGGCTTCCAGCTCCAGCTCGCCGGTCAGCACGTCATAGGACGAGACCGTCCGATCCTTGCGGTCAATGCCAAGGCCGGTGCTGGCATTGCCTTGCGGATCGAGATCGACGATCAGCACCTTTTCGCCGATCGCGGCCAGCGCGGTCGCCAGATTGATGGCGGTGGTGGTCTTGCCGACGCCGCCCTTTTGGTTGGCTACGGTGATGATTCGGGGGCCATTCTTCATCATGGGTCTATGCCAGAAGTTCATTTTGGGTCGCCAAATGGTCTGAAAGGTCGCAGATCAGACAGGTCGCAGGTTCGACAATTCAAGGATGACCCCATGAGGGTCGGTCACACTTGGATGTTCTACCAGATCGAAGGACCATCGGTGAACGCTTTCTTGCACTTCGGCGCGGTAATCCCGGCCTTTGTGGAACAGGCCGCGCGCGCCCGACGCCAGCCAGGGCGCCGACAGGTCCAGCAAAGTCGAAAGCGAGGCCAGCGCTCGCGCCGTGACGATTTGCGGTGTCGAAACAAGCGCATGGCTGTCGTCGATGCGGCGCGCTACGACCCGCGCCGGCAGGCTGAACTGTCCGACCACGGTCTGCAGGAAGGATGCTTTTTTGCGATTGCTTTCAACCAGATCGATGCTGGCGCCGTCGCGCTCGGCAAGCAGAAAAGCCATGACGAGGCCGGGGAATCCGCCACCCGAGCCGAGATCCACCCAGCGTGTGGCGGCCGGCTCTATGCGCCCGAGCTGCGCGCTGTCGAGGATGTGGCGCTGCCAGACATCGCCCGACGTCGACTGCGCCACAAGATTGATGCTGCGGTTCCATTTCTGGAACATCTGCTCGAACGCCATCAGCCGATCGAATGTTTCACGTGAAACCGGGCCCGCCGCGTCCTGCAGGCTCTCTAGGGACATAGAGCTCACGCAACATCCTTTTGTGGGCGCTGGGCGCTCTCTGCATGGCGGACATGCGCGACAATGATCGCCAGCGCTGCCGGCGTCATGCCTTCCATACGCTGGGCATCGGCGATCGAGCGCGGCCGCCGCGCCTGCATCTTCTGCTTCAACTCGTTCGACAGTCCCGGCACGCCGGCGAAATCGACCGCCTCAGGGATCAAGCGGCTCTCTTCATGCCGGATTTGCGCCACATCCGTCCTTTGGCGATCGAGATAGACCGAATATTTCGCTTCCGTTTCGAGACGTTCCGCCGTCTTGCCGTCGATTTCCGCGAACCGCGAATCGATACGAGCCAGCCAGGCCACATCGACGTCGGGATAGGACAGCAGTTCATAGCCGGACCGGCGTACGCCATCCCGGTTGATCTCAAGCCCGTGACGCGCCGCCTCATTGGGGGTCAGGGTGAGCGACTTCGCCAGCCGACGTGCTGCATCGAGGCACTGCATGACTTGCTCGTAGCGCTGCATCCGCTGCGTTGAGGCAATCCCCAGCCGGGCGGCGAGCGGCGTCAGCCGCTCATCGGCGTTGTCGGCGCGCAGCGACAGCCGGAACTCGGCACGCGAGGTGAACATCCGGTACGGCTCGCTGATGCCCCGGCTTGTCAAATCGTCGACCATCACGCCGATATAGGCCTCGGTGCGGCTGAGCACGATCTGCTCGTTGCCCGATATCAGCTGCGCCGCATTGAGGCCGGCGAGCAGGCCCTGCCCGGCCGCCTCTTCGTAGCCGGTCGTGCCGTTGATCTGGCCGGCGAGGAACAGACCACCGATGCGCTTCGTCTCCAGCGTCTGGTGCAGCTCGCGTGGATCGACATGATCATATTCAATCGCATAGCCAGGCTGCAGCATGACAGCCCGCTCCAGCCCGGGGATGGTTTTCAGGATTTCGAGCTGCACATCCTGCGGCAGCGAGGTCGAGATCCCATTCGGATAGACAGTATCATCGTCCAGCCCCTCGGGCTCGAGAAAGATCTGATGCCCGTCCCTGTCGCCGAACTTGACGATCTTGTCCTCGATCGACGGGCAGTAGCGTGGTCCGACGCCTTCGATCGAGCCGGAATACATGGCGGACCGGCCGAGATTGGCGCGGATCAGCTCATGCGTGGCCGTGGTCGTGCGTGTGATGCCGCACTCGATCTGCGGCGTCTCAATGCGGTCGGTCATCAGCGAGAACGGCACCGGATCCTCATCCGCCGCCTGCTTTTCCAGCGACGCCCAGTCGATGGTCCGGCCATCGAGCCGCGGCGGCGTGCCGGTCTTCAGCCGTCCGAGCTTGAAGCCCGCCCGGTCCATCGTTGCCGACAGGCCAAGGCTGGCCTGCTCGTTCATGCGGCCGGCGACAATCTTTTTCTCGCCGATGTGAATAAGCCCGCGCAGGAAGGTCCCAGTCGTCAGAACGACCGCGCCACAGGCAAGCCGCCTGCCGTCAGCCAGGAGAACAGCCGCGATCCGGCCGGCGACGATCTCGAAGTCCAAAACCTCGCCTTCGACGACGTCGAGATCGTTCTGCTGCCGAATCGCTTCTTGCATGGCAAGGCGATAGAGCTTCCTGTCGGCCTGCGTGCGGGGGCCGCGCACCGCCGGACCCTTGCGGCGGTTGAGCAGACGGAACTGAATGCCGGCAGCGTCGGCTACCCGGCCCATCAGGCCGTCCATGGCATCGATCTCGCGCACCAGATGACCCTTGCCGAGCCCGCCGATCGCCGGATTGCATGACATGACACCGATCGTATCAAAGCGTAGCGTCACCAGTGCAGTCCTGGCACCGGCGCGCGCAGCAGCACTGGCCGCCTCGCAACCCGCGTGGCCGCCGCCCACCACAACCACATCATAGTGATTGGTCATCACAAACTTCCTAAACTCAATGAATGAGGGACACATGTCCCTGCGGGGCGATGCTGTCAAGAAAACTCCGCGAGTCGTTTCACGTGAAACAACCGTGCGGGCTGTCAGCTCCATGTTTCACGTGAGTCACCGGGGCCGCCTGACGCGTTTCACGTGAGTCACGCAGGCGGCGCAGCGCGGTGGCCCAGACGAAGCCTCGTCATCTACGGGCGGAGCAGGAGCGAAGCTCCGTCTCGGAGGCCCGAGGAGGATGACGTCGTGGTTCCTCCCAGCAAGCCACTGTTTCACGTGAGTCATTTCCCGATGCAGAACTGCGAAAAGATCACGTCCAGCATGTCCTCGACGTCAATGGCGCCAACGATTCGGCCCAGGCGATCGGCAGCGAGCCGCAACTCCTCGGCGCGCAATTCCTGTCCGACAGTCCTGTCGTCAATGGCACGAAGCAGATGGCTGTTTGCCGCGCCAAGCAATTCGACGTGGCGCAGGCGTGAGGGCAGAACATCGCCGACGCTACCGGCCGCCTCCGCCGCACGCCGGCCGATTTCCGCCAGCAGTTCTTCCACGCCGGCCCCATTCTTCACCGAGATGACAAGATCATAATCGCCAGCCGCTTCGTTTGCAGCACGGCTCTCCAGCAGATCGAGCTTGGTGCCGACGCGCAAGGCCGGCGCCTCCGTCGGCAGCGACCCGATGTCCCTGGGGTCCGCAACGTCCTGCAGCAGCAGCAAGAGATCGGCACCATGCGCCTTGGCCTTCGCCTTCTCGATGCCAATCGCCTCGACCTTGCCCGGCGCATCGCGCAGCCCGGCCGTATCCGTAAGCCTGACCCGCAGCCCCTGAAGATCAAGTGTGACTTCAAGCAGATCCCGCGTCGTGCCGGGCTCATCCGTTACTATAGCGGCATCCCGCCGCGCCAGGGCGTTGAACAGACTCGACTTACCAGCGTTGGGCGCACCAAGGATGACGACCTCGAATCCATCGCGAATGATCTCGGCGGCGCGAAACCCGGCGATGTGTCGGTCGATCTCATCGATCATTATCCGGACGTCGGACCAAACCGTATCCGAAACGGAACCGGGGACATCGTCCTCATCGGCAAAATCGATCTCCGCCTCGATCATGGCGCGGGCATGGACCAGCCTGCGGCGCCAGCCGAGGTAGAGTTCGCTCTGAACGCCTTCGGCATTTTGGACAGCAAAACGCCGCTGCGCCTCGGTTTCGGCGTTGACGAGATCCGCCAGCGCCTCGGTCTCGACCAGATCGACTTTGCCGTTAAGAAAGGCGCGGCGGGTGAATTCGCCTGGTTCCGCGTGCCTGACGCCGTCAAAACCAGTGATCGTCTCGAGCATCCTGGCCACCACCGCACGTCCGCCGTGAACGTGGAACTCCGCGACATCTTCACCCGTAAAACTGGCCGGCCCGGGAAAGAAGACGACCAGGCCGTTATCCAATACGGTTCCATCGGGCGCCCGCAGCCTGCGCAAAACCGCCGCGCGGTCCTTAACCATAGTGCCGGCGATCGTTTCGACTACGAATCGAGTCTGCGGGCCCGAAATGCGGATGACGGCGACGCCGGCCGGAAGCCGGCCGCTCGACAATGCAACGATCGAATCGCCTGAAATCATTTGCCCGCTCTACCGAACCACCCTAGCTTCGCGCCCATACGGTAACCCCAACCGAGTTTACCCATCGTGACGCTACCCGCGCAAAACCTGCTTGCCCAGGAGGCCAGCCCCTATCTGCAGCAGCACAGCGGCAATCCCGTCCACTGGCGGGCCTGGTCGCCGGCTTCGCTTGGGGAGGCAAAGGCGCTGGACAGGCCGATCCTGCTTTCGGTCGGCTATGCCGCCTGCCATTGGTGCCATGTCATGGCGCACGAAAGCTTCGAGAACGCTGACGTCGCCGCCGTCATGAACCGTCTGTTCGTCAATATCAAGGTCGACCGCGAGGAGCGCCCTGACATCGACCAGATCTACATGGCGGCGCTATCCGCCATGGGCGAGCAAGGCGGCTGGCCACTGACCATGTTCCTGACCCCGGACGGCAAGCCGTTCTGGGGCGGCACCTATTTCCCGCGCGAGCCGCGCTATGGTCGTCCTGGTTTCATCCAGGTGATGGAGGCGGTGGACAAGGCCTGGCGCGAGAAGCGGGCGAGCCTCAACCAGAGCGCCGACGGCCTGACGACACATGTCGAGGCGCGGCTCGCCGGCTCGCATGCGAAAACAGGGCTCGATTGCGACACGCTGGCGGAACTGGCCAAGGGCATCGACGGCATGATCGACCGCGATCTAGGCGGCTTAAGCGGCGCGCCGAAATTCCCCAATGCGCCGTTCATGCTGACACTCTGGCTGTCCTGGCTGCGCGACGGCAACGCCAGCCATCGCGACGACGTCCTCAACAGCATCGAACAGATGGTAAGCGGCGGCATCTACGATCATATTGGCGGCGGGCTCAGCCGCTACTCGACCGATGCCGAATGGCTGGTGCCGCATTTCGAAAAGATGCTCTACGACAATGCGCAGCTCATCCGCTTCTGCAATTGGGCCTATGCGGCAGGCGGCAATGAACTGTTCCGGGTGCGAATCGAAGAGACAGTCGACTGGCTGCTGCGCGAAATGCGCGTTGACGGCGGCGCCTTTGCCGCCAGTCTCGACGCCGACAGCGACGGTGAGGAAGGGCTGTTCTACACCTGGAGTCGGGACGAGATCGAAGCCGCCTTTGGCGACGATTCATCCTTGTTTTTCAAGCACTTCACACTCTCCAGTCCGCATGGCTGGGAAGGCAAGCCGGTCGTCCACCAAACAGGGTCCCAGCAATCCCAAAGTGTGATCGACCGCGAACAGCTTAGCCCGCTCAAAGCGAAGCTTCTCGCCGTGCGGGGAGAGCGGGTCAGGCCCGGCCTGGACGCAAAGGCGCTCACCGACTGGAACGGCCTGATGATTGCAGCGCTTGCCGAGTCAGGCCGCTCGCTGGCGCGGCCTGACTGGATCGACGCGGCGGCAAAAGCTTTCGCCCATATCAGCTCTGCCAGCCGCGATGGCCGCTTGCCGCATTCGATGCTCGGCGCGAGAAAATTGTTCCCTGCTTTGTCCAGCGACTACGCCGCCATGACCAACGCAGCGATCTCGCTGTTCGAAGCGACTGGCAATTGGAGCTATGTCGACCAAGCCGGCCAATTCATCGGGCAACTCGACCATCGGCACGCCGACGCCGAGAAGACAGGCTACTATTTGACCGCCTCGGACAGTGCCGACGTGCCGATCCGCATCAGGGGCGATGTCGACGAAGCCATTCCGTCCGCCACCGGCCAGATCATCGAGGCGCTGGTCCGGTTCGCGTCCGTCACCGGCGATCTCGAGCTGCAGGAGAGGGCCTGGCAAGTCGCCGAACATGCCGCTGGCCGTGCGGCGCACCAGGCCTATGGCCAGGCCGGTATCGTCAACGCCTGCGCGCTGGCAATCGAGCCGCTCAAGCTGGTCATCGTCGATGCGCTGGATGATCCAAGGCTCGTTCCGGTTGCGAATCGATACCCGGACCCGCGTCGCGTCGACATGGTCGCATCAATCGGTACGGGTGCGAATCGACCCTTCCTGCCTGGTGGAGTCTTGCCGCCGACCGACAAACCTGGCGCCTGGCTCTGCACCGGCCAGGTCTGCCTGCCGGTCGTCACGGATCCGAAGGAGCTGGAGCAGCTCCTGCGTCGTCAATAATCAGGAGGCGTCGCTCTCCGCCGGCGCAGGAAACGCTGCCGTCTCGATCGTAGCCGCAATCTGTCGTGGCTTGAACAGCAAATCCTTCGCCGCGATTACCGCGCCGATTGTGATCAGCACGCAAGCGAGCGCCACCGACCAATGGAACACGCCAAACCCTGCCAACAGCAGCACGATCACCGAAAACAACGGTGCGGCGTAGGACAGGGCGCCGAGGATCATGATGTCCCCGTGCTTGCAGCCAAAATCCCAGGCGTAGAAGCCGGCTCCCAGAGGGATCGTGCCCAGAATGACGATAGCCATCCACTGCGTCGGCGTCTGCGGCCAGACCGTGGTCTCGAGGGTCAGGTGCAGCGCGAAAGCGACCGCCGCCGTGATGAAACAATAACCCGCCACGACATCGGTCGGCACCTGGCCGAAGCGGCGCGACAGGACCGAATAACCGGCCCAGATGAAGGCGCAGAACAGAGCGATGACATGGCCCTTCATCACCCCATTGGCCAGCCCGACATTGCCGCCCTTGGTGATCACGACGATGGCGCCGGCAAGCCCGAGAACAACGCCCACGACGTGATGAACCCTCAGCCTTTCACCGGGCAGGAAGGCGGCGAAGACGACGATCAGCAGCGGCCAGAGATAGGCGATCAGGCTGACCTCGACCGGCGGCGCCGACTGAATCGCGAAGAAGTAGGCGCAGTGGTAGATGCACAGTCCCGCCGTGCCGATCGCCCAGACCGGCCATGGCTGCCGCAGCGACCGGATCGCGGCCGGGCGGACAATCCAGCTGCTTGCGCCGACCAGCCCTCCGAGCAGGAAGGTCATGGCCGCCAGCTGAAAAGGCGGGATCGGGCCGGCGGCAGTCGAAAGCACTGCCAGGAACGACCAGGTCAGGATGGCCGAAAAGCCGATCAGGGTCGGGATGGTCTTCTTCACGTCGCTGCTTCCAATTCGAAGACGTCAGCTTTGCATGAAGGCGAAATTATCTGCTGCCGCATACGGCCGCTCGATATCGGGAAAGCGACTTGCCGCAGGGTAATGAAAAACCCCATCCCGGTTTCCCGGAATGGGGTTTCAATGTAGAGGCCGGAAAGTTTCGGCCTGACCTTTACGTGTTCATCGAATCGAAGAAATCCGCATTGGTCTTGGTCTGCTTCAGCTTGTCGATCAGGAACTCGATCGCGTCGGTGGTTCCCATTGGCGCCAGGATGCGGCGCAGCACGAAAATCTTCTGCAGATCCTGGCGAGCGACCAGCAGGTCTTCCTTGCGGGTGCCGGACTTGAGGATATCCATGGCCGGATAGATGCGCTTGTCGGCGACCTTGCGGTCGAGCACGATTTCCGAATTGCCGGTGCCCTTGAACTCTTCGAAGATGACTTCGTCCATGCGGCTGCCGGTATCGATCAGCGCGGTGGCGATGATGGTCAGCGAGCCGCCTTCCTCGATGTTACGGGCGGCGCCGAAGAAGCGCTTCGGGCGCTGCAGCGCGTTGGCGTCGACACCGCCGGTCAGCACCTTGCCGGATGACGGCACCACGGTGTTGTAGGCGCGGCCGAGACGGGTGATCGAATCGAGCAGGATGACGACGTCGCGGCCATGTTCGACCAGCCGCTTGGCCTTCTCGATGACCATTTCGGCGACCTGTACGTGGCGCACCGCCGGCTCGTCGAAGGTCGAGGAGACGACCTCGCCCTTTACCGAGCGTTGCATGTCGGTCACTTCCTCCGGCCGCTCGTCGATCAGAAGCACGATCAGATAGCATTCGGGATGGTTGGTGGTGATCGAGTGGGCGATGTTCTGCAGCAGCACCGTTTTACCAGTGCGCGGCTGCGCCACGATCAAAGCGCGCTGGCCCTTGCCGAGCGGCGCCACCAGGTCGATGACGCGAGCCGAGATGTCCTTGGAGGTCGGAACTTCCATTTCCATCTTAAGGCGCGAAGTCGGATACAGCGGTGTCAGATTGTCGAAGTGGATCTTGTGGCGGATCTTTTCGGGATCGTCGAAATTGATCGTGTTGACCTTGAGCAGCGCGAAATAGCGCTCGCCCTCTTTCGGGCTGCGGATCGGCCCTTCGACCGTATCGCCGGTCTTCAGCGAAAAACGCCGGATCTGCGACGGCGAAATGTAGATGTCGTCGGGACCCGGCAGATAGTTGGCGTTGGCTGAGCGCAGGAAACCAAAACCGTCCTGCAGCACCTCGACCACGCCGTCGCCGATGATCTCGACGTCCTGTGCGGCCAGTTTCTTCAGGATCGCGAACATCAGCTCCTGCTTGCGCATGACACTGGCGTTTTCGACCTCGAGCGATTCGGCATAAGCGATCAGCTCTGGTGGTTTCTTGTTTTTGAACTCGGCGAGTTTCATTTCTTGCATAGACGGACCTTGAATAGATGGAGTCTGGGTAAGCTTTGGGAAAATATCGGCGGGATGCGACAAATGCCGGGCGCGGCCGAAAGCAATGAGGGGCGGCGCATGACGGGAAGGAAGACCCGTCTTTTATCGTCGGTCGGGTGAAAGAGCAAGCTGCGTTTTATGGGCCAAACAGGCCTAGAACGGCTTGACGACAACCAGGATCACGATTGCGATCATCAGCAATGTGGGGATCTCGTTGACGATTCGCCAGTGCTTCGCGGGTTTTTCATTGCGGTCCTCGGCGAATTTGCGCACCGCGCCGGCCAGATAGCCATGAACGGCGGACAGCAAAAGCACCGCACCGATCTTGGCGTGCAGCCAGCCGCCCTGGAAATCAAAGCCCTTCCAGGCCAGCCACAGGCCGAACACCCAGGTGACGATCATCGCCGGATTGATGATGCCGCGCAGCAAGCGCCGCTCCATCACCTTGAAGGTCTCCGACTGCACCGAACTCTTCTCTACATCGGCATGGTAGACCAGCAGCCGCGGCAGATAGAGCATGCCTGCCATCCATGAGATCACGGCGAGGATGTGGATCGCCTTGGCCCAGGGATAAAAACTGTCGGGAGCGGCGAAATACAAAAGTGCGGTAAGCACAACCAGAACGCCTATGCCAATGACCATGCGCATCATCGCCTGCCCGGTGCTATTCGTGTTGTTCATCTGAGCCATCAGCGTGTCGCGCTCCTCACCTGTTTCACCATCGCCTCGACATGGGCGATCGGCGTCTCCGGCGTGATGCCGTGACCGAGATTGAAAATCAGTGGTCCGTCTCCCAGCGCCTTCAGGATCGCTTCGACGCCGTCGGACAGTGCCTTGCCGCCCGCCACGAGGCGCAAGGGATCGAGGTTGCCCTGGACCGCACCCGATCGCTGCAATTCCTTCGCCGCCTCCAGGGGCACCGTCCAGTCGATCCCCAGACCCGTCACGCCCGTCTTCCGGCGATAGGTCTGGTAGCGGGAGCCGGCGCCCTTGGGAAAGCCGATGATCGGCACATCGGGATAAACGGCTCGAACCTGCCTGACGATCTCCGCCACCGGCTGGACGCAGAACAGGTCGAAAGTTGCGTCATCGAGCACGCCGGACCAGGAATCGAAAATCTGCACCACGTCGGCGCCGGCCTCGATCTGGCGGATGAGATAGGCGGCCGAATGATCGGCAAGCACTTTCAACAGGTGCTGGAACGCTGCCGGCTCGCGATAGGCAAACAGCCGCGCCGGCGCCTGGTCGGGCGTGCCATGGCCGGCGATCATGTAGGTCGCCACCGTCCACGGCGCGCCGCAGAAGCCGATCAGCGTTGTCTCGTCGGGCAATCTTGCCCGCAAGCGGCGAACCGTCTCGTAGACCGGTTCGAGATTCACGTGAAACACCTTGCTTTCCAGAGCCAAGATCTCCTGCGCCGTGATCGGCGTCAGCAGCGGCCCTCGCCCCTCTTCGAAGCGGACGTCGCGGCCAAGCGCATGCGGAACGACAAGGATATCGGAAAACAGGATCGAGGCATCGAAGCCGAAGCGCTCGATCGGCTGCAAGGTCACTTCGACGGCAAGGTCGGGATCATAGCAGAGATCGAGGAAGGACCCGGCTCGTCTGCGGGTTTCACGATACTCCGGCAGATAGCGCCCGGCCTGACGCATCATCCAGAGCGGAGGCGGAAACACCGCTTCGCCCTTGAGGACGTCCAGTATGATCCGGCTTTTGGGCATCAAACGCTCGCCTCTCCCAGCCCTCTATAATCTTAAAGATTCTTATATCTAAGATTCTTCTGATTCTAAGAGTCTGTTGGTTGTGGTGGTTGTCACCTGTCCCGCTTTGCCCCGAAAAACACCAGCAAGCATATTGTCGCGCGCTTCTTTCTCCCGGATGTAGGGCTCTGGGGATAGTTTGGAATCCGCTACTGGAGTCAAAGCCTTAGGATGCTCCGGGAAAAACCGGCCCTGTGGACAGAAGCAGGGCAAGAAAACCGGTCCCCAAACTTGTCCCCAGCCGCCCGACGAAGCTGACAGCGCATCGAATTGTGGACAAACTGCCATCTGATACAGTCGCCTCCGACCGACCCGTCTTTTCATCCCGCTTTATCCACAGAAGCCCACAGCCCCAGGTGACCCCCTGTGAACAAACCCCAGAGCTTCTTCCACCTGCACCTGATTTCCGACGCGACCGGCGAAACGCTGCTCGCCGCCGGCCGGGCGGCTTCGGCGCAGTACAAGGATGCGCGTGCCATCGAGCACATCTATCCGCTCATCCGCACCGAAAAGCAGGTGGCGAAAGTGTTCGAGGACATCGAGGAGGAGCCCGGCATCATCCTCTATACGGTCGTCGACCAGAAGCTGGCACGCGGCATCGACGAGCGGTGTGCGACCATGGGCCTGCCCTGTGTGTCGGTGCTGGAGCCGGTGCTGACCGTGTTCCAATCCTATCTCGGCACGCCGGCCGGCCGGCGCGTAGGCGCCCAGCACGTGCTCGATGCTGAATATTTCCGTCGCATCGATGCGCTCAATTTCACCATGGACCATGATGACGGCCAGCTGCCGCTCAATATGGACGATGCCGATGTCGTGCTGATCGGTATCTCGCGGACGTCGAAGACGCCAACCAGCATCTATCTCGCCAACCGTGGCATCAAGACCGCCAACATCCCGATCGTGCTCGGCGTGCCGGTGCCGGAAAGCCTGGTCAACGCCAAGACGCCGCTGATCGTCGGGTTGATCGCCACCGCCGAGCGCATCTCGCACGTCCGGCAAAACCGCATCCTCGGCAACAGCAGCTCTTATGAGGCATCAGACTATATCGACCGCGCCGCCATTACCGAAGAGCTCGCCTACGCCCGCCAGATCTGCACGCGCCATGGCTGGCCGATGATCGACGTCAGCCGTCGCTCGATCGAGGAAACGGCAGCGGCGATCGTTGCCCTGCGGGGAAAGAACCGATAATTGGAGCCGCCGCGCGTCGCCAACACCCCACCGCTACGTCGCTTGAAAGTTACAGTGCCCGACGGGCGCAACGGTTTTCTACTTGGATGAACATCCCGACGGCAACTGGACGGGTAATCAGGCGCACGAACCATGACCGAGAAAATCATCCTCGCTTCGGGCAGTCCGTTCCGCAAGGCAATGCTCGTCAGTGCCGGCGTCGACGTCGAGGCGGTTCCGGCCGATGTCGACGAGCGTGCACTCGAGGCGCCTCTGCAGGACAGCGGTGTCTCGCCCGAGGATGTTGCCCTGGTGCTGGCCGAAGCGAAGGCCACCGAAGTCAGCGAGCGCAAGCCGGGCGCCCTGGTGCTGGGCTGCGACCAGACGCTGTCGCTCGGCGACGAGGTGTTCCACAAACCGGCCGATAGGGAAGGCGCGCGCCGTCATCTCCTGGCACTCTCCGGCAAGACCCATCAGCTCAACAGCGCCGCAGTGCTGGTTCGCGACGGCAAGGTTTTGTGGCGTCATGTCGGCATCGCCAGCATGACCATGCGCAAGCTCGACCCCGCCTTCATCGGCCGCCACCTCGCCCGCGTCGGCGCCAAGGCGCTGTCGAGCGTCGGTGCCTACCAGATCGAGGGCGAAGGCATCCAGCTGTTCGACAAGATCGAGGGCGATCATTTCACCATTGTCGGCCTGCCGCTGTTACCGTTGCTGGCCGAGCTGCGCACGCTGGGAGCCGTCGATGGCTGACGCGACAAAGAAGGCCTTCGTCACCGGCCATCCGGTCAAGCATTCGCGCTCGCCGAAGATCCATGGCCACTGGCTGGCCAGACATGGCATCGACGGCAGCTACCAGGCCATCGATGTCGCGCCGGAAAACTTTGCCGATTTCGTTAAGACGCTGCAGGCAAACGGCTACCGCGGCGGCAACGTCACCATCCCGCACAAGGAGGCGGCTTTCGCACTGGCCGAGCACCGCGACCAGGCGGCGCAAGAAATCGGCGCCGTCAACACGCTGTGGTTCGAAGACGGAGTCCTGTGGGGCGGCAACACCGACGCGCACGGCTTTGCCGCCAATCTCGATGATCATGCGCCGGGCTGGGCGAGCGAGGGCCCGGCGGTCGTGCTTGGCGCCGGCGGCGCATCGCGCGCGGTCATCCATGCGCTGAAGGAGCGCGGCGTTGCCGACATCCGCATCGTCAACCGCACGCTGGCCCGGGCTATAGAATTGCGCGATCGTTTCGGCGCCGGCGTTTCGGCGCATGGCATGGCGGTGACCAGCGAATTGCTTGGCGATGCCGGCCTGCTGATCAACACCACGGCCCTCGGTATGCACGGCAATGAGGGCCTGTCGGCCGATCCCGCTTTGCTGCCGGACCACGCCATCGTCACCGACATCGTCTATGTGCCGCTGGAAACGCCGCTGCTTGCGGCGGCCCGCGCGCGACAACTGAAGACGGTCGACGGCCTCGGCATGCTGCTGCATCAGGCCGTGCCCGGCTTCGAACGCTGGTTCGGTGTCAGGCCGCAGGTCACGGCCGAACTGCGCGCGCTCATCGTTGCCGATCTGGTGCCGAAGCCATGATCGTGCTCGGCCTCACCGGCTCCATCGGCATGGGCAAGTCGACCACGGCCAAGATGTTCGCCGAGGCCGGCGTGCCGGTTCACGATTCCGACGAGGCGGTGCATCGCCTCTATGCCGGCAAGGCAGCACCTTTGGTCGAGGCGGCCTTTCCTGGCACCACATTTGCCGGAGTGGTTGACCGCACCAAACTTGGCGCGCGTGTGCTCGGTGACGCCGCCGCGCTGAAGCGGCTCGAGGCGATCATCCATCCGCTGGTGCGCGCCGACGCCGATGCCTTCCTGGCCAGGCATCGTAAATCAGGCACGCCGATCGCCGTCCTCGACATCCCCCTGCTGTTCGAAACCGGCGGTCGTGGCCGCGTCGACAAGGTCGTCGTCGTCACCGCGCCACCTGAAATCCAGCGAGAACGCGTGCTGGCGCGGCCGGGCATGACGGAGGAAAAACTGGCGTCGATCCTGGCCAAACAGGTGCCGGACGTGGAAAAGCGCCGCCAGGCCGATTTTGTCGTAGACACCGGCCAGGGGCTGGACGCCGCGCGGGTAGCGGTCAAAGCCATCATCGCCGAACTCTCCGGGGATAAGTCCGGTAAGGCAGGCTCCTGACACTACAGCGCCGCGCGTCCGTTTGGACGCGCAAAGGACGCTGTAGCACTTTGATTTTGCGCATGTCCTTTCCGAAAATCGGTACCGATTTTCGGGGACATGCGGCAGGTCGTCAGCATTGGCCATTGCCATTTTGTTCCGGTCTCATGATTCTGCTCCTTTGGAGCACCTGATTCGATGCGTGAGATCATCTTCGACACGGAAACCACCGGCCTCGATTCGCGCGACGACCGCGTGATCGAGCTGGGCGGCGTCGAGCTGGTCAACCGCTTCCCGACCGGAAAGACCTTCCACCACTATATCAACCCTCAAGGGCGCGCGATCCACGCCGAGGCGCAGGCCGTGCACGGCATCAGCGCGGCGGACCTCGCGGGCAAGCCGACCTTTGCCGAAATCGTCGAGGAGTGGCTGGCCTTCACCGACGGCGCCAAGCTGGTCGCCCACAACGCGACGTTCGACATCGGCTTCCTCAACGTCGAGTTCGGCCGGCTGGGTCACCCCGTCATCGACAATGGCCTTGTTGTCGACACGCTGGCACTGGCACGCCGCAAGCATCCGATGGGTCCCAATTCGCTCGACGCGCTCTGCCGGCGCTACGGCATCGACAACACAAGGCGCACCAAGCACGGCGCCTTGCTCGATTCCGAATTGCTGGCCGAGGTCTATATCGAGCTGATCGGCGGCAAGCAGGCGGCCCTCGTCCTCGACAGCGCCACCGCGCCGGCCCGGGGCAACGAGAATGTCCGCCAGATCGAAATTGTCATCAGCCAGCGGCCGGCACCCTTGCCGCCGCGCCTCACCGAAGCCGAGCGCGGCGCGCATGCCGGCATGGTCGCCACGCTTGGCGAAAAGGCGCTGTGGCTGAAGGTTGTCGGGAACTAAAGTACGTTCCGTAGCGATCCTTCGCGCTGTCCCGTCGGCGTCTCAGCTATATTTCTCCGGCGCCCCCCAAAACAAAAAACCCGGCGCGAGGCCGGGTTTTTCACAATTCGTGGCTGGCAGGCCTCAGCTCACCTTGACCTTGGTGGCCGCCTGGTCTTCGGCCAGCTTCTGCTGGAACATCTGCGCGAAATCGATCGGGTCGAGCATCAGCGGCGGGAAGCCGCCGTTGCGGGTTGCCTCGGCTATGATCTGGCGGGCGAACGGGAACAAAAGGCGCGGGCATTCGATGAACAGGATCGGCAGCATGTGCTCCTGCGGGAAGCCGCTGATGGCGAACACGCCGCCATAGACCAGCTCGACATTGAACAGCACTTCCTGGTCGAAGGACGCCTTGGCGTTCAGCGTCAGGTTGACGTCGAACTGCTTGTCGGAGAGCGGGTTGGCGTTGACGTTGACGTTGATGGCGATGCCGGGCGCCTTGTCACGGCCACGCAGCGAATTCGGCGCGCCGGGGCTTTCGAAGGAAAGGTCCTTCACATACTGCGCCAGCACGTTGAGCGACGGCTGCGCCGCATTGCCGTTTCCGTTGGCTGCGCCGACCGGCGCGTCATCTTTGCTGGCCATAAGCCTTGTCCTCTTGCCTGGGCAGCGTCGCTGACCGAATTGAAATCGGGCGTTCGCTACCATGGCGGGGATGACAAGACAAGGTTTGCCGCCTTGCGGTAGTGGTAGCGTCACATTTGAATTTCCGCTTTCGGTCTTATGGCATCAAAGTGCTATTGTTCGCGTCGCCGAGGGTCCAGATGATCACACCTAAAAAATTGACGGCCAAGCTGCGGTCGGTACCTGAAGCCAAGTCCATCTTCGACAAGATGGCTGAGTTGCCCCTTTGGGATGCCGCATACCTTCTCCTGAGATCCGAATTTTTGCTCAATATGATTGAGTTCGATGCCGGACTTCGCAACGTGCCTTTCGTCGACGATCCTGCCGTGCCGGCTAAGCCGCTTATCGGCCCGCGCCGTACCATATTGAGATTCAACCCGCATGAAATGATGGTCCTTCGACTGAAGGCAGCCCACCCCAACGCAACCAATGCGCGTCTCCTGGAAGCCATCGAGGCAGCCCGCGAGTTGCAAAGCCAAAAAGCGTGGAAACTGATGATGGACGCCGATTTCTCCAGGGCGCGCTCAGCGACCACTTTGCAAGAGGAATGGCCTGGTTTCGAACAGAAGACCTATGAGTTGGCCTATCATGATTTTCGAGTGGCGAACCGATGATGCTGCCTCTTGGAGGGCGGCGTCCCTACTCGTCCTTGAGGCGGCGCCAGGGCGAGTTGTGGTCCGGACCGCGCGCATAGTCGTCGCTGCGCGAATAATCGCCGTCATCGAGGTCGATGGTCTTGTCGCGTTGCCGGCCGCGGAAGCCGCCGGTCGAGAAATTGGTGGCCAGCACGACGCGGCCCTTCAACGCCCGCCAGGCGAGGTCGCGGATCGGCGGCAGGAACAGCAGCAGGCCGATAATATCCGTGATGAAGCCGGGAATGATCAACAGGATCGCCGCCAGCACGATCATGGCGCCATGCGCCAGTTGCCGGCTTGGATCGCGGCCGGCGTCCATCTCGGTCCGGATCCGCGTCATGACGCTGAAACCCTGATGCCGGAGCAACAGCGCGCCGGCGATACCAGACGCCAGCACCAGGCCGACCGTCGCCAAGGCGCCGACCTGGCGTCCGACAACCACGAAGCCGGCGATTTCCAGCAGAGGAAGTGCCAGGAGAAAAAGCGGAAGGAACGGAATGCGCAAGTCTTGCCAACCTTTTTCGATCGTTTTGGCTGTTTCGATTGTTTTGGCCGTCGGCGAGCAATCGCCGCTGGCACTGAGGCTGTTAGATAGGTATGCCTGCCTTTGATTTGAATGATTGCGCCTTGCGTTCTATATGCTTTGAATGTTGAACGCTATGCGACCGCGGCCATTGGGCCTGACGGTCCGGCCACAAGGCAGGGATTGATTGGCGGAAGATATGGGATTCTTCGACTTCGGCACGATTTTCTTCCTGATTGCGGCGGTGGTCATCTTTTTCCAGCTGCGCAATGTGCTGGGCCGTCGTACCGGCAGCGAACGGCCGCCCTTCGATCCCTATACGGCGGCCCGCAGCGACAAGGATGCCGCGCAGAAATCCGAAAATGTCGTTTCGCTGCCGCGCAAGCGTCTGCCGGGTGAGCCGGCGGCCGCCGACACCTACGCGGCGATCGACGCTTTTGCCAAGCCCGACACCGACCTCAACAAGGGCCTGCGCACGATCAAAGACAACGACCCGTCCTTCGAGCCGAAGGGTTTTGTCGACGGCGCCAAGATGGCCTACGAGATGATCGTCATGGCCTATGCCGACGGCGACCGCAAAACGCTGAAGAACCTGTTGTCGCGCGAGGTCTATGACGGCTTTGTCGCCGCGATTGGCGAGCGCGAGGCCAAGGCGGAAAAGATCCAGTCCTCCTTCGTCGGCATCGACAAGGCCGACATCGTCTCCGCCGAGATGAAGGGCGGCGAGGCGCATGTCACGCTGCGCATCATCAGCGAGCTGATTTCGGCGACCCGCGACAAGGCCGGCGCCGTCATCGACGGCGATCCGGAAACTGTCGCCGAGGTCAAGGATGTCTGGACCTTCGCCCGCGACACGCGCTCGCGCGATCCGAACTGGAAGCTCGTCGCCACCGAGGAAGAAGACTGAGTTCGGATACGCGGCGAGGCTCCGGTGTCGCTATCGCCCCTCTTTGTCGGAAAATCTTTCGCTGACCTCCCTGGCTGGGAGGACGACGACCATCTGGCGGCTTTCGAAGCCTTTCGCCGCTCGGCCTTTCATGTCCTGACCAGACCCTATCGCAGCGG
The DNA here is from genome assembly GCF_003952545.1 of Mesorhizobium sp. M7D.F.Ca.US.005.01.1.1. NCBI lineage: Bacteria > Pseudomonadati > Pseudomonadota > Alphaproteobacteria > Hyphomicrobiales > Phyllobacteriaceae > Mesorhizobium > Mesorhizobium sp. M7D.F.Ca.US.005.01.1.1. The sequence continues at coordinate 877,721 of NZ_CP034453.1, forward strand.
TGCGCTCGGCGTCGACTTCGACGCCTTTGCCGAATCCTACGCCGAGGCCCGCATTGTTTCGCCGGCGAATCGGTCGCCATTTCTAGATCGAAAGGAAGCCCGGGCCTTCTTCGAGCGCTATTTTGTCCCAGCGCACATCCGCGCCGAGAATGGCGGCGCCGGCCTCGTCACTGGCTTCTACGAACCGCAAGTCGAGGCCTCGCCGGTGCGGACGGACCGCTTTTCGGTGCCGCTGCTGTCGCGCCCCGCCGATCTCGTCGATATCGACGACGCCAACCGGCCGTCTGGAATGGATTCGTATCTCGCTTTCGCGCGGCAGACGCCGGACGGGCCGGTCGCCTATTTCGATCGCGGCGCGATCGAGCGCGGCGCGCTTGATGGCAAGGGCCTGGAAATCGCCTGGCTGGCCGACAAGGTCGATGCCTTCTTCATTCACGTGCAAGGTGCTGCACGACTAAACATGACCGACGGCCGGCTTGCCCGCGTCACCTATGCCGCCAAATCCGGCCAGCGCTTTACCGGGCCCGGCAAGATCCTGAGCGAGATGGGCGAGATCCCGCTGACGGAGGTGACGATGCAGTCGATCCGCGCCTGGTTCAAGGCGCACCCCGACCGCATCGACGAGATCCTGTGGCAGAACCGCTCCTACATTTTCTTCCGCGAGGCCGATGTCGAGGACGCGGCCCTTGGCCCGATCGCCGCCGCCAAGGTGCCGCTGACACCGGGCCGCTCCATTGCCGTCGACCGCCTGCTGCACACATTCGGCACGCCGTTCTACATCGACGCCTCGACACTGACCGCTTTCGACGCAGAACCGTTCCGGCGCCTGATGATCGCGCAGGACACCGGTTCGGCCATCACCGGGCCGGCGCGGGGTGATCTCTTCGCCGGCTCCGGCGACGCGGCCGGCGAGATCGCCGGCGTGGTGCGCAATGCGGCCGATTTTTATGCGCTGGTGCCGCGCGTGCTCTTTCCGGGTGCGAATCGATGACCCGGCGCCCAGACAAATTGAGCGAAGACGACCGGGTTCTGTGGAACCTGGTCGCGCGCACGGCCAAGCCGCTCAAAGGCAGGACTGCAGTCGACGTCCCCGAAATTGCTGCCGAAGCCAAGCCAAGTCAGTCGCAGCCCGCGCTGGCCGCTACCAACGCCGCAGGGACCGCAAAGCCGAAGGCTCAGCATGTCACGCACCGCCTCGACGAGCCGACGCTGGATAAACTGTCGAAAGGCCGGCTGCCCATCGAGGGCCGCGTCGACCTGCACGGCATGACGCAGGACGAGGCCTATTCGCTGCTGTTTTCGTTCCTGCACCGGGCGCATGCCGGCGGCATCCGCTATGTCCTGGTCATCACCGGCAAGGGCTCGTCTTCCGGTGGCGATGGCGTCTTGCGGCGCGCCGTACCCGCCTGGCTGTCGACGCCTGCCTTCCGGCCGCTTGTCTCCAGCCACGACCATGCCGCGCGCAACCATGGCGGTTCGGGCGCGCTTTATATCCGGCTGCGGCGGGTGCGTTCATGACCCCGTTCGGCGAGAAGCTGCGGACGCTCAGAAGCGAACGCCGTGTCAGCCAGAAGGACATGGCGGCGGCGATCGGCGTCAGCGCCGCCTATCTGTCGGCGCTGGAACATGGCAGGCGCGGCGCGCCGACCTGGACGCTGATCCAGAAGATCATCGGCTATTTCAACATCATCTGGGACGACGCCGAGGAGCTGGCGCGGCTGGCCGAAGCCTCGCACCCGCGCGTCAAGCTCGACACGTCGGGTCTGAACCCGGCTGCCACCGAGCTGGCCAATCTCCTGGCCGAGAACATCGAAAAACTCGACGAAGCGGAGCTTCGCCGCATCACCGCATCGATCCGCGCGGCGCTCGGCCGGCGGCCATAACTCGCCGGCTCGTGCCAGGGGCCTGAGTTCCCCTAGTGGCGCCGGCGTTCACTTCACCTGAAGAGCCCGCCGGCGGTCAACAGTGATCATTTCTTGCCGGCCGTGCCGCCATTGTTTCCCCGGCCACCTTTGTCGCTATGGTCGTGGCCATTGTTTCCGCCGCCCAGGCAGTCCGACGCCCCGGCAGCGCTGCAACAACGGCCAGCCCAGAGGTCGTTGAGGTTGGTTTTGGCACAGCTGGTGGTCTGATCTGCCATAGCGGATCCGGCTAGGCTCGACACCGCGATAGCGGCGAGAAGGGTGTTTCGCAGAAAAGCAGTCATCTGAAGTCTCCATGGTTGGTTTCGGTTCACGGCTGTGTGTCGTTGGCCGGAGCGAAATGGTTCATGGAGAAGTGCGAAAATTCATTCGGGGCGTGGTAAATATTGGCAGACGTCGCGCTGCCACTCATCCGCCTGCCGGCACCTTCTCCCCGTTACTGTGACGGGGAGAAGGGTATAGCCGCGCCGTTGGCGCTTGCGACGTTGATGATTGGCGAAAGCGCGATGAAAGCGTCTTTCTCCCCGCCCCTATACGGGGAGAAATGTCCGGCAGGACAATGAGGGGCGGCGCCGGCCTCGGCTATTTGGCGAAAGCGCGATCGTGCTTCGAAGCTTCCTACTGCACCGCGCCGACCAGCACCTGCTGGCCGCCACGGATCGAGACCCAGCGGCCGGTGTTGTCGATCGCCTGCCGCTTGAGGAAGCGGTAGCCGGTCGCGTCCCATGGCCTGACCTTGTCGGTCAGATTGTCGAGCACATAGTCGCCCTTGTCGGTGCGCACTGTCAGCACCGCATGGCCTTCGCCGTCCGGCTTGCGCACCACGGTGATCAGAAGATCGGCAAGCGAGATGCTCATGCGCGAAAGCTGGCGCCGCTTTTCCAGCACGTAGTCCTCGCAGTCGCCGACGCCGTTGTCGGGATAGGCCCAGACTTCGTCCTTGCCGTAGATGTCCATGTCGCTCATCGGCTTGACGGCGGCGTTGACCCTGGCGGTGACATTGAGGAGCTTGCGCATCAACCCGTCGGTCATCGGGGCCGGCGCGAGATTGGTCGGACGGATAGAGCATTCGCCCGGATGCAGCTTGCAGAAGTCATAGTGGCCGATCGGCTGCGAGGTGAGCCCCCCGGTCGCCATCGCTCCGGCCGCCAAAGCCGGCGCCACCCAGCCTCCCGTTACTGCCAGCCCGGCCGCCACATACACGCGCAGCCTTCGTGCCATTGATGAGGATATCATTGTCCCCGCTCACCCTTGTTATTAACGAAAGGTTAAGGGGGATTTACAGTCCGTGTCAATTACGACGACGGTCGGATTGTCGGCATGGTTACCCGAGGGGCAGCACCGCGTCTATTGTGCAACAGAATCGGCCAGCCGGCCGGTTTTGACGATCAATTGGCCGGATTGGCGCCGTTAAGCTTTGTTCCAGGGACGTCATTTCCCAAAATAGCTACGCCCTCGGGTCAGCCCGTGAACATGCTTTTGGGCGATGCGCATTATCTTTTGGCGGTACGCACCAGCTTCGGCTTCACCGCAACACGCTCTTGGCGCCCATAGCTGGTGATGAAGTCGACAATGCGAGGCACGATCTCGGAGCGGAAACGCGAGCCGTTGAACACGCCGTAATGACCGACTGCCGGCTGCATGTAGTGGGCATGCCGCTCAGTGGGGATGTTGGGGCACAGATCATGCGCCGCCTTGGTCTGGCCAAGGCCGGAGATGTCGTCGTTCTCGCCCTCGACCGTGAACAGGGCGACATTGCGGATTGCCGACGGATCGATCCTGGTGCCGCGATGCGTCATCTCGCCCTTGGGCAAGGCCTGGCGCACGAAGACGGTGTCGACGGTCTGCAGGTAGAACTCCGCCGTCAGGTCCATCACAGCCAGATATTCGTCGTAGAAGTCGCGGTGCTTCTCGGCATTGTCGCCGTCATGCTTCACCAGGTGCATGAAGAAGTCCTTGTGGGCGATGATGTGGCGGTCGAGGTTCATGCTCATGAAGCCTGACAACTGCAGGAAGCCTGGATAGACCTCGCGGCCGAAGCCCGGCACCGGCCACGGCGCCTGCATGATGACATTGTCGCGGAACCAGTCGATGCCCTTTTCCTGCGCCAGGAGGTTGACCGCGGTCGGGTTGCTGCGGGTGTCGATCGGCCCGCCCATCAAGGTCATCGTCGAGGGCACGAAGGGATCGCCCTTCGTTTCCATCAGCGCAACCGCGGCAAGCACCGGCACGGAAGGCTGGCACACTGCCATCACATGGGTGTCGGGGCCGAGCGCATGCAGCATGTCGATGATGTAGTCGATATAGTCGTCGAGATCGAAACTGCCGTCGGCCAGCGGCACCATGCGGGCATCGACCCAGTCGGTGATGTGCACGTCGGCATAGGGCAGCATGGCTTCGACCGTGCCGCGCAGCAGCGTCGCATAGTGGCCCGACATCGGCGCCACGATCAAAAGCTTCGGATCCGGCCGGCGCCCGGCGGGAATGGCGCGTTCGAAGCGGACGACTTTGCAGAACGGCTTCGACCAGACGGTCTTCTCGGTGACCTCGACGCTCTTCCAGTCGACCACTATCTTGCTCAGGCCGAAGGTCGGCTTGCCGTAGCGGCGGGTGGTGCGCTCGAACAATTCGGCGGTCGCCGCGACCGAACGGCCCCAGGGCGTGTGGGAAAACGGATTGAGCGGATTGGAGTAGAACAGGCGCACCGCGTCGGCATAGAGACGCGCCGGCTGCAAGGCGGCGTGGTTCATTTCATAGAGCTGGTAGAACATTAAGAACCCCGCTGCTGCCTGCGACCGAAGGGACGACGAGCAGCGCCGAGCCTAAATGTCTCGCGGGGAGGTTAACAACTAATTGCTGCGATGCAATACGTCACGTGGCGTGACCAATATTTCTTTGGTTCAAGGCACTGGGAATCGGCCCTGAACGGCGCCAGCCGGCTCAGTGTGCGGCTGCGAAATGTGTAAGTAATGTGTCCGGCCCCTCTTGCCGGACACCCGACCATGATCCCGAAAAGTGGATTCCGGTTTTCGGCAGAGATCATGGTCCAGGAAATAGTCACATCAAACGCGCGCCATGCACACGGCGGTGTGGCCGGAGCCGATGAAGCCGAGCTGGCCGGCCGCACCCTTCGACAGGTCGAGCACGCGACCCTTGATGAACGGGCCGCGATCGTTGATGCGCACGATGACGCTGCGGCCGTTGTTCTTGTTGGTGACCCTGAGCTTGGTGCCGAACGGCAAAGTGCGGTGGGCGGCGGTCATCGCCGAAGGATTCATGCGCTCGCCCGATGCGGTCTTGGAGTGCAGGGCATACCACGAGGCACGGCCGCACTGGCCGGCGGCGGTTGCCGAAGAAGCGCCGACCATCAGGCCAGCAGCGATCGTTACCGCGACAAGCGCGGTCTGTTTTGAGTTCTTCATGTTGAGGGATGGCTCCGTTCTTTGACAGACCCCAGCCGTTAGGTGCCGAATAAGGCAGGAAATGCGGCAATGATCTGGCGGTTCCGTGGCAGTGGCACACGTTTGGAGTCATTGGGTAACAGTCTGTCAGGGATTTTCCGGCAAGAGATGATCAATTGATGATGATCTTCGTTCCGATATCCGGGATTTGTTTGACAAGATCGAGCATAGATATCCAAGTAGAAGTCGACGCAAGCGGGCCACTTCCTTTGGCTCTTTCATCGCGGCCCCAGCGCCGCAACCGATCGACTTCGAAAGCGAGATCCGTCAATGAGACTGACCAAAAATCTGCTGGCGTTGATTGTGCTTGCCATCGGCGCGCTGTGGTCACTGCAAGGCGTCGGCGTTGTCGGCGGCAGCTTCATGACTGGCCAGTCGCAATGGCTCTATATCGGCATTGTCGCCATGCTGGTCGGCCTGGTGGGGCTGGTCTGGGCAAACCGGTAGGGTGTGACCCCTCACTGCGACCAGTACTGCCAGGCCCAGTAAAAACTCTCGTCGCGTGGCGGCAGGCGGTCGCGCTCGGCGTCCCAGCGTACCGGCGCCGGCGATTTCGGTTGCTGTTCAGGCGGCTGGCTTTCCCTGGTCCAGGCGAGAAGCCAGTTGCCGGCCTGGGCGAACAGCACGGCGGTGGAATGGGTCATCGTCATTCTCCTGCTCTTCTGGTTTCCACTCATTCGCGTCCCGCCCACGGGACGAGCACGCGCTCGATCCTGCGGATGGTGAATTCGAGCACGAAGGCGATGGCGGCGATCACCAATATGCCCATCACCACGACGTCGGTGACGAGGAACTGGGCGGCCGACTGGATCATGAAACCGAGCCCCCGTGTCGCCGCCACCAGCTCGGCGGCGACCAGCGTCGACCAGCCGGCGCCAAGCGCGATGCGCAGTCCGGTCAGGATCGAAGGCAGCGCACTGGGCAGGATCACATGGCGGACCACTTGTGCTCGTGTCGCGCCAAGCGAACGCGCCGCATTGATGCGCTCCTGCGAGACGCCGCGAACGCCCGAGGCGGTCGACAATGCAACCGGCGCCAGCATGGCGATGGCGATCACCAGGATCTTCGACGGCTCGCCGATGCCGAACCAGATGATGACCAGCGGCAGATAGGCGAGCGGCGGGATCGGCCGCAGGAACTCCAGCAGCGGATCGAAGATGCCGCGCCCGACCGTGCTGATGCCGATGGCGAGACCAACCGGCACGCCGACGAGGATGGCCGCGATCAGCGCGGCAAAGACTCGGCCCAGGCTGGCGACCGCATGCTGCAGCAGCGTTGCATCGACGAAGCCGTCACGGGCGACGAGGATGAACTTGTTCCACACCGCGATCGGCGAAGGCAGGAACACCGGCGACACCAGTTGCAGGCGGGCCGACAGCGCCCATACCGCCAGCACCACCAGGATGGTCACGGCGCTGACCGCGCGTGCCGAGATGCCCTTGCGCTTCGGGCTTGGCCGCGACCACGGCACCGACAGGCCGTCGGCCTCGTCGACCTTGCTGCCCGGCCGCTCCGTGTAGGAAGTAACGGTCATGCCGCTTCTCCTTCGAAGATCGCGTCGGTCAACTCGCCGCGCGCCGCGGCAAAAGCCGGATCGGCCTTGATGGTGCGAATGGCCTCGCCGGCCGCGTAGCGCCTGGAGAAACCGGGCTCGAAGCTCCTCACCACGCGGCCCGGGCCGGGCGCCAGCACGACGATGCGGGTGGCGAGCACCAGCGCCTCCTCGATGCCGTGCGTCACCATCAGCACACCGACATCGCTTGCCGTCCACAAATCGAGCAGTGTCGTCTGCATGCGCTCGCGCGTCAGCGCGTCTAGCGCGCCGAGCGGTTCGTCGAGCAGCAGGAATTCAGGTTCGGCGGCGAGTGCCCTGGCGAGGCCGACACGCTGGCGCATGCCGCCGGAAAGCTCCCAGATGCGCTTGTCGCCGGCATCGGTGAGTTTCACCAGATCAAGCAATTCATCGGCGCGCCGCGCCCGCTCGGCCGGTCCGACACCGCGCAGCCGTAGCGCGAAGGCAACGTTTTCGCGCGCGGTCAGCCATGGAAACAGCGCATCGTTCTGAAACACCACCGCCCGGTCCGAGCCCGGCGCGGTGATCGGTTGACCGTTGATGGAGGCACGCCCACGCGCCGGCGCGATAAGGCCGGCAGCGACATTGAGCAGCGAGGTCTTGCCACAGCCGGAACGGCCGACAAGCACGACGAAATCGCCCTTGGCGACATCGATCGACACCCGCTCGACGGCGGGTGCGGCCTGGCCGTCATAATGGATCGAGACCTTGTCCAGTACGAGATGGGGGTCGAGCACGAGATGCGGCATGGATGCCTCGCAGTCCGTTGAAATCCGACTGCCCCGGAGCGCTCCTCGTCAGCGGTTCCGGGGCAGGCAGCACGCGGCGTCAGGGAAGGAGATCCGCGCGCGTTCCGTGTGAGTCAGGTGCTCAGTTTGAGGCCAGCGCCTCGGTGACGTATTTCGACGACACGTATTTCGAATAGTCCGGCAGCACGGCGTCGATCTTGCCTTGCTCCTTGAGGAAGGCGGATGTCGCTTCCACCGCCTTGACCGTGCCGCCGCCAAGGAATTTGTCCGAAGCCTGCTCTTCGAGTGTCGGGAAGACATAGCCCTTGAGCAGCTGCGGCACTTCTTCCAGCTTGGCGCCGGTGAGCTTGGCGATCGCCGCCGCCTGCGGTGACGACACAGACCAGGCGTCCGGTTTGGCCAGGAACTCGGCATAGGCCGCACCCGTCACCTTGACGAAGTCGCGCACGGCTTCCGGGTTCTTCTCGGCAAAGTCGGTGCGCACGATCCAGGCATCGAAGGTCGGCGCGCCCCAGGCGGCGACCTGCGCGGAATCCAGCACCACCTTGCCTGTCGTCTTGATCTGGCCGAGCGCCGGATCCCAGACGTAAGCCGCATCAATGTCGCCACGCGAAAAGGCCGCGGCGATTTCCGGTGGCCGCAGGTTGAGGATCTCGACCGACTTCGGATCGACGCCCTCATGCTTCAGTGCGGCGAGCAGGCTGTAATGCGTCGTCGAGACGAAGGGCACGGCGACTTTCTTGCCGGCGAGGTCGGCGACCTTCTCGATGCCGGTGCCGTTGCGCGCCACCAGCGCTTCGGATTCTCCGATCAGGCCGACGACGAAGATGGTCTGGATCGGCAGCTCGCGGCTCGCCGCCGCCGCCAGCGGGCTCGAGCCGACATAGCCGATATCGACTGAGCCGGAAGCGACCGCGGCGATGACATCGGCGCCGGAATCGAATTTGCGCCAATCGATCGCCGCCTTCGTCGCCTTTTCATAGGCGCCGTCGGCCTGTGGCACTTTCGAGGGTTCGACCACCGTCTGATAGCCGATGGTGATCTTGAGGTCGTCGGCAAGAGCCGGGCCGAGGAAGGCAGCACCGGCCAATGCTGCCGACGAGAGCAGAACAATGCGTCGCGAAATGGTGGGCATGAAGGGCTCCTGAAAAGAGAAAATCGGAATGCCCCAGGATAGTCATCTAATTCTATCGTTCTTGTAGAGTTAAATCCTTCCAACGAAGGCCGGCTTGTTAGAAAAAAGCCACCGGCGTTGGGCTGCCAAGGCGGATAGGGCAGCTACGGTGGGCAACGTCACGGCGTTGGACAGGGCAGAACTTTTCTAATTGCCCGCGGGACAAAGGGGCGCGAAGGATCGCCGCATCGCCTAGCCACTCGCGAACGAGAATTCCCCCTTCGGGCAATGCCACGCAAATCCATGCCTCAAACAGCTCCGGATTTGAAAACGCATTCCGCGTTCCCGGAGCTAAGTATAGTATTCTTATCGACATGAGGGAGTTAGAGTCGACGATGAGCGGCCACCACATCACCATGATCGCTCGCGGCATGGATCGGCTTTCGCCGTCGCGTCAGTCGATGCCGGCCGCATCCGGCCCCGGAGAACCATTTGCCATTCCACTGCCATCAAAGCGCATTCTTTGTGCTCTCAAGGGCACAAAGGCAGGTTAAAATGGCCACAGAAGCATGAAAACGAAGCAAAATCAACATTGATCGGCTTGTACATCATGTCACTAGAATTTATGTGTCATGGCAGCTTGGACGTGGCGGCAACGCACGCCAGGCGTTTTGCAACCGATGGTTCTACGCCGTCGCATGACAGAGAAATTTTGATCTCATGCTCACGAAAAAGGGCAAGTACGGCCTCAAGGCGCTCGTACATCTCGCGCGATTGCCGGCCGGACAGCTCGCCTTCGTCAACGACATTGCCACCGGCAACAACATCCCGAAGAAATTTCTCGACGCCATCCTGGGTGAGCTGCGCAATGCCGGCTTCGTCCAGAGCCGCAAGGGCAAGGATGGCGGCTACCGCCTGGCGCGCCCTGCCGACGAAATCAAGGTCGGCCATGTCGTGCGCGTCCTCGACGGGCCGCTGGCTCCTATCCCTTGCGCCAGCCGCACCCAGTACCAGCGCTGTGAAGATTGCAACGAGGCGACATGCCAAGTCCGACATCTGATGCTCGAGGTCCGGCAGGCGATCGCCGAGGTGCTCGATCAGCGCAGCCTCGCCGAAATGCGCGATATGGCCTCGGACGACCTGCCGGTTGCGATCAAGGTCCAGGCCTGACACTGGCGCTGCGCACACCGCAGGCATGCCTATGACCGGGCGCGCCAACTCGATCATCATCGTCGGCGGCGGCGCCAGTGGCGTCGTGCTGGCAGCGCATCTGCTGAAATCGTCCAATCCCGACCTGCGCGTCACGCTGATCGAGAAGCGTCCGCATTTCGGCCAGGGCATCGCCTATTCGACGCTGCTGTCGGCGCATGTGCTGAATGTCAGCGCCGCCGGCATGAGCGCCTATGCCGACGATCCCGGCAATTTCTGGCGCTGGCTGCTGGAGCGCGGCCTGGCAAGTCAGGACCGGGCGCCGGTCTACGCGCCGCGCAGCGTCTATGCCCGCTATCTCGGGGAGCTGCTGGATGATCTCGAGACGCGCGAGCAGCAGACCGGGCGGCTTCGCCTGATCCGCGAGGAAAGCCTATCGATCACGCCCACGGCATCGGGCGTCGAAGTGGCGCTGGCCAACGGCACCAGCGTGGTTGCACACCTCGCCGTGCTGGCCACCGGCCATGACGAGGAGCCGGCGCAAGGCCATGCCGTCAGGATGGGCTCGGAAGCCGATACAGCACTTGATCCCGACAGAAGCGTCATGGTGCTCGGCACCGGTCTCAGCATGGTCGATGCGTTCCTGGCGCTGGAACAGCGCGGCCATCGCGGCGACATCATTGCTGTGTCCAGGCGTGGCCTGCTGCCCTCGCCGCATCGCAAGGGCAACCCGATCAAGCTCGACGTCGCCGACATCCCGCTCGGCACGCAGCTATCCTATTTCGTCGGCTGGTTCCGCGACCTGATCAAGGAAAACCAGAAGGCCGGCATCGACTGGCGTGACGTCGTCGACGGGCTGCGGCCGTTCAACCAGAAGATCTGGCAGAACTGGCCGGCTTCCGCCAAGCGCCGCTTCGTCGAGCACACCAAGGCCTGGTGGGACATCCACCGCCATCGCATGGCGCCGGAGGTCTACGCTCGGGTGACCGAAGCCGTGCAATCCGGCCGCATCCGCCTGGTCGCAGGCCGCGTCGTCGACATCGCCAAGGGCGGCGAATTCACCGTCCAGGTCCAGTCGCGACACACACAGCGCCTCGAGACCTTCGAGGTCGCCCGCATCTACGATTGCTTCGGCATCGTCAGGGACATCTCGACCTCATCGAACAGCGTGGTGCGTTCGCTGGTCGACCGCGGCCTGGCAAGGCCGGATCCGCTGCGCATCGGCCTCGACGTCTCAGCCAATTGCGAGATCATCGCCGGCGACGGAACCGTCTCGGCCAAGATCCTCGCCGTCGGCCCGCTGACACGCGGCACCTTCTTCGAGATCGACGCCATTCCCGATATCCGCGTGCAGTGTGCGAGGCTGAGCAAGCAGCTGCTGGGGTGAGTTGCTGTTGACGTCGGCGCTCTACGGCCCCCCTCTGGCCTGCCGGCCATCTCCCCCACAAGGAGGGAGATTGGCTGACACGACGGCCTTCGCCAATTATCGACCTTGGAAGGCATGCGGGGCGCTGAAGCTGCCAATCTCCCCACCCTGGGGGAGATGGCCGGCAGGCCAGAGGGGCGCGCTGTCCCGCTGCCCGGCCACGATTTGCGCGACAGCAGTAAACCCGGAATTTCATTCCTAATCTGGCCAGTTGATTGGCACGATCTATCTTCTTTCCGACTGCAAAGGGCTGGAAAAGAGGATACGCTGCCGCTCTGCCTCGAGGCGGTCGCTTGGTCATGGAGCATCGATATGAGCGAGCACGAGATCGCCGCAGCCGACGCGCTGTCCCGCCTGCGTCCGCCCTACAAGTCGGTTCTCGACCTGATCGGCCAGACGCCAGTGGTCGAGCTGACCAAGTTCGACACCGGCAAATGCCGGCTGTTCATCAAGCTCGAAAGCCAGAATCCCGGCGGCTCGATCAAGGACCGCATCGCGCTGTCGATGATCGCTGCGGCCGAGCGGGAGGGCAAGCTCAGGCGCGGCGGCACCATCGTCGAGGCGACCGCCGGCAACACCGGCCTCGGCCTCGCCCAGGTCGGCATCCCCAAGGGTTATCGCATCGTGCTGGTCGTGCCTGACAAGATGTCGCGCGAAAAAATCCAGCATCTGCGCGCGCTCGGCGCCGAGGTGCACATGACCCGCTCCGATGTCGGCAAGGGCCATGCCGAATATTACCAGGACATGGCGGAGAAGATCGCGGCGGAAACGCCCGGCGCCTTCTATGCCAACCAGTTCGCCAACCCGGCCAACCCGCTGGCGCATGAAACCACCACCGGTCCGGAAATCTTTTCGCAGCTCGACGGTGATGTCGACGCGGTGGTCGTCGGCGTCGGCTCGGGCGGCACGCTGACCGGGCTTGGCCGCTACTTCGCGAAAGTGTCGCCGAAGACCGAAATGGTGCTGGCCGATCCGGTCGGCTCGGTGCTGGCGCCGCTGATCAAGACCGGTAAGATGGAAGAGGCGGGCAGCTGGACGGTGGAAGGCATCGGCGAGGATTTCGTGCCACCCAATGCCGATTTGTCGCTGGTCAAAAAGGCCTACGCCATTCCCGACAAGCAAAGCATGCTGGCCGTGCGCGACCTCTTGTCCAAGGAAGGCATCCTCGCCGGCTCGTCCTCGGGCACGCTGTTGTCCGCTGCCTTGCGCTATTGCCGCGAGCAGACGGTGCCCAAGCGCGTCGTCACCTTCGTCTGCGACAGCGGCAACAAATATCTGTCGAAAGTGTTCGACGATTTCTGGCTGGCCGAGCAGGGGCTGGCCGAGCAGGAACAGCATGGCGATCTGCGCGACCTGGTGATGCGCTCGCATCGCACCGGCGACACCGTGTCCGTCGGCCCGGACGAAAGCCTGCTCAACGCCTATGGGCGGATGCGCCGCTCCGATGTTTCGCAGCTGCCGGTGCTCGACGACGGCAAGCTGATCGGCATCGTCGACGAAAGCGATATCCTGGCCAAGGTCGAAGGCCCGCATGACGGCCGCTGGGAGCGCTTCAACGGCCCGGTGCGCACAGCGATGACCTCCAACCTGCACACGCTGCAGGCCAGCCAGACGTTGGACGCGCTGCTGCCTGTCTTCGACCGCAACGAGGTCGCCATCATCTTTGATGGCGACGAGTTCGTCGGCCTGATAACCCGCATCGACCTGATCAACCATCTGAGGCGCGCACGATGACCAGCAAGACTTCACAGTCGGGCAAGAACCGCCTGGCCTTCTCGACGCGCACCGTCCATGGCGGCCAGAGCCACGATCCGCTGACCGGTGCGGTGATGGTGCCGATCTACGCCACCTCGACCTATGCCCAGCAGTCGCCCGGCGTGCACAAGGGCTTTGAATATGCCCGCAGCCAGAACCCGACGCGCTTTGCCTTCGAGCGCGCCGTGGCCGATCTCGAAAGCGGTACCAATGCTTTCGCTTTCGCGTCCGGCCTGGCGTCGATCGCCACCGTTTTGGAACTGCTCGATTCCGGAGCCCATATCGTCGCCACCGACGACATCTATGGCGGCTCTTTCCGCCTGATGGAGCGGGTGCGCAAGCGCTCGGCCAATCTGCAGGTCAGCTTCGTCGACTTCACTGATCTCGCCGCCGTCGAGGCTGCGATCCGCCCCGAGACGAAAATGCTCTGGGTCGAGACGCCGACCAACCCGCTTCTGCGCATCGTCGACCTCGAAGGCGTCGCCGCACTCGCCAAACGCAAGGGGATTTTGTCCGTCGCCGACAACACCTTCTGCAGCCCGTATATCCAGCGGCCGCTGGAGCTCGGCATCGACATCGTGGTGCATTCGACGACCAAATATCTCAACGGCCATTCCGACATGGTCGGCGGCGTCGCTGTGGTCGGCGACAACAAGGATCTGGCCGCCCAGCTGAAATTCCTGCAGAACGCCATCGGCGCCATATCAGGTCCGTTCGACAGCTTTCTGGCGCTGCGCGGCCTGAAGACGCTGGCGCTGCGCATGGAGCGCCATTCCGCCAATGGCCTCAAGATCGCGCAGTGGCTGGAAGGCCGGAAAGACGTCCGCCGCGTCATCTATCCCGGCCTCGCCAGCCATCCGCAGCACGACATCGCCGAGCGCCAGATGCATGCCTTCGGCGGCATGATCACGGCCGTGCTCGACCGCGACCTCGCCGGCACGAAAAAGTTCCTCGAACGCACGCAATTGTTCACGCTGGCCGAAAGCCTCGGCGGGGTGGAGAGCCTGATCGAGCACCCGGCGCTGATGACGCATGGGTCGATTCCGGTCAAGAAGCGGGCGGAGATCGGCATTTCGGATTCGCTGGTGCGGCTGTCGGCGGGGATCGAGGATGGCGATGATCTGATCGCGGATCTGGACCAGGCGCTAGGGGGTTAGGGGGCGGAATCGCTCACGCCGAAGCGAGTCTCCAAAGCCTGCGCCGCCCCTCACCAGCCTGCCGGCATCCTCTCCCCGTAAACGGGGCGAGGGACGCTGTTGTCGCCGGTTTCGCCAATCACCGGCGCCAGCTTTTAGCCTCTTTCGCCCCGTTTACGGGGAGAAATGCCCGGCAGGGCAATGAGGGGCGGCGCCAACGTCTCATGATGAACTGACCAGCCAACGACCCAGTTGACCCCGAACCCCATCTGCCCGAAGTGTAGCGCCCCATGGCCACGCGCGAACCACCAAAGCCCACCGAAACAGCCCTCACCTTCGCCGTGCTGGTGTTTCCCGGCTTTCCGATGATGGCGTTCAGCTCGGTCATCGAGCCGCTGCGCGCCGCCAATGTCTTGGCAAAGCGGGAATGCTATCGCTGGATCATCGTCGGCGGCACGAGGGGCGCGGTCGAGGCCTCGAACGGCGTCGTCATCCAGCCGGGCTTTTACGCCGAGGACGCGCCGAAGGTCGACCGCATCGTCGTCTGCTCCGGCGGCGATGCCGACCACCTCGTCGCCGAGGACGCAGCACACTGGATCCGCAAGAGCCTGCGCAATGGCGCCCATATCGGCGCGGTGGCGGATGCGGCGTTCTTCCTGGCGCGCGCGGGCCTGCTCGACGGCCATGCCTGCACCTTGCACTGGACCAGCCAGGCCGCCTTCACCGAAGCCTTCCCCAACATCGAACTGAGGCGCGACCTCTACGTCATCGACCGCAAGCGCTTCACTTCGGCCGGCGGCGTCGGCAGCCTCGACATGATGCTGGAGATCATCACCCGCGACTATGGCGCCGAACTCGCCGCCGGCGTCGCCGAATGGTTCGTGCACAGCCAGCTGCGCTCCAGCATCGACCGCAAGATGATGCCCTTGCGGCTGCGCACCGGCGTCCAGAACGAACTGGTGCTGTCGGCCATCGCCATCATGGAGGACGCGGTCGAGGAGCGGCTCGGCATGGCCGAGCTGACCGCGAAGCTCGGCGTCTCCTCCGACAAGCTCGAACGCTCCTTCCGCTCTGAACTCGCCATCTCGCCCAACGGCTACTACCGGCGGCTACGGCTGAAACGCGCCGCCGATCTGCTGGCGCACTCGACGCTCGCCGTGCGCGACGTGGCGCTGGCCTGCGGCTTTGCCTCGATGTCGAGTTTTGCCCGCGCTTTTCGCGAGGAGCACGGGCATCCGCCGAAACTGGCGCGGAGGCATTAGGGCCGGCACTTGAGGGTAGACCCCCTCATCCGGCCGCTACGCGGCCACCTTCTCCCCGCTGGGGAGAAGAGGAAGGCGCCGGCGCTGCAAGTCTCCTCTCCCCTCGGGGAGAGGTCAGCCGAGCGAAGCGGAGGCTGGGTGAGGGGGCTGCCCCACACGTTGCAGGGCTCCAGCGGCATCCTGCACAACACACGCGGTTTTCCGCACAATCCATTCACCCCGCTTGCGCCATGCTCCGACCTCGCAACCCCACCCAAGGCCAGGCACCCATGAGCATCGTCGTATTCGACCCCGACAGCACCGAGGACGTGGACTTCAAGGACCGCATGCGCCATCCGGCTGCGGCCGATCCGGCCGGCGGCATGTGGCTGTCCGACACCGAGCCGTCCTTCATCGATGCGGATGCCTTGCGCAAAGGCCGGCTGGCAAAACTGCGCGGCTGGATGCGCGAGGCAGGCTATGGCGGCGTCGTGCTGTTCGACCCCTACAACCAGCGCTACGCCACCGGCTCGCGCAACATGTTCGGCTATTTCCTGCGCAACTCGACCCGCTATTTCTTTATCCCGACCGACGGGCCGATCGTGCTGTTCGAATATCCGCAGAGCTACCATGTCTCGATGGTGCTCGACACGATCGACGAGGCGCGTCCTTCCAAGCTCGTCTGGTCGTCGGTCTCCGGCCGCGACGACGAGACCGCCGGCCCCTTCGCCGACGAGATCACTGAGCTCTTGAAGCAGCATGGCGGCGGCTCGATGAAGCTCGGCCTCGATCGCTGCAGCCATCTGCAGGCGCTGGCCCTGGAAAAGCGCGGCTGCGAGGTGCGCGACTGCCAGGGCGAGATTTTGGCCGTGCGCGCGGTCAAGACGCCGGAGGAAGTCAAATGCCTGCAGGTGTCGATGGCCGGCGCCGAGGCCGCCGTCTATGCGGTGCGCGAGGCGATCAAGCCCGGCGTCTCCGAAAACGACCTGTTCGCCATCATGTATGGCGAGGTTATCCGCCAGGGCGGCGAGTTCATCGAGACGCGGCTATTGACCTCCGGCCAGCGCACCAATCCATGGTTCAACGAGGCCAGCGGCCGCAAGATCCGGCCGGGCGAACTGCTGGCGCTCGATACCGACACGATCGGCTGCTACGGCTATTATTCCGATTTCTCCCGCACCTTCCGCTGCGGGCCGGGCAAGCCGACGCCCTACCAGAAGTCGCTCTACCGCATGGCGCACGACCAGGTTCAGCACAACATCTCGATCGTCAAACCCGGCATGGCCTTCCGCGAGATCGCCGAGAAGGCCTGGAAGATCCCGGACCGTTTCGTCGACCAGCGCTACACCTCGGTCATGCACGGCGTCGGCATGCATGGCGAAACGCCGTTCATCGCACACGCCATGGACTACGAGACCTATGGCCGCGACGGCCATATCGTGCCAGGCATGGTGGTCAGCGTCGAAAGCTATATCGGCGAAAAGGGCGGCCGCGAGGGCGTCAAGCTGGAGGACGAGATCCTGATCACCGACACCGGCACCGAACTCCTGTCGCGCTTTCCCTATGAGGACGAGTTTCTCGCGTGAAGGCTCCCATCGCCATCAAGCGCGGCACCGTGGCCGCGATCTTCATCGACCTGCAGGAGGAGCACCGGCAGGACCCGCGCTACCTGGTTGACGGCTTTGCCGAGATCCTCGCGAACGTCCAGCGCCTGCAGGCGGCGGCGCGCGCTAACCACGTGCCGCTCTACCACTGGGCCTACATCGTCGATCTCGACAAGCAGGACCGGCCCTTTCATCCGGTCGGTGAGGACGGCAAGTCGGCCTTCTCCGACAAGAGCGACCCGCTGACCGAGATCTGCCACGAGGTGGCGCCGATCAAGGGCGAGGCGCTGCTGATCAAGGCGGAGGCCAGCGCCTTCCGGTCGGGGCCGGCGGCCCGCGACATCAAATCGGCTGGCATCGAATGGCTGGTTGTATCAGGCGTCTGGACCGAGGCCTGCATCGACGCGTCAGTGAAGGATGCGGTGGCCAAAGGCTTTCGCGTGCTGCTGGTCAAGGATGCCTGCGGCAGCGGCAGCGCGGCCATGCACCAGACCGGTATCCTCAACCTCGCCAACCGGCTCTATGGCGGCGCCGTCACCAACACTGACGGCGCCTGCCGGCTGCTGGCCGGCGAGACCGTCACCGCCTGGCAGGTCGAAGGCTCGGTGCCGCTGCGCTTCAGCTTCGACAACGCGGCCGCACTCTACGCAGATCTATGACTGCCGAAAGCATGACCCGCGGCCCCTACGAAACACGGCTCGATCCGGCCCTGTGGGCCTATATCGACGCGGTCAACGCCTGGTATCCGCCCGAAATCCTCGGCCTGCCGATCGACAAGCAGCGCGCCGTCTATGACCGGATGAGCCGTGCCTTCCACCAGGGCCGCCCGCCCGGCGTGAAGGCCAGCGCCGGCCTGATCGCCGCCGCGGGCCGCGACATTCCGGTCCGGCGTTACCAGTTCGCCGGCAAGGCTGCCCGCGCCATGGTGGTCTACTATCACGGCGGCGGCTTCATCCTCGGCGGGCTCGACAGCCATGACGACATCTGCGCCGAGCTCTGCGCCGCCACCGGTTTTGATGTGCTGTCCGTCGACTATCGCTTGGCGCCGGAGCATGTCCACCCCGCCGCCTTCGACGATGCGGTCACCGCCTTCGAATGGGCAGCCGCCGCCACCGATCTGCCGCTCGTGCTGTGCGGCGAAAGCGCCGGCGGCAATCTCGCGGCTGGGGTGGTGCAGGCGACGCGCCGCCATATCAGGGCTGCCATCGGCCAGGTGCTGATCTATCCCGGCCTCGGCGGAGACGAGACCACCGGCTCCTATGTCGAGCACGCCGCTGCGCCGCTGCTGTCGGTGGCCGACATCGCCTTCTACCGCGACGTCCGCTCGGCCAAGCGGCAATCACTGGACGACCCGACCTTCTCGCCGCTGCGCGACCGCGACTTCTCCGCCCTGCCACCGACGGTGATCGTCACGGCCGAGTGCGACCCGCTGTCGTCGGACGGTGAGACCTACCGCGACCGCATTCTGGCCAGCGGCGGCAAGGCGTGGTGGCACGAGGAGCCGAGGCTGGTGCACAGCTTCCTGCGCGCCCGCACCACCGTGCCGGCGGCGGCGGAAGCGTTTGCACGGATCGTGGCGGCGGTTGGCGCGCTGGGCCGGGGTGAGTGGCCTTACTGAGCAAGGGCCGCCGGCGGAGCGCCAATCTCCCCCCTCGTGGGGGAGATGCCCGGCAGGGCAGAGGGGGGCGCTGTCCCGCCGACTTTGCCAAGGTCCATCCTGTCCACCTGGACGCAACTTCCCCTCGGAGCCACCTGGCCGCCATTCCACGATTGCTCGACGCCTGTCGAATGTCTGTTTGCGCTCTACGGCGCCCCCCTCTGTCCTGCCGGACATCTCCCCCACGAGGGGGGAGATTGGCTGTGGCCCTCTGCGGCCCACCGCACAATCACTGCGGAAAACCGAACACTCCCCTTCGTCACCCCGCTCTATCATTCACCTGCTCAGGCAACGGCGTCCCGGCGGCTGCGCCACACCGCGTCGGATGTGTCCGCCGGGGCGCCCAACAACAGGGGAACGACGATGAAATTCATGCTGACCGACCGCAAACTGCACCCGCAAGCCAAACCCGTCGCCGATGATTTCAAGACCGGCGGCATCAACCGCCGCGAGTATCTCGCTTTGATGGCCGGGCTCGGCGTCAGTGCCGCCGGCGCACTGGCGCTGGGCGGGCTCGGCACCACCCCTGCCCGCGCGGCCGAGCCAAAAAAAGGCGGCGTCTTGCGCGTCGCCATGAACGTCAAGGGTTTCAAGGACCCGCGCACCTTCGACGGCGTCGAGATGTCCAACGTCGCCCGCCATTGCAACGAATATCTGGTGCGCTGGAACACCGACTTCTCCTTCGAGCCCTGGCTGCTCGAAAGCTGGGAGGCGAGCGACGACGCCAAGACCCTCACCCTGCATGTCCGCAAGGGCATATCCTGGTCGAACGGCGATGCCTTCAACGCCGACGATGTCATCCACAACCTCACCCGTTGGTGCGATGCTTCCGTGCCCGGCAATTCGGTCGCCGCGCGCATGGGCGCGCTGGTCAATGCCGACACCAAGAAGGTGGTCGATGGCGGCATCGCCAAGGTCGATGACTTCACCATCAAGCTCAATCTGCCGAAGCCCGACATTTCGCTGATCGCCGGCATGGCCGACTATCCGGCGCTGATCATGCACCGCTCCTATGAGGGTGACGGCGATCCCCTGAAGGCGCTGGCCATCACCACCGGCCCGTGCGAGCTGGTCAGCTGGGATGCCGAGACCGGTGCCGAGGTGAAGCGCAAGGACAAGCCCTGGTGGAAGGGCGAATTCCACCTCGACGGCATCAAATGGGTCGACTACGGCTCCGACCCCAATGCCATGCTGTCGGCCTTCGAATCCGGCGAGATCGACACCGACCATGAAACCGCCTCCGACGCCGTCTCGCAGACCGAGCAGATGGGGCTGATGAATTCCGAGATCGCCACCGGCTCCACCATCGTCGCCCGCTTCAATGTCGGCAACGCGCCCTATGACGACGTCAAGGTGCGCCGCGCCGCCCAGCTCGCCGTCGACAACTCCGCCGTGCTGGCGCTCGGCCTCGGCGGCCGCGGCAAGCCCGCCGACAACCATCATGTCGGCCCCATGCACCCCGAATATGCCGATATCGGCCCGGCCAAGCGTAACGTGGACCAGTCGAAGAAACTGCTCGCGGAGGCCGGCAAGGCCGACCATGAATTCGAGCTCATCTCCGTCGATGTCGAATGGCAAAAGAGCACCGGCGACGCAATCGGCGCGCAGATGCGCGAGGCCGGCTTGAAGATCAAGCGCACTGTGCTGCCGGCCGCCACCTTCTGGAACGACTGGAGCAAATACCCCTTCTCCTGCACCGAATGGCTGGGCCGCCCGCTTGGCGTCCAGGTGCTGGCGCTGGCGTATAAATCGGGCGCTGCCTGGAACGAGAGCGCCTACGCCAACCCGGAATTCGACACCCTGCTCGACAAGGCCCTGGCAACGCCGGACGCCAAGGCGCGCAAGGAGATCATGGGCAAGATAGAGCAGAATCTGCGCGACTCCGGCATCATCATCCAACCCTACTGGCGCTCGGTGTACAGGACCTACCGCAAGGGCGTCGAAGGCTGCGAACAGCACCAGGCGCTGGAGCAGCATTTTGAGAAGGTTTGGATCGAGAGCTGAGCCAGGCGCGGCTCTCCCTTCTCCCCTTGTGGGAGAAGGTGGCCTCGCGAAGCGAGGTCGGATGAGGGGTGTTCCAGCTTGGCGAGACGTCAACAGTCGCCGACCCAAAGCAGGAACATCAACGCCTCACTCCGCTGGAACACCCCTCATCCGTCTCGGCGCTGCGCGCCGATCCACCTTCTCCCACAGGGGGAGAAGGGAAGGTGCGTCGGCGCCCCGGGTCGACAAGGGCGGCGCGTGAGGCGTCGGCATCTGCCGCCCCCGCGCATCGCCAAGCCCTATATTTCATGTACGGCGCAAAACGTGCGGTGCGACGCGGTAGACCGCCGCCGCCACAGGGCGCATGGTTTCGCTGTCGCTGGCCACTGTATGGGCGATGGGGAGTGTCAGCGTGCTCCCGCCCCGTCGGGAGCATTGCAATGGAAGACCCCACGGGCCTGGTGCCCGCGCTTACTTTCCATGCGTTGCGAAGGGCCTTCAAGACATCCATTGCCGAACGCCTCATCCCCGAGGCGCAATGGACTGAACACGCCAAGGCCCTGGTGCGCAAACTCACGCACAACGCGCATGTCGACAGCGGCCTCGTCGCCTGGATTATTCGCAAGTGAAGCAGAAATGGCCGACGCGAATGCCGGTGAGGCAGTTGCCTGAGCCCGCGTCGGCCACTGGCGACCTGATAGAGGACCGCCGCCCGGATTTTTTATGCTCCGATTGTGGCACGATCAACCGGGCTTGGCTGGTCTGTACGCATTCGTACCAACTCTACCGAAGCGGCCGAAGCAACAAAGCCCGCCCCGGCATAGTCCGAAGCGGGCTTCGTCAGGTCACAGTTTTCCGCAGTTCGACGGGCAAACCAACGCCGCCACCGCCGAAAGCTTCTCGCGCTTGTTCAGCGTCGGCTTTTCATAGAGTTTCTTCACGGATAATCCCCTCAGCCCCCAATGGCCGGGCTCAAAGGCGCCTGTGCGCGCGCAATGTCAATGCGCGGGCGCAGCGCACGTCGTGTCGAGCGGCCGGAAGGGAACCGGCACCGGCAAGGCCTGGGACCTTACTATCCGCAGGGTTGCGAGATCGGACAGGCAATTGCCGTCACGGCCGAAAGCTTCTCGCGCCTGTTGAGCGTCGGCTTTTGATAGGTCTTTTTCATGGATGTTCCCCCTCGGCCCCCAATGGCCGGTGCTCAAAGGCGCCTGTGCGCGTGCAAAGTCAATGCGCGGGCGCGGGGACCGGGAGCGGACAATTGCCTGAGTCAGCGCCGCCCCTCACTGTCCAGCCGGACGTTCGTCATTCGAAAAGCCAAGCAGTTGGCTTTTCGTCCGCCAAGCGGACAACTCCTCAACTCCCCGTAAACGAGGCGAGAGAAGCTGGCCGCAACGCCGGCGCCTTTTCTACAACGCGGACAATTAGCGAAAGCAGTCACGACAGCTCCTCGTTTCACGGGGAGAAGATGGCGGCGGCCGGGGCGGCGCCAACGCTCATCTTCCTGTTGCGAACTTTGACCGGGATCGACAGCGACGCACCGTCTAACGCTCGGATTTCAGCAGCGTCCAGATCCACCCGATAAAAGTCAGCACCAGGAACGGATAGCCGGCGGCGGGCAGCGGCGCCGAGGTCGGCAGCAAGGGCGCGCCCCAGAGGATCATACAAGCCGAGACGACAAACAGCACGGCGGCCACGAGCGCCGTGAGCCGCATCCACAGGGCGAAGGTTTTCGGCACGCTGACCATGACCAGTGCGGCCGCCCAAAGCGAGATGCCGCCGACATAGGAAGGCACGCTGGCCTCCAGCCCCGCCGCATTGCCGGCGAGCAGCAGACTCTCGCCGGCGAGGAAGGTGAGGAATCCGGCAGCTATGCAGTCATTGCCCAGCCGCTGATATTTCATGGTGAGCAGCGCGGTCGCCACCACGAGCGCCACGCCGTCGATCGTCCAGAGCGTTTCGCGCAGCGGAGCGCTGGCGACGAAGGTGCCGGCAAGGCCGAAGGCGCCACCGATGGCGAGGCCGAGCGCGGCGACGGTATCCGGAGTGGTGCGCATGTGATGTCTCCCCCAAGCCGGGGAGGATACGCCAGGGTGGGGCGTTTTCAATGGGGGTCGCGCGAAGCGGAAACTGCCGAGGTGTCGGGAGACGCTGCCAGCCTCGGCCAGCCTGACCTCGGCCATCCCCGCGCCCCCAGCGGCTGGGAAATGGCCGGCGCGAATGCCGGAGAGGCAGTTGCCTGAGCCTCGCGCCTGCCACTGGTCCCTCGAGCTATATCCGGCCCATCGCCTTATTGGCTGCGGTTACGAGCAGTTCTGCCCTTGCGGATTGAAATTTCGCAAAATCGTCGTCGAACAACACGTCCGGAATCACATTAGAGACCAGCACATCGGCTATGTCGGCCACCAACTTTGCTCTATATTCTGACGGCGCCTTGCTGCCGACCTTCTTGTTATCTGCTGCCGATAAAATACAAAAGTTTACAAGTGAATTAATGGCTGCGGGATCAATCCCCTTTCCCTTGAGGTACGCTTGGGGAAACAGATGGTGAAACTCCGCGCGATTTCCTGCATTGAGCACCCGCGAAATATGGACATTAGCGCCATTAACGAGCGATTTCGGTTTTTGGTTTGCTAGTAGCAATACAAATGTCTTTGTGTCGACGGTGCCCCCGATGAATTTCCGATCCGTAAAATTCGTTGGAGCTGCAGCCGAATCAAAATTACCAAGCGTACTCGCACCGTCAATCCGCAAGACTCTTGCGGCAGCTATATCTGCCTCAAGGTTTCTTTTCGTAGCGCTGCTGTATCGTCTAGCGTACGAAACTCTCCAAAACCACTCCTTTATCGTTTTCACTTGCGCGTCGGACAGCGAGTATTGCTCCTCCTCCGGCCCTTCGAAAAACGCCACCAAAGGGATCAGCATAGTCGGGTAAGGAAGGTTGCCCAGCTTTTCCACAAGCAGGTTCTTCTTCAAAAACTCGATCGACTCCTTGATACCCTTCTTGATACGGGGGAGCGCATCACGAACATCTGTCCCACTTACAGAGAGCAGGCTTTCGGCGCTCTCCTTTCCCGAAAGAACGGCCGCGGTGCATCTAAGAAGGAGGTCGGTATCATCACCGAGTGTTTCGAACCCGAATGGCTCGAGTTCACCCGCTAGTTCCTCAAATTGTTGCCGAAGTTCAAAGTCCTCGCTCCATGTCCAAGCAGTAAGCAGCTGAAACGTGTCTAGCGGAACCCCCTTTCTGTTGATACGCTCGAACACGATAGCAATCTTAGGCTTTTCTTCAGTTTCCATTAGGAAGTACGGAAACTGGGCTTGCTGGAACCGTTTCTTTAACTCATCGATGCGACTCGCCAAAGCGTCATCAAAATCTTTGGTCGCACGTCTATAGGCCACAGAATCGAATACGATGTTCAATGGAAAGTGTCTAGCTTTGTCCACCTCCTGAACATCAAGCGCAAGGAACTGAGAGTTCTGCGCGTGCTCCTGTGCTACGTAGTCAAAATATATATCCTTCCAATCAACCGTGTTGCTTCTAGGCAAACTATCGGCGAATACGCCAAGTATTGAGGTTAGTCGTTGCTGGCCATCGAGCACGTAGTCGATAGGGTAATCTGCTTGAGGGTCGGGCAATTCGAATGGCCCCAAGTTTCTTTCCTGCTGGAGTTTTGCCTTTGTTCTCCAAAGTAACACGCTGCCAAAAGGGTAATCTTTATATATACTATCCATCAAAAAAGCGACGTCATCAGGAGTCCAGACAAATCCCCTCTGGAAAGCCGGAATCCGTAGCTCCCCTCTTTTGAGTTTCCCAACGATTTCCTCAATGAAAAGTGTGGCCACTGTTTATCCCCCAACTTCACTCGGCATTCTGAACCGATTATTGCGCGATCTTATCGAAGTAATAATCTTGGTGTCCATCTCTCTTCGATCGAAGTGAATATTTAGATGCGATACAAGGAGGATTTGAGCCCACTGGCGCGCTTATTTCCTGCGTTGGCGTCGGAATGACGAATATCGAAGAACAAAGCAGGAATTTCTGTATATATTTGCAGTTGCGAATCGAAAGGTCAGAGAGGGTGTTTCAATGCCCGCGTTCGGAATTTCTGCTTTTTTGCGAATTGTCCATATGAATGTTCGACCTCAGCGAAGCGAGCTGCGCCGAAGATCTGTGCCGCGCGAGGGCGGCTACGATTTTCACAGTAGCCTGCGCCGGCTTAGTCAACGTCTGATGGCCGGAGAACCGCTAGAGACATTGTTGGCCGCAACGGCAACAATCACGCAGGAACCGGAGAGACGATCCGCTCAGCTTGGCCTACAGCGGCTGGACGCCTGGAGAACCCTGAACACGGGCGCAATATTGGAGTTTCCAGCGACCACCGTGCGAAGCCCTAACGAAGTGTTTTCGGTTACGTTCACTCCGAATTTTGGCCTCCGGATCGGAAGCCAGTCCGTCGCCATACATGTTTGGAATACCGCAGCGCCGCGACTGGAACCGAGACTGGTCCGAGCGGTCCTGTCCGCGTTCCAGGCTGCCTATCAAACAGCGAACAACTCGCCCGATGACATCGCTGTGCTATGCCTGCGAACCATGCGTTTTATTCGTCTGGGCGACGCATCAGACGTTGCGGAATTAGGTCGGCTGATCTTCACCAATATCGATGGCATTTTTCGAGAGATTGCTGCGGATCTGGGAGAAACCCCGCCTGCGCCCGGCGATCACCCAGCGCCGCCGCCCGGAGAGTAATCTCCACCGCGCTGCGTCAACGCCGCACCGGCGGGGGGCCCGCTGCCTCCGGCAGCTCCCCCGCTTTCGAAGCCTGTCATCGATCCACCGGATCGATGACTTGGCGCGCTTTGCGCGCCAACCGGCTTCTCAATCCCCCATCTTAAGCGCCTGGATAAACGCCTCCTGCGGAATATCCACCTTGCCGAACTGTCTCATCCGCTTCTTGCCTTCTTTCTGCTTGTCCAGCAGCTTGCGCTTGCGCGAGACGTCGCCGCCGTAGCATTTGGCGGTGACGTCCTTGCGCAGCGCCGAGATGGTTTCGCGGGCGATGACCTTGCCGCCGATCGCGGCCTGGATCGGGATCTTGAACAGATGGTTCGGGATCAGCTCCTTCAGCTTCTCGCACATCTGCCTTCCGCGCTTTTCCGCCGCCGTGCGGTGCACCAGCATGGAGAGCGCGTCCACCGGCTCCTCATTGACCAGGATCGACATCTTCACCAGGTCGCCTTCCTTGTAGTCGGTGAGGTGATAGTCGAAGGAGGCGTAGCCCTTGGAGATCGACTTCAGCCGGTCGTAGAAATCGAAGACGACTTCGTTGAGCGGCAAATCGTAGATCAGCATGGCGCGCTTGCCGACATAGGACAGGTCGGCCTGGATGCCGCGCCGGTCCTGGCACAGTTTCAGGATGCCGCCGAGATAGTCGTCCGGCGTCAGGATGGTGGCGCGGATCCACGGCTCCTCGATCGCCGAGATCTTCACCACGTCGGGCATGTCGGCCGGGTTGTGCAATTCCTTCATCGAGCCGTCGGTCAGCAGCAGCCGGTAGACGACGCTCGGTGCCGTGGCGATCAGGTCGAGGTTGAACTCGCGCTCCAGCCGCTCCTGGATGATTTCGAGATGCAGCAGACCAAGGAAGCCGCAGCGATAGCCGAAGCCGAGCGCTGCACTGGTTTCCATTTCAAAAGAGAAGCTGGCGTCGTTGAGGCGCAGTTTGCCGACCGCGGCGCGCAGATCCTCGAAATCGGCGGCGTCGACCGGGAACAGGCCGCAAAACACCACCGGCTGCGCCGGCTTGAAGCCGGGCAGCGCCTTGGCCGTCGAGCGCTTGTCCTCGGTGATGGTGTCGCCGACGCGGGTGTCGGCCACCTCCTTGATCGAGCCGGTGAAGAAGCCGAACTCGCCGGGGCCGAGCTCGTCGACATTGATGCGGGCCGGGGTGAACACGCCGGTGCGCTCGACCAGATGCTTGGCGCCGGTGCCCATCATGCGGATGGTCTGGCCCTTTTTCAAAACACCGTCGATGACGCGCACCAGAACGATGACGCCGAGATAGGCGTCGTACCAGCTGTCGACCAGCATCGCCTTCAAGGGCGCGGTCGCGTCGCCTTCGCGCGGCGGCGGCAGCTGGTGGACGATGGCCTCCAGCACATCGGGAATGCCAAGGCCGGTCTTGGCCGAGATCAGCACGGCGTTGGAGGCGTCGATGCCGATCACCTCCTCGACCTGCTCGCGGATGCGCTCGGGCTCGGCGGCCGGCAGGTCGACCTTGTTCAGCACCACGACGATCTCGTGGTTGTTGTCGATCGCCTGGTAGACATTGGCCAGCGTCTGCGCCTCGACGCCCTGAGACGCGTCCACGACCAGCAGCGAGCCTTCACAGGCGGCCAGCGACCGCGACACTTCATAGGCGAAGTCGACGTGTCCGGGCGTGTCGATCAGGTTGAGGATATAGTCCTCGCCATTGTTGGCATGGTACTTCAGCCGCACCGTCTGCGCCTTGATGGTGATGCCGCGCTCGCGCTCGATGTCCATCGAGTCCAGCACCTGCTCCTTCATGTCGCGCAGTTCCAGCCCGCCGGTCAGCTGGATCAGCCTGTCGGCAAGCGTGGATTTGCCATGGTCGATATGGGCGACGATGGAGAAATTGCGGATGTGGTCGAGGGGCGTGCTCATGGCGCGCGTTTAGCAGGGGCGGCTTGCCCGAGCAAGCGGCGCAGGCTGCTGCCGGGACGGGCGCTGCGGGCGTTTGTCGGCTTTGTCAGGCGGTTTCGCGAAAAGTCGATAAATTTTAACCAAGTAAGTTAGAGCATAATTGGGGAGTGCCATGTTAGCCGGTAGTGATATTCCGTTGTAAGGATCAAGGCATGCGGGGGCTGGCAGGTAGGTTTATCGAGTCGAGAAGCGGTGCATTTGCGCCGATCCTCATCGTCATGATGATTCCGCTGATCACCGCGGTCGGCTTTTCGGTCGACTACACCTCGGCGGTCCAGACCAGGTCGACCGAGCAGGCGGCACTCGATGCCGCGATCCTGTCGATCACCACGATGGATACCGCCTCGACGAAGGCGCAGCGCCAGGTGGCGATGCAGGCTTCCTACGTAGCCAATGGCGGACAGGGCACCGCGACGCTGAACACCTTCGACGTCAGCGCCAACGGCACCGCCACCGCGCAGGCTTCGGCAAGCTTCGCCATGCCGACCGTTTTCATGCAGATCGCCAGGATCCCCACGGTGGCGGTCGGCGTTACGTCGGCGGTCAGCAAAACGCCGGCGCTGGTCCAGGCTACATTCAACGTCGATCACGTTTCAGGCTACTGGAACAAGACCATGACCGTGTACGGCCTTCCCTTCGGTTCGACCTCCACGACCACACCGACGGCCATGATGAAGGTCGACTATGTCTACAAAGGGTATAGTTATTCCTATACGAGCGGGGGTAAGACTTATACCGCTGCCGACCCGAAAGGTTACGGTACGACAACTATTTCCACTGTGTCGGGAACAACCCAGACGCAGGTCCAGAGCCAAGTGTGCACGACAGTAGGATCAAAAACCGATTTCACTCCCACCGCGGGCGTTTACCGAAGCACCGCGGTAGCAAAAAGCGGAAATACGAGCGGCTCCACCATCTATTTCAAGACGACGTGCGCAACCACGAATACCGCCGGAAACAGCAGTGGCGCAACAATCGACGTGAGCACGATGGACCAGCTCTATCTGCAGATGAATGTGCCGTCCGGACCGGTCAACCCGCTCAAGTCGAACGATGCAAGCACGTCGAACCGGCTCTACTTGGGCGCCGGGTACGGCACCGCGGCACAAAAGACCCTGAACCCTTCCCTATACCTCCCCGTCGAGGTTGCCGGCAACGCGATCGTCGACATCTTCGCCGCTGTGCCCTGCGGCGAGACCAGCGACCAGGCATGGGAAGACGGCGGCAACAATCCTCCACTGCCAGACGTTACGAACGCCGACTTCTTCTACAGCGTGATGGGCAAGTGCGACTTCAACCGGCGCCCGTCCGACACGCTGCTGACGCAGTAGACGCTGCCGATCTCCCCACTTGTGGGGGAGATGGCCGGCAGGCCAGAGGGGGGCGCTGTCCCGCCCGCCTTGCCATATCCGTCTCCCACTTTCTCGGACCGATCTGATCATCATTCTATTTTGCTCGACGTCGGTGCTCTACGGCGCCCCCCTCTGTCCTGCCGGACATCTCCCCCACGAGTGGGGAGATTGGCTGTCGCGACAGTCGGTCCCGATCTCCAGCGCAGCAAAGCGACGAACCATCATCACAAACCGGTGAGCGCTGTAACGAAGCAGCGGGCGGCGGCGAAGTGGGGACATGAGCGGTGCATCCAGGCGCCGCCGCCCACGGAGCAAGCCGATGTCCTGCAAGTTCGTCACAGTGTCCAGTCTTTGCGCGCTTGCGCTGGCGGTGTCGCTCGGCGCGGCGGCCGCCCAGCCGCTCACCGTGGTCGAGCTGTTCACCAGCCAGGGCTGCTCGTCCTGCCCGCCGGCCAACGCCAACCTGATCAAGGTCAAGGACCAGCCCGGCGTGCTGGCGCTGTCGTTCAACGTCACCTACTGGGACTATCTCGGCTGGAAAGATATTTTCGGCCGCCAGGAATTCACCCAGCGCCAGGTCAGCTACGAGCCGCCGCTCGGCCATGACGGGCCGTTCACGCCGCAAGTGGTGGTCAACGGTCATGCCGATGTCGTCGGCGCCGCACCCGGCGAGATCCAGCATCTGATCGCAAGCACTGGCCGCACCAGCGGGCCGTCGCTGTCGCTCGATGGCGGCAAGATCAGCATCGGCGCCGGTTCGGTGCCGGCCGGCCGTGCCGATGTCTGGCTGGTGCGCTACGCCAAAGGCGTCGTCAATGTGCCGGTGGCGCGCGGCGAAAACACCGGCCGCACCTTGCCGCACGCCAATGTCGTCCATGTGCTCAAGAAGCTCGGCAGCTGGACCGGCGACGCCACGGCGCTGGATCTGCCGCCAGCTTCGGACGGCCTGAGCACCGCCGTGCTCGTGCAGTCGCCCGGTGGCGGGCCGATCCTGGCCGCTGCGACCAACTAGATCACGCTTCGACAAGAGATTGCGCAAACGCCGCACGCGCGGCGCCGCATACCACGGCCGCCAAGAGGCGCGCCTTCAACGACCAACCTCCGAGGAGACCACCATGACCATTCTTTCCCGGCCGACATTGTTGGCCCGGCTGACTTTGTCGGCCCGCCTGACGCTGCCGGCGCTCGCTCTCGCTTTGTGCTCGACGGCGCTGCTTGCCGGCGGCATCGCCCGTGCCGACGACGCGACCAACGCGATGAAGCCGGCAGCCAATGCCATGAAACCCGCTGCGGATGCGATGAAGCCGGCCGCGGACGCCATGAAGCCTGCAACGGATGCGATGAAGCCCGCCGACCCGATGGCCACCAATTCCATGAAGCCGGCCGCCAACGCCATGAAGCCGGCGGCTGACGCGATGAAACCGGCAACCGATGCCATGAAGCCGGCAAACTAGAGTTGACGCTGTTTCCGGCTTCGGTCCTCCCCCAGGTCCGAATCCGGGCGCACGTGAAAGTGAGGCCTCGGCCGCAACTCGCCCGTCGCATGATCGCATCTTATCCAATAGACTCCACATGATGGACGTCACAGGAGCTCAAGCCATGACCGACATTCAAAAACCACCCACCAGACAGTCGTCGAACCTCGTCCGCAGCGCGCTCGCCGCGCTTGCGCTTGCCGCCGCGGGCGCGGCCTTCTGGCTGACGCCGGCGGTTTCGGCCGAGGATGCGGTGAAGATCCCGCCGCCGGCATTTGACGAAAAGGCAGCTGCCGGCAGCGAAAAGGCAATCTTCGCCGGCGGCTGCTTCTGGGGCGTGCAGGGCGTGTTCCAGCACGTCAAGGGCGTCAGCAAGGCCGTCTCCGGCTACACCGGCGGTAGCAAGGATGATGCCGTCTACGAGACGGTCGGCTCAGGCCGCACCGGACATGCCGAATCCGTCGAGATCACCTATGATCCGTCTGAGGTCACCTATGGCCAGCTGCTGCAGGTCTATTTCTCGGTCGCCCACAACCCCACCCAGCTGAATTTCCAGGGTCCGGACTCCGGCACGCAGTACCGCTCGACGATCTTTGCCGAAAACGATGCGCAAAAGAAGATCGCGCAGAGCTACATCGCCCAGCTCGACCAGGCCAAGGTGTTCCCGGAGCCGATCGTCACCACACTGGAAACTGGCAAGACCTTCTATCCGGCCGAGAATTATCATCAGGATTTCCTGACGCTGAACCCGACCTATCCCTACATCGTCTACAACGACCTGCCCAAGGTGGCGAACCTGAAGGCACTGTTCCCGGCGCTGTACAGCGAGAAGCCTGTGCTGGCGCTGTCGGCGAGCAACTGAGGTGCGTAATCTCCCCCTCGAGGGGGGAGATCACGTCTCAATCATACGTCAAATCCGTCGCCTTCCCGCCAAACACCCGGTAGGCATAGAACGAATAGAAGATGATGACCGGCAGCACGACCACGGTGCCGGCCAGGATGATGGCCAGGCTCTCCGGTGCCGAGGCCGCTTGCCAGATGGTCAGGCGATCCGGCACCACGAACGGGTAGAACGACCAGGCCAGGCCGGCAAAGCCGAGCGCGAAGATGGCGGCCAGCGTCAGGAACGGCGTCAGCGAATGGCGGTCGTCGGGCTTCGGCAGATGGAAGGTCTGCCGCCACAGCCAGCCGAACAGCAGCGCCGACAGGATCGGCAGCGGCGACAAATAGAGCATCGCCGGCCAGACGAACCACTTGTCGAAGATGCGCGGGCTGGCGAAGGGCGTCGCCAGCGACACCGCCGCCATGCCAAGCCCGGTCAGCACCAGCGCCGTGCGCAGCCAGCGCACCGCCTTCTTCTGCAACTCGCCCTCGGTCTTGTAGATCACCCAGGCGGCGCCCATCGCCGCGTAAGCCGCGGCAAGGCAGAACGCCACCAGCACGCCAAACGCCATGCCGCCGAAGCCGACATCGAGGCCCAGCACATAGACGCCCAGCATATAGCCCTGCGCCAGCGAGGCGATGAGCGAACCCAGGAAGAAAATACGGTTCCAGCGGTGCTTGCGCTCGGTCGGCACCTTGGCGCGGAAATCGAAGGCGACGCCGCGCAGGATCAGCCCGATCAGCAGCACGAAGACCGGAATGTAGAGCGCGGTCAGGATGACGCCATGCGCCATCGGGAAGGCGACCAGCAGCAGGCCGACGGCCAGCACCAGCCAGGTTTCATTGGCGTCCCAGAACGGGCCGATGGCCGCGATCATCGTGTCCTGCTCGGCGTCTTCGGCGGCGGCGAACAGGATGCCAATGCCGAGATCGAAACCGTCGAGAATGACGTAGATCAGGATGGCCAGGCCCATCAGGCCGGCGAAGATCAGGGGAAGCGCGGTGGGCCAGTCGAAGCTCATTTTTCTTCTCCTACTCGCCTGCTGCCGGTTGCGACATGGCCGCCTTCATCACGCCCGGCAGCGGCGATGAATCGCCGTCCTTCGCCGCCTTCAGCGCCAGGTGCACCAGCACGCCGAGATAGGCGATCAGCAAAAGCGCGTAGAGAATGAGATAGATGGCCAGCGTCAGCGCGACATGGCTGCCGGCCACCGGGCCGACCGCGTCGGCGGTTTTCAGCACGCCGGTCACCAGCCAGGGCTGGCGGCCGATTTCCGTGGTGTACCAGCCGGCCAGCGTCGCCAGCCAGCCCGACAGCCCCATCGGCACCATCAGCAGAGCGAGCGGCTTCGGCAGGCTGTGGCGGCGCTTGAGGAAGAAGGCGGCCGACCACGAGACGATGAGCATCAATATGCCGGTGCCGACCATGACGCGGAAACCCCAGAACACCGGGAACACCGGCGGATGGTTGCCGGGATAGTCGTTCAGCCCCGGCACGACACCGCTGATCGAGTGTCGCAGCACCAGGCTGGCCCCGTCGGGAATGGCGATTTCGAACCTGTTTTCCTTGGCCGCCTCGTCGGGCAGGGCGAACAGAACCAGCGGCACGTTGGGGCCGGTGTTCCAGTTGGCCTCCATGGCGGCGATCTTCTGCGGCTGGTGCTCCAGCGTGTTGAGCCCATGCTGGTCGCCGGCAAAGATCTGGATCGGGATCAGGATCGCCGCGGTGAAGACGCCGGTGCGCAGCGCCTTCCACATCGATTCCGAGCGGTCGCCCTTGAGATAGCGCAGCGCTGACAGGCCAGCGATCAGGAACGACACCGTCAGGCCGGATGCCAGCAGCATGTGGGTAAGCCGGTAGGGCATCGACGGGTTGAAGACGATCGCCCACCAGTCGACGGCGTGTGCGACGCCATCACGGATCTCGAACCCGGCCGGCGTCTGCATCCAGGAATTGAGCGCGATGATCCAGAAGGCCGAGACGGTCGTGCCGCCCGCCACCAGCACCGTCGCCAGCGTGTGGATGCGGTTGGAGACACGGCGGAAGCCGAACAGCATGATGCCGAGGAAGGCGGCTTCGAGGAAGAAGGCGGTGAGGATCTCGTAGGCCAGCAGCGGCCCGGCAATGTTGCCGACCTTTTCCATGTAGCCGGGCCAGTTGGTGCCGAACTGGAAGCTCATGGTGACGCCGGTAACCACACCCATGGCGAAGGACAGTGCGAACACCTTCACCCAGGTGAAATACGCACGTATCCAGGCGGAATCGCCTGTCGCGTTGTAGCGCAGCTTGAAGAACAGCAGCACCCAGCCCAGCGCAATGGTGATCGTCGGAAACAATATGTGGAACGAAATATTTGCGCCGAATTGCATGCGCGACAGGATGAGCGGGTCCATGGTGGGCTCCGGCTGCTTCGAATGCCTTGAAGAATAGGCCTGTCACGCCGCTCGGTCAAAGCGGCGTCCCGCCGCGAGGCGGAACGCCGCAGCGCCCTGCCAATATGACGCATGCGCAGCATAGCTTACCCTATGTGCCGGTGTCCGGCAGGTCGCCAGACTCATCCCGGTCGCTGGGGCAGTTGTATCGGCCGCCAGCCACCATGGTCGGCCGGCAACGATTGTCGAGAACTGTCAGCAGCGGCATTGACTTACGGTTGCATGCACCGACATTCGGCCTATATCAGGGGACCTCTTTCAAGCAGCCGTTTTCAACCATGCCCTCCATCCTGTCTATTTCCGGGGTCTCCAAGACCTACGCCACCGGCTTTACCGCGCTCAAGGAGGTCAATCTCGACATCCAGCGTGGCGAGATCTTTGCGCTGCTCGGCCCCAACGGCGCCGGCAAGACGACGCTGATCTCGATCGTCTGCGGCATCGTCAACCGCTCGTCGGGCACCGTCACCGTCGACGGCCACGACATCAACAAGGATTATCGTGCCGCGCGCAGCCTGATCGGCCTGGTGCCGCAGGAACTGACCATCGATGCCTTCGAGAGCGTCTGGGCGACGGTCAACTACAGCCGCGGCCTGTTCGGCAAGCCGGCCAACCCGGCTTTTGTCGAGAAGGTGCTGCGCGACTTGTCGCTATGGGACAAGAAGGACGCCAAGGCGATCACCCTGTCGGGCGGCATGAAGCGCCGGCTGATGATCGCCAAGGCGCTGTCGCATGAGCCGCGCGTCCTGTTCCTCGACGAGCCGACCGCCGGCGTCGATGTCGAGCTGCGCCAGGACATGTGGGCGATGGTGCGCCGGCTGCGCGAGGATGGCGTCACCATCATCCTCACCACCCATTACATCGAGGAAGCCGAGGCGATGGCCGACCGCGTCGGCGTCATCAACCGCGGCGAGATCATCCTGGTCGAGAACAAGGCCGAACTGATGCGCAAGCTCGGCCGCAAGCGGCTGGTGCTGGAACTGCGCAATCCGCTGACGGCCATTCCCGAGGCGTTCTCGCGCTATGCGCTGGAACTGTCGCCGGATGGCGGCCAGCTGACCTACACCTATGACAACCAGGCCGAGCGGCCGGGCGTCGCCTCGCTCATCCGCGACCTCGAGGCCGGCGGCATCCAGTTCCGCGACATCGACACGCAAAACAGTTCGCTCGAGGAGATCTTCGTCAATCTGGTGAGGAGAGAGCCATGAACCTCCGC
This sequence comes from Mesorhizobium sp. M7D.F.Ca.US.005.01.1.1, assembly GCF_003952545.1. Lineage (NCBI taxonomy): Bacteria > Pseudomonadati > Pseudomonadota > Alphaproteobacteria > Hyphomicrobiales > Phyllobacteriaceae > Mesorhizobium > Mesorhizobium sp. M7D.F.Ca.US.005.01.1.1. The sequence continues at coordinate 912,570 of NZ_CP034453.1, forward strand.
GCGGTATGGGCGATCTACCGGATGGAAATGGCGCGTGCCTTCCGCACCGTGCTGCAAAGCATCGTCTCGCCGGTCATCTCGACATCGCTGTATTTCGTCGTCTTCGGCTCGGCCATCGGCTCACGCATCACCGAGATCGACGGCATCAGCTACGGCGCCTTCATTGTGCCCGGCCTGATCATGCTGTCGCTCTTGACGCAGTCGATCTCCAACGCCTCCTTTGCCATCTACTTTCCGAAATTCGTCGGCTCGATCTACGAACTTTTGTCGGCTCCGGTCTCCTATCTGGAGATCGTCATCGCCTATGTCGGCGGCGCGGCAACCAAGTCGATCATCCTCGGCCTGATCATCCTGGCGACAGCCTCGCTGTTTGTGCCGCTGACCATCCTGCATCCGTTCTGGATGCTCGCCTTCCTGGTGCTGACGGCGGTGACCTTCAGCCTGTTCGGCTTCATCATCGGCATCTGGGCGAAGAGCTTTGAACAATTGCAGCTGGTGCCGCTGCTGATCATCACGCCGCTGACCTTCCTCGGCGGTAGCTTCTATTCTATCAACATGCTGCCTGGGGTCTGGCGCACGGTGACGCTGTTCAACCCGGTCGTCTATTTGATCAGCGGCTTCCGCTGGAGCTTTTACGGCAAGTCTGACGTCTCGGTCGGCGTCAGCCTTGGCATGACCGTCGTCTTCCTGCTGGTCTGCATAACCATCGTCGCCTGGATCTTCAGGACCGGCTACCGGCTCAGGAACTGAGCGGTCCAAAGTCGTCATCCTGGGGTCTGCGCCGCTTCGCTTCGCTCCTTGCCACGCCCCAGGATGACGAAGGGAAAAGGCTTCGCCCAAGCCCTGAATATCGATAGACCTAGATTGCCTTGACCAGCCGCAGCAGCCCTATCATCTCCACATACGTCCCCTTGCGGAAGGCGATGTAGACCGGCTCTTCGACACCATGGAAGCGGCGCTTGAACGCCGCCTGGCCCTGCAGGTTGAACCTGCGCCGGTTGACCCATGGCGAGTCGTAGGCGCGCTGGAAGATGTTGCGCCAGAAATCGCTTTCGTCAAAGCCGCTCGGGCCGATGTCGACCAGCGGCGACAGGCCGAGCGTGACCACCGAGATGCCTTGCTCGCGAAAACGGTCGACGGCGAATTTGGTCAGGCCGACCTCTGCATGCGGCGAGGCATCGATATGCTTGCGCTTGAAGGCGGTGGTGTAGCCGATGACCTTGCCGTCGGCAAACAGCGGATCGAAGTCGAGCAAAGCGACCAGTTCGCCGTCGGGGCCATGCAGCACGAAACGGCGCATGTCGCTACCGAGATGGTCGGCGAACGGGCGGTTGAGAAAGCCCATCTCCCAGCGCTTGACGATGCGGTCGCCGCGCCAGTTTTGGGAAAGCCGGGCGATCTCGTCGAGGTGGATCGTTCGCCTGTCCTCTTCGAACGAAAAGCCCTTCTTCAGCAGCCAGCGCTCGGAGTAGCGCACGGTTTCGTTGCGCTTTCCGGAAAAATCATGCTCGGGCAGGGTGAGGCGGGTGTCGATGCCGAAACGATTGACCTTGTAGCCGAGCCCGGCCAGCACCCGTGCGGTCTCTTCGCCGATCTGCACGAACCACGGGCTGCCGGCGGCCTCGACGAAGCGTCTGATATAGTCGGGTCGATGCGCCGGAGCCGCCACGGGGTCGCCGAGCGCGAAATGATGCTTCATCTTGGTGCCGAAGGCGATGTAGCCGTCGGCGTCGCCGAAATAGGAAAGCTTGTTCTGCACGGCGCTGGAGTAGGCGAGCGAGAAGTCGCCGTGGCGGCGTACAAGCGCCAGCCGTTCGACATGGGTCAGCGCCTCCCGCTCGACCTTGGGCGCGGCGCCCTCAAGGATGCTGTCGACATAGATCCGCAAGGAGGGCATGGTCGAGATTCCGCGTGCCGCCTACAACGCCGCGCGTCCAAGACGCGCAAAGGTGCTGTAACACTTCGATTCTGCGCATGGCCTCGAAAATCGAACCCGATTTCGGGCATGCGCGTGGGGGATAACAGAGACCCGCCAGCCCCCCAGGGCCTCGAATCAATCACATTGCCGCGACCTGATTACCGTTGATATTGCGCATATGCCATATAGGGCACAACCGCGGCCCAGCGTATGGCTCGAAAATCGTATGCTCGAAATCGGCAGCGGTTTGCGGGTATGGTCCTGCGCGGGATCAAACGGTTACAGCGTCATGCGAGCCTTGCGGCAGGGCGGTCGAATGGGATTCAAGAGTGAATGGCTGATACGACAATCAGGTGGGTGGCGGACCAGACGGTGACGGTCGAGCCGGCAATCGTCGTCGGCGCCGGTGCTGCCGGACTGGCCGTCGCGCACGCCGTGATGAACGCCGGCGTGCCGACCGCGATCCTGGAAAAGGAAAGCCGGCTGGCGGAGCCCTGGCACCGGCGACACCCGCAGTTGCATCTCAACACCCACCGCGATCTTTCTTCGTTGCCTGGCCTCGCCTATCCCCCGGGCACCCCTGCCTTTCCGCAAAGGATGGTCGTCATCCGCCATATGAATGATTTCAGGGAGGAGAACCGGCTGCCGGTGCAGTTTGGCGTCGCTGTCGAAGAAATCGCCTTCAAGGGCGATCATTGGGCGCTGCGGACCAGCGCGGGGCCGCGCCTGGCCCGCAATGTCGTCATCGCCACCGGCCGCGACAGGCAGCCATTCACTCCTGAATGGAAAGGCATGAAGGATTTCGCCGGCCGCATCATCCATTCGGCGGATTTCGGCGACGCGCAGGACTATGCGGGCCAGAAAGTGCTGGTCGTCGGCGCCGGCAATTCGGGCTTCGACGCGCTCAATCATCTGGCCGACATAGACACGGCCGCCATCTGGCTGTCGGCCCGCAGCGGCCCCGCCCTCCTGCCCAAGCGGATCGGCAAGATCGCCGTGCATCGGCTTTCGCCGTTCATGGCGCGCTTGCCGTTGCGGGTCGCCGATGCGGCGATCGCGGCAACGCAGCGCCTCGTCTTCGGCGACCTGACCAAATTCGGCATGCCGCCCGCACCCAGGGGCGGCGTCAGCCGCCTGACCTCGGATTATACCGCGATCGCTGCCGACGACGGCGCCGTCGACGCCATCAAGGCCGGCAAGATCACCGTCGTGCCGCCCATACGGGAATTCACCCGCGACGGCGTGATCTTGGCCAATGGCAGCCTGATCGATCCCGATATCGTCATTGCCGCGACAGGCTACCGCACCGGGCTGGAGCCCATGGTCGGCAAGCTCGGCGTGCTCGACAGCAAGGGCGTCCCGCTCTTCAACGGCGGGCAAGCCGATCCGAAATTGCCCGGCCTGTGGTTTACCGGCATGCGGCCAAGCATTCGCGGCTGCTTCGCCAATGCCGGCATCCTGGCCAAGGCGATCGCCAAACGGATTGCAGCTTCCGCTGGCGCCTCCCACCAATCCGGTGCTTCACGCTGACTTAATCGGAGACGCCGGCACGTCGGCTCGATCAACTGATTGCTATGTTATATAACATGTTATCATTTATGGCACAGGTCGACTATGGAAGACGTCATACGATCTCTTGGCTACCTCTGCCTGGGCAGCAGGTTGAAGCGCATTGGCGAGCAGTTGCAGGCCGACGCGCAGCGTCTGCTCGACGGCTTGGAGGTTCCACTTCAATCGAGCCAGTACCCGTTGCTTGCCGCACTCGACAAACTGGGACCGTTGGCTGTCGGCGAACTGGCGCAATCGCTGGGGCTGACACAGCCGGGTGTGACAAGAAGCGTGTCGCTTCTGGCCGAGCTGGGGCTGGTCGAAGCCATCCAGTCGGATGGTGACCAGCGGCGGCGGGTGGTCTCGCTGACTAAGAAGGGTCAACGCCTGGTCGATGTCGCGAAGCGGGACGTGTGGCCGCGCATAGAGAGCGCCGTCGCGGATTTGTGCCGAGATCTTTCGGGGCCGCTTCTCGATCAACTCGCGGCCATTGAGGACGGTCTGGCCACGGCCCCGCTCGATCGTCGCGTCAAGGAAGGCGCCAGGCAATGAAACATATTCTTGACCGTCCCGTCTGGAGCGCGCTGGAGACGAGGCATCAGGCCTTCGCGCAAGGTGGCAAGCTTGCCAGGCGCTATTCACCGTCAATCGCCCTCTTTGCCGCTACAGCTACCGACGATGCCGAAAGCCTGCGGGCGTTCGGCAAGCTTGTGTCCTCGGGCGAGAGCGTGATCATGGCTCAGGCCGATGCCATTGCGCTGCCCGTCGGCTTGTCGGCGATCTCGACGGCCGCTGCCGTCCAGATGGTTGCCGAGGTGCCGTTGCAGACCGTGTCGGACGAGCGCGTGCAACGTCTGACGCAAGAGGATGCGGCCGAGATGCTGGCCTTGGCGTCACTCACCAAACCCGGCCCGTTCACATCCGGGGCGTTGAGCCTCGGCGACTTCTGGGGTGTGAAAATCAACGGCAGGCTGGTGGCGATGGCCGGCGAGCGCATGAAGCAACCCGGCTATAGCGAACTCAGCGGCGTCTGTTCGCACCCGGAATTCCGTGGCGGCGGCCTCGGCCGGCTGCTATCGCTGTTCGTGGCAGACCAGATTTTTGCACGCGGCGAGATACCCTACCTCCACGCCTATGCCGCAAACACTGGTGCCATAAGATTGTACGAATCCATCGGCTTCCGATTGAGAAGCATGATCAATGTGGCCGTGGTTCAGCGGGCCGAATAGGATAAGGCGCCGCCGGGCATCACGCCGACTTTGGCTCGAGCCGCCGGAAACCGACGGCCTCCATCAGCATATCCTCTTCGACCATGCCGGCATTGTGCAGGGCGAGCAGGTTAAGCGCGATTTCGCGCGCATCGGCGGAATCGGGATGCGCTTCACGCCGCCGGCAGGCCTCATCGAACACGCGCTGCAGCTTGGCTATATCGGCTGGCTTGAGCAAGCCACGGTCATAGACGGACTTCGACATGGCGATCTCCTGATAAAGACCTAGGGCGCCACGTTTAAATTGCCAATCTTTCCCGAGGCTTGAATGATTTCACGTAAAAAGGGAGGGGCTTCGGGTCACCGAAATCCCTCCCTTGAGATTGCAAACCAGTGCCGGATATCAGACCGCGATCTTGCCGCCACCCTGTTTGGTGATGGCGACCACCGACGGCCGCACCGGCATGTCGGGCTTGAAGTCGGGCCAGCGTGTCGACAGGTCTTCATAGTAGGACGGGCGGCCGAACGCCTCCCAGTCCTCGCCGCCGTCGCCCGGATGCTGGACGGCGACGAAGGCGGTCTGGTCGTCGGGCGCAAACAGCGGACCGCACATTTCGGCGCCGATCGGCACGCGGAAGAACAGTTTTGAGGTCGCCCGCGCCGACCCTTCGGTGTCCACTGCCCACAGGCCGTCGGTACGGCCGGTGGCCTTCGGGCCCTGGCCATCGGTGGCCACCCACAGGCGGCCGGCCGAATCGACGGCGCAATTGTCGGGCATGCCGAACCAGCCATTGGCCGTCGTTGCCGTCGAGAAGGTGGCGCCGACATCGGCCACCGAAGGATCGCCGCATTTCAACAGCACTTCCCACTTGCCCTTGGCAGCGGTGAAATCGCCGCCGTCCTCCGATATCTCGATGATGTGGCCGAAGGCGTTTTCGGCGCGCGGGTTGGCGGCGTCGACCTGGTCGGCCTTGCGCTTCGAATTGTTGGTCAGCATCACATAGACCTTGCCGTTGACGGCATTGGGCTGGATGTCTTCCGGGCGGTCCATCTTGGTGGCGCCGAGCAGGTCGGCGGAGCGGCGTGTTTCGATCAGCACGTCGGCTTGGCCAGTGAAGCCGTTTTCAGCCGTCAGCGGCCCCTGGCCGAAGACGATCGGCAGCCATTCCACGGAACCGTCTTCGGCGAACTTGGCGACATGCAGCGTGCCGTCGTCGAGCAGGTCCTTGTTGGCGGCATGGTCGTTCGGATTGAACGCCGCCTTGGTGACGAACTTGTAGACATAGTCGAAGCGCTCGTCGTCGCCGAGATAGAAGACGACGCGGCCGTCCTTGGCGACGATCGATTCGGCGCCTTCATGCTTGAAGCGGCCCATGGCGGTGCGCTTCCTCGGCGTCGAGGTCGGATCGTTGACATCGACCTCGACGATCCAGCCGAAGCGGTTGGCCTCGTTGGGCTCTTTGGCGAGATCGAAACGGTCGTAATGCGCCGCCCATTCATAGGCGCCTTCGGGAATGCCGAGGCGCTTGTAGTTGGCGGCTTCCTTGTGGTCTGCCGGCAGTTCGCCGGAGAAATAGCCGTGGATGTTTTCCTCGGCCATCACATAGGTGCCCCAGGGCGTGACGCCACCGGCGCAGTTGTTGAACGTGCCGAAAACCTTGGTGCCGGACGGGTCGGCATTGGTCTTGACGCGGTCATGGCCGGCAACCGGACCCGACAGCGCCATTTCGGTGCTGGAGGTGATGCGGCGATTGAGCTTGCCGTCGCGCACCACCTGCCATTTGCCAGCGTCCTTGCGGATCTCGACGATGGTGCCGCCGTGCGCCGCCATCTCGACATCGACCTGCTCCTTCGAGAGGGGTGCGACTTCGGCCGACTTCTTGCCGTCCTTTTCGACGATCTTCACGATGCCCGGGAACATCAGATGCGGGTTGGTGTATTCGTGGTTGACCACCAGCAGGCCGTGTTCGGCTGAACCGTCGATCGGGAGATAGCCGACGTAGTCGTTGTTGTAGCCGAACTGTCTGGACTGCGCCTGCGCCGACTGTTTCGTCGGGTCGAAGTCCGGCGAATCGGCAAACAGCGGGTCGCCCCAGCGCAACAGCACATCGGCGTCGTAGCCCGGTGCGACATGATGCTTGTCGTCGATGCCGGCCTCCAACTCGTCGAACGCGAAGGCCGAGCCTTCCGCGGCCCGGGCCTCGTCGGCGCTGATAAGCGCCAGCGGGGAGACGGTGGCGGCGATGGCCGAGACGGCCAGCGAACCCCTGAGGAAGCCGCGGCGCGAGAACCGCGCGGCAATGATCTCGCCCATGGTGCGGTTGTCGGTGGGGTTGGTGGCCGGGCCGTCGTTTTCCTCGAGCAGGCTGGTGCGGAATCGGGCGTCAGGGGAGCGGTGTTCGGTCATTTGGGGGCTTGCCTCTGGCTGCGTGGATGGCTGGAGCGTGTTGCCTGTTTAACCCCTTATAATCGCCGGATCACATTTTCGTGACATCAGAGGCCTTTCAGACGCAACAGGCATTCCGCGCACCGTTGGCTAAGCATTCTCGGAGTTGCCGTGCCAGGGATGGTGGACATGATGTGACGGCGGACCACCGGCGACAGGATCGGAGTGGACGGCAACAAGATCGAGCATCCCGACGGCATCAGAGAGACAGCGCCAGGGAAGCAATCGAGAACGGTCGTTTCGATATAAAGGAGCCCTCGGCCGCGCCATCGTCGAACGTCCGGCGCCGGCGGACGATATTAGTCGTCTTCAGGCTCTGTGAAACAGGTCAACCAGGCAAAAGCCAGCGTTACAAGTCACCTCCGCCGCCCCCGGCGGAGGTGACTTGATGTCCGGCGTCTGCCGTCGTCAGGCATCGGGAAAGCCAGTCTCCCGTTAAGCGATAGCGGTCGCGGCGCCGTTCATACGAAGCTAATATAGCATAGGGATAGGACTTTAGTCCAATCTTGCGCTTGCAAAAGTCCTGGGTGACAACCGCAACGGTCGGAGGTCGCTTCCGGGAACCACGTCTTTCAGCGATGCTGGTTGCTACTGCGACGTTGAGGGTGGGCGCGCCGGCTCAATCGACGGAGATCAGGATGCACAGATCGGTCACGACCCGTTGTTGCCGGCTGGCGCTCAGATTGGCGGCCGCGCTGGCGTTGACCATCGCTCCCTATCACTTTGCCCTCCACGGCTCCGTTCCCGGAATCGACACCGCCAGCGCACAGGCCGGCAAGGGCGGCAATGGCGGTGGCAACAGCGGGGGTGGAAACGGCAATGGTGGCAGCAGCGGTGGCGGAAACAGCAGCGGCGGTAATAGCGGCAACAGCAACGGGAATGGCAACAGCGGCAATTCCGGCAAGTCGGGATCAAACAAGGGCAACAGCGCGAGTCATGTCAATGCCACGACCGGTGACAAGGTCGACGTGACAGGCAACAAGATCACAGTCCGGCATCCCGACGGCTTAACCGAACAGCTTGAGAACGGCCGTTTCAGGATGGAGGATGCGCTCGGGCGCACGATCATCGACCGCCGGGCCACGCCGGCCGATGTCAGCCGCCTGAAGGCCTTGTGAAGCTTGCCAACAGGCAACGGCCGGCTTCACATGTCACCTCCGCCGCCCCCCGGCGGAGGTGACCTCGTTTCTGGGCCGGCACCGCGCGATTTCCGGCACCGCGATGACTGAAGTCCCTGGAGCGGCTCCGGTTTGGTAGAAGCGCTGAACTGTTAGGTATGGCTCCTGTCGCGGTCGCGCGACTCACGCATCATCAAGGCTGCCTCGGTGCGGTTTCGCACATTGAGTTTCGACAGCACGCCGGTCATGTGATGCTTGACGGTCTTCTCCTGAAGCTCCAGCCGCAGGGCGACTTCCTTGTTGCTCAGCCCCTCAGCCACCAGCCGCAGGATTTCCGTCTGCCGCTCGGTGAGTTGCCGCAGCCGGTCCGCTATGGCGTTGGTGGGTTTCTGGGACTGGAGATCCGAAAGCAGTCGGGCCGACAGCGTCGGCGAAAGATAACTCTCGCCAGCCGCCACGTTGCGCAGGATGTCGGCAAGCGCGCGCGATCCGATACCTTTGAGGACATAGCCGCGCACCCCAGCGTTCAGGGCCATGGTCACATCGGCATTGGCCTCCGAAACGGTCAGCATGACGATCTTCTGGGCGGGATGGCTGGCGAGGATGCCTGCAACCGCGGCCAGACCACCCCCCGGCATGGAGATATCGAGCAGCAATATGTCGGGCCGCACCGTCGAGGCGATGCGTTCGGCATCCTGCGCCGTGGCACCCTCGCCAGCCATCTCGAAACCTCCGATCTCCGACAGGCTGCGCGTCACACCTTCGCGAAAGAGGGGATGATCGTCGACAATGGCGATGCGAATAACATCAGTCATGCTTGCTCCTCAATCGATAGACGGATCACCAATCGCGTGCCTTGCGGCCCGGTCAAGGTTTCGAACTGGCCACCAATGCTTTCGACCCGCTCTCTGAGGCCGGCGAGCCCGAGGCCCTCGACCCGTGCCGGATCGAAGCCTGGCCCGGCGTCCGATACTTCAACACAAAGCCTGCCACCTTTCATCCCGGCACTCACCGCTTGATCCTTGCCTCGCCCGTGGCGGTAGGCATTGTTCAGCCCTTCCTGCACGAAACGATAGATGCTGATCTTCTCGGAGGCGCCGGGCTCTGGCAACTGTCCGGCCAGCGTGAGTGTCACTGACGTTCCCGTCCTCAGCTCGTGTTCGTTGACGGCCAGCCGCAGAATGTCTGGGGCGGCTGCCGTCTCTATCTGCGGCAGGACGAGGCCGGTGCAGATGCCGCGTATTTCGCGCAGCGCATCCTCCAGCGTCTTGCGGATCATCGCGACCTCGGTCGAGCGGCTTTCGCCCGAATGGCCTTCGGCGGAAAATATCGGACTGTCCATGCGCAACGCCGCCAGGGCCACGAGTTGGGCCGGACCGTCATGGAGATCGGCGCCGATACGGCGCAAATATCTTTCGTTGAGCGCGGTGGCGCGGCGGGAGGCCCGCTGCACGCGCATTCTCAGGGCGCTGTTTTGCGTCACCAGACCCTGCAGTTCCGACACCTGGCGGCGCAGCGCCCCGCGCTGATCGTCGATGGTGCGGCTGCCGCGCAGGACGATGCCCGACAAGAGTAGCAATGCCGCCAGGGTCGCGCCGGCCACGATCAGCCAGCTAGACCACAGAGCGGAAGCCAGGGTGGCTTTGAACTCGTCGGCGATCTCGTAGAATTCGGTGACCGCCACCACTTCGCCGGACCAGGGCTCGCGCACCGGATTGTAGATCTCCAGCAAAGGAACGCCGGACGCCTCTTCCTTGCTTTCGGTCTCGTCGAACGTGTCGAGCTGGGCGACGACATTGCCCTGGAAGGCGGAGCGCAGGCCGCTGCTTGGTTCGAAACGGCGGCCTATCAGCGCCGTCTCCTTCGCATAGAGAACCGTGCCGTCGCGGCTCCAGAGCCTGAACGAGACGAGGCGCTTGCCGAGCGCGCCCTGGCCAAGTGTCTCGTCGAGCGCCCGCTTGACCGAGTCGCTGAGCTCCTGGTCCTTGCGCAGGTCTGGCAGCAGCGGCGCAATCACGCTGTCGACATACAGCGCCGTCGTGGCGGCTGAATTGTGGATGACGCCCTCCCGGATCTGCGCCGTCACCCAGGCGCCCACCACCAGCATGACGGCCAGCAGGCCAAAGCCGCCGGCAACGACGAATTGCAGGGCAAGAGAAAGTTCGCTCCAGCGTCGCACCAGGTTTTGCAGAATGCGTATCATGAGCCCCTGACCGCCCTTGAATCGACAGACTGGGCGATATCAGCACATTGACCCTCCCTCTTGCCGTTGCCAAGAGCTACGTTTGATCGACGTCGCTTGACGTCCCGGCACGCTTCGGAAACAAGGTCCTCGACACACGCGGCGGGAGCCGCTTCGAGAGGGGACGGGACGTGAGTTTTTCGGGATTGCTGCAGCTTGGCTTGTCGACTGTCATTTTCCTGCTGGCGGCGACAGCGGCCAAGCAATGGGGCCTGGCGCCGAGCCTGGGCAAGATCCTGCTGACGCTGGCGCTCTATTCGCTGGGCAATCTGATCATGCTGCGGCTGATCCGCGAGTTCGGCATGTCGGTTTCGTTCAGCCTCTCGGCCGTCATCCAGCTGGTCTCGGTGAATGTCGTCGCGCTGATGTTCTTCGGCGAGCGCGTCAACGCGCTGCAGGCGACCGGCATCATGCTGGCGATCGCTGCCGTGGCACTGATCACGCTTGGACCCTATCTGCAAGGCCGACTGTAACGGGCGAATTGCCGATGAAGAACGCCGCGAACGCTCTGCTCAACCGGGTCGAATTCCCGGTGCTGCTGGCCGGCCTGGTCATCGCCGCCGGCCTGTGGGGCTTCGAGGAGCTGATGGAGGTGGCGCGCGCCACCACGCCGCACGCTTTCGACACTGAAATCCTGCTCGCTTTCCGTCAGCCGGGTCAACCGGGGGTGCCAATCGGCCCGCTTTGGCTGGAGGGCGCGATGCGTGACATTACCAGCCTCGGCAGTTCGGCCGTGCTGGTGCTGATCACGGCGGCGACGATCCTCTATCTGCTGCTGATCCGCCGGCCGGCAACGGCAATTTTCATCTTCGTGGCGGTGGCCGGCGGCCAGGTGCTGTCGAGTCTGCTGAAAGCCGGCATCGACCGGCCCCGCCCCGAACTCGTCTCGCATCTCGTCAACGAAACTTCGCTGTCCTTTCCCAGCGGCCACGCCATGCTGTCGGCGGTGACCTACCTTACGCTCGGCGCGCTGGCAGCGCGCTTCCTGCCGGGGCGAACGACGAAGATCTATGTGCTGTCGCTGGCGGTGCTGACGACGCTGCTGGTCGGCATCAGCCGCATCTATCTTGGTGTGCACTGGCCATCGGATGTGCTGGCCGGCTGGTGCGCCGGCTTCGTCTGGGCGATGCTGTGCTGGCTCATGGCCTGGGCGTGGCAGCGATGGCGCGGGCAGCGCCTGGACGGCGACAGCGAGACTGGAGATTAGATCAGCCGGTTGATCAGCCCGTGCCCGCAACCCGTCAACAGCAAAACCACCGACAGCAAGGCTGCCGATGTCATCAATGCCCTGGAAATCTTCAACTGCTCACCCCGGTCGATGCTGAAAAGGAAAGGCTGCGTCGATATCTTCCCGCCAATGACCAGCCTAGCATGCCTGTCTTGCTCCCCGCCATCCGGTTTCCCGAGAGGGTACATGTTTCATATATGCATTATGATGGTTGAAACATCATCATGACTGTATTATACGTTGATACCGCAGACTCAGACGGGGGTTTTGGCCGATGATCACTGCCGCGCAGATGCGCGCCGCAAGGGCGCTGGCCGGCATCGATCAAAAGACGCTCGCCGAACGCGCCGGCGTTTCGCTTCCGACCATCCAGCGCATGGAGGCGAGTGATGGCGTGGTCAGGGGCGTGGTCGACACGCTGATGAAGGTCATCCAGGCCCTTGACGAGGCCGGGGTGGAATTGATCGGCGAGAACCAGACCAGCGAGCGCGGTGGCAGGGGCGTGCGCCTCAAGCAGACCGTGCCGCGCTAAGCCTCTCCCGCAACCCGAGTCGGCACACATAAGTCGCGACGCGACCGCCGACGTTCCTGCCGACGATCCCGCCGCCTTCACGGAGCGGAAGGCACATTCATGGACCAGAGCCATCCGGCAAGCCACCATCCGGCAAGGCCGACATTTTACGAACTGTTCACGCCGAAACTGGTGACGGTCTGGCGCGAAGGTTACCGCCTGCCGCAGTTCAAGGCCGACTTCATGGCCGGCCTGACCGTCGCCATCGTCGCACTGCCGCTGTCGATGGCGATCGCCATCGCGTCGGGGGTGACGCCGGAGCGCGGCCTGTTCACCGCCATCGTCGGCGGCTTCATCGTCTCCGCGCTTGGCGGCAGCCGTTTCCAGATCGGCGGACCCGCTGGCGCCTTCATCGTGTTGGTGGCGGCAACGGTTCAGCGCGAAGGTGTCGACGGTCTTCTGCTGGCAACGATGATGTCGGGCGTCTTCCTGCTCGCGATCGGCTATCTGAGGCTCGGCACCTACATCAAATTCATCCCCTATCCGGTGACGGTCGGCTTCACCGCCGGCATCTCGATCATCATCTTCTCCGGCCAGATCGTCGAATTGTTCGGGTTGAAGCTTGCAGGCACCGAGCCCGGACCGCTTCTGCCGAAGCTGATGGCGATCGGTGAGGCGGCCGGCACGCTCAACATCTCGGCGACACTGGTGGCGGTGCTGACCATCGTCACCATTGTCGCGGTGAAACGCTGGCGGCCGGGCTGGCCGGGCATGCTGATCGCCGTCGGCCTGGCCTCGCTGGTGGTGGCGCTGCTGGCGCTGCCGGCGGAAACGATCGGCACGCGTTACGGCGGCATTCCGCGCAGCCTGCCGTTTCCGGCACTGCCGGTGCTTAGCCTCGACAAGGCGATCGCCGTGCTGCCGGACGCCGTCGCCTTTGCGCTGCTCGGTGCGATCGAATCGCTGCTGTCGGCGGTTGTCGCCGATGGCATGACGGGCCGGCGGCACCGTTCAAATTGCGAACTGGTGGCGCAAGGCTTCGCCAATATCGCCTCGGCTCTGTTCGGCGGCATCTGCACCACCGGCACCATCGCCCGCACCGCCACCAATGTGCGGGCCGGCGCACATGGGCCGGTCTCGGGCATGTTGCATTCGCTGTTCCTGCTCGTCTTCATGCTGGTGGCGGCACCGCTGGCCAGCTACATCCCGCTCGCCGCCCTTGCCGGCGTGCTGGCGGTCGTCTGCTGGAACATGTTCGAAAAACAGGCCTTCGCCACCCTGTTGCGCGCTTCGCGCGGCGATGCGCTGGTGCTGATGGCAACCTTCTTGATCGTCGTCTTCCGCGACCTCACCGAAGGGATCGTCGTCGGCTTCGTGCTGGGGTCGATCCTGTTCATCGACCGCATGTCCAAGAGCATTGCGGTCGAGGCCGATCAGCCGCTGGTGCAGGAGGATGTCGCCGACAGCACCAACGCCTACGATTCCAGCGAGGCGACCGACGCCGACACCGTCGTCTACCGCATCTCGGGCGCCTTCTTCTTCGGTGCTGCGTCGACCGTCGGCACCGTGCTCGACCGCATTGCCGACCAGCGCAAGAACTTCATCCTCGACTGTTCGGCCGTACCGTTCTTCGATTCGACGGCGGCCAATGTCATCGAGGGCGCCGCCCACAAGGCGAAGCGCGCCGGTGTCCGCTTCATCATATCGGGTGCCGCGCCCCAGATACGGCGCATGCTGATCAACCATGGCGTCAAGCGCCCGCTGGTGACCTATGCCGCCTCGATCCGCGACGCACGGGCGCAGTTGAAAGGGAAACCGGAGACGGAGTAGCAGCCGGGATTTGCCGGCCGGTGGCCACTTGGTACAAGGTTTCCGCCGGTTGAACGTCGACTTTTGACTCTGAGCTGACTCACGCACGGCGCGACGTGAACGACCGCACTGCGCCTCATCTCGGCCGTAGAGCCGCGCCAGGGCCATGGGTAGTTTCCCAAGTTGCCACCGGCGCGTCTGATAGGACGCAGCCGGCCGATCTGGACAGCGCCGGCCGGCCGCGTGCATCGATAGGCGCGTGTCGCCTACTGACGAACGCGGATGATCGTCTTCCCCGAGCGTCGCTTGGTCGGGTTGAAGGCGGAAACGGCATCGTCGAGGGTCGAGATGTTGCCGATGTTCGTCCGCAGTCGTCCGTCCCGCACCCGCTGGACGATCTCACTTAGTTGAGCACGATCGGACTCGACAACGAAGTCGACCGCTAGGCCATTGGCGGGCCGCGCGTCGGGCGGCCCGACGACGGTCACCAGTGTTCCGCCGGCTCGAATCAAGCCTACGGACCGCTTCTGTATGTTGCCGCCGATGACATCGAACACCAGATCGACGCTGCCGACGTCTTCCAGGGCGTCGTTATCGAGGTCGACGAACTCGTTCGCGCCAAAGTCGAGAGCCTTCTGACGGTCGGCAGAGCGTCCGGTGCCAATGACGTAGGCGCCGGCCTCCCGCGCGAGTTGCGTCACCATCGAACCGACTGCGCCGGCCGCGCCGTGCGCAAGGACGCTCTGCCCCGCCTGAAGGCGGCCGTGCTGGAACAGTCCCTGCCACGCGGTCAGGCCCGAGATCGGCAGGCTCGCGCCCACCGTGAAGTCGACGTCGCCCGGCAGTGGCGCGAGGTTGCGCGCCTCCATGGCAAGATACTCCGCCAGGGTGCCGTCGCGATACCAATCGGCGAGACCGAACACACGCTGGCCCACCGACAGTCCCGTTGTGCCGTAGCCGAGGGCGGTGACCACTCCGGCCAGTTCGTGCCCGGGGATCGATGGCGTCCGGTCACGGTCGACGCGATCGGTCCAGGTCGAGGGCCACGTCAGCTCAGTCGGGACAAATCCAGACGCATGAACCTGAACGACGACGTCGTTTATCGCTGCCTGCAGCTCGGGCCGCTCGGTCAGCTTCATCCCGGCCGTTCCCGCGGCCTGATCCGTTACTGCGATTGCCTTCATCGGAATTGTCTCCTCGGTCATTTGTCACGTGGCGATGGCCGGTAGATATGTCAGGCTCCGGTCATGAAACAGGACCAAGATTGGCGGGAACGGTGGTACCATCGCGCCATGGCCGCTGTGCCCATCCATCTCGACCGCGCCGCAAGGACGCCGCTGGCGACGCAGATCTACCGGGCAGTCCGGGACGCCATCGAGACCGGGCGGCTAGACCCGGGAGCAAAGCTGCCTTCCTGGCTTGACATGGCCGCTCAACTCGGCGTCTCGCGCGGCACCGTACGCCTCGCGTACCAGCGGCTCATCGACGAGCAGTTCGCGGTCGGCGCCGGCGCGGCGGGCACCCGCGTCGCCGAAGGCCCGTCGCCTTCGTCGGCGCCGTTGTGGTCGCCAGACGTGCCGCCCCTGCCAGAACTGTTCCATACCTATGGAACGCCGCCCCTGCCTTTCCAGATGGGCGTGCCCTCGCAAGACGCCTTTCCGTTCAAGCTGTGGTCGCGCATCTTCGCACGAGCGGCGCGGCGGGCAGCGGCCGCGCCGGTCAGCTATCCCGATCCCCGGGGTGACCCGCAGCTGCGAAAGGAGATCGCGGCCTATGTCGGGATCGCGCGGGGTCTTCGGTGCAGTCCCGCCCAGGTGTTCATCGCGGCAGGCTATTCCGGGGCGATCGGTCTGGCGGTGCGCGCGCTCCAGGTCGAGGGATCGCGGGCCTTGATCGAGGATCCGAGCTTCCCGATCACACGCAAAGCGCTCGACCTGGCCGGCATCACCGTGACGGCCGTTCCGGTCGGCGCCGAAGGCCTGGATGTCGCTTCCGGCGTCCGGAGCGCTCAGGACGCAGCGCTGGCGATCGTCACGCCAGGGCAACATGCGCCGCTTGGGATGACGATGTCGCTGAGCCGCAGGCTTGCGTTGCTCGCGTGGGCTCGGCGGAGCGACGCCTGGATCATCGAGGACGATTATCTGAGCGAGCTGCAGCTAACCGGCCGGGCGGCTCCAGCGCTCGCTTCGCTCGATCACGGTGGACGGGTCTTGCATATTGGCAGCTTTAGCAAGACGATCAGCCCAGTTCTGCGCCTCGGGTTCGTCGTTGCGCCCATCGAACTCACTGGCCGGTTCGGTGACGTATGCGCCTGCCTGGCGCCGGCTCCAGCCCTAGCGCTCCAAGGCGCGGTGGCCGAGTTCCTGCGCGAGGGGCACTATATTCGGCATCTACGGCGCATGAAGCGCCTCTACGCGTCTCGGCGGCAGGCCCTGCTCGAGGGCCTCGCACAGGTCGGGTCGGAGTCGCTGAAAGTCGAAGCCACCGCTGGCTTGGCCGTGATTGTCTCGACAACCGCCTCTCTGTCGGACGTGGAGATCGCCCGCCGCGCCCGCTCGTTCGGCTTGGCACCGTCGCCTCTCTCTCAATGGTGCGTCCGATCACCCCCATGGCAGGGGCTCCTGCTCGGCGTGACCAACTTGGATACGGGTCGGCTTCCACAGTATTGCCGGCAGATCGCGGAAGCGGCGCAATAACGCCACTTGCGCTCGGCGATCCTTGTAGGGCCCGATCCTGCAATGGACTGCTCCTGCCCCTTGGTTTGGGGACACGGCCGTGGCCACAATACGAGTTCGAGTTGGCGATCCTCGCCGACGAACAACAGTCCATCGGCTGTTGGCGAATGTCTCGGCGGAGCGGCGCCGAGGCGCCAGTTTTCATTCGAGCTTCATGGCCGCCACTTCGCCCTCGCTCATCAACGGCACATAGAGGATCGACTTGCCGTCGGTGCCGATGTCGGCGCTGCCGGGCTTGAAATGCGCCACCGCTTCCGGTGCGCCGCCGGTATGATAGCGGTAGAGCGTGCCGGTCATGTAGGCGGTGGCGTAGATGCTGTCGCCAATGGCGATGACGCCATCGAGGTCGGCGAATTTCTGGGCGCCCGGCAAGGGCGAAACCACCTTGCTGGCGATGTCGACCGACAGCAGTCCGCCAGGCTCCGCCGTGCTGAAGTCGGGCTTTATGCCCTTGCCCCAGGAGGCGACGATCAGCCTGTTGCCATCGGCGAAGACGCCGTTGGGCGAGGCCAGCATCGCGTCCCTGACGAACAACTCCGGCCGGTCGCCATCGATGCGGTAGATGGCGTCGGCCAGCATGTCGGTGACATAGACCTTGCCTGACTGGTCCGATGTCATGTCGTTGAGGAAGACCGCGTTCGGCACCGCGATGCTCGCGACGAGTTTGCCGCTGGCGAGGTCGACGACGCGAACCTTGGTGATGTCGGCGACATAGAGTTTGCCGCCCGAGATCGCCATGCCCTTGGGTGCGTCCATGCCGTCGGTCCAGTGCCGGGTGACCGTCTTGCCGTCCAACGACAGCACGGAGAGATAACCATTGCCGTCGGCGTCGCCGGGATTGCCTGATATGTTGGAGACGATGATGCGGTCGTTGGCGGCGTCGAACAAAGCCGATTCCGGCTGCTCGAGGCCGGTGGCGCGCCAGAGTTCGGCGGCCTCGGCGGCAGGCGCTGCCGAGATGCCGATAGCCACGATAAGGGCTGAGATGATGAGGGTGTTCATGACTGCTCTCCTGTGATGACGAGGCAGAGCTATGGTTTTCGATACTTTCCGGAAAGGCCTGACACCGCTAGTATCGAAAGTCGATACGAAACTGCCGGCAAGAGGTGCATCGGATGAACGGTCTTATCTTCGAGGCGTTGAAGCGGACGCTGAAGGCGAAGGGCGTTACTTATCGCGCGCTTGCCGAACGCATGGGCGTTTCCGAACCGACGGTGAAGCGTATCTTCCACGAGCGCAACTGCAAGCTCGACCGGCTGATGGATATCTGCGCCGCCGCCGGCGTCGAGCTGGAAAACGTGCTCGGCTCGATGAACCGGGGACCAGGTCCGGTCAACCACATCGCGCCGGAGATCGAGCGCAGGCTCGCCGGTCGGCCGGCGCTGCTGTTCATCTTCGTCATGCTGTCGGAAAAGTTCACGCCCGAAGGCATCATGCGCTCGCAAGGCCTGAGCGAAGCCTCGATGTTCCTCTATCTGCGCGATCTCGAGGAGCTTGGCCTGGTCGCGCTCGGCCGGGGCCTCTCGGCAAGAGTGCTGGTCGAGACGCCGATCCAGTGGAATTTCGAAGGGCCGCTGAGGCCGCTGTTCGAGATGACCAACAAGAATTTCATCGGCTGGGCCATCACCCATATCGATAAGGAAGCGACCTTCGTCAGCTTCTCCAGGCGGATGCGGCCGGAGACGGCGGAGATGGTGCGGCGCGAGGCGCAGGAGCTGGCCGATCGCGCCAAGCTGCTCGCCCATCACGACCAGCACACCACGCCGGAGGACGGGCTGGTCGGCTACAAATGGACGTTTGCCTTTGGTGCAACGCCATTTCCGGCGATCATGCCGATCGGGCCGCACGCGCGAGATCCCGGTGCACGGGTGCCCGACAGCCCCAACACTCCGGCAAAAAGGGGTCGCCCCTTGCCGGCATAGTTCGCCTGCTATTCAGGGGCCTTCGCATCGGCAACCTTGTCGTCCCAGACCATCTGCCGGTAGTCGAAACCATATTCCAGCGTTGGCTTGACGATGCGGAAATAGGGCGACAGGTCGAAATCGCGCGGTGTGTAGAGCGAGTGGTGGCGGATGTGCAGGATTTCCTTGCGCGAATAGTTCGACTGCGCCGAAGCGCGGCCGGGCGCACGGGTGATCTCGGGCAGGATCGGATAGCGGATCTGGCCATAGGCCTCGGCGATCAGCGTCGAGCAGATCGCCCGTGTCGGATCGCCGGAGCCGAAGGCCAGCATGCGCCGGCGCCAGCGCACCGGCACCGGCGGCGTCGGGAAGAAAAAACGCAGCATGTCGAAAATGTTCTTGAGGTCGTATTTCAGGCCGAGCTTGCCGATCATGAAGGCGACGACCTTGTCGCGGTCCTCCGGCGCCAGTCCGCTCGCCCGGCAGATGCGGGTGTTGTAGGTGCGATAGCGCGACAACGGCACGGCGACGCAGCCTTCGCCGAGCGTGACCTCGATCAGCCGCCGCCGTTCCGTTCCGTCTTCCGGTTCGGCCAGCGCGTCGCCCACATAGAAGGCCGCATGTGACCAGGTCGACTGGGTCAGATACTTGATCGCCGCCGAGATCTTCTGGTTGCCCTCGATCAGCAGGATATCGCCGGGCTCAAGCGTGCGGCGCAGCGTCTCCGCATCGGACGGCGTATAGGGCTCGTAGCCGGAAGATTCTTCCTGCAGCCGGCCGGCAAGCCAGCGGCCAAGTCTATCCAGAAGCGTGTCGCCAGGCTCGGTCATGCCCTATGGCGATTAGCATAGGCGGGTGGCCGGGCGCCAGCCGCACGTCGCTCAGCTTGCCGTCGCCGCGGCCTCTTCCGGCGACGCAGCCAGATCGTCGCGCGCCTTGCGGGCGAGTTTGCGTGTCGAGCGTTTCGGACTGTCGCCGAACAGCTCCGCCGCCTCGGCAAGACAGCTCTTCTTCAGCTGCTTCTCCGACCGCTTCAAAAGCTTGGCCAGAAGCTTCGTGTCCTCGGGCGGTCCGAGCGGACGGTCATCGGCCTCGAGAAGATCGCGCATCACCAGCACATCGTGCAGGTCGCCCAGCCGCTCGCCCAGTTCGTCAACCGCCTTGCGCCTTGCCTTGATCGGCGTCGGCCACAGCCTGCCGAGCAGCGACAGATGCATGCCGTGGGTCTTGGCCGCCTTGCGCAGATCGTGGAAATCATTGGCCTCGCCGCGCGATCCGGCCTTGTCCAGCGCCTTCCTGGCACGGCGCAAGGTGATGCGGGCGCCTTCGGCAAGCACGTCGGCCGCCTGTTCCGGCTGGTCGGGCAAGGCAAGGCTTTCGATCCGCTTGAGGCCTTCCTCGCAAGCCGCGGTCGCCGCACCGATCGCCGCTTCGAGCCCGCTGCCCTCATGCATTTCATGCTGGCGGGCAATCAGCCTGTCGCGAACCGCGCCCAGCCCGTCGTCGGCGCTCTCCTTGGGAAAGCTTGCCGCCAGCCGGTCGATGGTCTCGATCAGCGCCGTCGCCTCGCGCGGGCCGGCAAGCAGGCCGGCCACATTGCGATAGCACTGGTTTTCGGTCTCGCAGAATGTTTCGTCACCGGAACGAACCAGGCGCAGCAAGGCACGAGCGCTCTTCAGCCGCTTGCGGCATTTGTGCAGTGCCTGTTCCGGCCGGCTCCGCGCGGCATCAAGGTGAGCCAATGCCTTGCCGATTTCCTCTGCAAGGATACGCCTGACCTCGCCGGTCAGCGGCACGCGCGGATCGATGCGAAAGCTCATGCGGCGATCTCCGGTATCCCCCCGAGGGCGAGCGACGCGTTGTAGTATTTTGACTCACCGGTGACTTCACGGCCGAGCCAGTCAGGCAGCATTTCGTCCGGCACGTCCTCCGGCGTCTCAAGTTCTGCGACCACAAGTCCCGTAAGTGGACCGCCAAAGACATCGACTTCATAGAGATAGCCGCGGTGCCTAACATGGTGACGTGTCTTCTCGATGACACGTCCGATGGCGAAGTCCAACATCTCCACCGCCTCCGGCAGCGGGATCGGGTATTCGAATTCGTCGCGCTCGCGCGCCTTGCTGCCAAACTTGAGCGTCAGCTTGGCGGACGTGCCATCGCTGATGCGCACGCGCACCGTGCGCCCGGGGCTGGCAGCGAGATAGAACTGGAGGATACGAATACGCGCCTCGGCCAGTTCTAGCCATGCGGTGCTGGAGACCAGGAACTTGCGCTCGACTTCCTTGCCCATGGCCGCGCACTAAAGCGGTTACCGCCGGCGATGGCAAGACGGTGACGTACACAAGTTAGCGCTCACGAATTGACTTTAATCAATCGATTGATTAAATACCTGATATGATCAAGCAGTCCGACGCCAAAAATCCCCGCCGCGAAGCATCTCCCGCCGAGATGACGCGTGCGGCGCTTGTCCGCGCGGCGCTGAAATTGTTCGGGCGGCAGGGTTTCGACGGCACTTCGACGCGCCAGATCGCCGCCGAGGCGCAGGCCAATATCGGCTCGATCGCCTATCATTTCGGCGGCAAGGAGGGCCTTCGCGCCGCTGCCGCCGACTTTATCGTCGAGACCATCCAGACGGTCGCCGGCCAGGCGCTCGGCAATGCGCAGGCGCCGATGCCGGGCGGTGCAGAGGCGGCGCAAGCGCAGCTCTTCGCGGCGCTGGAGCGGATGGTCGGCTTTGTCGTGGCCAGCCCGCAGGCCGGCGAGATCGTGCAGTTCGTGTTGCGCGAGCTTTCACATCCGACGGCAGCCCTCGACCGCATCTATGACGGCGTTTTCGAGCCGACGCATCGCCGGCTGTGCCAACTCTGGGAGCAGGCGACCGGCGAGCCGGCCGAGAGCGAGGCCACAAGGCTGACCGTGTTCACGCTGATCGGTCAGGTCATCTATTTCCGCATCGGCCGCGAGGCGGTGATGCGCCGCATGGGCTGGAACGACATCGGCGCCGCCGAGGCCGCCAAGGTGGTGGCGGCCACATCCGGCAATCTCGAGGCCATATTGGCTTCCAGAAAAGGGGCAAAGATGAAGGGGCAAAGACCATGAGCTTTCTGTGTTCGCTGCCGCTCGCTGCGCAGCTTTTCAGCGCCTGTGCCCCGGCTGCCCCGCTGGCCGTCGGCTATGTCGAAGGCGACTATGTGCTGCTGGCGCCGATCGAGGTGGCGCAGGTCGAGACCGTCACGGTCAAACGCGGCGACCGAGTGGTGCCCGGCACGACCGTGGTGACGCTGGAAAGTGCCGACGCGAAGATCGCGGTGGCGCAGGCCGAGGCCGGCCTTGCCCAGGCGCAGGCGCAATTGGCCGATCTGCAGATCGGCAAGCGGCCGGAAGAGATCGCGGTGTTGAAGGCCGAGGTCGACATGGCCAGCGCCCAGGCCGCCGACGCCAAGCGCAAATTCGACCGCGCCGCCGATCTGTTCAAACGCGGCGCCGGCACGCAGGCCGATTTCGACACCGCGTCGGCGACGCTGGAGACGGCCAATGCGCAGGTCGGCCAGGCCACCGCCAATCTCGCCGTCGGCGGCCTGCCGGCGCGGCCGGAGACGATCAAGGCCGCCGACAACCAGGTCAAGCAGGCGCAGGCGACCCTTGAACAGGCGCAGTGGCGGCTGTCGAAGCGGGTGCTGGGAGCCCCTTCGCCCGGCCGCGTCAACGATGTCATCCGTAATCCGGGCGACACCGCCGGCCCGACCGCGCCTGTCATTTCGATCCTGCCCGACGGCGCGGTGAAGCTCAGCGTCTACATTCCGGAGAGCGCCTTCTCCTCGGTCAAGGTTGGCACCTTGCTCGGCGTCCATTGCGACGGCTGCGGCGAGGGCGTGAAGGCGCGGGTCAGCTACGTTTCGCCCGATCCCGAGTTCACCCCGCCGGTGATCTATTCCCTCGAGAACCGGCAGAAGCTGGTCTATCTGGTCGAGGCACGGCCGGAGGGCGACGCCGGCCCGCTGCAGCCTGGCCAGATCGTCGATGTCGATCTGGCGGACAGCGCAAAATGAACGCCATCGACGTCCATGGCCTGGTCAAGCGTTTTGGCAACAAGACCGTCGTCGACCATGTGACGATGTCGGTCGCCGAAGGCGAGATCGTCGGCTTTCTCGGACCCAACGGTTCGGGCAAGACCACCACCATCCGCATCATGTGCGGTCTGCTGACGCCGGACGAAGGCGAAGGCACGGTGCTCGGCTTCAACATCCGCACCGACAGCCTGCGCATCAAGCGCGAAGTCGGCTACATGACGCAGAAATTCTCGTTCTACGAGGATCTGACGATCGGCGAGAATCTCGAATTCGTGGCGCGGCTCTACCGGCTGAAGCCGGTTGAAGAATATGTCGCCGGGACGCTTGAAGACCTTGGCCTGACCACACGCCGCAACCAGCTGGCCGGCACCTTGTCGGGCGGCTGGAAGCAGCGGCTGGCGCTCGCCGCCTGCATCATGCACAAGCCGAAATTGCTGCTGCTCGACGAGCCGACGGCCGGTGTCGATCCGAAGGCGCGGCGTGAATTCTGGGACGAGATCCATCGCCTCGCCAGCGGCGGGCTGACCGTGCTGGTCTCCACCCACTACATGGACGAGGCCGAGCGCTGCCACCGCATCAGCTACATCTCCTACGGCAAGATGCTGGCCACCGGCACCGTCGCCGAGGTGGTGAAAAATGCCGGGCTGACCACCTTCGTCCTGCAAGGCCCGCGCCTTGACCAGGTGGCCGAAGCGCTTCAAGGGCGCCCCGGCGTGGACCAGGTGGCGCCGTTCGGCGCGACGCTGCATGTCGTCGGCTCCGACAAGAAGAAGCTCGAAGCCGCACTCGCGGATGTCGAAAGAGAGCACAAGGGCGTGAAAGTGTCGCCCGGCGAAACCAGCCTGGAAGATGTTTTCATCCAGTTCATGTCCGGCTCGAAGGACAACATGGCATGAACAGTGTCTTTTCCTTCGCCCGGCTTGGCGCGCTGCTGATCAAGGAATTCATCCAGATGCGGCGCGACCGCATCACCTTCGCCATGATGCTGGGCGTGCCGCTGATACAGTTGGTGCTTTTCGGCTACGCCATCAACAACGACCCGAAAAGCCTGCCTGCAGCACTCGTGGCGACGAGCAACGATCCCTACACGCGTGCCATTGTCGCGGCGCTGCAGACCACCGGCTACTATCGTTTCGACCATGTCGCGCAAAGTGCTGCCGATGCGGAGTTCCTGATATCGCGCGGCGACGTCGCCTTCGTTGTCACCATCCCCGCCGATTTCGCCAAGAGGGTGGAGAGCGGCAACAACCCGCAGATCCTGATCGAGGCCGACGCCACCGACCCGGCGGTGGCCAGCGGCGCTATCTCGACGCTCGGCACCGTCGCTAGCCAGGCGCTGCTGAGGGCGCAAGGCACGCAGGAAGCCGCCGCCGAGGCCGCTAAGGGTCAGCTCGATGTCGTCGTACATCGGCGCTACAATCCCGAAGGCATCTCGCAATACAACATCGTGCCCGGCCTGCTCGGCGTCATCCTGCAGATGACCATGGTGATGATGACTTCGATCGCGCTAACGCGCGAGACCGAGCGCGGCACGATGGAGAACCTGCTGGCGATGCCGTCCAGCCCGCTCGAGATCATGCTCGGCAAGGTGCTGCCCTATCTGGCGGTCGGCGGCGTGCAGGTGGTGGTGGTGCTGGCGGCGGCCAAGCTTCTGTTCGCCATACCCTTCACCGGATCGATGTCGCTGCTGTTGACCGCCGTGCTGATCTTCGTGCTGGCGCTGGTGCTGCTCGGCTATACGATTTCGACCGTCGCCCGCACGCAGATGCAGGCCCTCCAGCTCACCTTCTTCTTCTTCCTGCCGTCGATCATGCTGTCGGGTTTCATGTTCCCCTATCGGGGCATGCCGGACTGGGCGCAGACCTTCGGCGAGATCTTCCCGCTGACGCATTTCCTGCGCATCACCCGCGCGGTGATGCTGAAGGGCGCCGAACTGCCGGCGGTGGCCGGCGAGATCGGCTGGCTGGTGGTGTTCGTGGCGTTGTTTGCCGGTGTCGCATTGGTGCGGTTCAGGCGGACGCTCGACTAGCTCTCACGGGTTGAGTGATCTCGTACCGCTAACGAACGGACTTCCTCGGACATAGAAGCGTAGCGGGCGATCCGCGTCCTTCGCAATGCCGATCCGGATGCCCTGCCCGATGTCACCGGCCGGATGATCATCAATTGCCAGCCATAGCGGGCCTTCGCGGCAAAGATCGATCCCGTCGAGCGAACGATCGATACGCAACGCCTGGGCGAGCCTTCCCGGTCCTCGCGCTAGGTCGCGCATGCGCTCGATGCCTCGATTGAGCCGCATGATGGCAATGCCTTCGAGCGGCTCGAGCGCCCGGATCAGCACACCGGTTCCGATCCCTGGCATCTCGCTCGAGACGTTGAGCATGTAGGAGACGCCGTAGGCGAGATAGACATAGGCGTGCCCGGGCCCGAGAAACAGCGAACGGTTGCGCGAGGTCATACCCCGGTAACCGTGCCCGGCGGCATCGCCGACGACATAGGCCTCCGTCTCGACGATGCGGCCGCTGGCGACGCCTTCGGGCAGCTCGCGCACCACGAGTTTGCCAATGAGGGTGCGGGCAAGGGATGCCGTATCATCAGGCAGTTCCGAGCGCACGAGCGGGCGGCGGATGGTCATGCTCAGCGCGGCCAGGTTTCACGGCATCGGCTCGACCCATTGCGCGCGCGAAGGTCCCGGCTCGAACGGATCGGCGAAATACTGGGTCTCGCGGGCGACCTTGCCATCGAGGAACTCCATGATGCTCACGGTGTAGGACGGTCGCCCGTCATAGGCGAGGACAAATTCAGTGACCCAGAGATCGCCCCCGCCAACGATCCGCCGCACCGTGAAGCGCTTTTGATTGGGCTGCGCGGCGCGCGACGACTGGATGTTTTGCCGCCCGCTTATGCGCTCGCCAGACTGCGGATAGTCGAGCACCGCGTCCTCCCGGTAGATCTGGTGCTCCGCCTCGAGGTCATCAGCGTCGGAAGCAGCCCAGTGGCGATCCAGAGCCGCCCGAATCTCCAAGTCTTCCATGCCGGATCTCCCTCGGACATCGCCGTCGTGACCGGGCCTTTCGCTACCTACGCCGCCGCCATGATCTCGGCATAGGTGCCGAAATCGACATTGCCGCCGGAGAGCACCACGGCAACGCATTTGCCGGATAGTTCGATCTCACCCGATGACAGTGCCGCCAGCGCCACGCAGCCGCCGGGCTCGACCACGAGTTTGAGATAGGCCATGGCGTCGCGCATCGCCTGCGCGGTTGCCTTGTCTGAGACCGCGATGCCACCGGCAAGGTTCCTGCGGTTGATCTCGAAGGTGATCAGGCCGGGCTCGGCGGTCAGGATCGCGTCGCAGATCGAAGCGTGGCCGGGCTCGTTCGACACCCTTGCGCCTTCGATGAGCGAACGGCGGGTGTCGTCGAAATGCTCGGGCTCCACTGCCCAGACCGCGGTGTCGGGCGAGGCGTCTTTGACCGCAACTGAGATGCCGCTGGTCAGGCCGCCGCCGCCGCAGGGAATGACGACCGCGTCGAGGCTGACACCAAGCGCTTTTGCCTGGCGCATCAATTCGAGGCCGATCGTACCCTGTCCAGCGATGATGGCCGGGTCGTCGAAGGGCGGCACCAGCACCATGCCCCTTTCGATATAAGGGCGCACCACGGTCATGCGGTCGTCGCGAAAACGGTCGAACGGCACCACCTCCGCGCCCATCTTGCGGACATTGGCGATCTTCATCGCCGGCGCGTCGGCCGGCATGGCGATGACCGCCTTGACGCCGAACATCGCGGCCGAAGCGGCGACGCCCTGCGCATGATTGCCCGACGAGAAGGCAACGACGCCTCGGCTGCGTTCTTCCTCACGGAGCGACGACAGCTTGTTGTAGGCGCCACGGAACTTGAACGAGCCGGTACGCTGCAGCGTCTCCGGCTTGAACAGGATCCGGCCGCCGAAGCGCTTGTTCAGCTCCTGCGATTCGATCAAGGGGGTTTCGACGATCAGGCCGGCAAGCCGGGCAGCGGCGGCGTGGATGTCGGCGATGCCGGGAGCGGTGGTCATGGCGGGTCCTGCGGAAAACATGTTGCCTTCATGATGCCCGCAAAGGCAGTTGGAGCACCAATGAAAAAATGTGACCGTTACAAAGTTTGGCGGGTCATGACCGACGGGCAGCGCTGCCCCTCACCTGCCTGCCGGGCGATGAGGGGCGGCGCCGAGATCGGCAAATTGGCCACCCAATTTTAGCCAAGCAGCGTCCTCTGCCTCTTGGTCCCACCCAGCTTGCGCCAGTTGTTGAACCGGTGGCTGGCGGCGGCAAAGGAGATCTTCATCTGCTGGGCAACCGAATAGCGCGACTTGCCCTCGTCGAACATGCGGTAGCAGCACTCGACGCCTTCCTCGGTCAGTTTGCCGTCCGGCGCCTTGTTGTGCGGATTGGCGGGGTCGAATTTCTCGACCTGTTGTTCGACCAGGCCTTTCAGGCGCTGCAGGTCGGCCTCGATGCTGGCGATGAGGTCGAGAACGGGCTTTGGATCATAGGGGTGCGGAGGCTGTTTTGCCGTCATCTCATGGCTCCTTGTTCTTGGCTTGAGTTCGGTTATATAGGTGAACATTCACTGATAATGAAGGGTCGCCGCGGGCGCGGGGCTTCAACAATTCTTGACCGCGACCCAAGCGCGCAATTGACCAAAGGCGTTCAAAACCCTACTTTAGAATTATTCTAAACTAGGGTGAATTCCTCATGCTTTCCCGTGTTTTCGGCTTCGGCCGCCGTCCCTTCGAATCGCTTACCGAACAGGAGATCCTGGCGCTGGCCATTTCGTCCGAGGAGGATGACGGACGCATCTACCGGGCCTATGCCGACGGACTGGCAGACACCTTCCCGCAATCGGCAAAAGTGTTCGAGGAGATGGCCGAGGAAGAGGATGGCCATCGCGATGCGCTGATCGAGCTCTTCCGCAGTCGGTTCGGCGAACGTATTCCGCTGATCCGGCGCGAGCATGTGAAGGGGTATTACGAGCGCAAGCCCGACTGGCTGGTGAGACCGCTCGGCATCGAGCACGTGCGCAGCCAGGCCGAGGCGATGGAGCGGCAGGCCTATCTGTTCTACGTCGAGGCGGCCAAGCGCACCACGGATGCCTCGACCAGAAAGCTGCTCGACGATCTGGCGCTGGCCGAGCAGGGGCACGAAACGCTGGCGCAGCGCCTGGAGCAAAAGCACGTACCGGGCGAAGTGAAGGACGAAGAGGCCGCCGCCGAGCAGCGCCAGTTCATCCTCACCTATGTGCAGCCGGGGCTTGCCGGATTGATGGACGGCTCTGTGTCGACGCTGGCGCCGATCTTCGCTGCGGCGTTTGCCACGCATGACACCTGGCAGACCTTTCTGGTTGGGCTTGCCGCCTCGATCGGCGCCGGCATCTCCATGGGCTTCACTGAAGTGGCTTCCGACGACGGCAAGCTATCGGGCCGTGGCTCGCCGATAAAACGCGGCATCACCACCGGCGTCATGACGTCGGCGGGTGGCCTTGGCCACGCATTGCCCTATCTCATCCCGCATTTCTGGACGGCGACGGCCGTCGCTGCGGTTGTGGTGTTCTTCGAACTGTGGGCGATTGCCTTCGTCCAGAACCGCTACATGCAGACGCCCTTCCTGCGTGCCGCCTTCCAGGTGGTGCTGGGCGGCGCCCTGGTGTTCGCGGCCGGCGTGCTGATCGGGAATGCGTAAGCGCAAAGCGCCCCCTCACCCAGCCTCCGCTTCGCTCGGCTGACCTCTCCCCGAGGGGAGAGGAGCTTTCCAGCGCCGCGCCAACCTCTTCTCCCCGCCGGGGAGAAGGTGGCCGCGAAGCGGCCGGATGAGGGGGCTGGCGCCACGCGGGTTGCCCGTTCACCCATTCACCGCCCGACTATCCCCAGGCGCCTCGTCCCTCTCGGTCAGCCCATAATCCCTCACCACATGCGCAATCCGCAGACGGTAGCCGGCAAAGATACCGCCACGGCCGGCCTTCTGCGCCTGCCGGTGTTCCTCGGTGTTGCGCCAGGCCTTCACCGCCTCCTCGTCGCGCCAGAACGACAAGGACAGGATGCGGTTCGGATCGACCAGACTCTGGAAGCGTTCGATGGAGACAAAGCCGTCGATGCCGTCAAGCAGCGGACGCAAGTCGGCGGCGATGCCCAGATAGGCGTCGCGCCTGCCCGCCGCCGGCTCGACCTCGAAGATGACGGCAATCACGGCAGCACCAGCTTTGCATGCGGTCCCGAGACGTGTTTCAGGAACATGCGGTCCTCCTTCAGGATGAATCTTTCGCGGCGGGCGAATTCGTAGTTTGCCTTGCCGGCGGGATCGGCGGCAAGCCGGGCGCGATAAGCTTCATAGGCCGCCAGGCTGTCGATGTTATAAGCGGCATAGGCGGTCGTCGCCGAGCCCTCATGCGGCGCGTAGTAGCCGATCAGATCGGCGCCGCAACGTGGAATGGACTGGCCCCAGTTGCGGGCGTATTCCTCGAAGGCCGCTTTGCCGAACGGGTCGATCTCGTAGCGGATGAAGCAGGTGATGGTCATTGTGGTCTCCTTGGGTTTCCGCGTCGATGGTTCGAGCGGCGTCGAAACGTCGTGCCGCCTGGTCTGCTAGGCAATTCCCTTGGCGGTCATGCCTGCCAGAAGGACTTCGTGCATTCGCGGCGCACGTCTTCTGGCGTCAGGCCAAGGTCGCGCAGCAGATGATCGTCGATCTCGGCGAGGTCGAGACGCTGCAAATGACGGTCATACCAGCGGGCCAGCAGCCGGGAACGCAACCAGGTGACGAACGGGAACGATTGGCGGCTGGCGAGCGGGGCCGAGGGGAAAGCGGTTCGTGCGGTCATCGTCGTCTCCTTGATCTGATCGGAGAATAGTGGTTATCTGACAAGAATGCTTCGATGAGGAACGAACTATGCGTGAAGGACCCGACATCGCCCGCATTGCCAGCCTGGTTGGCGATCCGGCACGGGCAAACATGCTGAATGCCCTGATGGGCGGCACGGCGCTGACGGCGAGCGAACTGGCGCTCGAGGCCGGCGTCTCGCTGCCGACCGCCAGCTCGCATCTGGGCAAATTGATGGAGGGCGGGCTGCTCACGGTGGCGAGCCAGGGCCGCCATCGCTACTACGGCCTCGCCGGGCCGCAGGTGGCGGGCATGATCGAAGCCATCACCGGTGTCGCGGAAGCCGTTGGCCCAAAGCGCGTCCGGCCGGGCCCGCGCGACGGCGCCATGCGCGTGGCGCGCGTCTGCTACGACCACCTTGCGGGCGAGCAGGCGGTGGCGATGCTCGATCGTCTCGTCGCCAAAAACGTGTTGGTCCGCGACGACAAGGAGATCAGGCTCGGGCCATCGGCGGCTTCGCATTTCGCTGCCATCGGCATCGATGTCTACACCAGGCCGCGCCGGCCGGTGTGCCGCGCCTGCCTCGACTGGAGCGTGAGGCGCTCGCACCTCGCCGGCACGCTGGGCGCCGCCATCCTCGACAAGATCCTTGCCGAGAAATGGGCGCGCCGCGAAAAGGACAGCCGCGCGGTCATTTTCTCACCGCCGGGCAAGCAGGCGTTTGAGCGGGTGTTTTTGGACTGAGGGGTTGGCGGGACAGCGCCCCCCTCTGGCCTGCCGGCCATCTCCCCCACACGGGGGGAGGTCAGGCGTCACGCCGGCTTTCGCCAATCTCTTACGTGCAAAGGGTGCGAAGCGCCGAAGCTGCCAATCTCCCCACTCGTGGGGGAGATGGCCGGCAGGCCAGAGGGGGGCGCGAAGGATCGCTGCGCTGGCAAATTGCGCGAACTACCCCCGCTTCAACACCTTCCCTACCTTGAAAAAATCCTTCCACGGATCGGCTAGCGCCAACTTCGCCAGCGTCGTCTGGTCGCCGATCGGGAAGGCGTTCGGCGCCAGCCCGGCCTCGATCTCGGCCCAGGTCACCGGCATCGACACCGTGGCGCCCTTCTTGGCGCGCGACGAATAGGGCGCGACCGTCGTCGAGCCCCTGCCATTGCGCAGATAGTCGACGAAGATCTTTCCGGTGCGCGCCTTCTTCGACAGCGTTGCCGTGTAGCGGTCCGGGGCGCCCTGTTCGAGCGCCTTGGCGAAATCATGGGCGAAGGTCTTCACCGCGTCCCAATCCGCCGATGGCTTCAGAGGCACCAGCACATGGTAGCCCTTGCCGCCCGACGTCTTGACGAAATTCGACAGCGACAGCTCGTCGAGCTTACCTCTGATGTCGAGTGCCGCCTCGCGCACCGCTTTCACGTCGACGCCTTCGTCGGGATCGAGATCGAAGATGATCTGGTCGGGCTGTTCAAGCTTGTCGATGGTGCAGCCCCAGATGTGGATTTCGACGACGCCGTATTGGACGAGTGCCGCAACGCCATCGAAATCCCGGATGAACAGGATTTCCTCGCCGTCCGTCGGGTCCTTCATGCGGGCGATCTTGTCGCTCATGCCGGCCGAGGCATGTTTCTGGAAGAAGCGCGGTCCGCCGACTCCGTCCGGCGCGCGCACCAGGCTGAGTGGCCGGTTGACGACGAACTGTTCCATGCGCGACCATACCGACGCGTAGTGGTCAAGCAGGCCTTGCTTGGATATTTTTTCGTCCGGCCATAGCAGCTTGTCGGGGTGGGAAAGCTTTACCGTGGTCGTCATCGACCCGGCAGGTTTGACGGTGCTGCTGGTCGTCGGCTTCGCCTTGCCTGTCGCTGCCGTCGACGCTTTGGGCTTTTCCTGCACGACTTCCTCCGCCGGCTTGTCCTCGCGCAATCCCTGGAACGAGGCGTGGCGTATTATACGGTCCGATGTCCAACTGCGGAACTCCACTTCGCCGACAAGTTCAGGCTTGACCCAGACCAGGCCCTTGCCCTTCGGCACCGCCGCATCGAAGGGCGACGACTTTGCCTTCAGCGCATCGAGCTTTGTCTTCAAATCGGTTGCACCCTTGGCGGAGAAGCCGGTGCCGACACGCCCGGCATAATGCAGCTTGCCTCCCTCGTGGTAGCCGACCAGCAGCGAGCGCAGTCCGCGCCCGGTCTTCTCCGACGGCAGATAGCCGCCGATGACGAATTCCTGCCGCGCCGTGCATTTCGATTTCACCCAGGTGGGACCGCGGCCGCTGCGATAGGGGGCATCAGCGCGCTTGGAGACGACGCCTTCCAGCCCCATGCGGCAGGCATGCTCCAGCATGATCTTGCCGGGCTCGGCGAAATGGTCGCTGAAACGGACTGCCGCATTCTCCGGTTGCTTGCCGAGCAAGTCCTGCAACACCTGCTTGCGCTCGACCAATGGTTCGCGGCGCAGATCCTTCCCGTCGAGGTGCATCAGATCGAAGACGTAGTAGATGAAGCGATCCGTCCGCTTCGCGGACAGGTCCTGCTGCAGCAGCGCGAAGGACGAAACACCACTGTCGGCCAGCACGACGATCTCGCCATCGATGATGGCGTCGCTGCATTTCAGGCCGGCGAGCTCCGCGACGATCTCGCCGCCGAATTTCTCCGTCCAGTCGAGGCCGGTGCGGGTCAGCAGCCGCACCTCGGTGCCGGCGATCTGCGCCTGCATGCGATAACCGTCGAACTTCACCTCGTGCAGCCAGTCCTTGCCCGGCGGGGCTTCGCGCTCCAGCGTAGCCAACTGCGGCTCGACAAAGTCGAGGCGCTTGCCGGGCTTCCCCTTGCCGGCAGCCGGCTTGTTGGAATGCCAGACTTCTGGCTTCTGGCCTCTCGCGGCCTTGCCCTCGCCGACCTCCTCGATGGTCAAGCCGGACTTCACCGATTCCGGCGCTTCCTTGAGGATGTCCTCACCCGGGCGTGCCGCCGCATCGTCCGACTTGATCAGCAGCCAGTTGTCGCGCTTTTCAGCCGCGCGGGGTTTCAGCCTGACTAGATGCCACAATCCGTGCAGTTTGTGGCCGTGCAGCTCGAAGCTGATATGGCCTTTCTTCATCGCCTTGGCCGGGTCGATCTCGGGAACCCAGGTGCCCTCGTCCCAGACGATGACCGAACCGCCGCCATATTCGCCCTTGGGGATGGTGCCTTCGAACGGCGCATAGTCGATCGGGTGATCCTCGACATGCACGGCCAGCCGCTTCTCATGCGGGTCGAGACTCGGGCCGCGCGTCACCGCCCAGCTCCACAGCACGCCGTCATGTTCCAGCCGCAGGTCGTAATGCAGCCTTGTCGCCGCGTGCTTGTGTATGACGAAGATGCCGCCCGCCTCGCCCTTCTTGGTACGGGCGACCTTGCCGGCTGGCTCGGCGGTCTTCTTGAAATCGCGCTTGGAGTGATACTGTTCGAGGCTGGCCATCGCTTCTTGTCCTCAGGCCGATTTGCGTTTGGGCGCGCTGGCTTTCGGTTTGGCGCGCTTCACCGCCAGTTTGGCTTTCGCGGAAGAAGCCTTCGTCGAGCTGCCATCCGACGACAGGCTCTTCTTCAGCGCGTCGAACAGATTGACGACATTGGAGGGTTTGGGCGCTGCCTTGGCCGTGGGCGCCTTCTTGCCAGCCTTCTTGGCGCGGATCAGCTCCAGCAGTGCGTCCTCGTATTTGTCATCGAATTTCGAGGGATCGAACTTGGCCTTCTTCCTGTCGATGATCAGCTCGGCCAGATCGGTCATCTCCTGATCGGTCTTTACCGCCTTGATGTCGCCAAACACGGTGTCCGGCTGGCGCACCGTGTTGTCGTAACGCAGCGTCGTCAGCACCATGCCTTTGCCGAGCGGTTCGATGACCACCGGGCGCTCGCGTTGATAGAGCACGATGCGCGCCAGTCCGGCCATCTTCTTGCCCGCCATCGCATCACGGATGACGGCGAACGCCTCCTCCGACACCTTGTCGGCCGGCGCGACATAATAGGGCGTGTCGAGGTAGATCTGCTGGATCGAGGCTTTGTCGACGAAACCGTCGAGCGCCATCGTGTGCGAGGATTCGATCTGCACCGCCTCGATCTCGTCTTCCTCGATATGGACGAAATCGCCGTCGCTGACTTCGTAACCCTTGATCTCGTCGTCGTCGCCGAGCGGCTTGCCGGTTTCGGAATCGACATAGATGCGTTTCACCGTGTTGCCGGTCTTGCGGTTCAGCACCCGGAACGAGACCTTCTCGGTGTGGGTGACGACATTGGTCAGCTCGACGGCACAGGTGACCAGCGACAGCTTCAGATAGCCCTTCCAGGCTGGACGCGGCGCCATGATATCTTCCCTTCCAAAACCAGATGAAGGTGAGAACGGACAGAGCCCGCTCCAGTTCCGCGCTCCCGCGCCGATCTGGATGCCAAGCGCGCCCGAGGCGTTCTGGCTGCCCGCACGGAAATTTCACTGAGGCAGCCAAAGTTGAAACAGAACCGCACGCAGGCGACATTCAAACGAAACATATGTGATGGAAAAGTCACATTGGGCGGAATGCCGACCAACTGCACGGAAAGACCCCGAATCAGCCGCATTCCAGCCACGAAGCAAGGCATTTTCGACCAGATATTAACATCACGTTCACCGACTATTCACGCCTCGACGCTATGATGACCGCAATTCGGAAGGGACATCCGAAAATCGGGACAGGGACAAGGTAAATGAACTTCCTCGCGCACCTCATCGGCTATGCCGCCGCCATCCGCGAATTCGTCGCGCCGACCTATCGGCCCGAGCGCTATTACATGCGTGGCCCCGGCCCGGCCTGCGCCCGTCGCGGCAACTCGCTCGGCGTGAGCGCGCACTGATCATGGCTTTCGAAAATCGCCACGACAGCCGGATCTGCAGGCCGGCCGCCTCTACCCGCGCCACCACCTATCGCGCCGAGCGTCCCGCTCTCGCCGACAGGCGGCGTGCGACATCGCCACGGCTTTGATACCGTCTCTGGCTGGCTTAGTGTCCTAAGGGCACAAGCAGCCGAGGCCCGCGTGACCGACCTTCCCCAGTCAAGCCGTCGCAAGTCAAGCTGTCCCTCCGAAACATCCTTCGATGCACGCCAGCCGCTGATCGTCTTCGATGGCGTCTGTGTGTTGTGCTCCGGCTTCGTGCGCATGGTGGTCAGGCTCGATCGCAAAAGCCGCTTCCGCTTTGGGTGCGGGCGCCTTCGATGCCCTTGCCGTAGATTTCCGACAGCGCCACGCCGAGCGGATAATAGACACCGGACGTGCCGCCGGTCAGCACATTGATGAATTCCTGCGCCTTGGCTGAAATAGCGCCCAGGCCAAGCGAGACCGCCACCGCGCCGGCTGCAATGAATTTCGTCCTGAAATGGAACATGGTGATTTCCTCCCTGAAATGTCTGCGCCGCCGCCCTCCTCGGCGCGGGCGGGGCGAGTTTAGACGGCAGACGGCAAATGCCAACCCGCAATTGCACCCATTAGACGAACGGCTGAGTGCTGCCGCGGTGGGCGCCGGCTTGCGCATGACACGACCAAGGCCGAAAGATTTTTCCAGCGCCTGTCGAAATCGGCCGAGACCGCACGACATAGGGTCGGCCCGCACGGAGCGGCCGTTCGACAAAACGGGAGAAGACCATGCGATACATGCTTTTGATCTACAATGACGAGGCCGCGACGGCGAATGCGCCGCGCGACAAGACCGAGCAGGTCCTCGCGGCCTATGGCGCCTATACCGAAGCGTTGAAGAAATCCGGCGCATGGCTGGCCGGCGACCGGCTGCGCCCGACCCAGGCGGCTGCCTCGGTGCGGATGGCCAACGGCAACACCAACGTGCTCGATGGCCCCTATGCCGACACCAAGGAGCAACTTGCCGGCTTCTACATGATCGAGGCGACCGACATCGACACGGCCATCGAATGGGGTGGACGCTGTCCGGCAGCCAGCACCGGCACGGTCGAGGTGCGCCCGATCTGGGAAATGACCGAGTACCTGTCCGAGAAATGACCGAAACGCCCCAACGACGCCGAATGTTTTTCGCGGCGCCTGTCGAAATCGGTCCAGGCCACGCGACATAGGGTCGGCCAGCAACGAAGCGGCCTTCGAGAAAACGGGAGAAGACCATGCGATACATGCTTTTGATCTACGTCAACGAAGCCGCGATGGCGGCCGCGCCGACCGATAAGACCTACGAGATCAGCGCAGCCTATGGCGCCTATACCGAGGCGTTGAAGAAATCCGGCGCCTGGCTGGCCGGCGACCGGTTGAAGCCGACCCAGGCCGCCACTTCGGTGCGGATGGCCAACGGCAAGACCAACGTGCTCGACGGCCCCTACGCCGACACCAAGGAGCAGCTCGCCGGTTTCTACATGATCGAGGCTGAGGACGCCGATGCCGCTATCGCCTGGGCAGCGCGCTGCCCCGCCGCCAGCGCCGGCACGGTCGAGCTGCGGCCGATCTGGGAACAGACCATGTGATGGAGAATGGCCTGGAGATCGCGCGGGCGGCGGCGGAAGTCGCCGCCAGGCAAAGCTACGGCAAGCTGGTCGCCTGGCTCGCGGCGCGCACGCGCGACGTGGCCGGCGCCGAGGATGCGCTGGCCGATGCTTTCGCCGCCGCACTGGAGCGATGGCCTCAAACCGGCGTACCCAGGAAACCGGAAGCCTGGCTGCTGGCGGTGGCAAGGCGGCGCCGCGTCGATGCGGTGCGGCGGCGGCTGACCAGCGAGGCCGGCCGTGAGCATCTCAAGCTGATTGCCGAGGAGGCGGAGGCGCACATGACCGACGAAGACCTGCCCGACGAACGGCTGCGGCTGATGTTCGCCTGCGCCCATCCGGCGATCGAATCGAGCGTGCGTTCGCCGCTCATCCTGCAGACCGTGCTGGGGTTCGACGCCGCGACGATCGCCTCTGCCTTCCTGGTCTCGCCGGCAACGATGAGCCAGCGCCTGGTGCGCGCCAAGACCCGCATCCGTGAGACCGGCATTCCGTTCCGCGTGCCGGAGCGGGCTGAACTCAGCGAACGGCTGGATGCGGTGCTGGAAGCGATCTACGCCGCCTTCGCCGAAGGCTGGTCCGACCCGGCGGGCACCGAGACGCAGCGCCGCAATCTGGCGACCGAAGGCATTTGGCTCGGCCGGCTGGTGGCTTCGCTGTTGCCGGAAGAGCCCGAGGCGCTTGGCCTGTTGTCGCTGATGCTGTTTGCCGAGGCGCGCCGCGCCGCACGGCGCGATGCGGCCGGGGATTACGTGCCGCTTGCTGAGCAGGACTATACGCTCTGGGATCGCGCTTTGGTCGATGAGGCGGAAGCGTTGCTCGGCCGCGCCGCCACCATGGGCGTCATGGGCCGCTACCAGCTTGAGGCGGCCGTGCAGTCCGCACATGCAGCACGACGGCTGACCGGCCGCACCGACTGGGCGGCGATCCGCGAGCTCTACGACGCGCTGCTTTCGATCGCAGGATCGCCGGTGGTGGCGATCAACCGCGCGGTGGCGATTGCCGAGGCCGAGGGCGCCGTGGCCGGATTGGCGGCCCTTTACGTGCTGGGCGACGACAAGCGGCTTGATGACTATCAGCCCTATTGGGCAGCCCGCGCCGGCCTGCTGGCCAGGCTCGGTCAGGTGCCACAGGCAACCGAGGCCTATGATCGGGCGATCGGCCTTGAACGCGACCCGGCGGTGCGCCGCTTCCTGCAAGGAAAACGGGCGGTGCTCAGAAATTGAGCCGCGCCACCGGCCGTCCGTTCAGCCTGGCCACATCTCATGCGATGTGTTGAGCGTCTTCATCAGCGGGTTGTCGCGCAGTTTCGACCACAGGCGTTCAATGTTCGGCCATGCCGTCCGCGCGCTGTCGACGTCGGGATGCCAGGCCACCAGCATGACGAGGTAAATGTCGGCCAGTGACAGCTGGTCGCCGACCAGCCAGTCACGGCCTTGGAGAGCGGCATCCAGAACGGCAAAGCCTCGGTCCATCTCGGCGACGGCTGCCTGCTTGACCGCCTTGGTGCCGTCGGGATCGGCCGTGTATCGATACGCGTAGTAGCAACGAAGCACCGCCGGATAGAGCACCGACGACATGAAGGTCATCCAGCGCAGGAAGTCGGCACGGGCAGGCGCGTCGACAGCCGGCGCCAGGCCGGCATTGGGGTGACGCTCGGCAAGCAGGATGCAGATCGCCGCCGATTCGGTCATCGAGCTTCCGTCCGGCAAGGTCAGCACCGGAACCTGGTTCAACGGACTGATGCCCAGGAAGGCCGGATCTGGCCGGTCCGTCTTCGGTACGTCGATCTGCTCGAACGGTACGTTCGCCAGCGCCAGCGCAGCCTCGACGACGAAGCCGCCGCTGCCTGGGCGGGTGTAGAGCTTGTACATGGAATCCTCCCCCGGCCCGCGCTAAGCAAGCCGGGAGCGATATGAACCGGAAGCGGTGTCGCGCTCAAGCCGCTGATGGCGGCCACGGACGGTTTTTCAGCGGGCCAGCTTGGTCACGAAGAAGCCTCGGACTACGAGCCCAACCCCTCGAACAGGATCGTCGACAGATAGCGCTCGGCGAAGGATGGGATGATCACCACAAGGTTCTTGCCCTTGTTCTCCGGCCGCGAGCCGACGACGATGGCCGCCTGCAGGGCGGCGCCCGACGAGATGCCGACCGGCACGCCTTCGAGGCGGGCGACGAGGCGGGCATTGGCGACCGAATCCTCGTTCGAGACCTTGACGATCTCGTCATAGATCGTCGTGTCGAGGATCTTGGGCGCGAAGCCGGCGCCGATGCCCTGGATCTTGTGCGGGCCGGGCTGGCCGCCCGACAGCACCGGTGAGGATTCCGGCTCGACTGCGACGACATGCACCGAAGGCTTGCGCTTCTTCAGCACCTGGCCGACACCGGTGATGGTGCCGCCGGTGCCGATGCCGGCGACGAAGATATCGACCTCGCCATGCGTGTCGTTCCAGATCTCCTCGGCCGTCGTCGTGCGGTGGATTTCCGGGTTGGCCGGATTCTCGAACTGCTGCGGGATGATCGCATTGGGGATCGTCGCTGCCAGTTCGTCGGCCTTGGCGATGGCGCCCTTCATGCCTTTCGGACCCTCGGTCAGCACCAGCTCGGCGCCGAGCAGCGCCAGCATTTTCCTGCGTTCGATCGACATCGTTTCCGGCATCGTCAGGATCAGCTTGTAGCCCTTGGCGGCAGCGGCGAAGGCCAGCGCGATGCCGGTGTTGCCGGACGTCGGTTCGATCAGCGTGGTCTTGCCGGGAGAAATCTTGCCGGACGCCTCCAGCGCCTCGATCATCGCCACGCCGATACGGTCCTTGACCGAAGCGATCGGATTGAAGAATTCGAGCTTGGCAATAAGATTGGCGACGATGCCCTTTTCCTTGGCGAACTTGTCGAGCCGCACCAGCGGCGTGTCGCCGATCGTGTCGGTGATGGAATCGTAGACGCGGCCGCGACCGGGCACGCGGGCTGATGTGACGGGCTTGTTCATTGGTTTCGCTCCCAGAATTTCAGGCAAGTGGAATTGCAGCCGGCAAGATAGGGCTTTCAGCCGCGCAACATAAGCTGTCGGCCGAAAATATCCGAGTGGGGCCTGTGTCGAAAACGTCTCCGCCGCGGAAAAGCATTTCCCGTAAAGGCCTGTTTGCGAAATGCTTTGGCCGAGAGCCCTTTATTGGCGGGCGGCAATCGCTGCAGCAGCACCAACCATGAAGCCGGCGGCGGTGCGGTTCAGCGCCTTGAGCGCGCGCGGCGATTTCAGGAACCAGCGCGCCTTGGCAGCCAGCGCCAGATACGGCACCAGCACCACCAAGAGCACGACGACCGTCAGCGCAACGAGAATGCCGTAATCGGCCAGCGTGATGGTCTTCAGGTCGACGATGGTCGGCGTGATGGCGAGGTAGAAGATCATCGTCTTCGGATTGCCGAGCGTGACGGTCAGGCCGGCGACGAAGCTCGACAGCAACCCGCCTTTGCCCTTCCTCGCCTCGACGGTCTCGGGCGTGATGCCGCTGTTCCAGAAACGCCAGCCGAGGAATGCGAGATAGCCGACGCCGAGCCATTTGATGGCGAGAAAAACCATGCCGAAAGTTTGCGCGACGAAAGCGAGGCCGAGCACCACGGCGGTCAGGTAGGTGAGGTCGCCAACCATCAGGCCAAAGGACATCGCCAGCGACGAGCGGAAGCCGGAGCCGAGCGCACGCGCGACAAGCGCGGTGATACCGGGACCAGGAATGGCGGCGGCGATGCCGAGGGCGGCGCTGTAGGCGAGGAATCCGGTGAGGGTCATGGTATTCGTCTCAGATCAGAAAGCCTTGTCGCATGGAACGGACCAGAATTGAATTCCCTTGGGTCGGAATCCATTGCACCAGATATCGCTGGAACACTCGAAGAAGACCTTGCGCCATCTAGGTAAGATTGCTCAAGATCGACCGTCGTCATGGGTGACACGCCATATGGTGCCGTTGCCGTCCTCGGTCACGATCAGCGCGCCGTCGTTCGCCACCGCCACGCCGACCGGTCGACCCCAGACTTCGCCGCTGGAGACGACGAAGCCGGTGATAAAATCCTCATACTCGCCGGTCGGCTTGCCATCCTTGAACAGCAATCTCACCACCTTGTAGCCGGTCCTGTTGCCGCGGTTCCATGAACCATGCAGAGCGACGAAGGCGTCGCCTTGGTATTCGGCCGGAAAGGTCTTCCCGTCGTAGAAGGCGATGTTGAGCGGCGCCGAATGCGCCTGCATCAGTACATCGGGAATATCAGCCTTGCCGGCAAGGTCGGGGCGCTCGCCCTTGCGGCGCGGATCCTCGTTGTTGCCGATATAGTACCAGGGCCAGCCATAGAAGGCGCCGTCCTTGACCACTGTTGCATATTCGGACGGCACATTGTCGCCGAGCCCATCGCGCTCATTGACGACACACCACAGCGCGCCGGTCGCCGGCTGCATGGTCATGCCCGAACAGTTGCGCAGGCCGGTGGCGACGATGCGTCCGTTCTTGCCGTCCGGATCGAAGGCCAGCACGTCGGCGCGGCCGTCTTCAGAGCCCCATGTGGCGCCGAGCGGCTTCGACTTCGCCCAGGCGTCGAGTCCGCCCTCCGGTTCCTTGCCCATATCCTCGGCGACATTCGATCCCGAGCCGACCGACAGATAAAGCGTCTTGCCGTCCGGCGAAAAAGCGATGTCGCGCGTCCAGTGATGATTGGCAGGGATGTTGTCGATGATGGTTTCCGGATCGCCTGATGCCTTCAGGTCGCCCTTGCGATAGGCAAAGCGCACGACGCTGTCGCTGTTGGCGACATAGACCCATTGCGGATCATTGCCCGGCGGATAGAAGGCGATGCCATAGGGCTGGTTGAGGTTGCCGGCAAAGATGCCGTCCTGCGCCGGCTTTGCGCTGCCCTCGGCCAGGCGATAGACGCGGACCTGGTTGGCCTCGCTGTCGGCGACGAACAGGTCGCCATTCGGCGCCACGCGCACGACGCGCGGATTGTCGATGCCTGACGCGATCAGCTCGGCCGAAAAGCCCTGCGGCAGCTTGGGCTTGGCGCCCGCCGGCCTTTCGGCGAGGCCGGCGCTGTTCGAGGCGGATTTGGTGGCGTAGGGCTTCGGCAGATCGTTCGGCCTGATCAGGCGGCGCACCCCCGGCCGGTCGGCGCGCCAGTCGCCGAAAGCGGCCGCGCCTTTCAACACGGGCTCGTCTGCCTGCTGCGCGAATGCCGTGGTGGTGACAAACAGGGTAGCGGAGATAGCCAGCCCGGCGAAACGGATCATCCTGCCCTCCAACACTTGGCCGTGAAGACAGCAACGGGCGGCTTCGCCGATCGTTCCGCGGCACACGATGCGTTGGAGGAAGGCCCCGATCTCCGGATTCAGGTTCCGGCAGCGTAGAAATCGTCGTCGAGGCGTTTTTCCAGCTCGACGAGGTCGGCCGGCAGC
The DNA here is from genome assembly GCF_003952545.1 of Mesorhizobium sp. M7D.F.Ca.US.005.01.1.1. Classification (NCBI taxonomy): domain Bacteria; kingdom Pseudomonadati; phylum Pseudomonadota; class Alphaproteobacteria; order Hyphomicrobiales; family Phyllobacteriaceae; genus Mesorhizobium; species Mesorhizobium sp. M7D.F.Ca.US.005.01.1.1. The sequence goes on from NZ_CP034453.1 coordinate 954,096, forward strand.
GGCAGGCCCATGGCGCGCATTTCCCGCAGCTTTTCGCGCAACTGTTCCTGGATTTCGTGCTGGTCTTCCGGCTGGTTGACCATTTCCTCCAGCAACAGGCTGATCCGGGCCTTGAGTTCTTCCAGCGCCATCGTCGTCTCCTCGGTTAGATCAGCTCAACGGAGCATGCGGGATATCAGCTGCGCGGTGTAATCCACCATCGGCACGATGCGCGCGTAATTCAGCCGGGTTGGACCGATGACGCCGAGCGCGCCGACGACGCGGGCGTCCTTGTCGCGATAGGGGGCTACCACCAGCGACGAGCCCGACAGCGAAAACAGCTTGTTTTCCGAGCCGATGAAGATGCGCACGCCCGAGCCCTGCTCGGCGAGGTCGAGCAGCTGGATCAGCCCGTCCTGCGTCTCCATGTCCTCGAACAGATGCCGCAACAATTCGATGTCGGCCTGGGCAGTGACGTTTTCCAGCAGATTGGCGCGGCCGCGCACGATGAGTCGCGCCGGCAGGCCGCTGTCGGCGCCGGCCCACACCGCCAGCCCCTTCTCGACCAGGTCCTGCGACAGCGTATCGAGTGCAGCCCTGGTCTCTTCCTTGATGCGGGCGATCTCGATCCGCGCCTCGGCCAGCGTGCGGCCGCGGATATGGGCGTTGAGGAAATTCGAGGCCTCGTGCAATTGCGAGACGGTGATGCCGACGGGCAGTTCGACGACGCGGTTTTCGACGTCGCCGTTCTGCGACACCAGCACCGCCAATGCCTTGGTCGGCTCAAGCTGGATGAATTCGATGTGCTTCAGCGCCACCTCGTTCTTGGCGGCCAGCACCAGGCCGGCGCCGCGCGACATGCCCGACAACATCTGGCTGGCCTCGGTCAGCATGTGCTCCAGCGTCGCGCCGGAGCCCGACGCCCGCACCTGTGCCTCGATGGCGCGGCGCTCCTCGTCGGAAAGGTCGCCAAGCTCCATGAAGGCGTCGACGAAGAAACGCAGGCCGGCCTGCGTCGGCAGCCGGCCGGCCGAGATGTGCGGCGCGTAGATCAGGCCGAGATGCTCGAGGTCGCTCATCACGTTGCGGATGGTCGCCGGCGACAGCGAGGAGGGCAGGATGCGCGACAGGCTGCGCGAGCCCACGGGTTCACCGTCCCTGAGGTAGGAATCGACAATGCGTCGGAAGATGTCGCGGGAACGCATGTCGAGCGACTGAAGCGCGGGCGACTGCGAACTCGGATCGACTGCCTTGGTCATACGGCCAAAAACCTCCGGCCCAAGATATAGACTTCGCCGCGGCCCGCGCAACCCGGTGTCTTTGTGAGATCGCCCGGTGTCTGTGTCGGATCGTCAGGCCATTTTCCTTTGCGCCACGCGTCCCATGTGGTTACAAGCCGGCCAAGATTCCGAAAAATGACAAGAAAGCAGCCAGAATGCGCCCCTCCAAACGCCAATTCGACGAAATGCGCGCCATCTCCTTCGAGCGCGGCGTCTCCAAGCATGCCGAAGGCTCATGCCTGGTGAAGTTCGGCGACACGCATGTCCTGTGCACGGCCAGCCTCGAGGAAAAAGTGCCGGGCTGGATGCGCAATTCCGGCAAAGGCTGGGTGACGGCGGAATATGGCATGCTGCCGCGCTCGACCGGCGAGCGCATGCGCCGCGAGGCTTCTGCCGGCAAGCAGGGCGGCCGCACGCTGGAAATCCAGCGGCTGATCGGCCGCTCCTTGCGCGCCGTGGTCGACCTGCAGGCGCTGGGCGAGCAGCAGATCACCGTCGACTGCGACGTCATCCAGGCCGATGGCGGCACCCGCACCGCCTCGATCACCGGCGGCTGGGTGGCGCTGTATGACTGCCTGCGCTGGATGGAAGCGCGCCAGATGGCCAGTGTCGCCAAGGTGCTGAAGGACCATGTCGCGGCGATCTCCTGCGGCATCCATGATGGCCAGCCGGTCATCGACCTCGACTATATCGAGGATTCCTCGGCCGGCACCGACGCCAATTTCGTCATGACCGGCAAGGGTGGCATCGTCGAGATCCAGGGCACCGCCGAGGGCGAGCCTTTCTCCGAAGATCAGTTCGCGGAATTGATGGGCCTGGCCAAGAAAGGCATCCAGCGTCTGGTCAGCCTGCAGCAGATGGCAGTGGCTTGACGGTTTTCTGGTGACCCCCTCCGCTATCCTGGAATCGGCCCTCTACGTCACCGATCTGGCGGCGGCGGAAGAATTCTATGTCGGCATCCTCGGGCTCGACCTGCTCGGCAGGGTCGACGGCAGGCACCTCTTCTTCCGCTGCGGACCGGGCGTGCTGCTCGTCTTCAATGCCGAGGCGACGAAGGTGCCGCCGGTCCCCGACGCCAGGCTGCCGGTCCCGCCGCACGGCGCTGTCGGCGAGGGTCATCTGTGCTTTGCGGCGACCGCCGACGAAATCGTGCGCTGGAAAGCGCATCTGGAGGTGAAGAAGATCGCCATTGAAAGCGAATTCGAGTGGCCGCAAGGCGGCCATTCGATCTATATACGCGACCCCTCGGGCAATTCGATCGAATTTGCCGAGCCACGAATCTGGGGCCTTTGATGCATTCTCTTGATGGCAAGAAGATCGTTGTCGCCAGCCACAATGCCGGCAAGCTGCGCGAATTCGCCGACCTGATGGGGCCGTTCGGCTTCGAAGCCAAGTCGGCCAAGGAGTATGGCCTGCCGGAGCCGGATGAGACCGGCACCACCTTCGAGGAGAACGCCTACATCAAGGCGCTCGCCGCAGCCCAGGCGACCGGCCTGCCGGCGCTGTCGGACGATTCCGGCCTGTGCGTCGACGCGCTCGACGGCGCGCCCGGCGTCTACACCGCCAACTGGGCCGAAACCCCCGACGGCTCGCGCGATTTCGGCATGGCCATGCAACGCACCGAAGTGGCGTTGCAGGAAGTCGGCGCGGCCTTGCCACAACAGCGCAAAGGCCGCTTCGTCGCCGTCATCTGCCTGGCGTTCCCCGACGGCGAGGCGGAATACTATCGCGGCGAGGCCGAAGGCACGCTGGTCTGGCCGCCACGCGGCGAGCTCGGCTTCGGCTATGATCCGGTGTTCCTGCCCGATGGCTTCGAAAAAACCTTCGGCGAGATGAGCGCTGAGGAAAAACACGGCTGGAAGCCCGGCCAGCCGACGGCGCTGTCGCACCGCGCCCGCGCTTTCCAGAAATTCGCCAAAGCGAGATTGGGCTCGGCATGAGCATGCTGCTCGACCGGACGCCCGGCTTCGGCGTCTATGTCCATTGGCCGTTCTGCGCAGCCAAATGCCCCTATTGCGACTTCAACAGCCATGTCCGCCACCAGCCAGTCGACCAGGACCGCTTCGCCAGTGCCTTCGAGGCCGAGTTGGCGACGATGCGCGAGCGCACCGGGCCGCGCGAGGTGACCAGCATTTTTCTCGGCGGCGGCACGCCGTCGCTGATGAAGCCGGAAACGGTGGCCAGGGTTCTGGACGCGGTGGCGAAGAACTGGACGGTGCCCGATGGCATCGAAGTGACGCTCGAGGCCAATCCGTCCTCGGTCGAGGCCGAACGCTTTCGCGGCTACCGGGCAGCCGGCGTCAATCGCGTCTCGCTCGGCGTGCAGGCGCTGAACGACAAGGATCTGCGCTTCCTCGGCCGGCTGCACAACGTTGAAGAGGCCCTGCACGCCATCGGCCTGGCGCGAGAAATCTTTCCGCGGCTGTCCTTCGATCTGATCTATGCCCGGCCCGGCCAGACGCCGGAGGCTTGGGCATCGGAGCTCGAACAGGCGATCGGCCATGCCGCTGACCACCTGTCGCTCTACCAGCTGACCATCGAGGAAGGCACGCCCTTCCACGCTCTGCATGCGGCGAAGAAATTCATCATCCCCGACAACGACCACGCCGCCGATCTCTATGCGCTGACGCAGGAGATCACATCGGCGCATGGCCTGCCGGCCTATGAGATTTCCAACCACGCCAGGCCGGGCGCCGAAAGCCGGCACAACCTGACCTACTGGCGCTATGGCGAATATGTCGGGGTCGGGCCGGGCGCGCATGGCCGTTTCGTCGAGAATGGCCGCCGCACGGTCACGATCGCCGAGCGGATGCCGGAAACCTGGGCCAATCTGGTCGAGGCCAAGGGCCATGGCGTCACCGGCGGTGAGATCCTGACGCGTTCGGAAGAGGCCGACGAATTCCTGCTGATGGGCCTGCGGCTGGCCGAGGGCATCGACCTCTCCCGCTACGAGGCGTTCTCAGGACGCGGCCTGTCGAGCGCACGGCTGTCGATGCTGCAGGGCGAGGGTCTGGTGGCACCGATCGGCAATGCCCGGCTCCGCGCGACGCCGGCCGGCATGATCGTGCTCGACGCCGTGGTGGCCGATCTGGCGCGCTAACCCCTTGAAAACCGTCCTCTTCGTCTGCAGCCAGAACCGTTTGCGCAGCCCGACCGCCGAGCAGGTGTTTTCAACCCGCCGCGACATCGAGGTCGCATCGGCCGGAACAAACCATGATGCCGACACGCCGCTGACGCATGATTTGGTCGCTTGGGCCGACATCATCTTTGTCATGGAAAAGGTGCACCGCACCAAACTGCAGAAGAAATTCAAGGCCAGCCTGAAGAAGGCCCGGGTCATCTGCCTCGATATACCTGATAACTATGAATTCATGGATCTGGAGCTGATCAGCCTTCTGAAGGCACGCGTTTCACGGTATCTCGGTTGAGACGTCATCCGCGAAGGCCACCCGCATGAACCTGACCGTCACCTCCTGGCAATTCTGGGCGCTGCTCTCGGCTGCATTCGCGGCCCTGACGGCGATCTTCGCCAAGGTCGGCATCGAGAACATCAATTCCGATTTGGCCACCTTCATCCGCACAATCATCATCCTGATCGTGCTCGGTGCGATCCTGCTCGCCAGCGGCCAGTTCCAGTCGCCGGCGATGATCACGGGAAAGACTTGGGCTTTCCTCGGCCTGTCCGGTCTGGCCACAGGCGCCTCATGGCTCTGCTACTTTCGCGCCCTGAAGATCGGCAATGCGGCGCAGGTGGCGCCGATCGACAAGCTAAGCGTCGTGCTTGTGGCGGTGTTTGGCGCGGTCTTTCTCGGCGAGCGACTCACCGGCGCGAACTGGCTTGGCGTCGCCCTTATCGCGGCGGGCGCGGTGCTGGTCGCCTATCGGGGATAGCTCAGCCACTCCGCAATCCGAACTCGATTCGACTTCGAAGAAGAAATCCTGATGATGAAAATCGCCGCCGTCCTCCCAGGATTGCTGCGTGCGGCCACAGCCTGCATAGGAAAACACGTCGATCTTTGTATCCTGCGGCGCCTGTATCCATTGGTCGCCAACCCTATGAAACATGTAGTGCGAAGTGGCTGGATCGTCCGAACGCATATGCAAGTGGATGCCGGGCATCGCGAATTGCGGATCGATGTCCAGCTGCAGATAGGCGGCTGAAATATTTTCGATGATTATCCAGTCATGGCTGGAAATGGGCTGGTTGAGCGCCGGGTAGCGAATTCTTGCGAGTTCGCGTTCTTCGGTCTCGCCGGCCAGCATCCCTCGGAGCGAAAGTGTCTTGCCAAAGAGGCCACTGGCCGCTGTGTGGCCCTGAATTTGATCGTTCCGTGGGGAGGCTGATGAAGAGCCGGCCTGTGCGGATTGCGGCGCGGCCCTCTGGGGGTCGCGTATGGGAAACATCTCATTGTTTCGCGCATCACCCGCGGAAGCCGAGGTGGCAAGGCACAAAAACCGTCGGCAAGCGCGCATACTCGCCGACCAACCAGCGTCTTCATTTCGCGTTCGATCAGAGCGTCTTCATTTTGCGGGCCACCCGGTCAGGCGTCGTGCTTGTCGCGGTGTTTGGCGCGGCCTTTCTCGGCGAGCGTGTCTCCGGCGCGAACTGGCTTGGCGTCGCCCTTATCGCGGTGGGCGCGGTGCTGGTCGCCTATCTGATGTAACGGCACGCCGTTGCGGGCGCTTTTTGTTTCAAGACGGGTGATGAAGATATCGAAGCGATTGGGCATCGTCCGGTCAGTGCTCCGTCGTGCTGTCGGGTTTGTTGTCGGAAAGCCTGACGTCCGCAGGCAAGGCGGCCTGCTTGGTCAGGCTGGCGTCGGTCTTGGCAGGCAAGCGCTTGTCCCTGCGTACGGCAACGCGGTTGCGGTCGGCATAATAGGGCTCGAAAGCGTCCTGTATCTTCAGGCTATCCATCCTGTCCTCCTCGGGAATCAGGGGGTAAATCTGCCGTAGCCGGTTTCGTTCCCTACTGTGGCAAAGGAATGGCGGGGGAGACGCAACGTCAGCTTTTGCAAGCCGACGTCAGTCGTGCCAAACAGGTTCTGAATGGAGAAGGCATCAGTGACCGGCGAGACGGGCAAGCGTAGCTATGTGGTCGGTCAGGCCGAGATCGCGGCCCGGCCGCTCGAGCCGGCGCTCTATCTGGTGGCGACGCCGATCGGCAATCTGGCCGACATCACGCTGCGCGCGCTGGAAACGCTGGCCGCCGCCGACATCGTCGCTTGCGAGGACACGCGGGTGTCGCGCGTGCTGCTCGACCGTTACGGCATCCGCCGCCGCACCACGGCCTATCACGAGCACAATGCCGGCGAGGCCGGGCCGAAGCTGATCGCGGCGCTCCAGGCCGGACAGAGCGTGGCGCTGATCTCCGATGCCGGCACGCCGCTGGTCTCGGATCCCGGCTACCGGCTGGTCGGCGAGGCGCTCGACCACGGCATTCGCGTCGTGCCGATCCCCGGTCCATCGGCGCCGCTCGCCGCGCTGACGGCATCCGGCCTGCCCTCGGATGCCTTCATGTTCGCCGGCTTTCTGCCGGTCAAATCAGGGCAGCGGCTGACGCGGCTGGAGGCACTGAAAGCCGTGCCGGCGACGCTGATCTTCTTCGAATCGCCGCGCCGGCTGGCTGACTCGCTTGTCGCCATGGTCGAAGCGCTCGGCGGTCAGCGCAAGGCGGCGATCGGCAGGGAATTGACCAAAACCTTCGAGGAGATGCGCACCGGCACGCTGCAGGCGCTCGCCGACCACTATGCGGCGGCCGATACGCCGAAGGGCGAGATCGTCGTTTGCGTCGGCCCGGCCGAGGCGAAGGCCGACGAACCTGAAGACATCGACCGCCTGCTTTTGTCGCTCGCCGCCGAGATGCCGGCCTCCAAGGCAGCCGCCGAAGCCGCGAAAATGACCGGCGGCCAGAAACAGGCGCTCTATCGGCGGCTGCTCGAGCTTAAGGATGCTTCCGGAGAGGGCGGTGGCTGAGCGCCCGATTGCCAGCCGCCAGAAGGCCTATCGGCGTGGTCATCGCGGCGAATGGCTGGCGGCGGCAGCGCTGATGCTGAAGGGCTACCGGATCCTGGCGCGCCGCCATCGCACGCGCTTCGGCGAGATCGACCTGATCGCGCGGCGCGGCGACCTGGTGCTGTTCGTCGAGGTCAAGGCGCGCCGCACGCTGATGGAAGCCATGGAGGCGATCGGCCATGAATCGGAACGCCGCATCGAGGCAGCGGCCGACATCTGGCTGTCGCGCCAGTCGGATTACGGCAAACTGTCGATGCGCTTCGACATGGTCGCGGTGCTGCCCTGGCGCTGGCCGGTGCATGTCGAGAACGCGTTTTATGGACGGAATTAGAAGAAGAGCCGTCCCTCGCGTCGTCATCCACGGGTCTGCGCTGCGTCGCTACGCTCCTTGCTCCGCCCGTGGATGACGAAGTCGAGGAGGTCGCGGACCACTCCTCACCCCCAGATCATCAAGCCAACCAGCCCGACAACACCCACCACCAGCCGCCACCAGCCGAACAGCGAGTAGCCGTTGCGCGATACGTAATCGAGCAGGAAGCGCACGACGATGAGCGCTGTGATGAAGGCGGCAACGAAGCCGACGGCGATGATCGGCAGGTCGGCGGTGCTCAGCACATTGCGGTTCTTGAACAGGTCGAAGGCGAAGGCGCCGACCATCGTCGGGATCGCAAGGAAGAAGGAAAATTCCGCGGCCGCCCGCTTGTCGACGCCCAAAAGCAGCGCGCCGACGATCGTCGAACCCGAGCGCGACGTGCCGGGGATGAGCGACAGGCACTGGAAAAGCCCGATCTGCAGGTAAAGCCGGGTCGGGAATCGCTCGACGTCGCGATAGACGGCTTTGAGGTTCATGCGATCGACAGCCAGCAGCACGACGCCGCCGATGATCAGCATGATGCAGATCAGCCTTGGCGATTCGAACAGCACTGTCTTGATGAAATCATGCGCCAGCGCGCCGATGATCGCCGCCGGCAGGAAAGCAATGAGGATGCCGATGACGAAATGCCGTGTCAGCCGGTCATGCGGCAGGTCGAGCAGCATTTTCCACAGACGGCGGAAATAGACACTGAGGATCGCCAGGATGGCGCCGAGCTGGATCAGGATCTCGAAAGCCTTGCCGGTCGAGTGGAAGCCGAGGAAATGGCCGGCGAGCAGGATATGGCCGGTGGACGACACCGGGATGAACTCGGTCAGCCCCTCCAGCAGGCCGAGCAGCAGGGCTTCGACGATGGTCTGGCTTTCCATGGCTACCTCGGCATTTGGCGTGACGGCTAACAGAACGGCTTGCTTGTCATGGCGTTGAAGTCCCCCTATAGGTCGCAACACTCTGACGGCCCGCTAACCGGGCGGCCAAGACTTACCGGTGCGCCCTGCGATTCGCCAGTGCGCTTTATCATCGCGGAACCATGCTGACGCTTTTCCACCATCCCATGTTCGCCACTTGTCGCTTCGTCCGCCTCGCTTTCGGCGAGTATGGCGAGGAGCTGGCCCTGATCGAGGAAAAGCCGTGGACCCGGCGCAAGGAGTTCCTGGCGCTGAACCCGGCCGGTACGCTGCCAATCCTGCTGGCCGAAGGCGACGTGCCGATCGTCGGCGCAACTGTCATCGCCGAATATCTCGATGAAACGCGCGGCGTCTTGAAGCGCGACAAGCGGCTGTTCGCCGAGGACCCGATGCAGCGCGCTGAAATCCGCCGGCTGATCGACTGGTACCTCAACAAGGCCGAAAGCGAAGTCACCCGCCATCTGGTGCGTGAGCGCGTGCTGAAGCCGGTCATGCCGGAAACGGCGGGCGGCGGCTCGCCCGATTCAGCCGCGATCCGTGCCGCGCGCGCCAACATCCGCCAGCACATGAAATACACCAACTGGTTGGCCGGCACCCGCCATTGGCTGGCCGGCTCGAGGGTCACCTATGCCGATCTCGCGGCCGCCGCAACGCTGTCGGTGCTCGATTATCTCGGCGAGATCGACTGGCGTGAACACGCCGCAGCGCGCGAATGGTACACGCGGGTGAAGTCGCGGCCCTCCTTCCGGCCGCTCCTGACCGACCGGGTGCGCGGCCTGTCGCCGGTGTCGCATTATGCGGACCTCGACTTCTGACGCCGCAAAACTGCGCGCGCTGATCGACGCAGAGGCGCGCCGCGCCGGCTTCGATGCCGTCGCCGTCACCACCCCCGATGCGATCCCGCTGGCGCCTGCCCGCCTTGCCGAATTCGTCGCCGATGGCTTCCACGGCTCGATGGACTGGATCGCGGAGACGCTGCAACGCCGTGGCGAACCGACCGCACTTTGGCCGCAGGTGCGCTCGATCATCGTGCTGGCGATGAACTACGGCCCCGACCATGATCCGCGCGGTGTGCTGGCCAAGCGCGATCGCGGCGCCATCTCGGTCTATGCGCAAAACCGCGACTATCACGATGTGATGAAGGGCCGGCTGAAGGAAATCGCCGGCAAGATCGTGGCGCGCGCCGGCGGCGACGTGAAGGTGTTCGTCGACACCGCACCTGTGATGGAAAAGCCGCTGGCCGAGGCCGCCGGGCTCGGCTGGCAAGGCAAGCACACCAATCTGGTCAGCCGCGAGCATGGCTCCTGGCTGTTCCTCGGCACCATCTTCACCACAGCCGAGCTTACGCCCGACCGCGCCGAGATCGACCATTGCGGCTCCTGCCGTGCCTGCCTCGATGCGTGTCCGACCGACGCCTTCCCGGCGCCCTACCGGCTCGATGCGCGACGCTGCATCTCCTATCTCACCATCGAGAACAAAGGGCCGATCCCGCATGAATTCCGCGAGAAGATCGGCAACCGCATCTATGGCTGCGACGACTGCCTCGCCGCCTGCCCCTGGAACAAGTTCGCGAAAGCCGCGTCCGAGGCCAAGCTTGCCGCGCGCGACGAATTGCGCGAACCGCCGCTCGCCGACCTGGTGCAACTGGACGACGCTTCCTTCCGCGCCTTCTTCTCCGGTTCGCCGATAAAACGCATCGGCCGCGACCGGTTTGTTCGCAACGTGCTGATCGCCGCCGGCAATTCCGGCGATACCTCGCTTGCCGGCGCCGTGCGTGCCTTGCTGGACGACGCCTCGCCACTGGTGCGGGGCGCGGCAATATGGGCGCTGGCGCGGCTGGTGCCGGACGCCGAATATTGTGAACGGGCCGCCGCCGGCCTGAAAACCGAGAGCGACGAAGCCGTGCGCGATGAATGGCGTCTGGCCCGGCCAACCAGGGCGCATGCATGAGCGAAAAACAGATATTCATCTTCGGCGCTGGCTATTCGGGCAGGGCCTTTGCTGGGGCTAACAAAGGCGCCGCCAGGATCTTCGGCACGACGCGCTCAGCGGACAAATTCGAGGTGCTGCGGCAGGCCGGCATCGCTCCGCTGCTCTTTGACGGTGCGCTGACCGAGGAAATCGGCGATGCGCTGGAAACGACGACGCATCTGCTGATTTCGGTTGCCCCGGAAGAGGCCGGCGATCCCGTTCTGAATGCCGCGCGAGAGGTAATCGCTCAAATGCCGGCGCTGGAATGGATCGGCTATCTCTCCACGGTCGGGGTTTACGGCAATTATGACGGCGCCTGGGTCGACGAAACGGCGCAATGCCGTCCGGTGTCGAAGCGCTCGGTGATGCGGGTTGCTGCCGAGCAGGACTGGCTGCGATTGGGCACGGACATCGGCCGGCCGGTGGCGATCCTGCGGCTTTCCGGCATTTACGGGCCGGGCCGCAACGCCCTGGTCAATCTGGAAAACGGCAGCGCAAGGCGGCTGGTCAAGCCGGATCAGGTGTTCAACCGCATCCATTGCGACGACATTGCCGGTGCGCTTTGGCAGCTGATCGAAGGCAATACAGGTGGCATCTTCAATGTCACCGATGACATGCCAGCGCCGCCGCAGGATGTCGTCGCCTATGCCGCTTCATTGATGGGTATCGAACCGCCGCCCGAAATTCCCTTCGACGCCGCCCAACTTTCGCCCATGGCGCGGTCCTTCTATGGCGAGAACAAGCGTGTCGCCAACGCGGCGATCAAGGCGGCGGGCTATCGCTTTCGCTTTCCGGATTACCGCGCCGCCTTCGACCATATGTGGGCAAGCGGCGACTGGCGCGACGGTGACGCGCGCAGCCCGATGAAGGGCTGACGATCGAAGCGTGGGGCTTTGCGTGCTATGATTCGGCCTTCGGATTGCGGTGGGGAACCGGTTTCATGAAGACAGCGATGCTGCCATTTCTCGGCAAAACGCCCCTGTTGGCCGCTGCGCTCGGTCTGCTTGCCCTGGCAGGGCTCGCCACGCAGCCGGCGAGTGCCGAAGAACGGGCAAAAGATCTGTTCGGCGCCAAGAAGCTGCCGGCCGCGACCGCTGCGCAGTCGATAGGCTTCTATTCCAAGGGCTGCTTCGCCGGCGGCGTCGCCATTCCGATGGATGGTCCGACCTGGGAGGTGATGCGGCCGTCGCGCAACCGCCGCTGGGGCCATCCGGCGATGATCGCGGTGATCGAGCAATTGTCGCGCGACGCAGCAGTCGATGGTTGGCCAGGGCTTTTGATCGGCGACATTTCGCAGCCGCGCGGCGGCCCGATGATGACTGGGCATGCCTCGCACCAGATCGGGCTGGACGCCGACATCTGGCTGACGCCGATGCCCAGCCGCCCGCTGTCGATGGCGCAGCGCGAAAGCATGAGCGCCACCTTGATGGTCGACGAGAAGACCCATCTGGTGAAGGACGCGCTATGGACCCCGGCACATACAAGGCTTCTGAAGCGCGCGGCCAGCTACAGCCAAGTCGAGCGCATCCTGGTCAATCCGGGCATCAAAAAAAAGCTCTGCGACACCGTCAAGGGCGACCGCAGCTGGCTGCGCAAGGTGAGGCCGTTCTGGGGCCACGACTATCATTTCCACATGCGCATCGGCTGTCAGCCGGGTTCGCCCGGCTGCAAGGCGCAGGAAGCGACGCCGGACGATGACGGCTGCGGCAAGCCGCTGGCCTGGTGGTTTACGCAGGAGCCGTGGCGGCCCAACAAGAACCCGGATGCGCCGAAGGCCCGCGACCTGATGACGATGGCGAACCTGCCCAGCGAATGCCGCGCCGTGCTCGACGCGCCGGGGCCGGCCTCTGCCGAGGCGGCGACCTACCACGGCGGAAGCGTGCCGGTTGCGGTGGCCGCACCTGAACCCGAAGCGCCGTCACTGCCCGCCACCGCGGCTAGTGGTATGACTGGACTGCCAAGCGCGGTGAACGCCTTCACCGCGACCCCCGAGATCGGCGTCCCGCTGCCGCGGCCACGGCCGCCGGGAAACTGATTGTTGCGGCATCAATCGGTTTAGGGCTCATTTTTGCGAAACAGTGGCCGTTTAGCCGCAGAAGCTGTGTCTGCGCGCCGCCGGGGTCGAAAACCGTTTCCCTTTTCAAACTCATGCGCTAGTCAACGGGAGAACGGCTAGATGCCGTCGGGGCGCCGGAGACGGACGTGAGCATGCCAGGCACAGGCGACGACGATACTTTGTTGCGGTTTCCGATCCTGATCGGCGACATCGGCGGCACCAATGCGCGCTTTTCGATCGTGCTCGACGCCAATTCCGAGGCCGGCGAGCCAACCATCGTCCAGACGGCGAACTACAACACCATCGACGAAGCGATCCAGGCGGCCGTGCTCGACCGCTCATCGGTGCGCCCCAATTCGGCGGTGCTGGCGGTGGCCGGCCCGGTCGATGGCGACGAGATCGAGCTCACCAACTGCCCGTGGATCGTCAAGCCCAGGCAGATGTTCGCCAACCTCGGCTTGAGCGACATCGTCGTGCTCAATGATTTCGAGGCGCAGGCGCTCGCCGTCGTCGCGCTCGGCGAGGAGCACATGGAAAAGATCGGTGGCGGCACGCCGGAGCCCAATGCCGGCCGCGTGGTGCTCGGTCCGGGAACCGGGCTCGGCGTCGCCGGGCTGGTCCATGCGCTTCGCCACTGGATCCCGGTGCCGGGCGAGGGCGGCCATATGGACATCGGCCCGCGCACACCGCGCGATTTCGAGGTTTTCCCGCATATCGATAAGCTCGAAGGTCGCATTTCGGGCGAGCAGATCCTGTGCGGACGCGGTCTGGTCAATGTCTATCGGGCGGTGGCCAAGGCGGATGGCAAGCCGTCGCCCTTCACCACGCCGGCCGAGGTCACCGGCGCGGCGCTGGCGAAAACCGATCCCGTTGCCGAGGAAGCGCTGGAGATCTTCGTCAGCTGCCTCGGGCGCACCGCCGGCGATCTCGCTTTGGTGTTCATGAGCCGTGGCGGCGTGTTCCTCACCGGCGGCATCGCGCAAAAGATCGTGCCGGCTCTGAAAGCCGGCAATTTCCGCGCCGCCTTCGAGGACAAGGCGCCGCACAGCGCGCTGATGCGCACCATGCCGGTCTATGTCATCACCCACCCGCTGGCCGCACTTCTGGGCCTTGCCGCCTATGCCCGTAACCCGTCGCTGTTTGGTGTCCAGACGGAGGGGCGGCGGTGGCGCGACGAAGTTAGTCACCCCAAGGCATAGGCAAGCCGGCTGCTTGGCGTTAAGAGGGGTGCCGAATTGCCCGGCCGCGGGAAGCGGAAACCTACGAAGCGCTCCGATTTGACATTTCAGCCCCCCAATTTGTCGAAACCCCGTGCGGGCGAGATCGTGGCGGTCATCCGCCGCATCCTCCAGGAAAACGGCCGCGAGTATCGGGGCGCGTATATTTTCACGATCCTCTGCCTGCTGACCGTGTCGGCGACGACGGCGCTTGCCGCCTGGATCATGAGCCCGGTCGTCAACCAGATCTTCTATGAACGGCGCGGCGACCTGATCCCGTGGATCTGCGCCGCACTGCTCGGCGCTTTCATCCTGCGCGGCCTTGCCGGCTACGGCCAGGCGGTGACGATGGCCAGGATCGGCAACAATCTGGTGGCGCGCTACCAGCAGCGCATCTTCAACCATCTGATGAAGCTCGGCGTCTCCTTCTTCAATGACACAAGGTCCGGACGGCTGGCCGCGCAGGTCAACGAGAACGTCAACGGCATTCGCGACCTGTTGTCGATGACGGTGACGTCGACGGCGCGCGACGCCGTCTCGCTGGTCGGCCTGGTCGGCGTCATGATCTACCAGGATCCGGTCCTTTCGCTGAGTTCGCTGCTGATCGGACCGCCGCTGATCTGGACCGTCACCTATTTGATGCGGCGAGTGCGGCGCATCACGCGCGAATCGGTGCAGATCAACTCGCGGCTGATCGGCGCCATGCAGGAGGCCACGCAAGGCATCGCCATCGTCAAGGCCTTCACCATGGAAGACGAGCTGTCGCGCCGCATCAGCAAGCTCGCCGAGGATGCCGAACAGCGGTCGAACAAGATCGCCCGTGTCTCCGAGCGGCTGACGCCGGTTTCCGAACTGCTGGCCGGCATCGCCTTTGCCAGCGTCATCGCCTATTCAGGCTATCGGGCCACCGTTCTCGGCCAGCCGCCGGGTGCGGTGTTTTCCTTCATCACGGCGCTGACGCTCGCTTATGATCCGGCCCGCCGGCTGGCGCGCATGCAGGTCGGCATGGAACGCGCGCTGGTCAATGCGCGCATGATCTACGAGCTTCTCGACATAGAGCCGCAGCAGAGCGACGCGCAGGGTGCAGCCGAGGCGAAATTCACCTCTGGTGAAGTGCGCTTCAACAACGTCTCCTTCCACTATGTCGAGGAGGCGCCAGTCCTGCACGATCTGAGCTTCGTCGCGGCCGCCGGCAAGGTGACGGCAATCGTCGGCGCTTCGGGCGCCGGCAAGACGACGCTGGTGGCGCTGCTGCAGCGCTTCTACGACGTCGAGGCGGGCACGATCGAGATCGACGGCCAGGACATTTCCAAGGTCACCAAACAGTCGCTGCGCGGCTCCATCGCCTATGTCTCGCAGCAGCCCTATCTGTTCGAAGGCACCATCCGCGACAACATCCGCTACGGCCGGCTGGGCGCCACCGACGCCGAGATCGAACAGGCTGCAAGGCAGGCCGCGGCCGACGATTTCATCCGCCAGCAGCCGCAGGGTTATGACACGCCGGTCGGCGAGAACGGCGTGACGCTTTCGGGCGGCCAGCGCCAACGCGTATCGATCGCGCGGGCCATTGTGCGCCAGGCACCGATCCTGTTGCTCGACGAAGCGACATCGGCGCTCGACAACGAGGCCGAGGCGCGCGTCCAGCAGGCGCTGACCCAGGTCATGGAAGGCCGCACCACCATCGTCATCGCGCACCGGCTGTCGACGGTGGTCAATGCCGACCACATCATCGTCATGGAACAGGGCCGGCTGGTCGAAGAGGGCACGCACGCCTCGCTGATGGCCGATCCGCACAGCGTCTATGCCCGGTTCCACCGCATCCAGGGCGTCAAGGGCCTGGGGCTTGTCGACGACAGCGCGCCGATCCAGATTTCGGCTCCGAACATTGAGACGCAGAATATCGCCGGGAGCACGACATGAGCAAGACGCCCGCAACCGACAGGCCGGCAACCGATATGGGCCTGGTGGTGGTGGGCGCCGCCGGCCGCATGGGCCAGACGCTGATCCGCGCCATCCACACCATCCCCGGCGCGCGGGTCATCGGCGCGGTCGAGCGAGCGGGTTCGCCCTATCTGGGCAAGGATGCAGGCGAGCTCGCCGGCGTCGGCCGTATCGATGTGGCGATCGGTGACGATCCGCTGCCGGTCTTCGCCAGGGCTGACGGCGTGCTCGATTTCACCACCCCGGCCTCATCAGCCGAATTCGCCGGCTATGCGGCGCAGGCGCGCATCGTCCACGTCATCGGCACGACCGGCTGCACGGCCGACGACAATGCCCGGATCGCGGCAGCGGCGCGCCACGCGACGATCGTCAAGTCGGGCAATATGAGCCTCGGCGTCAATCTTCTGGCGGTGCTGGTCGAACAGGCGGCGCGCGCGCTCGACGCCGACGATTTCGACATCGAGATCCTCGAAATGCACCACAAGCACAAGGTCGACGCGCCGTCCGGCACGGCACTTCTGCTTGGCGAGGCCGCCGCCGCCGGGCGCGGTATCGAGCTGGCCGGCAATGATGTGCGGGTCCGCGACGGCCACACCGGCGTGCGCAAGACCGGCTCGATCGGCTTTGCCACGCTGCGCGGCGGCTCGGTGGTCGGCGATCATAGCGTGCTGCTGGCCGGCACCGGCGAGCGCATCACGCTGTCGCACCACGCCGAGGACCGCGCCATCTTCGCTCGCGGCGCCGTCAAGGCGGCGCTTTGGGCGCGTGGCAAGAAGCCGGGACTGTATTCGATGCGGGACGTGCTCGGATTGAGCTGAGGCGGCCTGATCCATAAACCTGAAGGAGCAAACATGTCGCGAACCCTCGTGCTCGTGCGCCACGGCCAGAGCGAATGGAATTTGAAGAACCTGTTCACCGGCTGGCGCGACGTCGACCTGACCGAGCAGGGCCACGCCGAGGCCAAGGCCGCCGGCCAGAAGCTCAAGGCACGCGGCCTGAAATTCGACATCGCCTTCACCTCGGCGCTGATCCGGGCGCAAAAAACTTGCCAGCACATTCTCGATGCGGTCGGCCAGAGCGACCTGAAGACCATCCGCGACCAGGCGCTGAACGAGCGCGACTATGGCGATCTCTCCGGCCTCAACAAGGACGATGCCCGCAAGAAGTGGGGCGAGGAGCAGGTGCATGTCTGGCGCCGCTCCTACGACGTGCCGCCGCCCGCCGGCGAGAGCCTGAAGGACACCGGCGCTCGCGTCTGGCCCTACTACCTGCACGATCTGCAGCCGCACGTGCTGCGCGGCGGCACCGTGCTGGTCGCAGCCCACGGCAACTCGCTGCGCGCGCTGATCATGGCGCTGGACGGCAAGTCGGGCGAGGAGATCGTCAAGCTGGAACTCGGCACCGGCGTGCCGGTCATCTACCAGCTCAACGCCGATTCGACCGTGGCTTCCAAGGAAGTGCTGGAGGGCTGACGGTCCTTGAGCCGGCAAGTGGCAACAGCTTTAAAAAAAGCGCGTTGACACACATCGCTTGCCCGCTTACATGAGCCCGCACCAGCCCAGATGGCGGAATTGGTAGACGCGCACGGTTCAGGTCCGTGTTCCGCAAGGAGTGGAGGTTCGAGTCCTCTTCTGGGCACCAAATTCCCGTTTCGAACCATTCGACGGTTCAGAAACTTAGAGAAAAAGCCCGGTTCGTCCGGGCTTTTTCTTTGCCGCCAACCTCCCCTTCCGGCCAGTCCCCTCACAAACCGCTTCAAACTCCGCGCCCGCTTCGCTACGCTCAAAGCCATGTCGCAAACCATCAACCCGATCTTCGGTGCCCGTCGCGATCAGGCGTTCCCGACGCTGGCTGAGGCGGACATCGATCGCATGCGCCGGTTCGGCGAGGCCAGCGTCTATGCGGCCGGCGAGAACATCGTCACGGCTGGCGATGTGGCGCCCGGTCTGATCGTCGTGCTGTCGGGCAGCGTGGACATCACCCAGGATGGCGGGCTTGGCCGGCGCGAAACGATCGTCACCCACGGTCCGGGCAGTTTTGTCGGCGAGCTGGCGCAGCTTTCGGCCCGTCCTTCACTGGTCAATGCGCGGGCCGCCGAACCGGTGGAAGCGTTCGTCATCGCCTCGCAGCGGCTGCGCGACCTGATGGTGCAGGAAGCCAATCTCGGCGAGCGCATCATGCGGGCGCTGATCCTGCGCCGTGTCGGGCTGCTGGAAAGCGCCACCAGCGGACCGATCATCGTCGGACCTGCTGGCAATGCCGACGTGTTGCGGCTGCAGGGTTTTCTCGCCCGCAGCGGCCAGCCGCACCGCGTGCTCGATTCCGACAGCGATCCTTGTGCGAAAACCCTGGTCGAGCGCTTTGACGTCGATCCTCACCATCTGCCGATCGTGCTGTGTCCGAACGGCAGGCTGCTGATGAACCCCGGCGAAAAGGACCTCGCCCGCTGCATCGGCCTGCTGCGGCCGATCGATGCCGACAAACTGTACGATGTCGCCATTGTCGGCGCCGGACCGGCTGGGCTGGCGGCCGCGGTCTATGCGGCCTCCGAAGGGCTGTCGACGATCGTGCTCGATTGCCGCGCCTTTGGCGGACAGGCGGGCGCGTCCTCGCGCATCGAGAACTATCTTGGTTTCCCCACCGGCATTTCCGGCATGGCGCTGATGGCGCGCGCCTACAACCAGGCGCAGAAGTTCGGCGTCGAAATGGTGATACCGGACGAGGCGAAGCTTTTGAGTGCTGCCACCGACGGCGCCCGCTACAGGCTCGATGTCGGCGACGGCGAGATCGTGCGCACGCGCAGCGTGGTGATCGCCAGCGGCGCGCGCTATCGCCGCCTCGACATTGCCAATCTGGCGCAGTTCGAGGGAACGTCCGTGCATTATTGGGCGTCGCCCATCGAAGGCCGGCTTTGCGCGGGCCAGGAAGTGGCGCTGGTCGGCGCCGGCAATTCGGCCGGGCAAGCGGCTGTCTATCTGGCCAGCCATGCGCGGAAAGTGGCGCTGCTGGCGCGCGGCGGCAGCCTCGATGCCAGCATGTCGCGCTATCTGGTCGAGCGCATCAGGGCACAGCCGAACATCGAGGTGCTGACCGAGACCGAAATCGTGGCCCTGGAAGGCGACGGGGGCAATCTTGGCACGGTGCGCTGGCGCAACCGCGCCAGCGGCGCGGAAACGACGCGCCCGATCCGCCATCTCTTCCTGTTCATCGGCGCCGACCCGAACACCGACTGGCTGGCGAACTGCGATGTGGCGCTGGACGCCAAGGGTTTCGTCCGCACCGGATCGGACCTGGGATCCGCGCAGATGGAGACGAGCCGCAGCGGTGTTTTCGCCATCGGCGACGTCCGCGCCGGCTCGGTCAAACGCGTCGCGGCGGCTGTCGGCGAAGGTGCCCAGGTGGTCGCGGCATTGCATGCATATCTCGCGCGTGGCAACGCCGACGCACCTCAAACGGCAGGGAGACCATGATGGATGAATGCAAACATACGCGCGACATCAGGAAGGTGACGCCGAGCGCGCTCGGCTGCGAGGAATGCCTGAAGAGCGGCTCGGAATGGGTGCATCTGCGGCTGTGCCGCACCTGCGGCCATGTCGGCTGCTGCGACGACTCGCCCAACCGCCACGCCACCAAGCATTTTCACGCAACCAAGCATCCGATCATCGAGGGCTACGATCCGCCGGAAGGCTGGGCATGGTGCTATGTCGACGAGGTGTTTGTCGACCTCGGCGACGACGTGACCCCGCAGAACGGCCCGATCCCGCGCTTTTATTGAGCTGCGCCCGAGAGACCCGAAGAAGAGCCCGGTTCGCCCGGGCTTTTTCTTTGTCCGAGCATAATCGCCGCTCGATGCCCGATTGTCAGCAAACTGACAGGTTACCAGTTCAGTGTCTGCCAGGTCACGACCACCAGAGCCCTGACAAAGCTTTGACATGATCGCGGCTAATTTAGAAACATTCAAACTGGAAGGCTCGCATACCCGCCTAATCATTCGCGCCGCGCTCATCTTCGTGGCGCTGTATCTGGCCGGCTTTGGTGTCCTTCACCTGCTCCTATGGGCAAGCCTGATGCCGGGGTAGCTTCCGCGATTCTTTATCGCAATGAACGTTGCCCGTCGCCCGTTATAGTAGCGTTTCTCAAGCCCGGTTACTGTCGGTTTGAGACGTTCAATATCGGTAAATCCAGAATATTCCAATAAGCTGGTGACGGCGCGGGAATTGGGGGAAAACTGACAGAATTCCTCTGGGCGCCAGCGCGAGGTCGTAATGTTGCTTGCTGTGGAATCGACCCCCGCCACCCTGCGCATATGCCACATCGGCCATCGATCCAGGATTCGATTTATGATCGGCACCTTCATGAGAGTGGTATCAACCGCTAGAACGTTGCTTGCCAATGCTGAAATACGTTTGAGGCTTAAAACCGGGTTCTCCAAGTGGTATAGAATCCCGAAGAACAGGACGAGATCGAATGCACCGTGCTTGGACGGATCAAGTTCCATCAAATCAAGTTGCTGAAAATCTAAATTGTGGAGGTCTACTGCCTCTTTTACGAGATTTGCCTGTTCGATATAGTGAGGATCAATGTCGATCCCAAGCACATAACTGGCACCTGCCCTTGCCGCGTGCACAGAAAAACCACCGCAGTTGCATGCCACGTCAAGTACCCTTTTGCCTGCCAATGACCCTCCACAGGCACTAAGGATACTTGGCCATGCGTGATCGATGAGATTTTGCATTCTCGTGCGCTCTCGGTCTTGACGAGAAGCGGTCGGCACGTAGGTGCTCAAGCCGTAAGGCAAGTCGATGGCGTGATGAAACGGTGCGAGGCGTTCGACAGCCGCTTGAAGTTCCGATTTGGTCTTTTTTTCTGTCGGTGGGATCGACGGTTGAAGATTTTTCATAAGGTCGCATTCTCCCTTGCCCGCCCAGCGTCAGTCCAATGGGATTGTTCACGGATTCCTGAATACGCAGACGAGCAGCGTTGCGATGGGTATCACAGCCCATGCTAGTGCCTGGCACCTGCACGAACCGGATCAGCCGGTAGAATCCAAGCTACCGGACAAGGAAAACTAAGGCATCAACGGTGCCGTTGCACCATATCAAAACGTGGTAGCCGGGTTAATCCAGGGTACCAATTGGACAGGAAGGCCGCCGGCGCTGAACGGGGCATCCTTGCCGGGTGATTTCTCGGATCGACTTCAGCAACGCTTCATGCGTTCCCTGGGGAGTTCGGAACTGTTCAGAGCTTGGCACGATGCACTTGTGTAGTCGCTCTGCCTCCACCAGGAAGCGGTCAATTTCAGCCTGTGAAAGCTGCTTGGAGAGGTTTGTCCTAGCCATCGCGACACCTCTTGAGTGTCGCGCACCCCTCCGGAGCGGCGGCCCCGCTTAACAGGCACACATTCCTGACCTGTATCTGGCGGCTTCTTTCCACAATGCGAGTACCATCGCTGGGGATCGAACCTCTCACTTCAGATTCGCGATCCCGGTAGCTACCCGCTGCAATCCACACTGTCACTGAGCGTTGGTAGATCGTGTAGATCGTAATGCCTCTCACGATCACCAGAGCCCGACAAAGCTTTGACATGATCGCGGCTAATTTAGAAACATTCAAAACTGGAAGGTTCGCATGCACCCCACCTATACAAGCGCGCAAAAGGCCATTCACTGGGCGGTGTTTCTGCTGGTCATCGGCCTTTATGGCCTGACCTATGTGGAGGAGCTTTTTCCGCGCGGCGACCCCGGTCGTGCACTCGTCTGGTGGCTTCATATTTCGTTTGGGCTGCTGCTGTTCGCGCTGGTCGTTATCCGCGTCGGCCTGCGGCTGATGCTGGGAACGCCAGGGCTGCCGATGGAGATGTCGGAACTTGAACGATGGGCCGCAAAGATCGCGCATCTGCTGCTTTATGGGCTACTCGTGGCCATTCCGGTTCTCGGCATCCTGCTGACGTGGTACAGGGGCGACGCCTTGAGCTTCTTTGGCCTTTTCACCATCCCGGCTCCGGTCTCTCCCGACCGCGACACGGCCCGGTTCATCAGGGAACTGCACAGCCTCTGCGCCAATTCGATCCTCATCCTCGCCGGAGTGCACGCGGCCGCGGCGCTGTGGCACCATTTCATCCGCAAGGACGACGTGCTCAAGCGAATGCTGCCGGAAAGCGCGAGTTCTTAGAGCAAGTCCGGGAAAGTGTGAGACGGTTTTCCCGGGAAAAGCGCATAGCGCTTTCCCTTGGGAATTGCGTGAAGGCAGGGCTCCAGACCAGTGAACAGGGATGAGGCCGGCGGTTCAACTGTCATGCCGGCTTGTGCCGTCGCACGATCTTCCACTCGTGCCAGATCAGCACCATGACGGCCGCATCGAAGACGGTCAGGACGAGCAGGCCGAACGAATGGGTGTAGGAGTAGCGGTAGACTTGATAGACCATGAACAAGCCCAATGCCGCGAGCGATGCTGGATACGACCAAAGCTTGCCTCTCAGGAGGCCGACAACCAAGGCCAGCTTTATCAGGCCGTGGCTGAGCAGGTAGAAGGCGTAGAACTCCTTGCTGGCGATCGAAAAATGGCTTGCCATCTGCGACAGATGGCTCGCTATGAAATCGTTCGGATCTTCGATCAATTCCTCCTGGGTGAGAGCATTGACCCAGGAGGCAATGGTGTCGGTGGTGATAACGTAGAGCAGTATCCCACCGATGCACTCAATCAGGGCATGCGCGCCCTTGAGCCAGACGCTGACTTCAAAAATCTGATGGATGCGGTGTTCATCGACGGGCTTCAAAAATCCACCTCACGACCAATCGCGGGAACCGACGCCAAATGGATGCAGCTTTAACGCACTGGATAAACGCCGCGGCCGGTATCAGCCCTTTTCTTGATAATGCAATGGTCGGCATCTCACAAATCGGCGTTCCCCTCATGGTGCTGGCCGTGGTCCTGCAATGGTGGGCGAAGGCCGACCGCTATCATGTTCGCCACGCGGCGATATCCGCCGGCCTGGCGTTCTTGCTGGGTCTTGCGGTCAACCAGTTCATTCTTCTCTTCGTGCATCGGGTGAGGCCCTACGATGCCGGTGTGACGCATCTGTTGATTGCGCCCAGCGCCGACTGGTCATTCCCGTCCGATCACGCGACAGCCACCACTGCGATTGTCGCGGCCTTTGCGATGCAAGGTCTCCCGCGTCGGACGATTGCGCTTCTCGTCATGGCATTCCTGGTCTGCTGGTCGAGAATCTACATCGGGACGCACTACCTGACCGACGTTGTCGGCGGGGCCATCACTGGCATCCTGGGCGCCATCATTGTGCGGCTGGCTTACCGGGAGAACTCCCGGCTGGACAAACTGGTGACCAAGATTCTTTAGGTCGGCGCTGTTCGAAGACGCGCTCGGACAGAGGAGCCGCTCGGCGGGCTGCCGCGCCGTCTATCGCACCGACCCTGTGACGGTCGGGTCGATCGTGCTGGGAACGGATTTGCGTTCGTTACCGGCGAGTGCCGCTATGATCAGCAGGCTTGCAACCACCGGGACAAACAGGATGGCAACGCGGGCTTGCACGTAAAAGATGGCGCGCCATTCATTGCGCTTGTCGGGGCTGTTGCTCATCATACTCACTTTGTCAGACCCCCCGGCCGTGACATAGCCGCGAACGGTTAAGCAACCCCTTCCGACAGTGTTAACCGGGCGGAATTGAGGCGGAATTCCCAGGCGATCCCCCAGATGGCGATCGCCCGGCTTCAGCCCAGCCCGATCCGCCTTGCCCCTTGCCGGAACAGCGCCACGGCGTCCGGCTCGAAGCGGAAGGTGCCGATGAAATCGTCGACGCCATAGCTAGGCAATGTCTTGCGGATGACGGCGGCAAAGCCGCGTGCCTCGTCGAGCCGTCCGGCCAGAGCAAGGCAATGTGCTGCGATCGCCAGGATGATGGCGTGCGCGTTGGGCCGCGCCGCCGCCCTCAGCGCCCATTCGGCCGCCTCCTCGAACTGGCCGAGCCGGACATGCGCCATCGCCCGCGCGCCCAGCATGCCGAACAGCAGCGGGTCGAAGGGGCTGAGATGGCGCGAATGGTCGGAGGAGCCGATCGCCGCTTGCGGGTCGCCCGACTGCGAATGGACGAAGGACAGCGCATAGTGGCCAAGCGCGAAATTGGGACTGAGGTCCACCGCCCGTTCCAGTTCGATCAGCGAGCTGTCCTGCTCGCCGCGCAGCCACAGCGCACGCCCCATCGCCCAGTGCGCAGCCGGATTGTGGTCGTCGACCAGCAGGCTGTGGCCGGCGCTCTCGAAGGCCAGCGCGCTTTCGCGGTCGCGGTCGCCCCAGCGCTGGAAGGCGTTCTGCCAATGGGTGAAGGACAGGCCGGCATAGGCGCGAGCAAAGGTCGGGTCGAGCTGCAAGGCCTGGGCAAAGAAATGCCGCGCCTGCTCGTTTTCCGCCTGGGTGAAGCGGTACATGTGCCAGAGGCCGCGATGATAGGCCTCCCAGGCGTTGAGCGAACTGGGGGCTTTCAGCATGGCGCGGTTGCGCTCGACCGTTTCGATCTCGGCCGAGATAGACGAGACGATGCTGTTGCCGATATCGTCGAGTACGGAAAAGATGTCGTCGGGCCTGCGCTCGAACGTCTCGGCCCAGACGATCCTGGCCGTGCGCACCTCGATCAGTTCGACGCTGACAACAAGGCGGCCGGGCGGGCTGCGCACGGTGCCGGTGGCGACATAGTCGACATTCAGCCGGCGGCCGGCATCCTCGGGCGCGATGTCCTTCTCGGCCAGCGCAAACACCGATCCGCGCGCGATGACGAAGAAATCCCTGAGCTTGGAGAGGCGGGTGATGATGTCGTGGGTGAAACCATCGGCCAATCCGCCGCGCGTGCCGCCGCACTCCTCGACAAACGGCATCACCGCCAGCGAAGCGTGGCTGGGTTCGACCGGGCCGGCATCTGAGGGCGCCGCGGCCAACTGCGATATTGTGGACAGGCAGGCCTGCTGCGGCCGGAGCGGGGTACCCGACTGTTGGTCACGGATTGCCCGCCAGGCCGCACGAAGCTGCGCGAAATCCAGTTCCTCCGACTGAAACAATCGTTCCGCCGAAGCCAGGTGCTGCTCGGCCGCGCCGACCTCGCCGCGCCGGGCCAGACTGGCCAGAAGGGCTGCATGCGCACGCTCGTCGAACGGCGCCAGTTCCACCCATGTGTCGAGATGGACGATCGCCTCGTCGCTATCCGCCGGCAGGCTCGCGACAAGCTGTTCCAGCACGGCGATATGGCACGCGTGAAAACGGCGACGCTGGGCGATCAGCCAGCTGTTGAAATGCGGGCTGCGCTCGACCTCCGGCCCGTCGAGCAAATCACCGGCAAACAGCCCGGCCAGCACCCGCAAGCGCTCGACATCAAGCGTGCCGAGCCCTTGCGTGACGGCCTGGCTGACTTCCAGCGCATCGACCAGGCAATCGCTCAGATCGAGCGCTACCGTGTCGCCCTGTGTCACGACCCGGTGTCGGTCTGGCGCGTCGAGTGTGCCCCGCAGCTTGCTCAGGCACCAGCGCAGCTCGCCCCTTGGATCGTTCGGTACATCCCACAACAGCTCGCACAGGCGGCTGCGGCCGACCGGATGCGGCGCCAGCGCCAGATAGGCGAACAGAGCGCGCAGCTTGCGTGACGAGGGCAACGCAACCGGCACATCGTTGCGGGAGATTACCAGCGGTCCGAGCAGGCGCACGGAAAGCGCCGGCATCTCGCCGCCCAGCCTCGATCGTGCGGATTCCACGTCGGTTTCCACGCCTGCTCCCACGCTGGCCTGTCGGCCACTCCTGTATCACCAAACACGACAAGGCGCATGCGGCAGCGGATTACGCGCCGGACACCACCATTGCCGCAGTGCGGCATGTCAGTCCTAGCGCGGCAAGGTCACGAAACCTCGCCGCCCAACCCGCCGGTTTGTAACCGGCCCGTGATGACAAGACACGATGACAATCGAGGAGACCAAGATGTTGCATCAGCAGAAAATCAGGACCACGGCCGGCCGCGGCCGCCTTTTCGACAGCATTCTCGACACCGTCGGCGACACGCCGGTGGTCCGTATCAACAATCTGGGACCAGCTCACGCGACGATCTATGTCAAGGTCGAGTTCTTCAATCCCGGCGCTTCGGTGAAGGATCGGCTGGCGCTCAACATGATCGAGGAGGGCGAGCGCAGCGGCGCGCTGAAGCCGGGCCAGACGGTGGTCGAGGCGACCAGCGGCAACACCGGCATCGGCCTGGCCATGGTCTGCGCGCAGAAGGGCTATCCCCTGGTCGTCACCATGGCCGACAGCTTTTCGGTCGAGCGCCGCAAGCTGATGCGCATGCTGGGCGCCAAGGTGGTGCTGACGCCGCGCGCTGAAAAAGGCTTCGGCATGTACAAGAAGGCGGTGGAGCTGGCCGAGGCGAATGGCTGGTTCCTCGCCCGCCAGTTCGAGACGGCCGCCAACGCCGCCATCCACGAGGCGACGACCGCGCGGGAGATCGTCAATGACTTCGCCGGTTCGCGGCTCGACTGCTTCGTCACCGGCTATGGCACCGGCGGCACGGTCGTCGGCGTGGCGCGCGTGCTGCGCCGGGAGCGGCCGGAAACCCGCATCGTGCTGTCCGAACCGGCCAACGCGCAGCTCATCGGCAGCGGCAAGGTGCAGCAGCGTGGTGCCGATGGCGCCCCTGCCGCCAGCCACCCCGCCTTCGAGCCGCACCCGATCCAGGGCTGGACGCCGGATTTCATCCCCAACGTGCTGCAGGAAGCGATCGACGCCAGCCTCTACGACGAGGTGATGCCCATTGCAGGGCCCGAGGGCATCAAATGGGCCAAGGCGCTGGCGCGCCAGGAAGGCATCTTCACCGGCATCTCCGGCGGCGCCACTTTTGCCGTGGCGCGGCAAGTCGCCGAGCAGGCACAGGCCGGGGCGGTGATCCTGTGCATGCTGCCCGACACCGGCGAACGCTACATGTCGACGCCGCTGTTCGACGGCATCGAGGCCGAGATGGACGCCGATGAGGCTGCCCTTTCGCGCTCGACGCCCGGCTGCCAGTTTCCGGCGGCTTGACGGGAGATCGGTATGGACGCCGTACAGGAACCCCTCGGCCTGATGGCCGAGGAAACGCTCGATCCCCAGGACTGGGCCGATGTGCAGGCCCTGTCGCACCAGATTATCGACGATGCGGTCGACTATCTGCGCGACCTGCGCGACCGCCCGGTCTGGCGGGAGATGCCTGCGGATGTGCGAGAGGTCTTCGCGGCACCGCTGCCGCGATCGCCGGCGCCGCTTGCCGCTGTCTATGGCGAGGTCTCGCGCACGGTGATGTCTTATCCGATGGGCAACATCCATCCGCGCTTCTGGTCCTGGTATATGGGATCGAGCAACTTCACCGGCGCGCTCGGCGATTTCCTGGCGGCAATCCAGGGCTCCAACCTCGGCGGCGGCAACCACGCCGCCGGGCTGATGGACAGCCAGGTGGTCAACTGGTGCAAAGAGATGCTGGGCTTTCCGGCTTCTGCCAGCGGCACGCTGGTCAGCGGCGGCTCGATGGCCAACCTTATCGGGCTGACGGTGGCGCGTAACACCAAGGCGGGCATCGACGTGCGCGAGCACGGCGTTGCCGCCATCGAGAAGCCACTGCGTTTCTATGGCTCGGACCAGATCCATTCCTGCCACCGCAAGGCAATGGAGGCGCTCGGCCTTGGCAACAAGGCGCTGCGCCGCATTCCGACCGATGCCGGGCTGCGCATCGATATCGCTGCCTTGCGCGCGGCGATCGCCGAGGACCGCGCGGCAGGATTCAAGCCGGCCTGTATCATCGGCAATGCCGGCACGGTCAACACCGGGGCGATCGACGACCTGCGGACGCTCGCCAAGCTGGCCCATGAGGAGGACCTCTGGTTCCATGTCGACGGCTGTATCGGCGCGCTGGTCGCCATTGCGCCTGAAAATGCCCATCGCGTCGCCGGCATCGAATGGGCCGATTCAGTTGCGCTCGATCCCCACAAATGGCTGCATGCGCCGTTCGAGGTCGGCTGCGCCCTGGTCAGGGATGCCATCGCGCATCGCCGGACCTTCGCCGTGACGCCGGAATATCTGGAATCAACGCCGCGCGGCCTGGCCTCCGGCGAATGGCTGCACGACTACGGCTTGCAGACGTCGCGCGGCTTTCGCGCGCTCAAGGTGTGGATGGCGCTGAAGGAGCACGGCATCGACAAGTTCGGCCGCCTGATCGACCAGAACATCGCACAAGCTTTCTATCTCGCGGGATTGATCGAGACCGAGCCGGACCTGGAGCTGGCGGCAGTGCCGACCATCAACATCGTCTGCTTCCGCTATCAGC
The DNA here is from genome assembly GCF_003952545.1 of Mesorhizobium sp. M7D.F.Ca.US.005.01.1.1. NCBI lineage: Bacteria > Pseudomonadati > Pseudomonadota > Alphaproteobacteria > Hyphomicrobiales > Phyllobacteriaceae > Mesorhizobium > Mesorhizobium sp. M7D.F.Ca.US.005.01.1.1. Next base: position 982,173 of record NZ_CP034453.1, read on the forward strand.
CCGGTTTGGCCGGCGAGGCGCTGAAGGTGCTCAACACCGAGATCATGCTGCGGCTGCAGGAACAGGGCATTGCCGCTCTGTCGGACACCACGGTGCATGGCGAGCACTGGGTGCGCGCGGCGATCACCAACCATCGCACAAGGCGCGAGGATTTCGATCTTCTGGTGCGGGAAACGGTGCGACTGGGGCGTGAAATCTCGGCGCCGGCGGCTGCGCCTTCCTAGTTCCCGGCAGGCATGCGATTCTGCCGGAATGATTCGCGAGGTCCGATGGTGACGCTCTTTCGTATGGCTGCACTTGCGGCCTTGCTCTTCACCACCTCGGCGCAGGCCGCCGAGATGGCCTTCTTCGTCAAGAACCTGCGCACGGAAGCAGTCGCGGTCGAGCTGTTCAGCCGCGACCGCGAGACGGTCTGGCCGGGCAACGACAAGGTGTTCCTGATCGACCCCAGCTCGCAGAAATCCGTGCCGCTCTCCTGCAATCAGGGCGAACATATCTGCTACGGTGCCTGGGTCGATGGCGACGACAGCATCTCCGCCGGCGTCGGACCGGACAATGACCAGCCCTGCGACACCTGCTGCTTCATCTGCGTGGAGCATTCGACCGAGACGATCGATCTGGTGCCCTAGGGCAGAGGCACGCCGATATCCCCAAAATCAGTCCGGGAATTGTTGCAATCATCCCTTTAGCGATTCAATGCAGCGTGCGATGGTCGCTCCGCGGCCGGGTGGGCCGCTATTTCAGGGGGTTACCATGCTTTACACCTACGCGCGCCGCACGCTGGTCGCGTTGTCGCTTGCCACACTGCTTGCGCCGTCAGCGCACGCCGCCGATATCACCTTCGCCATCAAGAACAGCCACCCCAACGCCATGCGCGTCGAGCTCTACAGCCAGGACCGCGACTATGTCTGGCCGGGCGAGGACAAGGACTACTTCCTTGACGATGGCGAGACCAAACAGCTGCCGATCTCGTGCAACGAGGGCGAATCGATCTGCTACGGCGCCTGGGTCGATGGCGACGAGGGCACCTATTGGGGCGTCGGTCCCGGCAACAAGGAAAAATGCGAGGATTGCTGCTATACCTGCAGCGGTGGCGAGACCGAGGAAATCGACCTGGTCCCCTGACCGGCTTGCCAGCTTGACGGTTATCCTGCCGGAGCCATAGAGCAATTCCAGGAAAAGTGTGAAGCGGTTTTCCGTGCGGAATTGCGCGAATACCCAGAGCGCGCCACATCCATTCGGATGCGACGTGCTTCAGGCAAGAGGAGCCCAGCTATGGCCGGCATGGTCGAAAGCGACAAGATCGACGTCGGATTCTCCGGCAAGCGCTGCATCCATTCGCGCAATTGCGTGCTCGGCGATCCGCATGTCTTCGTACCCAACGCGCCGGGCCAGTGGATCCATCCCGAGGCCGCCAGCGTCGAGAAGATCGTCGCCATCGCCGAAAGCTGCCCCTCGGGCGCCATCACCTACATCAGGAAGGATGGCGGGCCGCAGGAGCAGCCGCCGGTGGTCAACACCGTGCGGCTGCGTGAAAACGGCCCGCTGGCCGTGCATGCCGAGATCGTGCTCGACGGCGAAACGTTTTATCGCGCCACGCTGTGCCGCTGCGGCGCCTCGGAAAACAAGCCGTTCTGCGACGGCAGCCACAACAAGTCAGGTTTTGCCGCCACCGGCGAGCCGCCGCTGAAGGACACGCCGGCGCTGGAGGCGAGGAATGGCCCGCTGAAAGTGACGCCGACCACCAACGGCCCGCTCAAGCTCGAAGGCAATGTCGAGATCGTCACCGGCACCGGCCACACGGTCGACCGCACGCAACGCACCTTCCTCTGCCGTTGCGGCCATTCCGCCAACAAGCCGTTTTGCGATGGGACGCATAAAAAAATAGGCTTCGTGGCATGAAAGGAGGTCCGCCAGCGTTAGTGTAGGATGAGGGTTCGCGCTCAGGAGGAAATCATCATGCGCACCATGCTTGTTCTTGCTCTGCTTGCCTTTGCCATGCCCGCCTACGCCGCCAATCATGCGGTTCAGATCAAGGGCATGAAATTCACCCCGTCCAAAATCTCGGTCGCCGTCGGCGACACCATCACTTTCACCAATGCCGACCCGATGACGCACACCGCCACCGCGCTTGACGGCTCCTTCGACACCGGTCATCTCGCCACCGGCAAGAGCGCCAAGGTCAAGATATCAGCTGCCGGCGCGCACCCATTCCATTGTGCGATCCACAGCTCGATGAAGGGCACCGTCACCGCGAAATAGCGGCGTCCTCGCCAGACTTGTCATCCGCCATGGCGATAAGACTTCCAGCATCGGTGGAAGCTGGTTACTAGCGTTGCGGCAAAGCTGCCAATCTCCCTCCTCGTGGGGGAGATTGGCTCTCTTCCCTTGGCCCAGCGCTCGCAGCTTTATCGCCCGCTCCGTATCGGCTAAGGGCATGGACAGATAATTTCGCCAGCCGGACCGCCATCAGCAATGACCGCCAAGACCAAGCCAAAGCCGCTGTTCCTCGGGATCGACACCGGCGGCACCTACACCGATGCCGTGCTGTGGTCAGAGACGGAAGGCCCGCAGCAGGGGCCGAACAAGGGCAAGGTGCTGGCCAAGGCCAAGGCGCTGACCACCAGGCATGATCTCGCCGTCGGCATTTCCGGCGCCGTCGACGCGGTGCTGCAGAAGGCTGGCACCGATCCCGCTGATATCAAGCTGGTCTCGATGTCAACGACGCTTGCCACCAACGCGCTGGTCGAGGGCCAGGGCGGCCGCGTCGCGCTGGTGATGATCGGCTTTTCCGAGGGCGACCTCGCCCGCGACGGGCTGAAGGCCGCGCTGGGCACCGATCCGGTGGTTTTTTGTCCGGGCGGCCACGACGTCCATGGCAATGCCGCCAAGCTCGATCTGTCCGGACTGGAAGCGGTGCTGCCGGAACTCGGCGCGTCGGTATCCGGCTTTGCCGTCTGCGCCTATTTCGCCACCCGCAATCCGGCACATGAGATCGCCGCCCGCGAGCTGATCCGCGACAAGACCGGGCTGCCGGTAACCGCCAGCCACGAGCTGTCGGCCAAGCTCGGCGGTCCGCGCCGGGCGCTGACGACGCTGCTCAACGCCAGGCTGATCTCGATGATCGACCGGCTCGTGGCGGCGACCGAAGGCTTTCTCGAGGCGCGCAACATTGCAGCACCCCTGATGGTGGTGCGCGGTGATGGCGCGCTGGTTTCGGCGGCCTTTGCCCGCCAGCGGCCGATCGAGACCATCCTGTCCGGCCCGGCCGCCAGCCTGGTCGGCGCCCGCCACATGACCGGGCTCGACAACGCCATGGTGTCCGATATCGGCGGCACCACCACCGATGTCGCCGTGCTCGACGGCGGCCGTCCCCGGCTCGATCCGGAGGGCGCCACCGTCGGCGGCTTCCGCACCATGGTCGAGGCGGTCGCCATGCGCACCTTCGGCCTCGGGGGCGATTCCGAAGTGACGCTGGAGGATGGCGCGCTCAACCCGAAGATCCTGCTCGGGCCGCGCCGCCTGGTGCCGCTGGCGCTGGCCGGCATGGCGCATGGCATCGCCGTCACATCGGAACTCGAGCGCCAGTTGCGGGCACCCAATCCCGGCCGCATGGATGGCCGCTTCGCGGTGCGCACCGGCGTGCCGGATCGGCTCGCCGCCGGCCTGACCGGCGCCGAAGCCAAGCTCTACGAGCTGATTGGTGCCGTGCCGCTCGCCATCGACAGGCTTTTGACCTCGAACGCGCAGAACGCGACGCTGAACCGGCTGGTGTCGCGGGGGCTGGTGCATGTCGCCGGCTTCACCCCGTCGGACGCCGCCCATGTGCTGGGCAAGCAGGCGAACTGGGATCCCGTTACCGCGCGCCTCGGCGCCGAGCTGTTCGCCCGCAAGCGCGACGGCCGTGGCCAGTACATCGCCGCTTCCCCCGAAGCGATCTCGGAGCGGGTGCTGGTGACGCTGACCCGCTGGTCGGCCGAATATATCCTCGAAACCGCCTTCGCCGAGGACGGCCTCGATGGTGCGTCGACCGTGGCGCATGCGCTGGTGCAGCGCGCGGTCGACGCGCATCCCGGCATTGCACGGCTGACCGTGGCGCTCGACCGCCCGGTCATCGGCCTCGGCGCCTCGGCGCCGCTGCATTATGCCGGCCTGTCGCCGCTGATCGGCAATGACTGCGTGGTGCCGGAAGATACCGATGTCGCCAACGCACTCGGCGCCGTCGTTGGGCAGGTGCGGGTGTCGGCCGAGGCGCGGGTCAGCCAGCCCAAGGAAGGGCTGTTTCGTCTTGCCTCGGGTGAAACCGTGCGCGATTTCCTCGACGAGGCGGCGGCGATCGCGGCGGCCGAGGCCGATGTCCGCGCCATCGTCGCCCAGCGCGCCAGGGAGGCCGGCACCGACAGCGCCGAGATCGACGTCGCGACCGAATTCCGCGTCTCGACCGTCGAAGCCCAGCGCATGTTCATCGAGGCGCATGTGGTGGCGGTGGCCTCGGGAAGGCCGCGGATTGCGGTTTGAGCGCGTAATCTCCCCCCTCGAGGGGGAGATGTCGCCGAAGGCGACAGAGGGGGTCGGTTCGACGGGACGCGACCTCCTGCTTTGAACAGAAGAGGCTAGCGCCTTACGTCCGGCGACCCCCTCTGGCCTGCCGGCCATCTCCCCCCTCAAGGGGGGAGATCGGCAGCGTCGCCGCTCGCCAAAAACACCCACCTTCACCCTAAGCTGAATTGACCCGCCAGACCTGACATGCCAAAGGCCCGCAAAGCCTTTCATCTGGAGTAGCCTGATGACCGATCGCATCGAGATCGCCGGATTGCGGATTGCCCGCGAGCTGCATGAGTTCGTGGCCAAGGAAGCGCTGCCCGGCACCGGCATCGAAGCGGACGCCTTCTGGAACGGGTTTTCGGCCATCGTCCATGATTTGGCGCCGAAGAACCGGGCACTGCTGGCGAAACGCGACGCCATGCAGGAGAAGCTCGACGGCTGGTATCGCGACCACGGCGCCCCCGTCGATATGGAAGCCTACAAAGGCTTCCTGAAGGAGATCGGCTATATCGTTCCGGAAGGCCCGGCCTTCAGCGTGTCGACCGACAATGTTGACCCGGAAATATTAGTCATTGCAGGCCCGCAGCTGGTCGTGCCGGTGATGAATGCCCGCTATGCGCTCAACGCCGCCAATGCGCGCTGGGGCTCGCTCTACGATGCGCTCTACGGCACCGACGCCATTCCCGAAACCGACGGCGCCGAAAAGGGCAAGAGCTTCAACCCGGCGCGCGGCGCCAAGGTCGTCGCCTGGACGAAGAGTTTTCTCGATGAGGCTGCCCCGCTCACCTCGGGCAAATGGGCCGGCGTCAACGGTCTGTCGCTGGCCAACGGTGCCTTGCGGCTGAGTGCCGGTGCCGGCTCGACCACGCTGGCCAACCCGAAGCAATTCGTCGGCTACCGTGGCGACGCGGCCAATCCCGATGCGGTGCTGCTTGTGCGCAACGGCCTGCACATCGAGATCGTGATCGACCGCAACAACCAGATCGGCCGCACCGATCCGGCGGGGATCGCCGATGTCATCCTGGAATCGGCGCTGACCACCATCCAGGACTGCGAGGATTCGGTCGCCGCGGTGGATGCTGAGGACAAGGTCGTCGTCTACCGCAACTGGCTCGGCCTGATGAAGGGCGACTTGGCTGAAGAAATCACCAAGGGCGGCAAGAGTTTTGTCCGCAAGCTCAATCCTGACCGCTCCTACAGCGCGCCCGCCGGCGGCACGCTGACCGTGCCCGGCCGCTCGCTGATGCTGGTCAGGAATGTCGGCCACCTGATGACCAACCCGGCGATCCTTGACCGCGACGGCAACGAGGTTCCGGAAGGCATTATGGACGCGGCGATGACGGCGCTGATCGCGCTGCATGACGTCGGAACCAATGGCCGCCGCGCCAACTCCCGCGCCGGCTCGATGTATGTCGTGAAACCCAAGATGCACGGGCCGGAGGAAGTCGCTTTCGCCGTCGAGATATTCGACCGTGTCGAGGCCCTGCTCGGCATGGCCAAGAATACCATCAAGATGGGCATCATGGACGAGGAGCGGCGCACCACCGTCAACCTCAAGGAAGCGATCCGCGCCGCCAGGGAACGCGTGGTTTTCATCAACACTGGGTTTCTCGACCGCACTGGCGACGAGATCCACACCTCGATGGAAGCCGGCCCGATGATCCGCAAGGGCGACATGAAGCAGGCCGCCTGGATTTCCGCCTACGAGGCGTGGAATGTCGACACCGGGCTGGAATGCGGGCTGGCGGGCCATGCCCAGATCGGCAAGGGCATGTGGGCGATGCCGGATCTGATGGCGGCGATGCTGGAACAGAAGATCGCCCATCCCAAGGCCGGCGCCAACACCGCCTGGGTGCCGTCGCCGACGGCGGCGACGCTGCACGCCACCCACTATCACAAGGTCGACGTCCATGCCGTGCAGGCCGCGCTGAAGAGCCGGCCGAAGGCGAAGCTCGACGATATCCTGTCGGTGCCGGTCGCGGTCAGGCCGAACTGGACTCCCGACGAGATCCAGCGCGAACTCGACAACAACGCGCAAGGCATCTTGGGCTATGTCGTGCGCTGGATCGACCAGGGCGTCGGTTGCTCAAAGGTGCCTGACATCAACGACGTCGGCCTGATGGAAGACCGCGCCACGCTGCGCATCTCCTCGCAGCACATCGCCAACTGGCTGCACCACGACGTCTGCTCGCGCATCCAGGTGATGGATTCCCTGCGGCGCATGGCGGCCATCGTCGACCTGCAGAATGTTGGCGACCCGCTCTACCAGCCGATGGCGGCCGATTTCGACAACTCGATCGCCTTCCAGGCGGCCTGCGACCTGGTCTTCAAGGGCCGTGTCCAGCCCAACGGCTACACCGAACCGGTGCTGCACGCGCGCAGGCTGGAACTGAAGGCGCAGCAGGGCTGAAGAGGCATGGCGGCGGGTCTTCGACCTGGCTTCCGGCGAGAGATAAGGCGTTAGGAAGCTGTATGGTCTAGCAGCCGAATGGTGGGATCGCGACGGTATTCGGAATTGGCGCGGTCGACGCCTTCCACCGTAATCGCGATCGTCCCGTTTTCCACTCTTGCTATCCAGCCTTTCGCTTTCAGATACCAGAGATGAAACTCGAGATGTTCTCGCGGACAGCCTGACAGTCGTTCGAGCTCTACATCTCCGATCCCAGGATCGGTGACGTCGTGGCGGCGCTTTGCGTAAAGCAGCGACAGCAGTTTGGCCTGGATCACAGCATCCCGCTCGATGCCTTTGGTGTTGCTGGCTTCCTCGGTCAACTCGCGGCGAAGGCCGGCATGGTCTCTGTACGCGATGTCGTATTGAGCGCGCTTGACCGGATCCTTGAGCGTATTGTGGGCTTCCACGATTTCGCTGAAGCGGGCTTCATCGCCAGTCTGTTGATTGTCTGGATGATAGCGCATCGCAAAATAGCGAAATATGCGCTCCAGCGTTTCCGAGTTGGCATTCGGGCTAACTTCCAAAACTTCGTAATAGTCAATGAACATAGCGGTACACCCTCAACCGCAATCATATTCGCATTGTCTAAATAAAGAACATCCAAAGCAGAAGCCCAGACTTAAGTCCGGCGTCGATAACGGCCACGCTTCTGGAAGAGGAAGAAAATGGCCGGCGCCCGTTCGGTGGGGGCCGTTGGGTGGTGAGGACGCCGGCCAAGCGGACAATCAAGTCCGCCGCACTGCAGAGATGGTCGATTCGTTGGGTGGCGGTTATGGCGTGATCGCGGAAGGCAACGTGGCAGGGTCAGCTTGTCGCGAGATCGCGTACTGCCAGATTTCGCCGGCAGGACCAAAACCCACAACCGCAAGCACGGCCATCAGCAGGCAGGTAACCTACGCCGCCTGCGCCACCCGCTCCGAACTCATCCGATAAGAAATCGCCTCGGCCAGATGGATGCGGCCGACGGTTTCGCTGGCGTCGAGATCGGCCAGTGTTCTCGCGACCTTCAACACGCGGTGGTAGGCCCGCGCCGAAAAGGCGAGCTTCTCGCTGGCGTCCTTGAGCAGCGACAGGCCGGCGGCGTCAGGCATGGCGATCTCCTCGATGACCGACGGCGCGCAATGCGCGTTGGTGGTGGCTCGGGTAGCGCCGAGCCGTTCGAAGCGTTCGCGCTGGATGGTGCGGGCACGCGCCACGCGCAGCGCCACATCGGCACTTTTCTCCGCCCGGTCCGGTCGGATCAGGTCGCTGGCCGAGACCGCCGGCACTTCGATCCTGAGATCGATGCGGTCGAGCAGCGGGCCTGAGATGCGCGCCTGGTAGTCGGTGCGGCAGCGGTCGCCGCGCAGGCAGCGATAGCCCGGCTCGCCGGCCATGCCGCATCGGCACGGGTTCATCGCCGCAACCAGCTGGATGCGCGCCGGGTAGGTGACGCGATGGTTGGCCCGCGCGATCATGCAGTCGCCGGTCTCCAGCGGCTGGCGCAGCGCATCGAGCGTCTGCGGCGTGAACTCGGGAAATTCGTCGAGGAACAGCACGCCGTGATGGGCGAGCGACACTTCGCCCGGCCGCGCGCGGATGCCACCGCCAACCATGGCCGCCATCGAGGCCGAATGGTGCGGCGCGCGGAACGGCCGCCGGTCGGTCAGCTTGCCTTCGCCGAGTTCGCCGGCCACCGAGGCGATCATCGACACTTCGAGCAGTTCCTTCGGCGCTAGCGGCGGAAGGATCGACGGCAGCCGCTGCGCCAGCATCGATTTTCCCGATCCCGGTGGCCCGATCATCAGCAAATTATGACCACCGGCGGCCGCCACTTCCAGCGCCCGCTTGGCGGTCTCCTGGCCCTTGATGTCGGCGAGATCGGGCAGGTCGCGCGCCGCGGCGTGGATGCCGGCTTCCGGCCGCGACAGCACCTGCGTGCCGCGGAAATGGTTGGCGATGGCGATCAGGCTGCGCGGCGCCAGGATGTCGAAATCCTTGCCCGCCCAGGCCGCTTCCGGCCCGCAGGCGAACGGGCAGATCAAGCCCTTGCCCTCGGCATTGGCGGCGATCGCCGCCGGCAAGGCGCCGGCGACAGCGGCAATCGTGCCGTCGAGCGACAATTCGCCCAGCACGACATAGCCGGCCAGCATGTCACCCGGAATGGCGCCCAGCGCCGCCATCAGGCCGAGCGCGATCGGCAGATCGTAATGGCTGCCTTCCTTGGGCAGGTCGGCGGGCGCCAGATTGACCGTGACCTTCTTTGACGGCATCGACAGGCCGGAAGCATGAAGTGCTGCCTGCACGCGCTCGCGGCTTTCGGCCACTGCCTTGTCGGCGAGGCCGACGATGTGCATGTTGACCTTGCCGGGCGCGATCATCACCTGTACGTCGACCGGCACGGCCTCGATGCCCTGGAAAGCGACCGTGCGAACCCGCGCCACCATTTTCCCACCCCGGATATGGGCTTGCCCCAGCCCGTGCGATCGGGCCAGGAACGGCCCTCGAGGAGACAATCACAATTCCTTGATCAAATCAAGAACATTACAGGAACACGTGAGCGTGTAGGTTGCAGCCGAATAGAGCTCGGTTGCAAAAGCGGAACATGGTTAAGACAAAATGAAAACGATCACTTCCGCTTGTCCTCGACCGCGTCCCAGAACAGGCTGGCGATGTCTGCGCCACCGAAGCGCTTGACCTCGCGCACGCCGGTCGGCGAGGTCACGTTGATCTCGGTCATATAGTCGCCGATGACGTCGATGCCGACGAGGATGAAGCCGCGCTCCTTCAGCGACGGTCCGATGCGGGCGCAGATCTCGCGCTCGCGTTCCGTTAGTTCGGTTTTTTCGGCGCGGCCGCCGACATGCATGTTGGAGCGGGAATCATGCTCGGCCGGCACCCGGTTGATGGCGCCGACCGGCTCGCCGTCGATCAGGATGATGCGCTTGTCGCCCTTGCGCACGTCCTTGAGGTAGCGCTGCACGATATAGGGTTCGCGGAACATCTGGCCGAACATTTCGAGCAGCGAGGCAAGGTTGCGGTCGGCCTCGTGCAGATGGAAGATGCCGGCGCCGCCATTGCCGTAGAGCGGCTTGACGATGATGTCGCCGAACTCCTTGCGGAAGGCGGCAACTTCGAGTGGATCCTTGGTGATCAGCGTGTCCGGCATCAGGTCGGAAAACTCGGTGACGAAGATCTTTTCCGGGCTGTTGCGCACCCAGGCCGGGTCGTTGACCACCAATGTCCCCGGATGGATGCGCTCCAGGATGTGCGTGGTGGTGATGTAGTTCATGTCGAAGGGCGGATCCTGGCGCAGCAGGACGACGTCCATTTCCGCGAGATCGGTGCGTACCTGCTCGCCCAGCGAATAATGGGCTCCCTTCTCGTCGCGCACCTGCATCTCCTCGATGCGGGCAAACACCTTGCCGTCGCGCAACGACAGCCGGTCGGGCGTGTAGTGGAACAGCTGATGGCCGCGCCGCTGCGCCTCCAGCGACAGCGCGAACGAGGTGTCGCCGGCGATCGACACGGTGGAGATGTGGTCCATCTGGACGGCGATTTTCAGCTTCATGGCGGGTCTCCGGCGGCTCGGATGGGCGACTGTCTTGCCTGTACAGGCTCACTGCCCGTCTGCCAATCGCGACATTTTGAAGATTGGCATCAGAAGTCGCAAACCCGAGCCAGCGTCCGATCTGCCCCGGCCATCTGGAAACAAGGCGAACAGCGCGTCATCGCTTTCTTAAGCCTAGCCGTGCAAAGGTAAGCCCCGAATGCGCCCGGCAGTGTTGATGCAGCCCCGGGCACTCGATGGAACAACGACCATGAACGCCGTCACCGCCATCCGCGCCGCCGCAACCAGACAGCTCGAACTCACAATCCTGATGCCATGCCCCAACGATGACTTACTGGTCGATGACCTACCGGCCGATGACTTGCCGGCCAACCAGCTGCCGGCGCGCGACGCATGAGCGAAGCATTGCCGGCCTTTGTCCAGACACGCCTGTTCCGATTCCTGACGGTCGGCGTCGGCGCCGCATTGCTGTTCTTCGTTCTGTCGTGGCTTCTGGTGTCGCTGGGCCTTTCGCCCTTCATCGGTAGTGTCGTCGCCTATGCGATTGCCGTTGTTGTTGCCTATAGCGCACAGCGCGGCTGGACATTCGGCGGCCAGCACGATCACGTCAGCGCCATGCCGCGCTATCTTGCGCTGCAGCTCGGATGCGCTCTGTTTTCGGGTCTGGTGTCGCACCTGGCGGTCACGCGTTTCGGCTTGTCAGCGCTCGCCATGTCGGCGCTGACGACGGTTGCCGCAGGCGCGGTGAGCTACGTCATGTCGTTGCTATGGGTGTTTCCGACGCGCGGCTAGCGCGTTTTTTGCGCGTCGTTTTTTCGCCTTGTGGAGGGACTGTCGCCGACCCGCGCCGAGCCTCGTATCAGTCCCCGTGCACATGACGCCGCTTAGCCGCGAAAAATCGATTTCGCGATACGTTTCCTAAAGGGTTTGCTGCCAGTCTCGAAATAAATTCCGACGTCACAAAACAGGGACACCGATGCAAACTTCGTTTGGCACCGGTCAGGCAAACAGGGAGAGCACGGATCTGGCATTCACAGATCCGTTGACCGGGCTTGGCAACCATCGCCGCTTCTTCGACAAGGTCGATCGCCTGATCAGCGACCGTGCCGACGATCCCGCACCCTTTACCGTCGGTATTCTCGACCTCGACGGCTTCAAGCCGATCAACGATTTGTTCGGCCACAAGGCCGGCGACGACATCCTGATCCAGGTCGCCATGCGGTTGCGCGCCTCGATGGACGGCCACTCAACGGTCTGCCGCATCGGCGCCGACGAGTTCGCCTTTCTCTATCCCCTGGTGTTCAGCGAGGATGCAGCGGCCGAAAAGTCCCGCATGCTGATCGAGATACTGTCGGCGCCCTATGATGTCGGCGAACGCACCGCCAGGCTTTCGGCCTCGGTCGGCTGCTCGCTGTTCTATTCCGGCGACGAGACCACTGAGATCCTCATCAACAAGGCAGAGACGGCGCTCTACCATGCCAAGCGTTCCGGCCGTGGCCGTGTCGTTGTCTACACCCGCGAGATGGAAGAAGCGGCCAAGCGCGTCACCCGCATCGAACAGGCGCTGCGTCGCGCCGTCTCGGCCGGCGAGGTGGAGCCGCATTTCCAGCCGATCGTCGACCTCAACACGCGCCGCACCATCGGCTTCGAGACGCTGGCGCGGTGGACCGATCGCGACCTTGGCTCGGTGCCGCCCACGGTCTTCATTCCCATCGCCGAGGAGCGCGGCATCATCGGCCCGCTGTCGCAGCTGGTACTGCGCAAGGCGACCGAAGCCGCCAGAAGCTGGCCGAAGGACCTGTTCCTGTCGTTCAACCTGTCGCCCTCGCAGCTCGTCGACCAGAACACCGGCCTGCACATACTGGCGATCCTCGACCGCACCGGCTTCGATCCGCGCCGGCTGGAGATCGAGATCACCGAGACCGGCCTGATGAACGACCCGGCTTCGGCGGCGCAGATCGTCGAGGATCTGCGCCGCGTCGGCATCCGCGTTTCGCTCGACGATTTCGGCACCGGCCAGTCCTCGCTCGGCCGTCTGCGCGAATTCCATTTCGACAAGCTCAAGATCGACCGCGCCTTCGTCTCTTCCATTCTCGATGACAGGCCGTCCGAACACATCATCCGCGCCATTCTCGCCATGTGCGAAGGGCTCGGCATGGACGTGGTCGCCGAAGGCATCGAGCAGGAAGCGCAGGCCGACCGCCTGGTCCAATTCGGCTGCGCCGGCGGGCAAGGCTATCTGTTCGGCAAGCCGGTCGACGCCGACGCCACGCTCGGCTATCTCCGCGATTCCTTCCGCGGCGCCTTGCGCGCCAAGGCGATCTGACCGGCGATTCCCCCGCGGTCCGCAATCCCGACGGTGCCGCTGTGCGCACCCGGTGCGGCGCATTGTCGTTTTGTCTGACATAAGCCCTGAAATTCGACGGTTCGCCCTTGCCCGCGCGCCTTGCGTGGCTAGGATGCGCGCCGGTCACGACTACAGCGCCGCGCGTCCTCTTGGACGCGCAAAGGACGCTGTAGCAATTTACATTTTGCGCATGATCCCTTTCCGAAAATCGATCCGATTTTCGGGGTCACGCGCTGGGAGACAAGAACGATGATGCCATCGGCGCATTTTGCCGACCTCGAAGGAGCCTCGGTGCTGATTACCGGCGGCGGCTCCGGAATTGGCGCGGCACTGACCGAGGGGTTTGTGCGCCAGGGCGCCAATGTCGCCTTCGTCGACATCGCCGACGGCCCGAGCACGATACTTGCCGACCGCATCGAAAAAGAATTCGGCAAGCGGCCGCTCTATCTCAAGACCGACCTGCGCGACGTCGAGGCTCTGCGGGCGTCCGCCGCGAAGGCCGCCGAGGCGCATGGCGATGTCACCGTGCTGGTCAACAATGCGGCCTGGGACGAACGCCACGCCGTCGAGGACGTGACGGTCGAGTTCTGGGACAACAACCAGGCCATTAATCTGCGGCCGCACTTCTTCACCGCGCAAGCGGTGGCGCCGGGCATGAAACGGGCCGGCGGCGGCTCGATCATCAACTTCACCTCGACATCCTATCTGATCAACCACCCCGACATGCCGTCCTACACGGCCGCCAAGGCCGGCATACTTGGCCTCACCAAGGGGCTGGCCGGCAAGCTCGGCGTGGACGGCATCCGCGTCAACGCCATTGCGCCCGGCTGGGTGATCACCGAGCGGCAGAAGGAGCTCTGGGTGACCGAACAGGCGCTTGCCGCCCATGTCGCCAAGCAATGCATCAAGCAGGTGATGCAACCGGACGACATCGTCGGCACCGTGCTGTTCCTCGCCTCGGACGCCTCGCGCATGCTGACCGCGCAGATGCTGATCGTCGATGGAGGTTTCCTGTGAGCCCAGGGTTTGCCAGCAACGCGCCGGCGGTAGCCGCTGTCGACTGGGGCACAACCCGCATGCGGGTCTGGCTGATCGACGGGCAAGGCAAGATGCTGGCCGAACGCCGCGGCGATGATGGCCTGATCACCGCGCAACAGAAGGGTTTTGCAACTATTCTCGAAGGGCATCTGGCGGCGATGGGAGCACCGGAAGCGCTGCCCGTCATCATCTGCGGCATGGCCGGTTCCCGACAGGGCTGGCTGGAGGCGCCCTATGTCACCGTGCCGGCGCCACTCAGTGCCATTCTCGGCGGTGCTGCCAAGGTGCCTGGGCAAAGCCGCGACATCCGCATCGTTCCGGGCCTTGCCCAGCGCTTGGCCGATGCGCCCGACGTCATGCGCGGCGAGGAAACCCAGCTCGCTGGCGCTGGCCTGCCGGCCAGGGGACGCCAGCTGGTCTGCATGCCCGGCACCCATTCGAAATGGGTGCTGGTCGAGGACGGCGCCGTTGTCGGCTTCGGCACCTGGCCGACCGGCGAGCTGTTCTCGGTGCTTGCCGCGCATTCGATCCTGCGCCATTCGCTCGGCGAGCACCCCAAGCCGGTCACATCGGACAATCCGTTCTTCCGCCGCTGGTGCGAAACCGCATTGGGCGAAGGCGGCGATGTCACCTCGCGGCTGTTTTCCATCCGCGCCGCCGGCCTGCTGCAGGACCTGAAAGCCGACGATGCCGCAGCCTGCCTGTCCGGCCTTCTGATCGGTGGCGAGATCGCCTCGGCCAGCCGCCGTCACGGCGCCGGTGCGGAACCTGTCGTGCTGGTTGCCTCCGGCGCGCTGGCCGCGCTCTACCAGGCCGCACTTGGTCTTGCGGGGTTTGAGGTTCGGACCGTTGACGCCGATGAGGCGGTGCGTGCCGGCCTCGTCGAGGCGGCGCGCGAGAACGGCATGATCGCCAGAACTGGAGCAGCCCGATGAGCCAGACCGCACCTTTCCCCAAGCTCAAGCGCGGGCTGGTCGCCATCCTGCGTGGCCTCAAGCCGAGTGAAGCGATCGCTATCGGCCAGGCACTGTTCGATGCCGGCATCGAGGCGATCGAAGTGCCGCTGAACTCACCGGAGCCGTTTTCGTCGATCGCTGGGATTGTGGAAGCGCTTCCGAAAACAGCCCTGGTCGGCGCCGGCACGGTGCTGACGCCAGCCGATGTCGATGGTTTGCACAAGGCCGGCGGGCGGCTGCTGGTCAGCCCCAACATCGATGCCGAGGTGATGGCGCGTGCGATGCACTACGGCATGGTGACGATGCCCGGCGTGCTCACGCCGACCGAGGCCTTCCTGGCGATCAAGCTTGGTGCCTCGGCCCTCAAATTCTTCCCGGCGAGCGTGCTGGGTGCTGCCGGCATTTCCGCGATGCGCGCGGTGTTGCCGGCGCAAACAGTGGTCGGCGCCGTCGGTGGCGTCTCCGAAAAAGATTTTGCCGGCTACAAGGCCGCCGGCGTGACGGCCTTCGGGCTTGGCTCCAGCCTGTTCAAGCCGGGCATGAGCGTGGACGACGTGGCGGCGCGTGCGCACGCCGCCGTCACGGCCTGGGATGCGGTGTTCGGAGAAGCATGATGAGCGAAGCGATCGTTTCGGTTTTTTCCGATCACGTCTGCCAGCTCGGCGAAGGGCCGAGCTACGATCCCGCCACCGATACGCTGTTCTGGTTCGACATCGTCAACAGCCAGCTTCTGGAAAAGCAGCTGTCCGGCGGCGTGACCACCGTCCATGAGCTCGGCCAAATGGCGAGCGCGATCGCTGTCATCGACGAGAAGCGCCAGCTGATCGCTGCCGAGACCGGCCTTTATGTCCGCGATGTCGCGACCGGCAAACTGACGCTGCACACGCCTGTCGAGGCCGACAATCCGGTCACGCGCTCCAACGATTCCCGGGTCCATCCCTGCGGTGCCCTGTGGATGGGCACGATGGGCAAGAAGGAGGAAAAGGGCGCCGGTTCGATCTACTGGTTTTTCAAGGGCGAACTGCGCCGCCTGTTTTCGGACATCACCGTGTCGAACTCGATCTGCTTTTCGCAAGATGGCACGATCGCTTATTACACCGACACCTCGACCGGACTGCTGATGCGCGTCGCCTGCGACCCGGCGACCGGCCTGCCTGCCGGTGAGCCGAAGGTGTTCGTCGATCACCGCTCGGCCAAGGGCTATATCGATGGGTCCGTGCTCGACCGCGACGGCATCCTGTGGAACGCCGTCTGGGGCGGCAGCGTCATCGAAGCCTATGGACCCGACGGCAAGCTCGTCCGCACGGTCGCCATGCCGGTGACGCAGCCATCCTGCCCGGCCTTTGTCGGCGCCAAGGCCGACCGGCTGGCGGTCACCTCCGCCTGGTCGGGCAAGGACGAGAAGCAGCGCCTGCTGGATTTGCAGGGCGGCATGACCTTTCTGCTCGATATTCCCGTCAACGGCCGCTTCGAGCCGCACGTGCTGATCGCCTGAACAAGGCCAGCCTTTCTGATTCGACGCCGGTGCTGTCACGCAAGCGCCCGCGCCGTGTCGGTTTCGCGAGAGCCGATTGCCTTCACCATGCGATGGTAGGCAATCGCACTGCCGGGAATCGTTCATTTCATGTCGAGCCACAAGCCAAGACTGATCCTCGTCCATGAGCCGGAAAAGGCTTGTTTCGACCGTCTGGTCGCCGACGGTCATGCGCCGGAGCGTGCCGCCGAAATCGCGTCCTATCTGGCACAGTCGACCGATCTCGCTCCTGAATTCGATGCGCTTGGCCGCGCCTGCCAGGCACGCGGCCTGTCGTTCACACCTGTGGCACTGGACGACGCCGCAAGCGTCCTCGCCGGTGAGCATCCCAGCACAACACTGGTCTGGACGCTGACCGACGGCATTGCCTATTTCCGGGGCGGCGCGGCACCCGCTTTGGCGCGACTGGGCGGCTTCAAGACGATCGGCGCCGACGATGCGCTGTTCGCGCTCTGCCAGGACAAGTTCCGCTCCGGCGCCGTGCTTGGCGCACTCGGCCTGCCGGTGCCGCAGGCCGGTCTTGCGCGCGATGGCAAATGGCTGGTCGAGCCGCCTGCCTCTGCCGCCGGCTGGTTCGTCAAGCCCAACCGGCTTGGCGCCAAGATCGGCATCTGGGCGGATTCGCGCTGTAGCGATCTCGGTCACGCTTTGGAGCTCAGCCGGCGCGTGTTTTCGGCCTATCGCGATGATGTCGTCGTCCAGCCCTATGTCGCCGGCCGCAACGTGCGCGCCAGTTTCCTCGGCCTGGTGCCGGGCGCCGGGGTCGAAGCGCTTGGCGTGGCCTTTGTCGATTCAGGCGCCGATTTCCAGACCATGGCGGACAGCCTGGCGCTCTACGGCGACACCGGCGAGGTCGCGAAAGCGGCGGGACATTATGCCGAACCGGAACTCGTTGCGGTTGCCGACAGCCAGCCGGTCGCCGACGCCGGGATCCGCGCGATCGCCGAGCGGCTGATGGGCGGGCTCGGCCTGCGCGACGTGTTTTCCATCGATCTCAGGGTCGAGGCCGACGACACCGTCCACCTCATCGAGTTCGAGGTTTGCCCCGGCCTGCCTTGCTTCGATTTCCGCGCCTACTGCCGCCAGCAATGGGGCCTCGAGCTGGCCGATGCCATGGCCGAAACCGCGGCGAGCCGGCTGATCGGCGTCAACCGATAGCTGCGTGCCTTGACGGCTTTCGCCCTGCCTCTAGTGTCGGCCAACGCTCCCTAGCAAAGGCCGCGCGATGAACACAACATCAGTCGAAGCCCTCCACCATCATGTCAGGCGCATGGCCGGGCGCGATCCGCATGAGGTGCATCGTGTCGCGACGCCGCTCGAGCTTCTGTTCGACCTGACCTTCGTGACGGCGTTCAGCTTTGCCTCGTCGCAACTCGCCCATGCGCTGGCCGAAGGCCATTACTCGGCGGCCTTGCTCGGCTTCGCGTTCGCCAGCTTTGCCATTTGCTGGGCCTGGATCAATTTCTCCTGGTTCTCTTCCGCCTATGACACCGACGACTGGATTTTCCGGCTCGTCACCATGGTGCAGATGATCGGGGTGCTGGTGCTGGCGCTCGGCCTGCCACGCATGTTCGCTTCCATCGAGCACGGCGAGCACCTCAACAATTCGGTGATGGTGCTGGGCTATGTCATCATGCGGGTGGCGATGATCTTCCAGTGGCTGCGTGCCTTCAGGCAGGACCCTGTCCGACGTCGCGCCTGCCTGACCTACGCCACGGCAATTGCGGTCGCTCAGATCGGCTGGGTGGTGCAGATCATCGTCGATTTCCCGGTCGGCACCAGCATCATCCTCGCCGTCATTCTCGGGCTGATCGAAATGGCGGGGCCGGTGATCGCGGAAGGCAAGGATGGCGGCACGCCCTGGCATGCGCACCATATGGCCGAGCGCTACAGCCTGTTTGCCATCATCGCTTTGGGTGAGGGGGTCGTCGGCACCCTCGCCACCCTGTCCGCCGTGGTCGAGGAACAGGGCTGGACCGTGGATGCGGCACTGGTCTGCATCGCCGGCACCGGGCTCACCTTCGGCATGTGGTGGGTCTACTACATGCTGCCCTCAGCGCCGATCCTGCATGCCCACCGCAATCGCGCCTTCGTCTGGGGTTACGGGCAGATGCTGGTTGTCGCGGCAATTGTCGCCACCGGTGCAGGACTGCACGTCGCGGCCTATTTCATCGAGCACAAGGCGCATATCGGCCCGCTTGCGACACTGCTCGCCACCGCTGTTCCTGTCGCCGTCTTCCTGGCGGCGGTCTATGCGCTCTACACCTATCTCGTTCAGCGCTTCGATCCGTTCCACATCTGGCTGCTGCTCGCGACCGCGGCGGTCGTGGCCCTTGCCATTCTCGCAGCGCTCGCCGGCGTCGATATGGCCATCTGCCTGATCATCCTGATGCTGGCGCCGGCCGTCACCATCGTCGGCTACGAAATGCTCGGGCACCGCCACCAGGCGGAAGCACTCGCCAGCGACGAGCACTCGACACGGCATTAGCCGACCGCGGGTTTGCTCGAGCATTTATCCGTGTGGCATTCGCTCGAATGCCTGCAGCGAGCGATCGATCGTATCCCAGCCATGGCCGCGGATCGTGTAGGTGGGGGGGGGGGGGGGGGGGGGGGGGGGGGGGGGGGGGGGGGGGGGGGGGGGGGGGGGGGGGGGGGGGGTGGGGGGGGGTTGGGGGGGGGGGGGGGGGGGGGGGGGGGGGGGGGGGGGGGGGGGGGGGGGGGAGGGGGGGGGGGGGGGGACGGGGGGGGGGGGGGGGGGGGGGGGGAGGGGGGGGGGGGGGGGGGGGGGGGGGGGGGGGGGGGGGGGGGGGGGGGGGGGGGGGGGGGGGGGGGGGGGGGGGGGGGGGGGGGGGGGGGGGGTTGGGGGGGGGGGGGGGGGGGGGGGGGGGGGGGGGGGGGGGGGGGGGGGGTGGTGGGGGGGGGGGGGGGGGGGGGTGTGGTGGGGGGGGGGGGGGGGGGGGGGGGGGGGGGGGGGGGGGGGGGGGGGGGGGGGGGCGGGGGGGGGGGGGGGGGGGGGGGGGGGGGGGGGGGGGGGGGGGGGGGGGGGGGGGGGGGGGGGGGGGGGGGGGGGGGGGGGGGGGGGGGGGGGGGCGGCTGGTGGCGTGGACCGCGATCAGCTCCGGCATGGCGGCGAATGTCAGGAAGACCGGCGCTCCGCAGGTCGGACAGAAGGCGTGGATCTTCTCGTTGCCGCTGTCGCCGGCCACCCGCCAGGTGCTCGCCTCGCCCGTGATTGCCATATCGGCGCGCCGGCCAAAGGTCAGGTAGGATCCGTGGCCGGTACCGGCGCGCTTCTGGCAATCCAGGCATTGGCAATGGTTCTGGAAGATAGGCTCGCCGCTCGTCTCATAGCGAATGGCTCCGCATGCGCAGCCGCCTATATAGCGTTTGGTCATTGTCGGTCCTCCTGGGTCAGGCCGATTTCGGCTTGGCGAAAACGTCGATGCCGCTGCCGGTTTCCAGCAAGGACTTCAGGCTGGACAGCACAACCGGCCACCCCTGGCTGATGCCTTTTGCCATGCCGGAGCCGGCTTCGAGTTCGTCATGGGTGACGGTCAGCCGGACCATGGCGTCGTATTCCTCGATGCCGAAGGTCACGCGGCTGTAGCTTGCCGGATCGGCGGCCTGCGAAGGGCTTGCCCAGGTCATGACGAGACGGGTTGGCGGCGAGACCTCGACGACCTTGCCGACGATCTGGACGGTGCGCTCATCATTGGCGCGGATATGTTCCCACTTCGATCCCGGCTTCCAGTCGGAGACGTTCTCGTGGCCCCAATAGCGCCGTGCGATATCGGGCCTGGTTATGGCCTCGAACACTTTCTCTGGCGTCGAGCGGATGTAGGTCACGTAGACAAAACTGGTCGTCTCTTTGGTGGTCATTGGTCGTCTCCTTCGAGTTCTTGTTTCAGGTCGTGCAGCAGGCTGAGCCGCTGCCGTTCGAATTTGCGCACCCAGCGCTCGTAGACTTCGTGCAGCGGCACCGGGTTGATGAAATGCAGCTTTTCGCGGCCACGCTTGACCGTGCTCACCAGATTGGCCGCCTCCAACAGGTCGAGGTGCTGGGTGGCGGATTGCCTTGCCATGTCCAGGTTTTCGCAAAGCTGACCGAGCGTCTGCCCGTTCTGCTCACACAGAAGGTCAAGCAGCCTTCTGCGTGTCGGGTCGCCCAGCGCTTTGAAAACCTTGTCGGCGTCCATCGGCCTCACTCTGATGTGAGGCCATAATATGCAGGTAAATACCTGCATGTCAACCAGCAGATCCCCCAGTCGCTGCAATGGCTCAAGCGAAGGCTGTTGGGACTGGCAGTCGATCGTTCGACAAGCCGCGCATCGGCAAGGCTTCGCAACGGCGACTGGATACGGGAAGTGAGCTTACGGGGGTTCGGTGGAAGCGCCGCCGGGCTTTATCCGGTCTTGAGCGTGATCTCCGGCGAAAACCGGATACCACTTTTCGGATTTATGGTTCGGTGGACCTCAGGCGCCTTCGACCAGCACGATTTCGCCGTCGGCGACCTTCTGGCGGATGGCGACGGCGCGCTGGTACTCCGGCGAGTGGTAGCAATCGTGGGCGGCGGTGAGCGATTCGAACTCGATGATGACATTGCGTGCGCGGCCGGGCCCTTCGGCCTTTTCATGTTCGCCGCCGCGCGCCAGGAATTTCGCGCCGAAGCGCTCGAAGGCAGGCTTGGCAGCGGCGACATAGTCCTTGTAGCCTTCGGCGTCGCGCACATCGACACGAGCGATCCAGTATCCCTTGGGCATGTCTTGTCTCCGAACTCTCTATCTTGAAACGTCAGGCCGAGCGCATCTCGTCGAGGATGGCTTCGGCCGCCTCCCGTTTGTTGGCCGCAGCAACGATCGGCCGGCCGACGACGAGGTGGCTGGAGCCGTTGCGGATCGCCTGGCCCGGCGTCACCACGCGCTTCTGGTCGCCATGGTCGCTGCCTGTGGGCCGGATGCCCGGTGTCACCACTGCCAGGTCGGGCCCGGCGATGCGGCGTACCGCTTCCGCTTCCTCGGCCGAGCAGACGATGCCGCCCATGCCGGCATGCAGCGCCTGTTCCGAGCGCCGCAGCACCAGTGTGTGCGGGTCATATTCATAGCCCGCGTCGATCACGTCCTGTTCGTCCATCGAGGTCAGCACGCTGACGGCAAGCAGGCAAAGGTCGCTGCCGCGCGCTGCTTCCACCGCCGCCGCCATCGCCTTTGGATAGGCGTGGATGGTCAGCATGGTCATGCCCATCTTGACGATGTTCTCGACCCCCTTGGCCACCGTGTGGTCGATGTCGAGCAGCTTCATGTCGAGGAAGATCTTTGTCCCGCCGCTGGCCAGTTCCCTGGCGAAGTCGAGCCCGCCGGCAAAGGCCAGTTGATAGCCGATCTTGTAGAAGGAGACGACGCCGTCGAGTTCGCGCACCGCCTGCTCGGCTTGCTTCACGGTCGGCACGTCGAGGCCGACGATGAGCCGGTCGCGCATGCTATCGGCGATCATGCCTCGATCCGGGTGGACAGCATGCGCGAGGTTTCGATCAGCGTGCGGCATAGGTGCTCCATCGATTTGTGCAGTCTTTCGTCGCGGAAATGGCCGTCCTCGTCGAAGGCGTCGCCGCCCTCTGGCACCGAGCATTCCGGCGTCACCACCTCCATCTGGCAACGCACTAGGACGGCGCGCAGATGGTTGATGCAACGGATGCCGGCAAAGTGCCCGTTGGAGGATGAGCAGAGGCCGGCGACCTTGCCGGCAAGCGGCCTGACCGTGCGGCCACCATCCCTGCGCACCCGGCTCACCCAGTCGATCGTGTTCTTGAGCAGGGGCGGGATAGAGCCGTTATATTCGGGCGTGGCGATCAGCAGCCCGTCATGGGCGATCACCAGACGGCCGAGTTTCTGGGCGTTTTCGGGAACGCCCTTTTCCTTTTCCAGATCCTCGTCGAGGATCGGCAAGGGATAGTCGGCGAGCGAGATGCGGGTCACCTCGGCGCCTTGCATGGCAAGTTCCTTTTGCGCCACGTCGGCGGTCCTGCCGCTGTAGGCGCCGCTGCGCACCGAGCCGGCGAAGACGAGGATTTTCGGGATCACTGCCATTGGCCACCCTTGTTCCCGGACAGGTACAGCCAAGGCCCGCTTAAATCAACGCACCCTAATGGGCCTCGCGCCGATAGATCCACAGCTGCGTCGGCGGGATGTTGCGGAAGATGAAGTCGAAATGCTTGACCGTGTAGTCGCCGCGACCGGCCGGGATCGGCGACATCGGGCCATAGGTCAGCTGCACGATTGGCCGTCCGGCCGGGATGCGGTCGAGCAGGCTCTCGATATAGGCGATGCGCTGGGCGACCGGAAAGTTGAGCAGCGGCACGCCCGAAACGACGGAATCGAAGATCATCCCGCTCTTGTCGCCAAGCGTGGCATTGAGATTGAAGGCATCGCCCTCGATGACGTTGACACCGGGATAGAGCCGCCGCAGGTGGCCCACGAAATCCGTGTTGTATTCGACCGCGTAGAGGTTTTCGGGCCGCACGCCCTGGGCGAGGATGGCGCGGGTGATGACGCCGGTGCCGGGACCAACCTCGAGTACCGGCAGGCCGGACTTCGGATTGACGATCGAGGCCATCTTGCGGGCGGTGATCGAACTGGTCGGCACGATCGAGCCGACCGTCTTCGGCTTGTCGATCCAGCCCTTGAAGAATTTGAGTTCGTCGTCGAACTTTTCGACAAGCGCCTTCCGCAGTCCAGGGCCACGTGTCATGCAAGTTCTCCTCAGCGCTCCCCGCAAGTTACTTAACATCTGGGCGGTGCAAGGCAAGGCGCGGCCGGACGCATGTCGTGGATAAGATAATTTTCGTCGCGTCTCAAGGTGACGCGCGTCTCACGGATTTTCGCGGCGCAAACCGGCTCCTGGTCGTGGGCGGCATGCATCAACGTTCGCCGAAGGATTCGAAGAAATCCTTCATGCGGGCGAAAAAGCCGCTCGATTGGGGCGAATTGTCCTGCGAGGAGAGCTGTTCGAACTCCTCCAGCAGTTCACGCTGGCGGCGGGTGAGGTTCTGCGGCGTCTCGACCGCGGTCTGGATATAGAGGTCGCCGACATTGGGTTGGCGCAGCACCGGCATGCCCTTGCCCTTGAGGCGGAACTGGCGCCCGTTCTGGGTGCCTTCGGTCACCTTGACCTTGGTCTGGGTGCCATCCAGTGTCGTCACCTCGAAGGAGCCGCCAAGGGCGGCCGTCGTCATCGAGATCGGCACCTTGCAATAGAGGTCGGCGCCGTCGCGCTGGAAGAATTCGTGCGGCTTGACCGCCAGGAAAATATAGAGGTCGCCCGATGGCCCGCCGCGCAGGCCGGCCTCGCCCTCATTGGCTAGGCGGATGCGGGTGCCGTCCTCGATGCCGGCCGGGATGTTGACCGACAGCGAGCGCTCCTCGGTGACGCGGCCCTGGCCGGCGCATTTCGGGCATGGATCCTTGATCGTCTGGCCGCGCCCCTGGCATTGCGGGCAGGTGCGCTCGATCGAGAAGAAGCCTTGCGTGGCGCGCACCTTGCCGTGGCCGTTGCACATCGAGCAGGTGACGGGCTGGGTGCCGGGCTTGGCGCCGCTGCCCGAACATTCCGAACAGGAGATCGACGCCGGCACACGGATTTGCGCGGTCTTGCCGGCAAAGGCCTCTTCCAGCGTGATTTCCATGTTGTAGCGCAGGTCGGCGCCGCGCTCGCGGCCGCCCGACGAGCGGCGCTGGCGCCCGCCCATCATGTCGCCGAAAATATCCTCGAAGATGTCGGCGAAGCCGCCGGCGCCAAAGCCTTGCGCGCCGCCATTCATGCCGCCCTGTTCGAAGGCCGCGTGGCCGAAGCGGTCATACGCCGCGCGCTTCTGCGGGTCCTTCAGCGTCTCGTAGGCTTCGTTGATTTCCTTGAACTTGTGCTCGCAGGAATGATCGCCGGGATTGCGGTCGGGATGGAACTGCATGGCGAGCTTGCGGAAAGCGCTCTTGAGCTCCTTCTCATCGGCGCCCTTTTGCACGCCCAGCGTTTCGTAGAAATCAGCTTTCATTTTTTCCCGCTGTCCGGATGCTCAACGTCTTGAAGCATTGTTGCGTCGTTTGCCGGCATTGCCGTTCCGATTTAGGTGCGATGGAAGCGGGATGCCAGTGTCGACGCCGGTTTGCCTGCATTTTTTCAGCAAGGCCCGCTGTTTTTCCGCAAGGGGTTGCAAAAAAGCCCGGCTTTGCGCCGGGCTTTCCGCACTATCTTGCCGTCAAACGGTTCAGGCCGACTTCTTCTTGTCGTCGTCCTCGTCGATTTCCTCGAAATCGGCATCGACCACGTCACTGTCCTTGGCGGCGTCCGCCTTGGCGTCGGCTTCCGCCGCTTCCTTCTGCGAAGCTTCGTACATGGCCTGGCCAAGCTTCATCGAAGCCTCGGCGAGCGCCTGGCTCTTGGCCTCGATGTCGGCCGCGTCATCGCCTTCGGTCGCGGTCTTCAGCGCCGCGATCGCATCGGAGATCGCCGTGCGCTCGGTCTCCGAAACCTTGTCGCCATATTCCTTCAGCGACTTCTCCGAGGAATGCAGCAGTGCTTCGGCCTGATTGCGGGCTTCGACCAGCGCGCGGCGCTTCTTGTCGGTCTCGGCATTGGCCTCGGCGTCCTTGACCATCTTCTCGATGTCGGCGTCCGAAAGACCACCCGATGCCTGGATGCGGATCTGGTGCTCCTTGCCGGTGCCCTTGTCCTTGGCCGAAACGTTGACGATGCCGTTGGCGTCGATGTCGAAGGTGACCTCGATCTGCGGCACGCCGCGCGGCGCCGGCGGGATGCCGACAAGGTCGAACTGGCCGAGCGCCTTGTTGTCTGCGGCCATTTCACGCTCACCCTGGAAGACGCGGATGGTCACGGCCGACTGGCTGTCCTCGGCCGTCGAGAACACCTGGCTCTTCTTGGTCGGGATCGTCGTGTTGCGCTCGATCAGGCGCGTGAACACACCACCCAGCGTCTCGATGCCGAGCGACAGCGGCGTCACGTCGAGCAACAGCACGTCCTTGACGTCGCCCTGCAGCACGCCGGCCTGGATGGCGGCGCCGAGAGCGACGACTTCATCCGGATTGACGCCCTTGTGCGGCTCCTTGCCGAAGAACTGCTTCACGATCTCCTGGATCTTGGGCATGCGGGTCATGCCGCCGACCAGGACGACCTCGTCGATCTCGCCGGCCTTCAGGCCGGCATCCTTGAGCGCCGCCTTGCAAGGGGCAATCGTGCGCTGGACCAGATCGTCGACCAGCTGTTCGAACTTGGCGCGCGTCAGCTTCAGTGTCAGGTGCTTCGGCCCGGTCGCGTCGGCGGTGATGAAGGGCAGGTTGATTTCGGTCTGTGTGGTCGACGACAGCTCGATCTTGGCCTTTTCAGCCGCCTCCTTGAGGCGCTGCAAGGCAAGCTTGTCGTTCTTCAGGTCGATGCCCTGTTCCTTCTTGAACTCGGCCGCCAGATATTCGACCAGGCGCATGTCGAAATCCTCGCCGCCGAGGAAAGTGTCGCCATTGGTCGACTTGACCTCGAACACGCCGTCGCCGATCTCGAGCACCGAAATGTCGAACGTGCCGCCGCCAAGGTCATAGACGGCAATGGTCTTGCCTTCCTTCTTGTCGAGGCCGTAGGCAAGCGCTGCAGCCGTCGGCTCGTTGATGATGCGCAGCACCTCGAGGCCGGCGATCTTGCCGGCGTCCTTGGTCGCCTGGCGCTGGGCGTCGTTGAAATAGGCCGGAACGGTGATGACCGCCTTCTCGACCTTCTCGCCGAGATAGGCTTCCGCCGTCTCCTTCATCTTCTGCAGGATCATGGCCGAAATCTGCGAGGGCGACTGCTTCCTGCCGCCGGCCTCGACCCAGGCATCGCCATTGTCGCCCTTGACGATCTTGTAGGGGACAAGCTTCTTGTCCTTCTCCGTCACCGGATCGTCATAGCGGCGGCCGATCAGGCGCTTGACCGCGAAGATGGTGTTTTCAGGATTGGTGACCGCCTGGCGCTTGGCCGGCTGGCCGACGAGACGTTCGTCGTCGCCGCTGATGGCGACGATGGAAGGCGTCGTGCGCGCGCCTTCCGCATTTTCAATCACCTTGGGCTCCTTGCCATCCATGATGGCGATGCAGGAGTTGGTGGTGCCGAGATCGATACCGATTACTTTTGCCATTTTTCTAGTCTCTCCGCTAAGCAGGCTCTCAGGACCCGTACAGGCGTTCCGACGAAAGCCCCTGTTCACAAGAAATTCCGTTCCGGCAACCGGCATTCCGGCACCGAACGGCTTGGCGCGTATATAAGAACAGGCGGCATCGCGCGCAAGCATTCTGCGCAAGGCTTCCATGAACCTTTCCACCTCCGCCTGCGACTGATGTCCAGGCGCCGCATGGTGCGGCCCGGAAAGGAAGCCCCCCATGACCAATAACCCAGAGACTCCGCGGTCTCCGGGAACAACAGGAGCTCGGCGCGACCACCGCCTTCGGGACGGGGTCGATGCGCTGGGTTTTCCGCTGATTCCGTTGACCCTGCGTAAGAGCAGGCGTATCGTGACAATGAGGAAAGCAGACAATTCGATCAGGGAAGAACGAGCCGGAACGCCGCGCCTTGCCCTGATTTGCGCGGCCAGACCGGACGTTTCTCCCGTTGACTACGGGGGGAGTGTCATGTCTCGCATCCGCGGCTCGTTCGTGTCGTCTCTTGATGGTCGTTTGCGTCGTGCCGCGCATGCAGGCGGCGCATTGCTGGCGCTGACGCTCGCCGCCGGCCTGTGGCTGGGTGGCGCCGCGCAGGCGCAGGAAACCCAGATCATCTATCCCGGCTCGATGGCGGTGACCGGATTTTCCGGCACCATCATTCCCAATTTCGACGAGGGCCTGCCGCCCGGCGTCGATCCGGTCGACGAAACCTTCATCGACACCACCCGCGCCACCTTGCGCGTGTTCGACGTCTCGCATCTGGGCGGACCGGCCGCTGGCCAGCTCGTCAACACACCGCCGCCCTTCGAGGTGACGGCAGAGCAGATCGGCCAGGTGTTCGGCGTCACCTATGACGATGGAGTGCGCGATGGCATTCCGTCCGGCATTCCCAATCTCTATGCCGGCGCCACCTCGCTGCACGGCATCCGCATCGTCACGCCGGACGCCGACGATGACGGTCGCCCTGAGCGGCAACGCCGCGGCATGGCCGGCGCCACCTTCATGGATGGCCAGTTCGGCACCGAAAACGGCGGCGGGCCGGGCACCATCTGGAAGATCGACGGCATCACCGGCCAGGTCTCCAAATTCGCCGACATCGACACCAACAGCGGCCCCGGCATCGGCAATCTCAGCTTCGATCCCAGCCACCGCCAGTTCTTTGCTTCCGACCTCGACACCGGCCTGATCCATCGCATCGACGCCAACGGCAGGCTGATCGACAGCTTCGACCATGGCGTTGTCGGCCGCCCCGCGCATGGGCTGGCTCCCGTCGCCGACGACGGGTCGGTGATGGACATCCAGGGCGCGGCCTTCGACAGCGAAGACCCCGACAGTTGGGGCTACACGCAGGACGAGCGCCGCATCTGGGCCGTTTCCTATCATGGTGGCCGGCTCTACTACTCGGTCGGCGAAAAGTCGGAAATCTGGTCGGTGGGCATCGCCCGCGACGGCACCTTTGCCGGCGACCCGCGCTGGGAACTGACGGTCAAGGCTGACAAGGACTACGCCGTCACCGATATCGCCTTCGACAACAGTGGCTTCATGTACCTGGCCCAGCGCGGTCCGGTCGAGAACCGCTACGATTACAGCCAGTTCGCCGATTCCGGCAAGGGCGAGGTCATTCGCTACTGGCGCGAGAACCCGGACGATCCGGCAACCGAATCGGTCTGGGTGGAAATGCCGCAGGAATATGCGATCGGTTTCCCGCAGGGCAACCGGCAGTCGGCCGGCGGTCTCGACCTGCAATATGGCTATGACGCCGACGGCAATCTCGACACCTCGGTCTGCACGCAGACACTGGTCAACACCGGCGACAAGCTGCGCGACAATCCGGCTCTCGCCGAACAGCTCGCCGCCGGCGGGCCGCTGGCCGTGCATGGCGTGCAGATTACGCCCAAAGAGCTGGTCAAGCCGGCCAATGTGCCGCCCTTCGGCTCCTGGTTCGTCGACTTCGACGGTTATTTCGAAGACCCGGAGGTCGAGGGTCATGTCGGCGACGTTGCCGTCTGGCATCCCTGCGAAGGCCGCGCCGGCTATTATGAAGGAATCCCGGGCGGCTACCTGCCCCCCTTCTACCCGCCGGACTTCCCACCGCCCGGCAATCTGCCTCCGTGTCTCGACGTTGAAGATGTCCAGTACTACTGCACGCCTTCGGGGCTTGAGGCCGATCTCTATCTCCATGACCATGCCGGCTTCGGCGGCGATTCGATCAAGGCCCAGTCCAGGACGCCAGGCGTCGGGGTGACATCATCCCAGTCGCATGCGCCCGGCAAGCCCTACACGATCGACATCACCGGCCACGATCCGGGCGACACAGTCGATGTCGGGCTCTGCTTCTACAGGAAGTCCGACAAGGACAAGGGTGGCTACTACCCTTGCTGCAAGATGACTTTGCCGCTCAGAACCCCAGCCGTCAGCTGCGAACGTTGAGGAGGGGAAGATGAAAAATCTCGCACTCTCCCCGCTCGCAGAAAACAACTCAACCGTCATGGAGACGATCATGAAACCCCTGTCATATGCCAGGCGCGGCGCGCGCTGGCTGATGGCGGCCGGTATCGCGGTCGCCATGCTCACCCCTGTGGCAAGCCACGCGGAAGACGCCGTTCCGATCACCCCGGAACTGAAGCTCGACCTCGACAATTCGCGCGTCGTCAATCCGAGGCCGGACCGGCTCGTGCCTTTCTTCACCAAGAAAGGCACTCAACGAAGCTGCGACTATGTCGTCTATTCGCTGAGCTTCGGCTTGCGCGGCGATCCGCAAGGCTTTGCCGACCCAAGCCTCGCGGCCAGGCTGAACAAGCTCAAGCTCGACTTCAAGGACCAGCTCCCGCACGGCCTTGAGATCGTCAACGTCAATGTGGCCGGCGACGGCACGGATTCGTCCGGTGGGCCACTGCCGGGGGCTTCAATCAGCACCTCGGCAAATCCCAACGATACGGCGACTGTGTCCGATTTCCGGCTCTCCGCCACCGATCTCGACGGCGCCGGTGCTCCGAACGAGCGCGTCATCACCTTCCAGATCACGGCCAAGATCGATCATGCGGCTTTTCCCGCACCAACGATCGTCGACAACCAGGGCATGATCAAGGTGACGGCCGGACCGGGCACGGGGACCATCATCCCGTCGCAGGATCCGGGCAAGCCCGACGACGGCGACTTCAAGACCGGCGTGAAGACCTCGATCAAGATCGACGTCACAAAATGCAACCCGCCACCGCCACCTCCCGGCAAGGAATGCTTCAAGGTGGA
The DNA here is from genome assembly GCF_003952545.1 of Mesorhizobium sp. M7D.F.Ca.US.005.01.1.1. Taxonomy (NCBI): domain Bacteria; kingdom Pseudomonadati; phylum Pseudomonadota; class Alphaproteobacteria; order Hyphomicrobiales; family Phyllobacteriaceae; genus Mesorhizobium; species Mesorhizobium sp. M7D.F.Ca.US.005.01.1.1. Next base: position 1,012,040 of record NZ_CP034453.1, read on the forward strand.
ACGCGGCACGGTCGACTGCGTGCCCGGCGGCGGCGCCTTCATCTATCACATGCCGGTCGGCCCGGAGATGGGCGGCAAGTGGGTGCAGGTGTCGACGACCACGCCCGGCATCACCATCATCCCCGACACCCAGCTGGTGCCGGCGGGCGGCGGTGTCTTAAACTGGAAGATCGTCGGCGCATCGCCCGGCGACGTCATCCACCTCATCGTCACCGGCATCGAAACCTATGCCGGTCCGAAGGAAGGCTGGGGCCTGTGCTGCACGCAGACGATCGACATCGTCATCCCGCGTGACCAGAGGTGCCCGCCCAAGGACAAGGAGCCGGACCTCAAGGTCGAGAAACGCGCCGACGTGACGCGTTGCACGATGGGCGGCGGCTGCGACTTCACCATCAGGGTCACCAATGTCGGCACCGGTGCCTACCACGGCAAGATCGTGCTCGACGAGGTGACGCTGCCGGCCGGATCGACGCTCGATTCGGGGCCTAATCCGCCCTGGGTCTGCGTACCCGGCACCACCCCGATGACGTGCACCTATCCGGTGACCACGCTCAGTCCGGGGGCCTCCGTCGACCTCAAGCTCGGCTTCAAGCCGGCCGGAGGCTGGCAAGGCAGCGTCCTGCGCAACTGCGCCACGTATAATTATGGGGCCAGCGGCAAGCCGCTGTTCGGCAGCCAATCGAATGATCGCGGCTGTGCCTCGATCCCGATCTGCCGGCGTGGCGACCGTGACCGCGACTGCCAGCCGCCGGTCGAAAAGAAGGTCGACCTGATCCTGAAGAAGCGTGCCCGTATCCCGGTCTGCACGGCCGACGGCATCTGCTACTTCGTGATCGACATCATCAACAACGGCACATCAACCTATAATGGGCCGCTGACGGTGATCGACACCTATCCGGGCGGCGCGCCGTCCTCCTCGACCTTCGGCCCGAGCCCGCCCTGGACATGCGGACCGAACGGCCCCGGCCAGTTCCGCTGCGACAATGCGGGGATCTCGCTGCCTCCGGGCGCCTCGACACCGATCGTCGTCAAGGCGGTCATGCCGGCCGGCTACCAGTCGGACACGGTGGAGAACTGCGCCGCGGTGAAGGCCATTCCTGGTGAAAACGACCTCACCAACAACAAGGCTTGCGCCAAGGAACGCTTCCGTCATCCCAATGGCGGCAAGCCGACCCTGCGCATCACCAAGGTATGCAACGGCTCGCTCGCCGGTGCCGCGGTCATCTCTTGCCGCATCACCGTCATCAGCCTTGGCACCGCTGCCCCCACCGGTCCGGTGCGGGTCAACGATGCCGCCACGCTGGTGGCTGGCGGCGCGCCCGTCCAGATCCAGACCGTCACCCCTGACGGCGCGGAATGGGCATGCGGACCGGTTCCGGCCAATGCGCTGTCGTGCCAGATTCCCGGTGCCGTGATGACACCTGGAACCAGCCGCCACTTCGACGTGACGGTTTCTGCGAATGGCGCGTTCGAGAACTGCGCGCGGGGTTCGTTTGGTCCGGCGCCAGGCGACGACATCGTCTATCCGATCGGCCAGGCCTGCGCCAAGGGCGGCGGCTCTTCGACTATCCGTGTCGAAAAAACCGGCGACCGCGAATGCAAGCTCGGCCAACCCTGCTCGTTCGAGATCACCATCACCAATGATGGGACGACCCCCTTCTCGGGACCGGTCCGTATCGGTGATGCGATCGGCGTGGATGGGCTCGGCAGGCTGGAAGGCGTTGAAATCACGTCGATCGATCCGCCCTTCGGCTGCTCGCCGGAACCGGCAACCTTGCCTGCGTCCTGCATTGCCGACCTGACGCTCGGCGCCGGCGAAAGCCAGGTGCACCATGTCACCGTGGTCATTCCCGACGACGGCCGCCTGGCCAATCTGCAGGGCAACGTCAGCGGCCAGAACTGCGTCGGCGTGCTCTCTCCCGACACACGGGTGCAAGGCGGTGGCGACGTGCTTGGCGGCGGCCAGACCAATGTGCAGGGCGATCGCGGCAAGGCCTATGCCTGCCATCCCTTCACCATCAGCCAGGAGACGAAGAAGGAATGCTCGCAAGGCTTCGTCATGAACGACGCCGGTCGCTGCGTCTGCCCGGAAGGCACCACCTTCCGCAATGGCCAGTGCACCGGCGGTGGTACCAATATTCTGCCAACGCCACCGCCGCCGAAGCGCTGCGTGCTGCTCGAAGGCCAGATCCGCACCGAGGACGGACGCTGCGTCTGCCCACGCGGAACCGGGCTTGAGAACGGCAAATGCGTCAGGACCGACAAGCCCGAGCAGTGCACCATCCGTGGCCAGGTCCACAATTCGGATGGCGATTGCGTCTGCCCCAGGGGAACGGAAGTCAGGGGCAATGCCTGCCGACCGATCCAGCCGAAGCCGGAGCAGTGCACCATCCGTGGCCAGGTCCACAATGCCGATGGCGATTGCGTCTGCCCACGCGGCACGGAAGTCAGGGGCAATGCCTGCCGACCGATCCAGCCGAAGCCGGAGCAATGCACCATCCGTGGCCAGGTCCACGGCGCCAACGGCGATTGCGTCTGCCCGAGGGGTACCGAGGTGCAAGGCAATGCCTGCCGGCGCAAGCAGCCTGATGTGCAGCAGTGCGACATACGCGGCCAGGTCCACAACAAGCGCGGCGAATGTGTCTGTCCGCGTGGGACCGAGGTGATCGACGGCGCATGCCGCAAGCCCAGGCAGCAGGTGGAATGCGCACCGGGCACGCAGATGATCAATGGCCAGTGCCAGCCGATCATCAGGCGGCGCTGCCCGGAAGGCACGATCGGGCGGTACCCGAACTGCCGGCCGGTCCGCGGGCAACCGTCGCTGGAGCTCAACCCGGGCCTGCTGCTGCAGCAGGTACTGCCACGGCGCAGGCCGCAGGTCGAACAGCAGCAGGATCCGGATCCAAACAGAATCCTGAAACTCCAGCAGCAATAACCATCTGCTCGACGCCAGACCAGAAACCCGCCGGAGCAATCCGGCGGGTCTTTCTTGTGGTTCCGGGGCAAGCGGAAATTGGCTGCAACAAGATCGGAGACGCCAAAACGCCACCCTGCCTGTGCAGCGCCCGCGCCCATGCACTCGACAAGTCGGCTGGAGCGCATTAGGCAGGCGATCCAGAGTGGCCGGATGAAAAGGGCGCTCGGAAAGGCCGCACCCATGAGCAGAAAGACCTTGATCGCACCGTCGGTGCTGGCATCGGATTTTTCGAGGCTCGGCGATGAGGTCGAAGCGGTGGCGGCGGCCGGCGCCGACTGGATCCATCTCGATGTGATGGACGGGCACTTTGTCCCCAACATCACCTTTGGCCCGCCGGTGATCAAGGCGATCCGCAACCGCACCAAGGCCTTCTTCGACTGCCATCTGATGATTGCCCCGGCCGACCCCTATCTGGCCGCTTTCGCCGAGGCCGGCTGCGACGGTTTGACGGTCCATGCAGAGGCCGGGCCGCATCTCGACCGCTCGCTTCAAACCATCAGGAACCTTGGCAAGAAGGCCGGAGTGTCGCTCAATCCGGCAACGCCTGAAAGCGTGGTCGAGTATGTGCTCGACCGGCTCGACCTGATCCTGATCATGACCGTCAATCCGGGCTTCGGCGGCCAGGCGTTCATTCCGGCCATCGTCGATAAGGTGAAGCGGGTCAAGGCGCTGATCGGCGACCGGCCGATCCGCATCGAGATCGACGGCGGTGTTTCAGCCGAAACCGCGCCACTGGTCACCGCTGCCGGCGCCGACGTGCTGGTGGCTGGCGCCGCCATTTTTAAAGGCGGCAGTGTCGAAGCCTACCGGCAAAACATTCAGGCGATCAGGACGGCAGCCGACAACGCAGCCGGCTAACTCACGGCGCATCGTATCTTCAAGGGCACTGCGCCCAAAAGAGCAGCGGCGGCCTGATTCGGCTTCGCTGTTCGCCGCCTGTGCGCGCAATAGAACAGGTGGTCTCATGCGCATACAAAAGAACAGGAAGAACAGATTCTCCTGCGTGCATACAAAACATGTTAAGTTTCCGCAGGTTGTGGGAATGCGCGGGATTACAGCATTGATCTCCGGAATGCCGCATATTCCTTTGTGCTAAAGTACAATAGCGTGATCTTCTGCTTGAGCGCGCCGCGGCACGCGTTATATGGTACAAGTACGAAAAGGCGAATGCTGTCGGACTCGAATTGCCCAAGACAAGTTTTGGGGACAAGGAGTCGCTGTGACATACGGAGCTGCCAATCTGAACGATGACGCCGCAGGACCCAAGAGCACGCTTGCCAGCACGGTCTATCAGCAATTGCGTGACGATCTTCTCGGTGGTGTTCTTGAAGCCGAGAGCAAGCTGCGGGTCGAATGGGTGGTCTCCAAATATGGGGCTGGCGCTTCCCCTGTCCGCGAGGCTCTCAATCGCCTCGCCTCGGAAGGGCTTCTCGGTCGGCACGACCAGCGTGGCTTCTTCATCATGCCGGTCAGCGCGTCGGAACTCGAGGAACTGACGCGTACCCGCTGCTGGCTCGAGGAGCGAGCGCTTCGCGAATCCATCGCCCACCGCACCGCCGAATGGGAAGAACAGCTCGTCCTGGCTCTGCATCGCCTGGGGCGCGCGTCACGTCTTTCGCCGCAAAATCTCTTCTCGCTCAACCCGGATTGGGAAAGGTTGCACCGCATCTTCCACAGGGTGCTGATCTCGGCCTGCCGGTCGCAATGGCTGGTGGGGTTCTGCGATCAGCTTTCCGATCACGCCTATCGCTATCGGCAAATGGCCAATGACGGCGAAGGCGTCCAGCGCGACGATTTCGGCGAGCATCGCCTGATCGCCGAATGTGCCCTGGATGGCAATGCCGACGCTGCCGTCGAGGCACTGATCAATCACTACCAGTTGACCGCCGCCATGTGCATGAAACGCTTCAGTCAAGGCGAAGGGTCACAGGCGGTCGCCGGCAGAGCCGAGCGCGCCCGGCGATAGCGGTCGTTTTCCCGGCGGATTTTTTGCGGCCCATTGCTCGCTATCTCTGGGTGTTGGCTCGACTGGTGTGAGCCATCGTCTGCGGTCTTGACGGCGCGGCCAGGAATCGCGAACTCTTCGCCGCCAATGCATGCCGCTCGAAAGGCATGCTCGGCGCCGCCGTTCCGCCACCCCAGGGAAGTCCTTATGAGCAATCATCTGTTCGATGCGTTCCGGTCTCGGATGCCGGCGCCAGGGCGCCTGCTGATGGAAACCAATGATGGCGGCTCGCTCACCTATGGCGATATGCTGGCGCGCTCGGCGCAGCTTGCGCATGCGCTCTTGCAATTGGATGTCGAACCCGGCGACCGCGTCGCCGTGCAGGTCGAGAAGAGCCCGGAAGCGGTCCTGCTCTATCTCGCCTGCCTGCGCGCCGGCGCCGTCTTCCTGCCGCTCAACACCGCCTACACACTGGCCGAGCTGGAGTACTTCTTCGGCGACGCAGCGCCACGCCTCGTCGTCTGCGATCCGGCAAGGGCTGCCGACATCGCAGCGTTGGCGGGAAAATCGGGCGCCACCACCGTCACGCTCGGCCGCGACGGCGAGGGATCGCTGACCGATCAGGCCTCGCGGCTGCCGGCGGATTTCCATGACGTGGCGCGCGGGCCGGATGACCTAGCGGCGATCCTCTACACGTCGGGAACCACCGGCCGCTCCAAAGGCGCCATGCTCAGCCACGAGAACCTTGCCTCCAACGCGCGGGTGCTGGTCGAGCACTGGCGCTTCACCGGAGATGATGTGCTGATCCACGCATTGCCGATCTTCCACACCCACGGCCTGTTCGTCGCCACCAACGTCATCCTGATGGCTGGCGCCTCGATGCTGTTCGAGCGGAAGTTCGATCCGGCCCGCATCGTCTCGCTGCTGCCGCGCGCCACGGCCCTGATGGGCGTGCCGACCTTCTATGTGCGCCTGCTGCAGCAGGACGGGCTGAACCGCGAGGCGGCGAAAAACATCCGTGTGTTCATTTCCGGTTCGGCGCCGCTGCTGGCCGAGACACACAAGGCCTGGCGCGAGCGCACCGGCCACGCGATCCTCGAACGCTACGGTATGACCGAGACCAACATGAACACCTCGAACCCCTATGAGGGCGAGCGGCGCGCCGGTACGGTTGGTTTCCCCTTGCCCGGCGTCGCGCTTCGCATCGCCGATCCCGACAGCGGCGCAGCGCTTGCGCAGGGCGAGGTCGGCATGATCGAGGTGAAGGGCCCAAATGTTTTCGGCGGCTATTGGCGCATGCCGGAGAAGACCAAAGCGGAATTCCGCGCCGACGGCTTCTTCATCACCGGCGATCTCGGCATCATCGATGCCGATGGTTACGTCCACATTGTCGGGCGCGGCAAGGACCTGATCATTTCCGGCGGCTACAACATCTATCCCAAGGAACTCGAAAGCGAGATCGACGCGCTTGACGGGGTTGGCGAAAGCGCCGTCATCGGCGTTGCCCATCCGGACTTCGGCGAAGGCGTCACTGCTGTCGTCGTGCGGGCGCCGTCATCGCAGATCACCGGGGCCGAAATTCTCGGCGCCATCGCTGAACGCGTGGCGAAATACAAGCACCCGAAGCGGGTGATCTTCATCGACGAACTGCCGCGCAACACCATGGGCAAGGTGCAGAAGAATCTTTTGCGCGACGCCTACAAGGACCTCTATGCCTCATAGAGCAATACCAGCAAAATAGCGCGGTTCGGCGGTTCCGTGAAACGATGGATCGCCCCGGGAGCCGCGTAGGCAGTCGGGTCAGCCTGGGTACAACAGCTCGGCGACGTGCTCGGCGATCGCCAGGCTGGCCGTCAGGCCGGGGCTTTCGATGCCGAACAAATTGACGATGCGGCCGGCGCCATGGTCGGCCGGACCCTGGATCGTGAAGTCGGCAGCCGGCTGGCCGGGGCCGGACAGTTTCGGTCTGACGCCGGCATAGGCAGGCTGCAGGGCGCCGTCGGCAAGCTCGGGCCAGTAGCGCCGGATCGCCTCGTAGAAGACAGTGCTTCGGCGGGGATCGACCGTATAGTCGAGGTGGTCGATCCATTCGACATCCGGACCAAAGCGCGCGCTGCCGCCAAGGTCCAGCGTCAGATGCACGCCGAGGCCGCCATTGACCGGGACCGGATAGATCAGCCGCGAGAAGGGCGACCGGCCCGAAAGCGAAAAGTAATTGCCGCGCGCCAGCCAGAGCGGCGGAACGAGGTCTTGTGAAAACCCCTCGATCCGGTTGGCCAGGGCTTGTGCATCGAGACCTGCCGCATTGACGAAGGCGCCGGTTTTCAATGCGAAGATCTCGCCCTTGGCATCGCGCGTATCGATCCGGATTCCATCGGCTTCAACGGCCGCTCCGGCGACAGTGGTAAGGAAGGCGAACGACACGCCGGCGGTCTCCGCGTCGCCGCGCAGCGACAGCATCAGTGCATGGCTGTCGACAATGCCGGTCGATGGCGACAGCAACGCGCCGGCGCACCTCAGCGCGGGTTCGAGGCTTTCGGCTTGTGCCTGTGTAAGCAGATCGAGATCGCCAACCCCGCAGCTCTGCGCATTGGCCCTGATCGCGCTCAGCCTGCCCAACTGATCCGGTTCGACGGCGACGATCAGCTTGCCGGTGCGATCATGGGCGACGTTGCGCTCGCAGCAATAGGTGTAGAGCCGCTCACGCCCTTCGACGCAGAGCCGGGCTTTCAGGCTCCCGGGCGCATAATAGAGCCCGGCATGGATGACCTCGGAATTGCGTGAGCTCGTGACGGTGCCGATCGCATTAGCCTGCTCGATCACCAGCACCTCTCGGCCCGACAAAGCGAGCGCGCGGGCGACGGCGAGCCCAACGACGCCCGCTCCGGCGACGACGCAATCGATATCTTGCATGGTCTTGCTTTCAGCGTGAAGCGGTGGCCTCGAACACCTTGCCGCCGCCGATCCAGACGCTTCTTATGTCGAGATCGTCCGACAGAGCAACGATATCGGCTGCCGTGCCATTGGCGAAGCGGCCAAGCCGGTGCGACTGGCCGATCGCCTGCGCCGGATACAATGAGGCCATGCGCAAGGCCTCGGATAGATCGATGCCAACGACATTGTGCATGAAGCGAACAGCCGAGATCATGTCGAGATCGGCACCCGCCAGCGTTCCGTCGGGAAGCCGCAGGCTGCCATCCTTGCGGTAGATGGTGCGGCCGTTGAGCGTGAACGAGGTCATGTCGGTGCCGATTGTCGCCATGGCGTCGCTGACCAGCACGATCTTGCCGGGACCTTGCTTGGCGCGCAGTGCGATCTTGATGGTGGCGGGATCGACATGGATGCCGTCGGCGATAAGACCGGCGGACAAGGTGCCGATATCGATGGCTGCGCCCGCCAGCCCTGGCTCGCGATTGCCGATCTGGCTCATCGCGTTGAACAGATGGGTGACCACGCTCGCGCCGGCTTCGGCGAAGGTTCTGGCGGTGGCGTAGCCGGTGTCGGAATGGCCAAGACTGACGATGACGCCGGCCTTGGCGAGTGCCGCGACGCGTGCCGGCTCGACGGATTCCGGCGCTACGGTGGTGAGCAGCACCGGCAGCTTTTGCCGCGCCGCGATCAGCATCGCCTGGTCGGCATCGAGCATCGGCCGGATCAGCGCCGGATCATGCGCGCCCTTGCGGGCGATCGACAGATGCGGGCCTTCGAGATGCAGGCCGAGGAAGCCCGGCACCTTCCGCAGCGCCGCTGCTTCGCCGGCGGCGACGGCGGCGGCGGTGACGCCGGGCGTGTCGGTGATCAGCGTCACAAGCAGCGCCGTCGTGCCGAAGGGCGCATGCGCCTTGCAGATGGTTTCGATCGAGGCGACATCGGGGTGGTCGTTGAGCATGACGCCGCCACCGCCATTGACCTGCAGGTCGACGAAGCCCGGCGCCAGCACGCCGCCGCCGGTGTCGACGGCGCGGATATCCGAGGGGATGGCGCTGGTGGGCAAAATAGCCTCGACGAGGCCGTCACGCACGACCAGCGCGTGGCCTTCATGCCAGTCGTCGCCATCGAAAATCCGGGCGCCAGTCAGGGCAAAACGGTCGCTCATACGGTCTCCGTCACCTTGCGAAGATTGCGCGGCGTGTCCGGATCGAGGCCGCGATGGCGGGCAAAGGCCTCGACGAACATGTAGAAGGAGACGATCAGCGTCAGCGGATCGGTCAGCGGGTGGCCGGTGGCGACATGCGGCAGGCGCACGGCGCGCTGGGCAAGTGCGGAGGTGACGAACACCGGCGCGCCCTTGGCCGCCAGGCTGTCGGCGGCCTCGGCGATAGACGGCTCGGACGCATCGCGCGCGGCCAGCGCCAGCACCGGAAAATCGGGCCCGATCAGTGCCAGCGGGCCATGCATGACTTCGGCGGCGCTGTAGGCCTCGGCATGCATGCCGCAGGTCTCCTTGAATTTGAGCGCCGCTTCGTTGGCCATCGCAGCCGACGGGCCGCGGCCGAGGATGAACAGCGACTTCTGCTTCTCGATCGTCTCAGACAGCACGCTCATCCAGTCGCAAGCGATCGCCTTGCGGAAATGCCCAGGCAATTGGGCGAGGGCCGCCAGAAGCGCATCGTCGCCGGTGGCATGCGCCATCAGGGCGAGGCCGGCGACAGCGGAATTGATGAAGGTCTTGGTTGCCGCCACGCTGCGCTCGGGGCCGGCCAGGATATCGATCGCATAGTCCGAGGCGCGCGCCAGCGGCGAATCGGCGGTGTTGGTGATGGCGACGGTCAGCGCGCCCCCGGCCCGAGCGGTTTCGGCCATGGCTACGATGTCGGGACTCTTGCCCGACTGCGAGATCGCCAGGCAGGCCGAGCCGGCGAGCCTGAGCTTGCGGCCATAGATCGAGGCGATGGATGGTCCGACCGATGCCACGGCCAGTCCCGCAGTCAGCTCGACGGCATATTTCATGAAGGTGGCGGCATGGTCGGACGAGCCGCGTGCCACGGTGACGACAAACTGCGGGTCGCGTGCGCGGATGCCGCGCCCGGCCTCGGTCAGCACCGCGCCGGAACCGTCGAGCAGGCGAGCGACGGCTTGCGGGATCTCCTCGATCTCGCGCCGCATATGGGTTGCTTGTGTCGTCATGGTCGGCCCTCTTCGCTCGGCCCGGTCAGCCGCAGTTCGGCGACGAAATCATAGGCGTCGCCTCTGTAGATAGAGCGGGTGAATTCGATGACCTTGCCGCTCGCCAGATAGGAAATGCGTTCGATGTGCAGGCCGGCGATGCCTGGCGGCACCTCAAGCAGGCGCGCGTCGCTGTCGCCGAGATTGGCGGCGGAGATGCGCTGCACCGCCCGCACCGGCCGGTTGCCGGTCAGTTCCAGCGCCGCATAGAGCGAGGAGCCTATGTCGGCCGGATCGGGCAGCACGCTGGCCGACAGCGAGGCGCGTTCGATCGCCAGCGGCGTGTCGTTGGCAATGCGCAGGCGCGCCACGCGTGCCACCAGTTCGCTCGACGACAGGCCGAGCACCATCATCTCGTCAGGCGAAGGCGCGTAAAGGCCGCGGTCGAGCCAGGCCGAACGCACAGCCATGCCGCGCCGAGCCATGTCCTCGGTAAACGAGGTCAGCCGCGACAGCGACTGTTCGACGCGCTCCATGCGCGGCGCCACGAACGTGCCTGAGCCGTGGCGCTGGACCAGGATGCCGCCCTTGACCAGGTCCTGCACCGCCTTGCGCACGGTGACCCGCGAAATGTCGGCCTTGGTGGCAATGTCGCGCTCGGAGGGCAGCGCGTCGCCCGGCCCAATCAGGCCGCGATTGACCGCGTCCTCGATGCTCTTGCGAAGCTGCAGATAGAGCGGCGCGCCGCTTTGCGCCTGATGTTTCAGCGTGGCGAAGATCTGGTCGGCGGCCTCGCTCATCGAGCCGCCTCCGTGGTCGCGAAAAGGCGGACCGCCATCTGCACGGCGCCGCCCAATGCGTCGTCGAGCGGCGGCTTCAGCAGCGCCCGGTAGCGCGCCGAGAGGCGCGGCGCGTAGAGCGGCGCCAGCCCGCCGAGCAGGCAAAGCGGCGCGTCGTCCGCAAGGTCGAGCGCCCCGAGCGAGGCCTCGACATCGGCGACCACCCTGTCGAGGATCCAGTTGGCGACGCTGTCGCCCTTCTCGGCATGCTCGAACACCTTGGGCGCGAAGCCGCCGAAATCGCCTGGCTTGGCATTGGTGGTGAATTCGACCACGTCCTCCGGATTGTTGCGGAAAACGGCCAGCATGCTCTGCGTCAGCGGCGAACCCGCGCGGACGCCGTCATAGGCAAGCAGTGTCTGTTCGAGCAGGTCGCGGCCGATGCGGGCGCCGCTGCCCTGGTCTCCGACCTGGAAGCCCCAGCCGCCGATGGCGCGCGACTTGCCGTTCTTGCGCGCCATGTAGGCGGTGCCGGTGCCGAGGATCGCCATGGCGCCGTCGCCCGAGCCGACAGCGCCTTCCAGGGCGATTTCGGCGTCGGTCTCGACGCGGCTGGTGCTGAACGGCAGGATCGCTTCGAGCTGCTGCCGGTAGGTGCCGACATTGGCGCCGGCAAGGCCGAGAATGGCCGGTGTCTGCGGGATCAGTTCCGGATCCTGCCCGGCGGCGATGAACGCCTGCCTGGCGGCATCGACGATGTTCGAGCGGGCGCCGGTCAGATCGGTGCGGATGTTGGCGGCGCCGCTCTTGGCGCGGCCAATGACTGCACCATCCGCTGTTGCCAGGGCGGCCCTGCAGCTGGTGCCGCCGCCATCGATTCCGAGCACGAAATTCACGTGATTTCTCCTCCGGGCGGATAATACCAATAAAATACCAATAGCCAAGGGTTAATTTTCGTTTCAAAAAGATTAAGGCGTATTTTATTGAAAAACCTACGTATTTCGTCGACTCAGCGATTTCCGAGCCGCGAATTCGTTAATGCGTGTGGACAAGTGGTATTTTTTTGGTATTGTTCTGGTATTGGAGGAACCGGGATGGCCGAAACGCGCACCGAAGCGCTTCACCAGAATGCCGAGGGGCTGGATATCCAGGCCCCGGACGCCATCCTTTCCTATTTGGCCGATGCGCAGATCGAAGCCGCAACGGTCGTGCGCCAAGCCATTCCATCCATTGCCAGGGCGGCCGAGATCATCGCCGGCAGGCTGAAGAGCGGCGGCAAGCTTGCCTACGCGGCGGCCGGCAGCTCCGGCCTGATGGCGCTGGCCGATGCACTTGAATTGCCCGGCACCTTCGGCATTCACCGCGACCGCATCGCCATCCTGATCGCCGGCGGCGACGAGGCCTTTCGGACACTGGCCGGCGGGCCGGAAGACGATACCGAAGAGGCCGCGGCTGCGGTCGCCAAGGCCGGTCTCGGCAAGGGCGACTGCCTGATCGCCATTTCCGCCAGCGGCACGACGCCCTATGCGGTGCGGGCCATCGAGGAAGCCGCTCGCCGTGGTGCCGCCACCATAGGCATCGCCAACAACCGGGACTCTGCCCTGCTTCGCCAGGCGCAAACCGCCATTCTGCTCGAAACGCCGCCGGAGCTGATCGCCGGCTCGACCCGCATGGGCGCCGGCACCGCCCAGAAGATCGCGCTCAACATGCTGTCGACGCTGACCGCGGTCCATCTCGGCCATGTCCATGACGGCTACATGGTCAATCTGATGGCCGACAACATCAAGCTGCGCGACCGCGCGGCGCGCATCGTCGCCGCCGTCAGCGGGCGTGGCACGGACGAAGCGGCCCGCCTGCTCGAGAAGAGCGGCGGCGCGGTCAAAACCGCCATTCTGCTTGCCGCCGGCGCCGACAGCGCCGATGCGGCGCAGAAGATACTGGAAGAGACCGGCCAGAAGCTGCGGCCGGCTCTTTCCGCGATCGAGGGGAGCAAAGGGCGCACTGCCTCCGTTCTCATCAAAACCGAACCTGAAAAAGGTCAACAGGGAGACTGAGCATGACAACGAAACTACTGACGGCACTACTTTTGGGCACCAGCATTCTCGGCTCGGCCGGGGTGGCTTCTGCCGCAGACGTAACGCTCAACATCGAAAGCTGGCGCGGTGACGACCTTGCCATCTGGAAGGACAAGCTGATCCCGGCTTTCGAAGCCAAGAACCCCGGCATCAAGGTGGTGTTCGCGCCGTCGGCTCCGACCGAATATGACGCCGCGCTGGGCGCCAAGCTTGCCGCCGGCTCGGCGGGCGACCTGATCACCTGCCGCCCCTTCGACAAGTCGCTTGAACTGTTCAAGAAAGGCAACCTTGCCGACCTGTCGGCGCTGCCCGGCATGGAGAACTTCTCTCCGGTGGCCAAGTCCGCCTGGCAGACCGACGACGGCAAGGCGAGCTTCTGCGTGCCGATGGCCTCGGTCATCCACGGCTTCATCTACAACAAGGACGCCTTCGACAAGCTCGGCATCAAGGTGCCGGAGACCCGCGACGAGTTCTTCGCCGCGCTCGACAAGATCAAGGCCGACGGCACCTACATCCCGATGGCGATGGGCACCAAGGATCTCTGGGAAGCCGCGACCATGGGCTACCAGAACATCGGCCCCAACTACTGGAAGGGTGAGGACGGCCGTGCGGCGCTGATCAAGGGCGATCAGAAGCTGACCGACAAGGACTGGGTCGCGCCGTATGAGGAACTGGCAAAGTGGAAGCCTTATCTCGGCGACGGCTTTGAAGCCCAGACCTATCCGGACAGCCAGAACCTGTTCACGCTCGGCCGCGCCGCCATCTACCCGGCCGGCTCATGGGAAATCGGCCTTTTCAACACCCAGGCCCAGTTTAAGATGGGCGCCTTCCCGCCGCCGGTCGAGAAGGCCGGCGACACCTGCTACATCTCCGACCATACCGATATCGGCATGGGCCTGAATGCGGCTTCGAAGAACGCCGATGCGGCCAAGACCTTCCTGTCCTGGGTCGCCTCGCCGGACTTCGCCACCATCTACGCCAACGCGCTGCCGGGCTTCTTCAGCCTGAACTCCGCACCGGTGAAGATGGAAGACCCGCTGGCGCAGGAATTCGTCTCCTGGCGCGGCAAGTGCAAGTCGACGATCCGCTCGACCTACCAGATCCTGTCGCGCGGCACGCCGAACCTCGAAAACGAGACCTGGGTTGAATCGGCCAACGTCATCAACGGCACCGATACGCCGGAAGCTGCCGCCAAGAAGCTGCAGACCGGTCTCGACAGCTGGTACAAGCCGGCCAAGTAAGCGCTCAGGCAACGGAGCCGGCCGGGCGCAGGCCTGGCCGGTTCCGGACTACCTCATTCAGAGTGCGCCTATTCAGATTGCGATTGTCGGCACCGCCTCCCGGCCTTACCCTCTCTTGGGGGAAGGCTAGCTGATCAGTCGCATGCCTTTGTTCTTGCCGCATCCGGCAAGAGTGTTCGGGCCGTGCATCGAGGCATCATCTAGATCGATACCCTTTTGGAACCGAGAGACGGCGGGGACCGAACTCATGGCCGCAGATATCAGACCGAAAAGACCGTTCCGCTGGCATATCGGCGTCTTTTTGGCGCCGGCAGTGCTCGTCTATACGGCGATCATGATCCTGCCGCTCGCCGGCACGCTGCAGCTGTCGCTGTTCCGCAACATCGAGCAGCATCAGGTCTTCGTCGGGCTGGAAAACTTCCGCATGCTGTTCGGCGATCCCAACTGGTCGGTGGGTTTCTGGAACGCGCTCAGGAACAACACCTGGTTCTTCATCATCCACATGGTCGTGCAGAACCCGATCGGCGTCATGCTGGCCGCCCTGCTGTCCAGCCCGAAACTGAGGTTCGCGGCCTTCTACCGCACGGCGATCTTCGTGCCGACCATCCTGTCCTTCGTCATCGTCGGTTTCGCCTGGAAGCTGATCCTGTCGCCATTATGGGGCGTGGCGCCGCATCTGATGGATCTCGTCGGCTTGAAAAGTCTCTTCACGCCGTGGCTCGGCAAGGAGCAATATGCGCTGACCGCGCTCAGCCTGATCTCGGTTTGGCAGTTCGTCGGCATCCCGATGATGCTGATCTACGCAGCCTTGCTGTCGATCCCCGAAGAGGTAATCGAGGCCGCCGAATGCGACGGGATCACCGGCCTGTCGCAGTTCTGGAAGATCAAGCTGCCGCTGATCCTGCCGTCGATCGGCATCATCTCGATCCTCACCTTCGTCGGTAATTTCAACGCCTTCGACCTGATCTACACCGCGCAAGGGGCGCTCGCCGGGCCGAACTATTCCACGGATATCCTCGGCACCTTCCTCTACCGCGCCTTCTTCGGCTTCCAGCTGCAGGTCGGCGATCCCAATATGGGTGCGGCGATCGCCACGATGATGTTCCTGATCATCCTCGGCGGCGTCTGCGTCTATCTCTTCCTCGTGCAGACGCGCCTGCGTCGCTACCAGTTCTGAGGGGCAAGAGATGAGCATCGCCACCCGTTCCGTGCCCCGCACCATCGGCGCCCATGCGATCCTGCTGACCTATACGGTGATCGCACTGTTTCCGGTGATCCTGGTGATCATGAATTCGTTCAAGTCTCGCGCCGGCATCTTCGGCGCGCCGCTGACGCCGCCGACGCCCAAGACCTTCGACCTGATCGGCTACACGACCGTCATCGGCCAGGGCGATTTCATCCACTATTTCCAGAACAGCCTCGTCGTCACCGTCGCCTCGCTGTTCTTCGTGCTGTTGTTCGGCGCCATGGCAGCCTTCGCCCTGTCGGAATACCGCTTTCGCGGCAACTCGCTGATGGGCCTCTATCTGGCGCTCGGCATCATGATCCCGATCCGGCTCGGCACCGTCGCCATCCTGCAGTTGATGGTGGCGAGCGGGCTGGTCAACACGCTGACGGCGCTGATCCTGGTCTACACCGCGCAAGGCCTGCCGCTTGCCGTCTTCATCCTGTCGGAATTCATGAAGCAAGTGTCCGACGATCTGAAGAATGCCGGCCGCATCGACGGCCTGTCCGAATACACCATCTTCTTCCGGCTGGTGCTGCCGCTGGTGCGGCCATCGATGGCGACGGTCGCCGTCTTCACCATGATCCCGATCTGGAACGATCTGTGGTTCCCGCTGATCCTGGCGCCGTCGGAAGAAACCAAGACGGTGACGCTCGGCGCGCAGCTCTTCCTCGGCCAGTTCGTCACCAACTGGAACGCCATCCTGGCGGCGCTCTCGCTGGCGATCATGCCGGTGCTGATCCTCTACGTCATCTTCTCGCGGCAACTGATCCGCGGCATCACCTCCGGAGCCGTCAAGTGAGTTCGCAGGCACCTCTTCGCGTCGTCGTCGCCGGCCTCGGCAATATGGGCCGCAGCCATGCGCTGGCCTATCACAGCAATCCGGGCTTCGAGATCGCGGCGCTGATCAACCGCTCCGACGTGCCGTTGCCGGACGGGCTTACCGGCTATGGCATCAGGCGTTCCTTCGACGACGCATTGCGTGAGGAAAAACCCGATGTCGCCTGCATCGCCACCTATTCCGACAGCCATGCCGACTATGCGGTTAGGGCGTTCGAGGCTGGCTGCCATGTCTTCGTCGAAAAGCCGCTGGCAACGACGGTGGCCGATGCCAAGCGTGTCGTCGCGGCGGCCAAGGCCAATGGCAAGAAACTGGTGATCGGCTACATCCTGCGCCACCATCCATCCTGGATCCGGCTGATCGCCGAAGCGCGCAAGCTCGGCGGGCCCTACGTGTTCCGCATGAACCTCAACCAGCAATCCTCAGGCCATACCTGGGAGACGCACAAGCAGTTGATGCAGACGACGTCGCCGATCGTCGATTGCGGTGTGCACTATCTCGACGTCATGCTGCAGATCACCGACGCCAAACCGGTCGAGGTGCGCGGCATGGGCGTGCGGCTGACCGACGAGGTGGCGCCCTCGATGTACAATTACGGCCATCTGCAGGTGCTGTTCGATGACGGTTCCGTCGGCTGGTACGAAGCAGGCTGGGGGCCGATGATTTCGGAAACCGCCTTCTTCGTGAAGGACGTGATTTCGCCGAATGGCTGCGTGTCGATCGTCATGAAGGAAGGCGTCAAGTCCGACGACATCGACACCCACACCAAGACCTCGACCATACGCCTGCACAGTGCCGCGACCGGCGCGGACGGCAAGTTCGTCAAGTCGGACGAAATGCTGTCGATGGAAGGCGAACCGGGCCACCAGGACCTTTGCGACCTCGAACAGGCCTTTGTGCTGAAGGCGATCCGCGAGGATCTGGATCTCACCAAACACATGGACGACGCGGTCAAATCGCTCGCCGTCTGCCTTGCCGCCGACGAGAGCGTGCGCAGTGGCGCCGCCGTCAAACTCTAGAACAGGGACGAAGCCGTGGGCTCGCTGAACATCGAGAATGTGAAGAAGGCCTTCGGGCCGGTCGAGGTGCTGAAGGGCATCAACCTCGAAGTGACCGACGGCGAATTCGTCGTCTTCGTCGGCCCGTCGGGTTGCGGCAAGTCGACCTTGCTCAGGGTCATCGCCGGACTGGAGGATTCGACCTCGGGCCGCGTCGTCATCGACGGCGCGGATGTCTCGGCCACCCCGCCGGCCAAGCGCGGCATCGCCATGGTGTTCCAGACCTATGCGCTCTACCCGCATCTGACGGTGAAGAACAATATGGGCCTTGGCCTCAAGCAGGCCGGCACGCCGACGGCCGAGATCGAGCGGCGCATCGGCATCGCCTCATCGATGCTGTCGCTGGAACCCTATCTCGAAAGGCGGCCGGCCGAGCTCTCCGGCGGCCAGCGCCAGCGCGTCGCCATCGGCCGCGCCGTGGTGCGCGAGCCCAAGCTTTTTCTGTTCGACGAACCGTTGTCGAATCTCGATGCGGCTCTGCGCGTCAACACGCGGCTGGAGATCGCACAGCTGCACCGCCGGCTGAAGGCGACAATGATCTACGTCACCCACGACCAGGTCGAGGCGATGACACTGGCCGACAAGATCGTCGTGCTCAATGCCGGCCGGATCGAGCAGATCGGCGGCCCGATGGAGCTCTACAATTCGCCGGCAAATGAGTTCGTCGCCGGCTTCATCGGCTCGCCGAAGATGAACTTCGTCGATGGCGCCCGGCTTGGTGAGACGGCGAAGACCATCGGCGTGCGGCCGGAGCACCTGACCGTCGATCCGAAGTCAGGCGCCTGGAAGGGAACGGTCGTTCATGCCGAGCATCTCGGCGCCGACACCAATCTCTATCTCGATTGCGAGAAGGCCGGGCTGATCACCGTGCGGATTTTCGGTGTCTATGATGCCGAACCGGGCGCCACGCTCTATGCGACGCCGGATCCGGCTAAGACTTATCGGTTTGGGGTTGATGGGAAGGTGCTGAAGTAGGGGCTGACGGCGCAGCCCCCTTACCCAGCCTCCGCTTCGCTCGGCTGACCTCTCCCAGAGGGGAGAGGAGATTGTCAGCGCCGCCGGCCACCTTCTCCCCTGCGGGGAGAAGGTGGCCGCGAAGCGGCCGGATGAGGGGGCAGCGCAACCTTGCAGATCTACACGTCAGCCTTAAATGTCTGCTTCTGCTGGCCCAAGCCTTCAATGCCGAGCTCCACCACATCGCCGGCCTTCAAGAACACCGGCGGCTTCATGCCGAGGCCAACGCCGGGCGGCGTGCCGGTGGAGATGATGTCGCCGGGGTGCAGCGACATGAACTGGCTGAGATAGGACACCAGATACTTGACGCCATAGACCATGGTCTTGGTCGAGCCGTTCTGCATCGTCTTGCCGTTGACGGTCAGCCACATTTTGAGGTTCTGCGGATCGGCGACCTCGTCCTTGGTCACCAGCCATGGGCCGGTCGGGCCGAAGGTGTCGCAGGACTTGCCCTTGGTCCACTGGCCTTGCCGCTCAGCCTGGAAGGCGCGTTCGGAGACGTCGTGGGCGACGCAATAGCCGGCGACATAATCGAGCGCATCGGCCTCGCTGACATATTTGGCGGTCTTGCCGATGACCACGGCCAGTTCGACTTCCCAGTCGGTCTTCACCGAGCCGCGCGGGATCAGCACGTCGTCATCCGGCCCGACAATGGCCGAGCTTGCCTTCATGAAGATGATTGGCTCGGGCGGCACGGTGGCGCCGGTTTCGGCGGCATGGTCGGAATAGTTGAGGCCGATGCAGATGAACTTGCCGGTGCCGGCAACGCAGGCGCCAAGGCGCGGGCTGCCGGAAACCGCCGACAGGGACTTCGGATCGAGCTTGGCCAGCGCTGCCAGCGATGCCGGATCGAGTGCCTTGCCGCCGATATCGGTGACGTGGCCAGTGAGATCGCGGATCGTTCCATCCGCATCGAGCAGGCCGGGGCGTTCGCTCCCGACCTCGCCATAGCGCAGCAGCTTCATGTCATGCTCTCCTCAGTCAGATTGGTTCAGATCGACCAGCCGCCGTCGATATTATAGGCCTGTCCGGACGTATAGGTGGCGCCGGCCAGATAGACGGCGAGATCGGCGATTTCTTCCGGCGTGCCCAGCCGGCCCATCGGCTGGCGGGCGATGAAAGCGGCGCGGGCGGCATCGTAGTCGCCCTGCGCATGCATGCGGTCCTGCAGCGACGGGCTCTCGACCGTGCCGGGGCAGATCGCGTTGCAGCGTATGCCCTTGCCGACATAGTCGGCGGCGATCGCCTTGGTCAGGCCGATGACGGCGGCCTTGGTCAGACCGTAGACGAAGCGGTTGGGCACGCCCTTGGTCGAGCTGGCCAGCGAGGCCATGTTGATGATCGATCCGTCGCCGCGTTCCAGCATGCCGGGCAGCACGGCACGGCTGGTGCGGATCATGGCGCGGACATTGAGGTTCAGCGCGAAATCGAGATCGGCGTCCTTCATCTCGAGGATCGAGCCGGAATGGACGAAACCGGCGCAATTGAACAGCACGTCGACGACACCGATCTCGGCAAAGGCGGCATTGACGGCCTCGTCGTTGAGCACGTCCAGCTTGCGGGCCTTGATTCCTGGCGTCTTGGCGAGCTCAGCGAGAAGCGTCTCGTTGATGTCGGTGGCGTGGACCACGGCACCTGCCTTGGCGAAGGCCAGCGCGCTCGCCTTGCCGATGCCTTGTGCCGCTGCCGTGACGACAACGACCTTGCCTGCCAGATCCGCCATGCTGTTCTCCTCTAGGGATCGTCCGGGTTTATCGGCAGTCGGCCAGGGCGTCATGGGCCAGTCGGACGCCATTATGCGGCCTGCGCGCCTGTCAGCCCACAGATAAAGATGTTTTTTCTCGTTAAAGAACATGCATCCGGGCGTCAAGCCCGAACACGATCACCATCATGGCAGCACGGCCTCAGTCGCCGTATGGCACCCAGACGTTCTTGACCTCGACGGCGCGGCGCAAGAAGGTGTCGCCGGCAGCTTCGTCGGACGCCCATTCGAGGCCACGGCCATTGCCGCTCCAGACCCGTTTGAGGTTGCCGATGGACTCGGCTTCCGCCTTGGCGCAGGTCTCGGCATCAGCGAACACCCAGAGTCCGTCGACATCGTCATGCTTGGCCAGCACGCCGGCAAGCTCGGCCGTGCGGCCGGTAACGATGTTGATGGCGCCGGCCGGAACGTCGGAATATTCGATCACCTGGTAGAGATCGGTCGCCAGCAGCGGATAGCGCTCGGACGGCACCGCGACCACGGTGTTGCCCATCGCGAGTGCGGGTGCAATCAGCGAGATCAGGCCGAGCAGCGGCGAGGTATCCGGCGCGACGATGCCGACGACACCGACCGGCTCATGCAGCGCCAGCGTGACAGCGCGCGCCGGTGGCTGGTGCACGCGCCCCTCGAATTTGTCGGCAAGGCCGGCATAGAGGAACAGCCGCTCGATCGACTGGTCGACCTCCTCGCGCGCCGCCTTGGGCGTAGCACCCGTAAGCTCGGTCAGGCGGGCGGCAAACTCGCCGGCGCGACCGGAAAGGTTCTCGGCCAGATAGTAAAGCACCTGGGACCTGTTGTAGGCGGTCGCCTCCGGCCATGCTTTGCAAGCGCGGGCTGCGGAGACGGCATCGCGGATATCCTTCCGGCTGCCGAGACCAACCTCGCCGACAAGCTTGCCCTTGGCAGTGGCGATGGCAATCGAATAATTGCCGTCCGGGCGCACCTGCTTGCCGCCGATGAACAGCTTTGCCGTGCGGTCGATTGCCGAGCCGTCGGCCTGCTCGACTGGCTGTGCGGAGAGCGTCGCCGGCTTGATGACCGGGCCGAGCGGCAGTTTCGCCGCGAGATATTCGAACATGCCTTCACGACCGCCTTCGCGGCCGAAACCGCTCTCGCGGTAGCCGCCGAAGCCACAGGCGGCGTCGAACATGTTGGTGCCGTTGACCCAGACGACGCCAGCCTTGAGCTGCGGCGCAACGTGCAGGGCCAGATTGACATTTTCGCTCCACACCGAGGCGGCCAGCCCATAGCGCGTGTTGTTGGCAAGCTCGATCGCTTCCTCGGTGTTGCGGAAGGTCATGGTCGCCAAAACCGGACCGAACACTTCTTCCTGTGCGAGAATGTTAGCCGGCGAAACTCCGGTGGCGAGCGTCGGCAGATGGTAGTAGCCGGAGGACGGCAGCGCCGCATCCGGCTGCCAGCAGACGGCGCCTTGTTTGGCGCCTTCGGCGACCAGGCCCTTGACCCGGTCGAGCTGTGTCAAGTCGACCAGCGGGCCGATATCGGTGTTCTTGTCGAGCGGGCTGCCGACGCGCAGCCGGCTCATCCGCGTCTTGACCTTGGCAATGAGGGCATCGGCGATGCCTTCCTGCACCAAAAGCCGCGAGCCGGCGCAGCACACCTGACCCTGGTTGAACCAGATGCCGTCGACCAGTCCCTCGACCGCGCTATCGAGATCGGCATCCTCGAAGACGATGAAGGCCGATTTGCCGCCGAGCTCCAGCGACAGCTTTTTCCCTGACCCGGCGGTGGCCTTGCGGATGATTTTGCCGACCTCGGAAGAGCCGGTAAAGGCGATCTTCTGGATGCCGGGATGGTTGACGATGGCCGCTCCCGCCTCCGGGCCGCCCTGGACAATGTTGACGACGCCTTTCGGCACGCCGGCGCGCTCACAGATTTCGGCGAACAGGATCGATGTCAGAGGCGTGAATTCGGCCGGCTTCAGCACCACGGTGCAGCCGGCGGCGAGTGCCGGCGCAATCTTCCAGGCCAGCATCAGCAGCGGAAAATTCCAGGGGATGATCTGGCCGACGACGCCAACACCCTTCTGGCCGGGGAAATCCTTGTCCAGCGCCTGCGCCCAGCCGGCATGATAGATGAAATGGCGGATCGCCAGCGGCACATCGATGTCGCGGCTTTCACGGATCGGCTTGCCGTTGTCGATTGTCTCAAGCACGGCGAACAGACGCTGATGGCGCTGCATGGCGCGGCCGATGGCATAGAGCACTTTTGCTCGGCTGTAGCCCGAAGACGCCGACCATTTCGGCAGCGCCTTGGTGGCCGCCGCAACCGCGGCGTCGATATCGGCGGCATTGGCGTCCGAGACCTTGGCCAGCAGCTTGCCGGAAGACGGCTCGCTGGTCTCGAAGGTCTTGCCGCCGGAAGCTGCTTTCCAGTCGCCGCCGATGAACAGCGCCTTGCCGAAATCGCGCGCGGCGAGCCACGCGTCGACCTCGTTGCGGGCTTCCGGCGCCGGGCCGTACTCCATGGCGTGATAGCGTTCGAGAATGTTCATTGGGCTCCTCCTTCACCCTCCCGTCTGGAGGGTCGATCGGCGAAGCCGATCGGGGTGGGTGGTGCGTTCAAGCCATCGCGTGGCGATGATTGGCCGAATAGTGTCCGGTCAGATGATGCTCGAGCTGGCGCTCGATGTCGGTCAGCAGGCTCGAGGCGCCGAAGCGGAACAGCTCGGGCTCCAGCCATGGCCGGCCGAGCTCTTCCTTCATCAGCACCAGCCAGTCGAGCGAGGCCTTTGCCGTCGAAATGCCGCCGGCCGGTTTGAAGCCGATGAGATAACCGGTTTCCTCGAAATAGGCTCTGATAGCACGCACCATGGCGAGGCCGACGGGCAGCGTCGCATTGACGCTTTCCTTGCCGGTCGAGGTCTTGATGAAGTCGGCGCCCGCCATCATCGCCACCATCGAGGCCAGCATGACATTGCGCAGCGTGGCGAGGTCGCCGGTGCCGAGGATGACCTTCAGATGCGCGTCACCGCAGGCGGCCCGCATCGAGACAATCTCATTGTAAAGCTCCCGCCACTTGGCGCCGAACACCACGCCGCGCGGAATGACGACGTCGATCTCGTCGGCGCCGTCGCGGACCGAGGCTTCGATTTCCTGCAGACGGGTGGACAGCGGCGCAAGGCCATGCGGAAAGGCGGTGGATACGGCGGCGACGTGGATGCCGGTGCCGCGCACGGCGTCGACGGCGGTGGCGACGAAGGGATGGTAGACGCAGACGGCCGCCGGCCGGATGGTTTCACCCGCAATGCCGAGACCCTCGACAATGTCGCGGCGAAACGGGTTGATCGCCTTGGCGCAGAGCCGGCGCACGCGTTCCTCGGTGTCGTTGGAATTCAGCGTCGTCAGATCCATGCAGGCGACGGCCTTTAGCAACCAGGCCGCCTGGTTGTCGGCCTTGATCGAGCGCCGCTTGGTCAGGCTGGCGACGCGCCGTTCCAGCGCCGAGCGATTGACGCTGCGCACCGATTCCATGAAGCCGAGGTCGAGCTTCATGCCTGGATTGCGCGCAATACGATGGTCGTGTGGGACGGGGGTGTTGGCGGCGGCGCGCGCCGGCAGCGGCGTCACCTTGGACGAGCCGACATCGGCTTCGCGGATTGTGCTGCTCATCTCCTGCCCTTTCATTCGGCGACGTGCGCTTATGTCTTGGTGCGCATCGTCTTCCCAAAACCGCTCGACACTTTGGGCGACACGCACGAAGATAGCTCGTGAATTCACGCTTCACGAGTCCTTAGGGCGCTCATAGCTGAAAAAGGCTGCGAAAGCAGCTAGTTTTTGACCGAAAGGTCAAAATGCGGATATGAAAGTGTCGACGCTCGGCTCAGCCGACGAAGGCGCGCTCGACCACAAAAGTCGCCGGATGGCTCAGCGAGCCTTCGACGAAACCGAGGCTTTCGGCCAGTTCCTTGACGTCCTTCAGCATATGCATCGAGCCGCAGATCATGATGCGGTCGGTTTCCGGGTTGAGCTTGTCGATGCCGAGATCGCTGTAGAACTTGCCGGAGCCGATCAGCGCGGTGATGCGGCCCATGCAGGCCGAGTCTTCGCGGGTCGTCGAATTGTAGAGCGTGACGCGCCCAGTGGTCAGTTCGCCGATCAGCGGGTCGCTTTCCAGCGCCGCCACCAGCTCCTGGCCGTAGATCAGCTCGGCATTGTCGCGGCAGGTATGGGTCAGGATCAGCTGATCGAATTTCTCGTAGGTGTCGGGGTCGCGCAGCAGGCTGGCGAAGGGCGCGATGCCGGTGCCGGTCGAGATCATGAACAGCCGCTTGGCCGGGGTCAGCGCGTCGACCACCAGCGTGCCGGTCGACTTCTGGCGCATGATGACCGTGTCGCCGACCTGGATCTTCTGCAGTTCCGAGGTCAACGGGCCGTCCGGCACCTTGATCGAGAAGAATTCCAGCTCTTCGTCCCAGGCCGGGCTCGCCACCGAGTAGGCGCGGTACACCGGCTTCTCGGCATTGGGCAGGCCGATCATGACGAACTCGCCGGAGCGGAAGCGCAGCGACTGCGGACGGGTGATGCGGAACGAGAACAGCCGGTCGGTATAGTGCTTCACCGAGACGACGGTCTCGGCATAGACGTTGGCCGGAATCGGGAATTGCAGCGGGCGGGCGCCGACGGTGTTGAGAGCGGATGTGGTGTTCATCAAATCCAACCTTCTGGCCCAAACTCACGGACGCGGGCGCCAAACCTTCACCTGCGCGCCCGAACCATTCAGGTTCCGGCGTGCTGTTCGTACACTCCAAAGCGGTAAGCTCTTGTGTCGGGAATTTATTAGTATACAAACGATATTTGCGTCAAGATGCTACCGTAAAACACCTTTCCAAACTGACACATATCCGTAGTCCGGGCATTTCGGGTTTCGACGATGAAAGAGAATATTTCGGCGCAAGCGCGCGATTCCCTGGGAAATGTCGTCGCCGGTATCGATGTCGGCGGCACCTTCACCGACCTACTCCTGATCGACGGACGCGACGGCGGCAGGGTGCATATCGCCAAGACTCCGACCACGGTCGACAACCAGGCTTTCGGCGTCGTTTCGGCACTCGGCGCCACCGGATTTCCGATCGACGGCATCGATCTCATCGTGCATGGCACGACCACCACCACCAATGCGGTGCTAGAGCGCCGGCTGGCGAAAACCGGCATGATCACCACGCGCGGCTTTCGCGACGTGATCGAGCTTGGCCGGCGCACACGGCCGCAGGCCTATGGCATGACCGGCAGCTTCGTGCCGATCATCCCGCGTAATCTCAGGCTTGAAGTGTCGGAGCGTGTCGAGGCGTCCGGTGCGATCCGTACGCCGCTCGACGAGGCCGAGATGCGCGAGGCTGTGCAGACGCTGATCGCGGCCGGCTGCGAATCCCTCGTCATCCATTTCCTGCATTCCTACGCCAACCCGGCGCATGAGCGGCGTGCCGCCGAAATCGCCGCCGAATTCTGGCCGAACGGCTACATCACGGCAGGCCACGCACTGCTGTCGGAAGCACGCGAATTCGAGCGCGGCGTCACCGCTTCGGTCAACGCCTCCGTGCAGCCGATCCTCGAGCGCTATGTCGAGCGGCTGCGCAAGGAGCTGGTTGCAAAAGGCTATGCACGCGACTTCCTGATCATGAACGGCAATGGCGGCATGATCTCGGCCCGCTTCGTCACACGTGAATCGGCCAAGACGGTCATGTCCGGTCCGGCCTCGGGCGTCATCGCCGCCGCCTATACCGGAAAACGCGCCGGCTTCGAAAACCTCGTCACCTACGACATGGGCGGCACTTCGACCGACGTGGCGCTGATCCGCAATGCCGAGCCGGCGGTGTCGAACGAGATCGAGATCGAATATGCGATGCCGATCCACGTGCCGATGGTGGCGGTGCACACGGTCGGCGCCGGCGGCGGCTCGATCGCCCGTGTCGACGCGGCCGGCCTGATCCAGATCGGTCCGGAAAGTGCCGGCGCCAACCCCGGCCCGATCTGCTATGGGCGCGGCGGCCTCGAACCGACCATCACCGACGCCAATCTGGTGCTCGGCCGGCTGGCGCCGAAGAAATTGCTGGCGGTCGAAAATCCGGTCACATCAGAGCGCGTCACCGGCATCTTCGAGGAAAAGATCGGTAAGGCGACTGGCCTGTCCGGCGTCGAGGCGGCGGGCGCGGTGCTGCGGCTCGGCAACATGAAGATGGCCGGCGCCATCCGCATGGTCTCGGTCTCGCGCGGCCATGATCCACGCGACTTTGCCCTGTTTGCCTTTGGCGGCGCCGGGCCGCTGCATGCGACCGCGCTGGCGCGCGAACTCGGCCTGCCCCGGGTGCTGGTGCCGGCGCGTCCCGGCATCACCAACGCACTCGGCTGCGTCGTCGCCGACTTGCGCCACGACTTCGTCAACACCATCAACCAGCCGGTGGCGGTGCTCGACGAAACCCAACTTCACGGAGTGTTGGAACGGCACCGAAACGAAGGTGAAGAGCTGATCGGCATGGAAGCGGTGAAGCCGGAGACGATCCGCGTCACCCACTCCGCCGACATGCAGTTCGTCGGCCAGACCCATATCATCAACGTGCCATTGCCGTCCTCATCGGTGACGCGGGCAACGCTGCAGCAGCTTTTCGAAAAGGCCTATTTCGCCCGCTTCAAGGTCGAGCTGCCGGAGATCCGGGCCAATCTCGTCAACCTCAACACCTCGGTCACCGGCGTGCGTCCGGCGATCGATCTGTCCCGGCTGATCGACCCGGCTGGACGCGAAAAAACGCTCGACGAGGCGCGGCGCGAGATCCGGCCGGTCTGGTATGGCGGACGCTGGCACGACACGCCGGTATACGCACGCGAAAAACTGCCGCTCGACGCGGTCATCGATGGCCCGGCGATCCTCGAACAGATGGACGCCACCACCGTACTCGAACCCGGCGACCGCGCACGCTGCGACGCCGACGGCAACATCATCATCGACATTGGCGAGACCTGAGATGCCAAATCTTGACGGGGCAAAGCTCGACGCCATCACGCTTTCGGTCCTCCAGGCAGCCCTGCAGCAGGTCTGCGACGAGATGGACCTGACCTTTTCGCGCGCCGCCTTCTCGCCGGTCATCGCCGAGGCCAACGACCGCTCCGACGGCATCTATTCCGCCGTCGATGGTTCGCTGATCGCGCAAGGAAGCCAGGGCCTGCCGGTGTTCGTCGGCGTCATGCAGTATTCGACCAGGACGGTAATCGAAATGATCGCCGATGGCCGCTGCTTGGCCCCAAAGCCCGGCGACATCTACATCGTCAACGACCCCTATCTCGGCGGCACCCATCTGATGGATGTGCGCTTCGCCATGCCGGTCTACCGGGACGGCAAGATTTTCTGCTGGCTGTCCAATACCGGCCATTGGCCCGATATTGGCGGCTCGGTGCCGGGCGGGTTTTCAGCCTCGGCGACCGCGGTCGAGCAGGAAGGGCTGCGGCTGCCGCCGGTCAAGCTGTTCAAGAAGGGCGTGCTCGATCCGGAGATCTACGCCATCATCTGCTCCAACATTCGCGTTGCCGACCAGCGCATCGGCGACATCCGGGCCCAGGCCGCCGCACTGCTGATCGGCCAGGACAGGCTCAACGGAATCCTGGATCGTTACGGAGATGAAACTGTTGTCGAGGCAATCGCTGAACTGCGCCGCCGCGCCGCCGAACAGATGCGCGCCAACATCTCAGCCATTCCCGACGGCACCTACTGCTCCAAGGCCTTTGTCGATTCCGACGGCGTAGTCAACGAGCCGCTGACCATCGCGCTCGCGGTCGAGAAACAGGGCGACACACTGACCTTCGATTTCGCCGGCTCGTCAAAGCCCTGCGCCGGGCCGATGAACAGTGTGCTGGCGACGACCCTGTCCTCGGTCTATCTCGCCATGCGCCACATTTTCCCCGATGTGCCGATCAGCGCCGGCGCGTTTGAGCCCCTGATCGTCAAGCGGCCGGAAGGCACGTTCCTCGACGCGAAATATCCGCGCCCCGTGTCGGGCTGCGCCGCCGAAGTGTCGCAGCGCATCGCCGAAGCTGTATTCGCGGCGATGGTGCAGGCATTGCCGGAAAAGGTGACGGCGGCTCCCGCCGGCTCCAGCGGCAATTTCGCGCTCGGCGGCAACGACCCGGCGCGCGGCCGCGATTACGTGATGTACCAGATCTCCGGCGGCGGCTACGGCGGCAATTCAGGCCACGACGGCCTGACCAATGGCTGCTCGACCATCGGCATTTCCAAA
Source organism: Mesorhizobium sp. M7D.F.Ca.US.005.01.1.1 (assembly GCF_003952545.1). NCBI lineage: Bacteria > Pseudomonadati > Pseudomonadota > Alphaproteobacteria > Hyphomicrobiales > Phyllobacteriaceae > Mesorhizobium > Mesorhizobium sp. M7D.F.Ca.US.005.01.1.1. The sequence continues at coordinate 1,040,308 of NZ_CP034453.1, forward strand.
TCGCCACCGGTCGAGATTATGGAGCAGGCTTTTCCGGTGCTCTACCGCCATTACGCCCTGCGCGAAGGCTCGGGCGGCGCCGGCAAGCATCGCGGCGGCTTCGGGCTCGCATATGAGGTCGAGATCCTGCGCGGCGACGCCCGTGCCTCCTTCGTCATGGATCACGGCCGTTTCGGCCCGCAAGGTGCACTCGGTGGCAAGGACGGCGCGGTCAATACCGTCATTGTCTTCCGCAACGGTGAGGAGCATGTGCCGCCGCACCTCTCCAAGGAGCAGGACATCGCGCTCAAGGCCGGCGACCGCGTGCGCGTCGGCACGCCGGGCGGCGGCGGCTATGGCGATCCGCGCGAGCGCGACCCGGACTTGGTGCTGCGCGACGTGGCGCTGGGATATTATACGTCAGAGGAAGTCAGCGAAAAATTTGGCGTTGTCCTCTCGGCAGGCGAACTCGCCATCGACCGGACGGCGACGAACAAGCAGCGCGCCGGCTAACGCACCACCAATCGTGAGGGCTTGGTCCGCTCGCCGCGCCGTGATCGCCGCAGCGCATGTCGTTTCCGTCTCCGCCGAGGGCACGAAAGCCCGTAGACTTCTCCGGTCAACGGAGATCTCGAACATGCGTCTTTTCGGTCGTTTCGTGCTTGCCGCTTCCGTCGCCCTTACGCTGGCCACGGGTGCTTCCGCCCAGGACAAGAAGCTCAGGATCGGCACCGAAGGCGCCTATCCGCCCTTCAATTACGCCAGTGCCGACGGCACACTGGGCGGCTTCGACATCGACCTCGGCAAGGCGCTGTGTGCGCAGATGAAGGCCGAGTGCGAGTTTAGCGTACAGGATTTCGATGGTTCGATCCCGGCGCTGCAGGCCGGCAAGTTCGACGCCATCATCAACATCACCATCACGCCCGAGCGAGCCGAGAAGGTCGAGTTCACCCACAAATACTACCAGACGCCGCCGGCCATCGCCGTGCCGAAGGATTCGACCATATCAGGCACCTCACCGGAAGACCTGAAAGGCAAGGCGCTCGGCGTGCAGACCGCGACCATCCACCAAAAATTCGCCGAGCAGAAATACGCAAGCTCGACCGTCAAGGCCTATCCGACCGGCGACGATGCCCGCACCGACATGGCCAATGGCCGGCTCGACGCGATGATGGACGGCTCGATCATCCTGACCGAATGGCTGAAGAAGCCCGACGGCGCCTGCTGCAAGCTGCTCGGCACGCTGACGGCCGATCCGGCCATTCACGGCCCCGGCGTCGGCATTGCACTGCAGAAGGGCAACAAGGAGCTGGCCGACAAGCTCAATGCGGCCATCGACGCGCTGCGCGCCAATGGCAAGTACAAGGAAATCAACGACAAGTACTTTTCGTTCGACGTCTACGGCAGCTGAGACCGGCAACAATCACCTTCGGCAGCGCCGCCTGGCGCTGCCGTTTTTCATGAATGATGGAGACTTCCTTGGCTGAGCGGCGTTCCCCTTTCTACAGCAGCATCGTTGCCGTGGGCGCGACCATGGGTCGGGTCGGTGGCGATTTCATCTCCGCGAAGTATTATTCCGGCATCGCCGACGAGCATCTGAACACCCGCCAAAATGTCGGCGTGCAGGATCTCAGCACCATGGGCAAGATGGACATCAAGGGGTCGGACGCCGAGGCGCTGGTCAACCACGTCATCGTCAACGATGCCGCCGCCATGAAGCCCGGACAGGTCCGCTATTCCACGGTCTGCCGCGAGGATGGCGGCATCATGGACGACCTCACCGTGTTCCGCCTGGCACCGGAGCATTTCATGCTGGTGACCGGCTCGGTCAACCGCCTGAAGATGCTGCCCTGGCTGTTGCATCATGCGCAGGGGCGCAAAGCCTATGTCACCGACATCACCGCCGCCATCGCCTTCCCGACCATCCAGGGTCCGCGCTCACGCGAACTGCTGAAAGCGTTGATTACGGATGCCGATCTGGACGGGCTGAAGCGCTGGTCGTTCGCCTCAGGGCGCGTCGGCGAGACCAAGGTGCTGATTTCGCGCACCGGCGTGACCGGCGAACTCGGCTTCGAACTCTTCGTGCCGGCCGACGAGGCGGCCTCGGTCTGGGAAAAGCTGATGCACGCCGGGCGGGACTTCGGCCTGAAGCCATATGGTGTGCTGGCAATGTTCACGCTCGGGCTGGAAAAGGCCTATCCGGCGCATGGCATCGACATGGACGAGACCCGCACGCCGTTCCATGTCGGCCTCGACCGCTGGATCAAGTTTGACAAGGGCGATTTCGTCGGCCGCGAAGCGTTGCTCAAGGTCCGCGACAAGGGCCTCGACGAGCAATGGGTCGGCCTGATCCTCGACGGCGACAAGCCGGCCGCAACCGATGCCAGGGTTATGGCTGATGGCGAGGACGCCGGCGTGGTCACTTACAGCGACCATGGCTATTCCCTCGGCAAGGTGCTGGCCACCGCGCATCTGCGGCTGCCCTTCACCGCGATCGGCACCGAGCTCAGCATTGAGATCGAAGGCGTACCGACCCGCGCGGTCGTGGCGCCGATACCGTTCTTCGACCCGGAGGGGGTCAGGTTGCGGGCTTAGCCGGACCGCCCATCGCTTCGTCATCCACGGGTCTCCGCGACGCCGCTTCGCGGCTGCGCCGCCCGTGGATGACGAAGTTGGGGAGACCTCGGCCAATCCCAAATGTTCAGCCTGCCTACCCCCGCCGATCCAGCCGCGCCACCAGCCGGTCACCCACCCACTGGATGCCGCAGACCAGGATGATCAGTACGATGACCACAGCGATCATCACGGACGTCTCAAAACGCTGGTAGCCGTAGCGGATGGCGAGGTCGCCGAGGCCACCGGCGCCAATCGCGCCGGCCATGGCCGACGCGCCGATCAGCGTCACCAGCGTCACCGTGAAGCCGGCGACGATGCCGGGCAGGGCTTCGGGCACCAGCACCTCGCGGATGATCGTCCAGCGGTTGCCACCCATGGCGCGCGCGGCCTCGATCAGCCCGCGGTCGACTTCGCGCAGCGACACTTCGGCGATGCGCGCGTAATAGGGCGTGGCGGCGATCGACAGTGGCACGATGGCTGCCCATGTGCCGATCGAGGTGCCGACGATCAGCCGCGTCACCGGGATCAGTGCCACCAGAAGGATGATGAAGGGCACGGAGCGGAAACCGTTGATGATGGCGCCGAGCGCCCGGTTCACCCACAGGCTTTCAGCAATGCCGCCGCGTTCGGTGGCAATCAGGGCCAGGCCGAGCGGCAGGCCGAAAACCAGCGAGATAAGGCCGGAGGCGGCCGTCATCAGCACCGTCTCCCAGATCGAACGCAGCAGAAGTTCAAACAGGATTGGCGACATGGCCAAGCACCTCCACCCGCGCCTGGCGGGCCTTCAGGAATGTGATGATGTCAGCGAGATGATTTACATCGCTGCCGGGAACCGAAAGGAACAGCGTGCCGACCGGCTGATGCTGGATATGGTCGATGCCGCCATGGACGAGGCGGAAGGCGCCTGGAACAGCCGTGGCAAGGTCGGACAGCAAGGGCCCGCTTGCCGCCTCGCCGGCCACGTCGACGCGCAGGATCGTCTCCGCGCCGGCTGCCGGCAGCAGCCGGGCTGCCAGCTCGGCCGGCAGTTGCGGCCGGATGGCGCCGAGCAGGCTTCTCGTGATGTCCGAGCGCGGGTCGGCAAACACCGACCACACCGGCCCTTCCTCGACGATGCGCCCGGCGTCGATCACCGCCACCCGGTCGGCGATCGAGCGGATCACCTCCATTTCATGGGTGATCAAAAGGATGGTCAGGCCAAGCTGCCGGTTGATGTCTTTCAGCAGTGCGAGGATGGAGCGCGTCGTCTCCGGGTCGAGCGCAGAAGTGGCTTCGTCCGACAAAAGCAGCGCCGGGCGCGCGGCAAGCGCCCGGGCGATGCCGACGCGTTGCTTCTGGCCGCCCGACAGCGACGCCGGATAGGCTTTTGCTTTCTCCGACAGGCCGACGAGATCGAGCAGTTCGGCGGCGCGCTTCAGTCGCTCGGCTTTCGGGCGGCCCTCGATCTTCAGCGGCAGCGCCACGTTGTCCTCGACGGTCTTGGCCGACAGCAGGTTGAAATGCTGGAAGATCATGCCGATGCGCCGCCGCAACGGCTGCAGGTCGCGCTCGCCAAGCCGGCTGATCTCGCGGCCTTCGATGAACACCTCGCCGGAGTCAGGCCGTTCCAGCCCGTTCAGGCAGCGGATCAACGTCGACTTGCCGGCGCCGCTACGGCCGATAATGCCGAGGATCTCGCCCTTGCGCACCGTCAGCGACACGCCGTCGAGCGCCGCCGTCACACCGAAGCGGCGCTTCAGTTCGACAAGGCGCACGACGTCCTGAGACGCCTCGGCTCGTGCCTGGGTCGGATCGGTGGTGTCCCCGGATGCCGTGATATGCTGGTTCATTCGTGTTCCTGTTCTCGCCATCCGAAAACGCAATCGCGGCCCGCACCTGAGCGCGGACCGCTGTTGCTCTCGAGCCGGGTTTCCGGCCGAGGATCGGATCAATAGGCGCTGAGGCCGGTGCCCTTGTAGACCTTGTCGAACTCGGCCTTCACCGCCTCATTCTGATAGGACGCGACCAACGTCTTCACCCAGGCCTCGTTCTCGTTGCCGACCTTCACCGCGATGAAGTTTCGGTAGGGATTATCGGCGATCGGCTCCTGCGCGATGCGGTTTTCCGGCGTCAGGCCGCTTTTCAGCGCCCAGTCGGTGTTGACCACGGCGGCGTCGAGATCCTCGACCGAGCGGCCGACAATGCCGGCGTCGAGCTCCTTGATCACCACCTTCTTCGGGTTCTCGGCGATGTCGGCGGTGGTGGCCAGAATGCCGGTGCCGTCCTTCAGCTTGATCACGCCCTCGTTCTGCAGCACGCGCAGCGCGCGGCCCTCATTGGAAGGGTCGTTCGGCACGCCGATGACCGCGCCCTCGGGCAGGTCGGCGACCTTGGTGTATTTCTTCGAGTAGAGGCCGATCGGCCAGACGCCGGTATAGCCGACGCGGACGATGTGGTACCCTTGAGTCTTGATCTGGTTGTCGAGATAAGGCTGGTGCTGGAAGGCGTTGGCGTCGATCTCGCCGCGCTCCAGTGCCTCGTTGGGCTGGGTGTAGTCGTTGAACACCACGGTCTCGATAGAGAGGCCCTTTTCGGCCGCCTGAGCGACGACGACCCGCCAGACATCCTCGTCCTCGCCACTGATGATACCGACCTTGATCGCCTTCTTGTCCTCAGCGAGCGACGCGCTGGGCGCCATCAGGCTGCCGATCGCGACGGCCGATGCGAACAGCAGAGCCAGGCCGCTGCGCCGGTTGACGGTTGACCAAAGGGAAGATGGCAAAGTGTTCTTGAAGTCGGACATGATTGATCTCTGCGGTTGTGAAGTCATGGCAGCCAGGCGGATTGCCTAGCCTTGGTCACATCGTCAGAAATTCTATCGATTATATCAAAGAACGCGTTTCGCCGTTCTCGTCAAAGCCGGGAATATTCTCACAAAAATTTCGAGAAGGGGAGCACAAGACGCCATCGGATCGACCGCGGCGGCTGCGCTGCGATTCCGGTAGTCTCTGGAGAAGGCGTCGACATCCATATGCAGGCCGAGCGCTTCGCCGGTGACCGCAGCACGGCCAGTGGCGACGCTGAGTCAAGTCTTGCATCGGGCTGGGCGCAACGATACGGGATGGAAAGGTCGGGTTTCGGCTCACGGTCCGTGCTGAAAGAACCCCGTTGACGACGGCACTATTGAGGACGTTCTTCTTGCTGCCTGAAAACACCCGTCGTTCCCTGCCATTGGCGCTGCTTCATGCCCGCGAAGCAGTGATGGCACGGTTTCGGCCGATGCTTGCGGCGCATGACGTCACCGAGCAGCAATGGCGTGTGCTGTGTGTGTTGAGCGAAGCCGGCTCGGTCGAGGCAACAGAGCTTGCCGATCGCGCATCGGTGCTGCCGCCCAGCCTGACGCGCATCATCAAGGCGCTCGAGGGACGCAAATTCATCACCCGCAACAAGGCGCAAGGCGACGGCCGCCGCGTCGTGCTGACCATTGCGCCTGCCGGTTCCGCCTTGATCGACGCCCTGTCGCCCGAGCGTCGCGTCATCTATGACGACATCGAACGGCGTTTTGGTCACGAGAAGCTTGAGCAGTTGCTCGACCTCCTGGAGAGCTTGATCGACGGCGAGAGCTGACCGTTCTCCGGTCCCTTGCGGCCCGCATCCGGTACGGCTGAACCCCGATGCGAGCCCATTTCCGCCATGGCGCGTTGGCTTCCCGGCCGCCAGCCATGATGCAGCCATGGCCACTTTTTCGTGAAGCTGAACGGGTTGATCCGATCGCCTGTTTGCCTAGGTAAAAGGAGCGGCGGGCGTCACGCAAATCTGCAATCGGGCAAATCTTACAATCGGTATGACATTTTCCTGTATTCGAAAGCTTGCCCTTCCTGTTCTCTTCGTCGGCGTCCAGTCTTCCTGCGTCATTCCCGACGATACGTCGCGCATCGCCAAGGTTGACCCCACGGTGGCGGCGGCTCGCAAGGAGATGGTCGGCCTTAGTGAAGCCGACGTTCGAATGTGCGCGGGGTTTCCGACTGCCACCGCCGCCGCTGGCCGATCGGGCCAGATCTGGACCTATAAGCGCATCGTTCAGCGCGGCAATCTCAGTATTGTCGTCCCAACCCTAGCGGTCGGCGCTATCCCGGCGGTCGGCGGCTCCGTCAATGTCGCTCCCGGCGGATATTGCGACACGCAAATTCGCATGGTCGACGGCCGCGTCGCCGAAGTTGCCTACGCCGGCGACAACAATTTGCCCAACAGGCGCGACGCGCTTTGTGTCAGCACGGTGGACGCCTGTGTGGCCTATGCCCGCCAACACAGTCAGAGGCCGGCGGCCAGATAGCTGGCGGCAACGAAACAGCGATGGCAGGCCGTGAGTGTGGCACGCGGATAGGGCTTGACTGACCGCCTGTACCGAATAGGTTAGTGATCGGAAAAATACCGGCTCTGATCGCCGGGCGGCAAGAATGCCTCGTATGCCTCGCCCCTCCGGCGCTGGCTGCGGGGCATTGTCATTTTGGGGATCTGTTTGAAACGGCGCATCGAGATCGGCATCCTGTATTCCCGCTCGGGGAGCTACCAGCTCATCTCCGATGCGTGCCGTATGGGCGCCATGCGCGCGGTCGCCGACATCAATGCCGACCGCCAGCATGGCATCGAGCTGGTGCCGGTCGAGCGCGATCCGCAAAGCAATGCGGATCGCTACGCGACGCTCTGCGAGGACATCTTCAAGACCAGCAGCGCCCGCCATGTCGTCGGCTGTGTGACCTCCTGGAGCCGCAAGGAGACGATCCCGGTTCTGGAGAAAGCCGGTGGCATGCTCTGGTACGCCTGCCCCTATGAGGGCTTCGAGGCCAACGAGCACGTCGTCTACATGCACGCTTGCCCCAACCAGCATCTGGTGCCGCTGATGGCCCATGTCGTGCCGCGCTTCGGCGCCAACGGTTTCCTGCTCGGCTCGAACTATATCTGGGGCTGGGAGATGAACCGCGTGGCGCGCGACCTGATCGCCGATGCCGGCGGCAAGGTTCTGGGCGAGCGCTATCTGCGCATCGGCGAGACCGACGTGTCGCGCCTGATCGCTGAAATCCGGGCCACGCGGCCGAACTTCATCCTCAACAATCTGATCGGCACCTCGTCCTACGCCTTCTTGGCGGCCTATCGCGACTTGGGCGACGAGGATCCGGCCTTCCGCCCCGAAGCCTGTCCCGTCATCTCCTGCAACCTCACCGAGGGCGAGCTGCCGGCGATCGGCGAATCCGGGAAAGGGCATTTGTCGGTCGGGCCGTATTTCGCGCCGCGCCCGGCCGCCTTCGCCTCGTCCTTCGAGGCCTCCGCCTATGCCTCGGTGCAAGTGATGGCCGACGTGCTCTCCCGCGATGCCGAAGCCGGTCCGGCGGAATTCTCCAAAGCCTTCGCCGAACGGCGCTTCTCCACTCGGCTCGGGCCGATCGCCATCGACGCCCACTCCCAGCACGCGACATTGCCGGTGATCATTGGGCGAATTGCGGACGGCTTCTTCGAGGTTGTCAGCCGCGAGGACGAGGTCGCGCCGGACCCGTATCTGTCGCGCTACGATCCTGCAAAAACATTCGGCCGTCCGCGCCTCAGGGTGGTGTCGTGACCAGGGCGCCACGCATTCCCAATCTCGGTGGCGCCAGGGCCTTCATCCTGCATCGCCCGCACCCGACGGTGCAGGCGATCACCCGGCAATTGTCGGCCATCGGCCTGATCACGTTGGATTGCTGGCCGGAACTGCCGCCCGAGGCGCTGGCGGCCGATTTCGTCTTCTTCGACGCCGATCTCGGCTTCGACGAGCAGTTCCCGTGGAAGCCGGGCGAGGCGCCGATGCCGCTGGTGGCGCTGATCGGCTCCGAGGTACCCGGCCGCATCGAATGGGCACTGTCGCACAAGGCCGACGCCCAGCTGCTGAAGCCGGTCGGCACTGCCGGCGTCTACAGCGCGCTGCTGATCGCACGCCAAAGTTTCGAGGCGCGCAAACATCTGGCCGGCGAGATTGCCTCGCTTCGCCAGCGTGTCGCCGAGCGCCAGACCATCGTGCGCGCGGTGACCGCACTGTCGAAAGGCACCAATGACGACCGCGCCTATGCGCAACTGCGCTCGCTGGCGATGAGCTGGCAGATCAGCATCGAGGATGCCGCGCGCCGGATCGTAGCGATGACGGAAGAGGAAGGCGGCGATGACCAGTCCCATCGCGCCTGATCTCACCGCGCCAGGGCGCATGCCGGTCAAGCCGCGCGCCGGCGTCTGGCGCCGGCTGGTCAGGCGCCGTCTGGCGCTGCTCGGGCTGGTGATCGTCACCATTGTCGTTGCCGGTGCCGTGCTGGCGCCATGGCTGACCGGCTATGATCCCAACGAGCAGATGTTCGACGGCCTGACCATCGAGGGCTCGCCCTTGCCGCCGGATGCAAAATTCTGGCTGGGCACCGACCTGCTCGGCCGCGACCTGCTGACCCGCATCCTCTACGGCGCCCGCACCTCGCTGATCATCGGCATCGTCGCCAATGGCGTGGCGCTTCTGATCGGCACGCTGGTCGGCGTTGTCGCCGGCTATTTCCGCGGCTGGATCGGCAGCGCGCTGATGCGCTTCACCGACCTGATGATGGCGTTTCCCGCGCTCTTGCTCGCCATTTGCCTGGCGGCGGTGTTCGAGCCCAGCCTGTGGATCGTCGCCATGGTCATCGCGCTGGTCAACTGGGTGCAGACCGCACGCGTCATCTACACTGAGACCAGCTCGCTGGCCGAACGCGAGTTCATCGACGCCGAGCGCACCATCGGCGCCAGCGCACCGCGCATCCTGTTTCGCCACATCCTGCCGCATCTGCTGCCGACCATCATCGTCTGGGGCACGCTCGGCATTTCCACCACGGTGCTGCTCGAGGCGACGCTGTCCTTCCTCGGCATCGGCGTGCAGCCGCCGACGGCGTCCTGGGGCAACATCATCTTCGAGAACCAGACCTACTTCCAGGCCGCACCCTGGCTGGTGTTCTTCCCCGGTGCGGCGATCCTGGCGCTGGCGCTGGCCTTCAACCTGATCGGCGATGCGCTGCGCGACATCCTCGATCCGACGCAAAGGGGCCGGGCATGATCGCCTATCTCGGCCGCCGTCTCATCCAGTCGCTGCTGATCCTGCTCGGCGTCTCGCTGATCACTTTCGCGCTGCTCTATCTCTTGCCGGCCGATCCGGTACGCCAGATCGCCGGCCGCAGCGCCACGCCGCAGACGGTCGAGAACATCCGCCAGCAGCTGGGCCTCGACCAGCCCTTCGTCGTCCAGTACTGGCGCTATCTGGTGAAGCTCATCAGCGGCGATCTCGGCCGCTCTTACATCCAGCGCTCCGAGGTCACCGAGCTGATCGTCTCGCGGCTGCCGGCCAGCCTGTTGCTGATGGTCGGCGCCATCCTGTGCGAGCTGCTGCTCGGCCTCAGCATGGGTCTCATCGCCGCCGTCAAGCGCGGCACCGCTACAGACCAGACGCTGATGGTCGCCTCGTTCGTCGGCGTCTCTGCGCCGCAATTCGTCGTCGGCCTGCTGCTGCTCTACGTCTTTGCCGTACGGCTCAGCTGGTTTCCGATCGGCGGCTACGGCACCTGGCGTCATCTCGTGCTGCCGTCGCTGACCATGGGCATCCTCGGCGCCGGCTGGTACGCCCGCATGATGCGCTCGTCGATGATCGACGTGCTGCGCCAGGATTACGTGCGCACCGCCCGTGCCAAGGGTCTGGCGCGACGCGCCATCCTGTTCCGCCATGCGCTGCCCAACGCCATCCTGCCGGTCATCGCCATGATCGGCATCGATATCGGCATCTTCATGGGCGGCATCGTCGTCGTCGAAAGCGTGTTCGGCTGGCCCGGCATCGGCCAGCTCGCCTGGCAAGCCATCCAGCGCGTCGACATCCCGATCATCATGGGCGTAACGCTGGTGTCGGCCTTCGCCATCGTGCTGGGCAATCTGCTGGCCGACATCATCGCGCCCTTTATCGACCCCCGCATCAAGCTCAGATGAAAACAGGACATGACTGAAACCAAACAGAGAAAGGGAACATAAAAATGAAAAAGTTTCTCGCATCCACAGTGGCGGCATCGGCGCTGGCGCTGATGCTTGGCATGACAAGTGTTCGCGCCGAGGACGCCATCGATCCGAACGCCAAGCAAGGCGGCGCCATTACCATCACCTACAAGGATGACGTTGCTACGCTCGATCCGGCGATCGGCTATGACTGGCAGAACTGGTCGATGATCAAGAGCCTGTTCGACGGGCTGATGGACTACGAGCCGGGCACCACCAATTTGAAGCCCGACCTCGCCGAAAGCTATGAGATCTCGCCCGACGGCAAGACCTTCACCTTCAAGCTGCGCCATAGCGTGAAATTCCACAACGGCCGCGAAATGACCGCCGACGACGTGAAATATTCGCTCGACCGCGTCACCAATCCGAAGACCCAGAGCCCAGGCGCCGGCTTCTTCGGCTCGATCAAGGGCTATGACGATGTCGCTGCAGGCAAGGCGGAAAGCCTCTCCGGCGTCACCGTCGTCGATCCCTACACGGTCAAGTTCGAGCTGACCCGCCCCGATGCCACCTTCCTGCATGTCATGGCCATCAACTTCTCGCATGTCGTGCCAAAGGAAGAGGTCGAGAAATACGGCGCCGATTTCGGCAAGCATCCGGTCGGCACCGGCGCCTTCAAGCTTGCCGAGTGGACGCTCGGCCAGCGCATCGTCTTCGAGCGCAACCCGGACTACTGGCACAAAGGCTTGCCGCATTTGGACAAGATCACCTTCGAGATCGGCCAGGAGCCGATCGTGGCGCTGCTGCGCCTGCAGAAGGGCGAGATCGACGTGCCCGGCGACGGCATTCCGCCGGCCAAGTTCCAGGAAGTGATGGCCGATCCCGAGCAGAAGGCGCGCGTCGTCGAGGGCGGCCAGCTGCACACCGGCTACGTCACCATGAACACCACCATGGCGCCGTTCGACAATGTGAAGGTGCGCCAGGCCGTCAACATGGCGATCAACAAGGCGCGTGTCATCCAGATCATCAACGGACGCGCCGTGCCGGCCAACCAGCCGCTGCCACCGTCGATGCCGGGCTACGACAAGGAATACAAGGGCTATCCCTATGACGTCGCCAAGGCCAAGGCGCTGCTCGCCGAGGCCGGCCATCCCGATGGTTTCGACACGCAATTGTTTGCCATGAACACCGACCCCAACCCGCGCATCGCCCAGGCGATCCAGCAGGACCTGGCGGCGATCGGCATCAAGGCCAGCATTCAGTCGCTGGCGCAGGCCAATGTCATCGCCGCCGGCGGCGACAAGGCCGGTGCGCCGATGATCTGGTCGGGCGGCATGGCCTGGATCGCCGACTTCCCGGATCCGTCGAACTTCTACGGCCCGATCCTCGGCTGCGCCGGTGCGGTGCCGGGCGGCTGGAACTGGTCGTGGTACTGCAACAAGGATCTCGACGCCAAGGCGGCCGAGGCCGATTCGGTGGTCGATCCGGCCAAGGCCGGCGAGCGCGACAAGATGTGGAGCGCTATCTACGACAAGGTGATGGAGGACGCACCGTGGGCGCCGGTCTTCAACGAGCAGCGCTTCACCATGAAATCGGCGCGCATGGGCGGCGCCGACAACCTCTATGTCGACCCGGTCCATATCCCGATCAACTACGACAATGTGTACGTAAAAGATGTGCAATAACTGCGACTACACCATCCACGGGCGCCATCATCATTTCGGCTGGGACAATTCGTTTGCCCCGGCCGAGCGGGTGGCGCCCGGCTCGACCATCGAGTTCCAGTGCCTCGATGCAGGCGGCGGTCAGCTGAAGCCCGACAGCACGGTCGCTGACATCGCCAAGCTCGACTTCGGCCAGATCAATCCGGTCACCGGGCCGATCTTCGTCGAGGGTGCGGAGCCGGGCGACGCCCTGAAGGTGACGATCGAGCTGTTCAAACCGTCCGGCTTCGGCTGGACGGCGAACATTCCGGGTTTTGGCCTGCTCGCCGACGACTTCAAGCAGCCGGCGCTGAACATCTGGAAGTATGATGCCGCCTCGCTCGAGCCGGCACTGTTCGGCAAGAATGCGCGTGTGCCGCTGAAACCCTTTGCCGGCACCATCGGCAACGCACCGGCGGAAAAGGGCCACCACTCGGTGGTGCCGCCAAGGAGGGTCGGCGGCAACCTCGACATCCGCGATCTCGCTGCCGGCACTACGCTCTATCTGCCGGTGGAAGTGGCCGGCGCGCTGTTTTCGGTCGGCGACACCCATGCCGCGCAAGGTGACGGCGAGGTCTGTGGCACGGCGATCGAAAGCCCGATGGATGTCGTGCTCAAGCTCGACCTGGTCAAGGACGCCAGGCTGAAGACGCCGCGCTTCACCACGTCGGGCCCGGTAACGCGCCATCTCGACGCCAAGGGCTATGAGGTGACGACCGGCATCGGACCGGACCTGATGGCCGGCGCCAGGGAGGCGGTTGCCCAGATGGTCGACCTGCTCGCTGGCCGTTACAAGATCGATCCGGTCGAGGCCTATATGCTGGCCTCGGTGTGCGGCGATCTCCGCATCAGCGAGATCGTCGACATGCCGAACTGGGTGGTGTCGTTCTACTTCCCGCGCTGCGTCTTCGAATGACCGCAGGTGCGGGCAAAAAGCGGACCGGGGCAGCTGCTCCGGTGACGGCGGGACCGGTGCTCGACATCGCCGGCCTGTCGGTCAGCGTGCGCGGCGAGGACGGCGAGCGCGAGGTCGTCTCCGACCTGTCGCTGACGCTGGCCCGCGGCGAGACGTTGTGCATTGCCGGCGAGTCCGGTTCCGGCAAGTCGATGACCGCGCTGGCCATCATGCAATTGCTGCCACAGCCGGCGGCGCGCATTTCCGCTGGTAGAATCCGTCTCGGCGACACCGATCTGGCTGATCTCGACGACCGCCAGATGCGCCGCATTCGCGGCGACCGCATCGCCATGATCTTCCAGGAGCCGATGACCTCGCTCAACCCGGTGCTGTCGATCGGCCGGCAGCTGACCGAATCCATCGAGGCGCATACCAGCCTGTCACAAAGCGAGGCCCGACAGCGCGCCATCGAAGCGTTGAAGGCGGTGCGCATTTCGGAAGCCGAAAGCCGGCTAAAGCAGTTTCCGCACGAACTGTCTGGCGGCATGCGCCAGCGGGTGATGATCGCCATGGCGCTGGCGCTCGAGCCCGACGTGCTGATCGCCGACGAGCCGACGACGGCGCTCGACGTCACCGTGCAAGGCGAGGTGCTGGAGCTGCTGCGTGACCTGCAGCGCCAGCATGGCACCAGCGTCATCCTGATCACCCACGATATGGGCGTCGTCGCCGAGATGGCCGACCGCGTCATCATCATGCGGCACGGCCGCATGGTCGAGGAAGGGAAAACTGCCGACATCTTCGCCCGGCCGCAAGCCGACTACACGCGCGAGCTGCTGGCCGCCGTGCCGCGCATCGGCAGCGGCGTGGGGCGGCAGAAATCCAGGGATGCCGAGGCGGCGACGCCAGCCAATGTCGCCGAGGTCAGAGACCTGCATGTCCGCTTCGACCTGCATGGCGGGTTCTTCGGCAGGGTCAACCGCCGCGTCCACGCCGTCGAGGGCGTCAGCTTCTCGATCGCCCCCAACGAGACGCTGGCGCTGGTCGGAGAATCCGGTTGCGGCAAGTCGACCACCGCCAAGGCGCTGGCCGGGCTGGTGCCTTACAGCGGTGACATCGTCATTGGCGGGCGCAACCTGTCCGGCCTTGGCCGCGACGAGCGCAAGGCGGTGCGCCGCGACGTGCAGATGATATTCCAGGACCCTTACGCCTCGCTCGACCCGCGTATGCGCGTCGGCGATCTCGTTGCCGAGCCGTTGGTCATCCACGGCATCGCCTCGAAGCAAGAGCGCAGCGAGCGTGTGGCCGCGCTGTTCGAGCGCGTCGGCCTGTCAGCCGACCAGATGGAACTCTATCCGCATGAATTCTCAGGCGGCCAGCGCCAGCGTGTCTGCATCGCGCGGGCGCTGGCGCTGCGGCCGAAGCTGATCATCGCCGACGAAAGCGTCTCGGCGCTCGACGTCTCGGTGCAGGCGCGCGTGCTCGATTTGTTGAAGGAATTGCAGCGCGAATTCGGCGTCGCCTACCTCTTCATCTCGCACGACATGGCGGTGGTCGAGAACATCTCCGACCGCGTCGCCGTCATGTATCTCGGCCAGATCGTCGAGATGGGCACGCGCGACCAGCTCTTTTCCAACCCGCGTCACCCCTACACCAGACGGCTGATCGAAGCCGTGCCGGTGGCCGATCCGGGCAAGCGAAGAAGCCGCTTCGCCCGCCTCGACCAGGAAATCCCGAGTTCGACGCGAAAGATCGGCGAGACGCCTGCGAGACTGGTGCTGAGCGACGTCGGTGGCGGACATCTTGTTGCTGCTGGAAGCTGAGGTCGCCACCCCAGACCGTGGGGCTGCATCCGCCTTCGGAGGACACAGCTGCAATCACGCGATTGCGATCTTGACCGGTTCACGCACCACGGCATTCGCCAAGCGGCTGCCGTCGATCAATTCCTGGTGAGCCCCTGATACGGCGTCGTATTCAGGATGTAGGCCACCTCGGTCCGGTTCCGGGCGCGAAGTTTCTTCATGATATTGCGGACATGCACCTTGACCGTGCTCTCGCACATGTTGAGTTCATAGGCGATGATCTTGTTCGCTTTCCCTCGACGCAGGGCTTCGATGACCGAGATCTGGCGTGACGTGAAAACGTTGTCGTCTTGCGACTGCTGTTTGCCCGTTTGCTGGCCGTCCTTGGCGTTTTGCGCCGATTGGTAAAGGACACTCGGTGGGATGAAAATCCCCCTGCCGCCACAAGATGAATGGCCTTGGCCGCGACCTGCAAGCTGACGCTCGTCGGAACATAGCCTCGCGCGCCTTTTTCGATCGCCTTGAGAATATCGTCAAGATTTTCGATATCGGCCAGGATGATGGCATTCACCGAAGGTCTGGTGGCCTTGAGATGGGCGATCCGGGCAAGATGGTGGTCCGCTTCGGAATTTGACCACATAACGCACATCAACACCGTCGAGATCCTTTGGGTCTCATCCAGGCTTGCCGCATCGAAGGCTTCGATGCTCGAGAAATGCTGGAAACGAAACGCTGGTTCGAAAACCGTCAGGCCCCTTGCCAGGCAGTCGCACATCAGCGGTCGATCATCGACAATCGCGATCTCGATATCCGCCGCTATGGATGGCGGTGGGCTATCAGGATCGATATCAAAAGCGCACAGGCTTTGTTGAGCCGTCTCATATGGTTGAATTGTTAGCATGACTCCACCCCTTTGTCGGATCTCGCCCCCGCGGGGCTTGGCCTCTACTCCACTGTTTTAGCTCCTCCTTACTAAACTTGGATTCGAGGCAGACGTATGTGAAACAAAGCACACGACTGGGCGAATTCGATTCCGGCCCGATATGCTGACCCGGTGAAGGACGATCTGTTCGACCCAGCAGACCCATCCACCGCAGCAATCGGGCACGCCAACCAACTTGGCGCGAAAATTTTGCGGCGGTGCCCCGACGCGCTTTAGATCGCGTCAGGCTTTCCCGGGACCGGGTGCAACTTTCTACTAAAGTAACGGTTATCGCGGTGCCGGGCGATGGTTACCATCCACGGATGTGCTTATCTCTGACGATCGCATCCGTCGACATTTCGCCAGGTGACACACCACAAGGGAGGAAGTTTAGACAATGAAACTATCCCATTTCGTTTCGGCAGCGCTTCTCGCCGCATCCGCAATCCCCGCCTCAGCCGCCGAAATTTCCGATGGCAAGGTCAAGATCGGCATCCTCAATGACCAATCGGGCGTCTATGCCGATTTCGGCGGCAAGTGGTCGGTCGAGGCGGCCAAGATGGCGGTCGAGGATTTCGGCGGCAAGGTGCAGGAAGCGCCAATAGAGGTCATCAGCGCCGACCACCAGAACAAGCCGGATATCGCCTCCAACATTGCGCGGCAGTGGTACGACACCGAACAGGTCGATGCCATCATGGAACTGACCACCTCTTCGGTGGCGCTCGCCGTCCAGGGAATTTCCAAGGAAAAGAAGAAGATCGATATCGTTACCGGTGCGGCGACCACGGAGTTGACCGGCAAACAGTGCTCACCCTATGGCTTCCACTGGGCCTATGACACCCATTCGCAGGCAGTGGGAACCGGCGGCTCTCTGGTGCAGCAGGGCGGCGACAGCTGGTTCTTCGTCACCGTAGATTATGCATTCGGCTATTCGCTCAAGGACCAGACAACGAAGTTCGTCGAGGGTCACGGCGGCAAGGTGTTGGGCGAAGTGCGTTATCCCCTGGGGGCGACCGATTATTCGTCTTTCCTGCTGCAGGCGCAATCGTCGGGCGCCAAGGTTATCGGTTTGGCGAATGCCGGCCTCGATACCTCCAACTCCATCAAGCAGGCGGCTGAATTCGGCATCGTCCAGGGCGGCCAGCGTCTTGCAGCGCTTCTCTTCACGCTGGCCGAGGTGCATGGGCTGGGTCTTCAGGCGGCGCAGGGCGTCGTGCTGACCGAGGGTTTCTACTGGGATCGCGACGACAAGAGCCGCGAATTCGGGCAGCGCTTTTTCAAGCGCACCAACCGCATGCCGAACATGATCCAGGTCGCCACCTACTCGGCGGTGACACAATACCTGAAGGCGATCGACAAGGCTGGCACCGACGAGACCGAAGCCGTCGCCAAGCAATTGCATTCGATGCCGGTGAACGACGTTTTTACGGCCAACGGCAAGGTGCAGGCGGACGGCAACATGGTCCACGACATGTATCTCTATCAGGTCAAGTCGCCAGCCGAGAGCACCAAGGATTGGGACTACTACAAATACCTCGCCACCATCCCCGGCAACGAGGCATTCCTGAGCGAGAAGGAAAGCGGCTGTCCGACGGCCGGCCAGTGATCGGCGCGGCCATGGTGCCGCCTGACCTGAAAGGGAATGAGCCGCGGGTGGTGCTTTCCGCCCGCGGGTTGCGGCGTGACTTTGCCGGCTTCGTCGCCGTCAAAAGTGTCGATCTCGATGTCCGCCATGGCAACATTCACGCCCTGATCGGACCCAATGGCGCCGGCAAGACGACCGTCTTCAACCTGCTCACCAAGTTCCTGGCGCCGACCAGCGGCAGGATCGAGCTGCTTGGCCACGACATCACCCGAACGTCGCCGGCCAGGGTCGCGCGCATGGGTCTGGTGCGCTCGTTCCAGATATCGGCGATTTTTCCGCACCTCAGCGTGCTCGACAATGTGCGCGTCGCGCTGCAGCGGCCGGGTGGTCTTGCCGTCCAGTTCTGGCGCTCGCTCGCGGCGCTCGATCGGCTGACGCCGCGCGCCGAGGAACTGCTGCGCTCGGTCGGTCTCGACGACGCCAGGAACAGGCTCGCCGGCGATCTTTCCTATGGCAGGAAACGCGTGCTTGAGATCGCCACGACACTGGCACTCGAACCGAAAGTGCTGCTGCTGGACGAGCCGATGGCCGGCATGGGGCACGAGGACGTGGCCACGGTTTCCGACCTCATCCGTTCGGTGGCCAAGGATCGCGCCGTGCTGATGGTCGAGCACAATCTGACCGTCGTGGCCGACCTTTGCGACTGGATAACGGTCATGCAGCGCGGCGAGGTCCTTGCCGCCGGCGACTACGCCACCGTCAGCCGCGACGACCGCGTGAAGGTTGCCTATATGGGCACCGCCGATGACTAGTGCCGCACCTCTCCTTGCGGTCGGCGGTCTCAACGCCTGGTATGGCGAAAGCCATGCGCTGCACGGCGTCGATCTGGAGGTGTTTGCCGGCGAGACGGTCACGCTGCTCGGCCGCAACGGCGTCGGCAAGACGACGACGCTGCGCGCCATCATGGGACTGATCCGCAAGCGAACCGGCCGGATCGCTTTCGACGGCAAGGACCTGATGCGGCTGCCGCTGCACCGGACCGCGCATCAAGGCATCGGCTTCGTGCCAGAGGAACGCGGCATCTTCGCGACGCTGACCGTCGACGAGAATCTGGTGCTACCGCCGATCGTCGCCGGGGGCGGCATGAGCGTCGAGGAAATATTCGATCTCTTCCCCAATCTGAAGGAGCGGCGCAACAGTCCCGGCACGAGGCTGTCGGGTGGCGAACAGCAGATGCTGGCGATCGCACGCATTTTGAGAACCGGCGTGAAAATGCTGCTTCTCGACGAGCCGACGGAGGGTCTCGCTCCCGTCATCGTGCAGCGCATCGGCGAGTTGCTGGCGACGTTGAAAAAGCGCGGCATGACGATCCTGCTGGTCGAGCAGAACTTCCGTTTCGCCAGCCGTGTCGCCGATCGTTTCTATCTGATGGAGCACGGCAAGGTGGTGGCAGGGTTTCCGGTCGGCGACCTGCCGGACCGCATGACGCAGCTCCACGAAGTCCTGGGTGTATGATGGCGCCATGACGATGATCTTCGGAATCCCCGTTCAGGCTTTCCTCGGCCAGTTGCTGGTCGGCCTGATCAACGGCTCGTTCTACGCCATGCTGAGCCTCGGCCTGGCTGTCATATTCGGCCTGCTGCGCGTCATCAATTTCGCCCATGGCGCCCAGTATATGCTCGGCGCCTTCGTCGGCTATCTGCTTCTCACCTATCTCGGCATCGGTTATTGGCCCGCCTTGATCCTTGCGCCGCTGATCGTCGGTGTCTTCGGCATCGTGGTCGAGCGCCTGGCGCTGTCGAGGCTGTACGATCTCGATCCGCTCTACGGCCTGCTCTTCACCTTTGGTCTCGCGCTCGTGCTCGAAGGCATCTTCCGCTATTATTACGGCGTCTCGGGAAACCCCTACGCCGTGCCGCCGCTGCTTGCCGGAGGCACCAATCTCGGCTTCATGTTTCTGCCCAACTATCGCGGCTGGGTCGTGGTCGCCTCGCTGATCGTCTGCTTCGGGACCTGGGCGCTGATCGAGAAGACCAGGCTGGGTTCCTACCTGCGCGCGGCAACCGAGAACCCCCGTCTCGTCCAGGCTTTCGGCGTCAACGTGCCGTTGCTGCTGACCCTGACCTACGGCCTCGGCTCGGCTCTTGCCGGGCTTGCCGGAATTCTGGCCGCGCCAATCTATCAGGTGAGCCCGCTGATGGGATCGGATCTCATCATCGTCGTCTTCGCGGTCGTCGTGGTCGGCGGCATGGGATCGATCCTTGGCGCGATCGTCACCGGCTACATGCTTGGCCTTGCCGAAGGCCTGACCAAGGTCTTCTACCCCGAGGCCTCCAACCTCGTGGTCTTCGTCATCATGGCCATCGTGCTTTTGGTCCGGCCGGCCGGCCTGTTCGGGAGGGACGCCTGACATGTCGGAAGGGACATCTGAGATGTCGGAAGGGACATCTGACATGACCGACCTGACGCTGCGCGAGACGCAAGCCAGGACCTCGGCACGGCTTGAATGGGCGCTGGTCGGGCTCGGCATCCTGGCGCTGCTGGTGGCGCCTTTCCTGGTCTACCCGATCTTCCTGATGAAGATGCTGTGTTTCGCGCTGTTTGCCTGCGCGTTCAATCTTCTGCTTGGCTATACCGGTCTCCTGTCGTTCGGCCACGCCACCTTCTTTGGTGGCGCCGCCTATTTCACCGCGCATGCCGTCAAGGTCTGGGGCTGGCCGCCGGAAGCGGGTATCCTGCTCGGCATGGCGGGCGCGGCATTGCTCGGCCTTGTCATGGGCTTTTTCGCCATTCGCCGGCAAGGCATCTATTTCGCCATGATCACGCTGGCACTGTCGCAGATGTTCTTCTTCTTCTGCGTGCAGGCGCCCTTCACCGAAGGCGAGGATGGCATTCAAGGCGTGCCGCGCGGCATGCTGCTTGGCGTGCTCGACCTGAACGTGTCGCTGAACATGTACTATTTCGTGCTGGCGGTGTTCCTGATCGGTGTCTTCGCCATCTGGCGCATCGTCAATTCGCCCTTCGGCATGATCCTGCGCTCGATCCGGGAAAACGAGAACCGCGCGATTTCGCTGGGCTATTCCGTCGCCAACTACAAGCTGGGCGCCTTCGTCATGTCGGCGGCACTGGCCGGGCTGGCGGGCTCGCTCAAGGCCATCGTTTTCCAGTTCGCCACGCTCACCGACGTCACCTGGCAGATGTCGGGCGAGGTGATCCTGATGACGCTCCTCGGCGGCATCGGAACAATGGTCGGGCCGATCATCGGCGCCAGCCTGGTCATCGGACTGGAAAACACCCTTGCCACCTCTGGCTTTCCCGTGACCATCGCCACCGGGCTGATCTTCATGGTGTGTGTGCTGATCTTCCGGCGCGGCATTGTCGGCGAATTTTATGTGCGGCTTCTCAAGCGAGCGGCGAAGGACTGATCAGCTCCGGAACGATTGGACGCGGTGAGCGGACCCGCCCGCACTCGCCACATCATGGCGCCGCGGCTCCATGGACAACCCCTGGCCTCGTATTCTACAGAGCGGCTGTGGGCACGCGCCACACGAGTCGGACGCGGGCGGCGGTTTCAATCCAAAGGGAAGAGCATGAGCATTCGGTCGATGATGATAGGGGCAGCCGCCCTGGTGGCGGTTGGGACGTTCGCTGCGCACGCGCAAGCCGAAGGGTTCGAAAACATCGTGCTGTCCGCAAGCAAGGACGCAAAAGAGACTCAGGCGACATTTGCGCCGGATACGGCCAACATCTTCCTCTCCGCCGATCTGACCGACGCGGTGGCCTCGGGATCGAAGCTCACCGTGAGTTGGATTTCGGTGGATTCAGGCGGTGTCGCGCCAGCGAACTACAAAATCGACGAGGTCAGCTTCGAAATCGGCATGATCGAAAACCATGTCGACTCCTCGGTGAGCAAGCCGGATGCCGGCTGGCCGGTCGGCACCTATCAGGTGCAGATCGCCGTTGACGGCACGGTGAAGGAAGCGGTCGACTTTTCCGTGAAGTGACCGGGGCGCGCCAGGTGCCGCCCGTGCTCCACGAGTAGGCGTCGCAGCCCCGTCATCGACTGTGGCGCGAGAAAAACGCGCCTCGGATGTACTTTCGATTAGGCAAGCCTTGCCGATCCTATTGCCGCTGGCGCGAACTCGGCGCCGACGGCGACGCTTGGTTCCGACTGCAGCTCGGCGAAGTGGGTCCGAATATTCTGTCCGGCTTCTTTAGAAAGCTATAGACCTCGATCAAATCAATGCGACTGCTTGAGAGACCTGGGGCAATCGCGACAATCGCCCTATCGGAACGGGTGAGCAGTGCTGTGGGCAAATCGTGATGCGCGCATTCTTTCGATTGGTTGCCGTTGTGATCGTGGTGTCCGGCGTGACCGGTTGCACCAGCATTTCCTACTATGCGCAATCCGTGAAGGGTCATCTGCAGATCATGACGGCGCGCCAGGATGTCGGAAAGCTGATCGAGGATCCTTCGACGCCCAAGGTATTGCGCGCCAGAATGGCATCGGCGAGCGCCATAC
This sequence comes from Mesorhizobium sp. M7D.F.Ca.US.005.01.1.1, assembly GCF_003952545.1. Lineage (NCBI taxonomy): Bacteria > Pseudomonadati > Pseudomonadota > Alphaproteobacteria > Hyphomicrobiales > Phyllobacteriaceae > Mesorhizobium > Mesorhizobium sp. M7D.F.Ca.US.005.01.1.1. The sequence continues at coordinate 1,062,327 of NZ_CP034453.1, forward strand.
GACAGTTTGCAACAGATGAACTGGCGCTGCCCGACAACAATAGCTACCGCAGCTACGTTGATATCGGTCGGGACTCGGTGACATGGGCCGTCTTCGCCGCGCCGGAATTCTCGCTGACGCCGCGAACATGGTGTTTTCCTGTTTTCGGCTGCGTTCCCTACCGAGGATATTTCTCCAGGAAGTCCGCGACTGAAACCGCTGTCGAACTTCAAGGACAGGGCATGGACGTCTATGTGACGGGCATCACTGCTTATTCCACGCTTGGCTGGTCAAGTGATCCGCTGCTAAGCACGATGTTCGGCGAGGATGAAACCTATCTTGCAGGGCTGGTTTTTCATGAACTCGCCCACCAGCGCGTCTACGTGAACGGCGATTCCGCATTCAACGAGGCGTTCGCTGTCGCCGTCGAAACAACCGGCGTGAGAAGATGGCTGCGCGCGGCTGGTGATACCGCCGCATTGCGCCGCTACGAAGCTGCCCGGAGGCGCAAAGCTGAATTTCTTGCGCTTGTCTCCCAGACCCGGGACGAGTTAGCGCAAGTCTATTCCAACTCCGGTAACTCGGAGCAAAAGCTGGCCGCAAAGACGGCCGCGATTGAACGGCTGCGGATGCGCTACCGACAGATGCGCGACAGACGCTGGGGCCGATACCGGGGATACGATGCCTGGTTCGCTTCTCCGATCAACAACGCAAAGCTCGCCGCGACTGCTGTGTATGGTGAACAGGTTCCGGCGTTTCTGCACTTGTTCGATTTGTGTTCGGGCGACTATGTCAGGTTCTATGCATCGGTCCGACGGATTGGCGCGCTGGACGAAGCTCACCGTGCCGAAGCACTTGCGGCGGCAGATAGCTGTTATTGAGCAGGTCAAATGTGAAGGCCTGAAACGAGACCAGAGGCGGGCTGAGGCGTCCACCATCTGCCGCTCCCTTTGGAAGGCTGCTGATAGACGCCGCCAGTCACCCCGCGTCGCTTAGCCGGAATTCGTCGCCGAGCAACCGTTCGTTGGGATCGATCGGACCCAAGCTCTTTACGACCCGGAATCGACCGCTTTGGGCCTGCGCGATATACATGTTCATGCAAACATGGTGCTGGCCGGGTACCATTTCAGCCGGTCCGCCAGGGCCTTCGCTTATGCGGGCGTGATCGAGTGCCCGGATGACTGCGTCGCGCTCCACCGTGCCGGCCTCCTTCACGGCCGCTTCCCACATCCTGATCGCGCGGTAGTGACCGGTGCAGCCGCTGCCTGCGGTCAACATGGCACTGCCGGGGTATCGATCCTGGTAGCGACGCAGGAGAGCTCGCCCAAATGGGTCGTCGAGTTCCTGGTAGTAGTCGAGACAGCTGTAGAGACCCTCGATCTGCTCGGACGGCACAAGGTTGAAGAAGTTCTCGTCGAAGTAGGTGCAGACGATCTTGCCGCCGCGCTTGCCGAAACCGGCCTCGTGCAGTTCTTCGAAGAACGGTGTCAGGCCCGGCGGCACGATGGTATTGAAAACCACATCGGTGCCGCTCGCCATGATCTGCTGTGCCGTCCGCCTGAAATCGATGGTGTCCAGCGGAAGATACTCCTCGCCAACGATCTCGCCCCCATTGGCGCGCACCACCCGGCTCGCGGCCTTGTTCAGCACATGGGGCCAGATGTAATCGGACGACGGCAGATAGAACTTCTTCGCGCCGGTGCTGTTCATGAGCCATGGTATCAATGGCTCGACCTGCTGCGCGGGGACGGGTCCGGTGCAGAAGATCAGGGGATGGTTTTCCTGCCCCTCGTACTGCTCGGTGTAGATGTAGAGAGTCTTGCCCCGCGTAACCGCCTCGCTTTTGATGGCCTGGCGGGTCGAGCTGTAGATGCCGCCGACGACCACATCCACCATGTCGACGTCGATCAGTTTCCCGGTCCTTGCCTTGGCGACGTTGTCGATGGTTTCGCCGTCCTCGATGACAAGCTCCAGCGGTCGGCCGAGCAAGCCGCCCCTGGCGTTGATATCGTCGACGAGCATGGTGGTGAGGTTCGCATTTGCGACGCCCATGAAAGACAACGGGCCGGTGAGTTCGGCGATAAGACCGATCTTGATGGGTTTCGGATCCATTTGATTTCTCCAAATCAGGGGGTTCGTCGGGCGCGCCGCCGCCGGGCGGCAGGCGGCGCATGGCGAGGGGAACTCAGGCCTCGTAGTGGCCGAGCAGCAGTGCCGCCTGCGGCTTGCCGACATGGCCGGCTTCCTGCAGGATCGCGGGCACCTCAGGATCCGACACGAAATTCTTCCAACCCTCGGCGTCCCAGTCGAAGATCGCCCAGACGCGGTCGGGCTCGCTGGGGTCGCGGAAGACGGTCGCACCGTTCGAGCCGTGCAACCGGCGCTTGTCGGCGCCCTTGGTTGAAAAGATACGGATGAAGTGGTCGACGTCAGCCACTTTGGTCGTTGCGAGAAGCATCTGATTTCCTCCTGTCGGTCGCGGCCACCATTGGTCCGTCGACAGGATCACGATGCGCGCCCGCGAACGGGCGCACATGGGGTGGATTCCCTATGCCTGCGTTTCTCCCGGCCGGATAAGGCCGTGCTCGACGGCATAGAGCACTGCTGCGGCGCGGGTGGTCACACCAATCTTGGAATAGACGTTCTGGATATGGTGGTCCGCGGTCTTGGGCGATATATCGAGCTTGCGTGCCGCCTCTTTCGCCGTGAATCCGGCAGCGATAAGGCGTAGCACCTCGATTTCGCGCGAAGTCATGCCGGCCAGCGCCCGCGGCAAGGCCCGGCGCGACTGCTGCCCCGCGAAGGACAACACGGCCTCTGCCGCGTCGGCGCACATACAACCGTCACGCACTGCGGCGCGCAGCTGTATGGCCGCCGCCTCGCTGGACAGCGCCTTGCGGTGGGGACGTTCCTCTCGCGACGTTTGGAACGCTTCGGCAGCGGCCAGGATCCGTGCTGAAGGCGACAGGTCGGAGCCACCGACCTTGCGGTGATAGCCCGAGCCATCCAGGCGTTCGTGATGACGAAGCACGAGCGCGGCCATCGCATCGCCCTCGCGGCCGAACGATGCCAGCGCGCGTTCGCCGTAATAGGCATGCAGTTGCGCCGCGTCACGCTCGCGCACCGACAGCGGTCCGTTTCGCATCCAAGTCGCCACCGGCACCACGAGTTCGCCAATATCGTGGATACAGCCTGACCAGCGCAACGCGCGCAAGTCGGCGGCGGGCAGCTTCATTTGTCCCCCGGCTCCCTCGGCCAGCTGCGCCACCATCCGCGAATGGCCATAGGTAAGCGGCATGCGCATGTCGATCATGTCGGCGATGGCGAGGAACGCCTCGTCGCAGGCTGCTTCGTCCAGCGTCACCGGCGGATCGGGTTCGAGCGCCAGGATCGTCTCACGGTCGACCGTCGCGCCGATGCCGTCCATCAAGGCCCCCGCGTTAGCCGAGACGAGCCGGGCCAGTTCCGCTTCGTATGGGCCATCGCCTCGGCGGGCTACGGTCTCAGCCATCCCGTCGATGCCGACGGCATCGCAGAGCGCAATCACATCCTGCGCCAGAGTGATCAGGCGCACGGCCGGCAGCACATCCTCGCCGCTCAGCCCTCGCGGCAGACCTTTGCCGTCCCAGCGCTCATAAATCTGCCCGAGATTGCGCCGGATCTCCTCGGAAAGGCCAAGCCGTTGGCCGATCCGCTGCGCGACCTCGCAATGCGCGGTGAGCACCGGGCGAGCCACAGCGAGCGCCTGCGACATCGCGGCCTCGATCGCCCTGGCTTGCGCGTCGGGTTCGAGATCGTAGTAGAACCGCTTGAAGGCCTGCACGAAGACCCTCCCCAGTTCCGCACGATTGCCCATGTCGAGACCGACGAGATCCTGGCGAAGCGCTATTTCGTCCCCAAAGGTGGCCGACAGAAGGTCCGTATCGGCATTGCAGCCGACATAGCGCAGCATCGACTGGTGGTAGGCATTGCGCCGAACCTCATCGGAAACACCCGCAAGCTCGGCGATGCGCATTGCAAGCACGCACGATTTCAGCGCGAAGTCGCGAGAATGACCAGTGGCGAGGTCCGAAGCATAGGCCAAGACCATCATGAAGTCCGCCCGGCGTATCGAGACGTCTGCCATCGCACACCCCCAGTGAGGCTATGCTAGTCCCCTCTGTTATCAATACCTAGGGGAAATTCGCAAGCCTGATGCGCCCTGCGGGAAATAGAGCACTCTGCGTTTGGCCGAAAGCGGACTGGCGTTCGATGTCAGCGTTCTGGGAGGGTCGTCGCTGTATGAGATGGCCGAGTGACGGCGCATGGCTGCCGTCGCCGCCCAAAACCAAGGTCGGCTTCGTGCTTGAGCGTGATGCGCTTTGTCCGACAGGCTGTCGCTAAGGCTTTGGCGCACCCCGTCCAACCAGCGCCCGCGATCCACTGTCAGCCGCCGCACCAGCACGGCGTCGATCGTCGGCGTCTGACAGCGCGGTTGAGATCGCCCGCGCGCGGTTCTACTGGTCCGAAAACCTCACGCTCACGCCGCGCTGCCGAAAATAAGCCTGCATCAACTTGCGGCCCGAGCGGTTGTTCTGCGCCAACTTGGTTGGATCGAACACCGCCTGTTTTATCCCCTCTCGTGTCAGCGCCGCCTTGAGCGTCGCGATATGTGCGTCGATGTCGGCATTGTCCGCCCGGAGCGAGGCATAGATGCTCTCGGTCGCCTCGGCCACGGTCAGTTCGCTCATTGGTGTCGTCCTTTGGTTGGTTTGGCGGCGCTTAGCACAGATTCGCGGTTCCGCCGATACCGATGAGACCGTCAGTACACAGCGCCCGCCGCGAAAGCGAACCGTTCCTTATGGGGCTTCGTAGAGTTCCAGCGGCAATCCATCTGGGTCCCTGAAAAAGGTAAACCGTTGGTCTGTATATGGGTCGATCCGGATTGGCTCAACGGCAACGCCTGCGGCTTCCAGGCGCATAATTACGGGATCAAGATTCGCCACGGCAAATGCCAGATGTCTCAGGCCTGTCGCCTCTGGATGGGACGGCCGCATCGCTGGTGCAGGGAAGGAGAACAATTCCAGTTGCACCGACCCGATCCGTAGATCCGCTTTCCATGACTGCCGCTCCTCCCGATAGACCTCCCGGATCAGATCGAGGCCGAGAAGTTCGACGTAGAACCGTCGCGACCGGTCGTAGTCGGTGCAGATCAGCGCGACGTGGTGAATGGCGTTCAGCATGCTACTTACTCTGGTCAAGCTGGGTTTTGAGGCCAAGGCAGAGCCGGCGCTTCAAGGCCTAGATCGTCGCGCTCATGCCACCGCTCTGATTTACTCCTAAGCCCCTCACCCATAACACCCGCGCTCCACCGCCAGCCGGCGCACCAGCGCCAGCACGGCATCGATGGTCGGGGTCGGCTTGTCCGTTAGCCGGCCAAGTTCCCGCACCGCGCTCACCAACGCGTCGATCTCCATCGGCCGGCCGCGCTCGAGATCCTGCAGCATCGAGGTCTTGTGTTCGCCGACATCGCCGGCGCCCTTGATGCGCCGGTCGACCCCAATCGGAAAACGCACGCCGAGGCTTTCGCCGATCGCCTGCGCTTCCAGCATCATGGTGCGGGCGAGCGTACGGGTGCCTTCGTCGGCAACGATCGCGGCAAGCGTGCTGCCGGTCAGCGCGGAGATCGGGTTGAAGGAGAGATTGCCCCACAGCTTCACCCAGATTTCGCTGCGGATGTCGTCGCGTACCGGCACCTGCAAGCCGGCCTTGACCATCTCGTCGGCCAGAAGCGTGACCCGCTCGCTGCGCTCGCCGGAGGGTTCGCCGAGCGAGAAGCGCTTGCCTTCGACGTGGCGGATGAGGCCGGGGGCATCGACTTCGACGGCGGGATAGACGACCGAGCCGATGACGCGCTGCGGCCCGATCCGCTGCCAGATCGCGCCGCCCGGATCGACCGCGCTCAGCCTGGTGCCTTCGAGCGGCCCGCCGACGCCATGGAAATACCACCACGGCACGCCGTTCTGCATGGTGACGACGGCGGTGTGCTGCCCGAGCAGCGGCGCGATCTGGTCAAGAGCCGGGGTGAGGGAATGGGCCTTCAGCGCCAGCACCACATAATCCTGGGCGCCAAGCTCCTCGGCTTTCGCCACGGCCCGGACGGGGACCGACATTTCCTTGCCATCCTCGATCAGGCGCAGGCCATTTGCCTTGATCGCTTCCAGATGCGCGCCGCGCGCGACGATCGAAAGATCGGTCCGCCCAGTGATTGCCAGCTTGGCCGAGAGATAGCCGCCGATCGCGCCGGCGCCGAAGATGGTGACCTTCATCGTCAAAGTCCGAGCTTGGCGGCAAGGCCGATGCGCTGCAGCTTGCCGGTCGCGCCCTTGGGGATCTCGTCCAGGATCAGGATCTTGCGCGGCACCTTGAAGTCGGCAAGTCGCGTCGCGGCATAGGTGCGAATGTCGCCCTCGGTGGCACTGATGCCTTCGCGCAGCACAACCGCCGCCGCCACCTCCTCGCCGAGCTTGTCATGCGGCATGGCAAAGGTGACGACCTGCGCCACCGCCGGATGATCCATCAGCACATCGTCGACCTCGAGCGGCGAGATCTTTTCGCCACCGCGGTTGATGATCTCCTTTAGCCGACCGGTGACCCTGAGATAGCCGTCCTCGTCCAGCACGCCCTGGTCGCCGGTGTGGAACCAGCCATGCGCGAAAGCCGTGGCGTTGGCATCCGGGTTCTTTTCGTAGCCCACCGTGACGTTGGGTCCGCGGATGACGATCTCGCCGGTCTCGCCGGCTTGGAGCAGCCGCCCGTCGGGCGCCATCACAGCCACGTCCGGACCGGCGGAGGCCCCGACGCTGCCCGGCTTGCGTTGGCCCGGCGGCAGCCGGTTCGACGCCATCTGGTGCGCCGCCTCGGTCATCCCGTAGGATTCGATCACCGGGCAGCCGAAAGTCGCCTCCAGTTCGGCCATCACCTGCGCCGGCAGCGAGGCCGAGGACGAGCGGATGAAGCGCAGGCGCGCTGCCGCCAGCACCTCGGTGTTGCGCGCCGCCCTGGGCAGGATCGCCTGATGCATGGTCGGCACCGCCGTGTACCAGCTAGGTTGCGCCTCGCTCAGCCACTGGAAGAAGCGCAGCGCGTTGAAGCCCGGCGTGCAGTAGATGCTGCCGCCAGCGGCCAGCGACGACAGCACGGCCGCGATCAGGCCGTGAATGTGGAACAGCGGCATGATGTTGAGGCAGCGGTCATCGGCCGTCAGGCCGAGTGTCGCGCCGATATGGGCTGATGAGGCCGCGATGTTGGCATGGCTGAGCGGCACCAGCTTTGGCCGCGATGTCGTGCCCGAAGTGTGCAGCAAAAGCGCGATGTCATCATCACGCGCCATGTCGGGCGCCGCTTGCGGTCCGATCGCCGCGCCCTCGATCGTGAAGCTGCCGGCTGGTGTGTCCGGCTGCACGACAAGCCGCAGCACGCCGATGCCGAGTCGCTCGGCCACCGTCACCGCCGGTCCGGTCTCGCCTTCCGCGACAAGGATCGCCTTGGCGCCGATGTCGGTCAGGTAGAAATCGAGCTCGTCGGCCCGGTAGGCGGGATTGAGCGGTGCCGTCGAGGCGGCGGCTGCCACGGCGACGAAGGCGGTGGCCATCTCGGGTCCGTTCGGCAGCACGATCGCCACCCTGTCGCCTCGGCCGATGCCGAGCGCATGCAGCTGTTTTGCCGTGTCGGTGATCAGGCCGCGCAATCCGCCATGGGTGAGCGTCGCCCTGTCGGGTGCCAGGATGGCGGGCGCATCATCGGCGCCGGCGGCGAGGCGGCGGGAAAGCCCAGGAGAATTTGCGATACTGGCCATGATCACCGACTATCTTTCCAACCCGTCAAAATCCAGCCGCGACACGCATATGTGATGCCACCGCAGACTGGGTCTATATCAATATCCAAGCGCCAAGCCATCCTTGCGCGGATCGGAAGCGCCGGTCAGCGTGCCCTTCTCCCAGTCGATCAGCACCACTTGCCCGCCGCCCAGCGGATGATGCGGCTCGGCTGTGCAATGGCCACGTCGGCGCAGGCCCTCGATCGCCTCGGCAGGAACGTTGCGCTCGGCCTCAACAGTGTCGTCATTGTAGAACACCCTGGGCGCATCCAGCGCCTGCTGCGGATCCATGCCGAAGTCGATCATGTTGGTGAGCAGGTGGACATGCCCGAACGGCTGGTAGCCGCCGCCCATGACGCCGAACGGCATCACCACGCGACCGTTCTTCGTCGCCATGCCGGGCATGATCGTGTGCATCGGCCGCTTGCCGGGCGCGATCGCGTTCGGATGTGCCGGGTCGAGGCGGAAGCTCGAACCGCGGTTCTGCAGCACGATTCCGGTCTTCGGGCCGACGACGCCGCTGCCGAACGAATAATAGGTCGAGTTGATGAAGGAGACCGCGTTGCGGTCGCGGTCGACGATGGAGATGTAGACCGTGTCGCTGCCGGGCAGATCCACGCGCGGCAGATGCGTCATGGCGCGGTCGCGGTCGATCTCGGCGCGCAGCCGGTCGGCATAGGCGCCGGACAGGAGTTGCTTGACCGGCACCGGAACACGGTCCTGGTCGCCGACATAGCGGTCGCGGTCGCGATAGGCCAGCCGCCCGGCCTCGATCTCCAGATGCAGGCGCTCGGCGCCGTTGGGGTCGAGCCCGCCAAGCTTGAAGCCCGACAGCACGTTGAGCATCAAGAGCGCCGTCAGGCCCTGATTGTTCGGCGGCATCTGGTGGATGTCGTGGCCGCCATAAGAGGTGCTGACCGGCGCCACATAGTCGCCTCTGGTCGCGGCAAAATCCTCGGCCGAATGAAGCCCGCCCAATTCATTGAGCCGGCGCACGATATCGTCGGTGACAGTGCCTTCGTAGAATCCGGCGCGACCGTGCTTGGCGATGATGCGCAAGGTGGCCGCCAGTTCCGGCTGCCGGTGGACATCGCCGGCCTTCGGCGCCTTGCCGCCAGGCAGGAAGATGCGCGCGGCATGTTCGTCGGCTGACAGATCGGTCTCCGGTTCGGCCCAGTCGAAGGCGACGCGGTCATGCACGACATAGCCGTTTTCGGCATAATGGATGGCCGGCGCCAGCGCCTCGGCAAGGCCCTTGCGGCCATGGTCCTCGAGCAGGCGGCTCCAGGCATCGACGGCGCCCGGCACGGTGACCGCGTGCGGTCCCTGCAGCGGGATGCGGTCGAAGCCTTTTTCGAGATACCAGTCGACCGTCGCCTTGGCAGGCGCCCGCCCCGAGCCGTTGAAGGCCAGCACATTGCCTTGTCCTGCCGGGCTATAGAGCACGAAGCAGTCGCCGCCGATGCCGGTCGACTGCGGCTCGACCACGCCCTGCACGGCGGCGGCACAGACCGCGGCATCCATGGCGTTGCCGCCGGAGCGCAGCATCTCGATTGCGGCAAGGGTTGCGAGCGGATGCGAGGTCGCGGCAACCGCCTCGGTGGCACGAACCGGCGAGCGGCCGGGAAACTGGAAATCACGCATTCTGTCTGGATATCCCATGGTCACGTCTGCGAATTGGTCTGGTGAAATCAATGCCGCCGCCCGAAGATCTGCGCAACCGACAACAGCACGACCGACAGCACGATCAGGCAGGTGGAGATGGCGGCGATCGTCGGGTCGATCTGGTCGCGCAGCGCATTGAACATGCGGCGCGTCAATGTCGTGGTCTCGCCGCCCGAGATGAACAGCGAAACCACCACTTCGTCGAAGGAGGTGATGAAGGCGAACAGCGCGCCCGAGACGATCGAGAAGCGGATCTGCGGCATGGTCACCTGCCAGAAGGCGGCGACGCGTCCGGCGCCGAGGCTGCGCGCCACGCGCTCCTGGTTCATGTCGTAGGAGCGCAGTCCCGACAGCACGGTCAGCACCACCAGCGGCAGCGCCTGCACCGTGTGCGCGATGACCAGGCCGGTCAGCGTGTTGTTGAGCCCGATGCGCGCATAGAGGAAGAAGGTGCCGATGCCGATCAGGATCACCGGGACGATCAGCGACGCCGTCAGCAGCGCGTTGATGGTGCCGTTGAAGCGCAGCGTGCCCCGGTTGATGGCATAGGCTGCGGCAGTGCCGAGCGGCGTCGCCACCAGCACCGTCGTAACAGCCACCTTGACCGAGACGATCGTGGCGTCGCGCCACTCCAGTGACCCGAAATAGGCCTGGTACCAGCGCAGCGACCATTGCTGTGGCGGGAATTGCAGCAGCGTCGAGTCCGAAAACGACATGATGACGATGATGATCGACGGCGCGATCAGGAACAGCAGCACGAGGCCGCCGAGGCCGTAGAGCCACAGACGTTGCCGGTGCGAGATCGGCAGGCCGATATCCTCGCTCATCGCGAACTCCACACACCGGTGGCGCGCGCGCCGAGCAGCCACTGGAACAGGCCGAGAAGCGCCAGCGTGACCACCAGCAGCACCACGCCAAGTGCCGCACCCGCACCCCAGTTTGAATAGAGGCTGGTGGTCTGCTCCATGCGCATCGCCCACATGATCACCTTGCCGCCGCCCATCAGCGCCGGCGTGACGAAGAAGCCCAGGCAGAGCACGAAGACGATGACCACGCCCGAGGCGAGGCCGGGCAGCGACAGCGGAAAGAAGATCTGCCGGAAGGTGGCGACCGGGCCGGCGCCGAGGTTCATGCCGGCGCGCAGGCAGTCGGTGTCGATCGTCTTCATCGAAGCGTAGAGCGGCAGCACCAGGAACGGCAGCAGGATATGCGTCATGCCGATGACGACGCCCGACAGATTGTTGGCGAGCGACAGCGGCTGGTTGATGACGCCGAGGTCGATCAGCCAGCTGTTGATCAGGCCCTTGCGCTGCAGGATCACCAGCCAGGCATAGGTGCGCACCAGAACCGACGTCCAGAAGGGCAGGATGACAAAAATCAGGCAGATCGACGCCGCCCGGCGCGGCAGCTGCGACAGCATGTAGGCTAAGGGATAGCCGAGCAGGACGCAGGCGCCGGTGACGATGAAGGCGACCTTGAAGGTGGTTGTGAAGGTCTTGATGTAGGAGGCCTGCTCGAAGAAGCGCGCATAGTTGGCGGCGCTGAAGGCGCCGGCCTCGTCGAACAGCGACAGCCAGAACAGCCAGCCGATCGGCACGATGATGATGGCGAAGACCAGGAACAGGCTCGGCGACAGCAGCGCCAGCAGCCGCAACGACTCGCGCCGCGCGTCAGTGCGCAGCGCCTGCGCGTTCAGGTCCTGGCCCGCGCCGGCAGTCTCTTGCATGAGGGCGGGCGCGCTCATCAGTCTGCCGCCACCAGGATCGTGTCCTGCGCGTCGAGGCCGAGGCTGACCGGCTGGCCGGAAGCCGGCATTTTCGCCAGCACATCGCTGCGGCAATAATCGCGCAGCGTCAGCTGACGGCCATCGCGCAGCACCGCGTAGCAGACGAAGCTGTCGCCCTGGTAGATGATGTCACTGAGCGTCGCGTTGAGCACGTTGACGCCGCTTGCCGGTTCGGCATTTGCCAAGAGCCGCAGCTTTTCCGGCCGCACCACCATCAGGTGCTGGCCAGCCGCCGGCACTGGTGCTGCCGCGTGGATTCTGCGGTCCTCGTACCAGACGGAGCCGTTGCGGCACTCGACCGGGATGAAATTCGATTCGCCGATGAAGCCGGCTACAAATCGCGTTTGCGGCGTGGCGTAGAGGGTTTCAGGCTTATCGAGCTGTTCGATGCGTCCGCCGTTCATGACTGCAATGCGGTCCGACATGGTGATGGCTTCGCGCTGGTCATGCGTGACATAGACCGTGGTCATGCCAAGCCGCCGGTGCAGGCTGCGCAGCTCGATCTGCATGTGCTCGCGTAGGCCCTTGTCCAGCGCCGACAGCGGTTCGTCCATCAGCACGATACGCGGCTCGAAGACGATGGCGCGCGCCAGCGCCACGCGCTGGCGCTGGCCGCCAGAGAGCTGGTCGACCCGGCGCTCGCCCAGTCCCTGCAATTTCACCAGATCGAGCGCCTTCTCGACACGCTCGGCCGTTTCGGTGGCTGCGACGCCGCGCTGCTTCAGCGGAAAAGCGATGTTGTGGAAGACGTTCATATGCGGAAACAGCGCGTAGTTCTGGAACACCATGCCGATGTTGCGCTTGTGCGGCGGCGTGGTGATGATCTCGTCATTGCCAACCTTGATGCTGCCGGCATTGGCCCGCACAAAGCCGGCAAGGATCATCAGCAGCGTCGTCTTTCCGGACCCGGAAGGCCCGAGCAGCGTCAGGAACTCACCGGCCTCGACATCGAGGTTGAGGTCGCGCAGCACCGCTACGCTGCCAAATCGTTTCTCGATCCCGCGCATGCTGATCGGCAGCGCGGATGGCGCAATGGACAAGATTTTTCTCTCCTTGGGCGGCAAGCAAGAACTGACGAGGCAGACGCTGCTAGCGCCGCCTCGCCGTGAGCTTCCGGCCGCAGCCTATTGCTGGATCAGATTGTTGAACTTTTCCGTCGCCTCGACCAGATTGTCGCGCCAGAACTCGGCATCCTGCAGCACCTGCTTCTTGACGTTTTCGGGTGCCGAATTGATGTCCTTGATCCTGTCCTGTGGGATCTTGCCTGTCTCGAAAGCCTTCTCGTTGACCGGGCCATTATCGACATAGAGCGGCAGATTGGCCTGCAGTTGCGGGCTGACGAACATCGCCAGCGCCTTCATCGCCGCTTCCTTGTTCTTGGCGCCCTTCGGGATGACCATGCAGTCGGCGGTCAGCACGCCCTGGTCGAAGGAGAAGCTGACCGGCGCGCCTTCTTTCTTCAAGGTGCCGGCGCGGCCATTCCAGATGCTCGCCATATCGACTTCGCCGTCTTTCACCAGCTGCATGGCCTGGGCGCCGGAGGTCCACCAGGCGTCGACATGGCTACGGATCTTGTCGACGGATTTCAAGGCGCCGTCGACATCGACCGGATAGACCTTGTCGATCGGAATGCCCTCGGCCAGTGCCGCGACGCTCAGCGTTTCGGTCGACTGGCTGCCGCTCAGCGCGCGCCGTCCCGGAAATTTTTCCACGTTCCAGAAATCGGCCCATGTCTTCGGGCCTTTGTCGCCGAAGACATCGGTCCGGTAGATCAGCACGACCGAGGTGTAGGAAATACCGACCCAGTCGTCATGGACAAGCTTCGGGTTGATACCGCTCTTGTCGATGATGCTGTAGTCGAGTTTCTCGAACAGCCCTTCCTTCGAGCCACGCGCGCATTCGTCGGCGCCAAGTTCGGTGATGTCCCATTTCACCGCGTTGCCGGTCACCTGTAGCCGCACGTCGTCGAGGCCGTTGGTGGTGTCTTCCTTGATGGTGATGCCGAGCGCGTCGGCGGTCGGCTTGAAGAACGCCTTGGTCTGCGCCTCCTGGTAGGTGCCGCCCCATGAGGCGACTGTGATGGTGTCGCCCGCCATGGCGGGGGCCGCGAGCGACGCCATGAGGCCCGCTATCGCAACAACGCTAACGCTTCTGGTCCTGTTCATTTTCGGCTCTCCAACCGGTGTTCCCATTATTTTTGATTTCGCATGCTATTTTGTATACAATTTTGAGTGTAGCTTAGGGATCGATGTTGTCAACACCGTCCGGCGCGCTCAAATTTTACGCGCTTCGTGCCGGGCCAGTTTGGTGAGGGACGGCGTCGCTGGAGGCGTGGCAAATTGCGCTGACTGCGATTACAGCTATGCGTGTTCCGGCTGAAAGGCCGGAGAAGTGGGAAGGGAACCTTGGCCAAGGAAACCAGAAATACGCTGCGCGACTCGGTCTACTCCGCGCTCAAGGCGATGATCGTGACCGGCCAGATCCCGCCGGGTTCGCGCGTCACCGAAAACGACATCGCCGCGAGACTGACTGTCAGCCGCACGCCGGTGCGCGAGGCCTTCAACCGCCTCGAGCGCGACGGCCTGGTCACCGGCCGGCCGCGCCAGGGCTATGTCGTCACCGAGTTCGACATCAACATGTTCCGCGAGGCGTTCGAGATCCGCGAGCTGCTCGACGGCCATGCGACGGAACTGGCGGCAGTCGCGGCAACGGAGGCGGACAAGGCGCGGCTGCGCGCCATGCTGGCCGAATGCGAGCGGCTGGCCGCCATTCCGGAGCGCACCAACAGGGAAAAATTCCAGGAACTGGAAGTCGGCATCGACCTGCACCGCGTCATCGCCGAAATCAGCGGCAACGTGATGCTGCACGGCATGCTGTGCGGCATCCTCGACAAGTGCCAGCACTATGTCTGGACCGAACTCTTGTGGCTGGACGAATGGAAGATCGCCCGCGACGAGCACGCTGAAATCGTCGACGCAATCTGTGCCGGCGACGCTGCCAGAGCCGGCACGCTGGCGCGCGCCCATGTGCGGGGATCGCGAGACAATGTTTTGCGCCTGCTGCAGGCCAAGTCGGACTATCGGAACTTTCTGGCCAAGGCGTCGTGAGCGAGGAGCTTGGGCGAGGCCTGCCCGCCGACTGACCCCGACGACAAGCGCCTTTGAGCCTTCAGCCCTTGCGCTCCTGAAGGCTGTTGCCGCCGTCGACCACCAGCAGGGCGCCGTTGACATAGCTGGCGCCTTCCGAGGCCAGGAACACGACCGCTGCGGCCACCTCGCCCGGCCGCCCGGCCCGCGCCGGCGGCGTATGCAGGGCGGCTTGCCGCTCCATCTCGCTCGACGAACCGGTTTCGATCCAGCCGGGGGCGACGGCATTGGCCGTGATGCCGTTTTTCGCCACTTCGAGCGCGAGTGTGCGCGTCAGGCCGACCATGCCGGCCTTGGCGGCGGAATAGGCTGCCGTGCCTTCGAAGGACACCAGCGGCCCGGTCACCGACGCCACATTGACGATGCGCCCATAGCCCGCTTCGACCATCGCCGGCAGAAACGCCTTCGTGACGAGGAATGCCGTCTTCAGGCTGATGTCGATGCCTTGGTCCCAGTCGGCCTCGGTCATGGCGAGAAACGTCTTGTCGACCGAGGGTGATGCCAGCGAGCCCATGCCGGCATTGTTGACCAGGATATCGACGGCGCCGACATTATCCCGCAGCCGCGCGACATCAGCAGCAATGGTGAGATCGGCGACCACGGCTTTGGCATCGATGCCTTCGGTACAAAGCTCGGTGGCGCGATCGAGCACACGCCCACTGGCACCCGTGAGGAAAACGGCATGGCCGGCATAGCCGAGCTGCCGGGCAATGGCAAAGCCGATGCCGTCGGCGGCGCCGGCTCCGGTGATCAAAGCGCGCCGGATCCTGGCGGGGGTCGCGGTCATACGGGCTCCTGTGGGACTGGCATCGTTTTTTGATTTGATTTGGTTGTCGATTTACCAGCGCACCCGCAAATTGAATGCAACAAGAATGTTCATGCAAGACGGTTCGATGAAGTTGCACTGGCGAGACCGGGATCGGTCATTCCTTCCTCAACAGCGGCGCCGACCTACGCAACGGCCCGATGGTCGGCGAGCGCATGCGGACCCCGACAAGGTGATAGCCCGATATGGCCGCGGTGCGCAGATACTGGGACGGCGAGCAGTCGGGCTGATTGGCCGAAATCATGGGCATGCCTGAGAGGTTCGACGTTTCAACGGCGCTGTACATCGAAAATATACTTGCTTCATCCTCTCGACTCAAAAGTCGACGGGTGCTCTGATTGTAATCCCTGGGAGCGGGACTACCTCTCGGATCGTCGCTATAAGTATGGCTACAATATTCGATTGATGGCCGCGGTGCCGCGCGGCCGCAATTTTTGGAGAAGCGGACCGTCGCAAGACACCGATCAAAGCGTCATGACGAGCCGTAGCGTTCGAGAGCGCCCTGAATGAAGACGAACCTGATCCAATCGATGAAAGCGCGCAGCCCGCTGGGGCGGGTATTTCTTGCGCTTTTTCTCACATTCAATGCGTTCATGGCATGGGCTTCTTATGAAGCCGTACAAGCATTTAGAAACATCACCGAAGCCGGCAGTAAAACCGTTGTCCTGGGCCTGGATCTGGGTGGGCTGGAGAGCGTGGCGGCAGTTCTGGCCGTGTGGCTCGTGGGGGCCTGCTGACTGGCTTACTTGTCCATGTGACTCGAGCGCAAGCCCTCCACGACAAAGAACGCCATGGAGGGCAGGAATGACCCGTAACATAGCTTGGTTTTCGAGACGGACAGCCGTCGGAGCTGCACTATTGGCATCGCTCACTGCGGCTCATACGGAACCAATTGATGTAGATCTTCCCATGTGTACGGCCGGTGGGAAAGACTGTTTCACCGGAAAGCTTGATCTGTACCCGATTCCTCTCGACCGTGACGGGAACAGCAGGGCTTTGACGTTCGATTTCGGCTTTGTAGACAGTACCAGCACCGGATGGCAGACCAATGCCGGAGACCCGACCGACGGAGCGAGTATCCCGCCCGAGCTTCAATGGATCGTGGGCGGGTCTTTCGACAAAAAATTCGTGCCGGCCGCGGTCATCCATGACCGCTATTGCGATTGGAGAAGAGCGCATCGCGTCTATCCCTGGAAGGCGACCCACCGGATGTTTTATCAGGCGCTGCTCGCCACCGGCGTAAAAAATGCCAAGGCACGGCTGATGTACTACGCGGTGTATACGTTCGGGCCGAGATGGACCGCGGAACAGATGGATATCGGCCACATTTGCCGGGGCAACCTGACACCGCTCTGCCAGCAGTTTATCGAGGGTTCAGGAGGGCCTCGGACCGATGATCCGCAACCGGTGGAGCCCGAAGACCCGGCGGAGCTGATGAAAAAATACAAACTGTCTGAAGTCGAGAAAGGCAAATTCGATGTATTTCGCGGCGCCGTCTATGGGGATCAGGGTGTCCAGGACGATCTGAAAGTCGCAAAGACGGTTCTCGACGCAACCTATTCCACACCGGACTCGGAGCAGAGCACTCCGGATCAGCAAATGGATTTTATCGAGCACCTATCAGACACACGGCATCCCGCCGAAGCGATCTTGCTATCGGAGCAGGCCCCAGTTCCAAGCGAACCGCAACAGCCGCGACCGGTCCCAAAGTGAGTGAATTGGCGCGCCCGAAGAGATTCGAACTCCTGACCCCCAGATTCGTAGTCTGGTGCTCTATCCAGCTGAGCTACGGGCGCGCAACAGGCCATGCTTTCCATGACCCCGCGAGCCGATCGTGAACGACCGACCGCGACGAGACGTGTTCCCTAGCGACTGAATTTCCGAAAAGCAAGCCGATCCGGTAAAAGTTTTGTCGCAGGCGTGTCATCCGGCGATGACGGGCCGTTTGCCCGGCGCATCGTAACAGCTCGGCGCGGCATGTCCGGGCTCTGGATTGTCTCCAGCCCGTGCGGTTCTCTTTGCCGGAGCCGCTTCGGCTTATATGCATTCCAAATTCGAAGGCTGAGTAGGCGCGGATTGCCGGGCGAAACAGCCCAACCCTATCATGCCGGGCGGCGCAGGCCGTTGCGGGCCTGGTCGAGCCGGACCGGCTGGTCGGGAATGGTGACCGCGAATGTGGTGCGCCCGCCAATGCTCTCGACCAGTTCCACCGTGCCGCCATGCGCGCGGATCAACTCATGCGCGATCGCCAGGCCAAGGCCGGTGCCGCCGCTACGCGCCGAGCCGCGGAACGCCGCGAACAGGTTCTCGCGCGCCTTGGGTGGCAGGCCGGGGCCGGTGTCGCTGACGGCGATGCGGCTGACGCTGCCCAGGCGCACGGCCGACACCGCCAGGCGGCGCACCAGGGCGCTTTCGCTGTCTGCCGCCATCGCCTGCACCGAGTTGCGGCACAGATTGGTGAGCACGCGGAACAGCTGGTCGGAATCGGCGTCCACCTCGAAGGCCGGCTCGACGGAATTGACGAACTCGATGCCTTGCTCGATGTCGAGCAGGCCGTGCACGTCCTCGACCAGTTGGCGCAGCCTCAAGCGTCGGCGCGCCGGTGGCGGCTCCTGCGTGCGGCCATAGGCGAGAACGCCTTCGGAATAGGACACGGCACGGTCGAGCGCGCGCAGCAGTTTCGGCGCGAAGGCCTGCACGGTCGGGTCCTTGACCTGGCGCAGGCGGTCCGACATCAGCTGCGCCGAAGCCAGGATGTTGCGCATGTCATGGTTGATCTTGGAGACGGCGAGGCCAAGGTCGGCAAGGTGCTTCTGCTCGGAGAGCATTTTCTGCAGCCGCTCCTGCATCTGCGACAGCTCGCGCTCGGCGACGCCGATCTCGTCGGCGCGGGCGGCCGGATGGATGATGCGCCCGGGATCGTCGGGGGCTTCGGAGAAAGACAGCATCGAGCGCGTCATCGTCCGGATCGGCCCGATCATGATCAGGTCGATGGCGGCATAGACCAGCATGGCGGTGAACAGCGAGATCAGCAGCGAGACGAAGGCGACATTGCGCGAATATCGCAGCATCGCATTGCGCAGGCTGTTGTCCGGCATGATCAGCTCGAACTCCTTGTCGGAGTCGCCGACCGGGCCGAAAACGCGCAGCATCCGGCCGCCGCCGAAAAACAGCGTGTCGAGCGCGCCGGTCATGCCCTTGATCATGCCGATGCTGGCGATATCGATATGTTCGTCGACCTTCGGCGGCATTTCGGCCACCACCAGCAGCCGCGAGACGCCGCCGTCGCGCACGGCGATCGCCTTGGCGCCGATTGCCATCAGCACGTCGTTCTGCGCCGTGCGCGACAGCGAGGTGGGTTCGCCCTGCACCAGCACGATCGACACAGCCGCTGCCGTGCTCAGCCGCTCCTTGAGCCAGTTCAGCCGGTAGCTGGCGATCCAGGGCAGGAAGATCAGCACTTCGGCCAAAAGCACGAAGACGATGGTGAGCAGCAGCAGCTTGGTCGACAGGCCGCGCGACAGCGGCACCGTGCGCACGATGGCTGGCTCCGCCGTGCCGATCCCTTCCTGCGCGTGTATGGTTTCGCTCATGCGGTCCATGTCTTCACAATCACTTGATCAACGCAGATTAGGCGATTACGGCTTTTTTGCCAATTTCATCCTTGGTCGGAAACATAAACCGACCTGAACGACGCCCGGCTTGCGCCCGACGACTCCGGATTGACTTCCAAAAGCCTTCTTTCTATAAGCCCGCACACGCTCGGGCCATTCGTCCCGGCGCGGTTTCGATCGCGCCAAAGCCGGCCCGGCAAAGCTCCTGTTACACAGTGACAGAATCAAGAAGGGCCGCACCCCGCGGTATTAAAACAAATGAAGCGTACCTACCAACCGTCTAAACTCGTCCGCAAACGTCGGCACGGCTTCCGTGCCCGCATGGCCACCAAGGGTGGTCGTGGCGTCGTCGCAGCTCGCCGCAACCGCGGCCGCAAGCGGCTCAGCGCCTGAACGGAAGACGAGATCGTTGCCCGCAACCGGCAAGCCAGTGGGACCAAATCCCAAGCGGCTTCTGAAGCGCGCGGAATTCCTGGCCGTCCGTCGTGGTGAAAAGCGACGCGGGCGGCTTTTTCTCGTTGAAGTTCTCGACCGTGGCGACGGCCTGTCGCCGCGCGTCGGCTACACCGTCACCAAGAAGGTCGGCAATGCTGTTGTCCGCAACCGCGTCCGCCGGCGGCTGCGAGAAGCCGTTCGTACGCATGCGGCAAGTGACATGGCGCCTGGCAATGACTATGTCATCGTCGGGCGTGAAGACGTGCTTACCACTCCGTTCGGCCAGTTGAAGGCCGAACTCTCCCGCCGACTGCGCGGAACACGATAGGCCAAGGGCTTTCGATGGAAAACAACCGGAACTTCTTCATCACCATCGCGCTGTCGGTGCTGATCCTGGCGGTATGGCAATATTTTTACGTGTTGCCGCGCAGTGAGGCGCAGCGCGAAGCGGCCCGCGTCGAACAGCAGCGCGTCGAAGAGCAGAAGAAGGCCGCCGGCACAAATCCCGGCACTGACACCGGAACGCCCGCCGCACCTGGCGCCATTCCGAATGCACCCGGCACCGATGCCGTGACGCCGGCCGGCCGCGAACAGGCACTTGCCACGACGACCCGCGCCAAGATCGATACGCCGAGCCTCGAGGGTTCGATCAACCTGACCGGCGCCCGTCTCGACGACCTCAAGCTCAAGCATTACACCGAGACGGTCGACAAGAACTCGCCCGAGATCAGCCTGCTCAACCCGGCGGCACTCCCCAATGGTTACTATGCCGAGATCGGCTTCGTCGGCAACGACAAGACCGGCGCGGTGCCCGGCCCGGAAACCGTGTGGGCCGTCGACGGCAATGCGACGCTGACGCCGACAACCCCGGTCACGCTGACCTATTCGAACGACAAGGGCCTGACCTTCAAGCGCACCTTTTCCGTCGACACCAACTACATGTTCACGGTGTCGGACACGGTGCAGAATGCGGGCACGGCTGCCGTCTCGCTGTCCAATTACGGCCGCGTCACCCGTTTCGACAAGCCGGCCGTTGCCAGCACCTATGTGCTGCATGAGGGCCTGATCGGCTTCACCGGCACGGAAGGACTGCAGGAACACAAATACGCGTCCATCGAGAAGGACAAGCAGTTCACGCCGGGCAAGTCGACCGACGGCTGGCTTGGCATCACCGACAAATACTGGGCGGTGACGCTGGTGCCGTCCGAGAAGCAGCCGTTCCAGCCGCGCTACGCTTATTTCGAGGACGGCCGCCATCGCTACCAGTCCGATTTCCTCACCGACCCGATCACCGTCGATGCCGGTCAATCGGCGACGGTGGAGAGCGAAATCTTCGCCGGCGCCAAGGAGGTCGGCAAGATCAACGCCTATGCGGAAGACCGCCACATCAAGCGGTTCGACCTGTTGATCGACTGGGGCTGGTTCCACTTCATCACCAAGCCGATGTTCTGGCTGATCGACACGCTCTACAAATTCTTCGGCAATTTCGGCCTGGCGATCCTCGCCACCACCGTCATCGTCAAGGCCATCTTCTTCCCGCTCGCCAACAAGTCCTACGCGTCGATGGCGAACATGAAGAAGGTGCAGCCCAAGATGCTCGAGATCCGCGAGAAATACGCGGACGACAAGATGAAGCAGCAGCAGGCGATGATGGAGCTGTACAAGACCGAAAAGATCAATCCGCTTGCCGGCTGCTGGCCGGTGGCGCTGCAGATCCCGGTCTTCTTCTCGCTCTACAAGGTGCTCTACATCACCATCGAGATGCGGCATGCGCCGTTCTTCGGCTGGATCCAGGATCTGGCGGCACCCGATCCGACGTCGATCTTCAATCTGTTCGGCCTCGTTCCGGTTACCTTGCCGCACATGCTGATGATCGGTGTCTGGCCGCTGATCATGGGCGTCACCATGTTCCTGCAGATGCGCATGAATCCGACGCCGCCGGATCCGACGCAGGCCGCGATCTTCACCTGGATGCCTGTCATCTTCACCTTCATGATGGCGGGTTTCCCGGCCGGCCTGGTCATCTACTGGGCCTGGAACAACACGCTGTCGATCCTCCAGCAAGGCGTGATCATGAAACGCCAGGGTGCCAAGATCGAGCTGTGGGACAATCTGATCGCACTGTTCCGAAAGAAACCGTCACCGGCGGAATAGAAACTCCCTTCGCGGAAAAGCCCGGCTCGTCCGGGCTTTTTCTTTGGGCAATGGCCCGTTCACGTTCCCGTGACCGGCGAAACTAGCGCCCCGCGAGCGGCGTGACTGCCTGTGCGTTTCCAAAGGCTATCAATTCCGATCAGCCCTCACCCGGAGGAAGACCACATGCGCTTGCCGTCATTCAGGACCATCGCCATTTCCGCACTCGTCGCCGGCGTGGCGATCGCCGCTCCCGCCTACGCCAAGAACCCGAATGTCGGCGGCGCGCCGATGTACACCACCAAGAACATCGTCGAGAACGCCGTCAATTCGAAGGACCACACCACGCTGGTCGCCGCCGTCAAGGCGGCCGGCCTCGTCGACACCTTGCAGGGCGCCGGTCCGTTCACTGTCTTTGCACCGACCAACGAAGCGTTCGCTGCCCTGCCAAAGGGCACCGTCGACACGCTGCTGAAGACCGAGAACAAGGACAAGCTCACCAAGGTGCTGACCGCGCATGTCGTGGCCGGCAAGATCTCGGGCGCCGAAATGATGAAGAAGGCCAAGGCGATGGGCGGCAGATATGAGATGAAGACCGTTTCCGGCGACACGCTGACCGCAGAGGTCAAGAAGGGCAAGCTCTATATCATGGACGAGTCGGGCGGCGAGGCCAAGGTGACGATCGCCGACGTCAACCAGTCGAACGGCGTCATCCATGTCGTCAACAAGGTTCTGTTGCCGAAGTAACGGCTTTCCGGCCAAAGGGATCAAGGCGGTTCGTTGGGGCTTTCTCGAACCTGCCATCCCGCCTCGCGACGAGGTGCCACGTTTCTTGGGAAGTCGTACCGGCATCGGGCCGGGGTCCTGTAGTCACTCACAGGACCCCGGTTTCTTTTGGCGGGCTTGGCCAGGCAAGCCGGCCCGGCCGCCAAACCATCATTCCATGACCGCGCTGTGGTCGACCTTGGCCGGCGTCGCCGGCTTGCGCAGCAAGAGAACCAGCGGAATGGCGGCAAGCGACAGGATCATCATCAGCTTGAAGTCGTTCATATAGCTGATAACAGTCGCCTGCAGCGTCACCACGCCGTCGAGCGCGGCACGGCCGGCGGCGCTGTAGGGGTCCATCGCCTGGAAGATTGCCGGATTGCCGAACGCTTGGTTGTAAGGCGTCACATAGGTGGCGATGTTGGCGTGGTTGATCTGCACGTTCTGCGTCAAAAGCGCGGTGACGACGGATATGCCGACGCTGGAGCCGATGTTTCGCGACAGATTGTACAGCCCGGTGCCTTCCGCGCGCCGCTCCGGCGCCAGCGTGGCGAAGGTGATGGTGGTCAGCGGCACGAACAGGAAGCCCAGCCCCGCGCCCTGGATGAAGCCGGTGCTGATGATCGTCCATTGCGAGACATCAGGGGTCCAGCCGGTCATGTCGTACATCGCCCAGGCGGTGACCAGCAGACCGGTCAACAGCAGCCAGCGCGTGTCCACCTTGCCGATCAGCCTGCCGACCAGGAACATGCACGCCATGGTGCCGAGACCGCGGGGCCCCATGACGATGCCGGCCGTCACCACCGGATAGCCCATCAGCGTCTGCAGATAGGGCGTCATCAGGGCCAGCGAGGCCAGATAGGTGATGCCGATGATGAAGATGAAGATCATGCCGACGGCGAAGTTGCGGTCGAGGAAAAGCCTCGGGTTCACGAACGTGTTGCGGGCGGTGAAGGTGTGAACGAGGAAGATGTAGAAGGCCGACGCGCAGATCAGCGCCTCGACGATAATCTCGGAGGACGAGAACCAGTTGAGCTGCTCGCCGCGATCGAGGAACATCTGCAGCGATGCGATGGTGACGCTGAGCATGCCGAAGCCTAGCCAGTCCAGCCTCGCCTTGAGATCCGTCTTGGTTTCCTGGACGAACATCGACACGCCGGCGAAAGCCAGGGCGCCGATCGGGACGTTGATGTAGAAAACCCAGCGCCAGCTGACATTTTCGGTCAGCCAGCCGCCGATGACCGGCCCGAGCACCGGCCCGACCATCACCGAAACGCCGAACAGCGCCATCGCCGAGCCGCGCTCTTCGACGCTGTAGATATCGAGCAGGATGCTCTGCGCCAGCGGCACCAGGGCGGCGCCGAACAGGCCTTGCAGCAGGCGGAAGCCGACGATCTGCGGCAGCGACTGCGCGAAGCCGCACAGCACCGACGCGACGACAAAGCCGGTGATGGATATCAGCAGGATGCGTTTGCGGCCGAAACGATTGGCAAGGTAACCCGAAGGCGGCGTCATGACGGCCGCAGCCACGATATAGGAGGTCAGCACCCAGTTGATCTGGTCGGCGCTCGCCGAAACGCTGCCCTGGATATAGGGCAGCGCCACATTGGCGATGGTGGTGTCCAGCGCCTGCATGATGACGGCCAGGATCACGCAGGCGGTGATGGCGCCGCGATTGGCGATCACGCCACCTGTCGCGGACGCGCCGGTCATGATTTTTGTCCGAACCGGTTGATAAGATCGGTCACGAAGTCCGGCAGGCCGCGCGCATGGCCGGTGTCGATGCCGACCACGACGCTCATTCCGCCACGCAGCGGCGGCTTGCCCCGGAGATCTTCGACCGTCACGCGCATCGGAATGCGCTGCACGACCTTGACCCAGTTGCCGGTGGTGTTCTGCGCCGGAAGCAGCGAGAAGCTCGACGATGACGCCGGGCTGATCGAGGCGACCGTGCCGTGCCACACAGTGCCCGGATAGCTGTCGACGCTGATCGTCGCTGTCTGTCCCGGCCGCACATAGGTTAGTTCGGTTTCCTTCGGCTCCGCCGCGATCCACAAATCGGTCGCCGAAATCAGGCTGAACGCCGGCTGCGAAGCCGGTAGGTACTTGCCGACCTGAAGCGCGTCGACATTGGTGACGATGCCGTCGAACGGCGCCTTGACGATGGAATCGGCAAGATTGCGCTGGGCGTCGTCCACCGCCGACTGGGCCTGAAGGTAGAAGGGGTTCTTCTCCACAGGCTGGCCGGCGTCGCCGCCAAGCTGGGCAAGCGTCGCCTGCGCCTGCGCCTCGGCAACGGACACTTTCTGGCGGGCGGCAACGAGATCGTGCTGGGCACTGTCGAAGGTCGCCTTGGAGGAAGTCGAGGTCTTGAGCAGATCCTGCTGGCGCTGGAAAGCGGCCTCGTAATAGGGAATATCGGCCTGCGCCTGCTCGATCAGCGCTTGCGACTGCTGGTAGCTCGCCTGCAAGGTCAGCACCTGGTTGCGCACGGTCCCGAGCTGCGCCTGGGCCGCGGCAAGAGCAGTTTCGAAAGAGGCCGGCCGCAGCCGGAAAAGCACCTGGTCCTTCTTCACCGCCTCGTTGTCGCGCACGTCGATCTCGAGCACGGTGCCGGAGACATCGGTGGAGACGCCAAGCGACTGCGCCTGGATGTAGGCATTGTCGGTCGTCATCACCTGGCCGCCGATGACGTAGTAGTAGCCGCCGACGACCAGCGCGACCGGAAGCAGGGCAAACAGGATCGGCCGCGTCAGGCTGCGCCTGGGCTTGACCGGCGCCGGAGGCGCCACAGTGACCGTGGCTTGCTGCGGCTCTTTGGACGGAGCCTCGAGCGCCGTCGGCTCCAGGGCAACCGGTGCTTCCAGCTCGTCATCGTCGATGACGGTGTTGGGTCGCCTTTGTTCGCGTTCGCTGTCCAGCCGGATGATCTGGTCGCTCGACCGACCTGATGGTTCGGCGTCGGCGGGCTTCTTGGGTGAGGTTGATTCAGCCATGTATTTTCTCCCGGTCGACGGCAGGCTGGGCGCAAGCCGTGAGCAGATTGGATTTGATGAGGGATAGGGTTTGCAGCAGATGCAGCTGGGCATCCGCGGAAAGGCCGACGAAGGCCTCGTCACGCGTTTTCTGGCCATTGCTGCGCATGATTTCGATCAGCGGATGGGCTTGCGGCGTCAGGTAAAGCAGCCATGCCCGGCGGTCAGTGGGATTGGGCCGGCGCTCGATGAAGCCGCTTGCTTCCATCTTGTCGAGCAGCCGGGCGAGCGTGATCGGCGTGATCTCGATCAGGTCGGCGAGCTTGTTCTGGTGGATGCCTTCATGCAGGCTGAGATAGGCCAGCACCTGCCATTGGGCGCGGGTCAGCCCCGACGCCCGCGACCGCTGCTCGAACCGCTTTCGAAGCAGGCGCGCGACATCGTGCAGCACGAAGCTGATGTTGGGTGACGATGGCATGGGAGATACTGGGTTTTCGGCGTGACTTTTAGTGAGCATGCTTATTATCATCATGCACATAATCCCGCTGGACGCGGTGCGCAAGACGGACTAAGCCCGCCTGGAAAAAATGACGCATGGGCTGCGACGCAGCAGAAAGGCCCGGTGACAGGCCGTTGCCGGGCGAGGATATGACGATGAATTGGTTGAAGATCGCGATCGTGGCGGCCCTCGCAGCATGGCCTGGAATTGCGCTCGCAAAGGAGGCCGTCAGCTGCGGCGGCGCCGCCATGCTGGGTGGCGCGCAGTTGAACTGCAGCCATGTCGAACCCCAGGCGCCGCCTCAGTTTTGCACCTATAGCTGGGCTCTGCACACGCCCGCCGGCGATCAGAAAATCGTCGAAGGCACGTTCATGCTGCCGCCCGGCGCCTCGAATGTCACCGTCTATCAGGGCAGCGGTTTCGACAGTGCGCTGTCCGATCCGATCGTCATCTGCCGCGGCAGCAAATGAGCAAAGCCGTCAAGGAAAGCTCGCTCGTCAGCTGATTGGTGCTATAGGGCGGATCACGCTATTTTGAACAGGCGCATGCGGATTTAGAATGCGCCTGGCGGCCATTTCTTTGACGGACCCCAATTCTTTAACGGACATCGACATGGACGGACCCAACCCCAACATCAAGCACCCGATCCCGATGCACACCCGCGTCGGCTTCCTCAAGGGACTGGTGAACGCGCCGAACATCGAGATCGGCGATTACACCTATTATGACGATCCCGACGGGCCGGACAAATTCGCCGAAAAATGCGTCCTGCATCACTATCCGTTCATCGGCGACAAGCTCATCATCGGCCGGTTCTGCGCCATCGCCGAAGGCGCGCGCTTCATCATGAACGGCGCCAACCACGCAATGTCCGGCTTTTCGACCTATCCGTTCAATATTTTCGGCCATGGCTGGGAAAAGGGATTTGACCCGGCGACATGGTCGAAGGAAGTGCGCGGCGACACAATCGTCGGCAACGACGTCTGGATCGGCATGGAGGCGGTGATCATGCCTGGTGTGACGATCGGCCATGGCGCCATCGTAGGTGCGAAATCAGTGGTGACGCACGACGTGCCGTCCTATGCGATCGTGGCCGGCAACGCGGCCAAGGTGGTAAGGATGCGTTTCGACGACCGGACGGTCAGGCGGCTGCTGGCCGTGGCGTGGTGGAACTGGCCGGTGGACAAGGTCGGCCGCAACCTCGATGCTATCCGGGGTGCCAATATTTCTCTTCTGGAGGCAGCAGCTTGAACGCTCTGAACAGCAGCATAATCGGCACCGAACTGTTTACGCGAGGGTGGATCTTCATCCGCGGCGTGCCGGCCATGAAGTTCCTGCCGCCGGAAGGACCGCCGGAAATCGCCTTCGCCGGCCGTTCGAATGTCGGCAAGTCGTCGCTGATCAACGCGCTTGTCAACCAGAAGGGGCTGGCGCGCACCTCCAACACGCCGGGGCGCACGCAGGAGCTCAACTATTTCGTGCCGGACGGATTTTCGGGCGAGGGCGCCGACCTGCCGCCCTTGGCGCTGGTCGATATGCCCGGCTACGGCTACGCCACCGCGCCGAAGGAGAAGGTCGATGAGTGGACCAAGCTGGTCTTCGACTATCTCAAGGGCCGCGTCACGCTGAAGCGGGTCTATGTGCTGATCGACGCCCGCCACGGCATCAAGGCCAAGGACGACGAAGTGCTGTCGCTGCTCGACAAGGCGGCGGTGTCCTACCAGATCGTGCTGACCAAGACCGACAAGATCAAGACCGCCGGCGTGCCGCGGCTGATCGAGGAGACGCTGGCAAAGATCAAGAAGCGGCCGGCGGCATTCCCGTTCGTTCTGGCAACGTCGTCGGAAAAGGCCGAGGGCCTCCAGGAATTGCAGGCTGCCATCGTGCTTGCCGCCAATGGCGGCTAAGCATCTACATCTTGGAGCGTGGTCTAGGGCAATTCGAGGAAAAGTGTGAAACGGTTTTCCGTCCGGAATTGCGCCAAAACAAAGAGTTAGAGCGGTTTGCCGTTTCCGCGAAACGGTGAACTGCTCTAAGGCTTGGCCTCGATCGCAATCGTCTGATGGCCTTCTTCCGCCACAAGCCTTTCGGTGCCGTAAGCCTTCAGGAACATGCTGACGCCTGACCTGACGATGTGGTCGATCTCGTCCTGGCTGGGGGCTTTGGTGCGGTAGGCGAAAATGCACTGGCGGAACAGACCGGCCAGGCACAGTTCGGTGAACTGATAGGCGGCGAGATCGACATCGTCGATCCGCAGCAAGTCGCGCTCGATGGCGGCATCGAGAAAGGCCGCGACCTTGTCGTGACCGCGCTTGGGACCGCGTTCGTAGAACCGCGCACCCATGTCTGGTATCCGGTCGGATGCCCCGATCACCGTGCGCTGCGCCTGGATGACCTTGGCCGACGTGATCTTGAGGGCCAGCACCTTGCCGAATTTCACCAGCGTCTCGCGCAGGTCGTCGGCGTTGTCCAGAACGTCATACATGTTCTTGAAGATGGTGCCGCGCTCTTCCTCGATCAGCGCTTCGAACAGCTCTTCCTTGTTGGCGAAATAGACATAGATCGTGCCCTTGGAGACACCGGCCTCACGGGTGATGTCGTTCATCGAGGCGGCTTCGAAGCCCTTGTCGATGAAGACACGACGGGCGCCGTCGATGATCTGGCTGCGCTTGACCGGATCCTGCCCGGCCGCCGGGCGGCCACGGCGCAGGCTGTCCAGCAGGTCGCCACACTGGTCGGTTTCGACGTTGGGCGATGTCTCGGTCATGAAAGTCACACCTCGAAAATAATTCGAACCAACCGGTTCGATTGCCCTTGATATGGTCCTCTTTACGCGCTATGTCAACGGCCAGATCGAACCGAACGGTTCAGTATTATATTATAATTTTAGAGAGATGTCATGTCCTCGAACGCGCCGACCACAGCCGAAGTCCGTCCCTTCCCCAACGCCAAGGTTGCGCCGGCGACGGAAGCACCGCAAGTGCCTACCCAGCCCGTCTCGTCGCCGCCGGCAGAGGCTCCGGCCAAGAAGAAGCGCTCGGTGCGCTCCTTCCTGCTGCCGATCATCGGCATTGCCTTGCTGGGCGCCGGCGCCTGGTACGGTTACGATTACTGGACCACGGGCCGCTTCATGATCTCGACGGACGACGCCTATGTCCAGGCCGACATGGCGTTCATCTCGCCCAAGATTTCCGGCTATGTCGATCAGGTCAAGGTGAGCGAGAACCAGTCGGTCAAGGCCGGCGATCCGCTGCTCGTCGTTGATGACGGCGACTACAGAATAGCCGTCGCCCAGGCAGAGGCGCAGATTGCTACGCTGAGCAAGACACTCGACCGTATCGACGCCCAGACCGAAGCGGCGCGCGCCGCGCTGCAGCAGGCACAAGCGCAGAAGGTCGCCGACCAGGCCGCGGCCGACAATGCGGCCAAGGTGGCGGCGCGCGCCTCGCAGCTGCTCAAGACGCATGTCGGCACGCAGGCACAGCTGGACGACGCCCAGACGGCGGTGCAGCAGGCCAATGCCGCCCTTGTCGGCGCCGATGCGCAGATCGCCGCGGCGCAGGCCAATATCGGCGTGCTGCAGGCGCAGCGCGCCGAATCGGCAAGCACGCTGGCGTCCTTGCAGCTCAGCCGGGACAAGGCCGAGCGGGATCTTTCCTTCACCGTGCTCAAGGCGCCTTATGACGGCGTCGTCGGCAACCGTTCCGTCGAGCAGGGCGATCTCGTCAGCCCCGGCCAGAAGCTCGCCGTCATCGTGCCGATGGACAAGCTCTACATCGTCGCCAACTTCAAGGAGACGCAGCTTGCCCGGCTGGTTCCCGGCGAGAAGGTCAAGATCTCGGTCGATGCGACCGACGGCCAGTACTTCGAGGGAACCGTCTCGTCGCTGGCCCCGGCTTCCGGCGCCGTGTTCTCGCTGCTGCCGCCCGAAAACGCCACCGGCAACTTCACCAAGGTCGTGCAGCGCGTTCCGGTCCGCATCGACGTGCCGGCCGACGTGCTGAAGAGCGGCAAGCTGCGCGCCGGCCTGAGCGTCGTCGTCGCCGTCGACAGCCGCACCGCACCATCCGGGTCGGCATCAGCGGCCGCGTCGAACTGAGCGGCCGCCTTGGAGCAATGCCATGGCAACCGCAACCCTGACAGCAGGAGCGCCGCCGGCGAGGCCGGCTGTGCCTGACACCATTTCAACGCGGCGCGTCATCGCCTTCCTGGCGATGGTGTTTGGCATGTTCATGGCCATCCTGGACATCCAGATCGTCTCCGCCTCGCTGGCCGAGATCCAGGCCGGCCTGAGCGCCAGTTCTGACGAGATCCCGTGGGTGCAGACCGCTTACCTGATCGCTGAGGTGGTGATGATCCCGCTGTCGGGTTTCCTCAGCCGCATGCTGTCGACACGCGTGCTGTTCACGATCTCGGCGGCAGGCTTCACCGCAGCCAGTGCTCTGGCGGCGACCGCCACCAACATCGACCAGATGATCGTCTACCGCGCCGTCCAGGGCTTCATCGGCGGCGGCATGATCCCGAGCGTCTTCGCTGCCGCCTTCACCATCTTCCCGCCCTCGCGCCGCGCCGTGGTCTCGCCGATGATCGGCCTGGTGGCGACGCTGGCGCCGACCATCGGCCCGACCGTCGGCGGCTATATCAGCCATGCCATGTCCTGGCATTGGCTGTTCCTGGTCAATGTCGTGCCTGGCATCCTGGTGACGACGGCGGCCTGGACGCTGATCGACTTCGACAAGCCCAACCTCAAGCTGTTCAGCAAGTTCGACTGGTGGGGCCTCGCCGGCATGGCAGCCTTCCTGGGCTGCATGGAATATGTGCTCGAGGAAGGCCCCAACAATGACTGGCTGCAGGACCAGGGCGTGTTCATCTGCGCCATTGTCATGACCATTGGCGGGGTGCTGTTCTTCTGGCGCGTGTTCACCGCCGAGGAGCCGATCGTCGACCTGAAGGCGTTCACCAACATCAACTTCGCCTTCGGCTCGCTGTTCTCCTTCGTCATCGGCATCGGCCTCTACGGCCTGACCTATCTCTACCCGGTGTTCCTCGGGCGTATCCGCGGCTACGATTCGATGATGATCGGCGAGGCGCTGTTCGTCAGCGGACTGGCCATGTTCTTCACTGCGCCGATCTCGGGCATCCTGTCGAACAAGATGGACCCGCGGCTGATGATGATGGTTGGCTTCTTCGGCTTCGCCACCGGAACGTGGTGGATGACGCATCTGACCGCCGATTGGGATTTCTACGAACTGCTCATCCCGCAGATCCTGCGCGGCTGTTCGATGATGCTGTGCATGGTGCCGATCAACAACATCGCGCTCGGCACCTTGCCGCCCGAGCGGTTGAAGAATGCTTCAGGCCTGTTCAACCTCACCCGCAACCTTGGCGGCGCCGTTGGCCTTGCCCTCATCAACACCGTGCTGATCGACCGCAATGCCTTCCACTACGCAAGGCTCTCCGAGCATGTGCAATGGGGCAGTGCCGCCGCGCAGACCAAGCTGCAGAACATGACGCTCAATTTCGAGCAGACCCCCGGCCTGGACGCGACAAGTGCCGCGATCTCCAAGCTGTCGGGCATGGTCCAGCAGCAGGCGGCGTTGCTGTCCTTCATGGACGTGTTCTTTATGCTGACGGTGCTGTTTGCGACGCTTGGCCTGTTCACCATGCTGATCCGCAAGCCGGCCGCGGCCGGTGGCGGCGGTGGCGGCCATTGATACCAGACGTGGGCAGCGGTTTCGGGAAGCTCCTCCAGTCCACGCCCGAAAAGCTCTGACCGCGCAAAAAAACTCCGGGCCGCAAGCCCGGAGTTTTTCGTTTCCGATTAGGAATGCATGTTCTCTCGGCTGAAAGACTTCGGCCGCGTCACAACCCGCTATGATCGCAACGCCGCGACCTTCCTCGCGGTGGTCTGCATCGCTGCCTTCCTACTGGTTATGAGTTCGGACCCAGATCAGATGGTCCAGGTCCAGTCGATCGGGTAGTTGAAAATCGGGGTGAATGTCACGCCGACCGCCTCCATATCCCTGCGGCCGTCGACGACCATCTCCTTCAGGAAGTCCAACTGTGCCGCATGCTCGTCGGTGTCCCAGACGCTAACTTGCACGATCGAGCCCTTCGGCGAGACGCCTGCATAAAAGTGAAGAAGCCCCGGCAACCGTCTGATGGCCGGGATTATGTACTCCGAGGTCTTCTTGCTCGCGGCGTCGACTTCGGCGAACCGGCTCGGGTCGTAGCTAGCGCGCGAGACCCGGACGACGGCGGTTGTCGGCAATGACTCGGCCATGGTGGTTCTTTCGGTCATAGGGATCCTATCTCTTGGCAACTGTGAAACGGTCTTCCGTTCGCAATCACGTCAAAACAAAGAGAGGTTCTGTCAGGCCGTGGCGGGCTTGAAGGTCAGCGCCACGCCGTTGATGCAGTGACGCAGGCCGGTCGGCGCCGGGCCGTCGTCGAAGACATGGCCAAGATGGCCGCCGCAACGGCGGCAATGCACTTCGGTGCGGGTCATGCCGAGCGACCGGTCCACGGTCTTGCCGATGCCGTTGGCGATCTCCTGCCAGAAGCTCGGCCAGCCGGTGCCGGAATCGAATTTCGTCTCAGACGGGTAGACCGGCAGGTCGCAGCCGGCACAAGCGAAGATGCCCTTGCGGTGTTCATTGAGCAGCGGGCTGGTGCCGGGATATTCCGTGCCTTCCTTGCGCAGCACGTCGAACGCGGCCGGCGACAGGATGGCTTTCCATTCGGCGTCAGTCTTGGTGACCTCGAACTTTTCGGCGGCCTGAGCGGCCTGCGGGTTGCTCATGCGCAGCACTATTGCCGCGGCCCCGACCACGCCGATGGCGGCGGCGCCGCTCAAAAGAAAGTCGCGACGGTTCATGACCAATTCCTCCTGATGTCTCTTTGCCAAACTATACCGCCAACCGGAAATCAAAAGCCGGTGACGGTGGCCCTCGAACGAACACTCCGCGCCGTCCCACATTTGAACGTGGACGACGCGGAGTGCGCGGGTCAATTGCGGATCACGGGAGCGGGATCATGCAATCGACGGAGGGTCCTTGCTGCAAGTTCGCCGGCAGCAAGCCCCCTGTTACATCTTGGGCAAAAGAAGTTACATCTTGGGCAAAAGAACCTTGTCGATGACGTGGATGACGCCGTTGGACTGCTCGACATCGGCGATCGTCACGTTGGCGACATTGCCGTTCTCGTCGGTGACGGTGACCTTGCCGCCGTCGGCTTTGAGCGACAGCTCGCAGCCGCCAACGGTCTTGACCTTGTGCGTGCCGCCGTCGGCCTTGACCATCGCGGCGACGTCAGCCCCCATCGCCTTGGCGCCGATGACATGGCAGGTCAGGATCTTGGTGAGCTTGTCCTTGTTCTCGGGCTTGAGCAGCGTCTCGACCGTGCCGGCCGGAAGTGCCGCGAAGGCGTCGTTGGTCGGTGCGAACACGGTGAACGGGCCGGCGCCCTGCAGGGTTTCGACCAGGCCGGCAGCCTTCACGGCGGCGACCAGCGTGGTGTGGTCCTTCGAGTTCACGGCGTTCTCGACGATGTTCTTGTTGGCATACATGGCGGCGCCGCCAACCATCGGGTTTTCGGCATAGGCGGCGGTGGCAAGGGCGGAAACGGCGATCGTGCCGGCGAGCAAAAGGGTGGCGAATCTACGCATGATATCAAACTCCTCGGGTTTTCTCTTCCCATCTTTGGGGACGCGAGGAGATACGGAACAAAAATGCGCGAGTTTCAGAAATATTTTGATTTTTTATTTTATCCGGCATGCCGGAGAGATTTTGCGGCGTAGCCGCTTGCCGGCTAACATGCTGCTCATAGGCATGTGAAGCGGTAGATAGACTTCAGCTAGTCTATTTTGAGTCTGCTGGCGTCAAGAGCCGGTCAGATGCTCTTCAGATCGCCCGCAGCGACCACCGGTCCGGTCGGCTGGCCGGTCGGCGAACCGCCCGAGGGCTCGAGGCTGACGGCGAGCACCGCACCCTGGGCGAGCTTCTGCTGGGCCGCGGGCGAGACGACGATATGCGCCGTAGCGCCTGCCGGAATGACGCCCATCGAGACCGGCGGGTTCTTGCCCTCGATCATCCACAGTTCGAAGTCCTTGCCGGCGGCACGCTCACCGGAGACGTGCGACAGGCCGACTTCGTGATGCGCGGCGTCGTAGACGGCGAGATATTTGACATCGCTGCCCTCGGCGGCGAGCGACGCGACCAGGCGCGCCTGCGGCTGCCCGACCGGCGGGTTGAGGACGGGTACGGCGATGTAGATCGCCAGTGCTGCAACCGCCGCCGCGGCAAGGCCACGCCAGAAGGCCAGGCTGGACCATAGCCCGCCGCGCGATTCGGCGGGCGGGGTCACGGAAGCGGCGGACGCGAACAGGCGGCGATCGATCGCAGGCTTGACCGAAGCCGGCGGCTCGATTTCCGGATAGGCGGCGGCCAGCGGCGAAAAATTGACCTCCCAGCCGTCGACAAGGCGGGCGAAATCCGTCTCGGCGTCGATGCGACGGGAGGCGATCTGGCGTTCGTCGGCAGCCAGCACGCCGAGAACGTATTCGGCGGCGAGCAGGTCGTCGCCTCCGCGTTCCGGTCCTGTGTCTTCTGCCAGCGTCATCTTTCCAGACATTCTCTGAGTTTCAACAGGCTGCGGCGCAGCCAGGTACGCATCGTGTTCAACGGCACGCCGTGGCGCTCCGCCAGTTCGGCATAGCTTTCGCCCTTGAGATAGGCGCCCCGGACGGCCGCCGCCCGGTCTTTTTCCAGCTCATCGAGACAATGATGGATACGTTCGGATTCGTCGCTCGCCACCACCATCGCTTCAGGTCCCGGCGCCGGATCGGCCACGTCGAGCGCGGCATCGATATCGGCGGCAGGCTTGCGTCGCGCTCGTATGCGATCGATCGCATGATTGCGCGCTATCGCCACCAGCCAGGATATCGGGCTTAGATCGGAGACGGCAAAACGATCCGCCTTCGTCCATATCTTGACGAAGACTTCCTGTAGCGCTTCTTCCGCATCTCCCCGGTCGTTCAATACACGAAGACAGACGCCGAAAAGTTTCGCGCTGGTCTGCCGGTACAGCAGATCGAACGCAGCCCGATCCTTCATCGAAGTCCGGACGATCAACTTGGTGATGTCCTGCGGCGTCATCTCAGGCAAATTAGGCGATTGCAATGTATTTGCAACGGCGGAAATAACCTTGTGCACGCCTAAGCCTTGCGTGTCGCCAGCCCGGGTCTATCCGTCGATTGCCAATGAAGTCGCCACTGGCTAGCTTGCCTGAAGTGACGGGGGGCGCGCATGTCGGTTGAACATACACTGTGGGCGCAGGACGCAACCGGCCTCGCCGACCTGGTCCGCAAGGGCGACATTTCAGCCGTCGAGCTGACCGAAGCCGCGATCGCCCGTGCCGAGGCCACGCGACCCGACATCAACGCCACGGCCGAGCCGCTCTATGATGCCGCCCGCGCCCGGGCGAAGACCGTCGACCGCTCGCTGCCGCTGGCCGGCGTTCCCTTCGCCATCAAGGATCTCGGCATCGCCATCAAGGGCGTGCCGACGCATGGCGGCAGCCGCATTCCGGCATGGTTGGCCGATGTCAATTCGGTGCTCACCGACCGCTATCTCGCCGCCGGCCTCATTCCGATCGTCACCTCGACGTCGCCGGAACACGGGCTTCGGCTGATGACTGAATCCAGGGCCTTCGGCATCACTCGCAATCCCTGGAACACCGGCCATACCAGCGGCGGCTCGTCGGGTGGTGCGGCGGCACTGGTCGCGGCAGGCGTCGTGCCGGTGGCGCATGCCTCGGATGGCGGCGGCTCGATCCGCGTGCCTGCCGCCTGCACCGGACTTGTCGGCCTGAAGACGTCGCGTGGCCGCACGCCGCTGACGCCCCTGGTGAGCGAAAGCTGGTATGGCATGGTGGTCGACCATGCGCTCACCCGTTCGGTGCGCGATTGCGCATTGCTGCTCGACCTCACCCACGGTCCCGACCTTTTGTCGCCCTATGCCGCGCCGTTGCCGAAAGGCAGTTTCACAGCCGCTGCCGCGCGCGATCCCGGCAAGCTCAGGCTGGCCGTGTATCGCAAATCGCCGCTTGGCCTGCCGATCTCGGATGAGACGCTCAAGGCGCTCGACACGGCGGTGGCGCTTGCCCGCGAGGGCGGCCATACGGTCGCGGAGATCGATCTGCCCTCTATCGGGCGCGATTTCTTCGCCGACTTCTGCAGGACGGTTGCCTCTGCCGTCGCCGGCACGATGCGTGCGGAAGCGTTGCGTGTCGGCCGTTCCGTTACAGGCGACATCGAGCGGGCCACACGCGTGCTCGCCCGCTTTGGCGAAATGGTGTCGGCCGGCGAGACCTATGCCGACCTGCAGCGGCTGCATGCCGCCTCACGGCGGCTGATCGCGGAGACCGCGCAGTATGACGCCGTGCTGATGCCGATCATTGCCCACCCGCCGCTCGGCTGCGGCGCCATGGATCCGAAAGGCGCCGACGAGCTCATCGAGAACCTGCTCGACAAGCTTCATCTGACGGCCTTGCTGAAGCTGAAGCCGTTCTTCGGTCAGCTGATGGACAAGAGCCTCTGGTTCACCCATTGGCCGGCGATCCAGAATGTCAGCGGCCAGCCGTCGATCGCCCTGCCGGTCCATGTCACCGACGCCGGCCTGCCGATCGGCATCCAGGCCGCCGGCCGTCCGGGCGACGAGGAGACGCTGCTGTCGCTTGCCGCGCAGATGGAGAAGATCTCGGGTTGGCTGGGCCGCAGGGCGCCGCTGATGGTGCCTTAATCGGGGTAAGGCCTAGGCCCTTGAAAGTTCGTTATCCCGGACAATATTCGAGTGATGACCGAGCATCCCGGCTTGCCAGAAAACGTCCGAAACGCAATCCTCGCCCTGATCGACCAGTATCAGCAGCGCGGGGTTATCACGGTCGACGAACTCAATGCAGCGTTTCCGAATGCATATCATTGTAGCTCGCGGGATATCGAGGATGCCCTGCAATTGATTGCCGAAGGCGGTTTGCAGATCGAATGGGAGTAATTCGATCGCGTCGGACCTAACGGTCGCCGAACCATTTGCCCCTTGCCCAAATTCCCGCTAAGACGCCGCCGTCCTTACCGATCTCCAGGGAACCAAGCCGATGACGGAAATAACCGCCACCGCCGAGATGCAGGCCGCTCTGCTTTCGCGGGCGCTGCCCTACATGCAGCGCTACGAACACAAGACGGTCGTGGTGAAATATGGCGGCCACGCCATGGGCGATATCGAGCTCGGCAAGGCGTTCGCGCGCGACATCGCGCTCCTGAAGCAATCCGGCGTCAACCCGATCGTCGTCCATGGCGGCGGCCCGCAGATCGGCGCCATGCTGGCCAAGATGGGCATCGAATCGAAGTTCGAGGGCGGCCTGCGCGTCACCGACCAGAAGACGGTCGAGATCGTCGAAATGGTGCTGGCCGGCTCGATCAACAAGGAGATCGTCGCGCTCATCAACGCCGAGGGCGAATGGGCGATCGGCCTGTGCGGCAAGGACGGCAACATGGTGTTTGCCGAAAAGGCCCGCAAGACCATGATCGACCCGGACTCCAACATCGAGCGCGTGCTCGATCTCGGCTTTGTCGGCGAGCCGGTCGAGGTCGACCGCACGCTGCTCGACCTTCTGGCGCGTTCCGAAATGATCCCGGTGCTGGCGCCGGTGGCGCCGGGCCGCGACGGCCACACCTACAACATCAACGCCGACACCTTCGCCGGCGCCATTGCCGGCGCCTGCCAGGCGACACGCCTGCTGTTCCTCACGGACGTGCCGGGCGTGCTCGACAAGAACAAAAAGCTGATCGACGAACTGACCGTGGCCGAGGCTAAGGCGCTGATCAAGGACGGCACGGTGTCGGGCGGCATGATCCCCAAGGTCGAGACCTGCATCGAAGCGATCGAGCGCGGCGTCGAAGGCGTCGTCATCCTCAACGGCAAGACGCCGCATGCGGTGCTGCTCGAACTCTTCACCGAACACGGCGCCGGCACGTTGATCGTGCCCTGAGCCAACCCTTTGGTCGCTTGCCGCCAGCGATCAGGCAGGCTGCGACAGGCGCGCAATGACCTTGATCTCGAAATCGAAGCCCGCCAGCCAGTTCACGCCCACCGCGGTCCAGTTCGTGTAAGGCGGTTCACCGAACACCTTCAGCCTAACGGCGTCGATTGCCTGCCACTGCGCGGCCGGATCGGTGTGGAACGTGGTCACGTCGACGATGTCGTCGAACGTGCAGCCGGCGGCCCTCAGCACCGCCGCGAGGTTGTCGAAGGCAAGCTGCACCTGCTTTTCGAAGACCGGCTCGGGCGACCCGTCCTCGCGGCTGCCGACCTGGCCGGAGACGAACAGAAGGTCGCCCGAGCGGATCGCCGCCGAATAGCGGTTGATCTCATAGAGGGCCTGCCGGCCGGCGGGGAAGATCGCGTCGCG
Source organism: Mesorhizobium sp. M7D.F.Ca.US.005.01.1.1 (assembly GCF_003952545.1). Classification (NCBI taxonomy): domain Bacteria; kingdom Pseudomonadati; phylum Pseudomonadota; class Alphaproteobacteria; order Hyphomicrobiales; family Phyllobacteriaceae; genus Mesorhizobium; species Mesorhizobium sp. M7D.F.Ca.US.005.01.1.1. Next base: position 1,100,473 of record NZ_CP034453.1, read on the forward strand.
TTTGGTCATAGTTTCTCCATTCAAAACAAGGCAGGCCAGACCTCCGGACGATCGCGACGGGGTTCGCCGAAAGGGCGAGAGCCGTCCGCAAGGTTCAGGGTTTTGGATCGCTGCACTCCAACATCGGGGACGGTTATTGACATACGTCCCGTATGTCGGATGTGGGTGCATACGCCTCGTATGTCAATACGCATACGTCGCGTATGATTTCTTTAGGAAATAGCCAAGGCCTTCAGGCGCGCGGCGAAATCGGAATCGCGGGCGGTGTCAGCTTGCGCACCGAACGTCGAACGGTCATCGATTCCTCCTCGGCGTCCTGCGGCGCGCCCCAGAACTCGGCCAGCGTCGGGCCGTCTTTCACCCTGATGTCGCGGACCAGAAATCCCCAGACCTCGCGGAACCAGACGCGGCGGCCCATCTGCGTGTACCAGCGCATCGAATGGCGCTGCTCGGGATCTTTGTGGAACAGGATGCGCGCCAGCGCCTTCGGCCGCGATTGCACCGCCAGCTCGATCAGCTTGACGCTGAAGAACAGCATCCACGGCTTCAGCCGCGTCATCTGCAGCACCTGGTGCTTGTAGTCCCACAGGCGGGCATCCCGCTGGATCACCTTGCGATCCCGCGCGATCCGGAAGAACGGCGTCCAGCGATGCGGTGTCACGTAGAGCGCCTGAATCTGGTCCGGGTCGTAAGCGATGAGCTGACGAAAGCCGCGCCACAGGTCGCGAAAGCCCTCATCCTCGAAGCCGGCCACCCAGGTCGCCATCGACAGGATGTCGTGCAGGCGCAACAGCCTTATCGCTTCGCGATCGGATGAGGTGCTGCCGCCCTTGCGGATCAATTGAAGCGTCTGTTCGTCGGTGTTCTCCATGCCGAGCAGCCAGCGGATGACACCGGCCTTGCGGTAGAGATGCAGGATGTCGGCATCGCGCACGATGTCGTCGGCGCGGGTCGAGCCGACGATCAGCACCGGCACGTTCTCGGCGATCAGGGCGTCGAGAAAGGCGCGCCAGGCTTTCTTCGAAACCGTCGGATTCTCGTCGGCAAAATTGATCAGCTCGACGCCGTGTTCGCGGTGCAGCCAGGCGATTTCTTGCGCGAATTTCACCGGATCGCGATGCCGCCAGCGGGTCCAGAAGCCGCGCTGGCCGCAATAATTGCACAGATGCGGGCAGCCGCGCGAAAACTGCATGACGACGGCCCGCTTGCCGCCCCAGTAGCTGTAGTGCCTGTGGTCGATCAGCTCCCAGCCGACGCGGTAGGCGTCGAGGTCGGCAATGGTCATGGCTGGCTGCGTGGCGAAGGGACGGCGCAGATCGTCGCGAAAGGCGATGCCGGCCACGCTCGCCGGTAGCTGGCGCATCTCCAGCGCCTCGACCAGCGCCACCACGGTTGCCTCGCCCTCGCCGCGCACGATGAAGTCGAAGGCATCCGTTTCAGCCAGGATGTCGCGCCAGTGATAGGTCGGAAAGACGCCGCCATAGATGATGATGGTCGCCGGCTCGCGCTCCTTGATCATCTCGGCGATCAGCAAGGCGGTCGGGTGCGCCGAGGTCGAGCCGGAATGGCCGATCAGGATGAAGTCGGGGCGATCGGCGAGCGCGTCGCGCACCACACTGTCGAGCGGCATCGGCCCGAATTCGGCGTCGACGAGCCGCACCTCATGGCCGGCATCGATCAGCGGGCCGCCCAGCGCCAGCAGGCCGAGCGGCGGCAAATGATCGTCGGGCACGCGGCTTCCGATGGCGGTGTGCGGCGGATTGATCAGGACGATTTTCATGACGGACCTCCCGGGCAGTTGGTCCGCGCAAGCTGGCCGGCGATGTGGACACGCGCTTGGCCCGTTTCAGCAGTTTGCGTGCAGCTTTTCCCCAAGGAGTGCGAAGGCAGGCATTGTCACCGCCGGAGGTGGGCGAGCGGCACGTGGCCGGGTCCCTTGATGTTCTGCAGCACCAACTGGGTGTGGACGTCGCGCACGCCGTCGAGCCGCATCAGCCGGTGCATGACGAAGGCGTTGAGCTCGTCGACCGACGGCACCATGACATGCAGCAGGAAATCGTGGTCGCCTGTCATCGTCCAGCACGAGGACACCTCGTCCATGCGCTGCACCAGCGATGAAGCTTTCGGGCGAGCCGTCGCTGTGGCTGACAAGGCGAACCTGGATGAACACCTCGACCATCAGCCCGACCGCACGGCGGCTGATCACCGCGGCAAAGCCCTTGATGATGCCGGCCTCCTGCAGCGCTTCGAAGCGCCGCGCGCACGGCGTCGTCGACAGGCCGATCTCCTGCGCCAGTTCGGACACCGGCTTGCGCCCGTCGCGCTGCAAGACATCGAGCATCTTGATCTCGAAATCATCGAATTGAGGCATTTTCACTCCTTTGATGCGTTTTCTGAGTGAATGTTATCCCGATTCCCGCATTCGAGCCATCATCAAAACCGATTTGCCTCGGCAAATCCGGTTAGCCTTTCAGCACCATTCGCCATTCATGATTTGCGAGGAGAAAAACCATGACGACGATGAGCGTTGCCGAATATGCCCGCGACTGCGCGGCGCAAGGGTTGCGCGGCGACTACTCGGTCTGCCGTTCCGATTTTACCGTGGCGCAGGGTTACGACTACAGCGCCGAAGAGCAGGCGGTGTGGCGCACGCTGTGCGACCGCCAGACCAAACTGACGCGCAAGCTCGCCCACCATTCCTATCTCGACGGCGTCGAGAAGCTCGGCCTGCTTGATCGCATCCCCGATTTCGAGGAGGTCAGCGCCAAGCTGCACAAGCTGACCGGCTGGGAGATCGTCGCCGTGCCGGGGCTCATTCCCGCAGCCCCGTTCTTCGACCATCTCGCCAATCGCCGCTTCCCGGTCACCAACTGGCTGCGGACCCGGCAGGAACTCGACTACATCGTCGAGCCCGACATGTTCCACGATTTCTTCGGCCACGTCCCTGTTCTGTCGCAGCCGGTGTTCGCCGATTTCATGCAGATGTATGGCCGCAAGGCCGGCGACATCATCGCGCTGGGCGGCGACGAGATGATCACCCGGCTCTACTGGTACACGGCCGAATACGGCCTGATGCAGGAGGCCGGCCAGACGCTGAAAGCCTTTGGCGCCGGCCTGATGTCGTCGTTTACCGAATTGCAATTCGCGGTCGACAGCAAGGACGCTCACCACGTGCCCTTCGACCTGGAAACGGTGATGCGGACCGGCTACGAGATCGACAAGTTCCAGCGTGCCTATTTCGTGCTGCCGTCGTTCGACGCCTTGCGCGATGCCTTCCAGACTGCCGACTTCGAGGCGATCGTCGCCCGCCGCAAGGGCCAGCCGGCGCTCGACCCGGCAACCGTCTAGCTTTCCGCAAAAGCGTGTCTCCCCCCTCGATGAGGCGGGAGCCATCGGCACTCCTATCGCCCGTTTGGAGTGTCGGGCCCCTCGGCCTTCAGCCGCGCCAGCTGGTCGCGCTGCAGGTCGAGTGCGGCGTTGACGAAGCGCGATATGGTGGCGAGCTCTGCGTCGCCGAAGCTGGCGATCACCCTTTCGCCTTCCCGCGCGATGGCACCGTAGTAGCGCGCCGACAGTTCCCGCGTGGCCTCGGTCGCCTCTATGACCACCTTGCGCCTGTCCTCAAGACTGCGCATGCGCGTCAGCAGGCCGCGCGCTTCCAGCCGGTCGATCAGCGCGGTCACCGCAGCCGGTGTCAGCCCGGTTGCGGTGGCGATCGCGCCGGCCGATTGCGGGCCGCCATGGAGCAGCCCGATGCAATGGCGTTCGGCCATGTTCAGCCCGAGCTTCACCCCCACCGCTTCGTCATATGCCTGCGTCGCGTCCTGCCACTGCATGATGGCAAGGCCGATGGCCTTCGTCAGTTCGGCACGATTCCCGATTGACGAATTTACTTCGATCATCTAATTATCAATCCGTCTAACATTTAGACTATCGCAGCAATATGCGGCCGCACTGCCTGCAAGGCAAGAGCCGGCCGCCGACAAGGAGTGAAAAATGAGCTTGATTCAACAGCGCGCGCCGCTCTCGCATGAGGAGGAGTTCAAATACGCCAAGCTGGCGATGGAATGGTATGGCTGGGGCTCTCCCATCGGCCTCGGTATTCTGCTCGTGTCACTGGCGGCCGCGGCTGTGTTGGTGCGCATCGCCGTCTACGGCTTTTGAGCCATGCCGCGCATCTGCCGGCGCCATCACGGCGCCGGCATTGTCGGCATGCCTTGAAATTCAGCACGTTGCCGTGGGACCGTCAGACGGTGACCACCTTGCTCAGATGGTCGCCCAGCCGGCAGGCCAGCGCGGTGATCGTTGTCGTCGGGTTGCATTGGCCCGATGTGCAGAACACCGAGGAGCCACCGACATAGAGATTGTCCATGCCGTGCACCTTGCAGTTGGCGTCGACAACACTCTTGCTGATGTCGGTGCCCATGCGCGTGCCGCCCATGTGGTGATGGCCCGCCGTCTCGTCATTGGTCGGATAGTCCTGACCATTGCTGATCCAGTCGGCGATGCGCACCCGGCCGAGGTTCTTTTCGATCAGCGTCGTGCCGAACAGTCTGAGCCCTTCGAGCAGGGTGCGATGTTCCAGCTCGGATTTCTTCCAGTGCAGTTCGATGCGCGGTGCGCCGGCATGATCGACATCGGTCTTCGACAGCTCGATCTGGTTGGAGGCCAGCGGCGCCTGTTCCCAGGCGACGTAGAGCTGGGCAGCGCAGCGCAGCCTCTGGCTGAGCTTGGAGGACATCCACTCGGCCATGTTGGGCGCCGTGCAGGCGAGGTCGGCGATAAGGCTCTTGACCCCCGGATACGGCGTCTCGATCAATCTGATGCCGAAATTCATGATCTGCAGCCGCTCCATGGCGGCAAGTGTCGGCGAGAAGAAGGCCTCGTTGACGGCGTCGACCTCGAACGCGTTGTAGTCGGCCAGGATGGCATTGCCGCCCTCGAAGGTCGGATGCTCCATCCAGTAGCGGCCAAGCGCTGCCGCATTCGGCACGACGCCGCCGTTCGAGCGCTGGTTCGACCACAGAAGCAGCCGCGAATTCTCCAGCCCGCCGGTGCAGACGATGAAATAGTCCGCGCTGAAGGAGCCGGCATCCTGCCCGTTCGACCACAGTCTGGCGCCCGTCACGCGTTTGCCGTCGCCGACAAGTTCAGTGACGCATGTGTTGAGCACGACCGCGATGTTCTTGGCTTTGTCGAGTTCGTCGCCGAATTTCTCGGCGAAGCGCACAGCCGGGCTCTTGATCAGCTGCACCCAGCGAATGTCGTCCGAGATCGGCATGTCCGGCCGGAAGGCCGGAAGGTCGAGAATATCGCGCACTTCCGGCAGATAGGGCTCTATGTCGGTGCGGCGGATCGGCCAGCCCGTATCGGGCACCCAGGCCTTCGGCTCGAAATCCTGTTTGTCGAGCACGCGGCACCAGCCGGCCCAGTGGTTGGAACTGCCACCCATGAACCGCAGCCGGGTGATGTCGAGATCGAAATAGAAATCGCCGACCGTGGTGCCACGGTAGAAATCCTGCGACTCGTCGCTGAACTCACGCGCGCCGGCCTCCAGCACCACGACCGGAATGCCGGCGGCGCCAAGCTTGCGGGCAATGGTGGTGCCGGCCGGGCCGGAGCCGAGGATGCACACCTTTGGGGTGAAGTTCGCGGCGCGATACGCCTCGTAGCTGTCGAAGATCATGCCAGGTCACTCCGCTTCAGGATCCAGCCATTGACCTCGACGATCTCGCTCGGGTCGGCCAGGGATGCACCGGCATGGGATGGATGGGCGGCATCGGCATCAGGCAGCTTGCGGAACAAAGACAGGGCAGGCAGTGCGATCAGCGCCTGCACGATCGCGCGGCGTGACATTTTTTTGATGAGGAAACTCATGACGGTCTCTCGGGTGGGAGCTTCGACAATGCGTGGCATTCCTGGAACGGCAGTTCCCGGAACGACACATGCATCGCCGCAGAAGCCAGTATCGTGCCAAGTCTGGCCGCAAAGCAGTGAAAACCCGGCTAAACGGTGCAACCGAGTGCAAACAGCGTTAGAATTTCCTTAACGATCTGGTTGTGGCGGATCGGATCACGCCGCTGCGGAAATGTCCGTATCGAGGATCGTCAGGTTGCGGCCCTGATGCTTGGCCTGGTAGAGGCGCCGGTCGGCGGCGCGCATCAGGTCCGATACGCTGACATCGTCGCCACAGACGGTGCCGCCGATGCTGACCGTGAGCGGAATGGTCCGCTCGTCGACGGGCCGGAAGCGGATCAGCTCGACTTCGCGGCGAATGCGCTCGGCGACCCGCTTGGCCTCCTGCTCGGTGGCGCCGATCAGGAAGGCGCCGAACTCCTCGCCACCGATGCGGCCGAGCACATCGCCGCTGCGCACGCCGCGCTGGATCGCGCTGGCGATCAAAAGCAGCGCGTCATCGCCGGTCAGGTGGCCAAAATTATCGTTGATCTTCTTGAAGTGGTCGGCGTCGATGATCAGCAGCGCGCCGCGATCGGACTTGCGGCGCGAACCGTCGAGCGCGGCAAAGAAGCTTTCCCGGTTGAGCATGCCGGTCATGTCGTCGCGGCTCGCCTTTTCCGCCAGGCGGCGATGCGCTGCGGCGAGCTGGGCATGGGCGCGGGCAAGTTCGCGATGTGCGGTTTTCAGTCTGTCGCTTTGCCAGAAAGTACTTGCGCTGGCGGCCCATGCCAGCACCAGAGGACAGAGCGTAGAAGACAGCCAGATCGTGCGGTTTACCGGAAATCCCATCGCCGGAACGATGATCAGCGTCAGCAGGAGAGAGGCCGCGACAGAGGCGAAAGCAACGGCGGCGGATCTAAGAATTATGCTGCTCATTGCTTGCTCCCACAAGACTGTCTCTGTGCCAGCAAGCCCTGAAGGTCACCTTTCCCGGATGCATAAAATTTGAATCGTGAGGCGATTTACGCAACCTCAACGAGTAGAAGTTGTGGATAAAGTCGCTTCCGGAATGCCCGTTTCATGCCATAAGGAGCGCATGACCACGCTCCCCGACCCCGCGCGCTTCGCCCATGTCACCGACTGGGTGTTCGATCTCGACAACACGCTCTATCCGCACCACTCGAATCTGTTCTCGCAGATCGACGTCAAGATGACGGCCTATGTCGGCGAACTCCTGGCGCTGCCGCGCGACGAAGCGCGCAAGCTGCAGAAGGAACTCTACCGCGAATATGGCACGACGCTGAACGGGTTGATGACGCGTCATGGCATCGACCCCGACGATTTCCTCGAGAAGGTGCATGACATCGATTATTCATGGCTGGTGCCCGATCCCGTTCTCGGCACCGCCATCCGCCAGCTTCCGGGCCGCAAGTTCATCTTCACCAATGGCGACCGCAGGCATGCCGAACGCACCGCGCGCCAGCTCGGCATTCTCGACCATTTCGACGACATTTTCGATATCGTCGCCGCCGGGCTCAATCCCAAACCGGCGCGCCAGACCTACGAGAAGTTCGCCGAGCTCCACGCCGTCACCGGCCACAATGCGGTAATGTTCGAAGATCTTGCCCGCAATCTTTCGGTGCCGAAGTCGCTCGGCATGACCACGGTGCTGGTGGTGCCACGCAATTTCGAGCCGACCTTTGCCGAGATCTGGGAGCGCGACCCGGCCAATGAGGATGATGTCGATTTCGTCACCGACGATCTTGCGGGGTTTCTGACGGCGATTGTGGAGACGGGGGTAGGGAATTGAAGATTTGAAGAACTGACGAATTGGGGAATCGATCCGGAACGCGCAATCCCCCTCATTCTTCAATTCCCCAGTTCTCCAATTCCCAGCCCTACTCCCCTAACTTGTAGAACCGGCTGATAATCCCCCAGGCCTCATCGGCGGTGTCGACGAAGTCGATGATGTCCTGGTCGCCGGGGCTGATCGTGCCCTGCTCGGCGAGGAAATCGAGATCGATCGCCCGCTTCCAGAAGGATTTGCCGAACAGGATCACGGGCACGCGCTCCATGCGTCCGGTCTGGATCAGTGTCAGCGTCTCGAAGAACTCGTCCATCGTGCCGAAGCCGCCGGGAAACACCGCCACGGCCTTGGCGCGCATGACGAAATGCATCTTGCGGATGGCGAAATAGTGGAAGTTGAAGCAGAGCTCCGGCGTCACATAGATGTTCGGCGCCTGCTCATGCGGCAGGACGATGTTGAGGCCGATCGACGGCGCGCCGACATCGTCGGCGCCGCGATTTCCCGCTTCCATCACGCCGGGCCCGCCGCCGGTCACGACGACATATTCACGATAGTATGAAGCAGCCGACTGCCGCGAGCAGAGACGCGCGAATTTGCGCGCCTCCTCGTAGTATTTGCTGTTTTCCTCGAGGTTCTTCCTCTGCGTCTCGTTCTTGGCCGCCCAGGCCTCGCCGCCGGGTTCCGGCAGGCGTGCGCCGCCGAACAGGATCACCGTCGAACGGATGCCGCGTTCGGCCAGGATCATCTCGGGCTTCAGGAGTTCGAGCTGCAACCTGACCGCGCGCAACTCGCGCCGCGTCATGAAGTCGGGATCGTTCCAGGCCAGCCGGTAGGTCTCGGCACGCGTCTGCGGCGTGTCCGGCACGCTCTTCGACCGCTCTAGATCCTCGTCCGAATGCGGCAGCGGGGTCCACCCCGCCTTTTCCATAGGAGTCATATGCTTTACCGTCCAATTCTTTCACTTGCGCCGTCCCATGACGCACCCGCGATTGACCCTCACCAAGGCTTCACATAAGCAGGTTCCGCAAAAGTGTCCGGCGGTTTTGTGACAAGAACCTGCTACATGCAAAGACCCAGGCAGGCAAAGCCTGCCAAGGGGTCCGCGCGACTTTGGAAACAGGTTAAGGCGTTGCCCCTTAACAGCTTGGTAATGGAGCGAATTCATGTCGAAGCCCGATCTGGCGAGTCTCGAAAAGACCATTGAGAAGGCCTTCGAGGAACGCGACACGATTTCGACGGCGACGCGTGGCGAAACGCGCGATGCCATCCAGTCGGCGCTCGACCTGCTCGATCGCGGCGACGCCCGTGTCGCCGAACGGCAGGCCGACGGCAAGTGGCATGTCAACCAGTGGCTGAAGAAGGCCGTGCTGTTGTCGTTCCGGCTCAACCCGATGGAGATCATCAAGGGTGGTCCGGGCGAGGCGGTGTGGTGGGACAAGGTGCCGTCGAAGTTCGACGGCTGGAGTGCCGTCGACTTCGAGAAGGCAGGCTTCCGCGCCGTGCCGTCGTCGATCGTGCGCCGTTCGGCCTATGTCGCGCCTGGCGCCGTGCTGATGCCGTCCTTCGTCAATGTCGGCGCCTATGTCGACTCAGGTACCATGGTCGACACCTGGGCCTCGGTCGGCTCCTGTGCCCAGATTGGCAAGAACGTCCATCTGTCCGGCGGCGTCGGCATCGGCGGCGTGCTGGAGCCGATGCAGGCCGGGCCTACCATCATCGAGGACAATTGCTTCATCGGCGCTCGCTCGGAAGTGGTCGAGGGCTGCATCGTGCGCGAAGGCTCGGTGCTCGGCATGGGCGTCTTCATCGGCCAGTCGACCAAGATCGTCGACCGCGCCACCGGCGAAATCTTTTATGGCGAAGTGCCGCCGAATTCCGTCGTCGTCGCCGGTTCGCTGCCGGGCAAACCTTTTCCGAACAACGAACCTGGCCCCAGCCTCTACTGCGCCGTCATCGTCAAGCGTGTCGACGCCAGGACCCGGTCCAAGACCTCGATCAACGAATTGCTCCGCGATTGATCTTTCCGCAAAGCGAGCGCACCTTCCGCCGGCGCGACAATCGGTCGCGCTAGTTCAATATGGAGGGGTGACATGGACTGGAAATATCTGCTCACAAGCTTTGATGGCCGCATCAACCGTGGCAAGTTCTGGGCTGGCATCGGCGTATTCATCGTTATCGGCGTCATAGCTTTCATTCTCGATGCGATCCTCGGCACGCGGTTCACCACGGCCAGCGGCGCTCAGGTCGGCATTATCGGCATCCTCTTCGCGCTGGCATCGATCTATTTCGCGATTGCCCTCTATGCCAAACGCTGGCACGACCGCAACAAGTCGGGCTGGTGGACGCTGATCGGCCTCGTACCCATTATCGGCGGCATCTGGCTGCTGGTCGAACTCGGCATCCTCGAAGGCACCAGGGGTGCCAATCAATATGGACCGGACCCGCTTGCCTGACAGATCAGATCTCACCTGGCTTTTCTTCAAAATATCGGGCCGCGTCAGTCGCGCGGCCTATTTTCTTGGCGGGTTGCTCGTCGCCATCATCCAGGCCTTTCCGCTCTACCGCTTCACGCTGGTGCCGGAAGGCTCGGCCGAGAGCAACATGTGGTCGTTCATCTTCTTCGTCGCCTTCATTGCCTCGCTGTGGTCGAACATCGCGCTGGCGGTCAAGCGGCTGCACGACTTGGACAAGCCGGGCATTGCCGCGCTGATCCTGTTCGTGCCGGTGGTCTCGATCGTCGCCTTCCTTGTGTTGTGCCTGTTTCCAGGGCAGCCTGGGCCCAACCGCTATGGCCGGCGCACCAACGAGCCGGCACAACCCTGAGGGCCGATCGGACATGCGCTACCGCACGCTTGATCCGAAACTGATCGTCGAAACCGCCGAGCGGCTGGAAGAGCGGATCGCCGACCGTTTCCCCGAAGCGGGATTGCGTGGCGTCGCCGCCGAACTGGTCTCGCTGTCGCGCGATCTGGCCAAGGCGGCTCAGGCGCTCGAAGCGCCGATCTGGTGGCTGCGCGGGCTGATCATCGCTGCCGTCGCCGCCGGCGCGCTGATCTTCCTGTTCGTCGGCACCATCTTGCCGCTCATCCACATCTCCCAGGCCGACGATGCGGTGCAGTCGGTGCAAGGCATCGAAGCCACGATCAACATGATGATCCTTGCCGTGCTTGGCTTCCTGGCGTTGATCCGCACCGAGGAGCGTATCAAGCGCAAGCGGGTGTTTCGCCAGCTGCACGGCCTGCGCTCGCTGATCCATGTCATCGACATGCACCAGCTGACCAAGGATCCGGCGGCACTTTCGTCCAATTTCAAGCCGACGGCGCATTCACCGGCCCGCATCACCAATGCCGCCGACCTGGCGCGCTACCTCGACTATTGCTCCGAAATGCTGTCGATCACCGGCAAGATCGCAGCGCTGTTCGCGCAGTCGGTCAATGACGACGTGGTCATCGACGGCGTCAACGACATCGAAAACCTGGCTTCCAACCTGTCGCGGAAAATCTGGCAGAAGATCACGTTGATCGACGGCCAGCCGGCGGCGCAACGACCTGCTCCGGCGCCAGGCCCGGTGAGCCAAGCCGCTCCGATTCCGCCGCGCGCACCAAGGCGGTGATCCGCTGGACCATCGGCGCCGGCGTGCCGGCCTCTTCCGCCAGCCGCAGGATGGCGCCCTGCAAGTCATCGATCTCCGTCGGCCGGCCGCGCTGCAAATCGTCCCACATCGACGAGCGCGCCTGCGGGTCAATCGCCAGCATGCGCCGCGCCAGCAGCTTGAACAGCCAGTCCGGCAGCCTGAGCACTTTCGGCAGCAGCGCCGGCCGCAGGCCGGCGATCCGCGCCGGCTCGATGCCGGACGCTTTCATCGCCGTCAGCGCCTCGTCGATCTGACCGGCCAGGATCAGCCGCCAGCGCCGATCGGCCAATTCGGTTGCCAGCGGCAGGCCGGAAAGTGCCACCAGCGCGTTGTTCAAATTCATAAGCAGCTTGCCCCACAGCACGGCCTTCATCTCGCCATGGGCCTCGACCGCAAACCCTTCGACGCCAAGCAGGCTGACCAGGCCGGCGTCGCCATCCTCGACCATCACCGTGCCGTCGCTGGCGCGGTGCACGCGCAGCGGCAGTTCGCCGTCCGGCGACTGCACGACATTGAACGGCACCATGCCGGCCAGCACCGTTCGCCGGCCAAGTCCTGCACGCAGCCTGTCGGCATTGTCGATGCCGTTCTGCAGGCTGACCACCACAGCATCCGGGCGCGCATGGGCCCTGATGAGGGCTGCCATGTCCTGCGTCGCGCCGCTCTTGACCGTGACCAGGATCACGTCCGCTTGCGGCAAGGCGGTCGCCGGATCGGTGGTGACGACAAGTGCCTCGGGCCTGATCGTGCGATCGCGGCCTTCAAGGTCGCTGACCCGCAACCCACCCTGCCGCAAGGCCACCTCGATGCGCGGCCGGGCCAGCAGGGTCACCTCGCGGCCGGCGAGCGCCAGGCAGCCGCCAGCATAGCAGCCAATGCTGCCGGCGCCGGCAATGACGATCCTCTTGTCCCCGTTTGCCATCCTGTCGCCCCGCATTCGGCCCGGAACTATACGACATGAAAACCATAATGTCGGCGCTATCGCCAGCCATGGAGCTGGCCCCCATGTCTGGCCGTGACAGGCCCTGCGCTTTCGACTATCGCTTTTGCCATGACGCTGCCGACCGATCCCGCCGAAAACCTCGCCGCCCTTATCCGTTGTGCTTCGGTGACGCCCACTGAGGGCGGTGCGCTGACCGCGCTGGAGACGATGCTGAAACCGCTCGGCTTCCTGGTCGATCGGCCGGTGTTTTCCGAAGACGGCACGCCCGACATCGAAAACCTCTATGCGAGGCGTTCCGGCAACGGCCCGCATCTGATGTTCGCCGGCCACACCGATGTGGTGCCGGTCGGCGACGAAGCCGCATGGACGCATCCGCCCTTCGCCGCCGAGATCGCCAATGGCGAGATGTATGGCCGTGGCGCAGTCGATATGAAGGGCGGCATCGCCTGTTTCATCGCCGCCATGGCGCGCCATGTCGAGCAGAATGGTGGTCCGAAAGGCTCGGTCTCGCTGCTGATCACCGGCGACGAGGAAGGGCCGGCCATCAACGGCACCGTCAAGCTGCTCGAATGGGCGGCTTCCAGGGGCGAGAAATGGGATGCCTCTATCGTCGGCGAGCCGACCAACCCGGACGCGCTCGGCGACATGATCAAGATCGGCCGCCGCGGCTCGATGTCCGGCGCCATATCAGTCAATGGCCGCCAGGGCCATGTCGCCTACCCGCAGCTTGCCGACAATCCGGTGCGCGGGCTGATGAGCCTGGTCGACGCCTTGCTGCATCCCGTCTTCGACAAGGGAACCAGGGATTTCCAGCCGACCAATCTGGAGATCACCTCCATCGACGTCGGCAATCCGGCCACCAATGTCATTCCGGCCAAGGCGCTTGCCACCTTCAACATCCGCTTCAACGACACCTGGACTGATGAGACCCTGCAGGCCGAGATCCACAACCGGCTCGACCAGGCGGCCAGGCGCAAGAAGTACCGGCAGGGCAAGAAGACGCCGGTCGACTACGAGCTCGTCTGGCGCGACCGGCCAAGCCATGTCTTCCTGACCCGCGACGACAAACTGATCGAAACGCTGCGCGGCTCGATCAAGTCGGCGGTCGGCAAGGAGCCGACGCTGTCGACCTCCGGTGGCACGTCCGACGCGCGTTTCATCAAGGACTATTGTCCGGTGGTCGAGTTCGGGCTGGTCGGCAAGACCATGCACATGGTCGACGAACGCGTCGCCATTGCCGATCTTGAAACGCTGACGCGAATCTACCAGCGCTTCATCGAAGACTGGTTCGGACAGGGCTGAGCAACATGCTTTCGGCGGACGAAACCCAAGCTTCGCTGACGGGCGCCTGGCGATTGATGCTCGGCAAGGCCGATGGATTGCGCCTGCTCGACCTGTCGGCCGACGGCTTCTGGAATTCCTTTTTCGCCATTGTCGTTGCCGCACCGGCGCTGATCGTCGGCTGGGTCGGCATCGCCAACGAGATCGGCGATCCCGATGCCTTCGCGGGTCGCTTCAGCATGCTGGTGCGCCTGGCGACGGTCGACATCGGCTCCTGGGTGCTGCCGTTGATTGCGCTCGCTTTGATCGCGCCGCGCGCCGGCATAGGCGGCCGCTTCGTCCACTATGTCGTTGCCAGCAACTGGGCTTCGGCCATCACCGCCTGGCTGATGCTGCCCTCGGCGCTGATCCGGCTTTTCCTGTCGTCCGCGAGCCAGGTTTCGAGCCTCGTGTCGCTGCTTTTGTTTGCCCTGTCGATGGTGCTGACCTGGCGCATGACCAACGCCACCATCGGCAAGGGCCCAGCGATCGGCACCGGCGTTTTCGTCGGTATGTTCATCGCGTCGCTGTTGGTGCTGTTCGGCCTGCAGACACTGCTCGGCATCACCGTGCCGGATGATGTCGGGGCTCAGAGCCTTTCCGGGTTCGTCTCCGGATAGAGCCTTCGGGCCTCTATCCCGGATAGAGCCTTCCGCCTCTATCCTGGTTAGTCGACCTCAGGATAATCGACGCCCGAATAATCGACGCCGATGAGAAAAAGCCCGTCTGGCGGCGCCACCTGGCCGCAGGCGGCGCGGTCGTGCGCATCGAGTGCCGCCTTCAGGTCGGCCTCGGTCCAGCCGCCGTCGCCGACACGCTTGAGCGAGCCGACCATCGAACGCACCTGATTGTGCAGGAAGGAGCGCGCCGAGGCCCTTACCTCGATCAGGTCGCCTTGCCGCATCACATCGAGCCGCTCCAGCGTCCTGATCGGGCTGTTGGCCTGGCACTGGGTCGAGCGGAAGGTGGTGAAGTCATGCCGCCCAAGCAGGACCTTCGCCGCCTCATGCATGGCGCCGGCGTCGAGCCGCTTCGGCACCCACCACACCTTGCCCTTGTCGAGCGCGGCCGGCGCGCGGCGGTTGAGGATGCGGTAGAGATAATGGCGGCCGGTGGCCGAGAAGCGCGCATCGAAGCCGTCCGGGACGACGGCCGCCTTCAGGACGGCGATGCGCGCGCCGGCCGCCTGCAAATGGGCATTGATCGCATCGCGCACCTTGTCGCCGGGCCACGCCTTGGCGAGGTCGACATGCGCCACCTGGGCGGTCGCATGCACGCCGGCATCGGTGCGCCCGGCGGCACGCAGCCTGACCACTTCGCCACAGAATTTTTCGATCGCCTGCTCGATCGCCTGCTGCACCGAAGGCTGATCCGCCTGGTGCTGCCAGCCGGCAAACAGGCTGCCGTCATATTCGATGTCGAGGCGAAAACGCGGCATACCGGCTGCTGTACGCTCTCGCCTAGGCGGCGAGAGCGGTGAAGGCGGAGGCGTAGACCAGCCTGCCTGCCTCTGGTGCGTCGCCCCAGGCCAGCGCTTGCAGTGCTTCGCCCTGGTACTCGCTTTCGAAGTTCTGGGCACGCGTGTGGCTATAGCCGAAACGCCCGTAATAGGTGGGGTCGCCGAGCACCACGGCCAGCGTCTCGCCGCCGTCCCTGAGGCGGATATGCGCCTCGCGGATCAGCGCGCCGCCAATGCCGCTGCCATGGAACGAAGGCTCCACCGCCAGCGGCGCAAGCGCTACGGCGGCGAAGGTCTTGCCGCCATTCTGGACGAACAGCCGCGAAAACAGGATGTGGCCGACCACCTGGCCGTCTTCTTCCGCCACCAGCTCGGCAACGGCGTCGCCGCCAGTCACCAACGCGTCGACCAGCCCGGCCTCCGCCTGCTGGCCGAAAGCGTGTTCCTCGACGAGGCGAATGGCCTCGCGATCCCGCGGCGTCGCCGCGCGTATCGACATCATGCTCATGAGAATTTCATTCCTTTTTCGATCTTGGCCCCGCGCAGGAACTCCGACGCGGCAGCGGGCCTTCCGCCCGCCCGTTGAACTTCGACCAGTCTGATCGCGCCTGCCCCGCAGGCGACCGTCAGCCGATCATCGAGAATTCCTCCCGACTCGCCCAAATCTTCCGAAGGCGACAGGCCTTGCGATAGCGTCGAGCGAAGCAGTTTCAGCCGCTCCGGGCGGCCGCCAATTCCTATCTCGGACCAGGCGCCGGGAAAGGGCGACAGGCCACGAATGCTATTGTGGACCTCGCTCGCCGAGCGAGTCCAGTCCACGCGCGTCTCGGATTTATCGATTTTTTTGGCGTAGGTCACCCCTTCCACCGCCTGGGCGGCAAATGTCAGGGTGTTCCTTTCCAGTCGCGCCAGCGCTTCCACCATCAGGGTCGCACCGACACTCATCAACCGATCATGCAGATCGCCGGCTGTCATATCGGGTTCGATGGCGCATTTTTCAACCAGTCCGACCGGACCGGTGTCCAAACCCTCTTCCATGCGCATCACCATCATGCCGCTTTCCAGGTCGCCGGCCATGATGGCGCGCTGGATGGGTGCCGCGCCACGCCAGCGCGGCAGCAGCGATGCATGGCCGTTGATGCAGCCAAGCCGGGCCGCCTCCAGAACCGCTTTCGGCAGCAGCAAGCCATAGGCGACGACCACGGCGACATCGGCCTGCAAGGCACGGAACGCGGCCTGCTCGGCCTCGCCCTTGAGCGAAGTCGGTGTCCGCGTCTCGATGCCCAGCCGCTCCGCCTCGCGCTGCACCGGCGACGGCGTCAGCTCCAGCCCGCGCCGTCCGGCGGCGCGCGGCGGCTGGGTGTAGACGGCTGATATCTCATGTCCAGCCTCGGCAATCGCGCGCAGCGTCGGCACCGAAAACTCAGGCGTGCCCATGAAGATGACGCGAAGGGGCATTTCCCCTATCCCGCCAGTTTGCCCGGCGCCTTGTCCCTGGCGAGCTTCTTGAATTTCTTCACCACCATGTCGCGCTTCAGCTTCGAGATGTGGTCGATGAACAGCACGCCATTGAGGTGGTCGATCTCATGCTGCAGGCAGGTCGCCATCAGGCCCTCGGCCTCCATCTCCTGCAACTTGCCGTCGCGGTCGAGATATTTGACCCGCACGGAGGCCGGGCGTTCGACCTCGGCGTAATAGTCCGGGATCGACAGGCAGCCTTCCTCGTAGACGGAGCGCGCGTCGGCGCTCTCCAGGATTTCCGGGTTGATGAAGACCTGCGGCGCCGGCGTCTCGTCTTCCTTGGCCAGATCGATCACCAGCATGCGCAACGGCTCGCCGATCTGGATTGCCGCCAGCCCGATGCCGGGCGCGTCATACATCGTCGCCAGCATATCGTCGGCTAATTTGCGCAAAGGCGCGTCGACGCGCTCCACCGGCTTGGAAACCTGGCGCAGGATGGGGTCGGGAAGGATGATGAGCGGCTTGATCGGCATGGCGTTCCACCTAAGACCTCCAGCGAAAAGCGTCAACCATTGGGCTTGAGGCTCGTTCACGTTTTGATCTGTGCTATCAGGGCGAATCGTCTATGCTGTCCACATGAATGATCTGAGCACTATCCTTTCGGAGCCTGTCGCCCGGCTTGGCGCCACCACGATCACGCTCGGCCATGCGCTGGCCTTCGGCGCTTTGCTGTTTCTTGGCCTGTTCGTGGCGCTCGTCATCGCGCTGTGGCGGTCGGCCAAGGCGCGGGCTGTCGCTGCCGCCGAAGCCGCCGACCATGCCCGCGACGCCGAGGCGCGGATGGCCGGCATATTGCAAAGCCAGGCCGAGATGCAGGGCCGCATGGGCGCCATCGCCGAAGTGTTCGGGGCACGGCAGGCGGAACTGACGCAGTCGATCGGCCAGCGCCTCGACGCCATGACCGGCCGCCTTGGCCAGACCATGACCGAGCAGACCAAATCCACGCATGAGAGCCTGGCCAAATTGCAGGAGCGGCTGGCGATCATCGATGTCGCGCAAGGCAACATCCAGTCGCTCGCCGGCCAGGTCGTGCAGCTGCAGGCGATCCTTTCCAACAAGCAGACGCGGGGCGCCTTCGGCCAATCGCGCATGGAGGCGATCGTCGCCGACGGCCTGCCGCACGGCGCCTATGAATTCCAGGCGACATTGTCGAACGGCAGCCGGCCCGATTGCCTGGTGAAGATGCCGAACGGCGCACCGTCGCTCGCCATCGATGCAAAATTTCCGCTGGAAGCCTGGAACGCCATCCGCGCCGCCGATGGCGCCGACCTGCAGAAGGCAGCCTCGCAGGCCTTCCGCCGCGACATCGAGATCCATGTCCGCGATATCTCGGAAAAATACCTGATCCAGGGCGAGACGCAGGACACCGCCTTCATGTTCGTGCCGTCGGAATCGGTGTTCGCCGAGATCCACGAGAATTTCGAGGCGATCGTGCACAAGGCGCACCGCGCCCGCGTCGTCATCGTCTCGCCGTCGCTGCTGATGCTGTCGATCCAGGTCATCCAGGCGATCCTCAAGGATGCGCGCATGCGCGAACAGGCGCATCTCATCCAGGGCGAGGTCATCCGGCTGATGGAGGACGTTGCGCGTGTCGACGAGCGGGTGCGCAAGCTGCAGGTCCATTTCGGCCAGTCGGCCAAGGACATCGACGACATCCTGGTTTCGACCTCGAAGGTCACCAAGCGCGGCCAGAAGATCGAGGCGCTCGAGTTCGGCGCGCAGCCAGACGGCGATGCTGTCGCGGACGCAGCGTCACGGGCTCCGGTGGCGAAGGTCGACGCGGGCGCCCGCGTTGCCGATTCGAAAACCGGACAGCTCAGGTTGAGGGTCGTCGAAGGCGACGACTGAGCCGCGCTACTGCTCCTCCACCGTGGTCATGCCCTGAAATTCCGGCAACCAATGCAGCGCCGAGCGGTGCCATTTCTGCTGTGTCGGTGTCAATTCCTGGCGTTGCCGCGCGGTTCCCACTCGAATTCCATAGACCTTCGGACCATCTCCGACCGACGTGGCGTAAAGGTGCGAGCCGCAGTCGGCGCAAAAGGCCTGGGCGCGCTTGGCGCCGCTCGCCACGATCTTGATGTAGATTTTCGGCGTGCCCTTGGTGATGCGGTAGTTGCTTTCCGGCGCCGGAACCGTCACGCGAAAAGCCGTGCCGGTCAGTTGCTGGCAGTCCGTGCAGTGGCAGATGTTCGTCTTTTGAGGATCGACCTCTGCCTCGTAGGTAATGGCGCCACAATGGCAGCCGCCGTCGATTTTCATCTTCGCTCCTCCAGAATTCCCGACGATCTTAGCGGGGCAAGGCCGCGAGGCAACGGCGCAGCGCTAGTCCAGCGCTGGATCGGATGCGGTCTCGATCAGCTTGCGCCGTTTTTCCCAGGTGCCTGACGTCTGCGGCTTGACGAACAGCCGCGTGATCTCCGGCATCTCTTTTTTCAGCTTCGCCTCCAGACGCTCCACACAGGCTTCGATCTCCGGCGCCGTCAGATGATCCTCGAATTCGATGCTCAGGCCGGCGACGATCTCTGTCGGCCCCATATGGACGGTCAGGACGCCGTTTGCCCGCTGCACCGCCGGATCTTGCTGGGCGATCGCCAGCACCTGTCTCTGCACCTCGAGTGATGCCGGCTCGCCGATCAGCAGGCCCTTGCTTTCGCGTGCCAGGAAGATCGCCGTCGCGCCGAGGATCAGCCCAATGCCGATCGAGGCGGCGCCGTCGAGCTCCGGCATCTCCAGCAGTTCCGCCGCCAGGATGCCGGCGAAAGCGACGATCAGGCCGAGCAGGGCCGCACTATCCTCGAACAGCACGGTGTAGACGCTCGGATCCTTGCTCGATTGCACGGCCTGCAGCCAGCCCTCCTTGCCCTTCTGCTTGCGAAACTCCTTCAGCGCCACCCACCACGAGCTGCCTTCGAACAGGAAGGCAAGACCCAGAACGATGTAGGTCACCTCAGCGTTGGCGACCGGCTCCGGCGCCATGATATGGACCACGCCTTCGTAGAACGACACGCCGGCGCCCAGCGCGAAGACGAGAAGGGCGACGATGAAACTCCAGAAATACAGCTCGCGGGCGTGCCCGAGCGGATGCGTGCGGTCGGCCGGGCGGGCGGCGCGATGCATGCCGTAGAGCAACAGGCCGCCATTGCCGGTATCGACCAGCGAGTGCACGCCTTCCGACAGCATCGCCGAGCTGCCGGTGAAGAGGGCGGCGGCGAACTTGGTCACTGCGATGGCGAGATTGCCGGCAAGTGCTGCGTAGATGACTTTCTTTGAGCCGCCATGCCCGGCCATCGTATAGTCCCCGTTCGAGGCACCCAGTCTAACGGCCAGGCCGCCGAAGCTCCACAGGCAACGCGCGAGTAGCCCGATCGTTCAAGACGGCGGTTGCTACGGCGGCTATTCGACGATCTCGCTTGTCCACACCTTGAAGCCGGCTAGCGTACCCGGCCCGAATATGGGTCAGCGGCACATCTGCGGCGTCGCGGCCGGAGGCAATCAGGATGCGGCCGATGCGCGGCGCATTGTTGCGCGGGTCGAAGACATGCCAGCGGCCGCCGAGATAGACTTCCATCCAGGCGCAGAAATCCATGCTCGCCCACGGCTTTGGCATGCCGATGTCGCTGATATAGCCGGTGCAGTAGCGCGTCGGGATGTTGAGTGCCCGGCAGAAGGTGACGGCGAGATGCGCGTAGTCGCGGCAAACACCGCTCTGTTCGCGATAGGCTTCCGCCGCGGTGCGCGTTGGCCGCGCATTGCCGTAGTTGAAGACGATATGGTTGTGGACGAAGTCGCAGACCGCCTGCACGCGTGGAATGCCGAGCGGTGTGTTGCCGAACAGCCGCCACGCTTCGCTGGCCAGAAGGTCGCTCTCGCAAAAGCGGCTGGGCAGCAGGAACAGCAGCGTGTCCGCCGGCAGGTCGCGCACCTCGTGCTGCCAGGCCATCAGGTCGCCCATCTCGAAGGTGCCGGGATCGCGGATCACCGCGTCGGTGCCGAAGGTGAAACGCCCGGGCGGCGCGACGAACCGGTTGCACCAGTTGCCGAAACTGTCGCGATAGCTCTGGATCGGCACCGGCGGATTGGAGATCAGGAAATCCGGCCGTTCGAGATCGGAGGCCCGGGAATAGTGCACATTCAGCATCGCGATGAGCGGCGTTTCCTGGGGAAAGTCGAAGCTCATCTCGCAGCCGATGTGGATTCGCATTGTCGTCCTGACGGCCTGCCTGACGATCACCCGGCGAAGGCACGGGTTGATGCTGCAGTGCGAAAATGACCATGGCACGGACCGCCAGGGTTTACGAGCAAATTAGAAACCGGTTGAAAGCGATCCGCTGACGGCGGCAGCAGTCGCTAACCCCTTGCGGTCCGGCGGTTCTCTTGTTTCACTTCGCTTCCCACATCAGGAGGAACGAATCATGGCTAAAGGTGCGATGAAGGCAGGCAAGGAAGCCCGCAAGCCGAAAAAGGACGCCAAGAAGCCCGCCCCGGCTCCGGCCCTGAAGGCGCCGCCGGTCAAGGCGATGAAGCTCAAGGACAAGTAGGTCCGGCCCATCCGCTTCGGAATAAGATTACGGCCGGCAACACTGTTGCCGGCCGCTGTTGATCGAGCGCCCGAAATTCCTATATTGCGTGGCGGGGACGACCTCGCGCTTCCCCCAAAATCCGGACGGGACGACCCGCCATTGTTTGACTGAGCGTCGGACACCCGAAAATCACTTTCGGTCCGATGCTCTGATGGAGCGTTGTCGATGTCGTGGATTCTTCTCTTTTTTGCCGGCCTGTTCGAGATCGGCTGGGCAATCGGCCTCAAATACACCGATGGCTTCTCGAAGCTGGTGCCGACCGTGCTGACCGTTGCTTCGATGGTTGTCAGCCTCACTCTGCTCGGCCTGGCGCTGAAGGCGCTGCCGGTCGGCACCGCCTATGCGGTGTGGACCGGCATTGGCACCGTCGGTACGGCACTGCTCGGCATCTGGCTGCTCGGCGAGCCAGCCACCGCGATCAGGCTGGCCTGCATCGCGCTCATCGTCTGCGGCATCATGGGGCTGAAGTTCGCCGCCTGACCATAGCGGCAGACAAACACGTTCAGGGCCGCTGCGAGGCGACCCTGACCTTGAAATTCGATGCTTGCCGCGAGGCTAGCGGGCGGAGAAGCCTGGAGGCGTTCTGCCGGTGCGCTGCTTGCGCGCTGCATAACGCGCGTCGCGCTTAGCCTTTCGTTCGGCTTCGTCGGCCAGGAAACGGGCGATGCGCTCGTTCTCTTCGGATTCCCGAATCTTGGCCTCAGCCTGCGCAGCTTCCTCAGCGGCGATACGTGCCGCCTCGGCTGCTGCCTCGCGCTCGGCCTTCTCGACCGCTTCGCGTGCCAGCTTTTCCTGCTTCAGCCTGGCCTTCTCGGCCTCGCGGATTTCGCGGGCCTCGAGGATTGCCTTGCGTTCGGCCTGCCGCGCCAGCACTGCGGGATCATCCGCCGCCGGTTTTGCCTTGAAGCGCTCGAGGAGCGCCTTCTTTGCCTCGTTTGCGGCGTTGCGCCGCTCGAAAACGTCTTTTTCCCTGTAGATAGCCAAGTCCACTTCCCTGAAGTCAATTCGCGACGCTTACATACGCGCGAAAACCGAGAGTTCAAGCGCCAAAACGGCATGGCAGCCATGAAATTGTTGGCTGTTGCAGCCGGGAGACGCCTTTAGAGCAATTCCAGGAGAAGTGTGAAGCGGTTTCCGTCCGGAATTGCGACGAAGAGATAGAGCCTAAACCGACATGCACTGTTCACCGTCCGCCCCACTGGCGGCGAGGCGGGTCGGTCGCTACCTCTAGCCACAAAACCCAACACCAGGATGACATCAATGGAACTCGGTCTCTACACCTTCGCCGACGTCAGCCCGCAGCCGGGCCCCGGCGCCATCGGCCCGCATGAGCGGCTGCGCAACCTGATCGAGGAGGTCGAACTGGCCGACCAGGTCGGCCTCGACGTCTTCGGCCTCGGCGAGCATCACCGGCCCGACTACGCCGCCTCGGCACCGGTCGTGGCCCTGGCCGCGGCCGCCGAGCGCTCGAAGCGCATCAAGCTGACCAGTGCGGTCACCGTTCTGTCCTCCGACGACCCGGTGCGCGTCTTCCAGCAATTTGCCACGCTCGACCTTCTGTCGGGCGGCCGCGCCGAGATCATGGCCGGGCGCGGCTCGTTCATCGAATCCTTCCCGCTGTTCGGCTACAATCTCGAGGACTATGACGAGCTGTTCGCCGAAAAGCTCGATCTGCTGCTTGCCATCCGCGATAGCGTGAAGGTCACCTGGTCTGGCAATCTGCGTACGCCGATCAATGATCGCGGCGTTTATCCCCGGCCCTTCCAGGACAGGCTGCCGGTGTGGATCGCCATTGGCGGCACGCCACAATCGGCGGCGCGCGCGGGTGCCCTTGGCCTGCCGCTGGCGCTCGCGATCATCGGCGGCGAGCCGGCGCGCTTCGCGCCGCTGTTCGATCTCTACCGTGAGGCCGCCAAGCGCGCCGGCAGCGATCCGGCGGGCCTTGCCACCAGCATCAACGTGCACGGCTTCATCGCCGAAACGACCGAGCAGGCGGCCGACGATTTTTACGGCCCGCAGGCGGAAGTGATGAACCGCATCGGCCGCGAGCGCGGCTGGGGACCGACATCGCGGGCGCATTTCGACCAGTCGCGTGGTCCTGATGGCGCCTTGTTCGTCGGCAGCCCCGAGCAGGTGGCCGAGAAGATCGTTGCCCAGCACAAGATCTTCGGCAATGACCGCTTCCTGCTGCAGATGGCGATCGGCACCATGCCGCATGCCAAGATCATGAAGGCGATCGAGCTTTACGGCACCAGGGTGGCGCCGATCGTGCGCAAGGAAACGGCCAAGGCCGCGCCGGCACTGGCAGCGCCCGTCGCCTGAGCCAATGGCAAGGCCTACGGGCGCAGGCCTTGCCGGCTAAAGGAACCTTGAAGCCACGTCAGCGTTTTCCACCGACGGATTGCACCAATTGCGGTGCGCCGTTGAGGGACCGTGATGAAAGCCGAACCCGCCGCTTTGAGCGCAGGCGTTGCCGAGGTTGACGACGCGCGCGTCGCGGCTCGTGCCGACACGCATCTGATGCGTTCACTGCTGATCGGCATCTTCCTGTTCATGGCCATCTACGCGCTCTACTTTGCCCGCGCCTTCTTCATGCCGGTCATCCTGGCTTTCCTGCTGGCTCTGACGCTGACGCCCATCGTTCGGCTCTTGCGCAAGCACGGCATCCCCGAAGTGATTTCCGCGACCCTTCTGGTGCTGTTGTCGATCTGCATCTTTGCCAGCGCCGGCTACCTGCTCAGCAGCCCGATCATCGACCTCATCAACAACACCTCGTCGATCGGCCAGCAGCTCACCGAACGGCTGGCGCAATTGCGGCAACCGTTCGAGAAGATCATGCAGATCTCGCATCAGGTCGAACAGCTGACCGAGACCTCGCAGGAGCCGGGCATCCAGAAGGTGGCGGTGGCGCAGTCCGGCATCATGTCGGCGGCGGCCAGCAATATCCTGTCGGCGGGAACAAGCCTCACCATCATCTTCGTTTTGTCGCTGTTCCTGCTCGCGTCCGGCACGATGTTCTATGAAAAGATCATCCAGTCCTTCGCCCGTCTCAGCGAAAAGAAGCGGGCGCTGCGCGTCGTCTATGACGTCGAGCGCGAGATCTCGCACTATCTGCTCACCGTCACCATCATCAATGCCGGTCTCGGCGCGGTCATCGGCCTTGGCCTGTGGGCACTCGGCATGCCCAACCCGCTGGTCTGGGGCGTGGCCGCGGCATTGCTCAACTTTCTGCCCTATGTCGGAGCGCTGATCACCATCGTGTTTGTCACGATCATGGCGCTGATCAGCTTCGACACAATCGCCTACGCAATGCTGGCGCCGGCCTTCGTGCTGTTGTGCGACATCGTCGAAGGCCAGTTCGTCACACCGATGGTGGTCGGCCGGCGCCTCGAGATCAACGCCGTGGCGATCTTCATCGCCATCGCCTTCTGGTCATGGCTGTGGGGCTTCGTCGGCGCGCTGATGGCGGTGCCGCTGCTGGTCGTCATCAAGGTGTTCTGCGATCATTTCGATGGGCTGAGCCATGTCGGCAATTTTCTCGCCGCGCAACAGACGACCGTCGTCGAGGAGGACGACAACGCCGACACCGAACCCGCGAAAGGTTGATCAATATTTTTGAATTTGCGGCGCCCCCGGGCGCTTCCTACATGCGGTCCTGACACAGGATACCGTTCATGACCGACCTTTCCGTTCTCGATCTGTCGCCGATCATCGAAGGCAGCGATGCCTCGCAGTCGCTGGCCAACTCGCTCGATCTTGCCCGCCATGCCGAACGGCTGGGCTACAAGCGCTACTGGCTGGCGGAGCATCACAACATGCCGGGCATTGCCAGTGCGGCAACCGCGGTCGTCATTGCCCATGTCGCCGGTGGCACGAAGACCATTCGTGTCGGTGCCGGCGGCATCATGCTGCCCAACCATGCGCCGCTGGTCATTGCCGAGCAGTTCGGCACGCTGGCCGCCTTGCATCCGGGCCGCATCGATCTCGGTATCGGCCGGGCGCCCGGCACCGACATGGGCACAGCCCGCGCCTTGCGCCGCAACCTCGAGGCCGGCGTTGACAATTTCCCGCAGGATGTCGTCGAGCTGATGGGCTATTTCCAGCCAGCAGAGGAAGGCCAGCGCATCCGCGCCGTGCCTGGCGAAGGCCAGAACGTGCCGGTCTGGATCCTCGGCTCCAGCCTCTACGGCGCGCAGCTCGCCGCCATGCTCGGCCTGCCCTACGCCTTCGCCTCGCATTTCGCGCCGGCGGAGCTGGATCACGCGCTGGATGTCTACCGCTCGCGCTTCCAGCCGTCCGAGCAGCTCGACAAGCCGCATGTCATGCTCGGCCTCAACGTCTTTGCCGCGCCATCCGACGCCGAGGCACGTTTGTTGTTCACCTCGTTGCAGCAGGCTTTTGTCAATCTGCGCACGGGCCGGGCCGGTCGGCTGCCGCCACCTGTCGAGAACTATGACCGCGATCTCGATCCGATGGCAAAGACCATGCTCGACCAGGCGCTGTCCTGCGCCGTCGTCGGCTCCCCGGAAACGGTCAGGCAAGGTATCGATGCCTTCGTACGCCGTACCGGCGCCGACGAGCTGATGGTCACCGCGCAGATATCAGACCATGCAGCGCGGGTGCGGTCGTTCGAGATCCTCGCCGAGGCCCATAAATCGCTGTCGCAAGCGGCCTGACAGTCCTGGTACGAGATACTCTTGGCTTGGAAGGTGCGGTCCGCCTCTGCTAAAGGCAGGCCACCCTTCCGCAAGATCGAGCGCCCCCGTGAACGATGACCATGACGCCCGCATGCAATTTGCCGTCGATCTGGCGCGGCGGGCAGGCGAACTCGGCCTGAAATATTTTCGCGACCTGGAAAACCTGACCATCGAGAGCAAGGGCCATCAGGACCTGGTCTCGGATGGTGACCGCGAGGTCGAGCTGTTCATCCGCGCCGCAATCGCCGCTGATTATCCGCAAGATGGCATCGTCGGCGAGGAACATGCCTCGGTTGCCGGCCAGACTGGCTATGTCTGGGTCATCGACCCGATCGACGGCACCGCCAATTTCGTGCGCGGCATTCCGGCCTGGTGCGTGGTGATCGCCTGCACCAGGGACGGGGAGGCCGTGGCTGGCGTCATCCATGAGCCGTCGACCGGCGAGACGTTTCACGGCAGGCTCGGCGGCGGCGCCTTCGTCAACGGCCGGCCGATCAGGACCAGTGCGGCGACCAGCATCGAGGAAGGTTCCGTCGGGACCGGATTTTCGAACCGCGCCGACACCGAAAATATCGCCGTGCTGATCCGCGCGCTGCTAGCCGAAGGCGGCGTTTTCTTCCGCAATGCCTCCGGTGCGTTGATGCTCGCCTATGTCGCCGCCGGCCGGCTGCTTGGCTATGTCGAAGAGCACATGAACGCCTGGGATTGTCTGGCCGGCATGCTTCTGGTCGAGGAAGCCGGTGGCACGGTGGTGAAGCCCGATCCGAAGACGGTGCTGCAGAAGGGCACGCTGGTCATCACGGGTGGCAAAGGCGTCTTTCCGAAACTGCAGGAGCTTTGTTCGGAGGCGTTTGGGCTCTGACCCCGCCGACGAAGTGGGCGCTATGCGCTCACGCTCTGCGCAATCGCCCCGAGCGGGCGGCATGAATTGCGGATCATCAGCCGGCCCTTGAGCACCAGTTTGCGCGGCGGCGCGTCCCTGTTGCCGGCGAGACGGTCGAGAAGCAGATTGGCCGCCTGTTCGCCGATCGCCTGCACCGGTTGCGCCACCGTGGTCAGCTGCGGCTGGAACACGTCGGACCATGGAAAGTCGTCGAAGCAGGCAACCGAAATATCCTCCGGGCAGGACAGGCCGATGTCGCGGATCGCCTTCATGGTGCCGATCACCATCGGGTTGTTGGCTGAAAAAATCGCGCTTGGCCGATCGTGCGAGGAAAGCATCTGCATGGTGGCGTTGTAGCCGTCGATCTCGTGGAAATTGCCGAAGCGGATTAGCTCCTCCGCGATCGGCAGCCCGGCGGCGTGCAACGCCTCGCGATATCCCGCCATGCGGTCATGCATCGGCGAAATGTCCGACGTGCCGGTGATGTAGCCGATTCGTCGATGGCCGAGATTGATCAGATAGGTGATGGCGTCGAAAACCGCGCGCTGGTTGTCGAGGACCACGGTATCGGTGTCGACGCCCTCGCAGATACGGTCGAGCAGCACGACCGGCACATTGGCGTCGTCGACGATCCCCTTGAGGATCGCGCCGTCGCCGACGCGCGCCACGATCAGCCCGTCGACCATGCGGTCGAGCAGCAGCCGGATCTGGTCGTCCTGGGTGTTCAAATCCTCGTCCGTGCAGCACAGCATGACGGCATAGCCGGCCCGGTCGAAGGCCTGCTGGATGACCGAGACGACATCTGTGAAGAACGGGTTGGTGATGTGCGGCACGGTCAGCCCGATGGTGCGGGTCGTGCCCATCTTCAGGCTGCGGGCGATCGCATTGCGCTTGTAGCCGATATCGCGGATCGCCTGTTCGATGCGCTGGCTGAGTTCCGGACTGACCGTCGCCGTGCCGTTGATCAACGCCGACACGGTGGCGACCGAGACACGCGCCGCCTCGGCCACATGAAGCATTGTGGGTGCGGTGGATCTACGCTGCTTTTTTCGCCCTGACGCTGTCATTTTCGAAACGTTTCGTCACCCCTTGCTGCCAATACCTACGGAATACCATCTTTTTTAGCAAGAATCGAAATGCATCAAACTTCCGTCACCGGATATCGGCTTGACACGATCGAAACGTTTAGATTAGCGTTTGCGGGAAATTGACGACGACGGAAGGGAGGCCGCCATTGTCATGGAACATGCGAATTCCCTTTCCCCGGAGCACAGTGCGGCGGATCGGTCAGACACCGTTCTGAGCGCCGAGCGCGTCTCCAAGAGCTTCGGCGGCATCGCCGCCCTGGTCGATGTCGGCTTCGAGCTGCGACGCGGCGAGGTTCATGCCTTGATGGGCGAGAACGGCGCCGGCAAATCGACGCTGATGAAGATCCTCTCCGGCGTCTACACCGGCTATGAAGGCACGGTCAGCGTCGATGGCCGCCCCGTCAGCTTCGCCGGCGTGCGCGACGCCGAGGATGCCGGCATCGCCATCATTCACCAGGAGCTCAACCTGGTGCCCGAACTCAGCGTCGCCGACAACATCTTCCTCGGCCGCGAGAAGCTGATCGCGGGCCTGATCGTCGACCGCAAGGCGAGCAGCCGCGCGGCGGGTGCTTTGTTGCAGCGGCTCGGCATCGAACTCGATCCGCAAGCCCGCGTCGGCGCCTTGCGCGTCGGCGAACAGCAGCTGGTCGAGATCGCCAAGGCTTTGTCGATGTCGGCACGCATCCTGATCATGGATGAGCCGACCTCGGCGCTGTCGCCAGCCGAATGCCAGCGGCTGTTCCGCATCATCCGCCAGCTTGCCGACAGCGGTGTCGCCATCGTCTACATCTCGCACCGCATCGACGAGGTCATGCATCTGGCCAGCCGCGTCACCGTGTTTCGCGACGGGCGCCATGTGCTGACCGAGCCGATGGCCAGGCTCGACGAAGACGCGATCATTTCGGCGATGGTCGGACGAAACCTGCTCGCTTCCTCCCAGGAAGAGCGCCACTCCGGCGGCAAGATCGTGCTTTCGGTCGAAAACCTGTCGCTGTCGAAGCCCGATGCGCATGGCTGGCGCACGGTGATCGACGGCGTCGGCTTCGATCTTGCCGCCGGAGAAATCCTCGGCATTGGCGGGCTGCTGGGTTCGGGCCGCACCGAGATCCTGGAAGCGATCTTCGGCTCGAGCGATGGTCGTACCGGTGGCGAAATCCAGGTCGACGGCCGACCCGTGGATATCCGTTCGCCCCGCGATGCAAGGCGGCTGGGCATTGCGCTGGTCACTGAGGACCGCAAGACGCAAGGCCTGCATCTGCAGGCATCGATCACGGACAATGTCGCGCTGCCGCTGGTCGGATCGCTGGCGCGCTTCGGCATCCGCTCGCTGGCCGGCGAACAGGGATTGGCGCGGCAGGCGGTCAAGGCGCTCGGCATCCGCTGCCAGGACATCGACCAGCCCGCCGGCACGCTGTCCGGCGGCAACCAGCAGAAGGTCGTCATCGGCAAGTGGCTGGCGACCAGGCCGAGGGTGCTGTTGCTGGACGAGCCGACGCGCGGCATCGATGTCGGCGCCAAGCGCGAGATCTACGACCTGATCTTCAAGCTGGCGCGCGATGGTCTCGCCATCGCCGTCATCAGCTCCGAGCTGCCGGAGCTTTTGCATCTTTCCGACCGCATCCTGGTGATGGCCGATGGCCGCCAGACAGGCATTCTTTCCCGCGATGCGGCCAGCGAGGAGGCCATCATGCGTCTCGCCGCCCCGCGCCGGACCATATCGAGACCAGCCGCATGACTGCCCTGAAACTCCTGTCCCGGACCAAGCTCTATTGGGGCCTGATCGCCATCTTCCTGATCGGCGTGCTGGGCTCGCCGATGAGTTCGAAGGGCAACAACATCTTCCTCTCCTACGGCAATCTGCTCGACGTGCTGCGCCAGGTGTCGACCACCGGGCTGATCGCCACCGGCATGACGGCGGTGATCATCACCGGCGGCATCGATCTCTCCGTCGGCTCGCTGATGGCCATCTGCTCGGTGGTCTGCGCCATGCTGTTGACGGTTCCAGGCGTGACGCCGGGCGTCGTGCTGGGCGTGCCGACCGTCGCCCTGGTGGCGCTTTGCCTCGGTTTCGTCGTCACCCGCTTCATCTTCCAGAACCTGGCAAAATCCCGTGCCGGGCCAGATGCCACCGCGCGCGACATCAGGTTGGACGGCGTTCGCGGCCTGGTTACGCCTGCTGTCGTCGGTGTGGTCCTATGCAGTCTGTCGCTGTGGTATCTGCTGCCGCAGATCGGGTCGAAATTCGGCGTGCTCGGCGTGCTGCTGGTGGCGCCGTGTGTCGGCTTGCTGTTTGGCGCGCTCAACGGCTTCATCATCGTTGCCGGACGGCTGCAGCCCTTCATCGTCACCCTGGCGATGATGGTGACGGCGCTCGGCATCGCCCGGCTCACCGCCGGCCAGAACAATGCGGTGCTGCCGGTCTATACCGGCTCCAACGCCACCGCCGATTTCGAGATACTGCGCTCGCTGGTGTTCGGCGTCATCCCGATGCCGGGGCTGTTCTTCCTCGGCGCCATCCTGATCTACGGCGCGGTGCTGCGCTTCACGCCGTTCGGCCGCTATGTCTATGCCATCGGCGGCAATGAGGAGGCGGCGCGGCTCTCCGGCATCGCCGCCGGTCGCGTCAAGATCGCCACCTATGCCATCTCCGGACTGCTCGCCGGTATCGCCGCCGTGCTCTATGTCGCGCAGTATAGGCAAGGCAAGCCGGATGCCGGCGCCGGGCTGGAACTGGATGCCATCGCCGCCGTCGTCATCGGCGGCACCAGCCTGATGGGCGGGCGCGGCAGCCTCATCGGCACGTTCTGCGGCGTGCTGATCTTCGGCCTGCTCTCCAACATCCTGCAGCTCCACAACATCAATTCGAACCTTCAGCTGGTGCTGAAGGGGATGATCATCATCGGCACCGTGCTCGTGCAGGAGCGCAATGTCGGTGATCTCCTGGCCTATCTGCGCCTGCCCGGCGGGCAATCGGCGCACAAGGAAACGGCCGCGGCAAAGCGGCCGTCGCAAGAGACACCGTCTCTCAATCTCGGAGGAAACAAGAATGAAACGACGTGACATGCTGAAGCTTGCCGCCATGACCGCGGCACTGCTGACCACCACCGCGCTTCTGACCACCGGCAATGCCTATGCCCAGGACAAGAAGTGGAAGATCGGCTTCTCGCAGGTGACGACCATCGAGCCCTGGCGCGCGCAGTTCAACAAGGACATCCTGGCTGAAGCCGCCAAGCATCCCGAGGTCGAGCTGATCATCACCGACGGCGAGGACAAGACCGAAAAGCAGGTCGCCGATGTCGAGAACCTGATCCGTCAGGAGGTCGACGCACTGCTGGTATCACCGAAGGAATCCGCCGGCCTGACCGGCGTCGTGCAGCAGGCGATCGACGCCAAGATTCCGGTCTTCGTGCTCGACCGCAATGTCGACACCAAGGACTACACCCAGTTCGTCGGCGGCGACAACGCGCTGATAGGCCGCGCGGCCGGCGAATATGCCGTCGAGCTGCTAGGCGGCAAGGGCAAGGCTGCGGGCAATGTCGTCGAGATCTGGGGCGGCATGGGTACCCAGCCGGCGCATGACCGCCATGACGGCTTCCACGAGTTCACCGACAAGGAGCCGGGCATCAAATATCTGCTCGACCAGCAATCGGGCGACTGGAAGCAGGACCAAGCCTATAATCTGATGGCCAACGCGCTGAAGAGCAACGAGAAGATCGATCTCGTTTACGGCCACAACGACCCGATGGCCTACGGCGCCTATCTCGCCGCCAAGGATGTCGGCCGCGAGAAGGACATCAAGTTCATCGGCATCGATGGTCTGCCCAACGAGGGCGTGCAAATGGTCAACAAGGGCGAGCTGACGGCCACCTTCACCTATGTCACCCCCGGCGCCGAAGGCCTGCGCCAGGCGATCAAGTTCCTCAACGGCGAGAAGGTCGAAAAGACCATCACTCTGCCGACCGAGAAGATCACCAAGGAAAATGCAGCCAAGGTGCTGAAGGACAACGGCCTCTGAGCCAAAACGTCCTGCCGGGTGCTTTTTGGCGCCCGGCAGGACGATCTAAGCCAGCTTGGCCAGCAATTTCATGAAGGTGGCGATCTCCTTGGCCGAGAGCGGCGCCAGCGTCTCCTGGGTGATTTCGCGGGCCAGCGGGATCAGGCGCTCGATGGCGTCGCGCCCCTTCGCGGTCAGATTGACCAGCAGCCGCCTTTTGTCGACCTCGTGCTTGGAAAGCTCGACCAGGCCGCGCGCCTTCAGCCGGTCGATGACGCCCTTCACCGTCGCCGCGTCCATGGCGATCAGCGTGCCGAGCTGGTTCTGCGAGGTCTCGCCGACATCGCGCAGCTTGGCGAGTGCGGCGAATTGCGGCGGCGTCAGATCGCCGATATGCGCGGCAAAGATCGAGACATGGCGCTGATGCGCCTTGCGCAGGATGAAGCCGACCTGCTCCTGCAAGAGGTAATCCTGGTCGTCCGGCGTCTCGACCTCGACCAGCTTCAGCAGATTGTCCTCGGTGCTCACCGCAGCCCGTCCCAGGCCTTGATATCCCCGGCGGCCAAGCCACCCATGCGGTCGTGCACGCGCGGGCCACAGGTCATGGCGAGGCAGAACAGGATCTCGTCGGGGCGCGGGCCATCGCTGATGCCGACTTCCATGGCGTCGAAATGGCTGCGCACATAGGCGGCGTTGATGTGGCCGAGCGGCACGTCGAGCTTTGAACCGAAAACGCCAACCTTCTTCGCCGACGGCACGATCGCCTTGGCGTCGCCGAGCCGTTCGCGCATGGCGTAGCCGCCGGGCACATGCCAGAGTGCACCGTGCTCCAGCTCACCCGCCGTGCCGACAATGGCGCCCTTGCCGTAGCCGTCGATCTGCTTGACGTCGCCGCCGAGTGCCGCGATCAGCCGGTCGGCGAGCAACAGGCCAAGCGGCTTCAAATCGTCCATGGCGCTCTGCAAATCCTCGACATAGCGCCCGGCGAACGGGTTCTTGACCAGCGCCATGGCGGCGGCGCGGCGGCGCGGCATCTTGGCCACCGGCCCGCCCTCATGGAAGATCTCTTCGGTCAGCACCGCGATCTTGCGGATCGGAAACTCAGGCATGGGCAACTTCCTCCCTCGAACTTTTGTTGGGCGCGGCAAGCGCAACCGAGCCACTGATGCGGATCTCACCGCCAAGAAACAGCGCCGATCCGGCAATCAGGCCGCGCCGGCGAAAATCTTCGGCGACGGCAAGGCCGTTGTCCAGCGCCCGCGCCACTTCGCCAAGTGCAAGCGTGCCGACGCCATGTGTCACCAGGCGCGCGCCGAGATCGCTGTCGGGCGACAGTTCGTGTGCGGGAATGCGCTTGATGGCCGGATTGCCGGGCAGGTCCACCGCGTTGGCAATGAGCGTCGCCGCCGCATCGGCCTCGGCGCCAGTCCGCGCGAGCACGGTGACGGCGTCGGCAATGCCAAGTGAGAAGGAGCGGCCTCGCCAACCGCTGGTGGCGACGCCGCGAACGCCATCTTCCGCGCGGATCGTGATCCGGTCGGCCATGTCGTTGCCGGTGCCGGCGATCGCCAAGCCCATCGACTGGCCCTTGCCGATATGGATTGCGCAGTCGCCGCCATTGTTGACATAGGCGCGATCGAGCTTGCGGCCGGCAAGCAATGCGGCGAGCATTTCGTCGGCTACCGATCCGGCGACGGCGGCCATCGGTGTTATGAAACATTCCGCCAGGGGTATGACGGCTGCTTCCATGCGGCGCGCCGTCGGGCCTGCGAAGGTGCGCGGCGCCAGGAAAAACGCCGGGAGCCGCAATTCGGGGAGCTCCTCGACCAACTCCATCAGGATCGTCTGAAAGCGCGCGACAGCTTGCGCGTAAGCGGCGCGACACTCATCCGCTTCGCCAAAAACCTCGACGATCAGGTCGATCGGCCCGTGGTTGAGATGCAGCCGCTTGCCGTCCTGCAGCCAATGCGTTTGCGGGCCTTGCATCATCCGGTCTCGTTCGACGCAGCGCGGCGCAATTGCGCCAGTGGCGGCCATGGATTGCTGACCGCGGCACCGGTGCCGCGTCGCGAATTGAGGTATTCGCCACCCTTGGCAACGATATCATCGACGCTGCGGATCTCGGCCTCGTAGCCGCCGAGCCTGATGTAGTCGTCGCGGCGGAGCGTGAATTCGATCGGCGCCACAAGTGCGGGGGTCGGCACATAGCCGAAGGCCCCTTCCGGCACCCTGGTGACATCGACCATCAGCGTGATGCCGCCGCCCGGCCAGACATAGACCGGCGCGCCGCCGACCGTCACATAGGTGGTCAGGCCCTGCACGGAACGGGTGAGGTTGACCGGGTTTTCGGTGACGCCGGCGCGCAATGAACCGCCGGCGCCGCCGATGAACAGCACGGTGCAGAGCGCCGGCTCGCAATTGTCCTCGATCAGGCCGACCGATTTCTGCAGCCGTTCGGGAAACGGCTTCTGCACCGGCTTCAGTTCATCATCGAGCTCGTAATAGGCGAACTGCTCGCCGGTGGTCGAAACCATCAGCAGCGACAGGCCGGGGCGCGCGCCTTTCTTGGCATTCCATTCGCCGAGGATCGACAGCGGGTCTGAAATGCTGGTGCCGCCCCAGCCCAGCCCGGGCTCGGAGACCTTGAAATAGCGGCCCGGCGTCGAGCGGCGGCCGATGATTTTTATACCCGTATCCTGCCAGCCCAGCACCTTGCCGGCCTGATGCTCCGAAACGACGCCGGTGATGTGGTCGTCGACCACCACCACCTCGTCGACCAGGCCACGCCATTGCGTGGCGAACATGCCGATGGTTGCCGAGCCGCAGCCGACACGCATGCGGTGTTCCTGCTTGCCGTCGATGACAGGGGGTTTGCCGGCTTCGACTGTTATGGTGGCGCCGCCGTCTATGGCCAATTCCACCGGCTTGCGGTTGCACAGATTGAGCAGCGCGTCACAGGTCGCGCGGCCTTCGGCCTTCGAGCCGCCGGTCAAATGATGCACGCCGCCCAGCGACAGCATCTGCGAGCCATACTCGCCCGTCGTGACATGGCCAATTGCCTCGCCGGCTGCGCGGACTATTGCCGTCTCGGGACCAAGGTGACGGTCGGTGTCGATCTTCACCTTGACGCCGCAGTAGGAGAAAATGCCCTCGGTGACGACGGTGACGAGATCGACGCCTTCGACCTCCTGGCTGACGATGAAGGGGGCCGGCTTGTAGTCGGGATAAGTCGTGCCGGCACCAATGGCGGTGACGAAGCGGCGCCCGGTGTTGACCAGTTCGCCATCCCAGGCCTCGCCCTCGGCGACGAAGGGCACGATTGCCACGCCGGTCTCAGCCGCATGGTCGAGGATGGTCAGCGGGTCCATCCGCACGATCCTGCCGCCGACATTGCCGTAGCGGTCGCAGGCGCCGGTGCGGCCATCGGCGATGTAGCACATGACCGGACAGGCATCGCAGCGGATCTTCTCCGCCACCAGCTTCTCGCCGGGATCATGCGTTTCGAAGCGCTCGGCAAGCTCGCTCATCGGCGTGCCTCCTTTTCGCGGATGCCATCTTTTTCACGGATGCCAGCGCGGATCCGCGTCGGCGTCGCCGGAACCTTGGTGATGAGAACACCGGTGGCGTGGCGGATGGCGTTGAGGATCGCCGGCGCCGTTGGGATCAGCACATGTTCGCCCAGCCCCTTGGCGCCGAATGGGCCTTCCGGATCGGGAACCTCGATCAGGATGGTTTCGATCGGCGGCACGTCGCCAATGGTCGGGATCAGATAGTCGTGCAAATTCTCGGTACGGCCGGGGATGTACTCCTCCATCAGCGCCATACCGATGCCTTGTGCGATGCCGCCCTCGATCTGGCCTTCGACCAGCAGCGGGTTGATCGCCTTGCCGACATCGTGCGCGGCGGTGATCTTGATCAGCTTGACCGTGCCGAGCTTGAGGTCGACCTCAAGTTCGGCGATCTGCGCGCCAAAGCCGTAGACGGCGTAGGGTTTGCCCTGTCCCTTGGCATCGAGCGGCAGCGTCGGCGGATCGTAGGTCTCCTGGGCGCGGAAGATGAAGCCTTCGGCATCCACGTCGAGCGAGGCGAGATCGATACGGCGCGTGGCTTCGCCTTCGCGGATGACGATCGCCTGGCCGTCGAGTTGCAGGGCCGCGTTTCCGGAAACATTGGCAAAGCGCAGGATCTTTTCGCGCAAGGCACGGCCGGCCTTTTCGGCGGCCTTGCCGGTCACAAAAGTCTGGCGTGAGGCCGATGTCTTGCCGGCGTCGGGGGTGATCGCCGTATCCGCGCTCTTCAGCTGGAATTTCTCCAGCGGCAGGCCGAGCGCGTCGGCGCAGATCTGGGTGATGACCGTGTTGGAACCCTGGCCGATATCGACGGCGCCCTGATGCAGGATGACCGTGCCGTCAGCCGCAATGCCGACCAGGATGGTCGACGGGTTGGGCAGCGAAGTGTTGCCGCAGCCATACCAGCACGACGCGACGCCAACGCCGCGCTTTCTATCCCTGTTGGCACTGTTGAACGCATCCGCATCAGCCGTCGCGCGCACCCAATGCGGGCGTAGCGATTCGAGGCATTCGGCAATGCCGACGCCGGAGTCCAGCCGTTGCCCGGTAACCGTTTCGGAACCGTTCCGAAGGCAGTTCTTCAAGCGAAAATCGAGTCGGTCCATGCCGAGCTTGCCGGCCAGCTCATCATAGAGCGTCTCCTGCATGATCGTCGCCTGCGGCACGCCGAAGCCACGGAAGGCGCCTGAGATCGGCCCATGGGTGTGAATGGCGCGGCCCTCGGCACGGTAGTTCGGCGTCGCATAGGGGCCGGACGCATGCACCGGCACGCGGTTGGCGACGGTCGGCCCCCAGCTTGCATAGGCGCCGGTGTTGAAATCGCCTGAGAAGATCATCCCGGTGACAAGGCCATCGGCATCGGCGCCGATGGTCGCTTTCATCACGGCTGGATGGCGCTTGGTGGTCGAAATCATCGATTCGGTGCGGGTGTAGGCAAGTGCCGCCGGTCGCCCCGTCTTCAGCGCCACAAGGCCGATCAGCGGCTGCAGCGAAACGTCGAGCTTGGAGCCGAAGCCACCGCCGGTCGCGGTCGGCACGATGCGCACCTTGTCGACGGCAAGGCCGAGCACCTTCGCCGTCTCATCGCGGTCCATATAGGGTGCCTGGGTGCAGGCGACGACGACCAGCGTGTCGCCGTCCAGATAGGCATAGCCGGCTTCCGGTTCGATATAGGCGTGCTCGACATAGGAGGTGTCGATGGCGCCGGACACGGTGACCGCCGCGTCGGCAAGCGCCGCTTCCGGGTCGCCGCGTTCGACCAGGCCGGAGGTGAGCAGGTTTGCCGGCCGGTTGTCATGCATCAGCGCAGCACCCTCGGCCTGCGCTTCGGCAGGCTGCAGAAAATGCGGCAGTTCGCTCCAGCGGATCGGAAAATCCGACAAATCGAGATCGAGGATCGCCTCGCGTTCGCCGGCAACCAGCGCCACCGCCTCGCCACGAAGCCGCGAAAACCCTTCGGCCAGTGCCGGCTGGTCGGCGAACGGACCGATAGCGCCGAAACAGTTCTTCCCCGGAATGTCGGCGGCTGTGAAGACACCGGCGATGCCGGGATGCGCCTTCGCCCAGCCGTTGAGGTCGCCGAAGGCGAAGCTGGCGTGATAATGCGGCGAGCGGACCACCAGCACGGCCAGCGCATCGGCGGGGAAGGAATCGCCGCCGAATTTCTCAGCCCCGGTGACCTTCGGCACGCCGTCGAGCCTGATGGGCGAGGAACCGATCGCATGGCCGGATTGAGGCAAGCGGAAATCGAGGCTTGCTGCCTGCAGGGAGGCATCCATCACCGCCGCGATGATCTTCCGGTAGCCGGTGCAGCGGCAGAGAATACCGCCCAGCGCATCCTGCACCTCCGCCTCGGTAGGGCGGGGCTGCTTGTCCAGCAATGCGGTTGCCGCGACCAGCAGCGCCGGCGTGCAGATGCCGCACTGCGCCGCGCCATGGGCAAGGAACGAGGCCTGCAGCGCCGACAGCCGGCCATTGGCGAGGCCTTCGACTGTCGTCACCGACGCCCCGGCGACGGACGCAGCCGGCATCAGGCAAGCGCAGACGGGATCGCCGTCGACCAGCACCGTGCAAGCGCCGCAATCACCGGCATCGCAGCCGACCTTGGTGCCGGTCAGCAGCAATTCATCGCGTAGCACCAAGGACAGTCGGCGCAGCGGCGGTACGTTGACGGAGATGGCGGCGCCATTGACCTCGAAGGCGATGTCGGCTCGTTCTGGGCCGAGAGCAGGCCGAACGGCGCCCGGACCGGGCAGGGCTTCACGCATATCAGGCTGAACTTGGCTCATGCCGCCGCCACCTCGTCGCCAGTCGTTCGCCCCACAGCCGCAAGCACGGCGCGGGCGACAATCTCGCGCACCGCATCGAGCCGGTATTCGGCGCTGCCGCGTACGTCGGCGATGGGTGACAGTTCGCTCATCGGCGCGGCCAGGATCGCGTCGGCAAGTCCGCCGTCCACCGGCAGTCCGCGCAGCGCGGCTTCGACACCGGCCAGCCGCTTGGCCACCACCGAACAGGAGCCGGCGGCGACCGCCGCTTCGGCGACAGTGCTGTTGTCGACGACCAGACGCGCCGCCACCATGGCGATGGAAATGACGAGGTAGCGCCGGGCGCCGAGCTTGACGAAAGCCGACGTGCCGCTGGGCTTCGGCACGCGGATGGCCGTCACCATCTCACCGGGCAGCAGCGCCGTGCGGCGGTTGCCAAGAATGAAGTCCTGCAGCCGCAGATGCCGCGTGGCTGCCACGGAGCGCAGCTCGACCTCGGCATCGAGGACGAGCAGGCCCGGCACGCCGTCGGCGGCAGGCGACGCGTTGCAGAGATTGCCGGCGACCGAGGCGACGTTCTGGATCTGCGCCGAGCCGACCTCTCGCGCCGCCTGTTTCAGCGCGTCGAAGGCCGGCGGCAAGCGATGGCGGATAATGTCGGTCCAGGTCGTGCGCGCGCCGATGACGAAGTGGTCGTCCGTTTCGGCAATGCCGCGCAGCGAAGCCAGACCGTTGATATCGAGAACATTGTCGCGGAAGGGTTTGCTGCCCTGTGCCGGATAGAAGTCGGTGCCGCCGGCAAGGATGCGCCAGGCGCCCTCGCCAAGCAAAGCGAGCGCTTCGTCGACCGAGGTGGGTTTCGCGTAACGGATCACGCTTTGCCTTCCAGAAAAGAGGTCTTCCAGAAACCAGTGTTTCCAAAGACGCTGCCGGCATCGGCAGCCGGGCAAATTCATTCGTATGCAAATGATATCAAGCCGGCAGGAATTGTCAAAGCCGGAGTTTGCGACAGCTCGGCCGGCACGCATTTGTTATATCGGCAGAGGTTGACGCGGCCGGCCATCTGGTAAAGTTTCTGCCTCCGGTCGCGGCAGCGGCATCGAGACAGAGAGAAGGAAGCCGCATGGCCGACGAAGCGCTTGTTGTCATCGACCTGCAGAACGACTTTTGTCCGGGCGGCGCGCTGGCGGTTGCCGGCGGCGATGAGATCGTGCCGCTGGTCAACGACCTGATCCGGCGGACCGACCATGTGGTGCTGACGCAGGACTGGCATCCGGCCGGTCATTCCAGCTTTGCCTCCAGCCATCCGGGCGCGCAGCCCTTCACGATGATCGAAATGCCCTATGGCCAGCAGACGCTGTGGCCGGACCATTGCATCCAGGGCAGCCTGGGCTCGGATTTCCATTCCGGCCTCGCCTGGACCAAGGCCGAACTCGTCATCCGCAAGGGGTTTCGGCCTGATATCGACAGCTATTCGGCCTTCTTCGAGAATGACCGCGCGACGCAGACTGGCCTTGCAGGCTACCTCCGGGAGCGCGGCATCGACACGCTGACCCTGGTCGGCCTGGCGACCGATTTCTGCGTCGGCTTCTCAGCGCTGGACGCAGTCAGCCAGGGCTTCAAAACCACGGTCCGGCTCGATGCCTGCCGTGGCATCGATCTCAACGGTTCGCTCGAGGCCATGCTGCAGCGCATGCGCGACGCCGGCGTGACGCTCGAAGACCATTTGTCGGATTGAGCTGACCGTGGGGCGCAAGAGGGGCTTTTTGCCGACCGCGGCGGCTGTGATGGCCGGTGCCGCAGTCGCTTTCGCACTGCTGCTTCCGGCACAGGCCTTGGCGGCAGAGGAGCACGGCCTGCCCGGTGCTTCGATGTCGCTGTGGTGGGCGCTGCCCTTCGCCGGGCTGCTGTTGTCGATCGCCACCGGTCCGCTGCTGTTCCACCATGTCTGGGAACACCACTACGGCAAGATCACGGCCCTGTGGGCGGCGCTGGTGATCGTGCCGCTGGCGCTTGCCTTCGGCATCCCCTCGGCGACCGAAGCGGTGCTGCATGCGCTGCTCACCGAATACATGTCGTTCATCGTCCTGCTGTTTGCGCTCTATACGATTTCAGGCGGCATCCTGCTTTCCGGCAACATCCACGGCACGCCGCTGGTCAATGCCGGGCTGCTGCTGGTCGGCGCTATTCTCGCCTCGGTCATCGGCACGACCGGCGCCTCGATGATCCTGATCCGGCCGATCCTGCGCGCCAACGACAACAGGCCGTTCAACGCCCATGTCGTCATCTTCTTCATTTTCCTGGTGTCCAACATCGGCGGCTCGCTGACGCCGCTTGGCGATCCGCCGCTGTTCGTCGGCTTCCTGCGCGGCGTCGACTTCTTCTGGACGACGACGAACCTCTGGCGCGAGACGCTGTTCGTTGTCGTCGTCGTGCTGGCCG
Organism: Mesorhizobium sp. M7D.F.Ca.US.005.01.1.1; assembly: GCF_003952545.1. Lineage (NCBI taxonomy): Bacteria > Pseudomonadati > Pseudomonadota > Alphaproteobacteria > Hyphomicrobiales > Phyllobacteriaceae > Mesorhizobium > Mesorhizobium sp. M7D.F.Ca.US.005.01.1.1. The sequence goes on from NZ_CP034453.1 coordinate 1,141,076, forward strand.
TCTTCTTAGGCATCGACATCATCCTGCATCGGCGCGAAAACGGTGCGCCGAAGATCAAGGATCCGACGCCGGACACGAAGGTGCGTCTGCGCGGCCTGGCCAACCTTCCGCTGCTGGCGGGTGTGATCGGCGCCATCCTGCTGTCGGCGGCCTGGAAGCCGGGCGTGAGCCTTTCCGTGTTCGGCGTCAGTCTCGAACTGCAGAATCTGGTGCGCGACGCCATCATCCTGGCGCTGGCCCTGCTGTCGCTTCCCCTCTCCTATAAGAGCCACCGGGAAGCCAACGGCTTCAACTGGGGTCCGATATCGGAGGTGGCGAAATTGTTTGCCGGTATCTTCATCTGCATCGTGCCGGTCATCGCCATCCTGAGGGCCGGACATGATGGCGCGCTGGCGCCATTGGTCGCCCTCGTCACTTCGCCCTCGGGCGCGCCCAACGATATCGCCTATTTCTGGCTGACCGGTGCGCTGTCATCCTTCCTCGACAATGCGCCGACCTATCTGGTGTTCTTCGAGCTTGCCGGCGGCGACCCCCGGCACCTGATGACGGAATTCGCCTCGACTTTGGCGGCGATCTCGGCGGGTGCCGTGTTCATGGGCGCCAACACCTATATCGGCAATGCGCCGAATTTCATGGTCTACGCCATCGCCCGACATCGCGGCGTGAAGATGCCGGGCTTTTTCGGCTATATGGCATGGTCGGGCCTGGTGCTGATCCCGATATTTCTGGTTGCGGGCTTTCTGTTCTTTGGCTGATCAGCCCACGCCGACATAACGGCGAACCGCCGACGGGTCGGCGCGCAGCTCCTCGACATCGACCGTTTCTCGGTTGCGGCCATTTTCGATGAAACAAACCCGATCGGCGACCGAAAGCACCGCATCGACACGCTGCTCGACCAGGATGGTCGACACCCCCATGCCGCGCAGCTTCGACACCGTCTCGCGGATCTTGGCGATCATCGACGGCATCAGCCCTTCGGTCGGCTCGTCGAGCAACAGCACCTGCGGCTCGAGGCAGAGTGCACGCGCCATCGCCAGCATCTGCTGTTCGCCGCCGGACAGCGTACCGGAGCGTTGCCTGAGCCGCTGGCGCAGCAGCGGGAAGAGATCGAGCACGGCCTCCCGCGTCGCCTTGCCCTTGCCTCGCGCCATCAGGCCGATCTCGATGTTTTCGGCCACCGTCATTTCAGCGAACAGCCGCCTGCCTTGCGGCACATAGGCGACGCCTGCCTTGGGCACCTCGTGCGCCGGCAGCCCGGTCAACTCTTGGCCAGCCAGTTTGATCGAGCCGGCGCTTGAGGGAACCAGCCCCATTATGGCTTTGAGCGTCGTCGTCTTGCCGGCGCCATTGCGGCCGAACAGGCACAACACCTCGCCCTTGTTCAGCACCAGGTCGAGCCCATAAAGCACCTGGACCTCGCCATAGAAACAGTCGAGCCCCGAAATGGTGAGTGCTTGAGACTTCGCCCCGGCCTGGCTTGTTTCGGTCATGGGGCGGTCCCCAGATAGGCTTCCTGCACCGCCGCGTTCTCGCGGATCGCTTCGGGCGTGTCTTCGGCGAGAATCTTGCCGGCATTGAAGACAGTGATGCGGTCGGCCAGTTGCATGACGACCGGCATGTTGTGCTCGATCAAAAGCACGGTGGCGTTCTTGGCGATCTCGCGCACCAGGGTGATGAAATTGTCGATCTCGCTGTCGGCCAGGCCTTGCGTCGGCTCGTCGAGGATCAGCAAGCGCGGCTTCAGCGCCAGGCCCATCGCCACTTCCAGCAGGCGTTGATGGCCGTAGGACAATTGCCCGGCCGGCATGTGGGCACGATCGGCCAGGCCGGTGCGTTCGAGCGCCGCCATCACACCTGTCCGCACTGCACCCTTCGAACGGCCATCGCTCAAGGTCCGCTGCACCGGCAGCGCGACATTGTCGTAGGCGGAAAGATTGGCAAAGACGCTGGTGATCTGGAACGTGTAGGCGATGCCCTGGCGCACCCGGATATAGGCCGGCAGGCCGGTGATGTCGGCACCGTCAAAGACGATCATCCCCGATGACGGCTGGATGCGGCCGCTGACCAGGCTGACGAAGGTGGTCTTCCCCGCCCCGTTGGGGCCGATGACGGCGCGGATCTCTCCCGGCATCAGGGCGAAGTCGACACCGTCGACAGCACGCAGGCCACCGAAGTTGCGCGACAGGCCCTTGGTCGTCAAAAGCGGCATCATGGCAGCCACCCGAGCCAGCGCTGGCGGATGCTGCCCAGAATGCCTTTGGGGAAGAACAGCACCAAAAGGATGAGCGCGATGCCGACGATCAGCAGATAGGCCGAGGTGTAGCCGCTTGTGATGTCGATGACATAGTACATGAACAGCGTGCCGATCAGCGGCCCAAGCGTTGTGGCAGCACCCCCGAGCAGCACCCACAGCAGCGGCAGGATCGAATACTGCACCGAAGCGAAGCTCGATCCGACATAGCCGAACAGCAGCGCATAGGCGGCACCCGAGGCCGCGCAGATGGTGCCGGAGACAACGACGGCGGCGAGCTTGTTGGAGAAGGTGTCATAGCCGAGCATCTTCGTCCGCTCCTCGTTCTCGCGGATGGCGACCAGCACGCGGCCATATCTGGAGCGGACGATGGCTGATGTGATGAGCAGCACGATCGAAAACAGCCCCAGCGCCGTCATGTAACGCACGGTTGGATTGGTGAGCTCGAGCGATGTCGCGCCGAGGCTGAGCACCCGCGCCGGCTGCGGCACGACCATGCCCTGGTCGCCGCCGGTCCACGCCGCAAAATAGAGGATGAGCAGGTAAAAGACCTGGGCGAACATCATGGTGACGATCATGAAGGCGACACCCGTGGTGCGCAGCGCCAGCAGGCCTATCACCAGTGCCAGGGCCGCGCCGCAGGCAATTCCACCGAGGAAGGCCAGCGGGACGCTCCAGCCGAGCTGGATGACGGCAAGGCCGGCGCCGTAGAGCCCGGCGGCGAAGAACATGGCGTGGCCGAGGCTGAGCAGGCCGACATAGCCGAACAGCATGTTGTAGCCCATGGCAAAGACGGCCAGCACCATGATGCGGGCGAGCAGGCCGTGATAATACTCCGGCAGCAGGAAGCTCAGCACGAACAGCAGCGCGATGACGCCGAGATGCAGGGCATAGGCTTTTGCGGGCGAAGCTTCGCTCATCGCGACGCCGTCCCGAACAGGCCTTGCGGGCGGAACACCAGCACCATGGCGACCAGCAGCGTGGCGATGATCTTGGCCAAAGTCGGCGAGAAGAACATCGAGATGATGCCGTCCGACAGGCCGATCAGCACGGCGGCGACGACCGTGCCGCGCAGCGAGCCGAGGCCGCCGATGATGACGACGATGAAGGAGAGCAGCAGCGGGTCCTGCCCCATCAAATAATGCGCCTGGCTGATCGGCACGATCAGCACCGCGGCAATGGCCGCCAGCATGGCGCCAAGCGCGAAGACGCCGCCATAGACACGGCCGACGGGGATGCCGAAGGCCTGCGCCGTCTCGCTGTCATACTGCGTGGCGCGCATGATGAGACCGATCTTGGTGCGCGTCAGCACCAGCCAGGTCGCGATCAGCAGCAGCGCCGAAGCGGCGATAACAGACAGTTTGTAGCCGGAGTAACCGAACCACGGCAGAAGGATGCGGTAGCTGAACGGCGGCTCCACCGGTCGCGCCTCCGGACCATAGAAGGTCAGCGCCAGCTGCTGGATGATGTAGAGCATGCCGATGGTGGCGACGATGGTGGCTTCCGGATTGTAGTTGAGCCGGCGCAGCACCAGCCGCTCGGCGACCAGTGCAATGGCGCCGACGATCAGCGGCGCAATCACCAGCGCCGCCAGGAAGCCGAGCGCCGGATGGCCGCCGATCGCCGTTGTGATCGCCCAGGCGAGCACGGCGCCGAGCATGAAGAACTCGCCATGCGCGACATTGACCACTCGCATGACGCCGAACACCAGCGACAGCCCAAGCGCCGTCAGCGCCAGCACCGCTGAGGTGACGAGGCCTTCGAGGGCCGCGAGGAGGAGATGGGGACCGAAGTGCATTCAGGGCGCCCTTACCCTCCCCCTCGTGGGGAGGGTGACCGCGAAGCGGTCGGGTGGGGGGTGGGGCATGGGCCGTCGCGACCCCCACCCCGTCTCATAGGCTTCGCAAAAATGCGAAGCCTATTCGCCGACCCTCCCCACAAGGGGGAGGGTAAGGCGCCTCACAGCGCCTGCGTCGTATAATCCCCTTCAGCCTCGTAAAGACCATCCTCGATCTTGGTCTTGTGCACGACCTCGAGCTTGCCGCCTTCGACCTTGGAGATGTTCTGGATGCCAAAGCACTGGTGGATCTTGCCGTTGAAGGTCTTCGGTCCCTGCGGATGCTCGGGACCTTCGGCGAATGCGGTCAGGGCTTCGGTCGCCTCGACCAGCTTGGCGCGGTCTTCCGGTCCCTTGTAGCCGGCATCTTCCATCGCCTTCTTGACGACGTAGAGCGTCTCCCAGCAGCCGAACATGTGGGCCGCGGTAGAGACGTCCTTGGGATCGCCAACGGCGGCGCCATTGTCGTCGATGCCGACGGCGGCGCGATAGGCTTTCTGTGCCTCGGAATCATCGGCTTGCGCATAGCGCGGCGAGCCTTCCCAGAAATGGCTGCCGTCGAGGAATTCGAGGCCGGGGCTGTTGATGTCGGTGGCCTCGAGCGAATCGATGAAGCCGAACAGTTGCGGCCGGTTGGAGCCGTAGAACTCGCCGAGCTCCTTGACGAAGGTAAGCACGGCCGGGCCGACCATGACGTGGTAGATCACATCGGTCTCGGCCGGGATCTGCGGGAAGTATTTGGTGAAGGACGATTCCGTCGGCGGGATGGCGATCTGCGCGATGACCTCGGCGCCTTGCGCCTTCAGTGCCGGCGGCAGGTAGTCGCGATGATCGTAGCCGAAGGCGAAATCGGGGAAGATCTGCGTCACCTTCTTGCCTGCATTGGCCGCGATCCACGGCGCCATCGACTGGATCTGGCTCTTCACGTCGGTGATGCCGGGCTGGAAGACATAACGGTTCAGCTTGGTCGAGGCGACGTGGTGGCCTTCGCTGACGACGAAATAGGGCATCTTGTTTTCGCCGGCCGCGGGCGCCGAGCCGATGACGACATGCGAGAACAGCGTGCCGAAGACGATGTCGGTCTTGTGCTGGGTGGCGAACTTGCCGACCACTTCGGCGCCACGGCCGGGATCGGTGCCGTCATCCTCGATGATCACCTCGACCTGGCGGCCATTGATGCCGCCGGCGGCATTGATCGCCTTGACCGCGGCGGCCGTGGTCTTCTCGTACCAGCGGCCATAGGCGGCGCCGATGCCGGTGCGGTGCGACTGGAAGCCGATCTTGATCGGCGCCGAACTCTGCGCCTGGGAATAGCGGACGAAGCCGGGAGCAACGGCGAGGCCGGCGCCCGCGGCCAGACCCTTCAGCGCCGTTCGGCGGGTGAGGGCAGTCTTGGAGGTGAGGCCAGTCTTGGAGAGGTCGAAAAATCCGTTCTTGTCAGCCATGTTCGTTCCCCTGTTTTTCAGTCTTGACCAACGATAAGGCGGCTTCGGCATCCTCGCTCAGAGGACGCAAAAAATTGCATGTGTACAAACTAAATCACCAAAGCCCTGGTGTGGCAAGCGAGCTTCCCCAACGATATCGAGGTCGCCCTTTTCTCATCCGACGGTCGGCGTGGCAAGCAACCAGAGGCCGAAGACCGTATAGGCGATCATCAGCAGGGTGAGCGGGAACTGGCTGAGCGCGGCACAGGCAGGCTGCGGATGCAGCCGCCAGGCGAAGCTGTGGGCGACGAGGACTGCGAGCACATGGCCAAGGATGATGGCGCCGGCCTGGACATTCCACAGCCACCACGCCGAGTCCGCCCCGGCAACGATGCCGGCCTCGATCTGCATGTCGGCGGTGCCGAACAGGTTCCAGCCCAGTGCGAACGGATCGGACAGTGCGGCAAGCGCATATTGGCCGTCGACGAGCAGCGCCGTCAGATAATGCGCGACATGGTAGGCGAGCGCGATCGGCACGATCGACCAGACCAGCAGGCCTGCAGCCTGGCCGAGAGTGTGATCGCTCCTTGCGAGACGGTGGCCGAGCCAGACGGCAAGCAGGAACACAGCCGCCAGCAGCGCGAATGTCAGCACGAGCCCGAAAGTGCCGCCGCCGATCATCGCGGTGCGGCCGGGAAATTCGAGCGGATTGATGCCGAACAGGCCAAGCCAGAAAAAGGTTTTCGACAGGCCGTCGAAGGAGACCGACGATAGAGCCAGCAGCAGAAAGGCAATGCCGCTGGTCGGCAGCGGCTCCGCGGCGAGCAGTTTGGCGCCCGGCCAGCAAAGTGCAAGCCGACCGTTCTCGTCGCGCTCGACGATGGCGAAACGTGCCACCATCGAGAAGAAGACGGACAGAAATTCCCCGCTTCTGCTCCATTGCCGATGTCCGAACGCCAGCATGGCCAGGAAGGTGAACAGCCAGTAGAGACCGGCGGCCAAGGCCAGCCGCGCCGGATCGTCGGGCGCCGGATCGATGAGTTCGAACCAGGCAAAGGCGAAAAACAGCAGGACGGCCGGCCAGCAGCCGAGCCATCGAGGTAGACGCCATCCTCCTTCATCATTTGCACCGAACAGGCGCGAGGCGAGACGCCACGGGCCAACCCAGGGGTCCAGCCATGACCAGAGATCGCCGAAGACGCCCTGCAGCAAGGTGATGCCAGCCCATAGCAGGGTCCAGATCACCAGAGGCAGCGGGTTGGAGAGCGGATCGCGACTGCCGAAAAGGCCTGCGGCGATGAGAATTGCAAAGCCGGCAAAGGATATCAGGCTGATCGCTGTCCGGAGGGCGTCGCCAAAGGCGAAGAGCGGCAGGCACCGGCGCCAGAAACGATCGAGCCTATTCGCCGGCAGCAGCGCCAGCACGAGGAAGCTGATGGCCACGGCAAAGGCGCCGCCGACCAGATAGTAGCCGGTGGGTAACAGTAGGACGTGGCCACGGTCGGAAGCGTGGGCCAAGGCGGGGGTGGGGAGGAGGATCAACGAAGTGACGAGGCAAATGAGCGGGATTCCCGCAGGGCGGCGTTCTACGACGCCCCCCTCTGTCCTGCCGGACATCTCCCCCACAGGTGGGGAGATTGGCAGTTCGGTCGATCGGCGCTTTTCTTGCGATGTTGAAAATTGGCGAAAGCGTAGATGAAGGCGGATCTCCCCCCAAGTGGGGGAGATGGCCGGTAGGTCAGAGGGGGGCGCCAAGGAACTCATCCTATCCAGATTGCCATCTTGGCTGGCGTAGCCACCCCTCACACCTTGACCAGTTGCTCCACGCGATCCTTCTCCCCGAAAATCCTGAGATACCGCTCGATCTCTTTCTCATCACCCGTCGCCTTGGCCGGGTTGTCGGAAAGCTTCACCGCCCGCCTGCCATTGGCCTCGGTGACCTTGCAGACCAGCGATATGGCGTCGAGGCTGTTGGTTTCCGTCGGCGCGCAGCCTTCGAAATCATTGGTGAGGTTCGTGCCCCAGCCGAACGACATGCGCACCTTGCCCTTGAAGTGGCGGTAGGTCTCCTCGATGGTTTCGACCTCGAGCCCGTCGGAGAAGATCAGCAGCTTCTGCCGGGGATCCTTGCCCTTGTCGCGCCACCAGGACAGGATTTTTTCGCCGCCTTCGATCGGCGGCGCGCTGTCGGGGCGAAAGCCCGTCCAGTCGGCCACCCAGTCCGGCGCGTCGCGCAGGAAGGAGGCGGTGCCGAAGGCGTCGGGCAAGACGATCAGCAGATTGCCGCCATAATAGCGCTGCCAGTCCTGCAGCACCTTGTAGGGTGACTGTTTCAGTTCCTTTTCCGAATTGGCGAGGGCGGCGAACACCATCGGCAGTTCATGCGCGTTGGTGCCGAGGGCTTCGAGGTCGTTGTCCATCGCCAGAAGCACGTTGGAGGTACCGGTGAAGGCTTCGCCGATGCCTTCCTTCAGCGCTTCGACGCACCAGCGCTGCCACAGGAAGGAATGGCGCCGGCGCGTGCCGAAATCGGAGATGCGGATGCCGGGCAGCGCCTTCAGCCGCTCGGTCTTGGCCCACATCTTGGCCTTGGCGCGGGCATAGAGCACATCGAGGGCGAACGGGCCGAACGCCCGCATGGCGGCGCGCGAGCGCAATTCGTTGATGATCGCCAGCGCCGGGATTTCCCACAGCGTGGTGTACATCCACGGCCCGCTGAAGGTCAGCTCATACTGGCCGTCGCGCTTCGACAGCTCGTATTCGGGCAGCCGGAAATTCTCCAGCCAGGCGAGGAACTCCGGCTCGAAGATCTGCTTGCGGCCGTAGAAATTATTGCCGCCGAGCCAGATCATCTCCTTCTTGGAGAAGCGCAACGTGCGGGCATGGTCAAGCTGCTCGCGCAGTTCGCCCTCATCGATCTCGTTGGCAAGGCGCACCGAAGTTGTGCGGTTGATCAGCGAGAAGGTGGTGTCGACCTTGGGATACATGCCCCAGATCATCTGCAGCATCAAAAGCTTGTAGAAATCCGTATCGAGCAGGCTGCGCACGATCGGATCGAGCTTCCAGGTGTGGTTGTAGACCCGCCGCGCAATATCGGTCTTAGCCATGTTTCAACACCGCCTTCGCTGCCTGCCATCCACAACCGCGACAGGCCTCATAGCATCGAATTGGCCAAAGCGCTGCCCGGTTTCAGGCTGGCCCGACAAAAAGAAAACCCTGCATGGACTGACGATCACCGACGGTCGCGGGCAAGCACGGGCCGATCTCAGCTCCCGGTCTTCGCGCCGATGACCTTGAGCGCCGGACGCTTGCGGCGGCTGACGATGCGGCCCGCCACCGGCGCGTCGGCGCGGCCGTCATCCCCGGCCTTCTCGGCAAACAGCCAGTCGATGAACACCTGCACGATCGGCGTCGCCCGCATCTCGTTGCGGCAGACGACATAGAAATCGTCGACCGCCGGCACCGACAGGCTGAACGGCGCGACCAGCATGCCCCTGGCCAGCAGCGCGCTTGCCGTCACCGAATCGCCCAGCGCCACGCCATGGCCATGCACCGCCGCCTCGGTTGCCATGCGCGCATCGCCGAGATGATGGCGGCGGCCCCTCTCCAGGTCCAGCGCATCGGCCGCCGCCAGCCAGGTGTGCCACTCGCGGCCGTCATCGCCATGCAGGAAGACATGGTCGGCAAGGTCCCTGACGCTGCGGATCGGGCGGTTGTTGATCAAGGTCGGGCTGACCACGGGGAACAGTTCGAGGCCCGACCATTTGCGCATCCAGCAATCGGTCCAGCTGCCGTCGCCATAATGCACGCAGACATCGACGTTAGGCGCCCGCAAATCCCTAGGATCGTTGGAAGGGATAAGTGTCAGCCTTATGTCGGGATATTGCGCCATGAAACTGCCGAGCCGCGGTGTCATCCACAGCAACAGCAGCGCCGGCACGCAGGAGACGGAAAGCGTGCCGCTGCTCGCCGGCCTTGTCATGCGCTGGGTGGCGGCTGCGATGCTGTCGAAGGCGCTCGATACCGCCGGCAGCAGTTCGGCGCCATGCGGTGTCAGTTTGACCCGCTGGCCGACCCGCTCGAACAGCTTGACGCCGAGCGACTGCTCGAGCGCCTTGATCTGGTGGCTGATGGCGCCATGCGTGACGTTCAGCTCACTCGCCGCCTTGGTCAGCGAGCCATGCCGGGCCGTTGCCTCGAAGGCGCGCAGCGGATTCAGCGGTGGCAGGCGTTTGGCCATGGGTATGAACTTTATTGTGAGATTTTCTCACAGAAAACACCCTAACAATATCAATTGATTTTTCAATGCCGCTGCCAGACACTTGAGGCCGGAACAGCATCAAGACGTGAAATCTGCAGGCAGCCAGCGGGACAGCGACCCGGCCGGATGACGGTCAGTTCGCCAGGCATCGCCAACGGTCGCACTGCATCAGCCGGCAGGAGGAGTGCAGATGGGTTACGATCGCGGCAAGCTCGACGCGTTGCGTCGCAAATATGGTGAAAGCCATGGCGGCGAAATGTTCGACCCGAAGTTCCGCAAGGTCGCCGACAAGATATTTTCCAAGAGCGGCACGCGGCTGGCGCCCTATTCCGGCATTCCGACCTTCCTCGCAGCGCCCTACCGCGAAATATCAGCCGACAATCCGGATTTCGGCGATTTGCAGGTGGCGATGATCGGCGTGCCGATGGATCTCGGCGTCACCAACCGGCCAGGCTCGCGTTTCGGGCCGCGCGCTCTGCGCGCCATCGAGCGCATCGGTCCCTACAATCACGTGCTGGAATGCGCGCCGACGCATGAGCTCAGGGTCGCCGACATCGGCGATACGCCGTTCCGCAGCCGCTACCGGCTGGAGATCAGCCATGAGGATATCGAGCGCCGCACCAACCAGATCGTCGATGCCGGCGTCATCCCGCTTTCGATCGGCGGCGACCATTCGATCAGCCATCCGATCCTGAAGGCGGTCGGCAAGAAGGCCCCGGTTGGCCTGATCCATATCGACGCCCATTGCGACACCAGTGGCCTGTTCGACATGACCAAATTCCACCATGGTGGGCCGTTCCGCAACGCCGTGCTTGACGGCGTGCTCGATCCGACACGCACCATCCAGATCGGCATCCGCGGCTCAGCCGAATATCTGTGGGAGTTCACCTACGAGTCCGGCATGACCGTGGTCCATGCCGAGGAGGTGACCGGCCTCGGCATTTCCGCCATCATCGAGAAGGCGCGCAAGATCGTCGGCGACGGCCCGACCTATGTCTCCTTCGACATCGACAGCGTCGATCCGGCCTTCGCACCCGGTACCGGCACGCCGGAAGTCGGCGGGCTGACGACGCGCGAAGTGCTCGAACTGCTGCGCGGCCTGAAGGGCCTCAACATCGTCGGCGGCGACGTCGTCGAGGTGGCGCCGCAATACGACGCCACCACCAACACGGCGCATGCCGCCGCACAGGTGCTGTTCGAGATACTGAGCCTGATGGTGTTCAGCCCGGCGATAACAGGCAAGGGAGCCTGACGTTCAGAAAAGCAAAGGCGGCCGCCGTGCTGGAGCCGACGGCCGACCCAAACGAACAACGCGTCCAGACAGGGGAATAACAATGACAATCCGCAAGACATTTACATCCATTGCCACCGTGCTGATGCTTGGCACGGCCGGTTTCGGCCTCGCAATTCAGGCCGCCAGCGCCGATGCGCTGGCAGACATCACCAAAGCCGGCGCCATCAATGTCGGCGTCTTCGCCGATTTTCCGCCCTTCTCCTCAGCCAGCGCCGACATGAGCCTCAAGGGCTATGACATGGACGTCGCGCAATACATTGCCGACACGCTCAAGGTGAAGCTCAATCCCGTCGCCGTCACCGGCCAGAACCGCATCCCGTACCTCAACGACCACCGCGTCGATATCCTGATGAGCGTCGGCTATTCGAAGGAGCGTGAGCAGGTCATCGACTTCGCCGCCGCCTACGCACCCTACTACATCGCGGTGATCGGTCCGGCCGCGATGGCGGTCAAGGGCAAGGAAGACCTTGCCGACAAGTCGATCGCCGTCAACCGCGGTACGCTCGAAGACACCTCGCTCACCGAGGCAGCCCCCGCGTCGGCCGACATCAAGCGCTTCGACAACTACAATTCGGTGATCCAGGCCTTCATCTCCGGCCAGACACAACTGATGGTCGTCGGCAACGACGTCGGCGCGCAGGTGCTGGCCAAGCAGGACGCGCTGAAGCCGGAGCAGAAGTTCCAGCTTCTGACCTCGCCTTCGCATATCGGCCTCAACAAGAACGAGGACAGCCTGAAGAAGGCGGTCAACGATGCCGTCGCCAAGATGCTGGCGGACGGCAAGCTGGACGAAAGCTCGAAAGCCTGGCTGAAGACGCCGCTCAACCCCGACAACCTCAAGGATTGAGTTTCCGTGGCCTTTGCCTGGCTTCCAGGTGCTGTCGGCGACATCGCGCGCGGAGCACTCACGACGATCCTGTTGATCGCCGTGACCACGCTCGCGGGAACGGTCCTCAGCATCCTGGGCGCCGCCGGACGCCGAAACGGCCCGGTGCTGCTCAGGCGGGCCATCGCCTGGTATGTCGAAGTCATCCGCAACACGCCGTTCCTGGTGCAGCTCTTCTTCATCTTCTTCGGCCTGCCCAGCCTCGGCATCAGGCTCGATCCGGTGCTGGCCGCCATCCTGGCGATGACGCTCAATATGGCGGCCTACACCATCGAGATCGTCGGCGCCGGGCTTGACGCTGTGCCCGGCGGGCAGACGGAAGCAGCCCTGGCACTGGGCTTGAGGCCACGCCAGGTATTCATCAAGATCGTGCTGCCGCAGGCACTCAAGGTGATCTTTCCGGCGCTGACCAGCCAGATCGTCATCATGATGCTGGAGTCCGCGGTCGTGTCGCAGATCGCGGTGCGCGAGCTGACCTACGAGGCCGACATGCTGCAGGCACGCACCTTCCGCTCCTTCGAGACCTATTTTGTCGTGACGATGGTCTATCTCGTCCTGTCGATGGCACTGCGCCGGCTGCTGGTGACAGGCGGACGCCGCGTCCTGGGGGCTGGCGTGTCATGATCGAATTCACCTTCTGGGACATCGTGCGCAACCTGTTGCTTGCCGCCCGCTGGACGGTGCTGTTGTCGCTGGCCGCTTTCATCGGCGGCGGCATCGTCGGCCTGATCGTCCTGTTCTTCAGGATCGCCAAGAACAAATGGAGCCGGCGCATCGCCTCCGGCTACATCGCCCTGTTCCAGGGGACGCCGCTCTTGATGCAACTGTTCCTGATGTTCTTCGGCCTGCCGATGCTCGGCCTGCGCATCGAGCCATGGACGGCAGCGGTGCTCGGCCTCACCTTCTTCGCCAGCGCTTATCTGGCCGAGATCTGGCGCTCCGGCGTCGCTGCGCTGCCATTGGGCCAATGGGACGCCGGCGCCAGCCTCGGCCTGCACTATCTGCAGGAACTGCGGCTGATCATCCTGCCGCAAGCCTTTTCGATCACCCGCGCGCCGACGGTCGGCTTCCTGGTGCAGCTGATCAAATCGACGGCGCTGACCTCGATCATCGGCTTCGAGGAGCTGGTGCGGACCTCCAACGCCATCAACAATGCGACCTTCGAGCCGTTCAAGGTCTATGGGCTTGTGGCGCTGATCTTCTTCGTCATGTGCTTTCCGTTGACGCAATACGCGCGCAAGCTCGAAAAGCAGATGCCGGCGCGCTGAGCCGAAGGCATGTTGTGTTGACCACCACCAACGGCGACTGCAAGCCAGGAAGCTGTGCTTCCGGTTAGCGTTCGAATGCCTCCTTTGGCCATTTGATGACGTTAGGATTCGTCAGCTTCTGACCCAAGGAGACTCTCACAAGTGAAAGCGCGCACGACTGCATTGTGCCTCATGTCGGCCGCCTTGATCCAGAATTGCTTCGCCCAATAGCAGACATTCGAAAGCAGCACTTGTTGGTCGGCAGAGCGCCACAGGACGAGACGTTGTCAGGCGTACCGCCCATGGCCCCGAAAACCATGAACGCACGGACGCGCGCCGAAGCGCGGAGCTTTCTAGTCCCGAGCTTTGGGGGTAGAGAGTGTGTGCGGGATATCTCCGCAGCTATGGAGGCGAAGCGGGGCGACCGATGACAACCTTTGTTATGGTGCACGGCGCATGGCATGGGGGGTGGTGTTGGCGCAAGCTCGCTCAGTCACTGAAGGTTCCGGGCAGCGATCTGTATACCCCCACGCTTACCGGCCTCGGTGAGCGAGCACATCTCGCCTCTCCTGACATCGACCTGGAAACGCACATTTGCGATGTGCTCGGTGTGTTGGAGACCGAGGACTTGCGAGACGTTGTCCTGGTTGGACACAGTTACGCCGGAATCGTGGTCTCGGCAGCCGCGGACAGGGCGGCCGGCCGGGTAGCGCGAGTTATCTATCTCGACGCCATCGTTCCCCGCGACGGCCAGTGCCTGTACGACTGTGCATCGGCGCAGGCCAAGGACTACTTCGAGGAGCAGGCGCGCGTCGGAGGTGAGGGCTGGCGCATCCCCGCCAGCGCGGCGACCGTGCAATTCCTCGGGTTGAAGGAGGAGAAGGACGTAAGCTGGGTAATGCCGAGGCTTACCGCGCACCCGATCCGCACCTTCAGGGAGCCGGTCAAACTGAGCGCGAGTTTCCCACGGGTGCCGCGGACCTACGTCAATTGCATCGGCGACAAAGCACTTGGCCAGCCAAAGAGCGCGCAAGCCGCTGATATCGAGGACTACCACGAGTTGCGGACAGGACACGACGCCATGGTGACCGCACCAGACGATGTCGCCGAGTTGCTGAGCCGGATCGCGGAGGACACCACCGCCTAGCCTGGGGCTTCGGAGGACGCGCAGCAATCTGCTCGAACCTGAACGGCCGCTCGGCACAATTGTGAAGACGCCACTTAGCCAACGGCGACATTGGTCAAACTGCGACGCCTACCGAAGCCAGGCCAAGGACAGCTTTTGCAAATTGGCTGCTTAAAGCGGTCAGACTGTTGCCGGCCCCTATTGAGACGTTCATTGCTTCGGGACTAAGCGTCGGCTTATGGCGCTTAGCGAAGGTTTCGCGGCATTTTCTGGAGGCGCCGTTAGTGAGCCACAATGTGGGACATACATAAAGGCCGCCCCGGCACCAGCCGTTTCGCTTTCAATGTCCCAACGCCAATGGCGGCGCCAGGCGATCCCGCCGCAGCCAGCGCCCGAGAAGCAGGGCCGCCACCACGGCCAGCCCAGACGACAGGCCGATCCAGATGCCGACGCCATGCAGGCCGAAATGGAAGGCGAGCAGCACGCCGAGCGGCAGGCCGACGCCCCAATAGCCGATCGCGGCATAGATCATCGGCACCTTGGTATCGTGCAGGCCGCGCAGCATGCCGGCGGCCACCGCCTGCGCGCCGTCGAAGACCTGGAACAGCGCGGCGAAGGCCAGGAACGACACGGCAAGTGCGATCACCCTGGCATTGGCCGGATTGCTCAGATCGATGAAGGCGCTGATCAGCGGATGCGGCCAAAGGATCATCACCAGCCCCATCAGCGCCATGAACGAGACGCCGATGACAAAGGCGGTCCAGCCGGCGCGCGAAACGCCTTCCGGATTGCCGGCGCCGTGCGCAAGGCCGACGCGCACCGTCACCGCCTGGTTGAGGCCAAGCGGCACCATGAAGGAGATCGAGGCGATCTGGATGGCGATCGCGTGCGCGGCCAGCGAATCCGCGTCGATCAGGCCCATCAGCAGGGCCGCCGCATTGAAGATCGTCACCTCGAAGGCGAGGATGCCGGCGATCGGCAGGCCGAGCCGCAACAGCCCCTTGAAGCGCGGCCAGTCGGCGCGCCAGAACCGCCCGAACAGACGGTAGCGCCGGAACTTCTTCTCCAGCATCACCACGACAGCCAAGCCGATGAACATCAGCGTGCTGGACAGCGAGGTGGCAAGGCCCGACCCGGCAATGCCCATCGGGGCGACGCCGAGATTGCCGAACATGAACACCCAGTTGAAGAAGACGTTGCAGGCGACGGCGACGAAGACGATGACCAGCGCCCAGCCCGGCCGTTCCAGCGCCGAGATGAACGAGCGCAGCACGATATAGCCGTAGAAGGGCAGCACCGCCCATTCGAGCCAGCGCAGATAGATGCCGGCCTGATGGGCCAGAACCGGGTCCTGGCCCATTGCCAGCAGAATGGCTTCGCCGTGCCAAAGCACGAGCCAGATCGGGATCGAGATCAGGATCGCCAGCCACAGGCCCTGGCGCACGGTGCGGCGCAGGTCGCGCACCGAATAGCGGCGGCGGCCAAGCTCGGTGGCGATCATCGGCGAGGTCGCCAGCATCAGGCCGAGGCCGAAGATCAGCGGCATGAAATAGAGGTTGGCGCCAAGCGCGCCGCTGGCCAGCGTATCCGGGCCCAGACGACCCATCATCATGACGTCGGTGGCCGTCATCGCGGTCTGGCCGAGATTGGTCAGCACCATCGGCCAGGCGAGCGCTAGCGTCGCCCTGATTTCCTGACGCCAAAGATTTTCCGGCGCGCGAGCGCCGGCTTCGATCGCAGACATTGTTCCGCTCTTTCCAGGTACGGCACGTCGGCAAGGAGCCGGAAGCCGCATATCAAACGGCAAAACCTTCGGTTTCGCGGCGTTTGCGTCAGCTTTTGTACGAAACGCGACATGAAGGCAAGAGACGACGAGCAGGAACGGATTGAGCCAGGGACCGGCCCAGGGTCTACTTTATCGCGTCCAGCATCTGCCGCTGGCGGTGCATCTCGAGGAAGACCTTGTAGTCGCGGTCGAAACGCCCTGATGACTTCGGGTTCGACGCGCGCGTCCTGCCGCCTTGCTGCATGGCAAGACAGGCCGCATTGAGGTTGGGAAACAGCCCGGCCGCGGTAGCGGCAATCATGCCGGTGCCGAGCAGCACCGCCTCGTCGGCCTGCGGCTCGATCACCGTGCAGCCGGTGGCGTCGGCATAGAGCTCCATCAGCAGCGGGTTCTTGGTGTGACCGCCTGTGACATGCAGCGTGTCGATCAAATAGCCATTCTCGTTCAGCGCCTCCAGCACATGGCGCACGCCGAGCGCGATGCCGACGGCGGTGCGCCAATAGAGTTTGCACAGGCTGTCGAAGGAGGAATCCAGCGTCAGCCCGCTGACGACGCCGACGGCATGCGGATCGGCGAGCGGCGAACGATTGCCGTGGAAATCCGGCAGCACATGCAGCCTTGCGGCCAGGTTCTCGCCTTCGGAGGCGCGCAGTTCGGCGACACGCCCGGCGATTTTGGCATGCATGGCGGCATCCGGTTCGCCGCCGGCGCCGTGCCAGCGGATGATGTGGTCGAGCAGGGCGCCGGTTGCCGACTGGCCGCCTTCCGACAGCCACAGCTTCGGCAGTGCCGCGCCATAGTACGGCCCCCAAACACCAGCGAAGGGCTGTGGATCGGGCGACATCGCCATCACGCAGCTCGACGTGCCGGCGATCAGCGCCAGGTGGCGGCCGATATCCTTCTCGTCGCCGGCAAAGCCGCCGAGCACGCCGAGCGCGCCGGCATAGGCATCGATAACGCCGGCGCCGACCCGGCAGTTTTCGCTCAGGCCAAGCTCTGCCGCCGCTTGCGCTGTCAGGCGGCCGATATCGGTGCCGACCGAGCTGGCCCTCTCGGGTAGATTGCCATGCGCGAAAAGATCGTCGAGGCCGACGAGCGCGAAGAAATCGCGCCGCCAACCTGTTTCTTCATGCGCCAGATAGGTCCATTTGGCGGTCAGCGTGCATTGCGAGCGGGCCAGCGAACCGGTCGCTTGCCATGTCAGGAAATCGGTGAGGTCAAATAAATAGCCGGCTTCATTCCAGGTCTTGGGCAGGTTGCGCTTCAACCACATCAGCTTCGGTGTCACCATTTCCGGCGACATGACACCGCCGACATAATTGAGCACGGCGTGGCCGCTTGCCGTGCATTCGTCGGCCTCGGCAATGGCGCGGTGGTCGAGCCAGACGATGGTGTCCCACCGCCTGTCGCCGGTGACCGAGACACTGAGCTGGCCGCCATCCACACCCCGCACCACCAGCGAACAGGTGGCGTCGAAGGAAATGCCGACAATCTCCTCAGGTGCGACGCCGGCCTTTTCGCGGGCAGTGCGCACGGCGGCGCAGACAGCCGACCAGATATCGCGCGAATCATGCTCGGCGTGGTCTGGCTTCGGCTGGTTCATGACGATCGGCCGCTCGGCGCGGCCGAGCAAGCTGCCACTGGTGTCGAGAATGCCCGCGCGAGCGCTCCCGGTGCCGACATCGACCGCGCAAACAAACTGTTTCGTCAAGATGCTCTAACTCTCGCTCCCAGGCCTGCAATCAGATCGGGCAATTGCAGCATGTCAGCGAATATAAAGTCCGGCTCACTCGACGCAAGCCGCGCTTTCAAGGCCGGGTTGCCGGCATGCGAGCCGCCGGTGAAGGCAAACACGCGCATACCCGCCGCCCGCGCAGCCGTGATGCCGGCCGGGCTGTCCTCGACGACGAGGCATTTGCGCGGATGGGCTCGCATGCTGGCGGCGGCATGCAAGAACAGGTCAGGCGCCGGCTTGCCGCGCGGCACCATGGCGGCGCTGAACAGATGCGGCTCCATCAGCCCAAGCAATCCGGTGACGTTGAGCGCGTAGCGGATGCGGTCGAGCGTGCCCGAGGACGCGACACAGAACGGCAGCCCAAGCCTTGGCAGCATCTCCTTGACGCCGGCGATTGGCTTCAGTTCCTCGCGGAATCTGCGCATCAATTCGACGCGCATCTCGGTTAGGTGGCTGTCGGTGATTTCAAGCCCGAAGTCGCGGCCCAGGATTTCGCGCACGCTCTTCATGCTCTTGCCGAGGAAATGCTCGTAGGCGGCATCCTCGCCAATGCTGCCGCCGGCAAGCTTGACCATGCCGAGAAGCGTCGAGACGGAGAGCGCCTCGCTGTCGACCAGCACGCCATCGCAGTCGAAGATGACCAGTTCAGGCGTCATGGCGGCGAATGGCTCTCAGAGCTTGCCGGCGAGGTAGCGTGTCAGCGTGGCGCGCGTGCCGTTTGCCCACAGCACGTTGAGCGCATGGGCGAAGGCCTCGACAAACACCGTCGCTCGGCCGACATCGCCATAGATGTCCTCCATGGCAAGCCAGGCGGCGGGCGCGTCCTTTGCCGCCTTTGCCGTTGCTTGCAGCCGATCCCAGCTCGGGTCGTTGGGCTCGATGACGGCACCGCTGTCGGTCGTGCCGAAGCAGTAGCGGCACCAAAGCGCCGATTCCAGCGCCAGGCCGGCGACGCTTTTCCCGGCCTTCAGCCGGTCGGCGATGGTCGGGATGATAAATTTCGGCTGGCGGTTGGAGCCGTCGAGGCAGAGCCGGCGCACCGTGTCGCCGATCTTGGGATTGGAGAAGCGGCTCTCGATGAGTTGGTAATAGTCTTCCAGAACCGTGTCCGGCACCGGCGGCACGGTCGGGATGATTTCTTCCCGTTCGAGCTTGGCCAGAAACCCGCTCACCAGCGGCTCCTGCATCGCCTCATGCACGAAATGGATGTCCATCAGGCCGGCCGGATAGGCAATCGTCGCGTGGCCGCCATTGAGGATGCGGATCTTCATCAGTTCGTAGGGCGCGACGTCTTTGACGAACTGCACGCCGACCCTTTCCAGCGGCGGCCGGCCATTGGTGAAATGGTCTTCCAGCACCCATTGCCGGAACGGCTCGCAGAACACCGGCCAGTTGTCTTCGAGGCCAAAGTCCTTGGCCAGGATGCCGCGTTCGCGTTCGGTAGTGGCCGGCGTGATGCGATCGACCATGCCGTTTGGAAAAGCGACATGCTCGCTGACCCAGTTCGCCAGATCCTCGTCGATCAAACGGGCCAGACCAATGACGCCGTCGGAGGTGACATGGCCATTGTGAGGAATGTTGTCGCACGACATCACCGTGAACGGCACGGTGCCCTCGTCGCGACGCCGGACCAGCCCGGCGAGAATGATGCCGAACACCGTCTTCGGCGTGGCGCCCGGTTGGGCGTCCGCGACGATGTCGGGATGGGTCGGGTTGAACACGCCGGAGGCCGGGTCGATGAAGTAGCCGCCTTCGGTGATGGTCAGCGAAACGATCTTGATCGCCGGGTCGGCCAGCCGTTCGATGATACCGGCCGCATCGCCGGGCATCAGGAAGTCGATCATGGCGCCGGTCACGCGGGCGCTCATATGGCCGCTGTCCTGCTCGACCACCGTGGTCAGCCAGTCCTGCTCTTCCAGCTTGGCGCGGCCGATCTTCTCGCCCTCGAACACGCCGGCGCCGACCAACGCCCAGTCGTGGCCAATGCCTGAATTGAACAAATCGTCGAGATAGACGGCCTGATGCGAGCGATGGAAATTGCCGACGCCGAAATGCACGATACCGGCCTGGAGCGTTGCGCGGTCATACTTCGGACCGGCGACCTCAGTGGGCAGCTTGGATAGGTTTGAGGACGATAGTTTCACGGTCATCTGTTTTACCCTTTGGCCGGGTTTCGGCCTTCGTTACTCCCTCTCCCGGTCTTCACGCGGAGAGGATAGGGGGCAGCACATCTTGCGAGGTCGATGCGGCCTCTGATGTCGGCCTCTGCTCCCCGCGGAGGGACGGAGAGCAGAGGCCGGTCCCCGCCCTCAACTCATCCACTGGCCGCCGTCGACATTGTAGGTCTGGGCGACGATGTATTCGGCGTCGCTGCTGGCGAGAAAAACCGCCATGCCGGTAAGGTCCTGCGCCGTGCCCATGCGGCCGTACGGCACCGCCTCGCCAACCAGCTTCTTCTTCTCGCCCCTTGGCCGGTTTTCATATTTGGCGAACAGCGAATCGACGTGATCCCAGTGCTCGCCGTCGACGACACCAGGGGCAATCGCGTTGACGTTGATACGGTGCTTGATGAGGTCGAGCCCCGCCGACTGGGTCAGCGAGATGACAGCGGCCTTGGTGGCGCAATAGACGCCGACCAGCGCCTCGCCGCGTCGCCCGGCCTGGCTCGCCATGTTGATGATCCTGCCGCCCCGGCCAGCGGCGATCATCGCGCGAGCAGCCGCCTGCAGCATGAACAGCGTGCCGGCGACATTGACGGAAAACAATTTGTCGTAGCTTGCCTTGGTGATCTCGACGATCGGTGCCAGATCGAACAGAGCGGCGTTGTTGATCAGGATATCGAGGCCACCGGTCTTCGTCTCCACCGCTTTCACCGCCGCCTCGATGGAGGCGAGGTCGGTGACGTCGAGCTTGACAGCATAGGCCTTACCGCCAATCTCGGCGGCCGTCTTCTGCGCAGCCTCGAGATTGATGTCGGCGATGGCGACGGTGGCGCCTTCGCCGGCATAGGCTTCGGCGAAAGCTCTGCCGATGCCTCGGGCCGAACCTGTGATCAGCGCGGATTTGCCAGCCAGTCGCATGCTCACATTGCCTTTCCGTCGGCACCGAAGCGATGCAGCTTGGCCTTGTCGGGCGTCAGATAGATGGTGTCGCCATGATGGACGGCGAGTTCGCCGTCGGCGCGCACGGTCAGCGGACCGATGCCATCGGCCTGGACATGCAGGAAGGTGTCGGAACCGAGATGTTCGGCAACGCCGACGGTGGCTCTCCATTCGCCCGCCGTGGTCGAGATCTCCAGGTGCTCGGGACGGATGCCGATGGTCTTGGCGCTGTATTTGGCAGCCGGCGCGCCTTCGATCAGGTTCATCTTCGGCGAGCCGATGAAGCCGGCGACGAACAGGTTCTTCGGCGTTTTGTAGAGCTCCATCGGCGAGCCGACCTGCTCGATGTTGCCGGCGTTCAGCACGACGATCTTATCGGCCATGGTCATGGCTTCGACCTGATCGTGGGTGACGTAGATCATGGTCGTCTTGAGCTGATGGTGCAGCTCGCTGATCTCCAGCCGCATGGTGCCGCGCAGTGCCGCATCGAGGTTGGACAGCGGTTCATCGAACAGGAAGGCGGTCGGCTGACGCACAATGGCGCGGCCGATGGCGACGCGCTGGCGCTGGCCGCCGGAGAGTTGGCCGGGCCGGCGTTCGAGGTAGTTGGTCAGGTTGAGCACGCGCGCCGCGTCTCCCACCTTCCTGTCGATGGTCGCCTTGTCTTCGCCGGCCATCTTCAGCGGGAAGCCGATGTTCTTGGCCACCGTCATGTGCGGATAGAGCGCGTAGGACTGGAACACCATGGCCAGCTTGCGCTTGGCCGGTGCCTCGCCGGTGACGTCGCGGCCGTCGATGTTGATGGAGCCGCCGCTGGTGTCCTCGAGGCCGGCGATCAGGCGCAGCAGCGTTGACTTGCCGCAACCCGACGGGCCGACGAAGACGACGAACTCGCCATTCTCGATCACCAGGTCGAGACCGGGGATGATGGACGTCGCTCCGAAGGATTTGGAGACGTTCTTGAGCGTGATGTTTCCCATGGTTTCCTCCCCGAGGGGTTATTTTCGCCGATTGCTTCGGGCAAATTCCGTTACTTCACCGCACCGAATGTCAGGCCGCGCACCAGCTGCTTCTGGCTGAACCAGCCCATGATCAGGATCGGCGCGATGGCCAGTGTCGAGGCGGCCGAAAGCTTGGCCCAGAACAGGCCTTGCGGGCTGGAGAACGAGCTGATGAAGGCGGTCAAGGGTGCGGCTTCCGTGGTCGTCAGCCGGATTGTCCAGAACGCCTCGTTCCAGGCCAGGATGATGTTGAGCAGCATTGTCGAGGCGATGCCCGGCACCGCCATCGGCGTCAGCACATAGACGATCTCGTTCCACAGCGAAGCGCCGTCCATGCGGGCCGCTTCCAGGATCTCGCCCGGTATTTCGCGGAAGTAGGTGTAGAGCATCCACACCACGATCGGCAGGTTGATCAGCATCAGCATGATCATCAGGCCGATGCGGCTGTCGAGCAGTCCTGTGTCGCGGAAGATCAGGTAGATCGGGAACAGCACGGCAACCGCGGGCATCATCTTGGTGGACAGCATCCACATCAATATGTCCTTGGTTCGCTTGGTCGGCGAGAAGGCCATCGACCATGCCGCCGGTATGGCGACCAGCAGGGCCAGGATGGTCGAGCCGACCGAGAGCAGCACCGAGTTGAAGAAGAACTTGAAGTAGCCGCTCTGCGCCTGAACCTCGGAATAGCTCTCGAATGTCCCCGATGGGATGATGCTGAAACCCTGGATGGCTTCCTGCTCCGACTTGAACGAGGTGATGATCGTATAGAGGATCGGGAAGAAGATGAGCAGGGCGACGATCCAGGCGGCAACTGTCGCGATCGTCTTGTGCTGGGTGGTGACTGAGCGTGCCATCGTATCCTCCCTTACTTGTCCAGGTTCTTGCCGACGGCGCGCATGGCGAAGAAGGCAACGATGTTGGCGAGAATGACGGCGATCACACCGCCGGCGGATGCCTGGCCGATTTTGAACTCCAACAACGCCTTCTGGTAGACGAGGAAGGGCAGGTTGGTGGAAGCGTATCCCGGGCCGCCATTGGTGGTGACGAGGATTTCGGCATAGACCGACAAAAGGAAGATCGTCTGGATCAGGATGACGACCGTGATGGCGCGCGACATGTGCGGCAGCGTCAGATAGATGAAGCGGCTGATGAAGCCGGCGCCGTCCATCTCGGCGGCCTCCTTCTGCTCACCGTCGAGCGACTGCAACGCGGTCAAGAGGATGAGCGTCGCGAAAGGCAGCCATTGCCAGGCGACGATGATGATGATCGCCAGCATCGGATGCTGCCCGAACCAGTCGATCGGCTGAGCCCCGAAGAAGCGCGCTATATCGGCGAACACTCCATATTGCGGGTGCATGATCATGTTCTTCCAGACCAATGCAGCCACCGGCGGCATGACGAAGAACGGCGAAATGACGAGAATGCGGACTATGCCCTGGCCCCACATCGGCTGGTCGATCAGAAGCGCCAGAAGGATGCCGCCGATCACCGTGATCAAAAGCACGCTGACCACCAGGGTTAGCGTGTTGAGGATCGATTGCAGGAAGGCCGGGTTGGAATAAAACAGCGCGTAATTCGAGAAGCCGACGAAGCCGTCGCGGATCGGATTGAGCGGATTGTACTGCTGGAAGGAGAACCAGATGGTGATGACCAGCGGCACAATCATCCAGACGAACAGCAGCACCACGGATGGCGCCATCATGAAACGGGCAAGCGAACGGGTCTGCTGAGTAGCCATGACGGTCACCCTTCACTGGTCAGACTGAATTTTCAAAAGGCGTTAAAGGCGGCCGCCCGAACTGGGAACTCGGGCGGCCGTTGCCGGTCAAGGAGGCGACCGGCATTCGGCACCGGGAGGAGCCTTACTTGATGTATCCGCCTTCGGTCATTGCCGCAGTGGCAGCGTCCTGGGCCTGTTTCAGGGCATCGTCGACGCTCGACTGGCCGGCAAGAGCTGCCGAGAAGAGCTGGCCGACGGTGGTGCCAAGGCCCTGGAACTCAGGGATGGCGACGAACTGGACGCCGACATAGGGCACCGGCTTGACGGTCGGATGCGTCGGATCGGCGGCATTGATGGAGTCCAGCGTCATCTTGGCGAACGGAGCCGCCTTCTGGTACTCGGCATTGGCGTAGAGCGAGGTGCGCGTTCCGGGAGGAGCGTTGGCCCAGCCTTCCTTCGACGCGACCAGTTCCGCATAGTGCTTGCTGGTCGCCCAGGAGACGAACTTCTCGGCGGCATCAGCCTTCTGCGTGCCGGCGGGGATCGCCAGCGACCAAGCCCACAGCCAGTTGCCGCGCTTGCCCAGGCCATTGTCCGGCGCCAAGGCATAGCCGACCTTGTCGGCGACGGTCGAGTTCTTCGGGTCCGAAACGAAGGACGCAGCGACGGTGGCGTCGATCCACATGCCGCATTTGCCCTGCTGGAACAGCGCCAGGTTTTCGTTGAAGCCGTTGGAGGACGCGCCCTCGGGGCCGTCGGCCTTCATCAGGTCGACATAGAACTGCAGCGTGTTCTTCCATTCCGGCTGGTCGAACTGCGGCTTCCAGTTCTCGTCGAACCAGCGGGCGCCGAAGGAGTTCGACATGGCGGTCAGGAAGGCCATGTTCTCGCCCCAGCCGGCCTTGCCGCGCAGGCACACACCGTTCACGCCATTGGCGCGATCGGTCATCTTGTCGGCGGCCTGCTTGATGAAGTCCCAGGTCGGCGCATCGGGCATCTTCAGCCCGGCCTTGTCCATCAGGTCCTTGCGGTACATGACGAACGAGCTTTCGCCGTAGAACGGCGCGGCATAAAGCTTGCCGTCGACCGAAAGGCCGCCGGCGATGGCCGGGATGATGTCCTTGGCGTCATAGTCGTCGCCGAGCTTGTCGAGCGGCAGGAGCCAGCTCTGCTTGGCCCAGATCGGAACTTCATACGTGCCGATGGTCATCACGTCATACTGGCCACCCTTGGTGGCGATATCGGTGGTGACGCGCTCGCGCAGCACGTTCTCTTCAAGCGTAACCCAGTTGAGCTGGATGTCGGGGTTCGCCTTGGTGAAGTCTTCCGTCAGCTTTTGCATGCGGACCATATCGCCATTGTTGACGGTGGCGATGGTGATGGATTCGGCGTGTGCGGCAAACGCAAGAGCGCTGGCCGACAACAGACCCAGGGTGAGCGTGCGAAGTTTCATCAAATTCCTCCCTTGAACCAAGATGAGCATTTGCCTTGGCTTTGGGCAATTACTCACTTGGCATGAATTATGTCAAGTCGGATTCGATGCTGCAGCGCAGCACTCGGTGACGCCTCGGACCGGGAACGTGTGGAAATTGCCAGCGTGAGCCTCGCCCGTCGCCGGGACATCAGGTGACGATAGCGGAAGGGTTTGCGGGACTTGGTGCGGTACCGGACGGCTTGCCGTCAGCAGGCGATCTCGGCCAGCAGCCAGTCGCGGAAGGCACGGATCTTCGGCACGGTGCGGCGCGCCTGGGGATAGACCAGCCAGTAGGCGTGGCCGTCATCGCCGACCAGATCGAAAGGCTGGATCAGACGGCCGTCGGCGAGTTCCGCCTTGAACAGCGCCCTGGTCAGGATCGCGACGCCGTGACCGGCGATTGCCGCATTGGCCTCATAAGCCTGCGCGCCCATGCTGCTGCCGGGTCGTCTGGCAAGATCGTGCGAGTGCACGCCGGCCGCCGAAAACCACTCCGTCCACCAGATGTCGCCGGGATCGAGGATCGGCAGCCGCAGGAGATCGGCCGGTTCGTTGACGCCACCGATGCTTGCCGCGAGCTTCGGGCTCAGCATCGGCGTGAAATCGGCATCGAGCAGCTTGTGTGCCTCCAGGCCCGGCCATTTGCCGCCGCCCGAGCGGATGGCGATATCGGTATCCTCGCGGGCAAAGTCTGTCAGGCGGCTCGACGTCTCGAGCCGCACGGCAAGTGCGGGATGAGCGATCTGGAACGATCCCAGCCGGTGCGCCAGCCAGTTCGAGGCAAAGGTCAGAACGGTGGTGACGCACAGCAACCCGTCGGCGCCGGCGCGCGCCGCGGCATAGGCCTGGCCAAGAATGGCAAAGGCTTCGCCGACAGCGGGCGCCAGACGTTGTCCGGCCTCGGTCAACGCGATCTGGCGCGGCCGGCGCAGGAACAGCGGTGAGCCGATGCGCTCTTCCAGCACCTTGATCTGATAGCTGACCGCTGCCTGCGTCATGCCGAGTTCGCCGGCGGCCTTGGTGAAGGAAAGATGCCGCGCCACCGCGTCGAACACCCTGATCGCCTGCAGCGGGGGGAGTTGCGAAACCTGTCGCGAGCTGAGGTCAGGCATAAGGCCTCCTTATGGGCCATGATCAATGTTCGATTGGCTAAGGCGGCCGGCAAGACCGACATACAGCATCAACCCATCATTCGGGTTCAGGATAGCGGAGGTTGACGATCATGACCATGGCGCAGCAAAAATGCACTCCCACCCCGGATCATCGTTGGATTTCGTGGCTCACGGACGGATTTGGCTGGTTCGCGATAAAAAGGAGGGCACATCTGGACGTCAGGGATCTGTCGCCGCATCTGCAGCGCGACCTCGGCTTCCTCGATGGCAACGACCCTTTCGGCCGGCACAGATAGCTCGGCTGACTTTATCGCAAATCTGTTGCTAAGCTGCCATGCCCCACAAACAAAGGCGACCCCGTCAGACGCTGGCCAGCAGGGCAGCGGCGGTCCGCTCATCGGTGATGAGGCCATTGATCAGCCGCCGGTTGGCGGCCGCCAGTATGCCCGGCAGCTTTCGTTCGCCCATCGCCAATGCGATGACCAGCGATTTTTCGCGCGACGGCAGCGAAGCCGACGACACCCGGTCGTTGGTAATGCCCTCGATCATGCGGCCTTCGCGGTCGAACACCCAGCCGACGATCTCGGCAATGCCGCCGGCTTTCTGCAGCGCCTTCAATTCGCTCTCCGAAATGAAGCCGTCCTCATAGAGCGGCGCCTTGGGGCCGAGATCGCCAATGCCGATGAAGGTGACGTCGGCCTCGGCCGCCAGCGCCAGCGTCGGCTGGATCATCGGCTGGTTGAGCAGCATCTCGCGCTCCTCCGGCGAAGAGGCGATGACCGGCAGCGGCATCGGAAAGGAGCGCGCCTTGACCCTGTCGGCCATGGTGAAGATGACGTTGTAGAAGGCGGCCGAGCCGTCCGGCGAGATGTTGCCGGTCAACGACACCACCTTGTGCTGCGGACATTCCATCGGCGGCAGCTGCTCGATCGCCGCCTTCAGCGTGCGCCCGGTGCCGATCGCCATGACGATCGGGGTCGGTGACCGCAGCCGCCGCTCGATCTCGGCGGCAGCCGCCTCGGCGATGCCGATCGTCGTAGAGGATGAATTCGGATCGCTCGGCACCACTTCGACCAGATCGAGCGCGAAGCGCGATCTCAGCCGTGCCGCCAGATCAAGGCAGTTGGCGATCGGATGATCGACGCGAACCTTGATCAGGCCCTCCGACACCGCCAGTGATACCAGCCGCTGCGCCGTCTGCCGCGAGATGCCGAGCGTGGCGGCAATCTGGTCCTGTGTGTTGCCGGCAACATAATAAAGCCAGCCGGCGCGCGCCGCGTCGTCCAGCCTGTTGCTGCCACCATCCTGCCGGGTATTCACGTCCTGCCTCCCGAAACCGCCGGTCATGAGAGCGGCCCACGCCCACTTTCGCAGGGAACGGCCCGCTGCGCAATTGTCAATCTCCAGGGCAATTGCTTGCCGCCCGCCGGCGCAGGCGGGGCCAAATTTCCTTCTTCCACGATGTCGGTGTCAGGCAAAGAAGCGCGGTTGCGGTCCCGGTAGGCGGCAGGTTCTTCGATCCCGAAGGTTTATCTCCCGGCTCAAACCCTTTAAGGGATCGCAAAAAGGAGCGCTGCATGACACCGAAAGCGGTTTTCTGGGATATGGATGGCACGCTGGTCGACAGCGAACCGCTGCACGAGGCAGCCTTGGTGGCCGCGATGCGCAATGTCGGCCTCGTGCCGCCTGATGATCTGCATGAGCGCGTGCTGGGCGTTGCCGCCTGGCCGGTCTACGAGATGATGCGCGACGAGTTCGGCCTGGATCTGCCTTTCGACGACTGGATCGTGCGCAAATACGAGCACTATCTGCCGCTGGTCGAGCGCTTGCAGCCGCGTCCCGGCGCGATCGAGATCTTCAATGAGCTGCGCGAAAGGGGCGTGGCGCAGGCCGTGGTCTCGAATTCGGACCGGATGATCGTCGACGCCAATCTGAGCATGGTCGGCCTGACCTACCCCGGCATGAAGACGATCAGCCGTAACGACGTGCGCGAAGGCAAGCCGCATGCCGAGCCGTTCCTGCGCGCCGCCTATCTAGCCGATGTCGATCCCGCGCAGGCCGTGGCCATCGACGACAGCTGGCCGGGCGCCATGGCGGGGCTGGCGGCGGGAATGAAGACGATTTTCTGGCCGGAAGCGCCGATGGAAGGCCCGCCCGGCGCCGTCGTCATCAACAGCGCCGATCAGCTCCGGGCAGAACTAGGCCTGTAGGCCATCAATTCCGGTAGACCGGTTCCTGCTCGTCGAGGATCGCCTTCAGCTCGCTGAGATGGCGTTCGGCCTGGCCGGGATAGTCGTCCATCTCGCTTGCCGCCTTTTCGGCGATAGCATCGGACAGCGTGCGCAGCTCTCGGCCGGTCCATAGCGCCTTGATGTAGGTCTCGGCGGCGCGCTCGAAATAGAACATGCGGTTGAAGGCATCGGCGACCGTATCGCCGATGACCAGCACGCCGTGATTGCCCATCACCATCACTTTGACCTTGGGATCGACGAGAAGCTGCGAGCAGCGTTCGCCCTCCTCTTCGAAGGCCAGCCCGCCATAATGCGCGTCGACGACATGGCGGTTGAAGAACATCGCCGAATTCTGGTCGATCGGCGGCAGGCGAGAGTCGGCGAGCGATGCCAGCACCGTGGCGTGGATCGAGTGCACATGCATGACGCAGCGCGCGTGCCGGACATTGCGATGGATGGCGCCGTGCAGCCCCCACGCTGTCGGATCGGGCGCGTCCGGGCCGGAGAGCGTGTCCGGATCGTTGGCATCGATCATCAAAAGGTCGCTCGCCTTGATGCGTGAGAAATGCACCTGGTTGGGGTTCATCAGGAACTGCGTGCCGTCGTCATTGACGGCCAGCGAGAAATGATTGGCGACAGCCTCGTGCATGTTGAGCCGCGCCGTCCAGCGGAAGGCAGCGGCAAGATCGACGCGCTCCTCATAGAAGGGCAGGTTGGTCAGCGTTTCCTTTTGCAGGCGGGCGATGCTCATCGAAATTCCTCCGGTTTTGGCAAGAATGCCGTGACCAGCCCATGCCCGCAACTGGTTTTGGTTGGTGCAGGGATGGCTATCTCATGCAGCCGTGCTGGCAGCAGCAGCGCCGGCTCGCAGGCCGCCATGCTCGACGATGAAATCGATCACCTCCTGCAGCCCTTTGCCGCGCGACAGATCGGTGAAGCCGAACGGCCGCTTGCCGCGCATGCGGCCGGCGTCACTCTCCATGACATCGAGGTTGACGTTCACGTAAGGAGCGAGATCGCTCTTGTTGATCACCAGGAAATCGGAGCGGGTGATCGCTGGCCCGCCCTTGCGCGGGATCTCCTCGCCCTGGCAAACCGAGATGACATAGAGCGTCAGGTCGGCGAGATCGGGCGAGAAGGTGGCGGCGAGGTTGTCGCCGCCGGATTCGATGAAGACGATGTCGAGATCCGGGAATTTCCTGTTCATCTCGGCGATCGCCTGCAGATTGATCGAGGCATCCTCGCGGATCGCGGTGTGCGGGCAGCCGCCGGTCTCGACACCCATGATGCGATCCTCGGGCAGCGCCTGCAGCCGTGCCAGCATCATGGCGTCTTCCTTGGTGTAGATGTCGTTGGTGACGACCGCGATGGAAAACTCGTCGCGCAGCGCCTTGCACAGTTTTTCGGTCAGAGTCGTCTTGCCCGAACCGACCGGACCACCGATGCCGACGCGCAGCGGGCCATTTGTCTGTGTCATGCGGGAAACTCCGTGATGGCGAGGATGGCAAAGCCGAGCCCGATCAACAGGCACAGCGGCGAATAGTAGCGCAGGTCGAGCCGCGCGAAAGGCTGTTCCGGCGTCAGCCGCCGCCACCATGGCGTGAAACCGGCTATGCCGCGTCCCAGGAACACCAGCCCGATGAGCAGCGAAGTGGCGGCGAGACCCTCCTTGGGAAAGGGCGAAGCAAAGAAGCCGATGAGCGCCAGCGGCCACAGCGTCGCCAGGCCGAGACAGGCGGCAACGGCGAAACTGGCGAACGGCGTCGGCATCTCCTCGACGCCGCGAAAACCGACAACGGCACGAGCGCAGGTGGCCGCATCCTGGCCCGGCCAGATGCCGCCAAGGCCCCAATAGACATGCAGGGCGGTGATCAGCAACAGGACAAGGGAGAGCGCGAAGGCGAGTAAAATCATGAGCGGAACAATCGCGAATACTGGGTTTCGTGCTTCATCGCCATGACATCGGAAACGAACGCGCAGCCGCCGAGATCATCCAGTGTCGAGCGCGCGGCGCGGGCTGCGGTCGCCAGGGCCAATGGCTCGAAGCCGGCTAACAACATGGTCGCGCCGCTCTGTCCGACGACACCAAGCCGGATCGCAGCCTGGACGAGGTTGGAAAAGAAGGTCTGCAGGAAGGCGGACAGCGCATTCTGAAGCGCAATTGAATTGCCGCCGGCAATGGCGCCGACGGCAACGCAATAGGCGCATTCGGCCGGCAAGCGCTCCAGCACCGGATTTGACCAGGCCGCTGCCGCTTTGAGGAAGGCGGCGCCTTGCAGCATGGTCTCGGTGTGGCGTTCGCGCGAGCCGGCCAGCGCCTCGGCGAGTGCCGTTATTTCATCGAGATCGCCAGTGTGGCGTGCGCGGCGCCAGCTCTCAGCGAACAGCACGGCGTCGTTCCAGCCCGAACCCATCTCGACCAGCGTTTCCAGCCAGCCGGCGAGGCTCTCGGCATCGGCAACCAGCCCGTCATGCACCGCGCGCTCGAGGCCATGGCTGTAGGAAAAGCCCCCGACCGGAAAGGAAGGCGACAACCACGCCATCAGCCGCAGCAGGGCGATGTGCGAGGGCTGGTCAGTCATGGTCGTGGTGGTGGCCAGCATGACTGTGCGAATGGGAATGCGATTCGCTATGAGAATGGCTGTGCGCGTCGGCGTGGCTATGGGCATGCGCATGGCCGTGATCGTAGCTTTGCCCGCCATGGCCGGAATAGGCGCCGCGCACCGGCTTGAACGGCTCGGAAACGTCGGTCACCGTCGCGCCGAGCCCCTCCAGCATCGCCTTGATGACATGGTCGCGCAGGACGAGGATGCGCCCGGCTTCGATGCTCGCCGCAAGATGACGGTTGCCGATGTGCCAGGCGAGCTCGGCCAGATGCACGCCGTCGCGAGCCCGGATGTCGTAGACATCTTCCGGCGCCGCGATGATCTCGATATGGCCGCCATCCTCCAGCACCAGCCGGTCGCCATCATTCAAGGCGACGGGTTCGGGCAGGTCGACCAGCACCTTGCTGCCGTCGGCAAGTTCGATGGCCCGGCGACGCAGATGCCGCTCGTCATGGGCGAGCACGGCCTGGCCGGACGGCATGATGGTTCCGGCGTTGCCCGGGGTCAGCACCGAGATGGCGCGCGGGAATTTGGTGAAGTCGGTGTTGAGGTTGAGCTTCATTTCATGGAGCCTCCGTTAGCCTGCGCTCGTGCGCGAGCGGGCCGCGCCAGCACGCGGTCGAAATAGGCGTTGACGCGCTCGGACTCGATCGGGAATTTTCCGGCGCGGGCCCAGTTGCCCATGTCGCCCAACAGCACGTCGACTGCCGAAAACCGCTCGCCCAGCGCAAACGTTTTGTCGCCAAGCCGGCGATCCAGCGCCTTAAGCTCCGAGACGAAGTCATAGGTCGCCGCAGGACCGACATCGACCCGCATTTCCTTCGGCAGCAGGAAGCGATGGCGCAATTTGTTCCACAGCGGCGCTTCGAATTCCGATTGGGCAAAATGCATCCAGGAATCCATCTCGGCGCGGCCGGCGACGCCCGGATTGGCGCCCATGCCCTTGTCCGCGTGCTTATCAGCGAGATAGACGCAGATCGCCGCCGAATCCGTCACCGTCAGCTCGCCGTCGATCAGGATCGGCACCTTGCCCGAAGGGTTGAGTGTGTAGGCTTCCGGCGAGCGCAGCTTCACCTCGACGAATTCATAGGGTTGCCCGAGTTCCTCGAGCATCCAGAGAACGCGGCTGACCCGGGATCCACGCGATCCAACGGCTTTGTACATGCGCAAACCTGCCTTTCCCGAACAACCTAGACCATCGCGTTCGCTCAGACGATGGTGTCGAAGAGCCGCAGGATGAACGATATCTGATAGATGAGCGCCGCCGTGACAAAGGCGATGTGGAAGCGGCGATCGCGCACCAGGATCGCGGCGATGCAGAGCGCGACGAAGACCGGCGTGCGGAACAGGTACTCGTTGCCGAAGCGGGCGAAATGCTCCGGTCCTTTCAGCAGCGTGTCGACCACGTCGAGCAGGTAGGTCGCCGCCAGCAGGCCGAAGAACCAGGCCCGGCGCGAATAGAAGAAATCCTCGTAGCTCGTGTAGTCCAGCATCGAATCGGGAAACAAAAGCGCGCAGAGCAGGAACAGCGTGATCGCATAGAAAATGATGAACAGGTATTTGCCGAAGGTCCAGGTCTCGATGGCGTAGAGGCCGAACTCCCACCACCAGAAATGCACCAGCATCAGGAGCACCGAGACGACCCAGGCCAGATGCACGGTATAGAGCTTGTACTGGCCGGGATGCTGGACGATGCGCGCCACCCCCGACAGCAGGCGGGCGACGCCAAGCCCGATCACCATGCCCATGACGATGCGGATATGCGGGAAGATGTCGTGGGCGGAAGCGATTTCGGTGGCCATGCTTGATCACAATGCAGCTGTTGGTTGGCCGCATATTGCTGCCTCCCACCAAGGGCTGCAACGGATAATGCTCGCCCGGTCGGATCGCCGCTTCAGAACAGAAAATACCGCTGCGCCATCGGCAGCACCGTCGCCGGCTCGCAGGTCAACAGCTCGCCGTCGGCACGCACCTCGTAGGTTCCCGGGTCGACCTCGACATGCGGCGTGGCGTCGTTGAGCACCATCGAATGCTTGCCGATGCCGCCGCGGGTGTTTTCGACGGCGACGAACTGCTTGTCGACACCCAGCCTGCCGTGCAGGCCGGATTCGAGCGCTGCCTTGGAGACGAAGGTCACCGACGAGTTGGTCCTGGCTTTGCCATAGGCGCCGAACATCGGCCGGTAGTGCATTGGCTGTGGCGTCGGGATCGAGGCGTTGGGGTCGCCCATCGGGGCGGCGGCGATCATGCCGCCGATCAGCACCATGTCCGGCTTGACGCCGAAGAAGGCCGGGTTCCACAGAACCAGGTCGGCGCGTTTGCCGACCGCGATCGAGCCGATGTCCTTCGACAGCCCATGCGCGATGGCCGGATTGATCGTGTATTTGGCGATGTAGCGGCGGACGCGGAAATTGTCGTTGTTGCCGGTTTCCTGCGGCAGCGAGCCGCGCTGGCGCTTCATCTTGTCGGCGGTTTGCCAGGTGCGGATCGCGACTTCGCCGACGCGGCCCATGGCCTGGCTGTCCGACGAGATGATCGAGAAGGCGCCGATGTCATGCAGGATGTCTTCCGCCGCGATGGTCTCCTTGCGGATGCGGCTTTCGGCAAAGGCGATGTCTTCGGGGATTGACGGCGACAGATGATGGCAGACCATCAGCATGTCGAGATGCTCGGCCAGCGTGTTGACCGTGTAGGGCCGCGTCGGATTGGTCGAGGACGGGATGACGTTGGGCAGCCCGCAGACCTTGATAATGTCGGGCGCATGGCCGCCGCCGGCGCCCTCGGTGTGGAAGGCATGGATGGTGCGGCCCTTGATCGCCGCCACAGTGTTTTCGACGAAGCCGGACTCGTTCAGCGTGTCGGTGTGGATCATCACCTGCACGTCGTAGTCGTCGGCGACCGACAGGCAGCAGTCGATCGCCGCCGGCGTCGTGCCCCAGTCCTCGTGCAGCTTCAGCGAACAGGCGCCGCCCAGCACCATTTCCTCGAGTGCTGCAGGCAGCGAAGCATTGCCCTTGCCCGACAGGCCGATGTTCATGGGGAAGGCATCGAAGGACTGGATCATGCGGGCCATGTGCCATGGCCCCGGCGTGCAGGTGGTCGCCAGCGTGCCGTGCGCCGGGCCGGTGCCGCCGCCGAGCATGGTGGTGATGCCGCTCATCAGCGCTTCCTCGATCTGCTGCGGGCAGATGAAGTGGATATGCGCGTCGAAGCCGCCGGCGGTCAGGATCTTGCCTTCGCCGGCGATGATCTCGGTGCCGGGGCCGATGATGATGGTGACGCCATCTTGAGTATCAGGATTGCCGGCCTTCCCGATCGCAGCGATGCGCCCATCTCGCAGACCGATATCGGCCTTGAAGATGCCGGCGCTGGCGTCGACCACCAGCGCGTTGGTGATCACGGAGTCGACAGCGCCTTGCGCTCTGGAAACCTGGCTCTGGCCCATGCCGTCGCGGATCACCTTGCCGCCGCCGAATTTCACCTCCTCGCCATGGATGGTGAGATCCTTCTCCACCTCGATGAACAGCTCGGTGTCGGCAAGCCGCACTCTGTCGCCGACCGTCGGGCCATACATCTGCGCGTAGGCGGCGCGGGTAATTCTGGCCATCAGCGATTGCTCCCGAAATGCGGTTTGCCAAAATGCGGTTTGCCAAAAAAATGCGGTTTGATTGAAGCCCGGCTGCACATTGCCGCCATCCAATGGTCATGGAATGACCCGCTCGGCGACACCTTCTGATCCCATTTGGCGGTTGAGCTTAGGGGGTCACCCCAAACCGACCGTTTACCAAATCGATGGAAGGAAAATCCATGCGCAAAACGATAGTTCTTGCCGCTGCCGCCGCCACGCTGATGCTGGCGGGTGCCGCCGGTGCCCAGCAGCAACCCGCTCCGGCGCCGACCGCACCTGCCCCAGGGGCAACCAAGCCCGCCCCCAGCGCCCAGCCGGCTGTGCCGACGATCCTGAGCGTCAACATCGTCGACATCACCGAGCTGCCAAAGGACACCCAGACACAGGTCAACCAGGTGATTGCCCAGCGTGGCGATGACGGCTTGAAGAAACTGCGTAGCTCGATCGACGCCACGCCCAAGGTGAAGTCGGCGCTGGAGGCCAAGGGGCTCAGTTCGGCGCAAGTCGTCGCCGCCAGCATGGAACCCAATGGCGCACTGACCCTGATCACCAAGAAGGCGAGCTGACAAAGCGGCGCGGCGGGCCGGTATCCAGCCCGCCGGCCGCATCGGCAAAGGAACCTTCGCCGGACGGGAATCGTTTTGTTTCTTTGGCGCTAAACCGCGCCCCGAAACGACGTCTCTCAGGAGCGAGCGATGGCGAGCACTTCCTTTTCTCCCAAAAGACGGCTGCAGGCGGCCACCGCCATGGCATTCTTGGCGGTGGCAGGTTCTGCAGCCGGACTGAAGGCGCAAGGGCTGGAAAGTACGGAGACCGTCAACCGCATCATCGGCTCGCAGGTCAAGCAGGAAGAGGCCAACGCCGCCGCCGAAGCCCGGAACGTCAACACGGCAATCGACCGGACGCGTGAAAACATCGGCACGGTGCGCAAGACGTCCAAGCTTGACAAGGTGGATATCGTGTTCCTCACGGACGCCGCGCGCAGCGAAGGCGGCCCGCCGCCAGCGATCGAGAGCAAGGTCAGACAGCATCAGGACGACATCGCGGAGCTGCGCAAGGAGATCGAGGCCAACGCGCTGCTGTTCAACGCCATCGAATCGCGGCGCGTGCTTGCGCAGGATATTCTCGCCGTCGAATTCGGCGATCCCGGAAAGATCGTCATCTACGCTGCGGCCAAGCCGTCGAACTGAGCTGAGCACGCTGGGAGATCTCACAGCTTGCCCATCACCTTCTGCTGAAATCCGTAGACCTCGCGCTTGCCGCCAATCGGCACCAGCGTGACGTCGCGCTCCTGTCCTGGCTCGAAGCGCATGGCCGTGCCGGCGGCGATGTCGAGGCGCATGCCTCTGGCACGCTCGCGGTCGAACTTCAGCCCCTCATTGGTCTCGAAAAAATGGTAGTGGCTGCCGACCTGAATCGGCCGGTCGCCGCTGTTGGCGACTTTCAGGGTGACGGTCGGCAGACCCTTGTTCAGCTCGATGTCGCCGCTCACCGTAATGACTTCGCCGGGGATCATCGCCACCCTCACAGAACGCCGAAGACGAGGCCGAGACCAACCGCAGCGCAGGCGGCACCCGCGGCGCGGGCCAGGCCACGGAACCGGATACCAAGACCGAGCCCGGCGGCGATGCCGGTGGCATGGAGAGCCGCTGTGGCGATGGCAAAGCCGGCCATGTATTCAAGCCCGCCGGCATTCTCCGGCACTTCGGTGCCGTGGGCGTGGCCGTGGAACAGCGCGAACAGGCCAATGATGGCGACGCCGGCCGAGACCGGCAGATCAACCGCCAGTGCCACCAGCAACCCGAGCGCCACGACCGAGGCCAGTATGCCCGGTTCGACGAAGGGCAGCGGCATATGCAGCATGCCGAGCACACCGCCGACCAGCATGACGCCGACAAAGGCCGCCGGCCAGGCAAGAACCGCCTTGCCGCCCTTGAGCGCCGCCCACAGCCCGACCGCGATCATCACCGTCATGTGATCGAGGCCGGAGAGCGGGTGCATGAAGCCGGCCGTGAAGGAGGAGGTGGTGCCGATGCCGACATGGGCATAGGCCGGTATGGAAGCGGCCAGCAGGAGGATCGCCGACAGGCATAGGCGTTTGGCAGGGATCATTCTATTTGCCTTTCGTTGGGCCGGTCGTGGTGTTCACGCGGCCTTGCGGGGGCCGCAGCCTTCGGCCTTGAGAACGCGCCTGGTCGACGCCGGATATTTCTTCAGCATCGCCGCCGGCCGGAGCGGCCGCGCCGAAAAATTGCCGCCGCAATTGGGGCAGACGCCGCCCAACACCTGTTCCACGCAGTCGATGCAAAAGGTGCACTCGAAGGTGCAGATCAATGCGTCCGCCGCCTCCGGCGGCAGGTCCTTGTCGCAGCATTCGCAGTTGGGGCGCAGCTCAAGCATTCTTCTCTCCTCACCGGATCGGTTCGTGCACGGTCACCAGCTTGGTGCCGTCGGGGAACGTCGCCTCGACCTGCACGTCGTGGATCATCTCGGCGATGCCTTCCATGACTTGCGCGCGGGTCACGACATGGGCGCCGGCCTCCATCAGTTCGGCGACCGGGCGGCCGTCGCGGGCACCCTCGACGACGAAGTCGGTGATCAGCGCGATCGCTTCCGGATGGTTGAGCTTGACGCCGCGTTCGAGCCGCTTGCGCGCCACGATCGCCGCCATGGCGATCAGCAGCTTGTCCTTTTCCCTCGGCGTCAGGTTCATGCGTTTTCCCAAGCTGGTAGCGACAGGCCTACAGTGACCATAATTTGGGCAACCCCGCTCTTCCGTTGAGCAATTCGACGAGTGGAACCAGCCGTTGGCGCAGCTGGTAGCCATCCCCAGCGTAGAGCCTCGCAAGAAGCTTGCCAGATTTCTTCACGCTCCAGGCACTGGCGCTGCCGTGGTCGCCGACGATCGCCAGAACCGGATCGAGCAGGGCTTCGGCCCGCGGCGACACCAAAAGCAGCGTCGCCATCGCGATCGCGCCACCGGCAATCGCCGGGCGATCGAGCGTGGCGGCGATATCGGGTCCGATGCGGAAATCCTCGGCATGAATAAGGGAGCCATCCTGGCGGACCCGCCAGCGGTCGTGGAAATGCCCCTGCGTGGCCCGTTCGCCCATCGCCAGGCGGCCGAAGACGGCAGCTTCCAGCACCAACGCCTCGGCGCCGACGGCAAGCTCGACGTCGAGCGTGCGGGCAAAGGCCGCCCGGTCGAAGACGATGGTTTCCTGCGGCAGCCAGGCGATGCGGCCGTTTTCACCGACCGACAAATTGACCCGCACTTCGGCACGGTCGGATGCCGCCCGGTAGATCTTCTCGCAGGCCTGGGTCGTGATCGACGCCGAAGCAGCCGCGCCGACATCCATGTCCCAGGCGATACGGTCGCCGCCGGTCATCCCGCCGGCGGTGTTGATCAGCACCGCCTCGAGCGGATCGGCCGAGACAGAAGGCATCCTGATCTTGGCGGCACCGTCCTGATAGAGGCGCCGCAGGCGCGTGCGACCCTCACTGAGAGCGCAGGAAAGCCGCGCCACGCCCGCAACGCGCTGCGTCGAAATCCTGCCATGTTCAACCGTATCCATGCCTGCACGTTAAGCACTCCGGCGGCTTTGTCGACCTGGAGTTCGATATAGCTTGTTGCTTGACAACGTTTCGGTTTCTATAGAGGGAACCACCTTGGTACGGTCATGCAGCGCTTGGCGGGGGTATAAAACGACGACGGCGGCTTGATACCAGGAGAAAAAGGGGCGCTGCTCAGTTGGCGTCGGGAAACGTGACATAGTGGGGAAGAAACCGAATGGCCGACCAGCTGGCAACGGATATCATCGCGAAGATCAAGGCTCATGCCGAGCCGGGCGGCGAAGAAATCACCACCACCACCGAATTGACCTCGCTTGGTATCCATTCGCTCGAGCTGACGGAGATCATCTTCGATCTTGAGGAAGAGTATGGCATCGAGATCGAGATGAACACGGTCGACGCCTGGAGCAATCTGAAGAATGTCGGCGATATGGTCGAAGCCGTCCGCGCGCTGATCGCGAAAAAAGCCTGACCTGAATGCGGCAGCGCGTTGTCATCACCGGCATGGGCGGCATTTGCGGGCTCGGCACCAGCGCGCCTGCGATCTGGAACGAGATGCGCGCCGGCCGCTCGGCCATCGGCCAGATCACAAGTCCGCAGCTGCATGACCTGAAGGTCAAGGTCGGCTGCGAAATCAAGACACTTCCCGATCACGGCATCGACCGCAAGCAGACCGTGTCGATGGACCGCTTCAGCCTGTTGGCGACGATCGCAGCCAGGGAAGCTATGCAGCAGTCCGGCCTGGTTTCGAATGAGGCCACCACCTATCGGATGGGCACCGTCGTCGGTGTCGGCGTCTGCGGCTGGGAGGCGATCGAAGAAAGCTATCGGGCTATCCTGATCGAGGGCAAGAATCGCGCCGGCATCTTCACCGTGCCAAAGGTGATGCCAAGTGCGGCCTCCGGCCACGTCAGCATGAATCTCGGCCTGCGCGGCCCGGTCTTCGGCGTCACCTCGGCCTGCTCGTCGTCCAACCACGCCATCACCTCGGCCGTCGACCAGATCAGGCTCGGCCGTGCCGACGTCATGGTCGCCGGCGGCACCGATGCGCCACTGGTCTGGGGTATCCTGAAGGGCTGGGAAGCCTTGCGCGTGCTGGCGCCCGACACCTGCCGGCCATTTTCGGCCGATCGCCAGGGCCTGTCGCTCGGCGAGGGCGCCGGCATGGCGGTGCTGGAGACCTATGAGCACGCCATGGCGCGCGGCGCCACCATCCTTGCCGAAATTGCCGGCGCCGGCCTCTCCGCCGACGCGTCCGACATCGTCGCGCCGACCATCGACGGACCAACGGCCGCCATGCGTGCCTGCCTGGCCGACGCCGGGTTCAATCCCGAGGATGTCGACTATCTCAATGCTCACGGCACCGGCACCAAGGCCAACGACCAGATCGAGACGGCGGCGATCAAGCGCGTCTTCGGCGACCATGCCTACAAGCTTTCCGTGTCATCGACCAAGTCGATGCACGCCCATTGCCTCGGCGCATCGGGCGCGCTTGAGATGATCGCCTGCGTGAATGCGATCCGTGAAGGCATCGTGCCGCCGACCGCCAATTTCCGCGAGGCCGATCCCGATTGCGACCTCGACGTCACGCCGAATGTGGCGCGCGAGCGCAAGGTGCGCACCGCGATCAGCAACGGCTTCGCGTTCGGCGGCACCAATGCGGTGCTGGCCTTCAAGGCTGTCTGATCCCAGGCGATCCTGACCGGACCCGTGGTTACACCTGACTGATATTGCGGCTAGTTGGACGAGGCGTAACGGTCGCGTGCAGAACGTCCGCCAAGCGACCTTGCAGGACGATCAAATTAGTTCTGTGCAAGAGCCGACTGAAAGTCCTTGGTGTTATTCCGATTGGGATAGGGCTGGTCCGGCACTGGCACGCCAAGATGCAGGCAGAGCGGCTCCCATCCGTCTCCCAGATTGTGGACCAGCAGCCGACCTGACGGCACTGTCGCAACGACCGCCCTTACATTGGCTTCGTAGACGGCCATGGCATTGGCGCGATCGTGCGGCCGGCTGTCGAAGACCTGCCTGGAGATCAAGGCAAGACCCAGCGATTCCTGATCCGTGCTCTGGCTGATGCCCGCCAGGATCGTGTTCTCGAAGCTTGTCCACCAGCTTTCCGGCGATCGGTATGTCAGGATGACCCGGGCGTCCGGATAGAACTCAATCAGGTCACGCCAATAGTGCGCCGAGGGCCAGTCGATGCAGGACGCGTAGCCCGCAAACAGCTGGTTCCAGTCTGGTGCCGCGCCCTTCGCCAGCGCACGCCAAAGCCGCTTCTGGTCGTCATTGGCCATGACTTCGAACATGTGGTGACAGGGGCCGAAACCAAGGATCGCCAGCGCCTCGCGCATCGAGTCCGTTCCTGTCCGGCCAAAGCCCGTTCCGATTACCCTTATCACCATTGTCCCTCCTGGTTCAGGCCCACAGCCGTCACGTCAGTCGCTTGCGAGCACCACCCGCAGGCGGTTTCCCTCGGGATCGGAGAGGTCCAGCGCCCCGTCCGTTTGCAGCGAGGGCACGTGCGCATCGTCGAGACGTCGCGCGATGGCCGCGAGGTCTTCCTGGCTGGGAAGCACGAGTGTAAAATGCTCGAGACCTGCCGCGCCGAGTGGTGGCTCTTTCAACTCGTCGCGAGCCCAGATGTTGAATGCCACCATGTGTGGGCGTTCCCCGGTGCCGCAGTCGAACAGGCCAAACGTTGCAGACTGGATATGTGGCTTGAAGCCAAGCACGCCGAGGTAGAACGCCATCAGCGTTTCGGGCGACCGCGCACGCATATGAATGTGGCCGATGAAGCTGTCCGCCGCCAGCGGAACCTTGACACGGTCCGCCGTGCCAAGCTCCTGCAGCAATCGATCGATATCCAGAGGTTCGAGGCCGGAATGCCTTGTGCCGTCCTTGGCGACAAGCGAAACACCGCCGCCAGCCGTCTCTTCCCTGGAGGCGAGGCGCCCGGGCGTGTCGAAGCAGATCTCGATCCCGTTGCCTGATGGATCGGAAACGTACAAGGATTCCGAGATCAGATGATCCTGGGCGCCGTGCCTCAGGCCTGAGGCACGCAGCCGGGCTGCGACCCGGGCCAATTCCTTGCGTGTCGCGACATGAATGGCGACATGAAACAGATCGCGGGACTTTGGCGGCAGGAGGGTTGCTGCTCCAGCGTGCAACACGATAAGGGTCTTGCCGTCGACGCCGAGTTCGACGATCCCGCTGTCCCTGGTCAGCGTCGAGAGGCCGACGACGTCACGCCAGACCGGCAAAGCGGCTGGAATGTCGACGACGCGCAGATGGACCGGCCCGAGACGGGTGGCGTTGGCCAGAGTTTCTTGCCTCGTCATCGGCCGTTGCCTCCCTGCGGCGCTGGAACATTAGCCGCGAAAGATATGCCTGTCTTGCGCATAATTCGGGTCGACCTCGCCAGGGGTAGCCGGCCGTTGCCGCCCCCTGTTGTCGCTTGGATGTCCGGCGGGCAATCCATGACATGGTGGACCCGTCCGTGGGTAGTTTGACGCGCCGACTGCCGCCGCGTTGATGGC
Organism: Mesorhizobium sp. M7D.F.Ca.US.005.01.1.1; assembly: GCF_003952545.1. NCBI lineage: Bacteria > Pseudomonadati > Pseudomonadota > Alphaproteobacteria > Hyphomicrobiales > Phyllobacteriaceae > Mesorhizobium > Mesorhizobium sp. M7D.F.Ca.US.005.01.1.1. The sequence continues at coordinate 1,182,908 of NZ_CP034453.1, forward strand.
CATCGCGAGAGGCGTGCTGCCATACCCACAAATTCCTGCGACTGTCCGTGCACGGCGAAACTGCTGCTGGCATATTGATCAGGATCGGCCGCGCCCCTAATTCTGCGTGGACCCGCCAAAACCGCGCCGCTCGACGCCAAATCCCATTCAGGAGTTTTCCATGGCTGACCTGTCCGCCTTTCCGATTGCAACACGCTGGCCGGCCAGGCATCCCGACCAGCTCCAGCTCTATTCCGCGACAACGCCGAACGGCGTGAAGATATCGATTGCCCTGGAAGAGCTCGGCCTGCCCTACGAGCCGCATTGGGTCAACATCGGCCAGAACGAAAGCTGGACGCCGGAATTCCTGTCGCTCAATCCCAACGGCAAGATACCGGCAATCATCGATCCGAATGGTCCCGACGGCAAGCCGATCGGCCTGTTCGAATCCGGCGCCATCCTGCTCTACCTCGCTGAAAAGACCGGCCTGCTCATGCCCGTCGACGCCGCGCGCCGCTACGAGACCATCCAGTGGGTGTTCTTCCAGATGGCCTCGATCGGGCCGATGTTCGGCCAGGTCGGTTTCTTCCACAAATTCGCCGGCCGCGAGATCGCCGACAAGCGCCCGCTGGAGCGCTATCGCGATGAATCAAAGCGGCTGCTCGGTGTGCTCGACATCAGGCTGAAGGGCCGCAAATGGATCATGGGCAATGACTACACCATTGCCGATATCTCGTTGCTCGGCTGGGTGCGCAACCTGATCGGCTTCTACGAAGCGCGCGAACTCGTCGGCTTCGACGATTTCACCAATGTGGGAACATGGCTGGAACGCGGTCTGGCGCGGCCAGCGGTGCAGAAGGGCCTGACCATACCCGCCAAAGCCTGACGCAAGCTAGGTAGGCCTTGGAGAAGGCTACTTTGCCTTCGCCTTGGCTTTCGAGCCGCCCTTGCCGACCATGGAGGCTGCAAACGATGCGGTGCCCCTGGCGGCGATGACGACCGCGCCCGCCGCTACATTGGCCGCAGCCTTGACCGTCCGCATGGCGCTGCTCGAGATCGATGCATCAGCGCTCGCTGCCTTTTTGGGCTTTGCGGCTTTCGGCGCAGCTTTTGCCGCTGTCGGCACCACTTTCTTCGGCGCCGCCTTGCCAAAGGCCGGCTTGGCGTCCTTCGAACGGGCGGTGATCGCCGGGCCGGCGCCTGCCTTGGATTGGGTTGCCTTGCCCTTGGCGGGCGCGGGCTTTCTTGCCTTCTGTGCCATCGCACGGACTCCCTCTTTTGGCGGAATTGCCTTGTCGGCGATAACGGCCTGAAAGTCTTAAGGTTCCCCTTGCGCAATCCGTAGAATCAAGCGGAAAGGCCGATCACCAGATCGGCGGCACTGCGGCGGGCGAGCACGCGCTCGATATTGGGCATGTCGTTGGAAGCGATCCAGGCGCGCGCATCCGCATCGGAGCGGCCGTGCTCGTGCCAGCGCTCCAGCAGGCGGCGCTCGAGCTCATTGCGCGGCACGTCGACGAAGATCGAGAAATCGAACAGCGGCGCCAGCCGCGACCACGGCTCCTCGTCGAGCAGCAGGTAGTTGCCCTCGACCAGGATGAATTTGGTCTCGGTGGCGACGATCGAAGCGGCGGCGCGCGACAATTCCATGTTGCGGTCGAAGACCGGGATGGCAATGTCGGGTTCACCGGCCCGGATACGCTTCAGCAGGGCCTCAAAACCGGCAAAGTCGAAAGTTTCCGGCGCGCCCTTGCGCGCCCGCAGTCCGCGCCGCTCGAGCACGGCGTCGTCATAGTGGAAGCCGTCCATCGGCACGACTTCCGAAGCACCTTCGGGCAGCAGGTCATGCAGCCGCGCCGACAGCGTCGACTTGCCGGAGCCTGGCGGCCCGGCAATGGCGACGATGAAGCGGTTTGCCTTGCCGGCACGCTTGAAGATGGTGGCGGCGAGATGGGCGATTTCGGACATGACAGCCTCTCTGGCAGGAGCTTCAAATCCACCATGTTCCGCATGATGATTTCGGCCACATCTTGCCGGCAGTTCGTGGAAATTTCAAACCCTGCGGTCGCGCAATCCCATCAGGCGGCCGCGGGCCGACCGATGCGCAGGAAATCGCTGTCGAAGGGAACCTCCCAGGACGAACCTCCGGCTGCCAGCCGCATGCGGCCATCCGCCGTCGTGACCTCCTGCGGCGGCTCGCTGCCGGACAGCGGTATCGCGCCGATGACATGGCGAAAGGAAACGCTTTGGCCTTCGCCCAGCGCGAAGGCGGTTGCTACGCCTTCGCGCTTCAGCCAGTTGTCGCCGATCGAGGCGGCATGGCCGACGGCAGCGCGGCCGTCCTCGATGCCGAGCACGCCAAGGTGGCGGGCGCTCCAGGGTGCGTAGTCGCGCCCGCCATTGCTGAGCCACAGCATGGTGATCGGCAGCTCGGCGGGGTTCTTCAGCACCAGCACCAGGTCCTCTTCGGCCTGTCGCGCAAGCGCGGTCCAGCCCGGCCCGCCATGATCGGCCTCGACCAGCGTGATGAAATCCTCACGGCGGTCGTCCATACGGTATTCCGTGAGATCAAGCGTGCCGCCGCCGGCGGCGGGAAAATGGCTGAGATCGGCGGAGCGTGCCGGATAGGCGAGCATGAAGCGGCCGCGTGCGGGATCGGGCTCCAGCGGATCGTCCAGCGTCGCGGCAAACCGCTTTGGCGAAAAGGCCAGCCTGCCGCCGCCCGTCATCGATGTCATCGGGTGATGCGCGACCGAAATGGCGCCATGGCCGCCGCAAAACTCATGCTCCTGGTAGAGGAAGGGATGGTCGTCGCGCAGCGTCAGGATCTTGTCGACGCTCGCGCCCATCACCTTGTGCCGCAAGCGGTAGACCGCGCGCCAGCCATCGCCTGTTGCAGCGCTGTCGACGACGTCCCAGGCGCTGTTGGCCGGCCAGCCATGCAGCGGCGCTTCCTCGACATCGCTGCGTGAAAACGGCGCGCAGAGAAAATCGCCGGACAGCCGAACCGTGCCTTCCGGCAAATTGTCCGGCAGCGTCTCGTTCGCATCGACCCAGGGCGCGCGGTGCAGCGGCTTCAGCTGCCGCCCGCCACCGTCGACGACCATGTCGGCGATGTGGCCGACCGTGAGGTCGAGCGAAACCGAAATACCCCTGGCCTTGATCGTGCTGATGGTCATTGCGTTCTCACCGATTCTGCAGGCGCAAACAGAACCCGTTCGGCGGCGGTTGCGCAAGCACTGCGGCAGGCATTTTGCATCAAGGGTTGCCTTCACCCTCCCCCTTGTGGGCGAGGAACCCAAGCGAGGGCATGACATTCCTTTGTATGACCGGCATTAACCAAATGGACGCAACAGCCGCGTTACGTTAGCTTCGCCTCATCTCAGCAACAGCTTGATCCGAACAGACTTGCCCTTGTCCAACCTGCGTCCCCTTCCGCTCATCCAGAGAGTTTTCGCGGCACTAGCCCTGCTGGTGCTGCTTGCCGGCTGCGCCACGACACCGCCCGACTCGGTGCTGGCTGTACCCGCGCCAGCGCAGAAATATGCCGCCATCGTCGTCGACGCCAGGACCGGCAAGCAGCTGTTCGAGGTCAGTTCGACGGCGCAGCGCTATCCGGCCTCGCTGACCAAGATGATGACGCTCTACCTGCTGTTCGAGGCGCTGGATTCCGGCCGCGTCACCAAGGAGACGCAGATCCCGGTGTCGGACCATGCCGCCTCGCAGCCGCCGACCAAGCTGCGCTTCAAGCGCGGCGAGAGCATCGATGTCGATTCGGCGATCCGCGCCATCGTCGTCAAATCGGCCAATGACGTGGCGGTGGCGGTCGGCGAATATCTCGGCGGCTCGGAGGAGCAGTTCGCCGCCATGATGACGTCCAAGGCGCGCCAGCTCGGTATGACCAGCACCGTGTTCCGCAACGCATCCGGCCTGCCCGACGACGACCAGCACACCACGGCGCGCGACATGGCGGTGCTCGGCATGGCGCTGCATCAGCGCTTTCCCCAGCAGTTCCACTATTTCTCCGAAAGCGACTTCATGTTCCGCGGCAGGCTGGTGCGCGGCCACAACGACATGCTCGGCCGCGTGCGCGGCGTCGACGGCATCAAGACCGGCTACATCAGGGCGTCTGGCTTCAACATCGTCACCTCCTACAACGCCGACGGCCGCAACCTGATCGTCGTGGTGATGGGCGCCGACTCAGCCCGCCAGCGCAACGATCATGTCGAGGCGCTGATCCAGCGGAGTTTGTCGCCGGCCATGGACGGCACCAAGACAAGGCTGATGTTCGCCGAGCAGTAGTAGGCGGCAGCGCGATTTGCGCCTGGCTTGCCCCGGCTGCCAGGGCAATCGATTCAGGTTTCGAACTCGCACCATCTCCCTTTTCGGGCGTTGATGCCGCCCCTCACCTGCCTGCCGGCATCCTCTCCCCGTATAGTGACGGGGAGAGGGGCGCTCTCGTCGCCGGTTTCGCCAATCATCAACGTTGCAAGAAGGACACCGTCGTTGCGGCCACCCCCTTCTCCCCGTCACTATACGGGGAGAAGTGCCCGGCAGGGCGATGAGGGGCGGCGCCGACCTCGACAATTGCCCGATGACGGCAACTATGCTATAAACTTGCGTATGGTGCTGATTTGCGCCAGTGACCCGCCGCAAGGCGGGTTTTTTGTTGCCGGTGCCATCCTTCCACAGACTCGGAGCAAGGAGCGAAGCAACGCAGCGCAGATCCCATGGTCTTCGCGACGGAGCGTCGCCCACGGATGACGACGATCTCCAATGCCTCACCGCGCCGTCGCCTGCCACATCGCCTCTCCGATCAAAACCACTTGTCCGGCCCGCGAAATCCGTGTCCCGCGCTGGCTATGCGCCGCCACCTCTGCTTATCGTCCTTCGCAGCACCACAGCAGGAGCCCGCACCATGAGCACCGTCCCGAAAACGCCCGAGCAGGCGGCAGAGAACGACAATGGCGGCGAATATTTCGAGGCGCCGATCATTGGCGAGCACGAGGCCGACCAGACCTCGGACGAGCAGCTCGAAACGCCTGATGTGCCGGACTCCGAACCATCCGCTCCAGGCGCATCGCGCGGCAAGCCGAAGAAAAAACCATCGGCGATATCGGGCCGCAAATTCCGCAAGCGCGATCTCGTGCGCATCGACACGCTGCGCCCGAGCCTCGCCGACCGCATCCACGCCGATCACCCGGACCTGCCGACCGGCGCCCGCATCAGCCGCGCCGAGCTCGGCCGCTACCGCATGCGCTACATGGAGGAGCTGCTCCAGCAGGAGCACGGCGAATTCTCCGAGCTCGACCGCCAGGTGGTCGAATCGATCGCCAGGCAAGACACGATTTCCGAAAACTCGGAAGAAGAATTCGAGGAGCACCGGACCTTTGCCGACCGCGTCTCCGACAACATGGCGGCCTTCGGCGGCAGCTGGTGGTTCCTGATCTCGTTCGGCAGCGTGCTGCTGGTGTGGATCGGCATCAATTTGATCGCGGGCATGAGCAGCGCCTTCGATCCCTATCCCTTCATCCTGCTCAACCTGCTGCTCTCCTGCATCGCCGCCATCCAGGCGCCGATCATCATGATGAGCCAGCGGCGGCAGGAGTCCAAGGACCGCCTGCGCTCCTTCAACGACTACCGCGTCAACCTCAAGGCCGAGCTCGAAGTGCGCCATCTGCACGAAAAACTCGACTACCTCATCTCGCGCCAATGGACGCGCCTGGCCGAAATGCAGCAGATGCAGCTGGATGCGATGCACGAACTGACGGGTGCGAAGAAGCCGAAGCGCGCGGTGCGCGGACGGCGGACGGTGAAGAGGGAGGCGGCAACCTCATAGGCCGCAGCCCGGACGCACCGAGCCAAGTCGCTGCGCCAATCTCCAATTGCCCGTTGAAGCCCGAGCCCGCTTCCGCTAAGAAGCCGTGACTTGCCGGTTCACCGGCTGGTTCGTTTTCCGGATTCCGGAAAGCACCCGTAGCTCAGCTGGATAGAGCGCTGCCCTCCGAAGGCAGAGGTCACAGGTTCGAATCCTGTCGGGTGCGCCACACGCGTAAATTGCTTACGTGGTGTTTGGACGTTTGCCGACCACGTACCCACCTGCCGATCATGTATCATACATCGTTCGTGTGAACCTTTTTCGCCCATCGAAACGGAAAGTTCAGAACCTCAGATTAACCATGATCAGAAACTAGGAGAATCGTCCTATGGCTGATACTTCGATTGAATGGACCGACGCGACGTGGAACCCGGTAGCAGGTTGCACGATTCTGACGGCCGGTTGCACAAATTGCTATGCGATGCGCATGGCTGCGCGACTCGAAGCGATGGGCCAAGAGAAATACCAGGGTCTGACCCGCAAGAGCGGCGGCCGCGCCAAATGGACAGGTAAGGTGACGCTCGATCCCAAGTCACTAGGTACGCCAGCGACGTGGAGCAAGCCGCGCCGGGTCTTCGTCAACTCGATGTCCGACCTATTTCACGCCGATGTGCCGGCAGACTTCATTCGCCAAGTCTGGACTGTGATGAAGGACACGCGGCGGCACACCTACCAAATCCTGACGAAGCGACCGGAACGTATGGCCGAAGTTCTGACCCGTGGCGACTTTCCTGTGCTTGAAAACGTTTGGCTTGGCACAAGCGTTGAAGATAATCGTGTTCTCAATCGATTGGACGAGTTGCGCAAGGTACCGGCTGCTATAAGGTTTGTCTCGCTCGAACCACTTATCGGGTCAGTGGCCGGCGCCGATCTAACCGATATTGATTGGGCGATCGTCGGCGGCGAGTCCGGTCCGGGCTCACGTTATATGGATCCACGCTGGGTCGATGAAATCGAAACCATGTGTCGGCGCTCCGGTACGGCTTTCTTCTTTAAGCAGTGGGGCGGTCGCAACAAGAAGGCGACCGGGCGTACGCTCAACGGCCGGACCTACGACGAGATGCCTGCGGCTTCGGCGCATATTTCCGGTTGACGTAGCGGACAAATTTCTCGGCAAGTTCGGTCGCCTTTGGATCGGGGTTGGCCACTGCCAAGAACAACGAAAATGTGTGGCCGCTGTGGGGGGTCATGATCGGAAGCGATTCCGATACGAAAGCAAAAGTTTCCCGCAGCAGCCCTTCAAACCACTGATCAATCTGCTTCTTGCTGACGATCCTCCGAACGGTTGACTGTTTTGGAGGCGCATCAAACAAGCCCGCAAATATATCGGTTTGCCCAGAAGGGTTTTCCGGCTGCATGGCGTATAGCTCACGCCATCGCGGGCTAAGAACGCGATCGAGCATCGACTCCTTGTTGCCAATCCCAGCGTAGTCATGAGCCAGTTGCCGGGTGACGGCCGCAACGTTGAACAAAAACCAAATGTCGAGGCATTCAGTTTGGCTGAGCGCCTCCAGCGTCGACCAATCGACCTGCATGGAAAATGGATCCAGAAAGACCACGCCACGCGAACGGCTGCGCGATTTGCTAGTCCATGGCGCTTTCCCGATGATCTCCAAAAGTTCATCGTTGGCATCACCGCGCAGGACTTGAATTTCGGCATTTGGCCAGTCAACTCGAACAGATTCGAGCGCCGCCGCGCGCTCCGGATCCTTCTCGATAAAAATAAAGTGCTTAAATGGAGGTTCGATTTTGAGGCCGCGCCGAGCTGAACCGTCTAAGGTTTCAATAACGGTTTCCATCTCACGCCCCTCGAAGATGCCGCCAACCTGACGCTCAGCCTCGCGGTCACCAGAGCCCGCAAACGCGTCGATGTACCATAAGTCCATCTTCGCCCAAGTCAGCGCCTTTGCATAACACTGTAAGTAATATTCTACCGCGTCTAGTTTGATCTCTGACCACGGCCCCCCGTATTTGTGTGCCATGTCTTGCCCCACCCCTCCGAATCCATCTGATCTAACGATCTTTCCCAACAGACTGCAAGTCGTGCGGAACATAGGCGCTTGAGGCGACCTCCTCAGAAGATAAGACGAAATGAGATATGCGCCCCTCCTTCCCGATCCGGGCGTCGCCGACGAGGCGTCCATTTTTTCGGCCCTGACCGGATACGACGAAGAGCGCCTGCTGACCTACATCCGGTTGCTCGACACCGCAGCCGAAGACGTCGACTGGCGTGAGGTCGCCAAGATCGCCTTGCATATCTATCCGGAGAAGGAACTGGGCGGGCGTCCGAGGCTTGGGAGACGCGCCCTGTGAAAGACGACGAACGGCTGCGGTGTTTTCTGGCCGGCGGGCGCCGCATTGAACCTCCTGCGAGGCGGCGGCTTGCTTTCGATCAGTTTCGAACCCATCGCCCTGCTTCTAAGGCTCAGAGGCGCTCTTCTCCGGGGTTCAACCGCGGGACGGAGCCCAATACGCTTAAAATCCCCTTAGGCACAGGTCCAGAGCCTTTCAGGAGCACTCCGAGCCCTTCGTCGTCAAATGTGATGTCCCCTCCCGCGCCCTTCGTCGGCGGCATCATCGCGCTCCAGCCGATTATCCAAGGGTGATATGTGGCATTCATTTCGATCTCTTGGCGCGCATAGCCGACGAAGAAAACATCTTGCCGAGCGGCTAGCGGGAAGAATTCCGAAGTCGCCGGCCCGTCGCGGTGGATGGTGATCGCGGACGTATGAGGCCCAATTCCAGGCCCTCCGCATTTGCGTATTTGCTCGGTAAGGAAGGCGGCCAACTCGTCCGGGGCAGGACGTTGATGCTTGAGCTCTTCCACAATGGCCCCTACGACGTGCTCATGGTTAAAGCCGATCGCACTCACCCAAGCTCCGCTGTTTCCGGACCAATGCCGGGGCGGGTGGGCCGCTTTGTGCGTTCCGTTGGGATGAATCGAGAACTCTTTGATCAACGGGCGAACTGCACCTGCTTCGAGCTTGAAGCCGGCGATGCAGAGCTGTAGGCGTTGGCCAACTGACAGGAGCGAACCAAGCTTCTTCAGCAGGTGCCCAGTCGCATGATTCATGGGCCAGCGATTCGTGGGACGCCCTCTGAATATGCCCCGCCGTTCGTTCAGATTTCGGCGGCCCAGATCGGGATCACCTGATAGGAATGCGGCTATTACCTCGTCGGTTGGAACGCCTCCAAGGACTGCCTGGCCTGAGTACCCGATGCTGACCACCGCATCCTTGGCTCGATAAAGAACCTGTTTCGTAGCGATCTCGTCGAGTGGCGATAGCTTTCCACCGACCGACTTGGACACAAGGCGATCTCCTACTTGAACCACGACGATCGGAGTTGCGACGGTCAGAATCAAGGTCATTCGTTGGTCCGGCGTACGAGGGAGTCGAGCCTGGAAAAATGTGAGAGAAACCTATTCGATCTTGTCGGCAATGTCGCGATAGCGAGTGAGAGCAAGATCGTGCGTTCCCTTTGCCCGTGAAATTGCGGCAGCCGGCGCTTTCGCCGGGACGGCTTCAAAGTGCGTCTCTCCGGCCGTTACAACAGCGTCGGTCGCCCACTTCGGATGAAGGAGATGATCTTCAATGCCGTTGGGCCACTCCTTTCGTTTTGCGGCTGGCGTTCCAATGCGTGAGCGTGAGGCGACGGCCGGTCGTCATTCGTTCCGCCGTTGCTCGCGGCCGCCCACGAACAACTAGCCGCATCAGGATGTCAACTGGCCGGGCGCCGAGCGCCGTCCCCCGCCTCCACCAATTGTCACACCCCCATCACCCCCCGCACACTCTCCCGCTCCACCAGCGGACACTCCAGCTTCGTGATTGGGTACCGCCCCCGTCCAGGCGCCGCCGGCGCTTCCAGCTGTTCGATCGCCCATTGGCCCATCGCCATGTGCGGCAGGATCGAGGTCGTCAGCGGCGGGAACAGGTGGCGGGCGATTTCTTCGTCGTCGTAGCCGACCACGGAAATGTCTTGCGGGATGTGCAGGCCGGCTTCCTTCAGCGCTTCGTAGCAGCCGATCGCGGTGCGGTCGTTCTGGCAGAAGATGGCGGTCGGGCGGTCTTTCAGCGCCAAGAGCTTGACGGTCGCGGCGTAGCCGGCGCTGGCCGACCAGTCGCCCTCGACCACCAGTTCGGGATCGAACGGGATGTCGGCGGTGGCGAGCGCGCGGCGGTAGCCCTTCAGCCGGTCCTGCGCCGCCTGCATCCACGGCTCGCCGGTGATGGTGGCGATGCGGCGGTGGCCGTGGCTGATCAGATGGCGGGTCGAGCTCTGGCCGCCGGCGATCTCGCTCGGCACCACGGCAGGGAAGGCGTAGTCCGCCGTGTAGCAGTTGAGCAGGATCACGGGGATGTCGAGGCCGTAGAGATAGTCGGGCGCTGTGATCTCGCGGGTGAAGATGGTCATGTAGATCAGCGCCGAAATGCCCCGCTTGGTCAGCGCTGCGATGGCGCGCGGCTCCATGACGGCATCGCCCAGCGTCTGCGCCACCAGCAGCACATTGCCGGCATTCCACGAGGCCTGGCGAGCGCCCTCGATGGCGACCACGGCTTCCGGGCTGGTGGCGAGCTGGTCGACGGCAAAGCCGATCACCCCGTCCAGCCCCTCGAAGGCGGGTATCGGCGGGTGAAGGGCCTCGAAAGCGGGCGCGGTGTAGCCAAGGGTCCGCGCGGCTTCGATCACCCGCTCGCGGGTCTGCTGCGACAGCTTGATGCCTGGCGAATTGTTGAGCACGAAGGAAACGGTCGCCTGCGAGCAGCCGGCCGCCCTGGCGATATCGATCATGGTGACGCGGCCCTTGGTGCCCTTGGCCGGCGCCTTGCGGCGCCTTATCGTGTCGCTGGCCGGATCCGTCGTCTCGCTCATGGCACCCCCAAATCCCAAACTGTCCTAGCGGCAGCCGGCCATGCCGGCAAGATGGCGTGATGCCGTCGATTGATGGAAATCGTCAAAGGCATTTATAACTATTAGTATCCTCAAGGTCCATCCACCATACGACTCCGCACAGGCTGAAATGCAGATACCGCAAGGCTCGCACCTTGGCGCAGCCGAGGGCGGCTCGTCGGCGGATTCGCCGCGAGACTACGACCATGCCTTCCGAATAGGCTTCGAAACTAATACTGTTTACTAATACAAAAATGCGCTGTACCGTCAATCCGTCGCGTCCGGCCCGGTTGGTGCGGGGCGGCGGGAGTGTACGAGAAATAGCCCGATGGCGAGCGGATATTACCTCCGCAAGCCTTGTGTCGAATATGTGATATGTCTGACAAATCGGACTATTTACGAATGAAGGATGAGTCTCTAAGGTCGCTGTCGTGGCTGGAACGACGCCATTCCTTCGGTGCCGGGAACCCCTTTGAGGAGGAGGGCGTCCAAGCTGCAAACGGCAAAATCAGGTCAGTGCAAGATCGGTCAGTCCAACGACTGAGCCAAACGGGAGGTTGAACATGAAATCCTTGATACGAAATGCATCCGTAGCCGCGACCGCGCTGCTGCTTGGCCTGTCGGCCACGGCAATCGCGCGCGCCGACGACAAGCCGACGCTGGCCTTCGTCGTCAACGGCGCTTCCGATTTCTGGAAGGCCGCCGAAGCCGGCGTCAAGAAGGCACAGGGCGAGCTGCCCGACTACAATCTCGAGCTCAAATATCCCGAGCAGTCCTCGGTCGCCATCCAGCAGCGGCTGATGGACGATCTGGTGACGGCCGGCGTCAAGGGCATCATGGTCTCGGCGGTCGATCCGAAGACCTCCACCGATGGCCTCAACAAGATCGCCTCGGAAACGGCGCTGTTCACCACCGATAGCGACGCCCCGCAGACCAAGCGCGTCGCCTATATCGGCTCGTCCAATGTCGATGCCGGCAAGCAGGCGGCCGAAATCGCCAAGAAGGCGATGCCCAATGGCGGCAAGTGCCTCGGCTTCGTCGGCCTGCTCGGCGCCGACAATGCCAAGGAGCGCATCCAGGGCATGAAGGACGGCCTGGCCGGCACCAAGATCGAGCTGATCGATGTGCGCGGCGACGACATCGACCAGGCGCGCGCCAAGAAGAATGTCGAGGACGCGCTGGTCGCCAGCCCCGACGTCACCTGCATGGTCGGCTTCTACTCCTACAACACGCCGCGCATCTATGAAGCGCTGCGCGACGCCGGCAAGCTCGGCTCGATCACCGTCGTCGGTTTCGATGACGATCCGATCACGCTGGGCGGCGTCAAGGAAGGCACCGTTGCCGCCACCGTCGTGCAGCAGCCCTTCGAATGGGCCTATCAGGGCATGAAGCTGATGGCTGCCTATCTCAAGGGCGACAAGTCGGGCATCCCGGAAGGCGGCCTCATCATCATCCCGACCAAGATCATCGGCAAGGATGACGTCGACGCCTACGCCGCCAATTTGAAGGCGATGTCTGGAAACTAAGACTTGAAGCAGTTCAGCCGGCTCAACGTCGCTTGGGCCGGCTGCTCGCATTGACGAACACCGCGAGGATCGTCAGTCTGCCAAAAGGTCGGCCCGCCAATCGCTGTCAGGCATGATGAATTATTCCGATACATCCATCGTCGCGACTACTCCGTTCCTCAGCCTTGAGAACGTGCGCAAGACCTATCCCGGCGTTGTCGCGCTCGACGGCTTCTCGATGGAGGTCAGGCCGGGCGAGGTCATCGGCCTCGTCGGCGAAAACGGCGCCGGCAAATCGACCTTGATGAAGATCCTTGGCGGCGTCACCACGCCTGACAGCGGCACGATCACGGTCGACGGCACCGCGCATGACAGGCTCTCCGTTGAAGCCAGTATCGGTTCGGGCATCGCCTTCGTCCACCAGGAACTCAATCTGTTCGACAATCTCGATGTCGCCGCCAACATCTTCTTTGGCCGCGAGCCGCTGCGCGCCGGGCCGCTCAAGCTCGTCGACCGCGCAAAACTGCGCACCATGGTGGCGCCGCTGCTGAAGCGCGTCGGCGCCAATTTTTCCGCCGACACACAGGTCGCGACCCTGTCGCTGGCCCAGCAGCAGATGGTCGAGATCGCCAAGGCGCTGTCGATCGAGGCGCGGCTGGTAATCCTCGACGAGCCGACATCGAGCCTGCCGCTCGCCGAGACCGACAAATTGCTCGACGTCATCAAGGCGCTGAAGGCGGACGGCATCAGCGTCATCTTCATTTCGCACCGCCTGCACGAGGTCGAACGCGTCGCCGACCGTGTCGTCGTGCTGCGTGACGGCATGCTGGCCGGCACTTTGCAAAAGCGCGACATCGGCCACGACCAGATGGTCAAGCTGATGATCGGCCGCATGCTGAAGGAGCGCGAAAAGGCCTCCGAGGCGGCGCGTGCGCCCGGCGCCACGGCGCTTTCGGCCAAGGCCATCCGCACCCCGGCCTATCCCGGCCGGCCGGTCGATCTCGACGTCAGGCGCGGCGAAATCCTCGGCCTTGCCGGCCTTGTCGGCTCCGGCCGCACCGAACTGGCGCGGGTGTTCTTCGGCATCGATAGCAGCCTTGGCGGCGCGCTCGAGCTCGACGGCAAGCCGCTTGCGCTGGCTTCCGCGGCCGATGCCGTCGCGCATGGCATCTTCCTGGTCCCGGAAGACCGCAAGCTGACCGGCATCCTGCTCGACCTGTCGATCGCCCAGAACATTTCGCTGCCCAATCTGCCGGCGCATGCAAAGCGCTCCCTGGTTTCGGCCAGCGCCGAGACCGCCACCGCCGAGAAGCAGAAGAGCAATCTCGGCATCAAGGCGCCGTCGGTGCAGACGCGCACCGGCACGCTGTCGGGCGGCAACCAGCAGAAGGTCGTGCTCGGCAAGTGGCTGGCCATGAATCCGAAAGTGATGATCCTCGACGAGCCGACGCGCGGCATCGACATCGGCGCCAAGGCGGAAATCTATGGCCTGATGCGCGCATTGGCCGATGCCGGCGTCGCCGTGCTGATGATCTCCTCGGACATGGAAGAGGTGATCGGCGTGTCCGACCGCATCGCCGTCATGCATGAGGGCCAGATCTCGGGCATTCTCGACAAGGACGGGTTCAGCCAGGAAAACGTGCTGCTGCTGGCGGTGGGCAAGCAGCCGAAATAGTTTTTTGTTTTTGCCGCAGGTCTCGCGGAACCTGCCCGGGCAGGCATTGGGGAGAAGACGATGAGCAAGAAAGATCTCGGCCTGCTGATCCTGATCCTGGTGGTCGGCGCGATCGTTGCGATCATCAATCCGCGCTTCCTGTTGCCGATCAACCTCGCCAACACCTCGAACCTGATCGGCCTGTTCGGCATCCTGTCGATCGGGCAGGCCTTCGTCATCATCACCGGCGGCATCGAACTGTCGGTCGGCTCGGTGGTCGCGCTCCTAGGGACGCTGTTCATCGACTTCATCGCCGTGCGCGAGGTGGCGTGGCCGCTGGCCTTCGTGCTGATCCTCGTGCTCGGCGCCATCATCGGCCTGGTGCATGGCTGGCTGATCACAAGGCTCAAGCTGCAGCCCTTCGTCGTCACACTGTGCGGCCTGTTGATCTATCGCGGCGTCGCCCGTTTCTACACCGCCGACGGCACCGCCGGCTTCGCCTTCGGCCAGAACTTTCCCGACCTCGAATTCCTCACCGCCGGGCGCTCCTATGGCGTGCCCAACAGCTTCATCGCGCTGATCGTCATTTCCATCGTCATGTGGGTGGTGCTGCACCGCTCGGTGTTCGGCCGCTATCTCTACGCCATCGGCAAGAACGAGGAGGCGGCGAAGTACTCCGGCATCCGCACCGGCCGCGTCGTCATGGCGGCTTACGTCATCTGCGGCGTGCTGACGGCGCTGTCGGCGATCTATTTCGCCATGTACACGCGCTCGATCTCGCCGGCCAGCCACGGCCAGTTCTACGAGCTCTATGCCATCGCAGCCGCCGTGCTCGGCGGCTTCTCGCTGCGCGGCGGCGAGGGCTCGCTGATCGGCGTCATCCTCGGCACGGTGCTGCTGCAGGAGCTGCAGAACCTCGTCAACCTGCTCGGCATCCCGTCCTCCCTCAACTTCGCGGTGATGGGCGGCGTCATCCTCATCGGCGTGCTGGTCGACCAACAATGGGGCGTATTCCGGGAACGGCGGCTGATGGTCGACGCCACCCGCAAAAGCGCTGCCGGCGCGGCCGCGGAATAACCGCCGGCCGCGACACGACAGCTTGTCCGCGCTTTGAGATTATTATAATAGCATAACCCGAACTGGTCGGGGACGGACGAGACATGCGCTGCGATTTGCGAGGCAAGGTAGCGCTGGTCACCGGAGCCGCGGGCGCGATCGGCAGTTCCATCGCCAAACGCCTGTCCGACAATGGCGCCGCGGTCGTCGTCGCCGACATCAACAGCGAAGGTGCGAGCCAGGTCGCGGCCGGTTTGAGCGATGCGATCGCCTGCACCGTCGACATCCGCGATGCCGCCTCGGTCGACAGCGCCGTCGCCGCCATCATGGAGCGCTACGGCCGGCTCGACATCCTCATCAACAATGCCGGCGTCAACACGCTGGCGCATCGCGTCACATTAGACGAATTCCCGGCCGACGAGTGGGACCGCATCACCGGCATCGATCTCGACGGTCTCTACATCATGAGCCGCGCCGCACTTGCGCCCATGCTCGCCGCCGGCAGGGGCGGGCGCATCGTCAACATCGCCTCGGTCGTCGGCCTTGCCGCCATGCGGCTGCAAAGCCCCTTCGTCGCCGCCAAGGCGGGCATCATCCATCTGACGCGGTCGATGGCCATCGAACTGGGCGCCAAGGGCATCCTGACCAACGCGATCGCGCCGGGCTCGGTGATGACGGCGCTGACCGCAAAACTGTTTTACGGCGATGACGGCAAGTTTGCCGGCCGCACGCAGGAATTCCTCGCCCATGTCCCGCTCGGCCGTCCGGCCCAGCCCGAGGAAATCGCGGAAACCGTGCTGTTCCTGGCCTCGCCGGCCGCCAGCTACATCAACGGCCAGGTGCTGGCCGTCGATGGCGGCTGGACGGCGGGGTACATGATGTGAGTGCTGCCATGGAAATCGACCTCGATGGCGCAGCGATCGCGCTCGATGGCGACAGCAACCTGATCGCCGAGGCAGCGCTTGTTGCGTTGCAGGCCAATGGCGGCCAGCTGGTCGAAGGCTCGCATGCGCGGGAAGCCGATATCCTGCTGATGTCCTGTCCGCTGCGGCCGGGAACGGTGGCGGGCGATCCGAGAGCGCTCTACGCCGATGCGCGCAAGGCTGCCGTGACCATGACCGAGCGTGGGCGCGGCCGCATCGTCTTCCTGCTGTCGGCCACGGCCGGCATGCCGATGCGCCGCCACCCGCGCTTTTCCATGGACAACGCCTCGATCCTTGCCGGTATGCGCACGCTGGCCATGGAGTTCGGCCCCAAGGTGCTGGTCAACGCCGTCGGCGTCGGCGCGGTCGCGGATGAAACCATGGTTTCCGGCGACAAGGCGATGCTCAGCCACACCCCAGTCGGCCGCGCCGGCGGCATCGAGGAAGCGGTTGCAGCCGTGCTGTTCTTCTGCGATCCCCTGAACACCTACACGACAGGCCAGATGCTTTGTGTCGATGGCGGCTGGATGGCAGGCTATGGGCGCAATTTCTGAGCCGTTGACGCTCAAGGCCGGAGTGCTGGAGGTCGAGCTCGCACCGCAAATCGGCGGCAGCGTGAGCGCGCTACGCTGGCGCGGTATCGATCTCATGCGCCGGCTTTCGGACCGGGATCGCGAAGCCGGCAATGTGCTTGGCGTCGCCATGTTTCCGATGACGCCCTATGCCAATCGCATCGCTGGAAACGCCTTCGACTTCGCATCGAAACGCTGGCAGGTCCTGCCCAACAACCCGCCGGAAAAATTCAACGTGCATGGCAGCGGCTGGCAGCACGCCTGGGCTGTCACTGAGGCAGGAGCCGCCAGCGCGACGCTGGCGCTGGACATCGCCGCCGGTGCCGAGCCCTATTCCTACCGCGCGACGCAGGCTTTCGCGGTTACCGGCGAGGGTCTGAGCGTGACAACGACACTGACCAACGCCGGGCCGGCTTCCCTTCCGTTCGGCTTTGGCCTGCATCCCTGGTTCGATCGCGACCAGGACGTGACACTGCAGTTCAGGGCCCGGCGCTTCTATCTCGAAGAGCCCGAGGGCATTTCGGGCGACCCGGTCACGCTTCCGCCCGAACTCGACTTTGCTGATGCCCGGCCTTTGCCGAACGGCTGGCGCAACAATGATTATGGGGGCTGGGCCGGGGAAGCGACGCTTCGCTTTCCAAGCCGCGGGATGGGCCTGCGGATCAAGGCCGATCCCATCTTCAAGCACCTGATGTTCTACGCCGATCCGACAAAGCCGTATTTCTGCGTCGAGCTGCAAACCAACGCTTCCGGCGCCTTCAATCGTGGCGGATGGGATGATCCGGACGAGGGCGTGATCGTGCTCGCCTCCGGCGAAAATGCCGCCGGCACCGTCTCGTTCCTGCCTTTTGAACTAGAGTAGCCGCGCCAGCAGACCGCCATCCACCTGCATGGCGCTGCCGGTGACGAAGGATGCGGCATCCGAGATCAGGAAGCCTATTGCCGTGGCGATCTCTGAAGGATTGGCGATGCGGGCGATCCGGTTGGGCTCGAAGGACAGTCCCAGCGCTTCCGCACCGCCCGCTGCCTCCAGCCCGTCCAGCGTCATTCTTGTGGCAACGGAGCCGACCAGCACGGCGTTGACGCGGATGCGGTCGACGGCATAGTCCAGCGCCATCTGCCGTGACAAGCCGACGACCGCCGCCTTGGTCGCGGCATAGGCTGGCACGCCGGGCACCGTGGCGTCGGCATGCACGGAGGCGATGTTGACGATCGATCCGCCCCCGGCCGCGCGCAACAGCGGCAGGGTCGCGCGGCAGACCCGGAAAATGGCTGTCAGGTTGACGGCAATGGTCCTGTCCCAGTCCTCGTCGGAAAGCTCTTCGAGCCGCTTGCCGGTCGGATAGATACCGGCGCAGTTGACGACCGCGTCGAGCCTGCTGAATTGCTGGGTCGCCGCCGCCACGGCCGCCTGCACCTCGACTTCACGCGTGAGATCGCACTCGCGGAAGATCAATTGGCTCTCGGCGTATCGGCCAGCAAGCCCCTTTCCTTCTTCCGCATCCAGCCCGGCCCCAAAGACCCTGGCGCCCTGCGCGACGAGGTACTCTGCGGTTGCCCGGCCGATGCCGGTCGCAGCCCCCGTGACGAAAACGCGTTTGCCGGCAAACATCATGGTGAAACCTGGGAAGCCATGGCGTGGCGCTGCGCCTGCGCCGCGGTCACCGAACGCAGCACGCGATCCTCGCCGCCCTCGCCGCGGCTGAATTCGTCGACGATGTGGCCATCGGCGACGACGAGGCAGCGATCGCAAAGGCCGATCAGCTCTTCGAGTTCCGACGCAACAATGAGGAGGGCCACGCCCTTTTCGGCCAACTCGACCACGAGCCGGTAGATTTCGTGCCGGGTCGCCGCGTCGACGCCCTTGGTCGGCTCGTCGAGCAGCAGCACTTTCGGCGCCCGCATCAGCACGCGGGCAAACAGCAGTTTCTGCTGGTTGCCGCCCGACAGATGCGTGACCGCGGCCTGCGGCGACGACGCCTTGACGTTGAGCGCGCGCATGGCGCTCAGAATGGAACTCCGTTCCCGCCCGCCGCGCACCATGCCGTGCCGCGACAACGGCGCGAGATTGCCGATGGTGATATTGGCGCCGACAGGGAGATTGAACAGCAAGCCATCGCGCTTGCGGTCCTCGGTCAGCAGCGCAATGCCGGCGGCACGAGCGTCGCCCGGTGATCTGATCGGGACGGGCTCGCCGGTAACACGGATTTCGCCCTCTGCCGGCACGCGGCCATAGATGCCATGCAGGATCTCGCTGCGGCCGGAGCCGAGCAGGCCTGCCAGCCCGACGATCTCGCCGGCGGCTACGGAGAGGTTGATATCCTTGGCGCCATGAACAGCGCCGCCGTGACCGGCGACCGTGAGCCGGCGAACCTCCAGCGCGGTCGGTGCGCCGACGGGCGCCGCATGCTCTGGAAACAGCCGCTGCAGCCGCTGGCCCGACATCGAGAAGATGAAGGTTTCGGCGTCAAAGTCCTCCCGCGCGATCCGCACGGCCACTTGCCCATCACGCAAAACGGTGGCGCGGTCGCAGATGGCGAGCACTTCAGGCAGGCGATGCGTAATGTAGATCATCGCCACGCCTTGCACCTTGAGGCGGCGCAGCACGCTGAACAGCGCGTCGACCTCAGTGCCGGAGAGCGAGGCGGTCGGCTCGTCCAGCATCAGCACGCGCGGCTTCAGCACGATGGCACGCGCAATCATCACCAGATGCCGCTGCGCCGAGGTCAGCGACGCCACATAGGCCCTCGGATTGATGTCGATGCCAAGCTCGGCAAAGATTGCGCCGGCCCGCTGTTCGAGCTTGCGCTGGTGCACCAGCATGCCGTCGCCCAGCCCGGTGCGGCCGGCAAAGACGTTCTCGGCGACCGAGAGCTGTTCGAGCACTTCGATTTCCTGCGGCACATAGCCGACGCCGTTCGACCGCGCATCGGCGGGCGAGGCAAAACTGACGGGTCGGCCGTCGAGTTGGATGGTGCCGGTGTAGGAGCCGGCCGGGTGCACGCCGTTGAGGATCTTGACCAGCGTCGACTTGCCGGCGCCGTTCTGACCAAGCAGAGCGTGGATTTCGCCCGGGATCACATCGAAATCGACACCGCGCAGCGCCTGCACGCCGCCGAAATTCTTGGCGATGCCGGTGGCAGCAAACAGCGGCTCTTGCGTGGTGTTGGACACGACGATCCTCTCAGGAGATGCCGGATCCACGCAAGGCGCGGACCCGGCGGCAGGCGTTACTGGCCGGCGCTGTCCAGCATCTTGTAGTAGGGGTCGAGATCGGCAGCGGTGATCACCTTGGCCGGCAGCGGGTTGCTGTAGGGCACGGTCTTGCCCTGGGCGAGATCGCCGAGCAGTTCGGCAACCTTGGCGCTCTCCTCATACAGCGGCTGAGCGACGATGCCGTAGGCGGCGCCCGACTTCACCAAATCGAGATTCTGCCTGATGTAATCCATGCCGATGATGACGACATCGCGTCCGGCCTTGCGCGCCGCACCCGACCAGGTCTGGATGCTGTTGCCGGTGGTGCCGAAGGCGGCGGTCACGTCCGGATTGCCTTGCAGGATCGCCACGGCCTTGGCCTCGGCCGCTGACGGCTCAAAACCTTCCATCTGCGTGTCGAGCACCTTGATGCCGGGATATTTCGCCGCGATGGTCTTGCGGAACGCATCCGACATGGCGTTTTCGGTGTCGTTGGAAGCACCTTGCGTCAGCGCCACCGTGCCCTTGCCGCCAAGCTTGTCGCCGATGGCGATTGCGGCATTGGCGCCGACATCGGCGATGTCTTCGCCGGTCGCTGCCTTGAGGCCGGTGACTGTGCCTTCCGGCGGCAGCACATGCCAGGTGACGATAGGGAAGCCTTCCTTGGCCAGCTTGGTGATGTAGGAATAGATCGCCGGATCCACCCCGTAGACGCCGATGGCGTCGTATTTGGTACGGGCAAGGGCTGCCTCGGCCAACGGCAATGTCGCCGGAATATCCCAGTTGGTGGCGCTCGGGTCGCCGACGACCTCGCAGGTATAGCCGAGTTCCTTGCACTTGTTGAGGAAGCCAGCCTGCATCAGCCGGTGCACGGGATGATCCTTCATCGCCTGCACCCACAGCAGATGGATGTCGGCCGCCTGGGCAAGGCTCGCCGAGCCCAGCGACGTGGCAACCACCGCCGCGGTGAGCGCAGCGCGGATCAGCCCTTTTTTCAGATCGAGTTTCATGTCTTACCTCCCTTGGTTCACCGGCCTTTTGCCGGTGTAATGTCCACGTTCTCCCGCGGGTTGCTCAAGCGCCGGCGATGAAGTAGCGGCGGCGCAATATGTCGAGGCCGACGGCCATGACCATGATCACGCCGACCGCGATCTGCTGCCAGTTGGAGTTGACGCCGATGACGACGAGGCCGCTCTGCACCACTTTCAGCATCAGGATGCCGACGACGCCGCCGGCAACCGTGCCGGCGCCGCCGAACAGGCTGACGCCGCCGACCACGACGCCGGCGATGACGGTCAGTTCCCAGCCGCTGCCGATCGAGGTGCCGCCACTGCCGAGATCGGCCATGACGAACATGCCGGCGATCGCCGACAGCGCACCAACCACGATGAAGGCGCCGATTTTGTAGGCATTGGTGTCGATGCCGACGAGATGCGCCACTTCCTTGTTGCCGCCGGTTGCATACATGTTGCGCCCGAGCACGGTGCGCCGCAGGACGAAGTCGGCGATCACCGCGGCGATGATGAAGAAAGCGAAGCTCCAGCCGAGCCCGAAGGCGAGATCGGTGCCGCCGATCGTATTGATCGTCTGTGGCAGCGGGTAGACCGGATAGCCGCCGGTCACCACTTGGATCAGGCCCTGGCCGATGAACAGCATGCCGAGCGTCTGGATGAAGGCGGGGATGCCGAGCCTGACGACGATCAGGCCGTTGACGAGGCCGATCAGCGCGCCGACGCCGACGCCACCGATTATAGCGATCGAGACCGGCAAGGCGGCTGCCGTCATCAGCTTGGCGGCGACCACGGCCGACAGTCCGGCCACCGAGCCGACGGACAGGTCGAACTCGCCGGCGACCAGCAGGATGGTCTGGCCGATGGCGATGATGCCGACAAACGACACAACGTTGAGAATGGCGCGGATGTTTCGCTCGGACAGGAAGGCCGGCTCGAGCAGCCAGAAGAAGGCGATCAGCAGGGCCATGGCGGCCAGCACGCCGACTTCGCCGACGGCAATGAAGCCGATCAGCCGCCGCCGGAACGATTGCGCGTCCCGGGGCGGCGAGCTCACGTCTGCCGCGCTGTTCATTCCTGACCTCCCTGGCGGTGCCTGCTGCCGGCTCTGCGTCCGGCACCATTTACCCGCGCCAAACCTGGCACGCCTCGACCTCATTAAGATTATAATATTATAACTTGTCAACGGCGAAATGTTTGGCGGTTGCTGCAACCGGCGCATCGCTGGAAAGCGCGCGCCGCAACCGCTATGAATGGGCTGATGTCGCGTGGTCCGGAGATTGTTTTTGATGGATCGCGCTCTCTTGGAGCATGGTGATGACCGATAGACCGCCGGCGGGCGAGAAGAAGCCGCAGCGCCTTGGCGTCCGCGAGATCGCCAAGCGCGTCGGCGTCGCGCCGATGACGGTATCGCGCGCGCTCTCCAATCCCGACATGGTCTCGCCGGAGACGCGCGCCAAGGTGCTCGAGGCCATCGAGCAGGCCGGCTTCGTGCCGAACCGGCTGGCGTCGAGCATGCGCGGCAATGGCCGCATGATCGGCACCGTGGTGCCGCCGCTGATCAATTCGGGCATCGCCGAACAGGTGCAAGGCATGTCCGACGAATGCCATGAGAGCGGCTATTCGATGCTCCTGGTCCAGGGCGAGTTCACACAGGAAGCCGAGGAGAAATCGATCCGCAATCTGCTCGGCTGGCGTCCGGTCGGCATGATCCTGCAGAGCTTCGTGCAAAGCGAGACGGCGCGCGCGCTTCTCAAGAGCAGCGGTGCGCCGGTGGTCGAGATATCCGAGATCAAGGGCCGCAAGCCGATCGACATGGTGGTCGGCGTCTCCAATTTCGAGACCGCCTATGCCATGACCATGCATCTGGCGGCCAAGGGCTACAAGCGCATCGGCTTCGTCTCGACGCCGATCCATGGCAATGACCGCCTGCAGCAGCGCCGCACCGGCTATCACGCCGCACTCACTGAACTCGGCATCAAGAACCATGACGACATGGAGGTCGAGGTGCCGATCACCGCCCAAGGCGGTGCCGAGGCGCTGGTGACATTGACCTCCCGCCACAAGGACATCGACGCCATCTTCTTTTCCAGCGACACGCTGGCCGTCGGCGCCGTGCAGGAATGCCATCGTCGGCGCTGGGCGGTGCCGGGCAGGATCGCCATTGCCGGCTATGGCGACATGGATCTGGCAGCCCAGCTCTATCCGCCGCTGACCACTGTGAAGGTCAATCGCTACGAGATGGGCCGGCGCGCGGTGCGGCAATTGCTGGCAAGGCTCGGCGGCAACACCAAGGTGCCGACCATCACCAGCCTCGGCTTCGAGATCGTCGACCGCGACAGCGCCTGATCAGTTCTTCCGCTCTTCCCGTCGCCCGAGGCGCTTTTCCCAGCCTTCGGCATGGACGTTGAGATAGGCATTGGGATCGTAGGGGTGATCCTTGATCGCATCGATGTTGAGATCGATGCCGAGCCCCGGCGCGTCCGGCAGCGACAAGTGGCCATTGTCCGGGTTGACGGCCGGATGCCAGGTGACGAGGTCGCGCGTCCACGGGTCGTTGAAGGCGTCGAAATGTTCCTGGATGAGGAAGTTCGGCACCGCCGCGGCCAGCTGCAGGCACACTGCCGTCGCCACCGGTCCGCCGCTCTGGTGGGGCGCGATATGGCTGCCATGAGCCAGCGCCAGATTGGCCACCTGCATCGACGGCGTGATACCGCCGAGCGACATCGGCTCGGGCTGGAAGATGTTGACGCCACCGCCGGCGGCAAGCGTGTAGAACTGCCCGACCGTGTCGTACATCTCGCCGGTCGCCACCGGGATCGGCGATCGATGCGCCACTTCGTGCACGGTTTCCTGCCGGTCGCGCGAGGTCGGCTCCTCCCACCAGTAGATGTCGAGATCGGCGAATTTTTGGGCCGCCTGCAACGCGGCGATCTCGGTGAAGCGGGCATGCACATCGATCAGGATCAGCGTGTCCTTGGGCAGTTCATCGCGCAAGGTCCGGCAGATCGCGTAGGACAGGTCCAGCTCCTCGCGCGCTATAAAACCTTGCGCGGTGCCGAACGGATCGAGCTTGAACGCCTTGAAGCCTTTGGCCAGCACCGCCTTGGCGGCCTCGAGAAAGGCTTCCGGCGTGCGCTCGGTGCGATACCAGCCATTGGCGTAGCCGAGCACGCTGTCGCGCACCTGGCCGCCGAGCAATTGATGGATCGGCACGCCGAGGCTCTTGCCCAGAATATCCCAGCAGGCGACCTCGACCGCCGCGATGACCGTGCGGTGGATATGGCCGCCGTCGAGCGAGACACTGTCCAGCATGCGTTTGGCCAGCGCATTGATGCGGCGGGGATCCTGGCCGATGGCCAGATGCTTGAGTTCATGCACGCCGGCTTCGGTGGTCTTGATGAAGCCGTTCAGCGTGCCTTCGCCGACGCCGTGAATGCCGCTGTCGGTATGGACTTTGACGAATAGCCAGTTCTTCCACCCGGCGCCGACGGCAAAGGTCTCGATCTCGGTGATCTTCATGCGAAAGTCCTAGCCCAGCGCAGCAATCGTTGCGATGACGGCCTCGGTGGTCAGGCCGTATTTCGCTTGCAGGGTCGGCACCGCGCCGCATTCGATATAGCGGTCGGGCAGGCCGATACGCGTTACCTTCTTCGCAATACCGGCATCGAACAAGGTCTCGACGACAAGGCTCGCTAGCCCACCGACAACGACGTGGTTTTCCGCCGTGACGATACGGCCGACGCCGGCCGCGAACTCAGCCACTGCCTCGGCGTCGAACGGTTTTATGGTCGGCACATGCAGCACGCCGGCTGACATGCCTTGTTTGCGCAAGGCGTCCGCAGCGTCCAGCGCCCGCTCGGTCATGAAGCCGGTCGAGATGATGCCGACATCCGACCCTTCGCGGAGCCGCCGCGCCTTGCCGATCTCGAAGCGATAACCGGGTTCGAACACGACAGGCACGCTGCCACGCAGCAGCCGCATGTAGACCGGACCCCGATGCTCGGCGATCGCCTCGGTCGCCG
Organism: Mesorhizobium sp. M7D.F.Ca.US.005.01.1.1; assembly: GCF_003952545.1. Taxonomy (NCBI): domain Bacteria; kingdom Pseudomonadati; phylum Pseudomonadota; class Alphaproteobacteria; order Hyphomicrobiales; family Phyllobacteriaceae; genus Mesorhizobium; species Mesorhizobium sp. M7D.F.Ca.US.005.01.1.1. Next base: position 1,207,595 of record NZ_CP034453.1, read on the forward strand.
CCTCGATCTCGGTCGCGTCGCAGGGATCGATGATGGTGAGACCGGGGATCATCCGCATCAGCGCCAAATCCTCGATCGCCTGATGCGTGCCGCCATAGCCGGTCGTCAGGCCGGGCAGGCCGGCGACGATCTTGACGTTGAGGTTGGAGTGGGCGAGCGCGATGGCGACGAAATCATAGGCGCGCCGCGTTGCGAACACGCCATAGGTGGTGGCGAACGGCATCTTGCCGGCGCGCGCCAGCCCGGCGGCGACGGCCACGAGATTCTGCTCGGCCATGCCGACATTGAAGAAGCGGTCCGGGAAGGCGTCGCGGAACGGCAGGATGTCGGTGTATTTGCCGAGATCGGCGGTCAGCCCGACAACGTCTGGATGGCTCTGGCCGAGCCGGGCCAGTGCCCGGCCGAACGGCGCCTCGACGCTTCGACGGCCGCCGCCGACCGCTTCATCCTGGCCCATGGCCAGCGTGCGGCCGGCCTCCACTGCCGCGCCGCTCATGGGGCCGCTCCCGCGCTCTTCTCGAACTCGGCGATGATGCCGTCCCATTGCGCGACGTCGATGCGGAAGAAATGCGATTTCTCGCTGCTCTCGATGCGCGGCACGCCCTTGCCCGGCAGCGTGCGCAGCACGATCGCCTTCGGCTTGCCGTTGCGCTCACGTGCGCCAGCCAGCGCGCCGACCACCGCCGTCATGTCGTTGCCGTCGATCTCGAATGTTTCCCAGCCGAAGGCGCGCCATTTGTCGGCTACAGGCTCCATATCGAGCACGACAGGTCCGTCGGCCTGAATGCCGTTGCAGTCGATCAGCGCCACCAGCCCGTCGAGCCTGAAATGGCTGGCCGACATCGCCGCTTCCCAGGTCGAGCCCTCTTGCATCTCGCCATCGGAAAGCTCGACGAAGACGCGCGCGTTATAGCGATCGACGCGCAAGCCCAGTGCCTGGCCAACGCCTTGTCCCAGGCCATGGCCGAGCGAGCCGCCGATCATCTCGACGCCGGGCGTGGTGTCGAGCGTCGACATCTCCAGCCGGCTGTTGTCGGCGCCATAGGTGACCAGTTCCTCGACCGGAATGATACCGGCCTCGGCAAGTGCGGCCCAAAGCGCGATGGAATAGTGCCCGGTCGACAACAGGAAGCGGTCGCGATCGGGCCAGGCCAGATTGTGCGGGTCATAGCGCAGTTCGTGGAAATAGAGTGCGGCCAGCGCATCGGCGATACCGAGACCCTGGCCGATATAACCCTGCCCCTGGCCGCGCGCCATGGTCAGCATGTGGCGACGCAAACGTGTTGCCTTGCGTTGGAGCGCGCCGATATCGGCGGTACCAGGAGGGGAGTTTCGCAACATTTGGATCAGTCCTTGTCGAGCCCGCCCGACATGTTGAGCCGCTCGGCAGTCATGTATTTGGGCGAATCGAGGCACAGCCAGACGACCGCTTCGGCGACCTCGGAAATCTCGGCGCGTCGGCCGAGCGGAATGCGGCGGGTGCGCTCGTCGAGAAAGGCCTGCAGATCATTGCGGCCGTTGGCGCGGGCGAGATCGGCCTCTGTCGAGCGCTGCATCTCGGTGTCCATCATGCCCGGCGCCAGGCTGTTGACCAGCACGCCATAGGGCGCCAGCGCCACCGCAGCAGCCCGCGTGATGGAGTCGACGCCCGCCTTGCTGGCGGTGTAGGCGGTGTAATCGGGCAGCGCCATGCGCGAGCCTGGCGAGGTGATGTTGACGATGCGCCCCGAACGCTGCTCGCGCATCACCCGGCCGGCCGCCTTGCAGGCCATGGCAAGCGCGGTGACATTGAGCGCCAGCGTGAGCGTCCACGCTTTGAAGGTGGCGTCGAGGAACGGCTCGATCACGCCGTAGCCGGCATTGTTGACCAGGATGTCGATCCCGCCCCAGCGCGCGACCACTTTTTCCACCGCCGCTTCCGGCGCTCCCTCCAGCGTGAAATCGCCTGTTATGGCTTCGGTTTCCGCGCCGGTATCCCCGATTTGCCGGGCGGTTTCGGCCAGTCCATCGCCATTGATGTCTGCAATTGCGACGGCACAGCCGCGCCGAGCCAACTGGATCGCCACCTCGCGGCCGAGACCGCCTGCGGCCCCGGTGACCAGTGCCCTCGGTCGCGTGGTATCGTGAGTTTCGGCAGGCAAGCGAGCACCCTCCCGGTGGCCATCTTGACGGGATTGATACCGGTACCATAAATGACTGTCAACGGGGATATGCTATTGCAGGCCGAGCCACACGGCTCGTCGGAATCGGGAGGAAAGAATGAAAGTCGTCGCGCTCGAAACGCTGCAGCTGGCCGAGTTCCCGTTCCTGTTCTGGCTGCGCGTCCACACCGATGCCGGCGTCATCGGCACCGGCGAGACCTTCTGGGCGCCGGGGCCGGTCGCCTCCTATATCCACGACAATGTCGCCGCCTATCTCCTGGGCAAGGACCCGCGCGACATCGAGTTGCATGACCGCACGCTGGGCAGCGTCTATGTCGGCGCGCGCGATTCCGGCGCCGAGGTGCGCGGCAATTCCGCCGTCAACATCGCGTTGTGGGACATCTATGGCCAAGCGCTCGGCGAGCCGGTCTGGCGGCTGCTCGGCGGGCGCACCCACAGAACCGTTCCGATCTACAACACTTGCGCCGGCTACAAACATGTCCGCGCCACAAAGAAGAACGCGCTGTTCGAGCGTGGCGAGGACTGGTCGCTCAAGGCTGGCGATTCGAATGAGGGACCGTACGAGGATCTGCTTGCCTGGCGCTACAATGCCGGCGACCTCGCCAAGAGCCTGAAGTCGGAAGGCATCGGCGCCATGAAGATATGGCCGTTCGACATCGCCGCCGAAGCGTCGAACGGCGCCCGCATTTCGCTTGCCGACCTCGACAAGGCGCTGGAGCCCTTCCAGAAGATCCGCGATGCCGTCGGCCGCGACATGGAGATCATGGTCGAGCTGCACGGCCTGTGGACCCTGCCGCCAGTGCTGCGCATCGCCGAGGCGTTGAAGCCCTACGACGTCGCCTGGCTGGAGGAGCCGATCCGTTACAACGAGCTCGACGCCATGGCCGAGCTTGCCCGCCACACCTCGATACCCGTCGCCGCCAGCGAAAGGCTGGCCTCGCGTCAGATGTTCAAGCAGCTGATCGACAAGCGCGCGGCTAGCGTGATCATGATCGACCTCGCCTGGTGCGGCGGCCTCTCGGAAGCGCGCAAGATCGCCAACATGGCCGAAGCCAGCGAACTGCCGGTGACCCTGCATGACTGCACCGGGCCGATCGTCTATGCCGCCAGTTGCGCGCTCTCAGCCACCTTGCCGAACGTCAATTACCAGGAAGCGGTGCGCGCCTATTTCACCGGCTGGTACACCGAGATCGTCGCCGACATACCGCCGGTCAGCAATGGTCATGTCGCGCCGCTCGAAGGGCCGGGGCTTGGTCTCAGCCTGCGGCCCGAGCTGTTCCAGCGGCCCGACGCGACCGTGCGCATCACGAAAATCTAGCCGTCAGCGGGCTCTTTTCTGAGCCAGTAGACATTATGCTATTATAATCTATGATGGACCGAAGCGGGCGACCCACAAGCTCGCCGCCGGCGTTGTGCTGACCGGCGCAGACGGGTTCAGGGAGGCTTTGGTGGCAATTTCTGCGGCGCGCGCACGCGAGGATTCCAGGGGTGCGCCAAACCTCCCCGACCGGAAGATCCTGCTCGACCTGTTCGAACGCATGGTGCTGTTGCGCCGCTTCGAAAGCATTGCCCAGATCGCTTGCCGCAAGGGCGAGACGCCCGGCTTCCTGCATCTCTATATCGGCGAGGAGGCGACCGGGGTCGGCGTCTGCGCGCATCTGCGCCCGACCGACTGGGTCACCTCGACCCATCGTGGCCACGGTCACGCGCTGGCCAAGGGCGCCAACCCAGGGCGGGTGATGGCCGAGCTGTTCGGCAAGGCCGACGGCATCTGCGGCGGCCGCGGCGGCACCATGCATCTCTACGACCGCTCGGTCGGCCTGTTCGGCACCAATGGCATTGTCGCCGCCGGCATCGGCCATGCCGTCGGCATCGGCATGAGCGCGCGCCAGCAGGGGCGTGACGACATCGGTGTCGCCTTCTTCGGCGACGGTGCCGCCAACCATGGCGGCTTCCACGAGGCGCTCAATTTCGCCGCCGTGCAGCGGGCGCCGGCGGTCTTCGTCTGCGAGAACAACCTCTACGCCACGGCGACGCCGCTCAACTCCGTCACGCTCAATCCCGAGATCGCCACCAAGGCCGCCTCCTACGGCATGCCCGGCGTTGCGGTCGACGGCAACGACGTCTTCGCCGTCTGGCTGGCGATGAAGGAAGCCACCGAGCGCGCCCGCGCCGGCAAGGGCCCGACGCTGATCGAGGCCAAGACCTATCGCACCGTCGGCCACCATGAAGGCGACCCGGTCATCGGCACCTACCGGACGCAGGAAGAACTCGACGCCTGGATCAAGCGCGATCCGATCGACATGTTCCGCAAGAAGCTGGTCGAGGAGTATGGCGTTGCCGATGCCGAGGCATTGGCGGCCATCGAAAGCCGTATCGAGAAGGTGGTCGAGGAGGCGCTGGCCTTCGCCCGCAACTCGCCCGAGCCCGACCCGGCGACCGTGCGCCTGCATGTCTTTGCAGATCCGATCAACCCGCCGGCCGCCTTGGCTTGGCGTGCCGTCGGCGAGACGCGCACGCAAGGCTGGCTGGAGGCGGTGCGCGACGGCATCGCCGAGGAGATGCGCGCCGATCCGGCGATCCTCTATTTCGGCGAGGGCACCGGTGAACGCGGCGGTAGCTTCGCCCACACCAAGAACCTCTGGCAGGAGTTCGGCGCCGAGCGCATGGTCGACACGCCGATCTCCGAACAGGGTTTTACCGCCGCCGCCGTCGGCGCCTCGGCCACCGGTGCGCGCACTGTCTCGGACCTGATGTTCGCCGACTTCGCCTTCGAGACCGCTGGGCAGATCTTCCTGCAGGCAGCGAAGCTGCGCTACATGACCAGCGGCCTGATGAGCGCGCCGATGGTGGTGCGTGTCGGCGCCGGCGCGTTGCGCAGCTCCGGCCCGCATCACAGCGGCATCTATCACCCGGTCTTCGCCCACATGCCGGGCCTCATCGTCTGCGTGCCCTCGACCCCGGCCGATGCGAAAGGCCTGATGAAGACGGCGCTGCGGGCCGGCGATCCCGTCATCATGCTCGAACCCAAGGCTCTGTTCGCCTCCAAGGGCGAGGTGCCGGTCGGCGAACATTATGTGCCGTTCGGCGTCGCGCGCATCGCGCGGGCCGGCACCGACATCACCATCGTCGCCGCCGGCCAGATGGTGCAGCGCGCGCTGGAGGCGGCTGCGGCATTGGCGGCGGAAGGCATCGAGGCCGAGGTGATCGATCCGCGCACCATCATGCCGCTCGACATCGACACGATCGTCGCCAGCGTGCGCAAGACTCACCATCTGCTTATCGTCGACGAAGCCTGGGCGATGTGCGGCCTCGGCGGCGAGATCGCGCAGGCCATCAACGAACTCGCCTTCGACGAACTCGACGCGCCGCCCGGCAGGCTGCACACTGCGCCGACCTCTCATCCTTTCGCGCCGGTGCTGGAGCGCGCAATGCTGGTCGACACGGCGCGCATCGTCCAGGGCGTGCGCGACGTCATCGCGGGCAAGCCGCCGGTGCCGGATCACTGGTACACGGTCGGCCTGAAAAGTGCTGCGCCGGCTAAGCCTGTGCCCGCTCCAGCCAAGCCGCAGCCCGCCACGCCGGCGCTAACGACTGCACCTGCCGCCAGCGACGACGAGCCGATAACCATGCCGTTCGGCGACCTCACCGTCAGCGAAGGCACCGTCGTCAAATGGCTGAAGGCGGTCGGCGATGCGATCAAGGAGGGCGAACTGATCGCTGAGATCGAGACCGACAAGGCCGTGGTCGAGATCGAGGCGCCGATCAGCGGCACGCTAAGCGCGATCGACCAGCCGGTCGGCGCCGTCGTGCCGATGGGCGGCCGCATCGGCTGCATCAAGAAATAACCACCTCCCACGTGAAATCCGAAGGGCAAAGCATGAAGATCCTGTGCGCCAATTGGCAAGCCGCCGACGAGGCCGAACTTGAGCGCGAGCACTATCCTGACATCGAGCTCATCCTCGCCCGGTCGACCAACGACAAGGCCGCCAGTCTCGATCCGGCTGTCTGCGAGACGGTCGATGCCGTCATCAACTATTCGCCCACCCACAATGTCGCCGCCGCTCCGACCGCTTTCCCAAAGGCGAGGATCGCGGTGCGCTCCGGCGTCGGCTTCGACAACATCGACACGGCAGGCTGGGGCGCGCGCGGGATCCCTGCCTGCAATGTGCCGGACTACGGCACAACGGAAGTCGCCGACCACGCCATCGGCCTGATGCTGGCGCTGACGCGCGGCACCTCGGCCTATGGCACGGAGCTTGCCGGCCATGGCACCGAGGGCTGGCATTTCTCCAAAGCGCCGCTGGTGCGCCGGCACAAGGGCGCCATTTTCGGCATTGTCGGGCTTGGCCGCATCGGGCTGGCCACGGCGCGCCGCGCCGCCGCCTTCGACATGAAGGTGGTGTTCTACGATCCGCATCTTCTGTCCGGCGTCGACCTGTCGACCGGCTACGAGCGGGTCCATTCGCTGGCCGAACTGATGGGGCGGGCGGATGTGGTCAGTGTCCACGCGCCGTTGAGCGAGGAAACCCGCAAGCTGCTTGGCGAGGCCGCCTTCGCCGCCGCCAAGCCTGGACTTGTCCTCATCAACACGGCGCGCGGCCCGATCGTCGATCTCGACGCGCTGGAAGCCGCGATGCGCAAGGGCACAGTCGCGGGAGCGGGGCTCGATGTGCTGCCGAACGAACCCGGCGACCTCGACCATCCGTTGCTGGCGGCATGGCGCCGCCGCGAGCCGTGGATCGCCAACCGGCTGATCGTCACACCGCACGCGGCCTTCTACAGCCCGGCATCGATGCGCGACCTCAGGCTGAAATCGATCGAGGTCGTGCACGCCTATCTCGCCGAGGGCCGGCTCACCAACTGCGTCAATGCAGAGTATCTGAAATGAACATGGCGGTGGCGCAGACACCGCGGCTGGCTGTTTCGCCCTATGCACGCCGCCTGGCGCGCGAGCGCGCTCTTCTGCTCGAAACCCTTCGTGGCAGCGGACCGGGTGGCCGCATTCTGGCCGCCGATGTGCTGGGCTTCGTTCCGGTCGCCACGCCCGTAAACCTGCCTGGCATCGTCGCCCCTTCCGTTGCTGCTCCCCGCACTGCCGCCTTTGCGGCGTCGGTTGCGCTGATCGCGCTGCGAGACCTGCTGGCCGCGCTGGAGAGCACAGGGAGGGCGTTCGACTTTGACGACGTGCTGTTGCGCGCGGTGGGTCGTGTATGCGGTGAGATCCCGGATGCCGCCAAGGCCAGCGACACTTCGGTGGCGATGGAACTGGCAGGCCGGCAAGCGGTGTTTGCGACCGTCCCCGAGATGCCCCTGACGTCGCTGCACGCGACGCGGCTTGCAGGCCTGGCCGACAGTCGCGACGACGCGGAAATGCCGGCGCTGCTGTCCATCCGCCTGCTGCCGGCGAGCGACATCCGGCCGCTGATGCTGCCGCTGTTGCCGGGCCGCGCCATGCGCCTGGCTGTCTCGGTCAGCACCGCAGGCGACCATGCCGAATGCCTGCTCATCACGGATGCGGCAAGCGTTGACGAGGTTACCGCCGCGGCGTGGCTCACCGCCCTGAAATCGGCGATCGAACATCCGCTCCGCCTCTTGGTCTGATGTTGCCGATCGTCGTCGGCATCGCCTAGCCTCCGGGCAAGGAAGCTATTATAAAAGCTTCGACACAGGCGCGACGAGGCTCATGGATAACTCCGTTCCCACCATCGACAGTCTTCCCCGGCGCACGCTCGGCCGCTCGAACGGGCCGCTGTATCGCCAGCTAGCCGACATACTGCGCGAGCCGATCGGCAACGGCACCTTCCCCGTCGGCGGCGAACTGCCGAAGGAAGCGACCATTGCCGAGCACTTTGGTGTTAGCCTGATCACGGTGCGGCAAGCGTTGCGAGACCTCGAGGCCGACGGGCTGATCAGAAAACGGTCGGCGAAGCCGGCTGTGGTCACGGCGCGCAATCCGTCGGTCAATCTGAGCTGGAAATTCAAGAATTTCGCCGACATGGCGGCGTTCACCAAGGACGCGCAACTGACGGTGAAATCCTATCGCAAGGAGGTTTCCCCCGTGCTCCAGCGCCATTTCGGCATGGCCAAGGACGAGGCGGGTTACTGTCTTCGCGGCATCCTGTCGGTGGGCGAGCAGAAGAAGGCGCAGATCACCAGCTATTTCCCGCCTGCTGTCGGAGCGAAGCTGAAGCGGGACGATTTTTCCGACGTGCTGATCTTTCGCTCGGTGCAACGGCATCTCGGCCTTCGGCTGGACGTCGCGCATGTCACGGTCCGCGCCGAGATCGCCGACGAGGCCATCGCGGAAGACCTCGGCGTCGCTCTTGGCAGTGCGGTCCTGAGCGTGGAGATGCTCTATCAGTCTGCCGACCAGCAGAGCATCGAGTTCACCATAGCCCGTCATCCGGCCGATCTCTTCAGCATCAGCTACGACGCGCCGAACGACCTGGCCTGAACCCGCCCGGCGGGCCCGATCGGCGCGATTGTCCACGCGGATTTCCGTATCGCGCCCATGGACAGTTTTATAAAATTATAATAGCATCATAGCTAGGATGAAGGCCGCGCCGAGAACCACGATCGAACGTGGATGCGCGACCACATCCGCTGCCGAGCATTTGCCTGGGGCATGTCGCCCAAATGTGCGCAGCGGTTCCGGGGTAACGGCATGCACGAAACAAAGTCTGTCCATAAGGGGGCGTGCCTCGAAGGCACTTGACTAGGCGGCGGCGTTCGCGCGGCCGACAACAAACACGGGAGGAGGAAGTCATGAAAGCAGGCGCATTTTTCGCCGGCCTTGCGGTGATCGCGACGACGTTGCTGTCGATCGATGCCGTGCCGGCCAACGCACAGGACAAGAAGCCCTACACGATCTATCTCTCGAACAATTTCGTCGGCAATGACTGGCGCCAGCAGATGCTTCGCAGTGCCGACATCGCGGTGAAAAAACCGCCGCTCGCCGGTCGTGTCGATCTGAAGGTCGAAGTGGTCGAGACCACGGTCCAGGCGCAGATCAATTCCCTCAACAACATCATCCGCAACAAGCCCGACGCCATCATCATCGATGCGGGCTCGGGCGAAGCGCTCAACCCGACGATCCAGAAGGCTTGCGATGCAGGCATTCTGATTATCGCCTTCGACCAGATCGTCAGCGCGCCCTGCGCCTACACGATGGAGTCCGACTGGGGCCGAGCACCGCGCGTGGAGGCCGAATGGCTGGTCAAGAAACTCGGCGGCAAGGGCAAGATCCTCGTCGATCGCGGGCTTGCCGGCGCTCCGATCTCTGCCCAGCTGCAGGGTGGTTTCGAGGAAGTCATCAAGAAATACCCGGGCATTGAAGTGGTCGGCTATTTCAACGGCGACTATGCGCTGGGACCGGAACAGGCCGGCGTCGCCAGCCTGCTGGCGGCCCACCCGCAGGTCGACGCCATCTTCGTCCAGGGCTACGGCGCCGGAGCGATCAAGGCGCTGCAGGATGCCGGCCGTCCGATCGTTCCGATCACCGGCAGTCCCTTCAACCTGACGACGACGACCTGCGCCCAGACGCAAGGCGCCCAGTGTATCCTGGCGCCCAACCCGGCCTATCTGTCGGCCGAGGCCCTGAAGCTGGCGGTCGAGATCCTCGACGGCAAGAAGCCGGCCGAGAAGAAGATCCTGCTGCGCAATGCCTTCCTCACCACCGATCCGATCGCGTCGGAATTGTTCCCCGATGCGGCCATGCAGAAGATCGAGGTCGGCAAGAACGCCTTTCCGGACATGGCGCCCGGCCTATTTCTTCCGGTCAGCCCGGACTGGGTTGAAATCACCCCGGCCGAGGCCGCCGGCGCGAAATGAGCGGCGTCTGCCAATCGGCGGCGAAATGGTCGCCTCGAAGCGCCCCCAATGCGCCTTGGCTTAAATTGACAAGGCGTTTTGGTACCGGTATCAATTTGCATGCAGCACCCACCAAGATGGCGAAGTCCGTCGCTGGCTGATGCAGGAAACACGAAGGAGGAGAGACCATGAAACTGAAGACAGTTTGCATAGGAGTGGCAGCGCTTGCCATGTCTGCAATCGCCATCAGCACGACGCCGAGCCGCGCCGAGGACAAGAAGCCCTACACCATCTACCTCTCGAACAATTTCGTCGGCAATGACTGGCGCCAGCAGATGGAGCGCGTCGCCACCGTTTCGGTCAACAAGGGACCGCTGAAGGGCCGCGTCGACCTCAAGATCGAGAATGTCGAGAACACCGTTCAGGCGCAGATCAACTCGCTGAACAACATCATCCGCCAGAAGCCGGACGCCATCCTCGTCGATGCCGGCTCGGATTCGGCTTTGAACCCGACCATCAAGAAGGCTTGTGACGCCGGCATCGTCGTCATCAGCTTCGATCAGGTGGTGACCGAGCCCTGCGCCTATGCCGTCGCTTCCGACTGGGACCGCATCCCCTCCGTCATGGCCGAGTGGATGGCCACGCAGCTTGGTGGCAAGGGCAACATCATCCTCGACCGTGGTCTCGCCGGCGCGCCGATCTCGGCCCAATTGCAGCAGGGCTATGAGAAGGTGCTGGCCAAATATCCCGACATCAAGGTGGTCGGCTACTACAACGGCAATTACGCGCTTGGACCGGAGCAGTCGGGGGTCGCCGCCTTGCTTGCCGCCAATCCGCAGATCGACGGCATCATGACGCAAGGCTACGGATCGGGCGCCATCCAGGCGCTCAAGGATGCCGGCCGGCCGATCGTCCCGGTCGTCGGCTTCTCCTACAATGTAGCCGCCCTTACCTGCGCGCAGACTAAAGGCGCCAAGTGTATCCTCGGCTCGAACCCGGCCTATCTCTCTTCGGAATTGATCAGGCTGGCGGTCGATATTCTCGACACCGGCAAGAAGCCGGCCGAACGCTCGATCTCGGTCAAGGGCGACTTCGTCACCACCGATCCCTTCGAGTCCAAGCTTTATCCGGGCACCAAGATGATCAAGATCGCGGTCGGCGAGAATGCCTTCCCCGACCAGGCGCCCGGCCTGACGCTGCCGATCACGCCCGACTGGGTCGAGATCACCGCTGCGGAAGCCGCTGGCAGCAAGTAACATCCTGTGACCACGACCCTGTCTCCCGGCATCGCAAGATGTCGGGAGAGCTTTTCGAAGGCGCATTCATGGACCTCGTCACCGTCAAAGGCCTGTCCAAACGCTACGGCGGCATCGTCGCGCTGAGCGAGGCGACATTCAGTGCCCGCGCCGGCGAGGTACACGCGCTGCTCGGCGAGAATGGCGCGGGAAAGAGCACCTTCATCCAGATCCTATCCGGTGCTGTGCGGCATGACGGCGGCTCGATCCTGGTCGATGGCCAGGACTATCGCCCGGCCAATCCGGATGCTGCCCAGGCGCGCGGCATCGCCGCCGTCTTCCAGGAACTGTCGCTGATCCCTGATCTGAGCGTCGAGCAGAACATCTGGTTTCGCCACGAACCAAGGACGCTCCTGAGCACCGTCAATCGCGCAGAGATGCGGCGCAAGACGCTGGCGCTTCTCGACAAGTACAAGTTCCCCGCGCTGCGCCCCGAGCAGGAGTTGCGCCGGCTGACATTGGCCGAACGGCAGATCGTCGAGATCGCCAAGGGCCTGGCCAAGGATCCGCGCATCCTGATTCTCGATGAGGCGACCTCGGCGCTGCCCGCGCGCGAGGCCGAATGGCTGCTGAAACTCACCCGGCAACTGGCCGCCGAGGGCAGGCTGGTCATCTTCATCTCGCACCGCATGGCCGAGGTGCGCGCCATCGCCGACCGGCTGACCATCTTCCGCAATGGCAGCACCATTGCCGTTCATGAGGCCAATGCGGTGTCCGACAACGAGATCGTCACCCAGATGATCGGCCGGCATCTCGACAGGCTCTATCCCGAACGGATTGCCACCGCGACCGATCGCGTCGCGCTCAGCGTCAAGGGCTTTTCCAGCGGCAGCCGGCTCTCCGGCGTCGATTTTGCGCTGCGCGAGGGCGAGGTGCTCGGCGTCGGCGGGCTGCAAGGCCACGGCCAGCGCGAACTGTTCCAGTCGCTGTTCGGCGCCAGCAAGGCGAGCGGCACCGTCGAACTGTGGGGCAAGCCGGTTTCGATCGGCAATCCGCGCCAGGCGCTGACCGGCAAGGACGGCATCGCGCTGGTGCCCGAGGACCGGCGCGGGCAGGGCCTGCTTTTGACCAAGAGCGTGCGCGAGAACCTGACCCTGTCGGTCATCAAGCGCTTCACCGAAAATGGCTTGCTGAGCCGACAAAAGGAAGCTGCCCTGGTCAAGGAGATGGTCGATTTCCTGCGCATCAAGGCCGGCACGCCGGAGCAGCTTGCCGGCACGCTGTCCGGCGGCAACCAGCAGAAGGTGATCTTCGGCAAGATGCTGCTCACGCAAGCGCGCGTGCTGCTGCTCTACGACCCGACGCGCGGCGTCGATGTCGGCACCAAGGGGGAAATCTTCCAGCTGATGCGGGATCTCGCGGCCAAGGGCTATGCGATCCTGTTCCATTCGAGCGACATGCCGGAACTCGTCCATGTCGCCGACCGCGTGCTGGTGATGCGCAACGGCGGTATCGCCGCCACTCTGGAGGGTGACCGTATCTCGGAAGCAAGCATTTTGCGCGCCGCCATGCTTGAAAGCGAGGCGGCCTGAGGCATGGTGATGTCAGTCGCAGAGAGACCTGTTGAGATGGCGCAAAGGCCAGTCGAAATGAACCCCGCCAGGCCCGGCATCGATTGGCGCGGCCGCGCGCTCGACCGCGCGCCGTTCCTGGTCGCCTGCCTGATGCTGGCCTTGATCGTTGCCATCTATGGCAGCCTGCAGTCCGGTGTCTTCTCGCTGGACGAGATCAACCTCGACACGGCGGCGGCGATGACGCTGATGCTGGCGGCAACCGGCCAGACCATCGTGCTGGTGCGCGGCGGCATCGACCTGTCGATCGGCGGCATGATCAGCCTCGGCACGGTGATCGCGGCAACGCGCTTCACCGACGACCCGTCGACCGTCGCGTTGTGGACCCTGGCCATTCTGGCCCTCGGCTTCCTGATCGGCGCGCTCAACGGCCTACTGATCTCACTGCTGAAACTGCAGCCCTTCCTGGTCACGCTCGCCACCTGGTCGATCCTCAACGGCGTCGCCATGATCATCCTGCCGACCGATGGCGGCAGCGTTCCCGGCTGGTGGGTCGGCTTCGGTTATGCCCAGCTGTTCGGCCTGACCAGCCCGGTCTGGATGCTGCTGGCACTTTTGCTGTTCTGGTGGTGGTTCCGGGCGACGCGCGTCGGCGTCACCATCCAGGCGACGGGCTCCAACGAAAAGTCGGCCTTCCTGTCGGGCGTCTCGATCACCCGGGTCAATGTCATCACCTACGGTCTCTCAGGCCTGTTCGCGGCGGGTGCGGCGCTCTACCTGACGACACAGACCGGCGCCGGCTCCCCGACCATCGGCAAGGACTACATCCTGCCTTCGGTGGCGGCGGCGGTCATCGGCGGTGTCAGCCTGTTCGGCGGCCGCGGGCATCTGGCCGGCACCCTGATCGGCGCCTTCGTGCTGACCCTCATCGGCAATCTGGTCTTCGTCCTGCATGTGTCGAGCTACTGGCAGCCGGTTGCTTCCGGCGTCATCCTTCTGCTCTCGGTGCTGGCGAGTTCCGTCGCCGAAAAGGCCGCAAGGAACCGTGTCCAATGAGCGCCTTCCTCGCCCGCAACCGCCTCATCGTGCTCGGCTATGCCGGCATGGTCGTGCTGCTCCTGGTCACGGCTTTGTTCTCGCCGGGCTTCCTGTCGGTCTCCAACATGCGCTCCACCGTCGTGCTGGCGGCCTTCGTCGGCATCGTCGCGCTCGGCCAGACCTTCGTCATCATCGGCGGCGGCATCGACCTGTCGGTGCCCTGGGTGCTCAATTCGGCGGCCATCGTCATGGCGCTGCTATGCGGCGGCCAGGACGTGCCACTGGTCTGGGTCATGCCGTTGCTGCTTGCCGGCGGCGCCTTTATCGGCCTGATCAACGGCGTCGGGGTCGCCCAGTTCGGCGTACCGCCGATCATCATGACGCTGGCCACCAACGTCATCCTGCAAGGGTTGATCCTGGTGCTGACCGGCGGTTCGCCGACCCCTTCGGCGCCGGCCCTGATCCAGTTCCTGTCGGTCGGGCGCATTGGCGGTTTCCCGGTGATCGCGCTGATCTGGCTGGCTCTGACCCTGGTGGCGACGTTGCTGCTTTCCAAGGCGGCGTTCGGCCGCCATCTCTATGCGCTGGGCACCAGCGCCACCGTGGCCGAATTCTCCGGCGTGCCGACGGCGCGCACCACCATCCTGACCTATGTCATCTCGGGCCTCACCGCCGCCTTTGCCGGAATGCTTCTGACCGGCTATTCCGGCCAGGCCTATCTCGGCATGGGCGACGCCTATCTGTTCACCTCGATCGCGGCGGTCGCCATCGGCGGCGCCTCGATCCTCGGCGGCAGCGGCCACTATCTCGGCACCGTCGCCGGCGCCATGGTGCTGACGATCCTCACCGGACTGCTGCCGGCGCTCAACCTGTCGAGCGGAGCACTGCTCATCGTCTACGGCGCGGTGATCCTGCTCACCGTGTCGATCGGCAGCGAGACCTTCGCCGGCCTCGGCGGCAGGCTGCGCAGAAGAGAGGGCTGACCATGGTCGAAATTTCTTGCGTCGTCGATGCCGGAGCCGAGCTTGGCGAAGGCACGCTTTGGGACCCCAAGGCCGGTGTGCTCTGGTGGATAGACATCTGGAAGAAGCTGATCCACCGCTACGATCCGTCGACCGGCAAGGACGATGTGTTCGAGACGCCGGAATATCTCGGCTGCCTCGGCCTGCGCGAGAAGGGCGGCTTGGTCCTGACGATGACTAACGGCTTCCATTTCTTCGATCCGGCGACCGGCACGTTCGAAGCGATCGTCGACCCGGAAGCGCATATGCCGAAGACCCGCTTCAACGACGGCAAGCCTGACCGCCAGGGCCGGTTCTGGTCGGGCACCATGTTCGAGGTGCCGGGCCAGCCGATCGAATTCATCGGCGCGCTCTACCGGCTCGATCCCGACCTTTCGGTACACAAGATGATCGACGGCATCGGCTGCTCCAACGGACTGGCCTGGAGCCCGGATTCAAAGGTCATGTATTTCTCCGACAGCCATGCCGGCGCGGTCTGGGCCTATGATTTCGACCCCGCCACGGGCGACATCGAAAACCGCCGCACCTTCATCGACATGACGGTGACCGGCGGTCTCGCCGACGGCGCCACCGTCGATGCCGAGGGTTGCTACTGGGTGACCATCCCGGTGACCAGCAAGGTCTGCCGCTACGATCCCGATGGCCGGCTGATGCAGACCGTGCTGTTGCCGACCGACCTGCCGACCTGCTGCGAATTCGGCGGCAAGGATCTAGACATCCTCTATGTCACCTCGGCCGTGCTCCGGCGTCCGGCCAGCCACTTTGTCGGCCAGAAGAATCCGGGCGGATTGTTTGCGCTCGACGTCGGCGTCAAGGGCTTGACCCTGCCGGCGTTCAGGGGATGAGCTAGACAGCCGACATCACCAGCGGCGCTTCGACCTTGCGGGTCATTCCGGTAGCGAAACGACGCTCGAGATAGCCGGCATAGAGCGACAGCGGCCAGCATAGAGCGAAGTAGATCAGCGACACCGTGCCGAACACCATGACCGGCTGGAAGGTCACCGTGTTGACCTGCGTGGCGGCGCGGGCGAGCTCGGTCAGCCCGATCAGCGAGGCGATCGACGTCGTCTTGACGATCTGCACCATGAAGCCGACGGTCGGCGGCAGCATCAAGCGCACCGCCTGCGGGATGATCACCAGCCGCAGCGTTCGCGTGAAACGGAAACCGAGCGCGGTCGCCGCTTCCCACTGCCCCTTCGGGATAGCCTCGATGGCGCCGCGGAAAATCTCGCCGAAGAAGGCGCCGCCATTGAGCGAGAAGGTCACTGCCGCCGCCACCCACGGGTCCGGCCGGTAGCCGAGGAACGAAGAACCGTAATAGGCCATGAACAGCTGGATCAGGATCGGCGTGCCCATGAAGAACTGGATGTAGCCGGCGGCCAGCCAGCGCAGCGGCCGCGCCGGTGCGACGCGGATCGCCGCCACCACCAGACCGATCAGGCCGCCGCCGGCAAAGGCGATCAGCGCCAGCAGGATCGTCCAGCGCGTCGCAAGCAGCAGGAACATCAATTCGTTGGGGCCGAAATCGCGCAGGCTCATTGCTTCCACCTGAATATGAGCTTGCCGAAGCCGGCGAAGAGCAGGCTGGCGGCCTGTACCAGCACAAAATAGATGACCGCGATGATGATGTAGACCTCGAAGCTGCGGAAGGTCTGCATGACGAGGTTGTTGGCGACCGCCGTCAGCTCCTCGGCCGCAATGGCGCCTACGATCGAGGTGCCCATGATCTGCAGGATGAACTGCGCCGACAGCGACGGGTAGACCGCGCGCGCCGCCGGCACCAGGATGACATGGCGGATGATGCGGTAGCGGCTGAGACCGAGCGACTTGGCCGCCTCGATCTGCCCTTCGGGAATGGATTCAATGCCGGCGCGCAGGATCTCGGTAGCGTAAGCACCGAGATGGATCGAGAGCGCAACGACGGCCGCCATGTTGCTCGACAGTTTGAAGCCGAACAGCGGCAGCGAGAAGAAGACGAAATAGAGCTGGATCAAGAGCGGCGTGTTGCGGATCAGCTCGACATACCAGGCGATCGGCCACGACAGAAAACGCGGACCGAAGCTGCGGCCGACGGCGCCGAGGATGCCGATGGCGGTGCCGAACAGGATCGACAGCGCAGCCAGCTGGATGCTCTTCGCCAGACCGCGCAGCAGCAGGTCGAGATGGATGAGGATCGGGCCGAATTGCAAGGCGGTTTGCATGGGCATCCCGTCACGAGGTCAAGAGAGCGGGGCCGGCCTGGCCCCACCCGATAATGGATGCGTTGATCAGAACACCGGCAGCGTCGGCAGCGGCTGGTTGCGGTACTTCATCGACAGTGCATCCAGCGTGCCGTCGGTCTTCATGGCGAACAGCCAAGTGTTGACCCATTGGCGCAGATTGTCGTTGCCCTTGGCGACGCCGATGCCGAAGTAGAAGGTCTTGAGCACGTATTTCTGCTCGAAGGCATCGCCGTTCTGCGCCTTCTTCAGATAGATCTCGCCATAGTCGCCGCCGCCCATGGCGTCGATCTGGCCCGACACCATGGCTTGCAGCAGCGACGAATAATCATCGAAGCGCAGGATTTCGATGCCCGGATTGGCTTCGGCAGCTTTGGTCAACAATCCGTCCTCGCCGGTGCCGCGTGTCAGCCCGACCTTCTTGCCGACGAGGTCGGCAACGCCCTTGATAGCGGTGCTCTTCGGAGCGATCACCACAGCCGACTGTCCGGCATAAGGGATCGAATAGTCGATCTGGATGGCGCGCGCCGGCGTGATCGAGAAGATCGAGATCACGGCATCGACCTGCTTGGTCAGCAGCGCCGGAATGCGGCCGGGCGAGGTGACGGTGACGAATTCGACCGGCACGCCGAGCGCTTCGCCCATCCTGTTGGCAACTTCGATGTCGAAGCCAGTCGGCTTCAGGTTGGCGTCAAGAAAGCCGTATGGCGGCGTGGTGGTGTCGATGGCGACGACCAGCTTGCCGCGCGAGATGATCTCGTCGACCGTCTGCGCTGAAGCAATCGACGGCTTGAGCGCCGACAGCGCCAGCACAATGCCGGCCAGCAAGGCACCGGCCCCTCTCAGGAAAGTCCGCATGTTTTCCTCCCATGCATTTTTGGGCGCCTTTTGTCGGCATCGCTCGTGCGGGGCGCAGACCGCACGACGACGTAAAATGGGGTCGAAATTTCGCTCGCTGACGTCCCTTGCAAACCGGGGATAGAGCGCTCCTCCACGACTTATAATGGTATGCTATTATAATATATAAAGCCTGTCCATGAGCGCACTACCCAGTTCCGCCAACCATGACTGGTACCGGTACCATAATTTTCCATTTTATGGATGCCGTCAAGTCGCAACGGGGATTGGATCGGAGCTTGGCGCTGTCGATGTGATCGAGGAAGGATTCGATGTGGTGTGACGGGTGCGGCGACGGACAGCAGGCTCATGCGTCTCAGTCTGGGGCGGTTCAGCGGCGCATTGTTGCCTCTACGGTGGCCGGCAGCACCATGCGGTCCCCGCCGGAGCCTATCCGGCATCGAACCGCATGCCCGCCGCCGTTACCGATTGGTCGCGCGTGCCGCGCGGCGAACGCTTTGCAACAGGATGGCGAGGCAGCCCGCCAACAGCAGGCCGCCGCCAAGCAGTGGCGGGAGCGCCAGTAGCTTTACCGCCGCCGTCACTCCAGCAATGACGACCAGAGCCAGTAAGGCCAGGTTGCCGTCGTCGACAAACATGCCAATGAGTTCGTTCAGAACCAGACGGATGACGTTCATCTGGCGAGTCCTCCAGTGAGGGTGGGGTAGGTGCTGCGCAGCCAGCGCACCATGGCCAACGAGGCCAGCGCGACGGTGGCGAAAATGGCAAGCAAAGCGAGATCGGCGCCCGGCCAGTCGGCGCCGATGCCTTCGCCGGTCCAGAAGATGCCGAAGCTGGTCAGCATCAGCCCGACCACGAATTTGAGCGCATTCTCCGGTACGCGCGCCAGCGGCCGGTGGACAGCCAGGCCGATAAGCATCACCAGGACGAAAGCCGCCAGCGCGCCTAGGCTGGCGTAAAGCGTCTGCCCGTGAGCCGCGCCGACGGCAATGATGATGAACACCACCTCGACGCCCTCGAGCAGCACCGCCTTGAACGACGCCAGCCCGGCGAGGTAGTCGGCTCGGCGGTCGTTGGCCTGCTGGTGCAAGGCTGCGGTTTCCTTGGAAAAGGCTGCCCCCTCGTCATGAAGGGCGATGACGCCGACACTGCGCAGGATGGCTTTTCGCAGCCAGCGCATGCCGAACAGGATCAGCAGGACGCCAACCACGAACTGCAGCGTGGCTATGGGTACGAGTGCCAGCAGCGGGCCGAACGCCAGCACCAGGGCCGCCAGCACCGCCAGCGCCAGTGCGGCGCCGGTCAGTGCCGGGCGCCAGCCGCGCGTGACCCCCACAGCGAGCACGATGGTGAAGGCTTCGACGACCTCGACGAAGGAGGCGAGAAATGCCGCCGTGATCGTCGAAAGGATAGGTGTCAGACTATGCATCAAGGCTTCCTGTATTGCTTCATTCTACCATGATCTCTTTGAACCGTGGTCCAGGATCACCATTGCCGTCCGCACCACACAGCGCTCCGCTGGCAGCGAAAAAGCAAGCGAAGCACCAACGGACGGAGTCGAGCCGCACGCGCTGCGGCTCGAGATCGACCGCCAGCCACCAGCATCGGCCCTGGAAGGCGCTCGACAAGCGCTGGAAGCCTAGATCAGACCCGACATGTCGGAAAATGCCATCGCCTTGCGCAGCACCTCGGCAAAACGCTCGCCCGCGGCTTCGCGCGGGCCACTGTTGTCGATCGAAGTGACACCAGGGCCGGACAGGCTCACATTGGCGCTGCGCGCCAGTCGCGCCAGCACTTCGCCACGTGACTCGCGGCCGCGCATTGCCAGCCGCTCCGCCAGCACGTCCGGTGAGGCTGTGATCTCGACGATGGCCAGGTTGGCATAGCGTTCGCGCAAGGAGGGGATGATCGCGCGCGACACATTGGCGACAGCAACACGGCCATTGGCGACAGACCAGTCGACATCGGCCGGGATGCCATAACGCAAGCCGTGCGCTTCCCAGGAGATGGCGAAGGCGCCATCGGCTTCGGCTTCGATGAAGGCGGCGTCGGCCAGCGTGTCGTGATCCTCGCTGGCGGCATCGCTCGGCCGCGTGATGACGCGGCGGACAAACTCCAGCCTTGTCTCGTCGGCAAAATGGTTGCGGGCGTAGCCGATCACCGTGTCCTTGCCGGCGCCACTCGGTCCAACCACGGCGACGAAAACGCCATCGCGGATCGGAAACGTCTCGGCGGACAATTCTCGCTCGATCAGCGCCGACACCATCATGCGACCCGGCGTCCCTGCCGCCAGACGGTGCGTACGACCGGAACATGGTCGTCGACGCGCACGCGCACCAGATCGGCGCGGCGGCCCTGCTCGATGACGCCGCGGTCGGTCAGGCCAACTGCATCGGCCGGGTTCTTCGAGACCATGGCGACAGCCTGCGGCAGGGAAATGCCTTCGACGACATCGCCGAGGAAGAACGCCGACTGTATCAGGCTGAAGGGAATGTAGTCGGACGACAGGATGTCGAGCAGCCCGTCGCTGGCCAGCGTGCGGGCCGAGACGTTGCCCGAATGCGAGGCGCCGCGCATGACGTTGGGCGCGCCCATCAGCACGCCGAGCCCAGCTTCTTTCGAGGCCCTGGCGGCTTCTTCCGTGGTCGGGAACTCGGCGACGCGCACGCCCTGCTCGATCGCCTCGCCGACATGGCCAATGGTGGCGTCGTCATGGCTGGCCAGCACGATGCCGCGCTCATGGCAGGCGGCGGCGATGTGGACACGGTTCGGCCCCGAATTCACGGCCGATTCCCCCATCCGCTTTTCGCAGAACAGCTTGAAGTCACGGTCGGTCAGCTTCAGTTTGCGCTGGTAGTAATAGGCATAGGTTTCCAGGTTGACGAATTGGCGCTGGCCTGGCGCGTGGTCCATCAGCGATGCCAGCTTGACCCGTTCGTCGCCATCGAAATTGGCGAAAGCCCTGAGGCAGTCCGGTGCCGAAACCTCGCAGCGCAGATGGATGAAATGGTCTGCGCGCAGACGGTCCTGCTGGACGCTGTCCTCGATGGCATCGGCCAGCTTGCGGATGTCTGTCGACGTCAGGTCGGCGTCTTCGTCCATGCCGACACGCAAGGCGTCGAGCACGGTGGTGATGCCGGCGGTCGCCACCTGCGCGTCATGGGCGAGCACGGCGGCGATCGGGTTCCAGCGCACCTTGGGCCGCGGCGCGTAGTGGCCTTCGAGGTGGTCCGTATGGAGTTCGACCAACCCGGGAATGATGTAATCGCCGCCCATGTCCTCGCCGTTGCGGCTGGAGCCGGCTTCGATGCCGGCGATAAAGCCGTCACGCAGCACCAGCGAACCCTCGACGATCTCGTCGGCAAGCACGATGCGGGCGTTGTGGAGAACAGTTTCGGCGGTCATTTCAGGCAGTCCTTGGTTGTTCCGGGTGGAGTCATTCCGGCAGAGGTGTCAGGCAGTTTTTCTGGCCGGGCGGCGCCCGAGCGCGTGATGCGAGAGCACCATGAAAGGTGCGCCCGGTTCGGTTTCGACAAACAATGTCAGCGCATCCACCAGCACCTTCTGTCGCAGAATGTCGGCGAACAGACTGTCGATTGCTGCGCGCAAACGAGGGCTTTCCTGTGACGCTGCCCGGCCCGACAGCGTCATGTGGAAGCGAAAGGTTTCGAAGACATAGGGGTAGCCCCATTGGCAGAGGTTGCGGAACTCGGCCGGCTTCAGCGAATCCGGGCTGCGCCGCTCGATTTCCGCCTCGGTCAACGGCGCGCGAAACCGGTCGAAGCCGAGCACCACGTCATCGGCGAAGCGGTTGAGCGCCGGCAGTGGTCCTTCCGGCACCAGTGCGAAGAAGCTGTCGATCTGGCTGACGACCAGGCGGGGGATGGTCACCACCGGCGTCGCCTCGGCAAAATGGTCGAGTGCGGCGCGCAGCGAGGCTTCGGTCTCGTTGGCAGCCAGGCGGAAAGGGGCTTTCAGCGTCGCGTGAAAGCCATAACGGCGCGCCGAAGCGGTGTGGAAGGCGACTTCCGCCGCCGACAGGTCGGCCACCGCCTCGACCGGCCTTGTCGCGGCGCCAAACGGGTCGCGGCCGAGCCAGTTGGCGGCGATCCGCGCCAACGGTTCGTCCTGCCGGGGGGTGAAATAGATGGCGTAGCGCATCGGTAGTCCTCGTCAGTCCCGCTGCCATAGGTGATTTCCATGACGGATTGACGAAGCTTTGAAGGGTTTTCGAAGGCAAATCGACCTTGTGGGTCCTTAGCCGACGATTTTTTCTAGCTGGACCAATAGCTTCACCTGGGAAGGTATGATCGGTCAGGCCTTCATCAACCATTCGTGCTCGGGCGCGTTGTGGAATTTCCACGTCCGTTTCGGCCCGGCCATCACGTTGAGGTAATAGAGGTCATAGCCGTGGCAGGCGGCACAGGGGTGATAGCCCCTGGGCACCAGCACGACATCGCCGTCCTCGATCGCCATCGCCTCATCCAGCGCACGATGGCCATTCTTGTCGGCGTCGGTGTAGACGCGCTGGAAGGCAAAGCCCTGCGGCGGGTTGAGGCGGTGATAGTAGGTTTCCTCGAGGTAGGATTCAGCGGGCAGATTGTCCTGGTCGTGCTTGTGCGGCGGGTAGCTCGACGTATGCCCGCCGGGCGTGATGACTTCGACCACCAGCAGCGAATCGGCCGGCTTGCCCTCCGGCAGGATGTTGGTGACGTAGCGCGTGTTGGTGCCTTTGCCGCGCACCTCCTGGCCAAGATCGTCCGGTGCGATGACGCGAACCGGCAAGCCGCCGCCAAGGCCCGGCGCCGAGCAGACCGCCAGTTCCAGCTCGGTATTTGCGGTCACCGACCAGTCCGAGCCTTGCGGAACATAGACCGACCACGGCTTGCCCTCGAAGGGCGACATGCGCTCGCCGAGCAGGCCGAGATCCTTGCCGCCGGCTGACGCCTTGCCCTTGCCGGTGACGAACACCAGGCAGACTTCGCGATCCTCCGTTTTTCCGGAGGCGCTCTCGCCAGGCTTCAGCCGATGCAGGTCGAAACCGACATAGGTCCAACCCGCGATTTGCGGCGTCACATGGGCGACGCGGCCATGGCCCTTGTTGGCTTTGACGAGCAGCTTCGACATCCCAGTCACTCCTTCGGTTCGGGCTCGGCCGCTGCCTTGCTCTCGTCGGCCGGCTTGTAGAGATAGAAGAACTGCCAGACGGCGTAGCCGGCGAAGCCGAGCGCGATCACGCCCCAGAACGGCGTGCCGGTGGCGAACTCGATGATCGACCAGATGACGCAGACCGCGACGACGGCGACACGCCGCCACAAAGGCCGGAAGAAGGGGTGCTCGTAATCTTTCATCGGGCCAATCTACAGCAATCGGCTTCGCCGGGAACCCATCGCATCAGGCATTGAGGAAGCCCTAGGCATTGGGAAAGCCCTGCGTCTCGACCGTGTAGCCGGCGGCGGTCATGACGCGCATCAATTCCTTGTAGCCGACCTCTGCCATCCTGAGCGGCGGGTTCTTCTTCGGGTCCTGCTCGGCCTCGACCACGAACCAGCCCTCATAGCCATGGTCCGCGAACCGCTGCACGATGGCGCCGAAATCCAGCGAGCCGTCGCCCGGCACGGTGAAGGCGCCCAGCGCCACGGCGTCGAGGAAGGACTGTTTCGTGCGGTCGAGCCTGTCGATCACGCCCATGCGCACATCCTTCACATGCACATGGCTGATGCGAGTGTGATGGTTGTCGATGGCGCGCAGCACGTCGCCGCCGGCAAAGGCCAGATGTCCGGCATCGAGCAGCAGCGGAATGCCGGCGCCGGAATAGCGCATGAAGGCATCGAGTTCCGGCTCGGTCTCGACCACGGCCGCCATGTGGTGGTGATAGGAAAGCGGCATGCCCTGTTCGGCGCACCATTCGCCAAACGCGGTGAGGCGCTTCGCATAGGCCTTCATCTCGTCGTCCGAAAGCTTCGGCTTGGTGGCCAGCGGCTTCGAGCGGTCGCCCTGGATCGAGCGGCCGACCTCGCCATAGACGATGCAAGGCGCGTTCACGGCCTTGAACAGGTCGATCATCGGCTGGATGCGATCCTTGTTGTCGGCCATCTCCCCATCGACCAGCGTGCCGGAGAACCAGCCACCGCACAGCGTCACGTCGGCTGCCTTCAGGATCGGCAGCATGACATCGGGATCATTGGGAAAGCGCCGGCCCATCTCCATGCCGGTGAAACCGGCCGAGCGCGACTGGCGCAAACATTCTTCCAGCGACACGTCATCGCTGAGTTCCGCAAGATCGTCGTTCCACCACGCAATGGGGGACATGCCCAGTTTGGCTTTCAAGTCGTCGCTCCGGTCCTAAAACAGTTCATTTCTTGCCCGTTGGCGCCGCCCCCCATCTGCCTGCCGGCATCTTCTCCCCTATAGAGGCGGGGAGAAGGAGGAGCTTCAGCGCCTATATCACTCGCCAATGGTCTGCATCTGCCGCTTTTCGTCATACGCCTTGCGCGCCGCGTTAACCTGCGGCCGTGCCGACACTTCCGGCACCGCCACATCCCACCAGTGACCGCCGGCATCGGTGGAAACCAGCGGGTCGGTGTCGATGACCAGCACCGTGGTGCGCGCATTCTTCTTGGCCTTCTCCAGTGCGTTTTCCAGCCCGGCGATCGACGGCACCTTTTCGGCAATCGCCCCCATGCTGGCCGCATGCGCGGCAAAGTCGATGTCGGGCAGGATCTCGTGGCGCGAGTCCTTCAGGAGATTGTTGAAGTTGGCGCCGCCGGTCGCCATCTGCAGCCGGTTGATGCAACCGTAGCCCCTGTTATCAAGCAGCACGATGGTGAGCTTGAGGCCGAGCATCACCGAGGTGGCGATCTCCGAATTCAGCATCAGGTAGGAGCCGTCGCCGATCATGACGACGACCTCCTCGTTTGGCTTGGCCATCTTGGCGCCGAGCCCGCCGGCAATCTCGTAGCCCATGGTCGAGAAGCCGTATTCCGCGTGGTAGGAGCCGGGCGCGCCGGCCTGCCAGAGCTTGTGCAATTCCCCCGGCAAGCCGCCGGCGGCATGCAGCAGCGTCACGCCAGAGCCCATCGCGCGCTGCACGGCGCCGATCACTTGCGCGTCGGAGGGGTAGGCGGCATTGGTCGACGCCGTCACTTTCGCTGCTTCTGCCTGCCAGGCCTTCTTGCCGGTGGCCGCATTGTCGGTCCAGGTGGAAGGCGCCTTCCAGCCCTTCAGCGCAGCACCGAGTTCAGCCAAACCCTCGGCCGCATCAGCGACCAGCGGCAGCGCGCGGTGCTTGCCGGCGTCGAAGGGCTGCACGTTGAGCCCGATGATGGTCTTGCCGGAATTCTTGAACAGCGCCCACGAGCCGGTCGTGAAATCCTGCAGGCGCGTGCCGATGGCCAGCACGACATCGGCTTCTTCCGCCAGCCGGTTGGCGGCAGAAGTGCCGGTGACGCCGACCGCCGCCATGTTGAGCGGATGATCGTCCGGCAGCGAGGATTTGCCGCCTTGCGTCTCGCAGACCGGAATGCCGGCGCCCTCGGCGAATTTCGCCAGTTCGTCCGAGGCCTGCGAATAGAGGACACCGCCGCCGGCGATCACCAGCGGCTTTCTTGCTCCCTTGAGCGCGGCGACAGCAGCCGCAAGCTCATGGCGGTCCGGGCGCGGCCGGCGCTGATGCCAGACGCGCTCCGCGAAAAAACTCTCGGGATAGTCATAGGCCTCGGCCTGGACATCCTGGCACAGCGACAGCGTCACCGGCCCGCATTCGGCCGGATCGGTCAGCACGGCCATGGCGCGGCTGAGCGCCGGGATGATCTGCTCCGGCCGCGTGATGCGGTCGAAATAGCGCGACACCGGACGGAAGCAGTCATTGACCGTCGCCGTGCCGTCGGAAAAGTCCTCGGCCTGCTGCAACACCGGATCGGGGATACGGTTGGCGAAGACGTCGCCCGGCAGAAACAGGACGGGCAACCTGTTTACATGGGCGAGCGCCGCCGCCGTCACCATGTTGAGCGCGCCGGGACCGATCGAAGAGGTTGCGGCCATGAAGCGGCGGCGGAAATTGGCCTTGGCATAGGCGATCGCCGCATGCGCCATCGCCTGTTCGTTGTGGGCGCGGAAGGTCGGCAATTCGTCGCGCACCTGGTAGAGCGCCTCGCCGATGCCGGCGACATTGCCGTGACCGAAGATCGCCCAGACGCCACCGAAGATCGGGACTTTGCTGCCGTCGATCTCGGTCATCTGGCGCGACAGGAAGCGGGTCAGCGCCTGCGCCATCGTCAGGCGGATTGTCTTGCTCATGGTGGTTTCCTCCGCAGTCCTTGTGCCGGGCCTTCTTATGCCGCCTTGCGGCCGCGCGCGGCAAGCCACGCTTCGGTCAGCTGTTCGAAGCGCTGCGCCATGTCGGCGATCGCCTCGTCATCCGACATCTTGCCGGCCAGCCATTGTTCTGCCGCATGGACGAAGATGGTGCGGCCGACGGCAAAGCCCTTGACGATAGGCGCCTTGGCGGTAGCGGCGAACGCCGCTTCCAGCTCGTCCTGCGGCGCCTCCAGGCCCAGCAAGACGACGCCGCGGCACCATGGATCGTGCTTCAGGATCACCGCTTCGATCTTGGCCCACGCCGCTGCCGAAGCCTGTGGCTCGAGCTTCCACCAGTCCGGCTTGATACCGAGCGCATAGAGCTCTTCCAGCGCGCGCGGGATCGTCGTGTCGTCGAGCTTGCCATGCTTGCCAGCAATGATCTCGATGAGAAGTTCTCTGCCTACTTTCCGCGCGCCTTCGAACAGCGCGCGCAGCTTCTGCTGCTGCTCTTCCTTCAGCGCCGCCGGATCGTCGGGATGGTAGAAGCACAGGCACTTGATGCAGTGATCGACCGGCCACTCCACCAGCTGCGAGCCGATGTCCTGCGAGAATTCAAAGCGCAGCGGTCGCGACCCCGGCAATTCGACTGGCCGCCCGAGCCAGGCGAAGGAATGCCTAGCGAATTCGAACATCGCCTCGCGGCCATGCTTCTCGTCGATCAGCATGCCGTAGCCGTCGCGTCCGGCGGCGACCTTCGCCGCGGCCTTGACCGCCAGCACCTTGAAATCGTGGATGCGGGCCGGATCGGCACCGGCCTTCGCCGCCACATCCTCGAGCTGCACGCGGTGGTCGCAGGCGAGCGCCATCAGCGAGGGGATGTCGCGCCGGCGCGTCGTTGCCCAATGGATGTGGTTGATCGCCTCATCCTTGCGCAGCGCCAGATGCTTGCTGCCGTTCTTGAGGAAGAACTGGAGCTCGTCGAAGGTCGGATATTCCGGTGCGCAGAGCAGCCGCGACACGGCGAAGGCGCCGCAGGCATTGGCCCAGGTCGCTGCCGTCGCATGGTCTTCGCCACCCAGCCAGCCGCGCAGGAAGCCGGACATGAACGCGTCGCCGGCGCCCAGCACATTGTAGATCTCGATCGGAAAGCCCTTGCCGACGACACCGTCTTCCAGGTCGTCGCTGATCGGTCCGTCATAGACGATGCAGCCCATGGCGCCGCGCTTCAGAACGATGGTGGCGGACGACAGCGAGCGGATCGTCTTCAAGGCACTGAGGCAATCATCGGCGCCCGACGCGATCATGATCTCTTCCTCGGTGCCGACGATGAGGTCGCAATCGGGCAGCACCGTCTTCAGCTGGGCCGAGACCCGGTCCGATTTCACGTAGCGCTCGAAACCTTCGGCGTGGCCGGCGAGGCCCCATAGATTGGGCCGGTAGTCGATGTCGAACACCACCTTGCCGCCCTTGGCTTTCATGATGCGGATCGCCTTGCGCTGCGCGGCGTCACTGTTGGGGCGGGAAAAATGCGTGCCGGTGACGACGATCGAGCGGGCCGAGGCGATGAAGGCCTCGTCGATGTCTTCCGGCGCCAGCGCCATGTCGGCGCAGTCCGAGCGGTAGAAGATCATCGGCGATACGCCTTCGTCCTCGACCGACAGCAGCACCAAAGCGGTCAGCCGCTCCTTGTCGGTCTTCAGCCCGTCGACATTGACGCCTTCACGCCTCAGCTGCTCGCGGATGAAGCGCCCCATCTGCTCATCGCCGACGCGGGTCAGCAGCGCCGAGCGCAGGCCGAGCCTGGCCGTGCCGACCGAAATGTTGGCCGGGCAGCCGCCGACCGACTTGGCGAAAGAGGTGATATCCTCCAGCCGCGAGCCGATCTGCTGGCCGTAAAGGTCGACGGAAGCGCGACCGATGGTGATGACGTCGAGCGGCGCCTGTTTCGCGTCCACGGCTTCGCTCATTGGAACCTCCCGTCGGCCTTGTTGTCTTGGGGTACACGCGCGAGCGGCAGCGTGGCGCCGGGAATATGAAATAATAATTCCAATCCATAGTCAATATGGAATGAGCATTCCTTCTGTGAAAAGTACCACCAGGTGTCGCGTGCAGGAAGAGGCTTTGGCGGGTCTGGCTCCGTTCACCACGGAAGCGGGCCATCGTCGTTGAAGTACCCGGCGTTCGGACCATCGGCATCCAGGGTCGCCAGATGGATGACGATCTCGGCCGCTTGCTGCACGGTGCGGTGGCCCTTAAATCCATTCAGGTCGGTGGCGGTATATCCGGGCGCCGCTGCATTGATCTTGATGCCCTGCGGCGCAAGCTCGCGGGCGAACGCGACGGTGATGGCATTCAGGGCGGTCTTGGAGCTGCCGTAACCCATCAAATTGACTGACTGGTTCGGCGTGCCGGAATCGAGCGCGCGCCCAATGGATCCCGTGGAACTGCTCACCATCACGATGCGGGCGGCCGGCGCGGCAAGCAGCAGCGGCAGGAAGGCCTGGGTCACGCGGATCGGTCCGAAGACATTGACGTCATAGGTGGCCCTGACATCGGCAAGATGCTGTTGGCTCGGCGGCAGCTCGTAGTTGATGGCGATGCCGGCATTGTTCACCAGCACGTCGAGGCAAGGGCTCTCCGCCCCGACAGTCCTGGCTGCAGCCGCCACGCTTTCGTCCTGTGTGACATCCAGCCTAAGCCACTCAACATCCAGACCTTCCGCGCGCAATTCCTGCGCCGCCGCCATGCCACGCTCGGCATTCCTGGCGCCAAGCCACACCTTGAAGCCCATCGTCGCCAGACGCCGGGCGATTTCGTGGCCGATGCCCTTGTTGGCGCCCGTCACCACAGCGGTTTTCGATCTCGTCATTTGGGTTCTCCATCTCTCCATGTCGAAGACCCAGAGATGGCGCCCCGTGGGAAACGCCGCGCGCCGAAAACTCTCCAGCTCTTGCCTAATCCTCTCATATGGATTGCGCGGCGCACCTGGATGCGCGATGCTTAGGTTATGAGCGAGGCACTGCAAGAGTTGATCGATATTGCCGGCCGTCATGCGCGCGGACGACGAACGACCACGGCGATCCCCCGCGTTTCAATCGGCCGCAGCGAAGTCGCCACGGCACCAATGGCGGGGGTATGGGGGTCGGGGGTGCTGTTTGTGCTGCAGGGCGCGAAAACGGTTCTGATCGGAGACCGGACCCTTCGATACGATCCCGCCAGCTATTTCATCTACACTGTCGACACACCCACCATCAGCCAGTTGGTCGCGGCGAGCTCCAAACATCCTTACCTGGCGATCGGCTTCACTCTCGACCTGCAGGCCGTCGCCGCCCTCCTTGTCGAGCACGAGCCCGCGCTCGGCGGCGACAGTTTCTCCACCTCACCCGTCAATGAGGACCTGCTCGACGCATTGCGTCGAATAATGCGGCTGCTCGACCGGCCAGCGGAGATCCCTGTGCTTGCGGCCATGCTCGAACGCGAGATGCTGTTTCGGCTGCTGCAAGGCCCGCAGGGCGGAAAGCTTCGCCAGCTTGCGCGTGCCGACGGCCATCTGTCCCGGATTGGCCAGGCGATCGCCTGGATCCGCACACATTGCCATCAGCCGATCCGGGTCAGCGATCTGGCCGAAATCGCCCATATGAGCGACGCTGCATTCTACCGCCACTTCAAGGCGGCGACGGCCATGAGTCCGATCCAGTATCAGAAACAGATCCGGCTGCTGGAGGCCCGCCATTTGCTGCTTGCCCAGCCAGGCAATGTTGCAAGCGTCGCTTTCGCCGTCGGCTATGAGAGCGCTTCCCAGTTCAGCCGGGAGTATGCCCGCCAGTTCGGCTCGCCGCCCGCGCGCGACGCAGCGCGGCTTTCAGCGGCAGGCGAGGTGGCCGTAGAGATCATCTAGACCTTGCGCTTGCGGCTCGTGTCGCGTCGCTTCTCGCCGACGCCGACGGTCAATGCCATGGCCAGTGCCATCGTTGCCGACAGCGAACGGAAGCCGGCGAAATCCGCCTCGGCGACCTCGAACCAGACCTTGGCGAACTGGGCGAGCGGCGAAAACGAGCTGTCGGTGATGGCGACGATCGGCACGCCCTGTTCCGAAATGCTGCGCGCCTCGTCGATGGTGGCCGGGGCGTAGGGCGAGAAGGAGATGGCGATGACGGCATCCGCCGGCGTGGCGAAACCGATCATCTCGGCATTCAGGCCGGCCGCCGATTCGATCAGCTGGTTGCGGATTTTCAGCTTGCCCAGCGCATAGGCGATGTAGGATGCCACAGGATAGGAGCGGCGCTTGGCCAGCACATAGATGGTCTCGGCCTTTGCCAGCAGGGAGATCGCGTCTTCCAGATGTGCTTCGTCCAGCGTGCGCGAGATATCGTTGAGCGAGGTGCTGGCGGCGGCGACGAAGCCGTCGAAGATCGCCCGGTGGCCGGCGCCGCCTTCGGCCTTGGCGCGCAGCGCCTGCAGCCTTTCGTCATAGGATGAGTTGCGCTCGCGCAGCCGCTCGCGAAACACCTGCTGCAGGCTGGTGAACCCGTCGAAGCCAAGCTGCTGGGCAAAGCGGATCAGGGTCGATGGCTGCACGCCGGCCGAAGCGGCGATGCTGGCGGCGGTGCCGAAGGCGATATCGTCTGGATTGTCGAGCGCATAGGCGGCGATCTGGGCAATGCGCTTCGGCAGGCTTTCGCGCCGATCGAGGATCGTTGCGCGCAGCGTCTCGAAGTCGCGAGGTACCCGTTCGTCCATCGTCGCTCTGTCCAAGCTCATGCGTGAAGCGTCCCTCTGTGCCTTATCATAGCCAGCCTGCGCAAGAACGCCATAAAAAATGAGGCAGACATTCCATTCCCAGAGAAAATGGACTAATTCATCCACGCAACGCTTCAGGCAGTGGAGAAACGGAAAATGGTCGGCGTCGGTCTCATCGGCACGGGTTTCATGGGCAAGTGTCACGCCATCGCGTGGAGTGCCGTCGGCGCTGTCTTTCCGGACGTCGCCAAGCCACGGCTTGTCCATCTCGGCGAGGTCAATGAGGAGCTTGCCCGACGCAAGGCAGGCGAGTTCGGCTTCGCCAAGGCGTCCGGCGACTGGCGCGCCGTCGTCAACGATCCGGACGTCGATATCGTCTCGCTGACCACGCCCAACCAGTTCCATCCGGAAATGGCCATCGCGGTTCTTCAGGCCGGCAAGCATCTGTGGTGCGAAAAGCCGATGGCGCCGAGCTTTGCCGAAGCCGAGGCGATGGCAGCGGCGGCCAAAAAGTCCGGTAAGATCGCGGCGCTGGGCTACAATTACATCCAGAGCCCGGCCATCCGCCACATCGGTGCGCTGCTCGACGAGAAGATCATCGGCGAGGTCAACCATCTGCGCATCGAGATGGATGAGGACTTCATGGCCGACCCGGAGGCGCTGTTCTTCTGGAAGCACGAAGCCGCTTCCGGCTATGGCGCGCTCGACGATTTCGCCGTGCATCCGCTGTCGCTGGTTTCCGCCCTGTTCGGTCGCGTCGCCAGCGTCATCTGCGACATGGCCAAGCCCTATGCCGACCGCAAGGTGGCTAGCGGCGGGCGCCGCGCGGTCGAAACCTACGACATCGCGAGCGTCTTGATGCACCTGGAAAATGGCATTGCCGGCACGCTGCTGGTCAACCGCTCGGCCTGGGGCCGCAAGGGCCGCATTGCCATCCAGATTTTTGGCTCGAAGGGGGCGATCCTGTTCGACCAGGAGCGGATGAACGAATTCCAACTCTATCTCACAGCCGATCGCCCGACCGAACAAGGTTACCGCACCATATTGGTGGCGCCGCACCACAAGCCCTACGACGCCTTCCTGCCGGCGCCCGGCCATGGGCTCGGCTTCAACGATCTCAAGATCATCGAATGCCACGAACTGCTGACGCGGCTTGCCGGCAAACCGGCGCGGCTCATCGAATTCGCCGAAGGGCTGGAGATCGAGCGCACCGTGCACGCGATGGCGCGCTCCTTCGAGGAAAGGCGCTGGGTCGATGTGAAGTAGTCTCGCACCCGGTTTTCGCTTCGCGAAGGTGCTTCAGACGGCGGCGGTCGAGGTGTTTGTCTCCCAGCCGTTGACCCAGACCTGCCGCAACCGATCGCCTTCGCCCTTGAAGCGCAACCCCGTCGCCTGGCAATCCTCGATCCGGTCGCTGCGGAAATTGCGGATGGCCTGGCGCAGCTCGCACCAGGCGACGATGTTGGCGGTTTCGGCGTAATAGATCAGGGCGATCGGCCGGACGAGCCGCTCGGAGGCGCGGCCCATTTCGTCGCGATAAGAGAGGTCGAGCTTCTCCTCGTCACGGATGGCGCGGCGCACCAGCGCCAGGTCGATCGCACCGGTCGAAGGCGCGGCGAACCCCCACGCATGCAGCGCATTGGCGTCGAATGCCTGTCGCAAGGGCGGCGGCACCGCGCCGGCGATCTTTGCACTGACGCGCTTGGCCGCCTGCTTGAGTTCGCTGTCCCCCGTGCGCTCCAGCAGTGCCAGCGACAGGACGATCGCCTCCATCTCCTCGATCGAAAACATCAGCGGCGGCAGGTCGAAGCCGGGGCGCAGGATGTAGCCGATGCCGCGCCCGCCTTCGATCGGCACGCGCATCGCCTGCAGTGCTGCGATGTCGCGATAGATCGAGCGCACCGTCACTTCCAGTCGCTCGGCAATCGTCGCCGCCGTCACCGGCTGCCGCGCCAGCCGTACGATCTGGATGATCTCGAACAGGCGTGACGCCTTGCGCATTTTTCACTCGGGGTTCCGATCGCAACTGACACACCATCGTCAGTTGGGCTGACCTATAGGAGCGCTTATCGAGTTGAGAATCAACACATTCCGCTGCGGTCTGGCCGGGCGAAGCGACAGGCAACTGACATGGGCTACGCGGAAAATCTCTGGCTTTTCTGTCTCCTCCTCTTCGGCATCATCATCGTGCCCGGCATGGATATGCTTTTCGTGCTTGCCAATGCGCTGACCGGTGGCGGCAACAGGGGACTTGCCGCGACCGGCGGCATCATGCTGGGCGGCATGGTGCACACACTGAACGGCGCGCTCGGCGTCGGTCTGCTGATGCATTTCGTGCTGATCCTCTACAATCCGCTGCTGATCGCCGGCGCCGCCTACATGGCCTTTATCGGGCTGACGCTGATGCGTAGTTCGATCAAGGTCGGCCATGATGGACCTGCCGGCAGTCGCTCCGCATGGAAGGCGTTTCGCCAGGGGGTGGTGATCTGCCTGATCAATCCAAAAGCCTATCTCTTCGTCTTCGCGGTCTACCCGCAATTTCTGAAACCGGACTACGGTCCGATCTGGATGCAGGCTTCCATCATGGGATTGATGACGATCGTCATGCAGTTTGCCGTCTATGGCGGGCTAGCAATCACTGCCGGTCGCAGCCGCAATCTGCTGGTCGCAAATCCCCAGGCGACCGCCTTTGCCGGCAGGGCGGCGGGGCTGCTTCTGGTTGCGATTTCCGTGCTGACCGCATGGGAGGGGCTGAGGGCGGCGTAGTGCCGGCTGAAACCGGAACCGCCGCCCTTCCCATGCCGCCATCCGTATCCGTATCAGGCGGCTCCCTGGCGGCTGTCGATCATGGCGCGGCGCGCTGAGCGGCGCCACTCGACGGCGCCGGCTAGGCCGTGCAGCACCGTCTCGGTGGTCACCCAGTCGATGCAGCCATCGGTTATGCTCTGGCCATAGACGAGCGGCTTGCCTGCTACGACGTCCTGCCGGCCGGCGACGAGGTTGCTCTCGATCATCACGCCGATGATTCGCTCGTCGCCCGCCGCGACCTGGCCAGCGACATCAGCCGCCACCTTGGGCTGGTTCTCGGGCTTCTTCGAGCTGTTGGCGTGGCTGACATCGATCATCAGCCTGGGCGCGACGCCGATGCGGGCGAGTTCGGCGCTGGCGGCCTCGACGCTCGCCGCGTCATAATTCGGCTGAACGCCGCCGCGCAGGATAACGTGGCAGTCCTCATTGCCGGTGGTCGTCGCGATGCCGCTGCGTCCGCCCTTGGTCACCGCCATGAAATGATGCGGCTGGGCGGCGGATTTCACGGCCTCGGCGGCGATCCGCAGATTGCCGTCGGTGCCGTTCTTGAAGCCGACCGGGCAGGACAGGCCGGAAGCAAGCTCGCGGTGGATCTGGCTCTCGGTCGTGCGCGCGCCGATCGCACCCCAGGCGACGAGGTCGGCAATGTATTGCGGCGTCGTCATGTCGAGGAATTCGGTCGCTGCCGGCAGGCCGAGATTGTTGACGGCGGACAGCACATTGCGCGCCATCCTCAGTCCCTTGTCGATGTTGAAGCTGCCGTCGAGGTCGGGATCGTTGATCAGGCCTTTCCAGCCGACCGTCGTGCGCGGCTTCTCGAAATAGACCCGCATCACGATCTCGAGTCGGTCCGACAGGCTCTCGCGCAGCGCCGCCAGACGGCTGGCATAGTCCACGGCGGCGACCGGATCGTGGATCGAACAGGGGCCGACGATGACGAGCAGCCGGTCGTCGATGCCGTTCAAGATGGCATGGGTTGCGTTGCGTGATGCACTGACGGTGCGCGTCGCCGTCAAGGTGCGCGGGATTTCCCGCATCACCTCGTCCGGTGTGCTCAGTTCTCGGATTTCCTTGACCCGGAGGTCGTCTGTGGTGGTCAACACGGCTTTCTGCTCCTGTTTGGGAAACCTGCCGGCTGAAAACAAAAAAGCCGCCAGGTATGGCGGCTGTTTGGATCTTGTTGCTGCAATCTTCAGATCGAGCGCAATCCTCCCGCCGCCAGCGAGCTCCTAAAGTACCAATACGTGGCGGTCAGGTTGATCATGCGGCTCATATAGTCGAAGCGGAGGCGTTTGTCACGTGCCCTGATGGCAACCGAGCAACAACCTCACAACGGCAGATCACACGGTTCGTCACGCTGACGCCCAAGGGTGAGATCGGCGCCGCGCAGCGGCGACTTCAGCAGGAACTCCGCCAGCGTACCCTTGCGCGCGGTCTTGCGCTGCCATTCCTCGGCCGAGACGACAACCACGCTTGGTTTGCCGTTTCTGGTGATCGTCTGCGGCGAAGACTGCGCGCGCTCGATCACCTCCGAGAGCCGGGCTTTTGCCCCCGCGACCGTCCAGTTGGTACTCTCTTTGGGCGCAGACGGCATCTCGACCTCCGTGACCATTCTGACCATATGGAATGGCGATGCGGCGGCAACAGGGGGCTGATTTGCTTCTGGACGTGAGGCCTACTCGGGCGACGACCCCGCAATGCTCTGGTCGTAGTCGACCAGCGATCCGGTCATGACGCCCGACTGCGGGCTGACCATATAGCTGATCAGCCGGGCAAGCTGGTCCGGCTTCACCAATTGCCCCATCGGCTGCGCAGCCTCGGCCTTTGCCAGCCAGTCGTCGGGTGCATCGTGCCATTTCCTCTGGACGATATCCTCACCCTCGGTGTCCATCCAGCCGGGCAGCACCGCGTTGCAGCGGATGCGGTTATAGCGATAGGCGTTGGCGACGTTCTTGGTCAGCGTCATCAGCGCTCCCTTGCTGGTCGAATAGGGCGTCAGGAACGACTGGCCGGTATGCGCCGACATCGACAGCACGTTGACGATGGAGCCGGGCGCCTTCTTCTCCAGCAGATGCGCCACCACGCCCTGCATCAGGAAGAACGGCCCCCGCACATTGGTGTCGAAAATCATGTCGAACAGCTCTTCGCTGGTTTCGACCAGCGAACCGCGCGCCGATGTCGCGGCGGCATTGACCAGGGCGTTGATGGTGCCGAAATGCGAGATCGCGGTGGCGACCGCGCGCTTGCAGTCCGCCACTTTTGACACATCGGCGCTGATGAAGATCGCATCGACGCCTGACTTCTTGAAATGGGCGACGGCCTTGTCGCCCTTCTCCTGCGAGCGGCCGATAAGCGCCAGTGCCCGGCAGCCTTCGTCGGCCAGTGCCTCGGCGACGGCAAAGCCGATGCCTTGCGCGCCGCCGGTGACGATGGCGCGCGTTTTTGAATTGCGATCGGCTGTTGCGCTCATCGCTCTGCTCCTGTGCCTTGGACCCGAATTCTTACTTGTCGAGGCGGACGGTCTTGCCTGTCGTCGCTGACTTCAGCGCCGCATCCGCCAGCTTCAGGGCCACTAGCCCGTCCGCGCCGCTTGGTGCCGCCTTCTTGCCTGACGTTGCCGCTGCGATGAAGGCAGCGATCTCATTGGCATAGGCGTCGAGGTAGCGGGTCATGAAGAAGTCGTGCAACGGTGGACGCGTATAGCCCTTCTCGTTGGCCAGCTCGATCGACACTGGGCGCTGGTTCTCGGCCGCGACCATGCCTTTCGAGCCATGCACCTCGATGCGCTGATCATAGCCATAGGTGGCGCGGCGCGAGTTGGAGATGACGGCCTGCTTGCCGGAAGCGGTTTCGAGGATGACGCTGACGCTGTCGAAATCGCCGGCCGCACCGATCTTCTTGTCGACCAGCACCGAGGCATGCGCGCTGACCGCCACCGGCTCTTCGCCGAGCAGGAAGCGTGCCATGTCGAAATCATGGATGGTCATGTCGCGAAAAATGCCGCCCGAACGCTTGATGTAGTCGATCGGCGGCGCGCCGGGATCGCGCGAGGTGATGGTGACCATCTCGACGGTGCCGATGGCGCCGTCGTCGATCGCCTTGCGCACGGCGGCGAAGTGCGGATCGAAGCGGCGGTTGAAGCCGACCATCAGCGTCGCCTTGGTCTTCTCGACCACGGCCAGGCACTTCTCGACGCGCTTGACGTTGAGGTCGATCGGCTTCTCGCAGAAGATAGCCTTGCCGGCCTTGGCGAAACGCTCGATCAGGTCGGCATGGGTGTCGGTCGGCGTGCAGATGACGACGGCGTCGATGTCCTTGGATTTCTCAATAGCGTCGATTGTGCGCACTTCGGCGCCATAGGCCGTCGCCAGCTCGGTCGCTGCCTTCTCAAACGCATCGGCGACGGCAACCAGTTTGGCCTGTGGGTTGGAGCCGACGGCGCGGGCGTGGACCTTGCCGATGCGGCCGGCACCGAGGAGGGCGAAGCGGAGAGTCATGGAATGTCCTTTGAGGGTGGTTCGAAGCGGGGCGCCGGTCATGGGCGCGGGTGATTTGCGGTCAAGACAAGATCGACAGGGAGGCGGTGACCACCGCCTCCGCGCCCGGCCTCAAGCCGCGAGTTCGGCCTCGCCGGTCTTGGCGCCGGTGATGTAGGAGACGATATCGTTTCCGTCGGTGTCCTGCTTGCGCAGATTGGCGACGATGCGGCCGCGCCGGAACACGACGATGCGGTCGCAAAGGTCGAACACCTGGCGCATGTTGTGGCTGATCAGGATCAGCGGCTCGCCATTGTCCTTCAGCGTGCGGATGATGTTTTCGACCTGCGCGGTCTCCTGAACGCCGAGTGCGGCCGTCGGCTCGTCCATGATGATCAGCTTGGAGGCGAAAGTCGCGGTCCGGGCGATCGCTACGCACTGGCGCTGGCCGCCGGACATGTGGCGGATGGTGTTGGACAGATTGGGGATCTTCACCGCCGTGCGGATCAGCGCCGCTTCCGTCGCCTTGCGCATGTACTTGCGGTCGAGGATCGAGAACGGCCCGAGGTTGAACAGCACCTTTTCGCGGCCGAGGAACAGGTTCGACGGCACGTCGAGATCGTCGGCCAGCGCCAGGTTCTGGAACACGGTCTCGATGCCCGCCGTGCGGGCCTCGATCGGCCCGGTGAAATTCACCTCCTTGCCGTCGAACCAGATCTGGCCGCTGGTGCGCTGCTCGACGCCGGTGATCTGGCGCACGAAGGTCGACTTGCCGGCGCCGTTGTCGCCCATGATGGCGACATGCTCGCCCTTGCGCAGCTCGAAGTTCGCGCCTTCCAGCGCATGCACGCCGCCATAGCGCTTGGTCAGGTTTTCGGTCTTCAGGACGATGTCTGACATGGTCAAGCCCTCATTGCCCGCAGGCGTTGGCGCCACTGGTCGAGAACCACCGCACCGACGATGATCACGCCCTTGACCATCTCCTGGTAGTAGGCGTCGAGGCGCAGGAAGGTGAAGCCGGAGATGATGACGCCGAAGATCAGCGAGCCGATCACCGTGCCGATGATCGAGCCGCGGCCGCCTGACAGCGAGACGCCGCCGATGACCGCCATTGCAATGGCATCGAGTTCGTACATCACGCCCATGCCGGACTGAGCGGTGAGGTTCTTGGAGCTCAGCACCACGGCGGCGAGTGCTGCAAGCACGCCGGCGATGACGTAGACGAGGATCTTGTGGTTGGCGATCTTGATGCCGGACATGCGCGCGGCGTCCTCGTTGGAGCCGATCGCGTAACAGTGCTTGCCGTATCGTGTGTAGGTCATGATCAGCTGGAACAGCACCGCCAGCGACAGGAAGATGATGACGGGCATCAGGCCCTTGCCGATGGCCGCGAAACCCTCGGTGGGAAACGAGATCGGCTGGCCCTTGGACCACCATTTGGCGATGCCGCGCGCGGTGACCATCATGCCGAGCGTGGCGATGAAAGGCGGAATGCGCGTGTAGGCAATCAAGGCGCCGTTGACCAGGCCGGCAAACAGGCCGCAGCCGATCGCCACCAGCACCGGCACGATGACGGGCAGGTCGGTCCAGCCCTGGGCAAGGAACATCGCCTTGGGATTGGGGTTGCCGTTGACCGTCGCCACCTGGGCAAAGCTCATGGCGATCATGGCGGTCGCGCCGACGATCGAACCCGAGGACAGATCGATGCCGCCGGTGATGATCACTTGCGTCACGCCGATGGCGATGATGCCGACGATCGAGACCTGCAGGATGATGATCTGCAGCCGTGCCTCGTTGAAGATCGCGCTGACGTCGCTGCGGGTGTTGAACAGGAAGCTGTCGCCGAGAAAGATGCGGCCGATCAATTCGAAGACGACAACAAGAATGACGAGCGCCAGGAAAACATTGAATTCGGCCGGCCATGTGCGCTTCTTCGCATCATAACTGACCCCGCCGACGCCATGAGATGTCTGTGCCACGTATTCTGTCCTCCGTCGGCCGCGGTCGCCCCTCGCTGCCTTGCCGGCGCTGAGGGAAAGAGGAGCGGCGCTGCGTGAGCGCCGCTCCGTATGCCCGCTGCTCAGTTCTTCTTCAGGAACTTGTCGATGTTGGCCGGCGTCACCAGTTGGAAGGGGACGTAGACCTTGTGTTCGACCTTCTCGCCCTTGGCCAGCTTGAGCGCCGCATCCAGTGCGCCCGCGCCCTGGCCGGCCGCGTCCTGGAACACGGTTGCGTCGAGGTCGCCCGCCTGCATCGCGGCAAGCGCGTCCTGGGTGGCGTCGACGCCGCCGACGACAACCGACTTCATGTCGATGTTGGCGGCCTTCATCGCCTGGATGGCGCCGATGGCGCTTTCGTCATTGTTGGCGATCACGCCATCGAACTTCTTGCCAGTCGACAGCCAGTTGGTCATCAGGTTCTGGGCCTCGTCGCGGTTCCAGTTCGACGTCTGCTTGTCGATGATCTTGATGAAGCTGCAATCCGGCGTCGCGATCACCTCTTCGATATCCTTGGTGCGCTGCACGGCGGCCTGGTTGGAAAGCTCGCCCATGATCACATAGACATTGGCTTCCTTCTTGCCGGCTTCCTTGAACAGGCGGCAGACTTCCTTGGTCTCGAGCGTGCCGGAATCGGCCTCGTTCGAAGCGACGAAAGCCTGGTTGTCCGGCAGTGTGTCGACATTGACCGGCTGGCGGTTGACATAGACGAGCGGGATCTTGGCGGCCGCCGCGGCATCCGACATCGCCTGCGTGGCCGAGGTGTCGACCGGATTGACGATGATGGCGTCGACGCCCGAGGCGGCGAAGTTCTTGATCTGGTCAAGCTGCTTGGCAACGTCGTTCTGCGCGTCCTCGACCTGCAGCTCGACGCCGCTCATGCCCTTGGCCTGCGCGATCATGCCGTTGCGCAGCACGGTCAGGAAGTTATCGTCGAATTTGGCCATCGACACGCCAACCTTGGCGGCCATGGCGGATGAGCTCATCAGCGCCGCGAAAGCGACGCCCAAAATCAGTTTCTTCATTGTCTCTCTCCTCCACATGCTGGTGTCCGGTTTCACCGATTTATCCGGAATCCCCGATCTCCCCGGGGAACCTCTCCCTGATGTCGTTTCTGTTCCGGGTGACGCCTTGCCGTTTGCTGGAACGCCAGGCCCTCTGTTTGAACCAGATGCGCCGGAACGAAAGAACCAAAATACACAGTTGGTGAAATATTTATTCCATTTTGCCGTGAGGCGTCAAGGGAGATTCCAAAATCCGATGCGCGATTTTCGGACGATGGGCACTTGCCGCCGGTCGCCGGCGATCAGCCGAGGCCCTCGCAGCATCGCCAATGGCACTACGGTCGAATTCGAAGCTCGAGAGCCTAAATATTCTCAGGCAGATAGATGTCGAACGGCAGGAAGGTCTGGCCAGGCGCGTTCGCGGCACCCGTCTCGATGGCGTGCGCCATCAGGTCGACCAGTTCGCGGCAGAGTGCCGCCAGCGGCGTGGAGATCACCATCGTCAGGATGCCATCCGCCAAGGCGGAACGCGATGTCGCGTTGATCTCGTTGCAGATGACCGCGGGCATCTCGGCCGGTTTTGCCTGCCTGAGCGCTGCGACCGCGCCTTCCATGCCGCCGCCGGCGACATAGCAGCCAACCAGATCAGGGTGGCGGCCAAGGAGATCGAGCAGCGTGTCCTGCGTGATCTCGTTGGCTTCCAGATTGACCAGTGTTTCGAGCAAGGTGAATTCCGGCGCCTGCTCGCGAAAGAAGGAGCGAAAGCCGATCTCGCGCAGCTCGTGGCCATGGAAGCGATGGCTGCCAACAAAAAGGGCAACCTTGCCCGGCCGTTTCGCCGCCTTCGAGATCATCCAGGCCGCGCTGCGGCCGACCTTGCGGTTGTCGAGGCCGACATAGCCCTCGCGGATGCCGGCGGCGAAGTCGGACAGCAGGGAAAACACCGGCAACCCTTTGGCCTTCATCTCCTCGACGGCGACCGTCAACGTCGGGTGATCCGGCCCGACCAAAGCGACGGCCCTGCATTTGGCCGCCAGTCTGCGCGCGCGCTCGACGATTTCATCGGGGGTCAGCGAATCCGCAAAGTCGATTGTGGCAACGCCGCGGAAACGTGGCGATCGCGACACGGCAAGTTCAAGCTCGCGGGCGAACTCGCTGTAGAAGACATAATTGCCCTTGAGCAGCAGGAAGCCGAGCCGGTACTCGGGCAATTCATGCCGCATCCGCTGCTTGATCAGGCCTGCGGCGTGATAGCCGATCTCGGTCGCCGCCTCGTAGACGCGGCGCGCCGTTTCCTCGCGCACCGGCAGGCGGCTGTTGAGCAC
Source organism: Mesorhizobium sp. M7D.F.Ca.US.005.01.1.1 (assembly GCF_003952545.1). Lineage (NCBI taxonomy): Bacteria > Pseudomonadati > Pseudomonadota > Alphaproteobacteria > Hyphomicrobiales > Phyllobacteriaceae > Mesorhizobium > Mesorhizobium sp. M7D.F.Ca.US.005.01.1.1. The sequence goes on from NZ_CP034453.1 coordinate 1,249,163, forward strand.
ACGGTCCACTGTGGCAACACTGACGCCGGAGATGCGCGCCAGGTCAGTGATGGTCGGCCGTTTCGCCATGCTTGCCTCATTGGATTGCCTGAGGCTTTCTACATCATTCTGATAGGAAATGATAGAAACTATCTTTGTGATGTTGAGTCTATCATGGGCTAGCGCTATTTTCAGGCTCGAAGCCAATGAGTGGCTGGCATTCGCTATGGCGAGCGCCGTTTGCCGTGGGAGGCAATCATGACCGCAACACCGTCCCGGCGGGACTACAGCCTGACCGGCCGCGACGCGAAGCTCGCCGTCGAGACCGGCCTGTCGGCGGCCGAATGGTATCACACCGATGTGTCCCGCAAGCAGATGAAGGAGCTGATGCAGCGCTCCGACGGGCCGGCGATCCGCGATACCATCATCTGGTTTGCCGCCCTGATCGTCAGCGGTGCCGGCGGCGCCTGGTTCTGGGGTAGCTGGTGGTGCGTGCCGTTCTTCTTCGTCTATGGCGTCCTTTACGGCTCCTCCACCGATTCACGCTGGCATGAATGCGGTCATGGCACCGCCTTCCGGACGCAATGGATGAATGATGCGGTCTATCAGATCGCCTGCTTCATGATCATGCGCAATCCGGTGACCTGGCGCTGGAGCCACACGCGTCACCACACCGACACCATCATCGTCGGCCGCGACCCGGAAATCTCCGTCATGCGGCCGCCGGACCTGGTTCGCGCCATGCTGGGCTTCGTCGGCGTGCTCGACGCCTGGCATGCGATATCAGACATGCTGCGCAACGCCGCCGGCAACATCAGCGCGGCGGAAAAGACCTTCATTCCCGAACAGGAGCAGCCCAAGGCGATCCGCATCGCCCGCATCTGGACGGCGATCTACGCCGCCACCATCGCGCTGGCGCTGTATTCCGGTTCGTTCCTGCCCCTGATGCTGGTCGGCCTGCCCAGGCTCTATGGCGCCTGGCATCACGTCATGGTCGGGCTGCTGCAGCATGGCGGCCTGGCCGACAATGTCACCGACCATCGGCTCAACAGCCGCACCGTCTACATGAATCCGATCAGCCGCTTCATCTACTGGAACATGAACTACCATGTCGAGCATCACATGTTCCCGATGGTGCCGTATCATGCGCTGCCGAAGCTGCACGAACTGATCAAGCACGACCTGCCGGCGCCGACACCGTCGATCCTGGCCGGCTACCGCGAGATGATCCCGGCCTTCCTGCGCCAGTTGCGCAACGAGGACTATTTCCTCAAGCGCGAGCTGCCGCCGACCGCCAGGCCTTATCGAGAGGAATTCCACGACAACGCCGTCGCCGCTGCGGCGGAATGATTGCTAGGTCGTCCGGATTTCCAGGGGAGGCCCGATTTTGAAGGAGAAATCAATGAGCGACTGGGTTGAGGCCTGTGCCACTGGCGACATCGACGAGGAGGACGTGATGCGCTTCGACCATGGCGGCCGCACCTTCGCCATCTATCGCAGCCCCGACGATGAGTTCTTCGTCACTGACGGCCTGTGCACGCACGAAAAGGTGCACCTGGCCGACGGGCTGGTGATGGATGACATCATCGAATGCCCCAAGCACAATGGCCGCTTCAACTACAAGACGGGTGACGCCCGCGGCGCGCCGGTCTGCGTCAACCTGAAGACCTATCCGGTCAAGGTCGACGCCGGCAAAGTCCTGATCCAGATCGGATGATTGATATGGCGCGGGGAATGGTCATCATCGGCGCCGGCGAATGCGGTGGGCGCGCAGCGCTGGGGCTGCGCGAGCTGGGCTATGATGGGCCGGTGACGCTGGTCGGCGACGAGCCGCATCTGCCCTACGAGCGCCCGCCGCTGTCCAAGGACGCGATGGTCAGCGAAGCGCCTGAAATCAAGGCGATCACCAGCGACGCAATTCTGGCTGAGAAGTCGATCCGGCATATCCATTCCGTTCAGGCCGTCGCGATCGACCGTGCGGCGCATGCGGTGCGCCTGTCGGACGGTTCGGCCCTGCCCTACGAAAAGCTCCTGCTGGCAACCGGTTCGACGCCGCGCAAGCTGCCGATGCCGGGGCTGGGTCCGCGCTGCGTCTATCTCAGAACCTTCACTGACGCGCTCGCCATTCGCGCGCATCTCAGCGCCGGCAAGCGTATCGCCGTCATCGGCGGCGGCTTCATCGGTCTCGAACTCGCCGCCGCGGCCCGCAAGCTCGGCGCCGCGGTCACCGTCATCGAGGCGCAGCCCCGCATCCTGATGCGCGGCGTGCCAGCCGAGATCGCCCAGATCATCCATGATGCGCACGTCGCCGAGGGCGTCGACATCCTGTGCGGCGACGGCATCGCGTCCATCGCCGACGATGGCAACGAGGTGCGGATCACACTTGTCGGCGGACAGGAGATATCAGCTGATCTGGCCGTCATCGGCATCGGCGCCGTGCCGGTGACCGGGCTTGCGGCCGAAGCCGGCCTGGCGATCGACAATGGCGTCGCTGTCGATGCCGAGCTGCGCAGCAGCGATCCCGACATCCTTGCCGCCGGCGATTGCTGTTCGTTTCCGCTCGCCGTCTATGGCGGCCGCCGCGTGCGGCTGGAAGCCTGGCGCAACGCCCAGGAACAGGGCGCGCTGGCAGCCAGGAATATGCTGGGCGCCGGCGAGGCGCATGCGGCGGTGCCGTGGTTCTGGTCGGATCAATACGGCCTGAGCCTGCAGATCGCCGGGCTGTCCGACGAAGGTCGCAGCACCGTGCGCCGCGATCTCGGCGATGGTGCCTTCATCTTGTTCCATCTGGCCGAAGACGGCAGGCTGGTGGCGGCCAGCGGCATCGGCCCCGGCAATGCGGTCGCCCGCGACATCAGGCTGGCCGAAATGCTGATCGGCAAGCGGGCCAAGCCGGCGCCGGAAGCGCTCGGTTCGCAGGCGGTCAAGCTGAGGTCGTTACTGGCGGCCTGAGCGGCGACAGCTAGGAATACAGGGCGAAGACCCTAGAACAGCGCCTTCAGCTCCGGCAGCTTGTCGTTGACCAGCCAGCCGTAGTAATTCTCCTCGGGCAGCTTTACCGGCTCGCCTGCGGCCCGGCGCCTGTCGTTCTCCGCCTTCAGGGCATAGGCGCGCTGCTCCGGATTGCCGACATTGTAGAGCGTGGCGGTCAGCCCCGGATTGCCCGAAATGTCGAAACCGGCAATGCTCTTGTAGGCGTCGATCGATTTCCTGATCGTCGCGGCGACGTAAGGCAGCGTCAGATCGGGATCCATGATGGTCTTGTAGACCGAGTTGGGATCGCCGACGTCGAGCTTCGGCAGGCCCGAAACCTTGTGCACCAGATCGCTCATCTGCAAGGCGGTCAAAGGATTGAGCTGGCCGAGGCCGAAGGTCTGCCCGGCATAATAGGGCTGGAAGAAGGTGGCGCCGAAACGATCGTCGGGAAAGCTGGTCCCGCCAACTGACTTGCCGCGAAACGAATGGTTCCACACCTGCTCACGGCATTCCCACAGATCGTAGCTGTCGGACATCCCGGCGCATTTCTTGAATTCGGGCCGCTGCACGAAATCGGTGATGTCCTCGCCGTCATAAGCGAAGGAGAGCTTGCTGGAGAGGTAGGAGATCGCCTTGACATAGTAGGTCTGCAGCCGGTCGTAGGCGTCGACATTGTAGGTATGCTCGCCGACGATGGCGCCGACAATATGCATCGAATCGATGCCGTAGGCGGAAGCGGCCTTCCTGATCTTGCCGCGCAATTCGGCGTCGTTCTGCAGCAGGGCGTAGACCTTGCGGTATTTCGCCTGGAAGGTGGTGTTGGTGGCCTGCGTGCGCCGGCTGGAGGCGCCGGGAATGTCAGGCTGCTCGGTGTTGCGGTTTCCCGGCGGCACCAATGTCGCCGCCTCGGTCGCGAACAGCGTCGCCGCCAGCGTCAAGCCGAGAATGATCAGGATCAGTTTTTTCATGCGCCGCCGCCCAAGCAATTCCAGGAAAAGTGTGAAACGGTTTCCGTCCGGAATTGCGTCAACCAAGAGATCGAGAATTGCCGCGCAAACTAGGTAAAGCTCTTGGTCGAGTCGAGAGCACCCCTTCACCCGGCACTACGAAAGGTGGCCAGATGGTACCATCTGGCCACACATGATTTTGCTTGCCGGAAAATGTTGCCTCGACCGGCGCCGGAACGTTCCGGCGCCGTCGTTTAAAGGATGAATCGCGACAAATCTGTGTTTCGCGACAGATCACCGACATGCTTTTCCACATAGGCGGCGTCGATGGTGACGCTGGTGCCGTTGCGGTCGGGCGCGTCGTAGGAGATTTCGTCCAGCACTCGCTCCATCACCGTCTGCAGCCGCCGGGCGCCGATGTTCTCGACGCTTGCGTTGAGGTCGACAGCGATGCCGGCCAGCGAATCGATGGCGTCGTCGGTGAAGGTCAGGTCGACGCCCTCGGTCTTCATCAGAGCGATATACTGCTTGATCAGGCTGGCCTCGGTCTCGGTCAGGATGCGGACGAAATCGTCCTTCTCCAGCGCCCGCAGCTCGACCCGGATCGGCAAGCGGCCCTGCAATTCCGGCAACAGGTCTGACGGCTTGGAAACGTGGAACGCACCCGAGGCGATGAACAGTATGTGGTCGGTCTTCAACGGCCCGTATTTGGTCGCCACCGTGGTGCCTTCGATCAGCGGCAGCAGGTCGCGCTGCACGCCTTCGCGGGAAACGCCGGCGCCCATGCCGCCTTCACGCGACGCGATCTTGTCGATCTCGTCGAGGAAGACGATGCCGTCATTTTCCGTCGCATCGAGGGCCCGGCGCACCACTTCGTCCTGGTCGAGCAGCTTGTCGGATTCGTCGTTGACCAGTAGCGCGTAGGACTCCTTCACCGTCGTCTTGCGCGTCTTGGTCTTCTTGCCGCCCATCGCCTTCGACAGCATGTCGTTGATGTTGAGTACGCCGATATTGGCGCCCGGCATGCCGGGTATCTCGAAGCCGGGCATGCCGCCATTGCCGGTGTCGGCGACCTCGACCTCGATCTCCTTGTCGTCGAGCTCGCCGTCGCGCAGCTTCTTGCGGAAGCTATCGCGGGTGGCCGGGCTCGCCGTCTTGCCGACCAGCGCTTCCAGCACGCGTTCCTCGGCGTTGACGTGGGCGCGTGCCTTGACGTCCTCGCGCATCTTCTCGCGCACCAGGCCGATGGCGATCTCGACCAGGTCGCGGATGATCTGCTCGACGTCACGGCCGACATAGCCGACTTCGGTGAACTTGGTCGCCTCGACCTTGACGAAAGGCGCACCGGCCAGACGCGCCAGGCGGCGCGAGATCTCGGTCTTGCCGACGCCCGTCGGCCCGATCATCAGGATGTTCTTCGGCATCACCTCTTCGCGCATCTGGCCTTCCAGCTGCTGGCGGCGCCAGCGGTTGCGCAAGGCGATCGCCACGGCGCGCTTGGCGTCCTTCTGGCCGATGATGAAGCGGTCGAGTTCCGAAACGATTTCGCGGGGAGAGAAGGTGCTCATATCACTAAATTCCACTTTGCCACTGCTTGATGGCCTCGAACGGATGCAGCAGCATGATCACGTTGAGTGTCAGATTGTCCCGGATGAGATAGCCGGTACCGAGTTCGAAGATGATAGCGAGGCTGACGATCACCCATATAGGTAGCCTTCGCGCCATCACAAATCCCAGCACCATGGCCAGTGTGTCGGACACCGAATTGATGATGCTGTCGCCGTAATAATCGAGCGAGATGGTGCCGGCGCGATAGCGGTCGATGATGAACGGGCTGTTCTCGAGCAGCTCCCAGCCGCCCTCGATGAGGACGGCGAAGGCCAGCCTCAAGCCGATCGGCGAGCGTGGGAACATGAATCGCGCCAGGGCATAGAACAGGAAGCCGTGGATGATGTGCGAGAACGTGTACCAGTCCGAAATGTGCTGGGAATTCTCCGAACTCTGCACGACGCCATGCCAGAGCTTGACGTAGCCGCAGGTGCAGATCGGTGTCCGGCCCATCAAATAGAGCGTGACGGCCTGGGCAATGATCAGCCCAAGCACGATCAGCAGCCCCATCCGCCAGCTGCTTTCGTAGGCCGAGAGGTCTTTGTCCTCGCCGGATGCGTTCATACCCTATTGCCTCTCTTCCGCGTCGCCGTCTCGACCATCACAAAGCCCGTCACGCCTTCAGCGGCGGTAGCCGGCGGATCACGGTCGCCGGCAAAGTGGGTTTGACGACAATCCGCCGGATACGCTGCCAGCCAGCCCCGAACAGAATAATCAGCGCGCCAACAACGACCAGGATCAAGGCAAAAGGCGGGATACCCGTCGAATCGGAGGCGGAATTCACCAGATAATAGATGCCCAGCGAGCCGAAGTAAGCCAATGTAGGAACCAGAAGCGAACGGCGGTCTATGGCAAGCGCGACATAGAGGAAGCCAAGGATCAGAATCGTCAGCATGATGGTTGCATTGGCATCCGGCGCGATATGTCCGAATACGACGTTCTGGCCGGTTGCCATGATAAAGAGTGGATGCACCAGCATGGGCGCCGAGACGACATGCAGCCAGAAAGCGCAATCGGACCAGATCTTGCGTCGATCCCTATCGTAAATGTCAAAAGCTACACCCGTTGCGAACACGATCAGGCCGCAGATCAGCGGCATGTAGAGTGCGGCGCGGAGCAATTCGGGCACATCCTCAAGGCGCGGCGGCGCAATCGCGCCCGTTGTCACACTGTCATACAGGATTATCGCCGTTTGCAGGAAGGCAAGCAGTGTGAAGGCAATGGCGATAGCCCCGGCAATGATCGGGACGCGAAAGCGCCAGAAATAGATCGCCGCCGCAATTATTCCTCCGCCCAGGAACAGATATCCGGCCCGGGATGCCGTCTGGCGCAACGCCAATAGCTGCCAGATAGTCTCCGGCTTGCGAATGCCGAAGCTGGCCTCCACTTGCAGCGCCAGAGCGACCAGAATGGCGGCCATGAAAATCAGGGCAAGCACGGACGACGATAATTTCATCCGGTGCTGACGTGTGACAATTTCGGCGAGCCCCCAGGTGAAAACCGCGAGGATGCCGGCGATCCAGAATGTCTGGCCTGGAAGCAAGGTGGTGAGGACAAAGAAGAAGCCGGCGCTGAGCAGAACGGTTCCCACAGTGACGAACAGATCGTTGCCGCCGCCGACCAGCCGCAGGTTTTCCTCGTCACCCTCGTCATCGGCGCGCCTGGCCTCGGGGGCGAGAGCGACCGCGCGTTCCATGACCTCCAGCTGATCCCGCGTGGTTTGCGAGATCAGACCTGCTGCAACTGCCTTATCGAGTGTTTCAGCGCTGATCAACTGGGCTCCTGCGGTGCTTCGCACGCCATCATCAGGGCTGGCCCGTATTCCGTTGTTCTGGTGTCAAAGGCAACAAAGCCGGCCTTTTCATAGGCGCGGATGGCCCTGATATTGGCGGGGTTGGGGTCGATGATGACGCGAGGCACGCCTTCCTCGAACAGCTGTTCGACGAACTGCCGCACGATCGCCGAGCCGTGGCCGAGCCCGATCAGCTCCGGCCGGCCGATCGACAGGTCGATGCCGAGCGTGCCGAACGGCTGGTCGGCATAGGGATGGTCGTCTTCCAGATGCGGATCGTAGCTTTGCAGATAGGCGATCGGCTTGCCGTCGAGCTCGACGATCAGCGGCTCGACGGAAATGCTATCGATGTGGTCGCGAATCCCGGCGATTTCCGTCTCGGGATCGTCCCACCACTCGGCAACATGCGGCTCGGCCAGCCAGCCGGCGATCATCGGCAGGTCTTTTTCCGTCACCGGCCGAAAATCATAGGTCACCACCTCTTCAGGCGGCATCGAGCGTTTCGATAACGAAATTGTTGTTGGTGTAGACGCAGATGTCGGACGCGATCTGCATCGCCTTGCGGGCGATCTCCTCGGCATCCTTGTCAGTGTCCATCAGCGCGCGCGCTGCCGCCAGCGCGTAATTGCCGCCCGAACCGATGGCCATGACGCCAAATTCGGGTTCGAGCACGTCGCCGGTGCCGGTCAGCGCCAGCGAGACCGACTTGTCGGCAACCAGCATCATCGCTTCCAGCCGGCGCAGATAGCGGTCGGTGCGCCAGTCCTTGGCGAGCTCGACACAGGCGCGCGTCAGCTGGTCGGGATATTGTTCGAGCTTGGCTTCGAGCCGCTCCAGAAGCGTGAAGGCGTCGGCGGTGGCGCCGGCGAAACCGGCAATCACATTGCCACCCTTGCCGATGCGGCGCACCTTTTTGGCGTTGCCCTTCATGATGGTCTGGCCAAGGCTGACCTGGCCGTCGCCGGCGATCACCACCTTGTTGCCCTTGCGCACCGTCACGATGGTCGTGGCGTGCATGGTCAGTTGATTGGACATTTCCTGGCTCCGAGCAGCGCTATCCCGAAAGGCGATTGGCGCGGTACGAGTAACTTTGATCGGCCATATGTATGCATGGGACCGATGATTGCAAATCGCCTCTCTGGCAAGGCCGATACCGCTGTCAGAGGCAACTGGCAATCGCCGGACCATGCTGCTAGAAGGCTTTCGTTTTCAAGCCTGCGAGCGCTTGAAGCCTCTGAGCCGGTCACGATGTGAACCTCTGGGACAAGGATAGAGTGATGCCGCCCCGTTCCGCCGAAGCAAGCCGCAAGACCAAGGAAACCGACATCTTCGTGTCGGTCCATGTCGACGGCTCCGGCAAGTCGGATATCGCCACCGGCGTCGGCTTCTTCGACCATATGCTGGACCAGCTGTCGCGCCACTCCCTGATCGACATGACGGTCAAGGCGAAGGGCGACCTGCATATCGACGACCACCACACCGTCGAGGACACCGGCATCGCGCTCGGCCAGGCATTGACCAAGGCGCTCGGCGAGCGGCGCGGCATCATGCGCTATGCCTCGATCGACCTTGCCATGGACGAGACGCTGACGCGTGCGGCGATCGACGTATCCGGCCGTCCGTTCCTGGTCTGGAATGTTTCCTTCTCGTCGCCGAAAATCGGCACGTTCGACACCGAACTGGTGCGCGAGTTCTTCCAGGCGCTGGCGCAGAATGCCGGCATCACGCTGCATGTCACCAACCACTATGGCGCCAACAACCACCACATCGCCGAGACCTGCTTCAAGGCGGTGGCGCGTGCGCTGCGCGCGGCTCTCGAACGCGATCCGCGCCAGCCGGACGCGGTTCCTTCCACCAAGGGATCGTTGAAGGGGTAGGCCATGGCCAGCTATGTCGTGATGGAACCGCCCGGCCGCAGCGAGAAGGTCGATGCGACGGCCTTTGTCCGCGATGGCTTCGCCTGGCTCGGTTTTCTGGTGCCGCCACTCTGGTTCGCCTGGCATCGGCTGTGGATCGAAGCAGCACTTGCCTTCGTCATCATGGGCCTGCTTTCTATGCTGGGCCAAAAGCTCGGCCTTGGACTAGCCGGCTCGCTGCTGTCGCTGCTGGTTTCGCTCTACGTCGGCCTGGAAGGCCAGGGGCTGCGCATCGCAGCACTTCGCCGGCGCGGCTGGCACGAATGGGGCGTGGTACAGGCCGGCAGGCTTGACGATGCCGATATTCGCTATGCGCTGGAGTCGGAAACGCTTGCCGATGAGGTCGCGCCGATGCCGCGCATGGTTCCCGATGCTGCCCTTGCGCGCCCTGCGCAGCCGGGCATGGCGCTGGGGCTGACCCACATCCCGGGAAGAAGCTGACATGCGGGTTGCGATCATCGACTACGGCTCGGGCAATCTGCGCTCGGCCACCAAGGCTTTCGAGCGTGCCGCGCGTGAAGCCGGCATATCGGCTGAGATCGACCTGACATCGGATGCCGAACGGGTCCGCACGGCTGACCGTATCGTTCTGCCCGGCGTCGGCGCCTATGCCGACTGCGCGGCCGGCTTGCATGCCGTCGATGGCATGTGGGAAGCGGTCGAAGAGGTGGCCATCTCCAAGGGCCGGCCCTTCCTCGGCATCTGCGTCGGCATGCAGCTGATGTCTGAGCGCGGCCTGGAAAAGACAATTACCAACGGCTTCGGCTGGATATCAGGCGACGTCAAGGAGATCACGCCGGCCGATCCGGCGCTAAAAATCCCGCAGATCGGCTGGAACACGATCGAACTCAAGCGCCAGCATCCGCTGTTTGCCGGCATTCCAACCGGGCCGGGCGGGCTGCACGCCTATTTCGTCCACTCCTACCATCTCGATGCGCGCAAGGCGGACGAAGTCCTGGCGGTCGCCGACTATGGCGGTCCGGTGACGGCGACCGTCGCCCGCGACAATCTCGTCGGCACGCAGTTTCATCCGGAAAAGAGCCAGGCGCTCGGCCTTGCCCTGATCACCAATTTCCTGCGCTGGAGGCCGTAGAGCATGATCCCGAAAAGTGGCCCCCGGTTTTCTCGGACAAACGGTTCCCGTTTGTCCCGAGATCATGCTCAAGCAAAGGGATAAACCATGAGCAAGAAGGGCTACTGGATGGCGATGGTCGATGTGACCGATCCCGAGGTTTACAAGCAGTACATCGAGGCGAATGCCGTCGCCTTTGCCAAATACGGTGCGAAATTCCCCGTGCGCGCCGGGCGCTATGAGAATCCCGAAGGACCAACCGGGAATCGTCATGTCCTGGTGGAGTTCGAATCCTACGACAAGGCGGTCGAATGCTATCATTCGCCGGAATATCAGCATGCCTCGAAATTCCGGCTTGCCGCCTCATCAGGCCATTTCGTCATCGTTGAAGGCGCCTGAACGGATGATCCTTTTCCCCGCCATCGACCTCAAGGACGGCCAATGCGTGCGCCTCAAGCACGGCGACATGGCCACCGCCACCATCTACAATGACGACCCGGCAGCCCAGGCCAAAGCCTTCGAGCAACAGGGCTTCGAATGGCTGCATGTCGTCGACCTCAACGGCGCCTTCCAGGGCCAGAGCGTCAACAGTGCAGCGGTCGGCGCCATCCTCAAGGCGACGAAGAACCCGGTGCAGCTCGGCGGCGGCATCCGCACGCTGGCGCAGATCGAGGACTGGCTCGATCGCGGGCTGGCCCGCGTCATCCTCGGCACGGTGGCGGTGCGCGATCCCGATCTGGTCAAGCAGGCCTGCAAGGCCTTCCCGGGCAAGGTGGCCGTCGGCATCGACGCCAAGGGCGGCAAGGTGGCCGTGGAGGGTTGGGCCGAGGCGTCGAGCCTCGGCGTCATCGAACTGGCGAAGAAATTCGAGGGCGCCGGCGTCACCGCCATCATCTACACCGACATCGACCGCGACGGCGTGCTAACCGGCATCAACTGGGACGCCACCATCGACCTTGCCGATGCCGTCTCGATCCCGGTCATCGCGTCCGGCGGCCTCGCCTCGATCGCCGACATCGTGCGTATGACCATGCCCGACGCGCAAAAGCTCGAAGGCGCGATTTCCGGCCGCGCGCTCTATGACGGCCGCATCGATCCGGCGGAGGCTCTGGCGATCCTGCAAGGCAGGCCAGCGGCGGAGACGCGACCGTGAAAATCTCCATCATCCTGGCCTCCTATGACAGCGGCCACTATCATGGCGGCATGGGCCAGGGTCCGGATGCGCTGATATCAGGCGGTCTCGTCGACGCCCTGACCATGGCCGGCCATGACGTTACGGTGGAAGACATCGGCAGGGTCGGAGACATCCAGGAGCGCGAGATCGCCACCGGCTTTGCCGTCTGCAACGCGGTTGCAGCCGAGGTTCGCCTTGCTCGTGACGCCGGCCGGTTTCCCATCGTCCTTGCCGGAAATTGCCTGACCAGTGCCGGTGCTGTCGCCGGCGAAGCCGCCGATGCGATCATCTGGGCCGACCAACATGGCGACCTCAACACGCCCGAGACATCCGTCTATGGCTTTCTCGATGGCATGGCGCTGGCGACTGTGCTCGGCCTGTGCTGGCGGCCGATGGCGGCGGCAATTCCCGGCTTCAAGCCGATCGATCCGTCGCGCTGTGTGCTCGTCAACGCGCGTGATCTCGATCCGGCGGAAAAACGGCTTCTCGAGACATTGCCGATCGTCCGGACGGAATGTCCCGGGGTAGCCCAGGCGACCGAAAGACTGAAGGTCGCCGGCGCCAAACGCGTGCACATGCATCTTGATCTCGACGTGCACGATCCCCGGGAATTGCAGGCCAACCGCTACGTCACATCAGGCGGGCCGAGCCCGCAACAGTTGCGCGACGCGGCTTGCGCTATCGCGCTTGCGGTGCCGGTCGTCGGCATCACCGTCTCCGCCTACGACCCGGCTTTCGACGGGCAGTCCGATGTTCCGCCGCTGGTCGGCCAGTTGCTGAACGATCTTATCGCCACGATAGAGGGCCGCTGATGCTCAAAGCCCGTGTCATCCCCTGCCTCGACGTCAAGAACGGCCGTGTCGTCAAGGGCGTCAATTTCGTCGATCTCATCGACGCCGGCGATCCGGTCGAGGCGGCCAAGGCCTATGACGCGGCCGGCGCCGATGAGCTCTGCTTCCTCGACATCACCGCTTCGTCCGACAATCGCGAGACTATCTTCGACGTCATCGCCCGCACCGCCGAACAATGCTTCATGCCGCTGACCGTCGGCGGCGGCGTGCGCCAGGTCGCCGACATCAGGAAGCTGCTGCTGGCCGGCGCCGACAAGGTGTCGATCAACACGGCGGCGGTGAAGAACCCGGATTTCGTCGCCGAGGCCGCCGACAAGTTCGGCAACCAGTGCATCGTCGTCGCCATCGACGCCAAGAAAGTGTCTGGGGCCAGCGAGGCGGATCGCTGGGAAATCTTCACCCATGGCGGGCGCGAGAAGACCGGCATCGATGCGGTCGAGTTTGCGCGCCAAATGGTCGATCGCGGCGCCGGCGAGATCCTGCTGACGTCGATGGACCGTGACGGCACCAAGGCCGGCTACGACATCGCGCTGACCCGCGCGATTGCCGATGCGGTGCGCGCGCCGGTGATCGCTTCCGGCGGTGTAGGCACGCTCGATCACATGGTCGAAGGCATTCGCGATGGTCACGCCGGCGCGGTGCTGGCGGCCTCCATCTTCCATTTCGGCACCTACACGATAGCGCAGGCCAAGGCGCATATGGCCGCCGCGGGGCTGCCGATGCGGCTGGACTCCACGAATAATCGGCTCTAAACGGCGCCATGACCGAGTTTTCGCTGTCAGATCTGGAAAAAATCGTCGGGGAACGCGCGCATTCCGGCGACCCGGATTCGTGGACGGCAAAACTGTTCGCGCGCGGCATCGACAAGGCGGCGCAGAAGCTTGGCGAAGAGGCGGTCGAGACCGTGATTGCCGCCGTCAAGGGGGACAAACCGGCCCTCGTTTCGGAAAGTGCCGATCTTATATATCATTGGCTTGTCGTTCTCGGCCTCTCCGGGGTTCCGCTGAGCGACGTGCTTAGGGAACTCGAAGGCCGCACCGGGCGTTCGGGCATCGCCGAGAAGGCGTCACGGCCCAAGGGCTGACCGCGAGGAGGGCAGGTATCTCGATGGATCAGCTCGCGCCAACCGAGAAATATTCCCCCTTTCGTTTCTTCTCCGCCGATCAATGGTCGCAATTCCGTGCCGACACGCCGCTGACGCTGAGCGCGGATGAATTCCGCCGTCTGCGCTCGCTCAACGACCCTGTCGACCTCGAAGAGGTCACGCGCATCTATCTGTCGCTGTCGCGGCTTTTGTCCGCGCATGTCGAAGCGAGCCAGCTGCTGTTTCGGCAACGCCAGGCGTTCTTCAACGCGGTGGACATCGTCAAGACGCCTTTCATCATCGGCATTGCTGGTTCCGTCGCGGTCGGCAAATCGACCACGGCGCGCGTGTTGAAGGAGCTGTTGGCGCGCTGGCCGTCGAGCCCCAAGGTCGATCTCATCACCACCGACGGTTTCCTGCTGCCCAACGAGGTCCTGCGCCGCGAGAACCTGATGGAGCGCAAGGGTTTCCCAGACAGCTACGATGTCGGCGCGCTGCTGCGTTTCCTCTCGGGCATCAAGTCGGCGCTGCCCAATGTCCGCGCGCCGGTCTATTCGCATCTGACCTATGACGTCATTCCCGGCGAGTTCGTCACCATCGACCGGCCCGACATCCTGATCTTCGAAGGCATCAATGTCCTGCAACCCGGCAAGCTGCCGCAGGACGGCAAGATCGTGCCCTTCCTGTCGGACTTCTTCGACTTCGCCATCTATATCGATGCCGACGAGAAGCTGATCCACGAGTGGTATATTTCCCGCTTCATGCGGCTGCGCGAGACCGCCTTCCGCAATCCGGACTCCTTCTTTCACCGCTATTCGCAGCTCTCGGAGGATTCAGCCCGCGCCATCGCCGAAGGCCTGTGGACCAACATCAACCTGAAGAATCTGCGCGAGAACATCCTGCCGACGCGAGCCCGCGCTGACTTGATCCTGCGCAAGGGTGCCGATCACCTGATCGAGGAAGTTGCGCTCAGGAAGCTGTGACGGCCGGCTTCGTCACCCGTCGCAGCGTCAGATTGATCCGCCCGCCATTTTTCAACAGCGCCGAGGTCGAGGGGTAGATTCGATCGACGCCGTGAAAGCTCAGGCGGCCTTCGCCGCCGAGCACCACGATGTCGCCGCTTTGCAGCCTGAACGATTTCGTGGCGCCGTCACGCGTCGTCTGACCGACCCGGAACAGGCAATCGTCGCCCAGCGAGACGGAAACCACCGGCGCCGAAAAGTCGGCCTCGTCACGGTCCTGATGCAGGCCCATTTTTGCGTCCGGCGTATAGAAATTGATCAGGCACGCTTCTGGCGGATTGGGGTAGCCCGAGACCTGCCGCCACAGCTCGAGCAGCGCCTCCGGGATTGGCGGCCATCGCGCTCCGGTCATCGGGTGCGTCGGCTGGTAGCGGTAGCCCTGTTCCTTGTCGGTGACCCAGCCGAGCGGGCCGCAATTGGTCATGCGCACGCTCATCTCCTTGCCCGTGCGCGGCATGGCCGGCACGAACAGCGGCGCCTGCTGCACGATCCCTCTGACCTCTTCGACCAGCGCTTCCTGCACGCTGCGTGACAGGTAGGCCGGCATGTGGCGGACGCCTTTGGGCAGGACGAGCACGGGTTAGGTCACCTCCTGGATGGTTCGGAACCGTAAAATGTCACGATCAAAAGAAAACGGCGACCCGAAAGCCGCCGCTCATGCCTAATTGGCAATCGCCTTGATCAGGCGATATCTGGAATGCGCAGCACCTGGCCTGGATAGATCTTGTCGGGATGGGTCAGCATCGGCTTGTTGGCCTCGAAGATGATCGTGTTCTTCGCACCCTTGCCCTTGCCGTAGCTCTTCTCGGCGATCTTCCAGAGGTTGTCGCCCTTCTGGACGGTGTAGAAGGTTGGCTCCTTGGCCGGGGCAGCGGCCGTGCCGGCCTCTGGTGCGACCTGCAACTCGTCCGCCTGCACCTTGGAGACGCCGAGCGTGTTGCCGACGGCGATGACCGCTTTTTCGAAGATCGACTGATCCTTGACCACACCCTTCAGCACCGCTGTGTCGCCTTTGACGACGACCTCGACACCATCGGTGCCGAGCTTGTGCGAATCAAGTTCCTTCTTGAGCGTGTCGGCAGTGGGTGCGGCTTCTTCGTCGCTACCGATGCCCAGTTTCTTGCCGACGCTCTTGACGAAATCGAACATGCCCATCTTTGGTCTCCCTTGCTGTGGCAATGGTGGAACCTTGCATCTGCGGTTCAAAATGGGAAGCCGTTTTGTGCACGCGATTGGTGTGGTGCTTAATCGTTCTCCACCCGGCCGCGCAGTTTCTTGATCGTGCCGCGTCCGGCCTTGCTCTTCAGCCGTCGCTCCACGGCGCCTTTCGACGGCCGCGTCTTCTTGCGCGGCGGCGGCGGCGGTTCGGCGGCCTTGGCGACCAGTGCCGTAAGCCGTGCCCGAGCGTCCGCCCGGTTCTGTTCCTGGGTGCGGAAGCGGCCCGCTTCGATGACGATGACACCGTCCTTGGTGGCACGCTGGCCGGCAAGCTTGATCGTCCGCTCGCGCACGCGCTCCGACAGGCCCGTTGCGTTGGCCGCGTCGAAGCGCAGCTGCACCGCCGTCGCCACCTTGTTGACATTCTGGCCGCCGGGACCCGACGAGCGGATGAAGTCCTCGTGCAGGTCGCCCGGGTAGATCACCGCATCGCCTGATATGATGATGTTGTCGTCGCTCGCCATGCCGCAGTCATGGCGCGGCGGATCAAAAAAGAAAAGGCCCGATCGAAACCGGGCCTTTCAACGATAGGCCGAGCCCGATCGAGTGACTACTCCGCGGCTTCCTGCATGCGCGGCGCCGCACCCAGCACCACGGCGTCGACATGGCTTTCGAATTTTTCGAAGTTGACGGCGAACATGCCGACCAGTCTTGCCGCCTGCCGGTCATAACCGGCCTTGTCGGCCCAGGTCGATCGCGGGTCGAGGATGGCGCTGTCGACGCCCGGGACAGCCACCGGCACCTCGAAACCGAAATGGGCATCAGTGCGGAACTCGGCCGTCTTCAGCGAGCCGTCGAGTGCGGCGGCAAGCAACGCTCGCGTCGCCTTGATCGGCATGCGCTTGCCGGTGCCGTAGGCGCCGCCGGTCCAGCCGGTATTGACCAGCCAGCAATCGGCATCGTGGCGAGCAATCAGTTCGCGCAGCAGATTGCCGTATTCGGAGGGATGGCGCGGCATGAACGGCGCGCCGAAACAGGTCGAAAACGTCGCTTCGGGCTCGGTTACGCCCTTTTCGGTTCCGGCCACCTTGGCGGTGTAGCCGGAGAGGAAATGATACATCGCCTGCGCCGGGGTCAGCCGCGCAATCGGCGGCATCACGCCGAACGCATCGGCGGTCAGCATGATGATGTTCTTCGGATGACTGGCGCGCCCGGTCTTGCTGGCGTTGGGGATGAAGTCCAGCGGGTAGGCGCAGCGCGTGTTTTCGGTCAGCCGCCCATCGTTGAAATCCGGCACGCCATCAGCGTCGAGCACGACATTTTCCAGAACGGTGCCGAAGCGTTGCGTGGTGGCAAAGATTTCCGGCTCGGCTTCCGCCGACAGCTTGATCGTCTTGGCGTAGCAGCCGCCTTCGAAATTGAAGATGCCGTGCGGCCCCCAGCCATGCTCGTCATCGCCGATCAGCGTGCGCGAGGGATCGGCAGAGAGCGTCGTCTTGCCGGTGCCCGACAGGCCGAAGAAGATGGCGGCGTCGCCGGCCGCACCCTCATTAGCCGAGCAATGCATCGGCATCACGCCTTTCACCGGCAACAGATAGTTGAGCATGGTGAACACCGACTTCTTCATCTCGCCGGCATAGGAGGTGCCGCCGATCAGCACGATCTTGCGCGAAAGATCCACGGCGATCACCGTTTCGGTGCGGCTGCCGTGGCGCGCGGGATCGGCGCGGAAGGACGGCAGGTCGATGATTGTCATGTCAGGCACGAAATGCTCGAGTTCGGCAGCATCCGGTCGGATGAGCAGATTGCGGATGAACAGCGAGTGCCAGGCAAATTCGGTGATCACCCTGGTCGGCAGCTTCAGCTCCGCATCGGCGCCGCCGACCAGATCCTGGACATAAAGATCCATGTCGGCGGCATGCGCCTGGAAATCGGCAAGCAGCGTGTCGAACTGGGCCGGCGAGATCGCCTTGTTGTTGTCCCACCAGATATGCGGTTCTGTGGCGCCATCGCGGACGACGAACTTGTCCTTGGGCGAGCGGCCGGTGTGCTGGCCGGTCTCGGCGACCAGCGCGCCATGTGCGGTCAATCGGGCTTCGCCGCGCCGGATCGATTCCTCATAAAGAGCAGCCGCACCGAAATTATAACGCACCACGCCAGTGGTTTTCAGGCCGATATGATCGATCGCGCAGGCAGAATTGCGTTTGCCGACTTCCGACATGGGTGTCCCTTCTTGGATTTGCCGCATCTTTGCCGGTACGTTTCCGGCATGCCCGCACCGCAGGCTGAGATGGTCAGAACCAGAAAAGCCAAATGATATCAAATCATTAATCGATTTAAATATTTTGAAAGTTGTTTAAATCGTTTATATGTGCAAAAAGTTTCGCGGTTGCCCAAAGGATTGGCGATGTTCGTTCGTCCAATCCATATCGAGGTAGGATTGTGGCCGCCGGCATGCCGCGCGTGACAGCGGACAAGGCCTATGCCACATTTTGTACCTAATTTGTCCTGCAAAAGCCCCTTCTCTACGAAAGAAGGGACAGCTCATGAGGGAGCCGCTTGAAATGGCAACAATCGCGCTTGTCGATGACGACCGCAACATTCTGACATCGGTGTCGATCGCCCTCGAATCCGAGGGGTATCGCGTCGAGACCTACACGGATGGTGCGTCAGCGCTGGAAGGACTGGCGGCCCGCCCGCCGAATCTTGCCATCCTCGACATCAAGATGCCGCGCATGGACGGCATGGAACTGCTGCGCCGGATGCGCCAGAAGTCCGACCTTCCGGTGATCTTCCTGACTTCCAAGGATGACGAGATCGACGAATTGTTCGGCCTCAAGATGGGCGCCGACGACTTCATCCGCAAACCGTTCTCGCAGCGTCTGCTGGTCGAGCGGGTGCGCGCCGTGCTGCGCCGGGCCAGTGCCCGCGAGGCTGCCGCCAAGACACCCAGCCAGCAGGCTCGCTCGCTCGAGCGCGGCCAGCTCGTCATGGACCAGGAACGCCACACCTGCACCTGGAAGGGCGAGCCGGTGACGCTGACCGTCACCGAATTCCTGATCCTGCATTCGCTGGCGCAGCGTCCCGGTGTCGTAAAAAGCCGTGATGCGCTGATGGATTCGGCTTATGATGAACAGGTCTATGTCGACGACCGCACCATCGACAGTCACATCAAGCGGCTGCGCAAGAAGTTCAAGGCTGTCGACGACGACTTCGAGATGATCGAAACCCTTTACGGAGTCGGATACCGGTTCCGCGAAGCGTAAGTAGCAGGGACTGCTATTCGATGGCAGTGGAAGCACAGCGAACAAGACCGGCGGGCGCCTCGAGGCGGCCGTCGCGTATCATGCCGTCCTTCGTGTCGAAGATCACGGTGCCGATGCGCCGCTTCCTCGGCCATCATATCTTTTCCAGCCTGACGCGGCGTATCCTCTTCCTCAACCTTGCCGGCCTTGCCGTCCTGGTGACCGGCATCCTCTATCTCAACACCTTCCGCGACGGGCTGATCGACGCCCGCGTCGAAAGCCTGATGACCCAGGGCGAGATCATCGCCGGTGCCATCGCCGCCTCGGCGACGGTCGAGACGGATTCGATCAGCATCGACCCGGAAAAGCTGCTCGAGCTGCAGGCCGGCGAAAGCCTGGGACCGGGCTCCGACCAACTCGACAATCTCGACTTCCCGATCAACCCGGAGCGCGTCGCGCCGGTGCTGAGAAGGCTGATCTCGCCGACCCGCACGCGTGCTCGCATCTATGACCGCGACGCCAACCTGCTGCTCGATTCACGCCATCTCTATTCGCGCGGCCAGATCCTGCGCTACGACCTGCCGCCGGTCGACGAGGAAGAGCCCGATCTGGTCGAGCGCATCCAGAAATTCGTCTTCGACTTTTTCCGCAACACCGAGTTGCCGGTCTATCACGAGCAGCCGGGCGGCAATGGCGCCGCTTTCCCGGAAGTGGTCAAGGCGCTCACCGGCAGCCCGTCGACCATCGTGCGCATCTCGGAACAGGGCGAGCAGATCGTTTCCGTGGCGGTGCCGATCCAGCGCTTCCGCGCCGTTCTCGGCGTGCTGATGCTGTCGACCGAAGGCGGCGACATCGACAAGATCGTCGCCGCCGAACGCAAGGCCATCCTGCGCGTCTTCGGCATCGCGGCGCTGGTCACCGCCATCCTGTCGATGCTGCTCGCCTCCACCATCGCCAATCCGCTGCGCCGGCTGTCGGCGGCGGCGGTGCGGGTGCGGCGCGGCGTCAAGAGCCGTGAGGAAATCCCCGACTTTTCCGACCGTCAGGACGAGATCGGCAATCTGTCGATCGCCATACGCGACATGACCAACGCGCTCTACGCCCGCATCGAGGCGATCGAAAGCTTTGCGGCCGACGTGTCGCATGAATTGAAGAACCCGCTGACATCGCTGCGCAGCGCGGTGGAGACCTTGCCGCTGGCCAAGAACGACGATTCGCGCGGCCGGCTGATGGACATCATCCAGCACGATGTCAGGCGGCTGGATCGGCTCATCACCGATATTTCCGACGCCTCACGCCTGGACGCCGAACTGGCGCGCGAGGATGCCGGGACGGTCGATTTGAAGAAATTCATCACCGATCTGGTCGCCGTTTCGCGTGAGGCAACGCGCAACAAGAAGGCGGTCGAAATCGAGTTCAAGGTCGCCAAACTGCCGCAGGGCGTCAAAGGCTATGTCGTCGTCGGGCATGATCTGCGCATCGGCCAGGTCATCACCAACCTGATCGAGAACGCCCGTTCCTTCGTTCCCGAGGACCATGGCCACATCACCCTGTCGCTGGCGCGCGCCGGCAAGTTCAACATCGTCACCATCGACGACAATGGTCCCGGCATCCGCGCCGACAACATCGACCGCATCTTCGAACGCTTCTACACCGACCGTCCGGCCGGCGAGGCGTTCGGCCAGAATTCAGGCCTTGGCCTGTCGATATCCAGGCAGATCGTCGAGGCCCATGGCGGCACGTTGACCGCCGAGAACATCCCCGGCACCAAACCCGGCGAGATCAAGGGCGCACGGTTTGTCGTGACATTGCCGGCCGAAGCATGATTCCGAGAAGTGGGAACCGGTTCTCGGACAAGATCATGCTCCGTCCAACAGGCATGATTCCGAGAAGTGGGAACCGGTTCTCGGACAAGATCATGCTCCATCCAACAGGCATGATTCCGAGAAGTGGGAACCGGTTCTCGGACGAACGGTTCCGTTCGTCCAGAGATCATGCTTCATCCAAAAACATGATCGGGCAAGATCGTGCATGATCCAGTTGCGCAGCCTGAAAACATTCACGGAACCGCGATCCTGATCGGCGAGCGCGGCGTCCTTATCACCGGGCCGTCCGGCGCCGGCAAGACGACGCTGGCGCTGACACTCCTGGATCATTGCCGCGCGCGCGGGCTGTTCTCGCGGCTGATCGGCGACGACAGGCTGCTTGCCACGGCCCGAGCCGGGCGACTGGTCTGTCGCGTGCCGGCGACCATCGCCGGTCTCGCCGAAGTGCCTGGGTTCATGCCGCGCCCGCTGCCGTTCGAGCCGGGCGGAGTGATCGACCTGCATGTGAGGCTGGTGCCAAAGGCAGAGATGGCCCGTTTCCAGGAGGAAATCAGCGAGCCGGTCGCAGGCTGCCCAGTGCCGCGTATCGACCTTGCCGAGCGTAACGCCGCCACGGCCTTGCCCGCCGTGATGGCGCGGCTGTCGATCGCGCCTTTTCTATGATCCGCCCCGGCTTTTTTGCTGCAATGCGTCAAAATGGCATGGGCCTGCGCAATTTTGGGCTTGTCAACGGGCCGCGCGTCGACAAGATAGCGCTCCCGCCGCCTGGAATGGCTGGCGAGCATAAAATGCGCCTGTGAAGCGGCGATGACGGGAGCCACCAAAGAATGATCGGACTCGTGCTTGTAACGCACGGTCAACTGGCCGCCGAGTTTCGACATGCCGTGGAACATGTCGTCGGGCCACAAGACAATTTCGAAACCGTGGCGATCGGCGCCGACGACGATATGGAGCAGCGTCGCCGCGACATCGTCGACGCGGTTGCCCGTGTCGACACCGGGACGGGCGTCATCGTGCTGACCGACATGTTCGGCGGCACGCCGTCCAATCTTGCCATTTCGGTGATGGAATCCGGCCGCACCGAAGTGATCGCCGGCATGAACCTGCCGATGCTGATCAAGCTCTCCTCGATCCGTAAGGGCGACAATATGGCCGCTGCGCTCGACGAGGCCCAGGCCGCGGGGCGCAAATACATCAACGTCGCCAGCCAGCTCCTGAGCAGCAAATGAACGCGCTGTCCCCGGAAAAAGGCCAGATCGCCAAGGATCCGATCACTAGGGACTTTCCCATCATCAACCAGCGCGGCCTGCACGCGCGCGCCTCGGCGAAGTTCGTCCAGCTGGCCAGCGGCTTCGACGCCTCGGTGCATGTCGAAAAGGACGGCGTCAAGGTCGGCGGCACCTCGATCATGGGCCTGATGATGCTGGCGGCAAGCCCCGGCTACTCGATCCGCGTCACCGCCAGCGGGCCGGAGGCCCGGCAGGTCATCGACGCGCTGGAACAGTTGGTGGCATCCCGCTTCGGCGAGGAAAGCTGATCCGCTACACCGCCAATGCATGCCCGAGAGACATGCAGGGATAAAGATTTCTTTATATCCCATTGTCGTCTTCGCCTTGATCTGCTAGTCAGGCCGCCTATTCGCGCCCTTCGACGCGCCGACCGGCGCGGGCGCATCCGCAACCAATTCGCAGCACAACATTCGCATCGGAGCACTGCCATGACGGGTAGCAAGGACTATGTGGTCGCCGACATCTCGCTTGCCGGCTGGGGCCGCAAGGAACTCGATATCGCCGAAACCGAAATGCCGGGCCTGATAGCCTGCCGTGAGGAATTCGGTGCCAAGAAGCCGCTCAAGGGCGCGCGCATCACCGGCTCGCTGCACATGACGATCCAGACGGCGGTGCTGATCGAGACACTGAAGGCGCTCGGCGCCGATATCCGCTGGGCCTCCTGCAACATCTTCTCGACCCAGGATCACGCGGCCGCGGCCATCGCCGAAGCCGGCATCCCGGTGTTTGCCGTGAAGGGCGAGTCGCTCGAGGAGTATTGGGACTACACCGACAAGATCTTCCAATGGGCCGACGGCGGCCTCTCCAACATGATCCTCGATGATGGTGGCGACGCCACCATGTACATTCTGATCGGCGCCCGCGCCGAGGCTGGCGAGGACGTGCTGTCCAACCCGCAGAGCGAGGAAGAGGAATATTTCTACGCCCAGGTCAAGAAGCGCCTGAAGGCTTCGCCCGGCTTCTTCACCAAGCAGAAGGCGGCGATCCGCGGCGTCACCGAAGAGACGACCACCGGCGTCAACCGGCTCTACCAGCTGCAGAAGAAGGGCCTGTTGCCCTTCCCCGCCATCAACGTCAACGACTCGGTCACCAAGTCGAAGTTCGACAACAAATATGGCTGCAAGGAATCGCTGGTCGACGGCATCCGCCGTGGCACCGACACGATGATGGCCGGCAAGGTCGCGGTCGTCTGCGGCTATGGCGACGTCGGCAAGGGCTCATCGGCCTCGCTCAAGGGCGCCGGCGCCCGCGTCAAGGTCACCGAGGTCGATCCGATCTGCGCCCTGCAGGCGGCCATGGACGGTTTTGAGGTCGTCACGCTGGAAGATGCGGCACCCACTGCCGACATCGTCATCACCACCACCGGCAACAAGGATGTCGTCACCCTCGACCATATGCGTTCGATGAAGGACATGGTGATCGTCGGCAACATCGGCCACTTCGACAACGAGATCCAGGTGGCGTCGCTGCGCAACCTGAAATGGACCAACGTCAAGCCGCAGGTCGACATGATCACCTTCCCGAACGGCAAGCGGATGATCCTTTTGTCGGAAGGCCGGCTGCTCAATCTCGGCAACGCCACCGGCCACCCGAGCTTCGTCATGTCGGCATCCTTCACCAACCAGGTGCTGGCCCAGATCGAGCTGTACACCAAGCCCGGCCAGTACGAGAATCAGGTCTATGTGCTGCCCAAGCATCTCGACGAAAAGGTCGCGCGCCTGCATCTCGACAAGCTCGGCGCCCGCCTGACCGAATTGTCGGGTGAGCAGGCCGCTTATATCGGCGTCACGCCGCAGGGCCCGTTCAAGCCGGAACACTACCGCTATTAACCAAAGCTAAAATTACTACCAGATATTGAGGCCGGGCGATTGACTTTTCGCCCGGCTTTATTTTTGCGCGCAATCGCCTTCACGGCGATTCGGCGAGGGGTTATTGTCAGGTGATTCGCGACGCTTCCATCCCGAGAGGGCTCAAGAGAGGTGCGCATCAGGGCGGTCTTGCATTCAGGCGGCGGAGAGGACCAAGACATGCCGGGGCAACACCCGCACAGAGCGGGACGGGCCGTTTCCGGCGGCCATGACGATTCGGGGATCACCAGCTCCGCTTTGCAAAGCGGAAGCCTGTTGTGGCGCGCCCGCGCGTCAATCTTCCTTGCCACCTCCGCGCTGGCCGGTCCCTTGGCTGGTGCTGCCGCGCATGCCGAAACCGCTGCTGCCGCGGTCGCCGGATTTTCGGTGAGCACCGTCGAGGTCATGCAGCTTGCCGTGTTTGTCGGCGTCACGGGTGCCGCACTTCTGTCGGCCATCGTTCTCATCCGCGAAAGAGCCCGCACCTCGACCGAGAATATCGAACTCAGGAGCCGCCTCGCCGACATCAACGCGGCGCTCCGCCGCTCGGAGGCGCTGCTCAATCTGCGCGACCAGCGCGTGGTCGTCTGGGCCGCGGAAAACAAGAAGCCCGAACTCATCGGCACATTGCCTGTCGAAAGCGGCGCTCCGGAGGACCGGGCCGCTTTCCTCGCTTTCGGCCGCTGGCTGATGCCGCGTTCGGCGGCAGCACTTGAACATGCCGTTGCGGGATTGCGCGAGAAGGCGAAACCCTTCGACCTCGTCATCGAATCGCAGGCCGGCGCGCCGCTCGAAGTGCATGGCCGCAAGAGCGCGGCGCATGTGCTCGTGCGTTTCGTCTCGCTCTCGGAGACGCAGCGCAGCCAGGCAAGGCTGAAGATCGAGAACCAGCGGCTGGCCGCCGACCACGACACGATGATCGGCTTGCTCGACGCGCTGAATATGCCGGCATGGCTTCGCAGTGAGGATGGGCGGCTGAAGTGGGTCAACCGGGCCTATGCCGATGGGGTCGAAGCTGAAAATGCCGAAGCCGCGGTTCGGGAGGCGAAAGAATTCCTCGGCGG
This sequence comes from Mesorhizobium sp. M7D.F.Ca.US.005.01.1.1, assembly GCF_003952545.1. NCBI lineage: Bacteria > Pseudomonadati > Pseudomonadota > Alphaproteobacteria > Hyphomicrobiales > Phyllobacteriaceae > Mesorhizobium > Mesorhizobium sp. M7D.F.Ca.US.005.01.1.1. Next base: position 1,274,013 of record NZ_CP034453.1, read on the forward strand.
CCAGGCACGCGATGCGATCGCCGCCCAGCACAAGACGCATCCGGTTTTCGAGCAGTCGCTTTCCACCGTGATCGGAGGTGACCGCCGTGTGTTTGCAGTCACCGATTTCGCCGGCAGCGATGGCTCGGCCGGCCTTGCCTGCGACACCAGCGCCATCGAGGCGGTTCGCGGCGAATACGAACGGACCGTCAGGAGCCACGCCGACACGCTCGACCAGCTCAACACGGCGGTCGCCATTTTCGACACCGACGAGAAGCTGCGGTTCTTCAACCAGGCCTTCCAGAAACTATGGGGTCTCGACGCAGGCTTCCTGCACAGCGCTCCCGACAATGCCTTGCTGCTCGACCGGCTGCGCAGCGATGGCAAGATCGCCGAGCAACCTGAATGGCGCCGCTGGAAGGAAGGCCTGCTCGGCGCCTATCGCGCAGTCGAGTCGCAGGAACATTGGTGGCATTTGCCGGACGGCAAGACCATCCGCGTCGTCGCCAACCCGCAGCCCAAGGGCGGCGTGACCTGGGTGTTCGAGAACCTGACCGAGAAGATGGACCTCGAGAGCCGCTACCAGACAGCGGTGCGGGTCCAGGGCGAGACGCTCGACAATCTTGCCGAAGGCGTGGCGGTGTTCGGCCCCGACGGCAGGCTCCGGCTATCGAATCCCGCCTTCGCCACGCTCTGGGGGTTGAGCGGCGAGGCGGCCAAGCCCAACGTCCATGTGTCCACGATCCGCGACCTTTGCGACCGGCAGGCGGTGGATAGTCCCTGGCCAGGCTTCGTTGCCGCCATCACCGGCTTCGACGACGAGCGCCGCGACCGCCACGGCCAGACCGAGCTCAACAACGGAAATGTGCTGAGCTACGCCATCATCCCGCTACCCAATGGGCAAGTGATGATGACCTTTGTCGACGTCACCGACAGCGTCAATGTCGAACGAGCGCTGAAGGACAAGAACGAGGCGCTGCAAAAATCCGATCAGCTCAAGAACGAATTCGTCCAGCACGTCTCCTACGAATTGCGCTCGCCGCTGACCAACATCATCGGCTTCACCGAATTGCTGTCGCAGCCCACGACCGGTCCGCTGACGCAGAAGCAGCGTGAATATGTCGAGCATGTCAGCTCGTCCTCTTCGGTCCTGCTCACCATCGTCAACGACATCCTCGACCTGGCGACGGTGGACGCCGGTATCATGCAGCTCGACATTTCCGAGGTGCACGTCGATCGCACCATCGCGGCCGCGGCCGAACTGGTGGCCGACCGGCTGGAAGAGCATTCGATCAGGCTCGAGGTCGACGCCGCTGCCGCACCGAAGACGTTTCACGGCGATGAGATCCGCGTCCGCCAGATCCTCTACAACCTGCTCAGCAACGCCGCTAACTATGCGCCGGAAGCCAGCACCATCCGGCTCACTTGCCGCCATCTGGCGGACGGGGTTGAATTCTCGGTTCATGACGACGGTCCGGGCATGCCGCCGGACCTGCTCGATTCGGTGTTCCGCCGTTTCGAGCCGCGCGCCAATGGTGGCCGCCGGCGCGGCGCCGGTCTTGGTCTGTCGATCGTCAAGAGCTTTGTCGAGCTGCATGGCGGCAGCGTTCGCATCGAAACCGGCAAGGACAAGGGCACGACCGTCATCTGCACCTTTCCCGACATGCCGGGCATCCGCGCCGCGGCCGAGTAGCGCGCTCGATGACGGGATTGCTGCTGGAGCGTTTACTCGCCGACGAGACACAGACAGCACGGCTGGGCGAAGATCTGGCGCTGTCGCTGCGCCCGGGTGATGTGCTTGCCCTCAAGGGCGATCTCGGCGCCGGCAAGTCGACGCTGGCACGGGCCTTGATCAGGGCCTTGGCCGACGATGCCGGCCTCGATGTGCCGAGCCCGACCTTCACACTGGTGCAGAGCTACGACACCGGCGTCCCGGTCCATCATTTCGATCTCTACCGCCTGTCCTCGGCGGCCGAGCTCGATGAGCTTGGGTTCGACGAAGCCCTGACGCAAGGCGCTGCTTTGGTCGAATGGCCGGAACGGGCGGAGGCCTATCTGCCGAAAACCACGGTCCTGATCGAACTCGTCGAGCATGGCGACGGCCGGTTGGCGAGATTGTCGGGGCAGGGCGCTGCCTTCGATTGTGCGGCGCGGTCGCTGGCCATGCGCGACTTTCTCGGGAGCACAGGCTGGGGGGAAGCGCAGCGCCGCCACTTCATCGGCGATGCTTCGGCCCGCTCCTATGAGATCGTTTCGCTGCCGGACCAGAAGCCTCAAGTGTTGATGAACTCGCCACGGCTGGTGCTCGGCCCGCCGGTTCGCGACGGCAAGCCCTATGCCGAGATCGCGCACACCGCCCAGTCGGTCTCCGCCTTCGTCGCCATCGACCGCGCCTTGAAAGCCGGCGGGGTCAGCGTTCCGGAAATCCATGCCGAGGACCAGGAGCAGGGGTTCCTGCTGCTCGAACATCTTGGTTCGGAAGGGTTTCTCGGCAGCGATGGCCAGCCGCTGGCCGAGCGCTACGCGGCGGCGGCCGAGCTGCTGGCCATGATGCATGGCAGGACCTGGCCGCGGCGCCTGGAAACAGGGTTGGGCGGCTTCCACGACGTCCCGCCTTTCGACCGCGACGCCATGATGATCGAAGCCGACCTGCTGGTCGACTGGTACGTGCCGGCGATATCGGGCAGCCCGGCAAGCGACAGCTTGCGCGCCGGCTACCACAAGGAATGGAACGCGCTTCTCGACCGGCTGCAAGGCCGCGAAGTCACACTCATGCTGCGTGATTTCCATTCGCCCAACATCATCTGGCGCGGCGATCGCTCCGGCCACGATCGGCTGGGCATCGTCGATTTCCAGGATGCGCTGATCGGCCCGTCCGCCTATGACGTCGCCTCGCTCGCCATGGACGCTCGCGTGACGATGTCGCCCGAGATCGAGAGGGAGACACTCGATGCCTATGTCGCCGCGCGCCACGCAGCCGGCGCTTTCGACGAAGCAAGCTTCCTGGAATCCTACGCCATCATGGCGGCGCAGCGAAACTCCAAGATACTCGGCATCTTCGTCCGCCTCGAAAAGCGCGACGGCAAGCCCTATTATCTGAAGCACCTGCCGCGCATTCGCGATTATCTGCGCCGGGCCTTGTCTCATCCGGCGCTAGCAAGCCTGCGGGATTTCTACAATGCCAACGGTTTGCTGGAGGAGCGAACGCTGTGACAGCAAGACCGGACAATGCCATCGTACTTGCCGCCGGGCTTGGCAAACGCATGCGGCCGATCACCGACACCATTCCCAAGCCGCTGGTCAGGATCGCCGGCAAGACGTTGCTCGACTGGAGCCTGGACAGCCTGGCCGCCGCCGGTGTCACCAAGGCAGTCGTCAACGTCCATTACTTTCCCGAACAGATCGTCGCCCATGTCGTCGCGCGCCGCGCGCCACGGATCGTCATCTCCGATGAGAGCGAACAACTGCTCGATTCCGCGGGCGGCATCGTCAAGGCGTTGCCGGAATTGGGCGAGCAGCCCTTCTACATCCTCAACGCCGACACGTTCTGGATCGACGATGGTCCCCTCAATCTCCAGCGTCTCGCCCTTGCATGGGACGCGGCGAAAATGGATATTCTGCTGATGCTGGCGGATCTCCATCAGGCGACCGGACACTGCGGCAGCACCGATTTCCTGGTGGAGCCGGATGGCGGCTTGCGGCGCTCAAAGGGGGATCCGGCGGGCCTGATTTACGCCGGCGCGGCGATTATCCATCCGCGCCTGTTCAAGGACGCGCCGGCCGGGCCGCACTCGCTCAACGCCTATTTCGATTCGACCATTGCCGCAGGGCGTCTGTTCGGCATGCCGATGCATGGCCATTGGATCACCGTCGGTACGCCCGACGCCGTTGCGCTCGCGGAAGCGGCGGTCGCCGGCGCACTGACCGAGTCGCAATGAGCGGCTCAAGCCGCGTTTTCTCAATTCCCCCCGGAGCGCCGTTTCTGCCGACGCTTGCCGAGGCGCTGCTTGCCGGCCGCCTTGTTCCGGGGTTTCGCTTTGATGGCGATCCGCTCGCTTTGGCCGATGTCACCATCTATGTGCCGACGCGCCGTGCCGCGCGTGCCTTGCGGGGTGTCTTCGTCGACAGCCTGGCTGCGCGCGGCGGCGGCGGTTCGGCGATCCTGCCGGTCATCCGCCCACTCGGCGAGTTCGATGAGGATGAGGCGGCATTCGAGACCGAGGCTTCGGCAGCCATCCATCTCGCGCCGCCGATCGCGGCAACCGAGCGCCTGTTGCTGCTGACGCCGCTGGTGCGCGCCTGGAAACGCCGGCTGCCGGCACATGTCGCCGCCCTTTTTGCCGAGGAGATCGTCATCCCGGCCTCCACCGCCGACGCGATCTGGCTGGCGCGCGATCTCGCCCGGCTGATGGACGAGATCGAGACGGAAGGCACCGACTGGGCCAAGCTCACCGGTCTGGTGACCGGCAACCTTGCCGGATGGTGGCAGGTGACGCTCGAATTTCTTGGCATCGTCACCGACGCCTGGCCGAAATTCCTTGAAGAGAGCGACCGCTCCAATCCGGCTGCGCATCGCAGTGCGCTGATCCGCGCCGAGGCCGCACGGCTGCAGCGCAATCCGCCGGCCGGCCCGGTCATCGCCGCGGGCTCGACCGGCTCGATCCCTGCCACGGCAGAACTGCTTGCCGCGATCGCGCGCTTGCCCGGCGGTGCCATCGTGCTGCCCGGTCTCGACCGGACGCTGGACGAAGCGTCCTTCCAGGCAATCGCGTCGCCAGGTGCGCGTCCGGCCGTGCTTGGCCACCCGCAATATGGCCTCGCCAGGCTGATCGCCAAGATCGGCGTGCTGCGCGGCGATGTCGAGGAGATCGGCGCGGGCGAACCGCAACTTGCGCTTCGCGCCGCCCTTGTCGGCGAAGCATTGCGGCCGGCCGAGACCACCGAACTCTGGGCTGAGACGCGTGCCGGGTTCCCGGCATCCGATATTGCCGGCGCCTTCGCCGAAGTGACCTTGCTCGAAGCTGCCAGCGAACGCGATGAAGCCGTTGCCATCGCCGTCGCGCTCAAGCGTGCGGTCGAACAACCCGGCCAAAGGGCGGCTCTCGTCACCGGCGACCGCGCGCTGGCGCGTCGCGTCTCGATCGAGCTCCAGCGCTTCGGCGTCGTCGCCGACGATTCCGGTGGCACGCCGCTCGCCAACACCCCGGCGGCCAGCCTGCTCAGGCTGGCACTCGAGGCGTTGTTCCGGCCAGGCGATCCGGTTGGCCTATTGTCGCTGCTCAAGCATCCGCTGCTTGGCCTCGGCCTCGAACGGGCTGATGTGCGCCACGCGGCGGAACTGGTCGAACTGGTGGCGCTGCGCGGTGGCACTGGCCGCCCCGACATCGTTTCGCTGCCGGAACTGTTCGAGGCCCGCCTCACCGGCCTCGGCAGCGGCAGCCGGCCGCCCTTCTGGTTTTCCCGACTGACCGTGCGCGCCATCGAAAGCGCTCGGAATTTGCTTAGACGCCTCACACAAGCGCTGGCGCCGCTCGCGGCTTTCCGTGGCCAGGCGGACGCCGACCTTGCCGCGCTGGTCAGGGCCAGCGTCAGCACACTCGAAAATCTCGGCCGTACCGCCGATGGCGGCCTTGGCGAACTCTATGCCGGTGACGCCGGTGAAAAGCTTGCCGAACTGCTGCGCGGGCTGGTCGCGGCTTCGGCGCCCTTGTCGTTCGCGGGCAATGAGTGGCCCGACGTGATGGCAGCGCTGATCGCGGCCGAAACGGTCAAGCCGGCGCAAGGCACCGACAGGAACATCGCCATCTGGGGCGCGCTGGAAGCCCGGTTGCAGACCGTCGATACGCTGGTCATCGGTGGCCTCAACGAGGGCGTATGGCCGCGCAAGCCGGAGAGCGACCGCTTCATGTCGCGGCTGATGAAGACCGGCATCGACCTCGAACCGCCCGAACGGCGCATCGGCCTTGCCGCGCATGATTTCCAGATGGCCATGGGCGCCAGGAAGGTGGTGCTGGCCCGCTCGGCACGCGCCGGCGACGCCCCCGCCGTGCCGTCGCGCTGGCTGCAGCGCCTGCTCACCTTCATCGGCAACGACCAGGCGGCGGAGCTGCGCCGGCGTGGTGACGAATTGCTCGCCTGGGCGCGCGCGCTCGATACCGGCCCAAGGCAGGATTTCGCGCCGCGACCGCATCCGAAACCGCCACTGTCCGTGCGCCCGGGCCATTTCTCGGTCACTGAGATCGAGACCCTGCGCCGGGATCCCTACGCCGTCTATGCAAGACGGATCCTCGGCCTGATGCCGCTCGATCCGGTCATTCGCGACCCCGGTGCGGCCGAGCGCGGCACGCTGTTTCACGCCATCCTGCACCTGTTCTCGGCGCGCGTCGCCGATCCGCGCGCGCTCGATGCACTCGCCGGCCTCATCGCCGCCGGCCGCGCCTGTTTTGCCGAAGCCGCACTTCCGGCTGATGTCGAGGCGGTGTGGTGGCCGCGCTTCGAGAAACTCGCCGCCAACATCATCGAGTGGGAGCGCACGCGCGCCGACGCGGTGATCCGGCGGCACGCCGAGGAGCGCGCCGGAAAGACCGTCGTCGGTCAGTCAGGCGTGACGCTGTCCGGCTACGCCGACCGCGTCGATCTTCTGGCCGGCGGCATGGCCGACATATTGGACTACAAGACCGGCTCCTCGCCGTCCAAGGCGCAGGCGCACACGCTGCTGGCGCCGCAGCTGGCGCTGGAGGGCGCGCTGCTCAGGCGTGGCGCCTTCAAGGATTTGGGCGCGCGCGAGCCTTCGCAACTGGCCTTTATCAGGCTGAAGCCGAATGGCGAGGTGTTCGAGGAATCCATCCTTGAACACAACCGCCAGCCCCGAACCGCGACCGATCTTGCCGAAGAAGCCTGGGCGCGGCTGGAAAAGCTCCTGATCCACTATGCCGACCCGGCGACCGGATACCTCTCGCGCGCGTTGCCGTTTCGCGAAGGCGAGACCGATGGCGACTACGACCATCTTGCCCGCGTGCTCGAATGGTCGGCAGGCGGCGATGCCGGTGACGAGGGAGGGGAGGCATGAAGAAGGCCTATCCCATCCCCAGCGATACCGCGACCAGCCAAGCCCGCGCCGCCGATCCTGGCAATTCCGCCTGGGTGTCGGCGAATGCCGGCTCCGGCAAGACCCATGTGCTGGCCCAGCGCGTCATCCGGCTGCTGCTGCGCGGCACCGATCCGTCGAAGATCCTGTGCCTGACCTATACGCGCGCCGCTGCCGCCAACATGTCGAACCGGGTGTTCTCGACACTGTCGGAATGGACCACGCTCGGTGACGCGGATCTGGCGGCGAAGGTCGAGGCGCTGGAAGGCCGCCGGCCCGATCTCGAGACCATGCGCCGGGCGCGGCGGCTGTTCGCCGAGGCACTGGAAACACCTGGTGGGCTGAAGATCCAGACCATCCATGCCTTCTGCGAATCGGTGCTGCACCAGTTCCCGCTGGAAGCCAACATCCCGGCCCATTTCGAGATGCTCGACGGCCAGATGGAGGCGTCGCTGTTTGCCGCCGCGCGCCGCGACATGATCTCCGGCACAGCCGCCGGCGACGCGGATCTGACCGAGGCCTTTGCCACCATTCTCGACCGTGGCGGCGAAGCCGGGCTCGACGCCTTGCTGGGCGAGATCGTGCGCAAGCGCGACGGCCTGCGCAATTTCATCGACGCCGTCGGACGCGACGGCACGCGCTTCCAGGCCCTGTTTGATGAGTTCGATTTCCGCCCCGGCCAGACCGCCGAGGGCATCGCGGCGTCGGTGTGGCCGTTGCCGGGTTTCCTGCCGGACTATTTTGCCGGCTTCGCTCAGGCCGCAGAAGCCACTGATGCCAGATCGGTGCTGAACAACATCCTGCCCTATGCGCGCCAGGCTTTCGCCGAGGGCGATCCCATTCGCCGCCTGCAACTGCTGGCGAGAGCCTTCCTCAAGACCGATGGCGATGCTTATGATCCGGCAAAGGCCTTCAAGAAGGCTCTGGTCGACAGGCTGCCGGATCTGGCGGAGCGGTATCTCTCGGCGACCAAAGCCATCATCGAAACAGTCGACCGGCTGGCCCTGTTCAGGATGCTGGAAGGCACGCGCGCCGCACTGACCGTCGCCGACTGGCTGATCGCCCGTTATGAGGTGTTGAAGCGCAGCCGTGGCTTTCTCGACTTCAACGACCTGATCACCCGCACGGTCAACCTGCTGGCGCGGCCTGACGCCGGCCCCTGGGTGCAATACAAGCTCGACCAGGGCATCGATCATATCCTGCTCGACGAGGCGCAGGACACCAGCCCGGATCAATGGGAAGTGGTGAAGCGCCTGGCGGAAGAATTCTTTGCCGGCTTCGGCGCCCGCGACAGGGTCCATCGCACGGTCTTCGCCGTTGGTGACGAGAAGCAGTCGATCTATTCGTTCCAGGGTGCCGCCCCGGACTCCTTCGCCGACAGCCGGCTGTTGTTTGCGGGACGAGTGCGTGACGCCGAGGCGTCCTTTGCCGACCTCAAGCTGACCTGGTCGTTCCGCTCGACCGACGACGTTCTGACCGCGGTCGACCGCGTCTTTGCCGACGCAAGCGTGCGGCGCGGCATCAGCCATGATCCCGATCCGCTGCGCCACCAGGCGATCCGCACCGATGCGCCAGGCTATGTCGAGGTGTGGCCGTCGGTCGGCGCCGATGTCGTCGATGAGCCCGACGACTGGACGCAAGCCATCGACCATGCGCATGCGCCGGCGGTGCGCGTTGCCGAGAATGTCGCCGCCACCATTGCCGGCTGGATCGGCGCCGGCGAGATCATCGAAGGCCGGGGCAAGCGGCTGCGGCCGGGCGACGTGCTGGTGCTGGTGCGCAAGCGCGATCGCTTTGTCCATGCGCTGACCCGGGCGTTGAAGCGCCGCGACATTCCGGTCGCCGGCGCCGACCGGCTGAGCCTGCCAGGCCATATCGCGGTCAAGGACCTGATCGCGCTCGGTCATCTCCTCATCCAGCCGCAGGACGATCTGTCGCTCGCCGCCGTGCTGCGCAGCCCGATCTTCGATCTGCCTGAAGAGATGCTTTTCGAGCTCGCGGCGGAGAGGCCGCAGGGCCTGTCGTTGGTCGCATCGCTGCGCGCTCATGCCGACGAAAGCGAGCGCCTGGCGGCGGTCGTCGCCCGGCTCGACACCTGGACAAACGAAGCTGCCTTCAAGCCGGTGTTCGAGTTCTATGCCGCCCTGCTGGCGCGCGATGGCGTGCGCCGCAAGATGATCGCGCGGCTTGGGCCCGAAGCCGGCGATATCCTCGACGAGTTCCTCAGTTTCTGCCTCGCCGAGGAGCGAACCGGCCTGCCGGGGCTGGAAGCCTTCCTGTCGACACTGGAAAACGCCGGTCCCGAGATCAAGCGCGAGATGGACCAGACCCGCGACGAGGTCCGGGTCATGACTGTGCACGCCGCCAAGGGCCTGGAAGCGCCGGTCGTGTTCCTGGTCGATGGCGGTTCCGCCCCATTCAGCGACCAGCATCTGCCGCGCTTGATGCCCTTCGATGGCTCCGGCGCAAACTGGGACGGCAAGGGTTATCTCTGGCGCTCGGCCAGCGATGTCGCCAATGGCTTTTCGAAAGCGGCGGCAGCGCGGGCACGGGAACTCGCCGATGACGAATACCGACGGCTGCTTTATGTCGGCATGACCCGTGCCGAGGACCGGCTGATCGTCTGCGGCTATCACGGCAAGCGGGCGCCGAACGCAGGGACCTGGCACTCGATCGTCAGCCGCGCGCTGCTTGGCGCTCCCGAGAGCGAACAACGTCCGCATCCCGCCGGCGGTGAACCGGTGCATCGTTTCCATGTCACCAAGCTGCCGCCCGTCGCACTGGCTTCCAGCGAGCAGGCGCGGCCGACCGACGAGTTCGCACCTTTGCCGGCGACCCTGTTCCGGCCCTTGCCGCCCTTCGAGGATTTGCCGCGTCCGCTGTCGCCATCCGGCGCCTCGGCGCTGATAGACGAAGGCAAGGAAGCCGTGGTCGACAAGGCGTCGCCGGTGCTCGACGCCGATGCCGAGCCGGGTTTTGCGGTGCTGCGGGGGCTTGCCCTGCACAAATTGCTGCAGATGTTGCCCGGCATCGCGGACCCCGAACGCCAGGGCGCGGCGGAACGCTATCTCTTGCGAACGGGCGCGGGCTGGCCTCCGTCAGAGCGTGAGAAGGCCCTGGCGTCGGTCACATCAATCCTTGCCGACGTCAGCTTCGGTCAGCTGTTTGCGCCATCGTCGCGTGCCGAGGTCGCGATCATGGGCAGCCTGGAGGTCAAGGGCAAGAAGCGCTCGATTTCCGGCAAGATCGACCGGCTGGCGGTGACATCGGACATGGTATCGATCGTCGACTACAAGACCAACCGGCCGGCGCCCGGTTCTCTGGCCGAGGTGCCGCCGGCCTACCTGCTCCAGCTCGCCCTCTATCGCGCCCTGCTGCAACCGCTCTATCCCGGCCGCGCGGTCAAGGCGGCCCTGCTGTTCACCGAGGCGCCGCGGCTGATCGAGCTGCCGGCCAGTGCCATGGATGATGCTCTTGCTCGACTCACGGGAGCGTGACACAACACCTGCTTGAAGAAGGGCGCGATCACCACCACATTTGGTGGGACAAAAACTTTCGAAAGGATTTTTCCCATATGGCAACCGTCAAGGTCGACAAGAGCAACTTCCAGACCGACGTGCTTGACGCCAACGTACCGGTCGTCGTCGATTTCTGGGCGGAATGGTGCGGCCCCTGCAAGCAGATCGCGCCGTCGCTCGAAGACATCGCCACCGAACTTGGCGCCAAGGTCAAGATCGCCAAGCTCAACATCGACGAGAATCCGGAGCTTGCCGCCCAGTTCGGCGTGCGCTCGATCCCGACGCTGATGATCTTCAAGGGCGGCGAAATGGCCGACATGAAGGTCGGTGCCGCGCCGAAGACCGCGCTGTCGCACTGGATCAATGGCAACCTCGCCTGATCCATCTGAAAATCATGACCATCAAGCCCGGCCTCGCGCCGGGCTTTTTGTTGGCGTCATCTGCAGCGCCGCGCGTCCTTGGACGCGCAAAGGACGCTGTAGCAGTTTGATTTGCGCATGATCCTTTCAGAAAATCGATTTCGATTTTCTGGGTCATGCGCTGCCACGCTCTGGCCCTCGCGCCCGGCCACTCCATGTCATCTGCTTGAGGCAGACAGGAGAACCCCATGACCGGATCCGCCAAGGCCACCGTCTTCATCGACAATGAGCGTGTCATCGTCACCGAATACCGCTTCGCGCCGGGTGAAAACACCGGCTGGCACCGCCACGGCCACGACTATGTCGTCGTGCCGCTGATGGACGGCAAGGTGAAGCTGTTGACCAAGGACGGCGAATCCTTCGCCGAGATGAAGAAGGGCGCGCCCTATTTCCGCAAGGAGGGTGTCGAACACGACGTCATCAACGCTAATGAAGGCGAATATGCCTTTATCGAGATCGAACTGAAGTAAGCCGTCAGGGCCGGCAGGCGCGATTACCAGTCGGCGATGCGATCGCCTCCCGCGAATTGCGCGCTTTTTTCGGTATATTCGAACAGTTCGATCTTCACGTCGTTGGGGTCACGAATCCAGGCCTGGAAGGTGTCGTCGCAGGCGTGTTTCTTGGTTGTGACGTCAACGCCTTTCGAGCGGATATGGGCGATCGCCGCATCGATGTTTTCTACTTCGAGGCAGAGATGGTTGATCTGGTTCAGGTCGCTGTAGCGAGCTCCGTCCTTCTGGAACACCTCGACATGGCTGCGCCCGCCGCAATTGAGGTAGAATCCGAAAATCTTGCCGTCGCGCAGGAAATTGAACTGCGTATCCAGGCCGAGGACGTCGCGATAGAAGCTTCGCGTCACTTCCAGGTCGTGCGCGAAGATGCAGACGTGAGCGAGCTGCTTGACCTTGATCATGACTGCTTCCTCGCGTTGGCAGCCGAAGTCCGACCTCAAGTCGGCGGCGTGCCGTTCTCGGCCAGCACTGCGCCGGCTAGGTACAATGAACCACCGATCAGGATGCGTGGCGCTGGGCCGTCCCAGGTGTCGCGCAGCAGCATCAGCGCATTGGCAACGGAACTCACCGGCTCGGCCGTCAGCCCAGCCTCCGTCGCCCGGACCGCCAGTTCGTCGTTCGGCACGCCGGCCTCGCTCAGGCTCACCGGCACCGTGTAGACATGCCGGGCGAGACCCTTGAAGGCGCGGAAATAGCCGCTCTGGTCCTTGGTGTTGATCATGCCGGAGATGAGGAAGAGCGGACGCGGGTTCCTTTCTTCCTGCTCGGCCAGCGCTTCGGCAATCACCACGCCGGCGCCCGGATTGTGGCCGCCGTCGAGCCAGATGTCGGCGCCCTTCGGCGCCAGTTCGGCCAGCCGGCCCTGCGCCAGTTTCTGCATGCGGCCGGGCCAGGCGACATTGATCATCGCTTTTTCGGCGGCGCGATGGCTGATCTCGAAACCGGCCGCCTTGACCGCGGCGATCGCCGCCGCCGCATTGGCGAACTGGTGGCGTCCGGGTAGCCGGGGCGGCGGCAGGTCCATCAAGCCGTCTTCGTCCTGATAGACCATGCGGCCATTTTCCTCGAAGGCGAGGAAATCCTGGCCGTAGACGAAAGTGGGGCACTCAAGCCGCTCGGCGGTTTCGATCAGCACCTGCAGCGCCGTCTCGCTTTCCTGGGCACCGATGACCACCGGGCAGCCGCGCTTGATGATGCCGGCCTTCTCGGCGGCGATCAGTTCGACGCGGTCGCCAAGATAGGCCTCGTGATCGAGCGACACCGGCATGATCACCGACACGGCCGGCTCCTTGACCACATTGGTCGCGTCGAAGCGGCCGCCGAGCCCGACTTCGATGATCGCTGCGTCGGCCTGATGTTCGGAAAACAAGAGGAAGGTGACGGCGGTGAGGATCTCGAAGACGGTGATCGTCTCGCCTTCATTGGCCCTGGCGACGCGCGCGATCGCGTCGGCGAAAACCCTGTCCTCGACCAGCTTGCCGCCGCCATCGGCGGCCAGCCGGTAGCGCTCGTGCCAGTTGACCAGATGCGGCGAGGTATGGACATGGACGCGGTAGTCCGCGGCCTCGAGTAGGGCGCGCGAAAAGGCAGCGCACGAACCCTTGCCGTTGGTGCCGGCGATGTGGATGACCGGCGGCAACCGGTCCTGCGGATTATCAAGCCGCTCTAGGAGCCGCGAAATGCGGTCGAGCGAAAGGTCGAAGCCCTTCGGGTGAAGCGCCATCAGGGCTTCGATTTCGCGGTCGGCGGCAAGTGTTGTCATGTGAGAATCCTAAGCGCGCGACGGATCGCGCGCAATCGCGGTTCGCGGCTAAGAATGTCGCGTCAGGCCTGCGGACGCGTCTCAGCCGGAATCGTTGCCGGCGGCAGGATTTCCGGCTCCAGCGGCTTTTGCTCCTCCGGCATCTTGAGCAGCATCTTGAGCAGCCGCGAAATGGTTTCGCGCAGTTCCAGCCGCGACACCACCATGTCGACCATGCCGTGCTCCATCAGATATTCGGAGCGCTGGAAGCCGTCGGGCAGTTTCTCGCGGATGGTCTGTTCGATGACGCGTGGTCCGGCAAAACCGATCAGCGCGCCAGGCTCGGCGATGTGCACGTCGCCCAGCATGGCGTAGGAGGCGGTGACGCCGCCGGTTGTCGGATTAGTCAAAACGACGATGTAGGGAAGGCCGGCTTCCTTCAGTCGGTCGACGCCGACCGTGGTCCTCGGCAATTGCATGAGGGACAAAATACCTTCCTGCATGCGGGCGCCGCCGGAAGCGGCAAACAAGATCAGCGGCCGCTTGCGCTGCAGGGCCGCTTCGAAGCCGTGCACGATGGCGTCGCCGGCGGCCATGCCGAGCGAGCCGCCCATGAACGCAAAATCCTGCACCGTGACCACAACCGGCAGGCCTTCGACGGTCCCCAGCGCATTGATGATGGCGTCTTCCAGGCCGGTCTTGGCCTTGGCGTCCTTCAACCGGTCGACATAGCGCTTCTCGTCGCGGAATTTCAGCGGATCCTGCATGACCTTGGGGTTGTCCAGGGTCTCATATTTGCCGTCGTCGAAGAAGAATCTCAGCCGCTCCTTGGCCGAGATCTTCATGTGATGGCCGGAGGACGGAATGACGAACTGGTTGGATTCCAGATCCTTGTGGAACACCATCTCGCCGGTCTCCGGATCCTTGATCCAGAGGTTCTCGGGCATGTCGGTGCGCCGGCCGAGCATCGAATTGATCTTCGGGCGAACGTAATTGGTGATCCAGTTCATCGCTTCGGCTCCTGTCCTGACGAAGAGTTGGCTAAAGACGTAGGGAAACTATTCGGCAGCAGCAAGGCGAGCCGAGCGCACACCTTGCGCAAGGCCGCTGACCAGCGTGGCGACGGCTTCGGCCGGGTCGGCGGTCTTTTCGCCCTTCGGCCCCAGCACATTGGCCACCGCATTGACGATGGCGGTGCCGACGACGACGCCGTCGGCATTGGCGCCGATGACCCGTGCCTGCTCGGCGGTCTTGACGCCGAAGCCAACGCAGACCGGCAGGTCGGTATGGCCCTTGATGCGCTTGACCGCCGCCGCCACCTTGTCGGTGTCGGCAAGTGCTGAGCCGGTGATGCCGGTCATCGACACGTAGTAGACGAAGCCCGATGTGTTCTGCAGCACCTTGGGCAGGCGCTTGTCGTCGGTGGTCGGCGTCGCCAGCCGGATGAAATTGATGCCGGCTTTCAGCGCCGGAATGCACAGTTCCTCGTCCATCTCCGGCGGCAGGTCGACAACGATCAGCCCGTCGATGCCGCTGGCAATCGCGTCCTTGAGGAAGCGGTCGACACCATAGATGTAGATCGGATTGTAGTAGCCCATCAGCACGATCGGTGTCTCATTGTCGCCGGTCCGGAATTCGGACGCCATCTTCAGCGTCTTGACCAGCGTTTGTCCACCTTTCAGCGCCCGCAAGCCCGCCGCCTGGATCGCCGGGCCGTCGGCCATCGGATCGGAGAACGGCATGCCGAGCTCGATGATGTCGGAGCCTGCGCCGGGCAGTGCCTTCATGATCGACAGCGAGGTGTCGTAGTCCGGGTCGCCGCCCATGAAATAGGTGACAAGCGCCGGGCGGCCTTCGGTCTTCAGCTTCGCCATGCGGCGATCGATGCGGGTCACCATGATCAGATCTCCATGCCCAGCATCGAGGCCACCGTGTGCACGTCCTTGTCGCCACGGCCGGACAGGTTGACGATGACGATCTGGTCCTTGTCCATGGCTGGCACGATCTTCACCGCATGCGCGATGGCATGGGCCGATTCCAGCGCCGGGATGATGCCTTCGACGCGCGTCGTCAGCTTGAAAGCCTCCAGCGCCTCGTCATCGAGGATCGGCACATATTCGACGCGGCCTGAATCGCGCAGCCAGGAATGTTCCGGCCCGACCCCGGGATAGTCGAGGCCGGCTGAGATCGAATGCCCGTCCATGATCTGGCCGTCGGCATTCTGCAGGAGATAAGTGCGGTTGCCGTGCAGCACGCCGGGTCTTCCGGCGTTCATCGAGGCGCAATGCTCGATGCCGTCGAGGCCGCGGCCACCGGCTTCGATGCCGATGATGCGAACCTCCTTGTCGTCGAGGAAGGGATGGAACAGGCCGATGGCGTTCGAACCGCCGCCGACAGCGGCAATGATCGTGTCCGGCAGCCGGCCTTCCTGCTCGAGGATCTGCGCCCGCGCCTCGATGCCGATCACCGACTGGAAGTCCCGCACCAGCTCTGGATAGGGATGCGGGCCAGCGGCGGTGCCGATCAAATAATAAGTGTCCTCGACATTGGTCACCCAGTCGCGCAACGCCTCGTTCATGGCGTCCTTCAGCGTGCCGTGACCGGCGGTCACCGGCCGCACTTCGGCGCCGAGCAGCTTCATGCGGAAGACGTTGGGGCTTTGCCGGGCAACGTCGGTGGCGCCCATATAGACGACGCAGGGAAAGCCGAAGCGGGCCGCGACCGTGGCCGAGGCCACGCCGTGCTGGCCGGCACCGGTTTCGGCGATGATGCGCTTCTTGCCCATGCGCTTGGCCAGCAGGATCTGGCCGAGGCAGTTGTTGATCTTGTGCGAACCGGTGTGGTTCAGATCCTCGCGCTTGAAATAGACTTTTGCACCACCGAGATGTTTGGTCAGCCCCTCGGCGAAGTAAAGCTTCGACGGCCGTCCGGCATAATGGGTCGACAGGTCAGTCAGTTCTGCCCTGAAGTCCGCATCGTTCTTGACCTCATTCCAGTGCCGCTCCAAGTCGAGGATCAGCGGCATCAGCGTTTCGGCAACGAAACGACCACCAAAAATGCCGAACATGCCCTGTTCGTCGGGTCCGGTGCGGAAGGAATTGGGTGTCGCCGGCTTGTTCATCGCCGATCTCCTGGCTTGTCGTTAAGGCATGATCAGGCGGCGCGGTTGTCCCGCGCTGCCCTGACGGCCCGGAAAAACTGTTCGATCAGCGCCGGACCCTTGACGCCCGGCGCGCTTTCCACGCCTGAGGAAATGTCGATTCCAGGCGGGTTGGCAAGCCGAAGGGCATCGCCGATATTGGCGGCGTTGAGCCCACCGGAAAGCATGTAATCGACGCCGCCGTCAAGGCCGGCGAGAATGCGCCAGTCGAAGGCAACACCATTGCCGCCCGGCAGTTCGGAGCCTTTCGGCGGCTTGGCGTCGAACAGGAACCGGTCTGCTGTGCCGATGAATGGCTTTATCCGCTCGAGATCGGCAGCCTCGCTGAGCGGCAGCGCCTTCATCACCGGCAAGCCGTAGCGGGCCTTGACCTCGGCCACCCGCTCCGACGTTTCAGAGCCGTGCAGCTGCAGCATGTCGGGCTGCATCTTGGCAACGATCTCATCCAGGAAGGCGTTGCTGGCATCGACGGTTACGGCAACCGCCAAAGCCTTGCCGCGCGCCGCCTCGCGCAGACGGCCAGCCTCGGCAGGTTCGACATAGCGTGGGCTTTTCGCGAAGAAAATAAACCCGACATGGCTGGCGCCGCCGGCCAGCGCCGCGGCCATTGCCCCGTCAGTCTTCAAGCCACAAATCTTGATGTCGAGTGCCATGGCGCGGGAATTGGCATGAAAAGCGAAAAGAGTCGAGAAAAAGCATGCCGTTTGCCGGCACGGCCAAAGGCGCTACCTATGGATGGGACAGGATGCAAGGCGGGAGCACGATCATGGCCGACAGAACCGTTGCCGAACTCAGGCAGAAGATCACGCAGGCGCGCGAGGTCATTGCGCACCTGATGGACAAGGCCGCCTTCAACGGCGCCGAGGCACATCGGGCGCTCGACTATTTCGGCAGCGATGCCTTCGACGGCAATTTTTTGCCCTGGCCGCATCATGGTGATGAGGGGTTGCGACCGGACGAACTCAACGCGGCGAATGATGATTGAGGGAACTACTCGAACGCGATCGCCTGCAGCGCGCCGCCATTGCGCTTCAGCCATGCCTTGCAGCGCTCGGTGTCCGGGCAGAGCTGCTCGCACAGTTTCCAGAATTTCGGGCCGTGGTTCATCTCCTTCAGATGCGCCACTTCATGCGCGACGAGGTAATTGATGACCGGCGACGGCGCCATCATGATGCGCCAGGAAAACGACAGATTGCCGTCGGAGGTGCAGGATCCCCAGCGGCTTGACGTGTCCTTGAAGCGGATCGCCTTGGCGCGCTTGCCCAGCGCCTCGGTGTGCTTGACCACCAGCTTCTCGATCTCGCGCTTGGCCTCGCGCTTGAGGAAATCGGCGATGCGGCGCGGCAGATGGATGCGGTCGCCATGCACGATCAGCAGCGGACCGCGCTCGTCGCGCGACACGGTCACCGTGCCGCGTTTCGAAGGCTCATGGACGATGCGGTGCGCCACGCCGCGCACCGGAATCTTGATACCCGGCCGCACCTGCGGCCGCGCCGGTACCTTGGCCAGCCGCTGCTCCAGCCAGTCCTGATGGCGGTCGAGGAACTTTTCCACCTCGCCCCGGCGCAGGCCGGGCGGCACAGTGATGCGCAGGCCCCGGCCACCTGAATCGATGCGCAGGGTCAGCCGCCTTGCACGGTCGTTCTCGACGATCTTGAGCGGCAGCGAGCGGCCGGCAACGACGTGCTCGCGCTCCTCGACAGGCGCGGGCTTGGGCTTTGTCAGGTTGCGGAAGAAGCCGAATGACATGGCGCAACGATACGTGATTCGAGGAAAACGAATAGAACAAAAAAGAAACGGCGCCGCTCGCGCGACGCCGTTCTTTCACGATGTGGCCTGTCGCTTGGCCTCAGTCGTCAAGCAGGTTCGAGCCCTTGCCACGCTTGGTGGTCGTCGTTCCGGTGCTCGGATCGGTCTTCGTCGGCGCCGTCGACTTGTTGCGGTTGGCCATAAAGCGGTCGAACTCGTCCTGGTCCTTGGCGCGGCGCAATTCGCGGGCATACTCGTCGAACTGGGTCAGCATCTCGTCGAGCTTGCGGCGCTCTTCGTTCAGGCGCTCAAGTTCCTTTTCGCGCCAGTCGTCGAAAGCGACGTTGCCGGTGCGGGCGGAGCCATTGCCCCAGCGTGCGGCCTTGTCGGAACCGCGGCGGCAGCCGGCGAAGATGCCGTCGGTCGCGCGGTTGACGTCACGCTTGAAGCCGTCGAGGCGGTCGCCCCAGATGATGTAGGCAAGCATGGCGAAGCCGAGTGGCCAGAACACCATGAAACCCACAACCATCAACGCGATGGTCGCCGGCGTCCAGGCCGGACGGATCAATGCAGATGTGTTCATTTTCTCCCATTCCTTCGGTTGGAGACAGCCAAACCCGGCTGCGTGGAATCGAAATGGGAAGGAGAAAACGGCGATTCAAGACAATGTCCGCCAAAACCGGACAAGCGGCTGAAATGATTATCGCTTTTTGAGCCTATCGAGGAAAAGCACGACCAGCCCGGCAATCAGGCCCCAGAATGCGGCACCAACGCCGAACAGCGTCAGCCCGGACGCGGTGACGACGAAGGTGACGGTGGCGGCCATGCGATCGCCCTCGTCCTTCAGCGCGATCGACAGCGCGTTGGCAAGCGACGCCATCAGCGCCAGACCCGCCACCAGCACGATCAGGCTCTGCGGCAGCACGGCGAAGATCGCCACCAGCGAAGCGCCGAAAATCGCGAAGACGAGATAGGCAAGCGCATAGAACGGTCCGGTCTTCCAGCGCTCGGCAGGGTCGGGGTGGACGTCCGGCCCGGTGCAGATCGCCGCCGAGATCGCCGCCAGATTGGTGGTCGAGCCGCCGAATGGCGCCGACAGCAGCGAAAACAGGCCGGTGACGCCGATTAGCGGGCCTGGCTCCGGATGGTAGCCGGCGGCGCGCAGCACGGCCAGGCCGGACAGGTTCTGCGAGGCCATGGTGACGAGATAGAGCGGTAGTGCCAGGCCGATCATCGCCTTGGCGGTGAAATCAGGCGCAATCAGCGTCAGCGTTGACAGTTCCGGTGTCGGCAGGCCGCCGACACGGCCGGTGAGGAACGCGGCGAGGCCACCGCCGATCAGCACCGCTAGCACCGACAGGGCCGGATTGAACAGCCGGATGACGAAGAAGGCCGCAATCAGCGGCAGGATCAGCCACGGGTCGACAGGAATGGTCTTCACCGCATTGAGCGCGAAGGTGACGACGATGCCGGCCAGCATGCCGGAGGCGACCGAGGGCGGTATCCCCGAGATCAACTGCGTCAGGGGCCGGAACAGGCCGGTGGCGATCAGAAGGATGCCGGTGACGATGAAGGCGGCGACGGCCTCGCCCATCGAAAAGCCGCTCGAGGCCGCGATCAGCGCCAGGCCCGGCGTCGACCATGCGGTGATGACGGGCATTTTCGTGCGCCAGGACAGCCACAGGCTCTCGATCGCCATGGCCAGGCAGATGGTCGTAACCCAGCTTGCCGTCTCGATCTGCGTCGCGCCGACTGCCTTGGCGGCGGCGATGACGATGGCCAGCGTGCCGCCAAAGCCGACGATGGCGGCGACGAACGCGTGTATCGGAATGGAAAGGCGCATCAGTTTCCCCTCTGCGCCATCGCGTCGACGGCCCGCACCAGCATGTCGAGATCCTGCGGCCGCGACAGGCGGTGGTCGCCGTCAGGGATCAGCGACAAGGTCACGTCGTCGGCCGGCAGCAGGCTGACCAGCTTCAGCGCGTGGCTTGCCGGTACGTCCGCATCGGCCAGTCCCTGCAGGATGTGCACCGGGCAATGCGTGTCGATCGGGCCTGTCATCACCAGGTTGTTGCGTCCGTCCTCGATCAGCGCGCGCGTGTAGATGTAAGGCTCGGCGGAATAATCCGACGGCTCTTCGAAGAAGCCTTTCTCCGTGAGGTCGCGCTTCTGCGCCTGCGTCAGCACCGGTTCGACCAGTTCGGCGGTAAAATCCGGCGCCGGCGCCAGCAACACCAGGCCAGCGACCTTGCTATCGCCTGCCTTGCGCAATTCCTGCACCATACGCAGCGCGATCCAGGCGCCCATCGAGGAGCCGACCAGGATTTGCTTGCCTTTGGTGAAATGCCGGAACACGGCAAGGCTCTGCGCAAGCCATGTCGAAATCGTGCCGTCAGCAAAGGCGCCGCCGGATTCACCATGGCCGGAATAATCATGGCGCAGGAAGGCGCGGCCTTCTCTTGCCGCCCAGTCCGACAGCACCTGCGCCTTCGTGCCCAGCATGTCCGACTTGTAGCCGCCGAGCCAGACGATGCCGGGCGCGGAGCCAGCATTGTGGCGCACCGCGATGCGTGGTCCGTCGACATCCAGAAAGATTGGGGGCGTGGCGTTCATGGCTTTTTCCTCAAGCCGGTCTTGTGACACAGCCTGTGGCGTGGCGAAAAGTGCTCGCGGTGTTCTTTGTTTGGTGCAGGGCAGCGATCAGGGTGATTTTCTGTCAATGCTGTGCTATTGACTCCGCCCGCGCGCTCACCACATTGGCGCGTCCACGCATCAACACTGACAAACCCTGAACGAAACGGCCAAGGAGACCACGACCATTCGCAGACCTTTCAAAGCAGCGGCGCCGACCAAGGATGGCCCGCGCTCCAACCGTGACATCCGGGTTCCCCGGGTCCAGCTTATCGACGCCGAAGGCCAGAACCGCGGCGATGTTTCCATCAACGACGCATTGCTGCTCGCCGAAGAGGCTGGGCTCGATCTCGTCGAGATATCGCCCAATGCGGTGCCCCCCGTCGTCAAGATTCTCGATCTCGGCAAGCTGAAATACGCCAACCAGAAGAAGGCGGCCGAGGCGCGCAAGAACCAGAAGGTCATCGAGATCAAGGAGATCAAGATGCGCCCGAACATCGACAGCCATGACTACGAGACCAAGATGAAGGCGGTTCGCCGCTTCTTCGAGGAAGGCGACAAGGTCAAGCTGACGTTGCGGTTCCGTGGCCGCGAGATGGCGCATATGGAACTCGGCATGCAGCTTCTGAACAAGGTCCGCGAGGAAGTGGCGACGATCGCCAAGGTCGAGGCGGAACCGAAGCTCGAAGGCCGCCAGATGATGATGGTGTTATCGCCGCGCTAAGGTGCTGAATATCAACACACCTTGGATCACGAAGACGTCAGGCCTGGTTATCGCGCTTAAATCCGCCTGAATCACATCCCAAGGCGTCCCGGCGATCGGCGGGACGCCTGTTTTCTTGGCCGAGGCTGCGATCGCCGGCCAAACTCCTCGACGATCGGATTCCACCTTGGACAAAGAACTCAAATACGGGCTGGGTAACTACCAGCATACGCGCAGGATGGTGCTTACCGGGCTCGTGGCCGTCCTGTTCGCAGCGCTGCTATTTGGCCAATCGACGTTTCCGCCCGACACACCAGTGCATGAGTCGATCGAAATGTTTGGCGTGCTGCTGATTTTTCTCGGCATCGTCGGGCGCCTTTGGGCGACGCTCTACATAGGTGGGCGCAAATCTTCCGAGGTGGTGACCGGCGGGCCTTACTCGATCACCCGCAACCCACTCTATGTGTTCTCGACCGTAGCCGCAGCCGGCGTCGGCGCGCAGATCGGCTCGTTCACCGGCATCATTCTCTTCGGGCTTTTGTGCGCGGGCGCTTTCCACATCGTCATCCTGCGCGAGGAGAAATTCCTCAAGGAAGCACTCGGCGCGCCGTATGCGGCCTATCTGGCGCGGGTGCCGCGCTTCTTCCCGAAATTGTCGCTCTACCAGGAGGGCGATACGGGCAGCTTCAAGCCGCGCCTGCTGTTGACCACGCTGCTCGACGGCCTGGTGTTCCTCGTCGCGCTGCCGGCCTTCGAACTGATCGACGGCGCCCAGCAGTCGGGCATCCTGCCGGTCTGGTTCACGCTTCCCTGACCGGGACAGAGCCTCGCACGAGCTGAGGTGTTGCGCAGCCGCCGTCTTTGACGTATAGGACCGCCGTTCAAGAAAACCGCCCGGCAGGGCATGCCGTGGCGGTTTCATTTGCTTTTCGGGCTTTGGTCGGCCCGAAGCGAACAAGAAGCGCGATAGTGCGCCAACGATACGGAGTAGCAAAATGCCCAAGATGAAGACCAAGTCGGCCGCCAAAAAGCGGTTCAAGATCACAGGTACGGGTAAAGTCCTGTCGGCTGCGGCCGGCAAGCGTCACGGCATGATCAAGCGTTCCAACAAGTTCATTCGAAATGCCCGCGGCACGA
Source organism: Mesorhizobium sp. M7D.F.Ca.US.005.01.1.1 (assembly GCF_003952545.1). Lineage (NCBI taxonomy): Bacteria > Pseudomonadati > Pseudomonadota > Alphaproteobacteria > Hyphomicrobiales > Phyllobacteriaceae > Mesorhizobium > Mesorhizobium sp. M7D.F.Ca.US.005.01.1.1. The sequence goes on from NZ_CP034453.1 coordinate 1,296,649, forward strand.
TGGTTCTGGCTGAACCGGATGGCAAGAAGGTCATCAAGAATTTTCTGCCGAACGGCCTCTAAGGCATTCGGTTCGGACACGTTTTAAGGAGATCATGACATGGCACGCGTAAAGAGAGGCGTCACCTCGCACGCCAAGCACAAGAAGGTCCTGAAAGCCGCCAAAGGCTTCTACGGCCGCCGCAAGAACACCATCCGCATCGCCAAGCAGGCGGTGGAAAAGTCGATGCAGTACGCGTATCGCGACCGCAAGAACCGCAAGCGCTCGTTCCGCGCTTTGTGGATCCAGCGCATCAACGCCGCGACGCACGAGCATGGCCTGACCTATGGCCGCTTCATCGACGGCCTCAACAAGTCGGGCATCGAGATCGATCGCAAGATCCTGTCGGACATGGCCATCCACGAGCCGCAGGCTTTCGCAGCCCTGGTCGCCAAGGCCAAGGTGGCGCTCGAATATCTGAAGAACACCACGCCGAACGCTTTTGAAAGCGCTGTCGCCTAAGACCAGCGCTTCCCAAGCATTCGCAATTCTGATTTGGGGAACCCGCGCTGGCACGGCTGGCGCGGGTTTTTCTTATGACCCGCTACTGCAAATTCAGAGTCCATCATGACGAATGACGAGCGCACAATCACTATAAAGCTGCCTGAAGGCCCGAAAATCCTGTCGCTCGAAGGCTTCCGATCGGCAAACAACGCTATCGTTACAGCGGGAACGGCCGCCTTTGAGGCAGCCGGTAGCGAAGTCGAGCTTGAGCAAGCTAGGGTGGCATACCTCGGAAAATCCAGCCCGCTAAGGTTTTACCTCGGAGCCTTGGGAGGGGTAGATCCGTCTATCCGACCGGATTTTGCCAAAGTGCCCCAAGAGGCTAGAACCTCTCTCGAGAGCGTTCATCAAGAGATTAAGCGCGCGCTAAGCGACTCTGAATTGCAGACTCGCCTCGCCGCCGAAAAGGTCGATGTGACGCTGCCGCTGCGCCAGTCGCCGGCCGAGCGCGGCCGCATCCATCCGATCAGCCAGGTCATCGATGAGATCGCGGCGATCTTCGGCGATCTCGGCTTCTCCATCGCCGAAGGGCCGGATATCGAGACCGACTACTACAATTTCACCGCGCTGAATTTCCCCGAAGGCCATCCGGCGCGCGAAATGCACGACACCTTCTTCTTCCAGCCGGACGAGAAGGGCGAGCGCAAGCTTTTGCGCACGCACACCTCGCCGGTGCAGATCCGCACCATGGAGACGAAGAAGCCGCCGATCCGCATCGTCATTCCGGGCAAGACCTACCGGCAGGATTCGGACGCCACCCACTCGCCGATGTTCCATCAGGTCGAGGGGCTGGTGATCGACAAGACGGCCAACGTCGCCAACATGAAGTGGGTGCTGGAGGAGTTCTGCAAGGCCTTCTTCGAGGTGCCGCAGGTGAAGATGCGCTTCCGGCCGTCCTTCTTCCCGTTCACCGAACCGAGCCTCGAGGTCGACATCCAGTGCGACCGCTCGCGGCCCGGCGAAGTGCGCTTCGGCGAAGGCTCGGACTGGATGGAGATCCTCGGCTGCGGCATGGTGCACCCCAATGTGCTGCGCCATGGCGGGCTCGATCCGGACGAATATCAGGGCTTTGCCTGGGGCATGGGCATCGATCGCATCGCCATGCTGAAATATGGCATGCCGGACCTGCGCGCCTTCTTCGACGCCGACGTGCGCTGGCTGTCGCATTACGGTTTCAGGCCGCTCGACATGCCGACGCTGTTCGGGGGCCTAAGCGCATGATAGCGCCGCACACCGGCGGCTGCCGCTGCGGCGCCGTGCGGTTCGAGGCCTTGGCCGAACCGCACCATGTCAGCTATTGCCATTGCGGCGATTGCCGGCGGGCCAGCGGCGCGCCGGTCTCGGCCTTTGTCGGCTTCCTGGTCGATCAGGTCGCGTTCACCGGCAAGGCGCTGAAGATGTACGAGAACGGCCCGGTGACGCGCTCGTTTTGCGGTATCTGCGGCTCACCCATCGCCTATGTCGACGAGCGGCTGGAGGACGACATCTACTTCATGCTCGGCGCCATGGACAGGCCGGCCGATTTTGAGCCGACGCTGCATGCCTATGTCAGCGAGCAGCTCCCCTTCCTGCATATGTCCGACGACCTGCCGAGACATCTGAAAACAAGCGTCAAAAGACCAGACGGAACAGTCCCATGAAATTCACCCTCTCCTGGCTCAAGGACCACCTCGAGACCGACGCCTCGCTCAACGAGATCGTCGAGCGGCTGACCTCGATCGGCCTCGAAGTCGAGCATGTCGACGACAAGTCGAGCCTGAAACCCTTCGTCATCGCCAGGGTGCTGACCGCGGTTCAGCACCCCGATGCCGACCGCCTGCGCGTGCTCACCGTCGATACAGGCGACGGCAAGGCGCCCGTGCAGGTGGTGTGCGGTGCACCCAACGCCCGCGCCGGCCTGATCGGCGCCTTTGCCGCGCCCGGCACTTATGTGCCCGGCATCGACGTGACGCTGACGGTCGGCAAGATCAGGGGCGTCGAAAGCCACGGCATGATGTGTTCCGAGCGCGAGCTGGAGCTGTCCGACGAACACAACGGTATCATCGACCTGCCTGAGGATGCGCCTGTTGGCACCAGCTTCGCTGCTTACGCCCACCTCGACGATCCGGTCATCGAGATCAACCTGACGCCGAACCGGCCGGATGCCACCAGCGTCTACGGCATCGCCAGGGATCTGGCGGCGAGCGGGCTTGGCCGCCTCGTCGGCGGTGCCATCATGCCGCATGCCGGCAGCGGCATGTGCCCGGTCAAGGTGACGATCGTGGCGCCGGAACTCTGCCCCGGCTTCGCGCTGCGGCTGGTCAAGGGCGTCAAGAACGGCCCGTCGCCGAAATGGCTGCAGCAGCGGCTGATCGCCATTGGTCTCAGGCCAATCAGCGCGCTGGTCGACATCACCAATTACGTCACCTTCGACCGCGGCCGTCCGCTGCATGTGTTCGACGCCAGCAAGGTTGCCGGCAATCTGACCGTGCGCCGCGCGCGCGATGGCGAAAAGGTACAGGCGCTCGATGGCCGCGAATACACGCTGACGCCGGAGATGTGCGTCATCGCTGACGACAATGGCGTCGAGTCGATCGCCGGCATCATGGGCGGCGAGCATTCGGGCTGCGACGAGAACACGACCGATGTGCTGATCGAATCCGCCCTTTGGGACCCGATCACCACCGCCCGCACCGGCCGCACGCTCGGCATCATCACCGACGCACGCTACCGCTTCGAGCGCGGCGTGGACCCTGAATTCATGGTGCCCGGCGTCGAGCTGGCGACCAAGCTGGTGCTCGATTTCTGCGGCGGCACGCCGACCGAGATCGAAGTGGCCGGCTATGCCGAACACAAGCCGAAGATGGTTGCCTTCCCTATTTCGGAAGTGAAGCGGCTGACCGGCATCGAGGTTCCCAAGGCGGAAAGCTTCGACATCCTGACGCGCCTTGGCTTCAAGCCTGAGGGGTCGGGCGATGTCGTCAACGTCGCCGTGCCGTCCTGGCGCCCCGATGTCGACGGCAAGGCCGACCTGGTCGAGGAGGTGATGCGCATCCACGGCGTCGACAACATCGCACCGCAGCCGCTCGGCGCGCATGACGCGGTCAACGCAAAGATACTCACCACGCTGCAGGTCCGTACCCGCACCGCCAAGCGCGCGCTTGCCGTGCGCGGCATGATGGAGGCCGTCACCTGGTCGTTCATTCCGGCCAAGCACGCTGAACTGTTCGGCGGTGGCCAGACGGCGCTGAAGCTCGCCAATCCGATCGCCGCCGACATGTCCGACATGCGGCCGTCGCTGCTGCCGGGGCTGATCGCCGCTGCCCAGCGCAATGCCGACAAGGGTATTGGCGACGTGGCGCTGTTCGAAGTGTCGGGCACATACGAAGGCGATGGCGCCGACCAGCAGCGGCGCGTGGCCGCCGGTGTGCGCCGCGGCACCGCCAAGCTCGACGGCTCCGGCCGCAACTGGGCCGGCAATTCAGGCCCGGTCGGCGTGTTCGACGCCAAGGCCGACGCCATTGCCGCGCTGGAAGCCTGCGGCGCGCCGGTCGAGCGGCTGCAGATCGAGGCCGGCGGTCCGGCCTGGTATCATCCCGGCCGTTCCGGCACGATCAAGCTCGGCCCGAAAACCGTGCTCGGCACCTTCGGCGAATTCCATCCGAAGACGCTTGAGGGTCTCGATGTTTCCGGGCCGCTGTGCGGCTTCGAAGTCTTCGTCGATGCCGTGCCGGAGCCGAAGGCCAAGCCGACGAAGACCAAGCCCAGGCTCGATCTCTCCGCTTTCCAGGCGGTCAAGCGCGATTTCGCCTTCGTCGTCGACAAGTCGGTCGAGGCCGGCACGCTGGTCCGCGCGGCCCTTGCCGCCGACAAGAAGCTGATCACCGCTGTCTCGGTCTTCGACATCTTCGAAGGCGCTTCGCTGGGCGAGGGCAAAAAATCGATCGCCATCGAAGTGTCGATCCAGCCGGTTGAAAAGACGCTGACCGACGAGGATTTCGAGGTGCTGGCCAAGCGCATCGTCGAGAATGTCGGCAAGCTGACCGGTGGTGTGCTGAGGACGTAGAGCGGCCAACGCCGCTCTACGCATTTGCCTTTTGAGGATTGCCGGGAAGTAGCGAATCGTCCTCCAAAGGGCGATGGACCATCTGCGCTATTCCGGTCTCCCGTTCGAAGCCCAGCGCGAAGCGTTTCTCGCCATCGTGTCGGCGGATCCGCTGGTCGGCGACGCGTTGGCGCGAGCTCGCGCGCTGGCCCTGCCGGACTGGCTGGTGGTTTCCGGCGTGCTCTACAACAGCGTCTGGAATCACCTGACCGGGAAGCCTTCGGGTTACGGCATCAAGGACGTTGATCTCTTCTATTTCGACGACGGTGATCTGTCCTACGAGGCCGAGGACGCGGTGATCCGCCGGGCGGCGAAGCATTTCGAGGGGCTGCAGCTGCCGGTCGAGGTGCGCAACCAGGCGCGGGTGCATCTGTGGTATCCGCGGAAATTCGGCCAGCCGTGCCCGCGCTATTCGAGCGCCAGCGAATCCATCAGCTATTTTGCTTCGAAGACGCATGCGGTCGGGGTGCGCTACGACGCTGGCGGGCAGTTGAAGCTGGTGGCACCGTTCGGGCTCGATGATATCTTTTCATTTCGCATTACGCCGAACCAGGTGATGGATAATCAACGGACTCATGAAACGAAAGGGGAGCGGGCGCGGGAGAACTGGCCGGAGATATCAGTCCTACTGTGGTAGGCCTAAAGGAGGATTGTGGGGCATACTCCAACACTTGCAGTTTCCGGCATCGCTCGGCAATTGAAAAAGATCGCCGAAGCGCCCTTTTGATTACCTGGCAGTGGTCAGTTTCAGCGCATGCCCGCGATCTTCTCCCCCGATAGGATGTTAACGATGGGAGCGACATGGCCTAACTTGGCACAATCGCTACCGAAGTTAGATTCTGTCCCAGATATACGATGACAAGAGACCGGTCCCGATGGAGAAAATTGTGGCAATTATTATGCCATATAGAATCAAATTCTTCCTTTTTTCCTTAGCAACGTTTTTTGCTTTTGAGAATTCGTTGATCGACACGTAACGACCTTTAAGGAAAAATCTAAACGCGCTTATCAGAATAAAAAACAATATTACTCCGATAAAAGTTGCTGCCAAGGGGACGGCCTTTTTAATAGTCATGCCGGTATCTAGCTGATAATTGATTAGTCCATCCAGCTTATTCGAAATCGCGACGATATCGTAGTTTTTATTGCTCTCAAAAACCTTCCTTAAGGTGTCACTTTGTGACGTTTCGCCGTTCAATAGGAAGTTTACGGCGAAAAATGCTGGGAATGCTAGGAATAAATAAACCTCCCTAGTTGCAGCCATTAACCTGTGCCAAAGTTTAGGTCTTTGAAATTTCGAGTCTAGGTAATTCGATATGTGCGAAATTACGTCATCGGCCCAAGTAAAGCTATTACTTTTTATATCAATACTTATTCGTCCGCTAACGGTATTTGGGATCACACCAAATATCTCGTCCCCATCCTCTCGGGCCAAGCTATTTACCACAAATCTTATATCCTGCTTCAGAGGCGGCCCTTCTAATGAAAATTGAATCATGTAGGACAAGTTCAAATAGACGCCAGTTGAATATGCGTTCATCTTGTCATTTGTGCCGAGAAAATATTCTATCGAATCATATTTTCGCCTCGACCCGTCAGAAAAAATCGCGGTGATCTCGGAACTAAGCAGGGTTCCGGAATTCTGCTCCTTAATTCTAAAATCTATTATAGAATATACATCATTAATACTGTCTTTGTCTATGTTATAGTAGTGATCAAAAGATCTACCGACAGTCCTTTTACTTTTAAGAAGATCGTTTAGGAAATTACCGAACTCTTCTTTCGGAATCGAGATAACAACGGCGTCATTCTGAGATGCGATGCTCGGCAGATTTTTTGACATAAGCCCCCTCTTTCCCCTAAGTGCAATAGCATAGACCGGTAGGGGAAATGAAGGGGATAATTATGCTTGGTAGTTTGAATTTTCTAAATCTTAACGAGGCTAGAACCTCGGATTTTTTTTGAATTCCAGCTGCCAACCACGAGATAACCGTACTTGATGAGCTTTTTCTCTTCGTCGGTAGAATAGTTTCTACCCGTTCACCAGCGCCAGCAACTCCTCCGTATAGCGCTTGCCCATAACCTTGTCCGGCGACAGCGCATCGCCAATCGCCGCCACTTCTGCCGCGCTCAGCTCGATCCCAGCCGCCGCCGTGTTCTGCTCCAGATGGCGGATCTTGCGTGCGCCGGGGATCGGCACGATGAAATCGCCCTGGTGCAGCACCCAGGCCAGCGCCAACTGCGCCGAGGTCACGCCCTTTTCAGCCGCCATCTTCTCCAGCGTGGCGATGACAGTGGCATTGGCCGCCATGGCATCGGCCTGGAAGCGCGGCAGGCTGCGGCGCCAGTCATCGTCGCTCAAGGCCTCAGGCTTGGCGATCGTGCCGGTCAGCAGTCCACGGCCGAGCGGGCTGTAGGGAACAAAGCCGATGCCGAGCTCGCGGCAGACAGCGAACACCTCGTTTTCCGGGTCGCGGCTCCACAGCGAATATTCGCTCTGCACGGCCGATATCGGATGCACGGCATGGGCTCGGCGGATGGTCGCGGCACTCGCCTCCGACAGGCCAAGCGCGCGCACCTTGCCCTCGCGAACCAACTCGGCCATGGCGCCGACCGTATCCTCGATCGGCACGTTGGGGTCGACGCGGTGCTGGTAGTAGAGGTCGATGACGTCGGTGCCCAGCCGCTTCAGCGAGGCCTCGGCCACCGCCTTGACGTGCTCGGGGCGGCTGTCGACACCAGCCATGCGGTCGAGGCCTGTACCTTCTTCCAGAATCCTGAAGCCGAATTTTGTCGCGATTGTCACCTTATCACGCACCGATTTCAGCGCCTTGCCGAGCAGGATCTCGTTCTCGTAAGGGCCGTAGACTTCCGCCGTGTCAAAGAAGTTGACGCCGATATCGACGGCGCGGTGCAGCGTGGCGATCGCATCGGCTTCCGCTTGGCCGCCATAGGCGAAGCTCATGCCCATGCAGCCGAGGCCGACCGGGTAGACGTTCAATTCAGTTCCTAGCTTGCGGGTTTGCATCACGCATCTCCTTGTTTGTGGTGCTAAGGAGATAGCGTCTTGCGCTGTGTTCGATAATCGGCTCTCATTTGTACAGGCTGTTCTAAAAGATAGATCAATGAATCGCGCGCATCTTTCCCAACTGGCCGTGCTGGCAACTGTTGCCCAATGCGGCAGCTTTCGCGGCGCCGCCAGGGAATTGGCCATCGCGCCGTCGGCGGTCAGCCATGCGGTGTCCAGCTTGGAAGCCCGGCTTGGTGTTCGCCTCCTGTCGCGCAGCACGCGTAGTGTCGCGCCCACCGAAGAAGGTGCGCAATTGCTGGAGCGGCTGCGGCCGGCGCTGTCGGAGATCGATCTGGCGCTGGAGACGGCGGTCGAGGCGCGCGACCGGCCGGCTGGGAATCTACGGCTGAGCGTGCCACGCACGGCAGCGCATCTGGTGCTGACGCCACGGCTGGGCGCCTTTGCGGCGGCCTATCCCGACATCGTGCTGGAGATCATCATCGAGGACCGCTTCACCGACGTGGTCGAAGGTGGCTTCGATGCTGGTGTCCGGCTTGGCGAGAGCCTTCAGCGCGACATGATCGCGGTGCGGATCGGGCCGGACATTCGTGGCGCGGTGGTCGGCGCGCCGGTCTATTTCGAGGCCAACCCGAAGCCGCGCCACCCGCGCGATCTGGCCGGCCACCGCTGCATCCGCTTTCGCTTCTCCAGTGGCATCCTCTACCGCTGGGAATTCGCGAAGGGCGGCGAGGAAATCGAAATCTCCGCGCAAGGGCCCCTGATCCTCGACGAGGACCATCTGATCGCGCAAGCAGCGGCCGACGGCGCCGGGCTCGCCTTCGTCTTCGAGGACTATGTCCGCGCACCGCTGGCCGACGGCAGGCTGATCCGCGTGCTGGAAGACTGGTGCCCGTCCTTCGACGGGTTCTTCGTCTACTACCCCAGCCGCCGCCAGATGCGGCCGGCGCTCAGGGCCTTCGTCGATTTCTTCAAGGTGAGCGGATAGAGCGGGCTCGCCCTCCCTCTTGTGGAAGAAAACCGGCATCCCGCTCGTTCACCAACGATGCAAACATCGATCACCAACAGCACGACCCGCTACGGCTGGGGCGCGATCCTTCTTCACTGGCTAATAGCGCTGATCTTCATCGGCCAGTTCGGGCTCGGTTTCGTCATGGTGCGGCTGACCAGCCAGCGCACCGCCTTCGAATTGATCCAGCTGCACAAATCCTTCGGTTTTCTGCTGCTCGGTCTGGTGGTGCTGCGCATCGCCTGGCGCCTTGGCAATGTATGGCCGCCACTGCCGCGCTCGGTCGCAGCCCTGGAGCGTCGGGCCGCACCACTGGCCCATTTTGCGCTCTACGCGTTCCAGCTTGCCTTGCCGCTGTCCGGCTGGGCGCTGGTGTCGGTGTCGATGCTGGAGATCCCCAGCCTGCCGTTCAATCTGTTCATCATGCCGAACCTGCCGCTGGCCGAATCGGATGGCGCCGAAAGCTTCTGGGCGGCGGCGCATTGGTATCTCGCCTATGCCGGCATCGCCCTGGTCGCTCTCCATGTCGCGGCGGCACTGCGGCATCATTTCCAGCTCAGGGATAGCGTGCTCACGCGCATGATCACGCCTTCGTCAGATCAGGAATAGAGCGGGCAGTTCATTCGTTCGTGGGGGTGAGGGCGCAGGAAATGCGCTGCCTCCAACAAGGAACACCCCATGTACACGCGCATCCTCGGATTTGCGGCGGTCGCCGCTTGCCTTGCCATGCCTGTCTCAGCGGCCGTCGCGCTTGGTGACGCCGCCGGCAGCTATTCGATCAGCCCGGTCAGCTCCAGCATCCGCTTTTCCATCGGCAAGGTCGGCGGCGGCGGCCTCAATGGCGCGTTCGCCCGCTTCAAGGGCTCGATCCGTATCGACAACAGCGATGTCGGGCGCTCGCAGGTTAATTTCACCATCTTTCCCGAAAGCGTCGGCACCGGCCAAGGCCGCATCGATGCCTTCCTGCGCTCCGACGCGGTGTTCGATGCTGCCAACAGCCCGGAAATCCAGTTCCGCTCGACCAGCGTGACCCGAACCAGCGACACCACGGCCCTTGTCACCGGCCGGCTGACGGCGCGCGGCAAGACGTTCCCTGAAAAATTCACGGCCGAGCTTGGCGGTCTCAAGGCCGGCACGATAAAATTCCATGTCACCGGCAAGGTGCTCAGGTCACGCTACGGCATGGATGTCGGCACGCCGATCTATTCGAACATCGTCGACTTCGACATGACGCTGATGGGCAAACGCGGCTGACCTTGTCATTGGCTTTTCTCCTGTTTTCGGGCAAACCTCATCGCCTGTAATCGCGATGGAGAAGCCTGATGTTCCGATGGGGTGTGTTGTCGACGGCCAAGATCGGCCGCGAGCATTTGTTGCCGGCGATGGTCGAGGCGGAGAACGGCGTGCTGTCGGCGATCGCCAGCCGCGACCTGTCGAAAGCCAAGGCGCTTGCCGAGCGCTTCGGTGCACGCCATGCCTTCGGCTCCTATGAGGAACTGCTTGCCTCCAACGAGGTCGACGGCGTCTACATCCCGCTGCCGACCTCGCAGCATGTCGAATGGACAGCCAAGGCCATCGAAGCCGGCAAGCATGTGCTGGTCGAAAAGCCGCTGGCGCTCGACGCCAAGGACATTCTCCCGCTGATCAAGCTGCGCGATGCCAAAAAGGTGCTGGTCTGCGAAGCCTTCATGGTCATCTACCACCCGCAATGGATCAAGGTGCACGATCTCATCGCCAGTGGTGCCATCGGCCGGCTGCGCCATGTGCAGGGCGCCTTCTCCTATTACAATGTCGATCCCAACAACATGCGCAACCAGCTCGACCTCGGCGGCGGCGCGCTGCCCGACATCGGCGTCTACCCGACCGTGTCGACGCGCTTTTCCACCGGCAAGGAGCCGCTGCGCGTCCAGGCGACGATCGAGCGCGACAAGAAATTCGGCACCGACATCTACTCCTCGATCCGCGCCGATTTCGGCGACTTCGAACTGTCCTTCTACCTGTCGACGCAGATGGCGGCGCGCCAGGTCATGGTGTTCCACGGCGAGAAGGGTTTCATCGAAGTGTTCTCGCCCTTCAACGCAGGGCTCTACGACCACCACCGCGTCGAACTGCACAACCAGAACCACACCGAGGCGCAAGTGTTCCGCTTCCCCGGAACACAGCAGTACCGGCTGGAGGTCGAGACCTTCGCGCGTGCGGCACAGGGCGGCAAGGAGCGTGTTTTCACGCTGGAGGAATCCGTGCTCAACCAGAAAGTCATCGACGCCATCTTCCGCGCCGGTGGCACGGACGGCTGGGAGACCGTCTGAGCCTTACAATAAGATAGCCGGCTAATTCTGGGAGGAAAAATGGCTGACGATGCGGACGTGATCATTGTCGGCGCCGGCCTTGCCGGGCTGGTTGCTGCCGCCGAGCTTGCCGAGGCCGGCAAGAAAATCATCATCGTCGACCAGGAGCCGGAGCAGTCGCTTGGCGGCCAGGCGTTCTGGTCGTTCGGCGGCCTTTTCCTTGTCGATTCGCCCGAGCAGCGGCGCATGCGCATCCGCGATTCGCATGATCTGGCGCTCGAAGACTGGATGGGAACGGCCGCATTCGATCGGCCGGAGGATTTCTGGCCGCGCAAATGGGCGCAGGCCTATGTCGGCTTCGCCGCCGGTGAGAAACGCTCATGGCTCCTGCAGCGCGGCCTGAAATTCTTTCCTGTCGTCGGCTGGGCCGAGCGTGGCGGCGGCAACGCTATCGGCCACGGCAATTCGGTGCCGCGCTTCCACATCACCTGGGGAACCGGCCCCGGCGTGCTCGAACCTTTTGTCCTGCGCGTGCGCGAGGCTCAGAAGCGTGGATTGATCAGCTTCAAATTCCGCCACCGCGTCAATGAATTGACCCGGACGGGCGCTGTTGTAACCGGCGTGCGTGGCGATATCCTGCAGCCGAGCACTGTCGAGCGCGGCCACAAGAGCGCGCGCGAAGTATCAGGCGATTTCGAGCTTCACGCGCAAGCGGTGATCGTCGCCTCCGGCGGCATCGGCGCCAACCATCAACTGGTGCGGGAGAATTGGCCGCAGCGGTTGGGCGTGGCGCCGAAGCGCATGATCACCGGTGTTCCCGACCATGTCGACGGCCGCATGCTGGCGATCACGGAACAGGCCGGCGGCTCGATCATCAACCGCGACCGCATGTGGCACTATGTCGAAGGCATCAAGAACTGGGCGCCGATCTGGACCGACCATGCCATCCGCATCCTGCCCGGTCCGTCATCGCTGTGGCTCGATGCACGCGGCAAGCGCCTGCCGGTGCCGCTCTATCCCGGCTTCGACACGCTCGGCACGCTCAGCCACATCATAAGCACCGGCTTCGACTATTCCTGGTTCATCCTGACCAAAAAGATCATCCAGAAGGAGTTCGCGCTGTCGGGCTCCGAGCAGAACCCCGATCTGACGGGCAAGAGCTGGCGCCAGGTGCTCGGCCGCGCCACATCAGGCATTCCGGGTCCGGTCAAGGCGTTCATGGAGAAGGGCGAGGATTTCATCGTCGAGGCCGACCTGTCGACGCTGGTCGCGCGCATGAACGCGCTGGCCGGTGGCGAGCCGCTGCTCGAGCTGGCTGAGGTCGAGCGCGAGATCCGCGCCCGCGACCGGCAGCTCGACAACCCGTTCTCCAAGGACATGCAGATCACCGCCCTGCGCGGTGCGCGCGCCTATCTCGGCGACCGGCTGATCCGCACGGCCAAGCCGCACAAGATGCTTGACCCGGCAAATGGCCCGCTGATCGCGGTGCGCCTCAACATCCTGACCCGCAAGACATTGGGCGGCCTGCAGACCGATCTCGACAGCCGCGTGCTGGGTGCCGACGGCCAGCCGGTCGCGGGGCTCTATGCCGTCGGCGAAGCCGCCGGTTTCGGCGGCGGCGGCGTGCACGGCTATGCGGCGCTGGAAGGCACCTTCCTCGGCGGCTGCATCTTTTCCGGCCGCAGCGCCGGTCGGGCGGCTGCTGCCTCGGTGGCCTGAAACGGCGCCGTCGCGGTCTGAATTCCGACCTGGGTCCCATATGCGCCCAGGCGATAAACATATGACTTTTTTATATTTTTCAGTTTTGAGCCGCCTCGAATACAAATGCGGATGCTTTTATCTTTCTGGGTGCAGCTGGTCCTGAGCCGCTGCAGGCAGTCATCACCTCGTGGTGACAGTTAGAAAGAAGGAAGTCTCCGATGTTCCTCTCAGACGGGCTCTATCTGCCCACCCATCGTCCGTTGCCGAAGTCGCAGCTCGAACAGGCGCGGCTGGCGGCCAACAGCAATCGCCGCCGGCCGGTCGGCTTGCTCGCGCCATTTACAGCCACGTGGTGGCTGCTGGTCGTCGGCGCCTTGCTGGCCGCCGCCGCGATCGCTGCTCAGCTTTCCTGATAGCAAGGCAGGAGATGACGATGCAAACCTCTCATATTTCCCCTGACGGAGAGACCCTTCACCGCTTCGTCGTCGGACGCGATGGCGAAGGCCACTGGATCGCGCGCGACGAAGAAGGCCAGACTGGCGGCGTTTTCGCCGACAGGAGTTCCGCGGTACGTTTCGCCACGATGGAGAGCGGTCACAGGGTCGGCGCGATACGCTTCGCACCGGCGAGCGTCCGACTTTCCCTGTTCAACTGATCGCGCCCGGTTCCGTCCTCATCGGAACGATCTGGCCATGGACAATTCCAACGCTGCCGACCTGACCGGATTGCTCGATCGTCTCCCGCATGTCGGCAGATTGCTCGAACACCAGCTGTGGGAAGCCGCACGCGGCCTGTCGCTTGACAGATCATCCCGACAAGGCCGCCGGTTTGCCCAGCTGGTCGAGGCCGGCGCCACGCTCGACGCCGTCCTCTTGCTCGTCGCCGTGTCGAAGCCGGAGTGTTCGGTGTCGTCGATCAGCAGGATCGGCGAGCGTTGGCTTTGCAGCCTTCAAGCCACGCCCGCGGAGGCGCCGGCCAGGCCCGACAAATTCGACGCGGATCACACTGATCTGGCTGCCGCGCTGCTGTCGGCCCTGCTTTCCTCGCATCTCGAACAGGCAGCGCATCCAAAAAATCACCCAGGAGAATCCCATGACTCCCGAACAAGCACGACTGCGCCTGACCGGTGCGATGACCGCGCTGGTAACGCCGTTCACCGACGGCGAGGTCGATCTGAAGCAACTGACCACGCTCTTGCGCTGGCAGATCGAACAAGGGATCAACGGGCTGGTCCCGTGCGGCACCACCGGTGAAGCCCCGACCTTGTCGTGGGAGGAGCGCCTCGACATCATCGCGCTCTGCGTGAAAATTGCCGGCGGCAGGGTCCCGATCATCGCCGGCACCGGCACCAACAGCACCGAGACGACGATTGCCTTTTCGACAACCGCCGAAGCTTTCGGCGCCGACGCCGCCCTGATCGTGACGCCTTACTATAACAGGCCGAGCCAGGAAGGCATTTTTCGCCATTTCGAAGCGGTCGCCCGCAAGATCAGCTTGCCGATCATCGTGTACAACGTGCCGGCACGAACCGGCGTCGACCTGTCGCTGGAGACGATCGAGCGCCTGGCGCAGATTCCAACCATCGTCGGCATCAAGGATGCTACGGGCGATGTGAGCCGGCTATCCTCGCTTCCCGCTGTGCTGAGGCGCCGTTTCATCTGTCTGTCCGGCCACGACGCAACGTCGTTCGGCTTCAACACGATGGGCGGGCGTGGAACCATCTCCGTGGTCTCCAACGTCGCGCCGCGACTGTGCGTCGAGATGCATGATGCGTGCCAGCAAGGCGATCACCACACCGCCCGCGCCATCCACCACCGCTTGCGGCCGCTGATCGCGGCGCTCGAACTGGAGAGCAATCCGGTTCCGGTCAAATATGCCTTGAGTCTGGCGCTGGGGCTGAGCCCGGACGTCCGATTGCCGATGACGGCTGTTCGCCCTGAAACCGAAACAGCTATACGGGAGGCGATGCTGGCCCTGAGCGGGAGCCCCGATGTCGCGCAATCAAACGCGGTGCTGGCTACGTCCGCGCCGTGGCGGCTTTGACGGGACGGAAGTCGCTTTGCCGTCAACGGCATAGACCAGTCCAGGCTGGACAATCCATTCGCCGGTCAGCAGCGCCTCGACGTCAAAGCGTCCGCTGCGGTCGCGCGGTGCAACGCCGACAAAATGGTATTGCAGCCCACTCGCATCGACGACCGTCTCGGCGATCGGATGGCCAGCGAGCCGGCCGATGATCGCGCCCTGTTCCCTGAGGTTTGCCAGGACGAAATACTCCGTCGGCATCCTGCGGCTAACCCGGGAGGTCAGCCAGACTGAATGTGATTTCATGTTCGTCTGAAGCCAGTTCGTCGTTCCGGCCGCCAATCAGGCGGCGGCCCGGAACTACATAGTCGCTGGCTGCATAGGAATTCGAGAGCAGGTTTTGGCCTGATTTATAAAGGCCGCATATGCCCCGCCCGATCAGGGATCCTGCCGATGCCGTCGGCGCGGCTCGATACAGTCAGGCGGCGGCCTCGTCGCAGGACCATCAGCGCAGTCCGGTCCGCCGGGTTGTACGTCCGGCCGGGGCGCACAATCAATTGCTGGTCCGCTGACGCAATCGGGACGGCCTGGGCGGTCCGGCCTATCGGGCCTATCGGGCCGATCCGGTCGGGGTGCACAATCAACTGCCGGTCCGCCGACGCAATCGGGGCGCCATGGTCGGTCCGGTCTATCAGGCCGATCCGGTCTGTCGGGACGATCGGGCCTGTCGGGGCGCCACGGCCTGTCCGGCCTCCACGGTCTGTCGGGTCGGTGGTCGCGATCCCGCCAGTGGTGTTCGCGCCAGGGGCGGTCGCGATAATCCTCCGTGTCGACGCATGCGCTAAGCGTCGCGGCGCAAATGATGAGCGCCAACGCGCTTCCGAACCTGGTCATGTCTGCGATTTCCTGCTGTCGGTCAAACCCATGGTGGTCTGCACCGCCAGCATTGCGCCTGCATTACGCCGGCCGGATCCGATCACATCTGTGCAGCCGTCTTACTCGCAGGATGGGAAAATCGTTCACCAAAGCCAGGCGCCCTGCCCAAGGGCGGCCACCGCCTCAGTGATCCGCGTAAAGCTTGCGCGGGCGCGGCCGACCGTGTGCCGGGCCCTGAGATAGCCGTGCACCAATCCCGGCTCCTCGAACCAGGTGGCGTGTCCGCCTGCCGCGACGATCAGGTCGCGATAGGTCTCGCCATCCGACGACAGCGGGTCGCACTGTGCCGTGATCAGCACTGTCGGCGGCAGGTTGGAGAAGTCGGTGTCGGCAAGCGGGGCCAGCGTCGCGTCGCCGCTGCTGTCCTGCCCGCCGGTGCGGATGTGCTTGTAGAATTCGAGATCGCGCATGGTCAGCATCGGCGCTTCGGCGTGCCGGAGATAGGATCCCTTCGACCGATCGCCGCCGAGGCCGGGATAGATCAGCACCTGGCCGATCGGTTTTCGCGGATGGCCACGCATCGCATGGCTGACGGCAGCGGCCAGATTGCCGCCGGCGCTGTCGCCGCAAAGCACGATGGGGTGCGTACGGGTGGCGGCGGCCCATTCGAAGGCGCTCATCACATCGTCGAAGGCGGCCGGATGCAGATGCTCCGGCGCCAACTGGTAGTCGACCGAAACCACCCCATAGCCGGTGCGGGCGCATAGCTCGGCACAGACATCGTCGTGGCTGTCCAAGCCGCCGAGGATGAAGCCGCCGCCATGGAAATACAGCACCGTCGCGGCTGCTTGGCGAGCGCTTCGGTACGTGCGGATCGGAATGTCGTGCGTGGGCGTTGTAATGGCGGAAGTTTCGACCGCAACGCCTTCGGGATAGCCGGCAAAGAATTCGCGGCACATGCGGTCATAGATCTCGCGCTGCTGCGCGATCGTGTAGTCGATCGTGTCGGGTGGATAATAGGAGTTGGTCCGCTCGATGAAGGCCCAGGTTTCGGCGTCGATGAGGATTTTGTAGTCGGTCATGGGCGCTGGTCTGCCGCTCATTTCCCCTTCCACACCGGATCGCGCTTTTCGGCAAAAGCGCGAAAACCTTCCATGCCGTCCTCGGAGCCATAAAGCGCATCGACCGTCGCCAACTGGCGGCGGGTCACCTTGTTCATCGCGTCCTGGAAAGTCAGCGCTTCGGCGACGCGCGCCGTCTCCTTGATCGCGGCAAAGACCAGCGGCGGGCCGCCGGCCAGCAGCCGGGCGATTTCCCAGACGCGCCCCTCGAGCTTTTCCTTGGGCAGCACTTCGTTGACAAGGCCCCAGCGATGCGCCTCGGCGACATCCATCCAGCGGCCGGTGAGTAGCAGGTCCATGGCGACATGGTAGGGGATGCGCTTCGGCAGTTTGATCGTCGCCGCGTCGGCCAGCGTGCCGGCGCGGATTTCGGGCAGCGCGAAGGAGGAATGGTCCGAGGCGTAGATCAGGTCGCAGGACAGCGCCAGTTCGAAGCCGCCGCCAACCGCCATGCCGTTGACGCAGGCGATGACCGGCTTGTTGAGGTCGCGCAGTTCCTGCAGCCCGGCAAAACCGCCGACGCCATAGTCGCCATCGACCGCATCACCGTCTGCAGCCGCCTTCAAATCCCAGCCGGCGCAGAAGAACTTGTCGCCTGATGTCTTGACGATGGCGACACGCAACTCCGGATCGTCGCGGAACGCCTTGAAGGTTTCGCCCATCAGCCGCGAGGTTTTCAGGTCGATGGCGTTGGCCTTTGGCCGGTCGAGCGTGACCTCGAGGATGGTGCCTTCGCGGCGGGTCGAAATGACGTCAGACATTCTTCTTGTCTCCCAGCACCAGCAGTGCGTCGGCGATCCAGGCGCCCTTGCCTTCGCTGCAGACGATCAGCGGGTTGATGTCGAGTTCCTCGATCTCTCCGGCATTCTTCTGCACGAAAGCGGCAATGCCCGAGATGGCATCGATGGCAGCGGCGACATCGGCTTTCGGCCGGCCGCGATAGCCTTCGAGCAGCGGGAACAGTTTCAGGCCGCGCAACGCTGCCTCGATATCGTCGCGCGTTGCCGGCAGCATCAGGGTGACGCTGTCGCGCAACAGCTCGACCAGCACGCCGCCAGTGCCCAAGGTCATCACCGCGCCGAACATCGGGTCCCGGGTGAAGCCAACGATCAGTTCGGCGACACCGTCGCGCACCATGCGTTCGACATAGAGGCCGGTGCCGAGCGGCAACAGGTCATGCGCCGCGGTGCTGACGGACTCCGCATCTTTGAGGTTGAGCCTGACAGCGCCAACCTCGGATTTGTGGGTGACGCCGAGCGCCTTCAGCGCCACCGGGAAGCCGAGCGCCATCGACGAGATCACCGCCTCGACGGCATTGGCGGCCCGTTCGCCTTTGGGCACCGGCAGGCCGGCCTCAATGAGGCGGGATTTCGCCTCGGCCTCATCAGGGGTGACGTGGTCACCGCCAGGCGCACCTGCGGCCGACGTGTCGATCGGCTGCGCCTGCGGTTCAGCCCAAGCCCAGCCGATGAAGGCTGCCGCCCCGGCTGCATCCATCGCTTCGGAAATGCCGAACAACGGCACCATGCCACGCGCCATCAGCCCGGCCGTGTATTCCTCAGGCAGGTTCTCCGGCAGCGAGGAGACGATCGCGCCTTGCGCCCTGTTGGTCTTCAGCGCCGATTCAAAGGCGCGCAGCGTCGCCCACCAGTCGGTGTCCGAGCAGCGGTCGGGTCGCGGGAAGTCGAGCACCAGCATGTTGAGGTCGAAGCCGCCCGACACCATGGCGGTGAAGGTGGCGGTCATCGCCGGCTCGTTGTTCCAGATGAAGGTGTGGTAGTCGAGCGGATTGGCTACCGCGACCAGCGGCCCAAGCGTCGATTTGACATGAGCACGGTGCGTGCCGGTCAGATCAGGGAAATTGACCCAGCGGCCTTCGGCACTGTCGGCCATGACCGAGGCCTCGCCGCCGGAGCAGCTCATCGACGACAGCCTATAGCCGGGCAAAGGTCCGGTGATGTGCAGCAGCTTCAGCGCCTCGATGAAGGCGGGGATGGAATCGACGCGCGCTATGCCGAGCCGCCTCAGGAAGGCGCCCGATGCCGCGTCCGAGCCGGCCAGCGAGGCGGTGTGCGAGACGGTCGCCTGTCTGGCCTGTTCCGAGCGGCCGACCTTCATGGCGATGATCGGCTTCTTAAGTTCGCGGGCTCGTGCCGCCAGCCGTTCGAAGCCGGCTACCGAATCGAAGGCCTCGATGTGCAGGCCGAGCGACGTGACCCGCTCGTCCTCGATCAGGCCGAGCGCCATTTCGGAAAGGCCGGTCTGCGCCTGGTTGCCGGCGGTCATCAGAAAGGCGATCGGCAGGCCGCGCTTCTGCATCGTCATGTTGATGGCGATGTTGGAGGACTGGGTGATGATGGCGACGCCCTTGCCGCCCTCGGCCAGTCTTATGCCGCCATGCTGGTCGGGCCACAGAAGCGCACCGTCGGCATAATTGATCAGGCCATAGCAATTCGGCCCGATGATCGGCATCGAGCCGGCTGCTGCGACCAGCTCGGCCTGTAGCCGCTCGCCGTCGTCGTCATAGGCCTCGGTCTCGAGGAAGCCGGCGGCAAAGCAGACGGCGCCGCCGGCGCCGCGCTCGGCCAGCGCCTTGACCACCTCGATGGTCAAATGCCGGTTGACGCCGACAAAGGCAGCGTCCGGCGCGCCGGGCAGGTCAGCGACCGAACGATAGGCCTTGCGGCCGGCGACCTCGTCCTTGGTCGGATGCACCGGCCAGATCTCGCCGGCAAAGCCCATCTTGATCGATTGCGCGACGACGGCTGCAGCCTGCGCCCCGCCGAAGACGGCAATCGATTTCGGCCGCAGGAGACGCTCAAGTTTATGCATATGTTATGCCCCGAACGGACGCAGCAGCGCCCTTGAAATAATGTGGCGCTGGATCTCTGACGTGCCTTCCCAGATGCGCTCGACGCGCGCGTCGCGCCAGATGCGCTCCAGCGGCAGGTCGTCCATCAGCCCCATGCCGCCATGGACCTGGATTGCCTCATCGGCGACAAAAGCGAGCATTTCAGTGGCCTTCAGCTTGGCCATGGCCATGTCCTGATCGGTGACGGTGCCCTGATCGTACTTCCAGCCGGCTTCGAACACCATCAGGTCGGCGGCCTTCAGTTCGGTCGCCATGTCGGCAAGCTTGAACGACACGCCCTGGAACTTGCCGATCTGCTGGCCGAACTGCTGGCGCTGCGCGGCATATTCGACGGCATGGCCAAGCGCTCGCTCGGCACGGCCGAGGCAGGTGGCGCCGACCTGCAGCCGGGTGGCGCCGAGCCAGGAATTGGCGACGTCGAAACCCTTGTGGACTTCGCCCAACACTTGGGCGGCGGGAAGCCGGCAATCGTCGAATTCAAGGATGGCGTTGGTGTAGCCGCGATGCGAGACATTGCGGTAGCCGTCGCGGACGGTGAAGCCTTTGGTGCCCTTGTCGACGAAGAAGGCGGTGATCTTCTTGCGTTTTCCACGCGCAGACTCTTCCTCGCCCGAGGCCATGAAAACGATGGCGAAGTCGGCGAGGTCGGCGTGGGAGATAAAATGCTTGGTGCCGTTCAGCACCCAGTCGTCGCCATCCTGCACGGCGGTCGCCTTCATGCCGCGCAGGTCGGAGCCGGCGCCCGGCTCGGTCATCGCCAGGCAGTCCCATTTCTCGCCACGGATGCAGGGGAACAGGTATTTCTCGCGCTGCTCCGGCGTACCGGCGAGCAGGATGTTGGAGGGGCGCGCCACGCAGGTCCAGTGCAGCGCATAATTGGCGCGGCCGAGTTCCTTTTCGTAGAGCAGCCAGGTCACCGTATCCAGGCCGGCACCGCCGACATCGGCCGGCATGTTGGCGGCATAGAGCCCGGCCTCGATCGCCTTGGCCTTGATCTCCTCGATCAGGTCGCGGCGCAGCACGCCGGTGCGCTCGACCTCGCGCTCATGCGGGTAAAGCTCGTTCTCGACGAACGCACGCGTCGTCTCGACGATGAGCCTCTGTTCCTCCGACAGCCCGAAATCCATGGTCTCAGCCTTTCTTCTTGCCGGTCTTTTTCTTCGGCTTTTCGGCTTTCTTCACCGGCTTCAAGGCCTTGGCTTTCTCGGCCGCCTTGGAGGCCGTCGGTTTCTTCGCCGCGAGCTTGGCGAGCTGCTTGGTATAGTCCTTGTGCAACGCGCCGGCGCCCCAGCCCTTGCCTTTGTTCTGCTTCGACAGCGCATCCATGATGGCGACCAGATTGTCGTCGCGGATCTTTTCCAGCTCGCGGATCGACAGGCCATGCGCCTGGTCGTCCGACTGCGTGGCGATCAAGTCGACCAGCTCATCGTTGAACTCCGGCACGTCCATCAGCTTGGTCCATGGCCATTTCAGGCACGGGCCGAACTGCGCCATGAAATGGCGCATGCCGGCCTCGCCGCCGGCGACGCGATAGACCTGGAACATACCCATCTGCGCCCAGCGCAGGCCGAAGCCATAGCGCATGATGTCGTCGAGTTCCTCGACCGTGCAGATGCCGTCTTTGATCAGCCACAGCGCCTCGCGCCACGCCGCTTCGAGCAGCCGGTCACCGACGAAGGCCTCGATCTCCTTGCGGATGACGACCGGCTTCATGCCGATCGAGGCGTACATCTCCTTGGCGACTTCGATCGCCTCGGGAAAGGTCTGCTCGCCGCCGACGATCTCGACCAGCGGCAGGAGATAGACCGGGTTGAACGGATGGCCGACGACCAGCCGCTCCGGATGCTTCTTCATCGCCACCTGCATGTCGGTCGGCTTGATGCCGGAGGTCGAGGAGCCGACAATCGCATTGGCCGGCGCATGGGCGTCGATCTCGGCCAGCACGCGGTGCTTGAGGTCGAGCCGCTCCGGCACGCTCTCCTGGATGAAATCGGCATCGGCGACCGCCTCGGCGATGGTCTTGGCGAAGGTCAGCTTGCCTTCCCTGGGCAAGCCGCCGGGCACCATCTGCTTGTAGGCGCGGCGCGCGCCCTTCATCACTTCGCCGACCTTGCGCGAGGCCTCGGGATCCGGATCGAAGATCGACACGTCGATGCCGTTGAGCAGCAGCCGCGCCACCCAGCCGGCGCCGATGACACCGCCACCGATGGCGGCCGCCTTGTTGATGATGCTCATGCTGTGGCTCCGGTTCTTGTCTTGGCTGTTGCGGGATCGATGAGAGGCACGCGCTCTCCGGCGCGGATCACGGACGCGTCGTAGGCCTTGCGGGCAAAGACTTCGAGCACGAAGGGCCGGAAGAACTCGATCGGCAGCGTGTCGTAGTCGGGGTCGAAGCTCGACTGGTCCCAGCGCTCGCAAAACTGGTCGCAATCGTCGAAATAGGCGTGGCCGGCGAAGCGGTCGCGGGCATGGCGGTTGCCGCCCAGATGGTGAGCATAATAGAGCCGCTGGAAGTCGCCATGCTTTTCCACCACCCAGGTGCATTGCTCGCGCACGAAGGGTTTCAGGATCGAAGCGGCATATTCGTCGTGATTGTAGGGCGCATAGATGTCGCCGATGTCGTGCAGCAGCGCACAGGCGATCCAGTCGGTGTCGGCGCCGTCACGCCAGGCGCGCGTCGCGGCCTGCAGCGAATGGCCGAGCCGGGTGATCTTGTAACCCGACAGGCCCTCATCGAGTTGCACCAGCGCATCGAGCAGCCGCTCGCCGGTCCTGGCGGCATAGTCGATTTCATGCGCGGTCAGGAACTCGTAGTCGTCCCGGTCGCCATCCTTCATCGCCGTGAATTTTACGGTAGTCATGCCGACCCTCCCAGCGAATAATTTATGCCGCTATCGGCGCCCGCTTGGTCAGGTTCAGCTTCTTGCGCACTTCCTCCGGGCCGATGATCCTGGCGCCCAGATTGGTGACGATGCTGGCGGCACGCTCGACCAATTGCGCATTGGTCGCCAGCACGCCCTTGTCGAGCCATAGATTGTCCTCAAGCCCGACGCGGACATTGCCGCCGGCTAGCACCGCCGCAGCGGCATAGGCCATCTGGTTGCGGCCGATGGCGAAGGCCGACCAGTTCCAGGTCGATGGCACGTTGTTGACCATGGCCATGAAGGTGTTGAGGTCGTCAGGCGCCCCCCACGGCACGCCCATGCAGAGCTGCACCAGCGCGTCGGGGTTGAGCACCTTTTCCTCAACCAGTTGCTTGGCGAACCACAGATGGCCGGTGTCGAAAGCCTCGATCTCCGGCTTGACGCCGAGCGCCGTCATCATGCCGCCCATGGCGCGCAGCATGCCGGGCGTGTTGGTCATGACATAGTCGGCCTCGGCGAAATTCATGGTGCCGCAATCGAGCGTGCAGATTTCCGGCAGGCACTGGCGCACATGTTCCATGCGGTTGGTGGCGCCGCCCATGTCGGTGCCTTTTTCGTTGAGCGGCAGCGGCGCTTCCGGCGATCCGAACACCATGTCGCCGCCCATGCCGGCGGTCAGGTTCAGCACCACATCGACATTGGCCTCGCGAATGCGCTCGGTCACTTCGCGGTAGAGATGCACGTCGCGCCTGGGCTTGCCGGTCTCGGGATCACGCACATGGCAATGCACGATCGCCGCACCCGCCTTGGCCGCGTCGATCGCCGAATCGGCGATCTGCTTGGGCGAGCGTGGCACATGCGGGCTGCGATCCTGCGAGCCGCCGGACCCGGTCACGGCACAGGTAATGAAAACCTCGCGGTTCATGGCAAGCGGCATGGAACTCTCCTCCCAATCCAGACAGACGGCGACAATGCCTGACTTGTCGGAAACTGTTTTGCGTTTTACGAAGGTGGTATGACAAAAAGCGAAAAATCGACAATCTTTCGTGCCGAGCACTCACCGCTTAAGGTGACGCTGCTGGTGTTTTCCGGGGCGTCCATAATGTGCGTGGCATGCGCAGTCGATCCGCTGCGCGCCGCCAACCGCATCGCCGGCGAAACCCTATTCGACTTCAAACTGGTCTCGGTGACGGGCGAGGCGCCGGTCACAACATGCGGCCTGCCGGTGGCGGTCAGTGGCCGGTTCGATGCGGCTGAACCAACCGATGTGCTTGTCGTCGTCGCCGGTTTCGGCACTCAGAACTATGCCACATCGGCCCTGCTGTCAGGCCTGCGCCGCGCGGCGCGAACGGCGCGCGCCTGCGGCGGTGTCGAAGCCGGCACATGGCTGGTGGCACGCGCCGGCTTGCTGGAAGGACGCAGCGCCACCACCCATTGGGAGGATATGGAGGATTTTTCCTCCGCCTTCCCGGGCGTCGACGTGCGCCCCGATCGATACATCATCGACGGGCCGGTCTTCACCACGGGCGGCGCCTCGCCAACTTTGGACCTGATGTTGCATCTGATTCGCACCCGGCTCGGCATGGCCGTGGCGCTGGATGTGGCAAGTTCGTTCATCTATGATCAGGCGCGTGCGGCGACCGATGCGCAGCCGCTGGTCTCGCTCGGCCGGCTCGACGGTTACGACCCGCGCCTTGCGCAAGCCATCCGGCTGATGGAATCGCATGTCGACCAGCCGCTGACCATAGAGGCGGTGGCAAAGCGCGCCGGGGTAACGGCGCGGACATTGGAGAGCATCTTTCGCAAGTCGATCGGCGAGACGCCGGGCGCCTATTATCTCAGGCTGCGCCTCGGCGCCGCGCGCCGGCTGGTGGTCGATACAAGGGTTGCCATGGCCGATATTGCCGGGCGGACCGGATTTTCGTCCGCCGCGGCGTTTTCGAGAGCGTTTTCAAGGGCTTTCGGCGAAGCGCCGGTCAGGCTTCGGAGGGGCTAGTTCAAAAGAAAAATCAGGCCGCGTTCTGATGGTCGCCATCGATCTGCGAGCGCATCTGTCTGGCAAGATGGGTCTCGAAGCGGCTGGCAACGGCGCGATCCCATTCGTTCGAAATCTTGGCGTCGTCGGTTTTCCTCGGCATTGCCATCAACCGGTCGATGATCGATCCGGTCTCGCCAGGTGAGAGCAGGGCGTCGATTTCACGTTCGTTCTGCATATCGGTTCGCCTCCTTCTTCCTCTCCCGCCACGAGCCAGTCTTATACGAGATACGTGACGGCAGTTTGAAGGCAAGAGCGAGGTCATTGAAGGGCGGCAAAGGGCAAAACCGTGTCGTCGGACCCGGCCTTGCGCAGAGCTGTTCCTGCGTCTGGGCAGCGCAGGTCAAGGAGAAATCTACAGCCGCTTCTCGAACAGCACCGTGGTGAAGCCACTGTCCCATTCGTCATCCGGATAGCGGTTTTTCTCGACATAGCCGACCGCCTTGTAGAGTGCTTGTGCGGGCAGGTTGAACGTGTCGGTTTCCAACCGCACCTGCGTCGACCCGGTCGCGCCGATCGCCTGTTCGGCATAGGAAAGCAATTTGCGGCCGACACCTTGCCCTTGACGGGACGCCATGACGTGCAGGGCTTCGATGAAGTCCGCGCGCCAATGGATCAGGCCGGCGACCGCGCCATCGATCTCGGCAACGGCAAATTCAGGCCAGCTCCGGTCGACATAACGCCCGCCAATATCCGTCTCGATATAGCGCTGCGCCGCTGCCTCGGTGACATTCGGCAGCCAGGTGCCTTCGAATGTTTCCTGCAGGACCCGCTTCAAAGCCGGGATATCGCTTGCCTGCGCCGGGCGCACGATGATTCGATCCTCTGCCATTTTCCGTCTCCTGCCATGCATGTCGCCCAAAAGTGCACAGCGGTTTTGGGACGACGACATGCATAAAAGTAAAGGCGGCCGTGTCGCCTTTCGGCGGCGCGGCACCTTGATCGCGTGCAGGCCGCCAAAGATCCGTCCGATCTTCGGCGGCGCGCGCGAAATGCGCTGACTAGCAGATGGTGATGGCGGCGGCTTTCAGCCAGAGGTGGCGGATGTCGGTCCAGAGATCGGGCTTCACACGTATCGGTTGACGATGTTTTCTAGCAGTTCCTGGCGGCCGGACCTTGGCTGCGGCTCGATCTTCTTCTTGACGACGCGCTCGGCGATGTCTTCCAGCGTGCGTTTGCCGGAAAGCATCGCCTTGCCCTCGGCCGTGTTCCAGCCGGCATAACGTTCGGCCAGCGGTGCGGACAGCGCCTTGTCCTCGACCATGCGAGCCGCGGCTTTCAGACCGCGTGCGCAAGAGTCCATGCCGCCGATATGGCCGATCAGCAGGTCTTGCGGATCGAGCGACTGACGGCGCAGCTTGGCGTCGAAATTGGTGCCGCCGGTCTTGAAGCCACCGGCCTGCAGGACCTGGTAGTAGGCCAGCGCCATTTCCGGCACGTTGTTGGGGAACTGGTCGGTGTCCCATCCCGACTGGTAGTCGTTGCGGTTCATGTCAATCGAACCGAAAATGCCGAGCGCATTGGCCAGCGCCAGCTCGTGCTCGAAGGAATGGCCGGCCAGGATGGCATGGCCCTGCTCGATGTTGACCTTGACCTCCTTCTCGAGCCCGAAGCGCTTGAGGAAGCCGTAAACGGTGGCGACATCGTAATCGTATTGGTGCTTGGTCGGCTCCTGCGGCTTCGGCTCGATCAGGATCGTGCCCTTGAAACCGATCTTGTGCTTGTAGTCGACGACCATGCTGAGGAAACGGCCGGCCTGTTCCTGCTCGCGGGCAAGGTCGGTATTGAGCAGCGTCTCATAGCCCTCGCGCCCGCCCCACAGCACGTAGTTCTCACCCTTCAGCCGCTTGGTGACGTCGATACAGCTTTTTACAGTCGCCGCTGCGTAGGCAAAGACATCCGGATCGGGATTGGTGGCCGCACCCGACATGAAGCGGCGATTGGAGAACAGGTTGGCCGTGCCCCACAAAAGCTTGACGCCGGTCTGCTTCATTTTTCCGGCGAAATAGTCTGATATCTCGTCGAGGCGGGCCGCACTTTCGGAAAAATCCTTGCCCTCCGGCCGCACATCGGCGTCGTGGAAGCAGAAATAGGGCGCGCCGAGCAGCGAAAACATCTCGAAGGCGACATCGGCCTTGAGCTTGGCCAGTTCCATCGTGTCGACGCCGCCTGCCTTGGGGAACCAGGGACGGTCGAAGGTCTGGCCGCCGAATGGATCGCCGCCCGGCCAAGCGAAGGAATGCCAGTAGGCGACGGCGAAACGCAGATGATCTTCCAGCCGCTTGCCGGCGACGACCTCATCGGGATTGTAGAACCGGTAGGCCAGCGGATTGGTCGAATCCGGCCCCTCATATTTGATCTTCTGGATGTCGCCGAAAAATCCGCTGCTCATGATCTTTTTCCTCTTTCGAATAATTCGCCCTGATTATCTCAGGTAATTAGCTCTGATTACCTCAGGCGTAATTGGTTTCGTTCTTCCGCTGGTCGAAAAGGCTCATGTCAAAACCGTCCAGCAAAGGAGACAGACCATGACCGACCTCAACAAGATCGCCCAGAACTACATCACTGCCTGGAACGAAAGCGATGCCGAGCGCCGGGCCGACTTGCTCAAGGCGACCTTCACCGAAAACGTCAGCTATCGCGATCCGCTCATGCAGGGCGATGGCCATGCGGGTGTCGCGGCCCTGATCGACGGCGTGCAGCAGCGCTTTGCCGGCTTCCGGTTTTCGCTGAAGGGCACGCCGGACGGTTTTGCCGACAAGATCCGCTTCTCGTGGAACCTTGGTCCGGAAGGCATTCCTTCCGTCATTGAAGGTACCGACATCGGCGTCATCGAGAACGGCCGCCTGAAGAGCGTCACCGGCTTCCTCGACAAGGTGCCGGCGCAGTGAGCTGGCAAGCCGCGGCGTGGGCGAGAAATTGCTCACGCCGTGGCGACCTTGATTGCCGGGTAGAGCGCCCGGTAGCGCTGATAGGCATCGGCATAGACGCCGCCAAGCGCCGCGTCCGGTTCGATCGTGGCATCGGTCCTCGGTGCCGTACAGATTTCAAGCGGATTGGCACCCGTAGCCGCGATCAGGCCGAGCCGTGCGGCACCAAAGGCGGCGCCGAAGTCGCCGTCGGCGGGAATGTCGACAGGCAGTTGAAGCGCGGTGGCAATTGCCTTCAGCCAGTAGCGCGAGCGCGAACCGCCGCCGATCGCCGTTACCCGCGTCAAAGTCGTGCCGGCTTTGGCCAGGGCTTCGAGGCTGTCGCGGAAGGCAAAGGCGACACCCTCCAGCACGGCCTGCGTCAGCACGGCACGGCTCGATTCATGCGCCAGCCCGGTGAACGCGCCGCGAATGGCGGAATCATTGTAGGGTGTGCGCTCACCCGAGAGATAAGGCAGGAAGGACACGCCGCTTGGCGCCTTCAATGTGTCGCTGAGTTCGGCGGTCAATTCGCCGGCGCTCCGGTGATTTCGGACAGCCAGTTGAGCGAATCGGTTGCCGACAGGATCACACCCATCTGGTGCCAGGTGTTAGGAAGCGCGTGACAGAAGGTATGCACGGCACTTGCCGGGTTGGGCAGGTAGGAAGCATTGGCGGCAAACAGCACGCCCGACGTGCCGAGCGAGACGAAGGCATGGCCGGCGCCGACCGTGCCCATGCCGCAGGCCGAGGCCGCATTGTCGCCCGCACCGCCGGCGATCGGAATGCCGGCCTGGATGCCCCATTTAGATGCCAGTTCGGCACGCAGCGCGCCTGCCTTCTCCGTACCCTCGACCAGCGACGGCATCTGATTCTCGTTGAGCGATGTCGCCGCGAGCAGGTCCGCGCTCCAGCGCCGCTTGCCGACATCGAGCCAGGACGTGCCGGCTGAATCCGACATTTCCGAAATGTGTTCGCCCGAAAGCCAGAGCCGCAGGAAATCCTTGGGCAACAGCACTTTTGCGACCTTGGCGAAGACAGCGGGCTCGTTGTTCTTCACCCAGGCAAGCTTCGGCGCGGTGAAGCCGGGAAAGACGATGTTGCCGGTCAGCGCGCGGAAGCGCGGGTCGGCATCGAGGACGGCAGCCTCGGCATGGCTGCGCGTGTCGTTCCATAGAATGCAGGGCCGCAGCACCTTGTCGGCGGCATCGAGCAGCGTTGCGCCATGCATGTGGCCGGACAAGCCAATACCCTTGACCGCGGCGAATTCCCCGGGATGCCTGGCTTTGAGGTCGGCAACCGCCTCCTCACAGGCCCGGATCCAGTCGTCGGGATTCTGTTCCGACCAACCCGGATGCAGGCGTGAAACATCGAGCGACGCATGGCCGGAGCCGATGACGGTTTGCCCGGCATCGATCAGCAGCGCCTTGACGCCCGATGTCCCGAGATCGAGGCCGAGATACATGATTTCCTCCCATGCCATTAATTTTTTCGGGTCTCGAAAAAATCTGGCTTGGCCAGTTTTTAAAACAAGATCCGCTTCGGGTCAATTCTCTGACAAATCGGCGGCGCGTCGCGAAAACAGCGCTGACAGCGGACTGTCGGGTCGCGCCATCGAACGTTCTGCCGTGAGCGCCCTGGCCAGCGCACCCTCACCGGCGCGCAGGGCCGCCTCGATCAGTGTCAGGTCGATGACGTCGCGCTGGGCGTGGCTGCCGCCGAAACGATGGGCGATCGACCGGATCGGCCGGATCAGGCGCACGGTCTCGGCGTAGCTGCCTTCACCGAACGCCTTGATGGCGAGCGTCAGCGGATGGCCGACATCTCTTGTGAAAGCCGCATTGTCGTCGTTGCCGCGCATGGCTTCGCGCTGCGTCTCGAGCAAGGCGAGGGCTGGCGCATCGAGCCCTGCACCGACAAAGGCCATCATGGCGTGGGCATCGTTGAAGGCATAAAGGCCGGCGCCGGCCTTGCGCCAGTTGGCGGCGAGCGCTCCCCAGCGGTCGCCGACATCGAAACCGCCGAGGTGGAGCCGCCACAGGATTGCCGAGGCATCGACCATGTTGAGCGCCATCGTCGATTGCACGCTGTAGATGGGGCCATCATAGAGCGCCAGCACCTCATCCGTTTCGCCGAGATCATAATGGAACAGCGCGAGGTGCCACCAATTGTGGACCTGCAGGAAACTCTCCCTTGTCCACGCTTCCGGGTTGGCGCGCATCCAGGCGATGCCATCCCTTTGCCGGCTCTGCATTTCCATGACATGGGCGACGGCATGCTGAGCCCAGCCGTCGCGCGGCTCCATGTCGACCGCCGAGCGGCCGAGCTGTTCGGCCCTGACATAGTCACCCATTTCCTCCAGCCCGAACGCCTGCATGCCGAGCATGGCGTGGTAGCCGGGCATGCCGCTTTGCCAGGCTGGCAG
This sequence comes from Mesorhizobium sp. M7D.F.Ca.US.005.01.1.1, assembly GCF_003952545.1. Classification (NCBI taxonomy): domain Bacteria; kingdom Pseudomonadati; phylum Pseudomonadota; class Alphaproteobacteria; order Hyphomicrobiales; family Phyllobacteriaceae; genus Mesorhizobium; species Mesorhizobium sp. M7D.F.Ca.US.005.01.1.1. The sequence continues at coordinate 1,326,426 of NZ_CP034453.1, forward strand.
GGCGCGGGCGATACGGTCGCGCAGCATGCGGGCATTGCCGGTGAAGAAATCGATCTGGTGGCCGACCTGCAGCGCCAGCCCGTCGCGCGGGGTCTCGATGGTGATATCTTCAAGAATGCGGCTGGCTTGATGCCAACGCCCGTTGGCGAGGTGACCAAGGGCTGTGACATGCGCCTGCTCGCGCGTGGTCGCGGCTAGCGGCAGTGCCGCTTCATGGCAAGCCTTGGCCACCGCCGTCGCCTCCCGCTCGGTGGCGAGGCCGAAGAGATAGCCCTTGAAGACATGTGCCATGACGAAGCCGGGATCTTCCGCGATGGCGCTGTCGATGGAGGCTACGGGATCGCCGATGAAGCACTGCAGTTCACGCACCGCCTGGCTGTAGGGCGTGAATCCCGCCTCCGTAGCGCCCGAAAGCGTCAGGCCGAATGCGTCCCTGATTGCCATGCGATGTCCTTTCATCGACCCGTAACAGGCCCTCGATCCTTCGGCCCAAGGCGATCCTAAAGCATGAGCCACGGACACGCCAACCACGCGCTGCGCCAGACCATTTCAGTAGTCTTTGCAGTTTAGCAACCATGCGGGGTAGATTAGGCTTTGTAAAATCGAACGAATTGTGTCTTCATTGCGGCGCCGGGCGGGGGCTTGAAATCGCGAATCGAGAGGGACGCGATGCGGCATCTGAAGAACGGGCCTCAGAACAGTCGTTCGGAGGATGCGGAAGGAGCAGTTGCTTTGCTGCGGCGAAGGCCGCGCCAGCTACATCCATGGCTTATTAGCGTCCTCTCAACTACAGCCTTTGCGTTGCTGCCAAATTCCGCTGCGTTTGCCGCATGCGTGCTGGGACCATCCGCTGGGAACACCGTTTACACCTGCGATAGCGGCTCATCGGGCGGCAGCCTCACCGATACTGACGGCGACAACACGCTGAATTTCCCCGCCGGCGGCACCGGGCAGATATCAGGCAACGTCACCTTTGGCGTCGGCACGGACCGCATCGACATGCAGTCCGGCACCATCACCGGAACCGTCGATCAGGGCGGCGGCACGGATTTCTTCACCATTGGCGCCGGCACTGTCGCTGGCAATGTCCAGCAGGGCGCAGGCATCGACGATTTCAACATGAGCGGCGGCCAGATCGGTTCGCTCAACCAGGGCGATGGCCTCGACACCTTCACCATGACCGGCGGCCGCATCGTCGATTTCTTCGACGATGGCGACCGCGCCGTGATGACCGGCGGTCGCATCGGCCGCGTCAACATGAAGCTCGACAAGAACTATTTCAACATGTCCGGCGGGATCATCGACCGCAACCTCGTCACCGGCTTCGATGAGGACACGATCATCCTGTCGGGCGGCACCATCGGCGGCAACATCAGCGTCAGCGGCGGCAATGACAGCGTGACGGTCACCGGCGGCACGGTCGGCGGCGATATCCTGATGAGCTTTGGCGCCGACAACTTCGTCTGGAACGGCGGCGGCATCATCTATGGCGCCGTCGATCTCGGCGGCGACAACGACACCGCCAAGCTCAGCAACCTCACCAACGCCAATCTCGGTGGCACGGATGCAATAAACGGCGGTCTCGGTACCGACACGCTGACTTTCGACAACGTCGATCTGGACGGGATCGCCAGAGTCCAGAACTGGGAAACCATCAACGCCACCAACGACACCGAGCTGACGCTGGACGGCAATCTGGTGCTCGGCGACAGCGGCACCGGCACCGGATCGCTCAGTGTCGATGCCGCCAGCACGCTGTTCGGCGGCGGCTTCAACGCGGCGATCCAGGCCTTCACGGCCGGCCAGCTGGCGCAGGTCACCAACGCCGGACGCATCGACCTGACCAACGGCAGCACCGGCGCGACAGATCGGCTGACGATATCAGGCAATTATACCGGACTGGGTGGCCTGCTGCTTATCCAGACCGAGCTTGGTGACGATAGTTCCGCATCCGACCGGCTGGTCCTGTCGGGCGGAACGGCTTCCGGTTCGACCGGCATCACCGTGGTCAATCTCGGCGGCGCCGGTGCGGCGACCACGCAGGACGGCATCATGGTCGTCCAGGCGGTCAACGGCGCCACCTCCGGCGCCTCCACCTTTGCGCTCGACGCACCGGTCGCCGCCGGCGCCTTCGAATATTATCTGTTCAAGGGCGGCGTCAGCGCCGGCAGCGATGAGAACTGGTACCTGCGCTCGACACTGATCACGCCGGCGACACCGGCAGCGGCTCCACCGGCGCTCGAACCCACCCCGCCGCCGGAACCGGTGGCGCCGGAGACCGCGCCGCCACCACCGCCATCCGAGCTGCCGCCGGTGCCGGTGCCGACCGAAGGCGACATCAACAACCCGCCCGTCGATCCGACGCCGCCGGTACAGGCCAGCGATCCGGAGCCCGAACCGCCACCGCCGCCGCCCGAGGCAGCGGCCGCGGATCCGCCACCTCCGCCACCGGTGGTGCCGACGGCGGCGCCCGACCTGCCGACACCGGCCGCGGGAGAGGAAATCCTGCTCTATCGCATCGAGGTTCCGGTCTATTCGGCCTTGCCGCCGGTCGCCGAACATCTGGCGATGACCACGCTCGGTACCTTCCACGAACGGCGCGGCGAGCAGAGCCTGTTGTCGAACATGGAGCTGTCGCCGGTCTGGGGCCGCATTTTCGGTCAGGACACCAAGATGGCCTGGTCGGGAACGGTGTCGCCGTCTTTCGACGGCACACTGTTCGGCTTCCAGGGCGGCTTCGATCTGTTCGGCCGAGAAACCAGCTCCGGTTCGGTCGATCGCGCCGGCCTGTTCATCGCCTATGCCAGCATGAATGGTGATGTGCGCGGCCAGGCGCTGGGACAGGACAATCTATCCGTCGGCGGTATCGATCTCGACGGCACCAGTGTCGGCGGCTACTGGACCCGCATCGGCCAAGGCGGTTGGTATCTGGACGGCGTCTTGATGGCCACCTTCTTCGGGGGAAATGCGACATCGTCGCGTGACATCGGCATCGATGTCGGCGGCACCGGCGTCACAGCTTCGTTGGAAGGCGGTTATCCCATAGCGCTAGGACAAGGCTGGACGCTCGAGCCGCAGGCGCAACTGGTCTGGCAGCATCTGTCGCTCGACGATACCTCGGACCGCTTTGCTTCGGTTTCCTTCGATTCCGACGGCAGCGTCACCGGCCGGCTGGGCGCACGGCTGCAAGGCGAGACAACGATCAACGGCATGCTGCAGCCTTACCTCAAGGCCAACATCTGGCACGATTTCGGCGGTACCAGCCATGTCAATTTCGACACCACCGATATCTCGACCGAGGGCAAATCGACCTCGTTCGAATTCGGCGGCGGCGTGATCGCCAAGGTGACGGACAAGGTCAGCATCTTCGCCACCGGCGACTACACCACCAATCTCGGTGGCGACAAACGCCGTATCCTCGAAGGCAATCTCGGCTTCAGCGTCAAATGGTAAGGCCGATCATGACCCCGAAAAACAGTTTCGGGTCATGCCAAAAAGAGAGCCTAGTTGCTGGAACGCATCGCCACCGTGGCGATGCCGGCGCCGACCAGCAGCGTGCCGCCGGTGCGGTTGAAGATGCGGATTGCCTTGGGATTGCGCACCACGTTGCGGGCGCGTGCCGCGATCAGTGCGTAGCCGAAGGCATTGGCGAAGGCGAGCGCCAGGAGGTCGTCTCGAGTCAGCATCTGCGTCCAGAAATCGGCGTGCCGGTCGAGGAACTGCGGCAGGAAGGCGACGAAGAAGGTGATGCTTTTCGGATTGAGCGCGGTGACCAGCCAGGCATGCGCCATCATCTTGGCCGACGACACCGCATCGGTGCGTGGTTCGGCCTTCAGCGCACCGCCGGCGCGAAACAGTTTCACGCCGAGATAGATCAGATAGCCGGCGCCGATCAGCTTCAGGATGGTGAAGACGGTCGCCGAAGCCGCCAGCAGCGCGCCGATGCCCAGCATCGACAAGGTCATCGCGGTGAAGTCGCCCAGCGCCACGCCGACCGCCATCGGCAGAGCGGTGCGCCAGCCCTGGCCCAGCGCGTAGGACACGACCAGCAGGATGGTCGGGCCCGGGATGATGAGAAGGATCGTCGACGCAGCGGCGAAGGCGGCCCAGTTTTCGAAGGACATGCTCGTCTCCTTTGAGCTCAAAGAAGAGGATAAATCCTTAGGCCCGGGAGAATGTAAAGAGGCGATTTCCCCTAACTGCGCCAACGGCAGCTGGGTGTCAGTTCGCGCCGCTCAGCGTGCTCACGATATCGGCCAGGCTGACATTGGCACCGAGAACGGTTGCTGCCGCGACAATGGCAGCGGCAAAAAGCTTGATGTCGGTTTTTAACGTTTTGCACATGGAGGCCCCTCGCTGATCGCTTGAGAGGTAGGAAATGCCGGCGCCGGGATTATGACCCGTCCGAGGTCTTTTTGTGCAGCAGCTCCCAGTCAATGCTCAGGCAGGAAGGTCGAGCGCCCGCCGGGCAATGCGCAAACGCAGGCTGCGCAAGGTCTTCACGCTTTATCAACCATGAATGATGAAAATGCCCGCTATCCGGCCGGACCGTGCTTCCCGCCGACAGCGTAGGGTTTGGGTATATGCGTGAGTTGCCGCAAGGTCTGACGCCGCCGCGAAACGGCGACGCAATCGAAACCGATCATCATCATCTTTCCCGTCGTGCCATCCTGTCAGGGGCAGGGGCGCTCGCGCTGCTCAGCGCCGCCGGTTGCTCGACCTCGGGCGGCGGCCTGCCCGCACTCGAACTCGACGATACGGTCACCGGTTCCGTGCGGCCGATCCGGCCGAGCATCAGCGTCGACAAGAACATCACCAGCCCCGGCGTGATGTATGCCGCGATGACAGATGGCGGCTTCAACGTGCCGGAAGTGCCATATCTCAAGGTCAAGTCGGAATTCCGCCGCCAGATCGTCGTCGACACGACAGGCGAGGCACCCGGCACCATCGTCGTCCATTTGCAGGAGCGCATGCTCTATCTCGTGCAGCCGGGCGGCGATGCAATCCGCTACGGCGTCGGTATCGGCAAGGACGGTTTCCGCTGGTCCGGCCGCGCCAACATCCAGTACGGCAGGGAATGGCCGACCTGGACGCCGCCGCCCGAAATGATCGCGCGCAAGCCGGAACTGGTGAAATGGCAGGCCGGCCAGCCCGGTGGCCTGACCAACCCGCTCGGCGCGCGCGCCCTCTACATTTACCAGGACGGCAAGGACACCGGCTATCGCATCCACGGCTCGCCCGAATGGTGGAGCATCGGCCAGGCGATGTCGTCGGGCTGCGTGCGCCTGATCAACCAGGACATCATCGATCTCTACAGCCGCGTCTCAAAGAAAAACCCGGTCGTCGTCGTCTGACACGTCACCCGTCCCACTCTTCCGTTGCGCGATAGCGAAAGACAGGCGAATGTGCCTGCGAATTCATCGCTCGGGAGACGTCAGGAATGGCCGGAACTTTTGTTATCGCGCAGGGCGGCGGTCCAACCGCCGTCATCAACCAGACGGTGGTCGGGGCGACGCTGGAGATCCGCAAGCGGCATCCCGGTGCCAAGGTCTTCGGCTCCATTCACGGCGTGCGCGGCATTCGTGACGGCAACTATGTCGATCTCTCCGCCATCCCGGAAGACCGGCTGCGGCTGATTGCCGGCACGCCGAGTGCGGCCCTTGGCTCGACGCGCGACAAGCCGGATGCCGCCTATTGCGATGTCATCCTCAACGGCCTGAAGAAGGCCGGCGCCGACGCTTTCATCTACATCGGCGGCAACGACACGTCGGGCACACAGCAAATCCTGACCGACGCCGCCGGCGGCAAGATCGCCTTCGTCCATGCGCCGAAGACCATCGACAATGATCTCGAGGAAAACGACCACACGCCAGGCTTCATCTCCGCGGCCGAGTTCGTCGCCGGCGCTTTCCTGTCCGTCGACCTCGATTTTCGCGCGCTGCCCGGCATCTATGTCGGCATCGTCATGGGCCGGCATGCCGGCTTCCTGACCGCGGCCGCTGCGGCATGGCAGCTCGACCCCGACAGCGGACCGCACCTCGTCTATGTGCCTGAGCGCCCGTTCTCGGCCGCCGGCTTCATCGACGACGTTCGCGCCACGCTCGATCGCCACAGCGCTGCATCGTCGCCGTGTCATCGCCACCGAAGGCGCTGGTCGAAAGCCTGGTGCCGCCGGACAAACTGGAGCGCGACGAGCATGGCAACGTCAAGCTGTCGGGCAGCGACCTGCCGGCTGCACTCGAGCGTGCGCTGGCAGAAGGGCTGCCGGGCAAGCGAGCCCGCGTCGATGCCCTAGGCTACATGCCGCGCGGCAATATCGGCGCCATTAGCGCGGTCGACGCGCAGGAGGCTTTCGATGCCGGCGCTTTCGCCGTCACTGTCGCCGAACAGGGCGGCGGCTCGGTGGCGCTGCAATATGACGGCACCAAAACGGTGTTGAAGAAAGTGCCGCTGAAGAACGTCGCCGGCAAGACCCGCCACATGCCGGATGATTTCATGAAGCCCGATCTCAATCAGCTGTCGGATGCCGGCATGGCCTATCTCAAGCGGCTGGTGCCGGAAAAGTACAAGGTCGGGAAGCCCTTCGTCTGATGCCAGGCTCACACCTGATGCCGGACTGGTTCAGCAGGCGCATCGTCGACGACAAGACGACGATGCTGACCGAGCCGTTCGTGCATGAGTACCTGCGCGCCAACATCTGGCATTTGCGCGGCCGCGACGCCGATTTGCTGGTCGACACCGGCATGGGCATCTGTCCGCTGGCGCCCGAGATCGAGAGATCCGACGGCAAGCCGCTGCTGGTCGTCGCCACCCACATCCATCTCGACCATGTCGGCTCGCTGCACGAATTTCCGTTGCGGGCCGGGCCAAGGATGAGCGCCAAACAATTCGAGAGCATGGATGAGGCGGTGACCTATGCCTACATGTTCCACGATCTCGACGGCGCCGTCTCGAAACTGCCGGCGCCGGGCTGGAAGGCGGCCGACTACAAGATCCCGTCCGCTCCATTGACGCGGACCCTGGACGAGGGCGACATCGTCGATCTCGGCGACCGGCAGTTCCGTGTGCTGCATCTGCCGGGCCATTCCCCGGATTCGATCGCGCTGTTCGACGAGGTTGACGGCCTGTTCTTCAGCGGCGACGCCATCTACGACGACACGCTGATCGACGACCTGCCGGATTCGGACCGAACGACCTATATCAGTACGATGCAGCGCCTGCTCGACCTACCGATCCGCATCGGCCATGGCGGACACGGACCGAGCTTCGACGGCAAGCGTATGCGCGCGATTGCCACGACCTATCTCGGGCGAACCGCCGGGATCTGACGCCCCGGCGGGGTAGAAAATCCCCGCCTGACGACATTATGACCTGCCGTCCGGAGATTAAATCTTCGTAAGGTCGCCCGAAAACCCTAAATCGGGCCAATCTGCGCCCTAGATGCAGGCTGTCGATCCGGTCGGCTGCCATGCCAGGCGAGACGGGCAATCGCGACCCTCGACACGCCAGATGGCTGGCTTTCCTGACATGGGAGCGGCCACGGCGACGGATCAACTCTCGCCCGGACAAACGACCATGTCAGATATCCTTCGCAGACATCGCGTCGCGGCCTTGCTGGGCGCTGCGCTGATCATATCCCCCTTCGTCATGTCTTTCGCCCAAAGCGCGGGCAACGCCGTTCCGACAACCCAGACACCTGTCGCCGGCATCACTGCGCCCAATGGCTCATTCGCCCCCATCGTGGCAGCCGACAAGCCGGCGGTGGTGACGGTTACCACCGTCATGAAGGCACAGCCGGAAAGCACGGACGACGGGGTGCCTCTCGGCAACTCGCCATTCGACGACTATTTCCGCCAGTTCTTCGGCGACCAGGGCATGCCCGCTCCGCGCACGCCGCCGCAGGAACAGGCACAGCGGGCCGAAGCACTCGGCTCCGGCTTCATCGTCGCCTCCGATGGCACCATCGTCACCAACAATCACGTCATTGACGGCGCCTCTTCGATCAAGGTGACGCTCGACGACGGCACCGAACTTCCCGCGACGCTCGTCGGCCGAGACGCCAAGAACGATCTCGCCGTCCTCAAGATCAAAGCCGGCAAGTCCCTGCCGACGGTCAAATGGGGTGACTCCGACAAGTTGATGACCGGCGACCAGGTGCTGGCGATCGGCAATCCGTTCGGCATCGGCACCACGGTCACCGCAGGCATCGTTTCTGCACGCGGCCGCGACCTGCACAGCGGACCGTTTGACGACTTCATCCAGATCGACGCCCCGATCAATCACGGCAATTCCGGCGGTCCGCTGGTCGATGTAAACGGCAATGTCGTCGGCATCAACGCGGCGATCTATTCGCCCAATGGCGGCAGCGTTGGCGTGGGCTTCGCCATTCCATCGGATCAGGCGCAGAAAGTGGTCGCCAAGCTGATGAAGGACGGCTCGATCCAGTACGGCTATCTCGGCGTCGAGATACAGCCGGTGACGCCGGATGTCGCTGGTGCCATCGGCCTCGATCATCCTGGTGGCGCGCTGGTCTCGCAGGTCAATGACGGCTCGCCGGCGGCAAGCGCCGGTGTCCAGACAGGCGACGTCATCACCAGCTTTGCCGGGCAGGACGTGAAGGATCCCAAGGACCTGTCGCGGGCGGTCGCCGATGTCGCGCCCGGTGCCAGGGAGACGCTGGACGTCTGGCGCAAAGGCAAGGCGATACAGATTTTAGTCGCTGTCGGCCGCAACACCGACGATGTGAAGACCGCGTCGGCGGACGACGGGTCCGGCGCGCCAAGCGCCGAGCAAGGCTCGCGCCTTCCAGCGATGGGGCTTGGCCTGATGGACATCACCCCCGACATCCGCGAGCAGATGAATCTCGCCGACAATGAACGTGGCGCGGTGGTTGCCAGCGTCAATCCCGACAAGGCGGCCGCGGCTTCCGGAATCCAGGCCGGCGACATCATCGTCGCCGTCAATCAGGTGCCGGTGAAGAGCGCCAGGCAAGTGACGCAAGCGATCGCCCAGGCCGGCAAGTCCGGCCGCAAGTCGGTGCTTCTGCTGGTCGAGCGGGACGGCGGCCAGATCTATGTCGCAGTGCCTTTCGCCAATGGCTGAGACGTGGCGTTGACGTGAACGCAGGACCGGCGGGGTTCGTCGGTGACGATCCCCGCCGGCCTCTGCCGTCAAGATTTCGGTTGCCCGCCACGACATCTTCGAGAACATTGCATCAGGCCGATAATGGTCTGATGCAATGGGGATTGCCGCGATGGTCACCCGGGGTTTCTCTTCAGGACGGCGCCCACCAACCGATGACGATGCACGCATACCGCCCGGCCAATATCTCGAACAGGGCTTTCCAGTGCTGTCGGCCGGTCCCACGCCGCGCGTGGGCACGCAGGATTGGTCTTTCACGCTGAAACATGGGCCACGGCCGATCAAGAAATGGAACTGGGCCGAGTTCAACACGCTGCCCCTGACCAAGATGACGCGCGACATCCATTGCGTGACCGCATGGACCAAGTTCGACACGCCGTGGCAGGGCGTGCTGGTCGACGATATCCTTGCCGACGCGGGTTTGGAGCCGCCGACCGGCTTCACGCTGGCGCACGCGTTCGACGGTTACACCACCAACGTACCGGTCAAGGATCTCACCGCCGGCAAGGCCATGGTGGCGCTGCTTTACGAAGGCAAGCCGATCACGCCGGACCATGGCGGCCCGGCAAGGCTGCTCGTTCCACATCTCTATTTCTGGAAGTCGGCCAAATGGCTGAACGGCCTGCAATTCACCACGCGCGATGAACCCGGTTTCTGGGAATTGCGCGGCTACCACATCTATGGCGATCCATGGCGCGAGCAGCGCTACACGGACGATCCATGAGCGATGCGGCAGCAGTGCAATCGCCTTGGCAGGTAGCCAGGATCATCCGCATCGAAAAGCGCACGCCGCGCGTCACCAGCTTCTTTTTCCAGCCGTCTCGGCCCTTTGCCTATCGCGCCGGGCAGCATGTCGACGTCAGGCTGACGGCGCCGGACGGCTATCAGGCGCGCCGCTCCTATTCCATCGCCTCCGCACCCGAGAGTGGCGGCGTGATCGAACTGGCGATTGAAAAACTCGACGACGGCGAGGTTTCGCCCTTCTTCCATGAGGTCGCGGCAATTGGCGACGAAATCGAACTACGCGGGCCGCTCGGCGGGCATTTCGTCTGGCCAGAAGATGGGAATGGCCCGCTTGTGCTGGTCGGCGGCGGTTCGGGCGTCGTCCCCTTGATGTCGATGGTTCGCCATCGCGCCGCGCGCAATTCGAGCGTGCCCGTTGTCCTGGTCTTTTCAGCCCGGGTCTGGGACGAAGTGATCTTTCGTGACGAACTGATCACTCTCGATGATCGCCAGGACGGCTTCGATCTGGTGCTGACGCTGACGCGCGAGGCCGCACGCCGTCCCGCCGATTATTCGCGGCGGGTGGACGTTGCTATGATGGCGCAAGCGATGGCGCGGCTGCCGGAGCCGCCAGGTCTCGCCTTTGTCTGCGGCTCGAATGCGTTCGTTTCCGCCGCCGCCCAGGCGCTGATCGATGCCGGCGTTGCAGCGGAAAACATTCGCACCGAACGCTACGGAATTTGAACGGACGTTGCTAACGCATGACGTTTTGGCTCTGACTGTTCGGTCGGGGCTTGATGCTTCAAGCATTGAAATTCTACCCGCAAGGTAATACCTTGTTGAAATATGGTATTACCAGGGAATGAAGATGGCCAACACCGTTACCGCAAAGGGACAAGTGACCATTCCGAAACCGGTCCGCGATCTCCTGGGGATCGTTCCGGGCAGCAAGGTCGATTTCCGGCGCGCCGCCGATGGCAGCGTGGTGCTGGCTCGTGTTGACAAAAAGCCGCCTGCGAGCCGCTTCGCCAAGTTGCGCGGCCATGCCGGCGAAGGGCTCACGACCGACGCGATCATGGCGCTGACGCGTGGCGAAGCGTGACCTTCGTCGACACCAACGTTCTGCTCGACCTTGTCACGGACGATCCCAATTGGGCGGACTGGTCGGTTGCGCAGCTTGAGGCCGCGAGCCTTGATGGGCCGTTGCTGGTCAATGATGCGGTCTATGCCGAACTTGCCGTTCGCTACATCCGCATCGAGGATCTCGAGGCCTTTCTGGATGCGGCCGGTCTCGAAATGGCTCCGATGCCAAGGGCCGCGCTTTTCCTTGCTGGAAAGGTATTTACGCAATACCGCCGATCAGGAGGATCGAGGACCGGCGTGTTGCCGGACTTCTTCATTGGCGCCCATGCCGCCGTCGCCAGGCTTCCGCTCCTGACTCGTGATGTCGGCCGCTACCGGACCTATTTCCCATCCTTGAGGCTGATCACTCCGAGCCCCTGATGGCTGCGGATGCTTTCGCTCTTCAGCCAACCGGCGAGAAATCCGCCGACAGCAGCTGGAAAGGCAAGGCGCCATAAGCGGCCACTGTGGCCTCGTCGTTCCATTCGCGAAACTGACGCGACGGTCGCGCTTCGAGCGTCAGGGTATCCCGCGCGCCGTCGAGCGTCACCTTACCGCGAAAATGCAGCACGCGTTCCTTGCCGGATCGCCGGATGGCCATGGCGCGCAGCCGAGCGATATGGGCGTCACCGGCATTGATTTCCATTTCGATGCGGCGTCGGACCGGCGGAACACTGATCCTGACGGTGATATCAAGCATCATGTCGCCGGTCGCTTGCGGACAGGCGATGGCCTGCGAGAACGACAATGGCGCCGGTGCGGCTTGCGGTTTGCGCGCGGCCGGTCTGCCGCGCCAGGCCTTGGCGGGCGGCTCCTGTTGCAACCGGCCCTTCTTCCGCTTCAGGCGCAATTGCTTGGCAAGCCCGCGCGACAGCCAGACAAGGCCGCCGAAATCCGTGCGCGGCTTGGCTTGCAGAACCGACGACCAACGCGACAGGCCAGCCCGGTCGGCCATCTCGAAGATTCTGGCCAATGTCGGCTCCGGCACGGCAACGCCGATCTCAAACGCCAGATAGGATAATGCCACCGCCGCCGGAACGGCCAGGCCGCGTCTGCCGACGATGTCGAGGAACACGTCCCAGTCGACGTCTCCGCCATGGATGGCGACGGCGCAATCGACAAGCCAGTCGCTATGGGTGTGGGCGTCGAGGCCGCCATGGGCGATGGCCAGGGCCATGCGATCGGCCGGCGATGGCACGAAGACCGCGACACCGCTGAATTCGGCCGGGATCGCCCGTTGCCAGATCGCCAGATCGTCTTCTGCGCTCATTTGCGATCCGTCATAGCCGAGCTGGTGCAGGTCGATGTCGCCGAAACGGCCCTTGAAGAAATTCATCGACCGCAGTGACGCCAACCGTGTTCGCAGATATTGCGCGCTGACGCCCGAGGCTATCTGCCAGTCGCGATCGCGCAGGATGTCGAAGGCGGCAGCCATGTCGCGCGGGCGCACCAGTATGTCGATGTCATGCGCCACCCGGCCACGCTGCGCCGACGCATTCAAGGCAATACGGCTGGCGCCCTTTATCAGCATGATGTCGACGCCGCCGTCGGCCATTGCCTTCAGCGCCGGCTCGGCCTCGCGCATCGCCATGCGCGACTTGGTCCACAGCATCTTCTGCAGGCCAACAAGGCGCGGATAGGCGGAATGGCCGGCAAGCTTCCTGCCGAACCTGTCGGAGATGGCAGCGAGCAACCGGTGTTCTCTAAACGAGACAAGGTCGATGTCGTTCTCGTCCAGCCAGCGCGCGGCGCAGCCAGCGGCTGCGTCTTCATCGGAGAGCAGCGCCGCCTTGAGCAACTGGTCGAGCTGGCCGGTCGGCCAGGACCAACCATAGTCCGGGAAGCGACGGCCGATGCGGCGAACAGGCCTGGCTTTCAACGGGAGCCCGCCTTGTTTTGGGCTCGCCGCTGCATGGCGAGCCTTGCCACCTGGAGATAGCCGCGGTCGCGTTCCGGATCGCGGCCATAGGAAAGGCTGCCCGGCCTGATGCGGCGCAATGCAAGTACGTCGTCGAGCATGGCAAGGACAAAGCTTGCCTCACGAACCCGGGCGATCCAGTCGATCATCTCGCCGCGGCCGCCTGGGGGATCGATGATGGGACCGACGGTCGGCACCACCTCTTGGCGGATCATCATCGTCGTGCGCGACCAGCCCGCCACACTGGCCGCCTCGGGCAAATCGGGCCTGTCACCGCGAAACGTCCGCCAGTGCGTAAAAACGCCTGCTGTTGCGGGATGACGGTCGAGATAGCCCAGCTGCTTTTCGATCTTGTCCGCCAGCCACAGGTCGTCGGCATCGAGCGTCGCGACGAACGGAGTCGAGAGTGCGGCAAAACCCTTGGTCGTGGCGCTTCCGGGCCCCGCATTCTCTTGCCGCAGCACCGTCACCGGCAGGTTCATCGCGTCGATCACGGCAGCCGTATCGTCGGTCGAACCGTCATCGACCACGACGATGGTCTCCGCCTTTACCGTCTGGGCCAGAACGGAGTTCAGGGCCGCGCCTATGGTGGCGGCCGCGTTGAAAGCCGGAATGACGACGCCGTAGCCTGCCATTACAGGAATCGCCACTGCGCGAGATCCTTGAAGTCGAAGATTCCCTCCACTCGGCGCAAGTTGGGGTCGGCCCTGCGACGCTTCATCGACTTGTGAATGGCGCGCATGAACTCGCGAAAGGGCACATCGGCTTCCTTGGTCATGTTGCCGGGATGACGCCTGTAGTAGAGAGCCACCGTATCGGGCATAACGTATTTTGCTTGGCTCTCAAAGATACGCAACAGATAGTCGGTGTCCTCGGCCTGTTTGAAGTCCTCGTCGAAGCCGCCGATGCGCTCGATGAGGTCTCGCGCAAAGATCCCGGCCGACAGGTGAATCCCTCGCACGGTGATGGAGTGGCTGTCGGCGGCCGGTTCCAGCGTCTCGCCATCTATCTTGTCCACCAGCGTCATGCGCGAATAGGTCAGGTCGAGGCCAGGATCCTCTTCGAAGCAGGCGAGATCCGCCGTGAAGCGCCCCATCGGGGAGATGTCGTCCGAATCGAGAAACGACACCAGGCGAGTCTGCGGCAGCAACTGTTTCAGCCCGGCATTGCGCGCCTTGGTGACCCCGCCATTGGTCTGCTGGAAAAGACGAATGCACGGGGCCTCGTCGATGAACGACCGCACGACCGCCGCCGAGCCATCGGTCGACCCATCGTCGATGACGATGATGTCGAGATCGATATTTTCGCGTTGCCTAAGCAGTGAGCGCAGCGCGAGGCCAACGAATTGTTCGCGATTGTAGACCGGCATGATGACGCTCAGCCTCATTGGCGACGCCATGACCGTTCCGGGCTTGGCCGATGCGATCCGATCGTGTGGAGCATCATAGCATCTGCCAATCAGCGGGACTCTTCAGTTCGAAGATTCCCTGGACCTCTCGCAGCGACGGATCGGCCTTGCGCCGTCGCATTGACTTGTGGATCGCACGCAAGTGGTTGCGGACCCTGCCACTATGCTCCTTGGTAACATTCCCGGCGTGGCGCCGGTAGTAGATCGCGACGGCGTCCACCAATTCGTAGTTCGGTGCCGTTTCGAAAACGCGCAACAGATAATCAGTGTCCTCGGCCTGCTCGAAATCCTCATCGAACTGGCCCATCCGGTCGACAAGCCCCCTTTTGAACAGGGCGGTGCCCAGCGAAATTCCACGAAGTGTCATCGTGCGGCTGTCGGCTGTCGGCTCCAGCCGCTCGTCGTCGATCCGGTCGGCCAGCGTCATCAGCGAATAGGTCAGCTCGAGGCCGAAATTGGCTTTGAAGCGCGCGAGATCCGTCTTGAACCGCCCGGCCAGCGAGATGTCGTCAGAATCCAGAAACGACACGAACGCGGCGTCCGGCGGCAGTTGCCGCAGCCCGGCATTGCGCGCCTTGGCGACGCCCATGTTGGATTGCTGGAACAGGCGGATGCAGGGGGTCTCGCGCATCATCGAACGAACGGCCTCCGCCGAGCCGTCGGTCGAACCGTCATCGATGACGATGATGTCGAGATCGGCGGCGTCACGCTGCCGCACCAGCGAGCGCAATGCCGAAACGACATAGCGCTCGCGATTGTAGACAGGCATTATCACGCTCAGCTTCATGAAGCGCCCCGCGCCAGAAAGTCCGCGATCGTGCCGGCTATCTCCTGTGGCTGCGTTCCCAGCGACAGACGGTAGCATGGCAGCAAGCGGGTCAGGTCGCTGAAGAAGCGAAAGCCGCTTTCCCGCTCGCCCGGCATCTGCGCTATGCCGGACGGCGCCAAGGCAATCATGGCATCCCTGCGCGACACCGGCATGATCGAACTTGCCCCGCCACCACCGATATGTGGCACCACCAGCGCAACGATGTCCAGAGTTTCAGGCACCGGCCGAGGCGCAATGTCACCAATGTGAAACGTATGCTTGCCTTGCCAGTTGAGCGGACCATGGGTCGGCAGGCGGTTCTTCAGCCCAAGCCGCGCAAACCCCTGGGGATCCTGCTTGAGTGTTGCAAACAGCGGGCAGGCAGTCACGCCGTTGGCGAGGTCGATCAGCACATAATCGTCACCGACGCTGTCCAGGCCGTTCAGGAGGCCGGCAGCGACGGTCCCGGATTTCCCGGCGCCGCCCGCGCCGGCCAGCAGCAAGCCCTTGCCATTGGCGCCGAGCGTGCCGGCATGGGCAAGGCGCATGCCGCGCGCCGCATATTCCCAATGCAGGAAAGCCCGCAGCGGCGCTCCCGGCTCCCACGGTGGAAAGGCGTCGGCCGAGGCCATCAATTGCACGCCAACGCGACGTTGCGGATCGTAGAACTGCCAGAAGTCGAGATCGTGAAAATGGTGGCCACGCAGCCCGGTCTCAGCGAGCCGCTTGGCAAAGCCGTGCTCGGTGAAATGCGCGTCGCCCCACTTGGCCGGCTCGGGGATGCCGGGGATGCCTGGATGAACTATGAAAATGCGGCAACTGGACGTTTCAGGTTGATCGTCCCTGGTCTCGACAAAAGCATGGTCGAGCGCATCCGCCAGCACGCCGGGGCCGAGATGCGCGGTAAGCTCCAGCCGGGGCAGGCGGATCTTGCGCGCGACAGGATTGTACGTGGCCGCGCGCTCAGCGGCGGCGATGAGATATCGGGCGTAACCCGGCAAGGTTTCGAGAGTGACGCGCGACATGGCCAAGTCCAGCGCCCTTCTATCGCGATGCAGCCGGCTGCTCGTCAGGATGCCTGCTTGACCGCCGGCCAGCCAACGGGTTCCTCGACCTCATGGATAGGATCCACGATGATGAGGTCCGCCAGGTCGTCGTGAACGCTCACGGTGAGCGGCTCGCTCGTGGCGGCAAGCTCGGCAAGCAATTCGCTGGGCAGCGGCTGCGGTGGCGCATCCAGGCAAACCAGCAGCCCCAGTTCGAGCAATTGCGATACGAAGCCTTCGAGTTCAGCCGGGCCAATCGTCGAGGCTCCAGCGGTCAGCCCGATCAGAGCCTGGGCATCGACGCCGGACGATAGCGCCTGCCAGATCCTGCTGCCCGAATCGGAAAATCCGAAATACTTCCCGCTCGAAAGATCGAGCACGACGGCTTCGCCGTCGAAGGATTCAAAGACAATGTCCTTGCTCGAAATTGCGTAGACATCGGTATGATGCATTGCTCTTGGCCCCCGCAGCTGCGCGAGCAATCGTAGGTCGGCGCGGTCGCTCAGCTTATAACGCCTGTAAACACTCGATTCTTTCTTGGCAAGTCAACGTGCGGCGGCGACTCCAAGCAGATTACGCCTCGATTTCGAGCGCCGAAAGCGGTTTTGAGCAACAGGCGAGGATAAAACCATCGTCGATTTCGTGATCGAGGATGCCGCCATTGTGGCTCATCTCGACGTCGCCCGAAACCTTCCTCACCTTGCAGGTGCCGCACAGGCCGAACTCGCATGCGGCGGGAATCCGCACGCCTGAGGCTCGTGCCGTCTGCAGCACGGTCTGGCCGGCGACGCATGCGGCGTCGACATCCGAAAGCGCGAAACGGATCGGCGTCGCGGCTTCGACGATAATGGCGGCCTCGTTTTCCGCCGGCCAAGTGAACGGCGCCGGGATTTCTTCCACGACAGGCGCCGCAAAGCTCTCCTGATGGAATTTTGTCATGTCGAAGCCGGCGGAGTCCAGCATGCCGCGCACGGCGCGCATGAAGGGATCGGGGCCGCAGCAGAAGATTTCGCGCTCGCGGAAATCGGGTGCCAGCAATGGCAGCCGGATCGCATCGATGCGGCCCATATGGCCGAACCAGCCCTCGCGGCTCGACCGCTCCTCGATCATGAAGCCGAGCGACAGGCCGGGCATACGGCTGCCGAGCAGTTCGAGCTCCTTGCGGAAAATGATCTCTTCCGGGCGGCGCGCGCAGTTGACGAAGCCGACATCGGTCCATGGCGCGCAATCATTCAACCAACGCAGCATCGACATCATCGGCGTCACGCCGGAGCCTGCCGAAATGAACAGATACTTGGCCGCCGGGTGGCTGTGCAGCGAAAAATCGCCGGTCGGCCCATAGGCCTTGACGTGCGAGCCCGGCGTCAAATGGTCGAACATCCAGCGCGTGCCGACGCTGCCCGCCTGCGCCTTCACCGTCACCGCGATCGAGAACGGCCGCGACGGCGAGGACGACAGCGTATAGGTACGCATCAGCGGCCCGTCGGCGGTCGGCAGTTCCAGCGTCACGAACTGGCCGGGCTTGTAGCGGAACCAGGTCTGGTTGTCGGAGCGGAAGGTGAAGGTCTTCACATCGGGCGCTTCGTCGCTGACACCGATCACTTCCAGCACCTGCAGCCTGTCGTTCCACGGTGTCATCTGGTCGAGATGGCGATAGAGGCCAAGATCCGTCATCGCATTCATCCTCTTGTCCCTTTTGTTTTGTGCTAGGCGACGCTGCGCAGCGCCGGCCGGCCGCCCTCGGCAAGGCGCGGCCCGATGAACGACGCGTACCATTCGACGAACTGGATCACGCCACCCTCATGCAGCTCCGAATAGGGGCCGGGCTCATAGGCGGGCGACAGGATGCCGAAGGCGTTTTCCTCGACGATGCGGCGGTCCTGGTCGTTGGTCTCGGTCCAGACATGGGTGAGGTCTTCGATGGTGTAATCGATGCCCTCGACCGCATCCTTGTGCACCAGCCACTTGGTCGTCACCGCCGTTTCCGTGGCGCTGATCGGCAGCACCCGGAACGTCACCGCGTGGTCGATGAGGATGTGGTTCCAGGTCGTAGGATAGTGATAATGCATCAAGGTGCCGATCCGGTCGGCGGAGACAGTGTCGGAGAGGTTCTTCTTCACCGCCAGTTTGCCGGTCATGGTGTAGCTGACGGCATCGCGCAGCAGCGGCGCGCGGGTGGCGCGATACTGTCCGGCCGGATCGATGCGGAATTTGCTCGGCAAGCCTGATGCCTCGCATTTGGCCCAGTGCGCGACCATCTCAGGGTCGCTGTCGGCGCCGTTGACGCCGGTCACGGTCGGCGCCTCGGGGAAGGTCTTGCACAGCTCGGGATGATTGGCGGCGCAGTGGTAGCACTCGCGGTTGTTTTCCCAGACCAGCTTCCAGTTGCCTTTCTCGATGATCGTGCTCTCGAAGGCGATCTTTGCTTCGCGCAAACGGTGCGGCAAAAGATAGGGTTCGATCATCGCCCGCATCGGCGCGAAGTCCGCCGGCTCCTTGGCCAGGCAGATGAAGATGTAGCCGCCGACGCTCTCGCAGGCGACCGGCTTCAGGCTGAACTCACTCTTGTCGAAACCGTCGGCCATCTGGCGGGCAAACAGCAGACGACCGTCGAGCTCATAGGTCCACTGGTGATAGGGGCAGACGAGCTTTGCCGCCGTACCCTTCTCTGTGTTGCAGACGCGGCTGCCGCGATGGCGACAGGAATTGTGGAAGGCGTTGATCTTGCCTTGCTGGTCACGGACAAGGACGACCGGATAGTCGCCGATCTGCACGGTGATGTAGCTGCCCGGCTTCGGCAGCTCGCAATCGTGGCCGATGAACAGCCAGTCGCGATACCAGATCAGCTCCATGTCGAGCTTGAAATAGTCCGGATCGGTGTAGAAGGGCTGCTCCAGAGAAAAGCCTTGCCGGCGGCTGTTCAAGAGCCTCAGCATGTCGTTGCGGATATCCATGTCCTGTCCTCGCTTCAAGGACTGAACTGGTGGTGACGGAGGAAGGACTGGGCGCAGGCCGGCAATGCGCCGGACATGCACTATCCGCCTCTTGACCGCCCACCGCGATCAGTCGAGTCTGTACATCTCTGGCTGGTTTCCGGGCTCTGGAGTTGTCCTTGCGGACCATCGCGACACCTTCCCAGGCAGTTGCCCAGTGGTCTCCCGTTGCGACTTGAACTCCACCACCGTTGCGGGGGCAGCGCCGGATTCTGACCGGCTTCCCAATTCTCCGCCTCGTCGTCACGAAGCGGCACCTGAGATGTCATGATCTAACCACGACAGCGATTTCGACATCGGCATGAAAGCGACATCGTATCCATGCGGCGCGACACGGGATGCGAAACGTTCCGGTTGGCGATTGCGGAGCTGAAATCCCATCTCCGCCGCAGCCACTCCCCTCGAAGCCGACCCCCTGACCAGGGTCAAAAAAGGTTAACAGTTTCGAAAAGTGACTATTAGCCTGTTCTAAAATCGAACCGAACGGTTCGTTTCTGTTGACGGTGCGTGCAGGACGGTGTGAACGCTGGGCCTCCGAAACAGTTGGTGATCCATGCGCGGATTTCGCCTAACTATTTGAAATAAAAGAGAAAAATATACGACCTAGACGCCCTTGGCGCAATTTCAAGTGGTGGATTCATGGTCCACATGGAACAACTTCGTGATTGGAAAAGGCAGACCGGCCCTACCACATCGGGGCTGTCCGAACGACGCGATTTCCTCCCAAGACACGCCGCTAGACGGACGGGAAAAATACTGGAGTACATAAAATGAAAAAGATCATTCTCACTGCCGCCGCCCTTCTGGCCATTTCCGGCAGCGCCTTCGCTAATAGCGACCACTTTGGTTCTGATGGTGCCAATCAGCCAGCCATTGCCGTCGACAGCACGCACACCGCTTCGATCAAGAAGTCGGAACCGGCTGCTCAGACGCCTGCCCAGGGCAGTGACCGCAACCTCTTCGGCAACAACTAACAGCCGATTCCCAGCATACGGCGGGCTCGCCCCGCCGCTTCGCCGGAAGATGAAAATTCAGGAGTACTGGAAATGAAAAAGATTGTTCTCACCGCCGCCGCACTTTTGATCGCCGCCGGCACCGCTTACGCCGGCAACGACAACGTTGGTAGCTACGACATCAACAAGCTGGCGACTGCCAACGTCGATAGTGCACACACCTCTTCGATCAATTCGATCAAGAAGTCGGAGCCGACTGCTCAGACGCCTGCCCAGGGCAGCGGCCGCAACCTCTTCGGCAACAACTAATAGCCGATTCCCAGCATACGGCGGGCTCGCCCCGCCGCTTCGCCGGAAGATGAAAATTCAGGAGTACTGGAAATGAAAAAGATTGTTCTCACCGCCGCCGCACTTTTGATCGCCGCCGGCACCGCTTACGCCGGCGGCAACGACAATGTTGGTAACTATGACATCAACAAGCTGGCGACTGCCAACGTGGATAGCACGAACACCTCTTCCGTGCACAACGCCAACTCGCCGGTCTACAAGCTGCTCAACTCGTCGGGAGACGTCCAGAAGTCCGCTCCCCAGGGCAGCAACAGCGACCACGACGTCTTCGGCAACCATTAATCTCATCCCTGATGGAGCGGCCGGATAGCCCGCCGCTCCGCCGGAATATGAAAATTCAGGAGCACTAAAATGAAAAAGATTGTTCTCACTGCCGCCGCTCTTTTGATCGCCGCCGGCACCGCTTACGCCGGTAATGACAACGTTGGTGGCTACGACATCAACAAGCAGGCGAACGTCGATAGCACCCAGACCTCTTCGGTGCGCAACACCAGCTCGCCGGTCTACAAGCTGCTGAACTCGTCGGGCGACAACCAGAAATCTGCCTCGCAGGGCAGCGACCGGAACCTCTTCGGCAACAACTAACAGCCAGCCGAAGTCGATCTCCAAATCAAAGAGCGGCGGGCCAAGCCCGCTGCTCTTTTTACGTCCGAGACGTGGTCCAGCCTCAGGCCGCCTTTGCTTCCGGCTTTTGCAGCGCAAAGGAATGTCCGTCCGCATCGAAGATATGCAAGTCCTCGCCATTGGCGCTCAGCCGCAATGTCGAACCGCGCTTGACCTCGACATTGCCGGGCAGCTTGGTCACCAGCGGCAGATCGGCGCGGCCGATGTCGATATAAACCAGCTGGACCTCGCCGAGCTGCTCGACATAGTCGACCGTTCCCTCGAACAGATAGTCAGCGCCGCTGGAGATGATCAGATCTTCCGGCCGCACGCCGAAACTCACCGCGGTGCCCTTTGCCGAAGCCGGCGTCGTGATCGGCACGGTTGCCTTGCGCCCGCCGACATGGCTGACGACGGTCGGGTTACCGGTCTTGTCGATGGTCGCGGGTAGGATGTTCATGGCCGGCGAGCCGATGAACTGGGCGACGAACAGATTGCCGGGTTTCTTGTAGAGGTCCATCGGCGTGCCGACCTGCTCGATATGGCCTTCCTTGAGCACCACGATGCGATCGGCCAGCGTCATCGCCTCGACCTGGTCGTGGGTGACGTAGATCATGGTCGTGTTGGGCATCGATTCCTTGAGCTTGGCGATCTCGATGCGGGTGGCGACGCGAAGCGCGGCGTCGAGGTTTGAAAGCGGCTCGTCGAACAGGAACACTTTCGGATTACGCACGATGGCGCGGCCAATGGCGACGCGCTGGCGCTGGCCGCCCGACATCGCTTTGGGCAGGCGGTCGAGATATTTGGTCAGCTGCAGGATCTCGGCGGCCTGACGCACACGGCGGTCGATCTCGGCCTTGTTCTCCTTGCCGATCTTCATCGAGAACGCCATGTTGTCGTAGACGGTCATGTGCGGGTAGAGAGCGTAGGACTGGAACACCATGGCGATGCCCCGCTTCGATGGCGGCACGTCGTTGACGACCTCGCCGGCTATTTTGAGCTCGCCGGAGGTGATTTCCTCGAGCCCGGCGATCGATCTCAGCAAGGTCGACTTGCCGCAGCCAGACGGGCCGACAAAGACGATGAACTCGCCCGACTTTATATCGAGGTCGATGCCGTGGAGAATATTCAGATTGCCGTAGGACTTCTTCACCTGTCTTAGCGTGACATCGGCCATTGGTTTCCTCCCAGTAGTTTGAAATTCAAGTGATTTGAAATTCAGTCGATACGCCCGAACCAGGCGCCGTAGCCGCCGAGCTTTATGGCGCCGCTGCTCGTCTGCCCCGAAAATCCGTGTCCTGGCAAAGGTTGCAGCGATCGGTTGCCAAGGTCAACCTCGGCCGGCCTGGCGCCCAGATTGAAGACGCAGACAATCTGCTCGTTGCCGGCGCGGCGCGTGAAGGCGACGGTGTCGCCCTCACTTTCGATGAAGGTGATATCGCCCTTGGCCAGCGCCGGATGGGCGCGCCGGAAGCTGAGAAAGCGCCGGTAGTGTTCGAGCAGCGAAGTCTCGTCGCCCTGCTGGACATTGACCGCTTGCGCCAGATGCTTGGCCGGCACCGGCAGCCAGGGCTTTGCCGAGGAGAAGCCGCCGTTCTTGGCGCTGCCGTCCCACACCATTGGCGTGCGGCAGCCGTCGCGGCCCTTGAATTCAGGCCAGAAGCGGATGCCGTAGGGGTCCTGCAGATCCTCGAACCGAAGGTCGGCCTCGCCGAGCCCAAGCTCCTCGCCCTGATAGATGCAGACCGACCCGCGCAACGACATCAGTAGCGCCGAGATGACCTTGAGGTAGGCGGTCGGGTCGGCCTCATTGGCGGCCCAGCGCGAGGCCGGGCGCATCACGTCATGGTTGGAGAAGGCCCAGCATGACCAGCCGTCGCTGGCCACCTTGCCGAAGGATTCCAGCACCGAGCGGACCTTGGCCGCGCTGATCTTTTCCGGCGCCAGGAAATCGAAGGAATAGCACATGTGCACGCGCTTGCCACCGGCGGTGTAGGCAGCCACCACCTCCAGTCCGCGCTGCGAATCGCCGACCTCGCCGACCGCGGCGGTTGCCGGATATTCATCGAGCAGGGCGCGGAACCGTTCAAGGAAGCCGAGGTTCTCGGGGCGGCTCTTGTCGTAGAGATGGTCCTGGTAATTGTAGGGGTTGACCGCCGGTGCGGTCTGGTCGTTGCGCTCTTCCGGCGGCAGCGGCGGGTTGTTTTCCAGGCCCTGGCTGTGGAAGTAGAAATTGATGGTGTCGAGCCGGAAGCCGTCGACGCCGCGCTCCAGCCAGAAACGGGTGACGTCGAGCAACGCGTCCTGGACGTCGTGGTTGTGGAAGTTGAGGTCGGGCTGCTCGGCCAGGAAATTATGCAGGTAATATTGCTGGCGGCTCGTGTCCCATTGCCAGGCCGAGCCGCCGAAGATCGACAGCCAGTTGTTGGGCGGCGTGCCGTCCGGCCTGGCGTCCGCCCAGACGTACCAGTCGGCCTTCGGGTTGGTGCGGCTCGAGCGGCTTTCCTTGAACCATGGGTGGTTGTCGGCGGTGTGCGACAGCACCTCGTCGATCATCACCTTGAGGCCCAGCCTGTGTGCCTCGGCTGTCAGCGCGTCGAAATCGGCCAGCGTGCCGAACATCGGATCGACGTCGCAGTAATCGGACACGTCATAGCCGAAATCCTTCATAGGCGACTTGAAGAACGGCGAAATCCAGATGGCGTCCGCACCGAGTGCCGCGATGTAGGGCAGCCGCCCGATGATGCCGTTGAGGTCACCAATGCCGTCGCCGTTCGAGTCCTGGTAGCTGCGCGGATAGATCTGGTAGATCACCGCACCTCGCCACCAGTCGCGATCGATGGCGAGATCAGGCTTCGAGTTGGCCTTCAAAGCGGATTGCATCGTCTCAGCCTCCTTTCACCGAGCCGGCAAGCAGCCCGCGGACAAAATAGCGCTGCAGCGAGAAGAAGACGATCAGCGGCACGATGATGGTCACGAAAGCCGATGTCGTCAGGATCTCCCAGTCGCCGCCGCGTGAGCCCAACAGGGCGTTGAGCTTGGCGGTCAGCACGATCTGGTCTGCCTCTGTACCGAGGAAAACCATCGCCACCAGCAGATCGTTCCATACCCACAGGAATTGGAAGATGGCAAACGAAGCCAGCACCGGGAACGACAGCGGCAAGACGATCTTGACGAAGATCTCGAAATCGCTGGCGCCGTCGATGCGCGCCGATTCCATGATTTCGCGCGGCAGGCCGGCAATGTAGCTTCTGAGCAGGTAGATTGCGAAGGGCAGGCCGAAGCCGGTATGCGCCAGCCAGATGCCGAGATAGGTTTTCGACGGCATGCCGAAGAAAGAGCCGACGCCGTTGTAGAGTTTCAACAGCGGGATCAGCGACATCTGCAGCGGCACCACCAGCAGGCCGATAATGACCGCGATCAGCAGCGCCCGGCCGGGAAACCGCATCCAGGCCAATGCATAGGCGGCAAAGGCGGCGATCAGGATCGGGATGACGGTCGCCGGGATGGTGACGGTCAGCGAGTTCATGAACGACCGTCCGATGCCCTCCGAAAACAACACCGTCTTGTAGTTGTCGGTGGTGAATTTCGGCGGCGCCGACGAGGCATAGTAGATGCGCTGGCCGCGATCGCCTTCGAACGCCTTGGGCGAGGCCATGACGAAGCTGCCGTCGGCGTTGAGCAGCAATGTCACGCCGTCGCCGAGATCGGCTGTCGTGCCGGCGGGATATTGCGTCGGTGCCGCCGATTTGACGCCGAAGGCGCTGATGTTGCGGGCAGCACCGTCACCGAAGATGTTGCCCTGAAGGACGAACTTGCCGTCCTTTTCGACTTGCGTAGAGGCGGCCGGCAGCCGGCCGGCTTCGGTCTGGGTGGAGCTGGAGAACGAATTCCACCAGCCCGAGGCGATGATCTGGTTCTTGTCGCGCAGCGACGAGACCAGGATGCCGAGCGTCGGTATGGTCCAGATCGCGACGAAGACAAGCACGGCGATGTGGACGCCAAAGCGGCTGGCGAAGGAATTTCCGGTCGCAACGGCCATCTCAATGTCCTCCCGTCTCTTTGTTCGCCTGGCGGATGTTCCAGACCATGATCGGAATGACCGCGATCATGATGATGATGGCGATGGTGGCGCCACGGCCGAAATCGCCGCCGCCACGGAACATCCAGTCGAACATCAGATTGGCCAGCACCTGGCTGTTCCACTGGCCGTTGGTCATGGTCAGCACGATGTCGAACACTTTGAGCACCAGAATGGTGATCGTGGTCCAGACGACGGCGATGGTGCCCCAGATCTGCGGCACCATAATCTTCCAGAAGATCTGGAACGGATTGGCGCCGTCGATAACGGCGGCTTCCAGTGTTTCCTCTGGAATGCCGCGCAAGGCCGAGGACAGGATGACCATGGCAAAGCCGGTCTGGATCCAGATCAGGATCACCATCAGGAAGAAATTGTTCCAGAACGGCAGCGATATCCAGACCTGCGGCTGGCCGCCGAAATGCTGGATGACGGCGTTGAGGATGCCGATCTGCGTCTGGCCCTCGCCACGATACTCGTAGATGAATTTCCAGATGACGCTGGCGCCGACGAAGGAGATTGCCAGCGGCAGGAAGATCAGGCTCTTGGCGATCGTGCCCCACCAGATCTTGTCGGTGAGCACGGCGATGATCAGCCCGAGGAAGGTGCAGGCGGCGGGCACGACCGCCAGCCAGATGATGTTGTTGAGGATCGAGTTGCGGAACTCGCGGTCGCCGAAGGCCCATTCGTAATTGGCCAAGCCGACGAAATTGATGCCGCCGCGATCGAGGAACGACAGCCGTAGCGTCTCGACCACCGGATAGATCAGGTAGATGGTCAGGATGATCATCGCTGGGCCAACAAACAGCCAGGGACGGACCAGCCCCTGCCGGCGCAGATTGTCGATGGCCGCGGCACCGGCAACGCCGCGCGACGGGAATATCAGGTCGACCAGCTTGTTGGCGCCCCAGAAATAGGCGACGCAACCGCCGACGCCGACGATGATGACGAAAATGGCCGAGAAAATCTGAGCCGCCATGGGTCCCTCCCCCTGCGCATCATCAGCCAAAGCCGAACGGTCCGGGCGGTGAGATGCGCCGATTCAGTTGTTCAGAGCGCGATCGCCAGGCAAGACGGGTTTTCCCTTTTGCTGATCGCGCTTCATGCCGGATGTCTGTGTGCTCATGATAGTCGCTGCGGCACGGGCCGCCGGTCGGATCCGGGCCTCCAGGGCCCGGATCCACTTGGGATGGGATAGTCCAAACGTCCAACCGAACGATCGGCTGCTGTCGGCGCCTACTTGATGGCGTCCCAGCTCTTCTGGATGTCGGTGGCGACATCCTGTGCGGACTTGCCGCCGACCAGGTCGATCATGCCGGTCCAGAACGCGCCGGCGCCGATCTTGCCGGGCATCAGGTCGGAACCGTCGAAGCGGAAGGTCGAGGCGTTGGCGAGGATTTCGCCCTGCTTCTTCAGCGCGTCGCTGGCATAGGCATCCTTGTTGACCGACTTGAGCGGCGTCACGAAACCACCCTCGGCCATCCAGATCTCATGGGCGAGCGGCATCTTCAGGAATTCGATGAACGCGCGGGCACTCTTGCTGTCTTTCGTGATCATCGCCAGCGTACCGGCGCCGAGCACGGGCGTGCCCAGTTCAGGCTTGGAAGCATAGGGCGGGAAGTAGAAGAAGTCCGCGTCCTGGCCGACCTTGGTGCCTTCCGGGAAGAAGGTCGGGATGAACGATGCCTGATGGTGCAAGTAGCATTTCGGCGGCACCGAGAAGAGGCCCTTCGGGCTGTCGCGGAAATCGGTCGCCGCAACCGCCTTGGCGCCGCCGTCGACCATCTTGTCGTCGGTCGCGATCTTGCCGAAGATGTCGATGGCGTTGACCACCGCCGGATCGTTGAATGGGATCTCGTTCTTCACCCATTTGTCGTAGACTTCCGGAGCCTGGGTGCGCAGCATCAGGTCTTCGACCCAGTCGGTCGCCGGCCAGCCGGTGGCGCCGCCGGAGCCGAGGCCGATGCACCACGGCTTGCCGCCGTCGGCAATGATCTTCTTCTCGAGATCGGCGAGTTCTTCCTGCGTCTTCGGAACCGTGTAGCCGGCTTCCTTGAAATTGTCCGGTGAATACCAGACCAGGGACTTCACGTCGGCCTTGTAGGGGAACGCGAAGAAGCCCGGCTTGCCGTCCTTGTCCTTGAAGGTGCCGAGATCGACCCATGACTGGCCGGCGCCGTAATTGTCCTTGACCCATTTCGCGGTGTCGTCGCCGAGGGGTGTCAAAAGGCCCTTCGATGCCAGGTCCTGGATCAGGCCCGGCTGTGGCAGCACGGCTATGTTCGGCGGGCTGCCGGCCTGTGTGTCGATGACGATCTGCTGTTCGTAATTCTCCGAGGAGGAGTATTTGATCTCGACGCCGGTGGCTTCCGAGAAATAGTCGAGAACGCCGCGCACCAGGCCTTCGTCCTCACCGCGCCACGGTCCGAAGATCGTCAGCGTCTCACCCTTGAGATCGACTTTCTTGAGCTCTTCGTAGTTCGCCCAGTTGAAGCGCTTGTCCTCGCCCGGTTTGAACTTCAATTCGGCATGCGCGGGCGCGTTCAGGGCGAGCGTGGCAAACGCAGCACCCAGCAAAAGCATTTTCTTCATCGGTATTCCTCCCAGTGGGTCACACACACCGGACGGAACCTCCATTCCGCCCGCCGACGCCGCAGGACTGTGACTCAGTCAGAAAGGAACCGCAACCTTTCGAAGAGTCTTCCAAAGCGCTTTGGCTTTTTTGATCTCGCCATTGAATCGCCTGGAAGTCAAGAGGCTGGCGAGCTAATCGATTTAATTTCGCGCATTTGCGGCAGAAAAAGTGCGCTGCAGCATGCTTTTATGGCAGTGCAGCAGCAATTTTTGTTTCAAACCGGCCCAAACCGCGTCTATGCTTCATCCTCCTATGGACCGGCCCTTACGGCACTTGGGTCGATTCAATTTAAAAGCGCTTTGAGGGAATGGAGACCTTTCGTGAACCTCAAGCAGCTCGCCCATATGCTGGCACTTTCGCAGACCACGGTAAGCCGCGCTCTGAACGGCTATCCCGAGGTCAACGAGGAAACGCGCCGGCGGGTGATGGATGCCGCCAAGCGCCATGGCTACCGCCCCAATCCGAGCGCGCGCCGGCTGGCGACCGGCAAGACCGGCATGATCGGCTATGTCCTGCCGACCGGCGCCGCCGTCGACATCGATCCGCATTTCGTAGAGTTCCTGTCCGGCCTCGGCGACTACGCCCGCTCGCACGAACTCGACCTCGTGCTGTCGCCGGCCGACGCCGACGACCAGGAGACGACCTACCGGCGCATCGTCGCCAACCGGCAAGTCGACGCCGTCTACATCTCCTCGCCAAGGCCAGCTGACCGGCGCGTGGCGCTGGTCAACACGCTCGGCATTCCCTTCATCGTCCATGGCCGCAGCGAAGGTTTCGATTTCGACTATGCCTTCACCGACATCGACAATGAGGGCGCCTTCCACGAGGCGGCCAGGTTGCTGATCCAGCTTGGCCACCGGCGGCTGGCGCTGATCAACGGTGATGATCGCGAGACCTTCGCCATCCATCGCGAACGCGGCGTGCGCCGGGCGCTTGCCGCAAGCGGGCTGACATTAGGCGAGCGCCATGTCTGCTCGGTTGATATGACCGAGGAGAACGGCTATCGCGCCACCAGGCGTTTGCTGGAAGAGGGCGACGCGCCGACGGCGATCGCCTGCTCCAGCCTGATCATGGCGCTGGGCGTCGTGCGTGCGGTGCGCGACCTCGGCCTGAGCATTCCAGGCGACGTGTCTCTGATCGCCCATGACGATGTCTTCCCCTGGCTGAGGCCGGAGAATTTTTCGGTGCCGCTGTCGACGACGCGTTCATCCATCCGTCTCGCCGGCGCCCGCGTCGCCGAGCGGCTGGCGGCACGGATTTCGGGACTGGAGGAGGGCGCCCGCGGCGAGGTCTGGCCGGTCGACCTGGTGGTCAGGGGATCGGTCGCCGGCGCGCCGGCCTGAGGTCAGAATCGGCTACGGCTGAACCGTCGCCTCGCGCGATATGGACAGCCCCGCGAGAAGCGGAGCGTACGCGGCGAGCCTGCGGGATACGAACTCCGTGAAGAGCCGCACGCGCTTCGTCTTGCGTGTCTCCCCCTGTGTGAGAAGCCAGAGCGTTCCGTACATGTGCGGCTCGGTGCCCGGCACCCTCACCAGCAGGGGGTCGGCATCGCCAATTAAGCACGGCAGTGTCGTCATCCCGAGCCCTTGCCGTACAGCAACGATCTGCGCCTCGCCGTCCGTGGTCCTGAATAGAACCCCCGTGGTGCGAACCTCACCCTCGCTGGCCCAATCCGGGATGCCATGAATGCTTATGACGATCCACCGGATGGGATCAGGCGCGCCCGCACGCCACGCGGCCAGTCGATCGCGGGACATGTAGACGCCGCCGAACAGCTCCGGCCCCTTCAGGCCGTGAAGATTGAGCGGCAGGGTTTTGCGGTCGTAGACGACGCGGATCGCGACGTCGGCCTCTCGGTTGGTCAGATTTGCCAGCTCGCCGGACGACAAGATTTCCATCTCGATGTCGGGATGCAGACGCGCGAAATCGGCGAAGTCCGGCATGAGCAGGTGTGTCGCAAGGGTCGGTGCCAGTGTCACCCGCAGAAGCCCGCGCACGCTCTGGTCGCGACCGAAGACGCGCGTCTCCAACTGGTGCGACGACGCTTCCATCTGGTTCGCGAGCTCGAGGACCTCCTCGCCGGCAGCCGTCAGGCGGTAGCCCGAAGGCAGCTTTTCGAACATCTGCGCCCCAAGGCGTTCCTCGAGCTGGGCGATGCGTCGCAGCACGGTTGAATGATTCACCCCGAGGTGCGCGGCAGCAGCCCGCACCGAGCCTCCGCGTGCGACGGCAAGAAAGTAGCGAACGTCATCCCAGTCGATCATGGTGCATTCCTGCGCAGCGCAGTGCGGCTTGCAAAAGCCCATTCTAACACGATCAGCCGTAGTTTGCGCGGTCGTCGCGGCGTTCAATTATCTAGCTGGATCGTTTTCGCACCACCGATGTGCGCGATTGCGCACTCACCGCCCGACTTCGGCGAACCCATCTTGAGGCTCTCGCGGGACTTTCCCGTACAGCCAAAGACACGAGACGGCGAAACGAAGGATGCACGTCATGACCAGACTGAATGGAAAGACCGCCGTAATCACGGGTGGCGCGACCGGCATCGGCCGCGCGTCGGCAAAGCGCTTCATCGAGGAAGGCGCCTTCGTTTTCATCTTCGGCCGCCGGCAGGACGCGCTTGACGCCGCTTTGGCCGACCTTGGGCCCAATGCCCGCGCGGTGAAGGGCTCGGTCTCGGATGAGGCCGATCTCGACCGGCTCTACGCTGCGGTGAAGGCCGAGCGCGGCAGCCTCGACATCGTCTTCGCCAATGCCGGTGCGGGAGGTCCGCTGCCGCTCGGCCAGATCACCGCCAAGCACATCGACGAAACCTTCGACACCAATGTGAAGGGTACGATCTTCACGGTCCAGAAGGCGTTGCCGCTCATGGGCCGGGGCGGTTCGATCATCCTGACCGGATCGAGCGCCGGCACGACGGGCGCCCCGGGCTTCACTGCCTATAGCGCGAGCAAGGCGGCAGTGCGCAACCTCGCGAGGACCTGGGCGGAAGACCTGAAGGGCACCGGCATCCGCGTAAACGTGCTGTCGCCAGGGGCGACGGCGACCGAACTCGCGAAGGAGGCGTTGGGCGAGGAAGGCCAGAAGGCCTACGGCGCGATGACTCCGCTCCAGCGCATGGCTGATCCGGCGGAGATCGGGGCCGTGGCCGCCTTTCTCGCATCGTCGGACAGCAGCTTCATGACCGCCAGCGAAGTCGCCGTCGACGGCGGCCTGGCGCAGCTCTGAACCCCGGCGCGATTTCCGCGTCTGGGCAACACAACGAAGGATAGAACATCATGAAAAAACTCGAAGGTAAGATCGCAGTCATCACGGGCGGAAGCAGCGGGATCGGGTTGGCCACCGCCAAGCGCTTCGTGGAGGAAGGTGCGCACGTCGTGATCACCGGGCGACGGGAGAAAGAGTTGAAGGAGGCTGCGGGTTTCATCGAGAGAAACGTTACGACGGTCGTGGGTGACGTGTCGCGCTTGGAGGACCTGGACCGGCTCTATGCCGTCGTGAAAGAGAAACATGGTCACCTCGACATTCTCTTCGCGAACGCGGGCGCAGGGACAATCGCACCGCTCGCGGTCGCTACTGAGGCCCATTTTGACCAGACCTTCGATGTGAACGTGAGGGGTCTGTTCTTTACGGTGCAGAAGGCCCTTCCTCTCTTCAAAGACGGCGGTTCGATTATCCTGAACTCTTCAGTGTCGAACGTGTTGGGGGTTCCAGGGTTTAGCGCCTACGCCGCGAGTAAGGCTGCTGTGCGCAACTTTGCGCGCACTTGGACACTGGAGCTGAAAGACCGCAAAATCCGCGTGAACGCGATGAGCCCCGGGCCAATCGAGACCCCCGCCTTAGAGACAACGACAGGCCTTACCCCCGAGCAAGCCGAGCAAGCGGCCGCCCAGTTTGCGTCACAGATCCCAATGGGTCGCAGGGGAAAGCCAGAGGAAATTGCGGCTGCCGTCACCTTCCTCGCCTCAGATGAAAGTTCTTACATCACCGGCGTGGATCTGGCGGTCGATGGAGGCATGGCGCAGGTCTGACCCCGGCGCGGTCCCGTGGCTGGCCCTTCAGCCCCGCCAGTAGTGACCCCGCTTCTCAAACGTTAGTTCCAACACAAGATAGGAATAGGAGAAGCATTATGAGCTACGCAATCATCGGATTCGGCAATATCGGCCGAGCACTGGCCAAGGCGTTTGCCCGCAAGGGCATCGACGTGTCCGTTGCAACCACGCGCGACCCAGAAAGCTTTGCAGCCGATGCGGCCGCGGTCGGTCCCACGATCATCCCCAAAAAATTGGCGGACGCCCTCAAGGCGGACATCATCTTTTTGGCTGTCCGTTTCGAGTCGCACCCGGAGGTCGCCAAGGCGCTCGCCACCTGGCAGGGAAAGACCATCGTCGATGTGACCAATGCCTACGGCGTGCCTCCTGAAAAGCTCGGGGGAAAAACTTCTTCCAAGTTCGTTGCACAGGCATTCTCTGGTGCAAAACTAGTCAAGGGCTTCAACCATCTGGTCGCTGCCGTCCTTGACCAAGACCCGGCCGTGCATGGTGGCAGGAGAGTCGTGTTCCTGGCGAGCGACGATGACGACGCTGCGGCGGAGATTGGTACGCTCGCGGAAAATCTCGGTTTCTCGCCGATCAAACTTGGCGGACTGTCGGAAGGTGGGCTGCTAGTCCAGGCGCGCGGAAATAGCTGGGGTCATCTGATCTTCAAGGACCTGGTCAAGTTCGACTGATGAACACGACGTGCCAACCGGCAGGGCCAGGAGGCACGGATCGGATCGAGCGTGATGCGATCCGAAATGGAGAAATTCCCATGAGCATTGAGAGGAACATCCAGACCGTGAGGGACTTCTTCGCCGCGATCGGCCGCGGCGACAGGGAGGCTCTGCTGGCGCTGGTCGCCGAAGACATCGAGTGGATCATTCCGGGCGAGGACTGGCCGCTGGCCGGAACGCACCACGGACACGCCGGGCTGGCGGATTTGCTTGAGACGGCATCCAAGTCGATAGAAACGTCCACGGAACCTCGGGAGTTCGTGGCGCAAGGAGACCGGGTGCTGGTCGTCGGCGTCGCTACGGGGAGGATCAAAGCCACGAACAAGACGTTCGAGGACGACTGGATCTTCGCCATCACGGTCCGGGACGGTAGACTGACCAAAATCCGTGAATACGTTGACACGCAAGCGCTGGCCCGGGCCTCGCAGTTGGACGCGCCCGGGCCGGCTTAGAGCTGGCAGACTGCGGCCGACGGTTCGGGTGAATCAGCCGAAAACCGCCTCATTGTTCGCCGTGCACTCGTCGAATGCCCAACCGTAAAGGAGATTCCCATGTACGACCAATCCAAGCTATCCGAGTTGACCCGGTTCGCACGTATAGATGCGGGCTCCACCGTCATTGACGTGTACCCAGGCGACGGAGACTGGACGCGCCTGTTCTCCGACGTCGTGGGACCCAAAGGGCGGGTCTTCAGCTTCGTGCCGGCCGAAGTCGCCCACTTCAAGAACGATCCGGTCGGCCGCATCCAGACGCTCTCGAAGGAGCCGGGCCGAGGGAACGTCGAGGCCGTCTCAGCGGACCTCGTGGCGATGCCAGAGGTCACGCAACCAGCGGATGTGCTGTGGCTGCACCTGTTCTACCACGATCTCCACACCGCGCTGATCCAGGCGAGGGGCGCGACGGCGGCCGACTTCAATCGAGCCGTCTACGATCGGCTGAAGCCTGGTGGGTCCTACGTCATCGTAGACCACGCCGCCGGCGTCGGGGCGGGCACGAGCGACGCCCAGTCGCTGCATCGGATTGAGCCTGCATCTGTTCGCGAGGAGGTCGAGGCGGCCGGCTTCGTACTGGACGCGGAAAGCACCATCCTCGCGAACAATGATGATGCGCACTTGATCAAGGTGTTCGATCCCTCGATCAAGGGCGAGACCGATCGCTTCGCCTACCGATTTTTGAAGATCTAACACTGAGCTATTCGCCAACGATGAGGTCGGCACTCTTACGGGCGCGGCTTTGACAAGTGCGACGACCGATTGTGGGTTGGTTTCGGAACGACAGCTTACCGCAGAAGCTGGTTGAAACCGGATCGTCCGCTGTCGGCCCATCCCGGTCATTCGACAACCGGTGGCGAATGACTGTTTCTGATTTAATGTAGTTGCTGCTCGTGCCAGCCTCGGGCTTCCGCTGCCCACCCATCTCAGCCATTGGCGGCAGTCAGTTGATTGAGTTTTGACCCAAACCCACTTCGACTGACCTTACTCCTTTGCCGCCGCCTTGATATCCAGCAGCCCGTAGCCGAAATCATTGTCGCGTCCCTTGGGGCCGAGATCCCTGGCCGTTGCCGCGAGCGCCTTTTCGATGTCGTCGGCCGAGCGATCGGGCGCGGCATGGATGAGATTGGCGATGGCGCCGCTCACGATCGCAGCCGCAAACGAGGTGCCGGTGACCACGTCCGAGCCGGCGCCGCTCGGTGCCACCATCTCGACGCCGGGCGCCGAGATGAAGACATAGGCGCCGCGATTGGCCTGCGGCATCAGCCCGTCCCTGGCATCGGTGGCAGTCACCGCGATGACGCTATCGAAAGCGGCCGGATAGCCATAGGGCGCCTTGGGCCCGTTGTTGCCGGCGGCGGCGACCAGCACGATGCCGAGCGCGCGGGCATTGCGACAGGCGACGCCGAGCAGGTCGTTCTTCGGCCCGACAAAGCTCATATTGATGATGCGCACGTCCTGCTCCGCCGCCCAGTCGAGTGCAGACAGGATGACGTCCATGGTCGACTTGCCGCCCTCGAAGGCACGGGCGTGGTAGATCATGGCGCCGGGCGCCATGCCTTCCAGCGCGCCGACGCCGGCGATCAGGCCGTCGATCGACGTGCCGTGATCGCGCTTTTCGATCGGCACGTCGGGCATGGCGTCGAATTGCCCGGCAATGACGCCTGCCAGCGCCGGGTTGGTGTCGTCGATGCCGGTGTCGATCACCGCGATGCGGACGTTTTCGCCGCTGGCCTGCTTGGCATCGAGCGCGATGCGGTCGAAGGCATAGTTGACGATGCTGGCGGCCTGCTGCAGCGAATAGACATGGTTGGGCTCGCGCCGCTGGGTGCGGCCGTCGGCGGCCAGTTGGGCCAGCACGACGCCGACGGGCCGGCCGTCGGGAATTCCGAAGCGCACCAGCGTGGTGCCAAGCAGCCGCGACAGGCGCTGCGAGCGCACCTGCAGGCCGAAGGAAGCGGCGATCTGCTGGACAGTGCCGGCATCGCCGTCGACGGTCACCAGCACCTCGTCGGGCACGAAATCGCCAACCACCGCGCGCGGTGGCTGAACGGCGATGAGATCGGTCGGCGAGACGATCGGGCCGCCGGGCGGGGGGCCGGCTTGATTGTCGGCCGGTGGCGTCGCGGGCGCCGGCCGTGGCGTCGGCACCGGCGCCGGCGTCGCTGCCGGGTTGGGAAACAGGTCGACGATCAGCGCCGGCAGGAAGACAGCGCCGGGCTGCGCCGCATCCGATCCGCCCTTTGTGTCAGTGCCATCCTTGGCGCAGTCGGCTCCCGCCGCGTTGGTCCCGTTGCGGCAGTCGATTTTCGTCTGATCTGGATTGGGGTCGTTGGTTTGCGCTGACGCAGGCACGGCGGCGATTGTCATCGCCGCCGCAAGCATTGCCGCAAATCGAATGACTGCCTCAGCCGCCATCAACCGGTTTCCTTCCCTCGATCACAGTCTCCGTAAAAGGCTGGGCGGCAATAAGGCCGATTTGCTTCGTGTAGTCGGCTGCGTTGGCGGCCGGCATGCCAAGCCGGAACACGCCGTCGGCGGTCGGTCCACCGATGATCTTCAGACCGTTGCTGCCGAGGAACCCCGAAATGTCCGACATCCTTGCATCCGGCTTGAACTTGACCAGGGCGAACGGCATTTTCGCCAGATCGTCTTGCGCGCCGGCAATCTCGAAATCATTTCCCTTGCCGCCGGGCTCGATAAACGACTGCACCATGACCAGGGCCAGCAGAACCGCGGCCGCGGCCCAGGCGACACCGACCGGCACCGCCATGAAGCGGCCCCAGGCCTGCGCCAGCCAGGATGAACCTGCCGGCTTGCGCGCAGGTCCAGCCTCGGCGTCCAACGCCTTGGCGAAGCGGCTGAGTGCATCGGCCGGCGGCCGGATCGCTTCGTTGGCGGCCGTGGCGCCGGAGAATTCGGCTTCCGCCTCGCCAAGGGCGGCAAGTGCGGCCGGATCGCTGGCCAGCCATTCTTCGATCGCTTCCAGATCCGAACCTTCCAGCGAGCCGTTCAGATAGAACGGCAGCAGCGTTTCCATTTCATCGCGGCGCGACATCTTTTCAGCGGCACTCATGGCCACCCCCTGTCGTAACCGGCGGCCTTGAGGGCTTCGCCGAGTTTCTTGCGGGCGTAGAACATCCGGGTCTTGACCGTCGCGACCGGAATGTCGAGCACCTCGCTGATCTCGCTCACCGACTGTCCGTGATAATAGGCAAGGTCGATCACAACGCGATGCTCTTCCGGCAAGGCGTCGACGAAGCGTCGCAAGGCGGCGGCCTTGTCTTCCTTCATGGTGACGACTTCCGGCGTGTCGGCGCCGTCGGGCACCGCGGCGGCGGCCTCGTCGTCGATCCAGTCTTCCTTCTTCTTGCGCAGCAAGGACAGCGCCTTGAAACGGGCGATGCCGAGCAGCCATGTCGAGACTTCGGAGCGTCCCTCGAAGCCTGGCGCCTGGCGCCACAGTTCGAGGAACACTTCATTGGCGATATCGTCAGCCATCATTTCCGATCCCGTCTGGCGCGCCACGAAGCGGTAGACCCGCGCGTGGTGACGCATGAACAGGAGCCGCACGGCGGCACGGTCGCCCTTCGCGACCCGGTCGACAAGCGCGCGATCGGTCTCCGTCGCTGCCGTCATAGCCGGTCGAGCCGCCTGGCTCCTGTCTGCTCTGTCGCCGATCGGTTCAAAAAGGTTCATCCTCCGCCAAGGAATTTTTGGGAGGCTAACCGAAGTCATTGGGTGTTGCCAGAGGCAGGACCTTCCCTTCTCCCACAAGGGGAGAAGGGAAGAGCTCCGCGACCCGCTTCTCACCCCAAAAACGGCTTCGCCTTCATCGTCGCTGGCACGGGAACACCCAGCCGGCTCAGCACTGTCGGCGCCAGCTGCAGCTGGTCGAGCAGGGTGTCAGCCTGCGGACCCTTGCCGGCCCCGAAATAATACAGCGCGAAATCCTGCATCTCGTCGTCATGGCCGCCATGATGGCCACGATCGGTCTGGCCGTGGTCGGCGGTGACCATGACCTCGTAGCCGGCTTCGATCCAGCGCGGCAGGAAGGCCGCCAGCATGCCGTCCATCGCATAGACGGCATGGTCCATCTCGTGGCAGTCATGGCCGAAGCGGTGGCCCATCGAATCCAGCGTGCAGGTGTGCAGGATGCCGTAGTCGATGCCGTGGCGTTTGGTCAGCATGGTCAGGGTCGCGAATAGGTCGACGTCGCTCGGCGTCATCTGGTTGCGGGCGTTGTAGCCGGTCATGGTGTGGAAGCGGCCATGCGTGATCGGCCCGCTCGGCTCGTCGAATTCCATGTCCTCGACCAGGTCGAACGGATAGGCGCGGAAGAACTCCGACCAGTAGGAATGTGTCACCGCACCCGTCTTGCCGCCCGCCTTGCTGACTTCGGAGAAGATATCGGGCTGCGCGACGCGGAACCGGTTCTCGTTGGACAGGATGCCGTGCACCTGCGGCGAAACCCCGGTATGGATCGAGGCGTAGCAGCAGGCCGAGGTCGACGGCAGCACGGAGCGCATCTTCCAGACCCGCGCCTCGCCCGATTGCACCCAGCCTTCGAGGTTGCCCATCAGCCGGCGCCAATTGCGATAGGGCACGCCGTCGAGGATGATCAGCAAAAGCTTGGATTTGAGCGCCATGGGCTGCTCCATGCGGTTTGGCGGTTGAAACGGGAACGCCGTGTGCCGTCCTGGGCACACGGCGTTCTTGATAACTGAAATCGGACGATCAGATTTCGGCTAAGCGTTGAGCCAGCACTCGCCGAGCGCGTAGCCGTCCATCATTTCGCCGATCGGGCTCTTGGCAAAGCCGCTGATCTTGTTGGTGGCGGCAGCGTCGATGAACTGGTTGAAGAAAGGCACGATCAGCCCACCTTCGTCGCGCATCATCACCGCCATGTCGTGGTAGATCGCCTTGCGTTTGGCCTGGTCGAGTTCGCCGCGCGCGGCAAACAGCATCTTGTCGAATTCCGGCCGCTTGAACCGCGTGTCGTTCCAGTCGGCGGTTGAGACATAGCCGGTGGAGTACATCTGGTCCTGCGTGGCGCGTCCGCCCCAGTAGGAGAGCGAGAAGGGCTGCTTGTTCCAGACCTCCGACCAGTAGCCGTCGCCGGGCTCGCGCTTGATCTCGATCTTGATGCCGGCCTTGGCGCAGGACTGCTGATAGAGCTGGGCGGCATCGACGGCGCCCGGGAAGGCGACGTCTGAGGTGCGCAGCACGATCGAGCCGCTATGGCCTGACTTCTTGTAGGCCGCCGCTGCCTTCTCCGGGTCGAACTTGCGCTGTTCGATGTCGGTGGAAAACAGCGGATAGGCCTCGTTGATCGGGAAGTCGTTGCCGACCGAGCCATAGCCGCGCAGGATCTTTTCCAGCATCTCCTCGCGGTCCATGGCAAGTTTCAGCGCCATCCGCAGGTCGCTGCTGTCGAAGGGGGCTGTGTCGCAGAACATGTTGAACGGGTAATAGCCCTTGCCCGATACGTTCTCGATGGTGACGCCCGCGATGCGCTTGACCAGATCCACGACCTTGGGCTCGACGCGGTTGATCATGTGCACCTGACCACCCTGCAAGGCTGCAAGCCGTGCGGTCGCATCATTGATGACGACGATCTCGATCTGGTCGGCATGGCCGGCCTTGTCGCCTTGCCAGTAATTGGCGAAGCGCTCGCCGCCATGGCGCACGCCTGGCTGGTTGACGGTGACCTTGTAGGGGCCGGCGCTGATGCCGGCATTCGGGTTGTCCTTGCCGCCATTCGGCTGGATGACGAGATGGTAGTCGGCCATCAGATAGGGGAAGTCGGCATCGGCGTCGCCAAGCGTGACGATCACTTCCTTGCCGCTCGCCTTGACGCCCTTGATGTTCTTGAGGATGCCGAGCGCGCCCGACTTCGACTTCTCGTCGGCATGGCGCTCGATGGTGGCCGCGATGTCCTCGGCGGTGACGGTCTTGCCATTGTGGAACTCGATGCCGTCGCGCACCTTGATCGTCCAGGTCTTGGCGTCCTTGGCGGCGCCGATCTCCTCGGCGATCAGATTTGTCAGGCTGTTGTCGGGCATTAGCCGGACAAGGTATTCGCCCCACTGCTTGCCGAAGCTGTAGGTGACCTGGCTGAGGTTGAGCGCCGGGTCGAGGCTGTTGGTCGATTCGCCGCCTTGCAGGCCGGCCTTGATTGTTCCTCCCTTGACGGGTGTCTGGGCAAAAGCCTTGCCAGCCAGTGTCGTTGCCAGTGCCGCCGAGACGCCAAGGGCGGCGGTGCGGCCGAGGAAGTCGCGGCGCGATATCCGGCCCTGGCCGGCGAGCTCGGCGAGATGGTCGAGTTCAGTCTTCATGTCCTACCCCTTTTAAGAAAAAAAATTGTACGGGCGCTGCCCGTCCGCAGGACGTGTGGCGCTGTAGTGTTGCATCCGGATGACGGCCGCCGGCTCCTCTGACCCTAGCGGACCGCTGGCTTGCCAGAGCAATTCCAGGAAAAGTGTGAAACGGTTTTCCCGGGAAAAGCGCATAGCGCGCTTTCCCTTGGGAATTGCGTCAAAACAAAGAGTTAGAGCGGTTCGCCGTTTCCGTGAAACGGTGAACTGCCCTAGTTCCCCGCGCTGGCCATGCGCCGTCCCTTGATCGCCTTTTCCAGCCAGCCGATCTCCATCTCGGGGACCGATGACAAGAGAAGGTCGGTATAGGCGTCGAAGGGCGGCGCCAGCACCTGGCTCTTGGGGCCGTAGCGCACCACCTCGCCGCGATACATCACCGCGATCGAATCGGCGATCGACTTCACCGTCGCCAAGTCGTGGGTGATGAAGAGATAGGCGACGTTCTCCTCCTTCTGCAGCTCGAGCAGCAACTCGAGGATGCCGTGAGCGACCAGCGGGTCGAGCGCCGATGTCACCTCGTCGCAGATGATCAGCTTCGGCTTGGCGGCAAGCGAACGGGCGATGCAGACGCGCTGCTTCTGGCCGCCGGAAAGCTCGGCCGGGTAGCGGTCGGAAAAGCCCTTGCCCATCTCGATCTTGTCGAGCAGTTCGGCAACGCGCTTGTCGCGTTCGCGGCCGCGTATGCCGAAATAGAATTCGAGCGGGCGGCCGATGATGGTGCCGACGGTCTGACGCGGGTTCATCGCCACGTCGGCCATCTGATAGATCATCTGCAGTTGGCGCAGATCCTCCTTCGGCCGATCGGCCAGCCGGTTTGCCAGCGGGCGCCCGTCGAAGGTGACGGTGCCCTGTTCGGGCGGCAGCAGGCCGGTGATGGCGCGCGCCAGCGTCGACTTGCCCGAGCCCGACTCGCCGACGACGGCAAGCGTCTGTCCCGGATAGATGTCGACCGACACGTTCTTCAGCACCTTGATCTGGCTGCGGCCATAGGCGGCGGTGACGTTCTTCACCGACAGGAACGGCGTCATGCCGGGCTTCTGCTCGGCATGTTCGATCTCATGCACCGACACCAGCGCGTTGGTGTATTCCTGGCGCGGCTCCTTGATGATCTGCCTTGTGCCGCCCCATTCGACCAGCCGGCCATGGCGCAACACCATGATCTCGTCCGAGACCTGGGCGACGACGGCAAGGTCGTGCGTGATATAGAGTGCCGCCACGTGGGTGTCGCGGATGGCGTCCTTGATCGCCGCCAGCACGTCGATCTGCGTCGTCACGTCGAGCGCGGTTGTCGGCTCGTCGAAGACGATCAGGTCCGGCTCGGAGCACAGCGCCATCGCCGTCATCACGCGCTGCAGCTGGCCGCCCGAGACCTGGTGCGGAAAGCGCTCGCCGATGGTTTCGGGATTTGGCAGGCTGAGCTTCTTGAACAGCGCAACGGCGCGCTTCTCGGCCTCGGCACGTGTCGCCGTGCCGTGCAGCAGCGTGGCTTCCACCACCTGGTCCATCAGCCTGTGCGCCGGATTGAAGGCGGCTGCCGCCGACTGCGCGACATAGCAGACCTCGCGGCCGCGCAATTTGCGGAAGCCATCC
Organism: Mesorhizobium sp. M7D.F.Ca.US.005.01.1.1; assembly: GCF_003952545.1. Classification (NCBI taxonomy): domain Bacteria; kingdom Pseudomonadati; phylum Pseudomonadota; class Alphaproteobacteria; order Hyphomicrobiales; family Phyllobacteriaceae; genus Mesorhizobium; species Mesorhizobium sp. M7D.F.Ca.US.005.01.1.1. Next base: position 1,367,434 of record NZ_CP034453.1, read on the forward strand.
TTGCCGCCCTTGAGGATGTCGCGGCCATTCAGGATGACCTCGCCGCCGGTGATGCGCACGCCACCGCGGCCATAGCCCATCGACGACAGACCGATGGTCGACTTGCCGGCCCCGGATTCGCCGATCAGGCCGAGCACCTTGCCCTTCTCTAACGTCAGCGAGACATCGTGCACCAGCACGATGTTCTTCGGCGGTTCGCCGGGCGGGAAGACGGTGGCCTCGATGCGCAGATTGCGGATGTCGAGCAGCAGGCCGGGTTTCGCTTTGCTGTCGGCCATCACCCGCGTCCTCCCTTGAGGCTTGTCGTCCGGTTGAGCACCCAGTCGGCGACCAGGTTGACGGAAATCGCCAGCAGGGCGATCGCCGCCGCTGGGATGAGTGCCGCCGCGATGCCGAAGACGATGCCGTCCTTGTTTTCCTTGACCATGCCGCCCCAGTCGGCGTCCGGTGGCTGCACGCCAAGGCCGAGGAACGATAGCGTCGACAGGAACAGCACGGCGTAGATGAAGCGCAGGCCGAGTTCGGATACCAGCGGCGACAGCGCATTGGGCAGGATCTCGCGGAAGATGATCCAGGCGCTGCCTTCACCGCGCAGTTTCGCTGCCTCGACATAGTCCATGACATTGATGTCGACGGCGACGGCGCGCGACAGGCGATAGACGCGAGTCGAGTCGAGAATGCCCATCACCAGGATCAGCGTCACCAAGTTGGTCGGCAGCACGGAGAGCACGACGAGACCCATGATCAGCGTCGGGATCGACATCAAAAGGTCGACGAGACGGGACAGCAGCGTGTCGAACCAGCCGCCGAAGACGGCCGCCGAGAAGCCGAGGATGGCGCCGAGCGAGAACGACAGCGCGGTGGCCAGCACCGCGATGAACAGGGTGATGCGGGCGCCGTAGATCATGCGCGAAAGCAGATCGCGGCCGAGATTGTCGGTCCCGAGCAAATGGGTCGCCGACATAGGTTCCCAGACATCGCCGACGATTTCGCCATTGCCGTGCGGCGCAATCCACGGTGCGAAGACCGCCGCCAGCACGAACAGTGCCGTCAGGATTATGCCGATCAGTGCGGGGATGGGGATGCGTTTGATATCGAGCATATCCGCCCCCTATTTCGGATGTCTGAGACGCGGATTGGCGACGATCGCCGCTATGTCCGCAATGATGTTCAGGCTGATGTAGACTGCGGCGAAGATCAGGCCGACCGCCTGGACCACCGGCACGTCGCGTTTGGTGACGTGGTCGACCAGATACTGTCCCATGCCCGGATAGACGAAGATCACCTCGACGACGACGACACCGACGATGAGATAAGCGAGGTTGAGCATGACGACATTGATGATCGGCGCGATGGCATTGGGGAAGGCGTGCTTGCGGATGACGTTGAAGGCCGACAGGCCTTTCAGTTCCGCCGTCTCGACATAGGCCGACTGCATGACATTGAGGATCGCCGCACGTGTCATGCGCATCATGTGGGCGAGCACGACCAGCGTCAGCGCCGTCGCCGGCAGCGCGATCGCCTGCATCCGCTCGCCGAACGGCATGCCGTCATAGACGGTCGAGATGCCGGGGAATATCTGCCATTTCACGGCGAAGAAATAGACGAGTACATAGCCGATGAAGAATTCGGGAAACGACGTCGAGGCGAGTGCCAGTCCGGAGATCAGCTTGTCGACCCAGCCGTTGCGGTAGCGCACCGCGATCAGGCCGAGAATGATCGCCAGCGGCACGGCGACGATCGCCGCCCAGAAGGCGAGAAACAGCGTGTTCCACAGCCGTCCCTTGATCGACGTGGCGATATCCTGCCCGCTCGACATAGCCGTGCCGAGATCGCCGGTCAGCACGCCGCCCAGCCAATGGAAATACCTGAGATAGGCTGGCTGGTTGAGCCCGAGTTGCTCGCGCAGGTTGGCGAGCGACTCCGGCGTCGCCGACTGTCCGAGAATGGCTTGCGCGACGTCGCCGGGAAGGATCTGGGTGCCGGCGAAGATCAGGACCGAAACGGCCAACAAGAGGAGAATGCCCAGCGCAACGCGCTGGGCCACCAGTTTCAAGATGGGTGAGGACATATCCGCAAGGCCAAGCTCAGGCTTCGAGCCAGCACTTCGCCAGCGCGTAGCCGTTCATCAGCTCCTGATGCGGATCGTCGACCCAGCCGCCGACCTTGGCGCCGGTCGCGTCGATGAACTGGTTGAACATCGGCAGGATCAGGCCACCGTCGTCGCGCACCATGACCGCCATGTCGTGGTACATCTGCTTGCGCTTGGCCTCATCGAGCTCGGCGCGCGCCGCCAGCACCATCTTGTCGAAATCCGGACGGATGAAACGCGTGTCGTTCCAGTCGGCGGTCGACAGATAGGCGGTCGAGTACATCTGGTCCTGGGTCGAGCGGCCGCCCCAGTAGGAAGCGCAGAAGGGCTGCTTGTTCCAGACCTCGTTCCAGTAGCCGTCGCCGGGCTCGCGCTTGATCTCGAGCGTGATGCCGGCCTTGGCCGCGCTCTGCTGGAAGAGCTGCGCTGCATCGACGGCGCCGGGGAAGGCGACATCCGAAGTGCGCAGCAGCACCGAGCCGTCGTGACCAGATTTCTTGAAGTGGAACTTGGCCTTGTCCGGGTCGTACTTGCGCTGCTCGATCTCGGTGAACAGCGGATAGGACGCATTGATCGGGAAGTCGTTGCCGAGCGAGCCGTAGCCGCGCAGGATCTTGTCCAGCATTTCCTCGCGGTCGATCGCCAGCTTCAGTGCCATGCGCAAATCGGCGTTGTCGAACGGCGCCGTGTTGCAATGCATGATGAACACGTAGTGGCCGGGACCCGCGTGGTTGCGGATGGTAACGCCCGGCAGGCGCTTAATCAGGTCGACAATCTTCGGTTCGACGCGGTTGATCATGTTGACCTGGCCGCCCTGCAGGGCGGCCGTGCGCGCCGTCGCGTCGTTGATGACGATGACCTCGATCTGGTCGGCATGGCCCATCTTGTCGCCTTGCCAGTAATTGGCGAAGCGCTCGGCGCCATGGCGCACGCCGGGCTCATTGGTCTTGACCACGTAAGGGCCGGCCGAGATGCCGGCATCTGGCTTGTCTTTGCCGCCGTTCGGCTGGACGATCAGGTGATAGTCGCTGAGCAGGTAGGGAAGGTCGGCGTTCGCCTCCTTCAGCGTCAGCACCACTTCCTTGCCACTGGCCTTGATGGTTTCGATGCCCTTCATGTAGCCGAGCGCGCCGGATTTCGACTTCTCGTCGGAATGGCGCTCGAGTGTGGCGGCCACGTCCTCAGCGGTCACCGTCTTGCCGTTGTGGAATTCGACGCCGTCGCGGATCTTCAGCGTCCACACTTTGGCGTCGTCTGACGAGCCGATCTCCTCGGCGATGCGGTTCTCGAGCTTGCCCTCGGGGGACAGCTCGACGATCATTTCGCCCCAGCACTTGCCGAAGGCGAACGGCACCTGTGTCATCATCAGCGCCGGATCGAGGCTGTTGGTGGATTCGCCGCCGACCAGGCCGGCCTTCAGCGTACCGCCCTTGACCGGGCCGGCCGCGCGCGCAGCACTTGAAAGCAGCGAGTTGGCGAAGGGTGCGGAGACACCGAGCGCTGCCGCCCGGCCGAGAAAATCACGACGGCTCAGCTTGCCCGATGCGACACGCCGGCTAAGGAATTCGAGTTCGTTTGACATATTGAGTTCCTCACTCTGTTGGTTCGACTCTGCGGTCGTTTTTCTTGTTTCTTGTGAGGAGAATAATGACCGCAAGGGAAAGCGGTAAGCAAGACCGAATGCGACATGCCGTGGCGTAAATCGTACGTCGCAATTGGACCAACGAAATCGGCGCTCAAAGAAGCGCGCGCGGCACCTTCTCCTCGAAATTGCGCTCGAAAACGAGTTTCTCGCCTTCATAGGCCTCGATTCTGGCGCTGACGATGAAGTTTTGCGCGTCCGACCGCATTTCGGCCGATGTCTCGGTGCGCACCGACCATCCATTTCGCGACAGGGTCTGCGTCCAGTGCGTCTTTCCCGAGGCCGACAGCGGATCGTCGGGATGGATCGTCCAGGTCTCGCGAGCGATGCTGCCATTGGCCAGGCCATGAGCGAGATCGCGCACCTCGCCGAAATCATCAACGATGGAAAGTGTCACGATTCCCGTTTTTTCGTCACGATCGACATGACGCTCGGAATTGGCGGCGCGGATCGTCTCTGTTGCCCAGGGGGTGGCCCCCTCCGGCTCGGCGAACGTCACTTCGTCGCCTGTCGCTAGCGGCCGCAGCGGCAAGCTGAGCGTCGCCGCCGACAAGGTGAGCTGGACCGGCTCCGGCGATGGCCAGATGGCAGGCCAATAGGTGTTCGAAACGGCAACACGCAGTCGGTGGCCGGCCGGGACGCGATAGGCGCATTGATCGAGCACGACGCGCACTGAAACGGTTTCGCCCGGTACCAGCGCTTCAGGGAATTCATGCGAATTGCGATGCGTCAGGTTGAGCACGCCGTAGGAGATCAGCTCCGAGGCACCGTCGGGATGCACGTCGCACAGCCGGACCGCGATATTGGCCTGCGGACGATCGGAGGATAGCCGCACCTCAACTTCGGGCGCGCCGACGATGTCGACGGCCTCGTTGAGTTCCGGCTGGTCGAAACACACCGACAAAGCATCGTCGGGGCGCTGATCGCCGGGCAATTCGGGGCCGAAGGTGAACGGAAAATATTCGCCGCCGGCTAGGCCGCAGCTTTGCGGCGATGCGACGATGGCGGGTTCGCCTGCGGGGATCAGATCGACCGTTTGCGTCTTGATGGTTGGCGAGGGCCATTCCTGCTCCGCCACCCAGCGGCCCGGTCGCTCGGGATGCCAGCGTGCCGGACGCACGCTGTCCATCACATAGGCGCGGTAGGCAGGGTCGGCCTCGACGCCGGTGTCGACACCCTTCAGCCAGCGGTCCCACCAGCGCAACGCCTCCTGCAGGAAGCCGATGGCGGGCTTAGGCCCGGCGTAGTGCGGGTATTTGTGGATCCACGGCCCGATGATGCCCTTGACCGGGGCTTCGATGTTGCTGGCCAGATGCGAGACGGTGTTGCGGTAGCCGTCATGCCAGCCGCCGATCGACAGCACCGCGGCTTTGACGGCGGAAAAATCCTCGCAGATCGAGCCGCGCTTCCAGTAGGCATCGCGGTGCTGGTGCTTCAGCCACAGCGGTGCCAGGAAGGACTGGTTCTCCAGCCGGGTCAGCCATAGATCGCGCCATCTGTTGTCGCCGGCCAGCAGCGGGTCCGGCGGCCGCGACGAGTAGGAGAGCATGGTCGAGGCCCAGCCGAAATTCTCGATCAGCAGGCAACCGCCCTTGTAGTGGATGTCGTCGGCATAGCGGTCGACGGTCGAGCACAGGCTGATCACCGCCTTCAGCGACGGCGGCTGCTTGGCCGCCACCTGCAGGCAGTTGAAGCCGCCCCAGGAAATGCCCATCATGCCGACATTGCCGTTGCACCAGGGCTGCGATGCCGCCCAGGCGATGACGTCGCAGGCGTCCTGCAATTCCTGCTCGGAATATTCGTCGTCCATCAGCCCTTCGGAATCACCATTGCCGCGCATGTCGACGCGGATCGAGGCATAGCCGTGGCCGGCGAAATAGGGATGCGTCAGCTGATCGCGAAAGATGGTGCCGTCGCGCTTGCGGTAAGGCAGATGCTCGAGGATTGCCGGCACCGGATCATCGCCGGCATCTTCCGGCATCCAGACCCGTGCCGACAGCCGGCAGCCATCCGGCATGACGATCCCCATATCCGGGAATTCGACGACTTTGCGAGGAAATTCGGTGACGGTTTTCATGGCATGCTCCAGGATTGCCAGATGATGGAGCCTGCCGTACCGCGTCGTGGGCCAGCCAACGAATTCTGCTGGTCAATCCGCGTCAGTTCAGCGGAATGTCGTTATCGTCCTTGTTCGCCTGATAGACGCCGGACAGATCATCGTAGCGCGCCGAAATCGCGCCAATACGTGTTTCCAGCCGTTGCCGCTCGGCCGCGGGCAAAGCTCGCACCAACCGACGTATGGAAAAGCTCTTCCAGTAGGCGTTCTCGGCATTGTAGCCGCCGGGATCGAGAGTGAAGACCTCTTTCAGGATTTTCAGATCGTGCGGGATCGCAAAACTGTCGCGCGAATCCTCATGGCTGAACAGATAGTAGAAATTGTCGAAGCCGGTCCAGGTGATCGCCGACAGGCAAAGCGAGCAGGGTTCATGCGTGGCGATGAAGATGGCGTCTTTCGTATCGACGCGCTCGGCCTTCGGCATTTCGTAGAAGCGCTTCAGGCAGTGCACCTCGCCATGCCAGAGCGGGTTTTCCATCTCGTTGTTGGTCTCGGCCAGCACCAGCGAACGGTCGTCCTTTCTCAGGATCGCCGCGCCGAACAGCTTGTTGCCATGGGCAACACCGTCGGCCGTCTTCGGCACGATGTCGTGCTCGATGACGTCGAGCAGGCGGTCGATCAGTGAAATATCGGTCATTACGGGGTCTCCTGCTGCATGTCGCCCAAAAGTGCCCCCGGTTTTGGGGTAACGACACGCACAAAAAATTAAGGGAGATGGATCTCGTAGGCGTGCGAGAAATGGAACTCTTCGAGATTGGAGCCGTCGCCGCCACGGTCGATGATCAGGAAATCCTGCGCCTCGCCAAGCGGCGTCAGCACGCCATGCCAGAGATTACGGGAATAGTTGATGCCTTGTCCGGGTGCTGTGATGAAGGCATGCGGCTCGCCCGGTCCCTGCTCACCGTCATGGCAGACGACGACCAGGAACGGGCGCGGCGACAGCGGGATGAAGGCCTGGCTGCCGAAGGGGTGGCGCTCGACCATGCCTAGCCTCAGCGGCAATTCGTATGGCGTGCCGCGCACCATCGAGATCAGCACGCGGGCGTTCGGCCCGGTCGCCTCGGCGGTTGCGAGATCGTGGTAGCGCTCGGCCCTGCCGCCATTGATCGGGTAGTGGTTGTCGCCGCCCATGTCGATGACATCGCCGAATGGGGCAAAGCTCTCGCGGGTCAGCGGCCGCGCGACGATACGGGTCATGGCGCGCGCTTTGCAATACCGGCGCCGCCGAGCTTGGCGTGCCGATTGACGTCCTTGTAGAGCAGATAGCGGAATTTGCTCGGGCCGCCGGCATAGCAGGCCTGCGGGCAGAAGGCGCGCAGCCACATATAGTCGCCAGCCTCGACCTCGACCCAGTCCTGGTTGAGGCGGTAGACCGCCTTGCCTTCCAGCACATAGAGACCGTGCTCCATGACATGGGTCTCGGCGAAGGGAATGACGGCACCCGGTTCCAGCGTCACAATGGTCATGTGCATGTCGTGGCGCAAATCGGCCGGATCGACGAAACGCGTCGTCGCCCAACGGCCCTCGGTGCCAGGCATCGGCGTTGGCGCGATTTCCTGTTCGTTGGTGAAGAAGGCTTCCGGCACATCAAGACCGTCGACCGCCTCGTAAGCCTTGCGAATCCAGTGGAAGCGGACGTCGGCCTTGCGCTCGTTGCGAACCGTCCAGCCGCTGGCCGGCGGCAGGAAGGCAAAGCCGCCGGGCCGCAAGACATGCTTCTTGCCGGCAAGCAGAACCGTCAGTTCGCCCTCGACCACGAACAGGGCGCCCTCGGCACCGGCATCGGGTTCCGGCCGATCGCTGCCGCCGCCGGGCGCGACCTCGACAATGTATTGCGAGAACGTCTCGGCAAAACCTGATAGCGGTCGCGACAAGATCCAGACGCGCGTCTTGTCCCAGAACGGCAAGACACTGGTGACGATGTCCTGCATCACCCCCCGGGGGATGACGGCATAGGCCTCGGTGAAGACGGCGCGGCCGGTCAGAAGCTCGCTCTGGCCGGGATGGCCGCCATGCGGCGCGTAATAGGTTCGGTCGGGCATCCTGATCGTATCCATGGGTTCAAACCTATTGCGGAAGCATGTCCTTGAGGCGGAGCAGCGCGATGCGCTCGACCTGTTTGCAGGCGGTCTCGAATTCGACGCCGCGGCTGTTGCCGATGCGCGCCTCGAATTCCGCCAGGATCTCCTCCTTCGTCTTGCCCTTCACCGCGATGATGAAGGGGAAACCGAAGGTGGTGACGTAGGCGGCGTTGAGCTTGGAAAACAGTTCGCGCTCCTTGTCGGTCAACGCGTCGAGGCCGGCCGAAGCCTGTTCCCTGGTCGATTCCGCCGTCAGCCGTTTGGCCTTGGCTAGCTTGCCGGCAAGGTCGGGATGGGCGTTGAGCACCGAAAGCCGCTCGGTTTCGCTGGCGGAACGGAAGACGCGGCAAAGCGCATTGTGCAGGCCGCCCGATGTGTCGTGCGCCGGACCCAGTTCCAGCTCGTAGGCGCGTTCGGCGATCCAGGGCGAATGCTCGAACACGCCACCGAAGGTATGAACGAACGTCTCGAATTCCATCTTCGATGGCCGTAGTGCCGCCGGCTTGTAAGGATTGGCCTCTTGCCAGTGGCGGGCGATGTCGATGCGCCGCGCCAGCCAGACCTTGTCGTGCGACTTCACATAGTCGACGAAGCGCTTCAGCGCCGCCACCCGGCCCGGCCGCCCGACGAGGCGGCAATGCAGGCCGATGTTCATCATGCGCGGCCGGCCGGCCTTGCCCTCGGCATAGAGCGTGTCGAAACTGTCCTTCAAATAGGCAAAGAACTGGTCGCCCGAGTTGAAGCCCTGCGGCGTGGCGAAACGCATGTCGTTGGCGTCGAGCGTATAGGGGATGATGAGCTGCGTGCCGCCCTCATGCTCGAACCAGTAGGGCAGTTCGTCGTCATAGGTGTCCGACACATAGTCGAAGCCGCCTTCTTCCGCCACAATCCGCACTGTGTTGACCGAAGTGCGGCCGGTGTACCAGCCGGTCGGGCGCGCGCCGGTCACTTCGTAGTGCAGCTTGATCGCCGCTTCGAGGTCGCGGCGCTCATCCTCGACACTGTGGTCGCGGTAGTCGATCCATCTCAGACCGTGCGAAGCGATCTCCCAGCCGGCTTCCTGCATGGCCATGACCTGGTCAGGCGAACGGGCGAGTGCTGTGGCGACGCCGTAGCAGGTGATCGGCACCTCAGCCTCGGTGAACAGCCGAAGCAGCCGCCAGAAGCCGGCCCGCGCCCCATATTCGTAGATGGATTCCATGTTCCAGTGGCGCTGGCCCACCCAGGGTGCCGCGCCGACGATTTCCGACAGGAAGGCTTCAGAGGCCTTGTCACCGTGCAGCACGCAGTTTTCGCCGCCTTCTTCGTAATTGACGACGAACTGCACGGCGACATGCGCACCGCCAGGCCATTTCGGGTCCGGCGGATTGGCTCCGTAGCCGCGCATGTCTCTTTCGTAACGCATCGTCCCTCCCGCCGGGCATGGCCCGAAGTATGATCAGGATATCGAAAGGGCTGCCTGCGCATTCCCCCGAAAATTTTTGAAAGTGTTTTTGTCGCACTCCGCTCGACCGGGACTTATGCATCGCCTTTAATTGGCGCACAATTCACTGTTGATATTTGATCGTACCGGGCCAATTCGCTCGTACCGGAGATGGGAGGCGGCCAATGGCAGAAACGTCGAAAGCCGATGGCGGGCGTCTGACGACCCATGTCCTCGACACGGCGACCGGCAAGCCGGCAGCGGGACTGTCGATTGCGCTCTATCACCTCGAGGGCAAGGCGCGGACACATCTGAAGACCGTTGTCACCAATGCCGACGGCCGTTGCGACAAGCCGCTGCTCGCTGGCGCGGAGTTCCGCACCGGCGAATACGAACTGCTCTTCGCCGCGGGCGACTATTTGCGCCAGCAGGGGTTGAGCCTGCCGAAACCCGCCTTTCTCGATGTGATACCGATCCGCTTCGGCATGGCCGAACCGGTGCATTATCATGTACCGCTGCTCGTCTCGCCCTACGGCTACTCGACCTACAGGGGGAGCTGAGGCATGGCCAAGGTCAATATCCGCAACGAGATCCGTTTCATTCTCAATGGCAGGGATGTAGCGCTTTCGTCGGTTGCGCCCGATGCGACCCTGCTCGACTGGCTGCGGCTCGACCGTTCGCTGCGCGGCACCAAGGAAGGTTGCGCCGAGGGCGATTGCGGCGCCTGCACCGTGCTGGTTGGCAAGCTCTCGGCCGGCGGGTTGGTCTATGAAAGCGTCAATGCCTGCATCCGCTTCCTCGGCTCGCTGGACGGCACCCATGTCGTGACCGTCGAGCATTTGCGGGGTTCACCCGGCCAGTTGCATCCGGTGCAGCAGGCTATGGTCGATTTCCATGGGTCGCAATGCGGCTTCTGCACGCCGGGCTTCGTCATGTCGCTCTATGGTCTGTGGATGAGATCACCCGACCCGTCGAACGCTTCCATCGAAAAGGCTTTGCAAGGCAATCTCTGCCGCTGCACTGGCTACGAGGCGATCATGCGCGCGGCCCAGGCCATCTCCAGCTACGGCAAGGCGGCAAGGGATCCGCTGGCAGCGGAGCGCAAGGCGATCACCGCGAGGCTAGAGGCCATGCATGACGGCGCCCGGATCGAGATCGGTTCGGCCAAGGCGCGGCTGGTCGTGCCGGCCGATGTCGATGATTTCGCCGCCGTGCTGGACAAGGAACCCGGCGCCACCATCGTTGCCGGTTCGACCGATGTCGGCCTGTGGGTGACCAAGCACATGCGCGATATTTCGCCGGCCATTTTCATCGGCAATCTCGACGGACTTTGCACCATCTCGGAAGACAAGGGCGTCATTTCGATCGGCGCCGGCGTCACCTACACTGACGCCTTCGCGACGCTGGCGAAGCGCATCCCGGCGATGGGGCCGTTGTTCGATCGCATCGGCGGCGAACAGGTGCGCAACATGGGCACGATCGGCGGCAACATTGCCAACGGTTCGCCGATCGGTGATACGCCGCCGCCCTTGATCGCGCTTGGCGCACGCCTCACCCTGCGCAAGGGCAAGAAGCGGCGGACCATCCCGTTGGAAACGTTCTTCATTGCCTATGGCAAGCAAGACCGGCTATTAGGCGAGTTCGTCGAGGCCGTGCACGTTCCTGTTCCCGCCAAGGGCACGAAATTCGCCATCCACAAGATCACCAAGCGTCGCGACGAGGACATTACCGCGGCCCTCGGCGCCTTCTTCCTGAGGCTGGCCAAGGACGGCACGGTCGCGGAGGTGCGCATCGCCTATGGCGGCATGGCGGCGACGCCGAAGCGGGCGTCTTCCGTCGAAAAAGCGCTGCTCGGCAAGCCATGGACCGAACAGACGGTTGAGGCAGCGATGGCCGAATATGCCAGGGATTTCACTCCGCTGACCGATATGCGGGCCTCGGCCGAATATCGCGCCCTGGCGGCGCGCAATCTCTTGCTGCGCTTCTTCGCCGAGACCAGCGGCACCAGGGAGCCGATCCAGGTCTCAAGGCACGAGGCGGCATGATGAACAAGCACGCCAGCACCAATCTCAAGGCCGAAAAGATCGTCGGAGGCGTCGCCAACGACCAGCGTCACGATTCCGCGCACAAGCATGTCAGCGGCACCGCCGTCTATATCGACGACATGCCGGAACCATCAGGCACGCTGCATGGCTGCCTCGGGCTTTCTGCCGCCACGCATGCCACGATCACCAGCATGGATCTCTCGGCGGTGCGTACAGCGCCCGGCGTTGTCGACGTGCTGACGGCCAAGGACGTGCCCGGCGAGAACGACATTTCGCCGACCGGCCGCCACGACGAGCCGGTGCTGGCCGACGGCAAGGTGCAATTCTATGGCCAACCGATCTTCTGCGTCATTGCCGAGACGCGCGAGCAGGCGCGCCGTGCTACAAGGTTGGCCAAGGTCGAATACAAGGAATTGCCCTTCGTCACCGACATTGGTGCGCTCGATCCGAAGAAGGACAAGCTCGTCACGCCGCCTCTCACGCTGAAGCGCGGCGATGCCGCCACAGCAATCCGTCAGGCGCCGCGCCGGCTAAAGGGAAAAATGCGCATCGGCGGCCAGGAGCATTTCTACCTCGAAGGCCATATCGCCATGGCCATTCCGGGCGAAGATCAGGACGTCACCATCTATTCCTCGACCCAGCATCCGAGCGAAGTCCAGCACATGGTCAGTCATGCGCTTGGCGTGCCGAGCAATGCCATCACGGTGGAAATCCGCCGCATGGGCGGCGGCTTCGGCGGCAAGGAAACGCAGGGCAATCAGTTTGCGGCATTGGCCGCGATCGCCGCAAAGAAGCACCATCGCGCCGTGAAGATCCGGCCCGACCGCGACGACGACATGATCGCCACCGGCAAGCGCCATGACTTCCTCGTCGACTACGAAGTCGGCTTTGATGACGAGGGCAATATCCTCGGCGTCGATTTCATGTTCGCGGCGCGCTGCGGTTTTTCCTCGGACCTTTCCGGCCCGGTGACCGATCGCGCGCTGTTCCACTGTGACAACACTTATTTCTGGCCAGCGGTGCACGCCCAATCGGCGCCGCTCTACACCAACACCGTGTCGAACACCGCCTTTCGTGGTTTCGGCGGCCCGCAAGGCATGGTCGGCGCCGAGCGCGTCATCGACGAGGTGGCCTTTGCCGTCGGCAAGGATCCACTCGAAATCCGCAAGAAGAATTTCTACGGCACATCGGACCGCAATATCACGCCCTACCACCAGACGGTCGAGGATAACGTCATTCAGCGCATTGTCGCCGAGCTGGAGCAAAGCGCCAGCTATGCGCGGCGGCGGCGCGAAATATCGGCCTTCAATGCCAACAGCCGTTTCATCAAGCGTGGCCTGGCGCTGACGCCGGTCAAGTTCGGCATCTCGTTCACCGCCACGCATTACAACCAGGCCGGCGCGCTGGTGCATGTCTACACCGACGGTTCGGTGCATCTGAACCATGGCGGCACCGAGATGGGACAGGGCCTCTACGTCAAAGTGGCGCAAGTGGTGGCGGAAGAGTTCCAGATCGATCTCGACCAGGTGAAGATCACCGCGACCACGACCGGCAAGGTGCCGAACACCTCGGCCACGGCAGCGTCGTCCGGCTCCGACCTCAACGGCATGGCGGCTCAGAATGGCGCTCGTCAGATCAAGGATCGGCTGATCGATTTCGCCGCCGAAAAATATCAGGTGCCGAGCGATCAGGTGCTGTTCCTGCCCAACCGGGTGCGCATCGGTAACCAGGAAATCGCCTTCGCCGATCTCATCAAACAGGCCTATATGGCCCGCATCCAGCTGTCGGCGGCCGGTTTCTACAAGACGCCTAAAATCCACTGGAACCGCGACAAGGGCGAGGGCCGTCCCTTCTATTATTTCGCCTATGGCGCCTCGTGTTCGGAAGTCTCTGTCGACACGCTGACCGGCGAATACATGGTCGAGCGCACCGATATTCTCCATGACTGTGGCCGATCTCTGAACCGAGCCATCGACATCGGCCAGATCGAGGGCGGCTTCATCCAGGGCATGGGCTGGCTGACGACGGAAGAACTGTGGTGGGACGCCAAGGGCCGGCTGCGCACGCACGCGCCGTCGACCTACAAGATTCCGCTCGCCTCCGACCGGCCGAAGATTTTCAACGTCACCTTGGCAGACTGGCCGGAAGCGAGCGAGCCGACGATCCACCGTTCCAAGGCGGTCGGCGAGCCGCCGTTCCCGCTCGGCATGTCGGTGCTGCACGCCCTGTCGGATGCGGTGGCGAGCATTGCCGACCACAAGATTTGTCCGCGCCTCGATGCGCCGGCAACGCCGGAGCGGGTGCTGATGGCAATCGAACGGCTGAAGGACGAGGCCAAGGCCTGAGTCTGGCACCAGGGTCGGCAATACGTGCAATTCAGGTCGAAAAACCTTATGTTTCCGGCACGGGAATGCGAATGATGAATTCGAAAGTGCAAAGCCTGAGAGATTTCCTTGCTGGTCAAGGCCGCATCGCTTTGGTCGAGGTGACCGGGACCAAAGGCTCGACGCCACGCGAAAAGGGCGCCTTCATGCTCGTCTCGCAGACGGCGATCTTTGGTACGATCGGCGGCGGTCAGCTCGAATACATGGCGATCGACAAGGCCCGGCAGATGCTTTTCTCCCCCCTCGAGGGGGAGATGGCCGCGAAGCGACCAGAGGGGGTACTCTCAGAAGGCACCACAAGGGCGGCGTCGAGCACTGCCGCGGCGACCCCACCCGGCGGCTTCGCCGCCACCCTCCCCCCAAGGGGGAGGGATAGCCGCGCCACCCTCGACGTCCCGCTCGGGCCGGAAATCGGCCAATGCTGCGGCGGGCGCGTCGAAGTCTTGATCCGGCTCGTCGATGCCGAGCTCGCCGCTGAGCTGGTTGCGGCTGCGGAAGCCGAGGAGGCGCACCTGCCGCATGTCTACATTTTCGGCGGCGGCCATGTCGGCCAGGCGCTGGCGTCGACGATCGCACTACTTCCCGTGCACGGCGTCGTCATTGAGACGCGGGCCGAGGCGCTGGAAGGCATGCCGGAAACCGTCGAGACGCGGCTGACGCCGATGCCCGAGGCCGAGGTGCGAAACGCCCCCGCCGGCACGGCCTTCGCCATCCTCACCCACGACCATGCGCTGGATTTCCTGATCGTCGCTGAAGCGCTAAAGCGCGATGATGCCGCCTATGTCGGCATGATCGGTTCGAAGACCAAGAAAGCGACGTTCCGGAACTGGTTCCTGAAATCGGCGGACGGCAGCCAAGCCGAGTTTGCCCGCCTCGTCTCGCCGATAGGCGGCGACACCGTCAAGGACAAGCGCCCGCAAATCATCGCGGCGCTGGCGGCGGCCGAGATCATGACGGCGCTGGTCGTCCACGCCGCAACCTCAAAGGCCGGCAATCAGGTCCTGCATGACAAAATGATGGCGGGCTAGCCACGACTGCATACAAGCCTCCCGTTTTTCCAATCGCCTGAAAAACACGTTTGCTGTATCCACCAGCATTGCAGCGTGAGGCAGGCCAAATGGACGTTCTGAAAATCGCGGCCTTTTCGGATGGCAACACCGGCGGCAACCCTGCCGGAGTCTTGATCAGCGATATCTTGCCCGATGCGGCCGACATGCAGCTTCTGGCAGCGCAGGTCGGATTCTCGGAAACCGCCTTTGCCGCTCCTGAAGGCGACGGCTGGCGGGTCCGTTATTTCTCGCCGGAAACCGAAGTTCCCTTTTGCGGGCATGCCACCATCGCGCTTGGTGCGGCGCTGGTCCGGCAGTTTGGCGATGGAGTTTTCCCGCTGACCCTGAACCAGGCCAGCATAACCGTCGAAGGGTTTCGCGATGGTGTAAATGTCGCTGCCGCGCTGCAGTCGCCGCCGACACGCAGCAAACCGGCCTCGCCTGAGCTGATTTCCGAAGCGCTGGCGTTGTTCGGTTACACCTCAAGCGATCTCGATCCGGCCATTCCACCGGCGCTGATCCATGGCGGCGCAGACCATCTTGTGCTTGCCCTCAAGTCGCGGCAGGCGCTGGCCGCCATGCGCTACGATCTGAAAGCCGGGCAAGCCCTGATGCGGCGAGAAGGGTTGGTGACGATCCTGCTGGCCTATGCGGAAACGCCGCGTCTTTTCCACACACGCAACCCGTTCGCGTCCGGCGGCGTCTATGAGGATCCGGCGACAGGGGCGTCGACAGCCGCCTTCGCCGGCTATCTGCGTGACTTTGGCTGGCCGCATGGCGGCGCGATCGATATCGTGCAAGGCGAAGACATGGGCATGCGCTCGCGCCTGCACGCCGACATTCCGCCAACGCCCGGGAGTTCGATCAGGGTTTCAGGCACCGCCCGGATGATGGACGAAGCATAGGCCCACGCATGCTCATGCCGGCCGTTTCAGACCCAGATGGTCGCGCAATGTGCGGCCCTCGTACTCCGTCCGGAACAGGCCGCGCCGCTGCAGTTCCGGCACAACGAGCGTGGCAAAGGCATCGAGTTCGCCGGGGAAGTAAGAGGGCATGACGTTGAAGCCGTCAGCCGCGCCACCTTCGAATCGCGCCTGCAGCTCGTCGGCGACCTGGGCCGCTGTGCCGACAATGCGCCAATGGCCGCGCGCGCCGGCAAAATGGCGGGCGAGCTGGCGAATGGAAAGATTGTCGCGGCGTGACTGTTCGATGACCAGAGCCTGCCGGCTCTTCATGCCCTCGCTCTCCGGCAGTTCGGGCAGCGGCCCGTCGATCGGATAGCGCCACAGGTCGGAGATGCTGAGATAGCTGGACAGCAGCGCGACCCCGACATCGTCGGGGATCAGCTCCTGCAATTCCTCGTATTTTTCACGGGCCTCCGCCTCGGTCTCCGCCACCACGGGTGCTACGCCCGGCATGATCTTGATGTCGTCCGGCTCGCGCCCGTAGGCCGCCATACGCCCCTTGAGATCGTCGTAGAAGGTCTTGGCTTCCTCGAAGGTCTGCGCCGCCGTGAACACGACATCGGCGGTGCGGGCGGCAAGGTCGCGGCCGACATCCGAAGCGCCGGCCTGAACCAGCACTGGCGCCCCCTGCGGCGAACGCGGCAGGTCGAGCGGGTCCCGCACCGAAAAGCTCTGGCCGTCGTGACCGGAAGCCGCATCGAGCTTGCCGTGCCAAAGTCCGGCAACCACCTCAGCAAACTCACGCGCGCGCTCATAACGGTCGGCATGCGGACGCAAGCCGGTCGAGCCGAAATTCGCGGCTTCGATGGGGCTGGCCGAGGTGACCAGGTTCCAGCCGGCCCGGCCGCCGCTCAGATGATCGAGCGACAGGAAGGTTCGTGCCAGCCCATAGGGCTCGTTGTAGCTTGTCGAGGCCGTCGAGACGAGGCCGATGCGGCTGGTCTGGACGGCGAGCGCCGAGAGCAGGCTGATCGGCTCGAAACCGATCGAGCGCGACGTCTGGCTGGCGATGCCGACATTGGCCTCCCGCAGCCCGGCGGCATCCTCGCAGAACACCATGTCGAACTTCGCCGCCTCCGCTGTGCGTGCCAGCTGGATGTAATGGTCGATGTCGATGCCGGCGGTCACGTGTGCCTTGGGGTGGCGCCAGGCGGCGATGTGATGACCTGTCGCCCATAGGAAGGCGCCGAGCTTCATCTGGCCAGCGGTCATTGGTCACCTCCGCCGGCAAGCCCGAGGTGCGAGCGCAAAATTGTCCCGCGATAGTTCTCTCGAAACAGGCCACGCAGCCGCAGCGCCGGCAAGACCAGATCGACGAAATCGTCGAGTGCTGAGAGTTGTGCCGGCATCAGGATGTTAAACCCGTCGCAGTTTTTCGCCCGGAAACCTTTTTCCATGCTGTCGGCAATGGTCGGCTTGGCGGTGCCATTGGTGACGAGCGAGATATTCATCAGAAGCCTCACGGCATCCGGATCGCGTCCGCAGGCGGCGACGCGGCGCTTCAGTTCGTCATAGCGTGCTTGCGCATTCTCGATCGGTTCGTCGTCAAGCAGGATGACATCGGCGGTGCGGGCGGCAATATCGAAGTCGGATTCCCGCAGGCCCGACAAGACCAGCACCGGCGTGTCCTGTGGCGACCGTGCGACGTTCAGCGGTCCGCGCACGGAAAAGAACTCGCCATTGTGCTCGAGCAGGTGCATCTTTTCGGGATCGTGGAAGCGGCCGCCGCTCTGGTCGAACAGGAGCGCGTCCGCATCCCAGCCGTTCCACAGGCCCTGAACGATGTCGATATATTCTCCGGTGCGGCGGCGGAAATCGCCTGATGAAAACCCCTCCGGCCGGCTAAAATTGGCCGCTTCGCGCGGATTCTGCGCCATGGTCGCGTTCCAGCCGGTGCGGCCATGGCTGATGATGTCGAGTGAAGCAAAACGGCGCGCCAGATTGTAGGGCTGGTGGGCAATTGTCGAGGCAGCGGCAACGAGGCCGATCCTGGTAGTCACTGTGGCCAGTGCGGCCAGCAACGTCGTCGCTTCGAAGGGCATCTGCCTACTTGCTGCATCGTTACTCGAAGCCGGCACGGAATCGGCAAGGAACACCATGTCCAGCCCAGCTGCTTCGGCCTTTTGCATGAAACCAGCCAGGCGGCTGAATTCCGGCTCCGGTGATGGATCGGCGGTTCCCGCAAACAGCGAAACGGCAAGATGCATTGTGGCGCCGTTGTCCATCGATGGTCCCTGCAAGACGAAAATCGACCTGAACTATGTTCGCCACGTCCTGGGATGGCAACCGCCGGCGCTGGGCCAACCGCCGCTCACTTGCCGGCCAGTCCTATTTGCCAGCAAGCAGATCGTTGATCAGCCGCTGGCAGCGCTCGGCCATGAAGTCGAGCAGCAGCCGCACTTTTGGATCCTGCAGCTTCTTATGCGGATAGACGGCGGCGAATTGCACCGGTGTCGGCGGCGTGCTGCTAAGGATCACCTTCAGCCGTCGGTCGCGGATAAACGGCTCGACCTCGAAGCGCGGCTTGTTGATGATGCCGCGGCCGGACAGTGCCCATCCGGTCAGCACGTCGCCATCGTCGGTGTCATACGGCCCGTGCACCTCGAATTTCTGCGGGCCCGTGGGGGTCTGCAGCGTCCACACATATTCGCGCGCGCCGGAATAGCGCAGCATCAGGCAGTCGTGTTTCTTGCCGATCAGCTCCTGCGGCTCAATTGGCTCGCCGCGCGCCTCCAGATATTTCGGCGCCGCCACCAGCACGCGTTCGCATTCCATGATGCCGCGCATCCTGAGGCTGGAATCCTCGATGATGCCGAGCCGGAAGGCGACGTCGATGCCTTCCTTCATGATGTCGACATTGTGGTCCGAGAGCCTCAGCCGCACCTCGATATCAGGATATTTGTCGTGAAAATCCGGAATGCCCGAAGCCACCAGCCGGCGCCCGAGGCCGAGGGGCGCGGTCACACGGATGGTGCCGCGCGGTTGCCCGGAAAGCGCCGAGACCGCCGCTTCCGCCTCGGTGATCGCCTCCAGCACCTGCTTGGCGCCTCCGTAAAAAACCGTGCCATGCTCTGTCGGCATCAACTGCCGTGTGGTGCGGTTGAACAGCCGCACCCCCAGATGCTTCTCCAGCTCCTTGATGCGGTTGGAGGCGACCGCTGGCGAGATGCGCATGTCGCGGCCGGCCGCCGACAGATTGCCGAGTTCAACGACGCGAACGAAGACGGCAATGTTGTCGAGATAGGCCATGCAGAGCACCTTCGCCGGTTTGCAGCGATCAGCCTAGTATTTTCCATTTTTTTTTGAAAGTCATCGTGCACCTCGCCTCTTTCCGTTTGCGCTCCAGCCCGTAAAGTCACCGGATCGGCAGGGACGACTTCAATGATGGATTTCGCGATTTTCTGGGACTGGCTGAGCTTTGCCGTGCGCTGGCTGCATGTCGTCACCGGCATCGCCTGGATCGGCTCGTCCTTCTACTTCGTCGCGCTCGATCTCGGCCTGCGCCAGCGTCCGGGCATGCCTGTCGGCGCCTTCGGCGAGGAGTGGCAGGTGCATGGCGGCGGTTTCTACCACATCCAGAAATATCTGGTGGCGCCTGCCGAGATGCCGGAACACCTGACCTGGTTCAAATGGGAATCCTACGCCACCTGGCTGTCCGGCTTCGCCATGCTGTGCGTCGTCTATTATGCCGGAGCCGATCTGTTCCTGATCGATCCGAATGTGCTGCCCATGTCTGTGCCGGTCGGTATCCTGCTGTCGCTGGCAACGATCGGGGTCGGCTGGGTGGTCTATGATCTCTTGTGCCGCTCGCCGCTGGGCAAGAGCGATACCGGGCTGATGCTGGTGCTCTACTGCGTTCTGGTGTTCATCGCCTGGGGGCTGACGCACCTGTTCACCGGCCGCGCTGCCTTCCTGCATCTGGGCGCCATCACCGCGACGATCATGTCGGCCAATGTCTTCATGGTCATCATCCCCAACCAGAAGATCGTCGTCGCCGACCTCATCGCCGGCCGCAAGCCTGACCCGAAATACGGCAAGATCGCCAAGCAGCGCTCGCTCCACAACAACTATCTGACGCTGCCGGTGCTGTTCCTGATGCTGTCGAACCACTATCCGCTGGCGTTCGGCACTGAGTTCAACTGGGTCATCGCCTCGCTGGTGTTCATCATCGGCGTGCTGATCCGGCACTATTTCAACTCCATCCATGCGCGCAAGGGCAATCCGACCTGGACCTGGATGGCAGCACTTGTCCTGTTCATCGTCATCATCTGGCTGTCGACCGCGCCGAAGGTGCTGACCGGCGAGCCCAGGGAATCGGCGGCGGCGCAAATCTATGTCGCTTCAGCGCATTTTCCGGCCGTGCGCGACACCGTGCTCGGCCGCTGCTCGATGTGCCATGCGGCGGAGCCGGTCTACGAGGGCATCTATCATGCGCCGAAGGGCGTGATGCTCGACACCGACGCTGATATCGCCAACCACGCCCGCGAGATCTATCTGCAGGCCGGCCGCAGCCACGCCATGCCGCCCGCCAACGTCTCGCAGATTACCGACAAGGAGCGGGCGCTGCTGGTGGCCTGGTTCGAAGGCGCGGGAAAATAGCATGACCTCCACGCTTCTGCGCGGCCGCACGCTGTCCTTTGTGCGTTGGCCCGAAACCATCGACGACCATTCCGCCTGGCGCTACGAGGAGGATGGCGGCCTGCTGATCCGCGACGGCAGGATCGTCGCCGCGGGCACCTATGCTGATGTTGAAAAGCAGGCCGGCGAGGAGACGAAAAAAATCGACCATCGGCCGCATCTGCTGCTGCCGGGCTTCATCGATGCGCATGTGCATTTCCCGCAGATGCAGGTCATCGCTTCCTATGGCGCAGAACTGCTCGACTGGCTGAACACCTATACCTTTCCGGAAGAAACGAAGTTCGCCAACGCGCAGCATGGCCGCCGCATCGCGCGGCTGTTCCTCGACGAAATGGTGCGCCACGGCACAACGACGGTCGCCGCCTACTGCTCGGTACACAAAGCCTCGGCGGAGGCGTTCTTTGCCGAGTCGCATGACCGCAACATGCTCAACATCGCCGGCAAGGTGATGATGGACCGCAATGCGCCGGACGGCGTGCTCGACACGCCGCAATCCAGCTATGACGACAGCAAGGCGTTGATCGCGCAATGGCATGGCAAGGGGCGCCAGCTTTATGCCATCACGCCGCGCTTCGCCATCACCTCGTCGCCGGAGCAGATGGAGATGGCGGGCGCGCTGTGCCGCGAACATCCCGACCTGCACATGCAGACGCACCTTTCGGAAAACCACGCCGAGATCGCCTTCACGCAGGAACTCTATCCGTGGTCGCGCGACTATACCGATGTCTACGAGCATTACGGGCTGTTAGGAAAGAAGAGCCTGTTCGGCCATTGCATCCATCTGTCGGAGCGTGAGGCTGATGCGCTTTCGGACTCAAGCTCGGTGGCGGTGTTCTGCCCGACTTCGAACCTGTTCCTCGGCTCTGGCCTTTTTGACTACCAACGCTTCCGCCGCCGCGACAAGCCGATCCGGATCGCCGCCGCCACCGATGTCGGCGGCGGCACCAATTATTCGATGCTGCGCACCATGGACGAGGGCTACAAGGTGATCGCGCTGAACGGCGAGAAGCTGAACCCGTTCCAGTCCTTCTGGCAGGTGACGCGCGGCAATGCCGAGGCGCTGTCGGTGGCGCAGAAGATCGGCACGCTGGATGAAGGCAGCGATGCCGACATCGTCGTGCTCGACGCCAGGGCGACGCCGGCGATGCGGCTCAGGATGGAAACGGTCGAGACGCTGGCGCAGGAACTGTTTCTCCTGCAGACGCTGGGTGACGACCGCGCCGTGCGCGAGGTCTATGTCGCCGGTAAAGCGGCGAAGACCGACATGGCGATTTAGAGCGCTCCAATGTGTTCCTTGCTTGACCCGGCGGCGGCCATCGGTCAAAGCGTGCGGCGAAGTTGACAGGGGAACGACATGGCCGTTGCTGACGACATCGCTCTGATCAAGAGACAGGAAGAAGTCCTGGTCTTCGCCGCCTTTGACGAGGCCGTTGCTTTCAGGATCGGTTCAGCCATCCGCGACCGCGCGCTCGCCGAGAACCTGCCTGTTATCGTCGATATCAGGACCTTCGACCGGCCGCTCTTCTATGCCGCGCTGCCGGGCTCGAACGCTTCCAATCCGGATTGGGCACGGCGCAAGATCAATGTCGTCAAGCGGTTCCTGAAAAGCACCTATCGCATGGTGCTGGAGCAGCAGCGCCCCGACCGCACCTTCAAGGTTGGCGAGGGTCTCGACATTTCAGACTATGTGCTGGCTGGCGGCGGCTTTCCGGTGACGGTCAAGGGCGCCGGCGTCATTGGTGTGATCGCCGTCTCCGGATTACCGGAGCGCGAGGATCACGGCGTCGTGGTCGATGCGCTGTGCGATCATTTGGGCGTTGACAAGCGCGGCCTGGCATTGCCTCGGGAAGCCGAATGACCGTACTCGACCCCAAATCGTTCCTCACCTCCATCTTCAACGCGGCCGTCGCCGCTGCCGATCCGGAACGAACCATCCGGGATCATTTGCCGGCCAAACCCAAGGGCCGCACCATCGTCATTGGCGCGGGCAAAGGCTCGGCGCAGATGGCGGCGGCGTTCGAAAAGGCGTGGGACGGCCCCATCGAAGGGCTGGTCGTCACCCGCTACGGCTATGGCGCAACCTGCGAGCGCATCGAGATCATCGAGGCGGCGCATCCGGTGCCGGACGCCGCCGGGCTCGAAGCCTCGCAGCGCCTGCTCGCCAAGGTCCAGGGACTGACGGCGGACGATCTGGTCGTGGCGCTGATTTCGGGTGGCGGCTCGGCGCTGCTGCCGTCACCCGCTGACCGCCTGACGCTCGCCGACGAGATCGCCGTCAACGAGGCGCTGCTCGCCTCCGGCGCCCCGATCGCGGCGATGAACACCATCCGCAAGCACCTTTCCGCCATCAAGGGCGGCAGGCTGGCGGCGGCCGCCTGGCCGGCCAAGGTGGTGTCGCTGGTCGTTTCCGACATTCCCGGCGACAATCCGGCGCTGGTCGCCTCCGGCCCGACGGTACCGGATACCGGCAGCCGCGAAGACGCGCTGGCCTCGATATCAGCCTATGGCATGAAACTGCCGGCCGCGGTGATGGCTCACATCAATTCGCCGGCCGCCGATGCACCAAGCCCTGGGGATGAGCGCTTTTCGCGCAACGAAGTGCATCTGATCGCCTCTGCCGGCGTGTCACTCGAAGCAGCAGCGGCGGAAGCGAAACGGCAAGGCGTCGAGGCGGTTATCCTCTCCGATGCCATCGAGGGCGAAGCGCGCGAGGTTGGCGGCGTCCATGCGGCCATCGCGCGCGAGGTGGCGACGCGCAACCGGCCATTTTCGAAACCGGTTCTGATCCTGTCGGGTGGCGAAACCACGGTGACGTTGCGGGCAAAAGGCAAGGGCGGCCGCAACTCGGAATTCCTGCTCGCCTTCGCCATCGGCATCAATGGCGTCGACGGTATCCACGCGCTGGCCGCCGACACTGACGGCATCGACGGTTCGGAAGACAATGCCGGTGCCTTCGCAGATGGCTCCACCGTGGCGCGCATGCGCGCAGCCAGCGTCGACGCCAAGGCGATGCTGGCCGGTAACAATGCCTGGACGGCGTTCAATGCCGTCGGCGATCTTTTCGTGCCTGGTCCGACCGGCACGAATGTCAACGATCTCAGGGCGATCCTGATCAGATAGCTTTTTAGGCGGCCATCAGCCGCTTGACCTGCTTCATGTCGTGCAGGAACCGCTCGCGTTCAGCTTCCTTGTCCGCCGGCTCATGGATGCGTAGGATGAAGGACGGGTGGATGGTGATGAAGACGCGCAAGCCATCCTCGCGCTCGATCACCTGGCCACGCATTTTTGTCACCGGGATCGCCTTGCCCAGCAGCGACAACGCCGCCGTTGCGCCCAGCGCTACAGCCAGCTCCGGCTTGATCAGCGCGAACTCCCTGTCGATCCACCAGCGGCAGGCCCGAACCTCGCCGGCATTTGGCTTGGAATGAATGCGGCGCTTGCCGCGCGGCTCGAATTTGAAGTGCTTGACCGCGTTGGTGACATAGATCTTTTGCCGGTCGACTCCGGCCTCATCGAGGATGGCATTGAACACCTTGCCCGCCGGGCCAACAAAAGGTTTGCCGGCGAGATCTTCCTGTTCGCCCGGCTGTTCGCCGACAAAGACCACCCTGGCATCATCAGGACCCTCGCCGAACACGGTCTGGGTCGCGTCGTGCCACAGCGGGCAGCGGCGGCAACCTTTCGCAGCCTCGCGCAGTTCCGTGATCGAGGTGGGATCGGTCTCGTCCGATATCGGCTCGGCGCGCGGCACGGAAACGCGCCGGGCCGGCATCTTCGCCTTACGCGGAAGGCCTGTGGTCGCCATCACCTTGCCTTTCCATTTCGATATTGAAAATGGACAAGGCCGAGGATGGTTCCTCCCTCACACCTCGTGCAAATAGAGGTGGTAATCCAGTTCGCTGACCGTGCGCGCCACGCGCAGATACTCGGACTGCTTGATCGCCACGAAGGTCCGGTGCAAGTCCTCGCCGAGCGCGCCTTTCAGGAACGCAGACGCCCTGGCAGCTTCAATCGCGGCGCGCCAGTCGACAGGCATCGTCGTGCGTGTGACCGCCGCCTCGTAGCCGTTGCCGGTGGTTTCCGGACCAGGGTCGAGACCTTCATCCAGACCTTTGATGATGCCGGCCAGCACCGTTGCGGCGATCAGATAGGGGTTGGCGTCAACGCCGGACGGCCGGTGCTCGATTCGCCGGTTTCTGGCATCGCCCGCCGGCACGCGTAGCGCCACCGAACGGTTGTTGACGCCCCAGGTCGGCGCCACCGGCGCATAGGATTGCGAGACGAAGCGCCGCCAGGAATTGGCGTGCGGCGCAAACACCAGCATCGATTCCGCCATCGTCTGGATCAGACCGCCGAGCCCCTGCAGCAGCGGCAGCGACCAGCTCTCGCCGCCGGCTTCCGCAAAGACGTTTCGGCCGGCCTTGTCCTGCAGCGAGACGTGGAAATGCATGCCAGAGCCGGCATATTTCTCGATCGGCTTGGCCATGAAACAGGCGGTGACGCCATGGCGCCGCGCCTGCGCCCGCACCAGCCGCTTCAGCATGACCAGGTCGTCGGCCGCCCGCATCACGTCCTTGCGGTAGTTCAGCGTCAGCTCGTACTGGCCGGGCGCATATTCCGAAATCACCGTCTCGGCCGGAATGCCTTGCGCCTTGGCCGCTGCATAGATGTCGGAAAACAGCGGCTCCATGCCGTGCAGATGGTCGACGGAATAGACTTCGGTCTTGCCCGAGACGCGGCCGTCGAGCACGGCGCGCGCCGGCTGCACCTTGCCGTCGGCATCGCGCTCATTGGCCAGCAGGAAGAATTCCAGCTCGAAGGCGCCGGCCGGATAGAGACCCTTGGCCGCCAGGATCTCGACCTGTCGCGCCAGCGCCAGCCGCGGATCCGACGACATCGGCCGGCCGTCGAGCATGTACATAGCCATCAGCAACTGGCCACGCGGCGGATTTGTGCCGTAGAGCGGCACCAGCGTGCCGGGGATCGGCCATGCCCTGAGGTCGCCGTCGCCAGTCGTCCAGATCAGCCCGGTCTCGTGCACATCCTCGCCGGTGATATCGAGGCCGAGGATCGAGATCGGCATATGGCGGCCGCCCTCGAAGATGCTCTTCAGCTCATGCCGGCGCACGATCTTGCCACGGCCGACGCCATTGGCATCGGTCAGCACGATATCGAAGGCTTCGATCTCGGGATGGGCGTCGAGAAAGGCTTGCGCCTCGGCGGGTGTCGAGCCCGAAGGTGAGGTCATCATGGCATTGGGATGGTCCATCGCCGCTTGTCTCATGCCGCAAGCTTTGCCGCAACCGCGCCGAAGGCGGTGATCAGCCGGTTGACCTGGGCACCTGACGTCGCCGGCGAAATCAGCATCATGTTGTGGAACGGGGCGATCAGCACGCCGCGATTGACCAGCGCGACATGGATTGCGGCCTCCAGTTCCGGCGCATGCGCCACTTCCGCCTCGGCGCCATTCCTCAAGGGGCCGGGCGCGCAGATGAACTCGACACGAGCGCCGACACGGGAAACATGCCAGGGCAGGCGATAGCGGTCGATCACGCCGGTCAGCCCGGCATCGAGCCGCCGCGCCAGATGATCCATCCGGTCATAATTTTCCTGCGTCATCACCTCTTCAAGCGTGGCGCGCATCGCTGCGAACTGTAGCGGGTTGGCCGAGAGCGTCGTGCCCATACCGGAATAGCCCGGTTCCTTGGCCCTGTTGTAATCTGCATAGCGCGAGGCAACGTCGTCGCTCATGCCCCACACGCTTGCAGGCACACCGCCGGCAATCGGCTTGCCGAGCACGAAGAAGTCCGGCTCCAGCCTGTATTTCCTGGTGTAGCCGCCGGGACCGGTCGAGATCGTATGTGTCTCGTCGATCAGAAGCAGTGTGCCGGCTTGGCGCGTTAGTTTGCGCAGCGCGTCATGGTAGCCCGGATCAGCCAGCACCATGCAGGAATTGGTCAGCACCGGTTCGGCGATGACGCAGGCCACATCCTTATCCCTGAGCGCGGCTTCGAGTGCTGAAACATCGTTGAACTCGATCACCTTGGCCGTGCGGGTCAGGTCGCGGAACTCGCCGGCCAATCCCGGCCGGTTGACGGGCTTGCCGTCGATCAGCCGTATCATCGTCTCGTCGACCGAGCCGTGATAGCAGCCATTGAAGACCAGGATCTTTTCCCGGCCGGTGATGGCGCGGGCAACGCGCAATGCAAAGCGGTTGGCGTCGGTCGCCGTCGTAGCGATCTGCCAGAACGGCAGGCCGAAACGCTGCTGCAGCAGCGGCCCGATGGCGAGCGCGTCTTCCGAGGGCAGCATATAGGTCAGGCCTCGCCCGGCCTGGCGGCGAATGGCGCGCGCCACCGGCGTCGGCGAATGGCCGAACATCGAGCCGGTGTCGCCAAGGCAAAAATCGTCGAGCCTGATACCGTCGATATCGGTGATGGTCGCGCCCCTGGCGCTGTCGACCAGGATCGGAAACGGCGTCGGCCAGTCGTTCATCCAGTGCATCGGCATGCCGCCGAAGAAGCCGGGCAGGCCGTTGCCGACCTTGGCTTGCGACTTTGGCCGCGCCTTGCGGAAAGCAGTCCCCTCTGTGTCGCGCAGCTCGGCAATGCGGTCGCGGCTGATGCCGCCGATGGACGTCTTGGACGTGTCGCTATGCATGAAAACCCCTCTGGTCGATCCCTCTTAGACAATCCGTGTCCGCATCCGCAATTGGCCGCGCGTCTGTCCTGCGTTGGCTCAGCCTTTGGCAGCGGCGCTTGACCATGCTGCCGAAGTCAGCGCCAATACGAGCGGGAATTGAGGTGGGGACAGCAAAAATGCGGACGATCATCTGTGTGGCAACGCTGCTGTTGTCGGCCAGCGCGGCTTTCGCCTCCGGCGGCATCTGGTGCGACGTTGACGATACGGCTGTGACATTCGATGTCGGCGCCGGCGTCACCAGAGGCATGGGCGGCCCGACCTTCAACTTTCGCGGCGATCTCGAAATCAAGGCGAGGCCCGTCGGCGATCATCTGCGCAAGACGGTGTTCGAGGATTCCAACCTGACCCAGTACTGGCTGGACGGCAAGGAGTTGCGGCTGAACATCTACCGCGAGCATCAGCTCGCAGATGCTTACAACTATGTTGAGCTGACGATCCTGACCAAGGCCAGCGACGAAGGCGTCTATGACGGGCAGTACACGCTTGCCATCTATGACAATGCCGCCGACACGGACAAGGACGGCAAGCCGGCTGAGTTGACGGGCAAGGTGTCGTGCGGGGCTGAATAAGTCCTGAACTACGCCGTGATGTCGATGACGCCGCAATCTCCGGCCGCACTGCCGAAAGCGACGCGGCGTTCTTCCTTGTCCCACATCATCGAGGTGATGGCGCCCTTGCCCGGTCGCCGCAACAGCACTTCCTTGGCGTCGGCAAAACGCACCGCCATCACCATGCCGTCATCATAGCCGATGGCGACGACATCCTGGCTCGGGTGGCAGGTGACAGCCGTCACCATGGCGTTACCGCGCGTGCCGAGTTCCAGTGGCGCCTTGCCCATTGGGCCGTCCTTGCCTGAAAACGGCCAGACGATCGCCGCCGGCGCGCCGGAACTCGCCAGCCACTTGCCCTTCACGCTCCACGACAGGCTTTTGACCTTGCCGGGATAACCGGTCATGCGCATGTGCTTGCCGTCGGCGAGCTTCCAGCCGTGCAGCGCGTTTTCCTGCATGGTGGTGACGAGGAAGGCGCCATCCGGCGAGAAGGTGATGCCGGTGTGGGCGCCGGCCCATTCGAGCTCCACCGGCTTGCCCTCGGCGGCCGGGAAATGCAGCGTCGCGCCATTGTAGCGGGCAACGCCAAAGCGCATGCCCTTGGGCGAGAAGGCCAGCCCCTCGACCGAACGCGGATGGACGAATTCCCTGGTCTTGCTATCGGCAAAGCGCACGAAGGCGGTCTTGCCCGTCGCATAGGCGATGGCGCCTTGCGGTCCAGCGGCGACGCTGGTGATCCACTTCTTGGCCGCGCTTGCCAATTCCGTGGCCTCGCCGCTCGCTTTCACGGCAAACACCTTACCGTCCTCGCCGCCGGTGATCAGCCGGTCATTGGCCGCATCATGGAAGGCGGCGAGCAGCCCGTCATTGGCCTGAACTGTCTTGTGACCATGCTCGAGCCGATGGACGGCGCCATCGGCCATCGCGAAATGCGGCACGTCGCCGAGGAAGACGGCAGCGATGCAATGGCCTTCGAGATCAAGCGGGGCGACGGTCGGCATGGCAAATCTCAACGGTCATTCGTTCGTTCCAGCGTAGGATAACGGTTTCCTCGATCGGAACCGGGCCGCCTTGATAGGTGAAGACGAACCATTTGTCCCAGTTTTCGATCAACCAAGTTCTCGAAAGCCCGGGTTTTTTCTCGAACCGGCTTTCCTCGGGCAGCACCGCGAAGACCAGCCCTGCCTTGTAACCGGATGTGACCATGAGACCGAGCCCGGCCTCGTCTTCGTGGGGATCGAAGATCAGAAGATCGACCGGGCCGGAATCCGGCCCGAGATCGTAATTCTCGGAAAGTCTGATGACATCGCCGATGGTCAGGAAATCATCGGCGAGATCGAGCAAGCGGGGCATTTTATTGCGGTCAGCCCACCTGGCAGGCGTCGAAGCTCTTCTTCAGCCGCTCGGCGTCGAGTTCACGGCCGATGAACACCAGCCGGCTCTCATGTCTCTCGCCGTCCTTCCAGGCGCGCTGGTGGTCGCCCTCGATGATCATGTGCACGCCCTGGATGACATAGCGCTCGTCGTCGCCTTTGAGCGCGATGATGCCCTTCAGCCGCAGGATGTTGGGGCCTTCCATCTGGGTGATCTTCTCGATCCACGGGAAGAACTTCTTCGGGTCCATCTCGCCGCCGCGCAGCGACACCGACTGCACTGTCACGTCATGGATGTCGGAAGCATGCGCGTGATGGTGGTGGTCGTGCCCGTCATGATCATGGTGATCGTGGCCGTCATGGTCATGGTCATGGTCGTGGTGGTCGTGATCGTCATGCGCCTCGAGGAAATGCGGGTCGTTTTCCAGCGCCCTGGATAGGTCGAAGGCACCGCGGTCGAGCACTTCGGACAGGTCGACGCCGGCGCGGGTGGTGCGATGGATCTTTGCCGCCGGATTGATGGCGCGGATCGTCGCTTCGACCTTGGCGAGCTCTTCCGGAGTGACGAGGTCGGTCTTGTTGAGCACGACGACATCGGCAAAGGCGATCTGGTCCTCGGCTTCCCTGGAATCCTTGAGCCGTAGCGGCAGGTGCTTGGCGTCGACCAGCGCCACCACCGCGTCCAGCCTGGTCTTGGAGCGTACGTCGTCGTCCATGAAGAAGGTCTGCGCCACCGGCACCGGATCGGCGAGCCCGGTGGTCTCGACGACGATGGCGTCGAAGCGGCCGGGTCGGCGCATCAGGCCCTCGACGACACGGATCAGATCGCCGCGCACCGTGCAGCACACGCAGCCATTGTTCATCTCGTAGATTTCCTCGTCGGATTCCACGATCAGGTCGTTGTCGATGCCGATTTCGCCGAACTCGTTGACAATGACGGCGTAGCGCTTGCCGTGGTTTTCCGACAGGATGCGGTTGAGCAGTGTCGTCTTGCCCGCGCCGAGATAGCCGGTGAGAACGGTTACGGGGATCTGCGTCTGTGCGTCGCTCATGGCTTGCCTCGAACTGTCTGGGCCTCGAAAAATCCGGCCTCGAAGAATGGATTGTCGGTTCCATATAGGGTGTGTGCCGCGCTTTTGCACGAGGCAAACCGATGGGCCAAACCAGCTGCCGCCATTACCGAATTTTGACTGGCGAGAGCCGCTGTGATTGCCTAGATCAGGACGCGGGAGGCCAATTCGAGAGGCAAGATATGTCCGGAGAGCCATCCTCCTTCTCATTGAGCCGGCGCCAGGCGCTCGGTTTGATCGCGGTCACCCCCGGAGGTGGAGTGTTCCTGCCGGCCTCGGCAATGGCCGCCCAATCTTCGGCTACCCAGGCCTCGCTCTATGCCGGACTGGCCCTGTTCGAAACCGGCGCCGGTGTCTGCGCCATCACACCTGAGGTGACAGAAGGGCCGTTCTATTTCGACCCAAAACTCGAACGTGCCGATGTCACCGAAGGTAAGAAGGGTATTGCCCTTGACGTCCGGCTGCAGGTTGTCGACGCGGGCTGCCGCCCGCTTGCCGGCGCTCGTGTCGACATCTGGCATTGCGACGCGCAAGGTGCCTATTCCGGCTATCCGGGACAAGGTGACGGCCGCGACGTCGACACGTCGGGCCAGACCTTCCTGCGTGGCTGGCAGAAGACCGACGCGCGCGGCATCGTTTCCTTCGCGACCATCTATCCCGGCTGGTATCGCGGTCGCACCACCCATATCCATTTCAAGGTTTTCCCCGACGACAGGTCGGTGATGACCGGCCAGTTGTTTTTCCCCGACAGTCTCAGCGAGCAGATCTTCACCTCTGTCGCGCCCTACAATGACCGGCCCGGCAAGCGCGACACCTCGAACGCTGCAGACGGCATTGCCAGGCAGGCCGGCCCGCAGTCGCAGGCCGCACTGCGCGAGGTCGAGGATGCCTATCAGGCGCTGATGATCGTCGCGGTGAAGCCCGGCTGAGCGACGTTCCCTTCCCCACCCTGCTCCCGACGAAAACTCCGGCCGCGAAAACTCGTTTGTCATCTAACTGAAATAAACATCTGGCATTAGCCACGGCGGACACCACAATGCTTGCCGGCAAAGCTGTTTGAAGCTCCGGAAACTTTTTGATCGTCGATTGCCAACCGGCCGGCTGTCTCTATGCTGCCCGCACCGGTACGGCCGAAGAGGGATGACCATGGCCAAGGCGGACAAGACTGCGACAATGAGCCGGCTGCATTCGGCGGCAAGACTGGCAAGAACCGCGCTGGCGGCTCGGCTTCTGGCGCATGGCTTCTATGCCGGCCAGGACCAGATCATGTTGGCGCTCGACCGCGAGGATGGCCAGACGCCGGGCAATCTCGCCGGCCGCCTCGGCGTGCGCCCACCCACCATCACCAAGACCATCAACCGGTTGCAGGCCCAGGGTTTCCTGGAGAAGCGCGCCTCGTCGGCGGATGCTCGCCAGGCGCATATTTTCCTCACCGACACCGGTCGCGACATCATCCACGCCATCGAGAAATCGGTGAAGAAGACCGAGAAGCAGGCGCTGAAGGGCCTCGACAAGAAGGACCAGAAGGCGCTGTTCAAGCTGCTTGCCCGCATCGAGGCCAACCTCTCGAACGAGGAACTGGTGCTCATCGACGACGACGCCGAGTCGGACGACTGATCAGCCGATCGTCGCGGCAGGCGATCAGGCTGCCTTTGCGGTGGATCCATGGACCAGCGACGACCAGCGCCCCGGCGTCATGCCGAACGCCTTCTTGAATTGCCGGATAAAATGGCTCTGGTCGCTGAAGCCGGCTTCGATAGCGATCTGCGCCAGTGGCTCGCCGGCAGCGATCATCCGCCGCGCGCGCTGAAGCCGGCGCATCACCAGGAAGCGATGCGGGCTGGTTGAGAAAGCGGCGCGGAAATGCCGTGACAAGGCGTAGCGGTCGAGCCCGGTTATCGCTTCCAGTTCGCCGGAACGCACCGGCCGGGTCAGGTTTTCCGTGAGATAGTCGCGCGCCAGTGTCGCCGCCCGCCACGCTGTCCTGGTAATCGGCTTCGCCGGTTGGCCGGCATGCCGTGTCAGGCTTTGCATCAGTTGCGTCAGGAAGTCGTCGACGAACAACTCGTCGAGTTCCTGCTCGAGCGGTCCCAGCGCCGAAAGCAGCGTCGCGCAGAAGGCGGTGTCCGTCACCACGCCATCCCTGACAAAAGGCAGCGACGCGCCGCCAAGGCAGCCGAGCATCAGCGACGGCTCCAGGTAGAGCATTCGGTAGCGCAGGCCGTCCTCGGTCCCGGCGCCGCCGTCGTGCAGCTCGTCGGGATGCAGCACGATGATCTGGCCGGGCAGGCTGTGGCGCGTAGCACCGAGATAGCGAAACGTCTGCACCCCGTGCAGCGTCACCCCGATCGAATAGGTATCGTGGCGATGCAGGTCGAACGCGCTGCCATGGAAGCGCGCCTCGATCCGCTCCATGCCGGTGGGGTCGGGGGCGGAGATGATGCAGTTCTCCGCAGCATCAACGCACAAACGTCCAAGACCCCTGAAGGCCTGGCTGTCTAGATCGTGCGACATCGTCTCCTTCAGCCTCGCATTGGGGCACAAGCTCGAATGGCCAATGTCTCATGTTCGATACGAAATTTGCAATCGTGCTCAGGGAAGATCTGCCGGTCTGGCAGAAACTCAACGTCACGGCCTTTCTGACCAGCGGCATCGTGGCCCAGTTTCCGGACATCATCGGCGGGCCCTATCGCGACCGC
Organism: Mesorhizobium sp. M7D.F.Ca.US.005.01.1.1; assembly: GCF_003952545.1. Taxonomy (NCBI): domain Bacteria; kingdom Pseudomonadati; phylum Pseudomonadota; class Alphaproteobacteria; order Hyphomicrobiales; family Phyllobacteriaceae; genus Mesorhizobium; species Mesorhizobium sp. M7D.F.Ca.US.005.01.1.1. The sequence continues at coordinate 1,400,264 of NZ_CP034453.1, forward strand.
GCCGGCAATCTCTACAACCCGCTGTCGATCCAGCCCGTCATCGTGCTGTCCGCCGACCAGGCAACGTTGGGCACCATCCACCGGCGCACGCTGGAGCGCGGCGCGACCACCTCGCTCTATGTCGAGGAGATGTTCGCGACCGGCTTTGATGCGGCCAACCGTGCCGTCTTCGCCGAATTCGCGCCTGAAGACGCCAAGGTGGTCGGTATTGCGATACGCGCCGAGAAGAAGCTAGTCGACAAGATCACCAAGGGCGCCCGCATGCACGCCTAGTTTTCCGAAGCATGGACCAAACCCGCCTGGGCTCTTGTTATGCCAGCCGGCTTTGGTGTGGCGGCAGGCGACAATTGGCTTGCCGGGAGCCGGCAATTCCCGCAAAGGTGGGCTTCAGCCCAGCTTCCCACCCGGCCTGCAAGTGAGTGCTCCCCAAAGACATCCAGAAAGCGCAACGCCCCCGGTGGCGATCCTGTGCATGCTTTCCACCTACGTCTTCTTCACCTTCCTCGACACCTCAAGCAAATACCTCGTCCTTGCCGGCGTTTCCGTGCTGATCGTTGCCTGGGTGCGCTTTGCCGTGCATGTGGTGCTGGTCGGCACGCTGCTGCGCGGCTGGCGCCAACCGGTGCGGTTCCGCCCGGTCAACCTGCCCGCACATGTCCTGCGCGGCCTGTTCCTGTTCGGCTCGACCATATTCAACGTCCTGGCGCTGCGCTCCCTGCAACTGGCCGAGACCACCTCGATCTATTTCTTCGGGCCGATGGTAATCACGGCGCTGGCCGGTCCGCTGCTTGGCGAGTGGGCAGGCTGGCGGCGCTGGCTGGCGATCCTGGCGGCCTTCGCCGGTGTCCTCATCATCACCCGGCCGGGCGTCGGCGTTTTCGGCATCGGGCATCTTTTCGCTCTCGGCTCGATGCTGTCGAACTGCTTCTACGTCATCATGACGCGCCGCATGTCGGCGACCGAGACATCGGAAAGCCTCATCCTGTTCTCGGCGCTGGCGCCGGCGCTGCTGCTGTTGCCCTTGCTGCCATTTTCGTTTTCGCTGCCGCATGACGGCTGGCACTGGTTCGTGCTGCTCATGCTCGGCGTGTTCGGCGGCGTCGGCCACTGGCTGCTGGTCCAGGCCTACAGGCTGGCGACAACCACGGCATTGGCGCCCTATCCCTATTCGCAGATGGTATGGATGATCATATCCGGCTGGATCGTCTTCAAGCAGTTTCCCGACCGCTGGACGCTGGTCGGCGCCGCCATCATCGTCGCCAGCGGCCTCTACATCGTCCATCGTGAGCACCGGCTTCGGCTGCAGAGCCGCGCGGCCTCCGATGTCGAGGCCGAAGCGCTGGCAAAAAAACTTTGATTTGCCCCCGATCGGTGGCATAACGCCGCCTTTAAACAGTTTAGGTCTGGAAATTCAGGTCCGGGGAGCGCAAGGCGCTGGCACAGAAAATCAAGCTTTCGACGATCGCGGATGCGCTCGGCGTGTCCACGGCCACGGTCTCGCTGGCGCTGCGCGACAGCCCTCTGGTTGCCGGGGCCACCCGCGACCGCATCAAGGAACATGCCCGCGCCATCGGCTATATCTACAACCGACGCGCCGCCAGCCTGCGCACCTCGCGTTCGGGCATTGTCGGCGTCGTCGTCCATGACATCATGAACCCGTTCTTCGCCGAGATACTGCGCTCGATCGAAAGCGAGCTCGACCGCAGCCGGCAGACCTTCATCCTGTCCAACCACTATGATCAGCTCGAAAAGCAGCGCACTTTCATCGACACGCTTTTGCAGCTTGGCGCCGACGGCGTCATCATGTCGCCGGCCATCGGCACACCAGCTTCCGACATCGTGATGGCCGAGGAGAACGGCCTGCCGGCGGTGTTGATCGCGCGCACCGTCGAGGGCGCCGACGTGCCGGTCTTTCGCGGCGACGATGCCTATGGCACCGGGCTTGCCACCAACCATCTGATCTCGCTCGGCCACAAGCGCATCGCCATGATCGGCGGCACCGACCAGACCTCGACCGGCCGCGACCGCTATCAGGGTTATGTCAACGCGATGGACGCGGCCGGACTGGAAGTCAGGCCGTCCTGGCGCATTGCCGGCCCGCGCACCAAGCAAGCCGGTTTCGAGGCCGCCGGACAGTTCCTGGCGCTGAAGGACAGACCGACCGCTGCCTGCTGCTGGAACGACCTTGTCGCCATCGGCCTGATGAACGGCATTGCCCGCGCCGGCCTGGTGCCGGGCGTCGATATCTCCGTTACCGGCTATGACGATCTTGAAGAGGCGGCGATTGCGACGCCGGCGCTGACCACCGTCTGGAACGGCCAGCGCGAGGTTGGCCGCCGCGCCGCCAGCGCGCTGCTCGACAAGCTCAACGGGCAGACGGTGCGACCCTCGCAGGAATTGATCAAGCCGGAACTGCATGTGCGTCAGTCGACCGGCAAGCCGGTGGAGCGTGCATGACCAAGGCCGAACAACTGCAGACCGTCACCATTCTGGTGCCGGGCGATTTCAACGACCACGCGGTCGACCGCATCAATCACACATTCAGGCGCGTCACAGTCGAACGCGCCGATCCGTCTCTGGTCACCGACGAGATGCGCAGCAATGTGCGTGGCATCGCTTCGTTCGCCGGCATCAACGCGGCGATGATGGATGCACTGCCCAATCTCGAACTCATCGCCTCGTTCGGCGTCGGCTATGATTCGGTCGATGTAGGCCATGCGGCCGCGAACAACATCATGGTCACCAACACGCCTGACGTGTTGACCGAGGAGGTCGCCGACACCGCCATCGGGCTGCTGATCAACACTGTCCGCGACCTGCCGCGCGCCGAAACCTGGCTGCGTGACGGCAGCTGGGTGCGCAAGGGCAACTATCCGCTGAGCCGGCTGACCTTGCGCGGGCGCAACGTCGGTATCTTTGGCATGGGTCGCATCGGGCAGGCCATCGCCCGGCGTCTGGAAGCCTTTGGCCTGCCGGTCGCCTACCACAACCGGCGCCATGTCGAAGGCCTTTCCTATCCGTACCACCCGACGCTGAAAGGGCTTGCCGAAGCCGTCGATACGCTGATTTCGGTGGCGCCGGGCGGCGCCTCGACGGAGAAGGCGGTCAACGCCGAAATCCTGTCGGCGCTCGGCGCCAACGGTATCTTCGTCAACATCGGCCGCGGCAGCACGGTCGATGAGGCAGCGCTTGCGGCAGCGCTCGCCAACGGCACCATCGCCGCTGCCGGCCTAGATGTCTTTGCCGACGAACCGAACGTGCCCAAGGCGCTGCTCGACGCGCCGAACACCTCGCTGTTGCCGCATGTCGGTTCGGCCTCGGACCATACACGCCGCGCCATGGCGGATCTGTGCGTCGACAATCTGGTGTCCTGGTTCACGGAGCGCCGGCCGCTGACGCCGGTACCGGAGACGGTGAGTGTGAAGGCTCGAGGCTAGCCAAAGGGCAATCCGATGGCTGTGAAGCTGCCCGAAAACTCCACCATCTCGGTCGCAACCAGTGGCCGGGAGCAGGTCGTTTCGATCCCCTACCCAAAACCGCCCGCCGCCACCTATATGGCAGGCGTATTCATGCTTTTCTGGCTTGGCGGCTGGGCTTTCGGAGAGATTTTCGCCGCCCACCAGATCATGACGATGCCGGTTGGAGGCGGAACGGCATTTCTCGTATTCTGGCTTTGTGCCTGGACGATCGGGGGCCTCTTTGCGGTGCTGACGGTTCGCCGCGTTTTCCAGAGATCCGTGCCTGAAATGATGAAGCTGGAGGTCGCTGGGCTCGTCTATGATCCGGGAGTACCGCCCTTCAAGATGCCTAGCTCCAGGTCCTTCCCTGTATGGCCCTCTCTATTGCCGAAACGAACCGAACTCAAAATCGACCGGACGCAGCTCAAATCGCTGAAACTACGCGAGGGCGATACGTGCAACCGCCTGACAGTCGACGCGGGTGCCCAGAGGGTCCAACTTGCCTCAGCCGCCACCGATGTCGAGCGGGAGTGGCTCTTCAAGCTCCTTTCAGATCGCTATTCGTTGGCAGTCCCGCAATAGTCCGACGGTTTCGTCCTCGACATCCGTTGATATCAGGAGTGGCGCCGCCATACTTATTAACGTCAGCTTAACCCTTTGGAATCATTCTCCATCCTGTCCGTGTGCGTGGATGAAGAAGATGAAAGCACTTTCCGCATTGATCGCTGTCACAGCGCTGTTTGGCGGCGTTCAGCTGTTTCATCTAGGCAGCGGGGAAAGCGTGGCCAACGAGGCCGCCCCGTCCAACAGCTACAGGCTGGTCGCCAATGGCGATGAGGCGGCCTGTGCGGTCAGCCGCGGGGCCGAAATTTCGGACGGGTTGTCGCTGCTCACCGTTGCTCCGAAATGCCGCCGGCTCTTGCCGGGCATAGAGCAGGCGAAGTTCTGGCGCGAGCAAAACGACGGCACGGTCGCCTTCAGCGCCAACGGCGTCGATCCGATAGTTACCTTCGCGGCTGCCGACGGCGACGGCTACGAATCCTATGCCCCGGCGCTGCCGCTGCTGTCGCTGGCGGCCACCGGTGATAAGAAATCCGGCGACTGATTATTCCGCTGCGGCCCGCGCGCCAGCCTTCGCTGCGGCGTGCAGCCGAACCGCATCGCCGAAGGCCCGGAATATTTTCACCGAGTTGCTGTCCGACTTGACCCAATATTCCGGATGCCACTGCACGCCGACGGCAAAGGCGCGGGAGTCGCGCACCGAAACCGCCTCGACCGTGCCGTCGCTGGCGACGGCCTCGATCTGCAGCTTCGAGCCGAGCCGGTCGATCGCCTGGCGGTGCAACGAATTGACCTTGATGTCGCCGGCACCGAACACGCCGGCCAGACAGCTGCCTGGCTTGATCGAAATGGTCTGGTGGATGGCGAAGCGTTCGTCCTGTTTGTCGCTCACCGGCGCGCGGTGGTCGAGCGAACCCTCGCGCTCCTGGATCTCGGTGCCCAGCGTGCCGCCGAGCGCCACGTTCAATTCCTGGATGCCGCGGCAGATGGCGAGCAGCGGCACGCCGCGTTCGATCGCCCGGCGAATCAGCGGCAGCGTCGTGGCGTCGCGCGCCGGGTCATAGGGGCCATTGGCTTCGCTGGCATCGCCGCCATAGAGCGATGGATGCACATTGGATTTCGAGCCGGTGACCATGACGCCGTCGACTGACGACAGAAGTTCGTCGAAGTCGAGCCGGTCGCCAAACGATGGCACCAGCAGCGGGAACACGCCGGCGCCGGTGATCGCCGCTTCCAGATATTGCTGCGGGGCGGCATGCCAAGTGTAGTTGTCGAACTGACGGACGTCGGTCGATATGGCGACGAGCGGCTGATGCATTTTGGCTCTGTGTTCCATCTGGGCAAGGGATGTCCTGCCTCTAAAATAGGCGATCCCTGGTTATTTTTCCATGCCAAGTTTCAGCGTGTCGCATGGGCCACGAAACGGCCTGTTAGACTATAGTTGCAGGGCAGCTGGGCTTCGCTGTCAAATCGGGCCGGCGTGCTGGACTCGACTTCTTGCCTGTGTATTGTCTCGAACGAACCGACACGGAAACCGAGGATTTCCCGTACGTCGGTCTGTTGATCCAAAAGGGAGGAACTTCATGGATCGTCGTTCATTCATTCGCAAGGCCGGTGTCACCGGCGTCGGTGCCGCAGCGGCGGCGGCCACGCTGGCGGCGCCCGCAATAGCCCAGTCCAATCCCAAGGTGACGTGGCGGCTGGCGTCGTCCTTCCCGAAGTCGCTCGACACCATCTACGGCGGCGCCGAGGTATTTTCCAAGATGCTGTCGGAAGCCACCGATGGCAATTTCCAGATACAGGTCTTCGCCGCCGGCGAGCTGGTGCCGGGCCTGCAGGCGGCCGACGCCACCACGGCCGGCACGGTCGAGGCCTGCCACACGGTGGCATATTATTACTGGGGCAAGGACCCGACATGGGCGCTCGGTGCGGCCGTTCCCTTCTCGCTCAACGCGCGCGGCATGAATGCCTGGCACTACCATGGCGGCGGCATCGACCTGTTCAACGAGTTTCTCGCCACGCAGGGCCTTTTCGGCCTGCCGGGCGGCAACACCGGTGTGCAGATGGGCGGCTGGTTCCGCAAGGAGATCAACACGGTGGCTGACCTTTCCGGCCTCAAGATGCGTATCGGCGGCTTTGCCGGCAAGGTGGTGCAGAAGCTCGGCGTCGTGCCGCAGCAGATCGCTGGCGGCGATATCTATCCGGCGCTGGAAAAAGGCACCATCGACGCCGCCGAATGGGTCGGCCCCTATGACGACGAGAAGCTCGGCTTCTACAAGGTCGCGCCCTATTACTATTATCCCGGCTGGTGGGAAGGCGGCCCGACCGTCCACCTGATGTTCAACAAGGCGAAATACGACGAGCTTTCGCCGACGTACAAGTCGCTGCTGCGCACTGCCGCGCAGGCTGCCGACGCCAACATGCTGCAGAAATACGATTATTTGAACCCTGCGGCGGTGAAGCGGCTGGTGGCTGGTGGCGCGAAACTGCGGCCGTTCAGCCAGGAGATCATGGCCGCCTGCTTCGAAAAGGCCAACGAGGTCTACGCCGAAATGGAAGCCTCCAACGCCCCGTTCAAGAAGATCTGGGAATCGATCAAGGGCTTCCGCAAGGAGCATTATCTCTGGGCGCAGGTGGCCGAATACAATTACGACACCTTCATGATGGTGCAGCAGCGCAACGGCAAGCTCTAGAGCAATTCCAGGAAAAGTGCGCAGCGGTTTTCCGTCCGGAATTGCGTCAAACAAAGAGATAGAGCAGCCCATCGCCTTCATCCAAAGACCCCGGGCCTGCTCGCCTGGGGTCTTTCTTTTCAGGCCGGCGAGGAACTGACCTCGACCAGTATTCCGCCCGGCGCGTGGCAATAGAAGGTCGTCGAGCTGACGCCGCCGCGCGTCAGCTCTTGCACCTCGCCAGGCGCGAAGCCCGCATCGGCAAGCTCGGCCTGTTTTGCATGCACGATGTTCGGTTTGCCGACGAGGAAGCCGATGTGAAAGCCGCCGGGATAGCTGGCGGTCTCTCCCTTGCCCGGAATCATCAGGTTGAGGATGAAGCCATCGGTCCCGCGCAGCACGGCAAAAGCATCCTTGCCGCGCACAGCGAGAAGCTCGAAGCCGAAATGGCTGGTGAAGAAGCCGGCAAGAGCCGTGACTTCTGGCGTAACGAGATTGGCGTGGTTCAGTTTCATGGTCGTTGTCCTGTCGCGGGTTGAAATGCGGACAGGCTTGGCTGCAGACCGTGAACCGGCGGGCGTGGCATCAGGAAAGCCGGACATGACCCAACCGGCCCACGGGCTTTCGCCTCGCTTGCCGGCCGCGGGTTCTCCCGCAAATCATGCGGTGAACAGGCTTCCGCCAAGCATGATCCCGAAAAGTGGCGTCCGGTTTTTCACGGACAAACGGTTTCCGTTTGTCCAGAGATCATGCTCGAAAACAGAAACGGAAGAGACCGGACTACCGGACCGGTCATGTCTTTTTCGGCGCCCCCCAATAGCCGATCAATGGGTTGCCGGCAAGCATGCGCGCAAGGCCGGATGACGGCCCGGGCAGCTCAGTCTCGGCGCGGCACCACCAGCACCTTGACCTCGCCGGGCGCCGGTGGATTGGCGACTACTGCCGCCGCGTCTTCAAGCGGCACCTGCCTGGAGATCAACCTGTCGATCTCGATTGCACCCGATGCAATGAGTTCGGCGGCGCGGCGATGGGTGTAGGGATTGAGGAAGGAACCGAGCACTTTCAGTTCCCGGAACAGCAGGTCGAAGGGCTCGAATTCCGCTTTCATGCCTTGCGGCGTCACGCCGACGATGACGACCGTGCCACCGGCGCGGGCCAGCCGCATCGACTGCTCGACGGTCTCTCGCACGCCCGCGCATTCGAAGACGACGTCGACACCACCTGGCACCAGACCGGCCGGTCCGGCGATGGCCTTGACGACATCGGCGGCGGTCGGATCGACCGTCACTGTCGCGCCGAAATCCCTAGCAAGGGCGCGCCGCGAGGCTTGCCTGGTCGACAGGATGATGGTCGTGGCCCCGGCCAGTCTTGCCAGTTGCACGGTGAGCAGGCCGATCACGCCGCCGCCAAGCACGACCACCGAGCTGCCCGGTTTGAGCCCGGCAAGGTCCACGCCATGCAGGCAACAGCCGAGCGGCTCGCAGAAGGCACCATGTGTCGGCTTCAGATCGGCGGGAAGGACAAAAGCCTGCTTCTGCGGCAAGGCAAGATAGTCGGCAAAACCGCCATCACGATGGATGCCGATGGCGCGCAGATTGCTGCAGAGGTTGACCCGCCCGGCGTGACAATGCGCGCAACGCCCGCAGGCAATGTTGGGGTCGCCGGTGACGCGATCGCCGACGGCAAAGCCCGAGACGGATTTGCCGATCGCTTCGACGATGCCGGAAAACTCATGGCCGGGCGTCACCGGCGGCGTGCACGGGAATTCGCCGTGAAACAGATGCCGGTCCGTGCCACAGACACCGCAGGCTTCGATCCGCACCAGAAGCTCGTCCGGTCCGATGTCAGGCCTGGCGACGTCGCGCAGCGCGATGCTGCCCACCGCCTCAAGCCTCACCGCTTTCATCATCGTCGCCATGGCGGTCTCAGTTGAAGCTTGGTGGCTGCGACAGGTCCGGCTGTGGCGCTGCCGGCTTGGCCGGCGGCGCGTCGCCGAAACTCGGCGGTTGCGAAAGGTCAGGGGCTGCCGGCGCCGTGCCGCCACCAGCAGGTGCTGCACCATCCGCCGGCGGCGTACCGAGCGGCGACAGGCCGGGCACCTCCGGCACCTTGTAGTCGATGGTGCCCGGATCGACGGTCGTTCCCTTGTAGTGCATCACCATTTGCGGGAAGGTGATGGTCAGCCCGATCATGATCACCTGGATACAGACGAAGGGCACCGCGCCCCAATAGATCTGTCCGGTGGTGACCGGCGCGATCTGTTTGCCGGTGAGGCGGTCAAGATAGGGCACGCGGGCGGCCACCGAGCGCAGGTAGAAGAGCGCGAAGCCGAAGGGCGGGTGCATGAAGCTGGTCTGCATGTTGACGCCCAGAAGCACGCCGAACCAGATCAGGTCGATGCCGAGCTTGTCGGCGGCCGGCGCCAGCAGCGGTACGATGATGAAGGCGAGCTCGAAGAAGTCGAGGAAGAAGGCGAGGAAGAAGACGAGAATGTTAACGCCGATGAGGAAGCCGACTTCGCCGCCCGGCAGCGAGGTCAAGAGGTGTTCGACCCAGATGTGGCCGTTGACGCCGTAGAAGGTCAGCGAGAACACCCGCGCGCCGATCAGGATGAACAGCACGAAGGACGACAGCCGCGTCGTCGAGGTCAGTGCCTGTTTGACCACGTCCAGCGACAGCCGGCCCTTTGCCGCCGCCATGATCAGGGCGCCGACAGAGCCCATGGCGCCGCCCTCCGTCGGGGTGGCGATGCCAAGGAAGATGGTGCCCAGCACCAGGAAGATCAGCGCCAGCGGCGGGATCAGCACGATGATCACCTGCTGGGCCAGCCTGGACATCATGTTGAAGTTCAGGCCCTTGTCGGCGATCGCCACGATGTAGATGAAGAGCACCCCGGCAGTGGCGCCGAGAATGTCGGCATTGTCGCCATGTGCCGGCGCGAGATAGCGATAAGCCGCGTAGGAAATCGCGACCGTGACCGCCAATGCCACCAGTAGGGACATCACGCCATGGCCGAGCGTGCGCGCCTCCAGCGGCAGCGCCGGCACCATTTTTGGCCGGAAGATCGAAACGATCAGGATGTAGAGCGCGTAGAGGCCGGTCAGGACGAGACCGGGGATCAGCGCGCCGGCATACATGTCGCCGACCGAGCGGCCGAGCTGGTCGGCGAGCACGATCAGCACCAGCGAGGGCGGGATGATCTGGGCAAGCGTGCCCGACGCGGCAATGACCCCGGATGCCAGCCGGCGGTCATAACCATAGCGCAGCATGATCGGCAGCGAGATCAGGCCCATGGCGATGACGGAAGCCGCCACCACGCCGGTGGTTGCCGCCAACAGCGCCCCGACGAAGATCACCGCGTAGGCGAGGCCGCCGCGGATCGGACCGAACAGCTGGCCGATCGTGTCGAGCAGGTCTTCGGCCATGCCCGATCGTTCGAGCACGATGCCCATGAAGGTGAAGAACGGAATGGCCAGCAGCGTGTCGTTCGACATCACCCGGCTGCCGTAGAAATTATCCGGCAATGCGTGCAGGAGCGGCCAGGCGAGGTTGATCGACCCACCGGAATAGGGCGACAGGAGCACGCCGATGAAAAAGAACATCAAGCCGTTGGCTGCCAGCGAAAAGGCGACGGGATAGCCGATCAGCAGGAAGATGATCAGCGAGGCGAACATGATGGGCGCCATGTTCTGGGCGATGAACTCCATCACGAGCGCACCTCGTCGGCCAGCGCCTTGGCTTCGAGCTCGGCCTGCTCATGTGCCGATATGAAGGGATTGGGGTCGTCCATGTCGCCGCGCATGATGGCGATCTTCTTGATGATCTCGGAGATGCCCTGCAGCGCGAGCAGGAAAAAGCCGACGAGCAGGATTGCCTTGGCCGGCCAGATGATCAGCCCGCCGGAATTGTTGGACATCTCGCCGCTGCGAAACGACAGCGATACATAGGGAACGAAATAGACCACCATCAGCGTCACGAACGGCATCAGGAAGAAGACATGGCCGAAGAGGTCGATCCAGTGCTGCACGCGGCGTGGGAACAGGCCGTAGACGATGTCGATGCGGATATGTTCGTTCTGCTTCAGCGTATAGGCGGCGGCCAGCATGAAGGCGGCGCCGAACAGATACCACTGCAGCTCGAGCCAGGCGTTCGAGGATATGTCGAAGACCTTGCGGATGATGGCGTTGGCGGCGCTCACCAGGATCGCCAGCAGGATCAGCCACGATACCCATTTGCCGATGAATTCGTTGGCGCGATCAATGGTCCTGGATAGAGCGAGCAGCCCTGCCATGCATTCCTCCCTTGTACCGGAGGCGTGCCGGCTTCCCCCTTCTTGTCCGTCACGCCGCGTGGTCCAACGGTATGCCGCGCGTGGACTGACGGGTCAACAAGGATGGAAGCAACAAAACACCATCAAATGGATGCGAGCGCCGGCTGTGGGACGGTTGCCGCGACGTCATGCAACCAAAGTCTGATGGCTCAGGCGATCTTGCCGGTGTCGCGGCCGGCGCCGATCAGTACCAGCGTGGCGACCAGGAACAGATACATCCACGCATCGCGCCATTCGACCGGGAAATAGCCGGCCCACAGCGATTCGGCCATGCCGAAGGCGGCCGCGCCCAGCGCCGCCCTTTGCGGCGACAGATAGCCGCCGACCGCCGTCACGAACAGGATCTTCAATCCGTACACGAGGCCCGAACCGAAGCTGACATTGCCGTAATAGAGGCCGGCCATGACACCGGCCAGCGCGGCGCAGAAACCGCCGAATAGCACCGCATGCCGGAACACCGCGCGCACGTCGACGCCGCACATCGCCGCCGCCTTGGGATCGTCGGAGACGGCGCGCCAGCGCCGGCCGAAGCTTGAGCGGGCAAACGCCCAACTGGCCAGCGCGATTGCCGCCAGCGCCACCGCGCAATCGATGAGCTGGATGAGCGTGAGCGTTGCCTTAAAGGTCGCGCCCTGCGCGAAAACGATGGGCTGCGCCAGCATCGGCGGCAGCCACAGATCATGCGTATCGGCGGCGATGCGGCTCGCCTCCGACAACAACAGCAATATGCCGAGCGTCGTCACCACGATCGCGTTGGGTGTACGGTCGGCCAACGGTTCGAAGACGCTGCGCGACAGCACGTGGCTGATCAGCGCGGCATAGAGGAAAGCCGCGACGACGCCGAGCGCCACCGCCGCGAGCAGCGTGAGCCATAGCACCTGATAGCCGAAGGCAGCGGTCAGGATCATCGTCTGGCCGCAAAAGGCGAACAGCGCGCCATAGGCGAGGTTGGTGCGGTGCAGGATGCCGTTGGTCAGCACATAGCCGAAGGCGAGCAACGCGTAGAGCGCGCCCGAATGCAGCCCGTTCAGCACCTGCTGGAAGAAGTAGAGCATGCGAAACCCTCGGAGCATGTCGCCCAAAAGTGCAAAGCGGTTTTGGTACAACGACACGCTCAAGACAAAGGCTGCGGAGTCCGCGCCCGGCAGAGAACCTGCATTGCTGAATCTAACTTGTCAAATGCGATTTATCGGTTAGATTTCTGGGCATGACGGTATCCTGGACCCCGCACCGCTTCACCGGCGGCCTGCTTGCGCTCGACACGGCGAACACCGTCGTGCTGCGCGGCGATCCGGAGCGGACCTTCGACCGTTTCGATGATCCGTCCGAGATTGCCCGCTTCGCCGATGCGGCGAGCCGCTTTCGGGCCGCCGAGCTTGGCGACAGGCCGCTGGCTGCACCGTCACCGGAGACGATCGCACCCGTCGTGCTGTCGATCCGCGAGGCGACGGACCGGCTGTTTCGCGGTGCCGTGTCGACGGGCGCGGTTGTCACCACCGATCTGCCGGGGTTCCTGAGAGCCTGCGCCGAGGGTCTGGCCGGCAGCCGGACCGAGATCGGTGCGCCGGGAAGGCCGTTCGGTGATCCCCTGACGCCGATCGCCTTCGAGGCGGCGTTGGCGGTTTCCGCGCTGTCGTTGCTGCGCGACGACACCGTCGCAAGGCTCAGGATCTGTCCAAACTGCACCTGGCTGTTTGTCGACAGAAGCCGCAATTCCAGCCGCCTTTGGTGCGACATGGCGGTGTGCGGTAACCGCCAGAAGGCAAGTCGTCACTATCGTCGCCGCCGCATGGCGGCCAATGAGGTCAAGAATGCCTAAGGGTCTTTCCCGTTCGATCGTTGTCGGCGCGGCACTCATTGCCGCCGTGGCGCTCGGCGCCTGCCGCGATACCGGCAACGCCGAAGGCAAGCTGTTCGAGATTTCCGGCAAGATATTCGTCTTCAACTACCGCCTCGCCAGGGCGACCTATGTGGTGACGCTGCGGCCGCTGCAGCCGATGGGAGAGGGCCAGGTCGCGATCGCCAGCTTCCAGGATCCCGCCGGTGGCGCGCCTCTGGTGGTCGAGCAAAAGGTGTGGCCAAAGCTCGACAAGGTGACGCTGGAGAGCCCGGCGCTGACCTGCGTCGTCAAGAACAAGCCCTATGCGATTGCCATCAGCATCAAGGATGCCGACGGTGCGGTTCTGCAGAAGATCGACACCACGCTGATGTCGACGGAAGACCAGTCGGTCCTGCCCGACCGGCCACTGGTCATCGACCAGCTCTATACCGCCAATCCCGATCTCGTCGGCCATCCCGACGGCAAGCTGCCGGGCGAACCGAAGCCGGATTGCTCGAAGGGCAGCTGACGCATCGCTGCCGGCCCTGGCTGCAGCTGAAATTTTCGTGCGCCGGGAAACATCCGCTGGTCGGTTTCGTGCGGGATTCGAGATGGCCACGGACTGTTCGTTGCGCGTTGCCTGGTACCTGCGATTTTGTTTGACCTGCCTTGCAAGGGGAGAAAGGATGCGTCATCCGACCCCGACGTTGGCTGCCTGCCCCCGCGCGGCCTCCGCAGAGGAAATTCCTGATGACGCTGCATGACGTCGCGCTCGACGACAAGTTCGACCTTGGAAAGGAGCGCATCTTCCTGTCCGGCGCGCAGGCGGTCATCCGCATGCTACTGATGCAGCGCGAGCGTGATCGCCGCGCCGGCCTGAACACGGCCGGCTTCGTCTCCGGCTATCGCGGTTCGCCGCTCGGCGGCCTCGACATGCAGCTGTGGAAGGCGAAGAAGCAGCTCGCTCAGGCCGACATCGTCTTCCAGCCCGGGCTCAACGAGGAGCTTGCCGCCACCGCTTGCTGGGGATCGCAGCAGACCGAATTGCTGGGCGAGGGCACCCATGACGGTGTCTTTTCGGTCTGGTACGGCAAGGGGCCGGGTGTCGATCGCTCCGGCGATGTGTTCCGCCATGCCAATCTCGCCGGCTCGTCCAGACATGGCGGTGTGCTCGCCCTGATGGGCGATGACCATATGGCCGAATCCTCGACCAATGCGCATGCCACCGAATTCCTGTTCGTCGACACGATGGTGCCGATCCTCAACCCGGCAGGCGTCCAGGAGATTATCGACTACGGGCTCTACGGCTTTGCCATGTCGCGCTTTGCCGGCACCTGGGCGGCGATCAAATGCGTCAAGGACAACATCGAATCGACGGCCTCGGTCGATGCCTCGCTCGAGCGGCTGAACATCGTCGTGCCTGAGTTCGATATGCCGCCCGGCGGTCTCAACATCCGCCACGAGATCGACATGCTCGGCCAGGAGGAGCGGCTGCATGAGCACAAGCGCGCCGCGGCCTCGGCGTTCATCCATGCCAACGGGCTGAACCGCATCGTCTATTCGGGCGGCCGCAACCCGAAAATCGGCATCATCACGCTGGGCAAGAGCTATCTCGATGTCCGCCAGGCGTTGGAGGACATCGGCATCGACGAGGCGGCCGCCAACCGCATCGGTGTGCGGCTGTTCAAGGTCGGCTGCCCCTGGCCGCTCGATCTGCATCACATCGCTGATTTTGCCCGCGGCCTCGACACCATCGTCGTCGTCGAGGAAAAGCGCTCGCTGATCGAGGTGCAGCTGCGCGAAAGCCTTTACGGCACCGCAACGCAGCCGGTCATTGTCGGCAAGAAGGATGAGCGCGGCGACTGGCTGTTCCCGGCCAAGGGTGCGCTCGACCCCAACGAGATCGCCATCGCGCTTGGCGAGAGGATCGTCAAAACCATCGGTCCGTCCGAAGAGATCTCGGCGCGGGTGGCAAAGCTGCGCCAGTTCCAGGCAATGCTGGCCGACGCCACCGACATCGGCTCGCGCACGCCGTTCTTCTGTTCCGGTTGCCCGCACAATTCGTCCACCAAGGTGCCGGACGGCTCGATCGCCGCGGCCGGCATTGGTTGCCATTTCATGGCGCTGTGGATGGACCGCAACACCGTCGGGTTCACGGCCATGGGCGGCGAGGGCGCGCAGTGGGTCGGCCAGGCGCCGTTCTCGAAGCGTGGCCACATCTTCCAGAATCTCGGCGACGGCACCTACAACCATTCCGGCACGCTGGCGATCCGCTTCGCGCTGTCGACCGACGCCAACATCACCTACAAGATTCTCTACAACGACGCCGTCGCCATGACCGGCGGCCAGCCGCACGAAGGCGGCCTGACCGTCGACATGATCGCCCGGCAGGTACGCGCGGAGGGCGTCGACCGCATCGCCATCGTCACCGATGAGCCGGACAAATATGCCGGGAAGGCTGAATTCCCGGCCGGTGCCAGCATTCATCACCGCGACGACCTGGATCTCGTCCAGCGCCAGCTGCGCGACGTCCAGGGCGTTTCCGTGCTGCTCTATGACCAGACCTGCGCCGCCGAAAAGCGCCGCCGCCGCAAGCGCGGCACATTCCCTGATCCCGACAAGCGCGTCTTCATCAACGAGCTGGTCTGCGAAGGCTGCGGCGATTGCGGCGTGCAGTCGAACTGCGTCTCGATCCAGCCGGTCGAAACCGAATTCGGCCGCAAGCGCAAGATCGACCAGTCGAGCTGCAACAAGGATTTCTCCTGCGTCAACGGCTTCTGCCCGTCCTTCGTCACCGTGCACGGCGCCAAGATCCGCAAGGCCGAGGGCCTGGCCGGCAAGGCCGATCCGCTGGAAGGCGTGCCGGTGCCGGCCGAATTCCCGCTTGGCGAGCAGGGCTGGGCAGCGATCATCGACGGCGTCGGCGGCACCGGCGTCGTCACCGTCGGTGCGGTGCTCGGCATGGCGGCGCATCTCGAGGACAAGGGCTGCGGCATGATCGACATGGCCGGCCTCGCACAGAAGGGCGGTTCGGTGTTCACCCATGTCCGCATCGCCCGCACCCCGGACGACATCCATGCCATCCGCGTCTCGGCCGGCAGGGCCGATCTCGTGCTTGGCTGCGACCTCGTCGTCTCGGGCGCCAAGAAGGTGCTGACCGCGGTGCGTGAGGGCCACACCATCTTTGTCGCCAACACCGCCGAGATCATGCCCGGCGAGTTCGCCCGTTCGGCGGATTTTTCGTTGCCGATAGAGCGGCTGAAGAAGGCGATCCGTGCAGCCGCGGGCGACGACAAGGCGCATTTCTTCGACGCCACCCGCACCGCCACAGCACTTTTCGGCAATTCGCTCGGCGCCAACATGTTCATGCTCGGCTTTGCCTTCCAGCATGGCGGCCTGCCGCTGTCGGCCGAGGCCGTCGAGAAGGCGATCGAGCTCAATGGCGAAGCCGTGGCGATGAACATCGCCGCCTTCCGCTGGGGCCGCCGCGCCGCCCATCAGCCGGATTTCGTGCACGGCCTCGTCGCCCAGCCGGGTCCAACCGTCGCTGGCAAGACCGGCCAGGCTACCGATGTCGCCGAGACGCTGGACGATATCATTGCCCGCCGGGTCGCTTTCCTGACCGCCTATCAGAATGCCGCCTATGGCAGGCGTTATGCCGAGAAACTGGCCGTTTTGCGCGCCGCCGAAACGAAGGCCGTGCCTGGTTCGACCGTGGTGTCGGAAGCTGCCGCCAGGAACCTGTTCAAGCTGATGGCGATCAAGGACGAATACGAGGTGGCGCGTCTTTACACGGACGGCTCTTTCGCCGCTGAACTGGGAAAACAGTTCCAGAGCTACGAAAAGCTCGAATTCCATCTCGCGCCGCCGATCATGGGCCGCCGCGGCAATGACGGCAGCCCTAGGAAATCGAGCTTCGGGCCCTGGATGATGAAGGGTTTTCGCCTGCTGGCGGCGATGAAGGGCCTGCGCGGCACCGCCTTCGACCTGTTCGGCTACACCGCCGAGCGGCGCATGGAGCGGCAGCTTCTTGCTCGGTACGAGGCGGATCTGGAACTCATCGCCGGATCGCTGGCCCCGGCCAGGGTCGATGCGGCGGTTGCGCTGGCATCGGTGCCAGCTCTCATTCGCGGCTATGGCCACGTCCGCCAAGCCAGCGCGGAAAAGGCCGCCGGCGAGCGCCAAAGACTGCTCGAACGCCTGTCGGGCACGCCTGCGCGGCCGAAACTTCAAGCCGCCGAATGATCGATACGCCTTGTTTACCTGAACGACAGTTTCCTCACTTTCCGTTGCGTCACCCGGCTTGACGGCGGGGGCGTGAGGGCCTCTCTAAATCTTTCTTAAGGCGGATGTGACACTGCTTGGGTCCCCAAGGGTTGGGATTCAGGCGTTGAATCTGAGAAAAAAGAACGAGATCCCGGTCGACGTCTACATTCCGTTCGTGGAAACCCTGTTTCGCGACGGGCTGACGCTTTCGATCGGATTCTTTGCCCAAACGCTGCTGGTAGTGCTGGTTTACTGGAAAACCAGGGATCCGGCCTATCTCGCGGTCACCCTCGGATTGCTGACCGTCGCCTTCCTTCGTCTTCGCAACATCAGGAAATATCGTCACGCTCCGTCGCCTCAAAATTGGGAAGAGGCGCGTCGCCGCGAGAACGACTACATACTGTACGGCTCGATGCATGGCTTCATGCTTGGTGCCTTTTGCTTTGTCGGCATCTACCTTGCCTATGACTCATTCGCGGAGATAGCTGCCGTCTGCGTGACGCTTGCCTCCGCCACGTCTATCGCTGGCCGCAACTATGGTTCGCCCAGGATGGTCGTGATCTTCATCATGACCATGACCTGGCCGATCTCGCTGGGCTTCATCCTGCGTGGCGATCCTTATCACTTCATTCTCGGCCTGCTTTCGGCGCCATTTCTTTTTGCCATCAAGCGCTTCGCCGATCTGGTCCGCGAGGTGCTTTTCGCTGCCCTGTCCGAGGAAAAGAAGGCCAATCGCATCGCCCAGCGCTTCAACCGGGCGCTCAACACCATGTCGCATGGGCTTGTCATGCTTGGCCCTGACGGCCGCGTCGCGGTGGCCAATGCCGAGGCCGCGCATCTGATGTCGCTGAAGTCGCCGGACGCGCTGCTCGGGCGGTCGATCCATGGTCTTTTGATGCGTGGCGTCGCCGGCGGCATGCTGGCGCCCAAGGATTGCCGCTATATCGAAGCTCAGCTGACCCGCGCCCTGCGCGAGGGCCGCGACCGCAAGGTGCTGGTTTCCCTCGCCAACGGCCAGCACTACGAATTCTCGGCTCGCGAAGGCAGCCAGGAGCTGGGTGTCATCACCTTCGAGGACGTCACCGCCCGTGTCGAGGCGGAAGACAAGATCCGCTTCATGGCACGCTACGACAATCTCACCGGCCTGCCCAACCGCGCCTATTTCCACGAACTTATCGGCGAGGCCATGGTATCAGGCGATCGCGACCGTCTCTGCGGCCTTGCGGTGCTTGACCTCGACGATTTCAAGAGCGTCAACGACACGCTTGGCCATCCGATCGGCGACGGCTTGATCTACGCCGTTGCCGAGCGGCTTGCCGCCATTGCCGGGCAAGGCATCACGGTCAGCCGTTTCGGCGGCGACGAGTTCATGATCTTCTTCGACCGCGTCGAGGACGAGAGCCATCTGACCAGCCAGCTCGACGAGATTTTCGCCGAACTGCAGGGGGAGGTGGACGTCGCCGGTCACGGGCTGCGCATCCAGGCCAGCGGCGGCGCGGTGCTGTCGCGGGTCAAGGACACCGATGTCGACGCCATGATCGTCAAGGCGGACCTGGCGCTCTACAAGGCCAAGGAGCTCGGCAAGAACAGCTGGCGGCTGTTCGAAGCCTCGATGGATGCCGCCTTCCGCAACCGTCAGCTGATGAAGGCGGATCTGCGCAGCGCGGTGGAAAGCAAGGGCTTGCGGGTGGTCTATCAGCCGATCGTGGCGATGAGCACCATGCGTATCGCCAGCTGCGAGGCGCTGTGCCGGTGGGACCATCCCGATCTCGGACCGGTCTCGCCCAGCATCTTCATTCCATTGGCCGAGGAAATGGGCATCATTTCCGAGATCAGCACCTTCGTGCTGCAGGCAGCCTGCGCCGAATGCGCCAAATGGCCGGACCAGACCAGCGTCTCGGTCAATCTTTCCGCCAAGGATTTCCGCAACCGCGACGTCATCCAGAAGGTTCGCGATGCGTTGGCCAGCACCGGCCTCGCGGCCGGCCGGCTCGAGATCGAGGTCACCGAAACGGCGCTGCTCGACGACAAGTCGCTGACGCGCCAGTACATCGAGGAGCTGAAGCAGATTGGCGTGCGCATCGCGCTCGACGATTTCGGCACCGGCTATTCGAGCCTGAGCTACCTGCACAAGCTGCCGCTCGACAAGATCAAGATCGACCGCTCGTTCCTGATGGACGTCACCCAGAATCCCCGTTCGCTCGAGCTGCTCAAGGGCATCGTCAACCTATCGCGGCCGCTGGGGCTTTCGGTGACCGTCGAAGGCGTCGAGACCTTCGAGCAGCTCAAGATTCTGGCGCTGCAGGTCAAGCCCGACCTTGTCCAGGGGTTCCTTTTCGGTTCGGCGCTCAGCGCCTCCGGCATCGAGACCATGTCGACCACGGTCTGGCCCTTCGCCAAGGACATCAACACAGCCAAGAGGGCGGCGCGCCGCTGATCTATTGACAGAGAAGTGATGCTTTTTCGTAAAATTTTACGAATTGTTAACGTTAACGATGAGTAAACAACGCCTGTCCCATTTTCATCTTTACATCCCGGGGGCCTGTCGTAGGGTTGAACTGCGGCGGCAACTTACGGGGATGCACGATGGATGCGCAGTTGACAGCGCTTCGCCAAGCGGCGGGCGCGGACGGAGAAAATTCGTCCGATAGCATGTCGAGATTTGCTCGAAATGTCTCGGCAATGCTAGAACGCACAGAGTATCGCCGCTGCGACAAGGGCGAAGATCTCGAAGACATCTACAGGTTGCGCTACAAGTCCTATCGGCTGAGCGATATGGTGGTCGAAAACCCAGATCATATTGTGCATGACGAGCTCGACGAAGCCGAAAATTGCTCGAAGTTCGGCATTTACATTGACGGGGAACTGGTCAGCACGCTCCGCATCCATCATGCCTGCAGCGCGACCCCGCAATCGCCCTCCACCACGGTCTATGGTGACATCTTGCGGCCGATGCTCGCCGCCGGCGCGCATTTCACCGACCCGAGCCGCTTTGCCGCCGACCCCGACTGGTCAAAGGTCTATCCGCAGATTCCCTATCTGACGTTGCGCCTCGCCGGGATGGCTTGCTTCTATTTCGATGCACCTTACTGCCTGTCGACCATCCGGCCGGAACATGCGGGTTTCTACCGTCGCATCTACTGTTCGGAGCAGATCGGCGAGCTGCGCGACTATCCAGGCCTGAACTACAAGGTCGTGCTCTACAGGGCCAACGTCAACGCGATCCGCGAGCGCTCCTTCTCTCGGTTCCCGTTCTTCCGCTCGACACCTATGGAGCAGCGCATGCTGTTCGAGACGCCTGGTGCGGGCGAACTGGCGCCGCTGACCATCCTGCCAACGGCAAAGTATTTTCGCGAAGCCGCTTGAGGCCACGCGATTTTTGGCGAATGCCTGGAGCTTTCCGGCCGGATTCGCGTTCTGATGACGGCGGGGCGTTGCCCCCGGCGTCTCCATTTCGACGGATTTGTCAAAAGGAACCCGACATGACCATTTCCACGCTTGCGCTCACCCCGCTCATCTCGCTGATCGCCGGCGTGCTGATCCTCGTGATGCCAAGGCTGTTGAACTACATCGTCGCGCTCTATCTGATCGTCGTCGGACTGCTCGGGCTTTTCCCGCATCTTGTCGGCTGACAGCGCCGTTTGAGGCGGCGCCAGCGTTCGCCTAGACCGCTTTCGGAGGATCTTTCCGATCAGGCACCCGGATCCGGGGCGGATTCTAGCGCGCGTCGGCAGCCGGCTTCAATTTTCCTTTGAGGCAGTTGTCGGCTGCGATGCGGCAATAGCGCCATTGCTCTCGGCCCGGCTTTTCGCTATGTGCCTGAAAGATGTCTTCGAAGGGGTATTCCTATGGCTGATCACTCGCCGACCGGTCCTGTCGAACTGGGCGCGAAGATGGACTATGCAGAGCATGACCGCACCTATGCGGGCTTCCTCGCACTGGCCAAGTATGGATCGCTTTTCTGCGGAGCCCTGCTTCTGGCGATGGCCTTCGGTTTCTTCGCGGGCGGCTTCTTCTCGGCGACTATCCTGTTCGTGCTGATTTTGGCCGTCGGCGCCTTTATCCTCCGATAGATTTTTCCGACACCTTGTCCATGGCGCCGCCGCGAGGCCGGCCGGCGTCTTGCGGGAAACAGCTTCCGGCCGAAAGGATCATGCGGTGGGACAGACGGTTTTCATCCCTCGTGAACTCGATGCCAACGAGCCGCGCGTCGCGGCCTCGCCCGATACGGTGAAACGGTTGGCGGCGCTGGGCTTCGACGTCGTTGTCGAGGCCGGCGCCGGTCTGAATTCGCGCATCATCGATGCCGATTATGCGAGCGCCGGCGCTGCCATCGGCAAGGCTTCAGATGTCGCCAAGGCCGATGTGGTGCTGAAGGTGCGTCGGCCTGGTGATGCCGAGCTGAAGAGCTACAAGCCCGGTACGGCGGTCATCGCCATCATGGATCCCTATGGCAACGATGCCGCCGTGACAGCCCTTGCCAAGGCCGGCGTCACCGCCTTTTCGATGGAATTCATGCCGCGCATCACCCGCGCCCAGTCGATGGACGTGCTGTCTAGCCAAGCCAATCTTGCCGGCTACCAGGCGGTGATCGACGGCGCTTCGGAATATGATCGCGCATTGCCGATGATGATGACAGCGGCGGGCACGGTGCCGGCGGCAAAGGTCTTCATCATGGGCGTCGGCGTTGCCGGCCTGCAGGCGATCGCCACCGCGCGCCGGCTTGGTGCGGTCGTCACCGCCACTGACGTTCGTCCCGCCGCCAAGGAACAGGTCGCCTCGCTCGGCGCAAAGTTCCTCGCGGTCGAGGACGAGGAATTCAAGGCGGCCGAAACGGCTGGCGGCTACGCCAAGGAAATGTCGAAGGAATACCAGGCCAAGCAGGCGGCACTCACATCAGAGCATATCGCCAAGCAGGACATCGTCATCACCACGGCGCTGATCCCGGGCCGGCCAGCACCGAAACTGGTGTCGGCGGCCATGGTCGCCTCGATGAAGCCGGGTTCGGTGCTCGTCGATCTGGCGGTCGAACGCGGCGGCAATGTCGAGGGCGCGGAAGCCGGCAAGGTCGTCACCACCGCCAACAACGTCAAGATCGTCGGCCATCTCAATGTGCCCGGTCGCATCGCCGCGTCGGCCTCGCTGCTTTACGCCAGGAACCTGTTTGCCTTCCTCGAAACGCTGGTCGACAAGACGACCAAGACGCTTGCCATCAATCGCGACGACGATCTGGTCAAGGCAACGATGCTGACCGATGGCGGCAAGGTGGTTCATCCAGCCTTCGCCAAGGCCGATCAGCAGCCGCGTGTCGAGCCGGCCGCGATCCCGGCCACCACCATGGTCGCCGACGCTTCAGTCAAACCTGCCACTGCAAAGAAGGCCGCGCCCAAGAAGGCGGCCGCACCCAAGTCGCCCTCGTCGAAGCCGAAAGGGATCGCGTGATGGACCAGACCCTGCAGAAAGCCCTCGACCAGCTCGACCAGGCCTCCGCCGCAGTTCGGCTGGCAGTGCACAATATGGCGACCGTGCCCGGTGGTGCCGATGCGGCGGGTGACGCCGCGCATGCGCTGTCCGGCGGCGCCATCGATCCCTTCGTCTTCCGCTTCGCCATCTTCGTGTTGGCGATCTTCGTCGGCTATTATGTCGTCTGGTCGGTCACGCCGGCACTGCACACGCCGCTGATGGCCGTCACCAACGCCATCTCCTCGGTCATCGTCGTCGGCGCGCTGCTGGCCGTCGGCATCGCCGCTTCCGGCATCGCCGCCGGCTTCGGCTTCGTCGCGCTGATGCTGGTGTCGGTCAATATCTTCGGCGGCTTCCTCGTCACCCAGCGCATGCTGGCCATGTACAAGAAGAAGGACAAGTAGAGCGCCATGAACGCCAACTTCGCGTCCTTCCTCTATCTGGTCTCCGGCGTCCTGTTCATCATGGCGTTGCGCGGCCTGTCGCATCCGACCACCAGTCGGCAGGGCAATCTCTACGGCATGATCGGCATGGGCATCGCCATCGCCACCACACTGGCGCTGGCGACCCCGTCCGCTGGCCGTTTCGGCTTGATCGTGCTCGGCCTTGCCATTGGCGGCGGCGTCGGTGCGGTCACCGCGCGCCGCATCGCCATGACCTCGATGCCACAGTTGGTCGCTGCTTTCCACTCGCTGGTCGGCCTCGCCGCCGTCATGGTGGCGGCAGCCGCCATCTATGCCCCGGAAAGCTTTGGCATCGGCACGGATGGCGACATCCACGCCCAGGCCCTGATCGAGATGAGCCTTGGCGTCGCCATCGGCGCCATCACCTTCACTGGCTCGGTCATCGCCTTCCTCAAGCTCGACGGCCGCATGTCGGGCAAGCCGATCATGATCGGCGGCCGCCACTTCATCAACGCGGCACTTGCCATCGCGCTCGTCGTCTTGATCGTGCTGCTGGTCACCACCGAGTCCAAGCTGGTGTTCTGGCTGATCGTTGCCGCCTCGCTGGTGCTTGGCATACTCTTGATCATCCCGATCGGCGGCGCGGACATGCCGGTCGTCGTCTCGATGCTCAACTCCTATTCGGGCTGGGCGGCGGCGGCCCTCGGCTTCACGCTCGGCAATCTGGCGCTGATCATCACCGGCGCGCTGGTCGGCTCGTCCGGCGCGATCCTGTCCTACATCATGTGCAAGGGCATGAATCGGAGCTTCATCTCGGTCATCCTCGGCGGCTTCGGCGGCGAGACGGCTGCTGCGGCCGATGACGGCATTGAGCGTACGGTCAAGCAGGGCTCGGCCGACGACGCCGCCTATCTGATGATGAACGCGCAGAAGGTCATCATCGTGCCCGGCTATGGCATGGCGGTTGCCCAGGCGCAGCACGCGCTGCGCGAAATGGCCGACAAGCTCAAGGCCAATGGCGTCGACGTCAAATACGCCATTCACCCGGTCGCCGGCCGCATGCCCGGCCACATGAACGTGCTGCTCGCCGAAGCCAACGTGCCTTATGACGAAGTATTCGAACTCGAGGACATCAACTCCGAATTCGCGCAGGCCGATGTCGCCTATGTCATCGGCGCCAACGACGTCACCAACCCGTCCGCGCGCGACGACAAGTCGTCGCCGATCTACGGCATGCCGATCCTCGACGTCGACAAGGCCCGCACCTGCCTGTTCGTCAAGCGCTCGCTCGGCTCCGGCTATGCCGGCATCGACAACACGCTGTTCTACAAGGACGGCACCATGATGCTGCTCGGCGACGCCAAGAAGATGACCGAGGAAATCGTCAAGGCCATGGATCACTGATAGGCGATCAGCACTGAGACAAGAAACGCCCGGCTTCGCGCCGGGCTTTTTCTTGGCTGACAGCGGTTTCAAGGCTACGATGACGACGTCCCGTCTCACCGACGGGATTGTCGTCAACGGAGACGCTGATGCCCGATCCCGTCGCATCGCCGGTCACCGCAAAAGCACCGCACAAGCTGAGCCAGGCGGTGGTGATCGTGCATGGCATGGGCGAACAGCGGCCGATGGATACGTTGCGCGGCTTTGTCCAGGCTGTCTGGAGCCATGATCCCAGCCGCGCGCCGTTTTATGCCCATGTCGCCGATCCGGCCGATCCCACCGGCGCGAAGATCAACCAGAGCTGGATCACCCCCGACAGCCGGACAAATTCATACGAACTTCGCCGCATCACCACGCCTTACGATGTCGAAGGCCGTCGCACCGATTTCTACGAGCTCTACTGGGCCGACATCACGCAGGGCACGACGCGGGGGCGGCTTGCCGCCTGGGTGACAAACCTGCTGTGGCGTAAGCTCGCCGACATTCCGCGCGACGCCCGCAAGCTCTATCTCGTCACTCTTCTTGCCGTCATCGTCGTCCTTTGCTCGATGCTCGCGCTCGCGACCTCGGTTTGGCAGCACTATATCTCCTGGGCCGCCGCTCTGTTCGTCACCATCCTGGCCTCGTTCATCATCTGGGTGGTGGACCGGTTTGGCCTTCCCTATTTCGGCGATGTCGCCGCCTATGTACGCGCCGAAGCGGCGACGGTCGAAAAGCGCGCGCTGATCCGCGACCGCGGCCTGAGGCTGCTGAAGCGTCTGATGATGGACGACAGTTACGACCGGATCGTGCTGGTCTCGCACAGCCTTGGGTCGATGATCGCCTATGATCTGTTGCAGATCCTGTGGGCCGATTTCAGGCCCCGGAAACTGGAGGCCATCCGCGACAAGGCGAAACTGAAGGCGATTCACGCCATCGACAAGGCGACGCTTGTTGCCGACGGTTCGGCTTGGCCCGGCAGCCTGGACGATCTCGCCGGCTTCCGGCGCGATCAGTGGGAGCTCTACCGGCAGCTGCGCACTGGCGATGCCGACCATCGGCCCTGGAAGATCAGCGATTTCGTCACGCTTGGCAGCCCGCTGACCCACAGCGAATTTCTGGTGACGTACAATCTCGCCGAATTCAGGCGCGGCATTGCCGAGCGGCTGTTCTCGGCGTGCCCGCCGATTGCCGAAGGGGCAGCGGCTGGCGGCACCGTGCTCTATCAGGAAGGCCGCAACCGTTCGGGCAAGCCGCAGCGCGCCGTGCATCATGGCGCGGTGTTTGCGGCGACGCGCTGGACCAACATCTTCGACCGCGGCAATGGCTGGCTTACGGGCGATCCGATCTCCGGGCCGATGGCGGAAAATTTCGGTCCGGGTGTGGAGAATATCCAGGTCGAGCTGCGCGGCTCACTTGGTCGCGTCTTCACCCACACGCTGTACTGGTCGTTGGCGGCGACCGGTGTCGAAGTCGCAGCCGGCGCTCGCTCGCATCTTGCCGTGCTGCGTGACGCTGTCGACCTTGGCCGCAAGCTGGAGCCGAGCCAGGCGGAAGCGCCGGCTATGACTTCCGAAAAATGAGAACGGCGAACGGGATCGATACTCCACGCGCCGCCTGGCAATTCAAACAGAAAATCCACCCCGGGGCTTTGCCCCGGAGTGGATCGATCTGCTTCAGGTCCAGATCAGCGGCTGGTCAGGAACACCGCTTCTTCATCATCGCGCTGCCTGCCGCCGAGAGCGGCTGCTGCACTGGCGATGAAGGCGCCGATCACCAGCGACAAGGCACCGAGCAAGGCAAAAGTCGCGCTGCCCTTCCTGGCGGTGTCGGCGGCCTGCTGTGCCTTGACCTTGGCGTCCTGGACCTTGGCGACTAGGGCATTGACACGTGCCTTGGCGTCAGCCTCGGAGAGGCCGGTGCGGGCGGCGACCAGTTGCGACAGATAGGTCCTGTCATCGGCCGAGATTTCGCCTGCCGCGGCACTGGCGACCAGGATGCGCGAGGCCTGCCCGATCGCGGCCGCATCGCCGTCCGGACTGACCGCCGTGAGCTTGCTCGGATCAGCCGGACGAAACAGCGAGTCCACCAAGTAGGACGTCGCATTGTCAGCAGCAGCGCCACCGGCATTGGCGGATGCACCGGCCGACGCACCCATGGCGGCGCCCGACGCCACGGTCGAGACTGCCTGCACGCCTGAACCCACCGCAGCGGAAAGCGCCGAGCCCAGGACACCGACGACGATCAGGGTGGCCATCGCCCAGGCCAAAAAGCCGTGGGCAGTGTCACGGAAATAGACCTCGTCGGTGTGGATGCCGACCCATTTCGTGCGCAGGCGTCCGGCAAGGTAGCCTCCGACACCGGAGGACAGCCATTGCACGATGACCAGCCAGATCGCGGTAGAGACCGCGAAGGTCGTGACCGACGCGCCGGAGCCAGACCAGGGTGACACCATGCTCAGCCCAAGGCCTGAACCAAGCAGCATGAGGATGAAGGTCAACGTCGAGGCCGCGAAGGCGCCGGCGATGATCGGTCCCCAACTGACGGCAGTAGTAGAGGATTCTGTTGAAGTGGAAACGTCGACAGCCGATAGAGTGGACTGCATGAGTTCCCCCTATCGTACGAAAAGCATGATCAGAATGATGATTGGAATCGGGATTCCGAGCAACCAGAGCAAAATGCCACGTCCCATGAAAGCCTCCTGTGAGAAATTGTGATCGATGTTGTCACAATGTCCCGAGGGGACTTCCGTTCCGGCGGGTTATAAAATGATTTTGTTTGCCATGGATGGAAGGATTGGCGCGCCGCGGCGCGCCAATGTCAGAGACTATCGAGATCAGATATCCAGATTGGCGACCGACAGCGCGTTGTCCTGGATGAACTCACGCCTGGGCTCGACCTCGTCGCCCATCAGCCGCGAAAACAGACTATCCGCATCCGTCGCGTCATTGACCTTGACCTGCAGCAGCGAGCGCACGTTCGGATCGAGCGTGGTTTCCCAGAGCTGTTCGGCGTTCATCTCGCCGAGACCCTTGTAGCGCTGCATGGTCAGGCCCTTGCGCCCGGTCGCGAAGACCGCGTTGAGCAGCGCCATCGGTCCCGAGATGGTCTCCGAGACATCCTTGCGGCGCAGCACCGGTGGCTCGCCATAGACTTCCGTAAGGCGCGGCGCATAGCGGTCGAGCTGACGTGCATCAGCCGAATTGATCAGCCCCAGATCGAGATGCGCGTATTCCTTGACGCTGCGCACCGTACGCTCGAACACATAGCCGCCGATGCCCTCGTTCGAGGTCGACATGCGACCGGTCCAGCCGCGTTCGGTGTCCTCGGCGATGATGTCGAGACGCTTGGCGATGCGCTCGGCCATGGCATTGGCCTGGGCGAGATCGGTAAAGACGTCCGGGTTGAGGCCGCCGGCGATCGCCGCCTGCTCGACCACGCCCCTGTTGTAGCGCGTGTGCAGGCCGTTGATCAGCTGGCGCACGGCCAGCGCGTCGTCGATGGCGCCGCGCAGGTCCTGTCCGATGCGAACCTCGCCCGAGCCGAGCGTAAGCGATGCTTCCTCCAGTCCCGAGCCGATCAGGAATTCCTCGAAGGCGCTCTCGTCCTTGATGTACTGCGAGCTCTTGCCACGCGTCACTTTGTAGAGCGGCGGCTGGGCGATGTAGAGATGGCCGCGCTCGATCAGCTCCGGCATCTGCCGGAAGAAGAAGGTGAGCAGCAAGGTTCTGATATGGGCGCCGTCGACGTCGGCGTCGGTCATCAGGATGATCTTGTGGTAGCGCAGCTTGTCGGCGTTGAACTCGTCCTTGCCGATCGAGGTGCCGAGCGCGGTGATCAGCGTGCCGATCATCTCGGAGCCGAGCATACGGTCGAAACGGGCCCGCTCGACATTGAGGATCTTGCCGCGCAGCGGAAGGATGGCCTGGTTCTGGCGCGAACGGCCGCCCTTGGCCGAGCCACCGGCGGAGTCACCCTCGACGATGAAGATCTCGGATTTCGCCGGGTCGCGTTCCTGGCAGTCGGCCAGCTTGCCGGGCAGCGAGGTGATGCCGAGCGAACTCTTGCGGGTGATGTCGCGGGCCTTGCGTGCCGCCTCGCGCGCCGCGGCGGCCTGGATCACCTTGTCGATCACCACCTTGCCTTCGGCCGGATGTTCCTCGAGCCAGGTGCCGAGAGCCTCGTTGACCAGTCCTTCAACCACCGGGCGGACTTCGGACGAGACCAGCTTGTCCTTGGTCTGCGAGGAGAATTTAGGGTCGGGAACCTTGACCGACAGCACCGCCGTCAGGCCCTCGCGGCAATCGTCGCCGATCAGCCCCACCTTTTCCCTCTTGGTCAGTCCGGAGGATTCGCCATAGCCGGTGATCTGGCGTGTCAGCGCGCCGCGGAAACCGGCCAGATGGGTGCCGCCATCGCGCTGCGGGATGTTGTTGGTGAAGGCCAGCACGTTCTCGTGGTAGCTGTCGTTCCACCACATCGCCACTTCAACGGTGATGCCGTCGCGCTCGGCCTTGATGGCGATCGGCTTGTCGATCAGCGGTTTCTTGACCCGGTCGAGATATTTGACGAACTCTTCCAGCCCGCCATCATAGTGCAGTTCATGGCGCACGATGTCGGCATGACGGGCATCGGTCAAAATGATGCGCACGCCGGAATTCAGGAAGGCGAGCTCGCGCAGCCGGTGTTCCAGCGTGCCGAAATCGAACTCGACCATGGTGAAGGTCTCGGACGACGGGAAGAAGGTGATCTCGCTGCCGCTGCGCCCTTCATAGGTGCCGGGCTGCTTGTCCTGCTCATAGCTGCCGGTGGCCTTCAGCGGCGCGTCGGCATTGCCATGCGTGAAGCTCATCTCGAAGATCTGGCCGTTGCGGCGAATCCTCAGCTTCAGCCAGGCCGAAAGCGCATTGACCACCGAGACGCCGACGCCATGCAGGCCGCCCGAGACCTTGTAGGAGTTCTGGTCGAACTTGCCGCCCGCATGCAGCTGCGTCATGATCACTTCGGCCGCCGAAATGCCTTCTCCGGTGTGGATATCGGTCGGGATGCCGCGGCCGTTGTCGATCACGGTGACCGAACCATCGGGATTGAGCGTCACGGTGACGAGGTCGGCGTGGCCCGCCAGCGCCTCGTCGATGGCGTTGTCGACCACCTCATAGACCATGTGGTGCAGGCCCGAACCGTCGTCAGTATCGCCGATATACATGCCGGGGCGTTTGCGGACAGCATCCAACCCCTTCAAAACCTTGATGGAATCGGCGCCGTATTCGGCTTCAGCGCCGTTGTTGTTGTCGATCTGATCGCTCATGAAAACCTGTTGTCTGGATGCCGCTTGCACGGCGCTAAAAATCGGCCCCGAATCGCGCCTCTGATATGCATTAGATATAGGCGCTAAAGGCGGTTTTTCCAAGGTTTGCGAGCATTTCGGGGGCGAACGCCCAGCCGGCAGCCGGCTATTTTTTTCGGCCGCCGAATTTGGCGAGAAGGCCGCGCAAATACTTGATCGTGGATTTGTCTCTCGGCGCCAGCCGACCCGTGCGGTCGAGCTCCAGCGTCAGGTTAAGCGCCTTGGTCAGCACCGCCTTCGGATCCTTCGCCACAAAGGCGTAGTTGATGTAGGCCTGTACCAGATCAAATTGCCAGATCGCATTGTCCGGATCGGACTGGGCCAGTTGCTGGCGGATGCCGAGGCTGGTTTCGAAGGCTTTCCTGGAGCCCTCGAAGTGGCGCTGCTTGGTCTCCAGCATGCCGATTTCCGAGAGCGTGATCGACAGATCGCGTTGCCAGTCGGAATTGGCTGGGTCGAGCTTGGCCAGACGGTCGGCAATGGCAAGACTGTCCTGATAGTTTTGCAGTGCGCCGCTGATATCGCCCTGGACATCAAGCACACCGGCGACCTTTTCCAGACAAACCGACAGGTCCCGCTGCCAGTTTGTGTTGCCAGGATCGGTGGCGGCGAGTTCACGCGCTATATCAAGCGCTTGCTGATAGGAAGCCAGTGCCGGCGACCAGCTCTTCCGGTCGCTTAGCGCATTGCCGGCCTTGGCGTAACCGATCGACAGGTCGCGCTTCAAGTCGGTATCGTTGGGGTCGCGGCGCACCAGCTCTTCGGCGATCGCCTGGCTCTTTTTGTAGGCCACGAGTGCACCGGCGGGGTCGCCGCGCTCGCGCAGCACGTCACCGATCCTTTCATGGCTGACGGAGACAGCGCGCTGGCGCTCGGGATCATCGGGTTTGTTCTCGGCCAGCGCCAGCCGAATTCTCAGACTCTCTTCAAATGCCGTCTGGGCGCTATCCAGCTGTCCGGCGGTGCGGGCAAGGTCGCCGATTTCATCATAGGTGATGGTCAGATCGCGCAGCAGATAGGCGCGGTCCGGCTCCGCATCGGCCAATTGCTGCTTGATCGACAGGCTTTGCTGATAGGCTTGGGCGGCCGCACCAACATCGCCTTGCGTCGCCAGCACGTTGCCGATCTTGTCATTGGCCATGGCCAGATCGCCAAGCCAGTCTTTCTTGTCCGGCAGGCTTGCGGTCAGACCCTGCAGCACGTCCCTGGCGGCCTCGTAGTTTTCCAGGGAGGCCGGCAGGTCGCCTTGGGCCATCTTGATGTTGGCGAGCTTGATATGGCTGATGGCGAGATCGCGTTTGACGCTGGGATCGGTTTCCTGACGCGACCGCTGCTCGAGGTTTGCCAAAAGGGCCGTGAAGGCGCGGCCGGCTGCGTCGACATTGCCGACCGTCGTATAGAGGATGCCGAGCTCCTCCAGTGTGCGGCTCTGGCGGTCGGCCTGTTCCAGGCTGAGCGAGGTCTGCCCGGCCTCGCCATAGAGCGACAGCACGGTCTCGTAGCCCTTGATGGCTGCCGCATAGTTGAGGTCGGCGCGCGATGCGCCCGCCGACAGGAACAGCGTTGCGGCCTGCGATAGCGTGCGGTCGACAAAATTCACCTTCAGCGCCTTGCGCGACACGTCGTCGATATCGACCGCTTCCGCCAGTCTTGCCTGTGCCGCGCCGAAGGCGCCCAGGGCCAGCTGCTCCTCGGCCTGCCGACGCAGTTCCGTCACACGTGGATCGTCGGCGGCTAGCGTCTTCATCTCGCCGCGCACCTTGACGAAAGCGTCCGCCGCCTCGCGCAGGCTGGCGTCCAGGCTCTCGGCGGAAAGGGGCTTGGTGTCGAGACCGATCAGCGCGCCATAAAGCGGCGCCAGCGGCATGTCGGCGTCACTGGCGATCTGCTCGACCTGGCCGCGCATTTCGGGCGTCACATCGGCCATGGCGAGCAACAGGCGCTCGCGCTCGGGCAAGTCCTGCCTGGCCTTCGCGGCAAAGAAGAGTTGCGGCAGAGCGCTCTCGACATAGGGCAGCTGCTTGCCGCGCGACAGGTCATAGACCTCCTGCTGCACCAGTGTCAGCACCGAGCGGATTTCGAGCCCGTCGGTGCCGAGATATTTGGTCAGCGCCGTCGTGAACGGCGAGTTCTGGCCGGTTCCGTCGGCGGCCGTCTCACCCGGTGCGGCGGAAAAGGCAAACAGGATGTTTTCGGCGCGGCCAGTCCGGCCGAGACCCGGCCGAACTTTTTCCGCGACATCCTTTGCCAGCGATGTCGCACCTCGACCTTCGCCCACCGTGCCCGAAAAAGGATCGCTGCGGCAGGCGTCGAGCATGATCAGGCCGACCTTGGCAGTGGCGGCCACGGTGTCGCGCACCTCCTCCAGCGGCAGGCTGGTTTTCTCCAGCGCATCGAGCGAGGAAGCGTCGGCATCGACCGGCAGCAGCCGGTTGTCGCCCGAGATTTCCACGCCGTGGCCGGAGAAATAGACCAGCGCCACGTCGGCGCCTTTGGCATCCTGGCGAAAATCGTCGAGCGCGCGGCGCATGCGCCGCAGGTCGCGATTGGTTTCGAGGACAACCTCGAAGCCGAGCTTCTTCAGCACCGCTCCCATTGCTTCGCCGTCATGGACCGGATTGGCAAGCGGCCGGATCAGGCGGTAGTCGTCGTCGGCGATGACCAAGGCCACGCGCCGCTCGGCCGCCACGGTGGCGGTGGTCGTGAGCATCAGCAGCAAGGCAAGAAGCAAACGCAAGTCGAACCGCCCCCCGGCTTGTTCATTTGCGCGAACATTCCACCTCTTTATGGCATGAGCAAGCCGGGCTTTTGCCGGAAAACCAGCGCTTTCAGGCGGCCCGCATCGGCTTCAGAGCCTCGCTCCAGCGCAACAGCTCGTCGAGCATGGTTTTGGCTCCGCCCTGCACCTGTTCGCTGGCGTTGAAAGCGCCGTTCACGTCGAGCAGTTTCTGATACATCGGCAGCGCGACGCCTTCCGAGATCGGCGTGACACCCACCGAGGTCAGCAGCGGCTTCAGCGCTTGCGCCGCGCGCAGGCCGCCGGAGACGCCGCCATAGCTGAAAATGGCGGCGGCTTTGTACTTCCATTCGCGCGAGAGATAGTCGATCGCGTTGACGATCGCCGGCGCCACGAAATAGTTGTATTCCGGCGCCACGAACACGAAGGCATCGGCGGCGTCGATCGCCTTGGACCAGGCCTTGGTATGGTCGTTCTGGTAGTTGCCGAGCCTTGGATGGTGCGGTTCGTCCAGCACCGGAAGCTTGAACGTATCGATGTCGGTCAGTACCGGCTCGAACTTTCCATGCTCGCGCGCGAACCTCTCCAGCCACTCGGCGAAAACCGGTCCGGCGCGGCCTGGCCGCGTGCTGCCGATGATGATGTTCAACTGGTGCTTCAAGGCGGGCTCCTGCGGTGGCGGTATCTATTGGTGACTGCCACCTAAGGCATGCCGCTCGGGGCAACAAGAAGGCACTTCGCGGTAACCGGTCACATTCCGGAGAGCAGGGGCCCGGAGAGCAGGGGCTTTGCCGTTCGGTCACATGGACGCCTGCTTTGCGGCCCACTACATTGGGTCATCAGCGGAGCACAGCATGGACATCCAGCCCGCCCCTTTCGTCCCGCCGGCGCCGAAGCCGCGCACGACGCCGCCCTCGACGCTGGAGATGATCCGCATCGTCTACCGCAACCCGCTCGAACTGTGGGGCGAGCATACCTACAACGAGCCCTGGATTTCGGCGAATGGCGTTGGCGGACATCTGATCGTCGCCAACGATCCAGGCCTGATCCGCCACGTGCTGGTCGACAACGCCAGGAACTACAAGATGGCGACGGTGCGCCAGAAGATCCTGCGGCCGATCCTTCGCGACGGCCTGCTGACCGCCGAGGGCGAAGTCTGGAAGCGGTCGCGCAAGGCGATGGCGCCGGTGTTCACGCCGCGCCACATCTTCGGCTTTGCTCAACCGATGCTCCGGCGCACGCAGGACTTCGTCACCCGCTACGAAGACGGCGGTACGTCAGACATCGCCCATGACATGACGCTGCTCACCTATGACATCCTGGCCGAGACGCTTTTTTCCGGCGAGATCGCTGGCGAGCCTGGCAGTTTCGCCAACGAGATCGACCGCCTGTTCGAGACCATGGGCCGCGTCGACCCGCTCGATCTGTTGCGCGCGCCCGACTGGCTGCCGCGTCTCACCCGCATCCGCGGTCGCAAGACCATGGCCTATTTCCGCAAGATCGTCACCGACACGGTCAAGATGCGCGAAGGGAAATTCAAACGCGACCCCGATGCCGTGCCGCAGGATTTCCTGACGCTGCTGCTCAAGGCCGAAGGGCCGGAGGGACTGACGCGGGCCGAGGTCGAGGACAACATCATCACCTTCATCGGCGCCGGCCATGAGACGACCGCGCGGGCTCTGGGCTGGACGCTCTATTGCCTCGCGGAATCACCGTGGGAGCGCAACCGGGTCGAACAGGAGATCGACCAGGTGCTGGCGCGTGAGCCCGATCCGACGAAATGGCTGGACGCCATGCCGTTCACGCGTGCGGCCTTCGACGAAGCGCTCAGGCTTTATCCGCCGGCACCGTCCATCAACCGCGAGCCGATCGAGCCGGAAATGTGGAAGGATCTTTATATCCCCAAGCACGCCGCCGTGCTGGTCATGCCGTGGGTCGTCCATCGCCACAGGAAGCTTTGGGACCGGCCGGATGCCTTCCTGCCGGAGCGCTTCCACCCGGGAAATCGCGAAAAGATCGACCGCTTCCAGTATCTGCCGTTTGGCGCGGGCCCGCGCGTCTGCATCGGCGCCAGCTTTGCCATGCAGGAGGCGATCATCGCGCTGGCGATCATGCTGTCGCGCTTCCGCTTCGACACCACCGCCGAAACCAAGCCCTGGCCGGTACAGAAACTGACCACCCAGCCGCAAGGCGGTCTACCGATGCAGGTCACGCCCCGCCAGGTGCGCTGATATTCAGGTGATGCCGGCCTGCGAACGATGGCTTCCTGCGCTTCCGGTGCTCACGTACCAAAAGTACGCTCCGTTCCGGTTCTCGGAATCCACCGGTCTCGGCTCGGCCTGACCTGAATCTCAACACACCTTCAAGCTGTGGTAATGAATTAAGCCGCAGGCTTGCGCTGCTGGAACTGGCCGGCGGCGCGGTAGCGCCAGAGGTAGCTGGGCAGGATCGTCGCGATCGATTGCGGCTGGATGCCGAGCCCGGCAAGCGTCCTGTTGGCCTTGGCGGCTGCGTCCGAAACGATGTTGTGCTCGCGCAGCTGCATCACCTGGTCCTTGGTCAGCAGCGGATTGGGCAAGAGGCCGAGGATCGATGCCTGGATGTTGGCCACCCACCACGGCACCGGCACCAGCAGGCGCTTGCGCTCGATCACCTCAAGCATCTCTTCCATGCACTCCTTGAAGGTGAGCACCTTCGGCCCGCCGAGCTCATAGATCTGGCCGCCATCGACCTTGCCGTCGACCGAGCGCGCCACCGCTTCGGCGACGTCGCCGACATAGACCGGCTGGAACTTGGTCTGGCCGCCGCCGATCAGCGGCAGCACCGGCGAATAGCGTGCCATGTTGGCGAAGCGGTTGAAGAAGCCGTCCTCGGGCCCGAAATTGATCGACGGCCGGAAGATGACGGCGTCCTTGATCGTCTCCAGCACGGCCTTTTCGCCAAGCGCCTTGGTGCGCGCGTAGTCCGATTCGGAGTTCGCATCCGCGCCCAGCGCCGAGACATGGGTGAGGCCGGCGCCGACGGCACGAGCCGCTTCGGCCACCGCACGGGCACCGAACTCGTGGACGGCGGGGAATTTCTGCCGGCCGCTTTCATGCAGGATGGCGACGAGATTGACGACGTGATCTGCGCCCTGCACAGCACGGTCGACAGACCAGCGCATGCGCACATTGGCCTGCACCGGCTGGATCTGGCCGACATTGCCAAGCGGCTGCAGATGCCCGGCGAGATCGGGCCGCCGGCAGGCGACGCGGATGCGATAGCCGCGCTTGGCCAGCGCGCGCACCACATGGCGTCCGACAAAGCCTGATCCGCCAAAGACGACGACGAGCTTTGGGGTCTGCAGGATTTCGGTCATGGCTGGCTCCGGCGCTCGCAAGCTTGGCTGAAGCCGTTTCATAATCCGTTTCGCGCCAAAGGCAAAGGGCGACGCGTGGTCGCTGCCGCCCTTGTTTTAGCCTTGTCAGAACGCCCTGTCAGAACGCCTTGCCGATGCGAGCGTCGACCGAATGGCGGTTGCCGCCGCGAATGACGAAGAAGAGCAGGATTGCCGCCCACAGCAGCGACTTTTCCGCGCCCGAAAAACCCTGGCTCATGGTCACCCAGTGGAACCAGACCGTGACCAGCAGCACGAACAGCCCGGCAAAGGCGGCCGGCCGTGTCAAAAGCCCGATGGCGATGAAGATGCCGCCGAAGAATTCGGTGCAGGCCAGGACCAACGACCACAAGGCGCCCGGATAAAAGCCGAGGCCCTCGACCATTTCGGCGGCGCCGAAAGGATTGCTGATCTTCTGCGAACCATGAATGGTGAGAAACGCCCCGGCGACGACGCGAAGAACGGTTTCGCCAGCGTCATGCAGCGACGAATACAGGCGGCCAAGCACCGGAATGATCAGCTTGCCGCGGGAAGCGTCGATAGTGGCGGACATTGTAGCTCCTGTCGTTGTGGTCATCCCCGCAAACGCCCGATGGGTTCCATCAAGTCAAGTTAACAAAAGTTAACTATCGTAATCATGTTTTGGTGCATGTAGGGCGAAACGCAGAAAACCCCGCCGAAGCGGGGTTTTCCGGGTGACATCATGCGAAGTCAGGGGCCGACGGAGCGGCCTGACCTGAGACGGTATCAGGAGGGCGTGAAGCAAGTACGCCCACCCCAGCCCTGAACATCCGACATGGTGCCACCAACCTTCTTGCAGGCCGCGATGAAATCGGCGCTGCAGTTGGCGAATTTTGCATGGCCGTTCTTGCAGTAGTGATCTTCGGTGGCGCCGCCGCTCGGGGCGGTGATGAAGCCCGGGCTGGACGGCTTGACTGGCGCGGCCTTTAGGTTGGCTGCCTGTGTGGCACCCATGAACGAGCCGAGCAGAAGGACGGCGGTCAGTATGGTGATCTTGGTGTTGGTCATGGTAGTTTCCTCTTGATCTGGATTGAGTTTTCCGAGGCGCAAAGGGACATCCTCCGCGTGACGCAGGCTCTCGCTTTCGGTTTGCTGCTTCCCTCGGTGTGGATCGGGCAAGCTCGCCTTGCCCTGGACAAAGCTGTGTCGCAGCAAGGCGCGGAAAGGTTCAGCGGCGCGCAAGGAAAATCGCGCCGCGCCGCGCCTGAGGCGGGCGGATTTCAGATAACTATCTGATGTCTAATGGAATAATCAGGAAGAATAGCGGGCGGCGAATTCGGAAATGCGCTGTACCACCGCCTTGGACGCGGTGATGCCGCGCGCTTGCGCCTTCTCGGCGGCTTCGGCCCGGGCACGGCCGGGCACATGCACGCCGAAGCGCCGCCGCAGCCGGTCGAGTTGGTCCTTCATCCGCTGCTCGAAATCCGGATCGAGCAGCTTGGGCTCAATGGCAAGCACGAACAGCCCGGTGCCGGGGCTGTCCGGTCCGCCGCTGAACCATGGCGCGTCGAGCGACCAGTTGGCGCCCGACAGGCCCGCCGCCAGCACCTCGACCATCAGCGCGATGTTGGCGCCGCGCTGGCCGCCGAAGGCAAGCATGGCGCCCTTCATGGCAGCAGCCGGATCGGTGGTCGGGTTGCCACTGGCGTCCAGCGCCCAGCCTTCTGGGATTGTCTTGCCGTCCTCGGCCGCCTTGCGGATGTTGACGAAAGCGGTGGCGCTCGACGACTGGTCGATGACCAGCGGCGCGCCGTCGGCGGCGGGTGCGGCAAACGACATCGGGTTGGTGCAGTAGACCGGCTTGACCGAGCCGGAGCCGGCAAGCACGGCCGGGCCGTTGGTGGCTGCGAATGAAACCAGTCCTTGGGCTGCCAGCCTTCCGGTGAAATAGCCGAGCGCCCCGCATGTATAGGCGTTCTTCTGCGAGAAGATGGCGACGCCGAACAGTTTTGCTGCCTTGGCGAGGTCGTCGATGGTGCGGTCGAAGCCGGTATGCGCCAGCCCGCCGCGCGCATCGGAGAGATAGACCGCCAGCGCCGGCCGGGTGATCACCGGATCGGCATTGCCGTCGATGCGTCCGGCTTCCAGTGCCTCGAGATAATCGATGAAGTGCGACAGTCCGACCGAGGAAAGCCCTTCGGCCTCGGCGGCGATGATCGAAGCAGTGAGCGATTGTGCCGCTTCCTCATTGGCGCCGGCGCCAAGTGCCGCCATCCGGCACAGTCCTTTTGCCTGGTCGAGACTGAGTTGCATGATGGCCGTCCTGAGATCGCGCATTGCGGTTATGGGGTTGGGTTTGTGAGTAGCAGCACATGAGGGGGCTTTTGTGTTGAAAATCGTCCGCAACTGCAAGAAAAGCGGCGAGCGCGTCCGCCGCCGCCGTCTGCCGTGCGACTCGTGCGCCACTAACCGATCTTGTTCGGGATCCTGGCCTCTATCCTGCTGAAGGCGAAGACCAGAATACCGGTGATCGTCATGTAGATCAGCGCCAGCAGCAGCAAGGGTTCATAGGTGAGGTAGGTATCCTGCCGCACCTTGGACGAAACGGCGAAGATGTCGATGACGCTGATCGTCGCCACCAGCGGCGTCGACTTCAATTGCAGCACGGTCTCGCCGGTCAGTGTCGGCAGCGCCCGGTAGATGGCTTGCGGCAGCCAGATGCGCCGGAACGTCTTCCAGCGGCTCATGCCGAACGCGCGCGCCGCTTCGAGTTGCCCCTTGGGCACGCCGGCAAAGGCGCCGCGCATCACCTCGCCCTCATAGCCGGCGAAAGACAGGGTCAACGCCAGCACGCCAT
This sequence comes from Mesorhizobium sp. M7D.F.Ca.US.005.01.1.1, assembly GCF_003952545.1. NCBI lineage: Bacteria > Pseudomonadati > Pseudomonadota > Alphaproteobacteria > Hyphomicrobiales > Phyllobacteriaceae > Mesorhizobium > Mesorhizobium sp. M7D.F.Ca.US.005.01.1.1. The sequence continues at coordinate 1,438,937 of NZ_CP034453.1, forward strand.
AGGGCCAGGCTTGCCTGAGATACGGCCACATCCAGGATTCGCGGATCCACGGATATTGCGGGAACAGCGAACCCAGGCCGTAATAGAGCAGCCACAGCTGGATCAGCAGCGGCGTGCCCCGGATCACCGTGCAGAACACCTTGGCAGGCGCGGCGAACCAGAAGGAGCCTGTGGCCTGCGCCAGTCCCAGCGGCACGGCGAGCAGGAAGCCCAGCACGCATGTGACGGCCAGGATCCACAACGAGCGCCAGATGCCGATCAAGCCCATTTCATAATATTGCGGCAGCCAGTCCCAGCGCATGAAAAAGGCCGCCGACAGAACCAGGCCGAGTGCGATCAGGATCAGCACGATGCGGTGCGGCTGCAGCCACAGCGACGTGCGCGCGACGGCGTTGATGATGGCCGCCTCGTTGGCCATCAGCGCGCCTCCTTGAGCGAAGGCATGCCGCGCCGCGACCAGGCCTCGACCCGGCCGATGATGAGATTGGAAAACAGCGACAGCAGCAGATAGAGCACGCCCGCTGCGAAAAAGAAGGTGAAATAGGCTTTGGTGACACCGGCGGCCTGCCGCGTTGCCAGCGCCAGCTCGTAGAAACCGACGACCGCCAGCAGCGCGGTGTCCTTGGTCGCGATCAGCCAGAGATTGGCGAGACCCGGTATGGCGAAGGGCAGCATTGCCGGCAAGGTGATGCGCCGCAAGAGCAGGCCGGGAGACATGCCATAGGCGCGGGCCGCTTCGATCTGGCCTTGCGGAATGGCCAGGATCGCACCGCGGATCACCTCGGTCGAATAGGCGCCCTGGACAAAGCCGAGCACGGCGATGCCGGCGGCAAGGCCGCTGATGTCGACACGTTGATACCCCATTGCCGTCAGCGCCTGATTGATCAGGTCGGTCCCGGCATAATAGAGCAGCAGGATCAGCACCAGTTCGGGCACGGCGCGCACGATGGTGGTGTAGACCGCCAGCAGGTCGCGCACCACCGGGCCGCCATAGAGCTTGCCATAGGCGCCGCCTGTGCCGATCAAAAGACCGAGGCAGGTGGCGCCCAGCGCGATCTCGATCGAGTGGAGCAGTCCAACCAAAAGGGTCCCGCCCCAGCCCGGCGGATTGGGCGAGAGAAGTTCGATGATGCCGGCCGCCGAGGCCGAAAGAAGTGCGTCGATCAGCGTCGCCCCCGAGGTGCTGGCTCTAACCGCCGACGGCTGCGTCGGCGGCAAACATGCCTGGGAAAGATCGGCAGGAGGGGCATGGCGCTGACGCCATGCCCCTCAGCTCATGCGAGGGTCGTCAGTTCGACTGCGCGCCGCCGCCGCCGTAAATATCGAAATCGAAGTACTTCTTCGAGATCTCGTCATATTTGCCGTTGGCGCGGATCGCCTTGATGCCGGCGTTGATTTTGCCCTTCAGCTCGGTGTCCTCCTTGCGCACACCGGCGCCGACGCCCGGTCCGAGCACTTCGTCGTCCGGAGCGACCATCCCTTTCAGGTCGCAGCAGGCCTTGCCCTGGTCGGACTTCAAGAACTCGCCAAGCGCGATGGAATCGGCCTGAACCGCATCGAGGCGGCCGGCGGCAAGATCGTTGTTGGCTTCGTCCTGGGTCTGGTATTCCTTGATCTCGGAAGCTGTGCTGCCAAAGTGCTTCTTGGCGTAGACGGCATGCACCGTCGAAACCTGCACGCCGACCACCTTGCCCTTGAGATCGTCCGGAGCGGAGCCGAATTTCTGGTCCTTCGGGCCAATGATCGCCGTCGGGGTGTTATAGTACTTGTCCGAGAAGTCGATCGTCTTCTCGCGTTCGGCGGTGATCGACATCGAGGAGACGATGAGGTCGATCTTCTTGGTCGTCAGCGCCGGGATGATGCCGTCCCAGGCAACCGGCGTAATGACGCAGTCGAGCTTCTCTTCGGCGCACACCGCGTCGATGAACTCGATCTCCCAGCCGACCCATTTGCCGGAAGCGTCCGGCGAGGTGAAGGGCGGATAGGGCTCGGCGGCGACGCCGATCTTGACCGGATCGGCCTTGGCCACGCCCATGGCGGCGACACCGAGCAGCAGGGCTGCGGCGAATGTCTTCAGAACAGTCTTCATGTCACGACTCCCAGTTTGTTGTTGGTTCCCGGTTTTCTTCCGTCCCGGCCTGTCCTAGCCGATGTTGCGGATGAACTGCTTCAGCCTTTCGGATTTGGGCGCGCCGAAGATCTGCTCGGGCGGGCCTTCTTCCTCGACCAATCCATTGTAGAGATAGACGACATGCGTCGCGACCTCGCGGGCGAACTTCATCTCGTGCGTCACCAGCACCATGGTGCGGCCTTCGCGCGCCAGGTCGCCGATCACCTTCAACACCTCGCCGACCAGTTCGGGATCGAGCGCCGAGGTCGGCTCGTCGAACAGCATGACGCGCGGATTGATGGCCAGTGCCCGGGCGATCGCGGCGCGCTGCTGCTGGCCGCCCGACAGATAGGCCGGATAGACGTCGCGCTTTTCGGCCAGGCCGACGCGGGCGAGCAGCTTTTCGGCCTCACTGATCGCTACATCGCGCTTGATGCCAAGCACATGCACGGGAACCTCGATGACGTTTTCGATCAGCGTCATGTGGCTCCACAAATTGAAGTTCTGGAACACCATGCCGAGCTTGGAACGGATGCGCTCGATCTGCTTGCGGTCGGCCGGAATGGTGTGGCCGTGGCTGTCGGCCTTCAGCTTGATCTCCTCGCCATTGACGCGAATGATGCCGCTGGTCGGGTTTTCCAGGCAGTTGATGCAGCGCAGCAGCGTCGATTTGCCCGAGCCTGAGCCGCCAATGATGGCGATCACCTCGCCGTCGCGCGCCGACAGCGAGACGCCCTTCAGCACATGCAGCTCGCCGAACTTCTTGTGCAGGTTCTCGACATGGATGGCTTCGGCGGCGCCGTCCTGCGCCGTGTGTTTCAATACGGGTGCGGCGCTGCTTTGCACCATCATCCCTTCGACGCTCCGCGGAGCGGTCGAGCCCGTCGCTGCTGGTATCTTTTACCCATTACCCGTCACTGGACAGAGTTCCCATTCTCAGGATGGACCGTTCCGCTTGCCTCCGTCAACCATGGTTTTTGGACTATTGATCACAGCTTGCTGTAGTGGTTAGTGGCGGCAACGGACGTTTCGGGAGAATTTAGTGGGCAAATCATACGGGTCGCAGTCCATGGCCGGACCCCTGAAACGCGTGCTGATGCGGTCCGCCGCCAGCGCCATGCGTCATGCCAAAGCGCAGGAATGGCACTACGGCCCGGGTTTTGATTCGCAAAAGGCCGCAGCCCAGCATGAGCAGTTGACCGGCATGGTCGCGGCTTCCGGCGCCGAAATCGAATGGTTGACGGATGCCGATGACGGGCTGGCCGATTCCGTCTTCACCCATGATCCGTCGCTGATGACCGATCATGGCGCGATTATTCTCTCGATGGGTAAGGCGCTGCGCCGTGCCGAGCCTGGTCTGCACGAAGCAGCTTACAAACGCATGGGCATCCCCATCCTTGGCCGCCTCGAAAGCCCTGGCCAGGTGGAAGGCGGGGACTGCGTCTGGGTCGATGCAAACACGCTGGCCGTCGGCCGCGGCGTGCGTACCAACCAGGACGGCATCCAGCAGCTTTCGAACCTGCTTTCGCCCAAGGGCATTTCGGTTTTCGGTTTCGATCTGCCGCTCTGGCACGGCGAGGAAGCCTGCCTGCATCTGATGTCGGTGATCAGTCCGCTCGCCGACGATCTCGCGCTGGTCTACGCGCCCTTGCTGCCGGCCGCCTTCTATCAGTTGCTGCGGGCGAGGGGCATCAAGCTGGTCGAGGGCGATGCCGACGAGTTCTTCGCCTCCAATGGGCTCAGCCTCAACGTGCTGCCGACCGCGCCGCGCCAGGTCATCGCCGTTGCCGGGTTTCCCAGGACAGCGGCCGCCATGCAGGCGGCTGGCTGCGTGGTTTCCACCTTCGAGGCGGATGCGCTCTGCATCGCCTGCGAAGGCGGCCCGACCTGCCTGACGCGCCCGGTGCTGCGCCAATGACCACCATTGGGACCACCGTCGGCGAGGCGCTCATTTCGCTGCTCGAAGCCCATGGCGTCGACACGGTCTTCGGCATTCCCGGTGTGCACACGGTCGAACTCTACCGCGGGCTGGCGCGCTCCAAGATCCGCCATGTCACGCCGCGTCATGAACAGGGCGCCGGCTTCATGGCCGACGGCTATGCGCGCGCCAGCGGCAGGCCGGGTGTCGCCTTCGTTATCACCGGGCCGGGGCTGACCAACACCATCACCGCCATGGGACAGGCACGCGCCGATTCGGTGCCGATGCTGGTGATCTCAGGCGTCAACGCCATGCCGACGCTGGGCAAGGGGCTGGGCTTTCTGCATGAATTGCCCGACCAGCGCGGCATGATGGAGAAAGTGGCGCTGTTTTCGCAGCGCGTTACCGAGGCCAGCGAATTGCCCGGTGCTCTGGCGCAGGCCTTCGCTCTGTTTTCATCGGCTCGGCCCGGTCCGGTGCATATCGAGATCCCGACCGACGTCATGGTCAAGCCGGCGGATGGCATCGCTGCCATGCTGAGCAATGTGACGCCACCCGCGTCGGAAGGTGCTGCAATTGCCAGCGCTGCCAAACTCATCACTGCTGCGCGCCGCCCGCTGATCCTGGTCGGCGGCGGCGCCAAACGCGCCGAGGCGCCATTGCGGCGTCTGGCCGAACGGCTGGGAGCACCGGTCGTCCAGACCGCCAATGCGCGTGGCCTGCTGCATGGGCATCCGCTTTGCGTGCCGGCCAGTCCCAGCCTGAAGGCGGTGCGGGCGCTCATGGCCGACGCCGACCTGGTGATTGCCGCCGGCACCGAATTCGGCCCGACCGATTATGACGGCTACAGCGATGGCGGCTTCGTCCTGCCCGCCAATCTGATCCGCATCGATATCGGCGCCGACCAGCTTGCCCGCCGCCCGGCGACGGTTTCGATCCAGGCCGATTGCGCCGAGGCGCTCGAAGCGCTGCTTCTGGAAACTGGCCATGTCCCGACAAGCGAGGGCGGTTCGTCGCGCGCCGCTGCTACACGAAAAGCAGCCTTTGCGGAGCTCAATCCGACCCTGCAGGCGCAGGTGCGCGCGGTCGAGATGATCCGCGACGCCTTGCCGGGCGCGCTCATTGTCGGCGATTCGACGCAGCCGATCTATGCCGCCAACCTCTATTATGACCATGACCGGCCAGGCGGCTGGTTCAATGCCGCCACCGGCTTCGGCGCACTCGGCTATGGCCCGCCGGCGGCGATCGGCGCTGCCCTTGCGGTGCCCGATGCGCCGGTTGTCTGCCTGACCGGCGACGGCGGCTTCCAGTTCACGCTGCCGGAACTGGGCGCCGCGCTCGATGCCGCAGCGCCGGTCATCTTCGTCGTCTGGAACAATCGCGGCTACCGCGAGATCGAAACCTCGATGCTCGATGTCGGCGTCGAGCCCGTCGGCGTGTCGCCGGCGCCGCCGGATTTCTGCAAGCTGGCCGAGGCCTATGGCATCGGCGCCGAGCGGCTTGCCGATATCGACGCTCTGGCGGGCGCGCTGAAACGCGCGCGGGCCACCGGACTGCCGCGCGTCATCGAAATCGCGGTTGACTGAACATCGGTGGCGCGTGCTTCCCGTCCCGGCTGGCATGACCTATGGCCGACCGGTGGGCGGACGCATGCAAAGACGCGACAACTGCCATGTCGAGATTTCAATTGAGTGATGGCGCGAAAGGCGCGACGCTTCGCGTCGGCGTGGCATAGAAACGACCTAACGATAAAAAAATGACAGGAGCGTCCAAGATGACGGAAACACTTGAAGGCAAGCATATCGTCGTGACCGGCGGAACCGGTGCGCTCGGCGGTGCGGTTGTCGGCAAACTGCTGAGTGACGGCGCGATCTGCCATGTGCCCAATGCCCATGCCGCCGCCCCTACGCATTTCCCCTTCACTACGCATGATCGTGTCCAGCTGGTGCACAATGTCGATCTCTCGGACCCCGCCAAGGTCGAGGCGTTCTACAGTCAGGTTCCAGGCCTCTGGGGCTCGATCCACCTGGCCGGCGGCTTCACCTCGGCACCGGTGGAAAAGATCGAATCGGCCTCCTTTGCCGAGATGATGGACACCAATGCACGCACTGCCTTCCTGTGCTGCCGCGCCGCGATCCGCTCGATGCTGTCGTCGGACATCGCGGGCCGCATCGTCAACGTCACGGCGCGCGCCGGGCTCGATCCGCGGCGCGGCGCCGGCATGGTCGCCTATGCCGCCAGCAAGGCCGCGGTGGCGGCGATGACGGTGGCGATGGCCGAGGAGCTGAAGCACAAGGGCATCCTGGTCAATGCCGTGGCGCCGTCGACGCTCGACACCCCGGCAAACCGCGCCGATATGCCGGATGCCGATGCCACCAGATGGGTCAGCCTCGAAGCTGCCGCCGAGGCCATCGCCTACCTTGCCTCGCCGGCCAACCAGGCGATGAGCGGCACGCTGGTGCCGCTTTACGGCAGGGCGTAACCTTCCAACTTTTACGTCGGTCAAAGAAAAACCCCGCCGGATCGCTCCGGCGGGGTTTTGTTTTCGAGCCTATGCGAAGGGCTTCGCGGTGCGAAGGGCTTAGCTGCCCTGCTTCTTCAGCGCGGCACCCAGGATGTCGCCCAGCGAAGCGCCGGAGTCGGTCGAGCCGTACTGAGCGACTGCTTCCTTCTCTTCGGCGATTTCCAGCGCCTTGATCGAGACCTGCAGCTTGCGGGTCTTCTTGTCGAAGGCGATGACGCGGGCGTCAACCTTCTGGCCGACGGTGAAGCGCTCGGGGCGCTGCTCGTCGCGGTCACGGCTCAGATCGGAGCGCTTGATGAAGGTCTCGATGCCGCTGTCGACCAGCCGCACTTCCAGACCGCCATCCTTGACGCCGATGACTTCGCAGGTGACGACCGCGTTCTTGCGCAGTTCGCCCGAGGTCGCCGCTTCGCCGACCGTATCCTTGGCCAACTGCTTGATGCCGAGCGAGATGCGCTCCTTGTCGATGTCGACGTCGAGCACCTGCGCCTTGACCATGTCGCCGCGATTGTACTCTTCGATGACCTGCTCGCCCGGACGGGTCCAGTCGAGGTCGGAAAGGTGCACCATGCCGTCCACGTCGCCTTCGAGGCCGATGAACAGGCCGAACTCGGTCTTGTTCTTGACCTCGCCCTCGACCTGGCTGCCGACCGGATGGCTCGAGGCGAAAGCCTGCCACGGATTCTCGAGCGTCTGCTTGAGGCCGAGCGAGATGCGGCGCTTGGCCGGATCGACCTCGAGCACCACCACGTCGACTTCCTGGGTCGTCGACAGGATCTTGCCGGGATGCACGTTCTTCTTCGTCCACGACATTTCCGAAACGTGGATGAGACCCTCGATGCCCGGCTCCAGCTCGACGAACGCGCCGTAGTCGGTGATGTTGGTGACGGTACCCTTGATCTTCTTGCCGATCGGGAACTTGGTGCCGATCTCGGACCACGGATCGCTCTCGAGCTGCTTCATGCCGAGCGAGATGCGGTGGGTTTCCTGGTTGATGCGGATGATCTGCACCTTGACCGTCTGACCGATGTTGAGGATTTCGGTCGGATGGTTGACGCGGCGCCATGCCATGTCGGTGACATGCAGCAGGCCGTCGATGCCGCCGAGGTCGACGAACGCACCGTAATCGGTGATGTTCTTGACGACGCCTTCGACAACCTGGCCTTCTTCGAGGTTCTGCACGATTTCCGAACGCTGTTCGGCGCGGCTCTCCTCGAGCACGGTACGGCGCGACACCACGATGTTGCCGCGGCGGCGATCCATCTTGAGGATCTCGAAGGGCTGCGGGTTGTGCATCAGCGGGGAGACATCGCGGATCGGGCGGATATCGACCTGGCTGCGCGGCAGGAAGGCCACGGCGCCGTCGAGGTCGACGGTGAAGCCGCCCTTGACCTGGTTGAAGATGACGCCTTCGACGCGCTCACCCTTGGTGAACTTCTCTTCGAGACGGACCCAGCTCTCTTCACGGCGGGCCTTCTCACGGCTGAGCATCGCTTCGCCAAGCGCGTTCTCGATGCGCTCGACATAGACTTCGACGGTGTCACCAACCTTGAGGGTGGTGTCCTTGCCCTTGACGCCGAATTCCTTCAGCGGCACGCGGCCTTCGACCTTGAGGCCGACGTCGATGATGGCCATGTCCTTTTCAATGGCGGTGATGATGCCCTTGACGACCTGGCCTTCGCCGGAGTGACCGGCGGTAAAAGATTCTTCGAGCAGGCTCGCGAAATCATCGCGAGTGGGATTTGCAGCTGACATTGTTTCTCCTGGAGTGCCCCGCATCTCAAGCGGGACGGGCGCCGTGGGTTAGCGTTGCGTTGGCCTGCCGGCGTTCCGGGCTACAAAAGCCCTGGGCCGCTCTTTAAGCGGCAATTCCGGCGCATGAAGAATGCTGGCAGGCTGGTTCGTGCCCGATATGGGTATTTTCTTCGCCTCCGGCAACGGAAACACGAGGGAAAACCCGGATCAGGCCTTGTCTCTCTTGGCCAGCACGTCGTCTATGATCGCCATGGCTGCAAGAAACGCGGCTTCTATAGCCATTTCGCTGGTATCAAGCAAGTGCGCGTCGGCGGCCGGCTTCAACGGTGAGTCCGCACGGCCCATGTCGCGCTCGTCGCGGCGCACGATATCGGCGAGGATCTCGGTGAAATCAGCGGTGCCGCCGATGCTTTCGATCTCCGCCAGCCGCCGCTTCGCGCGCACCTCGGCGCTCGCCGTCACATAGAGTTTGATGTCGGCGTCGGGGCAGACGACGGTGCCGATGTCGCGGCCGTCGAGCACGGCGCCTGGTGGTGTCTTGGCGAAGTCGCGCTGCTTTTCGACGAGGATGCGCCGCACAGTTGGATACACCGCGACCTTCGAGGCAGCCTCACCGACCGCATGCGCCGACAGCACCGTCCGGTCGAGCTTTGCCAGATTGACCTGGCGGGCAGCGGTTTCCGCCGCCGAGACATTGTCGAGCGGCAGCGCGTGCTGGATCAGCGCATAGGCCACGGCGCGGTAGGTGAGGCCGGTGTCGAGCAGGTTCAACCGGTAGTGGTCGGCCAACCTGCGGGCAAGGGTGCCCTTGCCGGCGCCGGCCGGGCCGTCGATGGCGATGGTGAAAGTTGGGGTCATTTGGCTGGTCTGAAAAAGCGAAATGCCAACACCGCCGCAGCGATCAGAATCGACAGCGGCAGCGCAATAAACGGTACGACGCCAATTGTTACAAAAGCCATTGCGCCGAACCCTTTGATCAGCACCGCAAGGAAAACCCATTTGTTGTTTTCCAGGAACGTGGCTGCGTAAACCGACAGATACATCGTTAGAAATTGAAGTGCCAAAATCCAAAAAAGAATGGCAAAAATGCCGATGCGTTTTTTGAAAACAAAACCCTCAATCAGATAAGGGACCAACGCCGCTCCCAGGCAAGCTGCTAGGATGGGCCAGTCTTGCAACATTTGCTACCCAATCTCCGCGCCCAGCGCCGTCATCAGGCCCATGAATTCCGGAAAGCTCGTTGCGATCATCGCCTGATCGTCGATGGTGACAGGCTTTTCCGTCGCCAGCCCCATCACCAGAAAGCTCATGGCGATGCGGTGGTCGAGATGGGTCTGCACGGTCGTGTCCTGGCCGTTGGGATGGCCGCCCAGCCCCTTGCCGCCCGGTTTGCCGCGCACGGCGAGCGAGGCTTCGCCCTCGGTGCAGTCGACGCCGTTGAGCTTCAGCCCGTTGGCGACGGCCGATAGCCGGTCGGACTCTTTCACGCGCAGTTCTTCCAGCCCCTGCATCAGCGTTTCGCCCTCGGCGAAGCTGGCAGCGACGGCGAGCACCGGGTACTCGTCGATCATCGACGGCGCCCGTTCGGGCGGCACGGTGACGCCCTTCAGCTCGGAGTAACGCACGCGCAGGTCGGCGACATCCTCGCCGCCGGCATTGCGCGCGTTGAGGATGTCGATCTTGCCGCCCATTTCCTGCAGCGTCAAAAGCAGGCCGGTGCGGGTCGGGTTCATCAACACGTTTTCGATGGTGATGTCCGAACCCGGCACGATCAGTGCGGCCACCAGCGGGAAGCCGGCCGAGGAGGGGTCGCCCGGCACGGCGATCGTCTGGCCGGTCAGCTTGCCCTGGCCTTCGATGAAGATGTGGCGCACGCCGCGCTCGTCGGTCTCGACCGACAGGTTGGCGCCGAATCCTTTGAGCATCTTTTCGGTGTGGTCGCGCGTCATCACGGGTTCGATGACGGTGGTGATGCCGGGCGTGTTCAGACCGGCAAGCAGCACAGCGGACTTCACCTGCGCCGAGGCCATTGGCACGCGATAGGTGATCGGCGCGGCATGCTTGGGCCCATGCAGCGTGATCGGCATGCGGTCGCCCGGCGTCGCCTTCAGCACCTGCACGCCCATCTGGCGCAAGGGTTCGAGGACGCGGCCCATCGGCCGGCCGGACAGCGAGGCGTCGCCGATGAACGTCGTTTCCATGTCATAAGTGCCGACAAGGCCCATGGTGAGCCGCGAGCCGGTGCCGGCGTTGCCGAAATCGAGCGGGCCTTCCGGCTGCAGCAGTGCACCATTGCCGGTGCCGCGGATTACCCACTCCGCGCCGCGTTTCTCTATATGTGCGCCCATTGCCTTCATGGCCGCACCCGTGCGCATCACGTCCTCGCCTTCGAGCAGGCCGGTGATGCGGGTCTCGCCGGAGGCGAGGCCGCCGAACATGAAGGAACGGTGCGAGATCGACTTGTCGCCCGGCACGCGAGCGGTGCCGCAAAGGGCTGGGGATCGGCGGGCGGTGGCCGGCTTGGGGGCGGCGGCGTGAGACATGGAATTTCCCTGGACGGAATGCCGGCGAGCCGGCGCTTTTCATTTGTTGCGGCGGTCTCGTATCACGGCGGGCCGAAATGGTCATCCCCATGGTCGTCACTTGACGTGAGGCCTTTCAATGCATGGTTTTGTGACGCCGGCTTTTCGCTTTGACAGCGCTGCAAACTGTGGTTAAGGGGACCACTCTTTTATTGACGAGGCTTGCCGTGGCAAAAACCGAACTTGGCACAAAACGCATCGACCCGGAGACGGGCCGAAAATTCTACGACCTGAACAAGGACCCGATCGTCTCGCCCTACACCGGCAAGACCTATCCGCGTTCCTATTTCGAGGAAGGCAAGATTGCCGCCATCGAGGAGGAAGAGGAAGTGGCCGAGAAGGAAGTGGACGCCGAGGAAGAAGAGGGCGTTGAAGTCGTCTCGCTCGAAGAGGCCGACGAGGACGTCAAGGGCGACGACCTGCCGGATCTCGGCGACGACGAGGACGATGTCGACCTCGGCGACGACGAGGATGACACTTTCCTTGCCGACGAAGAGGAAGAAGATGACGACGTCGCCGACATGATCGGCGTTGGCGACGACGACGACGAGGTCTGATCGGCCTTGAAAGCGGACGTTTGCGGGCTTTCGAGGCCTGTGAAGAAAAAGCGGCTCTCGAAGGCTTGATATCTGAGAAAGGCGGGGTTAGAAGCCGCCTGCACTAACGGCGCGGTCTCCAACCCGCGCCGGATCTCTTCGCCGGAAACGGCGCCGGTGACTGCCGGAAGTGGGGCCATAGCTCAGTTGGGAGAGCGCTTGAATGGCATTCAAGAGGTCGTCGGTTCGATCCCGATTGGCTCCACCAAACAGTCTTTCTGCAAAACTGGCTATCTCCTTGCTGAAATAACCGCGCCTCTTCAAAGGCTTGCCAGCGTCGCGTTACAACGCCTGACAGGGACTGCGCTTGTCTCGTGCCGTCGGATTTCAGCCCCAGATACCCAGGCCTTGGCCGGATCGGCGACGCTCTGATACAACTCGCGACAGCATCGAATGGGCAGCAATTGCACCCGGCAAAGGAATGGTATTGCCTGTTGAGCCGGAATTCCGCGACGATAGTTCGTCAGTCCAGTTGGTGGCGGCTGTCCGGCAGTTGGTTGGCCATGGCCTCGTCGTCGAGGGCGGCGATCTCACACCAGCCGATCGCGACCTGCTGCTCGAGGAAGAACTTTCGCTCGGCAATGTCGTGCCGGCGCGACGCCGCGAATTTCGCGCGGGACGCTTCTACGCCCGGCAGGCGTTGCAGGGCCTTGGCGCAGGCGGCAGCGTCGTCCCGATCGGGGACAATCGTGCGCCAGTCTGGCCGACAGCTATTGTCGGTTCCATCTCTCATACTCGAAACCTGTGCGTCGTCGCCGTCGGATCATCCACCGAATTCCTCGGCGTCGGCATCGATATCGAGGAGGATTCTCCCCTTTCATGCGAACTGGCGCGATTGGTGTCCGACGCCGCCGAACTGGAGGGGCGGGAAGAGATCGAAAGGGGTCTGGGCTGCGACCTGCCAAAGCTTCTGTTCGTGATCAAGGAAGCGTTCTACAAAATGTATTTCCCGCTTACCGGCCGTTTTCTGGCGTTTCACGACGTTCGCATCGAACTGGATGTAGAGAAGCACGCCGCCAAGGCCCGGATCGTTCCGTCAAAACGCCTGGCGGCGATCGACAGCCGCTGTTTTGAGGGTCGCTTCGGCAGCAGCGACGGAACCCTGTTTTCATGTTTTGAGCTCTCCGCGCGTTGACAGCCGCGCCGCCAGCAAGCACTCAGGGAACCGGGCAGAGGCTATTTGGGTTGAACGGTGGGTATTTCTGATCGACGTCGATCCCGGATCGGGATCTGATGGGCACGATACGTGACCATGTGAACCGGCATGCCGGATACAATTCGCAGACGGTGGCCCTTCTGGCCGCGGGACAGCCTGCGCTTACCTTTGCAGGGTTGGCTGCCCAGATCCGCTATGTCGGCGAAATACTGGCGCTGGAGGGCATCGGCCTATCCGACCGTGTCGCGTTGCTGTTGCCCGAGGGTGCGGAAGCCGCGGTAGCGATCGTGGCCGTCGCAGCCAATGCAGCATGCGCTCCCTTGAACCCCGCATGGCCAGCGCGCGAATTTGAATCGCAGCTGGCCGCGCTGCGCGCCACGACGCTGATCGTGCCGCATGGCTGGCAATCGCCGCTGCTTGCCGTAGCGGCTTCGCTCAATATCCGCGTTCTGCAACTGCTTGCCGAGCCGGGTGCGGCGGCCGGACGCTTTTCGCTGACCGGTGCAGGCGAGACGCATCGCGATGATCGGCGCAAGGCCTCCCAACAGGACGCGGCAACGCTGGACGATACCGCGCTGCTGCTGTTCACCTCGGGCACGTCGGCGCGGCCCAAGCTGGTACCGCTGACCCATCGAAACCTCTGCGTTTCGGCGCAGGACATCTGCGCGGCACTGGATTTGCGGCACACCGACCGTTGCCTGGGCGTGATGCCGCTGTTCCATATCCATGGCATCAGCAGCCTTTTGGCGTCGCTGGTTTCGGGGAGTTGCTACGTCAGCCTGGCGGGCTTTTCCGCCGACGGCTTTTTCAGCGGCCTCGAAGACTTCAGACCGACCTGGTATTCGGCCTCGCCGACCATTCATCGCACGATCCTCGACCAGATCCGTCTTTGCCGGGGAGACCCGCGCCGGGCCGGGCTGCGCTTCATTCGTTCGGCTTCGGCGCCGATGCCGCCCCAATGGATCGCGGATATCGAAGGCGCGTTCGGCGTACCGTTCGTCGAGGCGTATGGGATGACCGAGGCGGCGCCGCAAATTGCCAGCAACGGCCTGCCGCCGTTCGAACGCAAGCGCGGCTCAGTCGGCAGGTCCGCAGGTCCGCAGATCGCCATCATGGATCAAGCTGGGCGTCTCCTGATGCCGGGCCAGAGCGGCGAAATTGTCATTCGTGGCGCCAATGTCATGCCTGGCTACGATGGCGACCCTGCTGCCAATGAGGCCGCTTTCGTCGATGGCTGGCTGCGGACAGGAGACAGAGGACATCTCGACGCTGACGGCTATCTGTTCGTTTCCGGCCGCCTGACGGACACCATCAATCGCGGCGGTGAAAAGATTGCGCCGGCGCTGGTGGAGCAAGTCCTGCTCGACCATCCCGACATCGAAAAAGCGGTCGTCTTCGGCATCCCCCATCCAGTGCTTGGCGAGACCGTTGCCGCAGCGGTCGTCCCCAAGCCGGGGAAAGCGCCGTCGGCGCAGCAGATCCGCGGCTTTGTCGCCGAGCGGCTGGCGCGCTCCAAAGTGCCCCAGCGGATCGTGCTGGTCGATGAGATTCCGATCAATGCCGGCGGAAAGATCAATCGCAGGCATCTGGCTCTGGCGCTGAACCTGCAAGAACAGGACGGTCAACCTGTTTCGCCGCAGGCCGGCAAGGTGGTTGCGCGAACCGCGATCGAGCGCCGGGTAGCGGCGGTCTTTGCCGAGGTTCTGGGAACCGAGCCGCCCGGCATCGATGACGACTTCTTCGACCTTGGCGGTCATTCGCTGACCGCGATGCAGGTTCTCGTCCGGCTGCATGCCATATTCGAGGTCACATTGCCGGTCGATTGCATGTTTGACTGCCCGACCGTGGCGCAGCTTTCCCAGCGCATCGGCGAAGAGATGGCCAACCTCGTCGCGGATGGCCTGGCGCGGCTGGAGCGGGGGCCGACGTCCGAGCGGGAAACCACACGCATTCCTCGCCGACAGGAGGGTGAGCCCGCACCGCTTTCCTCAGCCCAGCAGCGCGTCTTTTTTCTCGACCGGATGGGCGCCGGCAGCGCTTACACCATGTCGGCCTCGCTGTGGCTGAGAGGCGCGCTCGATAAGCGTGCCTTGGCGTTGGCGCTCGATGAGATTCGCCGCCGCCACGACATCTTGCGCACGACCTTTCACCTGCGCGACGGCGACCCGGTCCAGGTCGTTTCCGGATTTCGGGAAACCAGGCTGGAAATAATCGACCTGACCGGCCACGCGGCGGACGCGCGAACCACCGAGGCCATGCGCATCGCCACGCAGGAAAGCGTCGCACCCTTCGACCTGGCGCAAGGTCCGTTGTTTCGCGCCAGCCTGGTTCGGCTGGCCGAGCAGGACCATGCCTTGCTGCTGACGATGCACCACATCATCTGCGATGGCTGGTCGATCGGTGTGCTGCATGCCGAGCTGAAGCAGCTTTACCAAGCCTTTCATGACAACCGGGCGTCGCCGCTCGCGGAGCTGCCGCTGCAGTTCGGCGACTTCGCCGCCTGGCAGCAGCGCGGCATCGAGACCGTGGAAATCGAACGCCAGACCGCATACTGGGTCCGGCAACTCAAGGACCTGCCGCCGACCTGCACGCTGCCGACGGACCGGCCTCGCCCGGCGGTCCAGTCCCATCGCGGTGGCACGGTGCAGGTCGAGATCGATCGTCAAACGACGGATCGCCTGAAAATCCTCGGCCGAAGCCAGGACGCGACCGCGTTCATGGTCTTTCTGGCGGCCTTCAAGACATTGCTCTTCCGATACAATGGGCAGGATGATTGCGTCGTCGGCACGCCGATCGCCAACCGCCCGAGGAAGGAACTGGAGCCGCTCATCGGCTTCTTCGCCAACACGCTGGTTTTGCGCACGATGCTTGGCGGCGACCCGTCCTTCGTCGAATTGCTCGGTCGAATCCGCTCGACAGCGCTCGACGCCTACGCGCATCAGGATGTCGCCGTCGAACGCATCGTTGACCAGCTGAAAATCGTGCGCGATCCCGGCCACATGCCCCTGTTCCAGGTCATGTTCGCATTCCAGAACGTCCCGGATCATCTGGCGGGACCGTCTTTCGATTTCGCGCAGGATCTTGCGGCACGGAAGCTGAGCGTCGACAAGGCGATGGCGAAATTCGACCTCGCTTTGTACCTGTCGGAAACCCCGGACGGGATGGCCGCGACCTGGCAATTCAACGCCGATCTCTATGAGCCTGCCGCCATCGATCGGCTGGCTCGGCAGTTCCAGACCTTGCTCGAAGGGATAGCAAGCGATCCCGCGCAAACGCTTTCGCAATTGCCGCTGTTGCCCGAGGCTGATCGTCGCCAGATCGAGACCGACTGGAACCGCACGCAGGCCGGAGAACTGCTGGGGCAGGACTATGTCCAGCTGTTTGAGGCACAGGTCGAGCGGACGCCCGATGCTGTCGCCGTGCTGGACCAGGATCGGCGGCTCACCTATCGCGAGCTGAATGAACGGGCCAACCGTTTCGCGCGCTATTTCAGCAGTTGCGGCGTCGCCCGCGAGACATTGACGGCGGTCTGCCTGCCAAGGTCGGCCGAGGTGCTGGCGGTGCTGCTGGGAGTGTGGAAGGCGGGCGGCGCATTTCTGCCGCTTGACCCCGACTACCCTCCCGATCGCATTGCCTTCATGCTGGCTGATGCCGGTGCGGCACTGCTCATCACGGAGACATCGCTGTTGCCGAAATTCGGCGCCGCGTTTCAGCCGGAGGCATCGGGCCAACCCGCCGCCAGGCCGGCCATTTGCATCGACGCCTGCCGGTCGTCCGTTGCGGAGCAGGATCCCGACAATCCGGGTGTCATCGCTGTACCCGATGCGCTCGCCTACGTCATCTATACGTCGGGCTCCACCGGCCAGCCCAAGGGCGTGATGATCACGCAGGCAAATGTCGGCCACTATGCCCAGGCGATGGTCCGCGCGATCGAACTTGGATCAGACGACATCTGGCTACATACGGCGTCGTTTTCGTTTTCCTCGTCGATACGTCAGTTTGCCGTTCCACTGTCATGCGGTGCGGCGGTTTCGATCGCCTCGGCCGAGGAAATCAGCGACCCGCATCTGCTGTTTGAGATGGTGCGCCGCCAGCGCGTGTCGGTGGTGGATCTCGTCCCGTCCTTTTCGGCCGGCTGCCTACATATGCTGATGTCGCTCGATCCATCCGTGCGCCAAAGACTACTCGACAATGGGGTGCGGCTGATGTTGTCGGCGAGCGAGCCCCTGCCGGGCGCCCTGGTCGAAAAGTGGCGGCGTCTCTGCAAGCCGGCGACAAAATTCATCAACATGTTTGGCCAGACCGAGACGACCGGAATCGTAACCGTCTGTCCTATTCCGATCGAGGCCGGCACGGCGGGGATGATCCCGATCGGCCGGCCGATCGCCAATACGCAGGCCTATGTGCTGGACACGTCCCGCCGTCCGGTTCCGGTCGGCATCAGCGGTGAGCTGTATGTCGGCGGCGCCGGTGTCGGCCGCGGCTACATCAATCGCTCCGATGCCGGCAATCTCGTGCCGAACCCGTTCAGCACTGGCGAGCGGCTGCAGCGAACCGGCGATCTGGCGCGCTACCTGCCTGACGGGACGATCGAAATCGTCGGGCGTGCCGACGAACAGATCAAGATGCACGGCTTCCGTATCGAACCGGGTGAGATCGAGGCTGCGATCCACACGCATCCGGAGGTACGCGAATGTCTCGTCGGTGTTGTCGAGGATGCTATCGAAGATGACGATATCGGCGATCACAAACGCCTGGTCGCCTTCGTTGCGCCCAATGCGCCGCATGATGCGCAAACGCCTGCTCTGTCTCAGCGGCTGCGCGATTTTCTGCGGCGGCAGCTGCCGCAATACATGCTGCCTCAACGCATCGTCATCCTGGATCGCTTGCCGCGCACGCCAAACGGCAAGATCGACCGCCGGGCCCTGCTTGCCAGCCAGCCGCAAGCGGCGACGCGGCCAATTGCCGGCATACCTCCCCTAAGCCAGGCCGGGTTGCATGGGGTGGCGCGAACGGAGGCCGAGACGATCCTGGTGGCGGTCTGGAAGAAGGTGCTGAGGCTGGAGGAGGTTGGCCTGCACGACAATTTCTTCGATCTCGGCGGCAATTCCCTCCTCAGCATCAACATCGTCGTCGAAGCCGGCAAAGCCGGCTTGGCCATCGATCTGCGTCAGCTCTACCAGCACCAGACGATCGCCGATCTGGCGCACGCTGCCTCCCGGGCGGGCCTTGGGCAAACTGTTGCGGTTACACCGGTGGGTGCGGACGCGGCGAAAGTTCTGGTGACGATCGAAAGCCTCCGTGCCTATGGCCGCGAAGCGCTGACACGGGCCGGACTGAGCGCGCAGGGGGCGGCGATCGTCACCGAAGTGCAGCTCGAGGCAAGCCTGCGCGGACAACCGACGCACGACATTGTCAGCATTCCCCGCTACGCCACGCGGATTGCCTCGGGCAAGATCAATTCGCACCCGCAAATCCGCATCGAACATGACAGCGCCACCATCGCCCGCATCGATGGCGACAACGGCCCCGGCCAGTGGGTCAGCACGGTGGCGATGGACCTCGCCATTGAAAAGGCGGGCAGGCACGGTGTCGGCATTGTCGGTGTCCGCCGCTCCAACCATTTCGGTGCCGCCGGCCACTATGTCTGGCAGGCAGCAAGGAAAGGGCTGATCGGCCTGTGCACGACCAACGGGCCGCTGATCCTGGCGCCGACCGGCGGCGTCACGCCGACATTCGGCAACAACCCGCTCGGCGTCGGCATTCCGGCGGGGCGGCATTTTCCCATTCTTCTCGACGTCGCCATGAGCGTTGCGCCGCGCGGCAAGATCGGCCTGTCGGTTGCCGAAGGCAGTCCGTTGCCGGCAGGCTGGATTCTGGACCGGTTCGGGCGGCCTTCGACAGACCTTAGCGATCTCGCATCCGGGCTCGGCGTCCCGATCGGCGGACACAAGGGCTATGGCCTGGCCATGGTGATGGAAGTGCTTGCCGGCGTGCTCACAGGCGCCGGTTTTGGCAGCGACCACCATCAGGACAGGTTGCGCGAAGGCTCCCACGCGCCAGATTACGGCCATTTCTTCATGGCGCTCGATCCCGAGCGGTTCATGCCCGTGGTGGACTTCACCGAGCGCGTCGATCGTCTCATCGAGCAGACCAGGAATGGCAAACGCGCCGAAAACGCCACTGAAATCCTCATTCCCGGCGAAATGGAATTACGCACCCGCCAACAGAGCTTGAGTGAAGGCGTGCGGCTGAGGTCATCGACTTACAAGGTACTCCTCGCCTACGCACGCAAGGCCGGGTTCGATGCCGGGCTGGAGATCGTCGGGGAAAACCGGTTTGCCGAAAGCCATGGCTGAGCTGCTGACGTTCGATCGGATCGAGCTGGACGGGAGCATCCCGGCGCGTTTCGACAAAGTGGTGCGCAGCTTTGCCTCGCACGTGGCGATCGGTGGCGGCGACCGGCCATGGACCTATGACGAGGTCGACCGGCGGACCAATCAACTGGCCCGGGCGATCCTCGAACGCACGCAGCCCGGGCACGGATGCGTCGCCTATCTTGTCGACCATTCGCCCGAGATGGTGATATGCGCACTGGCCGTGCTCAAGGCGGCGAAGGCGTTCCTGTGCGTCCATCCGGCTATGCCGTTCAAAGCGCAACGTGACATCGTCGGCGATGCCGTCCCGGACCTGCTGCTGACCGACGCGGCTCACGCGGCTGCGGCGCGTGATCTTGTCGGCGATGACAGCCGGGTTCTGCTGCTGGAAGATATCGACGTGCGGTATTCCGCCGATGCGCTGCATGTTTCGGTCGACCCACGCGACCCGGCCGCGATCTTCTACACGTCGGGAAGCACCGGGCGGCCGAAAGGTGTGGTCAAAAGCCATCGCACCGTGCTGCACAGGGCCTGGCTTTGTGCAGGGTATGACGGGTTGGCTCCCACAGACCGGCAGTCTCTTCTGACCTATTGCAGTTTCGCCTCGTCGGAGGCGGATGTCTTCGGCGCGCTGCTAAATGGAGCCACGCTGGAACTCTACGATGCCGCATCGCGCGGTCTTGGCGATCTCGGCGCGTGGATCGACGAGCGTCGCATCACGCTGCTGCACCCGCCCGTCATGCTGTTTCGCAAATATCTGGAGATGATCGACGGCCAGGGCCTGCATCCCTCGGTCCGGCTGGTGGCGCTGGCAGGCCAGACGGTCATTGCCTCCGATATCGAGCAATGGCGCGGTCATTTCGCCCTGTCCTGCGGCTTGCGCCATCGTTTCTCTTCCACCGAGGCCGGCCACATCGCCGTGGCATTGGTGGCTCCGGGCGAGACACCTGCGCCAGGCACGGTGCCAGCGCCTCGACCCGTCGCCGACAAGTTTCTTCTGGTCGTCGACGGGGACGGGCAACCGGTCGAACCGGGCGCCGTCGGCGAACTCGTCGTGCGCAGTGCCTTTCTGGCCGACGGCTATTGGCGCCAGCCTTCCGAAACGGCGAAATATTTTCGCGACGCTCCCGGTTTCCCCGACCAGCGCCTGTTTCACACCGGCGACATCGGCCGTTTGTCGAGCGATGGCAGTCTTGAATTCCTCGGGCGCCGCGACGACCAGGTCAAGGTTCGCGGCTATCGCGTCGAAACGCGGGAAATCGAGCAGGCTCTCCTGCAGCTTCCAACGGTGGATGAAGCCGCCGTCATCACCGAACTCCGCCAGAATGCGCACTCGATTGCCGCCTTCGTCGTGATGAAGCAGGGAGCCTTGTTCCGGGCTGACGCTCTGAGGGCCGGCTTGAGGCCGATCCTACCGCCATGGAAAATTCCAGGCCGAATCCATGCGATCGAGTCGCTGCCGCTGACGCCAACCGGCAAGATCGACAGGCCGCGTCTCCAGCAATATCTGCAGGCGCGTGACGGCTCCGTTGAAAACAGTCAGGCCGCGCAATCGCCCGATGAGACAATGACGGTGCCGACCGCAAAACGGGTCAGGAGTTGGAAGCGGCTTTTTACCCGAACCGGTAACCGGTGAAGGGCGAGCGACATCCCGTCACCACTCGGCGAAAGAACCGTCCTTGTGGCGCCAGATCGGGTTGCGCCAGCGGTGGCCTTCCTTGGCGCGTTCCTTGACATAGTCCTCGTCGATTTCGACACCGAGGCCCGGGCCGTCGGGAATGGCGACATAGCCATCCTCGTAGCGGAAGACGTCCTTGTTGGCGGCGTAGTCGAGCAGGTCGTTGGCGGCATTGTAGTGAATGCCGAGGCTCTGCTCCTGGATGAAGCAGTTGTAGCTGACCGCGTCGAGCTGCAGGCAGGCGGCAAGTGCGATCGGCCCGAGCGGGCAGTGCGGCGCCACGGCCACGTCATAGGCTTCCGCCATCGCAGCGATCTTGCGGCATTCGGTGATGCCGCCGGCATGCGACAGGTCTGGCTGGATGATGTCGACGACGCCTTCCTCGAACACCGACTTGAAATCCCAGCGGCTGTAGAGCCGCTCGCCGAGCGCGATCGGCGTCGAGCCGAGCGCGGCGATCTCCTTCAGCGCCTCACGGTTTTCGCTGAGCACCGGCTCCTCGATGAACATCAGCCTGTAAGGCTCGAGCTCCTTGACCAGGGCGCGCGCCATCGGCCGGTGCACGCGGCCATGAAAATCGACGGCGATGCCGATGTTGGGCCCGACGGCCTCGCGCACCATGGCTACGCGTTCGACAGCGGCGTCGATCTTGTCATGGCTGTCGACGATCTGCAGTTCTTCGGTGCCGTTCATCTTGAGAGCCAGGAAGCCGCGCGCCACCATTTCCCTGGCGCCCGCCGCGACCTCCGCCGGCCGGTCGCCGCCGATCCACGAATAGACCTTGATCGTGTCGCGCAGCTTGCCGCCGAGCAGTTCATGCACGGGCACGCCGAGCGCCTTGCCCTTGATGTCCCACAGCGCCTGGTCGATGCCGGCAATGGCGCTCATCAGGATCGGCCCGCCGCGATAGAAGCCGCCGCGGTGCATCACCGTCCAGTGGTCCTCGATCAGGCGGGGATCCTTGCCGATCAGATAATCGCCAAGCTCCTTGACCGCTGCCTCGACGGTCAGCGCCCGGCCTTCGACGACTGGCTCACCCCAGCCGGTGACGCCGGCATCGGTTTCGATCTTCAGGAACAGCCAGCGCGGTGGAACGATGTAGGTGGTGAGCGAGATGATTTTCATGCGAGTCTCAGTTGCTCTTGAGTTTCTTGGCGCTGACGAGGTCGCGCGCCGCGAGGTCGAGGATCTTGTTTGCCGCCCCACGTGCCGCCTCGGCATCGCGCATGCGCAGCGCCTCGACCACCTCGCGGTGCGCCGCCACGGCCTCCATGCGCCGGTCGAGCGAAATCACCGCCGTCGCCTCCAGCGAGAATTTCAGCCCTGTGTCGATCAGATTGCCGATCTGGCGAAAGATCGGGTTGTGGCTCGCGGCATAGACGATCTGGTGGAAAGCGATGTCGCTGCGCGAGAAGGCGGCGAGGTCCTCGCCGGCGCCGGCCATGCCGCGCCAGGCGGCTTCGAGATCGGCGATCTCCTGCAGCGTCGCGCGGGTGGCAGCGAGTTCTGCGACCAGCGGCTCGATGGCGCGGCGCGTTTCGAGAATGGCGTCGAAGAGCTTGTCGTCCAGCGCATGCGGCGCGTGCCAGGCAAGCACCTGCGGGTCGATGATGTTCCAGTCGTCCTCGTTGCAGACGATCGTGCCGATGCGCGGCCGCGACAAGACCAGCCCTTTGGCGGCCAGCACCTTCAGCGCTTCGCGGATGACGGTGCGGCTGACGCCATACTCGACACCGAGCTCGTTTTCCGTAGGCAAGGACGATCCGGCCGGGTAGCGCCCGGAAAAGATGTCCGAGGCTATCGCCTTGGTCACATCGGGCATCACGCGCGGGCGGCGAGTGGTCGTATCTCCCGGGGCCTTCTTCAGAATCTCGGTCACCCCAGCCCTCCTCCAAGGCGGCGAACCCGCTGGTTTCGCACAACCGATCCGGCCTTAGCGGATGCGGGTGACTTGCGCCAGCGATCGTTGGTCGGAGCATGTACATTAATTATCATACCAGATCAATTGACGAGTATGATAAAAACGAATAGAGACTCCGACATCCGGGCTGAGCGCCCGGCCTATCGCTGGGAGGAAATCATGCGACTTTTGAAGACCGCGCTCGTTGCGGGCGCGCTTGCCGTGCTGTCCGTCACGACCATCGCTGCATATGCTCAGGACACCAAGATCGGTTTCATCGTTAAACAGCCCGAGGAGCCGTGGTTCCAGGACGAATGGAAGTTCGCCGACCAGGCCGCCAAAGAAAAGGGCTTTACCCTGGTCAAGATCGGCGCCGAGGACGGCGAGAAGCTGATGTCGGCGATCGACAATCTCGGCGCCCAGGGCGCCCAGGGCTTCATCGTCTGCACACCCGACGTGAAACTCGGACCCGGCATCGTCGCCAAGGCGGCTGCCAACAATCTCAAGCTGATGACTGTCGACGACCGCCTGGTCGGAGCCGACGGCAAGGCGCTGGAAGACGTGCCGCATATGGGCATCTCGGCCACCAAGATCGGCGAGGCCGTCGGCCAGGCGATCGTCGACGAGATGAAGGCGCGCGGCTGGAAGGCCGAAGAGGTCGGCGCCATCCGCGTCTCCTATGACCAGCTGCCGACGGCGGTCGACCGTGTCGAAGGCGCCATCTCGGTGCTCAAGGCGAACGGCTTCAAGGCCGAGAACATCTTCGACGCGCCACAGGCCAAGACCGACACGGAAGCTGCCCTCAACGCGGCGACGGTCGTGCTCAACGCCCATGCCGACATCAAGAAGTGGGTTTCTTTCGGCCTCAACGACGAGGCGGTGCTGGGTGCGGTGCGTGCAGCCGAAAGCGTCGGCATCCCCGCTGATAGCGTGATCGGCGTCGGCATTGGCGGTGCGGATTCGGCGATCAACGAGTTCAAGAAGCCGACCGCCACCGGTTTCGTCGGCACGGTGATCATCTCGCCGAAGCGTCATGGCTACGAGACGGCGCTCAACATGTATGACTGGGTTGCCAACAACAAGGAACCGGAGAAGCTGATCCTGACGTCGGGTGCACTCGCCAAGCGCGACGACTACCAGAAGGTCCGCCAGGGTCTCGGCATCCAATAATCCTCCCTGTACAAACAGGCGGCGGCTCATCCCGCCGCCTGTTTGCCATGGCACAAGAAGGATCGGCGCCCTTGTCCTTTCTCGACTTCTCGCACATCACCAAGACCTATCCGGGCGTCAAGGCGCTGTCGGACGTCTCGTTCGGCGTCGACAAGGGCGCCGTGCACGGCCTGATGGGCGAGAACGGTGCTGGCAAATCCACCCTGATCAAGATTCTGTCCGGCGACCAGCATGCCGACGAGGGCGAGATACGCATCGACGGCAAGGTCCAGGCCTATGCCTCGACCAGGGATGCCTTCGACAATGGCGTCATCGTCATCCACCAGGAACTGCAGCTCGTCCCCGAGCTTACCGTTGCCGAAAATCTCAGCCTCGGGCGTTTCCCCGCCAACGCCGGCATCATCGCCGGCCGCCGGATGCTGGACGACGTCGGCGCCAAGCTTAAATCGGCCGGCATCGACATCGACATGCGCCGCAAGGTCAAGACGCTGTCCATCGGCGAACGCCAGATGGTCGAGATCGCCAAGGCGATCATGCTCGACGCACGCGTCATCGCGCTGGACGAGCCGACCTCGTCGCTGTCCTCGCGCGAAAGCGAAATCCTGTTTGCCCTGATCGACCGCCTGCGCGGCGAGGGCAAGGTCATCATCTACGTCTCGCACAGGCTCGACGAAGTGTTCCGGCTCTGCGACAGCCTGACCGTGCTGCGCGACGGCAAGCTCGCGGCGCACCACGCTTCGCTGAAAGGCGTCACCCGCGATCAGGTCGTCGCCGAAATGGTCGGCCGCGAAATCTCCGACATCTGGGGTTTTCGCGCACGAAAAACGGGCGATGTTCGCCTGAAAGTCGACGCTCTCAGCGGCCCCAAACTGAAGACACCGGCCAGCTTCGAGGCCCGCGCCGGCGAGATCGTCGGCTTTTTCGGCCTGATCGGCGCCGGGCGCTCGGAACTGATGCGGCTGGTCTATGGCGCCGATCCGCGCTCGGGCGGCACCATCACCGTCGACGGCAAGCTGGTCCGCGCCACCGATCCGCGTGGCACGATCCGGGCCGGCATCGTGCTGTGCTCGGAGGATCGCAAGCATGACGGCATCATCCAGGGCCGCTCGGTCGAGGAGAACATCAACATCTCGTCGCGGCGCCATCACACACGCTTCGGCGTGCTCAACCGCGTCAACGAGATCGCCACGGCCGAGACCTTCATCAAGAAGCTGAAGGTGCGCACGCCGTCGCGCAAGCAGGACATCATCAACCTCTCCGGCGGCAACCAGCAGAAGGTCATTCTTGGCCGCTGGCTGTCCGAACAGGGCGTGCGTGTCCTCATCGTCGACGAGCCGACGCGCGGCATCGATGTCGGTGCCAAGTCGGAAATCTACGAATTGCTTTACCAGCTTGCCGAGGACGGCATGGCGATCGTCGTCGTCTCGTCCGAACTGCCGGAGGTGATGGGCATCTGCGACCGCATCCTGGTGATGTGCGGCGGCCGCGTCAGCGCTGAACTCACCCGCGATCAGTTCGCCGAAAGGGCGATCCTGGCCGCCGCTCTCCCCGATCAGAAAACCCCCGACGCGATCGCATCCTAAGGACTTTTGGCATGACCGACCAGTTGAAGAAGCTCTTGCTCGGCGAACAGGGCCTCGTCGTCATCTTCGTCGTCGCCTTCGCGCTGGTGTCGCTCCTGGTGCCGAACTTCCTCACCGACCGCAACATGCTCGGCCTGCTGCAGTCGGTGGTCACTGTCGGCATCGTCGCCTGCACCATGATGTTCTGCCTTGCCGCCCGCGACTTCGACCTGTCGGTAGGTTCCATCGTCGCCTTTGCCGGCATGGTCGCGGTTATGGCGTCGAACGCCACCGGCTCGATCCTGCTCGGCCTCCTGGCGGCAATCGCCTGCGGCGCCTTCGTCGGCTTCATCAACGGCGTCGTCATCGCCAAATTCCGCATCAACGCGCTGATCACGACGCTGGCCACCATGCAGATCGTGCGCGGCCTTGCGCTGATCGCGTCCGACGGCCGCGCCGTCGGCATCAACAGCCCGGATTTCTACCAGCTCGCGCTGTCGAAACTGCTCGGCATACCGACACCAGTTTGGGTGCTCGCCATCCTGTTCTGCATCTTCGGCTTCGTGCTCAACCGCACCGTCTTCGGCAAGAACACGCTGGCCATCGGCGGCAATCCGGAAGCCTCGCGTCTTGCCGGCGTCAATGTCGACCGCACGCGCATCTGGATCTTTGCACTGCAGGGCGTCGTCTGCGGCATCGCCGGCATCCTGCTCGCGTCGCGCATCACCTCGGGCCAGCCCAATGCGGCGGTCGGGCTCGAACTTTCGGTCATCTCGGCCTGTGTGCTCGGTGGCGTTTCGCTTGCCGGCGGCCGCGCCACCATGTCGGGCGTCATCGTCGGCGTGCTGATCATGGGCATCGCCGAGAACGCCATGAACCTGCTCAACATCCCGGCCTTCTACCAGTACATTGTGCGTGGCGTGATCCTGCTGCTGGCCGTGCTGCTCGACAATCTGCGCTCGTCGGCACTGGGTCGGCGTTAAGCTGGAGGGACAAAAATGGCTGAGCGCCTTTCCGGCAAACGCATCTTCCTGACCGGCGCCGCGCAAGGCATCGGGCTGGCCATCGCCGAGGCCTGCCTTGCCGAAGGCGCAAAGCTGTTCCTCGTCGACCGCGACGGAGCGTTGCTGGACAGGGCCGTCGCTAGCCTCGCTGCGCCGCACGGCCATGTCGGGCATGCGGCAGCCGACATCAGCAACGGTGCCGCGATTGCCGCTGCCGTCAGCCAAGCGACCACCGAGATAGGTCCGGTCAACGCGCTGATCAACAATGCCGGGGTCAATGTGTTTTCGACGCCGCTCGAGGCGACCGAGGAAGAGTGGAACCGCAATTTCGACGTCAACGTCAAGGGCGCCTGGAACTGCAGCAAGGCGGTGCTGCCGGGCATGATCGCGAGCGGCAGCGGCGCCATCCTCAACATCGCCTCGACGCACAGCTTCACCATCATCCCGCACACCTTCCCCTATCCGGTCGCCAAGCACGCGCTGCTCGGCCTGACCAAATCGCTGGCGCTCGAATATCCGGCGCAAGGCGTGCGCGTGAACGCGCTGGCGCCGGGCTATGTCGAGACGCAGAAGGCGATCGACTACTGGAACAGCTTTCCTGATCCGGTGGCGGCGCGCGCCAACACCATGGCGCTGCATCCCGGCGGCCGCATCGCCACGGCGCGCGAGATCGCGCTGGCTGCGGTGTTCATGATTTCCGACGAGTGCCCGTTCATGAACGCGGCCACGCTCGTCGTCGATGGCGGGCTGAGCCAGCTCCAGCATCCTGCCTGAATTCCGGGAAAACCATGACCAAGAGACGATCGCAGCACTGGTTCGGCGGGCTGGGCAAGGATGCCTTCATCCACCGCAGCTGGATGAAGAACAACGGCCTGCCCGACGATGCCTTCGACGGCCGCCCGGTGATCGGCATCTGCAACACCTTCTCCGAATTCACGCCTTGCCATGTGCATTTCCGTGGCCTGATCGAGCACATCAAGGCAGGTGTGCTGGAGGCCGGCGGCTTGCCGCTGGAATTCCCTGTGTTCTCCTGCGGCGAATCCAATCTGCGACCGACGGCGATGCTGTTTCGCAACCTTGCCTCGATGGATGTCGAGGAGGCGATCCGCGGCAACCCGATGGACGGCGTCGTGCTGATGGCCGGCTGCGACAAGACCACGCCGTCGCTGGTCATGGGCGCGGCCTCCTGCGACCTGCCGTCGATCGTCATTTCCGGCGGGCCGATGCTCAATGGCCGCTTCCAGGGCCGCGAGATCGGTTCGGGCACGGATGTCTGGAAATTCTCCGAGGATGTCCGCGCCGGCGTGATGAGCGAACAGGATTTCGCCAATGCCGAGAGCGCCATGTCGCGCTCGCCCGGCCATTGCATGACCATGGGCACCGCCTCGACCATGGCCTCGATGGTCGAGGCGCTCGGCCTGGCGCTGCCGGGCAACGCCGCCTATCCCGCCGTTGACGCGCGCCGCAGCCGCATTGCCCGCATGACGGGACGGCGCATCGTCGAGATGGTCAACGAGGATCTGCGCCCGTCGGCCATCCTCAAGAAGGCGGCCTTCGCCAACGCCATCCGCGTCAATGGCGCCATCGGCGGCTCGACCAATGCGGTCGTCCATCTCATCGCCATCGCCGGCCGCGTCGGCACCGAACTGACGCTGGACGACTGGGACAGATATGGCCGCGATGTGCCGACCATCCTCGACCTGATGCCGTCGGGCCGTTTCGTGATGGAGGATTTCTGCTACGCCGGCGGCATTCCGGCCGTCATGAAGGAGGTCGCCGATCTGCTCGATCTCGACGTGCTGACCGTCACCGGCAAGACTGTGCGCGACAACATCGCGGATGCCCAGAACTACAATCCCGAGGTGATCCGCCCGCGCGACAAGGCGCTCACTCCCAATGGCGGTATCGCGGTGCTGCGTGGCAATCTGGCGCCCGACGGCGCCATCATCAAGCCGTCAGCCGCGTCGCCACAGTTGATGAAGCATCGCGGCCGCGCCATCGTCTTCGAGGACATCGACGACTACAAGGCGCGCATCGACGATCCCTTGCTGGACATCGACGAGGGCTCGATCATGGTGCTGAAGAATTGCGGCCCGAAAGGCTATCCGGGGATGGCCGAGGTCGGCAACATGGCGCTGCCCCGGAAGCTGCTGAAGCAAGGCGTCCGCGACATGATCCGCATCTCCGATGCCCGCATGTCCGGCACCGCCTTCGGCACCGTCGTGCTGCATGTCGCACCCGAAGCCGCCATCGGCGGCCCGCTGGCGCTGGTCCGCAGCGGCGACATGATCGAGCTTGATGTCGAAGCGCGGAAATTGCATCTCGACGTGTCCGAACAGGAACTCGCAAAGCGGCGGACATCCTGGGCTCCGCCGGAACCGGCGATGCGCGGCGGCTATCAGGGACTTTACGTCGACCATGTCCTGCAGGCGGATCGCGGCGCCGACCTCGACTTTCTCGTCGGAAGCCGTGGCCACACCATCCCGCGCGAAAGCCATTGAGGCCGACCGGCGTGCCCAATTTCCAGCCTGATGATTTCCACGGCATTCACGCTATTCTCTACGCGCTGTTCGACAGCGACGAAAAACTAGACCGCGCGGCGATGCGCAGGCAGGTCGAGATCTGCCTGGCGAGCGGCGTGCACGGCATGGCGGCGCTCGGCCTGGCAACAGAAGTCGCCAAGCTGACCGAGGCCGAGCGTCGGATGATCATGGACTGGACGGCTGAGGACACCGCCGGGAAAGTGCCGCTTGCCTTCACGGTCTTCGGCTCTTCGGTGGCCGAGCAGGTCGCACAGGTTCGCCATGCTGAAAGCGTGGGAGCGGATTGGGTGATCCTGCAGCCGCCGGCTGTCGGCTCCTATGGCGCGCCGGAATACATCAGGTTCTTCGGCCGCGTCGCCGCGGCGACCGACCTGCCGGTGGCGATCCAGAATGCGCCGGCCTTTTTCGGGCGCGGCCTGTCCTCAGACGAAATCCGCGAACTCGTCACGCTGCATCCCAACATAAGGCTGATCAAGGGCGAGGGCCCGGTCACCGACATTGCCGGATTGATCGAACGCACCGAAGGCCGGATACCGGTCTTCAATGGGCGCGGCGGCCTGGAGCTGGTCGACAATTTCCGCATCGGTTGCCGCGGCATGATCCTGGCGCCTGATAGCATCGACCTCGCCGTGCGCGCCTATGAAGCATTCCGCGCCGGAGACGAAGCAACGGCCGAGGCCGAGTATGCAAGAATGCTGGCGGCAGCGGTCTTCGTCATGCAAGGCATCGAAAACCTGATCTGCTACGGCAAGCGGCTGTTTGGCGCCCGTGCCGGCATCCCGATACACGACCGGTCTCCGGCGATGCGGCCGAGCGAGGTTGGCCTGGCGATGGTGGCGCGCTTTGCGGCTGGCCTCGGTGGGTTGCCGGGCTGAAAATGGCAGCTGAGCGCCCGGCAATGTCGAGGCCGTGGTAAGCTCCTTGAGACCAGCCACGCAACCATGCGGCGGGCCCTGGCGGCTTCAGCCGAGAAGGTCGGCTGCGACTTCGAGCGTGTTGCGCAACGACGTCTCAAGATGGCGTTCCATCGCCTGCGCGGCGCCCTCGGCATCGTGATGCTTCAAAGCCGCGAAAATGGCTTCGTGCTGCTCGATCGTCTGTTCGCCATAGCCGGGCTTCGGAATGACGAGATGGCGGCCGCGATCCATCTGCGCCTTGGAGATGTCGACGGCTCTCCAGATCATCGGCAGGCCGCAGATTTCGGCGATAGTGCGGTGAAAGACGTCGTCGAGCTGTATCGCGGTGGCATATCTGCCCTGCGATATGGCAAGCTGGTGCGCCGCCATATTGTCCTCCAGCAATTCGCCGGCAGCCGGTGAGAACCTGGCGGCCGCGCGTCGGGCGCTTTCCATCTCCAGGGCCCGGCGGATGACGTAGGCTTCCTCCAGGTCGGCCCGGCTGATCGGTGCGACATAAATGCCGGTCTGCGCCAGGATGTTGACCAGACCCTCGTCGCTGATGCGCTTGACCGCCTCGCGCACCGGGGTACGCGAAACACCGAGCGCTTCCGCGATGGCCACCTCATTGATCACTTCCCCGGGCCTCATCTGTCCGACGACGATCAGGTTGCGAATCTGATGATAGATCTGATCGCGGAGCGGAAGAGCCCGATTGAGCGCCGAAGGATCCAGGTCCATGGGAAATCCGTGGCTTAAGTCGCCGGAAATGGTCAGTTTAGAATGAAAATCAGAAAGCCTCTAATACGAGGGGCGGCTCGGGCGTGCAACTCGCCCATGGCTTCCGGAATCCGATGCCGAGGACAAGAGGCCAGCCATCGGGGGATCTGGCCGCCCTAGGAAGGCGTGGCAGCCAATGAATTCGGATTCGGGCGGATGGAGAGAATTTCTAATCCCGTCAGCGGATTTAGAATAAACTAACTCTACAGAATTTGTGGAATAAGCAATCTGCACTTGCGATCTGGTTTTCCTCGGACAGGACACGCCATGCCTACTCTTTTGCGCTCGCCCTTAGCCAAAGCAGGGATATCCGGCCGCCTCCGCCAGGCAGCAGGAGAAAGGCCATGAGCCGGGATGTGCCAGAACACATCAAGGTGCTCTGGTTTCTGCCGACGCATGGCGACAGCCGCTATCTCGGCACGACAGAAGGCGGCAGAGCCGTCGATCTGCCCTACCTGACACAAGTGGCGAAGGCCGCCGACACGCTGGGTTACTACGGCGTGCTGCTGCCGACCGGTCGGGCATGCGAGGATTCCTGGGTGATCGCATCGGCGCTTGTGCCGCTGACCGAGCGCTTGCGTTTCCTTGTCGCCGTGCGGCCGGGCCTGCAGTCGCCGACGCTGGCCGCGCGCATGACGGCGACGCTGGATCGCATCTCGAATGGACGCCTGCTGATCAATGTGGTCACTGGCGGCGACCCGCTGGAGAACAAGGGCGACGGCATCTTCCTGTCGCATGCCGAGCGCTATGAGGTGACGCAGGAGTTCCTGCAGATCTACAAGCGGGTGTTGAGCGGCGAGACGGTCGAGCACGAGGGCAAGCATTTCCGCATCGAGGATGGCCGGCTGCTGTTTCCGCCGGTGCAGACGCCCTATCCACCGCTCTATTTCGGCGGCTCGTCCGACGCCGGATCCGTGGTGGCGGCGCAGGAGATCGACAAGTACCTGACCTGGGGCGAGCCGCCCGCCGATGTCGAGCGCAAGCTGGATGGCATGCGTGAACTGGCCGAAAAGGCCGGCCGCAAACTCTCCTTCGGAATTCGCCTGCATGTCATCGTGCGTGAAACCACCGAGGAAGCCTGGGCTGCCGCCGACAGGCTGATCAGCCGGCTCGACGATGCGACGATCGCCTCGGCGCAGAAAGTCTTTGCCCGCATGGATTCGGTCGGCCAGGCGCGGATGAGCGCGCTGCATGGTGGCAACCGCGCGAAGCTCGAGATCGCGCCCAACCTCTGGGCCGGCGTCGGCCTGGTGCGCGGCGGCGCCGGGACCGCACTTGTCGGCGATCCCGACACGATCGCCGAGCGCATCGACGAATACCGGCGTCTCGGCATCGATACCTTCATCCTGTCCGGCTATCCGCATCTGGAAGAAGCCTATCGCTTCGGTGAGCTGGTGCTGCCGAAACTGCCGACCGATCATCCGGTCAAAGTTGCGGCTTCGTCCGTCAACACCGGCCCGTTTGGCGAGACCATCGCCGGCGACCACCGGCCGAAGTCGCTCGCCAGCGCTTCATGAACGCGCTCCCTCCGATCCGCCGGTTGCGTGTCGCCATAATCGGCGGCGGTTTTTCCGGCGCGGCGGTGGCCTGGCACCTGGCGTGGTCACATCGACCGGCGCACCTGTCGATTTCCGTGATCGAGCCGCGACCGTTGCTTGGCGGCGGCCTTGCCTATTCCAGCAAGGAACCTGCGCATCGGGTCAATGTCCCAGCGACAAGAATGAGCATGGCTCCGGAAGATCCGCAGCACTTTGCACGCTGGTTGACGGACAGTGGGGAACTCGAGCGCGACGCGGACGCGATCTGGAAGAATGGCGACGCCTATCCACGCCGGCGCGTGTTCGGTCGCTATGTCGCCGAGCATCTGGCGCCCTATCTCAATTCCGGCATTGTCCATCATGTTGAAGGTTCCGCCACACGCGTGACGCGCGATGCCAGTGGCGCGGGCTGGACCGTGCACACGTCCAGTGGGCCAATTGGCACCGACATCGTCGTCCTGGCGGCGACGCACCCGCAGCCCGCGATTCCAGCCGCGCTGATCCACCTGGCGGAAGCGCCGGGTTTCATCGCCGATCCGTACGCGCCATCAGCACTTGCCGGGATCGGTCCGGACGCGTCGGTGTTGATCGTCGGCTCTGGCTTGACCTCGGCCGACATGGTCGCCGAACTGGACCGCCGCGGCCATTGTGGCCGCATCCTGTCGTTGTCGCGCCGCGGCTTACGCTCGCGCGGCCACCCGGATGTCAGGGGCGAGCCCTTCGGCGATTTTGCCTCGGCCCCGGCCATATCAGCGCTTGGCCTGCTCAAGACCATTCGTACGACGCTGGCGGGGGCGCGTGCGGCCAATGTCAACTGGCAGTCGGTCTTCGATCAGTTGCGCCTGCAGGGGCCGGTGCTGTGGGCCGCACTTTCCCCGCCGGAGCGGGCAAGGCTGGTCCGCCAGCTGCGCGTGTTCTGGGACGTTCATCGCTTCAGGATCGCTCCACAGGTCGCTTCCGTGCTCGACCGGCGTCACGCAGCCGGCACGTTCGACACCATTGCCGCCAGGCTCGTCGCATCGAACGATGAGGACGGCAGCCTGGCGGTCAGCTTTCAACGGCGCGGGCAGACGCGGATCGAGACGGCGCGCTTCGATGCCGTCATCAACACCACGGGTCCGGCCCATGGGCAGGCACTGCAACTGAATCCGGCGCTAAGCTCGCTGGCGGAAGCCGGGCTGATCAGGACGGACCAATACGGGTTGGGCATCGAGACCAGTCTCGACAGTCGTGCCGTCGGCCGGGATGGCAGGATAATCACGACACTCTTCGTCGCCGGTCCGCTGGCACGAGGGACTTTCGGCGAACTCATGGGCCTGCCCGAGGTTGCCCGCCATGCCCAGACGGTCGCGACCGAGATTGCAAGACTGCTCGACACGCCAGCCACCATCAGCGCAAACGCCGCGCGTGGTTCGGTCACGAGCTGACCCCAGCAAGCCGGGTTGGCCTGATAAAATTGGTATTTCCGTCCCCAGAGGGCCGCAAAAACGGAAAATCCTCCTTTGTATATATATTCTATAAACATAATAAATATTGGGGAAAGCCGGCGCGACCGGAGCGATCAACGACACGGCCTGAATGGGAGACAGTTCATGGCACAAGCAGAAACCGACGCAATCAAGTTTGCCTACTGGGTGCCGAATGTTTCGGGCGGCCTGGTAATCTCCAACATCGAGCAGCGCACCAGCCATTCGGCCGAGTACAACCGCAAGCTGGCGCAGATCGCCGAGAAGTCCGGCTTCGACTATGCGCTCAGCCAGATCCGTTTCACCGCCGGCTACGGTGCTGACGAGCAGCATGAATCGGTGGCGTTCAGCCATGACCTGCTGGCCGCGACCACCACGCTCAAGGTCATCGCCGCGATCCTGCCCGGACCGTGGAACCCGGCGCTTGCGGCCAAGCAGATCGCCACCATCAGCTATTTGACCAACGGCCGTGTTGCGGTCAACCTCGTCTCCGGCTGGTTCCGTGGCGAGTTCCATGCCATCGGCGAGCATTGGCTCGACCATGACGAGCGCTATCGCCGCTCGGAGGAGTTCATCCGTGCGCTGCGCGGAATATGGACTGAAGACAGCTTCACCTTCCGCGGCGATTTCTATCGCTTCAACGAATATTCACTGAAGCCGAAGCCGCCGCAGCCGCTGCCCGAAATCTTCCAGGGTGGTTCATCGCGCGCCGCACGCGACATGGCATCGCGGGTTTCGGACTGGTACTTCACCAACGGCAACACGCCGGCCGAGATCGCCAAGCAGGTCGACGACCTCAGGGCCAAGGCGAAGGCCAACAACCATTCCGTCAAGGTCGGCGTCAACGCTTTCGCGGTCGTCCGCGAGACAGAGGACGAGGCCAGGGCGGTGCTCGCCGAAATCATTGCCAAGGCCAATCCCGAGGCGGTGAACGCCTTTGGCCACGAGGTCAAGAATGCCGGCAAGGCTTCGCCGGAGGGCGAAGGCAATTGGGCGAAATCGTCCTTCGACGATCTGGTCCAGTACAATGACGGTTTCCGCTCGAACCTGATCGGCACGCCCCGGCAAGTCGCCGAACGCATCGTTGACCTGAAGCGCGCCGGCGCCGATCTCATCCTGCTCGGCTTCCTGCACTTCCAGGAAGAGGTCGAGTATTTCGGGAAGCATGTCATCCCGCTCGTCCGCGAACTGGAAAACGCCGAGGCGGCAGCGTCGCTGGCGGCTGAGTAGTCACCCCACAGGCTGGCCGGATAGGCTCCGGCCGGCACACGCATGAAAGCTACCGGCGCGCTCGAGCCGTCGAGCAGCAATGAGGATTTGCGCGCCTAATCGAGGACGATTGGAATGCCGTTGCCCAGTTATACACTCGGAGTGATGGAGGCTTCCGCCTATGCGCCGGAGGTCTTTGCGCGCGGCCTGCCGTCAACCCCGCGGGAGCAGCAGCAGTCCGAAGACAATAGCGGGCCGATCGGCTCCGTTGCCGGCGTCGCCTCTCCGCTGCTTTCGCTCCAGGGCATCGGCCTGTCGTTCGGCGGCGTCGTGGCACTGGCCGATCTCGACCTGTCGGTCCGCCCCGGCGAGATCCGCGCCATCATCGGCCCGAACGGCGCTGGCAAGAGCTCGCTGATCAACGTCATCAGCGGCGTCTATCGGCCGGATCGTGGCCACGTCCAGCTCGACGGCGCCGTCTATGCCCAGGTGCCGACGCAGCGGCTGGCGCATCTCGGCGTCGCCAGGACCTTCCAGAACCTGGCGCTGTTCAAGGGTCTCAGCGTCCTCGACAATGTCGCTTCCGGCCTCGCCTACAAGGTCCGCTCCAACTTTGCCGGCCAGGTGCTCGGCATCGGCCGCTCGCGCGGCGAGCAGCGCGACTCGCGCAGCCGTGCCGAACAAATCCTCGAATTCCTCGACCTTACCGCTGTTCGCGATCGCCTTGCCGGCACGCTGCCTTACGGGCTGCAGAAGCGGGTCGAACTGGCCCGTGCACTGGTCGCTGAGCCGCGCCTGCTTTTGCTCGACGAGCCGATGGCCGGCATGACGGCAAGCGAAAAGAGCGAGATGGCGGGTTTCGTCCGCGCCGCGCGCGACCGCTTCGCCACGACTGTGGTGCTGATCGAGCACGATGTCGGCGTCGTCATGGGCCTGTCCGACCGCATCGCCGTTCTCGACTACGGCCGCAAGATCGCCGACGCCACGCCCGACGAAGTCAGG
This sequence comes from Mesorhizobium sp. M7D.F.Ca.US.005.01.1.1, assembly GCF_003952545.1. Classification (NCBI taxonomy): domain Bacteria; kingdom Pseudomonadati; phylum Pseudomonadota; class Alphaproteobacteria; order Hyphomicrobiales; family Phyllobacteriaceae; genus Mesorhizobium; species Mesorhizobium sp. M7D.F.Ca.US.005.01.1.1. The sequence continues at coordinate 1,474,703 of NZ_CP034453.1, forward strand.
AACGACCAGCGTGTCATCGATGCCTATCTCGGCGTCGCCTCGGACAATGAGGACGGGGCAGGCATATGATCGCCGATTTCGACTACCAGTTCTTCATCGAAGTGCTCGTCGGCGGTCTGCTCTCCGGCGTCATGTATTCGCTGGTCGCGATCGGCTTCGTGCTGATCTACAAGACCTCGGGCGTGCTCAACTTCGCGCAAGGCGCGATGCTGCTGTTCGCCGCACTCACCTTCGTCAGCCTTGTCGAGCGCGGCATTCCGTTCGCGCTGGCGCTGGTGGTCACTTTCGCCATCATGGTGGCGATGGGTGTCGCCATCGAGCGCACGGTGCTGCGGCCACTGACCAACAAGCCGCCGATCACGCTGTTCATGGCGACGCTCGGCCTGTCCTACATCATCGAGGGCGCCGCCCAGCTGATCTGGGGCACGCAGGTCCACGGCCTCGATCTCGGCATCGAGGACGTGCCGCTGGAAGTCGGCGGCGTGCTGATCAGCCAGTTCGATATCTTTGCCGCCGTGGTTGCCGCCGGCATGGTTCTCCTGCTGTCGCTGTTCTTCCGCTACACCCGCATCGGCCTCTCCTTCCGTGCCGTCGCCGACGATCAGTTCGCCGCACTCGCGGTCGGCCTCAGGCTGCCCTTGATCTGGGCGACCGTCTGGGCTGCTGCCGGCCTCGTCGCGCTGGTGGCGGGGCTGCTATGGGGCGCACGCCTCGGCGTGCAGTTCTCGCTGTCGCTGGTGGTGCTCAAGGCGCTGCCGGTGCTGGTGCTCGGCGGCTTCGATTCCATCCTCGGCGCCATCGTCGGCGGCCTCTTGATCGGGGCCAGCGAGAAGCTCGCCGAGGTCTATATCGGCGACTATTTCGGCGGCGGCATCGAGAGTGGTTCGCCTATGTCGTCGCGCTGGTCTTCTGCTGATCCCCCCCGCCTGTGGCCAGAGCTCGTCGGAGGATCTGGCGATGACCGCGATCCGCCCCCCCGCGACTCGAGCTTCTGGCGCTCGTGCCGGCGTGGGCTGACATCGCCGGCTATGCGCAGGTGTCGCTGGCAGTGCCGCTTCATGCGCCGGCGCTTCGCGCCTATAATTTCACCTGAGGATCGAAGGCCTGCCGCTGATCGGCAGCATCTTCCTGGCCGGCATCGTCGCCGCCGCGATCGGCATGTCTTCGGCCTGCGAGCCTGCGGCTAAGGTTCTACCTCGCGGTCTCGAGCTTGCCGCGCAGTTCTTCGTGCAATGGCGCTGACAATCGCTGTTCTCCCCTCGGCGCCGGCGTCATCGCCGCCGAGGCTGTCGATTTCAGGCTCGCGCTCGACGGCGGGCGCCATCGGCGCGCTGGATCTCTTCGCGCTGATCCGATCGTCGCACAGGTACTGACCTGCTGATCCCTTGCCCCATCGGCCTGGTCGGCCAGGCGTCGTCGCAGCGTCGGCCAGCCTGCTGCCGTTCCTGGCGCTCAGCCTCGCCGGGCTGCCGAAATCCTGCCGGCTATGCCGGCCAGGTGTCGCTTGGCAGTTGCCGCCTTCATGGCGGCCGGCGCCTTCGCCGCCTTAATCAACCTGACCGGCTATCGGCCATGTCGCTGGCAGTGCCGCCTTCATGGCGGCCGGCGCCTCGCCGCCATATTTCAACCTGGATCGAGGCCTGCCGCTGATCGGCAGCTCTTCCTCCGGCTCTCGCGCCGCGTCTGCGAGCTGTCGATTTCAGGCGCGCTCGACGGCGCCATCGCCGCTATCCCGCGCGACCATCGCACAGTACGACCTCCGCCCTCGGCGGTCACGTCGCGACCGGGCGCAACTTCATCGCCATCCGCGACAATGAAACCGCCGCCCGCATCATCGGCATCCCGGTGCTGAAGACCAAGCTGCTGGCCTTCGCCATCTCCTCCTTCATCATCGGCGTTGCCGGCGTCATCTGGGCCTTCGCCTATCTCAGAACCGTCGAGCCGGACGGCTTCGATCTCGATCGCTCGTTCCAGATCCTGTTCATCATCATCATCGGCGGCCTGGCTTCGATCCGCGGTGCCTTCTTCGGCGCCGCCCTCATCGTGGTCTTTCCGCTTGGCTTGTCTCGCCTCGGCGGCTTTCTGCTCGGCGATCTCTTCGACTCGGGCGTGCTCGACATGAGCCAGCGCATCGTGCTGGGCGCGCTCATCATCCTCTTTCTGATCCTCGAACCCGACGGGCTGGTGGCCCTGTGGGACAGGGTCCGAAGACGGCTCCTGTTCGCCTGGCAGTCGACCTGAGCCCGATGCATCCACTCCGACCTGACATTTGAAAATGAACCAGAGGCCGAACCCAAGACGGCCCATACCGGGAGTACCCTAACCATGACTTTCCTGAGCACAATCAAGGCGGCGGCGCTATCCGCGGCGATGATCGTGTCGGTGGCCTTGCCCGCCGCGCATGCCGACGAACAATATTTCCCGCTGCAGAGCTATCGCGTCGGACCGTACGCGGCCGGCGGCACCGGCTTCTTCGGCGGTTTCATCGACTATCTCAACCTCATCAACATCCGCGACGGCGGCGTCAACGGCGTCAAGCTGACCTGGGACGAATGCGAGACCCAGTACGAGGTCGAGCGCGGCGTCGAATGCTACGAGCGGCAGAAGAGCCATGCCGGCGCCGCCGCCTGGAACCCGCTCTCGGTCGGCATCGCCTATGCCATGATCGACCGCATCACCGCCGACAAGGTGCCGCTGATCACGGTCAACCACGGCCGCACCGATTCCACCGACGGGCGCGTTTTCCCTTATGTCTTCCCGCTGCTGCTCAATCCCTACAGCGAGACGTCGGGCATCGTGAACTACATCGCCTCCAAGGAAGGCGGCATCGACAAGCTGAAGGGCAAGAAGATCGTCGTGCTCTATCACGGTTCGCCCTACGGCAAGGAGACCATCCCGATCTATGAGCTGCTGGCGCAGAAATACGGCTTCACCGTGCAGCAGATCGAGGTGCCGCATCCCGGCAACGAGCAGCAGTCGCAATGGCTGACCATCCGCCGCGCCAAGCCGGACTTCGTCGTTCTGCGCGGCTGGGGCGTGATGAACCCGGTAGCGCTGAAGACGGCGGTGAAAGTCGGCTTCCCCGTCGACCATATCGTCGGCAATGTCTGGTCGAATTCCGAAGAGGACGTGATCCCCGCCGGCGACGCCGCCAAGGGCTACACCGCCATCACCACGCAGGCTTCCGGCAACTCCTACCCGGTGGTGCAGGAGATCGTGAAGACGGTCTACGGCGCCGGCAAGGGCAATCTGGAAGACAAGGCTCGCATCGGCTCGGTCTACCACAACCTCGGCATCGTCAACGGCATCCTCAATGTCGAGGCGATCCGCGTCGCGCAGGAGAAGTTCGGCCATCGTACGCTGACCGGCGACGAGGTCCGCTGGGGCTTCGAGCATCTCAAGCTTGATCCGGCCAAGGTCGAGGCGCTCGGCGCCAAGGACCTGTTCCACTCGATCAATGTCAGCTGGGACAACCATGAAGGCGAAGGCTACGTGACCTTCCAGCAGTGGGACGGCAAGAAGTGGAACGTCGTCTCCGACTGGATCGCGCCGGACTGGGCGCTGCTGCGGCCGATCATCGAGAAGTCCGCCGAAGCCTATGCGGCCGAAAAAGGCATCAAGCTGCGCACCGCTGACGACGCCGACGCCGTGACCACCAACTGATCAGCCAAGGCCTGGCGCTGCGGATCGGTTTCCGCGGCGCCCGGCCCGTTTCGGTTCATCGAACCACGGAAATGAGAGCCCATGCCGGACAATGACGTCATTCTTGCCGTGGATACGGTCCATGCCACCTACAACCACGCCATCACGGCGCTGCACGGCGTCAGCTTCGAGCTTCGGCGCGGCCAGATCCTGGCGCTGCTCGGCGCCAATGGCGCCGGCAAGACCACGACGCTGAAGGCTGTCTCCAACCTGCTGCCGGCCGAACGCGGCCAGGTCAATTCCGGCACCATCCGCTATGAAGGCTCGGATGTCTCGCGCCGCAAGCCGGGCGATCTCGTGCGTGCCGGGCTGGTGCAGGTGCTCGAAGGCCGTCACTGCTTCAAGAGCCTCACCGTCGAGGAAAATCTGGTCGCCGGCGGTATCGGCCGCAGCGGCAGCCGCGCCGAGATCAATCAAGACCTCGAGCGGATCTACGGCTATTTCCCGCGCCTCCGGGAAAAGCGCCGGACATTGTCCGGCCTGACTTCGGGCGGCGAACAGCAGATGACGGCGATTGGTCGGGCGCTGATGTCGCGGCCGCGTCTGCTGGTCCTCGACGAGCCGTCGATGGGGCTCGCGCCGCTCATCGTCCAGGACATCTTCCAGAGCTTGAGAAAACTCAACCGCGAGACCGGCCTGTCGATCCTGGTCGCCGAGCAGAACTCGGCGGTCGCGCTCAGATATGCCGACCACGCCACGGTGCTCGAAAATGGCGTCTCAGTCCTCTCTGGCGCGGCTGCCGAGCTTCGCCAGCGCGAGGACGTCAGGGCCTTTTATCTCGGTCAATCGACCACCGGGCAGCAGGCGCAGCAGGCATCGCCTGCCGCCAAGCCAGCCCATCTCCATGCCGTGGCCTGAACCGAAATCCGAAGGAGCATTGAAATGACCGTTTCGACCGTCAAGACCGACCACGCTTCCGCCGCCGTGCCGCCAGTCGCAAGGCCGACGAAACCAGCGCACATCATCAAGGACGACGCCGAGGCGATTGCCATCGCCCACGCGCTCGCCGCCGAATTCGTCAAGGACTCCTCCAAACGAGACCGCGAGCGGATCTGGCCGGTTGCCGAACTCGATGCGTTCTCGCAAAGCGGCCTGTGGTCGATCAATGTGCCCAAGGCATTCGGCGGGCCGGAGGTCTCCTATGCGACGCTGGCGAAGGTGATCGAAATCATCTCGGCGGCGGATTCCTCGATCGGCCAGGTTGCCCAGAACCATCTCGGCGTCGTCGCTGCCATCCGCACCGTGTCCGATGCGGATCAGCAGAAGCTGCTGTTCGCCGAAGCGCTGAAGGGCACGCGGTTCGGCAACGCCTTCTCCGAGTTCGGTTCCAAGCGCGCCGCCGATTTCGAGACCCGCTTCACCGATGCCGGCGATCACGTCGTCGTCAATGGCCGCAAATTCTATTCGTCTGGCGCGCTGCTTGCCCATCTGGTGCCGATCGTCGCGCTCGATGACGAGGGCCGCGCCTGGTATGCGATCGCCGACCGTGCCGCACCCGGCCTGACGGTCATCGACGATTGGTCGAGCTTCGGCCAGCGCACGACACTGTCCGGCACCGTCATCATCGACAATGTCAAAGTGCCGAAGACGCATCTGGTGCCAGGCTACAAGGGCTACGACAAGCCGACCGCCGACGGCGCCATCTTCCAGATCATCCAGGTGGCCGTCGACACCGGCATCGCCCAGGCGGCGATCGACGAGACAGTTCATTTCGTCAGGACCAGGAGCCGTGCGTGGATCGACAGCGGCGTCGACAATGCCTGGGACGATCCTTACACCATCCAGGCCATCGGCGACCTGACATTGCGCCTGCACGCGGCCCAGGCGTTGCTCGAAAAGGCCGGCCTGGCAATCGACCGCGCGGTGGCCGAGCCGACCGCCGAGACGGTGGCGCATGCACAGATCGTCACCGCCGAGGCAAAAATCCTGTCTACCGAGATCGCCATTGCCGCAACCAACAAGCTTTTCGAACTGGCCGGCACGCGCTCGACGCTGGCCGAACACAATCTCGACCGGCATTGGCGCAACGCCCGCACGCACACGCTGCACGACCCGGTACGCTGGAAATATTCGATCCTCGGCAAATATTTCCTCAACGGCGAAAATCCGCCGCTGCACGCCTGGAGCTGATTTCCCACCGGCGGGCGGACGGCCCGCCACGTCAAACCTTCGACCATCCAAGAGGCCCACTGCCATGTCAAACCCAACAGTCGTCGGCTTTTCCGGCAACATCACCCGGCCGTCAAAGACGCGCGCCTTCGTCGATCTGGTCACCAGGGACATCGCCGCCAGCCACGGCCTGTCTGCGAGCACCTATGATATCGAGGATCTCGGTCCGTCGCTGGGAACGGCGAGATGGGCCCGCGATCTCGACGGCCAGGCGCGCGCGATCCTGGAACAAATCCTCGCCGCCGACGTGCTCGTCGTGGGGTCGCCGACCTACAAGGGCAGCTATACCGGCCTGTTCAAGCACTTCTTCGACCTGATCGATCCGGCGGCATTGCGGGGAAAGCCCGTCGTGCTGACGGCGACCGGCGGTGGCGAGCGTCATGCCCTGATCGTCGAACATCAGCTGCGGCCGCTGTTCGGCTTCTTCGAGGCTTTTGCGTTGCCGACCGCCGTCTACGCCACCGACAAGGATTTCACCGACGGCGTGCTGCGCTCCGAGGCGATCCTGAAGCGTGCGGCGCAGGCGGTCGACGAGGTCGGCTTCGTGCTGGCCAATCGCTCGGCAGGCAGGATCGCCGCCGAATAGCTTGCCGTCGCCAGATCGTGCCGTGTTCGAAATAGGCGAGGGCAGCGCCCTCGCTTACGCGCAATTTACGACCGCCCGCTAAAAACGTTCCTGTCTGATTCGTCTGGGACAGGAACGTCATGAGCAAAGCCCTCACCTCCTTCGCACTGGTCGCCGTGCTGACCGCCTTGCTCATGGCGTTGAGCCTGGCTGTGGCCAGGCACGGCTATCCCTATGGCGCGATCGGCGTCAGGCGCCTTGACGGCATTGCCGACGCCGGCGTGTTCATCCCGATTGCCGCCGTCTATTTCTTCAGCGCGATGCTGATGATGATCCTGCCGATCAGGGCGGCAGGCATCGTCCTGACCCATGCCGCCGACGCGATCTTCTGGACGGTGATTGCGCTGTTCGCGGCAATCGTCGGCTGTCTCGCCGCCAGATGGGCTTTTGGCCAGGGCAGCGCCGTGTGGGCATTGCTGAACTGGCGGTTCCTGTTTGCGGCGGCGATCGTCGGTTGCCACTTCGTCATGAACGAACTACGCCGCAACGTGCTGCTGCGCAGCCTGTTCTTCGTGGTGTTCGCCGCCGCGACACTGGCCTGCTTGTTCTGGTCGTTCACGCTCTGACGGGTCGCCAGCTAATCGGCTGATCCGGCGGCGATGTTGCCGGCTGCCGTTTCCATCCATGTCCAGAGATAGGCTGCAAGACCGCGATCGACATGGATGCGCAGCCTGTCTTCATGGCGATAGACGATGGCGCTGATGCCGGCGAAAGACAGAGCTGCACTGGCGCTTGGCTTCGCGGGATCGAGTGTCGTCCCCCGTGCGATGAAGGCGTCGAGTGCTGTGCCCTCGACCTCGAACACTTGCAGCCCGGCACTGATCGCCGTCACCGCGAACCCTTCTGCGTGCCAGCCTGTGGCGATGGCGAGCGGGTTGTTGGAGACGACAAGCAGCCGATCGCGCGCCAGCCGCGCCGCATAGCGGTCGCCCTGTGCCGCACCAAAGGCACCCACGCCAGTCCCGTCGACCCCGGAAGCCCGCGCCCACGCGTCGAGATCGCCGCTGACCAGCAACTGGTCGAGGCCGGAGATTGCCCGCACCGCGAGGCCAGGCGTGCTGATGACCGCACCCTGCCAGTCCGGTGCAACGGACCATTTTTCCGCGAGATCACGCATGCAGCCGGTCTCCTGCCGGGTCGAAGGCGCAAGGGGTGGCAATCGTCGCCTTGCTGATCTTACCGAGATGCTGGATGTCGATCGTCTCGCCATGGCGCGTCGCGCCACGCTCGATCATGCCAAGCGCAACCGGGCGGCCAAGCGTGGGGCTCTGGTAGCTCGAGGTGACAAAGCCCTGGCTGCGCAACCTGCCGTCGCTCCGTTTGATGCCGTGCGCGCCGGTCGGCAGCGGCGCTTCGCCTTGCGGCACCGTAAGCCCGACAAACTGCATGCGGTTTCCGCGCGAGGCCTCTTCGGTGAACAGCGAGCGGCGGCCGACGAACTCGGTCTGGCGTTTGGCGCGCGGGCCGTTGACGCCCAGATCGTGCGGCAGCGTGGTGCCGTCAGTGTCCTTGCCGATGACGATAAAGCCTTTCTCGGCGCGCAGGATCATCAGCGCTTCGAGGCCGATGACGACGGCGTCGAACGCCTGGCCGGCCTGGCGCAGTCGCGCCCACAACGGCTCGGCGCGATCGGCCCGGATCGAAATTTCGTAGCTCCGGTCGCCGGTGAAGCTGACGCGGGCGATGCGGACTTCGTCGCCGGCATAGGTTCCATGACCGACCGCCATATGCGGCAGGTCGGCATCGTCGAGCGAGAGGCTGAGGTCCAGCGCTTCGAGCAGTTTTCGGGCGTTTGGCCCCGAGACGGTCAGCGTCGCCATGTCCGATGTGGCGTTGTGGATGTAGACGGCGCCGCGGCCAAAACGGTCCTGGCGCCATTCCTCCAGCCGCGCATGCACGGCAGCGACATGCGAGGAAGAGCACGACACGATGAAGCGATGCTCGTCCAGCCGCACCAGCACGCCGTCGTCGAAGACCACGCCGTTCTCCGACAGCATGAAGCCGTAGCGGCAGCGGCCCGGTTTCAGCGTCGACATGGTGTTGTAGTAGAGGAAATCGACAAACGCCGCCGCCTGCGGTCCGATCACCTCGATCTTGCCGAGCGTCGAACCATCGAACAGCGCCACGGATTGACGGGCGCGCCGCGCCTCGTCCGCGATCGAACGCTCCGCGTCCGCGCTGCCGCCATAGTGGGCCGGGCGCAGCCAGCCGCCATATTCCTGGAAGACGGCGCCGCTGGCGCGGTGGACGTTTTCGAGCGGCAACCGCCGCACAGGCGCCATCAATTCGCCGACGCGCGCGCCGGCAAAGCTTGCCAGCGGCACCGGCGTGAACGGCGGCCGATACGTGGTGGTGCCGACCTCCGGCACCGTGCGGCCGGTGATCCCGGCCATCAGCGCCAGGCCGGGCAGGTTGGAGGTCTTGCCCTGGTCGGTCGCCATGCCGAGCGTGGTGTAGCGCTTCAGATGTTCGACCGAGACGAAGTTTTCGCGCGCCGCAAGCTCGACGTCCTTCACCGTCACGTCGTTCTGGTAGTCGATCCAGATGCGTCCTTTCGAGCCCGGCATCGGCCATGCCGCCAGAATGCCGCCCGTCGCCTCCGGCCCGGTGCTGCGTGGTGTTGCCGCGTTCCCCTGGCCGGCGAATGCCTTTCCCACGCCAGCAAACACATCCGACAAGGAGACCGCACCGGCTGCCGCACCTGCCACGGCGATGCCGTCGACCGGATCGCCCGGCAGGAAGGCCGCGCGCGCCTCGCTCCAGGCGAGCTTGCCTTTGGCCTGGCCAAAGAGATGAATGGTCGGCGTCCAGCCGCCCGAGATCAGCACGCAATCGGCATCGAACCTGGTGCCGTCGTCGAGCGTCACACCGTCGACGCGCTGTCTGCCGCTGGCGGAGGCGAGGGCCCGGCTTTTGACCAGCCGCACATTGGCCGGTGCGGCGGGCGTGCCGTCGTGCCTGATGTCGACAAGCGTGACTTCGGCGCCAGCCTCGGCAAGCGCCTCCGCCACCTCATAGGCACTGTCATTGTTGGTGGCGACGACGATGCGGCGACCGACAAGCACAGCGTGGCGCCGGAGATAGGCGAGCGCCGCATCCGCCGATAGGATGCCCGGCAGGTCGTTGTTGGCGAAGGGCAACGGCCGCTCGATGGCGCCGGTCGCCAGCACGATCCGGCGCGGCCTGACCCGCCACAGCGTATCCGGCCGGCCGTCGAAATGGCGCTGGTTCAGACCGACCAGATTGTGGTCGTAGATGCCGAAGGCGGTGGTCGAAGGCAGGATCATCTGGCCGGCCGAGCCAAGTGCTGCAACCGTCTCCGCAATCCAGGCGGCCGCCGGTTTGTCGTCGATCTCACCGGCACGATGGCCAAGCGATCCGCCGGGGCTCTGCTGGTCGTCGACCAGTGTGACGGTCAGACCAGCACCAGACGCCAGTCTTGCCGCCGCCAGCCCTGCCGGCCCCGCGCCCACCACCAGCACGTCGCAATGATGGTTGATCTGGTCGGCCGTGCCCGGCGAGGTCCAGTCCGCATCGACCTTGCCCAGCCCCGCCATGGCGCGGATGCGCGGTTCGAACCTGTGCCAGTCCGGCCACATGAAGGTCTTGTAGTAGAAGGCCGCCGGGATGAAGCGCGAAAAGCGGTCGAGAAAGGCGTTGCGGTCGGTCAGCGCATTGGGCGTGGCGTTGACGCTTTTCGCCACCAGCCCGTCGCGCGCCGGCTCGGTCGTGGCGCGCGTGTTGGGCGTCGCCCGCGGGCCGCCAATATCGACCAGCGCGTTCGGTTCTTCCACGCCTGCGCCCCAGATGCCGCGCGGCCGATGGTACTTGAAGCTGCGGCCGACGACCGCGACGTCACCCGCCAGCAGTGCCGAGGCGATGGTGTCACCGGCAAAGCCGTGCACGGTGGCGCCGTCGAAGCTGAAACGGATCGGGCGCGACCGGTCGATGGCGCTGCCGCCGGTGGCAAGACGCGAGGCGGTCACGCCGCGTGCTCCCCGTCGAGAGCGGCCGAGGACAGCACCTTGTGGCTGACAGTGTCACGCTCCATGACGAAGAACTCGCCGCAGTTCATGTGGACCCAGATTTCGCGCGCCGTGCCTTTCGGGTTGCCGCGCAGATAGAGATAGTTTGCCCAGCGCTCGATCGGCACGTCGGCACCGTCCGGCCGCGCATTACCGGCATCGCCGCCATAGTGGAATTCGGTTTCGTCGCGCGGGCCGCAGAATGGGCAAGGAAAGAGCTGCATGGCAAACCTCAATCTTCGTCTTTATGCATGTCGTTCTCCCAAAACCGCTGCGCACTTTTGGGCGACATGCATCAGTGCGCGATGCCGGAGCCGGCCGCTTCGTCGATCAGCCGCCCGCTGGCGAAGCGATCGAGATCGAAGGGGCGGCTGATGTCGTTGTGCTTGCCTGACGCCAGCAATTGCGCCAGCAGCGTGCCGCCGGCGGGAATGGCCTTGAAGCCGCCCGTGCCCCAGCCGCAATTGAGGAACAGGCCGGGCAGCGGCGATTCGCCGATGATCGGCGAGGAATCCGGCACGACATCGACAATGCCGGCCCACTGCCGCATCAGCTTCAACTGGCCAAAGATCGGGAACATCTCCAGCAGGCCGGCAATCACCGCCTCCAGTGTCGGCAGGTTGCCGCGCTGCGCATAGGAGGGAATGCGGTCGAGGCCGCCGCCGATGACGATCTCGCCCTTGTCCGACTGGCTGACATAGACGCCGCAGCCGGGCGACAGCACCACCGTGTCGAGGATCGGCTTGACCGGCTCGGAAACGCAGGCTTGCAGCGCGTAGGAATTGATAGGCAGCCGAAAACCGGCCTTGGCCGCCAGCACCGAGGAATGCCCGGCCACCGCCATGCCGATGCGGTCGGCACGGATCGCGCCACGCGTCGTCTGGACGCCGCGGCAGCGGCCGCCCTCGATGATGAAATCGGTGATCTCGCAGTTCTGGATGATGTCGACGCCGAGCCGGCTTGCGGCCCGCGCATAGCCCCAGGCGACCGCGTCATGGCGCGCCGTTCCGGCCCTGCCTTGCCAGATACCGCCGAACACCGGGAAGCGTGCGTCCGGCGAAAAATTGTAGATCGGCGCCACCCGGCGCACATCGTCAGGTGAAAACAGCTCGGCATCGATGCCGTTGATCTGCATGGCGTTGACGGTGCGCGCGCCTATCTCCATCTCGGCGGTCGAGTGGCACAGATTGACCATGCCGCGCTGCGACAGCATGACATTGTAGTTCAAATCCTTGCCCAGCCCCTCATAGAGCCGGTGTGCCAGCCCGTAGAGTTCGACGCTTTCGGGATAATAATAGTTGGAGCGCACCACGGTGGTGTTGCGGCCGGTGTTGCCGCCGCCGATCCAGCCCTTTTCCAGCACGGCTACCCTGGCGATGTTGTGATTCTTGGCCAGGTAATAGGCGGTCGCCAGTCCATGGCCGCCGCCGCCAATGACGATCGCGTCATAGGACGGCTTCGGTTCTGGCGAGCGCCAGGCCGGCTGCCAGCCGGTCTGGCCGGCCAGGCCCTCCTTGAACAGCGACAGAGCGGAATAGCGTCTGGTCATGGCGTGCCGGACAGGCCTGATTTCGAGGGAGAAGCGTGGATCATCGCATGGTCTTTTACAGGGATGGCGCCGGTTCGATCGGTCATGCCCGCATCGCCTTGCCCAATGGATCGTATGGCGACGAAGCGATGACGCGCGCACCTCTTTCGACGCCGACGATGTGGGTTGTCAACTCAGTATCGATACCGGCCGCATCGCGATCGACCAGCGCCATGGCGAGGCTCTTGCCGACCGTGTGGCCGTAGCCGCCCGAGGTGACGAAGCCGGCAAGTCTGCCCTTGTTCCAGATAGGCTCGTAGCCGCTAGCATCGGCATCAGCCGCGTCGATTTCGAGTGTCACCAGCGTGCGCCTCGATGAAGCCGTCTGCTCGTTCAGGGCCGCCTCGCGTCCGATGAAATCGCCCTTGTCGAAGGCGACCCAGCGGTCCATGCCGGTCTCATCAGGCGTATAGTCCTGCGTGAACTCGCGCGACCAGATGCCAAAACTCTTTTCGAGCCGCAACGAATTGACGGCGCCGAAGCCATATTCGGTGACGCCCAGATCCTTGCCTGCCGCCAGCAGCGCGCGGCGCAGGCCCGCATGCTCATTGGCCTGGCAATGGATCTCGTAGCCGAGTTCGCCGATGACCGACAGCCGCCCGACCTTGGCCCGCACCAGCCCGACATCCAGCGTCTTGCAGGCGAGGAAGCCGAAGGCCTCGTGCGAGACATCCTGGTGTGTCAGCCGCTCGAGCAGCCGCCGCGCGTTGGGGCCGGCGAGCGAGAAGCCGACGACCGTGTCCGAGATGTCGCGGACGGTGACGCCGTCGCCCATATGCTGTTCGAACCAGCGCATATGCCACTGGCGCAGATAGTAGGACCCCATGATCCACCAGGAGCCATCGCCCCAGTTGAAGACGGTGAGGTCGCCCTTGAGCTTGCCGTTTTCGCCCAGCATTGGCGCGAGTTTGGCGCGGCCCGGCTTGGGCAGCGAACAGGCGAGCAGCCGGTCGAGCCAGGCTTGCGCCTGCGGCCCGGCGATCTCGTAGCGCGAGAAGGCTGATATATCGAGCAGGCCGACGCCTTCGCGCACCTTGCGGCACTCCTGCGCGACGATGTCGAAGGCGTTGGAGCGCTTCAGCGTCGGTGTCTCGACGAAGCCTTGCGGCGCGAAATAGAGAGGCACTTCCATGCCCCAGGAATTGCCCCAGCGCGCGCCGGCGGCGTCCATGGCGTCATGCGCGCCGGCCGTATTCAAGGGCCGTCCCGCCGGCAATTGCTCATTGGGATAGCTCATGACGAAGCGGCGCGAATAGAATTGCCCGGTGGTCTGCCTGATGTATTCGCGGTTGGAGGCGAAGTCGCCGTAGCGGGCGATGTCCATGCCGTAGACATCGGCTTCCGGCTCGCCATGGATCATCCATTCGGCCAGCGACTTGCCGACGCCGCCGCCTTGCAGGAAGCCGGCCATGACGCCGCACGCCACCCAGTAATTGGGCACGCCGCGCACCGGACCAACCAGCGGATTGCCGTCCGGCGAGAAGGTGAAGGCGCCGTTCACCCAGCGCTTGATGCCGGCATTCTCCAGGCAAGGGTAACGGCTGAAGCCGAGCGCCAGCTCGTCGGCGATGCGGTCGGTGTCTTCCTGGATCAGTTCGATGCCGTAGTCCCACGGCGCGCCATCCATGTTCCAGTGCTTGTGGTTGATCTCGTAGATGCCGAGCAACAGGCCCTTCTGCTCCTGGCGCATATAGGTGAAGCCTTCGAGATCGACGATCAGCGGCAATTCCTTGTCCAGCGCCTGGATTTCGGGCAGCGCCTCGGTGACGAGGTAATGGTGCTCCATCGGCGACACCGGCAGGTCGATGCCGGCCATCCGGCCGACCTGCTTGGCCCACAGCCCGCCGGCATTGACGACGTGCTCGGCAATCACCGTGCCCTTCTCGGTGACCACGTCCCAGCAGCCGTCGGCGCGGCGGTTGAGTGCCAGCACGCGGTTGTGCTCGATGATTTCGGCGCCGCGCAGCCTGGCTGCTTTGGCATACGCATGCACGACGCCCGAGGGATCGATATGGCCTTCGCGCGCGGCATAGAGGCCGCCCAGCATGCCGTCGGTGTTCAGGATCGGACAGCGCTGCTTGATCTCGTCGACGCCGACCAGGTGGACATCGTCGATGCCCATGGTCTGGAAGATGCGGTAGGAGGCCTTGAGCCATTCCCAGCGCTCCGGCGCCGAGGCGACCGAGATGCCGCCGGTCATGTGCATGCCGATGCTCTGGCCCGATTCCTTCTCGACCTCGGAGAGCAGGTCGATCGTATAGGCTTGCAGCGCGGCGATGTTGGGATCGGCATTCAGCGCATGGAAGCCGCCGGCCGCATGCCAGCTGGATCCTGCGGTCAGCACCTCGCGTTCGATGAGCGCGACGTCGTTCCAGCCGAACTTCGCCAGGTGATAGAGCACCGAGGCTCCAACCACGCCGCCGCCGATGACGATCGCCCTATATTGGGATTTCATCCTGTCGCACTCCACCCAGTCAGTGCGGGGCAACCTAGTGGCGTTGTACATCAGTGTCTAGTGCTTTGCGTGACTCCGCACAGCGGTTGCGTTGTCGCTGTGGTCACGGTTGACAACGATGCGAGCGAGGACGCCTCTTGCGCATGCCGGTCGAGAGGCGGACATGCTGCTATCGGGATGGCTAGCGGCTGCGGGGAACGGTTTTCTCGACGTAGCGCGAGAAATCCTCGACGTCCTGGGGTGACGGCTCCTGGCCGGTAAAACTGCGCAGATACGAGGCAACTTGAGCCAGGCGGCTGCTCATCGGCTCGTTGAGTTCGAGCGAGTAATAGCCGATCTGCATGAAATAGAGCACGCGGGCCCGTACGAACGCATCCACCTCGTCATAGCCATGACGCATGAACATGTCGCGAATGGCGTTGACCCGCTCCTCGTCGGCCTCGTCGAGCGCGCGCCGGATGGCAGGCGACCTGCGAGCCCAGGCCCTGATTGCGAAATCCAGCTGCGGATCGAACAGCCTTTCGTCCACCCAGCATTCGAAAATGCTCATCACCCCGCGGATGACGGTAGCGGAAGGCCGCCTGGCGCGTTCGACGATGAATTTGGTGTTGGTCTGCCGCCAGTAGTCGAGCAACTGGTCGAGCAGATCCTGCCGGCTCTTGAAATACCAGTAGAAGCTGGAACGCGACACATCGAGCTTCTGGCCAAGCGTCAGCACGCGGACACGTTCGACGCCATCCGAGATCAACGTTTCAAGCGCAAGCTTCAGCCAGTCTTCGCGAGTGGCCTTGATGTTGCCGGTGGCGCCGGCGCGCTGGATCGTCGTTTCGAGAGCTGCCATCAAAACGACGCATGACACGCTGCCTCAGGCAAATCAAGGCCGTGTACACTAATGTACAGCGCAATTCGATCAACTCCAAATGGCGCGTCACGGATGTTAGCCGGATTGAGTCGACAGGGCGCTACGGCCATCGCGTCATCGGCGTGGCGCAGAGCCAGGGGATTTTTGTCGCGGGCCATTGGCTCAGTGTTTGCTTTCCCGCAAGGCAATTGTCTGGCAAATACCAGTTCAGACAGATGCCCGCGCGGCCAACCAGCAGGAACACACAACATGACGCTGTTTCGACAGAACCTCATCGATGGCGAATGGGTCGGCGAGGCCGGTTCGCGCAACATCAACCCCTCGGATACCGGTGACGTCGTCGGCGACTATGCCTCGGCGGGAGCCGAGCAGGCCAAACAGGCGATCGCGGCGGCCAAGGCGGCGTTCCCGGCATGGTCCCGTTCAGGTCCGCTGGCGCGTCACGCGGTGCTGAAAAAGGCCTCGGACGAGATCATGGCGCGCAAGGACGAGATCGGCCGCAATCTGGCGCGTGAGGAAGGCAAGACGCTGGCCGAGGGCATCGGCGAGACCATTCGCGCCGCCCAGATATTCGATTTCTTTGCCGGCGAAACATTGCGTTTGACCGGAGAGGTCGTACCGAGCGTGCGACCGGGCGTCGGCGTCGAGATGACGCGCGAGGCGGTCGGCGTGGTCGGCATCATCACGCCGTGGAATTTTCCGATCGCCATTCCGGCCTGGAAGATCGCCCCGGCGCTGACCCACGGCAACACCGTCGTCTTCAAGCCGGCCGAACTTGTTCCCGAGAGTGCCTGGACCATCGTCGACATCCTGCATCGCGCCGGCCTGCCGAAGGGCGTGCTCAATCTCGTCATGGGCAAGGGGTCGGTTGTCGGCCAGGCAATGCTCGACAGTCCCGATGTCAACGCCATCAGCTTCACCGGCTCGGTCGGCACCGGCAAGCGCGTCGCCGCGGCCAGCATCGAGCACATGCGCAAGTTCCAGCTTGAAATGGGCGGCAAGAACCCGCTGGTCGTGCTCGACGATGCCGACCTCGCGATCGCCGTCGATTGCGCGCTCAATGGCGCCTTCTTCTCGACCGGCCAGCGCTGCACCGCCTCGTCCAGGCTAATTGTGACGGAGGGCATTCACGACCGTTTCGTCGACGTCCTCAAGGACCGCATGGGCAAGCTGGTGATCGGTGATGCGCTCGACGCGCAGACCCAGATCGGCCCGGTCGTCGACGCGACGCAGCTGAAGCAGGACGAGGACTACATCGCCATCGGCGTCAGGGAAGGCGCTACGCTCGCCTTCGGCGGTGAGCGGCTCGATCGCAAGACGCCGGGCTTTTACTTGCAGCCGGCATTGCTGACTGAGGCCACCAACGCCATGCGCAGTTCGCGCGAGGAGATTTTCGGACCTGTGGCCAGCGTCATTCGCGTCAAGGACTATGACGAGGCGCTTTCCGTCGCCAACGACACGCCCTTCGGCTTGACCTCGGGCATCTGCACTTCGAGCCTCAAGCACGCCACCCACTTCAAGCGCAATTCGGAGGCCGGCATGGTGATGGTCAACCTGCCGACGGCGGGTGTCGATTTCCATGTCCCCTTCGGCGGCCGCAAGGGCTCGAGCTATGGCCCGCGCGAGCAGGGCCGCTACGCTGCGGAATTCTACACCACGGTGAAGACCGCCTATACGTTCGCTGGCTGATCGGCCGATCGGGCCGGCCACCCGCCACACACATCAAGATTGGAGCGGCGAAGGGATGACAGTGCAGAACCTGACCTGGCTCAACCCGCCGCCGCACCACGCCATCAACGGCGACAGCGTTCGTGTGCGCACCGGCAAGGAGACCGATTTCTGGCGCGAGACCTTTTACGGTTTCTGGCGCGACAACGGTCACTTCCTGCACCAGCCGGTCGAGGGCGATTTCACCGCCGAAGTCACCATCAAAGGCAACTACGAGGTGCTCTATGATCAGGCCGGGCTGATGGTCCGGCTCAGCGAAACGCATTGGATCAAGGCCGGTATCGAATACACCGACGGTCTCTCCTATTTCTCCGTCGTCGTCACCAACGACACGTCCGACTGGTCGCTGGTCGCCATCCCTCCCGACCCGAACGGCATCAGCATCCGCCTGACCCGTCATGCCGAGACAATCCGCGTCCAGTACCTCGATGCTTCCGACGGCCACTGGAAGCCTGTACGGCTAGCCTACTTTCCGATCTCCAAGACGGTCGATGTCGGCATGATGTGCTGTTCGCCGCAGCGCGAGGGTTTCGAGGTCACATTCTCCGGCTTCTCGGTGGGGCCGCCGATATCGCGGGAATTGCACGATTGAGGCGTGCGGTCTTGCGCCGAACCGCGAGCACTTCGACCTTTACGACAGTCACTGTTTGAAGACTTGCCACGCGCGCCGTCGGGTTGTCCGACCGCGCCGTGAATGGGGCGTGGCAATTGCCTTGGACCTTGCTCTTTGACATATTGTATGATTGGATCCAATCATACAATATCGACTTGAAGAGGAAGACCGAACGATGACGCATTGGCGAGGGGTGTTCCCGGCGGTTACGACCAAGCTGAACCAGGATGGTTCGATCGACATCGAGGCGACGCAAGCGAGCATTGATCGTCTGATCGCCAATGGCGTGTCGGGCATCATCGTCCTGCCGATGCTTGGCGAGAACGCATCACTGCAGCCGCAGGAGCGGGAAGCGGTCATCCGGGCCGCGAAGGACGTGGTGGCCAGACATGTCCCGCTTCTGTCCGGCCTTGCCGAGATTTCGACGGCCAACGCAACCGCAGCCGCGCGCAAGTATCAGGATTTCGGCGCCGAAGGCCTGATGGTGTTTCCGAGCCTTGGCTACAAGACCGACCCGCGCGAGACGGCTGAGTGGTACAAGGCGATCGCCAACGCCAGCGACCTGCCGATCATGATCTACAACAACCCGATCGCCTATGGCGTTGACGTCACCCCCGCCATCCTGAAGGTGCTGGCGGACTGCCCGACCATCGTTGCCGTGAAGGAAGAGACCGGCGATGTGCGCCGGGTCACCGACATGATCATCGAGCTCGGCGATCGCTTCGATATCTTCTGCGGCGTCGACGACCAGATCGTCGAGAGCATGGCGCTCGGCGCCACCGGCTGGGTGTCCGGCATGACCAATGCATGGCCGAAGCAATGCGTCCGCATCTTCAATTTGTGCGCGGCCGGCGATTTCGCCGGCGCGCGCGATCTCTACCGCATCATGACGCCGTCCTTTCACCTCGACACGCATGTCAAGCTGGTCCAGTACATCAAGATGGCCGAGCATCTCGTCTATGGCGCGCCGGAGTGGACCCGCGCGCCACGTCTGCCCCTGGTCGGCGAAGAGCGCGCGCGCGTCACCGCCGTCATCGAGGCGGCGATCGAAAAGCTCAGGCAGCAGGACTGAACACGGGACGCCCATGGCCACCACCGACAAGCCGCTGCTGCAGCGCCAGACCGTGACGGCAATGGTCGCCGAGTACATCGCCGCCAGGATCATCGGCGGCGATTACCCGGGCGGACATCAGATCCGCCAGGAAGCCATCGCCGCCGAGCTTGGCGTGAGCCGGATCCCGGTGCGCGAGGCGCTTCTGCAACTGGAGGCGGACGGCCTTGTCGTCATCAGGACGCATCGCGGCGCGGTCGTGTCGGAGTTGTCCGCTGACGATGCGATCGACCTTTTCGATGCGCGTCTGCTGCTTGAGCCTTTCCTGGTCGAAAAGGCGATCGGGCACGTGACGGATCAGGACATTGCGACCATCGAAAAATCGATGCGCGCCTATGAGGCTGCCATCGCCCGAGGTGATGATCCCAAGGACCTCAGCCGTCTCAACTGGGCATTCCACACCGCATTGCTCGAACCCTCGATGCGGCCGCGCTCGATGGCCGTCGTCCAGGCGCTCTACAACTCCGCCGACCGCTATTTGCGTCTGCAGATCGAGCCCGCCAAGGCACAAGCCAAGGCCCTGCAGGAGCACCGCGAGCTCTTCGAGGCCTATCGTCGGAAGGATATCGCCGAGACCGCGCGCTTGTTGAGGAAACACATCGCCGACGCGGCCGGCGAGATCGTCAGCCAGTTGCGGCGCAGCGAGACCGCCGCCTGACGATTATCCGCTAATATCGCGGCAACCCTGTTGCGGCAGGGCACATCGATGCGGAACGATACCGCTCTTCCATGTCTGGTGAAGGATCGTTGGAATCATGCGTCAGCCTCGTCCAGTCCCAGCCCACCGCGGACGGCCTTGCGGATGGCTTGCGGGCCGAACCTTGCCCATACCGCTTGATGCGCGTTGATGCGCTGCCGTGCCCTGCGGTCGGTGTCCAGGCAAAGTCCGACAGCCATGTCGGCCAGCCCTTCATCGGTGTCCGTCAGCAGCAGCTCCTCCCGGTCGACCAGATCCAGACCCTCGGCCGCCAGTGGTGTCGCAATCACGGGCACGCCCCAGGCCATCGCTTCCAGGATCTTGATGCGCGTGCCGCCGCCTGCCGCAAGCGGTATGACGCTGAGATGCGCCCTGGACAGGAGCGGCGCGACGCTCTTGGGGTTTTCGACGAGCTCCACACCTGGCAATCCGGCCAGCGCCCGCACGGCAGGTTTTGGGTTGCGTCCGGCGAGAACCAGTTTCGCACCCGGCAAGGCCTGTCGGATGCGCGGCAGTATGGAGCCGGCTAACCTCTCGACGGCATCGAGGTTTGGCGGATAGCCGAGATGGCCGATAAACAGGATCACCGGAAAGCTGTTGCCGGCCCCCGGCTCGGCGGGCAGCGTTTCGGGACTGTGCGCGGCGTGGGGAATTCCGTTTGGAACGACATCGATCGGCACCGTGTGCCGGGAAAGCACCATCAGCCTGTCACGATCCTGACCCGAGCAGACCCAGATCCTGTCGACAAGGGCGAGCGCCTTTCGCTCGAGGCGCCGGATGCCAAGGCCGGCGGTGATCGTCGCCACGGCAGGTCGCTTGGCATCGACGCGCCGCAACTGTCCCGCCAGGTCGGACTCGACATTGTGCATGTCGAGGATGAGCTGTTTCGTCAGCCCTCGCAAAGGTCGCAGCAGCTTGAACAGGCCGATACCCTCGACCAGCACGGTGTCGGGGCGGAAGTCCCGAACCAGTGTCTCCAGCCGCGTCAAGGCGGAGCGCGAAATGCGGTGCTCCGCCCTTATGCGCCACCACCCGATCGAGCCGGAGCGGGCTTCTCCTTCGATCGACAAGGCCTCGGTGCGGATCGACGGATCGGCTGCTTCCACGGCTTGCGGCCGCACCGACACCAGGCAGACCGGACCGAATTCCGCTGCCAATGCTGCGTTGCGATGATTTCTCAGGTCCGCGCCGGAGGTCGGCGGAAAGGCCGGATCGAAGGTCACGACAAGCGTGCGCCTTTCGGCATTCCGTGCCGGCAGGGCCACGTGCGAGCTCATGGTGTTCGAAGCGTGCACTCCGGGCTGTACGCCCGGAGCTGCACCAAAGACTGTATTCCAGACGGCATTCAAAACGGCCCCGCAGCCATAAAACCAGCTTCGACTTGTTTAGCTGAATGGCGCTTTCGTCAAGCGCCGTATCCTCTCTGAATGTCTGGCGCACTGGCCTGGCGACGGGCATGCTGGAATGCCTGCCGGTATGGCGCGGTCACCGCCTGGACCACGCCAGCCAGCGGCCCGCCAGATGCTTCCAAAATGCGGTGAGTCTTGTCTGCCGATAAGCGTCGCCGGCTTTCTTGATGCCTTGCGCCTGCGTCGGGAAGGGATGGATGACGTCGGCCAGCGCGTGCAATCCCATACCGCATTTGATGGCCAGCGACACCGCATTGATCATCTCGCCGGCATGGCTGGCAACGACCGTAGCACCCAGGATACGGTCGGATCCTTCCTTGACGTGGATTTTGACAAAACCCTCTTCCTCGCCGTCCATCACCGCACGGGCGACGTCGTGCATCAGCACCGTATAGGTCTTGACCGGGATGCCGTTCTGGCGCGCCTCCGCTGGATAGAGGCCGACATGGGCGATCTCCGGATCGGTGTAGGTGCACCACGGAATGACCAGTTCGCTCAGTTTGCTGCGTCCGAGAAACAGGGCATTGCGCACGACCATGCGGGCTGTTGCCTCCGCGGTATGGGTGAATTTGTAGTCGAGGCAGACATCGCCCGCCGCATAGATGCGCGGATTTGTGGTGCGGAGATAGTCGTCCACCTTGATGCCGTCGGCGTCATATGCCACCCCGGCGCTCTGCAGGTCGAGACCGTCGACATTGGGCGAACGGCCAATGCCGGTGATGATCTCGTCGACGGAAATCGTCATCATGTCGTCGTCGCGCACCAGGTCGGCGAGCTTCTTGCCGCCTCCTGTGCGCACCGCCACGACCTCGGTGTTGAGGCGAACCTCGACCCCTTCGCGCGCTAGCGCGTCCGAAAGGATCTGGGCGGCGTCGCGTTCCTCGCCGGGCAGGAACATCGGTTCTCGCTGCGCCAGAATGACTTTCGCACCCAGCAGGCAGAAGGCCTGCGCTGCCTCGCAACCGAGCGGTCCGCCGCCGATGACCAGAAGCCGCTTCGGGCACTCTGTGAGATCGAACATGGTTTCGTTGCTGAGATAGCCGGCTTCGGCAAGCCCCGGGATGGTCGGCAGCCTCGGGCGTGCGCCTGTCGCGATCAGCGCCTTCCTGAAATGCAGCGCCTTGCCCGCCACCGCGACCGTGTCCGGTCCGGAAAATCGCGCGTCGCCGAAAAAGACATCGATGCCTTTCGACGCGATGGTCGCGGCGGCATCGGCGCGGCTGATGCGCTGCCGGATCTGCCGCATCCGTCTCATTGCCCGCTGAAAATCGACGTGAAGACGGTCCGGCGTGTCACCGCCGAGATTCTCGGCATCGCGCATATCTGCATAGAGCCTGGCCGTGCGGATGATCGATTTCGACGGGATGCAGCCAACATTGATACAGGTCCCACCGATCAGGTTGCGTTCGATGAGCGCGACCTTTGCGCCGAGGCCGGCCGCTTCGTGGGCGGCAGTCAGCCCGGCCGGCCCGGCACCGATGACGACCAGATTGTAAGGACCGTCGGGCTGCGGGTTCTTCCAGTGCGGCGGATGGGCGCTCTTGATCAGGTTGATGTCGTTGCTGTCGACAGGAAAGGCGGTAGCCCTGGTATGGTCACGCGCCATCGCCGTCGTTCCTCGATAGCCATCCACCCGTGAAACCCGCTTTGCCCAGGCCGCGCCGGATGTGCTGGTTGGACCGCATCAGCTTCCAGATCAGCCCTGACCGATGGTTCTCGATCATCATCACCACGATGCCCTGATCCAGCCCGTAATGGCCTTCCGACACCCAGCCGTGCCGGCCGAACTTTCGCCGGTTCGCCAATGTCGGGTTGAAGCCGCTCGGCAGCCGGAAATTATCGATCACCTCGGGATAGC
This sequence comes from Mesorhizobium sp. M7D.F.Ca.US.005.01.1.1, assembly GCF_003952545.1. NCBI lineage: Bacteria > Pseudomonadati > Pseudomonadota > Alphaproteobacteria > Hyphomicrobiales > Phyllobacteriaceae > Mesorhizobium > Mesorhizobium sp. M7D.F.Ca.US.005.01.1.1. Next base: position 1,497,545 of record NZ_CP034453.1, read on the forward strand.
GATCCCCAAGATGGCGCAAGGCCGCCAGGCAGATGTCCGGCGCGAAAGGCAGCGACGCCGGATAGGACCATGGGGCGATTGTCCCGTCATCGGGCCCGAACGGCGCGCCGCGCGCGGCATAGCCGGAAAACCGGCGGCGCTGTCGCTCCACGCTGGTGCGAAAGCCGCCCGGCCCGTCGCCCGCCGAAAGTCCCCACAGATTCTCGTCGTAGCCGCCGTAGCCGTAAGGGTTGTGGCGCGCATAGTCGCGGTGCAGGTAGGTCGAGCGGCGGCTGTTTTCGAAATAGTCCGAGTTCTTCTCGCGCATGAAAGCGTCGCGGATGCCGGCAAAGTCGATCCACGCATGCGAGAACTGGTGCATGAACAGCGGACCGCCATACAGCACGTCGTAGCCGTAGATGTTTTCCCACTGGTAGGTCGCCGTCCAGCCCTCGTAGCTGTCGTCCGAGGTCGGACTGTCGGGCGAGGCCATCGACAGGACGTAGAGGATCGTCGCTTCGTTGTAGCCCTCCCAGCCATAGCGGAGAAAACCGCTCTTCGGCTTCCAGCCCTGCCGCAAGGTGGGCGTGCTTCCCTGCGCCCATCGCCAGTCGACGCGCCGGTAGAGCGCCTCGGCCAGTTCCCGGATTCTCGCTTCCTCCTCATCCTCGCCGGAGAAATAGGATGCCGCTACCAGCATGCCTGATATTAGCAATGCGGTATCCACCATGGACAGCTCACAACGCCAGACGCGCAGGCCGGTCCGCATGTCGAGGAAATGATAGTAAAAACCCTTGTGGCCGGTGACGTCGTCGCCATTGCCTTGCTGGCTGGTCGAGAAGAAACGCAGAGCTGCAAGCGTCAGCCTCACGGCCGCATCGCGCGTCATCCAGCCGCGCTCGACGCCGATCGGATAGCAGGACAGCGCAAAGCCGATTACAGCGATGCTGGCCGGCGAATTCGGCCGCGACGTATCGGCGACCAGTCCGTTTTCCGGGTTCACGTTCTCGAGGAAATAGTCGAAGGCGGCGCGCTGATAGCGGTCCAGAAGCTCGTCATCGGACAGTGCGGCAGGCTCGGCTCTAAGCAAAAGAAGCAAGCTCCCGCCTGACGGCTGCGTCCCGTGTCATGGTTTCCCGCTACCTTGTTGCGACTTGTCGATTCGAAGCCTGCAACTATACGCCCGTACGCGCCCGTTCGTTGCACCGTCACGCGGAATTGAGATTCGCTCTGCCTCAGTAGGTGGCGCGGCCGCCGGAAACGTCGAACACGGCGGCGGTCGTGAACGAACATTCCTCCGAGGCGATCCAGCAGATCAGCGCCGCCACCTCTTCGACCTCGCCAAAGCGCGCCATCGGTATCTTGGACAGCATGAAGTCGATGTGCTCCTGGCTCATCTGCTTGAAGATCGCGGTGCGCACTGCCGCCGGTGTGACGCAATTGACCGTCACCTTGGTCTTGGCCAGTTCCTTGCCGAGCGACTTGGTCAGGCCGATCACCGCGGCCTTCGAGGTGCTGTAGGCGGAGGCGTTGGGATTGCCCTCCTTGCCGGCGATCGAGGCGATGTTGACGATGCGGCCATAGTTGCGCTCGAGCATGTGCGGCACGAGCGCCTTGTTGCAGTAGAAGACGCCATTGATGTTGATGTCGATGACCTTCTGCCAATCCTCGACCCTATAATTCCAGGTCGTCATGTTGGGGCCGGTGATCGCCGCACTGGTGACCAGGATATCGACACCGCCAAGCGCTTCGATCGCCCGAGCGGCGGCATTTTCAACCCCTGCCGCATCGGCAACGTCCACCGCCACGCCGTGCAGTCCCGGAACGACGACTTTCGCCTGTTCGATCTGGGCGGGATCGCGATCCCAGACCGAAACCCGTCCGCCCTCTTCGACGATTCTCTGCGCCACTGCCAACCCGATGCCCGATGCGCCGCCGGTGATGACCGCCGCCCGATCGCTGAATCGTCCTGCAAAATTCATCGGCATCTAATTTCCCCCCGTCACCTGAACCCGATGGACGCTAACGACGCGCGACCGCTGTACCATCGGCGGCGACTGTGCGGGCACCACCAGGCAAGTTCAAGCCTGCATGCAGGCCGATCGTCTGGGCCAATTCCGTGCCGGGATCACACGGGATTTCCCTCGAGCTGGTCGTCCAGTGCTTTCACCATAGCCACCAGCGCCGGTCCGATCTCGGCATGCGCGCGGTCCTCGGTGATGATCTCGCCGATGCCGCCGCAGGTGATGGCAACCAGCGGCGAGCCGTCACGCGGGCGGAACGGCACGCCGACCGCATGGATGTAGCTGTGCCAGGCGCCGAACGAGGTCACGTAGCCCTGGCGTGCATACTGGGCGATCGCATCGTCGATCGCCGCCGCGATCATAGCTGCCTTGTCCGGCTCCGCCGCCTGCAAAGCCCGCACAAGGCTGGCGCGCTCCTCGGGTGAAAGGGCCGCCGCATAGGCCAGCCCCATCGATGTCTTCCAGATCGGCAGGTAGGAGCCTGGATTGAGCCGCAGCGTGACAAGGCTCTCCGACCGGCAATTGGCGAGATAGACCATGTTGAGGCTGTCGCGCGTGCCGAGCGCCACCGCCGCCCCCGTGAGGTCTGCCAGCGGCTGCATCAGCGGCCGGGCGATGTGAACGACGGCGCTCGAACTGAGCGCCGAATAGCCCAGCGCCACGGTGGCCGGTCCCAGGCTGTAGCGGCCGAGATCCTTGTCGTAGAGGAGGTAGCCGAGCGCGCTCAGCGTATAGGTGATGCGCGAAACCGTGGCCTTGGGCAGGCCGGTGCGGGCAATGATGTCCTGGTTGCCGAGCGAGGCGTCGCCCGGTCGGAAGGCGCGCAATATGCCGAGCCCGCGCACCAGCGACGACGAAAGCTGCGCGCCTTCGCCTTCAAGCTCCGTCTCGTCCCTGGTCGCTCGCTTGCGCACGCTGGGTCTTTCTGGCGTCGTCATCCGCCTGTCGGCCGGTGCCGCCGGCACGGTCTGTTGTATCTGGTCGAAAAATGAAATTAAATTCCATTTATATTGACAGGGGCTTTCGCGGGCTGTCAATATGCTTCCATCGATGGCATGTCCCAGCGCCTTGTGCCATCTTACGAAGCCCCTCCTTGTGAAGGTAGCCACGTGTCTCGCTATATTTTGCGCCGGCTTATCGCAATGCCGTTTCTGGTGCTCGGCATCGTCACCATCGCGTTCCTGATCACCACGGTGACCAAGGGCGATCCGCTGACCGCCATTGTTGCCGAACAGCAGATGAGCAACCCGGAAGTGGTGGCCGCCGCCAAAGCCCGTTGGGGTCTCGATCGCCCTTTGCCGGAACGCTATATGATATATCTTGGAAATTTGCTGAGCGGCGATCTTGGCACCTCATTCATCACCAAGCGCAATGTCGGCACCGACATTCTCTACCGTTTGCCGGCAACGCTCGAACTGGTTTTCGCCGCGATGATCTTCGGCACCACGCTCGGCATCGTGCTTGGCGTGCTGGCCGCATATTTCCGCAACAGCCTGATCGACCACGGCGCCCGGCTGTTCGCTTTGTTCGGCTCGTCGCTGCCGGTATTTTGGTCGGGGCTCGGCCTGTTGTTCATCTTCTCCGTCATGCTGAACTGGCTGCCGGGGCCGGGCAGGGTTGATGCCCGCCTGGCATTGCCGCCCGGCATCACCGGCTTCCTCACCATCGATTCCCTGCTGGCTGGCAATCTCACCGTGTTCAAGGACGCACTCTGGCACCTGCTTCTGCCGGCCTTCGTGCTCGGTTGGACGGTGTCGGGAACCATATCGCGGCTGGTGCGCGCCAACATGCTGGACGTGATGAGCCGCGAGTTCGTGCTCACCGCGCGCGCCAAGGGGGCGAGCGAATTCCGCGTCGTCATCGTGCATGCGCTGCGCAACACCATGGTGCCGACCTTGACCGTTATCGGCTATTCCTTCGCCTATCTGATCACCGGCGCGGTGCTGACCGAAACCATCTTTTCCTGGCCGGGCATGGGCTCTTATGCCGTCGAGGCGGCACGCGCGCTCGACTTTCCGGCAATCATCGGTGTCACCATCGTCGGCGGCCTCGCCTTCCTGGTCACCAACCTCATCACCGACATACTTTATGTCGTGGCCAATCCGCGCGTGAGATTGAGCTGATGTCGGCGGTCGCAACCAAATCCCGTTCCGCCGCTGTTCCCGAATGGCTGACCGCGCCTTTGGTCATCGGCACGGTCGTCATCCTGTTCTGGCTGTTCATGACCGCGTTCGCCAATCTGGTCGTTCAATTCGATCCGCTCGAAATGGTGGCGCGCCGGCTGCAGCCGCCGAGCTGGGCGCACTGGCTGGGCACCGACGCACTCGGCCGCGATGTCTTGAGCCGCACCTTGCACGGGGCGGCGCATTCGCTGCCGATCGCGGTTCTGGTCGTCGTCTCGGCCGTCGTCATCGGCTCGCTGCTCGGCGCCATCTCCGGCTTCGTCGGCGGCTTGACCGGTGCGGCGATCATGCGGCTTGTCGACGTGACCTTGTCGTTCCCGCCGATGCTTCTGGCCATGGCCGTCGCGGCGTCGCTTGGGCCGGGCCTCGGCAATGCGGCCATCGCCATGGTTCTGGTCTGGTGGCCGGTCTATGCCCGGCTGATGCGGGCGCAGGTGCTGGAGGTGAAGGAGCGCGAGCATGTCGAGGCGGCAATCGCCGCCGGCGCCAGGCCGCGGCGCGTGCTGTTCACGCACATATTGCCGCTTTGCTGGACCCCCGTGCTGATCAGCGCGACCATGGATCTCGGCCAGGTCGTGCTGCTTGCCGCGTCGCTCAGCTTCATCGGCCTCGGCGCCACGCCGCCGACGCCCGAATGGGGGTCGATGATCTCCGATGGCGCCGTCCATTTCTATCAATGGTGGATCGCCTTCGGTCCCGGCGTTGCCATCCTCACCATCGTGCTCGGCTTCAACTTCATCGGCGACGGCTTGCGCGACATTCTCGATCCAAGGTCGGACTAGGCGATGAGCGCACAGATATCTTCAGCGCCACCAGGCGCAGTCGACAAGACAGGCGAGCGCGAGCCGCTGCTGTCCATACGCGGCCTGCGGGTCGGCTTTCGGCGGGCGGGCAATCAGTTCGAGGCGGTGCGCGGCATCGACCTCAATGTCGCCAAGGGCGAAGTGGTCGGCATTGTCGGCGAATCCGGCTCGGGAAAGTCCGTCGGCATGCTCGCCGCGCTCGGTCTCACGTCAAAGAACGCGGTGGTCACCGGCTCGGTCCGCTTCAACGGCGACGAACTGGTTGGCAAACCGGCGCGCGAGATGCGCAAGATCAGGGGCGCGCGCATCGCCATGATTTTCCAGGACCCGCTGTCCTCGTTGAACCCGGTGATGACTGTCGGCGCCCAGATCGCCGAGGCGGTCAGGCTGCATCAGCGCGTGACGCGCAAGCAGGCCATGGCGCGTGCGGTGGAGCTGCTCCATCTGGTGGCGATCCCGCAGCCGGAGCGCCGGGTCAACCAGTATCCGCACGAATTCTCCGGCGGCATGCGCCAGCGCGCGGTCATCGCCATGGCCGTCGCCAACGATCCAGACCTGTTGATCGCCGACGAGCCGACCACGGCGCTCGATGTCACGGTGCAGGCGCAGATACTGTCGGTGCTGCGCTCGCTGCAGGAACGGCTCGGCCTCGGCCTGGTGCTGATCACCCATGATCTCGGCGTCGTCGCCGGTCATGCCGACCGCGTCGCGGTCGTCTATTCCGGCCGTGTCGTCGAACAGGCTAGCGTGTCCGAGCTGTTCGCCGACCCGCGCCACCCTTACACGCGGGGCCTCATCGCCTCGATCCCCAATCTCGAGGAAAGCCGCGAGCGGCTGTTCTCGATTGACGGCTCGCCGCCCGCACTTGGGCGCTTGCCGGGCGGCTGCGCCTTCCATCCGCGCTGCATCCATGCCGAGGCACGCTGTAGGATCGAGGATCCGCCGCTGCACGATATCGGCGGCCGGTTCTCGGCCTGCCATTTCGCGACGACCTTGCCGCCCTTCCACAGCGCCACGCTGGCGGCGGCAAGCCTGGACAAAGGAAGCGTGGCCCCATGAGCGCTGCAGAGCAACTCCAGGCAGAAACCAAACCGGCGCCCGCACTGTCGGTTCGCCATCTCGTCAAGGACTTTCCGGTTCGCGGCGGCCTCGTCTTCGACCGTGCCGTTGCCCATGTCCGTGCGGTCGCCGATGTTTCCTTTGACGTAGCACCCGGCGAAACGCTGGGCCTCGTCGGAGAATCCGGTTGCGGCAAGTCGACCCTAGGGCGCTGCCTGATGCGGCTGATCGAGCCGACCAGTGGCGAAAGCTGGTTCCGTGGCCAGAACCTGCTCGCGCTCAACCACGAAGACATGCGCCTGATGCGGCGCTACATCCAGCTGGTCTTCCAGGACCCCTATGGGTCGCTGCATCCGCGCATGCGCATTGCCGACAACATCGCCGAGCCGCTGCGCATGAGCGACATGTCGGCGGTCGACCGCCGCGCGCGCGTCGCCGAGCTGCTCGAACTGGTGCGGCTCAATCCCGATCACGGCAAGCGCTATCCGCACGAACTGTCCGGCGGTCAGCGTCAGCGCGTCGTCATCGCTCGCGCGCTTGCGCTGAACCCGCAAGTGGTGATCCTCGACGAGCCGGTTTCGGCCCTCGACGTTTCGGTACAGGCCGGCGTGCTCAACCTGCTCAAGGATATCCAGCAATCCTTCGGCACCTCCTATCTGTTCATCGCCCATGACCTCTCGGTCGTGCGCCACATCTCTCATCAGGTGGCGGTGATGTATCTCGGCAAGATCGTCGAGATCGCGCCCGCGGCTGAACTCTATTCAAGGGCGCTGCATCCCTATACCCAGGCGCTCTTGTCAGCCGTGCCGCTCGCCAATCCCGAGAAGGAGCGCAAGCGCGAGCGGATCGTGCTGACTGGCGATGTGCCGAGCCCGCTCAACCCGCCATCTGGCTGCCGCTTCCGCACGCGCTGCTTCAAGGCGCAGGCGATCTGCGCCGCCGTCGAACCGCCGCTCGATCCGGCTGGCGGTGCGCATCGCGTCGCCTGTCATTTTCCGGAGCCGGTCAACACTTTCAAGGCTGTCTGATTGGCCTGCCGAATTCACCCGAAGGAATTTTGATCGTGACTGAGGACCATTCCGAGAATGCCGGTACGGCAGGCCGCGCGCGCCTGCCGCTCGAAGGCATCAAGGTTCTCGATCTCTCGCGTGTGCTGGCCGGACCATGGGCGACGATGAGCCTGGCCGATCTCGGCGCCGAAGTCTGGAAGATCGAGAACATCGATGGCGGCGACGACACCAGGGCGTGGTCGGTGCCGAGCTACAAGGGTGTCTCCACCTATTATCTCTGCGCCAATCGCGGCAAGCAGAGCATTGCGCTCGACATGAAGAGCCCGGAAGGGCTGGCCATCGTGCGCGAACTGGCGGCGAAGGCCGACATCGTCGTCGAGAATTTTCGCTCCGGCACCGCCGATCGCCTCGGCGTCGGTTTCAAGGAACTCAGCGCCTCAAATCCGCGCCTGATCTACTGCTCGATCTCCGGCTACGGCCAGACCGGGCCCGATGCCGGACGGCCGGGCTACGATTTCGTCATGCAGGCCGAAAGCGGCCTGATGGCCATCACCGGTGAGAGCAATGGCGAGCCGATGCGCGTCGGCGTCGCCATCATCGATATCGTCTGTGGCATGGTCGCCACGCAGTCGATCCTGGCAGCGCTTTTCGAGCGGTCGACGACCGGCAAGGGCCAGTTCCTCGACCTGTCGCTGATCGACTGCGCGCTCAGCCTGCTGATCAATGTCGGCAGCGGTTACCTCAACACCGGCCGAGAGGTCGCCCGCTACGGCAATGCCCATCCGACGGTTGTTCCCTATCAGATATTCGAGGCCTCCGACGGTGGCTTCGCGCTGGCCGTCGGCAACGATCGGCAGTTCGCGGCGCTGTGCGAGCAGGTCGTGGACTTGCCACATCTGGCCGGGGATTCGCGCTTCATCAAGGCAGGCGCGCGTGCCACCAACCGCGAGGCGCTGATCCCGCAGCTGGCGGCCGCCTTCAGGACCAAAACGCGAGACCACTGGATGGCGGCTTGTGCCGCCGCCAGCGTGCCGGCCGGAACGGTAAAATCGATACCGGAAGTCTTTGACAGTCCCAATGTCCGCGAGCGCGGTCTCGTCCAGACTTTGCCGCATCCGCATCTTGGTTCCGTCGCCATGGTGCGACCGGCGCAGGGACTTGCCGCGCAACTGAACGCCGATTTCACCGCGCCGCCGATGCTGGGCCAGGACACGCAAGCCGTGCTGGCCGAAATCCTCGGCTACAGCGCCGAGACCATTGACCAGCTGATCGGCACCGGGGCCATCGGCGTCTATACGCCCTCGGCCGAGCCCGTTCCCGCCTGATCTTCACGGAGCCTGACATGTATAAGAACGTGCTGCTGCACATCGACGGCGCATGGCGCCCGGCCCGAGATGGCCGCACGATGGCGATCGTCAATCCGTCGACGGAAGCCGAACTCGGCTCGCTCGCTCATGCCGGTATCGACGATCTCGACGAGGCGCTGGCCGCTGCCGCAAAAGGGTTCGAGACCTGGCGGCGCGTCTCGCCCTTCGATCGCTCCAAGCTGATGCGCAAGGCCGCCAACATCTTGCGCGAGCGCAACGAGCACATCGCCACGCTGATGACGCTGGAACAGGGCAAGCCGATCGCCGAATCGCGCATGGAGGCCTTCGCCGCCGCCGACATCATCGACTGGTTCGCCGAGGAGGCGCGCCGTTCCTATGGCCGCATCGTGCCGGCGCGCCTTGAGGGCGTGAGCCAGTCGGTGGTCAAGGAACCCGTCGGCCCGGTCGCCGCCTTCACGCCATGGAATTTTCCACTCAACCAGGCGGTGCGCAAATTGTCTGCTGCACTCGCCGCCGGCTGCTCGATCATCATCAAGGGACCGGAAGAAACGCCGGCCTCGCCCGCTGAACTGGTGCGCACTTTCATCGATGCCGGCCTGCCCGATGGCGTCTTGAACCTCGTCTATGGCACGCCATCGGAAATCTCCGCCTATCTCATTCCGCATCCGGTGATCCGCAAGATTTCGTTTACGGGCTCGACGCCTGTCGGCAAGCAATTGGCGTCGCTTGCCGGCTTGCACATGAAGCGGGCGACGATGGAACTCGGCGGCCATGCGCCGGTCATCGTCCTGCCCGATGCCGATCTCGACCGCGCCGCGCGCTCGATGGTCGCATCCAAATTCCGCAACGCCGGCCAGATCTGCGTCGCGCCGACGCGCTTCCTCGTCGACCATGCGGTTTATGACGATTTCGTCGGCCGCTTCGCGGAGGCGACACGCCGGATCAAGGTCGGTGACGGTCTTGCCGAGGGAACCACGATGGGTCCGCTCGCCAACCCGCGCCGCGTCCAGGCGATGGAAGAGCTGGTCCACGACGCCATGCAGAAAGGCGCCGAACTCGTCACCGGCGGCAAGCGCATCGGCAATTCAGGCTATTTCTTCGAACCGACCATCCTGTCAAATGTCGGCACCGATGCCCGCGCCATGAACGAGGAGCCGTTCGGTCCGTTGGCACTGATGACCCCGGTCAGTGGCCTCGACGAAGCCCTGGCCGAGGCCAACCGGCTGAACTACGGCCTTGCCGCCTATGGCTTCACCCGCTCGGCCGCGAGCGCGGCAAAGATGTCGTCCGGCATCGCCAGCGGCATGGTGTCGATCAACCATTATGGCCTGGCGCTGCCGGAGGTGCCGTTCGGCGGCATCAACGATTCCGGCAACGGCACCGAAGGTGGCGCCGATGCGCTGGAGAGCTATCTCAACAGCAAGTTCGTCTCGCACCTGCAGGTCGACTGAGTAGGCCGCTGTCGGGCGACATGCACTATTTCTGCTGGCCGTAATTCTTGTAGCGCCCGCGAATGGCGGCAAGCTCGCTGCCCTCGATCAGCACCGGCGTACCGGCGCTGCGCGCCAAAAGATACTGCCGCGCCAGAGTCTCCAGCTTGATGGTGCGGATGAGCGCCGTGTCGAGATCGCCGCCGAAGGCGATCATGCCATGATTGGCGAGCAGGCAGGCTGATCTGTCCTTGAGCGCAACGACGGCGACCTTCGCCAGTTCGCTTGATGCGAACAGCGCATAGTCCGAGCACCGAACATCGTCGCCGCCGAAGCCCGCCACCATGTAGTGGAACAGCGGCAGCCCTTCGCGCAGGCAGGACAGCGCCACGCAATGGTCGGGATGGGCGTGCACCACGGCGCCGGCCTCGGGAAACGCCTTGTAAATCTCGGCGTGCATTTCCCATTCACTCGACGGCCGGAATGCGCCGTCCCAGGATCCATCGAGCTGCATCGCCACCATCTGCTCTGGCCGCAAGGCGCTTGTGGCTATGCCCGTCGGCGTGATCAGCATGCCGCCTGCCATGCGCACGCTGATGTTGCCGGTGGTGCCGACATTCATCCCGCTGGCGTCCAGCGTCTGCGTCGCGGTGATCAGGCTCGTGCGCTCGATTTCGAGATTCATCACGATGCTCTCCTTGCCGGGGGCCATGTGTCGATTGCCGGTGCGATGGCGCTCGGCCGTGTCATGTCTTGCAGAACGTCGGTGAAGATATCGGGGCCACCGAGCTTTCCCGATTTCAGCATCAGCGCCAGGGGATCAGCGGGCAGGCCGGGGAGGTGGGCGATGGCGCGCGACAGTCCCGGCCCCTCATAGGCGCCCATGGCGATCCGGTCGATGCCGAGCGCCTTGACCACCGAACCGGCGGTCTCGCCGCCGGCGACGACGAGTCGGCGTACGCCGAGTTGGCGCACCAGAATCTCTGCAATCCTGGCCAGTATCTCTTCCGCCTTTGCCGCCACCGCCTCGCGACCGTGCGCCTGCTGCAGCGTTTCGACCGTCGCTTGCGGCGCGGTCGTGGCAATCGCGATCATCGCGCCGGGCAAATGCCGCTGGGCGAAGGCACGCGCTTCGGCCATGACATCGGCGCCGGCAAAGGCTCTGGCAAGGTCGATCGTCAGCAACGGGTTATTCTCAGCGAGGCGTTCGAGCTGTTCGATGGTGCGATCGGCGACGCTGCCGGCCAGCACCGCCGCTGGCCCTTCGACGGCCGGCAGGCTGGCGACAACGAGGTCGTCTGAGTTCACCAGGTTATGCGCCACCCAGGCGGTCGGCAGATGCGCGGCGACCGAGGAATTACCCGTCATCAGCGGCAGATCGAAGGTCGCTTCCGCGATCGCCGCCAGGTCACGCTCGCGGATCGTGTCGGTGACCAGCAGCGTCTCGCCGCGCGCGCTTTGCTCTTGGATAGCGCTGCGAATGGCCCCGGCGCCGGCATCGACGACGAGATAGGGCACCAGCCCGACCTTGCCCTTGCTCTGCGCCTGCAGCACGCGAACCAGATTGGAATCGGTCATCGGCGTCAGCGGATCGAACCGCTTGGGCGATTCACCCAGCAACTGGGCGCCGCCGAACATGTGCCCCTGATAGACGGTGCGGCCGGTCTCACACAGCGCCGGGGTGAACAGCGTGACGCCGCCGCCAAGCCGCTCGAGCAGCGCCTCGGCGCAAGGGCCGATATTGCCTGTGGGCGTCGAATCGAACGTGGCGCAGTATTTGAAGAAGATCTGCCGCGCGCCCGCTTCCACCAGCCGGTCCGCGGCCTCCCGCACCTGGTGCACCGCGTCGCTGGCCGCGATGACGCGGGTCTTTAGCAGGATCACATGGGCAAGATTGCCTGACGGGATCGGCGCGTCCAGCCCGACCGTGCATCCCGTGGGAATGCCGCGCGCCACCAGCATCGACGCCAGTTCGGTGCCGCCGGTCAGATCGTCGGCGATGGCGCCGAACAGCAGGGAAGGCATCGCGGTCATGCGGCCCGTCCCATGTCTGGCCGTTTCATGTCGGCCGGTCTCATGGCTGCTTGTCTCATGTCGGTGGTCAGGCCATTCGTGGTATCATATACACAGCCGACGCGACGCCTGCGCGACTGCAAGAACGGAGAGCGGATATGACTGCTTCTATCGCGCCGATCGCGCGCGACAATCTGACGACGCGTGTCTACGAGGAGCTTCGCCGCGCCATGATGGAAGGCCGTTTCTGGCCGGGCCATCGCTTCAAGATCCGCGACCTCGCCGCCAGCCTTCAGGTGTCTGAGACGCCGGTGCGCGAGGCGCTGATGCAGCTGGTGCGCGAGAAAGGCCTGGAGATGGAGGCAGGCCGTTCGATCACCGTCGCCCAGCTGTCGCTGGCCCAGTATCTGGAATTGCGCAGCATCAGGCTGCATCTCGAAGGCATGGCCGGTGCGGCGGCGACGACGCGCATCGAGCCGCGCGAGATCGACCGTCTGGCTGCTGTGCATGAAAAGCTGATTGAAGATGAGGACAATGGGCGCTGGTTCGAAGCCGTCCGCGACAATTGGGAATTCCATCACTCGATCTACCAGGCGGCGCAAATGCCGGAGCTGCTGGCGATTATCGAGGGCATCTGGCTGCGCAACGGACCGCTGGTGAACTATCAATACCCGCACGCCAGGCCGACCTATGACGGCCGCCACCGGCATCTCGACATCCTCGACGCGCTGCGGGCGCGCGACGAAAACGGCGTGCGCAAGGGCATCCAGCAGGACATGATCGAAGGCGGACGCCTGCTGGTCAAGGTTCTCGAACGGCTGAACGACGGTGCGGTCACGCCCGAGGAACTGCGCCGCGCCGCGCAGAACGGCCGGTTGGTGTCCGCCGCCGGCTGAACAGCTTGTTCTTTCCCACCGCATCGGCGCCGGTCACGCCACCTGCGCGGCGGCGGCCATGCCGGCATCGGCAGCCTGCAGGGCGAGATCTATGTCTTTTGCGGTGTGCGCGGCGCTCAGGAACATGTTGTGCCGGGGATGGAAATAGGCGCCTTCGCGCAACGCCGCAGAGCAGAAGGCGTTGGCCAGCTTGAATTCGGTATCGCCGTCGAACAGCACCATCGGCATCGACACCGGGCCGGTCTGGCGAAGCAAAAGGCCATGCTTCTTCGCTGCCGCATCGAGGCCTGAGCGCAGCCTGTCGCCGGCTTCGGTCATGCGGGCAATCGCATCGGTCTCGCGCAGCGTGTTGATGGTGGCGATCGCGGCAGCCATGGCGACGGCGCCGTACCAGAACGACCCCGTCACATAGACCTTGGTCGCGGCCTCGCGGAACCGGTCGGTGCCGGTGATCGCGGCAAGCGGATAGCCATTGGCGATCGCCTTCGAGAAGGCGGAGAGATCCGGCCGAACACCGAGCGGCTCCCAGCTGCCGGCGAGATCGATGCGGAAGCCGGCGCGCACATCATCGACGATCAATGCTGCGTCGGCGGCGGTGGTCAGTTCGCGCGCCCGTCTGGCGAAGGCGGCGGTAGGCAATTCCTGGTCGCGGGCGATGTCGTGCCGGAAGGCGGTGACGACGACAGCAGCGAGATCGTCGCCGGCCTGCTCGACGGCGGCCTCGAGGCTGGCAACGTCATTGTAGTCGAAATGGATGAGATGGGCGCGGTCCTCGGCGGTGACGCCGGCCAGCGAAGGCGTGCACCACGGCACAGCGCCGTGATAGGAGCCACGCGCGACCAGCACCTTGCGTCGGCCGGTGCCGGCGCGCGCGATCGTCACGCATGCCGTGGTGGCGTCGGTGCCGTTCTTCTGCAGCATCGCCCAGTCGGCATGGGCGACGGTCTTGACCAGCAATTCCGCCAGCTCGACCAGCACCTCGCCCGGGCCGTTCATCGCATCGCCCAGGCGACGTTGCCGCTCGGCTGCTGCCTCGACGGCCTGATGATGGTGGCCGAGGATGTTGGGACCCCAGCTGCACATCAGGTCGATGTATTCGCGCCCATCGACGTCCCAGACCCGGCAGCCGTCGGCGCGCTCGAAGAACTGCGGATAGGCGGGGCCGAGATAGCGCGTTGCCATGTGTCCCCACATGCCGCCCGGAATGACCGAGGCCGCACGCTCGCGCAGCAACTGGTCCTTGGAGTTGATCAGGGAAGGCATAGCGAGGTCTCCGCACTTTGATATATCATATATTGATTTTGATGCTGGAAGAACAGGATTTGCCGGTCTTCCAGGATGAGTGGCGGGAGGCGGCTGGCCGCCTCCCGCTTCTTTCGCTCAGTGGCTGAGTTCCGCCAGCGGCAGGTTGCAGCAGGCGCTGTAGCGTACGCCCTTGACGTCCGACTTGTAGGCCAGGATCAGGTTAGGGCTGACCAGCGGCAGGATGATCCTGTCCTTGATCATCTCTTCGCCGATCTGGTGCCAGAGCTTGGCCGCCTCGTCGCCGCTCGCTGCCAAGGCCGCCTTGTAGAGGTCCGCTTCCTTCGGGTTGATCACCGACGGGTCGCGCTCCGCGCCGGCGCGCCGCGACCACGGGCTGCCCTTGGTCATGGCGAAATAATCGATGTATTGCGAGGTGCCGTAATAGTCCGGCGCGTAGAACACCGCCGTCATCGGGATGCCGTCGCCATTGACGCGTTCGCGCCAGTTGGCGAAGGGGATAGGCTGCAGGTCGAGCTTGATGTTGATCTTGGCCAGATCCTGCTGGACCTTCTGCATCAACAGCGAGAGATCAACGCCGTAGACATTCATGCCGGGGAACGCCGCTTCCATCTCGAAGCCGTCGGCATGGCCGGCCTTGGCCAGAAGTTCCTTTGCCTTGGCGACGTCATAGGGCTGTGCCTCGAAGCCCGAACCGCCGGGGAAGCCGAGCGGGATCGGCGCGCTGATCAGCTGGCCCTCGGAGCCGATAGTGAAGTCAAGGATGCTCGGACGGTCGAGGCCGAGCGAGATGGCCTCGCGCACCTCGGGCGTCAGCGGAACCTTGTTGGCCTTGGCGCCGGGCGACAGCGCCACATAGATGAAGTTGTAGGACGGCACGGTCTCGATCTTAACGTCGCTGCCCGTCATCGTCTTGGCCGTATCCGGGTCGATCTGCATGGCGATGTCGGCGGTGCCGCTCTGCAGCATCTGCGCCTGCGCCACCGCGTCCTTGGTCTGGCGGATGACGACTTCGCTCAGCGCCGGTGCCGTGCGCCAGTACTTGTCGTTGCGTGCCAGCCGCAGTTCCGAATTAGGCTCATAGGATTTCAGCACGAACGGCGCGCTGCCGGCCGAATGCGCCAGGAACCAGGCCTCGGCATTGTCTGTCGTCGAGGCGTCCGCATCGGCCTTGGCGCCGGCTTCGGAGGCGACCTTGCTGTTGACGACCGCTGCGTAGGGCGCCGCCGCGATGTTGAGGAATTCGGAGCTCGGCGCGACCATCTTGACGACGACCGTATGCTCGTCCGGGGTCTCGATCGACGCCACATTGTCCATCAGGAACGAGGCGCTGCCCTTGAGGTTCTTCAGCCGCTCCCAGGACCATTTGACGTCCTTGGCCTCGACCGGCGAACCGTCCGAGAACTTGGCGGCCGGGTCGAGCGTGAAGGTGAAGCTGCTCTGGTCGGCATTGCCTTCCCACTTCGAGGCGAGCAGCGGGATCAGCTTGTTGTCCTTGTCTAGCGTCAGCAGCGATTCATAGACACTGGAATTGTAGATCTGGCAGGTGTCGCAGAAGGCCCGGTGCGGATCGAGCGAGTTGAGATCGATGTTGCGCGCGATAACCAGCGGCTTGCTGTCTTGCGCGAAGGTGGCCGGTGCCCAGAAGGCGCTGGTGGCCAGCAGCACGGCAGCCAGCATCGTCGCTCTGGTCTTGGCTCTTGGTAGGGTCGTCATGTTCATTTCATTCTCCCATTTTCTTGTCGGATATTCGTGGCAATGCGTTCGCTCTATCCACCCACTTCAGTGAGGGATTGAAGCGCGGCCCTGAGCTTTTCAGCACCGCCCAGTGCGGCGCGGTTAAGCGGGGCCGATACGACGGGAGCCGAGAGGCTTCCCGTCACATGCAGGATCTCGTGATCGAGATAGTCGAACACGCGATCCTGAATCTCTTGGGTCAGTCGTCCGCCAAGCGACAGCCCACGCTGCACCTGTTCGACGACGGCCACCCGGTTGGTCTTGCGGATAGAGGCTTCCACCAGCGGCCAGTCGAGCCCGGTCGGGTCGAGGCTGCGCAGGTCGATGATCTCGGCATCGATGCCGGTCTCCTCGACCACCTGGCTGGCGACGGCAACCATGCTGGCGCTGGTGAGCAAGGTGCAGGCGCTGCCCGGCCTGACGATCTTCGCCTTGCCGAGCCGCACGCAATAGTCGCGGTCATCCGCAGGCACAGGGCCTTCGCTGGGGAACAGTTCGACATGCTCGATGACGACGACCGGATCGTCGCATTTCAAGGCGGAATTCATCAGGCCGATATAGTCGAAGGGTGTCGTCGGGGCGACGACGCGCCAGCCGGGATAGAGCGCGAACAGGCCGGACGGATCGCCCGAATGCTGCGAGCCATAGCCGGTGTGCGGCGAGACGCGGACCCTGACCACGATCGGCACCGGGAAACCACCGCCGAACATATGGCGCACCTTGCTGACCGCGTTGAACAGCTGGTCGGCGGCAACCAGGCAGAAGTCGCCGAACATGATCTCGACGATCGGCCGCAGGCCGCAAAGCGCTGCACCCAGTGCCACGCCGACAAAACCGTTCTCGGCGATAGGCATCGCCAGCACGCGCTCCGGCCAGCGTTCAAGCGCGCCCTTTGTGGCGCCCGAAACGCCGCCGCGCAGACGGTGCACATCCTCGCCCATGATGATGATGCGCGGGTCCTGCTCCATGGCGCGCGCGATGACCTCGGACGCGGCAACCATGAACTTCACCGGCTTGGTATCGGCCGGCGGCACGTCCTCGACCTCAAGGAAGCGCTCGCCCTTCAGTTCCGAAAGATCGCCGCGGATCTGGTTGTCGACATCGCTTGGGTTCGGCCACAGATGGTCGGGAATGCGCAGTGCATTGCCGCTCATTTCGGTGAGCGAATCGGCAGCATTGTTGACCACCTCCATGACACGCTGGTCGAGCGTCCCAAGGTCGGAAGCGTTTAGAATGCCCATCGTCTTCAGGCGAGCCGCCATCGTCGCAAGCGGGTCGCGCGCTTTCCAGGCGTCTTCCTCGGCGCGCGTGCGGTAGCCGAATTCGCTGCCCGGGCGGGCGCCACTCTGGTGCAGGAAGCGGTAGCAGAGCGCCTCGACCAGCACCGGTCCGCCGTCTTCCTCGATCGCCCGGCGCGCCTCACGCATGGCGTGATGGACCGCCACCACATCCATGCCGTCGCATTCGATGCCGCGAAAGCCGAGCATCGGTCCGCGCGAGGCCAGCCGCGTCTCGCGCGTCTGCTCATTGATGTGCGTCGAGACGGCATAGAGATTGTTTTCGGCGAAAAAGATCACCGGCAAACGGTAGAGCGCGGCGATGTTCATCGCCTCATAGGCCGGCCCCGCCATCATCGTGCCGTCGCCGAAGAAGGCGACCGAGATGTTGCCAGTGCCGAGCAGCTTGTCGGCCAGCGCGTAGCCCGCCGCGTGCGGCAGGTTGCCACCGATAATGGCGCTGGTGCCCGGTATGCCTGATGCATTGTCACGCATATGCATCGAGCCGCCACGGCCGCCGCAATAGCCTGACTTGAGGCCCATGATCTCGGCCATCAGGCCGCGCACCGAGCCCTGCATGTCCGGATTGAAAGCGTCGGCCAGCGGGTCGAATCCCCTGGGCGTCTGTGCGTTGACCAGCTTGGCCAGCACCTGGTGATGAGCGCGGTGGGTGCCGTTGATGCGGTCACCGGTGCCGAGCACGGACATCGCCCCGACCGCCGTCGCCTCTTGCCCGATGCTGGCATGCGCCGGACCATGCACCAGCCCGGCATTGGCGAGATCGAGCACTTTTTCCTCGAAACGGCGGATGAGCAGCATCTGGTGATACCAGCGCACCAGGCTCGAAACCTCGGCGTCGTTCCAGTCCGAATCGTCGACGTCTAGCCGCAACCAGGGCGCCGATGGCTGGATCGATGTCTGCTGGACCATGTCAGCTATTTCCGTTCTGGTAGATGATATATCAAATATTTTCTCAGTCGATTGCGGCGAGCCATTTTTCCTGGGCACTGCACTGGCTCGCGGGCACTGCACAAATGGAATTAAATTTCATTTTTTGCGCGAAGCCGAGACTAAGCCGGGACGGCGGCGTTCCGCAAGAGGAATTTTGAGGCGCGCTTTTGGTCATTCCAGCGATAAGCTGGAGCACCGATTTGCGGCGGGAGCTCGCTGGCGGATCGGCAGGGGAGACGCTCGGCTACCGCTCCGCCCGGTGTTGAAAAAACTGCAAGAACAATTCCCGCTCCGTGGTGATGTCGAGCTTCTCGTAGATACGCCGGCGATGGTTCTTGACCGTGCCGACGGTGATGCCGAGGCGCTCGGCGATGTTCGCCGTCGGGTGGCCGGCGAGGATCAGCTGGACCAGCTCCCGTTCGCGCAGCGACAGCTCCGGCCACAGGCCGGCCGGAATGATGGGCTCCTGCCGGGGCGAGGCGCCGGGGCCGGTCGGCGCCGACGTGCGGGAGAATTTTGCTCCCCGCGCCTTGATGTCGAGCGCGTGCAACGCCTCGAACACCGGCAGCCGCTCATCCAGCAGGGATATCTCGCTGTCCTTGAATGATGTGGTCGAGCGGTCGAGGAAGATGCCGAGGCACCAGTCGCCGCCATCAGCAAGCATGATGCCGACCTCGTCGCAGATCTCCGACTGCGCCAGGAAGCCGGCAATGTACTGGCCGCGCTTGGCCTCGTCGTCGGCGAGCCGCTTCAGCGGCATTATGCCCAGCCTTCGATCGCGCCGCCACGAGGCATAGAACGGGTCGAAGACGTAGTAGTTGTCGAGATAGCGCCGGATCATCTCGTCCGAGAAGCGCCGATGCTTGATGAATTCCGGCGTCTGCGTCGCCGAATAACGTGTCACCGTGACGAGATCGTGCTCGATGTCCGCGCCGATCAGGTCGATCAGGCAGTCGACATGCCTGTCCGTGCCGGTGGCGGCGATCGCTTTGGCGAGCGGCGCCCAGATGGTCCCCATGCGCATGCCCTTTTCTCGGCGATCCCTGCCCAACCGTCATTGTGTCTTTAGGCATATGGCGCGAAGCCGCCCATCGAATCTAGCCTGGCGTCAACCTAGACCAGATCCCGAGGCGACCGTGACCCAGCCAAACCTGACCAGTCCAATCATTGGCAATCCAATCGTCATCGGCATCGACGCCGGCGGCACCATGACCGACACGATCCTTGTCGATCAGGACGGCCACTTCAAGATCGGCAAGTCTGCGACCACGCCGAAGAACGAAGCCGAGGGCTTTCTGGCTTCGGCCGAGGACGCGGCCGATGCCTGGGGCATCTCGCTGGAATCTCTGTTTTCCGGCGTCAACGTCGTGCTCTATTCCGGCACCGGCATGCTCAACACGTTGCTGTCGCGCACCGGCCGCCGGCTCGGCCTGATCACCACCAAGGGCCTCGAGGACATGATCCTGATGGGCCGCGGCCTGCAGGCCTGGGCCGACTATTCCTATGCCGACCGGCTGCATGCGGTCACCCACCATCATCCCGATCCGCTGGTGCCGCGCCGTCGCACCCATGGCGTCACCGAGCGCATCGACCAGTTCGGCGACATCGTGCTGCCGCTCTACGAACACGAGGTCTCCGCCGCAGCGAAAAAGCTGATCGCTGACAAGGTCGAGGCGATCTGCATCATGACCATCTTCTCGCACGTCAATCCGGTGCATGAGAAGCGCATCGCCGAGATCTGCCGCGCGGAGGTCGACAAGGCCGGAGCCGACATCATCGTCTACACCAGCCATGAGGTCCGCCCGGTCATCCGCGAACAGTCGCGGCTGAACTCGGTGCTGATCGAAGCCTACGCCACCTCGCGTGGCCGCAAGCAGCTCAAGGGCATTGAGGACGTCTCGAAGAAATACGGCTTCAAATATGGCGTGCAGACGCTGCTCTCCTTCGGCGGTCTGACCTCGATCAACCACCCGCGCCTGCATGAAACCATGATCTCAGGCCCGATCGGCGGCATCCTCGGTGCTGCCTATGTCGGCAAACTGATCGGCAACGACTCGCTGATCTGCTCGGACATGGGCGGTACCTCCTTCGACATGGGCGTCATCACGCGCGGTCAGACGCGAATCGAGAACGAGCCGCTGATGGACCGCTTCAAGCTCAACGTACCGACGCTGCATCTCGACACGATCGGCGCCGGCGCCGGCATGATCCTCAAGGTCGATCCGCTGACCAAGAAGGTCAGCCTCGGGCCGGAAAGCGCCGGCTCCGACCCCGGCCCGATCTGCTTCGATCGCGGCGGCACCGAACCCACGATCGCCGATTGCGACGCCATTCTCGGCCGGCTGAACCCGTACTATTTCCTGGGCGGCAAGGTCGTGCTGCAGGTCGAAAAGGCGCGCCGCGCCTTCCAGGAGAAATGCTCCGACATATTGGGCGTCGGGGTGGAGGAAGCCGCCGAAGGCATGATCGACATGTTGGAGTCCGATGCCAACAACGCGTTGCGCCGGGTCATTTCGGGTCAGGGCATCCACCCTTCCGAATTCACCCTGCTCTCCTATGGCGGCTCCGGTCCGCTGCATCTGGCCGGCTGCTCCAGGGGCATCGGCTTCAAGGACATCATCACCTTCCAGTTCGCGGCCGCCTTCTCCGCCTTCGGCTGCACCACGGCCGATTTCATGCGCCGGCATTCGGTGTCGACGCAGCACGACATTCCGTCACGCGTCGATGAGGCGACGCTGACCGCTTTTGGCGCAAAGGTCACCACGGTCTGGAATGATCTGACCAAGGCCGCGGTCGACGAAATGATCGCCGACGGTCATGCCAGAGAGAAGATCAGGACCGTGCCGTTCCTGATGATGCGCTACACCGGCCAGCTCGAGGATGTCGAAGTCATGGCGCCGCTGGCCGAGGTCAATTCCGCCGACGACATGCGCAAGGTTATCGACGAGTTCGAGGCGGTCTATGCCAAGGTCAACCATCGCGTGTCGCGCTATGGCGAAGCTGGCTTCACCATCACCGAACTTGGGCTGATCGCCACCGCGGACAAGGTCAAGCCGGTGCTGCTCAAGCGTCCGCTCGGCGCCTCCAATCCGGCAGCCGCGCACAAGGGCGTCCGCGAAGCCTATATCGGCGGGCGCTGGCACAAGGCCAATCTCTACGAGATGGACCTTCTGCAGCCCGGCCATGAAGTGATCGGCCCGGCCATCATCGAACATCCCGCCACCACGCTCGTCGTTCATCCGCAGGACCGCGTCCATGTCGATGAATGGACGCTGCTGCACTACACCCACGCTTGAGAGGGCGACCGCCATGTTGGACAAACCTGCCTCGGCCCTGCGCCTTCGCGAAAGACTGCTCGATTCCGAGCGGCTGATGGAAGAAACCGGCTGCTACGACGGCATCACGGAACTCACGCTGCGCAACCAGGACCCACTGAAATTCGAGACGCTGCACACCAAGCTGCGCGCCTATTGCGTCTCGGCGCGCGAAATGGCCCGCCGCATCTCGGCCTCGCCCGGTGTGCGCGAGGTCGGCGAAATGGTGGTCGCCATCTACACCCCCGAGGGTGACGCCATCGCGCTCTCCAACGGCATCATGGTGCATGTCCATACGATGAGCCGCTTCATCAAATGGATGATCAAAAACGGCTACGAGGACAACCCGCGCATCCGCGAAGGCGATATCTTCGCCAACAACGACGCCTTCATCGGCACCGTGCAGGTGCCTGACGTCATGGACGTGGTGCCGATCTTCCATGAAGGCACGCTGGTCGGCTGGGCCGGTGCCGTCTGCCATGAGCTGGAAGCCGGCGGCATCACGCCTGGCGGCGACGTCTGCCTGGCGCAGGAGCGCTTCACCGAAGGCCTGTTCGTCTGCGCCGAGAAGATCGGCGAGAACGATGAGATCCGCCGCGACTATGTCATCCGCTGCGAGCGCAATTTGCGCATGCCGATCTACTGGGTGCTCGACGAGAAGGCCAAGGTCGCCTCCTGCATCGACATGCGCGAAAGCGTCAAGCAGCTGATCTCGGAGATCGGCCTCGACTACTGGATGAAGGTGTCGAAGGAGTTCATCGAGGAAGGTCGTCGCGCCCAGCTCGCCCGCACCCGCCAGCTCACGGTGCCCGGCATCTATCGCGGCCACACCTTCTATGGTCACGTCACCGCGGGCAAGCCCGGCTTCCAGCTTCTCGGCGATCCCGACTGGCTCTACAACATCCCGATCGAGATGGAGATCACCACCGACGGCAAGATCACTATGGACTTCGAGGGCACCCAGCCCTGGGGCTACCATTCGATGAACTGCACGCCGGCCGGCATGGATGGCGGCATGTTCGTCACGCTGACCCAGCACATGAATTTCGAAGGGCTGGTCAATGACGGCGCCTGGATGGCGACCGAGCTGAAATTGCCGCATGGCACCTGGACCAATCCCGACAACGAGATGGTGGCGACGGCCACCTCATGGGCGCTGCTGCTGCCGGCCTATGGCGTCTTCCAACGGCTTTTGTCGCGCAGCTTCGTGGCGCGGGGCTTTGTCGAGGAGGCCTTTGTCGGCCAGGTCAACAGCCCGATGATCGAGATGGGCGGCGAAAGCCAGTACGGCACGCCGTTCGGCATGGCGCATTTCGAATGCGCCGCCGCCGGCTCCGGCGCGCTCGCCATCAAGGACGGTCTCGACACCGCCTATGTCGGCTGGAACCCGGAATCCGACATGGGCAACATCGAGGTCTGGGAACAGTCGATGCCGATGGTCTATATCGGCCGCTCGATCGTGCCGAATTCGGGCGGCGCCGGCAAATATCGCGGCGGCTGTTCCTTCGTCTCGACCTGGCTGATCAACAAGACCTCGCATCTGCGGCTCCACACCTCGGAGCACTCCTCCAGAGTGTTCGACAATGGCGGCATGTGTGGCGGTTATCCGGCGCCGACCTGCCAGAAGCATCGCGCCGTGCGCAATTCCAACATCCATGAGCTGGCCGCCAAGGGCGCGCCGCTGGCGCATGCGCCCGGCATCGACCCGCATGTTTCGGACTACGAGAAGAACATCGGCGGCGACCATGTCGTGGTCGAGGGCCCATACATCACCTCGCCGCATAAATCCGGCGACATCTTCAGCCATTCCTACAATGGCGGTGGGGGCTATGGCGACGTGCTGGAGCGCGATCCGATCAAGACGGCCTGGGATGTCGAGAACGGGTTCCTCACCCGCGAGGCGGCGGGTCAGGTTTTCGGCATCGTGCTGAAGGACGATGCAGACGGCTATCCCGTTGCTGATATCGACGCAACGGTCGAGCGCCGTGCTGAAATGCGCAAGCAGCGTCTGGCCAAGGCGATCCCGGTTTCGGACTGGATCGCCCAGGAGCGCGGCCGCGTCGAAAAGGCGGACTTCGCCCCGGAGGTGAAGAAAATGTATGCCAGCGCGATCAAGCTGTCGTCGCGCTTCACCAAGGAATTCAGCGAGTTCTGGAACGTCGACGCCAGATCGATCTTCATGCCGGGAGCAAAGCCATGACCTCATACAGCAAGGAAGTCCTCGGCGATCTGGCTGCCGGCAAGCTGCCCTGGCCGCAGACGCGACGTATCATGAGCGCCTACAAGGATGATGACCGCTTCTTCAAGATGGTTGCCGTCTATCAGGACCGTGTCGCCTGGAAGGACCCGATCCTGCTGCCGGTCTCCGACCATCTGTTCATCTGCCAGAGCGGCGATGAGCGGATCACCCGCTGCGAATGCGGCCACTCCTTTGGCGACTATCGCAAGAACTGGAAGCTCAACGCCGCGATCAACGTGCGCAACACCGAGGAGGCTTTGCGCGAGATCTATCCGAACAGCGATCTCCCTGATCCCGAATGGATGGAAATCCGTGAATTCATCTGTCCGCAGTGCGGTACGCTGCATGAGGTGGAGGCGGCGGCACCCGGTTATCCCATAGTTCACGATTTCGAGCCCGACCTTGAAGGCTTCTATCGCGAATGGCTGGGCAAACCGCTCCAGGAAACATGAATCGCTGTCGATGGAGGTTGGCCGGTGTGATTGCCAAATCCGGCCGGGCCTGATTGCCTGCCCGGAACGAAGCGGAGACCGTGCGCCATGAACAACCTTTCCGGCCGCAGCGCCATCGTCACCGGCGGTTTCTCGGGCATGGGCTTCGCCATTGCGACGGCCCTGGCTGAAGCCGGCGCCAATGTCGCCGTCGGCTCCTACATCGCGCCCGCCGGCTCCGACAGATCAGACGCCGCCTACTATCCAGGCGCGGACGAGATCGAGCGTGTGCGTTCGGCTCTTGCCGCGCATGGAACGAAAGTTCACGCCGCCCATCTCGACGTGCGCGACAGCGACGTCACCAATCGTTTCGCGGCGGACGTCGAAGCGGCCATCGGCCCCGCCGACATTCTGGTCAACGCCGCGGGCACCACCGCCGAGCAGCCGGTCTGCGGCCATTCCGACGCGCTGTGGGACAAGATCGTCGACACCAACCTGACCGGCGCCTTCCGCGCCACCCGCGCGGTTCTGCCCGGCATGATCGAGCGCGGCTGGGGCCGCATCGTCAATATCGGCTCGACCGCTGCCTCGGTTGGCTGGAAGGACAACCCGGCCTACTGCGCCTCCAAGGCCGGCCTTCTCGGCCTGACCCGCTGCGTGGCGCTGGAAGGGGCGGCGCATGGCGTCACCTGCGTCATGATCAGCCCGACCTGGGTCGAGACTGAACTGATGCGCCGCAACGTGGCGCAGGTCGTCGAGCGCGAGGGCAAGGGGCGCACCGCTGAGGAAGCGATGGCCGAGATCGCCAAAGGCAACCCGCAGCAGCGCATGCTGCAGCCGCAGGAGATCGCCGCTTTGGCCGTTTTCCTGTGCTCGGACCTGGCCAAGGGCATCACCATGGAAAACATACAGATCACCGGCGGAGCCCTGTGGTAGCGTTTGCGCCGACAGGAAACAGAGCCTGATCCAGGCCACCTGGCCGGACGGACCTCTCCGCAGATGCCGCGCTGTAAGACAAGGTGACCGGATTTGCCATTGAGCGCCGGGCGCGATAGGTTATATTGCACTGCACAATGGAGAGGCCGTTTATTGCACGCCCATGTTTGCGCAGATTCCGGCCGGCTCATGGCTTGCCGGCCCTGGGTCGTGTCGGCGGGACTCTAAGATGAAGATTCCAAAGTCCCTGCTGGTCGATCCCGAGAGAAACTCGGTCTATGGCGCCTTTGCCGTAGCCGTCTCGATCTGGGCGTTTTCCTATTCGGTCATTTTCGGCCAGGTGCTGATCCTGGCCTACTATGCAGTCTGGCTTCCGCTCATCCTGGTCGACTACCGGCGGTTCCTGCGACATCTGTCCAGCGCCTGGCTGCCGCTGCTGTTTGCGGCCTATGTCTGCTTCTCGGTTTTCTGGTCGCAGGCGCCCGGCGTCACCGCAAGGACGTCGATCCAGTATTTTTCCCATATCGCCTGCGCATATGTCGCTGCGCGCACCGTCAGCGTGCGCACGCTGACCATAGGGGCGCTGGTCGGGATATTCGTCGTCCTTCTTTATTCGCTGAAGGTCGCGAACTATTCCGAGGACGTTCTCGACGGCACCGTCAACTTTGTCGGCGCCTTCGCCTCCAAGAACCAGATCGGCTTTGTCGGCTCGCTCGGCATCTATTTCTGCGCCGTCTTCCTTGCCTTCTACAGGCGCGGCCGGCTGAGCTTCATCCTGGCGGTGCCTGTCGTGCTGCTGTCGGCCTATGTGCTGGTCGTCTCGCATTCCGCCACCTCGATGGCCTCGATACCGGCGGTTCTGGCGCTGGTGGCGCTTCTTGCGATGAGCAAACTTCTGTCACGACGCTATCGCCGGGTGATCTTCCTGGTCGGCGCCGGCCTGCTGGTGGTGACTGCCTTCGTCGCCTTGAATCTCGGGCTGATGGACTTCGTCCTCGGCCTCTTCGGCAAGGATTCGACGCTCACCGGGCGGACCTATCTGTGGGAGCAGGGCTGGAACGCCGTGCAAAAAGCGCCGATTCTCGGCGTCGGCTATGCAGCCTATTGGGTGCAGGGCTTCGCCGAAGCCGAGCGGCTGTGGAACGAGTTCTACATCACCACCCGCACCGGCTTCCACTTCCACAACACCTATATCGAGGCCCTCGTCGAGCTCGGCTTCGTCGGGGCGACGCTGGTCTCGCTGATCATGCTGCGCACGCTCTACGGCCACGTTTCGGCGGTCATCTTCAGGACCTGGCAGGCGGATTCGGTGATCCTCTTCGGCGTGATGGTGCTGCTGCTGATCCGCTCCTTCGTCGAGGTCGAGATTCTCAACCCCTACATCATGGGCTCTTTCCTGATGTATTTCAGCTTCTTCAAGCTGGTGCGGCTGCCCGTTTCCAGCCGCACGCGGCGGTCGCAAGCCCTGGCGCAGGCGGAGGCGGCCAGGGGCGAGGCTGACTGGCCCCGGCATGCCGGCCGTCCGGCGGCGGCCGGTCCGTCATGAGCAATCAACTCGCGGGCTGAAGTCGGCGCTCGCAAAAAAACGGCAATGACGCCGCGCTAGTCGCGATCTGGGCCGAACTCCGATATGCTTACCGCAAAGCATGGGAGGTTTTCATGCCATACGCTGTTGAGACATGCCCAGACGACGTTGATCGGTTAAAAACGCTTCTCCACAGCCTAGGCGAAGAGGGCAGTCGGATCGTCAACGTAATCTGGCAGCCCACCCGCGATATTCTGACGGAGAACGGTCCATTCACGCAGCCGTCCGGCTACATCATCATTTTGGAGTACCCACGTTAAATGCCGGCCAGAAGCACCCCGCCGACGTGATCACCAATGCCGTCTGCGTCATGCGCAGTGCCACGGGCGATGAAGCCGACGGGACAACATCAAGCCGCCGGCCAACGCTGTTTTCTGATTTTCAAATTTCAAACCGAGACACTACCCAAACCCCTCCTTGCCGGATGGATTGAAACACTGGGTAGTGCCCGGGACCTGCGGACTACTGGCTGGCCAGCGGTGCCAGCTTGACCTTGATCACATCGCCAGGCAGCACCAGTGTGTCTTCCTTGGCGGCGATTTCGCTGGTCTTGCCGTCGACATTGCGCACCAGTGAATAGAGCAGGGTGGGCTGCTGATCATTTGTCATAGCGGCCGTCGTAGCGGGATCGGTGGCCTGGGCTATCAGGCCCTTCTGCATATTCGCCTTCAGCGCGGCCTCGTTCAGGTCGGCTTCGGTCTGCTGCCGGTCGGTGGCGAGACTTGAGCTCAAGGTGTTCTGGGCATCGATAGCGTCCTGCTTCGCCTTGCTGATCGCCTGCTTGGCGGTGAGGATCGCTGTTTCGTAGTCCAGGATCTTGCCCTGCAGGTCGGCGACCGACTGCCGAGAATCCAGCAGTCGAGCGTTGGCGATCAGGCCTTTCTGCGCCAGCGGGCCGATGCTGGCGAGTTGCTGCTGTGCCAGGTCGACCTGCTGCTGCTGGTTGACGATCTTCTTCTGCAGCGATTCGATCTCGGATTCCAAAACCCCTTTCAGATCGTCGAGCGCCTCGAGTTTCAGCTTCAGCGCCTTTTGGTCAGCCGTCAGGATCGTCATCTCGTCCGCGACGATGGCTGGCAGTCTCGGATCGCCCTCGGCCTCCTTCGGCACGTCGAAACTCGCCTTGCCGGCCATGTCCGCGTCGATGCGGGCGCGCCTGACGATCAGCCGAATGCGCTGGTCGTCAGAGATATCGAAATTGCCCTTGGCGGTGACTAGGTCCTTGCCGAGCTGGGGACCGTAGTCGGCGTTGCGCCGGATGCCTCCGGCGACGCTGATGGCCTTCAACACTGTCAGATCGGGTACAAAAGGAAACTGGCCGGGGTTCTGGACTTCGCCCGAAATGTAGAATGGCCGGAACTGCGCCATCTCGACCGAGGCTTCCGGTCTGTCTGACAAAGCGAGCTTTTTCTGCAAAGCCTCGCCGATCGCCGTTGCGATTTCGGACGTGGTCTTGCCGGATGCCGGCAGCTCGCCGGCGAACGGCACCGACAGCGTGCCGGATGGACCGACCGTGTACTCGCCGTTCACCGCCGACCAGTCACGAAATGTGCCTTCCACGGTCTGCCATTCGGCAACGCGGATGGTGAGCTTGTCCTGCGATCCGAGGCGATAGTCGCCGGCAGCCGCGATGTGGGGCACGACGAGCGACACGGCAAGGCATGTGGCCAGCAAACGCGCCCGCCGCAGGCGGCCGGAAACCGGGCCGCTGCGAAAGGCTTCGAGCATATCTGTTTTCAACTGAACGTTCCGATCCGCTTTAGCCCCATCGCCCGATGAGCTTGCGTCGAATGGCCGGCGCCAATGTCTGGCATTGGCCACCAGCTGGTCAGTAAGAGCCGCGCGACATCCACACGGCCGGGACGGTCTTGATGATGATGCGAACGTCCTCGAACAGCGACCAGTTCTCGACATAGTGGCGGTCGAAGGCGACGCGGCTGTCATAGGATACATCGTTGCGGCCGCTGACCTGCCACAGGCCGGTCAGGCCGGGGCGGGATTTCAGGTAGTAGACGGCGGATGTGCCATAGATCTCCAGTTCGTCGCGCACGACCGGACGAGGGCCGACAAGGCTCATGTCACCCTGCAGGATGTTGATGATCTGCGGCAGCTCATCGAGGCTGAGCTTCCGCAGCACCGCACCGACGCGGGTGACGCGCGGGTCGTTCTTCAGCTTGCGGGTCGCTACCCATTCCGCGTTGGCGTCCGGATTGGTGGCGAGATAGGTTGCCAGCACCTTGTCGCCGTCCGGAACCATGGTGCGGAACTTCAGGCACGGAAAAATCCGCCCGCCGCGCCCGATTCGCCGGTGGCCGTAGAAAATCGAGCCGCCGTCGGAAAACTTGACGAGCAGCGCTATCATGACAAACAGCGGGCTGAGGGCGATCAAGCCAATCAGTGAACCGGTGATATCGAAGCTGCGTTTGAGCAGGCCGCCGATCGGCGGCGGAAAATCGATGTCAGCCTGCGAAAAGCTCGCGGTGGCTGACTTGGCAGCGTCCCTCATGCCGTAAACTCCATGCGTTGAACGAATGGTTCACCACACGATATCAAAAAAATGTTGCAGCGCAACACACAATTTCCCACCCCGTTGAAATAGTCACGTCATGAATTGACTAAATAATAAGCTAGACATGCACAAATTTCGGGATGTTTAGCACATTTGTGACAATAAACGGGCAGCGTTGAAAAAATAAGGACCTTTTTGGGGCGGTTTTTAGGCAGGCCTACCTATCTGTCGAGATGTGGCACACGTTAGTGCTTTAGCATGCCATGATACTTGGGAAAAACCATATAAAATACTACTTAATATTGCCCATTCTACTGAAAACCGCGGATGGCAGGAGGTCGGCTTGAATCCGGTCGCGTGCATTGCACCATGGCAGAGTCGATCGCAAACGCTCAATCAAAAATATCCGCGGTTGCCCTTGCCGCCTACTGCTCGCCTTAATAGAATTGCAAATTATACCTGTCAGAGTAGCGACAGGTATCAAAGGCCGGAAGCAACCGGTCGAGAGTGGGCGACCTTGACAAGCCCACATGACAAGGGACGGCGCTCGGGTGGGGCAATCGTTAAATGTACCCGAGCCGGTTTATGGGCTGTTGGGTATGGCGCTTCCAAAATTCATCCTCGGGATGATTTTCGCTTTGGCGATCGTTGTCGGCTGGTCGTGGCTGGGCGGCGCGTCGATAGGCACAATACTACTGCGCGTCATCATTTGCGCCGTGGTTATCCAGGCGGGCTATTTCGTGCTCATCTACGCCATGATCGCCAGGAGCGCACCGACGCCGGCCGACATGGCTCGTGACGCCGAACGAAAACTGAATGCGCCCGAGGTCGCCGAAGGCGAGAAACTAGGCAGCGCCAGGCGCAGCCTGCACTAACCAGCGCCCGACCGGCCTCAGGCGACGTTGGCGGGTTCGGTCTCCGACTGTTCCCCCGACAGCATCCTCGACAACCGGCTGCCGGCTTTTTCCTTCAGCCGCTGATATTGGCCGACTTCGACGATACGGCCGTTTTCCATCGCCACCACCCAGTCGGCGAAGGCGATCATCGACGGCCGATGCGCAATGGTCAGGATCGTCATCGTGCCGCGCAATCCATCGATCGACCTGGCGATCAGCGACTGGTTCTGCCAGTCGAGCGCGCTGGTGGCCTCGTCCAGGATGAGCAGCGACGGCTTGCGCAGCAGCGCGCGCGCAAGCGCGATGCGCTGGCGTTCGCCGCCCGACAGCCGCACGCCGCGGTCGCCGACCACCGTCTCGAGCCCGAGGCCGAGCCGTTCGACGAACTCGCCTGCATGCGCCTGATGCAGCGCGGTCCACAGATCGTCATCGCTGGCCTGCGGCGCGGCAAGGCGCAGGTTCGCCGCGATCGTGTCATGCAGCAGGAACACGTCCTGCGGCACATAGGCCACCTGGCCGCGCCAGCGGCGGCGATTGCCGGCATCGATCTCGACGCCGTCGACGAGCATTTTGCCGGCGGTCGGCTCGAGCAAGCCGAGCAGCATGTCGGCGATCGTGCTCTTGCCCGATCCGGACGGGCCGATCAGCGCCGTGACCTTGCCCGCCGGCAGGCCGAAGGTGATGCCGGTGACCACCGTCCTGGCGGGGTCGTCGCCATAGAAGAAGGAAACGTCCCTCACGTTGAGCCCGGTGACGAGCGACAGCTTGTCGCGTTCCCCGGCCCCCGCCTCGTCCGGTTCGCGCTCGGCGTCGAAACGCGCCTGCAGGCCGCGCATCGCCGTATAGGCGGGCAGGTTGATCAGCACTTGCTGGGCCTGCGTCTGCATGTCCATGAAGCGCGGCGCGATGCGCATGAAGACCAGGAGCAGGACGACGATCTCAGCCAGCGACAGGTTGAAGCGGACCAGCGCCACATAGATGAACAGGCTCAAGCCCACGACGCTCGCCACCTGGAACACCGCGGTGCCGATGGTGCTGTTGCGCACATAGTCGACATTGTCGGCCTTCATCTTTTCCAGCGTCGACTGCAACTGCGCGAAATAGCTGGCTTCGACGTTCAGGCTCTTGGCCACCTTGATGCCACCGAGAAATTCCGAAACCGTCCGGTACTGATCCTGGCGATTGGCGGTCAGCACCCGGCCAAAGGCCGTGGCCCGCGCCCGGAAGGGCTGTAGCGCCACGAACATCACGATGCCGATGACGACGGCAAACAGCGTCATGACCGGCGAGATGAACATGGAAATCAGGAGATAGCCGGCCAGAAGCACGGCGATCTGCACCAGCATCAGCAGCGAGAACGCGGCGCCTTGGACGCGGTCGATGTCGCCGGTCAGGGCATGATCGAGGTCGGAGCTCCGCATGCGCGTAAAAACGCCCCAGCGCGCCTTGCCGATGCTCTCGAACAGATTCATGCGCACGCGGTTGATGAAATCGAACAGCAGTCTGGCCATGTAGACCGACTTGAAGCGGTTGAACGCCGCCTGCACCGCAACAAGCCCGACGAGCGCACAGAGCACCGTGGTCAGTTGCAGCGTGCCGTCCGGCACCAGCCAGCGCACGAAATCATTGTTCGGCAGCTTGACCGCGAAATCCTGGTCGGAGCGTCCGACCAGATGCAGCAGCGGGATGAGCAGCAGGATGGAGATACCTTCGGTCAGGCTGCCCAGGATCAGGAAGATCAGTGCTGTCCAGGCTCGCCGACCGCCGATCTGGGCAATGGCGGCGCCAAATGCGGCGACCTCTCGAAACAGCGACAGGCGAAGGATTGAGGACTTCGACATGATTGCGCTCACGACCGCCGGCTGCCAGCCGCCAGATCCCTTTCGATCAGGTCCACGGCTTCGCCGATCCTGTCCAGGCCCGTCGGGACTTCCAGTCGGCACACGCCGACATGGTTAGCAATTCCTGAACAGTGCCGAAGATGCGCCGCCGCGAAATGGTCGGGCAGGGCCGCGCGGCCGAAACGCGTCACATAGGAGAATTTGATGATGGCCGGCAGGGCGGCGATGGCGGGCAAGGGCGTGATGTCAGCCTTTTCGCCGCGCTGGAGAATATAGATCCTGGTCGCCAGCACCTTGTCGCCGGAAAAGCCACCGTTCAGGCGATGCTGCATCTTGTCGATCGCCGGATGCACTTGCGGCCGCACCTCCGCTTGCCCCAGCGAGATCGCCGCCGCGGCGTCGGCCGCCAGTTTGATCTGCGGAAAACCCGGAACGATCATCGGCTCGCCCGGATGGGCGAGGTCCAGCGCCACCACGTCATCGGTAAGCAGTTGATGTCCGGCCCGGATCATCGCGCTTGCCGTCGTCGACTTGCCGGCGCCCTTGTCGCCCATGAAGATGGCGCTCCTGCCGGCAACGGCAATGGCGCTGGCGTGCAGGACGAGCAGGCCGCGCCGATGCAGGAGCAGCGCCATGACCGGACCCAACAGCGGAAACGCGATCAGCGTGTCGTCGACGCCGGGCGCCGGCTCGATGTCGATACGGCTGAAATCGCTGATCAGGAACGCGCCGACGGCATGCCAGGCCAGATATTGTCGGTTCGGCTCGAAGCGGAAGTCGGTCGCGGCTTCGGGCGAGGGCTTTGGCAGGTCGATCGCGCCGACGGCGATCACGACATCCGCCGTCCCCGGCGCCGCCGGCTCCAGTTCGGGCAACGTCACCTCGGACGCTATGGTCAGGCCATAGGCCCGGTAGAAGCGGCGTTCCCGCACGACCCGGCCATGCGGACGGGGATCATCACTGTATGCGGCGAGCGGCTCGTTGCGAGGCATCATGCGGGGCTCCCGCTGTGCTGGAGCTGCCGCAGCCAGAGCGACAGCGAGGCCGAACGCCAGACATACTGGACGTCCAGGGGGGCTGCCTGATCGGGTTGGCGCAAAAGCCGCGCATAGGCAGCACTCACCTGAGGCAGATTGACGTAGGGCGCGATGCGGTTCGCATCCGAAACCAGCAGCTGTTCCAGCAGGTCGCGATGGTTGCGGAGCATGCCGTTGACGAGATTGGCGGTGAAATCGATCTTGTCGCGCCGCCATTGCACCGCCGCCGGCAGGACGCCTTGCATGGCGCGGCGCAGCACATAGCGGCCAAAGCCGTGGCTCAGCTTCTCCTCGCCCGGCAGTGCCAGGCAGAACTCGACCAGCGGCTTGTCCCAGAAAGGGTAGCGCGGCTCGACGCCGAAATTGGCCGCGGCCTTGTCGAGAACCTCGAAAGCATGCGGGACATAGCCGTTTGACAGGATCCAGCGATGGCTGAGCGCGTCGCTGGCCTGGATGCCGGGCGGCATATAGCCGGCCCGGTGAAACCGGTCGACAAGCTCGGTGCGCCTGGCCAGGTCCGGATTGATCAGGTCGCGCCAGCCGCGCGGCGCCCCAGTCGGCTTGCGGATCCTGTTCAGCACACGGTTCGCCATGTGCCTCAGCCTGGCGATGCGCCAAGCCGGCCCGTAGAGGGTCAGGAACTGGAAATACAGGCCAAGCGTGCTGTCGCCATAGGTGTTGGAGGCGCTGCGGATCTCGCGCCACAGATCCATCCATCGGCCGGCATTGGCAAGCTCATGCAGATGGCCGTGGCCTTGTGAAACGACCTCGTCTCCGCCATGGCCATCCAGCAACACCCTGATGCCCTTGGCGCCGGCCGTCCGGTAGATACCGCGGGTGAGCGTCAGGCCCGGCGCCAGGAACGTTCCTTGCTGCTCTTCCAGCACGCGTTCGAATTCGGCGAATGGCGCATAGTTGCCTACTGGTATCAGCGTTGGGTCAAACTGCTGCTGATCGAGGACGGCATCGATGAACGGCCGCTCGTCCATAGGCGAGCCCTTCTCGAAAATCAGCGAGAAGGTCGCCAGCTTCGGCTTGCGCGCGGCGGCGTTCTGCAGGCCGGCGACACAGGCGATCGACGAGGAATCGAGGCCGCCGCTCAGCATTGCGCCGACCGCCTGACTTCCCCGCATGCGGTTGCGAACCGATTGAGAGAACAGGTGGGCGAATTCCTCCTGTGCATCGGACCGCAAGGGCCGCGCCGACGGCTCGATCTGCCAGTAGCGGCGCAGCACCACCTGTTGCGCGGTGACGGTGAGGCTGTGGCGGGCCGGCAGGCTGAATACATCGCTGTAGGGAGTAGACTGCGGGTCGTCGGGAAGCCCGGCCAGGAACCCGGATATCTGGTGCTCGCTGATGCGTGCGCCGACCCCCTCGACGTCCAGGATCGGCCCAATCTCCGAGGCAAAGGAGAAGCGCTGGTCCGCCGCGTGGTAGTAGAACGGCTTGACGCCGAAATGATCGCGCGCGCAAAACAGTGATTGCCGTTCGCCATCCCAGATGGCGAAGGCGAAATCGCCTTGCAGGTGCACCGGGCAGGCTTCGCCCCAGCGCAGATAGGCGCGCATCAGCAAGATCGCGTCGGCGACCGACTGGTCGCGGATGCCGAGCCTGGCCAGCAGCTCGTCACGGTTGTCCAGCCGGCAATCGGCGGTGATGGCGAGCCTGCCGCCAGCCATCGTCAGTGGACCCGGACCGGCTTCATCCGTGGTGTTGAGCCAGGCGTGGCCAAGCGCGATGTTGGCGTCCAGCCACCATGAACTGCCGTCAGGGCCGCGATGGCGCATGCGGGCCAGCATCTGCTGGATGTCGGCCGCCGCGACCGCCGGCGCGGATTCTTGTCGGAGCAGGATGCCGGCGACGCCGCTCATCGGCTGCCGTGATCGACGAGATGAGCGAAACCGTCGATCGATCCGCCAAGCACGATATGATTGTCGCTGACCAGCCAGGCATGTGCTTTCAGTTGCTCGCCCGTGCCGCGTTCGATGCCGATGCGTATCGTCGATACATTGCCCTGGCGGGCAAGAATGTATTGACCCGAAAGCGCCTGGGTCAGGCACGTGGCGTAAGGCACGAAACGGGCCGCGGCGGCAACGCCCCAGGCGACACGCCGCAACTCGCCCATCGAGGCGCACTGACGCGCGTCGAGCCGCGTCACCAGGCTGCGAACACGATTGTAGGAGAGCAACGTCAGCCCCAGCCGAACCGCCGCGACCACCAGCAGGCAGCGACCAAGAAAGATCATTTCCGAGCTGCTCAGGGAGAAGACCCTGAACAGACTGCGCCGGCTTCCCCGACGTTTCGTCTGCCTAAGGCTTCTTTCCGTCGCGGGTTCCTGCCGCAAAATCAGGGCCTTGCGCGGAACCGACCTAGACAAGTGCCTCATGATGCAGCCTCGCAAGCCCGTTGTCGGCCAGCCCCTTCAGCAATGCGTCGATATCGGCCTGGCAGCGCTCCGGGTCGACATTGTAGCGCGCAAGCACGGCGCCGCGGATGTCGGCGATCGACCTGGGCTCCTGGATCAGCTCCCAGATGAAGGCACCGACGCCGTTCAGGCTGTAATAGATGTTGGATTTGAGGTTGAGCAGCGCCAGGCCATTGCCGAATTCGCAAGCCACGGCATCCTTGGTCGCACTCACCAAATCGTTGTCGGCCAAATCGTGGTCGGCCAAATCATGGTTGGATAGTTTCCAGTTCATCCCAAAACCTCGCTTACGATACGCACGGGCAGTTCCAGGCAATGAAAGTGGAGTCGGAGGTTTGGCCCCCGACTCTCTTAATTTTTTGGATCCAGAGTCGTCACCCCGGAAAACTGCGATTGGCTCAGGAGAACGTCAGGTCGCCGATCGGCGTGTGCGCGGGGAACGATGCGTCGATCGCCGTGCTGCCGCCGCCGCCCTGGGTGATGGTTTCAATCGAACCATGCACCGTCAGGCTTGGCGTTTCGTATTCATGCTTTTCAACATTCTGTTCCATTTTACTCTCCGATAAGGACTGGAAACGGCCTGTCGAGTGCCGTCAGCACGTACATGCTGCAGCGCAATAGCTGCATGGCAGCATTTATGAGTCAAGCCTGATTTACCAAGCG
The DNA here is from genome assembly GCF_003952545.1 of Mesorhizobium sp. M7D.F.Ca.US.005.01.1.1. Taxonomy (NCBI): domain Bacteria; kingdom Pseudomonadati; phylum Pseudomonadota; class Alphaproteobacteria; order Hyphomicrobiales; family Phyllobacteriaceae; genus Mesorhizobium; species Mesorhizobium sp. M7D.F.Ca.US.005.01.1.1. Next base: position 1,533,374 of record NZ_CP034453.1, read on the forward strand.
TTAATCAATTACGGGTTGCGGGCGTCACCATATGTGTGAGCCATGCCCAAACCCCGACTTCTTTCGAGCCGATTCCTTGTGCACAAGGGCCATGTCGACGTCTATTCTTTAAGCGATTGATTTTGCTTGCATAAAGTGTCCGCTTAGGTGCCTCTTTTTTAGGCATCTCTAATGCGGTAAATCTTGTTTGGAAAATCCTTGCTGAAGATCGGCTGAAACGCCCTGGTAAGGGGGTGTTTCAACTGTGGTTTTCGCCACCCCTTAGCCGATGTCGCTAAACGCGATGGTTGCAAAATTTCGCACTGCAAAAGGAAAAGCTTTACGGCATCAAGGTTTTTGGTGATGCTTGCTTCGCACCTGCAGCATAAGCGTCGCGCAAACCGCTTTCTTTGGGAGACTGTGCGCTAAATGGCCTTGCCGGATGGTTCATACGAACGATTGCGCGCCGCCGACTGTGCCGACGAGGTGGCCTATGTGCGGGCCTGCCTGCGGTTGTATTTCGCCGGGCCGCGTGCCGCCGCCGGCGACGTGTCGATGCCTGGCCTTGCGGGTGCCAACGTTGCCGACATTGCCAGGCTGAACAAGGTCGCGACCTTTGTCCTCAAGGCCCTGTCGCGCGCACCCGCGCATGAAAGGCCGCCCGAGCTTTTCCAGTGGCTCGACACCTACCGCAGGAGAACGGTTTCAATGAACGCGTCCTGCATCATGGATTCGATGGCGATCCATGATGTGCTGCGCGCCAACGAGATCGATTTCGTCTTTCTGAAGGGCCCGTTCCAGCAGCAACTGCTCTATGACGACCACTTCATGAAGCCCTCGGGCGATGTCGACATCCTGGTTTCGCCGGTCGGGTTTTTCAGGGCGCGTGGTGCGCTTCGCACGATCGGCTATGAGGTCGCAGGCAAGTCGCGCTCCGTCTGGTGGGTCCGCTTCCTCGGCGAACAGCACATGACCCGCGGCGACGGCCCGAAACCATCCACGGTCGATCTTCATTACCGCCTCCAGCAACCCGGCTCCCCGAGCCCGCGTGATGCGGACGGGTTTCTGCGGCGCAAGCGACAGGTCGAAATCGCCGGTGCGACCGTACCGTTCACCTCGGTTGCCGATACTTTGCTTTTGTCCTGCATCAGCGTCGCCAAGGCGCTTTTCAACCGGGAACCCTGTGCGGGTTACGTCTGCGATATCAGAGCCAGCGCCAGCCGCCTCGACGAGGCGGATCAGCAACGTGTGCTCGATGCCGCAGCCGCGCAGGGACTGGATGACACGCTGCTGCTTGGCCTGCGCGCCGCCGATGTGCTACTTGGCGCCGCCGGCACGCTGCTGTCGGAGCGCGCAACCCGGATCCTGTCGCGCATCGGCAATGAGGATCTGCTCAGCATGGTCATCGCGCCGTGGCTGCCGTCGCTGCGGTGGCCGCAGCGGCGAACGGTGCTGTGGGAACTGTGCGGCCGCGCGCCGGTTCGCTATCTGGCCGAAGCCGGCTGGGCGGCGTCCGCCGACATAAGCCGCCGCATCTTTGAGCGGCCAGGCAGTCGCTGAATGAAGACAGATTGGACGCTGATGGCAATTCTATAGGGCATTGAACGAGTACGGGGCGAGGGCAAATCGATATCACCTGTACGAGAGGCAAATCCATGTCGATGACGAAATCCGAGGTCTGCGTGATCATCGCGGCAAAAAACGCGGCAGCGACAATCGCTGTCGCCATCGCGTCCGCGTTGCGCGAGCCGGAAGTGGCGGAGGTCGTCGTCGTCGATGACGCCTCCACCGACGACACCGCTGATGTCGCGCGAACCGCCGACGATGGCAGCGGGCGGCTCACCGTGATGCGCCTCGACGTCAATCGCGGCCCCTCCTTTGCCCGCAATGCAGCGATCGCCGACTCGAAATCGCCGTTCATCAGCATTCTCGATGCCGACGATTTTTTCCTCGAAGGCCGGTTTAGCAGCCTGTTTGCTGGCGCCGATTGGGATTTCGCGGCGGACAACATCATGCTGATCAGGGACGATGCGACCGGCGATGCCACGAAAATCGTCGCGCCTAAATTTGCCGCCGATCCGGAATTCCTCGATTTCGAGCGCTTCGTCGAAGGCAACATCTCCAGGCGGCGCGTGCAGAGGGGTGAGCTGGGCTTTTTGAAGCCGGTGATCAGCCGTGCCTTTCTCGACCGCCATGGGTTGCGCTACGACGAGAGCCTGCGGCTGGGCGAGGACTACGAGCTCTACGCCCGCGCGGTCGCCCGCGGGGCGCGGTTCAAGGTCATTCGCTCCTGCGGCTACGGCGCCATCGTCCGCGCCGATTCGCTGAGCGGCCGCCACAAGACGCAGGACCTGAAGCGTCTGGCCGATGCGGATCTGGCGCTGCTGGCGATCGACAGTCTGCCGGAAGGCTCGAAAGCGGTGCTGCGGCGGCACGAGCGGCACGTGCGTGACAAGTATCGGCTGCGCAATTTCCTCGACGTCAAGGCCGAGCGGGGGCTGGCATCGGCCGCGGCTTACGCTTTCGCCAGCCAATCCAACCTCGTCCCCATCGTCCAGGGCGTAGCTTCCGACAAGCTCGAGGCGCTGTTTCGCCGTGTCGGCCTTGTGTCAAGGCAAAAGCATGTGCCGCCGCTGCGTTTTCTGATGGCCGGAACCAGCACGAGCAAGGAACGTTGAGAGCGGTGCCAGGCGCCTGCGGTTTGTCCGCAAAGGCACATTCATCACGCAAACCATTTCGGCCGGATTTATGAGTTTACGAATTGGGTGGTTGCCTCGCGGCTCCGACGATGGCAGTCTATGTTGCGGTGCAGCATATTGGACGACCAGCCGAACTGGCCCCCGATCGGATGGTCTGATGTCTCTCCTTGAGAGGAGCAGGACAATACAACACGAGTTTTTTGAGCCCCGGCTGCGGGGATCGGCCAGAAGCCCGGCCCACAAGCCGGCGATGACAGGAATCTGAGTTCATGGCCTCGATATTCGGTTTCAGATCAAGGGATCCGGCCCGCGACCGGCAGGCCGATGTTTCACGTCTCGATCGTCTGGCAAAGCTGTTCGAGCAGATCGCGTCCGAGATCGAGGCCGAGAGGGTCGGGCTTGAGAATCGCTACCGGACGACGTCGACCAACGCCGCCTTCCTGGTCGAAGCGATGGAAAACGGCTCCGCCTCCGACCGTCGGTCATCCGAAGTCAGCGCACTGACGACGTCGATCCTGAATTGCGAACGCCGCATCGCGGCGCTGTCGCGCCAGGACGGCATGATGAAAGAGCTCCGTCATTCGCTGGATATGGTCTTCGACGAGAAGGCCTCCTCGGCCGCCACGGCCGAATTCGCCCGGCCGGCAGGCACCGGCAGAGGTTGAAAGTGGAGGCCATCGACTGTTGCAACGGATTTGATGCGAGGCAGGAAAAGCAATTCGAGAGGGTCACAGAGGAGGTCAAGGTTGGCCCCGTTCAGGAGCGGTTCGAATGTCGACTTTGGGTTGGGGACGCACGGCGCAAAGGTGAGTTTGGTATGAATTCGAATCCGAGAACTACGTCCACAACTGCAATTGACGCCTCGCCGTTCGCGCACCGGACCGGGCAAGCCGGCCGGCGACGGCTGATTTCGCTCGGTGCGTTGCTGCTGGCCGCTCTTGGCAGTTTCCTGGCAACCCCTTCCTATGCCCAGGACATTCCGACATCGCCGTCCTTTGTCGACGATTTCAAAAGCTTCGATCGTGCGCGCTGGTATGTTTCCGACGGCTGGAACAATGGCAGCCATCAGAATTGCACCTGGTCGAAGGGACTGGTCAGCCTGTCGGACGGGGTGCTGTCGCTCGGCTTCGAGAAGCAGAAGCTGAAAGACCGTGAGTTTGCCTGCGGCGAGATCCAGACCAAGCAGCGCTTCGGCTACGGCACCTATGAGGCGCGGCTGAAGACCGATACCGGCTCCGGCCTCAACGCGGCGTTCTTCACCTATATCGGCCCCACCGACAAGCAGCCCTGGGACGAGATCGACTTCGAGATCCTCACCAAGGACACCTCCAAGGTGCAGGTCAATGCCTACATTGCGGGCAAGGGCAAGAACGAGAAGCTGGTCGACGTGCCCGGTGGCACCGAGAACGCCTTCAACGACTACGCCTTCGTCTGGAAGAAGGACAGCTTGAGCTGGTACGTCAACGGTCAGCTGGTGAACACGATCACCGACCCGGCGAAGTTACCCACCCATGCGCAGAAGATCTTCTTCAGCTTTTGGGGCAGCGATACGATGAAGGGTTGGATGGGAGCCTTCGCCGATCCAGGCCGCAAGCTTTCGCTGCAGGTCAAGCGCGTTGCCTTCACGGCGCTCGGCGAGCCATGCCAGTTTCCGGAATCACTAGCATGCAGCGTAAAGTAGTTGGGAAAGTCGATTTGAACTGGCCGGGCCGAAAACGGTCCGCTGCCTTGCATGGGAATGAAACCGAATGAATTTGACGGTGTTTGGAATTGGCTATGTCGGCCTCGTGCAGGCGGCGGTGCTTGCCGAAGTCGGGCACCAGGTAGTGTGCGTCGACATCGACGCCGCCAAGGTCGAGCGGCTCAACCAGGGCCTGGTTCCCATTTTCGAACCCGGACTGGAGAACCTCGTCAAGGAGAACCATGCCGCCGGCCGCATCAAGTTCACCACCGATGCCGCCGCCGCCGTCAGGCATGGCGAGATCCAGATGATCGCGGTCGGTACGCCGCCCGGTGAGGACGGCTCGGCCGACCTCAAATATGTGCTGGCCGTCGCCGAGACCATCGGTCGCGAGATGGACAAACCCAAGATCGTCGTCGGCAAGTCGACGGTGCCGGTCGGCACCTGCGAAAAGGTGAAGGCCAGGATCGCTGAAACGCTGAAGAAAAGAGGCCGAGAGGACCTGGCCTTCGACGTCGCTTCCAATCCGGAATTCCTCAAGGAAGGCTCCGCGGTCGCCGACTGCATGAAACCGGACCGCATCATCGTCGGCACCGACAGCGAGGACACCGAGGCGGTGATGCGCGAACTCTACGCGCCGTTCAACCGCAACCACGAGAAGATGATCGTGATGGACGTGCGCAGCGCCGAATTCACCAAATACGCCGCCAATTGCATGCTGGCGACCAAGATCAGCTTCATGAACGAGATGGCCAACCTGGCCGAGCAGCTTGGTGCCGACATCGAGGAGGTCCGCAAGGGCATCGGCAGCGATCCGCGCATCGGCTACCATTTCATCTATCCGGGTCTTGGTTATGGCGGCTCGTGCTTCCCAAAGGACGTGCGGGCGCTGATCAAGACCGCCGAAGGCGTCAAGTTCGACGCCAAGCTGCTGCGCGCCGTCGAGGAGCGCAACAACGCACAGAAATCGGTTCTCTTCGACAAGGTGGACCGCTATTTCAAGGGCAATCTCAAAGGCAAGACCTTTGCGCTTTGGGGCCTGGCCTTCAAGCCCAACACCGACGACATGCGTGAGGCTCCGGCGCGTGTGCTGATGGAAGCGCTGTGGAAGGCTGGTGCCAATGTGCAGGCCTATGATCCCGAGGCAATGCAGGAATGCCAGGCCATCTACGGGCTGCGCGACGACCTGCTTCTGTGCGGCACCAAGGAGGCGGCCCTGCGCGGCGCCGATGCGCTGCTGATCGCCACTGAATGGAAGAGTTTTCGCGCGCCCTCCTTCGACGCGATGAAAGACGCGCTCACCACGCCGATCATCTTCGATGGCCGCAACCTCTATGACCCCAAGGTCATCGCCCGCCACGGCATCGAATATCACTCGATCGGCAGAATGGCGGCATGAGACCGGGGAGGGACAGACGGATGCAGGACCGGTCCGTAGACCGCCGACGGGCGCCAGGACTGAGCGCGTATTTCTGTGTGGAGTTGTAGCTGATGGTGCTGGACGTAAAGCCAGAACAAATCACCAAGGATCATTTCGATCTCATCGCGATCGGTTCCGGCTTCGGTTCGGCCTTCTTCCTGCATGAGTTCGCCAAGCGGCGAAAGGCACGCATTCTGGTGCTGGAGTGGGGCCGCCACAACACCCATGAATGGCAGCTCGAGCAGAACGCTAACACGGATATCGACGACGAGACGACCTACAAGACCAACTCCGACAAGCCGTGGAATTACACGATCGGACTGGGCGGCGGGACCAACTGCTGGTTCGCGCAGACGCCAAGGTTCCATCCCAACGACTTCAGGCTGAAAAGCACCTACGGCATCGGCAATGACTGGCCGATCAGCTATGACGATGTCGAGCCGTTCTACTGCGACGCCGAAGACATCATGTCGATCTCCGGCGATCCCGACATGGCGGCGATGCTGCCGCGCTCGAAGCCGTTTCCGCAACCGCCGCATCGCATGTCGACACCGGACCGGATGATGAAGGCGGCGCAGCCCGGCCAGCACTTCGTCATGCCAACCGCGCGGGCGCGGCTGCCGACATCGCAGCGCACCTCGTGCTGTGCCAATCTGCGCTGCTGGCTGTGTCCGGTCGACGCCAAATTCACCGTCAACAACGGGTTGATGCATGTCTTCGAGCACCCCGACATCTCGGTCTGTCTCGGTGCGGAAGTGCGTCGGCTCGATCATGTCGGAGGTGCGGTCCGTTCGGTCACGTTCACGCATGACGGCAAGGAATACGAGGTCAGCGGCGATCTCTTCATTCTCGGCGCCAATGCCATCCAGAGCGCGGCGATCATGCTACGCTCCGGCTTGGGCGGCGAATTCGTCGGCCGCGGCCTGCATGAATCCTACGGCTGGAATTTCGAGGTCTATCTCGACGGCATCGACAATTTCGACGGCAGCACCATCACCACCGGCCTGAATTTCGGCCTCTATGACGGTCCGCACCGATCGGAGCACGCGGCGGCACTCGTCTATTTCGAGAACCGCTGGCAGCACGGAATGCGTGCCGAAAAGGGGCGGCTGCGCCAGGCGTTGCCGCTTGTCGTGGTCACCGAAAACCTGCTCGATCCCGAGAACTTCGTCACGCTTGACGAGGATGAGAATGCCTTCGTCAGCTTCAAGGCGCCATCGGACTACGCGGTGAAGGGCATGGCGCGCGCGCTGGAGAAATTGCCTGACCTTTTGGCGCCGCTGCCGGTCGAAAAGCTTTTCGACCGTGGCATCCGGCCGACCGAATCGCATGTCCAGGGCACGCTGAGGATGGGTACCGGCCCGGCCGATTCGGTGATCGACAGCGGCATGATCCACCACCAGCTCAGAAATCTGGTGGTCGTCGGCACCAGCACCTATCCGAGCTGCTCCTGCGCCAACCCGAGCCTGACCGCGGCAGCGCTGTCCTTGCGGGCGGCGGGCCGGATCGCGTGAAAGGAGGTATCGGATGATCGACATTTCCAGACGCTCCGCCCTGGCCATCATGGCTGGCGGAGTGGTTTCGACAGGGGTCGCCTACGCCGCCGTTTCCTCATTCTCGGACGAGGATCTGGTGCGCGTCACGCTCGAAAAATACCTTGGCAAGTTGAACATCCGCATAGAGCATCTGCAGCAGTTCGTGCTGGAGTTCCGCAACCGGAATCCGTGGAACTTTCCAAGCGAAAAACTGAGCGACGCCGTCACTCTTGTGGAGGAGCTCAAATTGGGCGTCGCGCGCCGTCTGCTGCCTCGGCAGAAGCGGGAGGATCTGGTGCATTTCGACCGCTGGGTCATCGCCGAATTCCATATGCTGACGGACTACGCCTGGCGCAGTTCGCCCAACGACTCGATCCGGTTTACCGGCTGGCAATCCTGTACCAATCCCTTCGCCAATCTGGAGCCGCCGAAACTTGCCTGACGTCGAAAGCGAGGCGGCGGACTTTTGCCTGTTGCCTTTGAGCGAAGAACACGAGATGCGACAAGGAGCCCGATCCCATGAAAGTTCTTTTTGCAGGCGGCAACGGCTACCCACCCGAGTTCAGTGGCGGCGTGCAGTCGAGCACGCACCATCTGGCCGAACAGCTGGTCGAACATGGGCATGAAGCCGCGGTGCTCGCCGCCCTGTTCGGCGATGGTGTCTTCGGCTTCAAGGCGCGCGCCAAGATGAAGCTGTTGCGGCAGCCGGCGGTCATCGACAGCTATCCCGGCTATCCGGTGGTGCGGGCCTGGTTTCCCTGGGAAGCGGCGGCCTTTGCCGTCGACAGGCTGAAGCCGGATGTGGCCGTGGTCCAGTGCCACAAATCGGTGCCGATCGGCAAGGCGCTGCAGGCCGAGGGCGTGCCTCTGGTCGTCTATCTCCGCAATGTCGAGTTCCACGAACTGGGCGGCGATCTGCGCGAATTGCATTCAGCGCTTTACATCGCCAATTCGGACTTCACCGCGCGCACCTACAGACAAGAGTTCGGCATCGAGGCGGCGGTGATCCCGCCGACCATCAACCCGGCGCATTACTCGACGCCGACGACGGGCCAGTTCGTCACGCTGATCAATCCTTACGAGGAAAAGGGGTTTGAGCTCGCGGTGCGCATCGCCGGCGCCTGCCGCGAAATCCCGTTCCTGTTCGTCGAAAGCTGGAAGCTCGAGGAGGATCATCGGGCGCGGATCGAACAGACGATCGCACCATTGGGCAATGTCGTGCTGGAGAGCCGCACCAGCGACATGAAGACGGTCTATGGCCGCACGAAGATCCTGCTTGCTCCCAGCAAGTGGGAAGAGGCCTGGGGCCGCGTCGCGTCGGAGGCCCATTGCAGCGGAATCCCGGTTGTCGGCTCGCGGCGCGGCGGTCTGCCCGAGGCGATCGGCTCGGGGGGCGTGGTACTCGACTATGATGCTCCGGTTGCCGACTGGGTCGCGGCCGTCAGGCGTCTGTGGAACGACAACCAGGAATATGACCGGCTCTCAGGCCTCGCGCGCAGCTTCGCCGGGCGCCCGGAACTCGATCCCGATCGCCAGTTCATCACCTTCTTCTCGATACTCGACAGGGCGGTACAGCAGCGCGCGCGGCAGGCCGCCTAGAGCAATTCCAGGAAAAGTGGGAACCGGTTTTCCCGGGAAAGCGCATAGCGCTTTCCCTTGGGAATTGCGTCAAAACGATGAGATAGAGCGGTTCGGCGTTTCCATGAAACGGTGAATTGCTCTGATATCCTGAGAGTCCGGATCAGGCCGGCCGTTTGACGCGATTTTTCAGCGTCTCGTAGCCGCGGGCGCCAAGCAGGGCGCGGGCAATGGTCTTGGCAGCACTCTTGCGGCCCTCTTGCGACTTGATCTGCCGCAGCCGCGCCGGCAGGTTGCGGGCTGCTTGGCCAAGTGCCGGCAGCGACAGCGTGTCGGGAAAGCTGACCATATGCGTTTCGACGCACAGCACCGGCTTGCCGGACAGTTCGGTGATCCTCAGCGCCTGTTCGTGCTCGCTTTCGATGAACAGGATGGCATCGGATTTGCGGTAGAAATCGGCCTTGAAACTGCCATGCACGCCAAGCCGCTGCCGTTCCGCCTTGCTGGGCAGGTCGAGCATGATCAACTGGTCGTATTTGATCTCGTGCTTGGCGAGCCACGCTTCGGTCAGCGCGCGGTATTTCTCCAGCCGGCTGGTGACCAGCCAGCCGATCCTGTGGGTCGCAACATGGAGCGGCCGGGCTTCGCTGAGGAATTTCTCGTAGGCCGGGCCGTCGTCATTTTCCGCCTCTGTCGGGTCGAGGCACAGCACGCCATCGATGTCGACGCAGCATTGCGCCAGGAATTTGTGGTGCATGAAGTTCCACTGGAACATGCGCGGATGCGGCACGACCTCGAAGACGAGGTCGGTTTCCTGGTGCTGCGGCTCAAGGCCGAACACGGCGGCAAAGGTGAAATCCGCCTCGATGCCGGCCGCTTGGATGCGGGCGCGCGCGTCGCGCATGGCGTTGCCGCCGGCGACGCTGTCATCGATCACCAGCACCTTGCGCATCTCGGAGACCTTGCGATCGAGAGCGGCACGGCGCTTGGTGACGCCTGACGTGTAGATCCGCCCAGCCAGGAAGCTGTCGAGATCGGTCATCGGGATGTTCGCCGCAAGGCTGACCAGCGTTGCCGCCAGCACGCCGCTTCTCGGCACGCCAACGACCAGGTCGATGTCGCGCGGCAGCCGGTGCAGGCCCCTGACAATGGCGTCGTTCATATCGGAGATCGATCGGTAGTGCATGGTTCAGACCTGGTCCTGGAAGGGATGTCCGTAGCTGTCGAAGGCGACCAAATTATTGCGCTTCGCGCGGCGCTGCCGCGGGCAGCCTTGCCGGCAGCATCTTAAGAGCCTCGCGCAAGGCTTCGCGGCCGGAGGCGAATGCCAGGGCGATGACGATGGTGATGAGGTAAGCGAGCACGGCGCCGCTGGCCAGGGCAACGACATGCTGCTGCGGCAGCAGTGGCTTGATGAACCAGATCGCGGCCAGCGCCAGATGGGCGCCAAGCACGAACGGCGCTGCCGCGCGAAACACGTGATGCGCCTGCAGCGGTCCGCTCTTGCCGACATAGAGCCACAGGAACGGTGTCCGCAGATACTCGCTGATCGCATAGGCAATCGCCACGCCCAGCGCCCCATATGGCAGGCCGAGCATGAAGGCCAGCACCGATGTCACGGCCGTTATGATACCCCAGCGCATGAAGTCGCCGGAGCGGCCCTGGCTGACGAAAAGCCACCCGGCCGGATTGTTGAGCGGCTGCAGCAGCCCGGCAAAGCCGAGCGCCAGGAAAATCGAGGCGCTTGCGCGCCATTGCTCACCGAGCACGAAGGGGATCAGCACATCCGACATCGCGGTGGCGAAGGCGACGCCGGGAAGCGCCACCAGCAGGATCAGCGGCATGACGCGCAGATAGGCGCTGCGGTAGCGATCCGGCTCGTCCTTCAGCCTTGAGAGCGCCGGAACCATGACTTTCGACAAGGGATTGGTGATCTGGCTCAGCGGAAACAGAAGCAGCTTGTAGGCGCGATCATAGAGGCCGAGCTGCGCCTCGCCCCAGTATTTGCCGATCAGCACATTGTCGAGGTTGCGGGCAAAGAAATTGGCGAAGTTGAAGCCGGTGATGCCGGCGCCGAAATTTATCAGCTCGCTGATGCCGGCGACCTTGCGCGGCAGGCCCGGACGCCAGCGCGAGCTCGCCCAGTAGCAGAGCGTCGGCAGCACAGCACCGGTCAGCGTGCCGGCAAACAACGCCCAATAGGAGCGGTCGATGAAGGTCCAGGCGATCGACACGGCAAGCCCGGCGATGGCGCTGGCGACGTCGATGACGGCCAGGCGGCCGAACTGCATGCGGCGCGTCAAGAGCGCCAGATGCTGGGCGCCCAGCCCGTAGGCCATGATCTGCAGCCCGAATGCGGCGACAAGACCCGTCACACGCGGCTCGCCATAGAAGGCGGCGACCAGCGGTGCTGCGCCCGCAAGGACGCAAGCCAGGATCGCACTGACGGCGACATTGATCCAGAAGAGGTAGTTCACCTCTTCATGCCGGATGCCGCTTTTCTGGATTGTCGCCTGGGTCAGGCCGAAATCCTGGAACAGCGCGATGAAGGCCAGTACCGGCGCACACATCGCCACGACACCGAAATCCTGTGGCGACAACAGCCGCGACAGCACGATGACGGACAGGATCTGTGTCGCGACCCGCACCGATTGCGCCATGGCGGTGACGACCGCGCCGCGCCCGACCGATTTGCGCAAGGAGCCTTCTGGCGGATCGAATGCATTGGCTTCCAAATTCAGGATTCCTGATTTTTGCACGGATTTCCGAGCTCGAAAATCCACCACCGCCGCCGACCACAAACTACGGCAATAATTTTGCAGTGCAACAGAAAACGTCGATCGATGCAGCAAAAATGTTGCGATGCAGCAAGAGCTGTACTAGCATTCCCATGGGTGGGCCAACAGCGGTCGAGTTTTTATGCTGCATGTCTTGTACCTTGTGCACGACGTTTCCGACTCGGCCGTGCGCCGGCGGATCACGATGCTCAGGGCAGGTGGGGCCCAGGTCACCCTGGCCGGCTTCCGTCGCACCACGAATCCGATCGCGGATGTCGAGGGATTGCGACCGATCGACCTCGGCGCGACGCGTGACGGGCGATTCGGCCAACGCCTCGCGGCGGTCGCCAAGGCTGCCCTATCGATCGGCTCGAAGCTTGGCGGCGTGCCAAGGCCCGATCTCATCATCGCGCGCAACCTGGAAATGCTGGCGCTCGCTCGTCGCGCCAGATCAGCCTTCGGTGCGTCGGTTCCGATCGTTTACGAGTGCCTCGACATTCATCGCCTTGTGCTTCGCAACGATGTCCTGGGCAAGGCGCTGCGCGCCACCGAACGCTTTCTGGCCAGGGACGTGAAGCTGCTGGTGACCAGTTCGCCTGCCTTCATCGCCAATTATTTCGAACCGTTCGGCCAGGTCGCAGCACCCATCGAGCTGGTCGAGAACAAATATTTCGAGGCCGCGGCGATCTTGCCCGGCGCCTCCGAGGTCGAAGAGAGCCCGGTCGGCCCGCCATGGCGGATCGGCTGGTTCGGCGCCTTGCGCTGTCGCCGTTCGCTTGAGTTGCTGGCCGATTTCTCCCGCCGCATGGAGGGGCGCTTCGAGATCGTGCTGCGCGGCCGTCCGGCTTTGTCCGAATTCCCGGATTTCCATGGCTTTGTCGAAGCCGAACCATGGCTGTCGTTTCGCGGGCCCTACCGCAACCCGGAGGACATGGCTGCGATCTATAACGACGTCCATTTTTCCTGGGCGATCGATTTCTTCGAAGCGGGACAGAACTCCGAATGGCTCCTGCCAAACCGGCTCTATGAAGGCTGCCGTTTCGGCGCAGTGCCGATCTCGATGGGCAACACCGAGACCGGGCGGTTCCTCAAACAGCAGGATATCGGCGTGCTGTTGCCGCAGGCCTCGCCCGAGGCGCTCGAAGCCGCGCTCGGCAAGATGGAGGAGCATCGCTTCGCCAGGTTGAAGGGGCGTGTTCTTGCCCGCAACCCGAGGACTTGGAGCTACGACCGCAGCGATTGCCGGGCGCTTGTCGAGCGACTGCGCAGCCTGACCGCCGTGCCCGGCTCCTTCGCAGCCGAGGCGTTGGCATAGCATGGCTGGAGATAGACAGAGGCAGATGACGCAGACTGAAAAACCCTCATCCAGCCTGATCGTTGTCCCGTGCCTGAACGAAGCGGCCCATATCGGTGCGCTGCTCGATCAATTGCGCCCCGCGGCCGCTCGGCTTGGCGCCAGGATCATTGTCGCCGATGGCGGCAGCACCGACGGCACGTTGGCCATCGTAGAGGACATCATTGCCAAGGATTCGCGCGTTATCCTGCTCCACAACAAGCGGCGCATCCAGAGCGCGGCGATCAATCTCGCCGTTGGCACGTTCGGCGAGGGTGCCGACTATCTCATCCGCATCGACGCGCATGGCGGCTATCCCGACGACTATTGCGACCGGCTGGTCGAGGAGGCGTTGGCCACCGGAGCCGATTCGGTTGTCGTTTCGATGCTGACCAGCGGCAGCGGCACCGTGCAGAAGGCGGCCGCCGCGGCGCAGAATTCCAAGCTCGGCACCGGCGGCTCGAAGCATCGGCACCTTTCGGAGGGGGAGTGGATCGACCACGGCCATCATGCGTTGATGCGGATATCGGCCTTCGGTTCTGTCGGCGGTTATGACGAGACGTTCAGCCACAATGAGGATGCAGAACTCGATTACCGCCTCCGCAAGGCCGGCTACAAGATCTGGATGAGCGGCAAGACGCAGATGGTCTATTATCCGCGCGCCTCGCTCAGCGGCCTCTATTTCCAGTATCTCGGCTATGGCCGCGGCCGCGCCAAGAACGTGCTGAAGCACCGCGTCATCCCGAAGGTCCGGCAGATGGTGCCGTTGCTGGTGTTTCCGGTCGTGCTGCTGGCGGCCTTCTCTTTTGTGCATTGGCTGGCGGCGGTGCCGCTGCTGCTGTGGGCGTCGGTGTGCCTGGGTTATGGCCTGTGGACGGCCATCCGCCAGCGCAATGCCAACATCGCGCTTGCCGGTGTCTCGGCCATGGTCATGCATCTTGGCTGGTCGGTGGGCTTCTGGCTGCAGCTTCTCGGTCTCGGGTCGCGGCGCGGGGTGGCGTGATGGCGGTGCCGGCCAAGAACTACAGCATCGACATCGGCGTCTGCACGTTCCGCCGGCCGGAACTGGCCGCCACGCTGCGCTCGCTCGACGCCATGGAGATGCCGACGGGATTCGATGTCCGCATCATCGTCGCCGACAATGACGACACGCCGACCGCAAGCGATCTGGTGACGGCGCTGTCTCGGGAATTGAAGCTGCCGATCCACTATCAGCATGCCCCGGCGCGCAACATCTCGGTCGCCCGCAACGCTTGCCTCGACGCCAGCATTGCGGATTTCGTCGCCTTCATCGACGACGACGAGACGGCCACGCCGTCATGGCTCACCGAGCTGGTCGCGATGGCTGAAGCCAGCGGTGCCACCGCCGTGCTCGGCCCGGTCAGGGCGCGCTACCGCCCGGACGCGCCGGACTGGATGCGGCGCGGCGATTTTCATTCGACCTTGCCCGTCTGGGTGCGCGGCGAGATCCAGACCGGCTACACCTGCAACGTTCTGCTGCGGATGGGATCGGACAGCCTGCGTGGCCGCCGCTTCAGCCTGGCGCGTGGCCAGACCGGCGGCGAGGACACCGAATTCTTCGACCAGATGCACAAGGCCGGCGGCCGCATCGCCTTCGCGCCCGAGGCGTGGGTCGACGAGGTGGTGCCGCGCTCGAGGGCGGCATTCGACTGGCTCGGCCGCCGCCGCTTCCGCGTCGGGCAGACGCACGGCCATCTTCTGGGCAGCAGCGCCAGCGGCGTCGGCCTGGTCAAGCAGGTCGGCCTGGCGTCGGCAAAGGCCATCTATTGCTTCGCCTCGGCACTTCCGGTCGTCGTCAGTCCGGTTCGCAGGAACCGCAGCGTGCTGCGCGGCATCATGCATGTCGGTGTCGTCAGCGGCCTCGTCGGCATCCGCGAAATCCGCCTCTATGGCCAGCCTTCCCCGCAGGAAGGAGGCAAGCGTGCAGCCTGACGTCTCCTTCGTGATTGCCGCCTACAACGCCGAGGCGACCCTCGACCGGGCGATTGCCAGCGCGATTGGCCAGAACAACGTCAGCGTCGAAATCATCGTCGTCGACGACAAGTCGCGCGATGCGACGCTCGATGTGGCGCGGGCCTACCCCGGGGATGTCGTCCGGGTCGTCGCTCTGGCCAGCAACCGCGGCCCTGGCGGCGCCAGGAATGCCGGCCTCGACGCCGCACGCGGCAGATGGATCGCGGTTCTCGATTCCGACGACGCGGTCTTTCCAGATCGGCTCGCCACGATGATCGCACGCGCCGAAACGGCCGGTGCCCAGATCGCCATCGACAATTTGCAGGTCATCCGCGAGGACGGTGTCGTCGAGGACGCGATGTTCCCGCGGCACTATCTGGAAGATTTGCGCGAAATTTCGCTGGCCACCTACATCGCCGGCAACGTCGTCTTCGAATCGAAGTTCAATCTCGGCTATCTCAAGCCGATTTTTCGGCGCGAATTCCTGAACGAGAACGGGCTTCGCTATGATGAGAAACTGAGGATCGGCGAAGACTACATCCTGTTT
Source organism: Mesorhizobium sp. M7D.F.Ca.US.005.01.1.1 (assembly GCF_003952545.1). Taxonomy (NCBI): domain Bacteria; kingdom Pseudomonadati; phylum Pseudomonadota; class Alphaproteobacteria; order Hyphomicrobiales; family Phyllobacteriaceae; genus Mesorhizobium; species Mesorhizobium sp. M7D.F.Ca.US.005.01.1.1. The sequence continues at coordinate 1,548,897 of NZ_CP034453.1, forward strand.
GCCGAAGCCTTGGCCAAGGGCGGCAAATGCGTGGTCGAGCCCGATATCGGCTATGCCTATCATATTCGCAGCGGCTCCATTTCGCGCGTGCTCGAGCTTCACCACGTCGAAGCGATGAGCAAGGCGGATGCCGTGTTCGCTCAAACCCATCCGATGGATGAGGCCGCGCAGGCCGCGTTTGCCCGGCGCAGCCGCAGCCTGCGCAAGGCCGCGTCATTCCTGTCGATGGTTCAGCACATCAAGGCGCGGTCCCCGCTCAAGGCGATCCGGACAGCGCTCAGCGACCCGGCGGCGGTCAGGCATATGGGCATGCCGATCGCCGTGCGGTTGCGAAGAATGGCGGCACAGTTTGCCGTTGGGGTGGGGAGGTGAAGATGCAGGCACATCGAGGGATTTTTCGTGGCCTGTGAATGGACTGAAGTCGATCTCCTCAGAAGGAATTTGCGATGAAGAAAATCAGGAAGGCCGTGATACCGGTGGCGGGGCTTGGAACACGGTTCCTGCCGGCGACCAAGTCGATGCCAAAGGAAATGCTTCCCGTCGTCGACAGGCCTGTCGTGCAATATGCGGTGGACGAGGCCTTCGAGGCGGGCATCGAGCACATCGTGTTCGTGACCGGTCGCAACAAGGCGGTCATCGAGGACTATTTCGACCTGCATCCGGAATTAATCGGCACCTTGGAGCAGACCGGCAAGAAGACCCAGCTGGAGGCGCTCGAAAGCATGCTGCCTGTGGCCGGCGCCACCAGCTTCATCCGCCAGCAGTCGCCGCAGGGTCTCGGCCATGCCGTCTGGTGTGCGCGCGAGGTTATCGGCAACGAGCCCTTCGCCTTGCTGCTGCCGGACATGGTGTCCTTCGGCGGGCGTGGATGCCTCGCCGAAACCGTCGACCTTTATGAGCGCACTGGCGGCAACGTCATCGCCGTCGAGCGTTGTGAACCGACCGAGACCAACAAATACGGCATCGTTGGTCGTGGCGCCGAGATCGGCGGCGGTTTCGAGGTGACGGCCATGGTCGAAAAGCCGGCGCCGGCCAACGCGCCGTCGAACTTCTACATCAACGGCCGCTACATCCTGCAGCCCGAGATCTTCGCGCTTCTGGGCAATCAGCAGCGCGGCGCCGGCAACGAGATCCAGCTGACGGACGCCATGGTCCGTCTGTCGAAGGATCAGCCGTTCTTCGCCCAACCTTTCAAGGGGCGCATGTTCGACTGCGGTTCCAAGGAAGGGTTCATCCAGGCCAACATCGCCTTCGCGCTGGCGCGCGACGATATGAAGGGCCCGGTTTTCGAGATGCTTCAGGAGTTCGTCCGGTCGCATGAACGCCAGGAAGAAGCCGCATAATGCCCATCTTTCGGGAGCATTGTCGGATGGCTGGTGAAGAGGGGCCGGTAGGCCCTCGCCGTCTGGCACGACGCTTGCGTTGCTTCTGGCGATGCTCCCGATCTTCGAGGCGTCTGCAAGCCAAAGCATGATCCCGGAAAGTGGGTCCCGGTTTCCGGAAAAGATCATGCTCAAACAGTGAGATAGAGCCCATTGCGATCAATCGGAATGGGACCGGCTCTAGAATTGGACCGAAGATGAATTATGCCAACTTTCCTCTCGACAAGAGGATGCCATTGCCGAATTCCAACGCAGGAGACGGCGAAGACTTCATCGATATCGAGCGGCTGCTTGGCATGGCCGCACGGCAGGCCAAGGTGGTTGCCGTGTGTGCTGTCATCGGTGTCTTTCTGGGTCTGCTCTATCTGCAGACGACGCCGCCCAAATATCAGTCGGTCGCGAGTGTGCTGATCGACGAAGGCTTGAACAAGATTGTCGATGATATCTCGGCGGCGTCGACAACCATGCAGACCGATTCCGCCATCCTGAGCCAGATCGAGATCCTGACCTCGACGCGGCTTGCCGCCGTGGTCGTCGACAAGCTGAAGCTCGACCAGAACGATGCGTTCATGAATCCGCCCGTATCGGCTCTGGCGAAGGGCGTCGGCATGGTCAGGAGCGTGATCCAGTATGTCCGCCCCAGCCCTTCCATGCCGGGGGGGCCGACTTCAGCAAGCTCGACCCGGCCGCCCGTGACGCGCTGATCGCCACATCGCGTCGCGACTATGCGATCCTCAAGCTGCAGAACGAGATCCAGGCTGAGCGCACCGGCCGAAGCTATGTCATCGCGCTCGGCTACCAGGCCACGGATCCGGCCTTGGCAAACGCCATCACCAAGGCTTATGCCGACGCCTATCTCGCCGATCAGCTCGACGCCAGCTTCGATGCCACCGAACGGGCTGCGGTCTGGCTGCAGGGCCGGTTGACCGAACTGCGCCAGAGCTCGCAGGCAGCATCGCTGGCGGTCGAGAAATTCAGGGCCGAGCACGGGTTGGCTGCCAACAGCGATGGCCAGTTGATGAGCGACAAGCAGCTCTCCGATCTCAACGCCCAGCTCATCGTGGCGCAGGCCGATACCGCGCGTGCCAGCGCCCGCTACCAGCAGTACAAGGCGATTGTCGACAGCGGCTCCGACAACGCCTTCAAGGATGCCGCCATATCGAGCGACCAGCCGAGCAGTTCGGTCATCGCGGCGCTCAAGACCCGCTATCTCACGGTGGCCAAGCGGCTGCAGGACGTCGAGGCGAATTTCGGCCCCGAGCATCCGCAGGCGGTGGCGCTTGCCAAGGAGAAGGCCGACATATCGACGCAGATTTTCGGCGAACTGAAGCAGCTGACCGAGAGCTATCGCAACGAATATGAGGTAGCGCTGGCGCGCGAGACCGCGCTCAGGGCCAATGTCGCGGCCGCACAAGGCAAGAGTTCCGTTGACAACCAGACGCAAGTCAAGCTGCGTGAACTCGATCAGCAGGCGACGGCGCTCACCACGCTCTATCAGACATTCCTCGGCCGCTACGAAGAAGCTGCGCAGCAGCAATCCTTCCCGGTCGGCAAGATCCGCATCATCTCGGACGCTTCGATGCCGATGGCTGCGTCAAGCCCGCGCACAATCGTCGTGCTCGGACTTTCGCTGGTTCTTGGCATGCTGATGGGCGCCGGCTTCGGCGGCCTGAACGAGTTCAACGAACGGTTCTTCAGGACCGGCGAGGATGTGCGCGACCGCGTCGGCCTGAAATTCCTCGGCTATCTGCCGGCGATCGGCGGCAAGCTCGGCAAGGAAGAAAAGCCTGGTGAGACCCAGGTGGATGCCAAGACCGCCAAATCGCTGTCGGCCGCGGAAAAACGGGCGCGCATGCGGGTCAGCATCGATTCGCCTGCCTCGATGTTCTCCGAAACGCTGCGCAGCGCCAAGATTGCCTTCGACGTCGTCCTGGAGGGGCAAGGCAGCCGCGTCATCGGCGTCATCTCGGTGCTTCCCGGCGAGGGCAAGTCGACGGTCGCGGCCAATCTCGCCGGCCTGCTTGCCGCCAACGGCGCCAAGACGCTGCTGATCGATGGCGACCTGCGCAATCCCGGCCTCAGCCGAGGCCTTGGCATGGAAGCCGAGCAAGGCTTGATGGAAGCGGTGGTCAACGGCCAGACCTGGCAGTCCGTCGGCAAGATCGACCGGCAGACGAAGCTGGCGATCATCCCGGCGGTGCTGCGCGGGCACTTTTCGCATACCAGCGAACTTCTCTCCTCGGCCGGCATGCGGCGTTTCATCGAGAACGCCAAGGAGACGTTCGAATACATCGTCGTCGATCTGCCGCCGCTCGGGCCGGTGGTCGATGCCAAGGCCTTCGCGCCGCTGGTCGACGGTTTTGTGCTGGTCACCGAATGGGGGCGCACGCCGCGCGCGATGGTCAGGTCGATGCTGGAATCCGAACCCTATGTCGCCAACAAGATCGTCGGCGCGGTGCTGAACAAGGTCGATTTGAAGAAGCTGGCCAAATACGGATCGTTCGGCGGCTCCGAGAAATTCTTCGACAAATACTCGAGCTACTATCTGGAAAAGTCGGAAGTGCGCGGCAAGGCGCCGGTCTGATATAGGCCATTGCCCAAGCCCGTAATCGATTTCCGTGCCTGTCGGCGGTTCGGATCGTTGTCGGACAGCCGCTCAGGAAAATAAGGCGCTGTTTTTCCGTCCGCATTGCTGCGACGCCAAGCGGTTCCGCTTGGCAGCAAAAATGCTCTAAGTTCTTGATGTCGCCTGTCTGGCGTGTGAATGCTGGGACCTTGCGGCTTTTGCCGGTCCCGCAAAAGACCAACACCATCAACAAGGTGGCCCCATCGGGTCCTGGTCTTTTATCCCGCCATCGATTTTAGCCCGTCTTCTCTCCGTTCCACCGTCGCTGATGGTCTTGCGGTTCCTGCCGTTTGGGCGAGAGCCGACACCTCTCTCGACGCCGCAGGGTTGACAGCCGCTATTCAGTGTTGCTATATACCAGTAGTTGGCATCGCTAAGTAGATGGAAGGTGTTGCATGAGCAAGCAGATGACGGAGATGCTCAAGGGCACGCTGGAGGGCATCATTCTGGCGATCCTGTCCGTGCAGCCGGCGTACGGCTATGAGATCACGGCACGGTTGCGGGAGCAGGGTTTCTCCGACATTGCCGAGGGCACGGTCTACGCCCTGCTCGTCAGGAACGAGCAAAAGGGCCTCGTCGATGTGGAGAAGATCCCGTCCCAGATGGGGCCGCCGCGCAAGGTGTATTCGCTCAACGCTCGGGGGCAGGGATATCTCGAAGAGTTCTGGAGGACGTGGAGCTTCCTCGCGGAACGGCTGGAACAGCTCCACAAAGGAAGGAAATAGACATGACCACAGGGTGGATCGAGCAGATCGCAGGGTCGATCGAGCACAAGAGGCGCTACCGGCAGTACAAGGCGCGCACGCAACAGCTTCCCGCGACCTATCGCGCAGCGATCGAGGCGCTGGATCGGTACCTGATGTACTTCGGGGCGATAACGAAAGGAGACACCCTGGTGTCGATGCTGGAGGATCTCGCGGATCTCTTCGAGCAGAGCGCGGCGAACGGAACCCCGATCCGCGCTGTCGTCGGGGAGAACCCTGTGGAGTTCGCCGAGGCGTTTCTCCAAAACTACTCGGAGGGTCAGTGGATCAACAAGGAGCGGAAACGGTTAGCCGACGCCATCGATCATGTCGCCTGAGGCAATCGCGGCAGGGCATCGCAGCTTGCCGTTGCGATGCTTCGCGGCTACGCCGCCTTGAGCCGATAGCGGAAAACGGTGTGGTCGAGCAGAAGCCGGATGCGTGGCTCGGCCTCGGTCGCCACCAGCCAGCTTGCCGCGATCATCGTCGCGCCGACGACCACCATCGAGACGAGATGCGGCAGCCCGGCGCGGACCAGGACGCCGAGCAGGGCCGCGCCGACGACATCGTGGAGCAGGTAGAGCGGATAGGTCATCAGTCCGATCCGGCGCCAGCCGCTCCAGGACAGGTCGAGCCGCAGCGACCACGCCATCAGCGCGATGGCGGCGAGGAAGATGAGGATCGGCGGTGCGAACGGCATCTCTCGCCCGACCTTCAGGATATGAACGTCGACCGAACTGGCGATCTGCAGCACGCCGCCGCAAAGGAACAGGGCGCAGAAGGCAAGGCGAGCCGTCGTCATCGCCTTGAAGCGCATCAGCCACAGCATGACGCCGGTGGCGAAGAAAACGCCATGATGCACCAGAAGCAGGTCGAGCGTGCGTGTTTCGGCGAGATCGGCCCAGTCGAGCGGGTAATACAGGCACCAGAACAGCGTGCTGACCAAACCGATGGCGATGGCCACCATTTCCATCTGATGGAAGCGGCCAAGCCTGAGCAGGATCCAGACGATGGCATAGAAGGCGATCTCGATGCCGAGCGTCCAGTAGACGCTGTCCACCCACGGCGCATAGGGGGCGAACAGGCCGGTGCGGACGAGCCTGATGACGGCATCTGTCGGCCAGCTGAGGCCGACGATCAAAAGCACGACAGCGGTGACCGGTGCACAGATCCACACCGCCGGCGCCAGCCGTTTCACCCTTGCTTCGAAAAACCGCAAAGGCGTCGACCTTTCGGCGCTGAAGGCGATGACGAAGCCGCTGATGACGAAGAAAATCTGGACGCCGACCCAGCCGGATTCGACCCAGGCGCCTATTGCCGGCTGCGGAGGAACGCCGCCCGTGGCGCGCGCCGAAACGCCGTCCGGATACGCCCACACCCAGAAGCCATAGTGGTAAACCATGACCATGACGGCGGCGAGAAACCGCAGGATGTCGACGCCGCCAAATGTAATCTTCTGCTGAGCCATGCGACCTTGTCGATGGCCCCCCGCGAAAGACTGTAGGGTGCATTGCTGCGTTGCACAATAAAAGATTGCTCGTCGATCCGAAAAGCCGCCTCGGCAAGCCAATCCCTTCAGCGGCTCAAGGGCCGATTCCGCGCTCCTTCAGGACCGCGGTGATCTCGTCGAGGATGATCGGATCGTCGATCGTCGCCGGCATTGCCCATTCTTCCTTGTCGGCGATCTTCTGCATGGTGCCGCGCAGGATCTTGCCCGAGCGTGTCTTGGGCAGGCGTTTGATCGTCACCACCATCTTGAAGGCGGCGACCGGGCCGATGCGTTCGCGCACCAGGCCGACCACTTCGTTCTCGATCAGGCCGACGTCGCGCGTTACACCCGCATTCAGCACCACGAAGCCAAGCGGAACCTGGCCCTTCATGGCGTCGGCAATGCCGATGACCGCGCATTCGGCGACATCGGGATGGGCTGAAAGCACCTCCTCCATGGCGCCGGTCGACAGCCGGTGCCCGGCGACATTGATGATGTCGTCGGTGCGGGCCATGACGTAGAGATAGCCGTCCTCGTCGACCATGCCGGCATCCGCCGTTTTGTAGAAACCGGGGAACTCGTCGAGATAGGCTTGGCGGAACCGCGCATCGGCATTCCATAGCGTCGGCAGGCAGCCGGCCGGCAGCGGCAGCTTGACCACCACATTGCCCAGCGTGCCGCGCGGCTGTTCGTGGCCGGCATCGTCGAGCACGCGGATGTCGTAGCCGGGCATCGGCACGCCGGGCGAGCCGTATTTCACCGGCAGCAGGCCAAGGCCGGCGGGATTGATCGTCATCGGCGAGCCGGTCTCTGTCTGCCACCAATGGTCGACCACCGGCACATCAAGCTTCTGCTCCGCCCATTTGATGGTTTCCGGGTCGGCGCGCTCGCCGGCAAGGAACAGCGTGCGGAATTTCGACAAATCGTATTTCGCAATGAACTCGCCCTTCGGGTCCTGCCCCTTGATGGCGCGGAACGCGGTCGGTGCGGTGAACAGGGCGACGACGCCATGCTCCGATATCACCCGCCAATAGGTGCCGGCATCGGGCGTGCCAACAGGCTTGCCCTCGAACAGGATGCTGGTGCAGCCATGCAGCAGCGGCCCGTAGACGATGTAGGAATGGCCGACCACCCAGCCGACATCGGATGCCGCCCAGAACACCTCGCCCGGCTTGACGCCGAACTCGTTTTCCATCGTCCATTTCAGCGCGACCATGTGGCCGCCATTGTCGCGCACGATGCCCTTGGGCTGGCCGGTCGTGCCCGATGTGTAGATGATGTAGAGCGGGTCGGTGGCAAGCACCGGCACGCAGTCGACATTGGCGCCGGCCGCCCGTTCACGGGCGACGGCATCGGCGTAGTCGATGTCGAAACGCTCCTTCAGTTCGCAGCGCAACTGGTCGCGTTGCAGGATCAGGCAGGCGTCCGGCTTGTGCCGGGAGATCTCGATCGCCTTGTCGAGCAGCGGCTTGTAGGCGACGACGCGGCCCGGCTCGAGGCCGCAGGATGCCGAAATGATCAACTTCGGCTTGGCGTCGTCGATGCGGGTGGCAAGCTCATGCGAGGCAAAGCCGCCGAAGACCACCGAATGCACGGCGCCGATGCGGGCGCAGGCCAGCATGGCGATGGCCGCCTCTGCCACCATCGGCATGTAGATGATCACGCGGTCGCCCTTGCCGATGCCGCGGTTCTTCAGCACCGAGGTGAGTGCAACCACCTCGCGCTTGAGTTCGGCATAGGTGAATTTCCTGACCGCTCCGGTGATGGCGCTGTCATGGATCAGCGCGATCTGGTCGGCGCGCCCGCCGGCGACGTGGCGGTCGATGGCATTGTAGCAGGTGTTGCAGGTGGCGCCGGTAAACCAGCGGCCATAGACACCGGCCGTGGTATCGAACACCTTGTCCCAGGGCGAATACCAGTCGATGGCGCCGGCCGCGTCCGCCCAGAATTGTTCCGGGTCGCGTTTCCAGCTGTCATAGACTTCGTGATAGCGTGAAGCCATCCGTATCCTCCCCAGGAATGATTTTCCTCCCTCCAGATAGCGCGCTCTAACCTTGGCCGCAAATAGACGCCAGCACGAGTGATTGTTCGGCGAGTTTCGATACGACGCAGCAAGGCGTTACATCCGGCAAGGCGCTCGGCTTTCGGCTGACGCTGCAAGGGCAGGGCCAGCACGAGGACAAGACGGTGCCGGGCTCAAGAAACTGCCCGACCTCCTATAGCCTGTCGGAATCCTACGAGTTCACCCTGGCCGGCAAGCCGGCGGTGATTGTCGTGCTGGTGCAGCGTTTCAGTCAGGGCTTTGAGGGGCGCGATCGCTGCTTCCTTGCCGTCACCGGGCAGCCGCGCTGACAGGGGCACGCCAGGCGCCCTGACAGCCAGCATCGGTTCGATCTGCAGCTTGTCTAGATCGGCAGGGCCACAAGCATGAGGCCAATGCCGCCAGCGATCAAAATAGCTGTCGCCAGCGCTTTTCTGTGACGTTCGAAGCTCGTCGGAGCCCGTTCCCAATTGTAACGCATACGCTATCTCCCCAACACCCAGGCAGGTTTTACCTTACTTAAGGGAAGAAAAGCAACGGCCCAGCCGACCCGCTCAGTTGCTTGCCTCCTCGCGCTGACGACTATTTCTGGGACGATTCCGGCTGGGAACAGCCAGCCGTGCTGTTTTTCGCGACTTGGCGAGGGCGTATCGGAACGCATCGCCGCACGAGCCTGCCGCCGGTCCCATGATCGGCTGATAGACAGCGTTCCCTCACCGCGCTATCTGAATTCCGGGTTTTGCATGGCTTGGTGGGGTTCGTGATGGAAATTGCCTCTGGAACGGTTCTGCGGTTGGCGGAAGACGCTTCGGTCCAGCATGTCGGCGATGGCGCCGTCGTGCTTTTGGCGCGCAGCGGCCAGCTTTACACGTGCAACGGCACGACCGAAGCCTTTCTCGACAAGGTGGACGGCGCGCGCAACCTCGACCAGATCGTCGACCTGCTTTGCGAGGAGTTCGAGGTCGACAAGGGCACGCTCGACCAGGACATCGCGGCACTGGCCACGGATCTGGTCTCGGAAGGTATCCTCGCCACGCCAGGTGCTTGATGGCTAAAGGTATCGCCTGATGGCCGACGGTCCTCTCCTGCGCGCTTTGTTTCGCTGCCATCTCTGGGCAAGCGCGCGGCTGATGCCGGTCCTGGTCGCCAACCGCAGCTTCGAGGACGTGCTCAAATGGGCGCCACTCACCTCGTCGACGCCCTATCGCGGCTTGCCGTCCCCCTACATCGTCGCCGCCCTCAACCGCACCGTGCGTCATCCCTGGCTGATGCGCGACCGCAGGTGCCTGAGAGAGGGGCTGCTCGGTCATCGTTTCCTGCGCCTTGCTGGTTTCGACCCGGACCTGCGCTTCGGCGTCGACCCGAAGTCGATGCAGGCGCCACGCATGTCGGCGCATTGCTGGGTCTGCCTCGATGGCAGGCCGGTGGTCAGCGACAGCCTTCCCGGCATGGTCGAGATCTACCGTCACCATGCCGATGCCACAAAGGTGCGCCCCGCTTGACCAGACCTTCAGCGTGCTATGGCCTCAACGGCCAGATCCTCGGCATATCAGCCGAGCGCCCCGAGCTATGGCGGGATTTCGACAGGATGCTGGCCGGCTTGCGTATCGCGGAACCGGTCGAGCCGGACTTTCGTCTTGGCATCACCGAAACAGAGACCCTGGACGAGACACCCCACGGATCGCTCGTCTTCGATGGCGATGTACCGGAGGATGGCTCCTGCCGGATGATCGAGGACGGCGGCACCATCCATCTCGTCTTTCCCGGGCGTCAGACCGTTGCGATCAATGGCAGGGAGGGTTCGGCCGAACTCCGGGTCCGCCCCGGTGCGAAAGCCGCCTGGACGCCGTCGATGCTGGTCCTCGACGCCGCGCTCGACGCCGGTGGCCAGCATATGCTGCACACCGCGGGCCTGACGTTGCCGGACAGCGACGCGGTGGTGCTGATCCATGCCCCGAGCGGCACCGGCAAGACCACGACGTCGCTGGCGCTGGCAACACAAGGCTTTGGCCTCTGCTCCGACGATGCCATGATCGTGAATGTCGCTTCGGGCAAGGTCGTGGCCTGGGGTTTGCCGCGCGCCGTCAAGATCCATCAGAAGACTGCGCAGATGATCCCGCGGGTGGCTCCATGCCTTGGCCAGACCTGGGATCGCAACGGCGAGCAGCCCGTCTCGCTTGAAAAGCTGGCCGGGATCATGCGGGTCGAAAACGCGTCCGCCCGGCCGGTGGCGGCCCTTCTGCACCTGGCACGCTCCGCCGACAGCCAGACACGGCTCGTCGCCATGGCCAGGACCGACGCAATGGTGGCGCTGGCAGTGGACAATGTCCGCACGGGCATGACGGGACTGCTGCCGATGCAAAAACGCAGGTTGGCGACCATCGCCGGGCTGGTCAATTCGGTGCCGACATTCCGGTTGGAGGTGGGCGCGCGCCCGGCCGACGCGGCGGCGCTGATCCGCGCCGCTCTGGATTGAAGTCAAGTCAAGCAATCTGCGGCCTGGCCCTAGCCAATCTCTGGATCCACCGGAAGGCGTCGCGGCGCAGGCGCGAACCAAGCTTGTCCCTGGAATTGACGCTGAGCAGCGTATTCGTGGTGATCAACCGCCTGGCCAGCCGTATCGAGAGATCGGGTTTGATCCGGCTGGCGAGTTGAAGCGCGCGGCTCTCGTCGAACAACTGGCCGGTCACGTTTAGCACAACAGCCAGTTCGAGCTCGATGCCGGCCATGCGGGCAGCCTCGAGCAGGCGTCTTTCCGCTTCGGGTGACTGCAGCGCCCGCACCCCTTGCAGCACGTCGACGCAAAGCTGCAATCGGTGGAATTTATGGCCGCCGGCGGCGTGCACGATGGCGATCGTCAGAAGGGCTGCCGGCGTGTCTGTCGCTTCGCCGTCGATGGCGCGTAATTCCTGGAAACCCAGCGACAGGCGCCGCCGCATGCCGGTGTCATGCACCAGATCCCCGTGCAGTTCGACCAGCAGGCTCGAATTCTCCTTTTCGAGCCATTTGAACTCCTGCAGTTCGTAGGATTCGGCCTCGTTGCTGCCAAGTTCGAAGCCGCATGCCGCGATCACCCGGTTGGCCCGCGCCAGATTGGCGGGCTCGACCAGGATGTCGATGTCGGTGAACGGCCTGTCGGCGACGTTGCGGTAGAGCTTTCGCGCGAAGACCGGTCCCTTGACGATCCGCGCTGGAACATTGTCCGCCGCCAGTCCCTTCATGATGCGGTCGCCATGGTACTGCAGCAGCATCGACTGGCCGGTGGCGATCGTCGCTTTCTGGCGCAGATATTCCAGTCTGTTCCGCAGCCCTGCGCCCCTCGGCAGCTGCGTGTCGCCGCGCTCCTGCAGCTTGCGCAGCATGATCGGCAGGATGCCGTGAAATTCGGCATTGTCCAGCAGCGCCGACAAGGTCTTTGCCGACAAATCTTCCCCGACTGCCGCCGCCTCGGGATCGGCATAGTGCAGCAGCAGTCTTTCTTCAGCGTTGGTGAGAGATGGCAGCATCAACCCGGACAAACGTTTTGGATAAGGGATTGTCAGGGATGGTTGCAGAAAAGCCGGGTGTAAGCCAGCTTTACATGCCCCAGCGCAGCGCCGCCGTGTGTACCGGCGCGTCCCAGTATGCGGTCGTCTCGTCGTCGAGCATGGTGAGTGTGATCGAGCAGCCGGCCATGTCGAGCGAGGTGACGTAGGAGCCGACCAGCGAACGGGTCACCGTCACGCCGTGCGTCTCGAAGATCGCCCGGGCGCTGTTGTACATCAGATAGAGTTCCATCAGCGGCGTGCCGCCGAAGCCATTGACGAACAGCAGTGCCGGGCCTTTTGCCTTGTCGCCGAGATCGCCCAGGATCGCGGCGCAGATCTCCTGCGCGATAGCATCGGCGCTTTTCAACGTGTCGCGTCGGCGGCCGGGCTCGCCATGGATGCCGACGCCGAACTCCATCTCGCCGTCGCCGATGTCGAAAGTCGGCTTGCCCGCCGCTGGCACGGTACAACTGGTCAGCGCCACGCCCATCGAGCGGGTAGCCGTGTTGACGCGGTCGCCCAGCGCCTTCAAAGGCGCCAGCGCCAGGCCATGTTCTGCCGCCGCGCCGACGATCTTTTCCACCACCAGCGTTCCGGCGACGCCGCGCCGGCCCGTCGTATAGGAAGAATTCTCGACGGCGACATCGTCATTGGTCACAATCTGCTGGACGCCTTCTGACATCTCGGCCGCCATGTCGAAATTCATCACGTCGCCCTCATAGTTCTTGACGATGAACAGGCTGCCGGCCCCGGTGTCGACGGCTTCCGCCGCTGCCAGCATCTGGTCCGGCGTCGGCGAGGTGAACACCTGGCCGGGGCAGGCGGCATCCAGCATGCCGTGGCCGACAAAGCCGCCATGCAGCGGCTCGTGACCGGAGCCGCCGCCGGAGATCAGCGCCACCTTGCCCGGCCGTAAGGTCTTGCGGCGGATGAATTTGTGCTCGTCGCCAAGCACGAGGATGTCGGCATGGGCAGCCACGAAACCGTCGAGGCTCTCCGTCAGCACCGTGTCCACCGAGTTCATAAATTTCTTCACGGCCGTCTCCTCCCGAAATAGGCCTGACATCGAAGCAATTCCAGGAAAGGTGTGTAACGGTTTTCCGTCCGGAATTGCGTACAAACTCCAAAGGGTCAGCCACCCTTGCCGGTTATGCTGGTGATCTTCTGGATGAAGTCGTTCACCGCCCTGTCGAGCGCGGCGTTCTGTTTGTCGTCGCCGAAATCCGGCACGATCAGCGAGACATGCCGCGTCTTGCGCATGCCTGATGCGATCGACATCTTGCCTGGATGCGCCTGGTGATAGGCAGCGAGAAACTGGTCGCGCTCGGCCGGGCTGAAATGGCACACCGAAAAGATAGCCGGCAAATGTTTTGACGGAATCGGGATCGAATAGGCCGGGCTGGAAATCTGCGTGACGAAGCTGCGGTGCTTGCCGAGCGCATCGGCCAGGCGCTGGCGCATGCCGGATGGGCGCTGGTCGATGACGTGCGACAGGATCGTCTTGTAGGCGCGGATCGCCTCTTCGGAACCGGGTTCGGGTGTCCTGTCGACCATGCCAGCCGCGCCTAGACGGAAATGTCCGCGATGGCCGCCTTGGCCATGGCGAGTTGCGCCGGCGCGACGGAAAGATCACGCAGGCCGGCCTCGAGCAGTGACGGGATCGAGGCTGGATCGCCGCCGGCATCGCCGCACAGGCTGACCGGGATCTCTTCCCGCTGGCCAAACGCGGTCACGGCAGCGATCAGCCGCAGCACAGCCGGATGACGGACCGAATTGAGATGGGCCACGGCAGCGTTGTCGCGGGCTGCCGCCATGACATACTGGGTGAGGTCATTGGAGCCGATCGAGAAGAAGGCGGCCTCGGCAAAGGCTTCCGGCACGATCGCCACCGAAGGCACCTCGACCATGATGCCAAGCGGCGGCATCTTGTGAACGATGCCGCGCGTGGCAAGCACCGCCTGCTCCTCGGCGAACATCGCCGCTGCCTGTCTGTATTCCTCCACAACGGCGATCATCGGAAACATCACTTTCAGACTGCCGGAGACGGCGGCGCGCAGCAGCGCCCGGATCTGTACACGAAACACCTCCGGTCTTGCCAGCGACAGCCTGATCCCGCGCAGGCCGAGGAACGGATTGCCTTCCGCGACCGTGAAGCCCGGCACCGGCTTGTCGCCGCCGGCATCGACGGTGCGGATCGTCACCGGCTTGTCGCCGGCCCACTCCAGCACCTTGCGATAGGCGCGATACTGCGTCTCTTCGTCAGGCAGCGTCTTGCCGAACAGGAATTCGGTACGCATCAGCCCGACACCGTCGCAGGTCGCGATGTCGATGCCGTCGACGTCGGACGGGTCGGCGATGTTGACCTGCACGCGCACCGCCGTGCCGGCCTTGGTCACTGCCGGCCGCGCCAGGAACGTTCCAGCCCGGTCGCGGCGCGCCCAGAATGATGAGGACGATTGGCGAAAGGCAGCGATTTCGACCTTGGAGGGGGACAGCACGATGCCGCCATGTTCGGCGTCGAGCAGCGCTGTGCCGGCTAGATGAGCCAGCGAAGCGCCCAACCCGACAACCATCGGCACGCCGCGCGAACGCGCCAGCATCGCGACGTGGCTCGCCGTGCTGCCCGCCTTCAGCGCGATGCCTCCACCACAACTCCAGTCGGTTTCGAAAAAGCGCGTCGGCGCGATGTCCTCGCCATAGAGGATGGCACCGGGTGGCGCCTGGACGTCGCTATCTTCGGACAGCGCCCGCAGCACCTGGTCCCTGATGTCGCGGATGTCGGCGGCACGCGCGCGGAAATAATCCTGCTCCGAAGCATCGTAGCCGGCGATTTCAGCGTCAAGCGCCTGCCGCCAGGCCTTGTCGGCTGGCAGGCCGGTGCGGATCGCGGCAAAGGCCGGGTTGCTTAGCGCATTATCCCCCAGCATGGCGATCTGGAACTCGAGAATGTCGGCGGCATCGCCGACAGCCATTTCGATCAATACGGTGAGGCGGCTCGCCGCGACGGCGATTGCGGTTTCGAGCGCGGCCTTCTCGTCGTCGGCTGTTCCTTTGCCGACATAGGGTACGGCAGTCTGGTCGAGGTCGAACAGCGGACCCTCGGCATAGCCGGCCGAGGCCGAAATGCCTTGCAGCCTAAGCGGTCCGGACATGGTCCGCGCCTTCGTCGAAATCGCGCCGCACCAGCTCGACCAGCGCGTCGACGGCATCGTTGGCACCGTCGCCGCTGGCCCTGATGTGCAGCACCGTACCTTTCGGCGCCTTGGCCGCCATCACCTTGACGATGCTTTTGGCGTCGAACCATGGTCCGTTGGCGGCAAGCGCGATTTCCACCTCGGCGGCAAAGGTCTTGGCCAGCTTGGTGAACTTCACCGAAGGACGCGCGTGCAGGCCCACATCGTGGGTGATCACAACGGTCGCTTCGGCGGATGCGGACATGTCTTCAACGTTCCCGTTCGTTCACGACGGCGACAATTCATGCGCCGTCGCCACCACTTCCCTGAGCGAGGCGCCGCCGGAGGCCTCGGTTGCCGCCATCACCGCGCCTTCGACGATCGGCGCGTTGCAGACGATGATCTTGTGCGACCGTGGCTCGCCGATCATTTCTACCGCCATTTCGCTGTTGGTCTCGGCGCCGCCGAGGTCTACCAGTATGGCGACACCGGCTTCCGACCAGGCCTTGTCGATGGCGCCCATGATCGCCTCGACATTGGTGCCAAGCCCGCCATGGCCGTTTCCGCCGCACCATGCAAGTGGCACTTCGTCGCCCACCATCTGCCGCACCATGTCGGCCGTGCCCTCGGCGACCAGCGGCGAATGCGAAACGATGACGATGCCGACATTGCTCATGCACTTTCCCCGATGGTTTGCGCCACAGTCCGCACAAGAAGCGCGGTCGAACGTGCGCCGGCATCCATGTGGCCGATCGAACGGTCGCCGAGGAACGACGCACGGCCGCGCAGTGCTTTCATCGGCACGGTCGCCTCGGCCGCCGCGTCGGCGATATCGGCGATTTCCGGCGCCGTCTTTCCCTGCAGCAACGCGTCATGCACCGGCTGCAGCACGTCGAGCATGGTCTTTTGTCCAGCCTGCGACTTGCCACGCGCGGCTACCGCTTCGATGGCCTTGCCAAAAGCAGCCGTCAGATTGGCGCGATCGGGCTCCGCCGAAATCTCCTTGCCGAGCGCCAGGAACAGGGTGCCGAACAGCGGGCCGGAGGCGCCACCGACCGTCATCACCAGCTTGGTGCCGATCGCCTTCAGGGCTTCGGGCAGCGGCTTGGCCGAAAACGCCTCGGCTTCGGCGCGCACAGCCTCAAAGCCGCGCTTCATGTTCAGCCCGTGATCGCCATCGCCGATCGCTTGGTCGAGCGCCGTCAACTCTTCGGCATGAGTGGCAACCACATCCGCGGCAGCTGTAATCAGCCCGGCAAGGTTCAACGCCGCCATATTAGCCAAATTCCCGGTTTCCACCCCGCCGGCAGTATCGAAAGAACGCTCATTCGACAACTGGAGCATGCGTCAGGCCGCTTCATGCAGCGCGGCGGCGGCCGCGAAGACCTCGGCCACCGCATAGGCGCCGGGGTCGACCACACCCTGCAATTTGCTGCCGACATAGGCGGACCGTCCGGCTTTCGCCTTCTCCATGGCAGCGGTGGCCTCGGCACCATGGTGAGCCGCCGCCGCCGCTTCCTCCAGGCCGCTGGCGTCGAGCGCTTTCAGGGCCGGTTCCAGGGCATCGACCATGGTGCGATCGCCGATGCTCGCGCCGCCATAAAATGTCATCCGCTCAAGGCCGGCAAGCAGCGCCTTGGCCAGGTTCGCTCCGCCGTCCAGGGCATGCGCCGCCGCGGTGAAAAAGATCGAAAGCAGCACGCCGCTGGAGCCGCCCATCGACGCGCTCAGAATGTCGCCTATCGCGCCAAGGGTCGCTGCAGGTTCGGCAAGCGGCAGCGTATCAAGCCGCTCGAGAATACTGCGCGCGCCGGTCGCCACCGTCGAGCCGGTGTCGCCGTCGCCCGCCTTGGCGTCGAGCCCGTTCAAAGTGGCTTCGAGCGCGATCAGCCTTTCGCATACGGTGACGACAAGACGCCTGCTGCGGGCATCCTGACTGGGCTTGCGTGCCGCGCTTTGTCCGGCCGCTTTCGCCATCGGCACGACGGAAGGCGGCACAACGGGCTTTGCCGGCATCCAGGCATGCGGGCCAACCGGCGCCAACAGGGCTGTCTCGCGGGCGGCGTCGAGCCGGATCAGCGACAGCGAGAAGCCGTTCATGTTAAGCGCCGTCATTAGTGGACCCGGGCCGATCGCCAGCTTGATGGTTTTGGCCAGCGGCGAGGCAAGCACCGCGTTGGCGATAACAGACATTTCGAGCGGCGGCACCGAACCGAGATTGTTGATCAGCAGGGCATGGTCGGCTGAAAGGTCGAGCCGTGCCAAGAGGCGTTCCGCCATAATCACGACCAGCCTGTCGGCGCTTTGCACCGCAATCCGCTCGACGCCCGGCTCGCCATGAATGCCGAGGCCGAGCTCGCCATCGTTCTCGCCAAACCTGTCTTCGTGCGGCTGGCCGGGGATCGAGCAGGAAGACAACGACATGCCGAGCGAAACGATATCCTTCGCCGCCGCGCGAGCGGCTGCGGCAACGGCTGCCAGATCATGGCCGGTCTCCGACAGGTGGCCTGATATCTTGTGCACGAACAAGGTGCCGGCAACACCGCGCGGCTGGGCAATATCGGGGAGTGCGATGTCGTCGGCGACGATCACCATCTCGACACGAAACCCTTCGGCGCGCGCCTTCTCGGCGGCCAGGCCGAAATTGAGACGGTCGCCGGTGTAATTCTTCACGATGAGGAGGCAGCCGGCCGGCCCGGTGACCGCGCGGATGGCCGCCAGCACGGCTTCGACGCTCGGCGAGGCAAAGATCTCGCCCGAAACCGCCGCCGTCAGCATGCCCTTGCCGACGAAGCCGGCATGCGACGGTTCGTGTCCGGCGCCACCGCCCGAGACGACGCTGACTTTCGTCTTGTCCCAGTCGGCGCGCAAAATGACCTTGATCTCGGGATAGCCGTCCAGACGCGCGAGATCGCTCGAGCCAATGGTCCGCAACAGGCCATCCAGCGCCTCGGTGACGATCGTTTCCCTGCGATTGAAAAAGTGCTTCATCGAATTCGTCCCGTACTCGCAATCGTCAATCAGAAGCCGGTGCTGAACCCCAGCGAGGGAAACACCGGAAACCGTTCACATCAGCCCCATTCACGTCAGTCGGTGTCCGTCGGCGCCGAAATACAGCGGCGACCGGTAGCGGATCGCCACCCTGTCGCCCTGCGCCAGATCCGTGTCCGGATCGGTCAGCGTCACGAGTTTCTTTGAACCCACCGTCACATGCAGGTGGTTCTGGTCGCCGAGATGCTCGACCCAGTCGACGACGCCGTCGGCATGGCCGTTAGCGGCCTTCTCGATCGTCAGATGCTCGGTGCGCGCGCCGATCGTCTTGGTTCCGTTCGGTGCGCCGCCGTCAGGCAGCAGCCCGGTGGGTAGAAGATTGATCGCCGGCTGGCCGAGCCTTGCCGCGACATGCAGGTTTGCCGGCTCGGAATAGATGGTGCGCGGCGAGCCGATCTGCACCAGCACGCCCTCCGCGAGGATGCCGATGCGATCTGCCATCGTCATCGCCTCGATCTGGTCGTGGGTGACGTAGAGCATGGTGGCGCCGAGCTCAGTCTGGATGCGCTTCAGCTCAAGCCGCAGATCCGCCCGCAATTTGGCATCGAGCGACGACAGCGGCTCGTCCATCAGATAGATCGAAGGCTTGCGCACCAGCGCGCGGCCGATGGCGACGCGCTGCATTTCGCCGCCCGAAAGCTTGGTCGAGCGGTTGGCGAGCTTGTGATGGATGCGCACCATCTTCGCCACCTCCTCGACCCGGCGGCGAATCTGGTCTTCCGGCATCTTCCGGGCCGGCGAGCGCAGCGGAAAGGCGAGATTGTCGAACACCGACAAATGCGGATAGAGCGAGTACTGCTGGAAGACGAAGGCGGTGTCGCGTTCGGCCGGCGACAGTGTCGTGGCATTGTGGCCGCCGATCTCGATCATGCCGGCATCCGGCCGTTCCAAACCGGCAATGAGCCGCAGCGTCGTCGTCTTGCCGGCCCCGGTCGGCCCGAGCAGCACGACGAATTCACCATCTGATATATGCAGGTCGAGACCGTTGACGGCGACATGGTCGCCAAAACTCTTGGTCACGTTCTTGATGCGCACATCAGCCATGCTGGGCCCTCCGTTCCGAGGCCACATCGTGGATCGCGGTTCTCACCGCGCGGCCGGATCCCTTCTCGAACAGGGACAGCCGTGCGCTACTCAGCGTCAGGCCGACATGGTCGCCGGTGGAGAGCCGGATTTCGGCCGGCACGCGTGCCTTGATGATGCCGTCCGCCGTTTCGACCGCGACGATCTGCGTCGTGCCGAGATATTCGGTGCCGTAGATGGCGCCGCGCAGCTTGGAGGCATCGTCGAAGCGTATGTGTTCGGGCCTGATACCAAGTGCCATCTCGCTAGGTGCGATATCCTCACGCACCTCCGGCACCGCCACCTTGGCGCCCTGCACGACGATCTCCTTCGCGCCCTTGGCGACCCCGCCGCCAAAGCCCAAAAAGTTCATCGGCGGCGAGCCGATGAAGTCGGCGACGAACATGGTCGCCGGGCGGTCGTAGATTTCGCGTGGGCTTCCGAACTGTTCGATGACGCCATGGTTCATCACCGCGATCTTGTCGGCCATCGACATCGCTTCCATCTGGTCGTGCGTGACATAGACTGTCGTGGCGTGGATGCGGTTGTGCAGCTCGCGCAGCTCGTGGACCATCAGATCGCGGAATTCGGTGTCGAGCGTGCCTAGCGGCTCATCCATCAGGAAGCATTTTGGCCGCCGCACGATGGCGCGGCCGAGCGCCACCCGCTGGCGGTCGCCGCCGGCAAGGCCGGAGACGGATTTGTTAAGCAGATGGTCGATGCGCAGCAGCTTCGCCGTCTCCTCGACCCGCGTGCGGATTTCGGCCGATGGCATGCCTTGCGCCAAGAGCGGGAAGCCGATGTTCTTGCGCACATTCATGTGCGGATAGAGCGCGAAGAGCTGGAAGACGAAGGCGATGTCGCGCTCGCGGGCCCGCAGCATGGTGACGTCGTCGCCGCCGAGCAGGATCTGGCCGCCGGTCGGCAGCTCAAGCCCCGCGATCATGCGCAAGGTCGTCGTCTTGCCGCAGCCCGACGGGCCGAGCATGACGAAGAACTCGCCATCCTCGACGACGAAGTTGGAATCCTGCACGGCGACGAAATCGCCGAAGGCCTTTCTCAGGTGCTGGACGCGAATTTCGGCCATGATTATTCCGGGAATTTCGAGACGATGATGAACATCACGGTGCCGGCGAGCATGGTGATGAAGGAGTATGTGTAGAGCGACAGCGCGAAGGGCTGGAACAGCATCAGGAAGCCGATGGCGATCAATGCCGTGGCGATGTTTTCCATCAGCCCGCGCCTGGCCCAGACCGGCCAGCGCGATTTGCGTTTCTGAGGGTTGGTCATGCTCATTTGCGCACCGCGCCGAAGGTGATACCGCGCAGCAATTGCTTGCGAAGCAGGATGGTGAAAACCAGGATCGGCACCAGGAAGATCGTCGTGCCGGCCGCTACCGCCGGCCAGTCCTGGCCGCCTTCGCCGATGATGGTCGGGATGAACGGGGGGGCGGTCTGCGCCGTGCCGGAGGTGAGGAGTGCTGCGAACGCATACTCGTTCCAGGCGAAGATCAGGCAGAAGATGGCGGTCGCGGCAATGCCGGTGGTCGCCTGCGGCAAAACGGTACGCCAGAAGGCCTGCAGCCGCGTATAGCCGTCGATCATCGCCGCTTCCTCATATTCGCGCGGGATCTCGTCGATGAAGCCTTTCAGCAGCCATACGGCCAGCGACACGTTGACCGCCGTGTAGAGCAGGATCATGCCGAGCGCCGTGTCCGACAGGCCAAGCTCGCGGTACATCAGGTAGATCGGGATGGCGACGGCGATCGGCGGCATGAAGCGCGTCGACAGGATGAAGAACAGAAGGTCGTCCGCCAGCGGCACCTTGAAGCGCGAGAAGCCATAGGCCGACAGCGTGCCGAGGAACACTGCGCAGAAGGTCGAGCCGAAGGCGATGATCAGCGAATTGACGAAGCGCGGCAGGAAGTTGGACGGGCCGGCGATCACCATGTTGCGCTTGCGCGTGGTCTCGTCGCAGAAGCCCGTCGCGGGACCCAGCGAGTTGATGTATTCCGGCGTCTGCCGCGTCCGCGTCGTGAACAGATTGCAGTAGCCTTCGAGGCTCGGCTGGAACAGGATCTTGGGCGGATAGGCGATCGAGTCCGGCGGCGTCTTGAAGCTGGTGGCGAAGATCCACAGCAGCGGCACGATCGAGATCAGCGCGTAGAGCACGATGATCGTGCCGGCGATGCGCTTCGAGTTGGCCGAGGGTGCGACGACCGAATGGGCTGTGGTCAGGCTCATCTCTGCTTCACCTTGTTGAGCGCCTTGACGTAGATGTTGGCCAGCCCGAACACCGCAACGAACAGGATGATGGCGAAGGCCGAGGAGTAGCCGGTACGCCAGCTCTCGAAGGCCTGCCGCTTCAGGGTGATCGAGGCGACCTCGGTGGTCGAACCTGGCCCGCCGCCGGTCAACAGATTGACCATGTCGAACATCTTGAAGTTCTCGATGCCGCGAAACAGCACCGCCAGCATGATGAAGGGCAGCGCCATCGGCAGCGTGATCGACCAGAATTGCCGCCAGTTGGAGGCGCGGTCGACCTCGGCCGCCTCATAGATGTATTCGGGGATGGAGCGTAAGCCCGCGAGGCAGATCAGCATCACGTAGGGCGTCCACATCCAGGTGTCGACGATGATGATCGACCACGGCGCCAGCGAGACGTTGGAGAGCATCTGGATATCGGTCGGCGGGATCCTCGTGACGAAGGAAATTGCGTAGGCGAACAGGCCGATCTGTGGCTCGTAGAGGAAGCGCCAGAAATTGCCGACCACCGCCGGCGACAGCATCATCGGCACCAGGATCAGCGTCGTCCAGAAGGCATGGCCACGGAACTTCCTGTCGATCAGCCAGGCCAGCGTGAAGCCGATCAGCGTCTGCAACAGGATGGTCCAGAACACGAAATGCGCCGTCGTCTGCATGGCGATCCAGATATCCTTGTCGCCGAGGATGCGCTGGTAGTTGGCGAAACCGAGATTCTTCACCACCTCGTTTGGGCGGTTGGCGCGGTAGTTGGTGAACGACAGATAGATCGCCCAGAACAGCGGGAAGATGTTGATGGCCAGCAGCAACAGGATCGTCGGCGAGATGAACAGCCAGGCGAGGCCCTTGTCGCTGATGCCCCGGACTTTGCGGGCCAACGGTTCCGGGGTCGCCCGGGCAACGTTCTCCGCGGTCCGATTGAGCATGGTGAGTCCTGCTTCGGTCACTTGGTCGTCTCTGTCATGGAATTTATCTGAACTGCGTCCCGTGCCAAGAGCGGCACGGGACGCTTGGGCCTAGCTCGGGAGGAGCCGGGTTACATCTTGCCATCGTCCTGGAAGACCTGCGTCCAGTCCTTGACCAGGCCGTCCAGCGCATCCTTGGCCGAGCCCTGGCCGGCGACGACATAGTCGTGGAAACGCTTCTGCGAGGCCTGCAGCAGCGGGGCGTAGCTCGGCTCGGCCCAGAAGTCCTTCACGATGGCCATCGAGTCGAGGAAGGTCTGCGCGTAGGGCTGGCTGGCCGGGAACTTAGGATCCTTGACCACCGCGTTGAGGCAGGAATAGCCGCCGAGCGACCACCACTTGGCCTGCACATCCTTGTTGGCGAACCACTTGATGTATTTCAGCGCCGATTCCTGCTTGTCGGAATAGGACACCACCGAGATACCCTGGCCGCCGAGCTGGGCGAACTGCTCGCCGTCAGGTCCCTTCGGGTTGACGAAGTAGCCGATCTTGTCGCCGCCGACATTCTCGTCCTTCTGCAGGCCCGGCCACGTGAAAGCGAAGTTCATGTGCATCGCTACCTGGCCGGATTTGAAGGCATCGACGCCTTCGCCCATGTAGCTGTTCGAGGCGCCCGGAGGCGTGCAGCAATCATAGAGCGCCTTGTAGAACTCCAGCCCCTTCACCGATTTGTCGGAATTGACGAAGCCTTCCATTTCATAGGGCTTCTTGGGGTTCTCGTACTGGAAGCCGTAGCTGTAGAGCACGTCCATGGCGCCCATGGTGATGCCTTCAGAGCCACGCTCGGTGTAGATCGAGGCGCCGTAGACGGTCTTGCCGTCGATCTCGCGCTTCTGGAAGAACTCGGCGATCTGCTTCAGCTGGTCGAAGGTGGTCGGCGGGCCGAGATCCCAGCCGTACTTCTCCTTGAATTCCTTCTGCAGCTCCGGCTTGGAGAACCAGTCCTTGCGATAGGTCCAGCCGACGACGTCGCCCATGGCCGGCAGCGCCCAGTAGTTCGGCGTGTTCTTCGGCCATTCCGAATAGCCGACGACGGTTGCGGGCACGAAGTCGTCCATGCTGATCTTCTCCTTGTCGAAGAAGTCGTTCAGCTTGACATAGTGGCCGTTCTCGGCGGCGCCGCCGATCCACTGGCTGTCGCCGATGATCAGGTCGCACAGCTTGCCGTGCGAATTCAACTCGTTGAGGAAACGGTCGGCATAGTTGGTCCACGGCACGAACTCGAATTTCATGCCGATGCCGGTTTCCTTGGTAAAATCCTTGGACAGTTCGACAAGCGCGTTTGCCGGGTCCCAGGCGGCCCAGCACAGCGTCAGGTCTTCAGCGTGCGCGACGTTCGAGACGGCTGTCGACGCTGTAATCGCCGAGGTCAGTCCCAACGCCAGTTTCAAGCTCGATTTCATGCCTTCCTCCCATTTGCGAAACGCGCCCGGATGACGGTTTCAAGAGCCTTCAACCCCTCTCCTCAGGGGCCTAAACATGGCGGCGCAACAGCACCGCAGATGTTTAGTAATTTGTTTAGTGATGCAATTTTTACTAAACAAGGCAAGCGAATTCGTTGCTGCGCCGCAGCATGCCTATGCCGGTGTCTGAAAACGTTGGGAAAAGTGCGGATCGCTGGCCGGGCCCGCGCGGATTGTCGAAGCTGCGCGGGCCGACCCCGACCAGATCTGAGGGCCTTCCCGACTCTCAGTCGACCCGTTTGGTGCTCACCATGACCTTCCGGATCGGCGGCGCCGGCGGCAGCAGTTCGCGGATGTCGGCGAAGGGGAACGTCGGTTCGAAGCGGAAGGCTTCGGCCAACGAGCCCTGCGCGCCGTTGCACTGGCCGGCGCGAAAAAGGTTCTGCATTCGCGCGCCATCGACGAAGCGGTCGGGATCCTGCGACTGATGCATGCGGATCGCCCTGGCCTTGATCTCGGCATGGGCGGAAATGTCGACATAGTGCGTCGGCGAAAAACCGGTGCCGCCCATCGTGTCGGCATGCAGCACTGGAACCCCGAACGAGGCCGCGATGCGCACGCCATCCGACAGCGCGCGGTGGTCGGCATGATAGTCGTTGGGCGCATGCGTGATCGCCAGATCTGGTCCGGTCTCGCGAATCAGTGCTTTCAGCGCCCCGATCAGCGCTGCATCGGCCACCAGCTCGCCGTCGGGAAAGTCGAGGAAGCGCAGCGCCGCCCCGAGCAGCGCGGCCGCGGCCGTTGCTTCCTCGCGACGGACGCGAGCGAGAACAACGGGATCACTCTTGCCGCCCTTGGCACCATCCGTGGCTATGGCAAAAGTGAGTTCTGCGCCTTGCGCGGCATAGGCGGCCATCGTACCGAACATGAAGATCTCGATGTCGTCCGGATGCGCACCGAGCGCCAGGATTTTCAAACCACTCTCTCCCCGGAAATGGAACAACGTGACGAACGGAATTCTGCTCGCCCTGATCGCCTACGCAAGCTATTCGGGCAGCGATGCCGTTGTCAAAAGCCTGGGTGGACAATTCACGGTCTTCGAGATCGGCTTCTTCACGACGCTGTTTGCCGGCTGTTTTCTCTTCTTCACGCGCCCGGCGGACGAGCGCTGGCGTGATTTCTGGCGCACCAAGAGGCCTTGGGCTGTGCAGGCGCGTGCCTAGGCCGGCATCGCGTCCGGCGTGCTCAGCGTCTACGCCTTCACCACCATTCCACTGGCCGAGTCCTACGCGCTGATCTTCCTGGCGCCGCTCTGCGTCACCATCCTCTCCACGCTGATCCTCAAGGAGAAGGTCGGCCCCTGGCGCTGGCTGGCGGTGGTTGCCGGTTTTGCCGGCGTCATGCTGGTGGTGCGGCCGGGCTTTCGCGAACTCAATCTCGGCCACCTTGCCGCTTTCGGAGTTGCATTCCTCGCCGCCACCAGCGTCATCCTGATGCGCTCGCTGGCCCAGCAGGAAAAGCGCACCACCATGCTGGGCGTGCTGATCGGCTATGGTCTGCTGTTCAACGGCATCGGCGCCGCGGCCACCGCATTCACCGTTCCCAGCGGGAAACAGTTGCTGTGGCTGGTGATGGCGGGTGCCTTCACTGCCTGCGGCCAGCTGTTGCAGCTGCTGGCCATGAAATACGCACCCGCCAACCGGGTCGCGCCGACGCATTATTCGCAAATCGTCTGGGCGGTGATCCTCGGCGCGCTGTTCTTCCAGGAATACCCCGACTGGCTGTCGCTGGTCGGCCTGGCGGTCGTCGGTGGAGCCGGCCTGCTGACCATGGTGCGCGAGGAAGCGCGGCTGGGCACGGTGCGCTGGAACCCGTTTTCGCGCACCCGGCTTTGAACCGGCTCCGTTCCATGAGTTGCACCACGGACGCGACCGCTGATATGCGGACGTAAGCGCGCTTGCCACGATTGGACGAACGCATTCCTGGACCGATGATCACAAAACCCCTGCCGGAGCTTCCAGTATCCGCCGTGCTGCCGGCGCTGAGCGAAGCGCTCGGCCATGGCAACAGCGCCGTGCTGGTGGCGCCGCCCGGCGCCGGCAAGACAACGCTGGTGCCGCTGGCGCTGCTCGATGCGTCCTGGCTGGGTGCCGGCAAGATCGTTCTGCTCGAACCGCGCCGGCTCGCCGCCCGCGCCGCCGCCCGTCGTATGGCCGAGTTGCTTGATGAGGAACCCGGCGCCACCGTCGGCTATGCCATGCGCATGGAAAACCGCACCTCGGCAAAGACCAGGATATTGGTCGTCACCGAAGGTGTGCTGGCGCGGATGATCCTCGACGATCCCGAACTGTCTGGAATCTCGGCTGTCATTTTCGACGAATTCCACGAGCGTTCGCTCGATGGTGATTTCGGTCTCGCTCTGGCGCTCGACGTGCAAGGCGCGCTGCGGCCGGATCTGCGCGTGCTGGTGATGTCGGCGACGCTCGATGGCGCGCGTGTCGCGAGGCTGCTGTCGGGCGCGCAGGTGATCGAGAGTGAAGGCCGCGCCTTTCCTGTCGATATCCGCTATGATGAGCGCCCCGCTGGCACCACCATCGAGGACGCCATGGCCAAGGCGATCCGCGCAGCCCTTGCCGATGAGAGCGGCAGCGTGCTGGCCTTCCTGCCCGGCCAGCGCGAGATCGAGCGCACCGCCGAGCGGCTGGCCGGCAAGGTCGGCACTGAAACCGACATCGTGCCGCTCTACGGCATGCTCGACGGCAAGGCGCAAGACGCGGCGATCAAGCCGCCGCCGACAGGCCGCCGCAAGGTGGTGCTGGCGACCTCGATCGCCGAAACGTCCATCACCATCGACGGCGTGCGCGTCGTCATCGATTCCGGCCTGTCGCGGCTGCCGCGCTACGAGCCGGCCAGCGGCTTGACCCGGCTGGAAACGGTGCGCGTCAGCAAGGCGTCCGCCGACCAGCGCGCCGGCCGTGCCGGGCGCACGCAAGCTGGCGTCGCCATCCGGTTGTGGCGGGCCGAGCAGACGGCTGCACTTCCCGCCTTCACGCCACCCGAAATCTTGGAGGCCGACCTGTCCGGCCTGCTGCTCGATTGCGCCGCCTTCGGCGTTGCCGATCCGGCAGGGCTCGCCTTTCTCGATCCGCCACCCGCTCCGGCGCTCAATGAGGCAAGGGCGCTGCTGCGCGCGCTGGATGCCATCGACGAGGCAGGGCGCCTGACGGATGCGGGTGCTTCGATGCGCAAGCTCGCTCTGCCGGTGCGGTTGGCGCATATGGTCGCCGAGGCAGCGAAAAGCGGCCATGCCTTCGAGGCGGCGATGCTTGCCGTGCTGCTCACCGAGCGCGGCCTTGGTGGCGACGGCGCCGATCTGGAGCGACGGCTGATGCGCTTTCGCGGGGAAAGATCGCCGCGCGCTACCGCCGCGAAGCAGCTCGCCGAACGGCTGGCGAGGCAGGCCGGCGGGGCGAAGGGCAGCGAAGCCGCCGCCGCCGGTCCCCTGCTCGTCCACGCCTGGCCGGATCGGGTGGCCAAGGCGCGCGGCGAGCGCGGCCGTTTCGTGCTGGCCAATGGCTCCGGCGCCATGCTCGACGCCACCGACCCGCTGGCGGGCGAGCCGTTTCTGGTCGTCGCCGACCTGCACGGCAAGGCGCAGAATGCGCGCATCACAGCGGCAGCGGCCATTAGTGAGGACGATGTCCGCGCCGCGCTCGCGGAGAGGATCGAGGTCCGCCGTGAAACGAGCTTCGACCGCGACAAGCGCGCTGTGCGCGTGCGCGAAACCGTGCGCCTTGGCGCCATCACGCTTGCCGAGCGCATGCTGCCGCCGCCAACCGGTGCTGACGCCGATCGCGCCATAACAGATGCGGTCCGCGAGCATGGGCTCTCGCTGCTGACCTGGAGCAAGGAGGCGCAAACGCTGCGCCAGCGGCTTGGCTGGCTGCATCGCGGCCTTGGCGCGCCCTGGCCCGATATGGCGGATGCCGCGCTCATCGAACGCCTCGACGACTGGCTGTTGCCGTTCCTGTCCGGCGCGGCATCGTTTGCCGCCATCGATGCGGGCGTTGTCTCGGCCGGACTGGCCACACTCGTGCCGCATGATCTGCAGCGCAGGATCGATACGCTGGCGCCAACCCATTTCGATGCCCCGTCGGGCAGCCATGTGCCGATCCGCTATGACGGCGAATGGCCGGTACTGGCAGTTCGCGTGCAGGAGCTGTTCGGCCTCGACCGGCATCCTTCGATCGCCAATGGCAGCGTGCCGCTGACACTCGAACTCCTGTCGCCGGCGCACCGGCCCATCCAGACGACGCGCGACCTGCCCGGCTTCTGGCGCGGCTCCTGGGCCGATGTGCGCGCCGACATGCGTGGCCGCTATCCCAAGCATGTCTGGCCGGAAAACCCGCTGCTCGCCACTGCCACCGCCCGCGCAAAACCCAGAGGTACCTAGCCTTCAGCGCTTCACGGCTGTAATCCATGGCCATGATCAACGTTTTGCGTTCGCCCGATTTCCAGCAGAGCCAGAGACTGCGCCTCAACACGCTAATCCGGTTGCGTTGGCTTGCCATTGTCGGTCAGAGCCTGACGGTGCTCGTTGTCGCCTATGGCCTGAAGTTTCCGCTGCCGGTCAGCCTCTGCTTTGCGCTGATTGCCTGTTCGGCCTGGATGAACCTGTTTCTCGCCTTCCGGTTTCCGGCGGCGCACCGGCTCACCCCGCTGGCGGCCTTCGGCATCCTCATCTTCGACAGCCTGCAGCTTGCCGGCCTGCTCTACATGACCGGCGGCCTCACCAACCCGTTCTCGCTGCTGATGACCGTGCCTGTCGTCATTTCGGCGACATCGCTGCCCCTGCGCCTGACCGCCATCCTCGGCGGGCTGGTTATGTCGGCGGCGACCTTTCTGGTCTTTGTCCATCTGCCGCTGCCCTGGCATGAGGACGCACCGCTGGCGATGCCCTTCATCTATGTCGCCGGCATATGGATGGCGGTGCTGTCCTCGATCGCCTTCACCGCCATATACGCCTTCCGGGTGGCCGCCGAAGCCCGGCTTCTGGCCAATGCGCTTGCCGCCACCGAACTGGTGCTGCAGCGCGAGCAGCACCTCTCGGCGCTCGACGGGCTGGCTGCCGCGGCCGCGCACGAGCTTGGCACCCCGCTTGCCACCATCGCGCTTGTCGCCAAGGAGATGGAAAAGGCACTCGGCAAGGATCCGAAATACGGGGAAGACGTGACGCTGTTGCGCTCGCAGAGCGAGCGCTGCCGCGAGATCCTCAAGCGGCTGACCAGCCTGTCCTCCGAGGGCGAGGCGCATCTTTCGCGGCTGCCATTGACCTCGCTGGTCGAGGAGGTCACCGCACCGCACCGCGACTTCGGCATCTCGATCAAGCTTCGGCCCGGCGAACGCATCGGGCCCGAGCCGGTCGGGCGCCGCAATCCGGGCGTTATCTACGGCCTCGGCAATCTGGTCGAGAATGCCGTCGATTTCGCACGCAAGAGCGTCACCGTGCGCTGGAGCTGGGATGACGCCGCTGTCACCTTCTCGATCATCGACGACGGACCCGGCTTTCCGGCCGAGATCATCGACCGCATCGGCGAGCCCTATATGTCGACGCGCCAGGGCAATGAAGCCGGCGGCGGCCTGGGGCTAGGCCTGTTCATCGCCAAGACCCTGCTCGAACGCTCGGGCGCGACGCTCGATTTTCGCAATTCGAGCGGCCTGGGCGAGGGCGCCGTGGTACAGATATCGTGGCCGCGTGGTGTGTTCCTCAATCCGGAAATCACTTCGGCCAGCATGTTCGACACCGCCTGAGAGCCTTGAAGGAGCTCTAAAAATTGGACAATGAGGCTCAGGAACTATATCTGCGTAAAATTAAGGCAGCAGGAATTTTGAGACTATGACAGGCGACGAAAATATTGGCGCAATGGTTGAAGGCGAGGACACCTCTTTGCTCATCGTCGATGACGACAAGCCGTTCCTCACGCGTCTGGCCCGCGCCATGGAAACCAGGGGTTTCGTGGTCGAGACGGCCGAGAGCGTCGAGGAGGCGGTTGCCAAGGCGCGCGCCAATCCGCCTGCCTATGCCGTAGTGGACATGCGGCTCGGCGACGGCAACGGCCTCGACGTGGTCGCGGCCATCCGCGAAAAGCGCGACGATTCCCGCGCCATCATCCTGACCGGCTACGGCAACATCGCCACTGCGGTGACGGCGGTGAAGCTCGGTGCCGTCGACTATCTCTCCAAGCCCGCCGACGCCGACGATATCTTCGCCGCACTCACCCGCACCGCCGGCGAGCGCGCGGCACCGCCGGAAAACCCGATGTCGGCCGACCGCGTCCGCTGGGAGCATATCCAGCGTGTCTATGAAATGTGCGAGCGCAATGTCTCCGAGACGGCGCGCCGGCTCAACATGCATCGCCGCACCTTGCAGCGGATATTGGCCAAGCGCGCGCCGCGCTGAGGCGCGGTTTGCGCATCTTGCGGAATGACGCCGGCCGACAGGCGGCATGACGGAGGCGACATGCAAGACTTGAAACAGCGGCCGGTTTCCGTCTTCCGCGAATTCCTCGATGGCGAAGCGGCAGGCGGCATCATTCTGATGGTGGCCGCCGCCCTGGCGCTGATTGTTGCCAATTCGCCGCTCGCCGAAACCTACTTTTCCGTGCTCCATGCCTATCTCGGCCCGCTCAGCGTCTCGCACTGGGTTAATGACGGGTTGATGGCCGTGTTTTTCCTGCTCGTCGGGCTGGAGATTAAGCGCGAGGTTCTGGACGGCCAGCTCTCGACCTGGCCGCGACGCGTACTGCCCGGCATCGCCGCCGCCGGCGGCATGCTGGTGCCGGCACTCGTCTATGTCGCCATCAACCGCAACAATACGGCAGCACTGTCCGGCTGGGCGATCCCAACCGCTACCGACATCGCTTTCGCGCTCGGCGTGCTGTCGCTGCTCGGCAGCCGCGTGCCGGCTTCGCTGAAGGTCTTCCTTACCGCGCTTGCCATCATCGACGACCTCGGCGCCGTCATCATCATCGCTATCTTCTACACCAGCGGCCTTTCGCTCGCTTATCTGGGTGCCGCCTTCGCCGTCATTGCCGTGCTCGTCGTGCTCAATCGCATGCGGGTGATGACGCTGCTTCCCTATCTCTTGCTCGGCGTCATCCTGTGGGTGCTGGTGCTGAAATCCGGCGTCCATGCCACGCTTGCCGGCGTAGCGCTGGCGCTGACCATCCCGCTCGAACGCTCCGCCGGAATTGGCCACGACCTCGACCATTCGCCGTTGCATCGGCTCGAGCACGGTTTGCACAAGATAGTGCCCTTTGTCGTCATTCCGATCTTCGGCTTTGCCAATGCCGGCGTGTCGCTCGCCGGCCTGAGCTTTGGCGCACTGATCGAGCCGTTGACGCTGGGTGTCGCCGCCGGCCTGGTGGTGGGCAAGCTGGTTGGCGTGTTCGGCTCCTCGGCACTTGCCATCCGGTTCGGCGTTGCCGACCTGCCTGCCAATGCCGGTTGGTCGCATATGATCGGCATCTCGCTGCTGTGCGGCATCGGCTTTACCATGAGCCTGTTCATCGGCCTGCTCGCCTTCGCCAGTGATGTGGCGCTGCAGGACGCGGTCAAGGTCGGCATCCTCGCCGGTTCCTTCATCGCCGCCATCCTGGGTGCTGCCGTGCTTCTGATGGCGCCGCCGGTTGGTGAGGTGGAAGAGGGCGAAGAGTAGGGCGAAAACCCACTCGGAGTAAGGCGAAAACCTACTCGCTCTCACCCTCCAGCGCTGGCACCGACACGCCGGCAAGTTCCGCCGCCAGCAGCCGAGAGGCACCGGCCCGCGCGATCCGCAGCATCAGCGCCTTGCGCGTTGCCGCCGCCATGCGGTGTTCGGGCGCATCGCGCAGGATTTCGGCGCCGTAGCCGTCGGAGAGGATGAAGCCGCACTCCTGGGGAAAGATCTCGGAGGGCACGCCGGGATGGGTGGCGAAGAAGAAGCGGTCGGAGTGCAGCCGGTAGTCCGGCCATTTGCGGTCGACCCGGAAATCCTCGATCGAGGATTTGATCTCGATGATCCAGATATCGCCCTGCCGGGTCAACGCGACGAGGTCGGCACGACGGCCGGTGGCCAGCGACAGCTCGGGCAGCACATGCGCGCCCATGTCCATCAGCAGCCGCTGCACGCCGCGCCGGACCAGCATGGCGCGTTCGGACTGGCGACCGTCGATGAGAGGGTTGATCGGGATGGGGGAGATGATCGGCATGGCAGGCACCATGCCAGATTTTGTTCACGGTTTGAACCTGTTTTTATGTGGCGATTATATATTTGACATACCCGGATATACCCAAAAGAAGTCAGGCATTGATCCTTGAAAGATTGAACTTGCGGTGCATACCATCGTTTCCATGGGGACGGGCGACGCAAAATCGAACAGCACCGAAGGCGAACAAATGTGGGCCTTTGACCTTGACGCTCTGCGCAAGGCTTTCGGAAAGTCCGTTCAGGAGCACAAAGTCACGGCGGCTGATTGGGCGGAACACGCCAAGCTGTTCCTCGAAAAACAAAGGGATCGTCAGCGCAAATCGACTTGATGTGTCGCGCCGATCAACTTCCGTTCTTAATTATAAGACAGCAGGGACCAAAGCCCTGCGCCTCACCAACCAAGGTCTGACGTTTGCGCGAATGTCCACTGGACGTTCCGTTATGTCAACCAATCTCAAATATGCCCAAAAGGATGGCCGGTGCTGGGGTTTACTAGGAGTTGAGTGGGCACCGGCCATCGCGGGATTAGGCTTTTGGCGATTGGGATCGTCCCCCGCATTGCCCAATGCTATAGATACATTAGAGATTACTCAATTAAGACTGAAGTCCCTATCCAGGCGTAGATATAAACGGCCTTGACCCCGTGGAGGCCAGCCTTGTGTAGCGCCGTAACGTCCGCTCCAAAATATAAGACAGCAGGACTAAAGTCTTGTCTTCCGCACGCAAAGGTCTGAGAGGCCTGTAAAGGTTCCACAAATGTTTGTTGGACGTTCCGCACTTTAGTCAGTCATCATATATTGGTTGCCGTGACGTAATGGCCTATCGCCTTGCCTTGCGCCAGCCTGCGGCGCGAGCTTCCGCCTCCGAACAAAACCAGCGCTCACCATACAGCGGGCTTAGCGGCGCGCCCGGCAATGCGCGCACCTGACAAACCCGGCCCAATTAATGGGCGCTCGCTTTGGACAGTAGGTTTAGAACCAATACGCCGGCCAGGATCAGGCCCATGCCGACGAAGCCTGCCAGGTCGGGTCTTTGCCCATAGACAATCCAGGCGACCAACGCGACCAGAACAATGCCGCCGCCCGCCCATACTGCATAGGCGACGCCAACCGGTATCCGATCCAGGACCTGGGACAGAAAGAAAAATGCCGCTGCGTAACCGAGCAGCACCAATATCGACGGGCCAGGCCTGGTGAAGCCCTCTGAGGCTTTCATAGCGCTCGTTGCGACAACCTCACCGATAATAGCCAAAGCAAGAATGGCATAAGCAGGCATGGGGGACCTCCTTCAATGGGAGGCATCCAATGATCAGAACTCCACAGCGACGTCACGTTCACTTTCCCGTGATGGGTGCAGCCGGTTACCGGGTCGCGCGTAGTTCCCATTAAATTAGCTAGAGCGCATATAAAGAGAAAGTGGTATTTCGGGAGGCAGCCGGAGCTCCCCCACTACACCCCGCTCCGGTCAGGCCCGGTAGCAAGTCCACCCAAAGGAAAGGCTGCCGGGCCGCTTCTTTCCATCTATACCTGGAAAGTAAGGGTCAGGTCTGAGTTTTACATGAAAAGACCTGACAGTTTTGAAAATGTCCATTGGGCGCTCCGCTACTTTATTTGATCGAATATTAAGGCGCGCCGAACCGCCTCCAGCCCTGCGACTTGGTTAAAAACGCTCAGTCGGCCTGCGTGCCGCTTGCAACCAACCCGTGGCTCGCTCGTTGACCAATTGCTGGGTTGATCCCCTGGCACTCCAGAATCTGCCCGCTGCCTGATGGTGGCGGGCCTTTTTCCTTGGCTGGAAGTCTAGCCAATATCGACAACGAGAGCCCCGGCGGATGCCGAGAGCTTCGCGTCTGCCGGCTTTCGTCAGAAGCGGATCCAGAAGGATCTGCGGAAACATCTGCGGCGCCAGTAACCGTGACGCCAATAGCGACGGCAAACCCGTCTCCAGCCGCGGCGGCGCCTCCTGCGATACCAGCGCACGGGCTCGATGCCGTCTTGGACATCAGGACCATCCTGGTCGAGGATGGCGTCGGACGGTTTGTCGAGTTCATCGAGAATGCCGGGTCCCTTATTCGGAATGCCGGCCAACGCGATGGCAGGACGCGCAATAGCGATCACGGTCGCAGCCCCGGCCAGTCCAAGCATTCCAGTTAGAAGCAATCGCCGATCCATGCCAATCTCCATCCTTGATCATTGCGACAAGGAAGACATAGAGCGGCAGATTGACGCGCCCAGATGCCGAAGAGAATTGTGCCGATTGAACTGCGTGCCGGCTGTGGCAGGCCTTCTTTAGCGTCGACTTGACAATCCGTGTGCCCAAATGCCCCACTTCTCCGGGGCATTGGGGGACATCTCATGAAGAAGACTTATGAACGACCGACGCTGGTGAAGCGCGAAAAGCTCACGACGGTTACGGCCATCGTGTGTGTTTCAGGCTGCCCCGTTTGACCGAAGCCGCAGGCCTCAACAGGTCCGCTATTCCGCTATCTCGTGTCAGGGCACGTCGTGGCTGATGACAAACACGGTCGACGGCCGGCTTTCGGCAGTTTCTTCCTAAGGTCTCGCTGAAGCGGCCTTGTCGTCGAGCATGGCGGCGCCCGCCATGTCATCAAGGATCGGACAATCCGGCCTTTCGTCGCCGTGGCAGGCATGGATCAGTTTCTGCAGGGTCGAGCGCATCGACTGCAGCTCGCGCACCTTCTCCTCGATCGCCGTGACATGGGCGGCGGCGATCTCGCGCACGTCGTGGCTGGCGCGGCTGCGGTCCTGGTAGAGCGCCATCAGCTGGCGACAATCGTCGATGGAAAAGCCGAGATTGCGGGCGCGACGCAGAAAGGCCAGCCGGTGGATGTCGTCTCCGGAATAGTCGCGGTAGCCGTTGGCGGCGCGCGCCGGGGCGATCAGGCCGATCTCCTCATAGTAGCGGATGGTCTTGGCCGGCAGGCCGGAGCGGTGGGCGGCGTCACCGACGTTCATGACGATTCTCCTCGATTCTCAGGAGCCCGTGGACTTGGCCCCTTGAATTTCCTTCACAATCCTGTGAGGGCTGTTGCCGAAATGCCATAGTGATACGCTTACCAGCACGTCAACTCCGGCATATAGGCATCGCGCGCTTGGCAAGCAAAGCAAATGCCAGCATGAATGATGGTGAGAAAGCGGCCGACTCGTGCCGCCGAAGTTGGGGCGGGGCACCGGATCACCTGATGCGCATGAAGTCGTTTGCAATTGTCGCCGCACTGGCGCTTTCCACTGCTATCGCCGGTTGCAGCACCATCGGCTCGCAGATATTCTCCAACGACTACGGCGCGGTCACCGACGCCGGTTACCAGTTGCCACGCATCCCGATCGAGAAAGTGCCGATGAAGTACCATCGGCAGGAAGTGAACTACGACAGCCCGGAAAAGCCGGGCACCATCATCGTCGATACGCAGAACAAGTTCCTCTACTTCATCGAGGGTGATGGAAGGGCAATTCGCTACGGCATCGGCGTTGGCCGCGAGGGTTTCGAGTGGCACGGCACCGCCCATATCGCGCTGAAGCGCGAGTGGCCGACCTGGACGCCGCCGAGGCAGATGATCCAGCGCCAGCCCGAACTGGAAAAGTTTGCCGGCGGCATGGAGCCGGGCCTGAAGAACCCGCTTGGTGCGCGCGCCATGTACCTGTTCAACAAGGGCGGTGATTCGGGCTATCGCCTGCACGGCAGCCCGGAATGGAATTCGATCGGCAAGGCAATGTCGTCAGGCTGCATTCGCCTGATGAATCAGGATATTATCGACCTCTATGACCGCGCCTCGGTCGGCGCCAAGGTCATTGTTCTTTAGGTCATGATGCCGAGAAACCAGTACCGGTTCTCGTGAAAATCATGATCAGATAGAGGTAGCTTTCGTACGCGGACCGTCTAGGCAACAACGGACGTCCCAAACAGAAAACCGGGCAATTCGGCCCGGTTTTTTGTTGTTTGCGATGGAAGTGTCTGCCGGCAGGAGAGCGGTCAGGAGACCTGCTCGACCTGCTGCACTTCCGGCACGAAGTGGCGCAGTAGGTTCTGGATGCCGTGCTTCAGCGTCGCCGTCGATGACGGGCAGCCGGCGCAGGCGCCTTTCATGTGCAGGAATACCGTGCCGTTCTCGAAGCCGCGGAAGGTGATGTCGCCACCATCCTGGGCGACCGCCGGGCGCACCCGCGTGTCGAGCAGTTCCTTGATGGTGATGACCAACTCCTCGTCGGCCTTGTCATAGAACTCACCGGTCTGGCTGGTCTCGGCGGCTGGGCCGGCCTTGGCCATGACAGGCGCGCCGGACATGAAATGCTCCATGATGGCACCAAGGATAGCCGGCTTCAGATGCTGCCAGTCGGGGCCGTCCTTGGACACGGTGATGAA
Organism: Mesorhizobium sp. M7D.F.Ca.US.005.01.1.1; assembly: GCF_003952545.1. Taxonomy (NCBI): domain Bacteria; kingdom Pseudomonadati; phylum Pseudomonadota; class Alphaproteobacteria; order Hyphomicrobiales; family Phyllobacteriaceae; genus Mesorhizobium; species Mesorhizobium sp. M7D.F.Ca.US.005.01.1.1. Next base: position 1,585,248 of record NZ_CP034453.1, read on the forward strand.
GTCATAGCCAAAGAAAACACCGGTGACGCCGGGAATCTCGAACAGCCGGCCAGCCAGCGGCGAGGCAATTGCGGCGCTGTCGGCATCGCGGAAATCGGCGGTGCCTTCCAGAAGCACTTCCTTGCCGGGCAGGAATTTCAGCGTCGCCGGGTTTGGCGTCGATTCGGTCTGGATGAACATGGCCATCTCCGTGCCCGTTGCGGGCAGCTAGTTTGGAATAATTCTAAATAGGCTCAATTGGCTGGACATTCAAGCGAAACGCATCGCCGGAAGGGCTGGCTGGCGGAATGTTTTTGCGCGCCCCGGGACGCACTCGAAGCAGCCTCATGCGAGGCTGTCGATCTCCTCGTCCGACAGATTCTGCGGCACCACGGTCACCGGGATCGGGAAGGCCGCACCCTTGCCGGCCACAGCGCCGACCAGCGGCCCCGGGCCTTCCTTGCCCGCACCGGCGGCCAGCACCAGGATGGCGATGTCCTGGTCTTCTTCGATCAGCTTGTGGATCTCTTCCGTCGGCTTGCCTTCGCGCACCACCATCTCAGGCTCGATGCCAAGCTTCTGGCGCACCTTGTTGGCATAAGTGTCGAGTGCTGCGCGCGCCGTGGCGGTCGCCTCCTCGCGCATGATCTTCTCGACGCCCAGCCAGTGCTGGAAATCATCCGGCTCGATGACATAGAGCAGCACCAGCGTGCCGCTGGTGCTCTGCGCCCGCTTCGAGGCATAGGCGACGGCGCGCTCACACTCCGGCGTGTCGTCGATGATCGCCAGGAACTTGCGTCGATGGCCGGCTTCGCGGCTGAGGCGTTTGGAGACCATGTCTATCTACTCGATGCTTTATCGGCCGCAATCTGCCACTGCGGCGGACCGGCGGCAAGCCGCCGGCCTTGGGCCAATATTGTGCAGTGCGCTGACTGTGGGAATTAGGCCTGCAGCAGCCCGATGATGTCGCGCACCGTCTTCATCGTCGCTTCGGCCAGCACGCCGGCACGCTCGCCGCCGTCCTTGAGCACCGCGTCGACATAGGCACGGTCGTCGGAAATGCGGCGCATCTCGCTGGCGATCGGCGCCAGCTTTTCCACCGCAAGGTCGGCCAGTGCCGGCTTGAACACCGAAAACTGCTGGCCGGCGAACTCTTTCAGCACGTCCGCCTTCGACATCTCGGCGAGACCCGCATAGATGCCGACAAGGTTTTCCGCCTCCGGCCGGCTAGCCAGACCGTCCAGCTCGCTCGGCAGCGCTTCCGGGTCGGTCTTGGCCTTGCGGATCTTCTTCGAGATGGCATCGGCGTCGTCGGTCAGGTTGATGCGCGACAGATCCGACGGGTCCGACTTCGACATCTTCTTGGAACCGTCGCGCAACGACATGATGCGCGCCGCCGGCCCGCCGATGACCGGTTCGGTCAGCGGGAAATAGCCGTTCACGGTCTCCTCGCCGACCTGCATCTCGACGCCGACGCCAAGGGCGGCGATGCGGTCGGAGAAGTCGTTGTTGAACTTCTGCGCGATGTCGCGGGTCAGCTCCAGGTGCTGCTTCTGGTCCTCACCCACGGGCACGTGGGTGGCACGGTAGAGCAGAATGTCCGCAGCCATCAGGGAGGGATAGGCTAGCAGGCCGAGCGATGCGTTCTCGCGGTCCTTGCCGGCCTTGTCCTTGAACTGCGTCATACGGTTCATCCAGCCGATGCGCGCCACGCAATTGAAGATCCAGGCGAGCTCCGCATGCTGCATGACCCGCGACTGGTTGAAGACGATATGCTTCTTCGGGTCGATGCCCGAAGCCAGGAACGCCGCGGTGATCGACCGCGTCTGGTCGGCGAGGTCTTCATAGACGAGTTGGGCTGTCAGCGAATGCAGGTCGACGACGCAATAGATGCAGTCGGATGTGTCCTGCAGGGCGACGAATTTCTTGATGGCGCCGAGATAGTTGCCGAGATGCAGATTGCCGGTCGGCTGGACCCCGGAAAAGACGAGTGGCTTGAAGGCGGTCATGATTGTCCTCATGGCTTGTGGAGGGCCGTTTCGCGCGCGGCGAAAGTCTTTCGACGGCGCGCTTATGGACGAAGACGGCGCCGCGATCAAGACGGCGCTGCAGGTGGATCTGGCGCTCTACTCGTCCAGTTCGGTCTCTGCGACCGGTGGCGCCGACTTGCCCGATCCGCGTTTGACATTGCGCCGGATCATGCCGAAATCGGCGCCGCCGGTGGCAAACGCGGTTATGAAGTAGAGCAGCGCTCCGCCGGCAACCAGTGACAGCAGCGTCGTCGCCTTGACGACCAGCGGCGAGCCCAGGCCGAGCCTGACGGCGAACCAGTGTTCGGCAAAATAGAGCGCCGTTCCCATCACCACCGCCGACAGCACCAGACGTGGAATGCGTTTCATCAGCGGCACGTCGCGGCCCCAATGGCCGCGCCGGATCAGGACGCCGAGCAGCATCAGCGCGTTGACCCAGCCGGCGACTGCGGAGGCCACCGCAATGCCGGGCGCCCCCATCCTTGGAAACAGCGTCAGCGCCGTGGTGACGTTCACCGCCACCGAGATGGCGGCAAACATCATTGGCGTGCGTGTGTCCTCGCGGGCGAAGTAACCCGGCGTGAAGGCCTTGATCAGCACGAAGGCCGGCAGGCCGAGGCCGAAGATCGCCAGGATCGCCGCCACTGTCGGCGTCGAGCCGTTGGCGGCAAACGCGCCGCGCTCATAGACCAGCCGCACGATCGGCTCCGACATCACCCAGAGCGCGGCGGCTGCCGGCAGCGTCAGGAACAGCGTGAATTCGACCGAGCGGTTCTGCAGATTGGCCGCTTCGATCAGATTGCCCGACTTCAGCGCCCGCGACAGTTCGGGCAACAGCACGATCGCCACCGCCACGCCGACCACGCCGAGCGGCAACTGGTAGATGCGGTCGGCATAGGCGAGCGAGGACACCGCGCTGTTCTGCGCAGAGGCGATTGCCGTGCCGATCAGCTGGTTGATCTGGGTGATGCCGCCGGTGATTGCCGCCGGCAGCGCCAGGATCAACAGCCGCTTGACAGCGGGCGTCATTTTCGGCCGGCGGAAGCCGATCGAGATGCCGGCATGGCGCACCGCCACCCAGACGATCGCCAGTTGCACCAGCCCGGCGGCAAGCACGCCCCAGGACAGCCCATAGCCGACGGTGAGTGCGTCGGAGCCCTTGTACCAAGCATAACCGAGCACGCCGATCAGGATGATGTTGAGGAAGACCGGTGCCACTGCGGCGGCGAAATAGCGGCGCAGCGAATTCAGCATGCCCGCCATCATGGCGCCCAGCGACATGCAGATCAGGTAGGGGAACATGATCGTCGCCAGCGTCACCGTGGTGTCGAACTTCCCCGGCGTGCCGGCAAAACCCGGCGCCACCAAATAGCGCACGATCAGCGGCATCGACAGTTCCATGACGATGGTCAGCGCCAGCAGCGCCGTGAACAGCACGCCGAACACTTCCTCGGAGAAGCGCTTGGCGCCATCGGTGCCGTGGGTCTCGATCTCCTTGGCGAACAGCGGCACGAAGGCGGCGTTGAAGGCGCCCTCGGCAAACAGCCGGCGAAAGGTGTTGGGAAACTGGAAGGCGGCGTTGAAGGCGTCGGCGACCGGTCCGGTGCCGAGTGCGGCCGCCATCAGCATCTCGCGGCCGAAACCGAGCGCGCGGCTCATCAGCGTGCCGGAAGCGACCGTTGCGAATTTCTTGACGAGGCTCATGCGTTTGGAGACTGCCTACAGGATAAGGACAAAGTGATGGTGGCGGTCACTCGGCGGCCGCCGCCCTGGCTTTGCCGCCGCGTTCGGGCACGATGCCTTCGAGCGTCGCCATCAGCCGGTTGCGAATGGTCGCGATGCGGGCCGGGCTGTCGATCTTCTGGCCGGTTAGATCGGTGACATAGAAGGTGTCGATGACCTTTTCGCCGAAGGTGGTGATGTGGGCCGATGCGATGTCGAGCGACAGGTCGGAAAGCGTTCCGGTGATCTCCGACAGCAGCCCCGGCCGGTCCAGGCCTTCGACCTCGACGACCGAAAAACGGTTGGACAGCGTGTTGCGGATTTCGGCGCGTGGCGGGATCTTGAACACCTTGGCGCCACGCCGCGGCTTGGTGCGCTTCTCGATCATCTCCGGCAGCCAGCTCTTGCCCGACAGCACGTCCTCGATCAACCGGCCGACACGCTCGGCGCGCCGGCGCTCGTCCTCGTCACGGTCGAATTCCCGCGAGATCAGGATGGTGTCGAGTGCGCGGCCGTCCGATGTCGTGAAGATCTGCGCGTCGACGATGTTGCCGCCGGCTCCGGCGCAAGCCCCGGCGATGACCGACAGCAGGCGGGGATGGTCCTGCGCCAGCACGGTGATTTCGGTCACCGCCTCGAACTGGTGGGTCTTGACCATGGTGGCGAGCTTGTTGCCCGCCACATCCGCCTCGCGGATGAACTCGGCATGGCGCAGCTGGTCGGCGAGATCGACGGTCAAAAGGTAATTCTCGTAGTGCTGGCCGACATAGCGCTTGCGGGCCTTGTCCGGCCAGTCGCCAAGCGCCTCGGCCAGACGCTCGCGCGCCGCCGCCGTGCGCTGGGCGCGCGACACTTCTGAAAAACCGCCGGTCAAAAGCAATTCGGTCTCGTAGTAGAGCGTGCGCAGCAACTGGCCCTTCCAGCCGTTCCAGACACCGGGTCCAACGCCCCTGATATCGCAGACGGTGAGGATCAAAAGCAGCTTCAGCCGCTCGACCGACTGCACGATCGCGGCGAAATCCTCGATGGTCTTGCGGTCGTTGAGGTCGCGGGTCTGCGCCGTCATCGACATCACAAGGTGGTTCTCGACCAGCCAGGCCACGGTTTCGGTGTCGGCCGGCGACAGCCCCATATGCGGGCAGATGCGACGTGCGATCCTGGCGCCGGCCTCGGAATGATCCTCCGGCCTGCCCTTGGCGATGTCATGCAGAAGCACGGCGACATAGAGCGCCTCGCGGCTCTTCTTCAGTCCCGGCATCAGCGTGTGCGAGAGGGGATGGATCTTTTCGCCGTCGCCGCGCTCGATCTCGGCCAGCACGCCGATGCAGCGGATCAGGTGCTCGTCCACCGTGTAGTGGTGGTACATCGAGAACTGCATCATGGCGACGATCTTGCCGAAATCGGGGATCAGCCTGCCGAGCAGCCCGGCCTCGTTCATGCGCCGCAGATTGAGTTCGGCATTGCGGTCTGACGTCAGGATGTCGAGGAACAGCCGATTGGCCTCCTCGTCGCGCCGCAGCGACTTGTTGACTAGGCTAAGCGAGCGGGTCAGCAGCTTCAGCGCGTCGGGATGGAATTCCAGGCCGTGCTTGTCGGCGAACCAGAACAATCTCAAAAGATTGACCGGATCGCGCTCGAACACCTGGTCGTCGGCGATGTTGATGCGGTGGTTGTCGACAATGAAGTCGGAGGTGCCGGCCAGCTTGCGCTTGCGCCTGGAGAAAGTCAGGAAGATGCGGTTGAAGCCCGGCACGTGCTTGGCCTGCTCTTCCTCGAGCGCGGCACAGAAGATGCGGGTCAGGTCCCCGACATCCTTGGCAACCAGGAAGTAGTGCTTCATGAAGCGCTCGACCGCCGACAGGCCGGGGTGCGTGGTGTAGCCCAGCCGTTCGGCGATCTCGCGCTGGATGTCGAAATGCAGCCGTTCTTCAGCTTTTCCGGTGAGGAAATGCATGTGGCAGCGTACCGCCCACAGGAAATCCTCGGCCTTCTGGAACTCCCGGTATTCGCCCTCGGTGAAGACGCCCTTGTCGACCAGCTCCTCACCGGTGCGCACCCGGTAGAAATATTTGCCGATCCAGAACAGCGTCTGCAGATCGCGCAGGCCGCCCTTGCCGTCCTTGACGTTGGGCTCGACGAGATAGCGGCTTTCGCCGGCCTTGGCATGGCGGTCGTCGCGCTCGGCAAGCTTGGCCTGGACGTATTCGGGGCCGGTCGTGCGCACCACCTCATGGTCGAAGCGCAGCATCAGTTCGTCATAGAGTTTTTCGTCGCCCCACAGGAAACGCGCTTCGAGGATCGAGGTGCGGATGGTGACATCGGTGCGCGACAGGCGCAGGCATTCGTCGATATTGCGGGTGGCGTGGCCAACCTTCAGCCCGAGATCCCACAGCATGTAGAGCATGTATTCGACGGTCTGTTCGCCCCACGGCGTCTGCTTGTAGGGCAGCAGGAACAGAAGATCGATGTCGGACCCGGGCGCCAGCGTGCCGCGGCCGTAGCCGCCGACAGCGACGACGGCCATGCGCTCCGCCGAAGACGGGTTCTTGACCCGGTAGACATGGGTGACGGCGAAATCGTAAAGCGCCCGGATGATCTCGTCCATGAGATGCGACAGCCGCGCCGCGCAGGCGCTGCCACCGCCATCGTCCCGCAGCATGCGCTCGGCAACGGTGCGCCCCTCGGCCAACCGTCCCTTGAGCAGCTGGAGCACACCGCTGCGCGCGGCCTGTCCGGAACCGTCGCCTGCCGTGGCCGCGGTCAGCGCGGTCATCTCGCGGCGCAAGGCTTCGCCGTCGATCAGTTCGTCGAGCTTCAGGGAGATTCTTGCCATATGTCCAAGTCGGCCTTGCCTTTTCGGCGGCGTCTATAGCGCGTTTTCGCGGCGCTGGGTATGGGGCGGGAGGCCAGCCCCGAAAGCGGCCTAGTCGTTTGCCTCGATCCGGTCGAGAGGGACGACAATATGTTGCCGAAATCTGCAGAAATCGATGATCCAGCGTAGAATTCGCCCGGCCTCTTTCCTGATTCTCTGGGCGGTCGGTTTCCTGCGTTTTACGGCAAGCCCGCTTGCGACCCGTGCGGCTTCCCGTTCCTGCTCAAGCAGGCTTGGCAGTCTGTCGCCGACGAACTGGTCCTGCGCGCACACAGCGGGAACGAGCTGGTAGATCGTCTTGCGCGCCGATCTCGGGAGAGCCAGATCGAAGATGAGTTCATCGACAGCCACGTTGACCTGTGCGGTTGCATCGAGAAGATGGCGCGCCATCTGCCTCGAGAGCAGGTAACCGCCAGCCCCGACATGGCTCTTGCTCAGCCTGAATACGGAAAAACCGCGGCCAACGGAGATCCTTCTGCGCTGGATCATGGTTTTGGCAAAGAAGGTCTCGAGCTTGACGACATCGGCATCGGCCGGAATCCAACTCGTATCGGCAAGCAGCGCGCCGGCCTTCGCGGAAAGCACCATGTCGTCCTCGAACACGGCGCCGTACGGGGCCTCGTCTTGCGCAATGATCGTCCAGCAGGTGCGATGGCTGTGCAAGCAGGCGATCTCGCTCCCCGACAGGGGGCGGATGGCATGCATGGCGTGCTGCGGTTGCAACACCAGGTCCGGGTGTTCCCTGGCATCGATTGCGGCCACCCGCTCGAACGCAACGCCAATGCGGGCAAACTCCGCCGTCATATGGGCAAGCCTCTCAGGAGACCGATCGAGATTGATGACCAGACGCTTCATTACCGACGAACTCTTCACCTTCCGGGACCACCGGGGCTCTCTAGCAGCGGCGATGTTGCCGCGTAAGGACTTTTTATGGGAGAATCGCGCGCACCGGGCCGGTGATGCAAAAAGTCGAAACAGGCCTTGACCTTCCAGTTACTGGAAGCACTACCTGACCCTCGAAGCAGAAACATCGAGGCATTTCGCAATGACACATTCAGACCACGGCCACCATGCGCATGGCAGCTGCTGCGCGGCGAAAGCTGCGGCCGAGGATCCGGCCCTGCTGCGCGACCCGGTCTGCGGCATGATCGTCGACCCGGCCGCCGGCAAACCGACGGCCGAGCATGATGGCCATCTCTATCATTTCTGCAGCCAGGGCTGCCGCACGAAATTCGTCGCCGAGCCGGAAAAATTCCTGACGGCCACTGATCCGGTCTGCGGCATGAGTGTCGATCGCGCGACAGCCAGGCACTTTGCCCGCCACGAAGGTCAGGGTTTCTATTTCTGCTCCGCCGCTTGCCAGGCGAAATTCGAGGCGGAGCCGCAAAAATATCTCGGCGACAAGCCGGCGCCGCAGCCGATGCCCAAGGGCACGCAATACACCTGCCCGATGCATCCCGAAATCATCCGCGACAAGCCTGGGTCCTGCCCGATCTGTGGCATGGCCCTGGAGCCGATGGGCGTGCCGACGGGCGATGAAGGGCCAAATCCCGAGCTGGTCGACTTCACCAGGCGGTTCTGGGTGAGCGCCGTCCTGTCGGTCCCCCTTCTGATCATCGCCATGGCGCCCATGATCGGCCTGACGTTTGAAGGCCTGGTCGAGGATCGGACAAAGGTCTGGATCGAGCTGGTCCTGGCAAGTCCGGTGGTGCTTTGGGCCGCCTTTCCCTTCTTCCACCGCGGCTGGGACTCGCTGGTCAACCGCAGCCCCAACATGTGGACGCTGATCTCGCTCGGCGTTGGTGCCGCCTATCTCTACAGCGTCGTCGCCACACTGTTTCCGGACATTTTTCCGCATCAGTTCCGCGGCCATGGCGGTGCCGTGCCGGTGTATTTCGAGGCTGCCGCCGTCATCGTCGCGCTGGTCTTCCTAGGCCAGGTGCTGGAGTTGCGCGCCCGTGAAAAGACCGGGTCGGCAATCCGCGCCTTGCTCGATCTCGCGCCGAAGACCGCGCGGCTGATCGCCGCCGACGGTTCCGAAAGCGATGTGCCGCTCGACGCGGTCAAGGCCGGCGATCGCCTGCGCCTCCGCCCCGGTGATGCCGTGCCGGTCGACGGCACGGTGCTGGAAGGCCGCTCCTCGATCGACGAATCGATGATCACGGGCGAACCGTTGCCGGTCGAGAAGACCGAGGGCGATGCGCTGACCGGCGGCACGCTCAACAGACAAGGTTCGCTGATCATGCGCGCCGAGCGGATCGGCGCCGAGACGACGCTGGCGCGCATTGTCGAGCTCGTCGCCAAGGCGCAGCGCTCCCGCGCCCCGATTCAAGGGTTGGCCGATCGCGTTTCTTTCTACTTTGTCCCGGCTGTCGTCCTTGTCGCGATTGCCGCTTTCATCGCCTGGGCCGTGTTTGGACCCGAGCCCAGCCTGATCTTTGCCATCGTCTCGGCGGTGTCGGTGCTCATCATCGCTTGCCCCTGTGCGCTCGGCCTCGCCACGCCGATGTCGATCATGACCGCCACCGGGCGCGGGGCGCATGCCGGCGTGCTGATCAAGGAGGCCGCGGCGCTCGAGCGCTTCGCCTCCGTCGACACGCTGATCGTCGACAAGACGGGTACGCTGACCGAAGGCCGGCCGAAACTGACCGATGTCGTTGCGGCAAACGGTTTTTCCGACGACGAATTGCTGGCGCTCGCCGCGGGTCTGGAGAAGGGCTCGGAGCATCCGTTGGCTGAGGCCATCGTTGACGGCGCTGGGACGCGCGGACTGAAGATCAATGAGGCCTCCGGCTTCGAGGCAGTCACCGGCAAGGGCGTTTCCGGTTCGATCTCGGGAAAGAAAATCGCGCTCGGCAATGCCGCCATGATGGCTGATCTCGGCATCGACACCACACCCATCTCAGCCAAGGCCGAGGCGCTGCAGGTCGAAGGCAAGACGGCGATGTTCGTCGTCGTGGACAAGAAACTGGCCGGCCTCGTCGCCGTCGCCGACCCGGTCAAGGCGACCACCGCCGAGGCGATTAGGGCGCTGCACGACAGCGGCTTGCGGATCATCATGGCGACCGGCGACAACGAACGCACGGCAAGGGCGATCGCCAGAAGCCTAGGCATCGACGAGGTTCGCGCCGGCCTGTTGCCGGAGCAGAAGGCCGCCCTCGTCGACGAGCTGCGCGCCACGGGCAAAGGCGTCGCCATGGCCGGCGACGGCGTCAACGATGCACCCGCCCTTGCCGCCGCCGATGTCGGCATCGCCATGGGCACCGGCGCCGATGTCGCCGTCGAAAGCGCCGGCATCACCTTGGTCAAGGGCGACCTCAACGGCATCGTGCGGGCGCGCACGCTGGCGCAGGCGACGATCCGCAACATCCGCCAGAACCTGTTCTTTGCCTTCCTCTACAACGTGCTTGGCGTGCCGGTCGCCGCCGGTGTGCTCTATCCGCTCACCGGCACGCTGTTGTCGCCGATGCTGGCGGCGGCGGCGATGAGCCTGTCCTCGGTGTCGGTGATCGCAAACGCATTGCGGCTGAGAACATTGAAACTCTGAGCCAAGCCCCCAGATACGAAACCCACCCAACAGGAGACCATGAATGACCTTGGCTAAAAAACTCGTGCTTTTGCTGATGGCGGCCGGAATGCTGCTTGCTGTCTTCCTCGAAAGCGTCCCGGCACAGAGCGAGGAGATGAAACACGACATGGGCGCCATGGCGACGGACGCGACCAGCCCTTCGACCGAAGGCTACAAAGCCGCGATGGACAAGATGCATGCCGACATGATGGCATCTGAATACACCGGCAATGCCGATGTCGATTTCGTCAAGGGCATGATCCCGCACCATCAGGGTGCCATCGACATGGCCAAGGTCGAGCTCGCCAATGGCAAGGACCCGGAAATCCGCAAGCTCGCCGAAGGCGTCATCGCCGCGCAGGAAGCCGAGATCAAGCAGATGCAGGCCTGGCTCGCCGCCCATCCGGTGAAGTAGACTTTCGGCAATCGCCTAGGCGGCGAGAACGCCTCTGGATTTCTCGCCCAGCCTGTGATGCGATCCGGCCCCAACTGGAGCCCGCCATGCCGTCGACCATCAGAACCACCAAACTGCCCTCTGGCGAAGCCGTTCAGGTGCTTGGTCAGGGGACATGGAAGATGGGCGAGGATATCAGCCGCCGTACCGATGAGGTGAATGCTCTCAAGCTCGGCCTCGACCTCGGCATCACACTGACCGACACCGCCGAAATGTATGCCAGCGGCGGCGCCGAGGAGGTGGTGGCCGAGGCCATTGCCGGGCGCCGCGACGAGACCTTCCTGGTCTCGAAAGTGCTGCCGTCAAACGCTTCGCGCGCGGGCGTGCAGCGCGCCTGCGAAAACAGCCTGAAACGCCTGCGCACCGACCGCATCGACCTCTATCTGCTGCATTGGCCCGGTAGCGTGCCTCTGACTGAGACGGTCGCGGCCTTCGAGGCCCTGAAAAAGGCCGGCAAGATCCGCTATTGGGGCGTCAGCAATTTCGACACCGACGAGATGGAAGAGCTGATCGGCTTGTCCGATGGCGGCAATGTCCAGACCAACCAGGTGCTCTACAATCTGGTCCGGCGTGGCCTCGAATTCGACCTGGCGCCGTGGAGCCGGCAGCGCGGCATCCCCTTGATGGCCTATTCGCCGGTCGAGCAGGGCGCGCTGGCGCGCAATGCCAGGCTCGACGCCGTCGCCGCCCGCCACAATGCGACCCCGGCACAGATCGCCCTGGCCTGGGTGATGCATCAGGAGGGCGTCATCGCCATCCCGAAGGCAAGCAGCCAGGAACATGTCCGCCAGAATGTCGCCGCGCTCGACATCAAGCTTACGCCACAGGACATCGCCGATCTCGACCGCGCCTTCCCGCCGCCGGCGCACAAACGTGGGTTGGAGATGATCTAGAGAGGCATGATCCCGAAGCGGGAACCAGTTTTCGGAAATAGTGAGCAAGCATTGGAACGAATTTCAGCCGGGCATCGGCACACGGCGTACAGAATCGGAGCCATGACGGTCACGTCGCTGCGCGACGGTTATGTCGACATGCCAATAAGGCGGCTGCGCCAGCCCGGAAACATTGTATTCGGCGATAAGCTGCCATCGCAGGTAGCGCTCGTTGACGGCGCGCTCAGGCTATCCGTCAACGCCTTTGCCATCGATGACGGCGACGACATCACGCTGATCGACACAGGGGCTTCGAACGCCTGGCACCCGACGATGGGGCATTTGCCCGAGGCGCTGCGCGAGGCGAAGATCGCCATCGACCGGGTACGCACAATTGCCTTCACCCACACCCATCTCGACCATATCCACGGGCTCATCCTTGCCGATGGTCGGGATGGCTTCCCGCAACTTACGCGCCTGCTTGTCCCGCGACTCGAGCTCGGCATGTTCCGGGCAGAGGCGAGGCTGGAACGCTTCCACAGCCGGGCCCAGCCTTTCGACGCCGGACAGCGCGTCAGCGCTCATATCGAGACGATCGCCGCCGCTGGCCATGAAGTCGGTCACACCTGCTTCCGCGTCATGAGCGAGAACGAAACGCTGTTGATCTGGGGCGACATCGTGCATGTGCCGTCGCTTCAATTCGATCGACCGGAGATCACGTGGGAATTCGACGCCGACCAGGAGCAGGCGAGGACAAGCCGGCTGCAGATACTGGGCCTTGCGGCTAGCAACGGCTGCTACGTCGCAGGTGCGCATCTCGATTCACCGGGTGTCGGTAGGGTTTCCCGTACCGAAACAGCCTTCCGCTTCGAGCCCTTGTAAATTCGAGCCCTCGTAAAAAACTTTAGCCGAGCGCCGCCCGCGCCCGTTGCAGCGCGCGCGAAAACACCGCTGTGTCGTCGAAAGCGCGCGCCAGCGTCAGTGCACCCTGGATGGCGCCGACCGTCTCTTCGGCGAGTTCGTCTGCCTTGGCCGGGCTGTGTCCGCTGCGGGTCAGTGCTTCGGCAAGATGCGCCACCCAGCGGCTGAAATAGCTTTTGATCGCCTTGGCAAAAAGGTCGCGGGACTCGTCGAGCGCGAAGGCGCCGATCAGGCAGACCCGGCGGCCGGAGCGAAAATAGCTGTCGGTTGCCTCCAGCATGCGCTCGATGCCGGCATGCGGGTCAGCTGTGTCCTGCAACGGCAGGAAGACGTTCTCTTCGAACCAGCCGTCTATATGGGCGATGACGGCCGCCGCCATCTCTTCCTTGCCGCCAGGAAAGAAATGATAAAGGCTGCCCTTGCCCAGCCCCGTCGCCGCGCCGATCAGCGCCAGGCTCGCCCCTTCATAGCCGTGCTCGCGGAAGACCTCGCCGACGATGGCCAGCAGATCGGCGCGATCGGGTGCGATCCTGCGCATGCGCGCTTAATCCTTACGCTTGAGCATGATCTTTTCCGAAAACCGCGACACACTTTTCGGGATCATGCTCTAGAGCCCGAGTTCGGTCAGGCCGGGGTGGTCGTCGGGCCGGCGGCCAAGCGGCCAGTGATATTTGCGCTCGCTTTCTTCTATCGGCAGGTCGTTGATGCTGGCGACGCGCCTGCGCATCAGGCCGGCCGCGTCGAATTCCCAGTTCTCGTTGCCGTAGGAGCGAAACCAGTGGCCGCTGTCGTCGCGCCATTCATAGGCAAAGCGCACCGCGATGCGGTTTTCGTTCCAGGTCCACACTTCCTTGATCAGGCGGTAATCGAGCTCGCGCGCCCATTTGCGCTTGAGGAAGCCGACAATCTCGCTTCTGCCGGCGACGAATTCGGCGCGGTTGCGCCAGGTGCTGTCCTCGGTATAGGCAAGCGAAACCCGTTCGGGTTCGCGGCATGTTCCATGCGTCCTCGGCCAGCCGCGCCTTTTGCGCGGCGGTCTCGGCGGTGAAGGGCGGCAGCGGCGGACGGCTCATCATATTCTCCCATCGGCGAGGCGATGGCATTGTACCGTTTGGTACAGTCGGGTCAAGACCAAAGGTCAAAGGCGAGAATTAGGCTAGGGCTTTCCCGCCAACCCTTTCAGCCGGTAGAGCGCTTCCAGCGCCTCCCGTGGCGTCATCTCGTCGGGATTGATATCGCCGAGTGCCGCGCCCAGCGCGTCGCTCTTGACCGGCTTCGGCGCTTCCCGCTTCACCGCCACCGAAAACAGCGGCAGGTCGTCCACCAGCCGGTTGGTCTTGCCGGAAACCTCGCCTTCCTCAAGCTGGTGCAGCACTTCCTTGGCCCGGTCGACCACCGCCTCCGGCAGGCCAGCCAGCCGTGCCACCTGCACGCCGTAGGAGCGGTCGGCGGCACCCTTGCCGACTTCGTGCAGGAAGACGACGTCGTTTTCCCATTCCTTGACCCGCATGGTCACATTGTGGAGCCGCGCCAGCTTGCCGGCCAGCGAGGTCATCTCGTGGAAATGGGTGGCGAAGATCGCCCGGCAGCGGTTCTTCTCATGCAGATATTCGACCGCCGCCCAGGCGATCGACAGGCCGTCGAAAGTGGCTGTGCCGCGGCCGATCTCGTCGAGGATCACCAGTGCGCGCTCACCGGCCTGGTTGAGGATCGCCGCCGTTTCGACCATCTCGACCATGAAGGTCGAGCGGCCGCGCGCCAGATCGTCCGAGGCGCCGACACGCGAGAACAGCCGGTCGACGACACCGATATGGGCCGATGTCGCCGGCACGAACGAGCCGGTCTGGGCCAGGATGGCGATCAGCGCGTTTTGCCGCAGGAACGTCGACTTACCGCCCATGTTGGGGCCGGTCAGAAGCCAGATCGCGCCGTTCTTGGCGCTGCCCTCCGGCGACAGGTCGCAATCATTGGCGACGAATGGGCCTTCGCCGGAGCGGCGCAACGCCTGTTCGACCACCGGATGCCGCCCGCCCGTAATCTCGAAGGCGAGGCTGGAATCCACCACTGGCCTGCACCAGGCCTCGCTTTCGGACAAAAGCGCGAGGGCGGCCGAGACATCGAGCACGGCCAGCGCATCCGCACCGGCGCGGATCTTCTCCGCTTCGCCGACCGCTTCCGCCGTCAACGCGTCGAAGGCGGCAAGCTCGATGCTGAGCGCCCGGTCGGCGGCATTGGCGATCTTGGTCTCGAGTTCGGCAAGCTCGGTCGTGGTGAAGCGCATGGCATTGGCCATGGTCTGGCGGTGGATGAAGCGCGCCTTGGCGCCATCGCTGCCGGTCATCGCCGCGTGGTGGTTGGCGGTCACCTCGATGTAGTAGCCGAGCACATTGTTGTGCCGGATCTTCAGCGAGCGGATGCCGGTCTCGTCGATCAGCGAGCGTTCCAGCCCGGCGATCACTTTTCGCGATTCGTCGCGCAGCGCCCGCATCTCGTCGAGATCGGCATGGTAACCGCCGCGCACGAAGCCGCCGTCGCGCTTGAGCAGCGGCAGTTCGTCGCCAAGCGCCTGCGTCAGATGCTGGGCCAGCGCCTGGGGCAGCGCATGGATGGCAGCGAGTGCGGCCGTCAATTCCTGGGGCAGGGCGGTCGCGGCAAAGATTTCAGCGATCGCGCCTGCCGCTTCGAAACCGGCGCGCAGCGCGCCGAGGTCGCGCGGACCGCCCCGGTTGAGCGCCAGCCTGGACAGCGCGCGCGGCATGTCGGCGACGCTCTTCAGGCTCGACCGCACCGCCTGGCAGAGCCGCGTCTCGGAGCGGAAGAACGACACCGAGTCCAGCCTGGCGCCGATCGCGGCCGGGTCGGTCAGCGGCGCCATCAGCCGGTCGGCGAGCAGTCTTGCGCCGCCGCCGGTCACCGTGCGGTCGATCGCCTTGAACAGCGAGCCTTCGCGGCTGCCCGACAGTGTGCGCAGCAGTTCGAGATTGCCGCGTGTTGCCGGGTCGATGAACAGGGTCGAGCCCTGCTCCTCGCGCTCCGGCCGCGACAGCGGCGGGCGCTCGGCCTTCTGCGTCTTCTCGACATAGGCGATGGCGCCCGAGATCGCCGACAGTTCTGCGCGCGAAAAGGCGCCAAAGCTATCCGGCGTCGCCACATCGAAGAAACGGGCGATGCGTCCGGTGGCCGAGGCCGAATCGAACAGTGACGGCGGCTGCGGGCTGGCGACGCGGCCGAGCACGTCGAACACTGGCTTTAGTTCGGGATCGTGGAACACCGGCTCGGCGACGATCAATTCGCGCGGATCGACACGGAAGATGTCGGCCAGCAGCCGGTCGGCGGTGGTGTCCGTGACGCGAAAGGCGCCGGTCGAGATGTCGATCCAGGCCAGCGCGAAACTCTGGTCAGCTCCGCCCTTCACCCGTCCCAGCGCCATCAGGAAACTCGATTCCGAGGGCGCCAGCAATTTGTCCTCGGTGATGGTGCCAGGGGTTACCAGCCGCACCACGTCGCGGCGCACCACCGATTTGCCGCCGCGTTTCTTCGCCTCTGCCGGGTCCTCGATCTGCTCGCAGACGGCGACGCGGAATCCCTGGCCGATCAGCTTCTGCAGATAATCGTCGGCCGCATGCACCGGCACGCCGCACATCGGAATGTCGAGCCCTTGGTACTTGCCGCGCTTGGTCAGCACGATGCCCAGCGCCCGGCTCGCCTTCTCGGCATCGTCGAAGAACAGCTCGTAGAAATCGCCCATGCGGTAGAACAGCAACGAATCCGGGTTCGCCGCCTTGATCTCGATGAACTGCTCTATCATCGGCGTGGCGCCAGCGTGGGCGCTGGGCACCGGCGTCATCGCCTCGGGGGCGTCTGGCTCGTTTGGAATGTGCATGTTCATGCGCGGCACGCTAGCAGATGTGATCGCGCGGTTTAATGCCGAGGCTTCGAAAAACGGGGGACGACCGACACGGCCGATTGCCCGCAATTGCCGATCCGATCCGCGATTCCCGCGCGCTGGCGGTTTACACGCGGCGGCGCGTGGTCTTAATTCGGACCGAAACAAAGCACCCGCTCAAGGAGGTGCTGTACCGGCGAGGAAATCAAAAGCATCATGGCCAGGAAAACCGAGAACACCGGTCCGTCCGTCAGCGCGCAGGAAGCGCTCGAATTCCACGCCATGGGCCGCCCCGGCAAGCTGGAGGTCGTCGCCACCAAGCCGATGGCAACGCAACGTGACCTCAGCCTCGCCTATTCGCCTGGTGTCGCGGTTCCGGTTCTGGCCATCGCCGAAGACCCCAGCCGCGCCTTCGACTACACGACGCGCGGCAACATGGTCGCCGTCATCTCCAACGGCACCGCCATCCTCGGCCTGGGCAACCTCGGCGCGCTGGCTTCGAAACCGGTGATGGAAGGCAAGGCGGTGCTGTTCAAGCGCTTCGCCGATGTCGATTCCATCGATCTCGAGGTCGACACCGAGGACGCCGACGAGTTCATCAACTGCGTGCGTTTCCTTGGGCCCTCCTTCGGCGGCATCAATCTCGAGGACATCAAGGCGCCGGAATGCTTCATCATCGAGCAGCGCCTGCGCGAGTTGATGGATATTCCGGTCTTCCATGACGACCAGCACGGCACCGCGATCATATCCTCTGCCGGCCTGATCAACGCGCTGGAGATCACCGGGCGCGACATGAAGACCACGAAAATGGTCTGCAACGGCGCCGGTGCCGCCGGCATCGCTTGCATCGAGCTGATGAAGGCGATGGGCTTTGCGCCCGAAAACATCACTTTGTGCGACACCAAGGGCGTGGTCTTCCAGGGCCGCACCGAAGGCATGAACCAGTGGAAGTCGGCGCATGCGGTGAAGACAGAGGCGCGCAGCCTCGCCGAGGCGCTCGAGGGCGCCGACGTCTTCCTCGGCCTTTCCGCCAAGGGCGCGCTGACCACCGCCATGGTGCAGTCGATGGCCAAGAACCCGATCATCTTCGCCATGGCCAATCCCGATCCGGAGATCACGCCGGAGGAAGTGGCCGAGATCCGCACCGACGCCATCATGGCAACAGGGCGTTCCGACTATCCGAACCAGGTCAACAATGTGCTCGGCTTTCCCTACATCTTCCGCGGCGCGCTGGATGTGCGGGCGACCACCATCAATGACGACATGAAGATCGCCGCCGCCCGCGCGCTGGCGGCACTTGCGCGCCAGGACGTGCCCGATGATGTCGCCGCCGCCTACCAGGGCAACCGGCCGAAATTCGGCCCCAACTACATCATCCCGGTGCCGTTCGACCCGCGCCTGATCTCGGCCATCCCGATCGCGGTGGCCAAGGCGGCTATGGACTCGGGCGTCGCCCGCAAGCCGATCCTCGACCTCGACCGCTATGCGCAGGAGCTGTCCGCCCGCCGCGACCCGATCGCCTCGACCCTGCAGCGCATCTACGACCGCGTGCGCCGCCAGCCCAAGCGCATCGTCTTCGCCGAGGGCGAGGAGGAACAGGTCATGCGCGCCGCCGTCTCTTATGTGAACCAGCGGCTCGGCACCGCCATCCTGCTTGGCCGCGACGACGTCATCAAGGAAAACGCCAAGCACGCCGGCATCGATCTCAACAAGCAAGGCATCGAGATCATCAATGCAAGGCTGTCGCGCCGCAACGGCATCTACACCGACTATCTCTACGAGCGCATGCAGCGCAAAGGCTTCCTGTTCCGCGACTGCCAGCGCCTGATCAACAACGACCGCAACCACTTCGCCGCCTGCATGGTGGCACTGGGCGACGCCGACGGCATCGTCACCGGCGTCACCCGCAACTATTCGACAGCGCTCGACGATATCCGCCGCGTCATCGACGCCAAGCCCGGCCACCGCGTCATCGGCGTCTCGATCGTGCTGGCGCGAGGCAAAACCGTGCTCGTCGCCGACACCGCCGTGCACGACATGCCGAACGCCGAGCAGATCGCCGACATCGCCGAGGAGGCCGCAGGCTTCGCCCGCCGCATGGGCTACGAGCCACGGCTCGCCATGCTCGCCTACTCGACCTTCGGCCATCCGCAGGGCGAACGCTCCGAACGCGTCCAGGAAGCCGTGCGTATCCTCGACAAGCGCCGCGTCGATTTCGAGTATGACGGCGAAATGGCCGCCGACGTCGCCCTCAACGCCCGCGCCATGGCGCAGTATCCTTTCATCCGGCTCACCGGCCCGGCCAATGTGCTGATCATGCCGGCGTTCCACTCAGCCTCGATCTCGACCAAGATGTTGCAGGAACTCGGCGGCTCGACCGTGATCGGCCCGCTGCTGGTCGGGCTGAACAAGCCGGTTCAGATCGTGTCGCTGAATGCCAAGGATTCAGACATCGTGAATATGGCGGCGATTGCGGCTTACACGGCGGGGACGTGACGAACGGTCCGCGTTGCGGGCGGCAAAGTCGCGAACGTTTTTCGAGCGAGGCAAGGCCTTGCGCGGCATGAACGGAATCGGCCGCGCCATTCCGCCTGAACATGTGCAATCGCAGGAATCCTGCGATTCAAGCCGAATTTGCGGGTAAATCACCGCGATCCATAAGAGATTGATAATATCCGGTTGTTATACCAGGGAGCTGTCGTCGATGTGCCAGAGCGGCATTTGGGACAGACTGGGGTGGTGACCGTCATGGATTTGCAGTCGTGAAGCACGATACGAGACCTGCATCCGTGGTCGGCCAGGGAGCCTATCACGACGAGCGCCTGGACGCGCTTCTCAGCATCACCGGCCGGATGGACGGCTACCTTTACCGCTGCCGCAACGATGCGTCCTACACCATGCTCTATATCAGCGACGGCGTTTTCACAGTCAGCGGCTATCCGCCCTCGGATTTCGTGCACAACGCCGTGCGCGACTATGTCTCGGCCATCCATCCGGATGACCTGCCCTCGGTCTATGCGGCCGTCGATGCCGCGCTCGAAGCGCGCTGCAACTGGAACGTCGACTACCGCATCGTGCCGCGGGTCGGCGAACCGCTCTGGGTCCGCGAGATCGGCGGCGGTGTCTGGGACGATGCCGGCGAACTCGAATTCCTCGAAGGCTTCGTCGTCGACATCAGCGACCGCAAGGTTGTCGAAGACCTCAACGCCCAGCTGCTGCTGGATCTGAAGACGGCCAACGAAGAGCTCTCGGCGCAAAAGCGCGAGATCGAACTGGCGAAGCAGCAGAGCGACCATTCGGCCAACCACGATGCATTGACCGACTTGCCCAACAGGCGCGCCTTCCACGACGAACTCAAATCGGTGGTGGCCCGCTGCGGCGCCACCGGCGAGGCGGCCGGCCTTCTGTTCATCGACCTCGACCGGTTCAAGGAAGTCAACGACACGCTCGGCCACGAGGCCGGCGATGCGCTGCTGCAGCGCGTCTCGAGCCAGCTTCGCTCGATCCTGCGCAGCGCCGATTTCGTCGCCCGGCTTGGTGGCGACGAGTTCGCCTTCCTGTTCTCGGGCGACGCCGATCTGGCACAGCAGAAGGCCGTGCGCGTCGCCGAACGCATCCTGGAAAGGTTGCGGATCAAGGTTCCCACGCCGACTGGCGCCATCCAGGTCGGCTGCACCGTTGGCGTGGCCATGTATCCGGCGGAGGCCGCCGATTCCGAAGCGCTGATCGCGCTCGCCGACCGGCTGATGTACATCGGAAAAAAGAGCGGCCGCAACCGGTTGGTCACCGCCAGGGAAATGGCGCCGCAACAGCCATCGTCCAGGCCCCGCCAGCCGATTCGCAAGACTGCTTAGGCGCGCCTATCAATGGTGTCACCAAAGCCCATCAAGCCGGCGCGAACACGCATGCGGCCTCGATGACCTCGTCGACCTGATCCTGCCTGAGCAGGTCGATGGGAACGCGGCCGTCGAGCTGCGCCGAGGGGCGCGTCAGCCACAGCCACGCCAGTCTGGGGTTGCTGATCAGGGACAGCACGTCGCGAATGCCCGTGACCGGCCTGCCGTCGACGAACTGCGCCAGCGGGAAGACATGTTTGCGGCCGCCCTTGCGCAAGGCGATGACCTCGCCCCGCCGTTGCCAGCGATGCAGCGTCGAGCGGGCGATACGCAAATTCTCTTCCAGATAGGTCGAGCCGGCGACGCGGCCCGCCCAGTCCTCGATCAGCATCGATTCGAGATCGTCGGACTTTGGCAGCGAAGAGGGCTCGACATCGGCCAACAGGGTCGTCGGCGGATTTGTCTCGCCAGCAATACCGGCTTCGCTGCGGCGCGCGGCCTCGGCCGCCAGTGCGCGCACGAATTTCGATGCCAGGCCGGGAAGGTCGGCATGGATGGTGTCGATGGCGCGCTGGTGCTTCGGCGACAGCAAGGTGACGGCGGACGCTATGCTGCCGGCGATCTTGCCGACCGAGACCATGGTGGGCTTGTTGATGGCCTCGTCATAATGGGCAAGCGCGCGTTCGACCTCCTCCGCGACCATATCCGCGAAGTCGTCCTGCTTGAGACCCTGGATCTGAAATCTGTTCATGCATCTGTCTTCCGGGCCGCGCGCTCCTCCCCGCGGCCGGTTGTTGAACTTCTAGAGCGGAAAGCGGAAATCGCAGCGGCAACAGATGCAGCGGCCCGACAGCTTGCTGTCTCGCATTTCTTGACACCCCAACCTGACTATCGGCGCCCCGAAAGGTCAGTCGCGGGGCGCCTAGATTGCGTGTAGGTGCGGTGTGTGACAGCCGCGCGACGGTGAGAAGCGGTCCGCGCAGCGGACGAAAAGCCAATTGCTTGGCTTTTCGAGCTTCGAACGGTGAGGGGCCGGTCCGCCTTCGGGCGGATTAAAAGGTCCAGTGGACCTTTTAAAGGAGCCGAACGCCCGAAGGGCTGGGAGCCTGCGAAGGGCTGGAGCGCGATCCTGCTACTACCCCAGCAAGCGCCCGCCTTTGAGCTAAAGCAACCCCGCCTGCTCAGCCTCGCGGCGTAAATTTTGCCGTGGCCTGGGGCCGATCTGCTGGATCACCAATCCGGCAGCCAGTGAGCCAAGGTCGCCGCAGGTCTGCAGGTCGCGGCCTTGCGTGTAGCCATGCAGGAAGCCGGCGGCATAGAGGTCGCCGGCGCCCGTCGTGTCGACCAGTTCCTTGATGGCGGTCGCCTTGATCACCACGGTCTCGTCGCCGCGCACGATCACCGAGCCTTTTTCCGAGCGGGTCACGGCGGCGATCCTGCAATCCTTGCGGATCTGCGCCAGCGCCTCGTCGAACGACGATGTCTGGTAGAGCGACTTGATCTCATGGCTGTTGGCAAAGACGATGTCGACCGTGCCCGAACGCATCAGGTCGAGGAATTCGTCGCGGTAGCGGTCGACGCAGAACGAATCCGACAGGGTCATCGACACTTCGCGGCCTGCCGCGTGCGCGAGCTTCGCCGTCTGGCGGATCGCTTCCTTGGCGCGTGGCGGGTCCCACAGATAGCCTTCGAAATAGGTGACTTTGGCGCCAGACGCCTTGTCGGCCTCGACATCCTCAGGGCCAAGCTCGACACAGGCGCCGAGATAGGTGTTCATCGAGCGCTCGCCATCAGGAGTGACGAAGATCATCGAGCGCGCCGTCGGCGGCTCGCCCTTGAGCGGCCTGGTGTCGAAGGCGACACCCTGCGCATGGATATCGTGGGCGTAGATTTCGCCCAGCGCATCGCTGGAGACCTTGCCGAAGAAGGCGGCACGGCCGCCGAAGCTGGCGACGCCGGCCGCCGTGTTGCCGGCGCTGCCGCCGGAGGCTTCGATCGCCGGGCCCATGCGGCTGTAGAGCAGTTCGGCGCGCTTTGTGTCGATGAGGTTCATCGCGCCCTTGATGATGCCGTTGGTCTCGAGGAATTCCTCGTCGCACTGGGCGATGATGTCGACAATGGCATTGCCGATGCAAAGCACGTCATATTTCGGCATCAATGTCTCCGCCAAAAACCCGAGCCGGCTTCTTGCCACGCCCGGGCGGGTCTACAGCATGACCCCCGAAAATTGGCAACCGATTTTCTGCCGCCGCCGGCGGGGGGCGGTGCGCCAGATGCTCATCCGCAACGAGGCGCTATGACAATTCGACCGTGGCCGAAGCATTTCATCGCCGCACCACCTACAAGCCTGGCTCAGACGATCCCGTTTCCAAAGCGAGCCAGCCCCCAATGTCTACAAAGAGCATGTCGACAAAGAACGAGCCTGCAAGAAACGACATGACCACCGACCTGGCGCTGCTCGTCGTGCTGGCGGTGCTCTGGGGCGCCTCCTACACCTTCATCAAGATCGGGGTCGAAACGATCCCGCCGGTCACCTTCATTGCCGCCCGCACTCTGATCGCCGGCGGCATCCTGTTCGCCATCATCCGCTGGCGTGGGCTTGCCATGCCGGGCGATGCGGCAAGCTGGCGCCGGTTCGCCTTTCAGGCCTGCCTCAACAGCGTCATACCGTTCACCCTGATCGCCGCCGCCGAACGTTCCGTCGACGCCGGCCTCGCCACCATCCTGAACGCGACCTCGCCGATCTTCACCTTCCTTTTGACCGCGCTCATCACCCGCCATGAGCCGGTCACGTTGCGCAAACTGATTGGCGTCGGCGCCGGCATTGCCGGCATCTGCCTCATCATCGGCACGCAGGCGCTGGGTGGTCTCGGTCACGAGTTGTGGGCGCAGTTGGCAATCGTCGCGGCAACAATTTGCTATGCCGGTGCGGCCATTTTCGGCCGTGGTTTCAAGGGCCTCGATCCGATGCTGCCGGCCGCCGGCTCGATGCTGTGCGGCGCCGTCATCCTCGTGCCGCTCAGCCTGGTGTTCGACCAGCCATGGACGCTGGCGCCGTCGACGGCATCGATCCTGGCTCTGCTCGGCCTGTCGGTGTTTTCCACCGCACTGGCCTTCGTCATCTATTTCCGCCTCATCCACACGCTGGGCTCGGTCGGCACCACCTCGCAAGCCTATCTGCGCGTGCCGATCGGCGTCGGCATCGGCGCGCTCTTCCTCGGCGAGAGCCTCGGCTCGACGGCATGGCTGGGCATGGCGTTTGTCGTGGCTGGGGTCGCGGCGATGACCATCCCGGTTCGCAAGCCGGCGTTTGCACCGTAGACGCCAACCCGCTTGTGCTCATGGCCTGCGCTGCCTATCTCGGAAGCGTCCGCCTTTTCGGCGGGGTCCGCTAACGGGGGGTGACAAGGTGATTTTCGACGCTGCCCGCACTGCGGCCCTTGAGCTGCTCTCACCTCCATTTCGGGCCGTGTTCATCAAGACGCTGGGCTTGACCGTGTTGGCGCTGGTCGCTCTGTGGTTCGGCCTGACCAGCCTCGTCGAGTGGCTGGCGCTGCCTTGGCTGCAGACGCTGTTGCCCGGCATGCCGTCCTGGGCCGGGTGGCTCGGCGGCATCATCGCGGCAATAGCGCTTGCCTTCGGCATGGCATTGCTCATCGCACCGGTGACAGCTGTCGTCGCGGGCCTGTTCCTCGACGATATCGCCGACGTGGTCGAGCGCACCGACTATCCCGGCGATCCATCCGGCCACGCCATGCCGGCGCTGCGCTCGCTGGTGCTGTCGATACGATTTCTCGGCGTCGTCATTCTTGGCAACATCGTCGCCCTGCTGCTTCTCTTGGTGCCGGGTGTCAACATCGCCGCCTTCTTCATCGTCAACGGCTATCTGCTTGGGCGCGAGTTCTTCGAATTCGCCGCCATGCGCTTTCGCGGCGAAGAAGAGGCCAGGGCCTTGCGCAGGCATTATGCCGGCACGGTGTTTCTCGCCGGGCTGCTCATCGCTGCCTTCCTTGCCGTGCCGCTGCTCAACCTGGTGACGCCGTTGTTCGCCGCCGCCATGATGGTGCATCTGCACAAGGCGATTTCGGTGCGGGAAAGACGCCGGTGACGGCACGTGTCAAGCTGAAGGTTTGGCGAACAGCGCCTGCAATTTGCCGAACGGCATGGCGGCGCGGGTGAAGCCGAACGTGCCGTCCTGCTGGATCTCGCGTGCCGCCGTTTCCAGCATGCCATAGGCGAAATTGGTCAGCCACGGCCCGAGCGAGATACGCTTGACGCCGGCCATGGCGAGATCCGCGATGGTGAAGCCGGGCCTCGCCATGACGTTGACCGGCTTGCTGACCGCCGAGCAGAGCGTGCGGATCATCTCGACGTCGCCGATGCCTGGCGCATAGAGCACGTCGGCGCCGGCCTTCTCGAAGGCCTGCAGCCGCTTGATGGTGTCGTCGAGGTCGGACTTGCCCCACAGAAAATTCTCGGCGCGCGCGGTGAAGACGAAATCGCGCTTCAGCGCCCGCGCCGCCTCTACTGCCGCCGCAACGCGTTCGACCGCGTGCGTAAAATCATAGATTGGCTTGTCCGGGTCGCCGGTGTGGTCTTCGATCGAGCAGCCGGCAAGGCCGGCCGCCTCCGCCGCGAAGATGGTTTCGGCGGCCTGCTCGGCGCTGTCGCCCTTGCCTTTCTCGAGATCGGCGGAGACCGGCAGGCTGGTCGCCGCCGTCACCTCGCGGCAATGGTGGATCATCGCCTCGAAGGTCACGGCGCCGTCCGGCAGGCCGCGCGAAAAGGCAAAGCCGGCGCTGGTCGTCGCCAGTGCCGTGAAGCCGAAGGAACCCAGCAGCTTCGTCGTGCCGATATCCCAGGGATTGGGCATGACGAAGGTCGAGGCATGCAGGTCGCGAAAGATCTTGCCCTTGTCCATGGTAATTCCCCCATCATGTGCTGTGTCGCTAAGCGGATTTTATCCTGCCCCCTTTGGTCGGGCAAATGAATGCGGTTGGTTCAGAAGCGTTTGGCGTTCTCTCCTGCCAATTTGTCCAGCGCGTCGGAATCCTTGGCGTAGCGCGATGTCTTGTTGTCCCAGCGATAGGTGACGGAAATCGCGTGGGACTCTGATCTGGGCGGGGTGTCGTCGCAGCTTTCGCCATTCAGCACGGTAGAGTCGGTCACCGTCACCTTGATGGCGGCATAGGGCTGGTCGTCGGCGATGGTCTCGAACGCCACGTCCTGCTTGCGGCTGTAGGCACACAGGTTTTCATCGAACGTATAGATCATGTCGATCGGTTCGAACTTGTCGTCGCGGATCATGATCAGCGGCGTGATCACATAGTTCTGGCTCGAATTGAAATGCGCGCTCATGGTGATGAGGATGTCGTCGCTGGCGCCGACGGAAAGCTTGCCCGGTTCACGGAAATAGGTACCGCGGTCGAGCGCAACATTGACGGCATCGAGCAATTTCGGCTTGGCCGTGATGTCGTAGAGCGCCAGCACCGCATAGCCTTCGGCGCTGTCGGGAGAATCGCCAAGGTCGAACAGCATGGTCAGCCGGTCCTTGCCGCCAGCCTTGATGGCAAGCACCGCCGCATTGGAAAAGCCCGACGTCTCGGGCGGCGAACCGCCGCTGTCCGGCCCCTCGATGTGACGCATCTCGATCGGCAACCCGCCTCGGTAGAAGCCGTCCTTGTCCGCGGTCAGATCGGGGATGACCTTCCTGGCCAGATCGAGATAGGTGATATCCGTGCGGCCGGGCAAAGCGCTGCCGAGTTCCGGGAAGCTGACGGCTTGCGCGCCAGCCGCGGTCCACAAAAATGGCAGCAGCATCAAAGCGAGGATGAAGCGGAGCAGCGCGGGTTTCATGCGTGGCCTCGAGTTGGCGGCGCCAAGCTAGCACGGACAATCGAGGCGTACAGCCACGGGCTGAAGATCAGGTCAGTGGATCGGAACCAGCCCGGCCAGTGCGCGCATGTCGTCGAACAGGATGCCGCCGGCCTGGATCAGGCCGTCGCGATCGGAATAGGGATCGGCATGGTAGGAAAACACCCGCATGCCGGCGGCGATGCCGGCCTGCGTGCCGGCGACGCTGTCCTCGATGACGATGCAGTCGGCGGGCGCGAAGCCCATGGTTTTCGCCGCATGCAGGAACAGGTCCGGGAACGGCTTGCCGCGCCCGACCATGGTCGAGCTGAACATCGCGTGCGCGAACAGTGGTAACAGCCCTGTCTGGCCAAGCGTGATGTGCATCTTCGACACCCTGGCCGAGGTGGCGACGCAATAGGCGATACCGGCTGAACGCACGGCTTCGACGAACTCGCGGACGTAAGGGATCGCCTCGACGCCATGGGCAAACAGATCCGGCAGGCCGGCATTCCAGCGATCGACGAAATCGGCGCCGAGCCTGACGCTGGTCTCTTCCTCGATCTCTTTCTGCACCGACGCCATGCTGCGGCCTGAGAAATTCTTGCGGCAATATTCGAAGTTTGTCGGATAGCCGGCAGCGGTCAGCCATTCAGCGAGGCGCCGATTGGCCAGATTCTCTGTATCGACCAGGATGCCGTCGCAGTCGAAGATGACAAGTTTAGGCAGTTCAGACATCAGGCGGTGCCGGTCGAGCCGAACCCGCCCGCGCCACGCGCCGTGCCGCCTGCCAATGTGCGCTCTTCCACGGCCGCCTGCGTCACCGCCGCGAAGACGATCTGGGCGATGCGCATGCCGCGCGTCACCGCGAAATCTTCGTCGCCCAGATTGATCAGCAACACCTTGACCTCGCCGCGATAGTCGCTGTCGATGGTGCCGGGCGTGTTGAGGACGGTAAGGCCATGTTTGAAAGCAAGGCCCGAGCGTGGCCGGACCTGACCCTCCATGCCCTCCGGAATTTCCAGGATCAGCCCGGTCGGCACCAAGGCGCGTTTTCCCGGCAGGATCAGCAGCGGCCGGTCGTCCGGCACCGCGGCGCGCAGATCCATGCCGGCCGCGCCAGTGCTTTCATAGGCGGGAAGGGGAAGTCCTTCACCGTGCGGCAACCTAACGAAGCCGACGGTCGGACCGATGACGGAGGGAGTTTGAAGGGCTGCGCGCATAAAATCGATCCTATCGGCGCGAACGGCGATTCGGTCAACTCGACTACACTGCTATCAACGGCTTTCTTTTGGGCGGCACTGTGACCTGAGGTGTGTTGAGACTCAGGTCAGGCCGAGCCGAAAACGATGGGTTTCGAGAACCGGAGCAGAGCGTACTTAAGTACGTGAGCACCGGAAGCGCAGAAACCCGTCGTTTGCAGGTCGGCATCACCTGCATATCAACATGCCTTAACGCAGTTCCATCGGAACGACGGTCGTTTCCTTGATCTCCTCCATCACGAAGGAGGCGGAGACGTCCGATAGCGCCACCTTGGCAATCAGCCGCTGGTAGAGCCGGTCATAGGCCTTCACGTCGGCGACGCGGGCGCGCAATACATAATCGAGGTCGCCGGACATGCGGTAGACGCCAGTGATCTCGGGAAAGCCGGTCACCGCCGCCCTGAATTTCTGCAGCCACTCCGGATCGTGGTTGGACGTGCGGATCAGGATGAAGACGGAAAGGCCAAGCCCGAGCTTCTCGGCATCGACCAGCGCCACCCGGCCGGTGATAATGCCATCCTCCTCCAGCCGCTTCACCCGGCGCCAGCATGCATTGCGCGACAAGGCCACCCGTTCCGACAGCTGGTCGACCGACAGGGTGCCGTCGCGTTGCAGCTCGGTGAGCAATTTTCGATCGATTTCATCGATATCTGACGCCATGTGGGATGTTTGTCCCAATAATGACCTGATTACAAGGACAATTTGAGACCGATGAACCGTCGAAGCGTGTCAGGATACTCATATCAGGAACTCAGACGCTGAAGGGGAACCAGCATGTCGGTCGCAAGGATTTTCACCTCTCATCCAGCCAAGGTTGGCGAGACCTATCTCAGTCATATGGCTTTTGCCGCCTGGTTCTCGTCGCGGCTGCTGCTGGCGGCGGGCGCCGCGCTCGTTCATGCTTTCTTGCCATTTCTGTTTGAGACTACCGCCAGCCGAATCGTTCGCGAGCTTTACGAGCGGACGCACAACAGAGGCACGCACGCGACCAAGGAGCCCGCGGCTCTTATGGATCGCGCCTAGAGGACGACAGAAGCGATGTGCCGATGGGCGGCCTATCTCGGTGAAGCGGTCTTTCTCGAAGACATCCTCACCGCGCCCTGTCACTCGCTGATTGCCCAGAGCCATTGCGCCCAGGAAGCGAAATCGCCGACCAATGGCGACGGCTTCGGCCTTGCCTGGTATGGCGACCGCCCGGAGCCGGGTCTCTACCGCGATATCCTGCCGGCCTGGTCCGATCCCAATCTGAAGAGCCTGTGCCGGCAGATCAAATCCGGCCTGTTCCTGGCCCATGTACGGGCCTCGACCGGCGGCGCCACCAGCCGCATGAACTGCCATCCATTCATCGCAGGTCCCTGGTCGTTCATGCACAATGGCCAGATCGGCGGCTTCGAAAAGATCCGCCGCGCGCTGGAGAACTCGCTGTCCGACGCGGTCTTCGACCAGCGCGAAGGCACCACTGATTCCGAATTGTTTTTCCTGCTGATGATCGACGAGGGATTGGCCACCGATCCGCAAGGCGCCGTCTCCCGCGCCACCAGCCGCGTGCTCGAAGCCTCGCGCCGCGCCGGCCTAGAACCGGCGCTGAAGCTCACCGCCGCCTTCTCGGACGGGCAGGCGCTGCATGCGGTGCGCTATGCCACCGACGCCCACGCTCCGACGCTCTACACTTCTGTCCTGCGCAAGGGTAGCGGCCGCTGCATCGTCTCTGAACCCTTCGACCGCGAGGGCGGCGACTGGCAGGCGATCCCGCCATCGAGTTTTGTCACCATCACCGGCGATGACATGGCCATTCGGCCATTTGCTCCGATTGCGGCGAAGCTGGCGCTGGTCGGGTAGGTTTCTTCGCCAACTGGTAGCGTCGCGGGCCAGCGCCGACCTCAACAGACTATCGGCACAATTCCGATCAAACGCGGCCAATCCTCGAATGCTCAACTCCGCTTGAAATCGCGCCGCTATCCGCCATTTGATCAGGCACGCGCCGCCAAGCCGGAGCATTCGCATGGACCTCGTCGTCTCCTCGACAACCGATCTCGCCGCCGCCATCGCCACGCGGAAAATCTCCGCCGTGGAAGCACTCGACGCGCATCTGGCGCAGATCGATGCGCACAACCAGGCCGTCAACGCCGTCATCTCGCTCGACAGGGAAGGCGCTCGCAGCCAAGCCAAAAAGGCCGACGCAGCCCTGGCGCGCGGCGAGGCCGTCGGACCTCTGCATGGCGTACCGTTCACGCTGAAGGACATGCACGAAACGGCAGGCATGAAGACCACGGTCGGCTTCCCGGCCTTTGCCGATTACGTCGCCAGACAGGACAGCCCGGTCGTTATCAGGTTGAGGGCAGCCGGCGGCGTGCTGATGGCCAAGACCAATGTCGCCACGATGCTGTCCGACTGGCAGTCGAACAATCCGCTGTTCGGCCGCACCAGCAATCCCTGGAATCTCCAGCGCACGGCAGGCGGTTCCAGCGGCGGCGCGGCGGCGGCACTTTGCTCGGGGATGACGCCGTTCGATGTCGGCACCGACATGCAGGATTCGATCCGGCTGCCGGCCGCCTTTTGCGGCGTCTATGGCCTCAAACCGACCGAGCATCGTGTCTCGCTGGCCGGCGCCTTCCCCGATCCTGAAGGTGCTGCGCGCAGCGTGCGGCTGATGTCCTGCCTCGGGCCGTTGGCGCGCAGCGTGGAAGATTTGGCGCTGATCCATCAAATCGTCGCCGGCCCGGACGGAAGCGACACCGATCTTGCGCCGGTGCCGGTCGAGGACATGCCGAAGCTCGACCTCAAGACATTGCGCATCGCCTTCGCGCCGTCCTTTCCTGGCTTCCCGGTGGCCGGCGACATAAGCACCGCGGTCGAAAACCTCGCAAGGCAGCTGCAAGACGCCGGCGCCGCCGTCGAAGAAGCAAAACTGCCGAAACTCGATCTGCACGACGATCTGGAACAGGGCGGCAGGCTGATCGGCATGATGATGGAGGCCGCGCAGCCGGAGCCGCCCGAGGAACCGACACCGGTGTCACGCTGGTTCGAGGCGCTCGCCCGGCGCGACAGGTCCATTCTCGTCTGGGACCGGTTTTTCGAAAACTGGGATGCGCTGCTCTGCCCGGTCGCCATGACCACCGCCTTCCCGCATTGCGAGCCGGGCACGCCGATCAAGGTCGACGGCAAGGAGCAGAGCTATTGGATGCTACCGGCCTATGGCGCCGTGTTCAACTACAGCGGCCATCCAGCGCTTTCCATACCGTGCGGACTGGACAGCGCCGGCCTGCCGATCGGCCTGCAGCTGGTCGGCAGACGCTGGTCGGAGGAGCGGCTGCTCGGCATAGCCAAGGCAATCGAATCTTTGGCCGGCGGGTTTCGCCGTCCGCGGGGCTATTGAGCGAAGCGCGACAATCCATAAGGCGCAAGCAGCGGGTCGCGCTCGCCGTCGAGGATTTCCCGGGCGGCGAACAGGCCGACGGCCGGCGCCAGCGTGATGCCGGAATGCATGACCGCGACATAGACACCGTCCACGCCCTCGGCGCGGCCGATGATCGGAAAGCCGTCGATCGGCGTTGGCCGGTAGCCGACCGTGTGGAAATCGAGTTCCAACCCGTCGCTGTCGCGCAGCATGGCTTTCATGGCCGCAAACAGCGCGTGGGCGGTGGCTTCGGCATTCATGCCCGGGTCGGCGCCGCCAAAATCCGAACCGGCGATGATGCGGCCCTCCGCAGTCTGGCGCATGTGCAGTCGCTCGGCCATCACCAGCCCATTGAGCAGCTTTTCTGTGGGTCGCGAATGGACGATCAGGCCGGGCGGCGTTTCGATCGGCAGGTTGATCCCGGCTGTCGCGGCGATCTCCGGCGAGCCGACGCCGGCCGCGATCACCACCTCGTCTGATGCAATCAGGCCATGCGATGTGTCGACACCGGTGATCTTGCCGTCGGTCTGGACCAGCGCCGTCACCGTGCTGGAGATAATACGTGCGCCAAGTCGCTCGGCGTCGGCCAGCAGCGCTTTCGTGGCTGCGACGGGCTCGGCTACCCCCTCTTCAGCCACATACAGGGCAAAATCCGGCAGCTCGGTGAGATTGGGTTCGATGCGCGCAGCACCGGCGCGGTCGATGCGCTCGATGCCGTAACCCCACGCAGAATGCTCGCTGGCATAGGTTTCCATGTCGGCCGCCGACAAATCCCAGCACAGGCCGCCGCACCAGCTGAGCGGAATTTCGGGCAGGTCCCGCGCCAGCCGCGTCCACTCGGCCATCGCGCGGGTGCGCAGCCGGAAATATGGCTCCGGATTGCCCCAGCTGGCGTTGATCCAGGCAAACGAGTTCGGCGTCGCCACCCCGCCGGCAGCGCTGTCGGCAATGACCGTCACTTGCGCGCCGGCCTTGCTCAGGTGCCAGGCGATGGAGGCGCCGATGATGCCGGCGCCGATGACGATCACTTGTTTTGCGGCGCTCATGTTCGCTCCTCTTCCCTAGCGACTTCTGACGGGCGTTCATCCAAGTGCCATCCTGGCAGCCGCTTGCCAACATCGCGCAGTGCGAAATATGCGGCAATGCGCTGGCCCGAGCCATAGCACGACTGAGCTGCGTGCTCTGACTGTGAGGCGGCAACCAGCAGCGTTCGAGCCGCCGGACCGGTCGACAGCCCGGCACTGCGCTGCTAGAAGCCCGGCCTGTCACACGGAAATCCCAGAGAATGCCCGAAGCAATAGAAGAAGAAGTGGCGCGCCGCCGCACCTTCGCGATCATCGCGCACCCGGACGCCGGCAAGACCACGCTCACCGAAAAGCTGCTGCTGTTCGGCGGCGCCATCCAGCTTGCCGGCGAGGTCAAGGCCAAGAAGGACAAGATCCAGACGCGGTCGGACTGGATGAAGATCGAGCGCGAGCGCGGCATTTCGGTCGTCACTTCGGTGATGACCTTCGAGTATGAGGACAATGTCTTCAACCTGCTCGACACGCCCGGGCACGAGGATTTCGCCGACGACACCTACCGCACGCTATCGGCGGTCGACTCGGCCGTCATGGTCATCGATGCCGCCAAGGGCATCGAGCCGCGCACGCTGAAACTGTTCGAGGTCTGCCGGCTGCGCGACATCCCGATCATCACCTTCGTCAACAAGATGGACCGCGAAAGTCGCGACCCATTCGAGATACTCGACGAAATCGAGCAGAAGCTGGCGCTGGACACCGCGCCGATCACCTGGCCGATCGGCCGCGGCAAGACGTTCTCTGGCACCTACCATCTGGCGCTGAACGCCGTGCGCAAGGGCGACGATGAGAAGGAACGCACGCCGGTCAACGGTCCCGATTCCAACCGCGTTGCCGGCCTGCTGCCGGAAAACGAGCGCGAGGCCTTCATCGAGGAACTGGAGCTCGCGCGAGAAGCGTGCAGACCCCTTGATATAGAGGCCTTCCGCGAAGGCCACCTGACGCCGGTCTATTTCGGCTCGGCGCTACGCAATTATGGCGTCCGCGACCTGATCGAGGCGCTCGGCGCCTTTGGCCCGCCGCCGCGTGCGCAAGAGGCCGATACCCGCAAGGTCGAGGCGACCGAGGAGAAGATGACGTCCTTCGTCTTCAAGATCCAGGCCAACATGGACCCCAACCACCGCGACCGTATCGCCTTCGTCCGTGTCTGCTCAGGCAAGCTCGAGCGCGGCATGAAGGCCAAGCTGGTGCGCACGGGAAAGCCGATGTCGCTGTCGGCGCCGCAGTTCTTCTTTGCCCGCACCCGCGTCACCGCCGACGAGGCCTTTGCCGGCGATGTCGTCGGGATCCCCAACCACGGCACGCTGCGCATCGGCGACACGCTGACCGAAGGCGAGGAGATACTGTTCCGCGGCGTGCCGAATTTCGCGCCGGAAATCCTGCGCCGCGTCCGCCTCGGCGACGCGATGAAGGCCAAGAAGCTCAAGGAAGCGCTGCACCAGATGGCCGAGGAGGGCGTCGTGCAGCTGTTCTCGCCCGAGGACGGCTCGCCGGCCATCGTCGGCGTCGTCGGCGCGCTGCAGCTCGACGTGTTGAAGGAGCGGCTGAACTTCGAATACACGCTGCCGGTCGAATTCGAGATGTCGCGCTTTTCCGTCTGCCGCTGGATATCGGCCGACGACAAGGCCGAGGTGCTGCGTTTCATCGAGGCGCATCGCGGCGACATCGCCCGCGATCTCGACAATGATCCTGTGTTCTTGGCGCAGCACGCCTTTTCGCTGAATTACGAAGCGGAACGCTGGAAGGCGATCAAGTTTGCCACCATCAAGGACTATCAGGTCCGCGACAAGGCGGCGTAAGTCGCGCTTTTTCCTTCTCCCCGTTCACAGGGAGGTGAGGAGTGGTCCGCGCAGCGGGCGAAAAGCCAATTGCTTGGCTTTTCGAACGAGGAACGCCCGAAGGGCGGATGAGGGGCGGCGCGACCCTCGACTATCCTCTAGCAGCCGCTTCGATCTTGGCGATGTCGATCTTGCTCATCTGCATCATCGCTGACATCACCCGGCCGGCCTTGGCCGGGTCCGGATCCAGAAGCAGGCGCGGCAGCTGCTCCGGCACGACTTGCCAGGAAACGCCGAATTTGTCCTTCAGCCAGCTGCATTGCGACGGTTCGCCGCCGCCTTCGATGAGCCTGTCCCAG
Source organism: Mesorhizobium sp. M7D.F.Ca.US.005.01.1.1 (assembly GCF_003952545.1). Lineage (NCBI taxonomy): Bacteria > Pseudomonadati > Pseudomonadota > Alphaproteobacteria > Hyphomicrobiales > Phyllobacteriaceae > Mesorhizobium > Mesorhizobium sp. M7D.F.Ca.US.005.01.1.1. The sequence goes on from NZ_CP034453.1 coordinate 1,619,116, forward strand.
AAATAATCGACCTCTTCCTGCGTCTTGCAGTCGATCGACTGCGACATCGCTTCGGTGTGCTTGAATTGCGGTCCGCCATTGAGCGCCTGGAACTGCACCCCGTCGAGTTCGAACGTGGTCACCAGCACTTTGCCTTCATCAGCGTGGCCTTTGGGCCAGCGCATCACGCTCAGCACCTTCGAATTCTTGAAGATGGAGACGTAGAAATTCATAGCCTCTTCGGCCTGGCCGTCGAACCACAGGCAGGTGGTGATCTTTTGCATGTCGTGCTCCTCGGGGCGTTCTGGTTGCAGTTGCGGATGAAACGGCTGACTGAGAAAATGGTGCCATTCCCTTGCCGTTGATCTAAGGACGGGCGTCCGGCAGGCGATCCGACACCGGCCCGCAGATTTTTTCGCACGCGCCGATTTTCTGCGAGACTCTGGCGCATTGCAAAAATGTGGCCAGACCATACTTGGCGGTCTATAAACCCTGCGATCCAAATTCAGCGCCGCCACGCTCCGCAATGGGCGCAGCCGGCTAGCTAAGGAATATCCATGCCTGCCTATCGCTCCCGCACCACCACCCATGGCCGCAACATGGCCGGCGCTCGCGGCCTCTGGCGCGCCACCGGCATGAAGGACAGCGATTTCGGCAAGCCGATCATCGCGGTGGTCAATTCCTTCACACAGTTCGTGCCGGGCCATGTCCATCTCAAGGATCTCGGCCAGCTGGTCGCGCGCGAGATCGAGAAGGCCGGCGGCGTTGCCAAGGAATTCAACACCATCGCCGTCGATGACGGCATCGCCATGGGTCATGACGGCATGCTGTATTCGCTGCCGTCGCGCGAGCTGATCGCCGATTCGGTCGAATACATGGTCAACGCGCACTGCGCCGACGCCATGGTCTGCATTTCCAATTGCGACAAGATCACGCCCGGCATGCTGATGGCATCGTTGCGCCTCAACATCCCGACCGTCTTTGTTTCCGGCGGTCCGATGGAAGCCGGCAAGGTGGTGCTTGCCGGCAAGACGCAGGCGCTCGACCTGGTCGACGCCATGGTCGCGGCCGCCGACGACAAGATCTCCGACGAGGACGTCAAGGTCATCGAGCGCTCGGCCTGCCCGACCTGCGGCTCCTGCTCGGGCATGTTCACCGCTAATTCGATGAATTGCCTGACCGAGGCGCTGGGGCTTTCGCTGCCCGGCAACGGCTCGACGCTGGCCACGCATGCCGACCGCAAGCGGCTGTTTGTCGAGGCCGGCCATCTGATCGTCGATCTCGCCCAGCGCTATTACGAGCAGGATGACGAGACGGCGCTGCCGCGCAACATCGCCTCGAAGGGCGCCTTCGAGAACGCCATGACACTCGACATCGCCATGGGCGGGTCGACCAACACCGTGCTGCATATTCTGGCCGCCGCGCATGAGGGCGAGATCGACTTCGATCAGGACGACATCGACGCGCTGTCGCGCAAGGTGCCGGTGCTGTGCAAGGTTGCTCCAGCCAAGTCCGACGTTCACATGGAAGACGTTCACCGCGCCGGCGGCATCATGGCGATCCTCGGCCAGCTCGACAATGCCGGCCTGATCAATCGCGATTTGCCGACCGTGCACACGCGAACGCTGGGTGACGCGCTCGACCATTGGGATATTTCCCGCTCGACCAGCCAGAGCGTGCGCGATTTCTTCCTGGCGGCTCCTGGCGGCGTGCCGACACAGGTCGCCTTCAGCCAGGACCGCCGCTGGGACGAACTCGATCTCGACCGCGAGAAAGGCGTTATCCGCTCGGCCGAACATCCCTTTTCCAAGGATGGCGGCCTTGCCGTGCTGAAAGGCAATCTGGCGCTCGACGGCTGCATCGTGAAGACGGCCGGCGTCGATGAATCGATCCTGAAGTTCACCGGCCCGGCCCGCGTATTCGAAAGCCAGGATTCGAGCGTCAAGGCGATCCTGTCGAACGAGATCAAGGCCGGTGATGTCGTGGTCATCCGCTATGAGGGGCCGCGCGGCGGCCCCGGCATGCAGGAAATGCTCTACCCGACCAGCTATCTGAAGTCGAAAGGCCTCGGCAAGGCCTGCGCGCTGGTCACCGACGGCCGCTTCTCCGGCGGCACGTCAGGCCTGTCGATCGGCCATGCGTCGCCGGAAGCCGCCGAGGGCGGCCTGATAGGATTGGTGCAAGAGGGCGACACGATCGAGATCGATATCCCGAACCGCAGTATCCGCCTTGCTGTCGATGACGCAGAACTCGCTGCCCGCCGGGCGGCGATGGAGGCAAAGGGCACCCTGGCCTGGAAGCCCGAGGAAAAGCGCAAGCGCAAGGTGACGACAGCCTTGCGCGCCTATGCCGCCATGGCGACCAGCGCGGCCAAGGGCGCGGTGAGGTTCGTACCGGAGTAGGGGTTGCGCAGAGGCTCCCTCATCTGGCTGCTTCGCGGCCACCTTCTCCCTGCTGGGGAGAAGAGGCAGGCGCCGGCGTTGACGATCTCTTCTCCCCTCGGGGAGAAGGTGGCCCGAAGGGCCGGATCAGGGCATGGCGCCCACATCCGGAACACCATCACGGCATCAACTGATACTCATAAAGCTTCTGATAGAGCCCGCCCTGCTTGAGCAAGCTCTTGTGCGGGCCGCTTTCCATCACCTTGCCGGCTTCGAGCACCACGATGGTGTCGGCCTGGTGCACGGTCGACAGACGGTGCGCGATGACGATCGTCGTGCGCCCTTCCGTCAATTGCTGCAGCGCATCGCGAAACAGCGCTTCCGATTCGGCGTCGAGTGCGCTGGTCGCTTCATCCAAGAGCAGGATCTCGGCATTGCGCAGCATGGCGCGTGCGATCGAGATCCGTTGGCGCTGTCCGCCGGACAGCAGCGCGCCGTTCTCACCCACTTCGGTGTCGTAGCCCTTCGCCTGCGCGCGGATGAAATCGTGCGCGTTGGCCGCCTTGGCGGCGGCGATCACTTCATCGTCGGTCGCGTCCTGACGCCCAAGCCGGATGTTGTGCATGATCGTGCCGGCAAACAGAAACGTGTCCTGGCTGACATAGGCGATCTTTTCCCGCAGCGACGCCAGCGTCGCATGGGAAATGTCCTGGCCGTCGAACAGCACCTTGCCGCTCTGCGGGTCGTACATGCGCATGATCAGGTTCAGAACAGTCGACTTGCCGCCGCCGGAAGGCCCGACCAGCGCCGTCATCTTGCCGGGCGCAAGAGTCAGGTCGAACCGGTTCAACACCGGCGGGCCATTCTGGTAGGCGAAGCTGACGGCGTCGAACCGGATCTCGCCCGGTCCGGCCAGAAGCGGCTTTGCATCCGGCTTCTCGGCCAGCGTCAGCGGCTCGTCGGCCAGCTGGAACATCATGCGCACGCCGACAATGCCGCTCTCCAGTGAGATGCGCACGCGGGCAAGGCGCTTTGCCGGTTCGTAGGCGAGCAGCAGCGCCGCGATGAAGGCCATGATGCCGCCCGGTGTCTGGCCGCCCTCCAGCACCAGAAGGCCGCTGACCAGCACGGCGCCCGCGATTGCCAGCCCGGCGAGCGTCTCCATCACCGGACTGGTGATCGCTTCCAGCGAAGCGATGTTGTTGGCCCTGTCCTCGACGTCCGACACGGCCTTGAACATGCGCTTGCGCATCATGCCTTCGAGGTTGAAGGATTTGACCACGCGCACGCCGATTGCGGTTTCCTGCATCACCTGCACGATCTGACCGACCGAGCGGAACTCCATTGCGGCGAACTTGCGAACACGCTTCAGGATGCGGTTGACCCCGTAGATAGCCAAGGGGCCGACGATGAAGCAAATCAGGGACAGCGACGGCTCCTGCACGATCATGACCAGCACCAGGGCAATCAAGGTCACCAGATCCCGCACATAGGAGGTGACGATGAGGTCGAGCACGTTGCGCGCCGCCTGGGCATTGTTGGTCATGCGGGTGATCAGGTCGGATGACGAGGTCGAATGATAGAACTCGATGCCTTGCGCCAGGACGCGATCGTAGATCTTGCGCTGCCGCTCGGCGATGATGGCGTTGCCAACCCGGCTCATGCAGTAGGCCTGGACGAAATTGGCGATGCCCTTGACGATGAAGATCACGGCGACCGCCACGGCAATCATGTTGACGCGTTCGATCCTTTTATCGATCACGAATTCATTGGTGATTTCGCGCAGGATCCAGGCGCTGGCAGCCGTCGTGCCGGCCACCACCAGCATCGACAGTATGGCGGCGCCGTATCCAAACATATGTTGGCGGAAGGATTCCCGAAGCAACCTCGCAACGAGGCGCTGGTTTTCCGTCGAGCGGAAGAAACGAAACAAACGGCGGATCCTTGAAACCGGGACAATGAAGGCGGCTTATAGAGGGAGTTGCGGCCGGATGGAACCATCCGCGGCCGCCGCGGACAAACCGCTGTTGCAAGCGGCATCGACGGGATGCGATTTTCAGCCTCGGCTACATCGGATGATTCTTTTGACGGGGATGACGACAGATGGATTTCGACCTTATCGTTCGCGGCGGCACACTGCCTGATGGCAGGGTTGCCGACATCGGCATCAGCGGCGAGACGATCGCGGCGATCGAGCCTGCTCTGCAAGGCTCTGCGCGGACCGAGGTTGACGTCCGTGGCAATCTGGTCTCGCCGCCCTTCGTCGATCCGCATTTCCACATGGACGCGACGCTCTCCTACGGCATTCCGCGCATCAACGCGTCGGGCACGCTGCTCGAAGGCATTTCGCTGTGGGGCGAATTGAAGCCGCTTTTGACGCATGAGGCGGTGCGCGACCGCGCGCTTGCCTACTGCGACTGGGCGGTGTCGATGGGCCTGCTCGCCATCCGCACCCATGTCGATGTCTGCGACGACCGCCTGCTGGCGGTCGAGGCGCTGCTCGAGGTCAAGAAGACGGTCGCCCCCTACATCGATCTGCAACTGGTCGCTTTCCCGCAGGACGGGTTTTATCGCTCGCCGACGGCACGGGAGAACACCATCCGCGCCTTGGACATGGGCGTCGATATTGTCGGCGGCATCCCGCATTTTGAGCGCACCATGGCCGACGGCACGCGCTCGGTAACGGAGTTGTGCGAGATCGCGGCCAGGCGTGGCCTGATGGTCGACCTGCATTGCGACGAGACCGATGATCCGCTGTCGCGTCACATCGAACAGCTTGCCTATGAGACGCAGCGCCTTGGTCTGCACGGCAAGGTCGCCGGCTCGCACCTCACTTCGATGCATTCGATGGACAATTACTATGTTTCGAAGCTGCTGCCGTTGATTGCCGAGGCGGGCGTCTCGGTCATTCCCAATCCGCTGATCAACATCATGCTGCAGGGCCGCCACGACACCTTCCCGAAGCGCCGCGGCCTGACCCGGGTCAAGGAGATGCTGGCGCTTGGCATTCGCGTCGGCTGGGGCCAGGATTGCGTGCTCGATCCCTGGTATTCGCTGGGCACCGCCGACATGCTCGACGTTGCCTTCATGGGCCTGCATGTAGCGCAAATGTCGAGCCCGGCCGACATGGCGCGCTGCTTCGACATGGTCACAAACGTCAATGCCGCGATCATGGGCCTCGATCATCTTGGCCTGGCGGTCGGCAAGCGCGCCAGCCTTGTCGTCCTCGACGCCGGCAATCCGATCGAGGCCTTGCGCCTGCGCGCCGAACGCCTGTGTGTCATCGCCAGTGGCAAGGTGGTGGCGGAGCGGACGAAGCAGGAGACCAGGCTGTCCATCGGTGGAAGGCCGGGAATGGTGAACCGGCGGCACGTATCCAGCTAGAGTGGTTCACCGTTTCGCGGAAACGGTGAACCACTCCTAGCTCTTTGTTTTGACGCAATTCCTAAGGGAAAGCGCTATGCGCTTTTCCCGGGAAAACCGTTTCACACTTTCCTGGTATTGCTCTAGATACAGCCGATTCCCGGCGCTGGTCTTACCCATTGCCCGAATTCTCCTCGTCAAAGCCGCCGCTTCCGTCTACGACGCGGCTTATATTGGGGGAGGAATCGGGATCGGCATGACGCAGCCCGTGGCGCAGAATTCGACGATCAGGAACGTGCTTTTGGCCGGCATTCTGCTGATGCTGGCCGGCGACTTCCTGTTTGCGCTGAATGACGCGATGGGCAAGTGGCTGGTCGCCAGTTTCTCCGTCGGCCAGGTCGTGCTGATCCGCTCCATCGGCGCCTTCTTCGTGCTTGGCCCGATGATCGCCCATCAGGGCACGGCCAAGCTGTTTCGCATGGAACGCCTGGAGCTGCAGCTGCTGCGCGTGGTGATGACCACTCTCGACACCGCGCTCTTCTATGCCGCCGTCGTCTATCTGCCGCTTGCCGATGTGATGAGTTTCTACATGGCCGGGCCGATCTACGTTGCGGCACTCTCGCATCTCTTGCTTGGCGAAAAGGTCGGTTGGCGCCGCTGGATGGCCATCCTGCTCGGCTTCTGCGGTGTGCTGATCATGCTGAAACCGTCCTCGGCGGCGTTCTCGCTGTCATCGGGCTTTGCGCTGGTGGGCAGCATCTCCTTCGCCTTCGCCATCATCCTCAACCGCCGGCTGCGCGGCACCAGCGACACAAATCTGGTGACATGGCAGACCATCGGCACGCTGCTGGTCGGCGGGGTGCTGACCATCGGCGCCTGGCAGACGCCATCGGCACTCGATCTCGGCGCCATGCTGCTGCTCGGCATCGTCTCCTGCGGCGCCCATCTGATGATCACCAGGGCGCTCAAGCTGGCGCCGGCCTCGACGCTGGCGCCGCTGCACTACACGCTGCTCCTGTGGGCGGTGGTCTTCGGGCTGGTGTTCTTCGGCGACGTTCCAGGCCCGCGCATCCTGATCGGCTCGGGCTTCATCGTTCTGGCCGGCATGTTCATCTTCCACCGCCAGAAAGTGGTCGAAACCGCGGTGCCGCCGGAGAACGTGCCGAAGGGCGTGAATTAGTCCAGGCTCAGCCCTGACGTATCGCCGCCAGGTGCCGTGAGAATTCAGGCGTCTCCATCAGCGCTTTGCAGCGCGCAAATCGCCCATCGGCATAGGCGCGGAAATCGTCGACCGGGTTGTTGTTGGCGAGCTGGATCAGCCCCCACAGCGTCCACAACAGATCGCACATCGCCTTGTGGATGACGATGCGGCCGCGCTCCGCCGGCCTGGCCTCGCCGCCGAAATAGGCGCGCATCATCTCTTCATCCTGCGTCGTGTCGAATTTGCCTTCTACGCTGAGGTCGCCAAGGTCCCAGAGCGGGTCATTCATGCCCGAATATTCCCAGTCGACGATCCACATCCGCTCACCCGTATCGAGAAAGTTTTCGCACAGCGGATCGCAGTGGCAGGCGACGAGCGGCAGCGGATGGGCGGCCAGCGCCGACCGCACTGTCTCGGCCTCGCGCACGACGTCGTGATAGCCGGCGGGCAGGGCGACATCCTTGGTCGACAGCACCTTGAGGTAGTCGTCGATCATCGCAAACAGTTCGAAGCGGAAGGGAAACACCGCGCCTGAAGCGTGCAGCTTGCGGAAGGCCTCGCCGGCGCGGGCCGGGCTGCCAGGCCGAACCTTGAATTTTTCCGGCGACATCGTCTCGGCGCCGGCGATGAAACGCGTCACCATGATGCCGGTGCCGGGGTCGACATGCAACACTTCGGGGCTGACCCCTGCTTTTGCCGCTTCGCGCGCGGCCACCGCTTCGTTGGCCCGGTTGATGTATTCTTCGGTGCCCTTGCCGGGAATGCGCAGGCAGAATTCGCCGGCCTTGAAAACCAGGTTGGTGAGGCCGCCGAGCCGTTCCAGCGGCCCGTTGTATCCGGCCAGCATCGGAATGGCGGCCAATGCCGCACGCGCCTCGTCTGTCACCATGCCTGCGCCCCCACGCTGTTATTTGTCGCAGCGACGGTTCCACAATTTTCGTGCTTTGGCTATCATCCGATTGAGGGTTCACAGATTGGCGGATAGGATAAAAGTGGCGGACAGCAAACATCAGGGCGCACTCGCCGAGGCCTACGCGGCGAAGCGGCCGGAGGAAGTCGCCGCACTCTACGACCGCTGGTCGCAAACCTATGATGCCGACATGTCGGCCGCCGGCTATCGCCATCCAACGATCTGCCTCGCGTTGCTGGCGCGCCATTTGCCGCGCGGTGCCGCACCGCTGCTCGATGCGGGAGCTGGCACCGGGCTGATCGGCGAATGGTTGAACATTGCCGGCTACCCCCAGGTCGAGGCACTCGACATTTCGGAAGGCATGCTGGCCCAGGCCGCACGCAAGGGCGTCTATTCGGCGCTTCATTGCCTGGCGCTGGGCGGACAACTGCCATTCCCGGACGACGCCTATGCCGGGATCATCTCGGCTGGTGTCTTCACCTCCGGCCATGTCGGCGTCGAGGGGCTGGACGAACTGATCCGCATTTGCCGGCCGGGCGGAGTGATCGTGCTGACGGTCAAGAACACACTGTGGGAAGTGGGCTTTGCCGCGCGCATCGCCGAGCTCGAGGCGCAAGGCCTCGTCACCCGTGTTGAGGAAACGCGTCCTTACGTCTCGATGCCGGGCGAGGCCGACACCGTGCCCAGCCGCGGTCTCGCGCTGCGCGTGAACTAGGCTTTCACTCTCTCCGCTGCCGGATCGTACATCGGCTCGAGATGGATCTTGGCCGGCGTCCGCTCCATTGCGACCACCAGTTCATAGTCGCCCGAGGCGAGAAAATCGTCGCTCACCCCATCGGCGTTGCGCACATAGCCGTAGCCGATGTTCATGCCCAGCGTGTAGCCATAGCCGCCGCTGGTGAGATAACCGACCGGCTCGCCATCGCGCAGGATCGTCTCGCGGCCGAGCAGCACGATCTCCGGATAATCGACCGTGAAGCCGGCAAAGCGCTTCTTCAACGCCGTGCCGCTGGCCGTCTCAAGCGCGCGCCGTCCGATGAAATCCGTGTTCTTGCGCAGCTTGACCGCCCAGCCGAGCCCGGCTTCCTGCGGCGTGTCGTTGGGCGTGATGTCGGAGCCCCAGGCGCGATAGCCCTTTTCCAGCCGCAGCGATTCCAAGGCACGATAGCCGACCGGGCGGATGTCGTGCTTTTTGCCTGCCGCCATAAGCGCGTCGAAGACTTCGCCGGTGGCCGCGATCGGCACATGCAGTTCCCAGCCGAGCTCGCCGACATAGGTGACGCGCAGCGCCCGAATGGTGTGGCCGGCGATGGCAATCTCACGCACGTGGCCGAATGGGAATGCGGCGTTCGACACGTCCGTGTCGGTCACTGCCGCAAGCACATCGCGTGCCCGAGGACCCATCAGCGACAGCGTGCCGAAGTCTTCGGTGACATCGACAAGCGTGGCCTTGAGCCCTTCGCCGATATGGTCGCCGATCCACGAGGAATCATGCGTGCGGAAGCCTGTGCCGGTGACGATGTAGAACGTCTCTTCGGCCAGCCGCGCCACTGTCAGATCAGCCTCGATGCCGCCGCGTGTGTTGAGAAGCTGGGTGTAGGTCAGTCGGCCGACCGGCCTGCTGACGTCGTTGGCGCAGATCCAGTCCAGCGCCTTCAGCGCGTCGGGCCCGCTCAGCTCGTATTTGGCGAAGGACGATTGATCGAAGATGCCGACCTTTTCGCGCACATGGCGGTGTTCGTCGCCGACCGCCGCGAACCAGTTCTGCCGCCCCATCGAATAGATGTCCTGCGGCTCGACGCCTTGCGGTGCGAACCAGTTCGGCCGCTCCCATCCGAGCTTCGAGCCGAACACGGCATTTTGCTGCTTCAGCCTGTCGTAGAGCGGCGAGACGATGCGGGGTCGCCCGCTGGCATACTCCTCATGCGGGAAGCCGATCGTATAGTGCTTGCCATAGGCCTCCAGCGTGCGATCGCAGACCCACTGCCGGTCGCGGTGCAGGTTGGAAAAGCGCCTGATGTCCACCACCCACAGGTCAAGCGGCGCCTCGCCATCGACCACCCATTGCGCCAGCACCCATCCGGCACCGCCGCCCGAAGCGATGCCGAAGGCGTTGAAGCCGGCGCCGACGAACATGTTGGTGCATTCGGGCGCTGTGCCGAGAATGAAATTGCCGTCCGGCGTAAAACTCTCCGGCCCGTTGATCATCTGTTTGACGCCGACGGTTTCCAGCGCCGGCACACGCGCGATCGCTTGCATCATATGTTGTTCGAAATGGTCGTAATCGTCGTCGAACAGCCGGAACTCCCAATCGTTGGGGACGTCCCCGGTCGTCCAGGCCTGCGGGTTCGGCTCATAGCCGCCCATCACCAGCCCGCCGACCTCCTCCTTGAAATAGGTGCGCCGGTCCGGGTCGCGGATGGTCGGCGCGTCGGTCGCCAGTCCGTCGATCTTCTCGGTGATGATGTACTGGTGCTTCACCGGTTGCAGCGGCACGTTGATGCCGGCCATTGCCCCCACTTGCCGCGCCCATTGTCCGGCGCAGTTGACCACCTTGTCACAGGCGATGTCGCCCTTGTTGGTCTTCACCACCGTGATGCGGCCGTCTTTCATCTCGAAGCCGGTGACGCGGACATCCTCGAACAGCTTGGCGCCATGCATGCGCGCGCCCTTGGCCAATGACTGCGTGATATCGGAGGGGCTCGCCTGACCATCGGTCGGCAGCCAGGAGGCGCCGACGAGATCGCCGGTTTCCATGAGCGGCCACATGGCCTTGACTTCCGCCGGTGACAGCAATTGCATGTCCATGCCGAAGCTTTTCGCTGTCGTCGCCAGCCTTTTGTACTCGGTCCAGCGGTCGGCATTGGTGGCGAGCCTGAGGCACCCGGTCATCTTCCAGCCGGTGGCAAGGCCGGTCTCGGCCTCCAGCCCCTTGTAGAGGTCGACGGAGTACTTCAGCACGCGGGTGATCGAAGCTGACGAGCGCAGCTGGCCGACAAGGCCGGCGGCATGCCAGGTCGAGCCCGAGGTCAGCTTGCCCTGCTCCAGCAGCACCACGTCGGCCTTGTGGTCGCGTGCCAGATGATAGGCCGTCGAACAGCCGATAATGCCGCCGCCGATGACGACGATGGCGGCCTGGCTCGGCAATGTCATGATTTCTGTATCCCATACTTCGTTCTGTAGTTTTCCAGCGCGCCTTCGAGCCGCGTCAGGTTTTCCTCGGTGTAGGCGACGTAGTCGATGCCGGGCGCGTCGAGATAGAGCTCGGACACCATGCTCCACATGGCCTCGCGCAGCAGCGAAGCGCATTGCATGGCCGCGTGCGAACGGCGGATCGCTTCGTCCGGTTCCTTCATGAAATAGGCGGTCAGGAAGGCGAAGGATTCCTCGTCGCTCATGCCGGCGTTGGAGGCCACGCCGGCGAGGTCGAACATCGCCGTGTTGAAGCCGGCATATTCGAAGTCGATCAGCCACAACCTGTTGCCGTCGTCGAGAATGTTGGCCGGCAAAAGATCATTGTGGCCAAAAACGATCGGCAGCAGTTTCTGCGCGCGCTCCAGTTCGTCGGCCAGCGTCAGCAGGCGCGGCAAGTCGCTGCGCTTGCGGCTGCCACCTTCTTCAAGCGTGCGCGCATAGTCGCGAATGACGTGGAACACCCAGAACATGAAGCCGGCGCCCGAGATGTGATTGGGCATCTCCCGGTGGAAGCCGCGCATCAGGGCCGCGACGCGGCCGAGATTGGCCCGCACGTCCTCGGCGAGATAGGTCTTGGCGCCGAGAAACTCCGTCACCAAGATGCCCGGTTCGGCATGGCGGACGGCTGGCGCGAAACCGGCGGCATGCGCCGCCCGCGCCGTCATCACCTCGCGCTCGCGAAAGACATGGTGGAACGGATAGTCCTTGCCGAAGCGCACGACATGTTTGCCCGCCGCGTCCGTGACGACATAATTGGCATTGCTCAGGCCGCCCGGCAGCGGCGCAATCTCAATGCTGCCGGTCCAGCAAGGCAGGGCGCGGATGCGGTCTTCGGCAATCACGGAATCATTCCTGGTTTGCTGGGCTTCGACAAGGCGCCACGGACAGCGCGACGGCAGCAGGGAGAAACACAAAAAATCTCGTCGGTGCGGGATGCCAGGATCGGTATCCCGCACCGCACCGACGAGCCCCTTGGCTAGGTTTTGAACCCCGCCATCCGCCCCCGCGGATCTGAAAATTCCTTGCACCAGACACGTTGCAGGCTGCCTGGTCAGTGAGTTGCGGCTCTGCCATCACCCTCCCGTCGCAGCTCCGAAACCCCTGTTGAGATTTGGATTTCACGCCAAGGTTGCCTTGCTGTCAATAAAAAGGTGTGACTTTTTTTGGGTATTTTGCCCGAAAGCGCAGGCATTTCCTTTAAAAGCACTTGAATTACCTTAGAATCGGTCAAAAGGCTAAGTCGGGGAAACCAAATGACCCATTCGAAACGGCATGGCGAGATCCTGCGGCTGCTGCAGGAAGAGGGCACCGTCACCATTGCCAGTCTGGCCGACCGGCTGGGCGTGTCGCTCGAGACCGTGCGCCGCGACGTCAAGCCGCTCACCGGTGACGGTTCCGTCCTTAAGATGCATGGCGCCATCGGCCTGCCGTCGATGATTGGCGAAGCGCCGTTCGAGCGGCGGATGCGCGAGAACGCCGACGCCAAGCGCGTCATTGCCCGCATGGTCGCCGCCACCATCCGCGACGGGGAATCGATCATGCTCGACACCGGCACGACGACTTCGTTCCTTGCCCGCGAACTGCTTGGCCACCGGCGCCTGACGGTCGTCACCAACTCGTCGGACATCGCCCGCACGCTGGCCACCATCAACGGCAACAAGGTCTACATGGCTGGCGGCGAACTGCGCAGCGATTCCGGCGCTGCCTTCGGCGCCTCGGCCATCGACTTCGTCAGCCGCTTCTCGGTCAGCCACGCCATCATTTCCACCGGCGCCATCGATGCGGTGATGGGCGTCATGGACTATGATCTGGAAGAGGCCGAGTTCGCCCGCATGGTGCTGTCGCGCGGCCAGCGTTCGCTCGTCATCACCGATCACTCGAAGTTCGGCCGCCTTGGTCTGGTCCAGGTCTGCGGCTTCGACAGCTTTTCCGAACTCGCCAGCGACCGCTCGCCGCCGCGCGACATAGCTGCCGCCCTGACGCAGGCCGGCGCGCGGCTCAGCATCGCTGGCGAGGAAGCCGGGTTTTAGCCGAAGACCAGCGACTGGTGGGCGCACACGCCCGCAAAGGTACCAGCGGATACCGCAAAGGCGATGTTGTGCATCGAGCGTGCCGCGTCGCCGGCGGCGTAGACGCCGGGCACGGTCGTCTGTTGCCTGTCATCGACTGATATCACCGGACCGAGAAGGCCTTCGGTGAAGCCGCAGCCGAGCTGTTCGGCCAGCGGGCTAGCCATGGTGTTGCGCGGTGCCGTGAACATCGCCCTGACGCCGGCCTTTCTGCCGTCGCCGAGGTGGACGCTCAAACCGCCCGAGCCGTCTTCCCGCAACTCGGCAACGCTGGTGGGCTCAAACCGCACCTTTCGGCTCTCCAGGGCACGCATCTGCTCGGAGTCGGGTTCGAACAGGCCGTTGCCGAACAAAGTGACATCGCCCCAGTCGGCAATCAGCTGTGCCTGATGCAGGGACATCGGACCGGTCGCGAGCACGCCGAGCGGCCCGCCGGAGACCTCATAGCCGTGGCAATAGGGGCAGTGCAGCACGCTCTTTCCCCAGAACTCGGCTAGCCCGGGAACCTCCGGCAAGATATCGCGCACCCCGGTGGCCAAAACCAGCCGTGCGGCGCCGAATGTCTCGCCGCCATCGATGGCGATTTCGAAATCGCTGCTGCCGGCGGCAACGGCCTTGTCCGCGCGCCCGTCGACAACCCTTGCTGTCGGATAGGCCAGCAGCTGCCGCCTTGCGTCACCCAGGATTGCGCCGGGCGGGCGCCCGTCCTGTCCGAGGAAGCCGTGCGAATGCTCGGCAAAGCGGTTGCGCGGCTGGCCGGCGTCGATCACCAGCACCTTGCGTCCTGCCCGCGCCATCTGGATGGCGGCGGACAGGCCGGCAAAGCTGCCGCCGACGACGGCAAGATCATACTGCATGGCTGGAGACTCCAATGAGATCAAAACGGCGGCGGAAATCGGCGGTCAGGTCGGCCAGCGTGATGCGGTTGAGCTTTTCCGCCAGCAGCCTTTCGGCCGCGACGCGAAAATCGTCGAGCACGGCGATCACCGCTTGCTCGACGAGGCAGCCGGGGCTTTCCGGCTCGGTGCTGAACGGCAGCAGCGTCTCGCCAAGGGCGACGCTGATCTCGGCCAGGGATATATTTTCGGGCGCCCGCCCGAGCAGCCAGCCGCCGCCGTGCCCGCGCGACGAGGTGACGATGCCGGCATCGCGCAAGCCTGCGATGGTGCGGCGGACCACCACTGGATTGGTGTGGATGAAGGTGGCAAGCTGCTCGGAGGTCAGCGCCTGTTCGGGCTTCTCGGCCATGTGGACGAGAATGTGCAGGGTCGAGGACAGTCTGCTGTTGCGTTTCATGTAACTTAATTAGTTACGATTCGCATCGATGTCAAACGCGCGAAAACTCATCCTGAAGCAGGCGCCATTCGGCTTGCCGTCGAGGATCTCGATACGCCCGCCATGCAATTGCATGATCTCCTGCACCAGGTTGAGGCCGAGCCCGGCGCCGTGATCCTGCGGGCGCAGCCGGTAGAACGGTTCGAACACGCGTTCCCGCTCGCTCAGTGGCACGCCGCCGCCTTCGTCACGCACCTCGATGACGGCGGGAGCTGCAATGCTGACGGTGATCTTGCCCGAGCGGCCGCCATGTTCGATGGCGTTCTGGACGAGATTGGTCACAGCGCGTTCGATCGCGGTGCGGTCACCGGAGGCGAAAACTGTTTCTCTTTCGGGTTCGAACGACATTTCGTATCCGGCCGAAAACGCCATCGGCGCGAGGTCGACAATGACGCTGCGCGCAATCGCCACAAGGTCGACCTTTTCAAAAGCCGCGGCCTGCCGGTCGAGACGCTGCAGGTCGAGCAGCTGGTCGGTCAGCGTCGAAAGCCGCGCCGCGTCCTGCAGCAGCCGCGCCCGTTCCGGTGTCGCCGGTAGCGAGGCGAGGCGTGTATTGAGGATGGCGACCGGTGTTCGCAGTTCATGCGCCGCGTCGGTCAGGAAACGCTTGTGGCGCTCATAGCCCTTGTCGAGGCGCGATAACGCCGCATTCACCGCCTTCACCAGCGGTGTCACCTCCAAGGGCACGTCCTTCAGCGGCAGCTGCACGCCGCGCTGGTCGACGTCGATGCGCCCGGCCTCGGCCGCCGCATGGCCAAGACCCGAAAGCGCGCCGCGCACCACCCAGGGCGTCGCGAACAGCGTGGCCAGCGCCATCAGCCCGGCGAGCGGCAATATCCCTTGCAGGAAAAATTGCGGCGCCTGCCCGAGCAGGCGCATGAGCGAAAGCCCGCCCTTGGTGCCGCTGAAGATCTGGACGTTGCCGGCTGCCGTATCGGTCCAGCGTATCTTTCCTCCAGGTGGCGCGGCTTGCCCGAGCGTCGGGTCGATACGGGCATCGCTGATGGTGTCCAGCAGTCCGACAAAGGGCTGGAAGACGGTCGGTACGGTTCCCTCCTGCAGCCGCTGCCCTTGCTTGTCGCGAATGATGAACCAGAGGTCCGGAACTCCAGATCGCAGCTTCGCCATATCCGGCGTCTCGTTGAGGGCCAGCTTGCCGCCGGCATCGCGTGCCACCGCATCCGCCAGCACGTCCATCGTGCCGTCCTCATAGTCGTGCGGAATGAGACCCGTGGCCAGCATGGCGCCGAGAATGCCGACGATGATCAGTGTCAGCATCGCGCATTGCAGCAACGCGATGCGCATCACCAGGCTCCATTTCAGCGAACGCGGGCGCTTGATCGTCATGTCGTCTCGCGCAGGAGATAGCCGACGCCGCGAATGCCGTTGATCGTCACGCCGCCGTCGGCGTCGGCGAGCTTGCGGCGCAGGCGCGAGACGTGGGTGTCGAGCGCGTTGGACTGAATCTCGTCGTCGAGGCCGAACACCGCTTCCATCAGCGCTTCGCGCTGCACCATGCGGCCGGTCCGCCGCATCAGCGTTTCCAGCACCAGGAGTTCGCGGCGCGGCAGGCTGAGCGGCTCGCCACGGATCGACACCTCGCGATGCCCGACATCGAGCACCAGATGGCCGGCGCGGATGAATTGCGACTGCATCGGCACAGGGCGCCTGAGCAGCGCGCGCAACCGGGCCAGCAATTCCTCGAAGGCGAACGGCTTCGCCAGATAATCGTCCGCACCCATGTTCAGCCCATCGACCTTGTCCGACGTGTCGCCCTTTGCCGTCAGCATCAGCACGGGCGTGGTGTTCTTCGCTGCGCGCAGTCTGGGAACCAGCGACAGCCCGTCGCCATCCGGCAATTGGCGGTCGAGCAGGATGGCGTCGTAGCTGTCGGCGGCAACGAAGCCCTCCGCTTCGAGCAGCGAGCCGGCGTGGTCGACCACCATGTCGTGGCGCTTCAGCGCGGCACGCAAGGCCGAGACCATTTCAGGCTCGTCTTCGACCAGCAAGATACGCATCCACCATCCTCTTACAAAGATCACTGCTGCGGGCGCTACAGCGCCAATATTGCGCAAGCATGGCGAGGTTGAAACCTGGCGGCGGACAGAGCCTTCTTTCGCAAAGCCCGGAATTTCGCAATGTCTATGCAATTCAGCCGCGGCAAACAGCGCCCATCGAATGCCGGCGAGCGATTCGCTGGCATCAGAATCGAGGTTGGATATGCCTGCAAGTGATGCTTTGTCCTTTCTCCTGGCATGGGTCGCTGCGCCGCTGCGCGTTGCGTCTGTCACACCGTCCAGCGCCAGCCTGGCGGCGCTAATGACGCGCGACATTGGCCCCGACACCGGTCCCGTGCTTGAGCTTGGCCCCGGCACCGGACCGTTCACTCGAGCGCTGCTGGCGCGTGGTGTCAAGGAAGAGGATTTGACGCTGATCGAGTTCGGTGCCGATTTTGCCGCCTTGCTCAAACGACGCTTTCCGAAGGCCCGCACGTTCGAAATGGATGCGACGGGCCTGCGCCACCTACGGCCTTTCGAGGACCCGGTCGTCGGCGCCGCGGTTAGCGGCCTGCCCTTCTTGTCGATGCCGCCGCGCAAGACCCAGGCTATTCTCGAAGGCGTCTTTGCCAATCTTCGGCCCGGCGGCGCGCTGTATCAGTTCACCTATGGCAGGCGCTGCCCGATCAACCAATCCCTGCTTGACAGGCTGGATTTGGAAGCCACGCGGGTCGGCCATACCCTTCGCAATCTTCCGCCTGCTACCGTCTATCGTATCGCCAGCATCAAGGCTGCCGAGAGCTACGACTGGCGCTTCGCGTGACGGGGCCGCTGGCCGCCATTCTCGGCTTCGGTCTGTTCGGCGTCTTCTGCCTCGCCTTCACCGAAAAGATCCTGCCAATCCCGCCGTCGCATGCGATGCTGCTGTTCCTCGGTATGACGGCGGCGCCTGATGGTTCGACGCTGGCGATCCTGCTGCTGGTGACGACGCTTGCCTCCACCTGCGGCTGCCTTGTCTGGTATGCGGTCGGCCGCCGGATCGGGCCTGATCGTGCCGACTGGCTGGTCGAGCGTTTCGGCAGATACGTCTTCCTGCGCCACGCAACCTACCGCAGGCTCGGCCAGGCCTATCGGCGCTATCACGTCCGGATCTCCCTGCTGGCGCAGTTCATCCCGACGGTGCGCAATTACCTGCCGATCGCGGCCGGCGCGCTCTGTCTGCCGGCCTTGCCCTTCGCAGCCGCGACGCTGCTCGGCGCCACGCTCTGGAACGCGGGCTTTCTCACCACCGGCTATCTGCTGCGCGGCAGCGGCCGGGATTCCTTCACGGTGGGTCTGCGCATCATTGTCATCGTCGTGGCACTGGAGACGGCATTCATGCTTGCGCTGCGCTATGGCCCCGCATGCCGGCGGCGCATCAAGTTGGCGCTCGGTTGACTACGCAGCGCCGGATCTCCGGTCACGGGATAAGCTCTGCCGTCGGCTTTCCTTCGCTCGGCTGCCGGTGTTTAGTCCGGCCATGGCTTTCACCATCCGTCAGCTGCAGTTCTTCATCGCCGTTGCCGAGCAAGGCACGGTCTCGGGCGCAGCACAAAACCTCTCGATCTCGCAATCGTCGGTCACCGAAGCGATCAAGGAGCTCGAAAGCGATCTCGGCGTCGAACTGTTCGAACGCCATCCGCGCGGCCTGAACATCACCCACAAGGGTCACCAGTTCCTGCGCCACGCCACCAAGATACTCGCCGACGTTTCCGACGCGCGCCGCTCTTTCTCCGGCGAGCAGGCGGTGGCGGGCGGTCGGCTGCAGCTCGGCGTCACCTCGCTGGTCGCCGGTTATGTGCTGTCGGATCTGCTCGCCCGCTACCGCCGCGCCTATCCCGGCGTCGAGGTCTCGGCCATCGAGGACAATGGCGACTACCTCGAGCATCTCTTGATCGGCGGCAAGCTCGACATTGCCGTCATGGTCACCTCCAATTTGCGCGACCGCACCGCGTTGCAGTCGGAAATCCTCGAAGTCTCGGCCTACCGGCTGTGGCTGCCGCTCGGCCATCCGCTTGCCAGCGCCGACATCATCAGCATCGGCGACATTGCCTCCGAAACGCTGATCATGCTGACCGTCGACGAGATCGAGGAAAACACCGGCAAGCTGCTGACGGCGATCGGCGCCAAGCCGCATGTCGCCTTCCGCACCCGTTCCGTGGAAGCCGTGCGCAGTCTCGTCGCCACCGGCGCCGGCGTGGCGCTGCTGCCCGACCTCGTCTACCGGCCCTGGTCGCTGGAAGGCGACCGCATCGAATCGCGCGATATTTCGGGCTCCTTGCCGGTGGTCCAGGTCGGCATGGTCTGGCGGCGTGGCTCCGGCTTGCCGCAGGCGGCGCGCGATTTCATCGGCCTTGCGCAATCGCAGCGAACGGTCCGTCAGCGTCCCTGAGGCATCGGCTGCCGACCTATCGGAAAAACCGATATCGCCTTTCTGATAAATGAATTTGCGAAACCGGAATTTTCAAAGCACCTTCGGTCCAGGGACCAAAGCCTCCATCAGAGCGGCATCAAGCCCAACGGACGAACTGACAGTTTTCAGTCCGCGCGTGACCCCTAGCGAAGACCGGAAGCGGCTTTTCGGGGTCAGGCGCCTAAATGGGAGATCGACAATGAATTCATTCCTGAAGTCATGCACTGCACTGACGGTTGCGCTGACCTTTTCCGGTCAGGCCGTCGCCCAGGTCAAGGAACTTGGCAAGGGCGAAGGCCAGGTCAACATCGTTGCCTGGCCGGGCTACATCGAGCGCGGCGAAACCGACAAGGGCTATGACTGGGTGACCTCCTTTGAGAAGGAGACCGGCTGCAAGGTCAACGTCAAGACGGCCAACACGTCAGACGAGATGGTCTCGCTGATGAATGAGGGCGGCTTCGACCTCGTCACCGCTTCGGGCGATGCCTCGCTGCGCCTCGTTGCCGGCAAGCGCGTGCAGCCGATCAACACCGATCTCATCCCGAGCTGGAAGACGGTCGACGAGCGCCTCAAGGACGCGCCGTGGTTCACCGTCGGCGGCGCCCACTACGGCGTTCCCTACCAGTGGGGCCCCAACGTCCTGATGTACAACACCGACGTGTTCAAGGAGGCCCCCAAGAGCTGGAATATCGTCTTCGAGGAAATGAAGCTGCCGGACGGCAAGTCCAACAAGGGCCGCGTCCAGGCCTATGACGGGCCGATCCACATTGCCGACGCCGCCAACTATCTGATGTTCCACAAGCCGGAACTCGGCATCAAGGATCCCTACGAACTGAACGAGGACCAGTACAAGGCGGCGCTCGGCCTGCTGCGCGTCCAGCGCACGCTGGTCGGCCGCTACTGGCATGACGCCGCCATCCAGGTCGACGATTTCCAGAACGAAGGCGTCGTCGCTTCCGGCTCGTGGCCGTATCAGGTCAACACGCTGGTCGCCGCCAAGAAGCCGATCGCGTCCACCATCCCGGAGGAGGGCGCGACCGGTTGGGCCGACACTACCATGATGGAAGCCGATTCGGCCAATCCCAACTGCGCCTATATGTGGATGGAGCATTCGCTGTCGCCCAAGGTGCAGGGCGATGTCTCGGCCTGGTTCGGTTCGCTGCCGGTCGTCCCCGCCGCCTGCAAGGGCAATGAGCTTTTGACCGACGAGGGCTGCAAGACCAACGGTTACGAGAATTTCGACAAGATCAAGTTCTGGAAGACGCCGGTGTCGAAATGCACCACCCAGAACGATCAGTGCGTGCCCTATTACCGCTGGGTGTCTGACTATATCGGTGTCATCGGCGGGCGGTAATTCCGCTTCGCTGAGAGCATAGCGCTGTCCCTCACCTCACCTCTCCCGTGAAGAACGGGGAGAGGGGCGTCAGCGCTGGAGCGCTTCCCTTCTCCCCGTCACTATACGGGGAGAAGGTGCTGGCAGGCGGATGATGGGCAGCGCAAACGCCCGAGCTAGAAGAACGCTGCACTGCAGCCCGAATTGATTTTGCCTGACAGATCAGGACAGCCCATGACCTCCGCCGTCTCTTTCCAGAAAGCCTCGCGCCATTTCGGCAGCGTGCGAGCCGTCGACGCGGTCGATCTCGACATCGCGCCGGGCGAATTCTTCGCCATGCTCGGGCCGTCCGGTTCCGGCAAGACCACCTGCCTGCGCCTCATCGCCGGCTTCGAGCAGCCGACATCGGGCTCGATCTCGATCTTTGGCGAACGCGCCGAGGGCGTTCCGCCCTATCGCCGCAACGTCAACACCGTGTTCCAGGACTATGCGCTGTTCCCGCATCTGAACGTGCTCGACAACGTCGCCTACGGGCTGATGGTCAAGGGCGTCGGCAAGGCTGAACGGCACAAGGCAGCGGAAGAGGCGCTGTCACTGGTGCGGTTGCCCGGCTATGGCGCCCGCCGCCCCGGCCAGCTTTCCGGCGGCCAGCGCCAGCGCGTGGCACTCGCCCGTGCGCTGGTGAACCAGCCAAAGGTGCTGTTGCTCGACGAGCCGCTCGGCGCGCTCGACCTCAAATTGCGTGAGAACATGCAGGAGGAGCTGAAGTCGCTGCAGAAGGCGCTTGGCATCACCTTCGTCTTCGTCACCCACGACCAGGGCGAAGCGCTGTCGATGGCCGACCGCGTCGCCGTCTTCAACGACGGCAAGATCATGCAGATCGGCACGCCGGAGGATATCTACCAGCGGCCGAGGACCCGCTTCGTTGCCGATTTCGTCGGCTCCTCCAACGTGCTGCCGCCGGATTTCGTCCAGCGCTATTCCGGCCAGCATCGCTGGGGGAGTCTCCGCCCTGAATCCATTCGCGTCGGCCGCGCGGCCAGTGGCGAAGGCGTATCCGCCCGCCTCGTCTCGACCAATTATCTCGGTGCCACGACAAAGCTGGCGCTCGATGCCGACGGGCTGCGGCTGCACGCCATCGTGCCGGCCGGCACGGCCTTGCCCGGGGAAGGCGAGGCGGTCGTGCTCACCTTCAACCGCGAGCACCTGCATCTGATGGAAGAACCGGCATGAGCCTCGACGCCGCCATGGTGCGTGCAACGGCGCCCGCCATCCTGCCGGGCAGCGGCGGTCTGCGCGGCGCGCTGTCGGACCTTTTCTGGCGCAAGCCGAAGGTCCTGCTGCTGCTCATGCTGCTGCCGCCCGTGCTTTGGCTCGGCATCGTCTATATCGGCTCGCTGTTTGCGCTGCTGGCGCAGAGCTTTTTCTCCATCGACGAGTTTTCCGGCCTCATCAACCGTGAGTTCACGCTCAAGACCTATGGCGACCTGTTCCAGGCCGCCAATCTCGACATCATCTTGCGCACGGTGACGATGGCGGCTCTGGTCACGCTGGCCTCGGCCGTCATCGCTTTCCCCATCGCCTACTACGCGGCGCGTTATGCGCGCGGCCGCTGGAAGGCGCTGTTCTACCTCGGCATCATGCTGCCGCTGTGGTCGAGCTATCTGGTCAAGATCTACGCCTGGAAGCTGATCCTGGCCAAGGAGGGCATCCTCACCTGGCTGCTCGCCAAGCTGCATCTTTTGTGGGTGCTCGACGCATGGCTGTCGCTGCCGATCGTCGGCGGTAACTCGCTGTCGGTGTCGTTTACCGGCACCTTCATCGTCTTCGTCTATGTCTGGTTGCCGTTCATGATCCTGCCGGTGCAGGCGGCGCTCGAGCGCGTGCCGGGCAATCTGGTCGAGGCCTCGTCCGATCTCGGCGCTTCGCCCGGCCAGACCTTTCGCAACGTGCTGTTCCCGCTGGCGCTACCGGGTATCGTCGCCGGTTCGATCTTCACCTTCTCGCTGACGCTCGGCGACTACATCATCCCGCAGATCATCGGTACTTCGCGGCTGTTCATCGGCCAGGCTGTCTATTCGCAGCAAGGCACCGCCGGCAACATCCCGCTCGCCGCCGCGTTCACCGTGGTGCCGATCGTCATCATGGGCTTCTACCTCTGGGGTGCCAAGCGCATGGGAGCCTTCGATGCGCTCTGATGGTTCCCAGTCGGCCCCGCTCGGCCTGAAGATCGCCGCCGCCTGCGGCCTGCTGTTCCTGCATCTGCCGATCCTGCTGATCTTCGTCTATGCCTTCACCACCGAGGAAAAAAGCTTCGTCTGGCCGCCGCCCGGCCTGACGACGCAGTGGTTCGCCGTCACCTGGAACCGGCCGGATGTCTGGCAGGCGCTATCGCTGTCGGTCAGGGTCGCGGCCATCTCGACGGCGATTGCGCTCGTCCTCGGTACGCTTTGTTCGGCGGCGGTGTCGCGGACCAAATTCTTCGGCCGCGAAACCATCTCGCTGCTGGTCATCCTGCCGATCGCGCTGCCCGGCATCATCACCGGCATCGCGCTGCGCTCGGCCTTTGCGCTGGCCGATATCCCGTTCTCGTTCTGGACGATCGTGCTTGGCCACGCCACCTTCTGCGTGGTGGTCGTCTACAACAACGCCGTCGCCCGCTTCCGCCGCACCTCCGGCTCGATGATCGAGGCGTCGATGGATCTCGGCGCCGACGGTTTTCAGACCTTCCGCCATGTCGTGCTGCCCAACATCGCGACGGCGCTGCTTGCCGGCGGCATGCTGGCCTTCGCGCTGTCGTTCGACGAGGTCATCGTCACAACCTTCACGGCCGGCCAGCAGCAGACGCTGCCGATCTGGATGCTGGAAGAGCTGATCCGTCCGCGCCAGCGCCCGGTCACCAATGTCGTGGCCATGGTCGTGGTGCTGGTGACGCTGCTGCCGATCCTTGCCGCCTATTACCTCACCCGCGACGGCGACCAGATCGCCGGTTCGGGCAAATAGATCAAAGAGTTCACAAGGGAGAGATGTCCATGGACACCCAGATGCTGATCGGCTCGAAATTCGAGAAGGGCACCGAGACCGAGGAACCGATCCTCAATCCAAAGACCGGGGCGACCATCCTCAACCTGCCCGAGGCCAGCCAGGTACAGATCGAGGCGGCGGTCACTGCCGCCGAAAAAGCGTTCGTCACGTGGTCGCGCACCACGCCGGCACAGCGCTCCGGCTATTTGCTGAAGATCGCCGACCGCATCGAGGCCGCGGCACAAGAGTTCGCCACGCTCGAGGCGCTCAACTGCGGCAAGCCGATCAACGCCGTGCTCAATGACGAGATCCCGGCCATCGTCGACTGCTACCGCTTCTTCGCTGGCGCCGTCCGTTCGATGCCGGGCGTCGTCGCAGGCGAATACATTCCCGGCCACCCTCGATGGTGCGCCGCGACGCCATCGGCATCGTCGCCTCCATCGCGCCGTGGAACTACCCGCTGATGATGATGGCCTGGAAGCTGGCGCCGGCCATCGCCGGCGGCAACACTGTCGTCTTCAAACCGTCTGAGCAGACACCGCTGACGGCGCTGAAGCTTGCCAGGATCCTTGCCGAAATCCTGCCCGAGGGCGTGGTCAATGTCGTGCTCGGCCGCGGCGACAGCGTTGGCAACACGCTGATCAACCATCCCAAGATCAACATGATCTCGATCACCGGCGATGTCGCCACCGGCAAGAAGGTGCTGCAGGCGGCCGCCAAGTCGGTCAAGCGCACGCATCTCGAGCTCGGCGGCAAGGCGCCGGTCATCGTCTTCGACGATGCCGATCTCAGCGCCGTGGTCAACGGCCTGCGCGCCTTCGGCTATTACAATGCCGGCCAGGACTGCACCGCCGCCTGCCGCATCTACGCCGGCAAGAAGATCTACGACAAGCTCGTCGCCGATCTGTCGTCGGCCGTCTCGACCATCAAGTACAACCGTCCCGACGACACCGAAAACGACATCGGCCCGCTGATTTCGCGCCGCCAGCGCGACCGCGTGTCGAGCTTCGTCGAGCGCGCCTCGGAACTAAAACACATCGAGATCACCACCGGCGGCAAGCCGGGCGAGGGCTCCGGCTTCTACTACCAGCCGACCGTCGTCGCCGGCGCGCTGCAGGAAGACGAGATCGTGCGCCGCGAAGTGTTCGGGCCGGTCGTCTCGGTCACCCGTTTTTCCGAGGTCGACGAGGCTGTGAACTGGGCCAACGACAGCGATTACGGCCTGGCGTCATCTGTGTGGACCAAGGACGTTTCGCGCGCCATGGCGACGGCCGCCCGCCTGCAATATGGCTGCACCTGGATCAACACGCATTTCATGCTGACCAACGAGATGCCGCATGGCGGGTTGAAGCAGTCCGGCTACGGCAAGGACATGTCGCTCTACGCGCTGGAAGACTACACCGCCGTCCGGCATGTGATGGTGGCGCACAGTTAGCGCCTTCCCTTCTCCCCGGTTTACGGGGAGAAGGTGGCCCGAAGGGCCGGATGAGGGGCAGCCGTCCCTGGCAAAGCCGGCTCAGCCCCTCATCTGCCTGCCGGCATCTCCTCCCCGTGAAACGGGGAGAAGAACGCAGACCACTACTCGACGATGCGATAGATGTTCCACAGGCTGGTGCCAGACACGACAAAGGGCTCCATTTCCTTGCCCCATTTGGCATGCGCGTCGATCTTGCCGATCTTGGCGAAGAACGCCTCCAACTGGGCCAGGCTTTCGACCTGGTGATGCGATTCGACCGTCGCCTCCCGCGCGCCGATCGAACCGGTCATGATCTGGAATTCCAACTCGTCGATGCCGACCTGCGAGCCGATCTCGCGTTCCCATTTCTTCAACAGGTCGAGCACGGTCTGCTTGTGCCCGAACTTGGCGTCGATCTGCCATCTGGCGCTGAACATTGTCTTCTCCTCCAGGGTTGCGGCCGGAGCATGATCCCGAAAAGTGGAATCCGGTTTTCGGAACAGATCATGCTCCAGCACTGAAACGGAGCATGATCCCGAAAAGTGGAATCCGGTTTTCGGAACAGATCATGCTCCAGCACTAAAAACAGAGTCCCATCCCTTACAATCGGGATGGACAGGCCCCGCGGTTGACCTACTCGTCCCAGGCCTGCACGACGGTCTGCCGTGCGATCCGCCCGTTCTTCAGCTCCAGCATCGCCGCGGCGAACACCTTGGTGCCGTCCGGATAGGCGCAGGCCTGGGTGAAGGCGAGGCTGTCGCCGTCGGCGATGGTGGTGTCGACCTTGTGGGTCATCGCGCGGCTGCAGATGTCGTCCCAGAATGTGCTGATCGCCGCGCGTCCGCGGATCTCGCGCGGCTTGCTCGGCGGGTTGTTGCGGTCGATCACTCGCACCAGCGCGTCGTCGGCATAGAAGCTTGACAGCATCTTGCCGTCACGGCCTTCGATAGCCTTCTTGATCGCCGCGCCATCCACTGTTTGGGTCTTGGTCAGCATTTCATCCTCCATTGGCCCGTCTTCCGACCGGGCGGTTGATGGTCGAAGTGCTGCCCGGCGCTCATCGCCGGGCAGTCGTTTTTACTGCGACTTCGCCTTGACGGCCGCGAACACGTCGTCGGTCTGCTTCTTGAAGGTCTTCAGATCGACCTGGCTGCCGTTGAGCATCGTCGACCAGTGGCGCACGATCGCGGCCATCGCCACTGCCTCCTTGATCTCCTCGTCGCTGGCGCCATTGAGCTTGGCCGCCTCGGTGTGGAAATAGATGCAGTACTGGCATGGGATCTGCGCCGCGACGGCGAGGCCCAACAGTTCCTTGGTCTTGCCGTCAAGCGCGGTCTTTGGATTGAGCTGCACGCCCTTGATCTCGGCCCAGGCGCCGGCGACGGCAACATCCGGCAGCGTCTTGAACATGTCCGGCACCGAGCCGAGCGTCGCCTCGATGTCCTTGTAGGCAGCCGCCGCAGACGCGTCCTCGGCCTTTGCGGGAGTGATGGCGAACAACGCTCCCACGCCTGCCGCCATCACCAGCGATTTGAGTGTCAGATTTGACTTCAGCATTTCCTCCTCCGTTCACAGCGCCTTTCCCGGCGACATCCGCCTGGCCTGCATGGGAGAATTGATAGCGCTTGCGTACCCTGGCCGCTTCGCCCGAAAGCGCCATGGCTCTCATGGCCCGTCCGGGCCAGTGTGCCTGGCCGAGAAAGCCGCCGCCGCCGCCCGCGACGGCAGGTCCAACTTGAGCAATATGTTGGCGACATGGCGCTTGACAGTGTGTTCGCTCAGCCTCAATTCGGCGGCAATCGCGGCATTGCTCTTACCGTCGGCAACGAGGCTAACCACCTCGCTTTCGCGCGCCGTCAATGCAGCCGGCTCGGTCGCCTTGGGCTTGGGCCGGCAGGCGGGTTCCAGATGCTGCTCGGACATCGCCAGGACCAGCGCCAGAGGCTCGTCCAGTTCGTCGATGCTGATACGGCCGGCATCGGCGAAATGAAGCCCTGAGCCGGCCGCAAGGTCTGCGACCAGCCGCGACGCCAGGATGTCGCCGCGCCCGGCATGCGCAGCGAGTTGCATCGTCACGCGACCTGTCATTCCTGCTGGCGGTCCCCGCAACTCGATCTCGCCAACATGCGCCCCCTGTGCGCTCGCCACGCCGATTTCCTGCGCCGCCTCGCGCAGCGCCGCCGCGCAGCGCAAAGCACGCCCTGGTCCGTCGAAACGCGAAATCATCACTTCGCCATGTGTATCCACGCAACGCCCGCCATGGCGTCCGACCAGCTGCCGCCAGGTTTCCTGGAAGCGCTGGCCGCGTTCGCTCCACATGCGGTCGCCAAGCCGCGCCGTGTCGTAGATGCGTGTCACCAAAAGTGCCGCCAGCACGCGCTCCGCTTCCGCCACGGCGCGCTCGCCGGTCAGGAATTCCTCGATCAGGTCGGCCACCCGGTCGACATCGCCGGTCCAGATCGGGTGGTCGCGTCCGGGGATCTCGATCAGTCGCGAATTGGGGATCTTCCGGACCAGGAAGCGGCTGGCGTCAGGATCGACCCGCACATCATTGCGGCGATGGATCAGCAGCGTTGGCGCGCTGATTGCAGCCAGCACGCCACGCACGTCGATTTCCGCGTTCATGCGCGCCAGTGCCGCCGCAGCGGTCGGGCTCGCCGACAAGCGCTCGAAGCGCGCCCACCACTGGGTGAAATGTGCGTCGTCGACCCGGCCCGGCGCGAAGTTGGGCAAGGTAGCACCCGTGCCCCATGACGTTTCCGCCGTCTCGATGAAGGCGTCGAGGCGTTCGGGCGACATCACCCATTTGTGGAAATGCGCATAGCCGCCATAGAGCGCCAGCGCCCGCGTCCGCTCCGGATAGGTGGCGGCGAACAGCATCGCCATCGGAGCGCCTTCCGAAGCGCCGAGCAGTGCCGCACGGCCGCTGCCGGCGGCGTCCATCACTGCACGCACATCGTCCATCCGGGTTTCGAGACTGGGCAGGTGGTGGGCGTCGACGCGGTCGGAAAGACCGGTACCGCGCTTGTCGAACAGGATCAGCCGCGAGAATGCCGAGAGCCGCTTCAGCAGCCTGGTATAGCCTTCGTCTTCCCAGTGTAGGTCGAGATTGGAAATGAAACCCGGCACGAAGACAAGATCGAACGACCCCTGGCCGACCACCTGATAGGCGATCCGCACATCGCCGCTATGGGCGTATCGGGTCTCGATCGGCCTCACGAGGTTTCCGCCCGGCCTGACGATTTCTGATCGTCGACCATAGCAGAACAGCGCCGATTGCGGCAGCTTAAACTTTAGCGGTATCGAATATAGGTCGGCGCGGTTTGGCGGCTATTTTTGCGAGGCGGCGACGTCGGCAGGGGAGGGCTTGAGTCCGAGTTTGAGGTCGGCCTCAGCCGGCGTGATCGGCCGTCTGATCCTGGCGGAGGCGGCCACCACCAACTCGTTGAAGTTCTCGGTGCCGTCATCCAGCATCTCGAACAGCTGCCGCCGCATCCTCGGTTCCCAGAACTTGTTGATGTGCTCGGCCACGCCGGTAATGCCTTCCTCGCGCGGCTTGGAATGGAAGAAATCAGCGATCTGGTTTGCCATGCGCACCAGCTTCTCGCCGGTGCTCATGATGTGTTCTTCGTCATGAGACATGCTTGGCAACTCCGCAAACCACCCGGTCGGGGTGGGTGAAAATATCAAAATCGTCGCCGCGCACCAGCGCCACCAGCGTCATGCCAGCCTCTTGCGCCGTTCGGATGGCAAGTGCGGTCGGCGCCGAGACGGCGATGATGAAGGCCGAGCCGATAGAAGCCGTCTTCTGCACCATCTCGACCGAAACCCTGGATGTCACCACGACAGCACCGGATGCGCCATCGATGCCGGCTTTTGCCAGCGCACCGGCCAGCTTATCGAGCGCATTGTGACGGCCGACATCTTCGCGCGCCATGACGATCCCCTTGCCAGGCACATAGAAGCCGGCGGCGTGGACGGCTCCGGTCTCGGTGTGCAGCGGCTGCACCTTGGAGAGGAGCTTGACCGAGCGGACGATGTTGTCGGCATCAAGCGTAAGTCTTGACGCACCAACCGCATCGACCGAGCGCATCGCTTCCTCGATCGATTCAATGCCGCAGAGCCCACAGCCGACCGGGCCGGCCAGTCGTCTACGCCGTGCTTCAAAGCGCGTGTTGGCCCGGTCCTTCAGCCGGATCTGGATGTCGATGCCGGCGCCATGATCTTCGACCTCGATGGCTTCGATCTCCTCCGGCGTAGCAATGATGCCCTCGGTCAGCGAGAAGCCAAGCGCGAAATCCTCGAAATCGGCCGGGCTTGCCATCATCACCGCATGCGTGGTGCCGGCAAAGGAGAACGCCACCGGCGTCTCTTCCGGCACCATGCGGTCGGCAGCCGTCGTCCCGCCCGCGCGGCGCGCCAGCCGCGATACCTGCGTCGTGGCTTTGCGGCGCGCGCTCAAGACTACTCCGCCGCTTCCAGCTTCGCGATACGACGGCTGTTGCGTGCCTGCTCGTCATAGTCGCGCTGCCATTCCGACGGCCCGTTGGAGGCGCCGACCTGCACCGCCGTCACCTTGTATTCCGGACAATTGGTCGCCCAGTCGGAGAAGTCGGTGGTGATCACGTTGGCCTGCGTGTCCGGATGGTGGAACGTCGTGTAGACCACGCCGGGCGACACCCGGTCGGTGATCAGCGCGCGCAGCGTCGTCTCGCCCGAGCGGCTGGTCAGCCGGACCCAGTCGCCGTCGCGCAAGCCCCGGTTCTCGGCATCGTGCGGATGGATCTCCAGCCGGTCCTCCGAGTGCCACATGCTGTTGTCGGTGCGCCTTGTCTGCGCGCCGACATTGTACTGGCTGAGGATGCGGCCGGTGGTGAGCAGCAGCGGGAAGCGCGGCCCCGTCCTTTCGTCGGTCGCCACATATTCGGTGCGGATGAACTTGCCCTTGCCGCGCACGAACCCATCGATGTGCATGATCGGGGTGCCGAGCGGCGCCTTCTCGTTGCAGGGCCATTGCACGGATCCGACACGGTCGAGCAACTCGAAGGAGACGCCAGCGAAGCTCGGCGTCGTCATCGCGATCTCGTCCATGATCTCAGAGGGGTGCTGGTAGTTCCAGTCCAGCCCGATCGCGCGGGCAAGCTCCTGCGTCGCCTCCCAATCGGCGTAGCGCGCCTTCGGCTCCAGGACCTTGCGCACCATGTTGATGCGGCGCTCGGCGTTGGTGAAGGTGCCGTCCTTTTCCAGGAACGTCGAGCCCGGCAGGAAGACATGCGCGTAGTTTGCCGTCTCGTTGAGGAAGAGGTCGTGCACGACGACGCATTCCATCGCGGCAAGGCCGGCGGCGACATGCTTGGTGTCGGGATCCGACTGCAGAATGTCCTCGCCCTGGATGTAGATGCCCTTGAAGCTGCCGTCGACGGCGGCGTCCAGCATGTTGGGGATGCGCAGGCCGGGTTCGTCGTCCAGCTTCACACCCCACAAGGTCTCATAGATGTCGCGCACGGCTTCGCCGGAGATGTGGCGATAGCCCGGCAGTTCATGCGGGAAGGAGCCCATGTCGCACGAGCCCTGCACATTGTTCTGGCCGCGCAGCGGGTTCACGCCGACGCCGGGCCGGCCGATATTGCCGGTGGCCATGGCGAGATTGGCGATCGCCATCACCGTGGTCGAGCCCTGGCTGTGTTCCGTCACGCCCAGGCCGTAATAGATCGCGCCGTTGCCGCCGGTGGCGTAGAGGCGGGCCGCGCCGCGGATCAGCTCGGGATCGACGCCGGACAATTTGCCGACAGTTTCCGGGCTGTTCTCAGGCAAGGCGACGAACGATGCCCAATCCTGGAACTCCGTCCAGTCGCAGCGCTCACGGATGAAGGCCTCGTTGAAAAGACCTTCGGTGACGATCACATGCGCCAGCGCCGTCAGCACAGCCACATTGGTGCCGGGCTTCAGCGGCAGGTGATAATCCGCTTCAACATGTGCCGACTTGACCATCTCGGTGCGACGCGGATCGAGCACGATCAGCTTGGCGCCCTGGCGCAGCCGCTTCTTCAGCCGCGAGGCGAACACAGGGTGGGCCGAAGCGGGATTGGCACCGATGATGACGGCGACGTCGGTGAAGTCGACGGAATCGAAATCCTGCGTACCGGCAGAGGTGCCATAGGTCTGGCCGAGCCCGTAGCCCGTCGGCGAGTGGCAGACGCGCGCACAGGTGTCGACATTGTTGTTGCGGAAGCCCTGCCGCACCATCTTCTGGACGAGGTAGGTTTCCTCATTGGTGCAGCGCGACGAGGTGATGCCGCCGATCGCGGTGCGTCCGTACTGGTACTGGATACGGCGGAATTCCTTGGCCGTGTGGGCGATAGCCTCTTCCCAGGTCACCTCGCGCCAGGGATCGGTGACTTTTTCCCGGATCATCGGCGACAGGATGCGGTCCTTGTGGGTGGCGTAGCCATAGGCGAAACGGCCCTTCACGCAGGAATGGCCATGGTTCGCCTTGCCCTCCTTGTAGGGCATCATGCGAATGACCTCGTCACCCTTCACTTCGGCCTTGAACGAGCAGCCGACACCGCAATAAGCGCAGGTAGTGACGGCCGAACGCTCCGGCAGGCCCTTGGCAAGCACTGTTTTCTCGCGCAGCGCATCGGTCGGACAGGCCTGTACGCAGGCGCCGCAGGACACGCATTCCGAATCGATGAACGCCTCGTGCATTCCCGCCGAAACCCGGGATTCGAAACCACGTCCCTCGATGGTCAGCGCGAAGGTGCCCTGAACCTCTTCGCAGGCTCTCACGCAGCGCGAGCAGACGATGCATTGCGATGCATCATAGGTGAAATAGGGGTTGGATTCGTCGCGGGCGATGTAATCGACCGCCAGCGAGCCATGGCCGGGCGCCACGCCACCTTCCGGCTTGACGTGGTTGCGGCCCTCAATGCCGTAGCGGTTTTCGGTCAAGCCGATCGACTTCGCCACCGCATCGAACTCGCTGGCCCCGGTTCCGGCCTGTTCGTTCCAGCCGGTCGGATGGTCGGAGACGTAGAGTTCCATGACGCCGCGGCGAATGGCGTCGAGCCGCTCGGTCTGCGTGCGCACGATCATGCCTTCGCCGACAGGCGTCGTGCAGGACGCCGGCGTGCCGCCGCGCCCTTCGATCTCGACAAGGCAGACACGGCACGAACCGAAGGAGTCCAGCATGTCGGTGGCGCAAAGCTTCGGGATTTCGACCCCGCCTTCCATCGCGGCGCGCATGATCGAGGTGCCTTCCGGCACGGTGATGCTGCGCCCGTCGACGTTCAGCGTGACCTGCTTCTGCGCCTTCGATTGCGGGGTTCCGTAGTCGATCTCTTCGACGAGGGATGGGAAGTCGGCCTTGATGTTCATCTGCCAGCTCCTATTCGGCAGCCACGCGCACGGGCGCTGGCTTGAAGTCGTCGGGGAAATGGGTGATCGAGCTCATGACAGGGTAGGGCGTGAAGCCGCCCAGCGCACAGAGCGAGCCGAATTTCATCGTGTTGCAGAGGTCGGTGACCAGAGCGAGGTTCTTCTCTGGCTCAATGCCAGCGGCTATTCTGTCGATGGTTTCGACACCGCGCGTCGAGCCGATGCGGCAGGGCGTGCACTTGCCGCAACTTTCGATGGCGCAGAATTCCATGGCGAAGCGTGCCTGTTTCAGCATGTCGGCGGTGTCGTCGAACACGACGATGCCGGCATGGCCGATCAGCCCGTCCTTGGCCGCGAAGGCTTCATAATCGAATGGCGTGTCGAACAGCGCGCGCGGGAAATAGGCGCCGAGCGGTCCACCGACCTGCACGGCCTTGACGGGACGCCCCGTTGCCGTGCCGCCGCCGATCTCGTCGACGATCTCGCCCAGCGTCATGCCGAAAGCGGCTTCGAACAGGCCGGCATATTTGACGTTGCCGGCGATCTGGATCGGGATCGTGCCGCGCGAGCGGCCCATGCCGAAATCCTTGTAGAAGGCCGCACCCTTGTCCATGATGACAGGCACCGAGGCCAGTGAGATGACGTTGTTGATCACCGTCGGCTTGCCGAACAGCCCCTTGTGCGCCGGCAGCGGCGGCTTTGCCCGGACCATGCCGCGCTTGCCTTCGAGCGAGTCGAGCAGCGCCGTCTCCTCGCCGCAGACATAGGCGCCTGCGCCAACCCGGATCTCCATGTCGAAAGCGTTGGGTGAACCCAGCACGCTGGCGCCAAGAACGCCGGCCTTGCGAGCGATCTCGACGGCCTTGTTCATCACCGCCACCGCATGCGGATATTCCGAGCGGATATAGACAAAGCCCTTGGTCGCACCCGTGGCGATACCGGCGATCGTCATGCCTTCGATCAGCACGAAGGGATCGCCCTCCATGATCATGCGGTCGGCGAAGGTGCCTGAATCGCCTTCGTCGGCGTTGCAGACGATGTATTTGCGATCGCCAACGGTATCGAGCACCGTTTTCCACTTGATGCCGGTCGGGAAGCCCGCGCCACCGCGCCCGCGCAGCCCGGATTCGGTCACCTGGGCGATAATGGCGGCGGGCGTCAGTCCCAACGCGTTCGTCAGGCCGTTCAACCCGCCATGTTTCTTGTAGGATTCGAGCGACAGCGGATCCGTGACGCCGCAGCGCGCGAAGGTCAGCCGCGTCTGCTTGGCCAGGAAGGGGATTTTGTCCGGCGCGCCCAGCCAGCGCTTGTGATGGCCGCCGGTGAGGAAGCCGCTGTCGAACAGGCTTTTGACGTCGGAGGTTTTCACCGGCCCGTAGGCGACGCGGCCGTTGGCTGTCGCAACTTCGACCATCGGTTCGAGGAAATAGGCGCCGCGCGAACCGTTGCGCACGATCTTGGCCTCGATGCCGCGCTCGGCGAGTTCACTGGCAATCGCCTTGGCGACCTTTTCGGCGCCAAGCGCCAGTGCGCCGGAATCGCCAGGAATGTAGATACGCGGGATCATGAGCGCACCTCGGCAACGATCTCATCGAGCTTTTCATCATCGAGCCGCCCGATCACTTGGCCATCGAGCATTGCGGCGGGCGAACAGGCGCACAGGCCGAGACAATAGACTGGCTCCAGCGTGACCGAACCGTCGCGGGTCGTCTCATGGAAGCCGATGCCCAGCAACTGTTTCAGTTTGGCGGCGACGGCGTCCGAACCCATCGACTGGCAGGATTCCGCCTGACAAAGCTTCAGCACATGCCGGCCTGCCGGATGGCTGCGGTAATCATGGTAGAAGGTGACGACGCCGTGCACCTCGGCCCTGGAAATGTTCAATGCTTCGGCGATGACAGGCAGCGCATCGTGCGGCACATGGCCGAACTCTTCCTGGATGCCGTGAAGGATCGGCAGCAGCGGGCCTTCAAGGCCCTTCAGCTCCTGGATGATCGCGGCCGTGCGCGACGTGATCTCGGTACTTGCAGGCTGCATTGGCATGCAGCGCCCTCCCTATCGTAGCGGTTCATGCGTATCGCCCAAAAACATTTAGTGGTTTTGGAGCAACGACATGCCTGTGCCGCTTTATCGCTAAGTGCTTAAGAAATCGAAGAAAACCTCCGAAATCAATAAAGCGGTTTCGTTGGACGATAGAAACCTTCTATCGACTGTCATCAGCCAACCTTGTCTAACTCAACGGTTGGCGTGGAAATCGTCCGCCAGCGCCATCGCCTCGTCTAGCAGCGCCGAGACCAGCGGCGTGTGCGGTTCGCGCGGTGTCGCCACCAGGCCGACCGTGTGGCTGGCGTCGGGTTCGACGATCGGAATGGCTCGTATCGGCTCGGAAAAACCGAATGTTTCCGCGAGGTTGAGCGGCATGATCGACGACCATTTGCCAGTGCGGATGTGGGAAAACAGCACGATCATCGAATTGGATTCCAGCGTTGGTCGCACCTGCACGCCGGCTTCGGCCAGATGCTGGTCGATGATGCGGCGGTTCTGCATGTCCGGCGTCAAAAGGCACAGCGGCAGGCTTGAGAGCTCCGCCCATGTCACTTTGTCGCGGTCGGAATAGGGATTTCCCATCGCGGTGATCAGTTGATAGCGCTCGTCATAGAGCGGCACGCTGGTCACCCGCCCCAGCGGCTCGTTGTCGAGATAGGTGATGCCGGCGTCGATGTCGAAATTGCCGAGCAGCGACAGCACCTCGATCGACGTGCGCGACAGCACCGAGAAGGTGACGCCCGGGTGTTTTGCCCGAAACGGTGTCGTCAGCCGTGCGACCATGGCCAGTGCGGTCGGAATGGCGGCGATGCGGATGCGTCCGGAAAGTCCGTGGCGCGCCGCCCGCATTTCCTCGCGCATCGTGCGGGTGTCGCCGACGATGCGGCGCGCCCACACCAGCACCTGTTTGCCCTCCGGCGTCAGTCCCTGGAAGCGCGAGCCGCGCAGAACCAGCATGACACCAAGCTGGCCCTCCAACTGCTTGATTCCGGCCGACAGCGTCGGCTGGGTGACGCCGCACACTTCCGCCGCCCGGCCGAAATGCTCTTCCCTGGCCAGCGCGATGAAGAATTCCAGCTTGTCGATCATGGGCGGAAGCTAGAGCATTTTGGCGCCCGCATAAATGCGGTAAAACAAACGGTTGGCGCGAGTCACCGGTTCCAGGAAAACAAGCGAGGAGTGCCCGCGCAGATCATGCGTGCACCGCCTCCCCGAAATACGAAACAACCTATTTGTCCACAAGGTTCAGGATGTTGCCGTCCGGATCCTTGAACCAGGCGACCTTCATGCCGTAGCCGACATGGACGTCGCCCTCCAGCGTCAGGCCGGGCATCTCATAGTGCTCGAAGGTGACGCCCTTCGACTTCAGTTCCTTGATAACGTTGCCGATCTCGTCGCCAACCATCCATGTCACCGCCGTTGCCTTGTTGGTTCCGGCAAATTGGGAATGATAGACGTTGAGGGTGGTATCGCCGCTTTTGTACACGATCAGTTCGCCGCCCTGATCGTGCACCTGTTTCAGGCCAAGTGTTCCCTCATAGAAAGCCTTGGCCCTTGCCAGGTCCTTTACCGCCAGATTGGCCGTTGCGTTGCTGTTTGCGAGCATGGTCGCCTCCTTCTCTTGATTGTCGGTCCCGTGCTGGTCGTTGAAATAGGTCTCTTCGACTGTTTGACGACTGTCGGCTGGCCTGATTGACGGCCGCACCGGCACTCGATCATCTGGAAGACGTTTGATGCTGATGAATCCGACGGACCCCATCGTTTTTCCGGGCACGCCAAGGCAGCCATTGCTCCACGGCTTGGTTCTGTCCGGAAACTGCATTATCTCAGGCGCAAGCTGCGTAAGGAAAAACTGCCATGTCCGTCACCAAGGAAATCGTCACCGAGCGTCTGAAGACGGTCAACGGGCCGGATTTCACCGGCAACATTGTCGACCTCGGCATGGTTTCGGAGATTTTCATCGCCGACGGGAAGGTCTTCTTCTCGATTACCGTTCCCGCCGCCCGTGCCCAGGAAATGGAACCGTTGCGTGCCGCCGCCGAACGCGTCGTCAAGGCGATCCCCGGCGTCGCCGGCGC
The DNA here is from genome assembly GCF_003952545.1 of Mesorhizobium sp. M7D.F.Ca.US.005.01.1.1. NCBI lineage: Bacteria > Pseudomonadati > Pseudomonadota > Alphaproteobacteria > Hyphomicrobiales > Phyllobacteriaceae > Mesorhizobium > Mesorhizobium sp. M7D.F.Ca.US.005.01.1.1. Next base: position 1,655,312 of record NZ_CP034453.1, read on the forward strand.
CGTCGTCGCGCTGACGGCCGAGAAGAAGGGCGGCGGCATGGAGGCGCCGGTTCCGTCGCGCCCCGCTCCCAGGCCCGCTCCGCCCGCGGCCGCGCCACGTGCCGCTCCCCATGCTCCCGCTTCACACAGCTCGGGCAAACGTGGCGTGCCCGGCATCGAGGCAATCATCGCGGTCGCCTCCGGCAAGGGTGGCGTCGGCAAGTCGACCACCGCCGTCAACATCGCGCTTGGCCTCGTCGCCAATGGCCTGCGCGTGGGCGTGCTCGATGCCGATATTTACGGTCCGTCGATGCCACGGCTGCTCAACATCCACGGCCGGCCGCAGACCGTCGACGGCAAGATCCTGAAACCGATGGAGAATTACGGCCTGAAGGTGATGTCGATGGGCTTCCTCGTCGATGAGGAAACGCCGATGATCTGGCGCGGACCGATGGTGATGTCGGCGCTGACGCAGATGCTGCGCGAGGTCGAGTGGGGCCGGCTCGACGTGCTCGTCGTCGACATGCCGCCCGGCACCGGCGACGCGCAGCTGACCATGGCCCAGCAGGTGCCGCTGGCTGGCGCCGTCATCGTCTCGACGCCGCAGGATCTGGCCCTGATCGACGCGCGAAAAGGCCTCAACATGTTCAAGAAGGTCGACGTGCCGTTGCTCGGCATCGTCGAAAACATGAGCTATTTCATCGCCCCGGATACCGGCAAGCGCTACGATATCTTCGGTCATGGCGGCGCGCGCCGCGAGGCCGAGCGTCTCGGCGTCACCTTCCTTGGCGAAGTGCCGCTCGAGATGGGCATTCGCGAAAGCTCGGACGCCGGCACGCCGGTTGTCGTCTCGAAGCCCGACGGCGCCGAGGCGAAAATCTACCGCGACATCGCTTCGAAGGTCTGGGACCGGGTCAACGAAGAGCGTGGTGCGGCTGCCGCCGCCGTGCCGAGCATTGTGTTCGAATAGCTTTTTGTTCGGTAGGCACCGCCGCTCTGCAGCCTAGGCCGCGCCTACCTTCTCGCCGAAGCTGGAAAAAAACTGCCCGGCCAGTTTCTTCGAGGTCGATTCGATCAGCCGGCTGCCAAGCTGGGCGATCTTGCCGCCGACGTCGGCCTTGGCGGCGTATTTCAACACCGTGGTATCCGGTCCATCTTCGGTCAGCGTCACGTCGGCGCCGCCCTTGGCGAAGCCGGCAATGCCGCCCTTGCCTTCGCCCTGGATGGTGTAGGAGTGCGGCGGCTTCAGATTCTTCAGCGTCACCTCGCCATTGAACGTCGCCTTGATCGGCCCGATCTTCACCACCACGGTCGCCGCCATTTCGGTCGGCGACTTCATCTCAAGGCTCTGGCAGCCGGGAATGGTCGCCCTCAAGACCTCGGGATCGTTCAGCGCTTCCCACACTTTTTGCAGGGGTGCGGCAATGCGTTCCTCGCCTTCGATCACCAAAGCCATGAAAACCTCCCGGACAAGACTGCCTGAAGCCCTAGCGCACGGCAGGGTGCGTGTCTATCACACCAAAGTCCGGTTGCGACCGCACGCCCTCTTGCCTGCTTACGCGCGTTGCCATATCGATTTGTCTTACAAATACGGAGACCACGATGGCAGGCGCCCCCACCACCAAGAAAAAATTTCGCTCGCAGGAGTGGTTCGACAATCCCGACAATCCGGGCATGACGGCGCTCTATCTGGAGCGCTACCTGAATTACGGCCTGACGCGCGCTGAACTGATGTCCGGCAAGCCGCTGATCGGCATCGCCCAGACCGGCTCCGATCTTTCGCCGTGTAACCGCCACCATATCGAACTCGCCAAGCGCGTGCGCGAAGGCATCGTCTCGATGGGCGGCATTCCGTTCGAATTCCCCTGCCATCCGATCCAGGAGACCGGCAAGCGCCCGACCGCAGCACTCGACCGCAACCTTGCCTATCTCAGCCTGGTCGAGGTGCTCTACGGCTATCCGCTCGACGGCGTCGTGTTGACCATCGGTTGCGACAAGACCACGCCGGCGCTGCTGATGGCGGCGGCCACCGTCAACATTCCGGCCATCGCGCTGTCGGTCGGCCCGATGCTCAATGGTTGGCACAAGGGCAAGCGCACCGGCTCCGGCACCATCGTCTGGGAATCGCGCCAGCGACTTTCGGCCGGCGAGATCGGCTACGACGAGTTCATGGACATCGTCGCGTCCTCGGCGCCGTCCACCGGCTATTGCAACACCATGGGCACCGCCACCACGATGAACTCGCTGGCCGAGGCGCTTGGCATGCAGTTGCCGGGCTCGGCCGCCATTCCCGCCCCCTACCGCGAGCGCGGCCAGATTTCCTATGAGACCGGAAAACGCATCGTCGAGATGGTGCATGAGGATCTGAAGCCGTCCGATATCATGACGAGAGAGGCTTTCGAGAACGCCATCGTCGTCAATTCGGCCATTGGCGGCTCGACCAACGCGCCTATCCATCTCAACGCCATCGCCCGACACCTTGGAGTCAAGCTCGACAATGACGACTGGCAGACGGTCGGCCTCAATGTGCCGCTGCTGGTCAATTTGCAGCCGACGGGCGAATACCTCGGCGAGGACTACCATCATGCCGGCGGCGTGCCGGCGGTCATCGCCGAACTGATGAAGGGCGGGCTGTTGCCGCATCCCGGCGCACGCACCGTCAACGGCAAGTCGATCGGTGAGAATAGCGAGGGCGTCGCCAACGAAAACCCCGACGTCATCCGCTCTGTCGCCAAGCCGCTGAAGGCCAATGCCGGCTTCATCAACCTCAGGGGCAATCTGTTCGATTCGGCGATCATGAAGACCAGCGGCATATCGCCGGAATTCCGCGAACGCTATTTGTCCAATCCCAAGGATCCAGAGGCTTTCGAAGGCAACGCCATGGTTTTCGATGGGCCGGAGGATTACCACGCTCGCATCGACGACCCGGCGCAAGGCATCGACGAGCATACGATCCTGTTTATGCGCGGCGCTGGCCCGGTCGGCTATCCCGGCGGTGCCGAGGTCGTCAACATGCAGCCGCCGGCCTACCTCATCAAGAAAGGTATCCACGCGCTTGCCTGCATCGGTGACGGCCGCCAGTCGGGCACGTCGGGCTCGCCGTCGATCCTCAACGCCTCGCCGGAAGCCGCGATCGGCGGCGGACTGGCGCTGCTCAAGACGGGCGACCGCGTCCGCATCGACCTGCGCAAGGGCACTGCCGATATCCTCGTCACCGACGACGAGATCACCCGGCGCCGCGCCGAACTGCAGAACAATGGCGGCTATCACTATCCCAAGCACCAGACGCCCTGGCAGGAGATCCAGCGCGGCATGGTCGCGCAGTTCTCAGAAGGAATGGTGCTGAAACCGGCGGTGAAATACCAGGATGTCGCGCACACCAGCGGTGTCCCCAGGGATAATCACTGATTCTGGATCGATGGCTGGCGGCTTGATCAATCAGGCCGCCAGCCGTTTTTCCGTTCAGCGCGGCGCGTCCGGTCGCAGGTCGAGAACGCTCGTCATCCTTGACAAGCGCGCCCAACAAATCCACGATCATGACAGGGGGTGCATCGCGACGACCCCGTGAGGCGTCAGCCCAACGTTCGCGTCCAAGCTTCTCTTCCAGGAGGTGGACGCCATGCCGTCAACAACCGCTATCACTGTATCGCAACTGTCCCGGCTCATCGGTCTGCCGGGCGCGCCTGTCATTATCGATGTTCGCATCGATGACGATTTCGACGCCGACCCGCGCCTGTTGCCGGCCTCGTGCCGGCGCGATTTCAAAACCGTTTCGACCTGGGCCGCCGCATTCGCCGGCAAGCCGGTGGCCGTCGTCTGCCAGAGGGGGCAAAAGCTCTCGCAAGGCGTCGTCGCATGGATGCGCCATGAGGGGATTGCCGCCGAATCCCTTGAAGGCGGGTTTGAGGCCTGGCGCGATGCCGGGGGCCTTTTGATCCGCACCGCCAAGGTGCCGCCACGCAATGAAAAGGGCGCCACCGTCTGGGTGACGCGATCACGCCCAAAGGTCGACCGCATCGCTTGCCCATGGCTGATCCGGCGTTTCCTCGACCCCGACGCGGTGTTCCTGTTTGTCGAGCCCGCTGAAGTATTGGCTGTTGCCGACCGCTTTCAGGCCGTGCCGTTCGACATCGACAATGTGTTTTGGAGCCATCGCGGCGAACGCTGCACCTTCGACACGATGGTCGAGGAGTTCGGGCTGGAATCCGAGGCGCTCGATCGCCTTGCCGCAATCGTGCGCGCGGCCGACACCGCAAGCCTCGACCTCGTGCCCCAGGCGGCCGGCTTTCTGGCTGCCTCGCTTGGTCTGTCGCGTATGTTCCGTGACGATCTGGAACAACTGGAAGCAGGCATGCTGCTCTACGACGCATTCTTCCGCTGGTGTCGCGACGCCACGGAAGAAACGCACAATTGGCCGGCAGCGGGTAAACCGACATGAGCGCTCTTGCCCCGGCAGATAAGGTGACGAGCGTCGAGGTGCCGGCTGTACCGACCTTCACCGAAGCCATGAAGGTCTGGGCGAAGATCGGACTGCTCAGCTTCGGCGGGCCGGCCGGGCAGATCGCATTGATGCACAAGGAACTGGTAGAGGAGCGGCGCTGGATCGGTGAGCAGCGTTTCCTGCATGCACTGAACTACTGCATGCTGCTGCCTGGCCCGGAAGCCCAGCAACTCGCCATCTACATCGGTTGGCTGCTGCACAGGACGATCGGCGGCCTTGTCGCCGGCATCCTGTTCGTCGTGCCGGGCGCGCTCGTCATGCTCGCCTTGAGCAGCTTCTACGTCCTCTATGGCGACATGCCCCTCGTCGCGGCGCTGTTTTTCGGGGTGAAGGCGGCGGTGCTTGCCATTGTCATCGAGGCGGTGATCCGGATCGGACGGCGCGCCCTCAAGAACCGGGTCATGGTGTCGATCGCGGTCGGAGCGTTCATCGCCATCTATGCGTTGAATGTGCCGTTCCCGCTCATCGTCCTGCTCGCCGGCCTGACCGGATGGCTGGGGGACCGCGTTGCTCCCGGCCTGTTTTCCGGCTCGGCACATGGCAAGGACGATGTTGCCGGTATCAAGGGAGCGGTCGACCTGATGTTCGAGCGCGGCGAGCTCGCCCATGTCAAACCGACGAAATGGCATGCACCGCGCACCGTCGCCATCTGGCTGCCGCTCTGGCTCGGGCCTGTGCTCGCGATCTGGTGGTTCACCGGTTCTGCAAGCGTCTGGACCGAGATAGGGCGGTTCTTCAGTCTCATGGCGGTCGTCACTTTCGGTGGCGCCTATGCGGTCCTCGCCTATGTCGCACAGGCGGCCGTCCAGTCCTTCGGCTGGCTGGCGCCTGGCGAAATGGTCGATGGTCTTGGGCTTGCCGAAACGACGCCAGGTCCGCTCATCCTGGTGCTGCAGTTCGTCGGCTTCATCGCCGCGTTCCGCCACGCCGGGTCGCTGGACCCGTTGCTTGCCGGATCGCTGGGGGCGTTGCTCACTCTGTGGGTGACCTTCACGCCCTGCTTTTTCTGGATATTCCTCGGCGCGCCCTATATCGAGGCCCTGCGCGGCAACAAGGCATTGTCGGCCGCACTGGGCGCGATCACCGCCGCCGTTGTCGGCGTCATCATGAATCTCGCTTTGTGGTTCGCCTTGCATGTCATTTTCCACGAGGTCCGCAACCTAGGCCTCGGCATGAACGTGCCGGTGTTTTCGTCGATCGACTGGCGCGCGGCGTTGCTTTCCGGCGCCGCCATGATCGCCATCCTGAAGCTGAAAATCGGCATGCTGCCGACGCTTGCCGCATCTGCCCTGGCCGGTGTCTTGCTGTTGGCGGTAAGTTGGTAGTGGCGTGGGACAGTATGGGAGGAGACAATGGAAACTGTAAGTGTCCGCTACATCGTGAATGACGTCGACGAGGCCATAGCTTTCTACGGCGAACATCTCGGCTTTGCCGTCGCGCTGCATCCGGCGCCGTCCTTTGCCATGCTGGCGAAGGGCAATCTGCGGCTTTTGCTCAACGCGGCGGGGGGGCCGGGCGGCGCATCGCAACCCATGCCCGATGGGAGCCTGCCTGAGCCCGGCGGCTGGAACCGCATCCAGATCGAGGTCGAGGATCTGGAAGCTCTCGTTGCCGCCCTGAGGCATGCGGGTCAAAGTTTCAGGAACGATATCGTCAAGGGCATGGGCGGCAGCCAGATCCTGTTGCAGGATCCTTCCGGCAATCTGGTGGAGTTGTTCGAGCCGGCGCGCAGGTAGGTCTTATTGCATGTCGTGGCCCCGAAACCGGTGCCGCTTTTGAGCGATATGCACCAATTGGGTCGAACGCAAGGAACATCATGGCGGGACGGCGCTCTTCCCTCGGCTTCCTCGGAATGTTCGGCCGTTCGGGCGACTTGAGACAGCTTGATGCCGCATTGCGTGGCGCCGACCTTCATCCCGCCCTCGTGCCGGAGGGGGTAAAACTCACCATCGTCAATTTGATGAAGGATCACTGGCCCGACGAGCCGCCCAGCCAGGCCTATCCAGAAGTGGCGCGGCTGTTCAGCTATTGCGTTGCCGGGCCTGAAACCTTCGAAAGCTCACATGGCTTGCAGCAGCGGCAAGAGGTGGAACGTCGGGTCGAGGCCGCAGTGCAGGCCGGCGACAGCTTCGATGCGCAAATCGTGCTGATGGCGCTGCACGCCAAACTGATCAATGCCGAGGTCGTGGAGCGCTACGGGCTGAGCGCCGACTAACTGTTCCGGCGTGCGTTCTTACCCGCCCATGCTGCCGCGCGGCAGCTTGATCATCTCGCCAAAGCGGGCGCGCAGTTTGTCGTCGATCAGCTTCGGCACATGGCGCGGAAAGCGCTCGGCAAGCACGCGTTTCTTCTCGATGATCGCTCGCTGCAAGATGTCGGGCCGGCCCTTTTCGTTCCATTCCTTGGGCGAAAAGCGGTCGCCGACGGCCGGATAGAAATACTCGGTCTGCATCAGCCGCAGCGTCTGTTCGTTACCGAGATAGTGACCCGGACCTTTCAGGCAGACGTCGGCGATCGTGTCGATCGACAGCGCCTCGTCCGTCACCTCGATGCCGCGCACGCAGCGCAGGCAGTGGCCGATCATGTCATTGTCGATGATCAGGCTTTCCAGGCAGAAGCCAAGCAGCGAGGCGTGCATGCCGGCCGACTCATAGACCAGGTTGAGCCCGGCAAGGCCGGCCATCACATCGGTGATGCCCTTTTCATAGCCGGACTGGATGTCGGGCAGTTTCGAATCCGTCATGCCCGCGGCCGAGCCGCCCGGCAGGTCGTAGAATTGCGCCATCTGCGCGCAGGCTGCTGTCAGCACCGCCTGCTCGGCCGAACCGCCGGACATGGCGCCGGTGCGCAGATCCGAAACGAAAGGCCAGGTGCCGAAGATCGCCGGATGCCCCGGCTTGATGGCGTTGACGTAGACGAGACCGGCCAGCACTTCGGCCACCGCTTGAACCACGGCACCGGCAATCGCCGCCGGCGCCGTGGCGCCTGCCTGACCAGCCGAGAGCAGGAGGATCGGAATACCGCCCTCGACACAGGCCTCGAGCACGCCGCAGGCGTCCTCGGCGAACTTCATCGGCGGCACGACGAAGCAGTTGGAATTCGACACGAACGGCCGGGCGCGGAAATTCTCCTCGCCGCCGGCAATGGCATAGAGCATTTCGAGGGCCGGCTGCACGTTCTCGCGTACCGTAAACGAGGTGCCGACATGCTTGGACGTGCCCATCACGCAGGCATAGAGCGTGTTGAAGTCCATTTCGAGCGGATCGGGAATGTCGCGCGGCACCATCGGCCGCTGGAAGAAATGGATGTTGTCGAGCCCTTCGACGAGGCGGGCGGCGTCATAGATGTCCTGCAGCAGCGATTCGCGGTATTCGCGCTTCTCGACATCGACCAGATGCACGGCGGCGCCCGCCGTGCCGTAATGCACGCGCTTGCCCTTGATCAGCATGTCGTGCTTGGGGTCCTGGCCATGCAGGGTGAAATGCCGTGCCGCTTTCTTGATCGTGTCGAGCACGAGCGCGCGGGGGAAACGGATGCGGCCATCGTCGCCATAGCTGGCACCGGCCTCGGTCAAGGCTTCGATGCAGGAGGGAATGGCATTGGCGAAACCAACCGTTTCCAAGAGCGTCAGCACCGCTTCGTGGATGCGTTCCTGGTCGTTCCGGGTCAGCGGTCCATAGCTGCCGCCTTCGAGGCCGGCGCGCACCGGCTTGATGTCGTCGGCCAACGGAGCTGCCCGCATAGCGCGACGCGCTTCGCGCCCGCCGGAGCGGCGCGAACGTTGATCCGCCGCCGCTTCCTGCTTTTCAAGAACTGACATGGAGACACTCCACCTTTCTGAGAAGCAGGGCGCGGCGGTTGGTCCACCATCGGCTGCTTCTTCCCCTTATGCTCCCGACTATGCCGCCGGCATTGGCACAGCCTATGGGCCAGCCGGTCCGGTTACATATGCCAGAGGGCTAAAGGACGGAGCCACGCTTGCGCGGCTCCGTCCAAGGGTCAGGTGATGGATCAGGCGGCCGCGGGCCTGCGTCCGGCGGCGGTGGCCAGTTCGCGGATGCCTGGCTCGATGTGCTGCAGCGCGATCGACGAGATGCCCAGCCGCATGAAACGCGAAGGTTTTTCAGTGCGATCGAAGAAACGGTCACCCGGTTCGATGATGACGCTGCGCGAGGCTGCTGCCTCGGCCAACCCGCGCGCATCGGTGCCGCGCGGTCCCTCGAGCCACAGCGATGTGCCGCCGGCCGAATCGGTCGAACGCCACTCCGGCAGAAAGGCGGAAATCGCATGGACCAGCCGCTTGCGCCGCTCGTCGAAGGCCGACGACAGCCGCCGCACCAGTGCCTCGTGATGGCCAAGCGACAGGAACAGCGCGACGGCGCGCTGGTTGTTGGCCGGCGGATGACGCAGCATGAAGCGGCGCAGTGCCCTGAGTTCGGAGATCAGGCCAGCCGAAGCGACGATATAGCCGAGCCGCAGGCCGGGAGCCAGCGTCTTCGACATCGAGCCGACATAGACGACGCGGCCGGAACGATCGAGGCTCTTCAACGCCTGCTGCGGTGCTTCGTCGAGAAGCTGGCTGTCATAGCCGTCCTCGATGATGATCTGGTTGTAGCGGTTGGCTCGCGCCAGAAGATCCTGCCGCCGTTCCGCCGACAGTGGCACCATGGTTGGGCAATGGTGGCTGGGCGTGACGAAGACGAAACCGGAATCATTGGCAATAGAAGCGGTTACGATGCCGGACTGGTCGACCGGCACCGGCTGTATCTCGGCCCCCGCAAGGCGGAAGATCGAACGGGCGTCGGGGTAGCCGGGGTCCTCCATCGCCACCTTCGAGCCCTTGGCCATCAGCAGCGTCGCCAGCATATAGAGCGCGTTCTGGGCGCCCAGCGTGACGATGATCTCGTCGGGATTGGCGAAGATGCCGCGCCGCGGCAGGAGCCGCGCCTGGATCTGCTCGATCAGCAGCGGATCGTCGCGGTCGACCATGTCGGACGCCCAGTTGCGGATCTCGAGCACGGCAAGCGCCATGCGGTTGCACTCGCGCCACTCGGCAGTCGGGAACAGCGCCGGATCGAACTGGCCGTAGACGAAGGGGTAGGACGACTTGATCCAGTTCTCATGCTTTGCCGGCGGCGGCATGTCGCTGGCGGCGATCTTGCGGCGTGCCTTCCAGTCGATCTCATTGGCCTGGTCGGGTGCCTTCTGGTGCGGCTTGGCCGGCGTCGCCAGCACATCGGGATTGACGAAATGGCCACGCCGCTCGCGTGCCACCAGGAAGCCCTGGTCGACGAGCTGCTGGAAGGCCAGCACGACGGTTCCGCGCGCAACGCCGAGTTTTTCGGCCAGGATCCGGCAGGAAGGAAGCGGCATCGAAGCGGCGATCTGGCGGTCGAGAATGGCGGCCACGATGGCTTGGCGGATTTGCGCCTGCAGGGTCTGGCCGGATTCAGCCGAAATCCGGAACAGGCCGGACCATATCGCCGTATCGTTTCGCTGTGGCATGGAAGATGTTCCTCGATGGCCAGCCTTTTTTGCTTGGCTGGACCAGCCGAACGTAACCGTGGCACAAGGGGTTGCGCCAATCAATTTTTCTGATCGTTGGGATTTATGCCAGTGATCCTTCACGCCATTTTGATGCTGCGCTGCGGCATGCCAGGGTGACGCGGCGCGTCATCCCGGCGATGACTCCGTGCGTCATCGCTGCGTGACGTCTGCGTCATCGCTGCGCATTGAAACGAGTGGAATTCGGCTCAATAGATTGTCGCGACGACACGCGCCGGAAACATCCGGTCCGTAATGATGGCTCGAGGTTTCGGAGTTTGGCAGTGGATCAATCGTCCTTTCAAAAACAGCTCGCTGCGTTGCGCGATCATCGCGCCGCGGCGCCCGCCAGCATGCGCCAGGCTTTCGCCGTCGATCCCAAGCGCTTCGAGACCTTCTCCGCCACCGATGGCGACCTTCTGCTCGACTGGTCGAAATGCGCGGTCGACGTAACCACCATGGACCTGCTGGAAAAGCTCGCCAAGGCGGCCGATCTCGAAGGCCGCCGCGCCGCGATGTTTGCCGGCAAGAAGATCAATGTCACCGAGGACCGCGCCGTGCTGCACACGGCGCTGCGCAACCTGACCGGCAAGGGCGTCATTGTCGATGGCCAGGACGTCAAGGCGGATGTCATCGCCGTGCTCGACGCCATGGGCGCCTTTGCCGATGCCGTGCGTTCGGGCAAGGCGGCCGGCGCCACTGGCAAGAAGATCACGGACATCGTCAACATCGGCATCGGCGGCTCCGATCTCGGCCCGGCCATGGCGACGCTGGCGCTGGCGCCCTATCACGACGGGCCGCGCGCGCATTACGTCTCCAACATCGACGGCGCCCATATCCACGACACGCTGAAGGGGCTGTCCGCCGAAACCACGCTTTTCATCATCGCCTCCAAGACCTTCACCACCGTCGAGACGATGACCAATGCCCAGACGGCGCGCGACTGGGTGCAGAAGGCGCTCGGCAAGGAAGCGGTCGGCAAGCATTTCGCCGCTGTCTCGACCGCGCTCGACCTGGTGGCCAAGTTCGGCATCGCGCCGGATCGCGTCTTCGGCTTCTGGGACTGGGTCGGCGGCCGCTATTCGCTCTGGGGCGCCATCGGCCTGCCGGTGATGATCGCTATCGGCCCGAGGAATTTTCGTGCCTTTCTCGATGGCGCGCATGAGATGGACGAGCATTTCCGCACCGCGCCCGTGCAGGAGAACCTGCCGGCGCTGCTGGGGCTGGTCGGCTGGTGGCATCGCGTGATCTGCGGCTACCCGGCTCGCGCCGTCATCCCTTATGACCAGCGCCTGTCCAGGCTGCCTGCCTATCTGCAGCAGCTCGACATGGAATCGAACGGCAAGAGCGTCACCCTCGAAGGCACGGCTGCGGCGACGCCGACCGGACCGCTGGTCTGGGGCGAGCCCGGCACCAACGGCCAGCATGCCTTCTTCCAGCTGCTGCACCAGGGCACCGATTTCATTCCGGTCGAATTCCTCGCCGCGGCCATCGGTCACGAGCCCGATCTCAAGCATCAGCATGATCTGCTGCTCGCCAACTGCCTGGCGCAGTCGGAAGCGCTGATGAAGGGCCGCACGCTTGAGGAGGCCCGCGCCCAGATGCTGGCCAAGGGCATGAAGCCGGCCGAGGTCGACAAGATAGCCCCGCACCGCGTCTTCTCCGGCAACCGGCCCTCGGTGACCATCCTCTACCGCAAACTCGACCCGCGCACCTTCGGCCGGCTGATCGCGCTCTACGAGCACCGCGTCTTCGTCGAGGGTACGCTGTTCAACATCAACTCCTTCGACCAGTGGGGCGTCGAGCTTGGCAAGGAACTGGCCACCGGCCTTTTGCCTGTCGTGGAGGGCAAGGAAAGTGCCGCGAAGCGAGACGCATCGACCGCTGGCCTTGTGGGATTCATCCACCATTTGCGTGGCTCGGAGTGAAAAGTTTGGCAGACATCAAGGGAATATTGTTCGACAAGGACGGGACACTTGTCGACTTCAATGCGACCTGGCTCAGCGTCGCCGACTTCATGGCCATGGATGCGTCGGAAGGCGATCGCTGGAAAGCCGACAGGCTGCTGGCCGCCGCCGGCTTCGATTTCGCCAACAAGCGTTTCAAACCGGACTCGATCTTTGCGTCCGGCACCAATCTCGACGTCGTCGAATTGTGGTTCCCGCGCCTGTCCAACGAGGACCAGATGCTTGCGGTCGCCCGCTTCAACGAGATCACCTCGGTGCAGGGCTCGGCAATGGCTGTGGCGCTGCCCGGCATCGTCGACACGCTGACGGCACTGCACAGGAAGTCCTACCGGCTTGGCGTTGCCACCAACGATTCGACCAGCGGTGCGGAAAAGACGCTGGTCACGCTTGGCGTCGCCCAATTGTTCGACGCGGCCTATGGCTACGACGCGGTGGCCAATCCGAAGCCGGCGCCCGACACCATCCTGGCCTTCAGCGATCTCACCGGCCTAAGGCCGGCGGAGATCGCCATGGTCGGCGATAACAGGCATGACCTCGAAATGGCGCGTGCCGGCGGCTGCGGGCTGGCGGTTGGCGTGCTCTCCGGCACCGGCACCCGCGAATCGCTGTCCGGCATTGCCGACGTTGTTCTTGATTCGGTTGCCGATCTGCCGGATTTCCTTTCGGCACGGGTCAAGGAGACGATCTGACGGCCCAAGGCCGCGGTCAAAACTCAATTCAACTCGGGATTTCCCGCCAATGGCCGAGATGGGGGAAGCAGTCCATGGAAACTATGGAGCTTCTGGTTTGTTTTCGGACACAGTGGGCCACTCATCAGCAGAGCAAACGTATCCGCATTTGCCGCACCTGATCTTGGCGCTTGCGTTATCGATGTCTTCGCCCGGCTGAAGGTCGAAGCCGCGATTTTCGCACTTTGGGCAAACTGTGAAACCGATACGTTGAACAACTTTAATCCACGCCATTCGACTTCTCCGATCAACGGCTAATCGAATCTATCTTCTGCCCCTTGAGGTTTGTCCACAATGAGTAGAATCCGGCCATTCAGAGCGATTGGGCCTTGTCCCGTCGCGCTAGCAATCTTCCTGCTCGAAGGAAAAGACACCGCTCGGCTTGGTCGCGGCACCCTTCGCATCGCCGAAATCCGGCACCCGGTATTCGGCGAGTAACCGTAGCCGCGACAGCGGCAGGTCGGTGCGGCGGGGATCGCCGACCAGCACTTCGATGCCGGCTGCCAGGCAGCGATCGAGGAACGGGATGACGCGCAGAGCGACCTCGCGGCCGTAGAACACGTCCCCTGCAAGCACGAGGTCGACGGCCGGCGGACGACCCGTGGTGATGTCCTTGTCGACAATGGTGATCTCGACGCCGTTGGCTGCGGCATTGAGGCCGATCGCGGCTACGCCGTTGCGGTCGATCTCGGCGGCGATTACTTCGCGTGCCCCAGCTTTCGCGGCGGCGATGCCGACAAGGCCGGAACCGGCACCGAGGTCGAGCACGCGGCGACCCGCCACGGTCATCGGATGGTCGAGGACATAGCGCGCGAGCACGGCGCCGCCGGCCCATATATAGGCCCAGTAGGGCGGTTGTGGCTCCGGCACGTCTTCCGCATCGTCTTCGGGCTCGACGAGCCGCCTCAATCCGCTGCCGGGGTGAGCCGTGTAAAACTGGATTTCTGGGAGCGCAGGCACAGGGACAAGGCGCATGTTCGCCTTGATGAACGTCGCCGGGTCGAGGCGCGAGCACCGATCCGGTGCGTCGTTGTCGGCAAGATCGTCATCCACTATTCACGCAGCGCTCGCCGCAGGATCTTGCCGACCGGTGTCTTCGGCAGTTCGGTGCGGAATTCGATGTATTTGGGCCGCTTGTAGCCAGTCAGGTTCTCGCGGCAAAAAGCGGTGAGCGCCTCTGCGGTGAGCGCGGGATCCTTCTTGACGACGAACAGTTTCGGCACCTCGCCCGAGTGCTCATCCGGCACGCCGATCGCCGCCACTTCGAGCACGCCCGGATGCATCGCCACGACTTCCTCGAGCTCGTTCGGATAGACGTTGAAGCCCGAGACCAGGATCATGTCCTTCTTGCGGTCGACGATCTTGGTGTAGCCGCGCTCGTCCATGAAGCCCATGTCGCCGGATTTGAAGTAGCCGTCCTTGGTCATCACCTTAGCGGTCTCATCCGGCCGGTTCCAGTAGCCCGCCATCACTTGCGGTCCCCGGATGCAGATTTCGCCGACCTCGCCGAGCGGCAGGTTGTTGCCGTCATCGTCGCGGATGGCGATCTCCGTCGAGGGCAGCGGCAGGCCGATCGTGCCGGTGAAGTCGCCGGCGCTGAATTTGTTGGCGGTGGCCACCGGCGAGGTTTCCGAGAGGCCATAGCCTTCGGTGACCGGACAGCCGGTCAGCGCCTTCCAACGTTCGGCGACGCCTCTCTGCACTGCCATGCCGCCGCCCAGCGTCAGCACCAGCGGCTTGAAGTCGAGCTTGCGGAAATCCTCATTGTTGAGCAACGCGTTGAACAGCGTGTTGAGGCCCGGAAAGATGTGCACCGGATATTTCTGCAGTTCCTTGACGAAGCCGGGAATGTCGCGCGGGTTGGGAATGAGCACATTGCGGGCGCCCTGCTGCATGCCCATCAGCGCGTTCACCGTCAGCGCGAAGATATGATAGAGCGGCAGTGCGCAGATGAAGTTGGGGTGCGCCGGTTTCGGCTTGATCGTATAGGCGTCCTCCATCCACTGCGCGTTCTGCGCGACATTGGCGAGAACGTTGCTGTGCAACAGCGTGGCACCCTTCGAGACGCCCGTCGTGCCGCCCGTATATTGCAGGAAGGCGACATCGCCGGCTGCCGTTTTGGCCGGCTTGAAAGTCGCGCCGGCGCCGGCCTTCAAGGCCGCGTTGAACTTGACATGGCCGGGCAGAGACCAGGCCGGCACCATCTTCTTCACGCGGCGCACGACGAAATTGACGATGGTGCCTTTCAGGCCGCCGAGCATGTCGCCCATCGCGGCGACCACCACATGCTTGACCGCCGTCCTGGCGATCACCGCCTGCAAGGTATTGGCAAAGTTCTCCAGGATGACGATGGCTTGCGCACCGGAGTCCTTCAACTGATGTTCGAGCTCGCGCGGCGTGTAGAGCGGATTGATGTTCACCACGACATAACCGGCGCGCAGGACGGCCATCATGGCTACCGGATATTGCAGCACATTCGGCATCATCAGCGCGACGCGCGCACCGTTCTGAAGGCCTTTCGATTGCAGGTAGGCGCCGAAGGCCGCCGACAGCCGCTCGACATCGGTGTAGCTGATGGACTTGTCCATGCAGGTAAAGGCCGGTTGCGCGGAAAATTGCTTGCAGGCGCCAACCAGGAAATCGCCGATCGAACTGTAGGGCAAGGGACCAATTTCGGCCGCTACGTTTTTCGGATAGCTCTTGAGCCACGGCTTTTCCGGCAGTCCCGCGGCCAGCGCCGTCAGTGCTTTCGGCAATCGCTTCGCGGCAGCCTCGGCAGGCTTGGCTGCCGGTGGAGCCTTTGTCGCCGCTGCCGCCTTCGCCGCCGGCTTGACGGCGGCGGGCTTTGCCGCGGACGCTGTCTTTCCAGCAGCAGTCTTGGCCGGGGCTTTGGCCGCCGGCTTTGCGCTTGCCTTTGCTGGCACGCTGGCCGCCTTCAGCTTGGTCGCGGCAGCTTCGGCAACTGGCGCTTTCGGCTTGACCTTGCCGGCTGCCTTTGGAGCCGCCTTGGCCCCCGCTTTCGCCGGCGCCGTCGTCCTTGATGCTTTTGCCACCCGTTACCTCCCTCGACAATTCTTGTTCGTCTGCGTTGCGCTCGCCCCTGAATTGACAGAGACGTCCTCCGCTGCTGCCGCTATATCATCTATGTATTGCCTCCATTGGTGACCGTGCAAGTCTTGCCCTTGCGGCAAGGCGGCGAAAGATTTGCCGTCCAAAATCTTTCCAGCTGCCGACACTCTCCCCTATGTCCCGGCCTGTGTCCCGGTGCATCCTCGGCTGCTCGGAAGAGCGCGCGGCATCGATATCGTCAAATCGGCGATCAATAAAAAAATGCGGTCGTTAATAATAGCGTGAATGGAAAAAACTGCTAATTTTTTCTGCCATTTAGCAAAATCGCGGATTTTTTTCCTGCTTCCCGCGGGGTAAGCAAACGGGGTGTTCCAAAGCCGGAAAAACGGTGCTTATATGCGCGCTTCGCGAGCCTGATAGAGGGGCTTGGAAGAACATCAGGGAGTGCTCAATGAAGAAGAAACTGACTTTTGCAGCCGCGTTGCTGGCTGCAAGCGTCCTGGGCGGCGTGGCCAACGCGAAAACTCTGGTCTATTGCGCGGAAGCTTCGCCTGAGGGTTTCGACCCGGCGCCGTATACCGCAGGCCAGACATTCGACGCGTCGTCGCGCACCGTCTTCAACCGCCTTGTCGAATTCGATCACGGCAAAACAACGACCTCGCCGGGCCTGGCTGAAAGCTGGACGATCTCCGACGATGGCAAGGAATACGTCTTCAAGCTGCGCAAGGGCGTCAAGTTCGCCGCCACCGACTATTTCACCCCGACGCGCGACTTCAACGCCGACGACGTGGTGTTCTCTTTCGAGCGTCAGGTCGACAAGGCTGGCCCGTGGTTCCAGTACATCCCGGGCATTGCCTACCAGTACTACAATGACCAGTTCGGCGACAACATCACCAAGGTTGAGAAGGTCGATGACCTGACGGTGAAGTTCACCCTCAAGGAGCCGGCAATCACCTTCATTCCGACGCTGGGCATGGACTTCGCCTCGGTCGTCTCCAAGGAATATGCCGACAAGCTGCAAGCCGACAAGACACCTGAACTCTTCAACCAGAAGCCGATCGGCACCGGCCCGTTCATCTTCGTCGACTACCAGACCGACGCGGCCATCCGCTACAAGGCCAACCCGGACTATTGGGGCGGCAAGCAGAAGATCGACGATCTGGTCTTCGCCATCACCACCGATCCGGCGGTGCGTGCGCAGAAGCTCAAGGCTGGCGAATGCAACATCATGTCATACCCGGCACCGGCCGACATCGCCGGCCTGCAGGCTGAAGCCAGCCTGAAGGTCGACGAGCAGGAAGGCCTCAATGTCGGTGCGCTGATGTACAACACCCAGCAGAAGCCGTTCGACGACGTGCGCGTCCGCAAGGCGCTCAACATGGCCATCAACAAGAAGGCTATCATCGACGCCGTCTTCCAGGGTGCCGGCCAGGTGGCGGTCAATCCGATCCCGCCGACCATGTGGTCCTACAACAAGGAAGTGAAGGACGATCCGTACGATCCGGATGCATCCAAGAAGCTGCTCGAAGAAGCCGGCGTCAAGGACCTCAAGATGAACGTCTGGGCCATGCCGGTGTCGCGCCCGTACATGCCGAACGCGCGCCGCACCGCCGAACTGATCCAGTCGGACTTCGCCAAGGTCGGCGTCACCGTCAACATCGTCAGCTACGATTGGGGTGAATACCTCAAGCGCGCTTCCGCGGTCGATCACGATGGCGCCGTCATCGTCGGCTGGACCGGCGACAATGGCGATCCGGACAACTTCCTCGG
This sequence comes from Mesorhizobium sp. M7D.F.Ca.US.005.01.1.1, assembly GCF_003952545.1. Classification (NCBI taxonomy): domain Bacteria; kingdom Pseudomonadati; phylum Pseudomonadota; class Alphaproteobacteria; order Hyphomicrobiales; family Phyllobacteriaceae; genus Mesorhizobium; species Mesorhizobium sp. M7D.F.Ca.US.005.01.1.1. The sequence continues at coordinate 1,672,870 of NZ_CP034453.1, forward strand.
CGTGCTCCTGAGCTGCGCTTCCGTCGGTTCGAACAACCGCGCGGAATGGTGCAACAAGGACTTCGACGCGCTCATCAATAAGGCCAAGACCGTTTCGGATCAGGCCGAGCGCACCAAGCTCTATGAACAGGCGCAGGTCATCTTCAAGGAACAGGCACCCTGGGCGACGCTCGCTCACTCCAAGGTGTTCATGCCGATGCAGAAGACCGTCACCGGCTTTGCGATGGATCCGCTCGGTATCCATCGCTTCGACGGCGTCGATATCGCCGAATAAGGTTGCGAAACGGGGGCGTCGCCATGTGGTGACGTCCCCACTCGCCCGCCATGCTGCGCTATATCCTCGGCAAGCTCGCCCTCATCATCCCGACCTTCATCGGGATAACCATCCTCGCCTTTGGCTTCGTGCGCATCCTGCCCGGTGATCCGGTGCTGGTGCTTGCGGGCGAACGCGGCCTGTCGCCCGAACGTCACACGGCGCTGATGCACCAGTTCGGTTTCGACCTGCCGATATGGCAACAATACCTGACCTATCTGACGAACATCCTCAGCGGTGATTTCGGCACCTCGTTTTCCACCAAGACGCCGGTGCTCAAGGACTTCCTGGTGCGCTTCCCGGCAACGGTCGAGCTCGCCATCTTTGCCATGATCTTTGCCGTCCTCCTGGGTGTCGCCGCCGGCATCTTCGCCGCCATTCGCCGCGGCTCCTGGTTCGATCAGCTGACCATGGGCACGGCGCTGGCAGGCTATTCCATGCCGATCTTCTGGTGGGGTCTGCTGCTGATCATCGTGTTCTCCGGCACGCTGCACTGGACACCGGTTTCCGGCCGCATCGACCTTCTCTACTTCTTCAAGCCGGTGACCGGCTTCATGACCATCGATTCCCTGATCTCCGGACAGAAGGGCGCCTTCCGTTCGGCACTGTCGCACCTTGTTCTTCCAACCATCGTGCTCGGCACCATCCCGCTCGCGGTCATCGCCAGGCAGACGCGATCGGCCATGCTCGAGGTGCTTGGCGAAGACTATGTGCGCACCGCGCGCGCCAAGGGCCTGACCCCGTTCCGGGTCGTCGGCCTGCATGCCTTCCGCAACGCGCTGATCCCGGTCGTCACCACCATTGGCCTGCAGGTCGGCACGCTTTTGACCGGCGCCATCCTGACCGAGAGCATCTTCTCCTGGCCCGGTATCGGCAAATGGATGATCGACGCCATTTCCAAGCGCGACTATTTCACCGTGCAGGGCGGGTTGCTTTTGATCGCATTGATCGTCATGTCGGTGAACCTGATCGTCGACGTGCTCTACGCCGTCATCAACCCACGCATCCGGGCCAACTGACATGAGCAACGAAGGCCCAGCCACCATCGAAGCCGCGACCGTCGTCAAGCAGCAGGACGCAAGGCTGCAGATGTTCGGCGAGTTCTGGCACTACTTCTCCGTCAACAAGGGCGCGGTGATCGGGCTCTTCGTCTTTGCGCTGCTGATCCTGATCGCCATCTTCGCGCCGTTGCTGGCGCCGCATTCACCGGACGATCAGTTCCGCGACTTCTTCCTGACGCCGCCGGCCTGGCAGGAGGGCGGCAACGCGCAGTTCCTGCTCGGCACCGACGCCGTCGGTCGCGATATGCTGTCGCGGCTGATCTACGGCTCGCGTTTCTCGCTCGCCATCGGCTTCGTCGTCGTTACCACCGCGCTGATCTCCGGCGTTATCCTCGGCCTGCTCGCCGGCTACTGCCGCGGCTGGGTCGACACGCTGATCATGCGCATCATGGACATCATCCTGGCGTTCCCGTCGCTGCTCTTGGCCTTGGTGCTGGTGGCGGTGCTTGGCCCCGGCCTCGTCAACGCCATGATCGCCATCGCCTTCGTGCTGCAGCCGCATTTCGCCCGGCTCACCCGCGCCGCCGTAATGGCCGAGAAGACCCGCGAATACGTCGTCTCCGCCAAGGTCGCCGGCGCCAGCCATCTCAGGCTGATGCTGGTCACCATCCTGCCCAACTGCATCGCGCCGCTGATCGTGCAGGCGACGCTGTCCTTCTCCAACGCCATTCTCGAGGCCGCCGCCCTTGGCTTCCTCGGCATGGGCGCGCAGCCGCCGACGCCGGAATGGGGCACCATGCTGGCCGAAGCGCGCGAGTTCATCCTGCGCGCCTGGTGGGTCGTGACCTTCCCCGGCCTCGCCATCCTGATCACCGTCTTCGCCATCAACCTGATCGGCGACGGCCTGCGCGACGCGCTCGACCCCAAACTGAAGAGGTCGTGAGCATGCCTCTGCTCGAGATCAAGAACCTCACCGTCTCCTTCGACACCGCGGCCGGACCGTTCATGGCCGTGCAAGGCATCGACCTGTCGATCGAGCCGCGCGAAGTGCTGGCGATCGTCGGCGAGTCCGGTTCCGGCAAGTCGGTGGCGATGCTGGCGGTGATGGGCCTGTTGCCCAACACGGCAACGGTCAAGGCAGACCGCATGGCCTTCGACGGCGTCGATCTCCTGGAGCTCAGCCCGTCCGAACGGCGCAAGATCGTCGGCAAGGACATCTCGATGATCTTCCAGGAGCCGGTCGCCAGCCTCAACCCATGCTTCAACGTCGGCTTCCAGATCGAGGAGGTGCTGCGCTTCCATATGGGCATGGATCGCGCCCAGCGCCGGGCGCGGGCCATCGAATTGATGAAGCTGGTCGGCATCGCCGATCCGGAAGAACGCTTGAGCTCGTTTCCGCACCAGATGTCGGGCGGCCAGTGCCAGCGCGTCATGATCGCCATCGCCATCGCCTGCAATCCGAAACTGCTGATCGCCGACGAGCCGACGACGGCGCTCGACGTCACCATCCAGAAGCAGATCCTCGATCTCCTGGTTTCGCTGCAGGCCAAATACGGCATGGGCCTGATCATGATCACCCACAATATGGGCGTGGTGGCCGAGACCGCCGACCGCGTCATCGTCCAGTACAAGGGCCGCAAGATGGAAGAGGCCGACGTGCTGTCGCTGTTTGAATCGCCGAAGAGCAACTATACGCGCGCGCTTTTGTCGGCGCTGCCGGAGAACGCCATCGGCGACCGGTTGCCGACCGTGTCCGACATGATGTTCGAGCCGGCCCCTTCGGCTGCTGGAGCCGCCTCATGAGCACCACGGTTCTCGAAGGCAAGAACATCGTCCGCGACTACCACATCGGCGGCGGCCTGTTCACGGGACCGCGCACCGTGCATGCGGTCAAGGGCGTCTCCTTCAAGGTCGACAAGGGCAAGACGCTGGCCATCGTCGGCGAAAGCGGCTGCGGCAAGTCAACGCTTGCCCGCATCATCACGCTGATCGATCCGGCGACGGCGGGTGACCTGTTCATCGACGGCAACAAGGTCGACATCGCCAGGAATCCCTTGACGAAGGAGATGCGCCGCAAGGTGCAGATCGTCTTCCAGAATCCCTATGGGTCGCTCAATCCGCGCCAGAAGATCGGCGACGTGCTGGGCGAGCCGCTTTTGATCAACACCGACAAGTCGGCCGCCGAGCGGCGTGACCTGGCGATGAAGATGCTGAAGAAGGTCGGCCTCGGTCACGAGCACTACAATCGCTATCCGCACATGTTCTCTGGCGGCCAGCGTCAGCGCATCGCCATTGCCCGCGCACTGATGCTCAATCCAAGCCTGCTGGTGTTGGACGAGCCGGTCTCGGCGCTCGATCTGTCGGTGCAGGCGCAGGTGCTCAACCTGCTCGCCGACCTGCAGGACGAGTTCCAGCTGACCTACGTCTTCATCAGCCACGATTTGTCCGTGGTGCGCTACATCGCCGACGACGTGATGGTGATGTATTTCGGCGAAGCGGTCGAATACGGCTCGCGCGACGAGGTCTTTGCCGACCCCAAGCACAGCTACACCAGGACGCTGTTCGCCGCGACGCCGCGTGCCGACGTCGCCTCGATCAAGGCCAGACTGGCGAAGAAGAAGGCGGCTTAACGTCTCTTCGTCATCCTAGGGCGGAGCTCCGCGAAGCGTCGTTTCACGACAACTTCGCGATGATGGCGCGCAACGCCTCGCCGAAGCGCCGGACTTCCTCGACCGTGTTGTAGTGGACCAGCGAGGCGCGGATGGCGCCGCTGTCCATCGAGAGGTTGAGACGCTTCATCAGCCGCGGCGCGTACATGTGGCCGTCGCGGATGCCGATCTGCATCTCGGCCATTTCCTCGACGATCCGCTGCGGCGAGAGCTTGCCGATGTTGAAGCAGAAGGTCGGCACGCGCTCGGTGATGCGGGCCTCGTCGGCAACGCCGTAGATGGTCGCGCCACAGTCCTTGAGCACGGCGAGCATTTCGCGCGCCAGCACCAGCTCATAGTCGCGGATGGCGCCCATGCCGGCGACGATGTTGTCGCGCCGAGAGCGGTTGTTGGAGGGCGCCAGATTGCGGCCGATCAGTTCCAGATACTGCACGGCGGCATCCATGCCGGAGACGTTCTCGTAGATGAAGGTGCCGGCCTCGACCTTGTAGGGCGGTTCGTCGGGGATGAAATCCTCGCGGAAGGTCGGCAGCCGCTTCAGCGTTTCAAAGCGGCCCCACAGGAAGCCCATATGCGGCGAGAAATTCTTGTAGCCGGAGCAGACGAGATAGTCGCAATCCCAGGCCTGCACGTCGATCAGTCCATGCGGCCCGTAGTGGACGCAGTCGAGGAAGACTTCGGCGCCGGCCGCGTGTGCGATCCCAGCCACCGATGCGACATCGACGATCGAGCCGATCGAATGCGCCGTCACAGTGCAGGCGACGAGGCGGGTGCGGTCGGAAACCAGCGGGCGCAGATCGTCGACATGCAGATTGCCGTCCTCGCGCATGCGCCACCATTTGAACTTTGCGCCGGCGGACTCCAGCGCCAGCCATGTCGCGATGTTGGCGTCGTGGTCCATGTCGGTGACGACGATCTCGTCACGCTCTTGCAGCATCTGGCCGATGCCGAGGCTGACCAGGCGAATGAACGAGGTGGCGTTCATGCCGAAGCAGATTTCCGCCGGGCTGTAGGCATTGATCAGCAGCGCGACGCTTGTCCGAGCGTCGGCGACCGACTGGTCGACGGTGACGCTGCGGCCATAACGGCCGCCACGCTGCACATTGTGCGAAACCAGATGATTGGTAACCGCGTCGAGCACGCTTTGCGGGATCTGCGCGCCGGCGGCATTGTCCAAAAAGATGAAGTCGCCGGCCCGCTGCAAGGCTGGAAACATGGCGCGGATGGTGTCGACGGGGAACGCGCCGGAGGCGCTGTTCGCGTTGTCGGTTTGATGCTTGTTCACGGGCAGGCTCCTGCGAAGGACTTGGGCGGGGTGGATCAGGTGGCGAGGTCAGCGCTTCTTTTCGGTCTTGAAGCGCTCTTCAAGCAGGCTGACGAGGCGGACCATCGGCCAGAGGAAGATGAGATAGACGAGTGCTGCGCCGATCAGCGGCGAGGGGTTGGCGTAGAGCGACTGCGCGTTGGTCGCTTCCTTCAAGAGTTCCGGCAGCGCCACGGTGGAGGCGAGTGAGGTGTCCTTGAACATCGAGACGCAGTTGCTGGTCATCGGCGGAATGACGACGCGGATCGCTTGCGGCAGCACCACCTTGCGCAAGGTCAGGAGGAACGGCAGGCCGAGCGCCTGCGACGCCTCGAACTGGCCGCGCGGAATGCTTTCGATGCCGGAGCGGAACACCTCGGCCGAGTAGGCCGACATGATGAAGGCGAAGGCAGTCACCGCTGATGCCCAGGACGACAGGCGGATGCCGAGGAAGGGCAGCGCGTAGTAGATCAGGATCAGCACGACCAGCACCGGCAGGGCACGGAAGATGTCGGTGTAGCCGACCGCCAGCCACCGCAGCGGCTTCGGCGCATAGAGCCGCACCAGGCTGATCACCAGGCCGATGGGGATGCCGATGCCGATGCTCAAAATGCCGAGCAGCAGCGTGTTCAGGAAGCCGCGCAGCAGCGCCGGCAGGCTGGACATGATGACATCGGGGTTGAAGAAGGTATCCAGCAGCGACATGGGAGCGTTCCCGAACCCGAGAGCAAGGATGCTCAGGTTAAAACCAATCGATCTCGCCAATGGCGAGACGGTCTGCGCGGAAGCCGGCGCTGGAGCATGAAATGAATCGTGCCGGCCTGGAAAGCCGGCACGATGTCAGCGCAGCTTTCAGCTCAGGCCTTCGGCAGCGGCATTTCCTTCATGGTCGAAGAGTCGGCAGGCGCGTCGCTGCCGAACCACTTCTTATGGATGGCGGCCAGCGTGCCGTCCTTCTTCATCGCGCTCAGCGCGTCGTTCAGCTTGCCGAGCAGCGGGTGGTCCTTGGTCATCATCAGGCCGTATTGTTCGCCGGTCTTGATGCGTTCCTTGACGACCAGATCCTTCATCTTGGTGAAGGAATATTCCATGCCCGGAATGTCGCTGACGGCGGCATCGACGCGGCCGGCGCTGAGGTCGAGCAGCAGGTTCTGCTGCGTGTCATAACCCTTCACGTCGCTGAAGCCGTCGGCTTCCTGATGCGCCTTGACCCAGGTCTCGCCGGTCGAGCCGGACAGCACGCCGACGATCTTGCCCTTGAGGTCGGCTTCGGCCTTGATCGGGCTGTCGGTCTTGGTGGCGATGCCCATGTCGGAATCATAATAGGGCTGCGTGAACGACTGCGACTTCAGCCGCTCCGCCGTGATGGTGATCGACGAGATGGCGACATCGATGCGCTTCGACGTGGTGGCGGCGAACAGCGCCTGGAAGCCGAGATCGGCGATGTCGGTGGTCATGCCGATGCGTTTGGCTGCTTCGTTGACGATGTCGACTTCGAAGCCCTCGAAGGTGCCGCTCTCGTTCTTGTATTCGAACGGCGGATTGGTCGGGTACGCGCCGACATTGAGCACGTCCGCGGCATAGGCGGTGGCGGGGCCGGCGGCGATGCCGATGGCGGCGGCGAGAAGTAGCAGTTTGCGGCGAGTGAAGCTCATTTGTGTTCCCTCTGTTGTTGATCGGGCGGGTTGCTCCCGCACGGTTTTTTGCCGCCCCGCTTCAGGCAGGGCGTCAATTCATGGCAGCGACCATGCGGTCGAGCGCGGTAGCTATGTCCTTGCGTTCACGGCACACGCACATGCGCAGGAAGGCCGTTGCCGAACTTCCGAAGAGATGGCCGGGCGCCAGGCCGACGCGCGCCGTCTCAAGGATTTTGGCGCAGGCAAGACGTGCGTCGCTTTCGCCTTCCATGGCAAAGAAGGCATACATGCCGCCGCGCGGTTTCGCAGGCAGGATGATGCCTGGAATCTCCGCCAGCCGGTCATAGGCAAGGTCGAGGCCGGTCTGGATACGTTGCCGGATCTCTTCGACCAGCGGCTCGCCCTGGCGGATGGCTGCAACCGCACCAGCCTGGATGGGGGCAGCGGTGCCGCTGTTGATATATTGTGTCATGGCGCCGAGCTGGTCGGCCACCCCTGATGGATGCGTCAGCCAGCCGATGCGCCAGCCGGTCATCGCCCAGGCTTTGGAGAAGCTGTTGACCGACAGCACCCGGTCCCCGTCCTCGGCGATCTGCAGGATGGAGGGGGCAACATCGCCGTCGAAATAGAGCCGGCCATAGACCTCGTCGGAGATGATCCAGATGCCGGTGCGCCGGCTGAAATCGAGCAGCGCCTGCATCTCCTCGCGCGATGCGGTCCAGCCGGTCGGGTTGGATGGCGTCGACAGGAAGATCGCCCGCGTGCGTGCGTCGCAGGTGGCGAACAGCCGGTCGAGATCCAGATGCCAGTCGCCTCTGAAATCGAGCGAAAACGGCCGTGGCTCACCGCCGATCAAATGGATGGCGTTGTGGATGTTGGGCCATTGCGGCGCGACATAGACGACGTTGCTGCCGGTATCGACCAGCAGTTCCAGCGCCAGGTACAGCGCCTGCATGCCGCCAGGCGTGACGGTGGTGCGCGCGATCGGGATCGGCCGGCCATGGATGCGCGTCTGGTACTCCGACAGCGCCTCGTTCAACGGGGCGTGGCCGCGCATGTTGGGAACGTAGAAGGTCAGGCCTTCATCGAAGGCGGCCTTGGCGGCGTCGCGGATGAAAGCCGGCGTCACCATGTCGCCTTCGCCGTACCACAGCGCGATCACATCGCCCAGTTCACGCGCCCGCACGGCAAGGTTGGCGATGTTTTCTGTGTGAAGATCGCGAATCTGGGCGCGCACGCCGTCAAAGGCATAGCGCGCGCTGGACGATGACTGGGGCAGTACGAACGACAAGGACTGAAACCCCTCCCACCCGGAGCACAACGATGGACTGGCCGGGAAGCCCGTCCGGTACGGCCGTCGCCATCGATCCTGGAATGCTTATCCAAAGTGCGGCACTTTTCAAGGCGAAAGTTTTAAGCTTAAAAAGTTTGACCGTCCTGTTGCCGTGCCGATACGCCTTTTTGCGCCAGCTGCGCCCGTCTCATGCCAATTCGTCGCGTGTGGCGGCACAGTTGGCCGCAGCGCCGGCGCCGAGAAACATGGTGTCGCTGGCCAGGATGAAGAAGCTGGCGCCGATGGCTGCCCATTGCCCGACAGGTTGTGGGCTGGCGCAAAATATGCCGGCGGCCTTGCCGTGCGCGATCGTCGCGCCGACGATCGTCCGGATCGCCGCATTGAGCCTGTCTACGCCTTGCGGTCCCAGCGCATCGATCGACACCGAAAGATCGCCGGGGCCGACGAAGATCACGTCGATGCCGTCGACGGCCGCGATCGCTTCGATGTTGGCCAGCCCTTCTGATGTCTCGACCTGGATCGCGACGACGATCCTGTCATTGGCGCCGGCCAGATATTCCGGAATGCGATAGCCATAGCCGGCGGCCCGGCCGGGACCGACACCGCGCTCCCCTTTTGGCGGATAGCGCGAGGCTTTGACGGCCATCGCGGCCTGGGCAGCGGTCGATATGCGCGGCACCAGCACGCCTTGGGCGCCGCTATCCAAGGCCGCCTGGATGGCTTCGGGTGCATGGCCGGGAACGCGCACCATGGCCGGCACGCGATGCACGTCGGCCGCGCGCACCATGGTCTCGATCATGTCGCGCGAGATCTGGGCATGTTCCCAGTCGATGCAGAGGAAATCGAGACCGGACTGCGCCATCACTTCGACCGCGACGGGATGGGGAATGGCTGCAAAGGAGCCGACAAGGTTCGTCTTGCCGATGCATTTCTGGCGGAACTCGCTCATGCCGATCCCCTTTTTCGTCCTGCCCAAATCCATATCCGCAAACCATCGCCAGGCGAAGCTATTTCATGCTTGAAATATTTTTGCGGAGCCGTAGCGTGCGATCTTCGCCGGGAGGTCGCGACATGAACAAACCACACCCCTTGCACGGCCCGAACAGACTGAAGCTCGGTGTCTTTTCGACCAATGCCGATGGCGGCCTTGCCATCACCGACGTTCCGGAACGCTGGACAGCGAGCTGGCAGGACAATCTGACCGCGGCGCAGATCGCCGACCGGGCAGGGCTGGAGTTCATGCTGCCGATCGCGCGCTGGCGCGGCTTTGGCGGCCGCAACAAGGTGCGCGAATGGTCGTTCGAGACCTTCACCTGGGCGGCAGCACTTGCCATGGCCACCGAGCAGATCGGCCTGTTCATGACCGTGCATGTGCCGCTGGTGCATCCGCTCTACGCAGCCAAGGCGCTGGCGACGGTCGACCACATCAGCCAGGGCCGCGCCGGCCTCAACATCGTCTGCGGCTGGAACCCGAAGGAATTCGGCATGTTCGGCACGCCCCTGGTCGAGAAGGGCTACGACCAGGCAGCGGAATGGATCGAAATCCTCGAAAAGCTTTATGCCTCGCCCGAGCCGCTCGACTATGAGGGCACCTACTATCGCCTCAAGGAAGCCGTCAGCCGGCCGGCTAGCCTGCAGGTTCCGCGCCCCGTGACAATGAACGCTGCTTTCGGCGGGCCGGGTCGCGATTTCGCCGCCGCCAGATGCGATTATCTGTTCACGACCTTTTCCGAGATGAGCGATGCCGGCAAGCACGTCGCCGACATCAGCGAGCGCGCCGACAAGGCAGGCCGCGACGTCGGCGTCTACACGGTGGCGCATGTCGTCTGCCGCCCGACGATGGAAGAGGCGCAGGCCTACTACACCCGCTACGCCGTCGATATGGCCGACCACGACGCGGTCGATGCCCATATGGCGGGCAAGAAGGAATTCTCGCAATCGCACGACCCGCATGCCTATGACCGCTACCGGCAGCGTTTCGCCGGCGGCGCCGGCACCTACCCGCTGATCGGAACGCCGGAAACGATTGCCGCCGACATGGCCGCCATTGCCGGGCACGGCTATCAGGGCATCGCGCTGTCCTTCGTCAACTACACGCAGGAACTGCCCTATTTCTGCGATCACGTGCTGCCGATTTTGCGGAAGGCGGGACTGCGCGAATAATTTATTCCTGGGACAATCGATAGTTTATTCCGGGATGACGGCGGTAGCTTGGATCTCCACCTTGGCCCGGTCCTCGACCAGCGCCACCACCTGCATGGCGGCCATCGCCGGAAAGTGCCGGCCGATCACCTCGCGATAGGCCTCGCCGATGCCCCTGAGGTTGGCGAGGTATTCGGCCTTGTCGGTGAAATACCAGGTCATCGAGGTGATGTGCTGCGGCCCCGCACCGGCCTCGGCCAGCACCGCGACGATGTTCTCGAGCGTCTGCCGCACCTGGCCAACAAAATCGTCGGTCTCGAACTGGCATTGACCGTTCCAGCCGACCTGTCCGCCAACGAAGACGAGCTGCCCGCGTGCCGCGACGCCATTGGCGTAGCCGACAGGTTTTGCCCAGCCTTCCGGCTGCAGAATCGTGTGCATTCAAAACCTCCCGGTATTCCAAAGTCTCAAAATCGCCGTCAATTTCTCGCCGTCAGGCCGCGCCCAGCACTTGTCGCGCAATCACCACTTTCTGCACGTCGGAGGCACCCTCATAGATGCGCAGCGCACGGATCTCGCGATACAGGCTTTCGACGATATGGCCTTTGCGGACACCGTCGCCGCCATGCAGCTGCACGGCCTTGTCGATCACCTCTTGCGCCCTGTCGGTGGCAAACAGCTTGGCCATCGCCGCCTCGCGGGTGACGCGGGGCGCGCCCATGTCCTTGGTCCAGGCGGCGCGGTAGACCAGCAGCGCCGCCGCGTCGACGTCGAGTGCCATGTCGGCGATATGCCCCTGCACCATCTGCAGCTCCGCCATCGGCGCGCCGAACAGTTTGCGCTCGGCCACCCGTTTGATGCTCTCGTCCAGCGCGCGGCGGGCAAAGCCAAGTGCCGCCGCGCCGACAGTCGAGCGGAACACATCGAGCACCGACATGGCGATGCGGAAGCCATCGCCTGGTTTGCCGATCAGTGCCGAGGCTGGCAGGCGGACCTGGTCGAAAGACAGCCGCGCCAGCGGATGCGGCGCGATCACTTCGAGCCGCTCGGCGATGCCGAGGCCCTTGGTGTTATCAGGCACGAGGAAGGCCGAGAGCCCCTTGGCGCCGGGCGCCTCACCGGTGCGGGCAAAGACGACATAGAGGTCGGCGATGCCGCCATTGGAGATCCACGTCTTCTCGCCGGACAGGACATAGCTATCGCCGTCGCGGATCGCCGTCATTTCCGTGTTGGCGACATCCGATCCCGAGCGCGGCTCCGACAGAGCAAAGGCAGAAATCGCCTTGCCGGCGCGCGTCTTTGCCAGCCATTGCTGCTGCGACGGCGTGCCGAACAGGCTGAGCGCACCGGTGCCGAGCCCCTGCATGGCGAAGGCAAAATCGGCCAGCCCGTCATGGCGGGCAAGCGTCTCGCGTGTGATGCACAGGGTGCGGACGTCGAGTGGTCCCGGATTGTCCGTGTCGAGCGCCGTCGGCTTCAACCAGCCATCCCGGCCAAGCTTGCCCACCAGCTCGCGGCAGGCGGCATCGACATCATGATGATCGACCGGCAGGTTTTTCGCGCACCACGCCTCCAGCCGCTCGGCCAGTTCGCGATGGTGATCCTCGAAAAACGGCCAGTTGAGAAAACTCTTGTCAGCCATCAATTGCCCTCGAACACCGGCTTTTCCTTGGCCACGAACGCCTTGTAGGCGCGCTCGAAGTCGCGGGTCTGCATGCAGATTGCTTGCGCCTGTGCTTCCGCTTCGATCGCCTGGTCGAGACCCATCGACCATTCCTGGTTGAGCTGCGTCTTGGTGATGCCGTGGGCGAAGGTCGGGCCGGAGACGATGCGCGCGGCCATGTCGAGCGCATCGGCCTCCAGCGATGCGGCATCGACCAGCCTGTTGTAGAACCCCCAGCGCTCGCCTTCTGCCGCCGTCATGGTACGGCCGGTGTAGAGCAGTTCGGCGGCGCGGCCCTGGCCGATGATGCGCGGCAGGATCGCGCAGGCGCCCATGTCGCAACCGGCGAGACCGACTCGGGTGAACAGGAATGCGGTCTTTGCTTCCGGCGTGGCGATCCGGATATCGGAGCTCATGGCAATGATGGCGCCGGCGCCGACCGCGACGCCATCGACCGCCGCAATAATCGGCTTGCCGCAATTCAGCATCGCCTTGACGAAATCGCCGGTCATCCGGGTGAAGGCGAGAAGCTGCTTCATGTCCATCTTGACCAGCGGGCCGATGATGTCGTGGACATCGCCGCCGGAGCAGAAATTGCCGCCATTGGAGAGAAACACCACGGCGTCGACGTCGTCGGCATAGACGAGGTCGCGGAACGTGTCGCGCAGCTCGGCATAGCTGTCGAAGGTCAGCGGGTTCTTGCGCTCCGGCCGGTCGAGCCGGACCTTCGCGATCCCGCCCTCGACCTCCCACAGGAAATGCTTCGGCTTGCGTCCGGCCATCCCGGTCATTCGCGTCCCTCCCAGTTGCTGCGGAACGAGGTCAGCATGCCTGTCAGCCGGCGCGCATCGTCCTCGCTGACCTTGCCCAGCAATTCACCGATCCAGCCTTCATGCGCGGCGGCGATGGTGGCAAAGGCCTGCGTGCCTTCCTCGGTCAGCCGCACCATCGAGGTGCGGCGGTCGCCATTGCGCCTCGCGCGGGCGACAAGTCCTTCCGAAACCAGCCGGTCGACGATCCCCGTGACATTGCCGTTCGACACCAAGAGGAAGCGCGACAGGTCGCTCATCAGCATGCCTTCCGGCACCCGATAAAGGGCTGCCATCACATCGAAGCGCGGCAGCGTCGTGTTGAAGTCCTTCTTCAGGCGCTCGCGCAGCTCGGCCTCGACCGTGCGCGAGGCACGCAGCAGCCTGATCCACAGACGCAAGCGATCCTTGCCGGGTCCCGACGGCGCGGGCAGGGGGCCGGCTACCATGTTTCGCCTCCTGAGATGGAAATCGCCTGTCCGGTGATCGATTGGGCGGCGTCGCCACACAGCCACAGCACGGCTGCGGCAACCTCTTGCGGCTGGATGAATCGGCCTTGCGGATTGGTCGAGGCAAGGCTCGACCGTGCCTGCTCGACCGAGCGGCCGGTCTTCTCGATGATGCGCTGGATGGACTCTTCCAGCATTTCGGTTTCGACAAAGCCCGGGCATACGGCGTTGACGGTGACGCCCGATTTGACCGTTTCGGCGGCAAGAGCCCGCATCAGGCCAACGACGCCATGCTTGGCGGCGACGTAAGGCGCGACATAGGCGTAGCCTTTCAGCCCTGCCGTCGAAGCGATGAAGACGATCCGCCCCGTCTTGCGAACGGCCATGCCGGCCAACGCCGGCTTCACCGTCAGGAAAGCTCCGGTCAAATTGACGTCGAGCGTCCGCTGCCAGTCGCTGAGCGCGGTTTTGTGCGTGGGCGCGCTGCCGGACATGCCGGCATTGGCGACGACGATGTCGAAGGGTCCGCGCGCGGCTTGCGCCCTTTCGTAAAGCGACGCCATCGCCGCCTCATCGGTGACGTCGGCGGCGATGCCGAAAATGCCTTTGCTTTCGCCGGCCACTTTGACGAGTTCTGCTTCTCGGCGGCCGCAGATGGTGACGTCGATGCCGGCACCCGCCAGCGCCAGCGCGATGGCCCGGCCGACACCGGAGCCACCGCCTGTGACCAGCGCATGCTTGCCGGGGATCGTCGAGCCGGCACTCATACTTTCAGCCCCGCTGCCGCGTCGCGCTCGGCCAGCCGGTAGAGCTGGTCGCGTCCGGGCAGATAGGGATCCGGCCATTTGACACCACGGTCGCCGAGCGTCACCGCCGCATGCAGCGTCCAGTAGGGGTCGGCGAGATGCGGCCGTGCCAGCGCCACCAGATCGGCGCGGCCGGCCATCAGGATCGAATTAACATGGTCCGGCTCGTAGATGTTGCCGACCGCCATCGTCGCCATGCCGACCTCGTTGCGGATGCGGTCGGAAAACGGCGTCTGGAACATGCGGCCATAGACCGGCTTTGCCAATGCCGAGGTCTGGCCGGCCGAGACGTCGCAGATATCGACACCTGCCTCGTGCAGCAGCCGTGCGATCTCGACCGCATCAGCCGGCGTTACACCTTCGATGCCGACCCAGTCATTGGCCGAAATGCGCATCGAGATCGGCTTCTCCGCCGGCCAGGCGGCGCGCACCGCACGGAAGATTTCCAGGGGATAGCGCATGCGGTTTTCCAGCGAACCGCCATAGGCATCGGTGCGCCGGTTGGTGACCGGCGTGATGAAGGACGACAGCAGATAGCCGTGCGCGGCGTGGATCTCGAGCATGTCGAAGCCGCAACGATCTGCCATCTCGGCCGAAGCCACGAATTCGTCGCGCACCTTGTCCATGTCGGTGCGGTTCATCGCCTTCGGCACCTGATTCTGCGTCGACCACGCGACGGCCGAGGCTGCCATGACCGGCCAGTTGCCTGAGACCAACGGCACGTCGGTGCCCTCCCAGCCGAGCCGGGTCGAACCCTTGGCGCCTGAATGGCCGATCTGGGCGCAGATCTTCGCCTCGGTCTCGGTGTGGACGAAGTCGACCAGCCGCTTCCACGCCACCGCATGTTCGGGCGCGTAGAACCCCGGACAGCCGGGCGTGATGCGCCCTTCGGGGCTGACGCAGGTCATTTCGATATAGAGGAGGCCGGCGCCGCCCTTGGCGCGCTCGGCATAGTGGGTGAAATGCCAGTCGGTCGGGCAGCCGTCGACGGCCTTGTACTGCGCCATCGGCGAGACGACGACGCGGTTCTGCAGCTTCATGTCGCGCAGCTTGAATGGCGCGAACATCGGCGCGCGGCGCAGGCTGTTGCCGCCGGCGCCCGCCTGGCGCTGGAACCATTCTTCGGCGCCGCCCAGCCATTCGGCGTCGCGCAGCCGCAAGTTCTCGTGGCTGATGCGCTGCGAGCGGGTCAAAAGCGAATAATTGAACTGCACCGGATCGAGACCGAGATAGCGCTCGACCTCCTCGAACCATTCGAGCGAATTGCGCGCCGCCGATTGCAGCTTCAGCACCTCGGTGCGGCGGGCATCCTCATATCTACGGAACGCGGCGTCGAGGTCGGGTTCGGACTCGACATACTCGGCCAGCGCCACCGCACTTTCCAGCGCCAGCTTGGTGCCGGAGCCTATCGAGAAATGGGCCGATGCCGCCGCATCGCCCATCAGCGCAAGGTTCTTGTAGGACCAGCGCTCGCACAGCACGCGCGGGAAATTGATCCAGGCCGAGCCACGGATGTGGTTGGCATTGGTCATCAGCGCGTGGCCGCCGAGATGTTTTTCGAAGATACGCTCGCAGACGGCGATCGATTCCTGCTGCGACATCGCGCCGAAGCCGAAAGCAGCCCAGGTCTGTTCGCTGCACTCGACGATGAACGTCGCGGTGTCGCTGTCGAACTGGTAGGCGTGCGCCCACACCCAGCCATGCTCGGTCTTCTCGAAGATGAAGGTGAAGGCGTCGTCGAACTTCTGGTTGGTGCCCAGCCAGACGAACTTGCATTTGCGGGTGTCGATGTCGGGCTTGAAGACGTCGACGAAAGTGTTGCGCGCCCTGGAGTTCAGGCCGTCGGCAGCGACGACCAGATCATGCGTCTCCATGTAGGGCTTGGGATCGGCGATATCGGTCTCGAACATCAGCTTGACGCCGAGTTCTCGCGCGCGGCGCTGCAGCAGGACCAGCAGCCGCTTGCGGCCGATGCCGCAGAAACCGTGCCCGGTCGAGACCGTGCGCACGCCATCGTGGATGACGGCGATGTCGTCCCAATAAGCAAAGTGCTTCTTGATCCAGACGGCGCTGACCGGATCGTTTTTCGACAGGTTTTCAAGCGTCTCGGCCGACAGCACGACGCCCCAGCCGAACGTGTCGTCGGCGCGGTTGCGCTCGAACACCGTCACATCGTGCGCGGCGTCCCTGAGTTTCATCGAAATGGCAAAGTAGAGGCCGGCTGGTCCGCCGCCGAGAACCGCAACCTTCATGTCTGCGATCTCCTCTTCGCTTGCTGGTTTCGAGTATCGCGCCGGAGGTAAATTATTTCAAGCTTAAAGTTTCATATCGAAATGATTCAACGTCGCATTTGTGTGGCGTGCCTGCGGAACATCCGCAAGCACGCGTTCCCATCACTTTTCCGGGCTCTTCGGGCTCCATAGAACAGTCTCGGCGCCCTTCTCGTAGGCCATGCCATCGGGATAGCTGATCGCTTCCAGCTGCAGCCCCCATGGCGCCTGGAAGTAGAGGATGGTCTGGCCGGCGGCCGGCCCTTCCTTGACCGGCAACGGGCCCATGCGCGTCTTGACGCCCTTGCCGTCGAGATAGGCTTTGGCGGCGGCGACATCGTCGACATAGAAGGCAATGTGGAAGCCGCCTATGTCGCTGTTCTTCGGCGTCAGGTCCTTCTGGTCCGGTGCTGTGTATTTGAACAGCTCGATGTTCGAGCCATAGCCGCAGCGAACCATGGTGACCTGCTCAATGACCGCCTTGGGATCGACGCCTAGAAGGTCCTGCATGAAGGTGCCCTTGTCGTCGGCAAAAGGGCCGAACGACATCGCCTTCTTGCAGCCGACCACCTCGGTGAAGAAGTCGACCGCCTGCTTCATGTCGGGAACCGTGATGCCGGTGTGGTCGTGGCCGCGCATGCCTGGGATCGAATCCGCCGAGGCCATGCCGGCGCTGCCAAGGATCGCGGTGGCGAGCGTTGCGTTTCGAAATATCTCTTTCACGTCAGTCCTCCTCCATTGGCGGGACTTGGGTCTTTGCCGGTCGCACGTCCGAGGCCCGCTTTTCGGCGTGCGTGTGTATTCATGTCGGGGCCTTGATGGCGGCAGGGATGTCCAGCCAGCCCGCATCGATCTCGGGCAGCGGAATGGCTGCGATCAGATCGCGCGTGTAGGCTTGCCGCGGCTTGTCGAACAAGGCGTCGGTGGCGCTGGACTCGACGATCACGCCTTCGCGCATGACGATGACTTGCCGGCACAGCCGCCGAATGACAGACAGATCGTGGCTGATGAAGGCGACGGTCAGGCCCATCTCCGCCGCCAGCTTTTCCAGCAGGGTGAGGATTTGCGCCTGCGTCGAGACGTCGAGGCCGGAAACGATCTCGTCGGCCAATACGAATTTCGGCGACAGCGCCAGCGCCCGCGCAATGCCGACGCGCTGCCGCTGGCCGCCCGACAGTTCGTGCCGATAGCGGCTGGCGAAACTTTGCGGCAGGCCGACGCGCTGCAGCGCCTCAGCCACGCGCGCCTTGAGATTGTCGCCGAGGCCATTCTGCTTCAGCGGCGCGGCGATGATGCTGGCAATGGTGCGGCGCGGGTTGAGCGACGACATCGGATCCTGGAAGATCATCTGCAGATTGCGCCGCAATGGCCGCAGTTTCGCTTCCGGCAGATGGGTGATGTCGCGGCCCTCGAAGCTGACACTGCCGGCGCTGGGCTCCAGCAGGCGCACCAGGGCGCGGCCGAGCGTCGACTTCCCCGACCCGGATTCGCCGACGATGCCGGTCACCGAGCCCTTGGGCAGGTCGAAGTCGAGGCCTTTCAGGATCTCGGCCAACGGCGCGCGGCCGATCAGCGGCTTGCGCGTCATGTCGGGCAGCGCGACCTTCAGCCCGCGAACGGAAAACAGCAGCTCAGCCATGTGGCCGCCTCCAGGTCTGATCGGCCGCAGCGATCTCTGAAGCAAGCCCGGCCAGCACCGCCTCGTCCACCGGCTTCAACGAGGCGAAGGGATCGGTGTAGCGCGGCGTGGCCGCCATCAGCGCCCGCGTATAGGGGTGCTGCGGCGCGGCGAAGAGAGCAGCCGTCTCGGCCTCTTCCACCACCTTGCCGGCATAGAGCACCGAGACCTTTTGGCTGATCTTGGCGACGACGCCGAGATCATGAGTGACGAACAGGATCGCTGTGCCGTGCTCGCGCTGCAATTGCACGATCAGCCGCAGGATCTGCTTCTGCACGGTGACGTCGAGCGCCGTCGTCGGCTCGTCGGCGACGATCAGCCGTGGTTCGGCGGCGAAGGCGGCGGCGATCAGCACGCGCTGTCGCATGCCGCCGGAAAGCTCGTGCGGATAGCTTTTGAGCACGCGGTCGGGGTCGCGGATCTGCACCTCGTCGAGCAACTGGCGAATGCGGGTATCGGCCCTC
The DNA here is from genome assembly GCF_003952545.1 of Mesorhizobium sp. M7D.F.Ca.US.005.01.1.1. NCBI lineage: Bacteria > Pseudomonadati > Pseudomonadota > Alphaproteobacteria > Hyphomicrobiales > Phyllobacteriaceae > Mesorhizobium > Mesorhizobium sp. M7D.F.Ca.US.005.01.1.1. Next base: position 1,691,368 of record NZ_CP034453.1, read on the forward strand.
TCGCCACTCCAGCCGAGAATGCGCACCAGCCGGTCGGTCATCTGCGAGCCGATGCGGCGCGACGGGTTGAGCGCGGTCAGCGGATCCTGCGGGATCAACGCCGTGCGTGCGCCGATCAGCGTGCGCCGTGCCTTCGGCTGCAATTTGCCGAGGTCTTCACCCTCAAGCAGCATGTCGCCTTCGACAATGCGCACGCTCGACGGCAATACGCCGAGCACCGCCTTGCCTATCATCGTCTTGCCGGCGCCGCTCTCGCCGACCAGCGCGCGGACCTCGCCGGGCTGAACGGCAAGCGACACCGAGCGCAGCACGCGCTGGCCGTTCGGCAGCACGGCGCTCAGATCCCTGATGTCGAGGCAGACCGCGCTCATCGCAGCACCGGGTCGAAACGCGTCTTCAGCGCCTCGCCGAACTGGCTGAACGACAGCACGGTGAGGATCAGGGTGACCAGCGGGAATACCAGCACCCACCAGGCCTGATGGATCGACAGCCGGCCCTCGGCGATGATGCCGCCCCAGGTCGGGTCGTCGGTCGAGATCGACAGATTGACGAAGGACAGGATCGCCTCGACGATGACGGCGATACCCATTTCCAGCGACAGCAGCGCCACGATCGACGGCACCACATTGGGCAGCACTTCGCGCAGCATGATGCCGATGCGGCCATAACCGGCGATGCGGGCATTCTCGACATAGTCCATGCGTGACTGGCCCATGGTTTCGGCGCGGATCACCCGGCAGAAACGCGTCCAGTCGATGATGGCGATGGCGAGGATGACGGAGCTGAGGCCGGTGCCGAGCACGGCGACCAGCAGGATGGCGAACAGCACCGGCGGAAACGCCATCCAGACATCGACGATGCGCGAGATGATGCGATCGGCCCAGCCGCCGAAATAGCCTGCGATCAGGCCTAGCGTCGAGCCGACCAGGCAGGCGGTGATGGCTGCGGCGAAAGCGACGATGAAGGCGATACGGCCGCCGAAGATCAACCGGGAGAGCAGGTCGCGGCCGAGGCTGTCGGTGCCGAGCCAATAGCCGGGTTCGGCTCCATCAATCCAGAACGGCGGCAGCCGCTCAAGCATCAAATCCTGCGCCAGCGGATCCTGAGGTGCAACCAGCGGCGCGAAGATCGCGGCCAGAAGCGCCAGCAGCAGCCAGCCGCCGGCAAGCCACAAGCGCGGCGACACACCTCGCCTTTGAGCGCGACCCTCATCCATGGCGCAGCCTCGGATTGAGTAGCGCATACATCATGTCGACGGTGAGGTTGATCAGCACGAACAGCAGCGCGAAGACCAGCACGATGCCTTGAATCAAAGGCAAGTCGCGGTTGATGACGGCATCGATCGCCATATTGCCAAGGCCTTCATAGGAAAACAGCCGTTCGACGATGACGGTGCCGCCAATGAGGAAGGTGAACTGCACGCCGACCAGCGTCAGCGTCGGCAGGGCGGCGTTTTTTAGCGCCTCGCGCAGGATGACCTGCGTTTCGGAGAAACCCTTGACCCGCGCCAGCACGACATAGTCGAGGTCGAGCACTTCCTTAAGCGACTGTTTCAGCAGCTGCGAGATGATCGCCGCCAGCGGCAGCGCCAGCGCCACCGCCGGCATCAGCATGTGCTTCAGGAGATCCCAGGTGAGGTCGAGGCGCAGGCGCAACAGGCTTTCGAACAGATAGAACTGGGTGACGAAAGGCAGGTCGAGTTGCGGCGACACCCGGCCGGAAATGTCGAAGATCGGCACCAGCACGCCGAACAGAAGGATCAGCACCAGACCCCACAGGAAATCGGGAATGGAAAGCGCCGCGCCGCTGGCGATGTCGATGCCGGCCTCGACCGCCGTGCCGCGTTCGCGCGCGCCGATCACCGCCGTCGTACCCCCAATCGTCACCGCCATCACAAGCGCGACGATGGCGAGTTCCAGTGTCGCTGGCAGCCGGTTGAAGACAAGGCCGAGCACGTCTTGCCTGAGCGAAATCGAGGTTCCGAAATCGCCCCTGGCCACGCCGGACAGCCAGATGAAGAACTGCTGCACGATGGTCTTGTCGAGGCCGTAGAGCGCCCGCAGCCTGGCAATGTCGGCATCCGTCGCGCCGGGCGGCAGCATCATGGCGATCGGATCGCCGGGCGCGACACGGATCACGACAAAGACGACGACGGCCACGCCGAACAGCGTAATCAACATCGTCAGCAGACGGATCAGGAATCTTTGCAGGAGCATTCTGGCGTAGGCCTAATGCGTTTCAGTGACTGATGGAACGAACCCCCTCATCCGGCCGCTTCGCGGCCACCTTCTCCCCGAGGGGAGAAGAGGTCGCAGACGGCTGAGCCGGTCTCTTCTCCCCAGCGGGGAGAAGGTGGCCCGAAGGGCCGGATGAGGGGGCCTGCGCAAGTTGGGAGAAGACACGCCGTCTTTGCGACAGCGCGCCTTTCTCGATTGTCTCAGGCCGGGGTCATCAGGGCCGGCAGCAGCGCGCCGGACACATGCTGCACCACATTGACGCCCTTGGCATGCACGATCGGCTGCGCATACTGCATCAGCGGCAGCACATAGGCCTGCTCGGCGATGTATTTGTCGACGGCCTTCCAGCCGGCGATGCGCTTGGCCTCGTCCTTTTCGCCCCACAGCGGGTTGATCATGTCGATCAGGTCCTGGCTGTCCCACACCGAATGCGGGCTCGGGCCATACATGGCAAAGCCGGTCGAGGTGGTCGGGTCGCCGATGGCGTTGCCCCAATTGTAGAAGGCCGCCGGCGCCAGCTTGTCGGCGGCGCGAAGCTCGTAGTGCTTGGCGATCTCGTAGACTTCGATCGTCGCCTCGATGCCGACCTTGCGCCACATGCCGACGATCGCCTGGATCATCTCATAGTCCTTGGGCTTGAAGCCCTTGGTCGTCTGGATGGTGAACTTGACCGGCTTTTCCGGCGAGTAGCCCGAGGCTGCGAGTAGTTCCTTGGCCTTTTCCGGATTGTGCTCGACCTTGATCGACGCATCGTAGGCCGCGTATTCCGGCGTCTCCAGCGTGTCGATCGGCTGGCCATAGCCGCGCAGCAGGCGGTCGACCAGCAGCTTCTTGTCGATCGACATGACGGCTGCCTGGCGGACGTTCTTGTCCAGCATCGCCTCGATGTCGTTGAAGAAGATCATGCCGATGTCGGAGACGTTCTTGCACGAGCCGGCAAGCCCGTCCTTGGCGATCAGCCGGTCATACTCCTCATAGGGAATTTCGAGCGTCACCTGCGAGGAGCCGGATTCGATCTCGGCGACGCGGCTTGCCGCATCGGCGACGAACTTGATCGTCACATTCTCGAAGGCCGGCTTGCCGCCCCAGTAGTTCGGATTGGCCTTCAGCCGCAGGAAGGCGTTGCGCTCGAATTTTTCGACCATGTAGGGGCCGGTGCCGATCGGCGCCTTCTCGAAACCTTCGGCGCCGACCTTCTCGTAATAGGCCTTCGGCATGATGTAGCCGGTCAGGAACGACATCCACTTGAAATAAACCGGGTCGAACTGCACGACGTCACCGGTGATCTTGTTGCCGTCGATCTTGAAGTTGTTGACGTTCTTCCAGACGAACTGGATCGGGTTGCCGGTCTTTTCGTCACCCGCCCGCTGCAGCGACCAGACCACGTCCTCGGGCGTGAACGGCGAACCGTCATGCCAGGTCACGCCTTCGCGCACCGTCATCATGATCTTGGTGCGGTCGTCGTTCCAGCCCCATTCGGTGAGCAGGCCCGGCGCGAAGGACAGGTCGGGCTTTTGCGGGATGAACTGGTCGAACACCGACTGGTAGAGCCCCTGGATGGTCGGGTTGACGGCCGAGGGGCCGGTGGTCGGATCCCAGGACGGCAGGTTGACGTTGTAGGCGATGGTCAGTTCGCCGGCGGCTGCCTTGGCGATCTGCGGCAGGCCGACGGCGGCCACCCCGAGTGCCGCGGCACTGTATCCCAGCAATTCGCGTCTGTTGATTGTCATGGTCGTTCCCCTTGTTGGTTTTCTGTTTCGTCGCGCGGCAGTGTCTGGGCATTGGTTCAGGCTTCGTGGGCAGCAGCGCCTTGCCCTCTTTCGCCTGTGTGAAATCTTCGGCTCCACCTCCCGCCAAGCTGTTGCGCGAGCATGTATCCGGAAGCCGCACCGGTGCCGGCGCCAGGCCACGTTGCAGCTCCGGTAAGATGCAGATTGCCGACCGGCGTGTTCCAGCCGGCGTATCCGCGTGCCGGGCGGAACAGAAAGTTCTGTGCCAAATGATGGCTGCCGCAGACCTGGTCGCCGCCGACGAGGTTCGGGTTCTCGCGCTCGAGGTCGATGGGCGAGAACACCGCTTGGCCGAGGGTCTTGTTTCGCAGGCCGGGCGCATAGGTCTCGATGATGTCGAGGACGCGGTCGGCGTAGACCTCCTTCACCTTGTCCCAATGCGCTGGCGCGATCTTGCCGGCGGCATCGCCTGTGATTTCGGCAGGCAGCATGCGCACCTGCACCCACAGCACATGCTTTCCCTCAGGCGCCCGCGACGGATCGATCGCGGTCGGCTGGCCGACGACCAGAACCGGCTCGTCCGGCAGCATGCCCGCCACCGCCTGCTGATAGGTGCGCGACATGGCATCGAGCGACGGCGACAGATGCACATAGGCGAACTGCCGCAGCTCCGCTCCGGCGCGCCAGTCCGGCAGATCGTCGAGCGCCAGATGGATCATCATCGTGCCCGGCGCATGGCGGAACTTCTTCATCGCCGTGTCGAAGCCGACGTCGCCCGAACCATTGGGCAGCAATTTGCCGGTCAGCGCCTTGGGCGCGACGCCGGCGATCACAGCCCTGGTGGCGGTATGGGTCTCACCGGAAGCGAGCCGCACGCCGGTCGCCTTGCCGGCGGAAACGGTGATCTCGGCCACTTCGGCGCCGGTGACGATCTTGCCGCCGGCAGCCGTAACCATGCCCGACAGGGCGCCGATAATGGTGTCGGCGCCACCCTTGCCCAGCACCATGCCGAAACTCTGGTTGGCCATCGATTCCAGATAGGGGAACACGGCACCGCCGGCGATATCGGGGGCGAAGTCGAGATGCATGCCCCAGGTGGCGAGCGTTGCCCTGATATGAGGCGACTCGAAGTTCTCCTCCAGCCAGGCGCGGGGTGAGGACAACAGCAGCCGGCCGGTATCGAGCGCGCCGGCAATGCCCTTCTTGCGCCACAGGTTCCACGCCGTGCCGGCAAGCGCGCGGGCGCTCATCGGTGATCCCAGCAGCCGGAACAGATGCTCGGCCTCCGCCGGGAAGGCGGCGACCAGTCTGCGCCAAGTCGCTGCATCGGCGACGGAGAAGGCGGCCATCCGCGCTGCGGTCTTTTCCAGATCGTTGCTGACGCCGAACCAGCGTCCGTCCGGAAAGGCGCTGGCGAAACAATCGGCGACCGGGGCGAACTCCAGCCCCTGTGCTTTCAATTCATTTGCATATTTCCGGTGGAAGGCCGAGCCGGCAAACAGACTCAGATTCATCGCGCCGAAATCGTGGCGGAAGCCGGGAAGGGTGAATTCGCGCGTCTGGACGGCGCCGCCGATTGTCGGACTGCGCTCGAAAATCCCGGTTTTCCAGCCTTTGAGCGCCAAATGCGCGGCGCATGCCAGACTGTTGTGGCCCGCCCCGACAAAGATGGCGTCGAACTCGCTCACGCCCCGTTCCCATTTCCTTTATGCTTAAAGATAATTGCAGATGCATATGTTTTCGTCTAGTAGGATATTAAGGGCCGAGACGAGCCTTGATCATCATCACGAAAGAGGGAACAGAGACCATGGACACGCAAAAACTCCTCGGCGAAGTCGCCGGCCAGCTTCTTTCAGGCGCCATCAAGGTGGTCGACCTGACAGCACCGCTCGGGCCCGACACCCCGCTGATCAAGCTTCCACCGGAACTCGCCGTCGACACGCCGAAGGTCGAGATCCACTCGATCTCCCGCTATGACAAGAACGGTCCCTGGTGGGCCTGGAACTGGCTGAAGCTTGGCGAACATTCGGGCACGCATTTCGATGCGCCGCAACACTGGATCTCCGGCAAGGACTATGCCGACGGCGCCACCGACACCATTCCGGCGCAGAACTTCGTCGGCCCGGTCAATGTCATCGACTGCTCGAAGGAAGCCGCCGCCGATCCCGATTTCCTGCTCACCGTCGACCACATCAAGGCATGGGAAGCCAAGCATGGCGCGATCAATGCCGGCGAATGGGTGGTGATGCGCACCGACTGGTACAAGCGCAACGGCTCGGAAGCCGAATTCCTCAACGCCAACGAGACCGGCCCGCACACGCCGGGCCCGACGGCCGAAGCGATCCAGTTCCTGATCAGCAAGGACATCAAGGGCTGGGGCAGCGAGACGATCGGCACCGATGCCGGCAAGGCAGGGGGAATGGAACCGCCATTCCCGGCGCACACGCTGATGCACAAGGCCAACCGCTACGGCCTCGCCAGCCTTTGCAACCTCGACCAACTGCCGCCGAAGGGAGCCATCCTGATCGCGGCGCCGCTCAAGATCGAGCACGGCACCGGCAGCCCGATCCGCGCGCTGGCGCTTGTTTCGAAGGGCTAAGCGAAAGCGTTTGCCGTGAGCCAGCCGGATCACATCATCGTAGGCAGCGGCATCAACGCGCTGGTCTGCGCGGCGATGCTTGGCGGCAAAGGCGCCAAGGTGCTCGTCCTCGAGCGCAACGACCGCATTGGCGGCTGCATGCGCACCGAGGAGATCACCGCGCCCGGCTTCATCCATGATGTGATGGCGACGACCTTCGTGCTGTTCATCACCTCGCCAGCCTTTGCGGCACTGGGCGCCGACCTCGCGCGGCACGGGCTGGAGTTCTGCCACACCGGCACGCCGACCGGCGTGCTGCGGCCGGACGGCAGCCATGCCGTGCTCAGCACCGACCGCGCCGCCAATGTCGCCGCGCTCAACGCGATCGCGGCGGGCGATGGCGACCGGCACGCAGATGATGTCGGCGGCATCGAACGCAATGCCGGGCTGCTGTTCGGCCTGCTCGGCGGCAGCCTGTGGTCCTATCCGACGGCGAAGCTGCTGGCCGGCGACGCCTGGCGGCGTGGCTCACGCGGTCTTGCCGCCTTTCTCGGCGAGGCACTAATGCCGGCGCGCAACTGGCTCGAAAGCACTTACCGGTCCGAAACCACCCGCGCGCTGTGGGCGCCCTGGGTGCTGCATGCCGGGCTTGGGCCGGAAGATGCATTCTCGGGCCAGATCGCCAAGGTCATCGCCTTTGCGCTGGAAGCCGCCGGCGCACCGATCGTCAAGGGCGGGGCGCAGAACCTGCTGGCCGCATTCGAGGCATTGATCATCGAGCGTGGCGGCGTCATCTCCACCGAAGCGGACGTTGCCTCCATCATCCTGGCTGGAGGTCGCGCCACCGGCGTGCGGCTGGCCTCGGGCGAAACGGTCCATGCGAAGAAGAGCATCATCTGCTCGGTCACCCCGACGCAGCTTTATGGTCGGCTGCTCGGCGCGGATGCTCCCAGGGATGACGTCGAAGCGACGCAGAAATACCGCTACGGCAAAGGCAATTTCCAGATTCACTACGCCTTGGACAAGCCGCCGGCATGGCGCGGCGAAGGCCTGGACAAGGTCGCGCTGCTCCATCTGACACCGGGGCTCGATGGCGTGTCAAAGGCCTGCAACGAAGCGGCGCGCGGCATGCTGCCGGAGGTGCCGACCATCTGTGTCGGCCAGCCGCATGCGCTCGACCCGTCGCGCTGTCCGGAGGGCAAGGCGATCCTGTGGCTGCAACTGCCCGAGGCACCTCGCCATATCAAGGGCGACGCCGCCGGCAAGCTGCAGGCGCCGGCTGACGGGCAATGGACCGACGCTTTGCGCGAAGCCTATGCCGATCGTGCAGAAGCCATCCTCGCCAGCCACATCGATGGCTTCAAGGACAGCGTCATCGCACGCCGCGCCTATTCCCCGGCCGATCTGGAGGCGATGAACATCAATCTGGTCGGCGGCGATCCCTATGGCGGTTCCTCGACCATCGACCAGTCTTTCCTGTGGCGGCCATTCAAGACCAGCCGCAACCATCAGACTGGTATCAAGAACCTCTACCATATCGGCGCCTCGACCCATCCCGGTGCCGGCCTCGGCGGCGGCTCCGGCTTTCTCCTGGCGGGGAGGCTGTGATGGAACAGAAGGTTGCGGAAAAGCGCCAGCGCATTTCGACCCTGGGGCAGATCGGGCTGCAGCAATTCGCGCCCTATCTGATGAACCGCATCATGGGCCGTTACAACGCTACCTTGCGCGACGATTTCCGCAAGCAGGGCCTGACCATTCCGCAGGTGCGCACGCTGGCCGTGCTGTCGGTCACCGACGGCATCACCGTCAACGACCTCTCGGTCTACACTGTCATCGAGCAGTCGACCTTGAGCCGCACGCTCGACTCGCTGGAGAGCCAGGGCCTGGTGCGGCGCGAGCAGGGTGTCACCGACAGCCGCATCCGCCATGTGTTCCTGACCGATGAGGGCCGCGCCGAGTTCACCCGCGCCTGGCCGGCCATGCATGATGCCTTCGAGGCGATGTTCGACGACATCGACGACGCCGAATATTCCGCGCTCATCGCCACGCTTTTGAAGATGCTGAAGAACATTCGCAAGCACGACATCTAGCATGACCCCGAAAAGTGGAAGCCGGTTTTCGGAAGAGGTCATGCGCAAACAAATAGACCTACGCGCCGCCAGCCTCAGGCGGTAACGGAAGGGAGAAAAAATGGCCGAACGGTCTTTTGCCAAGGAAGTCGAGAAGCTTCGGCTCGGTGCCGGCGAGGAATTTGCCGGCGAAGGCATCCTCGCCATCACCAAGGCGCTGCTGCAATGCGGCGTCGGCTATGTCGGCGGCTACCAGGGCGCGCCGATCAGCCATCTGATGGACGTGCTGGCCGACGCGCAGGACATTCTGGGCGAGCTCGGCGTGCATTTCGAGGCCAGTGCCTCGGAAGCCACCGCCACCGCCATGCTGGCCGCGTCGGTGCATTACCCGATCCGTGGTGCAGCGACCTTCAAGTCGACGGTCGGCACCAATGTCGCCTCCGACGCGCTGGCCAATCTCGCGTCCGGCGGCGTCACCGGCGGCGCGCTGATCATTGTCGGCGAGGATTATGGCGAGGGCTCCTCGATCATGCAGGAGCGCAGCCATGCCTTCGCCATGAAAAGCCAGGTCTGGCTGCTCGATCCGCGCCCCAACCTGCCGTCGATCGTCAAGGCAGTGGAGGACGGTTTCGAACTGTCCGAGATTTCCAACACGCCGGTCATGCTGCAGGTCCGCATCCGCTGCTGCCACGTCCACGGCCATTTCATCGCCAAGGACAACAAGCGGCCACCGATGACGGTCGCCGATGCGCTCGACGCACCGCGCCGCGACACCGGCCGTATCGTGCTGCCGCCCGCTTCCTTCCTACACGAAAAGGAAAAGGTGCAGAAACGCTGGCCGGCGGCGGTCGACTTCATCCGCAAGAACAAGATCAACGAATTCTTCGGATCGGATCATGGTTCGGTCGGCATCGTCATGCAGGGCGGCATGTACAATTCGGTCATCCGCGCGCTGCAGCGGCTCGGACTTGCCGACATTTATGGCGACACCGACGTGCCGCTCTATGTGCTCAATGCCGTCTATCCGCTGATCGACGACGAGTTCCTGTCCTTCTGCGAGGGCAAGCAATCGGTGCTGGTCGTCGAGGAAGGCCAGCCCAACTACATCGAACAGGCCTTCGCCGCGATGCTGCACAAGGCCGGGCGCGGCACCAGGCTGGTCGGCAAGGAGCATCTGCCGATGGCCGGCGAATACACCGGCCAGGTCATGCTCGATGGCATCGGCGCCTTCCTGCGCGCCGAGGCGCCGCATCTGCTGCCTGGCGAAGTGCGTGCCCCCAACAAGGTCGGCGACGGCGTCGATGCAGCCGACCTGATCAATGTCGTTCCAGGACGACCGCCCGGTTTCTGCATCGGCTGCCCAGAGCGGCCGATCTTTGCCGCCACAAAACTGGTCGAACAGGAACTTGGCAAGCACCACATCGCCTCCGACATAGGCTGCCACCTGTTCTCGATCATGCCGCCTTTCGAGCTCGGCGCCACCACCATGGGCTATGGGCTCGGTCCGGCTTCCGCCTCGGCGTTCAACTCGCCCGATGCCAAGCGCCGTTCCATCTCCTTCGTCGGCGATGGCGGCTTCTGGCACAACGGCCTGACCTCCTCGATCGGCAATGCGGTGTTCAACAAGAACGACGGCGTTATCGTCATTGTCGACAATTTCTATTCGGCCGCGACCGGTGGGCAGGACATCCTGTCGTCGCGCGCGGGCAACAAGACCAAGTCGACGAAGCATCCGATCACCGAGGCGGTGAAGGGCATGGGCGTCAAATGGCTGCGCCATGTCGACCGCACCTATGACGTGACCAAGATGCAGGACACGCTGCGCGAGGCGCTGACGACCGACGAGAAGGGGCCGAAGGTTATCGTCGCCTCGTCCGAATGCATGCTCAACCGGCAGCGCCGCGAAAAGCCGCTGGTCGACAAGGCGATCAAGGGCGGCGAGCGAGTGGTGAAACCGAAATTCGGCGTCGACGAGGATATCTGCACCGGCGACCATGCCTGCATGCGGCTGTCCGGCTGCCCGTCGCTGTCGGTCAAGTCGCTCGACGATCCCCTGCGCGACGATCCGGTGGCGCATATCGACCAGAGCTGCGTCGGCTGCGGCAATTGCGGCGAGGTCGCCGATGCGGCGGTGCTGTGCCCATCCTTCTACCGCGCCGATGTCGTCCATAATCCGAGCCATTGGGACCGTTTCCTGGAAGCCGCGCGCCGCGCCACCATCGGCCTTTTGCAGCGTCGCCGCGAAAGCCGGCGCCTGACCTTCGCCGATGCTTGACGCTGTCCCCCCACTTCGCGCCCACGTCGGCGCTCAGGATGACGAGCGTGTCATCAAGCTTGCCGTACTCGCGGTCGGCGGCCAGGGCGGTGGCGTGCTGGCCGATTGGATCACCGATGTCGCCGAGCGCAACGGTTATGTCGCGCAATCGACCTCGGTCGCCGGCGTCGCCCAGCGCACCGGCGCCACCATCTACTATGTCGAGATGGCCCGCGACACCGGCCGGCTGCCGGTCTTTGCATTGTCGCCGTCGCAGGGCGATGTGGATATCCTGATCGCCGCTGAACTGATGGAAGCCGGCCGCGCCATCATCCGCGGCTTTGTCACGCCCGAGCGCACGACGCTGATCGCCTCGTCGCACCGCATCGCCGCCGTGTCGGAAAAAATCGAACCCGGCGACGGCCGAGCCTCGTCTTCCAGGGTGCACGCAACGGCGGAGGCCGCATCGAAGCGCTTCATCGCTTTCGACATGGAAAAGATCGCCGCCGACAATGGTTCGATGATCTCGGCCAGCCTGCTCGGCGCGCTGGCGGGGTCCGACGCGCTGCCCTTCACCCGCGAGAGCTACGAACAGGCAATCGGTGCCGGCGGCCGGGGCGTCAAGGCCAGCCTCGCCGCCTTCGGTGCCGCGTTTGACCGCGCGCGCGGTACGGCAGCGCCGGCGTTGAAGCCGGCTGAGCCCGCGATTGTCGAATCTGCCCTGGGCGCCGGACAGGTGAGTGGTCCGCAAAACCTCATGCAAGGCTGGCAGGCTTTGGCCGCCCGCATCGATCTGTTGCCGGTGGCCGTGCGCGACATGGCGCTCAGGGGCCTGAGAAAGGTCGTCGACTATCAGGACATCGCCTACGGGCGCGAGTATCTCGACCAGCTGGACAAGGCCGTCGCGCTGGACGGGCCGGACCGCGGCTATGGCCTGTCCATCGCTGCTGCAAAGCATCTGGCCAACGCGCTATGCTACGACGACATGATCCGCGTCGCCGATCTCAAAACGCGCTCGACGCGTGACCGGCGCGTGCGCCGCGAGGTCGGCGTCAAGGACGGCTCGATCCTTCAGGTCACCGAGTATTTCCATCCGCGCATCGAGGAGTTCTGCGGCACGCTGCCGGCGGGTCTTGGCAGCTACATCGAAAGCCGGCCGAAGCTCGCCGCCTTTCTCGACCGCCGCATCAACCATGGCCGCCGTATCCGCACCGACAGCTTCGCCGGCTTTGCAGCACTCTGGTTCATCGGCGGCCTGCGCCGCTGGCGCCGCAGCCTGCTGCGTCACAAGGTCGAGATCGCGCATCTCGACCGCTGGTACGCTCTGGCGCTCGACCATGTGCCTCAGGATTATGCGCTGGCTGTCGAGATCCTCAACTGCCGCCGGCTGATCAAGGGCTACAGCGACACCCATGTCCGGGCGCAATCGAAATTTGACCGGGTGCTGTCCGCGCTCGATCTGCTCAAGGGCCGAGCGGACGCCGCCGACTGGATCCGCCGCCTGCGTGAGATGGCGCTGAAGGACGAGAAGGGCGACATGCTCGACGGCGCGCTGAAGACGGTGGCGACGCTGGGTGAAAATTCCGCTTCCTGACGCTATAAATAGCGTGCGAACATAACCCTCAAAACGGCGAACGGGGGACTTATGCCAAAAGTGAGCGGCAAAGAAATTATATCGGAGTCAACCGAGAAGACTCAGAATCGTCTCATGTTTTTCTCCTCCGCAGCCATACTGGCAAAATCCTATGATGTCCCACTGAGCGACATGAAGTTGCTTGGCATCGAGTTCCCGGCATCGGTATTCGATGTGACCATGTTTGTTTTAGTTTCGTGGTACACGTATACGTTCATACTGAAATGGATCGGAGATCTTGCTGGTTTCCGGCTTTGGTATAATGAGAGCTCTATTTGGTCGACATTTGGTACCCATATGAAGCTTGATAAGAGTTTCATATCGGGTGGCCTAGACTTAATGAAGGCCCTCCATCAGCTTGACAAAGACGGTAAGACCCCCTCGGTTTTCGCCGCGCTCGATGAAAAAACGAAACAACTCTACACTGATTTTAACGTGAACGTTGAACTCTATGCTGCCCGCCTAGGGGCGGCAGGAGCAAAATTTTCAACTCTCTCCAAGTACGGTCATTTTTACGTGTGGGTACAGCATTTTTTATTGCCGATAAGCTTGGCAATTTTTGCAGGATATCTCTTGGTCAAATACGGAACCTTTTCTATCCCTCCACACATGTAGACGCAGAGCAGCGGAGCTCGATGGTGCGCTGAAGACGGTGGTCCACTCAGAACCCTGTAAATCCTGGCTACACCGTCAATTTATCGCCGCTAGCCCATGCAACGGCACCGCTTCCGGGAACAGATGCAGCAGCCCTGAATCGACGCGCCTGCGCAGATGCGCATCCACTTCGGCTCTGTCCTTGCAGCCATGGAACCTGCCGCCGCAATGGTCGCGCAGGCGCACGAGATCGATCATGACAGGCGACATCGGCAAGCCGGCGGCGTCGAGCAGGCTTGCGCTGAGAAAGCCGACGTCGAGCGGCGCCATGTCAGGCATCGGGTGGCGCAATGGATGGTTGAAGGTGGTGAGCGTGTAGAAGGTGCGGTAGGCAAGCGAGCCGGGCGTTGCCAAGGCGTCGTCGCCGGCGATGGCGTCGACGAACGGCTTTGTCGCAGACGACTGGTGATCGCCGAATTCGAGCACCACGGCGGCGCGCTGACCGGCATCCGCTTGCCTGTTGTCGAGGAAATCCTGGAAATCGCCGCGCGCCACCGCCATCCGGCGCAGATATTCATTGGCCTGGAAATCGTCCGAGAAAGGCTCGCCCTCGACCTTCAGTTCCGGCTCCATCCGCCCCTCATAGGGTGAGTGCGGGAACATGGTCTGGATCTCGAGGAACAGCGGGCGGCCGTCCTCCTTGCGGTGCCTGGCGATGAACGCCTCGGCTGCGTGATAGTAGAAGTTGTCGCGCAAATGATAGAAGGGCGCGGCGATGTCCTTGATGTCGAGAACGGTCTCGAAACCGATCGACTTCAGGAACGGCCCTTCATTGACGAACGAAAAGTCCATCGGCGTCATCACGACAGTCCGATAGCCGCAGCGCGCCAGCACCTCCGGCAAGGCACCGGCGATCTTGTCCTGCAGGGTGATCGTCAGATAAGGGCTTCGCCAGCCGAAATCGGTGGCCGACAGACCGGTCATTAGCGACAGATTGGTGATCCAGGTGCCGCCGCCAAACGTCTCGACCTGCATCGGATGCGGCGTGCCGGCCCCAGGTGCGAACCTTTGCAGGAAGCCCGCGCCATTCTTGAGCTGCGGAAAATAGCCGGGATCGGACTGGCTTTCGCTGAGCACGAAAAAGACGTCGGGAAGGTTCGCGCGGTCACCGCAATCGACCGTGTCGGCAAAAGGCGGCTGTGGCGCGACGGCTTGCAGCCGCTTCTCGAAGGTCGATTCAACAACGAGGTTGCGCAGATCCAGCAGCGAGACGAAGAAGGCCGACATATGCCGGCCCTGCATGTAGTAGAAATAGCGGTCCTTCGAGGCCTCGGCCGGAAAGGTCAGCGGCACCAGGGCGACGAGCACCGCCATGATCAGGACGCGCGCCGACACCGGCCAACCGATCTTTCGATCTATCCGGAACAGAAGGATCGCCGCCGCGACGCCGAGCCCCAGGGCAATGACAACCGGCGCGATCAGATGGAGGTAGGAGCCGAGCAGGAAGCGATACACTTCCGGATCCCTCGACACGAAGACCGCGTCGTAGAAATGCAGCGAAAACCCCTTCATCCGGAACTTGATCGCCGAAACCACGGTGACGAAGGCAATGCCCATCCAGGCGAGATAGACGGAAAAGGCGAGGCGTCCCGAAGCCAGGAACAGAAGTCCGGCAAGGGTTGCCACCAGCGCCAGCGAGAACGGCACCGACAGCCATTCGTGCTCGGCCCGTCCGGCGGCGAAGACGCCGGCGAGGCTGACCACGGTCAGCGTCAGCGGATGGTAGAGCACCCGTCCTAGGATTTGAAGCTGAATCACAGATTTTCCCATGAACATGCCTGAGCATAGTTTCGGGAAACTCTTCGATTATTCGTGGGCTAAGAACAAATGTATAGTGAACTTAACCTTAACTCCGGGCTGGTGCGCGGGATTGTCCGGTGCGCGCCAGCGCTCACGCGGGGCCAGCCTGAAAGGTGCCTGGCCCCGCGGCGCCTTGATCAGTAATGGTGCCAGCGGCGCCAGTGATGATGCGGGTGCCAGACGTAGACCGGAGCGTGCCAGTAGTGGTAGCGCGGGCGCACGACGACGACGCCGTTCGGCACGCAGCGACCCCAGCGGTTAGGGTGCCAGCCGATGCCGCAGCCCCAGCGGACATGCTCGACCAGTGCCGGGGCGGCCGGCTGGGCAACGGACACGATGGGCATTGCGCTGGACGCGGTGGCTGTCACGACCGTTCCGCTGAGGGCCAGGATGGCAGCTGCTGCATAGTTTTTCAGGCGACTCATAATTGGGCTCCGAGTGCTTTCGAGTTTGAAGATGGCCGCCCCGCATGGTGCGATCGGGCAGGCTTGTCCCTTCTCTTCGTTAAACGGCGTCTCCGGCCTTTTCCGTCGGTCGTCATGGCGACTTTTTTGGCGCAACGGCGGCGCGGCGTTCCATATGGCGCAGCAATGCCTGTGCCAGCACGCTCCGGTTTTCGGGCGACGTGTTCGCCGCGAAGTCGGCAATGGCTTGTTCAAGCCGGGTGCGCACCGTCACGTCGGCGTTGCGTGCCCGCTCCAGGGCAGCCGACAAGGCAGCCTTGTCCACGACAGGCTGCTGCAACAGGTCGGCTGCCTCCTGCCTGGCCTGCTGGCCATCGAGAATGATCTGTCGGGACTCCACGCGTACCCGGCGCAGCGCTTGGCGGAACGCCTTGCGGTCCTGGTTGGGAAGCTGTCGGCCAGCCGATTCCAGCGAGACACCCGCGCCTGCTTTGGCATTTCTCAGCCAGACCGCACCACCGACAAATGCGCCAGCAAGAAAGACGTTCAGCACCACGGAAGCGATGACCAGGCCACGGATCCAGCGCGTGCTCATAGGCTGTCCTCTCCGTTCTCGGCATCGGGGCCAGCATCGCCAAATGCCGTCACATTGGCATCCAGCACAGTGTGGTCCGGCTGGACCTCGGGCGTGACGATGGCCACCAGGGCCAGTCCTGCCAGGCCGCCGGCGAGACCAATGCCGGCAAGTCCCAGCCCCAGCCACCAGAACCGCTGACGCCGGCGCTGGATGAGGTGCCGGCCGGCGGCCTGCTGGATGCTGCCGTGCAGGGCCTTGCCGGGGGCGTCGACGCGGTAGCTGTCAAGCCGCGCGTCGAGTGTCCCGGCATGCTTCAAAATGGCCTCGCCCGCTTCGCTTGCGGCAAAGATAGTGCCGGCCATCCGTTCAGCCTCGGGCCATCGCCGCAAGTCACCGCCATAGGCCGCAGCCAGGGCGGCAAAGCGCTTGGCATCCATTGCCGGTTCGTTCCTGGACCCTTCAGCCATGTGTCTTCCCCTTGCCCATTGGCGCCGCGCGCTCGCGCGGCATGGGGCTGACAGGAATCGAGCGCCAGGCAGCGCCTGCAAGGCGCGATGGCCGTTGCGCCTTGGTGCCGATCCGGTTCTCACTCATCGGCGCCATCCCTGGTCAGGATCGTCTGCAGCGAGCGGCGGCCGCGTGCAAGCAGGCTCTCCAGGGCATCGACGCTGATCTGCAAGGTCGCTGCCGCCTCGATGTTGGACATCTCCTGATAGTAGACCAGGATGATCGCCTCGCGCTGGCGCGGCGCGATACCTTGCAGCGCCTGTTTGACCCGATGATCTTCCTCCCCGGGATGAGCATCGGGAAGCGGCGCAGGATCGGCCACGTCCGGCACCTCGTCGGTCACCCATTCGCGGCGTCGGCGCAGCCGGTCGTAGCACAGGTTCAGCGTCACCCGGTGGACCCAGGTGTCGAAGCGCGCATTGCCGTACCGCCAGCCCGAGGCATGACGCCAGATCCGGACAAAGGTTTCCTGGGCGACATCCTCGGCCTCCGCCGCATCGCCGAGCATGCGCACGGCAAGCGCCAGGATGCGCGGCAGCTTGCGCGCGACCAGGGCTTGCACGGCAGCCGGATCGCCGGCGCCGACACGGCGAACCAGCTCCTCGTCCGGATCCGCAGCCATCAGTCGGCGCACTCCCGATGTTCATCGCGCGTCATTGCCTCTTGGTCATTGCTCCTGCTTGGGAGCGGTTTTGTGGCTTGGCAGTTCGTCGGCCGTCAGAACGCCGTCGGCATTCTTGTCCAGCCGGGCAAAGCGCTTGGCGAAGAATGCATCGAGCTCGGCGCGGTCGATGAAGCCGTCATGGTTGGAATCGATCCGCGCGAAGGATTTGGCGGGGTCGCCCTTGCCGTTGCGTTTCGCCTGAAAGGCCGTCCACTCCAGCAGGCTGATCTTGCCGTCGCCGTCCGTGTCGGCCGCCATGATCGCCTTCTCGCGCCGCTTCTGGAATTTGGCCAGCGTGATGTCGGATTTGACCCCCGAGGCGCTTGGCGCGGCGGTCGGCGGTGCAGGGGGCGGTGTCGTTGTCTGGGCGAGAGCCGCAACGGCTTGCAAACTCAAGGTAACGACGATTATCGAACGGCTGATCATGCTTTGCGTCTCCGGGTTGGTGCGTTGCAGACGGCCTGTTCCGCCATCACGCTTCAACCGTTAAACGCCGCGACCCGAAAAATCCGTCGGTCGCGCGTGCTGATCCGTTCGTGCTCGAAAAAACAAATAGAGCCCATCCCGATTCCATCGGGATGGAACAGGCTCTAGTCTGATTGGTCGGCCGCAACCAGTTGTTCAGGCTTGAACCCGGCATGTTGCGGGGTCCACACCTCGCCCTCGCGATTGAACCAGTGGCACATATACATGCCCGAGGCCGCACCATCGCTGACCGTCATCCTGGGGCCTCCGGATTTCAGCTTGACGACGTCTCCGGTCTTGAAATTGTTGGGCATTTTTGACCTCCCATGCTGAGGCCACGAGTTTCACATCAAACCGGGGTCTCGACAATGGCAGATGTGCTTCGCCGGCGTCGCAATCCTTTGCACTAGCAGAGCATCCCCCGAGCGCCAGCCGAACGCGTTGCGGCGGTCCGATCTATCTCTTCGGTCTTAACCTTTCCGTAAATATTTGGCGGCTACTTGGACAGCGATGGCCTCGTGGCGGAGCGGCTACGCTGGAGACTGCAAATCTCTGAAGCCTCGGTTCGATCCCGAGGCGAGGCCTCCACCTTTCCAGGATACTATCGGACCATCAGGGGATCCTGTCCGGCAGGCATTCAGCGGCGACAATCGACAAAGAAGCGACAGGTCGGGCACAAGAGGCTTGGCCCCGGACGCAAGAGGCTTAGCCCAGTGAGGGCGCTATTGCCTGTTCTTTTGGGAGAAGTGGTGCCGCTTGCGTGACTCGAACACGCGACCCCCGCATTACGAATGCGGTGCTCTACCAACTGAGCTAAAGCGGCCCGGGAGGCCAAGGCCCCCAAGATGTGGGGGTGATAGACGCAACCGGCCGCGAATTCAAGATGCGACTTGGCAAATCATGCGAGGATGTCGTGCCGCCGTCGAAAGCCGGCCGCCGCGTTGTTTGCCAACCGGTTGTTAAGTCATGTTCAGCACGGCGCGCACCTTCCTACGCGTGAAAACCGATGAAACATGCTGATTTTGTTGCCGGAACAGCGCCGGCATGGACTTTGGACACCTCTCCAAGGCAGAATGCGCCGCTCGCCCGTTGATTGATTGGTCGCCTGCGGCTAACGATCACGGCAAGGTTGGCGAACGGACAGAGGGACCCGCTTGGACGCGATCGAAAAAGCGATCCGGAACGCCTTGGAGAAAGGCAGCGCCGAGGACCGCGCGTTCCGCGAGAGGGTCTATCGCGCGGCTTTTGCCGCGCTTGATCGCGCGCTCCAGGCCAATCCCGGCGTGACCGTGGAAGTAGCCATCAAGCGCCGCAAGGCGATCCAGGCGAAAATCACCGAAATCGAATCCGAGTTTCTGCCGGCGGTGCCGGATGTCGGCCCGCAAGGCGATGCACCGGCGGTCGAGCTTGGTGCAGACTCGGCGCCTGCGGTCGAAACCGGCCAACAGACACCGTCCCCCGCTGTCGTCGTCGATGGGCCCGTGCAATCCGCTTCCGATGCGCCGCGCTCGCGCGTGCTGCCCGTCGTTCCCGACATCATGCCGGACGCTACTCTTCCCGACGCTCCGGCCATCGACATGTCCGCTCCGGCCTCGGCCGGCGCGGCGACGGAAGTGGCGCCCGATCGCGATGAACGGCGCATAAGAGGGCGTCGCCTGCCGCTGACCGCCATCTTCCTGACCATAACGCTGCTTGCCGCTATTGGCATTGGCCTGTTTTTCGCCGTGCAGACCGGCGTGTTCAAGACACAGGCGCAGCTTGATACCGCCCCGCCCGAAGCGCCGCCGACCGTCGACGACGACGATTTCGCACCGGCCGACGGCGGCCCGGCAAAGCCTGGTGACGCGGACCAGGCGCGCGACTGGATCAACGTGTTTTCGCCGGCCGATGCGTCGCATGTCAGCGCCCCGTCGGACGCCAAGGCCGAAGTGATGAAGGACGACACCGGGTCGTTCCTGCGCATCCGTTCCGGCGCCTCCGGTTCGGCGATCAGCTTCGATGTCGGACAAGGCGTGCTGGAGAAGCTCGCCGGCAAGCATGCCGTGTTCGACATCATCGCCCGCTCCCAAGAAGGCAAGGAGACGCAGATTTCCGTCGACTGCAATTTCGGCGAACTGGGTGACTGCGGCCGCAAGCGCTACGCTGTCGGCCAGCAGCAGAACGAATATCTGTTCGACGTACAGTTTCCCGAAAAGCGTCCGGGCTCGGCCGGTACGATTGCCATCAATTCCGACTTCGACAAGCAGGGCAAGGCCGCGGACATCTACGAGATCCGGGTTTCGGTCGAGCCGTAAGACAGCTCTAGCGGTCGAGCAGCGCCTGCAGCGTCTCGATGCGGTCTGCCTCATTGGCCGGCTTGTCCCAGCGCAACCGTGAAATGCGGGGAAAGCGCATGGCGACGCCGGATTTGTGCCGGGTCGAGCGGTTGAGGCCTTCGAAGGCGACTTCCAGCACCAGGCCGTTGTCGCGGTCGGCCCGTACCGAGCGCACCGGCCCGAAACGCTCGACGGTGTTGTCGCGGACATATTTGTCGACCTGCTTCAGCTCCTCGTCGGTGAAGCCGAAATAGGCCTTGCCGACCGGCACCAGCTCCTCTTCGCCTTCGGCACCGGACCAGACGCCGAACGTGTAGTCCGAATAGAAGCTGGAGCGCTTGCCATGGCCGCGTTGCGCATACATCAGCACCGCGTCCACCGTGTGCGGATCGCGTTTCCACTTGAACCACGGGCCTTTCGGCCGGCCAGCGACATAGGGTGAGTCCCAGCGCTTCAGCATCACGCCTTCTATGATCGGGTGCGGTGGTGCCCGGCGCAGTTCCTCCAGCGCCTGCCAGTCTGTGAATTCGACGAACGGTGACAGATCGAAGCGGCTCGGGTCGAGCGTCCCGGCGAAGCTTTCGAGGCGGCCACGCCGCTCGCGAAACGGCAGCGCGCGCAAATCCTCGTCGCCGATCTGTAGCAGATCGTAGCAGCGCATGAAGGCCGGGTACTGCAGCTGCATCTTCGGCGTCACCGTCTTGCGGTTCAGGCGCTGCTGCAGGTCCGAGAAGGTTCCCGTTGCCTCCCGGGGATCGCCGACCAGCAATTCGCCGTCCAGCGTCGCGGAAAAATGCATGGCGTCGGCGAGGTCCGGAAAGGCGCCGGAGACATCGTCGCCGGTGCGCGAATAGAGCCGGCGGATGCCGCCTTCGGCCACCGCCTGGACGCGGATGCCATCCCATTTCCATTCGGCGGCATAATCCGCCGGATCGAGCTTTTCGAGATCGCCGTCGCCGACCGGGTTCGACAGCATCACCGGGCGAAACAACGCCATCGCCGTGTTCCTGGGCTTTTCGGCCTTGCCTTCCAGCCACGCGAACAGTGTCGTGTAGGGCGGCGACAGCCCGTGCCAGAGCTCCTCGATCTCGGTGACATCGACGGTGCCGAAATCCGCCAGCGCCTGTTTGGCCAGCCGCGCCGACACGCCGATGCGCAGGCCGCCGGTGACCAGCTTGATGATAGCAAAGCGCGCCGAGATGCCGGCGCTATCGAGCAGCCCTGCCAGCACCTTGGGTCCGTCGGAACGGCTTGCCGCCTGCAGTTTCGCGACGACCTCGCCAAGCGTCGGCTCGCGGTTCGGGATGTTTCCGGGCGTTTGCGGCCAGACCAGCGAGACTGTCTCGGCCAAATCGCCGACATAGTCGTAGGAATAGCCGAACAGCACCGGATCCATGCGCTCGGTGACCAGCGTGCGCAGCATCGCCGGCTTAACCGCGGCGATGTTGAGATCGCCGGTGATGGCGGCCAGCGCCAGCCCGCGGTCGGGATCCTCGACGCTGCGGAAATAGTCGGTCAGCAAGGTCAGCTTGCCGTTGCGCGACGGCGTCAGCACCAGACGGTCGAGAAGTTCGGCGAAGCGGTTCATACCATCAATCGCCCTCGTCCTCGTAGCCAACCAGATGCAGCGGTCGCGCCGCGATGCCTTCGAGTTCGCACCAGCGCACCAGCGCTTCCTCGCGGCCATGCGTCACCCAGATTTCCTCGGCTCCGGTCTCCTTGATGGTGGCGGTCAGTTCGTCCCAGTCGGCATGGTCCGAGATGATCAGCGGCAGTTCGACGCCGCCCTGCTTGGCGCGCTGGCGAATACGCATCCAGCCCGACGCGAAGCACGAGATCGGATCGGGAAAACGCCGCGCCCAGCGATCGGCGAAGGCCGATGGAGGGCCGACGACGATAGCGCCCGCGAAGTCGTCCTTGCCGCCCTCCACCGTTGCCGGCTCGAGAGTGCCCAAATCGATGCCCTGGCTCTGGTAATACTCGCTGAGTTTGGCCAGCGCGCCATGGATATAGAGCGGCCGGTCGTAGCCGGCGTCGCGCAACAGCCGCATCACCCGCTGCGCCTTGCCCAGCGCATAGGCGCCGACCAGATGCGAGCGTTCGGGAAACTGCGCCGCCGATTTGAGCAGCCGGGCGATCTCTTGCGTGTCGGGGGGATGGCGAAACACCGGCAGGCCAAAGGTCGCTTCGGTAATAAACACATCGCACCGGATCGGCTCGAATGGCGCGCAGGTCGCGTCCCTCTGCCGCTTGTAGTCGCCGGAAGCGACGATGCGCGTGCCCTGATGTTCGACGGATATCTGCGCCGAGCCCAGCACATGGCCGGCGGGATGGAAGCTGACGCAGACACCGTTGAGCGCAATCGTTTCGCCGAGCCGGGCTGCTTGCGTTGTTCCCGCGAAATCCTCGCCATAGCGCAGACCCATGATGTCGAGCGTCTGTTGCGTCGCCAGCACCGAGCGGTGGCCGGAGCGCGCATGGTCGGAATGGCCATGCGTGATCAGCGCGCGGTCGACCGGCCGCACCGGGTCGATGAAGAAATCGCCCGGCGGGCAATAAAGGCCTTCGGGCCGGGGATGAAGCAGGTCGCTGGCGCGCATGGCCCCAAGATAGGATATAATTCCGCTGCGGGAAGCCTGTTGTAAGTCACTGCTGACTCCCGCATACAGCACCGCCGGCTCGATCCGCCGGCAGGACCCATCGCCATGAAACCGCTTCAGGCCTCGTCCGGCGACTTGAACGCCGATCGCCGTGCCGATTATGCCGAGATGCTGCATGCGGACGGCGATCATGCGGCAGCGGCGGAATTGCTGCTCGGTGCGCTGGGGATGACACCGCAATGGGCGATGGGCTGGTTTCGCCTCGGCGAGATACAGCAGGCGGCGGGCGCGCCGGATCTGGCTGCGCAGGCCTGGACGATGTCGCTGCAACTCGATCCATCGGATCATCAAGGCGCTGCACTGAACCTGCAATTGATCGGCAAGGCGCCGGCGCTCGATGCGCTGCCCAGCGCCTTCGTTGAGACACTGTTCGACCACTATGCCGAGAGCTTCGATGAATCACTGGTCGACAGACTGGGCTACCGGCTGCCTGAGTTGCTCGATCATGCCATTCGAACGGCAAGGCAGGGGCGCTTCGCGCTGGCGCTGGACCTCGGCTGCGGCACCGGCCTGATGGGTGAGAGGCTGCGGCCAATCGCCGATCGGCTGGAGGGTTATGACATCTCGGCTAGGATGCTGAAGCAAGCGCGCGCCAAGGGCGCCTATGATTTCCTCGGCAAGGCTGATCTGCGGGATTTTTCCTATACCGGCCCGAAAGCCGATCTGGTGACGGTGGCCGATGTCTTCATCTATGTCGGCGCGCTGGACGGCGTTGTGAAGACGATTGCCGGCTTGCTGGCAAGGGATGGCCTGTTCGCCTTTTCCGTCGAGAAGCTGGCCGGCAGTGGCGATTTTGTCCTGCAGCCATCGCGCCGCTACGCGCATGCGCAACACTATGTGCGCGACGTCCTGGCTGCCAACGGATTTTCGGTCCTGTCGCTGGAAACAACCGTGATCCGGCAGGACCGGCGGGAACCCGTCAACGGGCTGGTCGTTGTGGCAGGCAGGCTGCCGGCGGCTTGAGGCTGCAGTCTCTTGTGGCCTTGCGGACATCCGTGCTGCGAAAAAGTCCGATTTGCATGCGCGACTGATATTTGCGATCTGGTCGCATCAGGGCGGGATATCAGGAGGAGCATAGTCGATGCGCTGGAACATGATGATCTTGGCATCTTGCCTGCTGACCGCCGGCTGCGTCGGCGGCACCTCGATGGCCGAACGGCAGGACGCCAACATCCAGTCTTCCCTGCAGTATGACAGCGTGCCGTGCGACCAGTTGCTGGCGCAGCGCAACGGCTTGGCGCAGCAATACAACCTTTCGGCGAAGGCCAAGCCGACCTTCTCCAATCCGGCCATGGGCTTCGGCCCGTTCACGCCGGACATGCGCTCCAAGGCCAAGCGCGACACCGACAAGGCGAGCGGCGAGATCGATGCCATGAACCGGTCGATTGATCGCCGCGACTGCGGCCATCCGGACAAGCAGAAGAAGCTCGCTCTGCCTGGTTAATATCCGGCTTTGCGGTCCACCAGATTGTCGAGCTTTTCGCCGCGCTCGAAGGCGTCCATCTGGCGCAGCATGATTGGCGCCAAATGGACAGGGTCGGAGGTCGCCGCCGCGTGCGGCGTCACGAACACTTTTGGATGCCCCCACAGCGGGCTGGTCTTCGGCAGCGGTTCGACCTCGAACACGTCGAGGCTTGCCTCCTTCAGTGTGCCGTCATCCAGCGCCCGCAAAATGTCGGCGTCCTTTTGCAGGCGGCCGCGCCCGGCATTGATCAGCACCGAGCCGCCGAGGCCGTTGCGCTTCCTCAATTCCTTCAGCACGCCGTAGTTGATGATGCCCTTGGTGTCCGGCGTCAGCGGCAAAAGCACCACCAGGATGTCGGTCGCCTTGAGGAAGGGAATCAGCCCGGCCTCGCCGGAATAGGTCGCGACGCCTTGCATGGCCTTGTCGCTGCGCGACCAGCCATTGACGGCAAAGCCGAGCGACAGCAGCACCGTGGCCGCGGCGCGGCCGAGACTGCCGAGACCCATGATGCCGACCGAAATGTCACTGGCCGGCCTTTGCTGCGGCTCGTGCCAGATCTTTTTCGGCTGCTGCGACCGGTAGAGCAGGCCCTGGCGGTGATGGTCGAGCACCCGCCAGACGACATATTCGGTCATGTACTGGGTGAGGTTGTCGGCGACGACCTTGACGATCGGCACATCGGGCAGGCCGGGATCGGCGAAGATATGGTCGACACCGGCGCCGATCGAGAAGATGGCGCGCAGATTGGGCAGCGACGCCAGGATGTTCGGCTTCTGCTTCCACACCACGGCATAGGTGATCGAGGGGTCGCTGGCGCCGTCCGGCTCCAGCACCACCTCGCGTTCGGCCGACAGGAGTTCGCGCCAGCGCTGCGGATGAAAGCCGGTGACGGCAAGCAGGATGCGGCCTTTTTCCATTGCGATCTTCTCGTCCTCTTTACGCAAATCACTCGCTGACGATGCCGACCGGCGCCGTTTCTATCTTGAAGGCGGCCGAGATCAGAGCCCGAGTATAGTCGGTTTGCGGATTTTCAAAAATCTGCTGGGAAGGGCCGGCTTCGACGATCCTGCCATTGCGCATGACGATGACGTCGTTGGCCAGTGCGCGGATGACTTTCAGGTCATGGCTGATGAAGAGATAGGCGAGGTCGTGCTTGGCCTGCAGGCTGCGCAACAGGTCGACGACCTGCGCCTGCACGCTCATGTCGAGCGCCGATGTCGGCTCGTCCAGCATGACGAAGCGCGGGTTGAGCACCATGGCGCGTGCAATGGCAACGCGCTGGCGCTGGCCGCCGGAGAACTCGTGCGGGTAGCGGTTGCGCGTCGCCGGATCGAGGCCGACTTCCTTCAGCACGGCCGCCACCTTGTCGTCGCGCTGGTCGGGCGACAGCTTAGGCTCGTGGATCTTCAGGCCTTCCTCGATGATCTCGGCGATCGACATGCGCGGGCTGAGCGAGCCGAACGGATCCTGGAAGACGATCTGCAATTCGCGCCTGAGCGGTCGCATGGCGTTGAAGGACAGCTGGTTGATGTCGCGGCCGTTGAACTGGATGGTCCCGGTCGAGGAGATCATGCGCGCCAGCGCCAGGCCGAGCGTCGTCTTGCCGGAGCCGGATTCGCCGACCACGCCCAGCGTCTGGCCGGCGCGCACGGTGACATCGATGCCGTCGACCGCCTTCACATTGTCGACGGTGCGGCGAAAGAAGCCCTGCTTGATCGGGAACCAGACCTTTATGTCCTTGCCGGTCATGACAGGCTTGGCGGCGGCATTGGCGGCCGGCGGTTTGCCCTTCGGCTCGGCCGCCAGCAGATGCCTTGTGTAGGCATGCTGCGGATTGGCGAAAATCTCCTTGGTCGGCCCGGTCTCGACGATCTTGCCCTTGGTCATCACGCAGACCCGGTCGGCAATCTTGCGCACAATGCCAAGGTCGTGGGTGATGAACAGCATCGACATGCCCTTGCGGCTCTTCAAGCCGGCCAGCAGTTCGAGGATCTGCGCCTGCACGGTGACGTCGAGCGCCGTCGTCGGTTCGTCGGCGATCAAAAGTTCAGGCTCGTTGGCCAGCGCCATGGCGATCATCACGCGCTGGCGCTGGCCGCCTGACAGCTGGTGCGGATAGGCATCGAGGCGCTTGTGCGGATCGCGGATGCCGACCTCGTTGAGCAAGGCCAGCGTGCGCTCCTTGGCCGGTCGGTCGGCCATGCCTTGATGCAGCTTCAGGATCTCGACGATTTGATGCTCGATCGTGTGCAGCGGATTGAGCGACGTCATCGGCTCCTGGAAGATCATGGTGATCTTGTTGCCGCGCACCTGCCGCAACTGCTTCTCGCTCATCGCAAGCAGGTCGGCGCCCTGGAACAGGATCTTTCCCGAGGGGTGGCTGGCGCTGGGGTAGGGCAGCAGCTTCAGCACCGACAGCGCCGAGACTGATTTTCCGGAGCCGGATTCGCCGACCAGCGCCACCGTCTCGCCCTTGGCGATGTCGAACGAGATGTGGTCCACAGCCAGCGACTGGCCGCCGCCCTGGCCGAAGGCGACGCTGAGGTCCTGTACGCTGAGCAGGGGCGCTTCGCTCATCGGAACGTCTTGCGCGGATCGAAGGCGTCGCGCGTTGCCTCGCCGACGAAGACCAGCAGCGACAGCATCAGCGAGATGACGATGAAGCCGGAAATGCCGAGCCACGGCGCGTTGAGGTTGCGCTGCGCCTGCTTCAGCAGTTCGCCGAGCGAGGCGGAGCCGGGCGGCAGGCCGAAGCCGAGATAGTCGAGCGAGGTCAGCGTCGAGATCGAGCCTGAGAGCAGGAACGGCAGGAAGGTCAAGGTCGCTACCATGGCGTTGGGCAACAGGTGCCGGAACATGATGGTGCGGTTGGGCACGCCGAGCGCGCGGGCCGCGTTGACATATTCGAAATTGCGGGCGCGCAGGAACTCGGCCCGCACCACGCCGACCAGCGCCACCCAGGAGAACAACAGCATCAGGCCGAGCAGGATGAAGAAGCCTGGCGGCAGGATGGCAGCGACGATGAGCAGCAGATAGAGCACTGGGATCGCCGACCAGATTTCGATGAAACGCTGGAACAGCAGATCGGTCCAACCGCCGAAATAGCCTTGCACGGCGCCGGCCGCGACGCCGATCAGGGCCGAGCCGGCGGTCAGGATCAGGCCAAACAGCACCGAAATGCGGAAGCCGTAGATGACGCGCGCCAGCACGTCGCGTGCCTGGTCGTCGGTGCCGAGCCAGTTCCAGTTGCCGACGATGCAGGCCGGGTCGGCCGCACCCTGCGGATACTGGTTGCAGCGCGTCTTGGCGTCATACTGCCAGGACGGCTTGGCCGGAGCTGCTTCCGGAATAGCGTTGTTGACGGTCTGATAGGAGTAGCGCACCGGCGGCCAGATCATCCAGCCATTGGCGTTGATCTCGTCCTGGATGACCGGATCGCGATAGTCGGTGACGGCATAGAAGCCGCCGAATTTTTCCTCGGGATAGGCGACCAGTACCGGAAACAGGATCTCGCCCTTGTAGGAAGCGATGATCGGTTTGTCGTTGGCGATGAATTCGGCAAACAGCGACAGCACGAACAGGACGAGGAAGATCCACAACGACCAGAAGCCGCGCCGGTTGGCTTTGAAGTTCTGCAGGCGGCGCTTGTTGAGCGGCGACAGAAACGGCCGCTTGATCCGCGCGGGTGCAGCCTCCGCGGTGGCAGTAGCCTCCGACATCAGACGTCTCTCCGCTCGAAATCGATGCGCGGATCGACCCAGGTGTAGAGCAGGTCGGACAGCAGCCCGACGAACAGCCCCAGAAGCGAGAAGATATAGAGATTGGCGAACACGACGGGATAGTCGCGCTCGACCACCGACCGGAAGCCGAGCAGGCCGAGGCCATCGAGGGAAAAGATGTTCTCGATCAGCAGCGAGCCGGTGAAGAAGGCCGAGATGAAGGCGCCGGGAAATCCGGCGATGACGATCAGCATGGCATTGCGGAAGACGTGGCCATAGAGCACCTGCCGTTCCGACAGGCCCTTGGCCCGCGCCGTAACCACATACTGCTTGCGAATTTCTTCGAGGAACGAGTTCTTGGTCAGCAGCGTCGTGGTGGCGAAGGCCGACAGCACCAGGGCGGTCAGCGGCAAGGTCATGTGCCAGAAATAGTCGACGATCTTGCCCCACCAGGACAATTGATCCCAATTGTCCGATGTCAGGCCGCGCAAGGGAAACCAGTCCCAGAAGGATCCGCCGGCAAACAGCACCATCAGCATGATGCCGAACAGGAAGCCAGGGATGGCATAGCCGACGATCACGACGCCGCTGGTCCAGACGTCGAAGGGGGTGCCATCCTTGACCGCCTTGCGGATGCCGAGCGGGATCGAGATCAGGTAGGACAGAAGCGTGATCCACAGCCCGATCGAGATCGACACCGGCATTTTTTCCAGGATCAGGTCGAGCACGGAAATGTCGCGGAAATAGCTGTCGCCGAAATCGAAGCGGGAATAGTTCCACAGCATCATGCCGAAGCGTTCGAGCGGCGGCTTGTCGAAGCCGAACTGCTTCTCCAGCTTCTTGATGAATTCCGGATCGAGCCCCTGCGCGCCGCGATATTTCGAGCTGACGTCGCCGGCGACGTCGAAATTGGCGCTGCCGCCCGCGTCGCCACCGCCGCCGCCGAGGCGGTCGCTGCCGCCCTGGTTGGTCAGCCTGGCGATGACCTGCTCGACCGGGCCGCCGGGGGCGAACTGGATGACAGCGAAGGATATCGCCATGATGCCGAACAGGGTCGGGATCATCAAAAGGATGCGGCGCAGGATATAGGCGCCCATCAGGCTTTCTGCCTTCGTTGGACCGATATCTCAGCCTTTGCCAATTTTTGCCGCCTTGCCCTTATCGAACCACCACAGCGTCTCGACCGGAAAGCCGAAATCGGGCTTCTGCTCGACAAAGCCGAACATGTCCCAATAGGCGACGCGGTGATTCGCCAGATAGTATGTTGGAATCCAGTCCAGCCGCGCGCGCAAGACCCGGTCGAGCGCTCTAAGCGCCGTGACGAGTTCAATTCGGCTTTTCGCCTTGCCGGCTGCCACGATCAGCGCGTCGATGGCTTTGCTTTCGGTGCCCGGATAGTTGCGCTGCCCCGGCGTTTTCGCCATCCGGGAATCATAGAGCATCTCCAGGCCGTCGTCGGTCGGCGTCGCCCCGATCGACCAATGCAGCAAGGCAAGATCGAAGTCGTAATCGCTCTGCCGCTGTTCATACTGTGCCGAATCGATTTGCCGGATCGATGCGTCGATCCCGATCGCCTTCATATTCTCGGACCATGGGGTGTAGATGCGAACGATGCCGTCATCCTCCGCCAGCATTTCGACCCGCAGCTGCTCACCCTTGTCGTTGACGACGAAACTGCCCGCGCGCTTCCAGCCGGCTTGCGCAAGCAATCTTGAAGCCTCGCCCAGCAGCTTGCGGTCATGGCCCGAACCGTCAGAGAGGGGCTGCGTTACCGCTTCTCCAAAGACCTCTGGCGGCAACTCGGTCCGGAACGGCTCCAGCAGGGCTAATTCGCCAGGCGAGGGCAGGCCTTCGGCCTTGTAGTCCGACCGTTCGAAGTTCGATTGAGAGCGCTCGTAAGAGCCGTAAAACAGGGCCCGCTTCATCCATTCGAAATCGAAGCATCTGGCTATCGCCTGCCGCACCCGCTCATCGCGGAACTGCGGACGACGCTGATTCAGCGCGACAGCCTGCATGTCTGGCGTCTTCTCGCCGGGAAACTCCCGTTTGACGACCTTGCCGTCCTTCAGCGCCGGAAAGTCGTATCCGGTCGCCCATACCCGTGAGGTGAATTCCTCGCGAAAATGCGTGTCGCCTTTCTTGAAGGCCTCGAATGCCGCTTGCCGGTCAAGATAGAAGTCGATGCGGATGCGGTCGAAATTGTAGAGGCCACGGTTCACCGGGAGATCGCGGCCCCAATAGTCGGGCACACGGTCATATTCGACAGTCTGTCCGGCCGCCACGCGTCCAATCTTGTAGGGTCCCGAACCAAGCGGCGGTGTCATCGTCGAGGAAGCGAAATCATTGGCCGTATAAAAGGCCTTGGAGACGATTGGCATCCCAACGATCGAAAGGATGTTTTGCGCCGACTGTTTGCCGTTGAGGGTGAGATCGACGGTGGCGGGATCGACCGCAACCGCGTCGGCCATGTACCGCAACGCCTGGGAAAGGTTCGGATGGCCCTTGTCCTTATAAAGCTTCAGCGCGAAGACAACGTCTTCCGCAGTCAGCTGCGAGCCGTCGTGGAAACGCGCTTGCGGTCGCAGCGCGAAGCGGAAACCGTTGCGGTCCTGCGACAGGGTAACGGTTTCGGCAAGCAGGCCATAGACCGCATCCGGCTCATCGAGCGCGCTTGTCATCAGCGAATCGAAACAGAGTTCGGTGCGCGGCGGCGCCTCCCCCTTCAACACCAGTGAGTTCAATGTGTTGAAGGTCAGGAAGCTCTGATTGAGGGTCGAGTTCGGCGGCGCGAAATTCATCTGGCCGCCCTTTGGGGCGTCCGGATTGACGTAGTCGAAATGCGTGAAGTCCGGTTTGTATTTGAGGTCGCCGAAGGCAGAGAGGCCGTGCAGTTTGGTGCCGGTCGCAGTGTCGGCGAAGGCCCGGCCTGGCAGCAAGGCGGCGGCAGCAGCGGCACTGCCCAAGGCCAGGAAGTCGCGGCGGGGCAGGGCCGCCATCAATTGCTGCCCTTGTATTTGGCCGCCAGCGCCTTTTCTCTGTCCGGGTCGATCCACCAGGAGTCCAAATCGACTCCGAGATAGGTTGGTTGTTTTTCAGGCATGCCGAACTTGTTCCAGTACGCGGCCCGAACTTTCCCCAAGTGCCATTGCGGCACCATGTAGAAATTCCAAAGCAATACCCTATCGAGGGCATGGGTCGCAGCCGCCAGGTCGTCGCGGTCGGTCGCAAAGATGACGCGGTCGATCAGCGCGTCGACGACAGGGTTCTTGATGCCGGCCAAATTGCGTGACCCGGCCCTGTCCGCAGCCGTGGAACTGAAAAAGTCGCGCTGTTCGTTGCCGGGTGAGTTGGATTGCTGAAAACCTGCGAGCGCCAGCATGTCGAAGTCGAAAGCGCGGGTACGGTTCGTATATTGGCTGTCATCGACAATGCGCAGCGTTGCATCGATGCCCAGGCGCCGCAAATTGTCGATGAAAGGCGAGGCGACCCGCTCGTCAACGGGATCATTGCCGAGGAACTCGATCTTGAACACTTCGCCGGTCTTCGCATTCACCAGCTTTCCGGCCTGATTGATCCAGCCGGCTTGCTTGAAAAGCTCGTAGGCCTTGCGCAAATTCTCGCGACCCGATTGTGGCGTGTCGTAGACCGGCAGCTTGAATTCCTGCGTGAACAGTTCAGGCCGCAACTTGTCTCGAAACGGCTGGAGTATCTCCAACTCCTTGCCCTGTGGCAGGCCGGTCGAGGCCAGATCGCCGCCTTCGAAATAGCTGTCCGTGCGCGTATAGGCGCCGAAGAAAATGGTTCGGTTCATGCTCTCGAAATCATACGCGTAGGTGAGTGCCTGGCGTACGCGCACATCCTGGAACAGCGGGCGGCGCGTATTTATCAAATAGGCCTGCATCGGTTCTGGTGAGGTCGTGGGGAATTCCTTTTTGATGACATCTCCGGATTTGATCGCTGGAAAGGTATACTCGACCGCCCAACGCTGGGCGCGTGCCTCGGCGCGGAAGTCCTCGAAGCCCCCTTTGGTGAAGGCCTGCCAACCGGCGTTGTCGTCAAGGAAATAGCTGAAACGCTGCTTGTCGAAATTCTCGCGGCCGATCTTCACCGGCAGTTTGGCGCCCCAATAGTCCGGCACACGCTGCCAGATGATTTCGGAACCCGGCTTGAAACTAGCGATCTTGTAGGCTGCTGACCCCAGCGGCGGCTCCAGACTCGTCTTGGTGATATCGCGCTTCTTGCCGCTGGCGTCGTTGCCCTCCCACCAATGCTTCGGCAGAATGACGAGATCGCCGAGAATCTTCGGCAGTTCCCTGTTGCCTTTCTGATTAAAGTGGAACTCGACCTCGCGATCGGAGACCGCGACCGCGTCGGTGACGTTCTCAAAATAGCGGTTGTACAACGGGCTGTTGGCCTTCAGCACCTGGAACGACCAGATCACGTCGTCGACAGTGATCGGCTGGCCGTCATGCCATTTCGCACGCGGGTCGAGCCGGTAGGTCGCGGAGGAATAGTCAGCCGGATATTTGTAGGCATCGGCAATCAGTGGGTGGCTGGTGCTGCCTTCGTCGGTCGCCTGCTCCATCAGCGTGTCGTAGAGCAGGCCGCCGCCGAATCCGACCAGGCCAGCCGCCGGTGATCCCTGAACGATATAAGGATTGAAGTTGTCGAACGTGCCGATCACCACCCGGTTCAGCGTGCCGCCCTTGGGCGCGTTCGGATTGACGTAGTCGTAGTGCTGAAAATTGTCGCCGTATTTGGATTCGCCGATCAGCGATGAGGTGGTGCGCCATTCGTCGGCTCGGGTCGCTTGCAACCCCGCCGCCAGAAGGGCTGCCGCCAGCAACGACTTGAGAAGCGTTCGGCCAACCGTCATGCACTATCCTCTTCGCAATGCCCGTTGATAGGCAATCTAGATGATTTGGCGCTCGTGAAAACCGCCATGCGCGGCTTTGTCGCCGCATATGTGGTTTTCCTAACAAAAAAGCCGGGCTGAACCCGGCTTTTTCAAGATCGTTGAGCTGACAGTTTGTTTATTTGGCCGGGGCAGCTGGAGCGGCAGGTGTCGCCGGCTTGGCTGGAGCGGCACCTTCAGCCGGCTTTGCCGGAGCAGCTGCATCGGCAGGCTTGGCGGGCGCGGTTGCATCGGCGGCAGCGCCTGGCGCCGGCAGCGGCTTGGGATTGTCCGACAGCGTGCGCAGATAGGCGATGACGTTGGCGCGGTCCTCGTCCTTGGGCAGGCCGGCGAAGCCCATGGCGGTGCCCTTCACGAATTTCTTCGGCGAGGTGATGAAGTGGTTGATGTTGTCGTAGGTCCACTTCTCGGTGCCGCCCTTGGAAAATTCCTTCATGCCGGCCGAATAGGCAAAGCCTTCATGCTCGGCCACGGGGCGGTCGACGAGATCCCACAGATCGGGGCCGACCTTGTTGGGGCCGCCCTTTTCGCCGGAATGGCAGGCCTGGCACTTCTTGAAGACGGCAGCGCCCTGCTCGACATTGGCGGTCGCCAGCAGATCGGCGATCGGCTTGGCTGCGGCAGCAGGCGCGGCCGGGCCGCCTTCGGCGGGCTCGGTGGCCTCGATGGCGAAACCGGGCTTTTCCGGAGCCGGCGAGGCAAACAGCGCATCGGACACAATGCCGACCGAGAAGACCACGAAAACGGTTCCGAGCAATCCGGCGAGCAGTTTGTTGACTTCGTTGGAATCCATACGCCCCTTGCTCCCTTTTCCGGCGGACCGAACCGTCCACTCCGTCCGTCGGTATCGTGACCCACCCTGCCAGGGCGGTCAAATCGGGCGGAAACTAGGTCTTTTGCTGCGGCGTTGCAACACCTATAAGGGCGCTTCCAGTGAGACCTTTTGCCACTTTCCTTGTCCTCTTTGAGACGCCTTGCACCTGAGATGTCCACGCTGATCCTGATCCCGGCCCGCATGGCCTCGACCCGCCTGCCGGGCAAGCCGCTGGCTGACATAGCCGGCGCCCCGATGATCGTCCATGTCGCCCGCCGCGCCGCCGAGGCCGACCTTGGCCGGGTGGTGGTGGCGACCGACACGCAAAGCGTGGCCGAAGCGGTGCGCGCGCACGGTTTCGAGGCCGTGATGACGCGCATGGACCACGAATCCGGCTCCGACCGCATCCACGAAGCGCTGGTCGCGCTCGATCCTGACCGCAAGGTCGAAACGGTCGTCAATGTCCAGGGCGACCTGCCGACCATCGATCCCGGGATCATCGTTGCATCGCTGAGGCCACTCCAGGATAGAGCGGTGGACATCGCCACGCTCGGTGTCGAGATCGTCCGCGATGAGGAAAAGACCAATCCCAACGTCGTCAAGATCGTCGGTTCGCCGCTTTCGGGCACCAGGCTGAGGGCGCTCTATTTCACCCGTGCCACAGCACCTTGGGGCGAGGGGCCGCTTTATCATCATGTCGGACTCTATGCCTATCGTCGCGCCGCGCTTGAACGTTTTGTCGCGCTGAAGCCGTCGCCGCTCGAACGCCGCGAGCGACTGGAGCAGTTGCGGGCACTGGAGGCCGGCATGCGCATCGATGCGGAGATCGTGCGTTCGATGCCGCTGGGCGTCGACACGCCGGACGACCTCGAACGCGCCAGAACCATCCTTGCAAACTGAAAAATCCCTTCGAAGCTGAGACCCCCTGAATCGAGAATTGGCCATGCCTGAAAAGACCAACAGAATATCCTTCCAGGGCGAGCCGGGCGCCAATTCCGACACCGCCTCCCGCAACGTCTATCCATCGATGGAGCCGTTGCCGTGTCCGACCTTCGAGGATGCGTTCAACGCGGTAGAGACCGGCAAGGCCGACCTCGCCATGATTCCGATCGAAAACACCATTGCCGGGCGCGTCGCTGATATCCATCATCTCTTGCCGGAATCGAAGCTGCACATCATCGGCGAATATTTCCTGCCGATCCATTTCCAGCTGATGGTGCTGCCGGGCGTCAAGCGCGACGAGATCAAGACGGTGCACAGCCACATCCACGCGCTTGGCCAGTGTCGCAAATACATCCGCAAGAACGGCTGGAAGGCGATCGTCGCCGGCGATACGGCCGGCGCCGCCAAGATGGTCTCCGAGGTCAAGGACCGCACCATGGCGGCGCTGTCGCCGGCGCTGGCCGCGACGCTCTACGGGCTGGATATCATCGAGCAAAATGTCGAGGACACCGATTCGAACGTCACCCGCTTTGTCGTCCTGACCAAGAACAAGCAATGGGCGGAGCGCCCGTCGCCTGACGTCAAGATGATGACGACCTTCATCTTCCGCGTCCGCAACGTGCCGGCCGCGCTCTACAAGGCCATGGGCGGCTTCGCCACCAACGGCATCAACATGACCAAGCTGGAGAGCTACCAGCTCGGCGCGTTCACGGCGACGCTGTTCTACGCCGACATCGAGGGCCATCCCGACGATCCACTGGTCAAGCTGGCGCTGGACGAGCTTCGCTTCTTCTCGCGCGAGGTGCGGATTCTGGGCGTCTATCCGGCCAGCGAGTCGCGTGAGCAGTGGAAAGTGGCGGATTAAATCACCGCCCCCAGCGGCACGTAGTCGATCTCCATGAAGGCCTCGACCTCCGGCACCCAGCGGTCGCGCACGAAGGCGACATGGTCTGGATGGTCGTTGTACCTGTTGTAGGCGGCCTGGTCGGCGAACTCCATCGAGAATCCGAAGCGATAGTCGTTCTTCGGGCTAACCTGCCGCAATTGCTCGAAATGCGTGACGCCCCTGATCGCGGTGAGGATTTTCTTGGCGTCGACGAGGAACCTCTTTTCCTCCAGCGAATGCGGCGGGTGCTTCAGGGTGAAGACGACGGTGTGACGGATCATGTCCTGCTCCTGCTATGTCTTTCGGTGTTCGCGGTCATCATTCCGAGTCGACCCAGGCGCGGATCAGGTGATGCGCAATGGCGCCTTTCGGTGGCGTGATCAGATTGACGGGATGCTCCCTGGTCAGCATCAAACGCACTTCGTCGCGGGCAAACCAGCGGCAGTCCTCCAGCTCGTTGAGGTCGGCCTGGATATCGTCGTTGAGCGGTTCGCCGAAGCAGCCGATCATCAGCGAATAGGGAAACGGCCAGGGCTGGCTGGCATGGTAGACGACACGGCCGAGCCTGATGCCGGCCTCCTCCAGCGTCTCGCGGCGCACCGCCGCTTCGATCGTCTCGCCCGGCTCGATGAAGCCGGCAAGGGCCGAGTACATGCCCGGCGCGAAATGACGGCCGCGCCCGAGCAGGCACTTCTCCCGCGTCGCCGTCAGCATGATCGCCACCGGGTCGGTGCGTGGAAAATGCTCGGTGCCGCAATTCGGGCAATGCCGTTTGTATCCGCCGGCCCGCATCTGCGATTCGGTACCGCATTTGCTGCAGAAACGATGGCTGGCGTGCCAGGCAAGCAGGGCGGCCCCTTGCGCCATCGCGCCGGCAGCCGCCTCGTCGATCAGCCCTTGCATATAGACCGAGCGATAGTCGATGGCCTTGATGGTTTCCGGCAATTGCTCGGCGTCGATGCCGGCGGGCACGGCCAGCACCGGTCCCTGTTCGGAAAAACCGAGCAGGATGCCTTGCGCAAGGGAGACCTTGAAGGGCTCGCTCTCGGCGGCGCTGAACCAGGGGTCGAGACCGCCGCCATCCCCGAGCCTCAGATAGAGCCGGCCGCCATTCATCAGAAGCAGCCGCGTCGCCGGGTCGGCGAGCGCCTTGTCGACGGAATCGTCGGCGCGGTTTTCGGATTGCCGGTCGATGGTGTTGCCGGCAAAGCCGACGAACTGGCTCGGCTCGCGCAAAGGCGCGTCAAACAGGCGGAAGCTCATGGAGACTCTGGCGTACGTTGCGGGATGGACACGGGGAACGCTTATAGCGCCGCCTTGATCGTTTCGGCAAACCGCCGCAGGTCGGAACGTTGATAGGGCTCACGCAGGCCGTGCCCCCATACCGGGCCTGGCCAGCCGGGATCGCCTTCCGAACGCGCAATGACATGGATGTGCAGCTGGCGCACAATGTTGCCGAGAGCGCCGGTGTTGATCTTGGTGCAGCCGGTCGCTTTTTTCAGTCCCTGTGCCACCATATTGGTCTCGAAGGTCAGCATCGCCTGGTCGAGCGGCGTCATGTCGTGGATTTCCTCCGCGCCCGGCCGCTGCGGCACCAGGAGCAGCCATGGCCAGCGGCGGTCGTTCATCACGCGCAATTCGCACAGCCCAAGCCACATCAACTGCTCGCTGTCCGCCTCCAGCCGGGTGTCCAGCGTGAATCCGGCCTTCAGGCCCGGCAGCATCGGCGTTTCCCTTGCTTTTCTTGGTTTCCTCAAACGCAGGAACGCTAGAGCGGCGGCAAGGGGGCTGCAAGCGAATCATTGCGCCGCTCACGGTTTGGTGCGCCAATTTCATCTTTTGGCGATTTCTCCGGCGCACTTGCATTTCGTCGCACAATTGCCGATATGGAAAGCGGGAGGTTGGTGGTGGACGATCCACTCGCCAACCGGGTCAGGTCCGGAAGGAAGCAGCCCTAACGAGCCCGGAACGGGTCATTGTTCCAGCCTCCCACCTCATCGGCCCCTCTCGCGACATTGACGATGCATTGCAGCGCGGGCGAGACTATGCGCAGGAATCGGCCGCCTTCGGGTGTGGCCATTTGGAGCTTACGGGCGAATGAGCGAAGCCGGAAATTCGGGACCAAAAAGCCTGGAGATAGGCAAGGCCGCCGCCTATCGTGTTCTGGCGCGCAAGTATCGTCCCTCGAACTTCTCCGAACTGGTCGGCCAGGAGCCGACGGTGCGCACCCTCACCAATGCCTTTGCCACCGGCCGCATCGCCCAGGCCTGGATGCTGACCGGCGTGCGCGGCGTCGGCAAGACCACGACGGCGCGCATACTCGCACGGGCCCTGAACTATAAAACCGCCACCGTCGACCAGCCGTCGGTCGACCTTGCCGTGCTCGGCGAGCATTGCCAGGCGATCATGGAAGGCCGCCATGTCGACGTCATCGAGATGGATGCCGCCTCGCACACCGGCATCGACGACATCAGGGACATCATCGAGCGCGTGCGCTACGCGCCGGTCTCGGCCCGCTACAAGGTTTACATCATCGACGAAGTGCACATGCTGTCGACGCAGGCCTTCAACGGCCTGCTGAAGACGCTTGAAGAGCCGCCGCCGCACGTCAAATTCGTCTTCGCCACCACCGAAATCCGCAAGGTTCCGATCACCGTCCTGTCGCGCTGCCAGCGCTTTGACCTAAGACGCATCGACGCCGGCGCGCTGGTCGCGCATCTCGCTTCGATCTCGGCCAAGGAAGGCATTTCGGTCGACGACGACGCGCTGGCGATGATCGCGCGCGCCGCCGAAGGCTCGGCCCGTGATTCGCTCTCCATCCTCGATCAGGCGATTGCCCATGGCGCCGGCTCCGTCAGCGCCGATGCGGTTCGGGCGATGCTGGGGCTCGCCGACCGCGCCCGCATCGTCGACCTGTTCGAACATGTGATGAAGGGCGATGTGGCGGCGGCCCTTGGCGAATTCCGCGCGCAGTACGATACCGGTGCCGATCCGGCTGCCGTGCTGACCGATCTGGCCGAATTCAACCATCTCGTCACCAGGCTGCGTTTCGTGCCGACGGCCATCGAGGATGCCTCGCTCTCCGAGGACGAGCGGCAACGCGGCGCGGAATTCGCCAGGACGCTGTCGGTCCGTGTGCTGTCGCGGACATGGCAGATGCTGCTCAAGGGCATTCCCGAGGTGCAGTCCTCCAACCGGCCGGTGAGTGCAGCCGAAATGGTGCTGATCAGGCTGGCGCACGCCGCCGACCTGCCGACGCTGGACGAGGCGTTGAGATCGCTTGAGGGCGCAGCACCGGTGCAAAATGGTGCGCCGCGCCCGAATGGTGCGCCCGCAGGTTCCGGCAATGGCGGTGGCGCCAGCGCGGTGGCGCAGACCCGCATGCCTGCCGGGTCGGGCGGCGCACAGACCATGCGGCTTGTGGAGACCACGCCCGCCCCCGTTGCCTTCGTCGCTCCGCCGGAACCCGTCGTGGAGACGCAATCGGCACCGCTGAAATCGCTGGCCGACATCATTGCCCTGGCTGATGCGCAGCGCGACATCGCCTTCAAGGTGCAGGTCAAGAGCTATATCCGCCTCGTGCGCATCGAGCCCGGCCGGATCGACGTCGGCCTGACCAGCGACGCGCCCAAGATGCTGCTCAACGACCTGACGACAAAGTTGCGCGCCTGGACCGGCCGCAGTTGGCTGGTCTCGCTGTCGAAGGAAGAGGGTGGCCAGACGCTTGCCGAGATGGAATCGGCCAAGCGCGAGAACGCCTTCCTCGATGCCAAGAGCGACCCGACGGTGGCCGCCATCCTGGCCCGCTTTCCCGGTGCCAAGATCATCGACGTGCGCATTCCAGACGCGCCGGAAGCCGAAACGGCCGAGGCCGAAGTGCCGGTCGAGCCGCCGGCTGACGACGACGAAACCTGATCCAGCCACGAATCCGCAAAGGACCCGACCATGAAAGATCTTCTCGGCTTGATGGG
The DNA here is from genome assembly GCF_003952545.1 of Mesorhizobium sp. M7D.F.Ca.US.005.01.1.1. Classification (NCBI taxonomy): domain Bacteria; kingdom Pseudomonadati; phylum Pseudomonadota; class Alphaproteobacteria; order Hyphomicrobiales; family Phyllobacteriaceae; genus Mesorhizobium; species Mesorhizobium sp. M7D.F.Ca.US.005.01.1.1. Next base: position 1,730,627 of record NZ_CP034453.1, read on the forward strand.
CAAGGCGAAGGAAATGCAGGCCAAGTTCCAGGCCATGCAGGACGAGATCGCGACGCTGGAAGCGTCCGGCCAAGCCGGCGGCGGCCTGGTCAACGTGACGCTGACCGGAAAATTCGAGATGAAGTCGCTGAAGATCGATCCCTCCTTGTTCAAGGAGGACGATGTCGAGATATTGGAAGACCTCGTGCTCGCCGCCCACAATGACGCCAAGACCAAGGTCGAGCAGGTCATGCAGGAAAAGACCAAGGCGCTGACCGCTGGCCTGCCGATCCCGCCGGGTATGAAACTGCCCTTCTAGCATTCGGCACGGCCATGACCGATGACCCTTCCGAAAGATTGATCGAGCAGCGTATTCGCAACAGGATCTACGAGATCCTGGAAATCCTGGCCGATTGCGACGACGGCGTCGATCTCGTCGGCATCAAGGGGTACTTCAATCTGTTCGAGGATTTCGTCCATCGCCCGTCGATCGAAGCCGGCATATCGGCGCTTTCGAAGGACGAGCGCGCCATCGTGCTGGAGATCGCCGAATTCCTGGAAGCTGCAAGCGAGACAAACCCGGACTTCACCAAGGCCGAGTTCATCGAAAGCGACTGGCCGGCAAAGATCGCGCCGACGGCCAGGGACGCGCGGACGCTGTTCCTCCGGCGCGGCCTGTTTTCGGAGAAGGTTGAGGAGCTTGAGCCTGGCCAGCCGGCCGCGATTGCGGCCGGGCGATAGACCGGTTCCAGGAAAGACGTGACGCGGTTTTCCCGGGAAAAGCGTGTCGCGCTTTCCCTGGGCAATTGCGGCGAAACAAAGAGAGAGCGGTCATCGCTTTTGTGAAATGATGGCTCGATCTATCTGGAAAGCCACGAAATTGTGCCAATTTGGCAACAGTGCGTTGTTAATAACGTTTTGGCCATCATTTTGCCCGAAAGTGTCTCATTCTTGCCGCAGCCTGGGGGCGGGCACGAAGTGAGAGGGTTACCTGTTGATTTCCACGCGATGGAAGACGCCGTTGTTGCTCGGCGCCGTCATTTCACCCCTGTTTTTGGCTGCCTGCAGCCAGACCACTTCGCACGGCATGTCCGTCGCCAGCCTGACCGACGCCATCACGCCGAGTTTCCTGAGCTCGCGGGCCTACAGCCATACGCCGAAGGACAAGGAATGCCTGGAACGGGCGATGTTCTTCGAGTCCAACCGCTCAAGCCGTGATGGCATGGTCGCTGTCGGCACGGTGGTGATGAACCGGCTGCGCTCCGGCAACCACGGCAGCACCATCTGCCAGGTGGTGGGCGAGCCCGGGCAGTTCGCGCCCGGCGTCATGACCAGGTCGATGAATTCGCGGGCGATGCCCGATGTCGAGGAAGCCGCCGATGCCGTGCTCAAGGGCGAGCGCAAGGCCAAGCTCAAGAACACCATGTATTTCCACACCGCCGGGCTGCGCTTCCCCTACAAGAACATGCACTACACCATGGTTGCCGGCGGCAATGCCTTCTATGAGAAGCGCGGCCGCAACTGGCAGCCGCTGCCGGATGAGCCACAGGTCGCCATTGCCTCGGCGGCACCGGAGAAGCCAGCCGCACCGGTGACGCTGGTCGCATCCGCCGAGCCGGCACATCCGGCCAAGACGACAACCGTTCGATCCGCTCCTGCCCAACAGACCTATGTGACCGCGGCCGCCGCGCCGACCGCGAAATCCGCGCGTGTCTCGGAGGAGCCGACGGTGGTGGCGATGCAGGAGCCGATGGAGGAACCGGATGCCGCTCGTTTTGGCGGAACCTTGAACGCAAGGACAAGGGTCATCTCCTCGGTTGAGGACGCGCCGCAAGAGGCGTCGATGGGATTCCAGTCGACGCCTGAGAACACCGACGCCATCGGCGCGATGATTGTCAGCCAGGGCCGGCCGCTCGAAGCCAACTGAACGAATCGCACTCCATAGGGTCCGCCAATTCAACATGGCGGATCCAGTGCTGGGCTGTTTCAAAGCGCGCTGAAAAATCCTAGATCAGAGCGATGTCCAAGCGAATCGCCGGTCCCGAGATCGAACGCCTGATCCAGCTCCTGGCCAAGGTGCCGGGGTTGGGTCCCCGTTCGGCCAGGCGCGCCGCCCTGCATCTGATCAAGAAGAAGGAACAGCTGCTGTCGCCGCTGGCCGCCGCCATGGCCGAGGCGGCCGACAAGGTGCGCATCTGCTCGACCTGCGGCAATGTCGATACATCGGACCCTTGCATGATCTGCACCGATCCGCGCCGTGATGCCGGCACCATCATCGTCGTCGAGGACGTCTCGGACCTGTGGGCGCTGGAGCGCGCGGCGGCGATGAATGTGCGCTACCACGTGCTCGGCGGCACGCTGTCGCCGCTCGACGGCATCGGCCCCGATCAGCTCAACATGAGCTCACTGGTCGATCGCGTCGCCGGTGGCGAGGTCAAGGAGATCATCCTTGCCGTCAACGCAACGGTGGAGGGCCAGACGACCGCGCATTACCTCACCGACCAGTTGTCCGGCTTCGACATCAAGGTGACGCGCCTTGCGCATGGCGTGCCGGTCGGCGGTGAACTCGACTATCTCGACGAAGGCACGCTGGCCGCGGCGCTACGCTCGCGGACGGCGTTTTGACGCAATTGGCCGGCAGGAGAAGCAAATGATTCCTGCTTTTATGAAATCCGCCCTCGTCTTTGCCTGCCTCGTCTTTGCGGCGATGGTTTGGGCCGCTCCCGCCTCCGCTGCAATGATCGACGATCAGTTCCGCGCCTGGCTGCAAAACGACCTCTGGCCGCAAGCCAAGGCGAAAGGCATTTCCAAAAAAACCTTCGATGCCGCCTTCGACGGCATCAAGCCCAATCTGAAGCTGCCCGACCTGGTCAAGCCGGGCGAGAAGGCGACCACGCCGCAGAAACAGCACCAGGCCGAATTCGGCTCGCCCGGCGCCTATTTCGCCGAGAAGACGGTTGGCGCGGTAACGGCAGGCGGACGCGCGCGTGAAGTCACCAATGCCAGGACACTTTCGGCCATCGAAAAGCGCTATGGTGTGCCGGGCGAAGTGCTGCTGGCGATCTGGGGCCGCGAGACCGGCTTCGGCGCGGCGAAGATGCCTTACGACGCTTTCGAGGTGCTGGGCACCAAGGCGTTCATGTCGACCAAGAAGGATTTCTTCCGCACCGAACTGCTTGCGGCACTCGAGATCGTCGAGCGCGGGCTGGCCCCTGTCGGCGCGATGAAATCGTCCTGGGCCGGCGCGCTCGGCCAGCCACAATTCATGCCGACATCGTTCCTGAAACATGCCGTCGATTTCGACGGCGATGGCCGTGTCGACATCTGGAACTCGACGCCGGACGTGCTGGCCTCGATCGCCAACTATCTCGTCCATTATGGCTGGGTGAAGGGCCGCGGCTGGGGTTTCGAGGTGACCGTGCCGGAGACGGTTTCCTGCGCGCTGGAAGGTCCGGACCAGGGCAAGAAAATCTCCGAATGGGCGGCAATGGGCATCAAGCGTATTGGCGGAAAACCGTTTCCAGCCAGTGAGCTGAAGGCCGAGGGGTTTCTGCTGATGCCGGCCGGGCGCAGCGGCCCGGCCTTTATCGCCACGCCGAATTTCTACGTGCTGAAGGAATACAACACCAGCGACCTCTACGCGCTGTTCATCGGCCATGGCGCCGATCGCATCGCCCATGGCGATAGCAATTTTGCCGGCAGCTGGGGCGCGGTCGGCGGGCTCCACCGTTCGGACATCGCCGCCCTGCAGCGGGCGCTGGAAGCCAAGGGCTATGATGTCGGCAGCGCCGATGGCCTGCCCGGCTTCAAGACCCGCCGTTCGATCGGCAAATGGCAAGCCAAGGACGGCCGGGCCGCTACCTGCTTCCCTGACGCCGACCTGGTCTCGGTGCTGAAGTAGCCGCGAAATTAGCAGATTTTTCCCGATTGGCGGCATCGATTAGCCGGCGCATGCATCGACACGCCACCGCCCATTCTGGTCCAATACGCCGTCTCGCAAATGCTCGTTGCCGGCTTGCAAGCCGCCGGATATGGTGTTGACCAACTGGACAAAAACCACGACGGTAAGTGGGCAGAGGGCCATTGCCGGCCTCGAAAGAATACTGCAATCCTGAGCCGGGAACTCAGGGATCAACAAAACAGGGAACAATCACAATGATGATGGAAAAGTTTGCTCTACGCTCCCGCTTCTTGCTCGCGGGTGCAGCCATGTCCGCGCTGCTTCTGGCCGGCGCACCAGCCGGCGCCGTCACGCCCGCCGACACGCTGGTTGAAGGTTTCGCGATCGACGACATCATCTCCATGGATCCGGGCGAGGCGTTCGAGCTGTCGACCGCCGAAGTCACCGGCAACACCTATGATCTGCTGGTCCGTCTCGACCTCAGCGACACCTCCAAGGTCAAAGGCGACCTCGCCGAAAGCTGGACCGTCTCCGACGACGGCCTGACCTACACCTTCAAGCTCAAGCCCGGCCTCAAATTCGCTTCCGGCAATCCGATCACCGCGGCCGACGTCGCCTGGTCGTTCGAGCGCGTCATCAAGCTGGACAAGAGCCCGGCCTTCATCATCGGCCAGTTCGGCATCAGCGGCGACAACGTCACCGAAAAGGCCAAGGCTGTCGACGACGGCACCTTCCAGTTCACCGTAGACAAGGCCTATGCGCCGAGCTTTGTGCTGAACTGCCTCTCGGCAACGGTCGCTTCGGTGGTCGACGCCAAGGTGGTCAAGGAACATGTCGCGGCGGTAACGCCAAGTGCCGACTACAAATGGGACAATGATTTCGGCAACGCCTGGCTGAAGACCGGCTATGCCGGCTCCGGCGTCTACAAGCTGCGCGAATGGCGGGCCAACGAGGCCGTCGTTCTCGAGCGCAATGACAATTACTATGGCGAAAAGGCCAAGCTTGCCCGCGTCATCTATCGCAACATGAAGGAAAGCTCGGGCCAGCGCCTGGCGCTCGAAGCCGGCGACATCGACGTTGCCCGCAATCTCGAGCCGAACGATCTCGACGCCATCGCCAAGAACGCCGACCTCACCACCACCAGCGCGCCGAAGGGCACGGTCTATTACATCAGCCTCAACCAGAAGAACGCGAACCTCGCCAAGCCGGAGGTGCGCCAGGCGTTCAAATATCTGGTCGACTATGATGCCTTGAGCTCGACCATCCTCAAGGGTATCGGCGAAATTCACCAGACCTTCCTGCCCAAAGGCGTGCTCGGTGAGCTCGACGAGAATCCGTTCAAGCTCGACGTCGCCAAGGCCAAGGAATTGCTGGCCAAGGCGGGTCTGGCCGACGGCTTCAGCGTAACCATGGACGTACGCACCGGCCAGCCGACGACCGGCATGGCCGAATCGATACAGCAGACGCTCGGTCAGGCCGGCATCAAGCTCGAGATCATCCCCGGCGACGGCAAGCAGACGCTGACCAAATACCGCGCCCGCAACCACGACATCTATATCGGCCAGTGGGGCCAGGACTATTTCGATCCGAACTCCAATGCCCAGACCTTTGCCTCGAACCCGGACAATTCGGATGCAGCCAAGACCAAGACGCTGGCCTGGCGCAACGCCTGGGACATTCCGGATCTGACCAAACAGACGGAAGCGGCGCTGCTCGAGAAGGATGCGGGCAAGCGCGCCGATATGTACAAGGACCTTGAGAAGAAGATCCTCGACACCAGCCCCTTTGTCGTCATCCACCAGCAGCTGGAAGTCGCCGGCCTGCGCAAGAACCTCAAGGGTTTTGCGCTCGGCCCGAGCTTCGACAGCAATTTCGTCGGGCCGGTGTCCAAGGAATAGTGTTCGCGGACACGCCGCATGAGCGCGGTTGAAAAAGAAGTGGCGGCGGGGCGCGGCAGCGCCCGCGCCGTCGCCATTGCATCATCGCTTGGCCGTTTCCTGGTCATCGCGATCACGACCTATCTGGGTCTGCTCGCGGTCACCTTCTTCATCGGCCGTGTCATCCCGATCGACCCGGTGCTGGCGGTGCTCGGCGACCGGGCGCCGGCCAATGTCGTCGAGCGCACGCGCCGCGAGATGGGTCTTGACCTGCCGCTGGTCGAGCAGTTCTACATCTATGTGAAAAATGCCCTGAACGGTAATTTCGGCACCTCGGTGCTGACCACCAATCCGGTCATGACCGACATTCGCCGCGCGCTTCCGGCCACCACGGAACTGGCGACGCTGGGAACGCTGATCGGCGCGCTGTTCGGCGTGCCGCTTGGCGTGCTGGCGGCGGTCAAGCGCGGCAGCCTCATCGACCAGATCGTGCGCGTCATCGGGCTGATCGGCTATTCCGTGCCGATCTTCTGGCTCGGCCTGCTGGCGCTGGTGCTGTTCTACGCCAAGCTGCAATGGGTCGCTTTCCCGGCGCGGCTCGATGTCGTCTACGAATACACCTTCACGCCAATCACCGGCTTCTATCTCCTGGATTCCCTATGGCAGGGGCAGTGGGATGTTTTCTACGACGCCTTCCGCCACATTATCCTGCCGGCCTCGCTGCTCGGCTATTTTTCACTCGCCTATATCAGCCGCATGACGCGCTCGTTCATGCTGAACGAACTGTCGCAGGAATACATCGTCGCGGCGCGCGCCAAGGGCCTGTCGGAAACTCGCATCATCTGGGGCCACGCACTGCGCAACGCCGCGGTGCCGATGGTGACGGTGATCGCGCTCTCCTATGCCGGGCTGCTCGAAGGCTCGGTGCTCACCGAAACCGTCTTCTCGTGGCCGGGCATCGGCCTTTACATCACCAATTCGCTGCAGAACGCCGACATGAATGCCGTGCTCGGCGGCACCATCGTCATCGGCTCGGTCTTCATCGCCATCAACCTTCTCTCCGACCTGCTCTATCGCGTTCTCGATCCGAGGACGAAGTCCGCATGAGCGTCGAGACCATCCAGAGCCGTCGCGACTGGCTGCTCAGCGAGCGGCCGGCGTCGCGTACCCAGGCGAGGCTCGGCCGCGCCTATGTGGCGTGGCGGCGATTTTCCGCGAACCGGCTGGCGTTTCTCGGCCTGCTCATCATCATTGCCCTGCTGGTCGTCGCCGCCCTTGCCGGCGTGCTGGCGCCCTATTCGCCGACATTCGGAGACCTCAAGGGGTCGCGCCTGCTGGCGCCGAGCGCGGAGCATTGGTTCGGCACCGATGACCTCGGCCGCGATATCCTGTCGCGCATCCTCTACGGCTCGCGCTGGACGCTCTATGTGGTCATCCTGGTTGCCATCATCGCCGCACCCATCGGCCTTCTGGTCGGCACCGTCGCCGGTTATGCCGGTGGCTGGACCGATGCCGTCCTGATGCGCATCACTGACATCTTCCTCGCCTTCCCCAAGCTGATCCTGGCGCTGGCTTTTGTCGCAGCGCTCGGGCCCGGCATCGAGAATGCGGTGCTGGCCATCGCCATCACCTCATGGCCGCCTTACGCCCGCATCGCACGCGCCGAGACGCTGACGGTGCGCAATTCCGATTACATCAAGGCGGTGCAACTGATGGGCGCCTCGCCCTTCCGCATCGTGCTGCGCCACATCATGCCGCTGTGCATCTCCTCGCTGATCATCCGGGTGACGCTCGACATGGCCGGCATCATCCTCACCGCCGCGGGCCTCGGTTTCCTCGGTCTTGGCGCGCAGCCTCCGCTGCCGGAATGGGGCACCATGATCGCTTCGGGGCGTCGCTTCGTGCTCGACCAATGGTGGGTGGCCGGTGCGCCGGGCTTCGCCATCCTGATCGTCAGCCTCGGCTTCAATCTGCTTGGCGACGGACTGCGCGACGCGCTCGATCCCCGGAGTGGTGATCAATGAGTGGTGACCCCAATCAGCAGCGATCAATGAGCACGCTGCTCGACGTCGACGATCTGCGCGTCAGTTTCCCGACCCGCACCGGGTTGATCGAGGCGGTGCGCGGCGTCTCCTTCTCGCTCGGCCGCGAACGGCTCGGCATCGTCGGCGAATCCGGCTCCGGCAAATCGCAGACCGGCCGCGCCATCATGGGCCTGACGCCGCCGCAGGCGCGGATATCGGCCAACAAGCTCGCCTTCGACGGCATCGACCTGCTGGCCGCATCGCCACGCGAACGCCGGAAGCTGCGCGGCAAACGCATCGCCATGATCCTGCAGGATCCGAAATACTCGCTCGACCCTGTAATGAGCATCGGCCGCCAGATCGTCGAGACTCTGCGCACCCATGAAAAGGTCGGCAAAGCCGAGGCGCGCGACCGCGCGCTGGCAATGCTGGAGGCGGTGCAGATCCGTGACCCGGCCCGCGTCTTCGACCTGCATCCCCATGAAGTGTCGGGCGGCATGGGCCAGCGCGCCATGATCGCCATGATGCTGATCGCAGGACCGGAAATGATGATTGCCGACGAGCCGACCTCGGCGCTCGATGTCACCGTGCAGCTCGACGTGCTCGGCATCCTCGACCGGCTGGTCAGCGAGCGCGGCATGGGGCTGATCTTCATCTCGCACGATCTGCGCCTGGTCTCGTCCTTCTGCGACCGCGTCATCGTCATGTATGCCGGCAAGGTGGTCGAGCAGCTCAAGGCCTCCGAACTCGGCCGCGCCCGGCATCCCTACACGCGCGGCCTGCTCAACTGCATGCCCAAGATCGGCGCCGACCGTCACCCGCTGCCGGTGCTCGATCGCAAGCCGGAGTGGGCGGCATGACTTCTGCGATTGCCGTCGACAGGCTGGAAGTGATCTTCGACCGTTTTCGCGCGCTGAAGGGCGTCAGCCTCGACGTGCAGCCGGGCGAATCTTTCGGCCTGGTCGGCGAATCCGGCTCCGGCAAATCGACGCTGCTCAGGGCCATCGCCGGCCTCGCGCCGGTCGCATCGGGCAGCATCACCGTCAATGGCAAGACGCTCGGCACCCGCCGCGACAAGGCTTTCTACCGCGAAGTGCAGATGGTCTTCCAGGATCCGTACGGTTCGCTGCACCCACGCCAGACCGTCGACCGCCTGCTGCAGGAGCCGCTTGCGATCCATGGCTTTGCCGATGGCGAAAAGCGCATCCAGCGGGCGCTCGACGAGGTCGGCCTCGGCAACGGTTTTCGCTTCCGCTACTCGCACCAATTGTCGGGCGGCCAACGCCAGCGCGTGGCGATCGCGCGTGCCTTGATCCTCGAACCGTCGATCCTGCTGCTCGACGAGCCGACCTCGGCGCTCGACGCCTCGGTGCAGGCGGAGGTGCTCAATCTGCTGGAAGAGATCCGCCGGCGGCGCAAGCTGACCTTCCTCATGGTCAGCCACGACCTCGCCATCATCACCCATATGTGCGAACGGCTGATGGTGATGCAAAGCGGCGAGGCGGTGGAGAATCTGGCGGCGGCCGACCTTGTCGAGCGCCGCGTGACGAAGGACTATACGCGCAATCTGTTGCGGGCCAGCGACGGGTTTGTGAGAGCTTAGCGGACCTTTCTACGCCGAGTTCCGTCACGCCCCCCTCTGTCCTGCCGGACATCTCCCCCACGGGTGGGGAGATTGGCAGTCATCGCGGCCTTCGCCAATCTCCACCGTTGCAGGGTTGAGCGCGGCGCCGAAGGCTCCGATCTCCCCCCTTGTGGGGGAGATGTCCGGCAGGACAGAGGGGGGCGTGACGGAACTCGGCGCTGTTCGCAACCTGCCCTCAGGCCGTGCCGCCTTCCGGGATGGTAGCATCATTGGCAGGAGCGGTGTTGTCTTGCCCCTGCTTCGGCTCCTTGATCCTGAACCACGTCACATAAAGCGCCGGCAGGAACAGCAGCGTAATCGCCGTGCCGGCGATGATGCCGCCCATCATGGCGTAGGCCATCGGCCCCCAGAACACTTCGCGCGCGATCGGGATCAGCGCCAGGCTGGCGGCGGCCGCCGTCAGCGCGATCGGCCGCATGCGGTGTTCCGTCGCCTCGATGACGGCCGCCCAGCGGTCCTTGCCCTCGGCGACCAGATCCTCGATCTGCACGATCAGGATGACCGAGTTGCGGATCAGGATGCCGATCAGCGCCAGCACGCCGAGGATGGCGACGAAGCCCAGCGGCGCGCCGCTGGGCACCAGGGCCGCCACCACGCCGATCAGGCCGAGCGGCGCTACGGCAACGACCAGGAACAGTCGCTGGAAGCTTTGCAACTGCACCATCAGGATGGTCGCCATGACGAACAGCATCAACGGCACCACGGCGGCGATCGGTCCCTGGCTTTTGGCGCTTTCCTCGACCGAGCCGGCGGTCTCGATCGAATAGCCCGGCGGCAGCTTGGCGATGAAGGCATCGACCGATGGTTTCAGTTCGTTGACGACCGTGGCCGGCAGCACATCACCGACCAGGCCGGCCCGCACGGTGACCGTCGGAATGCGGTCGCGCCGCCACACTGTCGGTTGCTCCAGATCGTAGCGGAAGTTGGCGACGGCGGCGAGAGGAATGGCCTCGCCGGTGCTGGTCGGCAGCTGCATGTTCTGCAACGTCTCGATCGAGCCGCGTTCGGCCCCGCGCGAGCGGGCCACGACATTGATCAGGTAGGTGGCGTCACGCACTTGCGTGATGGTAGCGCCGCCGACGGTGCTGTTGAGCGCGCTGGCGATGTCGGAAGAGGTGATGCCAAGCTGGCGTGCCTTGTCCTGCAGCACGTCGACCCTCAGCACGCGTTGCGGCTCGTTCCAGTCGAAGGTCGGCGCGGCAAGCTTGGGGTTGGTGGAAATGATACCGGCGAATTGCTGCGCCAGCCCGCGCACCGTCTGGATGTCGGGACCGCCGACACGATATTGCACCGGCCGGCCGACCGGCGGTCCGAGTTCAAGCGGCTTGACGAAGGCGTCCGTGCCGACGAATTCCTCGCGCAGCAGCTTCTCCAGAGCCGGATTCACTCGGTTGCGAGCTTCGATGCTCTTGGTGACGATGACGGTCTGGCCGAAATAGGGGTTGGCCGGCTGCACGTCATAAGCCAGCACGAAACGCACCGCGCCCTGGCCGATATAGGACGAGAAATGGTCGATGTCGGGATTGCCGACCAGCGCCCGCTGCTCGAACCGCTCCATCTGGTCGCGCGTCTCGGCGATCGATGAGTTCTGCGGCAGGTTCCAGTCGACGATCAGCTCCGGCCGGTCCGATGGTGGAAAGAACTGCTGCTGTACCAGGCCGAAGCCGGCGATCGAGCCGGCAAACAACAGCACCGTGGCGATGATGGTCAGCCAGTGATGGCGCACCGAGCCGACAAGCACGCGCCTGAACAGCGAGGTGAGGCGGCCAGGCTGGTCGTGATGTTTCGTCTTCATCGTCGCCGGCAGGATGGTGACGCCAAGCAGCGGCGCGAACAGCACCGCCACGATCCATGACACCAGCAGCGACACGGCGATGACGACGAACAGGGTGAAGGTGTATTCGCCGGCTGCACTGTTGTTGAGGCCGATCGGGATGAAGCCGGCGACCGTCACCAGCGTACCGGTCAGCATCGGGAAGGCGGTCGAGGTGTAGACATAGGTCGCCGCCTTGCGCAGATTGTCGCCGACCTCCAGCCGCGCCACCATCATCTCGACCGCGATCATAGCGTCGTCGACCAGAAGGCCGAGCGCGATGATCAGCGCGCCGAGCGAAATGCGCTGCAACGATATCCCGAGATATTCCATGACGGTGAAGGTGATGGCCAGCACCAGCGGGATCGACAGCGCCACGACGAAGCCGGCGCGCATGCCGAGGCTGATGAAGGACACCGCGAGCACGATCGCCACCGCCTCGAACAGCGCGCGCGTAAAGCCCGAGACCGCCTCCTCGACGATGACCGGCTGGTCTGCGACCAGATGCACCCCGACGCCGACCGGCAGGTCGGCCAGCACCTTGTTCATCTCCTGGTGCAGCGCCTCGCCGAATTTGAGCAGATTGGCGTTGGGTTTCATGCCGATGGCGAGTCCGATCGCATCCTGGCCGTTGAAGCGGAACAGCGCCGCCGGCGGATCGACATAGCCGCGGGTGATGGTGGCGACATCGCTCAGCCGGAAGAAGCGGTCATTGACGCGCAGATTGATGGCGCGAAGGCTGTCCTCGGAGGTGAACTGGCCGCCGACACGAACGCTGATGCGCTCCGGGCCGGACTGGATGACACCAGACGGCGTGATCGCGTTCTGCGCCTGCAGGCTGGCGACAATCGCTTGCTGGTTGAGGCCAAGGGCCGCGATCTGGCGGGTCGAGAATTCGAGATAGATCGCCTCGTCCTGGGCGCCGACCAGATCCACCTTGCCGGCATTCGGGACGGTCAGGATTTTTGTGCGGACATCCTCGACATAGTCGCGCAGCTGGCGCGGCGTCAGCCCGTCCGACGTGAAGGCATAGATGTTGCCGTAGACGTCACCGAAGCGATCGTTGAAGAACGGTCCCTGCACGCCTTGCGGGAACTGCGCCTTGATATCGTTGACCATGTTGCGCACCTGAATCCAGTTCGGCACGACATCGCGCGCCTTGGTGGTATCCTTCAGGTTGACGAAGATGACGGTCTGGCCGGCCGTGGTGACCGATTTGGTGTAATCGAGGCTGTCGAGCTCCTCGAGCTTCTTCTCGATGCGGTCGGTCACCTGACGCAGCGTCTCGTTGACCGAGGCTCCGGGCCAGTTGGCTTGGATGATCATCGTCTTGATGGTGAAGGCCGGGTCTTCCTCACGGCCGAGGTTGAGATAGGAGAACACGCCGGCCACGACGAAGACCAGCATGAAGTACCAGACCAGGGAGCGGTGGTTGAGCGCCCAGTCGGAGAGATTGAAGCCCTTCATGAGGCCCCTCCCTCGGGCACTTTCACCTTCTGACCTTCGCTAAGGCTGTGGACGCCCGCCGTGACCACGCGCATGCCGGCTTCAAGCCCTCCGGCCACCGTGAACGTGCCGCCATTCTTCGACGCGACCTTGATGTCGCGCGCGCTCACACTCGATGTCTGCGGGTCGACGATCCACACTTTTTCGGAACCATCCTTTTCGAGCAGCGCCGACATGGGCAGCTCGATCGTCGGCACAACCTTGGTCATGCGGGTCGCCGTCACCGTCGAGCCGAGCCTGAAGGCCTGCGGCGGATCGGTCAACGTCAGCTTGACGCGCCGCGTGCGGGTCGAACCCTCGGACTGCGGCGCGATCTCGCGCAGTTTCGCCTCTGTCTGGATCGTCGGCAGCGATTGCAGGATGACCTGGAACGGCATGCCGGCCGCGAGGTCGCCGGTCAACTGGTCGGGAATGTCGACTACCGCCTCGCGCAGGTCCGAGCGCGCCACGGTGACGACCGTCTGGCCGGGCGAAACCGTCTGGCCAACTTCGGCACCGACGGCGGTGACAACGCCGTCGAAATCCGAAAACAGGCGAGCGTAACCCAACTGTTCCTGCGACTTGGCCAGCGAAGCCTTGGCCCGTTCGACACTGGCTTCCGCCGCTTTCCTTGCCTGCTGCGCGGCATCGAAGACGGCCTGCGATGTGTTGGCGGAGGCGAGCAGCTGGCGCTGCCGCTCCTCGCTGGCGGCGGCGTTGGCGAACTGCGCCTCGGCATTGGAGAGCTCGGCCTTGGCCGCTTGGACGGCCAGCTCCAGCGCGGTCGGGTCGAGCGCTGCGATCGTCGTGCCCTTGCTGACGATGTCGCCGACATTGACGTCGCGCGAGACGACCCGGCCAAGCAGGCGGAAGGCAAGATCGGCGCTGACCCGCGGCTCGACAGAGCCGGCAAAGCCGAAAGTCTGCGTGGTGCGCGGTTCGACCACGACCGACAGCACCGGCCGGATGATCTCGGGTGGCTTTTCGTCGGACTTCGAGCAGGACGCGAGCGTGCCGAGCATAAGCACGCCGAGCAGGATGCGTGGCAGCCGGCTCATTGGCCAGCTCCCGATATTTCGATCGTCTGTCCGGGGCTGAGCAACTGTCCACCTGCGGTGACGACGCTTTGGCCTTCGTTCAGCCCGCTGGCGATCACGACCGTGCCCGAGCCGAACGCCAGCACCTCGACCGGCATCACCGTCACTGCCTTGGTCGATGGGTCGACGATCCAGACCGCCGGCTTGCCGGCGCTGGACGTCAGCGCCTGCCAGGGCAGCAGGATCGCCTTCGCCGGCCTGGCGCTGACCGAGCCGATGACGGCTGCTCCCAGCGGCATGTCGGTGGGCGTATCGGGAATGGCGACCTTGACCCGGACCGAGCCCGAAGCCGGGTCGACTGCTGGTGAGATTTCGCGCACCTTGCCCGTCGCCCTGATTTGCGGATCGGACAACAGCGTGATCGTCACCGCAGGAGACGCTGGTGTCTTGGCAACCAAAGTCTCCTGCACGTTGAACACCGCGTCGCGATCACCGTCCTCGGCAACGGTGAAGACGGTTTGCGCCGCCTGCACCACCTGGCCGGCTTCGACCTGGCGGGCCGTGATCACGCCCGCGGCCCCCGCCTTGAGTTCGGTGAAGGAGAGGTTTTGCTGAGCATTGGTGAATGCACTTTGCGCGGCATCGACGCTGCCTTGCGCCACCTTCAGCGCCTGATCGGCAGCGTCATAGTCGCGCCGGGTGGTGAAGCCCTGGGCAAGCAGTGTCTTCTGCCGCTCGAAGGCAGCGGCGGACTGGGTCAGTTGCGCTTGTGCTGCGTCGAGATCGGCCTGTGCGGAGCGCAGATCGGATTCCTGCTCCTGCGGGTCGATGCGGGCAAGCACTGCACCCGGGTCGACATGCTGGCCGACATCGACGAGCCGCTCCGCGACGCGGCCACCGACCCGGAACGACAGATTGTTCAGCGTGCGGGCCGCGATCACTCCTGTCAGCGAGGTTCTTGGTGCATAGTCGGCCGTCGCCACGGTTTCGGTGCGCACCATGATGGGCAGTTTCTTTGCTGCCGCTTCCTGCTTCTGGCAGCCGGTCAGCAGAAGGGCAGCTGTGCAGGCGAAAAGCGCTGGGCCGGTTGGAAAAGACAAAAGGCTGGAGGTTTTGACCGATGGCGGCGAGACGGACGATGTCGCGTTTCTGCTCATGGGCTCCCCCAGCCGTAGGCCGCTCGCAGATCGCGATGCCCCGCGGACATCTGGAGGATAATCGATCCCTTGGAAAAGGGAACCTCCCCCGTACGCGTATCGGTCGACTGGTTAAGCCGGGATCGCAGGCCCAATCGCCTGCCGGTGGTGCCGACTTGAGGAAAACGTGAAATAAGGTCAGAAGACGTGTCAGCGGCATCAAACAAGAACGGGCGCCAGCCCGATGAGGATATCATGAAGAATTCAGCCATTTCCGAACGCAAGAACCAGTCGATCTCGCGCGGCGTCGGCATGACCACGCAGATCTATGCCGACCGGGCTGAAAATTCGGAGATCTGGGATGTCGAAGGCCGCCGCTACATCGATTTCTCGTCGGGTATCGCCGTCGTCAACACCGGTCATCGCCACCCCAAGGTGATCGAGGCGGTCAAGGCGCAGCTCGACCGCTTCACGCACACCTGCCACCAGGTGGTGCCCTATGAGAGCTATGTGCGGCTGGCCGAGCGGCTGAACGCCATGCTGCCCGGCAAGTTCGAGAAGAAGACGATCTTCGTCACCACCGGTGCCGAGGCGGTCGAGAACGCCATCAAGATCGCCCGCAACGCCACCGGCCGCCCGGCGGTCATCGCCTTCGCCGGCGGCTTCCATGGCCGCACCTTCATGGGCATGGCGCTGACCGGCAAGGTCGTGCCTTACAAGGTCGGCTTCGGCGCCATGCCGGGCGACGTCTACCACGCGCCGTTCCCGGTGCCGCTGCACGGTGTCTCGGTCGCCGATTCGCTGGCGGCACTCGACCGGCTGTTCAAGGCCGATGTCGACCCGGCCCGCGTCGCCGCCATCATCATCGAGCCTGTGCAGGGCGAGGGCGGCTTCTATGACGCTCCGCGTGAGTTCCTGACGGCGCTGCGCAAGCTCTGCGACCAGCACGGCATGCTTCTGATCGCCGACGAAGTGCAGACCGGCTTTGCCCGCACCGGCAAGATGTTTGCGATGGATCACCATGAGGTGGCGGCCGACATCACCACCATGGCCAAGAGCCTGGCCGGCGGTTTCCCGCTGGCCGCGGTCACCGGCCGCGCCGGAATCATGGATGCGCCCGGCCCCGGCGGGCTCGGCGGCACCTATGGCGGCAGCCCGATCGGCGTCGCCGCCGCCCACGCTGTGCTCGACGTGATCGACGAGGAAAAGCTGTGCGACCGCGCCAACACGCTGGGTGCAAGGCTGAAGCAGCGGCTGCAGTCGATCCGCGACGACGTGCCCGAGATCGTCGACATCAGGGGGCTCGGCTTCATGAACGCGGTCGAGTTCAACGACGTCAAGAAGGGCCTGCCGTCGGCCGAGATCGCCAACGCGATCCGGCTGAAAGCACTCGACAAGGGCCTGATCCTCTTGACCTGCGGCGTCTACGGCAACGTCATCCGCTTCCTGGCGCCGATCACCATCCAGGACAGCGTCATGAACGAGGCGCTCGACATCCTGGAAAGCTCGATCCGCGAAGTCTGCGCCCCTGATCGGTAAGGTGCCGGGCCTGAGGGCCGGAATTATCCCGCCGCTCTGGCGGGCTCATTCTCGAGGAAAGCGGCCAAGGCCGCTTTCAGCCCTTCGGGACCCGCCGCGATCGTCTGCGGCGTCGGCGAGAAGCCGGCGCCGAGCATCTTGCGGCCAAGCATGTGGTCGCCAGGGCGGTTGACGGATTCGATGCCGAGCAGCCGGTCGCCGGCATAGTGGTAGATCGAGAACTTGTTGTCGGGCAGGTCACCCAGCACGACATGGCTGTCGCCGCCGGCGGTCAGGCCGACCATCTGCAGCTTCATGTCGCCGATATCGGACCAGAACCAGGGCACCGCCGAATAGACGTCGGCATGGCCTGATATGGTGCGTGCGGCAAGCCGCGCCTGATCGGTGGCGTTCTGCACCGATTCCAGCCGCACCTCGCCGCCGGTGAACCAGTGCCGGTAAGAGGCAGCATCGCCGATCGCCAGGATTTCAGGAGCCGAAGTGCGCATCTGGTGATCGACGCGGATGCCGTTGGCGATGCTGAGGCCTGCGGACTGCGCCAGTTCGACATTCGGCACGGCGCCGATGCCGACGATGACCATACGCGCCGGCAGAATTTCGCCTGACGAGGTGATCGCAGCCACCACATGGCCGTTTTCGCCTTCGAGCCTGGCAATCGAGGTGCCGGTGAGGATGCGCACGCCTGTCGCTTCCAGCCGTTGCCGGACGTGGCTCGCCACGACCGGCGCCACGGCGCGGCCGAGCAGCCGGTCGACCGCTTCGACCACTGTCACTGTGCGGCCGGCGGCCCGCAGCGTGGCGGCGATCTCCAGCCCGATGAAGCCGCCGCCAAGGATGACGACCTCGTCACTCCGTGCGCTGAGCTCGCGGATCAGCCGCGCATCGGCCAGCGAGCGCAACGACAGCACGCCGGACAGGTCGGAGCCGGGCAGCGGCAGGGTGCGCGGGCGCGAGCCGGTCGCCAGGATCAGATGGTCGAAGGCAAGTGTGCCGCCGCCTGATATCTCCAGGCTGCGGCGTCCGGCATCGATGCGATCGATCCTGACGCCCGGCCGGTAGTCGATAGCACTGCCGGTGTAGAAGGCCTCGCCACGCAAGGGTTGCGGTTTGGCCTCGGCATCCTTGATGAAGGTCTTCGACAGCGGCGGCTTGTGGTATGGCAGCTCGTTCTCGTCGCCGACGAGGATCACCGGCCCGTCATAGCCGTCCTCGCGCAGACTGGCAGCCGCTTGCACGCCCGCATGACCCGCGCCGACAATGACCACACCGTTCTTCATCGCATTCCAATCCCTCTTCTATCCTAGGATGTCTCGCCATGTGGCAATTGTCTGGCGACGCCGCAAGCGAGCTTTGCGGGTCGCACCCGAGATGGCGGCTGTCAATCGCACAGTTCAGCTGCAAGACCGGTGCAGGAAGATGCGTAAAGTTGACAGTCGTAGTTTAGAATAATTCTAAACTGTTGTTTCAATTGACTTTTCTTGCGGATTGTCATTGACATCCGACGATGTCGCAGCTTTATGGAAGCTCGCGCGTCAGCGCATCCCTTTAATGTCTGGGCCTTGAACCCTTTCGATTGGAGGCATTTTGGTGTCTTTCTTCCGCGAACCGCGCGATGGCGTGGCATCTCTTGCGCCCAATGGCATGCCTATGGCGTGGCGCCCGTTGCCGCGCGCGCCGTTTACAGAAATTCCGAGAAACTGGAGAGCGATTATGACAGCACGATATGGCGGCAGGCTTGCCGCGATCGGCGCCACGGCCCTGCTGACGGCGGCGGTTTTCGTGTTGCCGGCAAAGGCGGAAGCCGACGTGAAGGCGGTCATCAAGACCTATTCCGACATCGCGCTGGCCAAGTACGAGGATTCGCTGACCACCGCGCAGGCACTCGACAAGGCGGTCGACGCATTGCTCGCCACGCCATCGGTGGAAACCCTCAACGCTGCCCGAGAGGCATGGAAGGCATCGCGTGTGCCTTACCAGCAGACCGAGGTCTATCGTTTCGGCAACAAGATCGTCGATGACTGGGAAGGCGAGGTGAATTCCTGGCCGCTGGACGAAGGCCTGATCGACTACGTCGCCAAGAGCTACGGCACTGAATCGGACGCGAATTCGCTCTATACAGCCAATGTGATCGCCAACAAGGAGATCGAGATCAACGGCAAGAAGGTCGATGCCTCGAAGCTTTCGCCGGAATTCCTGTCCGGCACGCTGCAGCAGGCCGGCGGCATCGAAGCCAACGTTGCCACCGGCTATCACGCCATCGAATTCCTGCTCTGGGGCCAGGACCTGCATGGCACCGGCCCGGGCGCCGGCGAGAGGCCCTACACGGACTATGATCTCAAGAGCTGCACCGGCGGCAATTGCGACCGCCGCGCCCAGTATCTGAAATCGGCGACGGACCTTCTGGTCTCCGACTTGCAGAAGATGGTCAACGACTGGAAGGAGGACGGCGCCGCACGCCAGAGCCTCGTCGACGGCGAGCCGAACACCGCCATCTCGACCATCTTCACCGGCATGGGCTCGTTGTCCTACGGCGAACTGGCCGGCGAACGCATGAAACTCGGCCTGCTGTTGCACGATCCGGAAGAAGAGCATGACTGCTTTTCCGACAACACCTACAACTCGCATCTCTACGACGCCATCGGCATTCGCGCTGCCTACCATGCCAGCTATACCAGGCTCGACGGCACTGTTGTATCGGGGCCCTCGGTGGCCGATATGGTGAAGGCGGCCGATCCGGCGATCAACAAGGAGCTGTCGGATAAGCTCGATGTCACCGTCGCCAAGATGGAGGCGATCAAGGCGCGGGCACTGGCGGGCGAGGCTTATGACCAGCAGATCGCCGAGGGGAACACGCAAGGCAATGCCACCGTACAGGCAGCGATCGACGCACTGATCGACCAGACCAAGTCGATCGAACGCGCCGTTGGCACTCTCAAGCTTAACGCCATCGCCTTCGAAGGGTCCGACAGTCTCGACGCACCCGACAAGGTTTTCAAGTAGCCGTCGAAGGCTGGAGCGTGATCCGAAGCTGGACAATCGGCATCGGATTGGGCTCCGGTTAAGAAATCAAACCACACGGCGCGGGAGGCGCCGTCAGCCATCCGAGCAAATTGATGCTGATCTGCCATTGCAATATTATCACGGAGAAGGAGATCGAGCAGACGATCATCGGGCTGCTGGACCAGGATCCCTGGCAGCTGATCGTGCCGGCAAAGGTCTATCATGCCATGCAAAAGCGCGGCCGCTGTTGCGGCTGCTTCCCAAATGTGGTCGAAACGATCATTCGGGTGACCGAAAATTACCACGCCCGCTCGGAGGCGAGCGACGTGGATATCGTTTCACATCTGGATCGCGTCAGAGGCCTGCGCGTCCAATACGGGAGCAGAACCCATGAAAGGCGAAAAGCAGGTCATCGAGCGGCTTAACGAGGCTCTTTTTCTGGAGCTCGGCGCCGTCAACCAGTATTGGGTGCATTTCCGTCTGCTGGAGGACTGGGGATACGCTAAGCTGGCCAAGAAGGAGCGCGCGGAATCGATCGAGGAGATGCACCATGCCGACAAGCTCGTGGCCCGCATCATCTTCCTTGAAGGCCATCCGAACCTGCAGTCCGTGGCGCCGCTGCGCATCGGGCAGAACGTCAAGGAAGTGCTCGAATCCGATCTTGCCGGCGAATATGACGCGCGTACAGCATACAAGCGTTCGCGCGAGATCTGCGAGGAAGCGGGTGACTACGTGACCATGAAATTGTTCGAGGAATTGCTGGCTGACGAGGAGGGTCACATCGATTTCCTCGAGACGCAGCTCGACCTGCTCGCCTCGATCGGCGAGGAAAAATACGGCCAGCTCAACGCCACATCGGCGGACGAGGCGGAGTAAAGGGCATGCGGGAATGCGGCGCCTGCTAGAGTTCGTGCGCCGCTCGCGGCGGGCCGATGGCTCGCCGCACCTCGAGAAGACGCCGGCCAGACTGGCGCGTCGGCGCTGCGTCTTCCTCGTGGTGGCGCTCACCTCTTCCGCAATGGCCGGTGATCTTCAACCTGCCGGCCTCGCCACCACACGCACCGACCTCAATCCAAAGGATCAGGCGCGCGTCACCGCCATCACCAGGCCGACGACGGATTTTTCCAAACCCGAGCAATTCGAACTGATGCAAGGTGGCGCCGGCACGTCCAGAAAAGACGTCAACCGCGATTCCTTCTCGCAAGCCTCGGCCAACATCACCTTCGAGGAAGAGGGCGACTTCAAGCTCGGCAATGCCCTCTTCCGCAAGAACTGGGTGTCGTCGCCATCCTCGACGCAGGCTTCGGATGGGCTCGGCCCGCTGTTCAACGAACGCGCCTGCCAGAACTGTCATCTGAAGGATGGCCGCGGCCGTCCGCCGCAAGGCGACACCGGCACGACGTCGATGTTCCTGCGGCTGGCCCGCGAGGCGAGCAGCGAGGAGGAGAAAGCCGAGCTTGCCGACCACAAGGTGCTCAATTTCCCCGACCCGGTCTACGGCACGCAGTTGCAGGAACTGGCCGTCCCCGGCCTGCGCGGCGAAGGCCGGATGCATGTCGACTATCAGGAACGGCAGGTGACGCTGGCGGACGGCACCGCTATTTCCTTGCGCAAACCAAGCTATTCGGTTGTCGATCCTGCCTATGGACCGCTCGATCCGCGCACCACGCTGTCGCCGCGCCTGACGCCGCCGATGATCGGCCTTGGCCTGATCGAACAGATCGCACCAGCGGACATTCTTGCTCGCGCCGACCCGGACGACCGCAACAGTGACGGCATTTCCGGCAGGCCGAACATCGTGCGCGACGGCCCAAGCGGCGAACTGACGCTTGGCCGTTTCGGCTGGAAGGCGCAAACCGCGTCGATCCGCCAGCAGGCGGCGGACGCCTTTGCCGGCGACATCGGCATCTCGACGCCGGAAGAGCCGAAACACTGGGGCGACTGCACCGCGGCGCAAGCAAAATGCCTCGCCATGCCGAACGGCGTGCAGCTGCGTCTCGGCCCGGTCGAGGCGCCGCCGCCGGTGATGGATCTCGTCACCTTCTATTCGCAGAACCTGGCCGTGCCGGCGCGCCGCGATCTCGACGCGCCGCAGGTGCTCACGGGCAAGAAGGTCTTCTATGAGATCGGCTGCATTGCCTGCCACACACCGAAATTCGTCACCCGTCGCGGCACGCTCAACAAGGCGCAGGCCTTCCAGTTGATCTGGCCCTATTCCGATTTCCTGCTGCACGACATGGGGCCTGATCTGGCTGATGGCCAGGCGGTGGGCGATGCGACGGGCAATGAATGGCGCACGCCACCGCTGTGGGGCATCGGCCTGACCGAGACGGTCAACGGCAATTCTTTCTTCCTGCATGACGGGCGCGCGCGCAGCCTGACCGAGGCCATCCTGTGGCATGGCGGCGAAGCGCAGAAAGCGCGCGACCGCTTTGCCGTGGCCAGCGCGGCCGACCGTTATGCGCTGCTCAAATTCCTGGAGTCACTGTGATGTTCAAGCGCTCTGCATTGTTTCTCGTTGTTCCGCTGGCTTTGCTGGGCGGTGTCCCGGCGTCGGCGGCGGTCAAAGCCTCCGACATCATCCAGCGGGCGATCGATGGCTTTGTCCGCCCGGCCTATGCCAGCCTGCACGAGCATGCTGAAACCTTGACCGGATCCATGCGCAAGCTGTGCGTCACGCCCTCGCAAGGGGAACTCGATGCCGCACGCGCCGAATTCTCCGCCACCGTCTATGCCTGGTCGTCAGCCGAAATCATCGGCTTCGGGCCGATCAAGGAGAACAACCGGCTGGAACGCATGCTGTTTTGGCCGGATCGCAAGAGCATCGGCCTGAAGCAGGTGCAGGCGGCGCTGTCGGCCAAGGATCCGACCGCGACCGATCCGGCACAGCTGGCCGGCAAGAGTGTAGCCATGCAGGGGCTGGGCGCGCTTGAGTTCGTGCTTTACGGCGACGGCGCCGATGCACTTGCCGGCAAGGATGATCCCTATCGCTGCGCGTATGGCGCCGCGGTTGCCGGCAACATCGAAACCATGGCCGGTGAGGTCAGCTCCGCCTGGAACAAGCCGGACGGCTTTGCAGAACTTTGGGCCAATCCAGGCGCGCAGAATCCGCTTTACCGCGACGGCAACGAAGCGGTGACGGAACTGGTCGGCGTCTTCATCAATGAGCTGGAAATGGTCCGCGACGTGCGCCTGAAAGGGTTTTTCGGCGGCAAGCCGGACGCGGACAAGCCGAAACAGGCAATTTACTGGCGCTCGCAAAACACCACTGCGTCACTGGCTGGAAATCTCTCCGGCATCGATACGCTGTTCCAGGCCTCGAAGCTTGGCGACGCCCTGCCGGCCGATGAACGCTGGATGGCCGAATCGACCCACATCCAGCTGATCAACGGCGTCGCCACCGCCAAGGCCGTCAGCGGTCCAATCGACAAGGCACTTGGCGATCCGGCACTGCGTGACAAACTCGACCATTTCGCGCTGATCACCTCCAGCCTGTCGACCCTGATCGGCACCAGGTTGACCGCCGAATTCGGCCTGACCGCCGGCTTCTC
The DNA here is from genome assembly GCF_003952545.1 of Mesorhizobium sp. M7D.F.Ca.US.005.01.1.1. Lineage (NCBI taxonomy): Bacteria > Pseudomonadati > Pseudomonadota > Alphaproteobacteria > Hyphomicrobiales > Phyllobacteriaceae > Mesorhizobium > Mesorhizobium sp. M7D.F.Ca.US.005.01.1.1. The sequence continues at coordinate 1,753,614 of NZ_CP034453.1, forward strand.
CTCGCTGGATGGGGACTGAATTGAAAACCCCTCTGATAGATCGTCGCGATTTCCTGAGAGCTGCTGGCGTTGGCTTCATGGCCGCGATGGCCCCCTCGGCCTGGGCAACGACGCTTGCGGCCGACGCCGTCTTCGCCACCGCCTTCGTCAAGCGCGACGGCAGCTTTGGCGCCGCCGTCCTGTCCGAGGTTGGCAAGGTCCTGCATACGATCGACCTGCCCGATCGCGGCCACGACGTCACCTTCGATCCGGTGTCGAAACGCTCGGTGGTGTTCGCCCGCCAGCCCGGCACCTTCGCCGTGGTTTTCGACCACTCGGGTCGTGACGCGCCGCAGACCATCGCCAGCATCGCCGGCCGGCATTTCTTCGGCCATGGCGTGTTCTCAGTCGATGGTGCGCTGCTCTATGCCACCGAAAACGACTTCGACAATGCGGCGGGCGTCGTCGGTGTCTACGATGCGCGGGCGAAATTCAGCCGTGTCGGCGAGTTCCCGACCTATGGCATGGGTCCGCACGAGCTTCTGCTGCTGGGCGACGGCAGGACGATCGCCGTTGCCAATGGCGGCATCGAGACCCATCCGGATTACGGCCGCGCCGAGCTCAACATCGCCACCATGAAACCGTCCTACGTGCTGATCGACCGCATCACCGGCAGTCTCGTCGAGAAACACGAATTGCCGGCCGTGCTGCATCAGCTTTCGATCCGCCACATGGACACCGATCCGTCCGGCACGGTCTGGTTCGGCTGCCAGTACAGGGGGCCGCGCACCGATCGTCCGTTGCTGGTCGGCCGCGCGGCGCGCGGCAAGGAACTGCAACTGCTCGACATGCCGCAGGACGTTTTGTCCGGCTTCCGCAACTATATAGGCTCAGTCGCCGCCAATCCGGCTGCCGGCACCGTCGCCGTCTCCTCGCCGGAAGGCAATTCGCTTGTCGTGATCGATGCGGCCAGCGGCCGGATCGTTTCGAACAGCGCGCTGGTCGAGGTCTGCGGCGTGGCGCCCGACGGAACCGGCTTCATGGCCACCACCGGCGCTGGCGAGATCATCGAGGGCAGCGGCACGACACGCTCCGAACCGGACTATGTCTGGGACAACCACATGCTGCGCATCGAGCAGGTCTGATAGCTCGCCAGCCGAAGCGAAGCCGCTTAACAAATTATGCACTATCCCCTTGCGGTGGCGGGCCGTGGCGGGCACAGGGGATTGCTTCTCGAACTGGTCGCTTCATGAAATTGCTTGCCATCGACTGTGCCGCCAATCTCTGCGCCGCTTGCGTCTATGACGCGAAGGCGAAGCAGGAGCTTGGCCGTTCGGTGCTCGATCTCGGCAAGGGCCATGCCGAGCAGCTGATGACGGTCATCGCCGAAGCGCTGAAGGCAAGTGCAACCGACTATGCGGGGCTTGGCGCGATTGCTGTCTCTGTCGGCCCCGGTTCTTTTACCGGTCTGCGCGTCGGCGTCTCGACCGCGCGTGGCCTGGCGCTGGCGCTGAAGGTTCCGGCGATCGGAGTGACGACGCTCGAGGCGCTGGCCGCTGAAGCAGCAGCGGCATTCCCCGGTCGCGCCGTTCTGGCAGCACTCGATGCCGGGAGGGAGGAAGTCCATGCCGCCCTTTACGATGAAATGTTAGCTTTGACTTACGGTCCGGCGGTGGCCACGCTGGCAGAAGCCGTGGCGATGGCGACGGAGGGTTCTTCGGTGCTTGCCGGTACCGCAGCAGCGCTAATTACCGCATCGGCCGGGCGCCCCTTCGATATCGGGCCTCAGACGGCAACTGCCGACATTGTCACCTACGCCCGTCTGGCGGCCGCCAAGGGCGAGAGCGAAAGGCCGAAACCCCTTTATCTGCGCGGCGCGGACGCCAAGCCGCAGGCAGGGTTCATTCTATCAAGGCAAGAAAGATAAATGCGCATACCTTTTCTCCAACCACGCCGCCGGGACTATGCGCTCGAGCCGTTGAAGATCGCCGACAGCCGCGCGGTCTCGCTGCTGCATCGCGAGGACTTTGTCCGCCCCTGGACCGATGGAGAATTCGCCGCCTTGCTCGAACAGGACACCGTGTTCGGCTACGCCGCACGCGAAACCGGACAGGGCGCCAAGCCGCCCGTCGGCTTCGTGCTGGCGAGGCTCGCGGCCGGCGAAGGCGAGATCCTGACCGTGGCGGTGGCGCGATCGCATCGCCGCCAGGGATTGGGCTGGCAATTGATGGACGCGGTGCTGCGCGAACTGCACGCGCAGCGCGCCGAAGCGCTGTTCCTCGAAGTCGACGAGACCAATGTCGCCGCGATTGCGCTTTACCGTCGGCTGGGCTTCCGCGAGGTCGGCAAGCGTCCGAATTACTACAGGTCGGCGGAGCACGGGCCGACCGGCGCGCTTGTCATGCGCCGCGATCTTCGCTAGCGAGACGGCCGGGGTAGGGCGATGATCAAGAAAATCAGGATTTTCCTGGCGCTGGGCCTCGTTGTCGTCGGCTCATTGGTCCTCGTGCCATTGCAGATACTGTCGATGAAGACCGGCTGGTGGCCGGAAACGATCATCCTCAAGATCTGGCACAGGCTCATCATCCGGGCGCTCGGCATGCGCATCCATGTCAAGGGAGCGCTATCGGCCAAGCGTCCTTTGCTGGTGGCGTCCAATCATATCTCCTGGACCGACATCATGGTGCTCGGCTCTTTTGCCGACGTGAAATTCATCGCTCGAGCCGATATGGAAGGCTGGCCGCTGATCGGGATGCTGTCGAAGCTGCAGCGCACCGTGTTCATCGAGCGCGAACGCAAGCGTTCCTCGGGCGACCAGGCAAGCGAGATAGCCAGCCGCATGGCCAAGGGCGATGCCATGGTGCTGTTTGCCGAGGGCTCGACCGGCGACGGCAACATGATCCTGCCGTTCAAGAGCACGCTGTTTGGCGCTGCCTCGATGGCGATTTCGGAAGGCGCGGCCGAGCAGGTCTTCATCCAACCGGTGGCGATTGCCTACACGCGCCTGCACGGCGTGCCGCTCGGCCGCCGGCACCGCCCGCTTGCCGCCTGGATCGGCGATGAGGATTTGATGCCGCATCTCAGGGTGCTGCTGGCGGAGGGCGCCCTCGACGTCGAGGTGCATTTCGGCGAACCGATCGCCTTTTCCAAGGGCTCGAACCGCAAGGAAACGTCGAAACTGATGGAAAGTCAGGTGCGCGGGATGATGCAGGCAGCGCTTGCCGATCCGCGCCCGAGCCGCTAGCCCCGGCATGTGCCTGCAGGCGCATGCTGAAAATCGTCTGTTTTTTGTCATCGAAAGGCGTTAGAAGCCGCCGGATGGACTTGAACACGATAGAGCGTGACGACATCGACGCCGTGGCCGAAGGGATGGCCGCCGCGCCGGCTGCAGCGACCAGGAAGGTCTTCATCAAGACCTATGGCTGCCAGATGAACGTCTATGATTCACAGCGTATGACCGATGCGCTGGCCGCCGACGGCTACACCGCGACCGATGCCATTGGCGAGGCCGACCTGGTGCTGCTCAACACCTGCCACATCAGGGAGAAGGCGGCCGAAAAGGTCTATTCCGAGCTTGGCCGTATTCGCGATATGAAAGCCGAACGTGCCTTGGCCGGCCGTGAGATGCTGGTCGGCGTCGCCGGCTGCGTGGCGCAGGCCGAAGGCGCCGAGATCATCCGCCGTTCTCCGGCCGTCGACCTGGTCATCGGCCCGCAGACCTATCACCGGCTCCCCGACGTGCTGGCGCGGGTGCGCGGCGGCGAGAAGATCGTCGAGACCGACTACGCCATCGAGGACAAGTTCGAGCATCTGCCGCAGCCGAAGCGCGCCGAGGTCATCAAGCGTGGCGTCACCGCCTTCCTCACCGTGCAGGAAGGTTGCGACAAGTTCTGCACCTTCTGCGTCGTGCCTTACACCAGGGGCTCCGAGGTCTCGCGGCCGGTGGCGCAGATTGTCGCGGAGGCTGAGCGCCTGGCGGAAGCCGGCGTGCGCGAAGTGACGCTGCTTGGCCAGAACGTCAATGCCTGGCATGGCCGGGGCGAGACCAAAGAGGGTAAGACCGAGGAGTGGGGCCTTGGCCGCCTGTTATTCAGGCTCGCCGAAATTCCCGGCCTGGCGCGGCTGCGCTACACCACCAGCCATCCGCGCGACATGGACGACGAACTCATCGCCGCACACCGCGATCTGCCGGCGTTGATGCCTTACCTGCATCTGCCGGTACAATCAGGCTCCAACCGCATCCTCAAGGCAATGAATCGCCGGCACACGGCGAAGGATTATCTGGCGCTGCTCGATCGCATCCGCACTGCCCGGCCGGACATCGCACTTTCCGGCGACTTCATCGTTGGCTTCCCCGGTGAGACAGAAGCGGATTTCGAGGCGACCATGGAACTGGTGCGCCAGGTGAACTACGCCTCGGCCTTCTCGTTCAAATATTCGCCTCGTCCCGGCACGCCGGGCGCCGAAATGCCCGATCATGTGCCGGAAACAGTCAAGGATGAGCGCCTGCAGCGGCTGCAGGCTCTGCTTGTGAAACAGCAGCAGGATTTCGGCTTGAGCCTCGTCGGCAGCACCATCGACACGCTGATCGAGAAGCCCGGCCGTCAGGCTGGCCAGAAGGTCGGCCGCTCGCCCTGGCTGCAGCCGGTTATTGTTGATGAAAAGGCCGGCGAAATCGGTGACATTATCCAGGTGCGAATCACGAAGACAGGTTACAATAGCCTGTTCGCCGAATTGGCCTGAGGGGTCTCGGCAGATGAGGAGAGACGGTTGAGCGCAGCAGAGCTGAAGAACCTGCCCCCGGTACCGGCATCTGGGGCTTCTGACATGGCGCACATCGTTCTGACTTTCGACAACAACAAGCTTGCCAGCGCCCTTTACGGTCAGTTCGACGAAAACCTCGCCCGGCTTGAGCAGAAGCTCGGCGTCGACATCCGCTCGCGCGGCAACCAGCTTACCATCAAGGGCTCGGCGTCGGCGGCCGAGCAGGCGCGCCGCGCCCTGGACAATCTCTATGGCATTCTCCAGAAGGGCGTCGATATCGGCCAGTCCGACGTCGACGGCGCCGTGCGCATGGCGATCGCCGCCGACGATCAGCTGACGCTGCCGACGCTGGAGCGCAAGGGCAAGGTCTCCGCCGCCCAGATCGCCACCCGCAAGAAGACGATCTATGCCCGCTCGCTCAACCAGGACGCTTATATGCGGGCGCTGGAACGGTCGGAACTGGTGTTCGGCATCGGCCCGGCCGGCACCGGCAAGACCTATCTGGCGGTGGCGCATGCGGCGATGCTGCTCGAGCGCGGCATGGTCGAGCGCATCATTCTCTCGCGGCCGGCGGTCGAGGCCGGCGAGCGGTTGGGCTTCCTGCCGGGCGACATGAAGGAGAAGGTCGATCCCTATCTGCGGCCGCTCTACGATGCGCTTTACGACATGATGCCGGCCGACAAGGTCGAGCGCGCCATTGCCGCCGAAGTGATCGAGATCGCGCCGCTCGCCTTCATGCGCGGCCGCACGCTGGCGCATGCCGCCGTCATCCTCGACGAGGCGCAGAACACCACGCCGATGCAGATGAAGATGTTCCTGACCCGTCTCGGCGAGAACTCGCGCATGATCGTCACCGGCGATCCAACCCAGATCGACCTTCCTTCGAACACCAAATCGGGCCTGGTCGAAGCCTTGCGGGTGCTGGACGGGGTGGCAGGCGCGGTCACCGTGCGCTTCAACGACGGCGACGTGGTCCGCCATCCGCTAGTGGCGGAAATCGTCAGGGCATACGACCGGGACGCCAAGCTGGCGCGCGGCCTCGGCGCCGAGAATTGATTTTGACGATGCGGCTTCATGCCTGAGGACATAATATCCGGCGACGGGGCACTTCCCGTCGACATCGACATATCGATTGAAGCGGGCGCTTGGCCCGATGAGGCAAGCCTGACGCGGCTGGTCGCTCGCGCTGTCGCGGCTGCTTTTGCCGAGACCGGTGTGGCGGGCCGTTCCGAACTCAGCGTTGTTTTTTCAAACGATAGCCATATTCAGAAGCTCAACGCCGGCTGGCGCGGCAAGGACAAACCGACCAACGTCTTGTCTTTCCCGGCTTTTCCGTTTGCGCAGGGCGGCCAGCTGCCGCCGATGCTCGGCGACATCGTGCTGGCCGCCGAGACAGTCGCGCATGAAGCGGCACTGGAAGACAAGCCTGTCGAGAACCATATCACCCATCTCGTCATCCACGGCCTGCTGCACTTGCTGGGCTACGATCACGAGACCGACACCGAGGCCGAGGCGATGGAGGCCATCGAACGCGCAGCGCTCGCAAGGCTTGCCATTCCCGATCCCTACGCGTAACTACTTCTGACCAATTGACCGGACGACGATGAACGACAAACCAGAGACTGCCGCCCGCCCCGACGCCGGCAGTGCGACCAAGGCTTCCGATACGTCGGAAGAGGGATCAAGTCCGAGTACCGTTACCCCTGGTGCTGCCAGCATCGGCAGCGCTGCCAGCGAAACTTCGCCAGCCGGTCCCTCCCTGTTCGACCGCGTTCTAGGCCTGTTCAGGCAGCGCAACGGAACCAGCCTGCGCGAGGAAATCGCCGGCGCGCTTGCCGAAACGACGAGCGATGCCGAATCCTTCTCGCCCGGCGAACGCGCCATGCTCAACAACATCCTGCGGCTGCGCGAGGTGCGCGTCGAGGACGTCATGGTGCCGCGCGCCGACATCCAGGGGGTCGAGATCACGACGACGCTCGGCGACCTCCTGGGCACTTTCGAACAATCCGGCCATTCGCGCATGCCGGTCTATTCCGAGACGCTCGATGATCCGCGCGGCATGGTCCATATCCGTGACGTGCTGGCCCACATCACCAAGATCGCGCGGGTCAAGAAGGGCCGCACGACCAGGAAAACCCCCGCCGCCACGGTTCTCGACCTCGCCCAGGTCGACCTCGCACGCACCATTGGCGACCTCAATCTGATCCGCCCGGTGCTGTTCGTGCCGCCGTCCATGCTTGCCTCCGACCTGATGGGCCGCATGCAGACGACGCGCACGCAGATGGCGCTGGTCATCGATGAATATGGCGGCACCGACGGCCTCGCCTCGCTGGAGGACATCGTCGAGATGGTGGTCGGCGACATCGAGGACGAGCATGACGAAGACGAGCCGATGATCACCCAGAGCGGTGACGGCGTGTTCATCGTCGACGGCAAGGCCGAGATCGACGACGTCGCCAAGATGATCGGCGAGGATTTCGCCGCCGGCGAACATGGCGAATATGTCGACACCATCGGCGGCATGATCTTCAACACGCTTGGCCGCGTTCCGGCCCGCGGCGAGGTGGTGCAGGCCATACCCGGCTTCGAGTTCCACGTGCTCGACGCCGATCCGCGCCGCGTCAAGCGCGTGCGCATCGTGCAGAGCCAGAAGGGCGAGCGCCGCCGGCGCGCCGCACGCACCGAGCAGGCATGAGCGTTACGCTCGCCCGATGACTGTCGATGACCCGTTCAAGCATCCCAGTCTGGGCTCCGGTGTTTTCTATAAGGACCCTCGTGCCGCGCTGGACTGGCTTGAAGCAGCCTTCGGCTTCGCGCGCAGCATGGTGGTCAGCGATGCCGAGGGCAGACTTGTTCACGCCGAGATGCGGTTCGGCGACAGCTACATCATCGTCGATTCCGAAATGGGCCGATTACGTAGCCAGCCCGGCTTCGGTCTCGGGCAAGAACACGCAATCAGTCTATGTCAGACTGAAGGATAGCATCGACGCACATTGCGAGCAGGCTCGGGCGGCCGGTGCTGATATAATCCAGGAGCCGACAGATCAGTTCTACGGCGAGCGCCAGTATCGGGCGCGCGATCCCGAGGGCCATGTCTGGACCTTCACCCTGACCCTCCGTTCGGTTCCGCGCGAGGAGGCCGAGCGGCTGGGCGGTGTTCAAATCGACGGCTGGCACCGGTAGGGCGGTGGCGGGAGCTTGCGCCACGGCCTGCCATCCGGCGTTTGGAGCACGGACCGCGGCCTGTTAAATCTTGCGTCCTGATTCGCGCGACTCGGAAGTATGCATGGAGCGCCTGACCGGCCGGATAATTCTGCTTTGGGGTTGGCGGCGCGCGCTCGTGGCGTTTCTCGCAGGCGCCCTGGCCGTGCTTGGGCAGGCGCCTTACGATTTCTTCGCCGCCTGTTTCATCTCGTTTCCGCTGCTGGTCTGGCTGATCGACGGCGCCACCGGTGAAGCTTCGGCCAGCTTGTTTCGGCGCCTGCGGCCGGCCTTCGCCGTCGGCTGGTGGTTCGGCTTCGGCTATTTCCTTGCTGGCCTCTGGTGGATCGGCTCGGCGCTGCTGGTCGAGGCCGACAGCTTTGCCTGGGCGCTTCCCTTCGCGGTGGTCGGCATTCCCTTCGCACTCGCCTTTTTCTACGGTTTTGCGGCCATGGTCGCCCGGCTAATGTGGAGCAACGACATCGGCCGCATCGCCGCCCTTGCCTTCGGCTTCGGGCTGACGGAGTGGCTGCGCGGCTTCTTGTTCACCGGTTTTCCCTGGAATGCCATCGGCTACGCGGCCATGCCCGTGCCCTTGCTGATGCAGAGCGTCTCGGTGACCGGCATGATCGGCATGAACGCGCTCGCGGTGTTCGTTTTCGCGCTGCCGGCGCTGCTGGCCGCGCGCCGGCATCTTCGCCTCGGCGCGGCGCTGTTTGTCGTCCTCGCCGCCGCCCATGTCGGCTTCGGCTATGTCAGGCTGGCCGCTCCCGAACCGCCAGCCCCGCGCAGCCTGGACGTCCGCATCGTCCAGCCGGCCGTGGACCTGTCGGAAAAGTGGGACGCATCGGTGCGCGACCGTATCTTCGCCACCTTGATGGGGCTGTCGGCCAAGGCGCCGGACCCCGGCCATGACAAGCCGCAACTGATCCTGTGGCCCGAAACCTCGGTGCCGTTCCTCTTCACCGAGCGCCCGGACGCATTGACGGCACTGGGCGACATGCTCGGACCTGGCCAGATGCTGATCGCCGGCGTCGTCCGCGAGGAAGGCGGCTCGGCCGCGAATGCCGACAGCCGCTATTACAACTCCGTGGTGGCGATCGACGACAAGGGTGAAATCACTGACGCTGTCGACAAGGTTCATCTGGTGCCGTTCGGCGAATACCTGCCTTTCTCCGACCTGCTCGAGCGTTTCGGCATCGAGCAGCTGGTTGCCGGGCCGATGACGTTCGCGGCCGGCAATGAGCGGCATGCCATCACCCTGCCTGACGGCATCAGCGCACTGCCATTTATCTGTTATGAGGTGATCTTTCCCGATCTGGTGGCAGTTGACGCAACGTCAGCACAGCTTATTGTGAACGTCACCAATGATGCGTGGTTCGGCGACACGCCGGGTCCGTATCAGCATTTCAGGCAGGCCCAGATCCGTGCGGTGGAGAATGGATTGCCATTGCTGCGTGCTGCCAACAACGGCATCTCGGCCGTCGTTGATCCGCGCGGCCGCATCGTTGATGCGCTGGCGATCGACGCCCGCGGCGCCATCGATGCCCATGTCCCGATTTCCGAACAGGCGGTCATATCTCCCGGCCAACGACGCATTAACGGAATGCTGATCATGTTGCTGTTTGCCATCGCCGCCACATTGTTGAACGTAAGGCAAAGGCTACGGGTGAATTGACAGCCTACACATTAGAAACTCATACTGTAAGCGCCTGAAATTTCTCGAAGCCGGTTGATCATTCTGTTGGGGCAGTTGCCTCCGGCTTCGTTTGGGCAGGAAAAAAATAGAGAAAGCCGAAAAAATTCGGCGAGGAAAAAATGACAGAAGACAACAAGAAGAAACCGAATCCGATTGATATCCATGTCGGCAGTCGCATCCGGCTTCGCCGCAACATGCTGGGAATGAGCCAGGAAAAGCTGGGAGAAAACCTCGGCATCACATTTCAACAGATTCAGAAATATGAAAAGGGCACCAACCGCGTCGGCGCCAGCCGTCTGCAGGCGATCGCGTCCATACTCGGCGTGCCTGTCGCCTTCTTTTTCGAGGATGCGCCCGGCCAGGAGCCCGTGGCGGGCCGTGGATTTGCCGAGGATGCGTCGATGGCTTTCGCCGTTGAATTCTGCGGCAGTCCGGAAGGACTCCAGCTCAACCGGGCCTTTGTCAAGATCGCCGACGCCAAGGTGCGCCGCAGGATCATAGACCTGGTCAAGTCCCTCTCCACGGACGATCCCGACTGATCCGCAATCACGCCAGAACCGGCGGCGTGTTGCCGCTGGTGGCACAAGATAACTGCATCGACATTCATGCCAGAGCCGAAGCACCGCTTGACGAGCGGCGCTTCGCCCCGCTAACACGTGGCGCGCCAAAATCGGCAGCCTGCCGATCGTTTTTCAAGAGGGGACACCCGTGACGCGGCAGAACTACTTCTTTACCTCGGAATCCGTTGCCGAGGGCCATCCCGACAAAGTCTGTGACCGGATTTCCGACGAGATCGTCGATCTGGTCTATCGCGAAGCCAAGAAGACCGGCATGGACCCGTGGAAAGTCCGTGTCGCCTGCGAGACGCTGGCCACCACCAACCGAGTCGTCATCGCCGGCGAAGTGCGTGTTCCCGACACGCTGCTCAAGAAGGACAAGGCCGGCAATATTCTCAAGGATGCCGCCGGGCATTCGGTCGTCAATCCGGCCAAGTTCAAGTCGGTCGCCCGCAAGGCGATCCGCGAAATCGGCTATGAGCAGGCCGGCTTCCACTGGAAAACGGCGAAGATCGAGGTCCTGCTGCACGGCCAGTCGCCGGATATCGGCCAGGGCGTCGACAATGCCTCCGACCGTCAGGGCGAAGAGGGTGCCGGCGACCAGGGCATCATGTTCGGTTATGCCTGCCGCGAGACGCCGGATCTGATGCCGGCGCCGATCTACTACAGCCACAAGATTCTCGAACTGCTGGCTGCCGCCCGTCACGAGGGCAGCGGTGAAGCCGGCAAGCTAGGGCCGGACGCCAAGAGCCAGGTCACCGTTCGCTATGTCGACGGCAAGGCCGCCGAGGCGACGCAGATCGTGCTGTCCACACAGCATCTCGATGCGAGCTGGGATTCGAAGAAGGTCCGCAAGGTCGTCGAACCCTATATCCGCGAGGCGCTGGGCGACCTCAAGATCGCCGACAACTGCATGTGGTACATCAACCCGACCGGCAAGTTCGTCATTGGCGGGCCGGACGGTGATGCCGGCCTGACCGGCCGCAAGATCATCGTCGACACCTATGGTGGTGCCGCACCGCATGGCGGCGGCGCCTTCTCCGGCAAGGACACCACCAAGGTCGATCGTTCGGCGGCCTATGCGGCACGCTATCTGGCCAAGAACGTCGTGGCGGCGAAACTCGCCGACCGCTGCACCATCCAGCTTTCCTACGCCATCGGCGTTGCCCAGCCGCTGTCGGTCTATGTCGACCTGCACGGCACCGGCAAGGTCGACGAGGCAAAGCTCGAGGAGGCGCTGCGCACCGTGATGGATCTGTCGCCGTCCGGCATCCGCCGCCATCTCGATCTCAACAAGCCAATCTATGCCAAGACGTCGTCCTACGGCCATTTCGGCCGCAAGGCCGGCCGCGACGGGTCTTTTTCCTGGGAAAAGACCGATCTCGCCAAGGCGCTCAAGGATGCGGTCGCCGCCTGACAGCGGCGCCGCAGAGTCCCGCCATGGACCCGAAGGACAGACCAAGCCGCGCGACCGAAGCCTTCTTCGGTCGCCGGCGCGGCAAGACCATGCGTCCGCAGCAGGCGGCCGCGCTGGAAAGCGGTTTTGGGACGTATCGGCTCGATCTGACGGCCGAACCGCCGGCCGATCTGCACACTCTGTTTGAAGCCGAGGTTTGCGCAGTTCACCTCGAGATAGGCTTCGGCGGCGGCGAACATTTGCTGCATCGCGCGACCGAGGCGCCAGCGATCGGCTTTATCGGCGTCGAACCGTTCGTCAACGGCATGGCCAAGATGATGATGGCGGTGCGCGAGAAGCCGCTCGCCAATCTGCGGGTTTATGACGACGACGCCACACGGCTGCTGGATTGGCTGCCGCAAGCCTCGCTCGACGGCATCGATCTGCTCTATCCCGATCCCTGGCCGAAGAAGAAACACTGGAAACGGCGCTTCGTCAGCCCGGTCAATCTCGAGCGGTTCGCGCGCGTGCTGAAGCCTGGTTCAAAATTCCGCTTTGCGTCCGACATCGACACCTATGTCAACTGGACCCTGCTGCATTGCCGTGCGCATGGCGCGTTCGCGTGGCAGGCTTCGGAGGCGGCGGACTGGCACCGGCCCTATGATGGCTGGCCGGGGACGCGTTACGAGGTGAAGGCCATTCGTGAGGGTCGGCGGCCAGCCTATCTCACTTTTGTCAGAGCATAGGCCCGCCCACGGCGCACCAGCTTTGCAAAGGCGGGTGTCATCCACTCGCCAGGTTCAGAAACGGCCGATCCTGTTGAAGACAGCCGGATCCATTCCAAGCTTGCGCAAGTCGTCGGCGCGCGGCTTGCGGCCCGCTTCCACGGCACGCGAGGCAGCGACCGCGCTGCCAAATGTCGTGAAAAGTTCGCCTATGGCGGTTAAGATCTTGCGATTGGTCATGGTCATGCCCTTTCGGTGCCGTGTCGTGCAATCATCTTTGTGCGATGCACCACAAATGGGGACGCAACGGCAAAGCTCACAGGGGTTTCGCCGCATGGAGGCCATGCGTCTGGCGCAACACTGGCGCCGCACGGCTTTTGTTCGGACTGCACGGCGGGCTTGAAACACCGGCCATGATCGTTTATATCAGCCTCAAATTCTTGGTCGGTATGACGAAGAGTGGGTCCACCCGGTCCCGCTCTTTTTTATTACCTGCCGATAACTTCGGGTAGAACGACAGGGTTTCAATGACTGCAACGGCAAGCGAGGGCGACGATCGCATCATCCGCGAAAGCGGCATCGATGCGCGCATCGCGCTGATCGTCCAGCCGGTTCTGCGTGGCATCGGCTTCCGCCTCGTGCGGGTGCATCTGTCGGGCCAGAACGGGCTGACGCTGCAGATCATGGCCGAGCGCGAGGACGGCACCATGACCGTCGAGGATTGCGAAGAGGTCAGCCGCGCGGTGTCGCCGGCGCTCGACGTCGATGATCCGATCGAAAAGGCCTATCACCTCGAAGTCTCGTCGCCCGGCATCGACCGGCCGCTGGTCCGCAAATCGGATTTCACGACCTGGACCGGTCATCTGGTCAAGATGGAAACATCTATCGTCGTTGCCGACCGCAAGCGGTTCAAGGGCAAGATCGTCGAGGCCGGCGAAGACGATGTGCTGATCGAGCGCGAAAAGGCCGCCTATGGCGAGGAGCCGACGGTGCGGGTCCCCTATGACGCAATTTCCGAAACGCGGCTGATCCTGACCGACGATCTCATCCGCGACGCCCTGTCGAAGGACAACCGGGCGCGCAAGGAAGCCAAAAGAAACCGCGGTGAACCGGACGATGACGTGCCCGAGGGTGCGGAAGCGGACGCCACGGAAGAAGACGAACAGGAACTATGATTGAGCTGCCGGGCGCAAAGGTCCGGCAAACAGGCTCGGGAGAAAAACGATGGTAGTAAGCGCCAACAGACTTGAACTGCTGCAGATCGCCGACGCGGTTGCGCGTGAAAAGTCGATCGACAAGTCGATCGTCATCGCCGCCATGGCCGATGCGATCCAGAAGGCGGCGCGCTCGCGTTATGGCCAGGAAACCAACATCCGCGCCGACATCAACCCGAACACCGGCGAGATGAAGCTGCAGCGGCTGATGGAAGTGGTCGAGAAGGTCGATGACTACGCCACGCAGATCGCCATTTCCTCCGCCCGCGAGCGCAATCCCGACGCCCAGCTCGGCGATTTCATCGCCGAACAGCTGCCGCCGATGGATTTCGGCCGCATCGCCGCCCAGTCGGCCAAGCAGGTCATCGTGCAGAAGGTGCGCGAGGCCGAACGCGACCGTCAGTATGACGAATACAAGGATCGCATCGGCGAAATCGTCAACGGCACCGTCAAGCGCGTCGAATACGGCAACGTCATCGTCGACCTTGGTCGTGGCGAAGCGATCATCCGTCGCGACGAACTGATCCCGCGCGAAAACTACAAATATGGCGACCGCGTCCGCGCCTACGTCTACGACGTGCGCCGTGAGCAGCGCGGCCCGCAGATCTTCCTGTCGCGAACCCATCCGCAGTTCATGGCCAAACTGTTCACCATGGAAGTGCCGGAAATCTATGACGGCATCATCGAGATCAAGGCGGTCGCCCGCGACCCGGGTTCGCGCGCCAAGATCGCCGTCATCTCGCGCGATAGCTCGATCGATCCTGTCGGCGCCTGCGTTGGTATGCGCGGCAGCCGCGTCCAGGCCGTCGTCGGCGAATTGCAGGGCGAGAAGATCGACATCATTCCGTGGTCGCCTTCGGCCGCATCCTTCATCGTCAATGCGCTGCAGCCGGCGGAAGTCGCCAAGGTCGTGCTCGACGAGGATGCCGAACGCATCGAAGTCGTGGTTCCTGACGACCAGCTGTCGCTGGCCATCGGCCGCCGCGGCCAGAACGTGCGGCTCGCTTCGCAGCTGACCGGCTGGGATATCGACATCCTGACCGAAGCCGAAGAATCCGAGCGTCGCCAGAAGGAATTCGTCGAGCGTTCGTCGCTGTTCATGGAAGCCCTCGACGTCGACGAGATGGTCGGCCAGGTGCTTGCCTCCGAAGGCTTCACCAGCGTCGAGGAAGTCGCTTATGTCGATTCCGGCGAGATCGCCTCCATCGACGGTTTCGATGAAGACACCGCTTCGGAAATCCAGACCCGCGCCCGGGAATATCTGGAGAAGATCGAGGCCGAGCACGACGACAAGCGCAAGGCGCTCGGCGTCTCGGACGAATTGCGCGAAATCCCCGGCGTCACCACCGCCATGATGGTGACGCTCGGCGAAGACGGCGTGAAGACGATCGAGGACTTCGCCGGCTATGCCGCCGATGACCTCACCGGCTGGAAGGAACGCAAAGACGGCGAAACCAAGGTATTCCCCGGCGTGCTGGCCAATCACGGCGTCGCGCGTGCCGATGCCGAGCAGATGGTTCTGGCTGCCCGCCTCAAGGCCGGCTGGATCACCGAAGACGAGCTTGCGGCCGAAGAAGTCTCGGCTGACGAAGCCGTTGGTGCGTGAGGTGAAACCGCATCGCACCGAACCCGCCCCTGGACGAGATGAACGATCGCACCTGCATCGTTACGCGCAAACAAGCCGAACCGGATGAACTGATCCGTTTCGTCGTCGGCCCGGATTCGGCCGTCGTTCCCGACATCAAGAGAAATCTGCCCGGCCGCGGTTGCTGGGTGAGCGCCGACCGCCTACATATTGACAAGGCTGCGGCGAAGAACCTCTTTGCCCGCGCCTTCAAGGCACAGGTGGTCGTGCCGCCCGATCTTGGCGGCATGGTCGACGGGCTGCTTTCCAGACACGCTCTGGGCATGCTTGGTCTGGCCCGCAAGGCAGGCGCAATTTCGCTTGGTGCTACCAAGGTCGAGAGCGCGGTGCGCGGCGGATTGGCGCTTTTCGTGCTTCACGCGACCGAGGCGTCCGACGACGGCGTGCGCAAGATCAGCCAGGCGCGACGGGCGACAGTCCATCTCGGCGGGCCCGCTATCCTTGCCTACAAACTTTTCTCCGAGGCCGAGTTGAGCTTGGCATTGGGGGGTACAAATGTGATACATGCTGCCGTTCTCGCGGGAGACGCGGGCAGGGCGGTCCAGAAGCGCATGGTTGCGCTCGACCGGTATCGGGGCGGTTCCCCGGACGATCTGGCAATGCTTGCGGCTGTTGCTGACGAAGATGATGCCGCAGAGGATATGGAATGAGCGATACGAAATCGGGTGACGACAATACGCTGAGTGTGACGCCGAAGAAGACCTTGACGCTGAAGCGCCCCGGTATGGAACAGGGCACTGTGCGCCAGAACTTCTCGCACGGCCGCACCAAGCAGGTCGTCGTCGAAACCAAGAAGCGCAAGTTCTCGATGCCCGGCGATAAGCCGGAGCCGGTTGCCGCCCCCGTCTTCACACCGAAGCCGCCGGTTGTGGCCGCGCCCGTCGTGCAGGAAGCACCGAAGGCGCCGCCACCTCCGCCCCCGCCGGCCCCGGTCGAGCGCAGCGGCATGGTGCTGAACGAACTGTCGCGCAGTGAAATGGAAGCGCGCCGCAGGGCGCTTGAAGGCTCCAAGGTGCGCGAGGTCGAGGACCGTCAGCGCGCCGCCGAGGACGCCAAGCGCCGTGCCGAGGACGAAGAGCGCCGCAAGCGCGAACGCGATGAATCCGCACGCCGCCAGGCCGAGGAAGAGGCGCGGTTGCAGACCGAGGCCGAGTCTCGCCGTCGGGCCGAGGAAGAGGCACGCCGCCGCGCGCCGCTGACCGCCGAACTGGCAACAGTCGACGATGAGGAAGAGGTCAAGCCGAAGCGGGTTGGTGCCGGTGCACCGGTGCGCCGTCCGGTCACGCCCGAAGTGGCGCGTCCGGCCAAGCCGACCAAGAGCGAGGAAGACCGCCGCCGTGGCAAGCTGACGCTGAATTCGGCATTGTCCGACGAAGACGCGCGGGCCCGTTCGCTATCGTCGATGCGTCGCCGCCAGGAAAAATTCAAGCGCGCGATGCATAATGAGCCGCGCGAGAAAGTCATGCGCGAAGTGATCCTGCCCGAGACCATCACCATCCAGGAACTGGCGCAACGCATGTCCGAGCGCGCGGTCGACCTGGTCAAGTTCTTCATGAAGCAGGGCCAGATCCTGAAGCCGGGCGACGTCATCGACGCCGATACGGCAGAGCTGGTCGCCACCGAATTCGGCCACACGGTCCGCCGCGTCGCCGAGTCCGACATCGAGGAAGGCCTGTTCAACATCGCCGACAATGCCGAGGACCTGGTGGCGCGTCCGCCTGTCGTGACGATCATGGGCCACGTCGATCACGGCAAGACCTCGCTGCTCGACGCCATCCGCAACGCCAATGTCGTCTCCGGCGAAGCCGGCGGCATCACCCAGCATATCGGCGCCTACCAGGTCGAGAAGAATGGTCACAAGATCACCTTCATCGACACGCCCGGCCACGCCGCCTTCACGGCGATGCGTGCTCGTGGCGCCCAGGCGACCGACATTGCCATCCTGGTGGTGGCGGCCGACGACAGCGTCATGCCGCAGACGATCGAATCGATCAGCCATGCCAAGGCGGCCGGCGTTCCGATCATCGTGGCGATCAACAAGATCGACAAGCACGATGCCGATCCGCAGAAGGTGCGCTCCGAGCTGCTGCGCCACGAGGTCTTCGTCGAATCCATGGGCGGTGAAGTTCTGGACGTCGAAGTGTCGGCGACCAAGGGCACCAATCTCGACAAGCTGCTCGAGGCGATCCTGCTGCAGGCCGAAATTCTCGACCTGAAGGCCAATCCGGATCGTACTGCCGAGGGTGTCGTCATCGAAGCGCAGCTCGACAAGGGCCGTGGTCCCGTTGCCACCGTGCTGGTGCAGACTGGCACGCTGATGCCGGGCGACATCCTTGTTGCCGGCAACGAATGGGGCCGGGTGCGCGCGCTGGTCAACGATCGTGGCACGCAGATCAAGGAAGCGCCGCCGGCGATGCCGGTCGAAGTACTTGGCTTGCAGGGCACGCCGCAGGCCGGCGACCGCTTCGCAGTGGTCAACAACGAGGCCCGTGCCCGCGAGATCACCGAATATCGCCAGCGTCTGGCGCGTGAGAAGGCGGTTGCCAAGCATGCCGGCCAGCGCGGTTCACTCGAGCAGATGATGTCGCAGTTGCAGACGAGCGGGCTGAAGGAATTCCCGCTGGTCATTAAGGGCGACGTGCAGGGCTCGATCGAGGCGATCAACGCTGCGTTGGACAAGCTCGGCACCGACGAAGTGCGTGCGCGCATCGTCCATGCTGGCGCCGGCGCCATCACCGAAAGCGACGTGTCGCTGGCGGAGACCTCGGGTGCGGCGATCATCGGCTTCAACGTCCGCGCCAACGTTCAGGCGCGTGCCGCTGCAGCGGCAGCGGGCATCGAGATCCGCTACTACTCGATCATCTACAACCTTGTGGATGACGTGAAGGCGGCTCTGTCGGGCCTTCTGTCGCCGGAGCGTCGCGAGACCTTCATCGGCAATGCGCAGATCCTCGAGATCTTCGACATCACCAAGGTCGGCAAGATCGCCGGCTGCCGTGTCACCGAAGGCAAGGTCGAGCGCGGTGCGGGCGTGCGCCTGATCCGCGACAACGTCGTCATCCACGAGGGCACGCTGAAGACGCTGAAGCGCTTCAAGGACGAAGTTTCGGAAGTCCCCGGCGGCCAGGAATGCGGCATGGCCTTCCAGAACTACGAGGACATGCGCGTCGGCGACGTCATCGAGTGCTTCCGCGTGGAGATGGTGACCCGGACACTCTGAGTTCGAGTGATTTGTCCATACCGGGCGGTGGTCGAAAGACCGCCGCCCAAGGTCTATTGAGAATGACCCATATGAGACATGCGGCACGGTCCCATCCCGCGCCTCACGCTTTCAGGATTGAGAAAAATGCCCCGTCCAACCACATCCAGCCCATCCCAGCGCATGCTGCGCGTCGCCGAACAGGTGCGCCATGCGCTGTCCGAAACCCTGCAGCGCGGCGAGATCATCGATCCGCTGATCGAGAACACCGTGGTGTCGGTCTCGGAAGTGCGCATGTCGCCTGACCTCAAGGTCGCCACGGCTTTCGTCTCGCCGCTCGGCGCCAAGGATACCGATGCGGTGGTCGAGGCGCTGAACAAGCATGCGAAATTCGTCCGCGGCCGTGTCTCAGGCGCGCTGCGGCAGATGAAGTTCATGCCGGAGTTCCGCTTCAAGCTCGACACCTCCTTCGACAATTTCGCCAGGATCAACGACCTGTTGAAGTCGCCCGAGGTAGCACGCGATCTGGGTCCTGAGGACCAGGACAAAGACGACAACAAGGACACCGAATAGTGGCGCGCCGCGGCAAGAAGAAGGGCCGTCCGATCTCGGGCTGGCTGATCCTGGACAAGCCGGTCGGCATGGGTTCGACCGAAGCCGTCTCCAAGATCAAATGGCTGTTCCAGGCGGAAAAGGCCGGCCATGCCGGCACGCTCGATCCGCTGGCGTCCGGCATGCTGCCGATCGCGCTTGGCGAGGCCACCAAGACCGTGCCCTACGTGCAGGACGGCGCCAAGATCTATCGCTTCACCGTTGCCTGGGGACAGGAGCGTTCGACCGATGACCTCGAAGGTCCGGTGACGAAGCAGTCCGACCTGCGTCCATCGGAAGCCGAGGTCAAGGCGCTGCTGCCGAAATACACCGGCGTCATCATGCAGACGCCGCCGCAATTCTCGGCCATCAAGATCGCCGGCGAGCGTGCCTATGATCTGGCCCGCGACGGCGCGACAGTCGACATTCCGCCACGCGAGATCGAGATCGGTCGTTTGGAGGTTGTCGAGCATAGCGCCGATCATACGGTTTTCGAGGTCGAATGCGGCAAGGGCACCTATGTGCGCTCGCTGGCCCGCGACATGGGCCGCGACATGGGCTGCTTCGGCCATATCAGCGAATTGCGCCGGGTCGAGGTCGAGCCGTTCACCCCGGAGGATTTCGTCACCATCGCCGAACTGGAAGCCGCCCGTTTCGGTGTGCAGGATGAAGACAGCTCGGACGCGACGGACGTCGCTGACACGACGGAAGCCACTGACGCGGTGGAAGCGCCAATCGACTTCAACGCCATCGATGCGCTTCTGGTCGATACATCGGCTGCCCTCGACTGCCTGCCGCAGATCGCCATCAGCGACGACGCGGCGACCAAGATCCGCCTTGGCAACCCGGTCATCATTCGTGGTCGCGATGCACCGGTGGAAGCCGAAGAAGCCTGCGCCACGGCGCGCGGCAAGCTGGTCGCCATCGGCGCCATCGAGCAAGGCATGTTCAAGCCCAAGCGGGTCTTTGCCGGCTGACTCCTGTCGTCTAGAGCAATTCCAGGAAAAGTGTGAACGGTTTTCCGTTCGGAATTGCGTCAAAACAAAGAGTTAAGAGTAGTTCGCCGTTTCCGTGAAACGGTGAACTGCTCTAATGTCGGACCAGGACTCGCGCGAGGGGCATATGGCAAAGGCTGAGGCGATCAAGAAGCGGGCGCCGGTGAAAACAAGGCGGCCGCCGGTCGGTGCGTCGCCCGGCACGCTGATCGCCGACCCCTCGGCGCGGCGCAGCGAACTCAGGCTGACCCTGATCTCGCCGCAGAAATTCAAGACCATCGAAAACGCCAGCATCGACGACCTCAACACTCATTGCGACAAATGGCCGGTCCTCTGGCTCGACTGCACCGGCCTCGCCAACATTCCGCTGATCGAGGAGATCGGCCGCATTTTCAGCCTGCATCCGCTGGCGCTGGAGGACGTCGTCAACACCGGCCAGCGGCCGAAGGTCGATTTCTTCGAGGACCATGCCTTCGTCGTCGTCAGGATGATCGACGATGTCACGTCGCACCGCTATGAGCAGATTGCCGTCTTCTTCGGCAACAACTTCGTCGTCACCTTCCAGGAACGTGAAGGCGATCCGTTCGATCCCGTACGCAAGCGCATCGAAAGCTCGGCGCCCAACCGGTTGCGCGCGCGGGGCGCAGACTATCTCGCCTATGCGCTGATCGACGCCGTCGTCGACAGTTATTTCCCGCCGATCGAGGCGGCTGGCGAGCTGGTCGACAGCATCGAGGACGAGATGCTGCATTCGACGCACAAACACCAGATGCGGCAGCTGCATGAATTGCGGCGCGATGCCAATGTGCTGAAGGGCGTGCTGTGGCCGATGCGCGATGCGCTGGCGACGCTGATCCGCAACGACGTGCCCTATGTGAAGGCGGAAACCAAGATCTTTCTCAACGACACGCTCGACCATTCGCTCAGGCTGATCGAACTGGTCGAAACCCAGCGCGACATGCTGACCGGCCTGATCGAGATGCATCTGTCGCTGAGCCAGGCGCGCACCAACGACGTCATCAGCTATCTCACCATCGTCTCGGTCATCTTCATGCCGCTGACCTTCCTCGTCGGCATCTGGGGCATGAATTTCGATCCGGAGTCTTCGCCCTGGAACATGCCGGAACTGAAGGCCTATTACGGCTATCCCTTGTCGCTGCTGTTCATGGCCGTTGTCGCGTTCGGGCTGATCGCCTTCTTCAAATGGAAGAAATGGCTCTGACAAGGATAAATCAGGCCATTTTGGCCTGAAAAGCCGGCTTGTGAATTGGGCTGGTGTTTTCCGGGAAATTGCACTATATGCGCCGCAGCATAGCGCTAAGACGCTTTGCTTGCACCGGCCCCTGCTGGACGACATCCCGGCTGAGGGCGACCCGTTTCCTCAAACAGATAAGGAAAAACACGATGTCGATTACTGCCGAGCGCAAACAGGAATTGATGGGTGAATTCGCAACCGCCAAGGGCGACACCGGGTCTCCGGAAGTCCAGGTGGCCATCCTTTCCGAGCGCATCAAGAACCTGACCGACCATTTCAAGGACCACAAGAAGGATAACCATTCC
Source organism: Mesorhizobium sp. M7D.F.Ca.US.005.01.1.1 (assembly GCF_003952545.1). Lineage (NCBI taxonomy): Bacteria > Pseudomonadati > Pseudomonadota > Alphaproteobacteria > Hyphomicrobiales > Phyllobacteriaceae > Mesorhizobium > Mesorhizobium sp. M7D.F.Ca.US.005.01.1.1. Next base: position 1,775,139 of record NZ_CP034453.1, read on the forward strand.
CGCCGTGGTCTGCTCGCCCTCGTCTCCCAGCGCCGCAGCCTGCTTGATTATCTCAAGCGCAAGGACGACGCGCGCTACCAGACGTTGATCGAGAAGCTCGGTCTGCGCCGTTGACGAATTGACCGGCGGGCTTTCTTCGGAGAGCCCGCCGGTCGCGCATTCTGCCAGTCGTATCGGCTGGCCAGACCCGGTTTCGATCGTGCAGAGGGCACTCGAAACCGCCCATGGACGGTCATGGGGCAGGATTGCAGGACGCTCGTGCGCGCTCGCCGCGCCGAAATTACCCGAGCTTCCCGTTGTCTTGCCCGTGGCTGCCCGAGAAAGGAAGCCAGGGAAAGGGCATCCGCGCACCGTGAAACGGCGCGGCCCTTTCCTCATATTAAGGACAAGACATGTTCAATCACCACAAAGTGGAAATCGAATGGGGCGGCCGTCCGCTCATCCTCGAAACCGGCAAGATCGCGCGCCAGGCTGACGGCGCTGTGCTCGCCACCTACGGCGAGACCAAGGTCCTCGCCACCGTCGTTTCGATGAAGGAGCCGAAGCCCGGCCTCGATTTCTTTCCGCTGACCGTCAACTACCAGGAAAAGACCTACGCCGCCGGCAAGATCCCGGGTGGCTATTTCAAGCGTGAAGGCCGTCCGAGCGAGAAGGAAACGCTGGTTTCCCGCCTCATCGACCGCCCGATCCGCCCGCTCTTCGCCGCAGGCTACAAGAACGACACCCAGATCGTCGTCACCGTCGTCCAGCACGATCTCGAGAACGATCCCGACATCCTGTCGATCGTTGCCACCTCGGCTGCCCTCACGCTGTCGGGCGTTCCGTTCATGGGCCCGATCGGCGGCGCCCGCGTCGGCTACATCAACGGCGAATACGTGCTCAACCCGCATGTCGACGAGATGCAGGAATCCAAGCTCGACCTGATCGTCGCCGGCACCACCGACGCCGTGCTGATGGTTGAGTCCGAGGCCAAGGAATTGGGCGAAGAGCTGATGCTTGGCGCCGTCATGTTTGGCCACAAGGGCTTCCAGCCGGTCATCGACGCCATCATCAAGCTGGCCGAAGTTGCCGCCAAGGAGCCGCGCGACTTCACCGCGCCGGATTATTCCGCGCTCGAAGCAGAGATGCTGAAGATCGTCGGCGACGAACTCAGCTCGGCCTACAAGAACGTCGACAAGCAGAAGCGCTACGCCGCCGTCGACGCCGTCAAGGCGAAGGTCAAGGCCGCGTTTGCCCCGGCTGAAGGCGAAGACGCCAAGTACAGCTCCGAGCAGATCGGTTCGGTGTTCAAGGAACTCCAGGCCAAGGTCGTGCGCTGGAACATCCTCGACACCGGTTCGCGCATCGATGGCCGTGACCTCAAGACGGTCCGCAAGATCGTCTCCGAAGTCGGCGTCCTGCCGCGCACTCACGGTTCGGCACTGTTCACCCGCGGCGAGACCCAGGCGCTGGTCGTTGCCACGCTCGGTACCGGCGAGGACGAGCAGTATGTCGATTCGCTGACCGGCATGTACAAGGAGAAGTTCCTCCTTCACTATAACTTCCCTCCCTACTCCGTCGGTGAGACCGGCCGCATGGGTTCGCCGGGCCGCCGCGAAATCGGCCATGGCAAGCTCGCCTGGCGCGCCATTCGCCCGATGCTGCCGAGCGCTGACCAGTTCCCCTACACGCTGCGCGTCGTCTCGGAGATCACCGAGTCCAACGGCTCGTCGTCGATGGCGACTGTTTGCGGCACCTCGCTGGCGCTGATGGATGCCGGCGTGCCGCTGGCCAAGCCCGTCGCCGGTATCGCCATGGGCCTGATCAAGGAAGGTGAGCGTTTTGCCGTTCTCTCCGACATCCTTGGCGACGAGGATCACCTCGGCGACATGGACTTCAAGGTCGCCGGCACCGCCAACGGCATCACCTCGCTGCAGATGGACATCAAGATCGATGGCATCACCGAGGAGATCATGCAGATCGCGCTTGGCCAGGCCAAGGACGGCCGCCTGCATATCCTCGGCGAGATGGGCCACGCCCTCTCTGGCGCGCGTTCGGAACTCGGTGAGTTCGCACCGCGCATCGAAGTGATGCACATCCCGACCGACAAGATCCGCGACGTGATTGGTTCGGGCGGTAAGGTCATCCGCGAGATCGTCGAAAAGACCGGCGCCAAGATCAACATCGAGGACGACGGCACGGTCAAGATCGCTTCGTCCAACGCCAAGGAGATCGAGGCGGCGAAGAAGTGGATCCACACCATCGTCGCCGAGCCGGAAGTCGGCGAGATCTACGAAGGCACGGTCGTCAAGACCGCCGACTTCGGCGCTTTCGTCAACTTCTTCGGCCCGCGTGACGGCCTCGTCCACATCTCGCAGCTTGCCAACGACCGGGTCGCCAAGACCTCGGATGTGGTCAAGGAAGGCGACAAGGTCTGGGTCAAGCTGATGGGCTTCGACGAGCGCGGCAAGGTCCGCCTGTCGATGAAGGTCGTCGACCAGGCCACCGGCAAGGAACTCGCCCGCGACAAGAAGACCGAAGGCGAAGAAAACGCCGCCTGATCGGTCTGAGATCATAAATCGAAGCGGGCGCGGCGTATGTCGCGCCCGTTTTCATTTTCAGCCTGGGTTCATTTTCAAAGCGTCTAGACAGGTCGAGATCGAACAATGTCCGCCGAGCCGTTGAAGACGCTTTTTCATCCCTTTGAGGCCGAGGCTGTTCCCCTGCCGGGAAAGGGCGAGCGCGCTCTGTTTCTCGGCGCTGAACCGGGTTTTCGGCTGCCCGAAGGCTTCGAGGCGGCGCTTCACCTCGTGCAGGGCTTCCGGCCGGATTTTCGCGCGCTGCAGGCGTCTGGCCTCATCGTCACCGCACAAGCGGAAGGCGACGGTTTCGATATGGCACTTGTGCTTGCCGGTCGGCACCGGGGCCTGAACGAAGTGCGCATCGCTGAGGCGCTTGAGCGCGTGGCGCCGGGCGGGCTGGTCGTCGTTGCCGGCGGCAAGGACGATGGCATTGCCAGCCTGCGCAAGCGCGTTGACGAACTGGCGCCGCTAGAGGGCCACCTGCCGAAATATCACGGTATCGCCTTCTGGTTGCGCCGTCCCGCCGATCTGGCCGCCGCGGAAGAATTGCGGACCGCCAATCCCGCCTTGCTGGTTGAAAACCGGTTCCACACCGCGCCCGGCATGTTTTCCTTCGACCGGATCGATACCGGCTCGAAATTGCTGGTCGAGAACCTGCCCAGTGATTTGCGGGGCAACATTGCCGATTTCTGCGCCGGCTGGGGCTATGTGGCTGCCGAGATTGCCGCCCGCTCCCCCGGCGTTCCGGCGCTCGACCTCTATGAGGCCGATTTCGCCTCGCTCGAAGCCGCGAAGCTCAATCTGGCGGGGGTCAGCCAGTCGATCGCCAGGAATTTCCTCTGGGTCGATCTGCTGAAGGAACCGATCGAGAAGCGCTACGACGCGATTGCCATGAACCCGCCCTTTCATCGCAGCCGGGCGGCCGAGCCGGAAATCGGCGCCGGCATGATCCGCGCGGCGGCAAAGGCCTTGAAGCCAGGTGGGCGGCTGTTCATGGTCGCCAACCGTCAGCTTCCCTATGAGCCGATCCTGGCGGCCGCCTTTTCGAGCCATGCCGAACTCGCTCGCGACGGCATGTTCAAGGTGCTTGTCGCGCGGCGTTGAATGATTCCGAAAAGTGGATGCCGGCTTTTCGGAAGAGATCATACTCAAACGAAAACAGAGTGCATCGCGCTCAATGCAGATTGGCGATGCGTCGGACCTCGTCGGTGACATGCGCGTCGCCAACCCTGATTTTGAGCGGCGCCGGCCTGCCGAACAGGTAGCCCTGCACCACTTCGCAGCCGGCTGCCCTAAGCAGCGTCGCCTGGTTTTCGGTCTCGACGCCTTCGGCAATGATACTGACGCCGAGCGCGCGAGACAGTCCGACGATGGTCGAGACGACCGCGCCGGAGCTGGCATCGGTATCGAGGCGGCTGACGAAGGACCGGTCGATCTTCAGCTTGCCGAACGAGAAGTCGATCAGGTAGCTCAAATTGGAATAGCCGGTGCCGAAATCGTCGACGGCGACCGAGATGCCCATATCCGCAAGCTGCTTCAGGATGGCGGCGGCGCGGTCTCGGTCCTGCATCATCGCCGTCTCGGTCACTTCCAGTTCCAGCCGCGACGGCTTGATGCCGGTGCTTGTCATGGTGTCGCGCACGGTACCGACGAAGTCCTTGGTCATGAACTGCACGGGCGAGATGTTGACGGCGACGAAGCAGTCGTCGGGCAGATGCCGGGCGTCGCTGCAGGCTTTGCGCAGCACCCATTCGCCGATCGGGCCGATCATGCCGGTTTCCTCGGCGATCGGAATGAACTCCATCGGCGGGATCATGCCGCGTTCCGGATGCCGCCAGCGGATCAGCGCTTCGTAGCCGACAATGCGGCCGGTCGGCAGATCGAGCTGCGGCTGGTAGTGAAGATCGAAGTCACCGCGTTCGAAGGCTGTATTCAGTTCGGATTCGATCCACTGGCGATGGTCGGCGACCCTGCCCATTTCGGCATGGAAGACCGACCAGTTGCCAACGCCGCTGGCGCGTGCATTCTGCAGCGCCAGATTGGAGCGGCGCAGGATGAGGACGGGATCGACGCCGTCCTTTGGCATCGCCACGATGCCCACCGACAGGCTGACCGATTGCAGGTGCGTGCCGAGATCATAGGGCTCCATCATCTCGTCGATGAGCCTCTCTACGGTGCTTTCCAAGGACCCTGAAACCTGGTTGTCAGGGAGCAGAATCGCGAATTCACCGGCACCGATGCGTCCGATCAGCGCGCGCTGCGGCATGCAAGTCTTCAATCGCTTGGTGAAGGCGCGGATCAGCTCGTCGCCCTGGCTGTAGCCGATGGCATCATTGATCTGCTTGAACCGGTCAATGTCGATATCGATGAGGAACATCGGCTCGCCAGTCCGGCTTGTCGAGCATGCCGCCTCGGCAATCTTGCCGACCATCGCCGGGCGCGCCAAAAGGCCCGTCAGCTTGTCGAAATGGGTTTCCGTGAAGACGAAATCCACCGATTCGTCGACGCCGGCGAAGAAGGACATCGCGGCGACCGACGCCGCCAGTGCGCAAAGAGCGGCCATCACCGCGACCATCATGTCCGTGGAGATGCCGGCAAAGCCATCGCCGAGACCGAGCTTCAGGCCCCAGAGTCCGAGGACGAAACTGCCGAGACCCGAACTCGCTATGGTGAGCAGTCGGAACACCGGTGTTCGCTTCGGGTTGCTGACGGTGGACATTGAAAGATCCCCAGAGTACGGGGCCTTTTACCGGATATGTCCTTAAAATGCGTTTCCGCGAATGCGTCCAATTTTATTGGAGCGAAAGTATTTCTTGAGCGGGTTAAAGCGCGTCGCGTCGAAATGGGTTCAGTCGGGGCATTTTAAGCTTTTGTTTTATAAATGTCGTTGTCCCAAAACCGCTGCGCACTTTTGGGCGACATGCATTAGTCTCGCCCGCCGTCGGTCTGCTTCAATTCGTCGAGCGTCGGCATGGAAACGATGTGATAGCCGGAATCGACATAGTGGATTTCGCCGGTAACGCCGGAAGACAGATCGGACAGCAGATAAAGCGCGGAGCCGCCGACCTCGTCGATGGTCACCGTGCGGCGCAGCGGCGAGTTGCGCTGCTGGTAGGAGAACATGTGGCGGGCGTCGGAAATGCCGGCGCCGGCGAGCGTACGCACCGGTCCAGCCGATATGCCGTTCACCCTGATGCCGCGCGGACCGTAGTCGTTGGCGAGGTAGCGCACACTGGCCTCCAGTCCGGCCTTGGCGACGCCCATGACATTGTAATTCGGCATGACGCGGACCGACCCCGCATAGGTCAGCGTGATCATCGATCCGCCGTCCTGCATCAAGGCGGCCGCGTGGCGGGCGATCTCGGTGAAGGAGTAGCAGGAGATCACCATGGTGCGGACGAAATTGTCCCGGCTGGTGTCGGCGTAGAGGCCTTTCAGCTCGTTCTTGTCGGAAAAGCCGATGGCGTGGACGACGAAATCCAGCCCGCCCCATTCCTTGCCCAGGGTCTCGAACGTGGCGGCGACCGAAGCGCTGTCCTCGACGTCGCACGGCACGACCAGCGAGGCGCCGAGCTTGTCGGCCAGCGGCTTGACCCGGCGTCCGAAGGCATCGCCCTGGTAGGTGAAGGCGAGTTCCGCCCCGTGTTCGGATAATTTCCGGGCGATTCCCCAGGCGATCGAATGATCGTTGGCGACACCCATGACAAGCCCGCGCTTGCCCTTCATCAATCCGTCCATGGCCGGCAAATCCTTATGCGGAATAGCGCTGGAAAACGAGCGTGGCGTTGGTGCCACCGAAGCCGAACGAATTTGACAAGACAGTGTCGATCCTGGCGTCGTCGATGCGCTTTCGCACGATCGGCATGCCCTCGAATTCAGGGTCGAGGGTCTCGATATGGGCGCTTTCGCCGATGAAGCCGCCCTGCATCATGAGGATCGAGTAGATGGATTCCTGGACGCCGGCCGCACCCAGCGAATGGCCGGTCAGCGATTTCGTCGAGGTGATGTACGGCATCTCTGGGCCGAACACCTCGCGGATCGCGCCCATTTCCTTGGAATCGCCCACCGGCGTCGACGTGCCATGGGTGTTGATGTAGTCGACCGGCGTGGACACCGTGGCCAGCGCCTGGCGCATGCAGCGGACCGCGCCTTCGCCTGAAGGGGCAACCATGTCGTGGCCGTCGGAGGTCGCGCCGTAGCCGACGATCTCGGCGTAGATCTTGGCGCCGCGCGCCTTGGCATGCTCCAGCTCTTCCAGCACCAGCACGCCGGCGCCGCCGGCGATGACGAAGCCGTCGCGATTGGCGTCATACGCGCGCGAAGCGGTCGATGCCTTGTCGTTGAATTTCGACGACATGGCGCCCATCGCGTCGAAGAGGTCCGACATCGTCCAGTCGAGATCCTCGTGGCCGCCGGCAAAAACCATGTCCTGCTTGCCCCACTGGATCAATTCGTAGCCATTGCCGATGCAATGCGCCGAGGTCGAGCAGGCCGACGAGATCGAGTAGTTGACGCCGTGGATCTTGAACCAGGTGGCAAGCGTTGCCGATGCGGTCGACGACATCGCCTTCGGCACCGCAAACGGACCGATGCGCTTGGGACTGCCGTTCTTCAGCGTGATTTCGGCCGCTTCGACGATGGTGCGGGTGGATGGTCCGCCCGATCCCATGACGATGCCGGTGCGCTCATTGGTGATGTCGCTCTCGCCGAGGCCCGCATCTGCGATCGCCTGATCCATGGCGACGTGGTTCCAGGCCGCACCTTGGCTCAGGAAGCGCATCGCACGGCGATCGATCATGGCCGATGGATCGAGCGTCGGCGCTCCCCAGACCTGGCAGCGGAAGCCGTGTTCGGCGAAGGAATCGGAGAAGCTGATGCCGGATCTGGCGTCATGCAGCGAGGCTTGCACCTCGTTGGCATTGTTGCCGATCGACGACACGATGCCGAGGCCTGTGACTACGACACGTCTCATTCGCAACTCCTTCTAGGGGGCGGGCCGGGGACGCCGGTCAGCCGACCGCCGACTGCTTGGACAGACCGACTTTCAAATCCGTTGCCGCGTATATGGGTTCGCCATCTGCCCTCAGCCAGCCATCGGCGATGCCGAGCACCAGCCGACCTCGCATCACGCGCTTGAAGTCGATGCCATACTCGACCTTCTTCACCGAGGGCGTCACCATGCCCTTGAATTTCACCTCACCGGTCGACAGCGCCATCCCCTTGCCGGGTTCGCCGAGCCAGCCAAGATAGAAGCCCGTCAATTGCCACATGGCGTCGAGGCCGAGGCACCCCGGCATGATCGGATTGCCGATGAAATGGCAGGCAAAGAACCACAGATCCGGCTTGATGTCGAACTCCGCGCGGATGAAACCCTTCTCGAAGGCGCCGCCCGTCTCGCTGATCTCGGTGATACGGTCGAACATCAGCATGGGCGGATAGGGAAGCTGGGCATTGCCCGGTCCGAACAGTTCGCCGCGGGCGCAGGCCAGCAATTCGTCGTACTCGTAGCTGGATTTACCCGCCATCAATCTCGTCCCCATATCGTTTCGGGCTATCGGGTGCCCTTGTCGTTGGTTTCCTAACACAATCTGTTTCAGGCCGGAAACCGGCGTTTGCGCTTAACCTGCTCGTCTGCCTGGGTCAATGCGCGCTATTGATCGCATTCGGACGACAGAATATATGTCCTGAGAGGTCCGGTTTCGGCAGACGTTCATTTTTTTGCCATTCTGGGCGTGTCTTGGGGCGGAACTGTGGGGTTCGACGAGAAGATGGACCTGGACGGCCGGAAGGAAAATGTCGCTGTGGACAAGCGGGTCCGTGAAGCCGGCCTGAGGCCGACGCGTCAGCGCATTGCGCTGGCAGACCTGCTTTTCGCCAAGGGCGACCGCCATTTGTCGGCTGAGGAACTGCATGAGGAGGCGGTTGCCGCCGGCGTGCCAGTTTCGTTGGCCACCGTCTACAATGCCCTTCACCAGTTCACCCAGGCGGGACTGTTGCGCATCCTCGCCGTCGAGGGCGCCAAGACCTATTTCGACACCAACACGTCCGACCACCACCATTTCTACATCGAAGGCGAAAACCGCATATTCGACATCGACAGCGGTCCGGTGACGGTTGCCAACCTGCCGGAGCCGCCGGAAGGAATGGAGATCGCCAATGTCGACATCGTGGTGAGGCTGCGCCCCAAACGCCGCGAATGATCGGCCAGGCCAGAATCATCTGTCGGGGATGAAATCCGTCGATCTCACAATCCGGCTCGAATGGGCGTTTGTGGCTGCTGCTGCCGTCGTTTTCTACGGTTCGACCGGCATGTCCTGGTGGCTGTTCGGATTGCTCATCCTGGCGCCGGACCTGTCGATGTTGGGCTATCTGGCTGGACCGCGCGTCGGTGCTCTTGCCTACAATGCCTTGCACATCCTGATCGTGCCGGTGCCGCTGCTGATCGCCGGGTATATGTCCGGCAATGCGACCGCAATCGCGGTCGCGCTGATCTGGGTCGCCCACATCGCCATCGACCGTGCGCTGGGCTACGGCCTGAAGCTGTCGACCGGCTTTCAGGACACCCATCTCGGCCGTATCGGGCGCTAGAACCACGACCGCGAATCTTCAAAAGATCGCGCTCAAAGGGTCAAAAGATCAGTCCTTGACCCGTTCGCCGGGATAAGCGCCCCAGACGATCGACTGGGCAAGCCAGCCGGTGTGGCCGTCGAACGTCATTTCGCACCACTGGCCGTCGCAGGATTTGATCGTGCCCATCACCCCCGGCTCGACCATCGCGACCACCCTTGCATCCTTGTCGGGGCTGTTGAGAAGGTTGATCTGCGCGCCCTTGCCGCGCTGCCATGGTGCGACGATTGCCGTGCGTCGGCCGGAGAGCAGCGACTGGTTGATCCAGCCTTCCGAACCATCGGCATCGCGCACGCGGCGCCATGTGTCGAATTCCTGGATGATCTCCATCGGCAGGCCGGCCTTCATATACATCCAGTCGACCGAGTAGTTGGCGCCGGGGCCGACGCGCGAGTTGACGCGGCCGGATTTCAGGCTGACGAATCGCGGCAGCGGCAAGCCGCTCGGCCCGAGCGTGACGACGCTCTGGGCAGGTGCTGCGGCACTCTGCGCGGCCGCAAGCGGAGAATAAAGCAAAGCGCCGAGAAATGCTGCACTGAGGGTCAGGCGAAGCGACGCGAAACCAGACACTTTCATTCCTTTCGGCGCTTGCCCATCGGCCTCGGCGCCCCTTTTTCTTTGTCTTCGGCGGCACCGCTTGTTACATGGGGTAATCGGCACCGCGACCGGCTTTCAGTTTCGCCGGTCTTGGTTAAAGAGGTCTCAACGAGATCGGGGTACGAGGAAACAATGGCAGGCAAAAAGAAGCCTCTCGTCGTCATCACGCGAAAGCTGCCCGACCCGGTCGAGACCCGCATGCGCGAACTGTTCGACGCAAGGCTGAATGTCGAGGATAGGCCGATGACGCAGCCGGAACTGGTTGCGGCGGTCAAGGAGGCCGACGTGCTGGTGCCGACGGTGACGGACCAGATCGATGCGGCGTTGATCGCCCAGGCCGGCGACAACCTCAAGCTGATCGCCAATTTCGGCAACGGCGTCGACAAGATCGATGTCACCGCCGCGGCCAAGAGGGGCATCACCGTCACCAACACGCCCAATGTCCTGACCGAGGACACCGCAGACATGACCATGGCGCTGATGCTGGCGGTGCCACGGCGGCTGGCGGAAGGCGCCAATGTGCTCACCGGCGACAAGAAATGGGCCGGCTGGTCGCCGACCTGGATGCTTGGCCGGCGCATCTGGGGCAAGCGGCTGGGCATTGTCGGCATGGGGCGCATCGGCACCGCCGTCGCGAGGCGAGCCAAGGCCTTCGGTCTTTCTATTCACTACCACAACCGCCACCGCGTGCTGCCGGCGGTGGAAGACGAGCTGGAGGCGACCTATTGGGAGAGTCTAGACCAGATGCTGGCCCGCATGGACATCATTTCGGTCAACTGCCCGTCGACGCCGGCGACCTTTCATCTGCTTTCGGCGCGGCGGCTGGCGCTGCTGCAGCCGACCGCCTATGTCGTCAACACCGCGCGCGGCGACATCATCGACGAGGAAGCGCTGGTCAAGCTGATCCAGGACGGCAAGATTGCCGGCGCCGGTCTTGACGTCTACGAGCACGAGCCGGCTTTGAACGGCAAGCTGCTGAAGCTCGCCGCCAAGAACAAGGTCGTGCTTCTGCCGCATATGGGCTCGGCGACGCTCGAGGGCCGCATCGACATGGGTGAAAAGGTGATCATCAACATCCGCGCCTTCGTCGACGGCCATCGCCCGCCGGACCGCGTGCTGCCGCTCAGGACTTGACGCTAGAGCATGATCCCGAAAAGTGGAAACCGGTTTTCTCGGACAAACGGAAACCGTTTGTCCAGAGATCATGTTCAAACGAACAGATACAGATAGAGCCCATCCCGATTCAATCGGGATGACAGGTTCTATCGCGGCGCAACATTTTTCTGCCTTGAAACGAAAGGCCAAGCTTACGCAAGAGCCTTGCGCATGGTGATCGAGGTCGCCCTGTCGTAGCCTTCATGCGCCGTCCGCTCGGTCTCTTGAAAGCCGAGGCGAGCAAAGGCTGCATGGTTTCCGGTCAGTTCGACTCGCGTCTGAAGCTCAATGGCGGCCTTGCCGCGGCTGCGGGCAAGGCCTTCGACCGCCTGCATCAGCCGCCGGCCAATGCCTTGTCCCTGGCAGTCCGGAGCCACGGCGAGCTTGCCGACATAGAATTCCGCGACCCTTTCAAGGGCAAAGACACAGCCGACGATCCTGTCGCCCTCGAGCGCCACGAAGCCGGTCTCCTGCCGCGCCTTGTCCCGCAGGCTGTCGGCGGTCAGCAAGTGGGCCGAGGAGGGCGGGTCGATGACGCCGTCCATCGAGGCGAAGGCACGCATGATCAATGCGAGCACATCGTCCCAACGGTCGAAGCCGGCCACTATCTGTGTGATGAGGACGGCGTCGCTCCGCTCCACGGGGTCAGTTTCTCTTGTAGCGGATCGTGTCGAAGCGCGCCGCCAACGCATCATAGAGCAGCAGCCGGCCGACCAGCGGTTCGCCAATGCCGGTGACCAGTTTGATCGCCTCCATCGCCTGCAGCGTGCCGATGACGCCGGTCAGCGCGCCAAGCACACCGGCTTCGGCACAGGACGGCACCAGGCCCGGCGGTGGCGCTTCGGGAAACAGATCGCGATAGCCTGGGTTGGGCTTGCCGTCCTTGCTGTCTTCGAATGGCTTCAGCACCGTGACGGAGCCGTCGAAGCGTCCGACGGCGGCATGCACCAGCGGTTTCCCAGCGCTCGCGCAGGCATCGGCCACCGCATAGCGGGTTTCGAAATTGTCCGAGCCGTCGACGACGATGTCATAGGCGGCGACGAGGGCAGGTGCATTGTCCGGGTTCAGCCGGATTGCGTGCGTTTCAACCTTTGTGTTTGGATTGATGCGGGCGATTGCCGCCTTGGCGCTATCGGTTTTCAGCATACCCACAGTGTCGGTGCCGTGAATGACCTGACGCTGCAGGTTGGACAGCGAAACGGTGTCATCATCGACCACGCCGAGCGTGCCGACGCCGGCGGCGGCAAGATATTCAAGCACCGGCGCGCCCAGCCCGCCGGCGCCGATGACCAGCACCCGCGCCTGCTTCAGCCTCTGCTGGCCGGCGCCGCCGATTTCGGGCAGCACGATGTGGCGGGCATAGCGTTCGATCTCGTCGGCGGTCAGGGCGGCAGCGGTCATTGCCAGACCATATAGGGACTGAAAAACCTTGTCAGGAGCTAATGCATGTCGCCCAAATGTGTGAAGCGGTTTTGGGCCAACGACCTGCATAAGATCTAGATCGTTGGCCCAATCACGCCGTGGTCGACGGTCAGGAACTGCGCACGCCCCTTGAGACTGGAAAACAGCGCTGCATCGGTTCCGGTCATGAACGCTTGGCAGTTCAGTTCTTCCAGGATAGAAAACAGCGCCGCGCGCCGCCCGCTATCGAGATGCGCGGCGATCTCGTCGAGCAACAGGATCGGCGTCATGCCCGACATTTCACCGGTCAGCCGGGCATGCGACAGCACGATGCCGACCAGCAGCGCCTTTTGCTCGCCTGTCGAACAAAGCTCGGCCGGCATCGCCTTGGGACGGTGCCGAACCACCAGGTCCGAACGGTGCGGTCCCTCGAGCGTGCGTCCGGCGGCACGATCGCGGTCACGGCCCTCGATAAGCGTCCGGCGGAAGCGCTCCTCGACATCGACCGCCGGCGCGGTGGCAATTTCGGCTTCCAGGTCGCCCGAAAGGCCGATATCGGCCTGCGGAAATGGTCCCGTGTCGGGCAGCCTGTCGATCATGGCGGCCAGAAGGCGCACCATCTCGGCTCGCGCCGCGGCGATCGCCACACCGGTTTCGGCCATCTGCGTCTCGATCGCGTCGAACCAACGGTCGTCCCGGGAGCCTTCGGTAAGCAGGCGGTTACGGCCACGCATCGCCTTCTCGTAGTCGATCGCACGTTGCCCGTGGCCGGGGTCGATCGCCAGCACCAGCCGGTCGAGAAAGCGGCGGCGATCTGCGGCCGGCCCGGTGAACAACGCGTCCATCGCCGGCGTCAGCCAGACCACGCGCAGCCATTCCAGCATGTCCTCGGCCGAACGCGCCGAAGCGCCGTTGATGCGCACCCGCCTGCCGCCTTCGCCGGCGGTGTCGCCGCCGGCAATGCCCGTTCCGATCTCGACCTGGCCGTCAGGTCCGTCGAGCTGGGCATGCAGCGCAAAGCCGCCGTCGCCACCTTCGCGCGCGACATCAGCGTAGGGGGCGCGGCGCAAGCCACGCCCCGGTGTCAAAAAGGAGATCGCTTCGAGGAGATTGGTCTTGCCGGCACCGTTGTCGCCGGAAAAAACCACGGCACCTGGCGCCAGATCGATCGTCAGCGCCGCATAGTTGCGGAAATTAGTAAGTGTTAGCTTACTTATATGGTTCTGTATCGGCAACCGCTATCCGCCTATAGAGCGGTCCATCGTTTCACGGAAACGCAGAACCGCTCTATCTCTTTGTTTTAACGCAATTCCCAAGGGAAAGCGCTATGCGCTTTTCCCGGGAAAACCACTTCACACTTTTCCTGGAATAGCTCTGGAAGTTGCCGCAATCATCATTCTTGCCGCCGCTCCGCTACAAGACCGAATTGCTGACACCGCGCCGGCTACACCCGCATCGGCATCAGCACATAGAGTGCGGTCTCGTCGGCCATGTCGTGGATCAGCGTCGGCGAACCGGCATCGGCCAGCATGAACTTGGCCTCCGTGCCGGTCAGCTGCGCGGCAACGTCGAGCAGATATTTGGCGTTGAAGCCGATCTCGATCGGATCCGATGAATAATCCGCCGCCAGCTCCTCGGTGGCGCTGCCCGAATCCGGATTGTTGACCGCAAGCGTCACCTGACCCTCGCTGATCGACAGCTTCACCGCGCGGCCGCGTTCGGAAGAGATGGTCGAGACGCGATCGACAGCGGCGGCAAAACTCTGGCGATCGATGATCAGCTTTTTGTCGTTGCCGGTCGGAATGACCCGTTGATAGTCGGGGAAGGTGCCGTCGATCAGCTTCGAGGTCAAAATCACGCTGCCGATGGTGAAGCGGATCTTGGTGTCCGACAGTTCGGTGGTGACCGCAACATCCGGATCGTCGACCAGTTTCTGCAACTCGCTCACCGTCTTGCGCGGAATGATGATGCCCGGCATGCCCTCGGAACCCGCCGGTGCGTCGATCTCGGCGCGCGCCAGACGGTGGCCGTCGGTCGCCACCGAGCGCAGCTTCAGCTTGCCGCCGACCTCATGCGTGTGCAGGTAGATGCCGTTCAGGTAATAGCGCGTCTCCTCGGTGGAGATGGCGAACTGGGTCTTCTCGATCAGGCCTCTCAGGGCAACCGAGTCGAGACGGAAGATGTGTGAGAAGGATCCGGCCGAAAGTTCCGGGAAGTCGGATTGTGGCAGGCACTGAAGGCGGAAGCTCGAGCGGCCTGACGTCACCGTCATGGCGTTGCCGTCCTCGTCCGTCTTCAGCATCACCTCGGCGCCATCGGCGAGCTTGCGCACGATGTCGTAGAGCAGATGTGCCGGAACCGTCGTCGCCCCGCCGCGCTCCACCTTGGCGGGCGTCGCTTCCGTCACCTCGAGGTCGAGGTCGGTCGCCTTCATCTCAAGGCTGGCGCCTTCGGCGCTGAGCAGCACGTTGGACAGGATCGGTATGGTGTTGCGCCGCTCGACCACACGGTGGACGTGGTTGAGCGACTTCAGGAGATTTGACCGTTCCAGGATAACACGCATGACGAAACAGGCTCGCTTGAATGAATGACGGGTCACCAGTGGGCGGCGCCCCGCGAAAGGTCTGAACAGGCTCAGAATCTGCGTAAACTGACAGGAAAAAACCAGCAAACGCAAGCCCGCGCCACCGGTTCGGGCAGGCTACGCGGGCTTTCTGGGGATAAAGGGCACGAAGTCCGCGAGCCGGTGTCATAAAACCGAAATCCGGGCCGCTTCCAGGCGGCGCCACGAGCCTATCCCAGGCCCCGGGCCGCACTGGCAAGCCATTGAATTCCGGCGTTGTTCCGGTTCGCCCCAGTCCGGTCAGGCCTGGTCGTTGATCAACCGCCTCAAGAGCTCGAGTTCCTGCGCCAGCGTGTTGTCGTTGCCGGATAGGTCCTCGATCTTGCGCACGGCATGCAGCACCGTGGTGTGATCGCGGCCGCCGAAACGCCGTCCGATCTCGGGCAGCGAGCGCGGTGTCATCACCTTCGACAGGTACATGGCGACCTGCCGCGGCTTGACGATGGTGCGCGTGCGTCGGTTGGACAGCAATTCGGTCTTCGACACATTGTAGTGGCGCGCGACGATGCGCTGGATGTCCTCGATACGGACCCGCTTCGGCTCGCCGGTACGATAGATGTGGCCGAGGATCTCGTCGATCCGGTCGATGGTGATCTGCGGCTCGAAGGATTGACGGAACAGCAGCTGGTTGAAGGCGCCTTCCAGTTCGCGTCCGCTGCCGGTCACGGTGCGTGCGACGTGATTGAGGATCTCTTCCGAAATGTTCAGCGACGCGTCATCGACCCTGGCGGTGGCAAGGCGCAATTTGAGCATGCCAAGGCGCATGGCGAAATCAGGCGCCGACATTTCGAGCGCGACACCACCATTGAGGCGCGAACGGACCCGCGGTTCGAGCGATTCCAGTTCCGACGGCGGCCGGTCGGCGGCGACGACAACTTGCTTGGCGCTGTCGAGCAACATGTTGATCAGGTGGCAGAATTCATGCTGGATCGACTTGCCCTGCAGGAACTGCATGTCGTCGATGATGAGCAGGTCGATGTCGCGCAGCTGTTCCTTGAGCGTCAGCGCGTTGTTGTCACGGATCGCGGTGGCAAAGCGCCACATGAAATACTCGGCCGTGAGATAGACGACGCGCGACTTGGGGTTCTGCTTCAGCGATTCCGCGGCGATGGCCTGCAACAAATGTGTCTTGCCGAGCCCGACGGTTGCATGAAGGAAAAGCGGGTTGAAGCGCACCGCGCTCGATTGCGATTCCGCCACTGCCTTGGCTGCGGCGAAGGCCACCCGGTTCGACGGTCCCTCGATGAAGGAGCCGAACGTGTAGCGCGGATCAAGCGGTGACCCCAGCACATTGTGGCGGAATTCGCTCTCGACCGGTGTGCCTGGACGCGGAGCCGGTGCACGCTCTGTCCGGCCGGGGCTGACGGTGCCGGCGGCAAGCACCGTCTGCGTCTGCCGAGTCATCTTGCGTGCCGGCACCACCTCCGGCTCGGCCGGGCTGCGTCCCTGGCGGGTTGCCGTGCGCACGACGATGTCGATCTTGAGGAGATCGGGATCCTCCTGCTTCCACAACTCGGAGATGAGGTCGAGATAGTGGCCGTTGATCCATGAGCGCAGGAAGGCGGTGGGCACCGAGATGCGGACAATGCCCTTGGAAGCCTCCGCGACCTTCATGCGGCCAAACCAGCTCGAATAGACTTCGGTTCCCAGGCGCGCCTTCAACTGGGTCTTGACCCGGTCGAATTTCTGTTCCGCGTCGCTGGAGACCGCCATGTCGTTTGCTCCGATCAAAGTTCCAGGAAATGGGAGGTCGCCCGTAAGTTCCCTTTCGATGCCGCTCTGCATGATCTTTTCCTTGTCCTTCCGTACCTGTTTTTCCACCGGGGATGCGCCTCCTGCATCCGGTTCCGGCGACTGCGTCTTTGCTACGATGTCCGCTGCCGCCGCCGGCAGATGAACGTCGCCCATTATCGAGGGGAACCGGTGCCGGCCCATGGAAGCCAGTCCGCGTTGGGTATGTCAGGGCAATACAACACCGTCCGGCGAAAAGAGCGCCGGCGCGCCATCTACCTGCCATGTCTAGTTACGCCAGTCCCCTACCGTGTCGAAAAAAGACAAACCAAATCGGTCCGCGGACTTGATCCGCGTTGCAAATCCCGCCAATTTAAGCTGGCCGATTCAGGCTGGGTGTAAGGCCCAGAGCCCGTCCCTTTCGATAGATCGACATTACCGAAATCGCTGTGGATAGGGCAAGGCCACGTCTAACGGATTTTTAAGGAATCTGGTTACTGGAGGCGGGTTCGAGTGGCGTGCCGCAACGGCACATTTTAACAAAGCCATTGTGATTCAAACCCTTTTCCGGCGAATATGAAAAACCGGGCGCTTAGAGAAATATTCTGAAATATTTCGCTTGACAGCTACTTGTCCCCCATCGGGTTGGCCCGGTGTGGACAAGCTGTGGATCACCATCTGTAAGTGTCTGAAAAATATAGGCTATTTCTGATAGCTAAGAATCTTTAAGCCAGCCCTTTTCAAGCATGCCGGCCAACAGCAGGCATGCATATGCCGGCAAAGTATTCCCAATCGTGAAATCCGCACAAGACGCCGTTTCCGGACATTCTTTTTAAGTGCTTGCCGGCAAACGAAAAAACCCGGCACAAACGGCCGGGTTCGAAAGAACGTCAGTCTAGGGAAGTTATATTAGGCCGAGAGAACTTTGACCCGCTGGGCCAGTCGCGACACCTTGCGGGACGCTGTGTTCTTGTGGATCACGCCCTTGGTTGCGGCGCGCATCAATTCCGGCTCCGCGATCTTGAAGGCAGCCTGTGCGGCAGCCTTGTCACCGGAGGCAAGTGCCTCTTCGACCTGGCGGATATAGGTGCGGACGCGCGAGCGGCGGTTCTTGTTGATCGCTGCGCGGCGGACGATCTTGCGCGTTGCCTTTTTGGCCGAGGATGTATTGGCCATGATGCCTCTCTTCTGATCTGGTCGGCCGCATGCGGGATGCCGCAGGGCGCAAAAAACAAACGGGCAGCCACGGGGCCGCCTCGGTTGGTGGGGCTTATAGTTCAGCTTTTCCGGCGCGTCAACGCTGCCTGGCCTTCTTTTTGGCGGCCAACAGCCATCTTCTTCGCAGCTAAAGGATTGGCGTCAGCGGTTGGTGAAATTCGGCTTCCGCTTCTCGGCAAAGGCCGCCATGCCTTCCTTCTGATCGTCCAGTGCAAACAGCGAGTGAAACAGCCGGCGCTCGAACCGCAATCCCTCGGCAAGCGTCGTCTCGAAGGCGCGGTTGACTGCCTCCTTTGCCATCATCACCGATGGCAGCGAGAAAGCGGCGATCTTGGCTGCCGCCTTCAGAGCCTCCTCGACTAGGTCACTGGCAGGCACGACCCGCGACACCAGGCCCGAACGCTCGGCTTCGGCGGCATCCATCATCCGCCCGGTCAGGCACATGTCCATCGCCTTCGACTTGCCGACGAAGCGGGTCAGCCGTTGCGACCCGCCCATGCCTGGAATGACACCAAGAGTGATCTCGGGCTGGCCGAATTTGGCCGTGTCGGCGGCTATGATGAAATCGCACATCATCGCTAGCTCGCAGCCGCCGCCGAGTGCATAGCCCGCCACCGCCGCGATAATTGGCTTTCGCGCCCGCGTAAGCTCCTCCCAGCCGACGAAGAAGTCTTGGGCGTAGGCGTCCGCATAGGAGATGGACTGCATCTCCTTGATGTCGGCGCCGGCGGCGAAAGCCTTTTCGGAACCGGTGATGACCATGGCGCCGATGCCGGCATCGGCGCCAAAAGCGTTCACGGCTGCGATCAGTTCGGTCAGTATCTGGGAGTTCAGCGCGTTGAGCGCCTGCGGCCTGTTCAGCGTGATCAGTCCGACCTTGCCGTGCGTCTCGGTGATGATCGTCTCATAGGCCATGGCTGCTTCTCCTCGCTCGCGCTCGTCTAACTCACCGTTGACATGTCCGGCAATAGAAGGTCGATCGGCCGCTCTGCACGATCCGTTCGATGTGGCCGCTGCAGCCGGGCTTCGAGCAGGCTTCGCCTTCGCGGTCGTACACGGCGAAGGAGTGCTGGAAATAGCCCAGTGACCCATCGGTCTGCATATAATCCCGCAGTGAGGACCCGCCGGCGGCAATCGCATCTGATATCACCGAGCGGATGGCTTGGGCCAGGTGTTCGCTTTGGGCCTGGGCTTTCTTTCCGGGTTTGGCGATCGTGCCCGCCTCACGCAGCGGCGACAGGCTGGCGCGCCATAGCGCCTCCGACACATAGATGTTGCCAAGCCCGGCGATCAGCCTCTGGTCGAGAAGCGCTGCCTTCAGCGGTGATCGCCGCCCTTTCATCAATGAGGCAAGCAGTGCGCCGTCCAATGTATTGCCCGTTGGCTCAACGCCGAGTCCGGCGAGCATCGGATGGACGTCCGGCCCTTCGGCAAACAACATGAAGCCGAAGCGGCGCGGATCATTGAAGATCACGCGTGATCGGGCGCCTGCCGGAGATACGACATGGAAGACGACATGATCATGATTGGAGCTCTTCGAGCGGTCGTGGTGGAAGATGCCGGGCATGTCGTTGCTGTCCGCCGTCTCGATGCGGAATGAGCCCGACATGCCGAGATGGCAGATCAGCACGGGACCGCCTTTCAGGTCCATCGTCAGATACTTGGCCCGGCGGCCGAGTGCCGTGACCGTCTTGCCGGTCAGCCGCTGTGAGAATTTCTCGGGAAATGGAAAGCGCAGATCCGGGCGGCGTGCCTCGACACGGGTGATGGTTGCGCCTTCCAGGACCGGCTGCAGCCCGCGCCGGACGGTTTCGACCTCCGGCAATTCAGGCATGACCGCCAATCGCCGTATAGAAAGAAGTCCCGTAAAGGCCGTGCGCCAGCCCAAGATGCTCGGCCACGGTTTCGCCGATATCGGCGAAGGTTGTTCTCAGCCCGATGTCGCCGCCCTTGAAACCCGGACCTGTGCCGATCACCGGAATGCGCTCGCGCGTATGATCGGTCCCTTGCCAGGTCGGATCGTTGCCGTGATCGGCCGTCAGGATGAGAAGATCGCCCTGCCGCAGCCTTGCAAATGCCTCCGGCAGCCGCCGGTCGAAGGCCTCAAGCGCGGCAGCATAACCTGCAACATCGCGGCGATGACCGAATTCGGTGTCGAAGTCGACGAAATTGGCGAAGACGAGATCGCCGTCGCCGGCATCGTCCATCGCGCCCAGCGCCTCGTCGAACATGGCCATGTTGCCCGCCCCCTTGCGCACTTGCGAAATTCCGCGATGGGCGAAGATGTCGCCGATCTTGCCGATGGCGATGACACGGCTGCCACGCGCTGTCAGCCGATCGAGCAGGGTTGGCTCCGGCGGAGGCACGGCGTAGTCATGACGGTTGTATGTGCGCTCGAAAGTGGCGCTGGTTTCGCCGACGAAAGGCCGCGCGATCACCCGTCCGATCCTCAGCGGGTCAACCAGCCTGCGCACCACCTTGCAGAATTCATAAAGCCGCTCGAGGCCGAAATGGACTTCATGCGCGGCGATCTGCAGGACCGAGTCGACAGACGTGTAGCAGATCGGCTTGCCGGTGCGGATGTGCTCCTCGCCGAAGCGCTCGATGATCTCGGTGCCCGGCGCATGACAATTGCCGAGAATGCCCGGCACCTTGCCCTCGCGGATGATCGCCTCGGTCAGTTCCGCCGGAAAGGCGGGAACCGTATCCGGGAAATAGCCCCAGTCGAAGCGCACCGGCAGGCCGGCGATTTCCCAATGGCCCGATGGGGTGTCCTTGCCGCTTGAAACCTCCTGCGCGGCGCCGTGGAAGGCAGCCGCGAGCAGATCCGTCCCACTGCTGGAAAAGCCCAGTCCCGTCGCGGTTTCGGCAGCCTTGCCAAGCCCGAGCGAGGCCATGTGGGGGACAAACAGCGGTCCACTGCGAAGCCCTTCGCGATCCGAGCGTCCTTCGGCACAAGCTTCTGCTATGTGCGCGAATGTGTTGGCGCCGTCGTCACCGTAGCGGTCGGCGTCGGCCGCGCCGCCGATGCCGAAGGAGTCCAGAACGAAGAGGAAAGCGCGCGCCATCGAGTTGTTGCCAGTTTGAACGACCAGACATAGGGTTCCGCGACTTCATTGGCAATTCGGAAACCAAACGGCAACGGCTTGGCGCGATAGTCCAGTGATGTCGCCCAAGGTGCACGGCGGTTTTGGGCAACGACATGCACAAACAACGACATGCACAAACAAGGAATGCATGTCGCAACGATGCGACGGGCATGGGTCTGGGAAAACAGACGGCGGTTTTGTCATGAGCATTGCGCTGAAGGCGTCTGCTGCCCTCATGTTGATGCAGGGTGCGCTCTGGTCCGGTCCGGCACATGCCGATTGGCGCGATGATATCGGCACGTTTCGCATCGGCATCGTTGCAGAGCCAGGCGCCGGCAACACCGTTCCGGGGCTGGCTGTGTTGACCGACGCCTATACAAAGGCCTTGGGCATGAAGGTCGAGTTTGTCGTTGCCCGTGATTATGCCGCGCTGATCGAGGCGCAGGCCAATGCCCGCATCGAATACGCGATCTATTCGGCAACCGCCTATGCGACGGCCTCGCAGCGCTGCTTATGTATCGAGCCGCTTGTGGCTCCGGTCGATTCCGACGGCGCGATCGGCATCCGCTCTGTTCTGCTGACGCGGGACGGCAAGCTGCCCGATCTGGCGGCGATGCAGAGCCATCGCATCGCCATGGCGCCTTCGGGCAGCGTTGGCGGTTCTCTCTTGCCATTGGCGGCGTTGGCGGCGGAAGGCCGCAAGGTTGCGGAAGATGCGCCGTTTCTTGTCCATGCCGACTCGGCTGCGGCGGCCGAAACGATGCTGGTCGATGGCAAGGCCGATGGCCTGTTCGGTTGGGTGACGGCCGCCGCCGACGGCCAGCCGGAAACATCGGGCACGCAGGCAAGGCTCGAAGCGGCAGGGCTCTCAGTGACGGCGCTTCGGGTGGTATGGACGTCTGGCTTGCTCAGATATGGCCCCCATGCCGTCCGCAGCGATCTCGACCCTGAAGCCAAGCGCCGGCTCACCGTGTTCCTCACCAACCTCAAGTCGATGACGCCTGATATCTACGACCTCCTGGAATCAAAGCATTCGGGAGGCTTCGCTACCGTCGCGCCAAAGGATTACGAGATGGCCGCTTCTATCGTGCGCTTCGTCTCGGACAGTGCCCCACAGCAATAGTGCTCCGCAGCAGTAGCGCAATTCCAGGAAACAGAAGAAGTGCGTGATTATTCTCAGTCTGCAGTTGCGTGGCAACAGAGAGCTGAAGCGGTCCTGCGAATCGCCCGGCTGTCTCTGTTCAACAGTCGCCGCAAGGGATAGTCACGCTTCTGCGGGGGCGCAGATAGTAGGTTTCGCCCATCGTTATATTGCTGAAAGCCGAGGTCAATCCAAGTTTCTGCTGGTTGCTGGCCGTCCAGGCGATGACCGGCGTGTAGCCGAGATTGCTTTCGACGCGGATGAGGAAGGTGCTGGCGACCTTGAGCGTTGCTGGAACCGTGGTTTCCGTGGTCGCCGCGGCGCCGGCGCTGGCGACGCCGGCGACCAACTTGCGTGACCATACCACCAGTGCCTTCGTCGCATCGGCCGAGACCTGTATTGCCGTGATGGTGATGGTCGGGGTCGAGCGGTTGTAGGGCTGAAGGGTCACGCTGCCGATCTGCATGATGGCGTCGACATCCGCCTTGACGACGCTTGTCTGCTGGGTGACGAGATCGGCCACCATGCTGCCGATACGACTGACCTTCTTGCTGGTCTCGATGGCCTGTGACGCCTCCATTGTCAGGAAATACATGATCAGCAAAATTGGCATGATCAAAGCGAATTCGACCGCCGCGATGCCGCGGCGATCGGACCAGAATCGATTTGCTTTCCGCCAAACTCCTGCAGTCCTAAGATGTGCCCCCGCACGCATCATACCCATTGCCCTTTTTCTTTTACTGCCTGTGCATCCGCCTCGAACTCAGTTGTCGAACGGCTCGTTCTGCCAGGTCACCGATGCGAAATGCAGAGTCTTGTTGCCGCCCATCGACTGCGCCAACAGGTCTGTCATAATAGGCCACTTGTAGAAGACGCGAAGCATGTTCCTCGACTCCGCCGCCCCCGCCGTTACTGCAAACGATTGGGTTGCGGCGCCTTTCGTCAGTACGACATCACCGTTCTGGATCATGAAGCCCGCCGTGGCCGCGTCGGCGAATGTTGTATATTGGCGGAGATCCACCAGCAGCTGATTGGGACAATCCTGGGAAACGATGATCTCCAGTTTTGTGCAGATCATGTCCCGCAAATTGGTCCCGGCGACGTCGGTAGCCCTCAACTGGCCGGTGCGCAGCTTGCGCGCGACATCGTCGGTTATGTTGGCCATCACTTCCTGGCCGGCAAACGCGATGCAGCTTTCCAGAATGGCAAAGACAAGCAGGGCGAACGGAACTGAAAGGATTGCGAATTCGATTGCCGTGGCGCCGCGCCGGTCACGTAGGAAACGGGCGAAAAACCTTGGGCGTTTCGCTTTGTGGTCGCCTGTGCAGCCGAATTCCTTGCTCATGTCTGATCCTGCCGATCTCTATGCGGTCTCGGAAGGAGCATTAGCGCAAACCGATTTAGGTCCGGTTTGGATGATCGTTAAAGTCAGCGCCAGCTTCTTAACCAGCCGATAACCTGAACGGCATTCGACTACGCCATCCTACCGGCTGACGCTCATCTCCGTTTCGGAGGCCTTCTCCGCATCGCTCTTGTAGGAGCTTTCGCAATAGGGCGTGCAGGACATCGTCTGTATTTCGGCACGCCGATAGATACGCACGGATGAGGCGGCCTGCCGCACGACGGTAACCTGCTCGTCGACGATCGGGCTGCCATCCGTGTCGAGCACGACCAGATTGGTGACGCCGAAGCCTTTGCCGGTCAGCACGATCGTCGAAGCGTCCTGCACGGAAGCGTCGGCGATTGCCGGGTTGCCAACCACGATCGTGTCGGCAGGGCGCGACAGTTTGACGATCTTGGCCTGGTTCATCGTGACCTCGATGCCAGCGCCGGCCATTGCGGGCGCGATGAAGGTCGTGGCGGCAAGAAGCGCGGCAATCAGGATTGACGATCTCGGCTGGGCCATTGAGGCGCTCCACGCAAGCGGACTGATCAACGGAACATGAACGAGATTGGTGAACCAACGGTTAAGCGCGCGTCGTTACCGATGGTGCAATGGCGACAAGGCTACTGTGAGGTGCGGTCCGGCTCGGGGTCGCAAGCGCCACCAAACCCGTAAACGGAAGGTCGGTCGGCATTTAGCCTGGAGTTAACCACGCAATATGTTCGAACCGGGAAAGGAATCGGTAAGGCTGTTTATTAAGCCGATCGAAAGAGCTTCTCCCTAGATTGGCAGCATCCGATCAACCATCACAGAAGTTGACGGAAGTGCTGTAACACGTGGAGTAGGAGCTCTCAAATGTCTAATCTCATCGCACGTTTTGTGAAGGACGAATCCGGCGCGACCGCTATCGAATATGGTCTGATCGCCGCTCTCATCGCGCTCGCCATCATCACCGGCGCCGGCGCGCTCGGCAATGCACTCAACGCTAAGTTCACCACTATCGGAACCACCTTGAACAGCGCGCCGAGCGGCAGCTGATCGGCCTTATCGCCGAGCACTTGGATTGCGTTCTGGAAAGGGCCGCCACGTGGCGGCCCTTTTCCTTGCCGCTGCCAGTTCAGTATCAGTCATCTTTTCGTTCCGGGCCTCATCAATCGTTAATCGAACATGCCTAGATTGAGCCCCGTGAAATCGGACAATAGGCATAGCGCCGATGCTTGAAGCCCTGATCTTCGTCGTTTTTCCGTTCTGCATGCTGTTTGCCGCGATCTCCGACATGCTGTCGATGACGATCGCCAATCGCGTGCCGATGCTGCTCGTCGTTGTCTTCGCGCTGGTTGCGCCGCTGACGGGTATGGAATGGGCGGCCTATGGCGGACATTTCGCCGCCGGCGCCCTGGTCCTTGCCGTGACGTTCGGCCTGTTTGCAATGGGCGGCATGGGCGGCGGCGACGCCAAGCTTCTGGCTGCCACCGCGATGTGGATGGGCCTCAACGTGAATCTCGTCGAGTATCTTGTCGCCTCGACAATCATCGGTGGCCTGCTGACACTCGCGATCATCCTCTACCGGAAGTCACCGCTTGCGGCCGTTACCGGCCAAAACCCGTTTCTGCGCCATTTCGCCGACGAGGCAAAAGGTGTTCCTTACGGAGTAGCCCTTGGCCTTGGCGGGTTGCTGACCTATCCGGATTCGCCTTTGATGGTGTGGGCGCTGGCCAGGCTGTCGGCCTGAACACGATCTATTTTTTTATTGATCAGCGTTGCCGCAACAGGCTTTCAACAAGGCCGGCCCGGTCATTTCTGCCGGTCAGGCCACGTTCCGTCCAATTTATGTAAACCTTAAATTAATCACGATCGTAAGCATTACATTAACCTTGTTTTGACGATTGCCGCTGCAAAGTCCGGCTTGGCTACGTGGTTTGCCAGGGCAAGGGTTCGGACAGATGCCAGCATCGCGATTGATAATTCTGAGCGTGGCGGTGGCCGCGGCGGGCGGCGCTGGGTATGTCGCGAAAAATATGGTGGCACCGCCGCCCCAGGTCGTCGTCGATTCCGGCCCCCAGGCCCCGGCGGTATCTCTGCAGGATGTGCTTGTGCTTTCGGGCGACGTTCCGATGGGCAGCCCGATCGAGAACAACATCGCCTGGCAATCCTGGCCCGCCGACGGCGTCAACGCGAATTTCATCACCCGCACCGCTGAGCCTGAGGCACTGGACAAGCTGAAGGGCTCCGTTGCCCGTGTGGCGATGTATGCCGGAGAGCCTCTGCGGCGTTCCAAGTTGATCGGCGAGGGGCAGAGCTTCATGTCGTCGATCCTGCCTTCCGGCATGCGGGCTGTGGCCACGGCCATCTCGGCCGACACGTCGGCCGGCGGCTTCATTCTTCCGAACGATTTCGTAGATGTCATCATGACCCGCAGGGCCGATGCCGCCAGCGGTGCCGCCGGCTTCAACACCGAGACCATCCTCAAGAACATTCGCGTCCTGGCCATCGACCAGACCATTCAGGAGGACGAGGAAGGCAAGAAGACCAGGGTGGGCCAGACCGCCACGCTGGAACTGACGCCCAAGCAGGCAGAGATCATCACCGTCGCCCAACAGATGGCGGATCGCCTGACCTTGGCGCTGCGGGCGGTCGCAGACACGCAGGAAAAGAATCTGGGTGAGGCCGACTATCTCGTTTCCGGCAATGGCCGCAGGGGAACGGTGAGGCTGATCAAGTCGGGCGAAGTTTCCGAAGTAGGGGCAAGGAAATGAGGCTAAATGGTAAACTGCCGGCAATTGTAGCCGCGGCATTCGGCCTGCTGCTCGTCGGAACGAATTTGCAAGGCGTTGTCGAGGCAAAGAACGCGCAGGTCACGGCATCGACGGCCACCCAGCGCGTCAAGCTCGGCCTCAACAAGTCGGTGGTCATCGACCTGCCGAGCGATGCCTACGATATTCTCGTCGCCAACCCGGCGGTGGCCGATGCGGTCACCCGCACCGCAAGGCGCATCTACCTGTTCGGCAAGGCGGTCGGCGAGACGAACATTTTTGTCTTCGGCCCGAATGGCGAGCAGATCGTCAGTCTGGACCTTGCCGTCGAACGCGACGTTGCCGGCCTTGAGGATTATATCAGGCGCTTCCTCCCCACGTCGGCTATCAAGGTAGAACTGCTGAATGACAACGTCGTCCTGACAGGGACGGTCGACACGCCGCTGGACGCGAAACGCGCGGTCGACCTGGCGACGATCTTCGTTTCGGGTGGTGAAGCGACGACGGGACAATATTCGCAGACCGCGGCCGGCGGTTCGTCCCAGAGCGGTGTCGACATCAACAACCCGGACCAGGAGCGCCGCACCAGCAAGATCGTCAACCTGCTTCAGATCATCGGCGACGATCAGGTCACGCTGAAGGTGACGGTCGCCGAAGTCAGCCGCTCGGTGATGAAGCAGCTCGGCGTCAACATGGTCGGCAGCGGCGGCAGCAACGGCATCAGCTACGGTGCGATCAGCGACAATTTCACCGGCCTCGGCAAGCAGCTGTCGAATTCGGGCTTCACGATCGGCGCCTCGGGCCTGCAGTCCTATATCAACGCCATGGAGCAGTCCGGGGTCATGAAGACCTTGGCGGAGCCGACCTTGACCGCCGTATCCGGCGAAAAGGCGACCTTCAAGGTCGGCGGCGAATACAACATGGTGAGCGGCGTCTCCCAGAACGTATCCACGGACAACCAGACTGGCCTGAAAACCTACACCGTCGACAAGATCGAGTACGGCATCGGCCTGGAATTCCAGCCGGTGGTGTTGTCTCCCGGCCGCATAAGCCTGAAAGTCCGAACCTCGGTTTCCGAGCCAACAACCGAGGGATCCGTGTCGTTGTCCGAAGGCGTGACGAGTGCCGGCATGAATGCCCTTTCGCTGCGCAAGCGTCTTGCCGACACAACGGTGGAACTGCCTTCAGGCGGATCCATGATGATCGCCGGTCTGGTTCGCGACGACGTCAGGCAAGCCGTCAACGGCTTGCCTGGACTGACAAAAATCCCTGTGCTCGGCGCGCTCTTCCGCAGCAGGGACTTCGTGCGCAACGAGACCGAACTCGTCATCATCATCACGCCCTATCTGGTGAAGCCCGTGGCACGCAACGACCTCGCCAAGCCGGACGACAATTTCAACGCCGCCAGCGATGGTGCCGCGATGTTCCTTGGCCGCGTCAATCGCGTCTACGGCACCATGCAGACCGACAAGCCCAATGGCCGTTACCACGGCGTTGTCGGCTTCATCTACAAGTAAGCGGGGAAGTGGATATGTCTCAGTCAGTATTGCAGGCAAGCACCATCGCCACGACGATGCGCCTTGGACGTTCGCAGGTCTGCCGGCGAGCCGTTCCGGCCCTGGTGGTCGTGGTTGCGGCGTTGCTCGCTGGCTGCGCGCAGCGCGACAGCATCACGGTCGGCGCCATTCCGGATGACTATCGCACCAACCATCCGATTGTGATCGCAGAGAAGAATCAGAAGATCGATCTGCCGGTTGGCGCTGGTGACCGCGGCATGACCGGCTCCCAGCGCGATACGCTTCTTGGCTTCCTCGACGGATATGACAAGAGTGCCGCCCCGACGCTGACGATCCAGATCCCGAGCGGATCGGCCAACGAGGTCGCCGCGACGGCGGCCGGCCGTGATTTCGCCAGGCTCGCAGTCGCCAGCGGCATCAAGCGCAACCGCATCGTCGTGGTCTCCTATCAGGCCGGTTCGAGCGAGACATCCGCCCCGGTTCGCGTCTCCTATATCTCGGTGAGAGCTCAGACCGACAAATGCGGACGCTGGCCCGACGACCTCGTCAACACGTCGGAAAACAAGCACTATGCCGACTTCGGCTGCTCCTATCAGAACAATCTTGCTGCCCAGATGGCTAACCCGGCCGATCTGCTCGGCCCCCGCAAGCCCTCTACCATCGATGCTGAAAATCGCGGCGCGGTGATCGACACCTATCGTGCAAGAGGCATTTCGGAAGAGTTCCTCGGCAATTCGGAAGTGACGTACTGAGCCGCCAGTCTCGGATAGAACAGGCTACGGGAAAGAGTATGACGATGACCAACCTTGCCTACGACGCCCCGGTGGATGGCAGCGATACCTCGCAGCAGGACATCGCCGCGATGCAGGCATTGCGTCCGATCCCGCGCATCTCGATCCAGGCATTCTGCGAGACCGAGGGCGTTGCCAATCCGGTCGAGCGCGCCGGCGAGGACCGCCGCATGGCGAAGGCGCATCTCAAGGTCCATATGGGCGGCGTCCCCACCGCCATCGAATTCTACCAATCGGCGCCAACGCCTAACCTGATCCTGCTGGAATCGCGCAGCGAGCCCAAGCAATTGCTGGAGCAACTCGCCCAGCTCTCGGAATATTGTGATCCGACTTCGAAGGTGGTGGTGATCGGTCATTACAATGATGTCGGCCTCTACCGCGAACTCATCCGCAACGGCATTTCCGAATATGTGATCGCACCGGTATCGATGGCTGACATCGTCAGCGTGGTATCTTCGATTTTCATCGATCCGGAAGCCGAGCCGCTAGGCCGCTCGATCGCCTTTGTCGGCGCCAAGGGTGGCGTCGGCTCCTCGACGATTGCCCACAATGTGGCTTGGGCGATGTCCTCCCTGTTCAAATCCGAGGTGGTCGTCGCCGATCTCGATCTCGCTTTCGGCACGGCCAACATCAATTTCGACCAGGATCCGGCGCAAGGCATCGCCGAGGCGGTGTTTTCGCCGGAGCGCATCGATGAAGTCTATCTTGACCGGCTGCTGACCCAGTGCGCCGAGCATCTGTCGTTGCTGGCAGCACCTTCGACGCTCGAACGGGTCTATGACTTCGATCCGGAGGCCTTCGCTCAGCTCATCGACACTGCCCAGCGCAGCGTGCCGCTTTTGGTGCTCGATGTTCCTCATGTCTGGACGGGCTGGACCAAGAACACCCTGATCAAGGCCGACGAGATCGTCATCACTGCGACACCGGAACTGGCCAATCTGCGCAACACCAAGAACCTCGTCGACATGTTCAAACGGCTTCGTCCCAACGACCCGCCGCCGAAGCTGATCATCAACCAGGCCGGCATCCCGAAGCGTCCGGAGATTTCGCCGTCCGATTTCGCCGAGCCGCTCGGCCTGTCGCCAATGTCGGTCATTGGTTTCGATCCTTTGCTGTTCGGCAATGCCGCCAACAACGGACGCATGCTTGGCGAGATGGATGCCAAGAACCCGGTTGTCGCAATGATCAACGAAATGGCGCATGTGCTGACCGGGCGCAGTGAAATCAAGGCCAAGAAGAAGGCCGGGCTTGGCAACCTGCTCGGCAAGTTCTCGCGCAACAAGAAGTGACGCTTCAGCAGTGGAATCGGTAGTCGATCATGTTTGGTAAAAGAGGCAGCGACGACGGCAACCGGTTCACGCCGGAATTTCGCCAGCCAGCAGCGGCGCCTGTTGCGCCCCCGGCGGCAAGTTCTGCGGAGACGGCAGTTCTGGCCCGGCCTGCGGCTGCGCCAAGCGCACCTGTCGTGCCGCCGGCGCGTCGTGCGGTCGAGGCACCGCCATTGGCGCCTGAGCCGAAGCGGGCACAGCGCGAAAAGAGCGAAACCTACTACGACACCAAGAGCCAGGTTTTCTCTGCGCTCATCGACACGATCGATCTGTCGCAGCTCGCCAAGCTTGATCCGGAAAGCGCGCGCGAGGAAATCCGCGACATCGTCAACGACATCATCGCGATCAAGAATTTCGCGATGACGATCGCCGAGCAGGAAGAACTGCTCGAGGACATCTGCAACGATGTGCTTGGCTATGGGCCGCTCGAGCCGCTGCTCGCGCGCGACGACATCGCCGACATCATGGTCAACGGCTCCAAGAACGTCTACATCGAAGTCAACGGCAAGGTCGAGCAGACCGGCATCCGCTTCCGTGACAACCAGCAGCTCCTCAACATCTGCCAGCGCATCGTCAGCCAGGTTGGCCGCCGTGTCGACGAATCCAGTCCGATCTGCGACGCGCGTCTTCCCGACGGCTCCCGCGTCAACGTCATCGCGCCGCCGCTCTCCATCGACGGCGCCACGCTCACCATCCGCAAATTCAAGAAGGACAAGCTGACGCTCGATCAGTTGGTCAAGTTCGGCGCCATTTCACCCCAGGGCGCCGAAGTTCTCAAGATCATCAGCCGTGTTCGCTGCAACATCGTCATCTCGGGCGGTACCGGCTCGGGCAAGACGACGCTGCTCAACTGCCTGACCAACTATATCGACCGCGACGAGCGCGTCATCACCTGCGAGGACTCGGCCGAGCTGCAATTGCAGCAACCGCACGTGGTGCGCCTTGAAACCCGCCCGCCGAATCTGGAGGGCGAGGGTGAGGTGACGATGCGTGATCTGGTCAAGAACTGCCTGCGTATGCGCCCTGAGCGCATCATCGTCGGCGAAGTGCGCGGACCCGAAGTGTTCGACCTTCTGCAGGCGATGAACACCGGCCATGACGGTTCGATGGGAACGATCCACTCGAACAGCCCGCGCGAATGCCTGAACCGTATCGAATCCATGATCGCCATGGGCGGTTATTCGCTGCCGCAGAGGACGGTGCGAGAAATCGTCGTCGGCTCCGTCGACGTGATCATCCAGGCGGCACGCTTGCGCGACGGATCGCGTCGCATCACCCACATCACCGAGGTGATCGGGATGGAGGGCGACGTCATCATCACGCAGGATATCGTCCTCTACAACATCAAGGGCGAGGACGCCAATGGCAGGCTGCTGGGAGAGCATGTATCGACCGGCATCGGTCGTCCGCATTTCTGGGAGCGGGCCCGCTATTATGGCGAGGAACAGCGCCTCGCCATTGCGCTCGAGGCGATGGAGAAACGCGCTGACTGACGCATCCTGGGGCGTAAGGGTTCGGGCCAATGTTTGGAATTGACGGCACAGTACTGGCGTTTGTCGTGCTCGCCGGCTTCAGCGCCGGCGCGGTCGCCTATGCATTCCTGTTCACTCGGATCAGCAACGAGAAACAGGTCGGCAAGCGGCTCGAAACGATCAAGACCGCCGAGACGGATCGTTCCGTCGTCAAGGCCTCGCGCGACCGCGCAGCGGAAGCCGTCAAGCGGCGCAAATCGGTTCAGGATTCGCTCAACGATCTCGACGCAAAGCAGAAAACCAAGGACAGCGTTGTCAAGAAACCGCCGCTGAAAGCCCAACTCCGTCAGGCCGGCCTGAAGACCACAGTCGAGCGCTTCTATATATACTCCGCCATATGCGGCCTCGCTTTGACGATGGCTGCCTTCGTGGCCGGAGCGCCGTTGATCGTCTTGCCGGGCGTGCTGCTGGCCGGCGCGCTCGGCCTGCCGCGCTGGTTCGTCTCGTTTCGTCGCGCCCGCCGCGTCAAGGCATTCCTCAACGAATTTCCAAACGCGCTCGACATCATCGTGCGCGCCGTAAAATCCGGCCTGCCGCTGAACGACGCCGTGCGCCTGATCGCCAACGAATCGCCCGAACCGGTGAAGACTGAGTTTCGTCGTATCGTCGATTCGCAGCAGATGGGCCTGTCGATCCCCGATGCGACCTTGCGCATGCCCGAAACCATGCCTTGCACGGAGGCAAGTTTCTTCGGTATCGTCATCCAGATCCAGTCGCAGGCCGGCGGTAATCTCTCCGAGGCGCTGGGCAATCTTTCGCGCGTGCTCCGCGATCGCAAGAAGATGAAAGCCAAGGTCGCGGCGCTGTCGATGGAAGCGAAGGCGTCCGCCGCCATCATCGGTGCGCTGCCCTTCATCGTCGCTTTTCTTGTCTACCTGTCGAGCCCGGCCTACCTGATGCCGCTGTTCGTCACCAGCGTTGGACACCTGATCCTTGGGTGCGCGGCAGTCTGGATGTCGATCGGCATCTTTGTGATGCGCAAAATGATGAACTTCGAAGTCTAGGATCGCAGCATGACCGAGCAAGTCATCAAAACCCTGACGGATCCGACCTTCCTGATCGCGCTGCTGGTCGCCATTGCGGTGTTTGCGACCGTCTTCACCTTGCTGCCGGCGTTTGGCGGAGACCAGCTCAAGTCGCGCATGAAAACAGTCGCCCTGGAACGCGACGAACTCCGTGCCAAGCAGCGCGCGCGGCTTGCCGTCGAGGCGGATCGCCGTCGCAAGGGCCTGCGCGAGGAACAGTCGGTTGGCATGCGCAACATCGTCGACCGGCTGGATCTTAGGCGCGCGCTCGCCGATGAGGGCACGCTGCAGAAACTCAAAGTGGCCGGGTTTCGTGGGCAAAATCCGCTGACGCGGTTTCTTTTCTTCCGTCTCGTGCTTCCCTTCGTCGGCTTCGCGCTGGCCACAATCTACATCTTCGTCCTCGGAGGATTGCCCGACAAGCCATTGGTCATCAGGCTGTTCGTCTGCATCCTCGTTGCGTATGGCGGCTTCTACGCACCGGTCGTCTACGTCAACAACCGCGCCACCAAGCGCAAGCAGTCGATCCAGATGGCATGGCCGGATGCGCTCGATCTGCTGCTGATCTGCGTCGAGTCGGGCATGTCGGTGGAAGCAGCACTCCGCAAGGTCGCCGACGAGATCGGCGCGCAATCGGTGGCACTGGCGGAAGAATTCATCCTCACCAACGCCGAGCTTTCCTATCTGCAGGAGCGCAAGCAGGCCTACGAGAACCTGGCAAGCCGCACCGGCCTGGATTCGGTCAAATCGGTGTCGCAGGCACTCGTCCAGGCCGAGCGTTACGGCACGCCGGTGGCGCATGCACTGCGCGTACTTGCAGCCGAAAGCCGCGACATGCGCATGAATGCGGCCGAAAAGAAGGCTGCCGCCTTGCCGCCAAAGCTCACCGTGCCGATGATCCTGTTTTTCCTGCCGGTGCTTTTCGCCATCATTCTGGGCCCTGCCGGCATTCAGGTCAGCCAGCGCGGTATCTTCGGAGATCATCCGGCACCGGCAGCGGCCCAGTAACGGCAAGGCAAATCCCTGCACGACATGTGAAGAAGCCGCGCTGCATGCAGCGCGGCTTCTTCATTGATGGTCACTACAAGGATCGTCGTCTCAGTTGGTTGCCGGTTTTGACTTGTCTTGGTCCTTGAGCTGGCTCCAGGCATTCTGCTGGGCCAGCATCTGCCTGAGATAGGCGACGTTTGCCTGCGCCTGGTCAGGCGAGAGTTCCTGCGAGGCGATCTTCTCGGCTTCGTCGAAACGGCCTTGCAGGCCGACGACCAGCGCCAGGTTCTGGCGGACCCGGCTGTCCGCATTCGGCTGCTGCGCAGCCGAGCGCATATAGGTTTCGGCGGTGCGCAGGTCACCTTCCAGCACATAGGACATGCCAAGATTGGAGAGCACCGAAGGCTCGTTCGGCTTGAGCTCGAGCGCCTTGCGGTAAAGCTGGCGCGCATCGTCCTTCTGGCCGGTCTGGTCGAGAATGGCCGCTTCGGCCGACACCAGCCTCCAGTCGGGATATTCCGGCGTCTGGGCGCGGCGCACGGCGTCGAGCGCCGCCTCGAACTGGCCATTGGCCGCCAGCGCCTTGCCATAGGAGGCAAGCACATCACGATCCTTCGGCAGAGCGATCGCCAGCTTGCGCATCACGGCGAGCGACTGGTCGGCGTCACCATCCATCTGCAGTGCCGCGGCATAATTTGTCGCTATCCGCTTGTCGTTGGGGTTCTTGGCGTAGGATTGGCCAAGTGACGTCGTCGCAGTGTGCAGTTCTCCCGCCGACATGGTTTCCAGCGGTTTGCCGCTGGTGCGCCCGATCGAGCCGGTGGAAAGCTTGTCGGTCCCGCAACCGGCGACGCCCGCTGCGAGCACCAGCGCAAGGGCAGTGGTGATGAGCCGTTTTCCCCTGGCGTTGATCGTGCGGTTGGTCGGCATGGCTACCTAAGCCTCCATTCATGCGCGGCCATTGCGTGGCCGTCTTCCCTCCCGCAGAAATATTCTGTTAACCCTAACGGATGGTTAAGAACGGCGACTCGAAGGTCGCCGCATGGAGAACATCGAATGCCTGTCGAACTCGTCGAGAAGAAACTGCCGGGCTCACTGCCGGTCCATCTGGTCGCCAGGGATCGCCTTGAGGCGACGGGTGTTGCGCCAGCCGCCGTCGCCTGGGCCAGAGCCAACGGCTTTTCCGGCGAGCCAGGCAGGACGCTGGTCGTGCCCGGCGAAAACGGAGCGCTCGGCGGCGCGTTGTTCGGTATCGGCGATGGCGAAGGCGCGCTCGCCCTCGGCGCGCTGTCGAAAGCCTTGCCGGAAGGTGATTGGCATTTCGCCTCGGCGCCGGTCGAGCCCGAGCTCGCGGCCACCGCGCTGGTGCTCGGCGGCTATGTCTTCACCCGTTACGGCAAGAAGTCAGGCAAGGCGCTGCGCTTCGAACTGCCGGCAGCCGTCGATGCCGGGCGCGTTCGCCGCATTGCCGATGGCGTCTTCCTGACACGCGATCTGGTCAACACACCGACCAGCGATATGGGCCCGGAAGACCTGGAGCAGGCGGTGCGGACCCTGGCCGTCAGGCACAAGGCCGAAGTCTCGGTGGTGACGGGCGACGATCTCCTCGATCAGAACTTCCCGATGATCCATGCGGTCGGCCGCGCGTCGGCCGGCGCGCCGCGCCTGATTGACATGAGATGGGGGCAGCAAGGCGCGCCGAAGGTGACGCTGGTCGGCAAGGGTGTCTGTTTCGATACTGGCGGTCTCGACATCAAGCCATCGTCCGGCATGCTGTTGATGAAGAAGGACATGGGCGGTGCTGCCAATGTGCTTGGCCTCGCCTCGATGATCATGGCTGCCGGCCTGAATTTGCGGCTGCGCGTGCTCATTCCCGCGGTCGAGAATTCGATTGCCGGCAACGCCTTCCGGCCCGGCGACGTGCTGACGAGCCGCAAGGGCATCACTGTCGAAATCGGCAACACGGATGCCGAGGGGCGACTGGTGTTGGGCGATGCGCTGGCGCTGGCCGACGAGGAGGAACCGCAGCTTCTGGTCGACATGGCGACACTGACCGGGGCTGCGCGTGTCGCGCTCGGCCCCGACCTGCCACCCTTCTACACCGGCGACGAAGCGCTGGCAGCCGAGCTGGCGGCGGCTTCCGTCGCGGCTGAGGATCCGTTGTGGCGCATGCCGTTGTGGCGGCCTTACGATGCAAAACTGTCATCGAAGATCGCCGACATCAACAACGTCACCACGGACGGTTTTGCCGGCTCGATCACGGCGGCGCTGTTCCTGAAACGCTTTGTCGAAAAGACCGCGGGATGGGCGCATTTCGACATCTTCGCCTGGAACCCGGCCGACCGCCCGCATGGCCCCGCCGGCGGCGAGGCACAAGGCATCCGCGCGCTGGAGCGGATCATCTCGAAACGCTACGGGTGATAGCTGTAAGCAGAGCCGGCAAATTGCGGAAACTGAAACGGAACCGAAACAATTTGCCGTCATGCTGGCGTGATGTCGATTGGGATGCGCCCGAGCCAGGCCTTGCGACTGTGGCAGCAAGTGATGCTGTCGCAGGTGCGCGACGACGAGCCCGATCTGACCATGCGCCAGACGGCGATCCTGTTCACCATCTATCTCGATCCGCCGCCGCACACGGTGCGCGGGCTCGCCGCCCGCCTCAATGTCACCAAGCCGGTGATCACCCGCGCGCTCGACACGATGGGCGCGTTGAAACTGGTGTCGCGCCATCGCGACGAGCTCGACAAGCGCAATGTGCTGATCAGGCGCACGGTCGAGGGCGCGCTCTTTGTCGAGCGCTTCGGCGATGGTATCATCGCCAAGGCCCACGAACTGCCGATTTGAGCGAATTGCCCATCTAGAGAGCATGATCCTGAAACGTGGAAACCGGTTTTCGGATAAAGATCACGCTCAAACAGAATAGAAGAGATACCCGATTTGACTGCCAGGGATGCCCGTCTTCACGCTTTCCGTTCCGACCTTGCCGATGCGCGGCTGAAGGGCGAGGTTGCCGCCGAGCGCTTCGTCGCCGGCCGACCGGCGCGGATCACCGCATCCGTGGCCGATATGCGCAGGGCGCCGCGGCCGGATGCCGGGGTCAACACGCAACTTCTGTTCGGCGATGATGTCCTCGTCTTCGAGGTCGCTGAAGGCTGGGCGTGGGTCCAGGCCGAACGCGACGGCTATGTCGGCTATGTCGCCGACACGATGCTGGGCGGGCGGGACCTTGCGCCCACCCACATCGTCTGCGTGCCGCGCACCTTCCTCTACCCCGGGCCGGATCTGCGCTTTCCGATCGCCGGACAATTGTCGATGGGATCGACGGTGACGGTGACGGATGCCGCCGAGACGCGTGGCACGCACTATGCCGTCCTGTCCTCTGGCGAGGCGTTGATCGCAGGTCACCTGCGGTCAATCGGCAAAGCTGCCGCTGACTATGTCGCGGTTGCCGAGACGTTTCTTGGAACACCTTATCTCTGGGGTGGTACTTCCGGCTTCGGCATCGACTGTTCGGGCCTGGTGCAACTGGCGATGCGCATGGCTGGCAGCAACGTGCTGCGCGATTCCGACATGCAAGCGGCGACGCTCGGCGAGCCGCTGGATCCGGGTCCGGACTACGCCGGCTTGCGGCGCGGCGATCTGGTGTTCTGGAAAGGCCATGTCGCCGTCATGACCGACGCCGACACCATGATCCATGCCAATGGCCACACCATGCTGGTGTCACGCGAAGGGCTGAAGGATGCGGTTGCCCGCATCGGTTATCTCTATGGCGGCCCGACCGGGTTTCGGCGACCCTAATGCATGTCGCCCAAAAGTGGTCCCGGTTTTGAGACAACGACATGCATGAAAACAAAGACCTAAAGCGCGGCGCATGAATCCGTTTCGACGCGACGCGCTTTAGATCAGGACCGAGCCAAACGCTTACCTTTGAAGGCCGTACCGTCCAATGTCCGGTCGACGGGTTTGGCGACTACGGGAGGAAGCCGGGTTTCAAACCTGCCGGACGATGGTGCCTACCACATTGACGAGAATGCGCGCGGCGGTCAGGGCCGACAGGCCGTCAATGTCGGCGGGGGGATAAAACTCGACCAGGTCGAACCCCGCAATCCTGACCCGCCTGCCGAGACCCGCCACCAGGTCGATCACCTGCGTGTAGATGAGGCCGCCGGGTGTACGCGCCGCTACGCCCGGCATGATGCTTGGATCGAGGCTGTCGCAGTCAAGGGTGACTACGACCCGCGCGCCTTCCGGAATATGCCGGAGTGCGGCTTCGACGCCCTGGGCGTGGACCTCGCGGGCGGTCACGAAGCGGCTGCCATAGCGCCGTGCCGCTTCGATGTCGGTGATGCCCGCGCTGCCGACGCTGCGCAGGCCGACCTGCACCATGCCGGCGACATGCGGCATCTCGCTCGCCCGGCGCATCGGGCTCGAATAGCCGTGGCGTTCGCCATACACCTCGTCGCGCCAGTCGATATGGGCGTCGATCTGCAGGACCCAGACCGGCCCGTGATCCGTAAAACCGGTGAGGAAGGGAATGGTCATGGAACAGTCGCCGCCGATCAGGATCGGCACAGACGGCAGCGCCAGGATTTCGCGCATTTTCGCTTCGATCCGAGCCCGGTTGCCGGCATTATCATGCATCGTGGTTGGGACATCGCCGGCGTCGATGCAAGAGACCGGCTTGCCGTCGAACAACGGGCCGCCGAGATCGAAATCCCAGTGCTCGATGAGCGCGGCATCATCCTGGCTCGCAGCGCGGATGGCGTCGGCGGCCAAGGCATGGCCGCTGCTGTCCTTGCCGGGATAGGTGCTGCCGTGACCGGCTCCGAAGATCACCGCACGGGGCACCCGGCTATCGGCGAGGCGGTCGGGAAAGCCGAGAAAGGGAGGCGAGGCGGTCATTTCTAAAGTTTCGGTTGTTGAGGGTGCAAGACGGGGTCGTTTGCGGCAGGCGGCAAAATCCTACGCTAGGCCGGTAAGGTCGCAAGACCAATACGAAGTGCGCCCATTGACGTAAGAAAATCAGAATCTTTCGTCGATTACGGATGTGTCAGCTTGGCGAAGCCTGTGGAGCGAACACGCGAATGCCTGTCACCCCAAGTAGGTACCGGTACGACATGCACCGGAACAAAGGCCTCGATCACCTTTTGTTCCGATTCTTCTTGGCGATTGCCCGTCGTCGCGCTACCTCTGGCGGGTGACAGAACAGCCGCGCCTTGCCGAACAGAATGCCACCGTGGCCCTGCCCGAACCATTCATCCGATGGTTTGGCGAGAAAGGCTGGTCGCCGCGCGCCCATCAGATCGAACTTCTGGCGAAAGCCCAGGCCGGACAGTCGGTCCTGCTGATCGCGCCGACCGGCGCCGGCAAGACGCTGGCCG
Organism: Mesorhizobium sp. M7D.F.Ca.US.005.01.1.1; assembly: GCF_003952545.1. Classification (NCBI taxonomy): domain Bacteria; kingdom Pseudomonadati; phylum Pseudomonadota; class Alphaproteobacteria; order Hyphomicrobiales; family Phyllobacteriaceae; genus Mesorhizobium; species Mesorhizobium sp. M7D.F.Ca.US.005.01.1.1. Next base: position 1,813,983 of record NZ_CP034453.1, read on the forward strand.
GCTTCCTGCCCTCGCTGACCGAACTGGCCAACCGACCAAGGCGAAAGCCAGGCCAGGCGCATCGCGGCATCCACACGCTCTACATCTCGCCGCTGAAGGCGCTTGCCGTCGATATCGAGCGCAATCTCGGCAAGCCGGTGGAGGAGATCGGCCTGCCGGTCACCATCGAGACGCGCACCGGCGACACCCCCGCCCACAAGCGCCAGCGCCAGAAGCTGGTGCCGCCCGACATCCTGTTGACCACGCCCGAGCAGCTGGCGCTGCTGATCGCGGCGCCCGATGCCAGGCGTTTCTTCGAGGATCTGCGCTATGTCGTGCTCGACGAGTTGCACTCGCTGGTGACGTCGAAGCGCGGGCATTTGCTGGCGCTCGGTCTGGCGCGGTTGCGCAGCTATGTGCCTGGCCTGCAGACGATAGGCTTGTCGGCGACCGTTGCCGAGCCCGACGAGTTGCGGCGCTGGCTGGTCGGGCAGAATCCGCCGGGCGCCATGGCCGGCCTGATCACTGTTGCGGGCGGGGCCAAGCCCAACATCTCCATCCTCGACTCGGAACAGCATGTGCCGTGGTCCGGCCATTCGGCCCGCTACGCCATCCCCGAAATCTATGAGGCGATCAAGCGGCACCGCACGACGATCCTGTTCGTCAATACACGCAGCCAAGCGGAGCTCCTGTTCCAGGAATTGTGGCGGGCAAATGAGGACTCGCTACCGATTGCCCTGCATCACGGCTCGCTCGATGTCGGTCAGCGCCGGCGCGTGGAGAAGGCGATGGGCGAGAATGCGCTGCGCGCCATCGTCGCCACCTCGACGCTCGACCTCGGCATCGACTGGGGCGATGTCGACCTGGTCGTGCATGTTGGTGCGCCGAAGGGCGCGAGCCGGCTGGCGCAGCGCATCGGCCGCGCCAACCACCGCATGGACGAGCCGTCCAAGGCGATCCTCATTCCGGCCAATCGCTTCGAGGTGCTGGAATGCCGGGCCGCCCTCGATGCCAATTATCTCGGCGCACAGGACACGCCGCCGCTGATCACCGGCGCGCTCGACGTACTGTCGCAGCATGTGCTGGGCGTCGCCTGCGGTGCGCCCTTCGATGCAGATCTGCTGTTCGAAGAGGTGCGCGGTGCCGCGCCCTACGCCGGGCTGGCGCGTGAGACCTTCGACCGCGTCGTCGATTTCGTCGCCACCGGCGGCTACGCGCTGAAGAATTACGAGCGCTATGCCCGCATTCGAAAGACGGTCGACGGGCTGTGGCGGGTCTCGCATCCGCGCATCGCGCAGCAATACCGGCTGAATGTCGGCACCATCGTCGAAATGCCGGAGCTCAACGTCCGCTATGTCAGGCAGGGCCGTGGCATGACTGGCCGCGGCGGGCCGGTGCTGGGCAAGGTCGAGGAGTATTTCGCCGAGACGCTGCGGCCCGGCGACAATTTCCTGTTCGCCGGCAAGGTGCTGCGCTTCGAGGGCATCCGCGAGAACGAATGCGTCGTCTCCAACGGCGCCGGCGCCAACATCATCGTGCCGTCCTATGCCGGCGGCAAGTTTCCTTTGTCGACCTATCTGGCCGATCAGGTGCGCGGCATGCTGGCCGACAGCGACCGCTGGCAGGCTCTGCCCGAACAGGTCGCCGACTGGCTGCGGCTGCAGAAAGAAAGGTCGGTGCTGCCGAAGCGCGGCGACCTTCTGGTCGAGACCTTTCCACGCGGCAACCGCCACTACATGGTCGCCTATCCCTTCGAGGGCAGGCTGGCGCACCAGACGCTCGGCATGCTGTTGACGCGGCGGTTGGAGCGGGCGAACGCCCGGCCGCTCGGCTTCGTCGCCACCGATTATTCGTTGGCTGTGTGGGCTCTCGACGACATGGCCGCCCTGTTCAAGGCGAAGAAGCCGTCATTGGCCGCCTTGTTCGACGAAGATATGCTGGGCGACGATCTCGAGGCCTGGCTGAACGACAGCTGGATGCTGAAACGGACGTTTCGCACCTGTGCGGTCATCGCCGGGCTGATCGAGAAACGTTATCCGGGTCAGGAGAAGAGCGGCCGCCAGGTGACGGTGTCGGCCGACCTCATCTATGACGTGCTGCGTAGCCACGAACCGGATCATATCCTGCTGCAGGCAACACGCACCGATGCGGCGGCCGGACTGCTCGATGTCAGCAGACTTGCCGAGATGCTCTCGCGTGTGCGTGGTCGAATCATGCATAAGCATCTTGAGCAGATATCGCCGCTGGCGGTGCCGATCATGCTGGAGATCGGCAAGGAATCGGTCAATGGCGGCGCCAATGAGTCCTTGCTCATGGAAGCCGCCGATCTGGTCGAGGAGGCCATGGGCCAAAGATGAGTCGGATTTCCTGATGAATTTTTCGCTGGCGCGCGCATCGCTGATCGCCGAGGCCGACCTTGTCGGCATCGCCGGCGAGCGCGCCGTCTGCGACCCGCGCGGCGTGCTCTATTTTCCGGATCTGCGGCTTCTGGCCGTTTCCGACCTGCATCTGGAAAAGGGTTCGTCGCTGGCACGGCGCGGCGCGCTGATCCCGCCTTACGACACCGGTGCGACCTTGCTGAGACTGCAGGCGGTGATATCAGACTACCAGCCATCGATCGTCATCAGCCTAGGCGACAGTTTTCATGATGGCGGCGGCGCCGAACGCATGCATGCAAGTTTTCGCGAGCGGCTGGAAGCGCTGATATCAGGACGCGACTGGTTCTGGGTCGCCGGCAATCACGATCCGGATGCGCCCGCCGACCTGCCTGGCGAAACGGTGCGCGAACTGGCTATCGGCTCGCTGCTGTTCCGACATGAGCCATCGAAGCAGCGCGTCGAAGGTGAAATAGCGGGCCATCTGCATCCTTGCGCTCGCATCGTCCAGCGTGGCCGCTCGGTGCGGCGGCGCTGCTTTGCCGGCGACGGCGGCCGCATGATCATGCCGGCCTTCGGCGCCTATACCGGCTCGCTCAACGTGCTCGACCGCGCCTATGCAGGGCTGTTCCGGCTGGACACTTTGATGGCTTACATGCTCGGCACGGACCGTATCTTCGCCATCTCGCGCTCGATGCTCAGGCCCGGCTGAAACGCCCTATCTGCCGTAGTAGAGCGTGACAGTGTGCTTGGCTTCGGCGAAGAACAGCCAGCGTTCGACCAGCATACCGGCGAACTGCACGATCGCGGCAAGCAGTGACAGTGCTGCTGCGAAGGGCCAGGGCAGGGCAACTGTTACGGCGAGCAGCAGGCCGGGCAGCGCGAAGGCCAGGAGCTGCGTGATCTGGCGTAGCCGCGCGCTGTGCTTGCGCGCGATGCGAAAGCCCATTTCCTTGAGCAGATAGTTTTCCTCGGTGTGCGGCCATTCCAGCGACCGCACCGTGCCGCCGGCCAAACCCGTCGCAGTGTTGGCGGTGGTCGGGATTTCCAGCCGGTCGTTGTAGCGCCAGGTTGCCAGTTTCCAGCCCCAGCCGAGCAAGGTCAGCAGCACACAAGCCGCCAGAATGATTTTCGAACCAAGCGCAAACCCCTGCAGCAGCGCGTTCAGCAACACGCTGCCGGTCATCGCCGAAAAGATGAGATAGCCCGGCAAGGTGAAACGGCTGTGCCACTGGGCGATCGGCTTCAGCGACGCGTAGATCATGCCGGTCGTGCAGACGGTTACGGCCGCACCACAGGCCGCGAGCAATCCTGCGATGCCGACCCAGCCATCGGTCTTGCCGAAGAATATCCAACCGATGCCGAACAGTCCCGCCGGAATGAAGGTGAGGACCGAGGCAACGCCTTCGCGCGACAGCCAGGAACTGCGCCACTGCGAGAACGCCCGCCAGGCGCGTTCGGGGCGGCCGAGATGACCCGTTGAGGACAACAACCCGGCCGCGATCAGGCCGAGCGCCAGGCCCATGCCGATGAGGCCCAGCCAGAAGTCAGGCTGGATGATCTGGAAGCCTCCGAACACACCCAGCAGTGCCAGCAGCCCATAGCCGGCGCCGGTAGCGGTGGTGAAGAAGACGACGGAGAAGGCTGGGTGCATGGGCTAGTTCGAAAGCATGCGGTCGACCCAGCCGAGAAAGCCACCTTCGGCCCGCACCGGTTCGAGTGCGGGTGCTGCCACCGATGCCGCGCGCGTGGTGTGGGCGCGCGGCGGCAGGTATTTGTTGGTCGGGCGATAGCCGAGCTCCGGCATCAGGTCGACGCCGCCACGCTCCGCCACCAGTTGCGAGACAGCCGACTGAGGATCGCCGAGATCGCCGAAATGACGGGCACTGGTCGGGCAAGCGGCGACGCAGGCCGGCACGCGGTCTTCTTCGGCCAGATTGTCATTGTAGATGCGGTCGACGCACAGCGTGCACTTCTTCATCACCCCGACATCGGTATCGAATTCGCGTGCGCCATAGGGGCAGGCCCAGCTGCACAATTTGCAGCCGATGCACTTGTCCTCGTCGATCAGCACGATGCCGTCCGAGGCCCGCTTGTAGGAGGCGCCGGTCGGGCAGACGGTAACGCAAGCCGGCGTCTCGCAATGCAGGCAGGAGCGCGGGAAGTTCACCGTGCGCCCACCCATCTCGGTGGTGTGCTCGTAGCTGTGCACGCGGTTGAACCAGACGCCGTCGACATGGCCGCCATAGGGGTCGATGTCGGTCAGCGGCGCCATGTGGCCGCCAGTGTTCCATTCCTTGCAGGCGGTGACGCAGGCCTGGCAGCCGACGCAGGTGTCGAGATCGATGACGAGGCCGAGTTTCTTGCCGCTTTGACTTGGCAGACAGGTCATTCGGCCGCCTCTCTTGCCTGCCGGAACTCGGCGCCGAAAGTCAGCTTGTCGGGCGAGGCTTCGAAATGCGGCGGCTGCTGGAAACGTTCGAACTGCGGCTCTGTGAAGCCGGCTTCTTCCGCTGCGCATTTGACGATGCGCACGCGTAAATCGAACCACGCCGCCTGTCCGGTCACAGGGTCGGAATTCGAATAGCGTTTGCCCTGAGCATCGGCCGAGGTCTGGTCGCCGATGATATGGTTGAGCAGGAAGCCGCGGTTGGATTCGGCCGCGTCGTCTTTCAGCCCCCAGCTGCCACGCCGCTTGCCGATGGCGTTCCAGGTCCAGACCGTGCTTTCGTTCACCCCGTCGATCAGCTTGATCTGCCCCTTCACTCTGCCGTTGATGCTTTCGATCCACACCCAGTCGTCATCGACAAGGCTCAGATCTGCTGCTGTCCGGTGATGCACGAACAGCCGGTTCTGGCTGGTGATTTGTCTCAGCCACGCATTCTGCGAACCCCAGGAATGGTACATGTGCATGGGCCGCTGCGTCAGCGCATGCAGCGGATATTTTTCGAGGTCGACGACCGCCTCCTCGAAGGGCATGTACCAGAACGGCAGCGGGTCCATGTAGGTCTCGATGCGCTGGCGATCGCCCTTTGGTGGCAAGACAGGGCCATGCCCACGCGCGGCAAGGCGGAAGCGCTGCAGCGGCTCGGAATAGAGCTGGAAGACGATCGGCTCCGCCTTGGGGATGAAGCCCATCTGCACCGCGAAATCGAGATAGGAGCGGTTGGCCATCTTGTAGTAGCGCTGGTCGTTAGCGAAATCGTGGTGCCAGAAGCCGCCATTGTCGATGTAGCGCTGCAACTGGTCCGGATTGACCTCGCCCTTGCCGATCGCGGCGCCGTCCTTGCCGCGCCAGCCGGCGAGCGGGCCGATACCGGGCGTGCGCTCATGGTTGACGATGTAGTCAGCGTAGTTGCGATACTTGGCGGCGCCGTCGTCATCGACGAAACCGGGCAGGCCAAGCCGGGCGCCGAGTTCGATCAGCACCGACTGGAACGGGCGGACATCGCGGTCGGGCTCGACGACGGGATGGCGGATGGCGTCGCCGGGTCCGTCGGCATGGCTGATCGGCCGGTCGAGCAGGCTGATGCAGTCGTGGCGCTCGAGATAGGTCGTGTCCGGCAGCACGAGGTCGGCGAACGGCACGGTCTCGGAATAATAGGCATCGGAATAGATGATGAAGGGGATCTTGTAGTTGCCCGCTTCGTCGTGGTCGGTCAGCATGGCAATGGTCTCGACGGTGTTCATCGAGGAATTCCAGGCCATGTTCGACATGTACATCATCAGCGTGTCGATCCTGTAGGGATCGCCGGCCCAGGCGTTGCGGATGACGGTGTGCATCAGGCCGTGCGCGGCCAGCGGCGCGTCCCAGGAATAGGCCTTGTCGATACGGGTCGGCGTACCGACCTCATCGACCAGCAAATCGTCCGGCCCGCAGACGAAGCCCAGCGGCATGCCGTCGAGCGGCGTCATCGGCTTGACGGTCTTGCCCGCCGGTTTCGGCCCTGGCGGCGCGGAGCGAGGGTAGGGCGGCTTGAAACGGAAACCGCCGGGGACATCCACGGTGCCTAAGAGCACTTGAAGCAAATGGATGGCGCGGCAGGTGTGAAAACCGTTCGAGTGGGCCGAGATGCCGCGCATGGCGTGCATCGAGACAGGCCGCCCCTTGATCGTCTCGTGGCGGCGCCCGGCCCAGTCGGTCCAGGCGATCGGCAATTCGATCGTCTGTTCGAAGGCGACATGGGCGAGTTCGGCGGCGATCCTGCGGATCGTGTCGGCGGCAATGCCGCAGCGCTCGGCGACCGCGTCCGGCGCATAGCTCTCATCGAGGTAGCGGTCGGCGATCAACTGGAACACCGGAACGCAGTGGCGCCCGCCGATCGTGAAGCTGCCGGTCAGTGCCGGTTTTGCACTGGCATCGGCGGCGCAGACCGGTGTCTTCGCTACCCTGTCCCAGGCCAGCGGATTGCCGTCGGCATCGCGCATGAACAACCCGTCATCGGTGGCGCCGGGCTCCTGCACGACGAGGACATGGGCATTGGTGTAGCGCAGCAGATAATCGAGATCGACGCGGCCCGCCTTCAGCAATTCGTGGATGAGGGCGAACACGAACAAGCCGTCGGTGCCGGGCCGGATGCCGATCCAGTCGTCGGCAATGGCATTGTAGCCGGTGCGGCACGGGTTGATCGAGACGACCTTGGCGCCGCGCGCCTTGAGTTTGCCGAGGCCGATCTTGATCGGGTTGGAATCATGGTCCTCGGCGACGCCGAACAGCATGAAATATCGGGTGTTGTCCCAGTCGGGTTCACCGAACTCCCAGAACGAACCGCCGATCGTGTAGAGGCCTCCGGCCGCCATATTGACCGAACAGAAGCCGCCATGGGCGGCGAAATTTGGCGTGCCGAACTGGCTCGCCCACCAGCCGGTGAGCGACTGCGACTGGTCGCGGCCGGTGAAGAAAGCGAGTTTTTTGGGGGCGGTCCGGCGGATGTTCGACAGCCGTTCGGTGGCGATCGAGAACGCCTCTTCCCACTCGATCTCGCAGAACTCGCCCGAGCCGCGCGGACCGGTCCGTAGCAGCGGCTTCTTCAGCCTTGCCGGACTGTAATGCTGCATGATGCCGGAGCTGCCCTTGCCGCAGATCACGCCACGATTGACCGGGTGGTCCTTGTTGCCGTTGATGTAGCGGACCTTGCCATCCTTGATGTGCACGTCGATGCCGCAGCGGCAGGCGCACATGTAGCAGGTCGTCTTGGCGATGCTGTCGGAAACGTCAGGCGAGGTGTCGACGCCGTCGCCTTCATCCGGTGCGCGCGTGTCGGCAAGCGGGCGTTGCGATGGTGCTGAATTCGCGCCGCGCGGCGGTCCCTGCATCATGATCCAGGGGTGCCCGTGCGGCCGGCGGATTTGGCTCGCGTCTTCGGTCCGGGGCCGCGCATGTAATGCTCTTCCGGATGATAGCGATCGCCAGCCAGCCGCCGCCTTATGCCGCGGCTCCAATGCGCAAGCAGGGATCTGAACCGCCCGATCATTCTGCTCTCTGCGATCTCTTGGCGAATTTTTTCTAACTTCGCTCGAAAACTTAGAATGAAGCTATCGATCCGTCTAATCAGTTGTTCTTGTAAATTCGATCGATATTGGTTCTTAATACAGACATGACACTGGATCAGTTGCGGATTTTCGTCGCCGTCGCGGAGCGCGGCCATATGACCAAGGCGGCGGAACTGCTGGGCATTTCGCAGTCGGCCGCATCGGCCGCCATCCGAGCGCTTGAAGAACAGCACGGCGTGCATCTGTTCAACCGGGTCGGCCGCAACATCGAGCTTGCCCAGACCGGACACCGGTTCCTGCCCGAGGCCAAGGCCGTGCTCGAACGGGCCGCCGCCGCCCGCAATGTGCTGGAACATGTCTCGCAGACGGTCGCCGGCAGCCTCTCGATCGCCGCCAGCCAGACCATCGCCAGCTACTGGCTGCCACGCCGGCTGGCTTCCTTCCACGAAGCCTATCCCGCCGTCAGGCTGAGCGTCAGCATCGGCAACACCAGGCAGGTGGAGGCCAATGTCCTCGATGGCGCGGCGGATCTCGGCCTGGTCGAGGGGCGCACCGAGTCCGACATCCTGCGCCGCACCAAGGTCGACGTCGACAGGCTGATGCTGGTGGTTGCCAGCACGCATCCGGAGATCGCCGAAGTCGCGCCCGGCCACTCCGACATCAAGGACCTGCGCTGGATCATCCGCGAGGGCGGTTCGGGCACCCGCGAAGTGCTGGAGGACCTGGCCCGCCGCGAAGGAATTTCACTCGCCGACTTGCAGATATTCCTGGTGCTGCCGAGCAACGAGGCTATCCGCCAGGCGGTCGAGGCGGGAGCCGGAGCTACCATCATTTCGGAGCTTGTCGTGGCCCGCGCCGTGGCCGAAGGCAGTCTCAGGTCCGTGCCGCTCGAATTGCCGAAACGCGACTTCGCCATGATCACCCATCGCGATCGCCAGGCAAGCCTGGCCCAGATGGCGCTCAAGGCGCATCTCGGCGCCGGCGCCGACGAAATGGCGCCCGCTCGCCCGTGAGCGGGCAGCGTCAGCCGAACTTGCGTTGCGCATCCAGCGCCAGGCCAAGTCCGACCGACCCGAACATATCGCCTTCAATGACGGATGCGTGCGGCACCAGCGACAGGATTTCTCGCCTTGCCAGCGGGATCGCGGTCGATCCGCCGGTCAGGAACACCGCAGTGATGTCGGATGGCTTCACCTCAGCGTCCCGGATGGTCTGCGCCACCGTTGCCGTGACCCGCTCGATATCCCTGGCAATCGTGGCGTCCAGCCCGCTGCGCGTGATTTCGGCGCCGAACTCCGCGCCGGGCAGCTTCACCGCGACCTCTGCGGACGAGCTGTCGGTCAGCTCGATCTTGGCCTTTTCGACAAGTGCCGCCAGCGCGTGTCCATAGCGGTGTTCGACGATGTGGATGAAGCGGTCGACCAGGTCGGCGCGCTCGGCCTCGTAGCGGATCTGGCGCAGATGCGTCATCGCCTTGGCGGTGTAGACCAGGTTGATGCGCTGCCATGTCGCGAGGTCGATGAAGTAGCTTGCCGGCAGGTTGCGCTTGCCGTCCTTGGTTGGCGTCAAATAGCCGAGCTGCGGCATTACATGGGCGATGCTCAGCAGCCGGTCGAAATCCGTGCCGCCGATATGGACGCCCCGGCTGGCCAGGATGTCGTCCTTGCGGTCGAGGGACTGGGAGCGCTGCGGTGAAACGCGCACGATCGAGAAATCCGACGTGCCGCCGCCCATGTCGATGATCAGCGCCAGTTCCTCGCGCGTCACTTTCTGCTCGTAGTCGAGCGCCGCCGCGATCGGCTCGAACTGGAAAGCGATGTGCTTGAAACCCTGGGCGCGCGCGGCGTTCTCGAGTTCGCTTTGCGCCTTCGCGTCGGCTTCGGCGTCGTCATCGACGAATTGCACCGGCCGGCCAAGCACGACGGTCTCTACCGTATCGCCGACATCTGCTTCCAGCCTCCTCTTGAGATGGCCGAGGAACATGCCGACGATCTCCATGAAGCCGATCGAGCGCGCCTTGATGCGGGTCTTCTCGTGAGCCAGCGAACTGCCGAGCACGCTCTTCAGCGAACGCATCAGCCGGCCTTCGATGCTGTCGGTGTAGTTGGCGATGGCGTGGCGGCCAAAACAGGTGCGGTTGTCCTCGAAGTTGAAGAACACGGCACTGGGCAGCGTCACTTGGCCGTCTTCAAGCGCGACAAGGCGCGGCTGCCCGTTGCGGACCACGCCAACGGTGGAGTTCGAAGTACCGAAGTCGATACCGCCGAAGGCTGGTCGCATGACAAGTTCCTGTATTTGTCGACGGCGAGCCGACAGGCGCCATGAGAAATCGCGCGCTGCCCGGGGACGGGCTGCTCTGCCGAACCGAATTGTTTGTGTCTGCAAGTTGGCTGGGGAGCGCGGTCTACCGCATGCTCCCGCAAAGGGAAACCACTTTTCGGGAAAAGTTCTAGTCTCGCCGGAAGATCAGCCTTCCGAGCCAGCCTGTCAGCATGGCCAGCGATATCGCAAAGACGCCATAGAGGAAGGAATAATTATGGGCGACACGGAAGATCGACTGTTCGAAACCGGATTTGCGGATTTCGAGCTGGGCTGAGCTTTCCTTGATGAACAGGCCGCTCTTGAACAGGAAGGCGCGTGCCTTGTGGGTGCCGACCGGGACATTCGGCGCCAGCCTGACGGTGGCGCGGAACAGGTTCTGCGACAGGAATTGCACGCCGCCGACATTCTCGCTGTAGAGGCCGGTCGCCGACTTGCGCTCCCGCAACGCCGCGGTGAATTCCTCGATCGTCGCCGGGCTGTCGCCGGCATCGGCGGGCTGCATGTAGAGGTTGGAGGCGCCAAGCGACAGCTGCTTGTAGCTGTTGGGTTCGGTGATGTCCTGCAGCGGCCGCGTCGTCGCCACCGAATAGGACATCGGCACGTTCTCGAAGGTCTCGGAGTCCAGATTGACCCAGACGCCAAGCACCCTGTCCTTGCGGCGCACCACCACCGGTTTGGGCGGGCCTTCGAGCACGACGATGACATCGTAGCGGCCCTGGCGAGCGACGAGTGGATCGGGATTTTCCAGCGAACCGAAGATGGTCAGGTCGGCGCCGGAAAAGCCGGCGGTGATCGAGACATTGTCGGTGGAGAGCCCGATCTGGATGCCTTCCGTCAATGGGACCTGTGCCTTCGCTGATACCGCGGCCGCAAGCAATGACAGGACAATGGCGGTTGCGAACGCGTTCGGAGCCCTCATCAGTTGAGGCCCACGGCGGACAGCGAATAGAGATTGGGCGGAGTGACGAAAAGATCGATGGCCAATCGTATCGCCACCGCCAGCACCAGCAGCGCCAGCAAGGCCCTGAGCTGCTCGCCGCGCAGCCTCTGACCGGCCTTGGCGCCATATTGCGCGCCGGCCACGCCGCCCGCCATCAGCAGGAAGGCCAGCACGACGTCGACCGTCTGGTTGGTGGTGGCGTGGACCAGTGTCGTGTAGGCGGAGGTGAAGATGATCTGGAACAGCGAGGTGCCGATAACGACATTGGTCGGCACTTTCAGCAGATAGATCAGCGCCGGCACCATGATGAAGCCGCCGCCGACACCCATGATCGACGACAGGAAGCCGATGCCGGCGCCAAGGCCGAGCACCGGGATGACGCTGACGAACAGTTTCGAGGCCCTGAAGCGCATCTTCAGCGGCAAGCGGTGGATCCAGTTGTGCTGGCCGGATTTCTTCAGCACCGGCGCCGCACCGCTGCGCGTGGCGCGCAGCGCATTGACGCTTTCGACCAGCATCAGTCCGCCGACCGTGCCGAGCAGCACGACGTAGAGCAGCGAGATGAAGAGGTCGAGCTGGCCGAGGCGGCGCAGGAAGGCGAAGACGTAGATGCCGCCGGTGGAACCGACAATGCCGCCGGCCAGCAACACCCCACCGAGCTTGAAGTCGAGCGTCCCTCGCTTCATGTGCGAAAGGACGCCGGAGACGGAGGAGGCGATGACCTGGTTGGCGCCGGTGGCGACCGCGATCGCCGGGGGTATGTTGTAGAAGATCAAGAGCGGCGTGATGAGGAAGCCGCCGCCGACACCGAACATGCCCGACAGGAAACCCACCGCCGCGCCCATGGCCAGCAGGACGAAGATATTGACGGAAATTTCCGCGATCGGGAGATAGATGCCCACCCGTCAGTCTCGATCAGTTCTGCCTGTCGGCGAATGCAACCGTTGCGGGCATTTTGGCCCGACAAGCCAATTCGTTCTTGCGCCGGAGGTGCTGCGAAGTCAAACCGCGCTACGCCGCCGAAACAAAAAACATCTCAATCAGTTAACAGGCAAATGTGTGGCAAGGGCGTCGTGGAAGCGACGCCTCTGCCGTTATTTGCGCGCCAGCAGCGCCTTGACCAGTTTTTCATCGACTTCACCGGTCGCCGCCATCTTGTTGTCGGTCTGGAAAGCCATGATCGCGGTCTTCGTCTTCTGGCCCATCTTGCCGTCGGCGCCGCCGGCGTCGTAGCCGTTCTTGTTGAGAATGCGCTGGATGTTCTCGACGGCCTTCTTCATGTCGATGCTGGCGGTCGTCTGCGGTGCGCCGTCCTGCCAGGATTCGGGAATGTCGGCCGAATTGGCTGCCGCATCCAGCGGCTTGGCCTTCCACAGTTCGGCCGCGGCGCGGGCGCGTTCGAGCTGCTCGGGCCGCAGCGCATTGGCGATCTCGTCGCGCTTGGCTGCGGCATCCTTGTCGCCGGTCTTGGCGACGAGCGCGAACCATTTGTAGGACTCTTCGAGGTTCTGCTTCATGCCGACGCCCTTGGCGGCGAGGATGCCGAGATTGAACTGGCTGTCCTTGACGCCGACGTCGGCCGCCGCCTGGAACCAGTGCGCGGCCGATTCATTGTCGGTCACGCCGTCAGCGGCCATGGCGAACAGCACGGCCAGATTGTGCATGCCGCTGGCGTTGCCCTGCGCCGCGGAAAGTTGGTACCAGGTCTTCGCCTTCTTGATGTCGCGTGCGACGCCGATGCCCTTTTCGTAGAAATTGCCGATGCGGTATTCGGCCGGCGCGAAGCCGAGTTCCGCCGACTTCTCGTACCATTTGGCCGCTGCCGCCATGTCTTCCTTGACGCCGCGCGACTCGGCATAGCGCGAGCCGATCTCGAACAGCGCCTTGGCATCGCCGCCGGCGGCGGCATCGCGCAAGGCGACCGGGCCGGCGTCAGCGGGAATGTCGAACTTTGCCGTCGCCGCCGCCGGCGAAGCGTCCGCTGGCGCAACCGCGCCCGTGGTGTCCTTGGCGGCGGTCGGCTGAACCGCCATCGGCTGGGTGTCGGCATCTGTTGCTTCAGCGGAGGCCGCAGCAGCCGGGGCAGGCACAGCAGAGGCTGTGGTGCCGGACGCCGCCGCGTTCGCATCGGCGGGCGCAGCCGAAGCGAGCGGTGCAGGAGCCGGCTGGGCTGGCGGCGCGGCATCCATCGACAGCTCGGCGGCTGGCGGCGTGGCCATCGGGGTTTGCGATGCCATATCGTCCTTGGTCAGCGGGTCGGACGGTTCGGCCTGTCTGACGACACGGTCCGGCGCGCTTTCTGCCGCCGGAAGCTGGATGTCTGTCTTTGGCTGGCCAGCGGCGTCGAATGAGGCGGTTTTCACCGGCTGCGAGGCGACGATCGGCGCGACGTCGTTGCTCGCCATCTGTGCGGGATCGGCGAAAAAGGCCTTGCCCAGTTGCAAGGCGCCCAGCGCCAGCAAGATCGCGGTCGTCCCCATCAGGATCGGCTTGCGCCGTGCCTTGAGCAGGTCGCCGATCCGTAGCGCCTTCACCGGTCCGGTCACCGTCGACTGGCGCTTCAGTGCATCGGCCTCGGCGGCCGCAGCCTGCGCCGCGCGCCGGGCCGCTGCGATGAAATCCGATTTCGCGGCATCGGTGTCGCTGGGCTTGGCCGGCTGGCCGCGCTCGTCACGCACGCGTTTCATGATGGCATTAAGGTCAGGTGCGCCGGAGCCGGGCTCCAGCGGCCGGTTGGCCATTTTCGGATCGAGCGGCTCGTCGAGATCGACGCTCGGTATTGGGGCACTCGGCGCCGAGCCGGCCAGTGGCGGAATGTCCGCCTCCTTCTTGCCCTTGAAGGCGCGGGCCAGCCCGCCGAACATCGATCTGCGGCCGCCCGCCTGTTCGTTCTTCTCGACAATCGTGTCGGAGCCGAGAGCAGCCATGGCCGCAGCCGCTGCGGCTTCGGCTGGCGTGCGCGTCCCCATACCCAAGTCGCTACGCAGACCCATGTCGCTACGTGCACTTAGGTCGCTACGAGCGCCCGGCTCATTGCGCAGGATGGCGGCGGCGCGGCCATCGAGATCGGCCATGTCCCCAGTCAATGGCAGAGGCTGATCGATATCCATCGACGGCGCGTCGACGGCCATCTTGGGTCGCCGTGCACCGCGCCAGTTGCTCGGCTCGACCGGTGCCGCATCCAGCAGTTCGCTCATCGCCTCGACCGGCTCGCCGGGTTCGAGCGAACCCAGCCGGTCGACGATCTTGAGCAACGTGTCGTGGATGGCCTCGAATGTTCTCGAATTGCGCTCGTCGGAGCGCCGCGTCAGCGTTTCAAGCGTCTTCAAATCCTGGGCGAGGCCGGAAACGGCGGTCGTATTGGCGCTCGAACCAGCCAGCGATTGCACCGCGTTCTCGGCCGCTTCGCGCGCCGCGCCAAGGATGGAATCGCGGGTTCCAGCCAGCGACTTTTCAATTTCGTTGAGACGCGGGCTGATGTCCTCGAATTCCGGCAGCGGCGTGCTGGGCTTGGAAAGATGTGCGGACAGGCCGGCGACCTGCGCCTCCAGACTGCGGATCAGCGCAGGATCGATGCCGGCCACCTGCGCGGCCGATGCGTCCAGCCGGCTTGAAATGTCTTCGAGCCGGCTTTCCAGGCCGCGGATCGCTGCTTCGCCCGCGGGATCGGGAACACGCGTTTCCATGCGCTTGGCCAGCGCGGTGAAGCGGGCATCGATGGCTTCCATGATGCCGGCGCTGTCGACCTGCGGCATGCGCTGGTCGAGCCTGTCGGCAACCTCGTCCAGCCGGCGTTCGAGATCGCGGAACAGCATGTTGCCCTGTTCGATGGCGTCACCCTGGCGGCGCTCCATCATGCCCGACAGCACGTCGAAGCGTTGCTCCAGCCCGTGGAAGATGTAGTCGGCGTCGGGCATGGCGGGTGCCTGGTCGATCTTGTCGGCAATGAGCGCGATCTGCTTGGCCAGGCGCTCCATCGCCTGCTCGGGCAGGTTGGCGCGGCCGGCGAGCTCGTCGACCCGGCTCGACAGCGTACCCAGCCGGTCCATGACCGCGTTGCCGGGACGATCCTGCGCCACTTCCTCGATCTGGCTGGCAAGCGAGTCGATCCGCCTCTCGATGCGCTCGAAAGCCTCGTGGTCGAATGAATTGGCTTGCGCCGCGACCGTCGATGCAACGATGGCGCGGGAAATCTCGTCCAGCCGCTCGTCGATCATGCCAAGCGTGTCGCTGCCGCGATTGTCCTGCTGGCTGGCGAAATGGTCGACGGCGCCGGCGAGCGTGCGCACCTTTTCCTCGAGCGAGCGCAGCGACAGCGATTCCGGCAGGTTGTTGACGGCATTGCTGATCTGCTCCAGCCGGTCGGTCAGCATTGAAAGGCCCGGGTCGTCCGAGCGCTTGCGCTGGTCGGCGTCGACGCGGTCCTCGAAAGCCGTCCAGCGGCGATCGAAATCGTCCCAGCGACGGTCGACCTTCTGCACGCTCTCTTCGCGCGCCAGCGTCTCGAGCGCGGCTTTGACCTGTTCGAGCTCGAGTCGCAGCATGTTGACGCTTCTGTCGTCGCTCTTCTCGGCCAGCGTCTGGATGGCGCCGGAAAGCCGTTCGAATTCAAGGCCGAGCTCTGCGCTGCCCTTGGCCGAAGCACCGGGCCTGGCGCCCGACTGGAAAGCCCGCTCGATGTCCTTGCGCAGCGCTTCGAATTCGCGCTGCAGCCCTGATGTCATCTGGTGGCGCAATTCCTCGCGCATGCCGCGCAACTCGCCGGCGATCTTGCCGACCATAGCCACGCCGTCCTCCTGGCCGCGCACGCGATCGATGTCGCGGGCAATGGCCTGGTAAGCGGTGGCTCCTTGCATCGGGCTTTTCGGGCGCGGCGCCGGCTGCGGATCCTCATACCAGCGCTGCTGGCCAGTGGGTCGGGCGGCGGGATAGCGCGCATCGGCGCCATATTGGCGAGGATCGGGTTGGCGGAGATCGGGACGTGCCATCGGATCCTCGCGCGTCCGCTCAAGCCGCTGCTCCAGCGTCTCCAGCGACTGGTTCAACTGCTCGAGCGTGGTCTGCGGCCTGCGCTGCCTGCCGGCGTTGAGTGTATCGAGATAGGACCGCTTGCTGTTCATAGGTGCGTCCGTCTTTCAGAATGGCTGGCTCGTGGCCAGTTCCCCAAAGTCCCTGCCGGAACGAAGGCGACCTGCGGCTATGCCGCGGCGGAAGACGAGCTTCCCGGGTTCTCACCCGCGCTCCGAAAAACCGTGAAAAATTCGATACAGGATAAACACGGGTAGCCGACGTGCCCACATTTCCCCCAACGTGGTAAACAACGCGTTAACCAAACTTAAGAAGTTGCAAGGAAGTTGGCTGCCGGCTTGACGGTGCGGCATAAAGCTCAGCCCGCAGAACGCCCTTGCGTCATGAGGCGGCTATCGGTATAGAATTGACGTAAACGTAAAAGGCGCATTCGAGCGTGCTATTTGCGATTTGTTTGTTGAAACCACGACTGGAAGCAAGCCCCCGCTTCCAGTCAGGCGACGCACGGTCCAGGACCGCGACGCCACCAGACGGGGAAAGCCAGTGACCATGAAGCTTATCTCGGCCGGCGAGACCGCGGCCAATACCAATATGTCTGTCGAAGCCGGCGAGGACCTTGTCCGCATCGGCGAGATGGCGAAGAAATACGGAGTGACGCTGCGCACGCTGCGTTTCTACGAAGACAAGGGCCTGCTCAACCCGCAGCGTGACGGTTCGACCCGTCTCTACACACGCCGTGACAAGGCCCGGCTGAAGCTGATCCTGCTTGGCCGCAAGGTCGGGTTCTCGCTGCGCGACGTCAAGCAGATGATGGATCTCTACGATCCGACCGGTTCCAACACCAAGCAGCTCAAGCTCGCGCTGGACAAGTCGGAAAAGCAGCTTGCCCGCCTGCAGAAGCAGCGGGCGCTGATCGACGATGCCATCAACGAGCTGAGTGGCTCGATGTCGGCGGTGCGCCGGATGCTGACCGAGCGATCGGCACCGCAGGCGAGCGCCGTGAGCTAAGTCATCCACTGATTGCCTGACTATCAAGCCGCGTGGCCCTGCCGCGCGGCTTTTCGTTGTCCTGACCCCACCAATATAGCCTTCGGCGCTGGCTTGCGCGACGTCGCGCCGCTACGCTCATTGCCGCAATGGGCGGGAAATCTTGTCGCATCGAAAAAATTGACGTTTACGCAAACGTCAATTTTTGCTATCCCGCTCCCAATATGGGTCCGCATGCCGCCCCTGGCTTGTCTTTGGGGCATTCGGACCGGGTTTGCAGGGTGGAGAAAAAGCATGCCGACATACAGGGCTCCGGTCCAGGATACGCTGTTCGTGCTCAACGAGGTGCTGGGTTATCAGCGCTATTCGAACCTTCCCGGATTTTCCGACGCCACGCCCGATGTGCTCGAGGCGATCCTCGCCGAAGGCGCCAAGCTCGCCGAAAACGTCATGCACCCGCTGAACCGTGTCGGCGACATGGAAGGCTGCGTGCGTCATGACGATGGCTCGGTGACCACGCCGAAAGGCTTCAAGGAGGCCTTCGACCAGTATCGCGAGGGCGGCTGGATGGGATTGGCCGCACCCGTCGAGTTCGGCGGCCAGGGCCTGCCCTATGCCGTGCACACCGCCGTCGCCGAATATATGGTCTCGGCCAACATGTCGCTGATGATGTATCCGGGCCTGACGCAAGGTGCGATCGCGGCGATCATCACCCACGGCACCGACGAGCAGAAGGCGAAGTGGCTGCCCAGAATGATCGAGGGCGCCTGGACCGGCACCATGAATCTGACCGAGCCGCATTGCGGCACCGATCTCGGCCTGTTGCGCACCAAGGCGGTGCCGAACGGCGATGGCACCTACAAGATTTCAGGCCAGAAGATCTTCATCTCGGCCGGCGAACACGACATGTCGGACAACATCGTCCATCTGGTGCTGGCCCGCATCGAGGGCGCGCCGGAAGGCGTCAAGGGCATCTCACTGTTCATCGTACCGAAGCTCATGCTCGACGCGTCGGGCAATCCGGGCGCCAGGAACACCGTCTCCTGCGGCTCGATCGAGGAGAAGATGGGCATCCATGGCAATTCGACCTGCGTCATGAACTATGACGAGGCGCAAGGCACGCTGCTCGGCGAGGCCAATGGCGGCCTGAAGGCGATGTTCACGATGATGAACGAGGCACGCCTCGGCGTCGGCCTGCAGGGGCTGTCGCTGTCGGAGATCGCCTACCAGAACGCCGTCGCCTACGCCAAGGACCGTTTGCAGGGCCGCTCATTGTCGGGGCCGAAGGCGCCGGACAAGAAGGCCGACCCGATCATCGTCCATCCCGACATCCGCCGCAGCCTGATGACCATGAAGGCGTTCAACGAGGCCGGCCGCGCGCTGGCGCTGTGGACCGCGATCAAGTCCGACATCGCCCACCGCTCCGGTGATGACAAGGACCGCCAGGCCGCCGACGACTACACCGGCCTGATGACGCCGGTGGTCAAGGGCGTGCTCACCGACAAGGGGTTCGACCACGCCGTCATGGCGCAGCAGGTGTTCGGCGGTCACGGCTACATCGAAGAGCATGGCATGAGCCAGTTCGTGCGCGATGCCCGCATCGCCATGATCTATGAAGGCGCCAACGGCATCCAGGCGCTCGACCTCGTCGGCCGCAAACTCGGCCTGAATGGCGGCCGCGCCGTGCAGGCCTTCTTCAAGGAAGTCGGTGAGTTCTGCGAGGAGAACCGCTCCGACGAGAAGATGGCGCCGTTCACAAAGGCCTTGAAGAAGGGTCTCAACGATCTGCAGGCGGCGACCATGTGGCTGGTGCAGAACGGCATGGCCAAGCCCGACAATGCGGGCGCCGCCTCGACCGACTACATGCATCTCTTCGGCCTGGTGGCGCTGGGCTACATGTGGGCGCAGATGGCCAAGGCGGCACTTGGCAAGACGGGCGCCAACGGTTCCCAGTCCTTCTACGACAACAAGGTTGTGACGGGGCGCTTCTTCATGGAGCGGATCATGCCGGAGACGTCGGCGCACCTCGCCCGGATCTCGAGTGGTGCGGACACGCTAATGGCCCTGCCGGCGGAAGCGTTCTAAAGATGGTTCCCCTCCCCTCGAGGGGAGGGTGGCCCGGAGGGCCGGGTGGGGTCCTGCGTGAAGTGCGCCGACCTCAACTCTAACGATGTGCTCTGGGAGGAGTATCATACCAACATGACCAGCCCCGCCGAAATCCTGAACCTCCCCAAGCCCGCCTGGGCGGCGGACGAGGTCGGCATGCTCTACGACATGGCGCATCGCTTCATGTCGGAGGAAATCGCGCCGCGCTACGACGAGTTCGAGAAGAACGAGATGGTCGACCGCGAGAGCTGGCTGAAGGCCGGTGCGGCTGGTCTGCTCTGCGCCTCTATGCCAGAGGAATATGGCGGCTCCGGCGGTACCTTCGCGCATGAGAGCGCCATCATCGAGGCCATCGGCCATGTCGGCGTCGATGGTTTCGGCATCGGCCTGCACAATTCGATCGTCGCCCCTTACATCCTCCATTACGGCTCCGAGGAGCAGAAGAAGAGATGGCTGCCGAAGCTGGCGACTGGCGAGCTGATCGGCGCGATCGCCATGACCGAGCCCGGCGCGGGCTCCGACCTGCAGGGCGTCAAGACGCGCGCCGAAAAGGATGGCAACCAGTACAAGATCAATGGTTCCAAGACCTTCATCACCAACGGCCAGCTCGCGAACTTCATCATCGTCGTCACCAAGACCGATCCGGAGAAGGGCGCCAAGGGCACGTCGCTGATCGTCGTCGAGACCGATGAGGTCGAAGGCTTCCAGCGCGGCCGCAACCTCGACAAGATCGGCTTGAAGGCCAACGACACGTCGGAGCTGTTCTTCAACGACATGCGTGTGCCGACCTCCAACCTGCTCGGCCACGAGGAAGGGCAAGGTTTCGTCCAGCTGATGCAGCAATTGCCGCAGGAGCGGCTGCAGATCGGCACCGGCGCCATTGCCATGATCGAGCGGGCGCTGGCGCTGACCATCGACTACGTCAAGGAGCGCAAGGCGTTCGGCAAGGCGATCATCGATTTCCAGAACACCCAGTTCAAGCTGGCCGAACTCAAGACCGAGGCCACCATCGGCCGCGTCTTCTATAATGATTGCGTTACCCGCCACATTGCCGGCGGCCTCGATCCCGTGACCGCGTCGATGGCCAAGTACTGGCTCAGCGACCTGCAGGGAAAAGTCGTCGACGAATGCCTTCAACTGCATGGCGGCTATGGCTACATGAATGAATATCCGATCGCCCGCATGTTCCGCGACGCTCGCGTCCAACGCATCTACGGCGGCACCAACGAGATCATGAAATTGCTGATCGGACGCTCGCTCTAATGCATGTCGCTCAAAAGTGGTCCCGGTTTTGGGGGATCGACATGCATCAGTTTAAAGTCGTTCGATAAACCCAAGGAGCAAAACGATGGCCGAAGCTTATGTCTATGACGCCGTGCGCACGCCGCGCGGCAAGGGCAAGAAGGACGGATCGCTGCACGAGGTGCCGGCGGTGCGGCTTGCTGCCAAGACGCTCGAGTCGCTGCGCGACCGCAATGGGCTGGATACCGGCACTGT
Organism: Mesorhizobium sp. M7D.F.Ca.US.005.01.1.1; assembly: GCF_003952545.1. Classification (NCBI taxonomy): domain Bacteria; kingdom Pseudomonadati; phylum Pseudomonadota; class Alphaproteobacteria; order Hyphomicrobiales; family Phyllobacteriaceae; genus Mesorhizobium; species Mesorhizobium sp. M7D.F.Ca.US.005.01.1.1. The sequence goes on from NZ_CP034453.1 coordinate 1,834,710, forward strand.
CGACGACATCATCTTCGGCTGCGTCGATCCGGTCGGCGAGGCGGGTTCGGTCATTCCGCGCGCCGCAGCCTTCGAGGCCGGCTACGACACCAAGGCGCCCGGCATGCAGATCTCGCGCTTCTGTGCTTCCGGGCTCGACGCCATCAATCTCGGCGCCGCCAAGATCGCGCAGGGCGCCGATGAGATCGTCATCGCCGGCGGCGTCGAATCGATGTCGCGCGTCGGCATGGGCGCCTCGGGCGGTGCCTGGTTTATGGACCCGTCCGTCGGCCTGCCCGGCTGGTTCGTGCCGCAAGGCATCTCGGCCGATCTGATCGCCACCAAATACGGCTTCTCCCGCGACGACGTCGACGCCTATGCGGTCGAGAGCCAGAAGCGTGCCGCCAAATCCTGGGCCGATGGCCGCTTCAAGAAGTCCGTCATCCCGATCAAGGACCAGAACGGCCTGACCATCCTCGACCATGACGAGCATATGCGGCCATCGACCGACATGCAGTCGCTGGCCTCGCTCAACCCGTCCTTCGTCATGCCTGGCGAAATGGGCGGCTTCGATGCGGTTGCCGTGCAGAAACACCCCGAGGTGGAGGAGGTCAACCATGTTCACCATGCCGGCAATTCGTCCGGTATCGTCGATGGCGCCGCCGCCGTGCTGCTCGGCTCGAAGAAGGCCGGCAAGGCGATGGGGCTGAAGCCCCGCGCCCGCATCCGCACCTTCGCCAATATCGGCTCCGAGCCGGTGCTGATGCTGACCGGTCCGGTCGACGTCACCGAGAAGCTGTTGAAGCGCGCCAAGATGAAGCTCTCGGACATCGACCTGTTCGAGCTCAACGAAGCCTTCGCCTCGGTGGTGCTGCGCTACATGCAGGCTTTCGACATTCCGCATGACAAGATCAACGTCAATGGCGGCGCCATCGCCATGGGCCATCCGCTCGGCGCCACCGGCGCGATGATCCTGGGCACGGTGCTGGACGAACTGGAGCGCCGCGATCTCAACACCGCTTTGGTGACGCTGTGCATCGGCGCCGGCATGGGCACCGCAACCATCATCGAACGCGTCTGACGGGGAGAGAAACGATGAGCTACACCAATTTCACCCTCGACATCGACGCCGACGGCATTGCGCTGGTCACCTGGGACATGCCTGGCCGGTCGATGAACGTCTTCACCGAGGAAGCGATGCGGGAATTGAACGCCATCGTCGACAAGGTGGCAGGTGACGCCGCCATCAAGGGCGCGGTGATCACTTCCGGCAAGGACACCTTCTCCGGCGGTGCCGACATCACCCTGCTGCAGAAGATGCTGACGACCTTCGCCACGGACAAGGGCAAGGACGCCGAAAAGGCGACGAAGGCGCTGTTCGACAATGCCGGCATCATGACCGGCCTGTTCCGCAAGCTGGAGACATCAGGAAAGCCGTGGGTGTCGGCGATCAACGGCACCTGCATGGGCGGTGCCTTCGAATTGTCGCTGGCCTGCCACGGCCGTGTCGCCGCCGCCAGCGACAAGGTGAAGATGGCGCTTCCCGAGGTGAAGATCGGCATCTTCCCAGGCGCCGGCGGCACCCAGCGCGTGCCGCGGCTGACCGATCAGCAGCAGGCGCTGCAGATGCTGACCTCCGGCCAGACGCTGTCGCCGCAGAAGGCCAAGTCGATGGGCCTGATCCATGAGATCGCCGAGCCGGCCAGGCTGGTCGACACCGCCAAGGCGATGATCAGGAATGGCCTGAAGCCCGTAGCACCTTGGGACGAGAAGGGTTTCAAGCTGCCCGGCGGCCAGATCTATTCGCCGGCCGGCTTCAATCTGTGGCCGCCGGCCATCGCCATCCTGCGTCGTGAGACCTACGGCAACTATCCGGCCGCCGCCGCGATCCTGAAATGCGTCTATGAAGGGCTGCTGGTGCCGTTCGACACCGCCTTGCGCATCGAGCAGCGCTATTTCACCGAGATCATGCAGACCAAGGAAGCGGCGGCGATGATCCGCTCGCTGTTCGTGTCGCTGCAGGAACTGAACAAGGGCGCCCGCCGCCCGGCCGGCGTGCCCGAAACCAAGTTCAAGAAGATTGGCATTCTCGGCGCCGGCTTCATGGGCGCCGGCATCGCCTATGTCACCGCCAAGGCCGGCATCCCGGTGGTGCTGCTCGACCGCGACATGGAGTCGGCTGCCAAGGGCAAGGCGCATTCCGACAGCCTGATCTCGGATCAGGTGAAGAAGGGCCGCGCCAAGCCGGAGGACAGGGAGAAATTGCTGTCGCTGATCACGCCGACGGCCGATTATGCCGACCTTGCCGGCTGTGATCTGGTGGTCGAGGCGGTGTTCGAGGATTCAGGCGTCAAGAAGAGCGCCACCGAACAGGCCGAGGCCGTTCTGAAGCCATCGGCGATCTTCGCGTCGAACACCTCCACCATCCCGATCTCGTCGCTGGCCAAGAATTCGGCGCGGCCGAAGAATTTCATCGGCATCCACTTCTTCTCGCCGGTCGACAAGATGATGCTGGTCGAGATCATTTTGGGCAAGAAGACCGGCGACAAGGCGCTGGCCACGGCAATTGATTTCGTCCGCGCCATCAAGAAGACGCCCATCGTCGTCAACGACACGCGCGGCTTCTACGTCAACCGCTGCGTGCTGCGCTACATGTCGGAAGCCTACAAGATGCTGATCGAAGGCGTTCCGGCGCCGATGATCGAAAATGCTGCGAAGGCCGCCGGCATGCCGGTCGGACCCCTGGCGCTGACCGACGAGACGGCCATCGACCTTGCCCAGAAGATCATGAAGCAGACCATCAGGGACCTGGGCGACAAGGCCGTCGATCCAAAGCAGATGGCGCTGATCAACACCATGGTCGACGATCACGGCCGCTTCGGCCGCAAGAACGGCAAGGGTTTTTACGATTATCCGGCCAAGCCCGCCAAGAAGAAGCTGTGGCCGGGTCTCAAGGATCTCTATCCGCAGCTTGCGCCCGAGAAGGTCGATTATGAGGAGTTGCAGCAGCGGCTGCTGGTCACCATCGCGCTGGAAGCGGCGCGGGTGATGGAAGAGGGCATCGTCACCGACCCGCGCGAGGCCGATGTCGGCTCGATCCTGGCCTTCGGTTTCGCCCCCTACACCGGCGGCGCGCTGTCCTACATCGACGGCATCGGCGCCAAGGCATTCGTCAAGATCGCCAAGAACCTGCAGAAGAAATACGGCGCCGAGTTCAAGGCGCCCAAGCTGCTGCTCGACATGGCCGAGAAGGGCGAGAGCTTCTATCAACGTTTCGATCCCTATGCGAAAGGCGACGTGAAGCAGGCAGCCTGACGCCGACCCGATGTATGTCTGGGTGCGCATGGCGCGCATGATGGCCACGGCGCGCAGCCGTGGCCCCTATATGATGGGTGGCGAAAGCCGGCTGGCTTTTCGCTGCCTGCCGACCGACATCGATTTCAACATCCATCTCAACAATGCGCGCTACATGATGCTGGCCGATCTCGGCCGCATTGATTTATTTATGCGTGCGGGCCTCATCAGGCTGGCGAGGACAAATGGCTGGGCGCCGATGATGGGCGGGCTGCAGACGGTCTATGCGCGCGAGATCAGGCTGTGGCGTCGCTTCGAAGTGGTGTCTTCGATCGAGACTTGGGAAGGCACGCAGGTTATCGGCAGGCATCGTTTCGTCCTAGACAATGGCGAGACAGCCGCCTTGATCATGACGACGGCCGGCGTCTATGACCGCGGGGCTCGACGCTTTCTCGATATCGACGAGGTCGTCGCAGCACTTGGCCGCGCGGCAAACCCGCGACCTCTAACCCAGGCAGAACGGATTTTCATGACGTCGCACCAGGGTCTGCGCAGCTTGGCCAAGGGTGTCGATTGATCCCGGGAATCGGAATTTGTGGGACCACAGCTTACACGCGGCGTTGTGGGGCGGGCGGTGGACAAAACGGCATTCCAAGACTAGAAGGGAAAGGTATTTTTTCCTGCATTGAAGGAGAGCAAGACGTGCTCTCGCATGACCGTGTCTGGGCCGCCATCGATGCTCTTGCCGAGCGCTATTCGCTTTCGGCCTCGGGACTGGCCAAGCGCGCGGGGCTCGATTCCACCGCCTTCAACAAGTCGAAGCGTTTGTCTTCGGATGGTCGGCCGCGCTGGCCGTCGACCGAATCGCTTGCCAAGATCATCGAGGCGACGGGCGCTTCGCTCGATGAATTCACCGGTCTGATCGAAGGCCGGCCCGGGATCAGCAATAGTGCTTCGACCAGCCATGCCGCTTCGGTCGCCCGCAGACGCTCCGTGCCGTTGCTCGGCTTTGCCCAGGCCGGCGCCGGCGGCTTCTTCGACGATGCCGGCTTTCCGGCCGGGCAGGGTTGGGATCTGGTCGAACTGCCGGCACAATCGACCGAGAGTTCCTATGCGCTGCAGGTGCAGGGTGATTCCATGCTGCCGCTCTACCGCAATGGCGACGTCCTCATCGTCGAACCGGGCGCCATCACCCGCAAGGGTGATCGCGTCGTCGTCAAGACCACCGGCGGCGAGGTGATGGCCAAGGTGCTCGAGCGCCAGACCGTCAAGTCGATTGCGCTGATCTCGCTCAATCCCGATCATCCCGACCGCGATATTCCCATGCACGATGTCGAGTGGGTGGCGCGGATTGTGTGGGCAAGCCAGTAGGTCAGGCTCGTGCGGCTCCTTCATCATGCCTTGGCGGTTCTGATGGTCCCAGTGATGGCGGCCATGGTCGTCACTGGTGGTCACACGCTGAAAGGAAGCGACAGCGTCGTCACGGTGGATCAGCTTGATCCGGGCGCCGATACGATCGCGCAACAAGGCGCCGAGACGGTGCCCGAAGAGCCGGCCACATCGGCCATAGCAGCTCCACAGCCGCCAAAGCCGGCGCCGCATTCGAGGGCGATCGATCCCCAATTTGTCGCGCCACCGGAACTGCCCGCCGAGGGGCTTGAACGGGTCGAGCCGCGCGAGCCATTGAGCAAGCTTGCGCTGGCCGTGCCGCCCAAGCCGAAAATGCCTGACGACTGGAACGGCACAAAGCTGTTCCAGCCGGTTGCGCCGGCCGCTGGCCTAATCGAAGCGAAGGGCTACTCGGTCGCGGTTTCCGGCATCGACCTCGTCAGGCAGGACGAGACCTGTAGCGAGGACGGCAAATCCTGGCCGTGCGGCGTCCGTGCGCGGACGGCATTCCGCGCCTTCCTGCGTGGCCGCGCGGTGGTTTGCACCGTGCCGCCCGAGGGCGGCCGCGACCTGATCGCTGCCGAATGCCGGATCGGCAAGCAGGATGTCGGCCAATGGCTGGTCGAAAACGGCTGGGCGCGCGCCGCCAAGGGTGGGCCCTATGCCGAAGCCGGCGACAAGGCACGCACGGCGAAGAAGGGCATTTTCGGATCGGCGCCTGATCTGTCCGGCATGCCGGCAATGCCGGCCGCACCGAGCCCGGCGCCTCAGACGCCGAGTTCGATCCTGGAAGAGTCCGGCGGCGTGCTCAAACCAGCTGACCAGCCAGCGCCCGCTCAATGAGCGCCCGCGTCTCGGCAATGCCGTAGAGCGCGGCGAACGAACCGAAGCGCGGGCCGCGCTCCTGGCCGATCAGCACCTGATAGATCATCTGGAAGAAGGCACCCGATACGCCAGGGCCGCCCTCCGGGCTCTGCTTGGAATGATCCTGATAGCGTTCGATCCTGCGCGCGACGTTGAGCGAAGCGTTCTGGATCGCTTCGCCATTGGCGCCGGCCGGCAATTCGCCAAGCGCCTTGTCGAGGGCTTGCAGCGCCTCGCGCTCGACCTCGTCGGCCGGGCGGAAGGTTTTCGTCGGCTTCACGAAATCGTCGAAATAGCGGATCGCGTGGCCGACCAGCTGGTCGAGTTCGGGATGCGTCTTTGGCGTCACCCCTTGCGTGTGGCGTGAGATGAAGCCCCACAGCACATCCTTGTTCTGCGCGTTGGAAGCGCTGACCAGATTGAGCAGCAGCGAGAACGGCACCGGCATGTCGATCGCGGGCGGGTTGCCGTCATGCATATGCCAGACTGGGTTGCCCAGCCGTTCCTTCCAGTCCTGCCGGGGATAGGCGGCGAGGAAGGTATAGTATTCGTCCACAGCCCGCGGGATGACGTCGAAATACAGCTTCTTGGCCTGCCGCGGCCGCTGGTACATGTAGAGCCCGAGGCTTTCGGTCGGCGCATAGGTCAGCCACTCGTCGATGGTCAGCCCGTTGCCCTTCGACTTCGAGATCTTCTGGCCGTTCTCGTCGAGGAACAGTTCGTAGACGAAATGCTCCGGCGCCCGTCCGCCCAGAATGTTGCAGATGCGGTCGTAGACCACCGCATTGGTCTGGTGATCCTTGCCGAACATCTCGAAATCGACGCCAAGGGCTGCCCAGCGCATGCCGAAATCCGGCTTCCATTGCAGCTTCACGCGGCCGCCGGTGATCGAAAGCGTGGTCTCGGTACCCTCGTCGTCGAAGGTGATGGTGCCGGCCTCGGCGTCGACATGCTTCATCGGCACGTAAAGCACGCGGCCGCTCTTCGGCGAAATCGGCAGGAACGGGCTGTAGGTCGCCTGCCGCTCGGGGCCGAGCGTCGGCAGCATCACCGCCATGATCTGGCCGTAGCGTTCGGCGGCGCGCTTGAGCATCGCGTCGAAACGGCCGGACTTGTAGTATTGCGTCGCGCTGGCGAACTCGTAGTCGAAGCCGAACGTGTCGAGGAAGCGGCACAGCATCGCATTGTTGTGGTCGGCGAAGCTGGCATAGTCGTCGCCGAACGGATTGGGAACCGACGACAGCGGCTTGTGCAAATGCGGCTCGAGTGCGGCGCGATCCGGCACGCTGTCGGGTATCTTGCGCATACCGTCCATATCGTCGGAAAAGCACAGCAGCTTGGTGGCAACCTTGTCCTGCGTCAGGACGCGAAAGGCATGGCGCACCATCGACGTGCGCGCCACCTCGCCGAACGTGCCGATATGCGGCAGGCCGGACGGTCCGTAGCCGGTCTCGAACAGGACTGTTTGCGGAAAGTCGGTGCCTTTGTAGCGTTCGATGATCTTTTTGGCTTCTTCGAACGGCCATGCCTTGCTCTCGGCCGCGGCCGCCAGCAGCTCGGGATTGAGATCGATGATGTTTGATCCCGCCATGTCACTGTTTTCCAAATCATTCGCCGGCCCATTCGAAGGCAGGCCGGAGCAGAGGTTTTTCAACCGGTCTCTAGGCGTGCATCGCCGGAGCGTCAACGCGTGCGGCGCTTTTTCCTTGCGGTGCAGAATGAGCGTTCCTACCTTCGAGGCCCGGTTCAAGGAGAAAAAATTGCCGACGCCGCATGAAGCCCTGATCTACCTGATGGTCATCACCTCGGCCTCCGATCGCGACATGACCGATGTCGAACTGGCGCGGATCGGCGAGGTCGTCCGCTCCTGGCCGGTGTTCGAGGACTTCAACCACGACAGACTGGTCGGCGTCGCCCAGGCCTGCCAGAAGCGCCTGCACGAAAAGGACGGACTGGAAGGCGTGCTGGCTGAAGTCGCGGAGGCCTTGCCCGAGCGGTTGCGCGACACCGCCTATGCCGCCGCCTTCGAGGTTGCCGCTGTCGATCTCGAAATGCGCATGGAAGAAGTGCGGGTGCTGCAGCTGATCCGTCGTCAGCTCGATCTCGACACGCTGACGGTCGCGGCAATAGGCCGTGCCGCCAAGGCCCGCCTGCGTACGCTGACCTGAAAGTCCTTGGCCCTAGAAAAAGCTGACCGGGAAATAGCGCAGATAAAATTCGGCAAACGTGCCTTTCATCGAAATCTCCTGCAGCGCGTAGTCGAGCGCGGCGGCAAGCGCTGGATTATCCGCTTTGGTGGCGATGGCCATGCCAGTGCCCAGATATTCGGGCGCTAGATAGGGCCCGCCGGCAAAGCGGCAGCAGCCCGCCGCATCCGAGCCGCCCAGCCAGAAGGCCAGGCGCATGCCGTCGCCGAAGGCCGCGTCAACCTTGCCGGCCTTGAGATCGTTGTAAAGGTCTTCCGGTCTGTCGAAAGTGACGACCTGAACCGTGTTGAAATAGTCGCGCAGCATGCGCTCATGCGCTGAACCTGATATTACGCCGACACGGTTGCCGTGCAATTTGTCAAAGACCGGTTCGGTCAGCGCCTTGCTTTTCGGCATGATGAAGCGTGCCGGAAACTGCAGATAGGAGCGCGAGAAGGCATAGGTCGCGCGCGATTCCGGCGTTGCGGCGATGCCGGCGATGATCGCCTCGCCTTCGCCTTTCTGCAATGCGCCTTCCAGCTCGGTCCAGGGCAAGGCCTGGATCTGGCATTTTTCGACGATGCCAAGCTCGGCGCAGATGGCGCGTGCCAGATCGATGTGGAAGCCGGACAGCTTTCCCGAGCCGTCGAGGAAATTGAAGGGTGGGAAATCTGTCGTGGTCAGAAATCTCAGCCGGGGCAGCGCCGAAAGGTCTGGCTTGGGCAGCCGCTCCTTGGCATCCCACAGCACCGGAACCTGAGGCGCCGCGGCGCGCGCACCATCGGCGAGCGACAGCAATCCGATCAGCATCGCAAGGGCGAAGGATCTCCACTGGAACGCCAAGATAAAACTCCGCCACACTCGTGCTCGCACCGGTTTTGGTACGAAAATGGTACAGGCACAATGGTTTTTGATTTCAACACGCCGATTTCAGGATATGATTTAGCCGGTTTGCAAATCAGCTTTGGCCGCCTTGGTGAGAGGATCAAGGTCGGAGCCACAGAATAAGAATGCGGTTTGCAATCCGTGGTCGGTGGCGAAGTGTAAATCAGGCACGCATCATTGGCCGCAATGCATGAGGCAACATGGGGTTGATGTTGCGATGAGTCAGTTCGATCGCACGCTGGAATTCATAGACCAACTGCAGCACGCCGCAACGGCGGCGGCGGTCTGCGAAAGGCTGCTGGGCATAACGGCGGATTTCGGTCTCACCGCACTGATGGCGGGAACCGTGCCGCAGCCAGGCACGCCGGCCGGACAGCAAAAGCAGCATGTGCTTCTCTGCGATTGGCCTGGCGAGTGGCTCGAGCGCTATGTCGCGCGCAACTATGTCGACCATGACCCGGTCGTCAGCCACATGAAACAGTTGCAGGCGCCCTTCCAGTGGCGCGAGGCGTCGCAGAGCATCCGCATAGACAAGAGCAGCGGCGAAGTGATGGGCGATGCCGGCGCCTTCAAACTGCGTGATGGGCTGGCCTTCCCGTTGGTCACGCTCGACGGCCAGATCGTCATGGTGTCGCTGGGCGGCGAGGCCGTGGAATTGTCCGCTGCCGAGTTCGGCCAGGTGTCGTTGGTGTCGACCTATGCGGTTGGCCGCGCCATGCAACTCCACACCATGGCGAGCAAGAGCATCGATCATATCGTGCTGACGCCGCGCGAACGCGAATGCCTGCAATGGGCCGCAGTGGGCAAGTCCGAGTGGGAGATTTCGCAAATCCTCGGTATCTCCGAACACACCTCGGAGAAACATCTTCTTAACGCCAAAAGCAAACTCGGTGCCGTCAACCGGGTTCAAGCCGTCGCGGAAGCGATAAGGCGCGGCTACATTAGTTAGGTCGGCCGTGCCGACCTGAAATCCTTGCCTACGCGATCACGCAATTTTCTCACCAAAGCACGGCCGTATCTTCCTCTGAACACAGGAGACGCCGGAATGCTTTTTTCCCTTACAACCCAGGAATTGATGGAACGTCCCGACCTTTGGGAGGCCGTCCATCGGCTGCGCTACAAGATATTTGTCGAGGAGATGGGATGGGAGGATCTCAGGCGGCCCGACGGGCTCGAACGCGACCAGTTCGATCATGACGAGGCCATCCATCAGATTGTCATCAGAGGTGACGAAGTCGCGGGCTATCAAAGGATGTTGCCGACCACGCGGCCTCATCTGCTGACCGAGGTTTTGACCGACCTTTCCGAAGGAATCCCGCCATCGGGTCCGAACATCTGGGAATTGACCCGCTATGCGGTGGCTCCAGGTTTTCGCGATGGCCGCCGCGGCGTTTCGACCGTCGGCACCGAATTGATCGCCGGCTTCGTCGAGTGGGGGCTGAAGCGCGGCGTCGACAAGGTGATCATCGAGTTCGAGCCGATGTGGGTACTGCGCGCCTTGCAGCTGCACTTCCTGGCGACCCCGCTGGGCTATCAGCGCACCTATGGCAACCAGCAGGTGGTCGCAACCCTGCTCACCTTCAACGAGCATACCCTCGACGTGGTGCGGTCGCGCCGCAATCATTTTGCTCCCGTGCTGGCCAGGGGATATCCCGACATGCTCGGCCAAAGGCGAGCGTCATGAGGTCGGAGACAGTCATGAGCGCACATCCACAACCCGAACTCCGCAATCACACGCTTGTCGTCACCGTGTCGTCGAATGACGGCCGGCCGGTGCTGGACAGGAGAGCCTATGAAAGCCTGGCAAAGACCTTCCATGAAGCCGCCGACAATGAGGAGGTGCGCGTCGTCGTGCTGCGCGGCCTGGCAGGCTGTTTCTGTCTCGGCGGCGATTTCTCCGAATTTCTCGACGCCACCAAGCACCAGAAACTGATCGCGGCCGTCACGGACCTGTTCCGCACGCTGGCCACATTTCCCAAGCCCATCCTTGCCTGCGTCGACGGCGATGCCGTCGGCGTCGGCTGCACCATCCTGTTCCATTGCGACATGGTGATCGCGTCCAATGAAAGCACCTTCAGGGTGCCGTTCGTCGATTTCGGCCTGGTGCCGGATGCGGCGACCAGCATCCTGGCGCCGCAGAAGCTCGGCTATGCCGGCGCTTTCCGCTTCTTCTGCCTCGGCGACACGCTTCGTGCCGAGGACGCCAGGGCGCTCGGCCTTGTCGCCGAGATCGTGCCGGGCGGCAGCGTCGAGGAGGCGGCCCTCGGCCGGGCAAGGCAGCTTGTCAAGAAGCCGGTCGCTGCCTTGCTGCAGACGCGCGGCCTGCTGAAGGGAAACACCCAGGCGCTCTGCGACCGCATCGACCAGGAGATTTCGCTTTTCCAGCAGGCGCTGCAGGACGACACCACGCTGCGCCGATTGCAGCGCATCGCCCGGCTGGCGGCCTGAACGGTCCGATCGAAAGGTGCCGATGAAGAGCGCCGCGCGGCCTTGGCTGCGCGGCGCAAAAAGCGTCAGTCCTGTTTTCCCAGGAAAGACGGCCCTTCGCCGATGATCTTCTTGTCCTCCTTGCCGATCACGTCGAGATCGCGCCCGTCGTAGGGCAGCGACAACAGGATGCGCCGCATGACCGCCAGCCGCGCGCGTCGCTTGTCATTGGCGCGCACGATGATCCATGGCGCGAACTCCTTGTGGGTGCGCTCGAACATGGTGTCGCGCACCTTGGTGTAATCGTCCCACTTCGTGATGCCGGCAACGTCGATCGGCGAAAACTTCCAGCTCTTCAGCGGGCTGTAGCGGCGGTCGTGAAAGCGCTCGAGCTGCGTTTCCTGGCCGATGTTCAGCCAGAACTTGAAGAAGTGGATGCCCTCGTTGGAAATCATCCGTTCGAAATGCGGCGTCTCCTCGAGAAACTGCTCGTGCTGTTGCGGCGTGCAGAAACCCATCACCGGCTCGACGCCGGCGCGATTGTACCAGGATCGGTCGAAGGTGACGAATTCGCCCGATGTCGGGAAATGGTCGACATAGCGCTGGTAGTACCATTGCCCCAGCTCGGTCGGGGTCGGCTTGGTCAGCGCCACGTTGCGTGCCGTGCGCGGGTTGAGGTACTGGCGCACCACGAAGATCGTGCCGCCCTTGCCGGCAGCATCGCGGCCCTCGAACAGCGCCATCACCCGTTTGCCGGTCGACTGCAGCCAGGCCTGCGCCTTGACCAGCTCGATCTGCAATTTCTCGAGCGTCTCGTCATACTCGTCGCTTTTCATCTTCTTGTCGTAGGGATAGCCGCCGGCGGTCAGCTTGTTGTCCTCGACCCAGTCGGGAAGCACGGGATTTTCGATGTCGAACTCCCGCTCCTTGCCGTCGATCCTGATCTTCAGCGGCCCTGAAGTCGGCACGGCAGAACTTTCCTTGGCTTTTTTCATCAAGACGAACCCTTTCCAGCTTCCGGACTCATGCTATGGGGAGCCTCCGGAGCGGTCCAGCGGAAGTTTCCGTCACCGTGCGACCGGGTGCGAAGGCATGGGGTGCGGGCCCACGAGCGAATGGCTGACCTGGACGCAGAGCAGAGAGGCATCGCGCAAACAATAGCCACACGGCTGTGGAACAGCCGCTGGCTGCTTGCGGCCGGCGTGGTCGCGGTCGTCGTCGTTTATGCCTTGGCCGGGATTTCAGCCTATGTCGTCCTCGCGGCGCTGCTCCTGCTGCTTGCTGCGGCAACGCTGCCGGCCGTTGGCACCGGCCAGTCGGCTGAAAGTGGCGCGGCCATCGAGGCCATCGGCTTGCAGAGGCTGTCAGGTGAATATCTTGCGGCCGCCGTCGCCGATCCGCTGATCATCTTCGACCGGACAGCCACCATTGTCCACGCCAATGCCGCCGCTTTCGCCGCCTTCGGCGGGATAGCGCCGGGCATGTCGCTGTCGTTGAAATTCCGGGCGCCGGAAATGCAGGCGCTGCTGGACGGCGTGCTGTCGGGCGACCTCGCCTCCGATGTCGTCGACTATACGGAAAAGCTGCCGGTCGAACGGGCTTACCGGGTGAGCGCGTCCTCGGTCGGCCACGCCACCGATCTCTATGTACTGGTGTTCAAGGACCAGAGCGAAGCGCGCAGGATCGACCGTATGCGCGCCGACTTCATCGCCAATGCCAGCCACGAACTGCGCACGCCGCTCGCCTCCATCGCCGGCTTCATCGAAACGCTGCGCGGTCCGGCCCGCAACGACCCGGCGGCGCGCGATCAGTTCCTGCAGATCATGCAGAGCCAGACCGGTCGCATGGCGCGTCTGATCGACGATTTGCTGTCGCTGTCGCGGCTTGAGATGAAGCCTTATCTGAAGCCTGGAACCGAGGTCGATCTGCGCGAGACCGTCGACAGCGTCATCGATTCGCTTGGACCGCTGGCCAGGGAAAACAGCGTTGCCATCGAGCGGGACTATGCCGATGGGCCGCTTGATGTGCCGGGCGATCGCGACGAACTTTTTCAGGTGTTCGAGAACCTTCTGGAAAACGCCTGCAAATACGGGCAGTCGGGCGGGCGCGTCGTGGTGTCGATCGCGCGCAGCGATGCCGGCTCGGAGTCGGGTATCGACGTGACTATCAGGGATTTTGGCCCCGGCATTCCAGAAGAGCACATTCCGCGCATCACCGAGCGTTTCTATCGCGTCGATGTCGAGACCAGCCGGACCCAGAAAGGCACCGGCCTTGGCCTGTCGATCGTCAAGCATATCCTGACGCGCCACAACGCAAGGCTTTCGATCAAGTCCGAGGTCGGTCAAGGCGCCGCCTTCTCGGTTCATTTGCCGACGCACTGAAACCGCCCTAGTTTTCCACCAGACCGTTTCTTTTTTCTGTCATCCGGCTAGCGTATCAGCGGGGATTCGAGGAAACGACTCAAAGTCAAAACACCCGTGGGAAGGCATTTTATCATGCAGTCCGTGCATACTATGAGCGCCTATGATGAGGAGCTCAAATATCTGTCGAAGCGCATCGCGGCGATGGGCGGCCATGCCGAGCGCATGGTCGAACAGGCGGTTGCCGCTCTCGTCAACGCTGACCCCGGCCTCGCCCAGAAGGTCATCCGCGATGATGCCGTGCTGGATGAAGGGCAACGCGAAATCGACGACAAGGCGATCATCATCATCGCCAAGCGCCAGCCGATGGCGACGGATTTGCGAGAGATCGTCGGCGCGATCCGCATCTCCGCCGACCTCGAACGGGTCGGCGACCTCGGCAAGAACGTCGCCAAGCGGGTGGTTGCTGTCACCGACGGACGCCAGCCGACCAGCCTGTTCCGCGGCCTCGAGGCCCTGGCCAACCTGGCGCTGACCCAGCTCAAGGAAGTGCTCGACGTCTACGCGTCTCGCTCGGTGGAGAAAATCGGCTTCGTGCGCGACCGCGACGACCAGATCGACGCCATGTACACATCGCTGTTTCGCGAATTGCTGACCTACATGATGGAAGATCCGCGCAACATCACGCCCTGCACGCATCTGCTGTTCTGCGCCAAGAACATCGAGCGTATCGGTGATCACGCCACCAACATCGCCGAGACCATCTACTACATCGTCACCGGCGAGCAGTTGCCGGCCGAGCGACCCAAGGGCGACAAGACCGACAAGATCGGTCTTTCCGAGACGCTGCCGGTGAAGTGAACGGCCGCCTCTCGAACCGTCGCCCGAATTACGCTAAGCTTTCCGGGCTTTGCCTCTATCCTCGTCCGTGGATTTGCTTCGGGAGGTCGTGATGGAAAATGTTCGGAACCTGACCCCGGCGCCTGCGCCTGCTTCCGGCATAATCGCTTGCGGCGTCTACACGGCCGGGCGCCGCATCGCCGATATTCCCATCGAGGAAGCCGGCGAATGGGCAAAAAAATCCGGTCATGTCGTCTGGATTGGCCTGCTCGAGCCCGACCGCAACCTGCTTCTGCGCGTTCAGGCGCAGTTTCACCTGCATGAACTGGCGATCGAGGATGCCGAGCACCCACACCAGCGGCCGAAGATCGAGCAATATGGCGATGCCTTGTTCATCGTCGCCCGCACCGCGCAACTGATCGACGGCCGGGTCACCTTCGGCGAGACCCATTTGTTCGTCGGCAGCGGCTATATTGTCAGCGTTAGGCACGGTCCTTCGACGTCCTATGCCGCCGTTCGTCAGCACTGGGAAAGCTGCCCGCATTCGCTGGCCAAGGGCGAGGATTTCGTTCTCTACGCCATTCTCGATTTCATCGTCGACAACTACATGCCGGTGCTCGAGCAGATCGAGGACGAAGTCGAGGTGATCGAGGATAGGGTTCTGTTGAAGCCGATGACCGGCCCTGACATCGAGCGGCTCTATATGCTGCGCCGCGATCTCTTGCGCCTGCGCAATGCAGCGCTTCCGCTGGTCGAAGTCTGCCGACGGTTGACCAGCGCCGAGCTGCCGCAGATCCATACAGCCATGCATCCGCTGTTTCGCGACGTGACCGATCACATCCGCACTGTCCAGGAAAAGATCGACAGTCTGCGCGAGGTGCTGGCGTTCGCTTTCGAAGCCAGCCTGCTGGTCGGCCAGAGTCAGGAAACGGCGATCTCCAAGAAGCTCGCCTCATGGGCCGCCATTCTGGCGGTGCCGACGGCGTTCGCCGGCATCTACGGTATGAATTTCAGCGACATGCCGGAACTGAAGATGGAGTACGGCTACCCGATGGTGCTGACCACGATCGCGCTGATCTGCGCGTTCCTCTACTGGCGGTTTCGCAAGAATGGGTGGCTGTGAAGATAGGGCAGTAGGGCAGTAGGGCAGTAGGGCAGTAGGGCAGTAGGGCAGTAGGGCAGTAGGATGGCATTTCGTGAGCGCAGCTTTCCGCACTCATACTGCCCTACTGCTCTACTCCCTATTCCCTTGCCTACCGGCTCCGCCGCCGCTCCGATGCCGGCTGGAACGCCACGCGGGCGTGATACTTGCAATAGGGCCCGGTTTCGGCGGCCTCGTTGCCGCAGAAATGGAAATCCTCCGAAAGCGGATCGCCGTTCGGCCATTTGCAGGTCCGCTCAGTCAGCTCGACGAGTTGCAGATGCCTCGAGATCGGCAACACGACATTCTCGACCGGGCGGATGTAGTGGCGTGCCACCGGTTCGGCATCGAACTGCGTCTGCAAGGCCGTCGCGCCGATCGACGTCGTGACATGGCGTGCCGCGGTTGCGGCGCGTGACACCGATTTCTGAACGGTCGATCCTTGCGCCGCCTTCTTTTGGCGTGCCGGCGTGGCGGTCGAGCGTCCGCGGCCCGACAGTTTCAGCCGGTGCACCTTGCCGATGACCGCGTTGCGGCTGACCCCTCCAAGCTGTGCAGCAATCTGGCTCGCGCTCAGACCCTCCGACCACAGTTTCCTGAGAAGTTCTACCCGCTCGTCAGTCCAGTTCATGACCGCGCTCCTATAAGCGTGCGGCAATCGGAATCCCTTACCGACCCGGCAACATTTGCCGGGGCAGACACCACATATATCTGGTGATTAGGTCCGCCGCACGAAATCTAGTTATTTCTCGACTACAACTACTCTATCCGCTGACTCGGTGACAAGAGTCCCAAGTGCAACACGAATCGGTTTTTTCGGTTTTCCCCAACTTGCCCGGTCGCTTATGAGCCGGCGTCTCGTTAGGGGGCTTGCCGCGCGCCACTACGCGACGTTTTCGTTGACTTCATGGCCGAAAAACACGATAAGCCGCACAGGCCGCCGCTTTGGCGGCTTTTTTGATTTTCCGGTACCGGAGACGCATATAATGAGCGGTTCGGCGCTTTACGAGACCTTTGCTCGCGCACCCCTGGCCTTCGACCACGGGGAAGGCACTTGGCTGATTACCGACAAAGGCGAGCGATATCTCGATTTTGCCGGCGGCATCGCCGTCAATTCGCTCGGCCACAGCCATCCGCATCTGGTCGCCGCACTCACCGAGCAGGCCGCCAAGCTCTGGCATGTTTCCAATCTCTATGAGATTCCGGGGCAGAGCCGGCTCGGCCAGCGGCTGGTCGACGCCACTTTCGCCGACAAGGTGTTCTTCACCAATTCGGGCGCCGAGGCGCTGGAATGCGCAATCAAGACGGCGCGCCGCTACCAGTTCGTCAACGGACACCCCGAGCGCTTCCGCGTCATCACCTTCGAAGGCGCCTTCCATGGCCGCACGCTGGCGACCATCGCGGCCGGCGGCCAGTACAAATATCTCGAAGGCTTCGGTCCCAAGGTCGAAGGTTTCGATCAGGTCGGTTTCGACGACATCGACGCCGCCGAAAAGGCGATCACGCCGGAGACGGCCGCCATCCTGATCGAACCGGTGCAGGGCGAGGGCGGTATCCGTCCGGTGCCGACGCAATCGCTGAAGCGGCTCAGGCAATTGTGCGAGCAGCACGGCCTGCTGTTGATTTTCGACGAGGTCCAGTGCGGCATCGGCCGCACCGGCAAGCTGTTCGCGCATGAATGGTCAGGGGTTACGCCAGACATCATGGCGATCGCCAAGGGCATTGGCGGCGGCTTCCCGATGGGCGCCTGCCTTGCCACGGATGAAGCGGCCGTCGGCATGACCGCAGGCGTGCATGGCACCACGTTCGGCGGCAACCCGCTGGCGATGGCTGTCGGCAACGCCGTGCTCGATGTCGTGCTGGAAGACGGCTTCCTCGAAGATGTCCAGCGCAAGGCGCTGCTGCTGAAGCAGGGGCTTGCGTCGGTCGCCGACGAGTTTCCCGAGGTCATCGAGGACATCAGGGGCGCGGGGCTGATGCTCGGCCTCAAATGCGCCATGCCCAACACCAAGGTGAACATGGCATTGCGTGATCAGCACCTGCTGGCGGTGCCAGCCGGCGACAACGTCATTCGCCTGCTGCCGCCGCTCACCGTCACCGATGCTGAGATCCACGACGCGCTCAACCGCATCCGCGCCGGCGCCAAGGGCCTGGCGGAGGCGATCGCCTCCGCCGCCGCGAAGTAATCCGGAACCATTCCTGATGTCAGTTCGCCATTTCACCGACCTTTCCGCCGTCTCTGAAGGCGATCTGCGCTTCATGCTGGACGACGCGGTGGTGCGAAAAGCCCGTCTCAAGGCCGGCGAGCGGACAAAGCCGCTAGAAGGCAAGGTGCTGGCGATGATCTTCGACAAGCCGTCGACGCGCACGCGCGTCTCCTTCGACGTCGGCATGCGCCAGCTTGGCGGCGAGACCATCATGCTGACCGGCACTGAGATGCAGCTCGGCCGTTCCGAGACCATCGCCGACACCGCCAAGGTGCTGTCGCGTTATGTCGATGCGATCATGATCCGCACCACCTCGCATGAGCGGCTGCTGGAATTGACCGAGAATGCCACCGTGCCGGTGATCAACGGACTGACCGACGACACCCATCCTTGCCAGTTGATGGCCGATATCATGACCTTCGAAGAGCATCGCGGTCCGGTCGCCGGCAAGACCATCGCCTGGACCGGCGACGGCAACAATGTGCTGCATTCGCTGCTCGAGGCCTCGGCCCGGTTCCGCTTCAACCTCAACGTCGCCGTTCCCGAGGGCAGTGAGCCGGCGCAGAAGCATATCGACTGGTCGCAGGCACATGGCGGCAAGCTGCACTTCACCCGCTCGCCCGAGGAAGCCGTCGATCAGGCCGACTGCATCGTCACCGATTGCTGGGTGTCGATGGGCCAGGAGCATCGCGCCCGCGGCCACAACGTGTTCTCGCCGTACCAGGTCAATGCCAAGCTGATGGCCAGGGCCAAGCCGGACGCGCTGTTCATGCATTGCCTGCCAGCGCACCGCGGCGAGGAGGTGACCGACGAGGTCATCGACGGACCGCATTCGGTGGTCTTCGACGAGGCCGAGAACCGGCTCCATGCCCAGAAGGCCGTGCTCGCCTGGTGTCTTGGCGCATGAAGCGTCTGGGAGCTTGATCTGCGGGGGTGTGATGCCTATTTGCGCCGCATCACGCAAATCAAGCGCGTTTCGACGCATGCGCCCCGGAGGGCGGCATGGCCGCGCCCTGGAGCTTTGTCATGTTGGAAACCTATCAAGTGACTGAACATCACCCCAAACTCGGCGAATTCGGCTACGCCGGCGACGATCACGTCGTGCCGTTCGAGGTCGGCCCGCTCGATGTACGCGGCCGCACCGTCCAGCTCGGGCCGATGCTCGACGCCATCCTCAGCCGCCACGATTATCCCGAGCCGGTCGCCCGCCTGCTGGCGGAGGCCTGTGTGCTGACGGTACTGCTCGGCACCTCACTTAAGTTCGAGGGCAAATTCATCCTGCAGACCCGCACCGACGGGCCTGTCGACATGCTGGTCGCGGATTTCTCCACGCCCTCGGCATTGCGCGCCTATGCGCGTTTCGATGCCGACCGGCTGGAGGCGCTGGTCGCGGCAGGCGAAACGTCGCAGCAGACCCTGCTCGGCAGTGGCGTGCTGGCGCTGACCATTGACCAGGGCGCTCATACGCAGCGCTATCAGGGTATCGTCCAGCTCGATGGCGAGACGCTGGAAGATGCGGCACGCACCTATTTCCGTCAGTCGGAGCAGATTCCGACCGATCTCAGGCTGTCGGTGGCCAAGTTGCTGACGCCCGGCCCCGGCGGCGCCCGCGAGCAGTGGCGCGCCGGTGGCATCCTGGCGCAGTTCCTGCCGCAGTCGCCCGAGCGCATGCGCGTGCCGGATCTGCCGGGTGGCGATGGCGATCCGCGCGAGGAGATCCACGATCCGGCCGACAATTCCTGGCAGGAGTTGCTGGCGCTGCTCGGCACCATCGAGCCGACCGAACTGATCGACCCGACGATCGGCGCCGAGCGGCTGCTCTACAGGCTGTTCCACGAGCATGGCGTGCGCGTCTTCGGCGGCGTTCCTGTCGCCGACCAGTGCTCGTGCTCCCGGGACAAGATCCGCGGTATCCTCGAGGGTTTTTCCGCCCAGGAGATCAAGGACAGCACCGAGGACGGCGGCATCCACGTCGCCTGCGAATTCTGCTCGACGCAATATGACTTCGACCCAGCGGAATTTACTGCTCAATAAAGAAAGACACCCCTCGCCGGCTGCTTCTCGGCCGGTGAGGCGAAACTAATTCACCGTCCGCCGCGTCCCCGGCAGGTCGAGTGAGAAGGCGGGGATGGCGATGTCGAACGTCTCGCCCCGCTTGTTGCGCATCGTGTAGTGCCCGACCATGATGCCGGATGGTGTCGAGAGCGGGCAACCGGACGTGTATTGGTAGCTGTCGCCGGGATTGAGTTCAGGCTGGTCGCCGACGACGCCGGGGCCGCGTACCTCCTCGACCCGGCCGGTGCCGTCGGTGATGTGCCAATAGCGCGACAACAGCTGCACGAAATCGTCCGACTGATTGTCGATCGTTATCTGATAGCCCCAGACATAGCGGTTCTCTGAGGGATCTGAGCGGTCCTCTAGATAGAACGGCCTGACCTGCACTTCGATATTGCGCGTGACGGCGCTGTACATAAGCGGCTCCAAAACGATCCGGTAACTTTCGGCGCTCCACGCGGGCTGGTCAACGGTGCGCGTCCTGTCATTGCGCATTGAGCGGCAGGTGGCGGCAAAGAATGTCATTTAGGTGACACATGACAATGATGGTGTGCGCCAATCAGTGCCGCGCGACTCGGGCGCTCTGTCGAACTGTTGAAATCGGTCGTCATGCCAGCCAGATTGTTCTGACGGACCGGTTCTTCTGGAGTGACCGGATCTCGATGGAACTCACTCTCATAGCCGCCACGCTTTCGACTGTCCTTATCCTTTCAAATCTCGCCAGCATCGTGCTTGCCGCTTCGCGTCTGAAACGGCGCCGCATTGTCGCGCCGCCGGCCGGCAAGCCGCAGCCGGTATCGATCGTCGTGCCGGCGCGTGGCGTCGAGCCATTCACGCAGGAGACGCTGGAGCGCGCCTTCTCGCTCGACTGGCCGCGCTACGAGCTGATCTTCTGCGTCGCCCATGCCGACGATCCGGTGGTCAGGCTGATAAACAGGACGATTGCCCGGTTTCCGAAGGTGCCGGCCCGGCTGCTGATCGGCGACGACCGCATCAGCGCCAATCCGAAGCTAAACAATTGCGTCAAGGGCTGGGAAGCGGCGCGCCACAATTGGGTTATCCTGGCCGATTCCAACGTGCTGATGCCGAGAGACTACGTCCAGCACCTCATGGCTGCCTGGCGGCCCGGCACCGGCCTTGTCTGCTCGACGCCGATCGGCTCGCGGCCGGCCGGCTTCTGGGCCGAGGTCGAATGCGCTTTCCTCAACACGCTGCAGGCACGCTGGCAATATGCCGGCGATGCGCTCGGCCTTGGCTTTGCCCAGGGCAAGAGCATGCTCTGGAACAAGCCGATGCTCGACGCCAATGGCGGCATTCGCGCGCTGGCCGCCGAGATCGCCGAGGATGCCGCCGCGACCAAGCTGGTGAACAGCCTCGGCCTGCGCGTCAATCTCGTCGCCGCGCCCTTCGAGCAGCCGCTCGGCCGGCGAACCTTTGACGAGATCTGGTCACGGCAGGCCCGCTGGGCGCGCCTGCGCCGCGTCACCTTCCCGCTGTTTTTCGCACCCGAAATCCTGACCGGCGCGGTGGTGCCGCTGGTGCTCGCGCTGATTGCGGCGGCAAGCGCCGGTATCAGCCTCTGGCCAACCGCCATCGCCGTGCTGGCGGCCTTCTATCTTCCCGAGTGCGCCCTGGCCTGGTCCAAGGGCTGGTACCTGTCGCCACGCATGGTTGCGGCGATCATGGCGCGCGACCTGATCCTGCCGGCGATGTGGGCGCGCGGCTGGCTCGGCGGTGCCGTCGACTGGCGCGGCAACGCGATGACCATCGGCACCAAGGCGGCCGAGCTGGAAGAGACGCCGTCCGGCGCCTGAAGGCCTCTTATCTGGCCTTCAGTGCCTGCGCGATGTCCTCAAGCAGATCGTCGGTATCTTCCAGGCCGACCGACAGCCTGAGCGTGCCCGGCCCGATGCCGAGCTCGGCGCGCGCCTCGTCACTCAGATTCTTGTGCGTCGTCGTCGCCGGGTGGGTGATCAGGCTCTTGGCGTCGCCGAGATTGTTGGAGATCAGCACGATGTCGAGCGCGTTCTGCAAGGCGAAGGCTGCCTGCTTGCCGCCCTTGACGTCGAGGCAGATCAGCGTCGAGCCGCCCGCCATCTGCTTCTTGACGATATCGGCCTGCGGGTGGTCGGCGCGCCCGGGATAGATGACACGGGCGATTTCCGGCCGCTCGGCCAGGAAATCCGCGATCTTGCCTGCGCTTTCCGTCTGCTGGCGCACACGCAGCGGCAGCGTCTCCAGGCCCTTGAGCAATGTCCAGGCGTTGAAGGGCGACAGGCTTGGACCGGTGTGGCGGAAATAATCGTGCAGGTTCTCGTCGATCCACTTCTTGTCCGACAGGATGACGCCACCGAGACAGCGCCCCTGGCCGTCAATGTGCTTGGTCGCCGAATAGACGACGATATGGGCGCCAAGCTGCAACGGCTTCTGCTGCAGCGGCGTGGCGAAGACGTTGTCGACAATCAGTCGCGCGCCGATCGAGTTGGCAAGCGAGGCGACGGCGGCGATATCGACCACTTCCAGCGTCGGGTTGGTCGGGCTTTCCAGGAAGAACAGCTTGGTGTTCGGCTTGACCGCCTTTTCCCAGTTGGCGATATCGGTGCCGTCGACCAGCGTCGCCTCGATGCCGTATCTCGGCGCCAGCGTCTCGACCACCCAGCGGCAGGAGCCGAACAGTGCACGCGCCGCCACGATATGGTCGCCGGCCTTGGCGCTGCACAGAAGGGCTGCCGTCACCGCGGCCATGCCAGACGCGGTGGCGCGCGCGTCTTCCGCGCCTTCGAGTGCGCACATGCGCTTCTCGAACATATCGACGGTCGGATTGGCATAGCGCGAATAGATGAAGCCCGGCTCCTCGCCCTTGAAGCGGGCTTCGGCGGCTTGCGCCGTTTCGTAGACATAGCCCTGGGTGAGGTAGATCGCCTCCGACGTTTCGCCGAAACCGGAACGCAGCGTTCCGCTGTGCACGAGTGCCGTCTGAGGCTTCCAGTTGCGCTTCTTGGTGCTCATCGCTCTTCTTCCAGACACAAAAAAACCGGCCGCGAAGTCGCAACCGGTCCATACGGCCTTGCGGCCCGACGGTCCTTTAGCGACTTGTTTAACGTGGCTGCAAGCCGACCGGCCAAATCACCACGGGATAACGACCCTTTAGACCCGCGCCACGCTTGCGTCAATTGCCGGCTTCATTAAGAGGTTTGTACCAGCGGCTAAGGAGCGGAGCCTTGCGGCAGACAGGCATTCTTCCCGATCAGGACATTTCAGCGCTGTTCCAGTGTGGCGCGCTGAAGTCGGCGCGCGCACTTGATGCCGACCAGATCCAGCCGGCCAGTCTTGATCTCAGGCTCGGCGACAAGGCCTGGCGGGTGCGTGCCTCCTTCCTGCCGGGTCCCAACCACAAGGTTTCGGAAAAGCTCGATAGGCTGAAGCTGCACGAGATCAATCTTGCCGAGGGCGCGGTGCTGGAGACCGGCTGCGTCTACATCGTGCCCTTGCTTGAAAGCCTGGCATTGCCGGCGGACATTTCGGCCTCGGCCAATCCGAAGAGTTCGACCGGGCGGCTCGACATCTTCACCCGCGTCATGACCGATCGCGGCCACGAGTTCGACAAGATCGCTGCCGGCTATCATGGGCCGCTCTATCTGGAGGTCAGCCCGCGCACCTTCCCGATCGTCGCTCGCACCGGTTCGCGTCTGTCGCAGATACGTTTCCGCACCGGCAATGCGCTGCTTTCGGAAGCCGAGCTGAATGAGTTGCATCGCGCGCAGATGCTGGTCGCCACCGAGCCGCCGAACATTTCCGGCGGCGGCATCGCGCTGTCGATCGACCTCAACGGCGATCAGAACGGGCTGGTCGGCTATCGCGGCAAGCATCACACCGGTCTTGTCGATGTCGACAAGCGCGCGGCACAGGAGGTCGTCGACTTCTGGGAGCCGATCCACAAGAGCGGCGCCGGCGAGCTGGTGCTCGATCCCGACGAGTTCTACATCCTCGTCAGCCAGGAGGCGGTGCATGTGCCGCCGCTCTACGCCGCCGAGATGACGCCCTTCGATCCGCTGGTCGGCGAATTCCGCGTCCACTATGCCGGCTTCTTCGATCCGGGCTTTGGCCATTCCGCGTCCGGTGGTACCGGCAGCCGCGCGGTGCTCGAAGTGCGCAGCCACGAAGTGCCGTTCATCCTCGACCATGGCCAGATTGTCGGCCGGCTGGTCTACGAGCACATGCTGAAGCGGCCGCAGGCGCTCTACGGCACCGATCTCGGCTCCAACTACCAGGCGCAGGGCCTGAAGCTGTCCAAGCATTTCCGCGCCGCGCGCTGAGCGCCTATCACCGTCAGGCAAAATACTTGCCTGTACTGGCTCGCCATGCTTGGCTGCCTTGCTGGTCGTCAAGATGCTGGCGTTCAAGGGGAACCAAGAAAATGCAGATTTCGAAATGGATCATGTCGGCAGCGGGTGCTGCCATGCTGGTGATGGCAGCCGGCTCGCTGTCGCAGGCGGTTGAGAAAATCAAGATCGGCACCGAGGGCGCCTATCCGCCGTTCAATACCATTACGGCCGATGGCAAGGTCGAAGGCTTCGATATCGACATCGCCAATGCGCTGTGCGCGCAAATGAAGGTCGAATGCGAGATCGTTACCCAGGACTGGGACGGCATCATTCCCGCTTTGCAGGCCAAGAAATTCGACGCCATCATTGCCTCGATGAGCATCACCGAGGAGCGCAAGAAGCAGGTCGCCTTCACCAACAAATATTATACGACACCGCTCGCTTTGGTGGCGCCGAAGGACAGCGATCTTACCTCGACCGAACCG
The DNA here is from genome assembly GCF_003952545.1 of Mesorhizobium sp. M7D.F.Ca.US.005.01.1.1. NCBI lineage: Bacteria > Pseudomonadati > Pseudomonadota > Alphaproteobacteria > Hyphomicrobiales > Phyllobacteriaceae > Mesorhizobium > Mesorhizobium sp. M7D.F.Ca.US.005.01.1.1. Next base: position 1,859,147 of record NZ_CP034453.1, read on the forward strand.
GCGGCCCTTGCCGGCAAGACGGTCGGCGCCCAGGCTTCGACCACGCAGGCCGACTATGCCCAGAATAGCTACGGCAAGGCCGGTGCGGAGGCAAAACTCTACCCGACCCAGGAAGAGGCGATCACCGACCTGACCAACGGCCGGCTTGACGCCGTGATCTCGGACAAGTTCGTGCTGATGGACTGGCTGAAGAAGGCAAGCGACGGCTGTTGCAAGCTGGTCGGCGACGTCAAGGGTACGGAAACGCAAGCCGGCATTGCCGTTCGCCTGGAAGACACAGCACTTCGCGACAAGCTCAACGCGGCCATCGACGCGATCGTCGCCGACGGCACCTACAAGAAGATCCAGGCCAAGTATTTCGACTTCGATATTTATTGAGACGTTGAAGCTGCCAATCTCCCCCTCAAGGGGGAGATCACCCTTTCTACAGCGCCTTCACCGCCACCTTCACCGGCTGTTCGATCTCGAGCGGATTGCGCAGCGGCAGGCCGAAATCCTTGGCCTCGATCTCGAACACGTCGCCGGCCTCGGTCTTGATGCCGTCGGCGAAGGACAGCGTCGCCGTGCCGAACATGTGCACATGCACGTCGCCCGGCTGGCGGAAGGCTGCATATTTGAAATGGTGGTGTTCGAGATTGGCGATGGTGTGCGACATGTTCGCTTCACCGGACAGGAACGGCTTTTCCCATAGCACCTCGCTGTCGCGCAGGATGCGCGAGGTGCCGCGGATGTCGGACGGCAGGTCGCCGATCAGGATCTCCGGGCCGAACGAGGCGTTGCGCAGCTTGGAATGGGCGAGGAAGAGATAATTCACGCGCTCGGTGACGTGGTCGGAGAACTCGTTCGACAGCGTGAAGCCGACACGGAAGGGCGCGCCGTCATCACCGATGACATAGATGCCGGCCACCTCCGGCTCTTCGCCGGCGTCCTTGGCGAAAGCCGGTGACAGGAGTGCGGCACCTGGCGCCACCGCCATCGTGCCGTTGCCCTTGTAGAACCATTCCGGCTGCACGCCGATCTGGCCTTTCGCGGGCTTGCCGCCCTCCAGCCCCATGCGGAACATCTTCATGGAATCGGTCAGTTGCTCCTCGCCGTCGGCACTGAGCTTCTTGTGCATGGAATCGCGTGTCGCGGCCGAACCCAGATGCGTCAGTCCGGTGCCGGTCAGGTGCAGATGCGCCGGGTCGGGGTGGTTGATCGGCGACAGCAGCCGCCCCTTCTTGTAGGCCGCCTCGAGATCGACCGTCTCGCCAAGCCCCTTGCGTTCGATCAGCGCGACGAGGCCGACGCCGGTGCGGGCAGCCTCCATCGCCAGCGAATAGACGCTACGGGCGCCGTTGATGATCCGGGTCTTGCCGCCATTGCGGGCGACGACGCGGATGGTCTCGGCGTCGTCAAGGATCTGGGAGATCAGCATGATGAATCCTCTCTCATTTGCCTTGGCAGGGTTGCCAAAACGGCAAACCTTGCTCAGCGCGGCCGGGACGTCGTCCATGCCACGGTTGATATTCTCCGTTCGGATTGCGCTCGCGGGCCTGGTCCCTCAGGGAACTTCTTTACGCCGGTGGGTTTGCCGGCAGCGCCGCGATCGTATGCCTCCTGCTTGCCTCGACTAGAGCGGTTCACCGTTTCACGGAAACGGCGAACCGCCCTAACTCATTGTCTTGGCGCAATTCCGGGCGGAAAACCGTTTCACACTTTTCCTGGAATTGCTCTAAAGCCTGTTCAAGCCTTGTTCTTGTTGTAGACGTCGAAGATCACGGCGCCGAGCAGCACCAGGCCTTTGACCACCTGCTGCCAGTCGACATTGACGCCCATGATCGACATGCCGTTGTTCATCACGCCCATGATGAAGCCGCCGACCACCGCGCCGATGACCTGGCCGACACCGCCCATCGCCGAGGCGCCGCCGATGAAGACGGCGGCGATGACGTCGAGCTCGGAGCCGAGGCCCGCCGCCGGCACGGCCTGGCCGAGGCGCGCCGCGATGATCAGGCCGCCAAGCGCCGACAGCACGCCCATATTGATGAACACCATCAGCGTCAGCCGCTCGGTGTTGATGCCCGACAGTTGCGCCGCCTTGGCATTGCCACCCATCGCGTAGATACGGCGGCCGATGGTCATGCGCTTGGTGACAAAGACGAACAGCGAGATCAGCACGCCCATGACGAGAAGCACCACCGGCAGGCCTCTGTAGCTGGCGAACTCATAAACCAGGAACAGCGCCAGCGCGCTGGCGACCAGCGTCTTGATGACGAACAGGGGGAAGGGCTCGGCCTCATAGCCATGGCGTTCGCGCTTGCGTCGCGTCCTCACCCCGAAATAGGCATAGGCCAGCACGGCGATCAGACCGAGCACGATCGTCGTCATGTGCAGCGTCAGGCCGCTGCCCATGATGGTCTTACCGGCCGCATTGACCGTCGGCGGGATCAGCGTCAGCGGACCGATCACGTCCGGGATGAAGCCGGAGCTGAGCATTTTGAAGTCGTCCGGAAGCGGACCGACCGAGGATCCGCCGCCCAGCAGCGCTTGGCAGATGCCGCGGAAGATCAGCATGCCCGCCAGCGTGACGATGAAGCTCGGTATTCGGTGATAGGCGATCCAATAGCCTTGCGCCGCGCCGATCAGGCCGCCCACGATGAGGCAGACGATCGAAACCACCAGCGGATTGCTGAGCGGTCCGAGCTGCCAGATGACCATCATGTTTGCCGCCAGCGCGCCCACGAAGCCGGCGACCGATCCGACGCTGAGGTCGATATAGCCAGAAACGATGACCAGCAGCATGCCCAGCGCCATCACGATGATGAAGGAGTTCTGCTGCACCAGGTTGCTGAGGTTGACCGGCTTGAACAGCGTTCCCGACGTGGTGAACTGGAAGAACAGCATGATGACGATCAGCGCGATAATCAGACCGTATTCGCGCAGGTTCGTCGTCAGCGCCGAGACGGCGATGCGTGGACGCTGTTCTTCGGCGACGTTACCCTGCGGGGCGGGGGCGATTTCGGTGCTCATGCTGCTTTTCCTTCTCCCCGAACGATGGCGCGCATTATTTTTTCCTGGCTTGCTTCCGCCGCGGGCATTTCGCCCACCATGCGCCCTTCGTTCATGACATAGATGCGGTCGGTGATGCCGAGCAGTTCTGGCATTTCCGACGAAATGACCACGATCGCCTTACCTTCGGCGGCGAGGCGGGCGATGATTGTGTAGATTTCGTACTTGGCGCCGACATCGATGCCGCGCGTCGGCTCGTCAAGGATCAGCACTTCCGGGTCGGCGAACAGCCATTTCGACAGCACCACCTTCTGCTGGTTGCCGCCGGAAAGATTGCCGGTCATCTGATAGACGCTCGAAGCGCGGATATTGGTCTTCTTGCGATAGTCGTTGGCAACGGCGAGCTCGCGCATGTCGTCGATCACGCTGTGGCGCGAGACGCCGCCGAGGTTGGCCAGAGTGATATTGTGCTTGATATGGTCGATGAGGTTGAGGCCGTAGGTCTTGCGATCCTCGGTGACGTAGGCGATTCCGTGTTCGACCGCCCTGCTCACCGAGGAGACATCGATCGGCTTGCCCTTGAGCAGCACCTCGCCGGTGATGCGGCGGCCATAGGAGCGGCCGAAGATGCTCATGGCGAATTCGGTGCGGCCGGCGCCCATCAGCCCGGCAATGCCCACAACCTCGCCCTTGCGCACATTGATGTCGATGCCCTTGATCACTTGCCGGTCGGCATGGAGCGGATGATAGACCGACCAGTTCCTTACTTCGAACACGACCTCGCCGATATCGGGCTCGCGCGGCGGATAGCGGTCGTCGAGCGAACGACCGACCATCGAGGTGATGATGCGGTCTTCCGAGATGTCCTTCTTGGCCAGTGTCTCGATGGTGCGCCCGTCACGGATGACGGTGACCTTGTCGGCGACCCGGTTCACCTCGTTGAGCTTGTGCGAGATCAGGATCGAGGTCATGCCTTGCCGCTTGAATTCGAGCAGCAGGTCGAGCAGCGCCTGGCTGTCCTTCTCGCTGAGCGACGCCGTTGGCTCGTCGAGGATCAGCAGCTTGACTTCCTTGCTCAGCGCCTTGGCGATCTCGACCAGCTGCTGCTTGCCGACGCCGATATTGGTGATCAGCGTCTTGGGGTCCTCCTTGAGGCCCACCTTCTTCAACAGGGCGCTGGTGCGCGCTTCGTTAGCATTCCAGTCGATGACGCCGTATCTGGCGTGCTCGTTGCCGAGGAAAATGTTTTCGGCGATCGACAGCATCGGCACCAGGGCAAGCTCCTGGTGGATGATGACGATGCCCTTGTGTTCGCTGTCATGGATGCCTTTGAAGTGACATTCCTGGCCCTGAAAGATGATCTGGCCGTCATAAGTGCCTGTGGGATAGACGCCCGACAGCACCTTCATCAGCGTCGACTTGCCGGCGCCGTTCTCGCCGACCACGGCATGAATCTCGCCTTCCTCGACGCTGAGGTTGACGTTCGACAGCGCCTTCACGCCGGGGAACGTCTTGGTGATGTCGCGCATCTCCAAAATCGTCGAAGCCATAAGGGATACTGCTCCTCCCAATTCCGGACAATGCCGGTGGGCTAGTATGCGAATTTTGGATTCGCCGCGCTAGCAAAAAGGGGCCCCGCTGTACGCGGGACCCCAGGCTTTTGCAATGCGATTACTTCAGGTCTTCGGCCTTGATGTAGCCGGAGTCGACGACCAGTGCCTGGTAGTTCGACTTGTCGACCTCATGCGGCGTCAAGAGGATCGAGGGGACAACCTTGACGTCGTTGTTGTAGGTCTTGGTGTCGAGGCCGTCCGGCTTGCCGCCCGACAGCACCTTGTCGACCAGACCGACAGTGGCCTTGGCCAGTTCGCGGGTGTCCTTGAACACGGTCGAGTACTGCTCGCCCGAGATGATCAGCTTGACCGAAGCGGTCTCGGCGTCCTGGCCGGTGACGACCGGCCACGGCTGAGCGGCCGTGCCATAACCGACGGCGCGCAGCGAGGCGGTGATACCGCGCGACAGACCGTCATATGGCGACAGAACGCCATCGACGCGGCTGCCGTCCGAATAGTTGGCGGAGAGCAGATTGTCCATGCGGGCCTGGGCGGTTGCCGCGAGCCAGCGCAGCGTGCCGACCTTGTCCATGCCGGTCTGGCCGGACTTCACGACGAGCACCTTGCTGTCGATCAGCGGCTGCAGCACCGAGATGGCGCCATTGTAGAAAAAGAAGGCATTGTTGTCATCCGGCGAACCGCCGAACAGCTCGATGTTGAACGGACCCTTCTTCTCCGGATAGCCGAGGCCCTTGAGCAGCGAATTGGCCTGGATAACGCCGACGCCGAAATTGTCGAAGGTGGTGTAGTAGTCGACATTGGCGGTCTTCTTGATCAGGCGGTCATAGGCGACGACGACGACACCGGCGTCAGCGGCCTTCTGCAGCGCATCCGACAGGGTGGTGCCGTCGATCGAAGCGATGATCAGCGCCTTCGGGCCCTTGGTGATTTCATTTTCCAGCTGGCTGAGCTGGTTGGGGATGTCGTCCTGCGCGTATTGCAGGTCGACGGTGTAGCCGAGAGCCTCGAGCTGGGACTTGACGGCGTCGCCGTCGTTGATCCAGCGCTGCGAGGTCTTGGTCGGCATCAGCACGCCGACAAGACCCTTATCGGCTGCGTGCGCCGAGTAGGTCATGGCGGCAACGCCAAGGGCCGCGACGGCGGCCAGTGTCTTGATGATTTTCACTTTAACTCTCCCTGGTTGATGGACGCGGCACCCCGGGGGTCGCGGGCCGCGCAATCGTGCAGAAGCGCCAAGGCACTGCTGCCGTCATATCGATCTCCGGTATCCTCCCATGGCCCCGAGACGCTGATTTCAATCGATACGATTTTCTCGTTAGCGACCGTCGCGTCTCGGAACGCGCGAAGGGTGTGGCTCTTTGCCATAACTGTCAAATGCGATCTTTGATGGTTGCTATATCATGGTTGGTATATGTACTGCGACGTGACGGGCTGATCCCAATACCGACCGTCCGCGAGCAGAAGAGAGGGGAAAGCGATGGCTGCGCTAGGGAATCCGACTGCAGTTTCAAATAGTTACAGAGAGATGCCGGGCGAAGGCGAAACCCTGCTGCGCAGCGGCCTCAGTCTGCGCCACATGCGCATGATCGTCGCGCTCGACGACCATGGCCGGGTCAGCGCGGCAGCCCAGGTCATGAACATTTCGCAGCCGGCGGCCTCGCGCATGATCAGCGAGATGGAGGCGGTGCTGGAGGTCAAGCTGTGCGAGAGACTGCCGCGCGGCATCACCTTGACGCCCTACGGCAAGGCTTTGGCCAGGCGCGCGCGCTCGATCCTCTTGGAGATGCGCGAGGTCGATCGCGAGATATCCGAGCTCAAGGCGGGCAAGGGCGGTTCGGTGTTCCTCGGTGCCGTGACGGCGCCTGCAATCGAGCTGGCGGTGCCGGCAATTCGCGAAATCCGCCGCATCTATCCGCGCATCGAGATCACCATGCAGGTCGAGACCTCCAACGTGCTGGCGCGCGAGCTGATCGCCACGCGCCATGATTTCATCATCGCGCGCATCCCCGACGACCTCAATCCGCGGCTGTTCGAGTCGCGCGTCATCGGCGTCGAGAAGGCGTGCCTGATCGTGCGCCGGGGCCATCCGCTCACCAAGGGCGAGGCGGTGCGGTTGGAAGAGACCGCCGCCTATGACTGGGTCTTTCAGTCGGGCGGCTCGCCCTTGCGCCAGGCGATGGAGAGCAATTTCCTCAACCGCAACATCGCTTTGCCGGACCGCATCCTCAACACCAGCTCACTGCTTCTGACGCTGGTCATGGTCGCGCAGTCCGATGCCATCGCGCCGGTCTCAGTCCAGGTGGCGAAATTCATCCAGAACCCTGACGGACTGGCCGGCGCCATCGACGTCGTCCAGACCGAATTCGACATCGAGGTCAGGCCTTACAGCCTGATCACGGTGAAGAACCGCGTGCTGTCGCCGGCCGCCAAGATGCTGCACGATTTCATTCTGAGGGAGGTGGGATGATGGCGCGGTCGGGTAGGGTTGCCTGGCGTCGAGTTCGATCGGGCGCGCAAAGCGCATGAAAGAGCCGCCAGGCCGAGGCTAGCGAAAGCGAGCCGGGAACATTATTTCCTGCCGATGCGTTCATGATCTTGCAAGGGACGATTTCTTCTGGAGGCTGAACATGTGCAGCTTCGAAATCATCGATCTGCTTTACGTGGTCGAGGCCTGCAAGCACGATCGATCGGTCGGGAATTTCGTGTCCATGGCTGAAAGCGTAGAAGAATTGCGGGTACTGACCGGCGATTTCGTTTCATCGGATGACGCAGTAGCAAACGCCCTCGCAACGGTGGCGCTTGCGCGCGGCTGCTCGGTTTTGTTCGACGAACAGGCAGGCGCTGAAATTGTTTCTGGCGCCTTAAGCTGGAGCGGGTAGAGGGAATCGAACCCTCGCGTTCAGCTTGGGAAGCTGACAAGCTACCATTACATCATACCCGCGTGTGCCCTCGTTACCATGACGGCCCGGCTTCGGGCAATCGCAAAGCACCCTTGCGCCGGCGCCAAACAGGATCAGGCGCCGGGCAGGTAGACCACGGCGTAATCGTCCGCATAGGCTCGCTTCCAGCCCAGCTGGTCAAAGAAGGGGATGCGGGCGTCATCAGCCGACAGCAGCGCCCAGCCTATTGCGTATTTCTTCAGCTGGGCTTCGAGGAGCGGCTTGCCGCCGGTGTGGCCCATGTCGTCATCGGCTTTTGTGAAACCGCCCAGGAACAGCTGGTCCGTCCGTCCGTCGATATAGGTCTTGATCCCGTGAAAGATCAGCGTCCCGCCGAAATTGTAGGAATTCATCACATTGCCAGACAGATGATGGCTTTCAGCGAAGGCCAGCGCCCCGCTGGCCGACGTCTTCGGGCTCGGCGCGACCTGATGAATACTGCCGAGCACGGCGACCGCACTGACCGTCAAGACGGCGGCCGCGCCGCAGATTGCGTAGAATCGCCTGGCGAAGAATTTTTCCAGTCCGTCGCGCTTTTGCGCCAGCCATGCGGTGGCTGAAAGCGAGGGGTATTGCTGCGCCACCTCGACTGCGATCACCAAGGGAACCAGCAGGAAGAACAGATACACGAAACGCACATGGGCGAGATAGACATGCAAGGTGAAGACGACGAACAGAGCCTTTGCCCAGCCAATTCGCAACGGTGCTACCAGAAGCCCGAAAAGTCCCAGCAGCATCGCCAGTTCCTGGATGGAGTTCTCCGGTTGATTGAATGCGTTCCATTCCATGATCAGCGGCACAGCCTCATTGCCGTAAGCCACGCCGAGCGTCGCCAGGATGGCCTGGACGCCATAGGGGTGGATCAGGCTGACCAGCGGGCAAAGCAGACCGAATGCGATCCATTTCGCCAGGAGGGCTGGTTTCGACAGGCCTGTGCGCGCCAGCAGATCGAGACCGGCGAAACCCGCGATGATGAAGCTCAGCGTGAAGGTGGCGTGCAGGTTCGCCCACAAAACGACCAGCACGAGCAGCCACCAGGGCGGCGCCCGTTCTTCCCTTGCTGCACGAAAGAGCATCTCCGTCCAGATGACGATGATCGGGAAGGTCAAGACATGCGGACGCGCCGTGAAGATCGACATGATCAGGAACACCGCGGCGAAGGCCAGTATAGTGGCCAGGATCGGCTTCAGCCAGGCGCTGAGAAACCACCCCATCAGGAAAACCGTCAGGGAAATCGAGGCGATGATAACGGTGACCACCCCGTTCCAGCCTCCTGTCTTGTAGGCAAGGGCCAGCACGACCTGCCCCAGCCATTCTTTGGCAATCCATGGCTGGCCGGCAAACGTGTAGGAATAAGGGTCGACCGTCGGAAATGTCCGGTTTGCCAGGAAATCCAGCCCGACCTTCACTTGCCACCAGCTGTCGGGATCCTGCAGGGTGGAACCGGCTTTTGCAGTCAGTATCGCCGCCATCGCCCAAGCCGTGAACAGGCAGAATATCGCGCGGGTCCGCTCGTCGTGCGTTGCGGCTTCCACCCCGGCCCGGGCGTTGTCCATAATGCGCCGCCTCTGATTGTTTGCGATGAGAGTTTGGTTCATGGAATTCGACTGCTCGGCGCCCGCCAAAGCTCGTCGGTCACCCGAAGGTTCCCGTCTGCTTTGTCGTCTGCGCGACTTTCACGTCCGACAAACACCAAGTGAGCCGAACCGAGACAGAAAACGACCGAATAGACGCAGATCGTTTCCAGGTGAACCAGGGAGCTTTCGGTGATGCCTGCTGAGCGAGTGGCGATCGCAACCGCCAGATTGACGCTGTAGGCGACCAAGAAGATCCCCCCATCCCCATATCGAAACAGGGTTCCTGACCGGAAGCCATCGGCCCGTGTGAAGGTCCATTGGCGGTTGCGGAAGAAGCCGAGGACAAGGTCGGTGACATAAACCGTGGCGTTGGCGAGGATGTCGTTAAGGCCGAGCGCAAGCTCGGCCAGAATGACCGCGTACCCCGACGCCGTGTTCAACAGACCGACGGCGCCAGATCGCAGCATCCTGGGAAAGTCAAACGGCAGGCTTGACCGCATGCGCAAAATATTGGGCTCCGACAGGAATCTTGGTGAGGAAACGCTCGAACGGCCTCAGCCTTGCAAGCAGCCGAGGAAAGAAAATCCGGTAGATGATCCGGGTGTTGGCAAGGCCCGCCTCGGCCATACGCCTGCGCATCTCGCGGGAATTTATCAAAACCGCGTTTTCGTCGAAGGCGCAGTTTCTCACCGCATGCGTGGTCAACGGGTTCCACGGATTGTGTTCGAAAAGAAAGAAGCTGCCGCCATCGGCCAGCACCCTGCCGATCTCCGCCAGCAGCCCGACCTGCAGGTCCTCGGGAATGTGGTGGAAGACGCAAGCCGCGAAGGCCAGGTCGAAGCTGCCAGCGGCAAAAGGAATCGTCTTGCCGTCGAAATGCGTGAAGGCGGCCTGGCCGGGAAAGCGCTTGCTGGCGATGTCGAGCGATTCCCGCGAAGGATCAAGCAAGGTGATCTCGGCGTCGGGAAACGCGTTGCGCATATGGCCGAGCGAATTGCCGACGCCGGCGCCGAAGTCGAGTATCCGCCGTGGTTTCACACCGGCCCGCCGCAGTGTCGTGGCGACGTCGTCGATCTTGTACCTGGCGAAGAAGTCCGGCGTTTCGCCACTCAGCCTTATGCTCGCGGCATGCTGCTCCTGGTATTCCCGCGCAAACTGGTCGAACTCGGCCTCAAGCACGTGCGGCTCTCTTTGCGATCTTCTGCAAACGATGGACCGGCAGATCCTTGTCTCTGGCTGCCAGGTTGCTCGAAACGATCTCGTTGACGAAGTAGAGCGGCCGCCGCTTCGTCTCCATGTACATGCGCCCGAGATACTCGCCGAAGATGCCAAGCACCATCAGCTGGACGCTGCCGAGGATCAGCACGATCGCGGCAAGGCTGGTCCAGCCGGGCAAGACGTTTCCGACCGACCATTCGAACAGGGTGTAGGCGAGCACGACCAACCCCAGAAGTCCGAACATCATTCCGAGCAACGAGGCGAACCGCAGAGGCACGATCGAGAAGCTGGTCATCGCGTCGATCGCCAGAAGAACCATTTTCTTCAGCGGATAGTGGGTGGTGCCGGCAAAGCGACGGTGCCGTTCATAGGGGAGAGCCGTCTGCTTCAGCCCGATCCAGCTCACCATACCGCGAATGAACCTGTAGCGTTCGGGCATCGCGTTCAGATGGTCGAGCGCGCGGCGGCTCATCAGCCGGAAATCGCCAGTATTCGGGGCTATATCGACGTCGACCATCCGGCGCAGCAAGCGGTAGAACATCGAGGCGGAAGCGAGCTTGAACCAGCTTTCGCCGTCGCGCGTCAGCCTCTGGCCGTAAACGACATCGAAGCCTTCGTTCATCTTCGTCATCATCGCGCCGAGCAGCTCAGGCGGATCCTGCAGGTCGGCATCGAGAATGAGAATGCGCTGGCCGCGACAGAATTCGAGCCCCGCGCTCAACGCGATCTGGTGGCCATAGTTGCGGGCAAGATCGATGGCGACGACATGGTCGTCCTTTTCGGCCAGCTGGAAAATGGCCTCGCGCGTCCCGTCGGTCGCGCCGTCGATAACAAGGACGATCTCATAGGAAGGGCCTTGTTCGACGCATGCGGCCGTCACCCGCCGATGCAGTTCGGCCAGGCCATCCAGCTCATTGTAGCATGGGACGACCACCGACAGCATGACGGCGCGTCGCGCGGTGTTTTTCTCCGTCTCCACCAAAAGCCTTGCTCCCGCTATTCGATTGGAAATAGCGGGAATTGGTTAGAAAACAGATAAGCCAGCGGGATCGGCTGCGGCCATCGGCCGGCCGCCTTTTCCGCTGCCAGCGGTCACGGGATGAACCGGCAGGGCCATGCGGATGCGGGCGCCTTGCCAGGACCCCGCCAATATCCGAATGGTGCCGTCATGCAGCAGCGCGATCTGCCGGGCAAGGTTCAATCCCAGACCTGCCCCACGCGATTGCGGCTGCAAGCGGTAGAAGGGTTCGAAGACATTCTCGCACTCATCCGCCGGAATGCCCGGGCCTTCGTCGTGGACTTCGACGCCACCGGTCTCGTCGACGGCAATGGTGATCGTGCCGGAGCCGCCGCCATGGTCGATGGCATTGCGCACGAGATTTGCCAGCGCGCGCTCGATCTGCAGGACGTTGACCTCGACATGGACCTTGCCGGCGGGCGGCTCGAAGGCAAGATCGTAGCCTGCTTCGATGGCGAGCGGGGCGAAGTCGGCGGCGACCCGGCTGACAAGGTCGCAGAGATCGATGATCTGGCGCTGGTCTGCCGGGCGGTCAAGCAACTGGTGGTCGAGCAGCTGCTGCGCAAGATGCGACAGGCGCTCGATATCATGCAGCAGGCGCACGCTTTGCGGTTCCTGCTTCAGCAATTCGGCGCGCGTGCGCAAGATGGCGATCGGCGTGCGCAGTTCATGGGCCGCGTCGGTGAGGAAGCGATTGTGCCGGTCATAGCCTTGGGCCAGGCGCGCCAGTGTCTGGTTGAAGGCATGCACCAGCGGCTCGATCTCCTGCGGCACATTCTTGACCGGGAGTTGCATCGCACGGGTGCCGATGTCGATACGCGCGGCCTGCTGGACGGTGTCGACGAGGCCGGCAAAAGATCTGCGCACGACGGCAGGCGTGGTCACCAGGGTCGTGGTTCCCATGACGAGGACAATCGGCAACAAAAGGATGATGATGATGGCCGTGAGAGCGGGAAGTGCCTTCTCCCAGTTCCTGCTGCCGTCCGGGTTCTTGGCGACATCGACGGTGGCCGAAATGGTGACTTCGAGGCCTTCTGTTTTGTCGCGCAAGGATCGTGTCGCGGCGATGATCTGAACCGTGCCCGCCTTGGTCGAAACCCTTTCGAGATAGGCCTCCGGCCGCGGGTCATCCTCCGAAAACCCGATGGTGGCGTGATCGGCCGCGCCCAGCAGATCGCCAAAATTCCTGGCGTAGACGTCGGGTATGGTGCCGAAGCGGACGCTCTGGCCGCTGCCGTCGCGGATAATGTACCAGACGTTCGGGAAGCCCTCACGAAACGAACGCAACTCGTCGGTCTCATGGACGATCAATTTGCCGTTGCCGTCACGATCGACGGCATTCTTGATGGCTGCAACGGCAGCCTCGTTGTCGACAAGAAGCCGCGGATCGGCGATCCATAGCGCGGCCGCGGACAGCACGATGAAGATAAGAAGCGTCGCCGCTTGCAGCAGGATCAGCCGCCGCACCAGCACCCATTGCAGCGAGCGCGTGCGCGGCTTTTTCACGAAGCCGCCCGCAGGAGATAACCGAGATTGCGGATCGCCCTGATCTCGATGCCGGCAGCGACATCGTCAAGCTTGCGACGCAGCCGCGAAATGTGCGCATCCAGCGCATTGGAGCCGATCTCGTCATCGAGGGCGTAGACGGCTTCTTCCAGGGCGCCGCGCATGATGGTCCGGCCTGGCCTGCGGATCAGCGTTTCGAGCACCAGCCGTTCACGCCGCGGCAACTCCAGTGCCTGGTCCTCGACAAGCGCCTCGCGATGGCGGAAATCATAGGTAAGGCGGCCGACCATCGTCTGGTTGGCGCGTGAGGTGAACGAACGCCTGTGCAAGGCATTGAGCCTGGCAACCAGTTCCACCGTGGCGAATGGCTTGACCATGTAGTCGTCGGCGCCGGCATCGAGCCCGGCCACCCTGTCGTCGAGACCGCTGAGCGCCGTCAGCGCGATCACCGGCACGTCCAGATGCAAGGCCCGCAGGCGCGGGATCAGGCTGAGACCATCGCCATCGGGCAGGCGGCGGTCCAGTATCACGGCGTCATGATGGCCGAGCCGCGCCACGGCTTCGGCATCGGCCAGTGTCGCGGCATGGTCGACGATGATGTCCTGGCGCTCGAGCGCCGTCTTCAGCACCGAGGCCATTTCCGGTTCGTCCTCGATCAGCAGGATGCGCATGCGCACGCTCCGTCACGGGCAGCCGGCAGGCTGTGGCAATTCATTCGCATTCCAGCTTCGGTTGACGAAAATTGGTGATGAACCATCGGCCGCCCGAGGCGCGGGCGTAGAACGTATAGAAGCATTCCTGGCGCTCGATATAGCCAGGCGTTTCGGTCTCTTCGTAGACGGTTCCGTGTTTCGTGTGGCGAACCTCGCCGCTGGAGGTCCCGGAAACCGCATTGGTGGAGATCTTGCGCCACTGATAGGCTCGCTCGCCTTGCCCGAGGTCAACGACGGCGGTTGGCGGACCGTAGTCCAGAATGACCGATTCGACCGGTTGCCCGATGTAGTTCTTCATGATGTCGGAGGCGCATCCCGTCAGCGCCAGCACGATTGCGACGAAGAACGCCTTCGAGATCCACACAAGATGGTTTGCGCGGCGTTTGGACATATCTGATTCCCATCATCAAGGTCATCCGCGGCACCTAGGGTGTGAAGATTGCATCGACATTACGCAGGACCCGGCACAGGCGCGGTCTGCCGATGCGCGTCGATGCCGGTGCGGATGGGGCAAGCAATTGCGCGGCACCCATTGCGTCTGGGCACCGCGCGAGGTCTGTTCGAACAGAATACAAGACGGGTTCAACTGAACCCGCGGCCTGCCCTAGAATCGATAGTTGATGCCGGCCTTCAGTTCATGGCTGCCGATCGTCGCCTTGGATTTACCGAAGGCCGACGTCGTTTCGACGCCAGGGGTGCGGACATAGTCATATTCGACCTTGGCCGAGAGGCCGCCGGCAAAACCCTGCTCGATGCCGGCGCCGACCAGATAGCCAAGTTTCCAGCCGTCGATACTGCTCACATTGTCGCCCTTGTCGAATTTTGTCAGGGCGACGCCGCCGGTTCCAAAGAGTAGCGTCTGGTCGAAACTCAAACCGGCCTTGGCTTTGGCGGCACCGCGCCATTTTTCCTTGATCTTGCCGCCCTCGACGTCGTGCTCGGCGCCACCCAGATAGGAGCCCTCGATCTCGGCACCGAGAACCGCTGGACCCATCTGCTGGTTGTAGCCGGCTTGAACGCCGCCGCTGAGGCCGTTCCGGCCGGCAAACGGGTTCGGCATCCCGGTGAACGCCGTGCCGCCATGCACGCCGACATAGGCGCCGCTCCACTGGAAAGCAGGGGGATCATTGTAGGCGGGTAGAAGGTCGGCGGCCATCGCCGGCCCGAGGAGGCACACGGCAAGGGCACTTGCCGTCAGGATGATCTTTGCTTGAGAGAACACTGCATTACTCCAACAGACGCGCGCATCCGGCAATCGATACGCAGGTTAATTCCCGAGGACCTCGACCGTTGGGGCGATCGAGCTCCGATTTGGTGTCTTTCAGGGATGGCTGCGCGGTCCTGGGACTGGCTTTCGCCAGCTGTAGTAGGGGGTCAGAGCGCCCGCGCGGCCGATCACCTGAAAGACGCCGACTGTCTCGCAGGCGAAAATTGCACGCACATTGCGGGGAATCAAAAAATGAAGATTTTTCGCTTTATTTTCAATAAATTAAGGTAATTCCATTTACGCATATTTAACAAATTGACACGGGTTCGGTCCGTTCGGTAGCGCAACCTTGCCATGCAATGCCTCGCTCGAGGTTCTTCGGCATCCCGTAAAACTGTCGGCTTGAAGCCGGCAAGCCAAGTGCGTATGTCTGGGCCGACGCCCTCGAGTCTGGGTACCTCAATCTGGAGACGGGCCTTGTCCGCACTGACGCGCTTTCTAGGCGACTCGCCGCTCAAGGTGATCCTGAAACTGCTGGTCGTGTCTTTCCTCGTCGGCCTGGTCATGAATGCCTTCGGCTGGTCGCCGATGGACGTGCTCTACGGCATCCAGAAGTTCTTCATCGACCTGTGGAATCTGGGCTTCCACGCCATCGACCGTTTCCTTGGCTATATCCTGCTGGGCGCGGCCATCGTCGTTCCGGCCTTCATCCTGCTCAGGCTCGCCAACTACCGGAAGTAGGGCATGATCCCGAACCGCAGGTCCGCGTCAGCGAAACTTGGGAACCGGTTTTCGGACAAGATCATGCTTAAAGAGGACTACCGGGCGTAGCCCGAGGCCACCTCGAACAGGATGGCGTGGCGCGCGGCAAGCGCGGGCACGTCCGTGGAATAGCCACCGCCGATGACGCCGCAGACCGGAATGCCCTGCGTGCGAAAGTGGCTGATCACCATGTCGTCGCGGGCCCGCAGGCCGTCATCCGATAGCGCCAGCCGGCCAAGCCGGTCCTCGGCATGGACGTCGACGCCGGCATTGTAGAACACGATGTCCCAATGCGCCTGGGCGGACAGGTCCGGCAGGATGGCGGCTAGCCTCTCCATGTAAGCTGCGTCATCCGTGCCGTCGGGCAGCGCGACATCGAGGTCGGAGGCGATCTTGCGCACGGGGTAGTTGCGGTCGCCATGCATGGAAAAGGTGAACACGCGCGGATCATCAGCGAGAATATCCGCCGTGCCGTCGCCTTGATGCACGTCGAGATCGACGACCAGGATGTTTTGTGCCGAGCCTTCGGCAAGCAGGACCAGCGCGGCGACGGCGACATCGTTGAAGGTGCAGAAGCCCGCACCTTGCGCGCGCCGCGCATGATGGCTGCCGCCGGCGGTGTTGCAGGCAATGCCGTGGCGCAATGCGAGCCGCGCCGCCAGCATCGTGCCGCCGGCGGCAAGCTGCGCGCGCAGCGAGACACGCGGGGTCACCGGAAAGCCGATCTCGCGTTCGATTTTTTCGGGCACCGAACAGCTGATGACCTGGGCGACATAGTCCGCCGCATGCGCAAGCTCCAGCCATGACGCCGGCGCCGGTTCGGCGGTGTTGAGCGTGTCGCGTCCAGCCAGTCCGCGTGCACGCAAGGCGTCCATCAGCAGCGGATATTTACTCATCGGAAAGCGATGGTTGGTGGCGAAGCCGGCGTCGTAGTCGGGGTGATGGACGATCTGCAGGGGCATGAACTGGATCCGGCGGGCTCGCGCCAGACCGGGGAATTCGGTTGGCCCTCGCGGGAAGAATGATTGCGCGGTGGCCGGAAAATGGGGCACATCGGCTGTTCGATCAAGCTCAAACAGCAAGGCAGCAATCCTTGGACAAGGGTGCAACCCCAGTCGACGCCAGATCCTCAATCGGCCTCGGATCTTTTGTCGTCACCAACCGTTCCGTGCTCGCCATCGCCGTGCCGATGACGCTTGCCTATCTGACGACGCCGATGCTCGGTCTGGTCGACACGGCTGTCGTCGGTCAGTTCGGCGACGCCGCCCTGCTCGGCGGCCTGGCGGCCGGCGCACTGGTCTTCGACGTCGTTTTCACCTCCTTCAATTTCCTGCGTTCGGGCACCACCGGGCTCGTCGCCCAGGCTTTCGGGCGCGCCGATGCCCTGGAGGAACAGGCGGTGTTCTGGCGTGCCGTGCTGATCGCGGTCGTCGCCGGCATCGTGCTCGCGGCCCTTGCGCCCCTGGTCGCCATCGCCGGGCAAAAATTCATGGGCGCCGAACCGCGCGTCAGCGAGGCGATGGCCGTCTACATCAGGATCAGGCTGCTTGCTGCCCCCTTTTCGCTGATCAACTATGCCATCCTTGGCTATGTGCTGGGGCGCGGCGAGGGCGGGCTCGGGCTGATGCTGCAACTGGTGCTCAACGGCATCAACATCGCGCTCTGCTTCCTGCTCGGGCTGGAGCTTGGCTGGGGCGTCGCCGGCGTCGCCTGGGCGACCGTCACCGGCGAGTTCCTTGCCATGCTGCTCGGCCTGGCGATCGTGATCCGCCGGTTCCGCGCGGCGCCGCCTTTGCCGCGCCATCGCCTGCTCGACATGGCCGCCTTCCTGCGCATGCTGTCGCTCAACCGCGACATCATGATCCGCTCGTTCTCACTGCTCGCCGCTTTTGCGCTGTTCACCCGCCAGGGCGCCCAGTTCGGCACGGTGACGCTGGCCGCCAACGCCGTGCTGATGAACTTCTTTCTCGTCGCCGGCTATTTCCTCGATGGCTTCGCCACCGCCGCCGAACAGCTGGCGGGCCGTGCCGTCGGCGCGCGCGCCGCCGCACCGTTCCGGCAGGCCGTGCGGCTGACCCTGTTCTGGGGCTTTGGCTTGGCCGGGGCTGCAACTCTGGTGCTGCTGTTTGGCGGCGCCAATCTGGTTGCTCTTGTGACGACGTCGCAGGAAGTCCGTGCAGTGGCCGACACCTACCTACCGTGGGCGGCGTTCACCGCGCTGAGCGGTGTGCTGGCGTTCCAGATGGATGGCGTCTTCATCGGCGCGACCTGGTCGCGCGACATGCGCAACATGATGCTTTTGTCGTTTCTCGCCTTCAGCGCCGCGCTGCTCACTTTGGCGCCCGCTTTCGGCAACAATGGTTTGTGGGCGGCGCTGCACGTCTTCCTGCTGGTGCGAGGCTTCAGCCTGCTCACCATTCTGCTGTTGCGGATGCAAACGGCGTTCAGCTGAGCGGCCTCATTGCCCATCGATCGAGATGGCTGTCGCGCAACTCGCGAATGGATCTGAGCCGTTCCGTGCCGGCAAAGCGTGCCATCGCGGCGACAATCCGGCCCGGCAGCGCAGGCCCGGCATAGATCATGCCGGTGTAGAGCTGCACCAGATCGGCGCCGGCACGGATCTTGTCCAGCGCGGCCTCGGCAGAATCGACGCCACCGACGCCGATGATGGCGCGGTCTGGGCCAAGCAGCTTGCGCATCTTCGCCAGCACGATGGTCGAGCGTTCGAACAAGGGTTTGCCCGAGAGTCCGCCGGTTTCGCGCGCGGTGTCGCCGCTGCGCAGTGCCGGTCGGGAGATGGTGGTGTTGGAGACGATGACGCCGTCGATCCGCTTCTCGGTGACCTCTGCGGCGATGTCCTCCAGCTCTGCCTCGACCAGATCCGGCGCGATCTTGAGGAAGACCGGCGGCTGGGCTGTTGCCGTGGCGCGCGCGGCCATGACACGCGACAAAAGTTCGCCAAGCTGCTCGCGCGCCTGCATGTTGCGCAGGCCCGGCGTGTTGGGCGAGGAGATGTTGACGGTGAGATAGCTGGCGTATTGCGCAAACCGGGCGACACCGCGCTCGTAGTCGCCGATGCGGTCGCTGCTGTCCTTGTTGGCGCCGATGTTGACGCCGACGATGCCGCCACGCCCCTTGCGTGCGGCAAGGCGCTTTTCGGCCGCTACATGGCCTTCATTGTTGAAGCCCAGCCGGTTGATCACCGCTTCGTCCGCCGTCAGCCGGAAAATGCGCGGCTTCGGATTGCCGGCCTGCGGCAGCGGCGTGATCGTGCCGACCTCGGCAAAGCCGAAACCCAGGCCAAGCAGCGCGTCGGGCACCTCGGCGTTCTTATCGTAGCCCGCAGCCATGCCGAGCGGATTCGGAAACTCGAGGCCGCAGACCGTCAGCTTCAGCCGCGCGTCGAGCGTCGTCCGCGCGCCGACCGGCAGGCCGCATCGCAACGCCGCGATCGACATGCCATGCGCGGTTTCCGGGTCGAAGGTGAACAGCAGCTTCTGGCCAAGCCGGTCGAGCACGCTCATTGCCCCTCCAGTGCCGGGAACTGATGCACACCATCGGCGCCAAGCGGCAGTTGTCGGACCCACAGCACGGCCTTTAGATCGAGCGGACCATAAAGATGCGGAAACAGTGCGCCGCCGCGCGAGACTTCGTATTTCAGCGCCGCGCCCAGGCTGGTCCCGTCGATGGCGACCAGCAGCAGGTCGGTCCGGCCGGCAAAGTGCTTTGCCGCGGTTTCCTTGACCTGCGCCGCGGTGGAGAAATGGATGAAGCCGTCTGCGACATCGATTGGCGCGCCGGTGAAGCGGCCATGTGTTTCGGCCTCGCGCCAAGGCGCTTGCGGGGTTATCTTGTAGATAATCTGAGACATGGTTGCGCTATAGTCCGAACCAGCCACGTGGGAAAGGCCACGCCAAGGGTCTTCCCCATTTCCGGCGCAAACATGCGATATTTCAGGCCTTGGCCATGGAGGACAACATGCGTCTGCAGCACATCTTGATCCCCGCCGCGCTCGTTTCGCTGGTCGCGGCTTCAGCTTATTCGGAAGAAACCGACCGCTACCGGCTGGAAAAGTCTGATAACGGCTATGTCCGTATGGATACGCAGACCGGCGCCATGTCGATCTGCGAGGAACGCTCCGGCCAGCTTGTCTGCAAGATGGCGGCCGACGAACGCGCTGCTTTCCAGGACGAGGTCGACCGCTTGCAGACCTCTATGAAGGCGATGGACGAGCGCGTCACCAAGCTCGAGAATTCGCTCTCCGCCCGCCTCGAATCGAAACTGCCGAGCGAGGAGGATTTCAACAAGACGATGAGCTACATGGAACGCTTCCTGCGCGGCTTCATGGGCATCGTCAAGGATATGGACAAGGACAACGGCGCCCAGCTCAATTCGCAGAAGACCTGAGCGTCCAAAGCAGGGAAAACGCGGCGCGCTGGCTTTGCCGCTTGAAAACAGCGCGCAGCCCCTCATAATCGTCCAACTGATCCCGAAAAAAGCAAAAATTATCGGGGGATTCGGGGAGGGACATTTGCCGGCCGGCTATTCTTTCGTCATCGCCGACGATCACCCGCTGTTTCGTGGTGCGCTGCGCGAAGCGCTTGCCGGCATCGGCAATGTCGCAGCCATCCACGAAGCCGGCGATTTCGAGAGCGCCAAGGCGCTGGTCGTAGCCAACGAGGATGTCGATCTGGTGCTGCTCGACCTGTCGATGCCGGGCGCCAGCGGCCTCTCCGGCCTGATCGCGCTGCGTGGCATCCATCCGACGGTGCCGCTGATCGTGGTGTCGGCGCGTGACGATCCGGCGACCATCAGGCGGGCGCTCGATCTCGGCGCTTCCGGCTTCATCTCCAAATCGGCCAGCATGGAAGAGATCCGCGGCGCCGTGCAATCGGTGCTTGCCGGTGACATCGCCGCGCCCGTCGGCGTCGATCTTGGCGTCGAGCGTGATCCCGAAATATCCGACCTGATCAAGCGGCTGCAGGCCCTGACGCCGCAGCAGACCCGGGTGCTCGGCATGCTGGCCGAGGGCCTGCTCAACAAGCAGATCGCCTATGAACTCGGCGTCTCCGAGGCCACCATCAAGGCGCATGTCTCCGCCATCCTGCAGAAGCTCGGCGTCGACAGCCGCACCCAGGCGGTGATCCTCCTGTCCAAGATCGGCAGCGACCCGCTGCAGCCGACGAGCTAACCTATTCGGCGGCCGATGCCAGCGGCCTGACCCTGGCCATCATCGAGCGCAACACGGCCGGCTTCAGCGGCTTGTTGATCACCGCAATCTCGAGGCCGCCCGCGGCCGTGCGCACCTCGTTGGAGCGGTCCGCGGTGACCAGCACGGCCGGCAGGTTGTCGCCGTGGATCGCGCGCAGCCTGACGATGATATCGAGACCGGTTTCGCCGTCGAGATGGTAGTCGGCAAGGACGATGTCCGGGCGGTGCATCGCGGCTCCGTCCAGATCCCTTGAGCCGGACACTGTATCGACGTTGCACCCCCAGCCTTCGAGCAGCAGCCGCATACCTTCGAGGATGCGGGCATCGTTGTCGATGCAGAGCACGTGCAGCCCAGCCAGCGAAGCTGTCGCACGCGCAGGGGCTCTGGTCTCGATCTCGCGTCGCGGCTCCTGCACGGCCGCCACAGGCAGGATGACGGAAAAGCGCGTGCCCTTGCCCGGATTGGAAAAGATCCGGATCTCCAGGCGCAACACCCGGGCGATGCGGTCGACGATGGAGAGGCCGAGGCCGAGGCCCTCGGCCTCGCGCGCGCCTTCGTCCAGCCGGGTGAATTCGTGAAAGACGGTGTTCAGCTTGTCGCCGGCGATGCCGATGCCGGTGTCGATCACCTGGATTTCGGCCAGTTCGCCGCGCCGCCTGACGCCGACCAGCACACGGCCGTGGCGCGTGTATTTAATGGCGTTGGAGACCAGGTTCTGGATCAGGCGCCGCAACAGGTTGCGATCCGTCGTCACGGTCAGCGATGACGGCATGATCGTCAGCTCGAGCTTCTTTTCGGCGGCGAGCGGCCGGAAGTCGTTGCCGATCTGGCGCAGCAATCCATCGAGGTTGAAGGCGGTATCGTCCGGCTTCATCGCACCGGCGTCGAGGCGGGAGATGTCGAGCACGGCGCCGAGAATGGTCTCGACCGATTCCAGCGAGGATTCGATGTTGACCGCTGCCTTGCCGGTCGGCCCCTTGCCGGCCTTCTCGATCAGCGACGAGCAATAGAGCCGGGCGGCGTTCAGCGGCTGCAGGATGTCGTGGCCGGCGGCGGCGAGGAAGCGGGTCTTGCCGAGATTGGCCTCCTCGGCCAGCATCTGCGCCTGCGCCAGCTCTTCGTTGACGCGGGTCAGCTCGATAGTGCGGGTCTTGACGCGCTGCTCCAGCGATTCATTGGCGCGTTTCAGCGCCAGATCCTGCTCGACGCGTCCGGAAATGTCGGCATAGGTGGCGACGATGCCGCCGTCCGGCATCGGGTTGGACCGCAGCTCCAGGATGCGGCCCGAGGTTTTCAGCTCCATCTGCCATGGGCTGACGAAGCTGGTCAGCCGGTTGAGCATGGCCACGCGCTGCTCCGCCGGAATGTCGCCGCGCTCCGAGAGATGGCGCAGGATGCTGTCGAGCGAGACGCCGACCTGGCCCATCTCGTCGGGCAGGTCGAACAGGGCCCGGTACTGGCGGTTCCAGCAGATCAGGCGGAAGTCGCGGTCGAAGACGGTGATGCCTTGCTCCATCTGGTCGAGCGCGATCTGCAGCAGGTCGCGATTGTGCTGCAGCGCCTCGGTGGCGTCATCGAGTAAGCGGAAGGCATCCCTGGATTCGCGGTCGTGGCGCCGAAACAGCAGCGACAAGATCAGCCGCGCCGAAGACGAACCGACGGCGCTGGCCAGCAATTGTTCGGAAAATCGGATGACGTCCATGCTCGCCTGCTCGTTGCCGTGCAGCGAGGTTCCGTTGGTCTTTTCGAACGACTGGAAGGAGCGCTCGGTGCGCTCGACACCGAGATAGCGCCCGATCGTGTCCTTGAGGTCGTTGACGGTGATGGCGGTGCGGAAGCGGCGCAGGCTTGGCATCGGGCCGGCATCGCGTGGCACGAAGATCGACGCCTGAATGCGCTCCAGCGGCACCGATGCGCGCGAGAGGGAACCGAGCACAAAGAACACCGCGTTGACCGACAGGCTCCACAACACGCCGTGGTTCAGCGGTTCGGCGACGGTGCCGAACAGGGCCTGCGGCCGCAACGCCTCGAAGCCGAACAGCCCGTGCGCGATGATTTCGGTGTCAGGTCCGGCAAGCGATGGAAACAGCAGCGTGTAGCCCCAGACGAGGATGCCGGCGACCATGCCGAGTGCTGCACCCCGGCCATTGGCGCCGCGCCAGATCAGGCCGCCGATCAGCGCCGGCGCGAACTGTGCTATTGCCGCGAACGACATCAGGCCGATCGACGACAGGCGCGCGCTGTTGGTGCTCTCGCGGTAATAGAGGAAGGCGATGAACAGCAGGATGAAGATCGCTCCGCGCCGCACATTGAGGATGAGCGTCGACCAGTCTTCGGTCTCGGAGGTCGAGGTCTTGAGCAGGCGGCGCACGAACAGCGGAATGATGAGGTCGTTGGAGATCATGATCGACAGCGCCACGCTCTCGACGATCACCATCGCCGTCGCCGCCGACAGCCCGCCGATGAAGGCCGCCATGGCCAGCACGTCATGGCCGCTGAACAAGGGCAGCGACAGCACATAGAGATCGCTGCTGGTTCCGGTGCCGACCAGCGACAAGCCGGCAAAGGCGATCGGCAGCACGAACAGATTGATCGCTACGAGGTAGAGCGGAAACACCCATGTTGCGGTGCGCAGTTCGGCCTCGCCGCGGTTCTCGACGATGGTGACGTAGAACTGGCGCGGCAGCATGATGATGGCAAAGCCGCTCAGGCAAGTCAGCACCAGCCAGGTGGCGAGCGAGGTGTTGTAGCTCATCGCCTGCCGAACCTGTGCATTCTGGGCGAGCTTGTCTAACATGTCGCCCGGGCCGCCGAAGATCAGGAAGGTGACCATCAGGCCGATGGCCAGGAAGGCGGCAAGCTTGACCACGGTTTCGACGGCCACCGCCAGCATCAGCCCGTCCTGGTGTTCGGTGGCGTCGGCGTGGCGCGTGCCGAACAGCACCGCAAACAGCGCCAGCAGCATGGCGACGACCAGCGAGATGTCGCTGACGAAGGGATCGAAGGAGGGCGGCGATCCCGTATAGTGCTCGACCATCAGGCTGACCGAACCGGAGATCGCCTTCAACTGCAGCGCGATATAGGGGACCGCGCCGATGGTGGCGATCAGCGTGGCGATCGCCGCGACGGTAAAACTCTTGCCATAGCGGGCGCCGAGGAAGTCGGCGATCGAGGTGATCTTCTCCGTCTTGGCCAACCGCACGATGCGGTTGAGCAGCGGAAAGCCGAACACGAAGACCAGCACCGGGCCGGTATAGATGCCGAGGAATTCGAGGCCGCGTTCGGAAGAGAGGCCGACCGAGCCGAAGAAGGTCCAGGACGTGCAGTAGATCGCAAGACTGAGCGCGTAGATGAAGGGCCGGGCTCGGCTCGGCCCTGAAATGGCCGAGCGGCGGTCGCCCAGGCTGGCGATGGCGAACAGCAGCGTCACATAGGCGATCGCGATGATGACGATGAACAAGCCCTGCACGCCGGCAATATCCTCCCTGTGCCGAATTTCAACCCGGCTTGCCCAGACGCAATCACAGCTTGGCTTCCGAGTCCATCACGGCTTTGGGCGCATGAAGACCGCGATTTCTGATGCATGTCGCCCAAAAGTGCGCAGCGGTTTTGGGGCAACGACATGCACAAAAACAAAACACCCAAAGCGCGGCGCGTGAATCCGTTTCAACGCGACGCGCTTTGGAGACTACCGCCAGGTAAGGAGAAACCGGTTGCTTTCTCCTTTTTGCCGATGTTGCAACCGCAGGTTTTTGTTATGTTGCCTCAGGTCGATGCCCGCAAGGACGGAAGCGGCAGCTCGGCCGGTCATGACAAGGAGGGTCGAATGCTGAAAGAATTCCAGGAATTTATTTCCAAGGGCAATGTGATGGACCTTGCGGTCGGCGTCATCATCGGCGCGGCCTTCGGCAAGATCGTCGATTCCCTTGTCAATGACATCATCATGCCGATCGTCGGCGCGATTTTCGGCGGCTTGGACTTCAACAACTATTTCCTGGGGCTCTCCTCGGCCGTCAACGCCACCTCGCTGGCGGACGCCAAAAAGCAAGGCGCTGTTTTCGCGTATGGCAGTTTCATCACTGTCGCGTTGAACTTCCTTATCCTCGCTTTCATCATCTTTCTGATGGTCAAGGCCGTGAACAACATGCGCAAGCGGCTTGAACGCGAGAAGCCCGCAGCACCGGCCGCGCCGCCGCCCGCCGACGTCGCGCTGCTCACCGAAATTCGCGACTTGCTCGCCAAAAGATAATCAGCAAAGCATTGCTGGACCAAAACCCCGGTCGTTCGCGGCTGGGGTTTTCTGTTTTCGCATCTGGTAAGGAGCGCTGATAAACGCCCGAGATCGGAACGGACCCGCCCATGACTTTGATCGACAGCTTGCGCACGGAGGCCCGCGCCGCACCCGAAAGCGGCATTGTCGCCGTCGTCAATTACGGCCGCCTGCGCGAAGGCATGATCCCGCTCTGGGCCGGCGAGGGCGACTTGCCGACGCCTTCGTTCATCACCGATACCGCGTCGAAGGCGCTGGCCGGCGGCGAGACGTTCTACACCTGGCAAAAGGGCATCCCAGATCTCAGACAGGCGCTTTCCCGCTACTATGCCAGGCATTTCGGCAAGACCTTCCCTGAGGAGCAATTCATCGTCACCGGGTCCGGCATGCATGCCATCCAGCTGGCGCTCGACGCGCTCGCCGGTGCCGGCGACGAGGTCATCTATCTGTCGCCGGCCTGGCCGAATTTCGATGCCGCAGCAGGGATATCGGGCGCCGTTCCGGTGGCGGTCACGCTCGATCATTCCGGCAATGGCTGGTCCTGCGACGTCGAGAAGATTGCGGCGGCGATCACGCCGCGCACAAAAGCGCTGTTCATCAACACGCCGTCGAACCCGACCGGCTGGACCGCCGATCACGAGACCTTGCAGGCGATCCTCGATCTTGCGCGCACGAAGAACCTCTGGATCATCGCCGACGAAATCTATTCGCTGTTCCACTACAGCCACGGCCGTGCGCCGTCCTTCCTCGACATCGCCACGGCGGAAGACCGCATCCTGTTCGTCAACAGTTTTTCCAAGAACTGGGCGATGACCGGCTGGCGCGTCGGCTGGATCAAGACACATCCCGCCTTGCAGCAGGTGTTCGAGAACCTGATCCAGTATTCCAACTCCGGCGTCGCCCAGTTCATGCAGCGCGGTGCGGTTGCAGCCCTTGATGAGGGTGATGCCTTCGTTGCCGAACAGGTGGAGCGGGCGCGCAAGGCACGCGATCTGGTCTGCGGCATTCTCGGCGACACAGGCCGCGCCCGGTTCACCGTACCGCAAGGCGCATTCTATCTGTTCTTCACGGTCGACGGCATCACCGATTCACGCACTGCCGCTTTCGACATCGTCGACAAGGCCAATGTCGGCCTGGCGCCCGGCACCGCCTTCGGTCCCGGCGGCGAAGCCTTCCTCAGACTGTGCTTCCACCGCCGCCTCGATCAGATCGAGGAAGCCGCGCACCGGCTGGCAAAGTGGATGAAGACTATTTGATGCCCTGAGGCCGGATTGAAAATCGCTCCGGCGAGTCAGCTGGCGTGGGTTTCGAGAACCGGAGCGCAGCGGACATTCAGGTCCGTGAGCACCGGAAGCGCAGAAACCTGCGTCAGATGGCCGTCGGAGTAGAGTTTCAAACGGGCTTCAGCCGCCTGACTTGGGCACCAGCAGGGGAATGATCCGGTCGCTCTTGGCCACCGATGGCCGACCGGCGGAGCCATAGGGAATGCCGAGTGCATCCCAGGTCTCGACCAGCGCGTCCTGCAACTCGGCGATCAGCGCATCGGAGTGGAACGGCGTCGGCGTGATGCGCAGCCGCTCCGTACCGCGCGGCACGGTCGGGTAGTTGATCGGCTGGATGTAGATGCCGTGCACGCCGAGCAGGCGGTCGCTGGCCATCTTGCAGGCCTCCGGATCGCCGACCAGCAGCGGCACGATGTGCGTCGGCGAATCCATCACAGGCAGGCCGGCGGCCGAAAGGATCTGCTTGGTTCGTGTCGCCTGCTGATGCTGTGCATCGCGCTCGGCCTGCGAGCGTTTGAGGTGGCGGATCGAGGCGGTGGTGGCGGCGGCGATCGCCGGCGGCAGCGCCGTGGTGAAGATGAAGCCCGGCGCATAGGAGCGCACCGCGTCGATCACCGCGCTTGTGCCGGTGATGTACCCGCCCAGCGTGCCGAACGCCTTGGCCAGGGTGCCCTGGATTATATCGATCCGGTCGGCCAGTCCCTCGCGCTCGGTGATGCCGCCGCCGCGCGGTCCGTACATGCCGACGGCATGGACCTCGTCGATATAGGTCATGGCGTTGTAGCGCTCGGCGAGCTCGACGATCTGCTTTATCGGCGCGATGTCGCCATCCATCGAATAGACGCTCTCGAAGACGATCAGCTTGGCGCGTTCGCGGCCCGCCGCCTGCAGCAGGCTTTCCAGATGCGCGACATCATTATGGCGGAAGATCTTCTTTTCCGCACCGGAGCGCCGCACGCCTTCGATCATCGAGGCGTGGTTCAACTCGTCCGAGATGATCAGGCAGTTGGGCAAAAGCCGGGCGATGGTCGAAATCGAGGCCTCGTTGGAGACAAAGCCGGAGGTGAAGACGAGTGCGGCTTCCTTATCGTGCAGGTCGGCAAGCTCCACTTCGAGCTCGACCAGCGGGTTGCTGGTGCCCGAAATGTTGCGGGTGCCGCCGGCGCCCGACCCCATTTTGCCGGCCGCGTTCTGGAACGCGGCGATGACGTCGGGATGCTGGCCCATGCCGAGATAGTCGTTGGAGCACCAGACGGTGATTTCCTCGGCGCGGCCATTGGAACGCCAGATGGCGCGCGGAAACTTGCCCGCGATGCGCTCAAGGTCGGCGAAAACGCGATAGCGACGCTCTGCATGGAGCTGGTCGATCGCTTCCTCGAAGAACCGCTGATAGTTCATGTCGACTTTCCCAATTTTGCGCGGGATCATAATCATTGCCCTATTGGTCGTCCACCGGGCCTTTTTGGTCAAAATGCCACGCCCCGGACCTGTTCCTAACGACCACGGATCGTGGCCTATTCCCTTGATGTGGATCAATTTTGTTTCAGGACGATGCCACATGCCGACAATGCCGGTTACCACGAGTTCTAATGGCCAGGCGGCAGGCTTTCCAGTAAGGCGGGGGTTGAGACAGTTTCCGATAAATCTTGAGATGCGAGGTCACGGATGACGGTTTTGGTAACAGGCGGCGCCGGTTATATCGGCAGCCACATGGTCTGGGAACTGCTGGATGCCGGCGAGAGCGTGGTCGTTCTCGACCGTCTTTCCACCGGTTTCGAATGGGCGGTGGCGCCGGAGGCAAAGCTGGTGGTTGGCGATGTCGCCGACAGGGAATTGGTCGGTTCGATCATCATGGACAATCATGTCGATGCGATCATCCACTTCGCCGGCTCGATCGTGGTCCCGGAATCGGTTGCCGACCCGCTCAGTTATTATGAGAACAACACCAGCAAGACGCGCACGCTGATCGAGACCGCGGTCCGAGAGGGCGTGCCCAATTTCATCTTTTCCTCGACCGCTGCCGTCTATGGCGGTGCCGGACTGGAGCCGGTGCGCGAGGATGCTCGCCTGGCGCCGGAATCGCCCTATGGCCTGTCCAAGCTGATGAGCGAATGGATGCTGCGCGATGCGGCGGTCGCGCATGGGTTGCGCTATACGGCGCTGCGCTACTTCAACGTCGCCGGCGCCGACCCGAAGGGCCGCACCGGCCAGTCGACGCCGGGCGCCACCCATCTGATCAAGGTCGCCTGCGAGACGGCGCTCGGCAAGCGGCCGTTCATGCAGGTGTTCGGCACCGACTATCCGACGCCGGACGGCACCTGCATGCGCGACTATATCCATGTCAGCGATCTGGCGGCGGCGCATCGCCTGGCCCTGCAGCGGCTGCGCGCCGGGGGGCAGAGCCTCGTCGCCAATTGCGGCTACAGCCATGGCTATTCGGTGCTCGAGGTCATCGACAGCGTGCGCCGCGCCTTCGGCCACGATTTCGAGGTGAAGATGGGCGATCGCCGCCCCGGCGACGCCGCCGCGGTGGTTGCCAATTCGGATCTCGCCCGCGCCGAACTCGGCTGGACCCCGCAGCGCGACGATCTCGACCAGATCGTTGCCGACGCGCTCGCCTGGGAGCGCATCCTGACCGGCAAGAACTCCGCGCGCGGCTGAGCCGGGCTCTCCCAAGGGCTCGCAAGGCACGTGGCGAAGCGCTATTGAAGGCATTCGCGGCACGGCGTGGAGGCGCTGCGCCGCGAAGAGCTTTTGGGGGGATGGCATGAAGATAACGGTGCTCGGGGCCGGTGTCGTCGGTACGGCAGCCGCCTATTATCTGGCCAGCGACGGCCACGAGGTCACCGTGATCGAGCGCCATGCGGCGCCGGCGCGCGGCACCAGCCAGTCGAACGCCGGCCTGGTCTCGCCGGGCGATGCCACCGCCTGGGCTTCGCCGGCGGCGCTGAAGACCTTCCTGCGCGCGCTCTACAACCATGATCTCGGCATCAAGGTGCGGCTGCGCTTCGATCCCTACTTCCTCGCCTGGAGCCTGCGCTTCCTGCGCCAATGCACGAAAGAGCGCCTGCGTGCCAACAGCCGGGTCAAGCTGCGCCTGGCGCTCTATTCGCGCGACTGTATCAACGCCATCTCCGCCGATACCGGCATTCACTATGACGAGCGCAAGAAGGGCATCCTCTATTTCTTCCGCTCGCAGCACAGTCTCGACACCGGCACCGACAACTATCGCTATCTGGCCGAGCATGGCCTGCCGATCGAGATCGTCGGCCGCGACCGGCTGATCGAGCTCGAGCCGGGTCTTGCCGGAGTGAAGGAAAAGATCGCCGGCGGCGTCTATTCGCCGATCGACCAGACCGGCGATTCCCGGCAGTTCGTGGAAAAGCTCGCCGCCCACGCGGCCGGGAAACTCGGCGTGACGTTTCTCTACGGCACGACGGTCGAGGGCCTCGACATCGAGGGTGACCGGGTGCGCGCGGTGATGACCTCGGCCGGACCGGTTCTCGGCGATGCCGTGGTCATGTCGATGGGGCCGGAAAGCGGCCTGCTCGGGCGCCGCTACGGCATCGACCTGCCTATCTACCCGGTGAAGGGTTATACCGCGACGATTCCGCTTGAGGACGAAAGCAAGGGCCCGACCATGGGCGGCGCCGACGAGGATCAGTTGATTGCCTATTCCAGGCTTGGCAACCGGCTGCGGCTCGCTTCGACAGCCGAATTCACCGGCTTCGACCGCAGCCATAAGCCCAGCGACTTCGCTGCCATGTTCAGGACTGGCAAGGATCTGTTCCCCGGTGCCTTCGACGAGAACAAGGCCGAGCTGTGGGCAGGCCTGCGGCCGATGATGCCGAACTCGGTGCCGGTCATCGGCCAGGCACGCTATGAGAATCTCTATCTCGACACCGGGCACGGCCATGTCGGCTGGACCATGGCCTGCGGCTCCGGCAAATTCCTCGCCGACCTCGTCGCCGGCCGCAAGCCGGAGATCGACCCGCAAGGGCTGGTCTACGGGGGCTAGAGATGTCGGGACCGCAAGTCGCCATCGACCTTGGCCGCATCGAGCGCAATGCGCGCACGATCATCGAGCGCTGCGCGCTGTCTGGCATCAAGGTCTTCGGCGTCACTAAGGGCACATGCGGCATGCCGCAAGTGGCGCGCGCCATGTTGCGCGGCGGTGTCGCCGGTATCGCCGAATCGCGCTTCGAGAACATCCGCCGGCTGCGCGACAGTGGCATCAACGCGCCGATCATGCTGCTGCGCAGTCCGCCGATGGCGCGTGTCGAGGAGGTGGTGAGCACCGTCGACATCAGCCTGCAGTCGGAACTCGCCACCATCCGCGAGATTTCGCGCATCGCCGAGCGCATGGGCCGCATCCACGACATCATGCTGATGATCGATCTCGGCGATCTCCGCGAAGGCATTTGGCCGAATGACCTCATCCCGACGGTCGAACAGATACTACAGTTCAAGGGCGTGCGCATTGCCGGCATCGGCACCAATCTCGGCTGCTTCGGCGCCATCATGCCGACGCCGGAAAACCTTGGGCAACTCGTCGCCCATGCCTACAAGACCGAGCGCCTGTCCGGCAAAAGCCTCGACTGGATTTCCGGGGGCGCCTCGTCGTCGCTGCCGCTGTTGCTCGAAGGCAAGCTGCCGGCCGGCATCAACAATCTGCGGGTCGGCGAGGCGATCCTGCAGGGCGGCGTCGAGACCTTCCGCGACACGCCATGGGCCGAGCTCGAACCCGATGCCTGCCGGCTGACCAGCGACATCATCGAGGTCAAGCTCAAGCCGTCACGGCCGATCGGCCAATCGGGCTACGACGCCTTCGGCAACCAGCCGGTCTTTCCCGACGAGGGCGACAGGCTGCGCGCCATCGCCAATATCGGCCGCGAGGACGTGCTGGTCGAGGGGCTGACACCGATCGCCAAGGGGATACGGGTGCTCGGCGCCTCCAGCGACCATCTGCTGCTCGATGTCGCCGATGCCGATCCGCCGCCGGCTGTCGGCGACCGCGTTGCCTTCCGCATGAGCTATGGCGCCATGCTGCTGGCGATGACTTCGGAATATGTCGAGAAAGCCCCGATGCATGACGTCGAGGACTTTTCCGGCCGCAAGATGGTGCAGATCACGGCCGAGCAGGGGGCTGTCGGCATACTGGCTCGGGAAGGCACCGGCGCGCGGCTGGAAGCGATGAATTTCGACGTCGTCGAACTGGCCGATGTCGAGCGGCCGCCATCGGGGCTGATCCGGCTGACTGCCGGCGCCGACCGTCGCATCGCCCACAAGGCGCTGACCGCAGCGGCGCGCGCGACGCATTCCTTCGGCCTGATCTGGATCGATTCCATCGCCGCCCTGATGCCCGAGGACGAGGACGGCATCGACTTGCCGCAAGGCTCGGTCTTGGCGCGTACCCTCGGCCTCGACCACAAGGCGGGTGCGCTGCAGCCGCAGCTGTCGCCGGAGAATGTCGTCATTGTCGGCTTGCGCCATGCCGACCCGGCCGAAGCACGGGTGCTGAAGGATTCACGCGTGTCGGCCTTCACCATGACCGATATCGATGCCATGGGCATGCGCGACCTGATGCATGAGGCGATACGCATCGCCACATCCGGCACGCAAGGCTTCCATGTCAGCTACTCGCCTACCGCAACCGAATTCGCGGGCTGGGCTGCGGGCTCCGGCGGGCTGACCGTGCGCGAGACGCATCAGGCGATGGAGGCGATCGCGCTCTCCGGCGGTCTGCTGTCGATGGATGTTTCGGGGCTGACCGCGGATCTGGAGCCCCGGATCGGCACCGACGTGATCAACTTCGTCATGTCGGTTTTCGGCAAGCGGATCTTGTAGCTGAGCATGGTCCCGAAAAGTGGGTTCCGGTTTTCTCGGACAAACGGAAATCGTTTGTCCAGAGACCATGCCCAAACAGACAGACCCTATCCCTGCACTTCGACTGTCGCGCGCCAGGCACTGGCGTAGTCGGCCCAGACCGGGTCGGTTGGCGGATCCATTCTTTCGCCTTTGCCCTGCGCCATCCGTTGATCGGTTGCCAGCAATGCGGCGCCGATGCTGGTGCCGGTGGCAGCCTCGGACGCAACAACGGCACGTGCCGTGCCGGCTGCCAGCATGCCGACAAAGAGCCGGTTGCGGGCAAAGGGCCCTTCGACTGTGGTCGGGCCGTCGGCGCCGATCAGGTCGAGGCAGGTCGCCGTCATCAACGCCAGATAGAACGAGATGGCAGCAAAGCGCTGGCCATTGTTCATGCCGTCGGCGTTGAGCCATATCGCAGTCTGATGCGGGAACGGTCCCGACCCTTGCTGGGTCGACGGCAGCAGCAGCACCTTTCGCGCCAGCACGGCGCCGACATCGGCTTCGGTCCACTGCTCCGGTAGGTCCTTCGTCAGCACGGAAAACTCGCGGCCACCCATGAAGCGCGCCGAGGGAACGGGATCGCCGAGTGCGTTGACATTGACCAGAGTGTCGCGCGCGGCATCCAGCGCAATCTGTTTGCCGCCGACCGCCATCGACACCACCCAGGTGCCGGTCGAGACGACGGAGAAAGGCGGTTTGTCGGAGAGACGATGCGGCAGCAGCGAGGCGTTGGAATCATGCAGGCCGCAGAAGACCGGCGTTTGCGGATCGAGTCCGGTTCGCACCGCAACGATAGGCAGGATCGGGCCGAGGCGATCCCTCGCCGTCCGCACCGGCGCCATCAGCCCGCGCCATTCTAGGCTGTCGATCAATGATGAAAAATCCGCCGTCCACGGGTTCCACAGATCGGTGTGGCAGCCGAGTGAAGTCACCTCGTTAGCGGCGATGCCGGTCAGTCGCAAGGCCCAGTATTGCGGGTACATCAGCATCGCGGCAGCCCTGGCGAACTCCGCCGCGAAGCTTTTCTGCTGCCAGAAGAATTGTGCACCGAGATTGAGGCCGAGCGGCAGGCGCGGTGTGCCGGTCTCGGCGAAAGGCGGGCGGATCGCGTCATAATCCGCTGCCAGCCGGTCGGGGCCGTCGAATTCATAGTCGAGCACCGGCAGCACCAGCTCGCCCGCGGCGTCGACCAGCACGCCCGTCGCGCCATGTGTCGTGATCGAAATGGCGTCGATGCGCTGTTCGCGGTTGAGGCTGGCAAGGCTGTCGAGGATGAATGTCCACAGTGCCTCGACATCGTGGTGCGGATAGGGCGGCCGTCGCACCGGCGCATTGACCGCCCGGCGCAGCGCCACCTCGCTCAACGT
This sequence comes from Mesorhizobium sp. M7D.F.Ca.US.005.01.1.1, assembly GCF_003952545.1. Lineage (NCBI taxonomy): Bacteria > Pseudomonadati > Pseudomonadota > Alphaproteobacteria > Hyphomicrobiales > Phyllobacteriaceae > Mesorhizobium > Mesorhizobium sp. M7D.F.Ca.US.005.01.1.1. The sequence goes on from NZ_CP034453.1 coordinate 1,892,652, forward strand.
CGCGAGGTCGACCAGCGCCACCTTGGCGTTGGTCTTGCCGATGTCGATGACGGCGATGTGGCTGATAGCGCTCATGCCATGTGGAACACGGTTTCCAGCGGCACGGCCACCGGCTCGTTGTCCGGCCTGGTCTCCATGATGTCGGCCATGTGTGCCCACCAGCGCTGCATCACCGGATGCTTGGGCAGTTCGTCCATGCTGTGGTTGTCTCGCCGCCACAGCACGCCGAACAGGATATTGGTCTCTTCGTCGAGATGGATGGAATAATCGGAGACGCCGGCCTGTTTGAGCAATAAGACCAGCGACGGCCAGATCTCGTCATGGCGCTGCTTGTACTCGGCCTTCATGCCCGGCTTGAGCTTCATCTTGAACGCGTATTTCTCAGGCATCAGCTGTTACCACGCAGCCGCCGCCAGACAATCGGCAGCGCGATGACGATGATCAGGAGCAGGCCGATGAAGATCGACATGACGATGCCGGGCACGTTGAGCAGGCCAAGGCCGAAGGTCACCAGCCCCATGATGAAGGCGGCGAGCACGACGCCCAGAATGCTGCCAGCACCACCAAGAATGCTGACGCCGCCGAGCACCACCATGGTGATGACTTCCAGCTCATAGCCCTGCGCGATCGAGGGTCGGGTCGAGCCGAGCCGCGAGGTGATCAGCACCGAGGCGATACCCGACATCAGCCCGGTCAGGCAGAACAGGATGAACTTGGTGCGGCCGACGCGCACGCCGGAAAACTGCGCAGCTATCGGATTGTTGCCGATCGCAAAGACACGACGGCCGAAACTCGTGCGATGCAGAAGGAACCAGTAAATGACGGCCGCGATCAGGAAGAGCACCAGTTCGAACGACACCACCCACCAGACATAGCCCTGGCCGAAAAAGGCGAAACTTGAGGGATAGCCCTTGTAGGCCTGGTCGCCGAGGATGATGAAGGCGATGCCGCGAAACAGGCTCATCGTGCCGATGGTGACGACGATCGACGGCAGGCCGAGCCTTGTCACCAGCAGACCGTTGAAGGCGCCGCAGCCGAGCCCGACGACGATGCCGATCAGCACCAGCACCGGCGTGCCGGCGCCGGCCTGCACCGCCATGCCCATCATGGTCGACGCCAGCGCGATGATGGCGGCCACCGACAGATCGATCTCGCCCGAAATGATCAGCAGCGCCATGGCGAAGGCGATCAGACCCTTCTCGGTGAAATTGAAGGTGAGATCGGACAGCGAGTACGGGTCGAGGAAATAGGGCGAGGCGAAGCTGTTGATGGCGAAGATGGCGACCGCCACCACGACCAGCAGCGCTTCCCAGGAAAAGATCGCCGCACGGAACGGCTTGTCGAGCCGGTCGGGAATGTGGCGCGGGGCAGGGATGTCGGTCATGTCACCGCCTCCACCTTTCTGAGGATGATGCGGCCCTGCTGGCGTTCGCCGCGCGCGTTGAGCACGACGGCGAGGATGATGGCGCTGCCCGAAATCGCCATCTGCCAGAAGGGTGAGATGTTGATGACCGGCAGCGCGTTGGAGATGATGCCGAGGAACAGCGCCCCCAACACCGCGCCGCCGACCGAACCGATGCCGCCGGCGATGGAAATGCCGCCGATGACGCAGGCGGCAATGATGTTGAGCTCATAGCCGTTGGCGACCTCGACCGAGGCGATCACATAGCGCGAGATCCAGAGATAGCCCGAGAGGCCGCCGATCATGCCGGAGATGCAGAAGACGATGAATTTTGTGCGGCCGACATCGATGCCGGCATAGACCGAAGCCGTCGGGTTGACGCCGATGGCATAGATCGAGCGGCCGAGCGCGGTGCGCGTCATCAAGACGAAGAACAGCGCAATGACCAGGATGGCGATCCACGACAGCACCGGAATGCCGAGGAAGGCCGCACGCTGAAAGCCGATGAAATCCGGGCTCATCTTGTCGGCATTGACCCAGGCACCGCCGGACAGGACGAAGGTGGCGCCGCGATAGATGGTCAGCGTGCCCAACGTGACCACGATCGAAGGGATGTTTAGCCGCCACACCAAAAGGCCGTTGATGGCGCCGAGCACCAGCCCGACCAGCAGTGCGATGACGATCAGCAGCGGGATCGGGATCGCCGGATGCGTGGCGTTCAGCATCGCCACCACCATGCCGGTGAAGCAGAGGTTGGACGCCATCGACAGATCGATCGACCGGGTCAGGATGACGACCATCTGGCCCAGCGCCAGGATCATCAGGATCGAGGTGTCGTTGAACACCTGGCGCAGATTGCCGGGGTCGGCAAAGGCCGGGAAGCGCGTCGAGATCAATCCGATCAGCACGACGATGGCCGCGAACAGCCAGATTTCACGGTATTTGAGGAAAGCCTTCATGCCGCGATCCCTGCTGCTGTCCTGACAAGCGTCTCGGCGTCCAGTCCCTTGTTGTCGTAGACCGCTGCGACGAGACCCTCGCGCATGACGACGACGCGGTCGGACATGCCGAGGATTTCAGGCAGTTCCGACGACACCATGATCACCGACAGGCCTTGCGCCACCAACTCGGCCATGAAGCCGTGCACGGCGGCCTTGGAGCCGATGTCGATGCCCTTGGTCGGCTCGTCGAGGATGATCACCTTGGGCGCGGTCGCCAACCATTTGGCGATGACGATCTTCTGCTGGTTGCCGCCCGACAGCGTGCCGACATCCTGGCTGAGCGAGGAGGCCCTGAGGTCGAGCCGCTCGGTGTAGGAACGGGCGAGCGCAAATTCCTCGGACAACCGAAGCAGGCCTGACTTGGAGGTGCGCTTGAGCGACGGCAGCGAGACGTTCTGGAAGATCGGCAGGCCGATCACCACGCCTTGCTTGCCGCGTTCTTCCGGCACATAGACGATGCCGGCATCGATGGAATCCGCCGCCGATTTCGGCGCGATCGTCTTGCCTTCCAGCGTGATCGTGCCGCTTGAGGTGCGGGTAATGCCTGATATCGCCTGCATCACCTCGCTGCGCCCAGCGCCGACCAGGCCGTAGAAGCCGAGGATTTCGCCCTTGTGCAGCTCGAAGCCGATATTGTTGAACTCGGTCGGGTGCGACAGGCCTGAGACGGAGAGCACCGGTGCGCCGATCTCGGCCTTGCGTTGCGGGAAGATGTGATCGACGGCGCGGCCGACCATCAGGCGCACGATCTGGCTCTGGCCGGCATCCCTGATCAGGCCTTCACCGACCATCTCGCCATCGCGGAACACCGTGTAGCGGTCGGCGATGCGGTAGATCTCGTCGAACTTGTGGCTGATGAACAGGATCGCCTTGCCTTCGCTCTTGAGGAACTCGATGAGCAGGAAAAGCTCCTCGATCTCCTTCATCGAAAGGGCGGCGGTCGGCTCGTCCATGATGACGATCTGCGCGTCGATCGACATGGCACGCGCAACGGCGACCAGATGCTTGTTGGCGATGCCGAGGTCCTTCAGCCGCGCGTCGGCGCCGATATGGCCGGCATGCATGGTGTCGAGCACCTCGCGCGCATTCTTGCGCATCGTGCGCCAGTCGATGGTGCCGAAACGCGTGCGTGGCGCGTGGCCGAGAAAGATATTTTCGGCAACCGTCAAATCGTCGAACAGCACGGTTTCCTGGTGGATGGCGGTGACGCCATAGCCGAAGGCGGCATGCGCGCTGGGCAGGGTGACGGCCTGGCCGTCGATGCTGATTGTGCCCCCGTCGGGCTGGTAGATGCCGGTCATGATCTTGACCAGCGTCGACTTGCCGGCGCCGTTCTCGCCGATCAACGCGGTTACCTGGCCCGGATAGAGCGACAGGCTGACATTGTGCAGCGCGCGCACACCGGGAAAGCTTTTGGAGATGCCGGACAGAGTCAGGCGTGGGGCCGAGGCCAGAGGCCGCTCCTTCACCGTGCCGGGTTGGGCTGTCGTGTCCATAGTCGTATCAAGCCCTGAAACAAGGTCCGTTTAAAGTCGCGGCGGGACGTGAGCCCCGCCGCGCCAACTCTAGAGGGCTCCAGATCAATAGATCTTGGAGAACTTTTCGATGTTCGACTTGTCGAACTGGAAGGGCGGAGCCATCGCAGCCGAGTTGGTGTCGTCGAGCGTCACCTTGCCGACGCGGCCGATCGACAGCGTGGCACCGGGCTTGGCCTCTTCCTTCTTCACCGCCAGATCATGGGCGAGGTAGACGGCCGAGTAGCCGAGGTCGATCGGATTCCACAGGGCAACCGCCTGGCTGGAACCGTTGTCGATGAACTTCTTGAACTCGGACGGCAGCGCGAGGCCGGTGACATTGACCTTGCCGATCAGGTTTTCGTCGGTGACGACCTGGGCGGCGGCAACGACGCCGACGGTGGTCGGCGCGATGATCGCCTTGAGGTTCGGGTAGGACTTCAGCAGGCCCTTGGCCTCGTCGGTGCTTTTGGCCGAATCGTCATCGCCATAGACGGTGGCGACGAGTTTGATCTTGGGGAACTTCTCCGGCAGGATTTTCTTGGCCGCATCGATCCAGGCGTTCTGGTTGGTGGCGGTCGAGGAGGCCGACAGGATGGCGACGTCGCCGCCTTCCGGCAAATAGTCGGCGGCGAGCTTGATGATGGTCTCGCCGATCAGGCCGGTGTCGGACGGGTTGAGGTGAAGCTGGCGGCCTTCCTTGGCGACGCCCGAATCCCAGGAGATGACGGTGATGCCGCGCTCCATGGCCTTCTTCAGCACCGGCACCAGCGCATCCGCGTCATTGGCCGAAATGGCGATGGCGTTGACCTTCTGGGCGATCAGCGAATTGACCACTTCGATCTGCGCTTCGGCGGTCGCCTTGGTCGGGCCGGTGTAGATGATGTCGACATCGCCGAGCTCCTTGGCCGCCTCTTCGGCGCCCTTGTTGGCGGCATCGAAGAAGCCGTTGCCAAGCGACTTCACCACCAGCGCGATCTTGACGTTTTCGGCATAGGCTGCGTTCACGAACATGGCGGCTGAAAAGGCCGCCGTTACCATCAATTTCTTCAAGAAGCTCATCGAATATCCTCCCTTGAGCGTTGCATTCCATCGTCGCTGCGGGCGTGAGGGTATCTCAGGCCTGCAGTGAAGATTCTTCCTTTGCCGACTTGCGGGCGACGATCAGCGTCACGCCAGCGGTCTCTAACATCTTGGCTTCGCGATCCTCGATGCCGTCATCAGTGATGACGGTGGCGATGCGCGATAGGCCGCACAAGATCAGGCTGGAGCGTTTGCGGAATTTTGACGAGTCGACCAGCACCACCAGTTCGTCGGCCTGGTCGATCAGCTTCTGCTCCGCCTGGATCAGCAGCGGATCGCCCTCCATCAGGCCGAGCGGCCCGAGCCCCTGCGCGCCCATGAACATGCGGCGCGCATAGAAATTGCGCGTCACGTCATTGTCGAAGGGCGACAGGATGATGTTCTGCTCTCGATAGATGGTGCCTCCCGACAACATCACCGTGTTCTTGGAATGCTTGAGCAGGTGCTCGGCGATCGGGAACGAATTGGTGAAGATCGGCATGCGGCGGCCGGTCAGGAAATGCACCATCTGGAAGGTGGTGGTGCCGCCATTGATGATGATCGGTTCGCCGTCCTTGCACAGCTCCACCGCTTCACGTGCGATTGCCCGCTTCTGCGAGGCGTTGATCGTTTCGTTGACGGAAAACGGCCGGCCGGCCAGCCCGATGAATTGCGGCGGCGAGATTGCCTCGGCGCCGCCGCGCACACGGCGCAGCCGCTTCTGGACGTGTAGGGCCGCGATATCGCGCCGGATCGTCGCCTCGGAAGACTCCGTCAGGTCGACCATCTCCTGCACCGTCACAACAGGCTTTTCCTGGACGGCGGACAGAATGATCCTGTGGCGCTCTTTTTCGTGCATGGTTCCTCCCTGCCTGGCCATCTAGGCACCCAAAACGCGCAGTGTCAATCATTTCCGATCATAAAATTTCATTGTGCAGTGCAATATGATCGATTTTGATCGTTTGTGATTGACAAGCTGGCTGCTTCCGTGGAAATTCGGGCCAAATGGGCCGCACCGTTTGCGTGCCTTTCGGGAGGATACCCTATGCTCGACAAGCGCACCGGCGCGCGCCTCGCCAATCTGTGGGATGAGGCCAAGGCTCAAGCGATGAGCGAGCCGGAACTTCTGGTCTATCGCTCGAACACGCTCGGCTCGGACAAGCGCGTCACCAACTATGGCGGCGGCAACACGTCCTCGAAGATCTGGCAGAAAGATCCGCTCACCGGCGAGACCGTCGAAGTGCTGTGGGTCAAGGGTTCGGGCGGCGACAGTGCTTCGATCAAGCTTGATGGTTTCGCCACGCTCTACATGGACAAGCTGCGCGCCCTCAAAGGCCTTTATCGCGGCGTCGAGCACGAAGACGAGATGGTGGGGTATCTGCCTCACTGCACGTTCAACCTGAATCCTCGCGCGGCCTCGATCGACACGCCGCTGCATGCCTACGTGCCGAAGCCTTTTGTCGACCACATGCATCCCGATGCCATCATCGCCATTGCCGCCGCCAAGGATTCCAAGGCGCTGACCAAGGAGATCTTCGGCGACGCCATCGGTTGGCTGCCATGGAAGCGCCCCGGCTTCGAACTCGGCCTGTGGCTGGAGAAATTCTGCCTCGAACATCCCGCCGCCAAGGGCGTCATCCTGGAAAGCCATGGCCTGTTCACCTGGGGCGACACCCCTCTGGAATGCTACGAGACGACGATCTCGGTGATCAACCAGGCGATCGAATGGTTCGAGCGCCGCTCCGAGGGCCTGGCCATCTTCGGCGGTGAAGTGGTCAAGTCGCTCGACGCCGCCGAACGCCGTGCCATTGCGGCAAAATTGATGCCGAAAATCCGCGGCCTGATCTCGGAAAAGAGCCACAAAACAGGCCATTTCGATGATTCCGCCGCTGTGCTCGAATTCGTCAACTCCAGGGATTTGCGGCCGCTGGCGGCACTCGGCACCTCGTGCCCGGACCATTTCCTGCGCACCAAGATCCGCCCGCTGGTGATCGAGTTCGATCCGGCAAAACCCGATGTCGATGCCGTCATCGCGCGCCTCGCCGACGATGTCGCCGCTTATCGTGTTGGCTACCAGGCCTATTACGACAGCTGCAAGCACCCGGACTCACCCGCCATCCGCGATCCCAATGCCGTCGTCTACCTGATGCCCGGCGTCGGCATGTTCACCTTCGCCGGCGACAAGGCGACGGCGCGTATTTCGGGTGAGTTCTACGTCAACGCCATCAACGTCATGCGCGGTGCATCGACCGTCTCGTCCTATGTCGGCCTGCCCGCACAAGAAGCCTTCGACATCGAGTACTGGCTACTCGAGGATCTGAAGCTGCAGCGCATGCCGAAGCCGAAGTCGCTTGCCGGCCAGATCGCGCTGGTCACCGGCGGCGCCGGTGGTATCGGCCGCGCGACGGCCAACCGGCTGCTGCGCGAAGGCGCCTGCGTCGTGCTGGCCGACATCGACGAAACAGCGCTCGCCAGCGCCAATGACGAACTGGCCAAGGCCTATGGCAAGGATTTCGTCCGCCCGGTGCTGATCAACGTCACCTCGGAGGACCAGGTCATTTCGGGCTTTGCCGAGACGGCGGTCGAGTTCGGCGGCATCGACATTCTGGTGTCGAATGCCGGCCTCGCCTCTTCGGCTCCGATCGAGGAGACGACGCTGGCACTGTGGAACAAGAACATGGACATCCTGTCGACCGGTTATTTCCTGGTCTCGCGGGAAGCGTTCCGGCTGTTCCGGGTGCAAAAGATCGGCGGCAACATCGTCTTCGTCGCTTCGAAGAACGGCCTTGCCGCCTCGCCCAATGCCGCCGCCTATTGCACCGCCAAGGCCGCCGAGATCCATCTCGCCCGCTGCCTGGCGCTGGAGGGCGCGGAAGCCCAGATCAGGGTCAATGTCGTCAACCCGGACGCGGTGCTTCGCGGCTCGAAGATCTGGACCGGCGAGTGGAAGGAACAGCGCGCCGCCGCCTACAAGATGTCGACCGACGATCTGGAGGAGCACTATCGCTCGCGCTCGATGCTGAAGCGCTCGGTCTTCCCGGAAGACATCGCAGAGGCGATCTATTTCCTGGCGTCCGACATGTCGGCCAAGTCCACCGGCAACATCATCAATGTCGACGCGGGCAACGCCCAGTCGTTCACGCGCTGAGCGGAGGGGACGATGGAACACATCATCTCCGCCGACCTCGTCGACACGGACAATGCCGCGCGCAAGGCCAACCTCGAGCGCGACTACGCCTCGCTCGGCGAGCGGCTCGACCGTCGCGGCATCGCCATCGATGCCATTCGTGACAAGGTCGAGAAATTCGCGGTGGCGATCCCGTCCTGGGGCGTCGGCACCGGCGGCACGCGCTTTGCCCGCTTTCCCGGCGCCGGCGAGCCGCGCGACATCTTCGACAAGATCGAGGATTGCGCCGTCATCAAGCAATTGACGCAGGCGACGCCGACCGTGTCGCTGCACATTCCGTGGGACAAGGCAGACCCGAACCGGCTGAAGCAGGCGGCCTCGCGCTTCGGCCTCGGCTTCGACGCCATGAACTCCAACACCTTTTCCGACGCCAGGGATCAGAAGCTCTCCTACAAATTCGGCTCGCTGTCGCATGCCGATGCCGGCACGCGCCGGCAAGCGGTCGAGCACAATCTCGAATGCATCGAGATCGGCAAGACGCTGGGCTCCAAGGCGTTGACGGTGTGGATCGGCGACGGCTCGAATTTTCCAGGCCAGGTCAATTTCGCCAAGGCATTCGAGCGCTATCTCGACGCCATGAAGGAGATCTACGCCGGACTGCCCGCCGACTGGAAGCTGTTCAGCGAGCACAAGATGTACGAACCGGCCTTCTATTCCACCGTCGTGCAGGACTGGGGCACCAACTACATGATCGCGCAGGAGCTGGGCGACAAGGCGTTCTGCCTGGTCGACCTCGGCCACCATGCCCCCAACGTCAACATCGAGATGATCGTGTCGCGGCTGATCCAGTTCAAGAAGCTTGGCGGCTTCCACTTCAACGATTCGAAATATGGCGACGACGACCTCGATGCCGGTTCGATCGATCCTTACCGGCTGTTCCTCGTCTTCAACGAACTGGTCGACGCCGAACTTTCCGGCGCCGAGGGTTTCGATCCCGCCCACATGCTCGACCAGAGCCACAACGTCACCGACCCGATCGAAAGCCTGATGCTGTCGGCCGTCGAAGTGCAGCGCGCCTATGCGCAGGCGCTGCTTGTCGACCGCAAGGCGCTGGAAGGCTACCAGGACAACAACGACGCGCTGATGGCGACGCAGACGCTGAAAGCCGCCTACCGCACCGATGTCGAGCCGATCCTGGCCATGGCGCGGCTGAAGACCGGCGGCGCCATCGATCCGGTCGCCGCCTATCGGGCAGCGGGCTACCGCGCCAAGGTCGCCGCGGAACGCCCGGCGGTCGCCGGTGGTTCGGGCGGGATCGTCTGAGGCGAACTCTCGTCCGATATTGCCCCTCACCGTTTTGCTTCGTGAGGGGGCACTTTGTGAATGGACTCGATCCGTCCAACACGGTCTTCTAGGTGTCCCCCGCCCGGAGAACCGCCATGCCTCTCAACCGTCGGATATTGATCGCCGCCAGTCTTTCCATCACCTTCGTCCTGGCGCCGTTGACGAGCGTCTTCGCTGCATCACCGGCGCCAGCCAAGGGCGAGCATGGCATGGTGGTGACGGCCCAGCATCTGGCGTCCGAGGTCGGCATCGAGGTCTTGAAGAAGGGCGGCAATGCTGTCGATGCGGCGGTTGCCGTCGGCTATGCGCTCGCCGTCGTCTACCCCAATGCCGGCAATATCGGCGGCGGCGGCTTCATGACCATCCGTTTCAAGGACGGCAACTCGACCTTCCTCGATTTCCGCGAACGCGCGCCGCTGGCGGCAACCAAGACCATGTATCTCGACAAGGACGGCAAACCGGTGAAGGGCGCCAGCCTTGACGGCTATCTCGCGGTCGGCGTGCCTGGCTCGGTGGCTGGTTTAGAGATGGCGCGCGAAAAATACGGCAAATTGTCCCGACAGGATCTGATGGCGCCGGCGATCAGCTACGCCAAGGACGGATTCATCCTCAATCAGGGCGACGCCGCCTCTTTTGCCGGCAGCGCCGACCGGCTGGCGAAGGATCCCGCGGCTGCCACCATCTTCCTGAAACCCGATGGCAAGCCCTATGGCATCGGCGAGCGCCTGGTCCAGCCCGACCTCGCCGCGTCGCTTGCCGCCATTTCGGAAAAAGGCCCGGATGCCTTCTACAAGGGCGCCATCGCCGACGCCATCGTCAAGGCGAGCGGCGCCAAGGGTGGCATCCTGGCCAAGCCGGATTTCGAGCAATATGCGGTGCGCGAGCTGAAGCCCGTGACCTGTAGTTATCGCGGCTACGAGATCACCTCCTCGCCGCCGCCGAGTTCCGGCGGTGTCATCATCTGCGAAATCCTTAATGTGCTCGAAGGCTATCCCTTATCCTATCTCGGCGCCGGTTCCGCCGAGACCGTCCATGTCATGGTCGAGGCGATGCGCTATGCCTATGTCGACCGCAATTCAGCGCTCGGCGATCCCGATTTCGTCGACAATCCGGTCTCGAAACTGCTTGATAAGGCCTATGCCAAGGATATCCGCGACAAGATCGACCCGTTCCGGGCCGGCGTGTCGCAGGACCTGATGCCGAAGGGCTTTGGCGAGAGCAAGGAGACGACGCATTATTCGATCATCGACAATGACGGTAATGCGGTCGCGGTCACCTATACGCTGAACGGATCCTTCGGCGCCGGCGTCGTCGCCGACGGAACCGGCATCCTGCTCAACAACGAGATGGACGATTTCACCCAGAAGCCCGGCGTGCCCAACCTCTATGGCCTGGTCCAGGGTGAGGCCAATGCCATCCAACCGAAAAAGACGCCGCTGTCATCGATGAGCCCGACCGTGGTGGCCAAGGACGGCAAGCCGTTCATGGTCATTGGCAGTCCCGGCGGTTCGCGCATCATCACCATCACGCTGGAAGCCATCGTCAACGTCATCGACCACGGCATGAACATCCAGGAGGCGATCGACGCGCCGCGCATCCATCACCAGTGGCTGCCCGATACGGTCTATATCGAGCCGTTCGGTCTGTCCCCGGACACCGAAAAGCTGCTGGCCGGCATGGGTTATCACCTCGATCTCGCTGACCAGACCTGGGGCCAGGCAGCGGGCATCCTGGTCGGCGGCAAGAGCCTGGCGGAGATCGAGAAGGGCGGCGGCGCCCGCTACAACGGCGCCATCGACAGCCGCGCCGCCTCTGGCGAGGCGCTCGGATATTGAGGTTAGCGAGGCCGGGGATAGCTCAGAGGAAGGGCTTGGAGCAGCGTGGCGATTCGGGTCGATCGCCCGCTGCTCAAGAGGGTTTGCTCATAGCCAGGATGGTCGTCACAGGACCAGCGTGAGGGTGGACGCAATCAGCATCAGGGCGGCAATGCCGACGAACAGCGCATAGATGCGCGGCCGGTCGAGCAGCAATGCGTTTCCGGATATCCAGGCAGACGTGGCACCGCCAAGCGCGAAGAGGAAGCCGTTGCGGTGCCCGAAGACCATCGACGCGGCCATCAGCCCGCCAATGATCAGCGCGCCGAACACGATGATCACGGCCACGGCGTATTTCTCGAAATCGTTGCCGCTTCCCATGCTCGGACCGATCGCGTTCAACGTCGGCAGGTCGTCCGGATCGAAGGGGTTCGTCGACCCATATTCGTCTTGACCGGCAGGCTCTCGCATCATTCGTTCTCCGTATAGCGGCAACAAATCATCAAGCCTCGCCGAGTGCAACCCGATCGCGCCGCCTTGAGGCGTTCGACCGGTCTTTAACGCCCTCGGGCGGCGGCTTGCCGCCGGCTTTTTGATTCGTGCCCCGGCCGTCTTTTGTCTCAGGCAATCCAGGACACGGCTGCCCGAAGGCGACCGTGGACCCCTCTATCATGGAATGCATTCGTGGAGGAAAAATGATGCGGGATGTGGATTGGGCTTCGCTCGCAGCGATTCTCGGTGGCGGTGACGCCGCACAGCACCATGACGAAGGCCAAATCGCCTTGCCGCCAGCGCGAATGTGGAACACGGCCGCGTCTGACCCTGGACGCGTCGCATCGTCACGGGTTGATGCGACGCGCTTCAGCTGCTGCATGCCGAGATCAGTGCCGGCCGAGGCAGGGCCCGGCCTGCCTGCGTCAGAACTTCATGCTGAGGCTGCCCTTGATGACACGGCCTTCGCCATAGATGCAGCTGAGGTCTTTGTTGCTGCCGGCCTCATAGCAGGTCGAATAGTAGGTCTTATCGAACAGGTTGGAGACATTGAGCGCCGCCTGCCAGCCATTCTTCTTGTAGCGCAATGCCGCGTCGACCAGCGTGTGGCCAGGCACGTTCACTGTGTTCGCATTGTCGCCGAAGCTGGCGCCGATGTAACGCACGCCGGCGCCGACGCTCAGGCCTTCGAGCACGCCGCTGTCAACCTCGTAATTGGCCCATAGCGATGCCTGGTGTTCCGGCACCCTGGCCGGGCGGTTGCCGATGATGGCGGCGGCATCGCTGGTTATCTCCGCGTCGAGATAGGTGTAGGCCGCCGTCATGCTGAGGCCGGAAGCCAGGTCGGCGTTAGCCTCGATCTCCAGGCCGCGATGGCGGACTTCTCCGGTCTGGACCTGGTAGACGGGATTGGCTGCTGCCGTCGGCACATTGGTCTTGCGCAGGTCGAACAGCGAAGCGGTGATGAAGCCGGGGAAGAAGGTCGGCTCGTATTTCACGCCGACTTCGTACTGCTTGCCCAGCGAAGGCAGCAGCGCGTCTCCGGACTGGGTCGGGCCGATATTGGTGGTGAAGGATTCGGCATAGCTGGCGTAGGGCGTCAGGCCATTATCGAAGAGATAGCCGATGCCGATATTGCCGGTGAAGGCATGGTCCTTCTGATCGTAGCTGCCTGCATCATCGAGCCGGTCGAAATTGGTGTGGTCGATCCAGGCCTGCCGGCCGCCGACGGTCAGGATCCAGTGGTCGGCGATCTTGGACTGGTTTTGTGCATAGAGACCGACCTGGCTGATCGTCTCCACGCGATCCGTAATGATGAGGCTCGGCGGCGTGACCGGGATCGAATAGTCCGGGCTCTGGGTGTCCAGCGCCGGACCCTCGCCGTAGCCGTTGCGCCCGTCGACCGACTGCCTGCTGTAGTCGAGACCGAACAACAGCTTGTTTTCGACCGCGCCGAAGTCAGCCTTGTATTCGGCCTGGTTGTCGACGTTGAACAGCCTTGCGGTCTCGTCCACGGTGAACAGGGTGCGCGACATCGTATGGTCGTCGATCATGTCCGGGCCACCAAGCCATTCGCCATAATAGAGCTGGCGGTAGTCGGTTTCCTGCTGCGAGTAGCGCAGGTTCTGCCGCACCGTCCAATGGTCGTCGAACTCATGGCTGAACTGGTAGCCGATCGAGCCGTGGTTGGCATCGAAACGGTCGAAATCGGGCGAGCCGGTGAAGAAATTGCGTGGCAGATTGCCATACTGCGCCGGCAGAAACTGAATCGGCGTCAGCCTGTCCCACTGGTAGTTGGCCAGGATGGTCAGCGAGGTCTGCGCATCCGGCTGCCACTTGAGCGCCGGCGCGACGAAAATGCGATCGTTGCGGGAATAGTCGGTTTCGAGCTCGCCGTTGCGAACCAGACCGGTCAGCCGGTAGGACCACACGCCGGCATCGTCGATCGGGCCACCTATATCCAGCCCGGCCTCGACCGTGTTGAAGCTGCCATAGCTGAGGAAGCCGTCATAGATCGGCTTGTCGGTCGGCCGCTTGGTGACGGCATTGACCATGCCGCCAGCCTCGTTCTCGCCGTAGAGAACCGAGGACGGTCCCTTCAGCACCTCGATTCGCTCCAGCCCGTAGGGCTCGATCTTGAAGCCGGAGAAATCGATCACCTTCTGCGGCAGCCCGTCGCGATAGATCGCCGACGTGCAGAGGTCGAAGCCACGAATCAGGCATTGGTCGAAGCGATCGTCGATGCCCCATGGCGAGATGGTGACGCCGGCAAGATAGGACAAGGCGTCCTCAAGCTGCCCCGGCTGGCGGTCGTCGAGCTGCTTGCGGGTCACCACCGAAATCGAGCGCGGAATTTCCTTCAGCGGCGTGTCGGTCTTCGAGCCGGTGGTGGTGTTTTTGGCGATGTAGCCGTCATCCGGTCCGACCGGGCTGTCGCTCTGTCCCTCGACATTGATCGGGTTGAGTTCGGTCGTGGCTTCCTGCGCAAGGGCCTGGGTGCAAAGCAGGGTCGAAAGCGATGCGACCACGAGGCCCTGGGCCCGGCTTCGCCGCCGCGCCGCACGATATGCGCTCAACCCCATCTCGATATCCCCTCACTGCCTGTAATGCGCGCAGGATCGTTCCGCTCTGCGCTAATTTAAAATTGTTGACTCGTTTAGTCATCTTCAATGTTGACTATTAAACTCATGTTTCATAGTCAACCGGCCATCGGCTGCCGATAGCCAAATTTTTGAACGGCGTCGTGTTGGAGAAAACCGTGTCTGAAATCCACGCTCAGGCGGCGTTCCGTACAGGTGCTGTGCGGTGATGGCGGTCCTTGAATCCCACCGGGCTGACCGTCTCCTCGGTCGGATCACCCGGCGCGGCGCGCTGGGGCTTTTCGTCCTGCCCTTCGCCGCAATTGCATCGCCATCTGCCGCGGCGAAGCCGCTGCGCATCGTCTGCCTGGATGACGGGCTGGCCGAGACCTTGCTCATGCTCGGCGTCAGCCCGGTCGCCATTGCCGGTCGCGACATCTGGGAGACCTGGGTGGTCGAACCGCCGCTGCCGCCTGAGATCGCCGATGTAGGCACGCTGCTCGAACCCAATCTCGAATTGCTGCAGCAGCTCAGGCCCGACATCATCCTATCCATGCCGTATCTCGACGGCATCAAGCCGCTGCTCGAACGCGTGGCGCCGGTGACGACGATCGGGCTCTATACCGAAGCCGGGCAGCCCTATCAGCGCGCCGTCGAGGCAACCCGCCAGCTCGCCAGGCTTGTCGGCAAGAAAAGCGAAGGCGAGGCGCTGATCGCGGCGACGGATGCGTATTTTTCGGAAGTTCGCCAGCAACTGGCGCCGGTTTCGGCACGGCCGATCTATGTCGTCAGCTTCATGGACCCGCGCAATGTGCGCGTCTACGGCAAGAAGAGTCTGTTTCAGGAGGTGTTCGACCGCATCGGGCTCAGCAATGCCTGGACGGCCGAGACCAATTATTGGGGGTTCTCGACCGTCGGCATCGACGGGCTGGCGACATCCAGCGACGCGCGCCTTGCCTATCTGGAGCCTTTGCCCGAGGGCGCCGGCGGCACGCTGACCGAAAGTCCGGTCTGGAACGCCATGCCTTTCGTGCGCAGCCGCTCGATCATACGCCTTCCCGCCGTCCACATGTTCGGCGCGCTTCCGTCCGCCAGCCGTTTTGCTCGGGTCCTGGCGTCGGCGATGGCCGCGGAGGCCGCCCGTGGCTGAGGATGCTGCCGCCATTGCCCAAGGGGGAAAGCCTGCGTCGGCCGGCCGGGCCTTCCCATGGAGCTTTCCTGGCAATCAGCCGGTAGGCGCGATCCTGCTCTGCGCGATGCTGCTCGCGGCGGCGGCAGCGGCAACCGTCTCGAACCTCACGGTGCAGCTGCCATCGGCGCTCTGGCTGCAATCGCTCGCCGCCCCCGACATCGCCGACATGCGGCAGGTGCTTGTCCACTACGCCTTCCTGCCCAGGCTTGCCGTCAGCCTTCTGTGTGGTGCGGCGCTCGGGCTTGCCGGAACCGTCCTGCAACAGGTTCTGCGCAACCCGCTCGCCTCGCCCGAAACGGTCGGCGTCTCGGCCGGCGCTTATCTGGCGCTGGCACTGGCGACGCTTCTGTCGCCTTCCTTGCTTGCCTTCGGCCGCGAATGGGTGGCGCTGGCCGGCGCATTCATGGCCCTTGCCGCCGTCTTCGCTCTGTCCTGGCACAAGGGCCTGTCGCCGCTTTCGGTCGTGCTGGCGGGGTTGGTCGTCAGCCTCTATGCCGGCGCCATCGGTGCCGCTCTCATTGTGCTGCGGCATGAATGGCTGGCCAGCCTGTTCATCTGGGGCGCCGGTTCGCTCGGCCAGCAGGACTGGTCGACGACGCTATGGCTTCTGCCGCGCATCGGCACTGCTGCGCTCGCGATCTTCCTCATGGTGCGACCACTGACCTTGCTTGGCCTCGACGACGAAGGCGCGCGCAGCCTTGGCGTGTCGCTCGGCGCCTATCGCTTCGCTGGGCTGGCGGCCGCCGTCGCGCTGATTGCCTTCGTCGTTTCCGCCGTCGGCGTCATCGGTTTCGTCGGCCTGGCCGCGGCGACGCTTGCGCGTATCGGTGGCGCCCGACGGCTGGGCCAGCAATTGGTGATGGCGCCGCTGATCGGCGGGGCATTGCTGTGGGCCGCCGACCAGGCCGTGCAGATCGCCACCGGACCGCAAGGCGACCTGTTGCCGACCGGAGCGATCACCGCGCTTCTCGGTGCGCCGCTGCTTCTCTGGCTACTGCCGCGTCTTGCGCTTGGCTCGGAAGCCCCGGCCTTGACGGCCGAGCGCCTGCCACGCGCAAGCCGGCCGAGCCTCCTGCTTGCGGTGATCGGCCTGGCTCTGCTTTTGCTGCTTGGGCTGGCCTTGCTCTATGGACCGGGCCCGCATGGCTGGACCTTCGCTTTCGGCGATGAGCTGCAGCCCCTGCTGTCATGGCGGTGGCCTCGCGTGCTTGCCGCGCTGAGCGCCGGCGCGATGCTGGCGCTCGCCGGGCTGATGATGCAGCGGCTGACCGGCAATCCGATGGCCAGCCCCGAAGTGCTTGGCATCAGCGCCGGTGCCGCGCTTGGCATGATGGTGGCGCTGTTTGCGCTCTCGGATGCCGGACGCCCGGTTCAGACGGCGGCGGCAACCATCGGCGCCTTCGCCGCCTTGCTGGTGACGCTGGCGATCGGCCGCCGTGCCGCGTATGCGCCGGAGCGGCTGCTGCTCGCCGGCGTTGCTCTGACGGCCTTGTTCGACGGGCTGATCCTGGTGCTCACCGCCACCGGCGATCCTCGCGCCATGCTGCTACTCAACTGGCTGACCGGCTCGACCTATGGTGTCGATGTCGGCGCCGCCCTGCTGACCGGTGGCATCGCCGTCTGCCTCTTCGCGCTCGCGCCTCTCTTCATGCGCTGGCTCGACATCCTGCCGCTCGGCCCTGCCGCCGTTCAAGGCCTTGGCATCAACCTGAAAATGACGCGGCTTCTCGTGCTGCTGGTGGTCGCCATGCTCACCGCTGCCTCAACGCTGATCGTCGGTCCGCTGACCTTCATCGGCCTGATGGCGCCGCATCTTGCCCGTCGCCTTGGCCTTTCCCGTGCGCTGCCGCAGGCCATTGGCGCGGTGCTCGCCGGCGCGCTGATCATGGTCGCCGCCGACTGGATCGGCCGCACCGCCATCTTCCCGCGCCAGATCCCGGCCGGTCTCGTCGCGACGCTGATCGGTGGCCCGGTGCTGATGTGGCTGCTGCGCCGCCGCTGACCTTTTTGTCCCTGTGGAGATATCCATGTCCAAGTCGATGCCAGCCCTGATCGCCGACACGACGGTCCACGACTTTGTCCCGGCGCATGGCGGCGCCGCCTGGCGGGTATTCCTGCATGTGCCGTCCGGGCCAGTGCCCAAGGCCGGCTGGCCCGTCCTCTACATGACCGACGGCAACGCCGTCATCGGCACAGCGGTCGACGCCATGCGTGCGCAGGCCTTCTATCCCACGGGCACCAATGTCGGCTGGGGCGTCATCGTCGCCATCGGCTATCCCGTAGAGGGCGCCTATGATCCGCTGCGGCGTTCATGGGATCTCGCCCCGCCGCCGGGCAAGACCTATCCGCCCTTCTCCGAGGGCACGCCCGAAGTCCGGACCGGTGGGGCAGGGGAATTCCTTGCCTTCATCGAGGACGAGCTGAAGCCATGGGTCGCCAGTCGGGTCACGGTCGATGCAAGCCGCCAGGCGCTTTACGGCCATTCCTTCGGTGGCCTGTTTGCGCTCTACGCCCTGTTCACGCGGCCTTCGGCCTTCCAGACCTGGATCGCGGCGAGCCCCACCATCTATTGGGAGGATCGTGCCATCGACCGCTTTCTCGAAACCTTCGAGGCCGCCGTTCCCGAGGGCCTGACGGCGACCATGATCCTGTCGGCCGGCGAATACGAGACGGAGAAGCTGGCGCCGTTCCAGATCGGCGCCGAGGACGAGGAAAAGCGCCTCCAGCAGAAGAAGGTGACACGCACCGACGAATTCGCGCGGGCAATGGTGGAGCGTCTTGATACTTTCCCCGGCGTGCGCGCGAGCTTCGAACTGCATGCCGGCGAGAACCACATGTCGATCCTGCCAGTCACCGTCAATCGCGCGGTGCAGGCGGCGTTTGCGGTGAGGGAGAAGGATACCGCCCTTTGCTGAACGCTGCAGCAAGGCGGTCGGCGCCTCGCGCCGTCATTCCTGTGAAGGGGAGGCGCTCAAGCGACGGTAGGAGACGCCGCCGAAGTTTGCCGTCACAAAGTCCGTGACGGACATCTTGCGCTTGCCTCCGTCGCTGCAGGCGTAAACCGGCCAACCGGCATCGCTGCATTCGCTGGCAGCGCAGATGCGCGCCAGACAGTTCCCGATAGTCAGCCGGAAGCCGCCCTTGCCGGCGAAGCCTTGCAACAGGCTGCCGTCCGCCGAGCGCCATGTCCGCGCACGGAATTCCGCCCGCAAAAGCAGGGGTTCGAGAGGGACCGCAAGGCTGGTTTCGCCGGCACGCCCTGCGAGCTGCAGACGGAAGCGCGCCATTGCGGTCGCGTATGCGGTCACAAGATCCGCTTGGCGAAAATAGGCGGTCGCCAGGCTTGAGCGGTCAAGCAGATGAGACATCCACTCGCCTGCCTCTACCGGCCTCACCAAGGCAACAAACGCAAGAAAGGCGAAGCAAGCTCGTGACATTTCCAGCAGCCATCTCGATCTCGGCGTGCCGGTTTGCCCCCCGGTTGCCCTCCCATAACATCCTGCCAATCGGCGCCCGGCGCAAGCCGCTTGCGGAGGCAGTTCAAAAGGCCGCCGAGCAAAGGCGCCTAGAGCCGAAGACGGTGACCCGCATCGACGAACTTGTCTGGGCGATGGCGAGGTGGAGGCGGCGTTTGCGGCAAGGGCTGAAGATCTTCACCAGCCAGGGTTCCTTAGCCGATGCGAGCCGGCGGCAGTTCGAACAGAGTGGCGCCGTTCTCCTGGCCGCGTTCGACATAGCCGATGACTCCAAACCATCTTGCGACATCCGGTCCCCGGAGCCAGCTGCGCGAGTGGATGGGGAGGTTGCCGGCAAGCGCCTGGATGTGCCGGATATGCCGCTTGCAGAAGCGGACGGTCGCCGCACGGAAGAAATCCTCCTGTGCGGCAAACAGCGTGTCGGCGGCGTCGCTGTTCTCATGCCAGGCGATGATCGCCACGGCCTTGTCGCCCTCGACAAGCGCGTGAGCACGGCCTTCCTTCAAATTCATCATCAGATTGTCGTAGGCGATCTTGCTGTCCTTGCCGGCCGCCGCGTATTCGTCCGACATCCGCTTGGACAGACCACGAAAGACATCTTCCAGATCCCCGAGCGTTGCTGCGCGTGCTCTCATTTCTCCTCCTGACGCCCCGGCAGGCAGTTTGCCCTAAGGTTGGGGGATCACCAAGCAAATCAAATCCGCTGGTGGCCTAATATGCGCAAAGTGATTTCGCCCAGAGGATGCGGGCGCCGCCGCCTAAGCCGGCAAGCCTGCAATCCGCATGGCGTCGGTGACATCATCGACGATATCAGGCGCAAGTCCCACCGCGGCGGACCAGCGGCCGATGGTGAAATGCGGGTCGAGCGACAAAAGCCGTGCTCCCGCCGCTTTTGCCTCGTCGATCCGTCCGAGCCTGGCCAGCGGTGCGGCCAGCCATCCGTGCAGCATGCTGAATCCGGGGTTCATCTCCACCGCCCGCCGGCCTGATATGACGGCCTGTTCGTGCAGGCCGGTGAGAAAATTGCCGAATCCGATCATGCCTTGCGGCACACAGCTCATGGTGTCGAGAGGGTTCAGCCGTAACGCTTGCTCGCCCCAGTCGATCGCCCGGGCAGCGTCGCCGCCATAGGCCACCGACACGCAGCCGAAGGCATAGACGAAGGCGCAGGAGGCGCTGAGCGTCAAAGCCTGCGCAAACGCCTCGTCGGCCAGCCTGCGATCATGCTCCACGATGCCGATGGTGAACCCGGCCAGAGCGAGCGCCATGGCGTCGCCCGAGCCGTGCTCGATCGCTGCATGGGCATGGCGGATCGATCGCTCCCGATTCTCCGGTTTCATGCCGCCGCGCACGAACAGCGACTGATGCGCCCAGGCGGCAAAGCCATGGGCAAGGGCATAGGTCGGCTCGATGGCGAGCGCCTGGTCCAGCAGCGGCAGGCCCTTGGCTGCACCCTGCGGCATGAAGGTGTAGACATCGGGCAGCGCGCGCAGCAGCAGATCATAGGCGTCGAGACTGTCGGGGCGCTGGCGCTTGACGCGTTCGACCTCGGCCCGGCGCAGATTGGGCTCTATTGCCGCAACCACACTGATGGTGATCTCGTCCTGCAGCGCGAACACATCGGTCAGTTCGCGGTCGTAGCGTTCGGCCCACAGATGGCTGCCGTCCTCCGCGTCGATGAGCTGGCCGGTGATGCGCACGCGGCTTCCCACCTTGCGCACGCTGCCTTCCAACACATAGCGCACGCCGAGCTCGCGCCCGACCTGCTTCACATCCACCGCGCGGCCCTTGTAGGTGAAGCTGGAATTTCGCGCGATCACGAACAGCCAGCGGATCCGCGACAGACCGGTGATGATGTCCTCGACCATGCCGTCGGCAAAATAATCCTGCTCCGGATCGCCGCTCAGGTTCACGAAGGACAGCACGGCGATGGACGGACGGGCGGGGATGCCCAGGCCAGGCTTCGGTTGCTCCACCGAGGCGATAGCCCCGGTCTCCTCGCGCACGGTGCCGACGAAGCGAAGGCCTCTGCGCAGGATGGTGCGGATGAGGCGCTGCTCCTCGCCACTGTCGTGCAGCGCATTACGCGCCGCGTTGATGCGGCTGGCAAGCGTGGCGTCCGAGACGATGCGCCCCTGCCAGACCGCGTCGATCAAATCGTCCTTGCTGACCACCCGCTCGCGATTGCGGATCAGATATTGCAGCAGGTCGAACACCTGCGGCTCGATGGAAATCAGGTCGTTGCCGCGGCGCAGTTCGCGCCGATCGCCGTCCAGGGCAAAATCCTCGAAGAGATACGGCAAAATGGCTCGCTCCAGACCGCGCGGCAAACAGGCCGACACTTTAGCCGTGTCGTGGACGCAAAATCAAAGCGATCTCAAGGTAAAATCAAGAGGTCCTGAAGGCCGCCTCAAAGCGCGTCCGTCAGCCCTGCCGCATAGTCCTCCTGCAACCAACGCAAACAACACTTGAAAAGGAGAACTCAAATGTCGAACACTGCAGCAAAGTCCGTCGTCCTCGTCCATGGCGGCTTCGTCGATGGCTCCGGCTGGGACGGGGTCTACCAGATCCTCAAGAAGAACGGCTATGACGTGACCATCGTCCAGAATCCGACCACCTCGCTCGCCGACGATGTCGCTGTGACCAAGCGGGCCATCGCCGCCGCTCCTGGCAACGTCATCCTGGTCGGCCACTCCTATGGCGGCGTCGTGGTGTCGGAAGCCGGCACCGATCCGAAAGTGGCAGGTATAGTCTACATCGCAGCCTTCGCGCCGGACGCCGGAGAGTCGGTTTCGAGCCTGATCGCCAACCCGCCGCCAGGAGCGTCGGTGCCACCGATCCTGCCGCCCGTAGACGGCTTCCTGATGCTCGACAAGGCCAAATTCGCAGCCTCGTTCGCCGCCGACGTCCGTCCCTCGCTCGCCTCCTTCATGGCGGATTCGCAGGTGCCGTGGGGCGTGGCGGCGCTCGAAGGCAAGGTCACCGCTCCAGCCTGGAAGGTGAAGCCCAGCTGGTATCTGGTCGCCACGGATGACCGGATGATCCCGCCGCCGGCTCAGCGCAATATGGCCAACCGCGCCCAAGCGACGACGGTGGAAGTGCCCGGCAGCCACGCCGTCTATGTCTCCAACCCCGCAGCTGTCGCCAAGCTCATCGAACAGGCGGCCGCCGGCATCGCCAAGAGCTGAACCGCATCACATCCGGAGATGGATGGCCTGGGCGCCTGTGGCGCCCGGGCTTGTTGCTTTGCTGGGATGATCCACGAAAGACATCCTCCAGATCCCCAAGCGTTGCTGCGCGTGCTCTCATTTCTCTACTGGCGCCCCGGCGGGCAGTTTGCCCTAAGGTTGGGGATCACCAAGCAAATCAAAATCCGGATGCAGGCCAATAGCCAATAGGAGCAAAGTTTCGCCCGAAGGATCGCGATGCAATACAGTGTCCAGTAGTTTGGCGGACGGATCGATGTCGTTCGGCCCCGATCTGACAAGCGAAGCGTGCCGCAAATCTTCCTCGCCGCGGAAGTGCTTCACATTTCGCCGTCCAGTTGTGCCGTTGCGGGCGAAAATCCGGACGTCGTGGTCAATGATGATTGGCTACGGTAGTCGTCGAACTTTATCTCGTGAATTCGGCCGTTACCTTCAGGAGGCTTCTCAACCAAGGTCGGCTGCATGGCTCGACAAACTTCAAACGCATCAACAGATTTGCAAAACCGCGATTCAATTACCTTGCGCTGAAATGGTTACAAAACGCGAAAGAGCCCGCGCATTGTCCAAAGGACACGCGGGCTTTTTGATTGTTTTGGGGGATCCCTCAATCCCCGTGTCGCGACCCATAAGCAGACATTGCCCTGAATGGCGCTGATGTAGGCAACGGCTAGAGTGGTGGCACTGGCAACAGGCTAGTTTCCTCTGTCACCCGGCTTGTGGCCAGCGTCGCGAGTGTCAGCCGTGCTGAAACTCGTCGTTACGCCGACAGTAGTGGAACAGAGCACGATGATCGCCAGAACTCTAAATAATGCGGTTCGCATGCTTCGCCTCCCTGCGCCGAAACCGGCCATCCAGTCTCGGAACTCAAGGATCATATCGCGTTATTCAAATGAACAACGAGGCGTCGCATACACCAATCGGTCATTTTTCCATGTCAGTTCGACGTAGGCTGATGTGCAATGACCCGCGCCTCCCCACTGACGCGGGCCGACCAAGCGTTGCCTTTGGCCAGCAGCCTTACCCAGGGAAGGGACGGCGCTTTCCGTCCAACTTTCCGCCTGGTTCCCGTTTCCTCGGATGCCCTTCCCGAGAGATGGGTGATGGTGCCCAGAGGCGGATTCGAACCACCGACACGCGGATTTTCAGTCCGCTGCTCTACCAACTGAGCTATCTGGGCCTGTTCCGGCAAACGAAAACTCGTTGACCGGATTTCATGAAGGCGCCGTGGGGCGCCCCTTGAAAGCGCGTGGGTTATAGCACGGGAATTCGGCCTGTCCAGCGCCTAGGTGGCGATTTCAGACAGGAAAAGCGATGCCGTGTAATACCCCGGTTTCCATGCTGCTTGCATGGCCGGAATGGCGCACGGCATGGCACGATCCGGCCTTCGTCACCCTTGCCCGCGTCGCTGTTGCGGGCTCAAATGCCATGTCACGGCTTTTAGCCGGCGATCGAGGCACAGCAATGCTTTCGCGGCACCAGGCGCGCGGCAAGTAGTCATCGCCTATCTGGCGCCGGTCACGCCTCTGCGAAAATCGGAGGGCGACATGCCAGCCAGCTTGCGGAATGACTTGTTGAAGGCGCTGAGCGAACCGAAGCCCGAATCCATGGCGACGCGCAGCACATTGGCGTCCTGATGCATCAAAAGCGCCTGCGCGTAGCTCAACCGCAGCAGGTTGACATATTCGTTGAGCGTCATGCCGGTGGATTTCTTGAACAGGCTCATGGCGTATTTGGGGTGAATGTCGGCGGCGGCAGCGATGTTCACGCAATCGATGTCGTAGAGGAAGTTCTCGGCGATGAAATCGCACATGCGCCCGACATTGCGCGACGATTGCTGGTCGAAGGGGCTGCCCGCCTCCTGCCCGGGCGCGGTTTCGGGCACGAGCCGGTAGGGCTCGAACCGCACCCGCTCCAACCTGAGCAGCAATTCGTTGACGGCGTGTTCCGCCTTGGCCTGGTCGCCGGACCGTGCGTAGCGGTTCCAGCGCTCGAAATTATGGTTGTCGGACTGGTCGGTGGCGCCGGTCACCAGCGTGGCGCCCGTCATCAGCCGGTGCCTTATGTCCGTTGGCAGGTGCAGGCGAAAAAAATGCACCAGCGGCAGATGCGCTCCGGCATAGATGGCGTCGTCGGACAAATCGTCCATCTGGTGCGGCAGGCCACCCCAGAACAGGCACATCTCGCCGGCCGAAAGCGAAATCTCGTGGTCGTTCATGCGGTAATGCACGCTGCCGCGCACGATGAAATTCACCTCGACCTGGGCGTGCCAATGTGGCTTGAGCATCACGAGGGGATTGGTGTGAAACATCTGCAGGAGCAGTGGCAGGCCTTCCACGCTGCTGGCGCCAGGCTGGTAAAACGGCCGCTCAGGCATCTTACTTTCCGCCAATTTCATATTCCCTTTGACGGCGACAGGCCCTGCCCACTGCATAGTCTAGCCACGCTCACAGTGAGAGAGCAAATGAAATGGGAGGATTTCTATGCGCATCACAATGACCTGCGCCGCGCTCGCGCTTGCCCTGGGCTCAGCCCCGGCCTTTGCGCAATCCGGCGAAATCACCATCTGGAGCTGGAACGTCGCGGCTTCGTCGCTGAAGGCGACCATTGCCGGCTTCAACAAGCAATTTCCCGACGTCAAGGTCACGGTCCAGGATCTCGGCAACCAGCCGACCTACGACAAGTCGATCGCCGGCTGCGCCGCCGGCGGCGTCGGCCTGCCGGACATAGTCACCATCGAGAACGGTGAGGCCGAGAATTACTGGAGCCAGTTCCCCGACTGCTTCGTCGACCTGCATACGCTGGGCTACACCGCCGAGGACCAGGCGAAATTCCCCGACTTCAAACGCACCGAGCTCGAAGTCGGCGACAAGGCCTACTCGATGCCGTGGGATTCGGGCCCGGTCGCCGCCTTCTATCGTCGCGACTTCTACGAAAAGGCTGGCGTCGATCCGGCGTCGATCAAGACCTGGGATGATTTCATCGCCGCCGGCAAGAAGATCCAGGCCGCCAACCCGGGCGTCACGATGACCAACGCCGATTTCAACGGCGACTCGGAATTCTTCCGCATGATCTCCAACGAGCAGGGCTGCGCCTACTTCGCCGCCGACGGCCAGTCGATCACGGTCAACCAGCCGAAATGCGTCGACGCCATGACCAAGGTCAAGGAGATGAAGGACGCCGGCATCATCTCGTCGGCGGACTGGGGCACCAAGATCACCAACAACACCGCCGGCACCGTCGCCACCCAGATCTATGGTGGCTGGTATGAAGGCACCATTCGCACCGAATCGGCCGGTGAAAACGGCAAATGGGGCGTCTATCTGATGCCGAGCCTCACCGCCGACGGGCCGCGCGCCGCCAATCTCGGTGGTTCTTCGCTGGCCATCACATCGGCGTCCAAGAACAAGGAGGCTGCCTACGCCTATCTGAAATACACGCTGGGAACCAATGAAGGCCAGATCACGATGCTGAAGGAGTTCGGCCTGGTGCCGTCGCTGGTGTCGGCGCTCAATGACCCCTATGTCTCGCAAGGCTTGCCCTACTGGGGCGGCCAGGCGGTGTGGAAGGACATTCTGGGCACCTTGCCCAAGGTTGTTCCGAGCCGCGGCACGCCGTTCCAGAGCGATGCCGAAATCATCGTCCGTGCCGTGCAGACCAAATATCTGGGCGGCGGCTATCCGGACGCCAAGGCGGCGCTCGACGACGCCGCAAGCCAGATCGCGGCGGCGACCGGATTGCCCGTCAAGTCATGACCTCCCAAGCCGGGTCCGGGGCAGGCGCTTGCGCCGCCCGGACCCGATCTCGCGCGCTCCTTGCGGGGCGTGTGATGGCTTGCATTTTCTGACAAACCGGCTCCGCTGCTGCGGGGGCATAGAATGAAACGTCGACGGATGAAGGAGGAGGAAGATGCGCAACCGCAACGCCACGGCCTATCGCTTCCTCACGCCCTATCTGCTGATCTTTGCAGTCTTCTGGGTGTGGCCGATCATCAGCTCCTTCATGATCTCCTTCCAGGCGACGCGCACCGTGCCGTGGCGGTTCGCGCCAGGCTTCAACTGGGGGCGATTAATCGGCGATCCGGCCTTCTTCAACGCGCTGAAGAACACGCTGCTCATCCTTGTCATCCAGGTGCCGGTGATGATCTCGCTGGCGCTCGTCATGGCAGTGCTTTTGAACTCGCCGTTGCTCAAGGCGCGCGGCCTCTATCGCTTTGCCTTCTTCGCCCCGGTGGTGGTCGGCGAAGTTGCCTACTCGGCGGTGTTCCGGCTGATGTTCAACCTCGATTTCGGCATCATCAACAAGCTCCTGAACAGCGTCGGCCTGCCCAAGATCGACTGGTTCTCCAACGTCACGCCGGCCATGGCGCTGATCATGATCGCGGTGACCTGGCGCTGGGCCGGTTACAACGCCATCATCCTGCTCGCCGGCATGCAGTCCATTCCCGAAGATGTCTACGAGGCGGCGACGCTCGACCGTGTCAGCAAGCTCAAGCAGTTCTTCTACATCACCCTGCCGCTGCTGAAGCCGGTCATCGTGTTCTGCCTCGTGCTGTCGATCATCGGCACCATGCAGCTGTTCACCGAGCCCTTCCTGATCACCGAGCGCGGCGGACCGGGCGGCGGCACGGAGACGCTTGGCCTACTGCTCTACCGCCAGGGTTTTCGGTCGCTCAATTTCGGCTATGCCTCGGCCGTTGCCTACACCATGGCCGGGCTGGCGATCGCCATCACGCTGGCGCAGCTGTGGCTGACGAGGGAACCGAAATGAGTTCGCGCTCCTCCGCCAGACTGGGACGCAGCATCGCCCTGCATCTGTTCCTGACGCCGCTGGCGCTGATCTGGCTGTTTCCGCTGTGGATGATGGTGGTCTTCTCGACCATGCCGGACAACGGCATCTTCAGCCCCGGCATCGAGCTTTTGCCGCACGGCAATTTCATCGACAATTTCAACAATCTGCAGCGTGACACCAATTTCGTCGGCGCCATCGGCATTTCGGTCTCGGTGGCGGTGACCTACACTGTCCTGTCGGTGCTGCTGACATCGATGGCCGGCTGGGCGCTGGCCCGCTACCAGTTTTTCGGCAAGGGCGTGGTTGTCGCCATCATCCTGGGCACCATCACGCTCCCCTATGCGGTCGTGCTGATCCCGCAATTCATCATGGTGGCGCGCGACTTCAAGCTCGCCAACACCTGGGTGGCGCTGATCGTGCCGCCGCTGTTCAACTCGCTCGGCGTGCTGTTCATGCGGCAGAGTTTTTCGATGATGCCGGACGACCTCTTCGACGCGGCGCGCGTCGAAGGCGTCAAGGAATGGCGCATCTTCCTTTTCGTCGCGCTGCCTTTGGCGCGGCCGATGCTTGCCGCACTTGCCATCATCCTGTTCCTCGCCTCCTGGAACAATTATCTGTGGCCGCTTTTGATCAACAGCCAGCCCGGTTCGATGACAGCGCCGGTGGCGCTAGGCACGCTGATCGGCCTCACCAAGGTGTCATGGGGCGGCATCATGGCGGGCGCGGTGATGCTGACGGTGCCGATGCTCGTCGTCTTCGTGCTGCTGCAGCGCCATTTCATCGCCGGCATCGCCGCCGGCGCGGTCAAGTAAACAGGATCAGCATGGCAACTGTCACGCTCAACAATGTCGTCAAGCGCTTCGGTGTCTTCGAGGTCGTCCACGGTGCCAGCATCGACATCAAGGACGGCGAATTCGTTGTCTTCGTCGGCCCTTCCGGCTGCGGAAAATCGACGCTGCTCAGGATGATCGCTGGGCTTGAGGACATCAGCGGTGGCGAGATCGCCATCGGCGGCAAGGTGGTGAACGATGTCGAGCCGGCCGACCGCGGCATCGCCATGGTGTTCCAGTCCTACGCACTCTATCCGCACATGAACGTCGAGCAGAATCTGAGCTTCGGGCTGAGGATGACCGGCAATCCCAAGGCCGATACCGACCGGCGAGTGAAGCGGGCGTCCGAGATACTGCGCATCAGCGAATTGATGGACAGGCGCCCGAAAAAACTCTCCGGCGGCCAGCGCCAGCGCGTCGCCATCGGCCGCGCCATCGTGCGCGAACCGCAGGTGTTTCTGTTCGACGAGCCGCTCTCCAATCTCGACGCCGAATTGCGCGTCCAGATGCGGGTCGAGATCTCTCGGCTGCACAAAGAACTCGGCGCCACCATGATCTATGTCACGCACGACCAGACCGAGGCGATGACACTCGCCGACAGGATCGTCGTGCTGCGCGCCGGCCATATCGAGCAGATCGGCCGGCCGCTCGATCTCTACGACAATCCCGACAATCAGTTCGTGGCGGGCTTTGTCGGTTCGCCGAAGATGAACTTCATCAACGGCCGTATTGTCGGGCACGATGCGCGTGGTGTCGTGGTCGAGCTGGCGGGTCAGGAGAAGACCCGTATCGTGCAACCGCTGACGGGCGCCGCACCCGAAGCAGGCGGCCCAAAAATCGGAAGCAAGGTCATTGTCGGTGTGCGGCCTGAACATTTCGGCAATGCCGGAGAGGGCGACACCGACCTTGTGGTTGCCATCGACGTGGTCGAGCACCTGGGCGGCACAAGTTTCCTCTATGCCAGAACGGCCAACGGCGACGACGTGGTGATCCAGCGCGACGCGGCAAAGGTCCCTGACACGCCCGAGATTACCGTTTCCATCCGCAAATCCTACCTGTTCGACGAAAAAGGGCTGCGGCTGCGCTGACCGCCGGCCCTTTCCAGCCTTCAAGGAGAATGACAATGAACGCAACCACGCCCATTCGCTGGGGCATTCTCGGCCCGGGCAGCATCGCCCAGTCCTTTGCCGGTGGCGTGGCCGCTTCGCGCACTGGAAAACTGGTCGCCATCGGCGCGCGAAATCCCGGCAAGCCCGGCCTCGCCGAGAGTTTTCCCGGTGCCCGCATCCTCGACGGCTACGACGCGCTACTCGCCGATCCCGACATCGACGCCGTCTACATTTCGATACCGCATCCCGGTCATGCGCAATGGGCGATCAAGGCGGCGGAAGCGGGAAAGCATGTGCTGTGCGAAAAGCCGCTTGCGCTGACCGCCTTCGAGGCCGACGCCATGATCCATGCCGCGCGCAAGGCCGGCACGTTCCTCGGCGAAGCCTTCATGTACCGGCTGCATCCGCAGACGCTGAAGCTGGTGGAGCTGATCAGGTCTGGTGTCATTGGCGACATCAGGATGATCAAGTCTAGTTTCGGCTTCGCCATGCCGGGCTTCATGCCGCAGCACCGGCTCTATGCCAACGATCTCGCCGGCGGCGGCATTCTCGACGTCGGCGGCTATCCCGTCTCGATGGTGCGGCTGATTGCCGGCGCCGCAGTCGGAAAACCTTTCGCTGAGCCAGACAAAGTGGTCGGCACCGCCCATCTTGGCCAGTCCGGCGTCGACGAATGGGCCTCCGCGCTGCTGCATTTCCCAGGTGGCATTGTCGCCGAAGTCTCCTGCAGCATCTCGCTCAACCAGGACAATGTCTTGCGCATCCTGGGCACCAAAGGCCGCATCGAAGTGCCGGACTTCTGGTTCGCCGGCGGCAACCGTGATGTCGGCCTCGGCCAGATCGACGTGATCGCATCCGATGGCGCGCGTGAGACCATCAGCGTCAACGAGAAGCGCCATGTCTATTCCTTCGAAGTCGATGCCGCCGGTGAGGCCATCCGCGCCGGGCGGCAGGAGTTCGCCTGGCCGGGCATGGCGTGGGCGGAGAGCCTCGGCACCTTGCGCGTGCTGGACAGATGGCGCGCGGCAGCCGGCCTCGAATACGGGATCGAGAAGGCCCAACAACGCGTCAACACCATCTCCGGCCGGCCTTTGCGGTCCGGCGGCACGGCGATCGCCAAGCGAACGATCCCTGGCCTGTCGAAGCCGGCGTCGGTGGTGGCGCTCGGCTTCGAGGATTTCCGCACCTTCTCCTCGGGTTCGATCCTGCTCGATGCCTTTTTCGAGGCCGGAGGTAATCTCTTCGACACTGGCTATGTCTATGGCGGCGGCTACACTGAGAAGCTGCTCGGCGAGTGGCTGAAAAACCGCGGCGTGCGCGCGCAATCGGTGGTCATCGCCAAGGGCGCGCATTCGCCGCTCTGCTATCCCGATATGATCGGCAAGCAGCTCGACCAGTCGCTCGACCGCCTGCAGACCGACCATGTCGATGTCTATTTCATGCACCGCGACAATCCGGATGTGCCTGTCGGCGAATTCGTCGATGCGATGGATCGCGAGGTGAAGGCTGGCCGCATCCGCGGCCCGTTCGGCGGCTCGAACTGGACGATGGAACGCATGGACGAGGCGATTGCCTATGCCGAACGCACCGGCAAGCAAAAGCCCGGCGCGCTGTCCAACAATTTCTCGCTGGCCGAAATGCTGGAGCCGATCTGGGCAGGCTGCGTCACTGCGTCCAGCGATGCCTGGAAGACCTGGCTGACATCTAGGCAGATGCCGAACTTCGCCTGGTCAAGCCAGGGGCGTGGCTTCTTCACCGATCGCGCCGGGCGCGACAAGCGCGACAATGAGGAACTGGTGCGGGTGTGGTACTCGGAGCGGAATTTCGGCCGCCGCGACAGGGCGATCGAACTTGCCGCGAGACTGGGCAAGAGCCCGATCCATATTGCGCTGGCCTATGTGCTCGCTCAGCCGTTCCCATCCATCCCGCTGATCGGGCCACGCACGCTGGACGAACTCGATGACAGTCTGCGCGCCCTCGACATCACGCTGTCGCAAGCCGATCTCGAATGGCTGGATGGCGGCAGCCGGCGCGCTGCCTAGCCAGTTGCCTGTCTAACAGTGGCGGTGTCAGGCCTCCCTGACGCCGCGCCGTGCCGGGGTTCTCAAATTGGCATACATGCCGGTGGTGCGGAATTGGCTCGGCGTGATGCCGTAGCAGCGGCGGAAGACCTTCGAAAAATAGTTGGCGTCCTCGAAACCGCACAGGATGGCGACTTCCTTCACCGGCAGGAAATCCGCCTTGGTCAGCAGCTTTGCCGCCCGTTGCAGGCGCTGCTGCAGCACGAACTCGGCGGGCGGCAGGCCTTCGCTTTCGGCGAAGCAGCGCGAGAAATGGGCCCGGCTGAGGCCACTGATCTGAACCAGGTCCGCCACCGGCAGCGGCCGGTCGAGATTGGCGTTGATGTGATCGATGACCGGCTGCATGACGCTCTGTTTTTCGGCAAAGGCATGTGAGCCGAAGACATCGTCATAGAGCGCCATCGCCGCCTCGTAAGCGACGGCGGACGCAGCCCCCGGCGAAGCGGCTCCTTTGATCAGACGCAGGCTGCAATCGGCAAGATGATCGATCGTCGCCGGTTGCAGCCGAAATACCGGACCCGAGACGCTGAGGATCGACTTGTGGATGCGCAGCGCCTCCTCGCCGTTCATCGAAATCCAGAAATATTCCCAGCGCTCGTCCCCGGCCAGCCAGTAGCGGTGGTTGTGCGGCACCAGCACCAGCAAGGTGTCGTTCTTCTGCAGGCGGTAGTTGCGGTTCTCGTAGCGCAGCCGGCCGGTTCCGCTGATCGTGTGCTGGAGCACGGTGAACGGCGTCTGGCCGCGCCTGCGCCCATCCCAGTCGTAGATTTCGTCCTCGCGCACCTCGTAGCCCGTGCTCGTCGGCATGGCGTGCAGGCGCTGGCGGCCGCGCGGCAGCGAGATCGTGCGCATGGACTGTCCGTTGGCGATCAAATCTTGCAGCACAAAATTACCCTTGAAAGCATAATCCTTCTCTGGTCGCGCTCGCGAATAAGCGCATAATCCCCGTCGAAAAGCGAGAGAGATCCGCAGTCGAGGAGCGGACAGGGAGGTTGGCGAGCCGGATTCCGGCTTGTCCTGTATACATGTCGCGGCATGTGGCTACAGCTTCCCATTGTCATTCCTTGTCTGCCATGTGAACGGAATGAGGTGCGGCTGATGAGTTTCAAAATCGCTATCATCGGTGCCGGCAGCGTCGGCTTCACCAAGAAATTGTTCACCGATATCCTCTGCGTACCCGAGTTCAAGGACATCGAATTCGCGCTGACCGATATCAGTGAGCACAATCTCCAGATGATCAAGGCGATCCTCGACAGGATCGTCGAGGCGAACAGATTGCCGACCAGGGTGACGGCGACCACCGACCGCCGCAAGGCGCTCGAAGGCGCACGCTACGTCATCAGCTGCGTACGGGTCGGCGGTCTCGAAGCCTATGCCGACGATATCCGCATTCCCCTGAAATACGGCATCGACCAATGCGTCGGCGACACGATCTGCGCTGGCGGCATTCTCTATGGCCAGCGCAACATTCCGGTGATCCTGGATTTCTGCAAGGACATGCGCGAGGTCGCCGAGACCAACGTCAAATTCCTGAACTACGCCAACCCGATGGCGATGAACACCTGGGCAGCGATCGAATACGGCAAGGTCGACACGGTCGGGCTCTGCCACGGCGTCCAGCACGGCGCCGAACAGATTGCCGAGGTGCTCGGCGCGAAGTCCAGACAGGAGCTCGACTATGTCTGTTCCGGCATCAACCACCAGACCTGGTTCATCGACCTGCGCCTCAATGGCCGCAAGATCGGCAAGGACGAGCTGGTCGCCGCCTTCGAGGCGCATCCGGTCTATTCCCAGCAGGAGAAGCTGCGCATCGATGTCCTGAAGCGCTTCGGCGTCTATTCGACCGAAAGCAACGGCCATCTGTCCGAATATCTGCCCTGGTACCGCAAACGCCCCGACGAGATCACGCGCTGGATCGATATGTCCGACTGGATCCACGGCGAGACGGGCGGCTATCTCCGCCACTCCACCGAAACCCGCAACTGGTTCGAGACGGAATATCCGCAGTTCCTCCAAGCGGCGTCACAGCCGATCGATCCCGGGAAGCGCTCCAACGAGCATGCCAGCCACATACTGGAGGCGCTGGAGACCAACCGCGTCTATCGCGGCCACTTCAACGTCAGGAACAATGGGGTGATCACCAACCTGCCGCAGGACGCCATCATCGAGTCGCCCGGCTTCGTCGACCGTTTCGGCATCAACATGGCCGCCGGCATCACCCTGCCGGAAGCCTGCGCCGCCACCTGCATTGCCTCGATCAACGTCCAGCGCATGTCGGTGCATGCCGCGATATCAGGCGACATCGATCTGCTGAAGCTCGCCGTGCTGCATGATCCCCTGGTCGGCGCGGTTTCGACCCCGGAGGAGGTCTGGCAGATGGTCGATGAAATGGTCGTCGCCCAGGCGGCCTGGCTGCCGCAATATGCCCATGCGGTTCCGGCCGCCAGGGAACGGCTGTCGACATCGGCGGTAAAGACCCGCGAGTGGGCGGGCGCCGCGCGGCGCAGCGTTCGCTCGATCGAGGAATTGCGCGCCGAAAAAGCAGCGCTGAAACAAGCTGGCTGAAGCGGGCAGGTTGAAACCTCATGCGGTGATGGTGGATCTACGGGAGGCGGATCCACTGCCACGAAGCCGTTTTGAGTTCGAGGAGAAGCGGAGCAGGTGCAAACGCTCCGGAACAAACAAGAGGGAGAGAGACAGTGAGGAATTTACGCAATATCGGCCTTGCTGCCGGACTGGCGCTGAGCGTCTCGGGTTCGGCACTCAGTGCATACGCTTCCGAGCCGACGGTTCCGCCGGCGCCGACACCATTTCCCGCCGAGGGCAAGATCAAATATGTCGCGCGCGATTCCATTCTGGAGTTCAAGGCGCTCCCGCAATATCACGAGCCCGACTGGATCACCGAGAAATACGTCAAGACCGGCAAGTTGCCGCCGGTGAAAGACAGGCTGCCGAAAGAACCGCTGGTCTTCAAGACGGGTAACATGCAGGACGGCATCGGCGTCTATGGCGATACGATGCGCCATGTCATCGGCGGGCGGCCGGAAGGCTGGAACTACGGCGCCGGCCAGACGCAAGGCTGGGGCGGCATCGACATCGGCCTTTCCGAATGCCTGACGCGCACCGCGCCGCTGTTCCAGGTCGAGGCGAAGGACACCGAGCCGCTGCCGAACCTGGCCAGGAGCTGGGACTGGTCGAGCGATGGCCACAAGCTCACCATGCATCTGGTCGAAGGGGCGAAGTGGTCGGACGGCGTTGCCTTCAACGCCGACGATGTCATGTTCTATTGGGACGACGAGGTCGTTGATCCCAATGTCTCGCCGCTGAACGGTGCCACACAGGAAACCTTCGGTGTCGGCACGACGCTGAAGAAGATCGACGACTACACCGTCGAGTGGACCTTCAAGGAGGCGTTTCCGAAACAATATCTCTATGCGATGGCCTACGGCACCTTCTGTCCCGGTCCCGCGCACATATTGAAGCCGCAGCATCCGAAATATTCGAAGAACACCTACGACCTGTTTAAGAACGCCTTTCCGCCGGAATTCATGAACATGCCGGTGATGGGCGCCTGGGTGCCGGTCGAGTACCGGCCGGACGACATCATCGTCATGCGCCGCAACCCCTACTATTGGAAGGTCGACGAGAAGGGCAACCAGCTGCCTTACCTCAACGAGCTGCAATACAAGCTGTCGACCTGGGCCGACCGCGACGTCCAGGCGGTTGCCGGCTCGGCCGACTTCTCCAATCTGGAGCAGCCGGAAAACTTCGTCGCCTCGCTGAAGCGCGCTGCGGAGGCAAATGCGCCCGCACGCCTGGCCTTTGGCCCGCGGCTCATCGGTTACAATCTGCGCATGAATTTTTCCGCCAATGGCTGGGGCAACCCGGACGAACGCGGGCAAGCTGTGCGCGAGCTGAACCGCAACGAGGACTTCCGCAAGGCCGTCACCATGGCGCTCGACCGCAAGGCGCTCGGCGACTCGCTGGTCAAGGGTCCGTTCACCGCCATCTATGCCGGCGGCCTGTCGTCAGGCACCAGTTTCTATGACCGCGATTCGACCGTCTACTACCCCTTCGACCTCGAGGGCGCCAAGGCGGAGCTCGCCAAGGCCGGCCTCAAGGATACGGACGGCGACGGTTTCGTGAACTTCCCGGCCGGCACCGCCGGCGGCAAGAACGTCGAGGTCGTGATGCTGGTCAACAACGACTACACAACCGACAAGAGCCTTGCCGAAGGCGTCGTCGCCCAGATGGAAAAGCTCGGAATTCGGGTCGTGCTCAACGGGCTCAACGGCACCCAGCGCGACGCCTCGCAATATTCCGGCCGCTTCGACTGGCTGGTCCGGCGCAACGACCAGGAACTGACATCGGTGGTGCAGAACACCGAGCAACTCGCTCCCGTTGGTCCGAAGACCAGCTGGAACCACCGCGCGCCCGAAAGCGGCGAGGTAGACTTGATGCCTTTCGAAAAGGACCTCGTCGATATCGTCAACAAGTTCGTCTCGTCCGAGGACAATGACCAGCGCGCGAGCTTGATGAAGCAGTTCCAGAAGATTTCGACGGAACACGTCTACAATGTCGGCCTGACGGAATATCCTGGCGCGCTGATCATCAACAAGCGCTTCTCGAACATTCCGCAGGGCACGCCGATCTTCATGTTCAACTGGGCCGAGGATTCAATCATCCGCGAACGGGTCTTTGTCGCCGCCGACAAGCAGGCGAAATACGAATTGTTCCCTGAGGAGCTTCCCGGCAAACCCGGAGACAAAGGCCCGATGGACTAGGAGCCCGATGAGATGAATTAGGTTTACCTCCCTGACCAAGAGAACTCCGGCCGCGCCGCTGGCGCGGTCGGACAAAACCAACCTCCGGACGCAACCAAAAGGCGCGATCGGCGAGACAAGGAAGCGGACCGTCCATGCTGCGATTCCTGCTCACGCGCATAGCGTCGGCAATACCGGTCCTCGCCATTCTGAGCCTGGTCACCTTTGCCATCATCCAGGCGCCGCCGGGCGACTATGCCGACTACATCCGCTCGCAGCTGATCAACCAGGGTGGAGCCTCCTTCGCCGAGGCCGACGCGCAGGCCAAGGCCTATCGCATCGAGCATGGCCTCGATAAGCCGCTGCCCGTGCAGTATCTCAACTGGATCGGCGGCATCATCACCCGCGGCGATTTCGGCTACAGCCTTTACTACAACAAGCCGGTCGCCGATGTGGTCGGCGAGCGCCTGCCGCGCACGCTCATTCTGGCGCTCGTCTGCCATCTGCTGGCCTCGGTGCTCGGCATCACATTCGGCATATGGGCGGCGACCCGGCAATACACCTGGATCGACTCGACGCTGTCGGCCATCTCCTTCCTCGGCATGACGGTGCCGCGCTTCCTGATGGCGCTGATCATCGTCTATCTCATGGTCTTCCAGTTCAACGTGTCGGAGATAGGCAGCTTCTTCTCGCCGCAATATGGCGGCGCTCCGTGGTCGTGGGCCAAATTCGTCGACCTGGTCAGGCATGTCTGGCCGGTCGTGGCGATCGCTACCTTCGGCGGGCTTGCCTACAATATGCGCGTCATGCGCGGCAATCTGCTCGACACGCTGAACGCGCAATATGTCGAGACGGCCAGGGCCAAGGGGCTGACCGGCGCCGCCGTCGTCATGCGCCATGCCGTGCCCAACGCGCTGCACCCGCTCGTCATGTATCAGGGCGTGGTGCTGCCCTACATGCTCACCGGCGAGATCGAGACGGCGATCATCTTCGCGCTGCCGACCGTCGGCCCGGCAATCGTCGGCTCCATGGCTGTCGGCGACGTCTATGTCACCGCCACCTTCATGATGGTCCTGTCGGCGACGCTGATCGTCGGCAACATCATCGCCGACATGCTGCTCGTCCTGCTCGATCCGCGCGTGCGCCAGTTCGGGGAGGGTTAGATGTTGGCGCGCGATCCATCACCGCCACCGCTGCCGGCCGAAGGTCCCATCGTAGCCAAACCGGCGCGCGGCAATGAGAGCTACATCGCGCTGGTCTGGCGCCGGCTGAAGCGCTCCTGGACCGGCATGGCTGGGCTTTGGCTGGTCGTGCTGCTGCTGGTGATGGCCGTGTTCGCCGAGTTCATGGCGCCAATGGACCCGAAGGTCACGGATGTCGGTTTCGCTCCCCCGCAGTTGCCGAGCTTCTATGACAAGGACGGCGGTTTCGTCGCGCGGCCGAGGGTCTATGCGCTGGCCGATTCGGTGGACCTCGATCCGGTCACTTTCCAGCCCGTCGTCGGTCCCGACTATGACCATCCAAGGCTGCTTGGTTTCTTCGTGCATGGCGCGCCCTACAAGCTGTTCGGGCTGTTGCCGGCGGACCGGCATCTGTTCGGCTCGCTGGACGGCCAACCAGTGCATTTCCTCGGCACCGACAAATTCGGCCGTGACGTGCTGTCGCGCGCCATCCATGGTTCGCGTGTCTCGCTGATGATCGCGCTGACGGTCGTCTTCATCATCACCGTCATCGGCACCACCGTCGGCATGGTCTCCGGTTATTTCGGCGGCAGGTTCGATGTCTGGATGCAACGCTTCGTCGAACTGGTGCTCGCCTTCCCGCAGCTGCCGCTCTATCTGGCGCTGACGACGCTGATCCCGGTCACCGCTCCCACCAACGTCTTCCTGGCTTTCGTCATCATCGTCATGTCGGCGTTGGGCTGGGCGCAGATGTCGCGCGAGGTGCGCGGCAAGACGCTGGCGCTGGCGCGGATCGAGTATGTGCGCGCCGCCATGGCGGTCGGCGCCACCGACCGGCGCATCATCATGCAGCACATCTTTCCCAATGTGATGAGCCATGTGATCGTCGCCGTGACGCTGGCGATCCCGACGGTGGTGCTGCTCGAATCCTTCCTCGGTTTCCTCGGCTTCGCCGTCAAGCCGCCGCTGATCTCGTGGGGCCTCATGCTGCAGGACACCGCGACCTATTCCGTCATCGGCACCTATCCCTGGATACTGTCGCCGGTCGGTTTCGTGCTCGTCACCGTCTTTGCCTTCAA
The DNA here is from genome assembly GCF_003952545.1 of Mesorhizobium sp. M7D.F.Ca.US.005.01.1.1. Taxonomy (NCBI): domain Bacteria; kingdom Pseudomonadati; phylum Pseudomonadota; class Alphaproteobacteria; order Hyphomicrobiales; family Phyllobacteriaceae; genus Mesorhizobium; species Mesorhizobium sp. M7D.F.Ca.US.005.01.1.1. Next base: position 1,930,692 of record NZ_CP034453.1, read on the forward strand.
CGCGCTGGGCGACGGCCTGCGCGACGCCGTCGATCCCTATTGAGGTGGCACAGATGTCCGTCGCGTTCGCCGAATCCTTCGCACCGATCGTCCGCCACGACCATGACGGGCGCCAGGACCAGCCCATCATCGACGCCCGCAATGTCGCGGTGGCCTTCAAGGTCGAGCATGGCGTCGTCGAGGCGGTCAAGGACATCTCGTTCCAGCTCTATCGCGGCGAGACGATAGCGATCGTCGGCGAATCCGGTTCCGGCAAGTCGGTGACGGCGCGCACCGTAATGGGACTGCTGTCGCGACGCGCCACGGTGTCGCCCGGATCGAGCGTTTGCTATGACGGGCAAAACATCCTGAAATTTCCTGAGAACGCCCGCCGCAAGCTGCGCGGCAACCGCATCTCGATGATCTTCCAGGAGCCGATGAGCTCGCTCAACCCGATCTATACGGTCGGCAGCCAGATCGTCGAGGCGATCAGGGTGCATCGCAGGGTCAGCCGCAAGCATGCGTGGGCGCGCGCACTCGAACTTCTGCAGCACGTGCAGATTCCCGATCCTGTCGCGCGGCTCAAGCAGTATCCGCACCAGCTATCGGGCGGGCAACGCCAGCGGGTGATGATCGCCATGGCGCTGGCCAACAATCCCGATGTGCTGATCGCCGATGAGCCGACCACGGCGCTCGATGTCACCGTCCAGGCGCAGATCCTGAACCTGATCCGCAGCCTGCAGAAAGAGCTGCGCATGGCGGTGATCCTGATCACCCACGACCTGACCGTGGTGCGCCAGTTCTCCGACTACGTCTATGTCATGCAGCATGGCGAAATGTGCGAGCACAACGTCACCGAACGGCTTTTCGCCGATCCGCAGCATCCCTATACGAGGCGGCTTCTCGCTTCCGAGCCGCACGGGCAGCCGAAGCCGCTGCCGGAGGGCTGCGGCACCATTCTCGAGGCCAGCGGCGTGCGCGTCTCATTCATGCTGCGCCACGGCACTTTCCTGAAGCCGGATTGGCGAGAGCTGGTCGCCGTCGACGATCTCAGCCTCAGCCTGTGCCGCCATGAGACGCTGGGGCTGGTCGGCGAATCCGGCTCCGGCAAGACCACCTTCGGTCAGGCCCTGCTTAGATTGATAGACGCCAAGCGCGGCGAGATCCGTTTCGACGGCAAGCCGATCCACGGCCTGTCGCGGGCCGAGATGCGGCCGTTGCGCTCGCGCATGCAGATCGTCTTCCAGGATCCGTTCTCCTCGCTCAACCCGCGCATGACGATCGGCCAGATCATCGAGGAAGGGCTGATCGTCAACAGCATAGGGGCGACGCGGCGCGAGCGGGTCGAACGGGTGCGCGATGCGCTGGCCAGCGCCGGCATGCCGGGCGATATACTGTCACGGTTTCCGCACGAATTCTCCGGCGGACAGCGGCAACGCATTGCGATCGCCCGCGCCATCGCGTTGGAACCCGAATTCATCCTGCTCGACGAGCCGACATCGGCGCTCGACCTTTCGGTCCAGGCGCAGATCATCGACCTGCTGCGCAAGCTGCAGGACGAGCGCGGCCTCAGCTACCTCTTCATCTCGCATGACCTCAAGGTGGTGCGTGCGCTATGCCACCGCGTCATCGTCATGCAGAACGGCAAGATCGTCGAGCAGGGCCCCGTCGACGACGTCCTGTCCAATCCCAAGACCGCCTACACCGAACGGCTCGTTAGGGCCGCTTTCGACGTGGCCTGAACACATGCCGGAGGTTAGCATGGCAAGAAATCCCAAGATCACTTTCATCGGCGCCGGCTCCACGGTGTTCATGAAGAACATTGTCGGCGACGTGCTGCAGCGCCCGTCGCTTTCTGGCGCGACCATCGCACTGATGGACGTCAATCCGCAGCGGCTGGAAGAAAGCGCCATCGTCGTCAACAAGCTGATCGCGACGCTCGGCGTCAAGGCGAAGACCGAGACCCATTCGGACCAGCGCAAGGCGCTGGCCGACGCCGATTTCGTCGTCGTCGCCTTCCAGATCGGCGGCTACGAGCCCTGCACGGTCACCGACTTCGAAGTGCCGAAGAAATACGGCCTGCGCCAGACGATCGCCGACACGCTCGGCGTCGGCGGCATCATGCGGGGCCTGAGGACCGTGCCGCATCTGTGGAAGGTCTGCGAGGACATGCTCGCCGTCTGCCCGCAGGCGATCATGCTGCAATATGTCAACCCGATGGCGATCAACACCTGGGCGATATCAGAGAAATATCCTGAGATCCGGCAGGTCGGCCTCTGCCATTCGGTGCAGGGCACGGCAATGGAGCTGGCCCACGACCTCGACCTCCCCTACGAGGAGATCCGGTATCGCTCGGCCGGCATCAACCATATGGCCTTCTATCTCAGCTTCGAGCATCGCCAGCCGGACGGCTCCTACCGCGACCTCTATCCCGATCTCGTGCGCGCCTATCGCGAAGGCCGCGCGCCCAAGCCCGGCTGGAACCCGCGCTGCCCCAACAAGGTGCGCTACGAGATGCTGACGCGGCTCGGCTATTTCGTCACCGAAAGCTCGGAGCATTTCGCCGAATACACGCCCTATTTCATCAAGGACGGCCGCCCGGACCTGATCGAGAAGTACGGCATCCCGCTGGACGAATATCCCAAGCGCTGCATCGAACAGATCGAGCGCTGGAAGGGGCAGGCTGAGGCCTATCGTTCGGCCGATCGCATCGAAGTCGAGCAGTCGAAGGAATATGCCTCCTCTATCATGAATTCGGTCTGGACCGGCGAGCCGTCGGTGATCTACGGCAATGTCCGCAACGACGGCTGCATCACCTCGCTGCCCCGGGATTGCGCCGCCGAGGTGCCGTGCCTGGTCGATGCCTCCGGCATCCAGCCGACCTATATCGGTGACCTGCCGCCGCAATTGACCGCGCTGATCCGCACCAACATCAACGTGCAGGAACTGACGGTGCGGGCGCTGATGAGCGAGAACCGCGAGCACATCTACCATGCGGCGATGATGGACCCGCACACCGCCGCCGAGCTCGATCTCGACCAGATCTGGTCACTGGTGGATGATCTTCTCGCTGCTCATGGTGACTGGTTGCCGGACTGGGCGCGCTTGAAGCGCAAGAACGAGGCCGCCGCCTGATCGGCGCCCAGCCTTAATTCGGAGCGTCGGCGTCCGTCTCTTCCTCGTCGTCGCGGGCCGAGATGACATAGGCGCCCTTCAGCCAGCGGTTGAGGTCGATGTCCTTGCAGCGCGTCGAGCAGAACGGAAAGGTGTCGCGCGCCGAAGGCTTGCCGCATTCGGGGCAGGGGCGCTTTGGGCGCAAGGGCGTGACTTTGGAATCCGAATTCACAGCCGGGTTCCCGCCAGCCAGCCGCCATGCACCTTGAAGCCTTCGCCGCTCAACAGCGCGACGGTCTCATAGAGCGGCAGCCCGACGATGTTGGTGTAGGAGCCGACCAACTTGACGACGAAAGCGCCGGCGAGACCCTGGACGGCGTAGCCGCCGGCCTTGCCGCGCCATTCACCCGAGGCGACATAGGCGTCGATCTCTTCGCGCGGCAGCCGCTTGAAGCGCACCCGCGTCTCGACCAGCCGCTGGCGCAGCTTGCCGCCCGGGGTGATCAGGCAGATGCCGGAATAGACCCGGTGCGAACGGCCCGACAACAGCCCGAGGCAGTTGGCGGCGTCGTCGAGGGTTTCTGCCTTGGGCAGGATGCGCCGCCCGACGGCGACCACAGTGTCCGCGGCCAGTACGAAGCCCGGCGCATAGTCGGCTTCGGTCTTCAGTGACGCGAACGCCTTCTCGGCCTTTTCCTTCGACAGGCGCTTGGCCAGCGAGCGCGGATGCTCTGCACGCAGCGGCGTTTCGTCGACATCGGCCGGCAGTACGCGGTCCGGCTCGATGCCTGCCTGCTGCAACAACTCGATCCGGCGCGGCGAACCCGAGGCAAGCACCAGCTTCTGCAAAATGCTCATCGCGGACCAGTCGGGCTTTGCTTACTTGAAACGATAGGTGATGCGGCCCTTGGTCAGGTCGTATGGCGTCATCTCGACCAGAACCTTGTCGCCGGTCAGCACGCGGATGCGGTTCTTGCGCATGCGGCCGGCCGTATGGGCGATGATTTCGTGTTCGTTTTCGAGCTTTACCCGGAACATCGCGTTGGGCAACAATTCCGTCACGACACCCGGAAACTCGAGGACTTCTTCCTTCGGCATTCGATACCTTTGCTTGGATGGCAGTTCCGGCGCTTAGAGCATGATGCCGAAAAGTGTAAAGCGGTTTTCGGACGACATCATGCTCTACTTCTTGGTTTAGAGGCGGATTCAGATTTCAGGTCGAACAGACCTGAAATCATCCGACTCTAGCCGGAATTTCGGCGGAACCTATATGATAATCGTCCGCTTGTGAACACGCTTAATCCGTCGCGTTTTTTGCCTCTGGAAGCAAGAAACGTCGGCCTATGCGCAACTTCAGGCGCTCGCGCACGTCGCGATAACTAGCCATGATCTGTTCGCGCGTGCCGCCGGCATCGGTCGGGTCCGGCGTCGGCCAGTATTCGACCTCGACGGCGAGCGAGCGGGTGAGTTCGAGTGCCGCGTGGTGCGCCTCCGGCGCTAGCGTGACGATGAGGTCGAAATAGTCGTCCTCGAGATCGTCCATCGTCCTTGGGTGACGTTCGCCCAGCGTGAGGCCCTCTTCGGCCAGCACCGCATCGACGAACGGATCGCGTTCGCCGGCGCGAACGCCGGCCGAAGCGACAAAGATGGTGGCAGGCAGCATCCGCCGCGCCAGTTGCTCTGCCATTGGCGAGCGCACGGCATTCATGCCGCAGAGGAACAGGATCGAACGGGGCAGGGCGCCGGGTGCCAGGGCTAGCCCCGCCAGTGCAGCACGCAGACCAGCGTGAACAGCCGGCGCGCCGTATCGAAATCGATGTCGATCTTGCCGGAGAGCCGGTCCATCAGCGTTTGCGAACCCTCATTGTGCAGGCCGCGGCGGCCCATGTCGATCGCCTCGATGTGGCTCGGCGTCGAGGAGCGGATGGCGTCGTAATAGCTTTCGCAGATCATGTAGTAGTCCTTGACGATGCGCCTCAGCGGCGTCAGCGACAGGATATGGGTGACGACGGCGGCGCCATCCTCGCGCGCCACGGCAAACACCAGGCGCTGCTCGGCCAGCGACAGTTTCAGCCGATAGGGCCCAGGGCCGCTGTCATTGACCGGTTGAAAACTGTTTTCCTCGATCAGGTCGAAGATCGCCACCGCGCGCTCATGCTCGACGTCGGGTGTCGAACGGCCGATCGATTCATCGAGTTCGACATCGATCAGCCTGGCGCGGGTTTGATCGGAGTCCGACATAACGGCCTACATGTTCAGCCGTATGGCGACGGAGCGACCGTGCGCATCAAGGCCTTCCGCCTTGGCGAGCGCAATCGCCGCCGGCGCCAAGATACGCAGCTGCTCCGGTCCAAGCTTGAGGATCGACGTGCGCTTGACGAAATCGAGCACCGACAGGCCGGACGAGAAGCGCGCCGAGCGTGCCGTCGGCAGCACATGGTTGGAGCCGCCGACATAGTCGCCGATGGCTTCCGGCGTGTGGCGGCCGAGAAACACGGCACCCGCATTGCGCATCCGCGACAGGAAACCCTCGGCATCGTCGATGGCGAGTTCGACATGTTCGGCAGCGATGCGGTCGACCAGCGGCAGCGAGGATTCAATGGTTGGAACCAGGATCACGGCACCAAAATCGCGCCAGCTCGCCGCAGCCGTCTCGGCGCGCGGCAGGCTCAGCAGCTGGCGTTCGACCGCCTGTTCGACAGCGATGCCGAAGGCCGGATCGTCGGTGACCAGGATCGACTGCGCCGATGTGTCGTGCTCGGCCTGGGCCAGCAGATCGGCGGCGATCCAGTCCGGATCGTTGCTGCCGTCGGCCACGACGAGCACTTCCGACGGCCCGGCGATCATGTCGATGCCAACGGTGCCGAACACCTGGCGCTTGGCCGCCGCGACATAAGCATTGCCCGGGCCGACGATCTTGGCGACTGGCCTGATCGTCTCGGTTCCGTAGGCAAGAGCTGCGATCGCCTGCGCGCCGCCGACGCGGTAGATTTCCGACACGCCTGATATATCGGCGGCCACCAGCACCAGTGGATTGATGATGCCGCCCGGCGCCGGCACGACCATGACGATGCGCTCGACGCCGGCCACCCTGGCCGGGACAGCGTTCATCAGCACCGAGCTTGGATAGCTCGCCGTGCCGCCCGGCACATAGAGCCCGACCGCCTCGACCGCCGTCCAGCGCCAGCCGAGTTCGACGCCAGCGGCATCCGTATAGCGGTCGTCCTTCGGCCGCTGCCGCTCGTGATGGGAGCGGATGCGGTCGCGCGCGAATTCCAGCGCCTCGATCGTCTTTGGGTCGGCGGCCTTGTAAGCCTGCGCGATGTCGTCCTTCGAGACGGCGATGCCTAGCCCAGCCAGATCGGCGCGATCGAACTTCTGCGAATAGTCGATCAGCGCCGCGTCTCCTTCGGCGCGCACGCGCGCGATAATATCGCGGACCGCGGCATCGACATCGGCCGACACTTCCCGCTTGGTCAGCAGGAAGGCGGCGAAACGCTGCTCGAAATCGGCGTCGGACTGACGAAGCGTGATGGCCATCGGACGCTCAGGCCTTGTGGATCGGGCGCGAGGTGGCTTCCCACGCCCCGCCGATATCGGCAAGGCGGGCCTCGATGCATTCGACATCGAGCATGATCGTGCCGCCGCCCGCAAAGATCAGCTCGACGATACCGGCGGGCTTGCTGATCTCGATGAAGCTGATCGCCAGCAGTGATAGGACCTCATTCGGCTTGTCGCGGTCAATGCCACTGGTCTTGGCGCCGAGCACCCGGTCGAAATGCAGCACGGCCTGCCGCCGCTCATTGTGCTGGCGAAACAGGCCGGATTTCGCCTCCCAGACGAAACGGTTCATAGTCAGCAGGAAACGCTTGGCCGCAGGCAGGAATTCGAGGTCGCTGACTTTCAGTACGGCGTCCTGGACATGGGCCGAAACAATGCTCAGGTCCTGGTCGTCGAGTGCGATAAGCTTAAGGGCGGTCATACGGATTTCGCACCTGAAGGTTGATTGTTCAGCCTTCTGTTAGGCGGTCTTGGCGATCCGTGCAACCGCGCCAACAGCTGCAGGTCTGTGCTGCCCCTCATCGCCTTACCGGGCACTTCTCCCCGTATAGTGACGGGGAGAAGGACGCTGCCGTAAAGGATTTCGCCAATCTCCTGCCGTTGCTGGAGAGGAGCCGAGGTCGCGAGCTACGCCGAAATCCGCTCGATCACCGCGCCGCAGTTGGACAGCTTTTCTTCCAGCCGCTCGAAGCCGCGGTCGAGATGGTAGACCCGGTTGACCGTGGTTTCGCCTTCCGCCGCCAGGCCGGCAATGACCAGCGACACGGAGGCACGAAGATCGGTCGCCATGACCGGCGCGCCCTTCAGCTTCGGCACGCCGTCGACGATCGCCGTCTGGCCCGAAAGCGTGATGTGGGCGCCGAGCCGCGCCAGCTCCTGCACATGCATGAAGCGGTTTTCGAAAATCGTCTCGGTGATGCGCGACTTGCCCTTGGCCATCGTCATCAGGCCCATGAACTGCGCCTGTAAATCGGTCGGGAAGGCCGGGAAGGGTGCGGTCGTCACGTCGACCGGCGAAATACCGGCGCCGTTGCGCTTTACGCGAATGCCGGAATTGGTTGGCGTGATTTCGGCGCCGGTCTGGGCGATCACGTCCAGTGCTGTCTGCAGCAGCTCCGGCCGCGCGCCTTCGAGCACGACATCGCCGCCGGTCATGGCAACGGCCATGGCATAGGTGCCGGTCTCGATGCGGTCGGGAATGACGCGCACGCGCGCACCCGACAGCGATTCGACGCCGTCGATGGTGATGGTTGGCGTGCCGGCGCCATAAATCTTCGCGCCCATGGCATTGAGGCATTCGGCGAGATTGACGATTTCCGGCTCGCAGGCGGCATTTTCCAGCACCGTTTCGCCCTTGGCCAGCGCCGCCGCCATCATCAGCACATGGGTGGCGCCGACCGAGACTTTCGGGAAGATGTAGCGGTTGCCGACAAGGCGGCCATTCCTGGTCTTGGCAATGACATAACCGGTGTCGACGTCGATATCGGCGCCCAGCGCCTGCAGGCCTTCGAGGAACAGATCAACCGGGCGCGTGCCGATGGCGCAACCACCCGGCAGCGATACCTTGGCCTCGCCCATGCGAGCCAGCAGCGGGCCGATCACCCAGAACGACGCGCGCATCTTCGACACCAGCTCGTAAGGCGCGGTCGTGTCGACGATGTTGCGGGCGGAGAAGTTGATGGTGCGCGAATAGCCCTCATTCTGCTTCTCGCGGCGGCCATTGACCGAATAATCGACGCCGTGATTGCCCAGAATGCGGATCAGCTGCTCGACATCGGCCAGATGCGGGACGTTTTCCAGCGTCAGCGTGTCGTCGGTCAAAAGCGAGGCGATCATCAGGGGCAGCGCCGCGTTTTTCGCGCCCGAGATCGGAATACTTCCGGAGAGCTTGTTGCCCCCGACAATTCTGATGCGATCCATGGAAGAACGTCCCTCTCGGCCAAAAAAGGCCGGTTCAATCGTTTGAGTAGCGGCCCGTCTAGACCATTGGCCGGCTTGGTTCAAGAAATAGGATTTCCTGCTATCCGAACCAAGAGTGGCCGATTTGAGTTAATCTTTCCGCATTTCCTTCGAAGCAGCGAGCCCGTCCGGTCGCTGGTCGGCTTCTCCGGTGCGGCGCGAGCGCGACTGCGCCTTGCGCTTCTGCAGATTGGCGCGCAATTGCTCGGCCAGCCGATCCTTGCGGTTGGTACCGCCCTTTTTCGCTGGACCATCCTTTTTCAGTGGAATTACCTTGTCGTTCATCGTCCCGCCCTGGCTGGCGACCAGCCAGCTCGCCATTCAGGGATAGCCAACATTGTGGCGCCGCCATGTCATTAAAAGCTATCCGGCAAAGCCTTTCACAGAAGCGTTGCACTTGGCCTTGCGCTTGCCGGTTCGATATGGCAGAAGCCCCGCCATCAGCGGCTGCGGTAGCTCAGTGGTAGAGCACTCCCTTGGTAAGGGAGAGGTCGAGAGTTCAATCCTCTCTCGCAGCACCAGTTTCCAACCATCATCCTTGTTAGCCCCCTTCGTCCTCTGCATCTCTGCCGGCAGACCTGATCAGCAGTGCATTGCTCCAGAAAAGAGTTGCCAGGGCAACCTCCAGCCGAAGCGCATTCTCGGCACCCGACACGATTCATTAACCAAGATGCTGTTCATCGACATGACGTGTTTTCGGCATGGATGCGCGCCTGCGCCGGTCAAGGCCATGCTCTGTCGGTTAGAGGCCGAAAGCCTCTTCATCTGGGCGGCGACCTCAAATCGCCCGAAACTAGAAGAACGTGCAAGGCATGAACGTGATGGAAAACGAGCAAAACGCGCCCGGCGCTTCCCATCGTTGGACATTGCTGCCGGCCATTGTGGCGGCGTTCCTTTGCCTGTGCGTCAGCAGCGCGTTCGCGGAGACGCGCGCTTTGAGGATTCAACATCTTCATACGGGCGAGAAGGCTGAAATCGTCTTCAAGCGCAATGGGCGTTACGATCCGGCGGGATTGAAGAAGATCAATCTCATGCTGCGCGACTGGCGTCGCAACGAACCGACGAAGATGGATCCGCGCCTGCTCGATCTTGTGTGGCAGGCCTATCGCGCCAGCGGCTCGACGGCCTATATCCATGTGGTCAGCGCCTATCGTTCGCCGGCGACGAACGCAATGCTGCGCAGCCGCTCGAAGGGCGTGGCTCGGGAGAGCCAGCACATGGTTGGCCGCGCGATGGATTTCTTCCTGCCGGATGTGCCGCTGAAGAAGCTGCGCGACATCGGCCTCAAGATGCAGGGCGGCGGCGTGGGCTATTACCCGACCTCCGGTTCGCCTTTCATACATATGGATGTCGGCAATGTGCGGCATTGGCCGGGCATCAGCCGCCAGGAACTCGCCAGGGTATTTCCCAACGGCAACACACTGCATGTGCCGAGCGACGGCAAACCGCTGCCCGGCTACGAGCAGGCGTTTGCCGCCTACAAATCGCGCAAGGGCGCCGGCACGCCCAACATCGAACTGGCAAGCGTCGACGGCGGCCAACGCAGGCCGCGCGGCCTGCTGGCGGCGCTTCTGGGTGGCGGAGACGAGTCGGATGATGTCGCGGAGGCGGTGCCGGCACCGCGCAAGCCGGCCAGATCGGTTGAACCCAGGCCTGCCGGCATCGCTATCGTGCCGCCGCAGGATGCCCAGCGGGCGGGCATCCAGATGGCTGCCGGCGATCCAGGCGAGGAACCGCCAGTTGGACAGAAGGGGAAGACGCCTGAAGCGATCGTCATGGCCATGGCGCCGGGCTCGGTGCCGCTGCCCGCCTTCGCACCGCGCACCGAGCTTGCGGCACCCGTTCCGACCCCGGAAACCGCACCGTTGACAATCGCCGATGCGTCCACTGCGCGGGCCGAACTGGCCGCTGCCAAGCCGGCAGCCGCCAATGCCGAAATTCCCGCGGGCAAGGCGGATGCCGCTGCCGCGGGCGTCGCGCCGGACATGGTGGCGCTCAACATCCCGTTGCCGACATGGCGACCGGAAAGCCAGACGAGCGCGGCGCGCCAGCCGGAAGCAGTCAAATCTCGCGACGCAATCGGTGCCTTGCTGGCCCTGAACCACGCCGATGACGGCCTTGACAGGCTGGCCGGCCAGCGGGTTGCAGTTGCCCCATCGAAGCTCGAAGATCGCGTCAGGACCAGCCCGAAGGCCGACCGCGTCCAGCCACGTCTCGATCCCGAAGCCACCGCCGTCATTATGCCAGCCGCGGTGTCCGGCCGGCCGATTGGGACAGGTCGCGGCATCACCGGTGGAGCCAGGCCTGCGCCCGTCATTGCCGCCAATCTCATCCGCACGGCGCCGGAGCACATCTATCTCGACGGATTCCAGCCGCGAGGACAGACGTCCGATCACCGCCGCTTCACCGGCTCCGCGGTCAAGTTCCTGCCCATCGCCAGCTTCAAATAGGCTGGCCGCGGCCGGGATTTGACATATCCGATAAAGAGCGGCCGCAGGCGTGTCGTGGACGGCGAATGCACCCGTTCGACCTGACATGAAATGTGGTGCACGATACGGATCGCAGGGTCGCAGAGGGATTGCGCAACCCATCCTGAAATCGTCCCAGATAGCCCTGTAAGATAATTTCCAAATTTGACAATCATACATGAAATTGTAAGATAATCATCTTCCGTCAGCGATAGGCGATGACCATGTCCATCCGTGAAGAACTGGCCAACATGACCGTGGCGTTCACCTCCGCGGAAGAGAAGATCGTCCAGGTCCTGCTCGCCGATTACCCCATGTCGGGGCTGGGTACCGCGACCAGGCTTGCGCGGCGGGCCGGCGTCAGCGACCCGAGTGTGACGCGCCTGATGACCAAGCTTGGCTATGTCGGCTTTGCCGACTTCCAGGCACGCCTGCTCACCGAAGTCGAATCTAGGCTGCATTCGCCGCTTTTGATGATGGAGGCCAAGCGTCCGGGCGGCTCCAGCGAAGGCACCGCACTCGCCTATTTCCATTCGGTTTCCGACAGCCTGGAGCGCACCCGCACCGCGGTGCCGGTGCAGGCCTATACACGCGCCGTCAACATGCTGCTCGAAAGCAAGGGCCAGGTGGTGCTGCTGGGCGGACGGTTCAGCCGGCATATCGCGTCCATGCTTGCCGGCTACCTCCTGCAGTTCCGCTCCGGCGTGCGCGACATCGGTTCGTTGAGCCCTGCCGATTTCGACCTGTTGATCGACCTTGGCAAACGCGACCTGCTCGTCGTCTTCGACTACCGGCGCTATCAGTCGGATGTGGTGAGATTTGCGCAGCAGGCAAAGGAACGCGGCGTCTCCGTCCTGCTGTTCACCGATGTGTGGCTGTCGCCGATAGCTGATATCGCCGATCTGACCATGGTTGCGGCGATCGACGCCAATTCGCCTTTCGACACGCTGGCCACGGCTGTCGCCCAGATGGAAACCGTCTTTGCCCATGCGCTGGAGGGCCATGGCGCCGGGGTCCGCAAGCGCATCGAGGACATCGAGAGGATCCGCAGCGCCAATGCCGTCACCCTCGATGCCGCACTGTCGCCATCGGCCGACGACGTCAAACCAAAAACCACCAGGAAATAGCGTCGATGCGCCCGGCGCCGTCGCGATGCAAGGAACCAAGAAATGCCTGACAACCAGACCATCATCGACGCCGTGCAGGCTGAGATCGAGACCGATCGCGACTGGTTGATCGGGCTGACCCGCGACATGGTCCGTATCCCTTCGGTCAACCCCAAATTCGAGCCCAATCCGGCGATCAACCGCGAGGCGGATGTCCAGGCGCTACTCGAGCCGATCCTCAAGCAGGACGGGTTCAAGACCGAGCAATGGGATGCCTTGCCCGGCCGGCCTAATCTGGTCGGCGAATGGGCGGGAGACGAGGACCGCAGCCTGATCCTGTGCGGCCATATCGACGTCGTGCCGGTCGGTGCGATGAAGGATTGGTCGGTCGATCCGTTCGGGGGCGAGATCACCAATGGCCGTCTCTATGGCCGCGGCGCCGTCGACATGAAGGGCGGCGTCGCCGCTTGCATCGCTGCAGCACATGCGATCCGCAAGGCGGGCATCACACTGCAGGGCCGGCTGGCCATCCACTCCGTCGTCGACGAGGAAGCCGGCGGCTTCGGCGCCATGGATGCCGTGAAGAAGGGCAAGCTCGCCAAGGCGGTGCTGGTCGCCGAACCGACCTGGGGCGATGTCCTGCCGGTCGAAGGCGGGCTCGAATGGGCGCGGGTGACGATCCGTGGCCGCAACGCCCATTCGGCACTGCGCTACAACGAGATCTATCCGCAGCGCCACGACAAGGACCGGCTGGAGCCAGGCGTCAACGCCATCGAGATCGCCGCCCGCTTCATCGCCGCCGTGCGCCAGTATGAGCTGGACTGCACGCGGGCGAAATCGCATCCGCTGCTGCCGCTCGGCATGAACACCATCAACATCGGCGTCATGCATGGCGGCACCGGCCTTGGCGAACACGGCCTGCCGACGGTGATGACGAACCCGGCCATCATTCCCGATGTCGCCGTGCTCGACCTCGACATGAAATTCCTGCCGGACGAGAACTCGGCCGACTATCGCCGCGACTTCGAGACTTTCGTCCATCATTTCGCGCAGACGGATGCCTGGCTGCGCGACAATCCGCCTGTCATCCAGTGGGAACTCGGCGGCCTGTATTTCCCGCCGATGAACACGCCGGTCGATCATCCTCTGGTGACGTCGCTGATGAAGCGCAAGGCCATGGTCGGCAAGGCGCCACAGGCGCGGGGCTTCGTCGCCGTGTGCGATGCGGCGCACTATGCCGGCGCTGGTGTCGACGGCGTCATCTTCGGTCCGTCGGGCGACGGTTTTCATGGTTCCGACGAGTATGTCGAAGTCGAATCGGTGGTCGAGACCGCCAAGGTGATTGCAGCTTCGGTCATCGACTGGTGCGGTATCCGCTGACGCGGGACCGCCGTTTCGAAACGGTCAGGCCGGGCGCTTCAGGCGTCCGGCGAGGGCGCCCCATGAAGCCTTGATCATGCCGACCAGCCCGCTCGGGTAGGCCAGCATCACGCCAATGATCAGCACCGCCGTGATCATCGGCCGCCACGCGCCGAAATCGGCCATCCATTCGGCGAAGATCGTCAGCACGAAAGAGGCGATGATGGCGCCGTAGATGGTGCTGGTGCCGCCAAGCAGCACCATCGACAGGATGATGGTCGCGAGACTCATGCCGAACACATCGATCGAGGCGTTGCGCTGGTAGGCGGCATAGAAGGCGCCGGCGATGCCGGTGAAGAAGGCGCTTGCGGCAAGCGTCAGCATGCGCTGGCGCACGATCGAGACGCCCCGGCTGATGGCGTATTCCTCATTGTCACGCAAGGCGACGATGCTGGCCCCGGCGCGTGAGCGCACGAACACGCGCAGGAACAGCGTGCTCGCCACCAGCAGCGCCAGCGCGATGTAGAAATAGGCTGATTTGCCGTCACGGACCATGTTGTGGTCGAACACGTAGAGTCCGGGAATGCGGACCAGCCCTTGCGTACCGCCGGTGATGGCGGACTGGCTGATGATCACCTGCATCACCAGTTGCGCAAAGCCGAAGGTGACCAGGATGATGTAGATGCCCTTCAGCCGCAGGATCGGGATGGTCACCAGGATCGCCGCCAGCGTGGCGATGACACCGCTGGCAAACAGCGCGACCCACGGGTCGAATGCGGCCAGCTTGGTCAGCAGGCTGTAGGCATAGACGCCGATGCCGAACAGCGCCAGATGGCCGAAATTGAAGACACCGCCATAGCCGAGGCTGAGGTCCCAGTTCGAGGCGACGATCGCATAGATGAAGGCCATGATCAGGATGTGGCGGGCATAGGTGTCGCCGAAGATGAGCGGCAGCAGCGCCAGCAGCGCGAAGCCGAGCACGAACCCGATGGCCTCGTGCTTCCACGGCGTGCGGCCGGGAGCGATAGGGGTTGCCGCCTCCGCGTGGCTAAGGGTCATCGGGGATGTCGTGTCGGTCATGCTAGGCCTCGGGAGCGGCTGGCGAAAATGCCCTCGGGGCGCACCATCAGGGTCAGGATAAGCACGCCGAACAGCAGGGCCGGCGTCCAGTAGAGGCCGAAATAGTAGCTGCAGGCGGCTTCGAAGAAGCCGATCAGATAGGCGGCGAAGATCGGTCCTGAAATGCTCGATATGCCGCCGAAGACGACGACGATCAGCGCCTTGAGCAGCGGGTCGCTGCCCATCACCGGTGACATGAAGCGATAGCCGCCCATGAAGATGCCGGCGAGACCGGCCAGCGAAGCAGCGATGGCGAAGGCCAGCCCGTAGAGGGCCGTGACGTTCAGCCCGACAAGGTGGCTTGCGTCTTCGTTCTGCGCCACGGCGCGCAACGCTAGCCCAAGCCGTGTACGGTTGAGGAACATCCAAAGCGCTGCCAGGATCAGCGGCGTGATGACGATGATGGCGATCTGGTGCAGCGACACGCCGACGCCGCCGATGGTGGTGTTGCCGGCGATCAGGGCAGGGATCTGCTTCGAGCGCGGCCCCCAGATGGTCAAGGCTCCGTTCTCGATCAGCGAACCGGCCGCCAGCGTGGTGATGACGACGACCAGCACGATGTTGGGCCGGCCGATCAGCGGCCGCACGACGCTCGCCTGCAGGATCCAGCCGACGCCGGCCATGACGACGACGGCAATCGGAAAGGCGACCGCCGCCGGCAGGCCGAGTTCGACCAGCTGCCAGGCGATGTAGGCGCCCAGCATCATGAACACGCCATGGCTGAAATTGAACACGCCGATCGTCGTCCAGACGAGCGCGAGCCCGACTGCCATCATGGCGTAGAGGGAGCCCTGGAATAGGCCGCCGAACAGGATTTCCGCCAATGCGCTCATTCCCAAGTTCCTAATGGCCAAAATACATCGACATGATCTCGCCGTGGTCGAGGCTTTCGCCCGGCTTGATCTCGGTCGCCACCGCGCCATGATTGACGAGGTAGAGTTGCTGCGTCAGCTCCAGCAGGAATTCGATGTCCTGCTCGACGACGATGAGCGGCACGCCGCCGCGCGAAATGTCCATGACGGAGGCGCAGAGTTCGTCCTTGATCTTGGGCGCCAGCCCAAGCGTCGGTTCGTCGAGGATCAGCAGGCGCGGATGGCTCATCAATGCCGTGCCGATCGACACCATCTGGCGCTCGCCGCCCGACAGCGTGCGCACGCGCTGGCGCCAGCGTTCCGCCAGTTTGGGGAACAGCTTGATCACCTTCTCGCGGTTCTCCGCCTCATGCGGCCGCGCGCGCGGCGAATAAGCGCCGAGTGCCATGCAGTCGGCGATGGAGAGATCGGGAAACAGCCGGTTGCCTTGCGGCACATGGATCAGGCCGGCGCCGACGATGGCGCGCGCGCTGTGGCCGACAATATCCTGTCCGTCGAACAGGATACGGCCGCTCTTCGGCTGCAACAGCCCGGAGATGGCGCGCAGCAGCGTCGTCTTGCCATGGCCGTTGGGGCCGAACAGGCCGACATTGCCGAAGCGGCCGGCCTCCAGCGAGATATCTTGCAGCACGGTGACGCGGCCATAGCCGGCGGTGACGCCTTCGACGCTGAGAATGGGGTTCACGCCGCCGACCTCCTGGTGCCGAGATAGGCCTCGATGACGCGCGGGTCGGCAATCACGCCGGCCGGGTCGCCGGCGGCCAGAACGCGGCCATTGTTGAGCACCAACAAGTGCTGCGAAAGGCTCATCAGGAAGGTCAGCACGTGTTCGATCAAAAGGATGGTGATGCCGCGTTCGGCGGTGCGACGGATCAGGCCGATCGATGTCTCGATCTCGGGCTTGGTCAGGCTCGACGCCGGTTCGTCAAGCAAGAGCATGCGCGGCTGCATGGCGATCGCGGTGGCAAGCATCAGGCACTTGCGCTCGAAGACGGACAATTCGCCGGCAAGCCGCCCGAAGGAAGCGGACCCCAGGCCGACGAACTCCAGCGCCTCGGCGGCCGCATTGCGGGCCGTGGCCGCCGTTTTTTCCTGCTTGCCGTAGCTGGCGCCGATCAGCGCGTTCTCGAACACGGTCAACCCGTCGAAGCTGGTCTCGCGCTGAAACGTACGGGCAAGGCCGAGGCGCGCGATGACGTGTCCCGATTTGCCGTTTATGGCATTGCCGTCAAACCGGACGCTGCCCCGGTCAGGGCCAAACGGGATGCCGGTGATGATGTTGAACAGCGTGCTCTTGCCGCTGCCGTTCGGGCCGGCGATGCCGAAGATCTCGCCGGCCTCGACCTTGAACGACACGCCATCGACGGCCTTCAGCGAACCGAAGGCCTTCGACACGTCGTCCAGTTCAAGCAGGGCCATTCCTCACTTCATCCAGGGCTGGAGCTTGAAGGCGCCGGTGGCGTATTTCTCCGGCGAGATCAGCGTGCGCTGGCCGTCCCAGATCTGGAAGAAGGTGATCGGGATGTAGTCGTCGCCCTGTATGGCAAGGTGGGTGGCGGGATCGAATTTCAGCCGCCCTTCGGCGACCTGTTTGTCGGTCTCCGACAACGCCTTCATGATCGCCGCATGGTCGGATGCGCCGCCGACCTTCTTGACCGCGTCGAAATAGACATTGGTCATTTCGTAGAGGCCGACGCCATAGGTGCCGCTCTCGACGCCGTATTTTACCTTGAACTTGGCCGCCACCTCATCGGCGCGCGGGTTCTTCGGGGTGGTAAGCGCACCGCCGAGCAGATTGTAGATGACACCATCCGACTTCTTGCCGGTCAGTTCGACGAATTCCGGAACGCTCGGTGCATATTGCAGGAAGACGAGGCTCTTGGTCGGCTGCTCGAGGAACTGGTTGAGGAAGGACGCCGAATTGCCCGGCAGATAGTCGGTGTTGATGACGACGTCGGGAACGTTCTCGCGCACCTTGGCCAGGATCGAACGCCAGTCGGTCACTTCGCCGAAGGGCACGATCTCGTCGACGGTGATGGTCCAGCCCTTCTCCTTGAAGGTCTTCTTCATGCCTTCGGAGATGGTCTTCGAATAGGCATTGTCGGAGGAGATGATGGCGACCTTCTTGGTTGGCAAGGTGATCTTGCCGTCGGCCGCGAGCTTCTCGACGAACAGGGTGACGTCGGTGTTGTAGGCGTCGAAGGAAGGCGTCAGCGACCAGCAGCACATGTATTTGTCGGGGCTCGGTGCGATGATGTCCCTGGTCTGCTGCGAGGTGGCCGCCAGCATGTAAGGCATGTCAGCCTCGGCCATGTTGTCGATCTCGAAATTGGTCAGGCTGGCATAGCCCGTCAGCATGAAATGCACGCCCGGATCGCCAAGCAGGCGCTCGACCGCACTGGTGACGTTGCCGGCGGACTGATCCTTGACGTCGCCGACCACCAGTTCGAACGTATCCCCGGCAACGCCGCCGGCTGCGTTCGCCTCGTCGATGGCCATCTGCACGCCACGCTGGAACTCCTGGCCGTCCGCCGCGGCCGGCCCGGTTAGCGGCGCAAGCAGGCCGATCTTGACGACCTCGGCGAAAGCGGGCGCGCCTGATGCGGCAAACATGCCGATCAGCGTCGTGCTCATCAGGATATGGCGGATTCGACTTGCGGCGGATTTCGGCTTCATCGTGCTGTTCCCTGTTTTCCTCCCGTTCATCGGGAGTTGGATAATTGACAATCTACGCATAATTGTTCTTATTTGAAAAGGATTTTTCAGCGTAACCTGACCGAGAAATGTTTACCGGCGGGACATGGGAGACAGTGGTGCTTTGTTGCGCAGCTGCTTCAAAACAGGGCAATTCCAGACGGAGCCGACAATGACGATCTCGCAGAAGACCCTTGAAACCAGCCACGGCAAGATCGCGGTGCGCCAGACCGGCGGCCAGGGAACCACTGTCATGCTGATCCACGGCAATTCGTCTTCCAGCGCCGTTTTCCGCAACCAGTTGGAGAGCCCGCTAGGCGAGCGCTACCACATCATCGCTCCCGATCTGCCCGGCCACGGAGCGTCCGGCGATGCGATCGATCCGGAGCGTTCCTACAGCATGGAAGGCTATGCCGATGCCATGACCGAAGTGCTCGGGCTGCTCGGTGTCGACAAGGCCATAGTCTTCGGCTGGTCGCTCGGCGGCCATATCGGGCTTGAAATGATCGACCGCTTTCCCGGCCTGCTCGGGCTGATGATCACCGGCACGCCGCCGGTATCACCTGACGAGGTCGGCAACGGCTTCAAGCCGAGCCCGCATATGCACCTTGCCGGACAGGAAACCTTCAGTGCCGCCGATGTCGAGGCCTATGCGCGCAGCACCTGCGGCGAGCCGTTCGAACCGGTTCTCATTGACACGGTGGCGCGCACCGACGGACGCGCGCGGCGCCTGATGTTCGAAAAATTCGCGGCCGGCACCGGCAGGAACCAGCGCGAGATCGTCGCCGGCAAGACGCCGCCGATCGCCGTTCTGAACGGTGTCGACGAGCCATTCGTCGACACCGATTTCGTCGCGACGGTGAAGTTCTCCAACCTGTGGGAAGGCAGGGCCCATTTGCTCGACAAATCCGGCCATGCGCCATTCTGGGATTCGCCGGATCGCTTCAATCCGATCTTCGCCCGCTTCCTGGCAAGCGTCGACAGAGCGTAGGTCCGTCAGAAAACCGGCGCCCCGGACCCCGCCTTCGTGGCGGGTGGGTGACAATCATGAGCGTCTGTCGTATATTGACATAAAGATATCCTTATGTGACATGAAAAGCTTGTCGCCAAAGGGATAAAAAATGTCGCAGAATTCTGCATCGCTGGACGCATTGTTCGGCCCCGTCGCGGCAAAATCCGACGGGTCGGAAGTGCTTGCTGCGCTCACGGCGGCGGCGCGCGAACGCATCCTCATCCTTGACGGTGCCATGGGCACGCAGATCCAGGGCCTCGGCTTTGACGAGGACCAGTTTCGCGGCGAGGCCTTCGCCGGCTGCGCCTGCCACCAGCAAGGCAACAACGATCTTCTGATCCTGACCCAGCCTGGGGCGATCGAGGAAATCCACTATCAGTACGCCTTATCAGGCGCCGACATCTTGGAGACCAACACTTTCTCCTCGACCTCGATCGCCCAGGCCGATTACGGCATGGAGGATGCCGTCTACGCGCTAAATCGCGATGGCGCGCGACTGGTGCGGCGCGCCGCTATTCGTGCCGAGCAGCAGGACGGCAAGCGCCGTTTCGTCGCCGGCGCGCTCGGGCCGACCAACCGCACCGCCTCGATGTCGCCGGATGTGAACAATCCCGGCTATCGTGCCGTGACCTTCGACGATCTGCGCCTCGCCTATGGCGAGCAGTTGCGGGGGTTGATCGATGGTGGAGCCGACATCATCCTGATCGAGACCATCTTCGACACGCTGAACGCCAAGGCGGCGATCTTCGCGGCAGAAGAGATCTTCATCGAGAAGGGCGTGCGCCTGCCGGTGATGATCTCCGGCACCATCACGGATCTCTCCGGCCGCACGCTGTCGGGCCAGACGCCGACGGCCTTCTGGCATTCGGTGCGCCATGCCAGCCCCTTCACCATCGGCCTCAACTGCGCGCTCGGCGCCAACGCCATGCGTGACCATCTGGCCGAAATATCAGGCGTCGCCAACACCTTCACCTGCGCCTATCCGAATGCCGGCCTGCCCAATGAATTCGGCCGGTATGACGAGAGCCCGGAATTCATGGCCGCGCAGATCGAGGATTTCGCCCGTGAGGGACTGGTCAATGTCGTCGGCGGCTGCTGCGGCTCGACGCCGGATCACATCCGCGCCATCGCCGAAGCGGTGAAGAAATATCCGCCGCGCGCCATTCCGGAGATCGAGCCCAGGATGCGCCTGTCCGGACTGGAGCCGTTCACGCTCACCGACGAGATTCCCTTCGTCAATGTCGGCGAGCGCACCAATGTCACCGGCTCGGCCAAGTTCAGAAAACTGATCACGGCGGGCGACTATGTCGCCGCGCTCGACGTGGCGCGCGATCAGGTCGCCAATGGCGCCCAGATCATCGACATCAACATGGATGAGGGGCTGATCGATTCGAAGAAGGCGATGGTCGATTATCTCAACCTGATCGCCGCCGAGCCGGACATCGCCCGCGTTCCCGTCATGGTCGACAGTTCGAAATGGGAGATCATCGAGGCTGGCCTGAAATGCGTGCAGGGCAAGCCGCTGGTCAACTCCATCTCGATGAAGGAAGGCGAGGCTGCGTTCCTGCATCATGCAAGGCTCGTGCGCGCCTATGGCGCGGCGGTGGTCGTCATGGCCTTCGACGAAGACGGCCAGGCCGACACCAAAGCGCGCAAGGTCGAGATCTGCACCCGCGCCTACAAGCTCTTGACCGAGCAGGCCGGCTTCCCGCCCGAGGATATCGTCTTCGATCCGAACGTGTTCGCCATCGCCACCGGCATCGAGGAGCACGACAATTACGGCGTCAACTTCATCGAGGCGACGGGCGAGATCACCGGCACGCTGCCGCATGTCCACATTTCCGGCGGCGTGTCGAACCTGTCCTTCTCGTTCCGCGGCAATGAGCCGGTGCGCGAGGCCATGCATGCCGTGTTCCTCTACCATGCCATCCAGCACGGCATGGACATGGGCATTGTCAATGCCGGTCAACTCGCCGTCTACGACACGATCGAGCCGGCGCTGCGCGAGGCCTGCGAGGATGTCGTGCTCAACCGTGTGCCCAAGGCCGGCGGCACCGCCACCGAACGCATGCTGGAGATCGCCGAACGCTTCAAGGGCACGGTGGGCCAGGAAGCCAAGGAGCGCGATCTTGCCTGGCGCGAATGGACAGTCGAACAGCGGATCAGCCATGCGCTGGTCAATGGCATCACCGAATTCATCGACGCCGACACCGAGGAAGCCAGGCTGGCGGCCGAGCGCCCGCTGCATGTCATCGAAGGCCCGCTGATGGCTGGCATGAACGTCGTCGGCGATCTGTTCGGCGCGGGCAAGATGTTCCTGCCGCAAGTGGTGAAGTCGGCGCGGGTGATGAAGCAGGCGGTGGCCGGATTGCTGCCGCATATGGAGGCCGAGAAGCTAGCCAACGCCGCCAATGGCATCGACAATGGCGAACGCCAGACAGCGGGCAAGATCCTGATGGCGACGGTGAAGGGCGATGTCCACGACATCGGCAAGAACATCGTTGGCGTCGTGCTGGCCTGCAACAATTACGAGATCATCGATCTCGGCGTCATGGTGCCGGCGGCAAAAATCCTGCAGACGGCGCGCGAGAGACAAGTCGACATTATCGGCCTGTCCGGCTTGATCACGCCTTCGCTCGACGAGATGGCGCACATGGCCGCCGAGATGGAGCGCGAAGGCTTCGACATTCCGCTGCTGATCGGCGGCGCGACGACCAGCCGCGTGCACACGGCGGTGAAGATCCATCCGCGCTACACCAGGGGCCAGACCGTCTATGTCAACGACGCCAGCCGGGCAGTCGGCGTGGTGTCAGCCTTGCTGTCAAATGACAGCAAGGCTGACTATGTCGACGCCGTGCGGGCCGAATACAAGAAGGTCGCCGATGCGCATGCCCGCTCCGAAGCCGACAAGCAGCGGCTGCCGCTGACCAAGGCGAGGGCCAACGCGCATCGGATAGACTGGTCTGAATATGAGCCGCCTAAGCCGTCTTTTACCGGCGTGAAGGTGTTCGAGAACTGGGACCTCACCGAACTCGCGCGCTACATCGATTGGACACCGTTCTTCCAGACCTGGGAGCTGAAGGGCCGCTATCCCAAGATACTCGAAGACGAGGCGCAAGGCGCCGCCGCGCGCCAGCTGTTCGAAGATGCGCAGGCGATGCTGAAGAAGATCATTGCCGAAAAATGGTTCGCGCCGCGCGGTGTCATCGGCTTCTGGCCGGCCAATGCCGTTGGCGACGACATCAGGCTGTTCACGGACGAGGCACGCTCGCAGGAACTGGCGACGTTCTTCACCTTACGCCAGCAATTGACCAAGCGCGACGGCAAGGCCAATGTCGCGCTGTCGGATTTCGTCGCGCCAGCGGATAGCGGCAAGCCCGACTACATCGGCGGCTTCATCGTCACCGCCGGCATCGAGGAGGTGGCGATATCAGAGCGCTTCGAGCGCGCCAATGACGACTATTCCTCGATCATGGTCAAGGCGCTGGCCGACCGCTTCGCCGAAGCCTTTGCCGAGCGCATGCATGAGAAGGTGCGCAAGGAGTTCTGGGGCTACGTGCCAGACGAAGCGCTGGCGCCCGACGAGCTGATCGGCGAACCCTATCGCGGCATCCGCCCGGCGCCCGGCTATCCGGCGCAGCCCGACCATACTGAAAAGGCCACACTGTTCCGGCTGCTCGACGGCGAAGCCAATGCCGACGTGAGCCTGACCGAAAGCTACGCGATGTGGCCGGGCTCGTCCGTATCGGGGATCTATCTCTCGCATCCCGAAAGCTATTACTTCGGCGTCGCCAAGGTCGAACGCGACCAGGTCGAGGACTATGCTGTTCGTAAGGACATGCCGTTGGCCGAGGTCGAGCGCTGGCTCGGCCCCATCCTCAACTACCTGCCGGCGCACTATGCCGAGGCGGCTGAATAGCTGATGCCGGCGCGCGTCTGATGGAGAAGCGACAGGCGAATGCCAATCGCTTCTCCATTGTCATCCTGGCCCGCTTCGATTCCAGTGGGCTATTGCATGGCGGACGGGTTCATCCACAGCAGCTCCCAGACGTTGCCATCCGGATCTTCGATGTGGCGGTTGAACATGAAACCGAGATCCTGCACCGGGTTGGGATCGGCGCGACCGCCTGCCGCCACGCCCTTCTCGATTACGGCATTGACCTCGTCCTTGCTGTCGGTGGTGAGCGCGATCAGCATCTGGCTGTCACTCTTGGGGTCGCCGATCGGGCGCGCTGTGAACTGGCCGTAGTGTTGGTGCGTCAGCAACATGACCCCAATCGAGTCGGAGAACATGATCGAGCTGGCCTGGTCGCTCGAGAACTGCGGGTTCAGCGTGCCGCCGATCGCGAGATAGAACTTGGTCGCCGCCTGCAGATCGCGCACCGGCAGATTGAGGAAGATCATCTTGGTCATCGGTTCAAGCCTTGCTTTCGTTGACGGGTACTAGCCAGTCTAGTACTGTCGGCGTAGCTACCATGCGGGAACGGTACCGTCTAGTACTGGTTGAGAGGCGCTATGGAAAATAATGGTGAGACCAGGTCGGCTCGCAAGGATCGTGAAATCATCGAAGCGGCCACAGCCGCGTTTATCGCCAACGGTTATGATGGAACCAGCATGGAGGAGATCGCCACCAAGGCAGGAGCTTCCAAGCAGACCGTCTACAAGCATTTCAGGGACAAGGAGACACTTTTCTGCGAAGTCGTCGAGTCCACCGCCAGCCTGACTAATGACGTTGTCGAGTCCGTGACGATGCTGCTTTCCGAGGCGCAATTCATGGAGGGCGGTCTGCAGCAGCTTGCCCGGCGCATGACAACGACGCTGATGGACGACAACTTGTTGAAGCTGCGGCGTCTGATTATCGCCAACGCGGATCGAATGCCGCAGCTTGGCCGCAGCTGGTATGAAAAAGGTTTTGAGCGCATGCTTGCCTCGGTGGCATCATGCTTTCAAAAACTTACCAGTCGAGGCCTGTTGCAGACTAGCGATCCCCGTTTGGCGGCCAGTCATCTCTTCGGAATGCTTCTCTGGATCCCTATGAACGAAGCCATGTTCACCGGAAGCAACCCGCGCTCGAAGGCTGACCTTGAGCGGCACGCCGATGCTTCGGTCGAAGCGTTTCTTGCCGCCTATGGGGCGCGGTTGAAATAGTCGCGCTCCTCCGTCTACATCGGCTGGTATCTTGAGTAGATCTGCCGCGCCAGAAACAGCTTCAACTGCCAGCAGGCCGGTTTTGCACAGGCTGCTCGCTTACGATCCAAGGCTGCGATAAACCCAAGGCAGCCGTCTTTGCAGTTGGAGCGCCGAATGACCGTACTCACACGCCGCAGGCTTTTGAAAGCGGCTGCGGTTGCCGGCGCGGGCGGGATCGGGCTCTCGGCCCTGGGTCGGCTTGGCGGTTGGGCCGCTGCCACGCCTGAGCCGGTGGTTTTGCAGACGGCAAAGATCCAGACGAAGCTGATGGATGTCGGCCAGACCAGGGA
This sequence comes from Mesorhizobium sp. M7D.F.Ca.US.005.01.1.1, assembly GCF_003952545.1. Classification (NCBI taxonomy): domain Bacteria; kingdom Pseudomonadati; phylum Pseudomonadota; class Alphaproteobacteria; order Hyphomicrobiales; family Phyllobacteriaceae; genus Mesorhizobium; species Mesorhizobium sp. M7D.F.Ca.US.005.01.1.1. The sequence goes on from NZ_CP034453.1 coordinate 1,955,415, forward strand.
TGTGCTGACCTATGGCAACGCCGGAATGCCGCCGGTGCTCAGGATGAAAAAGGGCGAGCCCTTTGCCGCGCGTCTTGTCAACGCCATCGACGATCCGACGACGATCCACTGGCACGGCATTCGCGTTCCAAACAAGATGGACGGCGTGCCGTTCCTGGTCCAGCCCTACGTCTATACCGGCGACCATTTCGATTACGCCTTCACGCCACCCGACGCCGGCACCTTCTGGTACCACCCGCATTGCAACACGCTGGAGCAGATGGGCCACGGCCTGACGGGCGTGATCGTGGTCGAGAACCCCAGCGATCCGGAATTCGATGCCGAAATCGTCCTCAACCTGCGCGACTGGCGCCTCGGCGATGATGGCCAGTTCATCGATCAGTTCCGACCGCGCGATGCCGCAAAAACCGGCACTTACGGCACGGTGCGCACCGCCAACTGGCTCGATCAGCCGCAATATGATGCGCCGGCCGGAGGGCTGGTGCGGCTCAGGGTCGCCATCACCGACGTCACCCGGATCTATGCCTTTCGCGTCGATGGCGCCGAGGCGTCAGTCATCGCGCTGGATGGCAATCCGGTACCGCAGCGTTTTTCCCCCGATGCCTTGCTGCTTGGACCCGGTCAGCGCATGGAGCTGGCCATCCGCATGCCCGACGACGAGGGCGCTATCGTCAGCTTGCGGGACGTCAGGGGCACCAAGCCAAAAATCCTGGCGACCCTGCGCGCGACAGGAAACTCCCTCAAACGGGACATTCGTGATGTTGCTCTCTTGGAGGTCAATCCGGTGGCGGAGGTGGATCTCGCCAGCGCCCAACATATTTCCCTGGCGCTCAGCGCCACGGCGGAAAACGTCCCGAGCGATGGCATCTGCGGTTCACTTGGCTACAGTTTCTGGGCCATCAACAAGGTGCCTTGGCCCGGCGATACGCCGGATCCGACCGCCCCGCTGGCCGAATTGAAGCTCGGCAGGAGCTATGTCATCGACATGGAGAACCTGACGCCGCAATCCCATCCGATGCATCTGCACGGCATGAGCTTCAAGGTGCTGTCATCCTCGACGCGCCAGGTTCAGCCTGTCATTTCCGACACCTATCTCATCCAGCCCAACGAGAAGGTTCAGCTCGGTTTCGTCGCCGACAATCCCGGCGACTGGCTGCTGCATTGCCACATCATCGAGCATCAGAAATCGGGAATGACGAGCTACGTCAGGGTGGTCTGAAGCCTCGTCCTGTTACCGAGGCCGAGCCAGCCTCCGCGACGCTTCGAGACCATCACTTGCGCAATTGCGCCTCGATCTCGTCGAGGATCTTGTCCTTGCCGATGCCGGTGAGGAAGGCGAGGCCTTTGATGACCGGCTTGGTCACCGAAGCGGAGATCGGAGTGGTGGCGACGATGAAGTCGACATTGTCGGCCAGTCCCGGCACTTCGGTGGCCTTTGCCTGCTGGGCATTGAAGGTGAGGCCGCGTTTCTTCATTTCCTCGGTGACGGCGACGTTGACCGCGGTCGAGGTGGCGATGCCCGTGCCGCAGGCAAAGAGAATGGTTTTCTGTCTGGACATCTCTGCTTCTCCTTGTTTCAGCCGAGTACGGCTCGCACGTCGTCGAGGGTTCTGGCCGACCTCAAGCCGTCCAAGGTTTGCGGATTCTGGATGATGGCCATGACGGCCTGCAGCGCCTCAATCTGCTTGTCCTTGTCATTGATGGCAAGCAGGAAGACAAAGCCGACCGGCAGCATCTCGTCGGGGTCTTCCATGTTGGCGAAGGTTACCGGTTGCTTCAATGTGCCCATCGCGATGCCCGGTTTCAGCACATGCTCCGGATCGGTGTGCGGCACCGCGACATTGTCGGGGCGCTCCAGCGGCAGTCCTGTCGGGATGGTCAATTCGCGGCGCACGACCGCGTCGGCATAGGAGCTTTTGACATAACCAAGCATCTCGAGCCGGCCCGCCAGGATGCGGATGATCTCCTCATTGGTCGATGCATCGGATCCGAGCACGATCGCTTCGGGATCCAGAAGCTGCATGAGGCCGTCAGGCATTTCTTTGCTCCGTCGATGAAATCGTGCGCCCGTGAAGGGCGCACGATCGGTTCAAACGCAAGGCGCTATCAGGTTCAGACCGTCTCTTCGGCCGGCTCGTCCTCGGCGCCCGCGGCCCGTTCCCAGCCGAGCGGATTGCGGCGGTAGAGGACAAACAATGCCGCGATGACCACCGCGATCACGATGATGCCGACAAGCCCCATTCCCTGGATCGCCTCGATGATCACGTAAGGCACCCACAGGAAACCGTCGACCACCGAGGTGATCTGCAGCGCGTCCGCCGGCAGCTTGAAACCCGAAGCGACGGCAGCACTGGTGAACAGCGGCGCCAGCGCGTTGGCGACGTAGAAGCCGATGGCCAGCGTCACCGTGCCGATCACCACCATGCGGAACACATTGCCTTTGACCAGAGGCGCGGTCATGGCGACGATGAAGGGAATGACCGCCAGGTCGGCGAACAGGATGACGCGGTTGCCTGGCAGGATGATGGACAGGATGATCGCGATCGGCACCAGGATCAGCGACGACGAGATCGCGGCCGGATGGCCGATCAGGATCGCCGAATCGAGGCCAACAAGCAGCTCGCGGTCGCCGGTGCGCTTGCGTACGAACGCCTGGGCTGCGTCGGAAACCGGGAGCAGGCCCTCCATCAGTATCTTGACCATGCGCGGCAGCAGCAGCATGACCGCCGCCAACGTCATGCCGGTGCCCAGAATTTTTGCCAGCACCACGCTGAGATCACCCGCATTGTAGAAGGCGATCGCGCCGAGCACGAGGCCGATGATCAGGCCCATCACGACAGGTTCTCCGAACACGCCGAACCTGCGCTCGATCGTATCGGTGTTGATGTTGATGCGGTTGATGCCGGGAATGCGGTCCATGATCCAGTTGAGCACAATGGCGATCGGCAGGATCTGCGCGGAGGCGAGGTGCGGCACGGAAATGCCGGGCACGCCGTAGAATTGCTGCACCGCGCGTGCCGACCAGTCGGCGAAGAGCAGCGACAGCGCGGCGACAAGTGCTGCGACCGCGATGCCATAGGCCAGATTGTCTGTCGCGGCGACGACCAGTGAGCCGACAAAGGCGAAATGCCAGAAATTCCAGACGTCGACATTGAGCGTGCGCGTCATGCGTGTCAGCAGCAGCACGATGTTGACGAGGATGCCGACCGGAATGACCCACAGGCCGACCGATGAGCCGAAGGCGATCGCCGCGGCCGAAGGCCAGCCGACATCGATGATGTCGCGATGGATGCCGGTGTTGGTGACGATGGCCTTGGCAACGTCTCCGATCGACGTGAACATGAGGCCAAGCACGAGATTGATGCCGATGAAGGCGACGCCGATGGTGACGGCGGCGCGAAAAGCCTTGCTGACCTTGGCGCCCAGAACCACGGCAATGATAAAAATGACGATCGGTAGCAGGATCGTCGGGCCGAGCGTGTCGATGGCCCCTTTGAGGCCCGCGAGAACAGTATCCATTATTCCTCCCCTGGAGCCCCCGAGCCTTCGCTCGACGCCTCGCAATGATGCTCCATCCAGCCTTTGACGCCACCCTGGCGCAAAGACACTCCCCAGTCCGCCGCGAGGCGCATGCTCTCCGATCTGTCGATGAACATTTGCCTTTGTTGGCGAACGAATGTTTTATTGTGGCTGTTCACGACAATGTCAATTGGCAACCCTTTGTGCCAATCGCCCGGGACGAATGTCCCTTGTTCGGGCGATTTCGCTGGAAAATGCCGGTCGCCAACGGTTTCGTTGGCAAATGGAGCCGGTTCCCTGCTATCCGACCATAAATCACGAAGCTGTGGACATTCCTGCATGACCAATGTCGCCCTGACCGGCCTTGCCCGCGATCTCGCCAGGCGTGCCGCCGAGGGCCGCCCTGTGCGCATCGGCGTCATTGGCTCGGGCGAGATGGGCACCGATCTGGTCACGCAAGGCATGCTGATGCCGGGCATTTCGGTCTGCGCCGTCTCGACACGCCGCCCGCACACCGCGCGCGATGCCATCCGCATCGCCTATGGCGATGAAGCCATGGCGGTCGAAGCCGACACCACGTCGAAAGTCACCGGCGCCATAGAGAGTGGCAAGATCGCCATCACCTCCAACGAGATGCTGGTCACCAATCCGTTGATCGACGTCGTCATCGACGCCACTGGCAAGCCGGGTGTTGCCGCCGATTTCTGCCTGTCGGCGATGGAGCACGGCAAGCATCTGGTGATGATGAACGTCGAGGCCGACGTCACCATCGGCTGCTACCTCAAACAGCAGGCTGACCGGCTTGGCGTCGTTTATTCGGTGGGTGCTGGCGACGAGCCGTCGAGCTGCATGGAGCTGATCGAGTTCGCGTCGGCGCTCGGGCTAACCATCGTCTCAGCCGGCAAGGGCAAGAACAACCCGCTCAACCACGACGCCGTGCCCGATGACTATCGCGAGGAAGCGATCCGCCGCAACATGAACCCGCGCATGCTGGTCGAGTTCGTGGATGGCTCCAAGACCATGGTCGAGATGTGCGCCATCGCCAACGCCACCGGGCTCGTGCCCGATGTGCCCGGCATGCACGGCCCCAAGGCCGACCGCGACGATCTCGCCAAGGTGCTCATTCCGCGTGAGGATGGCGGTCTGTTGCTGAAGAAAGGCGTCGTCGACTACACGGTCGGCAAAGGCGTCGCGCCCGGCGTCTTCGTCATCGTCGAGGCGACGCATCCGCGCATCATCGAGCGCATGGACGATCTGCATATCGGCCACGGTCCTTACTACAGCCTGTTCCGGCCCTATCATCTGACGTCGCTGGAAGTGCCGCTGACGGCAGCCCGCATCGTGCTGTTCGGCAAGCCCGACATGGTACCGCTGCCAAGGCCGGTGGCCGAAGTCTGTGCCGTCGCCAAGCGCGACCTTGCCGCTGGCGAGACCTTCGATGCGATCGGCGAGACCTGCTACCGTTCCTGGACCATGACCGTCGGCGAAGCCCGTGCCCGGCGCGCCGTGCCGGTCGGCCTGCTCGAGGGCGGCAAGGTGCTGAAACCGGTCAGGAAAGGCGAATTGCTGACCGCCGACAATGCGTCACCCGATCAGACGACGAGGCTGTTCGCCTTGCGCCGACTCCAGGATGAGATGCTTTACGGGGCAAGCTGAGGATTTACTTCCCCAGCTCGACAGACCGCAACCGCGCCGCCTCCACCGCCTGCGTCAGCAGATTGGTCAGCCGGTCCTCGCCCATCAGCACATCCAGCGCCGCGGCCGTCGTCCCCTTGGGGCTGGTCACCTGCTGGCGCAGGACACCCGGTTCCTCGCCGCTTTCGGCGGCGAGCGAGGCAGCGCCATAAACGGTCTGCATGGCGAGCAGCTTGGCGGTTGCCGTCGGCAGCCCAGCCCTCTCGGCTGCCACGGTCAGCGCCTCGATGAAATGAAAGATATAGGCTGGCCCCGACCCCGACACGGCGGTCACCGCATCCATCAGGCCCTCGTCATCGATGGTGGTCACCTCGCCGCTCGCCGACAGCAGGTCGGCGACGAAACGCTTGGTGTCTTCGGAAACCAGCCTATTGGAGAACACCACCATCATGCCTTTGCCGATTGCTGCCGGCGTGTTGGGCATGCAGCGCACGATCGGTGTGCGGCTGCCCAGGATTTCCTCGAAGGTGGCGGCAGGCGTGCCGGCGGCGATGCTGACGAAGGTGGTGCGGCCATCTGCGAAGCGCTTGTAGGCGGCGGTGACGTCGCGGATCACCTGCGGCTTCACCGCGATGACGACGAGATCGGGCACGGCATCGGCTGGAATATCGCCGGCATCGGCTGATGTGCCGCAGCCCAGCGTTGCCGCGCGATTGCGCAGATCGGCATTGGGCTCGACCACGAAAACCGCCGCCGGCGCAAGCTTGCCGGATTTCAGCCAGCCCGAGAGCATGGCGTAACCCATATTGCCGCAGCCGGCGAGAACAAGCCTGATCGTCATCGAAGGCCCTCCGAAGGAAGGCCTTCACATAGACGCTGGCGCTTCCCTGGGGAAGCCCCCGTCAGGAGGAACGGGAAGATCGTGCACCGCGATCTCGGATCGCACACTGCGATCGGGATCGCGCACCGCGATCGGCCGCAGCGACACTTGCCTGAGGCCAAGCACGCCGAGCACGAAGAACAGCCAGACCGGGTCGCCGCGATGGAAGAAGAAGCTTTCGAGGAAGGCGTTCAGCGCCGTGAACAGCACCACCATCATGAAGAAGTCGCCGAGAAAGATGTTTTCCCTGCGCAGCGGAATGCGCATGTAGTCGCGCAACGGCGCGATGAGGAAGGTGTAGACCGCCACGCAAAGTGCCGGAATGCCCATCAGCACGGCGATGTCGAGATAGCCGTCATGGCCGTGCACGATGGTTCTGATGTCCCAGGGCCGGTCGAAGGGCTGGTCCTGATTGAGCAGCAGCGGCGTTCCCCAGAAGCTCTCATAGCCGTAGCCGGTCCATGGCTTCTTCGCCAGCATGCTGCCGGCAAACTCCCACAGCGTCGTGCGGCCGGTGTAGGTCATGTCGGGAAAATAGATTGCCGCCAGATGTTTCACCGGCGGCAGGAAGACGATGCCCAGCGTGCCGACCGCCGTGGCGATGATCGCCAGCGCAAACAGGATCGGCGTGCCGAGCCGCATGCCTATCAGGCTCGGGAACATCACGATCAGGATCGAGAACGGCACCAGGCCAGCTGTTGTCTTGGAGCCGGTGTGCAGCATGAAGATCATCGCCGCGAGGAAGATCCCGGCGCCCCAGTAGCGCTGCCCGCGCCGGTAGAGATAGAGGCCTGCGAAACTGAGGCAGGCCATGATCGGGCCGGCGATGTTTTTGTGGGTGAACACGCCGCGCCACAGGCCGGCATGTTCGGGCTCCTGTGAGTCGGCGGTGTGCATCGCCTCGTGCGGAAAGACGATGAGGCCGAGATAGGAAAGGCCCATGACCGCGACGGCGGTGAAGATGATGACTTTTGAGAAGGCCTCGGCGTCGCGCGGCAGCACCAGGATCGTCGCCATCGTCAGGATGCCGATCAGCGTGAAGGAGGCGGCACGCATGGCCGAGGGCGGGTCGGTTGCCAGCACCACCGACAGGAAAAAGAAGCCCAGCATCAGCATCCAGGACGGGCTGAGCAGCGAGCGCACTACGCGCGGATCGGCAAAGGCCATCAGCGAGAAGATCGACATGGCGCCGAGCGAACTGAAGCCAAGCTGGTTGACGATGTCGCCGCCTTGACCGGTGAGCTCGGCGCCGGCCGGCTGGAACGGCCGGAAGGACACCATGATGACGGTGAACAGCAGCGCGGCAATGGCAGTGGCCACGCCTTCGCGCGTGAACGCGGCGCTGAGCGGCGCGCGCTCAGTTTTTCTCAGGCTGGCGGTATTGCTCATTGGCATATCCGAATTCGGCCAGCACGCGGCCGAGCGCCACATGAACGGGGTAGATGGCGATCGCCGGCGATCCGGTTCGCGCCAGCCGCATCAGGCCGCGAAACGGCGAGGCGGCAAGCAGCACCAGGCTCTTCAGCAACACCTTCACGCCGGCCAGTGGCGTGCCGGCGCGTTTCTTCTTTTCGACCAGTGTCGAGATGACGCCGTTGCGCAGGCTGCGAGCACGGATCCAGTCGGCTTCGACACGCCGGGCCGGAACGGTTTCTTGCACTTGCGCTTCAGCGCACCAGCCAAGCACGAAACCGCGCTGCGCCGCCCGGCTCAGGAAATCGGAATCGCCGCCGCCCATGAAGTTGAATTTCAGATCGAGAAAGGGCGGACCCATGGCGATCAGCACATTGCGCCCGACCAGAAGATTGCCGGACGAATAGAGTGCCGGCACGCGCCCGGTCTCTCGATAGGGAGGCGCGAACACCGGATGCTCGGCCCATCGCGCATGTGCGGGATCGGCAAACACAGGCACCTGCGGGCCGCCGACAATATCGGCGCCGAGCGTCTCGGCTGCCGTGCACATCCGTTCCAGCCACCGCGGATCGGCGATCTCGTCGTCGTCGATGACCAGCAGATGCCTGAAGTTCGGGAATTGCAGGATCGCTGTCTGCCAGCCGGCATTGTAGGCGCTGCAATTGCCGCGCTCCTGCGCAATGATGACCAGACCTGACATCTCGCCGCGCTCGAACAGCGGCACTGCCGCCTTGGCGCCAGCCCGCGCTTCGGCTTCGTTTTCCATGACGACGACGGCAAAGCGCCTGCCGGTTTGCTGCGCACGTAACGACGCCAGCGTTTCCAGCACCTGCTCGGGCCGCTTGAAGGTCGGCAAGGTGACGACCGCTTCGACGGCCTCGAGGTCAAGCCGCGGCGAGCGTCCTGCGATCGATACCGAACCGTCCGATGGCAAAGGGATCATCCGTGTCCAGCCACATGGTGAGTTGGGCTCTGGTAGCACCACGGTGATAAGGTTTCGTTAATCACCTTGCACGGAGAAGCCCGCCAGGCAGGGGCTTTCGGTCGTCGAATGTGCTCGCTTAATCAAGGGTTCACCGCACTTTGCTACCGGCTACACCACTGGATAGGTGAGATGCATCTGCTGTTCGCCACATCGATCGTGCCCGACGGCGCTCTCGCCTCGGGCTACGAGATCGCCAACGCTGCGATCATCGCTGCCTTGCGGCGCGCTGGCGCGCGCGTCACCGTCATCGGCTTCACCTGGCCGGGGAGACCCGCGGCCGATCCCGAAAACACCGTGGTGCTGGGTGCGATCGACGTGCGCACGGACAATGCCTCTGCACGGCAAAAGCTGGCCTGGGTCGGCAAGGCGCTGCTTTCGGGCCTCACATTTGCGTCGGTCAAGTTGCGCGCGGTGTCCGACGGCGATGTACTTGCTGCAGTCGAGCGCACCGGCCCGTTTGACGGCTACGTGTTGAATTCCGTGCAGTTCGCCGGTGCCTTTGAAAAGCTGTTCGCTGACCGGCCTTCGATCTTCGTTGCCCACAATGTCGAGCATCTTTCGGCGCAGGAGAATGCCGCTGCGGCCGGAAGCCTCTTCCAGCGCCTGTTGTTCCGCCGCGAGGCGAGGTTGCTCAAGACCGTGGAAGAACGTCTCTGTCGACGGGCGCGCTTCGTCTTCACGCTGGCCGAGGAAGACCGCGCCGCACTCGGTGTCGCCTCGGACGACCGCTCGGCGGTGCTGCCTTTGGTGACCGGCGCCGCGGCGCCAACCCGGAAAGGCCCGCGCCGCATCGACTGCGACGCCGCCCTGATCGGCACCTGGACCTGGCAGCCGAACCGCATCGGTCTCGACTGGTTCCTGGGCAAGGTCGTACCGCATTTACGCTCCGATTTCCGCATCCGCGTCGCCGGCAGCATGCCTGCCGGCGTTACGTCGAAGCATCCCGGTGTCGAATTTGTCGGCCGCGTGCCCGACGCGCAGGCGTTCGTAAGCAGCGCTGCCGTCATCCCGTTGATCAGCACCGCCGGCAGCGGCGTCCAGTTGAAGACCATCGAAACCTTCGAGCTCGGCCTGCCGTCCGTCGCCACCAGCCGGTCGCTGCGCGGCATTGACCATCGCCCGGCCAATTGTGTCGTCACCGACGACCCCGCTGCCTTCGCCAAGGCTCTCGAAGCCGCGGCTGCCGACATCCGCGACGTCGACGGCAGCGCGTTCCGGCGTTCGCAGGTCAAGGCGCTCGACGCCGCCATCCGTCTCGGCCTCGAAAAGCTCGGGCCTGTCAGGCAGGAGGCGTTTGCATGAACATGCATTCCGCCCGCGCCGCCTTCGGGCTCGACAAGCTCAAGACGATCCTTGGCATCCCGGTGGTTGCGATCCGCTGGAACGATGCCATCGTCCTGCTGAACCGGCTGATCGCCGAGCGGCGCTTCACCAAGGTCAGTTTCCTCAACGCCCACAACGCCAACATCGCCTGTACCGATCCGGTCTTCGCCGAGGCGCTGGATGATTTCCTCATCCTGCCCGACGGCATCGGCGTCGATCTGGCGGCGAGACTTCTTTACGGCGCGCCGTTTCCGGACAATCTCAACGGCACTGATTTCGTCCCCGCCTTCCTGCAAGCCTCGACGACGCCGCTGACGGTTGGGCTGCTCGGCGCGACGCGCGTCAACGCCGAAGCGGCGTCGGTCAAGCTGGCAGCACTGGCCGTGCAGCACCGGTTCGTGGTGATCCACGACGGCTATTTCCCCGCTTCGCAGGAATCGGAAATCGTCGACCGGATCGCCGCGCTGCGGCCGGACGTGCTGCTCGTCGCCATGGGTGTGCCGCGCCAGGAATTGTGGATCGCACGCCATATCGACGCGCGCCACTGTACGCTGCCGATCGCCGTCGGCGCGCTGCTCGACTTCTTGAGCGGCTCGGTGCCGCGGGCACCCTTGTGGATGCGCCGGCTGCGGCTTGAATGGCTGTTTCGGTTGGCTGTCGAACCGGGCCGCCTGTGGCGCCGCTATGTGGTCGGCAATCCCCTGTTCCTGCTGCGCGTCGTCAGGCAGAGATTCTCGCGTACACCCGAAACAGCGAGGGACAGCCAGTGAACAGCAGGTTCGTTCCAGGCGCCGCTGTCGAACCGAGCCCGCTTCGGCAGACACCGACGGCGGCAATAGTGACGGCAAGCTACGCGCCCGATTTCGAACGCTGCCGCCTGTTGTGCGAAACGCTTGATCGCCACGTTTCCGGTGCGGCGCACCACTACATCCTGGTCGAACATCGCGATATCGAGCTTTTCCGACAGTTGGAGACCGGCCGCCGCACGGTCGTCGACGAGCGTGATCTGCTGCCACGCTGGCTGTATGCCTTCGACGACCCGCTCAGCCTGTTTCGACGGCGCGTCTGGCTCAGCCTGAAGACGCAGCCGCTGCGCGGCTGGCATGTGCAACAGCTGCGCCGCATCGCCATATCAGCACACGCATCCGAAGACGTGCTGATTTTCTGCGACTCCGACGTCGCTTTCCTGAAACCTTTCGATTGCAGCGCCTTCTGGCATGACGGCAAGGCGCGCCTGTTCCGCCGTGATGGCGTACTGGCGGACGAAGGTCACGAAGAGCATCGCGTCTGGTCGCGCAATGCGGGTGCAGCACTCGGCATCTATCCGTCGCGGACGTCGACCCACGACTACATTTCGACGCTGATCGCCTGGCGGCGCGACACCGTGCTGGCCATGTGCGGCGAGATCGAGAAGGTCCATGGCCGAAACTGGGTCGAGGTCGTCGGCTCAGCGCGCAAATTCTCCGAATGCATGATCTACGGCCGCTATGTCGACGATCTGCTGGACGGCGCCGGCCACTTCCACGGTTCGGAGGAGTTCTGCCGTGTCCACTGGACCGGCGAAGCGCTGTCGGACGACGAGTTCCGCCGCTTCGTTGCCGCCATGGCGCCGGAGCAGGTGGCGATCGGCATGCAGTCCTTCATCGGCACCGATATCGGCCGCATCCGCCGTTTGATCGGGCTTAATGAAGCATGATCCCGAAAAGTGGGAACCGGTTTTCTCAGACAAACGGTTTCCGTTTGTCCAGAGATCATGCTCAAACAAGGAAGTCTTAGACCGGCTTTGCCGGCTTACGCATCGCCGAATAGGTGAGCAGCGTCGAGGCGAGATACAAAAGCAGGAAGACGACATTGAGCGACAGCACCAGGTTAGGCGTGTCGAGGATGGTCGTCAGCACATAGGTCAAAAGCAGCGCCTTCAATCCGGCGAGTAGGCCCAGATTGAGCGCCCGCACCAGCGTCTGGCCGCGTGCGAACAAAAGCTCGGCCTGGTATTCGACCAGATTGCGCAGTCCCGGCACGCAGATAGCCAGCACAACCAGCGGAGCTGCCTCGGCGACATTCTTGCCGAGCGCGTTGGGGAAGAAATGCAGGACGATGCCAAGCGTCAGCAGCGCCAGCGTCGAGACCGCGAACACGCCGCCTTCGATGCCGCTCTTGACCGCCAGCCGTGACAACAGTTCCGGCGCGCGCATCATGCGCTGCACCAGCATCATCGAGAAGGTGCGGATCGGTATGGCCGTCAGGTCGACCAACCGCATGATGATGGCGTAGATGCCGGCCAGATGCGGGCCGCCGATCGCCAGGACCAGCAGCTTGTCGAACTCCATCTGCAGGTAGAACAGCACTTCGGCGCCAGCCACATAGATGGAATCGGCCAATCGCCTGAGATAGAGCTCGATGCGCAGCCGCAGCCGCTGGCGCGGGTAGAAGAAGCCGAAGGCAATCAGCAGCGAGGCGGCGTTGGCGCCGATATAGAACCACGACCATATCCAGACGCTGTGTTGCGCCCAGAACATGAACAGCACCGCGCCAAGCGCCCGCAGCGCCGTCGCCAGGATGGCCAGCAGCGCGGCGCGGCCGAACTTGCCCAGACCGTTGTTGACGATCAGCGCCACCTCCACCGGCCGCCACAACAGCGCTTCGGCAAAGACGATTGCCGCAAACACCGACAGCGGCACGGTGTCGGCGAAGAAAATCAGATAGACGCCGAACGAGGCCGCCGCCAGCAGCGGCAGCGACAGCACGCCGAGCAGCAGGAAGCCGGCGGTGAAGGTGCCGATCAGATTGGGTCGGATGGTGGCGGTGCGATAAAGCGCCGATATGAAACCGAAGGCGAGGATGCGCGACAGCATGACGCCGGCCGCCGATGCGGTGGCGAACATGCCGAACTCGGAAATGGACAGCGTGTTGGCCAGTGCGATGAAATAGGCGAGTGAAAACACCAGTCGCCCACCAGCGCCGCTGATCGCCGAGAAATAGTCGCGAAGCAGCCCCCGTCGTTCGGCCAAAAAAGTGCCGATCCGGGCGAGGGGCCGCCTTTGCGGTATATCACTGGCCTGCGTCATGTCTCACCGAGAGCCTAGGCCGGAAAACTTAACGTGCCGTTCTGGGGTCTACGGTTGTGTCGAAAATAGATGCAACCGAAGAGGGAAACCGCAGGCTCGGCGCGGGAAAATTAACCTTTTGTTTTCCATGCCTGTTTAGCGTGGCTTAACGAATGGCCAATCGCCGTTTGCAGGTCGCCAAGGGTAAAGTTCCAGACAATGGTCGACAGGGAAAACCGCGAAGACTGGAAGCGCGAGCGCTCGTTGCTGGCGCTTGGCCAGGCTGTGCGCGGCGACGAACCTGACGCGTCCCTGGTCTCGATCGGGGATCGGGCAGACCCGTCATGGCGCGAGGATGCCGCCACCCGCCATCGCCTCGCCCGTTCACGGCGCGAAACGCGGACGAACCCGAAGCTGTCGGATCCGGTCGCAACAGACGGGTATCAGGCCGGCTACGAGCCAGCCTCGTCGGTGAGCCATCCGCAAACCACGCCACGGACACAGTCTGAAACCGGCGCATCCGAACGCTACCGTTCAAGCGCCGCGCCGGCGTCCCACAATGACGGCGCCGACAGCCAGCAGTGGAAGCCGCTGATCGATCCAATGCAAGTCGTCCGCGGTGTCGGCAAGTCGAAGCTGCTGATCGTGACGACGACGATGCTGGGTGCCGCGCTCGGCATTGCGATCGCGCTGTCGACGCCGAAGAAATACGAGGCCACCACCGAGCTGATCGTCGATCCGCGCGACCTGAAGCTGACTGACCGCGATCTCACCCAGTCGGTCGTCGCTTCCGACGCCACGCTAGCCATCGTTGAGAACCAGGTCCGGGTGCTGACATCAGGCACCGTTCTCAACAAGGTCGTCGACAAGCTCAATCTGGTCAATGACCCGGAATTCAATGGGCAAGGTGGCGGCCTCAGCGTCATGTCGCTCATCCGCTCCGTCCTGTCTCGCAATGACGGACCGGGCGGTGTCGACGACACCCGCCGCCGTGCGCTGGCTGTCGGCAATCTGGCTGAGAGCCTTTCGGTCGAGCGCGGCGGCAAGACCTTCGTCATCACCGTCAGCGCGACAACGCAGAATGGTGAGAAATCGGCCCTCATCGCCAACACGATGACGGATGTCTTCCTGCAGACCTTCGGCCAGATTCAATCGGACACCGCCGGCCGCGCCACCGACGAACTCACGGCCAGGCTGGACGAGTTGCGCAAGGGCGTCGAGGCGGCCGAGCGCAAGGTCGAGGATTTCAGAGCCACGCACGACCTTGTCGACGCGCAGGGCCACCTCATCAGCGACGATGAGATGCTGAAGCTCAACGAGCAGCTGTCGGTTGCCCGCGCCCGCACGCTGGAACTCAATGCTCGGGCGGCCTCGGCGCGCTCGGTCGATGTCAACTCGGTTCTCACCGGCACCTTGCCGGAGGAGATCAACTCCAACACGATGAGCGATCTGCGTTCGCAATATGCGTCGCTCAAGCAGGAAGCCGACCGCGCCGCCATCCGGTTCGGTCCGCGCCACCCCGAACTCCAGGCGCTCAATGCCCAGATTGCCGGCGCACGCGACCGCATCGCCGCTGAGTTGCGCCGCATCGGCTCGTCGCTGCAGGTCGACCTCAAGCGCGCCGTGCAACTCGAACAGGATCTCGCTTCTCGTCTGGCTCAGCTCAAGGTCCGCAGCGGCGACGTCAACAGCGATCTGGTGTCGATGCGCGAACTGGAGCGCGAGGCCACCGCCAAGCGTTCCGTCTACGAACAGTACCTGCTCCGTGCCAAGGAGACCGGCGAGCAGAAGGACATCAACACCGCCAACATCAATGTGATCTCGAAGGCTTTCGCGCCACTCGAGCCGAACGGGCCGTCGCGGGTCGTCGTAGCGCTTGCCGGCCTGTTGCTGGGCTTTGCCTCGGGCATTGGCCTCGGCGCCATGCGTGGCGCCTATGAGAGCCTGCGTGACACAGCCAATTCGCGATCGCGCCGCGACCGCAGCGTGGATGAACGCCGGGCGCCCTATGAGGACAAGCCATATCGGGCAGCACCCCCGGCACCGCTACAACCACCAGTACTGCAGCCATCGACACCCCCGCCTACACCGCCACCACCTGCGCCACCGCCGGCAGCACCACCACCTGTCCAGCAAGCTGAGGTCGCCTCGGCCGAAGGTTCCGGCCGGATCGGTGCCTTGCTGTCGAGGCTGCACAAGTCCGTGTCCCGCAAGCCGTCCCCGGAAGAGCCTTTCGATACGGAGTGGGTCTCTGATGAAAACGTGAAGCCAACGCGAGATCCGGCGTACCCCGCCTATCTCCAGTCGGCACCGGCCTTTGCGTCCCAGCAGCAGGTTGCAGCAGCCTACCCGCCGTCGCCTTTCCAGCCGGGCGCCCAGGCCCCATATACGCAGCAGATGGCGCAGCCGCCATTACCGCCTCACATAGCGCCGCAGCGACCATATTCGGGCCCGCAGCTCTATCCCTACGCGCAGCCATTGGCCTACACGCAGCAGCCCGGCCATACCCATCCGCAGTCCATGCCCGCCCCCAATGCCGGGCAGCAGCCCTATCCGCCTCAGCCTGCTTCTGAGCCTTATCCGCAGCCGCCCATCCCGCCGCAGCAGGCGCCTCAGCGATCGGTGGAGGCGCCGCAGCCCAAGGCGGACGTCGAGCAGCAGGCGCCAATCGAGGAAATCCGCGCCAGCCTGCGCGAATTCCGCGAAGCGGTTCGCGAACTCACCGAGAGCCGCGCGCGTCGCCGGTACTTCTGAGCCACAAAATTCTTCGCTGTGCCGTACAAAAACATGCCGGTTTCGCGTAAACGGCATGGGAAGGCGCTTTGGCGGGATTGCGTGTTGGAATTTTCGTGAAAATGCCACGCGGTGAAAGATCAAAAAGCGCGTCGCTTCCGGAAGCGACGCGCTTGGGCATTTTGGTGTTGAGGATGGTCCATGGCCGAAGTGATTGATGGTAAGAGCGTTGCCGAAGATGTGGTGCGGACGGTCAAGGCCCTGACGGCCGAGCTGGTTGCCAAAGGCAACGCCAAGCCCGGTCTTGCCGTGGTCATCGTCGGCGAGGATCCGGCCAGCCAGGTCTATGTCGCCTCCAAATCGCGCACCGCCAAGGAATGCGGCTTTCATTCCGTCCAGCACACGCTGCCGGCCGAAACCTCCGAACAGGCATTGCTGAAGATCATCGGCGACCTCAACGCCGATCCGGCCATCAACGGCATCCTGGTACAGCTTCCGCTGCCGGCCCATATCGACGCCGGCAAGATCATCCAGACCATCGCGCCGGAAAAGGATGTCGACGGCTTCCATTTCATCAATGTCGGCAAGCTCGGCACCGGTGAACTCGAGACCGCCTTCGTGCCTTGCACGCCGGCGGGCTCGATGCTTTTGATCGAGCGTGTGCGCGGCAAGGACCTGTCCGGCCTCAATGCCGTCGTCGTCGGCCGCTCCAACATCGTCGGCAAGCCGATGGCCAACCTCCTGCTTGCCGCCAACTGCACCGTCACCGTCGCGCACAGCCGCACGAAGGATCTGCCGGCACTGGCCCGCACCGCAGACATTCTTGTCGCGGCCGTCGGCCGGCCGGAGATGATCAGGGGCGATTGGGTGAAGCCGGGCGCCACCGTCATCGATGTCGGCATCAACCGCATTCCGGCGCCGGAAAAGGGCGAGGGCAAGTCGCGCCTCGTTGGCGATGTTGCCTATGCCGAAGCGGCCAAGGCCGCCGGCGCCATCACGCCGGTGCCCGGCGGTGTCGGGCCGATGACCATTGCCATGCTGATGGCCAATACGTTAGCCTCTGCCTACCTTGCGGCCGGATTGAAACGGCCGTCCTTCTGACCCGCCAGAAAGCCGCAGCTTTGCCGAACCCCACTATTCCCTTGGAACGGCCGGCCATAACCGATCCCGTTCAAGGCGGCCGGCAGTTCGCTTTCCTGCTGGTCGACAAGTTCTCCATGTTCTCGCTGGCCGCGGCGATCGACACGTTCCGGTCGGCAAATCGGTTGCTCGGCCGCGACTTCTATGGCTGGACCACGGTGTCGGCCGACGGCGATCCGGTGATGGCCTCCAATGGCCTACCGCTCAAGATCGACTACGCCGTTGCCGACCTGCCGCCTGTCGACATCCTCTTCGTCTCGGTCGGGCTGACGACGGAATTTCCTGGCAAGAGCAAGGTGCTGGCGGCACTGCGCAGCTGGGGCCGGCGCGGCAATGCACTGGGTGCCTTGTCGGTCGGTTCCTACCTGCTGGCTGAGGCCGGCCAGCTCGAAGGCTATCGTTGCACTATCCATTGGGAAAATCGCGCAGGCTTCGTCGAACGGTTCCCCGACATCAACTGCACGGGCAACGTCTTCGAGATCGATCGCAAGCGTTATACCTGCGCCGGCGGCACCACCTCGATCGACCTGATGCTGGAGATCGTGCGCGGCGATTTCGGTTCGAATCTCGCCAATGGCGTCGCCAACCAGTTCCAGCATGAACGCATCCGCTCGGCCGGAGACCGCCAGCGTGTCGGGCCGGAACGCGACCTGACCGGCAAGTCGGAGAAGCTCAGGCGCATCGTCGAACTGATGGCCGACCACCTCGACGAGCCGCTGTCGGCCGTGCAACTGGCCAAATCCGCCGGCCTGTCGGTGCGCCAGGTCGAGCGCCTGTTCCTGCGCCATCTCAGCGTCACGCCCGGCCGTTATTACATGCGGTTGCGGCTGGAGCGGGCGCGCGAATTGCTGCGCCAGACCAACATGCCGATCCTCGATGTGGCGATCGCGACCGGCTTCACCTCGCATTCCTACTTCGCCCAGAGCTACCGGCTGCAATTCGGCAGGCCGCCCTCGGAAGAGCGCCGCACGACCTACTGAGCGGATTTTCGCTTTCGCCGAAAAGTTTGGCATTCGGCTCCCTCACAGCCGCGCCCGGACTTGTGTCCTGACGCCGCGTCAAATAGCTTTCCCGCCCGGATCAGGGGCGGATTTGAGGAGATATCGATGGCGGGACTTGCACGGAGCGTCGCTGCGGCGATCCTTCTTTTGTCGATGACGACACTCGGCTTTGCCGCAAACAAGGTCATCATCATTCTCGATGCTTCCGGCTCGATGTGGGCGCAGATCGACGGCAAGCCCAAGCTCGAGATCGCCCGTGAATCGCTGAGGTCCGTGCTTCAATCGGTCCCCGCCGAGGACGAGATCGGCTTCATGGCCTATGGCCATCGCGAAAAGGGCAGCTGCGACGACATTCAGTTGATCGTGCCGCCACAGGCAGGTTCTGCCAGCGCCATTTCGGCCGCCGCCGACAGCCTGAAATTCCTCGGCAAGACGCCGCTGACGGCGGCCGTCAAGCAGGCGGCCGAAGCGTTGAAATACACCGAGGACAAGGCGACCGTGGTGCTCATCACCGACGGGCTCGAAACATGCGGTGGCGACCCTTGCGCGCTTGGCAAGGAGCTTGAAGCATCCGGCGTCGACTTCACCGCCGATGTCGTCGGCTTCGGCCTCACCGCCGATGAGGGCAAGCAGATTGCCTGCCTCGCCGACAACACCGGCGGCAAATACATCCAGGCCTCCGACGAGAAGGCGCTGCAGGAGGCGTTGGTCGAAACGGTCGCGGCACCGGCGCCTGCACCCGAACCAGCGCCGGCACCTGCACCGGCGCCAGCGCCCGAGCCTGCCAAGCCGGAATTCAATCTTCTGCCGACCGCGGTGCTTGCCGAAGGCGGCGATCCTGTCACCGACGGAAATGCCTGGGAAATCTACAAGGCGAAATCCGATGGCACGCGCGGCGACAACGTCACCACCGAATACGGCGCCTACAAAGGCAATCTGGAGCCGGGCGACTACATCATCGTCGCGCGCGACGGTGAGGCTAAGACCGAACAAAAGCTCAAGATCGAGGCAGGCCAGGTCTACAAGCCGCTGTTCACCCTGAATGCCGGCACGCTCATTATTCATCCGCGACCAAGCGCGGGGGCGGATGTTGTCGACGGCGCGGCTGTCCTGATCGACTACCCGGGCGCCGATGCGCCCGCGACCTACTATGGGACCACCAAGATCGTGTTGCCGGCCGGCGACGAGAAAGTGACTGTTACGATCGGCCAGGGCGTGGCTACCGAAACGGTTCCGCTCGCTGCCGGGAAAACGGTCGAAAAGGACATCATCGTCGGCGTCGGGCATATCGTTGCCAACGCCTACTATACCGCTGGCGGCGACAAGGCGGACGGTTCGGGCATCGGCCTTAAGGTGTTCAAGGCGAAGAAGAAGATCGACGGGACCAGGGAAGAAGTGACCTATGCCTATGGTCCCGACAGCAAGTTCGATCTGCCGCCGGACGACTATGTTTTGATCGCGACGGTCGAGTTGGCAGAGGTCGAGCAGCCGTTCACGGTGAAGGCCGGTGAGTCTCAGGATGTGAAAGTGGCCATGAATGCCGGCGTGCTGGCAATCACCGCGCCCGGCGCCTCGAAGATCGAGATTTTCGAGACGAAGAAGGACATCAACGGCAACCGCAAGTCGATCGGCTATAACTACGACGCGAAGTTCCAGACCACGCTGCCGGCCGGCGACTACGCGATTGTCGCCGACACCTCCGACAACGGCTCAAAGGAAGGCACGGCTACGGTCAAGGCCGGCGAACGCGTCGAGGTCACCGTCAAGTAACTGCCTTAACCCCGTGAAAAAGGGCGGCCACGAGCCGCCCTTTTTCATGGGCAAGATGGTGATCCCATCAAGCCGTGCCGAAGGCGCTGGCGCCATGGTCGGCGCGGCCGACCAGTTGCCGGAACCCGGCGAAAAGCTCGCGGCCGAAACCGAACTCGTTGCCGATGAGGTCGGCATCCGCCGTCCGGCGAAGCGCGAAGTCGCCGGCCGGCACCAGCACTTCCAGCGTGCCTGCATCGGCGTCCAGCCGGATAATGTCGCCTTCGTGGATCCTCGCGATAGGACCCTCCTCGACCGCTTCCGGCGTCACGTGGATCGCTGCCGGCACCTTGCCGGAGGCGCCCGACATGCGCCCGTCGGTGACCAGCGCCACGCGCTGGCCGCGATCCTGCAGGATGCCGAGCACGGTGGTCAGCTTGTGCAGTTCCGGCATGCCGTTGGCCTTCGGTCCCTGGAAGCGGATGACGGCGATGAAATCCCCGGTCAGCATGCCGGCCTTGAACGCTTCATTCAGCCCTTGCTGGCTGTCAAAGACCTTGGCCGGCGCTTCGATGATGCGCCGCTCCGGCTTCACGGCGGAAGTCTTGATGACGGCGTGGCCGAGATTGCCCGAGAGCACTTTCAGGCCGCCTGTCGCCTGGAATGCCTTGTTGAAAGGCGCCAGCACCTTCTCGTCGCCGCTTGTCCGCGGCGAGGCTTCGCGCACGACGCTGCCGTCGGCGCCAAGCTTTGCTTCGACAGCATAGGGCCGCAGGCCTTCGCCCCAGACCGTCTGCACATCTTCGTGCAGGATGCCTTCGTCGAGCAGTTCGCGGATCAGGAAGCCGAGCCCGCCGGCGGCGTGAAAATGGTTCACGTCGGCGAGACCGTTCGGATAGACCCGCGCCAGCAGCGGCACCGCTTCCGAAAGATCGGAAATATCCTGCCAGGTGATGGCGATTCCGGCCGCCGCCGCCATTGCGATCAGGTGGATGGTGTGATTGGTCGAGCCGCCGGTGGCGTGCAGGCCGACGACGCCGTTGACGATCGAGCGCTCGTCGATCATCCGGCCGACAGGCGTATAGGCGTTGCCGAGCGCGGTGATCGCCAGCGCCCGCTTGGTCGCCTCGCGCGTCAAGGCCTCGCGCAGCGGCGTGCCTGGGTTGACGAAGGACGCGCCCGGCGTGTGCAGGCCCATGATCTCCATCAGCATCTGGTTGGAATTCGCCGTGCCGTAGAAGGTGCAGGTGCCCGGTCCATGGTAGGATTTGGACTCGGCCTCCAGCAGTTCGGCGCGTCCTGCCTTGCCCTCGGCATAGAGCTGGCGGACCTTGGCTTTTTCGTCATTGGGCAGGCCGGTCGTCATCGGCCCGGCCGGAATGAACACCGCCGGCAGATGGCCGAAGGTGAGGGCTGCGATCACCAGCCCCGGCACGATCTTGTCGCAGACGCCGAGATAGACGGCGGCGTCGAACATGTTGTGCGACAGGCCGATCGCCGCGGCCATGGCGATGACATCGCGCGAAAACAGCGACAGCTCCATGCCGGGCTGGCCTTGCGTGACGCCATCGCACATTGCCGGCACGCCACCGGCCACCTGCGCGATGCCGCCGGCTTCGCGTGCCGCGTCCTTGATCAGCGCCGGAAAGGTCTCGAACGGCTGATGCGCCGACAGCATGTCGTTGTAGGAGGTGATGATGCCGAGGTTCGGCACCTTGTCCGCACCCAGCGCCAGCTTTTCCGAGGGGCTGCACACCGCAAAGCCGTGAGCAAGATTGCCGCACGACAGCACGGCCCGGTTGGCGGTGCGGTTCGATGCCTCGGCGATGCGGCTGAGATAGCGCTCGCGGCCTGGCTTTGAACGCTGGCGGATGCGCTCGGTGATGGCTTCGATGTCGCGTCTGGCGGTCATGGTGTCGGTCCTTTCAGGCGAGGTCCCGGAACACAATCCGGCTGTCCGCCGGGACCCTCAGCAAGTTCAAATCAGGGGGCCCAGAAAACCTCTACGGGCTTGTGTGCGGCGTCGAGCACGGCGCGGATTGGCTTTCGCGGTCCAGGTGCCACCGCGCTGTCGAAGGCGGTGCGCTTGTCCTCGCCTTCGATGTGCAGCGCGATGAAGCCGGCATTGACGATGCGCGCCAGCGACAGGGTCAGCCGCGGCTCGCCCGCACTTGCCGCATGAACCGGCAGCACGATCCTGTCGGAAGACGGGTCGAGCAGCGTTGCCAGGTCGTCGGCATCGGGAAAGAACGAGGCGGTGTGGCCATCCGGCCCCATGCCGAGCACGACGACATCGAGCGGCCAGGGCAGGGACTGGAGCGCTGCATTGTCGGATGAAGCCGCATCCTCGATGCTGGTGGCTTCGTGATAGAGCGGCACGAAGCGCGCCGCCCTGGCCGCGTTCTGCAGCAGATTGGCGGCCACCAGCCCGGCGTTGGAACGCGGCGAGGAGGCTGGCACGAAACGCTCGTCGACCAGCGTCACGATCACCTTGTCCCAGGCGATGGGTATCGCCGAAAGGGCGGCGAAGAATTTTGCCGGCGTAGTGCCGCCGGAGACGGCGAGCAGCCCTGTGCCGCGCTCGGCTATTGCCTTGGTCAGGCGGCCGGCAACATGACCGGCAAGGGCGGCCGCCAGCTCCTGGCGCTCGGCGAAGCCGTTCCAGCTATAGGCGGCGCTGTTCAATTGCTCTCGTGCCATGTCCGCCCGTCACGTTCGATCAGCGCTATCGAGGCCGAGGGACCCCAGGTGCCTGCCGTATAGCCCTGCGCTTCCTGTCTGGCGCTTTCCCAGGCGTTCTGGATCGGGTCGATCCATTTCCACGCCGCCTCGACTTCGTCGCGGCGCATGAACAGGGTCTGGTTGCCACGGATGACATCCATGATCAGCCGCTCATAGGCATCCGGCGCGCGGCCATCGAAGGATTGCGCGAAGCTCATGTCGAGCGAGATCTGGCGCAGCCGCATGCCGCCCGGACCCGGGTCCTTGATCATGATGAACTGCTTGACGCCTTCGTCGGGCTGCAGCCGGATAACCAACTGGTTGGCGAAGATCGGCCCGGCGCTGTCGCCGAAGATCGAATGCGGGATCGGCTTGAATTCGATGACGATTTCCGAAACCCTGGTCGCCAGCCGCTTGCCGGTCCTGAGGTAGAACGGAACGCCCGCCCAGCGCCAGGTGCCGATCTCGGCCTTGATGGCGACGAAGGTCTCGGTGTTGCTGTCGTGGGCAAGCTCCTCGACATAGCCCTTTACAGCTCCGCTGGCCGAGGCGCCTGCGCGGTACTGGCCACGCACGGTGTGCTTCGGCGCCTCGTTGCCGTTGATGCGCTTCAACGCCCGCAGCACCTTTAGCTTCTCGTCGCGCACCGCGTCTGCATCCATCGACGACGGCGCTTCCATGGCGACGAGGCACAAGAGCTGCAGCATATGGTTCTGCACCATGTCGCGCAGCGCGCCGGCCTTGTCGTAATAGGTGACGCGGTCTTCCAGCCCAACGGTCTCGGCCACGGTGATCTGCACGTGGTCGATATGGGCGGAGTTCCACAGCGGCTCGTACAGCGCGTTGGCAAAGCGCAGCGCCATCAGATTCTGCACCGTCTCCTTGCCGAGATAGTGGTCGATGCGGAAGATCTGGCTTTCGTGGAAATCGTCGCCGACCAGGTCATTGAGCGCTTGCGCCGAGGCAAGGTCGCGGCCGATCGGCTTCTCCAGCACGATGCGGGAGTTCGGCGTGATCAGATTGTGCTCTTTCAGCTTATGCGAGATATCGCCGAACAGCGTTGGCGCCACCGCCAGGTAGAAGGCGCGGATGCGGTCGCTGTCGCCGATCGCCTTCTTCAATTTGTCGAATCCGGCCCCGCTTGTCGCATCGGCCGAGACATAAGAGAGGCGTGCCAGGAAGGTCTTCAGTTCCTTGGCGTCGATATCGGCCGGTTTGACGTGCTCGGAGATCGCCTGCTTGGCGAAGGCCTGGAATTCCTCATCGCTCATCTTCGAGCGTGACGTGCCGATGATGCGCGTCGGCTCGGAGAATTGATGGTCGCGCTGGCGATAGTAGAGCGACGGCAGAAGCTTGCGCTCCGACAGATCGCCGGTGCCGCCGAAAATGATGAAGTCGAAAGGGTCGACGGGGATGATCTGGCTGGTCATGGTCTGTCCGCTTTGACGCCGGTCGCTGTGACGCGGCTGATATAATCTAATCGATTTAAATTTTCCAGTGCCATGGTGTCACATCTGGGTGTATGCGCCTGCCCCTTGACAGTCCGATGACCTGGGGGCTTGTCGACAGGCGCGGCTCCGGAAGCCTTCGCAGTTGCAGCATAGAGCGGGATCGAGGCGAAAGCCAAAGGAGAAATCGGCAATGACCGCACATCTTTCGACCAATCCGGTCAGAAGCCGTGGCTTTGCGCAGATGAGCGCCGGTGGCGCACTGGTAGACCGTCACCAGTCATGAGCGGGAAAAACATGCGTCTGGAAAACAAGGTTGCCGTCATCACTGGTGCCGCGTCGGGCTTTGGCGAGGGCATCGCCAGGCGCTTTGCCGAGGAGGGCGCCAGGGTCGTTGTCGCCGATCTCAATGCCAAGGGTGCGGAGCGCGTCGCCAGCGATATTGGTGAAGCGGCGATCTGGACCCAGACGGATGTTTCGCTGCGCTCCGAATTCGACGAGATGGTCTATGCCGCCAAAAGCGCCTTCGGCCGCATCGACATCATGGTCAACAATGCCGGCTACACCCATCGCAACGGCGACATGCTCAATGTCGACGAGGAAACCTTCGACCTGATCACCGCGGTCAACATGAAGGCGATCTATCACGCGGCGCTGGCCGTGGTGCCGATCATGGAGCGGCAAGGCGGCGGCGTCATCCTGACCACCGCCTCCACCGCAGGTCTGCGGCCGCGACCGGGTCTCACCTGGTACAATGCGTCGAAAGGCTGGGCGATCACCGCCACCAAATCGATGGCGGTGGAACTCGCGCCGAAGAACATCCGCGTAAACTGCCTCTGTCCGGTTGCCGGCGAGACCGGCATGCTGGAGAAGTTCATGGGTGCCGATACGCCCGAAATCCGCGAGAAGTTTCGGGCATCGATCCCGCTCGGCCGGCTTTCGACGCCACTCGACATTGCTAACGCAGCGCTCTGGCTTGCCTCGGACGAGGCGGCCTTCATCACCGGTGTGGCGCTCGAGGTCGACGGCGGCCGCTGTATCTGAAAGCCTGGTGTATGTCGCCCAAAAGTGCGAAGCGATTTTGGGGCAACGACATGCACCAAAACAAGAGGTACGCCAACGCAGCCAGCGTTTCGGCGACAGGTTGCGGTGGCTGTCAGGCGCCGGTCTTGATGTAGCTCTTGTAGACCCAGCCGGTCTTGCCGTTGTAGGTGATCTGGCACCATTGCTTGCAGCTCATCACCTGCACCGAGGTTCTCGCCGGCACCGTGCCGATGGCGGCGGCATTTTTCTTCGGGCCGCTTCGCATGGTCACGGTCCTCAGGATACGCCCCGTTCCGGCGGCTGCGAGCTTCCTGGGCTTCGCCTTGGCCTGGCTGCCGTCGCTTTCCGCCGCCGCGGGCTGCTGCTCCGGCACTTGCGGCTGCACCGTGGGGATGGCTGCGGTTTGTGCGCCATCGGGATGGCTGCCCGCCGCTGCGGTCGGCGCGGCAACCTTGGCGAGTTCGGTGCTGGCATCAGTATCGGCTGCCGGCTGCACGAATGCCGCCGTCGGCTTGTCCGGCGCCTGTTCGGCCTGGTTCGCCACCTGGCTGGGAGCAGGCGCGTCCGAAGCGGATGCAGCCTTCGGTTGCGAACCGGTCCAACGAGGATCGTTGGCCGCGAGCGCTTGTACGTTGGTTTGCGCGGCCGCCACACTTGGTGAAACCGCGTCGGACTTGCGCGCCTGCGGCACGGCCGCCGCAGCGACTGCGGCCCCCACCGGGGCGATTTTCGTCGTTTTCACCGGAATGGTCGGAATGGTCTGCTCGGGGCTCGCGGCCGCCTGCCTGTCATTGGCCGGCAAAGCCAGCCACAGTGCCACCGCGGCGACGCCAAGCAGTGCGGCGGTGCCGATCGCGGCGATCACCAGATGCGAATTCGAACGGACTTCCTGCCAGAAGGACGGCCGCATGTCATATCCGAACTGCATGGCAAAGCGCCGACGTTCCGGCGTACCGAAACTGAAGGGCTCTCTCACTCTTGCCACCTCCATAAGCGGGCCGATGTTCTTTCGATCGAATGCCAAGAACCTGGCGCCAGATCTGCATCGGTCCCAAGAAACCAAAGCGGGCAAGCCCGCAGAATTCCCCGTCAGTCGCCCACAACCGGCATCTTTTGCCGGCGATTGTGGCATCACTACGCCTTCCCTGCGATTCTGCACCTTTGCCGGGGATTCTGCAATGTGCCGCTACGGCAACAAATATTACAGCAATATTACAGGAATTCAGAACGATCCTGTCCAGCCTGAGGCAGGACCCCGAAAATGGCTTCAGGCCCTCGCCAAAAATCATGCCAACCAGCAGATGGAACCGATCCTGTTTCCGTCGGGACGGAACAGGCTCTATATCCTGTCCCGTAGCGCAAACCAGTTGAGCGCCAGGAACAGCAGTGGCGTGCGGAAGCGCCGGCCGCCGGGGAACTGCGGGATTTTCAGATCCTCGATCAGCTTCAGCCGGTCGCGGTTGCCGGCAACGGTTTCGGCATAGAGCTTGCCGAAGAAGTTGGACAGCATGACGCCGTGGCCGGAATAGCCGCCGGCCGAGATCACATTGGGCATCACTTCGCGCACGAACGGCTTTCTCGGCACCGTGATGCCGACATAGCCGCCCCAGCCATGCGTGATCTCGACATCCCTGAGCGCCGGATAGAGTTCCGCGATCTGGCGGCGGATGTGGATGTGGATGTCCTTCGGATCGTTGACGCCATAAACCTCGCGTCCGCCGAACAGCAATCGCCCGTCCTTCGATCTGCGGAAATAGCGCACGACGAAGCGGGAATCGTCGACCGCCTCGCCGCCCGGCAGCACGTCTGAGTCCGCGCCCAGAGGAACGGTCGCGCCGATGAAGGAACCGATCGGCATGATGTGCGCCGCACTCACCGGCTCGAGCGTGCCGCCATAGGCATTGACTGCGATCAGGCATTTCTGCGCGGTCACCGTGCCTCTCGGTGTCGAAACCTTGACCTTGCCGCCATTGGAAAAGATGCCGGTCGATGGGGTTCCCTCGAACAGCTGCGCGCCCGCTTGCGCTGCCACCCGCGCCGTGCCGATCACCAGCTTCATCGGGTGGATGTGGCCAGTGCCGGTGTCGCGCGTGCCGCCGAAATAGGCGGTCGAGCCCAGCCGCTCCGCCGTCTCCCTGGCATCCATGAACGAAATATGCGGGTAGGAAAAACGGCTCGCCATGGTCTCGGCATGCGCCTTGTAGTCGTCGAGGTAGCGCGGCTTGTGCGCCACCGAGAGCTGGCCCGGCATATAGTCGATATCGATCTGGTTGGCGGCAGTGAATTCGAGGAGATGCGTCTTCGCCTCTTCGGCGAGATCGAACAGCGCCTTGGCGCGGGAGAAACCATACTCGGCTTCCAGCTCCTCTGCCCAGGCGCGTTGGCCGGTGCCGAGCTGACCACCATTGCGCCCCGAGGCGCCATCACCGAAGCGATACGCCTCGATCAGCACGACATTGGTGCCCGCCTTGGCCAGATGGGTTGCCGCCGACAGACCGGTAAAGCCGCCCCCGATGATGACGACATCGCATGTCCGGTCGCCATCCAGCGCCGGGTATTCAGGTCTCGGGCCGGCTGTGTCCTCGTACCAGGAGCGGCCGGGGGAGATCGGGGATTGGTAAGGCATGAGAAGTCCTAGGGCAGTAGGGCAGTAGGGCAGTAGGGCAGTAGGGCAGTAGGGCAGTAGGGCAGTAGGGCAGTAGGGCAGTAGGGCAGTAGGTGGGGCTATTCCGGTGACAGTTTTCGGATCAGAAGCCGCAAGAGCGTTCCTACGCTCTCACTGCGGGTCATCAATGGTTCGACCGTCCCGTGCGAGGCGATTCCGACGCGTTGCGCGATCAGCAGGATGGGTCTCCAGTTCCTTGAGGGATCCCTGGCGATCCTGAGAAATTGCTGATAGGAAGCTCGGCTTTCGCGCCCGTAACCTTCGGCAATGTTGGCGGGAACGGAGGTGGCTGCACGGCGTACCTGAGTCGTCAGTCCGTAGAGCTCATCCCTTGGCCAAGCTCTGGTTGTTTCGTAGATCGATACCGCCAGATCCATAGCTTGCTGCCAGACAATTAAATCCCTGTACGATTCAATCTTGGCTGCCATCCTTGCCCTACTGCCCTACTGCCCTACTGCCCTACTGCCCTACTGCCCTATTCCCCTACACGTTGAGAAGCAGATACTCCCGCTCCCACGGACTGATCACTTCCATGAAAGTCTCGAATTCCGCGCGCTTGATCGCCGCATAGGTCGCGGCGAACGACTTGCCCAGATGC
Organism: Mesorhizobium sp. M7D.F.Ca.US.005.01.1.1; assembly: GCF_003952545.1. NCBI lineage: Bacteria > Pseudomonadati > Pseudomonadota > Alphaproteobacteria > Hyphomicrobiales > Phyllobacteriaceae > Mesorhizobium > Mesorhizobium sp. M7D.F.Ca.US.005.01.1.1. Next base: position 1,983,316 of record NZ_CP034453.1, read on the forward strand.
GCGCAGAGTTCCTCGTCGCCCTCGAACAGGTCGACGGCTTCGAGCAGGCCACGCGGCAGGTCGATCTCGTCCGCATTGGCGGTGGTCAGCACCGGAGGCTCGGCCTTGATCTTGTTGGTGATGCCGATCAGCCCGCAGGCAAGCGATGCCGCCAGCGCCAGATAGGGGTTGGCATCGGAGGACGGGATGCGGTTTTCGACGCGCCGTGCCGCCGGATCCGAGCGTGGCACGCGAAACGCCGTGGTGCGGTTGTCATAGCCCCATTTGTTGTTGACCGGCGCCGACGCCGCCTGTGTCAGCCGGCGGTAGGAATTGACATAGGGCGCGAACATCACCAGCGCGTTCGGCACATGCTTCTGCATGCCGCCGATGAAATGGAAGAAGGCTTCGGTTTCCGAGCCGTCCTCGGCCGAAAAGATGTTCTGTCCAGTCTTCTTGTCGATGATCGACTGATGGATGTGCATGGCGGAGCCGGGCTGCCCCTGGATGGGCTTGGCCATGAAGGTGGCATAGATCTCGTGCTTGAGTGCTGCCTCGCGAATGGTGCGCTTGAACATGAACACCTGGTCGGCCAGTTCGATCGGGTCGCCATGGCGCAGATTGATCTCCAGCTGGCCGGCGCCTTCCTCGTGGATCAGCGTATCGATCTCCAGGCCCTGGCTTTCGGAGAAATGGTAGATGTCGTCGATCAATTCGTCGAATTCGTTGACGCCAGCGATCGAATAGCCGGCGCCGCCGCCGATCGCGCGTCCCGAACGGCCGACCGGCGGGGTCAGCGGATAGTCCGGATCGGGATTCTTGCGCACCAGGTAGAACTCGATCTCGGGCGCCACCACCGGCTTCAGGCCGAGCTTGTCATAGGCAGCCACCACACGCTTCAACACATTGCGCGGCGTGAATTCGACCGAGCGTCCGTCCTGGTGGACGAGATCGCAGATGACCGCGGCCGTAGGGTCTTCTTCCCAAGGCACCACTGTCAGCGTCGACAGGTCCGGCATCAGTTTGAGGTCGCCGTCGTCTTCCGGGTAATGGAAGCCGTTGCCATCCTCGGGGTAGCCGCCGGAAATTGTCGTCATGAAGACTGCCGACGGCAGTGCCAGCGAGGTGTTGGAGGTGAATTTCTTCGATGGCATCATCTTGCCACGCGCGACGCCTGCCTGATCGGGCGTGATGCACTCGATGTCCTCGATGCCGCGCCATTCCAGCCAGGCGCTGACTTCCTTCCAGTTCTTGACGCCCCGTTGGTTTTTCACGAAGGCAGGCGTGCGGGCACGTCCTCCGCGGCTCGACGGACGGACTTCCTTTTTTGCAGGCGGCATCATTCACCAGATTGGGTTGCGGATTGTGGAGTATAGCCGTGCGCCCCTATGGAAGGGAAGGGGAGCCGCGTCGGGCATTGGCTGACGCGGTTGAAAATCGCTCCAATCGGCTTAGTTTCGGCCGTCCCAATTCCAATCGAGGCCCCCAATCTTAATCGAGAAATTGAATGCGGCGCGACAACAAACTGACGACGATCGGCTTCGACGCCGACGACACCCTCTGGCAGAACGAGCAGTTCTTCCGCCTGACGGAAAAGCGCTTTGCCGCCATGCTTGCCGATCATGGCGAAGCGGAGCACATCTCGGCACGATTGCTGGAGGCCGAAAGGCGCAACCTCGCCGTCTATGGCTTCGGCATCAAGGGGTTTACCCTGTCGATGATCGAAACGGCGGTCGAGGTCACGCAAGGCCGCGTGCCGGCATCGGTCATATCGGAAATTCTCAATGCCGGCCGCGAGATGCTGAGCCATCCGATCGAGGCCCTGCCGCACGCGCGCGAGACTGTCGAGAAGCTTGCCGGCGCATTCCGCCTTGTGCTGATCACCAAGGGCGACCTCTTCGACCAGGAGCGCAAGCTGACTGGCTCTGGCCTGGGCGATCTGTTCGATGCGGTCGAGATCGTCAGCGACAAGAGTGCTGCCACCTATAGCAGGCTCTTCAGCCGCCACGGCGATGGTCCGGCGAAAAGCATGATGGTCGGCAACTCGCTGAAGTCGGACGTGGTGCCGGCCATCGAGGCCGGCGGTTGGGGTGTCCATGTGCCGCATGAACTGACCTGGGTGCTGGAGCATGTTGAGGCGCCGGCTGCCGAACCGCGGTTCCGCCAGATATCCGATCTCGGACAACTGCCCGGACTGGTTGAAAGCATCGTGAGTGCAGGCTGATCGCCGGATCCAGCTATTTGTTTTCGCATTTCCGGACGGAAAACCGCCGACACACTTTTCCTGCAATTGCTCTAGCGGCCGATCAGGCGATCGATCACCGGTTGCAACCGTTCGGGCGTGATCGGCTTGGCGACCACTACGTCGATGATATCTGACAGGCCCAGGCTTTCCGTCGTGCCATTCTTGGTTGAAAGCAGGATCACCGGTGGCTGTGATTTGCCCGAGGCCCGCCGCAACGCGGCGATGCTGGACATCAGATTGTCGCAGTCCTTGTTGTCGGCGCCGCCGTCAAGGACAACCGCGCCGGGAATGAGGGACCGCAAGATCCTTGCCGCCGTGTCGGGAGATTCCGAAATCGGCTTGAGCCCGGATCGCTCGACGATCTTTGAAATCACCACGCGATTGACTGGCGATCTGCCGACGACAAGCACCTGCGACGGATCACGGATCGTCTCGGTGCTTGAATCGCGGGTCACCAGATTCGGATGTCTTGGAGTCTCGCCTTCGCGATTCACCGGGCACACAAGTCGGCCAAGAAGCTCGCCCCTATTTCAATGCAGAGTTGAATCTCAGGCGCAATTGGCGTGAGATCGCGACCCATGTCAAGTTGAAATAAAAGGACCCGAAATCATCCCCGGGAGCAGTGTATTTCAAGCAACGCTACTGTACTGAACTGTCCACACGTGAGTTTCATAAAAAGAAAATTCACCTGCGCAGAGGCTGCGCAGGTGATGGGTCGGTTGCAATGATTTCGATCAGCCGTGGCTCTGCTGTGTGACAATCACCGGGATCAGCAGATCGCCCCAGTTGCCGTCACCGCCGTGATGCCGTGCCGAGCGCACGAGCTCCACCGAGACGCCCGCCTCGACCGCCTTCATCACCGACTGGTTGAGGCGGTGCAGGTCGTTGGCCAGCATGCGGATCGTCGCTTGCTGGTCGACGCTCATCGTCGTGGACTGTTCCTCGGCGCGTTCCTTGACACGGCTTATCGATGCCATTGGTCTTCTCCTTGTGTTCCAAGCCCTGTTGGGCGTTTCCTCTGTATTTCTGTGATCCGCTATTCCGCGGCCGGTTTGAACTGTGCGTGCTCGGTCGATTCATGCATGGCGGTGGTCGACGACTGGCCGCCGGTGATCGCCATCGACACGGCGTCGAAATAGCCGGTGCCGACCTCGCGCTGGTGCTTGGTCGCGGTGTAGCCATTGGCCTCGGCCGCGAACTCCGCCTCCTGCAACTCGGAATAGGCCGCCATCTGCCGCGCCTTGTAGCCGCGCGCCAGTTCGAACATGCCATAGTTGAGCTGGTGGAAGCCGGCGAGCGTGATGAACTGGAACTTGTAGCCCATGGCGCCGAGCTCCTTCTGGAACCTGGCGATCGTCGCGTCGTCGAGGTTCTTCTTCCAGTTGAACGATGGCGAACAATTGTAGGCGAGCAGCTTGTCGGGGTGATGCTTGCGCACGCCCTCGGCAAATTTCTTGGCCTGCACCAGGTCGGGCTTCGAGGTCTCGCACCAGATCAGATCCGCGTAAGGCGCATAGGCGATGGCGCGGGCGATGCAGGGCTCGATGCCGTTCCTGACATGATAGAAACCTTCTACCGTGCGCCCGGCGCCGTAGTCGACGAAAGGCTGGTCGCGTTCGTCTATGTCGGAGGTGAGCAGCTTTGCGGCTTCCGCATCGGTGCGCGCGACAACCAGGGTAGGCGTGCCCATCACGTCCGCCGCCAGGCGCGCGGCGTTGAGGTTGCGGATGTGCGCCGCGGTCGGGATCAGCACCTTGCCGCCGAGATGGCCGCATTTCTTTTCCGACGCCAGCTGGTCCTCATAGTGGACGCCGGCGGCGCCCGCCTCGATGAAGGCCTTCATGATTTCGAAGGCGTTGAGCGGTCCGCCGAAGCCGGCTTCCGCGTCGGCAACGATCGGCGCGAACCAGGTCTCGACCGAAAGCCCGTTGCCTTCGGACGTTTCGATCTGGTCGGCGCGCTGCAGCGTGCGGTTGATGCGCTTGACCAGTTCCGGCGCCGCATTGGCCGGGTAGAGCGACTGGTCCGGATACATCGCGCCAGCCGTGTTGGCGTCAGCGGCAACCTGCCACCCCGACAGATAGATCGCCTTCAGCCCGGCGCGCACCTGCTGCATTGCCTGATTGCCGGACATGGCGCCGAGCGCGTTGACGAAATCCTCCTCGTGGATGAGCTTCCACAGCCGGTTGGCGCCCATTTCGGCGAGGCTCTGGCGGATCTGCACCGAACCGCGCAGCCGCTTCACATCCGCCGCGGAATAGGGCCGTTCGATACCGTCGAAGCGACCTTCCGGCGCCGATGGGACGAGGTTGTAAAAATCAGTCATTGGTCACTCCGAACGGTTTCTGCACCTGGGTCCGGGCATCAATCATCTGTGCGCCGGAATATGACTGAATTTACATTGCGGCGCGAAATGAGCCAGAAGAATCATGAAAATCGCCAAAATATAAAGGAAAACCTGTGTTGCGTTTGACAGGCCTGCGCTGTAAATTTGTCACGATTGTAAAGCATGGCGCGGCGAGATCGCCGCGAAATATGTGTAAATTCTGTCAAGGACAGTCGATGGCTGACCAGAAAATATTCGCCGGGCCGCGCATCCGCCGCATCCGCAACGCCAAGGGCCTGACTCAGACGGCGATGGCCGAGGGCCTTGGCATTTCGCCATCCTATCTCAACCTGATCGAGCGCAACCAGCGGCCGCTGACGGTGCAGCTGATCCTCAAGCTGGCATCCGTCTACAAGGTCGACCCACACGAGTTGCAGGGCGAGGCAAGGGGGTCTGTCGCGGCCTTGAAGGAGGTGTTCACCGATCCTCTGCTGGTCGGCGAGCTGCCGGGAGATCAGGAGCTGATCGAGCTTGCCGAGGCAGCGCCCAACGCGTCCGCGGCGGTGATAAAGCTGTTCCGCGCCTATCGCGAGCAGGCCGAGCGCCTGTCCGACCTCAACGAGCTTTTGGCGCGCGAGGGTCGGGCGACGGCGCTCTCCGGCGCCCGCCTGCCGATCGACGAGGTGCACGAGATCTTCGAGCGCCGGCCGAACCATTTTGTAGCCCTCGAGGAGGAGGCCGCGGCATTCACATCGGTGCTCGATCCCGGCGACGACCTGTTCGGTGCGCTGAAGGCCTGGCTGAAGCGCGAATACGGCATCGTCGTCAAGGTGCTGCCGGTCGCCACCATGCCGAACTGGCGCCGCCGTTACGACCGTCATTCGCAGCGCCTGTTCCTGTCCGAACGCCTGTCGCCGTTCGACCAGTTGCGCGAAGTGGCGATGGAGGCATGCCTGATCCGCATGACGGTCGCGATCGCCGGCGAGATCCAGGCGCTCAAACTCACCACCGACGAAGCCCGCCGGCTGGCCCGCTTCGAACTTGGCCGCTATGCGGCGCATGCGCTGATGATGCCTTACCAGGCCTTTCACGCGGCTGCCGTGCGCGCCCGCTATGACATCGACGTCCTGCGTTCGCGCTTCGGTGTCTCCTTCGAACAGGCGGCCAACCGGCTGACCATGCTGCAGCGGCAGGGTGCCTCAGGCGTGCCGTTCTTCATGCTGGAGGTCGACAATGCCGGCAACCGCTTCCGCAAGGCCGGCAGCCAGGGCTTTCCGCAAAGCCGCTTTGGCGGCGGTTGTCCCAAACTGCCCGTGCATGTTGCCTTCACCCAGCCCGGCCAGATCTTCGTCGAGGCAGTGGAAATGCCCGACGGCGCCGAGTTCCTGTGCATCGCCCGCACGCTGGAAGGGCCGCAAGGCGCGTTCTCGGAACGCCCGCGCCGCACCGCGTTGCTGCTCGGTTGCGACATCGGCTTTCGTGACGACATCATTTACGGCGCGGCACTGCCCGGCGTGGTTACCTCCGCAAAGGCCGAGGCCGGCAGTGTAGCGGCGACGCCGGTCGGGCCTGCCTGCCGGCTTTGCGAACGCGTCGGCTGCCTGGCGCGCGCCGAACCACCGGTGACGCGTCCGCTTGGCCTCGACGAGATGGTGACGGGCTTGAGCGCCTTCGATTTCCAGTAACGCCACGGCAAGGTGCCACAATTGTCGCCGGTCGCTGGCTCACCCCCAGCCGGCATCTTTGCGTTACGCGAACAGGGCACCTTTTCGTCGTCCCTTGCGCATCGTCCCGTCCACAAAAGCCCGACAGTCGCGCCCATGATCGACACCGCGTCATCGCCGATCCTTGCTTCCTCGACCATCCCGCAGCGGGAGGAGCGCATCGGCATGCTTTTGGTGTTCCTGTCGGCGCTGATGTGGAGTTTCGGCGGCACTATCGCCCGCTTCATCACCAATGGCGACAGCTGGACCGTTATTTTCTGGCGCTCCATCTGGGCAGCCGCCTTCCTGATCTGCTTCATGGTTTGGCGCGACGGCTGGCGCGGCATGCTGAAAATGTTCCGTGACATGGGTCTGCCCGGCCTTGGCGTCGGGATCTGCTTCGCCACCGCATCGACCGCGTTCGTCGTGGCGCTTGCCTACACCACCGTCGCCAACATCCTGTTGATGCAGGCCGGCGTGCCGTTGCTGGCCGCGCTGTTTGCCTGGGCGTTGTTCCGCGAAAGGGTTGGCATCACGACCTGGGTGGCGATTGCCGCCGTCATCGCCGGCGTCGCCATCATGGTGTCGGAATCGCTCGATGGCGCGGTCTCACCCATAGGCGACGGGCTGGCGCTGTTGATCGCGATCATGTTCTCGATCGCCACAGTCATAACCCGGCGGTTTTCCAGCGTACGCATGACGCCGGCAACGTGCCTCGGCACCATGCTTGCGGCAGGCTTTGCCGCCTCACAGGCATCGACATTCGCTGTATCGGTCAGTGACATGGGCTTTCTCTTTGCTTTCGGCGTGGTCAATCTCGGCGTTGGTCTCGCGTTCTTCGCCACCGGCGCACGGCTGATCCCGGCAGCCATCGCGGCGCTGCTCGGCACGTTCGAGCCGATCCTCGGCCCGATATGGGTCTGGCTCATCCATTCCGAGGTGCCGTCGGCGCGCACCATCATCGGTGGCGCGGTGGTGGTGACGGCGTTGGTTGTCCATATCGGGCTCGAATTCAAGCGCCAAACACGGCCCGAGCGCGCTGGGGTCACCGGGGTGCCGTCGCCTAATTGAGGCGGTGCGCAGCTTTGCCATTGACAACTTCGTAGCCGCGCGGGCAGGCTGGGAATACGGCAACAACAAGACAGGCGTATCTTGCCAAGTGTCCCCGCCGGTCAGATCGAGACCGGACCATATCGTCGTATCTTTGCCCGCGCCACGGCGAAAGCTTCTGACGGCATCGGCACGCCTCCCAGGCCGCCGCAGGGACACAGAGCCATCTCTCGTCGCTCATCGAACCGGCCGCATGGTGTCGGCAGTTCGCCCTTGTCGCCCTCTGGAAAGCTCAATAGTCTGAAACAAATGCCCGGTCGCGCGGCCCCGCGACGAGCCGGCGAAGGAACACTCACCAAAGGAGAATAGCATGATCCGCAAAGCGCTCTGGCTTTCGGCAACCTCGGCATTTCTGACGCTTTTCACCGTCGGCGGTCACGCCGAAGACCGTGTCGTCAACGTTTTCAACTGGTCGGACTATATCGACAGTTCGATCATCGACGATTTCACCAAGCAAACCGGCATCAAGGTCGTCTACGACACCTTCGATTCCAACGAAATCCTTGAAACCAAGCTGCTTGCCGGCGGCAGCGGCTATGACGTCGTCGTGCCCAGCGGCAATTTCCTCGCGCGCCAGATCCAGGCCGGCGTGTTCCAGAAGCTCGACAAGTCGAAGCTGCCGAACCTTTCGAATATGTGGGACGTCATTTCGGAGCGAACCAGCAAATACGACCCCGGCAACGAATATTCGACTAACTATATGTGGGGCACGGTCGGTATCGGCTACAACATCAAGAAAGTGCAGGCAGCGCTCGGCACCGACAAGATCGATAGTTGGGATGTGTTCTTCAACCCGGAAAGTCTGGCCAAATTGAAGGATTGTGGCGTCTACGTGCTGGATTCGCCGGCTGACATGATCCCGGCGGCGTTGAAATATCTCGACCTCGACCCGAACAGCAAGTCACCAGACGATATCGCCAAAGCCGAAGAGGTTATGCTTAAGATCCGGCCCTCCATCCGCAAGTTCCACTCCTCCGAATACATCAATGCTCTGGCGAACGGCGACATTTGCCTGGCAGTCGGGTTCTCGGGTGATATCTTTCAGGCACGCAACCGCGCGCAAGAAGCCAAGCAGGGCGTCGAAATCGGCTACGCAGTGCCGAAGGAAGGGGCGCAGATATGGTTCGACCAGATGGCGATACCGGCTGATGCACCGCATGTCGCCGAGGCGCATGAATTTATCAACTTCATGATGAAGCCTGAAGTGATTGCCAAATCGTCGAACTTTGTGCTGTACGCCAATGGCAACAAGGCGTCGCAGCAGTTCGTCGACAAGGCGATCCTGGACGATCCGGCGATCTATCCGGACGCGGCGACCTTGGAGAAGCTCTATACCGTTCAGCCCTACGATCCCAAGACCCAGCGCATCATCACGCGGACCTGGACAAAGATCGTAACGGGCCAGTAGGCAATCTGACTCGACCCCGGCAGCCCTCTGCCGGGGTCGATTTCTCTAAAGCAATTGCAGGAAAGTGCGGACGGTTTTCCGTCCGGAATTGCGTCAGAACAAGGAGTTGGAGCGGTTCTGCGTTTCCGTGAAGCGATGAACCGTTCTAGGGGAATAATCAGGACGGAGTGGGACATGAAATCGCTTGGCAGCATCCGCAGGGATTTTGCGCCGTGGAACGACCCGAACGCCAAGCCATATATCCAGTTCGACAACGTCACCAAGAAGTTCGGTGACTTCACCGCCGTCAACAATCTGTCGCTGACCATCTTCGAGCGCGAGTTCTTCGCTCTGCTCGGCGCGTCTGGTTGCGGAAAGTCGACGCTGCTCAGGATGCTCGCCGGCTTCGAGGAGCCGACATCAGGCCGCATCCTGCTCGATGGCCAGGATCTGCGCGGCATCCCGCCCTACCGTCGTCCGGTCAACATGATGTTCCAGTCCTATGCGCTGTTCCCGCATATGACGGTCGAGAACAACATTGCCTTCGGCCTCAAGCAGGACGGCATGCCGAAGCCCGAGATCGCGTCGCGCGTTGCCGAGATGCTGAAGCTGGTCAAGCTCGAGCAGTTCGCCAAGCGCAAGCCGCATCAGCTGTCCGGTGGCCAGCGCCAACGCGTAGCGCTCGCCCGCTCGGTCGCCAAGCGGCCGAAGGTGTTGCTGCTCGACGAGCCACTCGGCGCATTGGACAAGAAACTGCGCGAGGAAACGCAGTTCGAACTGATGGACCTGCAGCAGAACCTCGGCCTGACCTTCGTCGTCGTCACCCACGACCAGGAAGAGGCGATGACCATGGCCGATCGCATCGCCATCATCGACAAGGGCGAGGTGATGCAGGTGGCAACGCCGGCCGAAGTCTACGAGGCGCCGGGATCGCGCTTCGTCGCCGGTTTCGTCGGCAATGTGAACATGTTCGAGGGCAAGATCGCGCGTGGCGAGGCGGGCGGCGCCAGCATCGATGCCGGCAATGGTATCACCATCCGCACCGATAATGCCGGCACCGCCAGTGCCGGGACGGCCGTCACCTTCGCCATCAGGCCGGAAAAGATCAAGGTGTCGTCGAAGAAGCCGGCCGAGGCGGTCAACGCCATCGAAGGCGAGGTCTACGACATCGCCTATCTCGGCGACATGACCGTCTATCACGTCAGGCTGGACGACGGCCAGGTGGTGCGCGCGAGCACCATGAACGCGGCCCGTATCACCGAGGATCCGTTGAGCTGGAACGACCGCGCCTGGGTTTCCTTCCGGCCCGACGCCGGCGTCGTGCTGACGCGGTAGGGGGCGAGCATGTCGAGCGCCGCCGTCACCACCGCATCAGCCTCTCCGGCAACCAATGCTGGCAAATCCGCCCTCGCCAGGCTGGGCGCGGCCTTCTTTGGCCGCCTGGTCATCATCATCCCCTATGTCTGGCTGCTGTTCTTCTTCCTCATTCCGTTCGTCATCGTCTTCAAGATTTCCCTTTCGCAGACGGCGATCGCCATTCCGCCCTATACGCCGGCACTCGATTTCAGCGGCGGCATTTCCGGGTTCGTTGCCCAGCTGAAACAACTCAGTCTCGACAACTACACCTGGCTGACGCAGGACGCGCTCTACTTCAACGCCTATGTGACCAGCGTCATCATCGCCGCGATCTCGACGGTCCTGACATTGCTCGTCGGCTATCCGATCGCCTACGGCATGGCGCGCGCGCCGGCAACCATCCGCCCAACCTTGCTGATGCTGGTGATCCTGCCGTTCTGGACCTCGTTCCTGATCCGCGTCTACGCCTGGATCGGCATTCTCAAGCCCGAAGGGCTGCTCAATCAGCTGCTCCTTGCCACCGGCGTCATCCACCAGCCGCTGATCATCCTCAACACCTATACGGCAATCTTCATCGGCATCGTCTATTCCTACCTGCCGTTCATGGTGCTGCCGCTCTATTCCGCTCTCGAGAAGATGGATTATTCGCTGATCGAGGCGGCCAAGGATCTCGGCTGCCCGCCGACCAGCGCTTTCTGGAAGATCACCTTCCCGCTGTCGCTACCCGGCGTCATCGCCGGCTGTCTGCTGGTGTTCATTCCGGCCGTCGGCGAATTCGTCATTCCCGACCTGCTCGGCGGATCGCAGACGCTGATGATCGGCAAGACGCTGTGGAACGAGTTCTTCGCCAATCGCGACTGGCCGGTGTCGTCGGCCGTGGCCGTCATCCTGCTGTTGCTGCTGATCGTGCCGATCATGCTCTTCCAGCGGGCTCAGGCGCGCGCTCAAGAAATGGACAGGTGACCTCATGAACACCACCTGGAGCCGCTTCAACATCACCTCGATCGTGCTTGGCTTTGCCTTTCTCTATTTGCCGATCGTGCTGCTCATCGTCTTCTCCTTCAACGAGTCGAAACTGGTCACTGTCTGGGGCGGTTTCTCGACCAAATGGTACGTCTCGCTGTTCCACAACCAGGGCCTCATGGACGCGACCTGGGTGACGGCGCGTGTTGGCCTGATCTCGGCCACCGTTGCGACGGTGCTGGGCACTCTGGCTGCACTCACTTTGACCCGCTACACGCGCTTCAAGGGCAGGGTGCTTTTTTCAGGCATGGTCTTTGCGCCGCTGGTCATGCCGGAAGTCATCACCGGCCTGTCGCTGCTGCTGCTCTTCGTTGCTGTCGGCCTCGACCGCGGCTTCCTCACCGTGACGCTCGCCCACATCACGCTGACCATGTGCTTCGTCGCTGTCGTCGTGCAGTCGCGCCTCATCACCTTCGATCGCTCGCTTGAGGAAGCCGCAATGGATCTGGGCGCAACGCCGGTGAAGACCTTCTTCCAGATCACGCTGCCGGTCATCATGCCGGCCATCGTGTCCGGCTGGATGCTGGCCTTCACTCTGTCGCTCGACGATCTGGTCATCGCCAGCTTCACCTCCGGGCCGGGCGCCACGACGCTGCCGATGAAGATCTACAGCCAGGTTCGCCTCGGCGTGACGCCGGAGATCAACGCCGCCTGCACCATCCTGATTGCCGTTGTGGCGATTGGCGTCATCATCGCCTCGCTTGCCAACAAGCGGCGCGAGGTGCAGCGCCAGCTCGACGAACGGGCCGCACAGCGCGGTTGAAGGTGGAAAGCGCGGCGGCCTATTCCCCCGAAACGCCGCGGCTGATCGGGGAAATGAATGGCGTGCTCCAGGTCCCGCCGACGAAGAACGACGACTGGTTGGGGCCTTGCTGACCATTGGTCTGTGTTGCCGCCTGGTCCGCCTGAATGACACCACCGGACAAGGCCAGTCCTCGGCCGGCGTAGGACGCGATGCCGGACAGCCAGATCTTGTACTTCGCCGAATTGGCCTCGGCCTTGTCGATCCGTGCCACGCCCTTTGAAATGCTGGCCTTGATCTCGGCGCCGTCGATCGGCAGCGTTCCGTCGGAGACGTCATCAAGCGCGAAGAAGCCGCCTTGCTCGGTATGCTTGAGGAAGGCCGGCAGGTTGAGCTTGCTCAACGCACCCGGTCCAAAGGTCGCCGAGACTGAGCCGTCGGCATTGTCGAAGATGGAGTCCCAGGTTCTGCCCGGTCCCTTGAGGATCACCGAGACGGTACCCGTGCCGACCGGCACCAGCCGGGTCATTCCGGCCGCCGTGCCGAAAGCACCGCCGTCAATGTCGGACGCCAGCAGCCGGATCTCGACCTGCGAGCCTTCCGGCTTGCGGTCGAAGCGAAGGCTGGTCTGGATGTTGCCGCCGAAGGCCGAGGCGTCGGAGATGTCGAAGACGGAAAGACCGTCCTTGACCTGGGCGGTGGCGGCGACATCGGCGAGCTGGATAGGTCCCGCCGTGGCGTGTGCTGCCGACAACCTCAGATCGAGGTTGATCTTGTCGGCGAAACTGGTGTCGATTTCGCCAGGCCCCGCCCCTCCGGTTGGCGCCAGCGGCGTGAAGGCCGACAGGAACGATCTGAGGTCGAGCGTGTCGAAAGCGAGCGTGCCGGAGATCACCGGCTGTGCTTCGCCAAGCGAGAGGTCCAGCGCACCCATTCCCGGATTGTTGTCCAGGGCAATGGCCGTGTTGTCGAACTTGACGCGCCCGCCGGTCGCCGTGATCTTGCTGGAAATGCTGACCGAGCCGATCGCAGCACCCGGAGCGATGCCGGCCTGCGACCATTCCAGGACACGCCGCAGCGAGGGTGCCGAGAATTTCGCCTGACCGTCGAAATAGGTATTTTCGGACATGCTGGCCGTGCCATCGAACGAGAAGGTAGCGGGTGCCGCCTTGAAGGACAGCGTGAGCGGCGCCGTACCGCCGGCAAACAGCACAAGCGGTTTCGGCGAGGCGACGTCCAGCGCAACGCTTTCGCCGCGCCAGATCCCTGTTGCCGACAGCGTCGCATTGCTGTTCATCGCCGCCCAATTCGCCTGGCCGGTCAAACTGCTCAGGATTTCGACGTCCTTGCCGGCAATGGAGGCCACCATACGGCCGTCGCGGAACTCCACCGTGCCGAAGGTGTCGGCCGGCAGCTTGTCGAGGTCCGGCTTGGCGGGGTCGGCATTGACCACGCCGCGGGCCGTATCGATGGAGCGCGTGATGCGCCCGCCGGTCGGGACGGCGGGCAGGAAGAGGCCGGTTGGCGTGCGCTGAACCCGGATCGTCGGCCGCACCAGCCGCGCCGTCGAAAACACCACGTCGCCGCGCAGTGCCGCCATGGCGGACAGGTCGACCTCGACCCGTTCTGCCTCGACGACCGGCGGCGCGTCGGTGTCGGTCCATTGTGAGAGCGTCACATCGGTCAGGATGGCGCGGAATGTCGGCCAGACCTCGATGCGCGGCGAACCTTCGATGGCGACCCGAAAGCCGCTCCAGGCACTCATTTCCCAGGCGATGCGGTCGCGCACGATACGAGTGGAAGCGATCAGCGGCAGGGCGGCAACCACCAGCGCGATGACGATACCGGCAGCGCCGATCGTCCATATTCCGCGCCGGATCAAAGATGATGGCATATCGCCCCGTATGCTTCCATTCCGACAAAAATCGCCCGACGGGCGTAACCCAGTCGTCACCACGACTTCCAGTCGTCACTACGACTTAGGGCTGAGGCATTTCAAGTCTTTATGGCCCGGCGATGGCATTTGCGCACATCTGGTCGCATTGACCGAACAAAATCTTGCTCTGCTGCGCTGCGATATGCATAAGCGATGGCGACCGTGGAGGAACGATCATGGCTGCCGAAGTACCGCTCTGGACCCCGACACAAGACCAGATTGACGCCGCGCCCTTGACCGCTTTCACCAAGGCAGCCGCTGTGGAAGCCGGCGTAACGTTTTCTTCGTATGCCGAACTTCATCGCTGGTCGGTCGAGGACCGCGAAGGGTTCTGGAGCCTGGTGTGGGATTTCTGCGGCATCGTCGGCGACAAGGGCACTGATGGGGGCGAGCCCGCGCTCGTCGATGGCGACAGGATGCCCGGTGCCTCCTTCTTCCCCAATGCCACGCTGAACTTCGCCGAGAATCTGCTGAGGAAGACCGGCGCCAGTGAGGCAATCGTGTTTCGCGGCGAGGACAAGGTCGAGCGTCGGTTGTCCTGGAACGAATTGCACGCACTGACCTCGCGGCTGCAGCAGCTTTTCCTGTCGCTCAAGGTGAAGAAGGGCGACCGCATTGCCGCCATGATGCCCAACATGCCGGAGACCATCGCCGCCATGCTGGCGGCCGCCTCGATCGGTGCGGTCTGGTCGTCCTGCTCTCCCGATTTCGGCGAGCAGGGCGTGCTCGACCGCTTCGGCCAGATCGAGCCCGTCGTCTTCATCGCGCCCGATGGCTACTGGTACAACGGCAAGGCGATCGAGGTCGCCGACAAGATCGCCGCGGTCGCGGCCAAGCTAGGCACTGTCCGCAAGATCCTGGTCGTCGACTATCTCGGCACATCGAGTGATGTCGCTGCTACCATCGACAAGGCGGTGGCGCTGGAAGAAGCGCTGTCGCCCTTCGCCGGCAAGCCCGTTACCTTCGAGCCGCTGCCGTTTTCGCATCCGCTCTACATCCTGTTTTCGTCGGGAACGACCGGCATTCCCAAATGCATCGTCCATTCGGCCGGCGGCACGCTGATCCAGCATGTCAAGGAACATCGGCTGCATGCCGGTCTCACCGACGGCGACCGCTTCTTCTACTTCACCACCTGTGGCTGGATGATGTGGAACTGGCTGGTGTCGGGGCTCGCTTCGGGTGCCACGCTGCTGCTCTATGACGGCTCGCCCTTCTACCCCGACGGCAATGTGCTGTTCGACTTCGCCGATGCCGAGAAGATGACCTTCTTCGGCACCTCGGCCAAGTTCATCGATTCCGTGCGCAAGGCCGGTCTCAAGCCGATCCGCACGCATGATCTGTCTGATGTGCGGGCGATTTCCTCCACCGGCTCGCCATTGTCGCCCGAGGATTTCCGCTTCGTCTATGACGGTATCAAGCGGGATGTGCACCTGGCCTCGGTCTCCGGCGGCACCGACATCGTCTCCTGCTTCGTGCTCGGCGTGCCGATCGAGCCGGTGTGGACCGGCGAGATCCAGGGACCAGGCCTCGGTCTTGCCGTCGATGTCTGGGACGATGACGGCAAGCCGGTCAGGCAAGAGAAGGGCGAGCTGGTCTGTGCAAAGGCGTTTCCGGCGATGCCGATCGGCTTCTGGAACGATCCCGGCAACAAGAAATACAGCGCGGCCTATTTCGAGCGCTTCGACAATGTCTGGTGTCATGGCGACTTCGCCGAATGGACCATCCATGGTGGCCTGATCATCCATGGCCGCTCCGACGCGACGCTCAATCCGGGCGGCGTGCGCATCGGCACGGCGGAGATCTACAACCAGGTCGAACAGATGCCGGAGATTCTAGAAGCTCTGTGCATCGGCCAGGATTTCGACAATGACGTGCGTGTCGTGCTGTTCGTGCGGCTGGCTGCCGGCGTACAGTTGGATGCGGATCTGGAAAAACGCATCCGCGCGAAAATCCGCATCGGGGCGAGCCCGCGTCACGTGCCGGCCAGGATCGTCGCCGTCACCGACATCCCGCGCACCAAGTCGGGCAAGATCACCGAACTTGCGGTGCGCGACGTCGTGCACGGCCGCGCCATCAAGAACAAGGAGGCGCTCGCCAATCCAGAGGCGCTGGAGCTGTTCAAGAACCTGCCGCAATTGGCCGAGTAGCTGCTAATGCATGTCGCTCGAAAGTGACCCCGGTTTTGAGACACCGACATGCATGGAAAAGACTATCCGGCATGGTTAACCAAATATGTCGGTAGAATTTACCTAGATTTCACGAGTGGTACACATTCGTAAATTTTCCGCCGCGCCGGTAAGGAGTTGTTAACGTCCGGCGTCGATAGTCGCATACAACTTGAGGGAGAAATCCCGTTCCTCAGCCCCCGGAGGATCCGAATTCGCTCAAGCCCCCGTTGTGACAGCAATCCCATCTCTTAAGGCGTCCTTTGGGCGCCTTTTCTTTTATCGGTACCGGGGCTGGCCTATTCCGCGAGCACGCGGGTCGACGGGAAGGCGACCTCGACCAGGGTGCCTTCTCCCGGTGTCGAGTTGATGGTGAATCGGGCGCGGTTGGCTTCCACCATCGCCTTTGTCAGCGGCAATCCAAGGCCCGTGCCGTCGCCGCGCCCACGCTTCAGCGCGTTGATCTGCTTGAACGGTTTCAGCGCTTGCTCGATCTCGGCCTGGCTCATCCCGATGCCGGTGTCGCGTACCCGCATGACGACGTCGCCCGATGTCTCATAGGCGGTCGAGACGATCACCTGGCCACCGGCCTGGGTGTAACGGATGGCATTCGACAGGATGTTGAGCGCGATCTGGCGCACGCTGCGCAGGTCGGCCACCACTTCCGGCAGCCGCGAAGCGAAGCTGGAGCGGATGATGACGCGTTCGCGGTTGGCCTGCGGCTGCATCATCGCCACCGTCTCGGCCAGTGTGTCGTTGAGCGACACCGCCTCGTAGGCCATCTCCTGCTGGCCGGCTTCGATCTTCGAGATGTCGAGCAGGTCGTTGACCAGGTCGAGCACATGATTGCCCGAGCGGTTGATGTCGCGCAGATAGTCGCGGTAACGGTCATTGGCGACAGGTCCGAACTTCTCGTCGACCATCAGTTCGGAAAAGCCGATGATGGCGTTGAGCGGGGTGCGGATCTCGTGGCTGATGCGGGCGAGGAAGTCGGTCTTCTGTGAAGACGCGCGCTCGGCCACCGCACGCGCTTGCGTCAAATCCTCTTCGGCCCGCTTCCACTGCGTGATGTCGCGCACGACAGCGCAGAAGCCGCTATCGTTGGGCAGCCGGCCAATGGTCATGAACAGCGGGATGAAGCGCCCCTGCGCCTCGCGCCCGATCACCTCGCGGCCGTCATTCATGACGCTCGCCACGCCAGGCTCGGACAGTCCGTTGAGGTAGTCGCGCGCCGCGCGCTGGCTTTCGATCGCAAACAGCGAGGCGAATGGCTTGCCGGTGACGTCGTCGCTGTCGAAACCGAACAGCGCTTCGGCCGGACGGCTGATCGAGCGGATGGTGCCGTCACGGCCGATCAGCACGACGCCGTCGGTGGCGGTGTCGATGATGGTGCGCATCTCGGCGATGCGCGCCTTGAGCTCGGGAATGTCGGGTTGCGTCTGCTCGTCGCCAACCGCATGCAGGGCCGCCGGTGCGTCATCCTCGCCGGAGCGGCGCACGACCAGCATCAGCGCCTTGCCGTCGCGCCAGGGAACAGAGCGCAAGATGGCCTCGATCGGGAATTCCTGTCCGTCACGCGTCTTCAACCGCAGCGCACGATCGGTGCCGTCGGTAGCGCCGTCGTCGGCGTAGGGGTCGGCAAACAGCGCGCCGAGGCCGCCGGCATCCGCCAGGTCATCGAGCGCCTCATAGCCGGTCAGATTGAGGAATTCCTCGTTCGCATAGTGCAACTGGTCGCCGGAATGGATGAGCAGCGGCACCGGCAGCTTGCCGAGCAGCGAGGTGTCTGGAGCCTTGTGCTCATCTCCGACGGAAAACGCCGACGGCACGAAGCCTTCGGTCTTGAGCGGCGGCACCTGCAGGCGAGGGCGCTCGACGCGTGCCGCGACGGCGTCGCTTGCGCTGGTAGTTTCCTCGGCGGATGCAGTCGCCTCCTTGTCAGGCACCGCGCCTTCCTCGTCGGGCTGCGCCCAATCCTCGCTATCCTCGGCATCGCGAAAATCAGCTGACGTCATGCTGTCGTCATCGACGGCGTCATGTGTCGCATCAGCGCCAGCCGGCTCTTCGCCAGCCGCGACGGGCTTGGTGATTTCTGGTTTCGCCGCCACCGGTTCGGAAACAGGGGCCTCGTCACTGTTGTCCGCGACAGGACCGCCGTCGTCATCATGGCCAGCATAGTCGAGCAACGAGCCCGTCACATTCGGCTCGGAAGGTTCCTCACGAGCCGCTTCGTCCAGATGGCCGCCGTCAAGCCGCGCCAGATCCCGCTCGTCTTCGGCATCGACATCAGACGGCTCGACCGGTTCGTTCTCTGGCTCTGCCGCAGGGATTTCGCTGGCATGCGTCGGGCCGCCGGCCGCCTCGACTGGAACTTCGGCCTTAGCGGTCGGCACATCCGCAATTTTCGCCAAAGATTCAGCAGACGTCTCGATCATCGCTTCCCCGAAGCTTTCGAGGCCGTGCTTCTCGGTCTCTGCCGGCTCGACCGGGGCGCTGTCCTTCTTCAGTCGCTCGCCGATCTCGCGGAACGCGCTGCGTTCCAGGGTCGACAGACCCTTGTCGTTGGCCGGCTGGCGATGTTCGGCGAGCCGGATCACCTTATCGGCAAAGCGTCGTTCCTGTTTAGGCACGATGGTCAGCGCCGGCACTTCGCCCTTGAACGGGTCCGATGCCTGAGCGTCCTCGGCCTTCGGCTCTTCAGCCTTAGGCTGTTCGAGCGCGGGTTCGACGGCTTGCGGTTCCGGCGTCGCCGGCGCCTCGCCATTGGGGACCAGCGCCATGCCGATCGCTTCCGGATCGACGACTGCATCGCTGGCGCGCGCGACGCCGAAGCCACGGAAACCCTCGAAGGCGCGGCTGCGGCCATAGACAGGCAGCGCCGCGAGGTCGACGGGTATCTTAAGATCGGTGCCGACGACCGGCCACAGCACGGAGCGCCCGGACCAGGTATCGCGCCGTTCCAGGAGGCCTGATATCTCGCCGGAGGGATCGAGGCCGAAGGTGGCCGCGACATCCCTGAAGCGCCGGCCGATCACGTCGGCCGCCGGCTTGCCGACGATGTCGGTGAATTCCGGCGACAGCGCACTGAACTTACCCTCGGCATCGGTGCGCCAGACGAAGCGTACCGGGGCCGCCGTGCGGTCGATCGACCGCGCAACCGGGCGTTCGAGAGGCGCGGCGGCCTTCGTATCGTCCTGCGTCGGATTTTCCGCTGCAACCTCCGGAAGGGTGCCGGGAGGCTCAACGGGCTCGGTTGCGGCTGGGCGGTCGGTTCGTTGTGCATCATCCTCACCGGCATTGAAGTACCAGTGATCATGTTGTGCCGGCGTGCCGTCGGCACTCCCCGGGTCGTTGTCCGCCGTCTCCGCGGGTTGCTCGGCTGTATGGATATTCTCAGGCTCGGCAGGCACCGATTTGGTCTCGGCGGCTTCCGCAACGCTCGGTTCGTCCACCGCGGCAGCCGGGTGTTCGCTGTCGACTGTCGGTCTGTTGTCCTGATCCGGTTCCGGCTGGGCGATCGTGCTTTCCGGAGCTGCAGTCTCGGTTGGGGCTGGCTGCAGTGCTTCCACGACGCTGTCGTCGGCAGCGGCTTTGTCGTCGAGCTGGTCCTCGTCGATCACCACCAGCAGATGCCGTTCCTCGGTCAATCTTGCCAGCCCTGCCGGATAGGAGACCGTGCGGCCGGGGACGAGGCGCTTGACGATGCGGTCGCTCTCGGCCGCGACATCGGCGACGAGCGCAGCCAGCGTCTCCGGCAAGATGCCCAGTGCCGAAAATCCTTCCGAGGCCGCTTCGACATGGCCGCCGGCGTCGACAAAGGCGATGAAGTGGCCATCCTCGGTGAAGCCGCTGATGGCGCGAGCGGCGATTTCGCCGGCACCGCGCGAACCTGTCTGCGCCGCCGGCACAGCGAGCATGATCGCCTTTTCGGCGTCCGGCATGGTCACTGCACTGGCCAGGAAGCTGACGGCGCGGCTGGTCAGGCCGGTCGCCAGCCGCACCATGATGGCGCGGTCACTGCCAATCTCGGGAAATCCGCTGGTCGCCATGATCTGGCGCCTGGCGATCAAGGGCAGTTGCGCCGAGGCGCCGATGATCGCCTCGATGTCGGGATAGCCGAACATCGCGGCGCCCGGTCCATTGGCCCAGATCACCTGCTCCAGATCCGCCGACAGGATCGCGATCGCGTCGCCGGCGGCAAAGCGCTGGCGGACCGCGTCGAGTACGGCGACGTCGAGGAAGGAATATTCGGACGGCATGCGCTTGGCGAACCCTCACGGAGCGGCGAATTTGCAGTTAACGCTTTGTTAATAAAAGCCGGAGGCGCGAAGGTCCACAAGCCAGAACGTGCAAAGGCTGGAATCTGGGCTCTTGGTTAACGGCCCAAAAGAAATTTATGGTGCAGTGCAACAAAGATATTGCAATGCACAAAATTTGCCTTTATATTGCCATCATACATGAACGAGACGGCTTTCTGTCAAAGCCGCTGCTGCTGAAAAGGATGGAAAATGTCCAGGACCAAGACTGCCGAGACGATCGAAAACGTTGAATTCCCGAGCTTCGATGCTTCCAAGGCCACCGACCAGATGCGCGCTTTCGCCGAAAAGGGCGTTGAGCAGTCGAAGGAAGCCTATGCCAAGCTGAAGACCGGCGCCGAGGAGACCCAGAAGGCTCTGGAGTCGACCTTCGAGACCGCCAAGACCGTTTCCAGCGACCTGTCGCTCAAGACCATTTCCGCTTTGCGCGCCAATGCCGAGGCCGGCTTCTCCCATCTCGAAGCCCTGATCGGCGCCAAGTCGCTGTCGGAAGTTGTTGAACTGCAGACCGCCTTCCTGCGCAAGCGCGTTGAAACGACCGTCGAGCAGGCCAAGGACTTCCAGGCCGTCGCCTCTAAGGCAGCCGAGGACGTCTCCAAGCCGATCAAGACCGCCTTCGAGAAGGCGATGAAGGAAATCAAGGTTGCCTAACATTTACGCATGATCTGAGGATGCAACAAAAGGTCGCATTTTCTTAAAAACGATCAGGCGTATGATGGTAGCCATCAAGGAATACCCGGCGGGTGGAACCTCCTCCCTCTGCTCTCCGGGGTGACCAGCCAGCACCTCCTCCCGCTGGCTCGTAACAGGAAAAGGCCGGCACCTCCTCCCGCCGGCCTTTTTCTTTGTCTGGCGCCCTGCTCTTGCCTTGTGCCCTCTTTTTGCCAGGCAAATGCCGCGCCGATGTGGGGAAGTGACCTTTGCTTTCCAAAAGCCTTGAATTAGAATCCATAAGCCCGTAAGGACGCATCGCCGAACGACAGAGCGGTCGGGATGAGTTTCTGTTTCGATCCCGCTCAGGCAAACGTGCCGTTGTAGCTCAGATGGTTAGAGCGCCGGATTGTGGATCCGGAGGTCGCTGGTTCGATCCCAGCCAACGGTACCACCGGCTTCTCCGTTAAGTCATTGATTTTGCTAGATAATCTTATGAATTGTGCCCGTGTGCTTGCACCGATCTGGTCATTTGTGCTACCTATTGTGCTACCTATTGTGCTACAAATGGCTGCGCTGGACCATGGGAAGACGCCGCGAAGAGCAAGAACCGGACCGCTTCCTGCGGTTGAGAGGCAGTCACTTTCATTATTATCGACGCGTCCCAAAGGAGCTCAGGGACGTTGATGCGCGTGGCGAGCATGTGCGGCGCTCCTTGGACACGACCGACCGGTTAAAGGCGCGCACCGCCCGTGACCTCCATGAGGCTGCCGATAACGCGTTATGGTCCTCTCTCATGCTTGGCGAAAACCCAGAAGCTGCGCGCATTCGTTACCAGCGCGCTATCAAGCGCGCCGAGGCGTTAGGGTTCGTCTATCGGCCGCTCGCCGACATCCTCGTTGCCGAGCCGCTGGATACCATCCTACAGCGGGCCGAGGCCACGATCGGAGAGCCTGCCAGCTCTCCCGTGGTTGACGCTGTCACTGGCACTGTCTCCCGTCCTGACGACAAAATTTCGGAAGCGCTGAAGCTCTATTTCGACGAGATCGTCCGCGACGAACTCCGCACCAAAAGTGCTGATCAGAAGAAACGATGGAAGGCAAAACGCCAAATGAGCGTCGATGTCTTCATCACACTTGTCGGCGACAAGCCAATGGGGGAGATCACGCGCGACGACGCGCGTGCGGTGCATAAATATTGGTTGGATCGAATCGCGCCCGAGAAGGGGAGGCCAGACCGTTCGGCATCGACCGGCAACCGAAATATGGGCAACCTGCGAACCCTCTACGGCGACTACTATCGTCATCTCGGTTCACCCGAACAGAAGAATCCGTTCGCCGATCTCTCATTCAGCGACAAGTCGAAACGCCGTCGCCCACCATTCCCGACCGACTGGATTCGCGACAGGATCTTCGCGCCCGGCGCGCTTGCGGCACTCAACGATGATGCGCGAGGCATTGTGCTAGCCTTCGCGGAAACGGGGGCTCGCCCGAGTGAGCTTGCGAACTTGCACGACGGCGTCATACACCTCGACCACGAGGTGCCTCACATCTCGGTGCAGCCGCGCGAGGATCCTGAGGACCCACGCGAAATCAAGACAGCCTCATCCGTGCGTAAGATACCGCTCGTTGGCGTGGCGCTTGAGGTGTTCAAGCGGCACCCTAATGGCTTTCCGAGGTACAAGGATCGCGAGGCGTCGCTATCCGCCCTGCTTAACAAGCACTTCGAGAACCACAAATTGTTCCCGACCGACAAGCACACCGTTTATTCGCTGCGCCATTCTTTCGAAGACCGCATGAAGAACGGTAGACTGGATGAGGAGCTAAGGCGGATGCTAATGGGCCACACCATCGACCGTCCGAAATACGGCGAGGGCGGCGACATGAAGATGTGGCAGGAAGAACTTATGAAGATCGTGTTGCCCTTTGATCCCTCAATCGTGTAACGCGCTGATGGACTCCAGCGAGGCGCCCCTCCTTCGCTTGGTAGTCGTTCAGAGCGCGCTCAAGATGGTCGTATAGTGGTAGCCACGTTTCGCCTTGGTTGCCGCGCGCCACGATGATCTCGGCCACGCGGTCGAGCGCTCGCTCGATCCGCTGCACGGTGATTGGCTGAAGCGCGGGCGAATATCGCCTCACTGCTTCGCCTTTTTGCAAGGCCATGAATGAAGCATGCCCTATACGTAGGCGGCCTTTCCTGGTGCAGTGAAGACCTGCGTTCGGCTCGGGGTGTAAACGGCGGCTGCGGCGCGCGAATGGGAAAGGCTCTGCCCATCGGGGGTTGGTAGCGGGAGACCGCTACATCGCTAGACCCACTATTGAAGGGGCATTCTTTTGCTATCGGAGGCACGCCGCTTAGTAGAAGCTCTCCAATTCTGAGGGCAGAGGTTGACTGCTGCCCTCCGAAGGCAGAGGTCACAGGTTCGAACCGTCGGATGCGCCAACAATTTCATTGGCTTAGGGTACTTTGTCGCCAAGAGGATCGGGCGTCCCACATACGCGTCTCACATAAGCGTCTGAAACGCGGCGGCCGACCGTTTCGGCGACCGGGCACGGAAAGGTTCACACCATTGGCATTTGATTGGTAAGCAGCTAAGTTTGCGTCGTGGTACGCGACACAGGAGGGGCGTCGCGTGACTTGACATTACCGGTCAAATCACCCATGTAACGGGTCGACACGGCCGGCGCCCCTGCAATGCAAGCGTCGGCCTTTTTATTTTCATGCCATACAACAAGCCTTATTTGACGATTCCGCAGCAGCGCGCGCTACTGGAATCGAGGGGCATGGAAATTGCCGACGCGCCAAAAGCTGACGAGTATTTACAGCGGATCGGGTACTACCGCCTCAGCGCCTATTGGTATCCGTTTCGGAAAGTGGTCCAGCAGCAAGACGGTTCCTTCGCACTCGGAAACGAGTTTAAGCCCGGCACTCAATTCAAACACGCAACCGACTTATACGCCTTTGACAAAGGGCTCCGCCTCTTGGTTCTCGATGCAATCGAACGCATTGAAATATCGGTTCGGACTGAAGTGGCATTATCGATCGGCAGGCATGACCCTCGCGCTCACCGAAACCCAGCCTTGCTTGATAAGAGATTCACGACCGCCAAAAATCCGGCTTTCGCTGACTCCATGCATGCGGGATGGTTGAAAAAACTGGATGACCGGTCGGCAAGCTCAAAAGAGGAATTTGCCGATCATTTCAGAGCCAAATACCCCGGCGAAAATATGCCCGTTTGGATCGCCGTCGAGTTGCTGGACTTCGGACCACTATCTTACTTTCTATCAGGGATGCGGTATTCAGACATTCAGATGGTTTCGGCAAGCTATGGCGGGCTGCGCCCGCATCTCATCAAATCGTGGACACGGTCACTCAGCGTGATACGAAACGTGTGCGCCCATCATTCCCGACTTTGGAACAAGCCCCTCGTCGACCAACCAGCGCTGCCTAGCCAGGGAGAAATCCCTGAGCTGGACCATTTGCTGCAGATGGCTGGAGCTAATCGCAGGCTTTATGCGGCATTGGCAATAATGAGGGTGTTACTCAAAGGTATTAACCCGCGAACCAACTGGGCGGATCGCCTGAGAGTACATATGGCGACATTCCCTGTGGCGCCAAATATCAAGATCGGTCACGCGGGCTTCCCCGCGAACTGGACCGATTTGCCGCTATGGAACTAGGGTTTGTGCCCGCCCGAGTGACAGCCTAGGGATCACATATTGAGCAGGCTCGCATGTCGGCGCGACCGAGTTGGGCAGCTCTTGCGGATGCAGATTCTCGGTCAAACGGGCCGTGCCAGCGGCCGTTCCTATCTCCCGTTCCAGCTTGTGTGCCTTCACCGCCGTTGCAAAATCCACAATCGGCTCGATGGATCCGGCCACGATCGTTGGCCCAGTTCTCATAGATATAGTAATTCATTTTGGCGCGTCCCTGCCGCTGCTATTGCCCACCTACCGAGTCCATGAAGGTGAACATCTCTCCGCACGCCTTCGGATGGCCTTTGCTCGCCGAGTCCTTGTCGAACTGGCGAAATCCGTCAGTCATGTACCTACGGGCTAGGACTTCCGTCGATGTGGGGCAGTCCTTTTTCAGCAGACTGAGGGTCTTCCTGATCGCATTCGACTCCGGAAAGTTGCAGATCAGGGAAGCCCGCATGAACAATCCGTACATCTTCCAAAGGTTCGGGCACTCGCCTTTAGGCGTGCCGGCGAGGCATTGCGTCGAGGCTAAACAAAGCACCAGGACATATTTCAGCATAGGCTCTCGCACGGAATACCGTCTTTGTCGCGGTCGAGCTTGCCGCCCCAAGAACAGTTCTGCAGATACCAGTTGGCTTCCTCGCACGAGCCGATCTGTTTGCACGTTCGCCGGGGCTCGCACGAATAGCCGCTCTGCGTGAAGAGCCGCCGGCTGATGATCCCTAACGGTTTGCTGGCAGCCGGCTTCGCGCCGTCCGCATGCCCCGCGCGCCATTCCCAGGGTGCCTGAAACGTCCCGGCCCACAGACCGACCTTTGCCGCCTCGGCCTTTGCGTGCTGCTCTGCGTACGCGCCGTGGCTGTAGCGCGGCCAATCGAGCGCCTGGCCGTGCTCGACCATCCACGCAGCAACGCTGGTGCCGTCGGCGCGCCGGCAGTCGCCGACAAAGCGGCCGTAGCGATCCCAGTCGACGAAGTCGCATGTGACCGGCCTCGAGGCGGCCAGGAACCCGTCGAGTGCCGCCGCGGCCTTTGCCCCGCACTGATATCGAAAGCCCTTGGCGTCGTCGCACTGCTGCGCTGTCTCTGGAGCATCGATGCCACTGAAGCGGATGCGCTGTCCGTGGATCTCGATCGTGTCGCCGTCGATGACGGAGGCCACGCCGGCAATAGCTTCCGGCGATCGTCCAATCCAGTGCGACACGTTCAGGTCAGGTGCGCTTTCACTGTGCTGCACGACGAACTGCGTCACATAGGCGGCCGTCGCCGCCACTGTCACGAAGACAAGCCGCTTCGGAATGCCCGCCAGCAGACGCGCACGTCGCCGCTGCGCGCCTCGCCGCTTGCGCCATTGATCAGACTGGTTGTCGTATCGGTATTTGTCCACGCCCCTCGCTCCCCGAGCGAAGAATGCGGCTGTTTCCGCCTAGAGTCCAGAAAAGCGCGCACAGGCCAAGTCAGCGAAACCCTGGCGCCGTCGCCGACCACGGATTTATAGGCGGCAACGGGCTCAGGAGCTGAATATTCGCTTGCGCTAATATAAAAGTGACGTAACGTCATCCCCCTGCATCTTGGGGATGCGCAACCGTGGGGAAATACGATGAGAGTGGCTATATTTTGCACGGCAATCGTGATCGCTGCGACTGGCGTCGCTGTTGCCAAGGAGAAGAAGGTGGTGGTCAGTAATGCCGCGGCCCTTTGCTCTACCAAGCATTCGGCCAAGAAGCCGGTGCCAGAGCTGGACTGCAGCTTGACCGGAACCGCCAAATTGCCGGATGGCGCAACGCCGGAAAAGCCGCGCCTCGGATACGACACCAATCCGTGGATCCCAACTGGCCTTTAGATCCTGGGTTGACCTATCGCGCGCATCGAAGTGGGGGCGACACCGCGAAGGGCGGCCCCAGCGTCCACACGGGGTGCCTCTACGCGTCCATTTCCAGCCATGGCGCCTGCCATGGGGTCCGAGATCCGATAGCTTTGTCATGACCGATCGAACTTCCAATTCGTCTAAAATGTTCCGGAACTATTTTAGCACATGCTGATTGAATCGCGGTTTTGCGAGTGTGTGCATGCGTTTGAAGTTCATCGAGCCACTAATGCCGACCCTGGTGGAGAAGCCTCCCGAGGGCGACGACTGGATTCATGAAGTGAAGTTCGACGGATATCGGTCGCAACTCATCATCGATGAGGACGGCACGCGCATCTTCACGCGCCGCGGCCTCGACTGGACGTCGAAATATCGCGACCTGGTGAAAGAGGCAGCGAGCCTCGGGGGCGAGAGCGCGATCGTCGACGGCGAGATCATCGTCCTGAACGAAGCCGGCCTGTCCGATTTCGGCGAGCTGCGAAAGGCGATCACCCGCCGGCAGCATGACCTCTATTTCGTCGCCTTCGATCTTCTCCATCTCAACGGACACGATCTGCGCGACATGGCGCTGGAAGAGCGGCGCGAGATCCTGGCCAGCATAATCGAGCCCGGCGGTCGCATCCAGTTCAGCGAGCCTCTGCCGGGCGAAGCGAAGGCTATCTATCACCTACTCGACCAGGCTGGGCTTGAGGGCATGGTCTCGAAACGGGGCGACAGCAAATACCGGAGCGGCCCGTCTACCAACTGGCTGAAGGCAAAATGCTACTCGATCGATGAATTCGAGCTGCTTGGTGTCGAGCGTGAGGCGGGCAAGCCGGCCTTCGCCCTGATGGCGGATCGTGCAACGGGTCGCTATGTCGGGTCGGCTTTCATCAATTCACGCGGGGCGATCCGGGACCGGCTTTGGAAGCGTGTCCAGGAGCACGCCGGGCCACCGCCAAAGGGCATGAAGCGGCCGGCGACGCAGTGGGTGAAGCCAGGCATCATCGGCCGCGTGAAGCACCGAGGCGAGGAGGATCTGCGTCATGCTTCGCTACAGGATTTTCGCGAAGAAGAGTGAAGATGCGACGCGCCAGCATGCCGATACTTGCCTGCAAGGATTCACGCTCGCCGCCCGTCCCATTTCAGCACAGGATTGCTGGCATTGCTCTTGCACCGGACTGACTACTGGGTGAACCCGGTCCTGATCGCGTTCCTGATCAGGAAGTAGGCTCGCCGGGCTTCGAGGGCGTTGGGGTCTTCGCCCGGCGAGTTTGCCAACTTACGGTTTTGAATCGGCAAACCGCACAAAGTCTCCGGCACTGCCGTGATTGAGCGGCGGGTTTTCTGGAACCGAAACAGCCGTTCCGAGTTTCCTAGCTCACCAATCAGACTCCATAAGGGCCGACTAATGTTCAATGACAAAGAGACTCGACTTCTGGAAGCAGGACTGTTCCTCGCTGTGCCACTCTCGATCCTCGTTGCGACGGTGATGGTTAGCATCACGTTCGGTTGGTTTGGATGAGCACACGCGGGACTGATTTTTTGTACAAATGGATAGTAGCCAACGTTCCCGAAACGTTGAGTGCGGACATCATCTCGGTTGCCGAGTTTGACGCAGAAGCTGTTCGCGGACGCGAAGGCGATAGGCATCAACAGTGCCGAGATCGCGGAAGACACAGGTAGTGTGTATGAGGCTGTCCTCGATGCCATCGTGCATCACGACTCGGGCTTGCCGCAATGAGCGCTCGTGGCCTGAAGTTTCTCCACACTTGGAGGCCGAGCAACTGCCGATTGTGGCGCGGGGAGATCCAATCGCCGCCAGCGACTTGGCGGACCAGTTGATGACGGCGGCTGAGAAGGCCGGTATCCGCGCCGATGAAATCAATGGCGAGGTCGCTAGCGTCTTCGAAGTGATCTTCGAGGCAATGCGTCGTAGTAAGAGAAGCGGTTGACTCATTCGCGGACGCGACTTCGTCTGGTCGACGATCCCTGCCATGGAAGTTTACCGGCCGGCGCGTGAGGAAGGGAAGCGGGCTGCACTGAGAGTGATTCCGGGCAGGAGCGCAGGAAAGTGCGCGGCCGCTGGTCCCGCCTCAGCCATGGCGCGGAGGCCTGAGAACTGCAATGCGATATGCCGAGCTGCCGCTGATGGCGGGGAACGCCCCGCCATCAGACTAAAAGTTGCGACTATTTCGAGCCGCCGAGGGCCTTCAATTTTTCGCAGAACTGGGCGTGAGGCTTGCTCATCGCCGCGTCGTTGCATTCCTTCATCATCATGGCTTGGTCGCCTTTGGCCATGCCCGCCCAGACCTTCTTCATGTCGGCGTCAGACTTCATCGTCTTCATGCTCGCGTCCGTGAAGAACGGCGCCATCATCTTCGGCTCATCGAGAGCCCCGGCTATCGCTGCACCAGCCAAGATAGATGCTGCAAGTGCTCCTAAGCAGACGGTTCTGATGTTCATGGAAATTGTCTCTTCCCTGGTTGTTGGCAGCCTGTGTTGTGGCTGCACACTCACTATGATCTCCAAACAAGAAATTAGATGCTGCTTAGATAAGCGACTTCTTCACGATTGGGTGATGGGCGCGGAAGCGCTAGGGCTGTGAAGCCGTTTATATCGCCCATAGCGAGCACTACCGACAGATCCTTGCCCTGCATGAGGTTGCGGTTGAAAGCCCTTCGCGACGTTACCGGGAAGGAAGTCGATCTCATCTAGTAGCACACCACGTGGTCGCGGCCTCCAACAGGCCGGTAAGCCTTTTGGCTCAATTGCGAGAGCACTTATTTAGCATAAAGTGCAGAGCGCGGGGCCACACATCACATCCCAACATGCCCACCCGCACGGCCGCCGGTACGAGGGCCTAGACCCAAAGGGGCTACCCGTGCCGGCCTGTTCCCACGGATGGCCTGCGCCTAGCGCGAGGGACGAACCTTAAGACATTTTGGCTCGGTTCATTGGCGGCAGGGGTTCCAACGCCTCAGCAAGTCCCGCTAATCCCTAGGGGCGCCCCGTCGCTGCCGTGAATGGGGCGGCGGGGTTTATATTATTGCCGGGTTCCCAAGTCTGCACGCTCGATGAGATCGAGACGCCCAGAAGAAGCTCGGTTACATTCCACTGCTTTCGCTCGTGTTTCGAATGGGACCATCATCGTGCTGCCATCGACAATGGCGACGGCCAGGAAGGGAAGCCCCGCCACCGGGGGCGAATAGACAAGGTACCTGGGACTGTTCATTAGCTATTGCTAACATCGCGACTGAGGAAGATCAATCTACTTCGCGGCGTTGTCCGAAAGGTGTGAACGGTACCAAACCGGCTGCATATTGGATTTGACTAATATAACGGAACGTCCAAGGGACAAGAACGGAACCAAAGCGGTTACGTCAGACCTTCGAAAGCAACGCACAAGACTTTAGTCCTGCCGTATTATAGTTAATATCCGAAAGCGGCACGCGAATCCCTACGGCTGGATCGGACTGACAATTGCGCGACTGCTCACGCAACCGTAGCTTAGGCAGCGCGGGGGCTTTTCCCGCTAAAGCGGCCGGTGTGGTCCGCTGCCCCTAGGCGGGGGGCTCCCCACTGCACCGGCCATTCCTCTACGGCTGGATAGCGCCAGCCGAGCCAAACTTGAGATGCATCTAATATTCCGATAGCTTCATTGTCGCGGGATGGCTGGCGAGGCACTCCATGAAGAATTACCGCGTGGAAGAAATGGACGGGGCGTCCATTCTTTCGACGTGCGACGCCCAAGGGCGAACCCCGTTCGAGGCGGCGGAGAAAGCCCGGGGACATAGGGTTACCCTGCGAGGCTCTTGCGCCAAATGGATACGGGTCACCGATCTTGTCGTGATGCTGCCAACCCAGCTTCGCCCTCGCTATTTTGAATTCAGACTTAGGGATGCAGCTACGGCTGGGTAGCGCCTAGAGGCGGCTTGGCGGCCAAAGCATCCACCAGCAACGCAGCCGGTGCGTCCAGCCCCTCAATTGCCTTGTGTAAGGCCGCCGTGACGGCTGCTAGGTGATCTTGTGGCTTGCCGTTGTCGTTGGCGAGATCATCTGGAACTGGCGGCTTCATGGGCTGAGTATGGGCCTAATCTAGCATTCTGGCTACTTCGCACGATCCATTCCACCAGGTTAGGATCGACCGCCTCAATTTTTTGTCTGATCCTTTCATCGCCGGGAGCAGCCTTGCGATGAGCCGCCGCTAGTTGAAGCACCCTGATGAAGCGCGTTTCGATCTATGCGGCCGTCCGCGCTTCATTTTGAATGATCTCGGCAAATCCCTGGCGCCACGAGGGATGGCGCGGCGACCATCCGAGTTCGCGCTTGGCCTTGGCGTTCGATCCCGCCCGCGATTCCGTCATCATGACGACGACGTGCTCTCCCGCCGCCAGTCGGCCAAGCCAAGCCGGCACACGGAACGGCGGCTTTGCGCCGAGCATCGTGGCGAGTTCGGGGAGCCAGTCATGCACCGGCGCAGGATCGTCGTCGACGATATTGTAGATGCCGTCGCCACGCTCGACCGCGACCGCCGTCGCTTCCGCGGCATCTGCGATATGCAGGAAGGACCACCAAGCCGTGCCGCCACCAATCAGCGGCGTGCGGCGCTTGCGGATCTGTTCGATCATGGGCGGATCGAAGACGCCGGTGTCGGGGCCATAAAACCCGCCATAACGTAACGCGACGCCAGTGATCCCCGGCGTAGTCGTCACGGCGTGCTCAAGATTGCGGATGGCGTCGAGCGTGCCACGATGCTCTTGCGGCGGATTGTCGTCGAGCGGATCGTCCTCGGTTTTCACATATCCGCCGACCCGAGCATAAGGCCACCCGCAGAAGCTTTGCGCGACCATCCGCTTCACGCCGCAGTCGCGCGCGGCCGCGAGCAGATGGTCGGTTCCGGTGGTCCGCAGTTGGTTGCTGTTTGCGAAAGCGCGGTCGAATTGGCGCAGGTCCGACGCGCCTTTCAAATCCGTCAGTTGATGCACGATCACATCCGGGCGTGCGGCGACGACCGCAGCGTGAATGGCCTTCTGATTGAGCGCATCGGCAACGACTGGTTCGGCACCGAGGTCTCGCAAGAGACCGGTCTTGGCTGGCGTTCGCGTCAGTCCGACCACGTTGTGCCCGCCGCTGACCAAACGTGGAACCAAATGGCGTCCAACGGCGCCCGTCGCGCCTGCAACAAAAATGCGCATGGTTCACCTCCACGGCTTGATAACCTACTTCATAGTAGGTTAATACTGGTGCCAACGAAGTCAAGTCCACGCGACCAATCGCGCCTCACGCATCTTTATGAAAATGCCCATGCATGGGAGCATTTAGCGGTGAAATCCGATCGATCCGATCATCCTGCATTTGCTGAAACACTGAAACGGCGGGTCCTCCAGGGCCCGGGCGAGACGGATCCGGCATTGCGCCAGCGTGTCGCAGCAAGAGCGGCAGGCGGCCCACCGATAGAAGCGCCATACGACAATCTCGCCCGTCAGATCGGCGAGGCGGCATCCGGCACGACGGACGCACAGGTGGCGAATGTCCTGGCGGCCGTCCGAAGCGAGAAGGCCGCCTTCGAGCTGATCGCGGCCGCTGCGACCGGAGCAGCCCTACTGCGCTGGGAGCGCGCGATCAAAGCTCTGGAGGAGGCCGGTCATGCGTCTACCTGAAATCGATCGGGGTGACACCATCACCAACCGCCTGCTTATCGGCTTCATTTCGATGGTTTCAGGGATGCGGTTGCCGGATGCCGCTCGCGTGGCGTTCTACCACAAGGAGTTCTTCAGCACGCCAATGGGCTCATGGACGCACGCGGCCATGCGCGGTCCGAGCCCATGGAGCGTCGCAGAGCGCGAGCTGATGGCCGCCATGGTCGCGAAATGGAATGCGAGCGCCTTTTGCATTGGCGCCCACGGCGCCGTAGCGGCGAAGACGATGAAACGCCCATCGGTCGATGCCGTGCTCGCCGATTTCCGCTCCGCGCCGATTTCCCCGGCTCTCAAGGCAACGCTGGCGTTCCTCGAGATCATGACGCTTCGGCCCATGGAGTTGTCGGCGGAACACGCAGCGGCAGCCCTTCGATCAGGGGTGACGGAATATGCTCTGCAGGACGCGATCGCCGTGGCTACGGTCTTCAACATCATCGCGCGCTACGCCGACGCGCTCGATTTCGCCATGCCTTCGGCGGAAGAATTCGATCGTGCCGCCACCATGCTGCTCAAGCGTGGCTATGCCGCATAGAGCCGCCAACGAAAGAGGTGACCCATGAGAGATCTTGCACTTCAGATCGCTGGCGCGTTGGCGATCGTCGTCGCCATCGTGCACGGCGCAATCGCCGAATTGCGGGTGTTTCCGGAGGTCCACATCGAGTCACGCCGAAACCAGCGCCTGTTCCGCATAGTCTGGCAGGCAAGCACCATCGACTGGATCTGCATCGGTATGCTGCTAATCGCGGCGCCAGCCCTGGGATCCGAGACCGCCCGGCGCTGGATCATCGCGGCGGCCGTCGTAGCCTACGGCTATGCAGCCATCGGCAACGCTGTCGCCAGCCGTGGCAGGCATATCGGCTGGTGCCTGATGGGCCTGGTCGTCTGGCTCTCGCTGATTGGCCTGTAGAAGGGAACGAACATGAAACCGCCTGAGCTTGTCGAAGCCTGGGTCGAAGCATTCAATAAGCGCTATATCCTAGCGCTCACTGCTTCTTATAGTGATAGCGCTTCTGACTTTCTAGAGGAGAGGCGATACGAGCCAGGTTCTGGGACGCTTTCGCGGTTGTGGAGATGGTCTGCATTCCCGAAAATACGTGAAGACGGCAAACTAACCTTTCTCCGGCTACATGGATTGCCGCTGCCGGCACAGTGAGCGGACATGATGCAATTGCTCACGCGCGCCCTCAAGGCGACGATCCTCGGCCTCATCGTCTTTTTGCAATTTCGCCTCCTGCCGGCCGGCGCCCTGGCCGGAACGTTGCTCAAGCGCGGCTATGGCTCTTGACCAGCCCTCGATCGCTTGGCGATCGCTTGCTGGGCTCACGAGTTCGGTTTGGCGATCCAGCCGACATAGGTGAGCCAGAGTCCGAGAAGCGAAAAGGCTCCGAAACCGAGACGAACCAACGCAATCGCATCCATCGAGGCGGTGGCACCCTGGGTGATCAATTGTGGCATGGCCAACAGAGTGAGACCGCGAAGCGCGAGAAACCAGCCCAGCAGGGAAATTGCAATCGCGGACGGGCTTCGCCAGTGTTGGTGAAAACCAATGATGATCAGTCCCCAGAGCAGTAACAACGCTCCAAGCATCCACGGCCAAATCGGATGTTCGGCGAAGTCCGCGAGCATCTCTTTCAGTTCAGGGGCGCGAACCGCAATCGTGGCGGGAACAATGAAAAAGAATGGGCCAAGGACCCGCGCGAACGCGCGCGTTCTCGCTTGAGCTTCCGAGGTGATGCCCATGACACCCTCCTTTCAACGGACCTCCTGGTCCGACCGTGAATCTGGCGCGGCCGATGGCCCGTCTACCGAGCCCATTTTGGCCTGCGTCGCGACGCGACCTGTCCCGACTCCTTCAATTCCAACGAGCCGATCCCTGACCACGACAACGCCACGCCCAACTCGATCATATGCGTGATGGAAACCTCGGGATGGCCAAGCCACCACTCCGCAAGGGCATGGAGCCCTCGTTTCAGAAACTCGGCTGCAACTTCGATATCTTGCGGTGTTTGCCCACGCAGCAGTGGGGTCAGGAATTTCGCAATCCCGGCGGAAGCTCCCTTCTGGACGGCCCGCGAAGCTTCCAACGATTCATGTGCCCCGTAGGGCACGAGCAGCAGGACTTTGATGGCATCAGGGTTGTCCTTCACGAAGCTGAAAAAGCCCGCAATCGCTGTCCGAAACCTATGTTCGTCATCTTCCGGCAGAAGCGCTGCTTCGGAGCCTTGCGCCAACAACTGTTCCCGAACCGTTTCCAGCACCGCGCCGAACATGTGCTGCTTGGAGGGGAAGTGATCGTACAGAACCGGCTTGGAGATGCCTGATGCAACCGCAATCGCATCCATCGACGCGCCTTCATATCCTGATCGGGCAAACTCAGCCAAAGCCGCAGCCAGAATAAGGGTCCGCCGCTCCGGCCCGCGTAGCCGTTTCTTTACGCTTGATTTCATCCTCGAGTATTAACCTACTTTATAGTAGGTTTCAAATGAGACTTTTGAAATGGTCGATATTTTGTGGTTAGCGGTTGCAAGACGGTCCTGCGATCACGAACCGTTGCTAGGAAATTATCTGCCGCGCGAGTACGCCGCCCTTCTCGATCGGCGCGCTTCGGAGCCTGGTTCTTAGCGGACGACCGCTTACTGCCGAGGCTATGTGAAAACTCGGCTGCGGTTGAAGCTCAGAGTGTTTGTGACGGGGTCTTCAGTTGGTACCGTTGACCCACGGATGCCGGTACTGATCATAAACGGCCTGTGTTGGCGCGGGGAAGCCTGGATCGGCAAACGAACCAACGCCGACTGCAATTAGGTCCGGCTTGCGCTGAGGCTCCCAAAAAACGGTCGAGCCGCAGTCAGGACAAAAGTGAAATCTTACCGGAAAGCCGCTATCGGACTGGCGCGAATAGCACTTGCTCGGGCCCTCTACTCGAACACCCTGCCGGTAAAAAAAAGCTGCAACACCGTAGGTGCTGCCGGTCCGCTTCTGACAAGCAAGGCAGTGACACAATGATACTTTTCTAGGCTCGCCAGCGCAGGTCACACGGAGGCTTCCGCAAGCACAGGTCGCCAGTCTCGCCACGCACGTCATAGAAGCGCTGGCGATAACTTGTCACCCTCCCAACCCAGGAGGAACGCCACATGGTTTCTGAGCCACGCACTTGGCAGGTTCTCCGATCCCCACTCGTCTACCTTGGTCGCGTATTCTCCCATTAACCAGATATGTCGGATGGCAACGAAGATCGGCACCGCTGCTTCGCCTGCCGGAGATAAGGATCGCACCGATCTATAGCCTTCGTCGAAGGCATGCCACATGGCATGCCTTCGCCGCCCGAAGGACACTTGCGCCCATAGGTGGACGCCTAGATCGTAGGCCAGGTAGCCATAACCGCCATCATCGAAATCGAAGAGTATTGCTTGCCCAGTCAATGGCCCCGATGTGGCGATGCGAGCGTTCAATCCATGACAGTCGCCATGGACGATGGCGGCCGTGTAACCCGTTCACCACTATTCGAAATGCATCGACTGGCCGCGCATCATTGCCAGGGTCAGTGCGATTGCAGGATTTGCCGGCGGCTTCTCCATAAGCAGGGAGCCGTCGAAATCGCGCCACGCCGCCATGCGCAATTCGTCACCGTCGTCGGCGGCTGCAGGGTCGAAAACGTGGGCATCATAGGGATCCCTGCCAATTTCAATCGTCCAGTCCTTGAGCGCCTTGCGAGCCATTTCTTCGACCTGGGCAAGGTCGCTGGTGAAGAAGGGAATACGGTCACCATCTTCCGAAAGCGGCTCCACCCGATCCAGTGTCGGCCGCTCCGGCACCCAACCAAGAACGAAGGCAATATCGAAATCGATCTGGCGGTCCGGGCCTGCAGTAACCTCCAGCCGTTTGACGACGTCCGGGTAGAGCTGCCTGCGCGCCGGCCACGTGTCCGGAAGCCCCTCGGCTTGCAATCTCGTTCGGGGAACGTCGATCAGTTCCATGATCTGATGGCGCGGAACTTTGTCCTCCGGCCAGCCCGCACAACATGCAATTGTCGCAGCCTCGTCGGCTTCCATCCAGACCGAAGCAGCCTGGTCCTCGTCCTCGGTTGGCTGGTCGTCTTCCGGAAAGCCTTTGATGTCCCACCCTTCCAACGCGAACAAACCTTCCGCGCCTTGCAAAGCGGTAATGCCGGCCCGCGCGAAGACTGCTTCGGCTGCTGCGACACCGCGTGCCAGTTCCTCGGGCGTTGCACCTTCAATGTTCAAGCGAAGTTCCATGGTTCGCCTCCTGTAGCAATCATCCCGACAGTGAACAAAATAAGAACATTGCTGTCAATAGACTCTTGACAACGGCGAAATAGCCACGTTTTTTCAAATAGATGGCACACTGGCCGACGGTCGATGATCTGTGCTCAGTTCCCAAAGGCAACTGCATTCATGGCCGATGCTACACGCGGACCACCGCGGACGGGGACAGTCGGTCCCGCGTCCCGTCCTGCGGCCGGCGCTATGCTGACGCTCCTACGGGTGTCCTGTTAACCGGCCGCGGCGGGGGCGAATTTCCTCCGTCCCACGCGCGACAATGTCCGCAATTCCGGACGCGCATAGGACTGCGGTTTATGCGCCGTTTCTCCTCTGGGCGCCGGCAGTCGCCGACGCGACGTCCAACGCGGCATCGTGGCCTCGTGCTGTCGGCAAACGACGCTATCGGTGTCACGAGGCGGTCGCGCCAACGTTTCTTCCGCAACGCCACCTCACCATGCCATTGACTCTTTATTAGGAAGAGAACAAATGAGGAACATACCATCAGCTTTTCGCGTTCAGGGGACAGATGAGTGCATCGGCGCCAAACGCGGCCATTTCCGATCTCCGAACTCGCATTGCGCGTCTCGAAGGCGGCAATGTGCGCGAACGAACGGTGCTCCCCTTCGGCATCGCGCCGATCGACAGCCACCTGCCGGGGGGCGGTTTGGCGCTTGGTGCTCTCCATGAAGTTGCCGGCGGCGGCAATGGTGCAATCGATGGCGCTGCCGCGTCGCTTTTTGCGGCCGGCATTGCAGCCAGGACGCAAGGCAAGGTGCTGTGGTGCGTGACGCGTCAGGACCTGTTTGCGCCGGCAATCGCCCAGATCGGACTTCACCCCGACCGGGTGATCTATGTCGAAGCCGGTGACGACAAATCACTGCTCGCCTGCTTCGAGGAAGGTCTGCGGCACGTCGGGCTTGGGGCTGTGGTCGCTGAGGTTGCCCGTCTGTCGATGACGGCCTCGCGCCGTTTGCAGCTTGCATCGGAAGGCTCCGGCGCGATGGGCATCGCCATCCGCCGCTGGCGCCGCCAGACCGAAGCTGCCGATTTTGGGCAGCCGACGGCGTCCGTCACGCGCTGGCGCGTTTCTGTCTTGCCGTCGCGACCGCTGCCTGTGCCGGGCGTCGGCCGGGCACGATGGCAACTGGAACTGATCCGATCTCGTGGAGGCGAAACGCTCGATATCGAAGTGGAGGCTTGTGATGCCAAGGGTCGTCTCGCTCTTCCTTCCAAGCTGGTCGACAGACCGTCTCAGAAGGAAATTGGGCGACGTCTCGCCGCCACCGGATAAGCCGATGGTGCTGGTTGGACGGCAGGGCAACCGTCGCCTGGTGGTTGCCGCGGATCGCGCAGCGCTGGAAGCAGGGCTGCGCGTCGGAATGCCTGCGACGAAGGCGCAGGCTCTGGTTCAGGGGCTGGTGGTTATGAACGCGGAGCCCGATGCCGACGCGGAGGCATTGGAGCGGCTGGCCCTGTGGGCATTGCGGCGGTACGCGCCGATGGTCGCTGTGGATCCTCCGGACGGATTGGTCATGGACACCATGGGCGCCGATCACCTTCATGGCGGCGAACAGATGATGCTGACCGATATGGTCGAACGTCTCAGCCAGGTCGGCTTCTCGGCGCGGGCAGCGATGGCCGATAGCTGGGGCGCCGCACACGCTGTCGCGCGATACGTCAACCGGACCGTCAGCCTGGTCACCGTCAACGCAACCTGCGAAGCGATCCTCCCTCTGCCCATCGCGGCACTGCGATTGCCCGATGCGATCGTCGGCGGTCTGCGTGTTTTGGGTTTCGACAGGGTAGGCGAGCTTTTGAAGCAGCCGCGCGCGCCACTGACCCTGCGCTTCGGCCCGGAATTGTGTCGCCGTCTCGACCAGGCTGCTGGCCGCCTCTCAGAGCCGATAGAGCCAGTGCGGCCAGCCGAAATGGTCGAGGTCAAACGTGCCTTTGGCGAGCCAATCGGTGCGGCCGAGACAATCGCACGCTGTGTCGGCAAGCTTGTTCAAGCGCTGAGTATCGAGCTCGAGACCAAAGGCCTCGGCGCCCGGCGGCTCGATCTGCTGCTCTACCGCGTCGATAATCGCATCGAAGCCATTCGCGTCGGCACGGCCTTGCCGGTCCGCGATGTGAAACGGCTGACACGACTGCTCTGCGACAAGATCGAGACGGTCGATCCGGGCTTCGGCATCGAGTTGATACGTTTGTCCGCGCCCCTGGCTGAACCGCTGACACCTAGGCAGACCATTTCGTCACTCATCGAGCAACGAGATACTGACATTTCCGACCTGATCGACATACTCGGCAATCGCGTCGGCGAGGAGATGCTCTATCGGTTTACGCCGGTGGCAAGCGACGTGCCCGAGCGATCGTTTCGGCGGGTGGCCCCCGCGTCTGCGGAAACCGGCGACGCATGGCCAGACCATTGGCCGCGCCCCGCTCGTTTGTTTGCCGTGCCTGAGCTCATCGAGGCGATAGCGCTGCTGCCGGATCATCCGCCGGCGAGCTTTACCTGGAGAGGCATCCGTCGGCGAGTCAAGCGCGCCGACGGGCCCGAGCGGGTCTTTGGGGAGTGGTGGAAGCGCGACGCCGAGCTTGCCGCCGTGCGCGACTATTTCCAGGTCGAGGACGAAGCCGGCGAGCGCTTTTGGATCTATCGCGCCGGTGACGGCGAGGATGCCGGGGCCGGTTCGCATCGCTGGTTCCTGCACGGCATCTTCGGATGAATGCGTCTTACGTCGAACTGCAATGCACCTCGCACTTTTCCTTCTTGCGCGGCGCCAGCTCCTGCGACGAATTGTTCGCGCAAGCAGCCATCATGGACATGCCGGCACTTGCCATTTGCGATCGCAACAGCCTGGCGGGCATTGTGCGCGCGCATGAGGCGGCCAAGGCGACCGGTGTCAGGCTGATCGTCGGCTGCCGTCTCGATCTGGTGGACGAGATTTCGGTCCTGGTCTATCCGACCGAGCGCGCATCCTACTCCCGGCTATGTCGCATGCTGTCGTTGGGCAAGGGACGTGGCGGCAAGGCGAAGTGCGTGCTGCATTGGGACGACCTTGTTGCTTATGGCGAGGACCTCGTTGCGGTGTTCCTGCCCGACCAGGCCGACGATACATGCTCGCTCTGGCTGCGGCGGATCCGCGAGGCCTTTGACGGTCGCGCCTATATGGCGCTGACGCTGCGCCGCCGTCCTAATGATGCGCTGCGGCTGCACGATCTGTCCAACCTCGCCGGACAGGCCGGCGTGCCGACCGTCGTTACCAACGACGTGCTGTTCCACGAACCGTCACGGCGCATCCTGCAGGACGTCATCACCTGCATCCGGCACAATGTCACCATCGACGATGCCGGGTTTCGGCGCGAGCGGCATGCCGACCGCTATCTGAAACCTCCCGCTGAAATGGCACGGCTTTTTGGCGGCTATCCCGAAGCGATCGCCAGGACGGTCGAGATCGCCGATCGCTGCCGGTTCTCATTGGACGAGCTTGCCTATCAATATCCCGAAGAGCGGATGCTACCGGGGCTGACACCGCAGCAGGCCTTGGAGAAACTCACCTGGGAAGGCGCGACGGAGCGGTTTCCCGAGGGCGTGCCGGACAAGGTTGTCGGCACGCTCAAGCATGAATTGCAGCTCATCGAGAAGCTGCAATACGCGCCGTATTTTCTGACGGTCAATGCGATCGTTCGCTTTGCCCGCAGTCAGGACATCCTCTGTCAGGGCAGGGGATCAGCCGCCAACAGCGCCGTCTGCTATGTGCTGGGCATCACCTCGATCGACCCCGACCGCAATGATCTCCTGTTCGAGCGCTTTGTCTCGGAAGAACGCCGCGAACCGCCCGACATCGATGTCGACTTCGAACACGAGCGGCGTGAAATCGTCATGCAATGGGTGTTCGACGCCTATGGCCGTGAACATGCAGCACTTTGCTCGACCGTCATCCGCTATCGTTCCAAGGGCGCCATGCGCGATGTCGGCAAGGCCCTTGGCCTTCCCGAAGACCTCATCAAGATGCTGTCGTCACAGGTCTGGGGCTGGTCGGACGAAGGCGTCCAGCCGAAACATGCCGAGGAGCTGAATCTCAATCTCGAAGACCGCCGCCTGCGGCTGGCGTTGGACTTGGCCAGGCAGCTGATCGGCGCGCCGCGGCATTTGTCGCAGCATCCCGGTGGCTTCGTACTGACCCGCGACAGGCTCGACGATCTGGTGCCGATCGAGCCGGCCGCAATGAAGAACCGCCAGGTCATCGAATGGGACAAGGATGATATCGATGCGTTGAAGTTCATGAAGGTCGACGTACTGGCGCTGGGCATGCTGTCCTGCATGAAGCGCGGCTTCGATCTCCTGTCACAACACAAGGGCATCAGTCTCGATCTCGCAACGATCCCTGCCGAGGATCCGCGCACCTACGCCATGATCCGCAAGGCCGATACGCTGGGCACCTTCCAGATCGAATCCCGCGCCCAGATGTCGATGCTGCCGCGCATCAAGCCGCGGACCTTCTATGATCTGGTCATCGAGGTGGCGATCGTACGGCCCGGCCCGATCCAGGGTGATATGGTGCATCCCTATCTGCGCCGGCGGGAAGGCAAGGAGGACGTCGTCTATCCCAAGCCCGAGCTCGAAAAGGTGCTCGGAAAAACGCTAGGCGTCCCGCTGTTCCAGGAGCAGGCTATGCGGGTCGCGATTGAATGCGCTGGCTTTACGCCTGGCGAAGCCGATCAGCTTCGCCGCGCCATGGCCACGTTCAAGCACACTGGCGGTGTTTCCAGCTTTGGCGCCAAGCTGATCGGCGGCATGGTCAAGAACGGCTATGAGCGCGAATTCGCCGAAAAGACCTTCAAACAGCTGGAGGGCTTCGGCAGCTACGGCTTTCCCGAGAGCCATGCAGCCAGCTTCGCGCTG
The DNA here is from genome assembly GCF_003952545.1 of Mesorhizobium sp. M7D.F.Ca.US.005.01.1.1. Taxonomy (NCBI): domain Bacteria; kingdom Pseudomonadati; phylum Pseudomonadota; class Alphaproteobacteria; order Hyphomicrobiales; family Phyllobacteriaceae; genus Mesorhizobium; species Mesorhizobium sp. M7D.F.Ca.US.005.01.1.1. The sequence continues at coordinate 2,024,686 of NZ_CP034453.1, forward strand.
ATCGCCTACGCCTCGTCCTGGCTGAAATGCCATCATCCCGATGTCTTCTGCGCGGCTCTCCTCAATGCTCAGCCAATGGGCTTCTACGCACCGGCGCAGATCGTTCGCGATGCCCGCGACCATGGCGTCGAGGTGCGGGCGGTATGTGTGAATGCGTCGCGCTGGGACTGCACGCTCGAGCCCACCGAGAACGAGGGCCGGTTCGCCGTGCGTCTTGGGCTGCGCATGGTGCGTGGCCTTGCCAATGCCGATGCTGCGACCATCGTCACGGCACGTGCCGACCTGCCCTTTGCGTCGGTAGATGACCTCTGGCATCGCGCTGGTGTTCCCGCGGCATCTCTGGTCGAACTCGCCCAGGCCGACGCCTTTCAACCCTCATTGTCGCTGGCGAGGCGAGAGGCGCTGTGGGCGATCAAGGCGCTGCGCGACGAGCCGCTGCCACTGTTTGCGGCGGCCTCGGCTCGCGCGCGCCACACGGTGCCGGAAATCCACGAGTCAGCCGTGGCATTGCGCGCCATGACATCAGGCGGCGAGGTCGTCGAGGACTACGGGCATGTCGGGCTGACCTTGCGCGATCATCCTGTGTCCTTCCTGCGTGCCGACCTGCGGCGCAAGCGCATCGTCTCTTGCCGCGAGGCCATGCAGGCGCGCGATGGCCAGTGGCTGGAGGCAGCCGGGCTTGTGCTGGTTCGACAACGTCCCGGCTCAGCCAAGGGCGTGATGTTCATCACGCTTGAGGACGAGACCGGCATCGCCAACCTGGTCGTGTGGGTGAAGGTCTTCGAGAAGTATCGCAGGGTCGTGCTCGGCGCCGGCATGATTGGTGTTTACGGGCGCATCCAAAGAGAGGGCGACGTGGTTCATCTCGTCGCCCATCGGCTGAGTGATCTCTCAGCCGATCTTGCCAGCGTTGGCGACCGGGACACTGCCTTCCCGCTGCCGCATGGGCGGGGCGACGAATTCCATCATGGCAGCCCCACGCCCGATCCACGCGGCATGCCGAAGGGGCCGAGGCCGAGGAATATCATTGATCCCTATCTGCACATCGATCAGATCAAGGTGAAGACGCGGGATTTTAAATAGGGGGCAATGCTGGGCAGCCGGCACAGTCCGCCGGTAACATCAAAATTTATTTGCGGCGCCTCGGCGTGCTGATATTATTCGGCCTTCGTAGCTTTCGAGGAGGAAAGGCTATGTTCTATCCCGGTCAGTGCTTGGGGCCGTGCGAGATTGACGTGCTCGCCCGCGTGTGTCGAACGGTATGCCAGGAACGAGGTCTATCGCTTCAATCCATCGAGGCCGAGCGCACCGCCGCGCACCTGCTCAAGTTGTTTATGAACGGCTTGACGGGCGAGGAGGAATTGCTGGATGCCGAGAGGAACCGCGCGGTGCGCATATCCTATTCTACCGCACCTCTCGCGTGCACTGCTGCAGGCCAATTGGCCGGCGCAGCAGCCTCTTAGGGTCTCCTCTTCAGCCGGCGGCCGACAGGAACGCACTGCCATGCCGCGGGATTGGAAATAGGAAGCTCAATCGGTGCTTCTGTCATTTCAGAGAAAGGCCTTGAACGCCGCTGCGAGAGCGGCTGGATTTTCTTCGGCGACATGGTGCCCACTCTTGATTCCAGAGCCGCCCACGTTGTCGGCCCAGGGCTTCCAGATTGCGACCGGATCGCCATAGATCTGCTCCAGGTCGTCGTCGAGTGACCAAAGGCATAGCATCGGACAGCGCACCTTCCGGCCGGCCTCTCGATCCTCACGGTCATGGCGATGGTCGATCCTGATACCTGCACGGTAGTCTTCGACCATCCCATGGACTACCGCGGGATCGTGGATCAGCGAAACCAACTCGTCATAGGCTTCGCGTCCCATCTCATCGGGCCGCAAGGCGCTGTACCATGCCATTGGGTCTGCCAGGATGGCCCGTTCCGGCTTCTCAGGCTGGGCGAAGAAGAACCAGTGGTACCAATCGCGCGCAAATTTCCAGTCGGCACGCTCCAGATGCTCGATAACTGGCAATCCATCCACGGTGATCAGTTTTCGCACCAGATCGGGATGGTCCATCGCCATTCTGAAAGCCACCAGACTGCCACGATCATGCCCGGCGACGAAGAAACTGTGGTGGCCCAATCTTTCCATCACCTCCACCAGCGCCGAGGCCTTTGCCCGCTTGGACGAGAACCTGCTCTCCGGATCGTCCCGCGGTATGTAGGAGCGCCCGAAGCCGGGGAGGTCGGGGCACACGATCCTGAAATCTGCTGAGAGCAAGTCCGCGACGTGGCCCCACGTCATGTGCGAGCGAGGATGGCCATGGATCAGAAGCAGAGGCGGCCCAGATCCGCCATGCCGAAGCCGTATCGGTCCGCCCTCCGTTTCCACCATTTCAAGCACGAAGTTTTCGAACATCTATCCGTCCTCAGAATTGGCGGCTGTCCCCGTGAAGAACGTTCTGAGGATGGAATGGTTCGGGACGTTCGGGACGGGCCAATCGCCACTGCAGGCACGTCGGCTTCCGGCTGGCTTCACGAAGAGCCCCTTTTGGAGGCGCGAATGGCTACAAGACGGATCTAACGGAGCAGGCCCTCGTCGTCGAAAGCGTCCCAGCCCTTCAACTTGGGCCGGGGGGCGTCATCTCTGGGGTCATTCCCGGCACCGCGACCCTTGCCGCTACCTTTTCCCGCTCGCGTCAGTGCGGCCTTACCGGCGCCGCGCCGTCTGTTCTCGGTGACTTGCTGCACATCCTCTTCGCGCCAAAGGCTTGGCAGATCACGATCAAGAACGTCTTCGATGTGCTTGGGATCGAAAACGTGGAAGGTGACGGCCTTGGATCGACCGCGCATCTTCACGGTGCGGGTGCCAATGCTTTGCAGCCGTCCGTCTTTGAGCCACTTGTGACGCTCGCGCGAAGAAATTGTGAGGATGTCCTCGGCCTCGCGCGGCAGGACCGGCAGCACCTCGATGGTTTCCAGCGTCTTGGCGATCTTGTTTGAGGCGGCCTCGAACTCTTCGGCATCGTCTTCGCCCATCCGCAATGTCATGCGACCGGTTTCGGCTTTGGCGTACTTCCTCACAGCCCATGGCAGACGGGCACGTATTTCACGCTCGATTCCTTTCGTGCGCACCGACGACCCAAGTGTCGCTGCTGGCGGCAGTGGCCACTCGGCAACCAGGGGCAACGAAGCGCTCATGTCTTGGCGAGAGCTGCGATTTCAAGGGGTAACAATTGCCGCAGCGATGCCATTGAGGATCTCCCGGGTTCGCGCAAAACGCACCAGCTAGTCGCTTCCTTCTCTTACGGTTTCGACCGCCAACGACCCAGCCGGCAGGGCCTTCAACAGCTCTGCCTCGGGTTTGGTGAGATGGATCCACGCCGCCCAATCCTGCGGGCGGAGCACCACAATCTGCCGATTGTGGATGGGTGCCACGTCTGGGCCAGGTTCCGTCGTCAGCATCGCGAATGTGGGTGGCTTGTTGCCTTCGCCATCGCGCCACAGGCCGGCGATTGCCATAAACGGGGTGCCGTTGAGGGTGAAGCGATGCTTCGCCTTTGGTGACTTCTTTCCGGTGAATTCGAAGAAAGCCGATGCCGGAATAAGGCAGCGCTTGCTGTTGGCGAAATTCCGACCCTCGGAGCGGAAGTTGAAGACCGGCCCGCCTTTGGGCCCGGACGGCGGAAAGGCAAAGGTCATGCGCGTGAGCTCGATCGTGCCGCCGGCGGCGCGCAAGATCGGCGCGGGCTCACTGATGCGGATGTCATCTGCCTGCGGCAAATCCAGTTCGGTTTGATGGGTGGGAATGTCGAGCGCCAGCGATTGCATCATGCGACAATATTCAGCCCAGGCGATATGCTGCTCATAGTCATTGCACATAGCTGCCCCACGCGTTCGGTCAGTTGCGGAGTTATGCAAAATAGCGCGGCTTGCCCGCAACGCCACCGGCTACAAATTTTTGCTATGCCCCGAAATCCTGGGCGACCCGCTCAAGCACCTTGCGCGGTTTGTCGGTGATGACATCTCCATGGCTTACAATGATGCGCTCAAGGTCGGGCTCATCAGACCATTTGCGGAAAGCCGCGCCCAGCGCCTTGCCGTCCTTGACAAAGAACCACCTGCCAACACGCGGCATGCTGGGCCGGTCAACGCCAAAGCCAAGCACACGCGCCATGATGTGGGCACCAATCCCATGGGGGTGGCGGACATTGGCTAGGATGTCGTTGACAACAAGGGTTGTACTGCCGTCGCGGCGCACGAGCAGCGCCGCTTCCTTTTCGGCCACACCCGGCACCGTCTCCATGCGAACGGAAGGATCATCGAAGATATTCGCAGTTGAATCGACTTTGACAACTTTCTCCACGGCTTCCCGCGCCCCCGGCGGGCAGACAATTTTCGCTCGGGGATAGCGAAGCTTCCAAGGCTTGATGTCGAGCCGATGGCCAGGGCCTGGCACGATGAGAAAGGCTGGATCGCCGAGCGCTTCAATCTCCTGCATTTCCGGTTCGGCAAGGGGGATGCAGCTCCAGATCGCGGTGCGGTCTCCCGTCAAGCCGATGACCGTCATTCGTCGCGGAAAATGGCCAAGCGGCATCTGGATTTCGCCGCTGACCGTCAAGAGACCGTCAGCAACCGTTTCCAAACGGCCGTGCGGCTCAACTTGCCATGTCTCATGGAACCTCGGCATGCAACATCCACGCTTGGTTTGCATCGATAATTGCTGCGTGGGAATTTCGTTCCGTGCGGAAAGAGCTGATGGAGAGAGGGCCTGCCGGTCGTTGCCGGATACCATGCCACCCATGGCATCGCGAAGCTCATAATGCCTTCGGAAGTCTGGCAGGTCGTCTTTTCCCTCATCGGCGCGATCACCGTCGGCGTCACGGCATTTCTCCGGGTAGCGGGCATGGCCGGCGCCAGCCTGCCCCTGCCGGGCCCGAGCTTAAAACCCCGCGCGAGCGAGGCGGATTGAACGGACCGACGAAGGCTCGGCCTCCTCATCACCGAAGAGGTTGGAACAGTCGGATTGGGTGCCAATGATCGAGCTATGGGGCAATCCGGCGCGTCCTCGTTTGCGCTCTTAGCCTTCGCTCGGGACGATGCTGCAAGGCAAGGTCTATCACCCGTTCACAGGACGGCAGCGCGACCGGTCGCCGCGTCGCTGGAGGTGCGCGGGATCCGATGCCTGGATGTGTAGGCGATGCCAGTGAAGCTCGTAGCGATGCGCTGGCGGCGCGTTGGACGCCGACGTCTCCGATGCCAATCCGTCCAAGAGCGCTCCAAACGGCCTCTTCAATGGGCTGATCTGCCCGAAGGACAGCTGAAGCCTCGACCGCCTAAGCCGCAACGACGCGTCTCGACTTTCTTCCCCTGCCGGCTCCCACCCCACGCGGCAAGCGCATGGGGACCCCGAGCGCCGCCATTCCTCGCGAGACAAGAAAGTCGTTCTTGCGCCGTCCTCCGCGTTGCTCCGGTCGCAAGCGATGCGTCGTCAGTCGCCTCCGGCCAAGTGATCGCCATCGAGGCCGCATGGTGCGGGCTCGGGAACAGAAAATGGAGACTTACAATGGCTACCATCGGCACCTTCAAGAAGTCCGCCTCGAACGAGTTCACCGGTGAAATCGTCACTCTCAGCGTCCAGGCCAAGACCGTGCGCATCGTCCCAGACACCCGCGCCACCGGCGAGAACGCTCCCAGCCACCGGGTGCTGGTCGGTCGCGCCGAGATCGGCGCCGCCTGGTCGAAGACCTCCAACGAAGGCCGTGACTATCTGGGTCTCAAGCTTGACGATCCGAGCTTCAACGCCCCGATCTACGCCAACCTTTTCGACGACGAGGAAGGTGAGGGTATCTCACTCATCTGGTCCCGTCCGACCGCCAGGCGAAGCGATTGAGCGAACCCGCAAGGTCCCGGCCCGAAAGGCCGGGGCCTTATTCGACGGACGGCCGGTCCATCCCACTCAAGCCGAGGCGATGCCGAAACCGCATCGCCTGATGCTGATCAACCATCCTCCGCCGGAACTGTTATTTCTATAGAATGCAGCCTTTCACTCTGTGACGACGAGGCAAGTGATGATCGAGCCATTTGACGACACCGCGCCGACCAGTGACGAACTCACCGAATACGATCGGGAACACGTCAAGCTTTATGTCCGCCTGCTCGACGCGGCCGATGACGGCGCAGACTGGCGCGAGGTGGTCGAAATTCTCTTCGGCATTGATCTGACCAAGGAGCCGCAACGCGCCCGGCGTATCCATGACAGCCATCTGGCGCGAGCGCGCTGGATGGCGCGTGCTGGCTACCGCCATCTCTTGCGTCAACCCGGCAGCTAGCACCACCGCTCCTGTCGTTCCCGGGTGATGCCGAAACGGCATCACTCGATGCCCGGCGAGGGTCTTCCGCCAATCGCTGCAACCCGGAATTCTTTTGAGGCGGGGTCTACGCGTTTCTTGCGAGGAGCTCTTGGATGAGGCCGGATACGTCGCATTGGCGAGACAATGCCAGCTATGACTATTTCGATACATTGCCCATCGAAGGGCTCGCCTGGGAGTGTCTGCGGCGTCACGAACCCTATCAACGGCACTACCAAGCGCTTTTGACCACAAGGGCCGAAAAAGCACCCTTCCACCCTGAGACACAGCGGCTGTGGGGGTTACGATTTCCCGGCCAGGCCGGATTTGTCCGCCTTGGCGCAAGACATTCTGTGGTCGCCTGACGTCGATCCAGCCGTGGTTTCTCTCGTGCCGGCGCCGGAATTCCTGTCGTCCTTACGATCGGCGCCTTTGACCGGCCTGGGCGTGGTCCACGACAGCCCGGAAGGACGTCACATTGTCCACAGTGCAGGTGTCGCCACCCAACTTCTGCTTTTGCCCGGTAGTGAGCCGCACGGCCCTTTGGCGGCGTTGATCCCTTTGGATGCAGAAACGTTGGGACGGATCGAAGCACTCACCCGTTTCTGGCGGGCCTGGCAGGGGCGCCCCACACCTTCGGACACGCGGATGACCCCGCAGCAGCGCCGCCGCTTTCGACTGATGATACAGGCCGCTGACGGCCACTCGAATGGCGCGAGCTACCGCGACATTGCGATCGCCCTTTACGGGTTTAAGCGCGTCGCCGCCGATCCTTGGAAAACTTCCGCGCTGCGCGATGCGGTGATCGGTCTCGTCGAAGGCGCCACCGCCGTGATCGGCGGCGGCTATTTGCAAATCCTGCGTCATCGCCGTCGATCCTAGCGGGTCTGGCCGCGCAAAAGGGGTGGAGTTTTAGCCCCCCTCAACTTCCCCATCCCTGACGAAGCTTACTCTCCGCCACCGTGGTCTCCGTCCACCGCTGAACGTCAGCGGCCGTCCAAAACCCCACGGAGGCCCGATCCATGCGACCCGATATCGCCGTCTTGCCGCCACGCTTCCTGCGCACCAAGGAAGCTGCGGATTTCCTCAGCCTCTCCGCCCGAACGCTCGAGAAGCACCGTACCTACGGCACTGGTCCTGGCTATCGGAAGCTCGGCGGCCGTGTCGTGTATGCCGTCGACGATCTTCAGGCCTGGGCCGAACGCGGCGCCGTCACCTCTACATCCGATCCGCGTGGATCGGTCCTGCCCGCCAAGCGTCACACACCGACGCCGCCGGCGCATGGCGGGCGATACGCACGCTGACCGCGCGAGGATTTCCAAATGGTGGCGCCAAACCAATCCCTTTCGGAGCGCGGGCAGCTCGACCTGTTCCGGGCGCTGCCTGGCGACTTCGCCCCACGCGACGCGCAGGATCTCATGACCTATCCGTTCTTCTCCCTTTCCAAGACCCATCGCACCACCCCGATCGATTTTGCCGCGGGCAACGTCACGCTCCGGGTCGAAGCCGTACCCGATCATGGGATGGCGACCATCTGGGACGCCGACATCCTGATCTGGGCCGCGAGCCAGATCGTCGAGGCGCGCGACACCGGGCTTCGCACCTCGCGCCTGATGGCCGCCACGCCCTATGAGATTCTCACCTTCGTCGGCCGCGGCAAGAGCTTGCGCGACTATCAACGCCTGAAGGCCGCACTTGATCGGCTGCAGTCGACCACCGTCTCGACAACAATCCGTCAGCCCGCCGAAGGCCGTCGTCACCGCTTCTCATGGATCAATGAGTGGCAGGAGCGTATCGATCGCCATGGCAAACCCGCGGGGATCGAGTTGATCGTCCCCGACTGGTTCTACCAGGCCGTCCTCGATGACGCGCTCGTGCTGACGATCGATCGCGCCTATTTCGACCTGACGGGCGGGCTGGAGCGCTGGCTCTATCGGCTGGTGCGCAAGCATGGCGGACGCCAGCGCGACGGCTGGCGCTTCGACCTCCGTCACCTTCACCAGAAATCCGGCAGCCTGTCGCCCTACAAGCGCTTTGCCTTCGAACTGCGCGACATCATCCGCCGCCAGCCGCTGCCAGGCTACACCCTTGCTCTGGAAGTGGAGATTGGCGGTCGGACGCTGCTCGCCTTCGAGCGGATCGGCTCCTGTGGAAGGCCTGTGGACGGCCTCGTGCTATCAGGAACCGGACCTGTCGTGCCATCGGGAACCGCGGGCTCGTGCTATCAGGAACCCAAACGTGGCCTAACCTCCCGAAAGCAAAGCCGAAATCGTGCCCTTAACTTAGACTCTAACACCGAATCTAACGTTGAAGGACGCGCGCGCGATGTGCGCAGGCACACCCGACAAGCCAGCGACATAGTCAGGTTTGACACCGACAAGACCCCGAACGCGGCATCAGGAGAACCCTCATGACTGGCGTCTCGGCTCCTGTCTTGCGCGGCGCGTTCGCCGCCTCGCAGCACTCTCTCGACGATCTCGCCCATGTCGAACTCACCTGGGTCGAGAAGAGGATTGAGAACTGGATACGCTTCGGCACGTGCGCCCACGAACAGATCCTTGATCGTCGCCGGCGCGTCCTGTCCTACCGCCCCGGCACGGTCTTCGCCTTCGTGCGCTGGGCGGCGAACGACTTCGGAACGATCATCTCACGCATCGATATCGTGCGTGCGGTCGCGCGTGGCGAAGCCTATCAGACACTGCCCTTCGTGCGCCCTGGCGGCGACATCCTTCTGAAGGTCGAGAGCTGGCCCAAGGTGGAACACGTGCTGCAGGCGATCGACGCCATCCAGCGCCTCGACATCGAGCCTGAGTTGGTGTCGCCCGATCATTGGCGGCACATCCACAACCGGATGACCGCCGGCCACGCGCCGCGCAGCTACACACTCGACCAACATCGCGCGTTCCTGCTGCGCAAGAGGACCGAGCGGTGACGCGCGCCGGGATCATCCTCGCTAGCGTTCTCGCAACCATGGGCGTCGGCTATCCCGGTTTCAGTTCGATGCCGATCAAACTGATCTGGAACGCATCAGCCAGCGCGCCGATCGGCCTCTACACGATCGACTTGGACGAGCCGTTCGAGATCGGTGATCTTGTCGCCGTCAAGGCGTCCGAGCCACTCGCGTCCTTCCTCGCCGACCGCGGCTATCTGCCGAGGGGCGCGCCACTCATGAAGCGCATCGTCGCGGTCACGGGGCAAATTGTCTGTCGCTCGAAGCTCACCATCAGCGTCGATGGCGCCGAGGCGGGCAGGGCGCTGGAGCGTGACCGGGCCGGCCGTGGCCTGCCGGTCTGGCAGGGCTGCCGCCGCATCGCGACCGGAGAAGTCTTCCTGATGAACCGGCAGGTGCGCGACAGCCTCGACGGTCGCTATTTCGGCCTCACTTCCACCAGCCAGATCATCGGGCGAGCCACCCCGCTGTGGACCGACGAGCACGCCAACGGCCGCTTCGAATGGCGCGCGCCAACGCGGTGAGCGCGCGACTGCCGGCGCCGTGTCGTGCGCCGGCCCCACCATCGCACCGCTGAAAACAGGAGCCTGACATGCAACAGATCGGAGAGTTCACGCGCCAGAAGAACGGCTATGGCGGGCGCATCCACACGCTCAGCCTCAAGCTCGACATCGCCATTGTGACGGCAGAGGCGAGCGGTACGGAGAATGCGCCTGACTACCGTGTTCACGCCGGCGACGAGGACGGCCCAGAGATTGGCGCCGGTTGGAAACGCTCCAGCGAGAAGGCAGGAGACTATGTCTCGATCCAGTTAGACGATCCGACCTTCGCGCAGCCGATACGCGCGAACCTCTTTCGCAATGGTGACGACAAGACGTCCTGGTCGCTGCACTGGTCGCGGCCGCGCGAGCGCAGCGAGAAGGAGTGAACGATGCGCGCTCGCCCCCCGTCGACGAGCCTTCGCAGTGCGCCCGGGCCGCTTCGCGCTGCCCGGCGCATGGCTCTGCTCCTCCTTTGCGGCCTGTCCGCAGCGACCGCCACGCCGGTGGCGACGGTCGCGCAGGACTTGGCCATCGCGCGGTCGTCACAACGCAATCCATTCGACGCGCATATCACAGAAGCCTCGCAGCGCTTTGGCGTCCCGACGGCGTTGATACGTGCCGTCATGCACAAGGAGAGCGCGGGCGACATGCGGGCCGTCTCCAGCGCGGGCGCCCGCGGCTTGATGCAGATCATGCCCGGCACATGGGATGATCTGCGCGCCCGCTGGTCGCTTGGTCGCGATCCGTTCGATCCCCGTGACAACATCCTGGCAGGAACGGCGTATCTGCGCGAATTGCACGATCGCTACGGCTCGCCGGGGTTTCTGGCCGCCTATAACGCGGGACCCGCACGCTACGAAGCCTACCTCGCCGGGCGTTCGTTACCCGCCGAGACCCGCGCCTATGTCGCAGCACTCGCCCCCCTGATCGGCGAAAGCGAGGGTATGCGCCCTTTCGCCGTCACATCTGTCGAGGCCGTTCCCTGGAAGCACGGCTCGCTCTTCGTAGGTCAGCCGGATCGCATACAAGCTGTCGCTCTCGTGCCGACCGAGCGACCACCAAATGACGCGGGCTCTGCACCCACCGTGCGCGATGTCTCCGCCATCGTGCCGCTGTCCGAAGGCCTCTTCGTGAGGCGAGCCGGCGAAGGGATCCAGCCATGAGCGCGTATGGGCGTTTTCGCGCAACCGCAAGCTCCAGCGCACCGTGGCGTGCATGGAGGCGGAATGTGGGCAGAACAACCGGAAGATGGCGAGATAAAAGGCCGCGAGGTGCGGCGTCGATCGGTTGTGTTGTTTCAAGGGGTTATGCCTCATTTCCGCGAGGTGCGAAGATCTGGTGCACCGCACCGGACCGCTGTTTTCCCTGTAATTTCCATGCCTTGGCGCGATGTGCGCGGCCTTCGCCATGACCACCGAGGATGGTTTCCGCATCCGGCCAGGCCGCATCCGCTCGTCCGGTACCCAGCGCGCCCGGCCCTTCATCGCACAGGTGCTTGCCGCCGCCCGGAAGGCTGGCGCCCGTATCTCTCGCTCCGGCCGCATCAGTCCAGGCAACCGCTCGACCTTCGGGCGCGGCCGCTCGGCGAGCGTCCGCGCCAATCGTCTCCTCAGCGGCCGCTCGCGAACCGTGATCATCAAGACACGGCTGGTGCGCCACCATGCCCGCGCCGCGCCGCTTGCCGCCCATCTCACTTATCTGCGCCGCGAGGGCGTCACCCGTGACGGGGGGAAGACAAGGCTATTCGGGCCGGAGACCGATGCGGTTGACGGCGGTGCTTTTGTCGGGCGGTGCGGCGATGACCGGCACCACTTCCGCTTCATCGTCTCACCGGAGGATGCCATCGACATGGTGGATCTCAAATCCTTCGCCCGCGATCTGATGGGCCAGATGGAAAAAGATCTCGGCACGAAGCTCGATTGGGCCGGCGTCGATCACTGGAACACCGACAACCCGCACCTTCACATCATTTTGCGCGGCCGTACGGATGACGGGCAGGATCTCGTGATCTCCCGCGATTACATCAAGGAGGGGATGCGGGCTCGCGCCGCCGATCTTGTCACCCAGGAGCTCGGCCCGCGCACCGATCTCGACATCCGCCGCAATCTACAGCGCCAGGTCGAAGTCGAACGTTGGACCCAGCTTGACCGGCAGCTTGTTCGCGACAGCCGCGAGACAGGCGTCATCGACCTTGCCTGCGCCCCGAACGCCCAGCCCGACGCGTATCACGTGTTGAAGGTCGGGCGAGTGCGCAAGCTCGAGACCCTTGGGCTTGCCGAACAGGTCGGCCCAGGCCAGTGGACGATCGACGACAAGGCCGAGGCGACGCTGCGCGAGCTTGGCGAGCGCGGCGACATCATCAAGCGGATGCACCGTGCGCTTACCGAACAGGGCATTGAGCGCGGCGCGTCGAACTATGTGCTGGCGGCGGAGCGTCTCGACACGCCGATCGTGGGTCGACTGGTCGACCGCGGCCTTGATGACGAGTTGAAGGGGAGCGCCTACGCCGTGGTCGATGGTACCGATGGCCGTACGCATCACATCAAGCTGTTCGACCTCGATGCCGCCGGCGACAGCGCTCCGGGTTCTATCGTTGAGCTGCGCAAGTTCCATGACGCGCAGGGGCATCCGCGCGCAGCACTCGCTGTCCGTTCCGATCTCGATATTGAGCGGCAAACAACCGCCGCCGGCGCAACCTGGCTTGACCGCCAGAATATCGCCCGAGAACCGATTGCGCTGTCCGAAGCCGGCTTCGGTGCCGAGGTACGGCAGGCGATGCAGCGGCGCGCCCACCATCTCGTCGAACAGGGCCTTGGGGAGCGGCATGGCCAACGCATCAGCTTCACCCGCAACCTGCTCGACACGCTGCGTCGCCGCGAACTGGAGGCGCTCGGCCAAAAGCTCTCGGCCGAAACCGGCCAGCCATTCAACCGCGTTCGCAGCGGCGAGTTTGTGGCCGGTTCGTACCGGCAACGCTTCGCGCTCGCCTCCGGCCGCTTCGCCATGCTCGATGACGGCTTCGGCTTCCAACTGGTACCTTGGACGCCCTCCTTGGAAAAACATCTTGGTCGCCACATCTCTGGCGTCGCTCGAAATGACGACGGCATCGACTGGAGTTTTGGCCGCAAGCGAGGCCTCGGCCTCTAACCTCCTTGTGAAGAAAGGACGACTTTATGTCCGCCACCAAAATTCTCTGGGGCCAGATACTCGCGGTCTTCGCGATTGTGCTTTTCACGACCTGGGGTGCGACGGAGTGGGTGGCCTGGCGCCTGGCGTTCCAGCCCGTGCTCGGCAGGCCGTGGTTTCGAGTCCTCGGCTTCCCGTTTTACCTTCCGCCGTCCTTCTTCTGGTGGTGGTATGGCTTCGATGCCTACGCGCCGTCGATCTTCGTGGAGGGAGCCTTTATCGCGGCTTCCGGCGGTTTCGCCTGCATCGCCGTCGCCATCGGCATGTCAGTCTGGCGGGCTCGCGAGGCCAAGAAGGTCGAGACCTATGGCTCGGCGCGCTGGGCCGACAACCAGGAGGTCAAGGCAACCGGCCTTCTCGGCTCCGATGGAGTGGTGCTTGGGCGATATGACGGCGCCTATCTGCGCCACGACGGACCGGAGCACGTTCTGTGCTTTGCGCCCACACGTTCGGGCAAGGGCGTCGGCCTTGTCGTCCCGTCGCTGCTGACCTGGCCGAGCTCAGCCGTCGTCCACGACATCAAGGGCGAAAACTGGCAACTCACGGCGGGCTTTCGCGCCAGGCATGGCCGGGTCCTGCTGTTCGATCCCACCAATCCGAAATCCTCTTCCTACAATCCGCTGCTCGAGGTGCGCCGTGGCGAATGGGAAGTCCGCGACGTCCAGAACATCGCTGACATCCTCGTGGATCCCGAAGGGTCGCTCGAGCGGCGAAACCATTGGGAGAAAACCAGCCATGCTCTCTTGGTCGGAGTGATCCTGCATGTCCTCTACGCCGAGCCGGACAAGACGCTTGCCGGCGTCGCCGGCTTCCTCTCCGATCCAAAGCATCCGATCGAATCGACGCTGTCGGCGATGATGAAGACGGCGCATCTGGGTGAGGCGGGTCCGCACCCGGTTATCGCCAGTGCAGCGCGGGAGCTGTTGAACAAATCCGACAACGAGCGCTCCGGCGTCCTCTCCACCGCCATGTCGTTCCTCGGCCTCTATCGTGATCCTGTCGTGGCCGAGGTCACGCGCCGCTGCGACTGGCGCATCACGGATCTTGTCGACGACAAGCGCCCGACGACGCTCTACCTCGTTGTGCCGCCGTCCGACATCAACCGGACCAAGCCGCTCATTCGCCTGATCCTCAATCAGATCGGTCGCCGCTTGACTGAGGATCTGCAGGTGAGGGCGAAAGGGCACCGGCTGCTCCTCATGCTCGACGAGTTCCCGGCGCTTGGCCGCCTCGACTTCTTCGAGTCTGCGCTTGCCTTCATGGCCGGCTACGGGCTGAAAAGCTTCCTGATCGCTCAATCCCTCAATCAGATCGAGAGGGCGTACGGCGCCAACAACTCAATCCTCGACAATTGCCACGTCCGGGTAAGCTTTGCCACCAACGACGAGCGCACCGCCAGGCGGGTGTCCGATGCGCTCGGAACAGCAACGGAGATGCGGGCCATGAGGAACTATGCCGGCCATCGGCTTTCGCCCTGGCTTGGTCATCTCATGGTCTCGCGTTCGGAGACGGCTCGCCCGCTGCTCACGCCTGGCGAAGTGATGCAACTACCGTCCACCGACGAGATTGTCATGGTCTCGGGCGCGCCGCCGATCCGCGCCAAAAAGGCGCGCTATCATGAGGATGCCCGTTTCGCGGAGCGTATTCTACCGCCGCCGATGCTTGCGGCGGCGTCAGCGGTAGAGGGGAGACCCGATGACTGGACAAAACTGCCTCTGGCTTCCCGTGCCCGGATTGCGGAGGGTTCGGTGGCGCCGTCGGCCGTCGATGAGGATCCAACCGAATCCGAGCGTCGTCACCAACCTGAGCTCAGTCGGGTCGAGCCGGTCGTGGAGCCTGCGATCGAAAACGAATTCGAGATCGATCACCGCGACGACATCGAGGACGAAGTTGCCCGCAACCGTGGACTGACGCGCCTCATGCAGGGCATTGCACGGCAGGCGTCGCTCGACCCTGGCGACGGCGTGGATATGTGAGGGTCCCATGACTAAGCCACCCCGCAAGCAGCGCCTGTCCGTCTATCTCGATCCGAAGGTCATGAGCAGACTGGCCGAATATGCGGCGCGCCGTGATTTTTCTCGCTCGCTGGTCGCGGAGGCGGCCATCGAATCGTTTCTCTCGCCCGATGCCGCCGAGCGACAGGAGGCAGCGATCACCAAGCGGCTCGACCAGCTCGATCGCCGTATGACGCGCCAGGAGCGCGATCTGGCAATTGCCGTTGAGACGCTCGCCGTTTTCGTCCGCTTCTGGCTGGCGACAACCCCGGCTTTGCCCGAGTCCGCGGCGCAGGCTGCTCACGCCAAGGCTGGCGAGCGCTATGATGCCTTCGTCACAGCGCTCGGCCGGCGCCTGGCGAAAGGACCGAAGCTCCGGCAAGAAATCAGTGAGGACATCGACGCCGGTTTCGACACACTCAAGACCGGCGAGCCCGGGCGATAGCCGGACGGTCGGATCACCGGCGGCGCGGATCGGCGGATCGCCGGCGACACGGCCAGTGCTCAGGCCTCGGCGATCAGGGCAAGGTTTTGCAGGTGAGCGTCTATCGTGTCGGCGACGGAGCGCGCGATGGGAAGCGTCTTCTTCGCCTCGGGCCATTCGTCGCGGAAGCGGGTGACGGTTTCGCGCGCCGTATCGACGACCGGCTTCTCGGGCAGATGCGCCTTCGCCGCGAGGTAACGGAGCTCGTCGAACGAGAGCTCGCGCATGCGCTTGGTGCGGGCATATTTGATGGCGGCGAACTCGTCCTGCATGTAGGGAATTGTCGATAGGAAATCATAGGCTGGAGCGAGCGCCGCTGAGCGCCGATCGGGATAGATCACCGACCAGTTCTTGAGGTGCATGTCGGCATTGCCGATCAGCGTGTTGAAGACGAGCCGGCGGATGAACTCGCAGGCACCACCGTCTCCGGCCTCAACGCCAAGCACGGTCGCAATGTTGCGTGCGCTTGCGCGCTTGTATTTGTCGTCCGGCCACACGCCGAACACCTGGGCGAAATCCTCGACATGCACCGGACCGTCGCCGCTGCGGTCGAAGCGCCGGATGGCCAGTGCCTGGCCCTTCATACTGCGCATTCCTTCGGGAAGGCCGTCGATCGCATCGACGTCGAGGAGTTGCACCTCTGGCACGTCCATGCCGAGCCTGGCCGCAAGACTCATCATCGAGAATTCGTTTTCGGGGACGCCGTCGTAGAGCTGTGAGGGCAGTTTGACGATCCACGATCCGCCGACGCCGTCAGCTGGGATCGTAAGCCCGCCGCCCTTTCCGGTGTTCTTCACCGCCGAGAACTTCAACTGCACGCCCGCGAGTGAAAATCGCAGGGCATTGCTCCGGCGCGCGCGGCGTGCTCCCGCGTCGCCCTCCTCCCTCAGATCTGGCCAGGCTTCTGCGTCCGCCGGCACGATGGTGAGCGCACCGGGAAGGTCGCGGCCGAGAACCCAGAGCAGGAAGAATTCGCGCTTTTCGCTCACGCCCGCGCGCTCGGCAAGGTAGGCCCGCAGCGGCCCTTCCGGCAGGAGGTTCGCAAAGAACGGAGGAACCCTGACATTGAACGGACGGAATTCGGTCAGGAGCTGCCCGTACTGGTCCTCGAACGACAGGCTGAGCGTGGCCCGCTCGGGATTGTCGATGTAGGCCTTGTCGAAGGCAAACAGAGTACGATCGCCCGGAATGAGCGTGAGCGTTGCGATCTTCTCGCCATAGAGGCGGACATCGAGGACGGAAACGTCAGGCATCCTCGTTCTCATCGTCGAGTTGGTATGCGGGGCGGGGCATTTCGGGGAGCGCGTGGGCGATCCTGTTGCGCAGTGCTCCAAGCTGCTTGGAGGCGCGCTCGATGGCCGCAGCCGCGCCAGCGCCGGCCGGCAGCTTCATCAGCTTTTCGGCGATGGCACGCAGCGTGTCGAGATCGGTTTTGCCCAACCGAAAGTTCGCAAGCTCGCGCAGCGTCTGATCGAGACGCTTGAATTCGCCAGGGTCGGGATGGTCGCGGTGCAGCCTTGCAAGGGCAGCCTGGGCGCGATTGAACACCACGGCGCGCTGGCGGTCTTCGCCGCTGAGCGTTGCGTAAGCGTTGCTGACGACGGCTTCGACCGCGGCCAGGGCCTTGCGCGGCACCAAAACCAGTTCGTAGTCGAGCGCTCGTGCGAGCTCAACCAGGCTCGAAAGCCTGAGGTCGGTCCCGCCATTTTCAATCTTCGAAATATGGCTTTGGGGAACGCCAATGCGAGCGCTGAGGTCGCGCTGGCTCAGCCCGCTCTGCTCGCGGGCATTGCGGAGCGTCTGGAGAATTTCGTCCGTAGAATAGAGCATTGATATGCCTCTACATATCGTTTTCCAAATTTGATATGCGTAAATATATCATTTAACGGAAGATTTTGCAAACACTGATATGTAAAAACATATCGCGGCCCTGCGGCGATCTGTTATCGTAGATCAGACCTCCTCAACCTGTCGAGCCAGGCAGGAGGGTGGCATAGCCAGCGCGGCAACGACGTTGAGTCGGTGCCGCGGCTCCTCCGGACCAAAGTCTGGCGCGAAATCCGCAATCCGGGCCGCCGGTCCGAACCGCCGACCGCCTGTATTTGCACGCTACCCTACGACGCCTCGACAAAGCTGTTGAATCCACTCGAGATGCGGCTCTCTTAATCATCCCCGTCCTGGGGCCTTCCTTGTTCCCCCGGATCGAAATGGGGACAGGATGGCAGCTTCGCATCACAATTCAGAAGGCCTCGAGCGCGGCGCACGCATGTTGCGCACAGCGCTCGGCCCTGCGATCGCAAGCTATCTCGACGACGCGGGCATCGTCGAAGTGATGCTCAATCCCGATGGGCGTTTGTGGATCGACCGGTTGTCCGAGGGGTTGTCCGACACAGGAGAGCGCCTGTCGGCGGCGGACGGCGAGCGTATCGTTCGCCTCGTCGCCCATCATGTCGGTGCCGAAGTCCATGCCAGCGCGCCACGCGTCTCGGCCGAGCTGCCCGAAACGGGGGAGCGGTTCGAGGGACTTCTTCCTCCCGTCGTCGCAGCGCCCGCCTTCGCGATCCGCAAGCCCGCCGTCGCTGTTTTCACCCTTGAAGACTATGTCACGGCCGGGATCATGTCGGCGCGCCAGGCCGACGCGCTGCGCCAGGGCGTTGCCACCCGCGCCAACATTCTTGTCGCTGGCGGCACATCCACGGGCAAGACCACGCTGATCAACGCGCTGTTGGCCGAAGTGGCCAAAACCGCCGATCGCGTCGTCATCATAGAGGATACGCGCGAGCTGCAATGCGCCGCGCGCAATCTCGTTGCGATGCGCACGAAAGACGGCGTCGCGTCGCTCTCCGATCTCGTTCGTTCATCGCTGCGCCTGCGCCCCGACCGCATTCCGGTCGGCGAAGTGCGCGGAGCCGAGGCGCTCGAACTGCTCAAGGCGTGGGGCACCGGCCACCCTGGCGGTCTCGGTACGATTCACGCCGGCAGCGCCATTGGCGCGCTGCGACGGATGGAACAGCTCATCCAGGAAGCTGTCGTCACGGTGCCGCGAGCGCTGATCGCCGAGACGATCGATTTGGTTGCCGTCCTTTCCGGCCGTGGCTCCGCCCGACGGCTGTCCGAACTCGCCCGTGTCGAGGGCCTTCGCCCGGACGGCGATTATCGCGTTGCGCCCGCCCTCCGCGAGGAGGACGACCGCCCGACCTTGCTCATCCAAAACCCCGAAGGAGAAAATCCGTGATCCAATGCCTGCGCCTCGCGCGCCATCGTCTCGCCATCACTGTCTCCGCTCCCACGCTCATCCTGGTGATGGCCGCGCCCGCTCATGCCTCAGGCTCGTCGATGCCGTGGGAACAGCCGCTGCAACAGATCCTCCAGTCGATCGAAGGCCCGGTCGCCAAGATCATGGCGGTCATCATCATCATCGTTACGGGTCTGACGCTCGCCTTCGGCGACACGTCGGGCGGCTTCCGTCGGCTCATCCAGATCGTGTTCGGCCTGTCCATCGCTTTCGCGGCATCGAGTTTCTTCCTGTCGTTCTTCTCGTTTGGCGGCGGAGCGCTGGTCTGATGGTGGGTGGTGTCGAACAGAGCGGCGCAATGCCCGACTACGCAGTGCCGGGTTACACGGTCCTCGTGCACCGCGCACTGACCGAGCCGATCCTGCTCGGCGGCGCCCCGCGCGCCATTGCCATCATGAACGGGACGCTCGCCGGCGCGGTGGGACTGGGGCTGCGCCTGTGGCTCGTCGGCATCGCAATCTGGGCGATCGGCCATGTTGCCGCCGTCTGGGCCGCTAAGCGTGATCCGCTCTTCGTCGACGTCGTTCGTCGGCATCTGCGCATCCCGGCACATCTCACTGTCTGAGCGAGGTCGCGCCGATGATGAAACTTGCCGAATATCGCAACCGTAGCAGCCGGCTCGCCGACTTCCTGCCCTGGGCGGCATTGGTCCGCGTCGGCGTGGTCCTCAACAAGGACGGCAGCTTCCAGCGGACCGCGCGCTTTCGCGGCCCCGATCTTGACAGCGCCGTCCCGGCCGAACTGGTCGCCGTCGCCGGCCGGCTCAACAATGCCTTGCGCCGTCTCGGCTCCGGCTGGGCGATGTTCGTGGAGGCGCAACGCCATGCCTCGACCGGCTATCCCGACAGCCACTTTCCGGATGCGGCCTCCACGCTGGTCGATGCCGAGCGAAAGGCTGGCTTCGAGGAGGCTGGTGCCCATTTTGAGTCCAGCTACTTCCTGACGCTCACCTATCTTGCGCCCGCCGAAGACACGGCGCGCGCGGAAAGCTGGCTTTACGAAGGGCGCGAGAAGAAGGGCCTGGACCCCAATGCGGTGCTGACCGGGTTCACTGACCGCAGCGACCGCCTCCTGCGCCTTGTCGAAGCCTTCATGCCGGAGTGCCGCTGGCTCGATGACGCCGAGACGCTGACCTATCTGCATGGCTGCGTCTCGACCAATCGCCACCGTGTCCGCGTTCCCGAAACGCCGATGTATCTCGATACCGTGCTGGCCGACCAGCCGCTGACCGGCGGGCTCGAGCCGCGCCTTGGCGCATCGCATCTGCGCATTCTCACGGTCACGGGTTTCCCGACCGCGACCACGCCGGGTCTGCTCGACGACCTGAACCGGCTGGCCTTCCCGTATCGCTGGTCG
The DNA here is from genome assembly GCF_003952545.1 of Mesorhizobium sp. M7D.F.Ca.US.005.01.1.1. Taxonomy (NCBI): domain Bacteria; kingdom Pseudomonadati; phylum Pseudomonadota; class Alphaproteobacteria; order Hyphomicrobiales; family Phyllobacteriaceae; genus Mesorhizobium; species Mesorhizobium sp. M7D.F.Ca.US.005.01.1.1. The sequence goes on from NZ_CP034453.1 coordinate 2,044,829, forward strand.
ACCCGCGCGATCCTGCTCGACAAGAACGATGCGACCAGGCTGCTGACAAAGATCCGGCGTCAATGGTTCGCCAAGCGCAAATCGGTCGCCGCGATCCTCAAGGAGGTGATGACCAACGAGGCTTCCGTCCTCGTGGACACCGACGCCGCAAACAAGGCCGCCGATGCCGACATGGCGCTGCAGGAACTCGGCGCCGACTATGCCGGCATGGCCTATGTCACCGCGACGGTGACGGTTTGGGACGACGATCCCCGCACCGCCGACGAAAAACTGCGCCGGGTCGAAAAGGTGATCCAGGGCCGCGATTTCACGGCAATGATCGAAACCATCAACGCCGTCGACGCGTGGCTCGGCAGCCTGCCGGGTCATGTCTACGCCAACGTCCGTCAGCCTCCCATCTCAACGCTCAATCTCGCCCACATCATCCCGCTTTCCGCGGTGTGGGCAGGCGAGGTGCGGGACGAGCATTTTGCAGCGCCCCCTCTGCTCTTCGGCAAGACCGAAGGCTCGACCCCGTTCCGGCTTTCGCTTCATGTCGGCGACGTCGGCCATACGCTGATCGTCGGCCCGACCGGCGCCGGCAAGTCCGTGCTTCTGGCACTGATGGCGCTGCAGTTCCGCCGCTATGCGGGGTCAAAGGTTTTCGCCTTCGATTTCGGCGGCTCGATCCGAGCCGCCGCACTCGCCATGGGCGGCGACTGGCACGATCTCGGCGGCGATCTCAGCGATGGGGCGATCGACAGCGTCAGCCTTCAGCCGTTCGCCCGCATTCATGATGTCCCCGAGCGCGCCTGGGCCGCCGACTGGATCGTGGCGATCCTGACGCGCGAGAATGTGACGATCACGCCTGAGGTCAAGGAGCATATCTGGACGGCGTTGAGCTCTCTGGCGTCCGCGCCCGTCGAGGAGCGCACCATCACCGGTCTGGTCGTGCTGCTGCAATCAAATGATCTCAAGCAGGCATTGCGCCCCTATTGCGTCGGAGGCCCCTACGGCCGGTTGCTCGATGCCGAGCGCGAGCATCTCGGATCGGCGTCGGTCCAGGCATTCGAAACCGAAGGGCTGATCGGAACGGGTGCCGCGCCCGCGGTCCTGTCCTATCTCTTTCATCGCATCGAGGACCGGCTCGATGGCTCGCCAACCCTTCTCATCATCGACGAAGGCTGGCTTGCGCTGGATGATGAGGGCTTTGCCGGCCAGCTCCGCGAATGGCTGAAGACGCTGCGCAAGAAGAACGCCAGCGTCATCTTCGCCACGCAGTCGCTCAGCGACATCGACGGCTCGGCGATCGCGCCGGCGATCATCGAGAGCTGCCAGACCCGGCTTCTCCTGCCGAACGAGCGCGCCATCGAGCCGCAGATCACGGCGATCTATCGCCGCTTCGGCCTCAACGACCGGCAGATTGAGATCATCGCACGGGCGATGCAGAAGCGCGATTACTACTGCCAGTCCCGTCGCGGCAACCGGCTGTTCGAGCTTGGGATGTCCGATGTGGCGCTCGCGCTCTGCGCTGTATCCGCGAAAACCGACCAGGCCGCGATCACCCGCATCGTCGCCGAGCATGGCCGAGACGGCTTCCTCGCAGCCTGGCTCAGCCACCGCGACGTGGGCTGGGCCGCTGAACTCGTTGCCGCACTCACCAGCCCCGCCCTCACCAACAAGGAGAAGTCCCCATGAAAATACGCCGTTCACTTGCCATGCGGCTCGCTGCCGCCCTGCTTGCCGTACCCGCCGCATTCTCGCCCATGCTGGCGACGCCGGCACAGGCGCTCATCGTTTTCGATCCCTCGAACTATTCGCAAAACGTCTTGACGGCAGCGCGCTCGCTCGAGCAGATCACCAACCAGATCACCTCGCTTCAGAACCAAGCGCAGATGCTGATCAATCAGGCGCGCAATCTCGCGACCCTGCCGTTCTCCTCACTGCAACAACTCCAACAGTCGGTGCAGCGCACCCAGCAATTGCTCGGTCAAGCGCAAAACATTGCCTATGACGTCCAGCAGATCGATCATGCCTTCCAGCAGAAATACGGCAACGTCTCGCTGTCGGCTTCAGATCAGCAACTCGTCGGCGACGCGCGCTCGCGCTGGGGCAACACGGTTGGTGGCCTTCAGGATGCCATGCGTGTGCAGGCGGGCGTCGTCGGCAACATCGACACCAATCGCAACGAGATGTCGGCGCTCGTCGGCCAGAGCCAGGGTGCGACCGGCGCGCTTCAGGCAACACAGGCCGGCAACCAGCTCCTCGCGCTTCAGGCGCAGCAACTCGCCGATCTCACCGCAGTCGTTGCCGCGAACGGTCGGGCGCAGGCGTTGCAATCGGCCGAGCAGGCCACCGCCGCCGACCAGGGCCGGGAGCAGCGCCGCCGCTTCCTGACGCAGGGCTCGGGCTACCAGCCCGGCAGTGCGCAGATGTTCTATGGCAAGAACTGAGGCCGGCGCCATGGAAGGCAAGATCTTCGCTCGCATCGGCGCAGTCGTCTTCATGGCGATCGCTTTGACAGTGACTGTGATCGAGATGAGCACCAAGGACGATGAGCCTGACGCCCCGGCGATGCGGGACCGTTCCATCGCGTCACAAGACCCGCTCGCGTCCGAATTGCGCCGCTGTTCCCGGATCGGCGAGGCCGGTCCTCGCGATCCCGGCTGTCTGAAAGCGTGGGCAGAAAGCCGGCGCCGGTTTCTCGGTCAGCAGGCACCGGCAACGGCGACTGCTCCGGTAGCGCCGACAACGCGGTTTCCGGATGTAGCGGCGTCAGCCAACCGGAAAGAAGGAAAGCGGAGGGATGTGACAGCTCCCGCGATGCAGGTCGAGCCGCCCCGGCCGGAGATTCGCTGACATGGGCGGCATGGGCGTCATCGACCATTTCCTCGAAGTCTTCACGCGCTACATCGACGGCGGCTTCGGCCTGCTCGGCGGCGAGGTCGGCTTCATCGCCACGACCCTGATTGTCATAGACGTGACGTTGGCGGCGCTCTTCTGGTCCTGGGGGGCGGACGACGATATCATGGCGCGCCTCGTCAAGAAGACGCTGTTCGTCGGCGTCTTCGCCTATCTCATCTCCAACTGGAACAATCTCGCCCGCATCGTCTTCGAAAGCTTCGCCGGGCTTGGCCTGAAGGCCTCGGGAACGGGTTTTGCCGTCGACGATCTCATGCGCCCGGGTAAGGTGGCGCAGACCGGGCTCGACGCCGGCCGGCCGTTGCTGGACTCGATCTCGAACCTGATGGGCTATTGGTCCTTCTTCGAGAACTTCATCCAGATCGCCTGCATGTTCTTCGCCTGGGCGCTGGTGCTGCTGGCCTTCTTCATCCTGGCAATCCAGCTTTTCGTCACCCTGATCGAGTTCAAGCTGACGACGCTCGCCGGTTTCGTGCTGATACCCTTCGGTCTGTTCGGCAAGTCCGCCTTCATGGCCGAGCGGGTGCTCGGCAACGTCATTTCGTCCGGCATCAAGGTGCTGGTGCTCGCCGTCATCATCGGCATTGGCTCGACACTTTTCTCCGAGTTCACCGCAGGGTTCAGCGGCAACACGCCGTCGATCGACGACGCGATGGCGATCGTGCTGGCCGCGCTGTCGCTGCTTGGCCTTGGCATCTTTGGACCTGGCATCGCCAACGGGCTCGTCTCCGGCGGTCCGCAGCTTGGCGCGGGCGCGGCGGTCGGTACCGGGCTCGCCGCCGGCGGCATGGCAGCAGTGGGCGCCGCGACCGCCGGCGCCGTCGTGTCCGGAGGCGCGGTCGTCAGCGGCGGTGCTGCGGCGGCGGCCCGTGGCGGTGCCGCCGCCGCGGGCAGGGCATCCGCAGCCTACGGCCTTGGCGCGGCCGGACAGTCAGGTGTTTCAGTCGTCGCATCAGGTCTCGGCGGTGTCATCAGCGCCGGTGCCCAGGGTGCCATCTCACCGCTGAAGCGCGCGGCCAATCATGCGGCAGGCAGCATGAAGCACAGCTTCCAGTCCGGCGCTCGCGCTGCCTTCGAGACGACGGGCGGATCCTCCACTGCTGGCACAGTCGGCGCAAACGCCGCCGAAGTCGCGTCCGCTTCCGTTGCGTCCTCCGCCACCGAAAGTCAGCCCGCCTGGGCGAAGCGCATGAAGCGCTCACAACAGATGACCCATGGCGTCCAAGCCGCCGCCCACGCCGTTCGCAGTGGCGACAGCCATGGCGGCGGCTCCTCTATCAACCTCTCGGAAAGAGACTGAGCATGTTCAAACGACCGTCCACGCATTACGGCAGATCCCCACAGCCCGAGACGCCCTACCAACGCGCTGCCCAGGTCTGGGACGAGCGCATCGGTTCGGCTCGCGTGCAAGCGCGCAATTGGCGTATCATGGCCTTCGGTTGCCTGGCGCTCGCCGCCGGGGTCTCCACTGCACTCATCTGGCAGTCCGCTAATGGTTCGATCGTGCCCTGGGTGGTGCAGGTCGATCGTCTCGGCCAGGCGCAGGCTGTGGCGCCGGCGGTCGCCGACTATCAGCCCAACGATCCGCAGGTTGCTTTCTACCTGGCGCACTTCATCGAACAGGTGAGGTCGATCCCCGCCGATCCGATCATCCTGCGGCAGAACTGGCTGCGCGCCTATGACTTCACGACACAAGGCGGGGCGCTGGCGCTCAACGACTATGCGCGCGGCAATGACCCGTTCACCAAGGTCGGCAAACAGCAGGTTGCCGTCGACGTCTCGTCGGTCATCCGCGCATCCCCAGTGAGCTTCCGCACCGCCTGGGTCGAACGCCGCTATCAAGACGGATCACTCGCTTCCACGGATCGCTGGTCCGCCATTCTCACCATTGTCGTGCAGCCCCCGCGCGACGCCGACACGCTGAGGAAGAACCCGCTCGGCATCTACATCAACGCCGTCAACTGGTCGAAGGAGCTTGGACAATGACGCCCGCACCCTGCAAAGCCACCCACTGGGGATGTCCAACGTTCCTCATCCACGCAGTGCCGGCCTTCCGCAAGATAGCCTTTCCAGCACTTCTGCTTTGCACTTCGGCGCTTGCAGGCTGTGCCACCAGGCAGAAGCCGCCGGAGATTTCCTATGACGATCCGATCCCGGCCGTGCAGGCCGTCGATCCGCCCGCGCCCGTCAAGGTGGTCGAGCTGTCAAAGCCGCTACCGCTTCCCGGTCAGTTGAAGCCGGTCGGGAGGGACGCGAAGCCCCAGCCGGAACCGACCGATCCGACGGCGCGCGTGAATCTCGCCAACGCCGCCGCGCGCATCCAGCCTGTCCGCAATGGCTTCATCAACTCGATGCAGGTCTATCCCTTCATCGATGGCGCGCTCTATCAGGTCTATGCCTCGCCTGGGCAGATCACCGACATCGCCCTGCAACCCGGCGAACAACTCGTCGGCTCCGGTCCCGTCGCCGCTGGCGACACTGTGCGCTGGATCATCGGCGATACCGAGAGCGGTATTGGTGGGACCACGCAAGTCCACATCCTCGTCAAACCGACGCGGGCGGAGCTGACAACCAATCTCGTCATCAACACCGATCGGCGCACCTATCACATGGAACTGCGCTCGACACCGTCGACCTATATGGCATCGGTTTCCTGGCAATACCCGCAGGACCAGCTGATCGCCTTGCGCCGTCAGAACCAGCAGGCTGAGGCCGCGCAGCCGGTCTCGACAGGCATCGATCTGTCGCGCGTCAATTTCCGCTACGAGGTGACAGGCGATCGCGCACCGTGGCGCCCGCTACGCGCCTTCGACGATGGCAGGCAGGCGTTCATCGAGTTCCCGCGGGGCATCGGTCAGGGCGAGATGCCGCCACTCTTCGTGGTCGGGCCGGAAGGCGACACGTCCGAGCTGGTGAACTATCGCGTGCGCGGCAACTACATGATCGTCGACCGGTTGTTTGCCGCCGCCGAGTTGCGGTTCGGCGCCGGCAAGAACCAGCAGCGCATCCGCATCTCCCGCACCGATGGGGTGGGGAGCAGTCGATTTTCATGGATGCGTGGCCCTGGTGAGACCCCTCGCGCCACGAACCTGCGAGGAGACAGCGGAGGGTCGCCATCATGAGCGAAGGATTGGATCCCGGGAAGGAAGAGGGCCGGGGGCCGGTGGAGGACGCGTGGCCGGAGGCCCTGGCCGATAATGGTTCCTTGCCGTTGACCGGCGAGCCGGCCGCGGCCATGCGGCTGCGCGCCGAGCCGCCGCGCGTAACACGTGTGTCTCGCAAGGCGCTTGCCGGATTGGGGCTCGCGGCAAGCCTCGCTGTCGGCGGTGCGCTGATTTACGCGCTTCAGAACCGTCAGCAAGGCCAGGGGCAGGAGCTGTATTCGACCGACAATCGTTCGACGCCCGATGGGCTCGCGGGCCTGCCGAAGGACTATGCGGGCATTCCCAAGCTTGGCCCGCCGCTTCCCGGCGATCTCGGCCGCCCGATCCTCGCCGCACAGAATAGCGGCCCCGCCCTGTCGACAGGCCCCGTGGGACCGGACCCGGAGGAGCAGCGCCGGGAGCAGGAACTGGAAGCGGCGAGGACCGCGCGACTGTTTGCGTCCACGCAAACGCGGCCCGCAAGTGACGCGACCGTCGCTCGGCCTGGGACAGACGCCACGCCACGGCCCGACCTCTCCAACCTTGGCCTTGCGCCGCAGCCAGCGACGCCCTCGGCGCAGGACCGCCAGCGCGCATTCCTCGATCAGCCGCCGGACAAACGCACCGTCTCACCTGATCGCGTCGTGGCGCCGGTGTCGAAAAACGTCCTGCAGGCTGGCGCGGTCATCGCGGCCGCCCTCATCACCGGCATTCGCTCCGACCTGCCGGGCCAGATTACCGCCCAGGTGACGGAGAATGTCTATGACAGCCCCACCGGCCACGTCCTTCTCGTTCCGCAGGGGACGCGCCTCATCGGCCAGTATGACAATGGCGTCGGCTTCGGCCAGCGTCGCGTGTTGCTGGTCTGGACCAGGCTGATTTTTCCCAACGGCCGATCCTTCGTTCTGGAACGTGAACCTGGCGCGGACGCCGAGGGCTATGCTGGCCTCGAGGATGGCGTCGATTATCATTGGGGCGAGCTGTTCAAGGCTGCAGCACTTTCCACGGTTCTGAGCATCGGGGCGCAAGCAGGCTCATCGAGCCAGGAGAGCGACATCACGCGCGCTCTGCGCCAGGGTGCTTCCGACAGCATCAGCCAGACAGGTCAGCAGATCGTCCAGCGGCAGCTCAACATAGCGCCGACGCTCACCATCCGACCGGGATTCCCGGTGCGCGTTATCGTCACGCGCGATCTCGTGCTTGAACCTTACGGAGGCTGAAAATGACCAAGCTGAAACTTGGGCCAATCGCCGACGATAAACCTGTTAAGGTGATGGTGGAACTCCCCGCTTCATTACATCGTGACCTGACCGCTTACGCCGAAATCCTCGGCCGCGATGCGGGGCAAAGGCCCACCGATGCGCCGCGCCTCATCGTTGCGATGTTGGCGCGGTTCATGGCGACGGATCGAGGCTTCGCCAGGGCAAGGCGTTCGGAGGGTGGTTGAAGGCAGGACCACTGAAGCAAACCGGGTCAGTGGCGCCTCCCAGAGTCACGGCGTGATTTCAGAAAATCGCGCCTTCCTGCGTTGACGGGGAAACACGGAGATGCCGGCCGCCGCTGCCGTCTCAGACAAACCATCCGCTATCGGCGACAGTCCCGGACGTCAGGTCGTCTTGATGCCGATTTTGCGGCGCTTCGCCGGTGCCGGCGCGGGCGGCGCCTCGGGTTCAGGTGCCGCGGCCTTCCGTCCCAGACCGATCGCCTTCGCCAGCCGAGACCGCTCAGCGGCGTAGTTCGGAGCAACCATCGGATAATCGGACGGCAGGCTCCATTTTGAGCGATACGCATCCGGCGTGAGATTATAGTGGGTGCCGATGTGCCGCTTGAGCGATTTGAACTTCTTGCCGTCTTCAAGGCAGATGATGAAGTCCGGCATCACCGATTTCTTGATCGGGACAGCGGGTGCGGACTTCTCTTCCGGCTGGGTTTGAGGTGCTCCCTGCAGCTTGCTGACCGCTGCATAGGTATCAGAAATCACGCGAGCGAGTTCGGACACCGGAAGCGGGTTGTTGCTGACATAGGCGGACACGATGTCGGCGGTCATCGCCAGCAAATCTGCGCCGGACTCTGTAAGATCTTCAGGCATTTGGTCAACCCTCTCAAGTGCTCTCAGTGTCTGTGGCCCCCGCCTGTGTCAGTGACCTCGCTACAGGAAAGCGCACCGGTTGCACAAGACCGGAAATCGCAGCCGACGAACCCAAGAGACACCGACGTCATTCACATCCGCCGAAGTGCAAGGCGGAACTATCGATACTAACCACTCGCCTGAAGCCTGCCTAGGCGCACCTCAACCCATGGAAGTCAGCCGTGAACCTTGGCGATAGAATCGAGAAAGAAAGAGAGCTCGTTGCTGCCGTCGTTTGATCGCGAAAGCTCAATTCGTTCGACGCCTTTGGTGAAGCATTCGTCGCTGCTCGGAAGATCGTCGAGGCCTTCCCTAAGCCTCTAAATACCCAGCGCGGCAAACCGCCGTGTCGCAGGCCCTCGTCGGCTATACCGCGGCAAAACGGGAGGAGGAGGCGGCCGCAAAGGAGGAACAGAAACTTGCCGCCGGCTTATGGGGCGCGCCGGCGCAGTCCAATCCGGGTGTCTGCGCGAAACTGGCGGTCATGCTCGAAACAGGGCAATCGTGCGAGGATTGTTCCGAATTCCCCTGGCCGCAACTTCGTGTCGCACTGTCGGATCTGATGCGCTTGGGCGATATCGCGGACCTCCCAGCGCCTGGCGTCGCCGTTAGCACTCCCGATATCGGAGACTGACGAAGGCGTCGCGCTCCCGCTCCGGCTCAAGGCGCATCTGCGAGTAGCCGTCCCTGAATCGCCGATGCTCTCGGGTAAGCCACCAGCGTTCAAATTTGCACCAAGTAAAATACCTAGAATTGGTGAAAGACGAACGCTGGCAGTCCAAAGCATTATTCGGCGATGCCTCCAGCGAAGGAGATGTCGTGATGTCGAAACTCGACAAAGGCAAGGGCAAATCCATTTTCGGGAAAATTATCGCGGATGCGGAAGGCAAGCGGCGTCGCCCGCTTTCCGTGGGTACAGCTCGGGCTAGCGCCCACCACGGCGAGCTTTTGCAAGGCGTTTTTGAGGACGGGGAGGGGCGTCTTCCCAGAGGCCTCGTCACGCTTCCGCTGCCTTCGCAAGAATCGACGGTCACTTTCTGGCCACGAAAGGAGGGTGGCATCCGAACGCGTCCAGAGAGCAGGACCAAGGCAGCTCGGGCCGCGGAACTGACGCTTGGTCACTTGGGCCTAGGCGGACAGGGTGGCGATCTCACGATCGAGAGCGCGATCTTGATCGGACACGGCTACGGCTCATCCACGGCCGACGTGACAGCCACGATCCGCGCCGTTGCCGCTTCCGCAGGAACGACACTTCGTCAGTCAACGGTTGCCCGATTGGCGGTAGCGGCTGAAGGCGCCAGCGATGCCATAGCTTACCAGGATCAGGCGATCCTCTTTGCGCACCGGGAAGGCCGTCCAATCGAACATTTCGGCGGAGAATTTCCGCCTCTTTTCGTTGTTGGGTTCCGCGGCGCCGCGGACCAGCCCGTAGACACTCTGGGGATGCGCCGAGCCCGCTATGACAGCGAGGAAATCGAGACGTTTCGGGCGCTTCGAGGTTTGGCTCATCGTTCTGTCCGGCTGCAGGATCCGATGTTGCTTGGTCGGGTTGCGACGGTGAGCGCTTGCATAAGCCAGAGACATTTGCCCAGGGCCCATTTTGATACGGTGCTTGCATTGTCTCAGTGGTTTGGCGCCTGCGGAGTTCAGGTCGCGCACAGCGGCACTTTGATCGGCATCCTCCTGGATGCGAACGCGCCAAAGGCCGCTTTGCGTGCCGGTGAAATCGCGAAGACAGCGACCGACACAGGTTTCGCCGATGTTCAGATGTTTTCGCTCAACGCGGAAGGTGCGGTGCTCCAATGACGCAAGATGGAGATTACCTGCGTGCCTTCGAAACGCCGCGGTTCGCAAGGCTTGCGCCCAATCTGAACGCAGCCTGTTTCTCGCTGATGAAGCTGATGCCGGCGCGTTTCATGGTCGATCGTGCGGAAGCCACCGGCGGCATTGCGCGAGGCGGCCATATTGTCGAAACGACATCCGGCACTTTCGGCCTCGCCATTGCTATGCTGGCCGCCGCCCGCGGCTATGGTCTTACGCTTGTTACCGCCTCAAGCCTGATCGACATCAAGCTCACGCGGCGCCTCGAGCAGCTGGGGGCAAAAGTCGTGGCGATTGCCGATCCGAAGGGAGACGGCAATCAACCTGGCCGTCTTGACCATCTTCAGCAGATCCTGTTGCAACAGCCAGGTACCTATTGGCCGCGGCAATACGACAGTCCCGACAACCGGCTTGCCTATGCGCGCCTTGCCGACATGGTGGTGCGTTCCTTTGGCCGGATTGACTGCCTGGTTGGCTGTGTGGGGACGGGGGGATCCCTGTGCGGTACCGGTGGTTTTCTACGCGAGCTGTTTCCAGAAATCCGGATCGTGGCGGTCGATACGCACAGGAGCATCCTTTTCGGCCAGCCTGTCGGGCGGCGTATGCTGCGTGGGCTGGGCAACAGCGTCCTTCCGCAGAACGTCAGGCACGACATGATCGATGAGGTTCACTGGGTGGGGGCCTTGCCAGCCTATGCAAAGTCTCATGAGCTGTTTCGAACGCATGGCGTTTTCATGGGGCCGACGAGCGGGGCAGCCGCTTTGGTCGCCGATTGGTTTGCCCGAAAGAACCCCGGAGCAGCCACCGTCGCAATCATGCCTGATGAGGGGCATCGCCACGCCGACACAGTCTACAACGAGGATTGGCTCGCCACCTTGCAGGGCTGGCCTCTGGCGTTGCCCCTTGAGCCAACCCACATCGACCAGATCAGACCCGCCGCGGAGACTGCCTGGACGCGATTTTCGTGGAACCGGCGAACGTTGCAATCGGTGCTGAGAGATCAGGCATGATCGCGACAGCGATTGTTGGGAAGCTGCGGGAGCCCCATCGGCTTCAAGGGCCACCTGTCTTTGATTCTCACATGGGGTGCGTCACGCGCCGCAGAAAATCACGGGTACGGTCATGCTTCGGATCGCGAAGGATCTCCCCGGCGGGACCTTGCTCAACGATGCGACCTCCATCGAGGAAGAGCACTCTATCGGATACTTCGCGGGCGAACTGGATTTCGTGCGTGACCACGAGCATCGTCATGTCTTCGTCGGCAAGGACACGCATCACCTGCAGCACCTCGCCCACCATCTCCGGGTCGAGAGCAGATGTGGGCTCGTCGAAGAGAATGGCCTGCGGCCGCATTGCCAGGGCGCGTGCGATGGCAACGCGCTGCTGTTGGCCACCGGACAGCGACGAGGGATATGAATTGGTCTTTTCCGCGAGTCCCACACGGTTCAGAAGCGCCATGGCCCGCTCACGGACCTCTTGCCTGTCTTCCTTCAACACATAGACGGGGCCCTCCATGACGTTCTCCAGGGCCGTGCGATGCGGAAACAGGTTAAACTTTTGAAAGACCATCGATACACGGGTGCAGATTGAGTGGAGGTCTGGCGAGGCCGCGTCGACAACGACGCCGTCGATGCTGATGCGACCGCGCTGGTAGTCTTCCAGCCCGTTTACACAACGCAGAAGTGTCGACTTGCCCGATCCCGATGGACCTATCAGGCATACGACCTGACCCTTGGCGATTTCTGCATCTATACCTCTGAGAACTTCGTGGCGGCCGAACGATTTATGCACGTTGTCAAACGCAATCATCCCGCCTGCTCCATGTGGATCTCAACGCGCCGCATAAGGAAATTCAAAGGGATCGTCAGGCAAAGATAGAGAGCGGCTACAAGGGTAAAGACGGTCATATTGTCGAAGGTTGACGATGCCAGCATCTTTCCCTGCATGGTCAGTTCCTGCACCGAGATAACCGACACAAGCGATGAATCTTTTAGGAGCATCACCATGTTGTTGGCGTACGGGGGCAACACGATCCGCAATGCCTGTGGAAGCACGACACGGCGCATCATCAAAGGCCGGCGCATGCCGATCGATTTTGCTGCTTCAATCTGTCCCTTGTCGACTGCTTCAATTCCGGCCCGGAACGTTTCGCCAAGATAGCAAGAATGGGCCAGACCCAGACCGAGCACGCCAGCCTGGAGCGCGGTCAGGTTGATGCCTATGTCGGGTGCGACGAAGTAGATATAAAACAACACGACCAACAGCGGGATGCCGCGCAGGAACTCAACGAGAAAGCGCGCCGGGACGGAGAGGGAGCTGATTCCTGACGTTCTCATTATCGCCCACACCAGCCCCAGAGCTGTCGCAAGACATAATGCAAGCGTCGTGGTCAGCACCGTCAGCCAGACACCGCGAAGTAGAATGGGCAGATATTCTGTTGCGTTTGTAACGAATGTGCTCATGGCCTGCCTTTCCGAATACCGAGTTTCACCTCCCAGATCAGCGTTCGGTCTGATCGACCAACTGGCTGTCCCATCGCTGGCGGATGGATCGCCTCAAAGGCCATATTTGGACAGGATTTTCGCCAGTTCGCCGTTCTTCTCAAACTTGGCTATCGAAGTGTTCACCTCGTTCAAAAGCTGCGAATTGTTCTTGGCCACCGCCAGGGCAACCTTACCCTCGTTCAACGGTCGATAGCCGCCTACAAGACGAACACCAAGCTTGGGATTTCGCGAACTCTGGTACGCCACGATGGGCCTGTCGCCGAAGCCAGCCTTGATGCGCCCTAGAACGACGTCACGCATCATGTCGGCGATCGAGTCATAAAGCTTTACCTGGCCGAACACGCCTAACGCCTGCAAGGCGTCGGCATATGTCGAGCCGATTTGTGCGCCGACATCCTGGCCCTTGAGTTGATCGATCGTATAATCATTGCTGTCGCCAGCGGCGACAAACATCGCTTCCCCATAGGCGTAGACCGGAATGCTGAAGTCGATAATTTCCTGGCGCTTGGCGGTCACGAACATGCTGGCGGAGATGAGGTTGATCTTGCCGGTCGTCAGTGCGGGGATCAGAGCAGGAAAGGCATTGATCTGAAATTGGACATCCGCTCCGATGTCCGCCGCGATGGCCGTGGCAAGGTCGACCATCGCACCAGTTGGCTTTTGCGTTGCTGCATCAACGAATGTGAATGGCACTCCGGTAGGGGTTATTCCGACGGTAATTGTTTCCTTTGCCATAGCAGTGGCGGCGATAAAAATTGCTGCTATGCAGGGGATGATAAATCTCGAAATCACAGAACTTCTCCCTGTTTGTAGTGGCTGATTTGTTGCCGGCATCAGTTGCGCCCTTTCAAGCCGACCCTGTGTTTGGTCTGCTCGGATGCAACGAATGGATGCCCTGATCCGGCATGCGCCATTGATGCAGCAAGATCGTCCGGCTGAGATTGAATCAGGCGGCTTCATATCGCGAGGAACTGTGGTCCTCGTCTTTAAGCAAATGCTCCCAGGCTTCTCCGGCAGTTCCAAACACGGGCTGCCGATCTTCCGGCACTGTCGACCGATCGAGATCCTTCAGGCCACTTGCCGTGATGATCGCAACCACGCGATCGGAAGAGACGATGATCCCCTGCCGCCTCAGAGTTTCAATCGCTGCGAGAGGCGTGACCGAAGCAAGCTCGGCAAAGATACCCTCGCTGGCCGCCAGTTGTCGCTGCAGGTCAATAAGCCCGGGGTTGCCGACGCGTACAGCGGTGCCGCCCGAAAGACGAAGCGCTCGCAACGCCTGGAAGGTACTTCGCGTGGTTCCCATCGACACTGCCAGCGTTTCGAACGCGGCCGGAGCTTCCGCAATCAAGTCTGTCTTGTTGGCGAGCGCTTCAGACAGGGAGCCATGTATCTCGGCGGCAGCAAGGCGAGGAATGCGTTCGATTTTTCCCTGCTCGAGAAGGTCGGTGAAACCTTGGAACAGTCCTGCAAGGGCATCGCCGTAGCAGACCGGCAAGACGCACCAATCAGGCATCGAGCCATGCGTCTGCTCGAAGATCTCATAGGCAAGTGTCTTGTAACCCTCTATCCCCGCGGGATGGCTGCCAACGACCGGTGCCTGAAATGGCGAGGTGGCAAACCATCCAAGGCGCTCGACGCCTGCCGCGAGCAAAGGCCAGCGTTGGGATTTGTCGGCCATTGGGACAATTTTGGCACCATATTTCTTGATCTGCGCCAGCATCGCGCCGGCGGTTCCCGCGAATGTGACGACGACGCATCGCAAACCTGCCCGTGCGGCGTAGGCGGCAAGTGAGGCGCCGGCGTTTCCCGAGGAGGCCGTGGCAATAACCCGCGCCCCGGCTAAACGCGCCATTGATACCGCGACGGTCGAGAAACGATCCTTGTGAGACCATGTCGGGTTTCGACCTTCGTCCTTGATAAGAAGATTGGGAACGCCAAGCGCGCTGCCTATCGTCGTCGCAGGCAGGAGCGGTGTCAGACCCTCGCCAAGGGATATTGCGTCTCTGGACGCGCAAGGAAGCATGTCCGCGTAACGCCACAATGAAGGAAGCTGGTTTTGCGGTGTCTCACCGTGAGGTGCGAGCGTCTGACAATTGTAAGCCACTCTCAGATTGGCAGGCGCGACGGAAACACAAATGGGGCAGCCTCGGGAGTCAATCCGTAGATCGGGAGGAAAGACGGTGCCGCACCGAATGCAGGAAAATCCTGTGGCGCGGCTCATAGCGGCACCGCGATGATTTCGCCGTCTGTTGCCATCAATCGCTCGACGCCACCAGATCGAACGACGAGCATATCCTCGACCTGCAGGCCCCATCGACCGATTTCGTAGTAGGGCGTCTCCACGCATAGGACCATTCCCTCTTCGAGAACCTCACTGCTGTTCGATGAAAGCGTCGGCGCGTCATAACCATCAAGGCCGATGCCGTGGCCAACATGGTCGCGCCTGTAATGCGGAATTCCTTCGCGCTGAACGACGCGCATGACTTCGCCGAAAACATGCGATGCGGCGATGCCCGGTCGGATGATCTCGCAGGCGTGTTGGACTCCGCGCAGCAAGGCCCGGTGAAGGCGCCGGGCCTCAGGAGGAGGCTCGCCCAATGTTGCGATGCGGGCAACGTCGGCGCGGTAATGGTGAAATCGACCACCGACGTCAAAGCGTATGATCTCACCGATGCGCAACCTGCGATCAGATGGCTGAACGTTCATGAGCGCGCTGCGCTCGCCAAAACCGATGCATCCCAGGACCGGGAACGCGCCATCTTCGATGGTCTGGACATGAAACGCGCGCGCGAGATCAAGTTCGGTCGCGCCTACCTTGGCAACACCAAGCGCGGCCTCGATCGAACGTTCGGCAATTCGAGCGACCTGTCTCAGCCGATCGATCTCGTGATCCGTCTTGACCGCGCGAACTTCGCGCAGCAGCGCCGCCGCCGGCGTGATTTTGACGTTTGGCAAACGTGCCGCCAATGCCTCCAGATGTCCGCTTGCAAGGCCGGTTTCGTCAATGCCGATATGACCATTTCCAAGGCGTGCCTCCTCCAAACCCGCCACGAGGGCAGCTATGGCATCTCGGTGTGGCGGCAACCTGCGAAGCTGGAGGTGTTCCTGGCCCACTGGATCGCCGACCGCATTGGGGCTGAGCTCTGCATGGAACTCTCCAAAGCGGCGAACCTTCGCAGCACCCACGTCTTGGTCGGCAACGAGATCAAGCGTGCTTGTGCTGGTAATGATTTCTGGCGCACCCCGGTTGGAGGCGGGCCACACCACATAGGCTTGCGGACCACGGCGAATCCATTGGGGAAGGGCCCAGAATCCGCTCATGTAAGTAACGTTTTCCGGCGCCGTCGCCACGACTGCATCCAACCCGGCGTCAGTCATCCGTTGCCGTAGCCTTGGTTCGTTAAGCAGCATGACTGGGATCCTCGGTCTGATGGCTGGTGGCGCCGCGATAGCCAAGGCTGGCGGAAATTCGGGTGGCGGCTGCCATGACCGTCTCGCCTACCTCGGCGATTTCGACGTGCGGCCCGACCGAGCGGGGATAGGCTACGCTTATTCCTGCAACAATTGCGCGCGACGCGTCGCGAACTGGCGCGCCGATCGCAATCAGACCGGCAAAATTCTCGTCAATCGACGTGGTGTAACCGATGCCTTCCGAGGCATTGATCTGGACCACGAGCTTGCTGGTCTCGGTGACGGTTCTTGGCGTCAGGCGCTCGAGCGGGCCTTCCCCCAGAACCCCGATGACGTCCTTGGCGCTCAATTCCATCAACAGGGCTTTGCCAAGCGCCGTGGAGTGCAGGGGGAAGGTCTCACCCGGAGAGGATCGAATGACGACCGGGCTTTTGCTCTGTACGGTCAGGAGATAGAGGCCGCGATCGCCCCGCCTCACGGCGAGGAACGCATTGAAGCAACCTTCAGCGGCCAAGGCCTGGAGTTCTGTCTCCGCCAAGCCAATGAGGCGGTCCTTGCGCAGAATGTACCGCGCCAGTGCCAGAACAGAATGCCCAAGCCGGTAGCGCCGCGACTCCGCAATCTGCTCGACATAGCCATATGAGGCGAGCGTGTTCAGGGCGCGCTGCACTGCCGCAGCGCTCTGGTCGAGACGGCGGGAAAGGTCGCGCACACCAATCGGCTCATCCGTATCCTTGAGCAGATCCAGTACAGCGAGGCCGCGCTCCAACGAAAGATTGCCTGTCACAGAGTGTTCCTTATATAGGAATGATGTTCCGATTTGTGACATTTAAAGCAGCAAAGCTCGCAGCCGTCAACGACGAATGTGCACTATAGTGTGTCGTCCTAAAGTGTGCGTCATGGCGACCATGCCGCCATGGATCTACGTGTGGTTGTTGGCCTCAACGTACAGAGGATTCGGCGGCAACAAGCGCTGTCCCAGGAGGAACTTTCGTTCCGATCTGGCTTCACGCGCTCGTATCTGAGCGGCCTTGAAGCGGGGCGCCGTAACCCCACCATCCTCTCACTTGAAAAGATCGCCAGCGCGCTGGGCGCAAGCGTCGAAGATCTCATTCATCGTCCGGTGAAAGACACCAAAGCGCGCGACAGGGCGGTTGCTGATGGTGACGGAGAAGCGTAAACCGGTTTCCTGACCTGTTATAGCCCTCCGAAGACGCTCAAGCGCGTCGTGGGATGCTGCGCCGGATCAGGATTTCGACATCGACTTGAAGCGCCAGCGCCAGGACTTCCATGGTGTCCACGGTCGGCGAGTTCTCTTCGCGCTCGAGCTTGCCGACATAGTTGCGATCAAGCCCGGCAAGATCGGCGAGTTGCTCCTGCGACAAGCTCGTCGCTTGTCGAAGCAACCTCAGATTGCGGGCAAAAACCGACCTCAGCCTCATCGGGTGAGGCAGTCAGACCGTTCTCTTTAGTGCCACCTATTATAGTAATCAAACGTAGCGACACGGCTTGCGATCGAGCGGAAGTCACGTATTTTTTGCCAACTCAACATGTCGGGACGATCTCGAGATGGCGAAGACAGCTCAGTCCGTACTGCGGCACGATATCGTCGAAATCTTTGAAGCCACCGCGCTCATGGATAGCGCCATGAGCATCAAGGAAATCATCAGGCAATTGCGCGCGCGCATCCAAAATTATGGCTACGTGGCCTGTCTCATCACCAATTTGCCGAACCCGAGCACGGGCGCGCTGGATGAACATATCCTGGTCAACGGTTGGCCAGCCGATTGGTACAACCATTATATGACCGCAAAGCACTATCGTCATGATCCATGCGCTGCCTTGTGTCGAACCGCGATGGCGCCATTTCTCTGGAGCGACGTTTCCCGAGGTCGGACCGACGCAAACGCGCGGCGCGTGATGGACGAGGCTGCGGAGTTTGGTCTGCGGCAAGGAATCTGCATACCGATCCAATGCCCGTCTGGTGAAAACGCTGCCGTAACGCTTGCAGGCAGCGAGCTTGACTTGACGCCCTCGGCGCGCTGCACCGTTCACGCTCTTGCCCGTCATGCCTATTCAGCTGCCCATCGGCTTGTCGGCGGTTTGCGCAAGCACAAGCAGAGACTCTCCAAACGCGAATGTGAAATTCTGCAATGGGTCGCGGCGGGGAAGACGGCTTGGGAAGTCTCGAGAATCCTCTGCATTTCGGCGTGCACGGTCAACACACATCTACGCAACGTCAGACAAAAGCTCGACACGGCCAACATAGTGCAGGCAATCGTTGAGGCGGTTCGCAGGCATGAAATCCAGCTTTGAACCATCGTCAGATCTGAGTATGGCGCCAGCGGGAGGCGCATGGTCCTTGTTCGCATCCATCAGGGTCCAGCTATGTTCAAGGTTCACGTCGTTGATGCCGCAAACTGCGTGGCTTATCAGGAGCAACTCGATCAGTACTTCCAGCTACGCCATCAGATCTACGTAGGCGAGCGTGGCTGGCAAGCGCTGAAGCGTCCCGACGGCCGGGAGATTGACGCATTTGATACGGTGGATGCGACCCATCTTCTCGGTATCACGGCCGCAGGTCAGGTCGTCGCGGGTTCCAGGCTGATCCCAAGTCTTAAACCTCATTTAATGAGCGAGGTTTTCCCGCAACTGGTGAACGGTCGCGCACAACGCGGCAAGAATATTTTTGAATGGACTCGCTTCTTCGTCGCTCGTCATTTGCGCGAAGCCGGGCGCTCCTCTCAGGCCGCCGGTGTCATCTGCTGTGGCGTCGTGGAGTTATGCCTTCAACGCCATATCCGCCATTTGACTATCGTCTGCGAAGATTATTGGCACGAGCGTTTTGCCTCGATTGGCTGGAATCCGAAGCGACTTGGTCCCGCGAAAGAATGCGACGGCATGTCGATTATAGGGATCATGGTGGACATCTCGCCCGCAGTCCTTACGACCACGCGCCAGATCTATCGAATAGGGGGAACTGTCCTTTGCGACGACGAGCCGATTAAGCCGGTTGCTGAATGACTGATCAGAACCGTGGGTCAAACAGGCAAACTGCAAGCAAAGCCTTCAAACGGCTGGTCGTGGATGCGCAAAATTGAGCACCGCCATCTCCGTTACGCAATCGCGGCGGCAGACCTCGGCAGTTTTCGGCAGACCGCGACAAAATTCAATATCCGGCAGTCCGCCATCAGCCGACGCATTCGGGATTTGGAGAACCAGCTCGGTGCGACCCTATTCGATCGAAGCACAAGTGGTGTTGTGCCCACGGCGGTAGGTCGGGCGTTTCTTGAACGGGCTCGTGCATCCCTTATGCAACTTAACGAAGCGGCAGACATAGCGGCCGAGTCCGGAAGGGGGATGCTTCGGATCGGTTTCGATGCTTCATGCGGCGCAAGCTTTGTCACCGCGCTGCTCGGTCGTTTCGTGTCGGGGCATCGTCGCGCTCAGCCTGTCTTGGTTGAAGCCGACGTACAGGATCTACTAGCCGGGATTCGAGCGCGGCGCCTCGACGTGGCGTTGCTGACGGGTTGGTCCGAAGTGCCTGGCTGCAATGTCATCCAGCTTTGGCTGGATCGAGTAGTTGCTGTTCTGCCAGAGAACAATAGTTTGGCGCGCAAGGAGAAGATTCATTGGGGGGATTTGATGGAGATGAGCTTTCTTGGCGGACAAGGTGACATCGGAACAGTAATCCACGAGTGTCTGACCCGTGGATCGTCAGATACGGGATACGACCCGAAAGTTGAGCATCTTTCCGTGGGCAGAGACATGTTGATTGGAATGGTAAGTTTAGGCAGGGGGTTTAGTCTGACAACGCAATCGATGCCGGAGTGGCGATCTGCTGGGGTAGTCTACCGTCCGATTTTCGCGCCCGGAGCTGAATTGCCTTTCAACGCAGTCACATCCAATCTGAACGATACACAAGCTCTGCGAAGTTTCTTGCGGATGGCATTCCTTGCCCGCACCTCGACAGGACACTAGAGAAAGAACCTTTTAGGTGGGATGCGCCCAGGCCCAGAACCAACTTTGCGATAGCAGTGCAACCGGGCCCGTCTTTCCCGCGACATCAATGCAGCGAGCGGTCTTTCGCTCGGCGTAACCCCATCAAATGGAGTAACGTTATCTGTTGCGCCTCCTTTTTTCCGTGCCCTTGATGATCAGGCGTAGTCCAGTCCAGTCAACTCGTGGCGGTTTTTGAACTGTTGGGTCGCCGGCGCGCCATAATCAGTGGTCACCTTCATCCGGTCGCGCAATGAGCTGCGGACAGGCAAACGAGGCACCCGACTAGACCACCCGCAAATTCCTGATCGGTCGGCCAGGTGTCAGCGCCTCAGCCGCGGCGACGATGCCACGAGCATCAATGCCGAAATGGCGGTAGAGGTCTGCGATGGTGCCGGTTTGGCCAAAGTGCTCAACACCCAGCGCGCGTGTGCGGTGACCGTGCACGGATCCAAGCCAGGCCAAGGCTGCCGGGTGGCCGTCGATGACGCTGACGATGCCGCAATGCGAGGGCAAGCCTTCCAAAAGCCGCTCTATGTGGCTGCGTGCTTGTGAAAGGCCGTTGTCGCGGGCGCGCTGCGCCGCGGTCCAGCCCGCGTTGAGTCTGTCGGCCGAAGTCACGGCGAGAAGGCCTACGTCGCGGCGATCCTCCGCCATCAGGCCTATCGCTTCGATCGCTTCCGGCGCAATTGCGCCGGTGTAGGCAACGACGATCTGAGCATTGGGACCGGGTTTGCGCATCCAGTAGGCCCCGTTGAGAATCTCGTTCTCCAACTCGGGCGTGATGACGCGTTTCGGCTGCTCGATCGAGCGCGTGGATAGGCGGAGATAGACAGAACCGCCGGTTGCGTCGCGGAGCCACGTCACCTTATCCGATTCCGTTTCGCCCGACCGCTGCATGTATTCGAACGACCAGCGCATTATCACGGCAAGCTCGTCGACGAAGGTAGGTTCGAAGCTCGCCAGGCCGTCCTGGGCCATGCCAATCAGCGGCGTGGCGATCGACTGGTGCGCGCCGCCTTCCGGTGCGAGGGTAACGCCAGACGGCGTTGCCACCAGCATGAAGCGGGCGTCCTGATAGCAGGCATAGTTCAGCGCATCGAGCCCGCGTTCGATGAACGGATCGTAGAGCGTACCCACTGGCAGCAGGCGCTCACCGAAAATCGAATGCGACAGGCCAAGTGCCGACAGCATGATGAACAGGTTCATCTCGGCGATGCCAAGTTCCAGATGCTGTCCCTTTGGCGAGAAGGTCCAGTTATATGTCGAAGGAATGCGCTCCACCTTGAACAGATCGGCCATTTCCTCGCGAGCGAAGAGGCCTCGGCGGTTGACCCAGGCACCAAGATTGGTTGATACCGTTACGTCTGGAGAGGTGGTTACAACACGGCTGGCGAATTTCGTGTCGCCCTTGGCGATCTCATGCATCAGCAGCCCGAAACCCTGCTGCGTCGACATCGAGGGTTGGGCGCCGAATTCGAGCCGCTCAGGGACATCGATGATCGGAGAAATGTAGCGGCGGCGGCCGGACTGCACAAACGGCACGCCGGCAAGAAAGTCTCTCAGCGTGGCTTCCGGTGTAGCGAGGCCTTCGAACGGGCTCCACTCGCGGCCCTCGCGCACCTTCATCGACTTGCGCAGCGTATCGACTTGGGTAGGCGTCATCAGTCCGGCATGGTTGTCCTTGTGTCCAGCGAGCGGAAGACCGAAACCCTTGATGGTGTATGCGATAAAGCAGGTCGGGCGGTCATGCGTTCTCGCCTGCTCGAACGCATCGAGAATCGATGGCAGGTCGTGGCCACCCAAATTGCTCATCAGCCGCGCGAGATCATCGTCACTGCGTCTCTCGATCAGTCGTGAGACGTCACCCTGATCGCCGAGGTCATCGAACAGGCGCTTGCGCCACGCCACCCCACCTTGGAAAGCCAAAGCGGAGTAGAGTTGGTTGGGGCAGGCGTCGATCCATTCGCGCAGCTTCTCGCCGCCAGGTTCGGCGAACGCCGCCTGTTGAAGCATCCCGTGTTTCAGGATCACAACATCCCAGCCGAAGTTGCGAAACATGGACTCGAACCTCGCCCATAGTCCCTCGCGTACCACCGCATCAAGGCTTTGCCGGTTGTAGTCGACGATCCACCATGTGTTGCGAAGACCATGCTTCCAGCCTTCGAGCAGAGCCTCGAAGATGTTGCCTTCATCCATCTCGGCGTCGCCGATCAATGCCACCATGCGGCCTTCGGGACGGCTGGTCCCGAGGCCTTTTGCGCGAATGCAATCCTGCACCAGCGAGGAGAAAAGTGTCTGCGCCACGCCGAGCCCGACCGAACCGGTGGAGAAATCGACGTCGTCGACGTCCTTGGTGCGCGATGGATAGGATTGCGCGCCGTTGAAGCCGCGAAAATTCTCAAGCTTCTCCCGAGTCTGATTGCCGAACAGATATTGGATTGCGTGGAAGATCGGGCTGGCATGCGGTTTCACCGCAACCCTGTCCTCAGGTCGCAGAATGGAGAAATAGAGGGCAGTCAGGATCGTGTTCAGCGAGGCCGAAGACGCTTGATGACCCCCGACCTTCAACCCGTCGCCATTGTCGCGCAGATGGTTGGCATTGTGGATCGTCCAGATTGCGAGCCACAGCACTTTGCGCTCAAGTTCGGCAAGGATGGAAAGGCGTTGCGCTGTCATGATCAGGTCCCTTGAGAGGGGCAGAGCCTAAACCTCTTCAAACACGAGATGTAACCAAACTTGCCTTTGACCTGGCGATCATTTAGCTGCTTTCACCAATTTGACACTTATGGTGAAGGAAATCAGCTAGTGCGCGGGTTGGACGAGATTGACAGGAAAATCATCGCGGCGATCCAAGGCAACGGCAAGATCACGGCCAATGAACTGTCTGATCGCGTCGGTTTGTCGCCGTCTCCCTGCGCCCGGCGTGTGCGCTTATTGGAAGATTCTGGCGTGATCAAAGGATACACGGCAGTAATAGACCAGAAGAAGGTCGGCCTGCCCATCAGTGCCTTCGCATCGATCAAGCTCGAGCGGCAGCGCGAAGAAGATCTTGACCGGTTCGCGCTCGCCGTGGCGCGTTGGCCGGAGGTAGTGGACTGCTACCTCATGACTGGGCAGCGCGACTATCTGATGCGCATCGTAGTGCGCGACCTCGAAGCGTACGAGCGGTTCATCAAGGACAAACTCACGCGTTTGGACGGCGTCGCCTCGATCGAAACGAGCTTCGCCCTTGATCAGGTCAAGCGTTCCGAGGTGCTTCCCTTAGAATAGGAATCTGCGGCACCAAAGTCTAGCCGAGGTCGCGCACTCCCAGAGCCGCAACTAGTAAGGTTCACTGACTGGTTCGCAAAAGGCGTGCTGAAGCACCATCGAACCTTGGCCACCACGCTCAACACGCTGATCGGCACGGGGTTCGAGTTGCGCCGGTTGGAAGAGTTTGCGCCCACGCCTGAACAGATCGCGGAGATACCGGAGCTGGCCGAAGAGCTGGAGCGACCGATGATGATGCTGGTTTCGGCGCACAAGCGTTGACCCCACCCGTCGCCCAGCCTCCTTGTCTGGGCGACGGGAAATCGAATGACTGGAAAGGGCCGACTGCGGACGATGATCTTGCCTCGTCCCGCCCAGAAAAAAGCTCGAAAAGAGCTTGACCTCACCCCGCCGATTAGAGAAGCGCCGCCACAGGCGGGACGCGGGACCGCCACCCCCGGCGAGAGGTGCCTTGTCCGCTACCGATCTGCTCGCAGATCGGTAGCGGTGACGAAGTCAAATCGTATCTCGGCAACTGCTCCTCGTGATGCGAGTGGCTCGCGAGAACCTTGTTGATAGCAGGGTCGTGCGCCTTTGATCTGGACGACGATGGTCGCACAAAATAGGCGGGTTGTTCAGAAATGAAAGTCTGGACGTCCAAGCCGCCCACCCTCCTACTCGGTGCATCCATGGCATGTACAACTGGGCTCAGGGGGCGCCGCCGAGATTTTTCAAAGATCGCGGCCGAGATAGTCCGTGCTAAGCAGTTCGTGCAACCTGCTGGCGGCTGCACTCAGGAATCCACCTCGACGCGTAACGATGAAAATCGGAATGGTAAGCGTCAAATCCCTTACATCGATCGTGGCGAGCGTTCCGGCGGCGCGTTCTTCGGCGACACCACTTTCAGTCATCAAGGCGAGACCAAAGCCTGCTTCTACGAGACGCTTCTGCGCAGTCAGGCTGTCCACAGGGGTCCAGTCGACTTCACCGAGCCCAAGCGTCTGGAAAATGCTGAACACATGCGAGGCCCAGATCTCGCGCTGTCCCGGGATTTCCGGAAAGGCTATCCACCGCTCGTCGACCAATCCGGCGAGTGACTTGATCGAACTGCCGGCCGAGGCATGGTCTGTCGAGCAGACGACCAGCAATTTTTCCGCGCCGAGGCAATCATATTGCAGGTCTGGTGAGCGATCCCGGTCATAACGAATGCCAATGGTGGCTTCGCCACGCCGTACCAGATCGCTAACTTCGGTGCTGCGGACCGTCTGCAACGCAAGGTCGACGGAAGGATGGCTGGCGGCAAACCGCTTCAGGATGCCGGTAAGGCTGGTGCTGGCCAGAGTGCCCACGGCCGCCAGTGACAAAGGGCCGGCATTCTCGGTCTTGAGTGCCAGTACCGCTGTCTCGGCGTCCTGAAGGGCAGCAAGCGCGCGCTCCGCATAGGGTAGCAAGACGCGCCCGGCCTGGCTCAGCGCGATGCCGGTGGACATGCGTTCGAAGAGCGGTATGCCAAGTTCCTGTTCCAGCAGACTGATACGGTGCGAGATGGCCGGCTGCGTTCGGTTCAAAACGCGGGCCGCGTTCGAAAAACCACGTTGCCGGTAAACGGTCAGGAATGTGTTCAGTGCTTCAGCATCCATCTCTTCGCTATAAATAAAATCTATGTCCTAGACAAATATTAGAAATTGGACGAATGCCGGCAAGCCAAATAGCAGTGTCCTCGCTTGTGCATTGCGGAGGAGGTACGCTCATGGCCACACAGATCGACAAGGCGAAAGCGTTCAAGGCGCTACACTCCACCGAGCGTGGTTTCGTTATGCCCAATGCATGGGACGCGGGAAGCGCGGTCGTTCTGGCGGAAGGCGGCGTCCAGGCAATCGGCACCACAAGTGCCGGGATCGCCTTCTCGCTCGGCAAGCCCGACTTTGACATTCGCGATGCGGGCTGCGCGCTGACGCGCGAAGAAATGTTCCAACGGCTTCGGCAGATCGTCGACGCCATTGTCTTGCCGGTGAATGGCGATCTCGAGGACGGCTACGGCCGCGATACGCAATCGGTTGCCGAAACGATAAGGCTTGCCATCGCAGTGGGCCTGGCTGGCGGCAACATTGAGGACAACAACCCTCGTACCGAAGGCCTTTACGAGGAGGGGCTTGCGGTCGAGCGCATAAGGGCAGCGAGAGTTGCGATCGAGGCAAGCGGCGGCGCCTTTGTCCTGAACGCCAAGATCGATGCATTCCTTGTCGGGGTGCCCGATCCGCTGGAGACAGCTATAAGGCGGGCGAACCTGTTTCTCGAGGCGGGGGCCGACTGTGTGTATCCCTGCGGTCCCAACGATCTGGACACGATCAAGACCTTGGTCCGCGAAATCAATGGTCCGGTCAATATTGTCATCGGTTGGGGCACCGTTCCCTTAAGTGTGCCGGTGTTGCTCGACATCGGTGTGAAACGCGTCAGCCTCGGTGGCAGCATAGCGCGCTCAGCACTTGGCCTTGTGCGCCGAAGCGTCCGCGAATTGTGCGATCAGGGCACCATCAATTTTGCGGCCGACCAGATTGGCCAGCAGGAGTTGAACGCTCTTTTCTCAAGGTGACCGGAACATCGGGTGATCGCATCGCCGGCGCGGCTTCCTTCGTGCCATCGCCAATTCACGCAAGGCAGAACCAGAACGAATTCCGGGATCGGCGGCCGCGATGCACCGATCGAAGATCCATGGATTCAACACAACAAAATTGGGAGAATGGAAATGACCGAATTGCTGAAGCTGGTGCTTGCTGTGCCACTGCTTGCATATGCGATGCCGGCGGCCGCGGATACGCTTGATAACGTCAAGGCCGCCGGCTTCGTCAAATGCGGCGTCAGCACAGGCGTCTCCGGGTTCTCGGCGCCCAATGACAAGGGCGAGTGGTCCGGTCTCGACGTCGATCTTTGCCGCGCTGTCGCGGCTGCGATTTTCGATGATCCCAAGGCGGTGAAATTCTCTCCCTTGTCGGCCAAGGAGCGGTTTACGGCCATTCAGTCGGGCGAGGTCGACATCCTGCAATACAACACCACCTGGTCGCTCAGCCGCGACACTGCCCTTGGCCTGAATTTCCGCGCCGTCAACTACTATGACGGCCAAGGCTTCATGATCAATTCCGCGAAGTTGCCCGGGGTAAAGTCGGCCCGGCAGTTGGACGGCGCTTCGGTCTGTATCCAGACGGGCACGACCAGCGAGCTGAATGTTGCCGATTACTTCAAGGCCAACAAGATCGAATACACCCCCGTCGTCTTTGAAAAGCTCGAGGAAATCCAGGCCGCGTATGACTCCGGACGCTGCGATGTCGTCACCATCGACCAGTCGGCATTGTACAGCGTTCGGCTGACGCTCGCCAATCCCGCCGACCACATTGTTCTTCCCGAGGTCATTTCCAAGGAGCCGCTCGGGTCGGCGGTCCGACAGGGCGACGACAAGTGGTTCGATGTCGTCAGTTGGACGCACTACGCGATGGTGACGGCAGAGGAACTGGGCATCACCCAGGCCAATGTCGATGACATGAAAGTCAATGGCAATCCCGAGGTGAAGCGTGTGCTCGGCCAGGAGGCGGACAGCAAGCTGGGCGCGGAGCTTGGTCTCGACAGCGACTGGGTTGCCCGCATCGTCAAGCATGTCGGCAACTATGGTGAGGTTTTCGAACGCAATGTCGGCGCCGGGAGCCCATTGAAGATCGCCCGTGGCATCAACGCCTTGTGGACCAATGGCGGTCTGCAATATGCGCCGCCTCTGCGCTGATGCCGCAGGTCACAATTCCAGCCGCGCAACCGCCGAGAGACCGGATGACGCCTGACGGAAAATGTCCGACACCGGTGGGTATCAACACGCGGCTGGCGCATATCGGCTACGAGCCGAGTGGCTATTTCGGGTTCGTCAATCCGCCTGTGGTGCATGCATCGACAGTGTTGTTCCCCGACGCTCAAACGATGGCGAAGCGAGACCAGAAGTACATCTACGGAACACACGGAACGCCGACCACCGAGGCACTTTGCCGTGCCATCGACACGTTGGAAGGCTCAGCCGGCACGGTCCTGGTTCCGTCGGGCCAGGCAGCCGTCGCCCTGCCAATGCTGGCCTTTCTGTCGGTCGGCGATCACGCGCTGATCACGGATTCCGTCTATGCACCGACCCGCCAGTTCGCCGATCTCGTGCTGAGCCGCATGGGCGTAGAGGTCGAGTATTACGCGCCGCGCATCGGTGCCGGCATCAAACGGCTTTTGCGATCCAACACCAAGGTCGTCTTCACCGAGTCTCCGGCCTCCAACACATTCGAAGTGCAGGACATTCCGGTAATCGCCAGAGCCGCTCATGCCGGCAATGCCGTGGTGATGATGGACAACACTTGGGCGACGCCGCTGTTCTTTCGGCCGCTCGAGCATGGCGTCGATATCTCGATCCATGCGGCGACGAAATATCCGGGTGGCCATGCCGACCTGCTGCTTGGCACGGTCTCCGCCAATGCCGCCACCTTGCCACGGCTCTGGGAGATGTTCCTGGCGCTCGGGATTCCCGCCGCGCCCGATGACACCTATCAGGTTCTGCGTGGTCTGCGGACGATGGGAGTGCGGCTCGCCCATCATCAGAAAAGCGCACTCGAGATCGCGTCGTGGCTCGAGCATCAGCCGGGCATTGCGCGCGTGCTTCATCCGGGCCTTTCGAGCCATCCAGACCATGCCATCTGGAAACGCGATTTCTTCGGCGCAAGCGGGGTCTTTTCGATTGTTCTCGCAGGTGGCTCGCAGGCGCACGCATTTCTCGATGCGCTGAAGATATTCGGCTTGGGCTTTTCGTGGGGCAGCTACAGTAGCCTCGCCATGCAGGTCGATCTCGCGGATCGAACCGTCGCCGCTGGCGATTTCGAGGGCCCGCTGATCCGCCTGCAAATCGGCCTCGAGGACATTGAGGACCTCAAGCAGGATCTGGCGCGTGGATTGAGAGCGGCAAGATGCACGGGCCAGCCAGGCGCTGATCAATCGGTTTTATGAAGGAGATTCGACATGGTGAGCCCACGGGACAATGCCGACACATCCGACCCGCTCAACACAGTGAGCCGTGGTTCGGTCATGCCGAACGGCATGGTCACCGATGAGCCCACACACGTGCGGGCAGCGGCGGCGCACGCGGATCCCTATCCCTTCTATGCGCGCCTGGTGTCCGGCGAGCCGATTTATCGAGAGGGGCCGGCCGGACCATGGGTCGCCGTCAGCGCGGCGGCGGTGAACGCTGTGCTGACCAGCCCGCTTTGCCTGACGAGGCCGGCGGTCAGCCCGGTGCCCGAGCCGCTGATCGGTACGCCTGTCGCCGAGATTTTCAGCCGCCTCGTGCGGATGAACGATGGGGAGATTCACTGTCCGTTGAAAAGCACGGTGACGACCACGCTCGAAGGCTTGAACGAACGACGTGTCACTGACCTCGCGAATGATCTGGCGAAGGACCTGGCGGCAACGATCAAACCCGAGGAAGATAGCGAGCGGCTGAACCGGTTTGTTTCTGCCTTGCCGGCACAAATCATCATGAGCCTGCTCGGGATTCCAGCCGCCAGCTTTTCGGACGTCTCACGCTGGATGGGCGACTATGGCGCGGCTGCAACGGCCGCTGTTACGGGTGTTCCCAAGTTCACCCCTGCCATTCTGCAAGCCGGGGCCGACAGTTCGGCCAAGCTTCTCGGCCTGTTTCGCGGCATGCTTGAGGCTCTGCGCGACGATGACGGTTCGCTCTTTGCCACGTTGTCGCGGCAAGCGGCCCGTTCAGGCCGGTTGGATGCGGATCTGGTGATCGCCAACGGCATAGGGCTGATGGCGCAAGGCTTTGCCGGAACCTCCGCGCTGATCGGTTCGACGCTTGTCGCGCTGGCACGCCATCCCGATGCGTTGGCGGCTGTCCGTGGCGATCGCGCACTGCTTGGGCAGGCTATTCAGGAGGTGCTGCGGTTCGATCCGACAACGCACAGCACCCTTCGCTTCGTGGCCCGCGATGGCGTCGTCGCCGGGCAAGCGATGCAGGCGAATGACATGATCATCGTCACCTTGGCCGCGGCCAGCCGCGATCCGGCGCTCAATCCTGATCCTGATCGCTTCGACATGTTTCGCGACAACAGACGATATCTGGAGTTCGGCGCCGGCGTGCATGCCTGCCCCAGTGCTGTGCTAGCGACGACGATCGCCGAGATCGCCCTGAGCCATCTGCTTGGTCGAGGGGTCGTTTGCGAAGGCCTTGAGGAACGGGTTTCCTACCGACACTCAGCGCATGTCCGGATGCCTGTTTTCAGTGTCTAGGTCCCCGGCAAGCGTTCGAGTGGCTTGACCGCTCTGTCGATCGCTGTGTTTTCCCTGGCCCTCGCGTGCAGCGTCAAGCAAAGACGCTTTGTGACTTTGCGCAAAGCAGGGCCAATTCAGGAGGACTTCCCTTCCTCGTCAGTCGGCGCGATCAAGCCGTTCCGCAACCGCCTGTTGAGTTCATGCCACGACGGATCCATTACAAAGCCGCTCATGTTTCCACATGCCTCGGCGAGTGTCAGGTCGCCGAGGCGCTTGATAAGGTCACCCAATCCGCCGGCTCTGCCATCCAGCACCGCCGTGCAGACCATCGATCTCGGACAAGGGCGAACCTCACGGCGGCAGCGAGCGGGAACGTCATGCTGCCGAGATCGCGCGACATGGTCGAATGGCCTGGCAGAAGCGACACGGTTACGGCAAACGCTCCCTCTTCGAAACCGCAATTTCACGCGTCAAGAGGATCAACGGCGGATGCCTGGCGTCCCGGACCCTCGGGTCGCAGCAGAACGAGATAGCCATTCACATCGCCATCGCCAATCGCAACATGCGGATCGCGAGGCCAATCTCCGAGCGCGTCCGCTGAAATCACTACAAAGTCTGCTTCAGCCGCTATAGGCTCAATGCACCAGCGCCGTCCATAATAAGCGCCTTGGAGGCACCCTGCCGATTGTTCATTGGATGCGAGTGCCCGCTGCGGTCATCCTCTTTCCGTGGACGTACTCGTCGCCGATGTGCGTCGATCTCAGGATGCTGTGCGCCTTCGACGGCCGCTTAAGAACTCCATGATGCCGTGTGCGCTCACCGGCCGGCTCAGCCCATAGCCTTGCAGGATGTCGCAGCCCAAATCCTTAAGGATCTCGGCCTGCCGCATCGTCTCGACACCTTCGGCGATGACTTCCACTCCCAAAGATCTGCCAATCTGCACAATCGATTGAACGACCTCTCGCTGCTGGGCTGACTCGGCGACTGGGCCGATTAGCTGGCGTGCAATTTTCAGCCGTCGCGGCTGAAGTTTCATCACGCTGACAATCGACGCGTGGCCGGTGCCAAAATCGTCAATTTCGATGTCGATACCAAGTTCCTTGATCTGGTTGACGTTCCAGACCATAAGCTCATCATTGTCGTCGAGAAAAATTGACTCTAGAAGCTCGAACGAAAGGGTTCCTGGTTTTATTGAAAGCGACGTCAGGCTGTTGATCAGTTCCTCATCCTGCAGCCGCCTCGCAGAGACGTTGACAGAAGCGCGCGGCATCAGCAGCCCGGCTCTCTGCCACTGATCAAAGTCGTGAAGGGTTTGCTCGAGTATCAGCCGGTCAATAATCGCAACGACATCCAACTCTTCCGCAATCTTCAGGAACTCGGCCGGCGTCTGAAGTCCGCCGGTCGGATGGTTCCAGCGCGCGAGCGCCTCAACGCCCGCAACCTCCAGTGTTTTTGCGTCGAACTGCAGCTGGTAATGGGGAACGAATTCGTTACGTTCCAGGCCTGCAAGGATCTCATCGGCGACCCGTTTGGTCCGAACGATCTCAGACTGGAGATCTTGGGTAAAGAACTCATATCGATTGCGTCCGCGGCTCTTTGCCCGGTAGAGCGCTATGTCCGCGTTGACCATCAGGCGCGGGCCGTCGACAGCACCGTCCGCATCGACCGCGATGCCGACGCTGACCCCGATACGGCATTGGTGGTCTTTGTAGGGCACTGGCTGTCGCAATCTCTGTAGAATGCCATCGGCCCGTTGGCTGAGTTGGTCAATCGAGATATCGCTGCTGCAGACTACGACAAACTCATCGCCTCCGACTCGGGCAACGAAATCGGCTGGCCGAACAGTCGATGTCAGCACCTTTGCGGTATGGATCAGCACGGCGTCCCCGACAGCGTGGCCGAGTGTGTCATTGATCTGTTTGAAACGATCGAGATCAAGATGCAGAAGCGCGGCGCCGCGGCCGGCGGTTGAACCTGTGGCGGCGTGGCTGTCAAGCATGATGTCGAGGTAGCGGCGATTTGGAAGGCCGGTCAGCGTATCGTGAAGCGCTGCATACTCATTGCGCGCCGTCGCCGCCTCGAGCTCAGCATTTCTCGTTTCGGCGAGGTCCTTTGCTTGCTCCAACTCCCGCGTCAGGGCCACATCCGCCGTCACGTCCCATTCTGCTCCGACCATTTTGTGCTTGGTATCATCACTGTAACTTTTGGCACGCGCGCGAAGATGTCGAACAATTCCATTGGGAAGCACGACACGATATTCTGAGGAGTACAGACCCGTCGCGATCCCTTGCTTGAAATCCAGCTTGGCCTGCTCAAGATCGTCGATGTGGATCGATCTTGACCACTCTTCGAAGGACCTCGGTTCGCCATCTGCCGGCTTTCCATAAATTTCGTTCAGGCGGTCGTCCCAAAATATGATGTCTGAGTCGAGATCCTGCTCCCAGACGCCAATTTGCGAGGCGTCAAGCGCGAGTTCCAGCCTCTCCGAAAGCTGTGCAAGCCGTCGTTCGCTGCGGCGCAGATCGGCGTAGTGCTTACGCCGTTGCTCGAGAAGCCGCCCTGCAATGACTATGGGAACCACGACCAGTGCGCCGCCGATGAGCATTGCCAGTCGCAAAATCCAGGCGTTGCGGGGCGTAGCACTCCAACCACCCTTGGGAATAGCAGCAATCTGCCACGATCCTGTCGGCAGCCGCACCTCGGCTGTGACGGGATTGCTTTCGATCACGTGCGCGGGACCGTAAAATCGCGCGCCGCTTTGGCCGAGAGAGTCTTTTCCCGTCAGGGCGATCTCGATCGGCAGTTTCTTGTCTAAAAGACCGCTGTCCTCGTACAGTTTTTGAATGTCGATTACCGCAGCCACTATGCCCCAGAACGTCTCGGTTGGGCGGTCACGGTCGAGGAAGACGGGGAATCGCCCGATGAATGCCTGACCGCCTTGTTTGAGTTCTACTGGTCCGGCCAACACCAGTCGTCTGGAATCGCGTGCCCGAAGTACCGCTTCACGCTGCTCTTCATCCTTACTAAGGTCCAGTCCAACGACCTTTTCATTGCCTTCCATCGGATACATCAACGAAATGACCAGGCCAGGGGCCGCGCCAATGTTTCTGAGATGTGTCTTCTCGCGAAAGATGCTCTCTGCCAGCTTGGCAAAGCGGGCTTGGCTCATATTCGGTTCGGTAACGATCGTCGCGATCAGGCCGCGCGCCAATTGGAGATCCCCATTGACGTTGCCCTCGAGATTGGCGCGGATGAGGTTCATCTCCTTCGCAACGTCAACGCGCATTGCCTGCTCGGCAACGACGCTGTTTTGATGGTCGGCAAAAAATCCAGCGATCAACAGCACGACGAGGGCAATCACTGCCGGAAGACTGGTCCAGGTCATCAAGGTGCGGAAGCGCTGCTGCATTGCAAATGGCAAGGTGGAATCTCGATCGGCCAAGCTTCCGATTGGCCAAGGCTATCAGAGCGAACTTAATCGAATCTTGGTTCGCCTACTCAAAGTTTAGAAAGACATTTCTTTGCCGGTTAGGCAAATACTGGAGGCGGCCAGTACGTCAGGGTTTCTTCCGGTTGGCTTTTTTTGATGGAATGGCGCCAGACGACTTCGACAAAGGGCTTCAGTGCTCCGTGTCCGCTACAGACATCGGAGGAGTGCGTTATCTAACTTCGACGATCTTTTGTCGCAAGGCGTTTTCGATGGGATCAGGCATGGTGCCAGCGCTGGTCGCGGACGCACTGAGATGAAGATAAAGCGGCTTGCCGGCGCGTACCATGGCACGCGCGATCGCGAGCTCGGCTTCAGTCTTGGCATTCTCTTTCTGTGTCATGTTGTCGGCGGCAATGAGCCGCTTCAGCGCCCGCAATGTCTCACCCCGGGCCCAGCCCACTTCGACGCGATGGCACGAGGTGAGTTTAATGACGCTGCATTGGATTCATCGAGCGGCGACGGTTGCATTGAGTACCCGTCCCCCGCGCGTTTTCGAGACATTTGATATCGCGACATAAGTTTCCGAACGAAAACTGCGTTCAGCGAGGGCAAATGAGGGACTAGTTCGCCGATGTCCTGAAAACGGTTGATTTCCGGGCAGAGGCCAAGTCGCTTATAAACGCGTTTCGGTTGAGCTCAGCAACGTCTTTTGAAGGGCCGCTTTGCGCCGCTTCTCCGTGATGACCTTGGCAAGCGGAAACGAAACGGCTCCGCTATTGGAAATGGGCAGGTCGGCGCCAGTCGGGCCAACTGTCAGCCCTGGGCTACATACGAGCCGGCACCCTGAGTTGGACATAGGGTCACCGGCCGATCCTCTCACACTCGTCGAGCATCCCGCCGAGTTCCTGGCAAAGAATGACTTGGCCCAAACCGTTCGAATTGTCGTCCAGGCCCATCCGCCGGTTATAAGACGACACCTGGTCCCTCAATTGAGATACCCGGCCAGCGCTATGACCGCTGGAGTAGGCCCATCCGCCTACAGCGCATATGATCAGTGCAGAAACGAAGACGGCAAGTGTCAACTTGTTACCGTGCACCTTTTCAGGCAAAAACTTAACAACGCTTTGCATGAACTATTATCTACAGTTGCCATTTTACGGGCCTCAAGTGTGACGCAAAAAGATAAACATTTTCTTGGGCGCCCGATCACCGAAATGCGCATAGATGTGGCAGATGGGCGCCGTTTTCTACAGGCTGGGGTTTCGGTATGCGCCCCCCGAGTTGCGGCATTACCAAGTCCCCACTGGAAAACCAGCAGCAGGGAGGCATCCTCCTCATGTCCGGCGGATTGCTGACGTTGTCAGTGGGAATGCCTCTTCGCAGACGCTAGACAGGCGTTCGGGCAGCATTGGTCATTTTCTGAAATTCAGAAAGAATCTCCGGGAAACTCTGCGCAAGATATCGAACAATGCGGGCGTTCTCCAGCAGCCGGCTGAGATACCCCGTGGCCACCACCAGATCCAGATGGTCAGATCCATAGCTCTCCTCGACAAGCCGGTATTCCTTATCGAGTTTGGTTGACTCGTTCTCCATCAATGCGATCTGCGCGTCGCTCAGCCCGGCAAGCTTTTTCGGCTGCGACGTATCGGCAAGCTGTGACTGCGGGGTCGCGCCGACCAGGGACTTTGCGTAGTTGATCGAGAATTTGTTCATGGCGATCATCAGTTGCGCCGCCTCGATCTGACGCACCGCGGCCAACTTCCGTAGTTCGATGAATGTGTTGGTCGGGACGAAGCGGTCCTTGAGCATGTCGACCGCTTCCCGACAGATCCCTTTCAGCAGATGTTTTTTAAGCCTGATTTGGGCGATGTTGACATTCAGGGTTCTCGCGATGGTCTCTTCAGGGACGCCGCTGTCGATGGCTTTCAGGATCATGAAGTGTTCCTGGATCGTCGCGAGCCGGCTCACCCGTTTGTTGTAGGTGAATGCCTCGTCATCGTTGGCCACCAGACAATCAACCTCAGTGGCGCCTATCTCGCGCAAGATCTCGATACGCATGTGGCCGTCGACCAGCAGGTACTTTCCCGGCGTGTCTTTGTCCCTTGCGACCACGGGCAGTTCCACAAGTCCGATCTCGCGAACGGATGACCTGACCTGTTGGTATTTCGGAGTTTCCCTGGCGCTTTCGGTAAACAGGTGAAGCGGCTGGATGTCTTCAAGCCGAAGGCGAATTGTATCGCGCTCAAAAGCGGATTTTATGTCCTGAATTGTAGGGTGCTGTGTGGTCATGCGGGCTCAACTCTGCTGATCCTGGCCGCCAGGTTTCGTGGAAGGGTGTTCAGTCCTTCCGCCGCAAGAAGGTCCTGGAATGCCTCTTCTGCCATCAGTTGCCGCAAGGCGTGGGTCACAAACAGCAGGCGGTTTCGCGTTGCGTCCGCTTTCCGGACAAGAATGCGTTTTCTGTCCGTGTCCGCTTTGAAAGCCTTGATCAATGCTGATGCTGAAGGAGTCTTCGTGCGATCTGGCAGGAACGTTCCCAGGCCTTTCCCCCGCCTGCGGCGGTTCTCAATCAAGCGGCGCGCTATCACAAGCTTATGACCACGCAGCTGGTTCTTTTTATAGGCAAGCTGAAGAACCGCTTGGATACCGGGCTCGTCGGCGGTGGAAATATCGACTGCGACCGACAGCGGGATCTGGCCGGAGTCGACGGCCCGCAGAAGGCGCTGTTCGCCTTGTGACAGAAGGCGTGCAACCCCTCTGACATATTCGGTCGAAAGACCGATCTTTGCTGCGATGCCGGCGTCCGAATAGCCGCTTTCTTTCAGCCGACCGATATCGCGAAGAAGGTCATAGGCGGTATGATACCGGCGAGCACAATTTTCCACCAACCCTTTAACCAGCGCTTCGGCCTTGGTTGCCTCTATCACAAAGGCGGGAATCTCGGTCTGGCCAAGCAGCCTGAAGGCCTCGATCCGCCCCTGGCCGCACACCAGATCGTGCGTGAAGGCGCCTTCGTCGACATCGCTTTTCGTCACCGTGACGGGACGCTTCAGGCCGACGCTCTTGATGCTGTCGACAATATCCTGGAAGGATTTTTTGCCTCGCGTGCGCGGGTTGGTAATTTTGATCGCGTCCAGGCGCAGG
This sequence comes from Mesorhizobium sp. M7D.F.Ca.US.005.01.1.1, assembly GCF_003952545.1. Lineage (NCBI taxonomy): Bacteria > Pseudomonadati > Pseudomonadota > Alphaproteobacteria > Hyphomicrobiales > Phyllobacteriaceae > Mesorhizobium > Mesorhizobium sp. M7D.F.Ca.US.005.01.1.1. Next base: position 2,080,856 of record NZ_CP034453.1, read on the forward strand.
AGCGAGATTGGTCTGTTGGTGGCGTCCATCAGCGAGCGGCCGTGATGGCGTTGCGTTCGGCCAAGGCGAACAGCGGATCCAGCGATTTGAAGAAGAAAGTGTTGAACTCCAGTCTCTTGTTCAAGGCGCGGTTTAAGGGTTTTCCACCAATCTCATTTGCTGGCGCAATCAGATAATCCAGGATCGTCTGGTTATCCGGGCTCATGCGGATGGCCACTTTCACGTCCGCAGCGGTACCCCGTTCCGCAGGGGCCAACCAATGAGGATAGCCGTATGGCGTGTTGCGACAGCGACCCATCGCAATGGATACGGTGAATTCATCATTGACGCGAAGCACGCCGAGACCGCTCTGACGCACCGCAGAGCCGCCCGCCCGCTCAATGGTCGCGACTATCGTTTGGACGACTTCTTCGAAGATCTCACGAAGCCGCCTTCTGATATCAAGAAACCGATAGTTCTGAGACGGATCGTATCCAACGAGCTTGTAGGCTCGCAGCAGACTGCCGAATTTTTTCCTGTAGCGGCTGCTTGGCGGACAATTAGCCGCCGCGTCAATGATCGGGCCTGAGAGGGTACCGCGCTTCTTCAGAAGTTCGGCGAGCACAACCAACATCTGATTGTTGCCCATCTTAGATGAGCGGGCGTCGGCTATGACTTGAGCCCGTTCGAACAGTTTGCGGTCTACAATGGGTTCAAAGACACCATCGGCGCGCACCCATTTGGTCGTATCATTGGTCACCTTCCTTTGCTTGAGCTTGAAAGACTGCCGATTCCAGACGTTGTTGCCGACATATTTTTCGTTGCTGAGTATCTGGTGAATGGATTCGCGTTTCCACGATCGATTGAGATCGGTGACCACTCCCTTGGTATTCAACGACCGCGCAATTTGTAGCTCGGTCCGACCACCCTTCACATATTCATTATAGATACAGCGCACCGTAGCAATTTCATCAGGTGGTCCAGGTACGAGGATGACCCGATCCGTCTGGAGGCTCTTGTACTCTTTGAGAGCGAGCATGGTCTTTGTGCGCCCATGCTGGTCGATGAGCCGGCGCCTCAGGCCCAGGCCGGACGACCCTCCTTGCCGGTATCCCATTTGAATGAGCCTGCACTGGCCGGCAAACACCTTGACCGACAACACGCGACTGTGCTCGGCCGCCATGGTGCGCTTTATTGCCTTGAGCAGGTCTGATGCGATGGTGCCATCGTTGGCAAACTGTTCGCCACAGTATTCAATTCGCACTCCGGCAACGCGACACCGGTACTCGTACGACGCACTCTCATCGGGGTTCGGGAATCGCCCCCAGCGGCTCACGTCGTAGACGATGATGATTTCGAAACCCGCGTTCTTCGTCTCGACGTCCGCCAACAGCCTTTGCAAGCCGGCGCGACCTTCAAGGTTCAAGCCGCTGCGACCAGCGTCCTCGTATGTGGCTACGATGTCGTAGTTCATCGCAGCCGCGAAGGCGCGGATTGCATCCTTCTGATTGTCGATCGAGAAGCTCTGGCGGTCAGTAGACATTCGCACGTACTGAGCTGCGCGCACGCGTTGTGCGTCTACAGAAGGTCGACGGGCCGTGTGCGCCTCTTCCATCACTCCGCGCCTAAAAGGCAGATTGAACGTTCGCTTGAACCAGCGACCCTAGCGGCATGACGCTTCAATCCCGTTACACATTGACCGACACTTTGTATCGAATGAGGCTTTGTTGCCATGAACCGAGAGGGTCAAAAAATAGCAGGCAGGGTTTCTATCAACGCCCGAGAAACCATGTCTTTTATCGTGAGGCCTCGTGCCCCCGTTCCGCCGCATTGCGGCCGCAGGTGGCAAGCCATAGGGATTTCAGGCCTTCAAGGGAGAACGCACATGAACTTTCACAAAGCCATCGCAGCCGTGCTGATGACCGCAGCACTGGCAGGCTGCGCGCAGACCGAAGGCCAGCAGCGGGCCGGAACCGGCGCGCTGATCGGCGGCGCCGGCGGCGCCCTCGTCGGCCAGGCCATTGGCGGCAACACCAAGAGCACGGTCATCGGCGCGGCCAGCGGCGCCCTGCTCGGCGCCGTCGTCGGCTCAGCCACCACCCCACAGCGCCGCGAAGACCAGCGCCGCGGCGACCAGATGTGCCGCTACGAGGATCGCGACGGCCGCATCTACACGGCGCCCTGCGACGACCGGTACTACAACGGCGATTATTGATGCGAGCCTGACGGCGGGACGCGTTTGCCAGCAGGTAGTTGCTCAAGAAAGGAAGGGGAGCTCGTCGCCCGATCCGGCCTAGGTCGGACGGAATGGACGCGTCCGCGACACGTCCATAGGCATATCAGGCTACGTCTATCGGGCGAATTGCGCGGGATCCAAAACGCGCTCACAATCCATTCTTCCGGAGCACAGTACGCCTCAAGAAGCTTGCTGATATTGCTATCGGATTGTTTGCCGACCCCCGTCTTCCCCCCGAAGCCCTGTCGGCAGACGAGGCGGATTCTGTCCCCGGATCCGCCTCTTTGATGTGCGAGGTATCGGCATTCCGCAGGCCGGTTCCGTCTTCGGGCCGCCCCGGTCCCGTCGCCTCGGCCCGATCAGGCTTCAGTGCTATTTATCGCGATGAACGTCATAATGACGCTGGACGCGGTGCGGTTCCAGTTCGAGTGCCAGTTCGGCGTTGGTGGCGAACTCGTCGGTCGAGGAGGCGTCGAGGAACACGCGGTACGAAGTGCCGGCGACCGTCCTGGATTGTTCGCCGGCTGCGCACGCGGAGCGACGGATCCGGCGTCTGGCAAGATCACGTGAGATTCCTTTGTTGAGAATTGGAGGTCGGTGACGAGCCCTCCCATGGCGAAGCTTTGTTGTCACTCGTTGGAGGGCCTTCGAGGGAGAAATTGGCTCGCTGTCATTTTTTGCCCACTTGCCCGGGCTAGACTGTTCTTCGCGGCGGGTTGTGGAGGAGGTCGATGTGACGACAAGCCTTGCCGCCCTGAAAAGCCAAAGCAAACGCGCCGTGAAACGGCTCATCGGTTACGATTCCCGCAACTGGCTGCGCATCCGCCAGATCGAGGCGTTCACGCTCTTTCTCGAAGCCGGCAACCGCAAGGCCTCCGACGTCATCGAGATCTCGCCTGGCTGGAACCGCTATTGGCGGGCGATGTGCCCCAATTACAGGTCGGTCGATTTCCCTGCTTTCGACATCTGCAAGGACCGCACCGACGAGCAATATTCCATCGTCATCGCCGACCAGGTGCTGGAGCACGTGCGCCGGCCGCAGGCAGCGGTGGAAAACATCCACGCCATGACCCGGTCCGGCGGCTGGGCGATGGTGGCGACACCCTTCCTGTTTCGCGTCCACGCCAGGCCGCACGACTACAACAGATGGACCCCCGCCGGCCTCAAGCAGCTGATGGTCGAGGGCGGCTTCGCGGAAGCCAACGTCAAGGTCCACGGCTGGGGCAACAAGGCCTGCGCCAGGGCCCATATCGGCGGCCCCGTGCGCGCCTACGGCCTGTGGCGCGACCTCAGCAACGACGAGGAATACCCGCTGATGGTCTGGGCGTTCGCGAAGAGAGCGTGAGTGGCCGAGCGCGCTAAGTCGCGACCCCTGCAGTTGAGGTCTTTGCGCTCAATTCTGGCTTGAGCCAAATCCGGCTTCTCGACAACGCCTGCGTTAAGGTTCTTGATCCTGGCCGTGCAGCTATCGCTTTTGCTGGCCAACGATCGGCCCCCCGGGGAATGTTCCATGCGCAATGGAACTCGTGGCGTCGGGTGTGGTTATCGACGATCACACAGGAGGGCTGCACATGTCTGGCAACGACAACCATCGCGAAACGGGAGCAACAAAATATCCGGCCAAGACCGGTCCCGACCCTTCGGATTCTTTCTCCCAGGACGCGGCGGGTAACAAGAAGCCGAGGAGCGGGGTGGGACTGACACGGCCTTCGAACGAAGTGAACGACAAGACCCATCAGTCGGACGGGCAGAACCCTTCGGGGCAGATAAATAAGGACAGCCCATGAACGTCGCAAATCTTCGCGCGAAGGCTGATGACTTCGATTGCGTGGCAACAATGTGCATGTTCACAAGGGCCTGCTGTCGACGACATTGATATCGGTCTGAGAACGGTTGAGGCGTCCCGCGACAGGCAACCAGGGGGCAAATGAAGTTCCCCTGCCAATCGCAACGCGATCTGCTGTCCGATCCCGCTTCTTCAGATCGCTGACAAAGCCCAAGGTGAATCGGACATCCCCCATTTTCCGAACTGGCGAAGATGGTTGGACAAGCGAAAGAGCATTACAACGACCAGATGTGAGGGGCTGCTAGCCTGCAGCATTCTACATTTCACTGTTTTCGATGATGCCGGCTTCGCCATCTCGAACGCGTGTTCGCGGTGCCGTCGGCTTCCTTAGGCGAACTCCCGGTCCTCCGCCTTGCGCAGTCTGCCCATGGCTCAGGAAAGCCACGCCGCCCATTTCCAATGCGGCTTGCATCGCAAGGAGCTTGTCGGTGGCCGGTACACGCTTGCCGTTTTCGAAGTCCCTAACCGTTCCTTCGCTCACATTCGCTTTTGCGCCAAGCCTGGCTTGCGACCAATTTAAGAGCCCTCTTGCCGCACGGCATTGTTCCCGGGTTGGTCGGACCACAAATGTCTCCTCGATCGCGTGGGGCGCGGCCGTGCTCAAGCTTTCTTACGCTTCGGCGAAAGGCTCTTTCTGGATGCTGCCAGCCCTTCCTGCTTGAGACTCTTTTTAAGAATTTCAGCCAGGTTGATGACGTTCTCTTTTGGCTTGGGAGCCGGCTTTGGCGGCGCCTTACCCTTGCGCTTCGCATCGATCATGGCGATCAACGCATCTTCATACGTATCTTCAAATTTTGAAGGATCGAAAGTCGTAACTTTCTTGTCGATCAGCATGCCGGCGATTTCGAGCAATTCAGGATCGTATTTCGCCTTCGTCAAGCCATCGAAAACACTGTCTGCCGAGACCACCTCGTTGTGGCTCCGCAATTCTGTCATCAGCATGCCTTTGCCATGAGGTTGGATCAGCACCTCCCGGCCGCGCTGATAAAGGACGATACAGGATCGGGCAGCAACACCCTTGTTCTTCATCGCGTCGCGAATGACGCCGTAAGCCTCGACAGCGGCGCCGTCGGCAGGAATCAGATAGTAGGGTTTCTCGAGATAGCGCGTATCCACGTCGTCAATGGATACGAATTCGCCGACCTCAAGTGTATGATCCGATGTCAGCTTGAGCGCCTTGATGTCGTTGGGATCGATCTGAAGGAACTCATCTTTCTCGACTTCGAACCCCTTCACCTGGTCTTCCGCCTCGACGGTCTTTCCCGTCTGCTCGTCGGCATAAACACTTTTGACCGGCAGACCGTCTTTTCGGTTCAGGATCTTGAAATGAATCTTGGATGCCTCGCTGGTTGCGCCGATAACCTTCACGCCGCAAGCGACGGAACCAACCTTCAGAAAGCCCTTCCAGGCCGCACGCGGCGCAACCATTTAATTTGTCCTGTTTCCGTCGAGGCAAACGAACGGGCGTTTGAATCGTTCCGCTGCATGCCGGTCTTGCCGCTGTCAGGCGTGCCTGACCAACGGACCTATGCTCATCGAGAACGGCCCGCAGCTCTTCGGCAAGGTCTTCAAGGTTGAAGGGTTTTGGCAACAGCTGCGTGCCGAGATCGAGCTTGTCTTGAGCGACCTTGCTGGACCGCGATGTGTCGAGCGCCAATCCGCGGCGACGGAGATTAAGACGCCACATCTCCTCTGAGACGGAAAAAGTGACTGCCGCGTCATTCCAGCGCCGAACGAACCAAATCTCGTCCACGGCGTTGAGTCGCGCGTCGCGTCCTCAGCCGGGATCTGTTGCATGACAAAAGGCGAGCTTTCCACCTATCGCGCCAAGCGTGATTTTACGAAGACGAAAGAACCGAGTGGCGAGCGCTCGATCGCTAAATCGAACCGGCTCCGCTTCGTCATTCAGAAACACGCGGCGACGCGACTGCACTATGATCTTCGCCTTGAGCTCGACGGTGTCTTCAAGTCGTGGGCTGTTACCAAAGGTCCGTCTCTGGATCCTCAGGACAAGCGCCTGGCCGTCCAGGTTGAGGATCATCCGCTCGACTACGGCGACTTCGAAGGTACCATCCCCAAGGGGCAGTATGGCGGCGGAACGGTGCAGCTGTGGGATCGAGGCTATTGGCAGCCGGAAGGCTCCATGCCTCCTGAGCAGGCACTGGAAAAGGGTGATCTGAAGTTCATGCTCGACGGCAAGCGCCTGCATGGAAGCTTTGTGCTTGTGCGCATGAAGCATGACCGCAATGGCGGGAGACGGACGAACTGGCTGCTGATCAAGCATCGTGACGAATACGCGACGGATGGCAACGGCGACGCGGTGCTGTCTCATGATCGATCCGTGGCCTCCGGACGGAGCATGGAAAAAATTGCCGCGGGCAAGGGTTCCGGCCCGAAGCCGTTCATGATGCAAGGCTCTTCTGTGGCCGATGCCGATGCGGTGTGGGACAGCAATCGTGGCCACGCCGCCGACGAGCGCGCCAAGTCGTCTAAGGGACCGGCGAAGGCGGTGCTGCCTGCGAAAGGAGCCCCGCGGGGTTCGACGGCGAAGATGCCTGGCTTCATCGCACCACAGCTCTGCGCGACGCTTTCGCGGCCGCCGGCAGGGACAGACTGGGTTCATGAAATCAAATTCGACGGCTACCGCGTCCAGTTGCGCATCGAGGACGGCGCCGCCACGTTGAAAACACGAAAAGGTCTGGATTGGACGGAAAAATTTGACGCCATCGCAAAAGAGGCGGCCGATTTCCCCGATGGCATTATCGACGGTGAGATCGTAGCGCTCGGCGAAAATGGCGCACCGGATTTCGCCGCTTTGCAAGCCGCGCTGTCCGAGCGCCGGACAAAGGATCTCGTATTCTTTGCCTTCGACTTGTTGTTCGCCGACGGCGAGGATTTGCGCAGACTGTCTCTTACGCAACGCAAAGAAAAGCTGAGCGAGATGCTGGGCGAGGTGGATCGCGGCGAGGAACACCTGATCCGCTATGTCGAGCACTTCACCAATGGCGGCGATGCGGTGTTGCGTTCTGCTTGTCGTCTTTCGCTTGAAGGCATCATCTCCAAAAAGGCTGATGCAACCTATGTGTCGGGAAGGACCGACACTTGGGTAAAATCGAAATGCCGCGCCGGGCATGAGGTTGTCATCGGTGGCTGGTCTACCACCAACGGCAAATTCCGATCTTTGCTCGTTGGCGTCAACCGCGGCGAACATTTCGCCTATATCGGCCGTGTCGGAACCGGCTTCAGCGAGGCAAAGGTCAAGCAACTGCTGCCCAGGTTGAAGGCAATGACGGCGACCAAATCACCTTTCACCGGCGATGGCGCGCCGAAGAAGGACTCCACCATCTTTTGGACGAAGCCGGAACTGGTTGCTGAGATCGAGTTCGCGGGATGGACTGGGGGCGGCAATGTCAGGCAGGCTGCCTTCAAAGCCCTGCGTGAAGACAAACCAGCGAAGGACGTCGAGGCCGAGCGCCCCGCCGATCCTCAGGACACGAAGCTCGCCGACCCTGCCAAGGCAACGCGAGTTGCGGGAAAAAGCCCGGTTGTCATGGGCGTCATCATTTCCAAGCCGGACAAGCCGCTTTGGCCGAACGCCGGCGACGGCGGGCAGCCGGTGACGAAGCTCGACCTGGCCGAATACTTCGAGGCCGTCGGCCCATGGATGATCAAGCATCTCAAGGGACGACCCTGCTCCCTCGTGCGCGCTCCTGATGGCTATGCGGGCGAACAGTTCTTCCAGCGCCACGCAATGCCAGGCACGTCCAATCTGCTGGAACTGGTGAAGGTTTTCGGCGACCACAAGCCATATCTGCAGATCGATCGTGTCGAGGGGCTGGCGGCCATCGCCCAGATCGGCGGCCTGGAGCTGCACCCCTGGAATTGCCAACCCGGGCAACCCGAGATCCCCGGCCGACTGGTTTTCGATCTCGACCCTGGTCCGGAAGTTGCCTTCGCCGAGGTCGTCGCGGCGGCCAAGGAAATGCGCGACCGTCTGGAGGATTTGGGTTTGGTGAGTTTCTGCAAGACGACGGGCGGCAAGGGGCTGCACGTTGTCACGCCCTTGGCGACCCAGCGCAGCAAAACCACATGGCCCGAGGCCAAGGCCTTCGCCAAGGCGGTCTGCATGCAGATGGCACGCGATAGCCCAGACCTCTACCTTGTAAATATGGCCAAGAAGCTGCGGACGTCCCGAATCTTCCTGGACTACCTTCGAAACGATCGCATGGCGACAGCCGTCGCCCCACTGTCTCCGAGGGCGAGAGAAGGCGCAACGGTATCCATGCCCCTGACATGGGGGCAGGTGAAGGTGGACCTCGATCCGAAGAGATACACGGTCGCCACTGTGCCCGGCCTCCTGAAGAAGACCGTCGCCTGGACCGATTACGGTGATGGCGAACGCTCGATCAGCACCGCTATCAAGCGGCTGGGGTCGGCAAAGCTCGCCGCATGACATCTGAAACCGCAAAGCTGCCGTTTGGCGTTCCATTGGACACCGTGCCGATGGAGGCGAAAACTGCAGACGCGTTGCCTGACGGCGCCGGCCAATGGCAGTACGAACCCAAATGGGACGGGTTCCGCTGCCTTGCCTTCAAAGCCGGCGATAAGGTGGACTTGCGCGCGAAATCGGGCAAGCCGCTCGGCAGGTATTTCCCCGAAGTCGTCTCGATGTTGCGAGCCTTGAAGGCCAAAGAGTTCGTGGTCGATGGGGAAATCGTGATCGACGTCGATGGCGCGCTTTCGTTCGATGCATTGCAGATGCGGCTGCATCCAGCGGAAAGCAGGATCCGGAGACTTTCTGCCGAAACGCCGGCCAAACTGATCCTGTTTGATATGCTGGCCGGTCCCGGCGGCAGCGTGATGGACCAACCGCTGTCAGCGCGCCGCAAGGCCCTGGAAGCGTTCATTCCGTCGACTGGAAGCACCGGCCTTGAGCTTTCGCGGTCGACTCAGGACGTGATGACGGCAGTGAAGTGGCTCAGTCAATCCGGGCAGGGTTCGACGGATGGCGTTGTCGCAAAGCGTCTCGACGAAGGATACCGACCTGGCGAGCGTGCCATGGTCAAGGTCAAGCGTCTGCGCACGGCGGATTGCGTGGTTGGCGGATTCCGGTATCTGGCAAGCTCGCCCGAGGTCGGTTCTCTTTTGCTTGGGCTCTATGATGGTGAGGGCAAGCTCGACCATGTGGGATTCACCTCGACGATCGCTGAGCAGGACCGGCCACAATTGACGCGACAACTCGAAGCTTTGCGTTCACCTCCCGGCTTTACCGGCAAAGCGCCGGGTGGCCCAAGTCGCTGGAGTACGGAAAGAAGCGGGCAATGGGAGCCATTGAAGCCGAAACTGGTCGTAGAAGTTCGGTTCGATCATGTCACAGGCGATCGCTTTCGGCATGGGACCAAGTTCATACGCTGGCGTCCCGACAAGCACCCCAAACAGTGTACGTTCGACCAGCTGCTGAAATAGCGAACGGGGCCCCGTCCATTTCTGAGGGTGCCGGGTAAGGCCATTCGGGCAGTAGCCATCACAGCGTAGGATCAAAAAGGTGGGACCACGCGGAGAGCCGTCGCTACCGCTTCGGCAGCATCCTCGGCCAAATAATATCGGCCCTCAAGGGACTGTCCGGTCAGCGCGCCAAACTCCACCTGTCGTGCTAGGTAGCATTGTCTGGATCTCAAGTGAGGTCGCCAAATCCTACTCCGCCTCAAAGGCAGGTAGCGGTGTGTGCTCTCCGGTTTGGCAAGTATCTGCGGGCGGTTCCGCAGGCATGTGCCCAGGAAGATGAAAGACCCCGAACCAGCTCTCGGTGTTCTGCGCGCAAAGGCGCGGAATGCCCAGCGGAACCGAACGACACCCGCGAACTTAAAGCGATATGAGCACGCGTGGCGCCGACTTTCTCTATCACTGGATTTCAGAACACCTGCCTGAAAAGGCGCCCCCTGATCTGCTGGTTTCGGTCGCCGATCTGGCGGACGAGGCCATGCAAGAGGCCGGCCGGCAGGGAATATCGACCGAAGAAGTCGACGAGGAAGTAGAGAGCGTCTACGAAGCGATTTTTCATGCCATGGAATACCGGGCAGGCGGGTTGGTGGACTGAATCGCTTCCTGTTCGTTGCGGCCGAGTTGCTACTTCACCCACCCCCACTTTTCTACGTCATGATCGTTGCACTGGTGGTCGGCACGACGCTGTCGATTGCTCTATCGCTCGTGCGTCATCGTGCGTCGGGCTCGGGTCAGGCAGTCTTCGAGACAATGACGGCCAGCGATGCCAACCGGCCTTCGCTCAGGCTGCGGATGTAGTTCTTGCGTCGCTGCACGAATTCGGCGCCGAGCACGATTTCATTGGCCTGCTGTTGGGCCGGCGAGGGCATGATGCCGGAGCTTGCCCTTTTCAATGCCAGTTCGACATGTTCGCCGGTCTCGTCAATGATGTCGTCAACATGGAAGCCTGCGTCGACGAACAGGGTCTTCAGGGCGTTTCGGTCAACAAGGTGGCTGGCCTCCGGCGCGACCGCCCAGGGCAACGGGTAATGCGGCTCACCGCCCGCCAGCACGGCTTCGGTCCAGATCAACTTGCCGCCCGGTTTCAGGACGCGAAAAGCCTGCCCGATGACGGCAGCCTTGTCGGCGATGTTCATGCCGACATAGAAGCAGATTGCCGCGTCGAACGTGTTTTCGGCAAAGGGCAGTTTCGCCGCATTGGCTTCGTGGAAGCGAACCTTGTCGGCCAGGCCGCTGAGCTTGGTCAGTCGGCTGGACGCCGCGACAAAGGCTGGCGTGAGGTCGACGCCGTCGACGTCGCAGCCATAGGTGGCGGCAAGGAAGCGCGCCGGGCCGCCAATGCCGCTGCTGATATCGAGGATCCGGTCGGTGGGCGAGGGGGCCAGACGAGCAGCATGATCCTGCGTGGCAATGAGCTCGCGGCCATGCAACTGGTCGAACGGATAGAGTTGCGCGGCACTGAGACTGTCGGGTTTGGCGTCGGGGATCGCGGCCAATATGCGCTCGACGATACCGTCGCTGCCGTAATGCGTGGTGACGCTGCTCATGGATACTCCCTAAGTGCGCAGCTTCCCACTATTGCGTGAGTTCGGCAATGTTTGGCGCCCGTGGGATTCCAATGTCCGCGCCGAGAACCCCATTGTCGGTCCGGATGTCCTCCGCAAGGCGCTCGGTTGCCCAATCGGTCTAAACGAAGTTCCCTGGTTCGCCTCCAGCTCAGCTGATGGTGGACAGAATAAGAACATCGAAGTCAGGAAGCTCTTGACGATAGAGGAATATATTCCTTATTTGATGAGATGTAGATTAGCAGTAGGCGGTCGGTGAGGTCGCGACAGCGCGGCGTGACCGGTCGGACAGAACATCGTTCCGATCAGATTGGGACCAGTCACGGAAATGTGCGGGCGGATAGTCCGGGATGCCTTCTGCCAATGGCGTCGTGTCGAGCAAGCCGATGAACGCCTGCTGAGCGAGCGGCCGCAGCAGAGCCGTTGGGAATTTACGCGTCACAACGCACCTCAGGAGCAGCCGAAGCGATGCAAGACCTCATCGATTTCTTCCAGACCAACTCGGTGCTGGTAGTGGCCAATCCAACGGTGTTTGCAACCTGCGCTGTCCTTTTTGCAAGTGGCGGTTTTGTGGTTGGACGATACTTTTTGACCGAACGCCTCGCCAACCTCGAGAGCCGCATTGCGCGGCGCGACGAGGAAATCAAGGAATTGAAATCTCTTGGTTCGGCGAAGCACTCTGAGCCTCCCCTCATTCCCATCATAGGTACCAGCGCGATCGGCGCATACGAGTGTCGTGAAGTTTCGTGGTGCGAGGCCTGTGGTCGCAATCCCAATGATGACAGCGGCGTTTCAAGCGGCAAAACAGCGGCGAGCTTTGCAGGTCTCGCGTGGCATGGGTCAAAAACAGGACGATGAACAAAATGAGGAGGGCGAAGGCGATTCCGGTGACAAGTGGCATTGCGCGTTCTCTGGCGATCGAACCTGCCGGACGACTGCACTCCCTGACAAAGAAAAGCCCGCAGAACAGTCAGCCCGATCGTATGACGCCCGGCTCTTCGGGGAACGGATCACTGATCGGCTGCCGCCGGGATTCGTCGCGCATCACGTCCGAGAAGTTGACGGTGGCGACCAGATAGCCGGCCTCATCATATACCTTGGTGATCGACGCGGTTTGATCGACGCTTCGATGCGCAAGCAGCACTGCGTGAGCTTTTTCGATGGCGCGCGGACTTGCGAGGTCTGCGCTGGCCAACTCTTCCTCGGATATCGTCGTGCGGTCGGAATCGATGGTCTCAAAGCGGAATTTTGGCATGGACATCTCCTGTCATCAAGCAAATGTCCCTTGAGCCGTTGTGTTCCAACTTGGCCATGCGTCGTCATGGAACAACGGGTAAATATCGTCGGCTTCGTGACATGGGGACCACAGCGGACGGGCGACAGACGGTCCGGCATCCACTCGTCTGGCCGGCGCTAGGGCGGCCTCAACGCAACCGAGCGATCACATTGGTTCGATCAACTGCACTTGCTCTCAGTGCGGTCGGCGCAACAGAGTAAAGGTCAGCCTTCGCGACCTTGTTGTACTCGTTTTTGGGTCGAACCCGAGCAACATCGCGAGCCCGGCCACAACGCTTGATTCGTCCAGCCAAATCACTGCCTGGCCCGGATCGAATCGCAGCAACGCTAAATTCGAGCCCTCTTTGCCCCCTTCAAGGCGCGACGGCGACACGACATATCACCGAGCAGCTTGTCGAGCGACCGGTGCCTTTTAACCGTCCAGAAGCTTTCCTATTGTAAAGGAGGTTCATGAAACCGCTACGGCATTTTGGCGAACCAACCCGCCGTCTCTTCCTGTTGAGAACGGCTTTGCCCATCATCATGTTCACGCTGGTAGTTGCTACCGTCACCACAGGACTTTTGCTGTGGTCGGCTATCCAGACTGACAGTGTTGCCGTGTCGCGACAGAAAAGCCTAGTTGCCCTTATCGTATCCAATCTGGAGAACGGAGTGGCACATGACCAGGAGAGCGTCACGGTTTGGGACGATGCGGTCAATGCGCTGCGGACCCGCGACGCAAAATGGATCGATACCAATCTCGGAAGTTGGATGCACACCTACTTTGGCCATGACGAGGTCTACATTCTCGACGCCAATGACGCCCCGGTCTACGCATTCGTCGACGGCTCGACTGCTGCGTCCTCCAGCTACCGTTCCGTTAGCCAGATGACAGCGCCTCTTGTCGTTCATCTTAGGGCAAGACTGAAACGTGGGGACACCGAGGGAGTAACGGAGCGGGTGCTCACGATAGGTGCCTCCGATATGGCCGTTGTCTCGGGCCATCCTGCCATTGTGAGTATAAAGCCGGTCGTTTCCGACAGTGGCCACATCGCGCAAATACCGGGTCAGGAGTTTCTGCACGTCGCGATTCGATATCTCGATGGCGGTTTCCTTAGCTTGCTGCGCCAGGATTATCTGCTCGACGGGGCGCGTTTCTCCTGGGCGAATAGGCTCGCCTCGGCAGAGACATCTTATCCCCTCATCGACCGATCTGGCTCGACGATCGGCTTCTTCGTCTGGCAGCCATATCGGCCCGGGACCTTCGCCCTTTTTCAACTGCTTCCAATTGTCGTCGCCTTATTCGCGCTGGTGCTGGGCGGTGTCGGTGTAGCCCTGAGGGCCTTTCGCAGGCGAACTTTGAAGCTGATTGAATCGGAAGGTCGAATCTTTCACCTCGCCCACCACGACTTCCTCACGGCGCTGCCCAATCGTGTCCAATTCAACGACCGTTTGGCTGACGCGCTATCGCGACTGCCCTCGACGGGAGAGCAGCTGGCAATTCTTTACCTCGACCTCGACAGGTTCAAGCAGGTTAATGATACCTTTGGTCATCCCGCTGGCGATGAGTTGCTTAGGGAGTTCGCAGACCGGCTGAGGCGGCTAACCACTGATGCAGATACGGTCGCGCGCTTGGGAGGCGACGAATTCATCATCATCCAGCGTTCGGTCGCAGGCGAAGATGAGGTCAAGACATTGTGCGAACATTTGCTCGAGACCGCTCGCCGGCCATTCCAAGTCGCGGGAGCTCAGCTCTTTGTGGGGGTGAGTGTCGGCGTAGCGTTCGCTCCAAGGGACGGATTGGAGTGGGTGGAGTTGGTGCGCAGAGCAGACGTTGCACTGTATCACGCCAAAGCCGGCGGCCGCAGCGGTTATGCATTCTTTGGAACCGAGATGGACCAGACGCTGGTAATGCGCAAGGGTCTCGAACAGGACCTGCGCACTGCTTTGCAAGCGCCCTGCCAGATCCAGGTTCACTACCAACCGCTATACACTGCAGACACAAACAGGATGACGGGCGTTGAAGCCCTTGCTCGCTGGTCGCATGTGGAGCGTGGTTGGGTTGCCCCCGACTTGTTCATACCGTTGGCCGAAGAAACGGGGCTCGTTGAACAACTGGGCGAGCTGGTTCTCCGGCAGGCATGTCTCGATGCTGTGCACTGGCCAATAGAGACATTGGCAGTGAACGTGTCGGCTTTGCAGCTGAGCAATCCGAGTTTCGCCATGAGGGTGACGAGCATCTTACTGGAGACTCAGATGGATCCTCGACGGCTCGAACTCGAGGTTACCGAAAGCACGCTATCTCAAAACCGGACTGAGTGCCGGCAAAACATCGAAGCGTTGCGCAGCATCGGCGTGCGCTTTGCTCTTGATGATTTCGGGACGGGATTTTCCTCGCTTGGACGCCTGCAAAGCCTGGACGTCGATCGGATTAAGATCGATCGGAGTTTTGTGCAGGGCTTCGGTCACTCAAATGGTGACGAGGCTATTGTTCAGGCCATAGTCGACCTGGCCCGCGCCACTGGCCTCAGCACCACGGCGGAAGGTGTGGAGACGCAGAGCCAGTGCGATGTTCTGCGCAAACTCGGCTGCGAGCAGCTACAAGGATTCTTGCTGTCCAGGCCCGTGCCCAAGCAAGAGGTTGAAGATCTCATAGCGGGAGCAGCAAGGCGCGCTTCCGCCTGAGGCCGCCGAATTGGCTCCGCCCGGCTGGTGAGCGGGCAGTTTCGATATGGCCCCCTCGACTTGCGCCCGCGATGGTGCTTTCCTGTCTTGCTGGAGAGGCAAGGAATGGTATGGCAAGGCTCGGCCGGTTCATACTCTGGCTGTTTATCGCGCCAGGCGACATTCTCTCCGATCGGCTTGGCGTTACCAAAGACCAAAACCGCGACCTCGTTCGCATGCTCGTCAATTCGCTCTTCTGGATATTGATCGTCATCATCGGCTTAGCGATCTGGACGTCACGAATGCCGGCGTTCCGATAAGCGGAGATGTAACTACCCTGTTGAAGTGGTGCAGCGAGCGCAGTTCTCCCGTGGAGCCGACGTATTCAAGCGCCTGGTATTTTCGCTGATCAGGTTGCCATCTTGTGTCCACTGCCAAAGCAGACAAGCGCTCCGGATTGGCTTCGGTGGAACAGCTTCGTCAGCACATAGCTGCGGGGCACAAAGTGGCGCCCGCTGTTTGTTACCCAACTACGACTGAAGTCCTAGCGGTGGCCGGCAAAGGTCCGTACTCGGCAACATTTGGCGCCGCCGACCGTTTCGAAACGACCGCCGATTATTAGTCCCTTCATCGTCGGTCGTACCCGCCAGACGGGGGTGGCGGGTACTCATTTGCGGAGGATTCGGGTGCGGCTTGGCGAGGTCATAGCAAACACGTTCACTGCGCTGCTCGTCAGTGGCATTGTCGGAATTTTGTTCTTCCTCTCGGGTCGGATACCATGGCCCGAACGACACGGACGGATGGTGATTATCCAGCCGATTGACCGAATAACTACGACCTCGACCGAGACTCAACTGCTGCTACCGGCCACTTTTGACGCGACTAAAGCGCCTGCGAGACCGAAGCGTCTGGCCTCGAACCAATGATAGATCAAGCCAATGCCACGTCTTGTGCTGAGCCTATTCGCCTATCTTTTTTGCTCCACGCTTCTTCAGGCTCAAGCGTGGCAGCCCTTCGGCGTCCGGCAGCTTGGCTTCACGTTCGATGTTCCTCCTGGTTTCGTGCTGACACAGCATGAGGATCAGGGTGCAGCTTTTCAGGGCCCAAGAAACGCGTTTCTTGCCGTATGGGGTGCAAGGCTCGGCAAGGCCAGCTTTCGCGCAGAGATCGAACATCGGATGATGGAGGACGAAAAGGCGGGCTGGCAGCTCAGCTACCGGCGCCTCACCCCGAAATGGGCTAGCTATTCGGGAGTCAAGAATGGCGAAATCCGTTACGTCCGTGCCATTAAAGTCTGCAACGACCGCGCCGCTCTTTTCACAATCAATTACAGCAGATTTGAAAAGACACCGTACGATCCAATTGTTGTGCGTATGGTGCGGTCTCTGAAAGCCGAAGGCTGCTAGCCGACAGGCGCAGCGACTTTGTGTTGGTACTCCGCTGCAACATGGCGTTAGAGCCGCACCACCTTGTCAAGGCGAAGTCTTATTCGCTGGCCTTCCGCATATGCCATCGCGAGCGATTCATGCTCAAATGAATGGGTAAGTTCTCCGTCATCCGACACTATGCGGACGAACCACTCTCCGCATGCCTCGATCATTTCAACGCAAGGTGAGACCTTGCCTTTCGGCTGCACGCTATCCATCGCAGCCTCCCCTAAAAAGGAAGATTAAATCCGTCAGGATCAGGCCTGCAAGGCTTTGAAAAATACGTACATTGCGTAGAACCCACCCGATGCGTTGATGGTCAGAAGCTTGTCGGAATTTTAGCTCGCTCTAATAATTTATGCGGCAGCGGGATCCCAACGGCCCGTGAGCTCCACCTCAGGGGCGACCCGCCGCTGCCGTGAATGGGGCGGCGGGATTCCGCTGAACTTGGGGTCAGTCAACACCATGCGCGACGGCGTTCCGGTCCGAACATGCACCCTAGAAGCTGCCGTTCCTGATCAGCCAGGGCGTTGTCACCACGCTCTACGTCTCGGCGATTTCCATCGTCATCGCTTCGGTCATCGCGGTCGCCGGCGCGGTCGCCAAGCTTTCCAGCAATGGTTTCGCCTACGCCATCGCCAGCTTCTACACGTCCTTCTTCCGCGGCCTTGCGCTGCTCATCCAGGTTTACCTGATTTATCTCGGCCTGCCGCAACTCGGCTTCGTCATCAACGCGGTGCCTGCCGGCATCCTGGCGCTTTCGCTCTGCTACGGCGCGTACATGACCGAGATCTTTCGCTCCGGCATACAAAGCATCGATCGCGGCCAGTGGGAGGCGTCGCGCTCCATGGGCTTCGGCTTCGCCTTGACTATGCGCCGCATCATCCTGCCGCAGGCTCTGCCGGTCATCATTCCGCGACAGGCAACCAATTCATCTCGATGCTGAGGGATTCCTCGCTGGGCTCGGTCATCGGCGTTTGGGAGCTAATGTTTCTGGCGCGCACACTCGGCCAGAAGACCGCTTCGAGGCGATTGAAGCAACGGATCAGTGTCGACTTGCCTGAGCCGGATGGCCCGCAGATGGACGATGCGTTCGCCCTTGTGGACCGTCAGATTGATGTCCTTCAGCGCGTGGAACTGAGCATACCATTTGATATGGCCTTGGCTTCAATAATGGCCTGAGCGCTCATCGCACCTTGCTCCTGTGGCAATGCCGCTCGATCCGCGCCTGAATCAGTTCGAGGCAGATCGACGGCATCCAGTAGATCATGGCCGCCGAAATCAGCATCTCTATGTGTTGAAAGGTAAAATCCGTCATCGAAGAGAATATCCCTGAAGACAGATGGCGGGCACTGGCCGCCGACTTTATCCGCGACTTCACTGGGAGCGATGACATCGATCCCGCGTTGCTGGAATGGCTTGTGCGAAAATAGTCGGCCACCTCAAATTGCAAATTGAAGCACTTTCACGCCTCACAGCAGCCGGTCTGCCCATAGTGAAAATCTATCCCCACGGCCGTCACGACCGACGCAAAAGTCATCCGGCAGGACATCCTTGGTAACCCTTTTGGCGCAATTGCGTGAACACTGAGGTTTCATGAGCTTGCGAGTTTCCGGGTCATCATGGTCCTTCCAATGGCTCTCGCCGCACCAGTCATGACCTAGGGCTGGAAGGTGGCCATTCATGGTTCATCCATCATATTAGGCCACGATCATATGCGGACATGACAGGTAGATAGTACATGCCTCGAAGCCCTCGGCGCTAGTGATGCGCCGGGGGCTTTAACTTTCATCTCCGGCAGCACGTTTGCCTGTGACATTGTGGTGGTTCCCGATCTGTCGACGGAGATGTGAAGCATAACCACCGGCACCCAGCGAAATAGGCGCCAACGCAACCGCCACTTCACGGAGCCTCCTGCAGGATGGACGAAAGTTCCGACAACATTTCACCGATTGCCAATGGGCCGAAACGGCACTTCGCTCGCAGGCGGCAACTTGAGATCGACTTCGAACCGGTCACCCAATCCTCGCTCGCGATCACTGCGCGGCGTGTGGAGTGCCCCGGAGCGCTCGCGCTGCCTCACAATGGCCGCAACCACCGTCAAGCTGTTCCGTGCGTTTTACGATTAGCTTAAGTCCTATCGCCCGCGAAACGCGCGCCGGCAGGTTCGTGGTCCCGTGGAACCCCACGGCCACAAGACCGTTTCACCGTGAAACGCAGTCTTTCACCGTGAAACGGAGGTCGCTACCATGGATTGGAACCGGGTCGAAGGAAATTGGAAGCAGGTCAAGGGGAAGGTGAAGGAGCAGTGGGGCAAGCTCACTGATGATGATCTCGACCGCATCGCGGGTAAGCGCGATCAGCTCGAAGGCATAATCCAGGAACGCTACGGCATTGAGAAGGATCGCGTCCGGCGTGACGTCGATGACTGGTACGATCGACAGGGCTGGTAGGTTCACGGCACCTTCGCCTACCACGGTCGCTGGTTCACATAGTTTGGCGGTCGCAATTGCTGGGGTACTTTGGCTGCTCGACTTTAGGAGCTACCCGGCCACGCGGAGCTGCGGCAGCCCTGCATGGCGTGTCGGTTCGCCATAGCTGGCAACCACGCGGTCTCGGCCCGGCATCCCAAGGCAGAGTCGTTCCATGATAGTGCCCTAGACTTGGACAGGCGATAAGCATGAGCGACGAAGTGGCGGCCATGGCGACGACGCTGGAGCGTCTGCACAGTCGGGCTAATCCACGATGAGCTCTTGTCGAACGGGGGCGCATTCGAACCATGTGCTTTGGCGCTTAACTTCTCGTGCGCGGCCGTAGTCCGGCGATCGGGCGCGGTCTTATGCGCACCGAGCTACTCCAAGGCTCGGCGACTTGAGCAATGCGCGGATAACGAAACGAATGTGAGCACGGATTTACGGCGCGTGACTTCGCCTCCTGTGCTCCCTGCTGCGAGCCTTTCGACGGGCAACTCTCAGTTCAGCAAGGGTTGGCCTCCACCAGCCTCTTAAGCGTTCAGTCGGCCCGGCGGCTGATCGAGCAGGCCATGTGCTCACAAGTTCGGCCAGGGTTGCCGAACGCCAGTTACCCCAAACGAAGTCACCACTTGCAGGCAAGGCGTGGGGATAGAAGGCGGCTGCGTCTGACAGCTCAACGAGTTCACCGGCAAATTCGCTGAAGACGACAATCCCGTACTGCTCGGTGGCGACGGCGCGGCCCAAGGTAGGTAGATCCTGAGCTGGCAACGGGTAGCGGTGGCGCCGGCGTTCACCAGCCCGCTGTTGTGCGGCTCTACAGGCTTCGGTGTTTCTGGCGGCCGCACGTCGCCGTTTTCTTTCCTCCGGTTCGGCATGCTGGGCAGCCCGTTCGATGCTTGGCCATCGTGCCCGGAGAGCCTCATATGAGCGGAATGGAACTCTCCAGGCCCGCAATTCATCGTCCCAACTCGCCCACGGGACAGCGCGCAGTTCTTCAAGCACAGTCCTCGAATAGGGCGTGCGGACGCGCAGGTCGTCCGCGATGTCCAGATACCGGCTTGAGATTGGCTCGAAGGCGAAGGCATCTCGTCCCTTACTATCGTCATGAGGTACTCGCAACGCCGCCTCTTGCGCCAGCCAGCGGTCGATCCGCTGGGCTGCAGTCTTTCCGGGTACGAACCAGCTCTTGCGCTCGTCGCTCCATCTGGCACGCGGAAATGCTTGCTGAAACCGCTCGACCGCCATTCGATCGTATGAAAAGCGAGCTTCGGCACCAATTGCGTCCTGTTTCTGGGGCGCGGGACCGGCGTTGGAATCCGTCATAGTGCATCAACCGAGTTGGCTGGATGGAACGCCGCGCCAGCCCTAAGGTTCATTAAACGACACGCCGCAGAAATATGGCGCCTGAATGATGCCCAATGCTCGGGAGCGGCGCTGTGAACTTTCCCCGCGCTGGGCGGTTAAGGAGAGCCGATGGATGAACGATGCCTCAGGTTGGCGAGGCCGCTCAGCCCTGGAAAGACCACTGACAACTTCATGTTCATATCGGCAAGGTTTCTTGAGAACTCCAGATGATCCGCATCGCAACCTTCAACTTGAACGGCGTGAACGGACGTCTGCCCGTGCTCATCAAGTGGCTGGGCCAGCACGACTATGACATCGTGTGCCTTCAGGAATTGAAGACGTCGGATGAGAAATTTCCTGCCGAAGCCATTAGGAACGCTGGCTACGGCGCGATCTGGCACGGACAAAAATCCTACAATGGTGTAGCCATACTAGCCCGGGGAAAAATGCCGCTGGAACGTCGACGCGGCCTGCCGGGGGATTCTGGTGACACTCACAGCCGCTACATAGAGGCCGAGGTGGATGGGGTCGTCGTGGGATGCCTGTATCTCCCAAACGGCAATCCGGCGCCGGGCCCGAAATTCGACTATAAGCTGCGCTGGTTCGACCGTCTGATCAGCTACAGCCAGTTACTGCTCACAGAAGGTGTCACAACCGTTCTTTGCGGCGATTACAATGTCGTGCCAACGCCGATCGATGCCGCGGTCCCAAGACGTTGGGTGGGCGACGCAGTCTACTTTCCGGAGAGCCGGCGAGCCTATGCCAAAATGCTTGGTGACGGCTGGATCGATGCCGTCCGTCGCATCCATCCGGAGAAAGGCATCTACACCTATTGGAACTTCTCCTACGGGGGCGGTTATGACCGCAGCTCAGGCCTGCGCATGGACCATCTCCTCCTCAGCCCAGCCCTTTCGACCAGCTTACGTGATGCCGGCGTCGATGCTGCCTTGCGAGCTTGGGAAAAGCCGAGCGATCATGCGCCAGCTTGGATAGAGCTCGATCTTCCGGGAAATCGAAAAACGCCATCACCCACCGCCGACAAAAGTTCCATTCTGGCAAATTTCGTTCCTGGGCCCTAGAGTTCACAACTGCTTTTGTGCGACCGCCTGAACGATGGTGAACGGTGAAAGCATCTGGACACATACCTCAACCTAGCGCCATGTCATCGGATGAACGATTGCGAAAACGCGGTGCAACCGTGGGGAGAAGGCCGCAACGTTGCCGCGCCTATGACTGCCGCGTGGCACCCAGATGCCATCAGCGGCGACCTCCAGGCTTCGGTCAGCAACTTCGTGATGGGCCGCCTTGCTTAAGATCCGAACCGGGCAGTGACGACTTGGTCGCCCTGACAGATCGTTCAAGAAGCGGATCCGCCCGAAAATCGGACTGTCAGACATCCTAGAATCACTACCTGAGAAGCGCCGCGCGGTGATGTAGACCTTATGGCGGTCGAGCGCTTTGCGCACCGCGGCGCTTTCCATTCTGGCTGGTGACCGAACTGACCATTGCTATGACGCGGACTCTTGTATCGCCCGCGCCCAGCGGACGCGGGCCTCCCAAGACACCAAGATCAGCAGCCGTGCCAGGACGGAACGCGGCAGCCGCGATTGAATTAGCTAAGGCTGAAAATAGTTCCAGAATCCGAAATGTTGCCCCCGTGGCCGCAACAAAGCCAAGGGCCGCACGTTGTTCGGTTGGACAGCCTTTAGGAGCGCGCTGGTGCCGAAATATCATGTCGAGGAAATGGACGGCGACAGCGTCACAGCGGCCCACATCGTCAATGCGACCACGCCTTTGAAGGCCGCTAGGGAAGCAACCGAGCGCGAAGTCACGTTGCGCACCAGCGAGCCAGTGTGGATCCGGGTCACGGACGAAAAGCGCGGCCACGTCTTCGAGTACAGTTTCAGCCTATGACGAAGCTGTCAGACCTTGGCCCTCCAATTCCCGGCACGCTGTACGGCGGTGAGGATATCCCGGAAGATCAGCATTTCTATCATGCCCCTCTTGCGGGCAGAAGGTCGATCAGCGCGATTTGCGCCATGGGGAGCCATGGCACGAGCCGCTGGAACTCGAAGATAGCGCCGAGATCATCCAGTTTCCTCGTAAAGAATAAGATAGGCCCCGCCGGCCGGCGCAGATGGCATCGCATAAGACTGAAGTCCATTGCCAGTCAGCCAAAAGACCATGCCCGGAACATTCCTCCATTCCGGTTGTTCTCGGCTTAGCTTAACCGGAGCCCGACAGGGCACCGCGTCAGGGGAACTGCACATGCCTTTATCCGATGATCTACGCGACATGCCAATGGAGTTTCAGTGCCCGGCTTGTTCGCATCCAATGGTCAGACTCGGCTCCTGGCTCCGAACGATCGGCGCGTTCAGATGCGATAGCTGCGGGGTTTCGGTCCGCATCGGCTATGCAAAAAAGCTGTCTATCTTCGAGCGCTATCGTAGGAATTCACAGTCTCAAAAGAGTTACAACGGCCCCGACAGGGACATGCGCCGAGCCCCTCGCGGGTTGCCGCTCAAACATCCTAGTGCTGACAAATCCGATTCGGAAATGGCCGGCGCGTTATTGCCCGGTGAGAACAATAGTGAAACTAGCGCCGGCCACTGCGGCAACTTTGAGGGGATTGCCACTTGGCTGAGTTAGAGCGAACTAATGGGCCGGCAATTGCTTGGTTAAAACCGTACAGAGAATCTCCCTGGGGTAACCCTCAAAAGAGAGTAAAAATATTCCCTTCGTCGGAAGGGAGGCCGCGATGGTTCAACCACATTTAGATAGCGCAAAAGCGGTCATCGAAGCGGCCGCTCTCGTTAGGCAGCACACGATGGCAGGAACTGCCGGATTCCTTGGGGACATGGAACGATCCCGGAAGTCTATCCAAACGTCACGAGATCTCCTGAGGCGCCTTCGTGAACGTCATCGCGACGACATGGCGCGAGCTTGGGAGGATACAGGCCCGGTTCCCGTTGTTGTCTCGGCCTTCGATGCGGACATCCTCCGCTCTGTATTTCGAGATTTGATCCTGGAAACGAAGGTACCAGAGGCCCAATGGCGCAATCTGGCTAGGAGCCTGGTATTCGAATTTACCGGATGCGATCAGACCGAAGCAGGCTTGGTTGACTGGATCATCAGCAAGTAGCCAGTCGCCCTAACGTGAAATTAAAAGCCCGCCACCATTCGGCGGCGGGCAAGGTCTCATGGTGAAGCACTCTGTGGGTCAGTGCATGTAACCAATTTCGTCGGCGTGACAATGTTCCACAACTGCAGACACGTTGCACAAAAAGCCGACCAAGGCAGCGGTATATCCCGTGTACCGTAGACGGCGCCAAATAATGTTGGCGCAACTCGTCCAGCCCGCTACATAGCCTTGAAAGGCGCCCGGTAACTATGTCTCGTCAAACCGACCTTCCCGGGTGGGATGACGGGCTATGGCGGCCTCCTCTTCATCGTCAGGCAAGGCGTCGTCGCTGTTCTGATAAGCGTTGTCATCGTCTTCCTCGACGCCATCCATTTCGATACCGGTATTCGTTTGGGCTGTTGCGAGATTGTCGTCGCGGTCGGGTTCGATGCCGATAGTCTCGCCCTCACCATGGACCTGATCACGATGCCAGTCGTTGGTCTTGTCCGCCGTTTTGACGACGGCTTCGCGACTCCCCCGGTCTGTGTCCTTGCGGGGGTCGGGGCCGGGCATATCGAGAGATGATTTGGGATGCATGGCGTGGTTCTCCTTTTTGAAGACAAACCACTTCGGACATTCAAGGTTCCTCACCCCGCCACGCAGCACGCGCCAGATGTCGTGCCAATAGGCGTTGAACAGTGAGGCCACGGCAGGGGCTGCCATGCCGGTCACACCCTCGACCGAAATGGTAAAAGCCCGGCCCAGCGGGCTCTGCCCTTCCTTCGTTCGCATGTTTCACTAAAATTCCCAGGAATACATATTTCTTCACCAGCCGGCAGCACATCCCAACAACATGCCGCCGGTTAGGCCCAGCGGCCCTCGCTGCGAGCCCCCTCGCAACTAAGCCGTTGGGCCGCAAGTTGTGGAATCGCGCCGGCACGAAGGCGCCGAAGACAAGGAAGTGTTGCCCGATGCCACGGACAGACAAAGGGGAGGCGCTGAGGCTGTCAGTTTTTGTCGATCCTACCGATGCAGTAAATGCCGCAATGGAGCTCTATGGCTCGGAGGCGCAGACCGCAGCGGCCTACTGTGCAATGGAAGCTCACTTCGCGGGTCGACCAGCCGATTTCCGTTTGTGGTGCTCAGTCTTCCGAGAACTCACCCGCGCCAATATTCATTGACGCGCCTGTGTTCGATCCGGATAAGGCGAAGTTCTACCTCAAGGCAGGTCAGTCGAACCATACCTGGATTTGAGTGCGGCAGACGCCGCGTTTGGTGGCATGAAAGGCGAGTGGGAACAGCGGATGGGGGCCGAACGTTCTGTGTTGAGCCAAGGAGCAAACGACATGCGAAAATGCGCAATCGCCGCTGGCGTGATCGGTCAGTTTATTGTTTCGGCCTTTGCAGCCACTGAATATTGGGTGGCGAAAGATGCGGTCTCGAAGCAGTGTGAGGTGGTCACGAAGAAGCCCGATGGAACCCTGGTTATCCCTCTCACGAAGACCAGATACAAAACAGAGGCGGAGGCGAACGCAGCAATGACAAAAATGCCAAGCTGCAAGAAATAACTGCCGCTGGGCAGTCCTGTCCGCCGCTGTCCCCGTCATCCGGCCACCTCAGCTGCTGCATGTGTTTGGAGCACTTGGGTCCGCAAGCGGAACAAAGGAGCTAGGTGATAATTTCTAATGGAAAGGATTGCGGACGCAAAACGGATTCGTGCCATGACAATGCTATTCGAACTACTCGACTCGGATGGTCGCCGGCGAAGCGCGCTCTACCACGCGGCGAGGTTGTCGATGCTCCATGATCGAGTACTGATGCGTTTCGACAAGGTTGAAGAAGCGGCCGACAAGGTTGAGCGTGCCGCCGCCTTCCTGGTTGATGTTGCCCACGGAACCGCCATCGACGCGTTCGATGACGCAGCTTTCAGCAATTCGTCGGCAGCTTTCCTTCACCTCGAAGTGGGTCAGACACTCGGACTCTGACTGCGGAGACCAACATTCGATCTTGGCGCCTCCTCGGCGGAAGCGGAGCACCGGGCAAGGGCAGGCATGACCTGGCCTGAAAGAGTGAGATTCCTGAACGGGTTCAGTAAGGAACTGGTTCAGGCGATTTTCCGTCGAGAACCCTCCTGCCAGTCTTGTCGGCGCAGCCGAGAGCGGCCCCTACAAGTTCGACAGCGATGCGGCCAACCAGAAGACCGTTCTCGTGAAGAACGATGCGCGTAAGGGCACCAAGCAGGCGTTCGACAGGATCGAGTTGGTTCCCATCGGCGATGAAAACGCCGCCGAAATCGCTTTCGAGGCGGGCGAACTGAATTTCACCTACGTTCCCGTTTCGTCGATCAAGCGGCTGCGGGATTCCGGCACCGCCGGGGCGACGCTCAAGGAATACCCTGGGCTCGGATATGTCTGGCTTGGGATGAACGTGGACAACGAGGCGCTCAAGGACATTCGGGTTCGGCAGGCTGTGCAGTATGCGATCAACGTTAACATGGTTCTCAAGGCCTTAAGTTGGGAAATTACCGTTCATCGTCATCTCCGGTTCCATTCGCCCACCGCTTCGGTAAGGTCTGACGCAGGCCAGCAGCGAGAGCAGCACCTTTTTTCGACGCTCTCCGACTTCCACAGGGCGGGAAAAGTCGACGGGAATTGAGTGACGGCAACAAAAGGTGATTTGAGTTTCAGATGAGCCGCATATCGATCGCCCAAGAGCTTGAGAGTGCCGCCGACCGCATCGCGGATATGTCGCGGGGGGATTTGCAGATCATCCTTCGGCGGGCCGCCCTGATGCTCCGCAATGTGGCTGGCGTGCCTCTGGAACCACCGACCGAGGATGCGTTGAATTCAATCGCCGCAGAGATGAAGATGAACCGCCCCGACCTCATCGCGACGATTTTGCGGGATTGGCTTGAGACAAACGCCTACCTGCCTTTCCATGTGTTTGACGATGACACAACGACAGATGGGCGGGGATAGGGCTTCCGCGATCACGCCATAACGCCAAACTGAAGAATCGACCAAGCTTCAGACGCGGCGGACCTGGTTGTCCGCATGGCCGGCGCCGAATCCCATAGCTCCCACCCTTGGCGCCGGCCATCTTGCGATTGCAGGCATCCAGATGCATTCTGCGCATTATGCCCGAGCAGCAATACCTGGACCATCGCCTCGAATGCCCGTATTGCCTCACAATACGACTGAGAATTCCGGATGGCGCCAAACCGGAAACCCAGATTGTTTGCGATGATTGCGGAAAGTTCCTCGGGACGTGGGATGAACTGCTGACCGACTTTGAGAAGCAAGGTGGAAACAATGGGGTGTTCCGTCTCGAAAAGGGTCGGATCAGGCGGGTCGATTAGCAGGACAGGCCGGCTGAGAACTCGGCTACGCCTAAAGGGTTCAAAGGCTTCTTCAACATCCGTGCCTCTCGCACCAGGGACGCCCAATTGAACCCGAGGAAACTGATAAGCTCGCGGGCTTGTGCTTCGGTAATGCCAGTCTCGTCGACAAGACGGCGGGCCATGGTGCCTCTACCATCGGTCGGCGGCTTGCCTGGTTCATCAACCATCGATTGTTCCCCACCCGACCGAACGGTCTCGAAGGGGAAACGTTCCCGAGCTAGCCGGTCAGAGCGCTTTCCCTACGTCTGAATTCAAAATAGCGAGGCCGAAACCGGGTTGGCAGTGTCACAACAAGGTCAGTGACGCGGATCCACTTGCAGCAAGCGCCTCGCAGCGTAACCTTCTGCCCTAACGCTGCCTCTGCTGCCTCGAAAGGCGTGCGACCCTTTGCGTCGAACGTCGAAACAATGGATTCCCCGTCCATTTCCTCAACGCGGTAATTCTTCATGGGCTGCCTTCGGATGGGTGGGCACCGAGCGAATCGTTCTGACCAGGATAGGGTTTCGTTAGCTATCGCTCAACTAAGACCGAAGTCCCTCAGCGCCTACCCGGCCGGGGAGGCGGCCTAACCGGTCCTGTGGTGTTCAACGGGATGAACTCGACTTCCTGCCCGGTGACATCCCGCACGGCTTTTCAACGGCACCTCATGCAAGAGGCGCGTCTGCCGGTAGTGGTCGCAATGCGGCGATATGAACGGCTTGATGATGCTTAGGTGCAGCGCTTCCGCTGCCACCAGAAAGCCCTCGATTTCAGCCTGGGATAATTGCTTTGACGGTTTTGATCTGACCATTTGGCGAACTCCTTGGTTGAGGAATCGCCGCAACGGGAGGATTACATTCCTCGCCTCGATCTCGGTGGCAAGGGCTATTTGGGCAGCCAGGCTTCATAATGCACAGTTGCATCTTGCGCAGCATATAACGCCCGCCGTGTGGCAGCGTGCCACCGCCACACGAACGGCTCGGCAACAAAGTCGCCGGCAGTGGCGAATGCCCCGTTGCAGACCTTAAGCTGGGATCAAGAGTGCAATTCGATGGATGCCAACCACCTTGCTGATGTTGGTGGCTTTATCTGACTTTCCCTTGCCGCAGCTGTAGATGCCGCCATCTTTGACGGTATAGGCCGGAATTCCTTTCTTCTCGATTTTGAACTCCCCGGCAATGATGTGGCAGATCATGTCCATGTCCATCATGGGCTGGTCGTCCGGATCCGAAGCTCCAGGTTGGTAAATCACATCGATTATCTTGATGCTCTTATAAGCACCGATCTGTGACTCCTGTTCCCCGACTTCCACCATCCGTCGCCCGTGCCCCATGTCCATGCCATCGGTAGCGCTATAGCTGGGCGCTGCCGCCTCCGCCGGCGCTGCTAATAAAAATACGGGGGTCGCGGCGGTCGCGGCGAGACCAAATTTAAGGGCTGATCTGCGATTAAGGCGTTCCATGTACGGTCCTCCCTTTGAGCAGTCGTGCGATAATTCGCGCAGGGGACTCGGCGCTCAAGTTCGAAAACTGTCAACCGTTCTCTCCGAAGCGGAGCCGACCGACAGACTGGTCATCCTCATTCCCCACGAAAGTCCTGCAGTGAAGCGTGCTGCAAATCCTCCTCGCCGCGCAAGTGCTTCACGCGGCCGATGATGCCCAGCTTGACCCACTGCGTCGCCGCCCGCTTCATGCCCTTCGGCGCCGTCCCTGCATGGTCCTGGACACGCTTCCACAACCGTTCGCGCATTTCCCGGTTCATGGCGATGAACGCCGACCCGACATAGCGTCCTGTGCCCCGCTCTGCCATCAAAGCGAAGGCCGGCTTGCCCGCTTCGTTCACAGAGTAGCATTTCGCCTTTAGCCGGCTGGTCGATGGGCCGCTGCGATATCTGCTGTCGCGCCGTTTCGACACCATACCGGTGCAGCGAGCGACAAA
The DNA here is from genome assembly GCF_003952545.1 of Mesorhizobium sp. M7D.F.Ca.US.005.01.1.1. Lineage (NCBI taxonomy): Bacteria > Pseudomonadati > Pseudomonadota > Alphaproteobacteria > Hyphomicrobiales > Phyllobacteriaceae > Mesorhizobium > Mesorhizobium sp. M7D.F.Ca.US.005.01.1.1. The sequence goes on from NZ_CP034453.1 coordinate 2,109,606, forward strand.
ATGGCGTGAGGTCCGAGAGTTGGCGACGAGATCACCCTGACGGCCACCGTCCTGAAAGTGATGGACGACGGCGTGTCGAGCGTTAGCATTCCCTCCTACAATTTTCCCCTTGCCATCGACACGGCGAAGAAGGCGAAGGCCGGACAGAAGGTCGATATCAGCGGTTTTGCAACGCGCGTCGATGAGGAAGACGAGAAGGTAACGGTCCGGATCGACGGAGGCGGACTTGTGACTATGGATTGTCGATGCTATCGCAAACCTCTCCACGACGTCCGCGAGTGAATGTTCGGGACTAACGAATGGAACCCGGTGTGATCTTCGATGTTGTTTTCGCCAGGAGCAACCGACAATGGCAGACGACAAGAGCAAGCGTGATTTTCGTGACCGCGACCGCGTAGCAGGCGACCAAGAATACGAGGTGGCTATTTGGCCAGCAAGTTCCAACTTACGATTCCTAAAGTGCGGGAACTTATGAGAAAGCACGGCAACGACCGTGATTCGCTGGAGCGTGAGGCAAAGGCACTGGGCAGCCGATGATGAAACAATCAGATCTTGGCCCGCCGATCCCTGGCAAGCTGCATGGCCGGTATCCGACGAGCGCGACCATTTCTACAATTGTCCCAGTTGCGGGCAGATGGTCGACATGCGCGATCTGCGCCAAGTCATCTGGCATGAAGAGACGAAGCACAAGCCTCGCCTCCTGCTGCAGGATTAGCTAGTGCTTCCTTTCCTGCGGCCCGGACGTGATCCCGCCGCCCCATTCACGGCGGCGGCGGGCGCCCTAGGGATTTCGGGACTCGCGGGGTGTTGGGTTCCCACTGATGCACAAAATACCATCAGGCGTCGGCCGGTTCCTAGGCAATGTACGCATCTTACCAAGGCTTGCCGGCCTGATCCTGGCGGAGTTAAAATTCCGCTTTAAGGGGAGGCTACGATGGACAGCGTGCACCCGAACGGCAAGGTTCCGCCTTGCGTTGAAGTGATCGAAGCCTGCGGAGAGTGGTTCGTCCGCATAGTTGGCGACGACGAAGAAATCACCCGCTCATTTGATCTGGAATCATTCGCCCTGTCCTACGCGGAAGGCCAGCGGATCCGGCTAGGTCTCGCCGAGTTCAAGCGGCTGTAGGAGACGCGATGCCTCTCTCTCAGAGCCTAAACTTAGTCGAGATGGAATTCCGATGCTCGGAATGCGGATGTGGCTTCGTAAAGCCTGGGCGCTGGTTTAAGTCTGCCGCTCAACATCGTTGCGACGGTTGCCATCACGTCACGCACCTCACCTACTCCAATAAATTGGCATTGTTCGACAAATACGCCAAGCTTCTGAGCACGGGTTCTGTGGCGAGGGCCGATGCCGCGTGAGTATCGCGCAGAGGCATCAACCTCTTTCCGTGCAGCGGAAGAGGCAAGACGCCGACCTTTGATGCTCCACCGGACGGGAGACTACTTCCTTGAGGTGACCGACGAGGCCAGCGGGCGCGTCTTCGCTTATCGGTACGCAGACTTGCTCTACTGATCCGAGCCCCTAAGATTGGGGGACGCTTCCAAATAGTCGACGGATTCCAACCCAAGACGAAAGGAATTCGCGCACCGCCGCTGCCCGGCTGGGCATCCGCCTCTTCCAAATCGCCAAGCCTCTAGCGCCGCGTAATCCTCCTCGCTGAAAGAACTTATCAGTGCCAAGGTCATGGAGCGCTATAAGACCTTGAACCTCTGTACTGAGCAGCCTCAAGCCACAATGCGAGCGCAATCGATGGAGAACGTGCCTTAACTTCAAAATCATGGCCCCTGTACCCACCTGACGCGATCCATACAGTCTTTGAGCGTTGGTAGATCGCGATGCCCCGTGTGCTCGCCCAATTGCACAGTTCTTCATCATTTCGATACATTACTTCGGCCCCCGCCATCCCTAAATTCGTTATAAACAACAAACGTGCCAAATTTATGAATAGATGTTACTGATTGCAGTGCACCACAAGCTTTACTGCACCTACGGCAACTGCTTCCCGTGTAGGATCGTAAAGTCCCGCTTCATTTCCTGTATGACACGCGTGCATAGACGGGTCGTTGACACCTGCCCTGTGAAAGGCGTACGTCGCCGTTCGCACCCGCGTCCAGGGCGCGCTTTTGCCCATAGAGGTACCAAAATGGACGACAATTATACCAATGCCCGTGAACACTTCTTCGGTGCAATCCGGGCGCTGGCAGCCTCCGAGGATAGCATTCAAGCGAGGCTGATTGAGGCGAACGTAAACATTCTGAACGTCACGATCGATGAATTCGACGGTGACCGTGAACTCAAAATCAAATTTGCAAAATTGCTGGACCTTCTGGCGGTTGATCAGGATGACTTGGAGACGGTCGCTACCGAGAACGCGGCGCACATGACTGATTTCGAAGCTGTAAAAGTCGCCGATCTAATCTGCGATTTCTATTGCGAGATCACCTAGCGTGCGCACCCGCGCAAGCGCCCGGTTAAAGCTGCGACCTCAGCTGGCTGGCAAACCAGTCCGCGACCTTCTCGCGCAACGGACGGGCCTGCCATTCTTCCAGACTGATCTGCCTGGATCGCTGCAGATCCTGGTTGAACAAGTCGATCTGCGTCTTTGCGAAATCCTTGCCGTAAACATTCAGCGTGGCTTCGTCGTTCAGACGTAGGGAGCGTTCGTCCAAATTGGCTGAGCCAAAGCTCGACCAGACATCGTCAACGATCAAGAGTTTGGGATGGTACATGGTGGGCTGAAACTCAAATATCCGAACGCCGGCCTGGAGCAATGAACCCCAGAAGTAGCGCGAGCTCTTTCGAGTCAGCGGCACGTCCGTCAGCGAATTGGGCACGATGACATCAACAGATACGCCGCGTTTCCTAGAGTCCAAGATCTGCTGGAGTGCGACGTCGTCCGGCACGAAGTATGCCATCCCGATGCGCAAATGCTTTTTGGCAGCAGCCATGGCTGTCAACATCATCAGCTCCATGTCCTCCGAGCCATTCGGCTGCGAAGATAGGATCAGCTGCGCATCCAGCTCTCCTGCTGGTTCGGGTCCAGGATAGAACTTTTCACCCTGCAAAGTCTCCCCTGTGGTCTCTAGCCAGTTTTGCGCGAACGCTGCTTGGAAGGCTGACACTGCCGTTCCTTCAATTCGATAGTGCGTGTCGCGCCATTCATCCGGGTTGCGGGCGTTTCCGCGCCAGTTGTCGGCAATGCCGACACCCCCGGTGAATGCGACGTGTCCATCCACGATCAGCAGCTTGCGGTGGGTCCGATTGTTGAACCGGTCAAGCGTATACCAGTGGATGGGTCGATATCGCTCGAACGTGACCCCAGCTCTTGTCATGATCTGGATCAGGTCCTCATCGAACGGAAGGCTGCCGACCCAGTCGACCAGAACGCGGACCTCCACGCCATCTCTCGCTTTGGCCGCCAGGGAAGTCGCGAACTCATAGCCGACAGCACCTGACCAGTAGATGTACGTTTCCATATCGATGGTTGTATGAGCCGCTCTAATCGCCTGCAGCATAGAAGGAAAAATCTCGTCTCCGTTGACCAAAGTTTGCACCGCGTTCGAGCCGAACATCTGCCCTTGCGAGAAACTGCCCATGGTCTTGGCAAATTGGGGATCCGAGGAGTCAAAGCGGTGAGGTACGATCGATCGTAAAACGCGCGGCTCGGGGACGAGATTTATGGCTAGCAACGTGAGCAAGCTGGCGATGACAGCAATTGCGCCGTAGATAACCCCCCTGCGCAAACGCCCGGACTCGCGAGTTTTCGCCCTTGCCGGCTGAGCCAGGAGACCGGAAGACCGCACGTCAATCACCTCTTTGCTTGCGAAATGCCGCGCTACGGGAAATCATTGCTTCAATTGAGGGGAGCATCGTTGCGATGAGTAATTGCCATCTTCAAGAACTTGGAACAGTGATTCAGGTTCCCTGGCATCGCCCTGGATCAGAGAGATCGTGAAGCCCCATAATGCCGTCGGACAGAGCGAGCAAAAACCTCGTGTGCAGCAACCTGCTTGCAGCTCCACAGCGGTGGGTTTTTTCGAGATGTTCCTGCTTCGGCACACGCGGGCACAGGCGCTCGCAAGAATTGCGCAAGGGAACTTCGGTCCGACCAGTTTCTTGAGGATCGTTGCTAAATCCCAAGTCCACCAATCATCCACAGGGCGGAGTCTTTAGATGTCGGCACCATGCTTGCGAAGCCTACTCCAATCGTACCATGACGGCCGTTAAACCGTTCCCACTGAAAAGCTCGATACCGTCAGGAACCGGGCGAAAGTGTTAGCTCGATCGCACCTTGACCTAATTCGAATGTGTGCGTCGGTACCACAATCTCCAAATTGTTTTGAAAGCCACCGGCCTTTTAGGCTGTCAAACGTGGCCCATGCAGCTCAACGCAGGCCGGACCGGACGGAGGTTCAATTGGCCGGCGATAAGTGCAGCCATGATGCTATTCACGACCATCAGGTCGAAAATTTCGCCCGAGAGAACGGCCTAACCCCGGACCTGGTGTGGGACTTGATCCTAAAATACGGCAATGGCCGCAAGGCCGTGATTGAAGCTGCGCAGCGTATGAGAGGTGATAAGTCGAACCATCAGGCAACACGCACCCAACAGACCCCACTAACCCGGCAAAGCCGCGTCCTTCGCGGAAGTGGGCAAACCGATCATTTGCAACTGGGTGAAGCATTCCAAGAGTCCGCCACCAAGGGCAGCGGGCCAAAAGTGTAACCCGTGCGTCCCTTCCCTCTGCCCGCCGCCAACGCAGGCGTATCTGAAGATGGTGCAAATCCGCCGGCCGGACCGCATCGCTTTGATTTGTGACTTGGTGGCTCCCCGGGTTTTCGCGTTCGTCGCACGCACCTGGTCGACTTCCTCCATGCGCCTAGTCGACGAAATTGCTTCTTGGTTCCATGGAACCTGTAGCCCCACCGCAGGTTGCTCAGCAGATCACCGCAGTGCAAACCCAAGGAGGACCGCATGGCGCGTAAAGCAGCTACCAATCCAAATGCCGCGACGATCCACGACCAAACCCTTGTCCGAGGGCAGGGTGGAGAGCTGCACCAACTGGCGGAAGGTAAAACAGTCATTTTGACGACGGCGCAGGGAAGCCCGGTCGCCGACGATCAGAATACCTTGAAAATCGGGGCGCGCGGACCGGCGCTCCTCGAGGATTTTCACTTTCGCGAAAAGATCTTCCATTTCGACCACGAGCGCATTCCCGAGCGGGTCGTGCACGCCCGCGGCTACGGTGCCCACGGCTTTTTCGAGACTTACGATTCCCTCGCCAAGTACACCCGTGCCGACATTTTCCAACGTGCTGGTGAAAAGACGCCGGCGTTCGTTCGCTTCTCGACGGTGGCGGGCAGCAAGGGCTCGTTCGACCTGGCTCGCGACGTACGCGGTTTCGCGGTGAAGCTGTATACCAAGGAGGGCAACTGGGACATTGTCGGGAACAATATTCCGGTGTTCTTCATCCAGGATGCCATCAAGTTTCCCGACGTGATCCATGCGGTAAAGCCGGAGCCCGATCGGGAGTTTCCACAGGCCCAGTCAGCGCACGACACCTTTTGGGATTTCATCAGCCTGACGCCCGAATCCATGCACATGATCATGTGGGTGATGTCTGATCGGGCGATTCCGCGGTCGTTCCGTTTCATGCAGGGTTTCGGAGTCCATACCTTCCGCCTGGTCAACGCGGCCGACGAGTCCACATTCGTGAAATTCATCTGGAAGCCCAAGCTCGGCATGCAATCGGTCGTCTGGAATGAGGCGGTCAAGATCAATGGCGCCGATCCGGATTTTCACCGCAGAGATCTCTGGAACGCCATTCAAGCCGGCCAATTCCCGCAATGGGAGCTCTGCCTGCAACTGTTCGACCAGGAATTCGCCGACAGCTTCGATTTCGACATTCTCGACCCCACCAAGATCATCCCCGAAGAGGTCCTGCCGCCGGTACCCGTTGGCCGGCTGGTCCTCGACCGCATGCCGGATAACTTTTTCGCCGAGACCGAACAGGTGGCGTTCATGACTCAGAACGTCCCGCCGGGCATCGATTTCAGCAATGACCCGCTCCTGCAGGGGCGCAACTTCTCCTATCTCGACACTCAGCTGAAACGCCTTGGCAGTCCCAATTTCACCCATCTGCCGATCAATGCGCCGAAATGCCCGTTCCATCATTTTCAGCAGGATGGTCATATGGCGATGCGCAATCCAGTCGGACGCGCGAATTACCAACCCAACTCGTTTGGAGTGGGACCGCGCGAATCGTCCGAGCGTGGTTTCCGGTCCTTCGCTGACGGCGAGGCGGGACAAAAGGTAAGGCTGCGCCCAGAGAGCTTCGCTGACCACTACAGCCAGGCCGGCCAGTTCTTCAACAGTCAGACGCCTCCTGAGCAGCGCCACATCGCCCAAGCCCTGACGTTTGAGCTTAGCAAGGTCGAAAGCCCGGCTATCCGGGAGCGTATGATCGCGCACCTATTGAACATCGACGAAGTTTTGGCCTCGACAGTCGCCGACAAGCTCGGAATCACCGATTTGCCGAAGGCGGCGGATGCGGCCGTGGCACCGAGAAGGGATCTGGAGCCGTCGCCGGCCTTGAGCATCATCGAGAATGGCCCTCATAGCTTCGAGGGCCGCAAGGTCGGCGTACTGATCAGCAATGGGGCCGACGCGGCTCTGTTCAAAGCGCTGCAGGCGGCGATCGAAATTGAAGGGGCGACAATGGAGGTCATTGCCCTGAAGGTGGGCGGTGTGCAGGCTGATGACGGCACCAAGATAATTGCGAAGCATATGATCGACGGCGGCCCTTCCGTGCTGTTTGACGCCGTGGCTCTGCTGCTCACCGAAGAAGGTGCGGAATTGCTAGCGCGAGAGGCGGCAGCCCGGGATTTCGTGGCGGATGCCTTTGCCCACTGCAAGTTCATCGGATTTACGCCGGCGGCGGTTCCTCTCCTGGCGAAGGCGGGCGTCGATCCGGCATCCGATGAAGGTCTCATTCTTTTGACAGATGGGGACGCTGCCGGAACGTACATGGAGGCATGCCGCAAACTTCGGCTGTGGGCGCGGGAGACCGGCGTCAAGCCATAGGAGAGATTCATCCAGCAACTGCACGATGAGCTGGAGCGTTCCCTTCGAACGAAAGGAATGAGCAATGACTGACGAAGAGGCCAGACGGCCGGTCATAACCCCGCAAGCCGTGCGCGCGCTGGCGCGCGAGTGCGGCGTGACCGAGAGCCAAATCCGTGAGATCGTCTCATTGGTCGGGGTAGACAGGGCGTCGATTCTGCGCGAGGCCCGGCTTCTTCGCAAGGGCGGGAATTGAGCCTTCTGGATTTCCGACCAACGAGGGACTGGCGGAGGATGCGGCAATGGCGCAGGTGAACGATAACCGGCGCAAGCCGGCTTCGCCCGATGATGTCAGGCCCCGTGCGGGCGCCAGCATTTTTCGCCTTCATTGATTTCTTTGCCCAGCTGCAGGGCCCAAGGAGGCGGATATCTTGGCTGTATTCGGGTCCCGTCCTACAGCGGTTGTTCCAACCTCAACCTTACTATCTGAGCTGGGGCGGTTGCCGACGCCTTGCGAAAGCCGGTGCGGCAGCGTGGGCAGATGCTCGTCGCAAGCGCCGGCCCTTCATGAACGTTGCCTGTTCCACCAACAAGCGTCATGCAAACGGTCCCGCAGACGAATTTGTGAGCGCGGGCGGAACCTTCCGATCGCAGCAGCTTTACTCAGATTAGAAGAAGGGATGCCAACAGGCCGGATTCAAGCTGACCTCGATTGCGAGACCAGCCCATCGCCAGCGTGGAAAGGAACACGCAATGGAGTTGTTGTTTCTTCACGACTTGGCCTCAGGCCGAAGCGACGGACTGCACCCCGAACTTTTGCGCCTTTTCAGACAACGGGCTGCTCTGTCGGCATCAACCGTTGTCGAGTTGCACCCAAGTGGACCACGCCGTAGCGCGCAGGGCGATCACAATCCTCCTCGGATCATAGATCGGGGGTCGCCCGGTGATGTGATCCGTTTTCCCAGCAGGCCGAAATCCACACTCCGGAATCCCTGATGTTGGCACCTGACACACAGACCGGCTGTATCATGGTTGCGCGGCCATGCAGCGAAGCCTAGTCAAAGACGTTGCCGATCGGCTTTGGCGCTCCTGTCTTTTGTCGACCATGGTCGCTTTGGCCGCCTGTTCTTCTTCCGAACGCGTCGCCCAGCAATCAAAAATCGCGGCGTCGGCTTCGCAGACGGCAGCCATGGTCTTGGACGCTTGGGCCGCCGGGGATGCCCCTTCATTTTATGCATCGGCCACACTGCAATCAACAGCCGAGACGCTTGCCGCCGCCGGTCGGCAGATGCAGTCTGACAATTCACCTCAATCCTCCGAAGCGCGCGGTATCATGACCGTGATCGGCCGGCTGTCGGCGGCGGCAAGGCGGGCCCAGGCCGGGGTGGAGGCGGGCAACCCGCGGCAGGTGAGCCAGGCGCGGCAGGACCTTGGGACGGCCGCGAAGGACCTCGCCGCCCTCAATGCCAGATATGTCGCGCCGAGATCATGAAGAAGCTGCTTGAAATCTCTCTTGGCATCGTTACCAGCGTCGGCGGCTTCCTCGAGGTCGGATCGATGGCCACAGCCGCGCAAGCCGGGGCGACTTTCGGCTTCCAGCTGATCTGGGTGATCCTCCTTGGCACAATCTGCATCATCTTCCTGGTCGAGATGGCTGGCCGGTTCGCTGCCGTCAGCGGCCACACGATCGCCGACGGGATCCGCGAGAGGTTCGGCTTCAATGCCTTCCTGTGGCCGTTGTTGGCCACCTTGCTGGTCAATTTCATGGTGATGTCGGCAGAGATCGGCGGCGTTTCCATCGCGGCCGAAGTTGCGACAGGGATAGGCTTTCAATGGTGGGCCCTCCCGGTGGCGTTTCTGGCGTGGCTGTTTCTATGGAAAGGCACCTTCGGTTTTATCGAGAAGGGGGTGGCGATCCTCGGTCTCGTCACGCTTTGCTTCGTGGTCGGCGCGGTGATGCTTGAGCCGGATTGGCGACAGGTGGCTGCAGGCGCGGTGCCCAGGCTGCCGGGGCATGACGCGGCAAGCTACTGGTTTATGGCCGTCAGCATTCTGGGGGCATCGATATCGCCCTACCTTTTCATGTTTTATTCCTCGGGCGCTGTCGAGGACCACTGGGACAAGACCTATCTCGGCACCAATCGCGCCATTGCGGGCCTTGGCATGAGTTTCGGCGGCACCATCTCGCTCGGCGTGTTGATCGTCGCCGCACTTGTGCTCGGCGCGCACGGCATTAATCAGGTCAATGACTATCACCAACTGCCCCTAATGCTGATCCCGATATTCGGCTTTTGGGGCTTTGTTCTGCTTGTCGCTTCGCTTGCTATAGCCTGCTTCGGCGCGGCCCTAGAAATCGGCCTTCAGCAGGCATATCTCGTCGCACAGGGCTTTGGATGGACGTGGGGCGAGGATTTGAAACCCCGCAATGATCCCGCCTTCTGCGGTGTCTATACGCTATCATTGCTGCTGACGGCCATCCCGATCGCACTCGGCCTCGACCCGCTGAAGCTTACAATCTTCTCCATGGCCGTGACGGCCGCCAGCCTGCCTCTGACGGTGGTCCCGTTCCTCATTCTGCTCAACGATGAGCGCTATGTCGGTGAGCACGGCAATGGCATGATTTCGAACGCCGCGGTGATCCTTATCGTCGCGCTTGGCTTCGTCCTTGCCGTGGTGAGCATTCCCTTGCAGATACTGGGAGGTTCGTGATGGATTTGCTGCGCGATCTCCTGGACAAGCAGGTGCTTGACCGCAAGCAGGTCAAGATCGGCAAGGTGGACGGATTGGTGGCCGAGTTGAGGCAAGGCAAGCCGCCAAGGGTCGTCGCGGTCGAGCTCGGCTCGATCACGCTGGCGCGGCGTCTTGGTTCGCGGCCGGGACGCTTGATGGCATGGCTTGCGGCAAGGTTTGGAGGCGAACGTCATGCCGAACCGCACCGGATAGCGTGGAACAAGGTGCGCAATATCGGCGTCGACGTCGAGGTTGACGTTGACGTGCGCCGGACAGGGATCTTCGATTGGCAAGACTGGCTGCGCGACCGCGTCATAGGCCGCATTCCGGGAGCCTGACATGGACACAGTCAATCTCGAACATCTTGCCGGACGACGGGTGCTCTCGCTACGCGGCAAAAGCGTCGGTCACATTGAAGAGATACGAGCAGAACAGGACGGTGACGATATGGTTGTCACCGAATTCCACGTCGGCATTTTCGCTGCTTTCGAGCGCCTCTCCGCCTTGGCGCTCGGCACCGCGGTTCTCGATTTCTTTCACCTGCGCCACCGCGACTGCCTGTACCGCATTCCCTGGGACAAGATCGATATCTCGGATCCAGTCAGACCGCGGTTGCGATGCACCCTTGAGCAGCTTTCTCAGATGAAGGGTGGATTTGAAAGCAAGCGCGGGGCGAAATCGTCCAAGGGCCTGGGGATCGCCAGGTGGAGCACCGTGTTGAGATTTGCTCTTGCGGTTTTCCTGTGTGCAGCCGCCGTTTGCGCGGTCTTGTGGTACATGACAGCGGCGAGGCCCCCGTTTGGGGAACAGGATCGGCAATTTGAAGGTCCGGGCAATGTCGCGCACGGCAAGCTCGTCTTCGCTGCAGGTGATTGTGCTTCCTGTCACGCAACACCGGGACAGCCCGACCGCCTGAGGCTTGGCGGCGGCATGGCGATCGCTTCACCATTCGGGACCTTTCGGCCCCCCAACATTTCCCCCGATGCGGTAGATGGTATCGGCGGATGGACTGTCACTGACCTGGCGAACGCCTTGATCGGCGGCGTGTCGCCCAAGCGTGATCATTACTATCCCGCTTTTCCCTACACGAGCTTTACCAGCATAAAGCCCGACGACGTGAAGGATCTTTACGCGTATCTCAAGACACTTCCGAAGGTGTCTGGCCGTGTACCGCCGCCCGATCCTGCACTGCTGTTCAGCATCCGACGGTCTGTCGGGATTTGGAAACTGCTGTTTTTTCGGCAACGATCAACCGCAGCCCGCTTCGATGGAGATCCTTTGCATGATCGTGGCGCTTACCTCGTCGAGACCATTTCACACTGCGCCGAGTGCCATTCGACCCGCAACGCCTTTGGCGCCATCAAACCCGGCACTCGTTTTGCCGGTGGCATCGATCCCCAAGGCACGGGATTTGTGCCGAATATTACCCAGGACAGGCTGCGCGGATGGACCGAGAATGACATCGCCAGGATGCTCAAAACGGGAGAGACGCCCAACCACGGTCGTGTCGGATCGTCGATGTCCGATGTGGTGACAAATACGGCAATGCTGCCTGACAGTGATCGCCAGGCGATTGCGCGCTACATCAAAGGTCTGCCACCCATAGCCACCCCGCGCCCTTGAAGCGGTGTTTCGCCGGGGATTGCGAAAGCCAATATCAGGAATCTACTGGGCGTACAGATACGCGGCAAGGTCTTTGGCTTCCTCTCGCGAAATGCCGGTCGCCGGCATCGCCGTCTGTGGGGAAAAACTCCGGGGCGAAACAATCCATGTGACAAGGTTGTCGGAATTGTTTTCCAGCACGCCCGCTATGTACACACGCTTTGACAACCCGGCCAGCGGCGCACCGGTCTGGCCGTCAGCTCCCGGTATGCCGGGAATGGTGTGGCAACCGGAGCAGCCGTACCGGCGGAAAATTGCTGGAGCCCGACCGGGATCGCCGCCGGTGATCGTTTTGGCCACCGCTGCTTTGGTGTGGTTGTCGCCCGCGACGTTGGCCGCGACGAAGGCGGCTGATGCCGCGGCGAGGACAATACCAATCACGGCGGCAAGGCCAATGGCGGGCGCGAGCGGCTCAGGCATTTTGCGCCCTTCCTTCACTCGCGCCGTGGATCCAGAGCGCCAGCATCGTCATCGCCGCCGCCGCATAGATCGTGCCGGCAGGCACCCACATGATGATCCCGGCCATCTGCTGGTCTTCCAGCGGCGTCAACCCCCAGCCCATAGCGGTCCGGGTCTGAGCCACGTAGAGCACGCGCGGAGCCAGCGCCATCAAAGCACCCAGAACGCTGGTGTGGATCATGGTCGCGAACAGATGCCAGGCTGAGGTGCCATAACCGCTTCGCCAAACAATCGCCCACCAGAACAATATCGCTGTCGCAAAGAAGCTGAGATGCTGGAGGCGATGCAGAGCCGTGTTGGTCACGGCCGCGTCAAACAACGCCGGCACGTGCCAGGCCCAGATGGCCAAGCCATGAATGATGGTTGCATTGGTGGCGCTCGTACACCTTTTCCATGGCCCGCCTATCATGGGCGAACGCATCAGCGACCCCGCGATGCGCCGGGATTTCCCCGGTAGCGCCCAGAGCAGGATGCCAGCCGGGCGCGCCAGCACGATCAGGGGCGCCGACACAACCATGACGATCTCGTGCTCGATCATATGAAAGGTAAAAAGGTGCTCGCCTAGCCAGTGAAGCGGCGAGAGCAGCGCGCAACCCAATGTCAGCATGCCACAGCAGTACAGCAAGGCGCGGAAGAGCATGCTGCCTGGCCTTCTGCTTCGCGATGCCAGCCTTATGACGCCTACGCCATAGAGGGCAACAAGGATGGCAAAGGGTGCTACGATCCACGGATCAAAGGTCCAGGGATAGCCCGCAGGATGTGCATCTTCGCCGTGTGCCATCGCCGGGGCAGCTATCAAAAACGAGGTCAGTGTGCAGATCAGCGTTGGCATGGGTCCAGCAGCACCGTTGCCGCTCCCTGCAATGACAGCGCAAAAACAAACGCCAGCGCGACCAGAAAGCCCGCATCGGCAATGAACCGTTCGGACTTGGCCGTTCCCGTTGAAAGCAGTCGTGATATCACGACGCCAGCAACCGAAACGAGGAGCAGGATGCCGCAAGACACCGCTGTCCACTGGCCATTCCGTTGGCAATCGATGTAGGGCGCGATCTGACCGAACTGGGTGCTGAGCGCCCAGGCGAGGAGCGGCAGGATAAGGGCTGTGTATCGAAGCCAAATGTTCGTCATAGCCTTGGAACCCAATAGAGGCAGGCATACATCGGCAACCACGTCGCCACCACAAAGTTCCAGTACATCGTGTTGTCGCTGACATCTCCGTACCGCCGCGCGTTGTCGCCGTGCCGTGAAAACATCAGGCAAGTCAGCACCAACGTCTCGACCAGATCGGTCAGAATATGCGTCGTGTGCAGGCCGAGCATGACCCACACGATCGAGCCGTAGGCGTTTTGGTCCCACTTGATATGCATTGCCGGAAACTCGAAGACCCGCAGGATCAGCGGCGCCATGCCGAGCAGGGACATGACGATGAGGCCGATACGGACCTTCAGCAAATCTTGGCTACGTGCCCAGCGGGCGAGGAAAATGTTGGGAACAAGGCTTGCTATCAAGAGAGCTGTCAGGATCGTCCCGGCGAGCAGATCAGGCGGTGCGGCATCCAGAGGCCAATGTGGTGCCAAGCTCATGAGATAAAGGTAGACAACGATCGAAAGCGCAAAGCCCGTGCCTTCAATGAGCATAAAGGCAAGCGTTCCCCACCAGGACACGCTCGCGGTGCCGAGGCCGTGAGAGGGAAGGTCTGTCAGGTCGAGCGTGGCGCTATCTTTCATGACTCATCCTCCGGCACGCCCTTTGGCCAGAACCAGCCGATGAGTGCGATCGCCACTGGTATCGAACCCCAGACAACTGCCCACGGCGTGAATATCGACCAGATCAGCGTCGCGGTGGTGGCAAGCGCTGCCCATAGCGGCCAGATCGAATCTCCGGCCGACGATTCTCGCGCTTCCGGAATCGCTTCGACCACACTGCTGACCAACAGTTCTCGACGGTCGACGCGCAGGCCCGTCGCAACGGGAAGGGCAGTCGATTGGTCTGACAAGGCTTCAAGGCTGCCGATCACCGGCAGGCGGGCGAAATTGTACGGTGGCGGCGGCGACGAGGTCGCCCATTCAAGCGTCGAGGCCCCCCACGGGTTGGACGACGCGGCGGCGCCTGACCTGGCACTGCGTATCACGTCGATGAAAAACAGCAGGAAACCGAGGGCGAGGATGCTCGCGCTGAGGCTGATGAACAGGTTCAGCGCCGACCATGGCATCTCGGGCTGGTATGTGTAGACGCGACGCGGCATGCCGCGCAGACCGAGAATATGCATGGGGAAAAAAGTCAGGTTGAAGCCGGCAAAGATGAGGCCGAACACCCAACGGCCGACTGTCTCGCTCATCATCCGTCCCGTGAGCTTAGGGAACCAGTAATAGATCGCGCCGAGCAAAGGAAAAACCGCGCCGCCGACAAGGACATAGTGGAAGTGAGCGACGACGAAATAGGTGTCGTGGACTTGTGTGTCGAACGGCACGGACGCCACCATAACGCCGGTCAGGCCGCCAACGACGAACGTGACCATGAAGCCGATGACAAACAGGAACGGCGTCTTGAAGATCGGCTTGCCTGCCCACATCGTCGCCAGCCAGCAGAATATCTGCAGTCCCGCAGGAACCGCGATCGCCATGCTCGAGGCCGTGAAGAAGCTCTCTCCAAGCCTGGGAAGGCCTGCGACGAACATATGATGGACCCAAAGTCCAAACGCCAGAACGCCCGTAGCGATCAGGGCCATCACCATGGCCAGATAGCCAAACACGGGGCGCCGCGTGAACGTCGCGACGATCGTCGACACCATCCCCACCGCTGGTAGAAAGATGATGTAAACCTCGGGGTGTCCGAAGAACCAGAACAAATGCTGCCACAGCAGCACATCGCCACCTTCAGCGGGATTGAACAGATGCGTTTCGACCAGCCGGTCGAGTATAAGGGACGTGCTGGCGATCATGATCGCCGGCATTGCCAGGATGACGAGAAACGACGTGACCAGCATCGACCATACGAACAATGGGATCCGATCGAGTGACATCCCCGGTGCGCGTTGCTTGAAGACGGTCACGACGATCTCGACGGCGACGGCGAGCGCCGAAACCTCTGTGAAGGTGATCATCTGCGCCCAGATGTCGGCTCGCTTTCCCGCCGCATATTGAGGCCCCGACAGCGGGACATAGGCGAACCAACCGATATCCGGTCCGGTGTCGAGCACGAAGGCGATCCACAACAGCAAACCGCCGGCGAGATACATCCAGTAGGAGAACGCATTGAGGCGCGGGAAAGCGATGTTTCGCGTTCCCACCATCAAGGGCACGAGGTAGACGGCCATTGCCTGCATGACAGGCACGGCAAAAAGGAACATCATGTTTGTGCCGTGCACGGTAAAAATCTGGTTGTAACGATCGGGCCCGATGAAGCGGGCTTCGGGTTGCGCCAGTTGCAGCCGCATCAGCAGGGCCAGCAACCCGCCCAGTGCCAGGAAGACAAAGGCCGTGCTGATGTAGCGCCGGCCGATGATTTTATGGTCGACCGACGACAGCGCGCCCCAGAGGCCCGGCGGTGTCGACCAGACCGACGCAAGGCGGTGATCGAGTTCACCATCGTTGAACCCGGTGTCTCGCGAGTCGGTGCTATCTCTGCCCGTCATTTCAGGCTCTCCATATAGGCGGAGATATTCTGGAGCTCGGCGCTGGTCAGCGGGACCATAGGCATGTTGTTTCCGGGCTTGAGTGTCTGAGGATCGGCAATCCAGGCGGCGAGCGAACCGCGCGTGGTTTCCGCCAGTCCGGCGGCGATCGTCAGCCGGCTGCCAATATGGGTAAGATCCGGTCCGGTCGTGCCATTGGCGGCAGTGCCCCGGATCGTGTGGCAGGCAGCACAGGGCTTTGCCAGGAAGGCCCCTCGTCCTGCGGCCGCATCCGGATCGGCCGGCATCGTCGCATCACCACGCTGCGACGCCGCCCAGCGGTCATAGTCCGCCGGCGCCTCGGCGACGACCATGATCGCCATGTGGCTGTGCTGCAGGCCGCAGAACTCGGCGCATTGTCCCCGGTAGACGCCCGGCTTTTCGGCTCGTAGCAGCATACTGTTGGAGCGACCTGGAACAAGATCCTGCTTTCCCGCAAGGCTGGGCACCCAGAACGAATGAATGACATCGGCGCTTTCAAGCCGCAGATGAACATCTGTCCCGATGGGAATGTGAATTTCATTGGCAGTCTGAAAGCCGGGCGTTGCGTCGGCACCGGCATAAAAGACCTGCCACCACCATTGTTGTCCCCGCACAGTGATTGTCAGGGCATCGCTTTTCGGGACGCCGATGTCCCGGGTGGTATAGAAACTTGCGATCGTCAGGCCAGCTATGATGATTACGGTGGCCGCGACAGCGGCAACCACCGTCATTGCCAGCCATGCCTCGGACTTCGCGGTATCGGCCGCGGCGCGGGGACCCCGTAGAAGCGCGACGCCAAGCATGACCATCACCACGACCCAGATCACCGTGCAAATGGCGACTATGCCGATGATCAGGTGCTCCATATGAATCGCGGGAGCGCCGTGCGGATCAAGTGCTGACTGATTGCCGCTGCAGCCCGACGCGACGGCACTGATCAGAAGGGCGCTGGCCACCCTCAAGGCGACGGTCCTTGGTCTGGATGCGCGCCGAGCGGTCCCTCGTCAAACAGGATTATCGCCGGGCCGCGATTCTCGGCCGGCCGGGTGTGTTCGTTATCATTGCGACTGGGCGCGGCGATCTTCGGCGTATAGGAACCGATTGTCTGGACATATCCTGCGAGCTGCCAGATCTGCTCGATTGTCATCCGGCTGCGAAATGCAGGCATGCCATGCGGGCGGCCATCGCGGATGGACGCGACGATGGAAACCATTTCCGGGCCATAAAGCCACCAGCCGTCGAGGAAGCTGGGCCCGGCCCCGCCGCGACCATCACCATGACATGTCGCGCAATCGAACCAGGTGTAGAGACGCTTGCCCTGGCTCAAATTGTAAGCGTCTGTTTCATACGGCTTGCCCAGTGCAAAATAACTCTCAGGCGGTGTTCCGCTGATGCCATTGGGCATGCGACGGAACTGGTCGAGGTCGGCAACAGCCGGCGGATCGAGGCGAAGCTCTCTGGGTTGCCGAAGCCAACCGAGCAGAGCGCCAACGCCAATAAGGAGTAGAAGCGCGCCAGCTACGAACGCCGGCGCGGGATTTGCGATGGTCCTTTCTGTCAAGCGGTTCTGTGCCCCCATGGGGTCAACCATCTGGAGTTGCGTGCGATCGGCTAAGGCGGACTGGCAAAAGCTTGTATGACGGCGTCTTCGACTTCGGGTCGTGATGCGCCAATGGAAAGAGCGGATTGGTTTCGGGAAAATACGCCCCGCAGCAGCCCTTCGCGATGTTGTAGGAAACGATCCTCAGGCCAGTCACCTTGCGGACGAAATTGTCGTCGATGGCCGTAGTCACATCAACAATTTCGCCATCTGCGAAGCCTAGCCGGACGATGTCTTCCCCGTTCATGAACACAATCCGGCGCGTGCCTTCAACGCCGCGAAAACGGTCGCTGTAGCCGTAGATCGTGGTGTTGAACTGATCGTTCGATCGCAGCGTCGCAAGGTGCAGAACGTCGGTTCTGCCCGAGGTGGAAAATTCGGGAAAGAGCTTGCCTGGCGTAATGAAATTCGCTTTCCCGCTTTGCGTCACCCATTTTCGCTCGCGTGCCGGCAACGGCCTGGCGAACCCGCCAGGCTTGAAAAGCCGCTTGTTGAAATCCTTGAAGGTTTCCGGGTACGTCCGTTCTATGGCGTCGCGGATTTCCGCATAGTTGCCGACCCAGGCATCCCATGGAACCCTGGTCTTCCCAAGCGTCGCCTTGGCTATGCCGGCGACGATCGCCGGTTCCGACAGAAGGGTTGCACTTACGGGTTTTGTTTTTCCGCGAGAACCATGGAAGTGGGCAATGGAGCTTTCTATCGACACGGCCTGTGGACCAGTCGCCTGCTCGTCCATCTCGATACGGCCGAGGCAGGGCAGCAGATAGGCGATTTCGCCATGCAAGACATGGCTGCGGTTGAGCTTTGTCGCGATCTGCACGTTCAGACGCAGCTTGCGCCATCCCGCTTCCATAGCGGTGGTCTCTGGCACCGCCTTCAGGAAGTTACCGCCAAGGCTGATAAAGGCCCGGGATTGGCCGTTGATGATTGCATCGCAGGTCTCGACCGTCGAGCGGCCGGTCCAGCGGGGCGGTTCAAATCCATAAAGCTCGGACAATTTGTCCAGCGGCGCCAGCCCCGGCTTTTCCGTGATCCCGACAGTGCGCTGTCCCTGAACGTTGGAATGGCCGCGGACGGCGCAGATATTCGCTCCCGGCTTGCCGATATTGCCGCGCAACAGCGCGAGGTTGCAAACCATATGGACGTTCTGGACGCCCATGAGGTGTTGCGTCAGACCCATGCCGTAGACCATCAGCACGGCATCGGATTTGGCGTAGATGGCCGCCGCCTTCATCATCTGATCGCGGCTGAGTCCGGAGACCCGCTCCAGCTCATCCCACTGGTGAGCTCGTGCAGCTAAAGCAAACTCCTCGTATCCGGCGGTATGCTCCTTGATGAAATCATGGTCGAGCACATGCTTTTTGTCGGCCGAGGCAATCGAGGCCGCGAATGCGACCATTGCCGCATTATCCGGATCTTTCGGCTTGCCGTCCTCTCCCGCTACGCGGCTGGTGCCCGATGCTTTGAGGGCGTCGTCGGCTTCGATGAGCGCCTTGCAGACACCGAACAGGGCGGCGATATCGCCGCCATTTTTGACCTGATAATATTCCGTCGAGATCTTTGTCTCTCTGCCGGTCAGCATCTGAACCGGCGACTGCGGATTGACGAAGCGCTCCAGCCCCCGTTCGTGAAGCAAGTTGAAGGTGACGATCTTCACGCCGCGGTCGACCGCGTCCTGGAGGTCGTGTAGCAGGCGCGGGGAAGACGTTCCTACGTTTTGGGCGATGTAGAAAATACAGTCGGTGTTTTCGAAGTCCGACAAAATAGCTGTACCGACAGAGGCGCCGATACTTTCCGGAAGTGCCACTGACGAGCTTTCGTGGCACATGTTGGAACTGTCGGGTAAATTGTTGCTGCCGTACATGCGGGCAAACAACTGGTACATATAGCTCGCCTCAAGGGATGCACGGCCCGAGGTGTAAAGGTCGACCTGATGAGGATCGAGCGCGCCCAGCTCCCTGCCGATCTCATCGAAAGCTTCCGCCCATCCCACCGGAAGATACTTGTCGCTAATCGCATCCCAGCGCATGGGATGGGTTAACCGGCCCTGTTCCTCCAGATCGTGATCTGGCCAGAGCTCCAGCTCGCTTAGCGTGTGCTTTTCGAAGAACGCGGGGTCAGCCCGACGGGAAGTGATTTCCCAAGCCGTCGCCTTTGCCCCGTTTTCGCAGAATTCGAGCGGATGCGGTTGCGCCGGTTTTGCCCAGGCACAACTGACGCACATATATCCTTCAGGCTTATTCTGAACCGAAAGCAGCTTTGGCGCCTTCAGAGGGACGTGCTCTCTTGCGATGATCCCCGCCACGGATTTCGCTGAGCCCCAGCCGCCGACCGGTCCGCTGTACGGTTTGATGGTGGCCGGCCTGGTTTTCATCTGGTCTCACCCTATCGACGCGATGCCTGCCGACGTATTGCACTATCCAGGTCACGGATCAGTCTGTCGCCGGTACATAGCAACTTGGAATCTGGCGCGCGGTTCCACGAAGGTTCGTGGCTTCGTTCGAGGTCGCTTCTCGGCAGTCGGCACGACCAAATCCGACCTCTGGCCGATGTGCAGGGGAAGGGCATAGCGCGCCGCTCGTTCAAGACGATCTAGAGGTGCGAGCGTCGCACCGCATATGCGAGATCAGCGAGATGCGCGAATCCCCAGCAGGCATATCCCGCAAGCAACCAGGTAGCCAAGAACGAACTGACTTCGTCAATTCGCGCTGACACGGCTTTGAGACGGTACGGACGTCAGCGCCAAGCTGGCCCGCTCAGGGAGGGCGTTTGTGTTCCTCGCGAAAAAAGGCCCGTGCCAAAGGAACGGGCTCCAGATCAGGCTTGGGAACTACGCCTTTAGAGCGTTCGTGTCCGGCGCCACAGGAGGTTATTTTCAGCCGCCCATCTTCTTCGCCATGGCGCAGAAGTCCGCGTGCGACTTGTTGAGCGTGGTGTCGCCGCAGTCTTTCAGCACCGCCTTTTTTTCATCCGGTTTCATGGCCATCCATGCGGTCTTGAAATCCGCTTCCGACCTCAAGGTTTTCATGCCGGCATCGGTGAAGAACGGCGACATCGTTGCCGGATCGTCAAGTGCGGATGTGTTACCAGCAGCCAGCGCTGAGCCCGTCATCATTGCGAGCGCCATCGCGCCCATCGTGAGCGGTGTTCATTTCAATTTCCTCCGTCTAGGTCATTCAAACCGCGCAAAAACGCGTGACCTGGAGGAAAAAACGTCCGCCTCTGAACTCGGTTCCCGCATGTCGCTTATTCCTTTCATCTATCGACGGCCGTCGGCTTTTTCGGCACCCAATGCGGCTTCTCGACACACTCACGACGTAGGTTTGTGGCCGGCTTGTCGGTCATCTCTTCGCCTGATCGATAAAAGCCCGCGCCACGGAGGGACCAAGACGCGGGCCGGCTGATGAGTTTAACCACCAGCCTTTCGCCGGATGCCAGTGACAACATCCGAGCATGAACTCAACTATTCGAAACAGCTAACGTTCCGCATGCGGTGCTGGTCGGCCGTATTGCCTGTCATCATCTTTCAAACCCTGCGCAGCTTCGATCACGGCCTTGCGGCTGTTGCCGTGTTTTAGGATCAACTCCCAAGTCAGGTCCGGAGACAAACCGTTCTCCGAGGCGAAATACTCGACGTGATGATCGTGAATAGCATCGTCCCTGTCGCCGGCCATTTGAGCTCCGCTCCGCAGTCTAATGCTCCCGTCGGGATCGGTCCAGGGGATGCTTGGGTGAAGCGGCCGCACCAGCCATTGCGGGTCAGTGTTTTGGGATCTCTCCCAGCAATGCCAAAGCTAAATGCATATTAGCATAGCAACAGATCAACTAAGACTGAAGTCTCTAGGTCCCTGAACCGAACGTCGGATTCCAGTCGCGATTGCGCCTGTCCACATCGCGCCGTCGGCGGGCAATTTCGTCTAGTTCTCCGCATGGCTAAAAACGACAGTGCCGTTTTCCTTGCGAATTTCAACGGACACGATTCCATCGTCGCCCTTCCGGGTCTGAAACAGGGAGATTGCATGATCCTTTGCCGCTTTCTCGGCGTGGAATATTTCCTTGTCGACGATGCCCTGTCGTCCATACCAGATGACAGTAAAAGCCATATTCGTCGTCCCTTCGCGGCAGCCACCAAGGGAAATGGTATGGCGGTTGGGACGGAAAGTCACACAATGAAAACAAACGGCTTTGCGGGGTGCAGTGGACGCTCCCGTGGGGGCAACGGATCACACCGGCCACTGCGGGAGCGTTGATTGTCCCCGCACGGCTTTCAACAACACGCCATGCAAGACACGCGTCTTGCCGATAGTGGTCGCAATGCGGCGATCTGAAGGGCTTGATGATGCTCAAGTGCAGCGCTTCCGCCGCCGCCAGAAAGCGCTCGATTTCAGCATACCTGCCTGGAAGGTTTCGATGTGGCTATGGCAGCCGTATGAGGGGGATCGCCGCAACGGGAGAATTATATTCCTCGCCTACCGCCTGGCAAGGTCAGCGCAAGTCCCGCATGATGAACTGATAGATTTGGCCAATTTCTTCATCAATCTCCTGGCCTGGGATGCCTTGGGCTTCGGCCGCCCTTTTTGCATCAACAGCCATCTCAATCACCATCAGAACCGGGTCGACCATCGGAGCGTCCGGTAGGTGGTCCGATATCCAATGGTAGAGAAATTCACTCCCGCGTTTGCTCATTCTACCCTGAAATCCTGCAGTGAAGCGTGCCGGAGGTCTTCCTCGCCGCGGAGGTGCCACACACGGCCGATCAGCCCCGGCTTACCCATTGCGTCGCGGGCCGCTTCAGGCCCTTTGGCGGCGGCCCTGCGTGCTCTTATACGCGCTTCCAAAGCCGATCTCGGACAGCGCGTTTGGAATTCCCAGTCATTCGAGGCGGGACGAACTTCAAATGCATGCATACCGGACTCACAAGCCAGGATTCAATCAGCTTGCGCTAAAATAGTTCCGGAACATTTTAGACGAATTGAATGTTTGGCGGAGATGACGGTGCTATGACCTTAAACCACCCATCCCTGGCAAGCGGCACGGTGGCGAGCCGGCCGACGAGGATGACAACTTCTATACCGGTCCGATTTCCGGTCAGCAGGTCGACATGCACGACCTGCGCCAAGTCATTTGGCACGAGCGGCCAAAGCATAAGCTTGCTGGTGGATTAGGCGAAGATGCGCTCTCAAGCGAAGCGGCAGCGCTTGGTTCATCTCCCGTGGGTCAGTGCAAGGTAGATAGCGGGCACCAACATCAACCGGCCCCCATTGCTAGAACCACCAAAATAGCCATGCGCTCAGTACCCCTAACAAGTTCGGCAAATGTTTTCCCCGTCGGTCAAAGGGTCGGCGTCCAGCAATCTAGGCGCGTGATCATGGTTGTCATTTGCGGGGTGGCTCACGCCACTCTCATTCGATCTCTGGACCATTGCTATTGTTCACCAAATAGTACCGGCCTGATCTCGGCGGGGTGAGCCGAGAACAGACCGGGCGCAAACACCTAGATCGCGGCAGCGGGCTTGTTTGGAATTGAGGCTCAGGCCTCGAGGTCCTTTGTCACATTGTTCAACATCCTCAACGCCGAACTTTTGCTTGTCGGCTGCAGAAGGCGCTGCTCGATCGCAGCGGCTTTGAATGCCGCGAAGGCGATGGCCGGGTTGCATGTGCCGTCCTTTGCCGCGGCGATCAACCGGCAAGCATCCCGGTGAACCGCCGCTCGCTTGTTTGGCCACTGTCCCAGAAGCGCCTGTTCCGCTTCACAGATCGAAGAGACCGATATAGATTTATCATCCAACAACCTGATTTGAAGCGGTGAGAAAGCGCCCATCGCACGGCCTGCTGCATAGAGAGCTGCATAACGCGCCGATAGCATTTTGGTTTCGGCGCCCCGCTTTCCGTTATTCCTGAGCCGCGGACCGCTCTGGAACATCTTCCACTAGACGCCGTTGATGGCCCAGATCGAGATACCCATTCGATCATCCGTCGTGACCCTTCGGTGACGGGCTTCCTTCGTTTCGGAAGACCTCCACCTAAACCGCCTCCCGTTGATGAAGTCGGCGCGGCGATCATCATCACAGCCCCGTCAATTCATTCAACCGGGGCGAGGAGCTATACGACGACAAAGGGGTTGGCATTGCGATCTCCACAAAAGGCCTGGCGAAGCATTGGCCAAACAAGGCAATACGCGCGAACGCTGTTGCGTCTGGGCACGTATGGACACCATTGCAGGTCGCGGGCGGTTGTCGAAGTTCAGTCAAGACACGCGGTCGCACAGGACAGCCTGCGGAACTTGCGCCGTTTCTCCCAAAGGACAGGTGCTGCCGTTGCGGGCGAGAGTCTAGAGGTGGAACATTAGTGTTCTCTAACGGTTCTATGTTGGCGATACCAAATCCACATGGTGGGTACAGCAATGGCAGCGTTGGCGTTTGAGACGGTCTATTTTTTCGGCCTGACCGGGGACGGCCTGTCAGGAGGGGTCGTTTCGCTTGTGGCGTGCACGCTGCTTTTCAATGCTATGGCGAAGGATCGCTCAAACCCATAGGTGCGCCGGGGCAGTTAGTCTACCTTGTCACGCAGCGGCTTACTGCCTTTTGGCCTTCGGAACTTCCTCAATAGCCGGACAGAATTGGCATCGACCGTGATACGGCCAAGCGCCTGCACTGTCACACGGCCTGTGTCGTCATCGACGTGCACGACCTCACCTTCGAACCGGATCTTGTCGCCTGGCTTGGCCTCGGGGTCGATGATCGAACAGGGGAAAGTGGCGGTGGGGAAATGCAGGGCCACCCGCTCCTCGATGCGCTTGCCCACAGTGGCAACGATCGCCACCTTGTCACCAATATTGATTTCCCGCGCCATGTATAGGATTCTGGCGCTGCCCTTCGGTTCGTCAAGGGGTTGCTAATGCACGGCTTTCGAGGGGCCTTTGCCTTTATGCTTTTCTCTGCCGGCGGCGCCACATTCTATTGTCGGTGGCGAGACCGCTATCACCTTCAGGGCGGGCTAGCGATGGAGCGCCTTCGATGGTGAAGATAATTCCGGCGTCCTCAAACGCTTGGCGCATGGCCGCGATGTTGGGGGGACGCGGTTTCCTAAAGCCGTTCTCAAAATCGCTGATCGTCATTTCGCTGAGATTGGCCTTTCCGGCAAAGCGCACTCGCGACCAGTTCAGCAGGGCACGTGCTGCTCTTGATTGATCTGCT
This sequence comes from Mesorhizobium sp. M7D.F.Ca.US.005.01.1.1, assembly GCF_003952545.1. NCBI lineage: Bacteria > Pseudomonadati > Pseudomonadota > Alphaproteobacteria > Hyphomicrobiales > Phyllobacteriaceae > Mesorhizobium > Mesorhizobium sp. M7D.F.Ca.US.005.01.1.1. Next base: position 2,133,970 of record NZ_CP034453.1, read on the forward strand.
GAGAGTAGGTTTCGGCTGTCCATAAGAGTTGAACATTCGATATAGCTAAAATGTTCCCTCGACCTATCATCATTGCCGCATGATGGCCGCTGCAGTGCATGCGGCTGGCCACCGGCAGGCGCCAGAACGCGCGGGACGCTTAGGCAGCGGTAAAATCGGCACAGCCATCTTTGCCGTACCGTGGCTGGAAAGCGCCGCCAAAGGGTATGAAGCGGCCAGCGACCCATTGGGTAAAGCCGGGCATCATCGGCCATGAGAGGCACTTGCGCGGCAAGGAATCATCCAAGGGTTGCGCCAAGGTGGCTACAGTCACGAAGTGCGGCGACCTACGCCTCAGCCGGTCCTATTTGCAACCTTTGAAGGACGAAGTGACCTGATCGCCTCCAGCAGTTGGCGTTCATTGGTATGAGCATTGCGAAAAATCCCGACAACCATCGACGCTATAACTTCAGCATCTCGGCCTAAGGGGTCCAGGTCTTCGTCTGCGCAAACCTGGTCGAACACACGCTGGCAAATTGCCATATCGTGAGGACTTAGGCAGGCTCTAACGGTACGGCGGTCCCGCATAACCTGAAGCCTCCGACCTGTCCACACTACAGTAGCAGGCCTTAGGACCGGAGGGAGTGAAAGTTCCGGTCCCTGACGCAAAATAACGTTCGGTGGTTGAGCGATGTTCCCGGCAGACCGGATTGGTTGATTTCGTACAATATCTTCATATAGCCGCGAGAATCAGGCGAATGCCGTTCGAGTCTTGGCAGCAGCTTGATATCAAGCGTCTCCGCAGGTCGGGTTGAGTGCCAGTCCTCACTGCAGCCGTGGTCACGGGATCGACCGGCATAAGGATGACCATCCGGACTCTAGGTTCAGACCAAAGCGGTCGGCCAATTAGAAACAACGCAATTGCCAGCAGGCGCGCCAAGAAGGCGGCGGTCTGGACATTCGCGATGATCTCGCCGAACTGCATGCTGCTCTCCCGACAATTGGGTGCCCGCCACATCACAAGGAGGTGGCGGGCACCCAATCAACCGGCGATGAAGGGACTTTCTTCGCCGGTTCCCGGTCAATGCAGATGGAATGCATTAGGTTTCGATGCGCGGACCTTTGCGCCTCTCGATTGGACGTTGGTCGGTACAGCCACGAGGAACGCCGGCTCAGGCTAGTCGGCGTGCTCGCTTAGGTCTGCTGCTGATTGGGATCGACAAGAAACGATGCCGCGATCAGGTCGTCGCCATCGATCTGGCCGTGACCGTCATCCATTATTGATGCGACCTTTTGAAAGGTTTTCATTTCGGCCGCCGTTATCCGCGCTTTCCGCATTCTGGTTTGCAGATCAGCCAGGCGGACCACGAGGGCATGCGACGCTTCGAGTTCAATGTTCATCATATCTCGTCCTGATAGATGGAGCTTGGCATGCGCAACCCGCCGCTGGCTGGCGGCGGGTTGGGGACATTCCATAGGTCAGTCGTAAACCTTGACGATCTTGCGGGTGCCGGGATCCACAAGAACCGTCCGGTTGTCGATTACGACGTAGCGGTATTTGACATTGGGAACTTCATGAAGCTCGACTGTGTCGGGGAGTGCTGTGCCGACATTGAGTTCCACGCCGGGAACCTTCAGCGATGCTAGGGGCTGCTTCTTCACATACTCATGGATGACGGTATCCTGTTCGGGCGTGATGACCACGTCCTGAGCAGCAACGGCGCCAGCACCGGCGAAAAGCAACAACGCGGCAGCGGCGCCCGTAAGACGTATTTTCATGATTTTCTCCTTTGCAAAACTGCCCGGACGAATTCGTCGCCCGTCAGTCCAATCGAACTTTGGAGGACAGCAAACGTTCCCGGGATTGGGCTTCGGTCGGAGCCGGTTTGGGACTAAGGTCTGGTCACGGATACGCGGTGCCTGATGTGATCTGACCCTCCTCGCCCAATGCACAACCGAGCAAAAAAATCCCCACCGCTTGATGCCGGCCCCTCCGCCACGATGGCAGAGCCGGTAAGGTTGGCGCCGTCCCGGCAACGTTTGGGCCACGGGACGATTTTGGCCCGGCCATCAGGGGTTTATGCTAGGACCCACAAGCGCCCGGCTGTTCTTGGAACCGGTGCGCGACGGAGCCGAAGACCAGGTTTCTCAACCCTCTTTCGCCGGGGCGCAATCTCTTGACCGACGGGCCGGGCAGCCTCTCGGCGTCTGGCGATTGTCCCGCTCGCGCCTATGTGGCCGAACTGAGGACTTGTATCTGCTTCCTCGCTCGGAAATTTCTACTAAACATTCCCGACCCAGCAGGGAACCCTTTTTCGGCTAGTGAATTAGGGGAAGGACTCGGGGATAACGTGATGACAAAGCACGACAAGGCCGGTCATAAAACCGTCGCTGACTCTCTTCGAGAGTTGATACGCGACGCGGACAATCGTCATCACGTACAGAAGCACTTCAGGCTGTCGGTCGAACCCGAGCTGTCGCCGACGCTAGCCTTACTACTTTTTGCCATCGATCAGGCTCAGCAGGGGAAGCCTTCGGTGGACCAGTGGGATTCATAACCCCAGACCTGTACGGTTTTTACCATCAATTGAACCGGGGGTGTATCGGCTCACAATAGCAGCAGCAGTAGCTTGGGAACGTCCTGGGAGAACCTGGATGAGTATCGCTGGGCGGGGAGCGAGACCTGCTTCGGCTAAGGAGCTTCTGGAGATGATGTCAGGTGTGTTCACCTGGCTCCTAGCCAGAAACCGCCGTGGACAAGGGGAAATCAAATCGGCTGATACCTCCGATCAGGCGAGCGTACGCAGCCTCCGATTTCCCATAGGTGCCATTTGCATGTACCTCAAGGCCGGCGCGGTCGCGAATGGTGATTTCCCCTCGTCGCGAACGGATAAGCCCAAGCCCTTCGAGCACCTGCAGCCCCACGGTAACACCTGGGCGCCGCACACCGAGCATCACTGCGAGAAACTCATGGGTTATTGCAAGATGGTTTCCAAGGACCCGATCGTCGCACATCAGCAGCCATCGCGCCAAACGGTCTTCCACTTTTGCTCGCACATTGCTTAGAGCGGTATAGCTGCCCTGAATGTGGAGATAGTGGACATAACGCAAAAGAAAGAGCCGCAGGCTAAGGCTAATCCGAAGAGCGGCATTGAATGGTTCCGCTTCAATTCGGACCGCACTACCCGCCAACTGGACGAAGCATTCATGCGCCGCGACGTCGACGCCCATCACCAACGCAGTGCCTGTCATTCCGTCGAAGCCGATGAGTCCGACCTCGGCGTCGCTTCCGTTCGGGCCCCTCGCAACAACAGAGCCGAGACCTTCCTCAAGGAAGTAGACCGCCTCAATCTTTGAATCGGCAGTCTCCAATCTCATTCTCAAGTCGAGGGTACGCCGCTCAAAGTGCGGCTCCAGGAGCGCGAGGTCATTCGCGTTCAGCCGACCCAGCAATCCATTCTTGTAGGAAAGGTTTAGTGGATTGGTCATAGCTCAATCCCGCTTGGGGCAAGAGCCTTCCAATCTCCCTGTCGTTCGCGCCCGTGCAAACGTGCGGGCGATCTGGTGACTTTACGCCTTGTGGCAAAGAAATGACAGCGGAAAGCGAATTGATGCACGGCGGCTCCTCCGTCGGATTATTACAAGGACCCACGGAGAAGGTTAGTGTTGGAAACGTACAGAACCGAGATTGGTACGAAACAGACAATCTTGTCGGACCCACCTTCCATGTCCTTTGGGATCAGCTCGACCAGGATTCCACGCCTCTCTTCAGCGCGGTGTCGCGAAAGTCGCGGTTATTGAGGTGAAGCAGGTCAGCGGGGTGGCGAACTGTCCAAAATAACCCGGCTTTGAAACCGTTCTGGGCGGCTTTGATCCCATTTTGGGGGGACGTGGGTCAGTTCGAGCGTCGGCAGCGGCGGAGCAATGCGCAGCATTCGTCAAAATTTGGTAATCGCGATTGTCCGTCGAGAAGCCGCCTACCCGGCCTTGTCGGCGCGTCGTCGCGCGATAATTTTTGTTGAGAAGGGGACTTCGATCAAAAGGAGCCGACCATGAAACACCAAACCCTAAGCCAACTGCAGACAATCGCAGAAGTGGAACCCTTGTCGACATACCCGATCATGACCCGGCAACAGCGCATCGAGCGCTGGGCAAAGTTGCTGGACGAACATCCCGAGCGACGCTTGGGAGCGCTGACTGGCACTGAGCATCTGAAGGGGCAAGCCCGCGACGCAGCACGCAATGAGGGCTCACCAATCACAGTGGCCCTCGAGGATCCGGTACTACGTGCGGTCGGCCTGAAGGATGACACCTATGGAGAAGCAAAACGCTTCTTCGAACTGTCTGACTGGGAATTGCACGACATCGTCTGCAGTTGCCATGTCGGGACCACGATAGGAGGGCAATGGGCTGCCGCTAGAGTCCGTCGGACAATCGCTGAGAACAGGTTTCTCAAATGGCTCAGGGAGAGAATGTGGCACTGAGATTGCCTAGAACGGCGACAACGATTGAAGCTTGTTCGAAGCGCGGTGGGTGCACGATTTCGCGGGACCAAGTGGCGCTCCTTGGTCCCGTTCTTCCCGCAATGCGGTTGCTCCTGTGAATGCACGAGTTGTAGAGGCGAGGGGGCAGCAGGGCAAGCCGCCTTGTCCATAGAGGAGGCGAGACCCTACGCAATGCAGCGCCGTGCATGAAGGCTTCGCCGCCGGTTGCGGCAAGTGACCGGCGGAAACGTTGAGACCGTAGCGGGCTGACTGGCTTTTCGGGCTGATCAGCTGGCACGATGCGACTGGGTTGTGGTGGCGCCGCAAGTGCAAAACACAGCTGGTGAGATGAGGCAAGCGACTCTAATCGGAAGGGAGCAACATCTGTGCTTCCTTAGCCGCAGCCGCGAAAGCCTTGCGTATTATTTGCGGGTTAATAGGATCGCCCTCCAAAGCTGACCTGCAAAGGATCATCGCCTTGTGCCATCTGGGGCCACGTTTTGCCCATTTGAGGAGTTCGTCGGCAGCTACTTCGACGTGGTCGATCCGTTGGCGCGAGCCTGGCAAATCGGACCTCACATAGACTGGAGAAAGGAACGCGTGCATCGCTTGTCCGCGCTATCAAAAGACCCGCCGACCTTCAGCCGGCGGGAGGGAGGTCTGGAGTAGCCAGTGTGACCTGGCGTGTGAAAACGGGCGGATAAGCTTTTTGTTGCAGTTCACCGACGGAATATTAGCAGTCCCTTGACGACTAGGATTTCCGCCCCAGAGTCTCTTTATGGCTTGGAAAGTTACGGACATCAGCATAGGCGACGAAGTTGCGATAACCGTGACCGTGCTTAGAATGCTGGATGGTGCGCGAGCAAGTGTCAGCATTCCGTCCTATGCCTTTCCCCATTCGATGCCAGCACCAAAGAGGACCGAACCGGGCGACGAACTTGAGCTCAGAGGGAAGGTCAGTCGAATCGATGCAGAATCCCAAAAGGTCACCTTGAAGGCTGGCGGTTTGATCACCGTCGATGCCGATGCGATTACTGACTGGACGCCCGTTGCGCGCACGACGACGGCTCTTCGAGATGAGGTGCGCTAGCGACTCCGATTAAAGAGAAACATGGAAGCCCGAGCCGGGCCAAATTGGTTCGCATGACTTAGAACAGACCCGCCCGGCTGGAGTCGTCCAAGCGAGGAGGCCATGGTTCCTGGCCGAGTCTAGTCCATGAGGCCGAAGCCCTTGCGAAAGCCAATCATGACGACTGAAAAACTTACTGCCTGTCGGTTGCGCTCACCTTAAATGGCCGAAAACCAAGCCGCAAACCGGCGAACTGGTGCTCCGAGCAGATCATCCAGAATTGTTATCGGCCAGACGATATCGGAAGCGATTGCGAATATGTTCGTTGAAATAGCGGCCCTTGGCAAAAGCGGAACGGAACTCGGCAAAGATTTCAGGCGGCACGCCCTCAAACTCATACCGTTTGCCGCTGGCCACAAACCACACAGACAGGACTCGCTTGTCAGGATCATATTCGGTTTTGCGTATTGAGGTTGAGGGCATCCGGGAACACCTCTTTACATAACCCTCGCCGGCCACCTCGAGGGTCGAGGACACCTTCGGCAAACGAAGATTTGCGCCGGCCGAAAGTTCCATCGGCGGGAAAAAATGCAACCGCAGATGCTCCCAGCTTGCGCGCACCAGACGTACCGTCAGCGTGCACATGAGCGGCAACTAAATAGCAACTCTTGCGTTGGCGAAGATATAGCGTGAGCACGGGAGACTACGCATGACGGCCGATGCGGCAAACCTTTATCCTCGCGACCGGGACCGAATTTCGGGCAGTGAAGCTTATGTGGTTAGGCAACTTGCACGGCAGAACGGCATTGCCACAACCCAAGTCCACGAGCTAATCAACAGGTATGGCGGCAGCCGCACGAAGCTAATTGCTGCGGCGAAGCTACTTCGCTCCTCAACTGGACGGCTTAGCGCAGGCGAGTAATTATTGGATCTCTGATGACTTTCCAGCCATGGACACCTCCTGCGGCGAACGCTCGATCGCCAAATCTAGCCGACTTCGGATTCAGAAACATGCGGCCATGCGGCTGCATTACGATCTTCGCTTCAAGCTTGATGGTGCCTTCAAGTCATGAAAAAGACCGTGACCTGGGCCGACTACAATGGGATGGATTCAGCAAAGCTCGCCGCATGACTTCGAAAGCGATGGCGCCCCGACAAGGCCCCCAGGCAGTGCAGGTTCGAACAGATTTTAGAAAGATGAGAGATTTCCAGCCAGCGTATGTTTGCAGCGCCGCGCGTACCTTGATCCTTCCCATCGGATCAGTGTGAAGCTGCAGATATCGCGACCGACTCAATCAGGGACTTCATAGCCCAAGAGGTTCAACGCTTGTTAGCCTGGCCACTAATGTGTTGAAGGTCATTCGATAGTAGGGATTCTCTCCGCGTAGCGATCCGGCCATAGAAGAAAAATGGCCCCGGCGGCCACGCCGGAGCCATGGAAAAACCGGCCGCAATTCAAGCTGCTTGCAGTTCGGCCGCCCGGTCGTTCACCCCGCCTTCACCCAGTGACGTCAGGGCCTCGTCGGTAGCTTTCTCTTCCTCGAGGGTCGCGTTTAGCAATTCAACCACGTTATCCTTGCCAAGGGTGGTGGCCCAAGCAATCAACGTGCCGTAGCGAGCGATCTCGTAATGCTCGACAGCCTGCGCCGCGCCGACGAGCCCGGCATCCAGGGACGTCGATCCTTTATACTCATCGAGTATTTCCGATCCTTCCTCCAGAATGCCGTCGATGGCGGGGCAGGTCTTGCCGCGCGCAGGCGCGCCGAGGATTTCGAAAACCTCCTCGAGCCGTTCTACCTGGCCTTCGGTTTCCGCAAGGTGCTTTTCGAAGGCCGCGGTGACCTGCTCGTCATCCGCGTTCTTGGCCATCTTCGGCAAGGCCTTCAGAATTTTCTTCTCAGCATAGTAGATATCCTTGAGCCCATCGAGGAACAGATCCTCAAGGCCCTTGGTCTTGGCACTTGCCTTCTTGGTGGTTGCCATCGTTGTGTCCTCCTTGTTTGAAATGACCCGTTGGGGCATTTTCTAACCCGGAGAGAAGCCGGGAGTTCCCCTATCCGCATAATATTTGAGACTCGTCCCCCGGGCTGAGACGAGAAGACGAATACGACGACAAGCTGGGCATTAGGCACCGCCGGCTATTGGTGTGTTCATGCCGTCGGCGGATCGCCAGATGAGTTCATGTGGGCGAATGAGAAGCCGGGAACGCTGGCTTTGGCGATCGCCATCATGGCGCCTTCGATCCGGCCGAGAACGATGCGCTGCCGGAACCTGGGCCTTCCCCGCCAATCCAAACCAGGTCTGATTGAACGCAACGCCTGCGTTCCCCGACTTGCGACTATGTTGATAAGTTTCTGAGGCAGCACGGAAACGGATTTCCATCGCACCTGCTCGGTCTGATCGCAACTGCGGTAGTACCCGTCTGGCTCTTTGCGGTCCATCTGCTTGGCCAATATGCTCTGCACGGGCAATCCCGCTTCGAGCAGGATGCTCAAGACTGCAACGCATTGATCCGTGCTTTTTTGTGCGCATTGAAACGGGATGCTCTTCCGCCATTCAATGATCCACCATTCACCGAGGCCGACCTCCCGCGCCATTCTTTTAGCAAATCCTACTATAATGATTCTAGCGCTGGAGCCTTTTTCTGGTCAGGTCGTTGACGGACTGAGGGCATCTTGGGAACGCGAGACTTGACCACGAAAATTACGAAGCCTGGATTCGGTCGCGCCAAGCCTAGGTTGCTCGATGTGCTTGGCCCCGGCCTTATCACCGGAGCTTCCGACGACGATCCAAGCGGCATCGCCACGTATTCACAGGCCGGCGCGCAATTCGGTTTCGCCCTGACGTGGACGATGCTGTTCAGTTACCCTCTCATGTCGGTAATCCAGGAGATCAGCGCACGCATCGGCCGCACGACGGGGCGAGGCATCGCCGGCAACATGCGAGCCTATTACCCCAACTGGCTGCTTCAGGCGGTCGTTGCCCTGCTCCTTATAGCCAACACCATCAATATCGGAGCTGACCTCGGAGCCATGGGAGACGCCTTGAAGCTTATCGTTGGCGGTCCGGCTGTACTTTACGTTGTTGTCTTCGGGGTCATGTCGGTCGGGCTCCAGGTCATTCTGAAATACCACCGCTACGTTTCGATACTCAAATGGCTGACGGTCTCACTGTTCGCCTATTTCGGCACGGTGATGTTCGTTCAGGTCCCTTGGGATGAAGTGGCAAAAGGTCTGCTCATCCCGCGGTTCTCGGCTGACGCGTCGTTTTGGACAGCCGTTGTCGCGATTTTCGGCACCACAATCAGTCCATATTTGTTCTTCTGGCAGGCTTCCCAAGAGGTGGAGGACGAAAAGGCCAAGCCTGGCCGCAAGCCGCTCAAGAAGGCGCCAGCGCAGGCGCAGCATGCAATTCATCGCATCCGCCTGGATACTTATGTCGGTATGGCGTTTTCCAACCTGGTCGCCCTCGCGATTATGATCACAGCCGGCGCGACCCTTCACGCCAAGGGCATCACAAATATTGAAACAACCGGCCAAGCGGCTGAAGCATTGCGTCCCGTCGCCGGTGAGTTTGCATTTGCTGTCTTCGCGCTCGGTGTTATCGGAACGGGGCTGCTTGCCATTCCGGTTTTGGCAGGCTCGGCCGGCTATGCCCTTGGTGAGGCGCGCAAATGGCCTGTAGGCCTCGAACGCGAGCCGCTGGCGGCTAAGGCGTTCTACGCGACAATTGCGATAGCGACGCTGGCCGGTACCTGTCTCAACTTCACGCCGATCAATCCCATCAAGGCGCTCTACTGGAGCGCAGTGATCAACGGCATGGTGGCTGTGCCCGTGATGGCAGTTATGATGCTGATGACGGCTCGACGGGATGTGATGGGCAAGACAACCGTGCCACTGGCAATGCGGCTGATGGGATGGGTTGCGACAGCTATCATGGCGGCTGCAGCTATGGTGATGATCTTTCAGCTATCCACCTGATTTCTAGTTCGGATGGAAGAGAGCCGACGATTGGCGGTGCGCAGCGAGCCGTCGAAATTCTGTCGGGGCTCGCACGCTTCTCCTCGCCGCGGTCAAGCTTCCTAGTGATCGCGTCCCAACTCCGCCGACCAAACCCATGCGCGAGATGATAACTTCGCCGCGGCTATGTCCGGTGTCGAGGTGACAGTTGAGGATTCCGGATGCTGAACGTCGTTGCTGCGAGCAAACAGTGCCTCCTCCTCGTCTCTCTGCATCCCACCTACCGCTGCAGCAACGCTTGCTATGAACGCCCCAATCACTAACGACAGGGCGCCCAGCAGCGCGAAACTGGCGCTGGCTTTCCGGACAGTGTCGGCGGTTGCTTTGGCCTTGTTTCTTGCAGCCTCAAGGTTGGCAAGAACAGTGTCGACCCTGGTCTTCGCATCCGTCTCCGACAGACCAGTGCGGGAAGCGACCAGTCGCGTCAGGTAGGTTTTATCGTCAGCTGAGACCTGGCCGTTTGCGGAGCTGGTGATTAAGATGCGTGTTGCTTGTCCGATGGCGGATGCATCGTTTTGGCCAGCTGCGGCTACTGTTCCGGTATCTGTTGGCCGAAACAGCGTATCGACAAAATAGCCGAGAAAATTATCAGTTAGGGGTGCCACGCTGCTCGCTGCTGAGGAGGTCCCACCGCGGCGCCAGGGGCCACGGTGGAAGTTGCTTGCACACCCGAACCCAGCGCTGAGGAAAGAGCCGTGCCGAGAACACCGGCAACCAGTAACGTTGCCAAGGCCCAGGCGAGGAACCGTGAGCGGTGTCACGAAAGTAGACTTCGTCGGTGTGGACGTTCACCCATTTGGTGAGCAGCCGACCGGTAAGATAGCCGCCGACACCCGCTGATAGCCACTGCACCACGACAAGCCAGGCAGCGGTCGAAATCGCGAAGGTTGTGGCGGAGGCGCTCGATCCAGCCGATGACGAAGATTCGGTGACCGGCGAGACGTCGGTCGGTGAAAGGATCGTTTGCATTTCCACCCCCTAACGCGCAAAGAGCATGATCAGAATGATGATGGGGATCGGAACCCCGAGCAACCATAGCAAGATACCGCGTCCCATGAGCTCCTCCTAATAAAACGCTGAGACGAAGTAACAATTGCTTGAGGGTCGTTTCGTTCCGACGACCGTTTTCGAATCCTGTGATTTGCTTCCGTCCGCTGTCGGCTTAAGCCGCGCTTGATAAAGCCAATTACAGTATCTGAACTTCATCAGAAAAGCAGCCGCTGCCTTCATAGCAGCCGCGCTTGCGCCGATCCTGCTCGGCGTGGCGACTGACTTTTACGTGGCGGTCACGGTGCCGCTTCCATAGTAGGGAATTGGCAGGGGTGGGCGCCATCTTGGTTGGAGGAAGCTTGCTGTCCTTTGGTATCTCGTTCCGCTGATCACTCGTCTGCCGATTCGAACCGCTCAACTTAGACGCTGAAATCGAATCGAGATGAGCCCGCAAACCAAAGTTCGCGGGCTCGCCTTGACGAACTCACTTGACGATCAGGCGCTGTTTATCCCGCGACTGCACATAGGTGCCCTTGTCGTACGCGGTCTGCGCCGTAAGTTGGTCTTTGGTGAAATTTGTGTAGAGATATTTATTACCGTCCTTGTCTGTCATGAATTTGAGTTTTTCAAAGCCGACAGCCACCTCCTTGGCGCCGATGCCGAGGAAACCGCCGACGTCGATAATGACCGCATCAATCTTCTTGTCACCGGTCAGCACCACATCCCCGATCTTGCCCACATTCGCATCGTCGGCACCATAGACAGTTGTGCCAATCAGATCCTCAGCGCGGATTTTGTCGATCGGCATTTCAGTGAGTGTCGTCCTATCGACCGTTGTTGCCGAGTTCGCCGGCGCCGGCGTCACGGTCGGCGTCGCGGGCTTGGTCGAAGCGGTCGAAAGGGAGGCATCGTATGCCTTTGTATCGAATGCGGGCAGGGCCGTCAGTTCCTCCTTAGTCGCGCTGATGACCAACCATCGCTTGGCGTTCTTTTCGGCCCACTGGGCCTTATCGAAGTCGTAAGCGACATTTTTTTCACCAACCTTGAGAAAGCCGCCGACGCCGATGATCAGAAACTTAGCTGTGCCGTCCTTCGATAGGAGGATGTCATTTACTTCGCCGATATCTTCGGCATTGTCGCCGGTGCCATTGTAGACTTCCACTCCCATGAACTTCGAGACCAGCTTGCCATCAGGAATAGCTTGGACGGCAACATTTTGGGCAGCGGTTGCAGCAGATATCACATTGCCTGCATAGGCACCGGATGCGATGAACGTGGCGAGTGCGGTGGTAGCAAGGAGCTTATAGAACATGACGTACCTCGTGCGGTTTGAGTGCGCGCCGCTTCATATGAGCGCTCCTCAAACAAACCATTCGCTAAGGCTAATGTTCCATTGCAAACAGCGGTTTATCAATCTTCTCGGGGTTTTCTAGTCCCGTAATGCGACGATGACCTGTGGCATAAGGGCAGGCCGCGAGGAACAGTCCGTCATGCCAGCCCGGCCTTCGGTCTTATAGCGCTCGACCCGGCGCGCCACTCTTGGCCAAGACACCATACGCCCGCACCGCACAGGCTTTGCAAAAGGTGCCTTCTCTCACGCAGAGGCGTGAGACGGGCATGCTTGTGGCGCGCATCCTTGTCATTCGGGGCCTCCGGTGTGTGCCAAAGCCTGGTAACTCCAGTCTCCTCGGTCCAGTCCGATGGATAGCCTCCTGGATAGGGGGACATCCTAGGGCTGCTTCAATCGCGCTGCACGGCGGGACTTCCCGAGCCCTTCGCCATCAACCGTTTGCACATTGTCTTGGTGTTGAAATCTTCCAGTCTTCACGCTCAGCCATTTTAAGTCCGTCGAAGAAACTTCGCCACCCCATCGGCGTTGGAGCATACGAAGGGAACATTCAGCTTGGAGACCCCCTGTGAGGAATTTTTTGCTAACGCGTTCGAAATCGATAAACCCTGATTGAACAGCCTGAAGGGGTCGCCATCAAAGCAGCGCGGGCGATTTCGATTGCTCGGGGGCTGGCAAGGTCTGCGCTGGCAAGACTTTCGTCGAAAGTCTTGGTCTTGCCGAATTCGACGGTCTCAAAGCGGAACTTGGCCATAACGACCTCCTTCCTTTAGCGGAATGCCCCGCTGTGGTTGCACTCCATTTCAGGAAGCTCAGGGATCGCTGGCTGATGAGCTAGAGACGACCGAGGACAACCAGAATGATGACAATGATCAGCAGTAAACCGAGGCCGCCGCCCCCATAGTAGCCGGTACCATAGAAGGGGCCGCCGCCGAGGCCGCTGAAGCCGCCAAGCAGAGCAAGGATCAAAATGATGATCAGAATTGTGCCGAGACCCATGTATGGTTCCTCCGTACTAACCCCGCATGCAGGCACGTGCAGCGCCTATGCGCTGAATATGAACTCGAAACGAAGCTTTCTGTTCCGGCGTCGGGGAGATTGCCCCATTGTTCCTTGGCCTTAACCTTGAACTGCAGCCATTTGCCTTGATTTGATCCAGTCCGTGATTTCCTTTCCTTCTGTTGAGAGACAGTGCTCAGCCTCACCGACCCTTCCTTGTTAGGGGAGAAGCGGGCTGATCAGGGATATCTAATCGGCAGCAGTTGAGGGGACAGCTGGCAGAGGATGAACCCGGGTCGATAACGAATTGTTCCGGAACTCCCAGACGAAATGCTCCGGTGGCAAAAAAAGCCGCCAGCGGCTAGCCAACGGGCTCGAAGTTCTGGAGTAGCCAGAGTGAAATTGGCAAAGGTCAACGCGCGGTGGAGGGCGTTGTTGCGCGGCGCATCCACTTTGCGTCGAGAAGCGCGTCCTCGATGCTGCCCGCCGCGGTGGAACAATCATGCCCCATGTCGGTTTTCCACGCAGGCCGCATCGGCTTGGAGGCAAAGAGAACAGGATTGGTTCCCCGGCTTCACACCCCGGCCCCACCGGCCCGCTGCCTGGCAAAGCGTATCGACACTCGTACCGTCAAGCCTCGCAAGGGAATGCCAACCCTTCGCTTGAGCAAAAAGGAGTTCCAGGATCGGTATCGCAGACAGTTCTGGGCTGCTTTTCGACTGCCGCTGCGCTCTGTCACTGGCCATGCTCCTGCTATCCCAATCATTCTTTGGGACAAATCCACGGGAAGCATCGCTTCCTGGATCATATCACGGCCACGGGTGAGACTTTGACAGCAACGTATAGCCGGTCTCTTGATCGTGAGGCTTGGATTCCGAAAGGCGTTTGGTGGAGGGGCAAGCCGTTAACCGGATCGCGCGCCCAAGGTTGGCCAATCACCTGACCGCAACGGCTAGCTGATGTCTACGTCCAAGTTTTTCGATGACAGATGCGGGCGTATTGCTCAACTCCGAAATCGACCCGAGCGAATTCCTCATAACTTTGGCTGGTGTAGGACTGGCGCGCCTGGAAGCTGCTCGTTTCCACGACAGCTCCCTTGCACCCGCGTCGTCTCGCTTCCTCCTCGACCTGGGCCAAAAGGCGCGCGCCGAGCCACCGTCTACGCAGATGCTGGGGCAGGAAAACATATCGAGAAACCAAAGCCCGAGTTTCGTCCGTCCCAAAGGCCGCCCAATATCTTTCCGGACGCATCGCATAACTCGGCTCCGATCGACGCCCGATCATCCACTTCGGTGGTTTCTACATTATACTTGTACAGGGCGGCAGCCTGCGCCTTTGCCTGCTCGGCATTCGAAGGCTGATCCGGAAATTCCTGCATCGGGAGCATGCTGATAGAACTTACTTCGTGACTTCGGGTTGCGAGGTTGGAGGTCGATGTCCGGGTATAGAGTTGGGGCCACGAACTTCGTTGCAGGATCCGCGACGAAATGTGGCTCGGTTCCTGACATTGCCTGATGGGCTGGCCTTCACCATCTAGCCATGATGTCGACGCTCAAATCAAAAAAATCCGGCGCATCCCTGCGCCAGCGCGATCTCTTCGGCGCCGGCGACGATCTGCCCGAAGGCTTCGTCTATCAGTCGGAATTGATAACACCACAGGAAGAAGCGGAGCTCGCCCGGCATCTTGAAGGCCTGCCCTTCGAGGCGTTCGATTTCCATGGCCATCTGGCAAACCGGCGCGTCGTCGGTTTTGGCCTGCGCTACGACTATGACAGACGCGAGGTCCTTGAGGCGCCGCCCATACCCGACTTTCTGCTACCCCTACGCGTGAAGGTTGCGGCCTTTGCGAGCCGGCCCGCCGAGGCCTTCGCGCAGGTATTGATCAACGAATACCGACCCGGCGCTGGCATTGGCTGGCATCGAGACAAGCCTCATTTCGAAGATGTAGCCGGCGTCTCGTTGCTGGCGCCTTGCATCTTCCGGCTCCGCCGAAAGAGCGGCGCCAAATGGGATCGCCGGACCATCGGCGTCGAGCCAAGGTCGGCCTATCTGATGACCGGACCATCGCGTACGGAATGGGAGCACAGCATTCCGCCGGTTGACCTGCATCGATACTCGATCACCTTGCGGACTTTGCGGTCTCGAAATTGAACATCGCTTTGCGCTCTTGCTGAGCTTTGAAATCGCGTTGCGATGCTTTCACGAGTTCTTGATCGCAAACCGTCCTGGGGAACCTCCCAACCCCAAGATGGTTTGGAAGACAGATCCAGCTTTCAAAGGTAGAGATTCCATGGCCAGGACGGAATCCAACTCGTTGGTGGCCAAGCGCCCGTTCTATAAAACGCCGATGGCGGTGGCCAAGGCGTGTTTCATCGGTACGCTGCTGACCGACGTGACCTATTGGCGAAGCGCGGAAATGATGTGGGCCGATTTTTCCGCCTGGCTGCTCTTCGCCGGCCTGGTCGTGGGCGTGCTTGCGGCTCTAGCGGCCCTTGTCGATTTGTTCACCGGTCGACTTTCCGGTGCGGCAAGGTCTGCGTGGCCCTCACTTCTCGGCAACCTCGTCGTGCTCGTCATAGCGTTCTTCAACGCGCTCGTGCATAGCCGCGATGCCTGGACCTCGGTGATGCCGACAGGGCTCACCCTGTCAGTCGCGGCCGTGATCGTCCTGCTCCTCGTGTGTTTGCTGGGATGGAGTTCCGACCACAATCGAGTGGAGGTGGTCGAATGAGCGCCATAGTGTTCTCCAGCCGATATGTCCAACGCGCGGCAGGTCTCGGTCTGCTGTGCGGATTGCTCCTCACACTGCCGGCGTGCAGCAATGATGAGCCGGACCCAGGTGACCAGGTCGGAGCGAACCCGACACTGCCTCAATTGGCTCAGTATCTTATTCCGCCGATGCACGTCGCTTCGATCATCGGGTGGAAACAGGATGAGACGCCGACGGTCGCCAAGGGCCTGCAGATCAAAGCCTTCGCGAAAGGACTGAAGCATCCGCGCTCGCTCTACACACTTCCGAACGGAGACATTCTCGTGGTCGAGTCCGTGGCGCCGCCCGGTGCTGCGATCAAGCGTCCGAAAGACCTGATCATGGGCTGGATCGAGTCCATGGCGACCTCGGGCGGGGGCAATGAAGGAAGCAACCGCGTCACCTTGCTGCGCGACACGAACGGCGATGGCATGCCCGATGTCCAGGACATATTCCTCGATCATCTCAATTCGCCCTTCGGCGTGGCCCTGGTCGGCAACGATCTCTACGTCGCCAACACCGACGCCATCGTGCGTTACCCCTACACCACGGGCGACACCAAGATCACCGCCCCCGGCACCGTACTCACACCGTTGCCTGGTGGGCCGATCGACCACCATTGGACCAAATCCCTTGTCGCCAGTCCTGACGGGTCGCTGCTTTATGTCGGGATCGGCTCCAACAGCAATATCACCGAGAACGGCATCCAGGCCGAGAAGGACCGGGCCGCGATCTGGGAGGTCGACCGGGCCACCGGGCGCTATCGCATTTTCGCGAGCGGGCTGCGCAATCCGAACGGGCTGAGCTGGGAGCCGCGGAGCGGGGCGCTGTGGGCGGTCATCAACGAGCGTGACGAGCTTGGTCCCGATCTGGTTCCCGATTACATGACATCGGTCAAGGACGGTGCGTTCTATGGCTGGCCCTACAGCTATTACGGCCAGCATGTCGATCCTCGCGTGATGCCGCAGAGGCCGGATCTGGTGGCGAAAGCTATCCCTCCGGACTATGCCTTGAGTTCCCATGTCGCACCGTTGGGCCTGGTGTTCTACACCGGAACCAACCTGCCGGACCCCTATCGCAACGGCGCCTTTGTCGGCGAGCATGGCAGCTGGAACCGCAAGCACTTCAATGGCTACAAAGTCGTCTTCGTAGCGTTCAAGGACGGCCATCCGCAAGGCAAGCCGCAGGATGTCGTCACCGGCTTTCTCGACAACGACAACAAGGCGCATGGGCGGCCCGTCGGAGTTGCCGTCGACAAGGCGGGGGCGCTGTTGATAGCGGACGATGTCGGAAACACGGTCTGGCGCGTGACGTCCGCATCCCGGTAGATATTTCTTCTCGTATAACGCGTGCCGCGAGAAACAGCACCGAGCCCGCTGCCTTTCTCTTCCGGAACAAGTCTTTCAAGATGGCGTTGACTGCCATGTGATCCCGTCGCGAAGGCAACAATGCCGATTGATCGGGGGGCCCTCGAAACAGTCAAGGACGTTCAAATGCAGCTGACAGCCTTCGCCCTCAATTGCTCTCTCAAGGCCTCCGGCGACAAGGAGAAATCCTCCACCGACCGCCTGCTTGCCGACCTTCTGGCAGCGCTGGTACCGCATGGGGTCAAGGGCGAGATCGTGCGTTCGCTCGATCATGATATCAAGGCCGGTGTGCTTTCAGACATGGGCAAGGGCGACGACTGGCCGAAACTCAGGCGGAAGATTCTGGCAGCCGATATTTTCGTGCTTGGGTTGCCGATATGGCTCGGTCAGCCCTCGAGCGTTGCCAAGCGCGTGCTGGAGCGCATGGATGCGTTCTTGGACGAAACCGATGGCCAGGGGCGCATGCCGGCGGCCGGAAAGGTTGCTCTGGTGGCCATTGTCGGCAATGAGGATGGGGCGCATCACTGCCATGCTGCATGCTTTCAAGCCCTGAACGATGTCGGCTTCACCATTCCCGCCAACAGTGGAATCTACTGGGTCGGCGAAGCCATGGGCGATGTCAATTATATCGACCTGCCTGAAACGCCGGAAAAGGTTGCCGCCGCGATCGAAATGACTGCTTCCAACGCTGCCCATCTCGCTGGCTTGTTGAAAGGCGAAGCCTATCCTGGCGTCTTGCGGTGAAGGTCGGTCTGGGTGTTGGCCCTCTGTATCCCAAACGCCTGAATGCTCCAACCGAAAGCCACGCCGGTTCGTCCCTTCATCGGTGATTGCCCGCGATCGCCGGATGGCAATAACGCAGCCCGTCGTGCTGCGGGCAAGACGGGCTGCGGGTATCATGCTAGGAATGAGCACGATCTTAAATGTATCCGGGTCAACGATGACGATCCGGCCGTCGGCGAGCACGAAATACTCATATGTCTCATAAGCTGGGACAATCTTGACGATGCGAGCCGGCAAGCGATGCAGCCTGATCTTGTGACGCGGCACCTCGATGCCTACGGAAACCTCGAAATCGACATTGGCTACGGGCTCGACCTTCGTCTCTTTGATCATCTGGGTGATTTGGGTTTTCTGTTCGACCGTCACATTGTCGAAGCGGTCGAAGTCTTATGCTGCGTAGAGTCTTGCCTTGGGCCTGCTGGTCCGTAGTAGCGCCGGGCTTGCCTTGGGCCTGCTCACCGGCCTTGGCCCCGGTCTTGCGGTTAGCGGTTCCGGCGGCGCAGTTTGTATCTGCTCCCCGCTGGCTTTCCGACTGTTGTTGAGCCATTGCCGTTCCACAGCCAAGCCCGATCACCAGCATGCTGGTGACGGGAACTGTTTCATACGAAAATCTCCCTGAGAAAGTCGTCCCTTCACCGGGTCGAACTTCATCAAAAAGGGTTGGTTCCAGGATGAAGGCGAAGGACTGCCAAAAGTCGCCGCCATGAGGACGGAGCACGGCACATTCGGCAAACCACAGGTCCATCAAATTTAAATGACCGGACCTTCGTTCGATGGGACGCTGATGTCTCGCCAGATCAGGAGGAAGGCGTGGCCCATCCCCAACGCGAAAACGACGAAAAGTTTGAACCCAGCGGCGCCGCCGTAGAGCCGCGCATTGAGGTCGTCGAAGCGTGTGGCGAATGGTTCGTCCGCGTGGTCGGAGACGACCAACAAGTTTGCCGTCAGTTCGAGCTCGAGTCCATCGCCCTTGCCTATGCGGAAGGCCAGCGCAGGCGTTTGAAGCTTGCGGCCATTGTGCGCCTTTAGCAGGCCGGTTCCACATATGGGTGAGCTTGGAGGACATGCCGATACGTCCCGCAACGTTGCCTGTCAGTGGGCACCATTAGACGAGGCAAGCAGCGCGGCGACTTGAAGCAAGTCGCTCACCTGGGTTCGTTGTTCATGCTTAGATAGGTAGGATCGAACTCGGCAAGCTCTGCAAGCTGATCCCAATCCAGAATGGTGACCGTGTGGTTCACCCAGGTGATGACCTTGGTCTTTTTCAGGGATCCGATCACCCGGTTCATATGCACAACCGACAGACCCAGCACATCGGCCATCTCCGCTTGCGAAAGGGGCAGGTCGAAGCTCATGCCGCTGGTGCGCTTGACCACCTGCAGGCGAACGAAGAGTTCGCATATGAGATGGGCGAGATGCGAAGTCTTGGAGCGCCTGCCCATTGCCACGATCCATTCGCGATGAATGGCGCCATCGACCAGTGTGTCGAGCCACAACAGGCGGGTCAGGTGCGGCGCCCGTTCGGTAATTGTCCTCAATTTGCTGTGGTCCGCGAACATGACACGGCAAGGAGAGAGCGCAACGATGCCGTGGTCCATCGTCTTCAGCAGGAAGGCGTGGAGGTCGACGAAGTCGCCAGGCACCTGCAAGGAGGTGAACTGCCGGCCACCATCCTCGAGCACTTTGTAGCGTGCCGCCAGGCCGTCGAGCAGCATCGTGCTGTAGGCTGGCCGCGATCCTGTCGAGACGAGGTCCTGGCCCTTTTCAAAATCTCTTCCAAAGGTGACCGTCTCGGCGAGCACAGCCTTCTCTTCGTTCGATAGATCGTCATGCTGACCAAGTTGCAGATAAAGGGGTTCCAGCATGGCGGCCTCGGGGCGATCGAAGTGGGAAGCCGATCGCCTGTATGTCGGGAAGCCGAACCCTAGACCATCGGAAGATGACAAAAGCTACCATTTGACAGGCTGCGCCAGTTTTCGTGCAAATGCTAGTGCGCAGGGGGAACCATTCGCATGTCGACGTATTTAGAACGCTGAGGCTTCCATGAATGAAACGTTACTATTTCGATCTTTATAACGGCGACGGCCTGGTCTCGGACGAGGTTGGCCAGCTGTTCGAATCCCGAGAGCAGGCAAGAGCGGAAGCAGTTCGCATCTTGCATGACATTGCTCGCGATGAAATGCCGGATCGCGATCTCGTCAAGATAACCCTTAAAATGCGTGACAAGGGTGGGACGCGGGTGTTCGAGGCGTCTCTCACCCTCAACGCCGCCTGGACCGCCTGACAGCCTCATCAATACAACGATGCAGGAATGCGTGGCGGCTAGTTCGTATGGCCATCGTCGATGTCGGCATCGGCCATGCTCCATTGCCTGCGATGCGTATATCCTTCGAACTCCACGGCCATGGCTTGGCGCACCGCGCTTTGCGCGCCATCGGCTCCGAAGACATAGTCGAAACTTTCTTGGCCGTGGGGTGTGTCGATCCGCGCTGCGGAAGCGTCACCGGCTTCCTGCAGGCCGATCAGCGTATTGCGCCATCCGACCGCAGATCTCAAATTCCGCCAACCGCGCAGCCATTACGGTTTCTGTGTCCCCCCGCGGCAACGACAGCAGAAAATTGTAACGACGAGGCAGAACCGAGAAATCAATCCGTCCGAGGGATTGGCCGTTGGCGTGAAACAGGCTCCGCGGATTTTCAGGCCATTGGCCAGCAACTGGGCGGCGACGTCGCTGGGTTTCCAGAATATCGAGGCTGTGCGAACTCATGCCGACCGCCTTGGCGAGCGGTGCCGGTCCGTCCTTGCGGTCGATGATTCGGGATACAACGCCGCGCCTAGCCATTTCAGGCCTGTCGGGCCGGCTCCGACAATCAGGATGGAGGGATCGCGCCATTGGACATCAGCTTTTTGGCAGCGCGTAAGCGATGACATCATCGCCAACTTTCGTCTCCATGAAATGATGGCCGCCGGGAGCTATGACGACGTACTGCCTGCCATCTACCTCATGATCCTGCCCGGCATGGGAGTGGTCTCCGAGGTTGCCCTGTTTCAGCCGGCGGCCGCTGTTCGGCTATAAGGCCGTCGCCCTGTCCTCAATGGCAATCGCCGTGTTCGGCCTCCTGGTAGGGGGCCACCACATGTTCGTCTCCGGCAGTCAAGCCAATGCCGGCCTGCTGTTCTCGTTCCTGTCGTTCTGCGACGCCATTCCCTCGGCGATCAAGGTGTTCAACTGGAGCCTGACGCTGCGCCAGGGATGCAGACCTCACTGTTCTTGAAGGCAGGCCATGTGACCAATCCGAATTTATAGTTCAAGCACAGCTTGATGCTGTGGCCTTCGTTGTCGAACCCGGTGTTTGACGCCAAACTCGATGGTCTGGTTCCAAGGTCTAGATAAACATATTCGGGTTTCGGTGACCAATGGTCATCGAATGATACCGTCGGGCCTTTGATGAGGCCCGGACGTTTTCGCAAGCTTACGTTACGATGAAGGAAGACGCCGACAATGACAAGTGCGGAGAAAGAGTGGCGAACTGAATCTGATGTGCGCCGTGCGAGCCGTCGCTGTCGAAGGAGAGTGCGCCGGTCAAACTGTTGTAGACAATGTGGTCGGTGGTAGCATGTGCACTCCTTCCGGTGTGGAACGCTGCGGAGGGAAGCGTGCCGACGTGAAGCCCTGCAAACACGGTATGGTCGAGGTGGATCTTGTCCTGGGTCACATCGAAGTCGGTAATCTTGTCGACGTTGCCGGCCTTGAGGGCAGAATGGAAGATGAAGACATCCTTGCCCCCATTTCCGGTCAGGACATCTCGCCCGCCCCCGCCTTTGATGACATTGTTGCCAGCATTGCCCTCGATGGTTTGAGAGAATTCATTTCCCGTGAGATTAATGGCGGTGGTGCCGGACCGGCTCGTGGTCGCGAGATGCTCGATCTCCGAGCCGGCCGAAAGCGCATAGCTCACCGATGCCCGCACGGTATCGTTGCCACTGCCCTGCAGTTCCACCACCTTGTCGCCGGTGTTGTTCACATAATAGGTGTCGTTGTAGCCACGGCCGATCATCGTGTCGGCGCCCGTTGTGCCGTGAAGTACATCGGCACGGCCGGTGCCGTGGAAAACATGATCGCTGGTCGACGGCACTGTGCCGGTCGACGGCAGGGTGCTGGTTGGGGGCAAAGAGTTGGCCGGCGGTAGCGTGCTGGCCGGAGGCACTGTGCTGGACGGCATAGCATTGCTGGTCGCAGGGATGCTTGCGCCGCTTTGGTTATGTTGCAAGAAAAAAGCCTTTAATGCCGCCGAGTCTCCAAGAGCCGTATCGCCTTGCTGGGAGCCCCAAGCATACGCGTAGTCGAAGGCGGGTGACGGAACCAGCTTGGCAAAGTGGTCCATCATGGTCTGTTCTTGAGCTGCGGTGGGCACGACATATTGGCCACCCGTGTCGGTTTTATAGTTGCCGCCGCCAAACGCCTGGTAGCCTGGAATCATCTGGCTCACCGGGATGCCCGCTGCCTTGGCGGCAGCGACGTATCGGTCGATCATGTTGTAGTCGACCACGCCACCCGTTCGCACAGGATAGGCATCCACCCCGTAGTAGTCGATATGCGTGTTGGCGGGATTGTAGGTATTCGAAAAATCCGGGTTCGCCGACGTCCCCAAGCTCATCATCGTGATATAGGTCTTGGCGCCTGGCAAATGTGAATGAATCCAGTCGGATTCTGCCATCAGATTGGCGGCGCTGGCGTAAGTACCCCACTTGCCGGTCGGGTCTGGCTCGTCAACAAGGAAGAAGCCAAATACCTTCGAATTGCCGATGAAGGGTGTGACTTTCTGGATAAAAGACGAGGATGCCCCGTTGACCTCGTTGAGCCAGACCAAGCCTTTCATGCCGGACGGCAGTGCGTTGAGCTGGTCAACGGATGAAACGTCAGCCAGATTGAATCCGGCCGTTGCGATGTCGGCGCCCGATCCGCCTGACGTGTAGTGGAGAGTTGTCATGCGCTTTCCTTCAAGTGATTCGGCGCCCGCCCCCTGCGTCGTCGTAGTCGAGGGATACATTAGCGCCAAATCACATACATGCACCCATTGAGAGATTCGTTGATCAATGGGAAGGAATGCGCTGGCGGCCCCCCTCTATTCAGCCATTCTGTGGATTGTGCTAGGCTTGGCCTATGCCACGGAGTGCGGTCTGCAGTTGTTGAGGTTCGATCAATATCGTGAGAACGGCCTGGGTGCTCGGCTTCGGACCACCGGCGCATTAGGCGAAGCGGTGTGTATCAGTCTTTAACAACTATCGGCGGCCTGGTCCCGTGATGGCGGTGCGCTATCGAAAGGCCTTCAAACCGGCACGTCAAGCCTTTACCTTCTCAAGGACGAACAGCCGTTCGCAGGATAGCAGTGGGAGAACGCTGAAGGAGTCCGTCAGGGCGAGCCCGACTTCTTCGAAATCCTGTCGCGCAACGTCAAGTCTCACGGGATGGGGTGCGGAAATTCCTCCGGTAATCATCTTTCGCAGCTTCAGACGTATTCGCTGGAAACGAGTTGTCAGACCGTAGGATACGATTAGCCGATAGCTGGAAATGCGCGCCAGTTCATTGATAATGTCTCGTCTGAGATGGGGCGGAATAAGATGGATGAGCCGGAGACAGACTACCGTGTCAAAGCTCTCGTCGGCGAACGGAAGCTTTGTCACATCGCACCGGATGAATCCTCGAAAACCCGGCTGACCTTCGTACGAGGTCTTTGCCAAAACCATCATTTCCATTGAGATGTCCGCGGCGAGCACCTCGCGACCTTGCTGGCTCAGCACCTGAGCCAGCTTCCCGGTTCCACAAGGGACATCCAGCAGTCGAGACGGACGCGGGCTGCATCTCTCCAGCGCCTTGCCGATGCAGCGCTGCTCTCTTCGGGCGATGATGTACGATGCCAAGCTGGAGAGCTTCAAACGGCCCTCATACCCCTTCAGGTACCAACTCGCAATGCTTGGATCTTGGTACTTCTGTTTGGTTGCAAGCTCATAGCTCGCGACCTCGTCGTCGTAATTGACAGGTTCAGTGATGGGTGCGTTCGATACGGCGCGAGCCATCTTCAAATCCTCGATCATCGGCTCACTTTCGCTTTTGTCTTCTCTTGTCCGGTGTTCGTAACCGCTTTGCCAAGGTTCAAACTACCGTTGGCTCGCGATGCGCGCGATTGGGCGCGGCTCGGAAGTCAGCAACCCGAAGGCGTACGTTGCGGAAGCGAGGCTTCCAGAACGCGCAATGTTTTGCATCCATCGAACGGATGAAGACTTGCCCGGAGTTGACGTTACCGTGCTTGCCTCACGGATGCACCGCGGGAAATTCCCGATCGACCTTTGTCGGGAAGTGGGAGGAACGGAAAAGCGGATGGAGGAGGAATCCAGAAAATCGGTGAAGGAAACGATGCAGTTGGAACGCCAGCACGCAATCGCGGCAACGTCCGTTTTCGATGATTTGGCGACTGACGACTTTGAGCTAAAACGCGATAGCTGCAAGAGGGGTTTCGAGCCACCTGGCCAGCAGCTGACTGCCAAAGAAGGGACCGGCAGTCATGGTTTAACCCGACGCCTGTCTCACGCAAGCGTTTGGGCCTTGTTTATTTACGCGGCGGGTGCCGGGTTGACCTTCGTAACCCAGATCGCGATCGCCCGTCTGGTGGGCGCGGCGAGCTTTGGAACCTACACCTACGTGTTCGCCTGGATCACGCTTTTGTCTTATGGCTCGACTCTCGGTTTTCACGTGGCCGTATTGCGGTTCGTGCCAGCATATGAGGCAACAAACCAATTTCCGATGGCCCTCGGGTTCATCCGTTTTGGATCCAAAGCCTGCATCATATTGGCAATTCTGATCGCGGCGGTTGGCGCGCTGATCGTGGTGGAGTGGCCTCACCATCTGGAACCGGAGCTTGCCATCAGTGTGTTAATCGGCTTGGCGACGCTTCCGCTAATCACAATCTATCTCACCGGCGCAGGCGTCGTGCGCGCCTTTGGGGGTGTTATTTCCGCACTCCTGCCCGAGCGAATTGTCCGTGACGGACTTATGCTCGCCCTGCTCGGCCTCGCAGCTTATTTCACGCCGTGGCGGTTGGACGCGACGGCGGTGATGTGGATGCTGCTGATCAGTTCAGCCACCGCAGCCTTCATAACGGGTGTCAGCGTCTGGCGCCTGTGGCCCGCTGGCCTAAGTGCCGCGCCGCCGACCTATGCCTTCAAGGATTGGTGGCCTTCGCTTCTTCCCATCATGATCATGACATTCGTGGACGTTCTGATGAACCGGACGGCTGTGGTGCTGCTCGGAAAAATCGGCTTCATAAAGGGGGCCGGGATATTCGGGGTCGGATCGAACATCTCGTTGCTTCTCACTCTACCACGTGTTGCGGTGAGCACCGCTTTCGCCCCGGCTATCTCGCGCCTGTTCGCGCGTAAGGATTTGACGGGACTCCAAGCACTATTCGCAAGAGCCACAATATTGTCCTTTGCGGGCGGCGTGGCGCTGGCGCTTCCACTGCTCGTGCTTACCGAACCGGTGTTGCGTGCGTTTGGAGGTGAATTCACCTCCGGCGCGCTGATAGCTCGGATTCTGATAGTGGGACAGCTATTCGCGGCGGCAGTAGGGCCGCAGCAGCAACTCTTGACGATGACAGGCCACGAGCGCGCCGCGGCTATACTGATGTCTGTCGCGGCACTCGTTAATGTCCTTGGTTGCATCGTAGGTATCGCGTTGAATGGAGCTGTTGGGGCAGCCATCGTCACCAGCGCGACGGCGGTTTTCCTGAGCGTTTGTCAAGCGATCTACATCCGCTCCCGGTTAGGGATTCATCCCGGATTAATCTGGGCGATCAGACATGTGCGTGAAGCCGTGATGGCGGGTCAGTTGCGCTAGCAAACCAATAAAATGGAGTCGATGGATGCTCATGGCCGCAGAGGGATTGACGACAAAGTTCATCGGAAAGACGCGGCAATCAGTGGACGTTTTGCGAACTGATGGGCTTGGACGATTCCTTCAACTCTCGGCCTTGTCGCTAAGCGAACCGCTTAGGTTTCAATGGCTTCGTCGTCGTGTTGCGGCCGATGCACGGCAAGCATTGACTAGACTAAAGGTGGCAAAGCGAAGCCGCGGCTTGTTTATCGATTGCGGCTCGAACATTGGCCAAGGTTATAAGTTCTTTTCTCAGTACTTTACGCCAGACCACTATGACTACGTCCTGATCGAACCCAACAAAAATTGCTTTTCGTATCTTTGCGCTTTGTGCACTGGGGAAATAAATATTGAGATCATCGGCAAGGCGGCCAGCGTCAGGGACGGTCAAGTCGAACTATTTGGCCCCCCCGCGGACCGGGCGGAGCCCACTCACGAAGGTTGCTCGATTGTCGCGGACCACAATGGAAGTCTGTATCAGTCAGAGAGGTTTGCACCGGATCTTGTCGAAACGTTTTCACTGTCGCAGATGATTCGAGCAAAGCGTGATCTATACGACATTGTCATTCTAAAGCTCGATGTTGAAGGCGCTGAGTATGACATACTCGACGACGTTCTCAGCTCCGGCACACATCGTGATATCTTCGCGGCATATGTAGAGTTTCATTCTCTGTATGTGCGGGGTTCCGAGAAAAGACGAAAACAAGTCGTCGAGCGCGAAATAGTACATGCTTTCTCGGATGCAGGCACTCGCTTCAGAAGATGGATATAATATCCCTGGTGAAGGGCTATCTCTTGGTTTGGGTTGAACAATGATCCTAGAGTTATTCGGGCCTTCTGCTGCCGGCAAGACGACCTTGGCGTCTGAGTTGATGCGCCTTCTGAAAATTCAGGGATACACCGTCGTATTACAAATCGGGGATCGCCGGCATCCGCTCAAAAGAGCCGCCTTAAAGTCATTTTCGAGTTTGTATTTGAGGTGGACAGGACAGCGATCTCCGGCTGCGGAGATGCTTGAAATGTTTCCGCCTAGGAACGAACTGTGGGCCATTCGTCTGAAGTGGCATCTAGAAGTTCTTATCCGGGCTTGGAGTATAGCTCAGGCGTCCGATGACGTTATTTCAATTTTTGATCAGGGAATGGTTCAATCCGTCTGCTCACTCATTTTATTCAGCGGCATAACCGATCGTGAGAGCTTGGCGCGCGCTCTTGATTTAGCGCCTAAACCGGACCTGCTCATCCGATTACAGGCGCCGAGAGAAGTTCTAGAGGCGCGCCTTCGGGAACGCCGGCGTAACCTTGGCATCATTCAACAGCTTCTCGAAGTCGATCTACAGAGCAGTCTCGATCATATTGATCACGTCAATCTCGTGGTCGAGCAGCTTGAATCACACCGACTTCCCACGATTTGCGTCGAAAGCTTGGATCCAAGCGGCCTCGCAACCGCTGCCGAAGTTATAGCACAGCAAGTGCGCGAAAGATTTCACGCAGCACAGGCGAGGTCCCTCGTCATTGGTCCTGAAAGGGACGCGGATTTCAATCAGACGGCGCATCACTATCATGTCTGACATTGGAGAAATTGGTCCGCTCATTTGCAAAAGGCGCAACCGCGCGAAAGTGGCGACATCATGTGACCTTAGCTCGCCTTCGCCTGGACGCCGCAGATGGTAATCCGAAATGTGCTCTTGGCCTGCGGTGTGGTGATGTCGTACGCGACACAACTCACCGTACCCATAGTGCACACCGGTTACGGCGAAACATTCCTCGTGCTTTGGATACTGCTCTCGATTGGACGTATCCTTGGCGGCGGCCGCATGGAAGCCTCGCCCGTCTTCGCCAAGCTCGCCGGCTTTTGGGCACTTATGGCACTTGCTCTGGGCCTGGGCATTATCGTTGGGTACCTGACCACCGTCCTGTATCTGTCCCCGTTACTGCACGACCTGCTAGCCTATCTCTTGCTTGCCAGTGTCACCTGCCTGGCCGCTGCTGAGCCCGATGCCGCTCGCCATCTTCGCGATTGTGCCTGGTGGGTTGTCGCAATCGCCAATGTTGGCCTTGCCATTCAAGTGGCACTTGGCTGGGGGTGGATCAGCCAGTCCGGTGTCAATCCGTGGTACTGGGATCGCTTCTGCGGTTGGTCAGATAATCCAAACCAGCTTGCACTTTACTGCGCGCTCTTTGGACCTCTGGCCTTGCACCTTGCAACGACCGCGACCAACCGCTGGGGAAGGTTCTTAGGGCTCTGCGGCTTGATCCTGCCGTTCTATGTCGGCAGGCTGACCAAGAGCGATACATACTTATACACCACGATCCTGACGGGTCTGATGTTCCTGGGATTGCGGACGCGGACGTGGCTCAAGACCGGCGGTGGAAACTCAAATCTTTCCCGCCAAATCGGCCTCTTGTTCATAATCGGCTTACTGCCGCTGGCAATGGCAATGACCCCCTATGTCGTCACCGGGTTCGACAGCGCCGAAGCGTTCGCCAAGAGCCTTACGAAGGACAAGGGCGGTCAAGCAACCGAGGACACTATGGCGCTTCGCCTTTACCTCTGGAGCGAGGCAGTGGACAAGGGCCTTCGATCGGGATCGCTGGGGCTGGGCCCTGGTCCGCACATGGAACGCCCCCCTGTCAGCAACCAGCAATTTCTGCCACACCCATTCGAGGCGCACAGCACATTTCTTGATCTGTACAGTCAAGGTGGGTTCATTGCAGTCCTGGCGTTGATGTGGATCGTCGTTTCTTCCGCCATATCCGCTTGGCGCGCGAAATTTGACGCCCTGCTAGCCCTTTTGGGTTCGATCATCATCTTCAGCATACCGCACTTGATCATACGCCATCCGATCATGTGGTTTGCACTCATGATTTGCCTGTTTGCGGGGAGTCCACGGATTACAGCCGCAGCGCGAATCTCGCGAGACGGCTTGTATGTCGGCAAGCGCGCTCGCATCTTGCATGTCGCCCAAGAGTGACCTCAGTTTTTGGAAAACGACATGCCATGAAAACAGATACCTAAAGCGCGTCGCATGAAACCGTTTCAACGCGACCCGCATTCTTACCTTGGCCAGGAAAGGAATAGCAGATGGATGCCGATAGACGGGAGAAAGAGGATACTTCGTTCAATCCCAGGCTGTTGGACTGGCTGGTATGCCCAATGACCAGGAGCTTACTTGCCTGGGATGCAGATGATAAGGAACTCGTATCGAAAGCCGCCGGACTTGCCTACCCGATACGCGATGGCATTCCGATCATGCTGGCGTCGGAGGCACGAGCGATCACCTCCGCAGTTGTCAAATCCAGTGCCCCAAGCCGAAAACTCTAGGCCGCATTCCGACGCAGGCACATGAAGGAAGGTGTGCCGCAGGATATCGCCCCCTTTGTCGACGGACCTCTCCGTGCTTGGCCATCATCCCGGCAGTACGGACCACGTTGACACAGTGCGTAGCCATCTGACCTTGTTCGCCGCGGCGGCTTGTTGCCAGAACACGATTTGCTTCATTCGAACAGACGAGGACAGTGGGCAGGGCTCCTCCTAGCGTTGGCTTCGCGTCATGAGCGCAGAGGAGATGAAGCGGGCCCATGAAAGAAGACCCGGAAGCCAGCAACATTGCGCGACGGAGCTGCCGTGCATGTTCGGGGAGGGTGGTATGAGCCCGCATCTGGTTTGCGTGGGAGGTGAGGATCACCTCCTGAGAATTCCCTTCCTGCTGTCCCTGCGCGAAAGAGGCTTTCGGGTCACCGCGGTTTCGAGCAGTGATGGTGCCGCATTTGCGCCTCACGGCATTGCACATCACCAATTGAGTTTCGACCGCTTTGCCAGCGGCAGCGCAGAGTGGGGCACCTTGCGCGCGGTACGCAAATTGCTGTTGGAAATCCGGCCGGACATCGTCCAGAGTTTCGATACCAAGCCGAATCTTCTGACACCCATTGCGGTACGAGGGCAGCTTCCGGTCATCCGCACCATCAATGGACTTGGCTGGACATTCTCCTCGCTGGAGCCGAGGGCGTTGGCCCTGCGTCCGATTTTTTGCTGTCTGCAGGGACTGGCCTCCATCTGGACAGCCGCGACCGTGTTCCAAAATCGGGACGACCAGGCTTTCTTCGCACGCTACCGGCTCGTCGGACGCGGCAAGGGGCGACTGGTCCACAGTTCTGGAATCGACGCGGATGCGTTTGCCAATGCGCGGGATCGCGGTCCTTCGGCGACGGCGATGCGCGAAGAACTTGGGCTCCAGTCTGCGGAAATTGTGATCTTTGTCGGTAGACTGACCCGCCAGAAGGGAATCCCGACTCTCCTTGAAGCGGTGCCCCGCGTCCTGCGCGAGAGGCCAAACGCACGTTTTGTGCTTGTCGGCCCGTGGCAATCCGAGGGCCCGTTTGCCGTCACCAAAGCGGATATTGACCGATACGCACCTTATGCAATCGCCCTTGGACCGAGGCGGGATGTTCCAGCACTTCTTGGCATGGCTGACTTATTCGCCTTTCCCACCCAGTATCGCGAGGGCGTCCCGCGCGTCCTTCTGGAGGCTGGCTTGGCTGGATTGCCGATCGTGGCCTCAAGGATGCCCGGCTGCAACGACGTGGTCGAAGACGGGTGGAACGGCTATCTCGTCCCACCCCGCGATGTGGCAGCCCTCTCATCCAGAATAATTGAAGTTCTGTCTGATCGCGCGCACGCGAAGCTCATGGGAGGGCGCTCGATCGGATTTGTTAGGGAGCAATTTGCGCTGTCCCGTGTCGTCGACCAGTATTGTGATCTGTACGAAAGTGTTCTTGATGGCCGAACGCCTGGTAAGCCTTCACATTCGCCCCCCGCCATCTCGATGACGCAGGAAGCAAGCCGACGGTTGGATGAGGCGCGGCAATGATCCGCGACGCAATATTGGCGCTCGCCGCCGCGATGTCCCATGCGACGCAGCCCGCCGCTGCGGGATTGCCAACAGGCCACACCGAATTGTTTCTGACGCGCCGGCTCGTTCTATTGATCACGCAAATTCCAATCAGGACGATTGCGACGACCGTCCGCCAGCGAGGGGGCTAGCATGTGTGGGATCACTGGAATTCTCCTGGCCCCAAACACCGCCGATGCGGGGTCGCTCAGGGCAATAGGACAGATGACCTCCGCTCTTCGGCACCGTGGGCCGGATGGCCAGGCGGTATGGACGAACCGTGAAGCCGGTATTGCTTTTGGTCACCGGCGCCTGGCCATCGTCGATCTGACCGAGGCCGGCCGCCAGCCCATGCAATCGGCGAGCGGCCGCTATGTCATCACCTTCAATGGCGAGATCTATAATTTCCAAGATCTGCGCCGCGAATTGGAAGGCGCAGGCCACTGCTTCCGCGGAACCGGTGACACGGAAGTCATGCTGTGCGCGATCGAGAGCTGGGGTCTCGAGGCGGCACTCACGCGCTTCGCCGGCATGTTCGCTTTCGGACTTTGGGATCTGAAGGAACGGATACTCCATCTCGCCCGCGACCGAATGGGCAAAAAGCCGCTCTATATCGCCTCGACACAAGAAGCGCTGCTCTTCGCTTCGGAGCTGAAGGCAATCAACTGTTTCCCGGGGTTCAACCCGGAACTCAATGTCGATGCGGCGGCGATAATGCTTTCAAAAGGGTGGGTGCCAGATGACCATTGCATCTGGCAGGGTGTGTTCAAGCTGCCGCCCGGTTCGGTCCTGTCCGTGACGGCAGCGGATTTCGCCAATGCCCGCGGCGCTTGTGCGCTTGCCCATCGCACTCGATACTGGTGGTCGCTGGCCGACGTGGCCTGCAAGGCGCGGCGGGAGCCGATCGCCGGCAGCGACGAGGAACTCACGAGCGAGCTTGACAGTCTGCTTCGCCTTTCCGTGCGCGAACGAATGGTCGCGGACGTGCCCCTTGGCGCCTTTCTGTCGGGTGGAATAGACAGCTCGACCGTCGTCGCGCTGATGCAGGCGCAGTCCAGCAGGCCCGTGCGCACCTTCACCATCGCGTTCAGCGAGGCAGGCTTCGACGAAGCGCCTCATGCCGCTGCGGTTGCACGGCTTCTGGGCACCGACCACACCGAGCTTAACCTTTCACCAGCCGAAGCGCGCGACGTCATTCCGGAGCTGCCGCGCGTGTGGGACGAGCCGTTCGCCGATGAATCGCAGATTCCGACGCTTCTGGTGGCGCGGCTCGCCCGCCGGCACGTTACGGTAGCGCTGTCGGGTGACGGCGGGGACGAATGCTTCGCTGGCTACTCCCGGCACTTCATGGCAGCCCGCCTGAGAAAGCTGCAAGGGCTTCCAGCACCATTTCGTCGGATGGTGACGGCGGGGATCGGTTTCCTGGCTCGAGCCTCGCTGCACGATTTCGCCGGCAGGTTGCCGTTATCGGAAAATGCACGGCACGCGTTGCGAAGCGACCGCTTGAATCGCCTTAGCCACCTGCTCGAGGCGACAGGTGAGGATGATCTGCTTCGGCGTCTAACCGGGACTTCGTCCCAGAACCTGCTTCATCATCAGCCACCGGCGTCGCGCTCCGGCTTGCCGCAACTCGACGACATGTTGTCCCGTCTCCTGTTCGACGACATGACCGGTTACCTGCCGGGCGATATATTGGTGAAGCTCGATCGCGCGACCATGGCCAGTAGTCTCGAAGGTCGATGTCCAATTCTCGACCATCGCGTCGTCGAATTTTCCTGGCGACTGCCGAACCACTTGAAGGTTCAAAATGGCAAGGGCAAGTGGATTCTTCGTCAGTTGCTGGGCCGCTATTTGCCGCAACGGTTGATCGATCGGCCAAAACAAGGTTTCGATGTTCCGATCGGAGCCTGGCTCAGGGGGCCTCTGCGCGCTTGGGCAGCGGACCTCATTGCAGGAATACGTCTGTCGGGCGACGGGATGCTCGACTCCGTAAAGGTCGATGCTTGCTGGCATGCTCACACCAATGGCGAACGGGATCATGCTCGCGATTTGTGGCCGGTGCTGATGTTCCAGGCCTGGCATAACGAGGCCATGCGGCCATCGAATCCGGCAACCTGTCTTTCTCACGAGATCGAAATCCCAGGGGCATGACATGGAAGGTTCCATAGCCAGACGCGCCAAACTGCCGCGTATCACGCAAGACGCTGTACCGAGGTTCGAAAACGACGCTGGCATGCGGCGACCGCAGCACAGGCGCGCGGAGGCATTAACCCCTTTCCATCAACTCGTTATCGTGATCGGGAGACTGAAATGGTTCGTGCTCGCCATCGCTCTGCTGGGTGGCATCCTGGGCGGACTTGCGGGGCTCGCTCGTCCTGTGTTGTTTGAGGCGACCACGCAGATAATCATCGATGCGCCAACCAGAAATACTTCTGCTGGCAGCACGGATTCTGTTCAGGACCTGGTGGATTCCAGCATTGATGACCATCTGACGATGCTCTCGTCTCAAATCCATCTGCGTCGAGTCCTGGAGGCTTTGCACAGGGCGGAGGCGCCCGACGCTGCTGGGAAAACCGGCTCCAACGCCGTTTTGGGCGGTCAGCGCAATACGGGCTCGTTCCTGAGCGGTCTCATGAGCCGGATGTTGTCGCTGGGCAAGCCCCCAACAGGCAGTCCCGAAGCAGCGGATGCCGCCGAACTGAAGATGCTGAGAAACGGAATGAGCGTTGGACAAGAGCTTCGGTCGCGGGTCATCACCATCGGCTTCACCGATGTCAATCCTGCACGTGCTGCTCTGGTCGCGAACACTTTCGCCCGGGTCTACATCGACAATCTCATAGAGGAACGTCGTGCATGGGATCAGACCGAATTGCAATCGGTGGTCGCCAGCCTGCCAAGAGTACAAGGCGATCTGGTCGATGCAACTGATCGTCTGGAGACATATCGGCTGACCCATGGGGCCGTCGATCAAAGCGCGGCAAACGACGCGGCCAATGAAGCTGCGGAGCTCAACCGGCAGATTTCCTTGTCGAAAGCGGACCTATCGACCGCCGAATCGCGCCTTCACCGCATCCAGGAACTGCGAAGAACAGATGCGCCGCTGTCGGCGGTCGCTGCTGAAATCGCGTCACCGGTCCTCGCCGCCCTGATGGCCCGTCAGTCCAATGCCGGCGGAGACAAGGGACTGAGCAATACGATCGATCAGGAGATCGAGCAGGGTATCGCTCGGCAGAACGCGGAGGCAAACATCTATCGCGCCCAGGTTGCGGCGCTGGAGGAGCGTAAGAAGGTGCTCGATGCAGTTGTCACTGATACCGCCAGCCGCCTTTCCGGCTTGCGCGCGCTCGAGCCGCAAGTAGCCATCGTAACGCAACGCTACAACGACCTTCTCAGCCGGCAGCAGGATTTGATCCGGCGCATTGCGGCTCCGTCTCCTGGCGTCTCGCTCTTCTCGGCTGCATGGCCGCCGGCAAGTCCCAAGACTCTACCATGGGTTTTCCTGGTTCCTCCTGGAATGGTTGTATTCGGTCTCATCGCCGCCGCCTTCGTCCTGGCGCGCAACCATTTTAACAAAACCTTGCGCAGCGAGGCCGAAGCCGAGGCCGAGCTTGGGATCCCCTGCGTGGGACTGCTTCCCAAGATATCGAAGCCGCACGCGAAACAGCTTCGGCATCTGATTCTGGGCCAGCAGAACTCGCCCTTCAGTCGCGCCGTGACCTCCGTTCTTGTCACCGCGGCGCCACCTCTGGGGAGAGGGCAGCAGCATATCATTCTCGTAACGTCCAGCATCCAGAATGAAGGCAAGACAGAGTTGGCGTGGGGCCTGGCACTGGCGGCCACACGGCTCGGAGGACGGGTCCTCTTCCTCAACCTTGATGGCAAGGACGTGCGGCTCACGAACGAGTTTCGTGGCGAATCCAGCACCGCCAAGGCCCGTAACTCCTTTGGGGATTATGTGAGTGACCGCTGCTCCCTGCAGGATGCGATCACGAGAATGCCGGAAATCGGCGTCGATCTTATGAGCGCACCAGCGCCCTCGGATGATCTGTTGACGCTTCTGTCCACGGTGGATAGGTCTCGATTTACCGACGAGCTGCTCTCGGTTTACGACGTCGTCATCATAAACGGGCCCTTGGGGCTCGGCGGGCCAGAAACCAGGCTTCTAAAGCGCTGGGCGCATGCAGTGCTTTTTGCCGTTCGTTGGGCCAACACGCGGCGCAGTATTGCGCGCGGCGTTCTTGGCTCACTGCAAGCCGGTGGGTCGGTAACCATTCCCGTAGCAACTGTGCTTACCCAGGTTAATCTGAAGAAGCATGCCGGCTATCGGCTCGGTGATAGTGCCGACCTCCTGCTGGCGAGGATTTGATGAGGCACCTTCGCCCGCTCTCATGGTGCTGCAGGAAACCAACCGCGGTTCCAAGACCGGGCCTGACCTAGAACGATCATTGTAATTATACGAGCGCCAGGATCCGCTATCTCAGCTAGAACAACGTTGGCACGCGCTCGTCCGGGAGTGGCACTGGAAACGCCATGACCCGAAAGAAGAGGCCGTCGTAACAACTACGATCGCCGGCGCGCTTGCCCTGGGCATTCACCATTGAGCCGGCCGGAAGCGCGTGTCCTTGGCAATGGGTCTGGAGAAATGAACGGCGTTGCCCTTCTTTTCGGGGTGTCGTAACCGCCCGTGTTTTGTGCCCTTAGGCGTGGATGAGCGTTTGCCCTTCTCGGCTGGCGAGCCTTTGATGAAGTTCCGGTACCATTCCACAAAACGCAGCGCGCCGTCCTTAAGGGCTGCCGCCGGTGTGAAGCCGACAGCTTGGCGAGGATCGTTGACGTCGGCGTGGTCCCAGAACGTCGCAGGGGCGAGGGCACATTGACCCGAAGGCGTGGCGGCCAAGGGCCATCTCGATGGTCGCGATCAAACGGTTAATCACTTCGGGCGGATCATTGCCGATATCGTAGATCCGATGCGGCGCCGAACTGGTGGCCGGACTAGCCGCGCGACCGTCCCAACCCGGATCCGCGCGCGGCGTCGTCGCGAGGACCCGGACCACCCCTCGACCATATCGTTGCTATAGGTGAAGTCTCGCATACGTGCCAGCGTTCGCTATTTCGATCGTTCGCTCCTCGGCGATGGCGTGGGTGAACGCATAGACCGCCATGTCGGGCCTGCTCCAGGGACCGCAGACGCTAAAGAACCGCAACCCGGTGGTGGTAAGCCAGATAGATGGCTGTACGACAGCGCCGAAGGCCCGAGACTGCACCATCAGTCCCATGATCTGCGGAACGCGGCCAGGAGAAATGCCGCTGCGTTGCCACGGATCTTCGATCGCATGGATGTCGGCGGATGTTGGCACCCAGCGAAATCGCCAGTCCTATGGTAAGACCGAAATGCGTCCCAGAAGAGCCACCAGTTCCGCTTGGCGCTTTGTCTCGGTCTTTGCGAACAGGGAGGCGAGCTGAGAGCGGATTGTCGTGCGGCTGAGGTGCCAGCTGCGGGCGATCTCCAGGGGCGCGTCGCCTTGCGCCAGGCGTAACGCGAGCTGGGTCTCCGCGCTGGTCAAGCCGAACATTTTTTGCAAGGTCTGAGGGTTCGCCGCCGACGTGTTTTCACGGTCAACCAATGCGACGATGCTGGTCCCATCCGGTGCGATGGCGCCCGTCTCATTCAGGATCACTGGCCTGTCGCCTCTGCTCCGGATTACCACCCAGGACAGGGAGCCTGGATGGAAACGGACCGGAACGTTCGCGACCAGCCGCCTTAGTCCGGCAGAAATCTCGCCGGCCGTATCGGCCGCTTCACCCTGCCGCTCGAGCGTGTCTTGAGCGGCTTCGTTCCATTCGATTACCTTCTTGTTGCGGTCCAGCATCAGGTAGCCACAGCCGATACGGTCAAGCATGCCGGTTATGGACTCCAGGCTGCGTGGTCGCCGGATTCTGAAGTTGGCGTCGGACCGATCCGGGAAATGTGTCGAGTCCGCGTGGCGCGGCTGTCTCAATACAATGTATTGGTTGCTTGCAACCGTATCGTTGTGCCTATGAATAACATTCATCGCTTCCATCCCAATAGTGATTGATTGCGACTTGAGCAAATTTCCAGATATTACTTTCATCGCGCATCATTTTGAATCAAACCGTGCTCCTTTGCCTTCAATTCGACATAGCTAAGAACCCTTCAGCATTTCTGTTCCGCTGCAGTCGTTGAAGCACGCTTTCCGATGAGCCCTTCCGAGTATGATTTTATTCGTCGGCTAAGGCATGGCAATCGAGCAGTGGTATTAGGTTGCCCCTTCTCGACCTAGTCTCGACGGGCTAGACAGAAGGTTGTAGATTGGCGCATGCGTTCATACCTCCGTGGGCTGAAATCGTGGGTGTCAGGCCCCCCGTTAACTCACGTCGCTTCCTTATCGGTGCTGGCAGTCTCGATAATATTCGAGACGACAAATTCAATACTTGTTGGGCAGGACGGGGCGTTTGTCGCGTTAATTCCCGCTATACTTGTGATTGTATACTTGGAGGGTCGTGTGGCCGCGATCGCTGCGACGCTCTTCATGGCCGCAGCCGGCTTGGGGGCACGCCGAGCCCTGAACGCTCAGCTATCTGCTGAAGACTGGACGCGCGCCATCTTCCTTCTTGTCTCAGGTGGCTTGATCGCCTTTATGTTTCATCGCCTGCGACAAGACTTGCGCGGGGCGCTTGAGGTTGCGGAGACAAGGCTCGCCGCCATTGATGCGACGGAGACCCGCTATCGTGGCGCTTTCGAGCGCGCAGCCATGGGTTTTGTAAACACCAATCGACGGGGCGAGATGCTGCTGTCGAACAGCCGCCTTCGGGATATGACAGGCTACGGAGAAAAGGAACTCGCCCAGCTAAACCTAGAGGAACTCATACATCCAGACGATCGAGATTCCGTTCTGGGG
The DNA here is from genome assembly GCF_003952545.1 of Mesorhizobium sp. M7D.F.Ca.US.005.01.1.1. Taxonomy (NCBI): domain Bacteria; kingdom Pseudomonadati; phylum Pseudomonadota; class Alphaproteobacteria; order Hyphomicrobiales; family Phyllobacteriaceae; genus Mesorhizobium; species Mesorhizobium sp. M7D.F.Ca.US.005.01.1.1. Next base: position 2,171,496 of record NZ_CP034453.1, read on the forward strand.
CCGCTGAGAACTCTGGATCGTACCGCTTCCTTCGCAGCGGACGTCCGTCTGTTGAGACAGGACCGCACGACATTCTGGGCCCGCCTGGCCCTGTCGTCATCCCAGCCTGATGAGGTGTCCAGCGAGAGCGTTTTCGTGGTGGTCGACGATATTTCCGAGCGACGAATGGCACGCGAGGCGCTGCGCGCCCAGAAGGAATGGCTTGATCTCGCTTTGTCCGCAGGGCGCTTGGGCACGTGGCGTGTCGATCTCGAGGACGGGACAGTCACCGGCTCAGGTAAGTTCTGGGATATTTTCGGGCTGCCCCCGGCTCCCATCCGCCGCCTGGAAGAACTCTCGACCGTTGTTCATCCGGCCGATTGGCCCAAGCTAGCTGCCTCCGCTATACCATCGTCGGCTGTGAACTACGACATCGAGATTCGTGTCCGGCGGTCGGATGGCCATGTGCGCTGGATTGCGTTGCGCGGACGGCAGGAAAAACACGGCGATGGTTCGTGGCGCATCGGGGTGGCCGCCGATCTGACCGAGCGTCGACAAGCCACGCTTCTGCGCATCGCGGTGAAGAAACGCGAGCTCGTCATGGCCGAGGAGCGCCATCGGTTCAGCAACCTGTTCCCTGTGATTACGGCCTTGGTAAATATGATCAATCCGCCAGAGAACGACGTTGCCAAATACAAGGAAATGCTGATTGACCGGATACGCACGCTGCAAGCGACGCACCTGCTTCTGTCAAGTCCTGCCAGCATGTCGGGGTTGCTTCACGATCTCGTCGCCCAGGAGTTGCAGCCCTTCAAGGAGACTCGCGACATAACCATCAGCGGACCCTCCATCACCGTACCAAGTGGCGCCGCCGAGAGCTTTGCGATGCTTCTCCATGAATTGACGACCAATTCCGTGAAATACGGTGCGCTGAGTGATCCACGAGGTAGGCTCGAAGTGAACTGGCAGTTCGCATCCGACGGCGCGGGCGACGACGTCGTCTTCGATTGGGCAGAATCGGGGCGGCGGAAGAACTCAAGCGTCGGACGCCACGGCTTCGGTTCCATGATAATCGGAGTGGACGGAACGCCGATTGTCGGCCATTCGCCCAAATTTCAAATATCGGAAGATGGACTGCGATATTCGTTGCGGCTATCGCGGAAGGAACTTGAATTCTGAAGCGCGCATCTTGCCTGGCATGCATCAGGTCGCGTTCTTCAACGGCCAGCTTTGCAGCAAAACCGCTGCTTCGGTGCGGTTTCGCGCCCCAAGCTCGCGCATAATGGCAGCGACATGAATTTTCGTCGTCGCTTCGGCGATATCCAGACTGCGGGCGATCTCCTTGTTCGAGTATCCCTCCGCCATCAGCTTGAGGACGTCCTTCTGCCTCGATGTTAGTCTGTCGAGATCGCTGGCGCCCACGCGCCGTCGCACCAAAGATCTTTGGGAAGGCGGAGATATCTGGTGCTGTCCTTGTCCGGCAGACGTTCGCGACAGGAGCGCTGGAACATAGATACGGCCGGCGAGGATCTCGTTCACGGCGAACAGGACTTCCTCGTCTTTCTGTGACTTTACGATGTAGCCGTGAAGCCCGATCGAAAGTGCCTTGAGGATTTCCGCGCGTGAATCATCGGCTGAAACGATCGCGAAGCGCGTGTTAGGATAGGCAGACAGAACGTCGCCTAGCAATTCCTGATGGAACAAGCCCGGCATGTTCAGATCCAGAATCGCGAGATCGATCGAGGCTTGCTGTTCCAGAAGACTGACCACGGCATCGAAGCACGCGGCGTCGAATATTTCGACACCTGGAATGCCTGCCGTCAGTGCCAACCGCAAACCGAAACGATACAACCCGTGATCGTCGGCGATGACGATCCGATACATTGCACTACCCCAACAACGCTTACTCTGTCTGGCAACCGGGCGTATACCAGCCCGCTAAAACTCCACTACCCTGAGACGCACGGACCCGTGATGGGCCTAAAATCGTGGCCAACCATTGGTCGCTGCATCAGTAAAATCCTCGGGACAATCCACCGACGTCCCCGCCCACAAACATCATCACTTGCTAATATGTATCCCAAATAGCGATAAACTTCAGCTATTTTTTATAAACCTTTCGTGAGATGCCGTGCCGGACCAGGGTGTACCTCACAAGCAGATCCTGATCGCTTGTTTGATACCGCAAACGCGTTGGATCACTCCCATTCGAATGCAGGACGACGCTTATCCGGAGTGGCCGTACCATTCAGCATGCGATGTTCGGATTGGCTTGAGGGGGCGACTCTCCGAGCACCATTCGGCACCTGCTCGTGACGATCATGTCCGGGCTGAATGAACTGGGAGGATCGGATGAAAGCGGTGATTCAATGTGGTGGAATGGGGACACGCCTGCGGCCCTTTACATCGGTCTTGCCGAAGCCGTTGATGCCGATTGGAGCCCGGCCGGTTCTCGAGCTGCTTCTGAAGTGGCTGCGGCGCAACGGCATAGAAGAGGTTTATATTACGACCGGATATCTCGGCCATTTGATCCGCAGCGTCTGCGGCGACGGATCTCAGTGGAATCTGAAGATCCGATATACGCAGGAGATGGAGCCGCTCGGCACCATCGGACCTCTCTCGCTGATCAGAGATGAGCTGAACGATACGTTTGTCGTGCTCAATGGCGATGTTCTCACCGATCTGAGCCTCAGCCGCTTTGTGGCTTCGCACCGCATGCATAAGGATCCGGTCACGATCGCGACTGCCTGCCGACTGATCAAGATGGACTTCGGCGTCATCGACGAGATCGACAATGCGGTTCAGCTCTTCCGGGAAAAGCCGACACTCTCCCATCTCGTCAGCATGGGAATTTACTGCATGAACCCGGATGTTCTGAAGTTCATTCCTTCCGGCATTCCGTTCGGGTTCGATGATCTGATGCTGCAGATGATGCAGGGCGGCACGACCGTGCATGTGTACAAGCACGACGGACTCTGGCTCGACATCGGTCGCGTGGACGACTTCCAGAACGCACAGGCGATTTCCTGGGAAGACCAGTCGACTTCAATCGAAGTCGCCGCCGCGGCAGCATGATCCGGATTTAGAGGCCGAGTCCGCGGATATTGGTTCAGGAGGTCAAGATGCTCTTAGTGAGCGCCCCGATATTAGGCGTACCGGAGAAGCTAGCCCTCTCAAAGGTAATTGATAGCGGCTGGCTGACCATGGGAGAGCGGGTACGAGCTTTCGAAGAGGCCTTTGCCGACATCCATGGTGCGGAGGATTGCGTTGCGGTCGGTTCGTGCACCGCCGCGCTTCATCTCATCCTGCACGCACTGGGGATCGGCCCTGGCGACGAGGTGCTGGTTCCCTCACTGACCTTTGTGGCGACAGCCAATGCGGTGCTCTACGTCGGGGCGACCCCGGTCTTTGTCGATATCGAATCGACCGACGTGCCCTTGATGTCGATCGAGGAAGCTGAAACGCGGTGCACGCTACGCACTAAGGCGGTTATTCTCGTTCACTTCGCGGGCTATCTCGCCAATCGGGAACAGTGGCAACGGTTCGCCCGTGCCCGAGGGCTGCATATCATCGAGGATGCCGCGCATGCCCCCGGCTTGAGGGAAGTGGGCACGTTCGGCGCCGCCGCGGCCTTCAGCTTCTACGGCAATAAGAACCTGACAACGGCGGAAGGGGGCGCCGTGATTGCTCGTGACCCGGCTCTGCTCGACAGGATTCGGCAAGCCCGCGGACACGGGATGACCACCGGGACACATCAGCGGTTGAACAGCCGTACGCCGCAATATGATGTCACCATGCTTGGGTTCAACTACCGCATGGATGAGCTGCGGGCGGCGATTGGGCTGGTTCAACTTGAGAACCTGCAGGAGTGGAACGAAATCAGGCGTATCCTGGCCGTCTTATACCGCCGCCTCATCGCTGAACGTTGCCCGGCTGTGACAATTCCGTTCGCCGAACCCCGGACGTCTGCCCACCACATCATGCCGATCCTCCTGCCGCGCTACGCAACGCGGCAGGCCATCATAGACGAACTGCGGACGCAGGGGATCCAGACCACGATCCACTATCCGCCAGTGCACCAGATGACGTTCTACCGCAGGCTTTTTCCCAACACCAATTTGCCCCGCACCGAGGACTTTGCACAGCGAGAGCTGACAATTCCACTGCATCCCCAGATCACTTCACCTGTAGCCGAAGCGGTTGTGACTGCTCTCGCAACCGCGCTCGACGGCTGCGCAAGAGCAGGAACCGCGGCATGAATGCGTCGGATCTATCCCTTCACAGGCCTTCTGTTTCAAGCTCCGCGCATGGCTTCGCAAGACGTTCTATCGACCTCGCGGTCGCAAGTCTCGCGATCGTCATATTTGCACCACTGATGCTGGTGATCGCGCTGGCACTTGTGTTGGAAGGCGGCCGTCCCGTCTTGTTCCTGCAGACCCGCGTGGGGGCTGGTGGCCGGCCCTTCCGCATGTACAAATTCCGCAAGTTCGGTGTGGGCTGCGGCCCCCATGGCCACCCTCTGACCGTGATGGGCGACAGCCGCCTGACGACGATCGGCCGGTTCCTCGCCGCCACAAAGTTCGACGAGCTGCCGCAGTTGTGGAACGTCCTCAAAGGCGAGATGGCGATCATCGGTCCGCGCCCCGAGAGCCTGGCTTTCGCCGATTGTTTTCGGGGCGGCCTCGAGGCCGTTCTACAATACAAGCCTGGCCTGCTGGGCCCGGCCCAAATTCTTTTCCGCCACGAGGCGCATTTCTTTCCTCGATCCGTGGATCCGATTCTGTTCTACCGGGAGGTCATCTTCCCCGCCAAGGTCAGGATCGACCTTTCCTATTATCCACGGCGCACCATCGCCTCAGACATCGCGTGGATGGCGCGCGGCTTTCTGGCTGTTGTCAGCTGGGCTCCATCGCCGCCGATTGACGTCTGAAACCCACACGGGAGCACCGCAGGTCAGCCAAGGAACGCGCAATCATGAGCTACAATGGCAAGAAAGTTCTGGTGACGGGCGCGGACGGATTTATCGGGTCGCATCTCACCGAAGCGCTCGTCTGCAACGGGGCTGATGTCACGGCCCTAGCGCTCTACAATTCCTTCGACAGCCATGGCTGGCTGGACGATCTTCCGGACAGCATTCGAAGCCGGCTGAAGCTCGTCCGCGGTGACGTCCGCGACAGCGCGTTCCTGAACCGGATCATGCGTGGTCAGACCGTCGTATTTCATTTGGCCGCCCTGATTGCGATTCCATATTCCTACGCGGCTGCCCAGTCCTATGTGGAAACCAACATCCTGGGCACGGTGAACGTCCTCGAAGCGGCGCGTCAATGGGAGACGGAGCGCGTTGTGCATACCTCCACGAGCGAGGTTTATGGAACCGCCCTGACCATGCCTATCCGCGAAACTCATCCACTGCACGGACAGTCGCCATATTCGGCATCCAAGATTGGCGCCGACATGATGGCGGAGTCCTACGCGAAGTCGTTTGATGTTCCCGTTGTCATCCTGCGGCCGTTCAACACATATGGCCCGCGTCAGAGTGAGCGAGCCATCGTGCCGACCATCATCCGCCAGGCTCTCGACCCGAATTGCCCGGCGATCATGGTCGGCGACACGAGTCCGATCCGCGACCTGACCTTTGTCGAGGACACAGCGGCAGCATTCCTGACCGCGGGTTTGGCCGGCCTGGAATTCGGCCACGCCTACAATGCCGGCAGCCAACGCGCCGTGACCATCTCTGACGTGTTGGATCTTGTCCTCGAAATGAGCGGTTCAAAAAAACCGGTCCATCGCGACGAAAACCGTTTGCGGCCGCAAAATTCGGAGGTTCGCGCCTTGCTCGCGGATTCCTCGCGCTTTGAGAGCGAGACTGGATGGCGGGCGCAGACGAGCTTGCGCGACGGGCTTGAGCGAACGATCGCATGGTGGCGGGCGCGGCTTAGCGAAGGCCGGGTACGCCGCGAAAAGGGCTACATGACATGACCCTGCTCCGGCGGCATTTTCTGGTGTTGTTGCTGATTGCCGGTGCCCTGTCTCTGGGTGTCTACATGAGCGGGGGCCGGGAAAGCGGCGCAATGGAGCAGTCGGCCCTACCGGCAGCGGAAAACCTGCCGGACTATCTGCGTCCAAAAAAGGATCCGGCATCTGGCACCATTTTCGTGCGGATCACCAAACCCGGAATCCTCGGCTCAGGGATCACATGCGGCAGGAACTATTGTAGCCACCGTTATTCAAGCGCCCAGGCGTGGAATGCGGACCAAAGCCTTTTCCTTATCGCCAATGGTTGTGGGGGCATGTGCTTTCTCGACGGGCGTACCTATGTTCCAATGTTCCGCCGCGATCGCTCGACCGAATGCGAATGGCATCCCAAGGATCCCAATCTGATGATTTGCGTGGGTGGTCGGCGGATTTCGACCTGGGCGCCACGCACCGACCATGAAGAGGTGGTGTTCGTCTCGTCAGCCTATGACGATCTGCAGTTCGGGCCGTACAAGGGCAATCCGAGCCTCGACGGCAACCGCATTGCGGTGCTTGCGACGCGCAATGACGGCAAAGCGGTGGTCTTTGGCTACGACCTCAGGCTGCAGCGGAAGTTTGCGGATATCGATCTGGCCCAGCTTCCGGGGACCACCCACTACTGCTCGATCTCTCCGTTAGGGATCAACATTCTGTGTTTCCAGGAATTGCCGGACGGTAATGAACCGAGCTTCATCTTTTCAATTGATGGCGCCTTGCGCCAGAAGTGGGCGGAGCATCATCGCCCCGGCCATGGCGACATGACGATCGATGCCGACGGCAGCGAAATCTACGTCGGCATAAGCAAATCGGATCCGGACAAGTATCAAGTGATCAAGCGGCGTTTGGGCGACGGCAAGGTCACCGCGCTGATGAAATATGGCGAAGCCCAGCATGCGTCCCTCAGATCTCTGGACAGGCCCGGCTGGGTGTTTGTCAGCTATGCCGGGATACCCGCCGAGGTATCGAAGCACAAGGATTGGGCGCCATATTCGCAGCAGGTCGTTGCGCTGCGCACGGACGGCAGCGGGGAGGTGCGCCGCATCGTCAACACGCTGAATGCTCCGTTTGACTACTGGAGCGAGACGCATGCCTCGCCGTCTCCAGACGGCTCACAGATAGTCTGGTCGAGCAATTGGGGCGTCCCCGGGGGCCCGGTCTACGATTTCGTTGCCCGTGTTGAATGGCCTCGGAGTTGATGTCGACGCAGAAGGAGATTGTCGCAGATGGCCTTCCCTGAACGAACCGCTCTTGCTTCAGTTGCCGTCATGTGCCTGACATCGATGGCTGTCGCCGGCGATATCGAACCTTATAAACTGTCACCTGGCGATGCCGTCGAGATCGGGATAGCGTCAATTGCGGATCGAACGCAGCGAGCTGTGGTCCAGATGGATGGCAATATCGCGCTTCCCGAAGTCGGAATGGTCATGGTCGCAGGCCTCACGGGGTCCGAATTGCAGACGCGCATGCAAACGCTTCTGCCGACCAAGATTTTTCATGTGCGCCTGCCCGACGGCAGGGAGCAAATGGTCGTTATCAAGCCAGACGATGTGACCGCCACTATCGCCGATTACCGTCCGATCTATGTGATGGGCGACGTGCTTACCCCGGGACAACAGGCCTATCGTCCGCTCATGACCGTGCGGCAGGCGCTCGCCGTCGCCGGCGGCTTCAGCCTTTTGCGGTCACGGGCGGGCCAGACCGGACCGGATCCGGTTGATCTCAGGCGAGACTACGAAACATTGTGGGGTGACTACACCAAGGACTATTTTCACGCCGCCCGGCTCCGCGCCGAACTTCAAGACCAGGCGGATTTCGACACGCAGATACCACAAGGATCACCTCTGTCTCCCAGTATAGGAGCAGCGATCGCCCAGGCCGAAGGGGACGGGCTGAAGATTGCGCTGAGCGATTTCCAGCAGGAGCAGGCTTTTCTTGAGAAGGGCGAGAAGGACACCGCGGATCAAATCGAGGTGTTGCAGAAGCGCGAACAGGTCGAGGCCGAGGGCGTGAAAGCGGATCAGGAAGACCTGGCGCGTGTAACAAAGGTTTTTGAGTCAGGTAACCTGACCAACAACCGGCTCGCCGATGTCAGACGCGCCTTGCTTCTCTCTTCAAGTGGCGCGCTTCAAACGTCGGTCGAACTCATGCGGGCGCGACGCCAGCAGGAGGACTATGTCAGACAGCACGAGCGCAACGAGAATCAGAGGAAGATCGGTTTGCTGATCGATCTGAAGGATACCAACGCGCGGCTTGCCGACGTCACCACCAAACTCCACGCTGCCAGCGAGAAGCTGCAACCGACCGGGGCATCCGCCCAGCCATTGCCGATTGCCGGTGAAACAATCCGGGCGCAAGTCACGATCGTCCGCAAGATGAGCGAGGAGTGGCGCAAACTAGCGGCCAGTGAAGATACGATTGTGATGCCGGGGGACACCGTCGAGGCCAGATTCAGCACTGATCTGCAAAGCGCGGCAGTTCAGTAGGCGGCCTCGATCGCGGGCCGATAACGATGGCTCGGGGCTCACTGCTTCGTAAAGGCCATCGAACGCAACCGATCGGAAGATCACGGCAAGACCGAAATCCAGGCTCAACGGTTGCGGAAGTGAATCCTGAGTCGGGAACCGGCGTCTGCGTCCGGACGGGCGAAACGCCGCCGAAAAGGATTGTGGCGGTGCCGATCTGATTTGCAGCATGCGACATGCGCAGCCATCCATCTCACTTGAAATGGCGGCTTCTTCCCGTTTTCCACCGATTTAATATGTCAATTCCACGTTTCTCGGGCCGCCGTCACGATTTCGCTACATTTGGGCCAAAGGGCACATAAGTTAGCGGGGCGTAATATGATACAGCGAAGAGGGAACGCCCCTGAAAACCGAAAAACTGTCCTTGGCCGGTAAGGCCAGCGAGCTTGCGCGACGATTTCTCATTAGAAGTCACGAGCTATGAACCCCGGCGGAAAACTTTCGCCCGACCTGCGTGCCGCTATGCTGGGCTCCGCGCCCGCGCTGGTAGGCGTTGGCGCGTTCTCGGCGGTCATAAACATTCTCGCGCTGACCGGCTCCGTCTATATGCTGCAAATCTACGATCGCGTTTTGCCTTCGCAAAGTGTTCCGACACTTGTCGGATTTACGATCGGTATGCTGGGCCTTTACGCCGTTTATGGATTGCTGGATTTCGTGCGGCTTCGCCTGCTGGTTCGAATCGGCAATCGCCTCCATAAAACTCTGCAGCAACAGGTCTTCGCTCTCTCGCTTTCCCTGCCGCTCCTCGGCGGGCAGAATGCGAGCCGGCTGCAGCCGCTTCGCGATCTTGATCAGTTGCGCGCCTTCCTTTCCGGATTGGGGCCGACTGTCATCTTCGACGCTCCGTGGATACCATTCTATCTGCTGGTCATCTATCTGCTGCATCCGTCGCTCGGTCTGCTGGCAACGAGCGGTGCAATTGTTGTCGTGCTGCTCACCGTGATCGCGGAAATCCTTGGCCGCGGACCAGCCGCACGGGCGTCTGAGACACTCGTATCGCAACGCAACCTGGCCGATTCCGGCCGCCGCAATGCGGAGGTCGTGCGCGCCATGGGCCTTTCCGGGCGGCTCGCCGGGCGCTGGAGTGAGATCAATCACGCATATCTTGCGCACCAGGAGCGGCTCTCCGACATTGTCGGCGCCACTGGCTCACTGTCGAGGGCGCTCCGTATGGCTTTGCAGTCTTCTGTTCTGGGACTTGGTGCGTATCTCGTGATCGGGGGGGAGGCTTCGCCGGGTGTGATCATAGCATCGTCTATATTGCTCGGCCGCTCTTTGGCCCCAGTTGATGCGGCGCTCGCCAACTGGAGAGGGTTTGTCTCGTTCCGGCAGAGCTATTCCCAACTGACGGCGGCGCTTGCCGCCTTTGGCAGCCGCGGCGAGCTCATGCAACTGCCACGGCCAGAGGCGATGCTGAAGGTCGAGGATCTGACAATAGCGCCGCCAGGCCAGCAAAAGCCGACCGTGACCAACGTGAGCTTTCATTTATCCTGTGGGGCCGGGATGGCCATCGTCGGCCCAAGCGGTTCCGGCAAAACCACACTTGTGCGCGCGTTGGTGGGAGTGTGGCAGCCACTGCGCGGAATGGTACGATTGGACGAAGCTTCGCTTGATCAATGGGGCCATGAACAGCTTGGCGCCTATGTCGGCTACCTCCCACAGGACGTTGAATTGTTTGACGGAACCGTTGCCGACAACATTTCGCGATTTGGCGGCGCGGGCGACGCCAAGGGTGTGCTCGCAGCCGCCAGGGCCGCTGGCGTCGACAAGATGATCATGCGTTTGCCGGATGGTTTTCAAACACGCGTAGGCGAGGGAGGCGCAGCCCTGTCGTCCGGACAGAGGCAACTCGTCGGGCTCGCCAGGGCCCTTTATGGCGATCCATTCCTTGTCGTCCTCGACGAGCCCAATTCAAATCTGGACGTCGACGGCGACGCCGCGCTGGCCGGGGCGATCCTGGCGGTGCGCCGGCGTGGTGGCATTGTCATCGTTGTTGCCCACCGTCCTTCTGCCCTCACCAATATCGATAGCGTACTTGTCATGGCGAATGGGACGCTTCATTCGTTCGGCTCGCGCGAGGAAGTCTTGGCGAACGTTATCCGGCCATTCCCCTCCACCGCAGCCCGGTCTGCATCGGCCGTCCCGATGCAGAAAGGAATAAGCGGTCATGCGTGAGGTACTATCCTTTGTCTGATATTACCCTGTCGACATGCGCTCCGATTGGCGATGGAAACCGGAGGTCCGGGGCGAATGCAGTCGATGCGCGGGACGATATCCGAGCCAATCTCATTCTTGGCTTGGTGATCACGGCTCTGTTGATTGCCGGCGGAGGGCTTTGGCTGGGTTTGACCAAGATCGCCGGCGCGGTGATTGCGCCTGCCACCGTGGTGGTCGAAAGCAACACAAAAAAAGTCCAGCATCTGACGGGCGGCACGATCGGAGGCATCTTCGCACAAGACGGGGACCATGTGCGGGCTGGCGATGTGGTGGCCAGGCTGGACGACACGCTGACACGGGCCAACTTGCAGATAATCAGTGAGGATCTCGATCGCACGACCGTTCGTCTTGTCCGGCTGGAGGCAGAGCGACAAGGTCTGCCGGAAATGCAGCTTCCGTCCGGCCTTCGGATGCGCATGGGCGATCCGCAACTCGCAGCGCTCGTCAGCGGCGAGCGCGCCCTGTTCGAAAGCCGTGCAGCTGCGTTGACGGGACAGAAGGCGCAATTGCAAAGCCGCTCGAAGCAACTCGAACGTCAGATCGATGGCCTCAAGGCGCAACAGACCGCCGAAGACCAGTCCGTGGTCCTGCTGGACGGGGATCTTGCCGATATCCAAGCGCTCTTCTCAAAAAAATTGGTGCCCAAGGAGAGACTGAGCAACGTCAGATTGGATGCCACCCGGGCGCACGGAGAGTCAGGACGACTCGCGGCGGCGGTTGCTGAGGCGCAAGGCCGAATCAGCGAGACCGAACTGCAGGTCCTTCAGCTCGATGAACAAAGGCGCAGTGAGGTCACCAGCGAACTTCGTGAAACGGAAGCCAAGCAGACCGAACTCAACGAGCGCCAGGTTGTGGCGCAAGACGAGTTGACGAAAACGAGCATCCGCGCTCCGCAATCGGGCACGATACAGGAATCCTCCATCCACACAATTGGCGGCGTGATCGCTCCTGGGGAAGTGCTCATGATGATTGTCCCCGACGCCGACAACCTCGTCGTCGATGCGTTGATCCCCCCATCGCGCATAGATGACATTCGTCCCGGTCAACGGGTGTCGATCCGGTTCCCGGCTTTCGATGCCGGCACGACGCCGGCTTGCCAAGGATCGGTCAAGCGCATTTCGGCGGACCTGATCAAGGATCAACAACACCAGCTCTCGTATTTCTCGGCACGCGTCGACGTCGAGAACAAGGCGGCCTGCCTGACCGATGCCAAGGTGCTGAAACCGGGTATGCCGGCCGAGGTTCACATCAGGACCGACGAACGCTCGGTCTGGTCTTATCTCCTGAAGCCTCTTACCGATCAGATGTCGCGGGCTTTCCGCCAATGAGGCGGCGAACTGTTGGAAGCGAGCCGCAATTATGAGCAGCTCTTGCCCTTAAGACGCGGTGAACGTCCTCCGCCCAACGCGTAGTATGGCACGCGCCGCCCGCTCCGCCGTCACGGGAATCTTGGTCTCAACGCTCTCCTGCGGCAGGACGTAGGTGGCCTTAAGCAGCCTCTCCTAGGAGAGCAGTTCGCGGATTCGGGCATGTGCCAATGCGATTTCGGCCCACAGGTCTTCGCATTCCTGCCGGCGGACATCCAGTTGGATCTGATCGGATGCCCGGTGCAGCGAAAGCTGTGAAAAATTGGTGGTTCAGCTTATCGGTCTCGGCCTCCCTGGTGAGGGCAGCCAACCTTCGGCAACCTGCCTTTCACCGCGTCGCTCCATTGGAGCCTGAATCTAGCGATCTCATTCGAGGACTCGCTATTTGCCTTGATGTAAGCTCCAGTCGCGACTGGAGGCTCTGGATTTCAGAACGCAATCCTCGGATTGACGCGGACGGCCTTCGCTCTCCGCATCCTTGCCCCTCCATGATGCGGGCGGCAGCGCTGGCTCCGGTTGTCTGAACAGTTTCCCGCGAATGATAAGTGGCGTTCCGCCGGATTTCGATCATTCGATTGCGCTGGTGTCGTGTGTGACGCCGGGAGGGCGATAGACCGACCGTAGTCGCATCCACACCCAGCGGCGGAAATTCATGCCGCCGCCATGATGTCATCGGACCAAAGTCCGCCTCGTGTCCGGCATGCGCCGGTCAAGGCTGAAATGGGGGCGCGGTCGACTATAAAAATCCAGGTATCGGCCACGAGAAGGCGCGCGATAGCGACGCGGTCCTCGGCATTCAGATAGACTTCTTCACACTTGTCCGATTTCCAGATGCGCTCGACGAAGACATTGTCGCGCCATGCGCCCCTGCCATCCATGCTGATCGCTATTTCGTTGGGATCAGGACATCGGCGAAGAGCTCGCTGGTGGCTGCCCTGATCGGTGTCGCAAATGCCGGGCGCGCTACATTTTGTCAGGGCGTTGTCCAGCGCTTCGAGACAGAAGTCCGCTTCCATCGTAATCGACACGCGATAGCTGAGCACGCGCTGGCTGAACCAGTGGACGACGGCGGCCAGACGGACAAAGTCGCGCGCCAGCGAGATATAGGTGATGTCCATCGCTAGATCTGGTTCGGACGATCGACCTTCAGAGCGGGGGAGATAGGGAAAGATTTTGTTGCCTGGCGCGGGTTTCGAGGTGTTCGGTCGGCGATAGATCGCCTCGGCGCCCATGCGCTTCATTAGCGACGCCCTCGCGGTTGGGAAATGTCGCGCACCCGCGAACGGGTATCTAGCTCCAGTTCATCGATGGGGCGCATCAGCGCGAGGTCCTTGGCTGACACCGGCCGCGTCTAGTGTGGGAAGGTCGTGGTTGCGGTCGATCATCGCTTTACGCTCAGCATGCCGGCCTTGATGAGCGCGCATTCCAAAAAACAATTCTCCAGTGCCAGCTCTCCGATCTTGGCGTGAAGGGCCTTCAAATCCACCGATGGCGCCTCGGCGCTCGCAACGCTCGAGCCGAAGACGCCGGCGGGGCCATCAAGCAGTTGCGCCTTCCAGGCTGTGATTTGGTTCGGGTGAACATTGAAAAACTTAGCGAACTCGGCCAGCGTCTTTTCGCCCTTGATGGCAGTCAGAGCCACCTTGGCCTTGAAAGCCGGTGTGTGGTCGCGTCGCGTGCGCTTCGTCATGGTCTCTCTTGATTCGCGGCAACCACGTTGCCGGTGTCCAGATTCCCAAAGCCAGCTCTGTCCCCATAACTTTCGCGTCCCCAGACAGATCAAGCGGCCCGACAGCTCTGGGTTGGGGCATCAGGCGGCCGGGCCTAACCGGCTGTTGGGGATGTGTCGTGGTTGCCGGCTGGGTCAAACTGCGCCTCGGCTGGCGGCCGCGCATCATTCAAACGAACACTCTTCGCCGGGGCGGGCTGCCTCAGCGATTGCGCAGGCCTGCTGCCTGGAGCTGCGCCCTCTCGGCCTCTTCGGATTTCAAGCACGACATTTCAGTTCCGATTAAATCGGCAGGCTCCTCCAAACGAACGATCAGCCCGCAATCAAGGATGGGTAATGTGGTTTTCGGCAATAAGCCCGGATAATGCTGGCTATTGGGGACGAGGCCATGTGCGGTATTGTTGGAATCGTCGGCCATTCGCAGGTTGCGCCGCTCATCGTCGACGCGCTGAAGCGGCTGGAATATCGCGGGTATGACTCGGCCGGCGTCGCCACCATCGAGCATGGCCAGCTTGCCCGCCGCCGCGCCGAAGGCAAGCTGATCAATCTCGAGCGCCGGCTCAAGGACGATCCACTCGCCGGCACGATCGGCATCGGCCACACACGCTGGGCGACGCATGGCGTGCCCAACGAGACCAATGCGCATCCGCATTTTTCCGACGGCGTCGCCATCGTCCACAACGGCATCATCGAGAATTTCGCCGGACTGCGCGACGAGCTGATCCGCGACGGCTATTCTTTCTCGTCGCAGACCGACACAGAAGTCGTCGCCCATCTGGTGGCGCGCGAACTGGCCAAGGGGCTGAAGCCGGTCGAGGCCGCGCACCAGGCGCTGAAGCGGCTGGAAGGCGCCTTTGCGCTGGCCATCATGTTCAAGGGCGACGAGGACCTGATCGTCGGTGCCCGCAATGGCCCGCCTTTGGCCGTCGGCCATGGCGATGGCGAGATGTTCCTGGGCTCCGACGCCATCGCGCTCGCCCCGTTCACCAATTCGATCACCTATCTCGAAGATGGCGACTGGGCGGTGGTGCGCCGCAACGGTGTTGAGATCTTCGATATCGACGGCAAAAAGGTCGACCGCAAGCGCCAGCAGTCGCTGTCGACCAGCTTCATGGTCGACAAGGGCAACCGGCGCCATTTCATGGAAAAGGAAATCCATGAGCAGCCCGAGGTGATCTCGCACACGCTGGCGAATTATCTGGATTTTGTCGGCGGCGTCTCCAAGCCGCTCGACCTGCCTTTCGATTTCGCAGAGATCAACCGGCTGGCGATTTCTGCCTGCGGTACGGCGTATCTCGCAGGCCTGATCGGCAAATACTGGTTCGAGCGCTACGCGCGGCTGCCGGTCGACATCGATGTCGCCTCCGAATTCCGCTACCGTGAAATGCCGTTGTCGAAGAATGATGCGGCCTTCTTCATCTCGCAATCGGGCGAGACCGCCGACACGCTGGCCTCGCTGCGCTACTGCCGCAAGGCGGGAATGAAGATCGGCGCGATCGTCAACGTGCGCGAATCGACCATGGCGCGCGAATCCGACGTCGTGCTGCCGACGCTGGCCGGACCGGAGATCGGCGTTGCCTCGACCAAGGCGTTCACCTGCCAGCTGTCCGTCCTGGCTTCGCTAGCCGTGCGGGCTGGCGTGGCGCGGGGTACGATCTCGAAAGAACAAGAGAAGGCCTTGGTGCGCGCGCTTTCGGAAGCGCCGCGCTATGCCAACCAGGTGCTCAAGCTCGAAGAGCAGATCGAACGGATCGCGCGCGAACTCTCGCGCTACAAGGACGTGCTCTATCTCGGCCGCGACACCAATTTCCCGCTGGCCATGGAAGGCGCGTTGAAGCTCAAGGAAATCTCCTACATCCATGCCGAGGGCTATGCCGCGGGCGAGCTGAAGCATGGCCCGATCGCACTGATCGACGAGAACATGCCCGTCATCGTCATCGCGCCGCACGACCGTATTTTCGAAAAGACCGTGTCGAACATGCAGGAAGTGGCGGCGCGTGGCGGCAAGATCATCCTGATCACCGACAGCAAGGGTGCGGCGCTGACCAGCGTCAAGACGATGGAGACGATCGTGCTGCCCGACGTGCCGGAAATCATATCGCCGATCATCTACGCGCTGCCGATCCAGATGCTGGCCTACTTCACCGCCGTGTTCATGGGCACCGACGTCGACCAGCCGCGCAATCTGGCGAAATCGGTGACGGTGGAGTAGGTTTTGCGTCGCAAATTGGGAGATAGGGCCGCATGACATCCGCAGTCCAGTTCATCCTGGAGCATTCCTGCTTCAAGAATATCTCGTCCCGCTCGGCATGAGTGCCGGCGCGCTGGTGAAGCTCAATCTTCCAGGCACTCGTATCGAACGCATCAAGGGCTTTACCGCCATGTTGGGGGTTCCCCGCCGGGCCACCAAGGTCGCCGCATATTGATCAGAAGGCGCCTGCGTTTCGGCTCGGCAGAACACTCATTGGGAGAGAAAGATGAAAACCCGCGCCAGTGTCGCTGCCGGAAAGCCGGTGGAGATCATGGAGGTCGATCTCGACGGTCCGCGCGAGGCGAGGTGCTGGTGGAGATCAAGGCGATCGGCATCTGCCACACCGGCGAATTCACGATGTCGGTCGCCGATCTCGAAGGCCTGTTTCCGGCGATCCTCGGCCATGAGGGCGCCACCTTCGTTGTCGGCAAGGTGTCACCATGCTCAAGAAGGGCGATCACGCCATCCCGCTCCACACGCCCGAATGCCAGCAGTGCAGGTCGTGAAAAATGAACAATAAGCAGCGATTGTCGTCAGCGTAAAGTCAACAAGATGATCCTCGGTTCTGCTAGCCAGGAGAAGCAGAGCCCAGCCACGGTGAGACCGAACGCCACAGACAACCATCCAGCACTAGCGGCCGTATGAATGTCTGAACCCTGGCGTCCGACAAAAAAACGGCAAAAGTGAATGCCGCCGTTCCATCATTGAGAATCAGCCTGAATGACCGAGATGCTGAAGTGTTCGGGCGCCGTCAGGCGTACGAAAGTCTCATGAAGAGATCCGCGGACCGCAGAGGATTATGGGCATGGCCCGGCGCTCGTTGCCCTGGCTACTAGCTCCGGGGGCAGCCACTTCTCTCCGCTTGCGACCTGCCGCATGCAGTCCAAGAGTACTTCGGTGGCATATTCCTTTAAGAGGATGCCCCATACCCCCATTGAAATTGCGTCCGCGATCTGGCGGCCTGTTAGAGATGCGGTGAGGAAAATTACCTTCACCGGTAACCGCTCCTGAAGAACGGTTCGCTGAATCGCCAGCCCGCCAACATTCGGCATGGAGACATCAAGCACGGCCAGATCGGGTCGGAGATCGCTAATGAGCGATAACGCTTGCACCCCGCTCGCCGTTGCTGCCAGCACATTGAAATCCGGCGCGGCTTTCAGCACACCCTGCAATCCGCGAAGCAGCAAAGGATGATCGTCAGCGAGGACAACCGAATACATTGTCGCGCTACCTAGCCCCGGGGCAATGCAATGCGCAGGCCAGTCCCGGCGACACACCGCAAGCTGTCAGGTTACCCTTGAGTTCGCTAACCCGCGCGTACAGCGTCTGAGTAACAAAGCCAAAAACGGGGTTTGACATGCGAACTCCTTTTCGCGCGATCCTTGCATCGCGATCGGCGGAGCCACACAACAGTCAACGCGGGGCGCAACCATGATCGCTACAATCGGCTCGCAGCGCGAACCGCTGTGTCGCGAACGAGCCACGATCCATTTCGAGGAACCGGACAAGAAAGAATAAGAGACCAACGGGGCGATTGCACCGTACCAATAGGTGGTAGTCCAGCTATTTCAGCACGTCCAATCTGCTAGGCCATGAACTCATAAACCCGGGCAGGCGAGCTAGGAGGGCTGCGGTTTGCCGGCTACCGGCTTTGGGATGAGATGTGGTCGATCACGCCGCTTCCTTCCACATAGTGGATCATGCCCGCTGCGGCGGTTTCGATCATGACGCCGGATGACAGAGTGCCGCCGCCGAGCATTTCGGTCGTAGGCATGTCCCAAGTGTCATAGCCTACTGCAAACTCGCGGGTATCAAAATCGCAGACAATCAAGCCTCTCATGCCATCGGCGACTACCTCGTCGCCAACTTTCATCTTCTGCCCCGTCGCGTATTGCATCTTGCTACCTCTTCACAGGTCCGTATGCAGCGACTGGCATAATGTCCGCGTCGACCGTGCTCGCGCAAGTATGGAGCTTTCATGTTCCGCCAGTTTGTGATTCAGACTGCCCATGCGCCGATACGATCTGACTGACTTCGAGTGGCATGTGATCGAGCCGCTCTTGCCCAACGGGCCGAGAGGCGTGCCGTGCTACAACCGCTTCGTGCGATGACGAAAAGCAGATCTGTGGGACCGGCTGATGGACGCCGTTACGGCCGCGCATGACGGCGACATCCAGATGATCGACAGCACATCTGTCGCCGCCACCACTGCAACTCAAATGGCTGTATGCGCTATGGCCGGGTAGCGCCACAACTGGCAAGGCAGGAGCTGCAGGGGTTCCAACGCCTCAGCAAGTCCCGCGATCCCTAGGGGCGCCGCGCCGCGGCCGTGAATGGGGCGGCGGGGTTCTACCCTATTGCCGGCGGCTCAAAGGCTGCGTCAACTCCAGACGCTCGGAAGAAGTGCGGTTGTGTTCCACTGCTTGCGCTCGAGTGTCGAATGGAATCGCCACCGTGCTGCCATCGACTATGGCGACAGCCAGGAAGGGGAGCCCGCTCACCGGAGGCGAATAGACAGTATACGTCGGACTTTTCATTAGGTGATGCTAACATAATGATAGCGGGTGATCAATCTTTGGCGTCCGGGATGCCGATCACCCGGTGCCCGGGGGGTGGGCAAGGTGTGAACGGCACCGCGCCGGGATCAATGGATCGGGACGGCGCCGTCCAAGAGGCCTGCGGCTGGTTAACCTCGTCGATTGCCCTAGCTCTCTGGTTGGAGAGGAGACTGGATATGGCAATTTATGGTCTGAGGGTGATCAGCTTCATCTTCGTCGCATTGGCCTTTGTCCCGGCCGCAGCGCACTTCTTCTCGATGTTCAACAAGATGAAGCTCGACGGGACGAGCTATCTGGCCGCGCAACGCGCCTATGATGGCTGGAGCCTGTTCGGCATCGTCGTGCTCGGGGCATTGCTCTCCACAGCCGCCCTGGCAGTCTTGCTTTACCGGTCAGGTGGGGCTTTCGGCCTTGTTGTCCTTGCCTTCATCAGCATCGGTGCCACCCAACTTGCCTTCTGGACGCTGACCTATCCGATCAACCAGGCAACCCGGAACTGGACCGTTCTGCCCGAAAACTGGGAGCTGCTGCGGCGCCAGTGGGAATATTCGCACGCCATCGCCGCCGGCCTCAATGCCTTGGCGTTGCTGGTGCTTTTCATATCAGCGCTTCGCGCAGCGGTGCGTTGAACGACCACGTCTTCACCAGCGCATAACGCAGTCCATCAGTGCATAGGCTCGCGGACCAACTGGAACTTTCTGATTTCGGCGTGCTGATCGATCAATGCAAGCAAATCCGTTGCGGGCCGCTACGGTCCGGCCGGGTCCAGCCAATTTCAGGAAAACACCGCGTCGTCGCGATCCGGGCCACGTTCAAGCCCGACCAACCGCGCCCGGTAGCCGAGCGGCTTGACGATTTCGGGTAGATCGTCCGCCTTTCCATCCTTGCATGCGACATCCAGTTCAGCACGATGGTCGCGTGGAATACGCACGTCGATCCATTTCAAAACGAGAACCGTCAACAAGGTCAGCAGCGTTCTGGCTGCGCCTAATCCGTATTGACCACCACCGAATGCCAAGCCGATCGCCGTCATTACCCACAAAGTCGCGGCCGTGGTGACCCCACTGACAAGGTTGCCACGACGAAGGATGGCGCCGCCGCCGATGAAGCCGACGCCGGTCAGCACGCCAAGCCGAAAGCGCAACACATCCATCGAGGCAAAGGAGTCGGGGCTCTTGCCGCCAACTCCCAGCAAAATATTTGCCTGGACCATCGTGAGGGCGGCGGCCAGTCCGACGAGGATAGTCGTTCTGCCGAATGACCGCGCGCTTCGCGATCAAGTCCTATCATCGCAGCGGCAAGCACAGTCAAAACCAACCGCGCCGCGATATCTTGCCAGTCTGGATTTAGAGGCATTGGACGGAACCGAATTGGAAGGTCGATTGTCGTGCAATCCAATTCTGGGGCGCGCGTTAGGTTCCCGAGCCGTGTCGGGGCGCTCTCGCAACGGCGGTAGCAAATTGAAATCCGCAGTACTAGCGGCGCGGGCGGCGCAACGGGATGCGCACGACGTTCTCCGATCCTGGCAGATCAAAGGCCATGGCTAGTTGGCGTACGGCGGCCATCTCCACGATCAGTTCTTCGATCGAAAGATCCGGCAGACCGGTCTTCACCCTCTGCCGCACCCGGATCGCAAGCTCATGAACCCGCACCGGGACGAAAAGCGGGCTGTCGTCCAGCAGCTTGCCGATTTCGATCACCACATCGGCATCAATGTCTTTCGGCAATTCCCGCATGGGCGTCACCTTGTTTTCGGGCAACAGCCCAAGCATTGCCCAGGCAATGGGATCGGAGAGGAACATGCCGGGGCCCCGATCGATGGCCAGATTCATAAATCCGCCGGCGTCGGTGTGTCACGAAGAAATGTCGGTACGGAAATTACCAAGCGCGTTCTTCGCGCAATCCACAAGCGCCTTGCCCAAGATCGCGGCTTCGGCAGCGGCCGAAGGGAACAAAAAATATCATCTGGAATTGAGACTTATGGATCGGAGGATCGAGTCATGGACAGCAGGGAAGAGCGCATAAAACGGCGAGCCTATGAAATCTGGGAGCGCGAGGGCCGTCCGGCCGGACGAGAGGAGGAACACTGGGACCAGGCCGTGCAGGAAATAGAGGCGGAAGGCCCGGAGGCCGAGCGCGAAGTGGCCGATCCGATGGTTGGAGTTGGCTCGAAAAGCACCAGCGGTTGAAGACCAAGCCAGGCAACCAATACGCCTAAGCTTCGTTGGTCAATATCAACCAGAGGAGGCCTCGACAATGAAAACCTTGTCATTGCTGATCTTGGTCGCTGGTCTCACGCTTGCTGCCTGCGACAACAACACCGAGCCGATGAAAGCCAACACCGACGCGGTCAACAAGAACCCGCAGGTGGATCAGGATGCCAGGCCACAGTCCACGACTGGCGGTGATCAGCCAGCTACCGTGCCTGCGAGCAAATGACCTTCGATCTCATAACGCCTATTGGCAAGGAGAACCAATATGCAAGCTTCAGTCGCAACGACACGCCATCCGGGCCGACTGGCCATAGAGCCCTTTGCCGGCACGGTGACGGTACGATTTTCAGACGCCATAGTCGCAGCCACGGACCGAGCCAAGGTGCTGCGGGAAGAGGGATGTGAGCCTGTCTTCTACATCCCTTTCGAAGATATCTATTTCGACCTTTTCGAAAAGACCGACACCACGAGCGAAAGCCCGATGAAAGGCACCGCCAGCTACTGGCGCGTCCATGCCGTAGGAAGCTCGGCCGACGATTTCATGTGGGCATATGAAACTCCCGACACTGCGGCGAGGGCAATCGCGGGCCACGGCGCGTTCGATCCTGAAAAGGCGCGCATTGAGGTCGAGCCGTCGGAAGACAAGCGGCATACGCCCCACGTCTTGGAGTAGATCGCTCGTGCGCACACCGGGCCGGGCTGAGGCCTCGGGTATGCTAGCGCCGCGGAAACTCCTCATCAAGAATGCGTAGTGCCTCTTCGTATTTGACAGTCGATGCCCCAACTTGTCGCGCCTGCCAGACATTGTCTTCCAGATCCGCACGCTTCACCGGCAGCGCCAGCGGGTTCGATGCGGCTCGTCGCACGAAGGCGAAATAATCCTCACCATCCCTGCGCGACATGGCGTCGACAGCAGAAGCGACCGTCGGACCGAAGCCCGCTTCCTCGAGCTTGGTCCGCGTCCCAGCCATCGCCTTTTTCCAGCACGTCATGAAGGTAGGCAACGACCTTCTGATCCATCGTTTCGACAGCATCAACGACACGTCGGCAATGCTCGATGTAAGGCTGCCCGGTCTTGTCGCGTTGCGACGCATGGACCTCTTCCGCGATCGTGGCCGCGCGGTAAAAGATGCTCATCTGGCTTCCTCTTCAGGCAATGGTTTCACCATCGCTCCTCGGTATCGTGGTGCGGCAGCTCTATTCCACAGCAAACCCAGCCAAGTCGCTGCCCCGACCCATAGTTGTAGCGCGGCTCCAGGTGGGCCGGATCGTCGAACGTTCCAACATGCAGCGCGATCTCGCCGGGCGATGCGTCATAGGAAAGGCTGAGCGGCGATCCGCAAGAGGAGCAGAACCCCCTCTGGGCGATCGGCGAGGACCTGCGATAGGTTGGCGTCGCATTGATCCAGGCGACGCTTTGAGAAGGCACCCAGGCCAGAACCGCGAAGGCGCTGCCAGTCGCTCGCCGGCACATGTCGCAATGGCAGTAATGCACTCTCGGTTCGCCTCCAACGCGAAAGCGGACCGTGCCGCAGAGACATCCTCCGCTCAGTTCCATGTTGGTGTCCCGGCTGATTTACGGCCCCCGTCGCGTGGTTTCATGCGAGTAGCTCCATTCGTCTCAGCGGAAACGCCACGCATTTGCGTCGGTTCCTGGTGCCATCTCAGGAACCAGTCCCGGCACGTGGCGTTGCGTGTCTTTGCTAGGAAGCTGTCGTGGACACATACTGCCGGTTGGAGACGCGCTGATGTCGATGCCAGGCTTGGCCTATGGTCCCCTTGGCGATCGATGCATGCATGTCTGCGTGGATATGCAGAGGCTGTTTGCCGAGCCGTCTCAATGGGCAACACCCTGGATCACCCGTGTCCTCCCACAAATCGAAAGACTGGTCGAAAGACGCGCACCGCAGACGGTCTTTACGCGGTTCCTGCCCGCCCGAAAGGCGGGGCAGGGCGTCGGCACGTGGAAGCGCTACTACGAGCGTTGGGCTTCGATGACGATCGAGACGATCGGACCCGAAATGGCCGAACTGTTGCCGTCATTGGCCGGTTATTGCCCGCCAGCCGCAATCATCGACAAGCACATCTACTCGCCCTGGTTCGAAGGGAGCCTCAGAGCTCTTCTGATGGCACGCGATATCGATACACTGGTCATCACGGGTGGCGAAACAGATGTATGCGTTCTGGCAACCGTGCTCGGGGGCATCGATTTCGGCTATCGCGTGGTTCTGGTCACGGACGCCCTGTGCAGCTCTTCCGACGCAACCCACGACGCGCTGCTGACCGTCTATCATCAGCGGTTTGCGCAGCAGGTCGAGACAGTCGAGATGGAGACGGTTCTCTCGAACTGGACGTGAACCCGCCCTGCCGACCGCTCCTTGAAGCTCAAGCGTCCAGGTTGATCAGCGCAACCCCGAGTTCCGGACGCTTGCTGCGGCGTAGATGGCCTGGGGCTTCCACCAGCGTGACTTCCAGCGTTGGCCGAACGATGCCTTCAAGAAGGTGCCCACCTCTTGTGGTTCCGTCGCTCAATCCGAGCACCGCATGGACATGCACGCTGGGCTTGCCATCGTCGCCCAGCGCGATATCGCCGATCGCGCTCAGCACTTCGCATTGTTCGTCGATCGGGATCTTGCGGTAGGTCTTCGCTTTCAGGTCAAACCAGCCGACGGTCGCTCGTTCGAACGCACCGATGGCGGTCAAGGAAGCGCTGCCGATCTTATGGTCGACCGCGAAGCCGGTAAGGCCAGCGAATGCTTCTTCGCCAAGGTCCAGCACCACGACGAATGTCCTTTGTCCGCTGACCTCGTTGACGAGTTGTGATTTCATGCTGATGCTCCGAGCAACCAGTCAATGGGCGCGGTGTTCGGCGTTCCGTTTCCGGGTGGCTGCGGCCTTCTTGGCCGATTCCGATCGGCTTGCAGCTGAGCGTGACGCCGATGCCTTGCCGCCGATTCTACCGCCCTTGTGTGCCGCCGGATTGCCTGTGTGCTCACCTCGTCCGGAGCCGCCTTCCTTCTTGCCGCCGCCATCATCCTTGTTGACCGTCGCCCATGCGCGCCGTTCGGCTTCCTTGTCGGAAACCCCGCGCTTCTCGTAGCCTTCTGCGATGTGATCGGCCTTGCGTTCCTGTTTGTCGGTGTATTTCGATTTGTCACCGCGTGGCATGATTGTTTCTCCCTTTGTTGGATAGGGCCTGAACGAAAAAGCCGGCTAGAGAGTTCCGGCGCCGACGATATTTCAGCTAGCGCTTGTCAGGCTTTGGAGACCGCAGCAGCAAGGCGAGGGGGACAAACAACGCCGTCACGATTGCGCAGTAGCGAAAGACGTCGACATAGGCGAGCAGCGAAGCCTGGCGCGCGATCAACTGCCCAATCCAGCCGACGGCCTGTTGCTTGGCCTGGAGCATAGTCGATCCCTGGGCAACGAAATGCTCGGTCACCTGACGCAGCACCTGTTGGTATTAAGGAGACGATTGTGCCGTATGACTGACAAGGTTTGCCTGGTGGAGCTGCGCGTTCTGAGCGATCACCGTGTTGGATAGCGACACGCCAATGCTGCCGCCGATGTTGCGGGCAACATTGATCAGCGCCGACGCCTGATTGGTCTGCTGCGGAACAAGGCCGACGTAAGCGGCCGTCGAAATGGGGATGAACAGGAACGGCAGGCCAATCATCAGGAAGATGCGCGCAAAGGCAAAGAAGCGGAAGCTAGCGTCCGGGGTGAGCGACGTCATATGCCACAGCGCGACCACCACAACGGACATGCCCATCATGATCAGATATTTGGGCTGCACGACGCCGGCGGCAAATCCCGAAATCGGCATCAGCATCAGCATGGCGATGCCGCCCGGCATCATCGAGAGGCCCGACAGGGTCGCCGTATAGTCGAAAGCGGTCTGCTGCAGCTGCGGCATCAACTGTGTGGTGCTGAACAGCACGGCGCCGACCGCCATCATCACCAGGAACGACGTGCCGAACTGACGGCTGAACAGCAGGCGGATGTCGACGATCGGATCGCGGTGACTGAACTCCCATGGGATCAGCAGCAAAAATGAGATCGCCGAAATCGCGGCAAAGGTAGTGATAAAACCTGATGCGAACCAGTCGTTACGCTGGCCTTCATCAAGGAAGATCTCCAGGCAGCCAAGTGCCGTGGCGACCAGGATGAACCCGACCCAGTCTATCCGGAGGCCGCCCTTCAACCGTTCCTGCCGTTCGCGTTCGAGCACATCAGGCTCGACCAGCAGCCACTGCACGAGGGCAAGCGACATGATGCCAAACGGCACGTTGATGAAGAAGATCCAGTGCCAGGAAAAATTGTCGGTCAGCCAGCCACCGATGGTCGGCCCGACGGTCGGCGCGACGATGACGGCGATGCCATACAGCGCGAACGCCTGCGAACGTTTTTCCGGGGGAAAGGTGTCGGCGAGGATCGACTGTTCGCTGGGCGCCATGCCCCCGCCGCCAAGGCCTTGCAGGATCCTGAAGACAATCAGCATCTCCAGGTTGGGCGCCAACCCGCACAGCAGCGATGCTATGGTGAAGGTCGCCACACAAAACATGTAATAGCGCTTGCGGCCGATGACGCTGGCCAGCCAGCCGCTGACCGGGATGATCACGGAATTGGCGACCAGATAGGTGGTGATCACCCAGGTGCTTTCGTCCATTCCCGCCGCCAGGCTGCCGGCGATGTTGCGCAGGGCGACGTTGGCGATCGAGGTGTCGAGCACCAGCATGAAGGTGGCGATCGAGACGATGACCGCGATGAGCCAGGGGTTGCGGCCACCGGCGGCGGACCGGCTTTCGCTCGCGCCACCGGCCATTTCGACGGCGCTCATCTCACCTTGACTGTCGGTACAACCGACAGGCCCGGACCGAGCAGCACGCCCGGCGGTTGGTCGAAGACGATCTTGATCGGCACGCGCTGCACCACCTTGACGAAATTGCCCGTGGCGTTCTCGGCCGGCAGCAGGCTGAAGGCCGTGCCACTGCCTGCCTGGATGCTGTCGACGCGACCGTGGAAGGCCTTTTCGGGATAGGCGTCGATCTCGATGTCAACCGACTGTCCCGGCCGCATCAGGTCGAGTTGCGTTTCCTTGAAATTGGCCTTCACCCAGACTTCGTCGGGAACAAACATCATCAGCACCTGGCCGGGCTGAGCATACGTCCCGATGGCCGCCGAGATGCTGGTTGCCCGTCCGGCAACCGGCGCGGTGATGGTGGTGCGCGACAGTGTGGTGCGCGCCTGCTCCTGAGTGGCTTTGGCCTGATTGAGTTTTGCTTGCGCGCTCTTTTCCTGCGCCTGCAAAACAGTGACCTGGCTTTTCGTGGCAGCCACGTTTGCTCCAGCGCTGTCGAGGGCCGCCTGATCCTGACGCAGCGTCGAAGCGGCCTGTTCGGCCTGCTGTTGAGTGGAGGTTCCCTTGGCCAGCAGCTCGCGGTTGCGCTGGTCCTCAGCCTTGGCAAAATCGAGCGCGGCCTGGGCTTGCGCCACCTGCTTTTGTGCCGCATCGATCTTGGCGTTTTGTGCTTCGATCTGGGCTTCGACATCGACGATGCCGGCCTGGGCGGAAGCCACGCCGGCATTCGCCTCCGCGAGGCTCGCCTGATAGTCGCTGTCGTCGATACGCAGGAGCACGTCACCGGCTTTCACCGGCTGGTTGTCGGTGACCGCGACATCGGTGATGCGGCCCGAAATCTCGGCACCGATCGTCACCGTGCGGGCATCGATGAATGCATCGTCAGTCGATTCATACTGGCGGGCGTTCAGCCACCACAAGACCAGCCCCAAGGCAATCAGGAACAGCACGAGCAAGATCGCGATGGATATGTAGGGGTGCCGTCGTGGGAAGCGCAGCAGGCTGGGCTTTGGTTCTTCGGCGTCGTTGTCACGCGTTTTGCTCTTCGTAGCGTCAACCCGGCCCGCATCTTCCCTGCGTTTTGGCGAGGCGTCTGATCTGGCCCTGCGCGACGTACCCTGCGTGTCGCTGGTTTCGGCAGGCTCTTTGGTTTGGGTTTTCGCGTCCACGGGAGAACTCTCAGGAAGGTGTCGACCGTTTTGGCAGTGGCGAGTCAACGACAGCCGCTCGCAAAAGGTTCCTGACGACCGATAACGGCTTCGCGCCGGGTGAAGTCGACTCAACCGATTGCGAACCTGATCACGATCGCCGGGATCACGATGCCGACCAACCCGGCTATGAAGATGATTCGACGTGTGCGTGTTCGCAGGATGATCTCACCCTGCCGCGCCCGCTCCGCCGAGAATACACGCCCATTGTCACTGTTCTTGTCATGCCGATCATCGCCCATGATCGTTTCTCTCGTGCTTTCGAAAGACAACCATCGCCCGGCAGGTGAAGTTCCGGATGCGTCGATGCAGCCAACAAAAAATTGATCACAGGCGCGTGAGGAGGGAACTTTGATCTTTGCGGTTGGTTGGGTCCGCTTGAGACCCAGCCAGCCCGGAGCCAGCCATGTCCGAAGCCAAAATTGCCAGTGGCCTGAGCAGACGCATGTTCATGACGGCCTCTGTTTCGGCGGTAGCGGCAATGCCGCTTGTCAATTCCTCGAAGAGCGCTGACCAGCCAACGTCCGCCAAACCGGCCGGACCGCGCGACCTGTCGGCGGTTTCAATGCGTATCAACAAACAGCCCTACAACCTCGCGCTCGACAATCGCACCAGCCTGCTTGACGCTCTGCGCGATCATATTGGCCTGACTGGCACCAAGAAAGGTTGCGACCACGGGCAATGCGGCGCGTGCACCGTTCTTGTCGATGGAAAGCGGGTGCTCTCGTGCCTGAGTTTCGCCATCATGAACCAGGGCCGCGAGATCACAACCGTGGAAGGCTTGGTTTCGACGGACGGGGAACTGCATCCGGTCCAGCAGGCTTTTGTCGATCACGATGCCTTTCAATGCGGCTATTGCACACCGGGCCAGATCATGTCCGCCATCGGGTGCATCAACGAAGGCCATGCCGGGTCGGAAGATGATATTCGCGAATATATGAGTGGCAATCTGTGCCGCTGTGCTGCCTATCCGAACATCGTTGCGGCGATCGTCCAGGCCCGCGACGAGATCAGGAGGGCCTAGGATGCGCCCCTTCGTCTATGAACGCCCAACCAGCGTCTCCTCAGCGGTCGACATCGCGACCCATGCCGATACTGGGCAGAGTCCGCCGACTGCGGCCAACACGCAGTTTATCGCCGGTGGCACCAATCTGGCCGACTACATGAAGCTCGGTGTCGCGCAACCGGAGCGATTGATCGATCTCAACACTCTCGTCGAACCCGCCTTGCGGCAGATCAGGATAGAGGATGATGCCATTCGCTTCGGGGCGTTGGTTCGCATGAGTGAAGCAGCCGACAACGGGGATGTCAGGCGTCGTTGTCCGCTCCTGGCCGAAAGTCTGAAGTTCGCCGCCAGCGGCCAGCTTCGCAACATGGCGAGCCTCGGCGGCAATGTGCTGCAGCGGACGCGCTGCGAATATTTCCGTGAAACCTCCTGGCCATGCAACAAACGTGAGCCAGGTTCCGGTTGCGCCGCGATGGAAGGGTTCAACCGCCAGCATGCGGTTCTCGGCACCAGCGATGCCTGCATTGCCGCATACCACGGCGATTTCGCGCAAGCCCTGATTGCGCTCGGCGCAACCGTCGACATCGAAGGCCAGCAAGGAAGACGCACGCTTGCCTTTGCCAAGCTGCATCGGCGGCCGGGCGAGACGCCGAACATCGAAACGGATCTCGCGGTAGACGAGCTCATCACCGCGATCGAAGTGCCGCTCGCGCCATGGAGCAGCAGGTCGCGCTATTTGAAGATACGCGATCGCGAATCCTACGCGTTTGCGCTGGCGTCCGCGGCTGTCGCGCTCGACATGGACGGCGACACGGTCAGGAGTGCGCGCATCGCTCTTGGCGGTGTAGCAACCGTACCATGGCGTGCGAGCGCGGCGGAAGACACGCTCAAGGGCAAGGTGCTTGATGAGGCCGCGGCCCAAGCCGCCGCCGATGTCGCCTTTGCCGATGCCAAGCCGCGCGAACACAACGCGTTCAAGATACCGCTTGGCAAGCGCACGCTGGTGCGGGCGCTGCTCGAAACCCGTGACATGAAGGTCTGACCTATGAACCAAGCCGCGCCAACTCCCAAAGACAATCAGGGCGATCCCGTTGTCCGTATCGATGCCCGGCTGAAGGTTACCGGACAGGCCAGTTATCCCGCCGACATCGCCACGGCCAACGTCGCCTACGGCGCCCTTGTCACAAGCAGCATCGCTCGAGGCAGGGTGTCCAAACTCCATACGCAAGACGCCAAGGCGGTACCTGGTGTGTTGGACATCGTCAGCTATGGCGACATGGACAACACCGACAAACCGAAATTCGGCAACACCGGCGCAAGTTCGATCGGGCCGTTGCACGACAAGACGATTTTCCACGATGGCCAGATCGTCGCTCTGGTCGTTGCCGAGACCTTTGAGGCGGCGGAAGAAGCAGCCACGTTGATCCACGCCGACTATGAGGACGAACCACCCAGCGCCACCTTCGAGTCAAAAGGCGTGAAGGTGGAGCCGGCTGCCGGCAAAAGCCCGATGTTGAAGGAGGATGCAAAAGCCGGCGACTTCGACGCCGCCTGGGCGGAGGCGGCTGTGAAGATCGACGAAAAATATTCGACGCCGACCCAGCACCACAATCCGATCGAACTGTTTTCGACCACGGCGATATGGCAGGGCGATCAACTGACGATACACGAGCCCTCGCAGAACGTGACCGGCTGGAAGGTGGAACTGGCACGCCAGCTGAAGCTCGACCCCGCCAACGTTCGAATCATCAGTCCCTATATCGGCGGGGCCTTCGGCTCGAAGGGACCGATGACGGCCCGCACGGCCATCGTCGCCATCGCCGCGCGGCGAATTGGTCGTCCAGTTCGCTGCGTCGTCAGCCGCATACAGGCCTTCGGTACGCAGACCTATCGCGCCGAGACGCGGCATCGGATCCGCATAGGCGCCGGCAAGGACGGCCGCATCACGGCGTTCGGACATGAGGGCTGGGAGGTGACGTCACGCCCTGACCCTTATGTCGTCGGTGGCACGTCCGCCACCGCGCGCATGTACAACTACGGCTCCGTCCTGACGCATGTTTCGTTGGTCCACG
Source organism: Mesorhizobium sp. M7D.F.Ca.US.005.01.1.1 (assembly GCF_003952545.1). Taxonomy (NCBI): domain Bacteria; kingdom Pseudomonadati; phylum Pseudomonadota; class Alphaproteobacteria; order Hyphomicrobiales; family Phyllobacteriaceae; genus Mesorhizobium; species Mesorhizobium sp. M7D.F.Ca.US.005.01.1.1. The sequence goes on from NZ_CP034453.1 coordinate 2,201,494, forward strand.
CCGATCGCAACACGCCTGGATACATGCGGTCACCACCAGAAACGCCTTACGTCTATGCGCTTGAGAATGCCATGGATGAAATAGCCGTTGCGCTTGGCATGGACCCTGTCGAGTTTCGCCGCATCAATGAGCCGGACAAGGAACCGATCGGCGGCAAGCCATTTTCCAGCCGCTCGCTCATCAAGTGCTACGATCAGGCCGCGGAGGCCTTTGGCTGGGCGAAACGCGAGCCCAAGGCCGGCTCGATGCGTGACGGCGACTGGCTGGTCGGCATGGGATGCGCGACCGCGATCTATCCGACCGCCGTCGCACCCTGCGCTGCCAGGGTTAGGTTGACAGCCGACGGCGAGGTTCGAGTCCAATGCGGCTCCCATGAAATCGGCACCGGCGTTCGCACCATCGCCGGCCAGATGGCGGCCGAAAGGCTAGGAGTCGGCATGGACAAGATCAGCGTCGAGATGGGTGACAGCGCCTTGCCGCCGGCCCCGGTGTCGGGCGGCTCGATTTCGACAGCCAGCGTCTGCTCGGCGGTGATGAAGGCCTGCGATGCCGTACGCGACAAGCTGTTCGCGGCCGCGGCCGGCAACGATGGTCCCCTTGCCGGTTCGGCCAATGCGAAACTGGATATGGCGGATGGGAAAGTCGTTGCGGAGACTGGCAAATCGGCAAAGCTGGCCGATGTCTTCAAGGCCATGCGGGTCGGCGCCATCGAGGAATATGCCGAATTTGCGCCCAAGGGTTCTTCGCCGGAGGCACTAAGCAAGCTCTATGCCGGACAGCCGGAATTTCATGGTGGGGAAGGAGACAAGGATTCGGTCAAATATGCCTTTGGCGCCGAGTTCGTGGAAGTGCGCATCAATCGCTACACCCGTGAGGTCAGGGTGCCGCGCATCGTCGGTGCCTTTGCTGCCGGGCGCATCATGAACACGCGCACCGCGCGCAGCCAGTTGATGGGCGGTATGATCTGGGGGATCGGCCAGGCTTTGCACGAGGCAACGGAGATCGATCGGCGGCACGCGCGCTACGTCAACCGCGACCTGCAGGACTATCTGGTGCCGGTCAACGCGGACATCAAACAGGTCGACGTGATCCTCGTCCCGGAAGTCGATCACGAGGTCAATCCTGCCGGTGTCAAGGGGTTGGGCGAACTTGGCAACGTTGGAACAGCTGCCGCCGTGGCAAGTGCGGTCTATCACGCCACCGGGAAGCGCATCCGCGATCTGCCAATCAGGATCGACGATTTGATAGACTGACGATTTGGGGCATTGGACTGAAAGTGGAACTCGTAACCCATAAGAAATTCAAAAACGGCAGGTTGATGCCGTGGGGAAAAGGCACGGTCGTCAGCGGAGCAAATGGATTTGTCTACCTTTGCGGAAACACGGCAACCGCCGACGATTATGATCCAGCCGGAAAGAAGGGAGGCGGCTTCACTGGCGATGCAGCGGCACAGTGGCGCGCCATTCTGACGAACATCAAATCAGATCTGGAAGAACTCGGTAGCGCGCTCGACTACCTCATCCGGCTCACCTTCTTCATCAAGGGGCCGTTTCCCGATGGTGGCGTTCTGAGTTCTCCCAATTTTCGCCTGGACGTGCTGGACGAGTTCTTTGCCGAGCATTGCCCGAAGCACTGTAGCTATAACAACCCGCCGCCCTCGGAGGTGATCGGGGTTGCGGCGCTTGCGCAAGCCGACATTGTTGTTGAAATTGTCGCGATGGCGGCGCTGCCTGATTGAATAGAGTTTCCGCGTGCAATAGCGCTGGCTTAGTTACCCTTGGCTCTCGCGTATCATTCCGGCGCTGTGGCTGGCGCCGTGTAACGGCGGCGAACGGCATCCAGCACGCGCTTGCGGCTCTCCTCAGCGGATAGTGTTTTGTCCTCTTCCGCCTCGGCCGTTTCGCGTGCGAGGTCCTTGTCCCTGATCTGATGCCGGAACCATTTGGAATAGTCGCCGGCATGCAAATGAAACTCCCAGGTCTTGTCGTCGATGCCCTCAGCGATCTGGGCAAAGATCGTCAGATTGTGGGCTCTGAGGTTCATCGCATTGTCAGGGCCGTGGAAATAGAAGCTGCCTGCTTCATCGAGCTGGCCTTCGGCGTATTTGCGGCTGTGCCGCTTGAGGGACTGGCGCGGCTCGATCACCTTGACCGTTTTGACTTTCTTGCCTGCCTGCGGCCGCCAGAACAGCACGCGTGCGCCCTTGGGAGTTGGGATGGCCTTCGGTGCCTCAATGCCTGTCTCATGGCAGAAGACCTTCACCACGTCCTTCGCCTTGGGGCCGAGCGCAATGATAGCCGTCACCAGGCGCAACGCGTCGGTCGAGATCGCCTCGGGGTGAACAGTGATCAGGATTGTGCCCGGCAATTCCAGTGACAGGACAGCCCGCGTATCGTCGCGCCGCTTGGGCAGGAGATGATGCGCTTCATCGATGACGAGCCAATGCGGCCTTGCGGTGCGGCGGCGAAAACTGCCGAGGCCGGGCAGCAGGTCGGCAAAGAAATCAGGTCGCTCATTGACGCGCAGCGCCAGTCCATTGACGACGATATTGCTGTCGGCCTTGGCGATCAGATCCAGCACCTGCGCCTTTGTCGGTGCGCTTGATCCGTCACCAAGCCGCACGGCGCCCTCGAGGCCGTCGTAGTCTCCCTCGGGATCGAAGACGCAGAACTGAAACTTGCTCTCGACGAAGCGCTCCGTCAGCGCGGTGGCCAAGGTGGATTTGCCGATGCCCGAACTGCCGGCGATGAGGACCGTGTCGGTCGGAGACAAATAGATCTCGTCGCCGCCGGCCGATCCGAGAACGATACCGTCGTGGCGCCTCGATACGATCGCGTGATCATGCTTGATCATATTGTCGATCAGCTGCTCCACGCCTTTGCCGCGTGCGCCACGCATGACCAAGTTGGCTGTATCCTTGACCGCTGGAATTGCATTATCGACGGCGACACTGCAGCCGCAGGCCTGCAGGAAGGCGTGGTCGTTTTCGGCGTCGCCGACGCCGATGACATTGTGCGGTGAAAGACGAAGATCCTGAAGGGCGGCAGCCAGCCCGGTAGCTTTGTTGATGCCGCTCGGCAGAATCATCACCGCGCCCTTGTTGAAAATGATTTCCAGTTCGAGGCCCATCTTCTTGATGACCTCGAGCACCGTGGCCTGATGGGGTTCCCAGGTCGCGATGATCGACTGGCCGACCGACAACGGCTTGACGCCCTGTTTCTTCAGTCTGGCGACGAATTTGGGCTCAGGCGAAGGGGCGATCACCCGCTCTTCCTCGCTGGCCGGCGTGTAGATCAGCGCTCCATTCTCGGCGACGACCTTGTCGAAGAGACTGACCTCTGAGAAGACGCGCTTGAGATCGGGCAGTTCGCGCCCGGTGACGAGAACGAGCTTGCGGCCGCTTTTCTTGAACCGCTTGAGGGCAGAGAGCGTTTTCCTGGCGACGATTCCGTCATGAGCCAAAGTGCCGTCATAGTCCGTCGCCAACGCAATGAAATACATTCTGCCAACCCTTCACGGTTCTGGTTCGCGCTCTGGGTAGAACGTGCCGTCGAGACAAAGGCTCCAATCGGAGAAATAGCGGGCTTTCGAAAAGGTGGGCACTTTCACCCGAAAAGTCAGGAACCCCCTCCGGCATTGGTACGTTGACCGACAAGCTGGGGGCCTCAGTCTCGGCTGTCGCGGCAGCGAGCAAACCGCGCCGCTAAAATCCACATTGAGCGCAATGAAAGGCAAGGTCATGGGCTTCTTTTCGAAGGACATCAAGACACTCGACGATCTGTTCGTGCACACGCTGCGGGACATCTACTACGCCGAAAAGCAGATCGAGAAAGCGCTGCCGAAGATGATAGACAAGGCAACCGACCCGCAACTGAAAGCTGGATTCGAAAAACATCTCGGCCAGACCAGGGGCCATATCGAGCGCGTCGAAGAGGTGTTCGAGTTGCATGGCGTTAAGGCCAAGACGGTCAACTGCCCGGCAATCGACGGCATTCTCGAGGAGGCCGACGATGTGAGCGGTGACGTAGATGACAAGGAAGTCCTCGATGCGGCGCTGATCGCATCGGCGCAGGCCGTCGAGCACTATGAGATGACACGCTACGGTACACTCATCGCCTGGGCCAAGCAGCTTGGCCGCACTGACTGTGCTAACGTGCTGGCCAAGAACCTCAGAGAAGAACAGGCGACCGATCGCAAGCTCACCGAAATGGCGGAAAGCAAGATCAACCTCCAGGCCGCTGAATAAGGCTGAAACCGGGCTGGCCGGAACTTCGGCCGGCCTGGCAGCTGTCAGTGCGGCAGCTCGATGCCCAAGGCCGCCGATTGCTTGCGTAGCGCCTCGCCGTCATCCTGCGGCACATGCGGGCGGGTCCTGCAGGTTCCGTGCAGATGCGGTATGCTGCGTAAGCAAGCGCCATCCTGAAAAAGCAGACGAACCACCCATCCTACTCCTTGGTCATACGTTTCGTTTCGGCCACCCTCAGTAGCCTCCGACAACCGGCAAAATCTCACCGGTGATGTAACTTGAGCACTGCGGCGAGGCGAGGAACACATAGGCTGGCGCAAGTTCTTCCGGTTGTGCGGGCCGTTTCATCGGCGTGTCCATCCCGAATTTCGAAACGTCATCAGCCTCCTTGTCCGATGGGTTCAGCGGTGTCCACACCGGACCTGGCGCAACCGCGTTTACCCTTATCCCCTTGCCGATCAGATTGCCCGAAAGGGCCCGCGTAAAGGCGTGAATGCCCCCCTTGGTCATTGAATAGTCGACCAATTGCTTTGAACCGTCGATGCCGGTTACCGAACCGGTGTTGATGATCGCCGAACCTGGCTTCATGTGCGGTATCGCCTCCTGTGCCATGTGGAAGTAACCATAAAGATTGGTCTTCAGCGTCGTGTCGAAATGCTCTTCGGTCAGTTCGCTGAAATCGCTGGAATGGATCTGGAAGGCTGCATTGTTGACCAGCACGTCGATACGGCCAAATTCCTTCACGGTCTCGGCCACCGAGTGGCGGCAGTGATCGCGATCGCTGACGTCGGCCTTGACCAGAATGCAGCGTCGTCCCTCTTTTTCCACTGCGGATTTGGTCTCTTCGGCATCCTTGTCTTCGGCGAGATAGACGATCACGATGTCGGCGCCCTCGCGGGCGAACAAAACCGCCACCGAACGGCCAATGCCGGAATCGCCGCCGGTGATGAGCGCTACCTTTCCGTCGAGTTTTTTCGATCCGAGATAGTATGGCGCATCATACAGCGGCGCCGGCTCGATCGCCCATTCATGCCCAGGCTTGGGTTGATGTTGCTCGGGGAAGGGAGGTTCGGGATACTCGCGCGCACCGGCCTGCATGGCGCCTTGCTGCTTGCCATTGCCATTCGATTTGTCCTTGGCATCGATGCCACGCTGGATATGGCGTTGCTTGGCCGCTTCGCCCGCTATTTCCGACTTCATCTGCATGATCGTCTCCTCGGCTTGGAGAGGGAACAACGCATGGGCGGCCAAAAGGTTTATGGCCAACGCATCATTCCTTCAAACCGGCGACACGCTCGAGAAATGACCGTTGCAGTGTGGCGCGGCCGATCATCCGAAAAGCCGCATTCCGGAATGTCGGCAGGACAGGACTGTCCGATTGCGCCACCGACACGACACGCTCGGTGAGTTTGATCCAGCGCCGCCCTACCGGCCATCGCTCGCCACTGTGGCCGGCAAGCGTGCGCGACGGCAAGAAAGTAGCGAACGTCATCCCAGTCGATCATGGTGCAATCCGGCACCGCGCGGTGCGCCTCCCCAAGCCCGACATCAGTCGCCCAGCCGGATCGATTTCGCACCACCGATGTGCGCGATTGCGCACTCACCGCCCGACTTCGGCGAACCCATCTTGAGGCTCTCGCGGGCCTTTCCCGTACGGCCAAAGACACCAGACGGCGAAACGAAGGATGCACGTCATGACGAGACTGAGTGGAAAGACCGCCGTCATCACGGGTGGCGCGACCGGCATCGGCCGCGCGTCGGCAAAGCGCTTCATCGACGAGGGCGCCTTCGTCTTCATCTTCGGCCGCCGGCAGGACGCGCTTGACGCCGCTTTGGCCGACCTTGGGCCCAATGCCCGCGCGGTGAAGGGCTCGGTCTCGGATGAGGCCGATCTCGACCGGCTCTACGCTGCGGTGAAGGCCGAGCGCGGCAGCCTCGACATCGTCTTCGCCAATGCCGGTGCGGGAGGTCCGCTGCCGCTCGGCCAGATCACCGCCAAGCACATCGACGAAACCTTCGACACCAATGTGAAGGGTACGATCTTCACGGTCCAGAAGGCGTTGCCGCTCATGGGCCAGGCCGGTTCGATCATCCTGACCGGATCGAGCGCCGGCACGACGGGCGCCCCGGGCTTCACTGCCTATAGCGCGAGCAAGGCGGCAGTGCGCAATCTCGCGCGGACCTGGGCGGAGGACCTGAAGGGCACCGGCATCCGGGTCAACGTGTTGTCGCCCGGGGCGACGGCGACCGAACTCGCGAAGGAAGCGCTGGGCGAGGAGGGCCAGAGCGCCTACGGCGCGATGACTCCGCTCCAGCGCATGGCCGATCCCGCGGAGATCGCGGCGGTGGCTGCCTTTCTCGCGTCGTCGGACAGCAGCTTCATGACCGCCAGCGAAGTCGCCGCCGACGGCGGCCTAGCACAACTCTGACGCACTACGCCCGGCCGGGCGCTCCATTTGATCGTTCGCAGCCACGCAGGGCGTGACAACCCAAGGAGAAAACATATGAGCTACGCTAGCGACGATGACGCGGCAGCCACCCCCGTCCGCGCCCTGGTCGAACAACTGGGATTCGCGCCGGTCTGGCTGGGGAGACTAGCGGAGGGAGGATCGCTCATGCAGGCGCGGGACAAGAGCTGGGCGCCTCTCATCTTCCAGGATCTGTTCAAGAAGGCGTCGTGAACAATGTATGACCGTGTAATCTGGCCCGAGCGGCACGACCCGAAAATCTCGGCCATCTACGCGCTCAATGACATCGACGTGAAAGCTCCGCCCGAAGTGGTCTGGAAGCTGCTCGTCGATGCCGAGAACTGGTCGCGTTATTTTCCTGCCGAAGATCAGGTCAAAATCCTAAGCGGCGGGCGAGAACTGGCGCTCGGGACGCGATACAGCCGGGTGACGGTCGGCTTTCCGATGAGCCTTGTCGTGACGGAAAGCGTGCCTGACCGCAGGCTCTCCTGGGCGACGACCGTCGATGGTGACGAGACAGGTTCTAGCGCCTACCACGGCTGGGTGATTACGCCCACGGCCGACGGCTGTCATGTGCTGACCGAGGAGACGCAGCAGGGTCCCTGGTTCCTTGAGGAGCTCGGGTGCAAGCATCCCGGCGCGCTCTACCGCTATCACCAGTTATGGGTCGAAAGCCTCGCTGTCGCTGCGGAGGCGGAAGTCGCGCAGATGGCAGGGTAACACGCCTGTTCTGACGCCAGGGCTAGCGGCCCAAATGCAATCGGAGATGAATCACATGAATATCGAACTCAAGGGCCGCAAGGCGATCGTTACGGGCTCAACGGCGGGCATCGGCCGCGCCACTGCGGAAGGACTGGCGCGTGCCGGCGCCTCGGTCGTCATCAACGGCCGTGGACGCGTCCGCGTCGATGAAGCGGTGCGACAGATGCGACAAGCCTTTCCGGACAGCGACATTTCCGGCATCGCCGCCGATCTGTCGACGGCGGCGGGCGCCGAGACCGTCTTCGCGCAGGCGCCCGACGCCGACGTCCTCGTTAACAACGTGGGGACGGCGTACATCCGCGACTACAACGGCATCGAGGACATCGCGAAAATCCCCGATGAGGACTGGCTCGGGCTGTTCCAGCTGAACGTGATGAGCGGCGTGCGCATGGCGCGCCATTACCTGCCGCGCATGGTGAGGAAAGGCTGGGGCCGTGTCGTGTTCGTCAGTAGCGAATCCGCGGTCAACATCCCCAAGGAGATGCTCGACTACGGCATGACAAAGACCGCGCAGCTGGCGGTCTCGCGTGGGCTTGCCGAGGCGGTAGCGGGCACGGGCGTCACTGTCAACGCCGTCCTGCCGGGGCCGACCCGGTCCGAAATCCTGGGCGACTTCATGGCGAAGCAGGCCGAGGCGAACGGAGTCACGCGGGAGGAAGCCGAGCAGGGCTTCCTGAAGGCGATGCGCCCCACTACGCTCATCCAGCGCTTCGCGACGACCGACGAGGTCGCCAACATGATCGTCTATGCCTGCTCGGAGCAGGCCTCTGCAACGACTGGTGCGGCGCTGCGCGTGGAAGGCGGCGTGGTCCGCTTCGTCGCTTAAGCATGCCGTTGATTGTACGGACGCTTAGTGCCGAGTTCTTCGATTAGCGAGATCCATCCCGGAGTGCATCGAACTCGCGCGGCGGCCTCCCGGTCACCCGACTGAACACGCGCGAGAAGGCGGCCGCGCTGTCGTAGCCGACCTGCGCCGCGACACTCTTGACCGGTTTACCCTTGCCGAGAAGCTGGCGCGCGATCGTCATGCGCCAGACCGTCAGGTACTCAATGGGCGTCAGGCCGACCAGCGTCCGAAAATGATCGGCGAACCTCGTGCGTGACATGCCCGCAACGTCGGCCAGATCCTCAAGCTTCCAAGGCTTCTTCGGCGCCTCGTGCATCGCGGTCAGCGCCTTGGCCAGGCGTGGGTCGGCGAGCCCGGCGAGCACGCCGGTCGAAATGATCCCGCTCTCAACGACGTGACGCACGATGAGGATCAGGAGATAGTCGAACAGCCGGTCGAGCGCCGCCTGGCGGCCACCAGCTTCAGAGAAAGCTTCGCCGATCAGCAGATCACAAACCGGGCCCAGCGCCGGATGAGCAGCGAGCGGCAGGACCACACATTCAGGCAGGCCCTGGCCAATCGGGTTGCCCTCCGCACCCCCGAGTTCGACGGTCGCGCATACGAGGTCGGCTCCGCGCCCAGGATCAACTGCGAAACTGTGGGTCCGCCCGCGCGGCAAAAACAGCAGGGTCGGCTCAACGAGTTCGAGGTCAGCTTGTCCGTCCTGGGTGACCGTGAGCGCGCCTGCCTTGAAGAGGTGCAAATGGCCCACACCAGTGAACTGCAAGGTCTGGCACAGGTTCCCGGTGAAGAACGTCCGGGCCGTCGGCGTTACATGAGCGAACAGGGCAGCGAAGGGGTCCATCGGGACGATCAGCAAAGTTATTGGCACCAAGCGTCACCCATAGTCTTCCATATGAGTGGTGTGCAAGTCCCCAGTCCTCAATCAACCGGAGAGTCTCATGAATATTCGCTTCGTCACAAAGACCGTTCACGCCTTCCTGGACTATCCCGTCGCGCTGAGCCTGATGGCAACGCCGTTCCTGCTCGGGCTCGGCCATGCCAATTCGCTAGCGCTTTGGGTATCGGTCGCAACTGGCGTCGCCGCCCTCATTCTGACCCTGTTCACCAATCACAGGACTGGTGTAGTCCGAGTGCTGCCATTTGGGCTGCATGTCGCGGTTGACCGCCTCGTCGGCATTACTTTCGTCGCCGTGCCCTTCGTGCTCGGCCTGCAGGGACTGGACGCCTGGTACTACTGGGCGAACGGTGCTGCGGTTCTCCTCGTCACCTTCGTGCTCAACGCGCCCGAAAGCGGGGAGCGCGCACTGAAGACGGCGCACCCTTAGAGGCTTTGCTAACATCATGCGGCAGCGGCCGAGTTAACCCTCGGTCGCCGCCGGTGCTTGAACCACGCAAGTTCGCTCCCCAATGGCGATCCGTGTCGCTGCGGCACACGAGCAAATTGACATCAAGGTCGTCGCGGAAAGTATCGGGTCGATAACTGGTCGCGTAAGATCGAAAAGACCCTTCCGCGCCTGCAATTTATCCTGAACCAACAAATGTCTGAGGAGACGACAGCCATGAAAGCGATCATTGTGACGAACCAGTCTGCGGGAACGGCCGGCATGACACTGGTGGAGCGGCCCAAGCCACAGGCAGCGATAAACGACGTCGTCGTTCAGGTTCATGCCTCGGGCTTCGTCCCGACCGAGTTGGAGTGGCCTTCGACCTGGACCGACCGCCGCGACCAGGCGCGTACGCCATCGATCCCTGGACACGAACTGGCCGGAGTGGTCGTTGCCCTGGGGTACGGCACCACTGGTCTTTCAGTCGGACAGCGGGTGTTCGGTCTCGCTGATTGGTATCGCGACGGCACACTGGCGGAGTATATTGCCATGGAAGCACGCAACCTCGCGCCGCTGCCAGGCGACGTCGATTTCACAGTGGGCGCGAGCTTGCCAATCTCGGGTCTGACCGCGTGGCAGGGACTCTTTCAGCACGGCCGTCTTCAGGCGGGGCAGAGCGTCCTTGCACATGGCGCAGCCGGCGCGGTCGGTTCGATGGTGACGCAACTCGCCCGTGAGGCTGGTGCTTATGTCATCGGCACCGGACGCGCGGCCGACCGACAGAAGGCACTCGACTTCGGCGCAAATGAATTCATCGACCTCGAGAACGACGCCCTGGAAGACGTCGGTGGAGTCGATCTGGTGTTCGATGTTATCGGCGGAGACATCCAGAAGCGGTCCGCAGCTCTGATCCGGGCCGGAGGAACGCTGGTGACCGTCGTCGGCCCGGCCGAGGCGCGGCCCACAGACGGCCTGGCGGTTGACTTCGTTGTCGAGTCCGATCGCGCCCAACTGAGTGAGATCGTCCAGCGGGTGCGGGACGGGCGACTGCGGACGAACATCGGCAAAGTTTCGGCCCTCAACGAGGCCGTTGCAACCTTCAACGCGAGCGAGCGACACACGGGGAAGACCGTCATCCGCGTTCGTCCGTAAGAACTTGGGGAGAGAGGGCGTAAGCGCGTCGTCATATCGCTCAGCGTGTGGCCCGGCGAGACGCGTAGACAATAGTCGAGGAGAGAGGAACCCCTTCGAAGATCGGCTACGGCGTAGACCAAGAAAACAGGGCGCATGGCGGGGTCACGGCCGAACTGCGGCTCGCAGCTCCTTTGGATCCCGGACGGTCCGGTAACGGCTCTAGCTGCAAGGACGGCGATCCATTTTTTCTCTGGCCAATTAAGACCAAGGAGAACTCACATGGGTCATTCTCATTTCGATGATGCTAGCCGCGAGCGCGCAGCCTGGAACGTTGGCAGGAAGGTAGGGACGAACCGCCCGCTCACGCAGAAGCAGATCTGGGCCTCTTTGAGATAGTTCAGAAACGCTGACACCCGAGCGCTCAGGAGCCGCTTGGACGGGTGGAGCGCCCAAAGCACAATGTCAGGTCCGTCGACCTCGCCCCAGTCTACCAGCGTGCCGCTGCGAGCTCGTGGCTCACGAGCGACAAAGGTAAGCGGCCGGCGCCAACGCCGGCTCGCACCGCGTCCTGGACCATGACAAGGGATGTTAGCGCCAGAACGGGCTCGATCATAATTGGGGTCGGGCCGGTGGCGGTCATCACTTGCCGGGTCAGTCGATCGCTCGCCGATCGTACGACGGCGGGCGCTATCGTGTTCGCCGTCGGCCGGGCGAGACCCGGGCTCGCGGCGACCACCAATCGATCGTGCAGGAACGCTCGCCCGATAAGGGTCTCATCCGGATCCGGGTCTACCCAGATCACCAGATCAAACCCCTCCTCGATCATATCCACAGCGCGGTCATCCGTGGAGACCTCGAGCCGAACGTCCGGGTACTTCAGCGCAAAACCGGCGGCGATCTTGCCCATTGCGGTTTGAGAAAAAAGCAATGGTGCACTTATCCGCAGTTTGCCTCGCGGCTTCTGTCCGCCCGAGGCAATCGCTGCTGCGGTTTCGTCCAGTTCGGTCAGCAAATGGCCTGCCCGTTCGTAGAGCGCGCGCCCTTCCTCGGTCAGTTTGAGTGCCCGCGCGTCACGCTCGACAAGTCGCAATCCCAGGCCAGCCTCAAGTTCTGCCACCCGTCGCGACAAAGTCGCCTTGGGGCGTGTGGCGGCCCGTGCTGCACGGCCGAAGCCGCCGCGGCGAGCACGAAATCCGCGAGAGCCAGCAAATCCATCTGTTCCACCAATGAGACGGTGTGTCCAATATCAGCGCCTATCGCATCATATGTGAACCACTCATATTTACGACAACAACCTACCCAACTGCAAACGTCTCAGCCAACGAGGAACAAAGCCATGACCAAGTCCACAAACGACAATCCCCACGCCGCGCAGACCAAGATATTGGTTTTGGGGGCGACGGGGCCGACTGGCCGGCTCATCGTCAGCCAGGCATTCGCACGCGGATATGAGGTGACGGCACTGGTCCGATCTCCCGAAAAAGCGGCGGAAATGAAGGGCGTTCGGCTTGTTGTCGGCGACGCCCGCGACGAGAAGACCCTACGCCAGGCCGTCACCGGGCAGGATGCCGTCATCAGTGCCCTGGGCACTCCGGCCAGCCCGTTCAACAAGGTGACACTGCTCTCGACCGCGACCCGCGCGCTCGTCAAGGCAATGAAGACTGAACACATCTCGCGCCTGATCACCATCACCGGGATGGGCGCGGGCGACAGCGCCGGCCATGGCGGGTTCCTGTTCGATAACGTGATTTTTCCGCTGCTCCTGCGCAACGTCTATGCGGACAAGAACCGGCAGGAAGCCGTCATCCGTGAGTCCGACCTCGATTGGACTATCATCCGGCCATCCGTTTTGAACAAAAAGGCGGGACGCGCCAATGTCCGCACTCTAACCGATCTGTCCGACTTCCATGGCGGGACCATCTCGCGGGAGGACGTTGCGAAATTTGTCCTCGACCAGGTGCATAGCGACGCCTGGCGGCATCGTTCGCCACTGATTACATGGTGAGGCCCGCCATGCCCCATCGTCAAACCAGCGGCGGTTGCCGGCAACCCGTTGGCGCATAAACTCAACGAAGGCTCTTGCAGCCGGGCTACGTTCCTTACCGGCAGGCATGACTAGACTGACATCGACGGCTGGAACGCTCCAGCCTGGCAGAACGCGAACGAGATTGCCGGCCTCGATCTCAGGCGCAGCCACATATCTCGCCGTAACCGCGATCCCAGCCTCGTTAAGCACCATGCGATCTATTGCCGTGAGATCATTTGCGGTGAGCCGAGCGATGGACTCGACCTGGTCCTCCACGCCGTCCCTGTCGCGAAGCGACAAACGCCGGGGGAGACCATCGCCACGGGGGATGAGGAGCAGATCGTCGGTGCGTAGCTCGTCGATCGACCTGGGCCAACCGCGCCGTCCGAGGTAGTCGGCGCAAAGGGATAGCGAAACGTAAGTGATGAGTTTCTTGAGATCCATCAGTTCCTCCCATCAGCCCTCCAAAGTTCGAGTTATGCTTGGCGAGAAAACCCGCACTCTCATTTGATAGACGCAATGCGGGTTTCGATCTGCGCCGAGGCTGAGAAGTATCTGGGCACTCCTACCGGCTGAGTTTCCCGTTCGCCACCAGCCACTCGACGGACTCATACACTGCCTGGAGCGACGAATACCGCGGGTCGTAGCCCAGGAGGTTCCGCGCTTTGGCGATTGCATGGCTCGGGCTGCGTGCAATGTGCTCCCAGGTGGCGCGCCAGTTTTCTTCGGTCTGCTTGCCCTTCCACGTATCGAACGGCTCATAACTCAGCTGCGGGGCGTGGCCGAACCATTTGTACATGGCCTCGGCGTAGCCTCGCAGATTGATCGCCTGTGGCGAGACGGTGTTGAAGACCTCGCCCACCGCGTTGCTCCAGTTCGCGATGGCTCGCATCACCATCTGTGCTACATCGTCGGCATGCACGTGGTGTACTGTCTCGTTGCCAAGATTGGGCAGCACAAGCGGCTCGCCACGGGCGATCTGGGCGAACACGCCGACGTCGAAGTGCCCCGCCGGATTGAGCGGCTCCCAGCCGGGCCCCACGATATGGCCGGGCCGAAACACCGTGGCTGGAAACCCGTTTCGCCTGGCTTCGTTGAGCAGCCAGGTCTCAATCTCGGCCTTTTGCGTGCCATAGCTGCCGAACGGATTTTTCGGCTGGTCCTCTGTCGCGGGGATCGCGGTGTTGTGCCCATAGACCCAGATGGTGCCGCAATGGAGGAAGTGCTGCACCTCGCCTCGCAGCGCGCCCACGATCTGCATGGTGCTGTCGAGGGTGAAGGAAATCATGTCCACCACGATATCAGCCTTCAGCGCGCGGACCTTCTCGCCGAAGGTGCCAGCCTTCTCCTCCGTGTCGCGGTCGATCACCACTGGCTCGACCGATTTCCACGCCGCATTCAGCGTATAGGCCGCGCGCTGGCCGCGGCTGACATTGACCACTTCATATCCGGCCTCAACCAGCCGCGGCACCAGGTACGTGCCGACATGCCCGCTGCCGCCAATGATCACTACGCGTGTCATTTTCGCCTCGCTGATTGCCGACGGACTGTGCCATTGGCAGATGGCGAACGCCACTCGAACTGGATGCCGTTCCGGATCGTTGGAGCGATCTTCATCTTCGCGTTTCTCGAGGCGCTGGGGATGCACGCGCTGGTCATCGGGATTCCGGTTCCCCACCAGCTGTTCCTCGTCTTGCCCTATGTGGCGTCACTTGTGTTTCTTGCCGGCCTGCGATCGCGCACCCTGCTGCTCAACCGGCCGGACGGAAAGGCTTTGCCAGCGAAGCCGGGAAATGCAGCGCCAGCATTTGCCGGTTTCGTGAGATCAGAACCAGTACGATGATGGTAGCGAGATAGGGCAGGGCCGACAGCAGTTCGGATGGCACTTCCAGTCCGAGCGCCTGCCCCTGCAATTGAAGGATCGTCATGCCGCCGAACAGCCATGCGCCTAGCAGGATGCGCGGTGGCCGCCAGGTGGCGAACACCACCAGCGCCAACGCGATCCAGCCCTTGCCGGCTGTTCTCGACCCAGAGTGGCGTGTAGGCGACCGACAGGTAGGCGCCCGCCAATCCCGCCCTCGCCCCGCCAAACAGCACGGCCATATAGCGGTTCCGGATCACGGGATAACCGATCGCATGTGATGTTTGCGGTGACTCGCCGATCGTTCGCAGGATCAGCCCGGCCTTCGTGTGGTAGAGAAACCAGCTGATGGCAGCGAACATCACCAGAGCCAGATAGACCATTGGATCGAAGCGGAAGAGCAGCGGACCGATCGGCGGCAGATCGGACAGAACAGCGACGTTGATGCCGTGCAGCGCCTCGATAGGCTCGCTGCCGAAGCCGCGTCCAAGGAAGGCGGACACGCCGGAACCGAAGATGGCCAGCGCCAAGCCGGCCGCATATTGATTGGTGAGGAAGGTCAGCGCCAGAACGCCGAACAGCAACGAGGCGGCGGCACCTGCCAGCGCGCCGGCAAGGCACATCCCAAGGCACAAATCCCCATAGCAATCGTCTGCGGCCCGCGGGTTCCTGTATGAGAGACTTTCGTACGCCTGACAGCACCCGAAACCCTTCAGCATCTCGGCCGTAGGGGTAAGCGTTGCCCTTGCCCGAAAGGAGACATCCCGGCGACAACGCCGGAAGTCGTGGCTGCGTCCCATTCTTGCCATTGGCATTCTTCGGCGCTGTTGCAGAAGCGGACGAACTTCGGGCTAGGCGTGACTGCCGCGGGCGGGCTATCCTCGACGCAGGGTATGTTATTGCCAGTCGCCAGTTATCCCCGAAGGCGCTCGGTGTGCCATTGGATCTTGTTCATGCGCGTGCTCCTATTTGATGCAGCTAATGTTAGACATGCACTGTGCAGGCGCGCTAGGTGCGTTGGATAGTGGTCAAGTTGGTTCGGATTGTAGGTGGCGCGCTTGGGGACCTATTGTGTGGATAAGCCGTCCAAGGCCTATTGGTGCTCCACGCCGCGCCGCGCCCCCTCTTGAGCTATGAAGGCGCAGTATGTTGAACTCGTCTTGTTGGAACAGTCTCTCGCCCGTGCAGGCGATATGAATCGGCCGTTTTCCGATCGAGTGAGCGACGTTGCTGAAAAAACGGACGGACTGGTCTTGTTCAACATTCGCGTCGACGGCGACGCTCGCCTTTGCAGGATGGCGGCCGTTGGCTATGGGGCAAGTGACGCCGTGGCAATCATGATGGATAAATACGGCCAGCTTAGCTCCGCGCCGATAAGCGAAGACACCGACTTTCTGATTGCCGAGCTAACCACATGGGCTTCGCTGCCGATGGCAGAGCAGGCTTGTGTCAATTACGGCGGGACGGCAGCTATCTTGCTTGCCAGGCTTCGTAGATCTGGTCGGATTCCTGAATGAAGAAGGCCGCCTGGAGGGCGGTCGGAATTTCCAATACGGTGAGCGTGACGTGCTTGGTCTGCTAAGTGGGCTCAAGACCGTCGGCGTCGCGCAAAAAAACGCCCGCATTGTGCAGGTCATCATTGTATCGGCCCATCGCCTCAACGCTTCGGCAGGTGAGAAGAGTAGCTTTTTCGCTGTCTTCAGTTGCCTTAACGAGCACCCCACACACGCATGGTCTGTCCTCCTTGAAGCTACGGGCGACGAGGCCCCAGCAGAAAGGCTGTCATCGTTGCACTGACGCACCCAACCGCCAACTACGCAAGGACGCCCGAAGAGCTGGCCTTTCGGTTCACCCGAATTGAGACAACGTTTTCTGAAGCGGAAGCATTTTGAACCAGCCCGTTCAAATCGGACCTGCTGCCAAGTCGAACGGAATAGGCACGGGTCAACTCGGCACCGAGCAGAAAGATTTCTGATGAATAGTAGACCCAAAGCAGTATGACGAGCAGCCCTCCGGCCGCACCATATGACGACGCGATTGCACTTGTGCCGATATACCAACCAATAAGAGATTTCCCCAATGTGAATAGCGCGGCGGTCACGACGGCACCGATCCCGACATCGCGCCATTGTAGGGTCCTATCCGGCAGCACTTTATAGATAGCGGCAAACATCACAGTGATCAGGGCAAAAGAAATGAAGGTGTTGATTGCGCTAAGAACAAATGTGCCGAATGGCAATTGAGCGCTGATCACAGTGCCCAGAGCCGAGATCGCCGCGCTCGCCACCAGAGATACCAGCAACACAAAGCCGAGTGCTGCGACCAGTCCAAGACTTGCTGCGCGCGCCCGCAAAAGACGCGACAACGAACTCCCTTTCGGTTCAACCTTCCATATTGCGTTCAGCGCCTGCTGCATTTCGCCAAAGACCGCAGAGGCAGTCACGAATAACGTGGCCACGCCAGCGATGGCTGCCAAGGTCCCCGATGATTTGCCAGACGCCCCTTGGAGCGCCGTCTGAAGGAGGGCTGCGCTTTCTGAACCCATTAGACCCGAAATCTGAGCAGACAAAGCCAGCTGTGCCGCGTCATGACCAAAAGCGATGCCTGCTATCGCGACGACGATTATCAGAACCGGGGCCAGCGACGTGGCGGCGTAAAAGGCCATAGCCGCGCCACGACTAAGAGCATTGTCGTTGACAAAGCCAACCACGCTTTCATGCACCAATCCCCATATTTTTCTAATCGCGGGTCGCACATTGAATCCATATGAAATGGTTGGAAACCGTCTCCTATCAATGCGGTCGATCTTCCGATGTTCCAGCCGACTGCCTCGCTGCAGGGTTTTCGGGAAGAGTGAGGCAACTCTGGCCCAAGTGTACGAAACCGTACGTAACCACCCACTATGTCAAACTTTATTGCTGGCAACGGTCGCTCGGCGGATAATCCCGTTGCTTGGCGGGGTGAGTAGCCGGCGGCCCGCGCGCTTCTTCCGTGCAGGGAGAAGGCGCGGGTTCTCGATTTGAGTTTGGTCGAGACCCTACAGATTTTTGTTACTTGAAGAACTGATTTCGGCGGTCCTATAGATTCGTGATTGTCCACATTGCGCGGGAGGCAGTGCGAAATGGATGATGTAACATTAAACGCCTGGGTTTGCCCCTGTGTTGAAGTGATCGAGGCCTGCGGCGAATGGTTCGTCCGCGTGGTCGACGATGACCAGGAACTGACCCGATCATTCGACCTGGAATCGTTCGCACTTGCCTATGCGGAAGGCCAGCGAATACGGTTGGGGCTTGCCGACTTCAAGCGATTGTAGATCATCATTGGCCTTATATAAGGCAATGGAGCGGCTGGACGGCTCGCCCAAGGTGATAGGGGCGCATCGGCCACTGGCAGGCCTGTAGGCGCTACCCAGCTGTCGGGACGAAAAACTAAAATGGCCCCGGCGCTGGGTCGATGCGCTGGGGCCTTAGGCATGCACGAGCTACCTAGCATGTCCGTTTATGAGCGTTGCCTAATATGGTCAACAAACGGTGAATGATCGCTGACCCCTGCCAGTTGATGACAGGTTGCCCCTGATCACGCCGGGAACCTTTCATCGGCTAGCCGATTTGTCTGCATGTCCCGAGCCGTCGAACCACCCATATTGCCAAAGGATAGCCCAGATCGGGAGGCCAACTGTGAAGTCGCCTTGGAAGCCGCATTCGCAGCGCTGGTGACTGCCTCGGAAGCGCAGGGGTGGACGCCGCACGAAACGGCTTCATCCCTCCTGAAAATCGCTACGGAGCATGCCCGGCAGTTCAGGGTTGTGCCGGCTGAGCCGCCAAGATGGCAATCGCGAAGAGATATATTGATTAGCTGTGCCGCGCTCGTGTTTTTGCTGTGTGCCGCCATTGTTTGGTGGGTGCTGAGGTGAACGCGTCGATCGGCGACGAGGTCCGGGTCGAAGAGTTTACTCCGAAGTCCTAGCGATAGAGTGGCCGACCGGTGTTACAACAGTGAAGTCCGCGTCGGTCACCGCGGCTTCTTGAGGGGTTGCCGCCCGCAAGAGCTAGAGCCTGTCAGCAGGCTGGCAATCACCCTCGGGGCCTTTGGCTATAACGTACAATCGGGCGGGTCGGGAACGTTACATTCCGCTAATGCGTTTGATGATCCTGTAAGGGACGATTTTTATTGGAGGCTCAACATGCGCAGCTTCGAAATGATCGATCTGCTTTGCGTGGTCGAGGCCTGCAAGCACGATCGAGCGGTCGGGAGTTTTGTCTCGATGGCTGAAGGCGTGGAAGAGTTGCGGGTGCTGACTGGCGATTTCGTGTCACCGGACGATGTGGTGGCAAACGCTCTTTCCACGGTAGCGCTTGCGCGAGGCTGCTCAGTCTTGTTCGACGAACAGGCAGGCGCTGAAATCCACTTTGACGTCCTGGCGGCTAAATCCTAGCGGCCTTACCCCAGCACGTGGCTAGACCTACGAGGCATTCAAAGCCTTAGCGACGTTCGCGGCGAAAGACACGGCGTTTCCAAGTGCGGCCGGCTATTGCCCGTGACCCTTGGCCCTGGCAACCCATCGCTAAGTGCGCATGGTCTAATCGGCGAGCTTGACGCCTGCGTCCGCCATCTCGTCCTTGAAGTTAACTTTCGTGCCCTTCTGCACCATAGAGGCGAGGTCTTCGGCATCCCAGTTGGTCAGCCGGATGCAGCCGTGTGAGAAAGTCGCGCCGATCTTGCCGGGTTCGGGTGTGCCGTGAATGCCGTAACTTTCGATCGAAAGATCGATCCAGACCGATCCGACGGGGTTGTTCGGCCCAGCAGCTATGGTGAAAGGCCGCTTGGTCTTCACTCCCTTGAAGGCAAAGCCCGGATCATAATGATAGGTTGGGTTGTGCACCGCGCGTTTGATCTCTGCCATGCCGCTCGGCGCCGGCTTCTCATCGCTCCCGATCGATGCGGGATAGATTGCGAGCCATTTGCCGGAAGGATCGAGCACGCGCACCAGGCGGGCGCCCTTGTCGACCTCGATGGTGGCAACGGCCGCAGGAGGATCGCCCCGGCCGACATCCGGCACCATCAAGGTCGCACCGGCCCTTCCGAAGCCGGCGTTGGGATTGAGCCTTCGTAGCAATTGTTCGCTAATATGGAAGCGCTCCGCCAACCTCTCCACCGCGTTGCGATAGCCCAGCCGTGGCAAACGGGCCATCCTCTCCATGCGCGTCGGAATCCGCTTGGTGAAGGGTCCGCGCACATCCTTGCGGGTCACCTCGTAAGCTACCAGAACCGGGTTGGCGGAGGTTGCCATCAGCTTGTCCCAAGTGTCCTGAGTGAGCTTACCATCGGACTGGAATCCGTTCGCGGTCTGAAAAGCGCTAACCGCCTTGGCGAAGTTCTCTGAAAGGCGGCCATCGATCAGGCCCGGCGAGAATCGGGCACGATCCAGAAGAATCTGCGCTTTCAGTACGGCTGGACTGAAGCCTTTGGGTTGGTCGACGCTGAATTGGGCCTGATTTACGGCAAGTTGGTCCAGCTTGGTCGCTTCTGTTCCGCCGCACGCGAGGGCGAGTGCCGCAGCGACGACAAGAAGGAGCCTAAATATCGATGTCAACTCCGGTAGCTGCACAGGAATCTGCTTCTATGACGCGGAAAGGCCTTTCTGGTTCCGTTCGCCCGCAGCTGATTCATCGGTGAATCTTATCGAGACGCCCGCCACGTGGATGTGGCCGGCGTCTCGGTGCGATGGGCAAGGTCAGGTCAGGATAAGGACGATCTTCAACGTGTCCGGATCGACGATGACGATCCGACCGTCGGCCAATAGGAAATACTCGTAGGTTTCGTAGGCTGGTACGATCTTGACGATACGCGCCGGCAGGCGATGCAACCTTATCTTGTGCCGGGGAACCTCGATGCCGACCGAAATGTCGAAATCGACATTCGATACCGGCTCGACCTTGGTCTCCTTGATGACCTGGGTGATCTGGCTTTTCTGTTCGACCGTCACATTGGTGATGGAAGCCGTCGACCCCTGATCGGTCTGTGTCGAGGTCTTGCCCTGAGCCTGCTGGTCGGTCTGGATCTTGGCTTTCCCCTGAGCCTGCTGGTCTGTCTGGATCTTGGTCTTGCCCTGGGCCTGCTGATCGGTCTGGACCTTGGCTTTCCCCTGAGCCTGCTGGTCTGTCTGGATCTTGGTCTTGCCCTGGGCCTGCTCGTCGGTCTTGGGCTTGATCTTGCCCTGAGCCTGCTGATCCGTCTGGACCTTGGCCTTGCCCTGGGCCTGCTCGTCGGTCTTCAGCTTGGGCTTGCCCTGAGCCTGCTGGTCCGTCTGGGCCTTGGCCTTGCCTTGGGCCTGCTCGCCCATCTTCGTCTTCGAGCCCTTTTGACAGTCGGCTGTGCCGGCCGCGCAATTGGCGTTAGCGCCCGATTGGGTTTCGGCCGGTTGCGTTTGAGCAATTGCTGCCCCACAGCCAACGCCGAGCGCCAGCATGCTGGTGATCAGAATATGTTTCATGGGAGGTCTCCTCGAAAGCGTCAGTCCCTTCGCTGGGTAAACCTCAACGGAAAAACTTTGTTCCAGGCGAATTGGCACGCCGACAAGCAGAAATTTGAAGGAACACGCTACATCCGATGGCGTTACGACCATGAGAGGCCCGCCAGCAGCAAATCGCCATGCTCTTCGAGACAACGACGGCCGGTGTGCGGGCGGCGAGGGCGAAGCGGCTGCACGCAGCACGGCGGCCGGTCTCGCTGCTTTCCGGCCTGCTCAGCTGCGGGTGCTGCGGCGGCAAATATGGTCTCATCCTGCGCGACCGCTTCGGGTGCCTCAATCACAACCGGCGTGGCACCTGCAACAACAATCGCACCATTGTCCGAGCCCGGATCGAGGAGCGGGTTCTTTCCGGCCTCAAGGACCGGCTGGTCTGCGCCGAGTCGGTCGCAGAGGCGGTAAGTGCCTATGCAGAGGAGATGAACCGCCTCAACCGCGAGCGGCGGGCGCAGGCGCAAGCAGACCGCAAGGCGCGGGAGAAGATCGAGGGCGCCATTGCCGGCATCATCGCAGCGATCGAGGACGGCATGTATCAGCCGGTGATGAAGGCGCGCATGGGAGAGCTGGAGCGGCAAAAGGCGGAGATCATCGGCCGCATGGCTGAGGCGCCGGCCGATATGCCGGATGTTCATCCCAACATCGCCAACATCTACCGCATCAGGGTTGTTGCCTTCGCTGAGGCGCTCAACGACACGGTCGGCGGCCGGGAAGCGGCCGAGGCGCTGCGTTCGCTTATTGGTGAGGTGGTTCTTTCGCCCGGTAGCAAGCGAGGCGAGGTCATCGCCGAGCTACGCGGCGAGCTGATCGGCATCCTCGACTTTGCCAGTCCTCGGCAAAACCATCGGATTGGGGAAGTTAGGACAAAGGTCGAAGCCTGTCCCCGCAACCAGACCAAGCGACATCGAGCAAAAGTTCAGGGCGGCGGATTGATCATCAAAACGCCCTAAAAGGGGCCAGAGGTCGCTCATTCGACGCTCGTAGTTTGCATGCATTATCCTAATAGCACGCCTTGCTATCCCACTCTGCGACCAACCGTTTGATGGCTTTTCTCGTAGCGAGCATGAGCACATCTTGCGAGCATGGACCATAAGGGTGTTTGCGGTAGGGACCAGAGAGGGCACAAAACTTGCCGGCCGTTGTTTTCCGCCGGAGCTCTCAAAGGGAAATGCTCAAGCGAGAGCGGGTGTGATCAGGGTCTTCCTCCGGGCGCCTGACAGAACGATTCTGCGTCTAGCACGCGCTCTCGCGCGCCAAACAGCCCGCGAAGATCACGCGGGAACAGGCCAAGAGAATAGATAGGAAATACGCATAAGGCTTTCGGCCGGAAACACCGGCGCGGTAGCAGCGGATGAGGTCACGATCGGTTGATCGTAGGAATTGGGCTTGCCGTCGATACAGGTGACAGTGATCATCATCACCTCCGCTGGGCCATCGAAGGCTTAAAAGCGGAGCCGTCGCCACATCGTCGGCAGGAGATTGTGATGAAGAAGCATACTTCTCGCGAGGACATATCCGCCCTCCTGTCGAGCATGGGAAAGCTGCTGCCCGATCTTGAGGCGCTCTATAAGGACATTCACGCCCATCCGGAACTCTCGATGCAGGAGACGCGGACTGCGACTCTCGCCGCGGACTGGCTCAGGAAAGCCGGTTACGAAGTGACCACCGGGGTCGGCAAGACGGGTGTGGTGGGACTGCTCCGCAATGGTGAAGGACCGACGGTGATGCTGCGTGCCGACATGGATGCACTCCCAATCGCCGAGAACACCGGCCTCGCCTATGCCAGCAAGGTCACGGCAAGGGACGCCGAAGGGAACACGGTGCCGCTAGGGCATATGTGCGGCCACGACATGCACGTAGCCTGGCTGGTTGGTGCGGCGACACTGTTGTCGCAGGCGCGCAATGACTGGAAGGGTACCTTGATGGCCGTCTTCCAGCCTGGTGAAGAAACCGCCCAAGGCGCCCAGGCCATGATCGATGACGGCCTGCTTAAACGCTTTCCCTCACC
This sequence comes from Mesorhizobium sp. M7D.F.Ca.US.005.01.1.1, assembly GCF_003952545.1. Classification (NCBI taxonomy): domain Bacteria; kingdom Pseudomonadati; phylum Pseudomonadota; class Alphaproteobacteria; order Hyphomicrobiales; family Phyllobacteriaceae; genus Mesorhizobium; species Mesorhizobium sp. M7D.F.Ca.US.005.01.1.1. The sequence continues at coordinate 2,224,700 of NZ_CP034453.1, forward strand.
CGACGTCGTGCTTGGCCAGCATGTCATGGTCGGTCCCGCCGGAACTGTTGCCGGCAGCGCCGGGCCAATCACCTCCGCGGCCGACAGCTTGCAAATCCGTTTGTTCGGGCGCGGCGCGCATGGCTCGATGCCGCAGGCAAGCATCGATCCCGTTGTCATGGCGGCATCCGTTGTTTTGCGGCTTCAGACCATCGTGTCCCGCGAGGTTGCTGCGAACGACGCGGCGGTTGTCACGGTCGGCGTGCTGCAAGCCGGCACTAAGGAGAATGTCATTCCCGATGATGCCGTCATCAAGCTCAATGTGCGCACATTCGACCCCGGTGTGCGCAAGCACGTACTCGCCGCGATCGAGCGGATCGTCAATGCCGAAGCCGAAGCCTCCGGCGCCCCGCGCAAGCCGGAGATCACACCGCTCGACCGCTACCCGTTGAACGTGAACGACGAGACCGCGAGCAACCGCATCGCTGAGGCTTTTCGCGGGTATTTTTCTGCCGATCGAGTAAAACACACGGGCCCCGCGCCAGCGAGCGAGGATTTTGGCTGCTTCGGCACCGCGTGGCAGGTGCCTTCGGTATTTTGGTTTGTGGGCGGCAATGATCCCAAAATCTATGCCAAGGCCAAGGCAGCGGGAAAGCTGAACGAACTGCCGGTCAATCACAGTCCACAATTCGCACCGGTTCTGCATCCTACACTGGAAACGGGTGTGGAGGCGTTAGTGGTTGGTGCGCTGGCCTGGCTTGGCGCGAACGCGAAGTGACGCCTTTTGGATGGGATGGGCGAAGTTTGTCGAGAACGGGCTGCCTTTAAGTGTAGGTCAGGCTCATTTGAATGCTGTTTCGTGCTTTCGGCCCGATACGCTAAGCTTGCACGGGCGGAGCCGTCATGATCACCATTGAAACGTTTGTGCATGTTCTGGATCTGGTCGGCACCTTCATCTTTGCGATCAGCGGCGCTGTTGCCGCGGTCAATCGTCGTCTCGACATTTTCGGCATCCTCGTTCTGTCTTTCGTGGCCGGGAATTTTGGCGGGATCACCCGCGATTTGCTGATCGGCGCAGTCCCTCCGGCTGCTCTGACGGATAGCCGATATCTGCTGGTTTCTGTGCTGGCAGGGCTCATCACCTTCTTCTGGTATGCCGGCGTCGACAGGCTGCGCAGCCCGATGCTTCTGTTCGATGCGGCGGGACTATCGCTCTTTGCCGTCGCGGGCGCGCAGAAGGCGATCGAGTTCGGTTTGAACCCGGTAATGGCCGCCCTCCTTGGTATGTTGACAGGTATCGGCGGAGGCATGACGCGCGACGTTCTTCTCGCAGAAATCCCACAAGTGCTGCGTTCTGATCTCTATGCCATTGCTGCACTCGCTGGCGCATCCATCGTCGTCATCGGCGATATGCTAGGTCTTTCCTATGGCATCTCGGCCTTGGCCGGAGGGCTCTTGTGCTTCGGCCTTCGCTTCATGGCAATCAGATACGATTGGCGTCTGCCTGTAGCACATCTGTCGGCGCGAGGACGGGCGGCGGCAGACCCTTCGAACGAGGAAGATCCGGGCTGAATTTGTTGACGATCGCCGCGCCAACGCCAACTAAACCTGGCCTGCTGCCAGCTATGTAGCGCCTGCCCGGCCAAGATGGGTATCCGAAGCTTGTCATTGGTTTTAGACACCTGACAGGAATTTGACTGGTGCCTGTCCTTGATTAAGCGGATACTGTTGTTGGGTCGGTGGGAAACACCGGAGGGCCTCATGACCACACACAAGGTCGGCTACCTCATCGGCAGCCTCGCCAAGGCATCGATCAATCGCAAGCTTGCAAACGCACTCGTTCAGCTTGCCCCGCCAGAGCTTGAGATGTCGGAGATTTCCTTCAAGGATTTGCCGCTCTACAGCTACGACTACGATGCCGACTTTCCACCTGTCGCTCGCGCTTTCAAAGACTCCATCGCCGCTGTGGAGGCAGTTCTTTTCATAACACCCGAGTATAACCGCTCGATCCCAGGCGGGCTGAAGAACGCGATCGACTGGGCGAGCCGCCCATATGGAAAGAATTCCTTCGCCCGCAAGCCGTCGGCCGTCATTGGGACATCACCGGGAACTATCGGAACCGCCGTGGCCCAGCAAAGCCTGCGCAGCGTGCTGAGCTTCTGCAATTCGCCGCAAATGAATGCTCCGGAAGCCTACATACAGTTCACGCCGGGCCTGATCACGGACAGCGGCGAAGTGACGGTTGAATCCACCGAGCAGTTTTTGCGCACCTACATGGCGGAGTTCCATATGTTCATTGCACGGGTACTTCAGGTGCTTCCCAAAGACGCCTGACGTCGTTTCAAATGTCTAAGCGCTGTCACGGCGTTGCGTTTTCCGCCACCGTCGCGGCTGGCAACTGATCGTTGGCAGCCTTTCACTAGGGAGGTTCTTGTGATCGATCTTGTGACCGCGCCCTATGCGATATTGCTCCTTCGACTTTGCCTTGGGGCCATGTTCATTTCGCATGCGATGCTCAAGTGGCGCGTGTTCACCATTCCAGGGACTGTCGCGTTCTTCAACTCCCTAGGTCTCCCAGGCTGGTTGGCCTACGCAACCATTGCCGCCGAACTGGGTGGAGCGGCGTGTCTCATCCTAGGGATTTATCCGCGTTATGTGGCTTTGCTGCTCATCCCGCTCATTGTTGGAACGATCGTAACCGTTCACGGCAAGAAGGGATGGCTGTTCAGCAATACCGATGGCGGATGGGAATATCCGGCCTTTTGGGCGGCGGCTCTTTTAGCGGTATTTCTACTGGGTGACGGCGCGGCCACGCTGGTCGCCTCGCCGCATCTTGGGTTTTGACGAGGTGAAATGTCGGACGCAAAATCGCGATCGTGTCAGGGCATCGCGGTGACCGAGGACAGGCCCATGGAACAGTTTGTCGATCAACCGAACGCCGCCCGCCGGCTGCTGCTTTTCGGGCTTGTTTCGGCCTATACCGCATCCTTGATCCCGTGGGCGCTGGCCCAGGAAGTGACGGAGGCGGATACGGCGCCGTTCGTGGCGCTGTCGGCCATACTTGCAGGTCGCCAATCGCTGGATTCGGCCCAGGCGTTGCGGCTCTACAAGGCCCTTGTCGCCGACGATCCCGGGTTCCCCGCGGCCGCGAAGGCGCTGCTCGACACGATCGAGCAGCGTAAGATCGATCCCATGCAGTTGCAGAAGACGCTGGACGACGAGAAGTCACCTCTCAAGCTTGTGCCTTGGCGGATCGTGACCGCCTGGTACATGGGCATTGTCGGCGACGGAGCCAAGGCACGCTGCCTGGCGTTCGAGACCGCGCTCAATGCCCAGGTGGTCGCTGACGTGCTGAAGCCGCCGACCTACGCTTATGGCACCTATGGAAGCTGGGCCAACAAACCAATCTGAGGGAAAATCATGGCCGATGCCCTGTCAGCGGATTTTGTTGTCGTCGGCTCGGGCATCATTGGTTCGCTGGTGGCGCGAAAGCTCGCGCTGACTGGTGCGTCGGTCGTCATCCTCGAAGCGGGCCCGCGCGTTACCCGCGCAGAGTTGGTGGCCCGTTTTCGCAACTCGCCGCGCCGCAGCGACTGGATGTCCCCCTATCCACCGGCGGTCTGGGCGCCGCACCCGGTCTATCAGCCTGAGCCGAACAACTATCTCGTGCAGGCCGGACCCTATCCTTACGCCGCCGAATATATCCGGCAGGTCGGCGGAACGACGTGGCATTGGGCGGCCCAAGCATGGCGAAACCTGCCCAACGATTTCAAGATCAAGAGCCTTTACGGCGTCGGCGTCGACTGGCCGATGAGCTATGAAGACCTTGAGCCTTTCTATCAAGAAGCCGAGGAAATCATGGGCGTATCGGGCGCCCCCAATACGGGGTCCCCGCGCAAATTCGCCTTTCCGATGGAACCGGTCGCGGAGCCCTTCGCGATGCGCCGCCTGCGAGAGCGGCTTGCTTCCGACTATCAAGTCGTGTCCAACACCACGGCGCGCAACAGCCGTCCCTATGACGGGCGGCCAGCATGCTGCGGCAACAACTCGTGCCAGCCGATCTGTCCCATCGACGCCCAATACCACGGCGGGCTCGCAGCGGAAGCCGCCGAAGCGGCTGGGGCAAAACTGGTTCCGAACGCCAATGTCTACAAGCTCGAACATGACGAGAAGGGCCGTATCGCGGCAGCGCTCTACTGTGATCCCGACAAGGTCTCGCACCGGGTCACCGGCAAGACTTTCATCGTCGCCGCCAACGGCATCGAAAGCCCACGCCTGCTGCTCCTGTCGGCCAGCGACAGGTTTCCCAAAGGCCTCGCCAACAGCTCCGACATGGTCGGCCGCAACCTCATGGACCATCCAAGCACCTCGCTAACCTTCGACGCGGACGAGGAGGTGTGGCTGGGGCGCGGACCGCAGAGCCCGAGTTCCATCAACACCATGCGCGATGGTGCGTTCCGGTCCGAACATGCACCCTACCGGCTCGATTTCACCAACATCTCGCGCGTCGACGGGGCAACGAAGAGTCTGATCGCGGCGGGCGTCTACGGCAGCGAACTGGGAAAACGCCTCCGCTTCAGCGCAGCCCACGAGATGAACGTGAAGAACGTACTCGAAGTCTTGCCGGACCCCGAGCACCGGATCATGCTGAGCTCCGAGAAAGACGCGATGGGCATCCCGAAGCCTGAGGCGCATTATTCAATCGCCGACTACACTAGGCGCGGTCACGAGCGCTCCCAGCAGGATTTTCGGCACATCGCCGAACTGATGGGCGGAACGAATCTGCGCTTCAGCAAGGACGGTGACTTCGCCAACAACCAGCATATCTGCGGCACGCTAAGCATGGGCAGCGATCCCAAGACCTCGGTTTGCGATCAGTGGGGACGCGCGCACGACCACGAGAACCTGTTCCTTGCCAGCACCGGCGTGCTGCCGACATCGGCGACCTGTAATTCGACGGAGAACGGTCTGGCAGTGGCCCTACGCGCGGTCGCTCATATGCTGGGGCAGCAAGCGGCTTCGGGCGGCAGTGCCGGGCAAGGGGCAAAATCATGAGCCGCGCCATGCCCCGCCTGTTTCGCCGCCTCGGTCTGGCCCTGACATTGTCAGTCGCGGCCTCAGCTTTCACAAGCCTCGCTTTTGGCGCGGATGCCGATCAAATCGCCCGCGGCAAATACATTGCCACGGCTTCCGATTGCGTGGCCTGCCACACCGCGCCCGGCGGCGAGCCGATGGCCGGTGGTCTGGCCATCCCAACGCCCATCGGCTCGATCGTGTCGACCAACATCACGCCGTCGAAGGAAAACGGCATCGGCGACTATACGCTGGAGCAGTTCGACGCGGCGTTGCGCAAGGGTGTGCGCGCCGACGGCAAGCATCTCTATCCGGCAATGCCCTACACATCCTATGCGCTGCTTTCGGACGACGATGTCGCCACGCTCTATGCCTATTTCATGAATGGCGTGACGCCAGTCGAAACCCGCCCTGCTGAAACGAGGCTGCCGTTCCCGTTCAACATCCGCTTTTCGATGGCGGCCTGGAACCTACTGTTCCTCGACGGCACTCCGTTCAAGCCAGATCCTGCACAGGATGCCGAATGGAACCGGGGCGCCTATTTGGTGCGCGGCCCGACGCATTGCGGAACCTGCCATACGCCCCGCAACCTTTTCATGGCGGAAAAGACATCCAGCGAAATGGCCGGCGGCGACGTCGGCTTTTGGCATGCCCCTAACATAACCTCCGACGGCAATAGCGGCGTTGGCGGGTGGAGCGCCGATGAACTGGTTGCCTACATGCGCGACGGTCACGCTACAGGCAAGAGCCAGGCGGCCGGCCCGATGGCCGAAGCTGTCGACCACAGCTTGCGATTTTTGACACCTGAAGATCTGCAGGCGATCGCGATTTATCTGAAGACAATTTCGCCAGCTCGCGATCCGGCCGACACACAGCCCGTCTTTGCCTGGGGCAGCCCGTCTGACGAACTGGCGAGCATTCGGGGCGTGGCGTTGCCGCAAGACCGCGACCAGATGAGCGGCCCGCAGGTCTACGACGCCTATTGCGCGACCTGCCATCAGGCGGAAGGCCAAGGTAGCTTCGATGGCGGCCTGCCTTCGCTGCTGCACAACACCGCGCTGGGGCGAGCAAATACCAACAATCTGGTTATGGTGATGCTTGAGGGGCTGCATCGCCAACCCGACGTGCTGATGCCGGGTTTCGCCAAGGAACTCTCCGACACCCAGATTGCCAGCCTGGGTTCGTATCTCATCCAGAATTTCGGCAATCCGGCGGCCAAAGTCACGGTTGGACAGGTTGCCGAATTGCGGGCAGGCCCTGTCAGATCCGTTCTGGTGACGGTGGCTCGGGCTGGCTTGGCCGTGGGTACGCTGATCGTGATTGGCCTTATTGCTTGGCTCCTGCGACGGCGCAAGAAAAGCAGGCGAACAGCGTAGTTTCCGAGCGTTGGCCTCTCTTTTGCTCCCGCCACCGCGTGAAGAACTGCCGCTGATGCTCGTCGTATGCCCGTTGGATTGGAATCCTCCCTGGTGTGAGCCGTCTGGTTTCGGCCGGCACCGTGTGCTCCGCATGCTCCCCGCTGTCCATCGCTTCAGCCGCGAGCAGACGCGCCCTGTCGGCGGTGGACGCAAGTGAGGAGCCGCCAATGACGGGAGCGTTCATGACGCCTCGTGCTCAGAGCAGATCGCGCCGCAGGGCAGCTATAAGCTCTCGCTGAAAGAGGGTGCCATCGTTTTGCAGGATGGCTCAAGCCCCGCGTTCGACACTTGGATGCCGGGCGGGGCATCTGGCGTCGGATGGCAGCTTCGATCATCGGTTTTCTGCCGATCGAATCGCAGTTGTGAACGCATTGGCGTTCCCTCCGAATCGTCAGAGGCATTGTGGAAGGCTTGCACGCTGGAACTTCGGCAAGGTTGCCAAGTGACCGATCAAATGGTTGGATAAAATTGCTGACCCAGCCCATGAGCAGTGCTAGAGTGCTGCATGCCAAAGAAGTTGAACGAGTTGCGCCATCTACTTGAGCAGGCGCGTACGGACTTGCGGGCTATCGAGACGCATCTCTCAAAAGGTGAGAACAATGCAGCGCACGTGCGCGCCCAGGAGGCTATCGTGCGCTTGGCGCAATTGATCGAAATCGAAAAGTTGCCGCGTCGGACTTAGCGTTCGAAGCCAGGGTTAACGATCTGCCGCAACCCGTTCCTTTAATTAACGTTCCTGACATAGCTAGGCCCCGGTCGTAAACGCCAGGGCCAGCGCCACGCATTAAGTCTGATCCTTCCTGTCGTACTTTCCCACCTTGAAGCACTTTCGGCTTCTGTAGCGTGCCCAGTCGTGGTCGATCACGCTTTCCGCAGCCTGAAAGCAGACTAATCTAGCCAGCTTTTAAGCGACCGAAGCAGTAGATGCATGCTCCGATCGTCGGCGGCGCCGTGCTAAACAGGTGCAACCAGTAAGGCGGTGCCTACGTGCAGTGCTCATGACGGCGCTCGCTTTCATCTTGGGGGTGCTCCCGCTTGCCACCTCGACGGGAGGCGGGCGCGCAGGCGCCCGCCAAGCCGTCGGTGTGACGATCATCGGGTGCATATTGGCGGCACGACTGTCGGGCTCTTCATCATACCGATGCTGTTTGCGGTGATAGCTAGAGCATATTTCCGAATGGGCCTCGCCCATAAACAAAGTCGGGAGCGATCAACCCGAGTGTTCGAGTTCACCGGCGTGCCGAAGGGCGGATCGCGGCCGGTCAGTCACCCTTGCGCCTTCCGTCCACGCTGCGCGGCGATGAAATGGGTGACCGTCGGCTTGCTGAGCAACTGGGAATGGACTTGGTCTTCGAGAATGCGGTCGGCCTTTGTCACGCGCTTGTGTTGGCGCAGATGTTCCAGCCATGATTCGACCAGAAAGGTTTCCAGGTAACGTCCTTCCACGGCGGAGTCCTCGAATATGCCCCACGCATAGGCTCCGTCGCGTTTTCGTTCGTGGGAAAGATGGTCCATGACCGCAAGAAATGCTTCCCTGTGTTTGGGATCTATCAGGTACTCGACTGTAATCATCACTGGGCCCGCATCTACTTCAACCGCCCCGGTGATGATGGGCGCCGGCCAATGCATGGAAGGAGAGAGATCGATGCCTGCGCCGGTCTGCAGTTTCCAGCGCCACGTCAGCGGGATTGCCAACAGGGCACCAACCGCCGCGACGAAGTGAGTGACGGGCAGTCCGGCATATTCAGCCATCCCGCCCCACACGACACTGCCTAGAGTCATGCTTCCGAAGAACACGCATACATACATGGCAAGGCCGCGACCCCGCACCCAGTCGGGCAGAGCGACCTGTGCCGACACGTTCAGATTGGCCAGTACGGCGATCCACGACATGCCGGCAACCAGGCTAGCCACCAGTGCGGTAAGCGGTTCCCTCGCCAGGCCGAACAGAACCAACGTAACTGCCGTGCCAGCTTCGCCGAGTGCGACAATGCCATTCGGCCCAAGCTTCTCTTTCAGGCGAGGCAGGATGAATGAAAAACCCACCGCGCCTAACCCAATCGCGCCCAGCAGCATGCCGTAAACGTCGGCGCCGCCGGCAATCTGGGTGTGGGCCACAAGCGGAAGTAGTGCCCAGTAGGCGCTGGCAAACAGAAAAAAGCCCACTGCACGTACCAACGTGGCGCGCAGGTGCCGGTTGTTGCGGGTATAGCGCAGGCCGGTGCGAATAGCGCTGCCGAACCGTTCTGCTGGAAGCGTGTGTGCCGGGCTTTTCTGCGGTCGCCACCATAGCAATACGATGATAACGCCGACATTGCTGAACGCGTCAAGCCAGAACGGTGCCGCAATTCCAAATGCGGTGATGATGATGCCAGCCAGCGCCGGCCCCAAAGCGCGACTGATGTTGATGCCGACGCTGTTGGTCGCCACTGCGGCCGGGAGATCTTCCTTCGTAACAAGTTGCGGAACGATGGACTGCCAGGCCGGGGCTTCCAGCGCCGACAATGTGCTGATCGCCAACATGAAAAACAACAGCGTTGCCGCCGTCACGAAACCGGTGGAAAGGAGCGCGGCAAATGTCACCGATACGACGGCAATGAGGACCTCAAGCATCACGATAAATCGGCGCTGGTCAACGATGTCGGCCAGGGCGCCGGCTGGCAGCGCGAGAAGAAACAGCGGCAGACTCGATGCTGACTGTACCAATGACACCATCAGGGGATCGGCATTCAGGCTTGTCATCAACCAGCCTGCCGAGGCGTTGTACATCCAGCCGCCAATATTGGCCGCGACAGTTGCCAGCCAGAGCAGCCGAAACACGGGGTTGCGGAAAGGCGCCCAAGCCGATCGGAGCGCGTGGAGTTCTTTATGACGGCCCGGCGTCTTCTCGCCTGACAACCTCATCGACGATTTCCGACTGTGCAGCGGAACTGGAGACTGCAATCGTCACGATTGGCTTGTGAGAACGAATCTCTTCTAATGGACATCGGAGCAACAGCTTTGGCCCGACCACGCGACAGTTCGGTCCGACCGAATTACGCACATCCGCCACATTCGCAGGCGCGTTGTTTGCAAGAAAATTGCAAGATCATCATTTGGGTTGGCGTTCAATCTTCTCCTCTTCCTGGACGGTAAGAACCCCTTCGGGAGTGGCTTCCAACCTGGCTCTGGGTATGGACTCGCCGCTAATGTCCGAGAGGCCATAAGTGCCTTGCTTGATCTTCTGAAGCGCTTGATCGATCGCATGCAGGCGACGGTTATCGACGTCATGAAGCGCCTGATGGATTTCGTTTTGGGCCATATCTTGGGCCGCTTCCTCGAATTCCTGGCTTTCTTCGCCTTTCGCCTCCCTGACCTCCCGCTCCTTCGCCATACCCACTTCCTCTGGTTCGAGAATCTGCGCGCGCAGTGCCTCAAGGCGCCTGCGCTGCGGCTCGATGAAGGATTTCTCCATTGTTAAATCCTCAATTCAGCAGCCGGTGGTAAAACGGCGGCGGCTGTGCTTCGGGTGCTTCAGTTCATCGACCATCGCGATGGCAAAATCCTCCATGGAAATATGGCTCTTGCCACTCGCGTCAATAAGCAGGCTATCGTTGCCGAGCCTGAATTTTCCGGTGCGCTCGCCCGGTGCGAAATCGGCAGAAGGCGACAGGAAGGTCCAGTCGAGTGCCTTCTCGTTTCGCAGCGCCTCAAGAAACTTGCGTCCCGCGGAAGCCTTGGCCTATGGGCGGCTTTGACTCTGTCGACGAAGCAGCGAAACGATTAAACCTCGTGCCACCCCAATCATGCCGGAGTGCACGAACTCTGGTTCGCGCACCGAAGGAAGGTGGCGTGGTGTTTCGCGTCACCGGGACGAACTCGAGGATGAAACGGTCTCCTGCGAGGCGGCGTCCGCGGATAACGCTTTCTCATAGAGCCATGCAATGTACTTATTTGCTGTCGTGCCCTTGCCAAATTAGCGTTTTGCACTGGCCAACGCTCACCCAACCCAAAAGCCGAGGTCGTGTTCAATCAAATGGGAGTGGTGGAAATGAGATATCGCTTAACAAGTCGCATGCTAATCGTATCGCTGGCGGCGCTAGCGCCCCTTTGTTCGAATTCGGCGCGAGCGCAAGACACGCTTTCGGTCATGAGTTTCGGGGGCGCTTACCAGGAAGCGCAACGCAAGGCAGTGTTCGAGACCTACACCGCCGAGACCGGGGCCAAAATTGACGAGCAGGAGTACGGCGGCGAGATCGCCAAGATCAAGGCAATGATCGAATCCGGCAATACCACGATAGATGTCGTGGACGTCGATGCGCCTACGCTACTTCAAGGATGCGACGAGGGTATTTTCGAAAAGATCGACTGGGCGAAAATCGGACCGCAGGACGACTGGATCAAAGGCACGACCTCGGAATGCGGCGTCGGTACGATCGTCTATGCGACGATCCTTGCCTATGACGGTGCCAAGCTGCCGGACGGCCCGAAAACGATCAACGACTTGTTCGACACCAAGAAGTTCCCAGGAAAGCGCGGCCTTTGGAAAAACCCGGCGACCAACCTGGAATTCGCATTGCTTGCCGATGGCGTCGCGCCTGATCAGGTCTATGAAACGCTCTCGACGCCGGCGGGTGTGGATCGGGCCTTTGCCAAGCTCGACACGATCAAGGACAGCATCGTGTGGTGGGAAGCCGGCGCCCAGGCACCGCAGTTGCTCGCTTCGGGTGAGGTGACGATGACGACCGCATGGAATGGCCGCATCTACAATGCCAATAAGGAGGGCAAGGATTTCCGCATCGTCTGGGACAATCAGATCCTCGATTCCAATTACTGGGTAATCCCCAAGGGTGCCAAGAATGCCGAAGGATCGCTTGCTTTTATCAAATACGCGGTCGAGCCCAAGGTGCTCGCAGGCATCACCAAATTCATACCCTATGGTCCGGTGCGGAAATCGGCGGCCGAGTTCGTGGCCCCGGACGATGCCAAGAATCTACCGACCAGCCCACAGAACCTGACGGTTTCGCTAACCCTCGACAATGGCTTCTGGGCTGACAACGGAGACGAAATACGCAAGCGGTTCACGACCTGGCTTGCCCAGTAGCGCGGGCTGCGGAGGAGAGCATCGATGAATTTTTCCCAGCGAATGTCACTTGCGACGGACAACCCAGTCGATGCCCTCGTTCGATTCGAGGACGTGAAAAAATCCTACGACGGCATCAACTTCGTCGTGAAAGACCTCAGCCTCGACGTCTTTCGCGGCGAGTTCCTGACCATGCTGGGGCCTTCGGGCTCCGGCAAGACCACGACGCTGATGATGCTGGGTGGTTTCGAGCAGCCGACGCTCGGTCATATCCTGCTCGACGGCAAGCCTGTCGAGCGGTTGCCCCCAGAGAAACGCAACATCGGCTTTGTGTTCCAGAACTATGCGCTGTTTCCACACATGACGGTGGCGGAGAATGTTGCGTTTCCGCTGCGCTATCGCGGCATCACCGGTACAAGAGCCAAGGAAAAGGTTCGCCAGGCGCTCAGCCGCGTCAGTCTCGAAGCGCTGGGCGATCGTCGCCCGGCGCAGCTTTCCGGCGGCCAGCAACAGCGTGTCGCATTGGCTCGCGCTCTCGTGTTCGAGCCTTCATTGGTGCTCATGGACGAGCCGCTCGGCGCGCTCGACAAACAGTTGCGCGAACGGATGCAGATCGAGATCAAGCAACTCCAGACCTCGCTCGGCATCACCATGGTCTACGTTACCCATGATCAGTCCGAAGCGTTGACGATGTCGGACCGTATCGCCGTCTTCCACGATGGGCGTATTCAGCAGCTTGCGGATCCGAAAACGCTGTACGATGAGCCGTCCAATCGCTTCGTCGCCTCGTTTATCGGCGAGAACAACACGCTGCCATGCACCTTGCTTGGACGGGAAGGAGGCGTGGCCATCGCGCGCATGGCCGACGGCACGACGTTGAAGGCCGCTGGCGCCAATGTGTCCGGCACGGGCGCGGACATGAGCATATCCGTGCGGCCGGAGAATATTTCGCTGGCCGGCGAGGGTGTCCACGCCGATCTCAACCGTTTCACCGGCAAGACCCGTGACGTATTCTTCCTCGGCGACCATATGCGGCTGTCGATCGAGGCGTTTGGCGGCCAACTCGTCACCGCGCGTATCTCGGCGCGGCAGGCGCGGCATTTTGCGTTGGGCGAAGATGTCGTCCTGGAATGCGGCATTTCCGAATGCCGTCTGCTGGAGGTGTGAGCGATGACCGTCGTGGAGATAGACCGGATCAACGTCTTCCTGGCCGTCCGTCGGGCCGAGAAACCCGCCCGGCGGGCCGCGCTTTCGCTGGCCCTGCCGCTCATCGTCTTCCTGGTGGTCGCCTTTGTCGCTCCAATCCTCTACCTACTGGTCACGGCGGTAGGCAATCCGGAGACACGCGAGGTGCTGCCGTGCACATTGGCCGCTCTCGAAAGCTGGGATGGCGTTTCAACGCCGGACGAGCCGGTCTATGCCGCACTCGCCGCCGATTTGAAGGTTGCCAAGGACAACAGTACGGCCGCCTTGCTCGGCAAGCGCCTCAACTACGAGATTTCCGGCATGCGCAGCCGCGTGCTGGCGGCGGCGCGGATGGTCGAGAAGCTGGATACGGGTCCGTACAAGGAGAAGTTCCTCGGGCAGAACACGGATTGGGGCTCGCCGGAAACCTGGGCGATCATCAAGCGCAACGGCGCCTCTTTCACACCTTACTATCTGCTGACCGCGCTCGACCTCCAGCAAACCTCGAACGGATCGGTCGAACGCGTCCAGGGTGACCAGGCGATCTTCCTCGACGTGTTGGGGCGCACACTTTTTGTGGCCGGGTTGGTGACGCTGTTTACGCTTATCCTGGGCTACCCCGTTGCCTATGTGCTGACCATCGCGCCGAAGGCGATTGCCGGCATCATGATGCTGATGGTGCTGCTTCCATTGTGGACGTCGCTGCTCGTGCGCACCACCGCTTGGGTCGTGCTGCTGCAGTCCGACGGCATCATCAACGACGTGCTGATGACCTTGCACCTGACCAGCGAGCGGCTTCAGCTCATCTTCACGCGCGCCGGAACGGTCATCGCGATGACGCACATCCAGTTGCCCTTCACCATCCTGCCGATCTACAGCGTGATGCGCTCGATTCCCGCCACGCAGCTCAGGGCGGCTCGCTCGCTCGGGGCTCCGCCATCGTCAGCCTTCTGGCGCATCTATGCGCCGCAGACGCTGCCTGGCGTCGTTGCCGGATGCCTGATGACCTTCATCCTGTCGCTTGGCTACTACATCACGCCGGCGCTTGTCGGTGGGCCACGCGACCAGATGGTGTCCAACTTCATCTCGGTCTACATCAACCGCGATCTCAACTGGGGCCTGGCCGCCGCCCTCGGTGTGGTCCTGCTTGTCGTGACGCTTGCCATATACCTGTTGTTCCTGCGCCTCGTTGGCGCCGACAAGATCAAGCTGGGGTGACGCCATGTGGCTGCCTTCCTACGCGACGCCGTCTGAACGCCTGATGCGCACGCTGGTGGTGATGTTCGCCATCGCGGTGCTCCTGTTCCTGATTGCACCGCTGTTCATCATCGTGCCGCTGTCCTTCTCCAAGGACCCGTTCTTCACCTTGCCGGTGCGGGAATATTCCTTGCGCTGGTATGCCGATTTCTTTGGCAATGCGCGCTGGATGAATGCCATCTTCAACAGTGCCGTCGCGGCGGTGATGACCACGATCCTGGCCACCACGCTCGGCACGTTGGCGGCACTCGGCATATCGCGCCCCGATTTCCCGGCGCGCCGCCTGACCATGGCATTGCTGATCTCGCCAATGATCGTACCGATCGTCATCGTGGCTGTCGGCAGCTATCTCTTCTTCGGTCAGTTCGGCCTGACGAACACGCGCACCGGCCTCGTCTTGGCGCACACCGCACTTGCCACTCCTTTCGTGGTCATCACGGTGACAGCGACGCTTTCCACTTACGACACCAACCTCACTCGGGCGGCATTAAGCCTAGGCGCTCCGCCGTCGTCGGCGTTCTTTCGCGTCACGCTGCCGAACATCATGCCAGGAGTCATTTCCGGCGCAATCTTCGCCTTTGCCACCTCTTTCGATGAGGTGGTCGTTGCGCTGTTCATGACGGCGGCCGAGCAGCGGACGCTCCCCGTCCAGATGTTTTCCGGCATCCGCGACCAGATCAATCCGACCATCATGGCTGCCGCGACGCTGCTGCTTGCGCTGTCGATCATCCTGTTCGCAATGCTAGCGCTGCTGACCCTGCGTCGTGTGAAGTAGCCGACCCAGCCGCCGCTTTCTTCGGGGCTGGACCCGAAAGCTGTTCTCAACCGACCTTGGCGGTGCCTTCGCCGGCGACGAACATATCGGCGAATCGGGCGGCAAAACTCTGCGCCACGGAGGACCGTTTGCGGTCGGGGCTGACATAGATGCCGACCACGACATCGGCGAGCCGGGGAAGATGGCTCGACGGTTCAATGATCCTGAGCTTTGCCGGAATGATCCGGCGCGCCAGCACCGTAACGCCGAAATCGGCGCCTACGGCGGCCTCCAGGCCTGAGAGGCTTGGGCTTGTGTAGACGATCTCGAAATTGCGGCCGTCGCGCTGCAGCGCTGTGAGCATGTTGCGGCGATAGAGGCATCCCTCGGGATAACAGACGATCCGCAGCTCCCTTTCTCTTGCGAAATCCTCCGGTAAATTTGGCGATTGTGCCCCAGACACCCAGGCCAGCCTCTCCTTCCAGGTCATGAACGCGCCTTCGGAAGGCCCGTCCGGCGTCATCGCCACCACAATGTCGAAGAGGCCGTTGCGCAAGCCCTGCAGCAGATTATGCGAGAGATCACAGACGACGTCGAAGGTAAGGTCGCCGCCGTCGCGCGCCAGGCTGGCCATCAGCTTGGGCAGGAAATGATCGGCGTAGTCGTTGGGAATGCCGAGCCGCAGCCTGCCCTTGTTGTCACGCTTGGAGAGCTTCAGCATCATGTCGTCGTTGAGAGCCAGGATCTGGCGCGCGTAGCCGGCGACGAGCTCACCCTGTTCGGTGATCTGTGCGCCGCCTTCCTTTGCAAAGAGCGAGACGCCAAGCAATTCTTGAAGCCGCTTCATCTGCAGGCCGATCGCCGGCTGCGTGCGGCCGAGCTTTTCTCCGGCCCGCGTATAGCCGCGTAAGTCGATGACGGTGACAAAGGCGCGGAGGAGGTCGGTCGGGATGCTGCGCATGATTAGCTCCACATTTACCGATTAGATCACGCGGTTCCAAACAAACGCAAGTGGGCCTTCCTTTCCAGGAAGGCCCACCAGAAACGGCCGCAGTGTGCGATCACGCCTTGACGATATTATGCTGTGGGCCGAACGGGAACTTGGTGATGTTTTCAGCGCCGTCTTCAGTCATCACGAGGATGTCGTGCTCTCGATAGCCGCCGGCACCGGGCAGTCCTTCCGGGATGGTCAGCATCGGTTCCATGGAGACAACCATGCCTGGTTGCAGCACGGTGTTGATGTCTTCGCGCAATTCGACGCCGGCTTCGCGGCCATAATAGTGCGACAGCACTCCAAAGGAGTGGCCGTAACCGAACGAGCGGTAGCCGAGCAGATTGTGACTGCGGTAGATTTCGTTCAGCTCCGTCGCGACATCGCCGCAGCGTGCGCCGGGCTTCAAGAGTTCCAACCCACGACGGTGCACGTCGCAGTTGATCTCCCAAATCCGCAAATGCTCGTCGCTGGCATGGTCAAGGAACAGCGTGCGCTCCAGCGCGGTGTAGTAGCCCGAAATCATCGGGAAGCAGTTGAGCGAGAGGATATCGCCCTTCTGAACCTTGCGCGAGGTGACCGGGTTGTGCGCGCCGTCGGTGTTGATTCCCGACTGGAACCAGACCCAGGTATCCATCAGTTCGGCATGCGGGAAGGTCGTGGCGATATGCCGGACCATGGACTGCGTGCCGGCCAGCGCGACTTCATACTCGGGAACGTTCTCGCGGATCGCCTTGCGAATGGCTTCGCCGCCGATATCGGCGGTGCGCGCGCCTTCCTTGATCAGGACGATTTCCTCGGCCGATTTGATCGTGCGCAGCCACATAGTCGGCGCGCCGATGTCGACGAACTCGACGCTCGGGAAGGCGTCTTGCAAGAGTTTCCTGAACTCGAGGTTGACGTGATCGAACTCGATGCCAATACGCTTCACCCCGGGCAACGTCTGCTGCAGGGTGTAGAAGTAATTGTCGCGCTGCCAGTCGGTGTAGGTAATGTTATCGCCGAACGTTCGACGCCATGGCTGGCCCGCATCGATGCCGGCCGAGACCGACACCGCCTTCTGCGGGGTGACCACGAAAGCATAACGCCGACCGAAATAGCAGAACATGAAATCCGAGAAATAGCAGATATTGTGGTAGGAGGTCAGCACCGCCGCGTCGAGCTTCAGGTCGGCCAGAATTCTGCGCAACCCATCCTGGCGGCGCGTCATCTCGGCGGCGCTGAAGGTAGCGACAGCCTTCTCGCCATTATGCATCTTCTGCAAACGCAACAATTCGTTGGGCACGCCCTTGGCGTAGACGTTCATTGTTTCCTCCGCATCCAAATCGGGTTTCAGGTTGGATGCGGACTATAAAAATTTGGCCCTCGCGTCGGAAATGAGAAGTCGATATCCGAGGATAAGTGTTCTTAATCACTCGCCCGTCGCGACAAATTCCTCGGCGGCCTCCATAATTTTTCAAAATGTGACTATCAGGCGAATAAATTTTCCTGATGCGCCCACCACATCGTAGCTTCCTGCATCAACCTTGCGGGAGGGAACAGCGCGATGACCGACGACGTGTTGCATCTGATTTCGTGGCACAATGGCGAAAAGGAGTATTCGCCGTTCTCCGAAGCTGAGATGAAACGGCGCCAGAACGATATCCGTCGCTGGATGACGGAGAACAATGTGGATGCAACGCTGTTCACGTCCTACCATTGCATCAATTACTATTCCGGCTGGCTCTACTGCTACCTCGGCCGCAAATACGGCATGGTCCTCGACAGCGACAAGGCGTCGACGATTTCGGCCGGTATCGACGGCGGCCAGCCCTACCGCCGCAGCTTTGGCGATAACATCACCTACACCGACTGGCGGCGCGACAATTTCTATCGTGCAGCGCGCCAACTCACTGCGGGCGCCAAGTGGCGCGCCGACGCGAGCCACATCCTGCCGGGGGAATAGGAGGATTGCTATTGCGTTTTGGCTTCCTGCTCGCCCGAAACTTTACACTTTCCCCACTGTCGCTGTTTCTCGACACACTGCGCCTTGCGGGCGATGACGACGACCGCAGCCGGCGTGGGAAGTTCGACTGGCAGATTGTTGGAGAGAGGGGTCTTCCAATCCGCTCGAGTTGCGGTGTTGAGTTACTGCCCACGAGGCAAATCACGGATCCGCAGGAATACGACAATATCGTTGTTGTCGGGGGATTGCTCAACGGCACGCAGTACCTCAGCGGCGAAAAGGAGGCCTTTCTCCGACGGGCCGCACAGCGAGATGTGCCGCTCACGGCTTTATGCACCGGCAGTTTCGTACTGGCGCATTATGGTCTGCTCGACAACTATCGAGCCTGCGTGAGCTGGTTTCACGTCAAGGAATTTCGGAATGCATTCCCACACGTCCGCGCGCACGCGGACACATTATTTTCAATTGATGGAAATCGCGCCACCTGCGCTGGAGGTGCCGGGGCAGCTGACTTGGCCAGTTACTTTGCCTCTAAGCATGCTGGCGGCAAAGCGGCAGAGAAAGCTGCGAAAATTTTGGTCCTAGACAGAATCAGAACAGGCCGTGACGCGCAGCCCAACGGAGAGCTGTTTCCGAAGGCCAAAAGCCGCCACATCAGGCGTGCTTTGCTTCTCATGGAAAGTAATCTGCAGGAAAAAATCACTGTGACGGAAATCGCCAGCAAACTTGGGGTCTCACGCCGCCAGCTTGAGCGATTGTTTGCCACAGAAATACAAACGGGCCCTGTGGCGGCCTATCTTGCGCTGCGCTTGCACTATGCGAGAACGCTATTGGGAACCAGCGACCTGCAAATCAGTGAAATCGCTTACAGGTGTGGTTTTCCAAATGCCGGACATTTTAGCCGCGTCTATCGTCAGCATGCAGGTGTTGCTCCGTCAGAGTTTCGACGGGCTTGATTGGCACCGGCCAGAAGAACGGCTTCGTCAGCCAAATCCTCGCCATAAGCCTAAAAGCAGGCCGATGCCGGAGGCCGCCCGACGCGCCCACAACATCAAGTCGAAGGTGCGCTCGAGCGTCGAGCATGTCTTTGCCGAGCAGAAGAGCCCTATGGAGCTGTTCATCCGAACCATCGGCATCGCACGCGCCACGACGACGAAGATCGGCATGGCCAACATCCTCTGCAGTATGAAGCGTCCGATCTATCTGGACCGCGTCGCCATCTGACAGTAGCGGGGACAGAAAGACCCGTTGTGACGGTTGACGCCAGCACACGATGCCCGCGGCGTACGTCCGCAACTAATGCGTCTAGGCATTGCTTAACTGCCTAGGCATGAAGCCCGGCCTGGTAAGCGTGCGAGTTGGTGGAAATGGCCGGACGCAGGTCAGCATTGAGTATCGCCATCACCTCACCGGCTGACTGCGCCTGTCGCAGTCCCTCTCGAGTCCGAGGTGCCCGAAGCACCCTGCACACCTGTGAAAGAGCGGGAAGGAAGGCGGAAGCGGCGGAGCGCGGCCAGAGTAACGTGTAAACCATATCGACGGGATCGTCGTCCGGTCCGTCGAAATCGATAGGCGGAGCCAATCGTGTGAAAGACGCGACAGGCGAAGAGATCATGTCGAACAAAGCGTGTGGGATCGCCACGCCGCGGCCGATACCCGTCGAGCCGAGGAACTCGCGGTGCAAAAGACCGCGGAGAACCATCTGCTCGTCCAGCCGGGATCTCCGTGCAATCCTGACGGCGATCCTCGACAAGGCCGAATGCTTTCCCTTTGTGGCGAGGTCAAGCGAAATGTCTTCTTCTGACAAGAGATGGGGGATCATCACAGTCGCCTCTAAGCTGATCCAAACGCGATTGCGAACGAGCGCTCGGCCACATTGCCTACGCAAGGCGATGTTCACTTTGGACTGAATTGGAATCTGGCTGTCCCGGACGCAAAGCCAGGGTCTTTCCGCGTCCGGGCTAGAGGCCTGCTTTGAGGCGCTGCGGCTCTCGCCGAAAATGGAGCGTGGAACTATTCATGGCAACTCAAATGTAGTGAAAGGTTTTTCGAAATCAAGCAAACAGCGCGGGGCAGGGAATTCCGGCCTTACCGCGAACTTAGTCAAGGTTCGGACGAACAAAAGGCAGCCGCGACGGGGCGTGCAACACGGTTTGCCTTGTGGTGGCTTGCTGGCAAACGACATCCCGCCAACGCGCGTTTCCGAACCTGCCCAATAGGTTCGGAAGCAGGATTCATAGGTCTCAAATTGGATCCAAAAGATACCAAACAGAACGCAGGCATGCAGAAATAGTGCACTGAAATGCCAGTTAATTTCGTTTGACGAACATAAGGGTCTCTTACTTACTTGCGGCGGGAACAGGCCGTATCTACAGCGAAATCACATTTTTATCGGTCTCCCAAATTCGGCCATCGCGGCTTTTGAATTCAACAAGGAGATACCCCTATGAAAAAGCTCGTCCTCGCACTTGTCGTGACAATGGCCAGTTCGCTTTGCGCCATGGCGGCATCTGAGGTCGCCAAGTCGCCGCCGGCCGCGCCTTACCAACAGGTAAGCAAGCTAGTGAAGTTGCCTGACTTTCTGCCGGGCATGGGCCAGCTCTTCGTCGATCCCGCGACACTGCCAGCCGGTCCGTTCCTTGCTTATGATCACGATGGCAAGCTTGTCAGCACGATCTACATGTTGCCGATCAAGGATCTCAACCCGGATAAGCGTTTTGACAACCTCGCGGCACCGGGCGGAAATGTCGACCATGTCGACGTCTACTACAATGCCGGCCATCCAGGCGTCGAAGTCCCGCATGCCCACGTCGTGCTGTGGCATGTCTCGGTCGCCGACGAAGCGCGGGTCGCCAAATGACACTCACGCGTCGTGAGATGCTGGGCGCGGGCGGCGGGCTTGCCGCCGCCCTTTCCCTATTCCCGTTGACCGCGTGGGCCGGCGAGGTGGTGGACATCAGGATGCAAGGGCGCGACGACGGCTCACACGTCTGGTTCGACCCGATCGGCATTCTGATCAAACCAGGACAGACGATCCGCTGGACCAATCTCAATCCTGGCAATTCGCACACGACGACGGCGTATAATCCGGCAAACTTCGAGCGACCGCTCCGTATGCCCAAGGCCGCAAAGCCGTGGGATTCCGACTACCTCCTGCCCAACGAGAGCTTTTCGGTTACCTTCACCGAGCAAGGGGTCTACGATTATTATTGCATCCCTCATGAGCATGCTGGAATGGTCGGCCGTATTATCGTCGGCGAACCCGAGGCACATGGCTGGCCTCAACTGGTCGGATCGAATGGCGACTTACCGGCGGAGGCCCTCAAGGCATTTCCGACCATCGAAGACATCATGACGAAAGGGATCGTCCGGCGCGCTTAGATCATGCGCATGAGAGGCACGACCCTTGGCAACAAATGGACCGAATAAGACGATACGAAGGAGAGCGCGAGCTTCTCGAGCGTCGTCAGTGACCTGTAGGGGCGACTTTCATGACAGGCTGCGTGTTTCCGTGTGAAACTCAACCACCATCTCAGTCGGAGCGCGACGCGCGCACCCAGGTGCCGGACACGCCTCTCGATGTCCAAACTGCAGCCGAGCAACGGGAGCGCGCAACGCACCGGCTTGCCGCGCTGGGCGAAATGACCGGCGGTATAGCCCATGATTTCAGAAATCTCCTGACAGTAATCGAATCCGGGCTCGGGCTCGCCGAGCGGAGAGCAGACGAGCCCGAAAGTGTGCGTGCCTACATTGCGGCAGCGCGGGAAGGGATCGATCGAGGGGTCGAATTGACGTCGCTATTGCTCGCCTTTGCAAAGCATCAAGAACTCGACGCTCACACTGGCGACATGAATGAATTTCTAAGGAGTTTTGAACCTTTCTTGAGATATGGCGGCGGGCCAGATGTCCGCGTTAAGCTCGAACTAGGTTCCGATGTCCCGGCGTGCCTGATTGACCCGGCATTTTTCGACGCAGCAGTGCTTAATCTCGTCATCAATGCACGCGATGCCATGCCAAATGGCGGCGAGATCCGAGTCATTACCGGGCGAATGGTACAGACGGCGGCATCACCTGATCCGCCCGGGCCGGGAAGCTATGCGCGCGTTCGCGTCAAGGACCCCGGTTGCGGCATGCCTGAAGACGTCTTGCGAAAGGTGTTCACTCACTACTTTACGACCAAGGGTGAGAAGGGTACCGGAATAGGGCTGTCGCAGGTACGTGCATTCGTGCAAATGGTTGGTGGCCACGTTAGCATTGCAAGCGAACCCGGCGTTGGAACGACAGTTGATCTTTTGTTCCCGTCAATCCAACCGAATCCCTGAACGTCGTACCAGAATTCTTATGGTTTGATGTCGCCGCTCGCGATGGCATGCAGTCCTGCCAAGGCAGGGACCGCTACGGTTTCATCGGCGTTAGCAGATTGCACCGCATAGACCGGGTAGGAGAACTGCGGCATTTCAGGTACGAGGTGGAGGCGCCCGGCCGCAATGTGAGACCGCGCTTCGCTCAGCCTGAAATAGCCGGAACCGCCGGCCGCAAGTACATAGTTGAGTGCGAGCGGACCGAGGTCGAAAGAAAGATCCGGCGCAGCACTCGGGAAATTCATCCCATGGTGAAGCGTAAAGTCTGGCCCCCAATCCATATAAACATAATCGGATCCGTCCAGGAGGTGCGCTTCTGAATTGGTAGTTACGAGGACGAGTTTTTCCTCAAGAACCAGATCGATCTTCAAGCCCGGTCTGTGCGGGGGTGCGTACATGATGGCAATGTCGACCATTCCCGACGCGACTTGATTGATCAAATCCTGCGGCACATCGACGTGTACCCGAAGTGCAATATCCGGAAGGGATCGCCGCATACATCGAACCCAGTCGAGCAGAAGAGGTTGAGCAAGACTGACTTCGCTGCCGACAGTCAGAACGGCGCGACGGCCTGGCGGGACAGCAACCTGATGAAGGGTGCGCTGCCATAGCTGGACGAACATCGGAGCGTGGCGCAGGAATTGTTCGCCAGCAGGGGTGAGCGAAGCGCCGCCTTTATGCCGGACGAAAAGCGGTCGACCTAGTTGTTGCTCAAGGCTGCGAATTCGCGCGCTCACGGTCGTTTGAGCAACATTCAAACGTTCCGACGCCCGGATGAAGCTTCCGCTGGAAACAATCTCGATAAAAGTGCGAGCGAGCTCGATGTCCATAGGCAGTATAACATAAAAATTGCGTTCAAAGGTCAATCGAAATCATTTGTCAGATAGATAGCACCCACATTTGGGCTCCGGAAAATCCGCCAAGCGCGGCGTCGGTCGGTTTCGTGGGCGAAGGTTGGCTCGGCCCGACGCTCGTCTCAATACTTGCATCATGTTGCTCATAACGAGACAGGGAAGATCATATCGACGAGAGAGAAGAGGTCGTCGCTGCCGGATCTGGCGGCCGGACGTGCCGAGCGGGCGGGAACGGACCAGATGCCAGAGGCTGTCAGTGACATGGGGTGCGGCCGTCCAGGGCGAGTTCCTTTGTGGAAACCACCGTTGTAGTGCGCGGACGACAACGCATCGCCTCAAAAGGTATCGAACTGGCTGTCTCCAGCGAGCATGTCGACCTCGTCGCAGCGATCGCCGAGGCCATCTCTCTGCCTGGCTCGCCAATGGGCAAACAATCACCACCGGCGACATGACTCGAACGCTCAACGAGGAAATCTACCGTTGCCTGATCACCTAGTTGGAGTTCGATATCCACATACCCAATGTGGCAGCACAAAAATTGCATTTAAATGACATTTCTATTCGTTTGCCAAATAGCTACCGCGGTCAGTAGGCTTTTGCGGAATTCGCCAGTCGAAACGCTAGATACGTTGTCGATTTTGTACAGATAGCCCGGGAGACTTTGCACTCATTGCACATTCGTAGATTGCACGAACCTAAGCCTGGTTGAGCCGCTGTTGCTGCCTCGAAATAATAGCAACCTCGTCTGGCACTTTTCGATGTTCTGCTTCTCATTGCCTCCAACTGATAAGCCAACCGAATAAACAATACCAGACCGATGCGACGATCCTGGAGATGCGAAGATGTTAAATTTCCAACTCAACGGTCAAGATGTCACCGCAGACGCGCCAGACGATGCCACGTTGTTATGGGTGCTCACTGACGATTTGAAGCAACACGGCCTGAAATTCGGCTGTGGATTGTCACAATGCGGAGCGTGCGACGTGATGATTGACGGTGAGGTCGTCCGCTCCTGTCAGACCAAGGCCAGCAGCGCCGGGGGACGGTCGGTCACCACGCTTTCCGGCCTCATGGAGAACGGCAAGGCAAGCAAGCTGCAGCAGGCGTTCATTGACGAGCAGGCGGCGCAATGCGGCTATTGCCTATCGGGGATGATCATGACCGCCCAAGCGCTCATCGATCGCAATCCCAAGCCAACCGAAGCAGATGTACGCGCCGCGCTGAATGGCAACCTCTGCCGCTGTGGGACGCATACGCGGATCATCCGCGCCGTATTGCGCGCGACGGAATAGGGAGGCCAATCATGAACACCATGCTTAAAAAAATGACCCGGCGCGAGCTTCTCGCAACGACTGGCTTCCTTACTTTGACCTTTGCCATGCCGTCGAATTTGTTCGGTCAGCAGGCGCCGGAGGCCTTAGGTATTGCTGGTGGACCGGGTCTTCCGCATGACATGAAGAATAACCCGATGCTTAGCTCCTGGCTGCGTATCAACTCGGACGGAACCGTCACGCTGTTGATCGGTAAGGTCGAATTCGGCCAAGGCAACAGAACCGCCATCGGGCAAGTATGCGCCGAAGAGCTCGACGTCGATTTAAGCCGCTTGCAGATCATCGCCGGCGACACCAAACTCTGCCCGGACGAAGGTGTCACCTCGGGTTCGACGTCGATGCCTGACGGTGCGACCGCTGTCCAACATGCTTCGGCCGAAGTCCGTGGCATCCTTCTTGGGTTGGCAGCAGAAAAGCTCGGTCAGCCAGCTGAAACCATGAAGGTCAAGGACGGCACCATTACCGCCGCCAATGGCAAGACCACGACCTACTGGGAACTCGTGGTCGGCAAGGCACTGGACGTCAAAGCAACCGACAAGCCGATACTGAAGGATCCGGCGACATACACGATCGAAGGTACCTCAGTGCCTCGCGTAGACATTCCGGCGAAGATGACCGGTGGCGAGTCCTTCGTTCAAGATATGCACCCCGATGGTGTGGTCTACGGTATGGTCGCTCGACCGCCCAACTACCGATCGAAGCTGACAAGTATCGACACCGGGCCGATCGAGAAGATGCCTGGCGTGATCAAGGTGGTGCGCAATGGCAGCTTTCTTGGCGTGATAGCCAAGACGAAAGACGAGGCCATGGCGGCCTCGGCCGCGCTCGGCACCGCCGGGAAGTGGGACGTTCCCAACGACATGATCGGGAACGCCGGCATTTATGATTGGCTGTTGAAGGCGCCGAGCAATCCTAACATAATCCACGACCAGAAGCGCGCAGACGGCGCCGCACCCGTCAAGACGATCGAGGCGACTTTTCAACGGCCGTATGTCATGCACGGTTCTATTGGAACGTCGGCGGCTATCGCGCAGCTGGGCGCGGACGGTGTGATGACCATCCACACGCACAGCCAAAGCGTGTGGCAGACCGCGGAAGCGATCGCGAAGATGCTGAAGGTGGATACTGACAAGGTCCGCTGCATCCACACCCAGGGTTCAGGTTGCTACGGTCACAACATGGCCGATGATGCGGCGGCCGACGCGGCGTTGTTAGCAACTGCGGTTCCTGGCACGACGGTGAAACTTCAGTACACGCGCGCCCAGGAGCACCAGTGGGAGCCCTACGGTCCCGCGATGGTCATCAAGATCAAGGCCGGCGTGGACGGCGACGGCAACGTGCTCGATTGGGAAACCGACGTATGGTCCACGTCGCACGCCACGCGGCCGGGTGGGAACCCCGGCAATCTCCTGTCGGCGCGCTATCTTGATCCGCCGTTCGAGCAGCCGACGCCTAAAGAAATCTCCGGTCCGAATTTTGGCGCTGGCCGCAACGCCATCCCGCTGTACGAGTTTCCAGGGCAGACCGTGACAACGCATTTTGTCAGTGAGATGCCGCTTCGCGTGTCGTCTACGCGCTCGCTCGGCGCCTATGCAAACGTTTTCGCGTTGGAGTCGTTCATCGATGAGCTTGCGCATGACGCGAAGGTGGACCCGCTCGAGTACCGACTGCGCTTTCTCAAGGACGACCGGGCGCGGGCCGTGCTGACGAAGGCGGCCGACCTGTTCGGCTGGAGCAACTACAAGCGTAAACCAAACCAGGGCCGCGGCATCGCTTTTGCGCGATACAAGAACTACGCGGCGTTGACCGCGGTTGCGATAGAGGTTCGCGTCACCCCGCGTAGCGGGCGGGTGCAGGTGCTGAGAGCGTCGGTCGCCGACGACAGCGGTCAGGTCGTCAACCCGAACGGTATCGCCAACCAGATGGAAGGCGCGGTTATCCAGTCATTGAGTTGGACGCTCAAGGAGGAAGTTAGATTTAGCGATTCGGCAATCCTGTCAGCCGATTGGGCGAGCTATCCGATTATCACTTTCCAGGAAGTGCCCAGCATCGACGTGGCGGTGATCAATCGGCCGGGCATGCCGTTCCTCGGCACCGGGGAAGCTGGTCAGGGGCCGACTGCCGCAGCAGTGACGAATGCAATATTCGATGCAGCAGGCGTGCGGTTGCGCACGCTGCCGTTGACGCCTGATCGCGTGAAGGCAGCAATGGACGCCAAGAAAGGCTGATCTCCCCAACCAGAAGGCCGGCACTGTTATGCGTGGGTTTTGTCACATACTTTCTGTAATTGACGCAGCGGCATGAAGGTGACTCCATTTCGAGATGATGTTGTGCCGCTTACGTGAAGAAAGCCGGATAGTAGCGCGCATGCGGCTATTCTGAATTTTGTGACGGAACCTTTGCCGCCGATGCGTCGACATGGAGGACTGTCGTGAAGGGGTGGGCGCCATGCGTTATTTGATCTCGGCCCCTATTGTCCTCTCAGTGGTGATCTTAGGTCTTTACGCGTGGGTAGACCGATATTCTGAGATTGATGCGATCAAACCGCTAGCCGTCAACGCCTTCGACAAGACCGTGATCGATAAGGGCGCTAGCCTCGTCGCGATCGGTGATTGCGAAGTCTGCCATACAAAGCCGGGGGGTGAGTCCCTCGCCGGCGGGCGCGAGATCAGGACGCCCTTTGGCACGATCCTCTCGACAAACATCACGCCAGACGTCGGTACGGGCATCGGCGCTTGGTCACTGCCCGCCTTCACCCGCGCGCTCAGGGAGGGCGTAGATCGCTTTGGCCGCTACCTGTACCCTGCCTTCCCCTATGACCATTTCACCAAAGTCAAGGACGACGATATCGCTGCGATCTATGCGTATTTGATGACCCTTCCCCCGGTCAGTGCGCCAAAACCGAAGAACGAACTGCCGTTCCCATACAACGTGCGCGTCCTGCTCGCCGGCTGGAATTTCTTATTCCTGCGCCAAGGCGCCTACTCGCCCGACCCGGCACGCGATGACCAATGGAATCGTGGCGCTTATCTCGTTGAGGGTATTGGCCATTGCGGCGCATGCCACACTCCACGCAACATCTTCGGTGCCGAGCGCCGTAGCAGCGCCCGTTTTGCCGGCGAAACGCTGGAAGGTTGGCATGCGCCGGCGCTGAACATGGCCTCGCCTGCGCCGGCACCGTGGACGGCCGACGCTATGGTCAACTTTCTTCTGGATGGTTGGGATGGCGATCATGGCATCGCCGCCGGTACCATGACAGCTGTGGTCAATGGACTCGGCTCTCTTTCGGAAGACGACGCCTACGCCATCGCGACCTATATCCTCTCCTTCCAGGATCAGACCAACGTGGACGCGCGGACGAAGGCAGCCAAGTCCTTCGCCGAGAAGGTCGCTTTCGGCCCGTCTTCGCCGGCACCGTCGCAGCTGGGTGCCGCCTCCGAGCGCGGCGAGGCGACTTTCGCCCGCGTCTGCGCGAACTGCCACCGCGCCGGCACCAACACGGCGGCTTTGGCGCTAAGCAGCGTCGTGAGCGGGCCTGACCCGAGAAACCTGATCCACATTATCGACCAAGGCATCGAGCCGCCCCAGAACGCTCTCGACCACTCCATGCCGGCGTTCGGCGGAACGCTCTCCGCCAGCGACCTTGCTGACCTGGTGACGTTTGTGCGCAGCCGCTTCTCCGAGAAGCCCGCATGGTCGAACGTGTCCGTTCTCATCACGGAGGCGCGAGCCGCCGAACAGTGACCCAAAAGACCAGCATGAATGAGGTTGTTGCAACGGCTGGCTGGAAGCGCAAAGAGACTAGGTTCGAGGCCAATTATGCGGCAAGAATTTCGAACTGCTCGGCCAAGGAGGGCGGGCGACCCGCCTCAAATCGGAACCCTTTATCGAGTGATCGCCGTACTGTTGTTCGTCATCGCGGCCGTCCTCCTGTTTGGGCATGATGCCACGGAGGCTTCTCTCATCTCAAAAATGGAACGACCTAGTGGACATTACTGCAACTAACTTCGACCTGCGAAGCCCCAAAACATGCGCTAGCTCGGAAGAGTCGCAACTCGACGCGTTACTCTCGAACATTCGTGCCTGTCGCGCATGTGCTGGGGAATTCAGCCATGAACCCCGTCCGGTGGTGCAGGTAACCTCCGAGACCCGGCTCTTGATCTGCGGCCAAGCGCCAGGACGACGGGTGCATGAGAGCGGATTGCCGTTCGACGACCCTTCAGGTGATCGGTTGCGCGAGTGGCTTGGGCTCGATCGCCATGTCTTCTATGGGGACTCGCGGATCGGCGTGGCTCCGATGGCGTTCTGCTTTCCTGGGACCAATCCCAAAGGCGGCGACTATCCGCCACCGCCCCGGTGCGCCACGCTCTGGCGCCGGTCGCTTCTGGCGTGCCTGCCGAGGGTGGAACTGACGCTCCTGGTCGGCAGTTACGCTCAACGGTGGGCGTTGCAGCACACCTCGGGGCCGTCGATGACCGCGACCGTCGCCGCGTGGCGCACCTATGGTCCCACGGTGATCCCGCTGCCCCACCCCTCGTGGCGCAGTACAGTCTGGCTGCGTCGCAACCCGTGGTTCGAGAACGAATTGGCGCCTCATCTTCGCAGCCGGGTTGCTGCCATCCTCGGCGGGGCAGCTGCCCTTCATGGCCCGGCGTCATGATAAACTCGCGGCGGACTCGGCACCGGTCGTATTAAGCGCAGCCGTGACACTCCCCAGCAGTCGAACGGTTGTCGCCCGGCGGCGAGCGGGATCGTCGACGGCTATTCTGCAATGAATCCTTCACGGGAGCACTCCGGAACGCCATGACCGCACGCATACGCAGCCTGATTGGTTCGATCAATTCGGCCGGGCCGTCAGTCACTCAATCGGGTGAGCACCTGGCCGCGGTGCAGGGCCACGTGGTCGGTTTTGCTGCTCTTGATCTCGTATTGTGGAGACTGCTGGCTCGCGCGATGCGTATGGCCCTTGTAGTCTACATCTTGGGTATGAATCTCAACGATCGTACCGCTGACGCGACCAGCTTCCGAATTCCAACTCACCCGATCCCCGACCTCAAACCGTTTCGTCATCACGAGCGTCGCGGCGCGGGGCCGTGGTACCTTCTTGTGTTCGGTCATTCTGTGTGCTCCGCCTGGGCAGACGCAATTCAGGTGTAGGCTGAGGGACTGGATCTTGGCGGTCACTCGTTCCTGACCATCGCCCGCTCGAACTCCAGTTCGGCGCGGAGTCCCGCCAAGTCCCGATGGACGAAGGCCTGGGCCAACTTCTGGCCGCCGCGCCGGTAGGTGACCGTGCAGTCTCTTGCTGTGAGATCACCGTCGATTTCTGCCTTGTCCCATCCTTCGGCGTGGCCGACGTAGGCCAAGCTGAAGTCGTACTGTTCGGTCCAGAAAAACGGCACGCAATCGAACCGCTCACGTCGGCCGAGCATGTTGCGCGCAGCGGTCTGCCCCTGGCGCTCAGCGACCACCCAGTGCTCCACGCGAATGTTCTCACCCGTGCGACGGTCGGGCCAGCGGGCGATGTCGCCGGCGGCGAAAATCCCCGGCACGCTGGTTTCCAGATAGGGATCCACCGTCACTCCGCGGTCGAGCTCCAACCCGGCCTGCTTGGCCAGTGTCAGAGTTGGGCGCACGCCGATCCCCGCGACAACAAAATCGGCCGCAAGTGTGGCCCCATTCTTCAGGGTGACCCCGCCGACACCGATCGAAGCCGCCGTCGTGCCGAGGTGGAAGACCACACCATGATGCTCGTGAAGCGTCCGGATATGCTGCCCGAGGTCGTTGCCAAGAATCCGCTGCATGGGGATTGCTCCGGGCGCGACCACATGGACGTCGACGCCACGCGCGCGCAGCGAGGCGGCGACTTCCAGACCGATGAAGCTGGCGCCGATCACCACGGCCCGACGTGACGCCACAGCGTCGGCGTTCAACGCATGGGCGTCGGCAAGCGTCCGCAGGTAGCGGACGTGAGGCCGTTCGTCACCCGTACCCAGCCGCACGGGCTCGGCACCCGTGGCCAGCAGCAACGCGTCATAGACATATCGGGTCCCGTCAGTGAGTTCGACGTGCCGTGCCCCTGTGTCGATAGAACCCACACGCGCACCCAGCTTCAGCTCGATGTCCTGATCTTGGTAGAATTCAGCCGTGCGCAACGGATTCGAGTCGTCCGAGGCGGTCCCCGTGAGATACCCCTTCGACAGGTTAGGACGATCGCACGGGGCCGACGTATCGGCGCTCAGCATCGTCAGCCGCCCGTCGTAGCCCTCACGCCGGAAGGTTTCAGCGGCCGCTAGGCCAGCAGCGCCGCCGCCGACGATCACGATCGAGTCGGGTAGGCCGGAATGGGCTGGAAGCGACCGGCGCGATGCGGGCTTGCGCCGCGCCCGAACCCGTATGCGGCCGTCTTTACGCTCGACATCAAAACACGGGATCGATGTCAGGGCAGGGGCGCGGAGCACCTCCCCAGTACGCAGACTGAAGCAGGCATGATGCCAGGGACAACGAACGGTGTCGCCGACGAGGAGTCCGTCGGCGAGCGGTGCGCCGTAGTGCGTGCAAACCGATCCGACGGCGAATATCTCCTCGCCTCGGCGCGCCAGCAAGACGGGCTCGTTGTCAACATGGCCGGCGAGCATGGCGCCATCTGCGATCTGGCTCAGAAGGATGCCAATGCCGAAGTCCAAGTAGTCAATGTCAGGTGTAGTGGAGTTCATGAAAAGCCTCCTTACTCGATCGTACAGCCTCGGCGTGCAACTCGCTCCGGGGACGGCGCGACGAAACGCGCCGCCAGGGGAGGGTTCCTGCTCGGATTTTCCAAGCTGACGGTGCGCACCGACCTCTCGGGCAACGTGATCAATTCGACATGACCCGGTTCAATCGATCATTTTCCAGCAGCGAGCGGGTAGCGCCGCCGAAGATCCACTCCCTGAATCTGCTGTGGCCGTAGGCGCCGGATATGACCAGATCCGCATGCATCGCGTCGGCCACATCGGCGATCGTTCCGCCATCGGATTTTTCCGGAAACACTTCCGCCTTCGCCTTTACGCCGTGAAAGGAAAGTAAGGCAACGACATCATCCAGACTGTTCCAGGTTTCGTCGGTTACGTCATTGTCGATCGTAACGACACGAACCTCCGGGGCCATTTGCAAAAAGGGCATAGCATCGGTAACCGCACGCCTGGCTTCACGCGTGTCTTTCCATGCGACAAGAACCTTGTTGATGCGGAAATTTTCCTGGTTGGTTGAGGCGACCAGTACAGGTCGTCCCGCTTGAAGGATCAGGTTGCCGAGATCGGTGGACCGATAGACGTTGCCAGAAGAGGCACCCTCGGGCGATGCTGTGACGATGAGATCGGCCACACGCGCCGAGCCGATCAGCAAGCGGGTCGGATTGCCGACGGCCCCACGCCATTCCGTCTCAACCGTTGCACCAGCAAGATCTTCGAATTCCGCGCGGAGGTCCTCAATTCGTCGCTCGATGTTCTTGCGCTGGCGCATCATGCTCTCTCCGTCGAAGGCCACTCCTCCTTCCACTACAACCGGCGGCGGAACGTCGGCGGCCGAAAGACCGATCAGGCGCGCATCGAACCGCTGGGCCAAATCGACACCGAGCTTGATAACAGGAGCGACCATACCGTCGATGTCGAGATTGAGGACGATTGACTTGTAGGCCATTGGATTTCCTTCCTTGGATGGTAGTGTGTCGATCCTGCTAAGGGAGAAAGCCCAACCGGCGATGCGCCGCAAAACGCAGCGCGTCAGCTGTGATCAAGCGTTAGAAGGACGAAGCTCTGCCGTGCGACGCTTCAAAAAGCTCGGTGTCACAACGATCATCGTCATGAAGCGTTCGCCGGCTGGCGTGACCGTCGATGTTCCCCGCCCTACTCGAACATGATCCGGGCAGTACCTTTCTTGGCGATCAACATTCTCCGAGCTTCCTGGATCCGCTCGGCCTGTAGTTTGGTATACGGGCCCATCGGCTTGGTCTTTTCATCGCCGCGACGGACCTGGCAGTACCACTGGCCATTGATCGAGAATATTTCAACCGACGTCGACGTCTCGTTGGGCTCGTCTTTAGCGACCGCCTCCATGAATTTGACGATCGTTGAATAATGTTGAGCGGGCGCGACCGTGCCCAAACCATTGGTGGTGCTCAGTTCCTGTTGCATTGTGGACATAATCCGAACTCCTTTCGGTCACGACGGCATTCCGCTCAGCCATTTCGCATTGCGCTCTTCTTCGGACTGCGGCGCCCGAGAGCGCTTTGCTAAGTCGCCATCCGGTGCTCCATTTCCATCTCTGCCTTCAGACTTTCGATGTCGCGGAAGATCGAGGCAACAGCCAGCGTGCGTCCTTCGCGTTTGAAGCGCAGCAGACAATCCTTGGCTGTGATGTCTTCATCGACCGCGATCTCATCCCATTGTCCGGCATGGCCGACATAGTTGATGGGAACATCGTAATGCTGGCTCCAGAAGAACGGCACGGCCGCGAATTTCTCCCGATCGCCGAGCATGTTCAGGGCCGCTGTTTGCCCCTGCCCCTCTGCAACCACCCAATGCTCGACCCGAATGTTCTCGCCACTGTGGGGATCTGGCCACTGCGCAATGTCGCCGGCCGCGAATATCCCTGGCTCGCTCGTTTCCAGAAAGGCGTCCACAACAACGCCGTGGCCAACGACCAGCCCCGCCGTCTTGGCAAGTCCGGTCCGCGGCCGCACGCCGATCCCGACGACGACGAAATCCGCCGCCAACGTGCCGCCGCTGCTGAGTTTCACCTTCCTGCCGTCGATGCTTTTCGCCGTGTTCTCGAGATGGAATACGACGCCATGCTCTTCATGGAGGGCGCGGATGAAGTCGCCCATTTGCGGCCCCAGGACCCGTTCCATGGGCCGTTTTTCCGGCGCCACGACATGAACCTCGATATCGCGCGCCCGCAGGGCCGCGGCAACCTCGAGCCCAATGAAACTGGCTCCAAGCACGATCGCGCGCCTTGCCGTGGTGGCCTGCTCGATAATCGCCTTGCAGTCTGCGAGCGAGCGCAACGTGTGAACGTGCGGCAGGTCGGCGCCGGGGATGGTCAGGCGGACGGGTTCGGCTCCCGTTGCAACCAGCAGCCTGTGGTAAGGAATCCTTCCTTCATCAGCGAGGACGACCTCGCGGGAACGCAGGTCGATGTCAACGGCCTTCGTATTGAGACGCAGGTCGATATTGTTTTTTGAATAGAACTTCTCGCCGCGGAGCGGAATCCAATCCTCCGGGGCCTTTCCGGCGAGATAGTCCTTGGAGAGGTTCGGCCGGTCGACGGGCGGCGCTTCGTCGTCGCTGATCATGACGATGCTGCCATGATAGTGTTCGCGCCGCAGTCTTTCCGCCGCCGCGAAACCGGCCGCGCCGCCGCCGACAATGACGACTTTCCCTGGAACCAAGCTGGAGTCTCCGGCGCGCGGCCTCGGTGCCGTCCATTTGCGCTTCTCGCCCACGAATATCCGATCATCGCGCTGCTCAACCGACCAGCAAGCGAGTGGATTGAAGGCAGGCGCTCTTAAGGCCTCGCCTGTGCGCAAATCGAAGCACGCGTGATGCCAGGGACACCGAACGGTATCCTCCACCACAAGACCGTCGACGAGCGGCCCGCCGTAATGTGTGCAGGTCGCCCCGACGGCGAAAACCTCGGCCCCACGGCGCACCAGCAGCACCTGTTCATCGCCGCAGTAGCCTACCAGCTTTCCACCATCGGGAAGATCGGAGAACGCGATCCCCTGAGCCAGATCCGGCCCGTCCAGTTTGTTATGGCCTTCAGCCATTATCTTCTCCCTTGGCGATCCCGTGTCATCGCGTGTGCGGTGAAGCGGGAACTCCCAAGCCCACCAGCATCGGAATATCTTTTGCCTGGCTGGCGCGTCGTCAGGTTTTCAGGACTGCCAAAGGCCCAGACCAGCTCACTCGTTGCGGCCGAGCCGCATACACAGTGTAGTCTCCCGCCTTCTTAGATATCGCGCAAACGAATTTAATCGGCAATTGAATGCAATTTTTATGATACCTTAAACAACGGCTTTTGCTGGGGAGGCAAGTCGCCAGCAGCTTCTTTGCGAAGCAGGTTTGGCTTCTCGCTTTTCCTTTCTCGTCGACGGCGACACCACCATCGCGACGTTGTGCCATAGGCCATCGTATGCGCCTTCAAGGGTGGTCCGGCGAGCGTTGAAGACGAGCTTCTCGATCGCTCCCGCCCCCGCCCAGAAAACCTTGAAGGGTGTGAGGCCGTCGGAGTCCAGGAAAGACCACCGATTCTTGCGGGTTGAGCATGCAGCAGATTGACAGCCCTCACGGAATCCAGGGAGATACCCATGCACGCAATCAGACTGGCCGTAGCGGCTCTCACCCTGATGCCATCGTTGGCCTCCGCTCAGGCATTCGTCTGGTCTGAACAGTTGCAGAAATCGCCCTCATAGAATCCATGCGGCCTGGGCTTCAGGCAATGGTAGATGGCATCAAAAAGGGCATCGTTGACCGGTTAGCCGCGAAGGAATCCAAGGACAATGGCGTGTCCAATATCCTCGGCGCTGGCAACTGACGATCAGCACCTCGGCCCGTGATGCCCGGTCCAAGTCCTCGCGAGGCCCTCCTACACACACGATGATGTGGCTAGCGGACGGCAATGCGTCTCCCAGGGAAGCCTGCTGCGGGCGATTACAGGATCGCCTGCCCTGTCTTGCTCCAGTCGGCGAGAAAGGACTCAAGTCCCCTGTCGGTGAGCGGGTGTTTGGCGAGGTTTCTGAGCACCGCCGGTGGCACGGTCGCGATATTGGCGCCTGCGATCGCCGCCTGTTTGACATGGAGAGGGGTGCGAATTGAAGACGCCAGGATTTCCGTCGTGAAGGATTTATCGTTGTCGTAGATCTTGCGGATTTCCCGGATCACCTCCATGCCGTCCAGACCAAGATCATCGAGCCTGCCAACGAACGGCGAAATGAAGGTCGCGCCTGCCTTGGCTGCGAGGAGTGCCTGGTTGGCTGAAAAGCAGAGCGTGACATTGACCTTGTGTCCGAGCTGACTAAGAGCCCGGCAAGCCCTGAACCCATCCCAAGTCGATGGCACCTTGACGGCCACATTGGCGGCAATGCCGGCCAAAAGCTCTCCCTCGGCGATCATACCGTCGAAGTGGACCGCGGTGACTTCCGCTGAAACCGGGCCCTCGATTGTCTGGCAAATCTCCTTGATCACATCCCTGATCGGCCTGCCGATCTTTGCGATAAGGGATGGGTTCGTGGTCACCCCGTCGAGAAAGCCGGCAGCAGCAAGCTCGCGAATTTCAGAAATATCGGCTGTATCAATAAAGAACTTCATTGTCTTTCTCCGCAACGTGAATAGGTCCATCGATGATTTGATGGGGTTTCTTTAGTTTGGTTTCCGCAGAGACGAGTTTGTTGTCGCTGTTGTGATCGCACGCCCCATGTCTTTGAAGGCAATGGCGGCGCAGGAGCGACGTGACGGCTCTATCGATGTCTCAACAGAATCTCTCTAAGGACGACGGCATCGTTATGGGCCTCGTCATGAGCCGAGTAGACGAGTGTAACGGCGCCCTGCCGTATCATGTCGCGCAGTTGGTCGAGTTCATCGCGATGCACATGGATTTCCGCCGCATAGCGCCGGCGGAATTCCTCCCAGCGGGCTGGATCGTGTCCGAACCATTTCCGAAGCTCGGTGCTTGGCGCGAGTTCCTTCATCCAATGGTCGATGGCGGCCTCGGTCTTCTTGACCCCGCGCGGCCAAAGCCGGTCAACCAACACTCGCTTGCCATCGTCGGCAGTAGGGCTCTCATATGCCCGTTTCAATTTTACTCTCTCGACTAAGATTTTTTCGCTCATCGACGTCGTGTCCTGTCGGTCTCCGTGTCGTTGACAGCATCGAGAAGGCCGGAGAATTCGTTTCTAAGGATTACCTCGTCGGCTTGATCTGATGCGAATACGAAGATGTCGCCGCGATATCGCTCGATCCAGTGGCGTCCCGCACCATGGCTGCGCAGGTAGTCACCGATCTGATGAACCGTAGAATACCCCAGACCCTGGTGCAGGACGAACTTCATAAAGGTTGTACTTTGAAGCCGGGACAGGTCCCCCTGACTCAGGGGCCGACCTTCTGTCCTTGAGCGTTGAACTGTTTCAGATAGGCGATCACGTCGGCAATCTCCTGGTCCTTGCTGAGACCGGCGAATGTCATCTTTGTGCCGGGCACCAGTTTGCGCGGCGCGTGCAGATAGGTCGTCAGCGTCGGTTCATCCCAGGTCAGACCCGAATTCTTGTTCGCCGTTGAATAACTATAATCGGGATACGCGCCGGCCGCCCGGCCGACGATCCCATTCAAGACCGGACCTACTCCGTTCTTTGCCTCAGGGCCGACCTTGTGGCAGGCCATGCACCGCCTGAAGACGACGGCGCCCGCTTCGGCATTGCCGGGGGACAAGTCCTGCGCATGGGCCGAGCCGACTGCCGTGAGAATTGCGGTCATCAATCCAAGCATGGTCGATTTCATGGTTGCTTCTTTCAGTGAGCGGCGGGTCGGTTCCGGCCGAACCGGCCCCCTGCGGTATGGGGTTCGAAACACACCCAGCCTGCCGGATCCGAACCGCGGATCCGGCAGGCGTTGCCTCAGGAGGGAACTAGTGGGCCGGGGTTCTTTAGATACTGGTTCTTGATCGCGTCCACCGCCCAGTAGGCAAGTGCGCCTACCGGTCCGGTCGGGTTCTTCCCGGCGTTCTGGGGAAACACGCAAGCGCCTGTGACGAACACGTTCGGAACATCCCAGACCTGAAGATATTTGTTCAGAACGCTGGTGTTCGGGTCGGCGCCAAAGACTGCCCCGCCTGTGTTGTGCGTGCTTTGATAAGGCACGATCGAATAGGGCACGGGGGGAATGCTCCGATCGACCTTGGTCGCACCCATCTCCTTGGCGATCTTTACGCAGATGTCAGCCTGGCCGTTCATCTGCTTTACCTCATTGTCCTGGAAGTCGAACGTCATCCTCATCAGTGGACGGCCAAAGACGTCGGTGTAGGTCGGATCGAGGCTGAGATAGTTCTGTCGATAGGCCATCACGGCGCCTTGATTGCCAACGCTGGCCGCGTGGTCATAATTGTCGATCACCGCCTTCTTCCATTCGGAGCCCCAACGCGGCGTGCCGTGCGGCGTTGGATGCGATTGGATAGGCCGGGCGCCCGAGTTGCTGCAACTGATGCCGCCGCCGCCGATGTAGCCAGCCTTCACGAAATCGTAGTTGTCGCCGTTGAAATCATCCATGGTCGTGCCGAGCGCGCCTGCGCCCATGAAGCGATTCAAGATGGTTTCCTTGTCGAAGAAGGCCGTAGCTCCGCCACCGCATTGATAGGCATAGTTGCGACCGACCACACCCATTCCCGTTGCCGGGTCATAAGGCACGCCGATTCCCGAATGCAGCAGCAGGTTGACGTTACCGAGGGCATAGGCCGAGAGGATGATGAGGTCTGCAGGCTGTTCGAACTCCCGCCCGCGTGCGTCGAGATAGGTGACGCTGACTGCCTTCTTGCGGGTCGAGTCGAGATTGACCTTCAGCACGATCGAGTTGGTGCGCAGTTCGAAATTCGGGTTCTCCAACGCCAGTGGGATGACGGTGAAGTGCGGGCTCGCCTTAGCATTCGCCTCACAGCCGAAACGCTCGCAGAAGCCACAATAGTGACACTGGCCGAAGGCCACGCCATCGGGATTGACGTAGTCCCGTGACGCGTTTGACGAAGGATTGGGGAAAGGGTGGTAGCCGAGATTGCGGGCCGCCTTCTCGAACATCACCATGCTCTGCGCGGCAATCATCGGCGGATTGGGGTACTCGTCCTTTCGCGATCCCTCGAAGATGTTGCCACCATCGATCTTTCGGCCATTTATATTGCCGGCCTTGCCGGAGGTGCCGCAGGTTTTTTCGAACTTGTCGTAGTAGGGTTCGAGATCGTCATAGGTGATCGGCCAGTCCTGCAGATGCATATCCGAAGGGATGATCTTTTCGCCGTACTTGTCGACCGTCCGGGTACGCGCTTGGTGATCCCATTCGAGCCAGCGCCAGGTCACGCCGTTCCAGTGCACGCCGGCGCCGCCGACGCCCTGGCCGGGCAGGAACGAGCCGAGTTGACGCATCGGCAGCGCCGTTTGCGATTCACTGTTGCGGAATGTGATGGTTTCCCGCCTCACGTTCTGCATGAGGTCGTAGCGGGCGGCGTAGCGCAGTTCGTCATGGATCTGCGGATCGATAAAGTCCGGATTGGTGTCACGCGGGCCCCCCCGCTCAAGGGCGACGATTTTCAGCTTCGTCGACGCGAGCTCCTTGGCGATGATGCCGCCTGTCCATCCAAGGCCGACAATCAGGACATCGACAGCGTTGAGTTTGGTGGCCATGTTATAGTCTCCTTTTCCGTCGGCTAGATGAGGTCCTGAATGCCTTTGGGTTCAGCCTTGTAGGGCCTGTTCCGGAAGGGTTCGATCTTGTCCATGTACATGGCGTCTGCGCCTGGGAACCCGATCATCTTCCAGGCCGCCCGGTCCTTGTTCCCGCCATACATCGGGTCGGCGAAATAGCCCTCGATCGTCAGCTGAAGCAGCAGTCCGAAGAAGGTCGCGGTGGGCACGGTTGGGAGCTCGACCTTCCCGCCCTCGAGATCGGCCAGCACCTCGGCACGATCTTTTGCCGAAAGGCCGTCGAAGGTGCTCTTGTGGTTTTTCTGCACGAAGGCATTGACGTCGTCGATGCCGGCCCGGATCAGTTCCGATGGCGTCATGGGCAATTGATAGCCCTGCTCGGGCGTACCCTCGCCAAATGGCCCTTCCAGATACAGGCGGTCACCCTTGCCGTATCCACCGGCCATCTGCCGGTCGATGTAAGTCGCAACGCCGAGTTCCTTGGCGCCGGGGCCTGTTGAATCGCTTGGAAGGAGCGTATCGACTGCCGCTTCGATGAAGGCGGATTCGTCTACATTGAAGAATTCATAGCCAGAACCTCCAACATGAGGTGTGGTGGCGGCGGTCACGTGGTGATGTTTTGTATTTGCGGCGGTCGCAGCCATGATTTCGTCCGCCGATGCGGATCCGCCAAGCGGCAGAGTACTCGCTGCCGCTCCGGCAGCTCCGGCCGCGCCGAACAGCTTCAGAAAGTCGCGCCGCCCCACATCGCCTTGGCTCTTTTCTCTCGTCGACATGATTACTCCTATGACGCTGCAGGCAAAACCATGGGGACGATGGAGAGAGCTTGCGCTCGCTCCAACCGGCGCTGCGCAGCATCCAGCGCTAAGCTTGGTGGATTTCCCCGAAGCCTAGTGCTCGCGCTTGCTATCTAGCAAACGAATTTAATCGACAAATCAGTGCAATTTTTATGATAGATGGGAGTGTTGATTGCCATCGGACCGCGATATAGCTCGCTCGGATGGCCGCGTCGAGAAATCCAGAGAGTTTATTTCGGAGGGCAACATAATTGACAATTAAACGCAATTTTTATGTTATGATAGCCTATGGATGTCGAGCTCGCCCGCTCTTTTCTTGAGATTGTTTCCAGCGGAAGCTTCATTCGAGCTTCAAGGCGTTTGAATGTTGCTCAGACGACCGTGAGCGCACGAATTCGCACCCTCGAGCAACAACTTGGCCGCCCTCTTTTCGTCCGAAACAAAGGCGGAGCTTCGCTCACTCCCGCCGGCGAGCAGTTTCTTCGTCACGCTCCGATGTTCGTCCAGCTATGGCAGCGCACGCTCCATCAGGTTGCTGTCCCGCCCGGCCGTCGTGCTGTTCTGACCGTCGGCAGCGAAGTCAGTCTTGCTCAACCTCTTCTGCTTGACTGGGTTCGATGGATGCGTCGATCCCTTCCGGATATCGCACTTCGAGTACACGTCGATGTGCCGCAGGATTTGATCAATCAAGTCGCATCCGGGCTCGTCGACGTGGCAGTCATGTATGCACCCCAGCATCGGCCCGGCCTGAAGATCGATCTGCTCATGGACGAAAAACTCGTTCTGGTGACAACCAACCCTGAAGCAAGCCTGGTGGACCGCGTAGACTACGTGCACGTAGATTGGGGGCCGGATTTTACGCTTCATCATGGGATGAATTTCCCGGATGTCGCGCCAGATCTTTTGATGGATCTTGGCCCGCTTGCGCTCAATTATATTCTTTCGGCTGGCGGATCCGGTTATTTCAGAATGAGCGTGGTCCAGCCTCATATTGAGGCTGGTCAGCTTCACCTGGTGCCCGAAGCGCCGCAGTTTTCCTACCCGGTCTATGCGGTGCAATCTGCGAACGCTGATGAAGTCGTATTAGGCCCTGCCTTGGCTGGACTGCATTCCATTTCAAATGGCAACGCCGAACCGGCATAATCCGCGTTTCCCCCGACATTGCTGGCTGCTTGAAGCGCTGTCCCTCTTGTCGATCCTGAAAGTCGTTCCGGCCGGAACATGAGATCGACTGTCGTTCCAGCCCCTCGCTCGCTGGCAATGCGGACCTCCCGCTTTGTCGAAAGGCCACTTTACGAACGAGGCGATCACCCCGCTCGGGCGGGCACGAAGACTTCATCGGAAACACATGGAAAATCAAAAAGGGAAGAGCCGCGTCGTGTCGGCATTCGAACCGAAAGTGACTGCAAGATAATTGCGTTGAATTCATCATAAATTTCGTTTGCCTTGTTCTGAAGGAATGACGAGGCTCAATGGGAGGCTTTAGGAGCGGCGCATCGGCAATATCGGATGCCACTGTTGCCGGGTGCGAGAGCAGTAACGCCATCCGTCTGCGTCAAGGCGACCTTTCTCGAGGCGTGCAGGTGCTGAGTGTTGATCCACTATGAGGAACTGTGACATGCGATCCGACAGAGATATTAAACAAGACTTAGAAAACGAACTTAAATGGGACCCCGACATCAATGCCACCGACGTCGGTGTCACCGTCAAAAAGGGCGTCGTCTCGCTTACGGGCTACGTCCCTTTCTATATGCAGAAGTACGAGGCGGAGAATGCGGCGAAGCGGGTCAAAGGTGTCCTCGGCATTGCCAACGACATTGAAGTTCAGCTTCCATCCAGCCATCAAAAGACAGATCCGGAACTCGCGCGGGCCGCAATCGAGGCGATCTCCATCGAGCTACCCGCTTCCCACGAGCGGTTCAAGGTCATCGCGAAAGATGGTTGGCTTACCCTGGAAGGCGACGCCGAATGGCAATATCAGCGCAATCAGGCTGAATCCGCCACGCGCAAACTGCA
Source organism: Mesorhizobium sp. M7D.F.Ca.US.005.01.1.1 (assembly GCF_003952545.1). Taxonomy (NCBI): domain Bacteria; kingdom Pseudomonadati; phylum Pseudomonadota; class Alphaproteobacteria; order Hyphomicrobiales; family Phyllobacteriaceae; genus Mesorhizobium; species Mesorhizobium sp. M7D.F.Ca.US.005.01.1.1. The sequence goes on from NZ_CP034453.1 coordinate 2,266,160, forward strand.
CGGTGTCAAAGGCGTCATTAATCGCGTGGTGCTGAAGCCGCGCGTGGCACCTGTGGAGATCAAGGCCAAGATCGAAACCGCGTTCAAACGAAGCGCCGAGGTCGATGCGCAGCAGATCAGCGTCACCGCCGATGGTGGCGAAGTGATCCTCGCCGGAGCCGTAAGCTCGTGGTCGGAAAAGCAGGAGGCCGAGCGAACCGCCTGGCGAGCGCCCGGCGTCGTCAGGGTCCACAACCATATCAACATTGTCGGCTAGGTCATCGCCTTCGGAGAACGAGGATGTCATCAATCCTGCTGTTGTGTCGCAGTCGCATAGGTCAATCCGGCCGTCGCTTGAGGCCAATGCGTTGCGCACCGTCGGGCACTGCAAACTTTTCCGTCATTTGCGGCGAAGCGATGGCCTTCGTTCCAGAGCACTTCCGACCGTTAGACGCTGGCCGGTTCACATTCAGGCAACAGGTTCCTTTTCGCGGGACCGGTGTTGCCGGCGCGGTCCGCCAGCGTCCGCTTTTGCAGCCGGGAGCGATATTGATTTCTTAAGTGAAGAAGGGAAGCGGGCACTGTCGCGTCATGGGTTGGAACTGCTGATGAATCGCGATAGCCGACGCTGGTTCGAGTCTGACGTGGGACCGCCCAGCTGACTCCTGCCGATACTGATCGGCGCACTACAAATGGCCGCCCGTGAAGGGCCGCCGCACAGTGATTGATGATGGCGACGATCAAATTCGAAGACGATGAAGTGCAGGTCGATGCCGCGATCATTGGCAAGGGGCTCGGTGTTGACCCTTCGGTTGTCCAGCCTCTCATTCGGGAAGGCAAGATAGCGAGCAGGCATGAGCGCGGAGAAGGTGCAGATGCCGGGCGCTTACGGCTGACATTCTTTTTAGGCAATCGTCGGTTCCAGGTCATTGTCGACGACGCCGGACGGATCATCCGGCGATCTGCCGTCGATTTTGGCGATCGCGCTCTGCCCAGGGCACTTCGAAGGCCAAGCGGATGACCGAGGATAAAAGAAGCCCCTTTCTCATCGAATCCTCGGACCAACTCCCCGAGTGACGGTGTTGAAACGGTTTCCGCTGCCTAGGAAACTCGGCGTCGGTAAAGAATCTCGAATAGGAAAAGGGAAACGCTGGCCTGTGCCTGCGACGGCCGCAGCGCGTGTAAAGACATTCGAGATTTACCGCTACGATCCCGACTCCGGCGACAATCCGGTCATAGACATCTTTGAAATCGATCTCGACAACTGCGGCCCGATGGTTCTGGACGCCCTCATCAGGATCAAGAACAAGGTCGACCCGACCCTGACGTTCCGCCGCTCATGCCGGGAAGGCGTGTGCGGCTCGTGTGCGATGAACATCGACGGTACGAACTGGCTGGCCTGCACAAGATACATAGCCGAAACGGACGGGTCAGCGACGATCTATCCCTTGAGCAATCTGAGGATCATCAAGGATCTGGTTCCAGATCTCACACATATGTTTGCCCAATACAGCCTCATCGAGCCCTGGCTCCACTCCAAGGCGCCTGCGCCGGAACGGGAGCGCCTTCAGTCTCCGGCCGAAAGAGCTGAGCTTGACGGCTACTATGAGTGCATTCTCTGCTTCTGCTGCACGTCGGGGTGCCCCAGTCATTGGTGGAATGGCGATCGCTTCCTCGGCCCTGCCGCGCTGCTGCATGCCTACCGCTGGCTCATTGACAGCCGCGACGAGGCGACTGGCGAGCGGCTCGATGATCTGGAGGATCCTTTCCGGCTCTACCGATGCCACACGATTCTCAACTGTACGCGCACCTGCCCCAAGGGACTGAATCCTGGAAAGGCAATCGCCGAGATCAAGAAAATGATTGTCGAGCGGACAGGCTGAGGGGAAAGAAGTGAAGACTATTGCCAGCCGCAGGCGGCCGCTCTCGCCCAACATTCAGATTTACCGACCACAGCTTACCTCGGTTCTCTCGATCGTCAATCGCATCACCGGCGTTGTCCTGAGCACCTGTGCGGTGTTCCTGGTGATCTGGCTCTCTGCCGCCGCCACCGGCCCGCAAGCATTCGCCACGGTTCAAAGCGTCATAGGATCCTGGATCGGACAGTTCTTAATGATTGGAGGCGTGTTTTCCTTCTACATGCATCTCTGCGGCGGTATCCGGCATTTGTTCTGGGACGCCGGATATGGTTTTCAACTTCGCACGATCTATGCCTCCGGCTGGGCAGTGGTAATGGCCAGCTTTTTGCTCACGGGGGCTACATGGGCACTCAGCATCTACATGGTGGGGTAGGAAGTTGCACAAGCAGGATACGCGCTCACCGCTAAGCCGCGCGACCGGGCTTGGTTCGGCACGCAAAGGCGTCGGCCAATGGTGGGCCGAGCGCGTGACGGCTATTGCGTTGGTCCCGCTGACGATATGGTTCCTGGCGTCTGTCGTCGCCCTCACTGGCAGCGACCATGCTGGCGTCGTCACCTGGCTCAGGACGCCGTTCGCCACGATCTGCATGATGCTGCTGCTGGTGGCATTGTTTTATCACATGGCTCTCGGACTTCAGGTTGTAGTCGAGGACTACGTTCATTCTGGAGCGAGATTTCCGGTGTTGATAGCGATTCGCTTGGGCTGCTTCGCGCTGGCCGTAACTGGCATTGTCGTCACGTTGCGCATCTCCTTGGGCGGCTGATGGAGGGAAAGGACGAACAAATGCTCGTTGATAGAGTCGTGCCCATTGCCCACAAGAGACTTGCCACTATTAGATATGATGCGCCCTTGCTTGAAGCAGCCCGACTGCTTGGCGGTTCATCGGACCTGGTCGTTGTCTGCGGCCCCGATGGGCTTTTGAAGGGCGTGATTACGAAAACGGATATCGTAAGGCAGGTCGGCCGATGCCAAGGTTCAACCTGCCAGATCGCGGTATCGTCGGTTATGACCTCGGACGTCGTCATCTGCCGGCCGACGGACTGGTTGCACGACGTCTGGTCGATCATGAAGGAGCGCCGACTGAAAAACATCCCCGTCACCGATGCGGAGTCTCGACCGATCGGAGTGCTCAACGCACGAGATGCGCTTGAGGCCCTCATGCTGGAGGTGGAACAAGAAGAGACGCTCTTGCGCGATTATGTGATGTGTGTTGGCTATCGCTGATGTCTATGCGGCGGCCGAGACCGAGTAGCTTGATGCGATCATCGAATAGTCTGCGGGCAGGTCCCTCGCTCGCGTCAACCCAGCGTAACCAGGAGTTCATGAACGCGGGCGTCGTCGATCAACTCGACCCGGAGGGGACGCTGAACGAGCAATATCCCATCTAACTGAGCCGAAGCCACCCCCCGGGAAAAGCCGTTTGGGTTGTCTACCTTTATTCGCATGCGGGCAGAACGGCGACGGAGAGTGACCTCGAACCGCCTTGTAATGTCGGAGTTCGGCCCGCGTGCGGACATGGTTGATCGGGTTGAGTAGCGCGAACAAGGCCGTCGCCTTGCCGCCTTCGCCGAGGAGGGCAAAGGCGATGACCGACCACGCTGCGGCATGGGTATACTGGCCGCCATTCTCACGAATGCCGGGTGGATAGCCCTTGATGTATCCCGGATCGTGCGACATATGGTCGAAGGGCGGCGTGAACAACAGCGCTTGAACAACAGCGCCAGACCGTTGTCTTCGTCGATCAGTTCGCGTTCGACGGCAATCATGGCTTGGGCTGCGCGCTGAGGCTCGGCTGCGCGAAGATTACTGCCCAGGATTGCGCAATAGAGTCGATTGTCGTTCGTCGCCGAGCCAATCACGGCGCCGTCATCGAACCAGGCGCGCCGATACCAGTCGCCGTCCATGTTGGGTGTTCGAGCGACTCCCCCAGCGCCGAGGCATGCGCGCGCCAAGCCTCAACTCGTACCGGATCATGACGTGTATCAGGCACCCCAGCAAGGGCGGTCAGGGTCGTATGCAGGAGCCAAGCCAGCCAGACGCTCTCGCCCTGGCCGCCTTCACCCACGCGTTCATCCCGTCGTTCCAGTCGCCACCGCCCATCAGTGGAATACCGTGGCTGCCTACCGCGAGGCTCGCATCAAGGGCGAGGGCACAATGCTCGTAAAGGCTAGCAGTTTGGAGCGAAATAGCTGGTGAGAAAAAGCTGTCGTGCTCGTCAGCGGCCAGATTTGGCCCCGCCAGGAAAGGGACGAGTTCGTCCAGGAGCGCGGCGTCGCCTGAGACCTCGATGAACGAGTTGAAGAAGGAATGCCTTGGAGAGCGAACCCTGATCGAGGTCAGCTATGACGGACTTCGGAGGCTCGGCCGCATGGCCGCCCACCGCCAGAAGCCTGTCGGCAAGATCGTCCCCTCTGCGGCGCTCCTCGCGGCTATAGACGATGCGCGCTGCGATCCGTCTGAGGTTCTCTATAAGAATAACCCTGAGCGTAATCGCCGATGCCCAGAGTTCGCCGATCATGAGTGGCTGTATGGTCTGATAGGCGTGGACGTAGTCTCACCACGCGTCGACATCGAACCGGCTGTCCGTGTGGGCGACGAACGCCTAGGCCATCTCGAAGACACGCGGGTAATCCGCGAACGGGCCGTTGGCAAGTGTGGGGAGTTGTCGATAGTAGCCAGGCGGTAGATCCTACCTGACTTGTCGGATCTGCCGTTCCACCTGGTGAAAATTATCGATCAACCAATCCGCAGCAGGGGTGATAGCAGCGCCGTCACTGACCGCCTCACAAATGGAGCGATAAGCAGTGATCAGGCTTGCTTCATTGTCGGTGAGCCGGTTCAGCAGTGAATGCCCGTTCGGTTTGTCCTGCTTGATGTGCTGGGCGGCCGCCAAACTGCGGGCATGCTCTTGCAGTCGTTCGACGCTGAACAACATTTCGCGAACAGCGTTCGTATCGTTCCAGGGCGAAGGTGCCGACGCCAAACCGAAGGCCCGACGAAGCAGGGTGGCCATCAACATGTCTCCATCGCACCTCCAGCGCAGATGCGTTCCAAAGCGTCATGGCCGTTGGTCCTCTTACGCTGACCCACGGCGTACCTGACGAGGTCTACATGACCAGACGTCGCCCTCCAGCGGTTACCGGAAGGGGCGCAAACCGTTATTCGCCGTCCGTGGCGATCAACATCCAATTCCGCTTCGTTGACTGGGTTTCACAGGCGAACGTCCACGTATCGATCACCTCAACGATTTGCTCGGGATCGCCGGCGCCGATCGCATCGTTCGCCAAGCGTGTAACGCTGACCACGTCGGAAACGAACCGAACAACAACCTCAGCGGTGCCGTCTTGCTCGAGAGTATCGACGACCTTTGCTTCACTCGTGGCGATGAAGGTGAGATGCAGCGTCTCCTCGCGATCCCGGCGTCCGGCAATGGCTCGCTCAAATGTATCAAGCACTTCCGGCCCGACAAGGCGCTTCAACGTCTGGATTTCACTGTCCGCATAGGCCCGCAGGATAGTTTCGTAGGCTGTCTTGGCGCCAGCCAGAAACGCGGCGATGTCGAAATCCGGGTCGATCTTTCGAATCCCATCCAAGGGGGTGTCGGCGGAGGGCGTACGCTTGTCACTGCCGGTCCGTTGGTCCGTCGGCGCATCGTCCCGCTTGGCCTTGTCGTTGCCTGGGCGCGGCTGAGTTTGGCCCCAACTGCCCAGCAATGCCCAATAAAACGCGATGATTGCCACGAGCAGGATGTGGTTGTTTGGATCTGTGGTTTCGTTCATGACGTTCTCCCGACAAGATGTCGAAGCGACAGCAGGCGCCGATTTGGAACAGGAGGCGAAGCTAGAGGATGCGCGGCAGCTTCTCCCACTGATGGAAGGGCGGCGGCGATGGCAGTTGCCATTCGAGCGTGGTCGCCCCTTCGCCCCATGGATTGGCGCCAGCCCGGCGTCTGCGGCTGAAAGCTTCCGCCACCGTGATGAAGAAGACGACAAGCCCGGCCGTTGAAATGTAGGACCCGATCGACGAGATGAAATTCCAGCCGGCGAAAGCGTCGGGGTAGTCGGCATAGCGCCGCGGCATGCCCGCCATGCCCAGAAAATGCTGTGGGAAGAAGACGAGATTGACGCCGATGAACATCAGCCAGAAATGCAGCTTGCCCAGCGTTTCGCTGTACATGTAGCCGGTCATCTTCGGGAACCAGTAATAGAAGCCGGCGAAGATGGCAAAGACTGCACCCAAAGACAGCACATAGTGGAAGTGGGCGATCACAAAATAGGTGTCGTGCAACGAGCGGTCGATGCCGGGGCTGGCGACCATGATCCCGGTGACGCCGCCGATGGTGAAGAGCAGGACGAAGCCGAGAGCCCACAGCATCGGCGTCTTGAACTCGATCGATCCTCCCCACATGGTCGCCAGCCACGAAAACACCTTCACCCCGGTTGGAACGGCGATGACCATTGAGGCGAAGGCGAAGTAGCGCTGGCTGTCCACGGACAGACCCGTGGTATACATATGATGCGCCCAGACGACGAAACCGATCGCGCCGATCGCCACCATCGCATAGGCCATGCCGATATAGCCGAAGATCGGTTTTTTGGCGAAGGTCGAGATGACGTGGCTGATGATGCCGAAGCCGGGGAGGATCATGATGTAGACTTCGGGATGGCCGAAGAACCAGAATAGGTGCTGGTAGAGGATCGGATCGCCGCCGCCGTCCGGCACGAAGAAGGTCGTGCCAAAGTTGCGGTCCGTGAGCAGCATCGTGATCGCGCCCGCGAGCACCGGCAGCGACATGAGAAGCATGAAGGCGGTGACCAGCATCGACCAGGCAAACAGAGGCATCTTGTGCATCGTCATGCCGGGTGCGCGCATGTTGAAGATGGTGGTGATGAAGTTGATCGCGCCGAGAATCGATGACGCTCCCGCAAGGTGGATCGAAAGGATGACGAGGTCGACCGCAGGGCCCGGTTGGCCGGTAGTCGAAAGTGGCGGATAGAGCGTCCAGCCGCCGCCATGACCGAGCGTGCCGGGCGCTCCAGGAACGAACATCGAGGTGATGAAGAGGATAAACGACATCACCAACAGCCAGAAGGAAATGTTGTTCATGCGTGGAAAGGCCATGTCGGGTGCGCCGATCATGATCGGCACCATCCAGTTGCCGAACCCCCCTATCAGCGCCGGCATGAGGACGAAGAAGATCATGACCAGCCCATGGGCACTGACGACGACATTGTAGACAGCCGGGTCGCCGAATATCTGCAGTCCCGGTTCCTGCAACTCCATGCGAATCAACACGGAAAGTGCCGTACCGAAGACCCCCGTCATGATCGAGAACAGCAGGTAAAGCGTCCCGATATCCTTGTGGTTCGTGGACCACAGCCACCTGACGAGAAAAGGGGGTTTGCGGTCATCCAAGACTATGGCTGGATTGGACATGATGTTCTTCCTGCTTTTCACTGCTGGCAGGCAAGACGGCCTCAACGATGGACGGCATCCGCGATCCGCCGTCACAAAGGGGATCAGGCCTTGCCTGCACTCATTCATTCATCCGTGACGATCACACCCATCGGAATGTCGTGTGGCTGCGGATAGATGGTCTGGATCCTGCTGCCGGCGTAACCGACGCCGACGACGAGCGGCCGTTTCGGCGCGGCGGCCAGGGTTCGGTCGAAGAAGCCGCCACCGTAACCCAAGCGGTAGTTTGCCTGGTCGAAACCGACGACGGGTGCGATGACCACATCCGGTTGGACAGCAGGTCCGTGAGAAGGGACAAGAATATTCCAGACGCCGCGTTCGAGCGGGTCTCCTGGCCCCCAGATACGAAACTCCAGCGGCCAGCCTTTCTTGATGACGACTGGAAGCGCAATCCGTCCGCCGCGCCCGATCACCGTTATCGCCCAGTTGCGGAGATCGGGCTCACCGCGGAATGGCCAATAGCCGCTGACGATCCGCCCGCTCACCCGACCGATAGCTAGGTCGAGAGCGGAAGCGATACGCAAAGACCTTGCATTGCGTTCCTCGGCGTCGATCGCGAGACGCTCATCGATCAGGCGCTTGCGTTCCGCCTTGCGCCATCGACAGACATCGGGCCATGCGTCCTGAACTGCCGGCTCAGTGCCGTACCCGGGGACAAGCTCACGCATGAAGCATCGCGGAGAGGCGTATTCTCTCGTCTCCGGGTAGACATCCTCCTGATCAGACATCGCACGCTCCATATCCGTTGCAACGGAGACCTCGCCTACGTGGACGTTGCGCTGCGTAAAACAGGAAGGCAAACGGAATTAAATGCTGTATTAGTGCAAGATTATTGCACTGAACTGGAAGCTGTGATGGACATCGACCGCGCGCGCACGTTTTTGGAAATCGTCCATTCCGGCAGCTTTCTGAAAGCTGCCGATCGACTCCACGTCACCCAGACAACTGTGAGCGCGCGCATACGCACGCTGGAGGAAGAGCTCGGACGTCAGCTCTTTATCCGCAACCGCAATGGCGCGCAGTTGACGCCGGCGGGTCGGGAGTTCGAACGGTTTGCCCAGTCATTCGTCCAGATATGGGAGCGCGCCCGCCACCAACTCGCCATCCCAACGGGACGAACAAGCGTCGTTGCCTTGGGCGGAGAGCTCAGCCTATGGAACCCGCTGCTGCTCGACTGGCTGGTCTGGATGAAGAAGGCACGGCCGGAGATCGCCATCCAAGCCCAAGTCGGCGTGCCGGACCAGCTCCTCGAGCAACTCAGGACCGGCGTTCTGGACATTGCGGTGCTCTATGCGCCGAAGCTGCTGCCGGGTTTCAGGGTCGAGCTTCTCGTCGAGGAGCAGCTCGTCCTGGTTCGCACCACCGACAGAGATGGGGAACCAGTCGGCTCCAAGGACTATGTCTATGTCGACTGGGGGCCGCTGTTTGCGGCCCAGCATGGTGCCAGTTCCTCTGCCTTCGGCGAGCCGGGATTGATGGTCGGCCTGGGCCCGCTTGGGCTGAGCTACATCCTGCGCGCCGGCGGAATGGGTTATTTCCGCAGGGGCGCAGCAGCTCCCCATATCGAGGCGGGGCAGCTGGAGGTGGTGGAAGGCGCGCCGGAATTCACCTATCCAGCCTATGCCGTCTATCCGGAAGCAAACGAGGCGCGAGCCGACGTGCAGGAGGCGCTACGTGGATTGAAGAAAGTTGTGAAATGATCGTCGCTCCCGGCGCGAAGCCACGGTTCGCGTTAGTGGAAGGATCGCAAAGATTGCAATGACAAGCTGGTCGGCTTCGTCGGTCATCTACATTTCGAGCAAAGCGTAGGCCAGGCCAAAGATTCCGGTCATTAGAACGGCGAAGAATGCCCAGCCTCTCAACGCGGCTCGCACATCTTCAGGCTTGGCACCTTTCTGGTTGTCGTAATCATCCATGATCAGATCCTAGTTTGTTGGCCTCACTTGGTACAGGCAAGGGCTGAGGGAACGCTTGTCTATCCGCCTTCACAGCCTTCGGGATAGTCGAGCTTTCAGGCGGCTGACGGACCCGGGTCGTCGAATCCGGTGTCGAAGGCCGCCATGACTTGCTTCGCCGCTTTGTCTTGCGCCTCATCGGAACGATGGACGACGCGCAGAACCGGTCCGTCCGGTCGCGACGGCCCCGGCGCAGCAACTCCCGCCAGCTTCAGCCTCTCGCGTCTTGCGGCTTCTGGCTGATAGACCACTTCATGCACGGTCAGCGTTTCAAGGCCGCCGTCCGTTGTCGGAATGGATATGGACTGACCTTCGGCCAGACCCAGCAGCGCCAGGCCGCGCGGATTGGTGATCGGCAAAAGCATGCCAACCAGACCGCGCATCTCGTCATGAGCGACGATGCGGGTTTCGGCAGGGCCGTCGTTCACCCGATAAGCCACGCGGGTGCTAAGTGTCACGACGGTGGCCGGGATGTCTTCCCGAAACACGACAACCGCGCTCGAAATCTTCCGTTGAAGGATAGCCGAGAAGGCATCGCCGCGGGCAGGTCGGCGCTCCTGCATCACTTCAAGAATTGTGTAGTCCTTGGTGGTCAGTTGGCAACTATCGATAGTGGACATGGCGCGTCTCCAGCCGGCCTGTGCAAGGGATCCGGCGTCAAGCAATTGATCGGGTGTGGAAAGCTACCCCTGTGCCGGGCCAGGATAGGCCGGCGCAGGGGTCAAACTCCCGCGATGAGGCTGCCCGCGTGATTGAGGAGACGGATGGAAACGCCCATGTCTAGACGCCCGCGGCTATTGTCGCGGCTATTGTCGAAGACGCTGGCGCGCGCCGATCGGCTACATCGCCTTCCGGAGCGGGCTGGCTCACGTCAAGCACCAACAATTCGTGCCGACGTCCGTCCCGGGCGGTCCACATGATCGACTGCCCAGCCGAGAGGCCGATCAGGGCCGTGCCAATCGGCGTGAGGATCGAAACCTTGCCTTCGGAGATGTCCGCATCGCCAGGGAAAACCAGCGTCACCGTTTTCCGATCGCCGGTGTCGGGCTTGAACGTCACCATCGAGCCCATCCGGACGGTGCCGGCGGAGACCCAGCCATCGGCGACGATGCGCGCGCGCTCGAGTTCGGCCAGCAGCTCATCTGCCGCCTCCGGATTTCGGGCGGCAACGGTGTTCGCGAGGGCCGACAGACGCGCGTGGTCCGACTTCGAGATGCGGATGTTCGGCTTGCGCCGGGTTTTCGTGTTGTCTTGCATTTGAATACTCATGTTCTGCCTCGCGTCCGGGACCCGCCGAGGGGTCGTCAACGGTTGTCAGTGCGACGGAAATTTGTTGCTGAATGCACCGTTGCTGCAGGGACTGATGCGACCCCGCGCCAATGTCACATGTCGATTTTACATGTTCACCCCTCGGCTCGGGGCGCGCATGGCAGCCGAGCCGGGGGTTACGATCCCGCTATGGGGCAAACCCGGAAAAGAAAATCGCGACGGATTTTGGCGACGGTGCTCATACATCTATAGTTGGGGAAGCAATTTGCGAAGTCAAGGCGCTCGGCGTCAGGCCCAGCGGCAAGAGAAGCCGATCAAGCATTTCCGGCGGCCCTTGCAGCACAGTGGAGCCGCCGCCTAGGATGCCACTTGGAGTAAGCGATAGCATCGTCAACTAGATCACTAGCCAAAGTCCGCTGAACGATAGGCGGTTATGATCTCAGGGACGAGGAACAAGGAGCTGCCATGAAAATCCTTGCGGCGACAGATTTTTCCACCCGTTCACAACGTGCACTTCGGCGGGCTGGTCTTGTGGCTCGGGACGTCAGCGCCGAACTCACGCTCGTCCATGTCGTCGACGACGACCAGCCCGCAGATATACTCGAGCTCGAAAGACGCGAGGCACAGAGATATCTTGAAGAACAAATGGCCTCGATCCCCGAACTGCAGGGGCTCCCCTGTAAGTCCACGGTTGTCGCCGGCGACCCGTTCGACGGCATTCTGAAGGCGGCCGCAGCGAGCTCGGCGGATCTCATTGTCATGGGCGCACACCGCAAGCAGTTGCTCCGCGATATTTTTGTCGGAACGACAGTCGAGCGCGTGATCCGAACCGGACCATGCCCGGTGCTCATGGTGAATGCAGAGGTAGAACATTCATACAACAAGGTGATGGCCGCCGTGGATATGTCCGAGCCGTCCGCGCGCGCAATCAGGACAGCGAGGGAAACGGGGTTGATAGGCGACGCCACTCTTTCGCTGGTCCATGGTTTCGATGCGTTCGCCAAGGGAAAAATGTCAAATGCTGGAATAGGCAAGGACGAAATAGCGCATTACGTCGCGACAGAGCGTTTGCAGGCGGGTAGGGAACTGGTCGCGTTTCTGGAGGCGAACGACTTTGGCGTCGACAACTGGTCGCTGCGTATCAAGGAAGCAGGTCCCGTCGAAGCGATCATGGAGGCGATCAAGGAGGTGGCGCCCGATCTTCTGGTGATCGGAACGCATGGCCGTTCGGGTCTCATCAAGGTACTTCTGGGAAGCGTGACAGAAAGCATTCTGCGATCGGTCGACGTGGATGTTTTCGCGGTGCCGCCGATCCGAAGTTGATCGAGGCCTACGCGCCAGATGATAGTGGTTGTTCGTCTTGGGATTCCGCGGCCATCTCGAATGGCGGGACGTCATCGTTGCCCTCGCTGCGGTCCCGGTAAAGCGCCGCGCGCGCCAGGAGCATAAGCGAGACTGGTGTGGTGACAGTCACGAACAATGCGATCAGTATCTCGTGCAGGACAGGTTTCGACTGAAGCACTGAATGAAAGATGATCGAGGCGATCAGAACACCGCCCGTGCCCCAGGTGGTCCCTAGCGTCGGCGCATGGATTCGTTCGTAAAAGCTTCTGAACCGCAGGAGCCCAACCGACCCGAGCAGGGTCAGCGCCGATCCCAGGATCAGGAAGAACCCCGTGAGCAGAGCCGCCCAGACCGGCAGGTCGGCGAAAGGGGTCATTCTATTACCTCGCCGCGCATAAGGAATTTCGCCAGCGCCACGGTCGAGACAAAGCCGAGGAGCGCGATCACCAGGGCAGCCTCGAAATAGACCGTGCTGCTGGCACGGATGCCGAAGGTCAGCAGCAGAAGCATGGCGCCGACATAGAGCGCATCGAAGCTCAGGATCCGGTCCTGCGCGCGCGGCCCCCGAACGAGGCGCAGCAGAGCGCATGCCATGGCGGCGACCAGAAGCAATTGAGCTATGGTGACGGACCATACGATTATGACGCCGCTCATTCGAAAATCTCCATCAACCGCCGTTCATAACGCTGCTTGATCAGGTCGATCCACGCCTGCTGGTCAATCAGGTCGAGAACATGGATGCGAAGCCTGCCGCTGCCGGCATGATATTCGACCCAGGCGGTGCCGGGCGTGCTGGTGATGATGCAGGCGAGTACGGCCAACCCAGTCCGGTCGCGCAGTTCGAGAGGGATCATCACGAAGCCGGACGTCCGCGTATGCCGCCCGCCTTGCAGGATGATGCCCGCCACGGCGACGTTGGAGCGAAGAATGTCCGCCAGGACGATCAGAACCAGTTGCGGGATCATGTCCCAGCGTCGTATTTTTGGTTTGGCGGGTTGAAGCGCTGCCATCGCCAAGGACGCTGCAAGAGCGATTACGCCGCCGAGAATCACCTGGCCGACGGACAGCCCATTGAGCAGCATCCACATGACGAGGAGCGAAGCTGTCAGCAGCGGATAAGGCAGAAGGGCGCTCATTTGTCCCTCGGCGCGTTGGGGCCTGGTATCGGCTGGGTGGACAGAACATCTCGCAAATAGTCCGCTGGCAAATGCAGGGACTGGGCGGTCGCCTCCATGTAGCGCATCATTTGTCCACCCTGGACCGTCATCAGCAGGCAGAGCGTCAGCAGGAAGGCTATTGGCGCGATCTCCAGGAGCAGCACGCGGGGTACGGTGCCTTCGATCGGCGCCCAAAAAATCTGGATGCCGGCGCGCATCGTGGCGATCAGGGCGCAGAGGCCGGACAGGATCAGCAACGCGATCAGGACCCATGTCGAGCCCGCGATTACACCGCCGTCCGCCACCGGATCGGGCCGTACCATCGCGGTCAGCAGCGCGAACTTTCCGATAAATCCCGAAAGCGGTGGCAAGCCCGCGAGCAACAGGCCGCATGCCGCGAAACAGATGCCAAGAACGGCCAGCGTGCCGGGAATGGCAACGCCGATTTCCTCCTGCTCTGCCACTTCCTCCTCCATGTCGTCGCCATAGGCTTCCATGGTCACCGATAGAACATTTGCGGCTGGGTCCTGCACCCGCTCGACAAGCTCGATCAGGAGAAAGAACGCGCCGATCGTCAGGGTCGAGCTGACCATGTAGAAGAGGGCTCCGGCAGTGACCCTTGCATCGGCCATGCCGATCGCGGCCAGCAATGTGCCGGATGAGACGAGGATGCTGAAGCCGGCAAGCCGGCCCACCGCCTGCGACGCCAGCACGCCGATAGAGCCGAAGGCGATGGTGGCCATGCCGCCGAACAGCAGCCACGAGTCGCCAAAGCCCGCTGTGGCGCCGGCGTCCACGCCAAACAGCAACAGGGAAAGCCTCAGCAGGATATAGATGCCGACCTTGGTCATGATCACGAAGATCGCGGCGACCGGAGCCGCTGCTGCTGAATAAGCGCCCGGCAGCCAGAAACTCAGCGGCCACATGCCGGCCTTGACCAGGAAGGCGATGCCGAGGACAGCGGCGCCGGCTTCGAGCAGCATTCGATCCTGCGCCGGCACCGCCGGGATTCGCTGCGCAAGATCTGCCATGTTCAGCGTTCCGGTCACGCCGTAGATCAGGCTGACCCCGATCAGAAACAGCGACGAAGCCGCGAGATTGACTGCAATGTAGTGCAGGCCCGCCTTGACTCGGAGCGGTCCCGAGCCATGCAGAACGAGACCATAGGACGCAGCCAGAAGCACCTCGAAGAAGACGAACAGGTTGAACAGGTCGCCAGTGAGGAACGCCCCGTTCAGCCCCATCAGCAGAAGCTGGAAGAGCGTATGGAAATGCGGACCTGCCTTGTGCCAGCGCGCCAGCGAGAAGGCCAGGGAAGCGAGCGCCAGTACGCTGGTCAGAACCAGCATCAGGGCAGACAGCCTGTCGAGCACGAGCACGATGCCGAACGGCGCCGGCCAATTGCCGAGCAGGTAAACGCCGGTGGTTGCTGCGCTGGCCGAGGCAGCGGCATTGTCGGCGGAGCGAAGCAGAGCGATGGCGATGACCATCAACGCAAGCGCCGAGACGAGGCTGATCACTGCCTTGGTGACATGGCGACGCTCGTCCAGCAGCAGCAGAAAGGCCCCTGCCGCGAGCGGCAGGACGATCGGCATGATCATGAGATGACCTGCCGTTTCCATCAGTTGGGCTCCCTGCCGTCGACATGGTCGCTGCCCGTCAGGCCTCGCGATACCAGCAGCACCACGAGGAACAGGGCAGTTGTCGCGAAGCCGATGACGATCGCGGTCAAGACAAGCGCCTGCGGGATGGGGTCGGCGTAGTCCGCAGGGTTGATCGCTGCGCCGGATTGGAGAACGGGCGGCGTATTCACCCTAAGTCTGCCCATTGAGAAGATGAACAGGTTGACGCCATAGCCGATGAGCGACAGGCCGATGATGACCTGAAAGGTCCGCGGCCGCAGCAACAGCCAAACGCCGGACCCCGTCAGCACGCCGATCCCGATGGCGAGGATAAGTTCCACTATGCGATTTCCTCGTTGCTTTGCGCGGCGATCCGGGATGCGCGCAGTCGGCGGATGGACTGGTGGGCTAGAGCGACCAGCATCAGCACTGTCGCGCCGAGAACGAGCGAGAAGACGCCGAGATCGAAAAGGGTCGCGGTAGCCGCCGGCACGGAACCGATCAGTGGCAGTTCGACATAGCGGGAATACGAGGTCAAGAAAGGGTATCCGAACACCCAGGAGCCGGCGCCGACGAGGGCCGCCAGGAGAAGGCCGAAGCCGATCCAGTTCACCGGCAGGACCCGCAGCCTGTCTTCAACCCAGCGTGTGCCCGCCGCCAGATACTGCAAAATGAAGGCGGCGGCCAATGCGATGCCGGCGACAAAGCCGCCGCCGGGGAGGTCGTGGCCGCGCATGAACAGATAGGCGGCGAACACGATGATCACCGGGAACAGCCATTGCATGATCACCGCAGGGATCAGCAAATAGTCGCTCACCGTATCGCCCGCCTCGCGGTCGGGTCGGGCTTCGTCAAATGCCCTCTGGACGCGTTGCTGTTCAGGGGATTCCACATTGTCGGGCGCCGGCCGAAACCGGCGAAGCAGGGCGAACACCGTCAAGGCGACGATGCCGAGAACCGTGATCTCGCCGAACGTGTCGAAACCTCGGAAGTCCACCAGGATGACGTTGACGACGTTCTTGCCGCCTCCCTCCGAATAGGCCTTTTCCAGGAAGAAGTCGGCGATAGTGACGGGCGGGGTCCGTGTCATGACCGCATAGGCGACAATCGTCATGCCGGTTCCGCACGCCACCGCCATGGCCAGATCACGGTAGCGACGTAGTTTTGCCGCCGTTGTGGCCAGGCCGGGGGTGACGTCTGCGGATCGCTTGGGCAACCAGCGCAGTCCCAGAAGGATGAGAACCGTGGTTACCACCTCCACGAGCAGTTGAGTGAGCGCGAGGTCTGGCGCCGCAAACCAGACGAAGGTGATGCAGGTGACAAGTCCGGCTCCGCCGAGCAGGATAAGGGCGAACAGCCGGTGGAACTTGGCTTGCCACGCGGCGCCGAGGGCGCACACGACGCCAACCGCCCAGATGCCGGCGAAGGTGACGTCGACGCCTTGGACTGTCAGCCGACCGGACTCGAAACCTAGCCTGTAAAGTGGCCATGCGGCGGCGATGAAGGCCACAACGACCAGCAAGCGAAGTTGCGGCTGTAGCCGACGCGTTCCAAGACGGCTTTCCAGGAAGCGGGCACCTCTCCACGAGACCGCCACCAACACGCGCTCGAAGACGCGCTGGCCCCTGAGACGGCGAAAGTAGGGTGGCCCGTCCTGGCAGTGCGCCAGATAATCCTTCAGCAGCAGATAAAGGATTGCGCCACCGGCGAGTGCCAACACGCTCATGAACAGCGGAATTGTGAACCCATGCCAGACGGCCAGACTGTACTGTGGCGTCGCGGGTCCCAGGACGGAGTTGACGGCGGTGTGGAGGAACGGGCCGACGGTCAGGCTGGGTACGGTCCCAACCAGGAGGCAGGCGAGGACAAGAAGTTGGATCGGAAACCGCATGAAAAACGGCGGTTCGTGAGGTTCGCGAGGCAGATCGGCCGGCAGCAATCCGAAAAACACGCTGTGGATGAACCGTGCCGAGTAGGCAACTGCGAAAGCGCTGCCCAGGACGGCTGCATAGGGCGCGGCGGTATCGAGAATGGAATCGGCGTGCGTTTCGATCGCCTCGGCGAAGAACATTTCCTTGGAGAGAAATCCGTTGAGGAGGGGGACGCCAGCCATGGCCGCGCTTGCCACCATGGCGAGCGTCGCGGTGTAGGGCATAAAGCGGAAAAGGCCGCCCAGCCGCTGCATGTCGCGCGTTCCGGTCTCATGGTCGATGATGCCGGCGGCCATGAACAACGAGGCTTTGAACGTGGCATGGTTCGTCATGTGGAAGATGGCGGCGACGGCCCCCAGGGGGCTGCCGAGGCTGAGCAGAAGTGTAATCAAACCGAGATGGCTGATGGTCGAGTAGGCGAGCAAACCCTTTATGTCCCGCTGGAAGATCGCAAAATAGGCTCCCAGAACGAAAGACATCATGCCGGAGAAGCCGACGATCCAGAACCATTCGTATGTCCCCGCAAGCACCGGCCACAGGCGCGCCAACAGGAACACGCCGGCCTTCACCATGGTTGCTGAGTGCAGGTAGGCCGAGACCGGGGTCGGTGCGGCCATGGCGTTGGGCAGCCAGAAGTGGAACGGAAACTGCGCGCTCTTCGTGAACGCCCCGAGGAGCACAAGAACCAGGATGGGCACATAGAGATCGTGGGAGCGGATAAGGTCGCCCGACGCCAAAACACGATCGAGGTCGTAGCTTCCAACGATATGGCCGATCAGCAGGAAGCCAGCCAACAGACCGATGCCGCCGATGCCGGTAATCGTCAGCGCCATGCGGGCCCCGTCGCGGGCACTGGCGTTGTGGTGCCAATAGCCAATCAGCAGGAAGGAAAAGATGCTGGTCAGTTCCCAGAATACGACCAGCAGGATCAAGTTTCCGGAAATGACGACCCCGAGCATTGATCCCATGAACGCAAGAAAGAACGAAAAGAACCTGGGAACCGGATCTTCCGGCGACATGTAGTAGCGCGCATAAATGACGACGAGGAAGCCGATGCCGCTTATGAGCATGGCGAACAGCCAGGCAAATCCGTCCATTCGCAAAGTGAAATCAAGCCCGAGCGTCGGAAGCCATTCGATATCGCTACGCACCACACCTCGATCGAGTACGGAGGGATAAAACATGACCGCCAGACCCAGACAGATAAACGCCACTGCGCCGGCGAGAATCGCTGCGGCGTTGCGGGCGTTTGTCGGGAGTATGATGGCGGCAAGGCTGCCTGCGAAAGGCAGGACGATCATCAGAATCAGCGATGTGTCGTCTGTCATCTATTGCTGCCCAAAGTCATCGGAGACAACCATTGCCTGGCTCCGCCCATTATGGTTCTCCGATGACATTGGGCAAGGCATTGATTGGTGGGTTTCCCAGAACACCCACCGCGCCGCGCGATGACCACTCAGTTGGAAGCAGGAGCAGCTTGGCGAGTTCGCTTACAACGATCAAGGATTCGAGTGCCATCGCCACGCACCCTACCGTGCAGGGGAGCCCTCGCTGCGGACTCTCAAGAAAGGTGGCGTTCGGCTGCTTCCGGCATGCCGTCAGCGGCACCTGTCGCCAGATGCTATCCGGTCCGTTTGACGCGGGCCTAGCCGCGGCGGGCGCCAAGCAAGGTGGCTATCACCAGTTCTCGTCCCACCCTGTTTATCCCGGTCCCGCCCGGTCTTTCTTCCGCCAGTCCGAGAAAGACAAGGCGTTCGGCCAAGGCTTTCGATAGAGATGGGTAGGGTCCGCGGTTCATTCGTTTGAGTGCCGTTTGCTCGTCCTCGGTGAGATCGTCCCAGATAACCGTCATGAAGGACTTCCTTGCTTGCGCCTGCGCAGCCAAGCGGGATCTGAACTGCCTAGCAGCGGACTGTGAGCGTCGATCCATCGGGCTCCGAAGACCTATGGAACGGCGTCCGTTCCGACGATGCCGCCTTCATTTTCCAGGACGCCAATCCGTCTGACTTCCGAGCGGTTGAGTTTCAGGCGAACGCCGACACCGCCGCCGTTCTCCGCGATGAAAACGGCGCCGGCGCTTTCAAGCGCGGTTTGCAGCGTGTCGCAGATATCCTGGTCGGGAAGGTTGATCCGGCGCTCGAATTCCTCGATGACCAACGCATCCACGCCTGAACTGCTGGAGAGCTTGTCACGGGTCCATTCGACCAGCGCGCGAGCGGCACGGCATTGAGCACCAGTGATCATCATAAAATCTCCTGCTACCGTTTTCGGGCCGAAATCACCGCTTGCTGAAAGCCGCACTCCGGGGTGCGATGGCTTAATCCAATCAAAAGTGCATATCGAATTCGAAAAGGGAAGGGCTGCGCCACGCGCTGCAATCGAAATTCTGATGCAAAATAATTGTGCTAAAGCGGCAATAAATTTCGTTTGTCTTGCAGATAAGGATGAGTGAAGCTCGTGCGTAGCGAAATTGACACATTGGGTGCCAGCCAGCAGGTCTCAACGTCAGGGGAGCTCTTGGCGTTATCGCGCGAAGGGCACCTTGGGGTCGGCGATGATCATAATGGACAGGCTTGAACACGATTTCGGCAGAATACTTTCCGGCAGGGACATTCAGCGTCATGTGGTCGGGCGAATGGTATCTGCCAGCCGCCTCGACGTAGATGGCCGCATCCCAATCGCTCCCGCGGATGACAATGCTCTCAAAAGACGGCTGCGCGAGGAACTGCTCCTGCAAGCACGGACCCGGCTGCCGATCACCTATGCAAGACTAGCCAAGAGCATGGTTGGTTCAGAGGGAACAGGCGTGATCCGGGATGCACTCGAGCAACTGATGGACGACGATGCGGACGAAGGCCTGCCATTGCTTGCGGCTGTCGTCGTGAGGGCGCTCGAGCCCGGTTTGCCCGCTCCCTGGTTCTTCCGGAAAGCCGAGGATATGGGGCTGTTCGCTGGCGATCCGACCGATCTGGAAGCCTATGCTTTCCATGCGAGGGAGTTTTATCGCGCGATCCACCTCCATGCTGGTCACGGCCAAGGCTCCGGAACGACCTTGCCGCCGGTTCTGCCGCCTGCAGACAGGTGAAGGAGAACGAAATGCTGATCGCCAAGGACGTCATGACATCGCCGGTCATCGCGGTAGGGCCTGACAGTACGGTGGATGAGGTCGCCGATATTCTCCTGTCGCACGGGATCAGCGCCGTGCCGGTGATTGATCGAGGTGCGCTGCTGGGCATCGTCAGTGAAGGAGACCTGATCCGCCGGGCAGAGATCGGTACGGCGCCGCAGGGTCGTTCCTGGTGGGGACATTTTTTTTCCAACAACGCGGTTCAGGCAGAAGGCTATGTCAAGTCTCATTCCGAGCATGTGATCGACGTCATGACACAGCAGGTCGCGACGGTGGTCGAGAGTACGCCAGTCGCCGAGATCGCAACCCTGCTTGAACACAACCGGATCAAGCGTGTCCCCGTGCTGCGCGACGGACAGGTGGTGGGGATCGTCAGTCGCGCCAATCTGGTGCGGGCTTTGGTCGTTGCTAGGAAAGGTTGGCGCGCGCCGGCCTCGCATGACGACAGCAGTATCAGGCTGGAGATTATTGACGCCTTGCGATCCGAATCATGGCCCTCGACCGGAAGTTCGGACGTGACCGTGAGCAACGGCGTGGTCACCTTCTGGGGAGCTTACCTTTCGGAGCAGGAGCGCAAAGCCTCGCTCATCCTGGCTGAAAACACCGCTGGCGTGCGGGCTATCGATGATCACCGCATTCCCCTCGATATGACCTACGGTGTGGTCTGAAGGGCCGGATAAGCGCTGGACCAGAGCATGCCCTTGACACAGACAGCCTCGATTTCCGACGAGCAGATTCGACAACTCGTCGACTCCTTCTACAACAAGATCCGCGCCGACGCGGATCTCGAGCCGATTTTCGAGCGCCTCGTTGCCGGCGATTGGGAAACGCATCTGGCGAAGATCTACGATTTCTGGTCCTCGGTCATGGTGACCACCGGGTACTACAAGGGAAGTCTCGTCGCGGTCCGCAAGCGCATGGGCGGGTTGGAGATCGGTCTGCTCGACCGGTGCCTCGCCTTGTTTGGCGACAGTTGCGACGAATTGCTGGACAGCGAGACTGCGGGACTCTGTTGGCTGAAGGCCGCCCACATAGCTGAAAGTCTGAAGCTGTTCTTGTTCTATTGCCCCGAACGGCCATGGCTGAGCAACGCCGCATGACGTTCGTGGTCACCGACAATTGCATCAGATGCAAATACATGGACTGCGTGGAAGTCTGTCCCGTGGACTGTTTCTATGAAGGCGAGAACATGCTCGTCATCCATCCCGATGAATGCATCGACTGCGGCGTCTGCGAGCCCGAATGCCCGGCGAACGCAATTTTTCCCGATACCGCGCCTGGTCTCGACGATTGGCTCGCGCTGAATGCTGAGTACGCGTCTGTGTGGCCTAATATTGCGATCAAGCGTGATCCACCCGCCGACGCCAAGGCGTTCGACGGCGAAGCAAACAAGCTCGCGAAATATTTCTCGGCGGAACCTGGGCTGGGCGACTGATCAACATGAACGCATGTGCGCACCAGCCGTCGCCTCTGTATCTGGGCATCGACACCGGCGGCACGTATACCGATGCCGTGCTGTGGTCGGAGTCCACAGGCATTGTGGCCAAGGCCAAATCGCTGACCACGCGCCACGATCTTGCCGAGGGCATCGCCGGAGCCGTTGACGCTGTTTTGTCCGGGGCTGCCATCGAACCCAGCGCGATCAAGCTCGTTTCGATGTCGACCACGCTCGCAACCAACGCCCTCGTCGAAGGGCAGGGCGGACGGGTCGCACTGGTGATGATCGGCTTCGCTGAAGCCGACCTTGCCCGGAACGGGTTGTCAAAAGCCCTCGGCTCGGATTCCGTGATCTTCTGTCCGGGCGGGCACGACGTCCACGGCGATCCGTGCCAATTGGTGCTGGACGCTCTCATGGCCGCGCTGCCGTCTCTCGCCGGCACGGTTTCAGGCGTCGCCGTGGCCTCCTATTTTGCGGTTCGCAATCCTGAACATGAGATCGCGGTACGTGACGTCATCCGCGAACGTACCGGACTTCCCGTGACCTGTTCGCACGAACTGTCGTCGAAACTCGGTGGCCCGCGTCGGGCGCTGACGACGCTTCTCAATGCGCGGCTGATCTCGATGATAGATCGCCTTGTCGGCGCCACCGAGGGCTTTCTGGCGGAACGTGGGATTGCCGCTCCGCTCATGGTCGTGCGCGGCGACGGCGCGCTTATCACCGCGGAATTCGCTCGCGCCCGGCCGATCGAGACTATCCTATCAGGACCAGCGGCAAGCCTGGTGGGAGCGCGGTACATGACCGGCATCGATGACGCCGTGGTGTCCGACATCGGCGGCACCACAACCGACATCGCCGTTCTCGACGGCGGCCGCCTGCGGCTCGATCCGGAAGGCGCCACCGTCGGCGGAATGCGAACCATGGTGGAAGCCGTCGCCATGCGCACCTTTGGCCTCGGCGGAGATTCGGAAGTCTCGCTCCATGAGCGGTCGCTGACTTCGACGATCATCCTCGGCCCCCGTCGGCTCGTGCCGCTAGCACTGGCCGCAGTGAAGCACGGCGATGCCATATACAAAGGCCTCAAGCGGCAATTGCTCAGCCCTAACACCAGCCGGCTCGACGGGCGCTTCGCATTGCGCACAGGAGTGCCCGAGCGTCTGGCTGCGGGCCTGACAGTTACCGAGGCGCGGTTGTATGCTGACATTTCGGCAATTCCCGCCCCGCTCGATCGGCTGCTCGTATCGACGTCACAGGTCGCAACGCTCAATCGCCTGGTTGCGCGTGGTCTGGTGCATATCGCGGGATTCACGCCATCTGACGCGGCCCACGTGCTTAACCGGCAAGGGAATTGGGATCCTCTCGCGGCTCGACTGGGCGCCGAATTGTTCTCACGCAAGCGCGATGGCCAGGGGCATCATGTCGCCAAATGCGCAGAAACTTTTTCCGAGATGGTCCTCACCGCCGTCACCCGGCGTTCTGCCGAAGCCATTCTTGAAACAGTCTTTGCCGAGGACGGGCTGGATGGCGCCGCCTCTGTTGCCAATCCGCTGGTTCAGCGGGCGGTTGGCCGACGAGGCGGCATGGCGCAGCTGTCGATCGCTCTCGACCGGCCGGTAATCGGCCTAGGGGCCTCGGCAGCGCTCCATTATGCCGCTCTACCGTTTTTGATCGGCAATGACTGCAGCATCGCCGAACACGCCGATGTCGCAAATGCGTTGGGTGCCGTCGTCGGGCAGGTGCGGATGTCGGCAGAAGCGCGCGTCAGCCAACCCGAGATCGGGCTTTTCCGTCTGAATTCAGGCGAATGGCGGGACGACTATGATACCGAGGACGAAGCAATGGCTGCCGCCGAAGCCCATATTCGCGCCTTGGCGGCAGGTCTTGCAGAGCGCGCCGGGACCGACCAGGCGCGGATCGAAATCTCACGCGACATAAGGGTTGCTACAATCGAGGGCGAGCGCAGTTTTGTCGAAGCCATCGTTGTCGCGACGGCCACAGGACGGCCGCGCATTGCCTCATGACGGG
This sequence comes from Mesorhizobium sp. M7D.F.Ca.US.005.01.1.1, assembly GCF_003952545.1. NCBI lineage: Bacteria > Pseudomonadati > Pseudomonadota > Alphaproteobacteria > Hyphomicrobiales > Phyllobacteriaceae > Mesorhizobium > Mesorhizobium sp. M7D.F.Ca.US.005.01.1.1. The sequence goes on from NZ_CP034453.1 coordinate 2,289,402, forward strand.
CCGCGACATTCGCGACGTGTGCCGTCGGCAAAAGCTTGAGCCGAGCCTGCACATGACCCGGATTCCGCTAGAAGCAGGGTCTGCTCGGTCGATGACACGGGATTGCGTTCGACGGCGTTCGTCGAGGTATCTGCCGAAGCAAAGGAGAATGCAGACGCATTGGAGCGCATTAGCCGTGAGATACGGATACTGCGACAGTCTTCGTTCTCGATGTGCCAGGCGGACGTGACACCGATCACGCCAGCGCCCATAGCAATACGTCGTTAGCCTGCTAAGCAGACGACGGTCCGGGGTCGTCGAATCCGCTTGAATCCGTCATGAACATCGTCTTGGCCGCTCGTAGGAGAATATTTGCTGAACCACGCACGGCTCCAAGAGCAGGCCGGAGCGGGGCTTGCCCGCTTGACGCCGCTCGACCAAGCTTGGCCTTTTCTCGTAGCGAGGCCTCGGGTTGATAAACCACATTTTCTACCGATACCATCTCTTCACTTCCGTCCGCCCTCACGAACGTCATCCGCGCTCCTTCGGCCAAGCCCAGTAGAGCGAGCCCCCGCGGATTGGTGATCGACAGAACCGACCCGACTAGGCCGCGCATCTCGTCATGGGCAACGATGCGCGTTTCAGCCGAGGCGTCGTTCACCCTGTAAGTGACCCGGCTGCCAAGTGTCACGACGTTTGCCGGGATATCTTCTCGGAACGTCACGAGGGCGGCCGACAGCTTGTGCTGAAGGATCGGGACCATAGGATCGTCACGCCCAAGGTTGCGGTCGAGCATGACTTCGAGGACGGTGTAGTCTTTGGTCGTGAGGCGAAATATCTGATCGTTGGACATGGCATATCTCCAGGTCGGCCGCTGAGACCGACGAAAAGCGTTCTCCGTTCTGTGATTTGTTTACGAACCGCCCCTGATCCGTGAACCACGAACGGTTACGGAAGGGGCCACTCTCCCGCGATGGGACTGCCCGCCTGGTTCAGCCGATTGAAGAGATTCGGAAGGGTTATGTCCACTTTGCAGACTGAACTTCGTCTGCCGTTTTGCGTTGGCCGCTGGGTCCGCCGGGGCTGTTCTGCAACGCCAACATAATCTCCAGCCGAAGGTAGCGTCCCACGACCTGCGACTCGAGCCACCAAGCCAGGAAACCTGAAATGGGAGATAGCGCTAGCAACGAGCCTTGGCTCGCTCCAGGATTCAATTTTTTCGGCCATTTCAAGCTCGCTAAAGTTTTGCCTACGTCCGTCTGGAAGCAGGCTGCCTCATGTCGAACCTGAAGAGCAGGGAACGGCGTCATTCTGTTCGATAGGTTCGACAGAAGAGTGCCCATATGAGGCGATTCTCGAAGAGCGCCTCATATGGATGATCTAAGCGTGACTATTTCTTGCCAGTACGCCGCAAGTCTTTGAGAGATTGCTGGGATATAGCAGATATTTCCGCTGGTTTTTCTTTAACCTGCTTTGGTTTGCGTACTTCTCGATTACCATTTTTCTTCGACATTGGATTCGGATTCCTGCCTTAAAGCCAACGTCACATCAACCTCGTCCCGCCCGGGAACAAGCCGTGTGACATTAGCAATGAGATTCCGCCTGAACGTGTTGCGGTCAGCGAAACCAGTTGAGTTGTTGATATCAAAGTGAAGAGCTCCCTGACCCACTTGTCGCTTCGGCGACAAGTGGGTCAGGGCTAATGGCCTTCGAGAAGGCCCAACCGAAAAGTCGGCAAATAGGGGAGCGAACTTTGCATGTCGTTATCCTTGGCGATAACGCCGTCGAAGTCAAATGCGGGAATGCCGTTTGCAAAGAACACTTTTGTCGCAGGGCAGTTTCCACCCTTGTTTTGATCGGCACAATGTCTAGATTGGAAGGCATGTGCATGAAAACATTCATCTTGATTTCGAGGCTTTCCGGGGAAGCATATGCTTTTCCCCGGGGTGGCTTGATGATGAACTGACAGCCGCACAGTACTCCGCCCCGGGAACACCCACCAAAATTATTGCGGCGCAGCTTTAATTGCGCGTTGCTTTGCAGCGGGCGCTCGGAGTCCATCATGCTCACCCTGTTCCTGGCCGCCACGTGCCAGACCTGTCACCGCACCCTGCCCAGGACCGCACCCCGCTGTCCGTGGTGCACCGGACAGGGCATCCGTCAACATGGCGGCCATGGGCGTTCTCAGAAGGGTTTTCGACGGCGTCGATGCGTCGCTCTCGAAAAGACAGGGTTGTAGACCGTGTCAGCGATTGAAAAAGCTGCCATCCATGGAAAGCTAGAGTCGTTCCAGGGGTCAGGCATTCGCCGTCAATACGGTGCCATCGCATGGCGCCGGTCCAGGAGTCGTGAGCTCAAGATTCTCCTGATCACCTCGCGAGAGAGGGGGCGGTGGATCGTACCCAAAGGCTGGCCCATCAACGGCGAGACCCCGGCAAAGGTCGCCGCACTGGAGGCATTCGAAGAAGGAGGAGTATTCGGAGATGTTCGTTCGGAACCGATCGGGGCCTACGACTACCTGAAAATCCTTCGCGACGGCTCGACAGCCTTATGCCGTGTTGTTCTGTTCGGCATCGAAGTCCGCGGCACCCTCGCCAACTGGCCCGAGCAGTCTCAACGCAAGCGGAGTTGGTTCACGGTTTCCGAGGCGGGACGGACCGTTTCGGACTACCAGCTCGCGCAGGTTCTAAAGTCGTTGGAGGCGAGCTGCACTGTTTGCGTCGGCGATTGCAAATGCGGACGTCTCCCTTGGCCGACGCGATCCGCGAAAAAGAAAACGGTCTCCGTAAATCAAAACCTTGAACCCTTTCCAGTCACGTCTCTTACGTGACGCCAACCCTCATGGACAAACATATGAAAACCGAGATCTGGCCAGTGCACGCACGAATTTCCGGCCCCATCGTAGTGATTGGCTTCGGCTCCATCGGCAAAGGAATGCTGCCGTTGATCGAGCGCCATCTTGAGTTTGACCGCGCACGCCTTGTGGTGATCGATCCCGACGACACCGACCGCCGCCTCCTCGATGAGCGGGGGATCAGGTTTGTCCATGCAGCGGTCACACCAGATGGCTACCGCGAGCTTCTGACGCCTCTACTGACAGCCGGTGGTGGCCAAAGGTTCTGCGTCAACGTTTCGGTCGACATATCATCGCGCGACATCATGGAGCTCTGCAGGAAGATCGGTGCGCTCTATATCGATACCGTCGCGGAACCTTGGGCGGGCTTCTACTTCGACAGCAGCGTCGGGCCTGAGGCTCGCACCAACTACGCGCTGCGCGAAGTCATCCTCGAAGCACAACGCCGGAACCCGGGTGGCACGACTGCCGTGTCGTGCTGCGGGGCCAATCCCGGAATGGTCTCGTGGCTTGTGAAGCAAGCACTGCTTACCCTCGCAAGCGACATCGGAATGGAATTCGAAGAGCCGAAATCGCGACAGCAATGGGCGGTCTTGATGCATCGCGTCGGGGTGAAGGGCATGCATATTGCCGAGCGGGACACGCAGCGCGCCCTATCGCCGAAGCCTGTCGGTGTGTTCGTCAACACCTGGTCCGTCGAAGGCTTCGTGTCCGAGGGACTGCAACCCGCCGAACTTGGGTGGGGTACCCATGAAAGATGGATGCCAGCCAACGGCCGCACCCATGACAAAGGCTCTCAGGCCGCGATCTATTTGCTTCAGCCTGGCGCCAACACGCGCGTCCGCTCGTGGACGCCTACAGCACAGGCGCAGCATGCCTTCCTTGTGACCCACAACGAGTCCATCACGATTGCTGACTACTTTACCGTTCACGATCATGACGGAAAGGTCGCCTATCGGCCGACCTGCCACTACGCCTATCATCCTTGCGACGATGCGGTGCTGTCGTTGCACGAAATGTTCGGCAAGGCCGGCAAGGCTCAGGATAAGTTCCATATCCTCGGCGAGAACGAGATCGTCGACGGGATAGATGAACTTGGCGTGCTTCTTTACGGGCATTCAAGAAACGCGTTTTGGTACGGTTCGCAGCTCTCGATTGAAGAGACACGCCAGCTTGTGCCCCATCACAATGCTACTGGGCTTCAGGTCACGTCGGCTGTGCTCGCAGGCATGGTCTGGGCGCTTGAAAACCCCGAGGCTGGCATCGTGGAAGTTGAAGATCTGGACTTCCGGCGCTGCCTGGAGATCCAGAAGCCCTATCTTGGCTCTCTCGTGGCTGTCTATACGGACTGGACGCCTCTGGATGGCCGGCCTGGGCTCTTCCCGGAGGAGATCGACACATCCGATCCCTGGCAGTTCCGGAATGTGCTGGTCTCCTGACAGGCGCCGGACAGGGCAGCGGCGCACGGCTTCTGCCCCAGCAAAGCCGACGACGTGGTTCTCTGGCAGCGCGGAAGCAATTGGTGTCGACCGACGATTGCGTGCGACGGTCTCATCCAACTCGAAACGCCAGACATGGCGATAAGGAAATTGACCCGATGGATCTCACCACACGGCTTGTAGTCGCGATCGGGCTTGGCGCGCTTCTTATCGGGGCGTTCATTCTCATTTAGCCGAATTGTGACGTTTCAACGCCTTGCACGCGTTGACGTGCGGCAATTGTGGAGGGACTGGACGGCAGCATCGACTTCTCGTCCTGCCGTCGGTTGTCCGTTGGTCGGATCGCCCTGTGCCTACTCCCAAAGAAGCGATTTGATTGAGCGGGCTGCAAGCAGCACCACAGCATGGATCGCCGCAGGCGGTTCCGATCGCCCGGGTGTCGTTGCGCAGCTAGGCAGCACAAGCACGCAAGTTGGCGTGCGTTATCTCCACACAGCAACAAACTGGAATCTGCCAAGCGCATTTTTCGACGTTCAGAGCCAAGCGTTTTGCCGGGTTTCGTTCGGTCGTTCACACAGAATTTCCACAAGGCATGGTTTCAAAATCCGCACTATCGACACTGTGGTCAATTACTATAGCTTTACCGGATTGATCACGGCGTTGGAAAACGAACCCTGACCACTGCCGTGGCCTTGCCAACAGTCGGATAGAGCCTGCATCTTGCTCGTTTGCGCCTGGGGGAGACAAGTTATGGACTTCGATCCTGTATTCCTGTCGCGACTGCAATTCGGCTGGGTCATCGGCTGGCACATCTTGCTGCCGGCCATTACTGTTGGATTGGCCGCCTTTATCGCGATGCTGGAAGGCCTCAATTTTTTCACCGGAAGGGACATCTATCTCCGCATCTCGACGTTCTGGATCAAGATATTCTCGATTGCGTTCGGGATGGGCGTTGTCACCGGTGTTGTCATGCCTTTCCAGTTCGGTACGAACTGGAGCCGCTTTTCCGACGCCACCGCCAACGTGCTCTCCCCGCTTTTTGCCTATGAAGGCCTGACGGCGTTTTTCCTTGAGGCGGCCTTCCTTGGCGTCCTTCTGTTCGGACGGCAACTAGTGCCGCGCTGGGCGCATTTCGTCGCCGCACTGATGGTGGCACTCGGAACTTTGCTTTCTTCCTTCTGGATCCTGTCGGCCAATAGCTGGATGCAGACGCCGGCCGGCTACGAGATCATCGACGGTCGTTTCTTCCCGACGGATTGGTTCAAGGTGGTCTTCAATCCTTCCTTTCCCTACCGGTTGGCGCACACCGTCGTCGCCTTCTTCGTCACGACCGGCTTCGTCGTCATGGGCGTCGGCGCCTATCTGATGCGTCGCGGGCGGTCGGCCGAGGAAGGGCGAACGATGCTGTCGATGACGCTGTGGCTGCTTACGGTGCTGGTCCCGCTACAGATATTCATCGGCGACCAGCACGGTCTGAACACGCTCGACCACCAGCCGGCCAAGCTCGCTGCGATCGAAGCGCGCTGGGAAACCGCGCGCCAGGTGCCGCTGACGCTTTTCGCCATTCCGGACGACAAGGGCGAGCGCAACCTCTTTGCCATCGACCTTCCATGGCTCGGCAGCCTCATCCTCACCCACGAGCTCGACGGCGAGGTCAAGGGCCTCAAGGACTTTCCGGCCGACCAGCGTCCGCCCGTCGCGATCCCCTTCTTCGCCTTCCGCATCATGGTCGGCTGCGGCCTCCTGATGCTGGGTATCGTCTTTTTTGGCGGATGGCTTCGCTGGCGCGGCCGGCTGGACACTTCGCGGGCTTTTCTCACGATCACTCAGATCGCGGCGCCCATCGGCTTCGTGGCGGTTATCGCCGGATGGATCACCACCGAGGTTGGACGTCAGCCCTGGACGGTCTACGGCCTTCTACGTACGGCGGAATCGGTGACACCGTCGCTGACGAGGTCCGATGTTGTGATCTCGCTGCTTGGCTACATCGCCGTCTATCTCATCATCTATCCCGCGGGCCTCTTCCTGATGCTGCGCATCGTGCGCAAAGGCCCGTCCATCGTCGCCGACGAGGGCGCTGAGATCGAAGGGGGAAGGCCCGAGGCGCCGGTTCGGGCCGGAGCGGTCGAACTTCGAGAGGGGGAAGTGCGATGAGTCAGGTCCTCGATTTCGTGCCGATATGGACGCTGATCCTCGGTATGGCGGTATTCTTCTACGTGCTTCTGGACGGCTTCGACCTTGGCGTCGGCATGCTTTACGGCTTCGCGCCCGACACGGCGTCCCGCAACACGATCATGAACTCGATCGCGCCGATCTGGGACGGCAACGAGACCTGGCTGGTGCTGGGCGGCCTGGGACTTCTTGCGGCGTTTCCGCTTGCCTTCGCCATCATCATTCCCGCGGTGTATTTTCCGATCCTCGTCATGCTGCTGGCGCTGGTGTTCCGCGGCGTGGCGTTCGAGTTCCGCTTCCGCGACGTCGAGCACAAGACCTTCTGGGACCATGGTTTCTGCTATGGCTCCGCCGTCGCCACCTTTGCTCAAGGGGTCGTGCTCGGCGCCTTCATCCAGGGTTTCGAGGTCACTGGCAGGCAGTTCTCCGGCGGGTCCTTCGATTTTCTGACGCCGTTCTCGCTTTTGACCGGCTTTGCCCTGTTGTTCGGCTATGGGCTTTTGGGCGCTGGCTGGCTAATCCTAAAGACGGAGGGGGCGGTACAAGACGCAGCGCGTCGCCACGGCCGTGTGTGCCTTGCCGGCGTCCTTATTGGTATTGGTGTGGTCAGCATCTGGACCCCGTTCATGAGTGAGGCCATCGCCTCGCGCTGGTTTGCATGGCCCAACATTCTGCTCTTGGCGCCGGTGCCTGTGGCGACAGCGGCTGTCGCCTTCTTCACCTGGCGGGCGCTGGGAAGCGCAAGCGAAATGAAGCCTTTCATCGGCGCCATCGGCCTTTTTGTGCTTTCTTATATCGGGATCGCGATCAGCCTCTTTCCGATGATCGTTCCCTACCATTTCACGCTTTGGGAATCAGCGTCTTCCGAGAGCACCCAAGCCTTCCTGCTTGTCGGCACGCTCGTGTTGCTGCCGGTGATCTTTATGTACACTGGTTGGTCCTATTGGGTGTTTCGCGGCAAGGTCCGAGCGGATGTCGGATACCATTGAACAGGATTTCGTTCGCGCCAGATTCAGGCAACTGCTCGCATATTTGCATCCCATCTGATGGGCCGGCAAGCTAATGCCAATGAAGCTGACCTAACTGTCCGAGTTATTAGTCACCACGAAGCGACAAGCGCATCGTAGGCGCCACCCTGGCTGGAATTGCTTGTGCCTAGGTCCTCGCTTCATGGCAATCCAGACACGGCTGGCGTGACGCTCCAGCCCTCCGTCCACACCTACCCATTTCGTACGTCTTGAGACCCTGCAGCGCCATGACATTGCCTGCAAGCTCTCGCCGAGGGCTGGCAGCTATGCGACCGAGATGTCTCTGGGGAACTATCGGGAAACGGCTTAAAGAATACCGCAGGCTCTTGAGAGTGCGCCGAAAGTCAGACCATGTCCTGTCGCCGTTCACAATCCCCGGTTGATGGTGCCTGCAAATTCTTCAGTTTGAGATAGCGATGTGGCATCGGTCCGCGTCGGCTCGGTCACCGACGTGCGCGGGCGAACGTCAGATTGGCATGCGATAGCCATAGAACTCATGGTCCTCGTTGTAACCGCCCTGGCCTGCACCAAGGTCGGCGAAATCGCGCACGAACTCGATCGCTGCGATCCATTTGACCATCTTGAAACCGAGTTCGTTTTCGCACCGCAGCCGCAAAGGTGCGCCATGCAGGGTACTGACTGGCGCGCCGTTCATCTCGTAGGCGAGGATTGTCAGGTGATGATGCATGTTTTCGATCTTGTGGACGTCGTAGTAGCGGCCGCCATCGGCTCCATCGGCCAGCGAGTAGAACACGGCGTAGCGGGCCTCCGGTGTCGGTTTCACCAGATCGAGAATATCGCGCATGGGGACGCCGCCCCATTCGGCGACTCCGGACCAACCCTGGATGCAGAAATGCGTCGTGATCTGCTCTTGCTTCGCCATCGCCATTAGGTCGGCCAATGAGAAGTCGCGCGGCGCCTCGACAAGGCCACCAATACGAAGCAGGTAGTTGGCGAAGTTCTCGGCAACGAGGTCGTCGAATTCCTTGGAAACCGGCATCGTACCGTTCGGCCAGAAGTAGGGCGAGATGTCCTTTTTTGTAAGTTGTGATTGCGGATCCCATCTCTCGGCCAACCCCATCAGCCAGCCGATCATGAACTGCGCCCGTGCGCTGCACGAGACGGGCGTACCGGATGGTAAAGGGCGAGGCGACAAGCCACGCGACAACCAGGATGGCCATGGCGAGGAGAAACAAGGGAAAGCCCGTCCATCCCGCGTTGTCGACGCCGGCGAACATGTGGTTGGTGTTCTGCCGAATGCCGGTGACGAACACCATGGCGCCATGCGCCAGGATGAAGCCGACGAACCAGGCGAACGAGATGAAGTGAACCGAGCGCATCGCCTGCCGATTGAACACCCTGCCGAACCACCTGAGTGCATTGGAGATTGCCGGGCTTTGCATTAGCCCGGTGAAAATCGAGATGGGCGCCGCGACGAAGACGGTGATGAAGTAGGTGAGCTGCTGGAGGCCGTTGTAGCGGGTCCAGCCCTCGTCGACGGGAAAGTTCAGCGAGGCATACTGGATCGCTGTCGACAGCGCGGCCGGAAATACCTCCCAGGTCAACGGCACCAACCTGCGCCATTGGTCGGTGGAGAACAGCAGGGCGTAAAAGGCGATGCCGTTGATCAGCCACAAGAGGTTGACCGAGAAATGCCACCAACGCGACAGGCCGAGCGTATGGCGCAATCCGGGAATGCCGAGCCATGTCGGCAGCGTGACGGAATCATCCTTGGCGGTCCAGATACGGCCCGTCGGCACGGGTACCTGGAAGCGAAACCAATCGTTCCCCGGCGTGCAGTCGCGGCCCCAATAGAGCCGTGGATGATCAGCCAGGATCTGCAGGCCTGCCCGCATGATGAACAGCATGAAGAACATGTTCAGAAAATGCTGGACTTGCAGCCACCAAGGGAAACCGGAGTCCACCGCCGGCGCCGATTGCGCGATGCCCGGATGGTTTTGGATGAAGGCGGTCACGCTCGGAAACTCGCGCAAGCTTTGTGCCAAGGCAATCATGCAGAGCAGCGCGGCGGCGCCGATCGGCAGCGCCCATAGCGTATCGATCCAGCGAGTCCCAATGCGGATGCGTGGGAAAATCCCCTGTTGCGGCGGCATCCAATGATTGAGACGGATGCGATCGTCGGCGTCGCTGAGCTTGGCGCGGAGCGGCTCGGGCGAACGAGGCTGCGTGTTGGTGGGCATCGGGCAACCGCTTTCTTTGATCAATCGCGTCTGACGAAAGTCAGTCGCGAAGTCTGGTGAGCGCCGAACCCTTGTGGAAGGCAATATGCTCAGTCTTGCTGCTCTTTATCTCGTATTGCGGCGCTTCAGCGCTTGCATGGTGCGTGTAGCCATGGACATCGAAATTGTGTTTGTGCACACGAACGATCGTGCCGCTGACGCCCCCGGCTTCCGAATTCCAGCTCACGTGATCGCCGACTTCGAATCTATCCGCCATGTGGCTCGACCAAGGGTGACAGGGATTCTCGCGGAACCAAGACGCCATTCCGCACCTGGATGGCGCAATCGAATGGCGATGATCCACCACTCAACCTTTGCGCTCGAATTCGGTTCCAGCGAATCGCTTCCCGATGCAGGCGGCTTTTTTGATCTGGAAGATAAACAGGCTACGATCCGCGCCGAGGTGGCCAGGGTCGCCGTGCGCCGCCAGATTGGAATCGAAACGAACAGCTTCTTCACCATAGGCCATTCCACGCGTACGATCGTCGAGTTCGCCGAACTGCTTCAGGGGGCTCGTGTCGATTTCGTTGTCGATGTGAGGTCGATGCCGCGCTCGCGCACCAATCCGCAGTTCAACGAAGACAGCCTTCCCACAACGTTGGCGCCGTGGCGGATCGGCTATGAGCATATCGCTGCGCTCGGCGGCTTGCGGGGCAAGGCGCGTGGGCCGGTGCCTTCCCCCAATAGCTATTGGCGCGTAAATAGCTTTCGCAACTACGCCGACTATGCGCTGACGAAGCCGTTCGCCAAAGGTTTGGCGCAACTGCGAGAGCTTGGCAGTGAGCATCGCTGCGCAATCATGTGCGCGGAAGCCGTCTGGTGGCGCTGCCACCGCCGCATCATTGCCGACTACCTGCTCGGAGAAGGCGAACGCGTCATGCACATCCTTGGGGCGGGTCATGTCGAGGAGGCCAGCCTGACGCCCGGCGCTGTCGTTCGCGAGGATGGAACGATCGTTTATCCCGGGGAGCATTTCCTCGGGAAGTAGGCATCGATCATCGCCAGCGGTGCGGCCGGTTCAGTTTCCTTTGGGTGTCCCGAGCGCGTGGTCGACGATCGTCTGCGCCTCACTCAGGATTTCGCGCAAATGGTCTTGTCCGCGAAAACTCTCTCCGTAGATCTTGTAGATATCCTCGGTGCCCGAGGGGCGCGCTGCAAACCAGCCGTTTTCCGTGGCCACCTTGACGCCGTCGATTTCGGCATTGTTGCCCGGTGCCCGGCTGAGCACTGATCGGATCGGTTCTCCGGCCAAGGTCTTCGACGTGATCTGCTTCGGTGAAAGCTTCGACAGCTTTTCCTTTTGTGCCGGGGTCGCGATGGCCTGGATACGGTCGGCAACCGGCTCGCCCAGATCGTTCGTCAGGTCGCGATAAACCTCGCCGGGGTCCTTGCCCATGCTCGCCATGATCTCTGCCGACAGCAAGGCTGGAACGATGCCATCCTTGTCGGTCGTCCAGACGGCACCGTTTCGGCGCATGAACGTCGCTCCGGCGCTTTCCTCGCCGCAAAAACCCAGCGAGCCGTCCTGAAGCCCCTTGGCGAACCATTTGAAACCGACCGGCACTTCGTACAGCCTGCGTCGGAGCCTGGCGCTGACGCGATCGATCATCTGGCTGCTTACAACCGTCTTTCCGACGGCTGCGTCCGCCCGCCATTCGGGGCGATGCTGGAACAGATAGTCAATCGCCACCGACAAATAGTGATTGGGCGGCAGCAGCCCGCCGGTGCGCGTGACGATGCCGTGCCGGTCGTGATCGGTGTCGCATGCGAAAGCGATGTCGAATTGGTCCTTCATGTTGATCAGACTTTGCATGGCGTAGGATGAAGACGGGTCCATGCGGATCTGGCCATCCCAGTCGACCGTCATGAAACGAAAGGTGGGATCGACCTGCCGATTGACGATGGTCAGATCGAGCTTGTAGCGGTCGGCAATGGCTGGCCAGTAGTGGACTCCCGCGCCGCCGAGCGGGTCGACACCCATGCGAACATGCGCTTCGCGAATGGCGTCCATATCGATCACGTTGCCCAGATCGTTCACGTAACCATTCAGGAAATCGTACTCATGGCTTGTCGGCGCATGGAGGGCTTTCTCGAACGGCATCCGCCGCACGCCTTTCAGGCCGTTGCCAAGCAACTCATTTGCCTGGTTTTCGATCCAGTCGGTGACGTCGATATCTGCCGGGCCGCCATTGGGCGGATTGTACTTGAAGCCGCCGTCGCCGGGCGGATTGTGTGATGGCGTGATGACGATGCCATCGGCGAGCCCGGTCTTTCGGCCATGATTGTAGGCGAGGATCGCATGAGAGACGGCCGGGGTGGGCGTATACTCGCCACCCGCGGCCATCATCACCTCCGCTCCGTCCGCGGCCAGCACTTCCAGTGCGCTCGCAAACGCCGGTTCCGAAAGCGCATGGGTATCGATGCCGATGAAGATCGGGCCGTCGATGCCCTGACGCTCGCGGTACAGGCAAATGGCTTGGCTGATTGCCAGAACATGTGCTTCGTTGAACGTTCTCTCGAATGCCGACCCGCGATGCCCGGACGTTCCGAATGCCACGCGCTGCAACGGGTTGGAAGGGTCCGGCGCTTGGCTATAGTAGGCCGTGACAAGCTTGGCGACATTGACCAGCATGTCGGGCGGGGCCGGCTTTCCGGCCAATGGGCTGATGTTCATGATCGGGCTGATTGCCTCATTTGGGGAAGGCCGCGTTGACGGGAGCTTGAACCCCGGCGATCTGCGCCTGAGCTGCCGCGACGACGTGTGCTGGTTCGAATCCGAAGTGTTCTGCGACAACTTTCGATGGTGCTGACAAGCCGAAACTATGCAGAGCGAGAATAGCGCCGTCGAAGCCCGTATAGCGCTCCCACCCGAAACCAGATGCTTCCTCGACCGCGACCCGGGCCTTTATCGCGGGCGGCAGGACCATCTCGCGATAGTCCTTCGCTTGGCTTTCGAACAATTCCCATGACGGCATGCTGACGACGCGTGCCTGGATACCCTCGGCTTTCAGCTGTTCATAGGCCGCCACGCAGAGCGAGACTTCGCTGCCGGTCGCCAGCAGCAGGACATCGGGCTTGCCGTCGGGAGCATCGGCCAGCACATAGGCGCCCTGCGCCACGCCGCCTGCGTTCGCATAGATCGAGCGATCGAGCGTCGGCACAGCCTGTCTCGTCAGCACGAGGCAGACAGGCCTGTCCCTGAGATGCATGATGACCTTCCATGCCTCCACGACTTCGTTCGCATCTGCCGGGCGCAGCAATACCATGCCGGGCATGGCGCGGAACGAGGCAAGCTGCTCGATGGGCTGATGGGTTGGCCCGTCCTCGCCGAGACTGATGGAATCATGGGTCCAGATGGAGATGAGCGGGAGTTCCATCATCGAACTCAGCCTCAGCGCCGCGCGGCAATAGTCGGTGAAGATCAGGAAGCTGGAAACGAACGGCCGCAGCTTCGACAGGCTCATGCCGTTGCCGATGGCGCACATGGCATGTTCGCGCAGGCCAAAGTGGAAATTTCGACCGCGGTAGCTGGCGGCCTGTTCACCCTCGGGGGCCTGAAAGTCGCCGGCGAAATCGAATTCGAGGTTCGTCTTGGTTGACGGCGACAGGTCGGCCGCGCCACCCAGCAGCCACGGCATGTGGGCCGCGATGGCGTTCAGCACCTGGCCGGACGATTCACGTGTCGCTATGCCTTTCGCGTCGGCTCCAAACTTGGGTAGCGCGGCGTCCCACCCCGGGGCGGCGTCACGTCGCTGCATCTGATCGATCTGTTTGGCCAGGTCGGGATATTGTTTCCGATACGCCTCGAACAATTTCCGCCAGGCGATATGCGCGGCCTCGCCACGCTTGCCCATATGCGCATGAAAATGCGCCACGACCCCTTCCGGAACCCTGAAATCGGCATCCGGATCCCAGCCGTAGAACTCCTTCGTCAGCCGAACTTCTTCGGCGCCCAGCGGTTCGCCATGCGCTTTGCTGGTGTCGTGTTTGTGCGGCGCGCCATAACCAATATGGCTTTGAACGATGATCAGCGTGGGGCAGTCGTTGGTGTCGATGAATGCCTGGCACGCTTTTTCCAACTGCACCAGATCGTTTGCATCGCTTACCCGCTCGACGTGCCATCCGTATGCGGCGAAGCGGGTTGCCACATCTTCAGTGAACGTAAGGGCGGTCGGACCCTCGATGGTGATGTGATTGTCGTCGTAGATCCAGCAGAGGTTCGACAATTTGAGGTGTCCCGCCAGCGATGCCGCCTCGTTGCTGAGCCCTTCCATCATGTCGCCGTCGCTGCATAGCGCATAGACGTTGTGCGAGAACAGATCATAACCCGGTCGATTATAGGTCGCCGCCAGCCAGCGTTCCGCGATTGCCATACCGACGCTTGTCGCCGCGCCTTGTCCGAGCGGACCGGTCGTGGTTTCCACGCCCGAGGTCCAGCCATATTCGGGGTGTCCCGTGCAGTGGCTGCCAGCTTGGCGAAAACTCTTGAGATCGTCCAACGTCACGGCAAGTCGATCGTCCGATGGATAGCTCGGGCCCTTTGCCTTGACGCCGCACAGGTAAAGCACGCTGTAGAGCAGGGCGCAGGCATGGCCTGCCGACAGAACGAAGCGGTCGCGGTTCGGCCAATCAGGGTCGGCAGGGTCGTAGCGCAGGAAGCGCTGCCACAGGCAATAGGCCGTTGGCGCGGCATCCAGCGGCGTTCCGGGATGGCCAGATTTTGCTTTCTGAACCGCGTCAATGGAAAGCATTCGCAGCGTGTTGATGCAAAGCTGGTCGAGTGGCACCGGTTTCATGGAGGATCCTTTGATCAGGTCATGCAACCCGATTGTCAAAGCGCTGGCTGGGTTGCGCCGTCGTATGGTTGTTCAGGTCGGGGGCTTAGGCCCGACAGGACCTGCTTCATTTCATTTCTTTCGCTTCCGATAACGGCGATAGCGCTCGATCAAAGCGTTGGTCGAGCTGTCATGTTGGAGGTGCGGAGCTTCGGAGGCTTCCAGTTCAGGGATTGTTTTCTCGGCCAGTGCCTTGCCCAGCTCAACGCCCCATTGGTCAAATGAGTCGATGTTCCAGATGACGCCTTGCGTGAAAACGCTGTGCTCGTAGAGCGCCACTAGACTGCCGAGGGTCGTTGGGGTCAGGCGCTCGGCAAGCAAGGTATTCGTGGGGCGGTTACCTTCGAAGGTGTGGTGCGGAACCAGCCAGTCCGGCGTCCCTTCCGCTCGGACTTCTCCTTCCGTCTTGCCGAAAGCCAGCGCCTCGGTTTGGGCGAACAGATTTGCCATCAAGAGGTCGTGGTGGCGTCCCAGCGGATTCAATGCCTGGCAAAACCCGATGAAGTCGCACGGCACCAGCTTGGTGCCTTGATGAATGAGTTGGTAGAATGAGTGCTGCCCGTTGGTGCCAGGTTCGCCCCAATAGATCAGCCCAGTTTGGTAATCGACTTTCGTGCCGCCAAGCGTGACGTGCTTGCCATTGCTTTCCATCGTCAGCTGCTGGAGATAGGCAGGAAACCGCTTCAGATATTGCTCGTAGGGCAGCACCGCGACCGTCTGCGCTTCGAAGAAATTGTTGTACCAAATCGCGAGCAGGCCCATCAGAGCCGGCAGGTTCTGACTGAACGGCGCAGTGCGAAAGTGATGGTCCATATCGCGGAAGCCTGACAGCATCGCCTGGAAGTTTTCCGTCCCGACGGCGAGCATGGTGGATAGGCCGATCGCCGAATCCATCGAATAGCGGCCGCCGTCCCAATCCCACAGACAGAACATCTGTTCGGTGTCGATGCCGAATTTTGCGACCCCTTCGGCATTGGTCGAGACGGCGACGAAATGCCGGGCCACCGCCTGCTCGTCGCCCACCTTGCGTAGTATCCATTCACGTGCCGTATGGGCGTTGGTCAGCGTTTCCAATGTCCTGAACGTCTTCGAGCAGACGATGAACAGCGTTTCTTCAGGATTCAGATCACGCGTCGCTTCAACGAAGTCGGTCCCGTCGATGTTCGAGATGAACCGGAAAATCATGTCGCGGCGGCTGTAGTGCCGCAACGCTTCATAGGCCATGACCGGCCCGAGGTCCGAGCCGCCGATGCCGATATTGATGACGTTTCGGATCGGCAGGCCTGTATGGCCGCGCCATGCGCCGCTGTGAATCCTGTCCGTGAAATCGGCCATCTTGCCGAGCACCGCGTGTACTTCCGGCACGACGTCGATACCGTCGGCTAAAATTCGCTCGCCAGTAGGCGCGCGCAGCGCCGTGTGAAGCACCGCGCGCTGCTCCGTCACATTGATCTTCTGGCCGCTGAACATCGCTTCTATGTGCTCACGCAGCCTGCAAGCCTCGGCAAGGTCAATGAGAAGCTCGACCGTCTCAGCCGTGATGCGGTTTTTCGAATAGTCGAGATAAAGTCCGCAGGCGTCGATGGCGAAACGCTTGCCCCGCTGGGGATCATTGGCGAAGAGCTGTCGCAGATGTAACAGGCGCACGCCCTGGTAGTGCGTTAGCAATGCCTTCCAGGCTGCAAGGTCCGTGAGCGGCAATGTCCTGGCCGCAAGAAGCGCGCTCATCATCCGCCGGCCGAACCGTGGCGGTGTAACTGTTCGCTCTTCGACGCAATCACCGCCATTAGATCAGTCCACGATTTGGTGAAGGATTGCGCGCCTTCCAGCTGGAGCTGCGCGGCAAGCGCCTCAGTGTCGACGCCGGCTTTTGCGAAGTCGCCAAGCACTATTTCGCTATCACCACCGTCCTCCCGCATGACGGCGTTCACCGCACCCTCTTTCGAAAACGCATGAAGCGTCTTCTCCGGAATGGTGTTGATGGTGTCCGGTGCGGCGAGCGCTTCAATGTAATAGGATTGCGGAAGCTGCGGATCCTTGGTCCCGGTGCTCGCCCAAAGCAGACGCTGGGAAAGTGCGCCGGCATCGGCCAGCTCGCGCCATGCGGCAGAGGCAAGCCGCTCCCGGTAGGCTCTATAGACTTGCCCGGATATGGCGATGCCGAGGCGGTTCCGCAGTGCAGTGGAAACCTCGTCCATCATCGCCTTGTCCCAGCGGCTGACGAAGATTGAGGCTACCGATGCGATCTTCGGGCTGAGCCCGGCATTGATCCGGCGCTGAATGCCTCTGCAATACGCGTCGGCGGATGCGATGTAGTGCTCACGCGAAAACAACAGGGTGACATTCACAGGGACGCCGGCGAAGATCGATTCCTCGATGGCCTCGACGCCTGCGGGCGTGCCGGGAATCTTGATAAACAGGTTGGGACACTCCGCCTGCCCATGCAACCGCTTGGCGGCTTCGACAGTGGCGCCGGCATCGTTAGCCAGCAAAGGCGACACTTCCAGCGAAACCCAGCCATCGATGCCGCCCGTCGCTTCGTGGACCGGACCGAACAGTGCTGCGGCTTGCTTCAAATCTTCCAGCGCCAATTCGAAGAATAGCTGCTCGCCCGCTTTGCCTTCTCTGGCTTTTCCACGAAGGGCCTCGTCGTAAGCGGTACTATTACGAATGGCTTCATCGAAAATTGTGGGGTTCGACGTCAACCCAGTCACCGAAAATTCGGTGCAATAGCGCTGAAGGGTGCCACTGCTCAGCAGATCGCGGGTGATGTTGTCCAACCAAAGGCTCTGGCCGAGTTCATGCAAGTGGGTTGTTGCGTTCATGGCGGCCTCGCTAGTGGCGGGAAATGGTCTATCCCGGCCTTGTCTATTGGTTCGCAATTCACTCGAGCAAGATGCGCGCTTCCCGCGCCGCGTCTATGAACGCATCTCTTGCAACGTCAGCCGGAACACTGCCATTCAAGGCCTGCTGACACGCCCGTTTCGCTGATCGGTGCTTGTCGCTTCCTCCGCTGCGCCAATGATCATTGAGTAGGTCAAAAGCTTGCCGAGCGTTGGTAAGGTTTCGGATATCGCCGCTTATGCCGGTGGCAACAGATATTGGGCTGGAAAACCAAGCATCGTACATAGGAAAGCCTCGGGTGGCTGAACTCACTGAACGCACGTCGTCGCAGGAAGTTTCATCAACACGCATCACCCTCGCGTGAAACTGCATGGTCTCGCGCAGGTTCTTGTCGAGCGCCGACAACGGCTCGTCCATCAGCATCACGCGTGGCTCGAAGACGATCGCCCGCGCCAACGCCACCCGTTGGCGTTGGCCGCCGGACAACGCTGCAATGTTGCGCTCCGCCAAACCCTCAAGCTTCCCGCGGGCCAAGGTGTCAAGCGCTCGCTGACGTGCCTCCGCTCTCGGCGTCTTGCGCAGCACCAACGGATAACCGCACCCAACGACAACGGCACCGCAGTGGTCGCTCCGGTCGTCGCCGCGTTTGCGGCGCGCTATCCCACCTGCCGCGTGGAGCAGACGCTGAGCGACCACACCATCGATCTCACATCCGGCAAGATCGACATGGCGGTTCGCGTCGGCTGGCTCGCGGATTCCTCGCTTCAAGCCCGCAGGATCGCTTCCTTCCGGCAATTGTTGGTCGCCGCACCTGAGTTTAAGGACCGGATCGCGGCAGTCCTCGATCCGGACGATGTTGCGAAGCTGCCGTTCGTCGCCAACATGGCGCTGCGCGAACCGCTGCTGTGGCAATTCTCGCGTGGAGACCGGAGAGACGCGCTGTTCGCATGCAGGCAAGAATAGCCATCGACACCACGCCAGGGGTGCTCGAGGCTGTTCGAGCCGGGCGGTCTTGCGGTCCTACCGGATTTCTCGGTGGCTGACGAGCTGGCATCGGGGCGGCTGATCCACGTCCTCAAGGAATGCTCGCAGCCCTCTGGAGGCATCCATACGGTCTATCCGGCGGCGCGCTGACGGCCGCGCAAGGTCACCGCTTTCGTCGAAATGCTTATCGCATCCGAGCAGCAGAAGGGTTCGATAGTGGAGGGACGGGACGCGCTCCGTCTGGAAGGTGCCCAGGCCTACAGATCAGCAGCGTGGTCAAAGGCGTAATGAAGGCGGACACACCCCTGGTCGAGCGGGGTGGCCTCAAGCAAACGCAGACCCTTCCGTACACCCGTAGGGGGAAAGAGTGGCCTTCCGCCGCCAAGGAGCTCCGGCATCACATAGATCTCTATTTCGTCCAGTGCGCATCGCTCGATGAAGGCCATCTGCAATTTCCCTCCACCGAGAACCCAGACATCTCCGTCGCTGAGATCCCGCAGCTCCGTGATAAGCTCGTCGATGTCGCTGCGCCTCTCTAGCGGTCCCTTCGGTGCGGCAATTGGCCTTGAGGTGACAACCAGAACGCGCTGCTCGTCGTAGGCCCATGGAGAGCCGTCTTTTTCGAGAAAGTCATAGGTGTCTCGACCCATGACAACCGTCCTGATGCGCTTGATGAATTTGCGGTAATCGTGCTCCCCAAGCTCGAGATCATCATACGCGAACAGCCAATCAAGACTGTCTTCTTCGGTGGCGATGAATCCGTCGAGGCTAGTTGCGATGTACCCGAGAATCCTGGCCATGACTGCTTCCTCTTGATAATAAGTGAATGATCGTTTATAAATTATGACATGGGTAGAAGCAAGACCATTTCGGACAGCGCCGTCCTCGACAGGCTTTTGGCCGCTTTGAAGACGGTCGCACCGGATGGGCTGAGTTTTTCCAAAGCGTCGCAGGCGGTGGGATTGTCCGGCGCCACGCTCGTACAGCGTTTCGGCACTCGCGAGGGGATGATCGAGGCGGTCCTGCTACACGCTTGGGATCACCTCGACGCGGATACCGCCAGAGCCGACGCGGAGGCTCCCATCAGTCCGGCTGGTGCGATCTCAATGCTGATGCGGCTCATACCCCGCGACGCGGTAGAGTACGCCCTCGCGGACGGGCTCCTTTTATTGCGGGAGGATCTGCGCAATCCGAGCCTGCGGGCACGTGGATGCGCCTGGGGTGCATATCTCGCTCAGGCCTTGGGCGGGAGGCTCACTCAGGAAGCTGTGCTTGCCGAGCGGATGGGATGGCAAATGGCCAGCATATGGCAGGGAGCCCTTATCTGGTCGGCATTCAAGCGCGACAGTGATCCCGCTGCCGAGATTGAGGCTGTACTTGAAGACTGGTGCCGTAGCATTCGTGCCATCTGAGGCGGGGCAGCTTAAGCTGGAGTACAGCACCGATGAACATTTCGCAGGCAATGAGCGGATTGATGGTGGTGGTCTGCGTCATCGTCCCGCTCGCTCTTGCATGGAAACTCTGGCGGCTCGACGAGCCCAGCTTCCCCGGATGGCTGCTGGTTGCGCTCGACACAGTGGCTTTCTTCCTGCTGGTAATTCTCGTTGGTCGATGGGACATTGCGGGGCTTTGGACGCGCCTTGTCCTCGTAGGATTGGTCTTGGTCGCGGCATCGGTCTCCCTTGTCCGACACGCTCGGCGACCGTGGCGTGTTCCGAAAGGTTCGCAGTTCTGGGTGCGGCATATGACGACGGGCGTTTCGCTCACGCTGTTCAGCGCGGCGCTGGCCTACAGTCTGACTGGCTTTGCGAAGCCCGAGCATTCTCGCTCGCTCGCGTTTCCCCTGGAGCGCGGTCATTTCGTGATCGCACAGGGCGGCAGCATTGGCTTGCTTAACCACCATGCTGGTCATCGCGCACAACGCTACGCCTTGGACATCACCGCGACAAACGACGCCGGCTTCCGATCCAAAAGCATCCTGCCGTCGGATCCTGCCAGCTATTCTATCTTCGGAGCGTCCGTAATCAGCCCCTGCGAAGGGACGGTCATCTCGGTTAAAGACGGCTTGCCGGATTTGCCTCCGCCCAAGACCGATCGGGCCAATGCCGCCGGCAACCATGTCGTTTTGTCATGCAATGGAATGCAGGTTGAGCTGGCCCATTTTCGGCAAGGAAGTATCCAAGTTCGGTCGCGCACTCCCGTGTCCGTCGGTCAGCGCCTCGGACAGGTCGGTAACTCTGGAAATTCGACCGAACCGCACCTTCATATCCATGCGGTCGATCCCGCTACCGGAGCCGGCATTCCAGTTCTATTCGACGGCAGAAATCCGACGCGAAACACCGCCTTCAGGAGATAGGATGCCGAACGACCTTCGTCGCTGATTGACCGTCAACGGCCGTGAGCCAGAATTCTCTTTTCGCAGCCGATCCTACAGCTTCTCCAACATTCGCTTCTTGGTAAAGGCTCCCCATGCAGGTAGCTTCCGGCAAGGATGCAGCTTTCATCCGTTGGAACGGGACGGGGCCCGTCCAGCCTGGCAGCCCCGGGAACCGTTCGGACCTCAACGGCAACGCGACGGACGACCGGGTCAGTGACCGCCTGCCAGACTGAAAACGATCGTGCCGTCATCTTTGCGAACTTCCACAGCCACGATACCATCGACCTCTTTGCGAATGGGAAAGGTCGCGATCGCTTGGTCGCGAGCAGCTTTCTCGGCGTCGAAGGGAATCTGTTCAACGATACCTTGCCGCTCGCGCCAAGGGGAACGATAAGGGCAAGGTCGAGGGCATGGTGAAGTATTCCCGCTCGACCTTCATGACGCCGATACCGGGGGCGGCGAGCGTCGATGAGGCGACCGCGACCTTCAGCGACGATCAGATCCGCGACCTGGTGCGTATCGGCACGTCCGCGCCGACATCTTTCCCTCTGCAGGATTGGCGCTTCATCGCTGTACGCTCGCTTGCAGCGAAGGCGCGGCTGCGCCCCATCGCCTGGAATCAGCCCGCGATCACCGACGCGGCCGTGACCTTCATCATCATCGGTAGGCTGGCCGATGCCAGCACCGTCCTCGACCGACTGGCGCCCGTGGTGAAAGCCGGCATCATGCCGGCGCACCTGGTGCCGGAGTGGGAAATCCCCGCTCGCGGTTTGTATGACGATCAGCCGCAGCGCCACCACGATGAAGCCGTGCGGTCCGCGACCTTTGGCACCGCGGCGATCATCTACGCGGCCCGTTCGATGGGCCTGGGTTCGACGCCGATGATCGGTTTCGACTCCGAGGCGGTGCACCGCGACTTCGGCCTGGCCGAAGACGAAGTGCCGGTCATGCTGTTCGCCGTCGGGCCGGAGCGAGCTGGCAACTGGCCGCAGAAGCCGCGCATGCCAGTAGCTGATGTCCTAAAGCGTGTCGCTCACCGAAATGGCGGAAAGCAAGATCAACCTACAGGCCGCCGAATCAACCAGAATGGCAGCTCGATAGACTACTTGCCGCGGCCCACATCGTGGATTGCGGCTTGGATATCCCGGGCAAATTCCCGCCCAAAGCGCGATTGAGGCAAAGTGGTGCTCGTCACCAGCACGATATCGAGCGCCGAGCGGGGCTGGAAGGGCAGCACCTTCAGATGTCCGAATTGTGCCCAGGGAACCAGCCCGTCAACCAATGCGACACCCAGGCCGGCCGATACCAGAGGTGCGGCCGCGATCGACAGGCTTATTTCGATCTGCGGGTCGTAGATCGGCCCCTGTTCCTGGAACACACGCGCCAGCATCTGACCGGCAGGCGTGTTCATGCCGTAACTGATCAAGGTCTGCTGCGCGAGATCGGTTGGCGTAATCGTCTTGAGCACAGCGAGCGGCGATTCCGGCAGGATCAGTGCGATGATGTCGGCCGCGCCGACAACCTCGTTGCGGATATGCGGCTCGGGCAAGGTGGTCATGGTCAGGCCAAGATCGATGTCACCAGTCAGGATGCGCTCGGCGATCTCCTCCGCGGGAAGCGTCTGAAGCACCAGGCGCGCGCCGGGATTGCGCCGGCGAAAGCGTCGGGTGGCGGCCGGCAACAGCGCGAAGGTCGGCGGTGCGCTGGCGGCGATGCGAAGCAAGCTCAGCTGCTTGTCGCGGATTCGGTTCGAATAAATCTCCAGCACTTCGATCTCGCGGAAAATCCGGTCGGCGTCGCGAAACAGCAGATGCGCCTCCGGCGTGGCCACGAGGCGGCCGCCTATGCGTTCGAAGAGCTTGTAGCCGATCAGGCTCTCGAAGTGCCTGAGCATCTTGCTCACCGCAGGCTGGGAAACATGCAGGGCCTCCGCCGCCGCAGTGAGCGAACTGTGGCGCATGATTGCGCGGAAGACTTCGAGATGCCTGGCGTTCATGGCCAATCATAACCAAAAGTTCTGGATGGCAAAACACTTGGTATTGGCGATGGACGCGGCGGACTGAAAAGATCGTGGGGTGGCAGACAGCCGGATCCAAAGGAGGATCATCTATGATCTCAAACGAAAGCGGTCGTTTCACGCGCCTTGGCGAGCAGGACAGGCCGAGGTTTATCTTTTCGATCGACGGCCAGCCGGCTGAAGGCCGCAAGGGCGACACGCTGCTGGTGGCGATGCTCACGCAGATCCGCCGCCTCAGGAGTTCCGAGTTCGGAGATGGCGATCGGGCCGGCTTCTGTTTGATGGGCGCCTGCCAGGATTGCTTTGTTTGGACCGACACAGGCGAGCGCCTGCGGGCCTGTACCACGCCGCTTGCCGCGGGCATGCGCATTGCCACCAAGGTTCCGGAGCAGGCATGGCCGAGCCTCGCATAGTGATTGTCGGCGCCGGTCCCGCGGGCGTGCGTGCCGCCGAGACGCTGGTTGCAGCAGGCGTTCGGCCGATCGTGATCGACGAAGGCATCCGTGACGGTGGCCAGATCTATCGCCGCCAGCCGGAAGGCTTTCGTCGCCCCTACGCCTCGCTCTATGGATCGGAAGCTGGCCGCGCCGAGGATCTGCATCGCAGTTTCGATGCTCTGCGTGATCGCATCGATTATCGACCCGAGACCCTCGCCTGGGCGATATGGGAAAAGCAGCTGCATCTGCTTCAGGGGACCCGAACCAGCGAAGTTGATTTCGATGCGCTGATCATTGCTTCGGGAGCAACCGACCGCCTGATGCCGGTGCGGGGCTGGAACCGGGCTGGCGTCTACAGCCTCGGTGCCGCGCAGATCGCGTTGAAGTCGCAGGCATGCGCGATCGGCAGGCGCGTCGTGTTCATCGGCAGCGGGCCGCTGCTCTATCTGGTGGCGGCGCAATATTCGAAGGCGGGCGCCGAGGTGGCCGCGGTGCTCGATACCTCGCCTTTCCACCTGCGGCTCAAGGCACTACCCAAGCTGATCGCCCGCCCGGATGTCCTGCTGAAGGGCTTGGCCCTCACCTTGAAGCTTCGCCGTGCCGGCATCGAGATCTCGACCGGCATCACGCCGGTCGAGATCGAAGGCCGGCCTGGGATGGGCGTCGAGACGATCCACTTTCGCACCTGCAAAGGGCAAGTCAGGACGATTGCCTGCGACGCTGTCGCGCTTGGCTATCATCTGCGGCCGGAAACGCAGCTGGCGGACCTTGCCCGCTGTGAGTTCCGTTACGATGTGCAGACGCGGCAGTTCTTCCCGGTAAAAGACGCCGACGGTCGCAGCAGCGTTGCCGGTGTCTATCTGTGTGGCGACGGTGCCCTGACGCTCGGCGCCGATGCCGCCGAGGCGGCCGGCCGGCTCGCTGCGCTGGCCGTTCTATCCGATCTCGGCCGCCCGGTGGCGCAAGGTTTGGTTGCGCGTCTTCGTCGCCGCTTGCAAATCTTTGAGCGGTTTCGGCGCGGCATTGCTGCTGCCTTTCCGTGGCCGGCTGGTGCCGCAGCCGCTCTCAGCGAAGATACGGTGGTCTGCCGCTGCGAGAACATCACCGCGGGTGAATTGCGCGCCGCCGTATCGGGCGGTGGCGCCGTCGAGGTCAATCGCGCCAAGGCCTTCAGCCGTGTCGGCATGGGCCGCTGCCAGGGCCGCTATTGCGGGCATGCGGCGGCCGAGGTGATCGCTGCATGCGCCGGCGTTCCGGTTGAAGCGGTGGGCCGCATACGTGGACAGGCGCCGGTCAAGCCGTTCGTCATCGGCGCCGAGGGCGACACGGAGCAGGCAGCATGAAGCCGCTGCAGGCCGACGTGATTGTCATTGGCGGCGGCCTGATGGGAACCGCCGCTGCGTTCTTCCTGCGCCGGCGCGGACGTTCGGTCATCCTGCTTGAACGAGGGTTGCTCGGCCAGCAGGCCAGCGGCGTCAATTTCGGCAATGTGCGCCGGCAGGGCCGCTTTCTGCCGCAGCTCCCTTTGGCCAATCGGTCGCGCGAAATCTGGGGCAGACTGAAGGAATTGCTTGGTGAAGATGCCGAGTTCCTGGCGACTGGCCATATCCGTGTCTGCTACGATCCCAGGCAGATTGGCGTGATCGAAGCCTACGCGCAAAAGGCGCGCGACTACGGCCTCGACTTGGAACTGTTGAACGCCAATTCCCTCAAGGCGCGCTTCGGCTTTTTCGGACCGGAGGCGATCGCCGGTTCCTATTCGCCGAATGATGGCCACGCCAATCCACGGCTTGCGGCACCTGCCTTCGGGCGCGCTGCGACTCGGGCCGGCGTCGCCGTATTCGAGAACACCGTGATCATCTCGATCGCCAAGAACGGGGATGATTTCCAGGCGATCGCAGCCGACGGCAGGGTGTTCAGCGCGCCGATTGCGCTGATCACCGCCGGAGCCTGGGGTGGGGCTCTGTCACAACAGTTCGAAGAGCCGGTTCCCATCGCCGTGCACGGGCCGCAAATGGCGGTGACAGAGCCGCTGCCGTACCGCCTCAGGCCGGTGATCGGCGTATCGACCGCAATTCCGCAGGAGGTCGTCTATCTGCGCCAGGTCGAACGCGGCAATGTCGTCTTCGGCGGCGGTGCGCGCGGCCCGGCCTTTGCCGACATCAGGCGCGCCTATGCGGTGCCGGGTCATCTCGGCAACCAGCTTCGGCAGATCCGTCGCCTGGTGCCGGCGCTCGCCAACATGCGGGTCATCCGCACCTGGAGCGGCATCGAGAGCTATCTGCCTGACGATATTCCCATCATGGGGCCCAGCGCTCGGGTGTCCGGGCTTTATTATGCCTTCGGTTTTTGTGGCCATGGCTTCCAGCTCGGCCCTGGGGTCGGCGACGTGATGGCCGAACTGATCGACCGCGGCTCCACCGCGACGCCGATCGAGCCGTTCCACATCAAGCGGTTTGCGGTCGCGGCTGCCCGCTCGGTTTCAGCCTGAATTAATCAAGGAGAAGATAGAGATGTCAGTCGTATCCGCCGTCCGCCCGGCGACCGGGCCAGCCAGCGAAGAGACGCGGCGCTTCCACGACGAGATGTTCGTCTTCGACGCGCTGTCCATCGCCTATGTGCTCGAGGACAAATATGCCGAACGAACGCTCGCCGGAGGGGTCAATGCGACCAATGTCACCTTCGCCCTGGAGGAGAACTGGGATGTCGTGATGCGCAATGCAGAGCGCTATCTCTCTATGATCGAGAAGAGCGCCTACCTCAAACTTTGCCTGACGGCTGACGATATGCTGGCGGCAAAGCAGGCCGGCAAGCTTGGCGTCGTTTTCGGCACCCAGGGCGCGACGATGCTGGATGACCAGCTTTGGCGGCTGGAATTGCTGACCAGGATGGGGCTTCGCGTGCTCGGCCTTGCCTACACGACGGCCAACATCTTTGGCGACGGGTGCGGTGAACGGCGCGATGGCGGCCTCAGCTATCTCGGCGAGGAACTGGTGGCGTTGGCCAACTCATTGCCATTGATGATCGACCTCTCGCATTGCGGGCATCGCACACGTGCCGAGACGACTGCCTTGGCCCGCGCGCCCGTGTGCACGCACTCCAATGCCGACGGCCTTCGGTCGAATGGCCGCAACACCGAAGACGCGACGGTCAAGGCGATGGCCGAAAAAGGCGGCATGATCGGCGTCTGTGGCCTGCCGCAATCGCTGGCTGACGGCACCCCGACGCTTGACGATTTCCTCGACCACGTCGATCATCTGGTCCGGCTTGTCGGCCCCGAACATGTCGGCATCGGCGTCGACTATGTTGAGAAATACCAAGAGCAGGCTTCGGTGGTAGCACCTCCCAGCGTCGTCACCTGGCGCACTCGCCGCCCCGATATTTTCGGCCCGCTTTCGAGCTTTGGGCGACAGTCTTACCCGGTCGGCATCGAGACGGTCACCAAACTGCCGAACCTGACGCAGGGCCTTCTCGACCGCGGCTATAGCCGCGAGCAGACGGCGGCGATTATGGGCGGCAACTGGCTGGGAACCTTCCGGCGCTTCTGCGGATGATCACTGGGCCAACCAGAGCAGCGACAGCCTGGGGCATCTCGGCTCCCTGCGCTGCTCATTCTCAATGTGCCCATCACAGCATTTCTAGGAGAAGGCTGATGTATTCCGGAGGCCCGTGTGACCGTTACGTGGATCGCGTCTTAGAAATCAGCGACCTTGCCCCAGGCCGAAGTGTCGAAGCGGCGCGGATCGTAGGATGTCGCATCGACGATCGGTTCCGAACCAGTCATCAGATCGGCGACAAGATGCCCGGCGCCGGGCCCGATGCCGAAGCCGTGTCCGGAGAACCCGGCAGCCAGGAAGAACCCCGGAACGGTATCGATCTCGCCGATGGCGGGCACGCCGTCCGGCGTGCTGTCGATGTAGCCGGCCCAAGCCGCGCTGATCCTGGTCTGGCGCAGTGCCGGCAGCAGTTCGAGCGCCCGGGCGTGGGCCAGGTGGATGGTTGCCTGGTCCGGGGCCGGATCGAGGATGCGCATCCGCTCCATGGGTGTCGGCTGGTCGAGCCGCCAGTGTCGGAGCGTTTCGTGGCCCGAGCGCATGCCCTGCAGGCCGCCGGGCGCGAGGCTTCGCCACCGCTTCAGGAACATGGGCAGGAACTGCGAAGAGAAGCGCAACTGCTGCGGCGTCACATCCACGCGGCCGCGTCCACTGATGGCGAGCGTGTAGCCGCCGTCGCCGCGACGCGTGACCGAAATACTTGCCGTGTGCAGCGCATCCGGCAGACCCTTCGCGCCTGGCGATACGGACAGGATGGAGGAGCGGATCGACGCTTGCGGAAAACGGAAACCGAACTGCCGGCAAAAAGAGGATGCCCAGGCGCCGCCGGCCAGCACCGCCACCTTGGCCCGGATCGTTCCGCTTTCCGTGACCACGCCGCTCAGGCGCCCGCCTTCAGTCTCAATGCCGCGCGCGGCGCAATTTTGGTGCACGGTTCCCCCGAGCTTGAGGATGGCGCGGGCGACCGAGGGTGCGGCTCGCGCCGGATCGGCCGTGCCGTCGGTCGGCGAGAAGACGCCGCCCTTCCAGGTCCGGCCCGTGGCGTGGCCCCGCTCGCTAGCCTCGGCGCTGTCGAGCATGTGCGTGGTGACGCCGGCCGTCCTGGCGAAGTCACGCCAGCGCGCCCAGCCGGCCAGTTCCGCCTCGTCATCGCTGAGATAGAGCAGCCCGCAGCGGCGAAAGCCGGTGTTTTCGCCGGTTTCCGTCGCAAAGCGGTCCCACAGATCGAGGCTTCGGGTTGCCATCGGCAGCTCGCGGGCATCGCGATTCTGCTGGCGGCACCACCCCCAGTTCCTCGAGGACTGCTCGGCGCCGATGCGCCCCTTTTCGACAAGTGCGACCCGCATGCCGCGCCTGGCCAGATAATAGGCCGCGAAGACACCCACGATGCCGCCGCCGATCACCACCGCGTCCGCGGATTGCGGCAGTTCGCCAGATGTCTCGATTTTCTGTAGCGGCGCGCGCATGGTCTCTCTGCCTTGAAGCGCCAATCTACCGTGTTGCGAAGGCAGCCGCTGCTGCAGTTACCGCCGAGGCAGAATTTTATTCCGTAAGCTCGGTCGAAATCGGGAGTCGCTGCGTTCCAAAGCACTGTCCGCTTGGATGGACAGGCCAGCGGGCTGTGGTAGTGTCGATGGTTGATAGTACGGCAGCATTTTGTGCTGTGGAATGCGTTCCGTGGAGACGGCCATGAAACTGGATCGGATCGACATCAAAATTCTTCACGAATTGCAGAAGAACGGCCGCATCACCAATGTGGAACTGGCTGATCTGGTGCATCTGTCGCCGAGCCCCTGCCTGATGCGGGTCAAGAAGCTTCAGTCGGAGGGCTACATCGAAGGCTATTCCGCACAGGTCAATATCGGCAAGCTCGGCCAGACGCTGACCGTGTTCACCGAGATCACCTTGAAGAACCATCGCCAGGTGGACTTCGCCCGCTTCCTCGCCGTCGTGGAAAAGGTCGACCAGGTCATCGAATGCCACCTCGTGTCGGGCGGCTACGACTATTTGATGAAATTCGTGACCGCCGGCATAGCCGAGTACCAGACGATCATGGAACGGCTGACCGACATGGATATCGGCATCGACAAGTATTTCAGCTTCGTGGTGCTGAAGTCCCCGATCGTCAAGGCGCACATGCCGCTGCCCAGCCTGTTTCCGAGGTAGTCAGAGGTGGCAGCGCCACGCTGCACTTGTCGCCTGCCGCCCGCTAGAAGATGTCCGGCCGCAAGATCGGGTGCAGTGCTTTCAATTCGGCTTGCATCTCGGCGATCATCCACGCGCGGATATCGGAGACGACAGGCCGTACCGGCCGTGAGCGCGGTGCAATCAGCTGATGGATCCGGCCCGTCTCAATCTGCCTGTCCGAGGCCGGAACTAGGGTTCCCTGAAGCAATGCCCTTGAAACGTTGCTGAGCCAGCCGAGCGCCACGCCTTCCCCGTTCATCGCGGCTTGAAGTACGACCGCGTAGTCCGAGAATTCGAGCCACTTTGCCCTGCTTGTCTTGCGGTCCGCAACACTGCCCCAGGCATCCAGCCACTGCTCCTTGGCGTCGGTCAGGTGAAGCAGGGCATGACCTTCCCCGGTTCCGGCATGGATCAACCGACCGTGGGCCGACAAATAGGATGGGCTGCAAACCGGAACGATGATTTCCGGCGAGAACGCCCAGCGGTGATAGTGCGTATCGTCATCGGTCAGGATTCTGGTGGCGAGGTCGACATTCTCGGCAGGTCCCCGCAGAACGCCCGCGATCAGTTCGAACCTCAGGTCGACGTCAGGAAACCTGGTGTTGAAAGCCCCTAACCTCGGAACGAACCAATATGTTGCCAGAGAACTCGAAAGGGAAAGGGTGACTACCGGCTTTGCAGCGCTGTTCTGCTTGATTCTCCGGATCACCTCCGCGATGCCGTCAAATCCCTCCTGCACGGCCGAATAGAGGGCACGTCCATCCGGGGTCGGGGTCAATCCCGTTGGGCTTCGTGTGAAAAGAGGAACACCAAAATCGGCCTCGAGCTGGGCAATGCTGCGGCTGATCGATGGTTGCGTGACGTTGAACTCGCGCGCCGCGGCCGTGAAGCTACCCGATCGGACAGCAGCTTCGAAGACAAGCAGTCCGCGCGCGGAGGGAACGAGTTTTGCAAAACCAGCCATACGCCCAGCGTATAGCTACCCCAACAATTTACAAGCTTTCTATGATCCCGGAAATGGCGAACTATAACCCTCATGAATGGGGTGGAGCAGGACGTGACGGCAACGGGATCTCAAGCAAGCAGCACATCCAGCGATCCTCTGCTTCAGCCGTTTCGGCTCAAGGGTCTGACGCTGCGCAACCGTGTTGTCAGCACCAGTCATGCTTCGATGCTGGACGATGCCGGCCTGCCGCTCGAGCGCTACCAGCGCTACCATGAGGAGAAAGCGCGCGGCGGCCTGGCGATGACCATGGTGGGCGGCTCGGCCATGACGTCGCCCGACTCGAGTTGGGGCGGCGGTCAGCTGGACCTTTCGACCGACCACATCGTGCCTCATCTCCAGTCGCTGTCGCAGCGGGTGCATCGCCATGGCGCTGCCGTCATGTGCCAGGTCTCACACCTTGGCCGGCGCGCTACTGCCTATGCCGGGAACTGGCTGCCGCCGGTGGCGCCGTCACGCGTTCGCGAGACGCGAAACCGGAATTTCCCGAAGGAAATGGATGCCGCGGACATCGACAGGATCGTCAAGGATTACGCCAGTGCCGCCAAGCGATGCCGTGACGGCGATCTGGACGGCATTGAGACAGTCACGGGCGGTCATCTGATTGGTCAATTCCTGTCGCGCAGAACCAACAGACGCACGGATACCTTCGGTGGCTCGCTCGAAAACCGTGCACGCTTCGGCCTGATGGTCCATGAGGCGATCCGTCGAGCCGTGGGCGACGACTTCGCTGTCGGCATCCGGTTCGTGATCGACGAGGCGGTCGACGACGGGTCGGATTTCGAGGAGTGCCTTGCTTTCGCCAGGCTGTTCGAACGGGAAGGCCATATCGACTTCTTCAATTGCATCTTTGGCCGCATGGACACCGACCTGTCCTTGGCCGAACAGAACATGCCGGGTATGTTCAGCCAGAGCGCGCCGTTTCTGCCGCTGGTCGGGCAGTTCAAGCGGGAAACCAGCCTGCCAATCATCCACGCCGCAGCCATCCGGGATGTAGCCACAGCCCGGCATGCGATCCGCGAAAACCTCGTCGATCTGGTCGGCATGACGCGGGCGCATATTGCCGACCCGCATATCGTCAACAAGGTGATGCGCGGGGAAGAAGAACGCATCCGACCGTGCGTCGGCGCATCCTACTGCCTCTACAAAAAGGTGCAGTGCATTCACAACCCGGCCAGCGGCCACGAAACGATCATCAGCCATACCATCGAGCGGGCCGAAGCGCCGAAACGGGTGGTCGTGGTCGGCGGCGGTCCGGGTGGAATGGAAGCGGCAAGGGTTGCCGCCGAGCGCGGACACAAGGTGAGCCTGCTTGAAGCCGGAGCGCGACTTGGTGGGCAGGTGCTCATCGCGGCCTCCGCCGTCGACCGTAAGGATCTCATCGGCATAGTCGACTGGCGTGCCGACGAGCTCGCCCGCCTTGGCGTGGAGATCCGTCTCAACACTTATGCGGACGCAGAGATCGCTCTTGCCGGGAAACCGGACGTGGTCATCGTGGCCACCGGCGGCATTCCGGACATGGAGCGGCTGGAGGGCGCAGAGCATTGCAACAGCGTCTGGGACGTCCTGACTGGCGTCGTGCCGGCAAAGGACGATGTGCTCATCTACGACGAGACTGGACGCCAGGCCGCAGTTTCCTGCGCCCTGCATCTTGCCCGCTCGGGGCGCCTGGTCAGCCTGGCCATAGCGGACGACACTTTGGCGATCGAGACTCCCTATCCGGACAGGGTGAGTTTCCGCAAACGCGCCTCGGAACTCGGCATTCGGGTCGTCAGCGACGTGCGCCTGGTCAAGGCAGCGCGCCAAGGCAACGGGATCGCCGCCAGGTTCCGGCATGAGCTCACCGGTGCGGAAACGGAAATGACTGCGGCCCAACTCATTGTCGAGCGCGGCACGGCACCCATGGAAGATACCTACCAGGAATTGCGCGTGCGCTCCGCAAACAACGGCGTCACCGACATCGCAATCATGACGGGCGCGAGGACAAAGGGGGCTGATAGTCCTCACGCTGCTGGATCGTTCGCCCTGCATCGCATTGGAGACGCAGTTGCCAGCAGGGACATCTACTCGTCGATCTATGAGGCTTACCGGCTCTGCTCACAATTGTAGACAGGGTGAAGGCCGGCTGCGGCAGGCTGATTTGCCCTGACAGGAAGCACGTTAGCCCATGAAACTCGATCGGATTGACATCAAGATTCTGTACGAGCTGCAGAAGAACGGCCGCATCACAAATGTGGAACTGGCGGAACGGGTCAACCTCTCCCCCAGCCCCTGCCTGATGCGGGTAAAGAAGCTGCATGCCGAAGGCTATATCGTGCGCTATTCGGCGCGGATCGACATCGCAACGCTGGGGCGGACGCTCACAGTCTTCACGGAAATTACGCTCAAGAACCATCGCCAGATCGACTTCGCGCGTTTCCTTGCCGCCATCGATAACGTTGATGCGGCCGTCGAATGCCACCGCGTTTCCGCCCGCTACGACTACTTGATGAAATTCGTGGCGGCCGGCATCGGCGAGTATCAGGAGATCATGGAGCGGCTGAGCGACATGGATATCGGCATCGACAAGTATTTCAGCTTCGTGGTGCTGAAATCTCCCATCGTCAAGGCGCACATGCCGCTTCCCAGCCTGTTTCCGCTGTAGTCAGCGATGGCCGTACTGGCTGACGAGTTCGGGGTCGCGCACCAGCCCGTCGAGCCAGGTCGGGTCGAGCTTCGGCACCGAGGAGAACAGAAGTTTGGAATAGGGGTGGGTGGGCGTCTTCAATTTGTCAGGGGTGATCTGCTCTACCCGCTCCCCATTGTACATCACCATGATCTGATCGCAGATGGCCTCGACGACCGAAAGGTCGTGGCTGATGAAGATATAGGACAGTCCCAGTTCACGCTGCAGGTCCTTGAGCAGTTCGATCACGGCGGACGCCACCACCGTGTCGAGCGCCGAGGTGATTTCATCGCAGATGATGAGCTTGGGATCGGCCGCCAGCGCGCGTGCGAAGTTCACGCGCTGCTTCTGGCCTCCTGAGAGTTCCGATGGGTGGCGGTAGCGCAGCGTCTTCGGCAGGCGCACCATGTCGAGCAGTTCATCGACGCGCCTCGAGCGCGCCTGCCTGTCGAGCCCGTGATAGAAGGCCAGCGGTCGAGAGATGATGTCCTCCACCGCCTTGACCGGGTTGAGCGCGGTATCGGCGTACTGGAACACGATCTGCATCTCGCGCAGCTGTTCCCGGCTGCGTTTCCCCGCGGCGCGTTGCAGGTCCTTGCCGTCGAAGACTATGTCGCCGGCCGTCGCCGGATGGATGCCGGCGATGGCCCGCGCCAGCGTCGATTTTCCGCAGCCGGATTCGCCAATGACGCCAAGATTGCGTCCCTTCTCCACGACCAGGCTGACGGAATCGACCGCGCGGATTACCGGCTGCCCATCAGGTTTCACCGGTCCGTATCCGGCCGTCAGATTGTTGATGCGAAGCAGCGGATTCGCCGCGGGATCGGCAACGGCCTGTATTTGCCGCGGCTTCGGTCCGAAGGCGGCCAGCAATTCGCGCGTATACGGGTGCTGTGCGGCCGAAAGGATATCAGTCGTGGTCCCGGTCTCCTGCACTTCGCCGCCCTTCAGCACCACGATGCGGTCGGCGATCTGGGCGACGACCGCGAGGTCGTGGGAGACATAGACCCCCGCTATCCCGCCCGCCCGCATGACCGACTTGAATGCCTTCAAAACGTCGATCTGCGTCGTCACGTCGAGTGCCGTCGTCGGCTCGTCGAAGATGACCAGCTTGGGATCGCCGATGAGCGCCATGGCCGCAGCGAGCCGCTGCAATTGCCCACCCGAAACCTGGTGCGGGTAACGGGCGCCGATCCCTTCCGGATCCGGCAGCGACAAGGCCCTGAACAGCTCGATCGCGCGTTGGCGCGCCTGCTCGGGAGACATCAGCTTGTGAATCCGCGTGACCTCGATCACCTGCTCCATGATCGTGGACGACGGGTTGAAGGCGGCTGCGGCACTCTGCGGAATATACGCGATATCTGTGCCGCGTGACTTGGCGCGTTGCTTTTCGGAAAGCGCTGCCATGTCCTTGCCGTCTATCTTGATCTCGCCGCTGGTGATCCGGCAGCCGGGCCGCGCATAGCCCATCAGTGAGAGCGCCACCGTCGTCTTCCCTGAGCCGCTCTCGCCGATCAGGGCGACGATCTCGCCGTCGGCGATGTCGAAGCTGATGCTCTTGATGATCTCGACGAGCCGTCCGGCGTCGGTCGTCGCCTCGATCCTCAGGTTCCTGACCTCGACAAGGTTCGTCATGCGTCCCGGTCCCTGATCTTCTGCGGCAGGTTGTCGATCAGCAGATTGACGCTGATGGTGAGGCTGGCGATCGCCAGCGAGGGCATGATGACAGCAGGAGCCGCGAAGGGCAGGCCCCCTATGTTCTCACGCACCAGCGCGCCCCAGTCGGCGAGTGGCGGCTGGAGCCCAAGTCCCAGGAAGGACAGGCCGGATAGCAACAGAACGATGAACACGAAGCGCAGCCCGAAGTCGGCCAGCACCGGGCGGATGATGTTGGGCAGGATCTCTGATCCGATCAGATAGACGAAGCTTTCGCCACGGACGCGGGCGACGGTCATGAAGTCCATGGTGTTGATGTTGACCGCGAGCGCCCGGGCGAAGCGGTAGGCGCCAGGGATGTAGATGACGGCCAGCGTCAGGGTCAGCGCCGGGATCGACGAGCCGACCGCGGCGACGACCACAAGACCGAACAGCTTGCTGGGGATCGAGTTCATGGCGTCCAGGAAGCGGCTAAGGCAGCTGTCGAACCAGCCGCCCGTTACCGCCGCCGTCATCCCCAGCACGACGCCCGAAAAGCAGGCGATCGAGACGGCGGCCAGCGATATGCCGACAGTGTAGCGCGCGCCCATCAGAACTCGCGAAAGCATGTCACGTCCCAGATAGTCCGAGCCGAGCCACAGGCCCTGACGCATTGGGCCGAAATAGTCGTCGTCGACGATGTCGCCGATCGGATGGGGAATAATGTAGGGCGCGAAGATCGCGACGAGTGTCCATGCCAGGATGACCAGCGCGGCCACGACACCTATGAGATTGTAGCTGTGGCCCAGAAAGGACCGTCGGGAGGCAGCCGCGCGCGCCATCGTCATCTGAGCCTCGGGTTGGAGATAATGGCGATGACATCGGCGGCGGTGATGAGGAAGAGATAGCCGAGGCAGAAGATCATCGCGCAGCTCTGGATCAACGGCAGGTCGCGTGTCGCGACCGCATCGACCATCAGCTTGGCAATACCGGGATAGTTGAAGATCGTCTCCACGATGATGACGCCGCCGACCAGATAGGACAGTGAGAGCGCGACCGCGTTGACGATCGGCCCGAGCGCGTTCGGAAGCGCGTGCCGTAGGACCATGCGGCCGCGCGAGGCGCCCTTGAGCAGGGCCATCTCGACATAAGGCGTGGAGAGCGTTTCGATCACCGCGGCGCGGGTCATGCGGATCATCTGGGCGGAGATGACGAAGGTGAGCGTGATCACCGGCATCGCATAGATGCGCACGAGGTCGGTCAGCGTATGCGCCTCGTTGACGGAGGACAGTGCCGGCAGCCATTTGAGATATACGGCGAAGAGCAGGACCGCGAGCGTCGCGACCATGAATTCGGGCACGGAGATGAGGCCGATCGAAAACACTGTGACGGTGCGGTCATATAGGGAACCGCGCAACATCGCGGCAGTGATGCCGAACGTCAGCGCCAGCGGGACCGAGAGCACCGTGGTAATGCCTGCGAGCTTCATTGTGTTGACAAGGCGCCCGCCGATCAGCGTCGCGACCGGCATGTCGTTCGCATAAGAGGTGCCGAGATCGCCGTGAAGCAGTCCGAAGAGCCAGCGCAGGAAGCGCAGGATCGCCGGATCGTTGAGATGCATGGCCTCGCGCAGGCCGGCGACCGCTTCCGGAGTCGCTGCCTGGCCGAGCAGGATCGACGCAGTGTCGCCAGGCAGCATGCTGGTGGCGAAAAACACGGCGAACAGCACGATCAAAAGCGTGACGGCCGCGATCCCCAGCCGCTTCATCACCAGGTTGAGAACCCGAGACGTCATGGAAGCGCTCCCCGCAGCTGCGTTCGGCCAAAACAATCTTGCGCAATGCAGTGCCGAGGACCGGCTGACCGGCCCTCGGCAGGCTTTCCTAGGCTTCGAGCCAGAGATATTCCGCCATTGCGTAGCCCATCATGCCACCGAGCGGGTTCGCTTCCAAACCCTTCACCTTGCTGGAGAGGGCATCCACGTTGGAAATGTAGGCCGGGATGATGGTGCCGGCCTCCTCGGAGACCATAGCCTGCATCTGTCCGTAGATCTCCTTGCGCTTGGCCTGGTCGAGCGAGCCGCGCGCCTCGATGAGCATCTTGTCGAACTTCTCGGACTTGTACTGGCTTTCGTTCCACGGCGCATTGGAAGCG
Organism: Mesorhizobium sp. M7D.F.Ca.US.005.01.1.1; assembly: GCF_003952545.1. Taxonomy (NCBI): domain Bacteria; kingdom Pseudomonadati; phylum Pseudomonadota; class Alphaproteobacteria; order Hyphomicrobiales; family Phyllobacteriaceae; genus Mesorhizobium; species Mesorhizobium sp. M7D.F.Ca.US.005.01.1.1. Next base: position 2,325,806 of record NZ_CP034453.1, read on the forward strand.
TAGAGGAGCGAAAACAGGATGTCCGGCGTCGGGCGCGGATTGATGTTGCCGAAATGGATTGGCGCCTTCAGCCAGTAATTGTCCCAGTAGCCATCGGCCGGGACGCGCTGGACGTCCAACTTCATGCCGATATCCGCGCCGGCGGCCTGAATGATCGTCGCCATATCGATCGACGAGGTCGCGGCGTCGGAAGCGATCACCGGGATGGACTGGCCGAGCAGACCTGATTTCTGGAAGTGGAACTTCGCCTTGTCCGGGTCGAAGGCCTTCGGCTTGACGTCGGCATTGTGGAAGATATTCGCCGGCGAGACGGGCTGGTCGTTGCCGATTTCGCCGAGGCCGCGCAATGCCGATTTGACGATCTGCTCGCGGTTGACGAGATACTTCATGCCAGCCACGAAGTCGGCCTTGCTTCCCGGATCCATGTCGAGCCGGATGTTGAGGTCGGTGTAGTTGCCCGAGGTGGTCTTCGACAGCTCGAAGCCCTGCTGGCCGCCGATGAGCTTCATCGCGCGTGGATTGATCGAGGCGGCAAAGTTGATGTCACCGGAAAGCAGGGCGTTGACGCGGGCACTGTCGTCGCTGATGGCGATGAATTCAAAAGAGTCGAGATAAGGCTTGCCCGATTTCCAGTAGTTCTTGTTCTTGGTGACCACCGAGCGCACGCCCGGCTCGAACGTCTCCAACACGAAGGCGCCGGTGCCGTTGCCCTTGGAGAAGTCCGTGGTGCCGTCCTGGACGATCATGAAGTGATGCAGTGCCAGGATCGTCGGGAGGTCGGCATTCGGATCGGCCAGCGTGATTTCCACGGTCGATTTGTCGACCGCCTTGAAGCCGGTCATCTGCACGGCGATCTTGGCGACCTTGGAGCCGACCGCTGGATCAAGATGGCGCTTCATCGAGAAGACGACGTCGGCGGCGCTGAGATCCTTGCCGTCGTGGAAGGTGACGCCCTTGCGCAGCTTCACCGTCCAGGTCTTGGCGTCCTTGCTCTCGAAGCTTTCGGCCAGTTCCATCTGGGTGACGCCATCCTTGTCGAGGAACGTCAGCCGGTTGTAGAGCGAGCAGCAGCGCACATAGTCAGTGGAGAGCGACGCCTTAGCCGGATCGAGCGTGTCGGCGGTCGATGACGACCAGCCTGCGGCCTTGAAAGTTCCGCCGGAAACCGGCTCGGCGGCGACGGCCTGGGTGGCGCGGCCGAGCACCAGGCTGCCCGCGGCAACCGCGGCGCCGCCGGCCAGCAGCATCTTGAGGAGTTCGCGGCGGCTCGCGCCCCGCCGAATGGCGTTTTCGACCATTGCATCGTCTGCTCTGGTCCAGTTCGTGATCTTGTCGGTCATGGTATTCCCCTTTCTGTTTGTTTCTCCGGGATGCTCGTCTTGTTGCGGCTTTCCGGGCTTGGGCTTAGATTCGTTCCTTCAGGCTTTCCCGCACGGCCGCCGCCAACGCGGCCATCGAGGTGAAGTGGTGGTCCGGCACGGTGAAGCGCTCGGGTTCGATCGTGCCGCCATAGCCTTTCTGGGCGTGCCGGCGCTCGATCCAGCAGTTGGTCATGCCAAGCGCCCTGGAGATGCCGATGTCGTGGTACTGGCTTTGGGCGACGTGCAGTATGTCGCCCTTGCTGTCACCCCGGGCGGCGACGAAATCGAAGACCTTCTGGAAGAACGCCGGATCCGGTTTTTCCGTGCCTGCGTCGTCGGCGGTGAAGGTGGCGAAGAACGGTGATCCGAGCTGCTTCTCGAAATGGTCGAGCGCCCAGCGCCGGGCATTGGTCATGGCGATCAGTCTGTGGGATTTCGCAAGCTCGGCCAATGCCGCCGCGCTGTCAGGGAAACCTTGCCAGGCGCTGGCGGAGTCCCGCAGGCGGGCGCCATATTTCTCCTCGGCCGGCAGGCCGAGTTGTGGCGCGATGACCGTGTAGACACGTGAGAGATCGTCGGGAAACAGGCCCGCAGCGGGCATGTAGCGGGCTTGCCGGTACAGGGCCAGCGCCGCCTCGCCATCGAAGGAAACGCCAGCGTCGGCGGCGATCCTGGCCAGACAGGTCGTCATGCCGCCTTCGAAGTCGATCAGCGTGCCGACGACATCGAAGGTCATGTACTTGAATTCGCTAAAGCCTCTGGCCAAGACTAGCTCTCCTCTGCGCGGCCGAATTTGCATGGTGCTGAACAGAACAAAATTCCGTGCTGTCCGGGGCGCTGGCCTTTTTCAAAAGCCCGGAAACTTGGGCTTTCTGGCCTTGTCTTAACTGCAGTCTGGCACTTCCCCCGCGCCGAATTCGCCGAAAAGGCGTGAGGGGGCGGCACAAAATTGCGAAATCGCCTGCCCCGGCGCTATTTCGAAACACGCGGTATTCGTCGCCCGTCATGCCAGGGCCTGGCGGACGTCGGGATCGTCCAGTGTCTGATCGAGGGTCCGGCGCGTGCGCTCGATGATCGCATCGATGTCGTCGTCGGTGCAGCAGAGCGGAGGGGCATAGCCGAGAACCCCGTTGGCAAAGGCACGGATGATCAAGCCATTGTCCCACGCCCTGTCGAAGACGCGCCGCGCCGGTATGGCCGAGGCTGGAAGCGGGGTCTTCTTCTGCTTGTCGACCACCAGTTCGATCGCGGCAAGCATGCCTCGACCGCGCACATCGCCGACGAGAGGGTGGTCGCTCAAACCAACCAATCCTGCCATCAGACGAGCGCCGGCCTTGAGGCCGTTCTCCAGAAGTCCGTCTTCGTAGAGCCTAAGCACCTCGAGGGCGACGGCGGCGCTGACGGGATGGGCGGAATAGGTGTAGCCGTGACCGACGGCTGAAGCGCCCGCGCCATCGGCGATGACGTCGTAGACATGATCGGCCATGAACACGGCGCCCATTGGCACATAGCCCGACGTCAGCCCTTTGGCGGTCGTCATGAAATCGGGAACGATGTCCTCCTCCGTGCAGGCGAACAGGGGGCCAGTGCGGCCGAAGCCGGTGATGACTTCGTCGGCAATAAACAGGATGCCGTACTCCTTGCAGAGCTCGCGCACGGCCTTGATCCAGCCTTTCGGCGGAACGATGACACCGCCCGAGCCCTGGATTGGCTCGGCATAGAAGGCAGCGACCCGTTCCGGTCCGATCGCTTCGATCTTGGCCTTCAGCGCGCCAAGCGATGCGGCGATGATCGCGTTGCCGTCCTCGCCCACGGGGTTGCGATAGGGATAGGGGGAAGGAATCTTGTGCTGCCATTCGAAGGGGATGCCGAAGCCGGCGTGAAAGGCGGGCAGGGCGGTCAGGCCCGCGCCGACCACCGACGACCCGTGATAGCCCTGCTCAATGGAAATGAACTGGTCGCGTTGCGGCTCGCCTCTGGCATTCCAATAGTAGCGGACGAAACGGATCGTGCTGTCGACCGCGTCCGACCCGCCAAGCGTGAAAAAGACGTGATTGAGGTCACCTGGCGCGCGCTCAGCCAGTTCCGAGGCGAGGCGGATGGCTGGCTCTGAGCCGAGGTCGAAATAGGCGGTGGCGTAGGGAAGCTCGCGCATCTGCCGGGCCGCTGCCTCGACGATGCTGTCGTGGCCGTAGCCGGCATTGACGCACCACAGACCGGCGAAACCGTCTACGAGTTGCCGGCCGGACGCATCGGTTACAGTCGCGCCCTTCGCCGATTTCAGCACACGCACGCCAAGCCCCTCGTGGCCGCGATAAGACGAGACCGGATGAATAAGATGGGCACGGTCGAGTTCGATCAGGGAATTGGCGAGCATTGTTATCCTCCGGACTAACCGAGCGCCTGGTTGGCGAGGGCGTAAACTTTTGGCCGGGCCTGTGCCGCGTCCTTCCTGGACGGACGGTCCATGGTCACGCCGCCGCCGACATGGACGAGGCCGATTTTCCCGAGCCAATCGGCGATCCCGGTCCGGCTGTCGGTATCCACACGCAGGAAGGCGCCGGGGCGCGATGTGGCGAAGAAACTGATGAGCGCCCTGGCGTCCACGACATTTCCGGCGATGACCGGGCCGATCACCTCGCCGCGTCCAAACGGACGGATCGCTGCATAGGCCTCGATGACGCCGTTGCGGCGGATGACCGCGAATTCGCCGCGCTCGGCCAGTGCATCGATCAGAGCTTCTCGGTTCGCGCCATAGGCCTCGCGGTCCATTGCCCTGATCGTCGGCAGATCATCGGCACTTGCTGCTTCCACGCCTTCAGGGGCGTCAAGCTCTGCGACCTTGCCCTGATACTGCAGGACGGTGCCAGAGGGTACGAAGCCCAGTTTCTCATAGAGAGGCATGCCGTCCGTCGTCGCGACAAGCCGCAGCGGACGGTCTTCGGCAAGGGCGAAGGCCTGTTCCATCAACCGGCGCCCGAGCCCTTTGCCTCGCACGTTCCTGTCGACGATCACCATGTTGATCATGGCGCAATCCGCGCCATAGGGCGTAACCAGGATGGTCCCGGTGACCTGGCCGTGGCCGTCGAGCGCGACCGCGCCGCTAGAAAGCTGCAGCGCCATCTGCCAGTCCTGCGGGCGGTGCGGCCAATTTTCCTGGCGAGAAAGCGCCACCGCGCCCTCGATATGCTCCGGTGCGAAGGTCCGGATTTCGATCTCGTCCTGCTGCATGAGGCATCCTTCCGTCTGAAGCCAAGTCTCGACGATCGGCGCGCCGCAGATCGTCTGAAGGCGTTGGTTTCGGCGGTATCTTTCGCCGTAGCGCGAGGGGTGCGCCGCATCTTGTGCTGGCGCCGCCCACGATGAGTGCCCTTCAGGTCGCGAAAGGCGCTCTCATTGGCCGTCAAGATGCTACAGCGTGCCAAACCCGACGGCGAATACGGAACTTTCTGCTTTCGGCAGGCCCATTTCGGTCAGGTGGCTCGTCGCCCGCCGGCTTATGATGAAGCGCATCGCAACGTTTCCACCGGAGATTGACGGACATGGCTTCTTCCAGGCCCAAATACATCACCTTCGACTGTTATGGCACGTTGACCCATTTCCAGATGGCGGAAGCGGCGCGCGACCTTTACGGCAGCCGGATCGACGAACCGCGTATGCAGGAGTTCATCAAGAACTTCGCGGCTTACCGGCTCGACGAGATCATGGGCGACTGGAAGTCCTATGCCGACGTCGTCCACAATGCGCTCGAGCGCACCTGCAAGCGCAACGGCGTCGCCTTCAGCCCCGACGACGCCCGGATGGTCTATGAACGCGTCCCGACCTGGGGTCCCCACGCGGACGTCCCGGCCGGCCTCGCCAAGGTCGCCAAGGAAATTCCGCTGGTCATTTTGTCCAACGCCATGGACGCGCAGATCATGTCCAATGTCGAGAAGCTCGGCGCGCCGTTCCACGCCGTCTACACGGCCGAGCAGGCGCAGGCCTACAAGCCTCGTTTCAAAGCCTTCGAATACATGTTCGATAGGTTGGGTTGCGGTCCGGAAGATGTTCTTCACTGCTCGTCCTCATTCCGCTACGACCTGATGTCGGCACACGATCTCGGCATCAAGAACAAGGTCTGGGTCAATCGCGGCCACGAACCGGCCAACCCGTATTACGGCTACGTCGAGATATCGGACATTTCGGGTCTTGCAGGCGTGGTCGGTCTTTAGAAACAGGCGGATTGCCAATGAAGTTCGTCTCCTACTGGCACGACACCGCCCCTGTCTTTTCCGGCGGGGCGCAAGGCCCGGTCGAGGGGCACTACGATACCGCCGTCATCGGCGGCGGCTTCACTGGCCTTGCCGCCGCGCACCGGCTGGCGAGGGCCGGCGCCAGAGTGACGGTGCTGGAGGCGGAGCGGGTGGGCTGGGGTGCGTCCGGACGCAATGGCGGGCACCTGAACAACGGCCTCGCCCACAGCTACCTCTCGGCCAAGGCGGAGCTCGGCAAGGAACGTGCAATCGCGCTCTACCGGGCGCTGGACGACTCCGTCGACACCATCGAGGCGCTGGTCGCCGAGGAAGGCATCGAGTGTAACTTCCGTCGAGCCGGCAAGTTGAAGCTTGCCTCCAAGCCCCAGCATTTTGAATCAATCGCCCGCAATTTCGAAGCCCTTCACGCCGAGGTGGATCCGGATACGGCGCTGCTGTCGGCGGCGGATCTCAAGTCTGAGATCGGTTCACCCTTCCACGGCGCGATGCTGTCGAAGAAGAGCGCCATGATGCATATGGGCCGCTATGTCGCGGGCCTGGCCACTGCGGCCGCCCGCCACGGCGCAATCATCCACGAGAATGCGGCGGTAACGGACCGCAAACAGGCCGGCAAGCGGCATGAGCTCACCACTTCCCGAGGCCGGATCAGCGCCGACAATGTGCTGGTGGCGACCGGCGCCTACACGACGCCTGACTTCGGCTATTTCCGCCGCAGGATCATCTCCGTCGGCAGCTTCATCATCGCCACGCGGCCATTGAGCGACGCCGAGATCGCCGCAACCATGCCCGGCAACCGGACATGTGTGACCTCGATGAACATCGGCAACTACTTTCGTCTTTCGCCGGATAACCGCCTGATCTTCGGCGGTCGCGCACGTTTCTCGGCGACATCGGACCAGCGCTCCGATGCCAGGAGCGGACAGATCTTGCGGGCAGGCCTCGCCGCGATCTTTCCGCAACTCGCCAAGGTCGAGATCGACTATTGCTGGGGTGGGCTGGTCGACATGACCAAGGACCGCTTTCCGCGGGCCGGTTACCATGACGGTGTCTGGTTCGCGATGGGCTATTCCGGCCACGGGGCGCAGCTTTCCACGCATCTCGGCATAATCATGGCCGATGCCATGCTCGGCCGCGAGGATCGCAATCCGATGAAGGGGTTCGAGTGGCCGGCCATTCCCGGCTATTCCGGCAAGCCCTGGTTCCTGCCGATGGTGGGCCTCTACTACAAGGCGCTCGACCGGATTCAGTGACCGTCGGTTCGACCGGTCGGGCTTCAGCCAAATTGCCTCAGCTGAGTCCGCCCATGTGGAAGCTCTTCATCTCGAGATATTCCTCGATGCCTGCCTGCGCCCCCTCACGCCCGAGGCCGGACTGCTTAATGCCGCCGAAAGGGGCAACTTCCATCGAGACGGAGCCGGTGTTAAGCCCCACCATGCCGAATTCCAGCGCCTCGCCGACGCGCCAAGCGCGTTTCAGGTTCTCGGTGTAGAAATAGGAGGCAAGCCCGTAGGGCGTGCCATTGGCCAGCGCGATCGCTTCTTCCTCCGTCTCGAACCGGAAGAGTGGCGCGACCGGACCGAACGTTTCCTCGCCGGCAAGCTGCATCTCTTTTGTGGCGCCGGTCAGCACCAGCGGCGCGACATACTGAGCACCGTCGGGCAATGCCGGCCTCGTTGTGATGATCGCTGCACCTTTGGCGAGGGCGTCCTCGACGTGGCGGTTGATTTTCTCGACCGCCGCCATGTTGATCATCGGCCCGATGGCGACGCCGGGCTGTGTGCCAGGCCCGACCGTCATGGCATTGACGCGGGCGGTAAGCTTCGCGGCGAAGGTTTCGTAGACACCGGCCTGGACGAGGAGGCGATTGGCGCAGACGCAGGTCTGGCCGCCATTGCGGAATTTCGAGACCAGCGCACCCTCGACGGCGAGGTCGAGATCGGCGTCGTCGAAAACGATGAAGGGTGCGTTGCCGCCGAGTTCGAGGCTGAGCCGTTTCACGCTGTCGGCCGCGCCGCGCATCAGCAGCGAACCGACCCGTGTCGAACCGGTGAAGGAGATTTTGCGGACGGCCCCGTTCGCCATGATCTCGTTGCCGATCTCCGTGGGCATGCCGGTGACGATGTTGATGACGCCGGCGGGGATGCCCGCCCGTTCGGCAAGCACGCCGAGCGCCAGCCCCGAATAGGGCGTGAACTCGGATGGCTTGATCACCACCGTGCAGCCGGCGGCCAGCGCCGACGCGACCTTGCGGGTGATCATCGCATTGGGGAAATTCCACGGCGTGATGATGCCGCAGACGCCGACCGGTTCCTTCAGCACGATGATGCGGCGGTCTTGCGTCGGCGAGGGGATGGTGTGGCCATTGATGCGACGCGCTTCCTCCGCGAACCATTTGACGAAGGACGCTCCGTAGCGGATCTCGCCCCTGGCCTCGTCCAGCGGCTTGCCCTGTTCCGTTGTCAGGATCAGCGCTAGATCGTCCAGGTGCGCCAGCATCAGGCCATGCCAGGCTTCCAGCAGCCCAGCGCGCTCGGCGTTGGTCTTCTTCTTCCAGCTCCCTTGGGCGGAAGCCGCGGCTTCTATCGCCGCGCGGGTCTCCGGACCGGCCATGTCGGGCACTGTACCGATCGGCGCCTGGGTCGCCGGGTCCAGGACATCGACCGTTTTGCCGGAGCCGGCAGCGACCCATTCGCCACCTATCAGGCCGGCTTGGCGGAAGAGACTTTTGTCTTTCAGGCTTCTCATCGAAAACAACCTTGCAATCAGGTGAGCGACTCAACGACGGCGGCCGTGATGGCCTCCGTCCTGTCTTTGTCCGGAGTGGTCCCAATGCCGCGCGCGGTTGTCGCTTCGACCGCTTTCATGACACGGCCGGCCGCGGCCGTTTCGCCGAGATGATCGAGCATCATCGCGCCGGACCAAATGGTGGCGATCGGGTTGGCGATGCCCAGATGCGCGATGTCGGGGGCCGAGCCGTGCACCGGCTCGAACATGGACGGCGCCGAGCGGTCGGGATTGATGTTGGCGGAGGCGGCATAACCGAGTCCGCCCTGGATCGCCGCGCCGATGTCGGTGAGGATATCGCCGAACAGGTTGGAGGCGACGACCACGTCGAGGCTTTCCGGCGCCATGATCATGCGCGCGGCAAGCGCATCGACATGATAGCTGGTGACTTCGATATCAGGATAATCCGCGGCCAGCTTCCGCGTGATCTCGTCCCAAAAAACCATCGAGTATTTCTGCGCGTTAGATTTGGTAACGGAGGCGAGCTTTCCGCGCCGTGTCCGCGCCTGCTCGAAGCCGAAGCGCAGGATGCGCTCGACGCCGGCGCGGGTGAAGATCGAGGTCTCCACGGCGACCTCGTCCAGCGTGCCTTGATGCACGCGCCCGCCGGCGCCGGAATATTCGCCTTCGGTATTCTCACGGATGCACAATATGTCGAAGTTCTCCGCCCGCAGCGGGCCTGTCACGCCCGGCAGCAGACGGTGCGGCCGGATGTTGGCATATTGCACGAATGCCTTGCGGATCGGCAGCAGCAGACCGTGCAGCGAAACGGAATCCGGCACCTCCGCCGGCCAGCCGACCGCGCCGAGAAGGATGGCGTCGAAGCCGCGCAAGGTCTCGATGCCGTCTTCGGGCATCATGCGGCCGGTTTCCTTGAAGAAGCGGCTGGACCAGGGGAACTCGGCGCCCGCCAGGGCAAAGTCGAAGTTTCTGGCGGCCGTTTCCAGCACCGTCCAGGCGGCGGCGGTCACATCACGGCCGATGCCGTCACCGGGGATCAAGGCGATCGAATAGGACTTCATCGGCATCTCTTCTTCACAGGCTAATCAGGACGCTCTTGGTCCTGCGGTTGGCGAGATAAGCCTCACGGCCCAGGTCCTTGCCGATGCCGGAGCGCTTGTAGCCGCCGGTCGGCAGGATATGGTCGCGCGAGCGGCTGTAGCGGTTGACCCAGACGGTGCCCGCCTCAAGCTTGCGCGCGAAGCGGATCGTGCGGGACAGGTCGGAGGTGAACAGGCCGGACGCCAGTCCGTAGGTCGGATGGGCGGACAGCGCCAGCGCCTCTTCCTCGGTCTCGAAGGTCTGGATGGTCAGGACCGGGCCGAAGATCTCCTCGACGATCGCCGGATTGGCCTGGTCGACATCAGTGATCAGCGTCGGCTGGTAGAAAAAGCCGGGGCTGTCCATGACGCCGCCACCGGTCAGGCATTCGCCGCCGGCCTCGATCGCGGCCCGCACGATGGTGTCGACACGTGCCCGCTGCCGTTCCGAGATAACAGGCGAATACTGCGTCGCCTCGTCCCAGGTCGGGCCCGGGCGTACCGTTTTGATGCGTTCCAGGACGGCAGCCGTTAGCCTGTCGGCGATGCTGTTCTCGACGATCAGGCGCGTGCCGGCCACACAGGCCTGGCCGGCATTGAAGGTGACGCTGCCAGCGATGGCCATTGCGGCCTTGTCCAGATCGGCGTCGGCAAAGACGATCTGCGGACTCTTGCCGCCGAGTTCCAGCGTCATCGGCTTGACGCCGGTGCGGGCGACGTTCTCCATGATGGCCGAGCCGGCGCGGGTCGAGCCGGTGAAGCTGACCTTGGCGATCTCGGGATGGCCGGTCAGCGCCGTCCCGGTCGTCGTACCGTCTCCCAGCACCACGTTTATGAGCCCTGCCGGTAAGCCTGCCCTGATGCCGAGTTGAGCCATGTAGACTGCTGAAAAGGGCGTCATTTCCGACGGCTTCAGCACCACCGCATTGCCCGCGGCCAGCGCCGGGCCGAGCTTCCATCCGGCCATCGAGATGGGAAAATTCCAGGGCGTGATCGCGCCGACCACACCATAGGACTCGCTCATGATCATGCCGAGACTGGCGTCGTCGGTCGGCACGAGCTCGCTGCCTTCCTTGTCGGCGAACTCGGCAAAAAAGCGGATCTGTTCGGCCGTTATGGCGATATCGCCGGCAACAAGCTGGCCGACGGGCCGCGTCGAGCACAGCGCCTCGATCCTGGCCAGCGTTTCGGCTTCTGCCTCGATCAAGTCGGCCCAGGCCTGGAGTGCCCTGGTGCGCTCGCGCGGCCGAACGCCGCCCCAGTTGCTGGACTTCAGCGCCGCCTTGGCGCTCTCCACCGCACGGTCGACCATATCGACGCCGGCCACGGGGCTGGCGGCGTATGCCTTGCCATCCGAGGGTCGGCGCATCTCGATCGCACCCTCGGCCGCGATCAGCTCCCCGCCGATAAAGTGGCCGACGGGAAGGGAGACGGTATCGGGATCGAAGCTCAGTCCCATGGGCGCCACTCGCGGTTGTTCGGGAGAAGCCTATCGCGAGCAACAGCGCAGCATGCACCGTTCGACGATCGGTCGCGGATGATTGTTGTGTGCCGGCGATAACAGACGGCAAAATCTGTTGCGGAGGCCACGTGCCTCGCTCGCACCCGTTACCCTACGGTTACGTAGATCTTGCGTACCGTTTCGATGGTCTTCCAAACACCGGTGAAGCCAGGTTTCATCACGAAGCTGTCGCCGGCGCAGTAGGTCACGCTCTCGCCAGCGTCCGGCGTGATCTCGATCACGCCGGAGAGGATGTGGCAGAACTCGAACGTGTCGCCCTTGATCGAGCGCGTCTCCCCCGGCGTCGCCTCCCAGACGCCGGTATGGACAAGGTCGCCCTTGGCGGCGTCCTGCGCCCAGGTCTTGAAAGCGGGGTCGCCGGCAATCAGCCGTTCGGGCAGTGCCTTGGATTCGCGCGGCGGGAAGGCTGGATTGGTATCGACGCTCTTGAGCAGGGACAAAGGAGGGCCTTTCGGGTTGGATTTCAATAACCGCGCGACCGATCGACGAGCCCAGTGGGATCGAGACCCGCGCGGTGGCGCCTGATGTTGTCGATGACGGCGCGTGCAGCGGTCGCCGGCTGGGTGACGCTGGCGACATGCGGCGTCAAAATGATCTTCGGATGCGACCAGAATGGATGGCTCGGGGGCAGCGGTTCAGGATCGGTCACGTCGATCATCGCGGCTGAAAGATGATCGCTGTCGAGCGCGGCGACAAGCGCTTCGTGGTCGAGCTGCGGCCCCCGGCCCGTGTGGACGATGGCCGCCCCTTCAGGCAGTTTCGCGAACAGGTTGTCATTCAGGAAACCACGTGTATCCTCGGTCAGCGGCAGCAGGCAGATCAGTATGTCGCTGGTTGCCAGCATCTGCTCCCGTCCGAATTCGCCATGATGACAGGTCACGCCCTCCATTCGCCGCGGCGAGCGGCTCCAGCCAGCGAGCGGGAAACCGAAGGGCTTCAGCCGGTCGAGAACGGCCTTGCCAAGCTGCCCAAGGCCGAGCACGCCGATCCGGCGCGACCCAGCCTGGGGCTGGTGGATGTCACGCCATTCACCGGCCCGTTGCTGCGTCACATAAGCCGGCAGGTTGCGGTGCAGGGCGAGCACGGCCAGCGTCACGTACTCCTGCATCATGCGCAAGATGCCTTCCTCGATCATGCGCACGATCTTCACCTTCGTCGGCACCGCATCGAAGCGAAATTGGTCAACGCCTGCGCCGAGGGAAAACAGGATCTCCAGGTTCCTGTAGCGGGCGAGGTTATCCGGTACGGTCCAGGTGATGAGATAGCGCACCGCATTGGGATCGACCGTCGCGGCGTCCATGGCGAAGGGGACGTCCGGTAGTTCCCTTGCGAAGGCATCGGCGAAGATCACCCCGCGCCGCGCATCCGAATTGAACAGGAATGTCATTCCGGCACCTCCTCAAGCAGCGCAACGGGCGCCCAGTGCCTCGATCATTCGCTGGCAGGTGGCGAGTTCGCTGGTGAGAATGTACTCATCCGGCTTGTGGGCGCGGTCGATGTCGCCGGGGCCGCAGATGATCGCATCGAAGCCGGCGGCCTGGAAAAGCCCGGCCTCCGTGCCGTAGCTGACGGCGGCGAGTGGCGCTTCGCTGGTCAGTGCGGTCAGCAGTGCCGCTAGCGCCGCGTCTTGCGGCAGCGACAACGCCGGATAGGCGCTCATCGGCTTCCACTCGACCAGAAATCCGTCGGCCGCGAGGGCTTCGGCCCGAGCCTTGACGGGCGCGAGCAGGCTGGCAGGGTCGATACCGGGTATGGCGCGCGCCTCGAGGTCCAGAGTGCAGATTTCGGGAATGATGTTGACCGACTGTCCCCCGGCCACGGCGCCTACTTGCAGCGAGGAGTAGGACGGCTCAAAGGCCGCGTCGAACGGACCGTGCATCAGCCGTTCGGCCTCGGTCACGGCCGCGCTCAGCGCATCGGCCATGGCATGGATGGCGTTGAGCCCCAGGTCCGGCCGTGAGGAATGGCCTGCACGTCCCTTGATGGACACGCGGGCGGCCGCCTTGCCCTTGTGACCGCGCACGGCGCGCATGCCGCTCGGCTCGCCGACGATGACGCCGAGCGGCTTCGCGCAGAGCTCGGGAAGGTGGGCGATCAGGTGCGGCACGCCCCGGCATCCCACCTCTTCATCATAGGAGAAGGCGAGGTGGATCGGCCTGAAAAGGCGCAGCCCTGCCAAGGTAGACACCGCCGCGAGCACCGCGGCAAGAAACCCCTTCATGTCCGTGGTGCCGCGTCCATAGAGCCTTTCGCCCTCCTTGCGCAGCACGAAAGGGCTTGAACTCCATTGCGGCTCACTGGCGGGGACGACGTCCATGTGGCCGGACAGAATGTATCCAGGGACGTCGGCGGGGCCGATCGTCGCGAACAGATTGAACCGGTCGCCTTCCGGCCCTCGAAGCAGGGTGACCTGCGTTCCGTGCTTTGCGAGATAAGCCTCGATCCAGCCGGCGATATCGCCGTTCGGCTTGCCGGCGACCGATCGAAAGGCGACAAGACGGTCGAGGATATCGAAGACGTCCATTCCAGCCCTCAAAGCATTTCGGGTTTGCCGGGATCGATGCCGACGGCTGCTCGATTTCGGTAGAGGATGTGCGCGTTCTTTCGCGATTGCGTGCCGAAAGCGGAAGTGTTTCAGTCGAATCTAGCGTTGCTGCTCGACTTTCGAGCAAATTGTACCGGTCTGCTTGTTTAGCGTTGGCGGGCGGAAGGTGGCCATCGGTGCGTCGCCTTCCAGTGCGATAATCTTTCAGGGGCATGGAATTGAAGCCGTCCGGGAGCTTGAAAATCGATACCTTCTCGATGCGGATTGGCGACATCGAAGGCGTTGAACTGGACCGCCTGCACGCACTCTCGCTCTCCGTGGGATGGCCGCATCGTGCCGAAGACTGGCAATTCCTGCGCCAGTCCGGACACGGGTTCGTGGCGCTCGATGAGATCGGCCGGGCTCTCGGTTCGGCCATGTGGTTCGCGCATGGTACCGATTTCGCAACCGTGGGCATGGTCATCACCTCGCCGCGACTTCAGACGCTGGGGGCGGGGCAATGGCTGATGAAGCGGGTCTTCGAGAACGTCAGCGGCTGCGATCTGCGTCTCAATGCAACGCGCGCGGCAAGGCGGCTCTATCTCTCGCTCGACTTCCAGCCGGAGAAGACCGTTTATCAATGCCAGGGCATCGCCCGCCTAGAGACGACAAGTAGCCCGACAGACATGCGCGATGTTAGGACCTTGGACCCAAGTGATATTCCCGCAGCGATCGCGCTCGACGCGGCAGGATTTGGCGTGAGGCGGGCGGCACTCATCGAAAGGCTTTTCGCACACTCGGCCGGCTATGGCCTTTTCAAGGATGGCAGGCTGAACGCATTCGCGCTCTGCCGGCCGTTCGGACGGGGCCACGTGGTGGGGCCGGTCGTGGCGGAAAGCGACGCCGACGCTTTGGCGATCGTCCATCCGCACGTGGCCGACCATTCCGGGTCTTTCCTGCGGATCGACACCCACATGAACCATGGCGAGTTCGCCACCTTTCTGTCGCACAGCGGAATGCCTGTTTTCGACACGGTGCTCACCATGTCGATGGGCAAACGCCTCTCCGATTTTGCCGTCGACGGCGCAGTTGCACCGATGACTTACGCACTCGCCAGTCAGACTCTCGGGTAAGTGATTCCAGGACGCGGGCCACCGCGGCAGACCACGCCACGCCGGCACGCTTGTGGCGCTGGAGCATCAAACGCAGCAGGGCTAAACTGGAAATCTCACAGTCTTCGAAATTGCTTGAGGCGGGCGCGGATCAATGTGGGTCATGGACGTATCCAAGTTTCGGAAACGTCCCTCCAGGCCGACCATGTCCTTCCACATGAAGAGCGTTCAGCCAAGCGGCACGAATTGTGTCAGGACGCCGAGATGTGCTGCAGCCGGCTTCGACGCCACGACTGCGATATCCGTGAAGTCGCCGAGAATGTGCTACCTATTGTGCTACCTATTGTGATACAAATCGAGCAGGAGAGCGTAAAAAGCACAATAAAAACAACAGCTTATTAGGCATATCGATCCCAGCCAACGGTACCATCAATTGATTCTCCAAATCATTGATTTTTCTGTAGAATTTTGTGCCGAGCGACCTAGTCCTTGCGCCATTTTTCTGGGCGTGGCTTTCCTGTTCGCGCGTGGCCAGGGCGTGAACTTCTTCAACGCGGTGCAGATAGCGCCGTTGATTACGGGGTCGGCAGAGTGGGGGACTTCGCGCTCGGCCTTCATCGTTACGGAGCGTTCGCGCTGCTTGCAGTCGTGACCCTGCACGGGGTTGCCGCGCTTTTCCATAGGATCGTGCTGGGGGATGATCTGCTTGCCCGTATGAGGCTCTTCAAGCGCTGAGAGCAACACCACCAAGGCGATCCGCGATCAAGTGGCCGATGGCCAGGGCCACCAGGACCGACCTATTCTTGCGGTTCACCAAAGGTGTCCTTCATTGCGCGCAGGATGATGACGACCGAGGCCGCGCCCGGATCCATGTGTCCCAGGGATCGCTCGCCGAGCCTGGCCGCCCTGCCTCGTGCAGCGACCATGGATCGTGTCGAATTCGCGCCGGCTTCCGCGGCCTCCACGATGCTGTTCCACATTTCCAGGCTTGAAGCCGCGCGGGCTCGTGCGCTGGCGGCTGCTTCCGTTGCGGGGATCCAGGCATCCAGCATTGTCTTGTCGCCGCGCTGCCCTTTGCCGCGCTCCATGATGCCGGTCGTCATTGCCTCGACGATTGCCGCCTGGTCGGCAACTGAAAGGCGTTCATCTTGTTTGAGGGCTTGTGCCGCTCTTCGGAACGCTGTCGCATAAAGCGGCCCTGTGGAGGCGCCGACAGCATCGAGAAAGGCCGACGCGGCAGCGGCGAAAACTTCTGACGGAAGCATGTGGTCGAGGTCGAGCTTGGACCCATGGAACCACCGATCTCGGTCATCAGCACGGTGCCCAGCGTATCGAACGCCGTGGCCAGCGACATGTCGTTGCCCCGGATCCTTTCCGCGGCCATGCCGAAGCCCTTGGCCATGTTGACGCCGTGTCGCCGTCACCGATCTTGCCGTCGATCTCGCTCAGATAGGCCCGGTTTTCAATGATCCGGTCCGCCACCGAAAGAACGATGTCGCCAGCGGAAGCGTTGTCAAAATGCTGCATTTGCCTATCTCCTAGAACCTTGCGGGACAATCGACGTCCACATCCAGCAGCCTTTTCAGTTCGGCGTCGAGCGCCATGACCGTGAGTGTGGCGCCGACCATTTCCAGCGAGGTGAAATAGTTGCCGATATAGGTCTTGTGGATGCTCAGCCCGCGTCCGGTGATCTCCTGTTCGATCGTGTCGTTGAGGATGTAGAGTTCGTTGACCGGCGTTGCGCCGAGGCCGGACACCAGAACCGCAATCTCGGTTCCCGTCGCAAGGTCATGATCGTCCAGGACGATCTTGACCATGTCCCGTGCTATCTCGGCTGCGGGCTTCAGAGGCTCGATCCTGACACCCGGTTCACTGGGAAGAGGTCGCGGCGCTGAAGCGTCTCGGCTATCCCGAGGACATTGTCGGGCCGGTCTGCTTCTTCGCCTCCGACCAGTCGGCCTTCGTCACCGGACAGGCGCTCAACGTCTGCGGCGGGATTTATTTTCACTAGGCTATAGTTGTTGCCCAGGTGACGCCGCGCGGCGCGCGAAACTTCGACAACCACACCATCTCGGTTGTCTACACGATCGACCAGGGCACCAAGGCCTATATCGAGCGTATCGAGATCCGCGGCAATGAGCGGACGCGCGACTACATCGCGACTACATGGTGCGCCGCGAATTCGATGTCAGCGAAGGCGACGCCTTCAACCAGGTCCTTATTCAGCGCGCAAAGAAGCGGCTGGAGGCGTTGGACTATTTCGAGAAGGTCGACATATCAGCCGAGCCGGGATCGGAGCCCGACCATGTCGTGGTCGTGGTCAATCTCGTCGAGAAATCGAGCGGCGAGTTCTCGATCGGCGCGGGCTATTCGACCGGCGCCACGCCGGGCCCGACGGTTGAAGGATCGATTACCGAGCGCAACTCCCTTGTCCCCATCCGCGGTGGTCCGAATGCTGCATCAGGGACGGAAGCCGAGCTGACGAGACCGCGCGGGCTGTCGGAGCGCCCGAAATCGTTGCTGCATGGCAGTCGTCTAGTGCCTTGCGGGCGCCGGTATTTATTGTACTTGGTGCCCACAACTAGGAGAGTTTTCGCAGCAGAAAGTCAAAAAACCTTTCGTCATCCGCCCGTGACACATTTATGCGGATCCCGGCGGCCATTGGACTCTGTTTGTCGATGCAAAAGACGCTTCCAGGCGCTATGAAAATGCTCTCCTTGGCGCCCAGTCGGGCGAGTTCTATGTCGTCGATGCCTCCTGGCAGCATGAGGTAGAGGTAGTAGCCACCACCGTTGCCAGCGAAGATCGAATAACCATTCCGGCTGAGGGCTGAATGAACGCGAGTTGCTGCCGTCTCGATACGCTGTGCGAGGCGCTTGAGATGGCGATCATAGTGGCCTTCGGATGTCAGGCGGTGAAGGAGCCGTTCGACGTGGCCAGAGCTGTTCACTGTTGTCAGCATCTTCAGTTCTGCAAGTGCAGCGACCTTGTCGGTGCGGCCTGCGATATGGCCTGACCTCAAGCTCGCGGACAGGGTCTTGGAAAAGGTGCCTATCGAAATCACGTGGTTGAGTTGGTCGAGCGTTGCAAGCCGATTGGGAGGAACGAGGGAGAGATCCGCAAAAGGGTCGTCCTCGATGATGGTTACGTTGTGCTTCGCCGCAACCGTGAGAATAGAGTGCGCGACAGACAAGCTGATGGAACTGCCGGTTGGGTTGTGGCCAATTGACTGCGTGAAGAACAGTTTTGGCCGCTCCGCCGAAACCTTCTCCGCAAAGTCTTCGATGTCTGGTCCGTCAGGCAGGCGCCGGACGCCAATAACTCTGACCTGCGCCAGTTTGAGCTTGGCGAAGAGAGGGTAATATCCGGGCTCATCAACGAGCACGACGTCGCCAGGTGCCAAGAACGCCCGAACGACAAGATCGAGCGCATGATTGGCACCGAACGTGAGCAGGATTTCCTTTTCAGTCGCTTGAATGTGTTGGTTTACCAGGCGTCGCGCAATCTGCTGCCGCAGAGGCGGAAAGCCCCAGGCGGACCCGTAAGCGTCCGCTCCCGGGGACGGGCCACGACCGAACAACCCAAGATGACGCCTTATCTCGGACTCCTCGGTCCATGCCGGGGGTGGGCGGCCGTCACCAACTCGAATCTCGAAACTCTCCTCCAACTGCGCATTGAGAAGCGAAGCGATGTCGACGGCTTCCGATACGTGCTTTGGCCTCGTTCCATTCGTTTGCGCAGTCTTGCTGACCGTGAATCCGGACCGTGCCTTCGGCGTCACATGACCGGATGCCGCCAATCTGTCGTAAGCTTCGACAATGGTGTTCTTCGACACGCCGTATTCGCGGGCCGCATTCCTGATCGAAGGGAGCTTGCTTCCTGGCGCCCGGTTGCCCGATGCAATGTCCTGGACCAGCCGCGCTGCGACATTCTCTGCAAGAGTTTCACCGGATTTGCCGTTTGGATTTGTCGCCCTCAACGTCGCCTCCTATGGGTACAGATTCAGACAAATTCTGTGATCTGTACCTTTCGTGAGATGGTAACAATGATCATTCTTGTTTCAAGAAGAAAAATTACACATCGCGTGGGAGGCGCCTGTGACCGATACAGAAAACGGCAGAACGCGTTCCACCATAAATTCGCGCATCGAGAACCTGCGGAATCTCTCACCAGCCGAGAGACTTGGCCGGGTGGGCGATGTCATGTCGCTCACCGATACTGAACGCAGCGTTTTTGCAGGCGGCGGCCTCCCGATTGCGCTGGCCGATGGCATGATCGAGAACGTCATTGGGACGTTTGAGCTGCCGATCGGCGTGGCCACAAATTTTACAATCAATGGCCGAGACTACCTGATCCCGATGGCCGTCGAAGAGCCATCTGTCGTGGCAGCAGCGTCGTACATGGCCCGTCTTGCCCGCAAGAGTGGTGGCTTCTTCACCTCGAGCACCGGGCCGATCATGCGGGCACAGGTGCAAGTTCTTGAAGTGCGCGACCCGCACGGCGCGCGGGCCCGCATCCTGAGGGAACGAGAGGCGATCATTGCTGCCGCAAATGTCAAGGACAAGGTCCTGATATCGCTTGGCGGAGGCTGCCGCGATGTCGAAGTCCACGTCTTTGATCAGACGGCTGCCGGCCCCATGGTTGTCGTTCACCTGATCGTCGATGTGCGTGATGCCATGGGCGCAAACACGGTCAATACAATGGCCGAAGCCGTCGCGCCGATGATCGAAGCGATAACCGGCGGCGTCGTGCGACTTCGCATTCTGTCCAACTTTGCCGATCTGCGCATCGCCCGCGCAATGGTTACAGTCGCCCCCGAGACGCTGCAGACCGAAGAGTACAAGGGTGATCGTATCGCCCGCGGCATTGTCGAAGCATGTGCCTTTGCCATCGTCGACCCCTACCGCGCCGCCACCCACAACAAGGGCATCATGAATGGTATCGATCCGATCGTGGTGGCCACTGGCAATGACTGGCGCGCCATAGAAGCGGGCGCGCATGTGTGGGCTTCGCGCTCAGGCCGCTACACCTCGTTGTCGACGTGGGAACTCGATGCCAAGGGCCATCTTGTCGGGACTCTGGAAATGCCCATGGCTCTGGGCCTTGTGGGTGGTGCGACAAAGACCCATCCGGCAGCCCGTGCCGCCCTCAAGATCCTCGGCGTTGAGAGTGCCCAGGAACTTGCCGAGGTGGCGGTGGCAGTTGGGCTTTCGCAGAACATGGGGGCATTGCGTGCATTGGCCACCGAGGGCATCCAGCGAGGCCATATGGCGCTGCACGCCCGCAACATCGCAATTGTGGCCGGCGCAACCGGTGACGAGATCGACAGGGTGGCGTCGACGCTGTCTGCAAACCATGACGTGCGCGTCGATCGCGCCAAGGATGTACTTGAGCTGATCAGGGCGGAAAAGGTCTGAGATCATGCGGTACCGTGATGCTGAAAAATCACTTGCTGTCGGTCGGCGATGCGGCGGGCCGGCAATGTTCATTGCGCGATCCAAGAATCCGGGCAGATATCTCCCAGGCTTGTTTTCCGGGAGAATGACGTGACCGAAACACTTCAGAATGACGCGATTCCAACACGGACGGGCCCCTTGAGCGGGTTGACTGTTCTCGACATCACACGTGTCGTCGCCGGCCCGTTCTGCTCGATGTTGCTGGCTGACCTTGGCGCGACCGTGATCAAGGTTGAGCATCCTGACGAACCGGACTACGCCCGCAGTTTCCCGCCTTTCGTCGGTGAAGACGGAGAGGAACTCAGCGCATTTTTTTCGCAGTTCAATCGCAACAAGCTCGGAATTACGATCAATCTCAAATCCGCTGAAGGCAAGGCGCTTTTAAAAAAGCTCGTACGCCGGGCCGACGTCCTGGTCGAGAATTTTCGACCGGGAACCATGGACAGACTGGGTCTCGGCTACGAAGTCCTCAAAGCCGAAAACCCCAAGCTGATCTATACCGCGATCAGCGGTTATGGTCGCAACGGTCCAAACGCATCAAAGCCTGCCTATGACAACACCGGGCAGGCTTCAGGCGGGTTGTGGTCGATGAACGGCTACGCGGACCGGCCACCGGTTCGCGTGGGCACCATCATCGGCGACCTCGCGGCGTCCTTGTATGCTGCTATCGGCACGCTCGCCGCACTGCGCGAGGCGGACAAAAACGGCCTCGGTCAGGTAGTCGACATATCGCAGCAGGACTCCGTGCTTACGCTGACGGAAAATGCCGTTGTCCGCTACACGGCGAAGAACGAGATCGCGTCACCACTCGGTAATGAACATCCCTTCGTGCGACCTTACGGCCAGTTTCCCTGCAAGGACGGCTACGTGTTCTTCGGAGGCTACACGGACAAGTTTTGGGCAATTACCTGCACTCTCTTCGGCGAGTCGGACAAGGCGTCCGACCCTGCGATCGATACGATGGAGAAGCGCTTCGATCCGATAGTGGCGGAGACGAAGGTCAATCCGCTGCTTAACCGCTGGTTCAGCCGCTACACCAAGGCCGAACTGGAGGAAATTGCGGGCGACAAGATCCCGCTGAGCGCGATCAAGACCATTGCGGAAGTCGTTGAGGACCCGCACATCGCCGCGCGGAACATGATCGTCAAAGTTCCGATTGCCGGCAAACTTATCGGCATGTTTGGGCTGCCGATAAAGCTTTCGGGAGCGGTTGAGGCCGCGCCCCAATCGGCGCCCGCGCCAGGAGAGCACAATGAACTGATCCTTGGGAAATTGGCCGGCCTTTCTCCAGAGGAGCTGCATGCGCTCAAGGCCGGGGGGGCGATCTAGATGGGGATTGATCTTACCCAAGACGGTTACGTTGCCACTGTCCGGATCAATCGACCGGAGAAGCTCAATGCGCTGACCTTGGCCATGTATGACGATCTGGGCCGTGTCTTCAAGGCCGCCAAGGATGATGATGCCATTCGGGCAGTCGTCCTCGCGGGCAGCGGCGAGCGCGCCTTTTGCGTCGGGGCCGACCTGAAGGAATCCATTCCGGCGCTTGCCGCGGATACTTTCGACATTTCCGCCTGGGACCCGGCCCATATCAAGTTCCCCGGGTTCTTCAAGCCGATCATAAGCGCGATCCGGGGCATGTGCTTTGGCGGTGGCTTCGAGATCATGCTCGCGACCGATATCCGGATTGTGGCGCGTGACGCCATTTTCCAGCTGCCTGAAGCGACGCTCGGTTTTGTGCCTGCCGGCGGGACGCTGGTGCGTCTCGTCAGGCAGATCGGTTACGCTCACGCGATGGAGATCATGTTGACCGCGAGGCGTTTTACGGCGGCCGAGATGCTCGCCAAAGGCGTGGTCAATCAGGCGGTGGATAGCCAGGACGTCGAGCGTGTCGCTCTTGAAACAGCGCACCATATTGCAAGCCTGAGCCCAACCGCCGTCCAGACGATCAAGGAAGCAGCACTCACGTTGCAGGATCTGCCGCTGACAGAGGCGTTCCGCCAAGAAGCGATACTGGGACAGCGGACTTTCAGGAGCGACGATGCCAAGCGTGGCCTTGCTGCTTTCGCCGGGAAGGGGAAGTGACCGTGTCTAGCACTCCTCAAAACCTGGCATCGAATGCCGCGCGCAAAGGCGTCGGCCATCGCGTGGGCGTGACGCAGGAGCTGATCGTATTCCTCGTGTCGATCGCTCTCTTCGCCTATTTCTCGATCACGCTCGACAACTTTCTCAGCCGGGACAACCTCCTCAATCTGATCCGAAATGTCGCCATGCTCGGGATGCTGAGCCTCGGCATGGCGGTCGTCGTGATCGGCCGCGGTGTGGATCTTTCGCTGGTCGCGGTGATGGCCGTGTCGCTGACGTTCTCGATTGTTCTCGCCAACCAGGGCTACGCCTTTTCAACGGCTTTGGTGCTCGGCCTTGCCTTCGTCATCGTCGTCGCGATCATCATGGGCTTTCTGATTGCCTATGTCGAAATCCCCGCGATCTTCGCAACGCTTGCTGTTTCGGCGATCGTTTACGGACTAGGGCGCGGCGTGATCGCCACGCTTGATGTCAACAATGTGCCGGACAATCTGAACTGGTTCCTGTTTCTGGGGCGCGGTAGCTTTCTAGGCATCCCGATCCCGATCTGGCTTTTCGCAGTGTGCGCCGCCGCCCTCTATTTCTTTCTTCGCAGGACAGGATTCGGACGGTTCATCTACGCTATCGGCGACAACATCTCTACCGCACGGATCACGGGTATTCCCGTCAGGCCGGTCATCATTCTTCAATACGTGCTCTCGGGCGTGATGGCCTTCCTGGCCGGTTGCGTGACGGCGGCCTCCGTCGCCAGCATGAACATGAGGATGGTCAATTCGACACTCATCTACGACGTTCTGCTGGTGGTCATTCTGGGTGGCATCGGTCTCACTGGTGGACGAGGAGGTGTCCGCAACGTGTTGGTCGGCACGATTCTGATCGGCCTCCTGCTCAACGGCATGACGATCCTCGACATCTCTTACACCGTCCAGAACCTGGTCAAAAGCACGGTGCTGCTTGGCGCCTTGATCGTGGACGCACTCCTCAACCCTCGCGATGAACAGACGTCGCAACAGGGGGATATCTGACGCTCAATATCATCCAACGGGAGGAAACCAACATGATGATAGCGAAGTTTGCCGCGGCAGCGGTAGTGGCCGGCATTCTCTCATTTGGAGCTGCCCATGCGCAGGACGGCATGGTCGACGAATTGAGACAGCCGACGCTTGATTCACTCGCCGGCAAGAAGGTCGTCTTCGTGCCGATGTCCATGAGTTTCGATCTGCCGGAGGGGTGGGCGGCGATCATGCAAAAGGAGGCGAAGCGGCTGGGCTACACCCTCGATATCCGCGACGCCAACTGGAGCACGGATACCGGCACGCGTGCATTGACCCAGGCGATCACCGAAAAGCCCGACGTCATCGTGGTCCAGAATTTCGACGTTGCGTCCTACGCTCGCACGCTGAAGAAGGCCGAGGACTCAGGGATCAAGGTGATCCAGGTCAACATGAAGTCGAGTTACCAGACGGACGCATTTGTCGGGGCGGACTGGTATGGCATCGGCCAGTATGCTGCCAATCGCATGATCGAGAAGTGCGGCAAGGCGAGCGGCAAAAGCGGCAAGATCGCGATCATCCAGGGGCCGGCGACAGCAGCGGCCAGCGTCTATCAGCTCAATGCGATCTCCGAGACGCTGAAGGGTCATGACGACATCAAGATCGTTTCCAGCCAGACCGGCGACTGGGATCAGTCGAAGGCGCGCGGCATCGCGCAGACGGTGATCCAGCAGAATCCAGACCTGTGTGGCATCGTCGGGTTTTGGGATGTGATGGACGCCGGAACCGGCGCCGCGATCCAGGAGTCCGGCAAGGATATTTATCTGATCACATCCGGCGGCGGCAACAAGACGGCATGCCAGGGCGTGGAAAACGGAACGTTCAAGGAGGTCATTTCCTACGACGTCGAAGGCCAGGGCCGCGATCTCAACAACGCGATCAAGGTATTGCTGCAATCGAAAGAAGCGGCAGGCGCCGTGAAGTTCGCGCTGTACACGCCAAACAAGATCATCAGCAAGGAAACGATGTCGACGAACAGCTGTTGGGATCTGGATCAGCTCAAAAAGTAATTTCGTATCAGGCCACCGCGTGGAAACGCGGTGGCCTCCCCAGCAATGTCTGCAGTTAGGATCTTAAGATGGAAGCGATCGAGCGCCTCTATTTTCGCTATTTTCCGGAAAAGGTGCTTGGCGAAGTGCTGACCAAGCGCTGGAGCGACAACGCCGTTCCCGTGCTTGCGACGATCGTGACGATCAGCTTTTTTCTTCTCCAGAATCCGCATTTCTTCACGCTGTCGAGCCTAACAGAGACGTCGCGCCAACTGTCGGAATTTTCGCTGGTCGTCGTCGCCATGGGCATCGTGTTGCTTGCCGGCGGCCTCGATCTTTCGGTTGGCAGCGTCTTTGCCCTGGCCAACATCACGGCCCTTGTTTGCATAAGCTTGCTGGGATGGCCGGTTTGGGCCACCGTGATAGCCACGCTGGCTGTTGGTGCCTTGTGCGGTGCGGTCAATGGTTTCCTGATTGGCTATCTGCGCATCCGGGCATTCCTGACAACACTGGTCACACTCATCATCATTCGATCGATCGTCGATATCCTTCTCCTGCGTTACGCGGTTCAGATATCGGCGGTTTTCCCGGATTCCGACCTCTGGTTCTTTATCGGAGAAGGCCAGGTCTTTGGCGTTCCCTTCTCGTTTATCGTCGCCATCGTCGTCATAGGGCTCTGGCACGTCATTCTCACCAGGGCACGGGCCGGATGGCATATTACGGCGGTCGGCGGCAGCCGCCGTTCCGCCTACAATGCCGGCCTGCGGGTCAAGTTCACTATCTTCACCACCTATGTCTGGTCGAGCGTGCTCGCTTCGTTGGCCGGCGTGTTTTTCGCGGCACGCCTCGGCAGCGCGGGATCAGACACCGGAGTCGGCCTCGAAATCGCGGCGCTAACCGCCGCCGTTCTTGGAGGCAACAGCCTCGGGGGCGGCCGCGGGTCGGTGGTGAAATCCGTACTCGGCGCGGTTGTTGTGCTCATTCTGACCGACAGCATGGTTCGCGTCGGGATCAGTGGCGGCATCAGCTCGATGATCCTCGGTATTGTTCTGCTCGTCGTGGTGGCCATCGACGTCCGTTGGCTCAAGAACCGGCACAAGCTTCTGAACAAGGTGTATGTGTCACCCGGTTATTTCCGTCTCCCGGCACTTCCCGAGACTGATGCAGGATCTGACAGTCCCTACGCGCTGAACGATCGGCTGAAGGACGTGTCGCTCATCGGCAAGGGCGAGATCGAGGGTCCCGAGGACGTCATTTTCGATCGCAACGACAATCTCTATTGTCCAAATCGGCACGGCGACATCGTTCGCTTCTTCGCGCCGGACTACACCAAGTGGGAGATATTCGTTCATATTGGCGGCCATCCGCTGGGGCTGGCTTTTGACGCCAACGAGAACCTGAATGTCTGTATTGGTGGGATGGGTCTCTATCAGGTTTCGCCGGATCGACAGGTCACAAAGCTGACCGACGAGACCAAGCGGACGGTCCTTTCGGTGATCGACGATTCCCGTTTGAAGCTTGCCGACGACCTCGACATCGCGCCGGACGGTCGCATCTTTTTTTCTGAGGCAACCATCCGTTACGACATGCACGATTGGGCGACAGATGCGCTGGAGAGCAGGGGCAACGGTCGCCTGATCTGCTTTGACCCGCGCGATCGTTCGACCAAAACGATCCTCAGAAATTTGCAATTCCCAAATGGGGTCTGCATGGCCGGCGACGGTCAATCGTTCTTCTTCGCCGAGACCTGGGGCTGCCGTGTCAATCGATACTGGTTCGACGGTCCCAAGAAGGGCACCTGTGAAACGACGATCCCGAACCTGCCGGGGTATCCCGACAACATCAATCGAGCTTCGGACGGGAGTTTTTGGGTGGCGCTTGTCGGCATGCGGTCGCCGGCTCTCGACCTGGCGATGAGAATGCCGTCGTTGCGCAAACGCATGGCCAAGCGCGTGGCCCGTGACGAATGGTTGTTCCCGAACATCAACACGGGGTGCGTGCTCAAATTCAAGCCGAACGGCGAAATCGTGGAATCCTATTGGGATCTCGGAGGCAAGAACCACCCGATGGTGACGTCGATGCGTGAGCACAAAGGCTATCTGTATCTTGGCGGGCTCTACAATGATCGGATAGGCCGTCTCAAGCTGCCCGATGCCGATCCAACGTGGACGTCACAAGCGTCCTACTGGGGAGCAAACGCATGAGCATGTCTGGTCGCATCAGCAGTATCTTCGACAAGTTCATGGGTGGGCGTGGCGATCATTCCATCACGGTTCCGGTCATGGATGGCGCGCTCAAGCCCAACAACTACCTGGAGCGCATCTCCAGCGTCTCGATGATAGATGGGGCGGACAATCTTGCGATTGCAAGGGGGCAAATGCTGCTCACCTCTGGCAACCGGCTGGTTGAACTTCACGACGACGGAAGCACCTCTGTTCGAAGCACTTGCGATGCCGAGATCACGTTCCTATCCGCGTCGCCGCAAGGCGCTCTTGCCCTGGGCTTGGACAATCTTGGTATCGCGATCGTCGGTGGTCGGCATGATGGCAAGCGACTTGCCGCGAATCTGTCCGGCCAGCAGCTCAACTGTCCAACGGCCGCCGTTTTCCTGGATGAAGACACGCTGGTCGTTTGCAATGGTTCGAGCGCCCATTCGGCACACGAATGGAGCCGGGATCTCTTGAATCTTGGCCGCAGTGGAAGCGTCGTGAGAATTGATCTGGGAGCCGGAAATGCGAGCCTCGTCAAAGGAGGACTAGGATTTCCCTCGGGCGTCACCGTAGCGAGGGGCGGCAAGCTGGTCATTTCTGAAGCTTGGAAACATCGCCTTTTGGCGCTGGACGTTGTCGACGGCAGCATCGCAACGGTGCTTGCGGATTTGCCCGCATATCCCGGACGGATTCAGCCGGCCAGCCAGAATGGATATTGGCTAACGATGTTTGCGGTCCGCTCCCAGCTGCAGGAATTTGTTCTGCGCGAAAACCGCTACAGGCGCGAAATGATGGAAACCATTGCGCCGGAATATTGGATCGCACCTACGCTTTCGAGCGGACGCAGCTTCAAGGAACCGCTGCAGTCGGGCAGCGTCATCCGACTGGGCATCCACAAACCCTGGGCACCAAGCCGTTCCTATGGTCTCCTGCTTCGTCTCGATGACAGCTTTCAGCCCATTTGGAGCGCTCACAGCAGGGCTGATGGCCGCCGGCACGGCATCACATCCTGTGTTGAAATCCGCGACAGGCTGTTCATCGCCTCCAAAGGTCGCGGCGAAATCCTTGCGCTCGATCATCTCTCTCAAACCGAGCCGGACGACCTCTCGGTTCTCATGGGGTCGGCAGCATGACACCGATTGTCGAACTCAAGGCCGCTACAAAGGATTTTCGCGGCAATCCCGCTTTCTCGGATGTCGACTTTCAGCTGCTGCCCGGTGAGATTCATGCGTTGCTCGGCGAGAATGGCGCCGGAAAGTCGACACTGACGAAGATCATCGCCGGCGTCTATCCGCTCAGCAGCGGCAAGATGTTCATCAACGGCCGTGAGGAGAAGCTCGCAACCCCGGCTGAGGGACTGGCGAAGGGGATAGCGATGGTCTACCAGGAAAACAGCCTGGTCCCGTCGATGTCCGTCGCCCAGAATATTTATCTGGGAAAAGAGAAGCCTCTGAACCGGCTTCGCGGCATTTACATTTCCGCTCAGCAATTCCTCCAGTCCCTGAACTTCCATGTCGATCCTTCAGCCATCGTGGGCTCTCTAGGCGCCGCACAGAAGCAGATGGTCGAGATCGCGCGAGCGGTGCATCACAAGGCAAAGGTAATCATCTTCGATGAGCCGACGGCGACCCTCACGCCGGAGGAAAAGAGCTACTTCTTCAAGCTGATCAGGAAGCTGAAGGACGAGGGGGTCTCCATCATATTCATTTCGCATGCGCTTGAAGAGGCGCTCATGGTTGCGGATCGGATTACCATCCTGAGAGATGGCAGGCTGGTGGCCTCGGACAAGGCCGCCGCGTTCGATCGTCAGAAGATCATTCAGGCCATGGTCGGTCGAACGCTGACAGATGAGATCTACAGCGGTGCCTCGCGCATGCGCGCTCCAAGGCCGCGTGGCGCAAAAGTGCTCTCCGTCGAAAATCTCTCGATGGGCAACATGGTGCGCAACACATCGTTTTCGCTGTATGCGGGGCAGGTGACCGGGATTTTCGGTTTGGTCGGCTCCGGCCGGACCGAGACGCTGAAAGTGGTATGCGGGGTTCTGAAACGCGATTTCTTTCATGGCGGAGAAGTCAAGATCGATGGCCAATCCAAGCGCTATCTGGTACCCGCGCCGGCAGTGCGTGACGGCGTTGTCTATGTGACCGAAGAGCGAAAGGCTGAAGGCTTCTTCGAGACGATGAGCATTGCCGAAAACATCTATATGGGCCAACTCGGCGGACAATCATTTGGCGGCTTCAACATCGTGTCGATGAAGCAAGCACGGTCCGTTGCCGAGGAATGGCGTAAACGTCTCAATGTGAGGGCCATCGACCCGGATGCGAAAGTCATCGAACTGTCCGGCGGCAATCAGCAGAAGGTCGTGATTGCCAAGGCGCTCGTCCAAAAGCCAAGACTTGTGGTCTTCGATGAGCCGACGCGCGGCGTCGACGTCGGCGCTATCGCCGAAATCCATACCTTCATAAACCAGCTTGCTGACCAGGGGATCGCAGTCGCGGTAATCTCGTCTTACCTGCCGGAGATACTCAGCCTTTCCGACCGCATCCTCATTGCCCGCCAGGGCAAGATCGTCGAGGAAATGGACCGCCGGATTGCCACGGAAGAAACGATCATGTACGCGGCCGTCCATTAATGAGCGGCGATCGCAAGGTCACGATCGTCGAGGTGGGCCCTCGTGACGGCCTGCAAAATGAGAAAAACATCGTCTCGACCGAGGACAAGCTAAAGCTTATCCGTCTGCTGGCTGATGCTGGTCTTTCTCGTATCGAAGTCACCGCGTTCGTCTCGCCAAGATGGGTGCCTCAGATGGCCGATCATGACGTGGTGATGCGGCGAACGCCGGCGCGAGACGGCTTGATACGCTCCGTGCTGGTGCCCAACGACAAGGGTGCCATAGCCGCGATTGCCGCGGGCGCTGACGAATTGGCCGTCTTTACCAGCGCCTCAGAGACTTTCGCGTCCAGAAACATCAACTGCACCATAGCCGAGAGCCTGGAACGATTCGTGCCGGTGATCAGCCTCGCGAGGTCGCATGGCATTCCAGTTCGCGGCTACGTGTCTTGTGCCGTCGATTGTCCTTACGAGGGCGAAATCGCACCCGACGCGGTCGCAATGGTTTCTTCGCACCTGATGGACCTGGGTTGCCATGAGATATCGGTAGCGGATACGATCGGCCGGGGATTGCCGGAGCGCGTAAGTCTCATGCTGGAACGCGTACTCGACCGGGTTCCAGCACCGATGGTGGCCTGCCACTTCCATGACACTTCCGGGCGAGCTCGTGCGAATGTGGACGTCGCGTTGGATTGGGGCATCGCTACGTTCGATAGTTCGGTGGGTGGTCTGGGGGGCTGCCCTTATGCTCCAGGTGCTGCAGGCAACATTGGCACCGGAGTTATCAGCTCCCATCTGATGCAAAGAGGTTACGCGACGGGGGTTGACCCCGGCGGACTTCGACTTGCTGAAGAGTTTGCTCTTAGCTTGAGGCAGAGCAGCGCCTATGGAGACTATTGAATCCGTATCCGAATTTGCTATTGGATTCTATCCTATAATATATTGTTTGTAGTGATATTAACTATTTCTACGAAGTATGTTGGGCGACGAAGGAACGTTGGATTTAGAATTCAGTGAGGCGTCGGCTTCGCCGCATCAATCCGGCTAAATCGCCGCGTCTGCACGCGCGAGGGGAACTTCTATACGGCGCGCACAGTCGGGGGCGTCTCCAATTGATCCGCTATGGCCTGCCAGCGGTCGGCGAAACGGCCATATGCCGTCTTGATCTGGACACCGACGGGAAGTTCCGGGCATTCATTCTCGCCATTAGTGCCCCAATTGACCCACCCTGACTGGCGCCGCTGGACGATCTGGAAAGCCCCGGACGGCTCCGATGTCCACCAGACCATCGCGCGGCCCGTGGCCTCGTCGAATTCCACTGTCTTGTCGGCTGGACCGGGGAAGATCGTTTCATGTTCGACGGCCGATACGTCGACCGGTTGATCTGTCAGAATCCAATGCCGGTCCGTGTGGTCGGCCTTGACATGCGCCGCGGCGCGCACCCGCGCGAGCCGCTCACGCAGTTCATCTTCACCAAGCACACCCTCCCACCTGCAGAACAGGCGCCAGTAGAGGTCCCAGTGGGCGGATTCGATATCGCTTAGATGCGAACGGAATTCCTCGAACTTCCGGCTCTGGTTGGCCGAATTGGTCACCGTGTCGGCCACCATGGCGACGAGTTCGCCGGCGTAGGGGTCACCTGCACGATAACGGGTTCCGCCATAGGCGGCGAAGCGATCGAACACGAGCTTGCCCTTGCCGCCCTCGAACTCGTCGCCGACGGTGATCTTGTTGGCGACGTAGTGGCCGTTGATGACCGTCTGGAAGGGATCGATCATATAGCGGCGTTGGAAAAAAGCTGTCCCGTAAGTGAACATCCAGTCGATCGAAAAGCGCTTGCCCCTGAGTTCATCCAGCAGGCCGTCCGGGATCGTACCGTGCATACGATAATGGTGCAGAACCGGACCGCGCTCCAGCGTCTCGATCTCGACGGTCGTGTGCTCAGGCGGGTTGATGAGGCCGTTCTCCGGGGTGAAGAAAGGCCCGTAAAAGCCGCCGATGGCATTATTGCCGGAGGGCAGCAGCTCGAAATTGTCGGCCAATGACCGAAAGTGGCGGATTCCCCACTTGGACGAACCGAGGCCTTGCGCTGTGCCGGAGCAGAGCTCGAGATCGAATGCACCCGTATCAAGGCGCGCGAAGCAGTCTGTTTCTCTGCCCTTGAGAACCGCAATGCCGGGGACGTCGACCGAAGCTGGATTGCACGGCTCGTCCAGCGTCAGTCGCAGATGGCCACTGAAGCTCACGGTCGCCGTGAAACGCGTTTCGCCTGGCTTGGCGCACTGCGTCAGGCGCTGGCACAACACCCGGTTGCCGGCGTCGTCGCGAGCCCACCACAGGGTATGCGGCAGGTCCGCGGCGACGGAAAAGACGATCGGCTCATGGTCTCGCCGGCCTGCAAGAGGATCTGTGACGGTAACGCCAAGGGTCATGGAGGTCCCTCCAGTAGAAAGTGGGAGTTGGGTAATGCGCCTGCCGCGTCAGGGCGGGTCGAGACGCCGTGGCGGTTATTGGCTGGACGCGCCGGGTGGCACGTTTTTGCGAAAGCGGAAAAGCCCCGGCCGCTGCTTCAGGCTGTCGATGGCGACGGCCAGGATGATGACCACGCCCTTGATCAGCAACTGAGTGAAGAAGGGCACGTTGAGCAGGATCAAACCGGTACCCAGCACACCAAGGATCACCGATCCTATGAGCGTGCCGACAATTCGGCCGCGGCCTCCGGCAAGACTGGTGCCGCCGAGCACGACCGCCGCGATCGCGTCGAGTTCATAGCCGGTCCCGGCGGTGGGTTGGGCCGAGATGACGCGAGCGGAGAAGATGACGCCTGCCAGACCGGCACAACCGCCGGCCAGGACATAGACGGATGTGATGACTCGTTTGACGCGCACGCCGGCCAGCTTGGCCGCCTCGGCATTGCCGCCCACGGCATAGACATGGCGGCCATAGCGCGTCCGTTCCAGGATGAACCAGATGATCAGGTAGACGATCACCATCACGATGACCGGCATGGGGATGCCCCAGAGGTATCCGTTGCCGATGTCTTTGAAATTCAGGGAACTCGAAACGATCGGCTGGCCTTTGGTGATGGTGTAGGCAAGGCCGCGCAGGAAGGTCATCGTCCCCAGGGTGACGATGAACGGCGCGAGCGAGAGGTAGGCGGTTAGTGCTCCGTTGACCAGGCCGCAGGCCGCGCCGACGGCAAGGCCGATAGAGATGGCGGCCGGCGCCGGCAGGCCCGCTATGGCGGCGATGACGGAGACCACACCGGAAACGGCGACGATCGATCCAACGGAAAGGTCGATGCCGCCGGTCAGGATGACGAGCGTCATGCCTGCCGCCAGGATAGCGTTCACCGAGATGGCGCGTGCAATGTTGAGCAGGTTGTCGACACGGTTGAAGTTCGGCGCGATGGCCGACATCAGGATCACAAGCGCGACCAGCACCATGAGAATGCCTACGCGGTCCCACCATTTGGCGAAATCGAAGGGAGCGCCATCCGGAGCGGCCGGTGTTGACTGGGTGACCTCGTCGCGAGCGGTATTCACGTTTGCACTCCTGTGTTTCCGCGATGGGTCGCGGTGCCCGTCGCATGAAGCATCACTTCCTCTTCCGAGGTTTTCTCCGAAACCAGTTCGGACACGATCATGCCCTTACGCATGACCAGAAGACGATCGCTTATGCCGATCGCCTCCGGCAGGTCCGACGATATGATGAGGATAGCCTTGCCGGCGCGGGCCAGTTGGTCGATCTCCTCGTAGATCTCGCGCTTTGCACCGATGTCGACACCGCGGGTAGGCTCATCGAGGATCAGTACCCTGGAATCGCGCAGCAACCATCGGGCGAGCGCCGCCTTTTGCTGATTTCCACCAGACAGAGCCTTCACAGGCAGCGAGATTGCGTTGAGCCGGAGTTTGAGCCGCTTCATCTGCTCCATAACGGCATGACGCCGTTCCGTTCGATTGACCACGCCTCCGGCAACGAAGCGGTCGAGCGAACTGATCGCGATGTTGTCCTCCACCGAATGTTCGAGGAACAGGCCTTGCTCCTTCCGGTTCTCAGGCACCATGCCAATGCCGTCGGTAATCGCCTCGAATGGGTCCGACGGGCGACTGGGGCGCCCTTCGATCCGGACTGAGCCGGCGGTGCGCGGGTCGGCGCCGAAAAGCAGGCGTCCGACTTCGGTTCTGCCGGAACCGATCAATCCGGCCATGCAGACCACCTCTCCGGCGCGAACCGAAAGGTCGACCGGGCCGACGCCGTCGCCCGCGAGCCCCTCGACTTCGAGTACGGTGGCGCCAGCGGTGCGTTTGTCGTGGCGGTAGAGGTCGGCGACCGGACGGCCGACCATCATGCGGACCACGTCCTGCGGACTGATCTCGGCCAGGGAGCCGGTCCCCACGTAGCCGCCATCACGGAATACGGTAACCCGGTCCGCCAACTGCCAAACCTCCTCCATGCGGTGCGAAATATAGATGAGCCCCACCCCCGCTGAGCGCATCTGGCCGATGATCCGATAGAGTTCCTGTGCTTCGGCCCGCGACAGCGCCGCGGTCGGTTCATCGAGCACGAGGACGCGGGCGTTTTCGCCAACGGCGCGCGCGATCTCGACCAACTGCTGCATGCCCACGCTCAACGAGCCGAGCGGCCGCCGCGGATCGATCGTCGAGTGGATGCGTGCCAATTTCTCGCGTGCCTGCTGCTCCATGCGGCGGCGGTCAAGCATGCCGAAGCGCGTGCGCGGCTCGCGTCCAAGCGAGAGATTCTCGGCGACCGTCATGTCGCGCACGGTGTTGAGCTCTTGGTGGATGATGGCGATGCCATTGGCGGAGGCATCAATCGGCGAGCGGATCTCGACTTCGTGGCCGTCGATGAGCATACGCCCCGCGTCGCGTTGGACATTGCCGGCGAGGATCTTCATGAGGGTCGACTTGCCCGCGCCATTCTCACCCATCAGCGCATGCACCTCGCCCGCTCTGAGGTCGAAACGGACCTTGTTCAACGCAAGCGTTGCCCCGAAGCGCTTGGAGACGCCTTCGATGACAAGAAGCGGAAGTTGGGTGCTCATGGCAGCCTCACGGGTCTTGAGGCGGGGAGCGGCGCAAGGCCGCTCCCCGCCGGCTGGTCTGGGAGATGGTTACCAGCCGGGATACTGAGTGACGTTGTCGCGCGTGACGAGAACGCTTTCGATGAGGATAGTTTTGTCCTTCGGCGCCTTGCCGGCAATCATGTCCTGCGCGACCTTGACCGCCTGGCGTACCATCTCCGCCGGATTCTGCGTGGCAGAGCCGATGAACGGCGACCCTTCCCGCTTCAGTTCGGCGACGGCTTCCGGGCTGCCATCCACGCCGGTGACCTTGATCTGTCCGGTCTTGGCGGCCTGTTC
Source organism: Mesorhizobium sp. M7D.F.Ca.US.005.01.1.1 (assembly GCF_003952545.1). Lineage (NCBI taxonomy): Bacteria > Pseudomonadati > Pseudomonadota > Alphaproteobacteria > Hyphomicrobiales > Phyllobacteriaceae > Mesorhizobium > Mesorhizobium sp. M7D.F.Ca.US.005.01.1.1. The sequence goes on from NZ_CP034453.1 coordinate 2,360,184, forward strand.
GACCGCAAGCACCGCGCCGAGCGCTGACGGATCGTTCATGCCGAAGATACCTGTGACGTCCGGGTTGGCCGTCAGCATGTCGGTTGTCACGGCAAGGCCGGAGGCTCGGTCATTCTTCGAGGCTTGCTGGCCAACGATCTTGATGTCGGGAAATTTCGCGGCGACCGTCTTGCAGCCATTAATGCGGTCGATGATCGTCTGGATTGGTGTGCCGTCCACCAGGAGCACCTGACCCTTTCCGCCCATCTGCTGGAAGAGGTACTCGCATGATTTCTCGCCCGCCTGTACTGCATTGGTCATGATCACCGCGTCGGCGCCGTGAGCCGGGGTATCGACCGCGATGACGATGATGCCGGCATCCTTGGCCCGCTGGATAGCCGGCTCGATGCCGGCTTCGTCTACCGCAGAAATGACGATCAGATTGACGCCCTGCTGCATGAAGGCGTCGATCTGGGTGTTTTGGTTGGCCAGGTCGAGTTGCGCGTCCTGCACGTTGACGGTGGCGCCGATCTGCTTGGCGGCATCTTCCGCGCCTTTCGTCATGGCGGAGAAGAACGGATTGGACATGTCCTGCACCATCAGGCCGATCTTCTCGATCTTGCTGGGAAGCTTGCCTTCCGCCAAGGCCGGGGTTGCCCCGAAGGACAAGCCGAGCGCCACAAGGGATGCAGCGGTCATAAGCTGGATATTGGTCTTTGCTTTCATGTTTTTTCCTCCTTGTTGTCTGCCGCCGTGATGTGACGGCAAATTCGGTTCTTCGACTTCCAAGCCGCGACTATCACCGCGGCAAGATTCCGAGTTTCGACTATCCTAATCGTTTAGGTTCAAGCGCGAAGTAGCCCGGTCATCGTCCTTCCATTCCAGTTGTCGCTAGGCTGCCTGCGAGGTCATCGGGCCTTGGGCATGCGCGCTGTCTCTCGAACAGCCGCAGGAGCAGCGGATTATCAGACGGGCAGGCACGCGCTGCTGGTCCTCCGGAAGATAGACCGGGGTCGGCGCCTGGCCCCGTTTCTCGGCTTCGACTTGCTTGTCGATGATCCTGCGCAGGGTCATCGCAGCAAGACGGCCAATCTGCTCGCTGTGCTCGTTCAGCACCGTCATCGGCGGATCGGTAAGCTCCGACCAGGCGAATTCGTCATAGGCCACCACCGCCATTTCCTGCGGAATTGCGATGCGCCTTTCCGCGGCAAGTTTCATGGAGCCGAGCAGCAGTGGGTTGTTGCCTGCGATCAGCGCGCGCGGGACGCTGCCAGTCAAGTCGAGATGGCGCGACAGCGTGCTATAGCCGGACCCAGCGTCGTTCTCCGACTCCAACACCAGCAGGTCGGCCCCGTGGATCCGCGCCGCCTCCCTGATGCCGCGTTCACGGTCGAACCGTGTCGACCATTTCGACGGATAGACCAGAAACAGCCAGTCCTTGTACCCATGATCGGCAAGATGCTTGCCCACCATCAAGCTGGCATTGTAGTTGTCGGTCGTCACACTTGGTATGTGCGCGGCCTCCGCTGGTGGCGACGAGTCGACGAAGACCAGCGGGATATCCCAGCGCTCGAGCAGTCGCGTGTTCTCGGCCTTCAGGGTCAGGGTCGAAATCACGCCAGCGGTCCGTGACTCGATGAGGCGGCGGATCATCCGATCCTCAAGGCGGGCGTCATACGCGCCGTTGACCGCGACGTCGCCGACAACCACCGTCCATGCCGACGGTTCGAGAGCCTGCTGTATGCCTGCCATCAAGTCGAGGTAGTAGGAATTCGAGGTGCTTGCGGTAATGACGGCGACCGAGTCCCGGCTGGCCCGGCGCAATTCCTGGGCCGCGCGGTTGAGCACGTAACCGAGATCGTTCGCCGCCTTCAGCACTAGCTGTCGGCTTGCCTCAGAGACCCCGTCGGCTCCACTAAGAGCCCGGGATACGGTGAAAACAGACAAGCCTGTGGCGCGACTGATGTCGCGCATCGTTGATCTTGCCAAGGGTCTATCCTCCTTCGTCGAGGCAAGCCGAGAGCTTAACCTAAACGATTAGGGTGATTATTAGTCAGCGTTCCGGGCGTTGTCAAGGTGACCGCTTGCGTTGCGGCAGGACTTGAACAGTCGGCCAGCGTGGTTCGGCTCAACGTATCGAAGCGTGTTCGTCGAACGACATGGACCGGTGCGTCGCACACATCGCCCCAAGACCAAACCTTTCGCCATATGCGGTGGAAAAATTCGACTAACCGATCTGTGCCGCAGATCCGGTGCGGTCCATATCGCCGTGGACGCCGAGTGCTCCGCGGGACGGAGTTGGACCGCCGATGGATGTTGGCATTCAGTTCAGACAGACGCTTTAGGAGTTTGCAGATCTCTCGCCAACCCAAGAAAACTGGTGTTCAACTCTCCGAACATCAGGCTCGCCGACAATGCGCGACACCGCACCCGTGGGCGCCTATGTCATTCCGAAACTAGACGAACATCATGACGATGATCGCGCCGATGACGATCAAGACAAGGCCGCCGATCAGCATCGGCAACAGACTGTTGTCCGGGTCGATACCAGACTCAAACTGATTTGTTATCGGCTTATCGTTCTTCTTTGGTTCAACCATGGCTCGTCTCCGTGCGAGAAAAATCGGCATGCGTCCGGCAAAAGGGGCAACGCCTGCGTAGGTGACTGTGACGACTGTCTGATCCGTTCTCAAATCGATCCGCGACAAGATGGTGCGGCTCTTGATCGTTAGCGGCGCAACATTTTGTCTCCGATCGTAAAGAGATGTCGAGCTTACCCGCCGCTTTGCGCCACGCCGGAAACTTGGAGTGGTGACGGCCTGCCGAGGAAATCTTGAGGCATCAGCGTGACGTCGGCCAGCGTGTAGCGGTCAAGGGTGCTCTGGAAAGAGGCAATCGCTTCGCCAAACATCCTTGAAAGCTTGCAGGAGCCGGTAAGCACGCATTGGTTTCCGGTGGCAAAGCACTCCACAACCGCGAAATCCGGCTCGGTCAGCCGGATGACGTCGCCGATTCGGATCATCTCGGGCCGGAGCCCAAGAACAAGACCTCCGGAACGGCCGCGGACCGCCTTCAGGTAGCCGCCGCGTGTCAGCGTATTGGCGACTTTGTTGAGGTGTGTCTTCGACACCTTGAAGGTGCGAGCCGTCTCCTCGATCGTGATCAAGCGATCGCCGGCGGAGGCCGCGTACATCAACATCCTCAAAGCATAGTCCGAGAAGTTGGTCAGCCTCACCGGTGGTTCCTCTCTTGGGTTGGCGTGCTGTTATGGGAACCGCTAACAAACCAATTAGGCATCACAGGTCTTTCTCGGCAATCGGGTCTATGCCAATCGTAGTCTCACCACGGCTGAAGGCGACCGCGAGACGGAAACTGTGAGCGATGCGCAACGCGCGCTCCATAAAGAGCGCCGCCACCTCGGGCGGGCAAATGCGGCATACCGTTGCGCGAAACAACTTTAACCAGCGACGGAAATGCGCCTCGCCGAGACCGGCTATAGCCAGGTGTGGCGGTAGTGGCCGGCCTTCATATCGCGAAGTCCGAAGTAGCGTCGCGGACCAGAAGTCGCACATCTTCGCCAGATGCTGCGGCCACTTGTCGGGCTCAATCCGGTCGTGGAAAATGGGGCCGAGAATGTCATCACGACGAATTTCGTCATAAAAACCGTGGACCACGCCGCGGATCATTGTCTCGTCGAGCACGTCCGGCAACGGGACGCCGTCGACGACGATAATTCTCCTACTCCGACCGTTCTCGCTCATCTGGACGCTCTTGTTTTTTCCAATGCAAGCGGGCTCAAGCCTTGAGTTCGCTCCTCGATGGATGCGACATAAAAGATAGATTGTCAATCTATGTTATAGCGACAAAACACACATGAAGCGGGTCTTGGGCTTACCGAGTCGGTATTGCTTTGAGCGTTTCGACCTCGATCAGATCGAGCGTAGCTCGGGTGACTTCGGCGATACGGTGATCGCTTGGGACTGCCCCATCGGCCCCAGCCAACAGCACTGTCGATCGCGGCAGTGGGGCAACACGGTCATTGGAGACGGGACGACGATCGATGACCTCGTTCAGATTCGCACAATGTACGGATTGGACGCCATTGCATCATCACTGCCCAGGTCGGGATCGCGGGCTTGACCGTGCTGGAGGACTGCGTTGCGGTAGGCGGCCATAGCACCATGCTGGCCATCTGCACATCGGCCGAGGCGTTCAACTTGCCGCAGCGTCGCGGTTAATGAGAGACGACCCTCAAGAAACTGGCGAACTATCTCCCTGGAAGGATCGGCGCCCCGACACCTACCGGATTTCGTAAGCGCGTTCATACCTTCTCCTGCCGAACATCTCCCTCACGAGGGGGGAGATTGGCAGCGAGAGGAATATTTGGCGCTTTTGATGGAGCGGAAAATTTTTGGCGGCGGGGGCGCAACGATGCAGCATAAACGCTTACACCGCTGCCCTTATCTTATTTTTGTGGGCTTAGATCCATCGAGAACCACTTTTGGGAGATCTTGGCCAACGTGCCGTCGGCGCGCATTTCGCCGACTGCCTTATCGAGTATTGCCTTGAGCTCCGGCTCTTCCTTGCGGATGCCTAGGCACACATTGGTGGCCATGATGCCGCCGGTGAGCAACGGGCCGCTTGCCTTCAACGCGCCACTGCTGCCCTTGGCGCGATCATTGACGAACACGACATTATCAAACTGACCGTCGATGCGGCCGCCTTCGAGGTCGAGGTGGCTTTGTTCGGCTGACTTGTAGGTCCGGACTTCGACAGCGCCGGCAAAGTTCTCCTCGACGAATTGCAACTGGCTCGTGGACAGGGATGCGCCAAGCGTCTTTCCCTTCAGCGCTTCCTTCAAATCCGCCACGGCCTTCTGGCCTTCCGGCGTATCGGTCGACAATCTCTCGCCTGTGTGAGGCAGATTGGCGAGTGGGCCATCCGTGGGCACGAGGAAGGTGTTGGGCGTTATGACGTAGGGATCGGAGAAATCGATGACCTTGCGGCGCTCCGGATTGGGACCCATGGTCAGAACCACATCGAACTTCCCGGCCAGCAATGACGGAATCTGGCTATCCCAATCCTGCACCACGATCTTGCAATCGAGCGCGGCACGTTTGCAGACTTCCTTCATGACGTCGAGATCGAGCCCTTCGACCTCGCCTCCTGCATTCACGGAGTTGAATGGCGGGAAGGCGCCCTCGACACCGACGGTAACCGATTTCCAGTCCTTTGCCGTGGCGACGCCGCCCAGCAGAGGCAATGCGATGATGGCAAGCGCGGCTGCCAGCGATGATCTTGAGGCCATTGTTTTCTCGTTTTCGTTCCCAGGTTGAAGTTGGACCCCGGTCACCTGGTAGAGGACCACCGGGAAGTCCAACACCAACCTTGATCCGGCTTTCAGAGTCTGAAAAGCAGAATCACGTTCACATACATGAACCGTGTTCAGGTTTCTGCAACTCGGGCGTCAGGCGCAGCCGGATTTGGCATGGCGCACGACATCCGCATGGGTGGCGAACCAGACCTTGCCGCGGCCGCGTATGTGAGCAACCAGCGCGTCGATGATCCAGATCCGCGACCGATGGCCGATGATGTCGGGATGCATGGTCAGCTGGAAGATGCCGCCCTCGTCAAAGGCGGCGTCGAACTCGGCGATGAAGATTTTCAAGATGTCATGCGGCGCGATCTGCGGTCGCAGCCCACCCCAACGATCCATCACCAGATAGGCGGCATCGTCACGGATCCATTCCACCGGCAATTCGATGACACCGCTGGGCTTGCCGTCCAGCAGAAGCTCATAGCAATCGACATCGGCCATTAGCGACGAGTCGTAGAGCAGTCCCATCTCGGCGGTGATGCGCAAGGTGTTATCGCTGAAATCCCATGAGGGGGTGCGAATGCCGACAGGACGCACGCCGGTGATCTGTTCCAGCACGTCGGCGGCACGCAATTGCAGATCACGCTCCGTCTGCGCATCCAGCAAGGTGTTGCGCTCGTGAATCCAGCCGTGCAGTCCGATCTCGTGACCGCTGGCGATGAGGTCTCGCTGCTCATCTGGATAATGGATCGCCGAAACCGCGGGGACGAAAAAGGTCGCCGGAATGCTTTCGCGTGCCAGCAGGCTACGGATGCGCGGGATGCCTTGCCTAGGGCCGAACTGGCCTTGCGACAGGGCCGAGATCGAGCGGCCGCCATCGCGCAGCTCGAAGGTGTCGTGGTCGGAATCGAACGATAGCGCCACGGCGCAGGCGCCGCCCTGCGGCCAGCTTTCCGGTTTGAGGCTCCGCCCGGCACGGGCGCGGTTCATGATCGTCTGCAACCGTTCTTCGGGCCAGGTCCAGGTCGGGACCGGCGTTTCGTTTGCGCTGCTCACAGGCTTGGTCCTCCACTGACGGACAAGGTCTGGCCGGCAATCCAGCTGGCCAGGGGCGAAGCCAGGAACAGCACGGCGTTGGAAATATCCTCGGGCAATCCGATCCGCCGCAGCGGGATTGAATTGATCATCGCCTGCTGTCCCTCTTCGCCGTACGACGCCCATTGCCGCTCATAGTCGGGGCTGGTGCGCAGGAAGCCGGGGGCAACCGCATTGACGTTGATCCCGAACGGGCCGAGTTCATGAGCCAACTGCCGTGTCAGGCTGATCAGGGCAGCCTTGGCGCTGGCATAGGCCTGGATGCCGGTCAGGCTGACGCCCAGGCCCGCACCGCTTGATATGTGGACGATCTTGCCATGACGCCGGCTCTTCATGGCCGGAACCACGGCCTTCGTGACAAGAAAGGCGCCGCGAACATTGACGTCGTAGATGCGGTCCCAGTCGCGCGCCGGGACGTCCTCAACAGGCTTGCGGGCCTGGCCGAGAACGCCACCGGCGACATGCACGAAGATGTCGAAGCCATGGTCGCCGGCGTGCTGCGCGACGACCTTGGTGATGTCAGCTTCGTTTGTGACGTCCATGCGTTCGCCGGCAAGCGAGCCGCCACGCGCAGGCCTTGCCTCGTCCAGCAACGGCTTCAACGCCTCTTCATCGATGTCGGTGGCAAGCACCGCCGCGCCGTTGGCGGCAAAGCTCTCGCAGATCGAACGCCCGATGCCGCGCGCAGCACCCGTCACCAGCACGCGCTGTCCCTCGAAATGAATGTCCATTCTATTGATCTTTCGTCGTCGTTTCCTTGTAGCCGAGCCGGTAGCTGAGCTCGGCTGCGTTCCTGATTACCGCGGCAATCATGCGATCGCGGCAGGCGTCGAAGCGGGGCGATATGGTCGCGATGTTGAGGGCCGCAACCACTTCACCGGTGGCGTCGCGGACAGGTGCCGCCACGCCCGATCCGCCGGTAATGGCCTCCTGGTCGCTGATGGCGTAGCCATTGTCGCGGGCCGCCTCGATGATCCTGCGGATCTGCACGCGGTCGATCACCGTGTGGTCGGTGATCTGCACGATGCGTTCACGCGCCAGATAGGCCGCCACCTTGTCGGGTCGCCAATGCGAGAGAAGCACCCGCCCCATCGCGGTGCAAAAGGCGGGATCGGAGCCGGTCAGGTCGGAATCGAAGCGGATCGCGCGGTGGCTGACGCTCTTGGCCAAAAGCTTGACGCGTCCATCCTTGCGGCGTGCGCCGAGAAAGACGGTCTCGCCCTCTGTCTCGCGCAACGCATCCATCAGCGGCTGGGCGGTGGCGACCAGTTGCGCCTCGTTTCCGCTCGTCCAGCCCGGCCCGTTTCGGAAGGCATCGTGGATCCGGTAGGCGTCGGCCTCGTCGCGCAGGACGTAGGCGCGCGACACGAGTGTCGCCAGGAGGTTGAAGGTGCTGCTCTTGGGGTAGCCAAGCTCGGCGACGATGGTCTTCAGCGACAGCGCCTTTGGGGAGCGCGCGAGAAGCTCCAGGATCTCCAGAACCCGGACTGCGGATTTGACGTCGGAATCACCATTTTTGTTCATATATGTGAACCATATTCCTATTGAAGAATATCGGCGGAGCCATACCATGCTCGGCAGATGTTGAAAAGGAGCAGTTTCGAGAATGCAGTCACAACATAAGACGGCCATTGTCACCGGCGCGGCGCGCGGGATCGGCAAGGCCTGCGCTCTGGATCTGGCACGCTCGGGCTACAACATCGCCCTGGTCGATCTGCTCGAAAACGAGTTAGAGACGACGGCCGGCGAGATCGTCGCGCTCGGCGTCGAGGCCGCGACCTTTATCGCCGATGTGTCCAGCCATCAGCGGGCCGGCGAAGTCGTCAGCCAGGCGGTTGCCCGCTTCGGAGGTGTCGATTTCCTGTTGAACAATGCCGGCAGATCGGCGCCGCAGGGAATTCTGGACATATCCGAAGACGAGTTCGACCGGGCGATCGCCATCAATCTGAAGAGCTGTTTCAACTATATCCAGCACACGGCGCCGCATATGCTGGAGCAGGGTGGCGGACGCATCGTGTCGATGTCGTCGCTGAACGCGCTTTCGGGCGGCGTCACGGCGGCGGTGAGCCGGTTCGCCTATGCCGCCGCCAAGGCGGGCATTCTCGGCATGACTCGGGCGCTTGCGAAGGAACTGGGTCCGAACATCGCCATCAACGCGATCTGCCCCGGTGTCATCCGCACCGAGATCGATACCGACGTGACCGACCGCGCCGATGAGGTCATCAAGGGCATCGCGCTTGGGCGGCTGGGCTGCGCCGATGACGTGGCGCGTCTGGTGACGTTCCTGGCGACGTCGCAACCGTGTTTCATGACTGGGCAGACGCTGACGGTTGACGGTTTCCAGTTCAACGTATGAGGTCGGGCCAGTCATGGACCGGATGACGGGATAGCGGCGCATGGATTTTCTGGATCTGGTCGGCTTCGGACCTGAAGGATGGGGCAAGGCGCTGCTGCTTGCCGCGCTGGTGACGATCATGGTGGCGATGGCGGGCTTCTTACTCGGCATCGTTATCGGCGGCCTGATCGCGTGGGCAAAACTTGCCGGCGGCATGACCACCCGTGTCCTTGCCGATGTCTACACGACGGTGCTGCGCGGCGTTCCCGATCTTCTGGTTATCTATCTGTTCTATTTCGGCGGGAGCCTGCTTTTGTCGGCACTTTTCCGGCTCTGGAGCGAGGGTGGCTTTGTCGGCATACCGCCTTTCATCGCCGGCGCCACGGCCATTGGCGTCGTCTCCGGCGCCTATCAGGCTGAAGTGTTTCGCGGCGCCTTTCGTAGTCTTTCGACAGGCGAGATCGAAGCCGGCAAGGCGATTGGCATGCATCGCCTGCTCTTGTTTCGCCGGATCATCGCGCCGCAGGTCGCGCGGCATGCAATACCCGGCATCGGCAATGTCTGGCAGATGACTTTGAAGGAATCGGCGCTGGTGTCGGTGACCGGGCTGGTCGAGATCCTGCGCCAGGCGCAGATCGCCGCCGGCTCGACGCGCAAGCCGTTCGAATTCTACCTCATAGCCGCGGCTCTGTTCCTGGTCATCACCTGGATTTCGCAACGCATCTTCGACTTGCTGGAAAAACGGACCGCGCGAAACATGGTGCGGGAGGCGGTGTAGTGGACCTGCTTTTCATCCGAGACAGTTTCGTCGAGTTGCTGGCTGGTGTGCCGCTGACGCTGCAATTGACACTGATCGCCTTTTCCATCGGCGTGTTCATCGCCGTCGTGCTGGCCTTGATGCGCATGTCCGGCATCCGGGGCCTGGACTGGGTAGCGCGGACTTATGTGTTCCTGTTTCGTGGCACGCCGCTGCTGGTTCAGATTTTCCTGATCTACTACGGCCTTGGGCAATTTCGCCCGACCTTGCAAGGCCTCGGCCTCTGGCAGTTTTTCCGCGAGCCTTACTGGTGTGCGATCCTGGCGCTGTCGCTCAACACCGCCGCCTATGGCAGTGAGATCTTGCGCGGTGCCTTGCGATCGGTCCCTTCACGGGAGGTGGAAGCGGCACGCGCATGCGGCATGTCCGGGTTGCTGCTCTACCGCCGCATCGTTCTGCCGATCGCCCTGCGCCAGGCGCTGCCTGCCTATGGCAACGAACTGATCCTGATGGTCAAGGCGACCTCTCTTGCGTCGATCATCACGATGATGGACGTGACCGGTATTGCCGCGCGCCTGATCTCTGCCAGCTATCGTCCCGTGGAAGTCTTCATCGCCGCGGGTGCGATCTATCTCGCCATCAATTTTCTTCTGACGCGATTGGTCGCCCTGCTCGACTGGTGGCTGACGCCGCATCTGCGCGCGCCGCCGGCGTCATCGAACACAATGGAGAAGGTCAATGTCTGACCAGACAGCCCTTTCAGTGCGCAACCTGCGCAAGCGTTTTGGCCCACTCGAGGTGCTGAAGAACATCTCGTTCGATGCCCAGAAAGGCGAGGTGATCGCGATCCTCGGATCGTCCGGCTCAGGCAAGAGCACGCTGTTGCGTTGCATCAACCTGCTGGAGATGCCGAGCGCCGGAGAAATCGTCGTTGGCGGCGAGGTCGTGAAACTCAAGCCGCAGCGCGACGGCCTTGCTGTCGTCGATCGCAGGCAGATCGATACGCTGCGCGCGCGCGTCGCCATGGTTTTCCAGAGCTTCAATCTCTGGTCCCACATGACCATCCTGGAAAATCTGATCGAAGGGCCGATCCACGTCCAGGGCCGGCCGCGCCGCGAGTGTATTGTCGAGGCGGAGGCGTTGCTGGCAAAGGTTGGTATCGCCGACAAGCGCGACGCCTATCCCGCGCACCTGTCGGGTGGCCAGCAACAGCGCGCCGCCATCGCACGCGCTCTGGCGATGAAGCCCGAACTCATGCTGTTCGACGAGCCGACATCGGCGCTCGACCCCGAACGGGTGGGCGAAGTCCTCAAGGTGATGCGCGCCCTGGCGAACGAAGGTCGCACCATGGTGATCGTCACCCACGAGATGGCGTTCGCGCGCGATGTCGCAAGCCGGGTGATCTTCCTGCACGAGGGCATGATCGAAGAGGATGGTCCGGCGAGGCAGGTGTTCGAGAATCCGAAATCAGCCCGGTTCCAGAGGTTCATCTCCACGAACCGCGGCGAGGGCGACTGAATGGCTGGGAACACGTGAACGCGCTTGGCCCACTTCGACAGGAAGAGAACACCGCTCCATGACCACCGACAAGACTGGCGCCATTTCCACTTGGCTAGATGAACAGGCGCCCGCCATGCTCGCCCTGCTTGGCGAACTGGTCGATATTGATTCCGGTTCCTATGACAAGGCTGGCGTCGACCGGGTCGGCGCACGCCTTGTCCGGTTCTATGCGGAGCATTTGATAGACGTCACGACGGTCGCTGTCCCCGATTTCGGCGACATCCTGCGCGCGACGACTGGTCCTGTCCGCCACAGTGCCGGGCGCCGTAACTATCTCATGATGGGCCACCGCGACACGGTATTCGGCAAGGGAGAGGCGGCGCGGCGCCCGTTCAGCACCCGGGACGGCCGAGCCTATGGGCCGGGTGTCGCCGATATGAAAGCCGGCCTTGTCATGAATGCTTTCGTGATGGCTGCGCTGAAGCGGTTTGCTCCTGAAATTCCCGTGGTGGCCTTGATGACCGGCGACGAGGAGATCGGTTCGGCGACAGCGCGTCCCTATATCGAGGCGGATGCGAAATGCGCCGTCGCTGTTTTCAATTCCGAGCCAGGTCGTGTCAGCGGCAACATCGTGACCGGCCGCAAGGGCGGTTTCAGCTATCGCTTCGACATTACCGGCAAGGCCGCACATTCCGGGGTCAATTTCACCGAAGGCGCGAGCGCCATCGCCGAGCTTGCCCACAAGATCAATGCCCTGCACGCGCTGACCCGTGTCGAGGACGGCATGACGCTGAATGTCGGCATTGTCGGCGGCGGCGTGTCGGTCAATACGATCGCGCCAACAGCCAGTGGCGAAGTGGATGTGCGGTTCGTCACCAACGCCCAGCGCGATTGGCTGATAGAAGCCATTGATGCCATCATGGCCAACTCGTCCGTATTGGGGACATGCACAAAGGCTGTCCGCGACAGCGACTTCTTCCCGCTCGTGCCGACACCGCTCAGCGACGGATTGACCATGCGTTACCTCCAGGTCGCGAGGAATATCGGCCTCGATATTGCTGGCGAGTTCACCGGTGGCTGTGCCGATTCCGGCTTTGCCGCAAGTGCCGGCGCGCCGACGATTTGCGGCGTCGGTCCGGTCGGCGGCAAGGCACATACGGAGGAAGAGTATATCGAAATCGCCACCCTTGCGCAGCGGGCACGGGTAGCGGCGCTTACGATCTGCGCCATGGCGCAATAGCGAAGGCCGCTTCCATCGACGCAGCACCGAGACAGCCCCGTCGACCTCAATCCACGCAGCTGTGCCTAAAGACGGGCTTTTGTGCTGCGCGGCGTGGCCAGCAGCAGGCTCGTCTCGCTGCCGGTGATACCGGGCACCAGGCGAATCCGGCGCAACACCGCATCGAACTCGGTGAGGGTTGCCGTGTTGAGCTCGACCACCAGATCCCAGCGGCCATTGGTCGTATGAATCGTAGCGACTTCGGCAAAGCCGCCAAGAGCGCGGATCACCCGATCGGCGGCATGGCCTTCGATCTCGATCATCATGATGCCCCTGACAGCCGAGCTGATCGCTTCGGCGCGCAAGATGACCGTATAGCCGATGATCTCGCCGGACTGTTCAAGCCGCTCCATTCGCGAGCGTGCTGTGGCGCGCGACACGCCAAGATCCGCTGCCAGGTCGGAGATGCTCCGCCGCGCGCTGTGGCGCAGGAGCGTGATGAGTTTCTGGTCGAGAGAATCCACAATTGTCCAATATGGCAGCCTGATGTCTCAAAACGATAACTCTTACTGCTGGTTTTGCCAATCAGCTCTATTCATTCTGCCGGCAGCATACGGTTCAACACCTCCTGGGCCTCATAGAGGGAGAGTGCTTGCATGAACTGCAACATATTGGGTGCGCCGGTGCAGGACGGCGCTGGCCGAATGGGCTGCGAAATGGGACCGAGCGCCTTGCGGACGGCGGGGCTGGTCGGCGCCCTCAGGGACCTTGGCCATGCGGTTGCTGATCTTGGCACCGTCGCGCCGACGCCGGTGCGCCCGATCGCCCATGGCAACCTGGCGCTGAAGGCGCTGCCGGAGATTTCAGCGTGGACGGCGGGCATCGCGGATGCAGCCTATGCCGCCAGCGCGGACGCCATGCCGATCTTTCTCGGCGGAGATCACTCCATCTCCGCTGGAACCCTGTCGGGACTGGCCCGTCGCGCGGCGCAAACCGGCAGGCCGCTATTTGTGCTGTGGCTCGACGCGCATCCCGATTTTCACACGCTCGACACCACCGCCAGCGGCAATTTGCATGGCGTGCCGCTTGCCTACGCCAGCGGCCAGCCGGGCTTCCACGGCTATTTTCCGGATCTGCCGGAGCGGATAGACCCGGCCCGCATCTGCACATTGGGTATTCGCAGCGTTGATCCGGCCGAGCGGCAGGCGCTGCGCGCCGCGGGCGTCACCGTGCACGATATGCGCGCCATTGACGAACATGGCATCGCGCCGCTTCTGGGTGCCTTTCTGGAGCGGGTGACGCTCGAGAATGGCCTGCTGCATGTCAGTCTCGATGTCGACTTCCTCGATCCGTCGATCGCTCCCGCGGTCGGCACGACCGTTCCGGGTGGAGCAACGTTTCGCGAGGCCCATCTGGTCATGGAGATGCTTTCGGATAGCGGCCTGGTTAGCAGTCTCGACCTTGTCGAACTCAACCCCTTTCTCGACGAGCGCGGCCGCACGGCCACGCTGATGGTCGACCTGACGGCAAGCCTGATGGGCCGCCGTATCATGGACCGGCCGACCAGGAGCTTTTGATCGATGAACGCCAAGCTGAACATCGTCCCCTTCGTCAGCGTCGACCACATGATGAAGCTGGTGCTTGCCATCGGCGTCGAGCGCTTCCTCATCGATCTCGCAGCTTACATCGAGGAGGACTTTCGTCGCTGGGCGCTGTTCGACAAGACGCCGCGCGTCGCCTCGCACAGCATTGACGGGGTGATCGAACTGATGCCGACGAGCGACGGCCGCCTCTACGGCTTCAAATACGTCAACGGCCACCCCAAGAACATGCGTGAGGGCCGCCAGACGGTCACCGCTTTCGGCGTCCTAGCCGATGTCGGCAACGGCTATCCGATGCTGCTCTCCGAGATGACCATCCTGACCGCCTTGCGCACGGCGGCAACGTCGGCGGTCGCCGCAAAATACCTGGCGCCGAAGGGCGCGGACTGCATGGCCATCATCGGCAACGGCGCCCAGTCGGAATTCCAGGCGCTCGCCTTCAAGGCGCTGCTCGGCGTCAACAAGCTGCGCCTCTACGACATCGACCCGGCAGCCACGCGCAAATGCGCGGATAATCTGGCGGGACTGGGGTTCGACATCACGTCCTGCGCTTCGGCACATGCCGCCGTGGAGGGCGCGCAGATCATCACCACGGTCACCGCCGACAAGCAGTATGCGACCATCCTCACCGACAACATGGTCGGCAGCGGCGTCCACATCAACGCGGTCGGCGGCGACTGCCCGGGCAAGACGGAACTCCATCGTGACATCCTGCTGCGGTCGCGGATTATCGTCGAGTACACGCCGCAGACGCGCATCGAGGGTGAAATCCAGCAACTCGATCCGGATCATCCCGTCGCCGAATTGTGGGAGGTGATGGCTGGAACGGCCGAGGGGCGCAGCAACAACCAGGCGGTGACGCTGTTCGATTCCGTCGGCTTCGCCACCGAGGATTTCTCTGCTCTCCGCTACGTGCGCGATCAACTCGCCGACACCGGCCTTTACGAGGAGCTGGATCTCCTTGCCGATCCTGATGAGCCGCGCGACCTCTTTGGAATGCTTTTGCGTGCGGCAAGGCAAGACTGAAACTGCTGTGCGGGCTGCTGGGCGTCGGCCATACGACAACACACCAGGGTGCTCCAGGTGCTGCTGAGACATGCCTAGGCGGGAATCGAGAAGATCGGATAGTCAAAGGCTTGATTCTAGTATCGATTCCAGCCAACGCTACCATCGGATTTGATCGTCGACACAGCACGATATACCGCCGTAGCATACCAATAAGGAAGTGCTCCTTGACAATCTTCCCCTTCACCGAAGCCATTCCAATCCAGTTTCAAGACCCGCTGCCGAAGACCTCGGAAGTCGTGATCATCGGCGGCGGCGTCATTGGCGTGACCACGGCACTGTTCCTTGCGCGACGCAACATCTCGGTGACGCTGCTGGAAAAGGGACGCATCGCCGCCGAGCAATCCTCGCGCAATTGGGGCTGGATCCGGCAGCAGGGCCGCGATGCCGACGAACTGCCGATCGTGATCGAAGCGCAGCGCCTCTGGCGGCAACTGGCGCAGGAATGCGGCGAGGACATAGGACTGAAGCAGACGGGCGTTACCTATCTTGCGCGGACCGACAAGGAGATGGCCGGTTTCGCGAAATTCCTGAAGATCGCCCAGGCTCATGGCGTCGACACGCGTCTCCTCGACCAGGGTGAGGTGGCAAGCCTGATCCCGGCCATGTCGCTACCGTTCAAAGGCGCCATGACCACCCCATCGGACATGCGCGCCGAGCCTTGGGTTGCCGTGCCCGCGATCGCTCGCCTGGCCGCCCGGCAAGGCGTCACGATCATCGAGAATTGCGCGGCACGTATGCTCGACATCTCGGCGGGCCGGATCAGCGGCGTCTGGACCGAGCGGGGCCACCTCGCCACCTCGAGCGTCCTCGTCGCCAGCGGCGCCTGGACATCGCTCTTCCTGCGCGCGCACGGCATCTCGATCCCGCAGCTCAGCGTCAGGGCGACCGTCGCCGCGACAGCACCGATGGCGGAAATCCACGCCGGTGCCGCCGCGGACGAACGCATCGCTTTCCGGCGCAGGCAGGATGGCGGGTACACGCTCGCATCGGGAGGCAGCAACCAACTCTACATAGGGCCGGACGCATTTCGCCATGCGGGCAAATATGTCAGCGCCCTGATGGCCAATCCCTTTGGCACACGCTACCTGCCGGCCGCGCCGCGCGGATATCCGGACGCCTGGTCAACCCCGCGAAGATGGGACGCTGACAAGGAAACCCCGTTCGAACGGATGCGCGTCCTCAATCCCGCTCCGGAGGCCTCGGCGCTCCGCGCCATCGACAGCGGGTTCAGGGAGCTTTTCCCGCAGTTCAAGACAGTGCCGATCAGGGCGAGCTGGGCCGGCATGATCGATGCGATGCCGGATGTCGTGCCTATCGTCGATCGCGCCGCTGCGATCCCGGGCCTCGTTGTCGCGACCGGGATGAGTGGCCACGGCTTCGGCATAGGACCCGGAATGGGCCGCATCCTGTCCGATTTGATCCAGGGCAACGAGACCGGGCACAATCTCCACAGGTTCCGTCAATCCCGTTTCAGCGACGGCAGCCCGATCCGATTGGGACCGTCGCTGTAAGCGTTCAGCCGCCCGCCGGCTCGTCGGCTCTAACCTTGAAGGGGGCCGGACGCAGGGTTCAGGTGCCGCATGCCCGAGCGTACACCTCGATGCTTTGCTGGACGTGATCGATCGCGATGTCCTCGCCGTCGCAGGCCCGGTCGGCCCAAGCGAGCGCCGAAGGCAGGTGCTGGAGAAACAGCGTCACCGGCACCTTCCGGCCCTTCAACGTATCGAAGAGTCGGTCGCATGCGGCACGGGCTTGCGGGGTCGCCCAATAGTATCGGATGCGATCGGAATAGGAGTAGTGGCGCAGTGTCCGCTTGTCAGCATCGCTGCCGTGATAGTGGCTTGCCCAGTTCTTGGGGGCGCCGTGCATCAGCTCTTCCATGGCGTGGTAAAGCGGCCGCTCGCCATAGAAGGGCACCAGATCGGAAGCGATCAGGTCGAGCGCGTACAGCGCCTCGCGCAGTTTGAAGGTCAGCTCGGGGCCGACCTTGAGGATGGCGAAGCCGTCCTCGACGAGTTCACGCAACGGCCTCTCGCCCTGATAATCCGTCGAATGGGCTTCGAAAACGAGCGATGGCAATCTGTTCAGCGTTGCCGCCAGATCACGGGCCTTCGCCCGATCGTAGAAAATCACATTCTGGTTGCCGAACTCCACGCCCGGCTGCACCACAAGCCCGATGACGCGGGAAAACGCGCTTTCAAGCCCGGCGGCCCGGAATGCTTTGGCGTGAATGGCATATGTTTGGCGAGCCGCCTCCGGACTGGTCGGGGTGATCGCATCCAATGCGTGATCGGCGCCGCCGGGCGGTGGCACTTCCGTGCCGATGATGTAGACCGGGCTTGCCTTGCTGCTCTGCGCTGCCGCCTGTTCCGCGACGCCCGCCAGCTTGGCGGCGCGCTCGGCCACCGTGTGGTCGTCGAGCGCCGCCGGTTCACCCGCGCAACCCATCGAGGCATCGAGGTGGATCTTGCGGAAGCCGGCGCGGACATAAGCATCGACCATGGTCCCGGCCTGTGCCATCGCCTCCTCGGCGGGCCGGTCCTTCCAGGGACTAGGGCCGAGATGATCCCCGCCAAGCACGATCAGCTCTTTCGGGCATTGCTCGGCTGCCGCGAGTGCGTCCACCATCGCCGCGAAATCGGCCGGCGTCATGCCCGTATAACCGCCCAGATGATTGACCTGGTTGCACGTCGCCTCGATCAGGACGGTGGTGCCGGTTTCCCGGCCATGGCGCAGTGCAGCTTTCAGCACCAACGGGTGTGCCGAACACACCGAGGTCACCCCGATCTTCTTTCGTTCCCTGTACAGGGCCGGCAAATCTTCGATCGCCACACGCATCAGCTTCTTCTCGCCGTTCTTGCCATGAAATCTTCCAGTTCGGCACGCGTGCCGGCTCCCTCCATGGGGCCGAGGCGTGTGACGTTGCGCGCTCCCGCCGCGTTGGCGAATTCGAGCGCCGTCTGCAGCGGCATGCCCAGCCGTCGGCATGCGACATAGGCTCCCCCGAAACAGTCGCCGGCGCCCGTGGGGTCCGTTTCCTCGACTATGAGGCCGGTGCAATCGGCGCGGGCGCCGGTGCGTTGACGGGCCGACGCGCCATGTTCGCCGCGCTTGACGGCGATCTCCTGGACCCCTCGTCTGAACAGCGCCTCGATCGCGCGTTCCTCGCCATCCATGCCGGCGGCCAGGAACAATTCGTTGCCCGAGGGTAGCAGCAGGTCCGCTTTGTCCACCAGACTTGCGAATTTCTCCTCGGTCTGGCCGTGCGCCAGCAATTCCTTGCGCAGGTTCGGATCGAGCGACATGGTGCCGCCGCGTGCCTTGATCAAGGGGATCGCGCGCTCGGTGATCGCCCAGGCGGCGGGGCTTGCGAACACCGTTCCCATGACGTGGATATGTCCGCAACGCGCGATCAGCGCCTCGACCTGCGGGATCCATTCCAGCCGGGCGGCGGCGGATTTGGCGATGTTGTAGACGAAATCGCGGCTTCCATCCTCGCGGTAGCGAACAAAGGCGCTGCCCGTCGGATGATCCGGGGAAACAGCGATGGCGGAAATGTCTACGCCGTCTCGCTTCAGGCGCTCGATGTTGACGAAGCCGAAATCGTCGTCGCCGACCACGCCAACCATCGCGGCCGCTCCGCCCATACGCGCGCATTGATCGATGAAGATGGCGGGCGCGCCGCTCGGAAAGGGACCAATGAGGTCGATAGGTTCCCGAAAGCCGGTGCCGGTCTCCCTCGCGACGATCTCTACCAGGATTTCTCCAATCGTCACGGTTGGCCCGAGCGAGTCCGGTGCCAGCGTTTTGGGGGTGTCGTTCATCAAGCGTCCAATCCTGGGTGTGGTGTCGTTTGCGGTTCACGAGGCCGAGGCGCAAGGGGATTCTTACCGGATCGATGTGAATCGACTAGATGCCATCGCAATCGGGGGAGGGCCGGACGTAGCCCCTCAGGCAGGATCCGACTTCGTGCCACCAGGATATCTCCATAGAGCCGTTAAGCTTCGCGCAATCTATGCAGTCTATCCTTGCTTGCAGATTGTCGAGGGAACATGAAACGCAAGCCGCTTCTGCTTTTTGCCTTCCCATTTCTCATTCTTTCGATCCTGGCAGGGGAGCGTGTGGCGACCTTCTTGCTGGGAACCTATCCAGCCAGCCCCACCGCATGGTGGATATGGCTTGAACTGCGCCCTCTGTCGACGATGCTCTGGCAGCAGGTCAATCTCTGGCTGGGCGGCTCCATGGCTGTCGACGCCGCCATCCTTGCCGCGGTATCGATCGTCTGCTGGATGGCGTGCCACACCAAAAGGTCGGCATTCCCGTTCCTCGCCAACCACGTCGCCTTGATTCTCGCCGGGCTGATGATCGCCGTCGGCACCCACTCTGAAACGGCGAGCACGATTGCCGCGTTCACGTCGCCCAGGGGTCTTCCGTACTCGCTGGCTATCGATTTCACGTTGAAGAACAGTTTGGTGCTGCTTCTGGGCACCGTGGCCTGTGCCTACTGCCACATCGCTTTCCTGGCTGAAGCGCGGGATCGGTCCGTGCGGGCCATCCGCATCCTGGCCCTTCAGCGCGATCTCTGAACCGCTCGCATCCTGCCCGGATCCAGCACGTCAGGTCTAATTTAGTTGTTGATCCTGCGGTAATAGACCTTGCCGTCAGGCTGCTGGATGCGCTGGTAGTTGGAGCTTGGGGCAGGCGGCGATGCCGATGCAGTGCTCTTCCTCGGCGCACGCGGTGCTTCGATGACGCCGGGTTCGCCCGTGTTTTCACCGTCGAGGGCTTCGGGCGCTTGCGCCAGCGTGCTGGTGGTGATCTCGGACGGTTCGGCCGCACTCGACACGGCCTCGCCGCCGGCAACCGGCACATTCTGCCCCAAACGGGCAATGTTGCCATTGATCTCGTTGAAGCTGCCTTGCAGTTGGCTGTCCAGTTTCTCGAACCGGCTCTGGAAGCCGTTGTTGACTGTGTCGAGCCTGGCCGCGATCCGCTGTTCGAAAGCTCCGAGCTGCTCCAGCCGCGCTTCGACGAAACGCAGGTCGCTGATCCCCCGATAGAGATAGACCGCAGCCGCCATGTTGATCGCGGTGATCACAAGGGCGCCGCAGGCGACGATGACGCCGATCGTCTTTATGTTACTGGGTTTCTCGATGGCGCGCTGTTCGCGCTGTTCCTGGTTTCCGATGTCGATCGCCGGCATGTCCGGTTCGCTGATCGTCGTCATTGGACCACCACCTTTGCGCCGACCGCGACGCGCTTGAAAAGTATCACATCCGTGTTGGTAAGACGAAAACAGCCTGACGTCCCGTCGAAGCCGACACCCGACGGATCGTTGGTGCCATGTATCCGGTAGAGCGTGTCGCGCCCGTCCCGAGACAGATAGAGCGCCCTTGCGCCGAGCGGATTGTAGGGACCGGCGGGCACCATTTTCGGCAGCTCCGGCTGGCGGGCCCGCATTTCCTGTGGCGGGCGCCACTCCGGCCATTCGGTCTTCGCCCCCACCTTGACGACGCCCGTCCAGCCAAACCCGTCGCGCCCGACGCTGATCTGGTAGCGCAGGGCCTGGCCCTGGCGGGTCACCAGGTAAAGCGCCTTCTCGTCCTTGCGGATGATGATCGTTCCTGGTTGCTCGGCGGTTGCGAAGGCAACGGCCTTGCGCAGGCTAGGCCCCATTGCCGGCAACGGCGGCCGATCCGCGAGTGCCGATCGCGCATCGGCGAAGTCCTGGACGCTCAGTGCCAGCGCCACGCCGAGCACGCAAGCGCCGGCCAGCCGCCCCGCGATCCGGTATCTCGCGATCCGATATCTATCGGGCAGCGTCATCGAGCCGCTCTTTGAACATCCGCTTCAGATCCTTGTTGAAGCGCGCCCGTCCATCCACTTCGGAAGGCGGGATGGCCCTGTTCAGCGCATCGCTCAGAAGGGCGTTGTCCAGTGCGACCGACTTGATGTGCGGCGCCTTGAATATCTTTTCGAGCTCGCTGCGCGAAAAATGGTTCCCGAACCATTTGCGCTTGTGCTTGTTGGCGACCAGCGTGATGTTGACCGCATTGCCGCGCAGCTCGCGGATCTTCTTGTAGAGCCGCTTGCCTTGCCGCAGCGAAGCGACATTGAGTTCGAAGACGATGAAGATCTCGTCGCTCGTCGACAGCACGGAATTGTGCCAGGGCGTTTCCAGATTGGGCAGGTCGATGACGATGTCGTCGAAGCGGTAGGCGACGAGGTCCAGAAGCCGGAAGACGAAATCGCTGCCATGCGGCTCGAACGGCAATTGCGGCCGCTCGAACGCGTAGAGGGTGAGGCCGGACGGACGCGACAGCTTGATCACATCCATCAGTTCGACATCGAGCCGTTCCGGCTGGCCGATGATGCCGGCAAGATCGAACTGGTTGAACAAATTGAGATAGGCGCCGCAATTGGCGCTCTGGAAATCGAGATCGACCAGACAGGTGGAAGCCGCGCGCTCAGCCGATTTCGAAGCCAGGAATTCGGCCGCCGACAGCGCCAGCGTCGTCGCACCCGCGCCGCCACTGGCGCCGATGAAGGTGATGATCCGGCTTTTCGTTCCCTGGTTGCCGGTGTCGTGGAAGGTCACCGCGTTGAGCAGCTCCTTGCCGTCGAGCGGCTTGTGCAGCCAGTCCGAGGCGTTCATGCGCACCAGCACGCGCGTCTGTTCTGAGGTCAGCTCGTCGGAAACAGCGATAAGCGGCACGCTCGCCCACAGCGCGCGCGCCTCGACGATGCCCGGCCTGCCGAGCAATTCGCCATTGCCGAGATCGAGGATGACGATGCCCGGGCGCGTATCCGCAGGCGGCCCTTTGAGGAAGTCACCCGTCTCGGAAATCCGGACATCATAGATCGCCAGCGCATCGAGCCGTGTCGCCACATCGCGCTTGAACTGCGGATCCGACGAGAACAGCGCCACCTGCTTGCGCTTGGTCGGCGTAACCTTGGTGTTGATGGCGTTCATGGAAAGGTGCTCTTCATGTCTTCGCCCGTGACCGTGCTCAGCATGGAGGGCATTGTGATGGTTCCGAAACCGAGAAAACCGGCCAGAAAGAAGAACTGGAAGGGATGTTTTTCAATGCTGACGGTGATCGTTGGTACCGGCCCATTGGGGCGCGTCCAGTAGCCGAGGCCGGACGCCTGATACTGAATCTGGACCTCGGATTTCAGAAGGGTCGGCAGGAATGTCAGCATTCCCGGTCGGCTGCTGCTGCCGCTAAAGATGAAGTCGAAAGCGGCCTGGTTCACAGTGAGGTTTTGGCATGTGGCGCCTGTTCCACAGGTGCAAGATACAGCTCCGGCGGCATCGGCCGTACAGATATAGCTGTAAATGTTGGCCGGAACCGCCTTTCCCACATCCAGTGAGTCGCTGGGGGTTTTTGCCTCGAGCAGAAGTCCGCCGGCGATCGGAGCGGAAATCTGAGCCAGCCTGGCGCCAGCCTGCACCGCTTTGTTACCAGCATTCCATTGGTAGAAGGCATAGCCAAAGTCGACGAAACCAAGCAGCAAAGTCAGCAGCACGGGCATCGCAATGGCCGCCTCCACCATTGTCGCGCCGGATTGGTTTCTCCAGAACGTGCCGTGCGAGATCACCATCCCAAGACACGCTCCTGATGGAACACAGTGAGGGTGAGGTTAGCAAAGCCAAGATAAGACCAGAGGCCCAGAGTAGGATACGGATAGTCGGTGCTGACCTGCACGACAATGACAGTGCCGGTGCTGCTGAGATAGAGCTGGGTACCGGTCGCGGTATCGATCGCCTGGATCGATTGTGCCTTGGTGATGTGGACTTGATCCACGGTCCACCCGGTAACCCTCTGGCTACCGTTCGTGACGGCCCCGTTCACTGCGAGGTTTGTTGCCAACGCTGAACAAGTATCCCAGTCACTGCTGCAGCGCGCCATATAGCGAGAGGCATCCTCGACGCCAGCTTCGAGAAGCAGACGCGTGTTGAAGATGTTCGAGAACTCGAAGACACCCGCGGACAGCAGCAACACGAGTGGCGTGACGATCGCTATCTCGACCAAGGCAGCGCCTTGTTCGTCATGGTGGAACCGCAGGAGGAACTGCCTCAATTTGATGAACATGGCGCTACCGGTACAATTGCGCTTCGTTGCGCTGCAACTTTTTCAGCGTGTTTTGGCCAGCGACAGTGCTGATATCTTGCATCTCGCCATAAATGTCGGCATTGGGCGATCCGCCTGCCGGCTCGGTCACGAAAACACTCGCGAAGGCCTGCACCGGCAATGCCTGGCTGCCGCCTTGGACAGTGTTGGCCACGCAGTCGATGATCGCTACGTAGAGAAGCCTGCGGTCGGCGGTTTGCGTGGTTGTGTTGCACTGCGGCGGTGTCTTCTCCTGTCCGCTCTTCAAAGAAGGATTATCGATCTCATACTTGTAGACGCAGTATCGGCTGGGGCTCGCGCCGCATGCCGTCAGCACGCCGGAAGTGCTGGCATTGCCGTGATTGACTGTCCAATAACCCGTGAAGTCCCACGTACCATCGCCAAGCACACCTGCCTGTGTGCAGCCACCCGAGTAAAAGCAATTGTCCCTGGGCAATGCCTTGTAATTGTTGGTCTGTCCGTTGCTAGGCGCGCTGTAGCTGCAGTTCTTGCCAGGCGAAGCGACCATGCCTTTCCGGACATTCGGGGCTGGCGGAGCATCCGCAGGATCCAGCTTGCCGCTATTGCCATTTGGATAGAGGTCGAAACGCGTGTTGATTCCGTCGTTTACCGGAGGAATGTTGCCCGGGCGGGTCGTGACACCATTCTGGCTAAAGCAGGCCGCGGGACTGGTCACGGCAAACATTTCCGTCAGTGCTTGCGTCGACTTGTCGCCCTCCGGAGTTGCCAGGAAACCATAGTTGCCTGGACCGTATTGCGCGGTGTTGCCGCCCTGCTGCTCCTTGAGCCAGATCATTGGCTTTTTGGTTCCTGACAGCGCAGTCTGCAATGCGCCCAGACTCGTATACGGATTGCAGATGAACATCGGCGTGAACTGACACAACGCGTTGGTGAATCCCGCCACCGCTTGTGGCCGAATGTCCATCTTTTCCGTGCTGCCGACGAGGCTGGCTGGAAAAATCGTCGCGAAGGCGCCCGCGCCGTCCGTCGCGCCTGACGCGTTCACGGTCACTTCGGCAAACCTGACAACCTTGGGATCGGTGCTGGCCCAGTTCTGGGCATTTGAGTCGACACCTGCGGCAGTCAGCGTGATGTCATCGCTCGCCGGAATCCCGGTCAGATAGGTGACCGTTACGTCAGCCAAGACGATTGGGTGATCACCTGATGTCGAAAACAGCGTACTGTTGGCCACGAGTGTGGTGACGGCCCGGTTGGCCCGGGTGATCGCATCCACATTGCCGTCGAGTTCCGCCGCGGCAGCAAGCGCCATCGCGTCAACACCCTTCTGCAGATCGTTATGGAGCCCATTGACTCGGCTCATATCGATGGCCAGCAGCGAAAAGCCGATAAGCACGGGCAGCATGATGGCCACCAGGATCATCGCTACGCCGCGTTGATCGTTCCAGAAGGCTCGAATGGTCCCCAACATGACCCTACTCTCTGCTTTCCTGCGCCAGGGCCCCTCGCATGCCCGGCGCCCTCCGCATCCTTCCGTTCAGCTCACTGCGACGTCGTCACACCAGACCCGCCGACATTGACCGTGATCGCCGGCGGTGGCGGCGGTGGCGGTGGAAATTTGTAGCTGTGGGCAACAGCGGCAGCACGCGCGCCGTCGCCTTCGATATGTGTATTCCGGGACGCCGGATTGAGCGGGTCGACCGTCTGCAGCATCGAATTGAATTTCTGCGTCTCGCCGGCGGCCAGGGTCACCGAATCGTAATGGTTCAGATAGTCCGCGGCGCAGCCCGACAGCGCACCGGCGCACAGAATGAGGATCAAGGCGCTATTTCTTGACATAGAGCATCTTGTCCTTCGATTTGAAGTCGAGCATGTGGCCATAGGGGCCGGTGACGCCGTCGCCCGTTTCATACTTTCGGATCATGTCTTTGTTCACTTCGAGCTGACCAAGCACGAAGAATTCCGGATCGTTGGCCGGCCTCGTCTTGTCGAACGGCGTCGCCAGTTGTTCGCCAGGCTTCACCGGCCGCACGATGTGCGGCGTGACGATGACCACCAGTTCGGTCTCTTCTTTCTGGTTGCTCGAATTGCGGAACAGCGTCCCGATAATTGGTACCTGGCCGAGCCATGGCACCTGGTTCTGCAGCTTGGTGGTCTTGCTGGACAGCAGCCCGCCGACCGCGAAGCTCTGGCCGTCGCGCAGTTCGACAACGGTTTCCAGCTTGCGGTTGGTGAAGATCGGATCGCCGGCCGTGGTGAAGCCGGTCAGGTCGCTGACCTCCGGCGCAAGGCTCATATGGATCTTGCCGTCGTCAAGTACGATAGGCGTGAACTGAAGATTGACGCCGAATTGCTTGTACTCGATCTGGACCTCGCCATCCTTGTTGACGCTGCGGATCGGTACCTGGCCGCCAGCGTTGAAGCTGGCCGGCTCACCGGAAAGCGTGGTCAGATTGGGCTCGGCCAGTGTGCGCACGACGCCCTTGGCCTCGAGTGCTTCGATGATCAAGTCGACTTTGATGTTGCTGTCGATGACGCGGGTGATCAGCGCCGCGAACGGGTTGGAGTTTGACAGAATGCCGCTGACGAGGTCACCGGCGCCGAGCACCGCTCCGTCCGCGTCGACAGTGGCAATGCCGCTTCCGGCCCGGGTCGTGCCCCTGCTGTTGGTGCTCCGGATCGACACGCCGAGATCTCGGCCGGCGTTGCGCTTGGCTTCCAGCACGCGCACCTCCAGATTGACCTGCTGGCTGTCGTCGACGACAACGGAGTTGATGATGGCGTCGGGACCATATTGCTGCGCAACTTCCATGATTGCCGCCAGCGTGGCGCCGTCCTTGACATGACCGCCGAGCCTGACCCTGCCATTGACCGAGCCCACTTCGATGCGCGATTTTGGCGCCACCTGCCGGATCGCCTGCGCCATGTCGCTGACATCGACGCCGACCTCGATCTGGAGGGCGCCGAGCGAGCGCTTCTCAGGCGAGAACAGATTGACCGTGGTGGTGCCGGCGCCCTTGCCGATGACATAAAGCGTCCGGTCGGTCATCGGCTGGGCATCGGCGATCTTCTCGTCGCCGACGACGATGTCACCCAGATTGGCACTCACCTGGACGGTAACCGACTGCGACATCGGCAGGAAGATACGATGAACGCTGGGGGTCGATACATCGATGAAGCGGTCGGCCGCATCGGCCGCCAGGCTCGACAGCAACAGCGCTGCCAGACAAGGCAACGCGGCGGCCGCCGCCATCCTCAACCAAGACCCCTGCATCCCCGTCTCCCCAATCGCTGCCGGTGGCAGCCCCGTTTTATTAGCCGCACCTTATCATGGTTGTCGCGGCACGTCATATGTCTCGAGTTTTACACCCCGAAAAACGCCGACGGTCGCCCGTGCCGGCGGCTCGGGGGTCACGTATTTGACCACTTCCTTGACGACTTCCCGGACTTCGGGTGCAGACACCACGGCCGGAGCCGGCTTAACCTTGCTTAGATCGTCGAGCTTGCTTCCCACTCGCTCCACGGCCTGGGCGAGGCCGGCGATCTTGTCGTCTGCGCGCTTGCGCTCGGCCGCAGCCTCGGCTTCCGCGGCTGCCTTCCTATCAAGTTCCGCCTGCCTGGCGGCGACGTCTGCCGGCGTTTCGCCGGTCAGGTCGGAAAGTGTCACACGTTCGGTCGTCTCGCCCTTGCTGGCCGCGGCCTGGCGAAGCGCCAGCGACAATTGGCCGGCGCCGGCTGCCAGGGTCAGCTTCTGCGCATCCTTGGTGCTGGCCTCGAGCGTCACCGATTTGACGACGGTCGGGCTATCCTTGCTCACATCGGCAACCTGGTCGACGGCAAGCACCTTCATGCTCTGCAGCAGCACGTCGACGAAACTCTTGTCGTCGCCGTCGCCGCGCTCGGTTCGCGTCAGCAGGACATCGACCCGGTCGCCCGGGAAGACGAAGCCGGCGACGCCGAGCACGTCGTTGACCCGGATGGATACTGCCTTCATGCCTTCGCCGAGCACCGCCGAAAGCGTGGCGCGCTGGCCGGGGCCGGTGATCTTGGTGGCGAGCACAGGTTCGTTGACGCCGATCGCCTGCAGCGCCTGCTTGCTGCCTCCGCCCGCCGGAAGGTCTTTCGTCAAGAGCTCTTCCGTCGTCTTGAAAGCGCCGTCCGGAACCGCGCCGGCCGGCCATGCGACCTCACGCAGTTTGTCGGCGGACAGCGTGTCGCCGAACTTCAACGCCACCGCTGCCACCACGACCGTATCGCGCGGGACGTCATCCGTCCGCGCCATGGCATTGCGCTGGCTGGCCAGCCAGATGTTGGCGAGCACCACCGCCAGCACGCCGAACACGCCGGCGAGAACGATCATGATAAGTGTATTGACACGCATCTTCCCACCCCACCATCGCCCACCGGGCGAATGTCAGCCCCTTCATATCGCAAAATTCTGGGCCGGAATCGTTCGATTCCGGCCCATAAATCTCTAGCAAGTGCTCCCGGCAACACCATTGCCGCTAAGCTTCGCGCAAAGGCCGGTAAACTGGCTACCAACCCATCCGCCGATGGCAATAACCGCAACGATAGAAGCTGCTGCGATGATGCCGATCAAGATCGAGTATTCGACCATGGCAGCGCCGTTCTCATCGTTGTGGAACTGCCTGGCTAAGTCGATAAGCCGCTTCATGGCTATCTCTCCCGATCAGCAGGTGCCGGTGCCGGTGCCAGCAGCGTTGAGACCCTTGCCGCTCAGCTTGGCGCAAAGGCCAGTGAACTGGCTCCCGACCCAGCCGCCAATGGCGATCACGGCCACGATGGAAGCCGCGGCAATGATGCCGATCAGGATTGAGTATTCGACCATGGCAGCGCCGTTTTCATCGTCGCGGAACTGCCGGGTCATCGTCATGAGCTTCTTCATGTCAATTTCTCCCTTTGGAGGTTTGAACCCGACGAGACAGAGCAAAGGATGAAATCCATACCCAAGCATCCCCCGTCATCTCGATCCTAGGTCCCGAGAAAACGCAGAGTCAAACGAGATTAAGAGTTCCTTAACTTTCATGTACCTGATTCGGCAAGAAGATTACAAATTCGATTGTTCCCAAGGGATTGATTCTTTTGATTTTTCAATCGCCCTTAACCATTCGTTCACAATTCAGCCGCTGATGTGGCGGAATTAGGGAAGCATTAGCTATAACGCATATTCCTTTATATCTAAGGGCTTAAGCGGGCATTGCCCCGGTTTTCGCGCCAAAAAACGGATGAGCCCGAAACCGTGAGCAATTGGGAAAATTGCGGGCGCCAGCCCGCATTAAATAAACAATGGATTGCGGGCTCTTGCTCTTAACTATGTCGAAAGTATTGGCTGTGCGTAGGGCGTTCAGACGCTTGTGCCGCCGTTGGTTAACGTTTAGTTTCCGCTAATACGCATCCAAGGGGAGTATAAGCGATTATGCTGGGGCGGTTCATCAAGGGGCCAGGCGATCCGAAGGTCGAGGCAAGAGCCGAGCCGACCGCGGCGCTGGCTGTTGTCCCAGTACTATCTCCGGTAGCCGAAATCGAATCCTATGGTGACGATTTCCTGACGCTCAAGGTCGAGCTTCATCGCCACCTTATCGATCGCTTCAATCTGACCGCTCTTGAAATTGCCTCCAAGGATGAGATCCTGGTTGAGATCCGGCCGATCGTGCGCGAGTTCGTTCGCGCTCGTGCGGTGCCGCTGAATGCCCGCGAACTCGATCTGCTGACCAGCGACACGGCTGACGAGATGCTGGGTCTCGGTCCGATCGAGCCGCTGCTCAAGGACGATTCCATTACGGATATCCTGATCAACACCCACAAGCGCGTTTTCATAGAGCGGCGTGGTATCGTCGAAGAAACGCCGATCCGGTTTCGGGATGAGGCGCATCTGCTGCGCGTCATCAACAAGATCGTTTCGGCGATTGGCAGGCGTGTCGATGAATCGTCGCCGATGGTCGACGCGCGGTTGGAAGACGGTTCGCGCGTCAACATCGCGGTGCGGCCTGTCTCGGTCGACGGCCCCCTGGTGTCGATCCGCAAATTCTCGAAGAATCCCTATTCGCTCGAGCGTTTGATGGCATTCAATTCGATCCGTCCGCCCATGATCGAATTGCTTCGGATCGCCGTGCAGGCGCGCAAGTCCATCCTTGTTTCGGGCGGCACCGGCAGCGGCAAGACCACCTTGCTCAATGCTTTGTCGAGCTACATACCCTCCAAGGAGCGTCTGATCACCATCGAGGATGCGGCGGAACTGCAATTGCAGCAGCCACATGTCGGGCGGCTGGAAACGCGTCCGCCCAATGTCGAGGGAAAGGGCGAGGTGCGCCAGCGTGAATTGCTGAAGAACGCCTTGCGCATGCGGCCGGACCGCATCATCGTCGGCGAGGTGCGCGGCGAGGAAGCCTTCGACATGCTGCAAGCGATGAACACGGGCCATGAAGGCTCGATGACCACCATCCACGCCAACACGCCGCGCGATGCGATCTCGCGGCTCGAACAGATGGTCGGCATGGCGGGCATGCCGATGACGCATGATTCAATCCGGGCGCAGATCGCATCCGCCATCGACATCATCGTCCAGACACAGCGTCTTTCGGACGGAGGCCGGCGTGTGACCTCCATATCGGAACTGACGGGCATGGAGGGCAATGTCGTCCAGCTTCAGGAAATCTATCATTTCGTGCGCCGAGAGGTCACGGCCGAAGGCAAAGTCGTCGGAGATTTTCGCGCAACCGGTGTCCGTCCGCGCTTCGCTCCGGAGGCAGCGACGCTCGGGCATCATTTCGCCAAGGATGCCTTCAATCCGCAGGTTGCCCTCTGATGCCGACGGGTCAAGCTCTGCTGTACTTCATCTACATGCTCGCGGCGGCCTCGGTCATTCTCGCCGGAGAGGCACTATATCTTTCGTTTGCCGGTCGCCGGTCGCGGATGGGCGTGATCAACCATCGGCTGAGGCGGCTGGCTGACGAAGCGCCAGCTGAACAGACCCTGCAAGGGTTGCTGCGCGAACGTGGACTGACGGAGTCGGGTGATTTTCTATTTGGCATGATCTGGCTGAACAGGCTCTATACCCAGTCCGGTATTACTGGAAACCCGATATTTTTCGCTGCGACGTTTCTCAGCGCTGGACTGGCGCTTGCGTTGCTGATGTCGATCTTGTTGCACTTCTCTGCCTTGGCGTCGCTCATCGTTTTTCTGGTAGTCGGATTCGGCCTGCCGCTTTTGGTTCTCCGCCGCGCCCGCAACAAACGAATTCTGAAATTTGCAAGACAGCTCCCGGATGCGCTCGACATGATCGTCCGTTCTCTGCGAGCCGGACATCCGGCTTCGGTGGCGGTCGGGCTGGTAGCGCGGGAGATGCCGGATCCGCTCGGCACCGAGTTCGGCATTGTCTCCGATGAAATCACCTTTGGTCTGAGCATAGAGCAGGCCGTGCGAAAGCTTTCGCAGCGTGTCGGCTTCGAGGGCCTTCATCTGTTGTCGGTGTCGCTGTCGATCCAGTCCAAGACGGGCGGCAATCTTACCGGGATCCTGGCCAATCTCTCCGTGGTGCTGCGCGAGAGGCAGAAACTCAGGATGAAGATCCGCGCGCTTTCGGGCGAGGGTCGTGTGTCCGCGTGGATCATCTCTCTGTTTCCGGTGGTTATGTTCCTGATCCTTCTGGTGCTTGCCCCGTCCTATTACGGCTCCGTCTGGGGCAGTCCGATTATCTTGCCAGTGTTCACGATTTTCGGGCTGTGGGCGCTATTGGGCGACTTTATCATGTACCGTATGGTCAATTTCG
The DNA here is from genome assembly GCF_003952545.1 of Mesorhizobium sp. M7D.F.Ca.US.005.01.1.1. NCBI lineage: Bacteria > Pseudomonadati > Pseudomonadota > Alphaproteobacteria > Hyphomicrobiales > Phyllobacteriaceae > Mesorhizobium > Mesorhizobium sp. M7D.F.Ca.US.005.01.1.1. The sequence goes on from NZ_CP034453.1 coordinate 2,390,937, forward strand.
ATTTCTGACGGGAGCGAAGCAAGAACTTGTTTTCGAACATCCAGGATCTGAGCGTTTTGATCTCTGTTGCCGTCTTTGTGGCGGCGGTTGCGTTGTTCCTGTTCGGCGCGCTTGTCTTCTTGCCGGCGTTGCAGACGCGGACGCTGGTCGCGCAGAGCCTGATGGCCGAAGGGATTGCCGATCGCCGTTCGCTCGCTGGACAGGAACTGCTTGCAAAGATTGCCGCGCAACGCCCGGTCGACGCCTATTTCAGGTCGATGGAGAAGGAGCGGGACGAACCGAATGCGCTTGAGGCGAAGCTGTTTCGAGCTGGCTACTATCAGGCCAGCGCTCCGCTCATTTACACCTTGTCGCGGCTTGGTGCTGTCTGTGTAGGCTTTCTGGCTGCCTATGCGCTCTTGTCGCGAGTGCTCCCACCTCAATTGCCCGGTTTCGTGGGTTTTGCCGGCTCCGCTCTGTTCGGGCTCGCGTGCATCGTGGTTCCCGCCATCCTGCTCGATCGCTTCGAGAATGCGCAGAAGGAGATCTATCGCCGCGCCTTTCCCGATTTCATGGATATGATGATCACCTGCGCGGACGCGGGCATGAGCCTGGAGGCAGCGGTGGAGCGTGTCAGCAGCGAACTGGCCGGCACGCATAAATGGCTCGGTATCCAGCTCGCGATCATGAATCTGCAGTTGCGTGCCGGCAAGCCGTTGCGCGAGGCGTTGCGCGACCTCGCCGACCGAATCGGTCTCGACGAAGCGCGGGCTTTGGCCGTGCTGTTTCGGCAGTCGGAAGAGCTCGGTACCAGCCTGACCGACGCTTTGCGTGTTTACAGCGAAGAGATGCGCGGACAGAGAATACTTCACGCCGAGGAGCGCGCGAACTCTCTGCCGGTGAAGATGATGATTCCGTTGGGCTTATGCATCTTCCCGGTGGTGATGATGGTGATCATGCTGCCTGTCATTATCCGAATGAAGGGCATTTTCTTCTAGTTGCGTGTATGATCTGATTCTAATATGAGGTCTGAGACCCTTGGGGGAATCTGTATGAAGAGGGCTATCGCGGCGGCGGCCTGTCTGTTGTTGGCAGTGCTTACCGGCTGCCAGACGGCGGACCCCACCGATGGTGTCGTTCGCACCAACGAGCCGTCAAAAGGCGATGTGACGTCTTTTGGCGATGCTTTCGACGGGCTGAAGACGGTCAGCGATGTCGAATATTATGCCTCGGACCAGGCCGTTGCCGAAGCCAAGAACCAGTTCCGTGCCGAGAATTACGGCAATGCCGGCGCGCTGTTCTTCAAGGCGACGCAACTGGCGCCCAATGATGGTGGCGCCTGGATGGGACTGGCCGCTTGCACCGACCGGATTCACCGCTTCGACCTGTCCGACCGCGCCTATGCCAGGGCCTTCAAGCTGGTTGGCGCCTCGCCCGAATATTACAACAATGTCGGCTATTCCTATTTGCTGCGTGGCAAGCTGCAGGACGCCCGCTCGAATTTCCTCAAGGCTTATGAACTGGCGCCCAACGATCCGACAGTAGCCAACAATCTGAAGCTTCTGTCGTCGAGCGTGCAGAACATCGAGCGCTAGCATGCTGATTGTCGAAGCGCTGCTGCTGAAGGCTCTCGCCATCCCTCTGCTTGCCAGGATCGCATGGCTCGACTTCACGACGCAGAAGATTGCCAATCGCGATGTGCTGCTGCTGCTGTGCCTGGGCATGGGATCGCTGTTGTTGCTGCTGCTCAGATCCGGGTCCTGGTGGGACCTGGGCTTGAGCGCGGTTGCCGGCCTCGTGCTGTTTCTTGCGTTGTTCCCGTTCTGGATCTTGCGCAAGATCGGCGCCGGCGACGTCAAGCTGATGGCGGTCGTCCCTTTCCTGACCGGCGGCAACGACCTCGTCGTGTTTTCCGTGCTGCTGCTGGTTTTCGCCCTTGTCACTGCAGCGGCCATGAAAAATCCGTTCCTGCTGCCCGCAGGCGCCTTCCGCCTCTATGTTCAGCATTTCGACCGGAAAGGCGTTGTGCCGTTCGGCGTGCCAATCTCGGTCGCGGCGATCTGTACGGTAACGTTCGTGATCTACAAAAGTGTGGTGCTGGCGAGCAGCTCTGGGATCCTGGATCAGCTTAACTGACCTTCGGCAGGCGGGCCGCGACCAGAATATTCCGGGGGTGTCCATAGATGGCATGGCGCCTTTGCGATCGACTGCCAACGGTTTCAAACGGATATAGGCTTGGCGTCCTTGATCTGGTCTTTGCAAATACTTCGTTTCGTTGCCGCGCTGATGGTCGTATATGTCCATGCAGCCCAGACTGCCGTTAAGGCCACTGGATCTAATGGTCTGTTGCCTCATGATTTTCAGGTGGTCGGCTACGCAGGCGTAGACATCTTCTTTGTCATATCGGGGGTGATTATTGCTAAGACGGCACCTGGTCTGACTTGGCGATCTTTCGCTTGGAGACGGTTCCGGCGCATTGTTCCGCTCTACCTACTGATCAGCATCCCGTATGCGATCGTCGCCTACAAAACCGGCTTCGGCTGGCGGGACGCGCTGGCGACGCTCCTGCTGTGGCCGGCTACCGATCAAATGACCGCGCCCGCACTGCCAGCCGCCTGGACACTGTGCTTCGAAATGCTGTTCTACGCCGCCGCCACCATCGTTCTCATCGACCGGCGACTGCTGTCGGGACTCGTTGGTATCTTCGGCCTCGCAATGATATTTCGCTCGGCGGGTCCAGTGCTGCAGTTCCTTGGCAACCCGCTGATCATCGAGTTCGGCTTTGGCGTCGTTCTCGCCTATGCACCTAGGTGGAAATCGGCGGTGTGGTGCCTGCCGGTCGGCGCTGCGGCGATGATCGCTGTCGGGTTCATTGGTTTAGCGCCGCAAGGGGGCACGATGGAGTTCCTCGCGGGCGATAACGGCTTCCAGCGTGTGCTGGTCTATGGTCTCCCGGCGGCGATGATCGTCTTCGGCACGATGCAGATCGACGCGCAGCCGAGCGTCTGGACGGTTCTCGGTGATGCCTCCTATATGCTGTATCTGATCCACACTCTGCCGATAACGCTGCTTTTGATGGTGTGGACGGCTTTTCCGATTTCTCCGGACCTTATCATCGTGATCGGCACAGCTACGTCAGTTCTTTTTGCTTGGCGGATGTACATTCGGTTCGAGTTGCCTCTGCGCAAATTCCTGCGTCGGCATGATCCCCATCAGAAGATTGACTGCCGCCAACCTGGCTTGGCATTGCGGGATTGACGAATATGCTTCGATACTGGCTAACCGATTATATGGGCCGTTGCCGGACGCATAGCGAAACCTTGGCTGCGCTCAACGCCAATCGACATCCCATTCTATCGCCAGTAGCTGTGTAAGGACCTTGCCCAGGTAGAGCGTCGATGGCTAAATAACCGACCACAGGGAGAAGGCAGCATGGCACTTCACCTTTCGGCAGATGCCCCGGTTTCAGTCGCTGCACCTCCGCAGAAATATCTCTTTGGTCCATTCATCGACTTTTTCATGCTTGGCGGCAGCGCGTTCTTCATCCTGCCAGCCCTGTATCTTGTGCCTCTCAAATACGAAGGTCTGGTGGCGTTGACGGCGTTTTTGCTGTCCCATCTCATAAACCAGCCGCACTTCGCCCATTCCTACCAGATTTTCTATCGCAATTTTGCGCGCAAGGTGCGCGCAGACGGATACGACAGGAACCTCCAGGTCCGCTACATTTTCGCGGGCATTGTCGTCCCGCTGGCCATGGGCGCATTCTTTGCCTATGGCTCGGTATCCGGGAACGCTCGGCTGCTGGGATATGCAACCAATGCGATGTTTTTCTTTGTAGGCTGGCACTACGTCAAGCAAGGCTACGGCATGCTGATGGTGGACGCCGTGTTGAAGCGCAGGTTCTTCAGCGATCAAGACAAGAAAGTGTTGCTGTTCAACGGCTATGCCGTGTGGCTGTTCGCATGGCTTCAGGCAAACGTGGTGATTGCCGAAAGGCAATACTGGGGCCTGGACTACTACACATTCGCTGTCCCGCCATGGCTCCTCAACATCGCGCTCGCCGTCGCCGCTGCCTCCTCGGCAGCCACCGTCGTGATGTTTGTCAATCGCTGGCGCAAGCATGGTGGCTCGCTGCCGTATAACGGCGTCGTCGCCTACGTCGTGTCGCTTTATGCCTGGATTCTCTTCGCAGCGTTAAATCCGCTCTGGCTGCTCGTGGTGCCGGCGCTTCATTCGCTGCAGTATCTGGCGGTGGTCTGGCGTTATCAGACCAATGTCGAGCGCGACCGTGCGGACGCCGTCAAGGATCCGGAATTCAAGGTTCTGTCCATTCTCGGACCGCTATACAGGCTGCGGGTGCTGACATTCATCATCGCCGGCACAATTCTCGGCGCTCTTGGCTTCTGGCTCGTGCCGATGGCGCTGACGGCTTTGGTTCCTTACGACAAACAGGTGCTCGGCTCGTCGCTTTTCCTCTTCATAGCGTGGATATTCATCAACGTGCACCACTACTTCCTGGACAACGTGATGTGGCGCCGCGGCAACCCGGAAGTATCGAAATATCTGTTCCGCTAGCGCCCCCCGCGCTCGAAAGGCGGCCCACGAGATGCATTGCCGGTAAGTTGCCCGTTGGGAACATTATTTGCCGACAGGCCATAATGTGCAGCGCTGACGTTCTTCCATTCGACCCAGATTGGACTGTCTGTTGCTTTGATCGGCACGCCTTGCGTGTCACTTTGGAGACGCCATTCATGCTCGAAGCTCTTGCCGGTGATCGCTTCTACTTTCTCTTGGGCAAGGCAGGAAAAGAAGGAACCTGACCATGCCCAGAATTGTGCCGGTGCTCGATCTGAGCCGTCTCGAACAAGGTGCGTCCGAATATCGTACCTTTCTCCTGGACCTGCGCACTGCGGCCCGGGACGTCGGCTTCTTCTACCTCAGCGGCCACGGAATTTCCGCCTCGGAGATCGACGACGTGCTCGATGCCTCGCGCCGGTTCTTCGGGCTGCCGCAGGCCGACAAGCTGGCGATCGAAATGGTCAAATCCCAGCAGTTTCGCGGCTACACCCGCGCCGGTGGCGAACTGACCAAGGGCGCGGCCGACTGGCGTGAGCAACTCGACATCGGCGTCGAGCGCCAGTCCATAGCGCAGGGGCCTGGAATTGCACCGTGGACGCGGCTGCAAGGGCCGAACCAGTGGCCGTCTGCGCTGCCTGAACTCAAGCCGGCGCTGCTGGCATGGCAGACCAAGGCGACAGCGGTGGCGATCCGGCTGCTGAAGGCCTTCGCGCTGTCGCTCGATCAACCCGAGGATGCCTTCGACGCGATCTACCGCGACTCGCCCAACCATCGCATGAAGATCGTGCGTTATCCCGGCCGTGACGCGACCGAAGGCGACCAGGGCGTCGGCGCGCACAAGGATGGCGGTTTCCTGACCCTGCTGCTGCAGGACGACAACAAGGGGCTGCAGGTCGAATATGACGGAAGCTGGGTGAATGTGGATCCGCTGCCTGGAACGCTGGTCGTCAACATCGGCGAGCTGCTCGAACTGGCATCGAACGGCTATCTCCGCGCCACCGTGCACCGCGTCGTGACGCCGCCTGCCGGCGTCGAGCGGATTTCCGTTCCCTTCTTCTTCAGCGCGCGGCTCGATGCGACCATCCCGCTTCTCGGCCTTTCCGAGGAGCTGGCGGCGCAGGCACGCGGACCGGCAAGCGATCCCGACAACCCATTGTTCCGCGATGTCGGCACCAACGTGCTCAAAAGCCGGCTGCGTTCCCATCCCGACGTGGCACGCCGCCACTATGCCGATCTTCTCGAGACTGGAGTCGTGGGCTCGTAAGGATTCAACAAAACGGCGCACGAATTTTTGCCGTTTTGTGTATTTTTTGGAATGTCATTCGTCGCCAAGGCTTCGAAATAAGCTCAAACAGGTAAAATCGTTCGGCGGTTTCCTCCCATTCCGCTGGACGGTGTTCCCCTCTGAAGGTTTTGACCTTCTTTTTGGCCGGGCCGCATTCGAGCCCGGCCATTTTTTTCCCGGGGCTCGGGCGCAAAACTGAAATGCTGCAAAAGCCAGGCGTGGCGGAACAGAATACCTTCCCGAGTTGGGCAGACCGTCCGATCCTGAGGTCAGGATTCGAGCGCTGGTGCTCGACTGTATCGATCGGTCGGAACGACTTTCATGACACGGAAACAATTGCGTCTCGGCGCCTTCATGCGTCCCGTCAGCCTGCACACCGGCGCCTGGCGCTACCCGGGCGCTTATCCCGATGCCAATTTCAACTTCGCGCATCTGAAGCGCTTCGCCCAGACCCTGGAGGCGGCGAAGTTCGACGCCTTCTTCATGGCCGACCATCTGGCCGTTCTCAACATGCCGATTGAGGCGCTGCGGCGCAGCCATACGGTCACCTCGTTCGAGCCGTTCACGCTGCTGTCGGCGCTTGCCGCCGTCACCGACCATATCGGGCTGGTCGCCACCGCATCGACGACGTTCGATGCGCCCTATCATGTTGCCCGCCGCTTCGCCTCGCTCGACCATATCAGCGGCGGCCGCGCCGGCTGGAACATCGTCACAACGTCCAATCCGGATGCGGCGCTCAACTTCGGCCTCGACGAGCATGTCGAGCATGACGAGCGCTACCGGCGGGCGCGAGAATTCTACGATGTCGTCACCGGCTTGTGGGACAGCTTTGCCGACGATGCCTTCATCCGCGACGCCGAAAGCGGACTCTATTTTGACCCGGCCAGACTGCATGTGCTCGACCACAAGGGTGAGCATCTCTCGGTGCGCCGCCCGCTCAACATCGCGCGGCCGGTGCAGGGCTGGCCGGTCATCGTCCAGGCCGGCGCCTCGGAGGCAGGACGCCAGCTGGCGGCGGAGACGGCGGAAGTCATTTTCGCCGCGCATGCCGATCTCGCCTCGGGACAGCGTTTCTTTGCCGACGTCAAAAGCCGTGCGGAGAAACTCGGCCGGTCGCGTGACGACATCAAGATTCTGCCGGGTGCCTTTGTCGTCGTCGGCGACAGCGTCGAGGACGCGCAGGTCAAACGGGCGAAGCTCGACAGCCTCGTCTATTACGAGAGCGGCATTGCCTCGCTGTCGATCGCCATCGGACATGACGCGTCCGGTTTTGACCCGGACGCGCCCTTGCCGGAAATCCCCGAGACCAATGCCTCGAAGAGTGGCCGCGAACGCGTCATCGAACTGGCGCGCCAGGAAAACCTGACGGTCAGGCAGCTTGCGCAAAGGCTGGGCGGCTATTCCGGCCTTGCCTTTGTCGGCACGCCTGAAACAATCGCCGACGAGATGGAGGAATGGCTGGTCGGCGAGGGTTCCGACGGGTTCAACATCATGTTTCCCTACCTGCCTGCCGGGCTCGATGATTTTGCCGAGAAGGTCGTGCCCGAACTGCAGCGTCGAGGGATATTCAGGCGGCAATATGAGGGATCGACGCTACGCGAGAATCTCGGCCTGAAGCGTCCGCCCAACCGGTTTTTCGAGTAGCACTTCCTTCGCAGAGAGGTCTCCAATGTCGACCCAGACCAACACCCGCATCGTGCTCGCGGCGCGGCCGCAAGGCCGGCCGAAGCCAGGCGACTTCCGCATCGAGACGGTTGATGTCGTCCAGCCGGGGGAGGGTGAATTGCTGCTGCAGATCCTTTATCTGTCGCTCGATCCCTATATGCGCGGGCGCATGAACGCCACGAAATCCTATGCCAAGCCGGTCGATGTCGACGGCGTGATGGAAGGCGGTACCGTTGCGCGTGTCGTCAGGTCCCGCCACGCCGACTTCGCCGAGGGTGACATCGTCCTGTCCCATTCGGGATGGCAGAGTTTTGCACTGTCCGATGGTGTCGGGCTGCGCAAGCTCGATCCTGCGACTGCACCCGTCACGACGGCGCTTGGCGTGCTCGGCATGCCGGGCTTCACGGCCTATGCCGGCCTGCTCACCATCGGGCAGCCGAAGCCTGGCGAGACGGTTGTCGTGGCGGCTGCCAGTGGTGCGGTCGGGTCGGCCGTTGGCCAGATCGCACGCATCAAGGGCGCGCGTGCCGTCGGCATCGCCGGCGGCGCCAACAAATGCGCCTTCGTGCGAAACGAACTCGGCTTTGACGCCGTCGTCGATCACCGTGCCGATGATTTTGCCGAGCAGTTGAAGACAGCCTGCCCTGACGGCATCGATATCTATTTCGAGAATGTCGGCGGTCATGTCTGGGATGTTGTGTTTCCGCTGCTCAACGAGTTTGCGCGTGTGCCGGTCTGCGGGTTGATCGCGCAATACAATGTCATTGCGGATGCCGGCATCGACCGGCTGCCGACATTGATGCAGCAAGTGCTGCACCGCAGCTTGACGATCAGGGGGTTCATCCAGCGTGAATTTGTCGACCAGCGTCCGGCCTTCTATCGTGAGATGGCCGACTGGATAGCGTCCGGCCGCGTTCGCTACAGGGAAGATATCGTGGACGGCATCGAGAACGCGCCACAGGCCTTTCTTGGCCTTCTCGAGGGCAGGAATTTCGGCAAGCTTGTTGTGCGTATCGCGGAATAACTGTCGCGCAATGAAGCGAGGGCTGCCGAAACAATTTCTGTCACAGCCCGTGGCGACGCCTTTTTGTTCACCACATCATGAAGGAGGCGACGTCGGTATCCGAGACCTTGCCGGCATTCACGTCGGCGATCGCCTGGTCGACGATTGCGACGCCCTCCGCTACCTCGTCTTGCGTCAGCGTCAGCGGCGGCATGAACTCCAGCACATTCGCCTTCAACCCGACATAGGTGAAGGCCGCGCCCAGTTCGTAACCACGATAGATGATCTTGGCCGTGGTCGTCGCTGCAACGGGCTCGCGCGTCGCGCGGTCCTTGACCAGGTCGACGCCGATGACAAGGCCGCGCCCGCGCACGTCACCGATGATCTCGTGCTTGGCGCCGAGTGCCCGCAGCGCATCGGAAAACAGCGTGCCGATCTGCGCCGAGCGCTCGACCAGGCCTTCCGTCTCGATGGTCTTCAGCACCGCATTGCCGGCCGATGTCGCCACCGGGTTGCCGGCGGTCGTCTGCAGAGCGAAGGCCGGCGCATGGTCCATGATTTCCTTCGGGCCGATCACGGCCGACAGCGGCAAGCCGCCGCCGATGCCCTTGCCGAAGACGACGAGGTCCGGCGTCAATCCTTCGTGCTGGAAGCAGTGCATCAGGCCGCTGCGGGCGAGCCCGACCTTGACCTCATCGACGACAATCTTGATGCCGTGCCTGCGGCAACGCTCCTGCAACGCCTTGAGGAAGCCGGGTGGCGGCACGATCAATCCGCCATCCGACATCAGCGGCTCGATGAAGACGGCAGCGACCTGATGCGGCGGGCATGTGGTCTCGAACTGATAGTCGAGCAGGGCAAGCACGTCCTCGCTGCCGAAGTTCGGCCGGTACGGATCGGGGTAGGGCAGCAGAAGTACGCCCGGCCGCGGCAGTGTGTGGGTCATGGCGGTATGGCCGCTGATGCCCATCGAGCCCGAGAGGTTGCCGTGATAGGAACCGATGAACGAGATGAAGCGCGAACGGCCGGTGGCCGCCTGCAGCACGCGCACCGCGCAGTCATTGGCGTCGGACCCGGAATGGCCGAACCAGACGCGCCGTTCGCCTTCTCCGGGCGTGATTGCCAGCAGTCGTTCGGCCAACGATACGGCGGGCTCGTTTGGGTAGAGCAACAGGCTGGCGCCCGCCATGTTGCGGATCGACGTCTCGACCGCTTCGACGATCGCCGGATGGCCGTAGCCGAGCACCGCCGGACCAGCCGATCCCGACAGGTCGAGCAAGGAGCGGCCGCCTTCCTCGATCAGCCGGTTGCCCCGGCCGCCGATGACGCTGAGCGGCGAGAAACGCAGCTTGCCGATCTGGGCGATGGTCGCGGCGTCGCGTTCGCGCAGGGTGAGATTGCTCACGGCACGGTTTCCGTCTCGAGTGCGGGCAGTGCCGCCGCCAGGCGGTTCGCCCATTCCTCGATGCCGGACCGTGTCGACAGCAGATCCTGTCGGATCTCGACGAGGACGGCGGGGATGCCGCGATCGTCGCCATGGATGGGCACGGCGTAGTCGGCGTCGCGGCTGATCACATAGGGCACGTTGGCCGCGACATTGAGCGCCGCGTCGGTGCGCAGGCCCGAAAGGATCGCTTCGGCGAGACCGCTTGCATGGTCATGCAGCACGCCGGCATGCCAGGGCCTGCTGACACCGAGGAAGACCGGCGTGAACGAATGGATCGTCACGATCCGCGTCTGCCGGCCTGCTTGTGCCCGGCGGTCGAGATACGCGGCCACCCGGTCATGAAACGGCGAAAAGATGATTTCGGCACGCCGGGTTCGCTCCGTCGCATCGATGCCGACATTGCCGGGAATGTCGGTGTCTTCCGACAGAACCGGAATGCTGCCTTGGCTATGAAGCGGCCGGTTGAGGTCGATCAGCAGCCGGGAGTAGCCGCTGAGGAAGGCCGGAGCATCGAGCTTTGACGACAGCAGACGGGTCACTTCGGCGGCGCCGATATCCCAGGCGATGTGGCGCTGCAGATGGTGGGCATCGAGGCCGAGCTGCCGATACTCGGCCGGCATGTGGTTGGACGCATGCTCGCACAACAGCACGATATCGGAATGGCCGCGCTCGTTGAGAACCTCGACGGCGTCGGGCCAATCTTTTTGAGCGGGCAGTTCTTTTTCAGTCTGTCCAGTCATCAATAGAGCGTCCGGTAAAGATCGCAGATGGAGGCCGGATCGAGACCGGCAAGGCGCTCCGCTTCGTGTTGCTTGAGGCCGACGAAGGTTTCGATGAAGACAGGCGCGAACCATCCCGTCACGGTGCTGTCGGCCACAAGCGCGTCCAGCGCAGCCGGCAGGGTTTCGGGCAGGCGCACGAGACCGAGCTTTGCCCGCTCCGCCTCGCTCATCAGCGTCGGGTCACCGGTGACCAATGGCGGCGAGGGCAGGTCCGCCTTCAGTCCCTCCAGCCCGGCGCGGATGATCGCCGCCAGCGACAGATAGGGATTGCCGGTGGCGTCGGCGGCCCGGTATTCGATGTTGTACTGCCGCGCCGGAACGCGTCCGCCGATCGTCACCGTCGGGCAGATGCGAAGCGAAGCCTCGCGGTCGCGGTCGGCGAGCCAGGTGTAGGACGAACTCCAGCTGTGCGGCTTCAGCCGGTAGTAGGACGACACGCTCGACGCCGTCATGGCGGTGATACCAGGCAGATGGCGCAGCACACCGGCGCAGAAGGCGCCGGCTTTGGCGGAAAGGCCGCCGGGCAGCGCCGCATCGTAGGTCACCGGCTTGCCGGCCTCGTCGACGAAGCTGAAATGGATGTGGACGCCATTGCCGACGGCAGTCGGCGCTGTCTTGGGCGCGAAGCTCGCACGCCAGCCGGCATTGCGCGCCAATTCGCGCGTGATTTCGCGGATGGCGACGGCGCGGTCGGCCGCCGTCAGCGCGTCCGCCGGCTCGTGCGTCACTTCGAACTGCTCGTCGCCGAATTCGGCGATGACCACTTCGGGCGCGACGCCTGCCTCCTCCAGCGCCGCCATCAGATTGGGCGCAAACGGGTCGGCGCGGCGCAGTGCGGCGAAAGACATCGAATGCGCCGGCGCGAAGCCGCCATCGGCGACATGGAATTCATGCTCGAAGGCGGCGATGACCGAGAGGCCGGTCGCGGCCTTCAGCTCGGCCAGCGCGTTTTTCAGCATCGTGCGCGTGCAGCCGAGCCACGGGCTGCCGTCGAGTTCGACGATGTCGCCGGCGACCATGTCGAACGGCGTCAGCGATCCGGTGCGTGTCGTGCGAAAGCGCGCCTTGAGATCGGGGATCAGCCGCAGGTCGCCCGACGAGCCCCAGGGGTTGGGATCGACGATCGAGTTGAACGGCGTCAGCGACAGATTGGCTTGCAGCCAGCCGACGCCGGTCGTGGCGGTTTTCTGCAACTTGCTTTCGGCAACGAAGCGACCTCGCGTAACGGCGGAGAGATCCGTGGTGACGACGGCAACCAAAGGCTCGACGGTCGATGTCATGCCGTTTTTTCCAAAGCGTTGAAGCGGGCGACGACCGTGTCGGTGTCGGTGACCCAGCAGTAGCCGCCGAAGGCCTTGAGCGCGATGTCGTGGCGTTCCTGGGTGATGGTGGCGCAGGCGTCCGCTACGCAGGTGACGAGGTAGCCACGGTCGGCGCCGTCGCGCACCGTCATGTCGACGCATTGATCGGTCAGCACGCCGACCACGACGAGATAGCGAATGCCGAGGTTCTTCAGGAGATAGTCGACATTGGTCGAGTTGAAGATGCCCGACGACGTCTTCGGCAGCATGATCTCGTCGCCGACCGGCGCCAGTGACGCCACCGGCAGGCCCTTTGCGAGGCTGGGCGCAACATGGATCGGTGTCAGCTTGTGGTCGAGCGAGCGGTCGCGGCCGTCTTCGGTCAGGCTCTGGATTATGGTGTGCAGAACCTCGACGCCGTTGGCCCGCGCGGCGGCCAGCAGGCGCTCCTGGTTGGGGATCGTCTGCGACGATGTCTGCCGGTAGAAATAGTGATCCGGTCCACGCTCCGGATGCGAGGGATCGGCGCCCGGCTCCAGCCAAATGCGCTGCATGTCGACGAGCAGCAGCGCCGTTTCGCCGGCGCGGAAGGCTTCGTTTCGCTTGGGTAGGGCCAGGGTCATGCTTTGTCGTCCTGCTTTGCTGATTTGGGTCCAGGTATCTTGCGTGGTCCGGGTGTATGGCCCGCGCCGTTCTCTTGCGGGTCGCTGTCGAGCGTTACGGCATTGGCATGCCGCACCTTCTCAAGCCGCTCGATGCGAGCACGAGCGTCGTCGTCCAGCGTCGAAACAATATGAGCGGTGAGGGCTTCCATCTGGGCGATCGCCGGCGCCAGCGTATCGTAGGGCGAGGCCACTTCGAGCGGGCTGACGATGGTGACTTCGGCGAGATCTGATATCGGCGACAGCCACTGGTCGGTGAACAGGACAATGCGCACGTCGAGCGCCGCCGCCTGTTTTGCATAGGCCATCACATCGAGCTGGTAGCGGCGGTAGTCGAAGACGATGAGCACGTCGCGCCGGTCGAGGTCGGCCAGTGTGTCGAAAGTCTGTGGCGAGAGCACACCAAGATCGCGAACCTTGGGGCGAAACTGCACGAGATATCCGGCAAGCATGCCGGCGATGTGGCGGCTGAACCGGCCGCCGACCAGCACGACCTCGCCCTTGGCCTCCATCAGCAGGCGGGCCGCTCGCTCGTATGTCTGGACGGGTGTCGCGGCGGTGGCTTTCTGCAGGGCCGTGGTGACGCTATCGAGATAGGCCAGCACGGCGCTGTCGTTCGAGCCGCTCTGCCGCTTGGCCTCCATCATCAGCAGCGGCGAATGCAGCCTTGCCTCGACTTCGGCCAGAAGCTTTGCCTGGAAATCCGGAAACCCTTCATAGCCGAGCTTCATCACCAGCCGCACCACGGTCGGATCGCTGACGCCGGCGCGCCGCGCCAGCGACGAAGCGGTGCCGAGGCCGGAAGTCGGATAGTCCGTCAACAGCAGCCGGACAATCTTCTCCTCCGACGGCGTCAGCGTGAGATCCCCGCGCATCAGAACATCGCGTATCGCCATGGGCCTCCCCGAAAATCCGTGTTCTCTTGTTTTGTCGAGTTTATTACAGAGATTTAAATCTCGGTCAACAATGAAGAGATATTGACATTGCGCGATCGCTGGCCCTACCTTGTCGGAAAGCAGCCAAGAGACTGTGGGGAACAGCCATGCGAAACGGAAGCGACGTCATCGTCGTCGGTGCGGGTATTGTCGGATCTAGCGCCGCCTATCATCTGGCCAAGGCCGGTGCGAAGGTCACGCTGGTCGAGCAGACCCATCCCGCAGGCGGCCCGTCGGGTAAATCGTCGGCGCTGCTGCACGCCTTCTACCTGATGCCGGAACTGTCGCAGCTTTCCATCCGTGGCCGCGAGATCCTCGTGTCGCTGCCTGAGATATCAGGCGAAGGCTCTTTCGTCACCGAAGTCGGCATGATGTGGGTCTGCGGCAACGACAACAAGGCAGGCTGGACGGCGGCAGCCGAACGCATTCGCGGCGAGGGCGCGCGCATCGAGACATTGTCGCCACAAGCCTTTGCCGACGCCGCGCCCGGCTTTGCCCTGGACAATGTCGCGCTGGCATTGTGGGAGCCGGAATATGGCTATGCCGATGCCTTCGGCGCCACCAACGCCATCGCCCGTGCCGCCCGCGCCAATGGTGCGAAAATCATGCAGAACACGTTGGTCGAGAGCCTTCAGCGGCAGGGCGACCGCATCACCGGCGTCACCTTGATCGACGGAACGGTGCTGGAGGCCGATACCGTCGTCCTGGCCGCCGGGCCGTGGACGCGCCGCCTGCTGGCGACAGTGGGCCTCGATTTGCCGCTGCATGTCGAGCGCCACCCGATGGCCGTGCTCGACGCTGCTGGCAAGGCAAGGCAGGTCATGCCATTTGCCTGGTGCGACGACATCTCCTGCAACTATGCGCGGCCCGACAATGACGGCGTCATCCTGGCCGGCACCTGGGCCGGCGGCGGCACCGGCCTGCGCCACGAACATGCGGGCCGCCCGCGCTTTGTCGAAAATCCCGATGACTATATGGAAGGTGTCGAGGAGCAGGAATCGGTCGAGATCCTGGAGACCTTCGCCACCCGTGTGCCGGCCATGGCCGAACTTGGCATCCGGCCCGGCTACGCCGGGCTCTACGACATGAGCCCCGACGATCTGCCTGTTATCGGACCCATGCCTGGGGTTGAAGGGCTGATTGTTTCTGCGGGGTCCTCCGGCCACGGCTTCAAGACCGGTCCGGCCGTCGGCGAGGCGGTCGCCAGGCTGGTCACCGAGGGCGTGCAGCCGATCCTGGCGCCGTTCTCACCCAACCGTTTCAAGGCCGCGTGATGGCGTCGGTGACGATAAGCGAGAGCAAGCCCAGCGGCTTCATGCCGGCCGCGTTCCGCAACGCCACGGCCGACGCCTTGTGCATGGTGGCGGTGCTGCTGCTGGTGGCGCTTGCCGCCTTCATCTTCGGTGGCGCCGCCATGCAACGCGTCGTCACCTATGCCGCGATCATGCTGACGGCGGTGCTTGGCCTGCAGATATTCTCCGGCAACAGCGGCATCGTCTCGTTCGGCCAGGCGGCCTTTGTCGGCCTCGGCGCCTACGCCACCGGCATCCTCACCATGCCGACCGCACTGCAGCGAACGGCACTGCGCGACCTGCCGCAGTTCCTCGCCGGCCATCAACTCTCCTTCTTCGCGGCGCTGGCCGTCGTCCTGGTTCTGGCTTTCATCATCGGCCTGTTGACCGGCACTCCGCTGCTCAGGCTTTCCGGGTCGAGTGCCTCGATCGCCACGCTGGCCATGCTGATCATCGTCTACACGCTGCTGGTCGCTGGGCGCGAGATCACCCGCGGCAGCCAGCCTTTCTATGGCGTGCCGCGCGAGGTCGGGCTGTGGACGGCCGCAGCCGTCGCTTCGGTGGCGCTGGTGGCGGCGAGGTTGTTTCGCGAAACCTCCTTCGGCCTTGCCACACGCGCCGCCGCCAATGACGAGCGCGGTGCGGCCGCCGTCGGCGTCGACCAGCGCACGGCGCGTCTGGCCGCCTGGGTGGCGGGTGTCGTTGCCGCCATGGCCGCCGGTGCCTTGATGGCGCAATTCCTTGGTGCGTTTTCGCCGCGCGATTTCTATTTCGACCTCGGCTTCACCATGCTCGCCATGCTGATCGTCGGCGGAATGACCTCGTCGCTCGGCGCTTTCGCCGGCGTCATCGTCACCATCGTTTTGATCGAAGTGGTGCGCCGCTTCGAAGGCGGCGGCGAAGTGCTCGGCCTGCATCTGCCTGTCCTGTTCGGCCTGACCCAGGGTGTGCTGGCCATTGCCATGATCCTGGTCATCTGGCGACGCCCGACCGGCCTGTTCGGCGAGCGTGAGCTGAACCTCCTGCGCCGGCCTGGACGTCAGGCCGTGATGGCTTCGGCGGCACCTCCGCAACATGTCGAGAGTGACCGGCTCACCGCCGATCATCTGTCGCGCCGCTATGCCGGCGTCGTTGCTGTCGATGACGTCAGTCTGAGCTTCGGTACCGACAGCATCACCGGCATCATCGGCCCCAACGGCGCCGGCAAGACGACGCTGCTCAATATGCTGGCCGGCGATGTCCAGCCAAGTGTCGGCACCGTATCGGTGGGTGGCGCGGTGCGGCAGGCTTCGGCCTTCCGCTTTGCCCGCTCCGGCGTTGCCCGCACCTTCCAGAACATCCGCGTCTTCCCGCACATGACCGTGCTCGAAAATGTCGTCGTCGCCGCACGCCAGGTGGAGCCGGATCTTGGCCATGCCGAGGCGGCGGCAATGGGCGAGCTCGCGCGCATGGGGCTGGAGAGATTTGCCGATCAGCCGGCCGCCAGGCTTGCCTATGGCCAGCGCCGCCGGCTCGAAGTGGCGCGCGCTCTGGCGTTGAAGCCGCGCTTCCTGCTCCTCGACGAACCGGCCGCCGGCATGAACGCTGTCGAGACCGCTGAACTGGTCTCCATCCTGTCGACGGTTCGCGCCGAGCGTCGCATCGGCGTGGTGCTGATCGAACACGACATGCGGCTGGTGATGAACCTGTGCGAGCGCATCGTCGTCATCGATCATGGCCGCGTCATCGCCGACGGCACGCCCACCGATATCCAGAAGAACCCTGCCGTCATCGCCGCCTATCTCGGCAGCCGCACGGCGCGCGCCAAGACCGCAACAGCTGAAAACCAGACCGCATGACCCGCAACGACAGCCAGCCATAAGAAATCCAGAAGGAGAACCGACATGCCAAGCCTCTATCGCCTCCATCGCGCCGCCCTGTGCGCTGCCATGTTCGGCATCGCCGCCATTTCGACGGCCAGCGCCGAGGAGATCATCATCGGTGCCGCGACCGCGCAGACCGGTGGCCTTGCCCCTTACGACCAGCCGGCACTTGCCGGCTTGCGCATGTCGCTCGACGAGCTCAACGCCAAGGGTGGGCTCGGCGGCAAATACACCGTCAAACTACTGATCAAGGACACACGTTCCGACACCGCGCAGACCGCCACAGTCGCGCAGGAACTGATCGACGCCGGCGCCAAGATCATGATCACGCCGTGCGACGCCGATCCCTCGATTTCCGCCGGCCAGCTCACCCAACCGCTGGGCATTCCGACCCTGACGCTGTGTGGCTCTGCCCCGGTGCTCACCGGCGCGGTCGGCGACGTCATGTTTGGCACCTATCCGGCCGACAATGTGCAGGCGACGGCGGTTGCCGACTTCGCCGTCTCCGAAGGCAGGAAGAAGGTGTTCCTGCTGACTTCGCCGGACTCCACCTACACCGCCAATTTGCCGGAATATTTCGGCAAGGTGTTCGAGAAGAAGGGCGGCGCCGTTGTCGGCCGCGGTACCTTCAGCATGGGTCAGCCCGATTTTTCCGCCGAGATCACCAACATCAAGGGGCTGGCCGACAAGCCGGACCTGATCATGACGGCGGCCTACGAGCCCGATTTCCCGGCCTTCATCCAGCAATTGCGCGGCGCCGGCGTCACGATCCCGGTCTATGGCGCCGATGCCATCGGCACGCCGACCATCAAGGCGCTTGGTAAGCTGGTCGACGGCGTCGTCTACACCGCGGCCGGCTATGCCGAGCCGGGCAGCAAGCTCGAGGCCTTCAACGCCGCCTTCACCAAATATGCCGGCCACGCGCCGGAATCGACCTATGAGGTCAATGGCTACGAGATCGGCCTGATCCTCGACCAGGCGGTCAAGACGGCCGGCTCCGACGACCCGAAGGCGGTTCGCGACGCCATCGCCGGCCTCAAGGATTTCGAAGGCATCACCGGCAAGATCACCTATGCCGGCACAGATCGCATGCCGCTGCGGCCAGTGGCGCTGATGCGCTATGAGGGCGGCGAGGGCAAGCATGTCCAGACCCTGATCCCCGACGCCGCCGACGTTCCCGCGCCGTGATGTCATGCTGAGCGTCGAAGCCCTGAAAATCCGGTACGGCGAAGTCGAGGCGGTGCGCCGCGTCGACCTTACCGTCGACAGCGGCGAGATCATCGCGCTGGTCGGCGCCAATGGCGCTGGCAAGAGCTCGACGCTCGGCGCCGTCGCCGGGCTGGTGCCGGTTGCATCCGGCAAGGTGATCTTCGACGGTGTCGACATCACCGGCCTGACGCCGGAGGCGATTGCCCGCAAGGGCGTCGCGCTGGTTCCCGAAGGCCGCCGCATCTTCGCCAGTCTGACAGTGGCCGACAATCTGCGGCTCGGCGGCGCAGTGCATCAGCCGGTGGCTGAGGCGCGGCTGCGCGAGGAGGAGATGCTGGAGCTGTTCCCGATCCTGCGTCGCTATTACCGCGTCAAGGGCGGCAATCTGTCCGGCGGCGAACAGCAGATGCTGGCCATCGCCCGCGCGCTGATGGGCAAGCCGCGCATGATCCTGCTCGACGAGCCCTCGCTCGGCCTTGCCCCGCAACTGATCGACACCGTCTTCGACCTGATCGCCGAACTGCGCCGCAAGGGCCTGACCATCCTTCTGGTCGAACAGAATGTGGCGCTGGCGCTCGAAATCGCCGACCGTGCCGTCGTGCTCGCCAATGGCGAGGTGGTGCTGTCGGGCACGGCAAAAGAACTCGCCTCCTCGGACCTCGTCCGCCAAGCCTATCTGGGAGCTTAAGAAGCATGATCGCGCAGCAGATCATCAATGCAGTGAGCCTCGGCGGCGTCTATGCGCTGCTGGCGCTCGGGCTGGCGATCGTCTTTTCCATCGTCGGCCTCATCAACTTCGCCCATGGCGAGCTGATGACGCTGTCGGGCTATGCGCTGCTGGCCTCGCTGGTGCTTGGCTTTCCGTTCCCGGTGGCGGTGCTTGTCGCCGTCTCCTGCGGCGCGCTTGCCGCCGTCGCCATGGAGCGCATCGCGTTTAGGCCGATGCGTGGCGCCAGCGTCACCAGCCTGCTGCTGACCAGCTTCGCCGTTTCCAGCCTGTTGAAAGTCGTCTTCCAGAACGGCATCTCGGCGCGGCCGCAGGCCGTCGCCATGCCCGGCTGGATGACCGGCGCCTTCTCCTTCGGCGACTTCACCATCGGCGTCGGTCCCAGCATCTCCATCGTCGTCTCGGCGCTGGCGCTGATTGCGCTGGAAGTCTTCCTGCGCCGCTCGGTGACCGGTACGGCAATGCGCGCCGCGGCGGAAGATTTCGACGTCGTGCGCCTGATGGGCATTCCGGCCAGCCGCATCATCGCTACAGCCTTCCTGCTCTCCGGCCTGCTGGCCGGGCTGGCGGCCATGCTGTGGGTGGCGCAGCGCGCCTCGGTCGATCCGCTGATGGGTTTTACGCCGGTGCTGAAGGCGTTCATCGCCGCCGTCGTCGGCGGGCTGGGCAGCCTTCCCGGTGCTGTCGCCGGCGGCTTCCTGCTCGGCGTCATCGAGGTGCTGTTGCAGGCGACATTGCCGGGAGCGATCGCGCCCTACCGCGACGCCATCGTGTTGTCGGGTGTCATCGCCGTGCTGCTGGTTCGCCCGCAAGGCCTGATCCCGGCGGTTCGCGCCCAGCGAAGCTGACCTGATGTATAGCAAGCCTGAATTCGCGCCGCTGTCGCGCGACGAGGTGTTCGGCTTGATCGAAGCCGCGGCCTTCGCCACGGTGGTGACGTCAGGATCGCAGGGCCTCGCCGTATCGCATCTGCCCTTGGTGCTTGATCGCGTGCGCGGTGAAAACGGAACGTTGGTCTCGCATCTCGCCAGGGCCAATCCGCACAGCGCGCTGATTGCCGAGGGCAGGGAGACGGTCGCCATCTTTCACGGCCCGCATGGCTACATCTCGCCGTCCTGGTATCCGCGCAACCCGGTGCGCGACAGCGCGCCGACCTGGAATTTCGCCGTCTTGCATTGCCATGGCCTGCCGATTCCGCTCGACGATCACGGCACCGCAAGACATCTGCTTCAGCTTGTCGACATGCTGGAGAGAGATCGCGACGACCGCTGGCGGATGCGCGAACTGGGACCCGGCGGCATGGAGCGGCGCATACCTGGTATCATAGGGTTTGACCTGCCGATCGGGCGGCTCGAAGCCAAGTTCAAGATGGGACAGGATGAGCGCCTCTACGACACGGGCGGAGCCATCAAGGCGCTGGAGCAAAACGATCCAGCGCTGGCAACGATGATGAAGGCGCACAACGCGCATCGCCAGGACTGACCGTCGGCATGCGGCAAGGATAAGAAAAAATGATTCCCAATCTCAACATCGTCCCCTTCGTCAGCGTCGACCACATGATGAAGCTGGTGCTGAAGATCGGCGTCGAACGTTTTCTCGTCGAACTCGCCGGCTACATCGAGGACGATTTCCGCCGCTGGGAGCTGTTCGACAAGACGCCGCGCGTCGCCTCGCACAGCGCCGAAGGCGTCATAGAGCTGATGCCGACCAGCGACGGCGAGGTCT
Organism: Mesorhizobium sp. M7D.F.Ca.US.005.01.1.1; assembly: GCF_003952545.1. Taxonomy (NCBI): domain Bacteria; kingdom Pseudomonadati; phylum Pseudomonadota; class Alphaproteobacteria; order Hyphomicrobiales; family Phyllobacteriaceae; genus Mesorhizobium; species Mesorhizobium sp. M7D.F.Ca.US.005.01.1.1. Next base: position 2,411,389 of record NZ_CP034453.1, read on the forward strand.
ACGGCTTCAAATATGTCAACGGCCACCCCAAGAACATGCGCGAGGGCCGCCAGACCGTGACCGCCTTCGGCATGCTCGCCGACGTCCACAATGGCTATCCTGTGCTGCTATCCGAAATGACCATCCTGACCGCGCTGCGCACAGCGGCGATGTCGGCTCTGGCCGCCAAGTACCTGGCGCCGACCGGCTCGAACTGCATGGCGCTGATCGGCAATGGCGCACAGGCCGAATTCCAGGCGGTGGCCTTCAAGGCGCTGCTCGGCGTCGACAGGCTGAGGCTTTACGACATTGACCGCACGGCCACCGAAAAATGCATCCGTAATCTCGCCGGTCTCGGCTTCGACATGGTCGCCTGCGGCACCGCGCAAGAAGCGGTCGAGGGAGCCGACATCATCACCACCGTCACCGCCGACAAGCAGTATGCCACCATCCTCACCGACAACATGGTCGGCTCCGGCGTGCACATCAACGCGGTCGGCGGCGACTGCCCGGGGAAAACCGAACTGCACCGCGACATCCTGCTGCGCTCCGACATATTCGTCGAATATCCGCCGCAGACGCGCATCGAGGGCGAGATCCAGCAGCTTGCACCGGATCATGAGGTGACCGAGCTGTGGCAGGTGATGTCAGGCGCGGTGCAAGGCCGGCGCGACCCCGGCCAGATCACGCTGTTCGATTCGGTTGGCTTCGCCATCGAGGATTTCTCGGCGCTGCGCTATGTCAGGGATCAGCTGCGCTCGACCGGTCTCTACCAGGAACTCGACATGCTGGCCGACCCCGACGAGCCACGCGACCTGTTCGGCATGCTGCTGAGAGCGGCCCAACAGGTTGAGGCATAGTCAGTCAGCCGAATCCCACATGGCATCCGGCACCACCACCAGTTTGCCAACGAAATCCTTGGCGATGAAATCCGCCTGCGCATGGTGGAAATCGGAGAGCTTGTAGACGCCGCCGACCAGCGGCCGGATTTTCTTCGCTTCGATGTATCCAACGATGCGGCGGAAATCAGCGCGCGTGCCCTGGCTCGAGCCATGCAGCTGCAATTGCTTCAGATACATGGTCCTGAGATCGAGCTGCACGACCGGGCCGGCAATCGCGCCGGCGGTTGTGTAGCGGCCCTCGGGCCTCAGAATACGCAAGAGGTCGTTGAAGACGGTGCCGCCGACGAGGTCGGCGACCACGTCGATCGGCTGGCCACCGGTCGCTTCGTTTACGGCTTGCGGCAGGTCGACAACGCCACGGGTGATGACGGCCTCGGCGCCGATGTCGAGCACGGCCTGTTCCTTGCCCTTGCCGGCGACGGCATAGGGAATGGCGCCGCGCGCCCGTGCCAGTTGCACGATACCGGAACCGACACCACCCGAGGCGCCGGTGACCAGCACGCGTTCACCGGCCTTGAGCGCGGCCCGTTCCAGCATCTGTTCGCCGGTGAGATAGGCGCAGCAGAAGGTGGCGAGTTCGACGTCGGTCAGCTCGGTATCGACGACATGGGCATTCTCGGCCGGCACGGCCTGGTATTCGGCGTAGCCGCCGTCGCGGCCATGGCCCATATAGTCGATGTCGGCGAGTGAATCGTCGTCGCGGTTGTAGATCGAGAAATCGACCATCACCCGTTCGCCGATACGGTCCGGCGACACACCTTCGCCGACAGCGGCGACGGTGCCGACCGTGTCGGTGCCCTGGATGCGCGGGAACGTCAGCGTGTTGCCCTGGCGGCGCCATGTCGACACGGCGGCAGCATCCTCTTCCGTGCCATAGGCGCCCTGGCGCACCCAGACATCGGTGTTGTTCATGCCGCAGGCGCTGACCTTGACCAGCACTTCACCGGGAGCAGGCGCGGGCACTTTGACATCGCTGCGGTAGACGAGCTTTTCCGGTCCGCCGTGCCCGGTGAGAAGCACGGCGGCCATAGTGGCGGGGAGGGTTCTGGTCATGGCATTCATCGGTCGATCTCAGAGATTGGCAAACACGCTCTTCACCGCATCAGCCGTCTTCGAAACGACGATGTCGGCTTCTTCGCGGGTCAGGCAGAGCGGCGGGGCGAAGCCGAGGATGTCACCCTGCGGCATGGCGCGGCCGATGACGCCGCTTGCGGCAAGCGCCGTTGCCACTTGCGGCCCGATCTTGAGCGAAGCGTCGAAGAACACCCGGTCGTCCTTGTCGGCAACGAACTCGACCGCCGCCAGCATGCCGTCGCCGCGCACGTCGCCGACATGTTTGTGGCCGCCGACCGCTTTGGCCAGCTCGGCGCGGAAATAGGCGCCGGTCTCGCGGGCATTCGTCACCAGGTCCATCTCGTCGATCAGTTCGAGATTGGCGACCCCGGCGGCAACGCAGATCGGATGCGCCGAATAGGTCCAGCCATGGCCGAGCGAGCCGAGCTTGTCGGAGCCCTCTACCAGCACCTGCCACATCTTGTCGGCGACGATGACGCCTGACAGCGGCGCATAGGCCGAGGTCAGGCCCTTGGCGATGGTGATCAGATCCGGCTTGATGCCATAGTGGTCGGAGCCGAACATGGTGCCCAGCCGGCCGAAGCCCGTCACCACCTCGTCGGCGACCAGCAGCACGTCGTACTTCTTCAGCACCGACTGGATTTTCTCCCAGTAGCCAGCCGGCGGCGGCACGATACCGCCAGTGCCGAGGATCGGCTCGCCGATGAAGGCGGCGACCGTTTCCGGGCCTTCGGCCAGGATCATCTCCTCAAGCTTGTCGGCGCAATGCTGCGAGAACTGCTCTTCGCTCATCGAGCGGTCGGCGCGGCGGAAATAGTAGGGCGCCTCGGTGTGCAGGATCGGTGCGCGCGGCAGGTCGAAGGCGTTGTGGAACAGGTCGAGCCCGGTCAGTGATCCCGTCATCACGCCCGAGCCGTGATAGCCGCGCCAGCGCGAGATGATCTTCTTCTTCTCCGGCCGTCCCAGCACATTGTTGTAGTACCAGATCAGCTTGATGTTGGTTTCGTTGGCATCGGAACCCGAGAGGCCGAAATAGACCCGCGACATACCTTTCGGCGCGCGGTCGATGATCATCTTGGCCAGCGTTATCGAGGCCTCGGTGCCATGGCCGACATAGGCGTGGTAGTAGGCGAGGTTCTTCGCCTGGGCGGCGATGGCGTCTGATATCTTCTGGCGGCCGTAGCCGACATTGACACAATAGAGGCCGGCAAAGGCATCGAGGCTCTTCCTGCCATTGTTGTCCCAGACGGTGACGCCTTCACCGCCGGCCATGATGCGCGTCGGGCTTTCGCCGCGTGCGTGCGTGCCCATATGGGTCGAGGGATGGAAGAAATGGTCGCGATCCCAGGCGGCGAGTTCGTTGGATTGGTCGAGCATTCTTTTTGACTCCTTGAAAAAGAAACCTGGTTCCGCGCTAAGCCACGTCCAGACAGAGATACTTCAGTACGTGAGCACCGGAAGCGCAGAAGCCTGGCATTTGCAGGCCGGCATCACCTGAATATCGACACATCTTAGGCTACGTCCAGGCAGAGATACTTTAGATCGGTGAAGGCTTCGAGCCCGTGGCGCGAGCCTTCGCGGCCAATGCCGGATTGCTTGACGCCACCAAACGGGATCGGCGCGCCGGTGATCTTGACGCGGTTGATGGCGACCATGCCGTAGTCGAGCGCGCGGCCCATGCGCTGCTGGCGGGCGCCGTTCTCGGTCACGACATAGGCGACGAGGCCATATTCGGTGGCGTTGGCGCGGGCGATCACCTCGTCCTCGCTGTCGAATGGCGTCACGGCGGCGACCGGACCGAAGGTCTCCTCGCGCATGATCAGCGCCTCGTCGGTGACATCGGCCAGCAGCGTCGGCTGGTAGAACAGCGGCCCGGCCTGGTGCCGCTTGCCGCCGGTGAGGCAACGCCCGCCATTGGCGATAGCGTCGGCTACCTGTTCCTCGACCTTCTTGACGGCGCGCTCATGCATCAGCGGCCCGATGTCGATTTCCTGAGCAAGGCCGTTGCCGGTCCGCAGCGCCTCGATGCGCTTGGCGAAGGCGGCGCAGAAGCGCTCGTAGATCGGACGCTGGACATAGATACGGTTGGCGGCAAGGCAGTCCTGGCCCGAGGTGGCGAATTTGGCGTCGATGGCGATGCTCACCGCTTTGTCGAGATCGGCATCGGCAAAGACGATCAGCGGCGCATGGCCGCCAAGCTCCATCACCAGCCGCTTCATCGTCGGCGCACTTTGCGCGGCGATCAGCCGGCCGATCTCGGTCGAGCCGGTAAAACTCATGGCGCGGACGCGCGGATCTTCGCACATTCGGCCGACGATGGTCGAAGCCTTGCCGGTGATGATGTTGAAGACGCCGGCGGGCAGGCCGGCGCGTTCGCCGAGTTCGGCCAGCGCCAGCGCCGACAGCGGCGTCTCCGAGGAGGGATGCGCAACAATGGTGCAGCCGGCGGCAAGGGCGGCTGCCGCCTTGCGGGTCAGCATCGCCAACGGAAAATTCCACGGCGTGACGACACCGACGACACCGAGCGGCTCGCGCCGCACCATCATTTCCGCGTTCGGCAGATGGCTGGTGACGCTCTCGGCATTCAGGCGTTTTGCTTCTTCCGCATACCATTCGACGAAGGAAGCGGCATAGTCGATCTCGCCCAGCGACTCCTGCAGCGGCTTGCCCTGTTCCAGCGTCATCAGCAGAGCGAGGTCTTGCTTTGCAGCGATGATCAGCTCGAACCATTTTCGCAGGATTTTCGAGCGCTCCTGCGGCAATAGCGCCCGCCAGGCCGGAAAGGCGCGCGCCGCGGCATCGATCGCGTTTGTCGTCTGCCGGCCATCGAGCGCGGCGACGAAAGCGACAGTCGTGCCGGTGGCCGGATCGGTGACCTCGAAACTTTCGGCAGCCTCGCTCGCCGTCCAGTGGCCGTCGACATAGGCGAGTTCGCGCAACAGCCGGCGGTCGGCGAGGCCGTCGAGCGCTTCATGGCGATGCGAGCGGGCGAAATGCGCGGACATGGTCGATGCCTCCCGGTTCGGACTGATGCGGGAAGACTATCCGCCCGATGCAGACAGAGAGGCTGTTTGGATGCCTTGAAGTAGAGAGACTCTCTCTATTGTGCCGTCCGGCGAGAGGATCTCTCCAATCCTACGGCGACGCCGGCAGCAGGTCGGCGATCGGCAGCGCGATCTCGTCCTTCACTGTCTTGATGACGATGTAGGTGAAGTAGCGATCGATGCCGATTTCGCGGTCGAGCAAGCCATCGACCAACCGTTGGTAGGCGTCGATGTCGCGCGCCATCACCTTCAGCACATAGTCGACGCCGCCGCCCACCGACCAGCAGGCGACGATCTCGGGAATGTCGCGGATGACGCGCTCGAAGCGATCGAAATCGGCCTGGCGGTGGTTGGCCAGCGTCACCTCCATCAGCACGGTGGCGACGGGTGCGACGACGCGCATGGCGATCCTGGCGTGGTAGCCAGACACGATCCCGGCCTTTTCCAGCTTGCGCAGCCGCATCCAGCACGGCGTCGGCGACAGGCCGACCTGCTCGGCCAGCGCCAGCTTGGTGATGCGTCCGTCGCGCTGGATGGCGTCGAGGATTTTCAGGTCGATCGGGTCGAGTTTCGCAGCGTTCATCGGCGTCCACTTTTTCGTCCACCGCACCATGACGGCGCATTATTTCGATTGTCAATTGCACTGATTTTGATCTCTAATAAGTCATGACATTGTGGCAACCTGATCCCGCGCTCATCCGGCGGCCAGCCTATCAATCGCTGGCCGACCAGTTCGCGCGCGCCATCCATGACGGGCGCCTTGCCAATGGCGCACGACTGCCGACCCATCGCCGGCTGGCTGACGACCTCAAGCTTTCGGTGCAGACGGTCAGCCGCGCCTATGAAGAGCTGATCCGGCGCGGCCTGATTTCGGGCGAGATCGGCCGCGGCAGCTTCGTCCAGACGCAGCGCCGCGAGCCGGAACCGCCATACCTGCCGGAGCGGCTGGGCGAAGTTATCGATCTCTCGATCCTGAAACCGGTCTGCGAGCCGATGCATCTGGAGCGGCTGAAGCAGGCGCTGGGCTGGCTGGCCGAGAACCTGCCGTCGAGTTCAGCCCTTTCGTTCCGGCCCAACATGGTGTTTCCGCGCCACCGCGCGGTGGCGGTCGAATGGCTGAAACTGTGCGGGCTCGACACCTCCGCGCAGAACATCAGCCTGACCAACGGCGCCACCGCCGGCATGACCGTGGCGCTGATGAGCGTGGCGCCGCCTGGCTCGACGGTCGCCACCGAGGCGATCGGCCATCACACGCTGGTGCCGCTGGCCCGCTATCTCGGCTTCAACCTGGAGGGGCTGCCGATCGACGACAACGGCCTGATCCCGGAGGCGCTGGACGAGGCGTGCCGGCTTTCCGACATCCGCGCCGTGTTCGTGCAGCCCTCGGTGATCAACCCGACGGCGACGCTGATGGATGCGGCGCGGCGCGAGCAAATCGCGGCTGTGGCGCGCAAGCACGACATCGCCATCATCGAGAACGATGTGCTGGGTCCCCTGGTCGAAGACCGGCCGCCGCCGGTTGCTGCCTTCGCGCCAGAGCGCACGCTCTACGTCACCTCCTTCACCAAGATCACCGTGCCCGGACTGCGCATCGGCTATCTCGCCGCGCCTGACCGTTATGTCGCCGCCGTCGCCAACCGGCATCTGGTCTCGAACTGGATGGCGACGCCGCTGGTGGCGGAGATCGCCACCAAATGGGTGACCGACGGCACGGCGATGGAGCTTGTCCATTGGCAGCGCGCGGCATTGCGGCGCCGGCAGGATATTGCGGCGCAAGTGCTGGCGGGGGTCGACTATCGCGCCAAGCGCGACGGGCTGCATGTCTGGCTGCAACTGCCGGCCGACCGCGCCGAGGAGAGCTTTGTCGCCCAGGCTCGCCTGCAAGGCGTGGCGATCGCACCCGGCACCTCCTTCCGCATCTCGGATGCGCCCTGGCATCCGGCGGTGCGCATCTCGCTGGGCTCGACCACCGAGGGGGAACTGCGCGCCGGCCTCGGCGTTGTCACCAAGCTGCTGCTTGGCGATCCGGAGCATCTGCTGCTCGCTATCTAGCGAGTACGCCGCTATTCGGGTGATGCCGGTCTGCGAAAGGTAGCCTCCTGCGCTTCCGGTATTCACGTACGAAAGTACGCTCCGTTCCGGTTCTCGGAGGCTCCCATTCTCGGCTCGGCCTGACCCGAATCCCGGCGCACTCTTCGGCACTGGTTGCTCAAGAATTGTGCGGAATGGGAAATATTGTCATGATATTATTTTCCCAATTGACATGATTTGGCGCGTTCCGCATCGTTAAGGGGCACAGGCTTCTCCAGCACGGGGAAATTCATTTGTCCGCATCAGCGCCCATTATCAAGATCGACGGCATCTCGAAGAGCTTCGGCAGCTTCAAGGTGCTGGACGGCCTGTCGATGCAGGTCATGCCTGGCGAGAAGCTGGCGCTGATCGGTCCGTCAGGCTCGGGCAAGACGACGATCCTGCGCATCCTGATGACGCTGGAGCGCATCGATGGCGGTCATATCCAGATCGACGGCGAGCAGCTCTACCACATGGAGCGCAATGGTCAGTTGCTGTCCGCCGATGAGCGGCACCTGACAAGGATGCGCCAGAAGATCGGCATGGTCTTCCAGCTGTTCAACCTGTTTCCGCATAAGTGCGTCATGGACAATGTCACGTTGGCGCCGATGCTGACCAAGGGCACGCCGCGTGCCGCCGCCGAAAAGCGGGCGATGGAACTGCTCGAGATGGTCGGCATGGCCGACAAGGCGAAGAACATGCCGGCACAGCTTTCCGGTGGGCAGAAGCAACGCGTGGCGATCGCCCGGGCGCTCGCGCTATCGCCGAAGATCATGCTGTTCGACGAGGTGACGTCGGCGCTCGATCCGGAACTGGTCGAGGAGGTGATGAACGTCATGCGCAAGCTAGCCGCCGAGACCGACATGACCATGCTGCTGGTCACCCACGAGATGGGTTTCGCCCATGATTTCGCCGATCGGGTGCTGTTCTTCGATCGTGGCAAGATCGTCGAGGAAGGCAAGCCCGACGAGATTTTCCGTCATCCCAAGCAGGAGCGTACGCAAGGCTTCCTGAAGAAGATCATCGCGGCCGGACATCGCGTCTGACCGTAATGCCGAGGCGGCAACGCCGCCGTCAAGGGCGGCGAGGCCGCCCGTAACAAAAGCAAGACAAGAAACAAGGAGTTGGGAACAATGAACAAACCTAGCATTCTGGCCGGCGTTGCCGGTCTTGCACTGACGGCGGTGCTGGCCGCCTCGACCGCCGGTTCGGCCGACGACAGCAAGCTCGAGCAACTCAAGGCACAAGGCTTTGCCCGCGTCGCCATCGCCAACGAGCCGCCCTATACGGCGGTCGCCGCCGACGGCAAGGTCTCGGGCGCGGCGCCCGATGTGGCGCGCGAGATATTCAAGCGCCTAGGCGTCGCCGACATCGTCGCCTCGATCTCCGAATATGGCGCGATGATTCCCGGCCTGCAGGCCGGTCGCTTCGATGTCGTCACCGCCGGCCTGTTCATGAAGCCGGAACGCTGCGCTGCCGTTGTCTATTCAGAGCCGGTGCTGTGCGACGCCGAGGCGATGCTGGTGAAGAAGGGCAACCCGAAAGGCTTCAAGAGCTACGAGGATGTCGCCAAGGACACGACCGCCACGATCGGTGCGCCCGGCGGCGGCACCGAGGAGAAGCTGGCGCTCAACGCCGGCGTGCCGCGCGAGCGTGTCATTGTCGTGCCGGACGGCCAGAGCGGCGTGAAGATGCTGCAGGACGGCCGCATCGATGCCTATTCGCTGCCGGTTCTGTCGATCAATGATCTGGTCAAGAAGGCCGCTGATCCAAACCTCGAAGTCATCGCTCCGGTGCAGGGCGCGCCGGTCTATTGTGACGGCGCCGCCTTCAAGAAGGGCGACGAGGCGCTGCGCGATGCATTCGACGTCGAGCTCGCAAAGATGAAGAAGTCGGGTGAGTTCGCCAAGATCATCGAGCCCTATGGCTTCTCGGCGGCGGCGGCGATGTCGACGACCCGCGACAAGCTCTGCGCGGCGAAGTAGCGCCTGTTTTCCTTCTCCCCGTTTTACGGGGAGAAGGTGGCCCGAAGGGCCGGATGAGGGGCGGTGCCAAGTTTTGCCAAGCTAGCGCTGCCCCTCATCTGCCTGCCGGCATCTTCTCCCCGTGAACGGAGAGAAGGGTCCAAGAATTACCAACGTTGGAAACCTAGATGACCCAGTGGTCCGGCTATTTCGGCCTGATATTGCAGGGAGCGCTTGTCACCATCGAGCTGACGCTGATGGGATCGGTGCTTGCCCTGTTCATGGCCTTTCTCGCCGGAATGGGTCGGCTGTCGCGTTTCTTCGTGCTGCGCGCGCTGGCCACCGCCTACATCGAATTCTTCCGCGGCACCTCGATCTTCGTGCAATTGTTCTGGGCCTATTTCGTGCTGCCCTTCATCGGTATTTCGCTGACGCCGTTGCAGGCCGGCGTGCTGGCGCTCGGCCTCAATGTCGGCGCCTATGCCGCCGAAGTGGTGCGCGGCGCCGTCCAGTCGATCGGCCGTGAACAGTATGAAGCCTGCACCGCGCTCAATCTCGGCCGCTGGCAAGGCATGCGCCACGTCATCCTGCCGCAGGCGCTGCTGGTGATGCTGCCGACCTTCGGCAACAACGCCATCGAACTGCTCAAGGCGACCGCCGTGGTATCGCTGATCTCGCTCACAGACCTGACCTTCCAGGCGCAGGTGGTGCGGTCGCAGACCGGCAACACCTTGGTGCCGTTCACCACCATCCTGATCATCTATTTCATCCTGGCGCTGCTCATCTCGTGGGGCGTGCGCTCACTGGAACGCCGCATGGCGCGCGGCCTTGATGGGGTGCGTGCCTGATGGCCGGAGCCTTCTGATGGAATGGGATTGGAATTTCGTCTGGGAAATCATGCCGACGCTGATCCAGGGGGTGAAGATCACCATCCTGGCGACGCTGCTCGGCTCGGTGCTGGCGGCGATCGTCGGGCTGGGCATCGCGCTGGCGCGCCGCTCGCCCAACAAGGCGTTGTCGCGCACGGTCGGCTTTCTCGCCGAGTTCATTCGCGGCACGCCATTGCTAGTGCAGCTCTATTTCATCTTCTACGTGCTGCCCGACATCGGCATCCTTTTGCCGCCGCTGGTGGCCGGTGTCATCGGGCTCGGGCTGCATTACGGCACCTACACCGCCGAGGTTTATCGCGCCGGCATCGACAATGTGCCGCGCGGCCAATGGGAGGCCGCCAAGGCCTGCAATCTGAGCGCCAGGCAGACCTGGACCCACATCATCATTCCGCAGGCCATTCCGCCGATGATCCCGGCGCTGGCCAATTATTTCATCGCCATGTTCAAGGAAACGCCGCTGCTGTCGGCGATCACCGTGCTGGAGCTGATGAACCAGGCGAAAAGTGTCGCCAACACCTACTATCGCTACATCGAGCCGATCACGCTGGTCGGTGCCTTCTTCCTCGTCATCAGTCTGTTTTCGGTCGTGCTGCTGCGCTGGCTGGAACGCCGCTACGGCAAGATCGAGAGGTAGCCGATGAAACCCTTGCCCGAGATCAAAGTTTACCCAAAGAGGCCAGCGCTGGATGTGCGCCCGCTAGAGCGGCGCGTCGGCCTGATCATCCTTGCCACCGACCACACCAGCGAGCCGGATTTCCGCCGCATGGTGGCGAGCGAGCGGATTGGCGTCTACGTCGCGCGCATTCCCTACGCCAACCCGACGACGCCGGAAAACCTGCGCAAGATGCAGCCGGCGCTGACGGCGGGCGCGGCCCCGCTCCTGCC
>NZ_CP034453.1:2422272-6704772 GCF_003952545.1 Mesorhizobium sp. M7D.F.Ca.US.005.01.1.1
GAAAACCCTCCGCAAGATCCAGCCGGCGTTGACGGCGGGGGGGGCCCTGATCCTGCCGGACGAGCCACTCGATGCCATCTGCTACTCCTGCACTTCGGCGTCGGTGGTGATCGGCGATACCGAGATCGAGGCCGCGATCCAGGCTGCAAAGCCCGGCGTGCCAGTCGTCACGCCGCCGATGGCGGGCGTGCGCGGGCTGCGTGTGCTGGGCGCGAGCAAGATCAGCATCCTCACCCCCTACACGGTCGAGACATCTAGGCCGATGGCCGCCTATTTCGCGGCGCGCGGCTTCGACATCGTCAGCTTCACCTGTCTCGGCTTCGAGGACGACCGCGAGATGGCGCGCATCGCACCGGCAACGCTTGTCGATCTGGCGCGTGAGGCGACCGACGCGAGCGCCGATGCGCTGTTCGTCTCCTGCACGGCGCTGCGCGGTGCACTGGCGGTCACCGGAATGGAAAAGGCGATCGGCCGCCCAGTGGTCACCAGCAACCAGGCGACCGCCTGGAATTGTCTGCGGCTTTGCGGCGATGACACAGCCCATCCCGAATTCGGCCGTTTGATGACGCTGCCATTGCCGCGTGCTTGATGATCATGACACAGATCACCCTTGAACACATTCGCGCCGCGCGTGAGCGCATTGCCGGCAAGATCGAGCGCACGCCGACCGTGCTATCCCAGAGTCTTTCCGAACAGTTGGGCGCACAGGTTCATCTCAAGCTCGAGCACCGGCAGACCACCGGCAGCTTCAAGTTGCGTGGCGCCTCGAATGCCGTCGCTTCGCTGAGCGCCGAGGAGAAGGCTCACGGCGTGGTCGCAGCCTCGACCGGCAATCACGGCCGCGCGCTTGCCCATGCGGCGAAGCTTGAAGGCATGCGCGCGGTGATCTGCATGTCGCGGCTGGTGCCTGAAAACAAGCTCGACGAGATCCGCCGGCTTGGCGCGGAGGTCCGCATCGTCGGCAACAGCCAGGACGATGCCCAGCAGGAGGTCGATCGGCTGGTGAAGCAGGAGGGGCTGGCCATGCTGCCGCCTTTCGACCATCCCGCCATCATCGCCGGGCAAGGCACGCTCGGGCTGGAGATGATCGAACAGGTTCCGGATGCTGCTCTCGTTCTGGTCCAGCTCTCGGGGGGCGGGCTCGCCTCCGGCGTTACCGCAGCCATTAAAGGCGTCAGCCCCCGGACAAAAGTTATCGGCGTTTCGATGGCGCGCGGTGCGGCGATGAAGGCAAGCCTCGATGCCGGCCGCCCGGTGCTGGTGGAGGAGTTGCCGACGCTGGCGGATTCGCTCGGCGGCGGCATTGGTCTCGACAACCGGCTGACCTTCGCCATGTGCCGCGACCTGCTCGACGATGTCATCCTGCTCGGCGAGGACGAGATCGCCGCCGGCATCCGCCACGCCTATGCGCAGGAACGCGAGATCGTCGAGGGCGCTGGCGCGGTCGGCATCGCCGCGCTGCTCGCCGGCAAGGTCAAGGCGAGCGGTCCAGTGGTTGTTCTGCTTTCCGGCCGCAACATCGATATGAACGCGCACCGCACAATTGTCTGCGGCGAGGCGCCGTCGCTTAAGGAGCGTGCCGCATGAGCCGGATGACGATCCTCACAGAAGCCGAATTGCGGGCGATCGTCACGCTCGATCTCGATGCCGTCGCCTGCGTTGAGAACGCCTTCCGCGCGCTCGCCACTCTGCCGGTGGCGATGCCGCCGATCCTGCGGCTCGATATTCCCGAGCATCGCGGCGAGGTCGACGTGAAGACCGCCTATGTGCCAGGCATCGACGGTTTCGCCATCAAGATCAGCCCAGGCTTCTTCGACAATCCGAAGCTCGGCCTGCCCAGCGTCAACGGCATGATGGTGCTGTTGTCGTCGAAAACGGGCCTGGTCGAAGCGTTGCTGCTCGACAATGGCTATCTCACCGATGTCCGTACGGCAGCGGCCGGCGCAGTCGCGGCCAGACATCTGTCGCGGCAGGACTCGTCTGTCGCCGCGATCTTCGGCGCCGGCGTGCAGGCGGGGCTGCAGCTCGAAGCACTCATGCTGGTGCGGCCGATCGCCGAAGCGCGCATCTGGGCGCGCGATGCCGTCAAGGCAGAGATGACCGCGGCTGCCTTGCGCGAAAAGCTCGGCATCGCCGTGCGCGCCGAATCCGATGCCGCAAACGCGGTTGCCGGCGCCGACATCATCGTCACCACCACGCCCTCCACCGAGCCGCTGATCAAGGCGGGGTTCGTTTCCGCCGGCCAGCACATCACCGCGATGGGCTCCGACGCCGATCACAAGAACGAGATCGCACCGGCCATCCTGCGCATGGCCGACCTCTATGTCGCCGACAGCGCCCGCCAGACGCGGCGGCTGGGCGAGCTGCATCATGCCATCGCGGCGGCTGTGATGGCTGGAGATGCAGAGGTGACCGAACTCGGCCAGATCATCGCCGGCGAAAAACATGGCCGCCGCTCGGCCAGCGATATCACCATCGCCGATCTCACCGGCACCGGCGTGCAGGACACGGCGATTGCCACGCTCGCTCGAGACCGCGCGCGGGCGGCCAATTCCGGGACCACTTTCGAAAGCTGATGCTGGCCGCGAGGCCCAACAAACGAGGACCAAGAACAATGCAACCGAACCTGAAGTTCTCGCGCGGCGAATATGCGGATCGCCTCGCCAAGACGCGCAAAGCCATGGAGGTGAAGGGCGTCGATCTTCTTGTTATCAGCGATCCTTCCAACATGGCCTGGCTGACCGGCTATGACGGCTGGTCGTTCTATGTGCACCAAGCCGTCATCGTGCCGCCATCTGGCGAACCGGTCTGGTACGGCCGTGGCCAGGATGCCAACGGCGCCAAGCGCACTGCCTATCTCGCGCACGACAACATCGTCGGCTATGCCGACCACTATGTGCAGTCGACCGAGCGCCATCCGATGGATTTTTTGGCCGGCGTGCTTGCGGATCGCGGCTGGGGCAAGCTCACGATCGGTGTCGAAATGGACAATTACTGGTTCTCGGCTGCCGCCTTTGCGTCGCTGCAGAAGCATCTGCCCAATGCCCGCTTTGTCGACGCGACGGCGCTGGTCAACTGGCAGCGCGCGGTCAAGAGCCCGACCGAGATCGACTATATGCGCAAGGCCGCCCGCATCGTCGAGGCGATGCACCAGCGTATCGTCGACAAGATCGAGGTCGGTATGCGCAAATGCGATCTCGTTGCCGAAATCTATGATGCCGGCACGCGCGGTGTCGATGGCATTGGCGGCGACTATCCGGCGATCGTGCCGCTGCTGCCGTCGGGTGCCGATGCCTCGGCGCCGCATCTGACCTGGGACGACAGACCGATGCAGCGGGGCGAGGGCACCTTCTTCGAGATCGCCGGCTGCTACAACAGGTATCACTGCCCGCTGTCGCGCACCGTGTTCCTCGGCAAGCCGACGCAGGAATTCCTCGATGCCGAGAAGGCGACGCTGGAAGGCATGGAAGCCGGCTTGGCCGCAGCGAAACCCGGCAACGCCTGCGAGGACATCGCCAATGCCTTCTTCGCCGTGCTGAAGAAGTATGGGATCGTCAAGGATAACCGCACTGGCTACTCGATCGGCCTGTCCTATCCGCCGGACTGGGGCGAACGCACGATGAGCCTGCGCCCCGGCGACCGCACCGAACTCAAGCCCGGCATGACCTTCCATTTCATGACTGGTCTCTGGCTGGAGACGATGGGGCTGGAGATCACCGAATCCATCCTGATCACCGAAACCGGTGTAGAGTGCCTGGCCAATGTGCCGCGCAAGCTGGTGGTGAAGGATTGAAGCCGATGTCTAGCCTCCGCCCATCACCGATCGCGCCGACCGTCGATTTCGACCGCGACGGTGTCCAGCACGGTTTCCTGCGCTTGCCCTACAGCCGAGATGACTCGGCCTGGGGCTCGGTGATGATACCGATCTGCGTCATCCGCAACGGCAAGGGGCCGGTGGCTCTGCTTTCCGGCGGCAACCATGGCGACGAGTATGAGGGGCCGCTGGCGCTTTACGATCTCGCCCGCACGCTCGATCCCAAGCAAGTCAGCGGAACGGTCATCATCGTGCCGGCGATGAACTATCCGGCCTTTCGCGCCGGCACACGCACCTCGCCGATCGACAAGGGCAATATGAACCGCAGCTTCCCCGGCCGGCCGGACGGAACGGTGACCGAGAAGATCGCCGATTATTTCCAGCGTGAACTACTTCCCCGCGCGGACATCGTGTTCGACTTCCATTCCGGCGGCAAGACGCTGGACTTCGTGCCGTTCTGCGCCGCGCACACGCTGCCCGACAAGGCGTTGGAGCAGAAAGCCTTCGACGCGGTCGCGGCGTTTTCCGCCCCATTCTCGATGCGCATGATCGAGATCGACGCCGTCGGCATGTACGACACGGCTGCCGAGGAGATGGGCAAGGTCTTCGTCAGCACCGAGCTTGGCGGCGGCGGCACGTCGCGAGCGCAAACCGTGCGGATCGCGCGGCGTGGCATTTCCAATGTGCTGCGCCACGCAGGCATTGTTGATGGTGCGGTCGAGAAGACTCGAACCCAGTGGCTCGACATGCCGTCGGGCGATTGTTTCTCTTTCGCCGAGGACGACGGCATGATCGAAACCATGGTCGATCTTGGCGAGCCCGTCGAAGAAGGTGCGGTGCTGGCGCGCATTCATACCACCGGCCGCACCGGCATCGCCCCTCAGGAGATCCGGGCAAAAATGTCGGGCATGCTGGCGGCTCGGCACTTTCCCGGCCTGGTCAAGGCCGGCGACTGCGCGGCGGTTGTGGCTGTACACGTCTGAGCGGTTCCGCCGGGGCCTGCTCCATCCGGTTCGGGTCCATCGTCGCTTGCTCTGCGTCCGTCGGAGACCCCTCCGGCGCGGCGGAAAGAAGCAGCATGGCGAGCGGAGTCGACATTGCATGAGGATGACACTATATACCGGCGGCTTCGACCTGCGCGCCTGAGGGTTTGCGCTGCGAAGCGACTGTAAATGTGTTGTGTGTTGCGCCATCTATTGTGACGAAAATCGGCTCGGAAACCGGAAAAAAGCAAGTAGAAACAGTGGCGCAAAGCTGGGCGTGGCCCAGCCAACGGTACCGACCCCCCAGAATCAGAAAATGCTCTTGACCCCTCGATTTCCTATGGCTCTGTGGACCTTGGACGGCATCGGCTTGCCGGCTGACCGCGACTCGGCTCGAATGGGGGCATGCATCCTTTGTGGGATGTCGACGTTTGTGATTACCAACCGGCTTTGCCGCCAGGGAACAGCAGTATGAGTGAACACGCGATCGAGTTCTTGCGGGGATGGATCGGTGAAAAGGTCCATTGCCAGTCATCCCAGGCCCGGATTGACAAGCAGGCCGAGACTTTGGCCAAGGAATGCGCTGCCAAGGCGGCCGAGGTCGGCATCCCGCTGGAGGATATCCAGGAAGAAGTCGGCGATATCCAGGAACTCATCGCATCCCGGCTTGAGGAAGCCGCCGAGGCAGAGGAAAGCCAGCAGGCATCCAGCAAAGCCGCGGAATGACCGCATAAGAGCGACCATCTGAAACACGCGGGCTGCTTGGCCCGCGTTTTCGTTTCAGCGATCGCTTTCAGCCAAATTTTTCCTTCAGCCACGCCTTCGGCAGCGCCGGCACGAAGTTTCCGTCGCGCCCGGTCATGTCGTCATTGGCGACCAATGCGTTGAGGATCGCTTCCTCCACGGTCTGGATCACCGCATCGAAAAACAGATCGATGTCGGTGTCCGGAATAAAATCGGCGCTGGCGATGCGGCCGGATGGCGAAAGCGCCGCGCTCGCATTGGCGGTCGAGAAGGCGATAAAAATGTCGCCTGAACTGTGGTAGCCGAAGCCGCCGGTCATGGCGACGCCAAGCGGCACCCTGCGGGCCAGTCGCTTCATCTGATGCGGCAGGAACGGCGCATCGGTAGCGACGACTGCGATGATCGAACCCTTTTCAGTGCGCGGCGTGCCTTCGCGGACCGCCGGTTCGACGAGTTCCGGCCCGGCGCGCATACCGCGAACGGCAAAATTGTGCCGCTTGCCGAAATTCGACTGCACGAAGGCACCGACCGTATAAGTGCGGCCGTGCCATCCAACGATGCGCGATGCGGTGCCGGAGCCGGCCTTGAAGCCAAAGGTGATCATGCCGGTGCCGCCGCCGACGCTGCCTTCCTCGATCGGTCCGCCCACAGCACCGTCCAGTGCCTGGGCAACATGCTCTGACGTCAAATGGTGGCCGTTGATGTCGTTGAGGAAGCCGTCATAGGTCTCCGCCGCCACCGGCAGCCCCCAGCCGCTGTCGAGCGCCGCCGGCAGCACGCTTTGCATCCAGCGCAGCGTGCTGTCGCGCGAGACACCGCAGGAATGCGTGTTGGTGATGGTGATCGGGAAGTTGAAAGCGCCGGTTTCCTCGACGATGTGCGAGCCGGTCAGTTCGCCATTGCCGTTCTGGCTGAAGATGCCGGCGAAGACCGGCGTCGCCAGATCGGTGCGCCGCCTGGGCAGGATCGCGGTCACGCCGGTGCGCACCGGCCCCTCGCCGACGACGAGCGCGCCATCGCCCGAAATCAGCGTCTCATAGCCGACCGCTACACCAGGCACATCGGTGATCGCATTGAACGGCCCGGGCGTGCCGTCGAAGCCGATGCCAAAACTTCGCGCGCGCGGTTTGCCTGAGGGCGTTGCCAGATGGTTCGGATTGTCGGTCATGGTGTCAGAACAGGGATCCCTGATTGCCTGGCTCTTTGGCCTTGGCTGCCGGCTTGGCAACCGGCTTTGGCCTCGCCGCACCGCTGGTTGCCACCGCATCGGCGGTGCCATCGGCGAACTCGAGCGAAAGCGCCATTCCCGACGCCACATCGGCCGCCTGCTTGATCACCACCCCGTCGGCGTCCTTCACTAGGGCAAAGCCGCGTGCCAGCACCGCCTTGTGCGACAGCGTGGCAAGCAGTCGGTCGGCCTGGCTCAATTGCCCGCGCAGGCGCTCGAGCCGCACAGAGATCACCCGATCCTGCCGCCGCGCCAGCGCCGCCAGCGTGTCCCCCAGCAGTTTCTGGCGCCGTATGATCGGTGCCGGCGACAGCCGCGTCGCGGTGCGGGAAAATCGCGCGCGGCGTTCGCGCACGATGGCAAAAAACGCTGCTTGTGCGCGGGCGAGGTCGCGGCCGGTCAGCGTGCGCGCTTCATTGATGCGCCGCGACAGCGTGGCCGGCGTCAGCCTTTGGCCTTGCAACCGCGCCCGCTTGCGGTCGACGCTGACGGACAGCGCCCGGCCGAGCCTGGATGTCGCCTCATCGAGGCGTCGGCGCGGCAGCGCCAGCAATTGATCGGGCGAGGGCAGAGCGCGGGCGGCGGCACGAGCAGCCTGCCGTTTGCGTTCGAAATTGCGCAGGACCGCCGCCTTGAGCCGCGCCCCGAGGCTAGCAAGCGTCGCTTCGAGGTCGGCCTTCACCGGCACGGCGATTTCGGCCGCACCCGTCGGCGTCGGCGCCCGCACATCCGCAACGAGGTCGATCAGCGTCCAGTCCGTCTCATGGCCGACAGCCGAGATCACAGGAATGCCGGAGGCGGCGACGGCGCGGGCCAGCGCCTCATCATTGAAGCCCCAGAGGTCTTCGAGACTGCCGCCGCCGCGCGCCACGATCAGCAGATCGGGACGCTGGATGGCGCCATCCCATGCTAGCGCATTGAAGCCGTTGACCGCGCCAGCCACTTCCGCGCCTGACGTCTCGCCTTGCACACGCACTGGCCAGACCAGGATATGCAGCGGAAACCGGTCCTTGATGCGGTGAATGATGTCGCGGATGACGGACCCCGTCGGCGAGGTGACGACGCCGATGACGCGTGGCATGAACGGCAGCAACTGCTTGCGGCTGGTGTCGAACAGGCCCTCGGCCTGCAGCCGCCGCTTGCGCTCTTCCAGCAGCGCCATCAGCGCGCCGGCGCCGGCCGGCTCCAGATTGTCGATGACGATCTGATAGTTGGACTTGCCGGGATAGGTGGTGAGCTTACCGGTGGCGATGACTTCCATCCCCTCCTCGGGGCGGAACTTCAGCCGGCTCATCGTGCCTTTCCACACCACGGCGTCGAGCCGCGCGCGGTCGTCCTTCAGCGCGAAATAGGCATGACCTGAGGAATGCGGCCCGCGATAGCCTGATATTTCGCCGCGCACCCGCACATTGCCAAAGACGTCCTCGACCGTGCGCTTCAGCGCGCCGGAAATCTCGCTCACCGTGTATTCGGCGGCGTTGGTGCGTGATTCGGATGCTGCGTCGCTCATCGGCCGATTGGGGGACGGTTGGGCCCCCGCGTCAAGGTGGCCGCGTCAGGCCAGCCGTTCATAATCCGCATGCCGGACCCTGCCTACCAGCCGGGCAGGATCTGGTTCGGCTTGGTTCGCCGCAGCTTGGTGAAGGCGAGGGCTGCGAAATCGAATGTCCCGGTGTCTTCGCTGATCGGCACGGAAATATTGTCCAGGCTTTCCGAAATATGGCGGGCGAGCGCGTCGACGATCTCGGGTCGCGACGTCTGGCCGCGCATGATGCCGATGCGGCAATCGGGCAGGGCGCCAAAGCCGTCGGCTTCACCCAGCACCCGCATGCCGGGCCTGAGCGCGCATTCCGGCAGCACCGAAATCGCCAGGCCGGAAAGCACCGCGGCGGTGATGACGGTGGCCGAGAAACTGGTGAACAGGATGCGGTAGTCGCGGTTCTGCTGGTCGAGCACATCGACGGCTGCGCGCCGCCAGATGCAGTTCGGCCGGCCGAAGGCCATAGGCAGCGTTTCCTGCTCATGCGTCGCATGGTTGGCCGAGGTGACCCAAAGCAGCGGTTCGCGCCGCACCACCTCCGACTGGCCGCGTACGTCGTTGTGTGTCACCAGCGCCAGGTCGAGATTGCCACGCTTGATATGTTCGACCAGCCCCGGCGTCGGCTCGCAGATGACAGTCAACTCGACGCGCGGATTGGAGCGCGTGAACCGCGCCATGATCTCGGGCAGGAAACGGTCGGCATAGTCGTCGGGCGTGCCGATGCGGATCGTGCCTTCGAGCCGCCGGTCGTCGAAAGCGGCCAGCGTTTCGCGGTTGAGGTAAAGCAGCCGCCGCGCGTAGGAGAGCAGCTTGTCGCCTTCCTCGGTCAGTCTGTTGGTGCGCCCGTCCTTTTCGAACAGCGGCTTGCCGAGCCGCTCCTCCAGCCGGCGCATCTGCATCGACACCGCCGACTGGGTCCGGTGCACCTCTTCGGCTGCTCGGGTGAAGCTGCCGGTGTCGGCAATCGAGATGAAGGTCTGCAACTGATCGAGATCGAGCGGCGATTTCATCGATATGATCCATCACTGGTGTTGATGTTAAAGATTAGAAACATTCGTTGGATTTATCAATCGGTCGATGGCAAATTGGCATTGTCCACATGAAGGCATGTGAATTGGGACCGGAACGGCCGCTGTTGCCAGCGCCGATTGCCTGGTCTCGCCCGGCCTACAGCGCCGCGCGTCCTTTGGACGCGCAAAGGACGCTGTAGCACTTTGATTTTGCGCATGATCCTTTTTCGAACCTCCGGTTCGGGGTCATGCGGCAGTCTGAAGGAGACCGACATGACCACGTTTGATTTCGCCGCCGAGACCTCGCGCATCACCTCGCGTCCGGCCGTTGCGACGCGCGTGGCAAATACCGTCTCCAACGCCTACCGCGCCTGGAAAAACCGCCGCGCCTTCTATCGCCTTGGCGAGATGTCGGATTCCGAACTCGCCGATATCGGCCTGACGCGCGCCGACCTGCATGTCGCCATCGACGTGCCGTTTGGCCGCGACCCGACGGCGATGTTGCGCGAAATCGCCAGCGATCGCGTCGAGACGATCGAGGACATTGCCCGCAAGGTGGCCTGATCTGTCGCTTGTCGTTTTGGTTGCCGTGAACCTTTTCGAGGTTCGACGCGACTGAAGAGTATGCAGGCCCACACTCCCTGCCGGATCCCCGCCGGCCCGCCTGCACTCTGCCCGGTCCTCCCAGGACCGGGCTTTTCTTTTTCTACCCCCTGTCGAAGACAGGCTGCTTGTTGCTTGCCTACCGCCGGTCCATATCCCGCTTGAACTGGTCGAAGATCGTTTCCACGCCCTTCTGATACTCGTCACGCTGCTGGGCGCCGGTTTCGAACATCTTGCCGAACAGATCGTCGAACGGATTCCTTGGCCTGCCGCTCGGATTGGCCTGTGGCTGGGGGGCCTGACGCTGCTGCGGGGGCGCTTGAGGCTGTTGCGGCGCCGGCTGGCCGCCCGGGATGCCGAAGCCGCCACCGCCGCCTTGCCGCAGCATCTCCTCGAAGATTTTTCCCAATGGATTGTCGCCATAAGGGCTCTGCGTCTGTTGAGGCTGCGGCTGCGCCCGATCTTGCGGCTGTGGCTGAGGCGCGCCGCCGCCGAACATGTCCTGCAGCACCTTGCCGAGCGGGTTGTCGCCATAGGGGTTGGGTGCCGGCTGCGGCTGACTTTGCGGCTGTGGCGTCCCGCCGCCGAACATGTCCTGCAAAACCTTGCCGAGCGGGTTGTCCATCGGGTTCTGGGGCTGCGGCGCCTGGCGTTGCTGTGGCGCCGGGGCCTGCATGCCGCCGCCTTGCCGCATCATCTGCTCGATGATCTCGCCGAGCGGATTGTTGCCGCCGCCGAAACCGCCGGCGGCCTGCATCTGATTTGTCGTCTGCTTGAACAGCCCGCCCATGACCATCGAGGCGATAGCCGGCAGCATCTGCTGCAGGATCTGCTGATTGACGCCGCTCGCTTGCGCGGCCTGGCTGGCCACCGCGCGCGACAGATCCTTCGAGCCGAACAAATGCCCGAGAATGCCGTTGCCCTCGTCGACGCCTTGCGGCGAGAAGGCTCGGGTTGCGTCCTCGAAATACTTGGCGTGCTGGCCGCTGGCCATCGCCGTCATGAAGGCGCCGAGCCCATAGGGGTCGGCAGTGTTGCGTTGCAGCCCCTGCGAAAAGGCCGGCAGCAGTGCGGCAACCGCCGCCTGCGTCTGCTGCATCGATAGCCCATATTGTTGGGCAAGGGCCTGCATGCCGCTGCCGTTCTGGGCCTGTGTCAGCATGTCGAACAAGGTAGGCATCGGCGTCTCCTCCGGAAATCCTCGCCGAAGAAGCCTAGTTTGTTTCCACTTCCGATTGAAGCGACTTTTGCCGATCAATCGGCTGCGTCAAATCCGAGGGTTAATAGGCGTATTCCATGAAAACCGGCTCGATCGAGCCACCCCAGCGCGTGTGATAGGCCGACAGCATCTCCTCGGCGCTGGTTGTGCCGCGGGCCACGACTTCGTCGAGCGTGTTGAGGAAGGAGGTCTCGTCGTAGCCGTCGCGGTTCTTGCGGCCACGGTTCTTCAGGCCCATGCGCGAAATGACCATCACGTCTCGCGCGATTTCGCGCAGCGTGGTGTTGCGGAAGGGCGCGGAAATGCCTTGTTCCGGCACGGCGTTGCGCATCGCCAGCGTTTCTTCATACGTCCAGCTCGAGGTCAGCGCCTCGGCGGCATCGAGTGCGGCCTCATCATAGAGCAATCCGACCCAGAAGGCCGGCAGTGCGCAGATGCGCCGCCATGGCCCGCCGTCGGCGCCGCGCATCTCGAGGAAACGCTTCAGCCGCACGTCCGGGAACAGCGTCGACAGATGGTTCGCCCAGTCGCCCATTGTCGGCAGCCCGTCCGGCACTTCATTGCGCGCGGCCCCGGCCATGAACTGGCGGAAGGTGATGTGTGTCATATCGTGATAGCGGCCGTCGCGGATGACGAAATACATCGGCACGTCGAGCGCCCATTCGACATAGTCGGCGAAGCCGAAATCGGGCGAGAAGCAGAATTCGAGCAGGCCCGAGCGCTGGTTGTCGGTGTCGCGCCAGATGTCGCCACGCCAGCTTTGCAACCCGTTCGGGTGACTCTCCGTGAACGGCGAATTGGCGAACAATGCCGTCGACAGCGGCTGCAGCTTCAGCGACACCTGCATCTTGCGGCGCATGTCGGCCTCGCTCTCGAAGTCGAGATTCACCTGGATCGTGCAGGTGCGGTACATCATGTCGAGGCCCTTGGTGCCGACCTTGGGCATGTAGCGTGTCATGATCTCGTAGCGCGATTTTGGCATTTTCGGCGTCTCGGCCAGCGACCATTTCGGGCTGCCGCCGAGGCCAAGGAAGCGGATGCCCATCGGTTCGGCGATCTCGCGCACCTGCGCCAGATGGGCATTGCCCTCGCGGCAGGTCTGATGGATCGTCTCCAGCGGTGCGCCGGAAAGCTCGAACTGGCCGCCGGGTTCCAACGAAATCGCTCCTTGGCCGGTCGGTTCGACCAGGCCGATGATGCGGCCGTCGTCGACGATGGGATCCCAGCCGAGCTTTGACTGCATGCCTTCGAGGATGGCGCGGATGCCGCGCTCGCCGCCATAGGGGACCGGTGCATTGCCGTCGACGTAGAAGGGGAATTTCTCGTGCTCGGTACCGATGCGCCACTTGTCGCGCGGTTTGTTGCCTTCGGCGAGGTGCTCGACGAGTTCGTCGAAGTCTTCGATCGGCCGAAAATCGGTTGTATCGCGCGCCATGATTGAGCCCTCAGAGGCGGCCGGACGACCGCCGGCGGTAAATGGACGAAATGTCAGCAGCCGATCAAGCGAAAAATCCTGAGCCAGAGGTCAAGAGGAATTGAACGTGGCAGCGCTGCTCGTTCCTTGCAAGAGGCGAGGTCTTACCAGTCTCCGACTGTCGCCTGCATCACCGCGAGCGCGGCCACCGCCGCCGTATCGGCGCGCAGGATACGCGGGCCGAGCGGAATGGCGGTGACGAAGGGCAGGGCGCGCAGCATCTTGCGCTCGTCGTCGGAAAAGCCGCCCTCCGGCCCGACCAGCAACCCAAGCTTCTTTTCCTTCACCGCCTGCAGCGCGGGCAGCGGATTGTTGGTCGAGGCGTCCTCGTCGCAGAAGATCAGCCGTCGCTCCTTGTCCCAGCCGGTCAGCAAGCGGTCGAATTTTTCCGCTTCGCGCACCTCCGGCACCGCCAGTATGCCGCATTGTTCGGCGGCTTCGGCGACATTGGCGCGCAAGCGATCGATCGACGGCTTGGCCACTTGCGTGTGCTGGGTGATGACTGGCTGCAGGACGCCGGCGCCCATCTCGACTGCCTTCTGCACGAGATAGTCGAGCCGGCCCTGCTTCAGCGGCGCAAAGCAATAGACCAGATCGGGCAGCGGCGGCTGTGGCCGTTGCAGCGCCGACACCTTCAGCCGCACCGCCCTTTTTGTTTTCGCGACAAGGGCCGCCGACCATTCGCCGTCGCGGCCATTGAACACCAGGATTTCGGCGCCTTCGGCAAGTCGCAGCACATGCAGGAGATAGTGGCTCTGCTGCTGGCCGGCGTCGAACTCGATGTCTGGCCGCAGATCGTCGGGCACGAACAGACGTTGCATTTTGTAATTGGCGCGCATCGCCGAGGAATGAGCGAGCCGGCCGCCGGCGTCAAGCCTCGGCGGTCGGATGCCACGCCGGCCGAAAGCCTTGCCGCAGCACGGCGAGCGTCGTGGCCGGCGTCAGCAGCGACAGCGTCTTGCCTTTGAGCTGGCCGAAATCGTTCGGCTGCCCGTATCCCGCAAAGGACCAGCGCAGTGTCTTGCCCATGCGCAAGGCATAAACGGTGCCGCCATCCGCAACGATGACGCCGTCCGGCAGGCCGGCAAGCTCTTCAAATGCCACCATCGGCGGCTTGGCGCCCGAAGCCAGCCGCTCCTTGTGCAGCCGCTTGTCGACCATCGGCGCGCGCGGCTCGGCAATGCCGAAGGCTTCGCCGAAGCGGCCAACGAAAACCTTGGCCCGTTCGCGCTGGCAAAAGAAGCAGGGGCGATGCCCGGCCGCCAATGCCGTCACCTCGTCGAGGAAGAACAGCTCGGTCCAGCCCGCTTTACCGCCCTTCCGGTTGCTGCCCATCGGTTCGCGCCGCACGTCGCGGAATTGGCAAACGCAGATGATCCAGGCCTGAAGCGCCCAGCGCTTTTTCAGCAGCGTCTTCGTCTCGGGATCGTGGATGATACCGCGATTGCCGGTGAACAGCCCGCGCTCGGGCACGGCGTGGATGGCGCCGAACGGATCGACCCGGTTTTGCAGTGGCATAGCTTTCTCTCCGAACGCGCATCTTGGCTGCAATGCTGACGGCATGGTATCGCTCGTCGCATCATTTTCATGTCAGCAGGGTTTTTCATGCGGGTGCTGGTGGTCCAGAACTACGACAATACCGGCCTTGGCCAGGTCGGCGCAGCACTTGCGGAGGCGGGCGCAGATCTCGATCTGCGCCTCCCTTACAAAGGCGATCCCCTGCCGGATGACGCGGCCGGGCATGACGCCATGGTGGTGCTCGGCGGTGGCCAGAATGCGCTGGCCGACGATGAGTACCCCTATTTCCCGGCACTGCTCGAACTGACCCGCGATTTCGCTGGCAAGGACCGCGCCGTGCTCGGCATCTGCCTCGGCAGCCAGCTCGTCGCCCGCGCCTTCGGCGGCGAGAACCGCATTGGCGGCGCTAACGAGTTCGGCTGGCACGGCGTCTCGCTGACGCCGGATGCCAAGGACGATCCGGTGCTGGCTCAGTTGCCGGAGAAATTCCCGATCTTCCAGTGGCACGACGACACCTTCGTGCTGCCCGAGAACGCCGTGCGGCTCGCCGGCAACGATGTCGCCGAGAACCAGGCGTTCCGCGTCGGCCGCGCCGTCTACGGTTTCCAGTTCCATTTCGAGGCCGACCGGCCGATGGTGCAAGACTGGAGTTCGTCCTTTGCCCCGACCATCGCCGCGCGCCATCCCGACTGGGCCGGCAAGCTCGACGGCGAAATGGCCCGCAACGGGCCCGACGCTGACGCTGCCGGCCTGGCCATTGCCCGCGCCTGGGTAGCGACCATCTGAGAACACCCATCCCTCGGTGCATGGCCGCGTGACATAATTGGCACGCGGCGGTGAATCCGCCTGGGGAAAACGCCTTTCATCCTTGGTTTACGTCCGCCCGCCAGCCTAGAAGGCGCGCGCTCTGCATCTTCGGTGCAACCGCGATGAACCTTTGTGTGACCCGCGCGACACACCGTTGATACAGAACATGCCTAGAAGCGCGAAATCGTCGAAACTTTGAAGCGAATTCTCCGTTTCAACGCATTGGTAACCGCCTCGTGCACAGATGCAGAAAGCTCAACAAGAGATGACGTCCGTGAAAGCAGCGCTTCTGTCCTTTGCCATGGTATCCGCCATCGTGCTGTGCGGCCTCGGCATTTATGCCGCCGACGCAGCCAACAACCACAACGCCGTCGACGGCTACGGCGTCACCGCCTCGCTTCGCTAAAAGCCGGGGCTGCGCCACGAGCCGGAGCGTCTTTGGCGTCCTCGGACGCGCAGCACTCAGGCCTCTTTTATCGTTCCGGGTTCCTTGATCGTCCCAGGCTCCTTGATCGTCCCAGGCTCCTTGATCGTCAGTGTCAGGATGCGTTTGTCCGGCCCGTCGACGACGAGCGCGCTCAGCATGCCGGATTGCCAGGCGAGCGTGTCGACATTCACGCGGTTGGCCATCACTTCCGCCTCCGGCACCGGCGTGTGGCCGTGCACCACGATCTTTGGATAAAGGCCGGGGTGGTTGTGGAAGACGTCACGGATCCAGATCAGATCCTGCGGGTTTTGCCTTTCCAGCGCGATGCCGGGCCGGATGCCGGCATGGCAGAAGAAAAAGTCGCCCAGTGTCTCCGAAAACGGCAGCGACCGCAGGAAGTCGATGTGGCTTTGCGGCACGGCCTCGACCAGGGCCTGATGTCCTTTGCGCACGGCGGACTCGGCCTTGCCGAACCACGCGCTGGTGCCTTCACTGATCGCCACGCCGTAGGACTGCGCCGTCTGGATGCCGCCAAACCGGATGAAAAGCCCGTCCGGGTCGGGGGTCTTGAGAAAATCGAGAAAGCCGATGTCGTGGTTGCCGGCCAGCATCAGATGGCGCGGGTCGCGCTCTCGCGCTTCGATCAGGAAATCGATGACGCTCTTTGAGTCCGGCCCGCGGTCGACATAGTCGCCAAGATGGATGACGCGCCAGTCGGCAGGCGCTTCCTGCTCGATCTCGGCCTTGATGCGCTGATGCATGGCGACCAGCAGGTCGAGCCGGCCGTGGACGTCGCCAATGGCGTAAAGACGCACACCTTCCGGCCCATGCGCGTCGAGAAAATGGATGCCGGGTTCTGCCAATTTTCCGTTGTCTCCGTGGTCAGGCGGTCACGGGACTTAGCGCCGGAGCTGGTCCTTGCCCATGTCGGTGACCAGACGCTTTCCGCACAGCGCCAGCGTGATGTCCATCTCCTTGCGGATGATTTCCAACGCCTTGGTAACCCCTTCCTTGCCGAGCGCACCCAGCCCGTAAAGAAATGGCCGGCCGATATAGGTGCCCTTGGCGCCGAGGCAGAGCGCCTTCAGCACATCCTGGCCGGAGCGGATGCCGCCATCCATGTGCACTTCGATCCTGTCACCGACAGCGTCGGCTATTTCTTCCAGCGCCATGATCGATGACGATGCGCCGTCGAGCTGGCGCCCGCCATGGTTGGAAACGACGATCGCGTCGGCGCCGGTCTTGGCCGCCATCAGCGCGTCCTCCTTGTCGAGAATGCCTTTCAGGATCAGCTTGCCGCCCCAGCGCTCCTTGATCCAGGCGACATCCTTCCACGACAGATGCGGATCGAACTGCTCGTTCGTCCATGAACCCAGAGATGAGACGTCGCCGACACCCTTGGCATGACCGACAATGTTGCGGAAGGTGCGGCGCTTCGTGCCGGCCATGCCCATCCACCAACGCGGGCGCATGGCGATGTTGGCAATGTTGGCCAACGTCATCTTGGGCGGCGCCGACAAGCCGTTACGGACATCCTTGTGCCGCTGGCCGAGAATCTGCAGGTCGAGGGTCAGCACCAAAGCCGAGCATTTCGCCGCCCTTGCCCGGTCGATCAGATTAAGCACGAAGTCCTTGTCGCGCAACACATAGAGCTGGAACCAGAACGGCTTCGTGGTTACCGAGGCGACATCCTCGATCGAGCAGATGCTCATCGTCGACAAGGTGAACGGCACGCCGAATTCTTCCGCTGCCTGCGCCGCCAGCATCTCGCCATTGGCGTGCTGCATGCCGGTCAGGCCGGTCGGGGCCAGCGCCACCGGCATTGCCACCTTTTCGCCGATCATGGTCGATTCCAGCGAACGGTTGCTCATGTCGACCAGCACGCGCTGGCGGAACTTGATCTTGCCGAAATCCTCCTCGTTGGCCCGGTAGGTGCTCTCGGTCCAGGCGCCGGAATCGGCATAGTCGAAGAACATCTTCGGCACGCGCCGGCGCGCGAGGTCCTTGAGGTCGGCGATGGTCAGGATTTGGCTCATGGGCTTCCCGTTTCGATAGCTAGGAGCGTTTGCGTGCAGGTTCGGTATCGGTGGCGTCGACGCGCTGTTTCAGCCTCAGTCGCGAGACGCGCTGCCAGTCGCCGCTGCGCTCGGCCTCAGCCATCGACCGTTCGACATAGGTGATGTGGTCCATCGCTGCTTGCCGGGCAGCGGCCGGGTCGCCGGCCTTCACCGCCGCATGGATTGCCCGGTGCTGCGCAAGCAGCGCCTCGCGCGCGCCGGGCACGGTGAACACCAAGAGCCGGTT
The DNA here is from genome assembly GCF_003952545.1 of Mesorhizobium sp. M7D.F.Ca.US.005.01.1.1. Taxonomy (NCBI): domain Bacteria; kingdom Pseudomonadati; phylum Pseudomonadota; class Alphaproteobacteria; order Hyphomicrobiales; family Phyllobacteriaceae; genus Mesorhizobium; species Mesorhizobium sp. M7D.F.Ca.US.005.01.1.1. The sequence continues at coordinate 2,439,944 of NZ_CP034453.1, forward strand.
CTGGAACACGCCTTCCGACAACAGCCGATAGCAGGAGCGCAGTGTGTGCAAAAGGATGATGTTGTGCGCGCATTCGCAGATCGCATGATGGAACTCGACGTCGATTTCAGCCTCGTCATCGAAGTCGCCGGTCCGGTGCGCATCGTCCATGCGTGCCATGATCTTGTCGAGCAGCGCCATGTCGTCTGACGTGGCGCGCCGCGCAGCGTATTCAGCCGCCACCCCTTCGATCTCGCGGCGGTATTCCAGATAGTCGGTCACAGCCTTGCGGTGCATCGAGATCAGGTCCGTCACCGGCTTGGTGAACAGCTGGCCTATGACATCGGCGACATGCGTGCCACCACCCGGCCTCGTCGTCAAAAGGCCGCGCCCTTCGAGCGCCTTCAGTGCGTCGCGCAGGATCGGCCGCGACACGTCGAACTGGCGTGCAAGCTCGCGCTCGCCCGGCAACCGGTCGCCGGTGCGCAGCACGCCTTCGAGGATGAGGCTCTCGATCTGCTGCACCACCTCGTCGGCGGTGCGCGAATGCTCGATCCTGGAAAAAATATCGCTCAACTCGATGCCTGGAAAGTGAACCGGTGGGGCGCAGGATAAAGCCTGCGTCGCCAACTGGTCAAATTATTTATCCAATTGGCCGAAGCGTGTCGAATTTGCCGCCTGGCGTCATATCATCTTCGGCTAAACTTTGCTGTTTGCGTCATCCGGCCATTGGCTCTAGAGGGACGCGAGTGCAAGAGGGTTCAAAGAAACCCGGGGGACAAGCCGTGTCAGACGACCCGTCCAATCTCGAATTCCAGCCGCGCGCCAAGGGCAGCGTCATGGGATTTCCCGCGCATGAGGGCCGGCCCGGCGCGCTCGGCGAGGTCCATGCCCGGCCGCATCCGCTCATCGAAAAGCCGCGCGTCCTGGTGCAACTCGCCTTCATGACCGAGGGCGGCTCCGGCGTCGACATGGCCGTGCTTTCCGAACTGTCGCGACGCCTCGGCATCGCCGCACCCGACCGCCAGGCTCGCCACCACGCTATGAAATGGGGCAAGGGCTCGCTGCGCTGGGAGCGGCACACCGAATTCTCGACCTATCTGTGGGAAGGGCCGCTCTCCGAAAGCGGCAGGACGCAGGAGGATTTGCCCTTCGGCAACGGGTTTTCTCCCCCGGGAACAGTCATCTCCGGCATCCGGCTCGAAATTCGCAAGTGGACGCAAGCGAGCGAGCGGCTGATCGCCGGCTTCGATCCAACCAGCCTGTGCTACTCGCTGGTCGAGCGCGGCAACGCCGCCATCGTCACCGATTTCCGCCAGGATGGCGACGGCATGACGCGCATGCTGGTGCTCGATCGCGGCCTGACCCCGGCGCGCACCGGCGCGCTATCGCAACGGCTGATCGACATCGAAACCTACCGCACGTTGGCCATGCTCGGCCTGCCGCTGGCCCTGAACTTGTCCGGCCGCGCTCGCCGCATCGAGGACCGGCTGGCGCAAACCACGCTGGAGATGAAAGTCACTGAGACCCGCGACAGTCAGACCTTGCTGGCCGACCTGACCGAGCTTGCCGCGGAGTTGGAGGCGGACGCGGCGTCGAGCCTCTATCGCTTTGGCGCCAGCCGCGCCTATGACGGCATTGTCGTCGAGCGGCTGGAAGCGCTCGAGGAAGAAGCCGTGCCCGGCTACGACACCTGGGGTGGTTTTTTGCAGCGTCGCGTAGCACCCGCCATGCGCACCTGCCGCTCGGTCGAGGAGCGGCAAGCCAATCTCTCGCGAAAACTGACCCGCGCCACGACGCTGCTGCGCACCTGGGTCGATGTCGAGGTCGAGAAGCAGAACCGCGACCTGCTCGCCTCGATGAACAACCGCGCCCGCCTGCAATTGCGCCTGCAGCAGACTGTCGAAGGCCTCTCGGTCGCCGCCGTCTCCTATTACGTCGTCGGCCTCATCGGCTATGTCGCCAAGGGCGCCTCGATCTTCGGCCATGCCTTCGCACCGGAGGTCATCACCGCCGCTTCGGTGCCGGTCGCCATCCTGCTGGTCTGGTGGGGCGTGCGTCGCGTGCGGCGGATGCATTCCGAACCCGGCAAGCTGGCGGGCGAATAGCAGAACAGGCAGACGAGGCAGCGGCAGATTGCCGCTGCGGAAGCCTGTCTCGACCATGAGGCTGGTTTCCCCACCCAGGCAGGATTTGCAACCGACGCGCTTCACTGGTAAAAGATTTTGACCAGTCAAGCGAAACGAGGCTGTTGATGTCCGGCCTAGCCATGCCGAAACCAGACGACGCCACGATGCGCCGGCGCGACGAGATCGTCGCCGACATGCGCATCATCGTGCCGGGCGAGGGCGTCGTCGACGCCGCCAATTCCATGCGCGCTTTCGAGAGCGATGGCCTGACCGCCTATCGGCAGCTGCCGCTCGTTGTCGTTTTGCCGCAAACGGTGGCGCAGGTTTCGCGCGTGCTGAAGTACTGCAACGAGCGCAACATCCGCGTCGTGCCGCGCGGCTCCGGCACCTCGCTGTCGGGCGGCGCGCTGCCGCTCGAGGACGCGGTGCTGCTGGTCATGAGCCGCTTCAACCGCATCCTTGCGATCGATTTTCCCAATCGCACCGTCGTCGCGCAGCCGGGCGTCACCAATCTCGGCATCACCACCGCCGTCGAGCAGGAGGGCTTCTACTACGCCCCCGATCCATCCTCCCAGATCGCCTGCTCGATCGGCGGCAATGTCGCGGAGAATTCCGGCGGCGTGCACTGCCTGAAATATGGCCTCACCGCCAACAATGTGCTCGGTATCGAGATGGTGTTGATGAGCGGCGAGGTGGTGCGGCTCGGCGGCAGCCATCTCGATGCGGAAGGTTATGACCTGCTCGGCGTCATGACCGGCTCGGAAGGTCTGCTCGGCGTCGTCACCGAGGTCACCGTGCGCATCCTGAAGAAGCCGGAGACGGCACGTGCGCTGCTGATCGGCTTTCCTACCAGCGAGCAGGGCGGCCAGTGCGTCGCCGACATCATCGGCGCCGGCATCATCCCAGGCGGCATGGAGATGATGGATCGACCGGCGATCCACGCGGCGGAAGATTTCGTCCATGCCGGCTATCCCCTCGATGTCGAGGCGCTGCTGATCGTCGAACTCGACGGGCCGGGGGTCGAGGTCGATCATCTGATCGGCCTTGTCGAGGCCATCGCCTACAAAAACGGCTCGACCACCTGCCGCATATCGCAGTCCGAGCAGGAGCGGCTGAGCTTCTGGGCCGGCCGCAAGGCGGCATTCCCAGCGGTCGGCCGCATCTCGCCCGATTATTACTGCATGGACGGCACCATTCCGCGCAAAGAGCTGCCGCGCGTGCTCGCCGGCATGCGCGAGCTGTCGGAGAAATACGGCCTCGGCGTCGCCAATGTCTTTCATGCCGGCGACGGCAATCTGCATCCGCTGATTCTCTACGATGCCAACGTGCCGGGCGAACTCGACAAGGCCGAAAGCTTTGGCGCCGACATATTGCGGCTCTGCGTCAAGGTCGGCGGCGTGCTCACCGGCGAACACGGGGTGGGCGTGGAAAAACGCGACCTGATGCCGGAAATGTTCACCCAGGTCGACCTCGACCAGCAGATGCGCGTCAAATGCGCCTTCGATCCCAACCACTTGCTCAACCCGGGAAAAGTGTTCCCGCAGCTGCGCCGCTGCGCCGAACTTGGCCGCATGCACATTTCCGGCGGCAAGCTGCCGTTTCCGGACATTCCGAGGTTTTGAGATGATGGCGCCTCAGAATGAAGGTTCCTCTTCCCCGCTTCGCTGGGCGAGGAACAGGGGTCGACCATGACCACCTTCACTCCAACCACGTCGGAAGAAGTCCTGTCCGCCGTCGCCTGGGCTGTGGCGGAAGAATCGCCGCTCGAAATCCTCGGCCACGGTTCCAAGCGCGGTATCGGCCGGCCGCAACAGAGCGAACACACGCTCGACCTGTCGAAACTCTCGGGCGTCACGCTGTATGAGCCCGCTGAACTGGTTTTGTCGGCCAAGGCCGGCACGCCGCTGGCCGACATCGAGAAGCTGCTGGCGGAAAACGGCCAGCAACTCGCCTTCGAACCGATGGACTACGGCCCGCTGCTCGGCGGCGAGCCGGGAAAAGGCACGATCGGCGGCGTGCTCGCCGCGAACCTCTCCGGCCCGCGCCGGTTGAAGGCGGGTGCTGCGCGCGACCATATCCTCGGCATCAATGTGGTGTCCGGGCGTGGCGAGGCCTTCAAGTCCGGCGGCCGCGTGGTCAAGAACGTCACCGGCTATGACATGTCCAAGCTGATGGCCAACAGCTGGGGCACGCTGGCCGTGTTCACCGACGTCACCTTCAAGGTGTTGCCCGCCGCCGAGACCGAAGTCACGCTTGCCATCCGTGGCCTGCTCGACGACGCGGCTGCCGCCGCCATGGCCATGGCGCTCGGCTCGAGTGCTGAAGTGTCGAGTGCCGCCCATCTGCCGGAGCGGATCGCCGCGCGCGTCGCCGGCGGCAGTCTCGGCAACGATGCCGCCACGCTGCTGCGTGTCGAGGGCTTCGGCCCGTCGGTCGCCTATCGCATCGCCGCGCTGAAAACGCTGCTCGGCAAGGCCGGGCCGCTGGAGGAGATTGCCGGCGAAGCCTCGCGGCTGATCTGGCGCGATGTGCGCGATTGCAGGCCCTTCGCCGACAACAGCGAGAAACCGGTCTGGCGCGTTTCGATGACGCCGGGAGAGGGCCACCAGATGGTCCTGACGCTGCGCATGCAGGCCGCCGTCAGCGCCTTCTATGACTGGCAGGGCGGGCTTGTGTGGCTGCGCATGGAAGAGGGCGACCCGGAAGCCGCTCTGCTGCGCGGGCTGTTAAGGAAACATGGCGGCGGCCATGCGACGCTGGTGCGCGCGGCACCCTCGCATCGCGCCGCCTTGCCGGTGTTCGAGCCGCAGCCGCCCGCGCTGGCAGCACTCAGCGAGCGCCTGAAGCAGGAATTCGACCCCAAGAACATCCTCAATCCCGGTCGAATGGCTTAGGATCCAACGCGATGCAGACCAATTTTTCGCTTGCTCAACTTGCCGATCCGCATGTCGCGGAGTCGGAAAAGATCCTGCGCAAATGCGTGCATTGCGGCTTCTGCACCGCGACGTGCCCGACCTATGTGACACTGGGCAACGAGCTCGATTCACCGCGCGGGCGCATCTATCTGATCAAGGACATGCTGGAGAACGGCCGTCCGGCCGACAAGGAGATCGTCACCCATATCGACCGCTGCCTGTCCTGCCTCGCCTGCATGACGACATGCCCGTCGGGCGTCAATTACATGCATCTGGTCGACCATGCCCGCGCCCATATCCAGGAGACCTACAAGCGGCCGCTGCTCGACCGCCTGACCCGCACCATGCTGGCCTTCGTGCTGCCCTATCCCGCACGCTTTCGCGCGGCACTCAGACTGGCGAAACTGGGCAAGCCGCTCATCGGCCTGTTCGACAAGGTCCCGGCGCTGAAGCCGCTCGGCGCCATGCTCAGGCTCGCCCCGACCTCGATCCCCATGGCCTCGCCGATGGCCTCTCCTGGCGTCCATGCCGGGCAGGGGGCGAAAAAGGGCCGCGTCGCCATCCTCACCGGTTGCGCGCAGTCGGTGCTCGATCCCGCCATCAACGACACGACGATTTCGCTGTTGACGCGGCTCGGCGTCGAGGTCGTGGTGCCGCAGGGCGAAGCCTGTTGCGGCGCGCTGGTCCATCACATGGGGCGGGAACAGGCCGCGCTTGCCTCGGCCAGACAGAATGTCGACGCCTGGACGCGCGCCATCGACCAGGGCGGTCTCGATGCCATCGTCATCACCGCGTCCGGCTGCGGCACGACGATCAAGGACTATGGCTTCATGCTGCGTCTCGAGCCGGCCTATGCCGACAAGGCCGCGCGCGTCTCGGCACTGGCCAAGGACATCACCGAATATCTCTCGACACTCGATCTGCCCGAACCGGTGCGCAAGGCGGGCACGGTGGTCGCCTATCACTCGGCCTGCTCGATGCAGCACGGCCAGAAGATCACCCGCCAGCCGAAGGAGCTGCTGGCCAAGGCCGGTTTCATCGTGCGCGAGCCGCGCGAAGGTCATCTGTGCTGCGGCTCCGCCGGCACCTACAACATCCTGCAGTCCGAGATTTCGGCCAAGCTGCGCGATCGCAAGGTGAAAAACATCGAGGCGACGGGTGCCTCGATCGTCGCCACCGGCAACATCGGCTGCATCACGCAGATCGCCTCCGCCGCGAAGCTGCCGGTGGTTCATACGGTAAAACTGCTCGACTGGGCCTATGGCGGGCCAAAGCCGGAAGGTGTTCTGGAAGAGAGCCTGATCGCCGCGGAATAGTGCGCCCGTCCCGGCCTACTCCGCCGCGAGCCTGTCGGCCGTGCCGTAGGTCGCCTCATAAAGCGCGCGCTGGCGGCTGAGCGCCACCATCGTGTTGCGAAGCAGGATGGCGACCGTGATCGGCCGACGCCGCCCGGCACCGGCGTGATCCATGAGGCGACCTCGCGCACGCTTTCGGTGTCGACGTCGCCGACGATGCGGCTGGAGCCGTCAGGGCCGATTTCGGAATTGATGCCGATGTCGATGACGGCAGCGCCCGGCTTGACCATGTCGGCCTTGATCAGCCTTGGCTTGCCGACGGCAACGAACAGCGCGTCGGCGCGCCGCGCATGCGCGGCAACCGATCGCGTCATGTGGTGGCAGACCGTGACTGTCGCGCCTTCGCTCATCAGCAGGAAGGCAATCGGCTTGCCGACGATTTCCGAATGGCCGACGATGACGACCTCCAGCCCCTTGAGATCAAGGCCGGTCTCCTTCAGCAGCTCGACCGACGCGGCCGCCGTGCAAGGCGCGAGGTCGAGCTGGTTGTAGACGATGTTGCCGATCGAGGCCGGATGCATGCCTTCGACATCCTTGAGCGGGTGCACCGCCGCCTGCAGCATCCTGACCGGGATGTGCGCCGGCACCGGTCGCTGGATGATGATGCCGGTGACGCGCGGGTCGGCATTCAGGCCATGGATCGCCGCTTCCAGTTCGCCTGACGTGATGGTGGCGGGAAAGCGCCGTTCCTCGAAATCGATGCCGGCCAGTTGTGCCTTGGCGCGCTGGTTGCGCACATAGACATCCACCGCAGCGGTGTCGCCGACGGTGATCGAGATCAGCTTGGGCGGAAATCCCTCGGCTTTGGCAATCGCGGCGTCCTCACGGACGGCGGCGATGATGCGCTGGGCAACCGGGCCGCCCTTGAGATAGCGGCTGTCTTCGGACAGGGACATGGTGGACTCTTTTATGGAACGTTGCCGCCGACATAGCAAAAGAACATCGACAAGGGCAGCATGAAAGCGAACCGTCATGCCTCCTGCGCGACGTGTCGCTCTGACATTGTGTCGCTAACCGTCAGGCTCCGATCAAAACGGAAAGGGCAGCGCGGTTTCCCGTGCTGCCCTTCCTGACTGGCCGCATCCCCATACGGCCCGTCCCCCGTTATCCCTATACTGGCCTCGAAAAGCGGACTGCTTTGCCGGCCAAGTGATTCGCAAGAACTATCATATCACCTCGACCGTGGTTCCGACATTGACCCGTTCATAGAGGTCGACGACGTCCTCGTTGCGCATGCGGATGCAGCCCGAGGACACCGCGCCGCCGATCGTCCACGGCTGGTTGGTGCCGTGGATGCGGTACTCTGTCGTGCCGAGATAGAGCGCGCGGGCGCCGAGCGGGTTCTCCATGCCGCCGGCCAGATAGGTCGGCAAATAGCGACCCTTGGCGGCTTCGCGCTTGATCATCTCCGCCGGCGGGCGCCAGTCCGGCCACTCACGCTTGTTGGTGATCTTGTGCGTGCCCGACCACTCGAAGCCTGGCTTGCCGGTGCCGACGCCGTAGCGCCGTGCCTTGCCGTTCTTCTCGACCAGGAAGAGGAAATTCTGGGTGGTGTCGATAACGATCGTGCCCGGCTTTTGCGCGCCGTCATAGGCAACTTCCTGCGGCAGGTAGATCGGGTTGATCTGCGGGCGCATGACCATGCGCTTGGCCGGCGGCTGCACCGCTGCCGTCTGGACCTGGTCGGGCTGCGCCTGGCGCAGGCGCGGCTGCTGTTGCTGCACGACCTGGCGATTCTGCCGGACGATGCCGGGCGCATGGCCAAGCTGCAGCACCCAGGGTGCGGAAAGGTCGGGACTGACCATCACCGGCGGCCTATCGGCATAGCGGTCGCCGGCGGTTGAGGGTGTGACGCCGGCGGCAAACACAGCCACGGCGCCGAGCACGGGAAACAGAACTGTCTTCATCGGAACGCACCTTGATCGTCTGATACAACGGGTGGAAACGTCCTCCCGGTTCGGCGATCATTGGCGCGCAAGCAGCAACCGAAGCATGAATCGGAATGCGTAAAATGCGCAAGTGTCAGTAAACCTTTTGGTGTGGTTACCGCCGGGTTCAGGAATCTGGTAAAGCCGCAGTAAATGCAGCGCAAAAGCGCATTAACGAACGGATTTTGGCTTATGGACAAGGAAAACACCGGCCTGCTCGCCGGTCCCGATGGTGTCGCCCGCTGCTTCTGGCACGGCAATCTGCCGGACTATCTATACTACCACGACCATGAATGGGGCCGGCCTGTCGCCGATGACCGCAGGCTGTTCGAAAAGATCTGCCTCGAAGGCTTTCAGTCGGGCCTGTCGTGGCTGACCATCCTGCGCAAGCGGGAGAATTTTCGCGAGGCCTTTGCCAATTTCGAATTCGACAAGGTCGCCGCCTTCACCGACAAGGATGTCGAACGCCTGCTCGGCAATGCCGGCATCATCCGCCATCGCGGCAAGATCGTCTCGACCATCAACAACGCCAAGCGCGCCCGCGAAATGGCCGATGAGTTCGGCTCGCTGGCCGCCTGGTTCTGGAAGTTCGAACCCGGCAAGGACGAGCGGCCGGTGATCGTCGATCTCGCCCATCTGCGCGCCAACCCGACCACGGCGGTCTCGGTGCGGATTTCGAAGGAGTTGAAGAAGCGCGGTTGGAGCTTCGTGGGCCCCACCACGGTCTACGCCTTCATGCAGGCGATGGGTCTGGTCAACGACCACCTCGAGGGCTGCGTCTGCCGCAAAGAGGTCGAGAAGGAGCGGAGGGCCTTCAAAAGGCCGAAGTAGCCCCTCTGCTTCCGGTGAAGCGGGTAATTCAGGTCCCGTTGGCGCTGGCCAGCATCAGGCCGGCGACGATGGCCACCACCGTGGCCACGGTCGGATAGATCACCAGCAGGCCGGTCATCAACGCGTCGCGCATGGACGGACCCCTGCCGGTGTCGGCGGGTATTTCGAACGGGCCGGCAGCCTGGCTGACCATTTTCGGGGCGTGGATGTCGGCCGGGCGCAAGCGTGCGGGCAATTCGCCTGCATCGCCGTCGATGGCATGGAATCTTGCTGTACTGGTCATCGCCGCGAACCCCTCATTTCGGCGCGTTTATCTCTTGCGATTGTGTCGGCACGATGCCGCGCTCATGGCGGGATTGTTTCATTTTCGGTGCGGTTTTGTTTCAGAGGTGGTTGAAACGAAGGCGAGTGCTCGTGCCCATCTTGCCGAGAGAGCGGAGATGGGTGCGCCTCGGCGGCCTTGCCGCACAAAGCCGCTTCGGCTAGGACACGCGCACTCGAAACAAGTCCGCATTTATCCAACAAAAAGACCCCAGCTCATGGCCGACAAATCGGAAAAGACGAAAGCGCGGCTGCCGCGCGGTTTTGCCGACCGCAGTGCTGAAGACATCCGCGCCGTCGAGAAGATGATGGCGACGATCCGCTCGGTCTATGAGCTTTACGGGTTCGAACCTGCCGACCAGCCGCTGATCGAATACACGGATGCGCTCGGAAAATTCCTGCCCGACCAGGATCGGCCGAATGAAGGCGTGTTCTCCTTCCAAGACGATGACGACCAGTGGTTGTCGCTGCGCTATGACCTGACCGCGCCGACTGCGCGCTTCGTCGCCGAGAATTACGAGCGGCTGCCCAAACCCTATCGCAGCTATCGCTCCGGCTGGGTGTTCCGCAACGAGAAGCCCGGTCCGGGCCGTTTCCGCCAGTTCATGCAGTTCGATGCCGACACGATCGGCACGCCGGGCGTGGCCGCCGACGCCGAGATGGCGATGATGATGGCCGACGTCATGGAAGCGCTCGGCATCAAGCGCGGCGACTATGTCATCCGCGTCAACAACCGCAAGGTGCTGGACGGCGTGCTGGAGGCGATCGGCCTTGGCGGCGAGGAGAATGCCGGCCGCCGCCTGACGGTGCTGCGGGCAATCGACAAGCTCGACAAACTCGGGCCGGAAGGCGTGAAGCTTCTGCTTGGGCCGGGGCGCTGGGATGGCGGCAAGGAAGGCGAGGGCGACTTCGCCAAGGGCGCCGGGTTGAACAACGGGCAAGCCGAAGCGGTTCTTCTCGCGACGGCGAGGACCATACAGGCCGGCCAGGATTCCATGGTCAGTTCGAACGCGATCTACCAGGAAGGCGTCGGCGAACTCTCGACGATCGAAGCTCTGGTCCGGGCGGCGGGATATGGCGAGGACCGTATTGCCATGGACCGCTCCGTCGTGCGCGGCCTCGAATATTATACCGGTCCGGTCTTCGAGGCCGAGTTGCTCGCCGAAATCCCCAATGAGGACGGCCAGATCGTGCGCTTCGGCTCGGTCGGCGGCGGCGGTCGCTATGACGGGCTAGTCTCGCGCTTCCGCGGCGAGCCGGTGCCGGCGACCGGCTTTTCCATTGGCGTCTCCAGGTTGATGACGGCGCTGAAGAACCTCGGCAAGCTCGACGCCTCGGATGTGATCGCGCCGGTCGTCGTGCTGGTCATGGACAAGGACACCGACAGCCTCGGCCGCTACCAGAAGATGGTGGCGGAGCTGCGGGCCGCCGGCATCCGCTCGGAAATGTATCTCGGCGGCGCCGGCATGAAGGCGCAGCTCAAATATGCCGACCGGCGCGGCTGCCCCGTCGCAATCATCCAGGGCGGCGACGAACGCGCCAAGGGCGAACTGCAGATCAAGGACCTGATCGAAGGCGCGCGCATGTCGGCCGAGATCACAGGCAACGCCGAATGGCGCGCCGCCCGCCCGGCGCAGGTGACGGTGGCGGAGGGCGAGCTTGTCGCCGAGGTGAAGAAGATCCTGGCGGCGCAGGCCGAGGAACGGTCTAAGTGACGAGCGCCGGCCTCTCTTGTCCTTCTCCCCTTGTGGGAGAAGGTGGCCTCGCGAAGCGAGGTCGGATGAGGGGTGTTCCAGAGGACACCAACGCCTCATTCCGTCCAGCACCCCTCATCCGTCTTGGCGCTGCGCGCCAATCCACCTTCTCCCACAAGGGGAGAAGGGAAGGGCGCTTGCGATGACCTCCCGCTACCCCGCAATATCAGCCGACATCACCAACCTCTTCGCCACCCGCAACACGCATGCCGTCGATGTCGCAGTGCTGCAGCCCGCCGACCCATTCCTCGACATGGCCGGCGAGGATTTGCGCCGCCGCATCTTCCTCACAGAAAGTGAGACCGGCCAGACATTGTGCCTGCGGCCGGAATTCACCATTCCGGTCTGCCTTGATCACATAAGTTCGCAGGCCGGCACGCCGCGCCGTTATTCCTATCTCGGCGAGGTGTTTCGCCAGCGCCGCGAAGGCGGCAACGAGTTCTTCCAGGCCGGCATCGAGGATCTCGGCGACCGCGACACCGCCGAAGCCGATGCGCGCTCGCTGGCGGACGCGCATGCACTGCTGTCGCTGGTGCTGCCTGGCCAGGCGCTGGCGATCACGCTCGGCGACCAGACCATTTTCGAGGCGGTGCTGGCCGCCCTTGGTCTGCCGCGCGGCTGGCGCATGCGCCTTGCCCGCGCCTTCGGCTCGGCACCGATGCTCGAGGCGGCACTCGCCGATCTCGCCAACCCGCCGCGCAACAGCCAGCTCTCCGGCCCGGTTGCCACCCTTGTCCTCGATGGTGATCTGGAAGGTCTCTCCGCCCATATCGCTGGCGGCATGGAAGAGGCCGGCCTGTCGGCCTCCGCCGGACGCGCGCCGTCCGACATTGCCCGGCGGCTGATCGAGAAAGCCGAATTGCGCAGCGTGCGGCTGTCGAACGAGGCCTTCGCGGCGCTGAAGGGTTTTCTGGCGATCGACGTGCCGCTTAACGGCGCGGCCCAGGCGCTGGCGACCTTCGCCACCGGTGCCGGGCTTTCGCTCAATACCGCGCTGGAAAAATTCGCTGCCCGTGCCAAGGCGATCGAGGCGCATGGCTTGCCGGCTGGAAAAATTCGTTACGACGCCGCCTTCGGACGCCCGCTCGATTACTACACCGGTCTGGTTTTCGAAATCGCGGCTGACAATGGCGACCGGCCGTTGGCCGGTGGCGGCCGCTACGACCGGCTGCTGACCTTGCTCGGCGCGAAAACGCCGATCCCCGGCGTCGGCTTTTCAGTCTGGCTCGACCGCATCGAGGCGTTGCGGGAGACGGCGCCATGATCACGTTGGCGGTTCCGTCGAAAGGCCGGCTCAAGGAACAGGCGCTGGATGTGCTGGCCAAAGCCGGTCTCGCCGTGAGCCTGCCCGGTGACGAGCGCAAGTACCACGCCCGCGTCGAGGGCCTGGACAATGTCGAAGTGGTGTTCCTGTCGGCTTCCGAGATATCAGGCGAGATCGGCCAGGGTGCGGTCGATCTCGGCATCACCGGCGAGGATCTGGTGCGCGAAAACCTCGCCGACTGGGAGACCCGCGCCGAAATCGTCGCCCATCTCGGCTTCGGCCATGCCGATGTCGTGGTTGCCGTGCCCGACATCTGGCTCGATGTCGACACCATGGCCGATCTCGACGACGTCGCCGCCGATTTTCGACAGCGTCATGGCCGGCGGCTGCGCATTGCCACCAAATACTGGCGGCTGACCCAGCAATTCTTCTCGCAGAAGCATGGCATCCAGGTCTATCGCATCGTCGAAAGTCTCGGCGCCACCGAAGGCGCGCCGGCCGCGGGGCTGGCCGATGTCATCGTCGACATCACCACGTCAGGCTCGACGCTGCGCGCCAATCATCTCAAGGTGCTGGGCGATGGCCTCGTCCTGCGCTCGCAGGCCTGTCTGGTGGCGTCGCGCAAGACACGTGCGGCGACCGATGAAGCGGTCCTGCGCGATATTGCTGCGAAGATGAGCGTCCTCCCTCCCCCTTGAGGGGAGGGAGGACAACCGCCGAAGGCGGATGGACGGGTGGGGTCGTTGCGGCCGTGCTCGACGTGAGACGACCCCACCCGCCTCGCTTCGCTCGGCACCCTCCCCTCAAGGGGGAGGGGGTCGTCCAGTACCATCGACGGGATTTCCTCCATCCCGGCAGGCTGATAGGCTCGGCCAGTCCCGGGAGGAGAGAGCGATGCCAGTCAATCTCGACGAGCTGAAGAACGCCACCAATCTGCGCGGACGCGGAGCGCGCAATGGCGGCACCTTCGTCGCACCCGTCGACGGCAAGGCGCATGTCTCAGGCGAGCGCACGGTGCCGCTGCTCAACAAGACAATTCCAGCGCTGTTTTCCGACACAGCCAGCAAATATGCCACGCAAGACGCCGCCGTCTTCGTCGACCAGGACAAGCGCTTCACCTGGAGCGAACTGTCGGACACGGTGGACGCGCTGGCCGCCGGCTTCCTGGCGCTTGGCCTCGAAAAGGGCGATCGCGTCGGCATCTGGTCGCCCAACCGCTGGGAATGGCTGGTGACGCAATTCGCCACCGCCCGCATCGGCCTGATCCTGGTCAACATCAACCCCGCCTACCGGCTGACCGAACTCGAATACGCCTTGAACAAGGTCGGCTGCAAGGCGCTGGTCACGGCGGCCAAATTCAAGACCTCAGATTATCTCGGCATGATCGAGACGCTGGCGCCGGAGATCGCGAAGGCCACGCCGGGCAAGCTCAAGGCGCAAAAACTGCCTGATCTGAAGATCGTCATCCGCATGGGTGATGAGAATTCGCCAGGCATGTTCAATTTTGGTGATGTGCTGGCCATGGCCGGCCGCGACGAGCATGACAGCCTCGACCGCATTTCCGAGGGGCTGAAGCCCGGCGACGCCATCAACATCCAGTTCACCTCAGGCACGACAGGGGCGCCCAAGGGCGCGACGCTGACCCACAACAACATCGTCAACAACGGCAATTTCGTCACTGCGGCCATCAAACTGACCGTCGACGACCGGCTCTGCATCCCGGTGCCGCTTTATCATTGCTTCGGCATGTCGATGGGCACGATGGGCTGCGTGTCGAAGGGTGCCACCATGGTTTTCCCGGGCGAGGGGTTCGACCCCGGCGCCACGCTGAAGGCGGTGGCGCAGGAGCGCTGCACCGGGCTCTATGGGGTGCCGACAATGTTCGTGGCGCTGCTCGATCACCCGGATTTTTCCTCCTTCGATCTCTCCAGCCTGCGCACCGGCATCATGGCCGGCTCACCCTGCCCGATCGAGGTGATGAAGAAGGTGGTGTCGCTGATGCACATGGAACAGGTGACCATCGCCTACGGCATGACCGAGACCAGCCCGGTCTCGTTCCAGAGCGGCGTTGACGACCCGCTGGAAAAGCGCGTCTCGACGGTCGGCCGCATCCACCCGCATGTCGAGGTCAAGGCGGTCGATACCGATGGCGCCACCGTCGCCGTCGGCGCGCCGGGCGAGCTTTGCACGCGCGGCTATTCCGTGATGAAGGGCTATTGGGACGACGACGACAAGACCCGCGAAGCGATCGACACCGACGGCTGGATGCACACCGGCGACCTCGCCACCATCGATGCCGAGGGCTATTGCAACATCGTCGGCCGGGTCAAGGACATGGTCATCCGCGGCGGCGAGAACGTCTATCCGCGCGAAGTCGAGGAATTCCTCTACCGCCATCCCAAGGTCAGGGAGGTTCAGGTGTTCGGCATTCCCGACGCCAAATATGGCGAGGAGCTGTGCGCCTGGATCGTGCTTAAGCCCGGCCAGATCGCCACCGAGCAGGAGATCAGGAATTTCTGCGCCGGCCAGATCGCCCACTACAAAATCCCGCGCCACATCCGCTTCCGCAGCGAATTGCCGATGACCGTGACTGGTAAGCCGCAGAAATTCCTGATGCGCAATGCGATGGTCGAGGAGTTGGGGCTGGTGACGCAAAAGACAGCGTGAGGGGTGGGCACCTCGATTTTGTCGTTGCGCTCAATAATGCCAAGGTCGCGCGACCTTGCGGCATCTTCAGGAGCCGCGAGTAGGCATCGTTTGCCGAACGCCGGGCGATGGGCTTGCCGGCTTTGCGATGACATTGGCTGAGGGGCTCCCCACAGGCTTTCGCTAGGTTCGCAGAAACACATGGGGGCATGAATGACTGGTTTCGGACGATCGGCGATTTCCTACGCGATGCCCCTCGCTGCGCTGGCGATGGCTGTCGCGGTCAGAGCCAGCGGGCTGTCGGTGGACCAGGGTTCGCCGAGCACCAGGGTCCTTGTCGGAGCGCTTTCGAGTGCGATCATGTTCGTCACCATTTTCGTGGTGCTCGACCACGCCGAGGCGGTAGCTCGGCGGGTAGGGGAGCCGTACGGCACGCTGGTGCTGACGTTTGCCGTCACGGCGATCGAAGTGTCGATCATTGTTTCCATGATGCTGCATGGAGAGAACAACCCGACGCTGGCACGGGAGTCCGTCTTCTCGACGGTGATGATCGCATCCACCGGCGTTGTCGGCATGTGTCTCGCGCTTGGCGGCTGGCGTCATCGCAAGCAGGCCATCGTGCGGCAAGGGACCAGTGCCTATCTGGCGGTTCTGATCGCGCTGACCGTCATGACGCTCATTCTGCCGACCTACACCCAGACCACGGGTCCCGGCACGTTTTCGGCAGCCCAACTTGGTTTCGTCAGCGTCCTTTCAGTGCTGCTCTATGCAAGCTTCGTGTTCGCGCAGACCGTCCGGCACCGGGAAGACTTTATCCAGGGACAACCACACGACGTTTCGGTGCGCTCTGCCCCTCACGAGAACATCTCTGCCAGCGCTCTGCTGCTGATGGCCGGGCTGATCGGAATTGTCATGCTCGCCGAGCAGGTCGCGGCAAGCGTCGAAGATACGCTCATTGCCTACCAGGTAACCCAGGCTGACAGCATTGTGGGGGCAATGATCGCGGGGCTGGTGTTGATGCCGGAGGCCATTTCGGCGGTGCGCGCTTCACTCAACAACGAGCTGCAGCGCGGCTTGAATGTCGCGATGGGTTCGGCTTGCGCCACGATCGGCCTGACCATACCGGGAGTCGCAGCCGCCAGCCTGCTGACGGGGAGAGGAGTGACCTTGGGGCTGCCGGCTGCTGATGCGGTCCTTTTGGTCTTGGCGCTTTTCATATGCAATGTAAGCTTCAGCACTGAAAGAACGACGTTCTTGACCGGAATGGTCCATCTTGTAGTATTTTTTACTTATGTATTTCTGATATTTATACCATGAGAGCTTTGGTGCAAGCGAAGCGCCAAGGGGGCGGTATCCTTCGTTACCTCAGACCGCGGATTTGAGGTGATCGATGAAGGCGCGCAGCTTCGGCAGGACCTGGCGTTTGCCGGGATGATAGAGGAAGACGCCCGGTGTCGTGGCGGCGACGCCGTCGAGCACCGATTTGAGTTTTCCCTGGGCTATCGGACCTTCGGCGACGGGTCGCGGCACCTGTGCCAGCCCAATGCCCTGCATCGCGGCCCCGAGCAATGTCGGATAGTCGTGCGCGATCAGCGGGCCTGAGACCATCGCTTCGATCTCCCCGTTGCCGTCGACGAAGGACCAGGGCGCGATGGCGCCGTTCGAGCGGCGCAAGCGCAAGCAGGCGTGGTGGCGCAAGTCCTCGACACGCTCGGGGTGGCCGTGGTGCTCGAGATAGTCTGGGCTGCCGACGATCACGAACGGGAACGACGGCGTCAGCCGCACAGCAACCATGTCGGGCGCGATGAACTGGCCAAGGCGGATGCCGGCATCGAACCCGCCGGTGGCGAGGTCGACCATCTCGTCGCTCGCGGCGATCTCCAGTTCGATCTCGGGATAGGCCTGGCAGAACGACGCGATCACCGGCTCCAGGATCAACGGCACGACGGCGCGAGGTACGGACAGGCGCAGCAACCCGGTTGGCCGTTGGCCGACATCGCGCGCGGCCTCGCCTGCCGCGACGAGTTCCTCGAAGGCAGGGCCGGCACGATCGAAGAACCGTTGACCAGCCTCGGTCAACCCGACGCTCCGCGTCGTGCGCACGAACAGCGCCGCACCCATGCGGGCCTCCAGCGTGCGCACCGCCTGGCTCACGGCGGACGGCGTCACGCCGAGATCGGCGGCGGCACGGCGGAAGTTGCGGCGCCGGGCGACAGCCAGGAAAACCTCGACCCCCTCCAGCGCACCGTGCCGGACTGTGTAGTTCTGCTTCATAGGTTGTTGTGATTACACCGGATAGTCGAACTATGGAAGCGGGCTTAGAGGTAACTGACTGAGGCTGGGGCCGCGTGAACCAGCTGCTGACAGGAGGCCAAATGTCCACGGAAATGCTGTTTCAAACCCATCTCGTTCTAGGCTACGTCGCATGGCTGCTCTGCTTCGGCGCATACGGTCTGCCGTGGCTGAGCTCAATGGACCGGGTCGCGGCGCAGCGGGCCATCGCCACTCTGCACAGCTTCCGCTTCTTCGGGCTCGTCTTCATCCTGCCGGGCGTCGTAAGCCCCGATCTCCCAGCCAGTTTCGCCGTATTCGCCGCCTATGGTGACTTTGCAACAGGGCTTCTGGCCATGCTGGCGCTGCTCACGGTGAGGCTGCCTCGGCTCTTCTGGCTGTTCGTCGTCGCCTTCAATCTCGTCGGCACGGTCGAGCTCGTCGTCGACTATTACCACGCCATCCAGGTCGGCCTTCCTGCACACGCGGAGCAGCTGGGCGCCGCCTACGCGATCCCGATCCTCTACGTGCCGCTGTTGATGATCACGCACATCGCCGCATTCTATTTTCTACTACGTCCTCACCAGAACGCGACTCGCGCCATCGCAGATGGTGCGACTGCTTCCTAGAGCATAGGAGGTCCGTTTTCGGGTCCTAACGCCGCCCGCTCCGCATCTCCGACGGCCTCGGCGCTGTACCCGGCTCCTGGACGAGCGGTCCGAGCAGCACTTCTCCGAACAGCGGCTGGTAGCGGCGGCGCACGGCCGGATCCTCCTTGAAGGACAGCGCGTACTGGCCGATCTGGTGGAAATAGGTGATGCGCGCCCGCACGATGCTCTCGTCCTGCGAATAGCCCATGGCGCGGAACGACCGGATGAGCAGCTCGATGCGCAGATCGTCGATGTCCTTGACTTCCTGGGCGAGCTTTTTCGACGTCCGCGACCAATCGCGCACGGCCAAGTCGAGCAGCGGGCTGAAAGGGGCTTCATCCACCCAGACATGCACGATGTCGGTGAAGAATTGCAGGCCGTCTATGCCGTGGATCTCCCGCATTGCCCAGAACGGCGCGCAGTTGCTGTTGCGCCATTCCTGCAAGAGGCCGCCACGAAGGTCCGCCAGGCTGGCAAAATGGAAATAGAAGCTGCCGCGCGTGACCTTCAATTGCTGCGCCAGGCGGTCGATCTTGACCTCGCCGATGCCGCGCTTTTCCAGCACCTTGCGCGCCGCGGCGATCCAGGCCTCGCGGCTGAGCGTCTGCCGCGCCGCTTTTGATCGCGCCGCCGGTCGAGGCATTTTTTTCGGTTTCGACAGCGCGCCTTTCTCGTTCATCGGATTCGAGACCTTCGTCGCCGCGCGCAATGCGCATGGCCGATTCGCCAATCGAACCGGCCCCTGACTGCTTCGCAATTCTCCGTGTCACCGTCTATCGCCGGATACACATTTTCAGGGCAGTGCACTGATCCGCTCCAGCATCAGCGCGAAGAACGGAGCCGGATCGATCCGGCGCAGGACGTTGCAGTTCTTGCGGCGGCCGGTGACGTGCCACCAGTCGACGACGGTCATGCCTATGGTCTCGGGCGAGACGATATCGACCGTCACGGCGCACTGGCGCTGCTCGTAGATCTCGGGCGCCAGAAGGTAACCGGTGACGCACGCATCGTGGATGGGGCGCGCCGCCGTCGCGAATTTGTGGGTGCCGTATTGGCGATAGAAGTCGGCCATGTTGGCGGCCTCGATCGCCGCGCGACTGCCCGTGGCACGCAGGGCATCGAGCCATTCGGGCGTCATCAGGGCGGTGTAGGTGCAGTCGATGCCCGCCATCGTCACCGGGACGCCGCTGTCGAACACTTTGTGCGCGGCATGCGGATCGACGAAGATGTTGAACTCCGCGGCAGGCGTGGCATTGCCGCCTTGAAAAAAGCCGCCGCCCATCAGCACGACTTCGCGCAGCCGGGGGACGATTCTTGGCTCCATGGTCATGGCCATAGCCAGATTGGTCATCGGGCCGAGCGTGCAGACGGTCAACTCGCCTTCCGGCGCATCCATGATCGTGCGCACCAAGTAATTGACCGCATGCTCGCTCTGCAGCGGCGTGACGGGTTCGGGCAGATCGGCGCCATCGAGGCCTGTTTCGCCGTGAACATATTCGGCCGTGATCAGCTTGCGCACCATCGGCGCCGGGCAGCCGGCATAGACCGGCACATCGGGCCGCCCGGCCAGTTCCACGACCTTGAGCGCGTTCTTCGACGTCAGGGCGAGCGGTACGTTGCCGCCGACCGTCGTGATGCCGACCACCTCGAGTTCGGCTGGCGAACCAAGCGCGAAAAGGATCGCGAACGCGTCATCCTGACCAGGATCGGTGTCGATGATTATCTTGCGTGGTGCCATTGTGCCGCGATTTTCCCGTTGCGTTCGAAAGCCTATTGCTGAGGCGATTTGGATGTGTAGAAATACAGTACTGTATCTTATGTTCAAGACAAGGTGTTCGAATGGACGCACGCGGCGACTTTTCCGAAATTCCGATCCTCGACGTGTCGGCGCTTTACGGCAGCGACCAGGATGCGATCGCTGCGACAGCGGCGACACTGCGCCGCCATCTCGAGACGATTGGGTTCCTCTATGTCGTAGGGCACCCGATCCCGCGTGCCGACGTCGAGGCGGTTCGCGAAGCCAGCAAGCGCTTCTTCGCCCTGCCCGAGGAACAGAAACTGGCGCTGAAGATCGACAGGAATTTCCGTGGCTATCTGCCCTTTGCCGGCTCGACCATCGTGACGTCGTCGGTGGCGACCGTGAGCAAGCCGAACCAGAGCGAATCGATCTTCTTCATGCACGAGGTCGAGGCCAACGACCCCAGGGCGTTAGCCGACAAGCCGCTGCAGGGTCCCAACCAGTGGCCGAACGAGGCAGTACTCGCCGGCTTCAGGCTGACGATTGAACGCTATGTCGATGAGATGAGCACGCTGGCCCGCAAGATGGTCGGCGCCATCGCCCTTTCGCTTGGGCTCCCGACCGACAGTCTCGACCGCTATTTCGATCAACCGACGACCTTCCTGCGGTTGCTGCACTATCCGACGCAGCCCCAGGAAGAGGGGCTTTTCGGCTCGGCCCCACACACCGATTACGGCTTCATCACACTGCTCGCGCAGGACAATGTCGGCGGCCTGGAAGTCAAGAACAAGGCGGGTGACTGGGTTCCAGCGCCGCCGGTCCCGGACTCCTTTGTGATGAATGTCGGCGACATCCTGGCGCGCTGGTCGAACGACCAGTTCGTCTCGACACCGCATCGCGTCATCAACCGGTCGGGGCGCGAGCGCTATTCCCAGCCCTTCTTCTTCGACCCGTCCATGGATGAAACGATCGAAGCGCTGCCGGTCTGCGTGCCGGCCGGTAGCCAGCCGAAATATGAACCGGTGCTTTACGGCGACTATCTGATGGAGCGCATCGACAAGAACTACCACTACCGCAAGAAGAAGGCTGCGGAGGCAGCCAGTTCATAGACCGATCAATGCGCGGCTGCGTCGGTGCGGACGTGAGGCCCGGATTGGAGAGCAGACTGCAAGAAGCGTTACAATCAAAAAAGGGGAACGAAAATGAGAGCACATTCGCAGATGGCCGGTTTGGCGCTGGCCGCACTTGCCTTAGCCTGGGGCGGACCTTCGGGCGCCGCCGAGGTGACGAAATCAGCTGAGGTCCAGAAGACCGGCATGCTGACCGTCGCCAACACGCTGGACTATGCGCCGTTCGAGTATCTCGATGCCGACGGCAAGCAGACCGGGATCATCATAGAACTGGCCGGGGAGGTGGCCAAGCTGGTCGGCGCCAAGCTGGACGTGGCGCGCACGCCTTTCCCCTCGATGATACCGGGGTTGGCGGCCGGCCGCTTCAAGGTCGCCTGGGAAACGTTCTCGGCAACGCCCGAGCGGCTCAAGCAGGTCGATTTCGTCATGTTCCTCAAGGCCGGCCTGGCTGTTTCGACTTCGCCGGACAAGAAGGCGAGCTTCAGCGGCGACACCCCGCTCTGCGGCAAGCGGATTGGCGTTTCGGCAGGCAGCGCATCGGATTTCCTGGTCGACAAGCTGAGCACGGATTGCACCGGCAAGGGCCAGGCAGCCATCGAAAAATCGGTCTTCAACTCATCGACGGATATCGTCCAGGCGGTGCTGTCCGACCGCGTCGACGCCCGCATGGACGATGCGACCGCATCGAGCTATTTTGAGGTCACCAGCAAGGGCCAGCTCGTGGTGCTGCCGACCCTCTACGAAGTCGCGCCGCTCGGCATGGCGATCGCCAAGGACGACAAGGAGACCGCCGAAATGATGGTGGGCGCACTCTCCGAGCTGTTCAAGAATGGCTCCTACAAGACCATTCTCGACAAATACGGCATGGGCGCCTACGCGATCAAGGAGCCCTATTTCGTCGGCAGCATGGAGGCGCTGCGCGCCGACTGAGGCCTTGTGCGTCCATTCGGGCGCACTTTGAGACTTTGAAAGTTCGCATCGTGCTTTTCGCACGCATGCGAGAGCGACTGTCGGCGCCCGGTCTCGTATCGGGCGCCGTTTGCGGATGAGGACCAGGAGAAGCCGAGATGGGCGTGGCCCACCCTACCGAGATACGCATCGAGCCAGGCGTCGCCGAGGCGGTTTCGCGCCTGACCGTCGTGCCGCAGCGCCGCTACGGCATCTGGGTCGGCACCGCGCTGGCCCTGTTCTTGGCGTTTCTCATCATCCGGGCCTTCGCCAGCAATCCTGCCTTTGCCTGGCCGACGGTGGTGGGCTACCTGTTGCATCCCTCTGTCATGCGCGGTCTGGGCAACACCTTGATGCTGACCGCGGTGATCATGATATTGGCGATCGTTGTCGGCACGGTCATCGCCATCATGCGCGTGTCGCCAAGCCCGGTGTTGCGTTCATTCGCTGGCCTGTACGTCTGGTTCTTCCGTGGCGTACCGGCCCTGATACAGCTGATCTTCTGGTTCAACCTGTCGCTGCTCGTGCGCGAGGTCTCTTTGACCATCCCCTTTGTCGGCACGCTGTTTTCCGTGCGCACCAATGATTTCATGACGCCGTTCTTCTCCGCCGTCGTCGCCCTTTCCCTGTGCGAGGCCGGCTACATGGCCGAAATCATCAGGGCCGGCATCAAGTCGGTGCCGTCGGGCCAGGCCGAGGCGGCGAGCGCGCTTGGCATGCCTTACCGCATGATCCTGAAGCGCATCACACTGCCGCAGGCGATGCGCTTCGTGCTGCCGCCAACCGGCAACGAGGCCATCAACCTCCTGAAGATGACGTCGCTGGTGACATTCATCGCCGTCGACGACCTGTTCTATTCGGCGCAGAGCATCTATGCGCGCACCTTCGAGACGATACCGCTGCTGATCGTGGTCGCCTTCTGGTATCTCGCTGTGGTCAGCATCATGTCGGTGGGACAGCATTTCCTCGAACGCCATTTTGGTCGTAGCGACACGCGCCGCGATCCCATGACGATGCGCTTCCTGCGCAATGTCATCAGTCTGCGGGGCATTTCCCGATGAGCGACGTGAAGGACGAAAATCGCGCCCGCTTCGGCGTGCCAGCCGACTCCATGGTTTTCGCGCGCGGCGTGCGCAAATCCTACGGTCCGCTCGAGGTTCTCAAGGGCGTCGATCTCGACGTGCCCGTCGGATCGGTTGCCTGTATCATCGGCCCCTCGGGTTCCGGCAAGAGCACGTTCCTGCGCTGCATCAACCATCTCGAGAAGCTCAGCGCCGGCATCCTGCTCGTCGACAGCCAGTTCGTCGGCTACGACCTCAGGGACGACAAGCTCTACGAGGTCAAGGACGACCTGCTTTGCCAGCGACGCGCCGAGACCGGCATGCTGTTCCAGTCGTTCAACCTGTTCTCCCACATGACCGTGATGGAGAACCTGATTGAGGCACCGACGCAGGTGCGGCGCATCCCGCCGGACCAGGCAAAGGCCGAAGCGGAGATCCTGCTCCGACGCGTCGGTCTCCTGGACAAGGTC
The DNA here is from genome assembly GCF_003952545.1 of Mesorhizobium sp. M7D.F.Ca.US.005.01.1.1. Lineage (NCBI taxonomy): Bacteria > Pseudomonadati > Pseudomonadota > Alphaproteobacteria > Hyphomicrobiales > Phyllobacteriaceae > Mesorhizobium > Mesorhizobium sp. M7D.F.Ca.US.005.01.1.1. The sequence goes on from NZ_CP034453.1 coordinate 2,463,334, forward strand.
GACCGGTATCCGAGGGAACTGTCCGGCGGCCAGCAGCAGCGTGTCGCCATTGCACGGGCGATGGCGATGAAGCCGAAGGTCCTGCTGTTCGACGAGCCGACATCGGCGCTCGACCCCGAACTCGTCGGCGAGGTGTTGCAGGTCATGCGCGATCTGGCCGAAAGCGGCATGACGATGGTCGTGGTTACCCACGAGATCGGCTTTGCCCGTGAGATCGGTGATCAGCTCGTCTTCATGGATGGCGGCGTGATCATCGAACGCGGCGCTCCGCGCGAGATGATCGCCAATCCGGTATCGCCGCGAACCCGCGAGTTCCTGTCGCGAGTGCTTTGACGGCAAGAGGATCCACCAAAGAAGAAGGCGCGGGCCTCGCCCGCGCCTTCTTCGTGTTCAGGCTTTCGAAGCTTAGTTATTCCGGAAGATGCACGCCTTGGCGACGACGCCGGTAATGGCGCTACCGATCAACGGTGCTACGATGAAGAGCAGGAGCTGGCCGATCGCGGTGCTGCCGGAAAATAGCACCAGACCGATCGACCGAAAGCATCACGCCTATCAGCAAGTCGGGCACAAGGGCTATTGACCGGCGGGGCGCCTCAAGCCGGGCTGCTTCTGGCCGCTTTGGTCAGTTCCTGCTCCAGATCGACCAGTTCCTTGCCACCCGCCATCAGATTGAGCAACTGATCACGATCAATTTCGCTTTTTGCGTAAGTGCCAGTGCTTTTGCCGCGCTTCAACAACGTGAAGCGATCGCCAACCACATAGGCGTGATGAACGTTGTGGGAAATGAAGATGACGCCGATGCCGCGCGCCTTGGACTGCACGATGAGCTTCAAAACCACGGACGCCTGATGGACTCCCAGCGCCGATGTCGGCTCATCCAGGATCAGAACCTTGGCGCCGAAGTATACGGCGCGGGCGATAGCCAGGCACTGACGCTCGCCGCCTGAAAGCGTACCGACGGGTTGCTCGGGATCGCGCAACTGGATTCCCATCGCCGCCAACTCGTCATACGCGGTGCGGTTCGCAAACTCGGTGTCAAACTGTCGGATCGGTCCGAACTTTCGCATCGGCTCGCGCCCGAGAAAAAAGTTTCGCGCCACGCTCATCAGCGGCACCAAGGCGAGGTCCTGGTAGACGGTGGCAATGCCGCTGTTGCGCGTATCGGCCGGTGAGGCAAACCGTGCGGGCTTGCCCTGTACGCGGATTTCACCTTCGTCAGGAGTGTAGACGCCGGATAGCGTCTTGATCAGCGTCGACTTACCGGCGCCATTGTCGCCGAGCAGGCAATGCACCTCGCCGGGACATACATCGAAAGACACGTCTTTCAGCGCGACGACCGACCCAAAATACTTGCTGACCGATCTCAGTTCGACATAGGGCTCGGCCATCACCGGCTCCTCATGGCGCGGTTGCGCACATAGCTGTTGAACAGCACCGCGATGACCATCATGGCACCCATGAACAGCTTGAACCAGTCTGTGTCGATGCCGGTGTAAAAGATGCCCATTTGCACCACGCCGAAGATCAATGCCCCGAACATGGCGCCTATGGCCGATCCGTAGCCGCCGGTAAGCAACGTGCCGCCGATGACGACGGCAATGATGGCCTCGAATTCCTTCTGGGTGCCGCGTAGCGTATCGGCCGAGCCCGTGACCAGAACCTGGATCGCCGCAAAGAGCGCAGCGGCCATAGCCGTCATGACGAACAGGGTGATCTTGGTGCGTGCAACCGGCACGCCGAGGTTGCGCGCGGCATTGGCTTCACCTCCCGCAGCGAAGATCCAGTTGCCAAAGCGACTGCGTGTCAGCAACCAGGTACAGGCCAATGTCAATACGATCCACCAGACGATCGACACCGGAATTCCCGATATCGACGGCAGGCCGTCCGCACGCTTGCCAATCAGACCGATGTCCGAAAGCCAAGCGATGGGGCCGGAAAATACCTGTCCCGAGAACAAGCTGTTGAGGGGATCATTCAAGGCCAGTTCGTGCACGCCTGAAACCTGCGTTCGCCCGGATATGCCGCGCGTGAGGCCGAGCGTCAGGCCGCGCAACATGAACAAGCTTCCGAGCGTCACAATGAAGGAGGGCAATCCGGTTCTGACGACGGCGAGCCCGTTAAGCGCGCCGATGCCGCCGCAAACAGCAAAGCAAAACATCAGGGAAAGCCAGATGGGCCAACCCCAGAATACCGAAGGGATGGCGATCAGGATTCCCGCAAACCCGATCATCGAGCCGACCGACAGGTCGAACTCACCCGCGATCATCAAAAGGGCCACGGGCGCAGCGAGAATGCCAAGCTGGGCCGAGACTTCAAGGAAATTGATGATGCCCTTGGCGCTGAAAAGTCCCGTATTTCCCGCGGTGATGGCGAAGAACACAAAGACCAGAACGGTTCCGGCCGCCGCGCCAAGCTCCGGCCTGCTCAGAAGACGGCTCAGGCGGGAGACGGAGCGGACCCGCTCGTCGCGAAGCTCTGCAGTCATGGATGCGTTACCTTCGTCAGTGAAGGCGGCCGGGCTGATGCCCGGCCGCGAACTGTCAACGCTTGCCCAGTTTTGCCAGCTCGATGACCGAGGCGGCGGTATCCTTGGTGACGAAGCCGGGCCCCGTCGGATAGTCGGCGATCGGCATGATCTTGTACTTCTTCCAAAGGTCGAACATGGCGACCGGTATATAGCCCATGGCATATTGCTGGGCGTCGATACCCCATTCCATCTTGCCGGCAACTACGGCCTGCAGGATCGTGGGAGAGAGATCGAATGTGCCGGTTTTCACCTTGCCCGCAAGGCCCATTTCATCGAGCGCGGCCAGCGTCGGTTCGGCACCGCTGGCGCCGACCGCGAGAACGAACTGCGTATCCCCATGGGCAGTCATGTAGGCGATCACGCGGTTTTTCATTTCAGTCGGGTCGATGACGCCATTCATCACCGGAACATCGACACCAAGACCTTTGGCGAAGCCGGCACAGCGGTCATCAAGGCTCGAATTGCCCACTTCATGATTGGCGCAGACTGCCTTGGTGAGGCCGAGCGCCTTGATGCGCTCGCCCGCCATGACGCCCGCCTGGAACTCGTCCTGGCCCATGAACAGCAGGCCGCCAAGGTCATGCGTCAGTTTGGAGCCACCGGAATCGATGACGATGACCGGGATGCCGGCGGCAATGGCATTCTTGACCGGCGCTGACAGAGCCGCTGCGTCGGGGATCGAAACAACCATTCCGTCAGGCTTCGAGGCTGCAATGGCGTCTATCATCTGCGCCATCTTGGCCATGTCGAAGGTTTCGGGCGCCAGATATTCAGCCTTGACCCCCAGGGTCTTGGCCGCGTCGTCCATGCCGTTCTTGACGACCGACCAGTAGGGGTCCCCGCTCTGGCCATGGGTCACAAATACCACGCGCGTATCGTCGGCGGCCGCAAGGCTCGTGGCCGCTGTCATCAGTGTGACGCCGGCCAAAAGGCCGAGCGCAGGCTTTATTAATTTCGCGAGCGAAAACATAGAACCTCCTGTTTGTTTTCCGCCGCCGCAGTTACGGCCGGCAGTCCAGTTGCCCCTTCAGTCCAGTTTCATTCATCAGCACTGGTTCCTTGGAGGCCGCATCGCGGCCTCGATCATTCCATGACGGTAAATCCGGCTCCCCTGGCCATGCGCGAGAGATTTTGGAATCCCATTGTCGCATAGGTCAGCGGGTTGGCCTTGTTGGGATCCTGCTCGGCCTCGACGACCATCCAGCCACTATAGCCGTTGTCGGCAAGCACCCGCAAAATGGCCGGGTAATCGATGAACCCGTCGCCGGGGACCGTGAAGATCCCTTCCATGACCGCGCCCATGAAACTCATGTCGCCTGCGCGGGCACGATCAAGGACGGCTTTGCGCGCGTCCTTGCAATGCACATGCACGACGCGTTTGACATGCGCCTTGATCAAAGCCAGCGGGTCGCCGCCTGAGAAGATCGAATGGCCGGTGTCGTAGAGAAGTCCGACCGCCTCGCCGGTGTGCCGCATCAGCGAGCCCACCTCGGCATCGGTCTCGACGATAGTCCCCATATGGTGATGAAAGGCCATGCGCACGCCGAGATCCGCCATTCTCTCGGCCAGCGCGGTCAGTTTTCTGCCGTAGGCCGGCCATTCCTCAGTGCCAAGAGCCGGGCGCTGCGAGATCGGCCCCCAAATGGCATTGTGGCGCCCTCGCGAGGTGTCTGCATAGACGACATGGGTCGAGCCCATATCCTTCAGAAGCTGGAGATGCGGCGTGATCGCATCCATTTCCGCGCTGACATCCTTCTCGTCGCAACGGCCATCATACCAGCCGGAGATCACGGCAAGTCCATACTGCTCCATGATCGGCTTCAGTTCAGCCGACCGGCGCGGAAACTTGCCGCCAAGCTCGGTGCCGGAATAGCCGGCCTGTTTGGTTTCGCGAAGACAGACCTCGAGTGGCGTATCGCCGCCGAGTTCCGGCACATCGTCGTTGGTCCAGGTGATCGGATTGATGCCGATGCGAACCTTCACGGGCGAACTCCTGATTGCTTGAGTTGGGCAAGGTGATGCCGCGTGAGGCCGACCAGAAGCACCATGTCGCGACGAGCGTGTTCGGCCGTGTTGCGCACTGGCGTGCCTTCGACGATCGCCGACCAAAAACCTTTCAACTCTTCGACAAACGCCTCTTCGTAGCCGCTTCGAATCTCCCGGCTGGAGAGGGTGTGGCCGTCACTTGTGCGCAGGGTCAGGCGCGTCGGCTGGTGGTTGAGATAAGGCGAGGGAAATTCCAGTTCCAGCGAAGCGTCGTCGAAGTAGAGGGTGATGCGCTCGCGGTAGTCGGCTAGTCCCGGTACGGCCAGATGCACCATGTTCCAAAGCGCCTGGCCGTCGAGCAGCCGTACGGCACCCTGGCCGCCTCCGCCCTTGGCAAAAAGCGAGGCACCAACAATTTCGCCGTCCGCGACTCCGAGCGCGTCGAGCAATCCGTGGACGGCGTTCACGTCGTGCACGATCGACGAACAGTAAGCGCCAACGAAGCCGCGAAAGGCGTCGGCGTCGTCTATTCCGGGCAAGGCGCGCTCCACTTGCTCGCGCTGCTTCGCAGCGGTCGAGGCGATCACCATCGCCGCGACGTCTTCCCCCCGGCATGTGGAGTGGTGACGTACGAAGGGCCACGCGTCGGCATCATTGACCTCGACCGAAACGTAGCGAAGCGCTTGCGCCGTGCCCGGCAGCATTTTCAGTGCCGCTTCGTAGCTCGGATCGAAACGCTTCATGTAGCCGACCTGAAGCACCGTTCCGGCGTGGCTCCTGGCGGCGATCAATTCGTCAATGTCCTCGGCGCTGTAGCAAAGCGGCTTTTCGCAGAAGACGTGCAGGCCCCTGGCGAGGGCAGCGAGACTCTGTTCCAGGTGCAACGCATCCGGCGAGGCTATGACTACGGCGTCAAGCGGCATATCAAGAAGCTCATCGAGCTCGGCAAATGTCCTGAGGCCAAACTCCTCTTCGACAAAGGCGCGGACTTTCTGCGACGGATCATAGACCCCGAGGACCTCGAACTGCCGGTGCAACTTGAGCAGATTGGGAATGTGTTCGACCTGGGCAACGCCACCGGCACCGATCACACCCACCCTTATGCATTGCATCGGTCAGCCCCATCTGAACCTGATCGCATTTTTCTTGAGCCTAGGACTGCTTTGGTTCCATTGTTAGAACCAGATCGCTTTGATTTTTTGGAACCACAATGAAGACCAGTTTTCCAATCGACGGCATTTCACTGGATCGCGACAGCCCCGCCAATTTGCATCGGCAGCTCTATGTCCAGTTGCGTGATCTGATCGAGCACCGCGTGTTGCCGAGCGGTCACGCGCTGCCCTCGACACGGGTTATGGCGCGGGATCTGCACGTTGGCCGCAACACCGTGATCGCCGCTTGCGACCAGCTGGCACTGGAAGGCTATCTGGCCATGCGGCCACGCAGGCCCTCGGTAGTGATGGATCTACCAACCCGTTCGGCCGTGCAAGAACATGTCTCGGCAGCGGACGAGAATCCGATATCCTTGCGTGGGCAGACCATGCTCGCCCAACCCTACCATCATGGCCGGCCCGGTATGCTGGCATTTCACCCCGGCATGCCGGACCCGGATAACTTTCCTTTCAACACCTGGTCCAAGCTGCTCAGTCGCCGCGCAAAGTTCGCGCACATCGACCTTTTCGGAACCTATCACGTCAAAGGCTATCCCCCTCTTTGCGAAGCCATAGCTCGCTATCTCACGGCTTCGCGGGGCGTGAAGTGCAGCCCCGAACAGATCGTCGTCACCAATGGTGCCCAGTCGGCGTTCGATCTTCTGGCTCGGCTGCTGATCGATGAAGGCGACACGGTATGGATGGAGGAACCAGGATACTACGGCGCGGGTTCGGCTTTCGTCTCGGCGGGAGCGAAACTGGCCCCGCTGCGGGTGAGTAATGCAGGGTGGGACCTTGATCCACCGCCTGTCATTCCGCGCATGATTTTTGTGACGCCCTCCTGCCATCACCCTCTCGGCATAACCATGCCGATGGAACAGCGGCTCAATCTCCTGCACATGGCCGAGACCTGGCGCTCATGGATCATCGAGGATGACTATGACGGCGAATACCGTTTTCAGGGCCAGCCTATTCCAGCGCTCCAGGGCATCGGCGCGTCAGACCGCGTGGTCTATGTCGGCACCTTCGCCAAGATCCTTTTCCCCGCCATGCGGCTCGGCTTCCTGGTGGTGCCCAAGGCGATCGACCATACGATCGTCTCGGCGCTGAGCGTGACCGGCCAGTTCGCCCCCTTGCTGACCCAGGCCGCGCTGGCCGACTTCATGAATGAGGGGCATTTCACCCGTCACCTCAGGCGCATGCGGCGGCTCTATGCGGAGAGGCGGCAGTTCTTTCTGGAAAGCGCGCAAAGGCATCTCGGCGAATGGCTGGATTTCCACACGACCGAATCCGGCATCCAGGTCGTCGGCATTTTCCGCGACATATGCAGCGACAGGGCGGTCGCCGAGGCGGCGCTCCAGCAGGGCATCAATGTCTCGGCGCTGTCGATCCAGTACCGTCACGGCACGGAGCAAAACGGTCTTGTCATGGGCTTTGCGGCTGCCGATGCGCAGACGACCGAAAAGACTATGCAGAAATTTCGGACCCTGCTGAAAACCTGTTTCTCAAAAACACCTGATCTCGGGTAAAATGCCGAGATTAATCACTGTTTTGAGGCCGAGCTGTTGGCGAGAATTGGATGGGTCTATCGCCAACAAAAAGGCGCGGGCCTGACCCGCGCCTCTCGATGTCCGAGCTTTCGAAGCTCAGTCCTTCTCGAAGATGCGTGCCTTGGCGACGACACCGGCGATGGCGCCGCCGATCAACGGTGCAACGATGAACAGCCAGAGCTGGCCGATCGCCGCAGTTCCCGAAAACAGCGCCGGGCCGATCGAACGGGCCGGATTGAGCGACGTGCCGGTCACCGGGATGATGGCGAAGTGCAACCCTGCGAGCGTCAGGCCGATGACCAGCCCGGCGAACGCCGTCGAGTGCTTTTCAGCCGTGACGCCGAGGATAACCGTGACGAAGGTGAAGGTGCCGATCACTTCCCACAGGAATGCCGAGCTGACACCCCATTTCGTCACGTCCCAGCCATTGGCGCCGAAGCCTGTAGTGTGTCCGCCAACCTGGCCGGAGACGATGATCCACAGCGCCAGCGAAGCAAGGACGCCGCCGATGATCTGCGCGATCCAGTAGGGGATGACGTCCTTGGCCGGCAGCCTGCCGGCAAGGAAAACGCCGAGCGTCACCGCCGGATTGAGATGCGCGCCCGAAATGGGGCCGATCGCATAGGCCGCCGCAATGAGGCCGACGCCGAACGCCAGACCGATGCCTTCCTGGCCGAGCGGCAGCGCACCGCCGAAGCCGCCCGTCACCACAGAAGCCGTACCGATGAACACCAATAGAAATGTGCCTAGAACTTCCGCCAGATAAGTCTTCATTGCCCTCTCCTCGTGTCGATCCGCCGGTCCGCCTTTTCGCGCCGCGAATCACAACCGAAAGAGTATTCGCAACCAGAAAAGTTGGAAAGCAGAGCGGTTGTGCTGGCCGACCTGCTTGTGCGCGCCGGTTGCGCGCTCTAGAGCAGGGCCGGAATAATTTTCTGCGTGACGGAACAAGACCATGCGACTGGGCGGACGGCTGGCTGCGGCCATCGAAGTGCTGGAAGACATCGGCCGGCGCCACCGGCCGGTGGCGGACGCGCTGAAGGATTGGGGCCTGTCGCATCGCTTCGCCGGCGGCGGTGACCGCGCGGCCATAGGCAACATCGTCTATGACGCCTTGCGCCACAAGCGTTCCGCCGGCTGGCTGCTGGGCGAGGACACGCCGCGTGCCATCGGCTTCGGCGCGCTGCTGCTCGAATGGGGCCAGACGGCGCAATCGCTCAACGACGCCCTCGACGGCGACAAGTTCGCACCGCCGCTGCTGACCGCCGCAGAGCTTCAGGCAATTGCCGGGCGCCGGCTTGCCGATGCGCCGGACGCGGTGCGGGCGGATGTTCCTGACTGGTGCGCGCCGCTTTTCGAGCGAGCCTTTGGCCCCACATGGGTCGATGAGGGCGCCGCACTGGCGACACGCCCGCCGCTCGATCTCAGGGTCAACACCTTGCAGGCCAATCGCGACAAGGTGCTGGCCGAACTGACGGGAACCGGGGCGAAACCTGCCGCCATCGCCCCGCACGGCATCCGCATCCCGCCCATCGACGGCGACGGCAGGCACCCGAACGTCCAGGCTGAGCCGGCCTTCCAGAAAGGCTGGTTCGAGGTCCAGGACGAAGGCTCGCAGATCGCGGCCGCCCTTGCCGGGGCCGAAGCCGGGATGCAGGTGCTGGATTTCTGCGCCGGCGCCGGCGGCAAGACGCTGGCATTGTCGGCTTCGATGGACAATCGGGGCCAGATCTTTGCCCACGATGCCGAAAAGGCGCGGCTGGCGCCGATCTTCGACCGCATTCGCCGATCTGAAAACCGCAATGTCCAGATCGTCACCAAGCCGGCCGAACTCGCCCCCCTCGGCAACCACATGGACATCGTGCTGGTCGATGCGCCCTGCACCGGCAGCGGCACCTGGCGGCGCCGTCCCGATGCCAAATGGCGGCTGACGCAAAGACAGCTCGACGCTCGCAAGGGTGAGCAGTCGGCGATCCTCGATGCGGCCAAGGCCTATGTAAAACCGGGCGGCCTGCTGGTCTACATCACCTGCTCGGTTTTCGATGAGGAGAATGGCGAGCAGATCGCGGCCTTCCGGGACCGTAACAACGGTTTTGTCCCGGTCGACCATCGCGCGCTTTGGGACAGCCGTTTTCCCGGCCATGAGGCAGCTGTACGCATCGGTGCCAAAGGCGACATCTCGCTGTCGCCGGCGCTGAGCGGCACCGACGGGTTTTACTTCTGTGCGCTGCGCAGGTCGGCTTAAACCCATTGGATATCGCCAATCCCTGACGGATGTGTGCCGCCAACCGGAAGACGAGGTCGATTGCTGCAGTGCAGCAAAAGCATTTGCCTGCCGCCCATGCCTCTGCAATAAGCTTATCCGCATAAAGGAAGGCAGCGGCCATGGCAGCAAAGATCGTTCCCGCCCCGGACTATGAAGAACGCGTCAGGACCTCCTTCGCGCGCCAGAAAGCGATGGCCACGATCGGCGCCGAACTGACGCTGGTGACGCCCGGCATCATCGAGATCGAGATGCCCTATTCGGCGGCACTCACCCAGCAGCACGGCTTCCTGCATGCCGGCGTCATTTCGACGGCGCTGGACTCGGCCTGCGGCTACGCGGCGTTTTCGCTGATGCCGGAAAACTCCGGCGTGCTGACCATCGAATTCAAGGTCAATCTGCTGGCGCCGGGCCGGGGCGAGCGCTTCCTGTTTCGCGGCTCGGTGACCAAGCCCGGCCGCACCATCATCGTCGCCGACGGCCAGGCCTATGCCTTCGCTGCCGATGGCGAGGCCAAGCTGATCGCCACCATGACCGGGACCATGATGACGGTAGTCGGGCGGGACGGCATAGAAGGGTGATCCTATGGGCAACGTTGCGCGAATAGGAGGCAAGGACGTCCTCTTCGTCATGGCGGCGCAGGCCGAATATGGCCCGCACCTCAAACAGCTGTTCACGCCATTGATGACAGGCGTCGGTCCGGTCGAAGCAGGCGTCAGGCTGGGCGCTGAACTCTCCTGGCTGAAGTCGCAGAAGGCGCTGCCGGACCTCGTCGTGTCGCTTGGCTCAGCCGGCAGCCGCACGCTGGAGCAGACGGAAATCTACCAGGCCGTTTCGGTCAGCTACCGCGACATCGACGCCTCGCCGCTTGGTTTCGAGAAAGGGGCGACGCCGTTTCTCGACCTGCCGGTTACGGTGCCGTTGCCGTTTAGGATTCCTGATGTAAGGGAGGCGACGCTGTCGACCGGCGGCGCGATCATCACCGGTGCGGCCTATGATGCGATCGCCGCCGATATGGTCGATATGGAGACCTTCGCTTGCCTGCGTGCCTGTCAGCTGTTCGGCGTGCCGCTGATCGGCCTGCGCGGCATTTCCGACGGCGCGGCGGATCTCAGGCACGTCGGCGACTGGACCGAGTATCTGCACGTCATAGACGAGAAGCTGGCGGACGCCGTCATGCGGCTCGAACAGGCGATCGGCTCGGGTGTGCTTCGGACGGAACCATCCCGTGAAGATGCCAGACCAGTCTGAAGGTCAGGCCTCGCAACCCATTGCGCCGACTCATTTCTTTCTCTAAACGCTCGCCATGAAAACAGCCAATCATCCCGACACCGTCCTGATTGTCGATTTCGGCAGCCAGTTTACCCAGCTCATCGCCCGCCGCATCCGCGAAGCGGGTGTGTTTTCCGAGATCGTGCCGTTCCAGTCGGCCGAAGCGGCGTTCAAGCGCATCAATCCGAAGGCTGTCATCCTGTCCGGCGGCCCGGCTTCGACCAGCGATATCGGCAGCCCGCGCGCGCCGCAGATCGTCTTCGACGCCGGCGTGCCGGTGCTCGGCATCTGTTATGGCCAGATGGCTATGTGTGTGCAGATGGGTGGCGTCGCCGAAAGCTCCGACCATCGCGAGTTCGGCCGCGCCTTCGTCGAGATCCAAAAGGACAGCCCGCTGTTTGAGGGCCTGTGGGCGCCCGGCCAGCGCCACCAGGTCTGGATGAGCCATGGCGACCGCGTCATCTCCTTGCCCAAGGGATTCGAAGTGTTAGGCAAGTCGGAAGGCTCGCCCTTCGCCATTTTCGGCAATATCGAGCGCAAGATGTACGGCATCATGTTCCACCCCGAGGTGGTGCATACGCCCGATGGTGCCCGGCTGCTGCGCAACTTCGTCCACAACATCGCCGGCATCGAGGGCGATTGGACCATGCGCGCCTATCGTGAGCACGCGGTCGAGACGATCCGCAAGCAGGTCGGCAAGGGCAAGGTCATCTGCGCGCTGTCGGGTGGCGTCGATTCCTCCGTCGCGGCGCTGTTGATCCACGAGGCGGTCGGCGACCAGCTGACCTGCATCCTTGTCGACCACGGCCTGATGCGCAAGGACGAGGCCGCGGGCGTGGTGGCGATGTTCCGCCAGCACTACAATTTGCCGCTGATCCTGGTCGATGCCTCTGACAAGTTCATCTCGGCGCTGGAAGGCGAGGCCGACCCCGAGAAGAAGCGCAAGACCATCGGCAGGCTGTTCATCGAGGTGTTCGAGGAAGAGGCCAAGAAGCTCGGCGGCGCCGACTTCCTGGCGCAAGGCACGCTCTATCCCGACGTCATCGAAAGCGTCTCCTTCACCGGCGGACCCTCGGTGACGATCAAGTCGCACCACAATGTCGGCGGCCTGCCCGCGCGGATGAACATGCAGTTGGTCGAGCCGCTGCGCGAACTGTTCAAGGACGAGGTGAGGGCGCTCGGCAAGGAGCTCGGCCTGCCCGAAAGCTTCATTGGCCGCCATCCGTTCCCCGGCCCCGGTCTTGCCATCCGCTGCCCCGGCGGCATCACCCGCGAAAAGCTGGAGATCCTGCGTGAGGCCGACGCCATCTATCTCGACGAGATCCGCAAGGCCGGCCTCTACGACGCCATCTGGCAGGCCTTTGCCGTGCTGCTGCCGGTGCAGACGGTCGGCGTGATGGGCGACGGCCGCACCTACGAGTTCGTCTGCGCGCTGCGCGCCGTCACCTCGGTCGATGGCATGACGGCGGATTTCTATCACTACGACATGACGTTCCTCGGCGCCGCCGCCACCCGCATCATCAACGAAGTCCGCGGCATCAACCGCGTCGTCTACGACGTAACCTCGAAGCCGCCGGGAACAATCGAGTGGGAATGATTCAAGCCTACTCAAACGCCGCCGAGAACACGCCAATGTGCGACGTAACGTACTGAAAACAAAAATAAATCCTTTCAAGGACAATCAGTGACAATCGGCAGATTGGCTTCGACGGACCGCTTGACGGGACCTTCCCCATATTGCCCACCCGAATTTTTCTAAGTACCGTCGGAGCCAATGAGGCCCGTGACGGTGCTTTTTATGCCATTAAGGCATTGAAGAGAAAAGGAATTTCCTGCCACGACGCCTCGAAATTGTATTGACGGTACTTTTCAGGAGGCAATGGTTATGCTGACGGACGCCGCCCTCAAGGCGTTGAAACCAAAAGAGAAAATCTACACGAGGGATCGGCGCCGCGCGCGTCGCCAGCAGCCCGAGAAGGATGGCGATAGGCGTCGCTCCGATAGGTTCAACGGCCTTCGCCGGGCCGCAAGCGGGATTTGAGCCGCACGATTGTTCGGGCAAATAGGCTCTCGTCCGCGGTCGCGCGTGCGAGCACGAGAGCGCCCTGGATTCCCAGCACGACATCCTCGGCGCTCTCCCCGGCGGCGGCGGGACCCCATCCTTGCCGGATTAGAGCGTCGCGCAAAGCCGCGATCCACTGGATGAAATATCCTGAAATCCGATCGGCAAACCGATCGCGCGTACCATCGAGGGCAAAGGCGCCCACGAGGCAAATGCGTCCACCCGAGCGGAAGTAGGAATCAACGGCGTCCCACATACGCGCAATGGCAGCGCCAGGTGGCTCGCTGCGCAGTGGCTCGAAGACATGGCGCTCAAACCAGGCACCAACATCCTCCAGTACCGCGTTCGCCATCTCCTCCTTACCGCCCGGGAAGAAGTGATAGAGGCTGCCCTTGCCCATGCCGGTCCTTTCGGTGATCCGGCTCAACGATGTCCCCTCGTAGCCAAACTCCCGGAAGACTTCGGCTACGAGGGGAATGACGTCTGGGCGCTGGTTGAGCGTCCGCATGCGATTAGCCTCGCTGCATTAGAGGCCCAGGTCAGAGAGCCCCGGGTGATCGTCCGGTCGCCGGCCGAGAGGCCAATGGAACTTGCGATCCGCTTCCTTGATCGGAAGGTCATTGATGCAGGCGAACCGTCGCTGCATCAAGCCTGCGGCATCATATTCCCAGTTCTCGTTGCCGTAAGAGCGGAACCAGTTGCCGCTGTCGTCGTGCCATTCATAGGCGTAGCTGACGGCGATCCGATTGTCATTAAAGGCCCAGAGTTCCTTGATCAGGCGGTAATCGAGTTCCTTTGCCCATTTCCGGGTGAGGAAGGCCACGATCTCGGCGCGACCGCCGGTGAATTCGGCCCGGTTCCGCCAGCGGCTGTCCGGGGTGTAGGCCTTAGACACCTTTTCAGGGTCACGGCTGTTCCATCCATCTTCCGCAAGGCGGACCTTCTGCGTTGCGCTTTCGAGGGTGAAAGGTGGGGCGATCATGCTCATTCGCGTTTTTCCTGTACCGGTTAATCCATCGTGGGTTGAACGGTACAGGGCGAACGGCTATCTCGCGCATTGTACCGATAGGTACAAAATAAACCGATCGGTACAACAATGTCAACGCCCCGTTGGCGTTGGTTGTCCGTAGGGTCGGGCCTCTATAACAAGCCGACGACGAGGTGCAGCGCCGCCACATGATGCAGGAGTGGTCGGACATGTGGGCGCGTGGGAGGGAAGGACGTAAGCGCAGCCTCGAGACTATGTCGACGAGCTTCGTCGCGCCCGTCCGATGTCGACTAAGGTGGCTGACGTCGCGAAGAAGGTCCTGAAGCGGGTGGACTGGCTGATGCCTCTGGAGCCGTTTACGGTTCCGTTGCGGCTTCGACCTGTGAAAGGGACAAATCTAGCGCATTTGCGAGTGCTGCTTTTTCATATTGCCTTCTAAAGGCGCGCCATTTGGGGGTGCGGCAGGTCGCAACTGGCCAGATTGTTCGGATGCAACGACACACTCCCCGTGCCCTCGTTTCTTGGAACATTTCTTAGCGGAGTTCGGTCGATCCCCGCCTCAATCCTGGCGGAGTCGACAGCATCTGAGTCTGAACAGCTTAAATACTAGCTGTTATACTCAGTATGCTCTGAAACAGCTTATTTTCTAGCCATTTTTGCTGTCTGTTCGTCCGGAACCTCCATCACGTGGATCGTCTTTCCCTCGCAAAGCGAGCCCACTCCGGCTTGCCATTCCCCGAGCATCCTTTCGCCGACCTGAGGGAAATCCTCGAGACGCGAAACCATCGTCCGGAATTCCGGTTCATGGCTATAGGCCGCGCCATAGACCGACCTGACCACTTCGGGATCAGGCCGCAATAACGCCTCTGGCTCCGTCAGGATCTGCTCAGTGCCGATTGACTTCACGAGCGATCCGGTTAAAAGTTGTACACCTAACCCTACAAATAACAAGAGCGGGAATAGAGTTTGATGATACTCCAACGTGCCTCCGGCGCGGTGCGCGTCGATGTCGGGGCGCTCAATCAGCGTAGCTACAGGATCGTGCGGCTGAAGCATGTGGGGCGCTGGATTGGGGCGCTTGTCGTGGTCGCGGCACTTGCGCTGCTGGTGCAGGCTTTCGCGCATGGGCAGATCCATTGGGCGACGGTGGGAGAGTTCCTGACCGCCGGCGTCATTGTGCGCGGTTTTGGCAACACGCTGCTGATTTCGTTCTTCGCCATGATCATCGGCGTGTCGCTGGGCACCCTGTTTGCCATCATGCGGCTGTCGGCCAATCCGGTCACCCGCTTCGTCGCCTGGCTCTATGTTTGGGTGTTCCGGGGCACGCCGGTGATGCTGCAGCTTTTGATCTGGTTCAACATCGCGCTGGTGTTCCCGCGGCTGGTCATTCCCGGCCTCTATGAGGCGCGCATGGTCGATGTCGTCACGCCTTTCGTCGCAGCACTGCTCGGGCTCGGCATCAATGAGGGCGCCTATATGACCGAGGTGGTGCGCGGCGGCATCTCGTCGGTCGACCACGGCCAGACGGAAGCCGCCAAGACGCTGGGCATGTCCCGCTTTCAGACGCTGCGGCGCATCATCTTGCCGCAGGCCATGCGGCTGATCATTCCGGTGATGGGCAATTCGGCGATCGGCATGCTGAAATTCTCCTCGCTCGCCGCCGCCATCTCGATGGGCGAGATGCTGAACGCGGCGCAGCAGATCTATTTCATCAATGGCGCGGTCATCGAACTGCTGTTCGTCTGCGGCATCTGGTACCTCGCCGGCACCACCGTGCTCAGCATCGTCCAGTATTACATCGAGCAGCATTTCGGGCGCGGCGTGGCCGGCACGCCGGCGAAATTCTCCTTCCGCCTGCCGTTCAGGAGCAACACGCCCCTGTCGGGCGGCGTCGAGGAGTTCAAGGCATGACCACCATCGTCAAGGCCATCAATGTCCGCAAGAGTTTCGGCGCGCACCAGGTGCTGCGCGGCGTCGACTTCGAGGTCGAAAACGGCGAGGTGCTGTGCATCCTCGGGCCTTCCGGCGGCGGCAAGAGCACGCTTTTGCGCTGCATCAACCATCTGGAGGACCTTAATGACGGCGTCATCTGGGTGGACGGCGAGATCATCGGCTACGAGCTCAAAGGCAGCACGCTGCACGAACTGCCGCCGCGCCTGCTGCGCATGCAGCAGCGCGAGATCGGCATGGTGTTCCAGCACTTCAACCTGTTTCCGCACATGACGGCGCTGGAAAACGTCATCGAAGGGCCGGTCACCGTGCGCAAGGAGCCGAAGGCGCAAGCCGAGGCGCGCGGGCGGGAACTGCTGACCTCCGTCGGGCTCGCCGACCATTGCGGCGCCTATCCGGTGCAGCTTTCGGGCGGCCAGAAGCAGCGCGTGGCGATCGCGCGCTCGCTGGCCATGAAGCCGAAGATCATGCTGTTCGACGAGCCGACCTCGGCGCTCGACCCGGAGCTGGTCGGCGAGGTGCTGGACGTGATGCGCGCGCTCGCCGCCACTGGCACGACAATGATCGTCGTCACCCACGAGATCGCCTTCGCCCGCGATGTCGCCGACCGCGTCGCGATCATGGTCGACGGCGAGATCCGTGAAATGGGCCCGCCGGCCGAGGTGCTGGCCAATCCCAAGGACCCAAGGGTGCGCAGCTTCCTCAGCCGCGTGCTCTCCTGAACGACCCCCCACCCTCTTTCCGCAATATCTTCAAAACAGCAAGGAGCCTGAAATGACGACTTCCACCGCCGCGACCATCTCGCGGATTCTCGCCTGCGCCATGGTTTCGCTGGGCGTGCTGGCATCCGCCGCCTCCGCCGGCACTGACGATAAACTGCGTGCAATGCTGCCGGCCAAGGTGCGCGACAGCGGCGCACTGAACATCGCCATCAGCCTTGCCTATCCGCCGATGGAATATTCGGACGCTGGCTCCACCGATCTCAAGGGCGCCGACATCGACATGGCCAAGGAAGTCGCGGACCGTCTCGGGCTGAAGCCGAACTTCCAGAACGTCGAGTTTCCACAGCTGATCACCTCGGTGACCACCGGCCGCGCCGACATGATCTGGACCGCGTTTTCCGATCTGACCGAGCGTCAGACGCAGCTTGATTTCATCGACTATTTCCAGACCGGCAACCAGCTCTATTCGATGGTGAAGAACCAGGAGACCATCAAGTCGGTCAAGGACCTCTGCGGCAAGGCCGTCGCGGTAGCCACCGGCACAAGCTGGGTGGGCCTGGTCGAGCGCGTCGGCAAGGAAACCTGCACGCAAAGCTCGCCGCTGACCGTGTTGCAGCTGCCGACCGAGGCCGAGCACATCTTGCAGATGAAGCAGGATCGCGCGCAGGCCTCGATCATGGGTTTCGAGGGCATCCTCGAACTGCAGAAACAGAAGCCGGGCGAGTTCTATACGATCGGCGATCTGCTCGAGCCCGGCCACTATGGCATTGCTTTTGCCAAAGACTCTGGCGATCTGCTGAAGGCGGTCAAGGCAACGCTGGAGGCCATGAAGGTTGACGGCACCTATGTCGCGATCCTCGACCGTTATGGACTAAAGAACGCCGCGGTGTCGGAATTCACCGTCAACGCCGGCAGGTAAGGGGCGCCTGATGGCTGACTTGATCGTTCTTGATCCGCACGCACCGATTCCGCTGTACACGCAGCTCTACCGGATCCTGCGGCTGCGGATTCTCGAAGGGCAGTACGCGGAAGGGGATGCCATCCCCTCCGAGAACGTGCTGCGCGACGAGCACGGCATCACCAGGAGCACTGTCCGCAAGGCCATCGCGCTCTTGGTGAACGAGGGGCTGGTGCGCCAGTTTCGCGGCAAGGGGACGATCGTCAGCTACGCGCCGATCAACAACAGCGTCTGGAACTTTGGCGGCTTCACCGACTATTCGCGGGCGCGCGGCCAGCGCCCCGTCACTTCCTTGCTGGAGCAGGCAACGGAGGACGGGGCGAACGGGCCGGTGCTGAAGCTGGTGCGTGCCCGCGGCATCGCCGTCGAGGACGTGACGCTGTTCCTCAACCTCGACACGTCCTGGCTGTCGCTGAAGCGCTATCCCGGTCTCGACATCTTCGATTTCGAGAAACAGTCGCTCTACCAGGTGCTGCGCGACCATTACGGGGTCTCGCCGGCCCGCTCGGAACTGACGCTATCGGTGGTGGCGCCTTCCGCGCTGACCACAAAAGTGTTCGGCGACGGACTCGACGTGCCTGGCTTTCTCTGCGCCACCGGCGACGTGTTCAGCAGCATCGACGAGCTGGTGGAAAGAACCTCCGTCATCTACTCGCCGACGCTGGAAATGCGCGTCGGTACCTCGTGGAGCACGGGCAACGGCCAGCCGCCGGGCGCCTGATTACGCAGGGCGCGCCGCTGCCAGACAGAATCAGGCGGCGCGCTTAAATCCTTGTTTTGACATGCGTCATCGCGCCCGGCCGGTCGGCGATCCTGGGAGGAGGATATGCGGGGCAGCGACAAAAATTCACCATCTCAGCTTGATTGGAAATTGCCTTGGACTCCCGCTTCGAACAGACCTTCGCCACGCCCAAACCCATTCTCGGCATGCTGCACCTGACCGGCGCGACGCCGGCCGAGCGGCTCGACATTGCGCGGTGTGAAGCCGAAATCCTGCTAGCCAACGGCGTCGACGGCGTCATCGTCGAAAACTATTTTGGCGACAAGGACGATGTCCGCCGCGTGCTGGAATGGCTGGAGGCGCGCCAGCCGGACGCGCTGGTCGGGCTCAACGTGCTGCGCGATCATCATCTGGCGTTCGAGCTCGCCCGCCAGTTCCGCGTCGACTTCATCCAGATGGATTCGGTCGCCGGCCACCTGCGCTCGGACGAGGATGCGGATTTCGCCGCTGAGCTGAAGCAGCTACGTGAAGGCGTGAAGGCCCTGCTGCTGGGCGGCGTGCGGTTCAAGTACCAGCCGGTCAATTCCGGCCGCACCGAGGAGGAAGATTTGCAACTGGGCATGCAACGCTGCGATGCCTTTGTCGTCACCAGCGACGCCACCGGCCAGGAGACCGACCCCGACAAGGTCCGGCGTTTTCGCGCGCTGACGGGCGGCCATTTCCCGCTGCTGATCGGCGCGGGACTGACCGCCGCCAATGCCGCGGACCAGCTGGCGCTCGCCGATGGTGCGATTGTCGGCAGTTTCTTCAAGGATAGTTATGTCGACACCGGCATCGTCGACGAGGATCATGTCCGCGAATTGATGGGTGTCGTCGCGGGCATTCGCCATCAGCCGGTGGCCGTGAGAGCGGGAGCGGGCACATGACGATCAGCATCAGCGCCATGCCGGTCCGCGAAGCGGATTTCTCCGCCTACGGAACGGTCCATTCGTTGGCGGCTCCCGGCACGCCTGCGAGCGAGGTAGGGCTGGTGCGTTCTTCGGGCCTCGGCTGGACGGACACCTACACAGCGGCGCCGCTACTGAGCACCACTGGCAGCCTCGGCTACACGCTGGGCGAGGGCGGGCCGTTCGACACCGTCAAGATGGAGCGCCATCTCGACACGCAGGAAGCGCTGTTCTGTGCTGCCAAACCCATCGTGCTGGCGGTGGCCGCAGCTACGGAAGCAGCGCGACCAAAGGCCGGGGATATCCGCGCCTTTATCATTGAACCGGGCACGGTCGTGGTCATGCATAAGGGCACCTGGCACGATGCCTGCCGGGGCATCGACGAGCCGACGCATTACTACTGGATGGCGACGTGCGGCGGCGGCTCCGTCTGGGTCGATATCGAGGGCGGGCCGGTGCATGTGACAGCGGCGGGCCGCTTCGATGCCTGAGGCAAGAACCGCCTTCTTTATCGGGGATGTCGCTCTCGACGACTATTTCACCGCCGAGCGCTGGCCCGACATTGCCGACAAGGCCTTGGTCCGGGAGGCGAAGAGCTATGTTGGCGGTATGATCGCCAACGCGGCGAGCGTCCATGCCGGGCTTGGTGGGCGCACGGAATTCATCTCGCTGCTCAACGACAGCCAGTTGTCCGCGCGGCTGTGCATGGCGCTGAACGAGACCGGCGTTTCGACACGGCATATGCTGCATGATCCGTCGCTGGCGGATTCGCGCAATCTGATCTTCCTGGTCGGCGACGAGCATGTGGTTCTGATCATCGAGATGGGCAACCAGCCGATGCAGCTGACGCCCGAAGCGCTGGCCGGCCTGCGCACGCCCGGCTACCTCTATATGAGCCTTGGCCGCACGAAGCGGCTGCGGGCCGAGGGGCTGCAGGGTAGGGAACTGCTGGCGGATTTCCGCCGCCATGGCCGCAAGCTGATCCTCGATCTCGACGTCGACGGTTTTTCGGCTGGCGATCTTGATTACCTGCACGGCGCGGATGTGCTGATCATGAACCAGATCGGCTTCGGCCACGCCTTCGGCGACATCGATCTCGCCGGCATGAATGCGTGGATGCGGAAGCATCAGGTCGGCATGGTCATCCGCACGCTGGCCGCCGCCGGCGCGGAGGCGTTCGATGGGCAAGGCCGCATCGAGGTCCGGGGCTACAAGGTTCCCGTCATCGACGTGACCGGCGCCGGTGACACGTTTGGCGGCGCGCTGACCTATGCGCTCGGCGAAAACCTCAGCGTGCCCGAGGCGCTGGAACTGGCCATCGCTGCCGCCTCGCGTGCGGTCGCAATCGAGGGGCCGCAAGGCGGCGTCGCCTCGCTGGAAACGATCAAGCGGTTCCGAGCGGAGTTCGCGCAGAAGCGGAGCTAGTCTAGATGTTTGATCCCAGGCTTTGATTGGGCATCCTTGTCTTCCGAAAAGCGAAGGGCGCATTTTACAGCCGCGGTCAAACACTCGGCCGCACTATGGAAGCCACTGACGCCTGCCTTTTCAAGATCTTCACTCTCATCGATACTTCGGCAAGAGGCTCCCCTGCTTCTGGGCAGGGCATTCTGATGCGCCGGATCGCTGGGATTTCATTGGCGGCCAGCAACTAACGGGGTGCGACGGCCGTGCTCTCTCGCACAACCAGCCTGATTGCCAGTTCGCGTTGCCTCAGGTGAAGTCGTTGCGCCGGCGAGGCGAGGATATAGTCGGCAGCAATGCGCCCCATGTCGCGCGCAGGCACTTCCAGCGTCGTCAGTTCGGGTGAGGTCAGTTCCGCAATCTCCAGATTGTCGAACCCAACGATCGAAACCTCTCCCGGCACTGCGATGCCCGCTCCGTGACAGTATTTGATTGCGCCAGCGGCGAGGATATCGCTGCCGCAAAAAACGGCGGTTGGTCGCCTCCTGTCTTCCATCACGCGTTTCATCCCCGTCTTGCCGTCGTCCAGTCTGTAGGCGCCCTCGACAACAGGCACCGAGGCGAGATCGATGCCCGAACGTTCGAGTTCGTTCAGGAAGCCGTCGCGGCGCCCGGCCGCGCGATCATTGTCCTGGGTGATACCGGCGATCATCCCGAGCCTGGTGTGGCCGAGATCGAGCAGGTAGCGCGCCGCGGTGCGCCCGGCCTTCTCGTTGTCGAAGCCCACGGCCGCGCCAGCTTCGGTGGCCCTCGACGTGTAAGTGTAGACATAGCCGATCCGCTTCTGCTCGAGCATGGCCAGCGTTTCGGATCGGTGCGTCGAGCCAACAAGGACAATGGATTCGGCACCTCGTTCGACCAGCAGGCGGGCCTGCTCGTACTCGAGGTCGATGTCGTAGGTCGAGGTGTTGATGATGAGGGAGACGTTCTTTTCGGCAAGCCGCGCCTGGAGCCCGTCGACCATCGTGGCATAGATGGCGTGGTCCAATGTCGGGATGATGGCGCCGACCAGCCTTGTCCGGGTCGACCGCAGTGCCCTGGCAGAGCCATTCGGCACATAGCCGAGATCGCGCGCTGCCCGGGCCACGCGCTCCCGCACAGTTTCGTTGACGGTGGGATTGCCGTTGAGGACGCGCGAGACGGTGGCTGGCGAACAGTTCGCCAGCCGCGCCACGTCGATCAGTTTTGCACCACCATCCTCGGTATCCATCGAGCCTCGAATCCGCCGGTTTCGAGAAACCGTTTTCTAGATGACACACTTCTTTTCTCAACGCCACAATCATCTTTCTTTCACAAAAGGCCAATTTCAGGGCTTGACAGCCTTTGGAAAACTTAAGAAAACGATTTCACAAAGCGCGCAACCTATAGCGCGAGACCAAGGGGAGAGAAATGCTCAACGGCATAAAAGTCGTCAGCTTCTGCCATTTTCTGCAGGGGCCCGCAGGGGCTCAATACCTCGCGGACATGGGCGCGGATGTCATCAAGGTCGAACCGATTGACGGCGCCCATGAGCGCCGCTGGTCGGGCGCGGACGTCTATGTCGAAGGTGTCAGCGGCTTTTATCTCTGCGCCAACCGCAACAAACGCTCCATCGGCATCGACCTCAAGAGCGCCGAAGGCAAGCAGGTCGCCCGCCGCCTCATCGCCAGCGCCGACGTGGTGATGGAGAATTTCCGGCCCGGCGTATTCGCCAAGCTCGGCTTTGACGATGAGGCGCTCCGGGTCATCAATCCCAATCTGATTTTCGCCTCGGCGAGCGGTTTTGGCGCGACAGGCCCGATGGCACTGAAGCCCGGCCAGGATCTTCTCGCCCAGGCGCGCTCCGGCCTGATGAGCGTTACCGGAACCCCGCAGCGCGGCCCTACGCCGGTGGGGGCTGCAATCGTCGACCAGCATGGCGGTGCATTGCTTGCAATGGGCATTCTGGGCGCGCTGGTGCGCCGCCTGCGCGACGGCAAAGGTGCGCGCGTCGAGGCAAGCCTGATCAACTCGGCAATCGACCTTCAGGGCGAGGCGCTGGTCAACTACTTCGCTGGCGGCATGACCCGCCAGGTGCTGAACCGCGAGGTGAATCTGGCGACGTGGTTCCATGCCGCGCCCTACGGTGTCTACCCTGCCACCGATGGCCACGTGGTGGTGTCTCTGTGTGATTCTTCCGTGCTGGCCGAAGCGCTCGACAGTGACAGTCTGCGCGAGGCGGTTGGTGTCGACCGCTACGTCGAACGCGACGATTATGCACGCCGGCTGGCCAATGCGACGGCGCGGTTTGCGGTGGCCGAACTTGCCGAGCGCTTTGATCGCCATGGCATCTGGTGGGCGCCCATCAACTATTACGACGATCTGCTGGCCGATCCGCAGCTCAGCCATGCTCAGGTGTTCCGGCAGGTCAGCGTACGTGGCCGCACGATCCATCTGGTCAATCACCCCAACCGCTACGACGGTGAGGTGCCCGCGCTGCGATACCTCGCCTTGGAGATCGGCGAGCACACGCGCGAGATCCTGGACGAGCTTGGCTATGGCGATGGCGAGGTCCAGTGCCTGCTGGCGTCGAAGGCCGTGGTCGCTTCCCGGGAAAAGGATGATGCCGTGGCAAGGAAGGCTTCGTGATGCTGGACCAGACTTCCCCAGCTGCAATCGGCATTGCTGTTCCCGAGCAGGCAGCGTCCATCAACCGCGGACTTGCGCTCGTGACCGGCGGCCGTCGCGGCATCGGCCGGGCGATCTGCGTTGAGCTCGCGCAAGCGGGTTTCGATGTTGCCGTCGTCGACGTCGTCGATGACGGAAACGCCAGCGAGACCGTGGATCTCGTGCGCAAGCATGGGCGAAATGCCGCTTTCTACCACAAGGACATTTCCGAAACGGCAGACAATTCGGCACTCGTCCAGCGCATCGAAGGAGATCTGGGCGAGCTGACCTGCCTCGTCAACAATGCCGGTGTGCAAGTGTCCGTGCGCGGCGATCTTCTCGATGTCACCGAGGAGAGCTTTGATCGGCTGGTCGGCGTCAATTTGCGCGGCACATTTTTCTTCACCCAGGCGGTGGCCCGCGCCATGCTTGCCCGGCCGCAGACCCTGGTCGAGCGCTCCGTCGTCACGATCACGTCGGCGAATGCCGGTCTCGTCTCGCCGGAAAAAGGGCCGTACTGCATATCCAAGGCCGGACTGTCTATGGCCTCGCAGCAGTTTGCCATTCGTCTGGCGGATGCGGGCATCCGGGTCCACGAGATTCGCCCCGGCCTGATCCAGACCGACATGACCGCCGACGTCTATGAGAAATACTCGGCGCAGGTCGAGGCCGGGCAGCTCTCGGCGATCAGGCGATGGGGCCAACCCGAAGATATCGCCCGCGGCGTGGCGACACTGGCCATCGGTGGCATGCCATTCAGCACCGGGGACATCTACCACATCGGCGGCGGCATGCAGATGCACCGTTTGTGAGCTTTTTTTGAGTGGGCCGAGAAAACGATTTCTCGGTTTGGAGATGACGTGATGAAGGACGCAGTTCTCGAAATGCGCGGCATCCATAAGCGCTTTCCGGGTGTGTATGCGCTGAACAATGTCAGCTTCGCCGTGCACAAGGGCAGCGTGCATGGCGTGATCGGCGAAAATGGCGCCGGCAAGTCGACGCTGATGCGCGTCCTGTCAGGCGCATTCCTGGCCAATGAAGGGCAGGTTGTCATCGACGGGAATGTGGTGGCTACTCCCACGCCAGAGCGCATGCTTGAGCTTGGGATTGCGGTCATCTACCAGGAGCTCGCCCAGGCTCCGCACCTGACGGTCGCAGAGAACATTTTCCTCGGGCGCCTTCCTAGAACACGGCTGGGCACCATCGACTGGCGCCGGGCGAAAACCTTGGCACAGGAGGTCCTCGACAGGCTGGGTTTCCGTGTCGATCCGGCCGTCCGCATCGACACCATCAGCGTCGCGCAGCGCCAGATGGTCGAGATCGCGAAGGCGATTGCCCGCGAGGCCCGTATCGTCGTGCTCGACGAGCCTTCCGCCGTCCTGGGCGACGCCGAGCTTGAACACCTTTTCAGGACGATCAGGCGGCTGAGCAGCGAGCACGGTGTTTCGTTCATCTACATCACGCATCGCCTGAGAGAGCTTTATGAGATCTGCGATGAGGTCACCGTCCTGCGAGACGGAAAGGTCGTCGCCTCCATGCCGATTGGCCAGACGACCACGACCGATCTCATCCGCCATATGGTCGGGCGTGAACTCAAGGACGTCTTTCCGCCGCGCGCGCAACCGGGTGACGGAATTCGTCTTGAGGTGCGCAACCTGTCGCGGAGCGGCGTGCTGAAGGATATCTCCTTCGATGTCCGGCGGGGCGAGATCGTCGGCATCTGCGGGCTTGCCGGCGCGGGCCGGACCGAAGTGCTGCGTGCCATCGCCGGCGCCGATCCAATTGATGGTGGTGAAATTAGGATCGACGGCCAACTCGTCGTCCTCGACGGGCCGCGCCGGGCGCTTGCGCACGGCGTCGGCCTGCTGCCAGAGGATCGCAAGATCGAGGGGCTGTTCCTCGACCAGTCGGTCGCATTCAACGTCACCGTTTCGCAGATGATGTCGTTGACCCGCAGCGGCCTGATCAGCGGCCGTCGCGAGCACGAGGCTGTCTCCCGGTTCATTCAGCAGATGCGCATCAAGACGCCAAGCCCCAGCACCAAGGTCCGCACGCTGTCGGGCGGCAATCAGCAGAAATGCGGCATTGCCCGTCAACTGCATGCGGGGACGGAAATCCTGCTGGTCGACGAACCGACGCGCGGCGTCGACGTCGCAGCCAAGCGCGAAATCTACGATCTGCTCGCCGAACTGACATCGAAGCAAGGGGCAAGCGTCGTGATGGTCTCATCCGAATTGCCGGAAATTCTCGGCCTCTGCAATCGCATCATCGTCATGCGCGAGGGAACCATTTCAGCGGTTCTCGAGGGCGAGCACGCGACCGAGGAAACAATCATGGCCCACGCGGTCTGGCAGTGAGGAACGACATGAGTACGCGCAGCTACCAACAATTCATCGGCGGGCGGTTTGTCGAGAATTCAGGCTCCGGCTCGATCGAGCGCCGGTCCCCGGCAAGCGGAGACCTGGTCGCCCGCTTCGCCGATGGCACGCCCGAGGATGTCGATCTTGCCGTGGAGGCGGCGCGCATCGCTTTCGAGGAAGGGCCGTGGCCGCGTAGAAGCGGCATGGAGCGCGCCGAGGTCCTGAACCGCCTTGCCGATCTGATCCACATCAACCGCGACCGGCTGGTCAGGATTGAGGTCGAGGAAGCAGGCAAACCGATCCGCTTCGCGCGCGGCGACATCGATGGTGCCGCCGGCCTGACGCGCTACGCCGCGTCGCTCGCAATGCAGATGTCCGGCCTCACCTATACGAACATCGGCGACGGCAAGACGGCGCTGATCAGCCGCGAAGCGATCGGTGTCGTGGCACTCGTCACGCCATGGAATTTCCCGGCGCTGATCCTGTCGCAGAAAGTCCCGTTTGCGCTCGCCGCCGGCTGCACTGTGGTGCTGAAACCATCGGAGTTCACTTCGGGCTCCGCGTTCGAGATTGCCGCGCTAGCGGCGGAGGCCGGCGTGCCGGCCGGCGCCTTCAATGTCGTCAGCGGCTATGGCGCAACCGCCGGCGACCATCTGACCGGGCACCCGGGCATCGACTTTGTGTCCTTCACCGGTTCGACACGCACCGGCAGCCGCGTCGTCGGCAACACGTCCCGTCACCTGGTCAAATCCTCGGTCGAGCTGGGCGGCAAGTCGGCCAATATTGTCTTTGCCGATGCGGATCTGGAAGCCGCGGCGGACGGCGCGCTGATGGGCGTGTTCTTCAACAATGGCGAGTGCTGCGTTTCCGGTTCGCGCCTGTTCGTGCAATCCTCCATCGCCGACGATTTCATCGCCAAGGTGGTCGCGCGCTCCCGCAAGATGAAGGTCGGTGACCCATTCGACGACGACACGGATATCGGCGCGCTGATCGATCACAACCATCTGGCCAAGGTGGCCGGCTTCGTCAAAAGCGGGGTCGAGGACGGTGCCCAACTCGTACTCGGTGGCAACGTAGCGACAAAGGCGGGCGGTCACTTTCACGAAGCGACCATCTTCGACCGGGTCGAGCCTCATATGACGATCTTCCGCGAGGAGATCTTTGGCCCGGTGCTGAGCATCACCCGGTTCGATACGGTGGATGACGCGGTGCGGTTGGCCAACGACACCGCCTATGGGCTGTCCAACTACATCTGGTCCAAGAACATCGACACAGTTCTGACCGTCGCCAAACGCCTGAAAAGCGGCTGGGTGCAGGCCAACACAATCATCGACGGTGCGCCGCAGCTGCCGCTCACCGGGGTGAAGGGGTCCGGCTTCGGCTACGAGATGGGTCAGGCCGGCTTCGAGGAGTTCACCCAGCTCAAGACACTACTCATCCAGACCGGGCCGCGCGCTCCGGTGTTTCCGGTCTGAGGCGAGCCATGACCATTCCGCGCCTCATCGTCACCGATGTCGACCGTACCTTGCTTACACGCGACCATATACTGCCGCAGCGTGTGGCCGACGCGCTGGGCATGGTGCGGAAGGCAGGCATCACCGTTGTTCTGGCGACGGCGCGCTCGCCGCTTGGCGTGAAGCCATACGCGGAACGGCTCGGAGTTGCCAACCTCGTCATCTGCTTCAACGGCGCCTGGATCGGCGATGTCTCGACCGGCATCGCGCTGTCGGAGCAGCGGATCGGTCGCGCCGATGCGCTGCACGCCATGACATTGGCTCAGGCTGCCGGCGTGCGGCCGATGTGGTTCACCGGCACCGCCATTCACGCGCTTGCCGAAGACCCGCTTATCGTCCGCGAAGCCGCCGTGACCAACGAGCCTTTGCTGTTGACGGACGCGATTGAAGACCTGCCGGGGACGCCGGGCAAGATCATGTGCGTTGCAGCTCAGCCGGCCGATCATGGGGCCTTTGGAGCGCTGCGCGAAAAGCTCGGCAACTGCCTGTCGGTGTCGGGATCGCATCCGCGTCTGCTCGAAATCGGACCGGCAGACGCCTCCAAGAAGGTCGCCATCGCGACCGTTGCGGCCAAGCTGGGAATTCCAGCGGGAGACTGCGCCGCTGCCGGCGACGCCAAAACGATCTCGCCATGCTGGCCTGGGCCGGAATGGCGGTCACGGTCGGCAACGCGATTCCGGAGGCCAAGCGCTTGGCACAGTTCGTCGGACCGTCCTGCGACGTTGGGGGACTGGCCGATGCGGTGGCCTGGCTGATGCAGCCGAAACTAACCCTCGCAACGGCTGACCAAACGGGAGGAAGGAATGGTTGAGATGACAACTGGACATGGATTGGCGTCGATCCGGCCGGGGTCGGTGGGACGCCTGCGAGGCTGGGCGCAAAGCCTTGGCCTGCTCTGGGTCCTGATCGTGTTGTGCGCCTTCGCGGTGTATCTGTCGCCGAGCTTCATCCAGACCGGCAACATCTTGAATGTCGGCCGCCAGGTCGCGCTGTTTGGCATCGTCAGCGTCGGCATGACCTTCGTCATTCTGACGCGCGGCATCGATCTTTCTGTCGGCTCCATCGTTGGCGTCGTCGCGGTTGCCACTGCGCTCCTGCTCTCGTCGGGCGTTCCGATCCCGTTGGCGGTGATCGCGGCGCTGGGGATGGGAGCCTTGTTCGGCACCATCAACGGAGCCGGTGTCGTTTTCTTCGGCATGCCGCCCTTCATCATGACCCTCGGCACGCTGGTGATGGGGCGTGGCATCGCCATGACCATCGCCAACGGCGAACCGAAGACGCTAGGCGATGCTTCGGATGCTTTCTCCTATCTGGGCAGCGGTTTTCTCCTCGGCATTCCCGTGCCGATCTGGATCTTCGTTGCCATCGCGGCCGCGGCTTTCGTCATCCTGCGACACACGCCTTTCGGTCGCCAGATCTACGCGGTCGGTTCAAACACCGAAGCGGCACGGCTTGCCGGCATCAACGTGCCGCGTGTGCTGATGTCGGTCTATGCCATCTCCGGAGTGCTGTCGGCGCTGACCGCCCTGGTTTTTGTCTCGCGGCTTACCGTTGGTGAGCCCACCGCCGGCACCAATCTGGAGCTTGAGGCCATTTCGATCGTCGTTATCGGCGGCACCAGCCTGTTTGGCGGCGAAGGCGGCGTGATCGGTACCGTGATCGGCGCCGCGATCATTGCTGTCATGGCTAATATATTGAATTTGCTAGGCATATCGCCTTTCACGCAGCAGATCGTGAAGGGCGCCATCATCATCGCTGCGGTGATGTTCGAGGTCTACCGTCGCAAAAGACGGTCCTGACATCCATGCGCGGCGGCACTTGCCGGAAGGGCTGGCCGTCGCGCTTTGGAGCCTGAAATGAAAAACAATGGAGGAGTGAAAAAATGACCAGTCGCAGACATTTCCTACAAACCACTGCAATAGCCGCAACCTTGGTATTGGGCGGCATGATGCCGGGCCTGGCTTTGGCTCAGGAGAAAATCAAGATCGGCTTCAGCCAAGGCACCATGAACCATCCTTGGCGCGTGGCCATGGTGGAGGGCAACAAGAAGTACGCAGCCGAGCATTATCCGGATGTCGATCTCATCGTCACTGACGGTAACAATGATGCTTCCAAGCAGGTGGCCGATGTCGAAAGCCTGATCGCACAAGGCATCAAGGTGCTGATGATCTCGCCCCTGACGGAGCAGGCACTGACGCCGGTCGTCAAGGAAGCAATGGACGCTGGCATCAAGGTTGTGACGCTCGACCGCAAGGTCAACACGCCCGTCACCGTCCATGTCGGTGGCGAGAACCTGCCGCTCGGCGTTGGCGCTGGCGAATTCCTCGCGAAGAAACTGAACGGCAAGGGCAACATCATCGAGTTGCAGGGGACGGCTGGGGCATCGGCCACCATCGATCGCAACAAGGGATTTGCCGAAGCGATAGCAAAGCACCCCGACATGAAGGTGATTGCATCGCAGAACTGTGACTATACCCGCGACAAGGCGGTGAAGTTCATGGAGGACATGGTGCAGCGCTTTGGGCCTGGCCAGATCCAGGCCGTGTACGCGCACAATGACGAGATGGCGCTCGGCGCGATCCAGGTACTGGAGGCCGCCGGGCGGCTCAATGAAGTGGCGGTGGTCGGTATCGACGGCCAGGAAACGGCCTTCGAGGCGGTCAAACAGGGCAAGCTCGCCGCAACCTTCGTCTATCCTTTCGTGGCGCCGGAAGGGATCGAGACCGCCTACAAGGTGGCCAAGGGTGAGGAGGTCCCTGAGACGATCACCCTGCCCACGGTTTCGGTGACGCCCGACAACATCGCCGACATGATCGGCAAGGGCTTCTGAGACAGTCTTCCACGAACAAGGGGACGCCGCCCGATCACGCGGCGTCCCACAATCTCGAAAAAGGAATTCCGATGACGAGCGACAAGAAACCGTTTGCTGCCCATGGCGTCATTCCGGCCTGCCTGATGCCGTTCACCGCCGATCTGGATGTTGACGAAAGTGCCTACCGCAAGCACCTCGCTGACGTCTCCTCGGTCGAAGGCATCTCCGGCATCACCATCAATGGTCATGCGGCCGAAGTGCATGCGCTCACCATCGACGAACAATACCGCGCGATCGTGATAACCAAGGATGTGCTGCAGGACCAGGTTCCGACTATTGTCGGTGTCTATACAAACTCCAGCCTTGAGGCCGCACGTATCGCCGCCTACGCGGAGCGGGAGGGTGCCGACGCGCTGCTGGTTTTCCCGCCTGACTTCATGACGCTCGGTGGCCACCTACGGCCGGAGATGATCGTCGAGCATCTCAAGCGCATCACAGATGCGTCCAAACTGCCGATCATCCTGTTCCAGTACCCACTGGCATCGAACCTTGCTTACCCACTGCCGACGTTGCTCGAACTCTGCCGCCGCTTTCCCTCGATCGTCGCGATCAAGGACCAGTGCGGCGATGGCAATTTGCATGAACGCCAAATACGCGACCTGAAAGCTCTCGACCGTCAGGTCAACACCCTTACCACCCACAGTGCCTGGCTGCTCGGCTCCCTGGCACTTGGCTGCGACGGGCTTCTGTCGGGCGCCGGCAGTGTCATTGCCAGCCTTCAGGTTGCGCTGTTTCGTGCCGTGCAAGCAAACGATCTCAAGGCGGCTAAGGCGATCAACGATCGCATCTACCCGACAGTCAGGGCCTTTTACGACGCGCCGCTTCTCGATATGCACAATCGCATGAAGGAGGCTCTGGTGCTGCTCGGACGGCTGGATGAATCCCATGTCCGTCCACCTCTGATGAAGCCCGCACCAGCCGAGATCGAGAAGATACGCGCCCTGCTGGCCAAGGCCGGCCTGCGTTCGGACACGCTGTATAGGAAGGTTGCCTGATCGATGACGGATCGCCTTGTGCAGGCATCAGAACCAGCGCCGGGCATACGGCTGCTGACGCTCAATCGGCCTGAAAAGCTGAACGCGCTTTCCAAGGCGCTGCTCGGTGAACTGCGCGATTTGCTCGCCAGCTATGATGCCGATGCGGCAGTCGGTTGCTTGGTGCTGACAGGTGCTGGCCGCGCCTTCGCGGCGGGCGCCGATATTTCCGACATGCTGGAGCGCGGCGTCGCCTCTTACACCGATCCCGACCGACTGGCCTGCTGGCGCGCCATAGAGGCATTCTCCAAGCCCATCATCGCCGCCGTCAATGGTTATGCTCTGGGCGGCGGGCTGGAGCTCGCGCTGCTGTGCGACATCATCATTGCTTCGCAGACAGCTCAATTCGCGACGCCGGAAATCAAGATCGGTTCATTCCCTGGCGATGGCGGCACGCAGCGCCTGCCGCGCCTGGTCGGCAAATCCTTTGCCATGCAGATGGTGCTGACAGGCGACATGGTCGATGCGGCGCTCGCGGAGCGCAAAGGACTTGTCAGCGAGGTCGTGGCGGCCGACAGGCTCCTGCCGCGCGCGCTGGAGATCGCCGCTGCCATCGCCGCCAAGTCAGTTGCCATCACGCCCTATGCCAAGAAGGCCGTTCAGGCGGCATTCGAAAGCGACCTGCAAAACGGGCTCGAGATCGAGCACCGGCTGGCCGTCGAGGCGTTCGGCAAGGAGGACCGGATTGAAGGGCTGCGAGCCTTTGCCGAGAAACGGGCGCCGGTCTTCAGGGGCGAATAGGACTGAGGAGCAAGGGCCGGCGGCCGGTCTCGCGGCGCCGGTGAACAGGCGCCTTCGGGCGCGAGTGGAGGCAGAATATGTGGGATTACATCATTGTCGGCGCAGGCTCGGCCGGTTGCGTGCTGGCCAACCGCTTGTCCGAGGATCCCGACGTCAAGGTCCTGCTGCTGGAAGCCGGCAGCCGGGATTGGAATCCGATGATCCATATTCCTGGCGGCATCGGCAAGCTGTTTGGGCCGGGCGTCAACTGGCGGTTCCACACGGTGCCGCAGACGAACCTCGACAACCGCTCTATCTGGTATCCGCAAGGCAAGACGCTCGGCGGGTCGAGCTCAATCAACGCAATGATCTATATCCGATGCCAAAAGGAGGACTACGACAATTGGGCAGCACTCGGAAACGACGGCTGGGCTTATGAGGATATCTTGCCCTATTTCCGCAAATCCGAGGACAATGACCGGCTTGCCAATCGCTATCATGGCCAGGGTGGTCCACTCGCGGTGTCGGATCAGGTCGGCCCGCATCCATTGACCCGGGCCTTTGTCCGCGCCGTGCAACAATATGGGCTGCCCTACAATCCAGACTTCAACGGCGACACCATGTATGGTGCAGGCTTCTACCAGGTCACCTGCCGCGACGGGCGCCGCCGCTCATCGGCTGTGTCCTATCTGCACCCGGTTAGCGGCCGCCCCAATCTGACGGTCATGACACACGCCCGGGTCGCACGGATCGTTGTCGAGAAAGGCCGCGCCGTCGGCGTCGAACTTTCCGAGGGTAAGTCGCGGAAGGTGCTGCGCGCCGAAAGCGAGGTGATCCTATCGGCAGGGGCCATAAACTCGCCGCGCTTGCTGATGCTGTCGGGTATTGGACCGGCCGACGAGTTGAAAGCTCTCGGCATCGCGCCGGTCGCCGATCTCAGCGGTGTCGGCCGGAACCTGCAGGATCATCTCTGCACCAACGTCCATCTGACGCTCAGGGATCCGATCAGCTATGACGGCGAGGATCGCTATCCCAAGGCGCTGCTGCACGGCATACGGTGGCTGCTCTATCGCAATGGCCCTGCCGCCTCGGTCATCGTCGAGGGCGGTGGCTTCTTCCAGAGCGACGGAGCGACGCGGCCCGACCTTCAGATTCACATCGCGCCAGCGATGGTGGTGCGCGGCGGCCAGACGCGGCTCGACGGGCATGGCTTTACCATCAATTCGACATTCCTTCGGCCGCGCAGCATTGGATCCGTCAAGCTGCGCTCATCAAACCCCGCCGACGAGCCGCTGGTCGACCCCAATTATCTGTCCGACCCCTATGATCGCGGCATGGCGCTGAAATCAGTGCGGATCATCCGGGAGGTGCTGACACAAAGCGAGATCGCCAAGTTCATCAAGGTCGAACGGTTGCCAGGGCCGACTGCGAAGACCGACGAGGAACTGATGGCCTACATCAGGCAATATGCCTGCTGCGACTATCACCCAGTCGGCACCTGCAAGATGGGCGTCGACGAGACCGCGGTCGTCGATCCCGAACTGCGCGTGCGCGGAATCGACGGTCTGCGGGTGATCGACTCGTCGATCATGCCAGTCCTGATCAGCGGCAACACGAATGGGCCAACGATGATGATCGGCGAAAAGGGCGCCGATCTGATCAAGGGGGTGCAGTCTGCACGCGCCCGCCACATGGTCGCAGCAGTAGCGTAAGTTTTCGGAGACCAGGCCGGTGCAATTTCTTGTTTTGTCTCGCCGTCGCACGGAACAGTTCAGCGATGCTGATTTCGATCTATTGGTCCCAGACGAGGCTGCACAGGCGCGTCATCTCTACAAGATCGGCTTCACACGCCAGATCTGGCATCGTGGCGACAGGCCCGGTGCCTGTCAGATCGTCGAGGCGAGGGACGAGAGCGAGGTTCGCAAGAAGCTGGCGACGTTGCCCCTGGCAAAGGCGGCGATGCTCGACTTCGAAATCATTCCGCTAAAGCCCTATGCCGGTTTCATTTCGTTGTGAACGCCGCCTTGGCAATATCCTCTTGCACGCGGCAGGGTGCGCGGGGTGGCGCGCCTCCAGCGCTGCTGCCGCTGCGGTCGTTGAACTGAGGCAGGATCCGAACGCCCAAGCCGCTCATCAATTTGGAGAGGAAAGCGACCGCGGACCTAAAACACGTAAGCCGCCCCGCGTTGCGACAGGCTGCTGCAATAGTCCCCTGTCATTTGGGCAAGCATGACACGCCCCTTTTGCTACCAATGCGGCAGCGCAGCCGCCCTTGCCATCACTTTTTTGGTCAGCGCCAGCACCACTCACAGCGCCGGCGGCACCGCCGCTGCCACCGTACAGACGGAGGCGGCCAAGCGCATGGTATCGACCTTTGTCGTTGCAAGCGGCATGAGCGAATGGACGCTGTCGTTCAGTGGCGTTCTCGCTGCCCGCGAGGAGGTTGCAGTCGGTGCTCCGCAGCAGGACCAGCGCATATCAGGCGTCGACGTCGAGGTCGGCGATCGTGTCAAAGCCGGGCAGGTTCTGGTGCGGCTCGACACGGCCATGCTCGACAATCAACTGCGCGAGGCCGAAGGCCGCGTCGCACGCGCAAGTGCTGCTGTCGCCCAGCAGCAGGCAACGGCCGCGCAGGCGCAAGCCGCACTGGAGCGCGCCAGCCGGCTCAAGGCATCCGGGACGGTTTCCGGGCAGGTCTATGACGAACGCACGTCGGCAGCAGCGGTCGCCCACCAGGGCGTCGCCGTGGCACAGGCCGAACTCAGTCAGGCCGAAGCCCAGCTCTCGGAATCCCGCCGGCTGCGCGAACGCGCCGTCGTCGTGGCGCCTGTGGGCGGCGTCGTCTCAGAACGCCATGCCAATGCCGGTGCACTCACCGGATCGGAGCCGCTGGTCCGCTTGATCCGCGATGGCGAGGTCGAACTGGCCGCCGACATTCCTGAAAGCGAGCTGCCACAATTGGCCGTTGGCCAGCCGGCTGAAGTGAGACTTCCCGGCAGCGACGGCGCGATCAGCGGCAAGGTGCGGATGATAACGCCAAAGATCGATCGCGACACCCGTCTTGGCGGGGCCAGGATCGCGCTTGAGTACGATTCCGCGCTGTTCCCTGGCGCCTTTGGCCGGGCCGAAATTGTGGTGGCGAAGCGTGAGGCCATCGTCATCGACGATTCAGCACTTCTTTATGACAGCGAAAGCGACAAGACCTCGGTCTTTGTGGTCGAGCATGGTCGGGCGATGCTGCGTGCGGTCGAAACCGGCCTGCGGGACAATGGCCGGCTCGAAATCGTTGCCGGTCTAGAGGCAGGCGACGTCGTCGTCGCCAAGGCCGGTGCGTGGCTGCGCGAAGGCGATGCGGTGGCGACCGTCGACATCGGTGCGATCACCGGAAGTATCCGCCCATGATCAGCAACATCTCCGCTTGGGCGATCCGCAAACCGGTGCCCACCATCGTGCTGTTTGTCGTCGTCACGCTGGCCGGATTGGCGGCGTTTCTGCGCCTGCCGGTCAATGCCAATCCGAGCCTGTCGTTTCCGATCGTCACCGTCACCGTGTCGCAAGCAAGTGCGGCACCGGCCGAGATGGAAAGCCAGGTCACGCGCCGCATCGAAGGGGCCGCCTCCGGTCTCGCCGGGGTCAACCACATCTCCTCGACAATCAAAGATGGCGTGTCGACGACCACTGTCGAGTTCAAGATCGGCATAGATCCCGACCGGGCGACCAGTGACGTCCGCGAGGCCGTCGGCCAGGTCAGGTCCGATCTGCCGCAATCGATCCAGGAGCCGATCGTCTCGCGTGTCGATGTCGAGGGTGGGGCGATCCTCTATTACACGGTGCAAGCACCCAACATGTCGGTGCTCGACGCGTCGTGGTTCGTAGAAGACACGATCAACCGCGAGCTTCTCGCCCTTCCCGGCGTCCAGAAGGTCGAGCGTCTCGGCGGCGTCAATCGAGAGATAACCGTCTCGCTCGACCCCGACCGGTTGCTGGCGCTGGGTGTGACGGCGGACCAGGTCAATTCTGCGCTACGCCAGATCAACGTCAATGTTCCAAGCGGCCGCGGCGAGATCGGCCAAAGGGAGCAGTCGATCCGCACTTTGGGCAGCGTAGGATCGCTCAACGAGCTGTCTGGCCTTTCGGTTTCCTTGCCGGGAAACCGCTGGGTGCAACTCCGCAACATCGCCACGATCAAGGATGGGCCGGCCGAGCCGCGCGGCTTTGCGCGTTTCAATGGCGAAGCCGTCGTCGGGTTTTCCGTCTCCCGCGCCAAGGGCCACAGCGACACAGCCGTCGCCGCCCGCGTGACCAAGCGGCTGGCCGAAATTGCGGCACGCACCCCCGACGTTGCGTTCAACGAGGTCATCTCCAATGTCGAATACACAATGGCGAGCTACAACGCCGCTGTCACCGCACTTGTCGAGGGCGCGGTCCTGACCGTGGTTGTGGTGTTACTGTTTTTGCGCAATTGGCGTGCCACGCTGATTGCCGCAGTGGCGATACCGCTGTCGATCCTGCCGACCTTCGCGATCATGGATCTCCTCGGCTTCACGCTGAACAGCGTCAGTCTCCTGGCGCTGACGCTGGTGGTTGGCATTCTGGTCGACGACGCCATCGTCGAGATCGAAAACATCGAACGCCATATCGACATGGGCAAAAGGCCGTATCTGGCCTCGATCGAGGCGGCGGATGCGATTGGCCTGGCAGTCGTTGCCACAACCTTGACCATTGTCGCGGTGTTTGCGCCGGTCAGCTTCATCGGTGGTGCTGTGGGCCAATATTTCAGGCAGTTTGGCGTGACGGTCGCTGTCGCCGCGCTGATTTCGCTGGTGGTGGCTAGATTGCTCACGCCGCTGATGGCGGCCTATCTGTTGCAGCCGAAGGCTGCTGGAAACCAAAGGGCTGGGCCATCGTGGCTGTCGCTGTGGTATCTTTCCGTGCTGGGCTGGACGCTCGACCATCGCAAGACGACATTTGGCCTGGTCGCCGTGTTCTTTGCTGGCTCGGTCTTCCTTCTGACCCAGTTGCCGACCGGCTTCGTGCCGACCGGCGACAGCAACGTCTCGCAGGTCCAGGTGACGTTGCCGCCGGGCACGCGGCTGGAGGAGACCGCGCGGGTTTCCGACACCATCGTGCGCGACCTCAGGGCGCGGTCGGACGTCGCAAACGTTCTGGTGACCACCGACGACGTCAACAAGGTGACCTTGCTCATCAAGCTCAAGCCGCGCAGTGAGAGGCAGCTCGACCGCAAGTCGTTCGAGCTTGCCGCGCTTCCGATCCTGGCCAAGACACCCGATATACGGTTCACCTTCGTTTCGGATTCTGGCGGCAAGGAAGTCTCGATCTATCTGGCCGGCAACAATCCTGAAGAACTGAACAGGGCTGCGCACCAGCTCGAGACTGAAATGCGGGCGATGCCGGAACTGGCCAATGTGTTGTCCAACCAGGCATCGCTGGCTCCCGAACTGCTGGTCAAGCCGCGCCTGGACGAGGCAGCCCGCCTTGGTGTGTCTGTGATGTCGCTGGGCACCGTGGCGCGCATTGCCACGCTCGGCGAAACCGACTCCAATTCGGCCCAGTTCAACCTTGGCGACCGGCTGGTGCCGATCCGCGTGCTGCTCGACAAATCGGCGCGTGGCGACCTCGAAACCTTGCGCAAACTGCGTGTCGGCACGGCCGACGGCAAGGTCGTGCCGCTGACTTCGGTCGCCGACATTTCGTTCGGCGCCGAGGAAGGCGAGGTGCAACGCCTCGACCGCAAGCGCCTGGTCGCGGTCGAGGCCAATCTGAACGGGGTCGTGTTTGGCGATGCGATGAAAGCGGTCGCCGCACTGCCGGCGCTGAAGAACCTTCCCGCCAGCGTCAGCCACATCGAATATGGCGCTACGGAAGAGATGACGCAGATGTTCCGCGGCTTCGCACTGGCGCTGGTGGCCGGAATTCTGATGGTCATGGCGGTGCTGGTGCTTTTGTTCAGGAACTTCCTGCAGCCGCTTACCATCCTGATCGCCTTGCCGTTGTCGCTCGGCGGCGCTGCCCTAGCGCTACTGCTCTATGGCGCAGCCCTCGACCTGTCGTCGACAATCGGCATCCTGATGCTGATGGGCATCGTCTGCAAGAACTCGATCCTGCTGGTCGACTATGCCATCGAAAGCCAGGCCGAGGGCATGGACCGGCGCGCCGCACTGATGAAGGCAGGCATAGCGCGTGCCCGCCCGATCATCATGACCACGATCGCCATGGTGGCCGGCATGATGCCTGCGGCGATCGGCGTCGGCGCCGATGCCAGCTTCCGCGCGCCGATGGCCGTTGCGGTGATCGGCGGGCTGATCACCTCGACCCTGCTCAGCCTGATGGTCGTGCCGGTCATGTTCACCACCATGGACGATCTGAACGTCTGGCTTGGCCGTCGCCTGAAGCGGCTTACCTCGGTCACGGAGGCAGATCTTGCCGCCGGCGCGCTGATCGCCGAACGCGGGAAGGCGGCCTGATTTGGGTCCGGTCGTAGCGCCGTGCGTCCTGTCGGAGGCACGGCTTCGGTCATATCGGGTTGCGATACGCTTGAAGCTCTTGATGGCGCCAACGGAGTGCCGTCCACACACGGCCCAATCTGATCGCCACGCATCAGGAGCGTGAGGTCGCCATCACGGGGCGACGCTGGCGGCGAAGAAGACTACGCCGTTCCGAGCCGCCACCGATGGCGAGACCGTTGCGGGCACTTTCACAGCGACCGTACAACTATCGGGCAGCAAGTTCGCCATCGTCGAGAAGTCCCACAAGTCACGCTTGTCCCCTGGGTGACCGGTCATAGACCGTCAGCTCGGCATCGCAAAGGACATTCGCAGACACGCGCCTTTGTCAGCTTCGACGACAGCAACCTGGCCACCGTGCAGGCGCATGATCTCCTGCACCAAGTTTAGCCCTAGTCCGGCACCGCGACCGTCAGGTGTCAAGCGGTTGAACGGTTCGAAGATCTGCCTCCGCTCATTGGTCGGAATGCCTCTACCTTCATCGCAAACTTCGACGAAGCCGGCTGCGTCGACACGAACCGTGATGGTTCCGTGGCGGCCACCATGGTCGATGGCGTTTTGCACCAGATTGGTCAGCGCCCTTTCGAGCGAGGTCTGGTCGCCTATGACGAGGATTTCGCCGCGTTCAGCTTCGAATGACATGTCGTAGCCTGCCGCCAGCGCCAGCGGGCCGAGGTCAAAGACCACCTGTTTGGCCATTCCGACAAGATTGACCGGCAGGAAGTGGTTCGATTTCTGATCAAGCCGCTGAAGATCGAGAAGCTGGCCGGCGAGGGTTGTCAGGCGTGCCGCGTCCTCTAGCAGGCTCGTCTTGTCGGATCCGGGAGGCAACGCCGCAACTCGAGCATTCAAGATGGCAATGGGCGTGCGCAGTTCGTGCGCGGCCTGCGCGAGAAAATGCTGATGGCGCGCATATCCCGCATCGAGGCGCTGGAGCGCATCGTTGACCGCGTTGACGAGAGGGCCGATTTCGACAGGCACATCATTCACCGGTAGCTGCACGCCGCGCTTGTCAAATTCGATGCGGGTCGCTTGCGCCACTGCCCGGCCCAGCCCCGCCAGCGCCCGGCGTACGACAAAAGGTGTTGCGACCAAGGTTGCCAGCGTCATGAGGGCGATCACCGGCAAGATGACAGACACAAATCCACCAGATACTCCCAAGGCAAGGCGACGGATGGACATCTGCCCTTGCGTGCCCGTCAAGATGTGAACTTTGCCAGCAGCAGTAGTGACCCACTTGATGACTGCATCAGGTTTTCCACCCATTCCGAGCTGCCCTAGCCGGGCGTCATTCAGCTTGTCGAGTATGCCGATGACGGGCGCATAGGTCGGCGGAATGTTGCCCTCCGACAAGCGATGCGCCTCGGCATCTCGGATCACGAACCATAACCCCGGCGCTTCCGACCGAAGACGAACAAGTGCGGAGGTCGGCTGAAGAGCCAACCCGCCGCTTGCGTCTCGCACAATCGCATCCGCGAGCACGTCGAGACTGCCTCCTTCGTAATCGTCGACGAGATAGCCGGTGCTCCAGAGGGCCCCGACGGTCAGCGCCACAAGTGCTGCAATCATTGCAGCCTGCAGCGCCACAATTCTGCTGACCAGCAGCCATTTCAGGGAACGAGGCTTCGACCGCATTACGCCGTCTCGCGCAGCAGATAGCCGACGCCACGTATGCCACTGATCACCACGCCCGCGTTGGCATCCGTGAGCTTGCGGCGAGCCCGCGAAATATGCGTATCGAGCGCATTCGACTGGATATCGTCATTGATGCCGAAAACGGCTTCCATCAGCGTCTCGCGCAGCACCATGCGTCCCATCCGCCGCATCAGGGCTTCAACAACGAGCAATTCCCGCCGCGGCATCCGCAGATGAACCCCGTCGACATGCGCCTCGCGATGCGTGAAGTCGAATGACATGCGACCTATGCTCACGATGTCGGCCTGCACATTGGCTGGGCGGCGCATGATGGCCCTAAGCCGAGCCAGCAGCTCCTCAAAGGCAAACGGTTTCCCAAGATAGTCGTCAGCACCACTGTCCAGGCCGGCAACCCGGTCGATCAGGTCACCCTTTGCCGTCAGCACCAGCACCGGCACTACATTGCCGTTTGCGCGCAGCGACTTGATCAGCGAAAGCCCGTCGCCATCCGGCAATCTGCGGTCCAGCACCACCACGTCGTAAATGTCATCGCAGAGCGCGGCGTCAGCCTCCGCCAGGCTTGCCACATCGTCGACAACCATGTCGTGGCGGACCAGCCCACTGCGCAGAACCCCGACCATGGCCTGCTCGTCTTCCACCAACAGCACGCGCATCCAATCAGCTCCGTCGTTCACGCGCATAGTTTAGCCGGGCACCAGCGCCGCTGCATTGCGAAAACCTTGCAGGCAAGCTTTTGCGAGAGATTTTTGGCTTATCCCGACGCCGCCCACCCCATCCTTCGAAGAATATTTGTGTGACAGGTTTTCTCAATCCGGGCGTGTGAGTTCTCGGCTCTTCACTGAATAGGACGAGATCAATGCCCTGCAATTTCGCCAGCCTCGCGGCTGAACGACGAGTCACCCCTTCTGTTCATGGTTCGATCCTGGAGGGCCAGCATGTCGATCGCTGATATCCCGCCATTCTTTCTTGCCTGGCTTCGCAATCCACGCAGCATCGCGGCTGTGGCCCCATCAGGCGCCCGGGTTGCGGCACTGATGACCCAGGACATCGGTTCCGCGACCGGACCCGTCATGGAGCTAGGACCTGGGACCGGCGCTTTCACCTATTCACTGCTCAAGCGCGGTGTGCGCGAGAGGGATCTTACGCTGGTCGAGTTCAGCGCTGATTTTGTCCAGCTCTTGAAATCGCGCTTCCCCCAGGCCCGCGTTCTCAAGATGGATGCCACACGGCTTGCCGACTTCAAGCTGTTTGACCGCGCCGCGGTTGGCGCTGTCGTCAGCGGGCTGGGCTTTCGTGCCATGCAGCCCGAGCAGGTTACCGCCATCTTGAGCGGAGCCTTCAAATATCTGAGACCCAACGGCGCGTTTTATCAGATCACCTATGGCCCACGCTGTCCGGTTCCCGATTCCGTTCTCGATCACCTGAGCCTCAATTCAGCGCATATCGGCCGAACTGTCTGGAACATACCGCCGGCGTCCGTCTACCGGATTTGCAGATCCGATGACTGCGCCTGAGCTCACCATGCACGTGCCGCACGCTGTCACCGTGCTGATGAGCTTCGGGCTTGCTGGTATCGGATGTCTCGCGATTGCCGAAAAGTTCGTCCCTCTCTTTCCTTCCTATATCTTGCTGATGCTGTTGGGATTGACCGTTCCGGATGGCGGGGCACTCCTGCTGACCATTGTAGTCACGACATCAGGGTCGGTGATTGGAGGGCTGTGCTGGTATGCGATCGGCTTTTCGCTTGGGCCGCAACGGGCGCGCGCGGCTGTGGCGCGTTATGGCAAATGCGTATTCCTGAAACTGTCATTCTATGACAGGCTGACCGACGCCTACCGCCGCAATCATTTCTGGGTGACGCTGGCGGGGCAGGTCGTTCCGGCGGTTCGAATTTATCTTGCCTTGCCGGCAGGCGCGTTGAAGCTTGAAACCAGAACTTTCCTGGCAGCGACCTCGCTTGGCTGCCTGCTGTGGAATACGCCATTTCTGTGTCTTGGCTATGCCTTGCGCAGCAGCGGCCACGATCTGGCGCGAGTTGGCTTCTGGGCCGCCTTCGCCATCGTCACGTTCGAAGGCATAATTGTGCTCGCCATCCGATTTCGAAAGTTCAGGAAAGGTCGCTCACATCTTCAAACCGCACGCCGTCACTCCAAAGGAAGTCTTTGGTCGAAATGATGAAGTGTCGAACCGAGTGACAACCGGCAAGTTGCTGCTCATCCCTTGAAAGCGAATACGGCTCTGGCGCGCTCCACAGATCGCCTGCTCATGGATGGGGTCGAACTCACTCCATCTAGTCTGGAAGTGCACGACGAACGATGCACGCGCGTCCTTGGAGCCAGAGAAAATCGGCAGTCACAGACAAGCGCTGAACGATGTCGACGCGAGTCATGCGAACAAATGATGGGCGTCGTCGAAAACGGACCGGGCAAGGCCCGAAGCTCGCTTGCTTCGTACGGAAGATGCTTGAGGTACTGGGTCGTGAGCCCGGCAACAGCTTGCGCCTGGGCCAAGTCGCGACGGCGCTTGATTGGCTCGCGATCAGCTCGTTTCGACACCCAGAATTTGTGCGCGGCAAAAATCCGGGGATCAGGAACGACGAGGCGTAATGGCCCACCTTTTTCATCGATCGCGATTGCTTCGAAAGCAGGGGTATTTTCCAGCCATGCCAAGCCGGCGATCTCGACGGCAACCAATTCGTCGTCGGCCTTCAACAGTTTGCCGACTCTGCTTCCACTCCGGGGTCGCAAGCGGTTTGATCAGATCGACGAGATATCCGTCGCGGTTCACCGCGCGGAACGTTGCGGATGAACGCTCGAAGGACCGATCGACCTTGCGCAAGAGGTTGATGAGCGCTCCGTCTTCGACGTTTGTGTCAGCCATGATTCTGAGGGACTGGCGCGCATCCATGAGGAGGCCAATGTCTTCCGTAGACGTGATGCCCGGATCCACGAACACTCCGGCCGTCGCCTCATAGGCGTAGATTGCATTGGTTCCCGCAATACGAATGCCTTCGCCGAGAAGACCGGCGTCATCGATTGCCCTGATAATTCTTGCAGCGATCAAGGGAACGCGTCCGAGCCTGAGCGCTCGATTGACAGCAGATTGGCGCTCCATCTGCTCCTGTCGCGCGGAGAGCGTCTCTTGGGCGGACGCGCGTGCCACTTCCCAATCCGCTTTGAGAGCTTCGCTCGCCGGCGAGCGGCGACCTTCCACCTTCTGGTGTTGTGAACAGCATGATTGCGTCCCCACAGCCATGGAGCTATCCGCATCACAGCGGCTGGGTAAAGGGCTCCCGCTGCTCCTAACCAAACGCCTAGCCACCCCTCAGGATGAAGACGCATTTGCGGTGGATCAAAGCTCGCCTCGTCCCTTGTGATTACAAATGTCGCGAAAGATGGCCGTTTGGCCTTTGCCGCAACGGAGGCGAAATCCGATGAAGCTGATGGCATCTCTGTCCTTGGCGACATTTCCAGACGCGAGCTCCTCGAAAATCGCAGCGAATGCAGTCGCAGTCGCCAAGAATATCGAAGCGACGCTGCATGCTGTTGCCGTCAATGTCGACATTCCCGACGTTTCGAACGCGCTCTCGAGCTATTTGCTCGATCTTCCAAACAAGATACGAGAGGTCGAGGCGACCAGCCGCAAATGCGGCAGCGTCCTGCTGGAGGCGATTACGAAAGAAGCAGCGCATGGCGGTGTGACCCTCACCACGCAGGAGTTGACCGCAGCACCGGCCCGGATGGGCGATGTTGCCGCAAACCACTCCCGCTATTTCGATGTCTGTCTGGTCGGCTGGGCGCCGGCCAACCAGACGGCGCGGATGATAGCCGAGGCGATACTGTTCGGCTCGGGTCGACCGACCCTGCTTATTCCTGACTCCACGGACGTCGGGGTCCTTGGACATGTCGTTATCGCCTGGGACGCCAGCCGAGTGGCCGCACGGGCTGTTGCCGACGCACACGCGTTTCTCGAACGGGCCTCCATGATCACCGTTGTGACCGTGACCGATGAAAAGCCACTTCCTGGACAGGACATCGGCGAACGCCTTGCGCAGGGATTGAGGACGCGTGGTCTGGTGGCCGAGGCCGCCTCGATCCAGGCAGGGGATCGGTCGATCGGAACAGCTCTCCAGGAACATGCTCTCAAGATCGGCGGCGACCTGCTTGTCATGGGCGGATATGGTCACTCCCGCGTCAGGGACTTCGTGCTTGGCGGTGCCACCGAAGACATTCTCGCGGATCTGCGTCTGCCTGTCCTGCTGTCGCATTAGGTTGTGGCGATATGAGAGGCAATCGCGACACGGATCCTGTTCTGCGCTTCCACGGCGCGGCTCATGGTGTCACCGGCTCTTGCTATGAGATCGAAACGCCGCGCGGGCGGATTCTCGTCGACTGCGGCCTGTTTCAGGGGTCGAAGTCGGAAAGGGAACTGAACTATGGTGCGTTCCCGTTTCCACCGGACGCGATTGACGCCGTCATTCTAACGCATGCACATATCGACCACAGCGGCCTTTTGCCGAAACTGGTCAAGCAGGGATTTGCCGGCCCGATCCACACCACTCGCGCCACCATCGATCTTTGCTCGGTCATGCTGCCGGATTCGGCTCATATTCAGGAAATGGAGGTCGAGCACCTGAACCGCCGTAACGCGCAGCGCGGTCGGCCGCCGGTCGAGCCGATCTACAGCCTGCGGGATGCGGCCGCTTGCATGACCTTGTTCCGGGCTCTGGAATACGGCGAATGGGCCACCGTCACCGAAGGCCTTCGCGCCCGCTTCTGGAATGCCGGCCATCTGCTTGGTTCGGCATCGGTCGAACTCGAGATCGACCGGCAGGATGCGCCCCTGCGCCTCATATTCTCGGGCGACATAGGCCCCGGCCACAAGCTGCTTCAGACCGATCCAGAGGGGCCGTCGGGCGTCGATTATCTGATCTGTGAATCGACCTATGGCGACCGAGAGCGACCTGACGTCTCGCCGGAGCAGCGGCGATCCCAGCTCGGCGACATCGTTCGTGGCGCCGCCGAGGCCGGTGGCCCCCTCATTATTCCGTCTTTCGCGGTCGAGAG
The DNA here is from genome assembly GCF_003952545.1 of Mesorhizobium sp. M7D.F.Ca.US.005.01.1.1. NCBI lineage: Bacteria > Pseudomonadati > Pseudomonadota > Alphaproteobacteria > Hyphomicrobiales > Phyllobacteriaceae > Mesorhizobium > Mesorhizobium sp. M7D.F.Ca.US.005.01.1.1. Next base: position 2,508,263 of record NZ_CP034453.1, read on the forward strand.
GACGCAAGAACTGCTGGTCGATCTGTATTTGCTCATGAAAGCGGGGGAGGTGCCGTCAGCCCCGGTCTTCGTCGACTCGCCGCTGGCAACACGCGCCAGTGCGATTTTTGAGCGCCATGCCAACGAGATCGAACAGGGTGACGTGCTGCGCCTGGCCCTCAACTCGAAGGAGCTGCGCTTCACAGAGACGGTGGAACAGAGCAAGGCGATCAATCGCCTGACCGGCTTCTTCGTGGTGATCGCCGCCAGCGGCATGTGCGATGCGGGGCGAATCCGCCATCATCTCAAGGCCAATCTCTGGCGCAGGAGCGCCACGGTGATGATGGCCGGATACCAGGCCCAAGGGTCGCTCGGGAGGATACTGCTCGACGGCGCTGAGCGTGTGCGCATCCAGGGTGAGGAAGTCGAGGTCAAAGCACGCATCACCCTGTTCGACCTCTATTCCGGCCACGCCGACGCCAGCGAACTGGTTGCCTGGCTCAAAGCCCGAACTCCGGTGACGCAGCAGGTGTTCCTGACGCATGGAGAGGAGGCTGGACTCGGCGGCCTGCGTGGAAGGCTTGCAGGACTGATACCCGACGACAAGATCATCATCCCGAGGCTAGACGATGCTTTCCAATTGACCCCCGGTCGGAGTTTGCCGGTCGAGGTTAACGAGCCCCGCCGTCTGACGCCGGGAAAGATTGCCCGCCTCGACTGGCACAACGACCTTTCAAGGCTTCTCCTGGACGTAAACGAGGCGGTCACCGCTGCGGCCGACGAGAGGGGTCGCGCAGCGGTGATTAGGCGCATGCGCAGGGCGCTCGAGGACAACGACGCATAGAGGCCGTGAAGCGATGAACTGAAAGCGCGCGAACGCGTTGGTGTCCATTCGCTGCAGATCAAAGAACACAGGCCCGTGTCGCAGTCCGGCGACAGGGCGCCAACAGGCGATGGGAGCCAGACATGACAGAGCATACGACAATACCAGCTTCCCGTGGCCTTCTGTCCGATCGCGAGTTGCACGATATCGATGCCTATTGGCGTGCTGCCAACTATCTGACGATCGGCCAGATTTACCTGCTCGACAATCCGCTGCTGCGCGAACCGTTGCGGTTGGAGCACGTCAAGCCGCGCCTGCTCGGCCACTGGGGAACGTCGCCGGGCTTGAGTTTTATCTATGCACACCTCAATCGCGCAATCCGGCTCAGGGAAGCAAATGTGATCTATGTCTGCGGCCCAGGCCATGGCGGCCCGGCAATGGTGGCGAATACCTATCTGGAAGGCACCTACAGCGAATTCAATCCGGACATTGCGATGGACGAGCAGGGGATGCGCAAGCTGTTCCGGCAGTTTTCGTTTCCCGGCGGTATCCCGAGCCATGCAGCACCGGATGTGCCCGGCTCGATTCATGAGGGCGGAGAGTTGGGCTATTCACTTTCGCATGCCTATGGCGCCGCCTTCGACAATCCCGACCTTGTCGTCGCCTGTGTCGTCGGTGACGGCGAGGCTGAAACGGGGCCACTGGCAGCCGCGTGGCATTCCAACAAATTCCTCAACCCGGCGCGCGACGGGGCGGTGCTGCCGATCCTGCATCTGAACGGCTACAAGATCGCCAATCCGACCATTCTGGCCCGCATTCCCGAAGACGAATTGCGCGCGCTGTTTGCCGGCTATGGCTATGAGCCGCTGTTCGTGGAGGGCCACGAGCCTGTGCTGATGCATGAGCGAATGGCGAGCGTGCTCGACGATGCATTTGATAGGATCCAGGCTATCCAGCATGCCGCCCGCAACGGAGCTGCGGCGACCGCGTCACGACCAAAATGGCCAATGATCGTGCTGCGCAGCCCCAAGGGCTGGACGGGACCGAAAGAGGTCGACGGTCTGAAGACCGAGGGCTTCTGGCGCTCGCACCAGGTACCCTTGTCTGGCCTTGCGGAAAACCCGGCCCATCTCAAGCTGCTCGAGGAGTGGCTGAAAAGCTACCGGCCCGAGGAACTGTTCGACGCCGCCGGCGCTCCTGTCGCTGCGATCCGCGCCACGGCACCCCAGGCGACGAGACGTATGGGCGCCAACCCGCATGCCAATGGCGGCCTGCTGCGAAGGTCTCTGGATCTGCCGGCGTTGCATGACCACGCCATTGCGCTTGAGCGCCCTGGCGCCATCAAGGCTGAGTCGACGCGGGTCATGGGTAGTTTCCTGCGTGACGTCATGAAGTTGAACGAGGCCTCAAAGAACTTCCGGATCGTCGGCCCGGACGAGACCGCCTCGAACCGGCTTCAAGACGTGTTCGAGGTCACGGAACGTGCCTGGATGGAAAAGATTCTGCCCGAAGACGTCCATCTCGGCCGCGACGGCCGGGTTCTCGAAATCCTCTCTGAGCACACCTGCCAGGGTTGGCTGGAAGGCTATCTGCTCACCGGGCGCCATGGCCTGTTTTCTTGCTACGAGGCGTTTATCCACATCGTCGATTCCATGTTCAATCAGCACGCGAAATGGCTGGATGCCTGCCGCGATATCCCGTGGCGGCGGCCGATCGCATCGCTGAATTATCTGTTGTCCAGCCATGTCTGGCATCAGGAACACAACGGCTTTAGCCATCAGGACCCCGGCTTCATTGACGTCGCCCTCAACAAGAAGGCCGATATTGTGCGGGTCTACCTGCCACCGGACGCCAACACCTTGTTGTGCGTGACCGACCATGTGCTGCAGACCTGGAACCGCATCAACGTCATCGTCGCCGGCAAGCCGCCGTCTTGGCAGTGGCTGTCGATGGATAGGGCAATCATTCACTGCAGGGCAGGGGTCGGCATCTGGGACTGGGCGTCAACTGACGATGGGGCAGAGCCCGACGTCGTGATGGCTTGCGCTGGCGACGTCCCGACCCTAGAAACGCTGGCCGCGGTGCAGATCCTCAGGCAACAGGTTCCCGATCTCAGGATCAGGGTGGTCAATGTCGTTGACCTGATGACTCTTCAGCCAAAGGAATACCATCCGCACGGTCTGTCGGATCGCGATTTCGACGCGCTGTTCACTACCGACAAGCCGGTCATCTTTGCCTATCACGGCTATCCCTGGACCATCCATCGCCTGACTTATCGGCGCACCAACCACGACAACATCCATGTGCGTGGCTATAACGAAGAAGGGACGACGACGACGCCTTTCGACATGACGGTCCTGAATGGCCTCGACCGCTTTCATATCGTCCAAAGCGCCCTCGACTGGGTGCCGCGACTGAAGAGCGTGCGGGTCGGCCTGAAGCAGGCGATGGACAGCAAGCTGCTTGAACATCGAGCCTATATTCGCGCCCATGGGCAGGATATGCCCGAGATCCTTGACTGGAAGTGGGGACAGGATGCTGATGCGGCGCTGAAGCGTCCAGATTGACCTCAAGCACATAGGGACGGAAACATATCGGATGGTTTCATGACCGATGCGATCCTTGTCCTGAACGGCGGTTCTTCGAGCCTGAAGTTCGCCGTCTTCGAAGGGCGTGACCAACTTCCGGTACTGCTGCGCGGCAATGTCTCCTCCCTCGGTCAACAACCGCGGCTGCGTGTCGAGGCCGCGGCCAGCGTGTCCAAGATCGATAGGAGCCTGGGCGAAGCACGGATCGATATGGACAAGGCGTTCGCGGCGGTTGCATCCGTGCTCGCCGATAACGATCTCCTGCGTCGCATCGACAGGGTAGGGCACAGGATCGTTCACGGCGGGCGTGACTTCACCGAAGCAACGCGGCTCGACGAACGCACGCTAAAAGCGCTGCGCTTGCTTGAGCCGATGGCGCCCATCCACCAACGAATCAATCTCGAGCTTGTCGCGCTGGCCACAAAGCTCTTGCCGCAGGCCCTCCAGATAGGGTGCTTCGACACGGCGTTTCATTCAGCCCGGCCGGAGCTCGCCAAAATCTACGGGCTACCGCGCGCAATGTCCGAGGCGGGCATCGTGTCCTACGGCTTTCATGGGCTGTCTTACAGCCATATCGCTGCAAAGCTGCATGATCGTTACGGCACCCGCGCGGGTGGCCGCACGATCGTCGCCCATCTCGGCAGCGGCGCCAGCCTGTGCGCCATGGACGCTGGACGGAGCATCGCCACGACGATGGGATTTTCGACCCTGGACGGCCTGCTGATGAGCACGCGTTGCGGCGCGCTGGACCCGGGGGTGATCCTCCACTTGCTGCAGGAACGGCGGCTGTCTGGGGACGAACTGGTCACGATTCTCTACGAGCAATCAGGCCTGCTCGGTGTGTCCGGAATATCTGGTGATATGCGGACGCTGATCGGCTCGGACGATCTTGCCGCCGCACAGGCTGTCGATCTCTTCGTCTATCGGATCGGACGCGAGATAGGATCGTTGGCCGCTGCCATGGGAGGGCTGGACACGCTGGTGTTCACTGCCGGCATCGGCGAAAACGCGCCCTTGGTCCGGGAAAGGATCAGCGCCGCCGCGGCCTGGCTTGGGGTCGGCCTCGACGAGGAGCGAAACCGAGGAGGCGAGGAGGTGGTCAGCGCTGCGAATTCCCGCGTCGATGTGCTTGTCATTCCAGCGGATGAAGAACGCGCCGTGGCCACGGAGATTTTCATCTTCCGATCTGCAGCGCCCGCAACGACCCGGGAGGGGCCGCGAAGCTAACCGGCTGATCGCGATCCCAGTTCCCGCCGAACCAGGACAAGCGTCGCATCGTCGGGATCGGGCGTGACGGTGAAACCCATGTCGCGCTCGACCTCGATCGCAGCACGGTTTTCACGGCTCTCGATCGACTCGATCGCTTTGAGGCCGAGTTCTTCGGCATATTTCGCGATATAGGCGAGCAGCTCCCAGCCAACGCCCAGATGCTTGCGGTCCGCACGAATGCATATCGCAACCTCGCCGTTTCGATCGACCGGATCGCTCGCCAGCGTCGCAACCGCGATCAGCATCCCGTCGGTCGAGAATGCTAGAAAATTATGGATATGGGCGTCATCTGAACGCGTCATCGCCACCAGCCGTTCATGCGAGACTTCCTTCACAGCGCCGAGAAAGCGGAAGCGCAGGTCTTCCGGAGTCACATGGGTGAAGAACTCGGCCAGCGTCGGCTCATCTTCAGCGCGCGCGCGGCGCACGTCGAAGCGAAAGCCGGTGTGGGTGGTAAGTGTATTGTCCATCGTCATCTGGTCCTTGAACTGAGGCCGGTTCTGCGGCGTCATTGTCGTCTCTCTTTTTCGTAGGCAGGCACCCTCATTCGCCCATGGTCTGCAACACATCCTGCTTGACGATTTCGATGCTGCGCAGGTTGAGCAGGCGGATGACGCCCTTGTCCTTCAGCCGGGTGAAGACCCGCGACACGGTCTCGATGGTCAGGCCGAGATAGTCGCCGATGTCCATACGCGACATTGGCAACTCAACCTGCCGCAAGCCGCCCTGCCGCTCCGCCATGTCAACCAGGAAAGCGGCGACGCGTTCGATGGCGTTCTGGCGGCCGAGAACCAGCAGATGCTCCTGCGCGCGGGTCAAACCCTTCAGCGCCAAGGGCAATAGTTGGCGGGACATGTCCGCCCCGGTAGTGAGCCGCAAAACGCGGACAGCTGTGGCGTTGATTGCCTCTGCGAAGAAATGATGTGTTGCGTCTGCCTCGAACCCGAATGTCTCTCCGGCGAGGTGAAAGGCGCTGATCTGCCGGCGGCCGTCGGCAAGCAGGCGGTAGATGCGCACGGCACCGAACTCGACCTGATAGAAGGCCCCAGCCTTCTCGCCCTGGGCATAGATTTCCGCGCCGGCGGGAAAAAAGCTCACCGGCTGCAGCGGCGCCGGGTCGAACGCATCCGGCAGGCTTGGTTGCACAGAATGCGACAGCAGTGAGATTCTGGAACTCGTGGGGGCGTGCATGGCTGTTTTCCCGGTTGATCCGTGACACAGCAATCGCGCGAATCCGGGGGCCGCGAAATTCGGTTATATCCCTACGGGAAACTACCTACTTAAACACGGAGCGGATTCGCAGCCGCCAAGTGCGGCTACGGCCTTCAACGAGCGATTACGCTGGCCTTGGACCGAATAGACGCCTAGCGTCGCGGTTGCGTCTCCCCAAAGGAGGGATACGGTTATGCAGGATCCCTACCGCGAATACATACATCACGAAAACATCAAGCATTTCAGGCACAAGCTCATATCCGAAACAGACCCGGACCGTCGTGCAACGCTTAAAAATCTGTTGGCCGAGGAATTGGCCAGATTTGCAACAATCAAAAAGAAACCAGTTGACTGACGCCCGGCCTGATTGATCCACGTCAAGCCACAAGCCAATCCGGATGCCTATGATCCCCTTAGCTTTTGCATAGCAATGGGGAGCCGTTTCGAACTTATATCAGGTCCGGGGCGGTTGATGCGCAACAATGTATCTTCCGCAGTTTGTGGTGGGAATGTTTGTCACCTCGGCCATCGTTGCGGTGTGGACCTACGCGGTAACGGGCTCGGTCTGGACAGCACTGGGCTGGGCGATTATCGACTTGGTCGTTCTGCAGGTCGGATACTTCGTCTTTGTCATACGCTTGGTTTACAAAGGCGCGACGGCAGACGCTGAGCCAGACTCGGCATCACTCAGCCATGTTTCGCCACCCCAAAGAGACGGCAAATTGCTTTAGCCGTCCCCAATGATCGCGACGCAGCCGTATCAATCACCCGTGGCACGCGCCTTGCCATGTTTTGCCAATCTCTGGGACAAGGTTGAATGCGCATTGCAATCCTGTCTGACATCCATGCCAATCGCGAGGCGTTCGACGCGGTCATGGAAGCTGTCCACGAACGCGGTAGTCCAGACGAGTTGGTATTGCTCGGTGATCTGGTCGGCTACGGTCCTGATCCCATCTATGTGATCGAGAAGGCCGCCCATCTGATGGCTGATGGCGCGCTTTGCATCATGGGCAACCACGACGAAGCAGTGGCGCTGAATCTAAGCAACATGACGGAGAACGCGCGGTTCGCAGTCCAGTGGACTCGCGAACGCATCGCTCCGGCACATCTTGATTTCCTGGCGCGACTGCCGCTCTCACTGCAATCCGAGGACCGTCGGTATGTGCACGCAAGCGCCGAGCGGCCGGGAAAATGGCCCTATATACGCGACGTGGATGCGGCGGAGCGCTGCCTCTCGGCAAGCGACGCCCGCTTCGTTTTCTGCGGCCACACCCACATTCCCGCCATCTACTACGCGCTGCCCGGTCGCCGGCCAACGCATTTTCAGCCGCATGACAATGTGGCGGCGCCGTTGTCCGAGATCAGGCGTCACCTGGTAGTCGCCGGCGCGGTAGGCCAACCGCGCGACGGCAACCCGGCGGCGTGCTTTGTTCTTGTCGACACGCAGCGACACGAGGTCACGATGGTTCGTGTTCCCTATGATTACGAAGAAACAGCCAGCAAGATTCAAGCCGCCGGCCTGCCTGGATGGCTTGGCATGCGTCTGAAGATCGGCCGCTAAGGAGACGTATTCGATGCAACGGTTTGAGGCAGGGGCGGTCATCGATGGTTTCGAGCTGGTCGAAAAGCTGCCCTCCGGCGGCATGGCCTCGCTCTGGCGGGCGACCAACCCCCGGTACGATTTCCCGCTTGTGCTGAAGATCCCGTTTCTCGACCCGGGCGGGGATGTTTCCGTCATCCTCGGTTTCGAGGCGGAGGAGCTGATCCTGAAACGCCTGTCGGGACCGTATGTGCCGCGTTTTGCGTCATCCGGCAGTCTGGCGCAGGTTCCCTATATTGCCATGGAGTTCGTGGCCGGCACCGGCCTGGCGGATCTCGTAGGCAACACGCCGCTGCCCGTGGACGAGGCGGCAAGGATCGGCACCGATATCGCAACGGCACTCGCCGCCCTGCACCGGCAGAAGGTCGTCCATCTCGATCTCAAGCCCGAGAATATCATTCTCGCCGAGCGCGGCGCGGTGCTCCTCGACTTCGGGCTCGCCCGGCATGCAGAGCTTCCCGATCTTCTCGGCGCGGAAAGCTCGGTGCCGATGGGTACCGCCGCCTATATTTCGCCGGAACAGGTGCTCGGAGAGCGATCCGATCCTGCAAGTGACCTGTTTGCATTAGGTTGCATCCTCTATCAGTTGGCTACGGGCGAGGAGCCGTTCGGGCGGCCGGCGACTTTCGCGGGGATGAAGCGCAGGCTCTATCATACCCCCAGGCTGCCGCGCGATATCAACGACGCCATTCCGCGGTGGTTTGAAGCCATCATTCTGCGATGCATGGAGGTGGACAGGTCTCGACGATATGTCGAGGCGGCGCACGTTCTGTCCGACCTGAGGAATCCCGACCAGGTCGTGGTTGTCAGGCGTAAGCCCCAGGACGAGGGGGTGTGGGCCGCAATCAAGAAGCTGTTTCGCAAGACGGATGACAGATCGCTTGTCGGCAAGCCGACCTTGTCGAGAACGCAGGCCGGACCGTCAATTGTTCTTGCCGCAGTCGATCTGGCCAATGGTAGTGATGCGCTGGCAGGCGAGGTTCTCAACGAGACCGCCCGCGTGCTTGCGTCGCGCGAGGATTCCTGGCTGGCCTGCGTGACGGTCCTGAAGACGGAAATCATCGGCGAGACGCCGGCGACCGACGAAACAGGGCGCTCAGTCTACTTGAAGCGGCTCGTCGCGCTCAAGGATTGGGCCTATCCACTGCATCTGCCGGAAGACCGCGTCAGTTATCATGTGCTTGAAGCGGTCAGCCCCGCCGATGCGATCCTCAATTACGCGGAGCACAATGACGCCGGGCACATCGTCGTTGGAGCGCGGGCGTCCTCGGCAATCCGCCGCCATCTCGGCAGTGTCTCGACCAAGGTCGTGGCACAAGCCCTTTGCTCGGTTTCAGTGGTCCGATTGAAGGCAGTCGAGGAACAAGGGCCGCGGCCGCTTTGATGCGCTTCGATCGGGATTCAGGGCCGTCTTGACAAGGATCAATGATGGGTAGGCCCATTGTCCGTCAGATGGCTGCTCAAATGGGGAACAGCCATGAAGACGAATGAAACGCCTCGATACGACGCGAGTGTCAACGCAACCGGTTGCTGCCCCGAATTCAATCCCGAGGGTTGGGACAGCCAGGAACTGCACTTCAAGGACAAGCGGTTCGTCAAGGCCATAACCCACAGCGTCATGCACATCCCGATGAACATGGGCAGCGTATTCGCGCGCGTTAATAGGCACATGGAAGACGCCGGCGCTTCCGATCTCGATCAGTTTATCGTGCTCAGTAAGGATGTCTCGCCCTGGACCAGCGAACATCTGTTTGCGGTCTCGAAACCTGTCGCCAACGAGGAGATGACCACGCTGAGCGGCGACTATGTGACCAAATTGTTCGAAGGGCCGTACAGCCAGGCGAGGACCTGGGATGAGGAAATGCGGCAGATTGCGCGCGATCGAAACACAGAGCCGGGTGATGTGTATTTCTTCTACACGACATGCCCGAAATGCGCGAAAGCCTATGGCAAGAACTATGTCATCGGTGTCGTGGCAGCAGCCTAGGGCCTCGCAGGCTCGATGGGCGAGGGCAGGGCGCTGGCTTCGAACCAGGTGCCGAGCTCCCCTCTGACAATTTCGACGGCATCGTCGAGCTTGCCGATTGCAGCAGGCTTGCCTGTCGCTTCAATGAATTCGATTGCAGCGCTGACCTTCGGTCCCATGGAGCCGGCCGGAAAAGTCCTGCCCGATAGCTCCTTGGGGCTCACGCGCCGGAGCGCCCGAGCGGCCGCTGTTCCGTAGTCGACATAGACGGCGTCGACATCCGTCAGCATAAGCAGCATGTCTGCCTTCAACTTGCGAGCGAGAAGCGAGCTTGCCAGATCCTTGTCGATAACTGCTTCCACACCGCAAAGACTGCCGTCGTCACGGGTTATTACTGGAACCCCGCCGCCACCGGTGCAGATCACGATCACGCCGCGTTGGACGAGGAATGAAATCACCGACGCTTCCAGAATCTCCAGCGGTCGTGGCGAGGGTACGACGCGACGCCATTTATCGCCATCAGGCGCGACTTGCCAGCCGCGCTCGGTGGCAAGCTTGCGTGCGGTTGCCTCATCGTAGACCGGGCCGATCGGCTTCGTTGGGTGAGCGAAGGCCGGATCGTGCGGGTCCACAGTCACCTGCGTCAGCAGGGTTGCGAACAGCCTCTGCTTGAGGAGGTTGCCGAGCTCCTGCTCGATCACATATCCGATCATGCCGGCGCTCTCGGCCCCGAGCACGTCGAGTGGGAACGCCCCGTCGCCCGGGCTGGCAGCGGCCTGGAGTGCGAGCAGGCCCACTTGCGGGCCGTTGCCGTGCGTGACTACAACCGAGTGTCCTTCGCCGATGAGTTCGGCGAGCACGGATGCGGCGCGTTTGATGTTGGCGCGCTGGTTCTCCGCCGTCATCGGTTCGCCACGGCGTAGCAGTGCGTTTCCGCCCAACGCGATGACGATAAGCATCTCAGTTGCCGATCGTGGCGACGAGAAGGGCCTTGATCGTGTGCATCCGGTTTTCGGCCTGGTCGAAGACGATCGACGCAGCCGACTCGAACACCTCGTCCGTGACCTCCATGCAGTCGATGCCGTATTCCTTCGCAACGAAGGCGCCGATCTCTGTATCGGTGTTGTGGAATGCCGGCAGGCAATGCATGAATTTGACGTGGGGGTTGCCGGCCGCGGCCATCACCTCGCTGGTGACGCGGTATGGCGTCAAAAGACGAATACGCTCGGACCAGCCTGATTTGTCCTCGCCCATCGACATCCACACGTCTGTGTAAACAAAGTCGGCGTCCTGGACACAGGCCGTCACGTCTTCGTCGAGCCGGAAACGGCCACCGCTGCGTTCCGCCAGGTCCCGGACATGGGCGCAGAATTCCTCATCCGGCCAAAGCTCCTTCGGCGAGGCAATGCGCATATCGATGCCGACCTTGGCTGCTCCCAGCGCCAATGACTGTGCGACGTTGTCACGACCCTCACCGACGAAGGTGACGGTCACATCCGAAAGATGTTTATGCGTGAATTCACGCATCGTCATGAAGTCGGCGAGGATCTGGGTTGGGTGCGCCTCGTCGGTGAGACCGTTATAGACGGGCACGCCGGCATGCGTGGCAAGCAGTTCGGCCTGGTGCTGGCCAAAGCCGCGATACTCGATGGCGTCGTACATGCGGCCGAGCACGCGGGCTGTGTCCTTCATGGACTCCTTGTGGCCGATATGGCTGCCGGTGGGACCGAAATAGGTGACGTGGGCGCCCTGGTCATAGGCCGCCACCTCGAACCCGGTCCGGGTGCGGGTCGAATCCTTCTCAAAGATCAGCGCGATGTTCTTTCTGACGAGACGCGGTATCTCGTGACCGGCGAGCTTGGCTGCCTTGAGATCGGCGGCCAGCTTGAGAAGAAAGCGAATCTCGTCGGCCGTGAGATCGTCCAGGGTCAGGACGGAGCGGCCATGAAGATTGATCGACATAGGGATTCCTTTCGGATCAAATCGGGTCGCGGGCAATCGGACAGGTCATGCAGTGCCCGCCGCCGCGCCCGCGGCTAAGCTCGGCGCCTTCGACCGTGATCACTTCAATTCCTGCACGGCGCAGGAGCGTGTTTGTATAAACGTTGCGGTCGTAGCCGATGACCACACCTGGCTCGACCGCAACAACGTTGTTGCCGTCATCCCATTGCTCGCGCTCGGCCTCGTAGCGGTCGCCACCGGTGGCGATGATCCGCAGCAATTTCAGTCCAAGGGCTTCAGCAACAACAGCCGTGAACGGCTTTGTCTCATCGGTGACCTCGACCGCCGCCGCGCCATCGCCCGGCCGCAACGAGAAGGTGCGCAGCCGCTCGACCACCGGCGGGTACATGGTCACCAGGTCGCGGTCGCAGAAGGTGAAGACGGTATCGAGATGCATGAAACTGCGATCCCGCGGCATTAGCGCGGCAATCACACGCGTGGCCTCGCCGGCCGCGAACAGGCTGCGCGCAAGGTCGCCCACGGCTTGCGGCGTGGTGCGCTCCCCCATGCCGACGATAACCGTTCCTCCACCGATCGGCATGACATCGCCGCCTTCCAGGCTGGTGCCTGTTCCCAGATCCGGCGACACAAAGGGAATCCCACTGTCTCGAAACCGGGGATGGAAACGGTAGACAGCTTCGACATTGGCCGCTTCCGGGCGCCTGGCGGGCCAGTACATGGAATTGACGGAGACCGAGCCGTAGATCCAGCAGGAACTGTCGCGGGTGAAAAGCTGGTTCGGCAGCGGCGGCAGCACGAAATCCTGGGGCGCGAGCGTCCTTCCGGTCAGGCCTTTGGGCTCGAACGGAAGCTCCGCTCGGGCGATGCCGCCGACAAGATAGGTCGCGAGCAGTTCCGCAGGCATCTCGTTGAGCCAGCCACGCATCTCGTCGACCATGTCCAGCCCGACGACGCCGGGATGAACCCGGCGGTCGAGAAGCCAGTCGCGGGCCTTGGTCAAGCTCATTGTTTCTGCCAGGAGCTCTCCGAAAGAATGCACCAGCACGCCGCGTTCGCGCAACGCGTCGACGAAGACATCATGCTCCTGGCGGGCCCGCTTGACCCACAGCACGTCGTCGAAGAGCAGCGCCTTGCAGTTCTCCGGTGTCAGCCTGCGCAGGCTGAGGTCCGGACGATGGACCATCACCTCGCGCAGACGTCCGACTTCGGAGTGGACACCCAGGCTTGTCATCGCCGTCATTCCTCTCACAGCGGGCTGATGGCGCCGGTCCACATCTCGTAAACGGCGAGGATGGCGACAGCGATGAGAGTTCCAGCGAGGGCTGCTTCGGCAGGATGGAACACGCGCTGATTGGTTTCGCGGCGCGCCCAGATGTAGAAGATGATGCCGGGCGCATAAAGGATCGCGCACATGAACAGATATGCGGGTCCGGCCGCGTAGACGAGCCACAGTCCGTAGACCGTTGCCAGCAGCCCGGCAAAAAGCGGACCGAAGCGTTGCTCGCCGCTCTCGTAGCTCTCTCCAGTCAGCGCGAGCTTGGCAGCGTAGGCTCCGGAAAAGATGTAAGGCACCAGGATCGCGGCTGACGCGATGTAGAACAGTGCCTGGTAAGTACTCTGTGCAAAGAGCGTGATCACGAGGAAGGCCTGGACGAGCAGGTTGGTGATCAGAAGGGAGATCGACGGCACACCGCGGTCGCTTTCCCAGCCGAAGAATTTCGGCATCGTGCCGTCCTTGGCGGCGACATGTGGAATTTCGGCCGCAAGCAGCGTCCAGCTGAGGAAGGCGCCGATCACGGACACGACAAGCGCGATGTTGATGAGGATGGCGCCCCAAGGACCGACAACCGCTTCCAGCACGCCCGCCATTGAGGGGTTCTTCAGCGCGGCGAGTTCAGGCTGGCTGAGGATGCCGAGCGACAGCAGCGACACCAGGGCGTAAAGCGCGAGGCAGGTGAAGAAGCCGAGTACGGTCGCCGTCGCGATGTCCTTGCGACGTTCGGCGCGGCCGGAAAATACGCTGGCGCCTTCGATGCCGATGAACACCCAAAGCGTCACCAACATCGTGCTCTTCACCTGTGCGGTGATCGAGCCGAGACTGGCGTTGCCCAGACCGGTGAAATCGAGTGACCAGACTTGCAGTTTGAAAGCGACGGCAACAACCCCGACGAACAGGACGATCGGAGCGATCTTGGCCACCGTGACGATGAGGTTCACGACAGCGGCCTGGCGGATACCGGCGAGAACCAGGACGTGGATCAGCCACAGCAGGATCGATGCGCCGAGCACCGCCTGCCAGGTGTTTCCGTCGCCGAATGCCGGAAAGAAATAGGACAGGGCGCTGAACACGATCACGGCGTAGGAGACGTTGCCGACCCAGGCACTGATCCAGTAGCCCCAGGCGCTGTTGAAACCGATGAAGGGACCGAAGCCGGCCTTGGCGTAAGCGTAGGGCCCAGCGTCGAGCTCGGGCTTGCGGGTTGCAAGCGATTGATAAACGAAGACCAGCGCCAGCATGCCGACCGCAGTGATCGCCCAGCCAATCAGGATTGAGAGGGGACCAGCACCTGCCGCCATGTTCTGCGGCAGGCTGAAAACGCCGGAACCGACCATCGATCCAATCACCAATGCGGTCAGGGAACCCAGTCGAAGTTTTGTTGGCGCCGCGGTCGCGACCTTCGGAATAGGGATGTTGAAATCAGCCGTAGTCATGATGCTCTCCCAAAAATTGAAGGCTCTGATGGGAGGCAACAGACAAGAAATAAGCGCTAGCTGCCTTGATACGGGTCAAATCCGTTTGCGAGCGGCAAATGGCAAGTTTGGGGTTCCTGGGCGCCCGGGAAAAGCGCTCGCTCATCGAGCTTGCACATGTGTCCGATCCACTCGCCCGATGTCGCGTGGCTGGCTCTCGCCGTCGCCGAACGAATGGCGGCTTGCGCCCCTGAGATCGTCGAGGGCGAGAATCGCTTGGCGCGTTGACAGATCGTCAGGCTATGTCCGCGGGCTCGGCTTTGCGTTTTCGCCCCGTAATCATGGCCCGGACAAGGTTTTCGCGATGGCGAAAGCTTGCCAGCGCGACGCCGCCCATATGGAAAAGGACCAGCAGGAGCAGGCTGTGCGCGGCGAGGCTGTGCGCCGCCTCGACCCATGGCACGCCGAAATAGGCGTCCGTTGTCATCAGCCATCCGGTCAGCGCGGTCGATCCCATCGCCCCGATCAACACGATCACCATCGCGCCGCCGGCCGGATTATGGCCGATGTAGCGGGCTTCGCGACCGCTCAGCAATGCTGAGAGGTAGCGCAGTACTGTTGCCGGATCACGCACGAATTGCGAGAAGCGCGCATAGGGGGTGCCCAGAACGCCCCACAACAGCCGCATCGCGACCAGCGCGGCCGCGGCGTAGCCAGCCCAATGATGGATGTCCTCCGAGGAATGCGAGGTGAGCCAGGCCGTGACGAAGCTGAGCACCAGCGCCCAGTGAAAACTTCGCACGACCCGGTCCCAGACGCGCACCATCTCTGGCGATGCCCGCGCGTCCGTGGCTATCGAAACGTTCGGATCAATTTTCGCCGGCTTCGGCATTGTCGAGCTTTTCAAGGGTCTCGGCATTGTAGGCCATGTTCACCTTCTTGCCGGCCTTGTCGACCGCATAGACTTCGTAGCAACCCTTCTCGACCTTGATCTGGCGGACGGTGAGGCCTTCGCCAGTCAACTGCGCCTCGAGCGTTGCCTTGGGCTTGAACTGTGATTTCGGGGCGGTGCTGCAGCTGCCGCCGGCAGCGAGCGCCGGTCCTGCGACCATGCCGGCGAGAGCGGCGAGAACGAGTGTGCGATACATGATGGCTCCATTCGGGAGGTTGGGCGCGAATGTCGCGCCTGCGGTTGGGATTTCGATCGGCCGTGTCAGACGGCGATTTCACCGTCATTGGTGCGACATAGCCAATTCAACCTGACAACTGGCTGACAGCTGCATCGCGCCGCAGATGGGCTCGCGCCGGACAGTTTGATTTGGCGCAAGGACGGAGGGTGACTCCGCGAGCAGGATGACGGTCGGGACGTAGAGCGCTTCGGCTGCCGTCCTGAAGGAGATTGCCATGAAAACCGTTTTGAGGAGAGCAGCGCTCGGGCTTGCCGCCGCGATGCTCATGGCCGGCAGTGCCGGCGCCGTCCAGGCTGCTTCGCTTGTGCAGGTCTCGCTGTGGGACAAAGGCGCGAGTGCGGAGATGCCAATGGGGCTCGCCTATGCGACACCGGGACTCGATATCGCCAAGGCGACCATGGGCATCAGGACTTTGCCTGGCGCGGTAAAGGCCGGGGACGTCACATTCAATGTGAAAAATGACTCCAAGGACACCGTTCACGAAATGATCGTGATGTACCTTGCCGATCCCGGAAAGCCGCTTCCTTATCTTGAAGCCGAGAACCGTGTCGACGAAGACAAGGCTGGCGACAAGGGCGAAGTTTCGGAGCTTGATCCCGGAAAATCAGGCACATTGACCGTCGAGTTGAAGGCTGGAAAATACCTGCTTATCTGCAACGTGCCAGGTCATTATGGAGCCGGCATGTGGGCTGAATTCACCGTCGAGCCATAGGCCCTGAAGCAGGCAGCCCTTGGGGGGCTTTAGATTGGATTGTCCCGGTTTCCGGATCGCCACGCTATAGCCCTCGCTCCCCAAGCTTGCGCATCTGCCGGATCCACTTCGCCCGCGTCGCCTCGCTGGAAGCCGCGACCATGCCGAACAAGGTCTCGCGCACCGGACTGATGCCGACAAAATGCAGGATGCTTCGCTTCATGCCGGCGATGCCGTGTCCGAGGAACCATAGGCGGTAAAGAATTGAGGGCATGCCCATCGTCACCACGACGCGCGCAGAGCGGCCGCGAAGCAGTGTCTTGGTGAAACCGCCGCCCTTGTCCGGGTAGGCAAAGGCCGTCCCTGGCCGCATCACCTGTTCCAGAAATGCCTTGAGCATGGCCGGCATGGTTCCGAGCCACAGTGGGAAGACAAAGACGATATGCTCCGCCCAGACGATCGCCTCGGCTGCATCCCTCAGCTCGTCGGGAACCGCACCATGTTCGAACTCCTGCATCGTCCGCAGCATCGGAAAATCAAGCGCTGCCAGATCGACCCGGCGGACAGCATGTCCTGCCTTTTCCGCGCCCTCGCCATAGGCATTGGCAAGACCGCGGCAGAGCCGGTCCGGGGATGGGTCGGGATGGCCGACCACAATCAGGATGCGTCGTGACATGGTCTACTTCCACGGGGCCTGGCCCCGAAGCATCAGGGCCGGTCGACCCGTGCCACCTGGTAGGTGTGCATGGCGCCGTTGCGCTCGATAGACACATATTCGCCGGTCACGAACCGTTCGTCGCCAAGATGAAAGCCGACCTCGTCGTCGCGATCGCCTTCGGCATAGTCGAAATACCACTGTCCGCCTGGCTTGCGCCTCAGCCGGCCGATCAGGTCTTCCTCGCCGGTGCGAAAGCGGCGAACACGGCAAGAGGCCCTGTGCGATTTCCACTCTTCCGCGTCGATCCGGCCTTCGCCGGTCAATGGAGCCAGCACATCGTAGCCCTCTTCGCGGTCGCCTTCCGGATGGCCTTTTTCGCGGGCGAGCAGCAGCCGGACATGGCGGAATTTTGGGGTGAGATCCTTCAAATTGGTCATGGCGAACTCCTTTTAAGGAGTTCAATAGAGCCGTAGCTGGGCCTGCCCCTTGATCCGCATCAAAGTGGTTCGAGAACCGCGCTTTTATCCCGGACCAAACAACAACATTGCGCCGTAGCCGGCGGTCGCAGCGGCCAGGGTTGCGCCGGCCAGCGGCAACCAGAACCTGATCGGGCCGGCAAATACCGCCAGTGACAGGCGGCCGATCGCGTTTGCCGCCAGCGCCGCCAGCACCGCCTGACCGATAGTCTCGACAGGGACCGAATGCTCGACCAGCCGCAAGGCACTGAGCACAGAGACGTCGACATCGAACGTACCCGCCAGCGCCGAGGTCGCCAGCAAGCCACGGCCGCCGAATTGAGCGGCCAATGCAGCGCTCGTGGTCGCGACAACCGCGAACAGCAGGGCGAACAGCAGCAACGGGCCCAACTCGAATGGGTTGC
This sequence comes from Mesorhizobium sp. M7D.F.Ca.US.005.01.1.1, assembly GCF_003952545.1. Classification (NCBI taxonomy): domain Bacteria; kingdom Pseudomonadati; phylum Pseudomonadota; class Alphaproteobacteria; order Hyphomicrobiales; family Phyllobacteriaceae; genus Mesorhizobium; species Mesorhizobium sp. M7D.F.Ca.US.005.01.1.1. The sequence continues at coordinate 2,525,772 of NZ_CP034453.1, forward strand.
GCGCGATAGCGCTGCCTTCACCATTTCCGCTGTCGCGAGCGAGCAGCAATGCCCCGCAGACAGCGAAGGCGAGCGCCGAGGCAATCGCCGGAATGCCCGCCGAAGCGAATACTCTCGGCTCGATGATCAGGACCACGGCACAAACGCGGAGCACCGAAACCATGGCCGCCAGCGAAGCCGCCCCGGCAAGCGGCAGAGGGTTGCTTGCCGACATGGCGTTGCGGGCAAGCGCTAAGGTCACGGCGGTGGAAGAGACGATCGCGCCGGCGAGCGAACTGACCAGAAGACCACGCGTATTTCCCAGAATGCGAACAGCCACATAGCCGGCGAACGAAATCGAGGCCATCAGCACCGTCAGGAACCAGACCTCCCACGGATTGAAACCGCCCCACGGGTCCATCGTCCGGTTTGGCAGCAAGGGCAGAACGATTGCCGTCATCACCGCCAGGATCAGCGCGGAACGAAGTTCGACCCAGGTCAGTCGCTTCAAAAGACCGTGCAGGACCTCGCGGCTGGCCAGGATTGCCGCCAATGCCGCCCCACCGGCAGCAGCCGCTCCATAATCACCGGCGACGGAAAGCGCGCCAAGCGCGAAAACGCCGAGGCCAGCGATCACGCTCGTGACGCTGAAATCCTCGTCATGGGCAGCCTCGCGCGCCTTGTACCAGGCGAAGACAGCGGCAAAAGCGATGAATCCGCCGACCAGCACCGATACCGCATCGAGCGCTTGGGCGAGTGCGGCCAGAATGCCGCCGAGCAGGCCGGATATGCCGAACGTGCGAATGCCAGCCGTGCGGCTGCGATCGGGTGCATCCCGCTCTTGCCAGCCACGCTCCAAACCGACGAGCAGGCCAATTGCCAGGGCCAGTCCGAGCCGGGCGATGAGCGGATCCATGGCGCGGCGACTTTCAGGCCGTGACCGTCGGGAGGCGGTCACGAACCCACCTGACGATCTGGCCTGCCGTCATTGCGCCGGATGTACGCGCGATTTCGCGCCCACCATGAAAGAGGATCATTGTCGGGATGCCGCGAATGTCGAGCCTTGCCGCGATGGCCTGCTCGCTGTCCGAATTGAGCTTGATCAGGCGAACATGCGGCTCCAGTTCATTTGCTGCCGCTTCATACGCCGGCGCCATCATCTTGCAGGGGCCGCACCATGGTGCCCAGATATCGACGACAACGGGCAGGCTGCTGCGCGCGATCTGATGATCGAAAGTCGCGGCGTCGACGTCTTCGGGATGCCCCGAAAACAGCCTGATCCCGCACTTTCCGCATTTCGCCTCCCTGGCATTGCGGGCCGGCGGCAGGCGGTTGACCCCACCACATTTGCTGCAAACCACCAGATTCTGCTGTGCCATGGCCCTTCACCGATTTTGCTCTCGACCACTATGCGCGTCCGAGACGTCCATCGCCAAGAGTGCGCAGAGCGTTGAGGATGACCGCCACGTCGATCCCTTCCTGAAGCAATGCACCTGCCACCGGCGTGATCTGCCCCATGGCCGCCGCAACCATTGCTACGGCCGAGAGCCCCAGCCCGACAACGATGCTTTGCAGGGCAATCGCGCGCGTCCGTTGGGCAATCCGCACTGCCTCGGCAACAGGCTCCAGCCGGTCGGCGAGAACAATGACATCCGCTGCCTCGGAAGAGGCCGTCGCCCCGCGCGCGCCCATGGCGACGCCGACTGTCGCGGCGGCAAGGGCGGGTGCATCGTTGATGCCATCGCCGACCATCATTGTTGGCGCCGTTGCTTTCTCGGCCTCGACCGTCGAGACTTTATCCGCAGGAATGGCATCGGCGACGATGACATCCAGATCAAGCATGGCAGAAATACGCTTTGCTGCCGCACCGTCGTCACCTGTCAGCATGACCATGCGCGTGATGCCAGCCGAGCGCAGCTTGCCGAGGGTGTCGCGCGCATCAACACGCAGGGCGTCCCCGAACGTGAAAATCCCGGCAAGCCGTCCGCCGAGTGCTACGAAAACCCTGAGCACCGGCTCATCCCGGTATCGTTCGTCACCGCTTGTCGCCCATTTGGGCAGCGGCTTGTCGGCGAGCACGAGAGCCCGCGATCCCGCCGCGATCGAAATGTTTTCGACCCGGCCCTTGAGGCCCGCGCCGCGATACTCGCGGACATCATGCGGATGCGAAAGCATCAGCTGCCTGCCGCGCGCCGTCCGGATGATGGAGTCGGCAAGCACATGGTGCGAGGCCTGTTCCAACGATGCCAACAGCCGCAGCAGATGGTCGGTGTTGCGGCCGGGTGCGGCTTCGATTTCGATGAGCTCGGCGCCACCGATGGTCAAGGTGCCGGTCTTGTCGAAGATCGCGGTCCGAACCTGGGCGAGGGCTTCCAGCGCTGCCGAGCCTTTCATCAGGATGCCGGCACGCGCGGCGCGCGATACACCGCCGATGAAGGCAACAGGAGCAGCAAGGATGAGCGGGCAAGGTGTCGCGACAACCAGCACGGCAAGCGCCCGGATCGGATCACCGGAGATATACCAGGCGGCACCCGAGACAAGCAAAGTGGCCGGAAGCAGGAACAGGGCGAAGCGGTCGGCCATGCGAATAAAGGGCGCCTTGACGGTCTGCGCCGCCGCGACCATGCGCACGATCGCGGCATAAGTGCTCTGCTCTGCCAGGGCAGAGGCCCGCATGCTGAAGGCCTCGCCCGCGTTGACGGTGCCGCTGCGCAGCGTGTCGCCGGCGCTGCGCGGCACCGGTAATGGCTCGCCGGTCACCGCCGACTCGTCGAGTGAGGCTGAAGCGTCGAGCAGGATACCGTCGACAGGAAGCAGTTCGCCGGCACGCACCATCAGAGCGTCGCCGACAGCGACCTCTTCGATGGGAATGGTTTCTGTTGCATGTGTCGACTTGCGATGTGCGACACGCGGTGACCGGTCGGTGAGTGCCTTGAGGTTCCGCTCGGCGCGGCCGCGGGCAAAATCCTCGAGCACGGTGCCGCCGGCATACATGATCGCGACCACCACCGCGGCAAGCGGTTGGCCAAGCAGCAGCGCGGCGGACATCGACACCAGCGCAATTGCATCGACGCCGAAGCGACCGATCCAGAAATCGCGCAATATCGAGATGGCAAGCACAACAACCACAGGCAATGTCGCGGCCGCCCAGATCGCATCGGCCCCAACAGGACCAAGGCCGGTTCGCCAAACCCCAATGCCCAAGCCCAGGCCCAGTACGGCGATGACCAGCAACGCGCGTCTGAGGCTGGACTCGTTCATTCGGTCTCTCCCGATCTCCGATCGGGCCTCTCGACGCTAGAGTTCGCTGACCATGTCCTGCAACAGACGCCGCACGTCGTTCGCGATGCCGGCCAGCCCAGGATTGTCGATGGCGGTCATCGAGGCGGCAGGATCGACTGCCGCGACCTCCACCTTTCCTGGGGAGACCTCAGTGACGATGACATTGCAAGGCAGCATGGTTCCGATCTTGTCCTCGGCCTGAAGCGCACGCCACGCCAAATGCGGATTGCAGGCACCAAGGATGACGTAGGGCCTGAAATCGGCGCCCAGCTTGGTCTTCATCACCTGCTTCACATCGATCGAGGTCAGCACGCCGAACCCCTTGCTTGCGAGCTTGTTGGTCACGTGGGTAACCGCCGTGGCGAACGGCAGGTCGATGGTCTTGCTGAAATAATAGCTCATCAAATTCTCCAACCGTTGATCGTAGCCGCTCGCCGCCACCGCATCAGCAATCGCCGCGAACCTCAGGCAACAGCTAATCGCGGTCACACGGGGAAGGCTTTGATCCAACGCAATGAACGGGCAAGATCGATTGGTGACTATCGCCGCGAACGGGAGACATGAGGGGTGACGATCCGAAATCTTGAATTTGCGTTCGCCCCGAAGTCGGTTGCCGTCTTCGGCGCGTCGGTGCGAGACGGCTCGGTCGGCCGTGTCGTCTTCGACAATATCGTCAGCGGCGGCTTCGAGGGCGAGATCTGGCCGGTAAATCCGAAATACTCCGAGGTCGCCGGTCGGCAATGCTATGCCAAAGCGGCCGATCTGCCGGGTATTCCAGACCTTGGTGTCATCGTCACGCCGCCCGAGACGGTTCCTCGCATCGTGCGTGAGCTCGGCAACAAGGGCACGCGGGCGGCGGTTGTCATTACCGCGGGACTGACGCGCGAAAACGGCCTTCGTCAGGCGATGCTCGATGCCGCCAAGCCCAGTCTGTTTCGAATCATCGGGCCGAACACAGTCGGACTGATGATTCCGCCGATACGGCTCAATGCCGGATTTGCCCATATGGCCGCCAAACCCGGCAACATCGCGCTGCTGTCGCAATCCGGCGCCATTGCCACGTCGCTGATCGACTGGGCTGCGGACAATAATGTCGGCTTCTCGCAGATCGTCTCGCTTGGCGACATGGCGGATGTCGACGTGGGAGATTGTCTCGACATGCTGGCGGGCGACATGCACACGCGCGCCATCGTGATGTATCTGGAAACCATTCCCAATCCGCGCAAGTTCATCTCGGCCGCCCGTGCGGCGGCGCGCGTCAAGCCGGTGATCGCGATCAAGTCCGGCCGGCACGAGCAATCAGCCAAAGCTGCCGCGACCCACACCGGCGCGCTATCGGGCGCCGATCGCGTCGTCGATGCGGCATTGCTGCGCGCTGGCATACTGCGCGTGAAAGGCCTGACCGAGTTGTTCGATGCGGTTGAAACGACCGCTCGTTTCGTTCCGCTAGAACGAGCCCGCGTCGGCATCGTCACCAATGGCGGCGGCGCCGGCGTGCTTGCCGTCGATCAACTCATCGAAGGCAGCGGGGAACTGGCCGAACTGTCGCCGGAAACGATCGCCCGTCTGGACGCCGTCCTGCCGAGCACCTGGTCCCACGCCAATCCGGTCGACATCATTGGCGACGCCCCGCCAGAGCGCTATCGGGCCGCGATCGAGGCCGTCGCGGCCGATGCCGGGACCGACGTCGTCCTGGTCATGAATTGCCCGACCGGGCTTAGCTCGCCGCTTGCAGCAGCGAGCGCAGTGGCGGCGCTCGCGCAGGACGGCAAGATTGACGGCAAGCCTGTCTTGACCTGCTGGCTTGGCGAACACACGGCGCGCGAAGGGCGACGTGTTCTTCGCGATGCCGGTATTGCCAGCTTCGAGACGCCAGCGGATGCCGCAACAGCGGTCTCCTACCTGAGCGAATGGTCGCGAGCCCAGCGGGCATTGATGCGCACGCCGTCGAGTCGCAGCGAGGACGCTAAAAGCGGCCGAGAAGCCGTGCTTGCCTTATTCAGGCAGGTCGCAAAAGAAGGCCGGCGAATGCTGACCGAGCCCGAAGCCAAGGCGGCGATTTCCGCCTACGGCATTCCGGTGCCCGAGACGATCGTCGCCAGATCTCCTGTCGAAGTGGAAGCGGCTGCCGGCCGGCTCCTCAAGACATCCGAGCAGGTCGTCGTCAAGCTGTTGTCCAAGGCGATCTCGCACAAGTCGGACATTGGTGGGGTCATGCTCGGCATTGCTACCTCTGCCGCCGCCGGGGAGGCCGCACGCTCAATCGAGGCACGTGTGCGCAAACACGCGTCGCAGGCCGATATCGAAGGCTATGCTGTTCAGCCCATGGTGGTGCGGAAACAGGCGCAGGAATTGATCCTTGGTGTCAGCCGCGATCCGATTTTCGGCCCGGCCATCCTGTTTGGAGCCGGTGGCGTTGCGGTCGAGGTGATGGACGATACCGCGATCGCGTTGCCGCCGCTCGACGACGTTCTTTCCGATGACCTGATCAGGCAAACGCGGATCGGCCGTCTGCTCGCCGGGTTCCGCGATCGCAAGCCGGCGGACAGGCAATCGATCATTGCAGCACTCAACGACCTGTCGCAGATGATCATCGACTTTCCGTGCCTGGTTTCGTTGGACATCAATCCGCTGCTGGCCGATGCCGAGAGCGTGATTGCGCTTGACGCCCGCATCGAGATCGAGCCGGAACGCGTGGAAGAGGCGGGGCCTAACCCGGAGCTTGCCATCAGGCCTTATCCGTGGGGTTGGGAAAAGACGTTTTCGGCGGGCGACACGGACTATAACATTCGCCCGATCAAGCCGGCCGACATCGCGCTCTATCCCGAATTCCTTGCTAGGATTTCGCCTGACGATTTGCGCCTGCGTTTTCTGTCACCGCGCAAAAGCTTCTCCGACCAGATGTTGAAGCGGCTCACCCAACTCGACTACGATCGCAACATGGCTTTCGTCGCGCTGGAGACGAGGTCCGGTACGCTGGGCGGTATCAGCCGCCTGTCCTGCGATCCGGACCACACTGTCGCCGAATACGCCTTGCTGGTGCGGACGGATTTGCAGGGTCATGGTCTGGGCTGGGAATTGCTCAGGCAAATCGTCGATTATGCGAAGGCCGATGGGATTGATCGAATCGAAGGGATAATGCTCAGCGAGAACACCGGGATGCTGGCCATGTGCCGCGAGTTCGGTTTCTCCATAAAGCGTCATCCAATTGAACCCGGCCTTGTCGAGGCAACTCTCGAACTCAGTTGAGGCCGATCGCCCTGCCGCACCGGTCAGGAGGCTGTGCGCAGGGCCTTGGAAGTATCGCCCTCGGAAAACCCATTCAATTCCGCGACAGTGTCGGCGAGCTTTCGATCGGCGTTGATCTTTTGCCAGCTAGACTGGGTGGCATTTCGCTGCAATTGCCGCGAGAGGATATCTATCGTGGCGTCTGAAGGACCGCCCTTGCGGTCACTGACTCGCTGCCAAAGAACGAGCGGGTCCGCCTCCAACCAAAATCCGGAGAATCTGATAGCCCGGCTGCGCGCCGCTTTCTCGATCCGCTCACGATCGGCCGGTCTGTCGAAAACGGCATCGGCGACGACGGAGCCGCCTTCGGAAAGGATCAGGCCGGCGCGCCATGCCATTTCGTGGTAGACCCGGTCAGAGACCTCCGGCCGGTAGGCCCGGTCTGGCAGCCTGGTCTCTGCAGGCACTCCATGCATGGCTTTGCGGATGCGGTCGCTTTCGACAATGCGGGCGCCGGGCGGCGCACCAACATGGGCGGCCAGCGCCTCTGCAACGGTCGTCTTGCCGGAGCCACTGAGGCCGCCGATGGCAACGAGCCGCGGAGGCGTTTGCTGGAGAAATGTTCGGGCAAGTTCGAAATAAGATCTGGCCTCGGCAATCAACTTGTCGGAATCGGTACTGCCTTCCTCGACTTGCGTTGCGGTGACGTGCGCGCGTACTGCGGCTCGGACCGCCATGAAAAACGGCAGCAGGACAAAGCCATCCTCGTCATCGGCCTCGTCGAGGTAGCGGTTCATCACGAGATTGGCGAGCCCCGGAAAACCACGGTGCCAGAGGTCCATCAGCAGGAAGGCAAGGTCGTAGAGCACGTCGATGCTGGCGATCTGGTCGTTGAATTCGATGCAATCGAAAAGGCGGGGCTCGCCGTCGAAGAGGCAGATGTTGCGCAGGTGCAGATCGCCATGGCAGCGGCGGATCTTGCCCGCTGCTTCCCGACGGTCGAGCACTCCGGCGTGGCGGGCATGGGTGGTGCGGAAGGCCTCGGCAAAGCTCGTGACCTCTGCTTTTGCGAAAACGTGGCTGGTGGCAAAGCCGGCCTCGTTGATGTCGAGCACGCCCGCCATGTTGGACGACCCGCTGCTATTGTGGACCGTCGGCGCCGCTCGGTGGTATCCCACGATCATGCGCGCGACCGTGGTCATCAGCACAGGCGTCAATTCTCCAGCGGTCGCCATTCGATCGAGAAGCTTGGACTGAGCGAAGCGGACCATCTCGATCGCCGCGTCGACCAGTTGCCCCGGGCCGTCAAAAGCCAGTTTGCCGTCGGCTTCCCGCGTGATGCAACGCACACCCAGATAGAGGCCGGGTGCCGTCTTCGAGTTGAGTTCCACCTCTTTTTCGCAAGCGGCCAGCCTCAGTGCCGGCGTCGAGAAATCGACATAGGGCAACTTGACCGCCCGCTTCATCTTGTAGGCACGTTCGCCAGTCAGAAAAATGCGCGAGATATGGGTATCGATCGCCTCGACCGGTCCGGTCGCGCCATATGAGGCAGAATCAAGCAGGTACGCGGTAACGGATTGCTGGTCGTCAACAACCATGGCTTGCCTCCTCGATGCCTGTGTCATGCGGAGACTGTTTCCGCCATCTGCATTCATTGCTGTAACGTCTCGACATAACCGGCCAGATCATGGATCCGTTCCCTGGTGACGATTTCCCCGGCGTTCGGGCCATACTTCTTCACGTCACCGGGAAGGAATTGCTGGCCCCAGACCGGCATGTCGCGATCGCCATGCCCCGGCACCATGGCGCGGCCGTCGATCACGGCAAACACGCGCCAATAAGGGAATTCGCCGCCATTGCGCCTGGAGAGGCGCGTCAGGTCGCTTGGCCGCTTCAACAGCTCGTCGCCCAACGGTCCATCGCCCTTGCCTTCAGGACCATGGCAGACGGCGCATGAGTTCATGTATTCGGCCTTGCCGTTGCCGAGTTCCTGGGCGCCGGCCGCGTTGAAGGCCAATCCTGCCAGAGCCGCCGCGATCAGGAATTTCATCTGCGTTTCCCCGATTGATCGACTGAACCTACAGCCTTGGCTTGCGCACACGTTGATGCGGATCAAATGCCGCCGCAGTCACGGTGTTTGATTCAGCGCAATGAACGAACCAGGCGCCCTCGCTAATGACGAGATCACGACTGAGCCTTCACTCGAAATGAGGAGTTGCCGCCGTGACTTTCAGGACACTGCTTACAGTTACCGGACCGAACCAGGGCGAAGGCGATCTGAAGCTCGCCGCTGACCTGTGCGAACAGATCGGTGCCCATCTCTCCGTGCTCGTTCTCGAACTGGCCGCACCGCCCTCAGGCGGCGAGTATGCTGCTGTCGTCTCGCCAGCTTGGCTGGAGGAACGTCAGGCCGAGCTCAAAAGGCTTGAGAAACGAATTTCGGACGTCGCCGGCTTTCTCTCCCAGAGCGCCGTATCGGCTGATCTGAGCGACGACTATCCCGACACGGGATGGGCGGACGACGTCATCGGAAGGCGTGCCCGCTACGCCGATCTGACCATTCTGGGGCCGGATTTGCTGGCAAGCCATACGCTGAAGGATAAGGTCATCCAGGGCGTGCTGTTCTCGTCAGGAAAGCCCATGCTGCTTGTTCCCGAGGGCTCGCGCCCGACGCTGAAGCCGAAACGCATCCTCGTTGCATGGGACGCCCGCCTTGAGTCATCGCGCGCCGTCCGCGAGTCGCTCCATATGCTGAAAGGCGCCGATGATGTGCGCCTTGTCATCGTCGATCCAATAGAAGATGAGTTCCATCATGGCGAGGAGCCAGGTGCAGATGCCGCGGCCTATCTTGCCCGGCACGGTGTGAAGGTTACGGTCGACCGGCTGCCGAGCTCGAACCATTCGGTCGCCGACGTGCTTCGCCAGCATGCCGACGACGTTGCCGCCGAGCTGATGGTCATGGGCGCCTATGGCCATTCCCGGTTTCGCGAGCGCATTTTCGGAGGCATCACGAAGTCGATGCTTGACGATCATTCGCTGCCGATCCTGATGGCACGCTAACAATCCACGTCATGGCCGGCGCTGATTGCGCCGGCCCATTCCATTTCCCGCAACCAATTGCTCGAGCGACCTACTCGGACGCTTCTCGTCCGGACACCTGCTCGATGAGGATCCGGAAGAAAACATGCGGTGCACTGTCGGCCGTAGGAGGAACGACCGGCTTGAGTGCACCCGGCTCCCACCAGTCCGCGTGTTTGCTCAACACCGACCAAGCATGATCCCGCTCAAGCTTGTGACCGATACGATCAGGTAGCTCTTCGTATCGGCCATCGACGACGACGCTTCTCCATCCTCGCCCTTGGCTATGTTCATCGACTTGGACGGACACCAGCGGATTGGCTCGCATCCATTCGATCTTCTTGCCCGGCATGGAAAACGCGTAAAGATGAGCATCCGCATGGGCGTAGTGGAAGGGCACGACGTAGGGCTGCCCGTCCTTCGCGCATGCCAGGCGGCCAACACGATTGGCTGTCAGCATTTTGGTGCACTCCAAGGCAGAAAGCGTGCGGATCAGCATGATGTGACCTCCTATTTCTCGCGGTTGTCCCGTGTCTTTGATTTTGTGGTGGCTTTTGAGCCATGGCCAGCGGCGTGTTGCACACTTCGATGCTGTCCGGCTCTTTGCGACCGAATAGCCTCGTCCATCGCAGCGGCGACATCGCTGTCGGAGAGCTGAGGAAACCGAAGGTAATGGTAACTCAGGGTATGGAACTGTCCTGGCTGACTGAGGCAAACCACACGATCCGCTTCCCGTGCCAGGTCAGCTACTGTCTCCTGCGGTGAAACAGGAAGAGCCACGATGATTTCCCGCGGTGACCGGCGCTTGAGAGCGCGAACCGCGACCTTCATGGTTGTACCGGTCGCTGCACCGTCATCCACTATGATCGCTGTCTTGCCGGTGATCGACAGGGGCCGCCGGTTGCCTCGATAGGTAAGGCACCTGTGTTCAAGTTCAGGGCGTTCTTTGGCGATCAAGACACGAAGCTCGTCGTCGTCGAGCGCGTAAGCCTCGACGATCTCACGGTTCAACACGACGTCCCCAGGCTCGCCATCGACGATTGCGGCCACAGCCAGTTCGGAATTGCCTGGGGCGCCGACCTTGCGGACGATGAGTAGATCGAGAGGAGCATTGAGAGCCTTGGCCACTTCCGCCGCGACAGGAACCCCACCTCGCGGCAATGCCAGCACGACAGGCCGGTGCAGTTGAAGCTTGCTCAACTCCATGCCGAGCTTCTCTCCAGCCTCTTGCCGGTCCCGGAACATCGATCAATCCACCGGCCACAATTTTCGAAGCGACTTCTTCATCGAGTTTCTGACCTGCACAATTTCGCCGTGCGAAATATGACGGTCGAGAAGCTTGAACACCGCGTTGATCGCGACATCGAAATCGACGTCGTCATCATAGCCGAAACTGGTTCTGACGCTGAGGACAAAATCACTTTTCTTGCGCTCGCACGCAGGCACCGATGGATTCCAGCCTTCGAAGTAGATGCCACGAATCAAAACAGGCAGTTGTGCCGACAGATCGGCCGTTTCCGCCAGCGACAGCCAGTCTCGCACCGTATGCAAAACTGACCTCAGGAGGCGGCACGCGCTCGGTTCGCTCCAGCAAAGATCCCTGGCAAGCTCGTTGACCCATTGCTGCGCCTGCTGGGCAGCGTGGGTGAAGCCGGCAAAGGAGGTATGGGACATCTGGCTCATGACGTGCTCCTTGAAGTTTCCACCTCCATCGTCAAACGTCGCAGGCATCTGCGCATTGCGCCGGATCAATTGGCCTCAACTCAGCGGTGCGCTATCTCAATTTGAGATGAGCCGATGGAACGACCCGCTCTGGAGTACCGAGCGCGTCACACCACCAAAAGTCGTTTCACGCACACGGCTATGACCATAGCCGCCGAGCACAATGAGATCGGCCGCAATCTCCTGTCCGATCTGGAGCAGGATTTCCGCCGGTTCGGAGCGGCGCGAATCCAAGACTTCCGATCGCGCCTTCACCCCGTGGCGTGTCAGGAAGAGTTCGACATCCGCAACATTTTCCCGAGGTGCAGGGCCTCCATTGTCCACGGTGGCGATCACAACATCCCTGGCGGTGATCAGGAAGGGCATGGCGTCGACGACGGCACGTCGCGCTTCCCGGGTGTCAGTCCATGCAATCAGGATGCTTTCAGCCTTGACTGGGGCAGGGGTTTCCGACGCCACAAGTATCGGCCGGCCTGCCGCAAGGATCAGGCTTGCGGTGTCCAGGGTGCGGTGGTGGTCGACCACCAGATCGATCATTGGCGAGCCAGTTACAATCAGGTCGGCGGCACGTGCATTGAGCGCAAGCTGCCAGGTAGGATTTCCTATTTCGCCGCGCCACGAGGCGCGATTGCTGCCATTGACAGCGCTTAGGAATTCCTCGCTCAAGCAATTGAGGCGACCTTCTATCTCCTCCAGCTGGGACCACATCGCCTTGGTCGCGGCCCTGTCGTCGGCGCCGGTTGGCATGACAAAATGCGGCTCGGCCGCGCAGAAGCCGATCAGATCGGCCTCATGCCGTTGAGCGAAATCCCACGCCATCGAGATGAGCGGCGCGGCGATGTTGTCCACGTCCAGTTGAACCATGATCGTCTTGAAAGCCATCGCTGCAGCCCTTTTGCGGTTGAAGCGAGCTAGCCACGAAGAAGGGGCAAGGGCCTTGATGCGCGTCAAACACGGCAACGAGACCAGATGGCGCTCGACTGCCCGTGCATTCCGGCAAAGGTCATGCGCCTGTTGATCCTGATCAACGACCTGACGGCGAATGGCGGTAGCGTTGTCTGGCGGGCACTTTGTTTGCCGCCTCACAATGGAGTAACCGATGATGCAGACCCATCCAGAGCCGTCGCAATTCGGCATGCAACCCTTGCCGATAGCGGAAAATGGCCAGAAGCTCATTCTCGCTGCTGCGTCTCTTCAGGCCCACACCTTCAAGGCGATGATGCGCTATCAGATCGAAACGCTCGCGTTTCTGAAACATCGTTACGAGCAGGATGTTAAGCTTGCCGAGGATCTCATCGACGGTTCCGAGTTCAACGACGCCTTCGACATCTTCTCCACCTTCCTGCAGAATGCGGCATCGGAATACGCCACGGAAGCCGGCAAGGTTGCGGCACTGACTTCCAAGCTCGCTTCGGAAACGGCCAGGCGCGTGCGCAGGGAAGCCAAAACCGCTATCGAGGATGTGGCGGCGAAGACGGTCGCGTAGATCGGAAATGCGGAGGCCTGCAACCATGAACGCCTGTATGAGCATCGGTAGTCACGGGCGTCGTCTATGGGTTTCCGCACTGGCCGCGGTGTTGCTTGGTTCCGTACTGCCAGCCCTGGCCGATGGCGTAACGGAACATGGAAAGGCGTTGGTGGAAGTCAATTGCGCTCGCTGCCACGCCATTGGAGAAACCGACAAGAGCAGCCATCCCGACGCGCCCGCCTTTCGCACACTGTCGAAGCGCTATCCGATTACGGATCTCGAGGAAGCACTCGCCGAAGGCATTTCGACCGGCCATCCGGACATGCCTGAGTGGGTTGCCAGCCCCGACCAGATCGAGGCAATCATCGCCTATATCAGCAGCTTGCAGCAACCGTGATCGAGGCCACGGAGACGGCAGGCGCCCGAGTCTGACGGCTCCGCGGGCCGATCGCGGCCCCAGCAGAGCAGCCCCAGACCGAGCTAGGGCAACATTCGGTCGGCGGCACGGAAGAACGTTCGTGCATGCGCGATGATCTGCGCTTCGGTGGGATGGTCCACCGTTTCAACGCCGATAATGCGATCCTTCAAGTGATGATGGTGGTCGCGGATATGCTTGGCCAGTTCATCCTTTGCCGATCCCGGCCCCACGATCAACCATTCCCTCGCAGGCTGCAGGGCGTCGACGACGTCGTGGTAGAAGGACTGGTTTTCCGGTGCACGCTTGCCGTCGACGGTGCCTGCCTTGTTGTGGGTCTGATGATGCGCAAGCGTGGTGGCAAGCCTCAGGCTCTCCGCTGTGTCACGATTGAAGAAAAACACCTTGGCTTCGCGATGGTCCAGCCAGGCGACGGCATGTTGGGTCTGCATGTCTATGGATCCTTGAGTTTTGGTTGGAGGATGCGCGCAATCGACGCGGTGAGGCGCCGCTTGCCTCACACGGACTGAGACTCCAGCGTTGCCAGGATCGAGCCGGGTTCGATGACGGCATTCGCTGTGGCGACGATCGTCGCGCGGCCAGCTGCCGGCGCGACAATCTCGTGCAGCGCGTCCTCAATTCGGACTTCGGCTATTCGCTCACCGGCCTCGATATCGTCACCGCTGTCAATGAACCAACGCTCCAGAATGCCCTCGGGCAACATGCTGGACGCCCATAGCGCTTCGTCGACCTTGATATACTGCATCGCAATTCTCCTTATGCGGTCGAATGATATTCCCGTCGCCACCGCGGTCCTTGATCACGATCAATGAGCAAACAGGATGCGAGCCCTCTCGAAGGCGGCCCGCAATCGGCGCGTGTTTGACCGGCATCAAGGCGTCGAGTGCCAGCGGGTGCACTTCATCATGCATTCGACGGTTCCAGTGAAAGGCGCCTGCAATGTCCTACAAGTCGATTATCGTGAACCTCGCGGTAGATGCACCTCCGGCGGCCATGGTGAGATTGGGGATCGAGCTCGCGGAGCGATTTGGAGCCCGTCTTATCGGTCTGGCGGCAGCGGATGTCCCGCCACTGGTCGCGACAGGCGACGGCATGGTCTACGAAGGCGAGATCATGCAGATCCAGCGCACGGAAATCGAAAAGCGGCTTGCCGAACTGCGTGCCGAGTTCGAGAGGCTGGTTCCTGCTTCGATCTTCAGCGAATGGGGGCAAGCCGTTTGCAGCCCAACCCGCTTCCTGAGCGTTTCGGCCCGAGCGGCCGACCTCATCGTTACCGGTGAGGCAGGAGACAATGTGTTTCGCGCCGTCGATATCGGCAGCCTGGTACTCGGCACTGGACGGCCGGTCCTGGTCGCCTCGAGCAATGTCGAGCATGTGCTTGCAAAAACCGTTCTCGTTGCCTGGAAGGACACCAGGGAGGCGCGGCGGGCGATAGCAGATGCATTGCCTTTCTTGGCCACGGCTAACGAAGTGGTCGTTGCCACAATAGATACCGACCGTGACGAGAGCATCCGCGACAGCCTTGCCGATGTCGCGGTTTTTCTCGAACACCATGGCATCAAGTCTCGAACCGAACTGATTGCCGGCGAGGCTGACGGCGACCGGTTGCTGACATTTGCGCGGTCGATCCATGCGGACCTGATCGTCTCGGGTGCCTATGGGCACAGCCGTCTGCGGGAATGGGCGTTCGGCGGGGTCACCCGCTCGCTGATCGAGGAAAGCGGCATCAACCGCTTCATGTCGTATTGATGATCTCTCGTATCGTACCCGGCGAAGTTGACCAGCGACCCGTCCCCGACGGTGGTGCCTATTGGTCGATCGAGACCAATGACCTCCTGCGACGCCTCAAGACGTCTGCCTTGGGCCTTGCCACCTCCGAGGCTGCATCCAGGCTTGCAAAGTTCGGCCAAAACACTCCGGCCTCGCGGTCCGGCACGACGGCGTTGACCGTCTTTGTCCGGCAATTCCGCAGCCCACTGGTCCTGATCCTTATTTTCGCGGCCACCGTGTCGGCTTTCGTCGGCGAGGGGCAGGAGGCTGCAATCATCGGTGCGATCGTGCTGGCAAGCTGTATCCTCAGCTTTACCCAGGAGTACGGCGCGTCGCGTGCTACGGAAGCGTTGAAACAGCGCATTTCGCGCAAGGCTGTGGTGCTGCGTGATGGTGTCGAGTGCTCGGTTGCTGCCGAAGATATCGTGCCGGGCGATGTGATCCGGCTTTCCGCCGGAAACCTCATTCCTGCGGACGGTATCATCCTGGACGCACGCGATTTCAATGTCAGCGAGGCCGTGCTGACCGGTGAAACCTTTCCTGTCGTGAAGGCACCAGGACGGGCGTTGCCAGAGGCTTCCCTCGCACAGCGCACCAACGCGGTCTTCACCGGCACATCGGTCCGCAGTGGCACTGCAACCGTGCTTGCGGTAGCCACCGGCACCAGCACCGAATTTGCATCCATCGCCGCGGCCTTGGAGCGACAAATTCCCGAAACAGGGTTTGCCCAGGGTATTAGGCGGTTCGGCTATCTGATGACCGAGATCATGCTGGCGATTGTCATCCTGGTGTTCTTCGCCAACCTGATGCTCCATCGACCGCTGATTGAATCACTGCTGTTTTCGCTGGCACTCGCGGTTGGCCTCACTCCGGAACTTCTTCCGGCGATCATCAGCGTGACGCTTGCTCGAGGTGCCCGGGCGATGGCGGCCAATGGCGTCATCGTGCGCCGTCTCGATGCCATCGAGAATTTGGGCAGCATGGACCTGCTTTGCACCGACAAGACCGGGACATTGACCGAAGGCATCATCCACCTGGATGGATGGCTCGATGTCGATGGCAATCCGTCGACGGATATCCTGCTTTGGGCACGTCTCAACGCGACCATGCAGACCGGACTGAAGAACCCTCTGGACGAAGCGATCGCTGGTGTGCCGGGTCAGGGCGCGTCATTGGCCGGCTTCACGAAGGTCGACGAGATCCCCTACGATTTCATCCGCAAGCGGCTATCCGTTGTTGTCCGGACCAAGGATGCCGACGATCTCCTGATCACGAAGGGCGCCGTACAAAACGTCCTCGAAATCTGCAGCTTTGTCCGTACGGCGAAAGGGCTGGAGCCCCTCGATGAGACGCACCGTACGGCAATCGATGAGAAATTCCGGCGCTGGAGCGCGGACGGCTACCGCGTTCTAGGCGTGGCAATCCGTCGGTTTGAAAGCCGGAATGCATTTGGCAGAAAAGATGAGATCGATCTCGCCTTCGCGGGCTTCCTGCTTTTCCTCGACCCGCCAAAGGAAGGCGTCAGGGAGACGCTTGCAGCGCTCGCCCACCGTGGCATCGCGGTAAAGGTCATTTCGGGCGACAACCGTTACGTCGCTGCGCATCTCGCCGACGCAGTCGGCTTGCGAGCTGACAGGATCATGACCGGTGAGAACCTGTCGAAGCTGACGAAGAGCGCGCTTTTCGCAAGCGTGCAGCACACCGATCTCTTCGTCGAAATCGATCCCAACCAGAAGGAGCGCATCGTTCAGGCCTTCCGGAGCCGCGGCCATGTCGTCGGTTATCTGGGCGATGGCATCAACGATGCGCCTGCTTTGCACGAGGCTGACATCGGCATCTCCGTCGACACCGCAGTCGATGTCGCCCGCGAGGCTGCCGACATTATCCTTCTCAAACAGGATTTGGGCGTACTGGTGCGCGGTGTTGACGACGGCCGCAAGACGTTCGCCAATACGATGAAATATATCTCCATCACGACCAGCGCCAATTTCGGGAACATGATCAGCATGGCTGTCGCCTCGCTGTTCCTGCCCTTCCTACCGCTGCTGGCAGCGCAGATACTGCTCAACAACTTCCTGTCAGACATTCCCTCGCTGGCTATCGCCGGCGACAATGTCGACGCAGACCAGCTGCGCCGACCGCGCCGCTGGGACATCGGTTTTGTCAGGCGATTCATGATCGGCTTTGGCTTGGTCAGTTCGCTATTCGACTTCGCAACCTTCGCTTTCTTGCTGCTTGTTGCACATGCGACAGCGGCTGCCTTCCAGACCGGATGGTTCGTCGAGTCACTGCTGACGGAGCTAGCCATCGTGCTCATCGTGCGCACGCACAAGGCGTTCTGGGCGAGCCGTCCTAGCCTCCTGCTTGCATGGCTTACGCTCGCAGTGGCAGCTGTTGCGATCATCATACCTTACGTGCCCGCAGCGGCGCGCTTCGGCTTTGTGCCGCTGCCGCTGCACGTGCTTGTTGGACTCTTCGCGATCACCACGCTCTATCTGTTGGCCTCGGAGGTAACCAAGCGCTGGTTCTTTGATCATGAGAGCAGACACTCGCATCGATCGAGAGCAGGACGGGCCACCGCCAATAGAACCGTACCCCGTCCGACCCATGCCCAAAGAGTTGCTCATGAGTGAGACTCCGGGCATGGCAAGAAATGCAACCATACAGCCCACCGTGGGCCATCGAAAGGCCGCGAGACCAGCCCATCGACGGCCCGCAAGTCAATCCGACACGTTAGCCGCCCATTGCGGCCCTGGAGACATTCACACCGAGATCGTAGACCAGCAGGCCACCGTAGTATGCTGTAGTGGTTACAAGCACTGCCCCTGCGATTTCGATCACAGGAACGGCGATGGCCACTGGCCCCAGCTCGCGATTGCGGACCCACAAGGCGAGCCTGACGCCGCCCCAAATCAGAAAGGCGAAGGCCGTGATGCCGCCAAGACTCTCGTGAATCTCCGCTATGTCGCTGCTGAAGCCGGCCGCTTCTGCATGATCGAGAGCGAGTCCGCCATAGAACCAGGTTCCAATGGCGAAAGCCCCGGCTGCGAGTGCGACAAAAGTAGAAATCGTCCCCGCGCCAGAACGCCTTGTCACCGCGTTGCCGCGAGCAAGCGCCACAAGGTCGATTGCCGCCAGTGTGTAGATGAGGACAATGGGAAAATGCACGAGCATGGGATGAATATGCTGGACTGGTATCATGATAAGAAAATCTCCGTAGGTCAGGCCAAAAGCACGCGGCCTTGCAGGACGAGGTGTTCGGTGGGTGGGCGGCGTCTGCGGCGCGGCGACATCGATGAATGTCGCGAACCGCCGTTGGAAGGTTTAGTCGTCGTCTCCAAGAGCGTCGCCCTCGTCCTCGCCGCCGAAGGCGGCTCTGCCGAGGACGTGGTTGTCTCCGCACTCGTCATCGCCAACACCTTTGATGGCCTTACGGGTGGTCGTGTCCTGCATCGGTATGGCCTCGAGGTCGATCGGCCCGGCGGGCGCTACCGAGGATGGTGCTCCGCACGACCCCTCGTCGGATTCAGCGGCCGCGGGCAGGGCAAAGCTCGCCAGGCCCGCGAGCACTGCTAGCAGAAGCATGGAATTGCGCATGGTTTCGATATCCTTCTCGGCGCGGCCATGATTGGACGCGACGATCCTGATAGAGAACCTTTGCTTGCTGGCGGCTGAGGACGATTGACAGCAGATTGAAAGCTTCGACGTGCGACATGCACCGTTCATGAGAGCCATTCTAAAGCGCCTGGCAATGGCAGGCTTGGCCGGGCTTGTCCTGGCCCAGCCACTCTGCGCGCGCGCAGACGAGGACGACGATGGTGACCACGACCGGGCGCGGGACCTGTACGAGCATGGCGAAATAAGGGGCCTTTCCAATATCCTCGATATCGTTCGTGCGCAGGCTCCAGGCGACATCGTCGCAGTCGATCTCATCCGCAAGGCCAACAAATGGGTTTACCGGTTCCAGGTCGTCGACGCCGATGGCCGGCGAAAGACTGTCGACGTTGACGCTGGTGCCGGTGTCATCATGCGCGACGGGGAGGGCGACTGATGAAGGTACTGCTGGCCGAGGACGAGCCCCGCATAGCAGCCGATATCGCGACTGCCCTCAAGGCGTCCGGAATGGCGGTCGATATCGTGCGGGATGGTGAAGCTGCCTGGTTCGCTGGTGATGTGGAGAACTATGATGCCGCCATTCTGGATCTCGGCCTCCCCAAACTCGATGGTCTTACGGTCTTGAAGCGCTGGCGGGCCAATGCGCGCCGGTTTCCAGTTCTCATCCTGACCGCAAGGGGTATGTGGACGGAACGCGTGGATGGCATCAATTCTGGTGCTGACGACTATCTCCCCAAGCCCTTTGAGATGGAAGAACTGCTCGCCCGATTGCGGGCAATCCTGCGGCGCTCGGCCGGGCAGTCGGCACCCGTATTGAAGTCCGGGCCGTTGCTTCTGGATACGCGCCAGATGCGTATCTCGCTCCGTGGCGTTCCCATTTCTCTTTCACCTCTGGAATACCGGCTACTGGCGTTTCTGATGCATCACGCCGGTCGAGTGGTGGCGCCGACCGAACTTGCCGAGCATTTGTACGATTCAGGGAATGACCGCGATCCGAACACGATCGAGGTCATCGTTGCGCGGCTGCGACGGAAGCTCGGCAGCGATATCATCGAAACGCGGCGCGGCTTCGGGTATCTGATGCCCGATGATCCCGCCTGATGGGCAACTCGATCCGCTTCAGGCTGTGGCTGGCGGCAACGATCTCGATTCTTGTCGCGCTCGCCATAGCCGGCGCCGGCTTGCGCTATCTGTTCGAACTTCACGTCGAGCGGCGCGTTGTGGGCGAGCTGACGGTCGACCTCAATGAGTTGATCGGCGCAACAACCTTCACAAGCGACGGTCACCTGGTGGTAGCCCCGGTGCTCACCGACCCGCGCTTCGCCAATCCGCTGTCCGGTTACTACTGGCAGGTCGAAGACATCGCCACCGGCGGTCTCGAGCGCTCACGATCTTTGTGGGACGCCAAGCTGGTCCTGCCTGCCCGGAGCGCAAGTGGTGAGCTGCGAACGGTCGAGGAGTTCACGGGCCCTGGCGGAGAACTCAGCATTGCGGTCGAGCGTACAATCATCGACGCTGGAGGTCGGTCCTTTCGCGCGGTCGTGGCGGAGGATCATCGAACCGTTGAGGTGTCTGTAAGCGAATATGTTCGCGATCTTGCTCCGGCCCTCCTGATGCTTGCTGTGGCTCTCATGGCCGCGTTTTTCATCCAGATCACCATCGGTCTTGCGCCGTTGGAGACCTTGCGGGTCGCCGTCGGAAGCGTGATCGCACAGCGAGCGGCACGGCTCGATGTGGTAGCACCAAACGAGGTGCAGCCGCTCGCGGATGAAATCAACCGTCTTCTCGATGCCCAGGAGAAGGCTCTTGCTCGGGCCCGTTCGCGCGCCACCGATCTGGCGCACGGCCTCAAGACGCCGCTGCAAGTGCTGTCGGCTGACATCCGTGCCTTGCGCAAGAAAGGCGAGACGGATCTGGCCGACGAGATCGAGAAGAGCGCTGGAGCGATCCGGCGCCATGTCGAGCGGGAGCTGGCGCGCGCGCGCCTCGCGCCAGGCGTCTCCGGCAAGGCATCCTGCCTTGTATCGGAGGTCGCGGCTGGTGTCATTGCAGTCGTCAAGCGCATGCCACGCGGCAAGCAGCTTTCATTCAAGATGGACGTCGCGGAGGATCTGACGGCGCCAATCGACGAAGGCGACCTGTCTGAAATTCTGGGTAATCTGGTCGAGAACGCCGCGCGCTACGCAAAATCGTTAGTCAGTGTCGATGCATCCTTGGCCGCTGGCGAAGTGATCATCACTGTAACCGATGACGGACCCGGGATACCGGATGCGGATCGCGAATCCGCCTTGTCGCGAGGCGTCCAACTCGACAGCAAGGGCGGGAGTAGCGGCCTTGGCCTGGCCATCGTTTCCGACATCGTTGAAGCCTATGGCGGATGCCTTGCCATGGCCAACGCCGATCCGGGTCTAGTCGTGACCATTTCCTTGCCGCGACACAGTTGAGCGTGCTTCAGGCAAAACCTGGGAAGTAGTCGACCTTTATCTTCGAGCGGCGAACGCCCATGGCCAGCAGTTTCTGACGCAGCGCCTTGACCATCGCCTGCGGGCCGGAAATGTAGAAAGTGCGCTCAAGGTAGTCGGGTATGGTCAGACGTATAAGGCGCTCGTCGATGTATCCGGGATACTGCCCGCGCTCGCCACCGCTCGCCACAGCGTGGACCGTCTTGATACCAAGTTCCTGCCTGGCCGCGCCAAGCACGTCGCGATAAGCGATGTCCTGCTGTCTCTCTGTTCCGTAGAGGATAACGATCGGTCGCCGCTCCTTGCGGTCGAGTAGATATTGCAGCATCGAGCGGAACGGGGTGATGCCGATGCCTCCGGCCAGGAAAGCGATCTTGGTTTCGCACCTGGCGGGCAGCGTGAAGTTGCCGGCCAACTGCGCCGCGTGGATCGTGCTGCCTGGCTTCATGGTCATCAATTCACGCTTGAAGGCGCTTGATTGCGGATAGAACTTGACCCCGAGGCGGACCGTTTCCTCCGTAGGCGCTGATGCAACCGTGAAAAAACGGCGATTGCCGCGATTGTCGGCATGATTGAGGCCAAGCGTCCATTCGAGATACTGGCCGGCCTCAAAGGCGAGCTTGCGCGGCGACCGGAAGACGAAGTCAAAGCTGTCGACGGCCGATTGCTCGATGCGCTCCAGGGTCAGCACGAAGCGTCCCTTGGGGCCTGCCGCATAGGCGAACAGGTTGCCGGCAAGCAGCGCCAGTTCCGGTGTGAAATAGAACGAGCCGATATGGATGTTGGGAGCAAACAGAAAGCCGACGATGGCGGCAAAGGCGATGCGCGGCCATCGCATCGTCGGTGCGGTCAGTGGCTCGGTCAGCATCACAAAGGCGAAGAACAGCAGAGGGGACGAACCCAGTGTCTCCGTAAGCGCGGTCCAGTACTGCGACGGATCGCTGGTTGCCAGAATGGTCGCCAGCGCCACGACGACAAAGGTCGAGACAAGATCAAGCCGGCGCAGTTTGCGGACAATGAGCATGCCGCCGAAGAGCACGAGCGGAAGCAGCGGCAGATTGCCGCCAACCCACCAGGTGGCTGGTTGGTCGAGCAGCAGCGCAGACAGCGCCACGCCCAGCGCAGCCGGATTGAAAAGGTGCTTCCGGCCGATGGCGAGAATGAACTTGGATGATATCGCCCAGACGGACGCGAATGCCACCGCCGCGATTCCCTTGATGTCCGTGGTGGCTACCGGATCGAGGATGAGCGCCAGGATGAGCACGGTGATGTAGACGGACTCGTTGTTGGCCGGGACAGCGAAGACATGCGCAAAGACCTTGTTGGTGAGCCAGCAGGTGGCCAGCGCCAAAGCCGTGGTGAAGGCGAGCGCAATCGGATCATGTGGCACCAGCTTGGCGAAGCCGAGCACGAACGCTGCGCTGACCAGCGTGATCAGATAGTAGAGGACCAGCCTGTACATAGTCAGGCGATCGAGAAATCGGTCGATGGTTTTGATCATGGCAGGCAAAGGGCTCCGAATCCGGTTGTCGGTGTGGCGCGGCCATTGGCGTTGACGACATAGCCCTCCAGGCCAGGCGTCTGCTCGATGAAGAGAATGCCGTTCCGCCCCATGGCGAAGGCCGCGGTGGCGAAACGATCGGCTTCGAGCACATCGGCGCCGATGACGGTCAGGCTCACGATGTCCTGGATCGGACTGCCAATCCCATGCGGGTTGTAGATGTGTTGACCGCGGACATAGGTGCCGGAGGTTGCGACACCGCGCCCGCGGGGATAGACGATCTTTACGACCTCGTCCGCGTTGAAGGGATTGCGGATGCCGACGCTCCAGTCATGGCCCGAAGCGTTCTTGCCGCAGGACTGGACGTCGCCTCCCGCCTCGATGAAGAAATCGCTGATGCCGGCTCGCTGAACGATGGCTGCCGCGTTGCGGATGGCCCAGCCCTTGACGATGCCGGAAGGATCGAGCGACCCGTCGGGCTTGCGAATATCAAAGTAACCGTCCGTCTCGTCTTTCGTCTGCCGCGCGAGAGCAAGCACTTCGTTCATCTCGCCGCTCCAGTCGACGACGGGAACGTCGCCGCGGTTGATGGCCGAGATCTCGCTGTCGGCCCGGTATGTGCTGAAGCGCCGGTCGATATGCTCGAAATAGCCGAAAACGGTCTCGATCAGCTCACCGTTCGACGCGCCGCCAACGTCGACCGTAATGGGCATGCCCATCAAAATACGCGTTTCACGCATGGAACTACGACGACGCTTTCTTCAGCGCGCCGCGCAGCGACTGGATGAAAGCCCTGCTGGTCAGCGTCGCGCCCGAAATAATGTCGACATTGGCGCTTTGGGCGCTGATCGCTTCATCGCGCAGCATGGGCAGCGCCTGCCTGTTGATATTGATGGAGGTGCGGCGATCGGAGGGGTATTTCAGCACCTTCAGCGCCGTGAGTTGCCCACCCTGTACGAGGGCCTGAATCTGGATGATGCCGTAATAGGCATCGGCGGGCGGACCGGTGTAGACGCCGTCGGCATAGCCCTGTGTGGCGACCTTCATTCCCGCCGGGACAAAACGTGCGGGCGCGTCCGGATATGCCGGCCTCGGCTGCGGGACTGGTATGTAGACGGCTGGAGTCACTGCGAATGAAGGGGTTGATGACGCATGATCAGTGACAGCCGGCGCCACTGGCTGCTCCGGTGGCGCCGGCGATAGTTGTGGTGCCATCCGAACCGCTGTCTTCACTGAATCATTTGGCTGTTTGGCGGCAACTGCGATGCCTGACGTCGTTTCCCTGGCAATCGGGAACCTTGTTCTGAACTGGGGTGAGGGCGCCGGCAGGGTCCGAAACATCGACGCGGATGCGGCGGGCACCTCTGTCGCGTCTGCCGGCAGCGCCGAACCAAGCATGTCGCCGGCGGGCCGTATGCCGGCCTGATCCCAGACATAAGCGCCGGAGCCGGCGATCACCAAAAGTGACAGGGCAATCTGTTTCATCGGAATTGTGTTTCCACATTGAACCTTGCAGAGGCGATCCATCTGGTTCGCTTCAGATGCAATATCCCACGACCAAGCTGACAACTGGCTGTCAGCCGAGGTCGAGCTGCGCGGGGCCGGTGAAAGCTCAAGGGGACGGCAAATTGACTTGTCCTAGATCAAGATTGTCGCATAAGCAGCGAGGTAGGAAGGTTCTCTCGAACGAGGTAGCTGCCTATGACTGTTGCCAACGAGCCGGCGAGATACACCGGAAGCCAGATATTGCTGCATTGGACTATCGCGGTGTTGATCGTCCTGCAGCTTGTAATCGGTGAGGACATCAAGCCGGCTTACCGGGCGTTCTCGCGCGGCACAGAGCCGGCAGCCGGCGACATCTTCAACGCGAACATTCATGTCTATGTCGGTTTGGTCGTTCTGGTGCTGGCGATCTGGCGAATTGCAGTCCGTCTACGGGATGGTGTGCCGGCGCCGCCGCCCGAAGAAAGCGTCCTGCTGAAGCGGATTGCCGCTGCCACCCATTTCCTGCTCTATCTGTTCATTTTCGGGATGCCGATTACCGGGGCGCTGGCATGGTACTTCAGCCTCCGAGCGATGGGGGAGATTCATGAACTCGCCAAGCCGGTGATCATCGTTGTCGTCGGCCTCCATGCCGCCGCGGCGCTATGGCAACATTTCTATGTGAAATCGGAAGTGCTGGTCAGGATGCTGCGACCTGCCGGACGGCGCGCGCCGTGATGTCATGAGCCGCCTGCACAATGAAAACCATCTTGTATCCCGCGTCGGCTGGCTGCGCGCCGCAGTGCTTGGCGCCAATGACGGCATTGTGTCGACGGCTAGCCTCATCGTTGGCGTGGCGGCAGCCAACGCCGCGGCCTCCAACGTTTTGGTTGCCGGCGTAGCCGGACTGGTCGCCGGCGCGATGTCGATGGCGGCCGGCGAGTATGTCTCGGTCAGTTCGCAGTCCGATACCGAACAAGCCGACCTTGCGCGCGAGAAAGGGGAACTGGCGACGCAGCCAGATTTCGAGCGACAGGAACTTGCGGAGATCTATGTCAAGCGTGGCGTCGAGCCAACGCTGGCGTTGCAGGTCGCCGACCAATTGATGGCGAAGGACGCGCTTGGCGCCCACGCTCGTGACGAACTCGGTATTTCGGAGGTGACGACGGCCAGACCGATCCAAGCCGCGCTGACGTCTGCGGCTGCATTTTCGGTTGGCGCGGCCATGCCATTGGCGATGGTGCTTGTTTCGCCGGCCGCTTGGCTTGCCGCAACGGTGTCTGTTGCCTCGCTCCTGTTCCTGGCAGTGCTGGGTGCCATTGGCGCGAAAGCCGGCGGTGCCAATGTGTTAAGAGCAACTGTTCGCGTTACCTTCTGGGGGGCGCTAGCAATGGCGCTGACCGCCGGCATTGGCGCCGTCGTCGGTACTGCCATCTGATTCATTCGCCTGGCGAATCGTTTTTCCGAATTGCCGCAGGCAAAAGGCGCAAGAAACAACTTCGCGACCCACCTTGATCGGGACTAGTGCGGTTTGCTAGATCGTCCGTAGAGCGGTGACGGTACTTTTCGAAGTTCCCGTCGGTCAGCCGCTTCCCGCGACCCGGCGCGATTTCAGATGGCCGAGAAGCCACCGTCGACAGACAACTCCACCCCATTCACGAAACTCGAATCGTCTGAAGCAAGAAACAGCGCGACCGCCGCAATTTCCTCAGGACGCCCCATCTTTCCCCGCGGGATCAGGGATTCGAACATCTGCTTCGCCTCCTCGGTGAGAACTTGGTCCTGCATCGGTGTGGCGATCGGCCCTGGGTGCAGCACGTTCACCCGGATATTCCTGCCCTTGAGTTCGTTGAGCCACCCGCGTGCGAATGCGAGCAACGTCGCCTTGCTCGCCGCATACACGCTGTAACCAGGAAAACCTTTGATCGAAGCAACTGACCCGGTCATGAAGATCGATCCGCCGTCGTTGAACAGCGGCAACGCCTTCTGTACCGTAAACAGGGTGCCGCGCGCATTCAGGTTGAAGGCCGCATCGAAGTGCTGCTCGGTAATCTCGCCCAGTGGGACGGCTTCGCCCGTGCCAGCGCTCGCGTACAGGATGTCGATCTTGCCCTTTTCCCGCTTGACTGTATCGAACAGGCGGTCGAGGTCGTCGAGATTGGACGCGTCGCCGCGAACGCCGGTCACGTTCCGGCCGATCAGCTTGACGGCCTCGTCCAGCGCCTCCTGTTTCCGGCCCGTGATGAAAACATAGGCGCCTTCTTCAACGAACCGCTTGGCGCTCTCCAGCGCCATGCCGCTCGATCCACCCGTGATGACTGCAACCTTACCGTCTAGCTTTCCCATGACTTCTCCTTTCGTGTTGTCGGGACAGCATCTGCCTCCGAGAACCTCGAAATGGGTCTGCCGGCGTCGGCTGTTGAGTGCGGAAACGCGCACATCGGTGGTGCAAAATCGATCCGGCTGGACGACTGACGCCAGCCGCGAGGATCGGTGTCCGCCGTTCGGAATTGGACCGTGCTTGTCGGCATGGGCTATGATCACCGCCCCGCGCCACCCACATATGAGATACTGTTCGATGTGTTGGACACGGGCTTTGGAAGGCGCACCTTGCGGTGCAGGAATGCACCATGATCGACTGGGATGACGTTCGCTACTTTCTTGCCGTCGCACGCGGAGGCTCGGTGCGGGCTGCTGCCGCGCACCTCGGGGTGAATCATTCAACCGTGCTGCGACGCATCGCCCAGCTCGAGGAACGCCTTGGGGCGCACATGTTCGAAAAGCTGCCTTCGGGCTACCGCCTGACGGCTGCCGGCGAGGAGGTCCTCGAGCTCGCGAACCAGATGGAAGCGTCGTCGCACCAGTTGGAGACGCGCGTCTTCGGTCGCGACCAGAGCGTGCGCGGGCTTCTGCGGGTGACGCTGGCACCGACCCTTGCGACACACCTGCTCATGCCGGACTTCGCCGATTTCGCGCGTCTGCATCCCGACATCGAGATGGAAATCTTGTCGTCCGGCGAGCTGGCAAATCTGACCAACCGAGAGGCCGACGTCGCGATCCGCGTCGTCTACGACCGCAAAACCCTGCCGCTCAATCTTCACGGCCTGAAGGGGCCGGAGCTGTTCGGCGGCGTCTACATGTCCCGCGATCGACTGGCCGCGTGGCGTGCGGGCGCGCCTGATCCCATCCGGTGGATCGTCATAAGCATTCATGGCATTCCGGATTGGGCCAGCGAGGGTGAGGTTCGCACCACGAGGGGTCCATTCAGGACCACGGACGGCGAGGCGCAGATCGTTGCTGTACGGCAAGGGCTCGGGATGACGACACTGCCGTGCTTCATTGGCGATGCCGACCCCCTGCTGGTGAGGGTGCCGGGCACCGAGCTGCACATGTACGGAACGCTCTGGCTTCTCACGCAGGGGGAGACACGCAAGACGAAGCGCGTGCGGCTCTTCACGGAGTTCGTATCCCGCAGGCTCGCCGCGCACGCGCCGCTTCTCGCGGGGCTGTCCATATCGCACGACTGACGCCCGGCAGGTCGCAGGCGACGCTTGCCGTAATCCGGTCGGAAGCCGAGCTGCGATCGCTTGAAACGGCGTCGTTCAATCCGCGGATGTTGCGCCGTGCGCCAATGAGGAGAAATAGGCATCGCCTGAAAACTCCTCTGCAGGATACTCATGATCCGCAGGCGGCAACCACCGAATCCTCTTCATGGTGCTCCTGAAACGAAAAAGGCCACCTCGCTTTGGAATTCTTACGTCATCTGGTAGTGGTGCTCCCAAATCGCCGGGAGATGGGCAATGCCAGACAATGAAATCGTGCGCGACAGCAACGGCGCTCAATTGAATGACGGCGATTCCGTCACGTTGATCAAAGACCTGAAGGTCAAGGGCACCTCGGAGACGATCAAGCGCGGCACGATGGTCAAGGGTATCCGCCTCAATGGAAATCCCGGGGAGATCGAGGCCAACACCAAGCAGGTGAAGGGCCTCGTGCTTAAAACCGAGTTCGTGAAGAAGGCGTGACCCCCCAAGGGGCGGGCCATCTCCAAAGGTGGGCCGTTTTGTGTGGATAGTTATCCATGGCCTATTGGTCCCGCACGGCCTGCCGGGCACTCTCACGGCATGCAGGCGGAGTATGTTGAGCTGGTCTTACTGGAGCAGTCGCTCGCCAACACAGACGGCATGTATCGGCCGTTTTCGGATCGATTGGGTGACGTTGCGGAGAAAACTGGCGGATTTGTCTTGTTCGATGTTCGCGTAGAGAGCGACATTCGAATTCAGAGAATGGCGGCCATCGGGTTTGGTGTAGACGGCACCGTCGCAATCATGATGGATAAGAACGGACAGCTTATTTCCGCGCCGATAAACGGAGACAACGCCCCCCTGGTTGCCGAACTAACCGCCTGGACTTCGCTGCCGATGGCCGAGCAGGTTTGTGTTGGTTACGGCGGGGCGGCAGCGAAGCTGCTTGCGGCGCTTCGTAAATCGGGCCGACCCGACCTAGTGAACCATGCATGTTAATAAAAAGGCCGCCTCGATGGGCGGCCAGCGTTGGATTCGAGGTCCAAAGCGGCGACATAGCCTTTCACCAACCGGATGCAAACCGCTGTCGCCTTTCGCAAGCACCTCCTCGGCCCGTCGCGTGGCATCGTCTGACAAGCCGTGCTCGGCGGCCCGTCTCGCAGCCAGCGACGTCGCATTGAACATGAATTCACTGCCGTATGCTGCCGGTGCGAGGCCATTGACGGGCCGCACAAGATGTAAGTGCCTTCACGGATCAAGTTTCCACGCTAGCCAAACAGGCGCTTTTCTCAAGCAAGGTGGCAAGAAATTGCGCAAGCTGTGTTGGCAGTTTGAGAATCGGCCGATATGCCGCACAACAATGCCGGCAAGACGAGCCGAAAATCGAGCCGAGAATGATGATCTGACGCAATGTCCAGGTCGCAGAAGGACAGTTACCCGTGACGCAGAAAGGAATCACACTAAAAGACGTTGCTGCAGCGGCTAAGGTGTCGCGCGCCACGGCCGCGCGGGCGCTCAACAACTATGGTTACGTTGGCGACGAGACAGCGCTCCGCGTGCTTGAGGCAGCCGAAAGGCTGGGCTATCGGGCCAACCTCGTCGCGCAGGCGCTGCGCAGCGGACAGCTGCCGATCGTAGGCTTCGTGCCTGGCGACATCCAGAATCCGTTCTTCGCCCGAATCGCGCACGACATAGAGGTCGAGCTGCGCAAGCACCGCCACAATCTTCTGATCGCCAGCAGCGAGGAGAACGTCGAGCAGGAAAAGGAGTTGCTGGAGAGCCTGCGCTCGCTGAGCATCCGCGGCTTCATTCTGGCGCCGACATCGGCGACCGATAACCAGCACATCGTGCAGCTGGCGCACGAAGGCGCACCGGTCGTGCTGATCGATCGCGTCGTCAAGGAACTGCAATGCGATAGCGTCGTCGTCGACAATGAAGGCGGCGCGCGCGAAGCGGTGGATTACCTCGTTTCCAATGGACACGGCCGTATCGGCCTGTTGCGCGATGACTCACGCATCTTCACCGCGCAGGAACGCCTCGCAGGCTATCAGAATTCATTGCAGTCGCATGGCATAGCGCTCGACGAATCGCTGATCAGCGTCGCGCGTTCGACCGTCGAGCATGCTGTCGACGCTACCATCCGCCTGTTCAGCCGCCGCAACCGTCCGACCGCCCTGTTCACGGTGGACAGCCTGATGACCCAGGGCGCGCTTCTCGGCCTGCGCTCAATGGGGCTTTCGATCCCGCACGACGTGTCGCTGGTCGGCTTCGACGACTTCAATCTCGCCACCTTCACCGATCCGCAGATCACGGTCGTGGCCCAGCCTATCTCCGAGATCGGTCCGCTTGCCGCCAGGTTTCTGCTTGAACGGTTAGCCGGCAAGAAGATCGCGCCGCGTCATATCCGGTTCCCGACGCGCCTGATTGTCCGGGGCTCGGTTGCACATCTCCGCGGGCGCTGACCGGGACCAGAATCTTTCAGCTTCGACAAATTTCATCGCGAAGGGACTTGCCAATCGCGAAAGTTCGTGCCCATTATTGCGATGTGAGATCGATCTCACATCGCGATTGATCGAAGACTGGTTAGACGGCGCGTCGACGCTTGCGCCCAGGCAGAGGCTCTGCCGTATCCGAAATGCAAGGAAGAATTACATGCTGAACTTTGACAAGGACCGCTTCATAAGGATCCAGAGCGGTGCCGTTTCCATCGCCGGCGAGGCACGTTCGCTCATGCGCGCGCTGCTTTCGGAAGGCGTCGAGCGGCTGTTTTTCATGGGCACTGGCGGTGTGCAGCTTCTGACCCTACCCGCGATCGATCTGGCGCAGCGCTACTCCACCTTTCCGGTGAGCGCTGCATATCCGGCCCAGGTCGTTCTCGATCCGCCGGCCGGTCTCGATAACAAGGCCGTGGTCGTGATTCCCTCGCTGTCGGGCACGACAAAGGAAGGCGTCGAGCTCATGGCTTTCCTGAAGAAGCGGGGCGTTCGCACGATCTCGCTCACCGGCCATTCGGACACGCCCATCGCGCAGGAAGCCGACCATAACTTCACGAACTTCGCCGAGGACGATACCTCCTCGGAGTCGTTCTACCTGCAGACGCTGCTGATCGTGCTGGCACTGCTGGCCGAGCGCGGCGAGTATGACGGGTTCGACGCGGCTGTCGCGGAACTCCAGCTTCTTCCCGGCTTGCTTGCCGATGCGAAAGCCGCCTTCGAGGACAAGGCCGCCGAGCTGGCCGCTACCATCAAGGACGAGACCTATCACATCTTCACCGGCGCCGGCTCGGTGTGGCCCGAGGCCAACTACTACGGCATGTGCATCTTGGAAGAGATGCAGTGGATCCGCACCCGCCCGGTGCATGCGGCAGACTTCTTCCACGGCACGCTCGAACTGGTCGAGCCGGGCGTCAGTGTCTTCGTGTTCAAGGGCGAAGATGCGCTTCGCCCGCTGGCCGACCGGGTCGAGAACTTCGCCAGGCGCTACACCGACTGCGTCCGCACACTGGATGCCGCCTCGGTCAAATTGCCGGGCATCTCGGCTCAGGTGCGTAGCATGATCTCGCCGGTGCTGCTCGCCACCTTGCTTGAGCGGCTGAGCGCGCATCTCGAGGTGCTGCGCAACCACCCGCTGACGACCCGTCGCTACTACAAACGCGTTGAATACTGATCCCCTCTCAACCTCTGAAGGAGCTGCTTATGAAACGTTCGCTGCAAGTCGTGGCGGTCACAGTGGCCGCAGTATCATCATTGGGGCTGTCGATGTACGGCAGTTCTGCTGCTTCGCCGGCTGTCGCGGCCGATCCCAACGCCAAGGTCGAATACAGCGGCACGCTGTCGATCCTGACCAAGTTCGGGCTGCAGCAGCTGTCGCCCTATTTCGTCAATCTGGCGCAGGAATACGAGAAGCTCCATCCGGGCGTTAAGGTCGAACTCATCCAGGAAAGTGACGATAGCGTAAAAGGTAAGACGAAGACGCTGGTCGCTTCGAACTCGCTGCCCGATGTCTACTTCTCCTGGACGGGCAGCTGGGGTGGCAACTTCGTCCGCGGCAATCGCGCCGTCGACCTGAGCAAGGTCATCGGCCCCGATACCGACTGGGGCAAGACGCTTTCTCCGGCGGCCGTCAAAGCGTTCGAGTACAATGGCAAGCTCTACGGCATCCCGCTTTATCAGGATGCCAAGTTCATGGGCTACAACAAGCAGATATTCGCCAAGCTCGGCTTGAAGGCGCCAGCCAATTTCGAGGAACTGCTGACGAGCTGCGATGCCATTCGCAAATCCGGCGCGACGCCGATCTCGCTGGGCAACAAGGAAGCGTGGCCGGCAATCCACTTTGCGGGCCAGTTGCTCGCCTACAATGTGCCGCAGCCAACGCTGGAACGCGACTTCGATCCGGCCACGGCCGAATACACCGATCCGGGCTATGTCGCGGCGCTCAAGCAGTTCAGCCAGCTTGTCGAACGCTGCACCGACGGCGCCGGCGTCAATGGCACGTCCTATGCCTCGGCTCTCCAGGCCTTCACCAACGCTCAGTCGGCCATGTACTATCAGGAGATCATTGAGTTCGATCAGGCTGCCACATCGGACTCGGCGCTGAAGCCTGCCGATTTCGGCTTTTTCAAACTGCCCGTGCCCGATGGCGCCAAGGGTGATCCCAAGTCGATCGAGGGCGCACCAGAGGGCTACATGATCAATGCGGCGTCGAAAAACATCCCGCTGGCGATCGATTTCATGAAGTTCGTGACCTCGAAGGAAAACGCGCAGATCCTGTCCGCGCCGCCCTATGGTCAACCGAGCGCCACCATCGGCGGCGCCTCGGAATCGAACATGAGTGTATCGGTGGTCGACGGCCTCAAGGAGATCAATGCGGCTTCGTTCCTGATGCCTTGGCTCGATACGGCCAATCCACCGCGCGTCGCTGCTGTCTGGCTGTCCAGCCTGCAGGCGCTGGCGGGTGGCTCGATGACGCCTGAGCAAGTGATGGACGAGGTGCGCAAGGCCGCCTCCGCAGCCAAATAAAGCAGACAATGGCCAGGACATCGGACACAATCGGAAGCGGCGCCGCGGTACGCGGCGCCGCCAGGCCGCAAAGGCCAAAAAGCTTACAGACCCGCTTCGGCAATCTGTTGTCGTTCCGATGGGCCGCGATCGCGCTGATCCTCATCGGCTGGTTCGTCTACTATCCGATCGTCGACAACTTCATCGTCAGCACCACCGACCAGGATATCTATACCGGCGAGGTCACCAATGTCGGCCTCGCCAATTACGACCGGCTTCTGCATGACCCGGTCGTGCTACTCGCGCTCTGGAACAACTGCCTCTACGCCATCATCTCCGTCGTCTTTCAGGTCTTCGGCGCGTTTCTGCTGGCGGCGATCATCGAAGACCTGAAGAGCGAACGCTGGCGCCGCTTATGGCGCGCCGTGTACTTCGTGCCCTCCGCCATCTCGATTACAGTGACCGGCCTGCTGTTCTATTTCATCTACCAGCCGCAGATCGGCTTGCTGGATGCGGCGCTCAGTCGCGTTGGTCTCAGCCAGCTCGTCCTGCCCTGGCTCGGCAACGAGCACACGGCCATCTACGCCATCATTGCCATGAGCCAATGGCAGGGTTTTGGCTACTCGACGCTGCTGTTTGCCATCGCCATTCAGAAAATCCCGCGCGACCTCTACGACGCCGCCACGATGGACGGCGCCGGTCCGCTCCGCCGCCTGTGGAGCATCACCTTTCCGCTGACGCGGGAAATGACTGGGCTGATGATCATCGTCACCATCACCGGCGCGTTCCAGGTGTTCAACGAGGTCATGGTCATGACCGCGGGCGGGCCTAACAACAGCAGCCAGGTCCTGGGCACGTGGCTCTACCAGAAGGCCTTCATCGAGGACAATTTCGGCTATGGCGCCGCGATTGCCGCCGTCATCTTCGTATTGACCATGCTCACCGGTGCAGCCCAGCTCTGGTACACGAAACGTCGCCGGGTGCAGCTATGAGCGCGGCGGCTGCAGTTGGGCGGGCTCGGCGCGTGAATGTTTGGTCGGTCATCGCCAGGACGTTCCTATATTCCTTCCTCGTCTGCCTCGGCGTCGTCGTCATCTATCCACTGATCTGGATGGCGCTCAGCGGCTTCAAGGACAATGCGCAGATCTTCGGCGACCCCTTCGCCCTGCCTGCCCATTGGTCGTGGAACAACTATGTCCAGGCTTGGAACCAGGGGGTTCGCGGCTATGTCACAGTCTCTGTCCTTGTGACCGTCGCCTCGGCCCTATGCACGGTGCTGATCAGCGCCTGGACCGCCTTCGGCTTGACCCGGACCAGGATGCCGGCAAAGCCGTTGGTTATCGCCATCGTGCTGGGCGGATTGATGCTCAGTCCCACCGTGGCGATCATTCCGCTGGTGAAGATGCTGCAGGCGCTCGGCCTCTACAACACCTACTGGGCGCTGATCATTCTCTACACGGCTTTCCGTGTGCCGTTCACCACCTTTCTGATCCGCGCCTACATGCTGGATCTGCCCGGCGATATCGATGAGGCGGCGACGATGGACGGCGCCAGCGAAGGCCAGATCTTCTGGCGCATCACCCTGCCGCTGTGCCGGCCGATCATCATCTCGTGCGTCATCCTGCACGTTCTGTTTGCCTGGAACGAATATCTGTTCGCCATGATCTTCACCAGCGGCAGCGACGTGCAGACGTTGCCCGTTGGCCTGACGTCCATCATGGCAACGCACGGGACCAACTATGCTGTGGTCTTCGCCGCCATGACGATCTCTGCCCTGCCCATCGTCATCGTGTTCTTTGCCGCGCAGCGCTACTTCATTCGTGGCCTGTCCGAAGGCATCGGCAAGTAGCAATTCCCTGAAAGGACCCCTTCATGCCGCAGCTTGCTTTCCATCAGCTGATCGGAGCCGACATTTGCCTTCTGACCTTCCGGGTGCCGGCATGACGCAGCCAAAGCTCGTCGCCGTTGGGGACAATTGCCTCGACACCTATCTCACCAGCGGCCTGCTCACCGTCGGTGGCAATGCGCTGAATGTTGCAGCGCAGTGGCGGCGCAACGGCTGGACGGCACGCTATTTCGGCGCCGTCGGCGAGGACCCCGAGGGTGACGTGGTGCTTGCCGAACTGGCAGGTGTCGGCCTGTCGCCGGACGATGTCGAACGGCGCCCCGGCGACACCGCCGTCACCTTGCTCCGTGATGAATCCGGTGAGCGAAAGTTCCTGCACGAATCTTTCGGGGTCGGTGAAAACTACATGCCGGCGCCGGAGCATTATGCAGTTATCGCCGGAGCTGACTGGGTGCATCTCGGCACCAACGCCAACAAGGACCTTCTCAGACGATTGGTGGCAGACCATGTGCCGTTCAGCATCGACGTATCGACGACGCATCTGGCGCTGCCGCTCGACGGTGTGCCACTGCTGTTTGCCTCAGGGCCTGACGAGGTCGATAAGCCGGTCGAGCCGTTGCTCACCGCACTCAGGGCCGCCGGCGCCCGGCAGGTTGTCGTCACTTGCGGACGCCGCGGCTCCTATTTCGATGACGGCAAGGGTGTCGTGCATGCGCCGGCCACACTGGTCGACGTGGTCGACACATGCGGTGCCGGCGACAGTTTCATCGCGACATTCCTGACCGCGCTCCGCTTCGAAGGCCGGGGGCCAGCCGAAGCGCTGCACACAGCTTCAGTAGCGGCGGCGCAGACCTGTACGCATCTCGGCGGATTTCCCCAGAAGCCCCGTCCCATACCAGAATGGCTGCCGGCCAAATACGCCAGCTTCATCACCGACGCGCAGGGAGCCTGACCGTGACGACACTTCGTCTGCGACAGCCGGCAGCAGCGCTTCCGTCCGACCGGTCGTTCTGGCTGCAGGATATCGGCGCCGGCGCGGTGACTGATCCATTGCAGGGCAATGAGCGCGCCGATGTGGTGATCGTCGGCGGCGGCTACACCGGCCTGTGGACGGCGCTGCGTATCCGTGAGCTTGCTCCCGAAACGCGGGTCGTTGTCCTTGAAGCGGACCTTTGTGGTTCAGGCGCCTCGGGGCGCAATGGTGGTCAGGTCCACTCGTGGTTCGCCGAGCTCGACCAGATCAGCACGGTCGTCGGCCTCGAAGAGGCGCGACAACTCTGTGCCGACACGGTGGCGTCGATTGCGGAGTTGAAGGCGCTGCAGCAAAACGGCACGATCGACATGGATCTGCGGCTGGACGGATGGCTGTGGACAGCGAGCTCGATTGCCCAGGAAGGCGCGTGGGAGCACGCCGTTGCCATGACGGCGGCGGTGGGAGAGAACCGTTTCAAGCCGCTGACGGCCGAGGACATCGAACGCCGCACCGGTTCATCCGCATCCTATGCCGGTGTCGTCGAGACCAATGCCGGTACGGTCCATCCGGCCAAACTGGCGATCGGATTGCGCAACCTGGCATTGGCGTGCGGCGTGATCATCCATGAGCGCAGCCCGGTTCTCGACATCGAGCCAGGCAGGACATGCAAGGTGCGCACGGCGCGGGGCATGGTGCAGGCCGAGAAGGTCGTGCTCGCAGCCAATGCATGGCTCTCGGCGCTGCCGGAGCTGCGCCGCCATCTCTACGTCGTCGACAGCCAGGTGATCGCTACTGCCGCGGTGCCGGAATTGCTCGACATGATCGGTTGGCGCGACGGTACCTCGATCTGCGATTCCCAGAGCCAGGTTCTGTACTATCAGCGTACCCGCAAGGGCAGGGTCGTGTTCGGCCGGGGAAGCGGCAACGTGGCCTTCAGCGGGAACTTCGGCGCCAGCTTCAACCGCAGCCCGGAGCATGGCCGCGACAATGTGCGGGAGCTGCGTCGGGTCTATCCGGCGCTGCGTGATGTGCCGGTCGAGTATGACTGGGCAGGCCCCATCGACTGCGTGCCCGAGCAAGTCCCGGTCTTCGATCACCTGCGTGGCCATCCCAACATCTTCTATGGCATGGGCTTCAACGGAACCGGCATCGCGCAGACGCCGATTGGCGGGCGAATCCTGGCCAGTCTGGTGCTGGAGCGCAAGGATCGCTGGAGCGCCAGCGGCCTGGTTGGCATCCAACGCCGGATGTCATTGCCGCCCGAGCCGTTCCGTTACCTCGGCGCCAAGCTCGTCCGCAGCGCAGTCCGCCGCAAGAACGACGTCGAAATCCGCAACCGGAGGGCGGACAAGATCACCAATCTGCTGGCTGGGCTGAAGCCAAGCCACCGCAAGAAGTAGGCATTATGCCGAGCACCTTGCCCACCGTCATGCAATCGAGGAGAGCACAATGGCCGATCTGACACTCAGGCAGATCAGGAAGTCCTACGGCAGTGTCGACATTCTCCATGGCGTCAACCTCGACATAAAATCTGGTGAGTTCATAGTTTTCGTCGGGCCTTCGGGTTGCGGCAAGTCGACCTTGCTGCGGTCGATCGCCGGGCTGGAGGAAATCACCTCCGGTGACCTGTGCATCGATGGCGAGATAGTCAACGACGTGCCGCCGTCGAAGAGGGGCATCGCCATGGTGTTCCAGTCCTACGCACTCTATCCGCACATGACGGTCTACGAGAACATGGCCTTCGGCATGCGGATCGCCAAGGTCGGCAAGGCCGAGATCGACCAGCGGGTGAAGCAAGCGGCTGAAATCCTGCAACTGACCAAATATCTCGATCGTCTGCCCAAGGCGATGTCGGGCGGCCAGCGCCAGCGCGTCGCCATCGGCCGCGCCATCGTGCGCAATCCCAAGGTCTTCCTCTTCGACGAGCCGCTGTCGAATCTCGACGCGGCGTTGCGCGTCGCCACCCGCATCGAGATCGCCAAGCTCAAGGAATCGATGCCCAACACGACGATGATCTACGTCACCCACGACCAGGTCGAGGCGATGACCTTGGCCGACCGTATCGTGGTGCTGAAGGACGGTCACGTCGAACAGGTCGGCACGCCGATGGATCTCTACAAAAGGCCCGGCAATCTGTTCGTTGCCCAATTCATCGGCTCACCGGCCATGAACATCGTGCCGGCCAGGATAGAGACCGCCGGTGCGACAACGGCGATCAGCCATATAGGCGCAAACAAGGTGACCGTGCCCCTGGCGACGCCAGCGTCCTCCAAGGGAACTGAGGTCAGCTTCGGCGTGCGACCGGAAGACCTGTTCGTCGTCACCGGGCCTGATTTTCTGTTCGAGGGGACAGTGGACTATGTCGAGCAACTCGGCGAGGTCCAGCTTGTCTATATCGACATCGGCCGCGCCGATCTGCCGCTGGTGACCAAGCTGCCTGGCAATGCCGCAGTCACCCGCGGAAGCGCGGTGAGGCTGTCAGCGCACCCGCAGGATCTGCACCTTTTCGATGGCGACGGCCGCTCACTCCGGCATCAGGAAGTAGCTCTCCTATTGGATTGATGACGGTCTCCGCACCATGCATCGCCTGAATGCCTGTGCACATGGCGCCCACATTCTCAACACGTCAGGAAGCCACCGAATTTTGGAGACCGTCTGGCAAGGGTCGCGAGATCCAGTTTGGTCAACGGGATACGATCGGTCACATCAAGACCCACCAGTATAGTATGTTTGCTTCGGCAAACGGCGTCGACCGTCTTGCGCAGGTCGATCAACCGACGTGTCACATAACGCCGAAGGTCCTGTAGGCTTCCACCGCGCTCATGCCCTCGCGGATCGCGTTGGCGACGAGCCTTTCGCCACGTACCTTTTCGAGGGCCAGCCGGACAACGTCTTCTTCCACTTGCCGTGGAATAACGAGGACCCCTTCCTTGTCACCGAACAGGAGCGTGCCCGGCTCGATCCGCACACCACCGATCTCGAGTGCGCAGCGATAGTCTATGACCTTGCCGCGCACGCCCTGGTCTTGTGCATAGTAACCGGTGCAGAAGCACGGGAATTCCAGCGCCTTGATGCCGTCCGTGTCGCGAGCAAAGCCGTCGACCAGCGCGCCACGCGCGCCGAGGATCTTAGCGCGGGTCGACATAAGCTCGCCCCACAGCGCGTAGCGCGGCGAAGCGCCACTGGCGACGTAGATTTCGCCGGGCTTCAGATCATCCAGCGCTTCGAACATCAGCCCGAACGGTTTGGTCATCAGCGGATTGCGGGTCGGTTCGTTGGACAGAAAAATGTCGGATTCGAGCACCGGCATGGCCCGACCGAGCAAGCGCGTCTTCTCGTCGACCGGCTTGAACACGGGCGGAAGGAACTGATGCTGCAGCCCCAGCGTATCCATTACGTCTCCGACCACCGCGACGAAGAGCTCTTTTTCGAATAAACGATACATTTCAGCGTCGTCGGCATAGAGGCGCGTCGATCTTGTCATGAGCCTTGCCTTTGGGTGCTCGTGGAATTGGCGGTGCGGGAAGGTCCCAGCGCTGCGGCGTTCTGAACCAGCGCACGCATATAGCCCAGGGCAAAAGCCTTTCCGG
The DNA here is from genome assembly GCF_003952545.1 of Mesorhizobium sp. M7D.F.Ca.US.005.01.1.1. Lineage (NCBI taxonomy): Bacteria > Pseudomonadati > Pseudomonadota > Alphaproteobacteria > Hyphomicrobiales > Phyllobacteriaceae > Mesorhizobium > Mesorhizobium sp. M7D.F.Ca.US.005.01.1.1. Next base: position 2,564,725 of record NZ_CP034453.1, read on the forward strand.
CGTGCCACGGTGCATCGCAGGACATTTCCGGCGTATGATCGGGGATGATCACGCCGTCGTAGTTTTCATCGCGAAGGATGCGGACGATCTCGGCCATGTCGATATCGCCGTCATCGACGAAGGTCTCGTGGTAGTTCGGCACCTTGCCGCGCACGTTGCGGAAGTGGATGTAGCCGATGCGCTGGCGTCGGGCGAAGCGCCGGACGTGCTCGTAAATGTCATCGGTATCAGGCATTTCCTGCAGCGAACCGAGACAGAGTTCCAGTCCATTGGACGGCGAGTCGACCATATCCATCAGCCGGTCGTATTTTTCCGGCCGGTTGACGAGCCGCGCAGCACCGCGCAGCGCCTCGGCCGGCGGATCGTCGGGGTGCGCCGCCATCACGACGCCGGCCTCTTCGGCCACCGGTACGATCTCGCGCAGGAAGACACCGAGCCGCTGCCAAAGCTCATCGGTGCTGACCTTCACCGGCTCGGCATTCGGCCGGCCGGCGCGGTAGCGCATGTTCCAGACAACGCCGTCGGGAACGGGCAGATCTGGATCAATGGCGGCAAGGTCCAGTCCTACCGACATGGCCTCACCGCGCGCGAACGGGCCACGCGACCAGCCCCAGACACCGGCAATCGAGAAGTTGTAGCCGATACATGGAATGCCGGCGCGCCCGGCATCGCGAACAAGGCGCTTCAACCCTTCTATTTGCGCCGGGCGATCGGGCCCGCCGAGCAGCACGTCGGACCAGAAGCGGGGTGAAAAATTCTCGATCGCCGCGATCTCCAGTCCATTGTCGCGCACGGTCTTCACCAGGCCAGCGAAGTCCTCGTAGCTCCAGAGTTCATCGGTGGAGCAGTCGCCCCAGCCTTCCGTTTCGCTGCCGGCCGACAGCGATGGGTCGCGACCGCGAAAATAGTTGGTGAGGTGGGCAACGATGTGGGTGGCGCCAGCCTGACGGGCGAAACGGAAATTGCCTGGTGTCAGCGACTCCCGGTAAAGGCCAAGACCGATCTTCATGATCTATTTCACGCCAATGCCGGCGGTCAGGCCGCCATCGATCTTGTAGTCGGCGCCGGTGCAGAAGCCGGCTTTCGACGAGCACAGGAAAGCAATGAGCTCCGCCACTTCCTCGGGTTCGCCGATGCGGCCAAGCGGATGGGCCGCGCCGAAACGCCTGTAGGCCTCATCGACATCGGCGTCGCTGCCATTGTCGCCGCGCGCTGCCTTCTCGAGGATCGGCGTGCGGATCGAGCCCGGACTGACCGAATTGACCCGGATGCCGGCCGCCGCGTAGTCGAGCGCCAGCGAGCGCGTCAGCGTGTGGATGGCGCCTTTGGTCGTGGCATAGGCGGCGACGTTTTGCTGGCAGGCGAAACCCTGCACCGAGGCGACATTGACGATGGCGCCGCCGCCTCGCTTGATCATTTCCGGGATGCCGAAATGCGCGGTCAGATAGATCGAGCCGATATTGACCGTCATCGCCCGGTTCCAGGTTTCCCAGTCGGTCGTCGTCGCGGTCCCGTATGGATGGATAGCCGCGGAATTGACGATGATATCGATGCCGCCGAACGTCGCAACGCCGGCCTCAACTGCGGTGCGCACCTGATCGGAGCCGGAGACATCCACTGTCTGCACCAGCGCTTTTGCTCCGGCTTTGACCAGGCTTTCCTGCATGGCGGCATTGGCCGCCCGGTCGATGCCGCAGGCGACAATCGCGGCGCCGCCTTGCGCCAGGCGCCTTGCGGTGGCGAGCGCGATGCCGGTCGTGCCGGTGATCAGCGCAACCTTGTTCTCAAAGTCAGACATGATGCAAATCCTTGGAAGATGTCGGGTCCGGTAGCGCCGGCGAAGTGCGGGCGTTTTCGAGGTCGTCGGGGACGAAGCGCAGGCCGAAATCGAGATGCCGGCTCATCAGGTAGCTGTAGGCGATGCGGTCGCGCGCCCGCAAAGCCGCGATGATCTCGCCATGGGCGTGGCGCGTTTCGCTCAGCACCGGCCGGATGGATTTCCCGACGGTCATGATGTGCTGGATAACGGGCGACAGGAATTGATAAGTCTGCACCAGCATGCGGTTGCCGGCGAGCTTCATCAGCGCCATGTGGAAATCGAAATCGCGCTGCGCTGCCTCCTGGACATCCTTGCTGGTTTCGATAAGGCCGTTGACCTCGTCCAGGGCGTCGAGTTCGGCGGCGCTGGCATTGAGAATGATGTGGTCGCCGATGCTCACTTCGATGATGCGGCGAAACCCCTGGATATCGTTGAAGGACGTCCTCGAGATGTCCATCTGCGCGGCAAAGAAGTTCTGGATCGCGACATTCTGGCGATCGGCCAGCACCGCGCCGACACGCGGCTTGGGGTCGATCAGGCCATAGGTGCGGATGGTGCGCAGCGCTTCGCGTATCGTATTGCGGCTGGTGCCAAACAGTTCGCAGAGCTCCCTTTCTGTAGGCAGGACGTCGCCGACGGACATGGCGCGATTGCGAATAAGGTCGAGAATCTGTCGCACGGTCTGGTCGACGGCCGAACTGTTGGGTCCAGCATCTTCTGCCGCTCCCGCCGGGTCGTGATCAGCCTGCTCCAAGTGATTGCCTCCTGGATATTTGTTGGACCAAGACTAGGGCCGAGCAGATAAGAAATCAACCGAAAGCGCTCAAAAAAGTTGGACTGGCCCGACGGAAACCCAATTTTTGCTTGTTGACAGGTCTGTGGTCCAACAAATAAGGTTGCCTCCTGACGTTTAGGAGGCTTCATGGAACAGTGTTGGCGCTGGTATGGGCCGGGTGATCCGGTGACGCTTGAGCATGTCAGGCAGGCAGGTGCGACAGGCGTGGTGACGGCCTTGCACGATATCTATGACGGGCGCGCCTGGCCGCTCGAGAGCATCCTGGAGCGCAAGCGGATCATCGAGGCCGCTGGCCTGACATGGTCGGTTGTCGAGAGCATCCCGGTCCATAACTCCTTCAAGATCGGCGCACCGGAACGCGAGCGCTATGCCGGCTTCTACCGTGACAGCATCCGCGCGCTCGCCAAGGCCGGCATTGCGACGATCTGTTACAATTTCATGCCCGTGGTCGACTGGACGCGCACCGATCTGGCCTATCGGCTGCCGACGACGGGTTATGCGCTGCGTTTCGATGCGATCGATTTCGCGGCCTACGACCTGTTCGTGCTGAAGCGCAGCAATGCCGGGGCCAGCTACACCGCCGCCCGCATCGCTGAGGCGGAAGCGCGGCTGAAGGAGTTGAGCAGCGAGGCGATCGACAGGATCGAGCGCAACCTGATCGCCGGCCTGCCGGCGACCGAGCGCAGCTACAACAGGGAAAGTTTTCGCGCGGCCCTGGCGGAATACGATGCGATCGGACCAAGGGAGTTGCGCGACAACCTTGCCTGGTTCCTGCGCGAGATCATTCCGGTGGCCGAAGAGGAAGGGGTGCGCATGTGCATCCATCCCGACGACCCGCCCTTCTCGCTCTATGGCCTGCCACGCATCGTTTCGACCGCCGAGGATGCGCGGTTCATCCTCAACGCCGTCGATAGCCCCGCCAATGGCCTGACATTCTGCACTGGCTCCTACGGGACACGCGCCGACAACGACATCGTCGCCATGGTCAAGGAATTTGCCGACCGCATCCATTTCGCTCATCTGCGCAACATCACCATCGAGGATGACGGCTCGTTCTATGAGGCCGAGCATCTCGAGGGCGGCACCGACATGGCGCATGTCATCCTGGCTCTGATGCAGGAAGAGACGCGCCGTCGCAGGGAAGGCCGCGCCGATTGGCGCATTCCGATGCGACCAGACCATGGCCATCTGCTCGCCGACGACATCGGCAAGACCAGGATCAATCCTGGCTATTCGCTGATCGGCCGGCTGAAAGGCCTCGCCGAGCTTCGTGGCATCATGCGCGCCGTGGAACGTTTCGATCTGGCTTGAAGCGCTGCTTTGGATCGCTGGGAGGTCATTTGCGCAGTTTGTGTAAGTGAAAATAGTTTGCACCAATGAAAATTAGTGCTATGTCGACGGCAAGGCTGGCTGTTGTCCGGCCGCCGGGAGGATTTGAAGAGCATGACGAAGCTGCGCGGATTGGCGTGGGATCATAGGCGTTGTTGGGGTCCGCTTGACGCCAGCGTCGGACCCTATTGCGCAAACCATCCCGGTCTCGAGATCGAATGGGATCGCCGCAGCCTCTACGAATTTGGCGAAGGGGCGATCGACCGGGTTCTCGGCCAGTATGATCTCGTCGTCTTCGATCACCCGTTCATTGGCGAGATCGCCAGTGGCCGGCTCATGGTTCCTTTCGATGAGCATCTGACCGGCGAGCAGCGCCAGGTCTTCGAACGGGATACGGTTGGCAAGTCGTGGCAATCCTACGCCAGGGAGGGGCGCCAATGGGCACTCCCGATCGATGCCGCCTGTCAGGTGGCGTCTTTTCGGCCGGATTTGATGGCCGCCTATGGCGATGCCCCGCGCTCTCATGGCGATGTTGTCGATCTCGGCCGCCGTACCCGCAAGGATGGAAAATGGCTCGGCCTGCCTCTGGTCCCGACGGATGCCATGTGCCTGCTGCTGACGCTTGGCGATCCGCAGGAAGAGGCCGACGATTTCATCAGCCGCGACAAGGTCGAACGAGCCATCGGCCAGCTGCGCGAGCTGTCGGACCTGTCGCATCCGGGCTCACGGCAGTGGAACCCCATCCGCTGCTACGACCACATGATTGCCAATGACGACGTCGTCTATGTCCCGTTCGCTTTCGGCTATGTGAACTATGCGTCACACAGCGAAACACCGAAGCTGCGCTTCGCCGACGCGCCGACACCGGGTTCGGCCGGCGCGCTGCTTGGTGGCGCGGGCATCGGTGTCAGCGCCCAGTCGGGCAACGTGCAGGCGGCGATCGACTATGCCTTGTTTCTCTGCTCGCCAGACAACCAGCGTGGCCAGTATGTCAGCGCCGGCGGGCAGCCCGGCTCGCTATCGGCCTGGCAGGACAAGGCGGTCAATGCCACCTCGGGTGACTTCTTTGCCGATACGCTGAAGACGATACAGTCGTCTTATCTGCGCCCCACCCATGCCGGCTTCATAACATTTTTCCGCGAGACCGCGCCGCGTGTCGGGGCTGCCATCGCCGGCGAACTGTCGATCACCGAACTGGCTGCCTGGATAAACCGGCGTTACCGCGAGACGCGGCCCTCGACCAAATCGGTACGGAGCGTCGCGTGATGGCCGCTGTCACCAAGGCATTTGATGACGGCGAAAACGGGCGCGGCGAATATCGCGCGCCGGCAGCCGAGAAGGCACTCGATATCCTGGAATTCATGGCCGCGCAGGGCGAGGCGCTGACCCAGACCGAAATTGCCAACGGCCTTGACCGCTCCATCCACGAAATTTACCGCATCCTTCTTTTGCTGGAAAAGCGCGGCTTCATCTTGCGCACGCGCGGCGACCGTTTCCGTCTGTCGCTCAAGCTCTTCGAACTGGCCCATATGCATCCTCCCGTTAACCGGCTGGTGGAGTGCGCATTGCCGGTCATGCGGGAGCTTGCGGCCAATGCGGATCAAAGCTGCCATCTGGTGGTGCGGGAGGGCCAGAATGTCCTGGTCGTCCTGCAGATCGATTCGCCCTTGCCGATGCGCTATTCGGTGGCGCTGGGCTCGCATTTCCCCATCATGGAGACGAGTTCGGGCGCCGTGCTCCTGGCACACCAGAGCCCGGCTGATCGCGATGCCATCGTCGAGCGCATCGTCGCTGCCGGTGAAGGGCAGGGGTCGCGTGCCGAAATCGAGGTGCGGCTCGCAGAGGCGTTGGATCGTGGCTTCGAGATGCGCTCCTCTCTGGCCGTCGATGGCTGCATCAACATTTCTATGCCGGTTCGAGACCACACCGGCGCCGTGATCGCGGCACTGACGGTTCCCTTCTTGCCGCAGAAGGCCGCCCGCTTCGACCGCGAGACAGTGTTTGAACGCACCATGGCTGCCGCCAACAAGGTTTCCGCAGCTCTCGGTGCGGGTGACGCCGCGACCTGACTTTGACTGCAACCCGGGACGGCGGGCCTACCGTTCTAAGACTGAACCGTACTGATGAAAATTGGGAGAAGAGTATGAACTGGTCTAAAACAATGCTGTTTGCCTCGGCGGCAGCCGTCGCCTTCGCCGCCGCCTCCGCCTCCGCCCAAGCGCAAAACATGCCGAAGAAGATCGGCTACGTCACCAACTACGCCACCCATGAGTGGTACCAGAATGTCATCAAGGGCATGAAGGCTCACGGCAAGGAACTCGGCATCGAGGTCGAGGTGCAGGACGCCAATCTCGACATATCCAAGCAGGTCGCCGCGGCCGAAGACTTCATCGCCAAGGGCGTTGATGTGCTGATTATCACCCCCGTGAATGAAGAAGGTGTGGTGCCGCTGCTGCGTCAAGCCAAAGCTGCCAACATCCCGGTGGTGCTTGAAGGCAACCCGGTCAAGGGCATGACGACCATGGTTGCCATCTGCGACTATGACACCGGCTATTTCTCCGGCGTCGAGGCCGGCAAATATGCCAAGGAAAAGCTGGGCGGCGTTGCCAAGGTGATGAATGTCGGGCTGCCGCTGCTTTCCGCCACGGTATTGCGCTCGCACGGCTTCATGGACGGACTGAAGACGATCATCCCTGACGCGGTCATGGTCCACGACCTTGACGGCGGCGGCAATCCGGACCGCGCGCTCGAAGTGTCGTCGGCGGCACTGGCAAAGAACGCCGACATCAACATCATCTACGGCATCAACGATTCATCGTCGCTCGGCGGCCTGCAGGCCTGGAAAGCGGCCGGCAAATCGCAGGATGGCCTGTTGACGGTCGGCACCGGTGGTGAGGGGCTTGCCTTCATCAACGCGATGCAGAACGAGCCGTCCTACAGGATCGAAGCCGCGATGTTCCCCGAGAAGGAAGGTTTCACCGCCATCGATGCCGCGGTGAAACTCTTCAACAACGAGGAAGTGCCTGAGCACATCGTCAGCCCGACCGCACCGATGAACGGCGAGGACTGGAAGAAGTTCTACGATTACGACGGCACTACCCGCACCATCAAATGGGATGCCGTCAACGCACTGCAGCCACCGGCAAAGTGCATGAAGACTTCGGCCGACCTGAAGAAGTAAGGCTGGTCGACATTGCCCTTCCCGCGTCGCGGGAAGGGCGGGCAGTCAGGTGCCGCTGGCGGCATGGACAAGGCGACGGGTTCCGGCGCCTGATGCAAAACGGCTCGGGAATGGACTGATATGAGCGAGCTTACACACGCTTCCGCGCCCAGGCGTTTTATCGGCGGCCAGCTTCTGGGCAGCAGCCAGCTCGTGCTGGGCGTCATCCTGGCGGTGCTGTGCATCGCCATCTCGATCGCGGCGCCACAGTTTTATTCGGAGGCCAACATCATCGCCATCCTGCGCCAATGCGCGCTGGTGTTGATCGTTGCCTCGGGCATGACGATGCTCATCATCACCGCCGAGGTCGATCTGTCGGTCGGCGCGTCGCTCGCCTTTGTCGGTTGCATCGGCATGGCCGTGCTCAATTCGACGCACAGCCTCGCGCTCGGCATGCTGGCGGCACTTGCCTTTGCCGGAGGGGTTGGCCTGTTCAACGGGCTGGTCGTCACCAGGCTGAGGGTGAACTCGCTGATCGCCACCATCGGCACGATGATGATGCTGCAGGGCGGCGTCTATCTGTTCACACGCGAAGCGGTGCAGAACCACAACCAACTGACCAGCTTCACCGATCTCGGCGCCGGCTATGTCGGCGCGGTGCCGGTGCCCGTCATCCTGGCAGCACTGATTTTCGCGGTCGCCTATGTGACGCTGCGCTTCACCACGCTTGGCCGCTACCTCTATGCGGTCGGCGCCAACGAAAAGGCGGTGAGGCTGTCCGGCGTGCGTTCGGAACGCCTCAAGCTGTTTGCCTTCATCGTCACTGGCCTGTGTGTAGGCGTCGCCGGCATGATCCTGTCGTCGCTGATGAATGCCGGCCAACCGACCGCCGGGCGCGGCTTCGAACTGACGGTGATCGCCGCCGTCATTCTCGGCGGCACCAGCCTGCTCGGCGGTCGGGGCTCGCTGTTCGGCACATTGCTCGGCGTGCTGGTGCTTAAGGTGATCGACAACGGTATCATCATTCTCGGTTGGAACCAGGACCTGCAGATGGTGGTCCCTGGCGTCGTCATCATCCTGGCAACCTATCTCGACATCATCCGGAACAGAGCCAATGTCCGTTGATTTCCTCCACCCTGGCGAAGGCGCGGCCATCGACACGAACGTGCCGGCGCTGGAACTGCGCGGCATCGACAAGCGCTTTCCGGGCGTCGTGGCGCTGGACAATGTCGACTTCACCCTGGAGCCAGGCAAGATCCACGCCTTGATGGGCGAGAACGGCGCCGGCAAGTCGACGCTGATCAAGATCATGGCCGGCGTCTACGGCAAGGATGCCGGCACCATCCGCATGCGTGGCCGCGAGGTCGACATCAAGTCGCCGCGCGACAGCCTGAAGGAGGGTATCAAGGTCGTGTTCCAGGAGATCGCGCTGATCTCCGAATTCACCGTCGCCGAGAACATCTTCCTTGAAGGCTATCCGACCGGCAAAGGCGGCTCGATCGACTGGAAGAAGATCCGCGCCGATTCAGCAGCACTTTTCGACCGCATCGGCTTCAACGTCGATCCGGCGGCGCGGACGGGGTCGCTGCCGGTCAGCCAGCAGCAGATGGTCGAGATCGCCCGTGCGCTCGCCCACGAAGCCCACGTAGTGGTGATGGACGAGCCGACGTCCTCGCTAACGCCTAACGAGGTTTCGCTGCTGTTCACCGTCATCCGCCGACTGGCCGCGCTCGGCATCGCGGTGGTCTATGTCAGCCACAAGCTGGACGAGGTCTTCGAGATCGCCGATATGGTGACGGTGCTGCGCGACGGGCGCCACATCTCGACCAAGCCGATCGGCGAGCACACCAACGACACGCTGATCCACGACATGATCGGTCGGCGCATCGACAATCTGTTTCCCCGCAAGCGCGGTGAGCCGGGCAGCAAGGTCGCCCTGTTCGTGGAAAAGCTCAGCACGGCGAGGAAGCTCAACGACGTGTCCTTCGAGGCACGCGCCGGCGAGGTTCTCGGCTTCTTCGGATTGATGGGTGCGGGCCGAACCGAGCTTGCCAAGGCAATCGTCGGTTACGACCCGATCACCTCCGGCATGATTGTCGTCGACGGTAGCCGCCTCGTGCCGCACGACACGCGTACCGGCGTCAAGCTTGGCATCGGCCTGCTTACCGAGGACCGCAAGAGTGAAGGGCTGATGGGCGAGCTGCCTGTCTACCAGAATGCCAGCCTTGCCTCGCTCGGCGCCTTCGCCCGCATGGGTTTCATCGACAAGGCGAAAGAACACCGAGCGGTGCAGGATTATGTCGACCGCTTCCGCATCAAGACCCCCAGCCTGTTCCAGCAGGTGAAGAACCTGTCCGGCGGCAATCAGCAGAAGGTGCTGATCTCGCGCTGGCTGATGCGCGGCCTGAAGGTGATCGTCGTCGACGAACCGACCCGCGGCATCGATGTTGGCGCCAAGTCGGAAATATTCGCGCTGATCGACCGGCTCGCCGGCGAGGGCCTGGCGGTCGTTATGATGACGTCCGAGATGCCAGAGTTGCTCGGTCTTTCCGACCGGGTCGCGGTGATGTGCGAAGGCCGTTTGACCGCGATCATGTCGCGCGAAGAGGCCACCCAGGAGAAAATCCTCAATGCGGCGATCGGCTAAGACCATGACGCTTCGTGACATCGTTTCCTGCGATCCGGCCCACCTCTTCGAAGGGAGCAAGCGATGAGCCTTGCAAGCACCGCTTCCGTGAAAGCCCCGCCATCCCTGCTGGCGCGGCTCTTCGCCCGCCAGGAACTGGCGCTGCTCGTCTGCCTCATCCTGGTGATCGTGTTCTTTTCCGTCACGGCGGAGAATTTCTTCTCCATGCGCAACATGACCAATGTGCTCGGGCAGGCCTCACTGGCGCTCACCGCCGGCATTGGCTGCGCCATCGTCTTCATTTCCGGCGAGGTCGACATCTCGATCGGATCGCTGCTCGCGACCATTGCCCTGCCGCTGATCATCATCATGAACGACACCAACTCGCTGCTGCTCGGTGTCAGCGGCGCGCTGCTGTTCGGTCTGATCATCGGTGCGGTGAACGGCTATCTCACCGCCTATGCCGGCATCAATTCGCTGATCGTGACGCTGGGCACCATGTTCATCATGCGGGGCGGCGTCTATCTCTACACCGGCCAGCGCGCGATCCCGGACGATGCGTCCCTCGACAGCTTCATCGCGCTGTCGGATGGCCGCTTGTTCAACATCATCCCGTATTCGGCGGTCATCGCGATCGTGCTGCTCGCGGCCTTCGCCTACATGATGCGGCATCGCCCGTTCGGACGGCAGATCTATGCCGTCGGCGGCAATCCGGAAGTGGCGCGGCTGGCGGGCTACGATGTGCGGCGCGTCAAGTTCATCTGCTTCATCATCAGCTCCCTGCTGGCGACGGTTGCCGGCATCATCCTGGCCGCCCGCGTCGGCTCGGCGCAGCATACGGCGGGTCTGAATTTCGAGTTCCAGGTCGTTGCCGCCACGGTGCTTGGCGGTGTCAGCCTCGCCGGCGGCATTGGCAGCCTGAGCGGCATGGCGCTCGGCGTGCTGATCTTGCAGTTCCTGTCCAACGGACTGCGCGGGCTCGGGCTGCCGACCGAATGGCAACTGGTCATCACCGGCATGATCATCATTGCCGCGGTCGCTTTCGACGAAGCAAAGCGCCGGCGTGCGATTGGAGGCTGACATGGCTCGTCTTGAAGGAAAAATCGCCGTCATTACCGGCGCCGCCGACGGCATCGGCCACGCGATCGCCGAGGCGATGGCAAGAGAGGGCGCGCACGTCTTCCTCGGCGACATCGCCGACAGGGCGGGGGAAGCGTTCGCTGCGGCGCTGCGCGCGGCCGGTTACCGTGCCGACTATGTGCATTGCGACGTGTCGCAGGAGGCCGACATATCCGGCCTTATCGACAGCGCCGTCAAAAAGACCGGACGCCTCGACGTGCTGGTCAACAACGCCGCCATCGCCATTGGCGGCATGCCGGTGCACGAGATGACCGACGAGCAGTGGCACCGGCTGATCGCCGTCAACCTGACCAGCGTGTTTCGCGGCTGCAAATACGCGCTGCCGCACATGATTGCGCAAAAAACCGGCTCGATCATCAACATGGCCTCGGCGCAGGGCCATATCGGCCTCGACGGCTGGACCGCCTATGCTGGCGCCAAGGGCGCGGTGATGGCAATGACGCGTCAGATGGCGGTCGAGTTCGGTCCGATGAACATCCGGGTCAATTCGATCTCGCCAGGCACCATCAACACGCCGATGAACGACAGGCTGATCAAGGAGATCGGCGGCAACCTCGCCAAGGCCTGGGTCAAGATGCATCCGCTCGGCCGCATCGGCGAGCCTTCCGAAGTGGCCGAAGCCGCAATCTATCTCGCCTCCGACGCCGCTGGCTTCACCACCGGCACCGACCTGCGCGTCGACGGCGGGCTGACCGCAGCACCCCGCTACGTGCCCGAACTGCTTTGACAACACGAAACGAGACATGAAATGAACAAGGCCCTCGAAGGCGTCCGCATCCTCGATTTCAGCCATCTGCTGCAAGGGCCGTTCGCCACCCAGCTGCTCGGCGACATGGGCGCCGACGTCATCAAGGTCGAGCGCGCCGGCGCCGGCGACATGTTCCGCGGCATGACCTTCTTTGCCAAATGGGTGGGCGGCTCCGAGAGCCCGAATTTCCTCGCCTGGAACCGCAACAAACGTTCGATCGCGCTTAACCTGAAGAGCCGCAAGGTTCACGCCATCCTCATGGAGATGGCCAAGAGCGCTGACGTGGTGGTGCAGAATTTCCGCCCCGGCGTGCTGGCCAAGCTCGGCTACGGCTACGAGGACTTCAAGGCTGTCAATCCGCGCATCATCTACTGCTCGGGCTCCGGCTATGGCGAGGAAGGTCCTTATGTCGAGCGCCCCGGCCAGGACATGCTGATCCAGGGACTTGCAGGGCTGATTGCCAACACCGGTCGCGGCGACCAGGCCCCGGTTCCGGCCGGCGCCGGCCTCGCCGACCAGATCGGCGCCATGAACATGGTCTATGGCATCCTGTCGGCGCTCTACTATCGCGAGAAGACCGGCAAGGGCCAGAAGATCGAGGTCAACCTGCTGGCCGGTCTGCTGGCGCATCTCAACCAGGAATATGTCGCCGTGCTCAACCTCGGCGAGGATTTCGTGCGACCGAATTCCGGCATCGGCCATCCCGGCATGCAGGCGCCGTTCGGCATCTACGAGACGAGGGACGGCGGCTACATATCGATTGCCATGAGCCCGTTCAAGACGCTCTACGAGGTGCTCGAGGCGCCGCAGCTTGCCGTCTATGACGACCTGAAAACCCTGTTCGACAAGCGCGACGAGGTGTTCGACAAGGTCAATGCCGAGACCAAGAAGTTCGCCACGCAGGATCTGTTGGCGCGGCTGCTGGCAGTCGACATCTGGTGCGCCGAAGTGAAGGATATCCGCCGCGCGGCGGAGGACCCGCAGGTCAAGCATATGGGGATGATCACCAGCTATGATCATCCGCGCGGCGGCAAGGTGCGGGTGGTGGCACCCGCGGTCAAGATGAGCGAGACGCCCGCAACCATCGAGCGGCCGGCGCCGCTGGTCGGCCAGCATGGCCGCGAAATCCTGGCCGAGTTCGGCCTGTCCAAGGACGAGATTGCAGCATTGGAAGCATCCGGCGACATGACAGTGGACGCGGCCTGACGATGCGAGCCTATCAGACACTTACGGTCGAAACTTCGAGCCGCGTCGCGATCGTCACCTTCCGGCGCGCCGACCAGCTCAACGCCATGAACCGGGTGATGCAAAGTGAGATCACCGAGGTCTTCGAGGCGTTGTCGGACGACTCGGGCGTCGGCGCGATCGTGGTGACCGGCGAAGGGCGCGGCTTCATGGCCGGTGCCGACATCAAGGAATATGCCGCCCAGACAGCATCCGAGTTCGATACTTTCCAGGCTGCCGGCACGCGCATGTACGCGGCGATCGAGAACAACCCCAAGCCGGTGATCGCGGCGGTCAACGGCTTCGCGCTGGGTGGTGGCATGGAACTGGTCTTGTGCTGCGACATCGTCATCGCCAACCAGTTCGCGAAACTAGGCCTGCCCGAGATCAAGCTCGGGCTGATCCCCGGCGGTGGCGGCACCCAACGCAGCGTTGCCAAGCTCGGCCGCAACCGCGCCAACCTTTTGCTGATGACCGGCGCCATTGTGCCGGCCTCCGAATTCGTCGCTACCGGCCTGGTCAACGAGATCGTCGATGTCGATCGGCTGCTGCCGCGCGCGCTGGAACTTGCCGAAATGATCGCTGCCGAGCCCGCCGCCGCGATCGAGGGCCTGAAGATGCTGACCGCGCATGCTGTGTCCGGCAATCTGGCTGATGGTCTCGCCATGGAGCGCGATAGACTGGGTGACCTCTACCGCGGCGAGATCGGCCAGCAACGTGTCAAGGAATTCGCCGACAGGAGCACTGCGCGGCTGAAGAAGGCCGGGTCGTGAACACCGGCGACGACTATCGCGGGCTGGGCTGGGCGCATGGTGCGCTGACTGTCCAGCGGCTCGGCGCGATGCTGGCGCCTGTCACGTTCTTGCTGGCGGATGGCCGGCAGATCTCGCCGATGCATATCGCACCCTGGGCGAACGAGCCGGAGGCGGAAGCGCTGCCGGGCATTCTGCGCCGGTTGCGTGGCGAATGGCCCTGCGTGCCCTTCGGCTATTCAGTACCTGCGGCGGGATGGCCCGAGAGTTGGGCGCACGCGATGGGTCCGCCTGAGCCTGGCGAAGAAGTCCATGGCCATAGCTCCAATCATGACTGGACCTGGCGCGACAGTAAGAGCGGGTCATTGTCGCTGGTGCTCGCCTATCCCCAGGCAAGCTCGGTCGAGCGCGTCGAACGGACGGTGACACCCGATCCGTTGGCGCCGGCCATCGATATTGAATTCAAGATCGTCGTTCGTCGTGCCTGCCGCTTGCCGATCGGCCTGCACCCGGTGTTCCGGCTGCCGTTCGAGACAGGCGCCGCCACGCTGGAACTCGGCGGCTTCGACGAAGGCCGCACCTACCCGCACGATGTCGAACCCGGCGCGGCACTTTTTGCCAGGAACAAGACGTTTGCCGAACTGACCAGCGTGCCGTCGCGCGCCGGCGGCGTGGTCGATGCCTCGCGGCTGCCTCTGGCTGCCGACACGGAGGAACTGCTGCAGATCGAAGGCCTTGACGGTACGGCCGCGCTCACCAACCACGAGGACGGCTACAGGGTAAAACTCCTGTGGCAAAAGGAGCATTTTCCAAGCCTTCTGCTCTGGTACTCCAATCGCGGCCGCAAGGCGGCACCGTGGAATGGGCGTCATGTCACCATCGGCATCGAGCCGATCTGCTCGCCCTTCGGGCTTGGCCCGGCGACCGCGCTGGCCGACAATCCGATCGCGCAATCCGGCATTGCGACGGCGCTGGAATTCTCGCCCGAAAAGCCTTTCGTGACCCGCTATCACATCGAGGCGTCCACGCTGTGACAGATCGTACGGCAATGTCTCTGGTCAAGCCAAACCGGCCACACTTCACCGATGTCGAGGGACTGCGCGCGATGGTCGGCCAAGGCGACTCGTTCGGCGTCGGCGGTCACCATTTTGCCCGCCTACCGATCGCATTGCTGCGCGCGATCGCCCGATCCGGTATCAAGGGCTTGCGCTATGTTTGCTGGGCCGGCGGCTTGCCGCTCGAACTGCTGCTCGAAGCGAATGCGGTAGCGGAAATAGACCTCTGCTTCTCCAGCCTCGACATTTTTGGCCTTCCGCCACGGTTCCGCGCCGCTGCCGAGAGCGGTGCATTACCGGTTCGCGATTGGACTGCACTGGCCATGATCCAGGCCCTGCGAGCGGCGCAGCAGAACCTGCCGTCAATGCCGTTCCAACTGCCGGATGGATCCGACATGCTGGCGCGCGTGCCGGGTGCGAGCGGCGGGCCCGATCCGATTTCAGGGACCGCTACCGGATCTATCCCGCCGCTTCGGCTCGATACATTCGTTGTCCATGCTCAGCGCGCGGATGAGAGCGGCAACGTCCAGATCATCGGGCCGCGTGCACTGGACTTCGCCATGGCGGGTGCTGCGCGGCAGGTGCTGGTCACGGTCGAGGAAATTGTCCCGGTTGGGGCGCTGCGGCAGTACGGGCGCCAGAGTATCCTCACTCGCAATCAGGTTTCGGCTATTGCAATGGCGCCGGGCGGCGCCTATCCGGCGTCCTGCCTGCCATTCTATGTCACGGACTATCAGAGATTATCGGAGGCATTCGCGGTCAGGGAAACGCCTCTGGCGCACAATCTCGGCCTGCCGTTCGAAGGCGTACCGGCTCCCGTTCAAGAAGCTGCGAAAGTCCGCGCTGAAACGGTCATCGCCATGCCCGCGCTCGCGCCTGAGAAAGAGAACGCATCCGTCGACGAGATCATTGCCGCCCGCATCGCCGCCGAACTCGATAATGAGAGCTTTGCCAGTGCCGGCGCGGTGTCGCCGCTAGCCAATGTCGCCTACCGGCTGGCCAAGGCGACGCACGCGCCGGACATGATCATCGCGACGATGAGTTGCGGTCATCTCGACATTCAGCCGAGTCCGATGATCCTATCGCTGATCGAAAGTCTCGATTGCGAGACGGCGGTGGCGCATGCCGGCGGCGACGACACCTACTCGACCTACTACCAGGCGGGCGCGGTGACGCATGAGATCGTCGGTGCCGCGCAAGTCGACCGGCGCGGCCGCGTCAACACCATCGCGCTACGCAAACCAAGCGGTGGCCTGATCCGGTTGCCCGGGCAGGGTGGCATGGCCGATGTCGCCAACATGCATCGCGACTACCTGCTCTACATTCCCCGCCATTCGGTCCAGTCATTGGTAGACGAGGTCGAGATTGTCAGTTCGGCTCGCGGGCTGTTGACGCCGGCCGAGCGCGAGCCGATGGGCTATCGCACCGGCAAGGCGCTGGTTTTCACCGATCTCTGCGTCTTTCGGCTCGATCACACATCCAGGGAATTGACCGTCATCGAAACCATGCCTGATGTCACGCGCGAGCAGATCCGCGATGCCACAGGATTTGCGGTGACGTTCGATGCCGATTGCCGGGAGATATCGCTGCCTTCCGACGACACGCTCGCTGTCTTGCGAACCCGGATTGACCCGCTCGGTCTGCGTCGTCTGGAGTTCGTCAGCGCCAAGGAGCGCGGCGCGCTCATCGCCGAGATCCTCACCGCCGACCGCGCCATGGTCGAGCGCTGCATCACAGCACAGAGATTGGTCATCGCAAGGAACTGATCCATGGCAAAGCCATTGCTCGACATGTCCGCCGCGCGTGTTTTCTTCGACGGCATCTTCACCAGCCCGCGCGTCGCGCACCCGGAGGGCGTGGCGGTCCACCGTGATGGATCGATCTGGTGCGGCACTGAAACCGGCGATCTCTTGCGGCTGGCCGCCGATGGCGGCTCCGTCGAGCGCATGGGCGGTACGGACGGCTTTCTGCTTGGCATTGCCTTCGACAGCGCGGGCAACTGTTTTGCTTGCGACCTGAAGCATGCTGCGATCTTTCGCTGGGATGCCGCGACAACGTGCATGGAGCGCTTCGCTTCGTCCGGCATCCGCGTGCCGAATTATCCGATCGTCGATGAAGCAAGGGGCTGGCTCTACGTGTCGGACAGCGTGGGCGAAGACAATCGCTCGGGCATCTTCCGCTACGATCTCAAGACCGGCGAGGGCGGTCTATGGTGCCAGGAGGCCATGTCGTTCGCCAATGGCATGGCCATGGCGCCAGAGGGAAGCGGGCTTTATGTGGTGGAAAGCAACGCGTCCTGCATAAGCCATGTGCCGATCCTCGCCGGCGGCGTGGCGGGGGCTAGGCAGATCGTCGTCGAAGGCGTGCACAATGTTCCAGATGGCGTCGCCTTCGCGTCTGACGGCTCGCTGTTCATCTCATGCTACGAGCCAAGCCGGATCTATCGCTGGCGAAAAGACCGAGGTCTCGAAGTGCTGATCGAGGACCCAACGGCGACCACCCTGGCTCACCCCACCAACATCGCCTTCAAGGGCGACAAACTCTACACGGCAAATCTAGGCCGCTGGCACCTTACGGAGATTGATTTGGCCGCACTTGCATAGCCGGCATCGACCGCCGCGCGGCCCGGCTCCCGCCAACGGTGGCGGCTAGAGGAGTTCACCGATTCACGTAGCAACGCTACCCTCGCCATCCAATGCCTCCAGCGTGGAAAAACTAATGCTTCCAAGAATAGGCGCTGTTGCGCATCTCCACTGTCTTGGCGTTACGAGCTTGGCGCTCTGCCTCGATAGTAATTTTGAACGGCCGGCTCCAACCTCTCTCTGTCGACGCGGCAGTGGGTCATGAAAGCCTCCCTTGGCTAACTGACCTTGAATGCCGATCGTATGAAAACGTTCCTGCACAGTATCAGGATGTTAGGTTCGACTGGGACGAATACTAGGTCGTTTCAGTGCAAACGACTCGCATGTGAGTGTACGAAAGCGTACAATGCGTACGTCACCCGCCATTCTAGGCATACGGGTGCTTGGAAGCCAACTCAGGTGCTCCCGCCGCTAAGCGGAGGCTGAAATGGCAGCAGATCAATACAGGTTGACGGCCTTCGATTGCGAGGCTGTACGGAACGCCTTCAGAAAATCCGTCGTGGAAAGACGCATCTCGGGAAGAAATAGGCGCCAATACGCCAGACTTCTCGCGCTCGAACTCACCGAATTGGGTGAAATCGACCCCCACATTCTGAAGTGGATTGTAACGCGCGCGGCATGGAGTGACGGTCATGGGCACTTTTGTTGACCCTTCAGGGACGGTAGACCCGCCTCTTCAATCCTATATTCTTGGTAGCCTCGTACGGCGACGGCGGGGCGCCGTGGTGTCGACCAATGCGATTGTCGCGGAGATCAGATTCGCGCTTCCCGGGTGCCAGGTCGAGGATTCGCAGATGGCAAAGTTCATATCAGAGGCCGCCATGCTGCTCGGTCTGGTCCCGGTCTTCGACCCTGCATGGAAGGGGGACGTCAGCCCTGGTGCGGACCAACGGCTCCCTTGGGTCCGCCGGCACAAAAAAGCCCGCGCCCGTGCGGCACCGGGCCTTGGTTCGCGTGACCAAAGCTAAAAGACTGTCGACGACGGGGAATGGCGATGATTTTTGAAGGCTTCTCATAGCTCTTCTTCATTGTGGCTCCTCGCTATCCCGTAAAAAGAGCCCGCCTGGGAAAAGGCGGGCCAGAGTTTGGAGCTGGGATCAACCAGCATAGGGCTAACGAGCGGGGGACGGGTTGGTTACGCTGGGAGGCGCGACCGTCTGCGAGGTGGCGCACCTTGTGGCAATGGCGTCTCAGTGCACCAGGTAAAACCGTTGACCCGTGTATTGAGCGCCCTCCACCCACAATGCGAGCGCAATGGCTGGCGAACGTCCCTTGACTTCAAAATTGCGGCCCCGATAGCTCCCTGCCGCAATCCATACTGTCTTTGAACGCTGGTAAATCGCGATGCCCCGTGCATTCGCCCAGGCGTAGAGTTCTGCACCATTTCGACCCTTTTCCCAGCCTGGGGCCGATGCTGTCTCTGTATAAGAAAGCTGCGTATCCATATTAGATTAGCCTCCCTAATCTTGATAACGTAAGCGCCGTCTCCAACATCACGGGATGAATGATCGGACTACTCCGTTTCGGTTATGTGTCGACCACTCCACGATCAGGTATCCGCCATAGACAAGAAGGTCCTTCGCCTTGGGTCAGGTGACGGGAGTGATCGCGTCTTGGTCCGATGTGGCTCTTGGCGCCAGCCGTATCGAGATGACCGGCAAGGCTGCCTGAGAGGGACGCTTAGCCGCCTGTCCCGGCCTCTGCGGCGGGAGCTTGGGGTTCCTCTCCGCACCACGCAGATTACGCTTATATTAGCACTCGCGCAACAAGGTTGGCTCTATGCAGGGAGGGTCAACAGACTGGATCTTGACCGTTTGGGCACGGACTCTATGTAGATTGAATTCTAGGATAATACGGGCATTTTTGTGTGATGAGCGGTTTCGAAAGCGGCAAAGTCGAGGTGGAGGTGGCGCCGTTCCGGCCGACTGACAATCGTCGCAAGCATTCCAGGAAAAGTGTGAAGCGGTTTTCCAGGGAAAAGGGCAAAGCACTTTCCCTTGGGAATTGCGTCAAGACAAACGGTTACATCGGCTCGCCGTTTCCGTGAAACGGTGGACTGCTCTAGGTCTTGCCGCGGCTTTATCTGGAACGAATGGCCGGTGGGGCTCGCTGCGTTGGACAGCTTTGCTTTGCGCCACACCGGCCATGCGGGTTGGATTGGGTGTCCCCGCGTTGATCAATTTATAGGCATATTAGCAATAGCGCAAATAAGACTGAAGTCCCATGGAAGTCCAATCGTGGGAATTGGTGGCGGCCAGCTATCTACAGGCAATAGTGGCTCAGCGACGCGGTCGCACGGGCTGTTTGAACGCGTCGTCTGATGCGTAAAAGCAGGCATCTATGTCAAATGCAAAAGACAGCGGCCCAATATGAACATAGACCGGTATATCGCCTAGCGATGGCGAGCACCGTCGTCGGCAATTGTGGAAGCCAGCAGGCCAGAGCCAATGCATCGCGATCACGAAGAGATCTTCTATCGGGCGAATGCTCTTGGCGTCACGATCTTTCAACGTTCAAAAACGGTGTGGGTAGCCACCGGAAGCCACCGGGGTCGCCATTTCGAGGTCAAAGCGCGTTCTCCTGCGATCGTACTCGCATTGTGGATGGAAGCCGCTCAGTACACAGGTCAACGGATTTAGCGCCTCGCAATGACAGGCGCGCCTGGACAGCGATCGCATCTTAGGGATGTTGGAACTTGATCGACCTGCTGTCCTCAAAGTCCGTCCCGGCTCGTGCAGGAAAAATCGGGACGGGAAGTCGGAACCGGAATGTGCCTTGCCCGAAGCGTCGAGCAACCGCGGAATCTACGCACGACAACATTGTCAGATGGTTAACAAATGGTTGCATCTGAACTTTGGGATTTGTCAGGCTGGTGTCAAGAACGCAATGAACAGTCAGATCACACTGGCGATCGAACGCCCGACAATTTTAAATAGATATGTCAGTTTCTACTTGGCCACAGAGCACGCTAAATGGCTCGCCGTTGCCGCCAATGCAGGCGACTGTTGTCGCCTACCGCATCGATTAGCAAGTTCTATGCAGATATCCAAGAAACAGCTAATGCTCCTGTTTTTGAAGGAGGGGTGAGTAAATTTTGATCGGAAATCGATTCACAAATTATAAAACATGCCGCCATCCGTATCATCAGACAAGACTCGATCTTCCGGAAAAAATAAACGACAAGATTCTCAGGGGCTGATTATCACCCTGTTATGGAGGTCTATCATGATCATACGCGTTCTTACCGCAATTTCTCTTGCTGCATCTGTTGCCTCGGTCTCGACGACCAGCTTTGCTGAGTCTTCGACCAAAATTGTATCTGTGGAAGCAGGTAAGGCAGGTCGCGCTGCCGAACCCGGCAAGGCAGGTCGCGCTGCAGAACCCGGCAAGGCCGGCGGTGCTGGTGAAACCGGTGGCAAGGCTGGCGGTGCTGGCGAAACCGGCGGCAAGGCTGGCGGAGGCGGTGAGTCCGGAGGCAAGTCCGGCGGCACTGGAGAAGGTGGCAGCAAGGGTAGCAAGGGCAACTGATCGTCCTATCGATCCTGCCAGATCATTAAAGAGCGCACCTCGCCCGCGTATGCTGGCGGGTGCGTTCAACCTTTTCAAGCTTCCCACCCCGCATGCGGTCGGAAACGCAGGCTGATGCCTTCAAGGGGTGAGGTCGGGATCCTGTCAGGAAAAGTGGCGCAATCGAACGGCGATTGTCGTGCCGCGATTGCTGGAGGCTGGACGACCGCCGCAAGTCGAGCGTCTGCGGTCTTGCCAAAATGCAGCCGCTGGCTGGCGGCCCGGCGGCGAGAACTTCCCTTATGAGCCACTTCCATTCACCGGCGTGCATCACTCCGGATCGGGATCCGGCGATTGGCCTGCCGCGCCTGGAAGCGTCCAACTCGTGCTTTCGACCCACGCGCAGTGATTCAAGTTGGATATCCACATGCGTTCGTTCGCTCGTCGAAATGCCAACAGCGCCTGCAGTTCCACCCTGCCTCTCTCGGAGCTGGATTCTGGATTTCCGAGCGTAAGCTTGGCGGCGGCTAGAGAGCATAACTTCGCGTGCTGCAATCCCAATCGAAGGAATTGCACCCGCATGGACGCCTCCTGATCGCCGTTTGCAGAGGACGCTGCCCTGTCGAGCAATTCTTCGGCTGGTGCAAAACTCTCCTCTGGATAGATCGCATGCGCCGCTTTCGCCCAGCTTCGCCAACGCGACGCCCCAAGAGCCTCAAAGGTGTCATGCAGCCGGGCGCGCCCATCCGACGTATAGGCCTCCCAGAAATCAAAATATTTCCTCACGTCAGCCGCGGCCGGGCCGAAGGCTGAGTAGTATTCGGACAGGAGGGTGCTAGCGGGCACTTCGGGACGGATCTGCAAGCGCAGCAACAGGTAAAGATTTGGGCCCTGTGTCGCCCAATGGCCTGTCAGCGAATCGAAATCGGTCCCGACCATTCCGTTGTTCGCGGCGCTCTGGAATTCGTCGGCGAACTGGGTCGAAAATATGTGCGGCATACAATATCCGTCCAGAAAATAGTTCGCCCGCATGAAAAGCTTAGCTTGTGTGTCCGCCCAACCGCGCCACTGGGTCTTCATCCAGTCTTGCTCGTCGCCGCTTCGGGGATAGAACCAGGATGACGGGCAAAATCCGATCATGATGTTCGGGCCCAATTTTACGCTCGATGTCGGAGCGGCGAAGTAGTTCATATAGGCGTAGCCCACGACAACCGCGTTTGAATTGTATTTCGCAGCGTTCTGCTGGATGGCTTGCCAGGAACGTGCATAACGGTCGGATACGAAAGGCTTGCTGGCAAGCTTCGACTTCGACGGGATGAATTTTCGATAGTTCGGCGGCTCGGGACCATCCAGCGCCTTGCACACATCGCATTCGCATTGGCCAGGGACGTCATTCTCAACAGCGTTGACGAAGGTTGGAAGATGCCCTGGGCGATCGCCTCCATGCTGACGCCACTGCGAGACAATCTCTTCGTGCAGCCCCGGATTGGAAATGCACATTGAGAAGCGCCCCCCCAGCCGTGAGGGGCCTCGTTTGCCGTTGACCAGCTGGAACCATTCTGGATGCTCAGCGCCATACTGCCGCCACCAGTCGACGAAGGCATGGCCGTACTTCGCCGGGATTCGGCGACCCATGCGGTTGCGACGCAGAAATGCAGCCTGGGCGTTCATGTAGTCTTCAGCTGCTGCGGCGGTGAAGCCCATCTCGGGATGATCTTTGGCCCTCAAACCAGCACCCGTGCGCACTTGACGCTGCATGAATCGAGGCGTTACCACGCAATCTTGAAGAGGAACGACTACTGACTCTGCTTTTGGAACAAACGTTCCCAGTTCGCCCGGCCACAGCCACCGAACCGCAAAGTAGCGATCGAGAAGTTCGTAGACGCCGAAGAGCGTTCCCGCCGACGTGTTGACGTCAACAGGACTGCCGCTCGTGTCGTGCCCTGCGATACACAGGTGGCGGCCGACGGTGCGAAGCGCACACGACTCTGGCCCCAAGGCGTCGAAATCGACTCCGGCCTTTCGGGCAAACCGGGTATCGCCCAGAAAGATGTGGGTTTTGCCGAGCCTGGCCGACGTCACCTTGCTCTCGGTCACTGTGGCAGGTTGGAAGCCGGTGGCCTTTTCAATATGCCAGCAGAGTTCCACCGCAGCGTAGTGGACAGAGTCGTTTGGCGTATCGGGGGTGACCAGAGTGACGACGGGTCTGCCTTCCGCCACCAACGTTACACCATCGCCTGGCTGATGGGACGCGTCAGCCGGCTTGCAAACGCCGAGCCAGTGCGACAGGCCTAACAGAGCTCCCTGCGCAAACGTCCTTCGCGACAGTGCAGGCATAACTAGACCCTACCTACGATCATCCAACACGGTGGACCATCTTCTGGTGACTGCGCGAAGTGGCTTGTGGAGCGGTGCAGGCATGGGCGCCATCCGGAGAAAATTACCCGCCGCATGTTGGTACGGCGGGCGATCAAGCGTTGCATACCAAGCGAAGTGGCTGCCGTTGCACGCAGATCATCAGTGAATGGTATCGCCGTAGCCGTATTGATCCCAGATAGCTTTTGGACGTTTCCGCTAAACCTTTGGGCGAGTCTGAAGGACGTTTTTGTCCCTTGGTGGCTTACTGTTTTTCGCGCTTTCCACGTTTGGTAGGTTCGACGCGTACCCCTCGTTCCAGGAGTTCGCTTGCGCCAAGCGGGGGACGAGATCGACAGTAGGGTGTCGGCAAAACCGGCACGGCAGCCGATGGGCAAGTGTTAAAGCCGTCACATTCCATGCAACTCTGGTCTGGCATTGTCGTTGTCATGTGCAGTTGCATGGCGACAGGGCTACAATTCATGGGGGGTAACGACCAGTGGCGAACTGTCGCCAGCTCTCTGGGCGTCACTGTTTATCAGCGCTCAAAGACAGTGTGGATCGTGGCCGGAAAATACAGAGGTCATGATTTTGAGGTGAAAGCTCGTTCGCCAAACATTGCGCTCGCTTTGTGGAAGGAGGCCGCGCGTTATACTGGTTCGGACTGGTGACAACCGACAGGACGGTATTTGCGCATAGAACAGCGGCATGCTTCGTGAGAGATGTGCCGTGCCGGTCGGTGGCGGCGGCGAAGGTGATATTTCCAACGACACAACCTCGACGATGGAGTTGGTTGTTGGACAAGCGGATGCCGGCAAGTGAACAACTCACTTAACGGCATCCGACAGTCTCAGGCGTTTGTCAGTCTAGCCGGCGCCGCCGCTCTTGCCGCTTTCGCCTCCAGCCTTGCCGCCGCTTTCGCCAGCACCGCTGCCCTTGCCGCTTTCGCCGCCAGCTTTGCCGCCGGTCTCGCCAGCGCCGCCAGCTTTGCCGCCGGTCTCGCCAGCGCCGCCAGCTTTGCCGCCGGTCTCGCCAGCGCCGCCAGCTTTGCCGCCGGCTTCGCCAGTGCCTCCAGCCTCGCCAGTGCCTCCAGCCTCGCTTGACGCAGTGCTAAGGGTAGCGCCACCGGTCTCGCCGGCGCCTCCAGCCTTGCCACCGGTCTCGCCGGCGCCTCCAGCCTTGCCACCGGTCTCGCCGGCGCCTCCAGCCTTGCCACCGGTCTCGCCGGCGCCTCCAGCCTTGCCACCGGTCTCGCCGGCGCCTCCAGCCTTGCCACCGGTCTCGCCGGCGCCTCCAGCCTTGCCGCCGGTCTCGCCGGCACCACCAGCCTTGGCGCCGGTCTCACCGGACGAACTTACTAGGACGCCGGACTCTCCAGCGGCGCCGGCATAGGAAATCCCGACCGTGCCCAGAGCAAAGAATGCCCCCACCAGCAACTTCGCCGTCGTTGTAACTTTAGTGGTCATATCGTCTCCTGATATTCGAGCTCCCCCGCATAATTAATAATCGGATTCTCTGGGAAAGGTTATTCAAAATCACGTTTGCCTTGGACACATTTGATGACAGTGTGACACGAGATTACCGATGTATAAATAGGGGATATCTTGAGTAATAAAAAATACAATGGTATCATGCGCCTAGAGTAATTTTGAAACAGTCGCCAAAAATTAGAAGTTAGGACTCCCCAATGGGGTGAAGCATATGCAGGATATTTAAGTGATATCGGGCAGGAGGTGCATCGAGTTCAGCGAATTTCAAGAAAACACCGAGCAAACGCAGCACGCGGACGCGAGGCCGACGAATGGGCGCACCTTGGCCATCACTATCGGTTACCACTTTTGGATGGATTCAGCGCCACCAAGGGCAATTGACAGAAGTGGCGCCTAGAGATGCCATTGAAGGGTTCCAAGCGCGGGGGAGATCAGGGGCGCGTGCTCCCGATTTGATGTTGGACAGTTCGGCAGACGAGCGATCCAAACATGCTCCGCATTTGGCTACGGACGACAACCATCGTCAGCCGAGAGCGGATCCATGGCCCCTGACCCCGTCGATCACCTGGAATCAACTGTCAAGATTGTCTCGGCCTTTGTCAGCAGGAACCGAGCCTCACGTTCTGATCTGGTGGATCTGGTCCAGAATGTCGGCCGCACATTGCAGGCCCTCGCGGGAGGCACGGAAAAAACCAAACCGAAGCTTGTTCCCGCCGTACCAATCAGCAAATCGGTGACCCCGGATTTCATCATTAGCCTGGAGGATGGACGCAGGATGAAATCATTGAAGCGGTATCTGACCTCGATTGGAATGACACCGGCCGATTATCGCAAGAAATGGGGTTTGCCGCCCGACTACCCGTTGGTGGCGCCGAATTTCACCGCACTGCGTTCGCAAGCGGCAAAGAGGATCAGGCTTGGACAGCGGATCGCCAGTGATCAGACCTCACGAACCTGACCGCATTGCTCTGCGGCCATTCAACCTCAGTTCTCCCTTGCGCTGTTCGGGTGATGATTTTGCCGCGCCGGCCGCCTGCTCGCGATTCATGCCGCCATGATAGAGGATTGCGACAGCATTCCCCACGGTACGTGCCTGGAAGCAGATCTGTGCATCGTGGGGGCGGGCGCAGCCGGCTTGGCACTGGCTTCACAGTTTGAAGGAACGCGACATCGTGTATGCATCATCGAGAGCGGCGGGCTGACATACGAACACTGGCGCCAAAGACTTTCGCGCGGCCGCTCTGTAGGCAGACCCTACGAGGCGCTCGACCTTTGCCGTATCCGACAGTTTGGCGGCAGTACCGGCAGAGCTGGTTGGGGCGGGTGGTGCAAGATGCTGGACCACGTCGATTTCGAGGCTCGGTCTTGGATCCCGATGAGCGGATGGCCCGTCGACCGTAACTCGCTTCTCCCCCACTATGAAACGGCGGCCGGTTTGTTGGGCATCGAGGACTTGCAAGCCGAATGGCCGGCCTCTGCAGTTCTGCCTATGAATGGGCCGCTCTTTTCAGAACGATGCTTTCTCAGTCCCATCCCGGATTTGGGGGCGACACTGCGCGCCAGGCTGCAAGCGGCGAAAAATGTGCAGGTTGTCCTGCACGCCACGGCCTTGCGGTTAGACACCGACACATCCGGAAGATGGGTTCGCTCCATCGAGGTGGCCAGTACGCCAGACAGGCGTTTCCGGATCGAAGCACGATCATTTGTGCTGGCCTGCGGCGGGATCGAAAACGCGCGCCTGCTCTTGGTTTCGAACCAGCAGATGCCGAATGGGATAGGCAACCAGCATGACCTCGTTGGCCGCTATTTCATGGAGCATCCCCGCGTAAAATGGGGAAGCCTGCAGATCTGCCGTCCTGACGCCGCCATAGCCTTTCACGTGCCATCCGCTGAGGCTCGCAGGCCCTATCTGTCGCAGGCAAAACACTGTGACGTGACCGCTGCGTTCGGACTGGCGCTGCGCCCAGAGATTCGGGAAAGTGAACGCCTTCTCGGCTCCCGGACGTGGATCAAGCCGGGACCTTGCGCCAACGATTGGGATGGTTCCGAAGCGTTGCATTATCTTGCTTTCTGGCTGCGGAAGGGACGCCTGCATCGTGACCTTATCAAGAGTGGCCGCACCATCCTTCGCCATCCCGCAGGATCCATCGCGTCGGCTATCGACCGCATCGGGCGCTCACGCCGGTGGGCAGGGCACTTCCACTTTGATACCATCCTCGAACAGGAACCGGACCCGGAAAGCCGGGTCACGCTGGATACAAGGCTTGACGAATTCGGTCTCCCGCGCGTGAAGCTGGAATGGAGGGTGGGACCTCTCGTTCGGCGCACACTTCAGCGAGTGCAGACGATCGTCACCGACGAGATGCGGATGTTGGGGCACAGAAGCGATGTCCTAGCTTGCGCCCACGGGACCCCAGCCTACGGGGACGATATCCCATACCGATGGGTCAGGCACCACATGGGCACAACGAGGATGAGCAACGACCCGCGGACTGGCGTGGTCGATGCCACGTGCCAGGTGCACGGCCTCGCGAACCTTTTCGTCGCCGGGAGTTCCGTCTTTCCCACCGGGGGGAATGACATGCCCACCCTGACGATTGTTGCACTCGCCATTAAGTTGGGCCGGCACCTTCAGCAGTGGCTCGAGTAGGGATCAATTTCGCGTTCGCAGAGCCAAATTGACGGAGGCTGCGCGCGGAGGCGTCACCCGTCTCTCGGCTCGTTGCTTGAAAATCGAATGCACGCGATTCCAAGGATAAACTTTCGTATCACAATGATACAACTGCAAGTTTACTTGATATACTTTGAAGGCAGATGCGAGCGTTTACAACTCTGAAACTCGCTTCGAGTGAGATTCCTGCCGGCAGTTGGTTACAGACAGCATCGGGTGCAGCCCGGTACCCTTCGGGTTGATGGTACACCTTTTGGTGGAGCCGGCCACAACCTCACGACATCTGCCTTTCTCCGGTCTAATCCTATCAAAAATATGCGATTATATTCATGCTGTGCGTTTTGTCACACCGCCTCTGGAATCTGCAAGTTATTACTAATGCATTAAGGAGGTCATTAAGGAGGTGGGTTTTCGAAGGCGGATTCTCCGTTGGGGTGAATTCCGCTCGTGTTGAGTTGAACCTTTGGGTTGGGGATAAGCCATGACAATTCTGTCCAATACCGATCAGCCGGTCAAAATCGATCTGGCTGCTTATTCACCTGTTGCCAATGTCAATCATGTCGGACCTGCCCCCTTCCGGGGGGAGTTGGAGATCGCGATTATCGATGACAGGCCGCTGATGTGCGACTGCTTCGCCAGTAGTCTTGAGCTCATCGAGCCATCCTTTCGCATCCAGCGCTATCCGACCGTCGAAGCGTTCGACGCCGCCAGTCAAGAGGAGACCGAACGCGTTTCCACCGTCCTGCTCTGTGTCATGTGGTCGAACTCTCAAGCAGACTATCATCTTTCGCGGATTGCCCATCTCAAGGCGACGAGACCATCTCTGGGAATCGTGATGCTGTCGGATATCGAAAGCCTTGATGATATTCTCAAAGCAGTAGAAAGCGGCTCGCGCGGCTACATCCCAACGAGCGTCAGCTTGCAGGTTGCGGCAAAGGCGATTCAGCTTGTCGCCGCCGGTGGCACTTTCATACCGCCCAGTGTTCTCTTTAATTCGGGCCAGGCGATCAAGGACAGCCAACCAGCCAAGCAGCCGCAAGGCGACAATGTTTTCACGTCACGCCAGATGGCGGTGATCGAAGCGTTGCGTCGAGGCAAGGCCAACAAGGTGATCGCGTACGAGCTCAACATGTGCGAAAGCACAGTTAAGGTGCACATTCGCAATGTCATGAAAAAGCTTCGCGCGAGGAACCGGACCGAGGTAGCCTACATCCTTAACACAACGCCTTATGAGGGTGTGAGCATACGGAATTGAGGCATGGCTGCGCCTCGGTCAAGAAGTGATGAGTTTTTTGCCCGCGGCAACGATGCCGGTTGGCGTCAGCAGGCCCTCGATCTAGAGGGCCTGCGTACGACTCGACATTTTGCAGGGGGCAAGAAGAAGTGAAACAACCGTCCGATCGTTTTTCGGCTTCGCAGACGGAGAGGGAGACCACTCCCGCAGCCGACAGAAACACGTCACAAAATCCGGATCTGAGCGATATCGAGCATTTCCACGCTGTTCGTCCTTCCACGCTGGCCGAGATGAACCGCCGCTGTCACTGGTTCCACCTTGAAGACGGTGATGTCTTGATCCCGGCCGGTGAAAGGGTCGATCGAGTCTTTTTTCTTTTGACGGGCGAGCTTCGCTTCCCTGTCTATACCCGTACAGGCAAAATAGTCTGGCTCCCGTCAGCGCACCAGGGATCACTCGTCAATGGAGTGGCGTTGAGCGGTGATCTTCTTGTGGTGCCTTATTCGATTGAAGCCGCGGGACCGTGCACCATCGCCTCCATCGGAAATCGGGCCTTCCTGGATATTGTCAAGAACGATCCCGAGGCGCTTCAGGCCATCGTCCAAATGTTGGTCGAACGCCAGCATGCGCTTGTCGAGCATATCGTCGAGCTCTCGACGCTCAGCGTTCGATCGCGCGTGCACAGCGAATTGCTGCGCTTATGTGTCGAACATATCGACAATGACGGTTCGGCTGTGATTTCTCCTATTCCCACGCATACGGATTTGGCCAATCGCATCGGCACGCATCGCGAAGCCGTAGCCCGCGAACTCAGCTACCTGCAGAGTGTCGGGATAGTGCTGCGCCGCGCAAAAGAGCTTTATGTGCCCGATTTGTCCCGGTTGACGGATTTGCTGTCCAAGTCTGACGATTAATCAGTTGTGCCATGGACTGCGCAGCGACGGCGTTACCCTCGCGGCCATGCGAATCGTTTGGTCCCTAAGCCAAGCCACGACCGGACTGCATTCGGCTGCGATGTCGAGCGGTAGATCTTCTGACGATAGACGAACTCATAGGGCCATAGCTCCAGGGTGCGGTTCGCGAAATGCGTGAGTATCCACGTGATCGCGCTCGCCACCACAACGAAGGCGCCCATCGAGACGACGACGTTGGCGGTGAAGAGGTGAGCGTGCGAAAAGATGGAGCGGGTCAGAAAATAGGTATAGGGGTGCACTAGGTACAGGCTGTAGCTGACCGTTCCGAAGTAGCGAAGAAGCCGATTGCCGAGAACCAGCGCCGTCAAGCTGTTTCGCGACACCGCAAGGCAGAAGTACAGCGCTGTCGCGGCGACCAGCACTGGCACTTCGGCATTCTGGAAATCGGACCAGTGATAATCGTAGTGGCCGCGGGCGGATAGAAGGACACAAGTTGCCAGGGCCGCGCTCTCGGCGAGCCGATGGTGACCAACACGCACCCATTCATATCGATCGAAGGCGAGTCGGATCAGCCCGCCCGCGACGAAATACAAGGCAATCGGGTATCTGGCGATAAAGAACGCTGCAAGCAGACTCAAAACGGCGATGCCGAGCTTGCTGGGGCGATGAATCGCGAGGAACACGAAGGCGCCGGTAAACACATAGAACCAGACCTCGAAGGTCAGGCTCCAGGCATTCGGCGTCAGCTGCTCTGTGTGGGTGAAAAGATTCAGGAACGTCAGTCCCGCGACAATTGCGGTGAAATTGTTGGTGTCGGGATAAAGGTTCGTTGCGGCGTTCAGCGCGACGTACAGCACGCTGAGAACGAAGAACAGCGGATAGACGCGCAGGAACCGTCGGGCAGCAAACTCACGCGGACTGTAGTGCAGCGCACTAGGAAGGATAACGAAGCCGCTGATGGCGAAGAAAAGGCACACCCCGAAGGTGCCGAAATTCCAGAAGGGGCCAATGGCAGCGACATAGGCCGAATTCGAGGCGTAGATGTGCTCCGCCGTGCCCCCTAGGAGATGCGCGAAGAACACCATCAGCGAAGCAACACCGCGAAGCCCGTGCGCAGCCACATTGAATGACTTGTCGGAAGTTGGCTTCTCGGAGGCTTCGCGCAGAAAATGCTGCGCATCCGATGAATTCCGAGGATGGGGATGCACAACAGCCATTTGAGCCTCAAATTGGACCCCGCAGACCGCTACACCCTACATCAATCCAGGTTTCGCACTGCTTGGGAATTCGAAGGACACCCCTGCCCAAAAGTAGTGGGCTGCCACAGAAACCTTCACCGGATGATCAAATAGCGGCCTGCGGCACCCGACGCCGACGCAGGCGTCATCCTCGTTGCTGGAGAGAGCCGAACCGCAACCCAGGCACCCTGATTGCCTCGAACAGTTGCGCGCGGGGGAAATTCTTCGATCTGCTCGCATCCTGCTGTTCCAGGCGCAATTTAGACTGCAAACCTAGTACGATTTAAGCCGCAGGCTACCCCTTATGGCGGGCGCACATCGGCGCAAGAGTGCCGTTATACAGGATCGGTATGTCACACTCTCAGGCTCATCCGCGCAGCCTCGCTGCAGGCGTGATGTTGGACTGTCGAAAACCCTCGCGCCCAGCACCGCACCATACAGCATTGGCGACACCAACCTATCGACCCGACATCGATGGTTTGCGCGCCATCGCCGTCGTTTCGGTTGTGCTGTTCCACGCCGGTTTCACCATGTTCAGCGGCGGGTATGTCGGTGTCGACATTTTCTTTGTCATCTCCGGCTATCTGATCGCCCAAATGATCGCCAGGGATCTGCAAGCGGGCGAGTTCTCGGTCTGGCACTTCTATGAGCGGCGTATACGCCGCATTTTTCCCGCGTTGTTCGTCATGCTGGCAGTCTGTACGCTCGCATGCGCCTTCATCTTCTTGCCCGACGACTTCAGACGCTTCGGTCGCAACTCCGTCGCGACGGCTCTCTTCTCGTCCAACATCGGGTTTTGGCTGAAGACGGGCTATTTTGACGGGGAAACCTACGACCAGCCACTCATCCACACCTGGTCACTGGCGGTGGAGGAGCAGTTCTACATCCTGTTTCCTCTGTTTCTGGCGTCCATTTGGTGGTTGGGCCTTCGCAATGTCCGCTTTCTCCTGGCGAGCGCTGCAGGAATTTCGTTTCTCGCAACTGTAGCGGTGATGCAGTACGACGCCGCTGCTGCCTTTTACCTCACTCCGTTCAGGGCGTGGGAGCTGCTGTCGGGCAGCCTTCTGGCACTTGGAGTCTTCCCACGCCTCACCAAGCGTTGGCAGTGCGAAATGGCGACCGCGGCCGGATTGCTGCTGATCACGATTGCCGCGCTGAGCTATTCCGATGTGACTTCATTCCCCGGCGTCGCGGCACTCCTTCCATGTGTTGGCGCTGCCCTTGTCATTCACGGAGGCAGTGACGCGAGTTGCTCGCTCACACGGCTGATTTCAACGAAGCCATTCGTCGGTGTGGGGCTGATAAGCTATTCCCTGTATCTTTGGCATTGGCCCCTGATTGTCCTGGTTGGTTATCTGGCAATCAATGAGCTCAGTTCTCTTCAGTCAGCCGCTCTGGTGGCTGTCTCGTTCATGATGGCGCTCATATCCTGGCGATACATCGAACTCCCGGCGCGGGCAGCCCGCCGGCTACCAGTCCTGGCTGGGGGTGCTTTGGCCATCGTCGCCGTGGCGATCACCGGCGCAGTCATCTACTTTGATAACGGCTGGCCGACGCGCTTTTCCAAAGATGTGAATGTGTTGTCCAGCTACGCTTTGTCCGCCAACCCTGAAGCGGATGAATGCGCGAATGTGTCGCTTCAGCTCGCTGCAAATTCCCCCTGTACGATAGGCTCATCCGCAAATGCCCGGATCTTTCTATGGGGAGATTCTCACGCGGGGGCGATGTTCGGTGCGATGTCCGACCTGGCCGCACACGGCGCAAGCACGGTCTATGGCGCGACCCCCCGCTGTCCTCCTCTCCTAGGCGTCGGAACGGACCGAGATTGCATCCGAGGAAACGATCTGCGGCTTAGGTACGCACTCAGCCGTCCCGAGCTGAAGACGGTCATAATCGCTGCCAGATGGTCTCTCTACCTCGAGGGGCGCGCGATCGAACTTGGACCAGCAGAACGAAACGGCAATCTGCCGCAGTTGCAGGATCGGGATGGCGTTCAATTCGACCGATTCTCCACCGAGGCGCGCCACGCGTTCGAAACATCTCTAAGGAGAACCGTGGGTCGGCTGCTGCAGGCCGGGAAAAAGGTGGTCATCGTCTATCCTGTCCCGGAGGTGGGTTATGACGTCCCCTCTACGGCTGCCCGGCTCGTTGCGCAGGGCCATGACCTGTCCAGCTTCAATATGCCCGAGGGCCTCTATCGGGAACGACAGCAGATCGCATTTGGCATCTTGAACAGACTCGGCCGGCATGTCGGCCTCATTCGCATATATCCGACACAGGCACTTTGTCCGCACAATCGGTGCGTTGCCATGATGGATGGGAAACCGCTGTACTTTGACAGCCATCACCTTAGCATTCCGGGTTCCATGACACTCGTGCCGTTGCTCGCAAGAGCTCTGCGACAAGGCACCTGATGCCTCAATGGGATCTAGCGGAGATGTCGGCGGCCCTGAGCGTCAACGATGGTATTGTCTCCGACATTTGCGCTGATGTGCGCGCCATTGTGGATCAGGCAGCCGGAGCCGATCTGGACGCCCAGCAGCACCGTAGCGCCCATTCCCACGACAGTCATGGCTCCGACGCTCACCGCGCCGGCGAGGATGGCGCCGGGAGTCAGGTGTGCATTGTCCTGCACAATGCTGTCGTGGCAGACGATACTCCCCTGATTGACGATGACGTTGTTGCCGATCGTACAGCGCGGACCGATGCTGGCGCCGGCCAGAATATGGCAGCCATGTCCGATACTGGTCGCCCTGGAGACGATCGCGGATGGGTGGATCACAGGCGGCAGAACGAAGCCCATGGCCGAGGCGCGTTCAAACATTGCCCGCCTCGCCTCACTTGACTGGGCTCCCCCGATGCCGATGAAGGCGTAGCGCGTGCCTTCGGCAAGCAGACGCTCCAGGCTCTCTTCCGTACCGATCACCGAAATGCCACCGCAGACCTGGTGGCCAACGGGCAGAGCCTGATCGGTACAACCGAGGATGTCGTATCCGGACCCATCGAGAGCATCGATCAAACAGGCGGCGTGGCCGCCGCCGCCGATGATAACAGCCCGCCGCATGGACGCGGATGGGACGACGGACTGCGCTCCGTCCGATCCTGCGGCTATGGCCCCGGATCGGCGGCTGGCCGCCGCGCGCACCTCGGCTTCGCCGATGCGGCCGTTGGAGGGACTGACATCCGCCAGGTCGACGCCGAGTTCGGACGCGGCCTTGCGGGCCTTGGCCGTAATCGCGATCTCGTTGACCGCGATGTCGGCCGGGCTGGCCATTCCGGATGCGGCGTCCGCATTTTCGTTGACGATTTCGCACAGTGTTGAGCCGACAGCGACGAAATCGCCGACGTTGACGTCGAGCCGGCCGATAACCCCTGCCTGGGGGGCCTCAACCTCGACGGCAGCCTTCGTGGTCTCAACGACAAAGAGAATAGCTCCTTGCTCTACGCTCTCACCCTGCACGACCCTGATCTCGATCAACTGAAGATTGTCCTCGTTGGCGTTAACCCGCGGGGCTTCGACAAGCACACTCATGAAAGCTTAGCCCTTCTTGAACAGATCGATGCAGGCCGCCTGGATGGCGTCCACGCCTGGCAGCAGATCATCCTCCCATTCGCGGCTCGAGGGAATGGGGTGGTCCGGTCCGGCCAATGCGCTGAAGTGCCTGACCCGACCGATCAGAGCGCGAGCGCATTCGGACGCGAAGCCCCAGCCGGGAGAGCCTTCCTCCACGGCGACAACGCGGCTGCAGCGGCCGACCTGGCTTAGGACATCCTCGCAAGGAAAGGGCGACAGCTGTTCAACGGCCACCACGGTGGTCGCAATTTCCTCCTCTTCGACGAGCTTTTTTGCGGCGGCAACCGCGTGCTCGACGCAACCCCCATATGTCAGGATCACGATGTCCGCATCCGGCGGGCGTGGAAGGGCGGCTGCGCCGAAAACAGGCCTCGAATACATGACCTTGTTTTCGATAATCAGGTGAGGGGACCGAGACGCGAGGGCCCGATGCAGAAGCGCACCCGGATCCGCATACTCGTGCGTTGCAGACACCGTGAGGCCTGGCACGCCGCAAAAATGCTTTTCCAGACTTTGCGAGTGCGTCGGCCCGTAGCCGCGCCGTCCACCCATGGGCGCGCGAATAATGACGGGCACCTCAACCTGATCGTTGTACATCCAGCGAAACTTGGCTGCGTGGTTGATGATCTGGTCGGCAGCAAGGGCGATGAAATCTCCGAACATGAGTTCGACGATAACAGGCCTGCCCTTGAGGGCCATGCCCGTCGCCATGCCTACAATGCCGCCCTCGCTGATCGGTGTGGTCCAGACACGATCCTGATAGGCCGTGGACAGGCCCTTGGTGACTTTGAAGGCACCGCCATAGGGATCGAGGACGTCCTCACCCATGACCACCAGCCGGAGATCGGCTTCCATAAGATCGTGTAGCGCGCGATTGATCGATTCGACGACGCGCATGGGTCAGCCTCTCGCCATGGCAGCCGCAGCTGCCGATTCGACTGCGCGGTCCACGGTAGATCGACAAAAGGCGTCGATCTCCTTGAAATCCGCGACGCGCTGGCGCATCGGGGGGATCGGATCCCGGGCTCGAGCCTGCTCAAGCCGCAAGGCCGGCCGGGTGTCATCTCCCTTGCTGTGGGGACCAATCCGTTCGGTCCGCAAATAGAGCCAGCACGGGCGGCCCTCGGCGCGGACATAGCCCACAGCCTCTTGGGCAAGCTCACATATTTCGACTGGATCATTGCCGTCATAAGCGAACGTGCGGATGCCGAAAGGTTCAGCTCTGGCGATGATCGACCCGGAAACGGTGAGATTCTTTGGGGTGGTTTGGGCGATTTCGTTGTCCTCGACCACAAAAAGCACGGGGGCACCGAAAACCGACGCGAGGTTCAAGCTCTCGTAAACGGCTCCCTCTCCCATCGTGCCGTCGCCAAGGAAAACCACTGCCACGGCGCCTTCATCCTTTCGTGCCAGCGCGCAGCCAACCGCCACGGGTGCTATGCCTCCCTGGATCCCATTCGAGTGGAAGTTGCGGAAACACAGATGCTGACTGCCGCCGCGTCCTCCGCAAATACCGGTTACACGCCCCATGATCTCGGCGATCAGGCCTTCGACTTCACCCGAGTAGGCAATGAAATGACCGTGGCAGCGGTGGTTGCTCCAGACAATGTCGCGATCCCGGTCAAGAGCGTTGATCACCCCCACCGCATTGGCTTCCTGTCCAATGGATGTGTGCGTCGTGCCGAACAGGAGACCTTGGGAAAAAAGCTCGAGCAGGCGCTCCTCGACGAGCCGGATGAGGATCATCTGCTGATAGAGTCGGGCCACAGTCGGCAATTCGAACCCGAGCAGCGTCCTTTCTGCTTGAGGGAGGGTAAGGTTCTGTAGTGCTGAAGGCGGCACCAATTTCAGCTCTCCAAAAGAAGACGCTGGAATGTCTCCATCTTTCCGGATCGCAAGCTCGTTCATCAAGCCGCCTCGAGCTGGCGCGAAGCCGCAACAAGGATGGAGCGCGTCGTCGACGCTGCCGCCGTAGTCTCCTCGATCGTCCAGGACGGGTCGACCAGGAACGCGATGCTCGTTTCACCCATCTGCCGCGCGACTGGCAGTCGTTCGGGCGGCGCTACGCCGGCATCCGCGAAGGCATGCTCCAGATAAATCTCGGAGCAGCTACCCGAGAAGCATGGAACGCCGGCCGCATTGACGGCCGCAATCAGCTCGTCCCGCGACCATCCCGAAGACAACATCTCCGGCTTGATATAGAAATAGCATCGGTACCAGGCATGCCTGTGAGCCGGATCGAGCCGGGGCGTGTGTAGCATCGGCAAATCGGCAAGCGTCCTTATCCAGATGTTGGCGTTGCGCTCGCGTTGGCGAACCCAGTCTGGCAGACGTTCGAGCTGCCGCAAACCAAGCACGGCCTGGATGGACGTCATGCGCCAGTTCGTGCCGACGCTGTCGTGCAACCAGCGGAACCCGGTCGGCCGATGAGGGGCAAAGACCACATTGTAGTTCTTGCCGTGGTCCTTCAGGCTCCATGCGGCGAGCCACAATTTCCTGTCGTCCATGGCGACAAGTCCGCCCTCGCCGCCGGTCGTGATGATCTTGTCCTGGCAGAACGAAAACGCCGCGATATCACCGAAGGAGCCGATCGGTCGTCCGTTGTATTCGGCTCCATGCGCCTGAGCGCAATCCTCGATGACCTTGATGCCAGTGCGCTTTGCAAGCTCCATGATCGGCGCCATGTCGCACGGCCATCCGGCGATATGGACGACAATGACCGCCCTTGTTCGCGCTGTTATCTTCGGCGCGATCGTTTCAGCGGAAAGATTGCCCGATGTCGGGTCGACATCCGCGAAGACAGGTGTTGCGCCGGCGAACATGACGCAAGCGGCTGATGCGACGAAACTGCGGGGCGTTACGATGACCTCGTCGCCGGCGCCGATATGGAGGATCTTCATTGCAAGATCGAGCGCGAGGGAACCATTGGCCAGCGCCACCGCATGGCGTCGGCCGAGGCTGCGCGCGTAGGCTCGTTCGAATGTCTTCACATGGTCGCCGGTCCAGGCGTTCACCCGGCCAGACCGCAGAACATCCACAACGTCGGCTATCTGTTCTTCATCGTAAATCGGCCAGCGTTTCATCTTGGAGCACTCCTAGAATTCACATGACATTTCTCAGAAGGACAAAGGCCTCGGCCGCCCTCAGATGGACAGCGGTGCCCCTGACAATCGCCAGCGCCCGTAATGTTTCGATCGAACGCTCGTGCGGGAAATTCTTCATCTGCGAACCGAACATCGACGCAGCTTCGAGTTTGCGGTCGAGTGTCGATTCGATGTCTATGAACACATTCGGCACGAAGGTCGGCGTGACATAGGGTGCATTCCAGTTCGTTTCCGACACCGTCTCGTAGGCCATGATCGTCCGTGGGTAGTGAGCCTGGGTGGGACGAGCCGCGACCAGCGACGACAGGAAGATCAGTTGGTGATCCATATGCACATCGCCGACGAAGGGGATCAGCAGCGTGTCCGGCTTGACCTCCTGCAGCAGAGCCTGCAACGCCGCGTTGACGGTCGAGTGTGGTGTCTGGGCGATCTGCGCCGCAGGCAGATCAAGCCAATGCGTCTGTCGCACGCCCAAACAGGCATGGGCCGTTTTTGCCTCACAGCGAACCCGTTGCGTCATCTCTTCCGTGAAGGCAGGTGGGCAGCCTCGTGTAACCACTGCAACATGGGCTTCCCCGCCTTCGGCAGCGATCCGGGCTATCGTGCCGCCACACCCCAGGACCTCATCGTCAGGATGCGGCGCGATCACCAGGATTCGACCAAGGGCTGGGCTCATGACCGAACCGTCCCGGCGGGCATCGCCTTCAGAGCGTGATCGACATGGCGGCGGTCAACATGTTCGCCCAACAGTGCCACCATGACGGTCAGAACCAGTATCTGCAGATCAAGCCACAGGCTGCGGTTGCGCACATACCAGAGGTCAAGCGCCAGCTTTTCATTGTTGGTGAGGCGAGTGTTGCCGTTCACCTGTGCCCAGCCGGACAGGCCGGGCCGGACCGTACTGCGAATGCGCCCCAGCTCGCCGAACTCGGCGACGGTGGCCGGAAGCAACGGGCGCGGTCCTATGAACGCCATATCGCCTGTGGCTATGGAGAGAAGTTGAGGCAGTTCATCGATACGGATGGCGCGCATCAACCGAGTGGCAGATGTCTCACGCAAAGTGTCAGGGAGCAGCGCGCCATCTGCATCTCGCCTCTCGTGCATCGTTCGAAACTTGCAGATGACAAAGGGACGAGTTCCCAGCCCGCTGCGAGTCTGCCGGAAGAATAGCGGACGGCCCACACTCAGCCAGACAACCGCGGCAGCCACGATCCATAGCGGCAGGCTGAGAACCAAAAGCACTACCGATGCGATCCTGCTGGGCATCGCCCGGCCGATCGGCACTCGAGCAGTCCACTCGCTGGTGCGAGCGATCGGGTTGCTGAGGCCGATCATTGCGACGGTCCGACCTGGACGGAAGGGGGAGCCGCCAAAGGAGCGTCCAGACGGCTTGCCAGATCCAGGGCATTGTCCAGGCGGTTTATCGACACCAAGATCGTATCGCCGGCCACAACCGCATCGTCGAGGGTCGCCACTTTGGTGGCGACCTGGCCGTTTAGCTTGCGGCGGATCTGGTAAGTGAACGCGATGGTGTTGTTGGTCCGTGTCTGCTCCGCAGCCAGTGAGCTCAGCAGCAGGATCTGCTCCTCGGTCGACTCGCGGACTGCGATCAGGCGTTCGATTTCAGAGTTGTGGGCTTGGAGGTCAGTCAGCGCGGTGTGCGTCCAGGTCTGAGTGGCGTCATCAAGGTCGCGCTGCAACTGGCTCAATTCTCGGCGCACTGTCGACGCCTGATTGTAGATTTCAAGCAGATGCGATTGCTGCGTGGTCGCCTCGCGCTCGGCGTTCGAGAGGTCTGTAAGCGTGACCAGACCTTTTTTGTTGAGGGCCCTGATGCGCTCGAGATCGGCTTGCGACGAAGCGATCACCGTCTTCTGTATCTCCGAAAGCTGTTGAATATTGGCGAGGGCGACATTCACTTCGTCGATCCCCGCCGAGAGCTGCTTGCGACGTGTGGTCAGCGCGTGTTGATCTGTCTCAAGGATGCGCTGTTCCGTCGGGAGCAGCGTTGCGATCAGATTGGCGTTCATGAGGCCCTTGACCTTGGCGGGCATATCCAGTTCCGAAATCTTGTCGTTGTTTGCCAACTGGGCCTTGATGCGCGCAGCGGCGATTGCTTCCTTGGCAATCTGGACCACGCTTTCGTCAAGCGTTCCGCGCAACCGGGCGCGCGTCACGACGCGGTCCTCGGCAGTGGCTCCGCCAGTCGATTGGCCGCCGGCAAGCGCCACTGCCTGCTCCACAGTCAGTGCTGGTTGATATGGAAACGAGCCCGGCGCCTTGACGTCCCCAAGGACGAAAATTGGACGGAAGCTGACCACCGCCAAGGCTATATGCGGGTCATTGAAGAACTCGCGATCGATGAACGCCTTACGGATATGGTTCAAGGCGTCGGGGATCGTCAGGCCGCCAACCTCGAAGCTGCCGATCAGCGGAATGTTGACTGCGCCATCACTGGCTACCGTCAGCTGTTCGGCAGGAAGCGAATCGTCGATGAAGTCGAACGACACCACATCGCCGACCGAGAGCTTGTAGTCATCGTTCGCCGCGGCCCAGGCAGCACTATGGCAAGCCAGGATCGTTGCAATCGCGGTAACCGCAATCCCTGCAGGCCCTAACGCCTTCACAAGGATACCGACCCAGGCGCCTATCGATCGCCCGCTCCGCGCCGCATTGCAACAAGACGCCATGGAAGCCCACCACAGTAATTTCCTGTGAAGACCCTAGCGACACCTGCGCGAGGACCATGAGTCATACCTTTGGTGGAGCAGTGATAACCTTCGGTCTCGTGCCCACCCAATTTGGCTAACTGGATGTCGGCCGCAACCAACGTATGGTGCGGCTGGATACTGTCGGCCGATTGAACGCTTCCTCGTGACGGAGCGCCGCAGGCAGCTGGGAAGCTTTGCGTGCACACAAGTGTTCTACACACAATCACCAGTCTCGACGTTGGCGGCGCCCAGGTCATGCTCGCCCGCTTTCTTGGCCGGGTCGACCAAAACCGCTTCTCGTCTTCGGTTCTATCGCTGCTTTCACCCGGGCCGTTGGCCGCACAGGTGGAGCATACAAAATCGGGGCTCGTGTCGCTCAGCATGACGGAACGACCGCGGCCGCGCGATGTCGTTCGGCTGACGCGATCAGTAAGCAGGGCCGCCCCTGATCTTCTTCATGGATGGATGTATCACGGCAACCTCGCGGCAACGCTCGGCTCGGTGCTGGGGCTCAATTTCTCGCCGGTAATCTGGAGCATCCATCACACAGTTCGCGATCTCGCCGACGAGAAGCCGTTAACGCGCCATCTGATCCGGCTCTCTGCCCGTCTGTCGGGTCGCGCCAGCGCGATTTCATATTGCTCACGCGTGGCCGCCGACGATCACGAGCGTCTGGGCTTTGATCCGCGTCGGAGGGTGGTCATCCCGAATGGCACGGACTGTGATCAATTCTCTCCCTCGGCCGATGCCGGTTCGAAATTGCGCCGCCTGTTTGGCTTGCCGGCCGAACGGCTGATCATCGGCCACGTGGCCCGGTTTCATCCCATGAAGGACCAGATCAGCCTGGTCCGGGCCATCAGCCGTGTCCTGGCGCAGGGGTACGATGTTCAGGGCGTGTTTATCGGGGAGGGGCATGTCGACGGCCCGGTGCGGGTTGCTGCCCGCGAGCTCGGCATAGACGACCGGATTACAACGCCGGGCATCCGCAGTGACGTTGCCGACCTCATGCCGGGCTTCGATGTCTACGCGCTTTGTTCAGCCTGGGGCGAGGCCTTTTCCCTTGCCGTCGGCGAGGCGATGGCAAGTGGCGTACCGGCGGTGGTCACGGCAGTCGGCGACTCCGGCTGGCTGGTCGGTGACAGCGGAGTGGTCGTCCCACCGGGGGATAGTGATGCACTGGCCGCCGGGCTGATCAGCCTTGTCCGCCTTGAGCCGGCCGAGCGCCGCGCTCTGGGCCAACAGGCGCGTCGCCGGGTCATGGAGAACTTCTCGCTGTCGCTTTACGTCGATAGGCACCTGGAACTCTACGGAACGGCTCTGGGCCGTCGTCGCCATATCTCGGTCCGATAGGAGCGACTGGTGGTTGTTACGCATGCGAATGGAAGAGATCATTTTCCTGCTGCCGGGGATGGTGCGATGCGCCGCAAGCGGATCGTCGTCATCGCCAGTCTGACGCGTTCGCTCGTCAATTTTCGCCTCGAATTGTTGAAAGCCATGGTCGCCGCCGGGCACGAGGTCATCACACTCGCCCCCGATAATGACGAACAAGCCATCGCCAGGCTGGGTGCTATTGGCGTGAGCTTCCAACAGATTCCAATGGCCAGGACAGGCACCAATCCGCTGGCAGATCTGCAAACGCTCAAGGCGCTTTACAGGCTAATGCGCCGCCTGGCTCCGGACATCGTCCTGCCGTACACGATGAAGCCTATCATCTATGGTGGACTGGCGGCCCGGCTCGCAGGAGTACCTCGGCGGTTTGCACTCTTTACAGGGTTCGGCTTCATATTCAGCGGCAGCGTCACCGGATTGCGCGCAACTGTTCTGCGCCGGTTGAGCATTGCTCTCTACCGCTCGGCCTTGATCGGTTGCGAAGCTGTTTTCGCCTACAACGAAGCCGACGCTTCCGACATCCGACTCCATAGGATGGTTTCTGCGAAAACGCCGGTGATCAAGGTTGCAGGTTCCGGGGTCGATCTGACGCTGTTTGCCGCCAGCCGTCCACCGCCGGGGCCGCCCGTCTTCCTTCTGATTGCCCGCTTGCTTCGTGAAAAGGGGATTGCCGAGTTTGCCGCCGCCGCTCGCATCCTGAAGACCAAGCACCGTGCCGCGCGGTTCCAGATTCTCGGGCCATTCGATCCCAGTCCTCTCTCCATCTCGAAAGCCGAAATGGACCAGTGGACCAGGGAAGGAGCCGTGGAGTATCTCGGCGAAACGCACGATGTCAGCCCCTATCTGACCGCATCGACGGTGTTTGTACTGCCTTCCTACTATCGCGAGGGCATTCCTCGCAGCGCGCTGGAGGCCTTGTCGACAGGGCGGCCGATAATTACGACCAACGCACCTGGCTGCCAAGAAACCGTCATCGACGGGGAGAACGGTTTCCAGGTCAATCCGCGAGATGTAGATGCTCTGGCCTCGGCGCAGCGCGCCTTTCTTGAAGATGAGGAGCTCGCCGTGAAAATGGGCGCCAACTCAAGAAAGCTCGCGGAAGAACGCTTCGACGTTCACAAGGTAAACCATACCCTGCTCGAGGCGATGGGACTATAGCCGGTCGGGCCTTCACGACAGTCAAACGGGGAAATAGCGCCGGATCTGCTGCCGTCTCAGATAGGCTTTCCGGAACGCACCATGAGCCTGTTGGAAAGGGTCCACCCGGTTGAACACCCAGCCGATCGATGGGCCGCCGGTGAACCGCAGACGCTCGACGACCTGGGAGAGAGCCTCTTGCGTTGTGCTGTCGCACGCGGCCACGACCACGACAGTGTCCACAGAGGCAGCAATCCTGACTGCGTCCTCCAGAACGAGCATAGGCGGTGCGTCGATGATCACCACGTCGTACTCCAGCCGGAACGCTTCCAGTAATTTGGCAAGCTGGCTGGAGTTGAGGAATTCCGGCGAGGTCTGGTCGTCGGTACGCGGCGCCATCACATCGAGCTGCGGAATTTCAGGCAGGGTTTGGACGATTTCCGCCAGACCGCAATCTCCACGCAAATAGTCATCGAGTGTCTTGCTGGCGGAGCCGAGCCCCATGGAGGTGTGGAGGTGGCGGGTTCGCAAATCCAGATCGATCAGCGCAGTCAAGGCGCCATCCATTCCAGCGGCCATGGCAAGGCCCATCGCTGTCGTTGTCTTGCCTTCCTGGGGCAGGCCGGAAGTGACCAGAACAACATGTTTGACCCGCCCGCCGTTCATCCTGGTGCAGGCACTGTAAAGCGATCGGAAAGCGTCGGAAAAAGCCGACCGTGGTTTTGACAACAGGGTTTCGAGAGGGGGCAGGGCGGGACGCAGGAACTTCCGGGGCAATCGCGGGATCGACGCTAGCAGGGGCGCGCGGATCAGCTTCGATGCCCGTCGCAAATCTCGTATCCGAACATCCATGCTTTCAAGTGTCAGCACCAGAATCAACGCCAGCACAAGTGATGTGGCGAAACCGCCCGCAACCATCAAACGAAGCTTGGGAAAGGAAGGGCTGGTCGGGATCTCAGCCATGGAGACGGTTCGCACGCCGGGCTCGACCGCGTCCGAAAACGGGTCGAGGCTGCCAAGTTTGCCGGACACGAGGTCGTAGAGCTTCTGCTCGGTCGTCAGATTGTTGTTCAGTTCACGCAGCTTGGCTTCCGCCAGGCTCCGTTGCCGCAGTTCCTCGTTGGAAGCCTGCAAGGTCCTGGTGAGTTGGTCCACCCGGCCCTCGTCGACGCGTACGTCATTTTCCAGAATTGCAATCGTTCGCAGCATCTCTTGAGAAATCATCGCACGGACGGCAGCTACTTTTGCATCGGCCTCTTGGACCAGAGGATGATTTCGACCGTAGTTGCCGGCCAATTGCGCGCGATCCCTCATCGCCGTCGCTTCGTCGTTGCGCAGGGAGGTCAGGAAGTCCGATGAGAGGAGAGGATCGACGTCGGCGCCCGCGTCGCCGGTCTTGGCCGCCAGCTTGACCTGGGCGAGGCGCGCCTGCGCTTGCGTGTATTCACCTCTAGCGGTGCTGAGTTGTTCGTTGGCCTGCTGGATCGAGGCGCGCAGCAGATCATCGCGCGGATCGCTGGATACGCCGTGTTCTCTCGCATATTTGGCGATCTCGCCTTCTATCGCCGCAATCCGCGACGCAAGCTCGGTCGACTGCTGTCTCAAAAAGCCGACGGCGTCCTTGATGTCCTGCCGCTTGTTGTCACGAGACCATTCCACGAACAGTCTGGCCGTTGCATTGGCTATCCCGGCCGCGGTTGCTGCGTCGTCGTTGAAGAACGAGATCGTCATCGCCGCGCTTTCGCCGGAGCGATCGACTGACAGGCTTGCCAGATACGACGATATCGCTCGATCCTGTTGAACATTCGTGGGCGGCAGAGACGCATCCTGTGCGTTGGCGCCGACAACCAGCGCCAAAATCTTTTGCGGTATCGAGAGGATTGAAGTTCCGCCCACGGCTGCTGGCGGCAGGTAGGTGTTGAAGTCCGGATCCTTGATGAGGTCGAGCCTGTCGACGACCAGGCTGGCAAACACGCGAGAGGTGATCAAATCCGCCTCGGTGTCCATCCGCGACTTGTCAGGCTGCTGGTTCGGCTGCGCCTGGGTGGTGTCGAGAGGATTAGGATCGTCGGTTTCGACAACGATCATGGAACGAGCCGTATATGTCTTGGGAAGCTCCACGGAGGCGATGAATGCCAATGCGGTGCCAACAATGACGATCGCAACGATCAAGAGGAGGCGTCTACGGAAAAGACTGTAAAGTTCGCGCGCGCCGAAAGTCCGCTCCTCCACCGGCTCGAGCGGCTCTTGAAGGAATGGTCCCAGCCGATTCCATACGCTGTTTTCGTCTACCAAGCTCACCGATCGCGCCCCTGAGGTTTGTTTGTCGTTCTCATAG
Source organism: Mesorhizobium sp. M7D.F.Ca.US.005.01.1.1 (assembly GCF_003952545.1). Lineage (NCBI taxonomy): Bacteria > Pseudomonadati > Pseudomonadota > Alphaproteobacteria > Hyphomicrobiales > Phyllobacteriaceae > Mesorhizobium > Mesorhizobium sp. M7D.F.Ca.US.005.01.1.1. The sequence continues at coordinate 2,609,678 of NZ_CP034453.1, forward strand.
GTCTTCAAGCCGAGTTCGAGACCCAACCCAAGCGACAAGTTTTTAGCACGGTTGCACAGACGCCAGCCCGCTCAAGAGGCTTAGTCGCAGCAACGGCAATTATCCGAAAGGATAGCGTAAGTGGCCGGGGGCCTATCTTGGCAGATGCACCGAACTGCATGTCCATGATGGCGGTGAAAAGAACTCAAGTAGATTTCAGGAGTGGGGATGAATCACGCCGGGGTCCCTCGCGGGTATTGGGCAAAGCCCGACCGCAGGCCGGCTGCAGCGTCGTTGCCAAGGGCGACCGAAAAGATCGGGCTCTGGTTGGCTGCGGCCTCTGTTTTCCTCACGCCCTGCAACATCCTTCGCGTCGACACATTCTACTTCACCGCCAGTGATGCCTTTGCTCTAGCGGCCGTTTTGGCGATGGTCCTGGGGAAATCCTTTTCGCCGGCCCCCTTGGGAGCCGGGACGTTTCTGTGGAACGCCGGCGTGGCGCTTCTGTGTGGCATGCTGCTGCTCAGCAGCCTGATTAATGGGGATCCGCAAAGAGGGTTCATCATTTCTGCACAATATCTGTATGCCTACTTTCTCCTGGCCTTCATGCTGGCGTCGAGGCCCTGGAGTGAAACAGTTCTCCTCATAAAGGCGCTTATCTGCTCGATCGGCTTGATGTGCCTGCATGGCATACTGGTCATCGACATCCTCAGGCAACAAGGCTCAAACCTGACCAGCGGCAATGGCCGCTTTATCGGCTGGGTCGAACGTGAAAACGAGTGCGCGACGCTGATTGCACTCGCGGTTCCGCTGTTGTTGTGGCTGGTCGCATCGGGGTGTGCGCGGCCCCGCTGGGCCTGGATCGGAGTGCCGCTCTTGGCGTACGGCATTGTTCTGACGGGTTCCAATACCGGCCTGATTGGCCTTGTCTTCGCGCTCACCATCTTCGTTGTCATGACGGGCTCGTGGCGCCGTATCATCTTGTTGACTGTGTCGTCGCTCGCCACGTTCTTTATCATCGTTACATGGGGCCGCGACTTCCTGCCGCCCATCTTCCAGCGCCGTGTGCTGAACGCGTTGCAGAATGGCGACATCGATGAGGCTGGTACGTTCGCCGACCGCATGCGGCTTATCCACGAGGCCATCGGCAAGGCGGACAGCAGTTCGCTGCTTGGCATCGGTGCGGACCAGTATCGACATTTCAGCGAGCTGCATGCTCCGGTCCACAACGTTTATCTTCTGATATGGGTCGAGGCAGGGCTGCCTGGGTTGATAGGCTTTCTGCTCCTGCTGGTAGCCGGCATAGTCATCGGCATGCTTGCTGCCCGGCTTCGCGAAGGACGAGTGTCCGCCATTTGCACGCTGGCGACGGTTCTCCTCTTCGCTGCGTTGGCCAATGCGCTGCCGCATCTCTACAGTCGTTTCTTTGTTGTGCCTCTCATGCTGGGGATAGCGCCCAGTGTTGCGATCTTGCGCGAGGGTCCGGTTCCAAGAACGGTCGCACGCTTCCTTCGTGGTGCTCGCTCCGAGCGAAGGCGTTTGCGGTCGCTACAACGCGGACCGGTCTAGGGCACATCAGCTGAGCCTGCCGGCTTCCCAAGGCCAATCGGCGCCTCCAGAAACCCGGTCAGGATCTTCCTGTAGCAAGATAGCGACGTGCGGAACTACTTTGCCAATTCCGATGCTTCCGGGGAGATAAAACGAGCGAGAGCGAACACGCCGTCGACAAAGTCTTCTCCTTGGATAAACCGATCCTCAACCCAGCGTCCCTGGTCATCCTGGCTATCGATGAGTTGACGCACCTTCGAACTCAGTTCGTCAGCGCTCAACTCATCCGCGGCACTGATCCACAGCTGCTGATGGGAAACTGTCGAGCCGTGCTTGGCAAGCTCCAGCCGGGCGAACACCGGCTCGATCTCGGCACCAGTTTTCATGCCGTAATGTTGCCAGAGGTTCTTGTAATCGAAGGTCACCTGGCCACCATCATCAATGTAAAGCGGCCGATTGGTGTTGAGTTCGTAGAAACGTGCCCATCTGCCGTCGGGCAGGCGCGCCGCTTTCAGCCAAATGGCCGCGGACACCGCCGCGTCAAGCAATCGCGCATCCTTGTCTTGTTCGTTCAACTCGATCAGGTAATCGATATTGCCGGCGGTTTCGCGCGAGACGACGCCTGGCGGCTCGAACTTGCGGCCCCAAACCGGCTGCATGGAACGATCGTACTCCTGAGCCCAACCCTGTTGTGGCGCGGGCAACTGGGCTGCAAGGAGAAAATCACCGACCTTCTCCGCCGCCTTGAGATATGCGGGATCATGATATGTGCGGTAGGCGTTGAGAAAGAGACGACCCATATCGCGGGGGAGATTGTCGTTGACGATGAAGTAGGGCGGGCGATCAGGCTTCTGCCACTCGTGCGACCAACTGGCGGGGATACTCGCCTTGGCTGCTGTCTCTACGTCCGCACCAGGCGCGGATCCTGTGAAGAAGACTGGAAAGGCCCCATTCGGGTACTGCACTTTCATCAGTCGATGGAGCGCCTTGTCGATGCAGGTACGGACGTCCGGATCCGAACCGCCGCTCGCCTGGTCGAACCACATCAGGAAATTGAGCACGCTCTGTGTGTTGTTGTCGTCGAGTACGGTCTCGTTGCGATGCGGATTGTCCTTGATATCGTGACAAGACTTCCCGCTCACCTTCAGTGCGCGGTAGCACCATGTCGCCGCCTTTTGCGGGTCGGTCTCGATCTTGTAAAACCATCCGCCGGACTCCAGCTGCGTATTCACCAGGGCCGTTGCCACAAGCTGGGCAGACTGAAGCCATTGCTTGTCGCCGGTAACCTCGAAAATGCGCAGGAAGGCAGCTCCGACTGCCGGTGTGCCGGGCGGCTGCACCCAGCCGATGCTTGCGGGCACGGCCCCGCCTTCGCCCACCCTCTTTTGGCCATCAAGCGAATATTTCCATACATAGGTTCCTGCCACACCGAGGTGATCGCGGAAGTAGGCGCCCGCGCGCTCGATCGCGCCTCGTGCCTCGACCACGGTCGGTTGAGGTCCGCCAGCCAGTGCAGTACCGCACGACAGCGCGACAAACAGAACCGGGGCAAGATGTTTTAGCACCACAGCGCCTCCACCGGCATCAAGCGGCCGCCTCGCGTGGAGGCGGGGTTGCCTTGGGCGAACCGACTATCACATGAGGCACGAATGGCGCTGACGTCGCCACCACAGGCCTTGCTTCTTCTCTGCGGTAACTGGGAAGCAGCTCGGCAATAAGGCTCAGCACGCCCCCAGTGTCGCCAGCTCTCGCCAGGCGGCGCAATTGCGAAAATGCCTTGCGAAGCGTGTCAAGCGGCACCGGGTTGGGCACAGCACCCAAGACCCCGGAAATCGGGACGTCGACACGCCTTTCCCTTTCGTCGAAAAGTTCCTCGAACAGCTTTTCTCCGGGCCGGCATCCCACAATCTTGATCTTGATGTCTTCATCCGGCCGAAACCCCGCGAGCTTGATCATGCGGCGCGCCATGTCGATGATCTTGATTGGCGCTCCCATGTCGAGAACGAAGATTTCGCCCTGTCCCAGGCTCTTTTCCAGGCCATGGGCCGATGCCTGCAAGGTGAGCTCGACCGCCTCCCTTATCGTCATGAAGAAGCGCTTCATCTCCATGTCGGTTACAGTCAGCGGGCCGCCGTGGGCGAGTTGGCGCTTGAACAGCGGGATCAGCGATCCACTTGAGCCCAGAACATTGCCGAAACGAACGGTCATGAAGCGGGCGGGGGTGTCGCTGGCGACAAAAGCGAGGTCCAGGGACTGGCAATAGAGTTCAGCCAGACGCTTGGTGGCGCCCATGACGTTGGTCGTGTTCACAACCTTGTCCGTAGATATCTGGACCATTGCCTTTGCACCGCAAAGGCGCGCCGCCTCTGCGACGTTCATTGTCCCGATGACATTGGTAAGAACTCCCTCACAGGGATTCAGTTCGACCATCGGCACATGTTTGAGTGCCGCCGCATGGAAGACCAGGTCGACGCCATGCCGTTGGAAGATCTCGCCCAGGCGAACAGGGTCGCGCACGTCACAGATATATGGCTTCCGGCGCACATTCGGGAATTTCTCCGCCAACTCCAGATCGATGGCGTATAAATTGTATTCGCTGTTATCGATCAGGATCACTTCAGCCGGACCAAGCGCGGCAATCTGCTGTGTAAGTTCGCCGCCGATCGAGCCGCCGGCGCCAGTCACAACGATGCGACTGTTTTCGATCATGCGCGACAACGCACCCTTATCAAGCACCGCCTGCGGCCTTTCCAGCAGGTCGGTAAGTTCGATCGGGCGCAATTCGAAGCGACTCTCGTGTTTGGGATTGCGCAGTTCCAGGACGGGGGCAGGGCGAGAGACAGCGATGCCCAGACGTTCGGCCCGGTCGATCAGCGCTTCGAGCGTCGGATCGACAAGACCAGGCACTCGTTCAGTGAAGATCACGTGCCGGGGCTTGATACCGCGGCCCTCCAGATCGCTAATCACCGCGTCGAAATCAGCGATGTCGCCCAAGATCGGCACGCCACGTAGAAAATAGCCCTCCGTGGCCGCACCTTTTTCGAGCAGGCCGACTGGCCAATGGCGTGCATCCGGGTCCCGCTGCAGCGCGCGAATGTAAAGATCAGCCGCATCGCCTGCACCGATCAGCAGGACAGGGACCATGTCGCGTCCATTCTTTGCTCTGCTCGCGGCCGGGCCAAAGCGGCTTACTTCAAGGAGCTTGGATCGGATTCGAACCGAGATGAGCAGCGGCACGAGCAATAGAACCTCGATCACCATCACCGAGCGCGGGATCGAATCGAGCCGTGTTGCCACAAACATCACAAACACGAAGGCGAGCGATGCGACTATTACCGCGCGAAGGATACCGAGCATGTCGTCGACGGATGCATATCGCCAGTTGCGGGTGTAGAGGCAAGTCACCGGGAAGATCACGGCGCATGTAAGCAGGAAACAGGGGAGGGCGAAAAGCAGCGAATGGTAGCTTTCCGGACTGGTCGCTTCTCCGTCAAGGCCCAGTCGCATGAATGAAGCAAACGACAGGGCCGCGACCGCCATCGCCAGATCAAAGACATAGAGATGAAGATTCTTGCCAACGGCCTTGGCGCGCGCGATTACCCGTCGACGCAAGTACGACAGGACATGAACAATTGTGCGCGGTTTGCTGACAAGACGGCCGAGAGCGATTGCAGTGGCCATCAAAAGGGATTGGCCTCCGAGTGGACCGACTGCCTCAAACGGCTGATCTAACTGGCTCATCCTAGGACCTCGACAAAGCTTAGCCGCCGCGCACCAAGAGGGCGCGTCAAGATACGCGGCTGTTTGAACTCGTAGACATAGATCCACGCCTGCCGATCCCTTGTTCATTCAAGAACAGGTTGGCCTGCGATCGTTCGGACTAGAGGCTACGATGTTATGGTTGCTATGGAGCGCTTTGCTCGCTTTTGACGCAACACATGCTTTTGTGCATGGAGTACCTATCAGAACCGCAAGCGGAACTTTTCCGAGTTAATCCAAAGAGGTACTTCCGCCAGTCTGGACCAGCCAGCCGGACAAGTCCCGCCGCACCAGTGTGCCAAGCTGCTCGACATCGGCTGCATAAAAGTCAACGAGCTGGGATCGCAGCTTTGGGGTGAAAGGCGGATAAGCAATCCTTCCGGCCAGGGCACCCCGTGCTGCTCCGAAGAGCGAACTGTTCCGGAAGGGGCGAACCAGAGGTTTCAACGGCCTCATCATCTTGCGCAGTTGCGGGCCAACCATAGCTTCGCTGCGATCCTTCACCTTCTTGGCCACAGGCAGGGCAATTTCGCTCGCCGGGAGGCCTAAAAACTCCCTAACCCTGCTTAACTGCTCAGCAGGCTTTGCGACCGTTTCCTCGAAAAACAAAACAAGGAGCCGATCCTTCGGATAAAGGTCCAAATACGCCTGCAACTGTGCGCAGTAGAGGCCGCCGGCGAGAAAACGCCCAGGCGAACTCCTCCCCACGTCAAGGTAAGAGTCTATGTCGCGGTCCACCTCGCCGCGGCGGAAGAGCATGCAGTAGTCCGAGTATGCACGTTCGACCGGATTGCGAAGCTGCACGATCAGCCTGACATGAGGGAGCAGTCGGTGAACCCGTTGCGGTGCCGATGGCGTATCCAGGTAGGAGTTCGACTTTTCGCCGATCAACTGTCCAGGACCAGTTTTGTCAAACTGGCGGAAATACCAGTCGTCACCACGGTCGTAGTGGCGACTGAAGTAGTGCAACTCTGGGTCCGGCATGCTGACGGCCGGATCGGCCTGCAGCGACTGCTGCAGCCAGGTCGTGGCGCATTTTGCAGCGCCGATAATTAGGAAGTCGATATCCTCTGCCTGCATTGTCGAACCCTCTTGGATCACTTCTCACCTATCGTACCGCACGCCAACCTGGCCGTTGCCCGGGCGTTGAGCGCTTCCCCGTAGACTTCCATGACCCTTTCGACGTGTTGCTGCGTGCCATAGGAAAAGCAGGCTTTCTTCCGGGCTGCCTGGCTGATGCGTGCCCACAGTGGCGGGTCCGAGAGCAACCGCCACAGCGGCTCCATGAAAGCTTTGGTGTCTTCCGGAGCGACCAGAAATCCTGTCCGCCCATTCTCGATGGCTTCCGGATTGCCGCCATGATTGGTCGCAACCACCGGCGTGCCAAGAAACATCGCTTCGATCAGCGTTCTTCCAAAGGGCTCCCCCATCGCGGGAACGACCAGGACATCCGTTGCCGCCAAGAACGGCTCGATAGGGCTACGAAAACCCATGAAACGCACGGTTTGATCCAGCCCGCGCTCGACGCAAAGCGTGCGAGCGGCCGATTCAAGATCAGGCGAACCTGCCGGCGAGTTGCCGAACACGCAGCCGACGATCGGAATTTGCGGATGCTCGCGTAGGAAACGTTCAATGATGCTGATGAAGAGAAGTGGCCGCTTTCGTTCGATCAGACCGCCAATGAAACTGAGAACCCGTGTGCCTGGTGCGAGGCCTAGCTCTTCCAGAAGCGTGGCCTTGGCTGCGGCCCTGTCAGGAATGACCGATGGATGATCGAAGGGACTATGGATAACGCTGAGGCGCCCATTGAAGGATCTGATCGGATGCTTCGGCCGCGAGAATCGCGACACTGTCACCATTTGATCTGCAATCAATGGCCCAAGAATATTGGCACCCTTTGCATCGGGATCGCCGCGATGATGCCAAACCAGTCGGGCGCCCGCAAGCCGTGCGGCAATTCCCCAGTTGATATGCGTTCTCCCATCATTGGTATGGATGATGTCGAACCTCTGCTCTCTGATAAAACGGCTCAAGTGCGGTAGCGTGCTGGTCAGATAGGTGGCGACACCGCCCAAGGTTGTTCCTTTCGCGGGCAATGTTGTCAAAGGAGGTAGACCTATGAAGGGTTGGCTCTCCCGTTTCAGAAAGGCTGCGAGCGGCCCCATGGTTTCCTGCAGCACCAAAACCGGAACGACCCTTGAGGTGTCGAGATTCTGGACGAGCTTAAGTGCTGAGATGTGACTTCCGCCGACATCGTCACCAACAAATGGAAAGCAAACCCGTATCGGCTCTTGGCCAGTGCCGTCACTCATCGCCCACTACCCGGTTGCGCTTCCAAGATAGCTGCCGCGATCGAGATAGCTGACGATCAGTTCCGCAGCCTCCTCGGCGCTCAAATCTGGAGTGATCGTGACATGAGCAGCCTCGGGACGCTCATAGGGACTGCCAATGCCAGTGAAATTCTGGATCAGTCCGTTTCGGGCGCGTTGATACAGACCCTTCGGGTCACGACCTTCTGCCACCTCCAGCGGCGTATCGATAAAGATTTCGATAAACTGCCCCTCGGCAAAGAGGTCGCGCGCCATCCGGCGTTCCGCCCGGAATGGTGAAATGAAGGAGGCCAGCGCAATCAACCCCGCATCGACCATCAGCCTGGCGGCTTCAGCCACACGACGGATGTTCTCGACGCGATCAGCGTCAGTAAAGCCGAGGTCCCTGTTCAGGCCGTGGCGGACATTATCGCCATCCAGAAGGTATGTGTGCTTGCCGATTGCGTGAAGGCGCTTCTCCACGAGATTTGCGATCGTCGACTTACCGGCACCTGAGAGGCCTGTGAACCACAGCACCGCCGGCTTTTGGCCTTTGGCGATCGCTCGCGCGTTCATGTCCACGTCCAGCGCTTGCCAATGAATGTTGCTTGCCCTGCGCAGACTGAAGTCGATCATTCCGGCACCAACCGTGTGATTGGTCATTCGGTCGATGATGATGAACGCACCGGTTTCATGCACCCGGGAGTAGGGATCGAAAGCAAGAGGCGCCTGTGTCATCAGGTTGATGAAGCCAACCTCATTCTTTTCGAGAGTTTTTGTGGCGAGCTTTGCAAAATTATTGATATCCAGCCTGTGTTTTATGTGGGTGATGCTTGCACCGACGACGCTGGTGGCAAGCTTGATCAGATAGGGACGACCGGGGATCAATGGCTCGTCATGCATCCAGAGCACATGCGCCGCAAACTGATCGGAGACTTCCGGTCGCTCGGCTGCGGCTGCCAGAACATCGCCGCGGGAGACGTCAATCTCGTCTTCGAGCGTTAGCGTGATCGCCTCGCCGGCCCCGGCTTCGGGCAAGTCTCCATCAGCGGTGACAATTCGCTTCACCAAGGTTGTGACGCCTGAGCGCGCCACCGCCACGCGGTCGCCCGGTCTCACCACCCCGGCTGCGATTGTGCCGGCAAATCCGCGAAAGTCGAGATTGGGACGATTGACCCATTGCACCGGCATGCGGAAGGGGGCCGCACGGCGGTCACTCTCCACCTCGATAGACTCCAGATACTCGATGAGTGTCGGGCCTTGATACCAGGGGAGTTTCGCGCTTCTGGAACGGACATTGTCGCCATAACGGGCAGACAAGGGAATGGCCTGTAACGAAACGAAGCCGAGCGGTTCCGCAAAACTTCGATAGGACGCCTCGATCTGATCGAACACCGCTTGCGAATAGCCAGTCAGGTCGATCTTGTTGATCGCGAGAACGACATGTCGGATTCCAAGCAGGGAAACGATGAAGGAATGCCGGCGGGTCTGAGTGAGGATGCCCTGCCGTGCATCGACAAGAATGACCGCGAGGTCGGCGTTGGATGCGCCGGTGGCCATGTTGCGGGTGTATTGCTCATGGCCGGGCGTGTCGGCGACGATGAACTTGCGTTGCTCGGTGGCGAAGAAGCGATAGGCCACATCGATCGTAATGCCTTGTTCGCGCTCACTGGCGAGGCCGTCGACCAGAAGCGCGAAGTCGAGATCGTCGCCAGTCGTGCCGTGTCGCCGTGAATCGGCCGCCAGGGCCGCAAGTTGATCTTCCATCAGCAACTGGGTGTCGTAGAGCAACCTGCCGATCAGTGTCGACTTGCCGTCGTCCACGCTGCCGCAGGTAAGAAACCGCAACAGGCTTTTCCGCTCATGCGCATTAAGGTACTGCGAAGTGGTCTCGCGCTCCAAGGAAGCTTCGAGGTCCGCGGTTTGAGCAAAACCCAGCATCAGAAGTACCCCTCACGCTTTTTCTTTTCCATTGACGCCGCCTCGTCATGATCAATCAGGCGGCCCGATCGCTCGGAAGTCCGAGTGGCAAGCATTTCCTGGAGCACTTCGGGAAGAGTTGCAGCCGTGCTCTCGGTGGCCGCGGTTAGTGGATAGCAACCAAGGGTACGGAAGCGGACCGAACGCATTTCGGGCACTTCACCCGGGCGTAGCGGCAGACGATCGTCATCCACCATGATCCACTGTCCGTCGCGCTCCACCACTGGGCGCTTTGCGGCAAAGTAGAGCGACACAATGGGGATTTGCTCCCTCATGATGTATTGCCAGATATCGGTTTCGGTCCAATTCGAGAGCGGGAAGACGCGAACGGATTCTCCGGGCCTCAGCCGGCCATTATAGAGGTTCCACAACTCCGGACGCTGGTTCTTCGGATCCCAGCCATGGTTCTCGCTGCGAAGCGAAAACACCCGTTCTTTCGCGCGGCTTTTTTCTTCATCTCGCCGCGCCCCGCCAAAAGCGGCATCGAAGCCGAACGAGGACAGTGCCGATTTCAACGCCTCCGTCTTCATGATCTGTGTGTAGATCGATGAGCTGTGCGTAAACGGTGTGATGCCCTCGGCAAGACCAGCTTCGTTGCGGCGCACCAGAAGATTCAAACCAAGCCGCGCAACGGTTTCATCGCGGAAGCGGATCATTTCCTTGAACTTCCAGGTGGTATCGATGTGGAGCAGGGGAAACGGCAGTGGCGATGGATGGAAGGCCTTCATCGCGAGATGCAACATCACCGCCGAGTCCTTGCCCACGGAATACAACATCACAGGGTTACGCAATTCGGCTGCGACTTCTCGAATGATATGGATCGATTCAGCCTCGAGCCGCTGCAGATGAGTAAGGGACGGCGATGAGGGACCGGGGCGTCGCGACGCTATGGGCACGGTGGCTAGAGCTTGGGGTGCAAGGGTCATCTAAATTGCCTTTGAAGGGGAAAGACTTGCCTGATCGAGGCAGTCCACTGGCCGTGTCTGCCTGTCGGGCTGGGTGGTCTTCAACGCTTGTTTCAATGAAAACGCCAAGCCTGCGGTCCACAATATGCCCAGCACGATGTGGGCGATGTTGCCGCCCATTGCGCCGATCCGCGGGATGAGCAGAAGTGCCGTCACGTGGAAGGCGGCTGTCGCAACGACAACAATTCGCAACACCTCGCGTTGTTTGCCCATGGCCAGCAGTGCGGAGCGGGCAGCAGAGCCCGAAAGCACGAACGCGACCGCCACCATCTGCACGATGACGAGGTTGGCCGCGCCGAGAAAATCGGGCCCTGCGGTCCAGATGAGCAGCGGCCGAATGAACGCGGCGACAATCAATATGCAAAGGATGCCAAAGCCGAGCAGCATGGCTTCGGCTTGAAAGATCGCCCGTTTGAATTTTCTAACGCTTCCCTGCGCCCAAAGCCGGGCCACATCAGGATAGAGGACATTCTGCACCTGGGGACCGACCTGCTGGCCGACGCGTCCTATGCGCTTGGCGATTTGATACAAGCCCGCTGAAGCCGGGTCGGCGAGCAATCCGACCAGCAGCGTATCGAGTTCCTGCGCACTCACACGCAATGTAAGCGAAATGTTTGAAGACCAGGCGAAATTCCAGATGCCGGGAAAGCGGCTTGTGATTCCAGCCAGAGGCGCGCGCAGGATATTGCGGACGCCCTGCCTGTGCAGCGCCCGCATAGTCAACGTCAGAAGTGTCAGCGACCCGAGTATCTGCGTTCCTGCCCAAACCAGCGTGAAATAGGCCAGATCAGCCTTGAGCAGCACCCCGAGAAGGCACAGCAATACCCGCAGAACCGCATTGAGCAGCTGCCCGTAGGCGAGGAGGCGGAAGTTGCCGGCCATGCGCTGCACCGCGACCGGAACGCCTGAGATCTGGAACAGCAGGACGCTGGAATACAGAACAAGAAGTTGCACGATCTCCGCGGACCAGCCGAAGAATGGCGCCACGAGAAGTGCTGCACCCATGGCGATGACCCAGGCGCAAACGGCGGCGCCAACATCGATAAGCAGGCCAAATTTCATGAGCATGCGCAGGGCATCGCGGTCCGAGGACGCGTTCAGGCCCGCCGCATATTTGATGATTGGCTGCCACGACTGGAAACTGACAACGCGCTCGACGACCCGCGTGAACGCGATGATCAATGCAAGCTGGCCATAGTTGGCCACGCCAAGGGCTCGCGCCGAAAGCGCAAAGGCTACAAGCCCAAGCAATGACCCGAGGAAATTGCCCGTCACAAGGTGTGCGATGTTGGCCAGGCGCGTGCGGCCGGCGCTCCTGCGTTTGAGGGCCTCCATCGCACGTCTGGTCAGTCCTCTGGTCATCGCAATGGTTGCCAAACTCACACCACTCCCGGTCCTTGCGGAGCAATACAGATCCGTATCCGCGCCAGATCACTGCTGACGTCATCCATCATCGGCGGAAAAGAAGAGCCCGCCACAACCAAGTTTGGCTCTGTTGCAACCTCAATCAGTCAGGATCTGATTGCTGCTACAACTGATGGCCTAGCCCATTAGCGGTAAGGAGTTCACGGCGCGCCGGGCCTGGCCACGCATCTGCCTTCGATCGCGTCTGTCACCCGCGCGGCAGTCTGCCTGCGCGCCGCTTCAAGAACAAAAGAAGTGTTTGCATGATGCGCGCACGATGCTCCCTCGGAGCTTAACTGCGATGGCAGATCTTTAATTGTAACGCGAGAAGTGGGTTCCGCCGCGGCAAAGCAACTCCTTGGCAGCCGGCGTCAACCACTCGGAGCAGGTCCGCTCGATCAGTTCAGCTTGCGCGTCACTGAGATAGTCGGCGAAGCCACCGACCTTGCCACGACGCATGCGACGGCTTTCCGCATCCGCCCGATCATATGAATGCGCCGGCAGGCCCCCCGCCACCTCATGTTCGCGCATCGCTTCAAAACGAGAAGCTTCGATAGCCCCCTCAAGATCTCGCACCGATGGGGCGTGCCCCAGAAATCTCAAAATACGCGAGGACGTACCGACTGGGTCGTCGGTCAGTTCTTCATAGCTCAAAACTTCATGCCGGTGATGCGTCAGGCCTTTCGCCCAGCTGTTCAGATGCATGATAAGGGCCGGCAGGCCTTGATGATAATCGTAGATGAACGCATCCATATCGCCTTCGAAGCGATGCTTGTGGCGTGTCGCGTGGAAGTACGCCGACACGACCACGTCGCGCGGATCGCGAACCATGAAAATGACCGGCCGGTGCAAGAACAGCATTTGTCGGTAGCCAAGGTGCGAAACGAGGATAAGCGGCACCTGAGGGCGCTGTTCCGCGTAACGGAAAGCAGGAATCCCACGTTCGGGATCAAGGTCGAAGTTTGGAAGAACACCGAACATGCGGAAGAGATCGACATTTCCGTCGTGAGCCGTCCGACTGAAGTAATCCGCCAGGATATGCCTGAACCAGGTTCGCCCCGACTTCGGATAGGAAACCAGGAACGCATCTGCCCCGGAGGCGGCCCAGGTCATCTTGATGCGTGTTTCCATTTTGCGCAAAGCGCGATGGGTGGTCAGCATGGGATGGGTGGTCAGCATGGCAAGAGCTCTTCATTGTCGCGCGCCGCCAGGGCAGCATGAATGACTTGGTCCCAGTTTTGCATCACATATTCAGGCGTGAACCTCGCGGCACTCACCCCTGCGGCCGCGCCCAGCCTCTTGCGGAGATTTTCATCGCCGAGCAGTCGCCGCAGGCCTGCCGCGAGCGCATCGACATTCCCGTCTTCGACGAGAAGTCCATCCTTCTCATCTTCGACCATCTCCCGAGGGCCCCACTGACAATCGAAGGATATGACGGGCAGGCTGGCTGCCATGGCCTCCAGCAGCACAATCCCCCAACCTTCGTAGCGGGACGAAAGTACAAAGGCGTCGGCGGTCTCCACCCAGATGCCGGGCTGGCTGGTTATCCCGGGCATTTCAACGCAACCGTGCAGGCCCAGGCGATCCCGCTCGGCTTCCAGCTCGGCACGATCGGGACCCTCGCCCCAGATGACCAACTTCCATTCGGGGAAATCGCGGCGGACACTGGCGAATGCCTTTAGCAGAAGGTCGAAACCTTTCTGCGGGACCAGCCTGCCGACGGCGACAAGTACGTTGCCGCCCCGGCGCGGTTTGCCTTTTGCGGGAAGATCGACCGCGGGAAGATCGACCGGGTTGGGGATAACCCAGCTTCGCCTGCGCATGGCAGGGCTGAAGTAATTCAGCGCTCCGTTGGTCATGGTGACCAATCCGAAGGCGAATGGATAAAGCTTGGCCCGAAGAAACCGCCAGATCGGGCCTACGTCCTGCAGAGCAGGATTGTTGCGCTCCGAAACCACAACGTTGAGGCCGAGCCCTCGACTTGCCGCCAGCGACATCACGTTGGTGCGCGTAAGAAAGCTCAGGGTCACATCCGGAGCCAATATCTTGAGCGTTCGACGCAGAAGAAATATCCGACGCACGCCTGCAACAATTGCCCTTGTTCTGGACCTTTTCACCTGCGGCAATCCCAATCGCACGATCCTGACCGCAGGATCGAAATGGTAGTAGGGCGGGGGCCCCGGTGCCTCGAATGTAACCAGGGTCACCAGCCAGCCTCTTGCGGCCCACTGGTTGGCGAGGACATTGACGACATGTTCGGTGCCACCGGCGCCCAGTCCAGGCAGCACGATCAACACATGCGGCCGGCGCGAGCCAATGCGCGGATGTTCAGCCGTAATGGCATCGCGATCCAGAAGTGCCAAGCCGACGCCATCCATCGACCGTTCCAATCCCACAGCCCCGATCCGTTAACTATCCAGCTTTTTGCCGCTCGGAAGAACTGCACATTTGGGATGCATCGAAGACGATCGATTACCTCTAAAGGTGGACTTGGGCGTAGAATTGAACCGAACAATAGAAAAGGTCCGCGTCTCGCTGTCGCTTGCGGCACTTAAGCTGGAGTTCGAATTTGATGCGCATAGCCTTTGTCGGTGCGGTGGAAGGATCCCGTGTTGCTTTCGACGCCCTCGTCGAAGCGGGTATGACGCCGTCGCTGCTTGTCACCCTTGCGGCCGACGCCTCCACACGCCATTCCGATTTTGTCGATTTATCGGGTCCGGCGCACGCTGCGGGCGTTTCGGTCCATCTGACCAAGAACATCAACGCGCCTGATACAGTCGCCTGGCTCGAACAAGGCCGCCCCGATTTGACGCTGGTGATCGGCTGGTCGCAGATCTGCCGAACTGAATTTCGTTCGGTCGCCCGCCTTGGGTCGGTAGGCTTCCATCCGGCGCCGTTGCCGCGCTTTCGGGGCAGGGCGGTGATCCCTTGGACGATCATCGCGAACGAAAAGGAGACTGGATCGACATTCTTTCGGCTCGATGAAGGTGTCGACAGTGGCCCGGTTATCCTGCAGAAGCTTTTTGCCGTGGCGCAGGACGAGACCGCGCGTTCGCTTTACGAAAAGCACAAGCAGGCCCTGCGGGAAATGACACCCCTCGTTGTGTCAGCGATCGCCCGCGACAACAGCGTGGGCGTTGCGCAGGACGACTCCCTCGCCAGCTACTGCGCCAAGCGCTCGGCGGATGACGGATCGATAGGCTGGACGCAGCCGGCTGAGACCATTCTTCGCTTTGTCCGCGCTGTCGGCGATCCCTATCCAGGCGCCTTCACTGTAGGCGAGGGCAGCAAAATCGTCGTCGACAAGGCACGCATGTTTGCGGAGCGAGGGCGCTACATAGGGCTGACTGGCCAGGTCCAAGCGCATACCGACAGTGGTTTTGCCGTGCTTTGCGGCGACGGAGCAACCATTGAGGTGACATCCTGGCGCGGCGCCAGGCCCAAGATACACGCCAAGCTGGTGTCGGCCTGAGAGGGCTATGCTGGCCCGCTCTGTGCCACGGTCAGGGGCGTTGGCTTGCTTGGAAAGGGATCTGCCGCTTCAGCTATTTGTTTGGCCGCGTTTGAACGAAAGAATGCTCAGGCGGCGATTGTCGGCCGCGATGAGGGTCGTTCTTGCAGATACCAGCGTACGAAGGCAGCCACCCCGTCCTGGATGCTGGTCTTGGGGCGAAAGCCTGTAAGGGTCTCCAGGAGACGAGGATCAGCATAAGTCGCCGGCATGTCGCCTGATTGCATCGGCAAAATCTTCCGGATGGCACGTTTGCCGAGGCAATTCTCGATTGTCTCGATGAAAGACAACAGCTCCACCGGCTGACCGACGCCTATATTGACCACACGCCAGGGCGCCACGGGTGACAGCGTATCAAGGACACCTGGGCCAGACACCGGCCGGCCGGCCCCGGGCACGCATCCGATGAGCCGAACGATGGCTTCAACAAGGTCATCGACATAGGTGAAATCGCGTTTCATCAAGCCTTCGCCATAGACTTCAATTGGACGCTCGTTCTGGATGGCGTCGACGAACTTGAAGAGCGCCATGTCGGGTCGGCCCCATGGGCCATACACGGTGAAGAACCGGAAGGATGTCGTTGGAATCTGGAAAAGATGCGAATACGAGTGTGACATCGCCTCCGCCGCCTTCTTGGTGGCCGCGTAGAACGTTAGTGGCCAATCGGCCTTGTCAGTCTCAACGAACGGGATCGTTTCATTCGCGCCGTAGACCGAACTGGTGGAAGCAAGCAGCAGATGTCTGGGCTTCAGGTCACGGGCAAGTTCAAGGACGTTGAAAGAACCGACCAGGTTGCTGTCGGTGTAGCTTCGCGGATTGTCGATCGAGTACCGCACACCGGCCTGCGCGGCCAGATGGACAATCGCATCGGGCATGGCCGATTCTGCCGCCCGCCGGAGCGCGTCCATGTTTTCCAGCTGTCCGATGTGGAAGCGAAAGGTGTCGTATCGCTGAAGCAAGGCATTTCGGGATTGCTTCAAGGCAACATCGTAGTACGGCGTCATGCCGTCGAAGCCGGTCACGGAGTGACCGTCGTCCAGCAGGCGGCGCGCCAGATGAAATCCGATAAATCCGGCGGTTCCGGTGATGAAATACCTCATTCGGCGGCCGCTGCAAAAACAGATCTCTCCGCTGTCACGCCCTCGCCGACATTCACATACTCAAAACCGTGCTTGCAGACCTCTTCGCGCCTGTAGATGTTACGAAGGTCGACTACTACCTGCTTCGACATGCAGCGTGACAGCCGTTCAAAATCGAGAGCGCGAAACTGGTTCCACTCGGTGACAATCACCAAGGCATCGGCGCCCTTGGCGCATTCGTATACGCCCCTCGCATAGTCGACGCTGGCGCCAAGCATGAGCTTGGCCTGTTCCATGCCTTCAGGGTCATACACTCGAACAGACGCCCCAAAATCGATCAAAGCCTGGATGATCGAGAGGGAAGGCGCGTCACGGACATCATCCGTGTTGGGTTTGAATGTGAGACCCAGTACGGCTATCGTTTTTGCTCGCACATTGCCGCCGCAGGCGAGCACGATCCTGCGGGCCATGGTGCGTTTTCGCTGGTCGTTCACGGCGACCGTCGTTTCGACCAGCCGCAGCGGCGCGCCGCTATCTTGCGCCGTCTTGACGAGAGCCAGTGTATCCTTCGGAAAACAGGATCCCCCATACCCGGGGCCTGCATGCAGGAATTTCGAACCAATGCGGTTGTCGAGCCCGATGCCTCGCGCCACCTCCTGCACGTTCGCACCTACGTTCTCGCAAAGATCCGCAATCTCGTTGATGAATGTAATCTTGAGCGCCAGGAAGGCATTGGCTGCGTACTTTATCAGTTCTGACGTGCGACGTCCGGTAAACATGATCGGCGCTTGGTTGAGATAGAGTGGCCGGTAGACTTCCGCCATCACTTCGCGGCTGCGTTCGTCCGACGGTAGACCGATAACGATCCTGTCGGGACGTTTGAAGTCGTCGATGGCTGCCCCTTCGCGAAGGAATTCCGGGTTCGACACAACTGCTACATCTGCCGCCGGGTTGCAGCTGCGAATAATCCGTTCGACTTCATCTCCGGTCCCCACTGGCACCGTGGATTTGACAGAGACCACCGTGAAACCGCGAACCGCAGCCGCGATTTCCCGCGCCGCCTCGTAAATATAAGAAAGGTCTGCATGACCGTCGCCTCGCCTCGAAGGCGTCCCGACAGCAATGAACACCACATCCGCGTCTGCGACTGCTGGCCCAAGCTCGGTGCTAAAGGCGAGCTGCCCCGTCGCAGAATTCTTGCAGACAAGGTCTTCGAGACCTGGCTCATAAATCGGCATTCTCCCAGCTTGAAGATCGACGATTTTTGCCTCTGTCTTGTCGATGCAGACGACTTTGTGACCAAAGTCAGCCAAGCATGCCCCAGACACGAGACCGACGTAACCTGACCCAACAACCGCAATGCGCATGATCTCGCCACTCTGATGATGATTTTGTTCGATTAAGCCAGCGGCGATCAAGAAATTGGAGCGCGAAATCGGACATGGCATTACCTCTTCCGAGACCCGCCGCGTTCTGAACACCTCAGCCGGCGCCATTTGACTACTCTAAATGTTGATAGCCTCCCCACGGGATTAGACCTGAGCGATACCTCCTCGCCAAAACGACGGCGAAGGATCGGTTGCCTTCGGCACCCGTTGGCAAACGCTATTGGAACGGATTCACTGCCGTCCGTTTCCGTCCAGTGCCTTTACGAGCGTGCATTGAGACGAGCGGAACTTCGCGGTTGATGCGGCGGCGAACGCTTGGTCTATGGCTGCTTTCCGGCTCAAGCCATTGTGCAGGAACATCTGACCTTTCCTTCGAAACAGACCTCGCTGCTCGCAAAAGACGGCAGCTGACCACCCTGGGCCGCTCCGATCGACGGAATTGGACACGTACGAACAATCGTCGGGCCGAGACGATTTCTTCTGGCATCCAGCCAAAGCCTTTTTTGCTGCGTCTACCCCAGAACTATGTCCCCAAACCGCAATCCAGGTCCCGTCTATTGATCCGGAGATGGCTTCCCAAGCGTGTTTGCCAGGATCAAACCGCATCAACTGATCGAACTCCTTCTTCGTCAATTCTCCGGTCTGCGGCCGCTTCGTTTGTCGTTGCCAGGCTCTTAAAGCGTCCAATGTCCGCTGACCAATCCTGCCATCCGGAATGCGTGTCAGGAAATTACTCTCGAATAGCCTTGACTGGGCTTGATAGACTTCTGTTTGACTCAACTGGGACTGCGCAACGGAGTGTTCCGACATCATCATTAGGGCCAAGCACAGCGCGCCGACCCCAGCACGGTGACTTTCCATCGCTCTCTCCGCTCTGGCTGTAGCTACCCTCATTTCCGGTGGCCGCAATGGAGACCTGCCGTCAGGTGCGGCTCAGGCATCGAAATCAAAGCGCGTAATTGGGCGCCCGGTTTGTCTTCGGACCACGACCTGCAGCGGTGGCTGGTTTTGCGAAGAGGAAAGCTCCATCCTGGGAGAACAGATCCGCAGGCATCATTTGGAATTCGCGCTGCGAATGCGGTACGTCCAATTCCCTGTCGACGATACGCCAGAGGTTGTCGAAGAACGACCCGTCGGCAAGCCGTACACTTCCCCCCTTTAGCGGCTTCGTGGAACAGAAAACTGTTGCGGGATTGGCCCACATGTCGGCAATCGCCACGTCGTAGTAACCAGGATAGGCGGCGTTGGGCTTGATGATGGCAAAGGGCGTGTTCTTTTCAGGCCAGCCTATCCGTCCCACAGTCAGGCATTCGCCTGGCTCGGGCAATCTTGCCTTCACCAGATAGGCCAGTGCCGCATCGATGCCACCGATTTGCGAAACGACGTGTGCCGTCAATCCCGCGCGGGCCAGGTGCATCAATTCTTGGGCCTGTCGCTCATAGATATCAGCCAATGTCAGGAAAGCCTGCCATTGCTGGTTTGGGCAGTCATTCTTGGCCTGGCAGAGAAGCCGCCCCGCCTCCAAAGCGGCTTCGATCCTCCTTTTATCCGCTTCTGCGAACGCTTCGCGCGCAGGACGGATGTGTTCGGCCAGTTTCATCAGCTCTCTTGAAATGGTCTCCATATCTTCTACTCCCCGATCGATATCCGGCCAGCATCTTATTGTTACGCCGGTTTGGCCCCACGCAGAACTCCCCCAAGGGTATTGCACGAGATGCTATTGAGACTCATCACACCTATTCTGTTGGGGATGGCTCTACTTTCGGCTGCATCTGCCTGTTGGCTTTCATGCTGACATTCGACAGCGGAGCGCTGCATATCGAGCATGGTGAGGTCCACGGCAGGACGTTTCTTGAGACATCGCACCTGCATATGCAGGCACTTGTTCCAGCGGCGGAGTATGAGCTGATTGAAAAATGAGGCGACCTCATCATTTCGGGGAGGGTGCTTACCCGACCTGATCCAAAGTCCGCCCTCTAAGTGGTAGCTGCACGACCGCAGAATTCCCGAGTGGCGACGAAGGATGAAATTCCACTGAGCGAATAGACGTAGTGGGAGGGATCGTTCAACCAACTTGCGCACTCAGACCTCTTCGCGCCATAGCGGAGGCAAGCTTGGTTGAGTGGGAGGGACTCCCCTGAACTCCATGACCGCAACATTCGCGACCACAGCACCCGCGCAGGCTGGGTGGCGGTTCAGACAGCCGAGTGTCATTCCGGGTTTCGGATTGACGCTCGGCTTCTCGCTTGCCTACCTCACCCTCATCATCCTCATCCCGCTGTCGGGGCTGATCTGGCGCTCGGCCGCCTTGGGCTGGCCCGAGTTCTGGGCGATAGCAACCGACCGTCGCACCATCAACGCGCTTGAAATCAGCTTCGGCACCGCCTTCATCGCGGCTGGCGTCAACGTCGTCTTCGGCACGCTCGTCGCCTGGGTGCTGGTGCGCTACCGCTTTCCCGGCCGCCGCATCGTCGATGCCATGGTCGACCTGCCCTTCGCGCTGCCGACGGCGGTGGCCGGCATTGCGCTGACCACGCTCTATGCGCCGAACGGCTGGATCGGCAAATTGCTGATGCCGCTTGGCATCAAGGTCGCCTATACGCCGCTCGGCATCGTCATCGCGCTGATCTTCATCGGCCTGCCCTTTGTCGTGCGCACCGTGCAGCCGATCATGGAGGAGATCGACAAGGAGGTGGAGGAAGCCGCCGCCACGCTTGGCGCCAGCCGCTTCCAGATCATCACCCGCATCCTGTTTCCGGGCCTGGCGCCGGCCATCACTACCGGCTTTTCGCTGGCCTTCGCGCGCGGCGTCGGCGAATACGGCTCAGTCATCTTCATCGCCGGCAATTTGCCCTACAAATCCGAGATCGCGCCGCTTCTGATCGTCATCCGGCTGGAGGAGTACAATTATCCGGCAGCGACCGCGATCGCGGCGATCATGCTGTTTTTGTCGTTCCTGATGCTTTTGATCGTCAATCTCGCACAGTCATGGAGCCGCAAGCGCTATGGCTGATCCCGAGATCAAATCCTACGCACCGCATCACGAGAGCCGCTCGGCGGCGGTGACCGAGAGCCGGCCGGCGCAAGCCGTCCTGATGGCCATCGTCTTCGCCTTCCTTGGCGTCTTCCTGCTCTTGCCGCTGATCATCGTCTTCCACGAAGCGCTGGCCAAAGGCGTTGGTGCCTATACGCAATCGCTCAGTGACGCCGACACGCGCTCGGCAATCCGGCTGACGCTGCTGGTGGCGGCGATCTCGGTGCCGCTCAACATTGTCTTCGGCATCTCCGCCGCCTGGGCGATCGCCAAGTTCGAGTTCAAGGGCAAGGCCTTCCTGACCACGCTGATCGACCTGCCTTTCTCGGTCTCGCCGGTCATATCGGGCCTGGTCTATGTGCTTTTGTTCGGCGCCCAGGGGCTGCTCGGCGGCTGGCTGAAAGCGCATGGCATCGTCATCCTGTTTGCCGTGCCGGGCATCGTCCTGGCCACCGTCTTCGTCACCTTCCCCTTCGTTGCCCGCGAGTTGATCCCGCTGATGCAGGAACAGGGCAATGGCGACGAGGAGGCAGCACTCTCGCTTGGCGCCAATGGCTGGCAGACCTTCTGGTTCGTGACCTTGCCCAACGTCAAATGGGGGCTGCTCTACGGCGTGCTGCTGTGCAATGCGCGCGCCATGGGCGAGTTCGGCGCGGTCTCGGTGGTGTCGGGCCACATACGCGGCCTGACCAACACCATGCCGCTGCATGTCGAGATCCTCTACAACGAGTACAACGCCGTCGGCGCCTTCGCCGTCGCCTCATTGCTTGCCGGCCTCGCGCTCGTCACGCTGGTCTTGAAAACACTTCTCGAGATGCGCTACGGCGCCGAGATCGCCGCATCGCGCGGGCATTAATGCATGTCGCCCAAAAGTGGGACCCGGTTTTGGGACAACGACATGCATCGAATGAAAAGGTTCTGTCGATGGAAGTTCGCGTTGCCAACGTGCGCAAGGAATTTGACCGGTTTCCGGCCCTCCACGACGTGTCGCTCGACATCAAGTCGGGCGAGCTGATCGCGTTGCTGGGGCCGTCCGGCTCCGGCAAGACGACGCTGCTCAGGCTGATCGCCGGACTGGAGCGGCCGACGCGGGGAAACATCTTCTTCGGCGACGAGGACGCCTCGCACAAGTCGATCCAGGATCGCAATGTCGGCTTTGTCTTCCAGCACTATGCGCTGTTCCGGCACATGACGGTGGCCGACAATATCGGCTTCGGCCTGAAGGTTAGGCACGGGCCGTCACGCCCGCCGGCGCAGGAGATCCGCCGCCGCGCCTCCGAGCTTCTCGACCTTGTCCAGCTTTCGGGGCTGGAGAAGCGCTATCCGGCGCAGCTTTCCGGCGGCCAGCGGCAGCGCGTGGCGCTGGCGCGCGCCATGGCCATCGAACCCAAGGTGCTGCTGCTCGACGAGCCGTTCGGCGCGCTTGACGCGCAGGTGCGCCGGGAATTGCGCCGCTGGCTGCGCGAAATCCATGACACCACCGGCCACACCACCGTCTTCGTCACCCACGACCAGGAAGAGGCGCTGGAGCTTGCCGACCGCGTCGTGGTGATGAGCCAGGGCCGCATCGAGCAGGTCGGCACTGCCGACGATATCTACGACACGCCGAACTCGCCCTTCGTCTACGGCTTCATCGGTGAATCGAGCTCGCTTCCCGTCAAGGTCGAGAATGGTGAGATCTGGCTCGCCGACCGTCCGATCGGGCTTGCCGCGCCCCACGAACCGTCGGGCGATGCGACGCTCTACTTCCGCCCGCACGATGTCGAACTGCCGGACGGCTGCAGCGGCTGCATTGCCGGCACGGTGACCGCCAGCCGCCGCGTCGCCGGCACGCGCCGGGTCGAACTCGAGATCGGTGGTGAGCGCCAGCGCGTCGAAATCGAACTGCCGGTCGATCACCCGGCGGCGCAGAAAAGCCGGGTCGCATTCCGCCCGCGGCGCTGGACGCTTTTCCCAGCGTCGTCGATTGCGATCCAGAATCGCACGTTTGCGCTTGCGAACTGCAAGAAACGCGTTTCGGAAAGGCCTGAGCGGCTAAAGCCCACTACACGCGCCGCCTGAATTGAGCCTATCATTGCGTCGGCCTCAAGTTCGACGCTTCTTCGTATCTGGAGCCGGGGCCAGCATCGTGAAAGCACGCCCAATCTCGTGATCGCCTTCCGCCACGATAGTTGCCGAGATCAGTACGTGTTCTTTCTGCAGCAAGACTGAATGGGTCATTGTCCCAGCGGCCATCATTGTCGTCGAATAGCCCATGATGGACCAGCCTGAGGCAAGAAGGCGACTAAGCTTGTCGTCCGGTTGCTGTTCTCCAGCCATACGGTTTCTCCCGCGAGACCGAGAAGTTTGGAGGTGTGCAGACGCTGGCACTCCCTCGTTCTCGGTCCGGGGCCAATCCCACGTTACAATCGGGTCACCATTATGTTGATAAAACCGACCGCAAGGGCATCGGGGATGGAGAAGCCATCGGGAAGCTTCTCCTGTTCCCCTATTGAGGCTTGTAGATCTGGTCGAATATACCACCATCGCCGAAATGATAAGGCTGTGCCTTCTTCCAGCCGCCAAAAAGCGGATCGTCGATGGAGATCAGCTTGATATCAGGTGTCTTGGGCAGATCTGCCGGAGCCACGAGTTCGGGCTTGGCCGGACGATAGTGATTCTTGGCGATGATCGTCTGCGCTTCCTTGGAATAGAGCCAGCCCAGATAGGCTTCGGCGACCTTGCGCGTGCCCTTGGCGTCGACATTGGCGTCGACGATCGCCACCGGCGGCTCGGCCAGGATCGATGTCGGCGGGTAGACGATTTCGAAATTGTCGGCGCCGAATTCGTCGAGCGCCAGATAGGCATCGTTTTCCCAGCCGATCAGCACATCGCCGATGCCCTTTTGCGCGAAGGTCACGGTCGAGCCGCGCGCGCCGGTGTCGAGCACCGGGGCATTGGCGTAGAGCTTGCCGACGAATTCCTTGTTCTTGGCCTCGTCGCCGCCGTCATGGGCGTTGGCGTAGGCCCAGGCGGCGAGATAATTCCAGCGCGCGCCGCCGGAGGTCTTGGGGTTGGGCGTGATCACCTGGATGCCGTCCTTGACGAGGTCGCTCCAGTCGTGGATGCCCTTGGGATTGCCCTTGCGCACGAGGAAGATGATGGTCGATGTGTAGGGCGCTGAATTGTTTTCGAATTTCTTGCGCCAGTCGGGATTGATCTTGTTCGACTTCGAGACGATGGCATTGATGTCGCCTTCCAGTGCCAGCGTCACCACATCGGCATCGAGGCCATCGATCACGGCGCGGGCCTGGGCGCCCGATCCGCCATGCGACTGCTGGACGGTGACCGTCTCGCCGGTCTCGGCCTTCCAATGAGCGACGAAAGCTTCGTCATAGGCTTTGTAGAGCTCGCGTGTCGGATCGTAGGACACGTTGAGGATGGTGGTATCGGCAAACGCGAAACCGAGCGTGCCTGATAGAACAGATGTGGCGACCAGTGCGCCGAGCAGTTTCCTGAAATGAGGTTTGGTCATTTCTGCCTCCGTTGATAACGGACTTAATTCTATCAAATATATAGAAAAGAAATGCATTCATCCGAAAGGGCAGACGTGCCGCGTCAGATAATCCAAAAGGAGAATCTTGCCTGAGACCTGCCAAAAGTGATGCCGCACGCGATGTGGGGGTGTCCGCTGGCGTGTGATGGAAGCAGCCCGGTGCACAAGGTCTGACGAACTCCACCGCCATGAAGGCCATGCGCCGGCCGCGGACTTTTTTGTGGGAAGAACTTCCTCATTACAATCGTTTTTGGAGGGTTGAGCAACGGGGCTGGAAAGATGTCTCAGAATGACGCGGACCTGTGCGCCCGGGCGCGCGCACGGGGCATCACGATCTATCAGCGTTCAAAGACAGTATGGATTGCGGCAGGAGCCTATCGGGGGCGAGATTTTGAAGTGAAAGGACGTTCTCCAGGAATGGCGCTCGCATTCTGGAGGGAAGCCGCCCGGTATAGAGGGTCGGGCATATAGACCGATCCGGGCTCTGAAGCGCGTCGCACGGCAATGGATCCCGTCGATAGGCCTCAAGTCATCTTGTGCGCGTCGTTATCCGCCGCGCATTGGTCGATATGCATCGGTTGGGCCGAAGTTGTACCGAAGCTCAAGAACTGATCCGCACCCACTTCCCGTTGGCGGATTGCGACTGTCGGGCAAAGTAGCGATATGAAGTGCGTGACCAATCCCTGATGACACTGCCACGGTTGTCCAGGATCAAGTCTCCCTTGTCGGTTCGCACCGTAAGCACCGTGTGACCCTCGCCGCCGAGTGAAGCGACCGTCAGAAGCAGGGCGGAAGCAGGCCACCCGCGCTTTAAGAGCTCGCTCTTTTTCAGGATCGCAATGTCCTCGCAATCACCCTGTTTGGTCGGTAGACGCCAATCATCGGCACTGCCTGTCGTGACGAGGTCGCTACGCTCCTCGATCCGGCGATTGACGGACGTGTTCACGGCGTCGAGTTCGGCCTTGCGTGCTGGTGTCAGCGTCACCAGCTTGACCTGCCCGTTGGTGCTGCAGAGGCTTGGGTGGCTCGAACAGAAGACCCGGGCGGCCGGCGGTGGGAATGCATACCCCTTTGTGACCATCGCAGGGCTGGTTTTGGTTGTCTGCATGGTTTCACTGCAACCAGTTACCGCCACAGCTACGGCAACAAGCGTAGCGAAACGCATCACCTACCATCTCCTTTCGTTGTCAAGTCGCCAACAAGCCTCGCAGAAATTGGTAAATCAATCCTTAAAAAGGTATTTTCCGCCAATATACATAACAATATGTTACCAAACTGTGGAAATTGGTTGATAGCGCTTTGGTTTGGGGCCGGGTGCGTTTTCCGTTGGAGGAAGAAATGCTGCGATATATGGCTTGGAAGGGCAGGTGCCGCTCAGCTTTACTCATTTCATCTGCGCTTATAACTGCAAATTGGGTGAGTTGTACTCAAGCAGAGGAGAGTATTAGGCCGCGGTTGACGGCAGCTCAGTGTCAACCACTTACCGATGCCAACTATGCGCGGTGTTGTATCGCGATAAATCGCAGGAGTATCCTTTCCTCGGACCAAATCGAGCAATGCCCACCTATCACCACCTCGCTCATTGCGACCACGCTTGCACGTTCCGGCGACAACAACGGTCCTGGCGGTGGAGATGATCCGAGCGGTGGCGGCGATCCCGGTGGCAAGGGCGGCGACAATGGCGGCAAGACCGGCGACGATGGCGGCAAGACCGGCGACGATGGCGGCAAGACCGGCGATAACGGCGGCAAGAGCGGCGACGACGGCGGCAAGAGCGGTGATAACGGTGGCAAGAGCGGTGATAACGGTGGCAGAGGTGGCGACTCCGGGCGCGGCTCCGGCAACTAGTTTTGAATCCGGCGACTAGGCTCGGATGTTGCTGAAGCCCCTGTAATATCCGCTTCGCGCCTGACTGATGCGATCCAATTTAGTAAGGCGCGTCGCGTTCCAACCGGTTCAAGTGACGCGCTCTGGGACCAGCGTTGGCGCTTGGCCGGACAACAGGCCAAGTCGAACGGGCCAAGTCGAATGCAGCACAATCGCGAAGAATTTTCCATCAGGCGAATGCATCGTGCCAATGTTCTACAGGCGAACTCCCTGAATCCGGGGAGGTTCATTAGCCATGCGCAGCCAGTGGCTGCATTTCTGTCGCTTCTAGGCAATGAGAGAAGACTTCTGATTCTGAGCCATTTGACAGAAGGTGAAGTCTCGGTTGGTGAACTGGCTGTGCGAGTCGGACTTAGCAAGAGCGCTCTATCTCAACATCTGAGTAAGCTGCGCAAATACAAACTGGTCTCCACCAGGCGTCACCGACAGACCATCTATTATTCTTGTGACCTTGGCATCATTCAGAAAATCACCCAGATAACCGACGGGGCCGCGGGTCTGGCAGCAGTCGCGCGGACCGAGAAGCGTCGCGGGCCCTCCGCCGCATAAGTTGGTCACGTCGATGCCGGAACCCGTACCAGTCGTGATGGCGAGCATTCGAGTAATCTCGCAGGAATCGATCGGGATCGACGGCCTATGACGTGGCCAGCGCGCGCACACAGCAGATAGGGCGCGCGTATTTTCCGTTCAACGTCAGTCAGCAGTGCCAACGTGGCTTCCCGGCACGACGCCTGGTGCGTGATCCAAACCGGCGGTTAGGCATGCAACGATGCGGGTGGTCTGCGATCTATTAGTCGATCGTGGTAGAGCTTTTGCCGAGGCACTGTTAGAGTTCCCGACATGACAGGGCGAGATCGGCGCGGCGCATCTGCCAGGAAGACTCTTCCAGCAACGCGGCGAAGGTTCAGGAGCGGGTGGTCGCCTGTGCTGGGGCAAAAGGGACTGGGGCTCGAACATGGCTGAACGGAACTACACCCGTCAGCTGGCGACAATCATGTCTATCGATGCCGTGGGATTCTCGCGGCTGATGGGTCTCGACGATGAATCGGCCGTCGCTGCGTTCGAGGAACGGCGCGACATCATCGCCGACAGCTGCAGCACCTTTGGCGGCCGCACCTTCGGCGATGCCGGCGACAGCATCATGGCCGAATTCGGCAATCCGATCGAGGCGCTGCGCGCGGCGTTCGATTTTCAGGGCCGCATTGTCGCGCTCAACTCATCGGTCGACGAAGCCATGCGCATGCCCTTTCGCGCCGGCATCAACACCGGTGACGTCATCGTCCGGGACGGCCGGCTCTATGGGGACGACGTCAACATCGCCGCCAGGATCCAGGAGTTCGCGCCGCACGATGGTCTCGCCGTCTCGGAAACGACCTGGCACCATGTGAAGGACAAGACGGCGGCCGAGTTCACCGATCTTGGCGAATTCATGCTGAAGAACATCGCCCTGCCGGTGCGCGTTCTGATCGCCGGGCGCATTGGCAGCGGGGCATCACCGGCGTCGTTGGTCTCGGCCACGCTTCCCGTCAATGGTCACCAGAAGCTGTCGTCCAAAGGTCCGCCCGCGATCGCCGTGCTGCCGTTCCAGGGCCATGGAGGCGAGCGCGACGTCGGTTACATTGCCGACGGCATAGCCGAAGACATCATCTACGGCCTTTCCAACAGCAGGTGGCTCTCGGTGATCGCCAAGAGCTCCAGTTTCCAGTTTCGCGATGACACTT
Organism: Mesorhizobium sp. M7D.F.Ca.US.005.01.1.1; assembly: GCF_003952545.1. Classification (NCBI taxonomy): domain Bacteria; kingdom Pseudomonadati; phylum Pseudomonadota; class Alphaproteobacteria; order Hyphomicrobiales; family Phyllobacteriaceae; genus Mesorhizobium; species Mesorhizobium sp. M7D.F.Ca.US.005.01.1.1. The sequence continues at coordinate 2,637,777 of NZ_CP034453.1, forward strand.
TGGGAACGCGGGTAATAGGCAACGCTCTTGGTGCGCGCTACATCGTCAGCGGCACGCTGACGCGCAATGGCGGGCAGATCCGTCTGAGCACCTCGCTTGCCGACGTCTCAAATGGGCGATTGGTGTGGTCGCAGCGCTTCGACCGGGCCCTGGTCGACATCTTCAGTCTGCGCGACCAGATCGGCGCCGAGATCGTTTCGATCCTCGATAAGGAGGTCGACCGGGCCGAACAGGCGCGGACCTTCCAAGTGCCGTGGGAAAGTCTGGAAACATGGCAATTGGTGCGGCGCGGACGCTGGCATATGAACCGGCGCACTCGCGGCGACACAGAAATCGCACTGGAGTTCTTCGAAAAGGCCTACCGGGACGATCCGAACTCGAGCGCGGTGCTGAACGAACTGGCATGGTGGTATTTCTGGCGGGCCTGGCTGCGGTTCGGCGACAGCGACGATCTGGACAAGGTCCAGCAGTATGCGCGCAAGGCCTTGCTGATGGACAGCCTGGATGCCCGCCCGCACGCTCATCTCGGCGTTATCGACATCATGAGGGGACGGCCCGGATCGGCGGTCGATCATCTCGATGAAGCGCTTCATATCAATCCAAGCTTCGCCTTTGCGCGCTCGGCGATGGGCAGTGCGCGCCTGCTGCTCGGCGATGCCGCTGGTGCGATACCGTTCTTTGTCGATACGGAGCGACTGAGCCCCTTCGACCTTTATCGGTTCCACAATCTGGGGGAATTGGCCGCCGCTTACAGCTTCGTCGAGGATTGGCCATCCGCGATCTCCACTGCGGATCGCTCGCTCGATCTGTCGCCCGGCTATTTCTATTCCCGGTTCCTGAAGATCGGCGCCTTGACGAGAAGCGGGCGCATGCAGGAGGCCATGCGGGAGCTGGCCATATTCATGACCAGACATCCGGATTTTTCGGAGCAAAGGGTGCGCTGGATACCGTTCGCCGACAAGGCGGCAAACGAATTTCTCATCGCCAATTTCGAACTGGCCAAATGACATGCAGCGAGCGGTGCGTAATCGAGGTGGCGGAACACCGACAACTGTGAAAACATTCACATACGCGAGACGGCTGCAAACCTAGGCCTTGGGTAGCCGGCATCGCAATGACGTGGACAGCCGGGGGGCCAGACCGCGCATGATCAGGATAAAGTATTTCGATGCCATCCGGGCAGGACAGAAAAGCCAGCGTCCGCTGTCTGAAATGCCGCCATTTGACCTGGGACGCCTCCGCTCCAAGGGCGTCGCGTCGCGCATAGCTGGCTTTCTCTTCAATGATCCGCGCTGGGCGCTGGCACTGCTGCGCCGGTTCTGGCCCAATCTCGCCATAGGCAATTTCCTGCTCGTGACCAGGAACGCCGACGTTCGCGACATATTGGAGCGCGGGGATGAATTCGAGACGCCATACGGGCCGGAGATGACCGAACTGGCGCGCGGATCGAACTTCATTCTCGGCATGCAGGACGGCGCCGACTACCGGCGCATGAAATCGTCGGTGCTGAGCGCTTTCCCCCCGGCAGAAATCGAGGCCTTGGTCAGGCCGATCGCCGCGCAGCATTCACAAGACATCATGACACGCGCCAGCCCCGGCTTCGACGCGATCGCGGATCTTATGAAGATCGTTCCGGTGCGCATCTGCCGCGATTATTTCGGCCTCGAGATCGATGATGAATCCGAGTTTGCCGATTGGGCCATGGCGTTGAGCGCGCTGTTCTTTTCGGATCCAACGGCGAGCCCGGTCACGCGCCAGCTTGCGGTGGTGGCCGGCGACCGGCTGATCAAGATCATCGACCGCTCCATCGATGCGATCCGGGAGAAGGGGGCCAAGGATGAGCAGCCGCTGGCAAGGCTTGTCCGCCTGCTGGATCAGGATCGCCTGTCGCTGCCCGACATTCATTCGATCATGCTCGGCATGATCGCCGGCTTTGTTCCAACCAATGTGCTCGCTGGCAGCAACTGCCTCGACGTGATCCTGTCCCGCAGTGATGCGCGGCAGGCTATCGATGCAGCCTTGGCCAGCAACGACACCGGCGGACTGGACAAGGCCATTCTGGAAGCCATGCGCTTCAAGCCAATCTGGATTGGCCCCTGGCGCTACACCGTGCGCGACGCAACCATCGCCAGGGGCACGCGCCGCGAGCGTCTGGTGAAGGCCGGGACGGTGGTCATGCCGGCAACGCTGTCGGCGATGTTCGATCCTGAGGCGGTGCAGAGGCCCAACCACTTCGACACGTCGCGCCCGCATCGCGATTACCTAGTCTTCGGCTACGGCATTCATCAATGCATTGGCGCCGAAATCGCCAGGATCCAGATTGGCGAGAGTCTTCGCGCCCTGTTTCAGAAGGACAATGTCCGACGTGTGCGCGGCAAAGCCGGCAGGATGACGCATGTCGGCGCGTATCCGGACGGCCTTAAGGTCGATTTCGAGCGGCCCGCTCTTTGCCGCACGGTCACCCACTCTATGGTCACGGTGATATGCCCGATTACCCGGTCGGCGTCACTGGACGCCATCCGCGGCCAGGTCGCCGGATTTGGCAATCCTGCCAGCGACGAGATCCGTGCCGCGCTCAATACCGCCGGCACCATCCATTTCGCCAGCTTGGCTGTCGTCCCAACTGGCGAGGCGGGCAATGCCTCGGCTGATGGGGAAGGAGCGCTTGTTCTGGAGATATCTGGCGACGGCAGCACCGACGACGTCATCAACGCCATTACCCATGCCATCGGTCATAGGCTGCGGCCGATCTTCAAGGACGTGTGTGATCTTCGTGACGAAGACACGCTGGACAATTTCCTGCGCAAGCACAATGTCGAGATATCCCCGTCCTTCGGCAGCAACGCCGGATTGGTCTTTTCCGGCACGCCGGGCCATTCGGTGCAGCGCATCCTGGCCGAAGCCGAACTTGCTGATGCCGTTCGGCCTGTGGTCGAGCAGCCGGGCGCCGCCCATGGCGGGGCGGCCGCCATGCTTGACGAAGCCCGCCGGCATGTCCGATCCCTGGGAAAATTCGACTGGGCATTCGAGCCTGCCGAAAGCCTGCTCGAACGGCCGCCCGGAAAATGGTGGCAAGCCATAACGACCACGCTGCTGGCGCCGGCCGTGCTGGCCACTGTTGCTTTAATGGTGCTTGCCTATTGGCGGATGACCTACGTGCTGGTGTTCGGCGATCCGCCAGGTGTCACTTTCGGCAGCGTTGTCATAGCCGGCACGGCGCTTTTGCTGACTGTGCTTGGAATTCTGGCGCTGGCAGCCCTGATCCTCGGCCTGTGCTTTCTCGCCTTGCGGCGCCTCGAAGACATTGATCGCCCGCACAGCACGCCGGTCGACCTCGGCGCCCTCGACAAGATTCTGGCCCACGAGGACCAGCCTGGACAAGCCCAGAACCATCTGACGGCGATCTCGACAATGAAGGTTGGAACGTTGCGCAGGCTGGCGCTCAGGCTGTCGTTCTACCTGATCTCGATCTCGGCACAGAAGGTCTTCAAGCCAGGGTTCCTTGCCACCATCAACACCATCCACTTCGCCCGCTGGGTGCTGTTGCCCGGCACCAACAGGCTGATGTTCCTCTCCAACTATGGTGGTAGCTGGGAGAGCTATCTCGAGGATTTCATCGCCAAGGCCGCTGCCGGTCTGACCGGCGTATGGAGCAACACCGAAGGTTATCCGCGCACACGCTGGCTCTTCCTCGATGGCGCGCGCGACGGCGACCGTTTCAAGCGCTGGGCGCGGCGGCAGCAGGTGCCGACCTTGTTCTGGTATTCGGCTTACCCTGGTCTCAACACGACGCGCATCCGCGCCAATTCCAGAATCAGGCTTGGCATCGCCTCTGCAACGAGCAGTGAAGCCCGTGACTGGTTGAGCCTGTTCGGATCCCTGCCGCGCCCGCAAACAAGGAAGGCAGAGGCCGGCAGCCCCGCTGCGTCCACCCCGTTGCCTCTCGAACAATTAGAAACCGGCGAGATACAGTCCCTGTTCTTCGGCCCGTTCGGATCGCTGGGGCATGCCCATATGCTGGCGATCGCCGTGCCCGAGAACCTTTCCAGGGCCAGGCGCAAGGCCTGGCTGGAGTTCATCGTCGAGCAGACCAGCTTCGGCGACGGCGTGCCGTCGGCGCGGGCGATGACGGTTGCGTTCGGTCCCGATGGTCTTCGCCGTCTCGGACTGGATGGCGGCGTCGACGACAAGCCGCTGGACACATTCCCCGTCGCCTTTCGCCACGGCATGGGCAATCCCGAGCGCAGCCGCATTCTGGACGATGTCGGCGAAAGCGTGCCGGACAAGTGGCAGTGGGGTTCGCCGCAAAAGCCCGTTGACGTGGTGGTGGTTTGCTATGCCGAAAGTTCGGAGAAGCTGAAGACGGAGATCGGTACCGCAAAGAGAAAGATGACAGCCGCAGGCATGAACCTCGTTTCGGACCTGCCGCTGGCGGTAAAGCGCGACGGCAAACGCGCGGTCGAGCATTTTGGTTTCGTCGACGGTGTCTCGCAACCGATCGTCAGGGGAACCGCCCGCGCCAACATCGGTGCCGCACCCATGCATCTTGTCGCGCCCGGTGAGTTTTTGTTCGGCTATCGCGACGAGCACGGTTTCTATCCGGCGTCGCCCTCCGTCGAGGCGTCGCTCGACCGGACGGGCATCCTGTCGGCGGTGCGCCGCAACCGGCAGATACCCGGCCTGCCGCCGCCACCGCGCGACTTCGGCCGCAACGGCACCTTCCTCGTCATGCGCCAGTTCGAGCAGCACGTCGACACCTTCAACGACTATTGCAAGGCAGCGGCTATTCAGGCGGCCAGCGAAACCGACAACCCGGCGATTACCCCGCGCTGGGTCGCCGCCAAGATGCTTGGCCGCTGGCCCGACGGCACCTCGCTGGTGCGCAATCCGGACGGCCGCCCGGGTCGCAGTGCCGATAATGATTTTGCCTTCGGCATCGAAGATCCCCAAGGACACCGCTGCCCGCTGGGCGCCCATGTTCGGCGGTCGAATCCTCGCGATTCGCTGGGGGAGGACCGTGAAACGCAGATCAGGATCGGCAAGCGCCACCGGATCATCCGGGTGGGCCGCAGCTACGAGAAACAGGACAAGAAGGGCAAGGTCGAAAAGGGGCTGCTCTTCATGTGCCTCAACGCCGATATCGAGCGGCAGTACGAATTCATCCAGCAAACCTGGGTGTCGTCGACTTCATTCCAGGGGCTTGTTGCCGAAAAAGACCCGACGATTGGTTCGCGCGACAGTGCCGGCAGGTTCACCATTCCATCCTGGGAAAAGGTCACGGTGCTGAAAGGCATCCCTCAATTCGTTACCACTCGGGGAGGCGGATATTTCTTCATGCCGAGCCGGTCGGCACTACGCTTTCTGATTTCGCGACTCTGATTCGCCCCCGGCGCCTCCGCTGTCAGTCGTCGTCCTGCGATTCGGCGATATGGCGAAGTGCGCCGGCGTCGACTATGCGCAGGCCGCCGCGCTTGATGGCGATGATCTGCCGGTTGCGCCAGTCGTTTAGCGTCTTGTTGACAGATTCGCGCGTGGCGCCGAGGAACTCACCCAGTTCAGACTGCGAGATCGGTATCCAGCCTGCGCCGTCGGCCAGCACGCTGCCCAGAAAGACCAGTCGTTTTGCCAGCCTCGCTTCGATGCCGAAAAAGGCCTGATCCCCGAGTTCACCGCTGACCCAACGCAGCCGCGCGCACAAAAGTTCGATCATGGCGCGCGCCAGAGATGGGTTTTTCTCAATTCGATCAAACAGTTGTGTTCGGCTGAGCGAAACCAGCTCGCATGCAGTAAGACAAATCGCTGTGGCCGTTCGTGGGTGTCCGTCAAGTGCTCCGATCTCTCCGACCAAGCTGCGCGACAGCTCAATATTGGCCACCAGCTTCTGGCCGCCAGGCGAATAGATCGAGATCTCCACCGTGCCGCTCATCACACCATAGATGCGGTCGGCGGCATCTTCCTGGACGAACAAATGCTGGCCGGCGGCGTAGCGTTCGAGTTTGCAACCGGTGAAAAGGAGATCAAACTGTCGAGGATCGATCCGCGCCAGGCGCGGCAGATCATGTCTGGCATTCGCGCTGGCGGTTGGCATGACGGCTTTCCCGATGTTGTCGTGACAGGATGACTGTACGGCAACGGCGTGATCGATCAAAGCTAATGTGATTTTGAGCGCTGCCCGCTTGTCAAAAGAAAGGGGACCGGAAAAACCGATCCCCTCCACCCCAACGCCCAGCTTGAATCGCGACCGATCGGCTCAACCAACGGCTATGCGAGAAGACCCAACCGCGAATGATCTCTCCCTCGCCTTGTTTGTGGAAGGCCGTCTGCACGCATGGCTGGAGGTAGGCCTAAAGCGTGCAGACGGCAGCGGCGGAAATGATTGCGTGATCGAAATCCTTGCACTCGCAATGCTGCCGTACCAACCGAAAATCTCTGTTTGAAACGGCTCCGCCAAAATTCAAAATGATTCAGTATTGTTTGACCACAATTGACCACGCACGAGCATCCACAGCGTGATGGGCAAAACCCCAATTGGCGTCGACGACAGCGCCGGGGATGGTCTCGATAAAGACATACGCGTCGGCGGTCGCCATCGTCGGAACAGCGAAAGCCGCTGCGGCAAGAAGCGAGTCGAAGGCAAACAATATCCGCATCTGTTCGCTCCAGGTTAAAGACACATTTTCAAATTGGCGGCAGGCCGGTTGAAGGTGGCCGGTTCCGCCAGGTCACACATTTGCCAGGAAACCTCATCGCGGTCTGTGAAACAGGCTACAGAGGCTGCAGACAGATGGCGCGACCTCGAACGGCCATCTCAAGACGTGCCGGCCACACTAAGGGTTCAGAATCTGGCGGTTGACTTTGGCCGAGCGTCCAGCCGACAACCGCGCTAGGTGACCGTGCGTGACGTTGCAATCAGCAAAATGCTGCAGGCGGCAGGCTTCTTTATTGAGGTGCCAGTCCTTCGTATTGGACCGTGCTTCTGACAACAATTGGCATGCCTTGGCCAGGCGAACTCGAAGCGCGCGCTTTTGCCATAACCCCGATGCTCGCGTGATTTTCGATGCGGTGCCGCTGGCGCGGCGCTGGCACCACGCCCCAATTGGAGCGGCCGCATTGGCGCATGGTGCCGACTATCCAGACGTGGCACTGGCGAAGGATGTCGGCGATAGGTGCAGATCGAAGAGATTAAGCCGACCGTTAAGCTCTGGGCGGCCCAGCGGTTAGGGTCGTAGGGGGACGTTTTGCATCGGCGACCGCTGGGCCTGACCAGTCTAGCTAGAGGAGAGCTATGCTGGCTAGCTTGAAATATGCGCTCTCTCTAATGCAAGAGCCAGAGGCATCGGCATGAAGGGATACCCCAAAAAGGTGTACTCACAGCGACGTCGGGCCGCTTGGCAGCCATCTGGCCGCTGATGCGCGAGCGGCTAACCGCGTCCACACCACTATCTTCGCCAAAACGCCTCTGGCGGCCTCCACACCAGGTGAGGGCGTCGGGCGCTATGGGTGAGGCGCCGGGGCCCAAGCGTGCCCGAGTCGAGAGCGGCTTGGCCTTCGCTGCCAAGAGGCGAGATGGCCTCGAAGCAGAGCCCGCATCGTTGGATTCGAAGGCATGACTGGATCGGCCGTCCCGGGGGAGTGCCCATCGAGGTGCGAGACCTCGTAGCAAAGATATCAGCGAAACTGCTGAAGAGCTCTGCCAATACCCGATGGCCACCATCAAACCGATCCCCGCAACTTCGGCCGATATACCGTTCAACCGCGGCAGGCAGCTACGCATCGACCGTCGCCTCCGATCCGACCAGCTAGCAATATGTAACTCGTTTTCGCCGCGCGATGCGCGATGGCCGGCGCCTGTCAGGCGGGGGGCTGGTTGGGGAAAGGCGCCGGCCGGGCGGGTTGGGGGCCGCCGACTACCAACATATCTATTTAGTATCGCTGGGTTATGGCGTGATCGCGGAAGAGGTTCAGGCGGGATCCGGGTCTCGCGACATCTTAGAATCGATCATTCGCCGCCGTGAATCTGGCATGTGCGAACAGGAGAGACGGGTTACGCTCCAGCCGCACGATCGTGGGAGGCTTTATGTGGATCCTTTGGTTCTCTGCGAACGCCATGGCAAAAGATTTCAGCACAAAAGAGTAGGTGCGCTCCTCGTCGCGTTCGATGATGCGCACGAACCATTCGCCCTCGGCCTCAAACACCTCAACTCGGGTTGCCAAAGGCCCGCCGTAGCCGGTCAGATAACCGCGCATGTCGCGCTGTGGACGAGCCACGGCTTTCCTCCTGTGTGACAAAATATGCAACTATGCTAATGAAGATACGCTTCGTGTCGCATTAAACTATGAGGTAATTCACACGGATTTTCGACTAACCGCGCAACGCCTATGGGCTTAGGCACAATCGTGTGTGACGCGTCCGCGTTGCTGTCTGCAGCGCTTTCTAAATGAGGCGCGGGTCACGCCGGCAACCGTTTGCCCGCCGGCCAGCGATGCAAGGTCGAATTCGACACCAAATCGAACTGAAGCGTTCCGGCCGCAACCGAAGTCGGCCGCTGTCACGCGCATTCGGCCAGCGGGGAAGTTTCTGATTATTGTACAGAAAAGATAATAAAACCAATACAATAGATGCGCCCCCAAGCCTGTTCAGTCGCATATATGCGGCCTGGAGCCCAGTGCGAGGATAGGCCTTCGCGTCATCGTCGTCGCCTGAAAGCCACCAAGCATGCGGTCCTTCAGGATCGGCGCTCAGGGCAAAGGATGGGCAAGACTTACGATGTCTTCGACGCCCCGGTGGGTGCGCGCGAAGCGCTTGAGAACCAGCGGGTCGTGCCCTGGCACGATGTGAGCCGGGGAGCTGGCGAGTTGTTTCATACGCTCCACGCCGAAGATGACATCGCTCAGCCGATCGAAGACGGGAAACGGCTTCTGGCGTTCCATATTGGCGTAAAAATGAGCTGCGTCGGACGCGATCACGACCGCCCCGTTGTCGGTTTCCACCCGCACCACCTGCAATCCGCGCGAGTGGCCGCCAACCTTGTGGAGCGTGATGCCGGGCGCGATCTGCGACTCGGGGTCGTGGAAGCAAACCTTTCCGGCAAAGACGCGCCGCACCATGGTGGTGACGTCTTCGGCCTCGAAGGGATGGCGCATGGCATGGTGGCACATGCAGCGGCCGGTCGCGAACTCCATCTCCGCATCCTGCAGGTGAAAGGCCGCGTTCGGGAACAGGTGATGGTTCCCGCAATGGTCATAATGCATGTGGGAGATGATGACGTCGCTGACGTCGGCGTGGTTGATGCCGATTGCCGCCAGGCCGTCATCGACGGGCCTGACGACACTGCGTCCGCGTTTGTCGCCGGTCGGCTTGTCGAAACCGGTATCGACGATGAAGGTGCGTTTCTCGCCAACGATCGCCCAGACGAAGTAGTCGAGCGGCATCGCAACATCGTGAGTGTCGCCACCGAGGAAATTCTCACCCGAGCGGCGTTCGAAATGGCCGTAGCGAACGGCATGGATTTCATAACGTTCGGAATCACCCATGATCAGCTCGCTTTGGCGACATCTGTGGTCTGGGCTGAGCCGACCTCCACATGCGCCCATGTCTCAACCGTCTTGACCATACAGGTAAAATCGGAATCCGGCCCGTAGAGCTGGTTGGTCACGCTCAGCAACTGGCGCACGGCACTGCCCACCACCATGGGCACGCCCATCGCCTCCGCCTCATCCACGCACAGCCGTACATCCTTGAAGGACAGGCCTGTCGCGAAACCGAAATCGAAGGTGCGCGGCAGGACGGATTTTGGGAACTTATCCTCGGTGGCGCTGTTGCGGCCGCTCGAGGCGTTGATGACGTCGATCATCACCTTGGGATCGAGGCCCGCCTTGACGCCCATCACGACCGCTTCGGAGGAGATCGCAAGTGCTGCCGCCGCAAGCAGGTTGTTGGCAAGCTTCATGGTCTGGGCGGAGCCCTGAACCTCGCCCATGAAGAATATCCGGCCGAAATTCTCGATCACCGGCCTTGCCAGGTCGAAGGCAGACTTCGGCCCCGACACCATGACGGCGAGCGTGCCATTGCGCGCGCCCTTCAACCCTCCGCTGACGGGCGCATCGATCATGGCGATGCTCCTTGCTGAAAGACCTTCGGCAACCTTGGCGGCCATTCGCGGACCGGTCGTCGAGATGTCGACGAAGATGCGAACCGCCTTGCCCTCGGCGATGCCGCCGTCGCCGAGCACGACCTTTTCCAGGATCTGCGGGCTGGGCAGGCTGGCAAAGACGATCTCCGCAACATCGGCAACATCGCGCGCACCGGCGGCGGCTTTCGCGCCCGCGTCGGTCAACTCCGCAACGGCTTTGCTGTCGACGTCGTAGACAGTCACTTCGTAGCCGGCCTTGATGAGACGGGTCGCCATCGGCGTGCCCATTTTTCCGATGCCAACAAAGCCGATTTTCAGGGTCGACATGATCGCTCTCTCCTTCGTCGGGGCCAATTGCCCATGGTGCTTGGTCTCGATCTCCTGGATCGCATTCCGTCAGCTCGTTTCCACTGGGGGCATTTCGAGCGCCTGGCTTGTGCGCGGCACCAGAAGTTCCGCTATGTCCACGGCCTTCAACCTGTCGGCCACGCCGAGCGCATCGATCGCGGCGGTGTACATCACCTTGTCCTTCGGGCAGGCGACGACAAAATAGGCGACATCGCCCAGGCTTAGTGCTTCACGGATGCGGTTCTCGCTCGGCCGCTCGGTCACACCGTCGTCACCTTGCCAGATGCGGCCGCCGCCGGCGCCGCAGCAAAAGGAATTCTCGCGGCAGCGCGGCATGTCATGAAGCGTATATCCGGCGGCGCGGATCAGCTCGCGCGGCGCGTCGAAGCCGCCATTGTAGCGTCCAAGATAGCAGGGATCGTGATAGGTGACCCTGGCGCCGTCGGCGACGTGCAGGTCGAGTTTTCCCGCCGCGATGAGTTCCGCCAGCAGCGCCGTATAGTGCAGCACCTCGAACGCCGCGCCGAAATGCTGATAGTCGTTCTTCAGCGCATTCAGGCTATGCGGATCGGTGGTCATGATCCGGTTGAAGCTGCACGCCTTGATCTCATCGATGTTGGACTGAGCGAGCGTCTCGAACAGACCTTCTTCGCCGGCACGCCGCACATCATTGCCGCTGTTGCGCTCGGCATCGAAGAGAATGCCGAAGTCGACACCGGCCGCGGTCAGCAGTTCGGCAACCTTGCGCGTGATTTCCTGGACGCGCGGATCGTAGGATGCGTAGTCTCCGACGAACCACAGGACGTCGACGGGTTCCTCGCGCGCGTCCTTGACCGGAAAGCCGAGTTCCCTGGTCCAGCGGGCCCGCATCTTGGAAGGCTTGCCCATGGAATTGCCGAGACGGATCAGGTTCGATAGCGCCTCCTGCAGACCGGGGCTGACACGGCCTTCGTCGACCAGATGACGGCGCATGTCGATGATCTTGGGCAGATGCTCGATCTCGACCGGGCATGCTTCCATGCAGGCACGGCAGGTGGTGCAGGCCCACAGCGTCTCCTCGGAAATCACGCCGCCGACCAGCGGGGCCGCCGATGGTCCCGCGGCAAGCGCATCGCGCATGTCGGTGATCAGCAATTTCGGGCTGAGCGGCAGCCCGGCCGCATAGGCTGGACAGACCGCCTGGCAACGGCCGCATTCGGTGCAGGACAGAAGGTCGAGTTGCTGTTTCCAGTCGAACTGTCCCAGGCTGTCGATGCCTGGAGTTTTTCGCGCTGGCGGAACAGCGGGCGCCAGGCCGCGCGGTTCGAGGTTGCGGAAGTAGATGTTGGGCGCGGCCAGGAACATGTGCCGGTGCTTCGAACCGGGGATATAGACAAGAAATGCCAGAATGGCGCCGACGTGAACCCAGTAGAACAGCTCTTCGCCCATATGTGCCGGCATGCCGGCGCGATCGAGCAGCCCGGCGAGCAGGGAAGCGACAGGCCGCCACGAGCCGTCGGCGCCGCCCAGTATGCGCGCCGCCGCCTCGAAAAGCAGCGACGCCACGATCAGGACGATCAACACATAGATGATTGCCGCATCACTGCCGCTCGAGCCGTCGAAACGGGCAGGCCGCAGCACGTAGCGCTGATAGAGTGCAAGTCCGACGCCGACCAGCATCAGCACCGAAAAGATATCCTGCAGAGCGGCAATCCAGGTTTCGCCGCCGATGGGCGCAAGTGAGAACCCGCGAAACAGCCGCGAGCCGAAGGCATCGATCGTGGCGGTGAACAGCACGAAGAACGAAATGAAGATGATTGCGTGGAGCACGCCGGAAAGCGGCTTGCGGAGCATTTTCCGGTGCATGCCGATGGCGACCATCACGCCTTGGAGACGCAGCATCGAGCGATCGAAGCGGGCCGCTGCCGGTGCATTGGCAAGAGCAACCGCGTAACGGCGCGAGCGCCAGGCGGTCAACGCGAGTGCTGTGATGACCAGGATCCAGAGTGGAAGGGTCGATGCCATCTCAACGGCCAGAGCCGGCCCGCAGCCTGTCGCTCAAATTGGCGACGAGATCGAACAGGTCACAGGTCGCGCCGTAATGCGCGACATTGAAGATGGGGGCCTTCGGATCGGTGTTGACGGCAATGATGAGGTCGGCCTGCGACATGCCCTCGAGATGTTCGGGCGCACCGGACACGCCGAGCGCCAGGTAGAGTTTCGGCTTCACCTTCTGGCCGGATTTGCCGACCTGGCGCAGCTTGGGCAGCCAGCCATTGTCGACGACAGGACGGCTGCCGGCGATCTCCGCTCCCAGCATCGTCGCCAGATTGCGGGCAAGGTCGATGCTTGCCTCGTCGCCGATGCCGCGGCCCACGCATACGATCCTCTCGGCTGTCGTCAGATCGACGTCGGCATAATCCGGCACGTCGATGGCCACCATCTTCACCTTGCCGCTGGTCAGCGCGGGGTCGGCATCGATCGTCTGCACGCTCACGGCGGCGATCGCGCCTGGCGCTGCCTCCGCGAAGGCCCCCGGGTTGATCATCAGAATGGCGGGCAGCTGCATTTCGCATTCGGCCAGTATCTTGCCGCCATACATCTGCGCGACGATTGTCAGGCTTTCACCATGCCGCTTGATTTCATTGACATAGGAGACAAGTGGCCAGCCGGTTCGCGCCGCGATGTCGGCTGCCACATCCAGTCCGTTTGCCGAATAGGGAACCAGGACCAGGCCGGGGCTCTCGGCGGTGATGACATCGCGCAGAAGCAGCGCATAGGTCTCGGCGGGAATGACATCTGATTTTGTCGCGCGGGCCACGATCAGGCGATCGGCGGCACCGAAGGAAGCGGACGCGCCTTCCGCGTCACGACCGGCGAAAAAGGCGACGACCTCGTCGCCGGCCTGGGCGATCGAACGCGCCGCGGCGATCATTTCGAGGGAGAAGGCTTCGATCTTGCTGGAGTGGCCTTCGGTACAGGCAATCAATTTCATGACTTAGTTCCTCGCCAGGCCCTTGGCCGCCAGGATGCTGACCAGCCGATCCGCGACTGTCTCGGCATTGCCGCCGAGGTTCTCGCCGGAGCCGCCCTGGACTGGCAGGCGCAATGTGATGATCTCGGCGGAACGCTCGAAGCCTGACGATTCGGGCGTGGCGCGGCCGATGGGCGTCTTGGATGCTTCGCGAAGCTTGCTGCCGGAGACATAGCGTGGCGCCTTCGACGCTGTCTGAACGCCCAACACCGCCGGCGTGGCCAATTCATAGGTGACGGCGACACCCGCGCCGCGCTCTTGCGTGACCCGAAGCACGGCGCCGTTCGCAACGATACGGTTGGTTCCCGACACATGCGGCCAGTCGAGCAGCGCGCCGACATAGGGCGCGAGCTGGCCGAAGACATCCTCGCTCGATTGGACGCCGCACAGAACCAGGTCGGCCGACTTTGCCCGCGCCATTGCCGCGATGGAGGCGGCGATCTCGCGTGAGGAGATCATGGCGTCCTCCTCGGACTGAAGCGCCACGACTTCGTCGGCGCCGCGCGCGGCAGCCATCTGCAGGACACGGTTGGCGCCTTCGCCAACGGCCACCGCCGTCACTTTCGCGCCGCCGGCTTCCTTGAGCAGGATTGCTTCCTCCAGGGCATGATCGTCGAAATCGTTGAGCTGGAAGTCCAGCCATTCCCGATCGATGCTGCGCCCGTCCTCGGCGAGCTGCAGCTCGCCCGCGGAATCCGGGATCATGCGCAAGACAACAAGAATATTCACGGCCTCTCCTCCGACGGAACGCACCTCAAGCGCCCGGCACCGGCTGCTAGATAAGTCGTATTCTTCGCCGTCCCCAATGGCGAAAAAGGTAATAGCAGCTATTACAAGACGGCAGATTGACGATCGTGGGTAATCGACTGCTAATTTGCGTCAAATCGCTTTCAATCGAATTTTCCTGAATTGGAGGTTGTCAGGAAAATAGTCGTGCGATTTGCCCGGGATATAAACATCTATTGTTTGTTTATACTGTCTCGTGTGCGCGAATATCTGAGGAGAATTTTAGGCGCTCTGTCGAGCGTTCAGGAGGAGGAACCAATGTCAATAAAGAGCATACTAGACCACAAGATCTCGCGTAAGAGCTTCATCCGCGGCATGCCGGCCGTGGCGGCAGCCATGGCCGCCGCACCGGCCATCCAACTCGCCCAGACCAGCGCAGCCGTCGCTTCAGAGCCGGAAACGAAGCCCGGCTACTATGGCGCGCCGCGCACCTGGATGTGGAACCCCAATGCCAACACAATGGTCGACACGTCGAAATGGAAGAAGGCGGGTCCGTATACGATCGGGTTCTCCAACGCTTCGATTTCCAATGCCTGGCGTGTCGCCTTCCAGCATGGCGTCCTCTGGTCCGCCGGCCAGCATCGCGACGAGATCGCCCATCTTCTCGTCACCGACGCCAATGACGACCCTTCCAAGCAGATCGCGGACATCCAGGATCTGATCAGCCAGGGTGTCGACATTTTGCTCATTGCGGCCTCGACCGAGGACGCGCTCGATTCCGTCGTCGGCCGCGCAACCGAACAAGGCATTCCCGTTGTCATGGTCGATCGCAAGGTCAAGACGCCGGCCAACTACATCACCTACGTCACGGCATCCGACTGGGCACTGGGCCGTCTCGAGGCGCAGTGGTTGTGCGAGACGCTCGGCGGCAAGGGCAACATCGTGATGCTGCCCGGCATCGCTGGGTCGAGCGTCGCGGAAATCCGCATCAAGGCGAACGAGGAAGTGTTCTCGAAATTTCCCGACATCAAGGTGCTGGAGAAGCAGTATTGCGACTGGAACCCGGCAACCGGCAAGTCGGTGATGGCCGCGCTGATCCAGAAGCACGGCAAGGCCATCAACGGCGTCCTGGCCGACAGTGCGCTTCAGGGCTATGGCGCGATCGAAGCGTTTCTTGACGCCGGCTACAAGGACGGCGAATTTCCACCGATGACCGGCGGCGACGTTGCCCGGATGTATCAGCTGGCCAACCAGCACAACATCAAGATGGTCGGCATCGACTATCCGACGTCGATGGGCATCACCGGCATCGAGACCGCGCTCGACGTGCTCAAGGGCATCTCCGTCCCGGACAAGGTGGAGGTGAGCTTCCAGGTCGTCACGTCGCCGGGTGCGGATACGATCTCGGTCAAGGGCGACAGGCATCTGCTCGACCATGTCAGCATGAGCGATCCGGGTGATCTGTCGCCAAGCAACGGGCTGCCCGCCGGCTACAATCCGAGCACGTTCAATCCCGACTATCCGAAGTAAGCTTCCCAAGCGACCCTGTGTGCGCCCATCCTGGGCGCGCACCGGGCGTGCATTGAACAGTTCGAGCACCGGGATATGTCAGCGTCTGTTATTGAACTCAGCCAGATCGAGAAGGACTATCCTGGAGTCAAACCCCTGGACAAGGTCGATTTCGCCGTGCGGCCGGGCGAGATTCACGCCCTTCTCGGCGAAAATGGCGCAGGCAAGTCGACGCTGATCCGCGTCATGGGCGGCGTGACCAAACCGAATTCCGGGACCATGACCTATCTCGGCAAGCCGGTTTCCTGGCAGTCGCCGAAGGAAGCACGCGCTGCCGGCATTCACGTGATCCATCAAGAGCTTGCGCTTTTTCCCGAGCTTTCCGTTGCCGAGAACATTCTGGTCGATACGCAGCCCCGCGGCATGTTTGGTCTCATTTCGAACCGCGCCCGCCACGTCCGCGCCGCTGAAATCCTCGCACAACTCGGCGTCGATATTCCAACCCACGCCAAGATCGACGAATTGCCGCTTGCCGATCAGCAAATGGTCGAGATCGCGAAAGCCCTGGTCGGCAGGGTGCGGCTTCTCATCCTGGACGAACCGACAGCGGTCATCGCAGGCCGCGAGGTCGATCTCTTGTTCGAGAACATGCGCAGGCTGCGCAACGAAGGCGTCGGCATCGTCTACGTCTCCCATAGGCTCGAGGAGATATTCGAGATCGCCGACACGGTGACGATCCTCAAGGACGGCCAGCTCGTCGGCACGAGCCCGGTAAGCGCGCTCACGCGTGAAGAGATGATCACACGCATGGTCGGTCGCCGGCTGAGCCAGATCTATCCGCCGCGGCGTACGGCGCCGGCGGGCGGCCCGGATGTGCTCACTGTGCGCAATCTCAAGGCTGGTCCGCGCGTCCGTGACGTCAGCCTCAACGTCAAGGTTGGCGAAATCGTCGGCGTGGCCGGCATGGTTGGTTCGGGGCGCACGGAGGTCGCCGAGGCTATCTTCGGCACGCGTGCCGTCGAGAGCGGGGTGATCGAATTCGATGGCAAGCCATTCGAGACAAAGCTTCCGAAGGGTTCGATCGGCCATGGGCTCGGTTTCCTGACCGAGAGCCGCAAGGACGACGGCCTGTTTCTCGGCCTGCCGATTTCCGCCAATATCGTGGCGCCCGACCTGGACGGCATAACCAAACATGGCCTGATCGACCGGAAGCAGGAACGGGCATTGGCGATGCAGCAGATCCAGGACTTTTCGGTCGCGACGCCGTCGCCTGACGCGAAGATCGGCAATCTCTCCGGTGGAAACCAGCAGAAGGTGCTGTTCAGCCGCTGGTCGCGGATTGCCAGCAGGCTGCTTATCCTCGACGAACCGACGCGCGGGGTTGATATCGGAGCCAAGGTGGAGATTTACCGTATCGTGCGCCGGCTGGCGGATTCTGGCGTCGGCGTGCTGATGATCAGTTCAGAACTGCCCGAAATCGTCGGCCTCTCCGACAGGGTCTTCGTCATGGCGCAAGGCTACGTCGTCGGCGAAATCAAAGGCGATGCCCTCGGCGAGGAGGCGATCATGGATCTCGCCGTGCGATCTGTCGGGCACCGCGAGGCGAAAATGGATCAGCGTGCGGAGCCGGTCGGATGAGCGCGATCACGGTGGATCTTCGCCGCAACCGGCTGTTGCTTTCCTATCTGATCGTGGCAGTGCTGCTGGTACTGCTTGCCGTCGCCGGCGGCTTGTTGTCCGATCGGTTCCTGACCTGGCGCAACATCGGCAATCTGTTCCAGCAGCTCATCGTGCTGGGCATGGTCAGCTTGGGCCAGACGTTCGTCGTGCTGATGGGCGGCATCGATCTGGCGATCGGTTCGCTGGTTGGTGCGCTCACCGTCTTTCTGGCGAACTTCCTCGAATGGCGCCCTGATCTGGTCTGGCTTGCACTGCCGCTGGCCTTGGTCGCCGCCACCGCCGTCGGCGCGCTCAACGGGTTGCTGACGGTCGTGCTGCGCGTCCATCCCCTGATCGTCACGCTCGGCATGTCTTCGATCATCTTCGGCGCAACGCTGATGTACCGTAAGGAGCCCGGCGGCTCCGTGCCGCGCGCCTTCGCGGATATTGCCTATGCAAAGGTCGGCGGCATTCCGTTCAGCGCCGTCGTGCTCGTCGTGATTTTCGCACTAGCCGGGCTTTGGCTGCAGCGCACGCGCACGGGCCGCAGTATCTACTTCGTCGGCGGCGATCGGGAAGCGGCGCGGCTGAATGGGTTGCCGGTCGATCGTATCGTGGTGCTTGCCTACGCGCTGTCGGGCCTGTGCGCCGGTATAGCTGCGATTTTCCTGACCGCGCGCACCGGCGTTGGCGACCCGCGCATCGGCGCCGCGCTGACGCTGCAATCGGTGACGCCGGTCGTGGTCGGAGGCACTATTCTGGCCGGCGGAAGAGGTGGCGTGCTTGGTACCTTCCTCGGCGTGCTGCTCGTCACCATGCTCAACAGCCTGCTCAACTTCGTCAATGTCTCATCCTACTACCAGTGGGTCATCCAGGGTCTCATCATCATCATCGCGGTCGGCATCCACACCACGAGGCGGAGATAACGATGGCGCCTCTCGATACCCCGATGCCGCGATCGCAAAGCATGTCCATGGCGTCTGTTTTCGAGCGCTACGGGCTGCTGGTCTTCCTGGTCGCGCTGATGACCGTTGCGGCTCTCGCTTCACCGACCTTTCTGCGGCCGGCCAACCTGGTCAATGTGCTGACGATCGCGGCACCGCTTGGCATGGTCGTCGTCGGCCAGACCTTTGTCATCCTGGTGCGCGGATTGGACCTGTCCGTGGCCTCGCTGATGGCGACGGTGGCCGTGCTGGCGACCGCTTTCAAAGCCACGACCAATGAGGCGATTCCGATGATCTTCATCGCCGCGATCGCCCTGTCGGCCGTGGTGGGCCTGGTGAATGGCTGGCTCGTCGCCAAGCGCAATGTCAGCCCGTTTCTCGCAACTCTGGCGATGATGATCATCCTGCAGGGCATCCGTTTCGCCTATACTGGCGGAGCGCCGATCAGCACCTTGCCGCCGGGCATGGGCTTTCTGGCCTCCGGCCGGATTTTTGGCGTGCCCGTCAATCTGATCACCCTGGCATTTCTGGCCATCGCGTTCGGCATCGTGCTGCACCGGTCACGCCTCGGCCGTGAGATATTCATGGTCGGAAGCAATCCGAAGGCGGCGTTCCTCAACGGTGTCGCGCCCGATCGCGTGGTCATCCTCTGCTACGTCATCTGCTCTGTCTGCGCGGGAATAGGCGGGCTGTTCCTGCTCGGCTATGTCGGCACCGTTTCGAACTGGGTCGGCCAAGGCTACGAACTGGACTCCATTGTTGCCGCCGTGATGGGCGGGGTCGCGCTTACCGGTGGGCGCGGCAACATCTTTGCGGCGCTGCTTGGCGTGGCCGTTCTGGTGGTGATCAACAATCTCGTGCTGCTGCTCGGATTTCCGATCGAGATGCAGCTCATCATCAAGGGTGTCATCATCATCGGCGCGGCGGCGTTTTATCGGACGCGGCTCGCCTGACCCGATGCTGCCGTTGGACCCCAAGGGAGGAAGAGAATGACCGTTGAAGTTCTGGCGGATCGCGGTGCACGGGCAAGGCGCGACGAGGAAGTGGATGTCGTGATCGTCGGGGCCGGCCCATCCGGCTCGGTCGCTGCGCTTCATCTGGCGCGCGCCGGCATTTCCGTCGTCGTGCTCGAGCAGGGCGAATGGCCGGACTACGCCGACTATACCGGCGCGCGTCCGGAGCACGAGCTTGTCAGCACCAAGCTCTGGCATCCCAATCCCAACGTTCGCGACAATCCCAACGACTATCCCGTCGATACGTCGACGACGGACATCAACCCGCTGATGTTTGCCGGTGTCGGTGGCAGCGCGACGCTCTACGGCGCGCAGTGGATGCATTTCCTGCCGTCCGACTTCCGCGTGCGGTCGATGGATGGCGTGGCCGAGGACTGGCCGTTCACATATGAAGACCTGCTGCCTTACCAGCTTGAGATCGAACGCGAGGTGGGCGTCTCCGGTCTCGCTGGCGATCCGGCCTATCCGCCGCGCGGAGCCTATCCCTTTCCGGCGCTGCCGATGGGCTCCGTTGGCCAGCGCGGTGCGCTGGGCATGGAGAAGATGGGCTGGCACTGGTGGCCCGGCAGCAATGCCATCCCGTCGGAGAAATTCGGCGAACTCAATCCGTGCGTGCGCCGAGGAACCTGTCTTACCGGTTG
The DNA here is from genome assembly GCF_003952545.1 of Mesorhizobium sp. M7D.F.Ca.US.005.01.1.1. Lineage (NCBI taxonomy): Bacteria > Pseudomonadati > Pseudomonadota > Alphaproteobacteria > Hyphomicrobiales > Phyllobacteriaceae > Mesorhizobium > Mesorhizobium sp. M7D.F.Ca.US.005.01.1.1. Next base: position 2,657,763 of record NZ_CP034453.1, read on the forward strand.
TCCGGAGGGTGCGAAATCCACGACAGACCGGTCGCATTGGCCGCTGGCCCTGAAAGCCGGCGCGCGGCTCGTCACCCGTGCTCGCGTGAAAGAAATCGAGACGAACGAGCAGGGGCTGGCGACCGGCGTCGTCTATGTCGACGCGAACGGGCGCGACCGGCGCCAGCGCGCCAAGGTGGTCATTCTGTGCGCCAATGGCGTCGGCACGCCTCGGCTGCTGCTGATGTCGGGAGGGTCCAGAACTCCGGACGGCCTCGCCAACTCGTCCGGCCTGGTCGGCAAGCGGCTGATGATGCATCCCTTCGCAAGTGTACTTGCTTCTTACCAGGACCCGCTCGATTCCTGGCGTGGTCCCTTCGGTCAGCAAGTCTATTCGCTGGAATTCTATGAGACCGACGAAAGCCGTGGCTTTGTGCGCGGTTCGAAATGGAACTGCATGCCGTCGGGCGGACCGGTCGGCGTATCCGGCGCGACCGGGTCCAAGGTCTATGTCGCCGAAAGCGGCCGGTTCCAGGATTTCTGGGGTGCCAACCTGCATGAAAATGTGGCGCGTCGCTTCGGCCATTCGCTGATCTGGGGCATCGTCGGGGAAGATCTTCCGGAGGAAAGCAATCAGGTGGTGCTGTCGAAGGATCTGGTGGATTCCGATGGCCTGCCGGCACCGCAGATCATCTACAAGGTCAACGAGAACTCCAACCGGCTGCTCAAGTTCAACATCGACCGTTGCCTGGAATCGGTACGCGCCGCCGGCGCCATCGAGACGCTGGTTTCGACGCCGGTGCGTGAATCCGGCTGGCACCTCATCGGCACCACCGTCATGGGCGACGACCCCAAGCGCTCGGTCGTCGATCAATGGGGCGCCTGCCACGACGTGCCGAACCTCTATGTCATGGATGCGTCGACCTTCCCGACCTCGGGGGCCACCAACCCGACGGCGACCATCATGGCCGTGGCGCTGCGCAACACGCGCCGCATGATCGCCGAGCGCCGCAACCAGAAGGTGGCCTGACATGTCGGACGAGAACGCCTTCCTTGCACTCGCAGACTTCCTGATCCCCGCGCATGGCAAGATGCCGAAATTCAGTGACGTCTGCGGTTACGCCGATGTCGAGAAGTCCCTGGATTTCCGTATTGATCTGAAGTCGGGCTTCGCGCGCGGCATCGCGGTCGGTCCGGCCACCGGCGCCGAAGCTCGCCTGGAAAGCCTCAACAAGGAGGATGGTGAAGCCTTCTCGGCGATCACAACCATTGCCATCGCCACCTACTATATGAGCCCACGCGTGCGCGAGCTGATCGGCTACCCCGGCCAGGAGAACGTTCCCTACGATTCCAAGGCGACGCAAATCTACCTGACCAACGGCTCGCTCGGCCAGGTGGTCGCGCGTGGCCGCAAATATCGGCCGACCCCCGGCCTTTGATCTCCTAAGCAACTGGAAAGGACCATCCAATGGGCAAAGACGTGTTCGACAAGGGTTTTGAAATCCGCAAATCGGTTCTGGGCGCCGAATTCGTCGAGAAATCCTTCGCCAGCGCCGACGATTTCAATCGTCCGCTGCAGGAACTCGTGACGGAATATTGCTGGGGCGCTGTCTGGGGCCGCGACACGCTCGACAAGAAGACCCGCAGCATGCTGAACCTCGCCATGCTTTCCGCGCTCAATCGTCCGCACGAGCTGAAGATGCATGTGAAAGGCGCGCTGACCAACGGTGTGACCAAAGACGAAATCCGCGAAGTCCTTCTACAGGTCGTGATCTATGCCGGCGTGCCCGCAGGCGTCGATTCCTTCCGGGTGGCGCGCGAAGCCATGCAGGAAGTCGGAGCATGACAACCCGTCCGCCGCTGGCCACGGAAAAGCTCTCGATGCTGATCGGCGGCCGCTCGGCCGCCGCGCAGTCGGGGGATTTTTTCGAATCCTTCGATCCCTTCACCGGCAAGGCCTGGGCGCTCGTTCCGCGCGCCGGCGTAGCCGATGTCGATGCGGCCGTTCAGGCAGCCGCCGCCGCGTTCCGCGGCGAGTGGCGGACGATGACTCCAAGCGCGCGTGGGCAGATCATGACCCGCTTTGCCGATCTCGTGGCGGAGGAGGCCGAAAACCTGGCCGTTCTCGAAACCCGCGACAACGGCAAGCTGATCAATGAAATGCGGATGCAGTGCAAATACATTCCGCAATGGTTCCGCTTCTTTGGCGGCCTTGCCGACAAGATCGAGGGGCGTGTCATCCCGATCGACAAACCGGGCGTGTTCAACTACACGCGCCGCGAGCCGCTCGGGGTTGTGGCCGCGATCACGCCGTGGAACTCGCCCTTGATGCTGGCGACGTGGAAGCTTGCCCCGGCGCTCGCTGCCGGCAACACGATCGTCTGGAAGCCGTCGGAGTTCTCGTCGGTGTCGGCATTGTTCTTCGGCCGGCTTTTCGAGAAAGCGGGGTTTCCCAAGGGCGTCGTCAATATCGTCACCGGCTTCGGCCATGAAATCGGCGACCGCCTCGTCACGCATCCCGATGTCGCGAAAGTGGCGTTCACCGGTGGTGATGCAACCGGCCGCCGCGTCTATCAGGCTGCCGCCGGCGGGCTCAAGAAGGTCACACTCGAACTCGGCGGCAAATCCGCCAACATCGTTTTCGCCGACGCCAAGATGGATGCCGCCATTCCCGGCCTCGTTTCCGGAATCTTTGCCGCAACCGGCCAGACCTGCATCGCCGGCTCGCGCGCACTCGTGCAGCGCTCGGTCTACGACCAGGTGACGGAGAAGCTGGTCGCCTTCGCCAGGACCGCGAAGATCGGAGATCCGCTCGACCCCGAGACCCAGGTCGGTCCGATCACCACCCTGCCGCAGCGCGCGAAAGTGCTCGACTACATCAGCATCGCCAATGGTGAGGGCGCCGCGCAATTGCTCGGCGGCAAGATACCCGAGGACAAATCGATTGCCGACGGCTGGTTCGTGGAACCGACGATCTTCGGTAACGTGAAGCAGTCCATGCGCATCGCCCAGGAAGAGGTCTTCGGACCGGTGCTGTCGGTCATTCCCTTCGAGGATGAGGACGAGGCAGTGGCCATCGCCAACGACACCATCTACGGGCTCGCGGCCGGGATGTGGACGCAGGACCTCGGCCGCGCAATCCGCCTGCCCGAGCGGCTCGAGGCCGGCAGCGTGTGGGTCAACATGTACCGCGCCACCAGCTATCTCTCGCCTTTCGGCGGCTACAAGCAGTCGGGCATCGGCCGGGAGAACGGCCAGACCGCCATCTACGAATATCTTCAGGAAAAGAGCATCTGGATCGATGCCGGGAATTCCATTCCCGCGCCGTTCGTCCAGCGCTGATCGAAGCGACCCTTCGGAGGAAATCATGAACATACGTTTCGATGCCGTGCCGCCACTAGATCCCAAGGTGGCGGCGTTCGTCGGCGGCAAGCATGCGATGCTGATCGGCAGCGCATGGCTGCCGGCGGCCTCCGGACAGTCGCTCGACGTCATCGATCCCTCGAACGGCCGGGTCATCGCGCAGGTGCCGGCCGGCGATGGCGCCGACGTCGATCTGGCGGTCAGGGCCGCGCGGACGGCGATCGACGGTCCTTGGTCGAAAATGGTGCCCGCCGCGCGCGCCAGGCTGATCTGGAAACTCGCCGATCTGATCGATGCCAATGTCGATATGCTGGCAACGCTCAATTCCTATGAGAGCGGCAAGCCGATCGGCGATTCCCGCAACGGCGAGGTGCCGTTCACGGCCGAGACGTTCCGCTACTATGCGGGGTGGGCCACCAAGATCAATGGCGAGACGATGACCATCAACGCACCGGGTGATTGGCACGCCTACACCCGCCGCGAGCCGGTCGGCGTCGTCGGCCAGATCATCCCGTGGAACTTCCCGCTCAGCATGCTCGCCTGGAAGGTGGCGCCGGCACTGGCGGCCGGCTGCACCATCGTGCTCAAGCCGGCCGAGCAGACGCCGCTCGGAGCGCTCTACTTCGGCAAGCTGGTCCAGGATGCCGGCTTTCCGGAAGGCGTGGTCAACATCCTGACCGGCTTTGGCGAAACGGTTGGCGCGGCGATGGCGGCCCACCCCGATATCGACAAGGTGGCTTTCACCGGTTCGACCGAAGTCGGCCGGCTGATCGCGCGCGCCGCGACCGGCAATCTCAAGAAGGTCAGCCTGGAACTTGGCGGCAAGGCGCCGACCATAGTGCTGGGCGATGCCGATATCGACATGGCGGTGGCGGGCGCCTCGAGCGCGGCATTCTTCAATGCCGGCCAGAGCTGCGGTGCGGGAACGCGTTTCTTCGTTCACAAGAAGATCTACGACAAGGTCATGTCCGGCATTGCCGAGCGCGCCGAGGCGCTGAAGCTAGGCGCCGGGCTTGATCCTGCGACCGAGCTCGGGCCCGTCGTCTCTCAGCAGCAGATGGAACGCATCACCAGGCTGATCTCGGAAGGCCGAAACGACGGTGCTGAAATCGTCACCGGTGGCGCGCGCGCCGGCGACGTCGGCTATTTCGTCAAGCCGACGGTCATTTCCAGGACGCGCCCAGACATGTCGGTGATCCGCGAAGAGATATTCGGGCCGGTGGCCTGTGCGATGCCCTTTGACGACGAGGACCTGGACAGACTCGCCAAGGACGCCAACGACACGGAATATGGCCTTGCCGCATCGATCTGGACCAACAATCTGGGCGCCGCGCATCGGCTGGCCGCGAAGATCAAATCCGGCACGGTCTGGGTGAACTGCCACAACTTCAACGACGTCACCATGCCGTTCGGCGGTTTCAAGCAGTCGGGTTGGGGGCGCGAACTTGGCGAGCAGGCGCTCCAGCTCTACACCGAGACCAAGACCGTCGCGATCCGGCTGCCATAGGCGAGGCGGTCGATGTCCTGCTACGAGACGATCGACGCGCGGTTCGGGGACCTGATCGATCCGGTCGCATTCCTCGAAACCATCCATACGGGAAATCGCTGGGCGGAGGGACCGGTCTATTTCGCCGACCTTCGCTCGTTGATCTGGAGCGATATTCCCAACGATCGGATGCTGCGCTGGGACGAGGAGACAGGGGCGATTTCGCTTTTCCGCGGCCATGTCTCCAACCCGAACGGCAATACACGCGACCGGAACGGAAGACTGGTCACCTGCATGCAGGGGGAGCGTCGCGTCGTGCGCACCGAATGGGATGGCGCGATCACCGTGCTGGCCGATTCGTTCGATGGCAAGCCGTTGAACTCGCCGAACGATGTGGTCGTGAAGTCCGACGGCAGCATCTGGTTCACCGACCCCAATTACGGGATCATTTCGGACTATGTCGGGCGCAAGGGCGTGCAGGAGCAACCGGGCTGCCGCGTCTACAGGATCGATCCCGGCTCGGGAGCGATCACCGTCGTTGCCGATGATTTCTCCATGCCGAACGGCCTCGCCTTCTCGCCCGACGAGAAGCGCCTTTATATTTCGGACTCCGGCTTCCTCACCGACCGCAGTGCCCCGCATCACGTCAGGCAGTTTGACGTTGACGGCGACAAGTTGGTAAATTCCCGCATCTTCGCCGACATATCGCCTGGCATTCCGGATGGTTTTCGCGTTGATGTCACGGGCAATCTCTGGATCAGCGCATGGGATGGCGTACAGTGCCATACGCCCGACGGTGAGCTCATCGGGAAAATTCAGGTGCCGGAAATGGTTGCAAACCTGGCCTTTGGTGGGCCGCGCAACAATCGGCTGTTCATCACGGCGACAACGTCGGTCTATGCCGTGTTCCTGAATGTCCGAGGCCAGAAATACCCGTTCGGCACGTGACACGGACACCACTGGGTCAGCCTGGAAGCTCTGCAGCAGCGGACGGTTGGGGTGAGAGTTGGACACGAAGCAGCTACAGGTATTCATCGCCGTCGGTGCGGCTGGCAGCTTCTCGAAGGCCGCGCTCGACCTCAACGTCACCCAGCCAATGGTCACGCGCCATATTCGCGGGCTTGAGGAGGAACTCGGCGTCGAGCTTTTCTATCGCAACGGTCGCGGTGTCGTGCTGACCGAGGCCGGCGTGCTTCTGAAGGCCCACGCCGACGAGATCGTCGAGCGGATGCGGCTGGCGCAGAATGCGGTCTCGAACCTCAAATCCTCGCCGAAGGGGAGGTTGGTGCTGGCCGTGCCGCCTTCGGTCGGCACCGTGCTGACGGTGCCGCTGGTCAAGAAGATCAAGAACGAGTTTCCCAATGTCGCGCTGCAGGTGATCGAAGGCTTCAGCGGCCATATCCTGGAATGGCTTATTGCCGGTCGCATCGATGCCGCCGTGCTCTACAATTCGCCGAACCATCCTTCCGTACTGACCGAACCGCTGGCCGATGACGAGCTGTTTCTGATCGGACCGGTCTTGTCCGAGCGCGTGCTGCCGCGCGGGCCGGTCGGCCTCAACATTTTCGCCGAGCTGCCGATGATCCTGCCCAGCCGCCCGCACGGACTGCGGCGGCTTATCGACAATACCCTGGCGGAGCATGGCATCTATCCGCGTGTCGAGATGGAGCTGGAGGCAATGCCTTCAACCTTGCTTCTGGTCGAGGAGGGCACTGGCTATACGGTTCTGCCCTATGCTTCCGTCCATCTCCTTGTTGAGGCTGGCCGCATCGAGGTCTGGCCATTCGACCCGCCGATTACCCGACAGCTGATCCTCGCGACCTCCTCGCAGCGACCGATGTCCTCGAATTTTCGCCCACTCTTCCGTGCGGTGCGCACGGAACTGCGGGACATCATTTCCACCCACATCTGGAAACCGACAGCCTATCCTGAATGAGTGTGCGAAAAGAATGCATGGCTCCAAGTTGGCTGGCGGTTTGCGCGCCCAAGGCTGGTTTGATCAACTGAAATCCTCCCGTATTCGGGTGAATCAACAGCCGTGGCGAGAACCGCAACCGTCGCGAGCTCCGGTCCGGGACATCCGCCAACCGGTCGGCTACGTGCGGACGACACGTGTGGATATCGGCCGTCTTAGAGGGATGGAAGAACGCTTCGGATGTGATTGGCAAATGCCTCTACCGCAGGCGATCGTTCGGATTCGGCAAAAGCGATCAGGATTCCAAGGCGGGGCAATTTGGGAAAAGGCGTGTTCAGAATATAGAGGTCGGATGGGACGGCCTCCTGGGTCATGACGCTTATCGCCAGACCGGACCGCGCGACCGCAATCAGTCCAGCAAGGCTATTGCTCGCATATGATATTTTGTAGCGTATCCCGGCGCGGGCCATGGCCTCGCAGGCTGCCTTGTGGTCCATGGCGTTCGACGCCGGCAATGCCATTGGCACAGTGTCGCCAAAATCGTGAAGCTCCAGGGTCGGCTTGCTACCCACCCATACGAGCGGTTCTGTCCGAACGACATCCTGCGCATCGCTTGGGTTCGGAGTCGAAACAAGCGCCAGGTCGATCTGGCGCGAGTGCAGAAGCGTTCGCAATTCAACTGTCGGCGCCGAAACGACCTTGATCTCGACATCGGGGTATCTGGTTCCGAAGCTCTTCAAGAGTGCAGGGAAGAACGCGCTCAAATAGTCTTCGGGGCTGCCGAAAGTCATCGAACCGTGCAAGCCCTTGTCCGAGAGCGCCGAAATCGCTTCGTCATGGATTTTGAGAATGCGCTCGGCATAGGCCAGGAAGCGCTCTCCGCTGCCGGTGAGGCGGACCCCGCTGCCGCTTCGATGAAACAGACTCTGGCCGAGAGCTTCCTCAAGCCGTTGTATCTGCATGGTCACCGCCGACTGCGTACGTCCGACCTGTACCGCTGTCGCACTGAGGGTTCCCGAATGGGCCGCACGAACGAATGTTGCCAGCAGCCTGAGATCAAGTGGAGCCTGCATATCAATTCCGCTGATATCTGAATCCGATTACTATCAATTTTACTGCACCCCTGCCAGCCGCTAATTGTCTGGTTGAACGCTTTAGCGGGGCTGTGAGATGTCAAGGAACTTGGATAGCGGTTTTTGGGCTTCGGCGCAGAAGCACCTCATACGATATGGCGGCACCTTTGAACCTGCCATCATCGAGCGCGCTGCGGGCTCATTCGTCTACGATGCGGACGACAGGGCCATCCTCGACTTCACGTCTGGACAGATGAGCGCACTGCTCGGGCATGCTCATCCCAAGATCGTTTCGACGGTCAGCCGGCAAGTCGAAAGGGTCGCGCATCTTTTTAGCGGCATGCTGTCGCGTCCGGTCGTCGAGCTTGCGCAACGCCTTGCGGCGCTGGCGCCTGGCCTTGACAGGGCGCTGTTGCTTTCGACCGGCGCCGAGTCGAACGAAGCGGCCATCCGGATGGCGAAGCTGGTGACCGGCAAGCACGAGATCGTTGCCTTCTCGAAGAGCTGGCATGGCATGACGGGAGCCGCGGCGTCGGCGACATACAGCGCCGGCCGCAAGGGGTATGGACCTGCGGCGGTCGGATCGCTCGCAATCCCCGCGCCCAACAGTTTCCGGCCGCGCTTCAAGAATGCCGACGGATCTCTCGACTGGTTCACCGAACTCAACGATGCGTTTGATCTCATCGACAGCCAGTCGACAGGAAACCTGGCAGCCTTCGTCGCTGAGCCGATCCTGTCGAGCGGCGGCATGCTCGAACTGCCGCCAGGCTATCTGGCAGCGCTGCAGCAGAAATGCCGCGAGCGTGGAATGCTGCTTATCCTGGACGAGGCACAGACCGGTATCGGCCGCACTGGCGATATGTTCGCCTTTCAAAGGGACGGCGTCACCCCGGACATACTGACCCTCTCTAAGACCATCGGCGCGGGCCTTCCCCTGGCAGCTGTCATGACAACAGCTGAAATTGAAGAGACGGCGCACGACAGGGGTTTCCTGTTCTACACCACGCATGTTTCCGACCCACTGCCGGCGGCTGTAGGCCTTGCGGTGCTCGATGTGGTCGAAGAAGAGAAACTCGTCGAACGGGCACGTCATCTCGGGGCGAGATTGTTCGACGGACTGTCGGCGCTGAAGCAGCGATACGAATGCGTCGGTGACGTGCGTGGCCGTGGCCTCATGCTCGGGGTCGAGATCGTCAAGAACGGCGAGCGCAGGGATCCAGACCACGAGCTTGGCGCCAGAATTGCGGCTGAAGCGTTCAGACGCGGCCTGAGCATGAACATAGTCAAGCTTCCCGGAATGGGCGGAGTGTTTCGCATAGCCCCTCCCTTGACGATCTCCGAGGAGGAATTGGACCTCGGCTTGAGGATCATTTCCGAGTCGATCGAAGCCGGGCTTGCCGCCGCCGCAGGCCTTTCCGGCATCGCCGCAGAGTGAAAGCGCTCGGACCCATGACCGAAACGAGCACGGTAGACCAGGACTCCAATCCCGGAGCGGATGCCGAAGTGCATTCGCCTGGCACCATTCGGGTGCTTGTCGCCAAACTCGGGCTCGATGGCCATGACCGCGGGGCCAAGATCGTCGCCCGTATCCTCCGCGATGCTGGCATGGAGGTCGTCTACACCGGTCTCTACAAATCGCCCAATGAGGTCGTCAACGCGGCAATACAGGAAGACGTCGATGTTATCGGGGTCAGCCTTCTGTCGGGCTCCCATGTCCCGCTGTTTCGAGAATTGGGACGTTGCCTGCGGGAGCAAAAGGCCGAGCACATTTTCGTTGTCGCGGGCGGCGTGATTCCCGAGCAGGACTATGCCGCTTTGTCGGATAGCGGGGTCGATGCCATCGTTCCACAGGAGGCACGGGCCGATCTGATTGTCACGACAATCAGGAACCTGATCGCAGCCCGTGGTCGCATATGACCGCATACACCTCTTCGAGACAGGCGAAGCGCGCTGCCTACATACCCTCGATCGAGCTTCTGTCCGGCGTCCTGGCTGGCAGCGTTCCGGCCATTGCCAGGATGATTTCACGCGCCGAAGGCGGATATGCAGAGGCATCGGATGCTTTGGCGGAGATCTACAGGCACACCGGGAAGGCGCATATCGTTGGCATCACCGGTGTGCCGGGCGCTGGCAAATCCACCCTGGTCTCTTCGCTCATCAAGGCCTTCGCGTCGGACGGGTACAAGGTCGGGGTCATTGCCGTGGATCCGAGCAGCCCGTTTTCCGGCGGTGCCATTCTGGGCGACCGGGTGCGGATGAACGATGCGGCGCAGTCCTGCCAAGCCTTCGTCCGGAGCATGGCAACGCGCGGCCATCTTGGCGGCCTAGCCCGCTCGACCCTTCAGGCGGTCGATATTCTGGACGCGGCAGGGTACTCGCCAATCATCATCGAAACCGTCGGCGTCGGCCAGGACGAGGTGGAGGTGGTGACGGCGGCACACACGATCGTGGTTCTGTCTGCCCCGGGGCTCGGCGACGACATCCAGGCGATCAAGGCAGGCATCCTGGAAATCGCCGACATACATGCCGTCAGCAAATGCGACAAACCGGAGGCTTCGGCCACGGTCTCAGCCTTGAAGGGCATGATGGCCCTCGGAACGGTCAAGGCAAGCGCTGGCTGGAATCCCCCAGTTCTTCCGGTCAGTTCAGTTTCAGGCGAACGCATCGGCGATCTGAAAGACGGCATCGGCCAGCACTGGGCGCATCTGCAGGAAAGCGGCGAGCTGGCGGAGCGCCAGCGCAGCATGTGCAGAACGCGGATACTCGGCACCGCCAGGCACCTGTTCCAGCTCAAGTTCAATGAGGACGTCGAGGAGATGGAGAAACACATTCAGGCAGTGGTGAACAGAGACGTGGACCCGCTCGTCGCCGCTTACCGCTTGTTGGGTTGGGACAGCGAGGCGCGGGTCGCATGAATCTGTTCTCGGCGCAGGCAATCGAAGACGTCAGGGAAAAGCAGGCCGAGTGGGAAGACGGGGAACTTGCGGCTGCCTTGAAGAGCAGGCCCGAGGAAAAGCCGGCATACGAAACGGAATGCGGGATAGCGCTGAAGCGGATTTACACCGCGGCCGACGTCGCCGATATCCCCGCAAGCGACCTGGGCTTTCCGGGCGCCTATCCTTTCACGCGGGGCGCCTATCCGACGATGTATCGCGGGCGGCCGTGGACCATCAGGCAGGTTGCGGGCTTCGGCAATCCGGAAGCCACGAACCAGCGCTACAAATACATGATCCAGACGGGTCAGACCGGACTCTCGACCGATTTCGATCTGCCGACGCTGCTTGGCCTGGATTCGGACAACCCGATGGCGTTCGGCGAAGTGGGGCGTGTTGGCGTCGCAATCGACACGGTGGACGATGTCGACCGCCTCTTCGACGGCATCGACCTTGAAAAGATTTCGGTCTCCCTGACCATCAACCCCTCTGCCTGGGTGATCTATGCGATGTTCGTCACCGTCGCCGAACAGCGCGGCTATGACCTGTATAAGCTGACGGGGACGCTGCAGGCGGACCCGCTGAAGGAATATGTCGCCCAGAAGGAATGGATCTATCCGGTGCGACCCGCGGTCAGGTTGCTGCGCGATCTGATCATGCACAGTGCGAGGACGACGCCGAAGATCAATCCGATCAGCCTGAGCGGCTATCACCTGTCCGACGTCGGCGGGAATGCGCTCCAGGAGATCGCGTTCATCATGGCCTTCACCATCGCTTATTGCGAAGAGGTCATTGATGCCGGCATGGATATCGACGACTTCGCCCCCAGGCTGTCGTTCTTCTTCATCAGTCACCAGGATTTCTTCGAACAGATCTGCAAGTTCAGGGCGGCCCGGCGCGTCTACGCCAAGATCATGTCCGAGCGGTTCAAGGCTAAGAAGCCGGAATCCATGCGACTGCGGGTGCATGTACAGACCGCGGCGATGAGCCTCACCAAGGTCGAGCACCACAACAATCTCATGCGAACCGCCATCCAGGCGCTCGGTGCCGTTCTGGGTGGATGCCAGAGCATGCACACGAACGGTCTCGACGAGGCCTTTGCCATTCCGACTGAAGAGGCGATGAAGCTGGCCATCCGCACCCAGCAGATCATCCGTGAAGAAATCAATGTGACATCCGTGATCGATCCTCTCGGCGGCTCGTACTTCGTCGAGCGCCTGACGAGCGACATGGAAACCGAAATCTGGAAAGTGCTGGACGAAGTGAATGAGCGCGGCGGCGCTATCAAGCTGGTCGAGGAAGGGTGGTTCCAGCAGAAGCTGGCGGACTCGGCCTATGCCACGTTCAAGAAGATCGACAGCGGCGAGAAGATCTCGGTCGGCGTCAACCGGTATGTCGACGAGACTAGCGGTTCCGCGCAGGTTCACATCCATCCCTACGACGATCATTGCACGCAGTTGCAGATCGATCGCTTGAATGCGGTGCGAACAAATCGCGACAACGGTCGCGTCCGGCGACTTTTGCAGGAGCTCGCCCAACAAGCCGAATCCGATGACATCAACCTGCTGCCGAAGACGATCGAACTGGTGAAAGCAAGAGCGACACTGGGCGAGATTTGCGGCGCGCTGCGAGATGTCTGGGGCTCTTACGCCGAACCGATGATCGTCTGAGGAGGATGTCATGACTGCAGCAGTCATTTCCAGAAACGACGGGGCAATCGCCTGGGTCAAGCTGAACCGGCCGGAACGGCTCAACGCCATGAACAGGCAGCTTGTCGATGAACTCGCCGAAGCGCTTGTACGAGCCGAGGCGGATGAAGCCATCCGTGTCGTCATTCTCCACGGCGAAGGACGAGCCTTCTGTTCCGGAGACGACCTCAGGGACCTTGATGCGCAGACCTCCTCCGAAGCAGCGACGCAAGCCTGGGTCGAGGCCATTCAGAACATCACCCTGCAGATCATGCAGTCCAGGAAGATCGTCATCGCGGCGGTGCATGGCTGGTGCGTTGGGGGCGCCCTCGAATGGGCCATCAACTGCGATTTTCGGCTGTTCGCCGACAACACCCGCTGGTTTTTTCCCGAGGTCAGCTATGGGCTTTTCGTGACCGGCGGCGTGACGGCGCTGTTGACCAAGCAGGTCGGGCCGCAGGTTGCCAAGGAACTGATGATCCTTGGCGAACGTCACGACGCCAGGAAGGCGGTCGAAGTCGGTATCGCGTGGAAGCTGGTCCCGGAAGCCGAATTGCTCGACGAAGCAAGAAAACTCGCGTTGAAGATCGCGGAGCGCCCCACTGGCGCCGTATCCGACATCAAACACGCCATCAACGAGGGCTTTCACTCGTCCCTTGCCGAGGCAATGAGCCTTGAGACCAAAGCCACGGTCAGCGGCTTTCTGTCCCCAGAAGCCCAGGCCCGAGCAAAAGAGTTTTGACCGCCTCCATGACGATGCTTGACGTGTCATCTCCCGCCCACATTCCCGGCAAGCACGAAGACGACATCGTGGACCGGGCACTGCCCCGGATCCTGTTGAGGCAGGCCGAGAGGCTGGGCAGCAAGAAATTCATCGAAGTTTGCGGACGTTCCGCGAGCTTCGAGGACATGCTGCATATCTCCAGCCGGCTGGCGGTTGGCCTGCGCAAGCTCGGTGTCGGCCGATCGGATCGCGTGGCGATGTTGCTGCCGAATTGCTTCGAACTCGTTGCGATGTGGTTCGCGACATCAAGTCTGGGTGCGATCGAGGTACCGAGCAATCCCGGGCTAAAAGGGGACTTGCTTTGTCACAACCTGAACAATTGCGGGGCGGAAGTGCTCGCTGCGGACGCCAATGCACTCGTGGAGCTTGCAAAGGTCCAGGATCAGCTGCCCAATCTGCGGACACTCATCCTCGTGGGAGTTGATCCGGGGGAAGCGCGGGCGGCAGGCATCAGGATCGGCCGGATTGTCCGTTTTGAGGAATGCCTGGCGCCGCAGCCGGATTTCGATCTGGTCGACGTCCATTATTCCGATCCGATGGCTATCCTGTTCACATCGGGTACGACCGGTCCCGCCAAGGGCGCATTGATGTCTCACCATCATTGCTATTCCTGGGCAGCGGCAATGGCATCCAATCTGGGTTACACGACCAGCGACAGCTATTTCTCGGCGTTGCCGCTGTTTCACACCGACGCCCAGATGTTCGGCGTGTTTCTGCCCTTGATCTACGGCACGCCAGCAACGCTGGTCGATAGTTTCAGCGCTTCAAGATTCTGGAATCAGGTTCGCGCGAGTGGCGCCACGGCGACAAATCTGTTGGGCGCCATGGCCGTCATCCTCATGCGCGCGCCGCAGTCGGACAACGACAGCAGCAACCCCATCAAGGTGTGCCAATGCATTCCCATGGTTCCCGACAGGGAAGCATTCGAGCGCCGCTTCGATATGAGACTGGTAACAGGCTACGGGCAGACGGAAACCAGTTTTGTGACGTTGGACACGGTAGACGAAACGAGACCGGGTTCCTGCGGCCGCCCTCATCCGGACTGGGAAGTGGCGATCGTCGACGAGGCGGACAGGCGCCTTCCGCCCGGCACCGTAGGCGAGATCGTGTCGCGTCCAAACAAGAGCTGGAGCATGTTCTCCGGTTACTACAGGGCAGACGCGAAGACGGTGCAGACGCTCAGGAACCTTTGGTATCATTCCGGTGATGCAGGCGTCATGGATGAAGACGGCTGGCTCTATTTCAAGCATCGCCTCAACGAGGCAATCCGGCGTCGGGGCGAGAACATTTCCGCCTACGAGGTGGAAACCGTCGCCGAGAGACACCCTGACATCGTTGAGAGTGCCGCTTTTGGAATTCCGTCAGAATTCACGGAAGAGGACATCATGGTTGTGGCGCAGCGGAGGGCAGGGGCCACCCTGGAGCCAGCCGATCTGCTCGACCACTTCAGGCAACTCGCGCCTCGCCATATGGTGCCGCGCTACATCGAGATTACCGATATCCCACTGCCGCGAACTCCGACGGAAAAAGTCGCCAGGAACACCTTGCGGCAACGAGGTGTGAGCGCTGCCACGTTCGATCGGGGACAGCGCTAGCACCGGGGAGTTTCAAGCGATGGAACGTCGGATGATCGCTCCTTGTTTCATGGACGATACGCTTGAATGCCTTCGCCGCCACAACGTGCCGGTCGAGCCGCTGCTGGCGCGGGTGGGGCTGCCGCCAGTCATTTCCGAACCGATCTCCGCGCAGCAATACGGAGCCCTTTGGCATGCCGTAGCCGAGACCATGGATGACGAATTCTTCGGCGAAGGAGCCCGGCCGATGCGAGCGGGCAGTTTTGCGCTGCTATGTCATGCGCTCCTGACGACCGAAACGCTGGAGCATGCGTTGCGGCGAGGCCTGCGTTTCCTGCGTGTGGTCCTTGACGATCCTCATGGTGAACTGGTTGTCAGGGATGGGCTTGCCGAGGTCACCTTGAAGGATGCCGGTCCGCTGCGCTCCGCCTTTGCCTATCGTACATTCTGGATCATCGTCCATGGCGTGAACTGCTGGCTGGTGGGCCGGCGCCTTCCGATCCGCTGGGTCGATTTCAAATGCCCTGCGCCACCCACGGGAACCGACTACCGCCTGTTTTTCGGCGCACCGGTGCGGTTCGATCAGCCGGAAAGCCGGCTTGTCTTCGATGCCGACTTTCTGAAGCTGCCGACTATCAGGGATGCGGGCGCATTGCGGGAATTTCTGCGCCAGGCGCCAGCCAACATTCTGGTGCGGTATCGCCATGATGCAGGGCTCTCCGCCGCCATTCGCGGGCGTCTTCACATGACGGTTCCGTCCGCGTGGCCAAGCTTCGGAACACTCGCTGCGGGAATGCGCATGCAAGCACCGACCTTGCGCCGCCGATTGCAGTCGGAGGGGCAGACCTATCGTTCCATCAAGGACGAAATGCGCAGAGCCTTGGCGATGGAAGCCCTGCTTGGCGGCAGCCGAAGCGTGGCCGATCTATCGGCCGATATCGGTTTTTCCGAACCAAGTGCCTTTCATCGGGCATTTCACAAATGGACCGGCAAAAGCCCCGCATCGTTTCGCCGAGAGGCCGCATCGAGGCTCACTGCACAGGACCGCGCGCCCGCAACGTCGGCGGGGCCGCAAGCACAGCGCGCATCGAATGGCAAACATTGCAAAATCGATCACCAAATCTGAGCGCCTCGGTCATCGTATGCCACTTTGCTCCGTTGCAACATGTTCGGGCGAGGAATTCTCGCGCGGACATGAACAATGCGGATCAAGGATAAAGTTTTTTTGGTCACCGGCGCGGGCTCCGGGTTGGGAGCGGCGGTCGCGCGCATGTTCGCGGCTGAGGGCGCGAACGTTCTTGCCATCGATTTAAACGCCGCGGCCGGCGAAAAAGTCGCCGCGGAACTGGGTAGCGCTGTGCGCTTTCACCGTGCCGACGTCACCAGCGAAGCCGCGGTGGATCTTGCCACGAAGATGTTTGGGCGCATCCACGGACTGGTGAATTGCGCGGGTATCGCGCCGGGTGAAAAGGTCCTGGGGCGGGACAAGCTTCACAGCCTCGAAAGCTTTGCGCGCACGATTGCCGTCAATCTTGTCGGCACCTTCAACATGTTGCGGCTTGTCGCCGACCGGATCGTGAAGGGAGAGCCCGACGCCGGCGGCGAGCGCGGGGTTATTGTCAACACCGCCTCTATTGCAGCGTTCGACGGACAAATAGGCCAGGCAGCCTATGCCGCCTCAAAGGGTGGCATCGCCGCGCTCACGCTTCCTGTGGCACGGGAACTCGCTCGCTATGGCGTGCGCGTGGCCGCCATAGCACCCGGCATCTTTGAAACACCGATGATGGCCGCCATGTCGCAGGAGGTCCGGGATGCTCTCGGCGCGAGCGTGCCGTTTCCGCCGCGCCTGGGCCGCCCGGATGAATACGCCAGCCTGGTGAAGCACATCTGCGAGAACACGATGCTGAATGGCGAGGTCATCCGCCTCGACGGAGCGCTGCGCATGGCGCCGCGCTGAGTGGCGACGGCCTCGTCGTCCTGGCGCTCGGCGGCTGAAATTTCGATGCGGGTCAACGGCCCTGCGTTTCGCAGCCGATGACCCGAAACCCAAACGGGAGAGTTCTTGAGATGAAGCCCTTGTCCCTCATGTGTGTTGCCATCCTTGCATCGTCGGTCCTCGCGGCAGGACAAGTGTCGGCAAAGACGCTTGTCTACTGCTCGGAGGCCAGCCCCGAAACCTTCACTCCGATGACCAGCACCGCCGATTCCACCATGGATGCGGCGGCCAAGACCATCTTCAATCGGCTGGTCGAGTTCAAGCCGGGCTCCACCGAGATCGGGCCGGCGCTGGCCGATAGCTGGGAGGTCTCGCCGGACGGCAAAACCTACACGTTCCACCTGCGCCACGGCGTCAAGTTCCATTCGAGTGCGCATTTCACGCCGACGCGCAACTTCAGCGCCGACGACGTCCTTTACACCTTCAACCGCCAGCGGGACCCGAACAATCCCTACCACAAGCTCGGTAACGGTTCTTATGAGATGTTCGCCGCAGCCGGCCTCGGCTCGATGATCGGCGCGCTCGAGAAGATCGACGACTACACGGTACGCTTCACCTTGAACGCTCCCAACGTGACCTTCCTGTCCGGCATCGCGCTCGACGCCATGTCGATCCTCTCGCTGGAGCAGACCGAGAAGATGGTCGCCGCCGGCACGCCGGAGCTGATCGACAGGGAGCCTGTCGGCACGGGTCCGTTCGTGCTTCAAGCCTATGTTGCCGACAACCAGATTCGCTACGCCGCCAACCAGGATTATTGGGGCGGTCCGCCCAAGATCGACACGCTGGTATTCGCCATCACGCCAGAGCCGACGACGCGGGTCGAGCGGCTGAAGGCCAATGAATGCCAGGTCGCCGCATTGCCGCCTCCATCCTCGGTCGCCGAACTGAAGAGCGATCCCGACATCGACGTCCACCAGATCGAGGGGCAGAACGTTGGCGTTCTCGGCTTCAACGTCGAACACAAGCCGTTCGACGATGTGAGGGTGCGCACCGCGCTTGCCAAGGCCATTGACCGCAAGGCGATCGTTGAGGCGGTCTACCAGGGTACCGGCAGGTTGGCCGGCAGCATGGTGCCACCGACGCAGCTCGGCGCCATCAAGGATGCCGCCATCGACTACGACCCCGAAGGCGCGAAGAATTTGCTGAAGGAATCCGGCTATGAAAGCGGCCTGTCGATCAGCCTCTGGGCGATGCCGGTCTCGCGGCCTTACAATCCCAATGCCCGGCGCATGGCCGAGATGATTCAGGCCGATTGGGCCGCGGTCGGCGTGAAGTCCGACATCGTCTCGTACGAGTGGGGCGAGTATCTCAAGCGCACCTCCGCCGGCGAACACGACAGTTTCCTGCTCGGTGGCAGCAGCGACAACGGCGATCCCGACAACCTGCTCAGCTACATGCTGAGCTGCGAAGGTGTCACCGGCGGCTCCAACCGCTCGCGTTGGTGCAACCCGGATTTCGAAAAGCTGTTGCAGGAAGGCCGCGTTGAGGCCGACCCCGCCAAGCGCGCCGAGATATATCGCCACGCGCAGAAGATTGTGCAAGCCGAGGTTCCCGGCGTGCCGATCGCGCATTCCGTCGTGTCGGTCCCGGTGCGCAAAAGCGTGCTGAACTATGTGATGGATCCGTTCGGCCGCCAGAATTTCGCCCGCGTCGACATCGCTGAGTAGGACGCGCGAATGACCGGAAAAGTGGATGAGATCGGCCGCTTGCTCGCGGACTATATCGACCGGGGCGCGGTGGGTGTCTCGCTTGCCTTCGCCATGGGGGGCAGGTCTGCAAAAGTCGTGACGGCTGGGGTGGCGGACCGCCGCGATGGCACGCCCGTTACCACGGACCGGCTCTTCAAGATCGGGAGCTGCACCAAGACGTTCGTCGTCGCCGCGCTCGTCCGATTGGCCGAGGACAGCAAGATCGACCTCGGCGCACCCATCTCGCACTGGTTCCCCGACCTTCCTGGCGGGGAACAGATTTCGGTGCGGCAACTGGTCAATCATCGCAGCGGCCTGCCGGAATTCGAATACGACATACCAATGGATCCGAGCCGGGTCTGGATACCCGCCGAGCTAATCGACATGGCATTCAAGGCTGGCGTACGGAAGGCGCCCGGCGGCCCGGCCATTTACAACAACACCGGCTATGTTCTGGCGGGTCTGCTGATCGAACAGGTCACCGGCCAATCCCTCGGCGCCTATGTTCGCCAGGCCGTGCTCGATCCCCTGGGATTGCACGACACCTGGTCGCCGTCCACCGAGACCTATCCGGCCGAACGGTTGGTGCGGGGCTATTACCATCGTCCACAGCCGCCCGCTGGCGCAGCCAAGGACATCGCCTCAGGGGGCGAGATGTGGCGCATGGATGGGGTGTTGCCCTATTCGGAAGCATTGCAGGATTCGTCCGATACCTTTCCCTATTCAGCCGCATATGG
Organism: Mesorhizobium sp. M7D.F.Ca.US.005.01.1.1; assembly: GCF_003952545.1. NCBI lineage: Bacteria > Pseudomonadati > Pseudomonadota > Alphaproteobacteria > Hyphomicrobiales > Phyllobacteriaceae > Mesorhizobium > Mesorhizobium sp. M7D.F.Ca.US.005.01.1.1. The sequence goes on from NZ_CP034453.1 coordinate 2,676,979, forward strand.
CCTGGGCGATATGGTCTCCACTCCCAGCGATCTTGTCGCCTTCATGCGCGGCTTGTTCGCGGGCAAGGTGATTTCGCCACCTTGGTTCGAGGAGATGTCTGGCTCTCGTATGCCGGCTTCCTTCCCTGGCACCCGCATGCGCGAGACCGGCGCCGGCCTGTTCCAGAGCAGCTATGACGGTCGCCCGTTCTACGGTCATCAGGGCAGCATCCCCGGCTACGTCTGCGTCATGCAGCACGATCCGGAAAGCGGGCTGACCATTGCCATGACCAGCAATGTCGGATCTGGCAACCGCCTGTCCTTCCAGGCGAGTGGACTCCATGAGGTCGTCGACACGGTCATCCGAGCGATCCAGCCATGACTGGGAGTCAGGTGAGCACTCATGACCCAGTGGTAATCGTCGGGACCGCAAGGACACCGATTGGCGCCTTCCAAGGGAACTTCAAGGACGTCACCGCCGTAGGACTTGGCGCGGTCGCCGTCCGCGCAGCCTTGGAGCGGTCCGGGGTCGAAATGGATCTCGTTGATGAGGTCCTGCTTGGATGCGTTCTGACCGCGGGTCAGGGACAGGCACCAGCGCGTCAGGCAACCCTGGAAGCAGGCCTGCCGTTGGGCGTTGGCGCCACGACCGTAAACAAGATGTGCGGGTCCGGCATGGTGTCGGTCATGCTTGCCCACGGCCTGATTGTGGCGGGGGCCGGTGCCGTGGTCGTCGCAGGCGGCATGGAGAGCATGACCAATGCGCCTTATCTGCTCGACCGTGCCCGCCCCGGCTATCGTATGGGGCACGGCAAGATCATCGACCATATGTTCCTTGATGGCCTGGAGGATGCCTATGACAAAGGGCGTCTCATGGGAACCTTTGCCGAAGATTGCGCCGAGGCCTACCAATTTACCCGCGACGCTCAGGACGCATTTGCCCTCCGCTCTCTTGAGAAGGCTCGCAAGGCCATCAGCGACGGCAGCTTTCTTGAAGAGATTGTCCCCATTGCTGTGACGGAGGGAAAGGCCGAGCGGTCCGTCGGTGAGGACGAACAGCCGGGAAAGGCTCGGACGGACAAAATTCCAATCCTGAGGCCTGCCTTCCGGGAGGGCGGCACGCTAACGGCGGCGAATTCTTCGTCGATCTCGGACGGCGCGGCAGCACTCGTCCTCATGCGCCGTTCGCAGGCTGACAAAAGGGGTCTTACCCCGCTTGCGGCGATCCGCGGTCATGCCACGCACGCGCAGGCCGCCAATCTCTTCACGACCGCGCCTATTGGCGCCATCCGAAAGCTCCGCGACAGGATCAATTGGGATCTCAAGGATGTGGATCTCTTTGAGATCAATGAGGCTTTCGCGGTGGTGCCCATGGCAGCGATGCGCGACCTCGATCTGCCACCGGATAAAGTGAATGCCCATGGCGGCGCCTGTGCGCTCGGCCATCCGATCGGCGCTTCGGGCGCCCGTATCATCGTCACGCTGGTTTCGGCCCTCCGAAAACATCGTCTGCGACGAGGGATCGCATCCGTCTGCATCGGTGGCGGCGAAGCCACCGCCCTGGCGGTGGAACTCATGTCTTGAACGACCCGGAGAGCTATTGGCATCGCAGAACAGTGAACAGCGGCGGCGCTGATCTCGATCCGTCAGCTTCATGCGCCAGACGTGGGTATCGCATGAGGCATCACCAACGCCCACGATGCTTAATGGGAGCCATCACATGAAGAAAGCACTCTTGCCCGCGCTTGCCATGACCGCGCTCGTCGCGTTCGGCGGCAACGCCTTCGCTGACATTCTGATCGGCGTTGCCGGCCCGATTACCGGACCGAACGCCGCCTTTGGCGCGCAGTTCCAAAAAGGTGCCGAACAGGCGGCCGCCGATATCAATGCCGCCGGCGGTATTCTCGGCCAGCAGATCAAGATCGAGGTCGGGGACGATGTCTCCGATCCGAAACAGGGTATCTCGGTCGCCAACAAGTTCGTCGGTGACGGGGTCAAGTTCGTGGTCGGCCACTTCAACTCGGGCGTCTCGATCCCGGCATCGGAGGTCTATGCGGAGAACGGTGTGCTCGAGATCAGTCCCGCGTCCACCAACCCACAGTTCACCGAGCGCGGCCTGTGGAACACATTCCGCACCTGCGGCCGCGACGACCAGCAGGGCAAGGTGGCCGGCGGCTACATTGCGGCAAACTTCAAGGATGCCAAAATTGCCATCGTCCACGACAAGACGCCCTACGGGCAAGGACTCGTCGACGTAACGAAAGGCGTGTTGAACGCCAACGGGATCAAGGAAGTACTCTATGAAGGTATCAATATCGGAGACAAGGACTTCTCGGCGCTGATCGCCAAAATGAAGGAGGCCGGCGTTACGTTGATCTACTTCGGTGGCTTGCACACTGAGGCCGGCCTGATCATGCGCCAGTCAGCTGATCAGGGTCTGAAGGCAACACTGTTCTCAGGCGACGGCATGGTGTCGAACGAACTCGCCGCGATCGCCGGGGACGCCGTGATCGGCACACTCAACACCTTCGGCCCGGATCCACGCAAGAACCCGGCCGCCAAGGGTATCGTCGAGAAATTCCGCGCTGCCGGCTTCGAGCCTGAAGCTTATACGCTGTACTCCTACGCCGCGGTCCAGGTTCTCGCCGCCGCAATCGCCAAAACCGGCTCCGCTGACGACGCGACGAAGGTAGCCGACGCCATCAAAGCGAACGGTCCGTTCAAGACCGCCATCGGCGATTTTGGCTACGACGCCAAGGGCGATCCGACGCGTCCGGACTACGTCATCTATGAATGGAAGAAAGGTGAGGACGGAAAACCCACCTATTTCGAAAAGTAAGAACTCGGGATCCAATGATCATTTCTAGAGATGCCCGGTGTCATAGCCGGGCATCTTGTGGATGGGATCAACCCGGAAGAGTCCCGAGCAAGCGCATGCAGCCGGTTGGTGCCGTCATTCCCGATCGAGTGGAAAGATCGGCCGCGGTACATTCCGGTACGGCATCCGCTCGTAGCGAGGCGTACAAAGCGCGCCACTGTCGCAGACGATGATCTTGCCGGCAATCTGCGCGAACGCGGCACGGAAGTGCTGCATGGATTTCAATGCGACCACCCGCTTTGCCGCCGGGTCGATGCCGAATGCCCTGAACTGCTGGAGGTCCAGCATCTGCTGGGCGATGGTCACGACCAGGATTTCGATGCCGTGGACGCGCAGCACCGCGCTTGGACCGAAGTTGCCGGGAAGTCCGCCGATCATCGGCCCGTCTCCGACGAAGTGGCCATCGCTCAGCGCCACGATTTCGACATTGAGCTCGAGCGGACCGCCGCCGAAGCGGGCGTCGGTCTTGCCGCCGAGCGCGATCTCAACGCGTTCGCCAACGGCCGACCCATGCAAGGCCGCCGCAGCCTCGCCATCGACCATCGGACCGAAGCAGGCGTCGGTCACGCCGGCATCGAGCATCGCCTTCAGCAGATTGGTCGAGTCGCCATAGCCTCCACCACCGGGATTGTCGGCATAGTCGGCGATGACAAGCGGGCCATCGTCTGACTTGTATGCCACGGCGACGGCTGCCGCCGTTTCGACGCTGACATACTCGTTCAGCACCTCGTGGCGTCTGTCCCAGATGTCGTCGGCGATCGTTTCGGCAAAGGCCTGGTGCGCATCGAAATCGCCCTGGCCGGTGACCAGAACGGTCGGCCCGACCTCGGCAATATCGGCGCTGGCGAAGCCGCCATTGATGCTGACGGCAAACACGTCGGCTTGTGCTTCGTAGGCTCGCGCCGATGCGAGCCGCTCGAGCATCGGACCGATGTCGGTGCGCCCGCCATTGACCTCCTCAAGCATGGGTCGCCTCGCGCTGATCGTGCGCGGTTTGATCTCGCCGGCCATCGTGCGCTGCAGGATTTCGCCGGCCTGCCGGCCGATCTCGCGCATGTCGACATGAGGATAGGTCTTGAAAGCGACGATGATATCGGCGAGCTCGCACATCTGCCGGCTGACATTGGCGTGCGGGTCAAGCGTAATGGCAATCGGCACGGCCTGGCCGACCACGGCGCGCAGGCGCCGAAGCAGTTCGCCTTCGCCGTCCTCGCAAAAGTCGGGAACCATGGCGCCGTGCAGTCCAAGCAGAATCCCGTCGAAATTTCCAGGTTTCGCGGCAGCAATCAATGGTTCGCATAACCAGTCGAACGCAGCGCGCGTGACCCTGCCGCTTGGACCGGCGGCAGAACTCAACACATGCTCGACCTCCCAGCCATGAGCGCGTCCCACATCGAGGAAACCTGCAAGCTCGGTGTTGGCGTCGCGCCGCTGGGTAATGGCTTCCGCTCCCGTCAGAAAATAGCGGTCGCGGAACGCCTGCTCGTCGGTCGGATGACGGCTGAACGTGTTGGTCTCGTGGTAGATTTCCGCAGTCAGGACTTTGAAGGTCATAAGTTACTCCAGGGATGCACAGATTCGGGCGCGGCAACCGCAAAGGGGCGGCAATTCGGCGCGTGGGTCAGTCCGGATGGTGGCAGGCTACGGCGTGGCCTCCTCCGGACGCGGCCAGAAGCGGCGTTTCCACCCGGCAGCGTTCACTCGCCCTTGGGCAGCGCGCCGCGAAGGCGCAGCCCGGTCCAAGATCGAACGGACTCGGTACCTCTCCGGCCAGGGGCTGGATGCGGCGACGCAGCTTCGGATCGGGCTGGAACGTGCTGTCGAGCAGCGTTCTGGTATAGGGATGGCGTGCCGGCGCGTCGGTATCGGGCAACGCCTCGACGACGCGGCCGAGATACATCACCAGCACTTCGTCGCAGAAATACTTTACCAGCGCGAGGTCATGGGAAATGAACAGGTAGGTCAGGCCCATTTCTTCCTGCAGCCGTTCGAGCAGGCCAACGATCTGGGCCTGGATCGAGACGTCCAGCGAGGCCGTCGGCTCGTCCAGCACCAGAAGTGCGGGCTTCAGCGCAAGCGCACGGGCGATGCCGATGCGCTGCTTCTGGCCGCCCGACAGCTGATGCGGGTAGCTCGATGCTGTCTGAGGGTTGAGCCCGACCATGGTCAGCAATCCGCTGATCATGTCGGATCTCGCGGCTGACGAAAGGCGTACCCCCTGGATCTGGAACGGCTCCATCACCGCATCGGCAACGGTGTAGCGGGGGTCGATCGCCGAATAGGGGTCCTGGAACACCATCTGCATGCGTGCGCGCAGACGGCGCATCTCGCGCGGGCGCTGCTTCAGCAAATCCAGCCCATCGAAACGAACCGCACCGCTCGATGGTTCGATCAGGCGCAGGATGAGGCGCGCGAGCGTGGACTTTCCACAGCCAGATTCACCGACGACGCCAACAACCCGGCCCTTCGTCATCTGGAACGACACGTCGTTGACCGCGTACATCGAGCGGGCCGCGCCGAACAGGCCGCGCTTGCTGGTGTATCGTTTGGACAGCCTGCTGACTTCCAGGAACTCGCTCATCCGACCGCTCCGGCAAAATGGCATGCGGCCGCGCCATCACGGCTGGCTATGAAAGGTGGTGACACGGCAGCGCAGATTGCTTCGGCACGCGGGCAGCGCGGGTGAAAGCGGCAACCCTGCGGATAGTGGGCGACGCTTGGGACGGTACCCTCGATGCCCTTCAAGCGCTGTGCGCCCGCCAATCCGCGTGGGATGCAGCCGATCAGTGCCTTTGTATAGGGATGGCGCGGATCATCGAAAATCGCCGCGACCGTTCCATATTCGACCGCGGTCCCGGCATACATCACCACGACCTTGTCGCAGGCTTGGGCAACAACGCTCATATCGTGGGTAATCAGCACCATGCTTAGATCGCGGTCGCGGATCAGGTCGCTCAGCAATCGGATGATCTGCGCCTGGACGGTGACGTCCAGCGCTGTGGTCGGTTCGTCGGCGATCAGCAGGTCAGGGTCGGCGGCAAGCGCCATGGCGATGACGATGCGCTGCTTCATGCCGCCGGACAATTGGTGGGGGTAAAGGTGATAGATGGAAGCCGGTTCCGGAATCCGCAGTTCGCCAAGCAGTTCGACGGTGCGGTTGCGTGCGGCGGATTTGTCCAGGCCAAGATGCAGCCGTGCCACGACATCGATCTGCGATCCGACCTTTTTCAGAGGATCGAGCGACGTCATCGGATTCTGCGTGATCAGGCCAATGCGGCCACCGCGCAGTTTCCGGTAGGCCGGTTCAGGCAAAGCGGTCAAATCGCTGCCGTCAAAGACCACCGAGCCGCCGGTGATACGCCCGCCGATCAGCGGCAGCAGCCCCATGATGGCCATGGCGGTCAACGACTTTCCCGATCCGGATTCGCCAACCAGTCCCAGCGTCTCACCTTTCTCGAGCGAAAACGATACGCTGGACAATGGCGTGAGCGCGCCGATCGCAACGCGCAGAGCTTCCACTTTCAGGATCGTGCTCATGTTCCGCGCAGCCGTTCGCGGATGTCGAGGGCGCGGATCAACGCATCGCCGAACAGGTTGATGGCAATCACGGTTACGGCGACGACGAGACCGGGAAAGATGATGACCCAGGGTGCCAGGAAAAGCTGCGCGGTGCCGCTGCTCATCATGGCACCCCAGCTTGGCGTGGGCGGCTGCGCGCCAAGGCCGAAGAAGCCGAGCGTCGCCTCCAGGATGATACCGTCGCCGATGGCGAGCATGCCGACCACAATGACTGGCGCAACGGCATTCGGCAGCAGGTGGCGCGATAGGATGTGGGCGGGCGTGGCACCCAGGTTGATGGTTGCCTCTATGAACGTCTCGCGCTTCAGCTGGACGATTTGCGCCCGGGTCAGCCGGGTGAATTGCGCCAGGTAGGCGACGGCTATGGCGAACATCGTGCTGGACAGGCCGGGGCCGATGATCGCCACCAGCATGAGCGCGATCAGGATGTCGGGAAACGACCATGTCAGATCGACGACCGTCATCACGGCGCGTTCGAACAGGCCACCGAAATAGCCGGCGGCTGCGCCGAGCGCCATGCCGACGATCATCGAGAACCCGATGGCTGTTGCGCTGACCGACAGCGAGGTGCGCGCGCCGTACATGACGCGCGAGAGGACATCGCGGCCGAATTCATCGGTGCCCATCAGATGCGGCCAACCCGGCGCGGCGTTGCTGTTGGCCAGATCCTGGATGGTGACATCGAAGGGCGTGATCCACGGCGCCGTTAGCGCGACCACCAGGAGGATCAGGATATAGCCACCCGAAAACAGGCCGAGCGGCGTGGTGAAGGCGCGACCGACGCCGGATTGAGCCAATGCGTTCATGTGGTGGCCTCCCTGACACGAGGGTCCAGCGCGGCCTGGGCGACGTCGCCGATCAGCGTTCCGAGCATCACGGCAAGCGCCAGCATGAGCAGGCATCCCTGCACGACGGGATAATCGCGCTGACCGAGCGCACGGATAAGCAGGCTGCCGAGGCCGGGCCGGCCGAAAACGAATTCGACGGTCACCGCGCCGCCGAGGATCCAGCCAATGCGCAGGGCCAGGATCGTGACGACCGGCAGAAAGGCGTGCGGCAGCAGATGGCGAAACAGGATGGTTGAGCGGGACAGCCCCTTCGCGTGCAAAAGCGTGACAAAATCCTGGCGTGCGATCTCGACCAGCGCCACGCGGGTGACACGGGCCACCAGCGCGATGCCGCCGAAACCGATCGTGAGGACCGGAAGGACAAGAGCCGTCCAGGTCTTGGCGCCGGAGACCGGAAACCAGCCGAGCGTCACCGAAAACAGCAGGATCATCAGCAGCGCCAGCCAGAAGCTGGGCACCGTCGAACCGAGCAGGATGAAAGCCTTGACCACCTGTTCCACGACCGGGTTCTTGGCAACCGCGGAGACGGTGCCGGCGATCATGCCGACGATCGAAGAGAAGGCGAAGGCCAGGGCGCCAAGTGTCAGGCTGTAGGGCAGGTTCTGCCAGATCAGGGCCGAAACCGGGCGGCGCAGTACGATTGCCTCGCCGAAATCTCCGCTCAGGATGCTCCTGATCCATAGCAGGTATTGCTCGACCAGCGTCCGGTCGAGCCCGTATTTCACGGTCATTGCGAGCCGGTCCTCCGGAGACGAGCCGACGCGCATGAGGTTGTCGATCGGATCACCGGGCAGGAGATGAACGACCAGGAAGATTACGACGGAAATTGAGAGGGACACCGGAATGAGCATCAGCAGACGTTGCAGCGTGTATTTGATGATCATCCCGGCTCCTCCGGTGCTTCACTGTTGGTCAAGCGCCGGTAGCGCTGGTTACTGCAGGACCTGCATGTCCATGATGGTCTGCGACCGGAAACGCGGGCCGCGCACCTTTTCTGGAACGCTCACCGTCTTGGGGTTGAAGGCGATATTGGTTGCCGGTTGGTAGATCGGCACGAACAGGAACTGGGACAGAAGATATTCGTGATAGGTCCTGAAATTCGCGATCCGCTCGGCCGAAGTCTTCGAGTTGGTCATGGCGGTTTTGTTCAGTTCGTCGGATTTGGCGTCTTTCCACATCGAGATGTTCGGGTAGCCGAGCCGCGCGCCGCTGAAGAACCAGTCGAGGATGTCGGCGTTGTTCCAATCGTAGCCGCGCACGGCGAGCTGATGGTTGTTCTTCTTGTACTCGTCGCGGATCGTGCTGGAATCGAGCACGGTGATCTCGGCATCCATGCCGATATCCTTGAGCTGCGCCTGCACGACCTGGGTAAGCCGCTTGAACTCCGTATCGTTTTGCGTGAAGAGCTTCACCTTCAGGGATTGGCCGTCCTTGGCGCGCACGCCGTCGTCGGCCCTTTTCCATCCGGCCTCGTCGAGCAGCGCATTGGCCTTGGCCAGGTCGAAACTGACGTCGAGGCCGGGCTTGACCTGGGATTCAGGAAGCGAGCTGATGAGGAAGTTGTGTGCTTCCTGGCCGACGCCGGCATAGACGCTGTCGAGGATGGCCTTCTGGTTGATCGCCAGGGCTGTGGCCTGGCGGACTTTGATGTCGGTGAACGGCGCCACGGACGTATTGATCGGCATGTAATTGATGCCGGTTCCAGGCATCGTGATGATGGTGGCGGCTTTTTCGCTCTTGATGATCGACAGGAAATCGGTGGGCACGCCGAGCAGCACATCGACGCCGCCGGTCTTCAATTCGAGGAATGCGGTCGACTGATCGGGAATCTCGCGGAAGGTGATCTTGGCGATCTTCGCCGCGCCCTGGTTGACCGACAGGTCCGAATCCCAGGCGTATTCGTCATTGCGGACCAACACGGTCTCGAGCCCTATCGAGAAGCTTTCCAGCTTGAATGGTCCCGTGCCGACAGCGGTGGTGACGCCGTAGTCCTTACCCAGCGCCTTGTAGGATTTGGGGCTGGGCACGCCCATGAAGGAACTGGCGAGGTTGTACAGCATGTTCGGCTCCGGCCGCTTCATGACGAATTTGATGGTCAACGGATCGACGACCACGACCTTGTCGATTGCCTCGACCATGAAGGCATTCTCGGTGCCGGCGAAAGTCGGAATCCAGGCTGCGATCGTCTCGGCGTTGAAGGGCTCGCCGTCATGGAATTTGACGCCGGGATGCAGCTTGAACTCCCAGGTCATGCCGTCAGGGCTTTCCTGCCATGACGTGGCCAGATGCGGGTGGAACGACTGATCGGCATCCTGCTCGATCAATCGGTCGTAGATCAGCGACGTTGCCGAATTGAGGTTGCTGGAGGTGACCGGATTGTACGAGGTCGCGCCCAGTTCGCCGGCAGGAAGTGCGAAAGTCGCTTCCTGGGCCATCGCCGCCGATGGCAGGCTTGTCATGAAAAGGCCGGCGGACAGAAGCGCCGAGCCTGAGAGAAATGCCTTGGTCATGGTACGCATGTCATTGTTCCCTGTTGTTATGGTTATGGGCTGCGGTAGGTCTCGGATCAGTCTCCCATCGAGGGTCCGGTCGGGTCGCCGACATATCCGGTGAAGCGGCTGTAGAGGCGCGATACCTCATTCATGCGCTGCTCCACCTCGGGGCCAAGCTCGATGAACACGCCGTTGACGAGCAGGTTTGTCAGGCTCGCCATCTGGGCGGTCGATTCCCAGAACAGATTGAATTCCGTCGGGACCACGAACATCTCGTCGACCAGCTCGCGACCCCAGTCGCAGAAGGCGTCGGTGATCAGGGTGGTCGGTATGCCGAGCCCTCGCGCCTCCTGCGCCAGCAGGCGCGCCATGCGCGAGTAGCGCTTGGCCTCGAAGAGAACGAGACAGGACTGCTTGCTGTCGGAGGCCAGAAGTTCGCTGAAATTGCCGCCGGCCAGATCGAGAAGATGGACGCGGTCGCGCAGATACTGCAGCTGATTCACGAAGGTCTGTGCAACACCGCGCTCGGTCTGGAAACCGGAGACGAAGATGGCAGGTGTCGTGGCAAGGCGCTTGACGACACGCTTCCATTCCGGCGTGTGGGCAAGTTCATAGACGGCAACCAGGCCTGCTATTTCGAGCTGCAGCCCGCGCGCCAGCTGGTCCTCTCCGGCAAGCGTTCGGCGCTGCAAATCGCGCAGCCGATCGCTGATCAGCCATGGCCGGTCGCCCAGATCCTGTTTGAGATGATCCTTCAGGTCCTTGAAGCTGGTATAGCCGATGGAGCGGCAGAAGCGTCCGACGGTCGGTTCGCTGACCTCCACCTTGCTCGCGATGCTGCCGGCGGTCTCAAAGGCGAGACTGTTCAGCTGGGCGAGCATGAAACTCGCAATCGCCTTGTCTGCCTTGGACGCGCTGCCCAGGCAATCCGACAGCCGTTGGCGAACCGAACCGATCATGCGCAATTCTCCTCCGCCAATTACAAAGTTATAAATCTTACATGGTGTCAACATATTTTTGTTTTCTTGCATTCTTTGAGGAACTGCACTCTTGTGCGCCGGCGGCGACAGAGCGCCGGATCGAACCGCCAGAACAAACGCGGATAGTGGAGGATCGTCCGTCCGGCGTGCCACGGCACCTGGATAGCGACGCAAGCCAAAGGCCGGGCCGTCATGGACTACGACTATCTTGTCATCGGCGCGGGCATCTCGGGCTCAGCCGCCGCCTATGAACTCGCAGCCCTGGGGACAGTCGCGCTCATCGAGGCCGAATCGACGCCCGGCTACCACAGCACCGGAAGGTCGGCCGCGCTCTTCACACCCAACTATGGCGTCGCCACGGTCCGACGCATCAACAAGACAAGCCAGGCTTTCTTCCTGAACCCGCCAGCCGAATTTTGTGACGGGCCGCTTTTGACCCAACGCGGCATGTTGACGGTGGCCGCTCCCGGCGAGGAAGACCTGCTGGCGCCGATCCTCGATCTGTCGACGGACGGATACGAAATCCGGAAACTGGATGCGGCTGGCACTCTCTCCTTGGCACCGTTGCTTCGCCGCGAACGCGTCGCGGCGTCGGCCTTTGAAAGCGGCGTCATGGACATCGATGTCGCCTCCCTTCACCAGGGTTTCCTGAGCGGCATCAGGCGGCGCGGCGGGCTCGTCCTTTGCGGCAAGCGCATCACGAAACTGGATCACCGCGACGGCCTGTGGAAAGCTTCAGCGAGAGATTTCTCGGTGAAAGGGCGAATTGTCGTCAACGCGGCAGGTGCCTGGGCTGGAGAGATCGGCGACATGGCCGGCGCTGGCCCGATCGGGCTGGTGGCGAAGCGGCGCACAGCAATCATCGTCGACGGACCTCCAGGACTGGACATCGCCAAAATGCCTGCCGTCGACTACGTCGCCGCCGATGCCTACATCAAGCCGGACGCCGGCAGGATCATGGCATCACCGGGCGACCAGACGCCGATCGAACCGCAGGATGTCCAGCCTGACGAATGGGACGTGGCAGTGCTGGTCGATTGGCTGCAGCGCGAGACGCTGGCAACCGTCAGCCATATCGCAAAGCGCTGGGCGGGCCTGCGCTCCTTCGTGGCCGACCAGGCGCCCGTGCTGGGGTACGACGCTGCGGCGCCCGACTTCTTCTGGCTTGCAGGTCAGGGCGGTTATGGAATCATGATGGCCCCGGCCCTTGGCCGTGCCGCAGCCGACCTGATCGTTTCGGGATGCCTGCCTGCCGACCTGCTCGCGAATGGACTATCCGAAAGGGATATTTCGCCGGCGCGTTTGGCGTAGCCGTAGTCGGCTTCCTGGTTCAGGATCAATCCGGCGGTCATGAATTGACCGATCGAACCCGCTTGGAACGAATTTTGATTTCTGGCGGGTTCATATACGAAATCATATTTACATATAAAACAAACCATGGTGATCTTGCCGTCGTGCAATGGCGGCTCAATCGGTTCCGGCGTCCGTCGCTGAGCCTGAATGCCGGCAGATGATGGTGCACAAAGTGAAATCAACATGATGTCGCGGTCAAGCCAGCCGTGCATTGGTCGGATCCGGGGAGTGCGGCATGCCCTTTGATGTCATCGTTGTCGGAGCCGGCGCCGCCGGGGCTGTTCTTGCCGCCCGGCTAACCGAAGATGCGGCCACGACCGTGCTTTTGCTGGAAGCGGGGCCGGACTACCGGAGCGGCGAGCAGCCTGCCGAGATGGAGAGTCCAAATCCCTTCAACCTGCTGCTTCCCGATCATTTTCAGCAACAATACATGTATCCCGACCTGATGGCTCGCCGCACGAAGTGGCAGGAGCATCGGGTCTACTGGCGCGGCAAGGGGCTTGGTGGTTCGACGGCCGTCAATGGGCAGATTGCCATTCGCGGCGTGCTGCATGCATTCGACCGCTGGGAGGAAATCGGATGCAAGGGCTGGTCGGGAGCCGACGTGCTGCCCTTCTTCTGCCGCCTGGAGGATGACCCGATCGCGGCCAATTTTCACGGCAGCGATGGCCCGATTCCAATCTACCGCGCGCCCGTCGAAAGCTGGGGGAGTGTCGACAAGGCCATGCGGCAAAGCGCGATGGCTCTCGGCCATCCCTGGCATGACGATCTCAATGCTCCGGACGCCGAAGGGGCTTGCACCTATCCGATCAACAGTCGAGACAGTAAGCGCGTGTCGGTCAATGACGGCTATCTGGAAGCTGCCCGCGACCGGCCGAACCTCACCATCATCGGGCAGGCGACGGTCGACAAGGTGCTTTTCGATGGCAAGACGGCGATCGGCGTTTTGGCCATCGTGGCCGGTCAGGTTCGCAAATTCGAGGCGCCGCTGGTCATCCTCTCGGCCGGCGCCATCCACTCTCCGGTCATCCTGCAGCGCTCGGGCATCGGCCCGGCGGCTCTCTTGAACCGAAAGGACATCGAGGTGCTTGCCGACCTGCCGGTCGGCGAAGGATTTTTCGACCATCCTTATTGCCGCATCGAACTGAAGCTGAAGCCCGAATTCAAGGCGACCGATGTCGATGCGCGGCATACCAACTGCTGTGTGCGGATGAGTTCCGGCGTGCCGGGTGCCGAGCGCGACGACATTCTCTACGTCGCCATGAACCATGGCGGCATTGGTGTGGAATCCGACAGCGCCCAGTTCGGCGAGGCCATGGTCAATCTGATCCTGATGGAGGCCAAGAGCCGCGGCACCGTGCAGCTGCGCTCCGCCAATCCCTTCGACCAGCCGATCGTGGAAGAGAACATGCTGGACGATCCGATGGATATTCAGCGCATGCGTATCGCCTATCGCCACCTTGGCGAGATTGCCCGGCAGGCGCCGATCCAGGCGATCGCCGAGCGCGTCCTGCTGGGGGATTCCGATCTGCCTTTGTCATGGCTTGAAACGGCAAGTGACGAAGAGGTCGACAATTTCCTGCTGGCGCAGTCTTCCGATGCGCAGCATGGGATTGGCGGCTGTTGCATGGGACGGCCCGGCGAGGCCGTGGTCGATCCGGAATGCCGGGTCTACGGTTTTGAAGGGCTGCGGGTTATCGATGCGTCGATCATGCCGCTCGATTGCCAGGCAAACACCAACCTCACCTCGATCATGATTGGCGAGAAAATGGCCGACAGGCTGCGCCGATCCATCTGACAGCTCGCTGCCGAACGGCATACGGGCGCGAGGGCAGGCCCGCGCACAAGAGCATGATGCCGAAAAGTGCGAAGCGGTTTTCGGACGACATCATGCGGCTCTAGGCGCGGGCGTTGGGTGTCAGCGAGTGACATCCACGGTGATCGTCTTCAGGTCGCACATTTCCATCAGCGTGTGCCGACCCCCGGTGCGACCGAGGCCGCTCTGCGTCCCGGCTGCGCCGCCGGCAGGGATGTGCGGCTCCCAATAGCAGCTCATCTCGTTGATGTTGACGATGCCGACCTTCAAGCTTTCAGCATAGGCAAAGGCATTCTTGATGGTGCTGGTGAAGACCGCGGCCGACAGGCCGTAGGGGCTGGATGCCGCAAGTTCCATCGCCTCCTCGTCGGTCTCGAAGGTCAGCACGGGTGCAATCGGCCCGAAGGATTCCTCGATATTGAGCAGGCTTTCCCGGGTCAGTCCTGTGACGATCGACGGCTCGAAATAGAGATTGGTGGCAAAACCTGATGCCACATTGCCGCCAGTGACGATATCGGCGCCGCGCGCGCGGGCGTCGGCAATGTGGCTGAGCACCTTGTCGACGGCCACCGCATTGTTGATCGGACCCATCGTGGTCGCGGGATCGAAAGGGTCGCCCATTTTTACCTTCGAAGCCGCTTTCACGAGACCTTCGATGAAACGGTCATGGATGGATTTGTGCACCAGCACGCGTTCGGTGGCCGTGCAGATCTGCCCGGCATTGGCAAAGCAGCCGGCTCCCACCTGAGCGGCGGCCATGTCGATATCGGCGTCGGCCAGGACGATGGTCGGACCGTTGCCGCCCATTTCGAGCAGAAGCGGCTTGCCCGCGCCACGCCGGGCGATCGTCGCGCCGGTGGCGGAACTGCCGGTGAAGCCGATGGCATGGGTGCCCGGATGAACGACCGCCTCGTCGCCCACCTCCGCACCGTCACCCAGAACGAGATTGATGACGCCATCCGGCAGGCCCGCCTCGATGAAGCATTCGACGAGTGCCGTGGCAATCAGCGACGTCGTCGGTGCGGGCACCCAGACGACGGTGTTGCCCGTTGCGACGGCCGGTCCGAGATAATAGAGGCAGGGCAGGGCGAGCGGGAAATTCCAGGGCGTGATGATGGCGAAGACGCCCTTCGGCTGCAGGAAGCTGAAGGCGCGCTTGTTGGCATCGGCAAGCGGAAACGCCGCCGTCTCCAGCCACTTCATCTGCTCTGCCGCATTGCGGAAACCCAGAGCTGCTGCCGAGGCCTCGGCCTTTGCCTCGCTGTGGAAGGGCTTGCCCTGTTCCAGGCAGAGCAGGCGCGCCAGTTCCTCGGCGCGCCTGTCGATCGCGTCGGCAATGCGCATGCACAGTTGAGCGCGCGCGAAGGTCCCCATCTTGCGCATGGCCTCGCGTGCGCCTTCGGCGGCTTTCACCGCGCGGCCGACATCGGCGCGGGTGGAAAGTGAGAGATAGCCGAGATGCTCGCCCGTCGATGGGCTGTCGATTTTCAGGAACTTGCCGGAGCTGCCGGCAATCCACTCGCCGCCGATGCGGTTGATGCCGATGCGGGCGGCTGCTTCCGGCTCCGAGACGATCGCCATGCCGCGAAGGTTGGGACCGTCGAGAGAAGATTTGAAATGAACTGTCATCATGCGTTCCTTTGGCCGAATTCGGATTGGATGTTCAAAATGGCAACGCGGCTGCGCTCCACGGCTGCGATGAAAAGTCTGCTGCCGGCCTCTGCGCTCGCCTGCGATGGCGTGCCGATGACGCCGTTGTCGCGGATGGCTTCGAAACGGCGCCAGACGGTGACGGCCGGCGCGGCGTAAAGGTGAGGATCCGGCCAGGATGGCGGGGTGCCGCCTTGCGGGATGAGATCGCGGCGAACGCTGACGCCAAGCACATGCATCATCAACGACGTTTCAAGCGCGCAGGCATGACCGGTGCCCGTGGCGGCATCGGGCAGGGCCTGCGCCGCCACGTCGGCGATGAGATCGAAATACGAGAAACCCGCCGTGACGATGCCGCGCTGGCCAAGGGTGGTGATCGCCACCTGGATGGCGGCGCGGTTTCCGCCGTGGCCGTTCAGCATGACCGGCAGGAAGCCGTCTTCGGCAAGGCAGGTGCAGAGATCGACAAGAACGGCGATGAAGGTCTGCGGGCTGAGGCTCATCGTGCCGGAGAAGGAGCGATGATGCTCGGACGAGCCATAGGCGACAGGTTCGGCGACACGGATGGAGGCCTGTCCTTCCGCCGCGGCAAGAGCAACCGCTTCCGCAAGCCAGCAATCGACGCCGAGCGGCAGATGCGGGCCATGTTGCTCGACGGCGCCGAGCGGCAGAATGACGACGGGTTTATGCACGCCGGCTGTCGCGTGTCTTTCCGTATCCGGCGAGGTCATCAGCGCAAAGCTGGACCCGGGCGGGATCGGCAAGGCCGGAACTGGCTCGCTCATCGTGCGGCCTCGACAAGCCGGGCCTTGGCGTAGGTCATGCCGGAATCGGCCAGAAGAGCGACCATGATGATTGCCCCCTTGTAGAGTTCGAGGCTGGAAGGGTCCGTGCCGAACACCCGAAGCGCCGTCGTCAGCAGGCTGACGATCAGCGCGCCGACGACCGCGCCCCACACCGTTCCCCTGCCGCCGAAAATACTGGTGCCGCCAAGCACGGCCGCGGCGATCGCGTCGAGAAGCAGCGAGGTGCCGCCGATATTGGGCGTCACGACCGGTACCCGGCTGATCATGATCACAGCCGTCAGGAAGACGAAGGTACTGGAGGCGCAATAGACGAGGATCGTGTGTTTCCTCACCGGGATGCCGGCAAGTTCCGCGGCTCCGGCATCCGACCCGAGCGCATAGGTACGCAGCCCGAAGCGGCTGTGCCGCATCAGGATTGCTGCGACGGCGATGATCAGCAGCGTTGCGAAGATGACGTTGGGAATGCCGAAGCTGCGCTCGATGCCGACAGCGCGGAGCGTCGGATCCTTCAGCATCAGGACGCCTTTGGAGGCAACGGCAAGCGTTGCGCCCTGCAACGCGACCATTGTGGCCAGCGTCGTCACGAATGGTGGTATTTTCAACAGGGCAATAACGGCGCCGTTTGCGAGGCCGATCACGACCATCACGGCAAGGCCGATGAGAAGGGCAAGCGGCAGGCCGGCACCGCCGTCGATCAGGCTGGCGATGAAGACGGCACAGAAGGCGACGCCGACGCCAGCGGACAGGTCGATGCCCGCCGTCAGCAGAACGATCAGGGCGCCAAGCGCCAGGATGGCGATCGGGGTCGCCTGTGCGACGATGTTGATGAGGCTGGCAGTCGAAACGATGCGGGCGTCGATGAGCGCGAAGATCGCCAGCAGGATGACCAGCAGGATCAACGGCGAGAGATCGAGAAAGCGCCTGCACCAGATGTTCTGTTGGCGGGTCATGACGGTTCTCTCATCAGATGTGCCAGTCTTCGACCGGTTCGCGCAGGCCTGATTTGACGCTGCGCAGGATTGCATCGTTGACGGCGACGGCGCGCAGGGCATCGCCGACCGGCATCACGAAGGGGGTGTCGTCGCGAACCGCCGAAATGAAATGGTGGACCTCCTCGAAGAGATCCCCGGTGATACGGCCATTGACGGTCGGCCAATGCAGGGCGTCGGGCTGCGACCACTGTCCCCGCGACAGGATGCGCAGACCGTGGTCGCGCACGTCGAGGTCGATCATGCCCTCGGTGCCGATGATTTCCGTGCGGGCCCAGATGCCGGTCGGAGCGGTCGGTGGCAGCGTCCAGCCGAAGTAGAGCTGTCCGCTCATTCCGTTCGACAGCTCGACGGTGGAGAAGATTGCATCTTCGGATCGAACCCCGAGCGAAGGCATGAGCTTGGCGACCGGGCGGGAGTAGACGGCGATGATGTCCGAACCCGAGATCCACTGCAGCGCATCCACGTCGTGGACGCCGAGGTAGAAGCAGACGCTCGAGTTTCCGTTCATGCGAAGACCAACTTCGCGATTGGTGAAACGGCCGCTGCTGCCGTGGATCGGCTCGCCGATCCGCCCGGATTTCACCGCTGCCGCGGCTTCGCAATAGCGCGGGTCGAACCGCAGGATGTGGCCGACCAACAGGCGCGCGCCGCCTTTTTCAGCTGCTTTGGCGATCGCCTTCGCGGCCGAAAGTTTGTGGGCCATCGGCTTTTCGAGCAGCACCGGCTTTCCGGCATCGAGCAGCGCGCGGCAGACGTCTTCATGCAGCGTGTCGGGCGCCGCCACGATATAGGCGTCGGCGGCATTGGCAGTCAGCGCGGCGGCGGCATCGGTGAAATGCCGGACACCGAAATCGGACGCGGCCTTGCTTCCCGTGGCAGTATTCGGATCAACGAATGCCGACAGTTCCGCGACAGGGCTGGCGGCAACCACCTGAGCATGCAGGAGGCCCATGTAGCCGGCACCGACAATGGCGATCTTCAGTTTGCTCAAAGGGCTCTCCCTACAGGCAAGGTGCAAGGCTGGATGCTGGCCGGGGCCGTGCTGGCGGGTGGCGCGATCTTGCGATCACCGAAGGCGTGCATCATCACGTCTTCTTCCGTCGCCCCTCGCGCCAGCGTGCAGACAGAGTGGCCTTCGCGCATGACGACGATGCGGTCGGCAACGCCGAGAACCTCGGGCAACTCGCTCGACACCATGAGGATTGCCGCGCCCTCGGCCTTCAATTTTGCGATCAGGTGATGGAGTTCGGACTTTGCCCCGACGTCGACGCCGCGCGTCGGCTCGTCGAGCAGGATGATTTTCGGCTTGGTGGCAAGCCATTTGCCGATGACCACCTTCTGCTGATTGCCGCCCGAAAGCTCGATGGTCATCTTGTCGGGCTGGGCCGGCCGCACGCCGAGTGAGCCGATGAGATCGCGCGCGAGAGCCAGGATGCGGCGGGGTCTCAGCAGGCCGAAGTAACTGTTGTCGCGAATCCAGGCGAGAGACAGGTTGTCCTTGATCGACATCGCGCCGACGAAGCCTTCCAGGTGCCGGTCTTCGGGTATGTAGACGATGCCGGCGCGATTGGCGGCCTTGATGTCACCGCCGGCCTGCAGCGCGCCGAAAATTCTGATCGTGCCGCCATGCATTGTCTCGAGGCCGGCAATCAGCCTGAGCACCTCGGAGCGGCCGCTGCCCATCAGGCCGGCGAGCGCGACGATCTCGCCCCTGCGCACGCTGAGCGTGGCCGACTTCAAGAGCTTGCTGTTGGAGACGTTGCTGATCTCGATGGCGGTTTCGCCGATCTTTGTTTCGAGATAGGGGAAGATGTCGCCGACATCGCGCCCGACCATCATCGAGACGATCTCGGCCTCGTTGGTCTGGCGGGTCTGGCGCTCGCCGATGAAGCGCCCGTCACGCAGAACGACCACGCGGTCGCACTGGCTGAAGATCTCTTCCATCTTGTGGGAGATGTAGAGGATGCCGGCGCCGCGGGTTCTCAGTCTGTCGATCAGCTCGTAGAGCTGGTCGCGTTCGCGGTTGGAGAGCGCGCTGGTCGGTTCGTCCATGATGAAGAACCAGGCATCGGACAGAACGGCACGGGCAATTTCCACCATCTGCTGGCGCCCGACGGAAAGCGTTCGCAGCTCCGCGGCAATGTCGATATCGAGCGACAGCTCGTCCATGATGGCTCTCGCATCGCGCCGCATCCGGGCCCGGTCGAGAAATCCAAGGCGGGTGTGCGGTTCGCGGCCGATGAAAAGATTCTCCGCCACCGTTAGGTCCGGCGAAAGGCTGAAATGCTGATGGATGATGCTGATGCCCTTGGCGTCGCTGGGGGAGTGGAACTGGACGGCGTTGCCGTCGATGACGATCTCTCCCTCGTCCGGGCGATGCAGACCGGAGATGCACTTCACCAGCGTTGATTTCCCCGCCCCGTTCTCGCCGGCAAGTCCGACGACCTCACCAGCCGAGACGGCGAAGCTGACACCGTCGAGCGCCTTGACGCCCGGAAAAGACTTGCCGACGCCGCGCAACGCGATGCTGTGTTTGCCGAGCGGTGTCGCGGCACTGTTGCGGGGTGACGGGATGGACTTGCGGCCACTGGTCCTGAACAGGGCGGTAACACTCTCTGGCTGGCTGGTGAGAACAGCCACCAGAATGAGGCTCGCGGTCACGAAATAGATCAGGATCTGCGGCACCTGCAGGAAGGACAGGCCGGTGTTGATGACGCCCAGCAGCAGCGCCCCGATTGCCGTTCCCCAGATGGAGCCCTGGCCACCGGACAGTTTCGTGCCGCCGATGATCGCGGCTGTAATGGCTGTAAATTCAAGCCCGGTGCCAGCAAGCGGCTGTGCCGAACCAAGGCGACCGATGGTGAGGATCGCGCCAAGCCCGGCTGTCGCACCGGCAATCAGGTAGACGGAGATGCGCACGAGGTCGACGGGAACCAGAGAGGCCCGCGCCGCTCCCGCATTGCCGCCGATCGCATAGATCCAGCGTCCGTACACCGTGCGATTGAGCACGAACCACCAGAGGCCCAGGCAGATGGCGGCGATGATGACGGAGACCGGCAGGAGGCCGATTGTCTCGCGTCCCGCGAAGAGCAGGACCGGGTCGGCGACCGCGATGCTGGATGCGCCGGAGAGACTGAGCGCCAGGCCGCGCGCAAACGCCATGGTGGCGAGCGTCGCGATGAAGGGGGAGATACCGGCAAAGCCGATCAGCGCTCCGTTGAGCAGACCGATCGCGGCACCGCCACCGATCGCGGCGAGAAGGCTCAAGCTTGCCGAGCCGGTTGCCGTGTAGACAAGACCCGCGGCGATGCCGGAACAGGCGAGGTTACTGCCGACGGAAATATCGATGCCGCGCGCGATGATCACGGCCGTCATGGCAAAAGAGATGAGGGCGATGACCGCACTCTGCTGCGCGATGCTGACAAGATTGCCGGTCGACAGAAAGCGCGGATCGATCCAGCCGAAGACGGCGATGGCGACCAGCAGCACCGCGATGAGAACCGGTTCGTTGCGCCGCAGAAACGGAGAGGTCCAGGACTGGAACATGGGTCGGTCCTCTTGTCGAGCATCATGCGCGGTCACCGCGGAAGCGGCGACGGCGATCGTCAGGAAAAGGGGACGCCGGATGAAATGTCATCCGGCGCTTGAGCCGCTTTAGGCAGCTACTTTGCCAGGGTCATGGCGGTCGCCGGAACCTTGGGGCCGAGTTGCTCGGTATAGTTCTTGGCTTCCACCGCCTCCTTGTCGGTGTTGATATATTCGAAGGTGAGGCCATCCGCCTTGAGCTTCGCTGCCGTCGCATCCGAGGTCACGAAATAGGTCGGCATGAAGAGATCCTGCGGCAGCTTTTCTCCATTGGCCAGGCGAGCGGCAACGGCGATGTTCCAGTAGCCGACACGATAGGCGCCGGTCAGCACGTCCATCACCATCTTGCCGTCGTCGATCAGCGGCTTCATCTCGGCGTCGCCGTCATAGCCGCCGTAGAGCAGCTGGGTTCCCATCGAGCTGGCAACGGAATCGGCTGCCAGGCAAAGGCTGTCGGAGATGCAGCCGATGGCTTTCAGATCCGGATAGGTGGTGAGCCATGTCTGGGCGGCATTCGTTGCCTTCGCTGCGTCCCAGCCGGTCGGCTCGATGCCGACGACCTTGATGTCCGGAAACTCCTTTTTCAGGGTTTCGACGAAGCCCTTTTCGCGGGTGTCGGACACGAAGTTGCCACGCGAACCGACCAGCAGGGCGACCTCGCCCTTGCCGCCAAGCGACTTGCCGAGCGCGCGGGCAACCATCGACATGTTGTCGTAGTCCGGATAGAGCGTCGAGTAGTTCGAGCCGGCCTCGACCTTGTTACCCATGGTGATCACCGGAATGCCGGCGGCGGCGGCTTTCTTGATGACCGGAATGACCGCATTCTTGTCGATCGGATCGATCAGGATCGCGCTGACGCCCTGATTGATGAAATTCTCGATGATGCTGACCTGTTTTTCCAGGCTGCCCTCGGCGCTCTGCCAGGTGGATTTCACCCCGTAGTCAGCGGCAGCCACGTCGCCCGCTTCCTTCATGCGGACGAAGAAGGAATTCTGCAGGTCGATTGCCGCAAGCCCCAGAACCTTTTCCGCGGCAAGCGAGGGCGTTGCGATGGCGAGTGCGAGCAGAGCAATGGATGCTTTCAAGGAAATGCGCATGTTTCAGTTCTCCTCTTGTTGCGACAGGGCGATTCTTCGCCTCTTTTTCATGTCCCGCACGACGACTGTCCCAGCGACAGGCATTCCGGCGGTATTCCGCGGCACTCGTGCCGTATCCACTTTAGGGCCGCGTCCTCCGTGAACCGGCCTTTCTCAACCTCAGCCATTCAGGCCTTCGACGCCGGCGCCGCAGACAAGTCCGGCGATGCGGGCGCCGCGCGGTGGCTTGAAGGCTCCGCTCATCAACGCGGCCAGCGATGCCGCGCCGCTGAGGTCGGCGGCAATGCCGAATTCGAACCAGAGCAATTCAGCGGCCTTCTGCATGTCCGCATCCTCGACAAGGACGATATCGTCGACGTGCTTGGCGACGATCTCGTAGATGCTTTCGTCGGTGCGGCCGCAGGCCATGGTCGCCACCTTCGTGGTTATCTCGGGCAAGCGGACGACACGGCCGGCAGCCAGGGAGGCGTGAAGGGTCGGTGAACCGGTCGGCTCGACACCAATGATCCTGGCGTCGGGTTTGACGTGCTTCAGGACTTCGGACATGCCGCTGATGAGGCCACCACCGCCGATCGCGACGATGTAGATGTCGGCATCGGGAATCTGGTCGACCATCTCCAGCGCCACAGTCCCCTGACCGGACACGATCTGCGCATCGGCGAAGGGATGCATGTAGAAGGCGCCGCACGTCTTTGCGTCGGCCAATGCTGCCTCATGTGCTTCATCCCAGACATTGCCTTCGAAGCGAACGTCAGCGCCCCATTTGCGCAGCTTTTCCGCCTTCAGCGGGCTTGCATTGTTCGGCAGGTAGATGATGGCGGGGACGCCGGCCTGGGCAGCCACATAGGCGGTGGCCAGGCCGTGATTGCCGCCGGAGGCGGCGACCAGTCCGTTTTCGATCCGGCTCGGCTCGAGCGTTTTCACCCGGTTCGTCGCGCCCCGAATCTTGAAGGAGCCGCTCACCTGGAGGCATTCGAGTTTCAAATAGACATCATTTTGAAGGTTTGCGCCCGTGGCATGGTCGAGTTTGACGACTGGGGTGCGCCGTATGAAGGGGGCAATGCGCCGGGCAGCCGCTTCGATGTCCTCATGGCTCATCGGTCAGCGCCTCCGGATATTCGTTGGCAAGCACGAAGCAGCAGTTTCCCGGACGCACGCGGCCGGGCTGACGCTTGGCGAAAACGATGCCGTCGATGGGGTGAAGGAGATCGATGGGCGCGCGTGACGGCGTGTGGAGGAAGTGAATGCGTCCGGCAAGGTCGCCTTTGCTGACGGCACTGCCGAGCGGGCTCAAGGGTTCGAAGACACCGTCCTCCTCGGACAGGAGATAGCCTTCACTTCCGGGCACCTTGAGCACGCGTGCGTTGGCACCAGGGGCAATGTCAGGCGGGCCTTTCAGGACGCCTGCATGTTTCAGCACATTGCGGATGCCCCTGCGGCAGATGGCCAGCGCGTCCTGACTGACAAGGCCGCCGCCGGCCATCTCGCTGCCGATGACGATCAGCCCCTGGTGGTTGGCGGACGCGGTCGAGGTCCGGGTTTCACCGAGATTGTCGACCATGACGACGGTCGGCGCCCCGAAGGCGAGCGTTGCCTTGATGTTCTTGCGATGGCCCTGCGCGGTCGGGGAGGGCTCGATGATCGCGCTTGGCAGGATCATCAGGGACGAACCGCCGGAATGGAGATCCAGGAAGTAGTCGGCCTTCGGAAACAGGATGTCATGTACATAGGCCGCGATCTGGCTTGTCAGCGTGCCGTTGAAATCGCCCGGAAAACTGCGGTTGAAATTCAACCCGTCGACCGGGGAGGTGCGGGTGCCGGCCTCGACAGCTCGAATGTTGATGGCCGGGATCGCGATGATGCGTCCGGTAATATCCCGTGGATCGATCTCGCGCAGAAGCTCGCCGAGCGCGATCGGCCCCTCATATTCATCGCCGTGGTTGCCGCCCTCGATCAGGACCGTCGGACCGTCTCCGTTCTTGATGACGGCGAGCGGAACGCGAACCGTGCCCCAGGCATCGTCGTGCGGCGATTGAGGCACATGAAAGAAACCGATCTGCTTGCCCTCGCGATCGAAATCGACCGACGTGTAAACACTGTTGTTCCGGGGAGCGATGGTCGCGCGCATAGTGTTTGCAGGTCTCGGTACGGTCATCGGTTCGGCCTCGAAATTCATCATCCCGGGCATCATGTCAGTTTTATATATGGTGTCAAGTTTGGATATAAAACCAATGGCAATTCCGATTTCTTGTCTCTATCGTGCGTGGACCACCGGGGATTCTTCGAATGGCAGATGACGCAAAAGAGAGTGGCAAACCGACCTATTCGGCCCCGGCGCTGACCAAGGGCCTCGATGTCCTGGAGTTGCTGGCGGAGGCGCGGGCGCCCTTGACGATGAAGGAGATCGCGGAAGGCCTCGGCCGTTCGAAGAATGAGATTTTCCGGATGCTGATCGCGCTGCAGGAGCGTCAATATATCGAGCGCAACGCCGAGACCGACGCCTATTCGTTGACCGACAAGCTTTTCAAGCTGGGGCTGCACACGCCGAGTGCTCAGGATCTCATGTCCGCCGCCATGCCCGAACTGACGCAGATTGCCGCGGACTCAAATCAGTCGCCGCACCTGGTCGTCTTCAATCATGGCTTGACCGTCGTGACGGCGGCCGTTCCCGGCGGCGAGGACATGGCGTTCACGCTGCGCCTCGGATACGGTCGTCTGGCCACCGACGCGACCTCTGGCCATGTGATTCTTGCCTTCCAGCCGCCAAAGGTGGCGGCGCGGATGATCGATGAAAGTGCGGCGCATTCCCCGGTGCCGCTGGATCGTGACGCGCTGGAAAGGCAGCTTCGTATCATCCGCGCGGACGGCTACTGGATGCGCGAGAGCCGTGACTTCGTCGGGATCACCGATATCTGCTGTCCGGTCATCGGACCGGACGGCAGCGCCGTCGCCTCCATTATCGTCGCTTATATCAATCGCCATACGCGTGAAAGCCGCCATGCCTACGCTCTGGAGGTCCTGCGCGCTGCCTGCGATCGCATCTCCATGAAGCTGTCACCGCGGGTTCGCTGAGGGATCGTGGTGCGCTGAGGGCGCGCGCGAAGCACCGCCAGCGAGCCGTTTGCACCGGATTGATAATACCAGTATAGGTCCAGTCAGGAATATTTTGATCCTGGGTGCTTCTCGCGCAGGAGGAAGGGCAATGGCAACCGTGAACCTGATCGGGCTTGTCAGTCGGGAAATGGAAGCGACGGCGTCCGATGTGCCGCTTTACAGACGGTTGAAATCGGCGATCGAGGCAGCGATCCGCTCCAATGCGTTGAAAGCCGGCGCGGTTCTGCCGGGCGAGCGGGTTCTGGCGGAAGCCCTGTCGATCTCGCGTGTCACCGTGAGAAAAGCTCTGGCACTGCTCGAAGAGGAAGGGCAGCTCAATCGCCGGCATGGTTCCAAAACCGAGATTGGGTCGCGGGTC
The DNA here is from genome assembly GCF_003952545.1 of Mesorhizobium sp. M7D.F.Ca.US.005.01.1.1. Taxonomy (NCBI): domain Bacteria; kingdom Pseudomonadati; phylum Pseudomonadota; class Alphaproteobacteria; order Hyphomicrobiales; family Phyllobacteriaceae; genus Mesorhizobium; species Mesorhizobium sp. M7D.F.Ca.US.005.01.1.1. The sequence goes on from NZ_CP034453.1 coordinate 2,702,506, forward strand.
GAAAAATCGCTTTCGACGCTGACGAGCTTTTCGGAGGATATTCTAGCGCGCGGCCTGAAGCCTGGATGTCTATGGCTTTCCAGGCAGATAAGCCGTCCATCCCCAGCCGAAATGATGGCCCTGGGTATTGCCGGCAATGCCAATGTGGTGCGCATGCGTCGTGTGCGGACAGCCGATGGCGCGCCAATCGCCGTCGAGGTCTCGGCCGTGCCGGTTCGCTTCCTTCCTTCGCCCGAGATGGTTCAGGATTCCCTCTATGAAGCGCTTGATGCACGCGGCTTCCTGCCTCAGAGGGCAATCCAGCGCATGCGCTCGCGCGGCGCGTCGCTGGAAGATGCAAAACACCTTCATTGCGAGGCGGGCGCACCGCTGCTGATGACCGAGCGCCGCTGCTTTCTTGCCGACGGACAGATCGTCGAATACTGCGAGACACGCTACAAGGGCGACGTCTACGACTTCGTCTTCGAGCTGCAAAGGTAATACCAGTTATGAACTGGTTGTAATCTGGTATTTTCCATTTATCGTGATGGCGACAGGGGAGTGCCGACATGCAGCGAGAAGACATCGCCAACAGTCTCATCGTGTCCTGCCAGCCGGTTCCCGGCGGCCCGATGGACAGTGCGCTATTCGTGACGGGCTTTGCCAAGGCCGCTCTTGAAGCGGGAGCCAAGGCCCTGCGCATCGAATCCGTGCCCTATGTCGCTGCCGCCCGCCTGGCCGTGCGCGTGCCGATCATCGGTATCGTCAAGCGCGATCTCTCTGACAGCCCCGTGCGCATCACACCCTATCTGGCCGATGTCGAGGCCTTGGCCGAGGCGGGTGCCGATATCATCGCTTTCGATGCGACGGACCGTGTCCGTCCCGTTCCTGTCGAAGAGCTTGTGAAAGCCGTCAAGGCTAGGAACAAGCTGGCCATGGCCGATTGCTCTTGCCTTGACGATGCGCGCCGGGCCCTTGCCGCGGGTGTCGATTTCGTCGGCACGACGCTGTCCGGCTATGTCGGCGGGCCGGAGCCGGAGGATCCGGATATCGCCCTCATCGTTCAAATGCGAACCTTGACCCCTTACGTCATCGCCGAAGGGCGTATCCGGTCGCCGGAGCAGGCGGCTGCCGCCGCGCGCGCTGGCGCCTGTGCCGTGGTTGTCGGCTCGGCGATCACCCGGACCGAGCATGTCACCTCATGGTTCCACCAGGCGATTTCCGACGCCTATGCGGCGAGAGGCGCGCAAACCGTCCTTGGCCCAACTGTCCTGGGCCCCACCGTCCTGGGCATCGACATCGGGGGAACCAAGACCATGGCCGCGCTGGTGAGCGGCGGCACGGTGATCGAGGACATGATCGTGCCGACCGCGCGAGAGGCTGGACCCGACACCTGGCTTGCATCCCTGGCGCAAAGCACGTCAGCCTGGTCCGGCCGCTTCCATCGCATCGGCATCGCGGTGACCGGACTGGTGCAGGATGGACGCTGGTCGGCATTGAATCCGGCAACCCTAGGCATTCCCGATGGCTACCCGCTGGTCGAAAGGGCATCCGCTGTTTTCGGCAAGCCGGTCTGTGCGTTCAACGATGCCCAGGCGGCCGCCTGGGGCGAATACAAATTCGGCGCCGGGCAAGGCCGCGACATCGTCTTTCTGACCATCTCGACCGGAATTGGCGGCGGCATCGTTTGCAACGGCCGCTTGCTGTCCGGCCTTGCCGGTCACTTCGGTCTGATCCGTGGCCTGTCTGAAGACACGGCCCCGCTCGAAGACAGCACCTCCGGCCGCTGGATCGCTTCGCAAGCCCTCAAGGCCGGCTTCAAGGCCGATGCCGTCGATGTGTTCGGGCGCGCGCTGAAGGGCGAGGCCTGGGCCGGCGCCATCGTCTCGCAGAGCGCCTCGCGGGTCGCGACGCTGTGCCGGGACATTCAGATGATGCTCGATCCGAAATCGATCGTCATCGGCGGCAGTATCGGTCTTGCCGAGGGTTATCTCGACCGGGTGCGCGCGCATCTGGGCGAGGTTCCATCGCGCCTTTCCTCAGATCTCGTTGCGGCGAAGCTCGCAGGCCACGCCGGCGTCATCGGCGCAGCCGACCTCGCCGAATGGGCAAGGTAACGGCGCCGCGCAGTCATGCCATGCAAAAATCATCAAAAAAGAAGGGAACGATCATGAAACTGAACAGGACGTCTTTTGCGCTTGTGGCCACCCTCCTTGCCGGGACGGCTTTGCCGACCTTTGCCAACGCAACCGTGACCGTGCTCGGCTGGCCCGGCGGCTCCGAGGAAACCGCACTGCGGGCAACCGTGGAAACCTACAACAAGCAGGCAAGCGATGCCGACAAGGTGGAGCTGCTGTTCTTCAACCGCGAAGGCTTTTACGACAAGCTGCAGGCCGACATGGCGGCCGGATCCAGTGCCTTCGACGTGAACCTCGTCGCCACCTACTCGATCGGTCGCTACGCGCCCTATATGGAGCCGGTCGATCTTGGTGCGGACGCGGCCAAGGTTTTCGGCGAATCCGTTCTCAAGACGATGCAGTTCGACGGCAAGCAATACGGCGTGCCGACCGACCTTTCGCTGCACTTCATGTACTACCGCAAGGATCTCATCGACGCCCTGATGAAGGATGACGCCGCCAAGAAGACCTATGGTGAAATCGCCCAGAAATATCTCGGCAAGCCGCTGCAGCCCAAGGATCCGGACAGCTGGACCTGGGACGACTGGGCAGCCACCGCCCTCTACTTCACCAAGCAGGTGAACCCCGACAGCCCGGTGCGTTACGGCACGGTCCTGCAGATGAAGAACCTGCTGTTCAACATGATGGTCTTCCAGTCGCTGCCGCGCTCCTACGGCGCCGACTGGATGGACAAGGACGGCAATATCACGGTGGATTCCGATGCCTACAAGACCGGCCTCGAACTCTACAAGAAGCTCTATGATGCAGGTTCTTCGCCCAAGGATTCGCTGAGCTACGAATATGCGGAAACCAACGCGGCCTTCGCATCCGGCCAGGCTGCGACAGCGCTGCAGTGGAATGCCGCGGCGGCGGATCTGACCAGCACCGAAAAGTCCCCGGCCGTCGCCGAGGTCACCGGCATCGTCGCGCCGCCGGCAGGTCCCGACGGACGCGCTGATCATATCCACGGCCTTGGCCTGGGCCTCAACAAGAACGCCAAGAACAAGGAAGGCGCCGTCAAGTTCCTGAAGTGGCTCGCCACCGAGGATGCGGCCTTGCTCTATGCGCGCAGCGGCGGTTCGCCGGCATTGTCTCCCGATGTCGTCGCCAAGGTTGCGAAGGAACGTCCCGACCTCGTCAAGCTCGGCGAATTCGCCAGCAAGTACGGCTATGTCATGAGCGGGGCGACGTCCGCGAGTGCGCTCCCGGTCTATGAGCTGCAGGCAAAGGAGTTCACCGGCTACTGGTCCGGCCAGCAGAGCCTTGAGGATGCGCTCGCCCACACCAAGGCGGGCATGCAGGACCTCCTCAAGAAATAAACCATTTGCCGGACGCCGGGTGGAGGCTCGGTGTCCGGCGCGTTTGGCGGATCGATATGGCCCTTGTGACACGTGCCGAAGGCAGGATGTATCTGACGCCGCTGGTCGGCTTCCTGCTTCTGTTCCTCGGCTTTCCGGCGATCGTGAATCTGATCTATTCCGTTTCGACCGTCACATTCGAGACGCTGCGCAGTCCGGTGTTGAGCGGTCTTGGCAACTACGTCGCGGTGTTGAACGACCGGGAATTCTGGGGCTCGGCCTGGTTCTCTCTGCGCTTCGGTCTTTTGACCGCGTTGGCCGAATGTCTGATCGGTCTTTTCCTTGCCATTTTCCTGGCGCCGCTCCTGAGCAAGCGTCCGGTCCTGATGGCGCCGTTGATGCTGCCGCTGATGGTCGCGCCGGCCATGGTTGGTCTCATGTACCGGCTGGTGCTGCATGAATTCGCAGGCCCCGTCCCCTACTATCTCTTCGAATGGTTCGGCGACAGCCCAGCCTTCCTCGACATGAACAATGCTTTCCGCACCCTTGTCGTCGTGGAAACGCTGCAATGGACGCCTTTCGCCTTCCTGCTCTTCTACATGGCCTATTCGGCGATACCGCTCGACGTGCGCGAAGCCTCATCGCTCGACGGCGCATCACCGCTTGAGATCGTCCGGTGGATCGACCTGCCGTTGATGAAGCCGACGCTGGTCATCGCGTTTTTCATCCGTTTCATCGACGGTTTCCGGGTGTTCGACAATGTCTATGCACTGACTGGCAGTGGAGCTGGCGGCTCGACAACCTCCTTGTCGATCTACATCTACCAGGCCTTCTTCAAGGAAGGGGCTATCGGCAAGGCGGTCGCCGCTTCGGTTGTCCTGTTTCTGGCGTCGTTCATCATTCTCCACGGCCTTAACCGGCTTGCCGGCCGCAGGAAGGGTTGACGATGGTGAGGGCACTGCGCTGGATCGTTTTTGCCATCGCCGTGCTGGCGATGAATTTCCCCATTATCGTGACGCTGATCACATCGCTCAAAAGCCAGCGCGAGCTTTCGACGAACCCGGGTTTGTGGATCAGCCAGCCGACGCTCGACAACTATCTGGAGGTCCTGACGCAGACCAGCCGCTTCAACATCTATGCCTATCTGCTAAACAGCACCGTGGCAGCGCTGATCGGAACCGGCCTTGCGATCGTGCTCGCGTTCCCGGCTGCCTATGCGATCGCGCGCAGCGAATCGGGAAAGCGCTTGGTCCTGCCGATCGTCATCAACCTTCGCGCCGTGCCGCTGATCATCTTCGCAATTCCGCTTTACATGATGTACCAATGGCTGGGCCTGCTCGATACGCGGCTCGGGCTTGGACTTATCCTGACGATCGTCAACGCGCCGCTTGCGCTTGTCATCCTCGTGAACGCGATTTCCGATGTGCCGGTCGAACTCGACGAGGCCGCGAAAGTCGATGGCGCAAGCTCCTTGCAGGTGATGATGATGATCGTCCGGCCGGTCATCCGCCCGGCGCTCGTCACAACCTTCATCTTCGGCTTCATCACCGCCTGGAACGAATTCCTCTTCGGCCTCATGCTGACAACCAGTCGTGCCGTCCCGATGACGGTCGGCGCCTCCTTCTTTTTCGCCGCAAGCGGCGGCGGCGTAAAATGGGGAACCGCTTCCGCGGTCATGATGCTGGGCGCCTTGCCGCCGGCCTTGCTGGGTCTTGTGATGTATCGGCAGATATCAGGATCGATGACCGCTGGAGCGGTCAAAGGCTAACTCGGTGGCACCAGGGTTGCCGCGATCCCAACCGATGCCGTAGACAGCGACCGTGGTTGGCGTTTGAAATTGGCGGAGAGAAGCACATGTCAGAACAGATGAAGGTCATCTCCGCTGCCAAGTCGCATGGCGGCGTGCAGGGCGTCTATTCCCATGCTTCGGAGGCCTGCGCCTGCGACATGAATTTTGCCGTTTTCGTGCCGCCGCAGGCCCGTGAAACACCTTGCCCGGTTGTGTGGTACCTCTCTGGTCTCACTTGCACCCATGCGAATGTGATGGACAAGGGCGAGTACAGGCGGATGGCCGCGGAGCTTGGCCTGATCGTCGTCTGTCCCGACACCAGTCCCCGCGGCACCGATATTCCTGACGAGAAGGACAATTGGCAGTTTGGCGGCGGCGCCGGCTTCTACCTCGATGCGACTCAGGCACCTTACGCGAAGAACTATCGCATGTACTCCTATATCACCGAGGAGCTGCCGGCCTTGATTGCGCAGGAGTTTCCGACCGACATGAGGCGTCAGGCAATCTTCGGCCATTCGATGGGTGGCCACGGTGCGCTGACGATTGCGCTGAAAAATCCGGAACGCTTCAAAAGCTGTTCGGCGTTTGCGCCGATCGTGCAGCCAGCCACCGCCGGCTGGTCGAGGCCGGCCTTCGAAAAATATGTCGGCAAGGACGAGGCCTCGTGGCGCAGCTACGACGCCACCTCGCTCATCGAGGATGGACACCGTTTTCCAGAGTTTTTCATCGATCAGGGCAGCTCGGACGGATTTCTCAATGATGGGCTGAGGCCCTGGCTTCTGGAAGCAGCCTGCGCCAAGGCCGGCATTCCGCTGACACTGCGAATGCAGGACGGCTACGATCACTCGTATTTCTTCATTTCGACATTCATGGACGACCATCTGAGATGGCACGCCAAAAGATTGTCTGATGCAAAAGCCGGCGCATAGCCTGGTCGCGCGCCACGCTGTCCATTTCGTCTCGTCGCCTGAGGACGGACAATCTCGGTGGCTCAGTTCGTCTTCAGCTTGCCGACGCGGTTTTCGGCGATCCAGCGGGCGGCGAGCACCAAGGCTCCCATGCTGAAATCCTTGCCATGCTTGGCAACCATTTCTTCCGACAATTTGGCGAGTCGTTCGAAAAACTCGTCCTTGCTCTCGTCTTCGGCGGTGAGTTCGGTCTGCATTTCATCCTCCTGTTTCATGCGGACTGCGTCCGTTATTTGAACATCTGCGCTGGAAAGGTGACGATCGCGGCGCTGCCGTCGACGGCGCCCACCGCCAGATGTCGTCCGTCGCCGGACCAGGCAAGCGCGGTGACCGCGCTGCCCAAAGGCCTGACAAGGAGTTCGTCGCGGGCGCCGATCTGGGCGACGGTGATACGGCCGTTGGCGTAACCGGCCGCAATCAGTTTCTTCTGCGGATGCGCCGCCACCGTTTCGACCAGAACCAGTCCCGTGCGACCCGTCTCGAGCGCGCCGGAGGTTTCGCCGCCAACCGGCGGCGCGGTCATCGACCAGCCGGCGATCCGGAAGGCGCCCGAGGCAAACAGCGCATTCGCCGGCTGGCTCCAGCACACGGTCCGCACCGGCGATGGAAATCCCGCGACGATGTCAGCGCGGCCATCGGCCACGCTGACCAGAGCAAGGCCTCCGGTTTCGAGCCCGCAGGCCAGCCAGGTGCCGTCCCTGCTCCAGCGGATCGACACCGGGCGCGCTGGAAAAGAGACATCGCGTATCAAGGCGGGGTCACCTTCGACAGACCAGATCGATAGTCCCTCATCCAGACCGCAGGCGAGGCGACGCCCGCCAGGTGAGAAAGCAAGGGCGTCCATGGACGATGTCACGGCATGTTTCAGTTGCACTGCGCCGCCTTGGCCGCGCGACAGGAAGACATCATGCCCATTGCTGATGGCCGTCATGTCCGTCCTGGCGCTGTGGTCGATGGCCACGATCGGTCCGTCGATCCTGACTAAGGGGGCCGCTGCTTCACCGTCGGCGGCCAGATGCAGCACATCGCCGCTGGCCGCTCCGACCAGAAAGCCGGAATGCGCATCGGCGGTGATCGGGACATCGCCATCTCCGAATCCCGCTGTTGCGATCAGCGGGACGGGTGGCTTTTCCCTTGGGCGGATCGTCGTCTGCCCGAGATCGTTGCTCACCCTGATCCGCGTTTCCGGCGGCTCGTGATCCGCGACCGTGGCAATGGCGATCGTTCCATCCACGCAGGTGAAGGCAACAGCCGAGCCATCGGTGCTGAAGCGCAGATCGGCGATCGCCGACGGGCGACGCCAGCTCCGCGCCAGAAGGTCGAACAAAGTCAGGTTCTGCATCGTCTGCTGGTTCATGCCGTCTCTCCCGTCAATCCTTGTTCGCCGTTGCGGCCAGCTGGCGATCGACGTCCTCGACATCGCCTTCCGCCGCGACGATGCGGTCCTCGCACGCCGCGCACGCCTGCATGACCGCCGCCGCGCTCTGCTCTGCCTCAAGCAAGTCTCGCACCAGTTGCTCGCTGGCGCCGTTTCTGCCGATTTCCAGCTCGAGGCGCAGCACATCCATCTCGATGCCGGCGCGTTTCTGATTGAGCCGCAGCGCCTCGGCGGTAAGCGCGGAGACATTGGCGACCAGATCGAGCCGGCGGGCGAGCAGCGCGTCACGCCTGGCGATATCGGATCCTCCTGTCATTTCTTGCTCCCCAAAGGCCCGGGTGGCTTTTCGAAGGCCGACAGCAATTTTGGCAACGTGCCGGCCTGCGACTGGAACTGTTTTTCGGCCGTCTCGATGTGGCTCTTGAGCTGATCCCAGATGTCGACGCGGATCATCGATGTCGTGTCGCCGGTGAGGCGCTCGATCTCGTCGACGCGGAACTGGCGCGTCAGCGAAACGCCGGAAAACACGAAGTCCCGCAACAGGATCGCGTGGTTTTCGATGAACAGATGGATCATCGGATGCGTTTCCGTGGTGACGCCGCCGGCGGCAAGCTCGGCCCGGATGAAGTCCTGGAAGTGGCTCTGCAGGCGATGTTGGCTCTCACCCATGAAGCGCATGACAAAGACCAGATCGCGGGGCATCAGCCTGACAAGATCGCCGGTGACGCCATCGGCCTGGCTGGACATTGGCTCGGGCGGCCCCCGACTGTCTCTATCGCTCGGCATTGTCTCTCTCCAGCGCGAGGCCCGTCCATGGGCGTCGCCTTCAAATAGTAGAGAAAGACGTAGAATTGAATAGATGATTTTTGTTTTCGTATTTGCTGCGAGTGCTAACTAAACATATTGCGATTGCGAATAGACGATAAATATTACAGGCGTACGTTACGACTGTAAAAGAACGTTACAGTTGGCCGTATTCTCATGTGTTGTAAGATCAGCGATTTTGTTTTGAGCCCCGGCCATGGGTGCTATTTTCAAATTGGCACGCCGCTTGCTTTGTACCTTTTCACAAGAAGCCCATCGCGCTTTTGACGCGGTGCCAAAAGAACGAAGGAACGGAGGAAGCAGAGACCGCTTCGATACGCCCATCGCACATGCGGTTGGCGCCGCGGGTCTCTGCCAAAACACCTCGAAAACCTTTGCCGCGATCCACTTGAACGGCCGGACCATGAGTCGCGCCTCGATGCGCAACCCTTTGTCGTGCCGCTCGCACTCTCACTGGCGGTGCTGTGTGCCGCTTCATGCCGGGGTCAAGGGACCTGCGGCTCAAACCTGGTGGAGGCTTATGACCATGACGTCTCTGACGCTCAACAAGATTACCTCGCAACGCGGAATCTCCGTCGGCGAGGCGACCAAGAAGATTGCCGATCTCGGCTGGAATCCTTCCTACGTCCAGGAAGCGATGACGTTTCCGACCGACTACAAGATCAACAAGACGCCGCGCGACCCGATGAAGCAGGTTCTGCGGTCGTATTTCCCGATGCAGGAAGAAAAGGACAACCGCGTCTACGGCGCGCTCGATGCGGCATTGCGCGGCGACATGTTCCGCAACGTCGAGCCGCGTTGGGTCGAGTGGATGAAGCTCTTCCTGGCCATCATTCCCTTCCCGGAAATCTCGGCTGCCCGCTCGATGGCGATGGTTGCCCGCATCGCGCCCGGTGAGGAACTCAGAACCGGCTTCACCATGCAGATGATCGACGAGTTTCGTCACTCGACGATCCAGATGAATTTGAAGAAATGGTACATGGAGAACTACATTGATCCGGCCGGCTTCGACATCACCGAGGAAGCCTTCGGAAAATGCTACGCCACCACCATCGGCCGGCAGTTCGCCGAGGGCTTCATCACCGGCGACACGATGACCGCCGCCTGCATGTACCTGACCGTGGTGGCCGAGACCGCCTTCACCAACACGCTGTTCGTCGCCATGCCTTCGGAAGCCGCCCGCAACGGTGACTACGCGCTGCCGACCGTGTTCCTGTCGGTGCAGTCTGACGAAAGCCGGCATATCGGCAATGGCCACTCGCTGCTGATGGCAGCACTCAAGGAGCCAGAGAACCACCTCTTGCTCGAGCGCGACCTGCGCTACGCCTTCTGGCAGAACCACGCCATCGTCGATGCCGCCATCGGCACCTTCATCGAATACGGCACCACCAACCGCGACAAGAACAAGGAGTCCTACGCGGAAATGTGGCACCGCTGGATCTATGAAGACTACTATCGCACCTACATGCTGCCGCTTGAGAAATACGGCATCAAGGTTCATCACGACGACGTCCAGGCGGCATGGGAGCGCATCACCAAGAAGAACTACGTCCACAAGGTCGGGCAGTTCTTCGCGGTCGGCTGGCCAGTCAACTTCTGGCGCATCGAAGCCCAGACCGACAAGGACTTCGAGTGGTTCGAGCACAAATATCCAGGCTGGTACGCCGAGTTCGGCGATTTCTGGAAATGGTATGCCAAGCTAAGCCACAAGGGCGAGAAGGTACTGCTGTTCAACAGCGACGTCGGCTACGTCTACCCGCACCGCTGCTGGTCCTGCCTCGTTCCCTGCCTGATCCGCGAGGACATGGTGGTCGGCGAGATCGACGGCCAGCTCCATACCTTCGCCCACGAACTCGACAAGTGGACCGCAACGGTTGCCTTCGCCGACGAGTATCAGGGCCGGCCGACGCCCGCGATGGGCCGCTTCAGCGGCAAGCGCGAGTGGGAGACGCTCTATGACGGCTGGGATCTGGCCGATGCGATCAAGGACCTGAATTTCGTCCGTTCCGACGGCAAGACGCTGGTTCCGCAGCCGCATCTGCGCTTCGACGACAAGGAGATGTGGACGCTCGACGATGTGCGCGGCAACACGCTCGGATCGCCGCTCAATGCGCTGCGTGCCATGTCGCCCGCGGACCGCGAGAAGCACCTGGCGGAGTACGCCAAGGGCTTCACCATCAACCCCTGCAACTGATCAGGCCAAAGGGGGGCGGGTTCGTTCCGCCCCTTCCTTTCACTGGAGGTCCGTATGTCGGAAACCCACACGGTCAGGCTCAGCCCGGTCGGCGTCGAATTCGACGTCGAGCATGGCGAAACGGTGCTTAACGCCGCGTTCCGCCAAGGCATCGCCCTGCCGCACGGCTGCAAGGAAGGGCAATGCTCGGCCTGCAAAAGCGTGTTGCTCGAAGGCGAAGTCGACATGCTGAAATACTCGACCTTCGCGCTGAACGACATGGAGAAGGAAAGCGGCCACGTGCTGTTGTGCCGCTGCATCGCCTTCTCCGACCTGGAAGTCGAGCTTCTCAACTACGACGAGGAGATTCTGGCGAAAGCGATCGCCGTGAAGACGTACAAGGGCCGGATTGCTCGCATCGAGCAGCTGACCCACGACATTCGCGGCATCGAGATCGAACTCGGCTCCCCAATGAAGTTCTGGGCGGGGCAATATGTCGACATCACGGTTACCACGCAAAAAGGGGAGACGATTACGCGCTCGTTCTCCATGGCAAATACGCCGGACCAAACCGAAAAACTCTCCTTCATCATCAAAAAATACCCTGAGGGAAAGTTCTCGGGAGAACTCGATTCCGGAGGAATCAGGGCCGGAGCCGAAGTCACCGTCGTCGGACCCTACGGGACCTGCTTCCGTCGCGACGAACGGCAAGGACCCCTGATCCTTGTCGGCGCCGGCTCAGGCATGTCGCCGATCTGGTCGATCCTCAACGATCACCTGAAGAGCGGCGAGAAACGTCCGGTCTATTTCTTCTACGGCGCCCGCACCCGCAACGACCTGTTCTATCTCGACAGGATCGCCGAGCTGGTCGGCAATCATTCCGACGTCACCTTTATTCCCGTGCTGTCGCACGCGAACGACGACGCCGAATGGCAAGGCGAACGTGGCTTCGTGCACCAGAGTGTCGACGCCGTGCTCAAGCAACTGGCGGTCGACGGGCAGGGCGATGTCCATGCCTGTGGCCCGCCGCCGATGATCGATGCGCTGCAGCCGGTCCTGTTCATGAACGGCTTCGAAACGGAGCGGATCTTCTTCGACAAGTTCACCACATCGGCAGGTGCAACGCCGGCCCATTGAGGGCGGCCACGCACAGCCAACCACAACTGCAACAAGGGAGAGAGACTATGCCTGCAACCTCGAGTTCAGTCGGATCAGGAGCCGCCGGCGCGGCAATCTTCGCCGACTCCGACAGCCGGAAATACCGGTATTTCGACCCGAAAGGCCAGCGCGCCACTCACTACGAGGACATGACGGTCGACGTCCAGCCCGACCCGGAACGCTACCTGATCCAGGACTGGATCATCTCCTTTGCCGACGGCAAGGGCGCCTATGTCAAGCAGAACACCGCCGCGCAGAGCTCCAACTGGCATGCCTTCCGCGCTCCCGACCAGGAGTGGGAGCGTACGCACTACCAGCGCCAGTCGAAGATCGAGACGATGGTGCAGAGCGTCATCAACAACGCGCGCAAGTCGGGCACCCCGAAGACCTTCGACAAGGCCTGGGTCAAGATCCTGCAGACGCAGCTCGGCGCCTGGAAACACGCCGAATTCGGACTCGGCACCTCGCTGATGCAGGCGCAGCGTTACGGCTACACCCAGATGATCAACAACGCGACGCTGACCAATTCGTCCTACAAGCTGCGGCTTGCCCAGGACATCACGCTCTACCTTGCCGAGATCGGCATGGACCTTCCCGACTGGGACGACGAGCTCGGCAAGAAGGCCTGGCTCGAGGACAAGAACTGGCAAGGCACGCGCGAAGCGGTCGAGACCATCATGGGCGCGACCGACTATCTCGAGCAATACTTCGCCATCAACATCGTCTTCGAGCCGCTGGTGGGCGAAGTGTTCCGCTCCGGCTTCCTGATGCAGATCGCCGCCGCCAACCATGACTTCATCACCCCGGCGGTGATTTCGGCGGCCGAGGCCGACTATGAGCGCAACCTCGCCAACACGATCGACCTCATGCATCTCCTCGCCAATGACGAGAAGCATGGCGCCGCCAACAAGAAGCTCTTCCAGGGCTGGGTCAAGAAGCACGGCGCGCTCGCCGACAAGGCAGCCACAGGCCTGCAGCCGATCTGGTCGATGCCGCATTCCAAGCCGGTCGCCTTCGCCGATGTCCGCGCCAAATCCGAAGAGCGGATTGGCCAGATCCTCGGCGAACTCGGCCTCAAGCGCTGAAACAGGAGAAATCGTCATGTCATTATCAGCACGCGACGCAACGCATTCCAACATCTTCAAGGCGATGAAGGACATCACCTTCGAGCAGACGATTTCGCACCAGTGCGGCGTCACCATGAACGACTCGGTCGAGGCCAGGGCCATCGCCGAATTCATGGGCCTTAAGCCGAACGTAACCGTCACCTACCAACCGGCGATGATCCGCATCGATGGCACCGGCAAGCTGATCTTCAAGATGGACGAGATCAGCGAATATCTCGGCCGCGAGATGACGGCGGAAACCTTTGAGGTGAACAGCTCCACCCACTACGGGCGGATGGTGCGCATCGACGACAACACCGTGATCCTGTTCGGCAACATGGACGAGATGTTCGAATACATCGAATAGGCGCCCCAAAAATCCGGCGCGCCGCTGGGTGCGGGGCGCCGAACCGATCAACGCGATTGCTGCGGAGGCAACCATGTACAGAACACCGGAAGGCAAGGACATTTTCGTGGTCGACGGCCACACCCATTTCTGGGACGGCAGCCCGGAAAACCAGAAGAACATCCACGGCAAGCAGTTCATTGAGTGCTTCTATGCCTATCACACGGGCTTGAGCCCGAAGGACCAGCTGTGGGAGAAGAGCAAGTTCGAGAAATACAGCGCCGACGACCTCTATCGCGACCTGTTCATTGACGGGCCCGATGATGTGGCGATCGTCCAGTCGACCTATCTGAAGGACTTCTACAAGAACGGCTTCAACACGATCGAGCGCAACGCCGAGGTGGCCAAGCGCTATCCGGAGCGGTTCATCGTCAACGGCGCCTTCGATCCGCGCGACGGCGAGAAGGCGCTTGAATACATCCACTTCCTCAAGGAGACCTACGACGTCAAGGGCGTGAAGATGTATACGGCCGAATGGAACGGCGCTTCCAAGGGTTGGAAGCTCACCGATCCCGATGCCTACAAGTGCTTCGAACTCTGCGACAAGCTCGGCATCCGGAACATCCACGTCCACAAGGGCCCGACCATCCTGCCGCTCAGCAAGGATGCGTTCGACGTTCATGACGTCGACCACGCGGCGACGGATTTCCAGGGCCTGAACTGGATCATCGAGCATTGCGGCCTGCCGCGCCTCGACGATTTCTGCTGGATCGCGACGCAGGAAACCAATGTCTATGGCGGCTTGGCGGTGGCACTGCCCTTCATCCACGCGCGGCCGCGCTATTTCGGCGAGGTCATCGCCGAGCTGCTGTTCTGGCTTGGGCCGGAGAAGATCCTGTTCGGCTCCGACTACGCGATCTGGACGCCGCGCTGGCTGGTCGAGAAATTCTGGGCCTATCAGATCCCAGAGGACATCGCCGCCGAGCGGGGTGTGCAGCTGACCGACGAGATCAAGGAGAAGATCCTCGGCCTCAACGCCGCGCGTCTCTACAACATCGACATCGAAGCCAAGAAGAAGGCGCTTGCCAGCTCGCCCTTCAGCATCGCGGCGGAGTAGGAGCCATGGCAACCGCCAATGTTTCCGGCGGCCGCGAGAAGGAACTCTGGCGGCGCCTTGGTGAGGTCAACGATCCGGAACTCGACGAACCCGTCACCGAGATGGGCTTCATCGAGCGGGCGCAGGTGACAGGCGATGGCAGCGTGGAGATCGACTTCCGCCTGCCGACTTACTGGTGCTCACCCAACTTCGCGTTCCTGATGCTGGACGGCGTCCGCAAGGCGCTCGACCAGCTCTCCTGGAAGCCTGCCTATCGCGTCAAGCTGCACGACCACATGTTCGCCGAAGAGGTTAATCGCGGCATGGCAGAGGGCAAAAGTTTCGGCGATATCTTCGCCTTGCTTGCCGAGGATCAGGATCTCGGCGGCTTGCGCGAAACCTTCGCGATGAAGGCCTTCAAGCGGCGCCAGGAGGCAGTCTTGCGCGGCCTGCGGCAGCACGGTCTGACCGATCGGGAAATCCTCGGCATGGACCTGCCGGCATACGACGTCGCGCGGTTCGAACCGGGCGAGGCGGCCAAACAGAAGTCGCGATATCGTGCGGCTCTGCTCGAGCGGTTTCCCGACCGCCGGGCCGACGATCCTGTGTTCATGACTTGGGAAGGACAGAAAATCCCGTCGACCGCACTCAGTGCCCACCTCGCCGAGTTGCGCGGTGTGCGCATCAACATGGAGTTCAACGGCGCGCTGTGCCGGGGGCTCAAGCAGACCCGATACAAGGAACTGGATGTGGTCGACGGCGAACCGACGCTGGTCGATTTCATCATGGATCGCGTGCCGGCACGAACCGCGCCGACCGCCTGAAGCAGAGCCGACAACAACGGCCTCCCCCGCACGAGGCCCCTAACCAACAACCCGCCCGTAAGGCGGAAGGAGGAATCATGCCCAAGATAATGCTTCACAATTCCGAGGCCCGCCGGGCTCTCGCCCGGGGTGTCTTCCGGCTTGCAGCCGCCGTCGAGCCGACGCTCGGCCCCAAAGGCATGAACGCCATGATCGACCGTCCGATCGGCACGCCGATGGTGACCCGCGACGGCGTCAGCATCGCCTCCGAGATCGAACTGCACGACCGTTTCGAAAACATGGGCGCGCAAGTCGTCCGTGAAGTGTCGATGCAGACCAACGAGATTGCCGGCGACGGCACCACGACGGCCATCGTGCTCGCCAACGCGCTCATCCAGGGCGGCGTCGAGGCGAATGAGCGCGGCGTGAAGTCCGTCGATCTCTGCAAAGGCATCGACCTCGCCGTGGCGGCGGTGGTGGCGGCACTCAAGGCTTCGGCCAAGCCCGCCAAGGGCAACGGCATTCTGGCGTCGGTCGCCAACATCGCGGCGACCAACACCAAGCTTGGCGCGCTGGTGGCGGAAGCCCATCAGCGGGTGGGTGCCGAAGGCGTCATCACTACCGACTTCAGCGTCACCACCGAGACCACGCTCGATGTCGTCGAGGGCATGTCCTTCGAACGCGGCTACCTCTCTCATCACATGGTGACCGATCAGGAGAAGATGGAGGCTGTTCTCGAACGGCCCTACATCCTGATGACCGACCTCAAGATCAAGGAACCCGGGCAGCTCGATGCGGTTCGCCGCATCGCCGACGAGGATGGCCGGCCGCTGCTGATCGTGTCCGAAGAAATGTCGCCGGAAGTGGTGGTGACGCTGCTTGGCAAACAGGGACCGGGACGATATCTCGTCGTCCACCCGCCGGAATATGGCCACTGGCGCAAGGCGATGATGGAGGATCTGGCCATCATCACCGGCGGCAAGGTGATCGCGCGCGATCTCGGCGGCCGGCTGGAGGATGTCACCGCAGAGGATCTCGGCACGGCCGACCGGGTGAAGACCAGTTCGTCCTACACCTCGATCATTCGTGGCGGCGGCGACCATGCCGCAATCGCCTCGCGCCGCGCCCAGGTGCAGCGGCAGTATGAAGCCTCGCCGCCCAACATCGACCAGGACAAGCTGCGCGAACGACTGGCCAAGCTCTCCGGCGGCACCGCGATCCTCTATGCCGGCGGCGTCACGCCGGTCGAGCAGAAGCGGACCATCCAGCTGATCGAGGATTCCTTGAACGCGGTGCGAGCCGCGTCCGAGGAGGGCGTGGTCGCCGGCGGCGGCTCGGCGCTCGCCCAGATCGCGCCGCTGCTCGACAAGGTGGCGGCCAGCGTCGACGGCGATGTCGCCGAGGGCGTGCGCCTGGTGCGCTCGGTTCTGTCGCGGCCGCTGTGGCGCATCGCCGCCAATGCCGGCGCCGATCCTGAGGCGGTGGTGACCGAGGTCACCCGCATCAATGGCGGCTACGGCTACAACGCATCAACCGGCGCATACCAGAACATGTTCGAGGCAGGCATCATCGACCCCGTCCGCGTCACCTACACGGCGCTTGCCAACGCGGCTTCGGTGGCGACCCTGATCCTGACCACCGAAACGCTGATTGGCGATCTTGCCGAGGACGAGGATCCGACGGCCGGACCGGCACGTGGCGGCGGCTCTGAAAAACTCGGCCGCGCCTGAGGCGACAATTCCGACGGAACGATTTCGACGTTGAAAGGACACAGCCATGAAAGCTGCCAGACTCTACGAGTACGACCCGAAGATGAACGTCCAGCTCAAGATCGAGGAGGTCAAGGCGCCGACAATCACCGCTCCCGACGAGGTGATCGTGCGGGTGGGTGCCGCCGGCCTCTGCCGCACCGACCTGCACATCATCGAGGGTGTGTGGAAGCCGACCATGGATCCAGAAGGTACGCTGTTGCCTTACATCATGGGCCACGAGAATGCCGGTTGGGTCGAGGAAGTCGGCAGCGGCGTCAAATCGGTCAAGCGCGGCGACGCCGTGATCTGCCATCCCTTCCGCTCATGCGGCATCTGCCTCAACTGTCGCCATGGCGAGGATATGTATTGCGACAACGGCCAATTCCCCGGCCTTGGCATGAATGGTGGCTTCGCCGAGTATTTCATCACCAGCGAACGCTCGCTGATCAAGTTGAACGCCAACATCACGCCGATCGAGGTGGCGCCGCTGGCCGATGCCGGCATCACCGCCTACCGTGCGGCCAAACGCGCCGCCAAGCTGTTGCGGCCAGGCAGCTATTGCGTGTTGCTCGGCATAGGCGGGCTTGGCCATATCGCTCTGCAATCGCTGCATGCGATCTCGGGCTGCCGCATCATCGCCGTCGATCGCGAGCCGGCGGCGCAAGTTCTGGCCAGGGATCTGGGCGCCGACTTCGTGCTCGACGGGGGGCCGAACGTTGTCGAGGAGGTCGCCCAGATCACTGGCGGCGGTGCGCATGTGGTGATCGACTTCGTCGGCGAACTCGGCGTCGAGAACATCTGCTGGAAGATGGTGCGCAAGGGCGGGCAACTGTTCGTCGTCGGCTATGGCGGCAACATAAACGTGCCGACCGCACATCTCGTCATCGAGGAGATCAACATCGGCGGCAGCCTGGTAGGCAATTTCACCGAGCTTGTCGAACTGATGGAGCTCAACGCCGACGGCAAGGTGAAGATGCACTACACCGAATATAATCTCGCCAGCATCAACACCGCCCTCGACGATTTCAAGAACCGTCGGTTCACCGGGCGTGGCGTCATCGTGCCCTGAGGCATCCGGCCGGATTGCGCGTGGAAGCAGGCCAGCAGACTGATCTTATCGGCCACAACTCCCCAACCCATGGCTCAAATGCCATGGGTTCTTTTGTGCCGCGTGTCAGATGAAACCGCGCCGGATGCCGTATTGGCCGAGCTTGCGATAGAGCGTCGGCCGCGAAATGCCGAGTCTGAGCGCAACCTTGCTGAGATTTCCGCTCTCCGCGGTGAGCGCATTCTTGATCGCCTGGCGTTCCGCATCCTCGAATGTACATACGGGCGCTTCGAGCATGGCCGTGGGATGGTCGCCATGCATGGCCATGGTGTTGCGATTGCCCGCACTGATTTCGCCAGGAAGATCCTGCAGTTCGATCGTGTTGCCGCGCGTCAGTATGTGCAGGCGCTCGACCAGGTTCTTCAGTTCACGCACATTTCCTGGCCAGCGATAGGCAAGCAGCGCATCGAGCGCGCCGTTTGAAAACTCCAGCGGATCATTGCCTGCCAACTTCGCGATCTGACGATTGAAATGCTCGATCAGCAACAACACGTCGTCGCCGCGATCGCGCAAAGCCGGGACATGAATCGAGACCGCGCCGATGCGGTAGTAGAGATCGCTGCGGAAGCGCCCGGCCGCGACTTCCTGCTTGAGGTCGCGATTGGTCGAGGCGACCAGCCGCACGTCCACCGGCCGGCCTCTGGAGTCGCCGATGCGGTGGACCACGCGCTCCTCGAGGACACGCAACAGGAAGGGCTGGATTTCGAGCGGCAACTCGCCGATTTCGTCTAGGCTGAGCACGCCGCCATTGGCGAGTTCGAAGATGCCCGGCTTGCCGTCACGCGAAGCGCCGGTGAAGGCGCCGGCGACATGGCCAAACAATTCGCTGCCGAACAGTTCTTTGGTGATTGCACCGCAGTTCATGGCGATGAACGGATCGTTTTCGGTGCGCCGGCTGCCGGCATGGACAAGCCGTGCAAACAGCTCTTTTCCGACACCCGTTTCGCCTTCGATCAGCAACGAGGTGACACCCTTCGACCCGGCCACCCGGGAGGCGACATCGACGGCAGCCAGCAATTTTTCGCTTTCGCCGACGATCATCGCCGCGGCTGTCCGCAGGTGCTTGTTCTCCTCCCGGCGGATCACCGTCATGCTCGAGACGGCCGGCACCGAGGGAAACACCAGAGCCGCGCCACGAAGATCGCCATCAAGCTTCAGCGGCGTGACATGGCAGGATCGCAGATGCGCCGGCAGTGCGTTGGTGAGATCGGTGTCGGAGCCGGAGGCCGGCAGGTTCATCAGCCAGCGACCACGCCCTGGTTCCATCGGGCCGTCCATCATCTCGGTCGTGTCGCCATTGGGTACATTGTTGCAGAAGATCGCGCGGCCACGATGATCGACGATCACCAACCCGTCTTTCCGGCGGTAGCTGGGTGCCGAGGAAATGAAGGCTTCGAGCAGACGCGTGCGCTGCTCCTGCTGTTGTTCGGCGAGTGCCTTTTCAATTTGCCTGGCGGTGGCGGCGACGAGCGCCGTGTTGTGCGGCCGGAAGATCGGCGAATAGCCTGACAGGTCGACAACGCCGATGATCTTGCCGTCCAGGGGATCGCGGATCGGTGCACCGGCGCAGGTCCAGGATTTGATGCCGGCGCAGAAATGTTCGGCGGCGTGCACGAAAATCGGTTCGCCGGTCCACAATGCCGTGCCGATGCCGTTGGTTCCAACGGCGTCCTCATTCCATTTGCCGCCGATACCCAGATGAATATCCATGCCGTCATGCAAGGTCTTCTTGTCGCCAATCGCGTCGATCAGCACGCCATCGCTGTCGGCAAGCACCAGCATTGCTCCCGTCCCTTCCAGCAACTGGCCAAGGGACGCAAACGATCGCCGCGCCGCCGAAAGCAGCTCGGCGTTGGCACGGGTCAGATATTCGATTTCGTCACGATCGCTGCTCAGCGGCGCTTCGATGCCTTGCGCGTTGATGCCGCCGGTGGCGCTGCGATACCAGGAATCGTGGATCAGCGAGCGGACATGGACCGGATCGCGGGCGCATTTCGGCTCGTCGGCCAGAAAACTTTCCCAAGCGCGCATGGTGGCGCGCTCGTCATAGTCGATGTTGTCCAGAACCAATTGTCCGGCGGCCATCGACGCACGCGCCGGAAGAGCATTGGTCTTCATCTGATCAGGGCCGTTCGCGTGTCTCATTCAGTCATCACAGTACCTTTGAGGTATGCCATTTCTGTATGCTGTCGCGGATTGGGCGTGCTCAGCGACGCCCAGTGCCGGGGTCAGTCGATGCCGAGTTTCGCGCCGATGTCGGCGGCAAGCTGTTCTTCGCCATAGGTGGCAGTCAGGCGGGCTCCGTCCAGTTCGGCAAGTGCCTCGGCGACGGTTTCGTCGACCGGTGAGAAAAAGCCGTTCTGCTTAGTTGCCAGGACGAAGATCTGTTCCCCATTCCGGTCGCGGACATCGCCGATATGATGAAGCTGGCGGCCGGTGTTCTGATCCTTGGAGATCACGCGGCCGTTCATGGTGACGCGGATGGAGGGGCTCGCTTCGGCCACGCTTGCCGCGCTGCCGCCAACGTGGATGATCAGGCCTTCCGCCTTGGGTTGCTGGCGTGGCTTCCTGGAAGCCGAATAGCCGCCACCGCTGATTTGGTCGGCAAGGCGAACGATGGTCGCGCGGTTCTGCTCGATCAGTCTTTTGACCTGCATGTCCTCGCGCCGCGGGCCATCCCGCTTGGAGATGATTTCGACCATGAATCCTCCCAGATTCGCTTGGCGCCGTGAGTTCGGCTCAGTTCTTCTTGCTGCGAACCCTACACCGTCCCTGTGAGGTTCGCCATTCACATCAGGTAGCACTAAGATTTGTACAGATGGTAGCAACTGGCTGCTACACGGGGTTCGAGTGAACGCCACCGAGGTCGCCTCTGGATCCTCGTTTCATTCTTTGGCGGCACCGACGCTGGATTGAGGCCTGGCGGGTGCGTCAGATCCAGACAGCCACGCCGGTGCAGTTTGACACTCATTGCGGATGGGTCGGCTCTGAGGTAATTTAGACCCCAATCGGATGGGGAAAGTGCCTGCTGTCGCGACGGTTTTTCTTTTTGTTCCTGTCTCGGCGGATTGTGAGCTCTTTAACAGACCTTGATACCGCAACCTGGGAGCTTGTGGTCATCAGGTAGCGACGGTTGAAACAGTTGCCATGCTCCGACTTTGCGGATTCATCGCGGTCTTCCTCGTAGTGGCCTTTACGACCTTCGATGCGTCGGCCGATCGAAGGGTCGCCCTGGTGATCGGCAATTCTCAGTACCGCGAAATCCCCGCTCTCAAGAATCCTGACAAGGATGCCGAGGACGTATCCAAGACGTTTCGGTTGGCTGGTTTCGAAGTGTTCGTCGCCAAGGATCTCACAAAGCTGCAGTTCGAGGAACAGTTCCGCAACTACCTCGCGGCGGCGGACGGTGCCGATCTGTCCGTCGTCTACTATTCAGGTCACGGCTTCCAGATCGGTGGCGAGAATTTCCTGATCCCGGTGGATGCCTCGCTGAAGAATGCGGCCGACATAGAGGTCCAGGCGGTCAAGCTGGACGATGTCCTCCAGCAGTTGCGCGCGAAATCGAAGATCCAGGTGATCATTCTCGATGCCTGTCGCAACAATCCGTTTCCGCGCAAGGATTATTGGCTAAGGGACCAGTTGATCACGGCGGGTAACACCGGCCTTGCGCAGGTCAAAAGCTCCTTGAACACGCTGATCGCCTTTGCCACCGAGCCAGGAGCGGTCGCCTATGATGGAGCGGGAGACCTCAGCCCGTTTTCATCCGCATTCTCTCGTCGCGCGCTGGCGCCGAACCAGGAGATACGCACGGTCATGGCCGCGGTGCGCCGCGATGTGGTCGAGGCCACTGACGGCAA
This sequence comes from Mesorhizobium sp. M7D.F.Ca.US.005.01.1.1, assembly GCF_003952545.1. Lineage (NCBI taxonomy): Bacteria > Pseudomonadati > Pseudomonadota > Alphaproteobacteria > Hyphomicrobiales > Phyllobacteriaceae > Mesorhizobium > Mesorhizobium sp. M7D.F.Ca.US.005.01.1.1. The sequence goes on from NZ_CP034453.1 coordinate 2,724,318, forward strand.
GCAGGTTCCGTGGGAAAACTCCTCGCTCATCGACGAGGTGGTCCTGATGCGCCGCACCAGCCGGCCTTCATTGCCGCCGGTTCTGGAGAAGGTCGTGCCGTCGGGTGTCGGGCCTGTTGCCCTGGACTTGCCGGAACCGGTCGACGTCGATGGCGGATCAATCACCGTCAGCATCGAAAGGCCGCCTGCGCTCGGACGCCTGCTGCTGGACGGCAAGGCTGTCGCGGTGGGCGAGCAGATCCAGGGCAAGGACCTGCCGCGCCTGAAGCTGGATGTGCCCAAGGGGGCCGGTGCGACGGAAGAGGTGGACATGCTGGCCTACGCCACGCACGACAATTGGGGTGGCGAAGCCCAGGGCATCATGGTGTTCCGTGTCAAGAGCGGCCAGGGCGCCGAGGGCGAACAGATTGTGGCCTCGCTCGAAACCGAGCAGAAACAGCAGGTGCTGGAGCGGGGCATCCACATCACCGGCGCCGCCGAGGCGATCGAAAACCGGCAGATCAGCGTCCCGGTCGGTGTCGGTCCGGTTCCGCTGAAGCTGGACTTCCCGACCAAGGATCCCGCGGTCAGCTTGAAACTCGCGAGCTATCCGGCAACCGGAACGCTGTCCCTGCCGGATCGCGCCCTGGCGCCGGAGTCGAGCCTGATGGCGGATGAGGTCGACAACTTGCGCTATGAACCCCAGATCGGGGCCGCCGAACCGGTCGAGGTCGGCTTTGAAATCCGCGCGGACAGCAGTTCCTCCAAGCCCGCCACCATGAAGCTGTCGCCAAGCGTCGATCCTTGCGACCAGGCCGCAGGCGAACCTCTCGATCTGCAAGGCGTTGTCCCCGGCCTGCTGCCGAATGAAATCGGCGCCGAGGCCGCGAAGGCCTGCGAGGCGGCGGTGAAGGCCTATCCCGATGTCGCCCGCTTCCGTTACGAACTGGGCCGAGCACTGCTGGCGGCCGGCAAGGTCGATCAGGCGAAGAAAGCCATTCAGGAGGCGGCCGACAAGGGCCACGTCCGCGCCGTGTTCGAACTCGGCTACCTCAACGCGACGGGAACGGGAATGCCCGTCGACCGCAAGCGAGCCAACGCCTTCTACGCGGCGGCATCCGACAAGGGCGATCCCTACGGGATGACGTCATGGGGTCGTGCCTTGTTCAATGGTTACGGGGTCGAACGCGACACCGGCAAGGGCCTGGACCTGCTGCTCAAGGGGGCGGCGATGGGGCATACCTATGCCATGAACGATCTCGCCGCGATCTTCACGGAAGGCCGCAACGGCGTGCCCGCCGATCCGGCCCGCGCCGTTGCTTTTTTGAAGGCAGGCGTGGAGCGGCAGGACATGTATTCGATGAACCTGCTCGGCCGCAATTACCTGGCTGGTGTGGGCGTCGAGAAGAATCCCGGGCAAGCGCAAGGGCTTTTCCAGAAGGCTATGGATCTAGGCCAGCCCTACGCGCCGGCCAGCCTTGCGCGCATGTACCGGGACGGCGTTGGTGTAGAGCAAAACCTCGACGAAGCGCAAAGACTGTTCGAGCTGGCCACGGCACGCGGCGATCAGTCCGGCGCATATGATCGCGCAGCGCTCGAAATGCAGAAGGGCGACAAGGCCGACCAGACGACAGCGGTGCGCTATCTGGCCTTCACGGTCGCGCTTGATCTTCGCAAGGAACTGCCGGGCGCCCAGACGGCGCTGACGAAATTCGCAGTGAAGACGAAAACGGCGGCGCTCAAGCAATTGCGCGACGAACTCAAGTCGAAGATCCCGGCGAAGGGCTCGCTTGACGACCAACTGGTCAACGCGGCCAGAGCGGTCTGGGAGCAAGCCAATCCGCGTCGGGACTTGTTTTGATCAATGAGGAGGCAATCGTGGGCAGGGCAGTGAAGCAGGCATTGATCGCCACAGTTCTATCCGGCGCTCTGGCGGGACTAACGGGCTGCATGTCCGTCGCGCCCAAGGCCGAACCGACGGTGACGACGACAAAGCACCGTCCGAAGCTGGTTCGCACCACGAACACGCCAAGGATCAGCCAGAAAAAGATCACCGCCAAGAAAGTGGTCAAGCCGGCTGAGGAAGCCGCTGTTCCCCTGCCTGTCGTTCCTGCCACAAGTGGAGGCGGTGGCGGGAGCGGCGGAGGCAGCAGCGGCGGAGGCTGGGGAGGTTGACCAAGCATCGAGAGGGTCGGCGGTAGCTACGACTGTGTTCGGGTCGTAGCAGAACTGACTTCTTCACCGTTTTTCACAAAGGCATTGGTTTCGGTGCGATTGAGAATAGTGCCCGAATGGGCAGCACCGGTTATTCGCTGATTATCCAGCATTCTCGGGATTTCCGGGAGTTGCTCGCCAACCAGTCGCAAGTGCTCTATGCTCCCGCCAGGTGTCGTGTCGATACGGTGGTCCTGGGCAGGGGCGTTCCATGTTCGAAGTCGTCGCATTCTGGTGGAAGACGAGGCTGAAAGGCCCCGCCGCACGAGGTCTAGGCCTGATCGTCGCGCTTTCCGGCTTGCTGCTGCTCGGATCGCAAGCCGCCAACGCCGCGCCGAACTGGACGCTTGATCCCACAGCTTCAGTCATCACCTACCAGTCGGTGAAGAAGAACACGATCGTCGAGACAAACAAGATCAGGAACATCACCGGCACGCTCAGCTCGGCGGGTGATGCCAAGGTCACCTTCGACCTCAATTCGGTCGATACCGGCGTCGACCTGCGCAACGTCCGCATGCGCTTCCTGTTCTTCGAGACATTCAAGTACCCGACGGCCGAGCTGACGGCCAAGGTGGATCCCGCCGCTTTCGCTGATCTCGCGACAAAGCGCAGGGTGAAGTCGGCGCTGCCTTTCCGTCTCAATCTGCACGGTGTCGACAAGGACCTCGAGGCCAGCATCGTCGTCACCATGATCAGCGACACCATGGTGTCGGTCGCCTCGGAGGCTCCGGTGGCTGTCCATGTCGAGGATTTCGGCCTGCTGCCGAACGTCGACAAACTCCAGCAGGCGGCCAATGTGACCAACATCGTGCCCACCGCGTCGGTGTCGTTCGATTTCGTCTTCACCGCCGACGGCAGCAAGCCAGCCGCCACCCAGACCGCCGCGGCGAGTCCGGCCGATGTAGGCCCCGTTGCCACCGACGCCGCCAAGGCGAACTTCAGCGATGAGGAATGCCTGAACAGGTTTGCCGTGCTGTCACGCACCGGCGCCATCTACTTCCGGCCGGCCAGCGCGCGGCTCGATGCGAAGAGCCGTCCGTTGCTGACGGAGGTCGAAGGTGTCGTCGGCAAATGCCCAAGTCTGAAGGTCGAGGTCTCCGGCTATACCGATTCCGATGGATCGCCGGAGGCGAATAAGCAGCTGTCGGAGCGGCGGGCCCAGGCGGTTGCCGACGCCATTGTTGCCGCGGGCATTCCTCGCACGCAGATCACAGCGACCGGCTACGGCGAGGAGCGGCCGGTTGCCGCCAACGATACGCCCAAGAACAAGGCGCTCAATCGACGGATCGAGTTTTCCGCCACCAAGCTCTGAGGTTCCGGTGAGGTGCGATCTGATTGCCCGTTGCGGTGGCCTCTTTCGCGTCGCTGGGTTTGTGGCGCTCGCCTTGCTTTTGACGTTGACGGCCGCCAGTGCCGAGCGCCGCGTAGCACTTGTCCTCGGCAACTCCCAGTACCAGCACGCGGCGCCGCTCGCCAATCCGGTGCGCGACGCCCAGGCCATCGCCGAGCGCTTGACGAAGCTCGACTTCGAGGTGGTTTCAGGCTTCGATCTGACCAAGCCGCAGACGCAGGCGACGATCACGCAGTTCGCAAAACAGGTGCGCGGTGCCGACATCGCGCTGTTCTTCTACGCCGGCCACGGCTTGCAGGTTTCGGGTAAGAACTACCTGGTTCCGGTCGATGCCGCGCTGGAGGACGAAACCTCCCTCGACGTCGAGGCCGTGTCGGTTGATTTCGTTCTGCGCCAGATGTCGCGGGAGACCAGCATCAGGCTGGTGTTTCTCGACGCTTGCCGTGACAATCCCCTCGCCGAGGTGCTGGCCAAGACCGCGGGCGTCAACGGCGCTAGCGGCGGCCTTGCAGAGATCCCGATAAAGAACGGTGGCGCCGGCACGCTCGTCGCTTTCGCCGCCAGTCCCAATCAACTCGCCTATGACGGGTCGGGCGAACATTCGCCTTTCACCTCGGCGCTCCTCCAGCATATCGGCGAATCCAACGTCTCAATCACCGAGGCCATGAACAGGGTCACCAGCGATGTCTTCAAGGCAACCGCCGGCAAGCAGCGTCCCTGGATCAACGTTTCGCTGACCACGGAGGTCGTTCTGCACAAGGTCGATCTCAATGCGCCGTTGATCGTGGGCGAGGCGAGCGCACCCCCGACCGAAGGCGGCTCCGGCGCAAGCAACACCGGCGCTGCAGGCGCATCGGGCCAAAGTGACGATCAGCTTGCGCTCGATGTGCTGCGTCAGAAGATCCCTAGGTTGGCGTCGGACGCCCCGATCTTTTTCGACCATCCGATCGATTTTGGCGATCCGGCAATCGACGGCAAGAGCATCGCTGAGTTGATTAGAAGCAAGCCCCTGTTCAGCCCGGTGGAGGGATTGGACAAGTCGGTATGGGAGGGCAAGCACTGCGACGGCTGCCATGAATGGGACGAGGCACGGCTGTGCGAGCAGGCGAAAAATTTCGCCACCAACGATGTCTCTGTTTTGCGCCTGCAACATCCGCTGGGAACACGCTTCAAGGTGGCGCTTGCCAAATGGGCTCAAGGTGGCTGCAAGTAAGCATCCGCCGATTGGCGCAACGCCTCGACCTCGGCCATCTGGATGCCCATTTCGACAAACGCGGAAAGAACGGCAAAGCGGTCCGCAAGTGCGACACGCGCCAGCCCGGCCAGGACACCGGCATTGACTGCATGGGCGGCAGGAAACGGCTGCAAGGCCGATGGTGCTTCTGCGCCGGCAACAGATCCGCCGGCAACAGAACCATTGTCACGCCATCCCGCCGCCAGGGCAATCCAGGCGCCCGGCGTTGTCGGCGGCGCTGCCTCTGCCTGGCTCACCGCAGCGCGATGGCGGGGGCTGTCCGGTTCACCGACCCAGTCGCGAACATAGGCGAGCAACTCGTGATCGGTCCCATCGAGCAGCTCGCTCAGATGGCTCAGGCATTCATGCGCCCACCAGACCGCGGCCCGATCGGGAAGCAGGTAGGCACAGAACGTGATCGCCTCCTCGGGAACGCGCCCGGCGAGGAGGCCGCGACAAAACTCGATCGACGGCTGTTCGGTTGGAAGGGTTCTCATGTCCCGGGCAATAGCGGGACAAGCCATGAAGAGATCCCGTGCCGTTTTTAATCGAAGCCCGTTGGCCATGACCGCCACGCTTTCATCGAGGAGCTTTAGCCAATCAAGCCCCAGGCGCGGCGCGGGTCAAGTCTCAACCGGTGACGCTGCAACAACTGCCGGCACCGCCGTATCCCTGGCGTTTATCGACAGACAATTGCCCCGGAGTTTGGTATGATCACGCCCGTCGAAATCGGATGCTCAAGCAGGAGTAACCGCTATGCAGTGGGGCAGTTTAACCTTTGTGTTGGCGGTCGTGTTTTTCTCGACCCACGCTTTCGCCGACCCTGTTCAGAAATCAGAAGACATCGTGAAGTTTTTTGCCGGGGCGGCCGACCTCGGCAAGTCGCGAGGGATTTGTGTCGGCACCGAGGAGGAGTGCAAAAGCAAGAGCAAGGCGAAGGACGCGCCGGGAGAAAAATCCAGCCTCGATATGCTGATCAATTTCGGGTTGGATTCGGCCGAACTCGACACCACTGCGCGCGCTGAACTCGGCGAGTTCGCCAAGGCGCTGAAGGACAGCCGGCTGAGCACGTTCAACTTCGTCGTCGAAGGTTTCACCGACGCCACCGGCACGGTGCACTACAATGAAGGCCTGTCGCAACGGCGGGCGCAATCGGTTGCAGCCTTCCTGACGGCCAGCGGTGTCGAGCCTGCCCGTATCAACGCGATCGGCATGGGCGAAAAGAATCCGCGCAGCCCCAACCCGTACGATCCGGTCAACCGCCGCGTGGAAATGCGGATAAAGACGCAATAGCGCGCAGCTGTCACTACTTGAGCACGCCGCCCACGGCCACACCGGCGCCGAAGATCAGTGCTTTGGCGAGGAAGTCGTTATTGTATCGGCGTGGCGGAGGATCATCCTGCCGCACTAGGATCTCGCGGTTGCGCCACTTCTGAACGGCCTGCTGTTGTTTGCGGGGGTTCCGTGCCACCGGTCTCTGCGTGCGGACCTTCTGTACCATTTGCTTTTTCGGCTGCGTCGCACGGGCCTGATCGGCAGCATATCTGGCGCGCACGGCTTCCATCATCGGATCTGTCTGGATCACGAGGAATGCAAGCTGCTCGCGTGTCAGATAGCTGGTCTGCGGCAGGCCGTTCTTCGCTTGCCAGATACCGATCGCCTGACGGGTCTGTGGGCCCATGTTTCCGTCGACGCGGCCAAGCTCGTTGCCCAATGCTTCGATGCGCAATTGCAGGTCGATGCGACCCTGGCGGTCGAGGCCAATGGCACTTTCCGTCAACTCGGTGCCCGGTGTTTGCTTCACCTCGTCCAGGACGCCGACCGAGGTGCGCACGGCAGAGCCGGAACTGGCGTTCGCCTGGTCCGCATCGAGTGCCGCGACCTGCCGGTTTTGAGCTTTCGGGTCGTTCAATTCGTCGACGTTCAGCCGCGCCATCGTGGCGAAGCGACCGTTCGGAAACTGGTCGAGATAGGCTTGGTAGAACGGAATGGAATTGTGCTTCGAAGCCTCATCCCAAAGACGTTGCTCGACTTCCCACGAAGGCGGATCACTGGCAACGGGGGCAGGAGAGGATGTCGCTGGGGCGCTCGATGCGTCGGCCACGGGATTTGCAGCAGGCGCTGCTGCCGCGACTGGTTTTCCCAGGAAAACCTCGCGTCCCAGCGATGCGTTGTGCCAGGGCCTCTGGCGACCTTGCGTGGTTTCGGTCACTTCGCCGCGCACGCGCGTCAGCGCGCTCTGGATTTCGACGCCGGGTTCGGTCAGGTGCCTGGCCAGCGCTGTTGAGTAAGGACTGTCGACCCCGTTGCCGTCGAAGGCGATGGCGCCGGGATCCGTTGCATAGGCAATCAGGAGGCCGCCGGTGCCGACGCCGTCCGATATTGCTTCGACCGGCGCCAGACCTGTGCCCAGCGAGGTGGAGCGGCTTTTCGGCAGCGAGGCCGCCAGCGTCCTTGCCAGCGGATTGTCGCGGCAGGCATCGAGAATGATGACGCCAATCGCCGGGTCGGGCGGCAGCGCAGCCATGAAGTCGTCGATCTGAATGGTACGGGTCTTGAGATAGGCCGGCGACGTCAATTCGGCGTCGACCGGTATCAGGTAGTTCTTGCCGTCGACCTGCATGCCATGACCGGCATAGAAAATGACCGCGACGTCCGCGTCGTAGGATTGCTCGGTAAACCGGCTGATGAGGCTGTGCATGCCTGCATTGTCCTGGTCGACCCCTTCGATCACCTCGAAGCCGGCATTGCGCAGCGTCGATGCGATGAGGTGGGCATCGTTGGCGGGGTTGGGCAAGGTAACCGCATGGACATAGTTGCTGTTGCCGATCACCAGCGCGACGCGCTTGGCGTCAGGCGCGGCAGCGTGGGCGCCGAGAGCGGCAAGGAAAACCAGGATAATCCCGCTCAGAAAGACCGTGAACGCTTTCATGGACCAGCCCTCTACCCATCAGGGTGCACTGTTGATGTCTACGCATGCTTGATTTCGTCGGCGACTGGGTCGCTTGTGCCAAAATGGCTCCTGAGCGTATGTGGTCTTGACCACAGTTTTGGTTCACAAAGGGCCTGAAAAAAGGTGCCTCGTGGCGCCCATGGTCTGAGCGACCATGCCGTGAAGGCAGGTTCAAAGCGTATTCTGAATCGAGCCTATGACGGCCGTGACGGCTTGCTTGTATTTTTCGAACTCCGGTGATGTCTGGCGGATCTCCGTCGTGCTGGTTGTCTGCTGGCCGGCGTCGGTCGCGACGCGAGCAACCTTCTGGCCCATCTTTCTTTCTGCCCAATCCACGACATAGCCGGCCGTCTTGCCCGTGAGAAAGGGGTTGGCTTGAATGACGGCGGACCCGAGCACGGCACTCAATTGCGCCGAACCCGACGCCGACAGCACCTGATGCGCGCCTTCCATGCCCAGGAAATGGCAGAGATAGAGCCGGCCGGCTGTGATTTGATGGCCGCGTGCCCGAAGATAGGCTTCGCCTTCCCGCGCCAGATTTCGCACCATCTCGCGCGAGATCGTGGCGTCGTAGCGCAGAGCGAGCAGGTCGGCCGTCGACAGCGTTCGTGCAAGTTCGGGGCGATAGGTGTTCATCATCCGGATCCAGGTCTTTGTGATGAACTGGCCAGCGCCGGTTGCTGATGAATTTGGGTTCTTGGCACGGGCGCTGCCACCACTTTCGACATGAACGATACGCTCGGTCAGCGTTTCGACGGCAACATCGCCGGAATTGCCGGAATTGCCAGTATCATAGGTGGCGACCGCGGCGGTCACCGTGCCCAGCGGATCGATCGCCTCGCCATTCTGATAGAGTTCGAAATGCAGATGCGGTCCGGTCGACAGACCGGTGGTGCCAATATAGCCAATGATGTCACCGGCCTTCACCTTTGTGCCGACCCCGCTTGCGATTGCGAATTTCTGCATATGTGCGTAGCGCGTCTCGCGTCCGTTGGGATGTGCAATCTTCACCAGGTTGCCGTAACTGCCGCCGTCGCCCTGGAAGGTGATCTCGCCGTCGAAGGCGGCTGCGATCGGCGTACCCACGGGGGCTGCCCAATCGACGCCCTTGTGGATGCGAACCACGCCCAGAATTGGGTGCTTGCGTGGGCCGAAGGTGGACGTCATGACCCCGTTGACCGGCGTGACCATCCCGTTGGTGACCGTCAGCGAACGAACCTGGTCATCGCCGGTAACGCACGCAAACTGACCGTCGCTCTGCTGGAAGACGAAGCATTCGAGGCTCTTTTCAGTACCCTGTACACCGACATACAGCACGCGTCCGTCGGTCTCGCTCTTGCCGCGCGGCGTTTGCGAATAGATCAGGACAAGGCGCTGGTCCTCGCTGGCGAAGGCGTCCAGATCCTGTCCTCTCGACAGGTACATGATCGCTTCGCCGATCACGCCTGTCGGAACTTTGTTGCGCGCCGCCGTCGAATAGATTGCGTCGAGCAGGCGATACTGCCGCTTGTGCGTGCCTTCCTCCGGTGCGCCCGAATAGTTGAACAGATCTTCGCGGACCCAGGGATCGACACCCGATACGAATGCGCCCGCGGCGTTGCGCGTCAGCGTGCCGACAAAGACGTTCTTAGCGTAGATCGACACCTGCATGAGCGACATTGTCGTCGTCTCGCGCGTCGGCCTGAAACCGCGCATGGCCACGACATAACCGGGTTCCAGGCCTTCCCGGTTGAAAAGCGCCTTCAGGGCTTCGCCCGCCAGCTTGGCGTCCTCGGCGGAGAAATGGGCATCGAGTGCAACACTGTCCAAACTGCGGTCATTGAGGATTTTCACGAACGTGTCTTCGGTCGCCTCGAACCGCTGATACTCATTCGTGACGGTTGCGACACTCGTGTTGTTCTCGATCTGCGTCTTCTGGAATGCGGGGAGGGCTGCCTCGCCTGCATCGATTGTTTCACCCCAGCCGGCTTCGGGATCGTCGGTGCCCATCTGCTGTCCCGCGGCAGCCGGAGCCTCGTTGGCGGCAGGCGAGGGCTGAAGATCGTTCTGCAGATCCCCCGCAGGTGGCTGAAGATCGTCCTGCAGATCGTTGGACGGTGGCGGGGCGGTCTGCCGTTGCGCCTGGAAGAATGCGAAGTCCTCCTGCGTCGACGGTATCGTCGTCATGAATTTTTCGCTGGCGCTGAGCATCACATCCGACAGGATTTCGATCTGCGCAGAAACCCCGGCCTGATCGAGATCCGTCGGCCTTGCGATCAAATGGCCCTTCGACGTGGCGGCGTCGGGGGCAAGGGTAATCCACATCGGGTCCCCGGCAAGGTCTATGATGGCAGGCACATAGACCGATGCATCGGCCGGCACGTCGTCCACCCCTTCGACCGCGTGAAGTTCTTCGTCTTCGTCGCCGAACGACCAATAGTCCGCCGTGAGGTAGAAGCCCACGGCGATCGACGCCATGACAATCGCAGCAAGACCGGCAAGCAGCCGGCGCCAGAGCTTGCGTCTGCGAAGCGCAAGGCGCGCCTCCTTCTTCTGCCTGAAGCTCGTGTCGATACTGTGCGTCACGGGCGACTTCCGGTCAGGAAGAACGTCCATCGCACCTGTTCAAGCGTATCGACTTCGAGAAATTGCGCCGCAATATGGCCGCGCTGCCAGCATTCGTCGATGCCGCGGATCGAGAAACGTCGTCGCTCGATACACATCTCCGTCGATCCGGTGAGGATCGCATGGCCAAACACGTCCGTGGCATAGATGTAGATGTAGCGATTCGTCAGCTCCTCGCGGATGACGTTCACGCATTGATTTGCGCCGATGGTCCACCAGCCATCGGTCTGGTCAGCATTGTCGATCTTCTGGCCGACCGCGAGATTGACGACGTCGAGTGTCTGATTGCAGACCGTGAACTCGGCGCGTGCTTCGCCGGATGACAGCACGGCCAGCAAAGCGGCACCCGAGATCACCGTGAGCTTCATGCGCCCCGTCAGGGCAAGCACGGCTCGAACCGGATCACGCTGCTTTATGGGCAGGTCGTCGGACGAGTGGGGCAAACACGAGCAGCTTTCCATCGGGCGCCCATGCTATCCGCCGAGCCGGAAATACTTGGCAGTGGCTGAAAACTGAAATCCGTCGGTCTCGATTTCCTCGAGAATCTTGGGCAGCAGCACCGAGGCTGGCGTCGGCGTGGAGAACGCAGCCGCCTGAATATCCTGGGGCCCCGTGATCACCATTATGATCTGTGGCACAGCCTTTCCGGCGGCCTTGTCAGCGGCGCCGAGGCCAATCGGGATGCTGAAGGTAGCCTTGTCCGATTGTGCGACGATGCGGTCGTCGAGATTGAACACCATGCCTTTGTGATCGATCAGCAGCACGCTGGAAATGAGCCCGCCACGCGTCACCAGCGTGCCGCTGATCGGCGTACCGTTCGGCACCGATGTCCGGTCGAGAACAAGCTGCGGTTTGTCGGCCGCAGTCTGCTCCAGGAAGCGCAGAAAATTGGTGACTTCGCATTGGCTCGGCTCAATGAGGCGGACGCTGATGTCCGGCTCGACATGGAATTTTGCCTGGAAATCGCCCAGCATCCGTTCGAATGGCTGAACCGCCATTCCAAATCCTTCGATCGCGGCGGCCGTGTCGGTTGACGAATTCATGGTCGCATAGAAACAGTCGCCGCCGCCGAAGTCGCGAACCCAGGAGATTCGTTGCGCGATGTCGTCGACGGCCGGGGGAACCGCTGGTTTGGGCACGTTCAACGCGACGACAGGTTGGTCCGGCTGTTTGGTTGCCGGTGGCACGGTCTTTTGGCTCTCGGCGTTCGCGACATCCGTCTGGCTTGCAGTGGGTTTGGGCGCCGGCGCGGCCACCTTGGGCGCTGCCGGCTGGCTGATCTGCGGTTCGGGCTTTGGGCTCTCCACAACCGCTGGCTCGGCCGGCAGTGTCTTTTCGGACGGCTGCGCGTCCGTTGCCGATGACTTCGGAGGTTCCTCGGTTTGCGCGGCGGGCTTGGCCGGCTCCGGCGTTTGCACTGCCTTGGCATCAGCCTGGCTTGCAGCCGGCGGCGGCCTCACTTCTGTTTGCGCTTGCGCTCCCGTTGCCGGTGGCTTTGCGGGTTCCTCGGTCTGCGAAGGGAGTTCGGCGGGCTTGGACGGCGGCTGCGGCTTTTGAGTCGCCGCCGCTTCTGGCTGGTTTTCAGCCGGCGGTACGCTGGCCTCCGGCTGCGTAGGCGGAACTGGCTTTGCCGGCTCAGGGGCGTTCGCGACTTTGTTCGTGGAAGTCGGCTTTGGCGTTTCCGGTACAGGCTTTGATGGTTCGGGCGGGGAAAGCGATGTCTTGCCGGCAGTCGGCGTCACCGGCGTCATGAAGCCGCTCAGATACAGGCCCGCGCCTGAGGCGATAGCCAGCGTCGCCAAGGCAGCGATCGCGATGGTTCGGGGCTTTGTGGATTTTCCAGCCACATCCGACGTGACCGCGCGTGGCGGGCCGGCGACCGGCGAAGGCCGCGGTTCGGACAAATGCGCGGGCCGGACATGCGGGACGAAGCGCTGCTCGCCCGGGTCTGTTGCCGTCGGCACGTTGTGTCCCGCTACATTGGACGGCTGGGGCTGGCCCTTGGGATCAGGGGCAAGGGTTTGCCCGGCCGGTGGCAAAGCCGGCCGGTTGCGCGGTGTGATCGACGTCGGCGGCGTTGTTCCTTCGTCTTCGCCACGTGTCATCCTGGCGATATCAGCCATGCTGACCGGCCGGTCTTGCGGATCCGGTTGCAGCATGGCTTCGACAATGTCACGAAAATCGTCGTCGATGTCGGAGAGATCAGGCACGGCCCGGCGCTTTTCGATGATCTCGAACTGCGATCCGCTCATGTCGATCGGTTTCCCGCGCAGAGCGGCAGCCAGCACCAGGCCAAGGCTGTAGATGTCGGATTGTTCGCTGACGTCGCCGCTGTACAGCCCGAGCTGTTCGGGCGAAACGTAGTTGTACTTTCCCGCGAACTTTCCGCCGATCAGCGTCTCCCCGCCTACGGTCGCTGATCGCGCTATACCGAAATCGATGATCTTTGCGCGGTCGACCCGGCCCCCTGGCAGGATAATATTGTCCGGCGAGAGGTCGCGATGGATTGCTCCCGCTTGATGCACGGCGCTCAGGCCAGATGCGAGGCGATGGCAGAGCTTGCGCACCTCTTCCGTCGGCATCGGGCCACGTCGCATGATGTCGTACAGCGACTCGCCGTCGACGAATTCCATGGCCAGATAGGGACGGCCGATCCCGGGATCGATGGTGAAGACGTGGTATCGCACAACCGCGTCATGCGACAAATGGTTGAGGATCGAGGCCTCCTTGCGGAACAAGGACAAGATCGTCTGGTCACGGGCAAACTCGGGCAGGACGATCTTGATCGCGACATGGTCTCCGGTCTGGATGTTGTGACCACGGTAGACCTCGCCCATGCCGCCGAATGCGATCCGCTCGTCAAGTTCATAGATGCCGCTGAGTTGCGTGCCTACGGCGGTATTGGCCACCTGCGGCGATATTCGCGTCTTGTCGTCGGCGCTCATCGGCCTCGGCCCTCCGCTCCGGACAAATCAGGGTGGAGCGATTGTCCGTTGCGCCCTTTTCCGATCTTCACCAGCACGATGGTGACATTGTCTGTTCCGCCCCGCGTCAGCACCATTTCCAGCAGATTTTCGCACGCCGCCTGAGGTGTCGCCGATACGACGGCGGCCTCGATCTCCGCGTCGGTGACATGCGCCGTCAGCCCATCGGTGCTCAACACAAAAATGTCCCCCGGCATCAGTTCGCCTTGTTGGAAATCGATGACGAATTCGTCGCTGACGCCGACCGCATGCGTGATGACATTGCGGCGTGGCCAGGTGAGCGCCTCGGCCGCACTGATCATGCCTCGATCGAGGAGTTCCTGCACTTCGGTGTGGTCCTTCGAAATCTGCGAGATCGAGGCGTTGCGGATCAGATAAATGCGGCTATCGCCCGCCCACAGGCAGGCAAACCGCCCGTCCATCGCCAACAGGGCGGCGACCGTGGAACCGATGGTTATGCCGCGAGATTCCGATATGCCGCGGATCTCGGCATTGGCTCGGCTCAGCCTGTCCTCGAAGCGCGCCCGCAGATCCGGCGCGGAGCTTGCGATGCCGATCGTGGCCAGATGGTCGACAATGCTGGCCGAAGCGACCTCTCCGGCTTCATGCCCGCCCATTCCGTCGGCCACCGCCCAAAGACCGGTTCGTGGCTCGAGCAGATAGCTGTCCTCATTGTGGTCGCGGACACAGCCTTTGTGGCTCACGCCGAAGCTCTCGAAGGGAAGGGCGACATCGTTCAATTTGCCACCAAGCGCTTCTCAAGCGCCCTCTGCGGCGCACCGTCAGGCGCCCGCTCGAGCCACTTTGCCACAGGCTCGAACATTAGAGTATCGAAATTAAGGTCCTCGCGCCTGAGGCTCATGCAGGGTGTTACCGCATTGAAAAGCTCGAAGCCCATCTCAAAACGCCTTCGGACAGCTGAATCCGGAAAGTGCGGAAAGGAAGAAGGGGCTGGGGCCTGAACCGGTCTGGATCGTATAGGTGACGTCGCGGCCGCCGATCACGAAGCGCGCTTCGACATTGCTGTCGCTGCCGGTGACGGTCGCCTTGTCCAGCAGCCGCTTCAGCGCCCACGGCCCTTCGAACTTGATGGTGGATTCGCGGCCTGGCATTTCCGGCGTCAGGCTCAGGCTGGCGGACCCGGAGGCTGTGCCGCTCGGCCAGCTCACGGTGCTTGGCGCGTTGCCCGCCTGGTTGCTCTGGACGGTCTGGCCGTCGACATCGAGCACCGCCGCATCGGCATCGCCATGCAGGGAGAACGGCGTGAAGGTCACGCTGACCGAGGGCACCGAACCACCCTGGGGGAAAAAGGCGCTGCGGATTTCGGCCGCCAGCTGGAAGTTTTTCAGCGTCGACTTCGACAGGTCTCGCCCGAAGCGCGCATCCTGTTTCCAGCTCCAGTCCTGACCGGTCATGTCGATCAGCGATGCGAGGTTCTGTGCAAAGAACCGGTCCATCAGCCCGCCCGGAGCGAACAATCTGGCAAAATCCGCCATCGCGATGTCCTCGGTACCATTGCCGGCGAAAGGATAACGGCCGTTGACCGCCGCCTCGCAGGGCTGTGTGACCGTCTGGTCGAGCATCTGGTTCAAATTCGCTACCGAGGTCTCGGTGACGTTGCCTTCAAACTCATCCGCCGTCGCGTTGACCATCCGGCCGAGTTGCTTGGGCAGTCGCGAAACGTTGGCGCGAAGGGTGGCTATCTGAAGCTGCAGGTTTGCGTTGACACGTTCCGTCTGGGAGGGAACGTCGGTCGCCAGTTGCAGGCTCTGGTAGATATCGCGGAAATTCTGGGTCAAGGCATCGATCGGGCGGTGTCCGGCAGGACCGCTCACCAGAGCCTGGAACGACCTGAATTGTGCTTCGATATTGGCGCCTGGATTCTGGTTTTCCGCGTTTGCGGATCCCGTGCCGGCACGGCTTTGCGATTTTCCGGTGGCGATTTGGATGCCGATGCGAGCCAGACCCTTGGCCATGTTCGCGGCGTCCTGTGGCTGGCCTTGAACCGTGCCGCCTTCAACCCCGGTGCCTGAGTCCTTGCCCGAAGCAGCGTCCCGCGTCAGAGCCGTTTCGTCGGCGATCGCCGTAAACAGCTGTTCGATCGGCGAGGTTGGCGAGGCGACGGCGGAAAGCGCGATAAAATGCGGCTTGTCCTTCAGCATCGCTTTGAACTTCAAGCTGTCGAGAACGCTGTTCCAGGCCGTTGCGAACTCCTTCCCATAGCGATCGAGAAGTTCGGGGCCGAGCCTGGGCAACTCCTGATCGATGCCGCCTTGCTCGCCGCCGCCACCGAGGACCCACTGGTCGTCGACGAGCGTCTGGGCAATGCGGGAGAGTTGCCCGAGATAGAAGGTGTTGAAGCCGGCATAGGTATAGATGCCGGGAACACGAAGGCCCGACAGATCGCCGCCATCGACGCGCTCGAACAGCAGCTGCGCCTCCGGGCCGCTTTTCAGGGGAACAGAAAAATCATCCAGTGCTGCCGCGTACACTGCGGATTTGACCAAAGCGGAGGCACGGTCGGCAAGGCTCATGCGCCCGAGCGACCGTTGAGCGGCTTCGACGAGCGGCTGGTTGAGTTGGAAGACCGGATCGTAGGCATCATCCAACGCAAGCATGGCGCGCAGGTGCTTTTCGAGCTGCTCGCGTCCTTCGCGGTTGTTTTCACCTGGATACCGGTTCTGTTCCCAATCCTGCTTCATCCAGGAAACGATCAACGCGTCGTCGACTTTCGGCGCCTTGCCGCCAAGCATCAGATAGATTTTCAACGGCTCGTAGAGCGCGGCGGGATCGGCCATCCTGGCCTGGATCGTCCGCTCGGCCTGGATCAGCAGGCGCGATCGCAACATTCGTTCCAGCGCTTGCCGGTAAGCGGTCTTGGATGCCGAAAGAAGTCTCTCCCGCTGGCTGAGGCCGAATGTCTCCTCGATCGGTGTCGGCACGTCACTGGTTTCGAACCCAGTCGGCAGATCGCGCAGCTGGTCGAGCGGGCCAATGACGTTTTCGAGGTCGACATCGGTGACCTCGGTGCTTTTGAGCAGCGCGCCCGCCGTCGCGCGATACTGGCTCATGGCCTGCGTGGTGGAGGCGATCAGCGACCTGTTGGCTGTGAAGCTCAGGGCCAGGGTGCCGAGGGCGGCCGCCGCGATCAGCGCGATGGCGCCAAGGCCGGCGAATCTGGCGATCGCCGCACGTCTTACGGCTGATTTGTCGTACGAAACCCATCCGGATTCGGCAAAAATGACGTCCGTCAGCAGATCGTGCAAAAAGAAGCTTTTGCCGGTTCCGGAAAGATGGGCGCGGGGGTTGCTGCCGAAATTACGGCCGATCGCGCCCAACACCTGATCGATTGGCGTTCCCTCTTGCGTGCCTGAAGAGAAATAGAGTCCACGCAGGCTGACATTCACCTGGCTGCGGGTCGGGTCGAACAGGCCGGCGATGAAATTCGCAATTCGCTCCTTCAGCGCGCCAAACTGCGCCGGAAAGCCAAAGGCGGATATGCGCGCTACCGGATCAGCCTCTTCCTGGAGGCGGTCAGGCATCTCCTCTGCCAGGCGTCTTGCCAGTGCATCGAATTCCGCTGGAGCCTCGGCGGCCATATTCTTGTTGCGATCCGTCGTCTGGAATGTCGCGCCCCAGACCTTGCGCCGGCGTGGCTCGTCGAAGCCGCCGAAGTAATCCATGAACCCGGAAACCAGGTCGGCCTTGGTGAACAGCAGATACACCGGAAACTGGATTTTCAGCGTCTCGTGGATTTCCCGCAGACGACTGCGTATCTCGACGACGTGAGCGGCAAGCTGCTGATCGTCGAGGCTGATGAGATCGGCAAGGCTGATGGCCAGGATAACGCCATTTATCGGTTGCCGTGTGCGGGCTCTCTTGAGCAGCGACAAGAAGGCGAGCCAGCTCTTCTTGTCGCTCTCGGCATAGGAATCCTGCGTCGTGTAGCGTCCGGCGGTGTCGATCAGGACGGCCTGGTCGGTAAACCACCAGTCACAGGAGCGTGTTCCGCCAACGCCCGCGACTGGCTGGGCATCACCCGAACCGGCCAGCGGAAAATTCAGACCCGAATTGACCAGCGCCGTTGTCTTGCCGGCGCCGGGCGGGCCTATGACGACGTACCAGGGGATCTCATAGAGGAAATTGCGCGTGCCGCTCGACCGCTTGAGCGCCGCCACGGCCTCATTCATGCGGGCTTCGAGCACCCGCGAGTCGTCATCGCGGTCGTCATTGTGTGCGACCGCAGTTTCGAGCTCTTTTTGCGCTTTTCTGGCTCGCCAGAAACGCAGGCCGTAGAAAAGCGCGAGCGCTGCCACGATCACACCGATGATAGTGGCGCGCGGCCAGGCAGGTCCGAGAGGACGGGTATCGGCGAAGCGGATCAAGGGTCCGGCAAACCACACTGCCGCCGCGAAACCGGCCAGCGCGACCATGCTGAATATCCGCAGCAGCCAACGCGTCATGGCTGCTTCCGGCTTGCCGTGCTCACAATGCTTCCTCCTTGGCGATCATCACATCGACACGGCGGTTCTTGGCGCGGCCTTCCGGCGTCGCATTGTCGGCGATGGGCTCGTCCTCGCCCTTGCCGTCGACCGTCAGTCGCGAAGGATCGCTGAACTTCGGTGCCATCATTGTTTCGACAGCCTTCGCCCTGGCGACGGAAAGATCGAAGTTGGACTTGAACGGGCTCGATTTTCGCGGCTTCACATTGTCCGTATGGCCGACGATCCTGATTGGTCCGCGCTCGGGTTCCAGGGCCGCGGCGATATCGGCGGCAATGGGCTGGAACTCCGGCTTCGCCTCGGCCCTGCCGGACTGGAACAGCAGGAGATTGTTGATTTCGACCACGATGAAGTCGCCCTTCGTGCCGATGGTCAGCCCGCCGCCTTCGATTTCCTTGGCCAGTGCCGAACGGATGCGATCGATCTGCGTGGTTGTGGCTGCGGGTGGGGAGACTTTCACCGGTTCGGCCAACGGGGCTACGCTGGCCCGTTCGATGGCGATCGGCGTCGATGGGGTGAGAGCCAGCAATTCACCGGCGGCGGCATCGCCTTCATTGGTGATGAAGACCCGCAGCGCGAAGAATGCAGCAGTCAGCAGCGCCGACGCAGCTGCCGCGACGACCCAGAGCGGCACGCGTGTCGACGATTGCGTCATGGTCGACGCCAAGCCCTGCCAGCGGGGCGAGATGTCGGCGTCCGCGCGTGCCCTGAAGTAGCGAAGCGTTTCGTAAACGTCGCGCCGAACGCGTTCGAGATTGCTGTCTTCGCGCGTCAGGCCCCGGTACTGGCCCTCGAACCCCAGCGACAGGCAGACATGCATCAGTTCGAGCAGATCGTAGTGTGCCTCGGGACTGGCCAGGATCTTGTTCAGCGCTTCGAAGAAGCCTGTGCCGCTGGGCTCGACGTGAAAGAACTGCGACAGCATGCTGTGCTGCGCCCAAGCGTCTTTCTGTGGCCAAGGCAGGTTGCCGATGAGATCGTCGGCGGTTTCGCAGAGGACGAATTTCGCAATCCGCGCATCCTCTTCGGCAACACCTGATTTCTCCAGTGTCCTGTCGAATCTATCAATCGCCGCGGTGACATGTTCGGCCAACGGCCCGGCTTGTCTCTCGATGGCGATAAGCCTGAGTTGGCCGAACAGCATCAGCAACGGTGCGGCCGCGGCAAGGATCGGGTTTGTTGCGGAATATCTGACACTGTCCGTGACGTTGAGCAGGGTCTCCTGCCGTAGAGCCGGCGCCGCCGCGGAAGCGACGCCTCCTGCCGCTCCGGAAGGAGCTCCTTGATAAATCACGGTCCCGGATGTCCAGCCCGGCGGTGCATGCCGGCCGACGCCGGGATCGAACACTGTCGAATCCTTGATCTGCGAGGCTTGCCCGCCATCCGCGACGGGCTCCTGAGGGACTGGCACCGGTTTTCGCTCACGCCGTGGAGGGGCGCGAATGACGGTCTTGCCTGCCGGGCCGAAAGGATCGTCTTTCGAACTCATGGCCGATCGTCCGTGCAGGCGGCGTGCCCGCGACTGGGCGACACAGGCGCAAAACGGTTTCTCGTCAGGTGAAGAAAATGCAACCCCTGCCGACCCTGGCAGTGTCCGGCGAAAGGTCGGCTATATCTTACTATCCCGCCGAAAGATGACATTTGCCGCAGACCCCCCAGGTCGATCAGCCTTACCCGCTTAGCGAAGTGTCGTATGTGATCGTAATCTCAGAAACTCTCTATTGGAACCGGATGCCGCGCACCGAAGAGGTTTTCTTCGTCGACTTCAGCCTCGCATCCCCTTTGGGCCGGTCTATTTTTGCTTGTCGGCCTTGGCATAGGCTTCGCTGAAATAGGCCAGGAATATGTCCAGCATGCCGTTCTCATGGGCCTCCTCCATGGTTCGCCAGGTCGCGACAAAAGCGTCCCAGGCCTGGCTTTTCTTCGACGAGAACGACGTAGGGGGGAGTTTCCTTCCGATCGCCTCGGGCGACAGGTCATCAAGCAGCCGCGATAGCGCAGCCTGCATGGCGGCATAGGTGGCGAATTCGTGCGTCTTGAGATCGCGGAATGCATCTTCGATGCTGCGCCTGGCATCAAGATAGCCGACCCTGCGGCGGGCGAACATGATTTCGAGGATGTCGTCGGTTCCCGGGACGAACTTCAGGGGATTGTTGTCGGCGGCGCTGATCATCGTTCGTTGTGTGCTCTTGGCCAGCATTTTCGCGGCCGCGCGCGCTTTCAAAAGCATGGCCAGCTCCTCGACCACTGTCCGCAGGACCGTGCCGATTTCGGCGGCAACTTCATGCGGATCGCGCGATTGAAGCAATTCCGGCGAGATGCCGGCCGCGATCGCGATTTCCCGCAGGACTTCGTCTCTGGTCGAGGGCAGTGGCGCTTGCGACGAGAACGCCGGAGCCGGAACCCGCTGCCCGGACTGTTGCTCCGGTGGAGTGAAGAACGGCTCGGCGGCGAATTCCAGCGGCCGGCCTGTCGCGGCCGGCATTTCTCGTTGTGTCGAACTGTGGCTGGGATGACCTGTCGTGACGCGCTCGTCGTCGATCGATACGAAGATGACATAGCGGCCGATCAGCATCCGGTCGCCATGGCTCAGCCGATGCGGGCCGGTCATACGCTGGCTCGATCCGTTGATGTAGGTTCCGTTACGCGAGACATCGTGCAACCAGAACGCGCCTGCCTCGTATCGGACCTCGCAGTGCCGACCGGAGATGAACTTGTCCGGGTCCGGCAAGGTCCAGTCACAAGCCTCGCGTCCGATTTCGAAGCCGCGATCACGCGCCGCGTAGCCGGTCGGGATATCAGCGGGCAAGGAGTCGATACTGTTGATTTGCAGACTGATGTACATCCAGGATCGCCGTCGAACGCTGACCGATACTCCACATACTAGCAGTTTGCGCGCACAACAGGACAGTAGCGTTTCGAGCTGATGCATTGACAGGGCAGGGTTCAGTCGCCCCCCGTCCCTTTGGTCTGCTGGACAACATGTGGTAGGCTCAACATGGCCTTGTGCGGCGGATCGAAAAGTTTCTGAGCGTGATCTTGTTAATAGAGCGGGAACTTTAAATCCACCACGCTGGCGGCCGCGTCCAGGAGGGGCACGACCCATGCCGAACGAACGTGCCACGGTTGTGCAGACACCTGTTGGCGCCGAGCTGTTGACCTTCACGCATCTTGTCGGGCGCGATGAGATCAGCCGTTGTTTGGCCTATACGGTAGGGTTCGTCAGCCCCAGCCCCGATATCGATCCGCTGAAGATGCTGGGGGGTGTCGTTTCGGTCGAAGGTGAATCCGATCCGAAACGGTGGTTCAGCGGCCTCGTGTCCGAGTTTCGGCTGACCCGCATCGAAGACCGGCTGGCCTACTACGAAGCAGTCGTCAGGCCATGGCTCTGGTTCCTCGGCAACACCACCGATTGCCGTATTTTCCAGAACAAGAGCGTCGTCGACATCGTCAAGGACGTCTTCAAGAAATACAGCACGGCGGAATTCGATCTGCGTCTGCAGGGATCCTACCCTCCGCGCGAATACTGCGTGCAGTATGACGAGACCGACCTGGATTTCGTCCAGCGACTGCTCGAGCATGAAGGCATCCTGTATTTTTTCGAGCATGACGAGGGCAAACACACGCTTGTCCTGACCGATGCGATGAGCAAGCTGAAGCCAGCGCCGGGCTACGAGAAAGTGCCCTATCATTTTGAAGGGCAGGGCTCCCGGCGCGATGTCGAGTACATCACCGAATGGATACCGGGCAGTTCGGTGCGCCCGGGCGCCTATGCCCACACCGATTATGATTTCAAGAAGCCGGGCGCCGACCTTATGGCCAAGTCGGCCCAGCCGTTCAGTCACAAACTGGCCGCCGGCGAAAACTATCGCCAGCCCGGCGCGCATCTCGAAGTCGGCCGGGGCGACAACCTCGCTGCGATCCGGCGCGAGGAAATCCAGGCCGTCCACCAGCGCATCGCCGCGGTCGGCACTGTCCGCGGCCTTTTTTCGGGCTGCACGTTCAAGCTGGATGGCTTTCCGCGCGAGGACCAGAACCAGGAGTATCTGGTGGTCAGTGCCGAATACAGGCTGTTCGATCCGGGATACAGAAGCCATGCCGACGTCGACAGCGAGAACTTCAAGGTGATCCTCGGCGTAGCGCCGACCGCCTTACCCTATCGTCCGCCGCGCATCACGCCCCGGCCGATCATGCGTGGGCCCCAGACGGCAACGGTTGTCGGCCCGTCGGGCCAGGAGATATTCACCGACAAATACGCCCGGGTGAAGGTGCAGTTCCACTGGGATCGCCTGGGCAAGAAGGACGAGAACAGCTCCTGTTTCGTGCGGGTCTCGCAGACCTGGGCCGGCAGCGGCTGGGGCTTTATCCAGATACCGCGCATTGGCCAGGAGGTGATCGTCGACTTCATTGAAGGCGACCCTGATCTGCCGATCATCACCGGCCGGGTCTACAATGCCTCGCAGATGCCGCCCTATGGGCTGCCGGCGAATGCCACGCAATCCGGCTGGAAGTCGAACTCCTCGCTCGGCGGCGGCGGCTACAACGAACTGATGTTCGAGGACAAGGCCGGCTCCGAACTGGTCAATTTCCAGGCGCAGAAGGATCACAACCTTCTGATCAAGCATGACCGAACCAAGCTGGTGCAGCACGATCAGTCGGACCGCATCGACCACGACGCCAAGCATTCCATCGGCCACAACCTCGACGAGGACGTCGGCAACAACAAGACGGTCAAAGTCGGCGTCGACCAGACCACCAATATCGGCAGCAACGACACCGAGACGGTGGGCAAGAACCGGTCGCTGACGGTCATGGCCAACGAGACGATTCATGTCGTGTCGAACTCGACGGAGAATATCGACGCCAATCATTCGCAGACCGTGGGCCTGGTTCAGACAGTCACCGTTGGCGCGGCTCGCATCGACACCGTCGGTGCCGCGGAGACGAGGACCGTTGGAGCGATGCAGACCAACACCATCGGGGCGACGCGCTCGGTGAGCGTGGGCATCAGCCAGACGCACAGCATAGGGACGAGCGACACCTGGACCATCGGCGCCGATCAGAGCATCAGCATAGGCGCCGGGCAGACCGTCGCCATCGCCGCGTCGCAGGCGACCGATGTAGGCGCCTCACGCATAGCCAACATCAAATCCAACGACAGCACTGACGTCGGCGGCGGGCACATGCTCAAGATCGCCAAAGGCAGCAAGATCGACGTCGGCGAAAGCGGAGTCATCGACGTTGGCAAGAACTTCACGCTCGACGCCAAGGAGTCCATCACGCTGAAGTCCGGAAGCGCGCAGATCGTGATGAAGAAAGACGGCACGATCATCATCGAGGGCAAGGATATTACCGTGAAGGGCTCGGGCACGATCAATATCAAGGCGTCGAGCGATGTGATCATCAAAGGCTCGAAGATCAACGAGAATTGAGGGCGACGATGAGCAAGGTCAGGGACAAGATCGACGGCGTGGTGATCGGCGCCTTCCTGGGATTCGGGGAGGAGTCCCCGTTGGTCGTTTTTCCCGGCAATCCGGAGAAGACGGCGTTGCCAGCGCGCAGCCTGTGCGAGTTGTCGTCGGACATGATCGGCTGCGAGGTGGCCTTGCTGTTTCAGGAAGGTGACCCGCGCCGGCCTCTGATTGTCGGCCGGATCGTCGAGCCCAACCGCCCCAAAGCGACTCCACACGTGATCCGGGATGAACAGCGTGTGCAGATCACCGCCGAGGATCGCCTGGAATTGCGATGCGGCAAGGCGACGATCCTGATGGAGGCAGACGGCCGCATCACCATTCGTGGCGCTCACATCACCAGTCATGCCAGTGGTGCGCAACGCATTCGCGGCGGCTCGATCAACCTGAACTGATGCGAACGTCGTCGAAGGCAGAAGGGGAACGCCCGGTTCGCATCGCGACGGAGGTCGTGCGCCAACATGCGGAACTCGTCGCCTTCCTGTGGGCGCAGCGTGACAGCTGGTCCGCCGAGGATCCGCCCGACGCCAAGGTCATCGCCCAGATCGACGAGCGGCTGGAGACAAACCTCGACGGCCTGCGCATCGCGGGCACTGCTACATGGCCATTTCTGATCGCGCAGCACGAGAATTTTCCGGAGAAAGGCGAGCTGTTCGCCTTCGCTTGGATGGCACTGGAACTGGCTGATGGCGGGAAGGTGGCACAAGCGGTCGAGTTCGGGAGCCTGACGGCCGATGATGCCAAAGGCTTGGTCGGCGCGCTTGCGTGGCACAAGCCGGCGGCGATCGGGCCTTTTGTGCGCGAGTGGATCGGTAGCCAGGATTCCTTCACCCGCTTCCTCGGCGTCTCGTCATGCATTGTGCACAATGTCGACCCGGGCGCGACTTTGGCCCGGCTGGTCAAAGACAACGATTCAAGGGTGCGGGCTGCCGCCTTGCGTCTCGCAGGTCAACTTCGACGTTTCGATCTGGGGCGGGATGTCCAATCTGCGCTGGAACACGGGGATGAACGCGTCCGCCTATGGGCCTCATGGGCACTCGTCGAACTGGGGTCCGGCGATCTTACGCGCCAGGAACTCAGGAAAATCGCAACCGCCGCCGGACCCCACGCCATGGTTGCGATGCGTGCGCTGGTCAAAGCCGGGCCGGACAAGGACATCCGCGCGTGGATGGGCGGGCTGATGAGGACATTACCGACGGCGCCGCTTGCGGTGCGTGGCATCGGTATGCTGGGCGATAGGTCCGTTCTGGCCTGGCTCATCGAGCGTATGCGCGAGCCCGATGTGGCGGTAGCGGCCTGCACGGCGTTTTTGGAGCTTTATCCCGAAGCCAGGGAAGAGACGAAGTTGTTCACCGTCGATCCGATGGAACTGGGATCGGCCTTCGCGAAGCACTTCGAGGATGACGTGGTACGGCTCGCATTGCCGGATAAGGTGAAGACGTGGCTGGCGCAGACCGCCACCACACGATCATGAAGGTGGGATCTGCGAACGCGACTGCAGACGTAGGACACCGCAAGGAAAGTGCAGTGCCTAGCTTGGGATCGGGTAATTGAAAAAGTAACGTTGCCCAACCTGATACTTGTTCAGATCTTCACGATCGAAGAAGCCTTCGAGAACAGCGCTTGCCTGGATGCGCCTTAATCGGCCGAGTTCGTCAAAAAAACCGGAGCAATCAGTGCCAGTCGCTGCCTCGAAAATCATCTTTCCACGAAAGAAGCGCTCCCCGTATTCCGGTTCCGCCTCGATCTGCTCAAGCAGCCTTCGTGCTGTGGCAATGACGCTATAAATCTGCCCCTCGAACACAGGCGGGCGGGAATCGGGCAGTGTTGCAAGAACGGCATCGCGACGTTTGCGAACCACCTGCGAGTAGCGCTCCCTCCCATCCCTGGAGGGCATGTCATCGCCATCGCCGTCATCATCGATCCCGTCGAACACTTCTCCGTTCGTGGGTTCAAGCAGCGAAGAAAGGTCCGCACGGATCTGGTTCAGCGTGTCGAGTTCCTTTGTAGTCATGTAGATGTGGAGCAGTTTGTCCACCGCTCGCAAGTCACAGGACGTGCCAAACAAGACTGCAATGAAGTGGGCGTTCTCCGCTTCACCGCCATTGGCGCTCAGATGTTGGGAAAGATTGACAACGGACTCCCAGGTGCCGGCGTATCCAACGATGTTGATGCACGCACTCCAGAGGAGGTAACCGTCGTTCCTCTGCATGACTTTATGTACGTCCTTGAGGAATTCGAAGTTGCCTTCCCGGCAGGCCAGTATGATCCCCGCGACGACGCTCCAGTCGGACTTGCTGCGGATCAACTCGCGATAATCGAGACTGCCGAGGTCGACGTCCGGCAAATGGAACCCGAGAGCCAGGTCGCTAAGATTCATGGCTTTAGACTCAAGTGAGGAGACTCAAGTGAGGCCAAGGGACTGCTCCACTCTGCTCATTTCGGTCTCGAAGGTGGTCTGAGCGGTCTCGATATCGGCGCACTCTGGCCCACCCATCGCGCTCTCCGGAACAGTGTTTTTAGGGCTGCTGCATCCCCCACCAAATTTCGGGGTTTTGTGGTTGATTTTTTCTTTCTTGCCAAATTTGACATGCTGGTCGGGCGGCTTCCCGGCGTTCAACTTTCCCTCCCAGTATCGCATCGTTTGCTTGCGCTTGGCTTCCCTGAAATTTTCGGAGCACTTCTGTGCTGGTGTCTTGCCCTTGCCGCCCGGGGTCGCCGGCGGATATCTGGTGCCCGCGGGGATATCGCAATACAGGGCGCAGGGGTCGGTTCGCTCGGGATGGACGTTGTTGCAGGCAGCCGCCGGGTTGGCTTTGGCTGCGGCCCTGGCGGCAGCCTTCTTTGCGAGCAGGTCGTTGGCGGCATTCACCAACGCCCCTTTCATGGAACTGGAATCGGGAATTGCGCCCACTCTCTTGCTCAAGAACCGGTCTTCAGTAACGAGTTTAAACATTCCCCCCTTAGGGTCTTTTTGCCATTCGTGGGCTGCTTCATCGCAACAAGGACAAATACCCGAATCAAGCTTCTGCTGAAATACAGTGATGGCCATCATCTCAAGCGATGTAAGCGGCGCCGTCGTCGTTCCGCCCGAGGCGTGGTTGCTGGTGGTGATGTCGAAGTGCCGGCAAACGTTCTTGCCCTCGAACTTCACGTCCATGCACCAGGCCTGGAAGTAGGTCTTGCCGGTGATCTGATGTGTGACGACATTCGCGCCGAAGGTGCGCGTCGCCGCCTCGTCGCCTAGCACAGACTCCTGGTAATACGACTCCTGCGCCAGCGCCGCGCCCTTGCCGCCGATCTTCACCGTGGAAGAGCCGCTCTTCAGATTGTTCGAGAACGACGTATCGGGATAAGGAATCGGGATCGGCCCCGCTGGCGGCGATGGTGGTGACATGCATACGTCCGGAAACCGCGCGATCGACTTGTTCATCCCGTTCTCGGCGGCGATCTCCCACTTTCCGGCAAAGACGTTTTTCGTCATCGTCGCTCCGTTACGCCGAAACCACGGCGGCGGCTCGGCCGCCGAACGCCATCGAACTGCCGTGCAGCGCCGCGAATTCGCCGGGAGCATAGCCGCGCTTGAATGCTTGCTCCGCCCAGGCAAATTGAAGCGGGCCAGCCGCCGCTCCACAATCGCCTATGCAGTCGGCGGCATGCCATACAGGCTGTCCTGGACGCGTCTTGCGCATGTTTCGCATCTGCGCCAGCACGAGCTCCTCGAATGCGTAAGATTCGCCTCCGACGTCGCTGAGGCGGAACGCAATTTCGTGCATCTGCACACCTGCCTCGCCAAGTGCGGCTTTCAATGCCGCGCTGAGGCCATCGGCCCGGAACGGTTCCTCGTTGCTGGCTGTTGCCTTTTCGATGGCCAGGCCCAGCCCTCGCAACCGCAAAGAACCGGCAACGATCGGACGTTTGCTGATGACCAGAATGCAGGCCGCCTCACCGGGGATGAGGCCATCCGTCACTTCGCTCGTCTTCAGTCGCATTTGGCTGTCCAGCCAGCTGAGTGAGCGCGCGTCGATCAGGCTGTCGATCGCCATGATGAGGCAGGCTTCCACCTTGCGCTCATTCAGCAGCTTGCGCGCCTGTTCGATCGCGACGAAAGCCGAGATTTGCCCATGTGTGATATGCGAGGAGCGCTCGCCAGCCAGCGGCGCACCGTTTGGCGCCGTCAGTCCGGCCAGGATGCCGTTGATGCGCGCGCCGGGCATATCGGCGTCGCGTGTGCACAGGAGAAACGGCATCTCGCCCCAAGGGAGCAGGGCGGCGGCATTCGCATCGATATGGTCGACGGCCAGTCGAGCCAGTGCCGCAAGACGGCTCCGGCCACGCGTCTCACGCCGAACAGCCTCAACCCTGGCTCCGCGAAGCGGCTGACCGCCGCTGCCCCGATACGACAACTCCTCGAATACCGAGATGCTCGCCCGCATGGCGGCAGCAGCACTTGCCGGCGTGTAGCCGACAGGGCAGACGAGGCTGATGCAGGAAATAGCGGTCATTTCTTTCTACGCATTCCGGCCAACGCCGCCACAGCCTCCTTCAACCCGGCGTAGTGCGGCTTGCCACTGATCGGCTCTGGCTCCTTCCCCACCTGGACCTGTTGCAGTTTCACAAATTTCCGGGGCAGCTTCGTGCTTACCCGTCCGACCAGAACGATCCTCGCCTCGTGCGGCAGGATGGTCAGGGTATCTGGCGCCACCAGCTTGTGCTCGGTCCTGTCGTCGAACATGAACCGCACCGGAACCGACATCGCCGGTAGCTTCACCTTGAACTTGCCGCTCTCGTTCATGCCCAGGCAGCCGAAGATCATGCCTTCGGAAAGCTTGTCGAGCCACTGATCCGGGGGGGCTGCCTGGAAGTAGCGGTCGTCGAAATCCTGCGGCAACAACGGCAAGACGTTTTCCATCCAATGCTTGTCATAGGTGCCGGCATAGCGCGCCCGTTCCTTGGCAAAGCGTGGCACTGGACCAAAGCCGACCGGGTTGGGCCGGTCGTTCCAGATAGCCATGCGCGATTGCGGATGCTCGACACAGGGCAGCGGTGTGCCGTCAATGTTGCCCTGGCCGACAAGGTAACCGCTTCCGATCGGGTTGACGGCGTCACCGCGATGCTTGGTTGGATCAGGATCGGTTCGGTCGGTGCCGCCGAATGCGAGGTGCCATGCCAGCGGCATTGAGATGAAGGGGTGCGGCCGTGATGCCTGGATGCCGAGCCCACCTCTGAACCAGCGTCTTTGGCCGGTGACCACCGCGCGCTTGTCCAATCCCGGCCCAACCAGGCGCACTTCGATCGCTTCCGCCTGCCTCCCTTTCGGAGCGACCGCCATGGCGTCGAGCAGAACCTCGCATTTCGGTTTGACAGGGGCAAAGTCGGTCTCGACGCGAATGGAGGTGATTTCCGGATCGCCATAATGGGTGTCGGCGTAGACGAAAGGCGACTGCTTCTTGCTGGGCGTGCAGTTGCCGTGTTCATCGACGTCGTACGTCGCCCGGATCACGGCAACACAAAACTTCACGCAATGCTTGTCCTGATAAGGAAAAGTCTCGGCGAGAAACGGTGTCGTGTTCTGGCTGACGAACATCAGATTTGCCCCTGCATCGACCGGGCCTCCCAACTTGCAGTGAGAACTTGTTCCAGCGTCATTTGCGGCGATTGCGGATCGATGTCGAAAATGTCCGAACGGGCCGTCCACATCACCATATCGCTGATGACCTCTTCGCCTGGCTCGACAAGCGGCACCGGCTGTCCGGCGAGCGCGGCATCCAGTTCGTCGGGCGTCAATTCGCCGTTCTGGGCTGCGATGGCCGCCTCTTCGATACTGGAAAACCATGCCTCGGCATCAGCTAGCCCAACGGAAGCTTCAGAAAGCTGGGCGACGATGCTCAAGGGGAATTGCCTGCCGACCCGGTCGGCGCTTTGCACAATGATGCCCGCCGATGCGCCGAAGCAAGCCGGGCCAGCCAGGAAGCGCAGCGCGGTTGTGCTTGGCCAAAATTCCGAGCCGAACAGCGGGACGAGATGCTGCGCCAGCCAGCGGTCCCAGCCGCGAACGAAGTCGCCCGTCAGCCGCCGCGTCACGAAATCGCCGGTGGCGGGCATTTTGCCGTAGAAGCCGGGCAAGGTCATATCTGCGGCGGACATGAGAATTTCTTGAACATCTGGAGGTTGTAGGGGTTTTCGACGCTGGCGGCCTTGAGTTCGAAATCGGCCCACATTCCCTTCGTTCCCAGGCGCAGGCTGTAGACATCGGACAGTGACGTGCCGGCGAAACGGCCGTTGCGTAGCATCCTCAGCCACGCCCAGCTGCCGGTCTCGTTAAGCATGATCTCGGGCGAACCGTCGATGGGCTGGAAGGCGAGCGAGATGACTCCCGTGCCGTCCTTGCCGGGCCAGGTCATCGGTTGCGGCCGTGTCGCGTTGTTGAAATAGACGAGGGTCTGGCCATCGAGATTGAGCGTCACGCGCGTGACGTTCGGAGACAGATCTTTCGGTTCGAGCGTGAAGCTCATCACCGGTCCCGTACCACCGGGAAACAGATCGTCGCGGATATGCCTGGCCTGCTCGAACGCCGCCAGCGCCGAAGCATCGAGGCCGAAATCGGCGCGCCATTTCCATGGCTGGCTGGTCGTGTCGACATAGTTGATCAGGTGGTCATTGATGAAACCGTCGATCAGCCCGGCCGGTCCGAACAGCCTGGCGAAATCACGCACATTGACGTCCACCGCGCTGTCGGCGCTGAATGGATAGCGGTCGTTCAGCGCAGCCTGGCAGAAAGGCAGTATGTCAGCCCGCCAGATGGCGTTGAGCTCCGAAGTGACCGCCTTCTGAGTCAAATTGCTGGTGTCGCCGGCAATCCCGCCCAGCCAGTTGTTGATCGGGTCGGGCAGGATCTGTGCCTGCCTGGCCACCGCACCCGTCAGTTCGGCAAGGCCACCCTGCTTCTTGATGGCATCCTGCGGATTGGGGTTCGCGGTGACCGTCTGCAGGACGTTCGAAAGCGCGGTCAGCGCGACAACGGCGGCATCCAATGCCGGCGGCTGGCCGTCGACCTCGGCAATGGTGCTCTTGAGCGGTTTGAAATGTTCGGCCACCAGATTGCCGGTCAGGTCCACCTCGCTGGCCGACCCGGCGCGGGGAAGCAGTTTCGCACCGCTTGTCGCCAGCTTGCCGAGCTTGCCAAGCTTGCCGAGCAGTTTGGAGGCGCCCTTGGCTGCCGCCTTGTCGTCGGCGGGCGCCTCGTCGGAGCGCGTCAGTTCGGTCTCCTGGACGACCGCCGTAAGCAGCCGCTTCAGGGCTGAATCGGCACTCGAGAGATCCTTCAGATTTTCGCTGGCGACATTGAGATCGGTCAATGGCGCGAGCCGCATGTCGCGCAGGAAGCTATCCCATTGCGCGATGTAGTCGTCATAGTAGAGCTTCAGAATATCCTCGGACAGCGCCGAGACCGAGGTTTCGGAATTTTCCGAGCAGCCGCCGGCGAAAACCGCACGATCGAGCGCAGCCTGTGCGGCGACATCGTCGATGCGGTCGAGAATGGCGTCGTGGAAGCCGGAATAGGTGAATGCTCCGGAAATGCCGACCCGAAGTGTCTTGTCGGAACGCCGCGCAAACACCTTGCCCCCGTTGGGGCCAGCGAAATTGGCCGGGATCCATTCCTTGAGACCGGCCACCTCCGGATCGGCCAGCAACTGCTTGTAGGCGCGCGCCGGCAATGAAATCGTGCACACCGTTTTCAACGCTTCGGCAACCAGGGCCTGGTCGGGCTCGATATAGCTTTCGTCGACCGTCATCCGGCGGATGGCGGCAAGCTGATGCTCTTCGGCGTCGGCCGTTGGAAATGGTGCCGCGGCCGCGAATTCGGGCAGGCTGTTCACCCACCAGTTCTGGGCGAAGTCGGGATCCATCTGCGACAGGCCCGTCATCATCCGATAGGTCTTGAGGGCGCCGAGCATGAAATCCGGATCGCGGATTTGCCGCCACATGGTGGCCTCGAGAAGGGCCACCATGCGCGGCTCGAGCACGTTGCGCAGGGCGTGATCGTAGGTGTCGGTCTGAGCCCGCACCAGTTCCGCCGAGGCCGATGGCCCCAGCAGATCCTGGGCAGCGCCCGGCGGTGCTGTCCGGGCATTTGCGACCGCGTCCATCGCTTCGAGCGCGCTGTCGATGGCGGGCTGCTGCACCGATGCCGGATTTGCGGCAACGGAGGTCAGCGGTGTCTGCAGCGCTTCGAACTGGCTTGCCTGGGCCGAGATCGCATTGCGGTTGTCGTAGTAGGACCAGGCAAACACGGCACTGGCCAACAAGCCTGCTGCCGCACAGGCAGCCGCAGCACCGCGCCAGATCCAGGCCCGGCGGCGTTGCGCCAGCGGGTCGAATGTACCGAGGCCTGCTTCCTTGAAGATGATTTCGGTGAGCAGGTTCTTCAGGAAGAAGCTGCGTTTCTCGACCCTTGGTGCGGGCAGGGCCCGCCGTGGCGGAAGACCGAAGGACGACGACAGCGCCGCGGTCAGCCGGTCGATGGGGGCGCCTTCCTGGGTCGCCGATGTCAGATAGAGGCCGCGCAGCCATGCAGCCTCTTCATACCGGCTTTCGCCGAACATCGCCTCGACCAGCACCTGGATCGGTTCGGACAGGCTTGCCAGTTGGGCGGGAAACCGGAAGATCTCGGCACGGGCGGCGAGTTTTTCCTCATCCTCCAGGCGCGGCACCAGCCGCCGCTCGAGTTCCGTCGCCAGTGTCGAAATTTCTCGTTCGATGGTCTTGGCATCCACGCGCGCATCCAGCGCGAAGGTCGTTCCCCATACCTGCTCGCGCGAGGCGGTGGACAAGCCGCCGAAGAAGGCCTCGAAACCCTTGATCAGATCGGCCTTGGTCAGCATCAGATAGACCGGAAGGCGGATTTCGAGCCGGTCGTTGAGCTCGGCCAACCGGCGGCGGATCTTGCGGCCGTGCGCCTTGATGGCCTCGTCGCCCTCCGAAAGCACGTCGATCGACAGCGCGACGATCACGCCGTTGAGCGCGCGGCGGCCGCGATGCTTCTTCAAAAGGTCGAGGAAGCCCAGCCATTCCGCCGCGTCGACATCGGGCTGGCTCTCCTGCTGGACATAGCGGCCGGCGGTGTCGATCAGAACCGCGTTCTCGGAAAAGAACCAGTCGCAGTTGCGCGTGCCGCCGACCCCCTGCAGGTCGTCCGTGAGGTCGATCGGAAAATTCAGTCCGGACTGCCGCAAGGCCGTGGTCTTGCCGGTGGCCGGCGGCCCGACGATCACATACCAGGGCATCTCGCGCAGAAACTTGCGTCCGCCGAGCTTCCGGCGCTTCAGTTCGGCCATCACCTCGCCGAATTTGGCACCCACGGCAGCGACGTTTTCTTCGCCGGGGCTCAGCGGCTTTTCCACCGCAGGCGCCGCAATCTCCGCGACGAACATGCGGTTGGCGCGGATCGCCCGGCGCTGGGCGACGATCAGCCAGATCAGCCAGAAGATGACCAGCAGCGCGATGATGACGATGCGCACATTTTCAGAGGCGAACGGTTCGTAGGGACCGACCCTGACGATCGGACCGAACACCCAGATAACCAGGGAAAGCAGCGTGATGCCGACTAGCGTCCACAGCCAGCGCGATGTCAGAACCGCCCAGAAGAAGCGCAGGATGAACATCTCACAGCCTCTTTTCGACAAGCACCTCGACGCGGCGGTTCAAGGCTCGCCCCTGGCGCGTGCTGTCGCTGGCCACTGGATCGGTGGCGGCGCGGCCCTCGGAATGGACGCGGTCCCGTGGCACTCCGTTCTGGACCAGCATGTCGGCAATCGTCTGGGCGCGAGCCTCGGACAGTCGCTGGTTGGTCGACAGCGGATTGGTCTTTTGCAGAGGAACGCCGTCCGTATGACCGATCACCGTGATGTTCCCGATCAGCTCCTGATTGGCAAGGATCACCTTGGCGATCGAACCGATCAGGGGCTCGAAGCCTTCGGTCAGTTGTGGCCGCGACGACTGGAACAGTTCGGGGTTGGAGGCCTGGATGATCAGCTTGGCCAGCGAGACGCTCTCGGTGCCGCTAAGGGCGGATCTGAGGTCGGCCGGCGCTCCGGCCTGAAATTCCGGCAACAGCGCAAAATCCACTTTCTCCGGTGGCGGGGCCTCGATCTTGGGCGACGTACGGCTGATGTCGCCGCGTGCAGGCGGCGGCAACGCGCGCACAAGTGCGGAAAGCTCGACTGCCTGGCTGCTCAGTCCCATCG
Organism: Mesorhizobium sp. M7D.F.Ca.US.005.01.1.1; assembly: GCF_003952545.1. NCBI lineage: Bacteria > Pseudomonadati > Pseudomonadota > Alphaproteobacteria > Hyphomicrobiales > Phyllobacteriaceae > Mesorhizobium > Mesorhizobium sp. M7D.F.Ca.US.005.01.1.1. Next base: position 2,757,857 of record NZ_CP034453.1, read on the forward strand.
AGAGCCCGATATGGATGGCAGTGGCGACAACCGCGGCACCGAGCGCCATGACCCAGATCGGAACGATGAAGCGCTGCGGCTCGTCGGATGCGATCACGCCCTTCCAGTTTGGCGACAGTGGCGCGCCTTCGGCGTCGGCATCGCGCAGGAAGCGTGCCGCAGCCACGCGAACGGCGTTCAGCGAGCGGTCGCCTGACCGCCCGGGCACGCGATATTTGCCGCGGAAGCCGAGCGCCATGCAATCATACTGCAGCTCCAGCAATTCGCGATCGCGGTTGGGATGGCGTTCCAGTTCGTCGAGACGCGTGAAGAACTGCGTGCCGGCATCGACATCGCCGCGCAGCATGACCACAAGCGGCTGCCGCGGCCAGGCGCTGGGCCCGCCCCATGGCGTGTTCAGAGCCAGATCGTCGAGCAACGCCGCCACCACCCAGGCTGCCTGGTCGGCCCTCTCCATCGAGGACCCCGTCGACATTGCCATGTCGCGTGCCCGAACCAGTTCTTCGAGCAGCCGGGTGCGCAACGCTTCCGGATTCTCCGGCGGCAGCGCACTTTCAAGCTCGGGAGCGAACTCGAGCAAGGGGGCGAATGCGTTGACAAGCGCGTTCGGATGCGTGCGAGACCGCTTCACCACCGCGCCCGGCAACAGTGGCGCCATGGGTCGCGGCATCGGCGCGCCGGTCAATCGTATGCGAGTGCGTTCGCGATCCTCCGACAGTCCGAACGGATCATCGCGGCTCATGATCTCACCTGTTCACCGAATAGCAGTCCACCTGCGGCTCGCTCGGCAACACGCCCGAAACGCCGATGACGAAGCCGGGAGCCTCGAGCAGCGACGCCCAGTGCTCGCTTTTCTGGTCCAGCTCGAGGCATAGCCGATCACCGTCGTAGGGGATTTCGCGCGGCTGGGAGTGAAGCGGTTTCAGCGGAATGCCAGGCAAACGCGATTTCCAAAGGCCCTCGAACTGGTCGGCCGAGCCGACAGTCGCCTGATTGACGAAGATCTTGCGCAGCGCGTCCTCCGACAGCTCCGAACCGACCCGGATGACGATCCGGCTGGCCACCAACAGCTTCGGGTTGTCGATGCGGATTTTCCAGACATTGGTCGAATGTCGCATGACCGGCAGTGCCCGCGATTTCGGCTCGATGTAACGCAGGCTGAGGATGAGCGAGCGCAACGCGTCCGCCAGCGCCGAATAGGCGGGGCCTGGCGCCATGTGATCGTAGGCGGGCAACTCGCCCAGCCGACGCGCGCTCGATCCGTAGGTCGCCATCGAACCGGCGAGCCCGGCAAGCTCCAGGTAGAGCTCGGCCGGATGGAAGACATCCTGCGCCAGCATGTGGGCCAGCCGCGGACGCGCCGCGTTGGCGAGATTGAGCATCAGCAGATCTTCGACGCTGCGCCCAGGCCCGCCCATGACCATCTTGCCATGCGCCTCGGCGATCTGGTCGAGGCCCGTGACAACTTCCAGAAGCAATTGCCGATACCAGGCCACCGCGCCGGTAATCAGTGCCGGCGGCAGGAAAGCCTCGTCCACGGAGACGCCACCATCGGCTCGAACCCCCTTGAGGTCGGCTATCGGCAAGGCTGTGTAGCCACCGACTGACTTGCCGGGTGCAAGCAGCAGCGCCTGTGGACGGGCGATCTCGATTTCCTCAGGGTCTGAACCGCCCTGGACGGCGTCACGCACCGAAACGATCCGCCCGTGATAGCGGGCTCCCGAGGCGGCGGCGTGTGCCGGATCGAAGCCGACACCACCGGGAGGCTCCAGCGGCAAGGCGACCAGCACCGGCCCGGCGCCCGTGTCCGGGGTGACCAGCAGTGGTCGCGGCGCGTCCATCATGTCTGGAATGGAGAAAGGCGTCCCGTCCGGAAAGATACCTCGTGCGGACAGGATCGAGATCTGGCCGGCCTCCAGCAATGGCTGATCCAGCGTCAGCTGCTGAAAGCCGAACGTATGCAACTGCCCGGCCTGCAACGCGCCGCGCACCGTCGCCTCGAAAAAACGATCCTGCTGCTGGAAATGCTGGGTCCGGAGAAACAGACCTTCGGACCACAACACCCTGTTTGCATCGCTCATGCCGCTACTCTCTGCATTGAGCTCCCCTTGCCCTGGCCGCTAGGCGGAAATGCCGCCGCTGCCAAGCGTGACATTGATTGTGAACTTTGATCCCGATGACACTGACTTGGTCGTCCGCCAGTTCCTGCCAGTAGGCTCGCGGATCAGTGCAACGAAGCCCAGCGCCGTCGCATCCGGCTCGACGGTGATGGTCTTGGAGGCGGATTTTCCCGGCCCGACGGCAATCTGGTCGGATCCGATAAGATCGCCTGCCAGCGCGGAGCCGGCGTCCCCCTGCAGGGCAAAGTAGTCGGCGGAATTGAATTTTCCGGTGCTGCGCAGCCGCATCACGAGGACCGTCACCGGCCGGTCGCCGCCGCCTGGTCCGGGGTTCATGCCGGCCCCTCCAGTCACGTTGATGGTGATTACCGATGGTTTTGGCGGGCCGCTCTGGCAAGCCGTAAGCAGCCCGGTTGCGCTCAGGGCGACGATGAATTCGCGTCGATCGATCATGTCTCACTCCTCCTCATATGCATCCCGAAAATCAGCGCCGATTTCACCGAGGAAGCTTTTTTCCGCGCTCTCGGCGATGTCACGGTGGCGTTTCCGGTAAAGCTCCCACAGCCTGGCGCCGCGCCCGCCCGAAAGCAGCGTGCCGATCGCGGAATTCGATTTCAGCTCTTCCTCGATCGCTGCCGGGTCAAAACGGTCAATCATCCGCCGCAAGGCGCCCTGTACGCCGCGCCAGGCGCGCACATGATGTTGGGCGAGATCGCGAACCGCATCCGCGATTGCCGCTTCGCCGGCGAGAAATCCGGGGCTGCGCTCGGCGAGAAGCGTGACGATGGCGTCGTCGACCGTCGGCAGAAACTTGAGCGGGTTGACTTCGGAAGCCCCGACCATGGTCTGGGCGACGCGAGCGTTTCCCTTTTCCTCGGCCCGCTTGCGCAGAAGCTGCATCAGCCCTTCCATCATCAGCCGATATTCGCGGCCAAACTTCTCCATTTCCGCAATGCTGTCGCGCCCGGGGAAATCGGCCTCCTCGACACCCATGCCATGCAGGAATGCGGAGCGAAGCGCCATGTCCCCCAGCTGCGGCGCTGCCGGCAGGCGGGCGGGTTTGGCAGCAGCATCGGTCCGCACTGGAGGCGGGACGTCAGCAGCTTGCGCGGGCAAATCCCAGGGATTGGCGGATTGTGGTCGTTGGGCGACGCGCTGTCCGGCCGAGCCGGTGCCGTTTGCCGAACCGGGCGCGGCGGCTGATCCGAAACCAAAGTCATCATTGAAATCGGACGGCTTTCCATGAGCGCGTTCGGCTCCCCGGCTGGGAGACGGCACGGGGTCGAGACCGAAGGGGTCCGCCTGGTTCGCCGCACCGCCCGGTTCGCGGTAAGGGGCGGCATTTCTCGACACAGGCGTAGAAACCGGATCGAGGCTGAACGGGTCATCGAAAGCAGGCGAGCTGCGCCCGCCGGAGCTGGCACGCTCGAACGCACCCGGAACCGGCTGCTCGAACGGGTTCGGCAGATCCGCCGGGCGTGGCCGTCGCGGCTCTTCTTCGACCGTAGCGGAAAAGAAGTCGTCGCGGCCGATGCTCACCGGCGCCCGGGATGCCGGCGGCAGGCGTTCCGGGGCCGGCTGGCCGGTTGCGGGTGCCTGGGCGGTTGGCGTCTGCAGATCGACATGGACGACGTAGTCGCCAAGCCTTAGCCGCATGCCGCTTTGAAGGCGCGTGGACTTGCCGGCGCCGAGCGGGCTGTCGGAGTCGTTTATGAACAATCCGCTGCTTGACGTATCGGTGACGAAATATCCATCCCGCCCGCCCGAGATCCTGCAATGGGCCCGGGAAACGAACATGTCGGGATCGTCGATCTGCCAGCCTGCGTCCGCGCTGCGGCCGATCACCAGCTCGCCCTCGTCCAGCCGGGTCTGCCGTACCGCCTGGGTGCGTGGCCCTTGCTCCAGCGTCAGCAGCAGGCTCATGCCGCGACCCCCGCCATTTCCGGCCGCCATCCGACGATCGTCCGCAGCCGCAGATCGTCAGCATCGCCCCTTTCAAAGGGCCGCGCAAGCCAGGCGGTCCGGCCAAGCTGGACCGCACCGAGACGGAGCGGCGGCACGGCTTCGCGCGCCAGCACGATGCGCAGATCGACGTCGAGCGATTCCCCGACCATGTCGCAAACGGCTTGCTTGAACAGTTTGAGCCGCTGGCCGCCGGGCAGGAACGCCTTGAAGTCCTCGTACCCCAGCGGGCCGACACGCAGTTCGATCCGGCTTTGGCGGTTGAAAACGCGCGGGCCTATCGTCGCCCCTCGGCCGAGCCCTGCATAGGCTTTTGCAAGGCGGGTCTGGAGGCCGGTTGGGATGGTTATCCAGGCGGCGATGAACTCCTTGATCTGAACCGGCACCTTGAACGCTTCCGCCAGGAACAGCGTCAGCCGTTCCGGGCCGTCAACCTGGTTGGCGAGCGAAGCTGCCTGGCGAAGCTTCACCGTATCGAGTTCGGTGTTCTGGGTGCCGGGAAGCCCGATTCCCGCCATGGCTTCAAGCATGGCGCGAACGCGCCCGCCGACCGCGCGTTCGACCTGTACGGCCGGATGCGCATCCGCCCATGCCCGGTAATACAGGGCGATCATGCGGTGCTGCAGAATGTTGACGAAGTCGACGAATGTCGTGTCGCTGGTTTGCTGGGCATCGGCGCCGGTGAACCAGCGCTGCGACAGACGATCGAGCACCCAGCGTGTCAAATGCAGGGGCAGCGGGCCTTCGGGTCCCATCAGGCCGAGATTTGCGACGGTGACCCTGGCCGGAGCTTTGTCCTTCGCTTCGCTAAATTCAACCACGTCCCTGGCCGAAAAGCTGAGACGTACATGCTGTCCGAGTCTCGCGGGCTCGCGCTCCGGCGAGCCGGAATAGCCGAACAGCCCGCCCCTCCGTTCGAGCCGGCGCAACAGCTCGAAGAAGTCGAACGTCTCCGACAGCGCCTCGGCCTGGTTCGGGTCGACTGTGTCTAGATCAGGTAGCGATTGCCGGGCGTCATCGGCCATGGCACATCCTCCTGCTTCTGCAGCAGCCGCGTGCGGGTTCGCACGAAGCCGTTTATTCCGGCATGACGGGCAAAAAGCCGCGCCAGCAAGGCCGAAAGCAGCAATGTGCTTTGCCCTGCCAGGACTGACTGGTCGACATGCAATGTTACTTCCGTGCCGCGTCCGAAGCACATCGGCCCGTCGATCTGCAGCCGTTCGATGACCGAGCGCGAGTCGATGCGCACGATCGAATGCACGTTGCGGGCGAGGCTCGGATCTCCCCGGTCGGCGTAAAGATCGAGCAGCGCATGCAGCGGATCGACGCCGCGACCTTCCTTGGCAAGGCTGAGAAAATTGAGCGCCAGTTGCGCCACCAGCCGCCAGGCGAGATTGTCGGCGCGGGATTCGCCCGCCGCGCCCATCGGCAGCGCGGCGGGAATGGCCGGGCGAGGCGGACGCAGCGCGCCGAGAAGCCGCACCGTTTCGACCGGGTCGCCGGCCTCCAGCGTCAAGGTGGGATTGTCATCGAGGATCGGCAGATCGCGATTGGTACAAAGCGCCACGATGTCGACACGCTTCAGCGGCCGGTTCGCCGGGCTTTCCACTGGACGTGAAATTGCCAGGAAAACATCGTCCCCTGCGTAGGAGGTGCGGGTCAGCCCGTCGCGTCGCTCGTCTTCAGTGGCGCGACGGGGGCGCCGCTCGGTGGAGTAGACCCAGCCACTGCCGCGATTCTGACCCAGGCTGAAGAGCTCCGGAATTTCGGCATCGCTGCCCCCGGTGTCGGCGTCCTCGACGCGGATGACCCGATAGACTTCGAAGTCGCGCGCCCGCGTTCGGTCGGCATGGAGCACCTGGCGCGTCCTGCGCGGATCAAGCTCGATGACGTTGCACTCACGCTCGAAGAGATTGATGATCGGCGTTGCGAAAAGTTCGAAATCGGCCGGTGTCAAGTCGGCAAGCTCGGGCACTGGACGCCTGAACATGAAGATGATCTCAAGCCCGGCTGTGCATCGGCGCATGACGGGCTGTAGCCCGGAAACCCGCGCATAGTGAAAGCGCTCGGGCATCATGAAGTATTCGCGCAGCAGACGGTACCCCTCGAATGTCGGACGGGTCCGAGGCATCAGGGCTTCTTCGTCGCTGATGCCGATCATTTCAGGTTCCGGCAAGGGCAATAGGGGATTGGTCTTGCCTTCCGCGCGTGCGCCAACGGCCGAGCAAGCGCCGAAAATCGCGTCGAAGAGCAGGGGGGCCTTGGTGCGTCCGGCAAAGTAGAGATCAAGCCGGTCGAGCGACAGTTCGTCGAGCCTGCCTTTTCCGGTCCGGGCGAGCACGATGCGTAGCGCTGCCTCGCCGGCCACACCGCCGATCGGCGCTATTCCCGCCGCCGCCAGTGCACTGCGATCTTGAAAATAGCTGACCGAAGTGACCGCTATCGGCCACAGCGTGACGTCCTGGGCGGTGGTGAAGGTGCAGCGCGTCGAAAGGCCGGGCTGCAGGCCCGAGACCAGCCGGGTGTTGCGCTTGACGACATGGCCGGCAACCATCGTCTGGACCTGCTGGCCGGGTTTCAGCACCACCATCGCCGTTGCCGGCGCGGGCGTCACCAGATCGGGATAGAGGACATCCAGCACGCTGCGTGAAAACCTCGAGCGCTCGGCATCGACTTTCAGCCGGGTGCGCGCCGCCAGGAAAGCGACGCCGTCAAGCAACCGCTCGACATACGGATCCGGACACGGCACCGTGTCGAGCGACAGATTGCGCGCCACCGCCGGATGCAGGTCGGCAAATTCCGCCGCCAGCGCACGGATATGGGTCAGTTCCTCCTCGTAATATTCTACGAAGACCCGATCCATCTCAGGCCTCCCTAAATTCGGTCCGCGCCAAGCCGTTGTCGAGATTGATCGTGGTGCGCAGGCGCATGCGTTCCGGCGTCGGCGTCATGATCAGCACCGCGTCAATCTCGATCTTCAAACCCACGCTCTTGTCGCCAAGCGTCACCGTGACCTTCGTCGTACTTTCCTTGAGGCGTGGCTCGAACGTTGCAAGCACCGAGCGGATCTCGCGCGCCAGCGCCTCGCGATCAAAGTCGCGGGAGGAACGGCCCGAGAAGGAGGGCACGCCGTAGTTGATCACGCTTCGGCGCACCTCCGGAAAATCGGCGAGTGACGGCGGGTTGTCCGCTGCCTGCTCGCTTTCGAGATCGGAAAGAAGCGGAACAGCCTCGAAGCGCTCGGTGTTGAACAGGGCCTCGATATCGCGCCGCACGGCCTCCCGGAGCACGCGGGCCGAAACGACCACGCCGCGGCTTTCCATCTCCACGCGGTGCTGGGTCTGAAATGCCAGGCGGTGCAGACGCCGCTTCTGATCGGCCGTCAACTCCGCATCGGCATCGATGAGCCGCGCGCTGCCCGCAACCAGGCTCTCCAGCCGGTCCGCGCCGAGCTCGTCCTGCAAGGCCTTGCGCAGCCCGTCTATTTCGGAGGTCATGCCTGGCAGGTCGTTTACGAGGCGGTCCCAGAGAGAGGGCTGGACCGCTTCGCGTTTTGCTCGCGAACCAGCGGTAACCTGCAGCTTGTCCGCGTCGGGCCGCCGGCCCTCACTTGCCGACATAGACATCCATTTCGATTTCGTCATTGCCGTCATAGACGAACTTGATCTTCTTGTAGGCGAAGCTGACCTCTTCCTCGATCAGGTCTTCCTCATCCTCGGCCTGCGACATGTCGTATTCCATGATCGAGGCATCGGTGAGCGTGACGACCAGGTAATCCTTGGTCTCGCCATCGATGGTCCGGCGTGCCGAGAACACCACTTCGTCCAGCGCTTTGTTCTCGAACAGTGCCTTCTTCAGATAGGGCGAGGATTTGTCATAGTGCTTGGTGAACTTGATCATGCCCAAGGAAACGCGGCCGCGGCGCGAGAGCGAATTCGGATCGTATGGCGCGACTATCTTGTAATCGACCCCGTGGATTTCGATTTCATCCTCGTGGCCGTCTCGAGCGCTTGGGCCTTTGATATCAGGAACTTTCAGAAAGCCATCAATCTTCGTACCTGTGGGCATTGTCTTTCTCCACCGCTTTCAAAAAACCAAGATGGTGTTGCTGCAAATCAAGTCTTTACGGACGGCAGTTCCGAGACCAGTCGGAGCGAGGCATTGATGCCCTCGAGCTGGTAATGCGGGCGCAGATAGAAGCGGGCGTTGTAATAGCCCGGCCGCCCCTCGACGCTGTCGACTTGAACCTCGGCCGCGGCAAGTGGGCGCTTGGCGCGCGCCTTGTCGTCGGCAAAGGCCGGGTTGGCCAGCACGTATCGGTTGATCCATTCGGTCAGCCAGATCTGCATGTCGGAGCGCTCTTTGAACGAGCCGACCTTGTCGCGCGCAATGGCCTTGAGGTAATGCGCAAAGCGCGAGACTGGGAAGAGATAGGGCAGGTTGGCGCTCAGCCGCTCATTGGACTGCGCGTCGGGGTCGACCAGCCGTCCCGCCCGCGTCTCGTCGTCCTGCAGTGAGTGTGCGCCGATGAAGGCCGCGAGATCGGTATTCTTTCGATGCAGGATCGGCATCAGACCAAGCTTGGCCAGTTCCGCTTCGCGTCGGTCGTCGATGGCGACTTCCGTCGGACATTTCATCGCGATCGACCCGTCGTCGGTCGGGAAGCTGTGCACCGGCAGGTTGAGGACCGTGCCGCCATTCTCCACACCGCGGATCTGCGTGCCCCAGCCATAGAGCTTGTGGCTGCGGTTTATGTTCACGCCCATCGGGAAGGCGGCGTTCATCCAGACATATTTGTTGTGGTCGCCCTGCACCTCTTCCTCGAAGGTGAAGCCCTTCACCGGAACGGTATCCGTGCCATAGGGCAGCCGCGCCAGAACGCGTGGCATGGTCAGGCCGATATAGCGCGCGTCCTCGCTCTCGCGCAGCGACTGCCACGAGGCATAGGCCGGGTTGGAGACGATCTGCTGCAGATCTTGCGGGTTCGGCAATTCCTGCCAGCTGTCCATGCGGAACAGGCGCGGCGAGGCGGCTGCGATAAACGGCGTGTGCGCCGAAGCACAGATGCCGGAGATGTTGCGCAGCAGACCGACGTCGCGCGGGTGGTTCGAGAATTCGTAGGCGCCAATCACGCAGCCGATCGGCTCGCCGCCAAGCATCGAATACTCGTCCGTATAGACTTTCTTGAAGATCGGGCTCTGGTCCCACATCTGGCCTTCATAGTCTTCAAGCGTGTCGGCCAGTTGCTCCTTGGAGATGTTCATCACCCGGATCTTCAGCTTCTGATCCGTCTCGGTGTTGTTGATGAGATACCAGAGGCCGCGCCATGTGCCTTCCATCTCACGCACTTCGGGCGCGTGCAGGATCTCGTTGACCTGTGTCGTCAGCATCTTGTCGATGCCCGCGATCAGCGACTTGATCGACTTGATCGCATTGGACGAGATGGTGGTGGTATCGGAACGGGACTGCGCCGCGAGCGCGAGATTGCGCACGAGTTGCTGCAGCTTCTCGCTGTCGTCCTTCTTGACCTTGAAATCCTTCTCGAGGAGTCCGCTGAATTCTCCAAGGTCTATGGCTTCGGCCTCGGCGGCGACGGCGGCGGTCTTTTGCTGTTCGGCCATGATTTACTCCCCAACCTTGTCGTCGTCAGCCAGCGCCTGGCTGGCGATCTTGCCAAGAAGCGGTTCGTTGTTCAGAAGCTGCGCGATACGTTTTTCGGCGTCGACGCGGCCATCCATGAAGCCAAGCAGCTCCTCGAGCTGGCGACGCATCTTGAGGATCTCGGCCAGTTGCGGAACTTGCTCTGCAATCTTGTCCGGGGCGAAATCGCCCATTCTGGAAAACGTAAGATCGAGCGCCAGTTCCTCGTCCCGCTCGGCGCCCTCAGCCTGCGGCAGCATATTCTTCACGCGGGCCTTTACCCGCGGTCCGAGCGCCTCCATGAACTTGGGGAAGCGGTTCGCGTCGGTCTCGACAAAGGAGCGGTCCAGCACCGACTTTGACGCTTCCTTGGTCTGCGAAGCACCGGAAAGGTCGGCCATCACACCCATGACGAACGGCAGTTCGATCGTCGTCGGGCTACCGTAGGTTTCCACATCGTAGGCGATCTGCACCCGCGGCGCGCGGTTTCGTTCGATGACCTTCGCTTTGCTTTCGGCTGGCATGTGTTATTACCTTTCATCCTTCTGAGCCGTCTTCTTGGCATCGGGAACACCGGCAAGGAGTCGGAATTCCTTCAGACCCGACGGGGCGAGATCTTCCATCAGTTCAACGAAATCCATATGCACCATCCGGCGCACACGCCGCGCCAGGTGCGGTATTGGGCTCGATGGTTCGGTGCGGTCATAGAAGGCGACGACGAGGTCGAGGCATTTCACCACGTCGTCACGTGAGGAAATCCGGTCGGGAAGTCCCGTGCTCGAGTCCGTGTAGCTTGCCGCACTTGCCATAGTATCGGCTCCATGACCGTTTCGAGCAGGCGTTGTCGGTTCTGCCGGCGTGAGCGGCTTGGCCGCGCCATTCGCCACGGCGCCGGCTTTCGAATTTCGTTCGAGGGTCGTCAGCAGACGCTGCAGAAACCGTTTCAATTCCGGAACAGGAGCAGCACCGCCCTCGAGCCGCGCGTTGAGAGCGGTCTCGACCGCATCAAGGGCCGCGATCGCTGCCCTTGCGTCGGCGACGAGCAAGACCATCTCTGCGTTGGCTTGATCCATCTGTGCCGCACATCCGGTACGCACCCGGTTCAACAATTGTCCGTGCGCACTGACCAGTGCGGCCTTTTCTGCCGCATTCAATCCCGAGGCGGCTTCCTGGAGCATGACACGGTCGTCGAGCGCACCTTTTTCCAGATCCTTGCCCTGAATCGGGCCGATTGCACGCGGCGCAAAGAACGTCATTTGCCGCAGGTTCGCCAACAACCCCTCCTGACCATTCTGGAGGTCGAGCAGAGCGTTGATACGGCGCAAGGCGGCATCGCGTGGAGGAGCGTTGGGCCGCAGTGCCGGATGCATGGTTTCCCAATGCTGGTCGAAGGTCTGCGCAATAAGGGTCAGCCCCTGCGCGAGACCGGCCAGTCCTTCTTCATTGGCCAGCGCGCGCGTGACGACGACGAGCAAGCGCAGGTCCCGGCCATGCGCGCGCAATTCCTCCGCCTTGGCCAGAACCGCAGGCCAGTCGACCGGGATGGTGCTTTGCGAGGCGGGTTTGTTTTGGCCGTCGTGGACGACCTTGATCTCGGGTTCCGTCAGGCGCTCCAGCTCATGAAAAGCCGGGTCGTTGCGCAAATCCTCCCCTGACGGATTTTCACCGTCGAGCGGAGCAAGCCAGAGTGCGACATCAATCACACCAACCCCCAGCGATCGGCCCTCAAACCGTATGTGACCCTACGGTATCACACGGTTGTACTTTACCACAATTCAAGCACTGCTCAAAAAATTAACGAAAGCTGACCAGGCCGCGTCTTGGGTGCCGAAACCCTTGGCCAGATTGCCGACCCTGTATGTGAAGTGCGTTACACGGAGGCGGACAATTCCGTGGTTGTTTGCAGCCGATGGTGCAGCACTCTCCACAATTGGAAGGGGCGCTGTCCACCACGCGCTTTGTCAAGTGACGGCTTATGTGGCAGGTTATCGACTGGCAGATTGCAGGAGCACGTTCGATGGAACAGCGCCGGTCATCGCAGACCTTCAAACGCAAGGAACTGGTCGGCAAGCTCAATCCTGTGGGTGTCCGCGCCTTCAAGGCTGCCGCCGACACCGCCAAACTGCGCGGCAATCCTTACGTCGAACTCGTCCACTTCATCGAGCAACTGCTGCTTTCCGACCGTTCGGATGTGCAAATGATAATCGCCGATGCGGGCATGGATGCGAGCCGGCTCACGGCCGATATGACCCGCGCCGTCGACAAGCTGCCTTACGGCGCAACGTCGATCGAGGAATTTTCCGACCATATCTTCCATGCCATCCAGGAAGCCTGGAACCTGGCAACGCTCGAGTTCGGCGTCGAGGAAGTCCGCAGCGCCCATATTCTCCTCGCCTGCCTGAAGACGCCGGTGCTGGAAGGCCTGCTGTCGAAGATCAGCGGCGAGTTCGACAAGATCGACGCCGCCTCGGTCATCGCGCGGTTCGCCGACGTCATGGAGGGCTCACTCGAAGCCGGCGCGGGCATAGCGGTTCCGGCAGCCGAAACGCCGAAGCGGGCTCCGGGCGGGGATTCGGCGCTGGCGAAATACGCCACCGACCTGACCCAGCGCGCCCGAGACGGCAAGATCGATCCGGTCGTCGGCCGCGATCCGGAGATCAGGCAAATCGTCGATATCCTGATGCGACGTCGGCAAAACAACCCGATCCTGACCGGTGAGGCCGGGGTCGGCAAGACCGCGGTCGTCGAGGGCTTTGCCTTGCGTATCGCCGCGGACGACGTGCCGCCCACGCTGCAAGGCGTCAGTGTGCGCATGCTCGATGTCGGATTGATGCAGGCGGGTGCAAGCGTGAAGGGCGAGTTCGAAAAACGGCTGAAGGCGGTCATCGATGAGGTGCAGTCTTCCGAAACGCCGGTCATCCTGTTCATCGATGAGGCCCACACCTTGATTGGCGCAGGCGGCGCGGCTGGAACCGGCGACGCGGCCAATCTGCTGAAGCCGGCGCTGGCGCGCGGCGAACTTCGTACCATCGCGGCAACGACCTGGGCCGAGTACAAGCAGCACATCGAGAAAGACCCGGCACTGACCCGCCGCTTCCAGGTGGTCAAGATCGACGAGCCATCGGAAGCGGTGGCCGTTCTCATGTTGCGCGGTGTGGCCGGCGTTCTGGAGCAGCACCATAAGGTACAGATCCTGGATGAGGCGATCGAGGCGGCGGTCGGCCTCTCGCATCGCTACATCCCGGCGCGGCAATTGCCGGACAAGGCGGTGAGCCTTCTCGACACCGCTTGCGCCCGTGTCGCCATATCGCAGCACGCCACGCCGGCCGAAGTCGAAGATATCATGCGTCGCCGCCAGGCGCTGGAGGTCGAGCGCGGCATCATCGGTCGCGAGGCTGCGATCGGCATCGAGGTGAACGACCGGCAGGCACGGGTCGACACCGGGTTAGCGGAAACCGAAGTCACGCTGGCCGCCGCGCAGGAGCGTTGGGATCGGGAAAAGGCGCTTGTTGCCGAAATACTCGAATTGCGCGCCAGGCTACGCGGCGAAGGTGTCCCGCTCGATGCGGTGGAGACGCCGGAGACCAATGGCGAAACGGCAGGCGTGGGCGCGGCTGAGACTCAGCCGCCCAAGAGCGAAACGCCCAAGGCCAAATCGGCGAAGAACAAGACAGCCAGGACCGATGTGGAGGCACCGGCGCCTCCACCCGATCCGGCCGCCGATCTCGCCCGGTTGCGCGAACTGATGGCCGAGCTGGCCGAGGCACAAGGCGAGACGCCGCTGATCCTGCCGTCGGTCGACCGCAACGCCGTGGCGGCGGTCGTTCAGGACTGGACCGGCATCCCGACGGGGCGGATGCTGTCGAGCCAGACCGAAAAGGCGCTGCGGCTGGCCAGCACTCTGTCCGAACGTGTGGTCGGCCAGGATCACGCCATGGAGATGATCGCCAGGCGTGTGCAGACCAGCCGCGCCGGGCTCGGTGCGCCGGAAAAGCCGGTGGGCGTGTTCCTGCTTTGCGGCCCCTCGGGCGTCGGCAAGACCGAAACCGCATTGGCCCTGGCCGAGACGCTCTACGGCGGCGAGCAGAACCTGATCTCGATCAACATGTCCGAGTTCCAGGAGGCGCACACGGTCTCGACCTTGAAGGGGGCGCCGCCCGGATATGTCGGCTACGGCAAGGGCGGCATCCTGACCGAGGCGGTCCGTCGCAAGCCTTATTCGGTGATCCTGCTCGACGAGGTCGAGAAGGCGCATCCTGACGTGCACGAGATCTTCTTCCAGGTCTTCGACAAGGGGATGATGGACGACAGCGAGGGCCGGCGCATCGATTTCAAGAACACGCTGATCCTGCTCACCTCGAATGTCGGCTCCGAAGTCATCATGGATCGAACCAGGAATGGCACGCTGCGGGCTGGGCTCGACGATCTGGACACCGCGCTGCGCAGCCCGTTGCTGAAGGTCTTCCCCGCGGCCTTCCTCGGCCGGGTGGTGACCATTCCTTATTACCCGCTCTCGGATTCGATGATCGAAGCGATCACCCGCCACCAGTTTGCCAAGATCGCTCGGCGGCTGCGTGCGACCAACGACGCGGAATTGGTGATCGGCGATGGCGTCATGGACTTGGTCAAGGCCCGCTGCACCGAGATCGAATCCGGCGGACGGATGATCGATGCGATCCTGACCAACACGCTTCTGCCGGAATTGAGCCGCGGCGTGCTGAACCGGTCGCTCGAGGGCGAAAAGATGACGAAGGTGACGGTCGGCGCCTCCAAGGAGGGCTTCACCTATTCCTTCGAGTAGCTTCAGGCGAATGTTGATGAAGCATCGGCAACCGAGGCTTGCCAGGGTGCGCAGCGTCTTCTTGCCTCCCAGCCCGAGGCGCACTGCCCAGGAGGTGGACGTCTCGGCGAACCAAGCCGATCTACGGCGCTAGTCGGCCGATTTTAACGATCTAGGTGGGATATTTCGGCGGAAAAAAATTGAACAAAATCAGTTTGTTTTGCGATATATCGACGCTGAAGATGTCAGATATCGGCTGGCATCAATATCATTGTCGCACATATTGACGTTAAATTAACAGCGAGATATGGTTCGTTTGATCCGCAAGGTACCACTGCTTTTGTATCACCGTTGCTCGTCGATCGTCGCTATGTCTGTCACCCTTGCCCCAGCCTGCAGGATTGCCTTGCAGTGCGCATCGCCAGTTGCTGAAAGAGGCGGTGACCATGCCCAGTCTGCTCGGAATCGATAACGGTCTCACTGTCACCAAAGCGGTGATCTTCGATGCCGATGGCACGCAGTTGTCCGTGGCGCGTCGACGGGTTCCGCAGTCGATGCCCTATGCGCGCTGGGTGGAGCGCGACATGGCCGGCCTCTGGCAAGCGACCGCCGATGCAATCAAGGAGGCGATCGCCCTGTCCGGCCGCCTGGCAGGCGACATCAGAGCGGTGGCGGCAACCGCGCATGGCGACGGTCTATATTTGCTCGACAAGGATCGTCGGCCGCTAGGCCCCGGGATTCTTTCGCTCGACAGCCGCGCCGGCGAGATTGTCGAACGATGGTCGGCGGACCGGGTCTTCGAAGACGCGTTGGCGCGCACCGGCCAGGCGCCGCACGTCTCGGCGCCATCGGCGCTGCTGGCCTGGATCAGGAAGAACCAACCCGACCGCTATGGGCGCATCGGGCATATACTGGCCTGCAAGGACTGGCTGCGCTTTTGCCTGTCGGGCACGATCGGCACCGACCGTACCGAGGCCAGCACCTCATTCACGGATTTCCGCACGCAAGCCTTCGCGCCGGACGCGATGCGCATCTTCGGACTGGACGATCTTTTCGATGCGCTGCCGCTGATGGCGCACTCTGCCGAGATCGTCGGGCATGTCACTGCCGAAGCCGCCGAAATGACCGGCCTTCGCAAGGGAACACCGGTGGCGTGCGGACTGCATGACGTGACCGCCTCGGCGCTTGGCATGGGCGGTCACGAGGAGGGCGTGCTTGCCATCGTCGCCGGGACCTATTCCATCAACGAAGTCGTCTCCACGGAACCACGCGTCGATCCGCGTTGGCTTTGCCGCAACGCCATCGACGCTGGCCGCTGGAACAACATGGCGATCTCGCCCGCCTCGACCGCAAACTACGACTGGTTTCTCGACACGTTCTGCCGCTCGGAGCAGGACAAGACAGGTGCCGATGGAGGCTCCATTCACAACTTGCTGGCGGCGGAGATCGACGCGGCGCTGAAGAAGTCCTCAACCATCCTGTTTCACCCCTATCTGTTCGGCTCCCCCTTTGGCGATGTCGCCAGCGGCAGCTTTGTCGGCCTGCATGGCTGGCACAATCGCGGCGATATGCTGAAGGCGGTTCTGGAGGGCATTGCTTTCAATCATCGCACCCATGTCGAAGCCTTGCGCGAGGGCTTTGCTATCAGCGAAATCCGCCTGACCGGCGGCGGCTCGCGCAATCCGGCCTTCGTCCAGATGTTTGCCGATGTGCTGAACGCCCCGGTCATCGTCACCTCGACCGACGAGGCCGCGGCCTTTGGCGCTGCCCTTTGCGCGGGTGCCGCGGTCGGCATCTTCGCGACGCCGCAACAGGGCGCCAGGCAGGTCGGCATGACGGCGCGCCAATACGAGCCTGTGCCGGCCTCAAGTGCTGTGTTCAACGAGCGCTTTTCCCTCTATGGCCGCATAGCCGGTGCGCTCGAACCGCATTGGCCGGAGATCGAGAAGCTGGCGCGGCAAGACACTGGGGGAGGCGCATGATCAAGGCCGACGAACGACGCGAAGAGATCGCCGACTATGTGATCAAGCTCGGCCAGGTGCGCATCGACGATCTCGTCGAGCATTTCGGCGTATCGCGCATGACCATCCACCGGCACATCGATCGGCTGGCGCAGCAGGGCGTGCTGCGCAAGCTGCACGGTGCCGTGACGGTTCAGCCTTCCGGTCTCTACGAAAGCGCCTTCCGCTACCGGGTGACGGTCAACCGGGCCGAGAAGGATGCGCTGGCGCGGGCAGCACTCGACTATGTCGAAGCCGGCCAGGTGGTGATGCTGGACGATTCCTCGACGGCAAACGCCGTCGCGACATTGCTGCCCGACGTCAAGCCGCTGACCGTCATCACCAACTCCGTGGCGACGGCGTCGCTGCTGACCAATGTCGACGAACTCGACTTCATCTGTCTCGGCGGCCAGTACCACAACACCTACAATGCCTATATCGGCATCGTTTGCGAGAACGCTGTGGCGCAGTTGCGCGCCAATGTGCTGATCTGTTCGGCTTCGGCCATCACCGGAACCACGGCCTTCATCCAGGACCCCAATGTTGTGCGGGTCAAGCAGGCGATGATGGCGGCGTCGGTCAAGCGCATCCTTCTGATTGACCATGCCAAGTTCGACAGGATCGCACTGCATGTCTTCGACGATCTGACCAGCTTCGACGTCGTGCTGGCGACCGAAGGCCTGGGCGATGCGCGGGCGCAAGCCCTCGAGCGGGCCGGCGTAAAGCTGCGCATCGTCAAGACGAAAGTGCCATGAGCCCAGCCGAAGGAACACATACGGAAAATCCCGCCGGGCGTTTGGCTGCCATGGCCGGGACCGGCGAGGTCGACGTCGTCATTCTTGGCGCCGGCATCAACGGAGCAGGGCTGTTTCGCGACCTATGCGCGCAAGGCGTCAGCTGCCTGATCGTCGACAAGGCGGATTTCGGCTCCGGCACCAGTGCCGCGCCATCGCGGCTCATTCATGGTGGCTTGAAATATCTAGAAACCGGCGAGTTCGGGCTGGTGGCGCAGTCGACGCTCGAACGCAATTTGCTTTTGAAGAACGCGCCGCATTATGTCAGCCCGCTGCCGACCATCATCCCGATCTTTTCCTGGAGCAAGGGCATTCTGGCGGCGCTGCGGACGCTGTTCGGCTCGACCAGCGCACCGCGCAGCCGCGGTGCCATCCTGATCAAGATCGGCTTGATGATCTATGATTTCTATGGCTCGCGAAACCAGGTCATGCCGCGCCACCGCATGGTCGGGCGGCGCCAGGCGCTTAGCGAGATGCCGGCGCTCAACCCCTCGATCGTCGCCACCGGCACCTATTACGACGCCAAGATAAGCCACCCCGAAAGGCTGGTGCTCGAACTGATCCTCGATGGGCTGCAGGCAAACCCGGCCTCGGCCAGCGCGAACTACACGACGCTGGCGAAGTCCGCCAATGGCGTGCTGACCTTCCAGCCGGAAAACGGCGCGACCTTTTCGGTGCGTCCGAAGCTGGTGGTCAATGCCGCCGGTCCGTGGATCGACGATGTCAACGATCTGCTTGGCGCGCCGTCGAAGATGATCGGCGGCACCAAGGGCTCGCACATCCTGCTGAAGCATGACGAACTGGTCAAAAGCCTGGCCGGGCGCATGCTGTATTTCGAAGCCGATGACGGCCGTATCTGCCTTGTCTACGACTATCTCGGCCTGGCGCTGGTCGGCTCCACCGACATCAAGGCCGACAATCCCGACGAGGTGCGCTGCGAGCCTGACGAAGTCGAATACCTGCTCGACAGCGTACGGACGCTGCTGCCGGGGATGGCGTTCGAGCGCGACCAGATCGTCTATGCCTATAGCGGCATCAGGCCGCTGCCGGCCTCGGATGTATCGCTGCCCGGGTTAATCAGCCGTGACCACTCGGCGCCGGTCGCCGAGCCGGACCGGAACAGACCCTTCGCGGTCATCTCGCTGGTCGGCGGCAAATGGACGACCTTTCGCGGCTTCGCCGAGGAAGTCGCCGACACCGTGCTCGATCGCCTGCAGCGCAGCCGCAAGGTGACGACGCAAGCCATGCCGATCGGCGGCGGCAAGGATTTTCCGGCCAATGCCGCAGCGCGAGCAAGTTGGCTGGCTCTGGTGCACTCGGAGACGGGCGCTGAGGAACGGCGTCTCGATGAACTGTTGTCGCGATATGGCACCAGAGCCACGCAAATCGCCACGCATGGGTCGGGTGATGAGGGTCGGCTGCCGGATTCAGAGAGCTACAGCCGGTCGGAAATTGACTACATCGTCCGCAACGAGTTCGTCGAACATCTGGCCGATATCGTCATGCGCCGCAGCACCCTGGCGATATCAGGTTCGCTGACAGGCCGGGACCTGCAGGAGATTGCGGCGATTGCCGGACGGGCGCTGGGCTGGAGCGCTGGGCGCTTCGCAGAGGAAGTCGAGGCCGCAATCGTGGAGCTCGAGGGCCGGAACCTGATGCGGCTAGGGTGATCACCCCGTCGCCGATGCTCTTCCCAAGGCAATCCGATCGGTTTGCCCATGGATGCGCCGCATCCGCAAATCGCCCAACTCACAGACGGGTTGGGATTTTGCTGCTATCGAATATTATTCATTAAAAACAAATAGTTGATGAAAAATAGGATAGCCAATGGCTGTGCAATCCTGCTGGTCTCGGCAGGAAATAACACAGATTGACGTTAAATTAACATCATCATATGATCGAATAACATGCTTGCCTCCTAATAGGTCGATGTTGCCTGCCGAAACGCTGGCAGACCGGCGTTTTGGGAAGGGGCGAGAGCTGTGAATTCCCCGCGGGCGTATGCACCAAATCCGGCGAGGGATTGACAGCGATGCAGGGATGTGAAAATTTTTGCACACAAAGATAATAATATCATCTCAGGGAGGAGATGGCTTGAAATCCGGCGGAACCGCTAACCGCGACCATGAATCCAGCCTCGCCACGCGCGCGGCCTGGCTTCACTATGCCGGGGGTCTCACGCAGGCCCAGGTGGCCAAGCGGCTCGGCCTGACCAGCCTCAAGGCGCATCGGCTCATCACCCGGGCTACCCAGGACGGCCTTGTCAGGGTGATCATCGACGGCGACGTCGGCGAATGCATCGACCTCGAGCAGCAGCTGATCGATGCTTACGGGCTCGATTACTGCGAGGTCGTTCCTGATCTCGATCAGGACGAATTGCCGTTGAAGGCGCTTGGCATCGCCGGCGCGCAGTTTCTGAAGCGCGAGATCGATCGCGGCGAGGATATGCTGATCGGCGTCGGCCACGGCCGCACCCTAGCGGCAAGCGTCGAATATCTGACGCGCACTGCCGCCGCCCATATCCGTTTCGTCTCGCTGCTTGGCGGTGTGACGCGCAAATTCGCAGCCAACCCGCACGACGTCATGCATCGACTGGCCGAGCGGACCGGCGCGCAGGCCTATGTGATGCCCGTGCCCTTCGTCGCCAACACCGCCGAGGACCGTGAGGTGCTGCTTGGCCAGCGCGGCATCAGCGATGTCTTCGACCTCGCAGGCCGGTCCGACCTGATGTTCGTCGGCATAGGCACCGCCGAGCGGGAAGCCTCGCTGGTGGCTACCGGCATGATCGAACATTCCGAAATCGATGAGGTCAAACGCGATGGCGGCGTCGGCGAGCTGCTCGCCCACTTCTTCGACGACAAGGGACGCCCGGTGGAAACGGCGCTGTCAGAAAGAATCCTGGCGCTTCCGCGAGACCAGTTGAAAGGCCGCCGGATCGTCGCCGTCGCCGGCGGCAAGATCAAAGTACGCGCGATCAAGGCGGTGCTCGAAAGCCGTTATCTGAGCGGCCTGATCACCGACGAGTCCACCGCCCGTGCCCTTGTCGAACAGAACCAATCCAATGGTGCGAAACGCCATGTGAACGGAGGATCGTCAAATGCGTGACAACGGCAGATCTGCCTTGCTGGCGGTTGCGTCATGAGCGCGAAGGCCGCCACCGCATCGACCAGGCCGGCCTCGCCCGGCTTGCGTCGGGCACTTGCCGGCGCCGCGGTTGTCGTCCTGCTCGGCGCCATGGCGCTCGACACCAAGGTGGTCAGGATCGGCTCCGCCGGCGACGTTCGCAGTGCCGTGTTTTCCGCCACTGACTACGGCAAGTCGGAATTTCCCAAGGTGCAGGCCGATGTCGAGGCACGCGCCGCCGACGCGGTGACGGTGGCGACGGCGATCGCCAAGGACAGAGCGACGGCGGAAAAGGAATACGGCGTGCCTGCGGGTGTCGGACCGGTCATCTCGGTCAAGTTCAGCGGAGTCGTCGGCGAAGGAAAATCGGGCATCTACAAGGTCGCCGTCGACGGCGTGCCGGATACGTTGATGATCCGCGTGCAGACCGGGCCGGCGATCAACGGAACGGAACTACGCGACGCCACCGGCAAGATTACATTCGGCCAGTTCACCAACCAGATCGAATACCAGGATGCCGGTTCGGCGCTGAACAACGAGATGAAGAAGGAAGTCCTGGCAAAGCTCGACACTAACGCCTTGACCGGCAAGACCATATCGGTGGTCGGCGCGTTCAAGCTGGTCAACCCGAAGAGTTGGCTCGTCACTCCCGTGAGCTTGGAAGTCAAATGAAACCGGCTGCCGACACCGGATCCGTGAATGGCGACGCCGTGCTTTCGGCGCGCAACATCGTCATGTCGTATGGCGGCGTCCATGCGCTCAAGGGCGTCAATTTCGACATCCATCGCGGCAAGGTCACCACGCTGTTTGGAGAGAATGGCGCCGGCAAGTCGACGCTGATGAAGATTCTGTCCGGCGTGGTCACGCCGACATCCGGCGACATCGTGCTCGACGGCAACCTCGTCAGTTTTTCCTCATCCTCGGACGCGCGCGATCGCGGCATCTCGATCATCCACCAGGAACTCAGCCTGGCGCCGAACCTCAGCGTTCGCGACAACATCTTCATGGGCCGCGAACTGCGCACCAGGACCGGCCTCGACTTCGCCGAGGAGCAGCGCCAGGCGCGCGCGCTGATGGCTGATCTCGAAGAGGACATCGACCCGATGACCCTGGTCGAGGATCTGCGCCTGGGGCAACAGCAGATCGTCGAGATCGCACGGGCACTGTCGGTCGATTCGCGCATCCTGATCATGGACGAACCGACCTCGGCACTCAGCGCAACCGAGGTGGAAGTGCTGTTCAAGGTGATCCGCGATTTGACCAGCCGCGGCGTCTCCATCGTCTACATTTCACATCACCTCGAAGAGGCGTTGCAGATCACCGACTACGCCGTTGTCCTGCGCGACGGCGCGATAACGGCGACGGCCGAGGCCAGGGACATCGACCTCGAGTGGATCGTGCGCAACATGGTCGGCGAGAATTTCGATCTCGGCTCGCCGCCGACCGGCCATGCGTTCGGCGAGGTCGCCTTGTCGATCGAGGATGTCAGCGTCGTCGACACTTCGGGCTCAGGCTATTCCGTCGTCGATCACCTGTCGCTGGATGTCAGGGCCGGCGAGATCATCTGCATCTATGGGCTGATGGGCGCCGGGCGCACGGAACTCCTGGAAGCCGTCGCCGGACGGGTGCCGATGGCGGGCGGCCGCGCGCTTCTGGAAGGCGAGGACGTTTCGGGGCTGAGCATTGCCCAGCGCATCTCCAGAGGTCTTGTGCTCGTCCCCGAGGATCGCCAGCGCGACGGGCTGGTTCAAACGATGACCGTCGGCCGCAATCTCTCGCTTGCCAGCATCGAAGCGTTCGCCAAGGGGCTGTTTCTGTCCCGCTCCAGGGAGCGTGGGTTGGTCGAGGATTCGATCCGCAAGGTGACCATCAAGACCGCCGGCGGCAACGCCATGATCGGATCGCTGTCGGGCGGCAATCAGCAGAAGGTCGTCATCGGCAAGATGCTGACGACCAACCCAAAAGTTATCCTCCTCGACGAGCCGAGCCGCGGCATCGATGTCGGCGCCAAGGCCGAAGTCTTTCGCTTGCTGAGCGAACGCGCCGCGCAGGGCCTTGCCGTCGTCTTCTCGACCTCGGAGGTCAACGAGTGCCTCAGCATTGCGCACCGCATCGTCGTCATGCGCCGGGGCAGGATTTCAGCCGAATTCGGCGCCAACGCCACCAAAGAGCAGATCATGGCCGCCTCCGGCGAAGCCGTGGTCGCCTGATCACCAGAATTTCGGAGCCCAGACCCATGACCGATGTCAGCCAGGCCAGAAAACAGTCCAGTCCGAGCGCAAGCGAAGGTTTCGATCTCGCCAAGCTGCTGCTCGAGGGTCGCGCTTTCTTTGCCCTGATTGTCATCATCGTCGTCTTTTCGATCCTGTCGCCCTATTACCTCTCGGTGGCGAACTTCCTGACCATGGCCTCGCATGTCGCCATCTTCGGAATTCTTGCGGTCGGCATGCTGCTCGTCATCCTCAATGGCGGCATCGACCTGTCTGTGGGGTCGACGCTGGGCTTGGCCGGCGTCGTTGCCGGCTTCCTGATGCAAGGCGTGACGCTGACCTGGCTGGGCGTCGTTCTCTACCCGCCGGTCTGGGTGGTCGCGGTGATTGCCTGCATGCTGGGCGCCAGCGTCGGGCTGATCAACGGTGTGCTCATCGCGCGCTTCAAGGTTCCGGCGTTCGTCGCCACGCTCGGCGTCATGTACATGGCGCGCGGCCTGGCGCTGCTTATGACCAGCGGTCTGACCTACAACAATCTCGGCGGCAAACCAGAGCTTGGAAACACCGGCTTCGATGCGCTTGGCTTCAACCGCCTGTTTGGCGTGCCGACCGGTGTCGTGGTTCTCGTGGTCATCGCGCTCATCGGCAGCATCGTCCTGAACCGCACCGCTTTCGGGCGCTGGCTCTACGCCTCGGGCGGCAATGAGCGCGCGGCCGAACTGTCCGGCGTCCCGGTCAAGACGGTGCAGATTTCCGTCTATGTGCTTTCAGGCATCTGTGCCGCCATTGCCGGCCTGATCCTGTCCTCGCAGCTGACGTCGGCGGGGCCGACCGCTGGCACCACCTACGAACTGACGGCCATCGCGGCCGTCGTCATCGGCGGCGCGGCGTTGACCGGCGGCCGCGGCAACATCCGCGGAACCCTGCTCGGGGCCTTCGTCATCGGCTTCCTGTCCGACGGTCTGGTGATCATCGGCATCTCATCCTACTGGCAGACAGTGTTCACCGGTGCCGTCATCGTGCTCGCCGTGCTCCTCAATGCCGTTCAGTATCGCCGCCGCAGCAAGCTCCCAAGCGCGACAGGTGGCCAACCGACTTCTCAGAAACGGGGGAAGGCCGAAGCGGCCAATCCTGCCCAAGGGAAGACTGCCAGGTGAACTGGCAGCAACACCGCGTAATCATTGGAGGAATGTACATGAGAACCATGCTGAAAAGTCTGCTTGCCGCCGCGATGGTCGTCGGGTTCACGGCCGCCGCGTCGGCCGCGGGCCTGATCTCGATCATCGTCAACGATCCGGCCAACCCCTACTGGCTGACCGAGGGCAACGTCGCCAAGGCCGAGGCCGAGAAGCTCGGCTACACGGCCAATGTCGGCGCCCACAAGGGCGATACCAACACGGAAAGCAACCTGATCGACACCGCCATCACCAACAAGTCGGTGGCGATCATCCTTGACCCGGCCAACGCCGACGGCTCTGTCGGTGCGGTGAAGAAGGCGATTGCCGCCAACATCCCGGTCTTCCTCGTCAATGCGGAAATCAACCAGGAAGGCCTCGCCAAGGGACAGCTCGTGTCCAACAACGCGCAGGGTGCTGCTCTCGGTGCCCAGCAGTGGGTGCAGGCTGTCGGTGAAAAGGGCAAATATGTCGAACTGCTCGGTGCCCCGTCGGACAACAATGCGGCCACGCGCTCGAACGGTTACGCGACCGTGCTGAGCCAGTATCCGGATCTCGAAAAGGCCGCTTCGCAGGTCGCCAACTGGGATCGCACCCAGGGCCACGACAAGATGCAGAGCATGCTGCAGGCCAATCCCGACATCATCGCCGTGATCAGCGGCAATGACGAAATGGCTCTCGGCGCGGTTGCGGCACTGAAGGAAGCCGGCAAGCTGGCTGGCATCAAGGTCGGCGGCTTCGACGGTTCCCCGGACGCGGTTGCGGCGATCAAGTCCGGCGAACTGCAGTACACCGTGCTTCAGCCGGTCGCCATCTTCTCGGCCAAGGCCGTGCAGCAGGCGGACTCGTTTATCAAGACGGGTGCCACCGGTGCGGCGACCGAGAAGCAGCTGTTCGATTGCCTTCTCATCACCAAGGACAATGTCGACAAGTACACCGCACCCTTCGTGCTGTCGGAATGAAAACCTGCACAGGGGGTGTCCTTGCGGACACTCCCTGCCTCTTCTACGAGATGACAAAGACTGGCCTCTTGAACTGCCTTCATAATCAACCGGAATTTGCGTCATGAAAGACCTGCTGATCGGCATCGACGCGGGAACGTCGGTGATCAAATCGGTCGCTTTCGATTTGTCCGGACGGCAGCTCGCCATGACGTCGGTACCCAACAGCTTCGTCACGCTGGAAGGTGGCGGCGCCGAGCAGGACCTCGATCAGACATGGCGC
The DNA here is from genome assembly GCF_003952545.1 of Mesorhizobium sp. M7D.F.Ca.US.005.01.1.1. Lineage (NCBI taxonomy): Bacteria > Pseudomonadati > Pseudomonadota > Alphaproteobacteria > Hyphomicrobiales > Phyllobacteriaceae > Mesorhizobium > Mesorhizobium sp. M7D.F.Ca.US.005.01.1.1. The sequence goes on from NZ_CP034453.1 coordinate 2,782,885, forward strand.
GATATGGCGCAGACCGTTCGCGATCTCACGGCCAAAATCCCTAACCTCGCGCAACGAACCGCGGCGGTTGCCATCACCGGGCAGGGCGACGGAACCTGGCTGATCGACGGCGACGGCTCGCCTGTCTCGCGCGCCTGGCTATGGCTCGACGCTCGCGCCGGACATTTGGTGGACGAGATGCGCGCCGATCCCCGGGATCGCAGGCGGTTCGAGCTGACCGGCACGGGGCTAAATTCCTGTCAGCAGGGTGCCCAGCTTGCCTTCATGAAAAAGAACAATCCGGACCTGCTGGAGCGGGCGGCGACCGCCCTGCATTGCAAGGATTGGCTCTACTTCAAGATGACAGGCGAACGCGCCACGGATCCGTCCGAAGGAACCTTCACCTTCGGCGATTTTCGCTCGCGTACCTATTCCGACGAAGCCCTCGACATCCTGGATCTGACGACGCATCGCCGCCTGTTGCCTCCCATGCTCGAAGGCACCACCGACCATCATCCGCTGTCGCGATCGGCGGCGGCAGAGACTGGCCTGCTCGAAGGCACGCCGGTGGTGCTGGGTTACGTCGATATGGTCATGACGGCTCTCGGAGCCGGCCTCTATGATCCCTCAGGCAATGTCGGCTGCACCGTCATCGGCTCGACCGGCATACACACGCGCTTCGCCGCCACTCCCGACGATGTCGTGCTGAACGGCGATGGCTCCGGTTACACGATCGCCATGCCTGTTCCGGGTGGCTATGCGCAATTGCAGTCCAATATGGCGGCGACGCTCAACATCGACTGGCTGCTTGGCCTTGCGCGCGACGTGCTCGCCACGGCTGGCGGCAAACCTTCTCATGACGAGTTGCTGAAAGCACTCGATGTCTGGGTGGAGGCATCGGAGCCGGGATCGCTGATTTACCAGCCTTATATATCGCTGGCCGGCGAGAGAGGGCCGTTCGTCGACCCTGACGCGCGCGCGGGTTTCATCGGCCTTTCGGTCAAGCATGGCTTTGGCGATCTGGCACGCGCTGTCCTCGAAGGGTTGGCCTTCGCCGCACGCGATTGCTACCAGGCGATGGGCGCCGTGCCGAGCGAGATCCGCCTGTCGGGCGGCGCCGCGCGCAGCCCGTCGCTACGCCGCATCATCGCGGCGGCGACCCGGGCGCAGGTGCGCACCAGCAGCCGCCAGGAAGCCGGCGCTGCAGGCGCCGCGATGATGGCCGCGGTCGGTCTCGGGGTCTATGGCTCCATGGAAGACTGCGCCGCCGAGTGGGTGACGCCGCTTCTCGGCGACTGCGATGCCTATGACGAGGCGCTTTCGCAAACCTACGATGCGCTCTTCCCTTCCTTCGTTTCGGCGCACCGGGCGCTTCGACCGGTGTGGAAGGGCATGGCGCACCGCACAGGAGCAAGATCTTGAGCAATACAACAGATGTCGTCGATCTCTTCGTGATCGGCGGCGGCGTCAATGGGGCCGGCATAGCGCGTGACGCGGCAGGGCGCGGGCTGTCGGTCATCCTGTGCGAAAAGGACGATCTCGCCCAAGGCACCAGCTCGCGCTCCGGCAAGCTGGTGCATGGCGGCCTGCGCTACCTCGAATATTATGAATTCCGGCTGGTTCGCGAAGCGCTGATCGAACGCGAGGTGCTGCTCGAGGCGGCGCCGCACATCATCTGGCCGATGCGCTTCGTTCTGCCGCACAGCCCGCAGGACAGGCCGGCATGGCTGGTCCGGCTCGGGCTGTTTCTCTACGACCACCTTGGCGGTCGCAAGCGGTTACCGGGGACAAGAACGCTGAACCTCAGGACTGCGCCCGAAGGCGCGCCGATCAAGGACGAATTCAAGCGCGGTTTCGAATATTCCGATTGCTGGGTCGACGATGCGCGCCTGGTGCTGCTCAACGCGCTTGACGCCAGGCAGCGCGGCGCAAGGGTACTCACGCGCACGGCTTGTGTCGCGGCGCGCCGCGAAGACGGACTGTGGTCGATCGACATGCAGGACGGCCGCACGGGCGCCGTCACGAAAGTCCGCGCGCGGGCGCTGATCAACGCGGCAGGCCCTTGGGTCAACGACATTGTCAGCCGCGTCGCCGGGCAGAATTCCACCCGCAATGTTCGTCTGGTGAAAGGCAGCCATATCGTCGTGCCCAAATTCTGGGAGGGGCGGCAGGCCTATCTCATTCAGAACAACGACAAGCGGGTGATCTTCGTCAATCCCTATGAGAACGATCTGGCGCTGATCGGTACGACCGATATTCCCTACGAAGGCAGGCCCGAAGAAGTGGCCGCCGAGGCAAGCGAAGTCGACTATCTGATCAAGGTGGTCAATCGCTACTTCAAGCGACAGCTGACAGCGCAGGACGTGGTCTACAGTTTCTCGGGCGTGCGTCCGCTCTATGATGACAATGCCGACAATCCAAGCGCGGTGACGCGCGACTATATTTTCGAGCTCGACGCCTCCAATGGCAACGCGCCGCTGCTTTCAGTATTCGGCGGCAAGATCACCACCTTCCGCAAGCTGTCCGAACATGCGCTGGAAAAGATCCAGCCGTTCTTTCCAACGATGAAGAAAGCGTGGACCGCCAAAATTCCCTTGCCGGGAGGCGACCTTCCCAATGCGGACTTCGAGCAGTTCCTGAGCGACTTGCATGCCGAGTTTTCGTGGCTCAGCCCCTCGCTGGTGAAGCACTACGCCCGAAGCTACGGCACCCGCGCCAGAAAATTGCTCGCCGGCGCGCATGGCGAAGCGGACCTCGGCCGCCGCTTCGGGCCCGATCTGTATGAACGGGAGGCAAGGTTCCTGGCCGAGACCGAATGGGCCGGCACATCAGCCGATGTCCTGGAACGCCGCACCAAACATGGCCTGCATATCGATGCAGCCGAGCGGAAAGCATTCGAAGACTGGTTCGGTAACATCATGGCGGCGGCAGACTGATGGCCTTCACGCTTTCCCTCAACACCAATCCACTGGTCAATCGCTTTGCCGATCCAGACGATTTGATCGACGCGATCGCCTATGGCATCGGCATCCGCGACGTGCAGCTGACGCATGAATTCGTCAATCCGGGCTGGCCGGCAGCGACGATTGCCAAATTCCTGCGCCGGTTCAACAGCGCCTTGGCGCGGACCGGTGTCAGGATCACCTCCGGCATGACGGGGCCTTATGGCCGGCTCAACCATTTCGGCCACCCTGATGCCGATGTCCGGCGCTATTATGTCGACTGGTTCAAGACGTTCGCCGACATTTCCGCAGAACTCGGCGCATCAGGCATGGGCACGCAGTTCGCCATCTTCACCTACAAGGATTTTGACGATCCGCAACGGCGGGCGGCACTGCTCGACATCGCGCTCGAATGCTGGCGCGAGGTGGCTGAACACGCCAAGGCGGCGGGCCTGACCTACCTATTCTGGGAGCCGATGTCGGTCGGCCGCGAGTTCGGCCACACGATCGAAAGCTGCATCACGCTGCAAGGCGCCATCGACGCGGCGAAGCTGCCTATCCCGATGAAGATGATGGTCGACATCGACCATGGCGACGTGACCTCTCCCGATCCCGCCGACACCGATCCCTATGCTTGGGCGAAAGCGTTTCCAATGCAATCGCCGATCATCCACATCAAGCAGTCGTCCATGAACAAGGGTGGGCACTGGCCGTTCACGGCCGCCTACAACAAGGACGGCCGCATAGTTCCGCAAAAGCTGCTGGATGCGGTTCGGCAAGGCGGCGGAACCGACAATGAAATTTGCCTTGAACTTTCCTTCAGGGAGAGGGAACCAGTCGATCATCAGGTTATCGAGATGATCCGCGAGTCGGTGGATTTCTGGGCGCCTTACGTCGACAGTGGTCGCGACAGTCTCAAGCCTCGGGCCTGAGCGAACACGTCGCCCGAAAGCCGGCGCCGATGTCGGCCCGCAAAAAGTATCGAAGGAGAAGAAGAATGGCCCCATATTGGGTCGGCACGAGCTGGAAGATGAACAAGACGCTGTCGGAGGCATTGCGGTTCGCCGATGCGCTGGCGGCCTTCGTGCCGGGTTTCGATCCGGCGATACAGCCTTTCGTCATTCCGCCATTCACCGCAGCGCGCCAGGTCAAGGCGGCGCTGGCCAACACCCGTGTGAAGGTCGGTGCCCAGAACATGCATTGGGCAGACGCCGGCGCCTGGACGGGCGAAGTCTCGCCAGTGATGTTGAAAGACTGCGCGCTGGATGTGATCGAACTCGGCCATAGCGAGCGTCGCGAGCATTTCGGCGAAACGGATGCGACTGTCGGGCTGAAGACGGCGGCCGCAGTCAGGCACGGTTTTGTGCCGTTGATCTGCGTCGGCGAGACATTGGCCGAGCGTGAATCCGGTCGCGCCGAGGCGGTGTTGACGGCACAGGTTCTCGGTGCGCTGCAGGAGCTGAGCGGCGATCAACTGAAGGCAGAAATCCTCTTTGCCTACGAGCCTGTCTGGGCAATCGGCGAGAAGGGCATTCCGGCCAGCGCCGACTATGCCGACAAACAGCAGGCGCTGATCAAGCAGGTTGCCGCCGACCGGCTGCCGATTGCCCCGCCTGTGCTCTACGGCGGCAGCGTCAATCCCGGCAACGCGGCCGAATTGATCGGACAGCCGCATGTCGACGGCCTGTTCATCGGCCGCTCGGCGTGGCGAGCGGAAGGCTATATCGACATTCTGAAAAAGGCGTCGGCCGCCATCGCGCGTTGACTGCTATGACACGAAAGCAAAGGAGTTCATCGTCATGAAGATCGCACTCGGAGCCGACAGTGCCGGCAAGCCGCTGCTCGATGTCATCGCCAAGCATCTCGCCACCAAGCCGGAGCTGCAGGTCGTTGACCTCAGCCAGGCCGGGTTCTACGCCGATATCGCCGCCAAGGTCGGCCACGAAATCCTGGACGGCAACTACGACCGGGCCATCCTGTTCTGCGGCACCGGCATTGGCGTCAGCATCTCCGCCAACAAGGTGCCGGGTATTCGTGCCGCATTGACCCACGATACGTATTCGGCAGAGCGCGCCGCCAAGTCCAACAATGCCCAGATCATCACCATGGGCGCCCGCGTCATCGGTCCCGAATTGGCGAAATCGATCGCCGACGCGTGGCTGGCCTCGGAGTTCGATCCGAACGGCCCCTCCGCCGCAAACGTGCAGGCCGTCGACAAGCTCGACGCCAAGCGCTGAAAGACGCGGCGGGTCCGCTGCTGATCAGTCGGTCAAGGTGACCCGTATCGCCTCGATCACGGTCACGGCCGAAGCGGCGCCCGGGTCCATATGGCCAAGCGAGCGTTCGCCGAGGCGGGAGGCCCGGCCCTTGGTGGCGATCATCGCCTTGGTCGCTTCCGCGCCTGCTTTTGCCGCCTGCGCCGCAGCCTCGAGACTGCCCGCAAGACTCTTGCCGGAGGCCAGCGCTTCGCCCGCCGCTTGTGCTGCCGGCGCCCATGCATCGATCATGGTTTTCTCGCCTGGCTCGGCCTTGCCGCGATCCTGAATGCCCTTCGCCATGGCCTGGAACAGGGCGACCACGTCCGCGTCATCAAGCGTTGTCTTGCCCTTGACGGCTGCCGCGCCGCGCATGAAAGCAGTGGCATAGAGCGGACCCGAGGAGGCGCCGACGGCATTCAGGAACGACTTTGCCGCCGTGTTGAGCAAAGTGGTCGGATCGGTCGCTCCGGTGTCCAGTGCGGCAACCGCATCGCGCGCCGCGGAAAATCCAAGCTCCATCGCAATGCCGTGGTCGGCATCGCCGATAACCCCGTCAAGCGCGCACAGCCGGTCTCTGTCGGCTGACATGGCGGTTGCGATCGTTGCGAACATCGCAACAAGGCGGGCGGTGTCGATTGTCGTCATATCTTTGTCCTTGACGAGGAGCAGGTTCAGCCGGCGCGAAACATGGCGCAGTCGCAAGGGTGGTCCAGCATCGTCTGCAACTCGCCGTCCAGTCGATGCAGAGTGATCGAGGCCCCGGCCATTTCGAGCGAGGTGCAGTAATTGCCGACCCAGCTTGCGTGGATAGACACACCGATGTCGTCGAGCCTCTGCTTCACGCGCCGGTTCATGATGTAGAGTTCCATCAGCGGCGTCGAGCCGAGCGAGTTGACGAGCACCGCGACCTTGTCGCCCCGCGTCGGCGCCATTTCGTCGAGGATCCTGTCCAGCATCTCGTCGGTGATCTCGTCGGCTGTTTTCAACTTTTCGCGCGCGATGCCGGGCTCGCCATGGATGCCCATGCCGATCTCCATCTCGTACGGACCGATCTCGAAATTCGGCCGGCGGGTCTGTGGCAGAGAGCAGGGCGACAGCGCCACGCCCATGGTGAAAGTATGGTCGTTGGCCTTGCCGGCGATACGCTCGCATTCGTCGAAGGACAGCATCCGGTCGCAGGCGGCACCCGCCGCCTTGAAGATGAAGAAATTGCCGGCGACGCCGCGGCGCTTGTGTCTATCGCCAAGGGGCGCCGAGGCGACGTCGTCGGTGCTCAGCACCGTGCGCACCTCGATGTCGTCCATGGCAGCCATCTCGGCGGCCATGTCGAAATTCATCACGTCGCCGGCATAGTTGCCGTACATGAAGAGCACGCCGGCGCCACCGCTGATCGCCTTGGCGCATTCGAGGATCGGGTCTGGCGGCGGCGACGCGAAGACATTGCCGATGGCCGCCGCGTCAGCCAACCCCTTGCCGACGAAGCCGAGAAAGCTAGGCTCATGGCCAGAGCCACCGCCAATCACGAGGCCTACCTTGCCCTGGCGTGGTCCGTCGCGAGCAATGATGGAGCGTGGGCTGCCGTCCACGCTTTTGAGATGACGGGGATGCGCGGCGAGAATGCCTTCCAGCATCTCGTCGACGGCGCGGTTGCCGTCGTTGATGATCTTCTTGGTCTGCACCCGCATCCTCCCGATTTCGGTATTTTCGCAGATACTACCGGGTGTTACCGGGATTTCCACCCGGCAAGGAGCATTTCGTGCCTAGAGGCCGGCACCTGGACGCAGCGTCGGCCGTTTCAATCGCCGAGGCCGTCGCGAATGGCTGAGAAATAGCGATCGGTTCCGACCTGGCCGCCCTTGAGCGCAACCTCCAGTCCGTCGATCGCCTTGACGCGTGAATGGGCAACGCAAAGCGGGGACCCCGGCGAAGCGGGCAGCGGCATGCGAATTGTCAGGGCATCGACACCCATCTCGCCGAGTGCGTGGCTCGACGTGTCGCCGCCGGCAATGACCACGCGCCGCAGGCTCTGTTCGATCGTCAGGCTGCGAAGGATTTCTCCGAGGCCGCGGCCAAGCTTGTGGCGGGCGCCTTCTTGCCGGTCGATTTCGGCGCCCCTGTCGGCAGTGGGGCCAAGCGCGGTGTAGAGGATGACACTGCGCCCGGCTTGCAGACTGGCACGGCCGCTTGCCGTTGCGCGTGCGATCGCCTTCTCCGACGCCTGCGAAACCAGCTCGACAGGGTCAACCTCGATGCCGTCGAAGCCGTCGGTCAGGGCATGCCGGATCTGCCGTTCGGTGGTCGGCGAGCAGCTGCCCGACACGACGGCTATCCGCTCGGCTGTGCCCGGCGGCGTGAAGCCTTGCCCCGCGCTGACGATGCCATTCGACGTCCATTCGGCCAGCAACGCATACTCGACTCCCGACGAGCCGACGACAAAAGAACCGCCCGGCTTGCGAACGCGCCACAGCTCCTTGCCGGCCAGAGCCTGCGTTTCCAGATTGTCGACATCGACAAGCACGATGGCGGTGCCGTTTCCGGTCAGGCGATCGAACGCCGCCGACCGCGATGCGGACTGCAGCGTCGCAAGATCGACCAGCCCGGAACTCAGCGCCGTCTGCCGCGACAGATGGATCAGCAGATCGGACTCATCCATCGGCGTCGTCGGATGGCGGCTCATCACCGGGTGGCGGTCGATGCGAAAATATTGGTCGCGGTAGGCGGCGAACAGATGGCCGAAGGCGGTGTAGCGCTTGAGCTGCGGCGCGCCGACCAGCAGCGGCACGCTGGCTTGTGCGAACACCGAGCGGCCGATCTCGATGGCCCTGCCAATACTGCCGATCGTCGGGCTGGAATCGAAGGTCGAACAGACCTTGTAATGGCAGATCGCGGCGTTGAGCGTCTTCTGCCAGGCGAAGGCTTCGCGCAGATGCGTGTCCATCCACTGTGGCGTCTCGCTGCGGCTGGTGCCGGCGAGGCCAATGGCGCGGCAATGCGCAAATCGCGAAAGCAGTGCCTCGTCCGGCTGGCGCATGAACAGCACGGTCGGCACGCCGCCGAGCTCGAGCGCCTCCATGACATCGGTCGAGCCGGTCAGGTCGTCGCCATAATAGCTGAGAAGCAGGTCTTGCATGGCCTCAGGCTGCCTTGCCGTCGCCGAATTTTTCGATCGACCGCGCCAGTTCGGGATGGCTCAAGGCGAAGTCCGCCAGCGGAATGCCGTCGACCGCCGCTTGCCAGGCCTGCTGGACGGCCCGCACGCCGGCGCCCGGCCCGTCCGGATGGCTGACGATGCCGCCGCCGCAGAGATAGAGAAGATCGACCGTGCGTCCGGTCCGCGCATATGTCTCGGGCGCCTGGCCGCCCCACTGGCCAGAGCCCGCCACCGGCAAGGCGCAGTCCTCGGGCGAGAAGATCGGTGTCGTCACTGCCTTGAACGACTCGACGAAAGAGTCATCCGGCTCCCAGTATTTTGAGGCGATGCCGTTGATCTGGAATTGGTCGACGCCAAGCAGCCGCCAGAACTGCTGCCAGACCTTGAAGTCCATGCCAAGGCTCGGGTGGCGGGTGAGGATGTCCCAGCCGTTGCGGTGAGCATGCAGCACCAGGCGGGAGCGTTTTCTCAGGAACGCCATGCCGCCAAAACCGATGGAATTGATGTTGACAACAGCGCAATTGCCGCCGGCCTTCGCCACCAGATCGTGGTTGCGCATCATCTCGTCCGGGTCGGCATGCGAGATGCCGAAGGCATACATCACTTTCTTGCCGGTCTTCTGCTCATGATCGAGCACGAGGGGCATGATCGCCTTCACCCGTTCCGACAGGGGCGAATAGGCGGGGCTCATCAGCTTTTCATCATCCTTGATGAAATCGACGCCGGCGGCGATCAGTTCCGCCACCATTGCCGCCGTCTCGTGCGGCCTCAGGCCGAGCGCCGGCTTGACGATGGTGCCGATGATCGGGCGGTCCGTCACACCGGTCAGCCGGCGGCTGCCGGCGACACCGAACTGTGGGCCGGGATGCGCGCCGCGAAAATCCTCCGGCAGCTTCATGTCGACGACGCGGATGCCTGTGAGGCCCTTGATCGAATAGGTGCCGCCGACGGCGATCGTCATCAATGCCGAAAGGTCGGTGCCGATGGCATCGAACGGAAAGCCGATATCGACGTCGGCGCGTTTGAACGGCCCGCTACCGTCATCGGGAAGCGACGGCCGCTCGGCATTGGGCAAGTGCCGGATCGCCAGCACGCGCGCCGCCACCCGGGCCTTCAGCTCCTCGGTCTCGCCGGGCAACGCGACGAAGGTGCCGGTCGACTGGTCGCTGGCGATCTTGGCCGCCAGCGCTTCGATGCTTCCAGGCGTTTCGATGCGATAGGTGAGGGTGATCATGGTCTGCTGTCTCAGGCCGAGGCGTTCGAAAAAGGTTCACGGTGTTTTAAATCTGGTATAATGAGTACATAAGTATTGCAAGGCATATCCGGCTGGAAGTTTTAGGCAGGTCGTCAGATGGCAATTTCCAGGAAATGTGGCGGCAGTGTTAGATAGGGCCGGGTCAAGGGAGTGATTCGCGACGATGAACCGTTCGGAACCGATTGTCCGGCGCAAGCTTTCCGACGAGGTCTTCTTGAGGCTGAAGCGGCTGATCACCAGCGGCGAGCTGATGCCGGGCGACGACATGCCGTCGGAGCGCGAACTGATGGAGCGCTTCGAGGTCGGCAGGCCCGCGATCCGCGAGGCGATGCAGGCGCTGAGCAATATGGGCCTTGTCGCGATCTCGCATGGCGAACGCGCCAAGGTGCTGCAGCTCACCGCAAAGTCGATCATCAAGCAGGTCGATGGCGCCGCCAAGATCATCCTGTCGTCATCGAAAGACACGCTGGAGCACCTGAAGACCGCGCGCATCTTCTTCGAGCGCGGCATGGTCAGGGAAGCCGCCGAAAAGGCCACCGCCGAGGATGTGCAGCGGCTCAGGGCAACCGTTGCCGAACAGCGCGGCTTTCGGGGCGACTCCGAAGCCTTCATATCCGCCGACATGAAGTTCCATACCCAGATTGCCGCGATCTCCGGCAACCCGATCTATGTCGCCGTCAGCGAGGCGATGTTGGGCTGGCTGAAGGAGTATCACACCGAAATGCTGATCTGGACCGGCAAGGAACAGTTCACGCTGACCGAGCATGAAGAGATCATCGGCCGCATCGAGAAGATGGATGCGGACGGCGCCGAAAAGGCGATGATCAAGCACCTGGAGCGCTCGCGCGCCCTCTATGTGATGAACTCCGAAAAGTAGCTTCAGCCGAGCCGGGTGATCGCGTAAGGCGTCATCACGAGATGGCCTCGGCCAAAAGACGAAATGTCGACCGGCACGTCGTCCGCCGTCAGGTTCGCCAGCCACACGACCGTCTTGCCCGAGAGAGAACGACCGGCCAGCGCCAGCACTCTGGTCTCATCGCTCGTCCTTGCCGCCACATGCGCAAGGCCGGCCAGTTCGCAAAGCCCCTTGATAGCCCTGAAGAGCGGCCGGGGTGATCCTTCCGCGACGGGTTCTCCGGATGACGCCAGCACGCCGAACGGTCCGGTGAAGCTGGAGAGCGTCAGCATCTCCAATCCGGCAGGCGCGACACGTGCGGCATAGCCGATCGTCCACGCCGCAGCGAACAGGCCGGTATGGCGAGGATCGCTGTCGGCCATGGCGATGCGCTGTCTCCCGGGATTGGGCTTGGCCGCGCCGCCATAGGGGTTCTGCCGCATGGCGATGGTCGATGGTCCGATCCGGTGTGGCTTAGCCCCGAAGATCGCCCGTGCGGATTGGGTGATGAAAGGCAGCGCCTCCAGCGACTGCATGATGCTGAGATCGTCGGCGGCATGCACGATCGGACAGGTGCAATGGGTGACGAAATCGAGCTGGTCTGCCGGCACGCGCTTGCGGTTGAGTTCGGTGAAATAGCTGAACATGCCGCCACCGAGGCGGATATCGGGGAAGGCGCATCGCGCCGCCGCGTAGACCTCTTCGAGCGGCGGGCAGTCCGGCCACGCGCTGCCCGGCGGCGTCGACTGCCGGTCGACCGAAGGCGACACCGCAATGGCCGAGAGTTTCAGCCCGGCCTCGCGTACGAGCCCGGCGACGCCTGACAATTCGGCGTCAAGATCGCCAGCGCAGGCAACAACGCATTCGAGGGACGTTTCAGCTGGGTAGGCATTTGCGAGCCGGGCGAAAGCGCGCAAAGCATCGAGCCCGTGGCCGCGCGTCGGATCGTAGTGAAACAGCAGTTGTTGTGGGCCGAGTGTCGACAACGTGGAAAGGTTCGCCAGTGCCGTCTCGACATCCTCGGGATAGATGACCACGCCGACATCAGGCAGCCGTGGTCCGGCCTCGCCGAGCTCGACGCGGACCGCTTCGCTGGCCACGGCGGCAGCCAGTGCTTTGCCTTCACCTGCGATGCGCAGGCTGATCGTTTGGCGCAGGGGCAGGCCGGCAGGCAGCAGATAGGGCCATGGCAGCGCCAGCGGCCGCACATAGGTCTTGTAGGAGGCGTCGGACCAGTTGCGCTGGTCCTCCATTTCGAAAGTATCGCCTTCCATCCGGCATTCGGCGGTGACGCCAGGCCGAACCTGATGGGTGATGGCGCGGATATCCTTGAAAGGCTGCCAGGGGTCGATCAGTTCGGGAAGCTTTGTCGCCACCATGCTGCCGTCCGTATGCTCGACCGTGACCGGGCTGCCGGCCAGCCCGGCGATCGGGTGCAGGATGCAGAAGCCGCAGCGGTTGGTTTCGAAATCGCTTTCGGGTAGGGCGCTGACGTCGAAGACCAGACGGCCATCGGCGGAGCCTTTGATGGTGGCGCGGAAGCCGAGCCGGCTTCCATCGAGGGCCACACAGCTTGCCGAATAGCTGACTGAAAAAGCGTTGGCACCCTGGTCGATGATAAGGTCCGTCAACGCTGGCTCATAAGTGCCCCAGTCGCGGTCGCGGACGATATAGGCGATGGCGCGCAGCACTTCGGTGCCGTCATGGCGGATGGTACGCAGATTGCCGTTGACGAAGTCCGCGCTGAGCGCGCCTGCGCTGAGCTTGACCGGCTCGGCCTCGACCATACGCGTGCCGTAGAGGAGGAAGGCGTCGGCGGTCATTTCAGCAAGGCGTCGAGTTGCACCGGTTGACGGCTCGCAGCCCCGGCATAGGCGGCCTCGACCAGCGCGAACGTCTTGAGATTGTCGGTGCCCGAGGTCGCCGGCTCGATCCCCTTTGCCAGGCAGTCGACCCAGTGCTGCTGGATGGCGACGACGCTTTCCTGGATGTTGTGCCATGGCCGCGACGCCCAAGGCAGCAGCGGCGGCGAGACGTCGGTAACGGCCGTGCCGTTCTTGCCGGTGACGGTCAGCCCGTATCCCTGCGCCAGCCGGATCGTGCCGTCGCTGCCGTCGATCTCGATCAGCGTCTCGGGAAACGGCTCCGTGGCAAGCTTCGTCGCGTAGCTGCAGTCGACCACCGAGGTGGCGCCGCTCTCATGATCCATCAGCATCGTCGCCACGTCCTCGCCTGATATGCCAGGGTTGATGCGCACCGTTCGCGTCGTGACGACAGACACGTCGCCCAGCAGGAAACGGGCGATGTCGAGGATATGGATGCCGAGGTCCTCGATGATGAAGCGCTCTCCCGTCGCCAGATAGGGCTGGCCGGAAAACACGTCATAGGCGGAGCGGAAGGAGATGCGCCCGAAGAAAGGCGTGCCGATCTCGCCGCTGTCGAGCACGGCGCGCACCGCCTGGATCGGCGACTGCCAGCGAAAATTCTCATGCACCATCAGCGGCACGCCGGCTTGCGCGCATGCCCTGACCATCGCCTTGGCGTCGGCAAGCGTCGGCGCGAACGGCTTTTGGCAGATCACCGGAACGCGATGGGTGGCCGCCATTTCGACAAGCGGGCGATGGCTGGGCGCGGTGGTGGCGATATCGACGAAGTCGAGGCTTTCGCCGGCAAAAAGTTCCGCCGCATCGGTATAGCGCTTTGCAATGCCGAACTGGTCGCCGACGATCTTGAGCCGTTCCGGATCACGGTCGCAGATGGCGGCGATCGCGGCGCCCGCTATGTCGCGCCAGGCATGCATCTGGTTGACGGCAAAGAAGCCGCAGCCGATCAGTGCTCCCCGCAACTCCGCCATGCTCAGCCCGCCTTTGCCATCTGCATCAGCGTGACCCGGCTCTGCAGCCGGCGCTGTGCCTGGTCGACGACGACGGCGACGATGATGACGAGGCCCTTGATCACCATCTGCCAGAACGAACTCACACCCATCATCACCAATCCGTCCGAAAGAATGCCGATGACGAAGGCGCCGACGATGGTGCCGCCGATCGTGCCGCGGCCGCCCGACATCGAGGTGCCGCCGAGCACCGCCGCCGCAATCGCGTTCAGCTCGAAACTCTCGCCCGTTGCCGGATGCGAGGCCATCAGCTCGGACGAGATGATCAGGCCGACGATCGCCGCGCAGAGACCCGAGAACATATAGACGAACATCTTCACCATGTTGACACGGACGCCCGAAATCCGCGACGCTCGTTCATTGCCGCCAACGGCGAAGATGTGGCGGCCGAGCGGCGTGTACTTGGCGAGATAGGCCGCTCCCAGCGCAACGACGATCAGGATCCAGATCGCCACCGGCAGGCCAAGCAGCCGGCCGGCACCGAGGAACCCAAAGCCGGTGGTGCCAAGCTCCGGCTTGCCGACGAGGTTGGGGAAGGTGCGGCCGTCCGACGACAGCAGCGCCAGGCCGCGCGCGACATAGAGCACGCCGAGCGTGGCGATGAACGGCGCGACGTTCAGCCTGGTGATCAGCAATCCGTTGACGGCGCCGATCAATATGCCGACCGCCAGCGTGATCAGCGCGATCTCGAAGACGTTGAAATAGATCGTGTAGCCAATCTGCAGGTCGATGCCGTTGAGCACAAGATAGCCGGCCACCATGCCGCACAGGCCGACGATCGAGCCGACCGAAAGGTCGATGCCGCCGGTGATGATGACGAAGGTCATGCCCATCGCCAGGAACGCGTTCAGGGCCACGTGTTTCGACATCAGGATCAGATTGGCAGTCGACAGGAAATTCGGCGCCGCGATCGAAAAGAAGATCAGGACGGCGATCAGCGCGATGAAGGTCCTGAGCTTCATCAGCGTCAACAGCATGGAGCCGCTGGAAGCGGAGGGAGCGGCCGTCTTGGCTGGGATGTCAGTCATGGGCGGTGCTCTCCATCTGTCGAACCGGTCCGTGGCCAAGCGCCGAGGCAGCGACGAGTGCCGCCTCCGTCGCCTCGGCGCGGTCGAACATGCCGGTCAGTTTTCCGTTGCTCATCACCGCGATGCGGTCGGACAGCGCCATCACCTCGTCGAGATCCGAGGTCGCAAAAAGAATCCCCAAACCGTCACGGGACAGTTTGCGCATGGTGCGGAAGACGTCTGCCTTGGCGCCGACATCGATGCCGCGGCTGGGCTCGTCCATCAGGAGCACCTTGGGTTCAGTCAGCAGCGCCTTGCCGATCACCACCTTCTGCTGGTTGCCACCCGACAGCGACGACACTTCCTGCGCCGGGTCGGTGACCTTGATGGCCAGTTCCCGCACCATCTGTGTCACCGCCTGCCTTTCGTCGGCGCCATGGATATGGAACAGGCGGGCAAATCGCGACAGGCTGGCCAGCGTCAGATTGCTGGCGACCGAGACGATCGACACCAGCCCTTCGCGTTGGCGATCCTCGGGGATCAGCGCCAGCCCGCGGCGGATGCGCCGCGTCGTGTCGCGCTCCTTGACCTTTATGCCGCCAATGAAGATCGCGCCCGTCGAATGGCCGTGGCGACCCATGATGCAATCGAACAATTCGCTGCGCCCGGCGCCCATCAGGCCGTATATGCCGAGGATCTCGCCGGCGCGCAGCGACAGCGAGACATGGTCGACGGCAAGCCCGCCGGTGGCGCGCGGCAGGCAGATGTCCTCGGCGCGGAAGATTTCCTCGCCCGGAAGATGGCCGTCGGCCTTGGCGAAATCCTTTGCGTCGGAGCCGATCATCTGACGAACGATCCACTGCGTGTCGACGTTCTTCATCTCCTCCTGGCCGGTGATGCGGCCATCGCGCAGCACGGTGATGTAGTCGCCGATGCGGATCAGCTCTTCCAGCCGGTGCGAGATGTAGACGATGGCCACACCGCGCGCCTTGAGGTCGGCGATCACCTTGAACAGGATCTCGACTTCCGCCGCGCTCAGCGCCGAGGTCGGCTCGTCCATGATCAGGATGCGCGCGTCGAGCGAAACCGCCTTGGCGATCTCGACCAGTTGCTGCTGGCCGATGCGCAGATCCTCGACCAGCATGTCGGGCCGTATGCCGGCTTGCAGGCGTTCCAGAAATTCCGCCGCGCGGGTTTCCTGTTCCTTGCGGTCGATCTTGCCGAAGCGGTTGGTGATCTCTCGGGTGGCGAAAATGTTCTCGGCGACGCTCATGTTGCCGAACAGGTTCAGCTCTTGGAACACCATGCCGATGCCACGGTTCACCGCATCGCTGGACGAGGAGAAGGAAACCTCTTCGCCCTCCAGCAGAATGCGGCCGGCCGTCGGCCGTTCGACACCGGCGATGATCTTCATCAGCGTCGACTTGCCGGCGCCGTTTTCGCCGACCAGCACGTTGACCGCGCCCTTGCGCACCTCGAAATTGGCGCGCTTGACCGCGACGGTGCCGGAATAGACCTTGGAGACGTCCTCCAGCTTCAGGATGATGTCGCGCTCTGCGATCACGCTCATGGCTTCGGCCCGATCTCTGCCTCCGCCGGCGTCACCAGCGGCAGGTCCTGGCCGCTGCCCAGCGTATAGGCGCCCAGCACCTTGGCGCTGCGGCCTTCCAGTGCTTCGCGCGGCAGCTTGGACAGCATTGTCTTGTCGGCGTAGCTGTTGAACGCCTTGCCGAACTGGGCGAAGTCGATCTGGTTGGTGAAGTCGTTGAACTGGATGAAGTCCAGGCTGTCGCGCAGCGCGGTGCCGCGCACCGCCGGTCCGATCTGTACCCGCGCATCGGCCTTACCATCGCCGTCGACATCGACATCGATCGTCGCCGCGCGGGACTGCGTATTGGCCGCGACGATCTTGCCTTCCAGCCGAACCGCGAAAGTCCACGGCGAGTTCGCCTGCTTGTTCGGATTACCATATTTGGCGCCGGCCGCCGCCGCATCGGTTGTCGCCAGGGTGTGAACCTGCGCAAACGGTCCGGCTTTCTGCTGGAGGTAGGGCACGACCTTCGCTGCCCAGATCTCTTCGACCATCTTGTCCGGATTGAAGGCGGGAGCGTTGTCGCCGTCTGCCGATTTCGTCGGCAGGATCTTGCAGGCGGTCAGGCTGATGCCGATCATCACGGCAAGGATCGGCCAGTTCGGCTTGGTGTTCAGCATGGCGGCCTGTTGTTCAGCATCGTGGGCGACCCACGGAAAATAGCGGCGGGGGGCGAACCGAAATTCGCCCCTCACTATTCAAGTCACGCTGGCTCAGTTCGTCAGCGCGAAGGTTTCCAGCTTGGCGGCATTGTCGCCATTGACCAGGACGCAGTCCATCAATTGCTTTTCCTTGGCCGGCGACTTCTTGTTCTTGATGAAGTCGTTGGCCTGCTCGACCGCCATCTGCGCCTGCGCGAAGGCCGGCTGCAGCACGGTTGCCTTGATGCCGCCCGAGGTGATGGAGTCACGCACGTCGTTCGATCCGTCGAAGCCGACGACGATGACATCCTTGCGGTTCGCCGCGGCAAGTGCCGCATAGGCGCCCATCGCCATCGTATCGTTGCCGGAGATCACGCCCTTGATGTCGGGGTTGGCCTGAAGGATCGATTCCATCTTGGAATAGGCTTCAGTCTGGCTCCAGTTGGCCGACTGCTGGGCGACCATCTTCAGATCCGGATAGTCGTCGATGACGTCGTGATACCCCTTGGAGCGAATGCCGGCATTGGTGTCGGATTCCTTGCCGACCAGCTCGACGAAATTGCCCTTCTCGCCCATCAGCTTGACGAATTCCTGCGCGCCGAGCTGGGCGCCCTGGTAGTTGTTGGAGACGATCTGCGCCACGGCGACGCCGGTGGCGTTGATCTCGCGGTCGATCAGGAAGGATGGAATGCCTGCGTCCTTGGCCTTCTGCACGGCGGCGACGGTGGCGTCGGCGCCGGCATTGTCGAGGATGATCGCCTTGGCGCCGCGGCCGATCGCGGTGTCGATCAGCTCGGACTGCTTGTTGGCGTCGTCGTCATGGACCAGCACCAGCGCCTCGTAGCCGAGTTCCTTGGCCTTGGCTTCCGCGCCGACGGCTTCCGCCTTGAAGAACGGATTGTCGTGCGAGGGCGTGATGATCGCGATGAGATCCGCCGCGTAGGCGGGAACGGCCGTACCAAGCGCCAGCATGCCGGCGAAAGCCGCAAACGTCATTCTGCGTGTGAGTTTCATGAAGTCCTCCCGTTTGAAAAATTGCCTTGGTCAACCAAGGCCTCTGTCGGCATGCGAATTCGTCAGGCAGCGCGGGCGGTGGATCGCTTTCGGGCTAAAGGGCCGTTTGCCGGCTTTCCTCCACGGATCGTTGCTCCCCAGCCATCCCCCATTCGCCCAGGCTTCGAAATCCCTGCGAAACCCTGTCGATCCGAGCCATGAACAGCTAAGCCAACTGGTATGATGAGTCAACCACAAATTCAGGTGATATGTACCTGATGAGCGGCGAAAACCGAGCGTCGGCAACGATACGCCGACGCATCGAGGCGCTGCGGCAAGCGCGCCTGTCCTCTTTCAGGTGATGCGCTGAATGCTGGCGGCGATCTCTTCCGGCTCGAACACGCGTTTCCAGTCGTCACGCATCAGCACCGGCTTGCCGAATTCGATCGCCTTGTTGCAGGCGTCCGAGAAAACGCCCTTGGTCTCGCCGAAGATGACGGCGCCGAGCACGTTCATATGGCCGAGCAGGAAGTCGAGCGCCGCCTGCTTGTCGACGCCGCGTGCCACGACCTCGTCGACGGCTTCCTTCATGACAACCAGCAGCGAGGCGCACACCGTCTCCGAAAGGCCGGGCTCCAGCAGCGCCATCTGTTCGACGGTGACACGGTGTGAACGCATGACCGGCGCCCAGATGATTTTCGCGATCGCCTCGCCCTTGGCGTAATCTTCTTCCGGTCCCTGCATTAGCGCACTGACCATATGCTGCTTGGCCTTGACGCCGCCGAAATAGTCCTTTTTGGCCGCCATGTCTGTTTCGTCGTTGAAGATCGGCGGATGGCAGGGGTGGGTGACGAAATAGGTGAGGTCCGGTCGGTTGGGCAGATGGCCGGCGAAGGGTGCCGCCGCGTCGAGCACCACCACCATCGTGCCTGATACCAGCTTGCTCTCGATGTTGGTCGCCACCTTGCCGATATGCGTGTCCGGAACGGCCAGGATCACCACATCGGCACCCTTGAGCGCCTCGTCGGCGCTGACCGTATCGAAACCCAGTCCGGTCTTCAGCCGTTCGCGGCCGGCATCGCTGACCTCGACATGGCGTATCGTGTAGGGCGATCCGCGAAAATTGGTCGACAGGCGGTAGCCCATTTTTCCGCCGGCACCGAACAGCGCAATCGTTGTCATCTGGTCACTACTCCTGATCTCAGCCGACGGTATCGCCCGTCGTCAACTTATCAACTGGTATAATCACGCTACCAGATTTTGGCAATCCGATAATGGTGAATGCGATGCAGGTCACGACTGCCGGTCTCCCGCCGACATTGCGGCGTCGCCGTCTGTCGGCTCAACCGGCGCTCGCCGCGTCATCGCTTGTCGTCCGGCAAGCGCGAGCACGAAGATGACAACGACGCCCTGCACGATATCCTGGGCGCCCGGAGGCAGGCCGATGATCTGCATCGTTGTGACGATCAGGATCAAAAGGATGCTGGCGAACAAGGTGCCGACGGCGGTTGCCGAGCCGCCAAAGATCAGCGTTCCGCCGAGGACCACCGCAGCGATCGACTGCAACAGGTAGGGCTGGCCCATTTCGAGGAAGGCGCCGCCGATATAGGCGCCAAGCAGCAGCCCGTTGAGCGACGCCAGCACCGACGAGATGATGAAGGCCGATGCGATCACCGGGCCGGTCCTGATGGCGGCGAGCCGAGCTGCAGTGCGGTTCTGGCCGACCGCCGACAACAACTGGCCGAACACAGTGTAGCGCAGCACGAAGGAGGTTGCCGCGACGCCTGATATGGCGATAACGGCCATGATCGGCACTCCGGAAATACGGCCCGATGCCAGGTATTTCAGCGCCGGGCTGACAGCGAAGCCCGAGATCGCCCGGTTCGACAGCAGCGTTGCGGTGGCCAGCACGTAGCCGGTCGCCAGCGTGGCGATGATGGCCGGGATGCCGAGCCCCACGACAAGCAGCGAATTGAGCGCGCCGACGGCAAGGCCGAGCAGGATCGCGGCGGCAACGCCGATGGCGAGATTGGCATCCTGGCCCTTGATGGTGAGCAGCGCGACGAAGGCACTGAGCGTGATCACCGAGGCAACCGAGAGGTCGATGTTGCCGCGCCCGGTCGTCACCACGAACATCTGGCCGATGCCGACGATCGTCAGGAAGGATGCCGACAAGATGATGCCCGACAGGCTGGACAGGCTGAAGCGGTTTGTGACGATCGATAGCACCAGCCACAGAAGCAGCACGCCCATCGCCGCCCAGATCCAGCGGTTTCTCTGCGTCCAGAGGCTGAAGGCGGTCAGAGCGTTCATTGTTCGCTCCTGCGGTCGGCGGTTAGGCTGCGCAGCGTCAAAAGAGCGATCAGGATCAGGCCTTGCGTCGCGGCGTTGAAATCGCTGCTGACGTTCAGCGTGCCGAGCAACGCGCCGATCAGCGACAGCGTCACCGCCCCAGCGACGGCGCCGACCGGCGAGATGATACCGCCCAGCAGCGAGCAGCCGCCCATCACCACGGCGGCGACGCTGAGCAGCGTGAACGAATTGCCGGAGTTGATGTCGCTCGCCGTGTTGATCGCCGTCAGCGACAGGCCGGCTGCACCCGCAAACAGCCCGGCAATGAGATAGCGCACCAGCGCATAGCGCGTCGGCGACCATCCCGAACGGATCATCGCTGTCGGGTTGTTGCCGAAGCCGCGCAGCACCACGCCGAGCGGCAGCCGGTCGATGACGAAGACGATCAGCGCGACGGCTGCGATGAGGATGATGGAGGTGGGCACGAAGCCAAGCGACCAGCTGAAGAGCGCCGACAGCCATTCCGGGCTGGCGCCGCCGGGCGTCGGCTGCAGTGCATAGCCCAGTCCGACCCAGATGAAGGAGGCGCCGAGCGTGACGACGATGGCCGGAATCTTGCGCGCCTGGATCACCCCGCCAAGCCCGGCATAGGCGGCGAGCGCTCCCGCCAGCGCCAGCGCGCCGAGCCATGGTTGGTCGTAAAGCAGCGTGGCGCTGAGCACGCTGACGAGGCCGGCGAAGGCGCCGACACCGAGGTCAATCTCGCTGCCGCCGACAATGAACATCTGTGCGGCCGTCACCAGCACCAGCGACAGCGCCGGCATCAGCAGCAGATCGAGGCCGAAGATCGAGGCTACGGCTGGATTGGCTGAGACCATCACGGCCAGCACGGCGGCAAGCCCGATGAAGGGCGCCGCATCCACCAGCCTGCGGCCAAGCCTTGTCGTTGGCGCATCCTTGTCTCGGGCAGCCGCAAGCCTGTCAGCCGGCTGGGCGAAGGATGCGCCGACGACAGCCGATTCCGTGATCGCGTCACCGGTGAGTTCCCTGACGATCCGTCCGCCGGCAAAGACCAGAACGCGATCGCAGGCGAGCAGTTCGGCATCCTCGGTCGTATGCCAGACCAGTGCGCGGCCGCTGCGCGCAATCTCGTTGCACAGCCGGTAGAAATCCTGCTTGGTGGCGATGTCGACGCCGCGCGTCGGGTCGTCGAGCAGGATGATCGGCGTGTCGGCGACTAGCGCTCGCGCGACCAGCGCCTTTTGCTGATTGCCGCCGCTGAGCTCGGTGATGTTGGACTGGAAGCGGCTGTCGTCCAGCCGCAGTTTGCCGGCGGCACCGGCGGCCATCTCGCGATTGGCGCGATCGGAAACCAGGCCCAGCGCCGGGCGGCGGGCCAGTGCGCCGATGCTGATGTTTCCCAGCACGCTCCACAGCGGGAACACGCCTTCCTTCTGCCGGTCTCCGGCGATGAAGCCTGCCTGCGCATGTCGTGTGACCGCGCTATTCTGCTTGCGGTCGGGGCTGAAGATCCTATGCAGCAGCTCCTTCTGGCCGCTGCCTTCGAGGCCGGCCAACCCGACGATCTCGCCGCGCACGATCTCGATGTCGCGGCCGAGTTCTGATGTCAGCGGGCCGGAGAGCCGCACCAGCACGTCCTGGGCGGAGGCGGCGGAGACGGCGTGCTGATGCACCGGATTGGCATCGCCGCCCATTAGCTGCACCAGCCTGCCGATCGAGGCGTCCGCGACCTGGCCCTGCCACGCCGTGCGGCCGTTGCGCAGCACCACGATCTCGGTGGCGATGTCGATGATCTCCTGCAGCTTGTGGCTGATGAAGATGAAGGCAAGGCCGGCCTTTGCCCGCTCGCGAATGAAGGCTCGCAGCTGTTTGGAGCGGTCGAGATCGAGCGACGAGGTCGGCTCGTCGAGCACGATCAGCCTGACGCCGGGCGTTGCCGCGGCACGCGCGATCTCCACCATCTGCCGTTCGGCGATGGAGAGGTGGCCGACTTCGGCGTCGGCATCGATGCCGTTGCCTGGAAAGACAGCGTCGAGCGCTGCGCGAGCCCGAGCCTTGTAAACCGTTCTCCACCCCGGTCGGTTCGCCGCATCCTGAGGTGTCTCCAGAAAAAAATTCTCGGCGACCGACAGGTTGGCGCAGAGCGAAAGCTCCTGATGCACCATGCGGATGCCTCGCCGCTGCGCCTCGGCGGTGCCGTAGTCGGCGAAGTTCACATGTTCGCCGGCAAAGGAAATCGAGCCCAGCGTAGGCCACATCGCGCCGCACAGGATACGCATCAGCGTCGATTTTCCAGCACCATTGCCACCGACCAGCCCGATCACGTCGCCGGCACCGACGCAGAGGTCGATCCCCGTGTTGGCGAGCGTTGGTCCAAAGCTCTTGGTGATCCCGGTGAGCGAAACGACACTTTGCCCGATTGGTGCGGCAGGCGCCTTGGCGGCGGCTCTGTCCTGATCGGCGACGGCAGACTGGGACATTCGTCCTCCGTTTCTTCGACAGCGACGATCGGGCGGTGCTCCGGCACCGCCCGATCCGGTAGCGCTGGATCGCGTTACTTGCTCAGTAGGTTCTGCTTGACCCAGTCCAGCGAATAGCTTGGGCTGATGATCTGGCCGCCTGGCAGCTTGGCGTATTCCTTGAGGTTGCCGGCATCGACCGTCGCCACCGGCATGATCATCAGCTTGGGCGCCTGGGCACCCTTCAGCAGCGACAGGCCGAGCCAGAAGGCAGCCCCTCCGATGCCTGGCGTGGTGTTCATGGACACCGTTTGATAGCCATTCTTGGCGTTCTCCTCGGCCCACCATTTGACGAAGTCGGTGCCGCCGCCACCCTCGATGATCGGCATCTTGCCGGTGTAGTCGCCGCCATACTGGACGAAGGCCTGCGCGATGCCGACATCGTCGCTGCCACCTTGGCCGAGCACCGCGTCGACATGCGGAAGGCTGGGCAGCACATTGGCGATCGCCGCCTGCGCCACCGAGGCGGTCGCCTGACCATAGACGGTCGCCACCACCTTGATGTCGGGATATTTGGCCAGCACCGACTGCTGCGCATTGAACATGTCGTTGTCGGGCGCCGATCCCTTCACACCGCGCACCTGCAGGACGTTGCCCTTGCCGCCAAGCATCTTGAAGACCGCCTCGGCCTGGGTCGCCTTGTAGCCCTTGAAGTCGAAATTGAGCTGGTAGTTGCAGGGCGCCGAGGCAACCGAATCGAAAGAGATGACGATGATGCCGGCTTTGCAGGCTTTTTCGATGATGCCATTGACCGCCGTTTCCGAGGCGGCGTCGACGGCGAGCACGTCGACCTTCTTCAGGATCAGCTCGGCGATCTGGCTGTTTTGCTGCGCCACCGAGCCATCGCCGTTCATGACGATATAGTCGGCGATCTGACCAGCGGCCTTGGCTTCCTTGGCAGAGGCTTCGAACGCTTCCACCATCTGGTGCCGCCAAGTGTTGCCGTAATAGGCGTTGGCGAGCGCGATGACCGGCGCGTCCTGTGATGCCATTGCCGGCAACACAGCAGCGCCCACCATTGCGGCGCCGGCGAGCGCCGCCACAGTTACAAATCTCATGGTATTTCCTCCCAAAAACACGATCGGCTTGGCTTGCCACACGAGCACAGCGTAACCTCAGGGGACACGCTATGTCAGGTACATATTATACCAGCATACCAAATAGGCAAGCGTCAGCAATGACACTGCTGCGCATCGCCTGTTGTTGCGGCCGCTACCTTGATGGAACGGTAATTCGTGATCGCTTTCTGCGGCGGCTCGCAAGCCGCTCTTTGGACAGAAGCCATGAGACCGGGGTGTTCGGGCGCTACTTCAAAAGATCGACCAGCACGTCGAAAGCGGCGTCGATGTCGGCGCGGACCGCGGCCCTGACGGCTTCCGCGTCCCGGTTTCTCAATGCCGCGAACATCTCCTGATGGTGTTCATTGGCGGTCGAGTAGTTTCCTGAATCGTGCAGCATGTTGAAGTAGGGGCTGATCTGCAGCCAAAGGTTCTCGATGATGTTGAGCATGTTCTCGGAACCGGCCGCCCGATAGATCGAGAAATGAAAGGCGTAGTTGGCGCGCAGATAGGATTTGACGTCGCCGGCGGCATTGGCCTGTTCCAGCGCATCCAGATGCTGGCGCAACTGCGCCACGGCCTGGTCGTCCATGCGCTCCGCAGCCCATGCAGCCGCGATCGCCTCGATCTCGAACCGGACATTCCTAAGGTCGATGAGGCGTGCGCGGCTTAATGCCGGAATGCCGATCGACCGGCCTGAAACCACCATCAGTGCGTTGGCCGCCGTCAGGCGCCTTAGTGCTTCCCTGACCGGCATCGGGCTGACGCCGAAAGCATCGGCAAGGCTCTGAACCGTGACCATCTCGCCCGGCACGATGCTGCCGTCGAGGATCAGTTCGGTGACATGGCGATAGACCCTGTCCTGCAGGGTTTCCCTGGACAGGGGTGTGATCTCGACCCCCGGCTTTTTGTACGCCGATCCAGCCATCTCCCGTCAACCTTCCCGCCCAAGGGCGACGCTACCGCCAGAGCAATTCCAGGAAAAGTGAGAAACGGTTTTCCGTCCGGAATAGCGCCAAAGCAAAGAGGTGGAATGCAAGGTTCAAGGTGCCGCGTCAAGCGCTCACGACTCCCCGGTTTTGATATTAAGCGATTTCATCATTGATCTTTGATCAAATCATGTTACGGTCGCCAGCATCGAATGACAAGGGTTACGTTCGTGCCCTTGGGAGGCATTCGGTCGTTCGGATCGGGAGGAGTTTCATATGGGTATCGGATTGAAAGTCCGGCGGCTCGCGCTGCTGGCCGGCATGGCTGTATGCGCCCTTGGGCTGCCCGGCGCGCAGGCAGCCGAGAAGCACAAGATCTTTCTCAGCATGAGCTACATCGGCAATGATTGGCAGGCGGAGGCGGCCAACATGGTCAAGGCCATGGCCGCTCACAAGAGCCTGGCCGACAAGGTCGACCTGCAGGTCCAGGTCGCCGGCCCTAACGCGCAACGCCAAATTCAGCAGATCAATGCAATGGTGCAAAGCGGCGCCGAGGCGATCATCGTGTACCCGATCTCGCCGACTGCGCTCAATCAGGTCGTCAAGAATGCCTGCGACAAGGGTGTGAAGGTCTTTGCCTACGACGCCGAGATCACCGAGCCTTGTGCCTACAATGTCCACATCGACCAGCTGGAAGCGGGCAGGGTGACCGCCGAATGGCTGGTCAAGAAGCTCAATGGCAAGGGCAACATCATCGCCATCACGGGTGTTCCGGGAACATCCGTCGACGACCAGCGGACAAAGGCCGCCAAGGAAGTCTTCGCCAAGTATCCTGACATCAAGATCGTCGGCGAGGCTGTCGGCATGTGGAGCCAGGCTGTCGCCCGCACCGAGCTTTCGAAGATCCTGGCTACCCGCAATTGGGACGACATCAACGGGCTGTGGATGCAGGTCGGCTGCTTCACCGCCAACTCGATGCAGCTCGAGGCCGGCAAGAAGACCAGCGAACTCCTGCCTTGCGCCGGTGAAGGCTCCAATGGCGGCCGCATCCAGATGCTGCCGGAGGGCACCGAAGTCGAAGGCGCGGCGCCGCCCTATGCACCGGCGGGCGCGCAACGCATTTCCTATGCGTCGCCGCCCTATTCCGGTGCGCTGGCGCTGAAGCTCGCCGTCGAGGCGATCGAAGGCAAGGACGTGCCGAAGACCACCATCCTGCCACTGCCGGTCGTCACCAATGAGACGATCAAGCTGTGCGACGAAGGCACATGGGCGGAGATGAAGGCAGGCTGCAACGCCTTCAAGCCGTCGCTGGTCTCCAATCCCGGCTGGTTTGCCTCGATCTTTTCGGACCAGACGCCCGAGGTCGGCCTAGCCGCTGCCCTCGTTGGACAACCGGAGAACTGAGCCTCCCAAGGCAAATCGCGACGATGTACGGATGTCTTGTCCGTGCATCGTCGATCCGCGCTCATGCGTGGCGTCCCAAAATGCGCAGCCTGCGATCGAGGATATGACAGAACATACCGCGCTCCCCGCCATCGAGATCGACGGCATCAGCAAGGCGTTCGGCCCCACCGTCGCCCTGGACGGCGTGTCATTCCGGATCGCGCCCGGCAGCGTCCATGCACTGCTCGGTGAAAACGGAGCCGGCAAGTCGACGCTGGTGAAACTGCTGTCCGGGCTGGTCCGGCCAAGCGAAGGTCATGTCCGTGTCTTTGGCAAGGAGATCGCTTACGGCGCACCACGCGCAGCACATGCGCTGGGCATGCAGACGGCGTTCCAGGAGATGACCCTGGTGCGCGATCTCTCCGTTCTCGACAACATGCTGCTGCCCTACGCCCCCGTCGGCGTCTCCGGCCTGATCCGGCGCAGCGCTGCCCGCAAGGCTGTCCGCCGCCACATCGACGATCTCGGTTTTTCCGTCGATCTCGACGCGGAGGTGAGCGAGCTCGAGCTTTCGGTGCGCCAGAAGATCGAAATCGCGCGTGCCGTCTATCGCAAGCCGCGCATCCTGCTGCTCGACGAACCGACCTCGACACTCGCGGGCCGCGACGTCGACTGGCTGGGCGATATCATCTCCAGGCTGAAGGCGGCGGGCACCACGATCGTCTTCATCACCCATCGGATGCGCGAGGTCCGCGCCTTTTGCGAGACGCTGACGATCCTGAGAAACGGCCGCCACATCGTCACCGCGCCGGTTGCCGACGTCTCGGACGCGGATGTCATCGAAAAGATCATCGGCCGCAGCATCGAGCAGACCTTTCCGCCCAAGCCCGACAGCGCCCAGGCCTTCGGTCCGCCGGTTCTGGGCGTGCGCGACCTCAAGGTCGGGCGCAAGCTCGACGGCGCCGGCTTCGACCTGCGTAAAGGCGAGATCCTCGGCGTCGCCGGATTGCAGGGCATGGGCCAGCAGGATCTGTTCCTGGCCTGCTTCGGCATGGCCGAAATCACCCGCGGCCACATCCTCGTCGATGGCCGCAAGGTCTGGCTCGGTTCGCCCGCGGATGCCTTGCTGCCCAACATGGCGATCGGCTTGGTGCCGGAGGATCGCAAATCCGAAGGCCTGTTCCTGAAACTGTCGGGCAGCCAGAACGCCACGCTTCCCGTGATATCGCGCTTCACCCGTTTCGGCCTTGTCGACGCGCAAGCCGAGACCCGCTCCGTCGAGGCGGCGTTCGCCACTGTCGAAGTCGACCGCCGCGCGCTGTGGACGCGGGCCGGCGCGTTTTCCGGCGGCAACCAGCAGAAAATCGCCATCGCCAAATGGCTGGTGGCGCAGAGCCGCATCCTGCTTTTGTTCGATCCCACCCGCGGCATCGACGTCGGCACCAAGCACGAGCTTTATGTGATGATGCGAAACTACGTGGCCGCTGGCGGCTCCATCCTGCTGCACTCGACCGAAATCCCCGAACTCGTCCACCAATGCGACCGGGTCCTGGTTCTCTATGACGGGCGCATCGCGGCCGAGCTCGAAGGCGACGCCATCACCGAGCCGGCCATCATGCGCCCGGCGCTCGGCCATGCCGGGGAAGCCGCCGCATGAGCAGCGCAAGCCTTTCATCACCTGGTTCCGGTGGCTTGGGGCTGCGTCGCGCGCTGATGCGCAACCGCGGCGCGCTGATCGCCGCGGCCGTCCTGGCGATCCTGCTTTTCATCGTCGACTGGATCAGCGCCGGGCCGCTCACCTATTTCGATGTGTCGTTCCTGTCGAGCGGCGGCGCGACTTCGGCGCTCGCGGCGATAGGCCAGACCATCGTCATCCTGTCGGGCGGCTTCGACCTGTCCGCCGGCGCGGTAATATCGCTGGTCAATGCCGTGCTGGCATCGAGCATGGACCCGATGGCGCCAGGCGCCAGCATCATCTTGTGGACCGCCGTCGGCATCGGCGTCGGCATGGCCGTGGGTGCCTTCAACGGCTTCTTCATCGCGGTGCTGCGCATGCAGCCCATCGTGGTGACGCTGTCCACCATGTTCATCCTGCAAGGCGTGACGCTGCTGGTGATGGACAAGCCCGGCGGCTTCGTGTCGCCCGATCTCGGCACCTTCTACCTCGGCGACGCGATCACCGGCTGGCTGCCGATGCCGCTGGTGGTGATCGGCGTCGTCCTGCTCGCCTGGTTCTGGCTGAAGGGAACCCGCTTCGGCACAGCACTTTATGCGGTCGGCAGCGATCCGGAGTCGGCCGCTTCCGTCGGCATCAATGTCGTGCTGGTGCGCTTTGCTGTCTATGTCATCGCCGGCGGCTGCTATGGCCTTGCCGGCGTGTTCATCAGCGCCCAGACCGGCAGCGGCGATCCGCTGGTCGGCAATCCGCTGCTTTTGTCGATGTTCGCGGCGGTCGTCGTCGGCGGCACGCGTCTCGGTGGCGGGCAGGGCGGCCCGGTGGGCTCCGTCTTCGGCGCCTTTATCCTGATGATCGTGGTGAACATCCTGCTGGTGCTCAATGTGTCGGCCTATTATGCGACCATCGCCGAAGGCACCATTCTGGTGCTGGCAGCACTTGCCGGCTCCATTTCCCACGCATCGGTTCTTGCCGTGCAATTGCGGGCCGCACGCGCCCGGCTTGCCGCCTGGCGCGCCGGCATATTGCCCTCGCAGCTCGAGCGCGTGGACCGGCGCCTCAAGGTCGCCGAACCATCGCCTGGCCAGCGCGGTCCGGCATCGCCGCGCCCTGCCTTCCATCTGCGCAATGCGGAGACGCTGCGCTATGCGCTGCCGGCCTATGTCTGCCTGCTGGTCATCGTGGTCGTCACGCAGATCTGGCTCGGCCGCGCCATCCTCAATCCGGGCTACTGGAATTCGCTGCTGGTGTTGTCGTCCTTCCTCGCTGTCCTGGCGCTCGGGCAGGGAACCGTCATTCTGACCGGCGGCCTCGATCTCTCCGTGCCGTGGACGATCGGCATTTCCGGCATCATTCTGGCCGGCATGGTCAACGGCTCCGACGCGGCTCTTGTCTACGCCTTGCCGGTCGTATTGTTGATGGCCTGCGTGATCGGCTTCGCCAATGGCTTCGGGATCGTCTATCTCGGCATCTCGCCGATCGTCATGACGCTCGCCACCAACGGCATCCTGCAAGGCTGCGCGCTGCTTTATTCGCAGGGAACGCCGGCCGGCTTTTCCTCGCCGATGCTGCGCTGGGTCATGACGGCCAGGCTCGCCGGCCTGCTGACGCCGATCGTGCTGCTGATGGTCGTCTTTGTCGTGGCGGCGGTGCTGCTGCTCGGGCGCACGCCGTTCGGACGCCGGGTCTACGGCATCGGTAACGGGCTGCGCGCGGCGCGATTGTCGGGCATCGGCGTCGAGCGCACGCTGATCCTGGTCTACATGCTGTCGGCCGTCTGCGCGGCTGTTGTCGGCATCATGCTGACCGGCTTTTCGGGGCAGGCGAGCCTTGGCATGGGCGACGACTATCTGTTGCCGTCGATCGCCGTGGTGGTGGTCGGCGGTGCGCTGATCACCGGCGGCCGCGGCCACTATCTCGGCATGCTCGGTGGCGTGTTGCTGCTGACGGCGCTGCAGATGCTGCTGGCCGGCACCACGCTTCCCTACGCCACAAGGGCAATTCTTTACGGACTGGTCGTTCTGGGCGCCGTCATGGCGCTGCGTGAGCGGCGGCTGCATTGAGAAGGACAGGACGATGAGCACAAGGGCGCCGGTTTCGGCGGAAGACTTTCTGATTGGGCTGAAAGGCCAGCGCGTGCTGGTGACGGCAGGGGCGGGCGGCATCGGTTTTGCCATAGCCGACACGCTGTCACGCCTCGGCGCTCGCATCGTCGTCTGCGATGTTTCCGACGAGGCGCTGGCTGCCGCTCCCGGCAAGATCGACCTCGTCGCCGCGGTCAAGGCCGATGTCTCGCGCGACGAGGACGTCGACCGCCTGTTCGAGGCGGTCGAGAAAAAACTCGGCGGGCTCGATGCGTTGATCAACAATGCCGGCATTGCCGGGCCGACCGGCGGTGTCGACGAGATCGACCCTTCCGATTGGCGGCGCTGTATCGACATCTGCCTGACCGGCCAGTTCCTGTGCGCCCGTCGCGCCGTGCCGCTGATCAAGGCGGCGGGCGGCGGCTCGATCGTCTCGATGTCGTCGGCGGCGGGCCGCCATGGCTACGCTTTCCGCACGCCCTATTCGGCGGCCAAGTTCGGCGTCATCGGTTTTACGCAGAGCCTCGCCAAGGAGCTTGGACCGCATGGCATCAGGGTCAACGCCATCCTGCCCGGCATCATCGAGGGACCGCGCATCGAAGGTGTCATCTCGGCGCGCGCCAAGCAGGTCGGCATCAGCCACGAGGAGATGACCGGGCGCTATCTGCAGAACATCTCGCTGCGCCGCATGACCAGTCCCTATGATGTCGCTGCGATGGTCGCCTTCCTGCTCTCCGATGCGGGCATCAACATTTCGGGCCAGTCGCTCGGCGTAGACGGCAACGTCGAAACACTTTGAGGAACAATCCATGGCCAATGTCGCGATCGTCGGAAGCGGGTTCATCGGCCGGGCCTGGGCGATCAGCTTCGCCCGGGCCGGCCATGATGTGCGGATGTGGGACCAGTCGCCCGCTGCCACAGGCGGCGCCCGCGACTACATTGCCGGCGTGCTTGGCGATCTTGCCGCAAACGACCTGCTGCGAGGACAGGCGATCGACGCCGTGCTTAGCCGGATCACCATTGTCGCCGAGCTGGCAGAGGCGCTGGCTGGTGCGGTCCACGTGCAGGAGAACACGCCTGAAAACCTCGAGGTGAAACGGGAGGTGTTCTCCCTGTTCGACAGGCTTGCCGATCCGCAAACAGTCATCGCCAGCTCTACCTCGGCGCTGTTGCCGTCGAAATTCACCGATCATCTGCAAGGACGGCACCGCTGTCTGGTCGTGCATCCGATCAATCCGCCCTATCTCATTCCGGCAGCCGAAATCGTGCCGGCGCCGTGGACCTCTGCCGAGACGGTCGAGAGAACCCGCGCTTTCCTCATCGACGCCGGTCACGCGCCGCTGGTGATGAAGCGCGAGCTCGACGGCTTCATCATGAACCGCTTGCAAGGGGCGTTGCTGGAGGAGGCTTTCAGGCTTGTCGCCGACGGGTACGCCAGCGTCGAGGATGTCGACATCGGCATCCGTGACGGGCTGGCGCTGCGCTGGTCGTTCATGGGCCCGTTCGAGACCATCGATCTCAATGCGCCAGGCGGCGTGCGCGACTATGTCGAGCGCTATCAGTCGATCTATTCGAACATTTTCCCGCAGATGCTGCGCCGCGTCGACTGGGCGGGCGAGGTGATGAAAACCGTCGAAGCCGACCGCCGCGAACGCCTGCCGCGCGCGAGCCTCGGCGAACGGCAGGTGTGGCGCGACCGCCGGCTGATGGCGCTGGCGGCGCACAAGAAAAAATCGGACCAGGAGTACGGACAATGAGCGAAACGAGCCGCAAGACCGGCGCCACGGCAACCAGGGGCAAGGTCATCATCACCTGCGCGGTGACGGGGGCCATCCACACGCCGACCATGTCGCCCTATCTGCCGATCACGCCCGACCAGATCGCCTCGGAGGCGATCGCCGCAGCGGAGGCCGGTGCCGCGATCCTGCATCTGCACGCCCGCGACCCAGAAACAGGCAAGCCCGACCAGACGCCCGAGGCCTTCGCCCGCTTCTTGCCGCGCGTCAAGCAAGGCACCAACGCCGCCATCAACATCACCACCGGCGGCAGCCCGTACATGAAGGTCGAGGAGCGCGTGCGCCCGGCTGCCCAGTTCAAACCGGAAGTCGCCTCGCTCAACATGGGTTCGATCAATTTCGGCCTCTATCACCTGGCCGACAAATACGAGACCTTCAAGTTCGACTGGGAAAAGCCGCATCTGGAAGCGACGCGCGACCTCGTCTTCCGCAACTCGTTCAAGGACATCGAGTACATTCTGGCGACCTGCTACGACAATGGCACGCGCTTCGAGTTCGAGTGCTACGACATCGCCCATCTCTACAACCTTTCCCACTTTGCCGACCGCGGGCTGGTGAAGCCGCCTTTCTTCGTGCAGTCGGTGTTCGGGCTGCTGGGCGGCATCGGCACGCATCCCGAAGACGTCGCCCATATGAAGCGCACCGCCGACCGGCTGTTCGGCGACCAGTTCCGCTGGTCGGTGCTCGGCGCCGGCGCCAGCCAGCTTCGCATCGCCGCGCAATCGGCGGCGCTTGGCGGCAACATCCGCGTCGGGCTGGAGGACAGTCTGTGGGCGGGCAAGGGCAAGCTTGCCAAATCGAACGCCGAGCAGGTCTTACTGGCCCGCAAGATCATCGAGGGGCTCGGCATGGAAGTGGCGACGCCCGACGAGGCGCGCGAGATCTTGTCATTGAAAGGCGGCGACAAGGTCGCTTTCTGACGCGGCCTGACCAATCGCTGCGTGGCGCCAAATATCGAGGAGGACAGCATGAAGATCGAAGTCGTGGTGGATGTGAAGACCACATTGGGCGAAGGACCGCTGTGGGACGTCGAACAGGAGCGCCTGTACTGGATCGACAGTTTCGACGGACGGGTGTTCCGGGCGACCGCCGACGGTCGCGAGATCCGGTCCTGGGACGTGCCGATGAAGATCGGCTCGATGGCGCTGCGCAAGGACGGCAGCGGCGCGGTGGTGTCGCTGCAACGCGGCTTCCATCTGCTCGATTTCGCCACCGGCGATGTGACCTTGATCCACGACCCGGAGCCGGACAAGCCGATGAACCGGCTCAACGACGGCAAGGCCGACCGGCGCGGCCGCTTCTTCGCCGGCTCCATGGATACAATGGAAGAGGGGCCGTCCGGCGGTCTCTACAGGCTCGATCCGGATTTCTCCGTCACCCGGATCGATTCTGGCATCATCTGTTCCAACGGCCCATGCTGGAGCCCCGACGACCGCACCTTCTATTTCGCCGACACCTGGACCGGCGAGATCTGGGCCTACGACTATGATATCGCCACCGGCGCCGCCACCAACCGGCGCACTTTCGTGCGCGTCGACACCAGCCGGGGTGGTGCGGCTGACGGCTCGACCGTCGATGCCGAGGGCTATTTGTGGAACGCGCTGGTCTATGATGGAAAGCTGGTGCGCTACGCGCTGGATGGCAGCGTCGATCGCATCATCGACATGCCGGTCAAGAAGATCACCAGCGTCATGTTCGGTGGACCGAAGCTCGATATCCTCTACGTGACCTCGATGGCCAAGCCGCCGCTGCCGCGTTTTCCCGGAGACGGCGTCTTGCGCGGCAGCCTGTTTGCCATCACCGGCCTTGGCATCAAGGGCGTCGCGGAACCGCGCTTCGGCGGCTGACGGGAGGAAAATGGATTCATGAGGATGCCCCCTGTACATGCGAGACATAGATGGGGAAGAAAACGGCCTCTCACTCGACACGTTCTTTCACGAAATCGGGATGGGCGCGCGCTGAACGCAAATGCACCTTCAGGCGACGGGAGTTCGGACGCCGATCGCCGCTGACTTTGCCGATCTCCTCTCCATCGGACTGGCAGTCAAAATTTGTTGACTTCCATCGCAGAGGAAATGACTACCGCTTGCCTATTTGTCGGACCATAAGACAGGCCGTGTGATCAGGCCTCGGCTGGCTTGCCGCACACAAGGCAATCTTGCCTTTGAACGCGGATACGCCACCTTGGCTAGAGCATTTAAGCCGCCTGCATGACGGAATCGGCCACAGCATTGGAACAGCCTCAATTTGCCACCGAGCGCGACCCGAGGCTGAGACTGATTATTCCGATCATCGTCGCCATCGCCTTTCTGATGGAGCAGCTCGATTCCACGATCATCACCACCGCGATCCCAGCTATCGCGCGCAGCCTCGACACGACGCCGGTCAGGCTGAACCTGGCGATCACCACCTACATTCTGACGCTGGCCGTGTTCATTCCCGTCAGCGGCTGGTTCGCCGACAGGTTCGGCGCACGAAGAGTGTTCGCGCTGGCACTTTTCACTTTCACCCTTGGTTCGGCGCTTTGCGGCATGGCCAACAGTTTCGGCATGCTGCTGGCGATGCGCGCTTTGCAAGGGCTGGGCGGCGCCATGATGACGCCGGTCGGCCGGCTGATCCTGCTGCGCAGCTTTCCGCGCAGCGGGCTGATCACCGCCATGACCTACATGACCTTGCCCGCCATCATGGGGCCTGTGATCGGGCCGCTGCTTGGTGGCCTGCTGACCACCTATGCGTCGTGGCGCTGGATATTCTATGTCAACGTGCCTTTCGGCTGCCTTGGCATTCTGGCGGCGCTGCGCTTCGTCGACGATTTTCGCGAGGAGGCGGTGCAACGCTTCGACTTCGCCGGGTTCCTGATGGTGGGCTGCGGCGTGGCCCTGCTGCAGTTCGGACTGGAGAGCATCGGCCGGCCGATCGTCCCTATTTCGGCGACACTGCTGGTGCTGGCCGCGGCGATCCTGCTGCTGCTCGCCTTCGGGCGCTATGCACGCCGCGTCGTCGCGCCGGCCGTCGATCTGACGTTGTTTCGATTTCGCTCGTTCTGGGTCGGCACGCTGGCAGGCGGTCTGTGCCGCGTTGGCCTCAACGGCGTGCCTTTCCTGTTGCCGCTGATGCTGCAGGTCGGCTTCGGCATGAGCCCGGTCACATCAGGCTCGCTGACATTCGTCGGCAGCTTCGGCGCCTTGCTCATCCGGCCGCTGCTGTCGCCGCTGTTGCGGCGCTTCGGCTTCAATGTCGTGCTGATCGGCAGCGCGGTGATCGGCTCAGCCGCGGTGGCGGGCTTCGCCTCGATCGAGGCCGATACGCCGCACTGGATGATCGGCCTCTACGTCTTTGTCTTCGGGATCATCCGGTCGGCGCAATTCATGACCTCCAACACACTGTCCTATGCCGACCTGCCGGCCGACAAGCTCAGCCGCGCCACCAGCCTCGGCGGCGTCCTGCAGCAGCTTAGCGTTTCCCTCGGCGTTTCGATCGCCGCCATGGTGCTGGGTCTGGTCGCAGGAGAAACCCACATCGTGACACCGGAACGCTTTCACCAGGTGTTCCTGCTGACCGCGGTCATCCCGCTGCTGTCCATCCCCGGCTTCCTGTATTTGCGTGCCGAGGACGGCGTGCAGGTCAGTGGCCATGTTCGGGCAGGAAATTCTCGCAAATGATGCCGGATGTATACGGGCATACTTATATCCACAAAGGCGGTTTTCCATTAGGCTGGTACCACGTGAATGGGAGCATCGATTGCGAGGATTTGCGGAAAGCGTGATGCAGGGGCCGCGGACCGTGGCCGAGCAGGTCGCGAATGTCCTGCGCGAAGCGATTGCCAATGGAACCATCAAGGCAGGCACGCCGCTGCGCCAGGACGAGCTGGCCGAGCAGTTCGGCTTCAGCCGGATGCCCATTCGGGATGCCCTTCGCCAATTGGAGGCCGAGGGCATTGTTTCCATCCACCCGACCAAGGGCGCGCAGGTCGCCCGGATGGACAGCGCCGAGATCAGCGAAATCTATGCGCTGCGCGAGCTGCTCGAAAGCGAGGCGCTCCGGCTCTCGGTACCCGGCCTTGCCGGCGCGAAGCTCGACGATGCGGAACAGGTGCTCGATCAGATCGACGCCGAGCGCAATGTCGGCCGATGGGGGGCACTGAACCGCGCCTTTCATCTGGCTCTCTACGATGCCTGCGGCAACCATCGATTGCTCGGCCTGATCGAGGCGCACCACAATGCGGTCGATCGCTACGTCCGCATCCTGCTGTCGAACCTGGACTATCGCAACCGCTCGCAGACTGAGCACCGCGACCTGCTGGCCGCCTGCCGGCGGCGCGACGGCGACAAGGCCATAAGCATTCTGAGGCAGCATCTTCGCGAAGGAAGCGAGACGCTGGTCAGCGCGATCAGGGAAGATGGCCTGTCGCGAAAATCCTAGGTCGGCTCATAGGCATTGCGATGGCTTCAGCCCTGCGCCGGCCTGCGATCGACGATGTAGATGTGGTCGGCCACGAGCACCACTTCGCCGCGCTGGTTGATCACCTCGCAGCGCTCGATCACCCGCCCTGAACCCGGCCGCTTAGGATCGTCCTCCTTGGCCGCGATGGTGGTGCGCGTGCGGATCGTGTCGCCGATGAACACCGGCTTGATGAAACGCAGCCGGTCATAGCCGTAGGAAAAGGCGACGGGATTGACGATGGTTGCCGTCAGGCCGATGCCGACCGAGAACACCAGCGTGCCGTGGGCAATGCGCTGGCCGAACGGCGTCGTCTTCATGAATTCGGCGTCCATGTGATGCGGGAAGAAATCGCCGGTATGGCCGGCATGGACGATGAAGTCGGTCTCGGTGATGGTGCGGCCGCTGGTCAGACGCGAAGAGCCGATCTCGTAATCCTCGAAATACTGGATCTGTTCCATCATGGCCTTTCCGCGATCGACGTTGCCGGCGCCGCACTCGATTTATAGGCGGCCTCGACCAGCGCCATCGTGCTCCACGCATCCTCGACCGGACTGATCAGCGTAGCATCTTCTCCGGCTGCAAACCGCTGGACATTGGCCATGCGGCCGACGAAGGCGTCGGGAAACCACTCGCCGGCCAAGGGCACCGCGATCCAGTCCGTCCCGCCTTTCGGATGGATCTCCAGAATATCCGGTTCGCCTGTGGGATAGTCGAGATTGAGACCCAGCTTGAGATAGGCGGCGCCCTCGGTGCCGCAGATGCGGAACTCGCAGGCCTGATGCCGGCGGCCGAACTTGTGGTCGTGATTGATCGACAGTGCGCAGCGCACGGTGTCGCCATAGTCGAGAATGGCGCTGGTGCGCGTCTGCGCCACCGCGTGGCTGGGGTGGCCGAGCGTCTTGGCGTGCACGCCCTTGGGGTCGCCGAGCAACTGCCGGATCAGGTCGAGATAGTGGATCGAATGCATGGCGATCTCGACGCGTGGCGCCTTGAGCAGGAACTCCCACAGCTCCCACGGCGTCGCCAGCGCCAGCCAGGCGTCGAAGTCGACGATCTCGCCGAGCCAGCCCTTGGCGATCGCGTCCTTGAGCGCCAGCATCATCGGCGCGAAGCGCAACTGGAAGTTGACCGCCGCGTGCAGCTTCCTGGCACGGCAGATCTCGAGGATCGTGGTCGCCTCGGCAAGGTTGCTGCCCATCGGTTTCTGGATCAGCGCCACCGCGCTGTCCGGCAGTGCCTTCAGCACATCGGCATGGCGCGACGGCGGCGTCGCGAGGTCGAAGATCGCACCCTCGACGTCAGTCGCTTCCTCAACTGAGCGAAAGGCTGTCACACCCCATTGGTTGGCCAGTTTTTCAGCCCGAGCATGATCCGGATCGTAGAGGCCGGCGACCGGAAAGCCCGCCTTCCGGTAGGCCGGGAAATGCGCGTCGCCGACAATCGATCCCGCGCCGAAGGTGACGATCGGTCGGGGCTTCGAGGGTAGGGGCCAGGACTGGACGAGCAAGGCAGGGTCGAAACCGCCTTCAGTCATGATGGAAGACCTCGTCCATCTCAGCCCACCATTCGCCTTCTTTGCGCGTCGCCAACGGCTCCTGGCACGGCATGCAGACAGCCCACCATTCCTGCGTCTTCGGGTCGGCCGCCATCTTGGCCATATCTGCCACGTAGTCGCTGCCGTGGTATTCGAAGGTGCTGAACAGCAGGTTCTCCGGTCGCTTCAGGTAGATGGAATAGTTCTTGATGTTGCAGGCCGAGATCATGGTCAGCACGTCAGGCCAGACGGCGGCATGCAGGCGCACATACTCCTCGACCTTTTCCGGCTTCAACCCCAGAACCATCCCCATCCGCTGCATATCAGTCTCCTATCTGGTGATCGCCGTGGTGAATTCGGCGATGCTCATGGCCTTGACCGCGTCCCAGTCCCAGTCGATGCCGATGCCCGGTTCGTCTGGCGCCAGCGCCTGGCCATCCTCGATGCGCATATGCTTGCCGGTCAACTGGTCGAGTTGCGGAATGTACTCGACATATCGGCCGTTCTGAACAGCGCAGGTCAGGCTGACATGCAGTTCCATCAGGAAATGCGGGCAGACCGGAATGTCGAAGGCCTCGGCCGCATGCGCAATCTTGAGCCAGGGCGTGATGCCGCCGATGCGGCCGACATCGACCTGCACGATCGAGCAGGCGCCTTTCTGCATATATTCGCGGAAATGGCGGATGGAGTAGAGCGACTCGCCGATGGCAATCGGCGTCGGCGTCGAGTTCGACAATCGCACATGACCGTCAATGTCGTCGGCCGGCAGCGGCTCCTCGATCCAGGCGAGGTCGAGCTCGCGCAGCCTTGCGGCGCGCCGGATCGCCTCGTCGACCGAAAATCCCTGGTTGGCGTCGGTCATGATCTCGTAGCCATCGCCGACCGCCTTGCGCACCGCCGACAGGCGGGCAAGGTCTTCCGAGCCGTGTGGCCTGCCGATCTTCACTTTCGAGCCGCGAAAGCCCTTGGCCTTGGCGGCCAGCGCGTCGTCGACCAGCGCCTGCGTCTCGATGTGCAGCCACCCGCCTTCGGTCGTGTAGAGCGGGCAGCGGTCCTTGGCGCCGCCAGCGAGTTTCCACAATGGCAGACCCTGCTTCTTCGCCCGCAGGTCCCAAAGTGCGGTATCGATCGCGGCGATCGCGATGGCCGTGATCGCGCCGATCGTCGTGGCATGGGTGGCGAATTCGAGATCGTGCCAGATCGCCTCGATCATGTCGGGGTCGCGGCCGATCAGCCGCGGCACCAGATGATCCGAGAGAAGCCGCATCACCGACGAACCGCCGGTGCCGATCGTGTAGCTGTAACCGGTGCCGACCGCGCCGTCGGAATCGGTGATGGTGACGATCGGCGTTTCCTGGCTGACGAAGCTCTGGATCGCGTCGGTGCGCTTGACCTTGGGCACAAGGTCCACCATCCGCAGCTCGACTTTCTCGATTCTGGTCATGCCGATCAGCTCCGCAATGTCTTTCCGGTCTCAGTGGCGAACAGATGCGCCTGCGACATGTCGAGGCTCATGGCGACTCGCTCGCCCGGCCTCAATGGCCTCGGATTCAGCATGCGCGTCACCCAATCCGTGCCGTTGAATTCGACGAATACCAGCGTCTCGTTGCCGAGCGGCTCGGTGACCGTGATCGGCAGTTCGATCTGATGGACATCCGCAGCACCCCCGGAGCTGATGCCATGGCCGGTCGGATAGATGTCGTCCGGCCTCAGCCCGAACACGACTTTGTCGCCGGTGGCGACATTGGCCTTGAACTGGCCGGGCAGCGGCAGTCTTTCGCCGCTGGCGAAAACCATCTGGCCGTCATCGATCGTCGCCTCGTGCAGGTTCATCGGCGGCGAGCCGATGAAGCCGGCAACGAAGCGCGTCGCCGGCCGCCGAAAAACCTCGTCGGGCGTGCCGACCTGTTCGATATGGCCGTCGCGCATGATGACGATGCGGTCGGCAAGCGTCATCGCTTCGACTTGGTCATGGGTGACGTAGATCACCGTCGACTGAACCTTGGCATGCAGCTTCTTGATCTCGGTGCGCATCTGCGTGCGCAATTTGGCGTCGAGGTTGGAAAGCGGCTCGTCGAACAGGAACACGTCCGGGTCGCGCACGATGGCGCGGCCCATGGCGACGCGCTGGCGCTGGCCGCCCGACAGTTGCGACGGACGACGGTCGAGCAGCGTGTCGAGGCCGAGGATGGCCGAGGCCTCGGCAACACGGCGCTCCATGTCTTCCTTGGCAGCACCCGCGATCTTCAGGGAGAAGCCGAGATTCTCGCGCACCGTCATGTGTGGGTAGAGTGCGTAGGACTGGAACACCATCGAGATGTTGCGCGAGCGTGGCGGCAGGTCGTTGACGACGCGCCCGCCGATCTCGATCGAGCCGGCGCTGATCTCTTCCAGCCCGGCGATCATGCGCAGCGTCGTCGACTTGCCGCAGCCGGATGGGCCGACCAGCGCAATGAACTCGCGGTCAGCAATGTCGAGATCGATGCCGTGTACGATCCCGACAGTGCCGTAGCGCTTGGTCAGCTTGGTGAGGGTAACGGTTGCCATTGGATCAGCCTTTCACCGCGCCGGAGGTCAGGCCGCCGACAAGGTGTTTCTGGACGATGTAGGTGAGGGTGAGCGCCGGAATGATCATCACCACGGCGAGCGCGCACATGCCGCGCCAGTCGATGGTGAACTCGGCGGTGTAGTCGAGCAGGCCGACCGGCAGCGTCTTGGCGCTCACCGAGCGGGTCAGTTGCGAGGCCAGCGCGAATTCGTTCCAGCAGGTCAGGAAGGCAAAGATCGCTGCGGAAGCGATGCCCGGCCCGGCAAGCGGGAACTCGACCTGCCAGAACGCCTGCCAGCGCGTGCAGCCGTCGATCTGCGCCGCTTCCGCGAGGTCCTTGGGCACCTGGCGGAAGAAGCCGTCGATCAGCCAGATCGTGAACGGCACGTTGAGCGCGACATAGGCAAGGATCAGTCCGAAATGCGTGTCGATGATGCCGAGCCGCACATAGAGGAAGAACAGCGGCAGCGAGAGCGCAATGCCGGGCACCGTGCGCGTCAGCATCAGGCCAAGGAACACGCTCGACTTGCCGCGGAAGCGGTAGCGCGCGAAGGCATAGCCGCCGGCCATGCCGATGGCCACCGCAATGACCGTCGAGGTCACCGAGATGATCAGCGAGTTGCGGAAGTATTCGATCACCGGGATGCCGCCCTTGCCGATACCGCTGAACATCGCGACATAGGCGTCGAACGAAATCTCCTGCGGGATCCACACCGGCGGCTTGGCCATGATCTCGACCGTCGGCCGCAGCGACGAGATGACGATCCACAGACCCGGCAGGCAGATCGTCAGCATCGCCAGGAACAGGCCGATGCGATAGACGACGCCCAACAGCCGGCGCTTCAGGCGGGCGGAAGAATTCTCGTCCATCTTCACCACTCCGCGCCGATCTGCGTGCGCGCCGCGGCGAGCTTGTTGAAGAAGTAGACCGTGAAGGCGATCGACAGCAGGATCGAGAAATAGGCCATGGCGTTGGCCATGCCCATGCGCCCGTCGCTGTAGGCGGTGCGCGCTACCAGGGTCCAAAGCAGTTCGGTGCGGCCCGCCGGTCCGCCATCGGTCATGATCTTGACGATGTCATAGGCGCGCGCCACGTCGAGCGAACGGATGGTCATGGCGATGTAGGCGAAGGGCATGACGAACGGCCACGTCACATAGCGGAACGTTTGCCACGGCGTGCAGCCGTCGACGCGCGCCGCCTCGATCGGCTCCTTGGGCATGGCGAGCAGACCGGCGAGGATCAGGATGGCGAAGATCGCGGTCGACGACCAGATCTCGGCGATCGAAATGGCGATGAAGGCAAGATGGCCCTCGATCAGCCACGGTATGGCATCCCTGGTGATGCCGAGTGATTGCAGCGCATTGTTCACCAGGCCGATATTGTCGTTGAACATGAACTTGAATTGGAAGCCGACCAGGATCGGCGAGAACATCATCGGAAACATCATCAGCGTGCGCAGGATGCGCTGGCCGCGCGTCGCCTTCTCGACCAGCATGGCGAGGCCAAGGCCAAGCAGCATTTCGAGATTGAGGGCAATGGTCAGCAGCAGCACCGTGCGGCCGAAGGCCCACCAGAAATCGGTGTTGGACAGGATCGAAAGATAGTTCCGGATGCCGATGAAGACGTAGAATGTCTCGGGCTTGGTCAGGCGGAAAGGCGTGAAGCTGGAGTAAAGGGACAACAGCAACGGCACAACGACAACCGCTGCCAGCACGATCATGGCCGGAAGCAGCAGCAGGAATGGCGCGGATGGCTTGAAGCCCTTCATCAGAATCCTTGAGGTGTTTGCATTTGGATGGCGGTGCTTGGGCCGGGGGCGAAGGATTAGCGTAAACCGCTGGCATCCCGCGAAACGCGATCGCCTCCCCCATTGCTGATGGGGGAGGCAGCTCCTTGAGAGCCGTTGCTAGAGCTTGCCGGCGTCCTGGAGGATTTGCGTCGCCTTGGCGGCTGCTTCATCCAGTGCCTGCTTCGACGTCTTGTCGCCGAGGATCGCCGCCTGCAATTCGGGATAGACGGCGTTCGATATCTCGATCCATTCAGGCGTCTGCGGCACGGCAAAGGCGTGCTTGGCCTCTTCCTGGAAGGCGGTAAGAACCTCCTTCTTGTAGGGATCGTTTTCGGCCTGCTTCAGGTCCCAGTCCCAGACCGCGGTGCGGGTTGGCAGCGGACCTGCGGCGGCCTCGAGCTTCTGGCTGTCTTCGTTGGTCAGCCACCACACCAGGGAAGCCGCGGCCTCCTTGTTGGGGCAGTTCTCGGTCACCGAGAAGCCATGGAAACCGGACCAGCCGGTGCGCTTGCCGGACGAGCCCTTCGGCGCGACCTTGACGCCGACATTGCCTGCGACCTTCGACGACTTCGGATCGTTGAAGAAGCCTGCCCAGCCCGGCCAGTCGAGATTGATGGCGACGGTACCCGAAGCAAAGCCCTGGCCGAGATCGTCCCAGAGGTAGTTGGTGGTGCCGGCCGGCACGGCCTTGGCCTTGTAGAGGTTGACGAACCAGTCAAGCGCCCGGATGCCAGCCTCGGAATTGAAGACCGGCTTGCCGTCCTTGTCGAGGTACTCGCCGCCTTCGGCGACGACCATCTCGTAGAAGCGGCCGTTGATCGCCTCTTCCTTGCCGGCGAATTGCGTGCCGTAGAAATTGGGCGGGTTGGCGAAGAACTCGGCCTGGTCGGTGACTTCCTTCCAGGTGTCCGGCGGCACCAGGTCATAGCCGTATTTCGCCTTGAACTTGGTCTTGTTGTCGGCGTTCTCGTACAGGCTCTTCTGGTAGTAGAGCGCCGAAACGTCGAACTGGGCGCGCGGCAGCATCTCCAGCTTGCCGTCGATCGTTGCCGACTTGATGGTCGACGGCACAAAGGCGTCGATCTCTGCCTTGGGCAGCAATTTGCTGAGATCGGTGTAGAGGCCCGTATATTGCGGCGCGAACGACGAATGGT
Organism: Mesorhizobium sp. M7D.F.Ca.US.005.01.1.1; assembly: GCF_003952545.1. Lineage (NCBI taxonomy): Bacteria > Pseudomonadati > Pseudomonadota > Alphaproteobacteria > Hyphomicrobiales > Phyllobacteriaceae > Mesorhizobium > Mesorhizobium sp. M7D.F.Ca.US.005.01.1.1. The sequence goes on from NZ_CP034453.1 coordinate 2,825,716, forward strand.
TCCAGCCGACGCACCAGTTGGTGCTGCCCGAGGCGATGTCGGACTTCAGCTCCTTGTCGATGTCGAAGCCGTTCTTCTTGGTCAGGATGTTGACCTTGGCGCCGGTCGCCTTTTCCCATTCGGGAATGCGCTCGTAGAGTTTTTCATATTGCTGGCCGCCGATCAGCTTCACGTCGACGGTCACGCCTTCGAACTTGCCGGGCAGGTCGCCGGCAAGGGCAGCGCCTGCGCCTGACGCAAGCAACAATGCACCGGCGCACACGCCGGAAAGCAGTCTGTTCATTGGTATCCTCCCTTGGTGCGCCTCAGCGGCGACCGCAACTCGTCTGATGACAAGAAGTGCTACATTCATATACAAACAAAACATTCACGGATACGTCAAGGCGAAATTTGTTTCCGCCAGGCGTGTTCCTGCGTATATGAAGGCTGAAATTCACTGGAGGGATGAGCCATGGACGACAGCGAAGACGAGCGCTATCGCGCGCCGGCGCTCGACAAGGGGCTCGACATCCTTGAACTGCTGGCGGGCGTTGACGGTGGTCTGACGCAGGCCGAAATTGCCAAGAAACTCGACCGCAGCCCCAACGAATTCTACCGCATGCTCGACCGGCTGGTGCGGCGCGGCTACGTCACAAGGCTCGACGGCGACCGCTATTCGCTGACGCTCAAGCTGTTCGGCCTGGCGCAGTTGCATGCGCCGGTGCGGCGGCTGGTTTCCTACGCCACGCCGCTGATGCGCGAACTGGCCGAGACCTCGCAACAGGCCAACCAACTCGTTGTGTTTGATCGTGGTTCTGCCGTTGTCATCGGTCAGCAGGAGGCACCGAACTATTGGGGCATATCGATCCGGGTCGGCTCGCACATCAGCCTGTTCGACACCGGTTCGGGGCATGTTCTGCTCGCCTTCCGCTCGCCGGAAGAGCGGCAGATGATGATATCGGAACACGTCCGCAGCACCGACAAGACGGCGCAATCGGCCGAGTTCTTCACCCGTCTCGATCAGATCCGCGACCGCGGCTACGAGATGATGGCTTCGATGCAGACCGCCGGCGTCTTCAACCTCTCCGCCCCGGTGCGCAGTTCCGACGGCAAGGCGATCGCCGCGCTGTCGATTCCCTATATCACCGTCGTCAACGCGCCTTCCGCGCCCGACATCACAAGGACGATCGAACTGCTGCTGGTCACGGCTGAGAAGCTGTCGCACCTCGCCGGCTCTGCAGTCGGCTCATCGGCATAAATTCTTATTTGAATGAAGAATTCCTCCGTGAGATGATTTGAAAAGCCCGGAGGAGGAAGCCAGCCATGATCATCGACACCCATCTGCATCTCATCGATCGCTCGGCCCTGCGCTACCCCTGGCTCGCCGGCGTGCCGTCGCTCAACCGTGATTTCTCCTATGAGGACTACGCCGTGGAGGCGCAGCGTGTCGGCGTCGAGCGCGTGCTGCATATGGAAGTCGATGTCGATCCGGCAGACATCGAGGCCGAGACCGCTCGTGTCGAAGGACTGTCACGGCAGCCTGGCAGCATGCTGGCCGGGGTGATCGCATCCTGCCGGCCGGAAGAGGCCGACTTTCCGGCCTATCTCGAAAGGCAGCGAGCAAACCCATTCGTCAAAGGCTTTCGCCGCGTCCTCCATGTCGTGCCCGACGAGCTTTCGGAAGGCGCACTGTTTCGCGACAACATCAAGCGGCTTGGCGGCACCGACCTGACCTTCGATCTCGTCGTGCTGCCGCACCAGATTCCAAAGGCAATTGCGCTGGCCGATCTGGCGCCCGATGTGCAGTTCGTCCTCGACCATTGCGGCGTCCCCGACATCAAGGGTGGCGCCGAGCATCCGTGGCGCGAACACATGAGCGAGATCGCCCGCCGCCCGAATGTGGTGGCCAAGATTTCCGGTGTCGTCGCCTATGCCGATGCCGGCAGCTGGACGGCCGAGACGCTGCGGCCCTATGTCGAGCACACAATCGGTGCGTTCGGCTGGGACCGCCTTGTCTGGGGCAGCGACTGGCCGGTCTGCACGCTTGGCGGCGGCCTGTCGACCTGGGTGGCGGCGACCCATGCGCTGGTTTCGGGCTGCAGCATTGCGGAACGTGACAGGCTGTTGGCCGGGAATGCCCGCAAGCTGTGGCGGCTTGACTAGCCGGGTTCGCTCACGCCTTGCAGGCAGCGCCGGGCGCAGGGGAACTTTCCCGAAACAGGCGATTGAGATCGGCAACAACCACGGCGGCTTTGTGCCGGGAGGTCATGCCGGAAAGGATGCGGTCGGACGCCGCCTGCTGGAACGCCATGTAGCCGTCATGGCGCGGCCGCACCCATGCGCCCTCCAGAGTCGCGCGCGTATCCCGATAGAAATTGCCGGCCGCCGCATTGACGGCCTGGTCCTCCCAGGCGGCGGCATGGCCGGGCTGGCCACCGGCAGCGGCATAGGCGCCGCGCTGTACGTCGCCGCTGGCGACCCAGTAGGCGAAATCGATCGCCGCATCCCTGGCTTTGGAAAACGCTGAAACAGCTATGCCGGTGCCGCCGAGCGCCGAACCGATCGGGCCGCCGGAACCGATCACCGGAATGTCGGCAAAGGCCAGGCGGTTCGACCGAAACCCGGCCATCGCATAGGAGACATAACCATAGATGAGCGGCGCGCAGACGATCCGGGAATCAGCCTCTGCCATGCGCTCCGAAACGGCGATCGGATCCATCTCGAAACACGCCGGTTCGACCAGCGCCGCAATCTCGCGCATCGTCTCGACAACTTGGCTACCAGCCTCGATATCGATGAGATCGTGGGATGGATCGGTGCCACAGGGATGGCCGAGATTGCCGGCAAGCGTGTAGAACACCATCAGCACATGCGGCGGCCGCAGTGGCAACAGCACGCGGCCCTGCCGGGCGAGGTCGAGCACCTCGCTCCACCGCGCGGGTGGTGCATCGAGCGCATCCGGCCGCCATGCCTGGACTTGTGTCGCCGCATCGATCGGGAACGCCCATTGCCGTCCCTGCCAGTTGTAGCTCGGATAGGATTGGCCGACGCTGCCCGAGGCAAGTGCGGCACGCTCCGCCTCGCGGCCGGCGACATCCAGCGGCGCGATGCAGCGCTCCGCCGTGATCTGGCCGACATGCGGGTGGTCGATGACGATGAGGTCATAGGCGCGCGCCAGCTCTTCGACCGGGAAGGATTCGAAATCCTGCAGCGAGCGCTTGTCCCATTCGACGGCAATGCCGGTCTTCTGCTCCCAGAGAGACGAGCAGGCGACCATCGGATCGTAGCCGCGCGGATGGCTCCAGGCCATGCCCTTGAGCGTGGGCAGGCTCACAGGCCGAACTCCTCGCGGATCGCTGCACTGTGCTCGCCGATGCGCGGTGCTGCCCGATCGACCTTGGCTCTGATACCATCGACCCTGAGCGGCGAACTGGTGGTGAGGATCGACACGTCATCCTCGCGCGTCACCGTCTGCAGCATGTCGAGTGACTGGAACCCTTCGCTCGCCAGCATTTCCGGCCAGGTTAGCACCTTGGCGCACCAGATGTCGGCGGGCTCCAGGATGGCAAGCCATTCGTCGATGGTCTTGGTGGCGATCCTTTGTGCGATGATCGCCTTGATGTCGTCGCGCGCGGTGAACCACGACGCAGGCTTGTCGCGATAGGGTGCGAGTTCGCCGAGTGACAGCAGATCGGCCAGTTTGGGGATCGGCGTCATGGCGATGGCGAGATAACCATCCTTGGCCGGGTAGACACCGTAAGGCGCCGACAGATAGGCATGCGCGCTGCGGAAGCTCGAGCGCTTGGGCAGGCGGCGGCCGTCATTGAGATGCGTGGTCAGCACCTCGAATTGGAAATCGACCAGCGCTTCCAGCAGGCTGGTTTCGATATGGCTGCCCTGACCGGTGATGCCACGCCGCACCAGTGCGGCCAGTATGCCTTGCGCGCAGGCGGCACCCGCCAGCATGTCGCCGATGGCAAGGCCGAACGGCACCGGCCCCTGGCCCTCATCGCCGTTCAGCCACATCACGCCTGAGCGCGACTGTGCCAGCAGGTCCTGGCCCGGACGTTTGACCCACGGACCATCCTCGCCATAGCCGCTGATCGAGGCATAGACCAGCCGTGGGTTGATCTTGCGGACGGCCTTGTAGTCCAAGCCGAGCCGTTCGATGACGCCCGGCCGGAAATTCTGGATCAGCACGTCGGCCTTGGCCAGCAGGCCGCGCAGCACCTTGAGATCCGCCTCGTTCTTGAGGTCTATGGCGAGGCTTTCCTTGGCCCGGTTGATCGCATGGAAGATGGTGGAATCGCCGCCGATCTCGGTGTCGCTGAGATAGAGCCGACGCGACAGGTCGCCGCCATCAGGACGTTCGATCTTGATGACGCGGGCGCCGAGATCGAGCAGCCTGAGCGAGCAATAGGGCCCGGACAGGAACTGGCTCATGTCGACGACGAGGAGACCGGCGAGCGGCAATTCGGCTGCTGCCGGCATGCTATTTCTCCGTCTTGCCGACGAAGTCGGCCGGGTTGCGGTACTTCACCGTCTGCAGGTGCTCGCAATAGAGAACGAGCTCGCCTTCGCCCTTGAACACCTCATAGCTGGCGCGGATCAGCCCCATCTCCTTGTAGCGGGGCTTTTTGTCGAGGTTGGAGCGGATCGAATAGATCGTGTCGCCAATGAAGACAGGTTTTATGAAGCGGAGCTTGTCGTAGCCATAGGAAAAGGCGTTAACGCAATTGGTGGCGACCAGCCCCAGCCCAGCCGAGAAGACGAAGGCGCCGGCAATCAGCCGCTTGCCGAAAATGCCTTCGCTCTCGGCAAACATCTGATCCTGCACGTAAGGGTGGATATCGAGCACCAGCGTGTTGAAAAGGTGGCTGTCGCCCTCGGCCATCGTGCGCCGCAATGAACGGATTTTCTGGCCGACCGGCCAGTCCTCGTAGAACCAGTTTTCGGCGTTCCACACCGGCAGCGCGGCGTGTTCTTCGGGCATGTTTTTTGGGTGCGTCGAGGCGACGCCGACGGTGGGCGCAAAATCGTTCATGGCTGGCTCCGCCAGCTCTGCGTTGAGCACGTCACAGCTGTCGGAAAACGCATCAAAGCGTCGAAATGCAAGACGTTTCCTCCCATCAATCTTCTTTTGTAAATAGTATTTTCACATATGGGGTTGCGTTGCAAGCGTGAACAGGCGAAATTTTGGCTGCTCCCGCGCGCCGAAGCGCTGGCGGGCAGGGAGGAAATCATGCGCAAGGATTGTCAGGTCTTTGTCGGCAGCCTGAACCGGGAAGCGCCGTATTTTCAGGGCGCACGGGGCGTCGGTCTCGGCGTCTACAGCTTTGACGGGACGACGCTGGAAACACGAAAACTGGCCGAGACCAATGACGTCGACAACCCGACCTTCCTGTCGGTGACGCCGGACGGCTCGCATATCTACGCCAATTCGGAAGTGTTCACCTGGCGTGAGGGCACCGTCTCAGCCTACAGCTTCGATCGTGCCTCGGGTGCGCTCACTTACCTGAACAAGCAGCCTTCGCTCGGCAGCATCACCGCCCACAACACCATCACTCGCGATGCGACGAAGCTGCTGGTTGCGAACTACGGCATGGGTGAGGGTGGCCCGGATCGCGCTGTGGCGGTCTATGGCTTCGAGGAGAATGGTGCGTTGTCAGCGCCACTGGCCAGCGTTTCGCATAAGGGCAGCGGCCCGAATGCGGCGCGTCAGGGGCGCTCGCATGCCCACAGCGTCACCGAAACCATCACCGGGGGAACGGCTATCGTCGCTGACCTCGGCATCGACCGGCTGGTGTCCTACCGAATCGAGCGCGGTGGCAATCTGGTCAAGCTCGCCGAATCCGCTTTGCCGCCCGGCGCCGGCCCACGCCATCTCGCTTTGCATCCGAACGGCCGCTTTGTCTTCGTCATGAACGAACTGGATTCGACCATCGTGTCGATGGCGCTGGACGAATCCTCCGGCAAGCTCACTCTCATCGACACCAAGCCGGCGGTGCCAGCCGAGGCGCGCGACAGCAACCACTGCGCCGATATCCAGATCGCGCCGGATGGCCGTTTTGTCTACGGCTCCAACCGTGGCCACGACAGCGTCGTCGTCATGGCGGTCGACCAGAACACCGGCGCGCTGAGCCTTGTCGGCTATGTCCCTTGCGGGGGTGCGACGCCGCGCAACCTGGCGCTGACGCCGTCAGGCGGCCATCTGTTCTCGGCCAACCAGAATGCCGACCGCATCTCGATCTTTGCCCGCGACGCCGATAGCGGCATGCTGACCGACACCGGGCGCGCCATCGAGATCGGCACGCCGATGTGCGTCAAGATCGTGCGCTGAACGACCGCAACCACATCCGCATCGAAGCCTCGGGCAAAATCGGCCGGGCTCAAGCCTGTTGTATTGCCGACAGCTTCCAGTTCGAGCCATTCTCACGCACGAATGTCCACAACTCTGTCGTCTCTGTCGGATGATCCTCGCCGCCTGCGACGACCTTGCCGCTGGTCCGTTCGCGCGTCACGTCACGAGACTCGTAGCGCAATGCGGCCGTGGCGTAGTCGCGGTCATCTTCGCGCCAGCTTTCCGCGACGTCGGCCTGCAGCAAGGTGATGTCCGTAACCTCGTTCCTGAGGCCTTTCTGGGCATTATCGGCCAGCTCTTCGGACAGGTAGGACACCATTTCGGGCGTCGTCGCCCGGCGCATAGCGGCATGGTCTTCGCGTCCGAATGCCTCCTGGACATCAGTCAACAGCTGCTGGAATGCGTCCAGGTCGGTCTGAGCCAGCGTGATCTCCTCAGAGGCGGCGGCCGGAGAGCCTCCGCTTGAACCGCCGCCAAAGCCGGGAATTGTGAAGGAGCCTGCAGTCTGCTGCTGTGCCGTTGAGCGGTTCTCAAATCGCGAAGCCTGGGCATTGCCGGCACCGGCGAGCGCAGGCGCAGGGCCTCGCGCAGATTGCGACCGGAAGAACCTGATAGCCAGCATGATTGCGCCACCGATGAGCAGCGCCTGAAGCACGAAGCCGAACATGCCGGCCAGGCCGCCGAAGCCCTGGCCCACAAGCAGGCCGATCAGGCCGCCGAGCAGCAGGCCGCGCATCATTGTTCCACCGAAGCCACTCATGAATCCGGGCCTCTGCAGGCCGGCCTGCGGCTGCCGGGCCGCGGTGTTCACACCGGTGTTGGGCGTCATCGAACGCTCGACCGGGGCGGTCGGCGCTGGCGCTGTTCTGGTCGGCGGTGCCGATTGGAACGTACGCATGCCGCGACTGCCGAAACTGCCGCCGCGACGAGCCTCGGCATGATCCATCGCGACCATCGAGAATGCCAGGAACAGTCCGGCAAAGAGGGCGGCAAATAGGCTGGTGCGAGACATCATCGGGGATGACCTTTATCGATGTGGTTTTCGGGAATTTTCAGCAAACGCCGGCACGGGTACCGGGCGTTATGCGGTCAATCGAACAACTCTTCGAAGAACGATTTCTTCCGCTTCGGATAGCGGTGGCCCTGCGAGCGAGAATAATCGTCATCGCGACCCTGGCCATGGTGCGGGGAGAATGCCGCCGGTTGTGGCTGTGGCGCGGGCGCCGCTTCCCTGCCGGAACGCTCGATGATCTTGTCGAGTTCGCCTCGATCAAGCCAGACGCCGCGGCACTGCGGACAGTAGTCGATTTCGATACCCTGGCGTTCGCTCATCACGAGAGCGACGCGGCAGGAGGGGCAAGTCATACCGAGGAGAGAAGATGTCATACGGGGCTCCAAACCGAAAGGAATGAGCCCGCTTGACCGAAAGAATGGAAACGGGCCCGTTAAAGCGGTCCGACATCACAATCGCCAAAAGCGACAGTCAGAGGGGCCCGGCCCGCACGAGACAGTTAGGAATGCAGCGCCGCGCCTTCAAGAGCGATATTGCCCGCGAGAATGATTTGTTCGCCATCGCGGGCTTTGATCGCCAGCCCCGCTGCCGCTCTCAGTTGAGGTCGCGCGGATACTCCCTGACCTCGGCACGGTCGACGACCACCTCATCGCCATCATGGGCCGTGATGTGGGTCTCGATCCGCCAGACATCGCGCAGCGCGCGCACCGTCGCCTTTACCGAAAGCCGCGCCTGCCAGTCGCCGCGGCCATAGGACTTGTCCCAGGTGCAGGTACCAACCGCCGAATTCGGATCGTCCGGGTGGATGGTGAACCGGTCGACATGCCTCGCCGAAAGGACCATTCCGGTATGCGGATGCAGCACCGTGCCGCCATCATTGACCACTTGATAGACGGTTTCGCCAGTGACCTGGTCCGTCGACACCGAGCGCTGGAAGCCGTCGCCCTTGGCCAACACCTCTTGCTCCATCGGCGTGGCGCTTTCCGCGCCCAGGAAGGTCCCCAGCGTGTCGTCCAGCGGCTGCGGCTGGCGTACTGGCAGGATCAGCCGGCTGTCGCCGCAATGGATCGACAACGTCGCTTGCTCTGCGGTCGGGAAGACGATCGGCCAGTGCGACGTCGCCAGTGCCAGCCGGATACGCTCGCCAACCTCAAAGCGCTGCCCGCAGCAGCGCAGCTTGACGCGCACCGTTTCCGCCTGGCCCGGCACCATCGGCTCGATGTCCAGATCATCGTTGCGATGGCTCAGGTTGAGGATGCCGTAGCTGACGCGCGAGGCAGCACCTTCGGGGAACACTTGCGACAGGGTGGTGGACAGAAGTGCGACGGGCTTGTCGGAGGAGAGCCTGACCTCGAATTCGGGGAAACCGAGGATCTCGACCGCTTCGGTCAACGGCGCGGTTTCGAAGACCAGGGCATTGCCTTCTTCCATGCGCTGGTCGACCGGCAAGGTCGGCATCACGCCATAGCCGCACCAGGCGCCGGAAGACAGGCCGGCCGTCTGTGGCGACGAAATCTCGAGGATCGCATCTTCGCCCCTGGCCTCGCTCAGCGCATGCGGCGCAAGGTTCAACACCTTTTCGCCGACGCCGGGTCCCGGCCACGACGGCTCCGCCACCCAGCGGCCGGGCCGCTCGTCATAGATCGCCGCCGGCCGTGCGGGATCCTGAATCCAGGCGCGCAGCATCGGCTCGTCGGCGATGCCGGTGTCGATGCCCTTGAGATACTGATCCCACCAGCGCAGGCACTCCTGCAGGAAGCCGATGCGCGGCCCGGGCATGGCGAAATGGGGATATTTGTGGCCCCAGGGTCCGATCAGCCCTTTGCGGGGACCGCTGAGCTTTTCCAGCATCCGGAAGATCGGATTGGGATAGCCGTCGGCCCAGCCGCCCACGGCATAGACCGGGATTTCGACATCGGAATAATCCTCGCAGATCGAACCGTGCTTGTAGAAATCGTCGCGGCGCTGGTGTTCGAACCAGTCCTGCATCCAGATGCCATTGCCGTTCAGCCGTTGCTCCCAAAGATCACGCCAGCGGTCGCCGACAATGAGCGGGTCCGGCGGCGTCATGGCGATCGCCCAGGCGGTGGTTCCCCACATCAGATTGTCGCACATCATGGCACCGCCGAGATAGTGCACGTCGTCGTTGTAGCGGTCGTCGGTCGAGCACAGCGAGACGACGGCTTTCAGCGCCGGCGGCCGGCGGGCAGCGACCTGCAGCCCGTTGAAACCGCCCCAGCTGATGCCGATCATGCCGACGCTTCCCGAGCACCAGGATTGCCGGGCCAACCATTCGATCACCGCCAGGCAGTCATCCTGCTCCTGCTTCAGATATTCGCCCTTGCACAGCCCCTCGCTGTCGCCCGAACCGCGCATGTCGACCCTCACGCCGGCATAGCCGTGACCGGCGAAATAGGGATGCGTCAGCGCATCGCGCTCCACCGTTCCGTCACGCTTGCGATAGGGCAAATATTCGAGGATCGCCGGCACCGGATCGGCCTCCGCGTCTTCCGGCAGCCAGACACGCGCCGCCAGCTTGATGCCGTCAGGCATCGGAATCCACAGGTTCTCGATCTCGCGGATTTTTCGCGGGAAATCGGTGACGACGCGGATATCTTGCATGGCGGCTCCTCTCAACGCCCCGGCCGACACTTGCGCCGGTGACGATCCTTATGTGTTCAACGGGAAATGGCAGGTCAGGCGGCTGTCGCCGACCGCGACCGGGGCAGGGACATCCACCGCGCAACGGCCCTGGGCCTGCGGGCAACGTGTGTGAAATTCGCAACCTGAAGGGCGCGCCAGCAAGGACGGAACGTCAGCCGGCAGCGTGATGCGCTGATGAACCCGATCTGGGTCCGGCTCGGGATTGGCGGACAGAAGCGCTGCCGTATAGGGATGGTGCGGGGCGCGGAAGATCGCCTCGGTTTCGCCCTGCTCGACGAAGCGTCCGAGATACATCACCGCCATGCGATCGGCGATCTGGCGCACGACATGCAGATTGTGGGTGATGATCAGCATCGACAGGCCCATGCGGTCGCGCAAATCGTTGAGCAGGTTCAGCACCTCTCCCTGCACGGAGACGTCGAGGCCAGCGGTCGGCTCGTCGGCGACGACCAGCACGGGGTCCAGCGCGATCGCCCGCGCCACGCCGACGCGGCGCGCCTGGCCGCCGGAAAGCTGGTGCGGGTAACGGTCGGCGAAATCACGCGGCAGCCCGACCAGTGCAAGAAGCCGTGTGACTTCAGCGTTCAGATCGCGATCCGACAAGCCGTGAATGACGAAAGGCTCCGACAGCAGCGACCGCACGCTGAGCCGCGGCGACAGCGATCCGACCGGATCCTGGAACATCATCGGCATGCGCCGCCGCACCGGCTTCAGGGCGGCGTTGGACAGGCCTTGCAGTTCCTGCCCTTCAAACAGGATCGTGCCCGCTCTCACGGGCTGCAGACCGTTGAGCGTGCGCGCCAGCGTCGTTTTGCCCGAGCCGGATTCGCCGACCAGCGCGAAGGTGCTGCCTCGTTGAAGGGTGAAGCTGACGCCGGAGACCGCTTCGATTTCGGTGGCCCGCCCCGCGAGCCTGGCGGACAGGCCGCCGACCCGGAACGAGACGCGCAGATCGCTGACACGGAGCAGGTCTTCGCTCATGCGCTCATCGCCCCCGGGGAAACGTCCGCGTGCCAGCAATGGGCGATATGAGATCCGCCGATAGGGGCGTTGGGAGGCGTCGTCAGGCATTGGGCGTCGGCACGGTCGCAGCGTGGCTGGAAGACGCAGCCGCTTGGCCGGCGGCGCAGGTCCGGCAAGGTCCCGGCGATGGTCGGCAGGCGGGCAACACGCTGCGACAGCCGCGCGGGGTCGCAGGCCAGCAGCTTCTGCGTGTAGGGATGGCGCGCATCGTGGAAGATCTCGCGGGTCGTGCCGCTCTCCACCACTTCGCCGGCATACATCACGATCATCTCGTCGCAGAGTTCGGCGATCACACCCAGATGATGCGAGATGAACAGCACCGAGCAGCCGATGTCGCGCTGCAGATCCTTGAGCAGTTCGATGGTCGCCACCTCCAGCGTCGCGTCGAGCGCCGTGGTCGGTTCGTCCGCGATCAGCAGCGCCGGCTCCATCATCAGCGCCATGGCGATGGCGATGCGCTGCTTCATGCCGCCCGAGAATTCATGCGGAAACTGCGTCAGCCGGCTTTCCGGATCGGGAATGCGCACCTTGCGCAGCATGGCGACGGAGCGTGCATCCTTGTCCCGCTTTGACAGACCCGAGCGATACTGGATGTCGCGCATCTGGCGCCCCACCGACAGCACCGGGTTGAGCGCGCCCATCGGATCCTGGAAGACGGTGGCGATGCTTTGGCCGCGCAGACCACGCATCGCCGTGGGGCCGAGCCGGGCCAGGTCCTGGTCGCCCTCGAAGATGATCTCGCCCGATGTGATTTCGCCATTGTCGGCAAGCAGGCCGAGAATGGCGTTGATGAGCGTCGATTTCCCGCAGCCGGATTCGCCGACCACGCCGACGCTGCGGTTGGCCGGCACGGAAAAACTTACCTGCTTCAGCGCTTCCAGCCTTCCGCTCTCGGTGTGGAAGGCGACGTTCAGATTCTTGACCTCGAGAACCGTCATGAGCGTCCCTTCAGCCGGGGGTCGAAGAGGTCGCGCAGCGTCTCGCCGAAGAAGGTGAAGCCGAGCGTCGTCAGCACGATCGGCAGGCCGCCGGCAATCACGATCCAGTAGGAATCGCGGATGTTGGCGAAGCCGTCATTGAGGATCGCGCCCCAGCTCGGTGTCGGCGGCCGCACGCCGAGCCCGAGGAAGCTCATTCCGGCCTCGATCGCCACCACCACGGGAATGTCCATCGATATCAGGATCAGGATCGGGCCGATGATGTTGGGCAGGATATGGACACGCAGGATGCGGCCCGCACTTGCGCCCATCGAGCGCGCCGCCATGACATGTTCGGCTGACTTCAGCACCAGCGTCTGGGTTCGGATGATGCGGGCATAACCCGGTACGTTGACCAGCATCACCACCAGCACCACCGCGTAGAGGGAGGGGCCGAACAGGGTGACCAGCGTCAGCGCCAGCATGACGGTTGGAAAGCTCTTCACCGCGTCGAAGATCAGCAGCAGCACATTGTCGAGCCAGCGCGGCCCATAGCCGGCGATCAGTCCGAGCACGACGCCGACAACCAGCGACACCGCCGTCGCGCCGAGCGCAATCAAAAGCGCGACGCGTCCGCCGTACAGCACGCGGGTCAGAAGGTCACGGCCGAGATGGTCGGTGCCGAGCAGATGCAGGAGGCTTGGTGAAGCGAAGCGTTCGGCTGGCGATATCTTGCTCGGCGCATAGCTGGTCAAGGCGCTGGCAAACACCGCCGACAGCACCACCACCGTCACCAGCGTCAGGCCGATGGCGCCCAGCGGCTCGCGCATGATGCGGCGCACGGTGCGCCATATCATGCCAGGACGGAAGCTGCGGGATGGCAGCTCAGTTGAAACTTGATCTGACACGGGGATCCAATAGGCCGACCAGGATGTCGGCCGCTACGTTGACGAGGACGAAGAAGACCGTGGTGACCAGCACGGCTCCGGAAACGATCGGGTAGTTGCGCACCGAAATCGCCTCATAGACCAGCTTGCCGATGCCGGGTCGGGCGAAGACGATTTCGGCGAAAACGGAAGACGACAGCATGTGGCCGATGCCGACGCCGAGCAGGGTGATCGTCGGCAGCACGGCGATGCGCAGCGCGTAGGTGTAGACGATCCTGTTTTCGGTCAGGCCGAAAGCGCGCGCCGTGCGGATATGGCTGGCCTCCAGCGTCTCCAGCATCGAGGCGCGCACCATGCGCGAGATGTAGCCGATCCAGCCAAGCCCGACCGCCAGCGACGGCAAGATGAGGTGCTGGAGCCGGCTGGCGAGGTCGCCCGGTTCGCCGGCGCCGATCGCCGGCAGCCATTGCAAGGCGACCGCACACACCAGCAGCGAATAGATGGCGACGACGAAGGACGGCACCGCGATCATCGCCACCGACAGCACCCCGATCACCTGATCGACAAAGCCGCCGCGCCGCACCGCCGCGATGCAGCCAAGCGGGATGCCGAGCGCCACCGACCAGGTGATGCCGCCGACCACCAGCGCCAGCGTGAACGGAAGCTGTTCCATCACCACGTCCAGCACCGGCCGGTTCGACAGCACCTCGGTGCCCAGGTCGCCGCGCAGGACCGATCCGTAAAAGTGCAGGAACTGCCGCCACACCGGCTGGTCGAGGCCCATGCGCACGCGCAGCGCCTCCATCATCTCCGGCGTTGCGCGCGGCCCCAGCGCGACGGAGGCCGGGTCGCCGGGAATGAGGTAAACCATGGCGAACATCATCATCATGGCGACGCTGATGATGATGGCGCCAAGCCACAGACGCTTGAGGGCGTAGCGGATCATTTTCGGTACCTGTCGGACGGTCTTTGGCGGGGACGAGCCCTGCCCGCCGATATCATGCCGGTTTGAAATCGGTGAACACGGGTTCGCCATTCGGCTTCAGGCCGGCCACAAGCGTGTCTCGATTCATGATGCCGGTGACCTCATGCGTCAGGAAAACGTAATTGCCGTTCTCCTCCATCAGGTCCTGCAGCTTCTTGTAGATGACATCGCGTTTCGCCGGATCGAGCTCGACCATGCCTTCGGCATTGAGCTTGTCGAACTCCTCGCTGGAAAAACGCTCCCAGTTCCAGACGCCGATCTGGTCGCGGGTGAACCAGGCGGTCGCCCAGCTCGGATCCGGCTGCATGGAGAAGCGGCTGACGATCATCTGCAGCTTCTTCCAGTAGTCGCCTTCCTTGGCGCCAAGCGTCCAGAAGGTGCCGCTGTCGTTCTGCTTGATCTCCACGGTGAGGCCGACATCCTGCAGGTTCGACTGCACGACCTGGGCTGCGGTCAGGCGCTCGGTCTTGTTGAGAATGTCGAGCGTGATCGTCGTGCCGGCCAGCCCCTCCTTGGCGATCATGTCGCGGGCGCGGTCCGGATCGAAATCGAAAAGGTTCTTCTCACGATGGCCGGGTAGGCCGGGCGCGATGATGCCGGTGGCGGTGGCGGCCGCACCGAAATAGGCAGCGTCGACCACCGCCTTGCGATCCACCGCGTACTGAACCGCGCGGCGCATGTTGGGATTGTTGAAAGGCGCGACATCCTGGTTCATGCCGAGCCAGACAAAGGCCAGCGAAGGCTTCTCCACCACTGTCGTCTTCGGCGGCGGCGTCTGCTTCAGCCGCGAGATGGAGGACACCGCGGTCCAGGTGTAGTCGAGGTCGCCGGCTTCGTAGCCGAGTTCGGCCGTCTTCTCGTCCTCGATCGGATGGATGTGGATTTCCGCGAAGGCGCCTTGCTCGTACTTCCAGTCGGGATTGCGCACCAGCACCGTGCGCTGCTTGGGCAGCCATTCCTTCAGGATGTAGGGGCCTGACTGGGCCACCGGCTTGACGCCCATCTTGCCACCGAGTTCGGTGATGGCACGCTTCGACAGGATGGTGCCGGACGGCGTCGGCAAGGTCGACGTCCACAGCGGTGCGAAGGCCTGCTTCAGGTGGATCAGGCCAGACAGTTTGTCCTTGACCTCGACCTCCTTGAGCGTTGCCCAGTCGCCGGAATAGGGGCTCTTGTTGGCGGGTTCGGCGATGCGTTCGATCGAAAACTTGACGTCTTCGGCCGTCATCTGGCCGTAGCCATCGGTGAAGCCGATATTGTCGCGCAGCTGGAAGGCCACGGTCAGCGGATCGAGCTGCTTGATCGTTTCCGCCGCCATCGGCCGCCAGCCCCAACTGTCGCCCGGCGTGGTGACGACGAGGCCGGCGAAGATGACGCTGGTGATGTCGCCTTCAGGCGCTGCCAGCCGGAAGCAGGGGTCGAGCGTCTGGATGTCGGCATAGGAGCGCACCTTCAGGATCGGACCGTCGCTCGACCAGGAAACCCGTGGATTGACCATTGAGGCGAGACCAAAGGCGCCGGCTCCGGCAAGCAGGCTGCGGCGGGAAACCCTAGTGTCGGCTAGATTGGACATGCTCTACCCCTCTGCTGTTTTTCGTAGTCTTGTTTTTCAGGCCGCTGGCCATTCTCCAAGCCGGGCCGAATGTGTCGTTCGGCTAAAACTGCTAATAATAGACACACATGTCTAGCGAAAATTTTGCCGGCACGTCCGAATCTTGGATACGGACGATCTTGCGGAAAATCTCGATATCTGTTCCGACCCCGCCGGCGCGTCGACTTTGGCAGGCGGGCGGGCGAAATGTGATCGCCCACATGGCGCGGCCTGGCCCGCCATTCGGTGGGACCTGGATCAAGTGCTGAGGCGGAGATGCGCCTCTCCGCCGCCGGTCACTTCCAGATTTCAGCCGCCAGGCGCATGAAATTGCCGCCCAGGACGTCGCGCACGGTCTGCTCGGACTGGCCACGGCGGAGAAGAACCTCGGTCAGTTCGCGCATCTGACCTGGAGCCGAGTAGCTTGTCGCCCCCTCCGGATATTCGCTCTTGGGCCAGAATTGCGGGTTGTCGGAAATGATGCGGTCAATGCCTTTGAAGTCTACCGGAAAGGCGTAGTCCAGTCCGATGCCGACATGATTTGGACCAACCAGATCGACGAGATATTCGATGTGGTCAGCCAGCCTGTCCGAGTCCGTCCGTCCTTCTCCCAGGAAACGATTGAGCCCGACGATCGCGACGATGCCGCCGGTGCGCGCGCAGGCCTTGATCTGCTCGTCGGTGATGTTGCGGCCATGGCCGCACAAGGCCTTGGCGTTAGAGTGCGAGAAGATGACCGGCCTGTTGGAGTATTCCATCACCTCCATCGAGGTGCGGTAGCCGGTGTGGGTGACGTCGACAAACATGCCGAGACGGTTCATCTCGTCGATGACCTGGCGGCCGAACGCCGTCAGGCTGGTCTCGACATCGTGGCAGCCACCGCCGGCGAGGTTGTTCCTGTTGTAGGCAAACAGGATCTGGCGGACGCCCAGATGGTGATAGAACTCCACCATCTCGATGCGGCCGTCGAGCGCGTTCATGCCCTCGATATCGAAGGTGATCGCCAGTTTGCCTTCAAGCTTGGCCTTGCGGATTTCCGCCACGGAGGAGACCAGCGTGTAGTGCTCAGGATTGGCAAGGATCCAGTGGCGGAAATTCGCCAAGGTCCGCACTGTCTGCTCCCAGGGCAACAGGTCGAAGCCGACATCGATCGACAGATAGTTGATGCCGGCGTCACGCCAGATCTGCAGATTGTTCAGGTCCGCGGCCGGGTCCGGCATGAAGCCGGAATGCGCATCCCATATGATTTCACTGTCGAAAATGGCCTTGGCGGCAGTCGAAACGCTCACTTTTCCTCGCTCTCTCGGCAACACCAACACGACGGAAGGCCGGATCAAGCGGCGTTCCGGACGTGCGATTCAGATGCAGTGCGCATCAAGTATCAGGCCACAGACACATGTGTCTAGACAGTCCGGAATGAGCCTGTATGGTCGCCGTCGCTGCCATTTGGACAATGCGGCGTGGCTCCAGCGAATGGATGCGCGACGGGTCCTGAACGCATCCTAGTGAGGGTATTCGATGCAACGGGATTTTCGCTCGTCAGTGGAATTCGAAGCCGTCCACAGGTTCTACAGCGATCTTCTGGGCGCACCCGGACATGTTTTCGGCGGCCGCTCGCTGTGTGGTCATCAGGGTGCCGGACAGCTTTACTTTATCGGCCAGAGTTTCGAAGGACCGATCGAGGGCGGAACCAGCAGCAGGCTCTACCAGGTCGAGCGCGGCAGTGGCGCGATCAAGCGCCTCAGCGACAGGGAAGCGCGTCAGATCCGCTTGTCGCCCGACGGCAGACTGCTGGCATTCGCCTGCCAGGGTGAAGGTCCTGCGACGGACCTGATCGAGACGAGATCAGGCGGCGCCGTTGTCGCGAGCGTCGCCTTGCGTGGGCGCATCGAGCAGATTGACTGGTCGCCGGACGGCAAAAGGCTTCTTCTCGTGGTTGCCGGCGCCGCCGCGGACCTTGCCGGCATCCATGGCGGCTACGCCCAGAAGCAGCCCGCTGAAGCCGAGGCCTGGCTGCCCGAGGTGCGGCTCGGCGAAGGCGAGGATTTGTGGCGCACCCTGTGGATATGGGATCTTGAGGGCGCTGCGCGCCAGCTCACGGCACCGCCGTTGAATGTCTGGGAAGCAAGCTGGTCCGGCAAGGACAGCATCGCGGCACTGGTCAGTGACGATCACAGCGAAGGCAGCTGGTACAGGGCGCGGCTGGCACTGGTCGACGCCGGCTCGGGTGAGGCACGGATCGTTCACACGCCGCGGGACCAGATCGGCTGCGTCAGAGGCAATCCGAGCGGCGACAAGGTCGCGTTCGTGCAGGCCTTCTGCAGCGATCGCGGACTGGTTTCAGGCTTGCTTTCCATTCTCGACGTGACGACGGGCGACGTTGCAACGGCGGACACGCTGGGCATCGATGTGACGTCGATCGAATGGCGCTCGACGACGATGATCCATTTCGCCGGCGCGCGCGGTCCCGAAACGGCAAGCGGAGATTTCTCGCTCGAGCGGTCGGTTGCCACGCAACATTGGGCGTCGCGTAAACTCACCCATGGTGAGTGGGTGCCCGCGTCCAGTCCGATCGGTGACAAGGGCTCGCTGTTCATCGCCGAATCCTGGTCGCGCGCCCCGTTCCTGGCCGAAGAGACCAACGGCACAATTGTCGAACTGGCCTCGCTGGCGGCACAAGGTGAAGCCGGCGCCACAGCACCGTGCGGCACGATCGAGCCGTTCGAATGGACAGCGCCGGACGGGCTGAAGATCCAGGGCTGGCTGGTGCGGCCACAGGCGGTCACCGGCCCGACGCCGCTGTTGGTCGACGTCCATGGCGGCCCGGTCTCCGCGCACCGCAATCGCTGGCTTGCCCGGTCACGCGCCGGCGCCATTCTCGCCAGCCGCGGCTGGACGGTCCTCTTCCCCAACCCCAGGGGCAGCACCGGACGCGGCGACGACTTTGCCCGCGCGGTGAAGGGCGACATGGGCGGCGCCGACGCGCAGGATATCATCTGCGGCGTCGACGCGTTGATCGAGCGGGGCCTGGTGGATACCGCGCGCGTCGCCGTGACGGGTACCAGCTATGGCGGCTTCATGTCGGCATGGCTGCCTTCGCAAACCGGCCGTTTCGCAGCGGCGATACCGATCTCTCCGGTCGGCGACTGGTACAGCCAGCACCGGACATCGCAGATCCCCGAATTCGACGAGATCATGCTGACGACGTCGCCATGGGAATCCGGTGGCGACTATTTTTCGCGAAGCCCTGCCTTCCACAAACAGAAGAAGATCGTGCCGACATTGATCATGGCCGGCGCTATCGACAAGAGCACACCGCCCGGCCAGGCCGAAGAATGCCATTTCGCGGCGCTCAGATCGGGGGCGCCGAGCGCGCTCGTCATCTATCCGAATGCCGGACACAGCCTGCGCGGCTATCCCGAATACATCGATAGCGCCGCCCGCATTCTGTGGTGGCTGGAAAGACATGTCGGTCCAGCCAACGGCACCGGACCATCAGCAAAGGGAGACCAGGGATGAGTTCAAACGGCAGCCATGGCGGAGGCGATAACAGCCATATCGCGGTGATCGGCGGCGGCATCATCGGCTGCAGCGCGGCTTTTCATCTGCTGCGGTCCGGCGTGCGCCAGGTGACGGTCATCGATGCGGGCCAGCCGGGTGCCGCAACCACCAGTGCCGGCGCAGGATTCGTCTCCCATTGGTCCGCCGGCATGATCCCGCTCGGCGAAGAGGGTTTTCAGCTGCAGCAATATGGCCTCGATTTCTATCGCCGGCTGCATGAGGTCGGTGTCGAGATCGGCTATCGGCCGAACGGCACTTTGATCATGGCGCTGACCGAGGACGGGCGCGAACGTTTTGTCCGCCCGGTGCTGGACTCTCCCTATGCGCCGCCGGAAATGCAGGACCTGAACGCCGCGCAGATCGGGCAGAAGATGCAAGGTCTCATCGATCCGGCGCGGGTCCATTCGGCAGCCTACAATCCGCATGGCATCCAGCTCGACACCAAGCTGGCGATGGGTGTGCTGACCGGCCAGATCAGCGAGCTCGGCGGCATTTTCCGCAGCAAGACACGTGTCACAGCCGTCCATGACGCCGGCGACCGGGTGACGATCGAGACCGATCAGGGCAGCCTTGAGGCCGACGGCGTGATCGTTGCCGCCGGCGCCTGGAACAACCAGGTCATATCAGGCCTTGGCTGGCAATTGCCGCTGCTGCGGGTCGTCGCGACGCGCATCGTCGCCGACGAGCGTGGGCTGCCATCGACCATTCCCACCGTCCAGTGCCGTGAATTGCGGCTGTGGTTGCGCGAAACATTCGGCGCCGTCATGTGGGGAACCGGCCGGCACTACAAACCTCTGTACAAGACGAACGACAGCGAAATCGAACCCGGCCAGCCACACAATATGGAACTGATGCAGCAGACCTCCGAGCAGGAGCTTGCCGAGCTGCAGACGGTGTTCCCGCCGCTGCGCGGTTCGACAATCGCGAGCTGGGCGCAAGGCGTGCCGTGCTACACGCCTGACAACGGCCTCATCGTCGGCAAGGTGCCCGGCAGCGACAACGTCGTGGTTGTCGGCGGCGACAACGAGAGCGGCGTCACCCATGGACCAGGTCTTGGTCGGCTCTCCTGCGAACTGGTCCTCGGGCAGACCCCGTTCGTTTCCGCCGAGCGGTTCCGTGTCGATCGCTACGCCTCCGACGCCTTCAAGTCGGAAGCCGAGATCGAAGCCGCCATGCCGGTCTGGGGCGCGCGTCATGAAGCGTCGCGGTTTGGTCGCGA
Source organism: Mesorhizobium sp. M7D.F.Ca.US.005.01.1.1 (assembly GCF_003952545.1). Classification (NCBI taxonomy): domain Bacteria; kingdom Pseudomonadati; phylum Pseudomonadota; class Alphaproteobacteria; order Hyphomicrobiales; family Phyllobacteriaceae; genus Mesorhizobium; species Mesorhizobium sp. M7D.F.Ca.US.005.01.1.1. Next base: position 2,845,915 of record NZ_CP034453.1, read on the forward strand.
GGCCTGATCGTCAACTGTCGCCGACGCTGGCCAGCAGCGCCTGCGCCACCGCCCTGACCACCGGGCCGGCATTCTTCCTCATGACGATGTGGAAGGAGCCGGCGTGGCGACGCGAGGTCTTCGTCAGCCGGACGAGCTGGCCGCGACGCAGATGCTCGTCGGCGAATCCCGCCCAGGCGAGTGCCGCGCCGCGCCCGGCGATGGTTTCGTGTATCATCGACATGTAGCCGGTGAACCGAGGTCCATCGAGTTTTCGGTCGGTTCCGATCCACGATTGCCAACTGTCGATCGCGCCCGGCGGCGTCACCTGATGCAGCAGCGGCACCGCCATGAAAGCCTCGGGCTCTTCCGAGGCGAGCGCCGGATAACGCGCCAGGAACGCCGGCGCGCAAACCGGGAACCATTCACCGTCGAGCAGTTTTTCGGTCAAGAATTCGGGCCATTGCCCGGCTTCGCCGAAACGGATCGACAATGCCACTTCAGGCTGGTCGAAATCCCTGTAGTCGGTGGATGTCTGCAAAAGCACCCGGCCATCTGCCACCCGCGAGGTGATGAGGTCAAAGCGCGGCATCAGCCATGCCTGCGCGAGGTCGTGGCTGCAGCCGACCACGAATGTATCGCTGTCGTGCGCGGTCAAATCCTCGACCGCTTGCCTGATGGTGCTGAGACCCTCGCGGATCGCTTCGGCCAGCGTGTCGCCGGCCCCGGTGACAGCGACGCGATTGCCTCTGCGCGTGAACAGCTCGACCGATAGCTGGCGCTCGAGATTGGCGACATGCCTGCTGACCGCCGATTGTGCGATGTTGAGCTCCTGCGCGGCTAGCGTCAGCCCGCCATGCCTGGCGGCAGCCTCGAAGACGACCATGGCGTTCAGCAGGGGAAGCGATGTCTTGAGGGTTTTCATCATCCAAACCTGCGTTCATGCCTTTTCGATATGAAGGTCTATCATATCTGTATTTGCTGCAAGCCTTTCCGCATCGCACACTCTATCGAAACATCATCCTAACGCCAGCGAGCAGAAAGGTGTTTGCCGTGCAGGCCTACACATCGAACAGCCAGCCTATCGACAGAAGCGAGACCGTCAGGCTGATCGACCGGCAACGTCCGGACTGGTCGCTGGAACAGGCCTTCTATGCGGATCCGGCGATCTTCGCGTTGGAACGGGACTTGTGGTTTCCGCGCCAATGGATGCTTGTCGCCCATGCCAGCGAGGTCCCCGAAAAGGGCCGCTACATCGTGCGCCAGCTTTTTGACGAGGAGATCATCGTCGTGCGCTTCGGCGACGGCGAGGAGGACATCGCGGCCTACTACAATGTCTGCACCCATCGCGGCTCGCGGCTCTGCGCCAAGGACGGTCGCGGCAAGCTTCTGGTCTGCCCCTATCATGCCTGGTCGTTCAGGCTGACCGGCGAACTGAAGTCACGGCAGGATCTACCGGCAAGCGTCGATCCGGAAGCGCTGGGACTGCACCGCGTGCCCTGCAAGCATTTCGGCGGCCTCGTGTTCTGCGGCCTCGATGCCAATTCGTTGCCCGATATCCAGCCTGTCGCGGACGGGCTGACGGGCGGCTTGCGCGAAAACGGCCTCGACCGTGCACGCATCGTCGCGCGCAAGAATTATCTGACCAAGGCGAACTGGAAGCTGGTGCTCGAGAACTTCCTCGAATGCTATCACTGCCGGCCGGCTCATCCCGAATATTACCGCGTCAACGGCCATGTCAAAGTGACCGCGACCCGCGACGCCGACAAGGCGGTCGAGTGGCAGAACGAAATCGAGGCCTGGCACAGCGTCATCGGCGATGCCGAGTTCCACAAGGGCGCATGGCAGGCCGGCGACCTCGACACGATGCCGTTTGCCATGCACCGCAAGCCGATCGGCTCCGGCCGCAACACGCTGTCCAATACCGGCCAAGCGGTGTCACGCCTGATGGGCGGCCGTCACGCCTATGATGGCGGCGAAAGCGGCTTCCGCCTCGGGCGCCTGTCGTTTGCAAGTGCTGCCAATGACTATGTCACGCTGTTCCAGATGATACCGCGCAGCGCCACGGAAACCGACGTCATCCTGACCTGGCTTGTCGACAGGGATGCCGATGGCGACGTCGACGCCGATGCGATCAGCTGGATGTGGGACGTCACCACGGTGCAGGACAAGAAGATCACCGAGGACAATGCCGACGGCATCATGTCGCGCGCCTACCGGCCGGGTCCCTACACGCCGCTGGAAAGCCAGACCTCGTTCTTCGTGCAGACCTATCTGTCGGAGCTGCGTTCGCTGATCACCGGCACGCGCGGCGCACCGCTCAGCCAGTGGCCCGCGCCGAAGGAGCTTTTCGCGTCGCCGAAAGCGGCGAGCTGCAATACGCGGCTCTGACCTGCGGCTGAAAACGCCTCTTTGAGGCGTCGCATTCCGATGCCATATGAAGGTGGCCGACGGAATGTTGCGGGAGAGGTGGTCATGACCAAAGGTTCGGATCTGTTCGTCGCGGCCCTCGAGAACGAAGGGGTCGAACGGATTTTCGGCATTCCGGGCGAAGAAAATCTCGACATCGTCGAATCGATCCGCCGCTCGTCGATCCAGCTGATCCTGACCCGCCACGAGCAGGCAGCCGCCTTCATGGCCGCCACCTATGGCCGGCTCACCGGCAAGGCAGGCGTCTGCATCACCACGCTTGGCCCCGGCGCGCTCAATCTGACGACCGGCTCGGCCTATGCGCTGCTCGGCGCGATGCCGATGATCATGATCACCGGCCAGAAGGGCATCCTGTCATCCCGGCAGGCTCGCTTCCAGATCGTCGACATCGTCGCGGCGATGAAGCCGCTGACCAAGCTGTCGCGCCAGATCGTCTCACCGAAGATGATCCCCTCGCTGGTGCGCGAAGCTTTTCGCGTCGCCCAGGAAGAGCGTCCCGGCCCCGTGCATCTGGAACTGCCGGAAGATATTGCGGCTGCGGAGTGCGAGCCGATCGCACTGGTGCCGACGCACCCGGTCGAACTGCCGCTGGCCAGCCCGGGCGCGCTTGATCGCGCCGCCCGTATGATCATGGAAGCCGAGCGTCCGCTGTTGATGTTCGGCGCGGCGGCGTCGCGGCCGCGCGTGACCCCCGATGTCGCCCAGTTCGTGCTGCGCACGCAAATTCCCTATTTCACCACGCAGATGGGCAAGGGCACCGTGCCCGGCGGCACCGAGCTCTACATGGGAACGGCAGCCCTTTCGGAGCGCGACTATGTGCACGAGGCCATAGAGCAGGCCGATTTGATCATCACCATCGGCCACGACACGGTCGAGAAACCGCCCTTCATCATGGGCGCCAAGGGGCCTGAAGTCATCCATGTCGGCTATCAGTCCGCGGATGTCGAGCAGGTCTATTTCCCGCAAGCGGAGATTGTCGGCGACCTCGGCCCTTCGCTCAAGCTGCTGGCGGACCGCATCGAGGGCAACATCCCCAACGCGCAGGCTTTGCTGCCGCTGCGTGAAGGTATTTTGAGTCGGATCGCCGCGCGCGCCACCGAAGATCGCTTCACGCCGCAGCGCATCGTGCATGACGTGCGCGCCGTGATGCCGGCCGACGGGATCCTCGCCCTCGACAACGGCATGTACAAGATCTGGTTCGCGCGCAACTACCGGACGCGCATGGCAAACACGATCCTGCTCGACAATGCACTGGCCACCATGGGCGCAGGCTTGCCGTCGGCGATGATGGCGGCACTGCTCTATCCGCAGCGCCGTGTCATGGCCATCTGCGGCGATGGCGGCTTCATGATGAACAGCCAGGAATTGGAGACCGCCGTCAGGCTCAAGCTCAACCTCGTCGTCCTGCTGCTCGAGGACCACGCCTACGGCATGATACGCTGGAAGCAGGCGGTCGACGAGTTTCCGGATTTCGGCATGACCTTCGGCAATCCCGACTTCGTGAAATACGCCGAGGCCTATGGCGCCAAGGGGACCAGAGTTGGCGCGATCGCCGAATTGCGGCCCGCGCTGGAACAGGCCTTCACCGGCGGCGGCGTGCATCTCGTCGTCGTGCCCATCGATTATTCCGAGAACATCAGGGTGCTTGTCGACGAGTTGCGCGAGCGGCTCCCAGCGCCCCAAGCATCCTGATGGCGGCAACAATGCCGCCGTCAGGATTGCCTGGAACTGGTGCCGAAGCGCCTAGACCTTGCAATAAGGCGTTACCGGCGCGATGGTGCCGAAATCCTTGACGATCTCGTAGCTGATGCCGTCGCCCGCCGCCTTGCCGACATAGGAATGGCAGAGCGTGTGGTTGTTGGTGGCGTCGACGCGGATCTTGCCTTGCGGCGCGTCGAACTCGATCGACGGGAGCGCCTTAAGTACATCGTCGTCCTTCAGCGATCCGGCCTTCTCGGCGGCCAGCGCGTAGAGATGCAGGCCGTTGTAGCCGGCTTCGCCGATGCCGTTGACCATCTTTTCCTGGCCGAACTTTTCGCGGAAGCTCGAGATGAACTTCTTGTTGACCGGGTTGTCGAGCGCCATCCAGTAGGGTTGCGGCGCGTAGGTGCCGGCCGCCACGCCGGGCGGCAGTGCGTCCTTGTTGAAGACCTCGTCGAGCGGCGCGATCAGCGGCTGCTTGATGTCGAAGCTGCGATACTGCTTGAGCTGGGTGACGGCGTCGTTGCCGACCACCATCGACCAGACGACATCGGGCTTCAGCGACTTGATCTTCTGGAAGGCCGGGCCGAAATCGGTGGTGCCGAACGGATAGTAGTCGGCACCGATGATCTTGCCGCCAGCCTTTTCATAGGCCGCCGTGATCGCCTCGGTCATCTTCTGCGGCCAGGCATAGTCCGAGGCCATGACATAGATGGTCTTGCCCAGGTTCTCGGCCACCCACGGCATCATCGGATCGACCTGCTGCATCGGGATCGGGCCGGTGGCGACGAAGTAGCGGTTGCATTCGCCGCCTTCGAAATTGGTCGGATAGAAGAACAGCTTCTTGGCCTTTGAGGTGACCGAGAGCGTCGCGCTGCGCTCGGGCGAAATGATCGTGCCCATGATTACGTCGGCCTTGTCTTCGTTGATGAGCTTGCGCGCCTTGTCGATGGAGCCCTTGGTGGTGGTCTGGTTGTCTTCGATGATGAGCTCGACCTGGCGCCCGCCAATACCGTTGGCGGCGTTGAGTTCGGCGGCGGCGAGCTTGTAGCAATTGAGCAGCGTCTCGCCGAGGATCGCCTGCAGCCCGGTGATCGGGATCGACAGGCCGACCTTGACAGTGTCTGCGGCGCGCAGGATTGACGGCGCGCCGACCATGGCAAAGGCGGCCGCGGCGCCGCCGGATTTCAAGACAGTTCTTCTGCTTATCATTGTTGTGTTCCCTTCTAGTCCCAGGCGCGCCCCATGCACGCCTTACAAAGCCAACAGGTCCTTCAGCAGGGTCTCGTCGGCGAACGCCTCCGGCGCGCCTTCATGGACGATCCTGCCCTTCTCCATCACCAGACAGCGGTCCGATGCCTTGAGAACGAGATCGAGATTCTGCTCGACCAGAACGATCGCGATGCCGCGTTCGCGGGCGATGCGCGGCACCAGCTCGGCGATCGACTGCACGATGTTCGGCTGAATGCCTTCCGAGGGCTCGTCGAGCAGCAGCACCGACGGCAGGCCGCACAAGGCGCGGCCGATCGCCAGCATCTGCTGCTGGCCGCCCGAAAGCGTGCCGGCGACCTGCGCTTCGCGTTCGCGCAGGATCGGAAAATAGCCGAAGATGTCGGCCGGAATGCCGTCGTCGCCACGGTCCTTGGCGGCGCGGGTGCCAACTTCCAGGTTTTGCCGCACCGTCAACTGATTGAAGATGCCGCGGCCCTGCGGCACATGCGCGATGCCCGCCCGCGCGCGGCGGAAGGCGGGTGCGTTCGTGAGGTCCTGGTCGCCGAGAACCACCGCACCGCCGCTCGCCCGCAAGCCGCCGGCGATGACGCGCAGCAGCGTCGTCTTGCCGGCGCCGTTGCGGCCGAGCAGGCCGACGACTTCGCCGGGCGCGACCCTGAGATCGATGCCGTTCAGCACTGGGAGCAGGCCGTAGCCGGCCGAAATCGCTAATGTCCGCAGCATGGTCAGCGCCTCCCCAGATAGACGTCGCGGACCATCTCGTCGGCCTCGATGTCGTGGAAAGGACCACTGCGCAGCCGGCGTCCCTGATGCAGCACCAGCGTCTCGCAATTCAGCGCCCGCACGAAACGGATGTCGTGTTCGACCGCGACGATCGAGAATTCGCCCTTCAGCCGCAGCAGCATCTCGGCCGTTGCCAGCGTCTCCTGCGGCGTCATGCCGGCGGTCGGCTCGTCGAGCAGCAGCAGCCGTGGCTCGATCGCCAGCGCCATGCCGATCTCCAGCCATTGCTTCTGGCCATGCGCGAGTTCGCCAGCCAGCGTCGCGGCACGGTTGGTCAGCGCGACCAGTTCCAGCAGTTCGCCAACCGGGCGCACAGGCGAGGGCGCGCCCCACCGAGCGACTTTCAGATTGTCTTCCACCGAGAGGCTCGGGAAGACGGACGGGATCTGGAATTTTCGCGCGATACCGAGCCGGGCGATGCGATGCAGCGGCAAGCCGGCGATGTCGCGGCCGAGGAAGCGCACGCTGCCGCTGGTCGGGCGCAGCGTGCCGGTCAGCACGTTGAGGAAGGTGCTCTTGCCTGCGCCGTTCGGCCCGATGATGCAGCAAAGCTCCTTGTCGTGCACGGTGAGATCGAGCGCCTCCAGCGCCTGAAGTCCGCCAAAGCGGATGCCGACATTCTTGGCCTGGAGCAGGACGTCGCTCATTGCGCGCGCCTCCCGCCTTTGAACAGGCCTTTCAGCCGCGCGTAGATCGACAGGATGCCGTCCGGCAGGACGAAGACGATGATGACGAAGACGCAGCCGAGCAATAGCGGCCACAGGCTTGGGTTGAAGCTGCTGATCGTCTGCTGTGCTCGTTGGATGAAGATGGCGCCTAGCACCGGCCCAAGCAGCGTGCCGCGCCCGCCGACAGCCACCCAGACGATGACTTCCGTCGACAGAAGCAGCCCGGAAAGGTCGGGCGCCACCAGCCCTGCCATGCAGACATAAAGGGCGCCGGCAAGTCCGGCGATCGCCGCTGACAGGACGAAGGTCACGAGCAACCGCAACGGCGCATTGTGGCCGAGCGCTGCTGCCCTGACTTCATTGTCCTGGATGGCGGTGAGCACCGTGCCCCAGCGGCCACGACTGATCGACCACAGCGCCAGCACGGCCACTGCGACGATGGCCGAGACGAAGATATAGGAGGGTAGGTCTTGGCTCAGATCGACATGCAGGCCGCCAAGATCGAACTCGATCGGCGGGATGCCGATCAAGCCGCTGTCGCCGCCGGTGACAGAGCTCCACGAGACCGCGGCCTGCTGGCAGATGACACCCATGGCCAGCGTGACGATGGTGAAATAGCTGCCACGAATGCCGCCGAAGAACAGGAAGTAGCCGATGATGGCGGCGACGAAGGCTGCTCCCGCCACCGCACCGATGATGCCGAGCAGGCTTCCGAAGGGGATGGCGTCATTGAGCGTGACCAGCGCCATGATGTAGCCGCCAATGCCGAAAAAGGCGGCGTGGCCGAAACACAGGATGCCGGTGCGGCCCCAGAAGAAGTCGAGGCTCGCCGCGAACAGGCCGAAGATCAGAGCGTCGCGGATCACCGTCAGCTGATAGCCATCGGCAAAGAGGGGATAGACGACCGCGAGCGCCACGCAGACGGCGAAGATCAGCAGCCAGTTGCGGTCACGGGCGATCATCGCGATGCCCGTTGAACAGGCCGTTGGGCCGCAGACACGACGATGGCCGCCAGCAGCACGATCGCCTGCGCCAGTGACGGCGAGATCTGGTAGTTGAGGACGCTGGTCAGCCCGCCGACAAAGACGCTGCCGGCGACGAGGCCGCCGATCGAGCCGACGCCGCCGACAATGACGACGAAGAACGCGTTGGCGAGATAGTTCACCCCCATCTGCGGCAGCACGATCGCCAGCGGTGCGACCAGCCCGCCAGCGAGGCCGGCGATGGCCGCACCGAAGGTGAAGGCAATAGCGTAGGTGCGCCTTGTGTTGATGCCGACGCCCTCGGCCATCTCGCGATTCTGGATAACGGTGCGGATGTCGAGACCGAAGGACGTGCGGCTGATCAGCAGGATGACGCCGAGCAGGGTCAGCATGGCGATGCCGATCAGGATCAGCCGGTAGGCTGGGTAGACGGTGAAGAAGAGGTCGAGCGTGCCCTCGATCGGCGGCGTCACCGGCTTGGCGCCGAGGCCGAAGGTCAGTTCCAGCCCTTGCTGCAGGATCAGGCTGACGCCCCAGGTGGCAAGCACCGTCGAGACCGGCCGCGAATAGAGGTGGCGGATGATGGCGAATTCGAGGATACAGCCGACCACCGCGCCGGCGATGGGCGCCGCGGCCAATCCCAGCCAGAACGAGCCGCCCATGCTCTGCACGAAATAGACCGCGAAGGCGCCGACGGTGACGAACTCGCCATGCGCCAGGTTGGTCACGTTCATCAGCCCGAAGCTGATCGCCAGCCCGAGCCCGACCAGCATCAGGATGCTGATCAGCGTCAGCGCATTGAGAAGCGTGGTGATGAGAAAATCCATCGCGTCAGGCCGCGCTGGCGAGGCGTTGGCGCAGGCCGGCGAGCAGGGCTTCGGCGGCATCGATCACCGCTGCCTGGTGCGGCTGCAGATCCTGCCCGGCCCATTCGTCGATATGGTCCGACAGCGGGTCGACCACCTCGGTGCGGTGATTGGCCAGCGTCTCGATAACGGCATGGCCGCAGAACGGCACATAGCCTTCCGAATAGCCGCCTTCATGGGTCATGATCAGGCGCCCTTGCGAGGTCTCGGCAGCCAGCGCCACCATCCGCGCGGCGAGCCGCCGGAAGCATTCGCTGTTGAGCATCATGCGGCCGAGCGGATCGAAGCCTGACGCGTCGAAGCCGGAGGCGACGATGACGAGATCCGGTCTGTAGGCGCGCAGCGCCGGGGCGACGACGCGGTCGAAGGTTGCTTCATAGGCGCCGGTACCGCTGCCGGCCGGCAGCGGGATGTTGATGTTGTAGCCTTCGCCAGCATCTTTCCCGTTGTCGGCCAGCGCACCGCGCCCGGTCGGGTAGAGATTGTCCTGATGCAGGGAAATGGTCAGCACCGACGGGTCGGAATAGAACACCGTCTCGGTGCCGTTGCCGTGATGCACATCCCAGTCGACTATCGCCGCGCGGCCGAGCAAGCCTTCATGCTGCAGCCGGCGGACAGCGACGCCGATGTTGGAGAACAGGCAGTTGCCCATCGCCTGGTCGGGTTCGGCATGGTGTCCCGGCGGTCGCGCCAGCGCATAGGCGTTGTCGACGCGGCCGGTCAGCACGGCGCGCATGGCGGCATAGGTGGTGCCGGCCGACAGCAGCGCGATGTCGAAACTGTTGAGACCGATCGGCGCCTGCGGCCCGGCGAAACCGGAGCCGCGCTCACTGAGCATACGGATATCGTCGACATGGCGTTGCGTGTGCACGCGCAGCAGGTCCTCGACCGAGACCGGCTCGGGGATGATCGGCACCAGGTGGCGCGACAGGCCGCTGACCTGGATGAGGTTGTTGAGCCGGCGCTTCGAGCCGGGGGATTCCAGATGGCGGCCGGGTTCCACGAAACGGCCGGGAGGCATCATGTCGGCGCTGGAGCCGGTGTCATGCCACATCAGCTGTTCGTGAAAAACGTAGCCTGTCGCCATCCGCAGCGTCCTCTAAAAACCAGGTGACGCTAGCAGGCTAACGATCATGTGGCCCGACCCGAAAGAGGGGTTGTGCCTGTTATCTATGCCCCTCCTTTCGGAGGGGTATGGGCGCCTGCGGACCCTTGCGCGGCGCGCACAGCCTGGACCCGGTTGGTCACCGCCAGCTTGCCGAAAATGTTCTTCAGATGCCATTTCACCGTGGTTTCGCTCACCGACAACGCAAGGGCGATATCGCGGTTGGACATACCCTCGGCGAGATAGCGCAGCAGTTCGGCCTCGCGCTGGGTGAGCTGTTCCTTCTCAGCGGCTGGTGCGGCCAGCTTGCGCGTCGCCACGGGCATTGTCTGCGCGGCGTCGATGATGCGCGTCGCATAGGCTGACAGCGCGGGATCGGTCTTTGCCTGAGCCGCACGCAGCCGCATCAACCCTTCGACGATTGGCCGTCCTTCGTCGACGAAGGAGCGGATGAAGCCAGAGGGTTGTGCGAGTCGCAGCGCGTCGAGCAGAGTGCGGTCGGCCTCGCGCGGATCGTGGGCGGCGCTGGCCGCCTTGGCGCGCAGGATCAGTGCTAATATATGGCGGCGCATGCGCCCGCTGGTTTTCGTGCGCTCCAGAAGCGCATCGAAAACCCCCGCTGCATCGGCATAGGATTTCTCGGCCGTCAGCAGGCGGCCCTCTGCGAAGAATTCGAACTCGTTGGCGGTGGTGATGACCATCGACGCCTCGGTCTCTTCGCCGCGATGCTCGGTCAGCAGCGCGCGCGCCTCGGTATTGCGGTTCTGGTCGAGCAGCACGCGTATGCGGTCATGCATGATCATCGATGCCAGGCGGCGATACACTGTGCCGTGCACGCGTTGATAGACGCGCTCCAGCATGTCCAGTGCCGCTTCGGTGCGACCGGTCAGCTGCAGCACGCGGGCATAGGTCGGCACGCTGGCCAGGGGATAGACGATGACCGCCGCACCCTCGATCTGCGGTCCTAGATTCTCGACCAGGGTCAGCGCTTCGCTCGACGCATTGGTCTCGTAGGCGAGTTCGGCAAGCAGCGTTCCGGCCAGGGCCTCGGCATAGGAATTAGCACCGATCCGCGCCCTGGCCTCGATGATGGCGTTGCGCAGCAGCCGCTCGGCGGCCGGCAAGCGGCCCGCCGAACGCTCGACGACGGCCATGTAGCAATTGGCAATGGTGACGCCGAGCAGGCTGCCGCTGCGCTCATGCGCTCGTCGCGCCGCATCGATGGCGGCGCGCGCGCCTTCGAGGTCACCTAGCGCATAAAGATTGTAGCCAATGACATTGGCGGTCGCGCCCTCCATGAACCAGGCATCGGGCGCGATGACGCGCAGGGCCGCAAGTGCCGTGTCGCGCGCCTGATCGAACTGCTCCAGCGTGCTGTGGACGGCAGCGGCAAGGACCACCAGCTCGGCCTCGATGGTTGTGCCGGTCATGGTGCCCGGGTCATTGCTGTCAGTCGGTCCGGTCTCGACCAGCTTGCGCGCATTGCTCAGCGTCTGTTGAGCAATCTCGGGCTGGCTGCTGTGCACCGCCAGCCACAGCACCACGAGCTGCAGCCGGATGCGCTGGTCGATCAGCTTCCTCGGCAGAAGTGCCAGTAACTGGCGCACGTAAAGAAGCTGGCATTGGGCGATGAGGTCGAGCGCGTTGTTCTCGACGAACACCGCCGCGCGGGCCTGGTCGCCGGCGGCCAGCGCGTGCCCGATCGCCTCTCTCAGCATCTTGCGCTCGCCGAACCATTCGGCGGCCGCCAGATGCAGCGGCGCGATCATCTCCGGTTCGCGCCGTTCCATTTCGCGGCTGAGGAAATCGCGGAACAGATGATGGTAGCGGAACCAGCGCCGCTCTTCGTCGAGCGGGACGAGGAACAGGTTGCGCGTTTCGATTTCGGTGATCGCCGCCTCTGCATCCGCCGCGCGCATCACCGCCCGGCAGGCTTCGGCGCTGAAGCGTTCGAAGATCGAACTGTAGAGCAGGAACTTCGCGATTGCCGGCGGCAGTTCCAGGAACACTTCCCCCATCAGGAAGTCGGCGACGTTGCGGTTGGCGCCAGTGAAATTGCCGATGACGGTTTCTGGTGCATGCGCGGCACTCAGCGAGAGCGAGGCCAGTTGCAGGCCGGCGGCCCATCCTTCGGTGCGCGAGCACAAGGTCTCCACCGTGCCGCTGCTGACGCTCAGGCCCAGCTTCTCATTGAAGAAGGCTTCGGCCTCGGACGAAGCGAAACGCAGATCGTCGGGGCCGATTTCGAAGACGTCGCCAAGCACCCTGAGCTTGCCAAGCTGCAGGTCTGGAAGGCTGCGCGAGCCGATGACGAAGGCAACATTTGCCGGCGCCTGCCGGGTCAGGCGCTCCATAAACCGCTTCACTGCCGTCGCCTCGATGGCGTGGTAGTCGTCGAAGAATAGTGTGATGTCAGCCTCGCGCGCCGCCAGACCCGCCACAAGTGCTGCGAGCACGACGTCGAGCTGCGGGATCGGGCTCGACTGGAAGGCAAGGTCGAGTTCCGCCGGGCTCTGGACCAGATGGCGCAGCGCGCCCACCAGATGCGACAGGAAGGCACCTTCGTCATTGTCCGTTGCCTCGCAGGACAGCCATGCTGTCAGCCGGCCGTGGCGCGCGACTTCCGCAGCCCATTGCGCCATCGTCGTCGACTTGCCGAAGCCGGCCGGCGCGGCGAACAGCACGATGCGCGTATCGATATGGCGCTCCAGCGTCGACAGAATGGTCTCGCGGCGCACCCATCGGCGATGGTGCGGCGACGCTTGGCTGACAGATTGCGGAGCTGTTCTCATCTAGGCCGCGCAACCTGCCGGCTCTTCGGGGAGGACGAGGCTCCCTTGCCATTGCTGCAGTCGCTCCACTCCGCTTCGATCAGCGGAATCTGCGGCGCGGCATCGCGCGGCAAAGTACCTTTGATCCGGGGATCGTCGACGATTTCAAATCCTGTCGCGAAGGGCACAAATCCGCAGGCGCTGTAGAAACCGATGACGCTGTGATGATCGAAGCTGCTTGTGTGCAGCCAGATACGGTTAGGGTTGAGGCGCCATGCGAGATCCAGTGCGCCGGCCATCAGCCGCTTGCCGAACCCTCGGCCGGTCAAGGACGGAAACAGGCCGAAATAGGTGATCTCGATCTCGCAGCCGTCGGCGACGAAGAGTTCGACCATGCCGAGATGCGCGCCGCTTTCATCGTAGCCGTAGTAGAGATGCTGGCGCGGGTCGGCGAAATGCGCAGCGATCTCGGCGTCGGACATTTCGGAGGCGCGATCCCACAGCCAGGGCGCGCCGATCTCGAGGAAGACCGCCCGATACGAAGCGCAGTCGGGCATGGTGATCCGGGTCATCGCCAGAGGTTGCGCGAGATCGGGCTGCGGGGCGCGCGCCTCCATCCACGTCACCGCATTGGCGAGCTTGCCCGCCGGCAGGCGCCGGTAGCCAATGGCGAGATCGGTGATTTCGGCCGGCATCGTGTCTTCGCTGATCAACGCATTCCCCGTCATGTCTTCCAGACAGCAGTATCGGCTTGCTGCATCCGATGCCAACTCCCCAGCGGCGTGGCGGCATCGAACGGCAAGCTCTGGCCTGACGTTTCGGCCCGTATGCCTCTTGCATTTCACAGAAATGGCATATGAGATATGATACACCATCCAGATGAAAGCGGAATATGATGCCTGAGCGGATTGCGGACGAGGCCATTCTCAGCGCGGTCGATGACGGCTTCGCGCGACAGGTCGCGTTTCTGCAAGACCTCGTGCGCTTTCCCTCTCAACGCGGCGAAGAACATGCCGCACAATCGTTCATGGCGGTTGCCTACGAGGCTGACGGCTATGCAGTCGACATGTGGCGCGTCGATGTCGATGCGATTCGCGATCTGCCCGGTTTTTCACCCGTGGCGGTCTCCTATGACGACGCCTTCAATGTCGTTGCCACCCACACGCCGCGAAACGCGACCGGCCGCTCGCTGATCCTCAACGGCCATATCGATGTCGTGCCGACAGGACCGCTCGACCGCTGGGTGCGCGATCCCTATGATCCTGCGATCGAGGATGGCTGGATGCATGGCCGCGGCGCCGGCGACATGAAGGCCGGCCTGTCCGCCTGCCTCTATGCGCTGACCGCCTTGCGCAGCCTCGGCTATCAGCCGGCCGCGAACGTTTACCTCCAGTCGGTGGTCGAGGAAGAGTGCACCGGCAACGGCGCGCTCGCCTGCCTGCAGCGCGGTTACCGCGCCGACGCCGCCTTCATTCCCGAACCGCTGGAGCCGAGATTGATGCGGGCACAGGTCGGGCCGATCTGGTTCCGGGTCGAGGTCGACGGCGATCCGCAGCATGCGTCGGGTGCATTCTCGGCCGGCGCCAATGCCATCGAAAAGGCCTTCGTCATCATCCAGGCACTGAAGCAGCTCGAAATCGTCTGGAACGCGCGCAAGGTCGACGACAAGCATTTCCACGATCACCCGCACCCGATCCGCTTCAACCTCGGCAAGATCGAAGGCGGCGAGTGGACATCGAGCGTTCCGGCGCGCTGTGTCTTCGAGATGCGCGTCGCCACCTATCCCGGCCAGAGGCTCGAAGACGCCAAGGCCGAGCTTAAAGCCTGCATCGCCGATGCGGCGCGCGCGGACCCGTTCCTGGCCAACCGCCCGCCGAGCCTCACCTACAATGGCTTCATGGCCGAGGGCTATGTGCTGGAGGGCGCCGACGAGATGGAAGCGGTGCTGCGCCGCAGCCATACCGCCGTCTGGGGCGAGCCGCTGACGGAACACGTCACGTCGGCGACGACGGATGCGCGCTTTTTCGGCCTCTATGCCGACACGCCGGCGATCGTCTACGGCCCGATCTGCCGCATGCCGCATGGCTATGACGAGGCCGTCGATCTCGACTCGGTGCGCAAGGTCACACAGACCATTGCGCTGTTCATTGCCGACTGGTGCGGGCTCGAGCCTATCGAGGCTAGGCCATGAATGCGGCCGTGCCAGACGCCTTCGGCGAAACGCTCGCCGAGGACGCGCCTGATGTCTCCACGGCCGACGCGCTCGCCATCCTTCGCCGGCACTACGGGCTCACCGGCACCGCGCGTCCGCTGCCTGGCGAACGTGACCACAACTTCCATGTCCAGACCGACGGCGAGGGCGAGTTCGTCCTCAAGATTTCGCACCCGGCGGAAGAGGCCGGCTTCACCGATTTTCAGAACAAGGCGCTCGACCACATCCTTGCGGTCGACCCAACCTTGCCGGTTCCCTCGGTGCGCAAAAGCCTTGAGGGCGAGGCGCAGTTTGCGATCAGCGTCGCCGGATCGGCGACGCGCATCATCCGGCTGGTCACTTATCTGCCAGGCCAGCTGCTGTCGCGCTCGCCGACTTCTGAGGCGCAGGATCGCAATCTCGGCATCTTCCTCGCCCGCCTCGGCCGGGCGTTGCGCGGATTCTTCCACCCGGCCGCCGGCAGTGACCTGCTCTGGGATATCCGCAAGGTCGCCAAGACACGGCCGATGATGGCGCACATCACCGATCCGAGCCGGAGGGCGATGGTCGAGCGCGCGATCGACTGCTTCGAGGAGCATGCGGCGCCGGTCATCCCGAAACTGCGGGCCCAGATCGTCCACAACGACATGAATTCCTACAATGTGGTGATGGATGCTTCGCGGCCGGAGGTCGTGAGCGGCATTCTCGATTTCGGCGACATGATCCATTCGCCGCTGATCTGCGACCTCGCCATCGGCGCCGTCTACCGCTGGCCGGCTGAAGACCATCCACTGGCGCCGGCCGCGCGCTTCGTCGCCGGCTATCAAGCGGTGCAGCCGCTTGAGGCGGAAGAGATCGGCATCCTCTTCGATCTGATCCGCGCTCGCCTCGCGCTCATCGCCAACATCGCCAGTTGGCAGGCCGAGCGGTTCCCGGCCAAGCGCGACTATGTGCTGCGCCTCATCACCGAGGTGTGGGCTTCGCTCGAACGGCTGGACGGGCTGTCGTCCGCGGATGCCCGCCGCTATTTTCTCGACCATTCCAATCCGGAGTAGATGCTCGTGTCCCAGTCCTCGCCGTACCCTGCAAATGCCGATGCGGCATCGGAGCGCGCGTTGCTTGAACGCCGCGCCAGGCTGCTCGGGCCGACCTACCGCGCCTTCTACCGCAACCCGATCCATCTGGTGCGCGGCAGCGGTGTGTGGCTCTACGACGCCCAGGGCCGCAAATTCCTCGACGCCTACAACAACGTCGCCTCGGTCGGCCACTGCCATCCGCGCGTGGTCGAGGCGCTGTCGGGGCAGGCCGCGACGCTCAACACGCATACGCGCTACCTCAGCGAGATCATCCTCGACTACGCGGAGAAACTCCTAGGCACCGTTCCGGCCTATCTCGGCCATGCCATGTTCACCTGCACCGGCAGCGAGGCCAACGATCTCGCCATTCGCATCGCCCAGCATTCCAGCGGCGGCACCGGGGTAATCATCACCGATTTCGCCTATCACGGCGCCACGATCGCGACGGCGCAACTGTCACCGGCGGCGGTCGGAGCAAAGGGCGTCCCCGCGCAGCATCGCACCGTGGCAGCGCCGGACACGTTCCGCGACCATGGCCGTGCCGTGCATGATTTCGCAAAAAATGTTGCCGCCGCCATCGCGGACATGCGCGCAAAAAATATCCGGCCGGCAGCGCTGCTTCTCGACTCGGCCTTTTCCAGCGACGGTATTTTCTTTCCCGATGCGAAGGTGATGCGCGAGGCGGCGGATCACGTCAGAAAGGTCGGCGGCATTGTCATCGCCGATGAGGTTCAATCCGGCTTCGGAAGACTTGGCCAGGGCATGTGGGGCTTCGCCAATTATGGCATCGAGCCTGATATCGTCACGATGGGCAAACCGATCGGCGACGGGCATCCGATGGGCGCGGTGCTGGTGCGGCCGCAGCTTGTCGCATCCTTCGGTTCGAACACCGGCTACTTCAACACATTCGGCGGCAATCCGGTCGCGGCCGCCGTCGGCATCGCCGTTCTGGAGGTGATCGAAGGCGAAGGACTGATCGAGAATGCCCGCAACGTCGGCGCCTATACGAGTGAACTGCTGCGCGCCCTGCAGAGCCGGCATGGCGCGGTCGCCGATATCAGGCACAACGGCCTTTATTTCGGTGTCGAGCTGACGGCGGACGGCGACGAGGCTCTGGCCGCTACCAAGACATCGGCGGTCGTCGATGCCATGCGCGAGGACGGCGTTCTGATCTCGTCCTGCGGTCCGCGCGGCAATGTGCTGAAGATCAGGCCGCCACTGCCGTTTGCCAGGGACAATGCCGAGCAACTGGCCGAGACGCTCGATCGCGCGCTGTCGAACTGGTGATCGGAGCGGGCCGCGCATGCTGAAGCTCGAACATCAAACCCTGAATGACCGCGCCTATGGCGCGCTCAAGCAGGAGTTGATTTCAGGCGGCTTCAGCCCGGGCCAGACGCTGGTCATCCGCAAGCTCGCCGAGACGTTCGGCATCTCGACGACGCCGATCCGCGAGGCGCTGCAGCGGCTGGTCGCCGAACGGCTGCTCGAAATGCAGAACAACCGCTCGGTCATCGTGCCGTTGCTGTCCGCGCCTGCCTTCGAGGAACTGACGCGCATCCGCATCGCCGTCGAGGGACTGGCGGGCGAGATGGCGGCGACCAGGATGAGCGAAAGCGGGTTGGCTAACATACAGGCGACCCTCGCCGGCATGCAGCGTGCCATCGAGGCCTGCGACGCCCGGGCCTATCTGACGCTGAACGAGGCCTTCCACTTCGCCATCTATCAGCACGCCGGCGCGCCGATCCTGCTCAACATGATCCGCGATCTCTGGGGTCGGGTCGGGCCCTATCTCAAGCTGCTGATGCAGGCCGATCGCTACATCCCGCAGTCGAACGACGCACATCGCAGGATCGTCGCCGCGCTGGAGCAGCGCAGTGGTCCCACTGTGCGGATTTTCATAGAAGAGGATATCGCCGTGGCGGCCGCGGTTCTGTCGACAACCTTGGCAAAGTGAAGTGACTGTCTAGCTCGTCTCGTCCAGCCGATCGCGCAGCATGCTCCAGCCAAGCAGCATGTTGGGCGCATGCCGCAGCAAGGCATGGAACGGGATTGGCGCCGGCGGCGCAAAGGGCAGCGGCAAATCACGCGCCTCGGTTCCGGCGGCCCAGTCCGCCAGCACCTTGCCCATCGCCGTGGTCATGGCGATGCCGCGGCCGTTGCAGGCGCGACCGGCGATCAGCCCTGGCCCAAGGTCCAGGAGATGCGGCAGGAAATCCGGTTCGACCGCTGCCATTCCCGACCAGCTATAGGCAAGCGGCGGCAATTCGGGCAGGCCGAGATGCCGGGCGAGCCGCTGCCAGATCGTCTGCGGTACGCGCGTATCGGCGCCGGCACCAAGAATATGCATGCCGCCGCTGATCAGCCGGTTATCCGCGTCGAAGCGGAAGGTGAAGAGATTGCGCCTGGTGTCGCCGACACCTTGCCCGCCGGGAAGCAACCGGCTGCGCACGTCACGAGGCAGTGGCGCTGTCGCGATCTGAAAAACTTTCAGCGGGAAATAGGTTCGCTGCAATGTTGGATTGAGGGACCAGCCATAGGCGTTGGTGGCGATCAGCACCTTGCCGGCGCGTACCGATCCCGTCGGCGTTTTCAGCATCCAACCATCGGCTATGCGATCAACCGAGGTGACGCGCGTCTGCTCGAATATCTTCGCGCCGGCCTTCTCCGCCGCATCGGCGAGCCCGCGCGCGTAGGTGACTGGATTGAGCACGCCGCCGGAACGATCCATCCAGCCGCCGATATACCCTGGCACGCCCGTCAGGGCTTCGATTTCCTGCCGATCCAATGTGACTGCTGGCCTGCCGCGCTGCGCCCATTGCCCCGCGCGTGACTTGACCTTCTCGAAGGCGGCAGGCGAATGCGCCGGCTGGATCCACCCGTTCGGCACGGCGTCGCAGTCGATGCCATGCTGCCGGATCAGGCGGAAAACCAGGTCGGCGCTGCCGGCGGCGAAATCGATCAGCCTTTCGCCGCGCGAAGGTCCCAGGTGGGCCAGTATGTCGACCGGGTCCATCTTGGCGAAGTTCGGTACGACGAAGCCCGCATTCCTGCCGGTCGCGCCCCAGGCGATGAATTCGGCTTCGAGAACGGCGACGGAAATGCCTTTCCCGGCGGCGTGCAGCGCGGTTGAAAGGCCGGAAAAGCCGCCGCCGACGATGGCCAGGTCGACATCGATCCCGCCTTGCAGCGCTGGCCGCTCGCGCCGGTTGCGGCTGACGGCATGCCACAGCGAAGCGCCTTGTGCCTCCTGCCGGATCACGGCATTCATGAGCCGGAACTGCTCTCGCCCGCAGCGATCTTCGCCCGCTTGCTGAAGCGAGGCCGCCGAGGTCTGTCGCCGAACAGGCCGTTCGGCCGGATCAGCAGGATGACGCAGAGCATGACGCCGATGGCGGCGATCTGCAGCGCGGCGGCGCGCGCCTGCTGTTCGGGCGGGAACAGGATGCTGGTCAGCGTGCCCGATCCGGCCCATATCGCCCAGACCAGGATGCTGCCGATGACAGCGCCCAGATTGCTGCCAGAGCCGCCGACGATCAGCATCACCCAGACCTGGAAGGTCAGGATCGGCAGATAATTGTCCGGCGCGATGAAGCCGGTGAAATGCGCCTGCAGCGCGCCGGCCAGCGCCATGATAGCGCCGCCGACGGCAAAGGCCTGGACGCGATAGAAACGCGCGCTCTTGCCCAGCGATATCGCCGCCCGCTCATCCTCGCGCAGCGCCTTCAAGACACGTCCCCACGGGCTGCGCGACAGATGCTCCAAAGCGAGATAGGCGATCAGCGTGACGACCGAGACCACGGCAAGGTTGGACAGGTTGAACAGCAGCGGCGTCTCGGCAAGGCCGCCAAAGGGGCGCGGGATGAAGCCGATGCCGAACGGTCCGCCGGTCAACCTTTGCGCGTTGAGCGCGACCAGTTGCACGACGACGGCGACGCCGAAGGTGGTGATCGCCAGATAGTCGGATCGCAGCCGCAGCGTAGCCATGCCGGTAAGGGCAGCGGCGATGCCGCCGACGACCATGGCGCCGAGCCAGCCGACAAGGATCGGCAGGCCGAAGCCGCCCAGCCGCGCGGCATCGTCCGGTGTCGTCAGCAGCGCGGAGGTGTAGGCGCCGATGGCGACGAAGCCGGCGAGGCCGACATTGAACAGCCCGGTCAGGCCCCATTGCAAATTGAGCCCCAGCGTGACCAGCGAGAAGATCAGCGCGGTGGTCAGGAAGAAGGCGCCGTAGCCGAGCAGGTCCATCAGCGTTCCCTCACACCAAACAGGCCGATCGGCCGCACGAACAGAACCGCCATCAGGATGATGAAGGAGACGGCGGCGCGCCATTCGGCGCCGATCAATTGCACGGCACCCGCTTCGGCGAGCCCGATGATCAGGCCGCCGAGCACCGCACCGGGGATGCTGCCGATGCCGCCGAGAATGGCGGCGGCAAACATCGGCAACAGCATGTCGAAGCCCATGAACGGGCGGATCTGCACCAGAATGCCGATCATCACGCCGGCCACGCAGGCGAGCGCCCCGCCGATGACCCAGGTGACGCGCACCACGCTGGCGACGTCGATGCCGACGATGCGGGCCAATGCCGCGTTCTGGCTCAGGGCCTGCATCGAGCGGCCGGTTTGCGTGCGCGTCATCAACAGATGCACGCCGAACACCAGCACCGCTGTCAGCAGCAAAAGCGCGATCTGGTCGGGCGTGATGCGGATGCCGAAGCCGACCGGCATGGCGATCTGGATCGCCCGGCTGAAATAGGTCGGCCGCGAGGTGAAGGTGAATTCGAGCAGGCTTCTCAGCGCCATCGAGGCGCCGAAGCTCGCCATCACCACGATGATCGCCTGGCCTTGCGAGCGAAGCCGCGCGAACAGCACTTTGTCGAGCAGCAACGCCAAGAGGGCGGTGAAGGCCATGCCGACGATCAGTGCCACAATCAGCGGCCAGCCGAAGGAGAGGGAACCAATGGGTGCCACCTTGCCGAATGTCGCGCCGATGGCGCTGACGACGGCCAGCGTCGCATAGGTGCCCCAGGCCATGAAGTCGCCATGGGCAAAGTTCGAGAAGCGCAGGATCGAATAGGTGAGCGTCACCCCGATCGCGCCAAGGCCGATCATCGACCCCGTCAGCAGCCCGTCGACGACAAATTGCAGGCTCATGCCGCGCTTCCTCCTTCGGACCGGAGGGGGCGCTGGCCGAGATAGAGTTCAGCGACCACCGGGTCGTTCCACAGTTCGGAGGCGATGCCCTCGTGCCGGTCCTTGCCTTCGACCAGCACATAGGCGCGGTCGCCGATGGCCAGCGCTGCCTTGGCGTTTTGTTCGACCAGCAGGATGGTGACGCCGGACTTACGGATGCCGGCCAGCATCTCGAACACCATCGAGACGAATTTCGGCGACAGGCCGGCCGACGGTTCGTCCAGCACCAGCACCTTGGGGTGGACGATTAGGGCCCGCGCGACGGCGAGCATCTGCCGTTGTCCGCCCGACAGGTTGCCGGCGGCGGTGCGACGCTGGCGGACGAGGTCGGGGAAGGCTGCATACATTTCCTCGATGCGCGCAGGAATCTCGCGCCGTTCGAGGATGCCGCAGGCAACCCTGAGATTGTCCTCGACCGACATCAGCGGGAAGATGTTTTCGGTCTGCGGTACGAAGGCTAGCCCAAGCCGCACCATGGTGTGCGCGGGGGCGGCCGTGATGTCCTTGCCGTCCAGAAACACCGTGCCGCCGGTGATCGGGACGAGGCCGGCGATCGCCTTGATGAAGCTAGACTTGCCGGCGCCGTTGGGGCCTAGCACGACGACGATCTCGCCCTTGGCGACGGTGATCGAAGCGCCGCGCACGATCGGCACGCCGGGCTCGTAGCCGGCTTCGAGATCGCGGACATCGAGGACGGTCTCGCTCATGCCGTGCCTCCGAGATAGGCCTCGATGACGCGCGGGTCGCGCGCGACCTGTTCCGCCGTGCCTTCGCTGAGCAACTGGCCGCTGGCCATGACGAGGACGCGATGGCAGAGCCGCGTCACCATGTCGATGTTGTGCTCGATCAGCAGGAAGGTGATGCCGCGCGCGTTGATGTCGCGGATGCGGTCGATGATGACTTCGAGCAGCGTCGCGTTGACGCCGGCCGCCGGTTCGTCGAGCAGGATGATTGCCGGATCGGCCATCATGACGCGGGCGAGTTCGAGCAGCTTGCGCTGGCCGCCGGAAAGCACACGCGCCGGCTCGTGCGCGAGGTGGGTGAGGGTGACCAGTTCCAGCAGTTCGAGCGCCTTTGTCCTGGCGGCTCTTTCCTGCGCCGCCACCCGCCATGGCGTGACGAAATTGGCGAGCAGCTTTTCGCCGGCCTGGCCCTGTGCCGCCAGCATGATGTTTTCGATGAGCGTCAGATTGGGCAGCGGCCGCGGGATCTGGAAGGTGCGGCCAAGGCCACGGCCGATGCGCAGATGTGCGGCTTCGCCCGAGACAGGCGTGCCGTTGAGAAGGATCTCGCCGCTGGTTGGCAGGATGCTGCCGGCGAGCAGGTCGAACATGGTCGTCTTGCCGGCGCCGTTGGGTCCGATCAGGCCGAGGATTTCTCCCGCTTTGACGTCAAACGAGACGTCGTTGACCGCGACAAGGCCGCCGAACCGCCTGACGACATTCCTTGCCGTCAGAACCGGCGCGCGGGTTTCCCCTTGCCGTTTGGTTGCCTCGCTCATCAAACCCTCTGGCCGAAGACGATCGTTGTCGCCTCCTGATTATGATTTGTGATCACACTTGCTTTGATCACGCTATTCGGCTTTAATTTCATCCGCAAGCCGAAAACCGGCCAAGAACGGAATTCCATGCAAAAGGCTGCCATCGAAAAGAACAACGAGGCGATCGCTGCCCAGCTTGCGCCGGTCGGCCGCGAAACCGTGCAGGACCGTGTCTACTCCGAACTGCGCCGCGCCTTGATTGGCGGCCTGTTCGAGCCGAGCCAGGTGCTGACCATCCGTGGCCTTGCCGAT
Organism: Mesorhizobium sp. M7D.F.Ca.US.005.01.1.1; assembly: GCF_003952545.1. Taxonomy (NCBI): domain Bacteria; kingdom Pseudomonadati; phylum Pseudomonadota; class Alphaproteobacteria; order Hyphomicrobiales; family Phyllobacteriaceae; genus Mesorhizobium; species Mesorhizobium sp. M7D.F.Ca.US.005.01.1.1. Next base: position 2,868,685 of record NZ_CP034453.1, read on the forward strand.
GCGCTGGTCACCTCGACCATGCCGGTGCGCGAGGCACTCGGCCGGCTGATCACGGAAAAGGCGCTGGAGGCGCTGCCCAATCGTTCGGTGCGCGTGCCGCCGATCACGCTGGAACGCCTCGACGATCTCCTGCGTGCCCGCATCCTGATCGAAGGCGAGGCAATCGCACTGGCCGCCGCCCGCATGGGGCCGCGCCAGATCGCTACCATCGAAACCATTCTTGCCGAATGGGACGAAATGCGGGCGTTGAAGCACAAGAAGGACGTCGATCGCGAAGTGACGCTCAACCAGAGCTTTCATTTCGAGATTTATCGTTCCTGCGGCTCGGCCGTGCTGATCCCGATGATCGAGAGCCTGTGGCTGCAATCGGGTCCCTGCATCCGCGTCGCCATCTATGCCTTCTCGGAAGCTGGCGAGGTCGACACCGCCCAGTATCACCGCCGCATCGTCACGGCGCTGTCCACGCAGGATGCGCAGGCCGCGCGTGAATCACTGGTCGCCGACATCAGCCGACCCTTCACCTTCCTGCGCAGCAAGCTGCAGGCCGCCGCCGCGAAAGACCAGACATGACCGCCATCAGGATCACCGAGCCGCGTTCGCAGCTTTCCGTCACGGCATTGTTGCTGCCCGAGAAGGCACCGGAAAACGCTGCCTTCCTCTTGGCCTATCTCGGCACGCCACGCGTCGTCCCGGGCATCCATGCGATGTGGACAGGGCCGGAAATCTCATGTCCGGTTCCATCAGCCGATCTTGAGGGCCAGGCCTATGCCAGGCCGTTGCCGGCCGAGAACGCGACGCTGACGCCGCAGCCGGGCGACATCGTGCTATCCTATGTGCCGCCACACATGTGGGGTGGCAACCCCAATGCGATCTTCGACATCGGCCTCTATTACGGGCAGGGGGCGCGGCTGCTGTTCCCGATCGGCTGGCTGGCCGGCAGCGTGGTGGCGCAGGTGCGTGCCGGGGAGCGCGATCAATTCGCCGCCGCTTGCGGTGTCATCCGCCGCAACGGCGCCTGCGATGTCACCTTCAGTCTGGTGGAGGCTTGACATGACCGACGACAGTTTCGAGCTGTTCGATCTGCGCGTCGAGGCGATCATCCCGAAGGGCAAACCGATCTATTGCGGCGCCAAGGCCGGCGACTATTTCGAGCTCAAGGGCGAGATGCTGTCGATGCCGGCAGGGCAGGGCTTTTCGATCTATTCGCTCGCCGCCGTGTTGCCGCTGCTGGCGGCCAAGCAGCGCCTGACCCACCCGAACGATTGGATGACCTCGGACGCCGAGATCGCTTGTCCCGATCCCAATTGCGCCAGCCGGCTCCGGATCGTCAGGGTGGCCAAGCGGCGGTTCAGCCACGCCGAGACCACGGCGGTGCCGCTGCCGAAAGAGGATGACCTGACATGACCGCCAAGACCTTCGAACTCGGCCCCGGCTACACCATCTCGCGCGTCATTCGCGGCGGCTGGCAGCTGGCCGGTGGCCACGGCGCCATCGACCGCAGCCAAGCGGTTGCCGATCTGATCGCCACTTTCGATGCCGGCATCTGGACCTATGATTGCGCCGATATCTATACCGGCGTCGAGGAACTCATCGGCGCCGCGCGCCTGCGGCTGGCCAGCGAGCGCGGCCTCGACGTTGCGGCCCGGATGAAGGTGCACACCAAGCTGGTGCCCGACCTCGAACGGCTGGCCAGCATCAGCCGCGATTACATCAGGGGCATTGTCGACCAGTCGCTGCGGCGGCTGAAGACCGAGCGGCTCGATCTCGTGCAGTTCCACTGGTGGGACTATGATCAGCCTCGCTATGTCGAGGCGATGGGCTGGCTCGACGAACTTCGGCTGGAAGGCAAGGTGCGCAATCTCGGCACCACCAATTTCGACACGCCGCGGCTTGCCGAAATCCTCGCCGCCGGCATTCCGCTGGTCAGCCAGCAACTGCAATATTCGGTGCTCGACCAGCGGCCTGGCAACAGCCTGGCGGCACTCGCAAAACAGAACGGCGTCAGCTTCCTCTGTTACGGCTCGGTTGCCGGCGGCTTTCTCAGCGACAAATGGCTCGGCGTGGCCGAACCGGTCACGCCGCTCGAAAACCGTTCGCTGGTCAAATACAAGCTGATCATCGATGATTTCGGCGGCTGGGACCTGTTCCAGCAATTGCTTCAGGCACTGAAGGCCGTTGGCGACCGCCATGGCGTCGACATTGCCACCATCGCCAGCGCCTGGGTGCTGGAGCAGCCGCAAGTGGCGGCCGTCATCGTCGGCGCCCGCAACCAGGCGCACGCCATTGCCAATGCGAAAACCATGGACGTTGCGCTCGACGCCGAGGACCGGGCGCAGATAGCGGCCATCATCGCGCAGGGCACCGGCCTCGAGGGTGACGTCTACACGCTGGAGCGCGACCGCCACGGCCGCCACGGTTCGATCATGCATTACAACCTCAATGCGGGGAAGAAATGAGCGGCGAACCCTCCCTGTTTTCACGCGCCAGCGCCGAACTCATCGATCTGCATCGCTTCTTCGTCGACTGGTTCGTCGCCGCGCGAGCCAACACGGTGGACTTCGGCCGCTTCGAACGCGCCATGGGCGAAGACCTCAGCATGGTGGCGCCGGACGGGCAGGTCCTCGATCGCGAAGCGGTCGTCGATCATGTCCGCTCAAGCCGCGCCTCTTGCGACGACGGTTTTGCCATTTCGATCGAGGACATCCGGCCCGGCTGGCAGGACGCCGATACCATCGTCGTCCTTTATGTCGAAGCGCAGCTACGCGCGGGCAAGCACAGCCGTCGCCAGTCGAGCGCCGTCTTCACCACCAGTTCATCGGCGCCCAACGGCGTCGAATGGCGACATCTGCATGAAACCTGGCTGCAGGTGCCGGAACGCTGAAACAGGCTCCAGAGATCAAATACAGTTGAGTAACGAAAGGGGAACAACAATGGCAAAGACGATACTCCAACTCACAACCGCGCTCGCTCTTGTGACGATGGCGGGTGCGGCACAGGCCGCCGATTGCAAGATCACCGTCGGCCTCGTCATGGAACTGACCGGCCCGGCGGGCGAATACGGCCAGGCCGGCGCCAAGTCGGTCGAGATGGCCTTCCGCGACATCAACGCCGCCGGCGGCGTACGCGGCTGCGATCTCATCACCGACACGCGCGACAGCCAGAGCCAGGGCAACATCGCGGTCGACGCCGCCACCCAGCTGGTTCAGGTCAAGAAGGTGCCGGTCATCATCGGCGGCATCATCTCGTCGGTGTCGATCCCGATCCTGACCTCGGTCACCGCACCGGCCAAGATCGTTCAGGTCTCGCCGGCGTCGTCCTCGCCGACGCTGACCGCACTCGGCCGCGACGGCAAGACCAACGGCATCTTCTTCCGCACCATCACCTCGGACGCGCTGCAGGGCGTCGCCGCCGCCAAATATGCCGTCGACAAGGGCTTCAAGAAGCTGTCGATCATCCACGTCAACAACGACTTCGGCGTCAACATGGTGGCCGAATTCTCGCGCGCCTACAAAGCGCTCGGCGGCACCATCGTGTCCGACACGCCTTACAATGAGAAGCAGTCGAGCTATGCATCGGAAGTCACGGCGGCGATGGCCGGCGAACCGGACGGGCTCTATCTCGTCAGCACGCCGGTCGACGGCGCCACGGTTGCCCGCACCTGGATCTCGCAGGGCGGCGTGCAGAAATTCCTGCTCAATGACGGCATGAACAGCCCGGACTTCATTGAATCTGTCGGAGCCGATTATCTGAAGGAAGCCTACGGCACGTCGTCCGGCACCAGCCCGACGGCCTCGACGGAGTATTTCACCAAGAACTACAAGGAATTCTCCGGCATCGAACCGACCAATCCAGCGGCCGACCGTTCCTATGACGCCGGCGCGATTGTTGGTCTCGCCATCGCCATTGCCGGTTCGGAGGATCCGGCCAAGATCAAGGACGCCATGTACAAGGCGGTCGATCCGGCCGGCACGCCGATCTTTGCTGGCAAGGAAGAGTTCGCCAAAGCGCTCGGCCTGATCAAGGACGGCAAGCCGATCCGCTACGAAGGCGTCATCGGCCCGGTCGCCTTCGACAAATATGGCGACATCACCGGCCCCTTCCGCCTGTGGAAGATCGTCGACGGCAAGGTGGCGACCGACGGCGAAATGACCACCGACGACGTCAACGCCCTGCAAGCGAAGCTTCAGTAAAACGACTTGTCGTCCGGCGTCGATCCGATCTCATCGCGATCGATGCCGGACGTCGGCCAGCCCCGCATTGTCACGACCGATCATGCGGCGTTTGCACCGATCAGAGTTTGACCAGAAGCCGATCATGAATAGGATTGGCCGATGTCACCCGAAACACAACAACTTCTATCTGCTCTCGACAGTCGGCTGGGCGCCGGCGGCTTGCTCGCCGGTCCGGAGGTGGACCAGCGCTATCGCGACGATCCCGGCGGCAAGCTCGGCGCGCTTCCCGAAGCGGTGCTGCGCCCGCGTGATACAGAAGGTGTCGCGGCAGCACTTGCCGCATGCAACGATCTCGGTCAGCCAATTGTCGTCCAGGGTGGACGCACCAGCCTGGCAGGCGCCGCGCGTGCGCAGCCGGGTGAGGTGGTGCTGTCGCTGGAGCGCATGACCGGCCTTGATACACCGGATCGCCAGGCTGGCAGCATCGTTTCCGAAGCGGGCGCGACGCTGCAGGCGGTGCAGGAGGCAGCCGACAGCGCCGGGCTGATGTTCGGCGTCGATATCGGCGCACGCGGTTCGGCCACGATCGGCGGCAATGTCGCCACCAACGCCGGCGGCATCCGCGTGCTGCGCTACGGCATGTACCGGGCGCAGGTTCTGGGGCTGGAAGCCGTGCTTGCCGATGGCAGCGTGCTGACTTCGCTCAAGGGCCTGCCCAAGGACAATTCCGGCTACGACCTCAGCCAGCTCTTCATCGGCACGGAAGGAACCCTCGGTGTCGTCACCCGCGCCGCGCTCAGGCTGCATCCCAAGCCGGCGTCCGAGGTCAACGCTTTCTGCGCACTGTCCTCGCTCGATGCGGCAATCGCGCTGCTTGGGCTGCTGCGGCAAAAGCTCGGCCCGTTGTTGTCCGCCTATGAGGTCAACTTCGCACCGCTCTATGACCTCATGGTCGCCAGCATGGCAATGCCGGCGCCGCTGCCGGCGGGCTCGCCCGTCTATGTGCTGGCCGAGATCCAGGGCAACGAGCCGGAACGCGACGGCGAGCGCTTCGCAGAGGTGTTGATGCAGGCGGTCGAGGATGGTGTCATCGACGATGTGGTGGTCTCGCAGTCGCCGCGCGAATTCCGTGCCCTCTGGGACGTGCGGGAGGACGCCAATCGCGTCCTGTTTTCGATCAAGGGTCTGATCGGCGTCGACATCAGCATTTCGCTGGCGCGCATGGGAACGTTCCTGGAAGAGGCGGACGCTGCCATCCATGCCATCGACCCTGGCGCCGACATCTATGTCTTCGGCCATCTCGGCGATGGCAATCTGCACTATCAGGTCCTGACGGTCGATCCGGCGGCGGCCTATGACATCGTCTATCGCGGCGTGGCGGCGGCCGGAGGTGGTGTTTCGGCCGAACATGGTATCGGCCTCGACAAGAAGAAGTGGCTGCATCTGGTGCGCAGCGATGCCGAGATCGCCACCATGCGGCGGCTGAAGGCAGCCCTTGACCCCAGGAACATCCTCAATAGGGGACGGGTCTTCGACCTCGGTCCATCAGCCTTGCCTCGATGATATCTGCCTGCACTCAAGTCCGTTCGATCGCGACTTGCCTGGGGATGAGAAACCGGGCGGCGAGCACGCAGAGCAGCACGGTGAACATCAGGATCAGTGCCACCAGCGCATTGATGTCGGGTGAGAAGCCAAGCCGCATCATCGCCCACAGCCTGACCGGCAGCGTACTCTGGGTGCCGGTGACCAGGATGGTGATCATCGTCTCGTCGAACGACAGCGCGAAGGCCAGGATGGCGCCGCCAACCATGGCGCTCGACAGGTTCGGCAGGATGATGCGCCAGAACGTCTGCCAGCCCGTGGCGCCGAGATCGTAGGACGCTTCGACCAGCGTGCGGCTCATCGACTGCAGCCGCATCAGCACCGTGCGATAGACGATCGCCAGCACAAAGACCGTGTGGCCGATGACGACCGTCAGCAGCGAGCGTTCGAGGCCGATTTCGCGGAAGAAGATCAGCAGCGCCAGGCCGCTGATGATCGGCGGCATCAGGAACGGCAGGAAGATGATGAACTGCAGGAGCGAACGCCCGGAACGCCGGCTGTGATAGTAGAGTGCCAGCAGCGTTCCGCTGACCACGGACAGGACGACGGTGCAGACGCCAACGATCAGCGTGGTACGCAAGGCGGCCAGTATGTCGTGATTTTCGGTCAGCGCGACATAGGTTGCAAGGGTCGGCGACGACCAGTCGACATTGCCATGCGAAATGGTGAAGAACGACGACACGATCGGTACGAACAGCGGGCTGTAGAGCAGCACCGCGACCAGTGTCGTGATCGCGGCCAGAAAGATGGTGGACAGTCGGGGCAGGGCGCTCATACCGAAATCCCCCGGTTGCGCCCGAAGCGTTCGCCGATGAGGATTGCCGCTATCACCACGACGGCCAGCGCCACCGACAGCGCTGCGCCGAAGGGCCAGTTATAGGCCGTGCCGAACTGGCTGTAGAGGATGCGGCCGAAGGTGAAGCCGCTGATCCCGCCGACCATTTGCGGCGTCAGGAAATCGCCGATCGCCAGCACGAAGACGAAGCTCGCCGCCGAAGCGACGCCGGGCAGGCTGAGCGGCAAGGTGATGCGCAGGAAGGTCTGCAAGCCGCTCGCGCCGAGATCGTCCGAGGCGCGCAGCAGCACCTGCGGAATCCGCTCCAGCGACAGGAAGATCGGCAGGACGGCGAAGGGGATCAAGAGCAGGGTCAGTGTCAGCAGGATGGCGTTCATGTTGAACACGAAAAGCGTCGACGGTTCCTGCAGGATACCGAGCGCCACCAGTGCCTTGTTCAGGAAGCCGTTGAGGCCGAGGATACTGCGGATCGCATAGATCTTGATGACGTAGCTCATCAACAGCGGCACCAAGAGCAGCATCAGCAAGGCGTAGCGCCAGCGGCCTTTCAGCGTCGTCAGGAAATAGGCGGCGGGATAGGCAAGCAGGATGCAGATGATGGCCACCGAGACGCACAGCACGATGGTGTTCCAGAACACCGGGAGAAAGACCGGATCGGTGAAGAATCTGACATAGTTGCCCAGTGACAACCCGTAGACGATCGTGCCCTGGTCGACGCTGAAGAAGCTGTAACCGAGGAAGATCGCCAGCGGCACCAGGACAAAGATCACCGGCAAGGCAAACGCCAGTACTGTCACCAGCAGCGACAGTCGTCTTTCCGCAGGCAGCGTCGAGTCGGCTTTGCTCATGCCAGCACCAGATGGCCTTCATGCGGCGCAAACGAAAGCGATACAGCCTCGCCGGATTTGAGCGCGCTGCCGTCGACCCGGCTCGGCACGCGCAGCCGCAAGCGTTGCGCGGCATTGTCGGCGCCAGCCGTGATGGTGGCGACGGTCGATGAGCCGGCAAAGGCCATGTCGGAGATCGTACCGGGAAAGCGGTTGTCGGTGTCCTTTGCATCCGCAAGATGCAAGGCCTCGGGGCGGAATGCAGCGTAGGCGCTGGCGCCATCCGTCGCGGCTTTCAAATGCGGCTGGTTGCTGATCGAGCAGACCAGGCGCCCGAGCGCCGTCTCGATCGATCGCAGCTCGCCCTGGATCGGTCCGAGTTTCCCGGCCACCAGATTGTTCTCGCCGAAGAAGCGCGCGACGAACTCGCAATTCGGCTTGTAGTAGAGGTCGTGCGGCGTGCCGAGCTGGCGGATATGGCCGGCCTCCATGACGCAGATCCGATCGGCCATGCCGATGGCTTCTTCCTGGTCATGGGTGACGAACAGGAAGGTGGTCTTGATTTCGCGCTGGATAGATTTCAGGAAGACTTGCATCTGCCGGCGCAGTTCGAGGTCGAGTGCCGCCAGCGGCTCGTCGAGCAGGATCAGGCGCGGCTGGCAGATCAGCGCACGGGCGAGTGCGACGCGCTGGCGTTGGCCGCCGGAGAGCTGCGCGGGAAAGCGGTCGGCGAAACGCCCGAGCTGGACCAGGTCGAGGGCCTCCGCGACACGGCGCGCGATTTCCTTGCGCTGGATATGGCGAACCGAAAGCCCATAGCCGACATTGCCGGAAACGGTCAGATGTGGAAACAGCGCATAATCCTGGAACACGGTGTTGAACGGCCGTCGGTTGATCGGCATGCGGCTGATGTCCTGGCCGTCCAGCCGGATCTCGCCTGAGGTCAGCGGCTCCAGCCCGCCGATCAGCCGCAGGACCGTGGTCTTGCCGGAGCCCGAAGGCCCGAGCACGGTGAGGAACTCACCGTCCCGGATCGACAGGTCGATGTCGTGCAGCACGGGAACCGTGCCGTAGGATTTCGAGACGGACCGCAGCGTCAGCAGGTCGGTGTTCTGGTTCATGAAATACTCTCGCATACGCTTCGGCGGTCCGGAACCTCCGGACCGCCGGGTCCTTCGAAGGCATAGAACGGAAAGGTCAGGGCGTGGCCTTGACCTCGTTCCACATGTCCGAACGCTTGAGCGGGTCCTCGACATTGTTGAGCCAGACCAGCTTGTCGTTGCCGCCGGCGCTGCTCGACTCGACCACGGTGTTGCCGAAGCCGGTGCGTTCGGAAAGCGCGCCGCTGACCTTCTTGCTCAGCATGAAGTCGATCCACTTCTCGGCCGCCGCATTGTCGCGGACACCCTTGGAAATGACCCAGTTGTCGAGCCAGGCAAGCGCACCCTCGCTTGGATTGACGTAGGCGACATGAGCGCCGATCTTCTGCAGCGCCTTGACCTGCTGCTGGCCGTAATTGGCCCAGATCAGGGCCACATCATTGTTCTGGTAGATCTGCTGCGCCTCGTCGGCGGTGGTGTAGAAGCTCAGCACGTTGCGCTTGAGTTCGACCAGCTTGGCCTTGACCGCCGCCATCTGCTCTTCGTTGAGGTTGAACGGATCCTTGTAGCCGAGCGTCAGTGCGGTGAACGAGAAATTGTGCTCGCCATTGTCGTAGGCCAGAACCTTGCCCTTGTATGCCGGGTCCCACAGAACCGACATCGAGGTCGGCGCCGGCTTGACCTTGTCGGTGTCGTAGATCAGGCCGATGGAGTCGAAGCAGAACGGAATGCCGTAGACCTTGCCGTCCTTGGTGACGCCGCTCACCGCCGCCAGATCACGAAAGCGCGGCAGCACTTCCTTCTGGTTGGCGAGCTTCGTGACGTCGATCGGCGACACCAGGTCGGCCTTGATGTAGCGCTGCAGCTGGGCGGTGTTGACGGCGAAGACGTCGAAGTCCTGGCCTTCGCTGCCCTTGATCTTGGCCCAGATCTCGTCGTCGCTGCCGATGAACACGACATCGACGCCGATGCCTGTTGCAGCGGTGAAGTCCTTGACCCAGTCGGCATCGGCGTAGCCGTCCCAGGCCAGAACCCGCAGGTTCGCGGCGAGCGCCGCCGATGTCATCAGGCCGACGCCGAGCCCGATCGTTGCCATTCTTAGAAACAGTTTTTTCAGTCCCATTTTCAATCTCCCATTGTCATTCTGGTGGACCGCAGTTTCCGGACCTTCGCCGTCACAGCTGGGTGACAGCGACCAGTCCCTCGTCCGGCACCGACACCATCCGGTTGCGCAGTGGCTTGCCGAATGTCTGTGCCTGGATTTCATACTCGTCGCCGGAAGCCGTCTTGACGCCGGAGGCGTAGCTCATCACCGCGGCGCCGAAGAAATAGGCATGCAGGTCGCCCGCCCTGCGGTGCATCGGGTAGCGGAAATGGAAGTGTTCGAGATTGCCGATCGAGTGCGACATGTGCGCTTCGCCCGACAGGAATTCCTGCTCCCAGATGACAGCGCCGTCGCGCAGGATGCGCGAATGGCCGCGCACTTCTTCGGGCAGGTCGCCGATCAGCAGTTCCGGACCGATCGAGCAGGAGCGAAGCTTGGAATGGGCGAGATAGAGGTAGTTCTCGCCCTCCGTCACGTGGTCGGAATATTCGTTTCCGAGCGCATAGCCGATGCGATAGGGATGGCCGTCAGGCCCATTGACATAAAGCCCGACGATCTCGGCTTCCTCTGCACCTGCTTTCGCGAATGCCGGCATCGGCAGCGGCGCGCCGGGCGGCACAACGCAGGTGCCGACACCCTTGAAGAACCACTCCGGCTGGATGCCGATCTTGCCAGCGCCAGGCTTGCCGCCCTCCAGCCCCATGCGGAAGATTTTCAAGGAATCGGATTCGTCGGCACCTTCGCCATGGGTCAGAATATGCATCTGGTTGCGCGCAGCGGCACTTCCCGTATGGGTCAGGCCCGTGCCTGTGACCAGGAAGCGCGCCGGTTCCGGATGGTCGACCGGAGCGAGCACGCGGCCGTCGCGCAACAGCTGGTCGTAGTCGATCGTCGCGGTGCTCGTCCGCTTCTCGACCAGTGCCGCGACGGAGGCGCCTTGGGCGATTGCCGCCTCGGCGAGTTCCAGCACGGAGCTGGTCTTGTCGAGCGGGTGCAGGTGGTTGCCATCATCCGACACACGGCCAACCCGTCTGCTGCCGTCGGCCATTCTGAACTGAACAAGACGCATGAACTAACCTTCTTCCTTTGAAACCGTACGGTCACACCCAGCCCGCATCGACGATGAACTGCTGACTCGTGCACATGCGGCTGTCGTCGGCAGCGAGGAACAGCGCCATGCGCGCGATATCGGAGGGTTGCAGCCGGTCGGGCAGGCACTGCCTTTCCGCGATCTGGCGTTCGCCGGCCGGGTTCAGCCACAGGCGCATCTGGCGCTCGGTCATCACCCAGCCCGGCACCATGCAGTTGACGCGGATCCGTTCGGGGCCAAGTTCGCGGGCCAGCGCCCGTGTCATGCCGTAGACAGCGGCTTTCGCGGTGACATAGGCCGGGCAATCCGGATCGCCGACCATCCAGGTGATGGAGCCGAAATTGATGATCGAGCCGCCGCCCAACGTGCTCATCTGCGGACGCACCGCCTGCGCGGCGAAGAACTGGTGGCGCAGATTGACCGCCATGCGGTCGTCCCAGTAGGCAACCGTCACGTCCTTGGTCTGGTGGCGGTCGTCATTGCCGGCATTGTTGCACAGCGCCTGGATTGGGCCATTGTGCTGCTTCGCCTGCACGGTTGCCGCCTGCAACTCTTCCACGTTGCGCAGGTCGCAGGGAATGAAGAGCGGTGCGGCATGTCCCTCGGCCGCGATCGCGTCGACCAGGCGTTGGGATGGTTCTACGGCCATGTCGACGAAGGCGACACGGCTGCCTTGCGCGCAGAAATGGCGCACCAGGCTTTCGCCGATGCCGCTGCCGCCACCGGTGATGAACACGCTGCGGCCCTTGAGGCTTGGGTAGATGGCGTAGCTGCCGATTTCATCCGTCATCGCGCGCCCCTCTAGTGCGAATGCCGAGGAATGCCGGCATCGCGCCGGCCGACGAGAAAGTCGAAATCGCAGCCCTTGTCGGCCTGCAGAACGCGCTCGACATAGAGGCTCTGGTAGCCGCCTTCCGGTGGCGCCGGCGGCTTCCAGTCACGCCGGCGGATGGCGAGCTCTTCGTCCGACACCAGGAGTTCCAGCCTGCGGCCGGCGACGTCGAGCTCGATGAGGTCACCGTCGCGCACCAGCGCAAGCGCGCCACCTGCGGCTGCTTCCGGCGCCACATGCAGCACCACTGTGCCGTAGGCCGTGCCGCTCATGCGCGCGTCCGAAATGCGCACCATGTCGGAGACGCCTTGCTTCAGCAGTTTCGCCGGCAGCGGCATGTTGCCGACCTCGGCCATTCCAGGATAGCCGCGCGGCCCGCAGTTCTTCAGCACCATCACCGAGGAGGCGTCGATATCCAGCTCCGGATCGTCGATACGGGCGTAGTAGTGCTCGATGTTCTCGAACACCACCGCCTTGCCGCGATGCTGCATCAGTTCGGGCGTTGCCGCCGACGGTTTGATGACCGCCCCGTCAGGCGCCAGATTGCCGCGCAGGATCGAGATGCCGCCTTCCTTGGTCAGCGGCTGGCTCAGCGGGCGGATCACCTCGCTGTTGTAGTTGGGCGCGCCGTTGATCAATTCACCGATGGTCTTGGCGCTGACGGTCATGGCGTCGCGATGAAGAAGCCCCACTTCATCAAGCGACGCCATGACCGCAGCTAGCCCCCCGGCGTAGTAGAAATCTTCCATCAGGAACCGGCCCGACGGCATCAAATCGACAATGGTTGGAACGTCGCGGCCCAGTCGGTCCCAGTCGTCCAGGCTGAGATCGACACCGACCCGGTTGGCGATGGCGATCAGATGCAGCACCGCATTGGTCGAGCCGCCGATCGCGCCGTTGACGCGAATGGCGTTCTCGAACGCTTGCCTGGTGAGGATCTGCGCGATCGTCACGTCCCTGCGCACGAGATCGACGATCTGGCGTCCGGCCATCTGCGCGAGCACGCCACGGCGTGAATCCACAGCCGGGATCGCGGCATTGTCCGGCATGCCGATGCCGAGCGCTTCGACCATGCTGGCCATGGTCGAAGCCGTCCCCATCGTCATGCAGCTGCCCGCCGATCGGCTCTGGCCCTGCTCTGCGGCGAGGAAGTCGGCGACCGGCATGCGACCGGCCTTCACTTCCTCGGCGAATTTCCAGACATGGGTGCCCGAACCGATATCCTGTCCGCGGAACTTGCCGTTGAGCATCGGTCCGCCGGAAACAGCGATGGTCGGCAGATTGCACGACGCAGCCCCCATCAGCAGCGCCGGCGTGGTCTTGTCGCAACCGACCAGCAGGATGACGCCGTCGATCGGATTGCCACGGATGGACTCTTCGACATCCATGCTGACCAGATTGCGAAACAGCATGGCGGTGGGGCGCATGTTGCTCTCGCCCAGCGACATCACCGGGAATTCGAGCGGCAGGCCGCCGGCTTCATAGACGCCGCGTTTGACGTGATCGGCCAGCGCGCGCAGATGGGCATTGCATGGGGTCAGTTCCGACCAGGTGTTGCAGATGCCGATCACCGGGCGGCCGTCGAAAGCGTCGGCGGGAATGCCCTGGTTCTTCATCCAGCTGCGGTGCATGAAGGCGTTCTTGCCCTCGCCGCCGAACCAGGCCTCGGACCGCAGTTTGCGTTTGGTGTCGGTCACGATGTCTGTTCCCGATCCTGGCGGCGCTTGTTGCGGTTTTCGACGCTGCGGCGCACGTCTTCCTCGGCATTGTCGATGAGCACCAGCAATGCCTTTTGCGCGCCGGCCGCGTCGCCGGATGCAATCTTCTCGGCTACTTCCCGATGCAGCGGCAAAGAATGGCGCTGCCCGTCCGGATTGTCGTTGGAGAGGCGAAAGCTCATCACCAATGCGGTTTCGACCAGTGCCGCCAGCGAGCCGATCAGCTCATTGCCGGTCATGCGCAGAATGGTCTGGTGGAACAAAAGGTCAGGCTTGGCGAAGCGATCGCCGTCGTCGACAACGGCTTCCATTTCAGCCAGCGCGGCATTGATCTCGGCAATCTGTGCCGGTGTGGCGCGCTTGGCGGCGAGCGCGGCCGACATCGGCTCGATGGCCCGGCGCAGCTCGAACAGCGCCCGGACATCGTCGGCGCTGACACCGCTGGCGTAGCGCCACGACAGGACGTCCGGATCGAGGAAATTCCAGTCGGAGCGGGGACGCACCCTTGTGCCGGTCTTCGGCCGCGATTCGACAAGCCCCTTGCCGGCCAGAACCTTGATCGCCTCGCGCAGCACCGTGCGGCTGACCCCCAGCATCTCGCTGGAATCGTCGGCATTGGGCAGTGCCTCGCCCGGCAGGAAATCGCCTTGCACGATGCGCAACCCGATCTGCTCGACGACGGTCGCATGCAGAGCGGTGGAGCCGCTGGCGACCGCCACCGCAATCCTCGACGTTCGCGCCGTGCTGAAAGATTTCTTATTCTTCATACTATTCATATGATATGTCTTATAGGCGTGGCGATTGGAGTCAAGGGATGGGGAGTGCCGATGACAAAGAATTCCGCTGCCGTTGCCGAGCAGCACCAAGAGCTGGTCTCGATCAGCGATGGCATTGCGACAGTTGAGATTGCCCCTGCCGCCGGCGGCGCCGTGGCGTCGTATCGCTGGCGGCAAAACGGATCCGTCGTGGATTGGCTGCGCCCTGCGGATCAGGCGGCGATCGACAGCCGCGATGCCGGCGCCATGGCCTGCTTCCCGCTGGTTCCCTATTCCAATCGCATAAGGGGCGGCCGCTTCGCATTCGCCGGCCGCGCCGTCGAACTGCCGACAGGGCCTGATGATCCGCACTATGAGCACGGCCATGGCTGGCGTCGGCCATGGACAATCGTGCGGCACCAAGCCAGCACCACCGTCCTATCCTATCGTCATGCCGCCGATTCCTGGCCGTGGAGCTATGAAGCAAGGCAAGCGATCTCGCTGGTCGATGGCGGGCTGGTCATTGCCCTCTCGCTGCGCAACCTCTCGGACACGCCGATGCCGGCAGGCTTCGGGCTGCATCCCTATTTCCCGTCGACACCGTGGACGCATGTCCAGGCGCGGGTGTCCGGCATGTGGGAGACCGATGCGGAAATCCTGCCCACCCGGCACGTCCTGCCACCCGCTGGCGCCAACCCGACTATGGGCTTCGACGTGTCGGAGACGGACTTCGACACGGTCTTCACCGGATGGGCGCGCCGCGCGCGGATCTCCTGGCCGGAGCATGGACGGCAGCTGGACATCGAGGCCGAGGCGCCGCTCGATTTCCTTGTCCTTTACACGCCGCCCGGTGAGCCGTTCTTCTGCGCCGAGCCGGTCAGCAACATCACCGATGCCTTCAATCGCAGGAGTGACGCGGGCATCGACACCGGCTGCATCGTACTGGCGCGCGGGCAGATGCGATCCGCAAGCGTTCGCTTCACGCCTTCGCAGGCGATCTGATCGCCCAAGTCGAACCGCCCAATGCTGGGCCGGGTCAGAACGGATAATGCTGGCCCGGATCCTCGATCGTCACCCAGCGCAAATCGGTGAACTCGGCGATCGAGGCCTTGCCGCCGAAGCGGCCATAGCCTGAGCCCTTGACGCCGCCGAACGGCATCTGCGCTTCGTCGCCGACGGTCGGGCCGTTGATGTGGCAGATGCCGGCCTCGATGCGCGCGGCGACGGCAAACGCGCGCTTGATGTCGCGGCTGAACACGGCTGACGACAGGCCGTATTCGGTGTCGTTGGCGACACGCACGGCCTCGTCTTCGCCCTTGACGCGGATGATCGGCTTGACCGGCCCGAAGGACTCTTCGGCGTAGACGCGCATCGCCGGCGTGACATGGTCGAGCAATGTCGCCTCCACCACGGTGCCGGTGCGCTTGCCGCCGGCCACCAGCTTGGCACCCTTGGCGACGGCATCGGCGATGAGTTCCTCCATCTTGTCGGCCGCTTGGCTGCTGATCAGCGAACCGAGCACCACATGGCCGCGCGGGTCGCCGGCCGGCAGCTGCGAGGCGCGGCCAGCCAGCTTGGAGACGAACTCGTCGGCGATCTTTTCGTCGACGATCAGGCGCTCGGTCGACATGCAGATCTGGCCCTGGTGCATGAAGGCGCCGAAGGTGGCGGCGTTGACCGCTGCGTCGATGTCGGCATCGTCCAGCACCAGCAGCGGCGCCTTGCCGCCGAGTTCGAGCAGCGCCGGCTTCAGGTGCCGACCGGCGAGTTCGGCGATGATCCTGCCGACCTTGGTCGAGCCCGTGAAGTTGACGCGCTTGACCGAGGGATGCGCGACCAAAGCTTCGACAATGCCGGCGGCATCCCTGGGATCGTTGGTGACGACATTGATGACGCCCTTGGGCAGCCCGGCTTCGACCAGCACCTGGCCGATCAGCCGGTGCGTACCGGGGCACATTTCGGAGGCCTTCAGCACTACGGTGTTGCCGCAGGCGATCGCCATCGCCACGGCGCGGGTGCCGAGAATGACCGGCGCGTTCCACGGCGCGATGCCGAGGCAGACGCCGGCTGGCTGGCGGATTGCCATGGCCAGCGTGCCCGGCTTGTCGGAGGGGATGATCTCGCCCGAGATCTGCGTCGTCATCGCCGCCGCCTCGCGCAGCATGTTGGCTGCCAGCATGACGTTGAAGCCGGCCCAGGGACCGGTGGCACCGGTTTCTTCCATCATCAGCCTGGTGAACTCGCCGACCTTCGAGGCCATCACGTCAGCAGCCTTTGACAGCAAGGCGCGCCGTTCGCCAGGCCCGGTCTTTGACCAGGCCGGGAAGGCCGCCGCGGCGGCTTCTACGGCAGCATTGGCGTCGGCAATGCTGGCTGCTGCGGCGCGCGTCGCCAGTTTGCCGGTGAACGGGTCCATGCGGTCGTAGGAGGCCGAGCCGGATGCGTCCCTTTTGTCGCCGTCGATCAGAAGTCCAATATCCATTGTAGTCTCCATCGCCCCGATTGGAGCTTCGTGATTAGAAGCCGAACATTTCGGCATTGATCGATGCTTCGAGGCCGCCGTCGACCGGCAAATTGGCGCCGTTGATCCAGCGCGCGCCGTCCGAGCACAGGAACAGCACCACCGGTGCGATATCGCCGGACGTGCCGGCCCGCCCGACCCTGGCAATGTCGCTGTCGACACGAGCGTCGCCAAGCACGGTTCGGAACTGTTTCAGGATCGGTGTCTCGACCGGGCCGGGGCTCACCGCATTGACGCGGATGCCACGGCGTTTGAACAGATCCTGATGCGCCGCGCGGAAGGTCCACAGCAAGAGCAGTTCCTTGGAGACGGGATAGCCTTCCTCGTTCCTGACCGCGTGCGTGCAGACCACGTCGGCAACATCGGGGAAACCTTCGATGCTGACCATCGA
Source organism: Mesorhizobium sp. M7D.F.Ca.US.005.01.1.1 (assembly GCF_003952545.1). NCBI lineage: Bacteria > Pseudomonadati > Pseudomonadota > Alphaproteobacteria > Hyphomicrobiales > Phyllobacteriaceae > Mesorhizobium > Mesorhizobium sp. M7D.F.Ca.US.005.01.1.1. The sequence continues at coordinate 2,885,594 of NZ_CP034453.1, forward strand.
GGCGGCGCGGTTGAGATTGGCGCGCCAACCATAGCCGGCAATCGACGCAACGTTGACGATCGCGCCGCCTTCACGAAGTCTTGGCGCCAGGCCTTCCGACAGAGCCCGCAGCCCGAAGAAATTGACCGCCAGCGTCGACGCTGCGCCGGTATTGCCGGAGAGCCCGGCGACGTTGCAGAGCGCGTCGAGGCGCTGCGGCAGGCGAGCAATCAGCTCGTCGACACCGGCCTTCGACGAGATATCGGCCTTGACGAAGCTGCCGACCGGAGCAGTCGGCTCACGCACATCGACGCCGATCACGTCTGCGCCAAGCTGAGCGGCGAGTTCCGCCGTGCGCGCGCCGATGCCGGAGGCGACACCGGTGATGAGGATCGTCTTGCCGAAAAGCATGGTCATGCCTTCTCCCGATATGGTGTGGCTTGCTGTGGCGAAAGCATTCCATCGCCATCGGTGGCGGCTGGGAACCTCACGCGGTAACCAACCGGCAGCAGGCGGAACCCAAAACGCTCCTCGATCGTCCCCCACAGGCCGCGCGGCAGGAAAAGCGAGAACAGCACGGCGGTGGCGCCGAGCCCGACCAGATACCAGACACCGGTGCCGCCGAACCACGTCTCGATGAGGAAGAACACCAGCGCGCCCAGAATGGCGCCCTCGAAAGTGCCGATGCCGCCGACCAGCACCATGAAGATCATATAGGCGGTCCACTGGACATTGAAGTAGGTCTTGGGCTGGAAGGTGATCGAGGTCGCCAGCCACAGCGCCCCGGCAATGCCGATGCCGAAGGCGGCAAGCACGAACAGCAGCCGCTTGGTGCCGGTGACGCGCACGCCGACCGAGGCGGCGGCATCCTCATTGTCGCGGATCGCCCGGATCGCAGCACCTGTGCTGCCGCGCAGCAGGCCAAACAGGATGGCGAGCAGGGCGGTCATCGATGCCAGCGCCAGCCAGTAGATCGCTGCCCGCCTAGCGCCGGCGTCGTAGGCGTTGAGCGAGATCAGCGATGTGCCGGTTTCGCCCTGCACCAGCCGGTCGAGATTGACCAGCAGATGCGTCAGCGCCGCGATCACCCACATGCCGATGGCGAACTCGCCGTTCCTCAGCCGCAGCATGAACAGCGAGAGCGGCCAGGAGACGGCGCCAACAATAATTCCGGAGGCGAACAGCGCCAGAAACGGGTTGAGGCCGGCATCGGCCAGCCGGATGGCGAAATAGGCGCCGAGCCCGAAGAACACCTGCTGGCCGACCGAGACCAGGCCGCCGAAGCCGGCCAATGCATTCCACATCGCCGCCAGGATCACATAGACAAACAGGGCGGTCATCCTGTCGACCGCGCCAGCCGACAGGAACTGCGGAGCAATCGCCAGTAGCGCGATGATAACCGCGACCGCAATCGCGGCGATGCGCGACGTCGCCGTGCCGCGCTCGATGACGGGGGATGTCGAAACGGCGCTCACGTCGGCTTCCTCGTGGGCAAGCGCAGCAGGCCGCGCAGGCCGAGGCCCGAAGTGGAGAGCCGAATGAACAACACGATCAGGAACGCGACATGGCCGCCGATCAGAAAACCTTGCGGATGCACTTGCGCGCCCAGTGTCTGCGCGAGCGCCAGCACGATGCCGCCGATCAGCGTTCCCCACAGCGACCCAGCGCCACCGATGACTGCCGCCTCGAAAGCGAACAGCAGTTGCGGCGCGCCGGCATAGGGATCGAAGGTGGCGCGCATGCCGAGAAACGCGCCGGCAAGGCCGACCGTGACCATGGCGATGGCAGCGGCGATCGCATTGGCGCGGCGCGCATCGACGCCGACCAGGCCGGCGGTGTCGGGGTCCTCCGACGTGGCGCGGATCGAGCGGCCAAGCCTTGTGTGGGTGAGGAACAATTGCAGCCCGCCCAGCAGGATCACGGCACTGGCGAACATGATCACAGCGAGCTTGCCGACATAGATGCTGCCTGGCCATTCCCAGGAATCATAGGACAGGCTACCGATATAGGGCGCCAGCGAACGCGTATCGGCGCCGAACTGCTCGAACAGCAGATTGTCGATGACGATGGCCAGGCCGAATGTGGTCAGGATCGGCAGCAGCGCACCGCCGCGTGCGCTGCGTTCAAGTAGGAAGCGCTGCAGCGCCCAGCCGATCGCCGCCATCAGCGGAAGCACGATGAGCAGGCCGACCAAGGGCGAGATGTGGAACCGCGAGGCGAGCCACCACAGCGCAAAGGCGGCGAACACGGCAAGGCTGCCATGGGCGAGGTTGATGATGCGCATTACCGAAAACATGAACGACAGGCCGCAGGCGATCAGCGCGTAGTAGCCGCCGAGAAGGATGCCCTGGATGATCTGGTTGCTCATGCGGGAACGCTCCCGGGGCTTTTCCGGTGCAGGCCGAAATAGGCCTTCGTCACATCCTCGCGCGAAACCGCCTTGCTCGGCCCTTCCAGCGCAACACGCCCTTCGAGCATGCAGATGACCCTGTCGGAGACCGCGAGCGCGCGGTTGAGGTCCTGTTCGACGAGGATGATCGTCGTGCCGGAGGCGATCAGCCCTTGCAGTGCTGCATAGACGCGATCGACGATCAGCGGCGACAGGCCGAGCGAGACCTCGTCGAGCAGCAGCACGTCCGGATTGCTCATCAGCGCGCGGCCGATCGCCGTCGCCTGCTGCTCGCCGCCTGAGAGATGGCCCGTCTTGGCGTGGCGGCGCGGCTTCAGATTGGGGAACATCTCGAGCACCTTGTCGACGCTCCAGTCACCTGGCCGGCCAGCGGTCTTGCCAAGCAGAAGGTTCTCCTCGACCGTCATCTGCACGAACAGTTTTCGCCCCTCAGGCACCAGCGCGATGCCCATGCCGACACGCTTGTGCGATGGCACGTCGGTGAGATCGGCGCCGTCCAGCAGCATGCGGCCAGCCGCCGGCTGGTGCGCGCCGGCGATTGCCCTCAGCAGCGTCGTCTTGCCGGCGCCGTTGGCGCCGACCAGCGCCAGCGTTTCGCCGCGTTCGATGCTGAAGCTGACGCCGCGCACCGCCTGCAGCAAGCCATGCCGGACAACCAGGTCCTCGACCGCAAGCAGGCTCATTTCGGGCCTCCGCCGAGATAGGCACGGACGACCTCGGGGTCGGCCATCACCGTTTGCGGTTCGCCATCGGCGATGATCTTGCCGGCGTCCATGCAGATCAGCCGCTCGGCCACCTGCAAGAGGATGTGGACGATGTGCTCGATCCAGACGATGCCGATCTTGCGGCGGCGCAATTCCTTGATCGTGTCGACGAGTTCGCCGGCTTCGCCATCGGTCAGCCCACCGCCGATCTCGTCCAGCAGAAGCAGCGTCGGTCTGGCCGCGAGTGCGCGTGCCAGTTCCAGCCGCTTGCGGTCGAGCAGGCCCAGCGTTTCGGCGCGCCGATTGGCAACGCTGAGCATACCGCACAGTTTCAGCGAGCCGAGCGCCTCCTCATAGGCCTCGTCGCGGCCAAGGCCTGCGCCATGCGAGGCGGCAACGAAGACATTCTCGAAGGCGGTCATGCCGCTGAACGGTTTCGGCACCTGGTGCGTGCGCACCAGGCCGAGCCGGCAGCGCTGCGTCGCCGCCAGTGGCGTCACGTCGCCGCCCTTGAAGCTGACCGTGCCGGAGCTTGGCGGAAAAGCGCCGGCAAGCACGCTGAGCAGCGTGGTCTTGCCGGCGCCGTTCGGGCCGACGATGCCGACCGCCTCGTCGGCTTCCATGGAGAAGTCCACCGCACCCAGCACCACAAGCGCGCCGAAGCGTTTGTGGATACCGGCGGCAGCGAGGATCGCCTGTTGTTGCGGATGGGTCACCAGGCGATCCTCGTCAGCGGTCCATCAGCCGTTGTAAGGCAGAAGCTTGGCTTCGACAGGCACGTTGGGATCGGTGGCGTTCTCGGTCACGACGTAATCGAGCGGGAACTTGCTGCCTTCCTTGGCGGCCACCCACTGCGTGCCGATAATCGGGCCGGGCGAGACATTGGCCACCGGCCCGCTGGTGAAGTCGACCTTGCCGACCATCGTCTCGGTTTTCAGCGTGCTCAGCGCCTTGGCGACCGCCGCCTTGTCCTTGGCGTCGGTGCTTGCCTTCAGCGCCTCGAAGCCGGCGTCGAGCAGCGACATCGAAGCGCCGAGCTGCTGCGTCCACTGCTTGCCGCTCGCCGCCTCATAGCCGTCGGCCAGCTCGGCGCCCGAAACGCCGGTCAGTGGCGATTTGTAGGGGAATGCCTTGTGCCAGTAGGCGGCGCTCGAAATCTTCATGCCGAGATCGCCGAGCGCCTCGATGTCGGACGGGAACAGTCCGGTCTTGGCGACCTGGCAGATCTTGATCTGCTTGATCAGGCCTTGCTGTGCCGCCTGGCGCCAGAAGGCGGCGAAATCCGGCGGGATCGGGAACGAGTTGAAGATCTCGACGCCTTCCTGCTTGAACAGTGCGATCTGCGCGGAATAATCGGTCGTGCCGGTTTCATAGGCGCCGGGATCGACAATGGTGAAACCCTGCTTGGCCAGCAGCGGCGCCAAATGGGCGCGGATGGCATTGCCGTCGGCATCGTTGGGATACATGACGCCGACCTTCTTGTTGGTCTCGATCAGGTTCCATTGCGAGATATAGGCCTTGAAGAACTCGCCGACGCCGAAGCCGAAATGATAGGTCCATTTGAACGGCGAGGGTTCGCCCGGCTTGGCGCCGCGGCCGAAATACCAGGCCTCCCACGGCATGACCGTCGACAGGCACGGCACGCCGGCGGCCTCGCAGGCGTCGGCCACTGGATTGATCACCTCGGGCGTCGACACCGCCAGCATCAGGTCGATGGCCTGGTTGTTGATCAGGTCCTTGGCCAGCTGGCCCGCGCGCGACGGATCGGATTGCGTGTCCTGGTCGAGAATCTCGACGTTGTATTTCTTGCCGCCTATCTCAATGCCACCGGCCAGCGCCTTGCGGGCCAGATCGAGCACGTAGCCGTCGGTCTGGCCGAACCCGGCGAGCGGCCCGGTGCGCGGGCTGACGAAGCCGACCTTGAGCGTGTCGCCTGCTTGCGCAAAAGCCCTGCCGCCGCCAAGCGCCAGCGCCGTGCCGCCGGCGATGGAGGTCGCAATGAACTGGCGTCGCGAAATGCCTGGATTCGTGGATCTGCTGCCGAGTGCGTGCGTCATATGTTCCTCCCTTTGTGGTCCTCCATCGTCACAGTGCACCAGTGGTTTGGTTCGGTAAAATGATATTTTGCGGTGTTTCGTTAACCCCTGGGTTATGAAATTCGGAACTGACAGCGATCATCTCGTGCCCTAGCTGCCCTGCCTTGCCGCTTCGCGGACGGTCTGCAGCAGGATGGAGAAGGCCGGCGAGGGCGCCGTATCCGTCCGCATCGTCAGGCCGACAGGCCCCTTGGTTTCCTCGGTGTTGACCGGAAGGGCGACGAAGGCGCCGCTGCCAAGTTCGTTGGCAACGACGCCGGCCGAAATGATCCAGACGGCATTGCTCTGCCGCAGGAAGGCGCGGCCGAAGGAGTCCGAAACGGTTTCGATCTCGGTTGCCGGCGCCGTCATGCCGTTGGTGATGAACAGGCGGTCGACGAAAGGGCGAATGACCGATTCCCGTGTCGGCATCAGCATCGGGAATTCGTCGAGCCGTGCGAACACATCCTGTCCCGGATCGAGCAGCGGATGTCCCGCCCGCACCACGAACAGCACCGGTTCGGAATAGAGGTGCTCGAAGAAGAAGCCGGTCATGTTTTCCGGCGCCGCCAACCGTCCGACGACGAGATCGAGCGCGCCGGTGCGCAACTGTTCGAGCAGCACCGCATTCTCGCCGGTGACGATCTTGATCGCCGCACCGGTACCCTCCTTGAGGAACAGGCTTATGGCAAGCGGCATCACCCGCGCCGACACCGTCGGCAGCGCGCCGATGCGGATTGGGTGCCGGTTGACCGCTCCGTCCTGGCGGACGGAATCGACGCCTTGCTTGAGTGCCGTGATCGCCGTGCCGGCATGGCGAAGGAAGATTTCGCCGATGCGCGTCAGCCGGATGCCGCGGCCGTCGCGCTCGACCACCGCCACACCCAGCGCCTCTTCTAACTCACGCAACGTCTTGGTCACCGCCGGTGGGCTGACATGCAGCAAGTCGGCCGCTCGCGCCACGCTTCCCTGCCGCGCAACTTCAAGGAATGCCTGCAGGTGACGGAACCGGATGCGGCTCTCGGACATGAATTTGATAACCCCTGAGTTAATGAAACGGCGCAAAATATCATTTTACCGAACCAAACGCCTTGTGCAATGTGGGGACGGAGGATCGAAATCGTGCCATTCGTCACCATCGGCGGCATCACGCTGCACCATCGCCACATCAAGGCGGCCGGCAATGCGCGCCCTGTCATATTCATCAATTCGCTCGGCACCGACTTCCGGATCTGGGACGATGTTGTCGCCGCACTTGATGGTGAAATGCCGGTGCTGGTCTATGACAAGCGCGGCCACGGACTATCAGATATCGGCGACATCAGGTCGATCGACGATCATGTCGACGACCTCTCGGCGCTCATCGATCATTTCGGGTTGAGCAAGGTCGTGCTGTGCGGCCTGTCGGTCGGCGGCCTGATCGCACAAGGCTTCTATCGCAGGCGCCCGGAAATTGTCGAAGGCCTGATCCTGTGCGACACGGCTCACAAGATCGGCACGACAGACAGCTGGAACACGCGCATCGCGACGGTCGAAAGCAAGGGCATCCAGGCCATTGCCGATGGCGTGCTCAAAGTGTGGTTCACCCCCGCCTTCCACGCGGCGCGTCTGGCCGAGCTGGACGGCTATTGGAACATGATGACGAGGCAAGCACTCGCCGGTTACATCGGGACTTGCGCGGCCGTTCGTGATGCGGATTTCACCGATGCCGCACGCCGCATCGCGGTGCCGACGCTCTGCGTCGCCGGCGACCAGGATGGCTCGACGCCTCCCGATCTCGTCCGCTCGCTGGCAGAGCTGATCCCCGGCGCGCGCTTCGAGATCATCCGCGACGCCGGGCACATTCCTTGCATCGAACAGCCTGAAGCGCTGATCGCCCTGATCCGCGGTTTTATCGCATCGCTTGCCCCTGGAGCAGAAACCCATGGATGAAGTCCCCGGCAACGTAGCCAGATATCGCACCGGCCTCGCGGTGCGGCGCTCCGTGCTCGGCGACCGCCATGTCGACCGGGCCGAGGTCGCGGCCACCGATTTCGACCAGCCTTTCCAGGAGCTGATCACCGAGGCTGCCTGGGGAACCGTGTGGGCGCGGCCGGGCTTCACCAAGCGCGAGCGTTCGATCGTCACGCTGGCGCTGCTGGCCGCACTCGGCCATGATGAGGAGGTTGCGATGCATGTGCGCGCCACCGTTAACACCGGTGCCTCGCGCGACGATATCTGCGAGGCGTTCCTGCATGTCGCCATCTATGCCGGCGTGCCGGCCGCCAACCGCGCCTTCAAGATCGCCAAGGACGTGTTTTCGGAAATGGACGGAAGCCAGAATGCCCGCTAAGTCCGGCTCGAACCGGAGGCCCGAGACCGGCGCCTTCTTCCAGCGCGACCGGACCTGGCATCCGTCTGCTCTGACGCCGAATTACAAGACCTCCGTGCTGCGTTCGCCGCAGAAGGCGCCGTTGTCGTTCGACAACACGCTGTCGGAGATTGCAGGCCCGGTCTTCGGTCACGCCATGCTCGGCGAACTCGACGCCGACCTGATCCACAATTTCGCCAGACCTGGCGAGAGCGCGCTCGGCGAGCGCATCATCGTCTATGGCCGGGTGCTCGACGAACGCGGTGTTGGCGTGCCCGGCGCGCTGCTCGAATTCTGGCAGGCCAATGCCGGTGGCCGCTATCGCCACAAAAGGGACGGCTATCTGGCGCCGCTCGACCCGAACTTCGGCGGCTGCGGCCGCACTATTACAGGCGAGGATGGCGGCTATGCCTTTCGCACCGTCAAGCCAGGTCCCTATCCCTGGCCGAACGGGCCGAACGACTGGCGGCCTTCGCATATCCATTTCTCGGTCTTTGGCCACGGCTTCGCGCAGCGGCTGATCACGCAGATGTATTTCGAGGGCGACCCGCTGATCTGGCAATGCCCGATCGTGCGCGGCATCCCCGACAAGGCGGCCATCGAGACGCTGATCGCTGCGCTCGACATGCAAGCGACGATCCCCTTCGACGCGCGCGCCTACAAGTTCGACATCGTGCTGCGCGGGCGCCGCGCGTCGCTGTTCGAAAACAGGCCGGAGGGCAATTGATGGCTCAATCGCTCGACCGGCTCAGGGAAAGCCCCTCGCAGACCGCCGGACCCTACGTCCATATCGGGCTGACGCCCAATTTCTGCGGCATCGGCGGCGTCTATCCCAGCGATCTCGGCGCCACCATGGTCAACGACAAGACCAAAGGCGAGCGCATCGGCTTGCGCATCCGGGTGCTCGACGGCACCGGCACACCGCTCAAGGACGCGCTGATCGAGATCTGGCAAGCGGATGCCGACGGGCTCTACAATTCGCCGGCCGAATTGCGCGGCGCTGCCGATCCAAATTTCTTCGGCTGGGGCCGTTGCCCGACCGACATGGACACCGGCCTGTGCACGTTCGACACGATCAAGCCGGGCCGCGTGCCTTCGAATGATGGCCGCCTGATGGCCCCGCACATCACCCTCTGGATCGTCGCGCGCGGCATCAATCTCGGCCTGCACACACGGCTGTATTTTTCCGACGAGGAAAAGGCCAATGCCGGGGATTCGATCCTGGCGCGCATCGAGCATCGCGTTCGCGTGCCGACTCTGATCGCCGAGCGCAACGGCGACACCTACGTCTTCGACGTCCATCTCCAGGGGGAGAAGGAAACGGTCTTCTTCGACAGCTGATGCTCAGGAGACGTGCGACATGACCGTATCGCCCTTCGACCATCCACTGCTCTCCGCACTCCTCGGTGACGAGGAAGCGGTGAGGCATTTTTCCGTCGAGGCCGAAATCAAGGCGATGCTGGCCTTCGAACGGGCGCTGGCGCAAGCAGAGGCCGAAACCGGGTTCATCACCAGAGATGCGGCGGCAGCGATCGTGGCCGCACTGGCCACATTCCGGCCCGACACCGCCTTGCTGCGGGCCGGTGTCGCAAAAGACGGCGTCATCGTGCCGGAACTGGTGCGCCAGATCAGGGCGGCGGTCGGCGAACCGCATGGCCAGAAAGTGCATTTCGGCGCGACCAGCCAGGATGTCATCGACACCGGCTTGATGCTTCGGCTGAAATCCGTCGTCGAGCATCTCGATCTGCTGTTGACCGAAACCGTCATGCGCCTCGCTTTGCTCGAAGAGCGTTTTGGCGGCAGGGCGCTGACCGGAATGACGCGCATGCAGAAGGCGATTCCGATCAAAGTTGCGGATCGCGTGACGGCGTGGCGGGCGCCGCTGCAACGGCACCAGGAGAGATTGTCCGAACAGTCGAGACGCCTGCTGGTGGTGCAGTTTGGCGGGGCCGCCGGCACACTGGAGAAGCTAGACGATAAAGGGCCGGCGGTGCGCGCAGCCCTTGCCGCAAAACTCGGCCTTGGCGACGCACCGCAATGGCATAGCCAGCGTGATGCACTCGCCGATTTTGCCGGCCTTATGTCGCTGGTGACCGGCAGCCTCGGCAAGTTCGGCCAGGACATGGCGCTGATGGCGCAAGGTGGAACCGACATCGAACTCTCAGGCGGCGGCGGCTCGTCGGCCATGCCGCACAAGCAGAATCCCGTGAAGGCAGAGGCACTGGTGGCGCTTGCCCGCTTCAACGCCACGCAGCTTTCCGGGATGCATCAGGCGCTCGTGCATGAGCAGGAGCGCTCGGGCGCGGCCTGGACGCTGGAATGGCTGCTGCTGCCGCAAATGGTCGTCGCAACGGCCGCGTCGCTGCGCCTTGCCGCCGAGCTGACCGGACAGATCGAAAGTCTGGGCCACTGATGCGCACACAAATCGTCATCATCGGGTCCGGACCGTCCGGCCTGCTGCTCGGGCAGCTTCTGGCCGGCATCGGCGTCGAGACGGTCATTCTGGAACGGGCGAGCCGCGAGCACGTGCTTGGCCGCGTGCGGGCAGGGGTGCTCGAACAGGGCACGGTCGAACTGCTGGAACAGGCCGGTGCGGCAGCAAGGCTGCATGCCGAAGGGCTGCCGCATTCCGGCATCTCGCTCGCCTTCGACGGACGCCTGCACCGCATCGACCTCGAGGCACTGACCGGCGGCAGGCATGTCACCGTCTACGGCCAGACCGAAGTGACGCACGATTTGATGGACAAGCGCGACGCGGCAGGACTGGCCACGATCTATGAGGCGGCAAATGTCGCTCTGCACGATTTCGATGGCGCCGCACCTTTCGCCACTTATGACCGGGACGGCGTCACGCATCGGATCGATTGCGACTTCATTGCCGGCTGCGACGGCTACCACGGCGTCAGTCGGAAATCGGTGCCTGAGCGTGCGCTGAAAACCTTCGAGCGGCAGTATCCGTTCGGCTGGCTCGGCGTGCTGGCCGAAGTGCCGCCTGCCGATCACGAACTGGTCTATGCCAATCATGAGCGGGGTTTTGCGCTGTGCTCGATGCGCTCGACGCATCGCAGCCGCTACTATGTGCAGTGCCCACAGGACGATCGCGTCGAGGCGTGGTCGGACGATCGCTTTTGGGACGAGTTGCGCCGCCGCTTGCCGGAGCGGACGGCGGCAAATGTCGTCACCGGGCCATCCTTCGAGAAATCGATCGCGCCGCTGCGCTCCTTCGTTGCCGAGCCAATGCGCTTCAGCAAGCTTTTCCTGGTTGGTGACGCCGCCCACATCGTGCCGCCGACCGGCGCCAAGGGCCTCAACCTCGCTGCCAGCGACGTGCGCTATCTCTTCCCAGGTTTTCGCGACTTCTACCGCGACAAAACCATGGCTGGTATTGATTGCTATTCGCAAAAGGCGCTGGCACGGGTCTGGAAGGCCGTGCGCTTTTCCTGGTGGATGACGACGATGCTGCATCGCTTTCCCGACACCGGCGAGTTCGGCCAGCGCATCCAGGAGGCCGAACTCGACTATCTCGTGCAGTCGCGTGCCGCATCGACCGCGCTTGCCGAGAACTATGTCGGCCTGCCCTACTGAAGGCTGCGGATCATCCGGCGCCTTGCTGCCTGGCAAAATCTGACAGCATCGGGCGCTGCCCGTTGAGGATCTTCACTTCGGCCTCGGGCAAGGTGAACCAGCCTGCTCGGTCGACTTCCGGAAACGCCTTCAGGGATCCCGATCTTGGCGGCCATTCCATGGTGAAGCTGTTGCTCTTGATGGTGGTCACGTCGATGTTGATGGTCGCCTCGACAGACCAGGCCGAGACGATCTTGCCGCCCGGTTGCCTGTAGTCGCCGAGCCGCGCGAACGGGCCATCGACCTTGACGCCAAGCTCTTCCTCGGTCTCGCGTTGCGCTGCCGTCAACTCGTCCTCATTCTCGTCGACAAGACCCTTCGGTATCGACCACGCACCATCGTCCTTCTTCGCCCAGAACGGTCCGCCTGGGTGGACCAGCAACACCCTGAGATCGCCGTCGCTGCGGCGATAGATCAGCAATCCCGCGCTGTGTTTTGCCATTTTATACGTCCGTCTGCAAAGCCGGCAGCCTGCCGATGGTCCTTGAATCGTTGACGCGAACCTTGCACCAAGGGATTGCGACGCTATGTCTGGCGCGTCTGCATTGCACCTCACGCGCGAGTCCGGCAATCTGACATCATCGCTTATTTGGCGGCACGAAGGCTAGGTGACGATGCAACTCGGTCTTATTGGCTACTATAGCGACTTCGTGGTGTATCCGCTGGTGATCGCCGTGCTGGCAGTGGCCGGATTGCTCGAGGCCGGCGAAGAGAGTGCGCCAGGCTGGATAGGTACGGTCCTCGCCTGTCTCGGCCTCTGGACGCTGACCGAATACCTCCTGCACAGGTTCGTCCTTCACCACATTCCCTACATCAAGGACCTGCATGATCGTCACCATGTCGAGGAGCGCAGTTCGGTGGGCACGCCGACCTGGCTCAGCCTCGGGGTGCATGCCCTGGTCGCGTTTGTGCCCGTTTGGGTGGTCTCGGACTTCGCAACCGCGAGCGCGGTAAGCTGCGGGCTGATGCTGGGGTACCTCTGGTACATCAGCGTCCACCATATGATTCATCATTGGCATCCCACCCATCCGAGCTACCTCTACACGCTCAAGCGCCGCCACGCCGTGCATCATCACATCGACGAATCGGTTAATTTCGGTGTTACGTCGGCACTTTGGGATCGGGTCTTCGGTACGGCGCGGCTCTGAAGCCAGTTCAGCCTCGGCCGTTCAACGCCTTTTGCCGCGACCCCCGGGTGACTTGGCGCCGCGAGGGCCGCTCTGAACCGGCGTGTTGTTCTGGTTTTCGTCGGACAGTTTGCGCCAACGGGCAAGGCGCTCCGGGTCGAGCGTCCCGGCCTTCAGGGCCGCCTGCACCGCGCAGCCTGGCTCATGCACATGCGTGCAGTCGCGGAACTTGCACAGCGGGGCGAGCTCGGTGATTTCGGCAAACAGCGTGTCGATGCCATAGCCGACATCGCTGACCTGCAGCGTCCGCATGCCCGGCGTGTCGATCACCCAGCCGCCGCCGGCAATGGAATGCAGCGATCGCGACGTGGTGGTGTGGCGTCCCTTGGAATCGTGCTCGCGAATGCCTCCGGTCTGTTGCGGCGATTGCTGCGCCGATCCGGCCAGCGTGTTGACCAACGTAGACTTGCCGACCCCGGAGGAGCCGATCAGCGCCACCGTCTGGCCAGCACCACACCAGGCAGCCAAGACGGTTGCCGCATCCGATGTGCGGGGATTCAGCATCACGACCGGCAATCCACGCTGCAACGCCGCAGCCTGCCTTTCATACGCCTCGGCGTCTTCAGCGGTGTCGGCCTTGGTCAGCAGGATCACCGGCGTCGTTCCGGCCTCATTGGCCAGCGCCAGATAGCGCTCGAGCCGGGCGGGATTGAAGTCGGCATTGCACGAGGTGACGATGAACAGTGTGTCGACATTGGCCGCGGCAAGCTGCGGCACCCTGCCGCCCTGGGTGCGGCGTTCCAGCACCGTCTTGCGGGTCAGGCGGCGCTGGACCAGGTGCTCATGCCCATCGACCAGCACCCAGTCGCCGACGGCATAGTCACCGGTGTTCGCCTGTGCCGGCAGCGTCAGATCGACCGGCCCTGCCTGGGAGAGGCCGGTCAGGCGGTCGCGATGGACCGTGGCGATCCGCGTCGGGACGAAATTGGCGTCGCCGGGTTCGAGCTGGTCGCCGAAAAATTCCGTCCAGCCCAGGCTGGCGAGCGATGGCGTGGAGTGATCCGTCACGGCTTTGACCACGGCGTCGCGGACATTAGACAGTATCCCTGGCAAAATCGAAGGAGAGGCGGACCACGACCTCGGGCGGGCGATTGCCCTGCTGTATGGGCGGCATGACGGCATTTGGCAAGCAGGGCCGTGGTCCGAGCGGCAAGCTTCTGCAGCTTATCCCTTGATCGCGGAGCCGACGATGGAATCGACGAAAAAGCGCTGCAGGAAGACGAACAGCAGCAGCGGCGGCAGTACGGCGAGCGTGGCGCCGGCCATCACCAGGCCGGTGTTGACCGCGCCCCTGTTGTAGCTGAGCAGGCGGCTGAGGCTGATGACGATCGGATAGGCGTCCGCATTGCCCTGCAGCACGGTCAGCGGCCACAAATAGCTGTTCCAGTGATAGACGAAGGCAAACAGCGCCAGTGCCGCGATCGCCGGCGCGACGCTCGGCGCCACAATCTTGAACAGGATCAGCAGCTCCGACGCGCCATCCATGCGCGCGGCGTCGATCAGATCGTCCGGCACGCCAGCGATGAATTGGCGCATCAGGAAGATGCCGAAGGCATTGGCGAGATTGGGTACGATGATGCCTGCCAGGCTGGCGTTGAGCCCGATCGATCCGACGAGGCGGTAGAGCGGGATCAGCGTCACGATCGGCGGCAGGAACATGGTGGCGATCAGCACCGAAAACAGCAGCGACTTGGCGGGGAAGTGGTATTTGGCGAAGGCGTAGCCGGCCATCATGCTGGTGAGGAGGATGCCGGCGGTCGTGATCGAGGCGATGACCAGAGAGTTCCACATCGAGCGGCCGACATTGACCACGCCCGAAACCTTCTCATAGGCGTCGAGGCTCGGCGTGCCGGGGATCCACACCGGTGGCACCTGCATGCTCTCGGCCGGGGTTTTGAGACTCGACAGCACCATCCACAGCAGCGGGAAGGCCGAGGCGACGGCGACGAGCAGCATCAGCGTTGCCAGCAGCGCCTTGCGGCCGGCCGGGCGTCTGCGCTGCAACCAGCTCGACGATCCGGAAAACCCCCGCGCCGTCATTCGTCGTCCTTCCGGTTGACCAGGGCGAACAGCGCGCAGACCACGACGATCAGCGACAGCATCAGCATGACCGCCATCGCTGAGCCCAGCCCGCCCTGGGCGCGCTCGATGCCGACGCGGCGGATGTGGTAGGTCAGCACATTGGTCGAGCCGACCGGCCCGCCCTGGGTGATGAGCGCGACCGGCTCGAACACCTGCACCGCGTTGATGATGGCGATGACGGCGCTGAACAAAAGCGTGCGCCGTAGCAGCGGCAGCGTGATGAACCGGAACTGCTCGCGCCGGTTGGCGCCGTCCAGCTTCGCCGCCTCATAAAGGCTGCCGGGGATCTGCGTCAGCCCGGCGATCGCCAGCACGGTGAAATAGCCCACCTGCTGCCAGACATTGAGGAAGACGATCGAGATCAGCGCCGAGCGCGGCGACGACAGCCACGGCTGCGGGCCGATGCCGACCAGCCCGAGCATCTGGTTGAGCGGCCCTTCGCTCGGCGAATAGAGCTTCGACCAGACCAGCGCCACCGCGATCATCGGCACCATGTAGGTGGCAAACAGCACGGTTCTCAGCGCCGTGCCGCCGGCGACGTCGCGCTGATAGACCATCAGCCCGAACACAACGGAAAGCGGCAGGATCAGGATGACCGACAGCGCCGTGTAGATCGCGGTGTTGGCAAGCGCGCCCTTGAAGTCACGGCCGACCGAGGTCGGGCCAAAAATCTCGCGGAAATTGTCGAGGCCGATGAAGCTTGCACTGGAAAACGGTGTCTGCGTCGACCAGTCCTGGACAGACAGCCAGACGGTGAGCAGCATCGGCAAGAGGACAAAGACGCCGATCAGCGTCACGGCGGGCGCCAGCATGATGCCCGCCGAGGCACGGTACCTGTTGATCATGGCTCCAGTCTACTTGGCGGCGCGCTCCAGGATAGAGGTGGCGTCGGCCTGCGCCGTAGCCTGCGCATCCTTGGCCGAGACCTGGCCATACTGCAACGCTTCGAGCGTCTGCTGCAGGGATTCGCTGAACTCCTGGCCGCCCGGCACCACCGGGAAGGGCTTTGCATCGGCCAGCACGCTGACATAGCCGGACAGGAACTCGGAGCCGAGCTTGTCCTTGTGTGCCTCGATATCGGACAGGCGCGACGGTAGGATGCCCATAGACATCAGGATGTCGGACATCGCCGAGGCGCCGTTCTTGCCAGACTTCGGATTGTTCAGCCAGGCCAGGAAATCCCAGGCCGCCTTCTGCTCGGCCGCGCCGGCATTGGCGTTGACCACGGTCATCCAGGAATAGGAGATCGAATGCGGCTTGTCGCCGCTCGGGCCGACCGGGATCGGCGCAGTGGCGATATCAGCGAACTTGTCGCCCATGCCGCTCTTCAGCGCGCTCTCCCACCAGTTGGCCATGATGATCATGCCGGTCTTGCCGGAGACGAAATTGTCGAGGAACGGGCCGGTTGTGTTGGCGTCGGCCGTCGCCATGGCGGGCACGCTGGCGCCCGACTTGATCAGGTCTTCGTAGAGCTGGAAGGCTTCAGTGGCCTGCGAACTGTCCAGTACCGGCTTGCCGTCCTTGACCAGATCGCCGCCGTTGGACACCAGCAGCGAGGCGAAGGGGTGGACGACGCCCGCCGCCCAGGAATTGATCATGCCAAAACCCTGCTGGCCGGCATCCTTGTTGGTCAGCTTCTTGGCCGCGTCCTTGAACTCGTCCCAGGTCTTCGGGGCAGCAGTGATACCGGCCTGCTTGAACAGCGCCTTGTTGTAATTCAGCGCGTAGACGTCGATCTCGTTGGGAATGCCGTAGAGTTTGCCGCCGACCGAGGCGGCGCTGACGACGCCCGCCGGCCAGGCGTCCTTGACCTCGCCGGCGACCGCGTCGGGGGCAGGCGCGACAAGCTTGTCGCGGGCGAGTTCGGGCAGCCACAGATCATAGATACCGCCGATGGTCGGGCCGTCCGAGCCGCCGCCCTGGGAGCGCAGCGTGGTCAAGAGATCGCCGAACGGAACGGCGCGTACGGTGACGCTGACGTCGGGATTGGTCTTCGCATAGTCCTTGGCCGCCGCTTCCAGCAGCGCGACGGTCTCGGGTGACCAATGCGTCAAATAGGAGATGTTGACCGATTGCGCCCAACTGGTGACGGGCAGGAGCGCCAGGCTCGCGGCCAGGGCCAGTTTCGAAGTCCAGGCAACAGACATTCCTCATCCTCCACTTGGCATATCGATCACGATGACGTTATGACAACATGAGACGATGGCGCAAGTGCCTGTTTGTGAAAAAGCGATGGATGACATCGAGCAGAATTTCCTTGCAGCAGTTTCGGCGGAGAATTTATGTATATTTAACAGTGAATTATGCCGAATTCTTGGGCGAATGAGCCTGCCATCGCCGTTTCGCAGACGCACCAGACCTCTTGCGAATGGCGCTATGTCGTTATAATGACTTTTCCGAGCGATTGACTCTTTCGCGCTGCCGAAGCACCGCGAACGCCAAGGACTGAGAACAATGGGAGACTGGCAATGAGCATGCTTTCGATTCACCGACGCGCCGCACTTGGCCTGATCGGCGGCCTTGCCGCCGCTTGCGCCGGCATCCTTTCCACCGTGCCGGCGAGGGCCGACAGCACCGTGACGCTATGGAGTTGGCGCACCGAGGACGAAGCCGCGATGCGCCGCATCTTCGACGCCTTCGAGGCCAAAAACCCCGACATCAAGGTCAATATCCAGTTCACGCCGGATGCCGATTACCAGAATCGGCTGAGCACGGCGCTACGCGGCGGCCGCGGTCCGGATATCGCCCAGCTCAAGGCCTATGGCGAATTGCAGCCCTTTGTCGATGCCGGCTATCTCGATGCGCTCGACGACAGCGTGCCGGAGCTGAAGAACATGGCGGACGCGGCCCTTGGCGGCGCGCGCGGCCGCACCGACGGCAAGGTTTATGGCGTGCCTTATTCAGTGCCGATGATGGGTGTGTTCTACAACCAGGACATCTTTGCCGCCCAAGGCATCGAGATACCCAAGACCTACAAGGATTTCGTCGCCGCCTGCGACAAGCTGAAGGCGGCCGGCATCACGCCGATCGCCACCGGCGGCGCCAATGGCTCGGCCTGGGAACTGGAGATCGCCGTCGGTGTCGTCGGGCCTACCATCTACGGCCCCGGTTTCTACGACGAGATGATGACCGGCAAGGCGACCTTCGAGGACCCGCGCTATGTCGCGGCGCTGAAGCGTTTCGCCGAGCTGAAGCCTTATTTCCCGGATGGTTTCGCCGGCATCGACTACACCACCGCGACGCAGCAGTTTATCGGCGGCAAGGCGGCGATGTTCCTTGGCGGTTCGTTCGAGAACGGCAGTTTCAAGGCGCAGAACCCGAAGCTGAAATTCTCGATCTTCCCGTTCCCCGCCGATGATGCGGGGGCAAAACTCTACACCTCGGCCTTCTCCGACGGTTCCTATGGCCTCGTTTCCGAAAGCGCCAACAAGGAAGCCGCCACCAAGGTGCTGGGCTTCATGGCCTCGGCCGAATTCGCGCAGATGTTCGCCGATGAGCTCGGCTGGCCGCCGGCCCGCACCGATGTCACGGTGAAGGACCCGGTGCTGGCTGAGATGATGGAGATGTCAAAGAATTCGACGCCCTACCTGACGCTGGTCGGCTTCCGCTGGCAGTCGCCGACGGCCTCCTCGGTGCTGCAGTCGGAGATCATCGACATGGTCGAAGGCAACATCACGCCGGAGAAGCTGGCGGCCGACATGCAGGCCGCTGTCGCCACCTGGTTCAAGCCGAAGCAGTAGGAGTCGGCCGGTCGCATCGCGGCCGGCCTCTCACGGACAAAAAACAGCGCATGAGCAACCTTCGCCGCACCAGCAGCCTTCGCCGCACGCAGCAGCGCATGGCCGTGCTGTTCATCCTGCCGGCGTTGGCGGTCTATGCGCTGTTCGTCCTCTATCCCTTGGCGATGTCGCTATGGGGCAGCTTCTTCATCTGGAAGGGGCTGCGGATGGTCGAGTTCGCCGGCCTGTCGAATTTTTCGCGGCTGTTTATCTTCCCCAGTGGCGCCCGGCTCTACGGCGCGCTGTGGCACAACACCGCCTGGTTCTTCGGCATCATGGTCTTCCAGAACGGCATCGGGCTGTTGTTCGCCTGGCTGCTGTTCCTGCGCGACAGGGGCGCTGCCTTCTTCCAGTCGGTCTTCTTCTTCCCGGCGGTGCTGAGCCCTGTCATCGTCGGCGCGCTGTGGCGCCTATTGCTGGCCCCGGGCGGCGTCGTCGAATGGGCGCTCAACGGGCTTGGCCTGCATCAGGGCAGCCTGACCGTGCTCGGCAACAGCCATACGGCGCTCACTATGCTGATCGCCGTCGACGCCTGGAACTGGATGGGCCTGCCGGTGCTGATCTATACCGCCGGCCTGCGCCAGATTTCCGGCCAGATCTTCGAGGCGGCAAAGCTCGACGGCGCAGGCAATGCGCGCATGCTGTTTTCGATCGCGCTGCCGCTGCTGATGCCGGCCATCGGCACGCTGACGACGCTGTCGTTCATCAACACCTTCAACCAGTTCGACATCGTCTATGTGATGCAGGGCGTGCAGGGCAATCCGAGCTATTCGACCGACACGCTGGTGACCTATTTCTACCGGCTGGCCTTCGGCGCGGAGGGGGCGGTCGGCATCACCGATATCGGCCTGGCTCTGGCGCTGGGCACCATGCTGTTCCTGATCCTCAGCATCGGCACGCTCATGATGCTGCGCTTCTTCGACCGCCGCACGGTGCAGCTATGAGCGCGCTGGCGATTTCGCAAAGGCCCGCCATCTCGCGGCGAATTGCGCGGCTGCCTGGATGGACTGTGCTGGTCGTGTGGGCGGCTGCCGTTCTGCTGCCGCTCTACATTCTCGTTATCTCCTGCTTCAAGACCACGGCCGAGATCTACGACAACCGGCTCGGTCTGCCCAAAAGCTTTGCCTTCGACAATTTCGTCAACGCCTGGACGCGTGCTCACCTCGGCCAGAACTTCGCCAACAGCCTGATCGTCACCGGCGGTGCGGTGGTGCTGACCATCGTCGTCTCGGCCATGGCCGCCTATCCGCTCAGCCGCTACCGGCTGGGCTGGAACGGCCTCATGCTCGGCCTGTTCCTGGCCGGCATCATGCTGCCGATCCGGCTCGCTTCGGTCGAACTGTTCACGCTGATGCGCAATCTCGACCTGCTCGATTCGGTCACCGGCCTGATCCTCGTCTATTCGGCGATCCGCATTCCCTTCGCCGTCTTCATCTTCGCCAACTTCATGCGTGTGCTGCCCTCCGAACTCGACGAAGCGGCGCGCATGGATGGCGCCGGCGAGGTCCGCATCCTGTTCCAGATCATCCTGCCGATGGTGAAGCCGGCGGTGTCGATCGTCGCCATTTTTACCGCGATCGCCGTGTGGAATGACTTCTTCTTCCCGCTGATCTTCATCTTCGACGACCGCTACAAGACCGTGCCGCTGGCGATCAGCGTCTTCGTCGGCCAGTTCCGCACCGACTGGGGCCTGGTGTTTGCCTCGCTGGCGATCTCCATGGCGCCCATCCTGATCATGTATTGTCTGCTGGCCCGCCAGATTCGCGAAGGCGTCGGCGCCGGGGGAGGCATGAAATGATCGAGGACAGGATCTACGCCGCAAGCTCCATCCTGGTGGTGGGCGCGCACGCCTTCGACGCCGAGGTCATCGCAGGCCCGCTGGCGGCCGCTTCCGTCAAGCGCGGTACGACCGTGACCTTCCTGCACCTGACCATGGGCGAACAGGGTCACCCCTGCCTCATCCCCGAGCACTATTGCGTGCAGAAGGAAGAGGAAGCGGGCAGGGCGGCTGCCCGGCTCGGCGTCACCATGCGTAGCCTTGGCCTGCGCGACGCTTTCCTGCCTTCAGACGACCAGACGGCGCTCGAGGTGTGCGATGTCATTCGCGAGTTGAAACCCGAGATCGTCATCACCCATTGGCACGGCAGCTGGCACAAGGACCATCGCGCCGCCGCGCATCTGACGCAGACCGGCATCTTCTTCGCCGCACTGCCGACTGTTGCGAGCGACCATGCGGCGCATACACCGCAATTGCTTTTGTTCGGCGAGAACTGGGAGGACGATGACGGTTTCCGCCCCGAGCATCTCGTCGATGTCAGCGACGGCTTCGAGGCGTGGAGCGAAGCGGTCCAGGAATACGAGCTGGCGCGCGGCCTGAGCAGCTTTCCCTATGTCGACTATTACAGCGCGCTCTACCGGCTGCGCGGCTGCCTGCGCGGCACGCGCCATGCGCAGGCTTTCGCGGCGGCGTCGCATTCGTGGAATGCCGGCAGCGGTCTGTTCTCACCGCCGTTCGGCAAGGGGCCTGGCCGATGACGCGGGTTCTGGCCATCGATCTCGGCGGCACCAATCTGCGCGCCGCCGTCCATACCGGCGATGTGCGCATGCTGGAGGCGCTAAGCCGCGAACCGGCGCCGGCAAACCTCGACGCCTTTGTCATCCGCATCCGCGCGCTGTGCGCCGAGGCGGGTGCGGTGGAGGCGCTGGGCATCGCGGTGCCCGGCCTGGTCGAAGGCTCGATCTGTCGCTGGGTCCCGAACCTGCCCTGGCTCGACAGTGTCGATGTCGCGAGACTGTTTCCGGGCCTGCGCATCGCGCTCGGCAATGACGCGCAGATCGCCATGCTCGCGGAAGCCGTCGAAGGCAGTGCGAAAGGCATGTCCGACGCGATCCTGCTGGCGATCGGCACCGGCATTGGTTCCGCCGTGCTGGCCAACAGCCGCATCGTCGCCGGCGCCCGTGGCGGCGCCTGCTCCTTCGGCTGGGCCTGCGCCGACACAGAGGATCAAGGCGAGGAGCGCAGCGGCTGGCTGGAGCGCGTTGCCTCCGGCCGGGCGCTCGACGCCCTTGCCCAAAAGATCGGCTTGGCGGATGGCGGCAGGCTGATCGACGCCGCCCGGGCCGGCGAGAAGGCGGCACTTGCCGCATTGGAGGCGCCGGCGCATCGGCTCGGTACTGCGCTGGCCGGCGCCGTCGCGCTGCTCGATCCGCAGGCGGTGCTGATTTCCGGCGGCCTGGCGGAGGCGCTGGACATGATCCGGCCGCCGCTGCTTGCCGCGATGCAGCGGCAACTGCCGCCGCATCTCAAGCATATTGTTCTGCGACCCGGTCAATTCGGTTCTCGCGCGGGTCTCGTCGGGGCGGCGTTGGCCGGGCTCGCGGGAAGAGAGTGGAGGCAGGTGCGATGAGCGAAGCAAGCTTTCAGCAACCGGATCGCAGACGACCGGAGCCGCTCTGGTATCAGGTCGAGGAAGCGATCCGCGCCATCGTCAAGAGCGGCGAATGGGCGACGGGCGATCAGATCCCGGCCGAAGACAGGCTGTGCGCCCTGTTCGGGGTCAGCCGCATCACGCTGCGCCACGCCTTGCGCAATCTCGAGGAGGCCGGGCTGCTGCGGCGCGAGCATGGCCGCGGCACCTTCGTGCGCTCGACCACGCTGGTCGCCGGCACCCGCGAGCTGACCAGCTTCACCCAGGAGATGGGCAATATGGGCGTGGTCGCCGGCTCGCGCCTGCTCGATTGCGGCCTGACCACGGCCAATGCCGCGGCGGCCGGTGCGCTGGAGATCGAGGAGGGCGATCCGGTGGTGCGCATCCGGCGCCTGCGACTCGGCAACAGCGAACCGATCGGCATCCAGACGGCGCAGCTCTCGGCCGTGCGCGTGCCGGGTTTCCTCGACGCCGGCCTGCTGCAGGGATCGCTCTACGAGGCGCTGGAGCGCCATTACGGCATCGTGCCGGTGGCGGCGCGCGAGAATTATCGCGTCGGCGCCGTCGGTGCTGCGGATGCCGAATTGCTTGATCTCCCGGTTGGCAGCCCTGCCTTCGTCGTCGAGCGCATCACCACCGACGAGCGCGGTCCGTTCGAATTCACCGTCTCCATCATGCGCGGTGACCGCTACGAAATCCGCTCGACGCTGCGCGCCGGGCGGGCCCCGTCAACCCCAAGAAGCTGATCCATCCCAAGCCGACACTTAAACAGGAGTACCCACGTGTCCGATCTCTACATCCACCGTCTCGCAGCCCTCATCGACCAGGCGGCGAAAACCAACGAAGAAGCCTTTGGCCAGGCCGCCAGCCGCTTTGCCGACACGCTCGAGGGCGGCGGGCTGGTCCATCTTTACGGGTCGGGCCATTCGGTGCTGCCGGTGCAGGAAGTGTTCCCGCGCTACGGCAGCTTTGTCGGCTTCAATCCGCTGACCGACCCGCGCGTGATGTGGCACAACGTGCTCGGCGCCGGCGGCGTGCGCGAATTGCTGTGGCTGGAGCGGACCGAGAAATACGCCGAAAAATTCCTCGACCACCAGCCGCTCAACAAGGGCGATTCGATCATCATCTTCGGTCACAGCGGCCGCAATTCGTCCGGCATCGACACAGCGCTCTATGCCAAGAAGCGCGGCATCTTCGTCGTCGCGGTGACCAGCAAGAACAACCTCGACAAGCCGGCGACGCACTCCTCCGGCAAGCGGCTTGCGGACGCGGCCGACCTCGTCATCGACACCTGTTCGCCGATCGAGGACGCGATCGTGCCGGTCGAAGGCTGGAGCCGTCCGGTCTCGGGTTCGTCGACCGTGCTCGCCATGATCCTGGCGCACGAACTGATCGCCCGCACCGCGGAAGCGCTGTCCAAGCGTGGCATCGAACTGCCGGTCTTCGCCTCGCCGACGATTGCAGGCGTGACGCTGCACGATACCGACGTCATCTACGGCGTCTATCGCGAGCGCATGCTGGAAGCCCAGAAAAAGCACCTGCCGACCTTCCAGGCGACGATGCGCGGCGAATGATATCGGGGATCGGGAGGCGCCGCGTGCGCCTCCCGATTGACTGCTACCGTCTCAGCAGGTTGCGCGCCATTTCACGGCCCAACCACGCCCGCGCACCAGAGAAGCCCGCGCCGCACGGCAACCGCTTCTTCGCGGCGCCGCGCATGCCCGCCCGTTGCGCTGGCTTGAATACCTCGCACTCCTGTCACCCGCCAATCAGCCGATCCCTGGCCTTTGGCGCGATACCCCCTGTCACGATCGCCTAGTGCTTGCATCGATGCGCCTTTTGATTTCAGGGCGTCAATAAATAATTTGACGTACGTAATGTTTTTGCGTTGTATTGGGAACTGTGAAAATTTGACTGAATAAGTTCGGTCGAGCATTGCCGCTCCCGGGCAACGGCCGCATGACTGTGACGGCCGGATCGGTCCGGCAGGCGAATGGGGAAGGGAACTGAAATATCGATGGCGGAGAAGACGCACCGCACGATGGATGACTTCGCCCAGGCATGCGGCGTGTCACGGCCGACGCTGTCCAAATATTTCGACGATCCCGCAAGCGTGAAGCCGGCGACGCGGGCGCGCATCGAAGCCGCCCTGCGTTCCTCGGACTATCAGCCGAACCTTTTCGCCCGCAATCTCAACCGCAAGCGCACCCGCAACATCGGCATCGTCGTCCCGACGATCACCGATCCGTTCTACGCCGAGATGGTCAGCCGTATCGAATTTCGCTGCCGCGACGAGGGCTATTGGCCGATCGTCATCTCCTCGCATGGCTCGCCGAAGCTGGAAGCGGAGTCGGTCAGGACGCTGCTGTCCCTGAAGGTCGCCGGCGCGATCATCGCCCCGCTCGGCCTTGCCTCCGACCGCAGCGTTTTCGACAAGCTCGGGCAGGACATTCCGATCGTCTATTTCGACACCTATATCGAGGGCGATACGCCGTTCGTCGGCAATGACAACCGGCAGAGCGTGTCGACCATCGTCGACTATCTGTGTCGCTCGGGCGAGCCGCCGGCCTATCTCGACATTCCGCATGTCAACCACAACTCCGGCGAACGCCAGGAGAGCTACATCGTTGCGATGGAGACCGCCGGGTTCAAGCCGGTCGTCATCGAGGCCGCACGCGATTACACCTGGGACTTCGAACGCATCGGCTACGAGCAGACGGAAAAAATGCTGGAGGCCGGGACCTTGCCGGGCCGTACCATCCTGTGCGCCAATGATCGTCTCGCCTTTGGCGTGATGGCGGCCGCCTACTCGCGCGGCCTGAAGGTCGGCCGCAGGCCCGACTGCGACCTGCGCGTTGCCGCGCATGACGACCATCCGCTGAGCCGCTACACCTGCCCGGCGCTGACCACCATGGCGCAGGATTTCACCGCCATGGCCGGGCGTAGCGTCGAGATCCTGCTGGCCTTGCTGGACGAGGCCGATCCGCCGAAGCAGGGCCTGGCGCGCACGGTCAAGCTTGGCGCCACCCTGGTGATGCGTCAGTCGGCCTGATCGTCAGCGACCCCTCTCGAATTGGCGCCAGGCAGCCACCGCCTCGGCCACCGCTTGCCGGGCAGCGGGAATGTGGCGCCCCATCGAGATGAAGCCATGTATCTGGCCCGACCACTGCCGCAGGATCACAGGCACGTCCGCGGCTTGCAGGCGCGCCGCATAGGCGGCCCCTTCGTCGGCGAGGATGTCGCAGCCGGCCAGCGCCACGAAGGCCGGCGCGACGCCGGCAAGATCAGGCGCCAGCAAGGGCGAGACGCGCCAGTCCATGATGTCGTCGGGCGTTCGCACATAATGGTCGCGGAACCATGCCATGGTGGTTGCGGTGAGCCCGAAGCCTTCGCCGAAACGCCGGTAGCTGTCCGATGTCTGCCGTGCATCGGTGTTGGGGTAGATCAGGATCTGCGCGGCAAGCGGCGGCGTCAGACCATCGCGGGCGAGCAGCGCCAGCACGGTGGCGAGATTGCCGCCGGCGCTGTCGCCGGCAACGCCGATGCGCGC
Organism: Mesorhizobium sp. M7D.F.Ca.US.005.01.1.1; assembly: GCF_003952545.1. Lineage (NCBI taxonomy): Bacteria > Pseudomonadati > Pseudomonadota > Alphaproteobacteria > Hyphomicrobiales > Phyllobacteriaceae > Mesorhizobium > Mesorhizobium sp. M7D.F.Ca.US.005.01.1.1. The sequence goes on from NZ_CP034453.1 coordinate 2,910,762, forward strand.
TTTGTCGATGCCGAGATCGGCGGCGCTCATGCGTCATGAAGCGAAGTGTCGCCAGGCAATCCTCCAGCCCGGCGGGAAATTTGTGTTCCGACGCCAGGCGATAATCGGGGCAGACAATGACGGCGTTGCCGAGATTGGCCATTGAGCGGCAGATCTCGTCATGCGAATCGAGATTGCCGATGACCCAGCCGCCGCCATGCAGATAGAGCAACGCCGGCGCCCCGCTCTGCGGTGCGCCGGTGCCGCGATGGATGCGGACGGTGATGGGGCCGTTCGGCCCGTCGATCTGCCGTTCCAAAGTCGTTGCGACCGGTTCGTGCTCGCCCTGCAGCGTCGGGAACGAGGCGTTGTAAGCGGCGCGTGCTGCCGCCACGCTACCGTTCTCGAACGGCGCGCCGCCGGCCGCGCGACCGATGTCGAGGACGCGCAGCGCATCCGGATCGAGCGTCATGATCATACCCTCAGGCCAGCAGGTCGCTTGCCTCTTCCTCGGTCAGCAGGGCCGGCTGGACGATATCGCCCGAGACGGCGACCGAGCCCCGTGTTTCACCGGAGCGCAGGATCGCCTCCATGATCTCCAGCACATGCAACGCAAGGCTGCCGGAGGCGCGTGGAGTGTTGCCGGTTTGAAGCGAGCGCACCAGATCGGCGACACCGAGCATGCGGTAGTTGGCGCGGTCGGGCGCTGCATAAGGCCAGTTGCGGGCGCCATAGAGCTCGCCCTCGCTGGCAAAATCCTTCCACTCGGTGCCGCGTTCCGACAGCGACACGGTGCCGCCGAACGTGTCGGGGTCGGGCAAGCGCAGCGAGCCCTCCGTGCCGTGCAGCTCGATCGGATGATTGGAGTGGCGAAAGACATCCCACGACGCGCCGAAGGTGACGGTCGCACCAGAGCGGAATTCGAGCAACGACAGCACGTTGGTCGGCGTGCCGACCTTGAATGTGGTGTTCTTGAATGGCCCGTCAGCGGTGATCAGCCGCTCCTCCTGGCCGCGCGTCGCCATCGCCATAACACGCTCGACCGGACCAAGAAGGTTGACCAACATGGTCAGGTAGTAGGGACCCATGTCGAACACCGGGCCGCCGCCCGGCTGGTAGTAGAATTGCGGGTTGGGATGCCAGTGCTCCATGCCGCGGCCCATCATGAAGGCGGTGCCGGTGACCGGGCGGCCGATGGCGCCCTCGTCCATCAGCCGGCGGGCGCGGCGTCCGGCTGCACCGAGAAAAGTGTCGGGCGCCGAGCCGAGCAGCAGGCCGCGTGACCTCGCCTCGTTGACTAGGCGCTGTCCATCGGCGGCCGAGGTGGCGAGCGGCTTTTCGGTGAAGACGTGCTTGCCCGCCGAAAGCGCTGAAAACGAAATGTCGAAATGCGCCGCCGGAATGGTCAGGTTGAGGACAAGATCGATCTCGGGGTCGGCCAGCAACGCATCGACGCCGAGTGCCCGAATGCCATATTCCTTGGCCCGCACCGCCGCCATGTCGGCCGAAATATCGGCGCAGGCGCGCAACTCGATGCCGCCGAAGAGGGCGGCATTGCGCAGATAGGTCATCGAGATGTTGCCGCATCCGATGACGCCGATCCCGAGTTTCGTCTTTGATTTTCCGTGCATTTTCGATCGTACCTCCCAACGCGGTCATCGTCTGTCGAATCCGTCCAGCCGGTAACGGATCGCTTTCGCAAAGGGCTATACAACATTTTAAATATTGACGCGCGTAAAATTTTTATACAACATGCGAAAATGCTGGCGCGATATCGGGAGGCTGCCAGCCCTAGGAGGAGAAAATGACAGACATGAAAAAACGGCCGACCGCCGATGCGGATTCCGTGGGTTGTGAGCGCAATGGATATTTCCGTCACGGCCAGGGACCGCGACGGGGTCAGGCATAGATCACCTTGGCCCCGGTCCTATCAAGCTGGCTGCGTATCGGGCCGGACAGGCCATCGTCGGTGATCACAACATCGACGCTCGACAGGGAAAAGGCCTTGGAGGTCCCGCTGACGCCCCATTTGCTCGAATCCGCAAGGAGGACAACGCGCCGGGCCATGCGCACGAGGTTTCGCTTCGTTCGCGCCATGTCTTCGTTCACGTCGACCACATCCAGTGACGAGTCAATCGCATGCGCTCCAACAAAGACCTGATGCGCTACCAAGCCGCCGAGAGCCGTGTCGGCATCGGTGATCAGCGTGCTCACCGTGTCTGGATAGACCCGGCCACCGATCATGTGAACGTCGAGCCCGGGCCGATGCATCAGGTGCTGCACGATATTCATCGCCGTGGCCGCGACCACGACATTGCTGAGCGGAGGTAACAGCATGGCAACCTGCATCAACGTCGAGCCGCCGTCGAAGATGACCGATTGGTTGTCCTCGAACAGTTCTGCCGCTGCCCGGGCGATGCGTTTCTTTGCATCGAGGTTTGTTTGCATTCGCCGGGCGAACGCGGCCGTGGTCGAATCTGTGGTCCGGGTCACCGCGCCTCCACGGGTCTTGGTCAGCAGTCCCTTGCGGTCCAGTATCTCGAGGTCGGAGCGCACCGTGACTTCCGACACGCCAAAATCGTCTGACAGGTCCTTGATGCGAACCTGTCCGCTGCGTTGCACTTCACCCAGGATCGATTGGCGTCTCTGCTCTGACAACATTGCCCTGTCCTTGCCTCCATGCGCCAAGCGATCGCCCTGGCCTCGGTTCACTCTACCAAAAATATGCGAATTCGAAAGCTTTCGAAAGATTGCATTTATCATTTCTTTCGCAAACACTGGGTCCAGGGTTTTTAAATCAATCGATTGGAGAGTTTTGGACTCATGAGCCTCGGAACCAAGGTGCGCCTGGCGCGCCTCTTCTCACACCCATCGGGAAATCTTTTTGGCGGCGCGGTCGACCACTTTGTCGGCTATGGCGACGTGCGCAAAGGAGGTCTTGCCGACCTGCCGGGCGCGCTTGCACGCGTCATGGTGGGCAAACCCGACTACGTCAGCATCCAGCCTGGCACCGCGCGTCATCTATGGCCGCAATACGCGGGCAAGGCTTCCCTGGTGATCCAGGCCGGCTGCTTCACCCCAGACGATCGCATCAGTGAACTGATTGCAACGCCCGAGGATGCGGTGCGCGCTGGCGCCGATGCGTTGGCCGTGGCCATTCCGGTGCGCGGCGCGACCGAGGGCAAATACATACGCTGGCTGACCGATTCGGTGAATGCGGCGGCCCGTTACGGCATGCCGGTGGTGGCGCATATCTACCCTCGCGATTTCACCGACGGGGCAAAAATCGTCTTCACCCCCGACGAGATCGCCTATGCGGCACGCATCGGCTACGAGTCCGGCGTCGACGTGATCAAGATCGGTTATACCGGCGATTTCGAGTCGTTTCGAGAGACCGTTCGGACCTGCCCGGTGCCGGTTGTGATCGCCGGTGGTCCGAAGACAGACACGCTGCTCGGCGCCCTTCAGCAGACGGCGGACGCCATCCGTGCCGGCGCGCGCGGTGCCGTGGTGGGCCGCAATCTCTGGGGGCATGGCGATCCGGAAAAGGCAGCGATTGCCTTTCGGGGCGTCATCCATGACGGCCTTTCGGCGCAAGACGCCTTGGCGAAGGCGGGTGCCTGAACGATGCCCACCGTCCCTTCAATCCTCGGCTTCGGAGCTATTGCGATCGACGACATCGTCTATGTCGATCAGCCGTTGTCGGCGGGCAAGGGGAAGGTTCTGCAAAGTGCCCGAGCTTTCGGGGGAAATGTCGCGACGGCACTTGCCGCCGTCGCGCGGCTCGGCGGAACCGCCGGGTTCGTCGGATGGCTGGGCAGTGCTGCCGACGACGCCGTGTTGTGCGATCTCGTTGCGAGCGGCGTTGAAACCGCGTTCGCGCCGCGCCACCCGCACGCGCGCCCGGTGCACTCGCGGATCACCGTCGGTTCGGATGGGGAGCGGTTCATCGCGTATGACGACGAAGCGATGCTGGGCACCGCGCCGGACTTTCCGGGCGAGGTTCTCAGCCGCGCGACCGTCCTGATAGTCGATAGCTATGCGATCCGGTCGCTGGATGTCGTGGCTCGGGCTCGCGATCTCGGCCTTGCGATCCTCGGCGATATCGAATGGAGCAGCGGCCCAGCCACGGAGCGGCTGATCGCGCTCTGCGACCATCTCATTCTTCCAATCGGCTTTGCGCGGACCGCCACGGGCTGCCGATTGCCCGCCGAGATGCTCGATGCATTGTGGTCGCCGTCGCGATCCGCCGTCGTTCTGACCGATGGCGGCAGGGGCGTGTACTATCGCGGACGCGACGAGACAGGGCTCTGGCACCTGCCTCCGCACCGGGTTGCAGTCGTCGACTCGACCGGCGCCGGTGACTGCTTTCACGGCGCCTATGCCCTTGCATTGACGCGCGGTGCCGACACCGCAGGCCGGGTCGCATTCGCGGCCGCGGCGGCCGCCCTTTCGATAACGGGGCGGGGCGGGCGCGAGGCGCTTCCGACCGACGACCAGGTCACGGAACTCCTGGCATCGACGAACGCGCCATCGGCAGTCGAACTGAAATATGCGCGGCTCGATACCGGAACATAGCCCGAACTATCCGAGGAAATATTTCGCAGGTGAACATAGGCCGAGGATAATCATAAAAATCAGTGGCTTAGACTTGTGGAGGGAGGAATATGGCAGAAGTCGTTCTTGAGAATATCTGCAAGACATACGGGAACAATTTTCACGCAATCGACCAATTGAACCTGTCGGTCGAGGACGGCGAGTTCTTGATTCTCGTCGGACCTTCCGGCTGTGGCAAATCCACCGCGTTGCGGATGATCGCGGGATTGGAGGACGTCACCAGCGGCAGCCTTCGGATCGGCGGCGTCGACGTCGTCGATATGCCGCCCAAGGACCGCGACATCGCGATGGTCTTCCAGAGCTACGCCCTCTACCCGCATATGACGGTGTTCGAAAACATCGGCTTTTCCATGCGGCTGGCAGGCAAGTCGAAGGCCGAGCGCAAGAAGCGCGTGGATGAGATCGCCAAAACCCTTCAACTGACGTCTCTGCTGGACAGCAAACCTGCGAATCTTTCAGGCGGACAGCGTCAGAGGGTTGCCATGGGCCGCGCCATGGTGCGCGAGCCGGCAGCCTTTCTCATGGACGAACCCCTTTCCAATCTGGACGCGAAACTGCGTGTTCAAATGCGCGCCGAAATCACCAGCCTGCAAAAGCAGCTCGGCGTCACGACCATATATGTGACCCACGACCAAACCGAAGCCATGACGATGGGCGACAGGGTCGCGGTGTTGAAAGGCGGCGTGCTGCAGCAGGTCGACACACCCAAGAGGCTCTATGAATCGCCGGTGAACGCCTTCGTTGCCGGCTTCATCGGGTCTCCTTCGATGAACCTTTTCGAGGCGACCCTGACGGGCGACGAACTGATGTCCGGCGCGTTAGCCATCCGGCTGCAGGATGCAGCCTTCGTGCGCAGGCCGGGCTTGAGGTCGTATGCGGGGCGCAAGGTCGTGTTCGGGATACGACCGGAGGATCTCTACGACAGCAGCCTCGAATCCGGCCGCAAGTATCAGACGATACCGGCAAAGGTGACCTCGATCGAAGAACTTGGATCCGAACAAATCGTCCATCTCAACATCGACGCGGTCCGAGTGGACTCCGGCGACCCGGACGCAGTGCAGGATTTCGGCCTGGCGTCGAACGCGGTGGCGAAATTCGAACCGGTCAGCACAGTCCGCTCCGGCTCGGAAATCCGGTTGGCCCTGGATGACGCCAAGCTCCATTTCTTCGATCCCGAGACGCATCTGGCGATCTGAATATCCGCGACAAGGCCCGCAGGCGAGGGTGAGGCGCCTGCGTAAGAAGACTTCTGAATAACCAGACGATCGTCCGCATTGTGCGGTCGATCCCAAAGAAGGAGGAGAAAATGATGTTTCGTATTAAACCCGCGATGCTGAAAATAGCCGCGGCCGCATGGTTGCTTGGCGCAACCGGCGCCATGGCGGACACGACGCTGGAATTCACCCAATGGTGGGAGCCCGAATTGCCGGCTGGCTCGCTCAGGGCAATCATGGATGACTTCGAGGCCGCAAACCCTGGAGTCAAGGTGACGCTGGTCAGCGGCCCGTACGCGACCACGCGAGACCAGATCTCGGTTGGTGCTGCAACCGGAACGCTCAGCGACGTCGTCGGTCTCGACGGTGCCTGGGTGAACAATCTTAATGCGCAGAACGCACTCGCCGACATGAATCCGATGATGGATGCGAGCGGCTTCGACAAGAGCCAGGTCGCGGACATCATCAAGGTGGACGGCAAGGCGGTGATGTTTCCCGTGGCTTCCTTCGTCTATCCGGTCTTCGTGAATTTGGACCTCGCCGCCCAGGCAGGCGTGACCAAGCTGCCGTCGACCCGTGCGGAGTTTCTCGAAGCCGCCAAGAAGATGACGAAGGCCGACAAGAACCAGTATGGCTGGGTGCTGCCCCTGTCGCTGCAAACGCCATCCGGCGTCCAGAACGACATGATGTCGTGGGTTTGGGCTTCAGGTCAGTCGATGATGGCGAACGGCAAGCCAGACCTTGAGGGCAAACCGGTGGTGGATATGCTCACCTTCGTCAAATCACTCAACGACGCCGGCACCATCTCGCCCGGCATCGCCACCAAGACCGAGCAGGAAAAGGTCGAGGAGTTCGTCAACGACCGCGTTGGGATGATGATCGACTCGCTCGCGCATGTGAACCTCATCCGCAAGCGCAATCCCAAGCTGAACTTCGACCTCATCCCGGTCCCGGTCGTGGAAAACTATACCGGCAAGCGCGGCCTCCCCTATGCCTCCTGGGGCATCGGCATCTCTGCTGCCTCGAAACATCAGGAAGAGGCCTGGAAACTCGTCCAATATCTGATGAGTGAAAAGGTGAACGCCAAGCTCGTGTCGCTTGCAAACGCCTTCCCGGGCAACGTCAACGCCAAGCCCGATTTCGTGACCTCGGACAAGGCTTTCGGCAAGGCTTTTGAAATCTTCAAGACCGGTTATCTCGCCAATGAGTTCACGGGCCTGCCGGTGGCTGAAGACCTGATGACCCAGTTCGACGTGCAAGCCCAGAAGATGCTCGCCGGCGAGCAGTCTCCCGAACAAGCCGCAGCCGCCGCTCAGAAGGGCTGGATGGCGAAATTCTGATCGGCCTGTTTGCTATCTTCGACCGGGTGGCCCGACTTCGGGCAGGCCACCCGGCAACAACGGACCGGCAATTTGAGATGAACCTGTTTTTGAAGCTTACCTTCTCTTGAAGGCGTATCCCAAGGTTGGCACATGACCCGGCAAAAGCGCTCCCACCACAAGCTGAAACGAGCGGTCGCACCCTACCTCTATCTGTCGCCCTCGCTGCTCATCATCGGGCTTCTGATGCTGCTGCCGATGGTGACGGTGATTGCCTACTCGTTCCAGAACAGCGCGGTGCTGCGTCGTGACCCATCCTTTGCCGGACTGAAACACTACCAGGCGATCTTCGACGACCCCGTGTTCTGGGCTTCGCTGTGGCACACGCTCTACTTCACGTGCATGAGTGTCATTTTCCACATGACCATCGGCATGGCCTTCGCGCTCATGCTGAACAGCGACCGCATCAATCCGACGCTGCGCAATATTCTGCGCGTGCTCTACATACTGCCCTGGCTGTTCACCGCGGTGATTATCGCCGTGATCTGGCGCCTCCTGCTTGAGCCGAACGGTGTCGTGAATAGCATTCTCATGCAAATCGGCATCATCGGTTCCAAGGTCGAATGGTTTTCCTCGCCTCAGACCGCGCTGCACGCCGTCACCTTTGCCAATATCTGGGCGGGCTATCCGCTCTTCATGGTCAGCCTGCTCGCGGGTTTGCAGGGCATTCCCAAGGACTTCTACGAGGCCGCCGATATCGATGGGGCGAAAGGCTACCAGAAGCTGATCTTCATCACCATCCCGCAGCTGATGCCGATCATCATCAGCATCTCGCTGCTCGACTTCATCTGGACCATGCAGGTCTTCCCGTTAATCTGGATAACGACGGGCGGTGGCCCGATCTACTCGACCGAGGTCCTCAGCACCTACACGTACAAGCTGGCGTTTTCGAGCTACAACCTGTCACAGGCGTCGGCGAGCGCCGTGGTCATCCTGCTGATCTCTCTCGGCCTGACGCTGTTCTACATCCGTTATCAGAAGGCTCGGTAGTCACCATGAGGAAACGAAACTCTGGCAAAGACAAGCTGATCACCGTCGCGCTGCATGTTGCTCTTGCGGCTGGACTGTTCTTCGCAGCCTTCCCGATCTACTGGATGCTCAGCAGCTCGTTCAAGTCGAACACCGAAATCTTTGCCCTGCCACCGACCATCCTGCCAAAGGCCTTCACGCTGGAAGCGTATGCAGCCATCCTTGGCGACCCGGTAAAGCTGCGTTTCTTCTTCAATAGCTATTTCGTGGCGGGATCGGTGACCGTGCTGACGGTCCTGATCGCCTTGCTGGCGGCCTACGGGTTCAGCCGCTTCAACTTCCGCGGCAAGGGCAGCCTGAACACAATCATCATCAGCACGCAGACGATTCCGCCGATCACACTTTTGATCCCCTTCTTCGGGCTTGTTGTCTCATACGGTATCTTCGATACCTACGTCGCACTGATCCTGACTTACCTGGTGTTTACACTGCCGTACGCGATCCTGCTGATGACGGGATATCTGAACACCTTGCCCCGCGATCTCGATGAAGCCGTGGCTGTCGATGGCGGCAGCAGTTGGACAGCGCTTTGGCGGGTGATCGTCCCGATCTCACTGCCTGGTATCGTGGCGACGTCGGTCTACACCTTCCTGTTGTGCTGGAACGAATTTCTCTTTGCGCTGACGCTGACGAAGTCAACGTCCATGCGCACCGTCCCGATCGGCATCCAGCTGTTGATGGGGCAGCACGCCTTCGAATGGAACCAGATGATGGCGATGAGCGTGCTCGGCTCGCTACCGCTCTTGCTCATCTACCTCGTTGCCCAGAGGTACTTCCTCGCCGGCATGACCGCGGGCTCGGTGAAATAGGATGTCCTTCCCACGGCGACGCAGAGTGGCATCAAGCAATAAGCGGTATCAAGGAATGAAAGTATGAACGTGAAAGACCTCAAAGTCGGCTGCCAGACCTTCACCTGGGAAATGCTCGGCAACCGTTTTACCGGCGGCCCCGACGATCTCTTGAAGGCAATTGCCGACGGCGGCTATTCCGGCATCGAGATCACCGACACCATGATCGGCCGCTATGCCGACAGGCCGTCGCAATTCGCCGCGGCACTGAAGTCATCGGGCCTTACTCTTGTCTCCTTCGCCTTCGGCTCGAAGAGCGGTTTCACCCTCGCAGAGGAGATCGGCGCCGACCTCGAAACCGCCAAGCGCTGGATCGACTTCGCCTCCGCATTTCCTGGCGCGCTGGTGTCGATGGGCTCTGCGACGGTGGTCTCCGACGGTCCGCGCGACGGCAAGTTCGCCATCGCGGCCGAAGTCTACAACAAAGCCGGCGAGCTCGGGCGCAAGGCCGGCGTCCAGGTCGCGGTGCATCCGAGTTCGCACCACAACACGCTGCTGTTCGACCGCGCCGACTACGACACGATCTTCGCCTTGCTCGACCCCGATCTGGTCGGCTGGGTGCCGGATACCGGCCATATATTGCGCGGCCACAAGGATATGGCCGACACGCTGCGCACCCACCGCGACCGCATCCGCTACATCCACTTGAAGGACGTCGATGCCAACGGCATCTGGGCCATGCTCGGCAAGGGCGTCTGCGACACGCCTGCGGTCATCGAGATTGCAGGCACCGCGCCACGCTTCAACGGCTGGCTGGTGCTGGAGGAGGAATCCGAGACGGCCGCCGCCGATCCCGCCGGCGCGGTGAAGACCAACCGCCAGACGATGCGCTCCTACGGCGCCTGAAGAACGAGACGATGATCAAGAAACAGGACAGACGCCTCAGGGTTGGCGTGCTCGGCTGCGGCCCCATCGCGCAGTTCGCGCATCTGGAATCCTGCGTCAAGGCCGGCAATGCCGACCTCTACGCCATCTGCGACGCGGCACCCGACCTGCTCGCCCGCATGGGCGCCACCTACGAGCCGCAGAAGATCTATGCCGACTATGATGCGATGCTCGCCGATCCCGAATTGGAAGCCGTGATCGTCGCCACCTCGGACGCCTATCACGTGCCGATGTCGATCAAGGCGCTCGATGCCGGCAAGCATGTTCTGTGTGAAAAGCCGATCGGCACCTCGGTCGAGGAAGGCGAGGCGCTAGCCGAGGCGGTCAGGCGCTCGGGCAAGGTGTTGCAGGTCGGCCACATGAAACGCTTCGATCCGGCGCTGGAGGCGGCGCGCGACTTCGTCCACGACGAGATCGGTGAGGTGCTGGCGCTGAAGGCCTGGTATTGCGATTCCACCCACCGCTACACCAACACCGATGCCGTGCAGCCGCTGCCCGTCACCAGCAAGCTGGCGAGGAAGCCGGCGGGAAATCCGAAGGCCGATCTCAGGCAGTATTTCATGCTGGCGCACGGCTCGCATCTCGTCGACACGGCGCGTTTCCTGTGCGGTGATATCGTCGCCGTGCGCGCCCGGCTCAATGAGAAATTCGGCGCCTATTGTTGGTTCGTCGAGACCGAGTTCGCCAGCGGCGCGCTCGGCCATCTCGACCTGACCGTCGCCGTTCGCATGGACTGGCACGAAGGCTTTCAGCTCTATGGCGAGAACGGTTCCGTCATCGCCAGGACCTTCAACCCCTGGTACTTCCGCGCCAGCGAGGTCGAGATCTTTCACGAGAAGACCGCCACCGCCCACAAGCCGCTCGGCGCCGACGGCCATTTCTTCCGCCGCCAGCTGGAAGGTCTTGCCCAAACGGTGCTGGAAGGCACGCCGATGCGCGGCGCCAATGTCGAGGACGGCATCGCGTCGATCCGCGCCATGGTCGCCATCGCCCGCTCGGTCGAGACCGGTGAACGGGTCGAACTCGCCTCGGTTTCGGGAGCGGTGTGATGCGTCTCGGCATCTTCGCTAAGACTTTTCCGGGGATTGAGCCAGCTGCGGTGCTCGCGGCCGTCCGGCAGGCGGGCTATGAGACGACGCAGTTCAATCTCGCCTGTGCCGGCCTGCCGTCGATGCCGGATGCGGTGCCGGCGGAAGCTGTCGCTTCCATCCGTGCCGCCGCGCAATCGACCGGTGTTTCCCTTGCGGCACTGTCGGGCACCTACAACATGGCGCATCCCGACAAGGCCGTTCGCGACGACGGCCTCAGGCGCCTGGCCGTCGTCATCGAGGCGGCTGCTGCCTTGGACATCCCGCTGGTCACGCTCTGCACCGGCTCGCGCAACGCCGCCGATCAGTGGGCCTATCACCCCGACAATGCCGCGCCGGCCGCCTGGTTCGACATGGCCGCAGAGATGGCGAAGGCGCTGGCACTGGCCGAAGCCGCCGGCGTCGATCTCGGCATCGAGCCCGAACAGGCCAACATCGTCACCTCGGCCAGGGATGCGACCAGGCTGATCGCCGAGATGGGATCGAAGCATCTGAAGATCGTGCTCGATCCGGCGAACCTGTTCGAGCACGCGACGCCGGACGAGGCGCGCGCCATTGTCGCCGCAGCCATCGACGAGGCCGCCGGCCATATCGCCATGGCGCACGCCAAGGACCGTCATGGTGACGGTCGGTTCGCCACATCAGGGCAAGGCATCGTCGATTTTCCGGATTTTGTTTCACGGCTGAAGGCAGCGGGCTTCGAGGGATCGCTTGTCACCCACGGACTGTCCGCCGACGAAGCCCCCGGCGTCGCCGCCTTTCTACGGAGGCTCCTCTGATGGGCGCCGCGCCAACGATCCTGCTTCGCGACGATGCGGCACTTCGTGTCTTCGACACGGGGCAGGGCAGGCTTCCCGTCGTTTTTCAGCATGGTCTCGGCGGTGACGCAGCGCAGGTCGCGCAGAACTTTCCCGATGGCCCGTCATACCGCCGGCTCACCATCGAATGCCGCGCGCAGGGCGGCTCCGGGGCTGGCAGCAAGCGTTCCTTTTCGATCGGGATGTTCGCCGATGATGTGCTGGCCGCCGCCGATGCGGCCGGGATCGATCGTTTCGTCGCCGGCGGTATTTCGATGGGCGCGGCCATCGCCTTGCGGCTTGCCGCCCGGCACCCGGACCGCATCCTGGGTTTGGTGCTTGTTCGCCCTGCCTGGGCTTTCGATGCGGCGCCGCAAAACATGCTCCCCTACGCGGAAGTGGCGGAGCTTATCCGCAGCCGTCAACTAGATGAAGGGCGGGATATCTTCGCCGCTTCCGCGACTGCCGCACGCTTTCGCACCGAGGCGCCGGACAACCTTGCTTCCCTGCTCGGCTTCTTCGCGCGCGACAACGCCGCCGTTTTCGCCGAGGTGATGCAATCGATCGCAAACGATGGGCCTGGCGTGACACGGGCCGAAGCCGCTGGCTTCAAAACGCCCACGCTCGTCATCGGCACCGGCATCGATCTCGTACATCCGCTGGCGACCGCGCGCAGCCTCGCCGACGCCATCCCCAACGCTGCCTTTGCGGAGGTGACGCCGAAGGCCACCGACAAGGAGCGCCATTTCGCCGAAATCCGCGCCGCCATCGGCAGCTTCCTCGAAGATCGTTTTAACAACCAGGACCAATCATGATCTCGAAACCTCTCTCCGGCCCGGCCGCCATCGCCGCATTGCCACGCGATCGCATGATCGCCGAATTCTCGCTGTGGTCGGCCAATCTCGCCAATTTCGAGAGCGACCTCAGGCGTATCGAGCCCTATGTCGATCTTCACCACATCGATGTGGCGGACGGTCACTTCGCCCCGTCCTTCCTGTTCTTCCCCGACCTCGTCGCCCGCATTGCCGGGCTGACGGCCAAGCCCATCCATGTCCACCTGATGGTCGATGCCGCAATCGTCGAGGCGCAGACGCGCCAGTTCATCGAGTCCGGCGCCGACATGATCAGCGTCCATGCCGAGAATGGCGAAGCGGGGTTGCGCGCCGTGCGACTGGCACGCGAACTCGGCGCCGAGGCGGGCGTCGTGCTCAGGCTGGAGACCCCGGTCGAGACGGTGACGCCTTTCGTTTCCGAGGTCGCTTTCGTCACGCTTCTGGGAACCGCAATCGGCGTCAAGGGCCAGAGCCTATCGGATAAGGCCTGCGACAGGCTGGGCGCTGCCCGCGCCATCTTGAGAAAGGCCGGCCGCGAAGCGGAAGTGGTTCTGGCGGCGGACGGCGGCATCCGCCACGAGACCGTGCCGTTGCTGCGTGCCGCCGGTGCCGAGACGGTGGTTCTCGGTTCGCTCGCCTTCGGCGACAAGGATCTCGCCGGCCGCATCGGCTGGCTGCATGGCTTGAAGGTCGCGGCATGACAACAGAAGCCGCCCTTGCGATCGATCTTGGTGGGACGGAGCTTCGTGCCGCCCTGGTCGACCGCGACGGCAAGATCCTGGCATTCGCTGCGGTGCCGACGCAGGCGCAGGCCGGCCCCGATGTGGTGATCGGCCAGATCGAGGCGCTCGCGGCGACCGTCCATGCCGAGGCGCCAGGGCTCGCCGTGGTCGGCGTCGGCGTCGGTGCGCCGGGACCGCTCGACCCACTGGCCGGCATCGCCGTCGGTCCACCGACGCTCGCCGGCTGGCTGGACGTACCGCTGGCCGACATCCTCGAGCGGCGGCTCGGCCTGCCGGTGCGGCTGGAGAACGATGCCAACGCAGCGGCGCTCGGCGAATGGCGCTTCGGCGCCGGCCATGGCGCTCGCTCGCTGGTCTTCGTCACGGTTTCCACCGGCATCGGCGGCGGTGTCGTCGTCGACGGGCGCATCCTGCACGGGCGCCGTGGCCTTGCCGCCGAGATCGGCCATATGACCATCACCAATGAAGGCGAGCGTTGCGTCTGCGGCGTCGTCGGCTGCTTCGAGGCCATCGCCTCGGGCACCGCGCTCGGCCGCCGCGCCAACGCCGCGACGGCTGTAGGCGACGGCTCGGCCTTGCGGCGGCTGTCGGCGGATGCGGAGGTGACCGGCCGCCATGTCGTCGAGGCGGCACGGCTGCAGGACGCTCTTGCTTTGGCCTTGCTCGAGGAGGAAGCGCGCTGGCTGGGCGTCGGCTTCACCAATCTCCTGCATCTCTATTCGCCCGACGTGCTGGTTGTCGGCGGCGGCATCGCCAATGGCCTCGACCTGATGCATCCGGTCATCGAGGCGACCATCCGGCAACGCGCCATGCGCGCCTATCGCGACGTGCCGGTGGTGCAGGCCCAGCTCGGCCGCCATGCCGGGCTGGTCGGCGCCGCCAGCCTCGTCCTGTTCGATGATGTGGGCACTTTGGTAGCCCGCAGGCCTGTCGGTCCAAGCACATATCCGGACACGCCGCTGACCAAGACCGGCGCCGTCTGACGTTGCGACCTGCATGACAAAGGCCGGAGGCAGCACGCCTCCGGCCTTTTACGCATTGACCGCGCGGATTACTCGGCGGGTACGATATCCGCCGGCAGGCTGTCATCCGCCGTGCCCGCCAGCGCTCTCGCCAGCTTGGCTTCGTCGAGTTCACCTTCCCAACGCGCCACCACCAGCGTGGCGACGGCATTGCCGACGAAGTTGGTCAGCGCCCGGCACTCCGACATGAAGCGGTCGACGCCGAGGATCAGCGCCATGCCGGCGACCGGCACAGCTGGAACCACCGACAGCGTGGCGGCAAGCGTGATGAAGCCGGCCCCGGTGATGCCGGCCGCACCCTTGGACGAGAGCATGGCAACCAGCAGCAGGAGGATCTGGTCGCCGATCGACAGGTGGATGTTGGTCGCCTGCGCGATGAACAGCGCCGCCAGCGTCATGTAGATGTTGGTGCCGTCGAGGTTGAAGGAATAGCCGGTCGGGATGACCAGACCGACCACCGAGCGCTTGGCGCCGGCCTTCTCCATCTTTTCCATCAGCGAGGGCAGGGCGGCTTCAGACGAGGAGGTGCCCAGCACCAGAAGCAGCTCTTCCTTGATGTAGCGGATCAACGACAGGATGGAGAAGCCGTTGTAGCGGCAGACAGCCCCCAGCACGACGAACACGAACAGAAACGACGTCACGTAGAAGGTGCCGACCAGCATGGCGAGGTTGATGACCGCGCCGATGCCGTATTTGCCGATGGTGAAGGCCATGGCGCCGAAGGCACCGATGGGGGCGGCTTTCATCAGTACGCTGACCAGCTTGAAGATCGGCGTCGTCAGTGCCTGCAGGAAGTTGAGGACGGGCGTGCCCTTGTCGCCGACCAGCGCCAGCGCGATGCCGAACAGCACCGAGAAGAACAGCACCTGCAGGATGTCGCCGTCGGCGAAGGCGCCGACGATGGTCGTCGGGATGATGTTCATCAGGAAGCCGGTGACCGACTGGTCGTGCGCCTTGGCGGCGTAGGTGTTGACGGTCGAGGCGTCGAGTGTCGCCGGGTCGATGTTGAAGCCGGCGCCCGGCTGTACGACATTGGCGACGACGAGGCCGATGATCAGCGCCAGCGTCGAGAAGGTAAGGAAATAGAGCATCGCCTTACCGGCGACACGCCCGACCTTCTGCAGGTCGCTCATGCCGGCAATGCCCGTCGTCACGGTCAGGAAGATGACCGGGGCGATGATCATCTTGACCAGCTTGATGAAGGCGTCGCCGAGCGGCTTCATGCTCTCGCCGACGGACGGATAGAAATGGCCGAGCAGGATGCCGACGGTGATCGCGACGAGCACCTGCACGTAGAGTTGGGCATAGAAAGGCTTGCGCTGCGCGGAAGACGCGCCTGATTGGTCTGCGATGTGCATCGAACTCTCCCTGCCGGATGGGGCGGAATGCACCGCCCTGCGTGACTTCTCCCATCGCGGCGCTCCGGTCGCACGCCGCTAGCCAGGACTTTTGCAAGCGTCGTGCCAGATCGGGGAAAGGCCGGAATCCCTGCATTTCCGCCTTTGTCAGAGGTCGCGCGGGCAATGTCTGTGCGGATTTCCGCACAGGCAGCGTTTGCCTGGGCGGATTTTCGCATTACACTGGCCATAAGGCCGCGAGCAAAAAGGGAGAGGGCAGACGCCGCAGGCAGGCACCGATAGCGAATCCCAAGGATTTGCCGGCCATGAGTTGCTGCGCGAGGCGGTGGCCCGGCTGCGCGATGGCCGCTGGCTTGTCGTGGTCGTCGCCCTTGCCCTTCTGGCCGGCGCGATCGCAATCGCCGGGCGCATCGCCTCCGGCCAGGCGGCCGACAATCTGCGCGACACAGCACTTGCCGCTCTGCCGCTGGCGGCGGGAACCCTGACCGGCGAAATCGAAAAGCAGCGCCTGGTTCCATTGGTCCTTGCCCGCGACGATGCGGTGCGCGGCGCCCTGCGCCGGGCCGGAAAGATGGAAGAAAAAGCCCTCAACGACAAACTCAAGGCGATTGCCGGCGATGCTTCGGCGTCCGCCATCTATGTCATCGACACGGCGGGCATCGCCATATCAGCCAGCAATGCCGGCGAGCCGACCAGCTTTGTCGGCATCGACTATAATTTTCGTCACTATTTCAGGGAAGCGATGACTGACGGCGGCGCCAGCCAGTACGGGCTCGGCACGATCAGCGGACGGCCGGGACTCTACCTTTCGAGCCGCGTCGACGATAACGGCAAGCCGCTTGGCGTCGCGGTGTTGAAGGTCGAGCTCGATGGCGTCGAAGCCAATTGGCGCTCCAGCGGGTTCCTTGTTTTCGTCACCGACGAACACGGCGTCGTGCTGGCCACCAGCCAGCCCGAATGGCGGTTTCACGCGCTGGCGCCGCTCTCCGCCGAAGACGCCGCCGCCGCCCATGACCAGCTTCAGCTGGCCGATGCCGGTTTCGAACCCCTGCCGCTGCGACGCGGCGCCGGTGACGGCCTGGCAACGATCGACAGCGCCGGAAAACCACGCCAGTTCGTCGAGGTCGTGCAGGATCTGCCCGGTGCGGTCCCTGGCTGGCGTCTCTGGCTGCTGACGCCTGCCGACGCTGCCCTCTCGTCTGCCGCCAATACGGCACGCCTGACCACACTGCTCGGGCTGCTGCTGACGGGCTTGCTTGCCTACGTGCTCACCCGCCGCCGCCGCACACGCCGGCTGCGGCAGGAGGCGCTGGCGCGGATGAATGTCGAACTGGAGAGCCGCGTGAGCACGCGAACGGCCGAGCTGACGCGCTCCAACACCGCACTTGCAGGCGAAATCGCCGAGCGTGAAAATGCCGAGGCCAGGGTCCGCCGGCTGCGCGACGATCTCGCCCAGGCCAACCGGCTTTCCATTCTCGGCCAGATCGCGGCCGGCGTGGCGCATGAGATCAACCAGCCGGTCGCCGCGATCCGTACCTATGCCGAGAATGCCGGCCGCTTGCTCGACAGTGGCAAGACCGGATCGGCCAGGGGCAATCTGACGTCGATCGTTTCGATGACCGAACGTATCGGCGCGATCACCAGCACCTTGCGCACCTTTGCCCGCCGGCCCGGCACTGCTGCCTCCCCTCTGCCGGTGCGCGAGGCGATCGACGGCGCGCTGTCGCTACTGTCGGGGCGTATCCGCGATTCCGGCGTGACCATCGTCAAGCCGCGCGGCACCGCGTCACCGGTGGTCATGGCGAGCCGCATCCGGTTGGAGCAGATACTGGTCAATCTGTTGCAGAATGCGCTGGACGCGATGAAGGACCAGCCCGATCCCCGCGTCGAGATCGAACTCGCCGAGCGCGACGACAGGGTGCTGATTTCGGTGCGCGACAACGGCCCCGGTCTCAGGCCGGAGGCGGCCGGCAATCTGTTCATGCCGTTCCAGACCACCAAGGAGAAGGGGCTTGGCCTCGGGCTGGTGATCTCGCAGGAGATCGCCCAGGAATTGGGCGGCACCTTGCGGCTCGATCCCGGCAGCGCCAGTGGCGCTTCCTTCACCATCGACCTGAGGCGAATTGAATGATTGAGGGATCAGGACTGGTCGCGCTTGTCGACGACGACGCGGACCTGCTGCACGCCACCACGCAATTGCTCGAGCTTGCCGGCTTCGCGGTGGCCGCGCTCGACGCTGCCGAGGCAGCACTTGCCGTCGTCGACAGGAACTTCGAAGGCGTTGTTGTCAGCGACATCCGCATGCCGGGCATGAATGGGCTGCAGCTGTTCGATCGCATCAAGGCGATCGACCCCGACATACCGGTGATCCTGGTCACCGGGCATGGCGACGTCGATCTTGCGGTGGCGGCGCTCAAGGACGGCGTCTACGATTTCATCCCGAAACCCTATGCCGGCGATCGCCTCGTCGAGGCGCTGAAACGGGCATCGGAGAAACGGCGTCTGGTGATGGAGAACCGCCGCCTGCGCGAAGCCGCGGCACTGGCCGCCGACGGCCTGCCGCTGATCGGCGAGGCGCCGGCCATCCGGCGGCTGCGCGAGACCTTGCGCCAGATTGCCGACATGGATGTCGACGTGCTGGTCGAAGGGGAGACGGGAACCGGCAAGGAAGTGGTGGCGGACCTGCTGCACAGATGGGGCCGGCGCCGCGCAAAACCCTTCGTCGCGCTGAATTGCGGCGCCCTGCCGGAGACCGTCATCGAAAGCGAGTTGTTCGGCCACGAGGCGGGCGCGTTCACCGGCGCGCAGCGGCGACGCATCGGCAGCATCGAGCACGCCAGCGGCGGTACGCTGTTCCTCGACGAGATCGAATCCATGCCGCCGGCCCTCCAGGTCAAGCTGCTGCGGGTGCTCGAAACCCGCAGCGTCACACCGCTTGGCTCGAACGATATCAGGCGCGTCGACCTCAGGGTCGTCGCGGCGACCAAGGTCGATCTCGGCCGGGAGGACGAGCGCGGCGATTTTCGCGAGGATCTCTATTTTCGCCTCAACGTGGTGACGCTGCGCATCCCGCCACTGCGCGAACGGCGCGGCGACATCCCGATGCTGTTCGGGCATTTCCTCGGCAAGGCGGCGGAACGGTTCGGCCGGCCTGTCGCGAAGGTAAACGCCGCGGTCAGCGATCATCTCCAGTCGCACGCCTGGCCGGGCAATGTGCGTGAGCTCGCCCATTTCGCCGACCGCGTCGCGCTCGGTCTCGGACCGGAGGATGAGACGAAGGCGGTTCCCGCACACTTGCCGGAGCCAGAGGCCACACTGCCCGAACGGGTCGGCCACTACGAGGCGCAACTCATCCGCGAAGCGCTGCGTGACCATGGCGGCGATGTGCGCGGCGCCATCGACGCGCTCGGCGTGCCGCGCAAGACCTTCTACGACAAGCTCAAGCGCTACGGCATTGCCGCGTCCGAATTTCGCAATGGCGGCGATGCGGATGCGCACCCTGTTCGGGGACAGGTATAGACATTGCGCAAGCGCGCTGCTCTTCGTAACGCTTGGTTCGTATCCAGTTGCGCATCTCGGAAGAAGCCATGAAAACAGCACTTGAAACGACAGCAAATCCCTTGCCGGAGGAACTCGCCTTTCTCGGCGAACGTCTGACGGCGTTCAACGACGGCGATGTCGGCGCTTCCGAAAGGAAGGCGCTTGCCGTGTTCGTGCGCGATGAGGAGGGCGCGGTGGTCGCTGGGATTTCGGGCTACACCGCCTGGGGCTGGCTTTACGTGCAATGGCTGTGGGTCGATGAGCGGCTGCGCGGCCGGCACATGGCCGGCACAATGCTGGACGCGGCTGAGCAGGAAGCCGTTGCGCGCGGCTGCAACAATGCCTGGATTGATACCTTCAGTCCAAACGCCGCCAAGGTCTATCAGCGCCAGGGCTATCAGCCTTTTGGCGCGCTTGCCGATTTCCCCGCTGGCCGCAGTCGTATTTTCCTGCAGAAGAAACTGCTTGCCTGATCAGCCAGCAAGCTTCCCGCCGCGCATCGGTTGCGGCGCGCCGGTGGTGCTCGGGAAGCTGATCGGCAGGCCGCGCAGCACGCGAACCGCGAGGAAGGCAAAGCACTCAGCCTCGACCGCGTCGCCGCTCCAGCCGAGGCTTTCGGCCTGCACCACCTCGACGCCGGCGCGGCTGGCCAGCATTGCCATCATTGTCGGGTTGTGGCGGCCGCCGCCGCTGACCACCAATTTTCTAGGCCGGTGTGGCAGAAGGTCGAGCGCCTTGCCGACGGCGCCGGCGGTGAAGGCGGTGAGCAGGGCGGCACCGTCCTCGACGTTCAGGCCGTCCGCCATCGCGGCACCGAAGTCGAAACGGTCCAGTGATTTGGGATAGGGCTTGGTCATGTAAGGATGCTGCAGCAGCTTGGCGAGCCGGGCCTCGTCGACCGTTCCCGTGCGGCCAAGTGCGCCGTCGCGGTCCATGTCGCCGAGCCCCTTCGACTTGATGAAATCGTTGAGCGGCGCGTTGGCCGGTCCGGTGTCGAAGGCAATGACATTGTCGGCGCCGTCCCACCAGGTGATGTTGGCGACACCGCCGAGATTGAGCACCGCCACCTCGCCACTGGCGCCGGCGCTGCGCATCAGCGCGGTGTGATAGGCAGCGGCCAGCGGCGCGCCTTGCCCGCCGGCGCGCATGTCGGCCGAACGAAAATCGTAGGCAACCTTGGTGCCCAACAGGGCGTGCATCAGCTCGCCGTCGCCGAGCTGCCGGGTCTGGCCGAGACGTCCGACCTGCGGCGCGCGATGCAGCACGGTCTGGCCGTGAAAACCGACGACGCCGATATCGGCCATCGTCATGCCATAGCTTTCGACCAATTCCTTGACCGCCGCCGACTGGGCACGTGTCAGGGCTTCCTCCGCGGTGCGAAAAATCGTCGGCTCCGGCCCGACGAAATTCCAGGCTCTCGCCGCCGTCAGCGTCTCTTCCAGCAGGGAGCGGATCGACGCGGGATAAGGCATCAGCCGATAGGTGCCGAAATCCTCGATGCGCTCGCCATCGGTCTTGATCAGGGCAACGTCGATGTTGCCGTCGAGCACGGTGCCGGTCATCAGGCCGACGGCCCAGATTGGTTTCATCATTGAGCTCCATTCATGAGATCACCGACCGCTTGCCGAAGCTGAACGATTCCGCTGTCGAAATGACGTGTCGGATGGATCCTGTTGGTGAGCAAGGTCCAGGCCTTGCCTTTGTCGAAGTCGATCCACAGCCCGGTGCCGGTAAAGCCGGTATGGCCAATGGTTCCCGGGCTGCACAACGTCCCGCCGGACCAGCCCTCATAGGGACGCTCCCAGCCATGGGTGCGGGTGGCGGACAAAGGTGCGCGCATCAGTGCGATCGAACCTTCGGATGCGCCGGTGCCGGTCAGCAGCCCTTGCGCGAAATCGAGGACGGAAGCGGCTGTTCCGAACAGGCCGGCATGCCCCGCACCTTGCAGCGCCGAGCAATTGTCGTCGTGGACTTTGCCGGACAACACGCGGTGCCGCCAAGTGCAGTCCTCTGTCGCTGCGGCGACATCGGGCTCCGTTGACCAGGCAAAGCCGGGGCCAGGATCCATGTCGTGGATGGTCTTGCTTGACAGCCGCTCCAGCGCGAAGCCGAGCAGGATGAAGTTGATGTCGGAATAAACGGGATCGCGGGCTCGCCATTCGCGCTGCAGGATGAAGGCGCGCAGCAGCTCGGGATCGCGTCCGTAAGTGTAGATCGGCTCGACCGCCGGAAATGGCGTCTGGTGTCCGAGGCATTGGCGAAACGTCACCTTCCGTTCCCAGGCTTCGGCATCATACTGGCGAAGATCCGGCAGGGCGGAGACCAGCGGCGCATCGAGATCGATGACGCCGTCTTCCCCCAACGCCAGGATGCGCGGCGTGGTGAAGATGACTTTGGTCAGCGATGCCAGGTCGAACCAGGTGTTGTCCTGCATGGGGCGCGGCTTTGGCGCGAGTTGCGCGGAGCCGATTGATCGGATGATACGGCTGCCGCTTTTATCGACAATGCCGAGCACGCCGCCTGGGATTCGCTTGGCGGAAACCGCTGCTGCTAGCGGTTGGAATGCGCGGTCGAAGAGCTGGGCTGCCGCGCTCACGCTTCCGCCCTCGCCATGTGATCCCGCCCAAACTGCTCCCACCTCGCTGGCGCCGGCTCGAACCCCTGTGGGCGCACCAGCGACGGAACCTGGCGCGTGTCGAGTTCGAAATGCTCGTGGCGGCGGTCGATGGTCGGAACGGCGGCGATCAGCTTCTTCGTATAGGAGTGCTTCGGCTTCGACAGCACCGAGGTCGCGTCGCCGATCTCGACGATCTGGCCGGCATAGATGACGGCGATGCGGTGAGCGATCCGCTCGACGACAGCCATGTCGTGCGAAATGAACAGATAGGCGAGGCCGAACTCGCGCTGCAGGTCGACCAGCAGTTCCAGCACCTTGGCCTGCACCGAGACATCGAGTGCCGAAACCGCTTCATCGAGAACGACCACGGAAGGGTTGAGCATCAGCGCGCGGGCGATGCACAGCCTTTGCCGCTGGCCGCCGGAGAATTCGTGGGGGTAGCGTTCCAGACTGTTTTTCGGCAGGCCGACGCGTTCCAGCAGGCTCGCCATCCTGGCCTTCGCTTCAGCATCCACGCGGCCGCCGGTGGCGATCACCGGTTCGGCCAGGATGCTCTCGATGCTGAGCCTCGGGTTGAGCGAGGCATAAGGATTCTGGAACACCATCTGCACGGGCAGGGCGCTCTGCTCGGCGGAAGCCTTTCGGGCGCCGACCGAGAAGCTGCCGCGCGTCGACCGCACCAGGCCCAGCACGGCGCGCGCGGTGGTCGATTTGCCCGAACCGCTCTCGCCGACGATGGCCAGCGTCTCGCCTGGCATCAGGTCGAAATCGACGCCGTCGACGGCGTGCACCGCGCCGGTGGCGCGGCTGAGGAAACTGCTCTTCAGGGGAAATCGCACCACCAGACCGTCGACCTTCAAGGCCGGTTCCGTGCTTGCGCCCTTGTCGCGCCGTCCGTCCGAACGCGTCGTGCTGCCATTGGTGAAGTGCGGCACGTCCTGCAGCAGATGCTGCGTGTAGGGGTGCTGCGCATTGTCGAGGATCTGGTTCAACTCGCCCTGTTCGACGGCCTGCCCGTTCTGCATCACCATCACCTTGTCGGCGATACCGGCGACCAGGCCGATGTCATGCGTGATGAAGATCATCGACATGCCGGTTTCCCGCTTCAGTTCGGCCAGCAATGCCATGATCTGCGCCTGCACTGTGACGTCGAGCGCCGTCGTCGGCTCATCGGCGATGAGCAGGCGCGGATTGCAGGCGAGCGCAATGGCGATCATCACCCGTTGCAGCATGCCGCCGGACAGTTGATTGGGCGTGTATTTCAGCCGCCGCGCGGCATCGGGAATGCGCACGCGGTCGAGCGCATCCTTGGCCGCTGCGGTGGCCTGCCTGCCTGTCAACCCGCGGTGCAGCCGAAACGATTCCTCGATCTGCGAGCCGATGGTCAGCACCGGATTGAGCGAGGTCATCGGCTCCTGGAAGATCATGCCGATCTCGGCGCCGCGAATGCCGGTCAGTTGCGGTTCGGTGGCGGTCATCAGGTCGAAAAGGCTACCGTCGGCGCGCTTCAGTTTCATGGCGCCGCCGGTGATGCGCCCGCCGCCGAAATCGATCAGGCGATTGATCGACAGCGCGGTGACGGACTTGCCCGAACCGCTTTCGCCGACAATGGCAAGTGTTTCGCCATCGGCGAGGTCGAAGCTGACGCCGCGCACCACCTCATTGGCTTGCGGATTGCGGCCGAAGCCGACGCGCAGGTCGCTGACGGACAGCAGCGGGCTCATGCCGGCGCCCTCCGCATCCTCGGGTCGAGGATATCGCGCAAGGCGTCACCAAGCAGGTTGAAGCCGAGGATGCTGATCATGATCGCCAGACCGGGGAAGATCATCAGCCAGGGCGCGGTCTCCATCAGATTGCGGCTGTCGCTCAGCATCAGGCCGAGCGATGCGGAGGGCGGCTGCGTGCCGAGACCCAAGAAGCTGAGGCCGGCTTCGGTCAAAAGCGACCACGCCAGCGCCAGCGTCACCTGAACGGTCAACGGCGCCACCAGATTGAGCAGCAGGTGCCGCGTCACGATGTAGGACGAACTGCTGCCGAAGGTGCGCGCGGCGTCGACGAATTCGCGCGCCTTGAGCGACAGAGCAGGGCCGCGCACCACGCGGGTGAAGATCGGCGTGTAGACGATGCCGATGGCAACGATGCTGGTCCACGTGCCCGGTCCGGCAACGGTGACGATGAGCAGCGCCAAAAGGATGGCAGGGAAGGCCAGCAGCACATCCATGATCCGCATCACGACGCCGTCCCAGCGGCGCCCGAGCCAGGCGGCGGCCAGCCCGAGAACCGTGCCGGCAAGGGTGGCGAAGGCCACCGAGAAGAAGGCAACCGTGAAGGACTGGCCGATGCCCGCCATCAGCCGGCTGGCCACGTCGCGGCCGAACAGGTCGGTGCCCATCCAGTAGGCGCTGTTGGGCGCATGCAGCCGGTCGACCCGGAATTGCGTGATGGGATTGTGCGGCGTCAGCCCCAGCATGCCGAGGACGGCGACCAGCAGATAGACGCCGACGATGACGCCGCCGATGCGGCCGCTGCCGTGGCTGAAGATGGCGCGCAGCATGCGCATCAGGACTCTCCCAGCCGGATGCGCGGATCGAGCGCGACATAGGCGAGGTCGACCAGGAGATTGACGATCATGAAGTTGAAGGCAATGAACAGAACGCTGCCCTGCACCAGCGCATAATCGCGCTGCAGGATCGCGTCGAGCACCATGCGTCCGAGCCCCGGCAGGGCGTAGATCTGCTCGACGATGACGGCGCCGCCCAGGAGGTAGCCGAATTCGATGCCGCTCAGCGTCACCACCGGGATCAGCGCGTTGGGCAGTGCGTGCCGCCAGATGACGCTGCGCGCCGAGGCGCCCTTACTGCGCGCGGTGCGGACATAGTCGTCGCTCAACACGTCGAGCATCGCCGAGCGCGATATGCGGGTGACGGACGCCGCGAAGGCAAAGCCGAGCGTGATTGCAGGCAGGATCAGCTGGCTGAGATTGCGCAAGGGATCCTGCCAGAGCGGCGCGAATTCGCCCATCGCCGGCAGCACGCCGAAGCCGGCCGACAGCGTGTAGATGATCAGCAGGCCGAGCACGAAGCTCGGCGTCGACTGGCCGATCATGGCGACGATGCGCACGCCCAGATCGGACAGTTTCTCATTGTGCGTGGCGGCGAAGATCCCGGCAGGCATGCCGACGACGAGCGCGATGATCATCGACAGGACGGCCAGCTCGAGCGTCAGCGGGAAGCGCTCGATGATGACGTCGAGCACCGGCCTGCCATAGGTGACCGAGATGCCGAGATTGCCGTGCAGGATGCCGCCTATCCAGCGCCAGTACTGGATGAACCAGGGCTGGTCGATGCCGAAATAGGCAGCGAGCGAGTCCCGCTGTGCCGGCGTCAGCAGGCCGGCTTCTGTTCCGAGCATGGCCGTGATCGAATCGCCCGGCACCATCCGGATCGCCACGAAGACCAGGATGGACACGCCAAGCAGGACGAGAGGAAACGTCGCCAGTCGTCGCATCAGATAGTTCACGCGAAGAAGTCCTCTCGTCCAATGCCTGCGGCGGCTACTGCTGGATGGTAACCTTGCTCAGGCTGAACAGCGTGCCCGTCGGCGTCGGCACGAACCCGGCGATGTTCTTCTGTTGGGCCGTATAGCTGTAGGACGTGTAGAGCCAGATCCACGGTGACATTTCGGCGAGGTGCTTCTCGAATTCGGCGAAGATCACCTTGCGCTTCGCCGGATCGGTCTCGGCGCGGCCTTGCTGCATCTGGCTGTCCAGCGTGTCGTCGATGTAGTTCGCCACCTTCTGCAGATTGCCCGCCTTGGTCCAGTAGCGGTTGTACATGGTGTAGGGGTCGGCGCGGCCGCCATTGAGCGCAATCGCCATATCGAAATCGCCCTTCAGCCAGGCGTCGACATAGACGTTGAGCTCCATCATCTTGATGTCGAGCTTGACGCCGATTTCAGCGAGCTGCGACTGGATGACCTGTGCTTCCGCCGCCGCCGTCGGCGGTTCGCCGGTGGCGCCGATCACAGTCGCCGAAAAGCCATCGGCATAGCCGGCCTCTGCCATCAGCTTCTTGGCCTTGTCGACGTCGCGCTTGTAGCAAAACAGCTGGCTGGGCTCGGTCGCGAGCGCCGGGATGGTCAGCGGTCCGGTGACCTTGCCTTCGCCGAGCGAAGCGGTGTCGAGCACTTCCTGCCGGTCGATGGCGCAAGAGATCGCCTGGCGCACCTTCAGCTCGGTCATCGGCTTGCGCGACGGATTGAGCTGCAGCACGTGATAGGCCAGCACCGGCACGCGGTTCAGCTGGAGGCTGGCCTCCTTTGGCACCAGCGTCGCGACCAGCGGATCGTTGAGCAGCGCGAAATCGATCTGCTTGGTGCGCATGGCGGCCAGGATCGCCGCTTCGTCCGGCAGCACGCTGATCTCGATGCCGTCGACGCCGGTAGCGCCGCCGGCCCAGTCCTTGTTGGCGCTCAAGACTTCCTTGGCGTTGGGATCCCATTTGTCGAGCTTGAACGGGCCGGAGCCGACCGCCTTGGTGCCGATCGACCCGGCCTTGATTTCGCTTGCCGGGACGATGGCCGCGTTGACGTCGCTCATCGCCGTCAGGATCGGCGCATCCGGCTGCGACAGATGGAAGACGACGGTCGCTGCATCCGGTGTGTCGATGCTGGCGATCGACAGGAAGTTGGCGCGAGCGGCAGCCCCGGTCTTCTCGTCGAGGATGCGCTCGAACGATGCCTTGACGTCGGCCGAGGTCACGGCGGTGCCGTCCTGGAATTTCGCCTTGGAATCGAGCTTGAAGGTCAGCGCCTTGCCGTCCTTGGAGAATTCCCAGGAGGTGGCGATGGCGGGGATGATCTGCAGGCTGGCATCGACCCGCACCAGCGGCTCATAGATCAGCTCCAGCAGCCGCAGCGATGAAAACGCCGTCTGCTTGTGCGGGTCAAGCCCGGTGGCGTCCTGCGACCAGGCCATATGCAGCGTTGCCGCTTGCGTCGAAACCGTGGCGATACCGAGCATCGCGGCCAGCGTGATACCCGACAGCAGTGTTCTTGTGAGATGCCCTATCATTGTCGTCTCCCATTTTGATTTGACTTGATGCCTTGCAGTTTCCGCCGACCGCTTCCAAGACACACATGGTTTGGAGTATCGGCCCAGTCTATGCGGCTTCACGCCGTCTTGTCTCATGCGCTTCATGCTGTCTCGTTGCTGATTGCCTTTCGCAGGAAGCCTCCGGCCTTGCCGAGCGCCGCGCGCGCCTCTTCGACCCCCATGCCGGTGTTCGTGACCAGGATCGCCAGCTTCACATCATTGCCGGTCTGGGCGAGCACCTGCTTGGCCTGTTGCGCAGCACATCCGGTGGTGTGCATGACGATCCTGATCGCCCTGGCAACCAGCTTCTTGTTGGAGGGGTTAAGGTCGACCATCAGATTCTCATAGCTCTTGCCGATGCGGATCATCGAGGCGGTGGTCAGCATGTTGAGCACCAGCTTCTGCGCGGTTCCCGATTTCAGCCGGGTCGAACCGGTGAGCACTTCCGGACCAACGACCGGCGAGATGGCAATGTCGGCGATGCCGGCAATGGTCGACGCCGGATTGCAGGACAGGGCGACCGTCGTTGCGCCCACCTGCCGGGCATAGTTCAGCCCGCCGATGACATAGGGTGTGCGGCCGCTGACCGCGATGCCGACCACAACATCGTTTGATGTGAGCCCGATCTCCTGCAACGCCCTGGCGCCCATTTTCGGATCGTCCTCGGCGCCTTCCGTCGACCGCACCAGCGCGTCGGGGCCACCGGCGATCAGGCCCACCACCATGCCTTCGGGCACGCCGAAGGTGGGCGGACACTCCGAGGCATCGAGAACGCCGAGCCGGCCGCTGGTGCCGGCACCCATATAGACAAGCCGCGCGCCTTTCTGGAAGGCAAGCACGATCCGATCCACCGCGGCCGCAATCTCGGGCACGACCTTCTCGACCGCCGCCGGAACGACCTTGTCCTCGTCGTTGATCTTGCGCAACACGTCGATGGTCGGCAGCAGGTCGATGTCCATCGTCCTCGGGTTCCGGCCCTCGGAAACCA
Source organism: Mesorhizobium sp. M7D.F.Ca.US.005.01.1.1 (assembly GCF_003952545.1). Taxonomy (NCBI): domain Bacteria; kingdom Pseudomonadati; phylum Pseudomonadota; class Alphaproteobacteria; order Hyphomicrobiales; family Phyllobacteriaceae; genus Mesorhizobium; species Mesorhizobium sp. M7D.F.Ca.US.005.01.1.1. The sequence goes on from NZ_CP034453.1 coordinate 2,938,791, forward strand.
GCCGGTCCAGTTCGGACATCAACCCTTGCTCGGTCATTAGCTTGCTTTCAAAACCATGCGGCACAGCCGGAACAGCAAGGCCAACCAGCGCCAGCACACACGGACCAAGGTCCGTCGTCGCTGCCCTGTTTTCTTTGTTAACTTTTTAGAATTTTATATTCATACAGTCAACAAAAAATTGGAATATTTTATTCCTTCTCTGGCAAGGCGTTACTGTCCGTCGAGGGACCTTTTGGCAAGGATGATCGCGCCCGACACAGCATCGCCGTCTGCGGGCTTCAGGCGGCGCCGGACATCGGGAGAGAGCCAGGGTTCGAGCGGACTGGAGAGGCCGCCCAGCAAGGTCACGCGCGGCGCGCCTTTTTCGAACAGCACCCGCACCAGCGTATCGATCTGCTCGGCAGCACTTTGCACGATGCGCCGTCCGACCGGATCGCCCTGGTCAGCATGGCGCATCACCATCGGCGCCAGGGCTGCGTAGTCCGTGGCGGTTGCCCGATCCATCCAGGCAACCGCTTCCATCGGGTCGCTATGGAAACGCTGCATCACCTCCGCCAGCAGCGCTGTCGGCTCATGCCTTCCATCATGCGCGCGCAACGCCAGTTGCACAGCCTTCAGGCCAAGGTCGGCACCGCTGCCCTCATCGGAGATCGGAAAGCCGTAGCCACCAACACGCAGGTCGCGTCCCTCGACGAAGCCAAGGCCGATCGAGCCCGTTCCGGCGATGACAATGGCGCCGTCCTGGCCGGAATGCGCGCCCAGGCAGGCGCCGACGCCGTCGCTGACGAAATCGATGCTGGCAAACGGATGCACGATCGCCCGCAACGCCTCCAGCGCACCCTTGCGGCCGATGCCGGCAAGGCCGATGCCGGTGTGTATCCGGGCGATCTCCACTGCACCGAAGCCAGCCTCCTCGATGGCAGTGCCAAAGGCTTTCGCGACCGAGGCCCAGGCCGCATCGATGCCGAGCCGCGTTGTCGCCGGCCCCGACAGGCCTTGCCCCAGCACCGTCCCGTCAGCGTCTTCGATACGGGCGCGGCAACCGGTTCCGCCGCCGTCGACGCCCAGAAAATAGTGTTCCACACCGTTCATGCGCTCAGCCGCTCGATGTCGGCGCCGCACAGGCGCAGCTTGCGGTCCAGTTGTTCATAGCCGCGGTCGAGGTGATAGACGCGGTTGATGGTCGTCTCGCCCTCGGCGACAAGTGCGGCCAGCACCAGCGATACCGATGCGCGCAGATCGGTGGCCATCACAGGCGCGCCATGCAGTTTCTCGCCACCACGCACCAGCGCCGTGGTGCCTTGCAGCTTGATGTTGGCGCCGAGCCGCATCAGTTCGGGAACATGCATGAAGCGGTTCTCGAAGATGGTTTCGCGCAGCAGCGACGCGCCGTCGGCGCAGCACATCAGCGCCATGAACTGCGCCTGGAGATCGGTCGGAAACCCCGGATAGGGTTCAGTCGTCAGGTCGACAGCCCTGAGCGGCCGGTCGCGCGAGACGATGAGCCCGCGGTCGCCGGGCCAGACGCTGACGCCGGTGGCCTCCAGCAGTTGCACCACCGAGGCCATATGCTCGAGCCGGGCGTGCGTCAGTTCGAGCTGGCCGCCGGTGATCGCAGCGGCGATGGCGTAGGTGCCGGCCTCGATCCGGTCCGGGATGATGTCGTGCCTCGCCGCATGCCAACTGGTGTCGCCGGCGATCAGGATGCGGTGCGTGCCGGCGCCCTCGATGCGTGCGCCCATGGCGGTGAGGCAAGCGGCGAGATCCGCCACTTCGGGCTCGCGCGCCGCGTTGAGGATCTCGGTTTCGCCCTTGGCCGTGGTCGCCGCCATCATGGCGGTCTCGGTCGCCCCGACCGATGGCGAGCTCAAGACGATGCGCGTGCCGGTCAGCCCGTTTGGCGCTGAAGCGACGATGGAGCCGTTCTCGATGGCGATCCTGGCGCCCAGTGCCGCGAGTGCCGCGACATGCATGTCGACCGGCCGCGCGCCGATGGCGCAGCCGCCCGGCAGCGAAACCCTGGCATGGCCGAAACGGGCCAGCAGCGGCGCCAGCACGAGCACCGTCGCGCGCATCTTTCGCACCGTATCGTAGGACGTCTCCTTGGAAACGGCGGCACTGGTGTCGATCGTCGCGGCATGCGCCGACCGGGTCACCTCGGCGCCGTGCAGCCGCACCACGCCGAGCATGTTTTCGACGTCGGTCACATCAGGCAGATTGGTCAATTCGAGAGGGTAGGGGCTGAGCAAGGCCGCCGCTATCTGCGGCAGAGCGGCATTCTTGGCGCCGGATATGGTGACCGCGCCTTCCAGTCTTTGTCCGCCGACGATCCGCAATCTGTCCATGGCTGAAACCTTGTGCGACGAAAGCCGGCCACACTCGGGTGGCTCTCCCTGGAGATGCTGCTCCGAATCCCGGATTTCGGCCCGGTCCAGTTCGAGAATTAATTCTACGTTCTTGGCTGTCAATCGGAATTGGAATATTTTATTCCTTGAGCCGGCACCTGAAAGCGCGAGGAAATCCCGTGTCCGTCCTGAACAGGATCAATGTGAAGCTCGACGGCATGGCGCCCGGCGATCGTGAGATCGGCCAGTACATCGTCGACAATCCCGACCAGATGCTGCGCCTGTCGACGGCGGCTCTCGCGGCCGAGATCGGACGCAGCCAGTCGAGCGTCGTCAAGTTCAGCCAAAAACTCGGCTATGCCAGCTACCAGGAGCTGAAGCTCGCCGTCAGCGAGGCCAAGGCGCAGGAATGGCAGGTGCCGGCCGGCATGATCCACGGGTCGATCGAGGTCGGCGACAGCTACCAGGTCATTCTGAAGAAGCTGATCGGCAGCAAGCTTCTGTCGATGCAGCGGACCGCCGAAGCCAACAGCGAGCGCATCATCTCCAGGACGCTGGAACTGCTGGACAAGGCGCGCCGCATCCATCTGGTCGGCGTCGGCGCTTCTTCGCTGGTGGCGCGCGATTTCTCCTACAAGCTGATGAAGCTCGGCCGCAATGTCCTGCACGACAGCGACAGCCACATCCAGATGGCCAATGTCTCGACGCTCGGGCCTGATGATGTGCTGTTCGCGCTGTCCTATTCCGGCGCCAGCATCGAAACCCTGCGCATCGCCGAGCTTGCCCGCAAGCGCGGCACCATGGTGATCGCCGTCACCGGCCTGCACGACAACCCGCTGAGCCGCGTCGCCGACATCTGCCTCTATACCATCGCCGACGAAGAGCGTGCGCGATCCTCCTCTATCACCGCGCGCGACGCGCAGCTGACGCTGACCGACCTCTTGTTCATCCTACTGGTGCAGAAACAGCCGGATGCCAATGAGTATGTCCACAACAGCGAAGCGGCGGTTTCGGTGCTGAAGGCCGAGCGGCCTTCGTAGCGCCACAGGCGATATTGGATTGCACCACCACGACCCTTTGCGGCAATTCAAATGCGATCTTCTTTCTTGAAGCTTATTTCGGCAGGCCCCAGCTATATGATGGGAGATTTTGGTCGGCAGGGATCGACATGAAGGTACTTGGACGCGAAATCTATTGGCCTCCGCTACGACCAGGAGACGCTACTGGCATCCTATTGACGTTGGCGTTGTTGGCAGTCGTAGTTATTGCGTTGTCGATTTTTCCGATGCAAACGCGAGAGATACAGACGCAAGGGAATTTTGGCTTCGGACCGGAATGGGACTGTGCGTGGCCCGGTAAGGGCGGACCAGTGTGCGTCAAATCTTCCAAGACGCAACCGGCGCCGAGAACCCCGGTGCCTTCCACCCACAACCAAAATTCAAACTGAGACACTACCCAGCAATGCCATCTCTTGCCTGTCACCCGCGAAGGCGCGACCCTGTCTGATCTGGCGAAACGCTTCCGCCGAAATCCGCAAGGAGAGAAAAATCATGACATCCGATGTGGCCGTCATTGCAGGCGCAGGCGCTGGTCTGAGCGCCTCGCTGGCGCGCCTTCTCACCCGCGAAGGCTTTCGCGTGGTTCTGGCCGCCCGCAACATTGGGAAGCTGAGGGCTCTGGTCGACGAGACCGGTGCGCTGGCTGTCGAGACGGATGTCGCCGACGCTGCGTCCGTCGCCAGGCTGTTCGACGCCGCCGACAAGGCCGGTCCGCTGGCGCTTGCGGTGTTCAACGCCAGCGCGCGTACGCGCGGCCCGATCGCCGAGCTCGATGCCGAAGCGGTCAAACAGGCATTGCTGGTCGGCGCCTATGGCGGCTTCCTGGTCGGCCAGCAGGCGGCGCGGCGGCTGCTGGCGCGCGGTTCCGGATCGATCCTGTTCACCGGCGCCACTGCCAGTGTGAAGGGGTTTCCCGGCTCGGCGGGCTTTGCCATGCCGAAATTCGGCCTGCGCGGCCTGGCGCAGTCCATGGCCCGCGAACTCGCCCCGCAGAACATCCACGTCGCCCACTTCATCATCGATGGCCAGATCGAGCCGCCCGGACAGGCGGCCGATCCCGACCGGCCGGACCGCCGGCTATCGCCGGACGCCATCGCCGAGGCCTATCTCGCGGCCCATCGCCAGCATCGCAGCACCTGGAGCTCGGAGCTCGAGCTGCGGCCCTGGGTCGAGACGTTTTGACAATCCAGCCGATCGCCTAAGGGCGACCGCGTCGCAAGCCCTTGCTTGCGGCTGCTCGGAGGTTGGCCGGAACGAATGCCGACGCAGTCGGTCAGTCGTGCCTAAACGCTTTCGAGGTATGTCTCGATCTCGAAATCGCTGACATTGAGCGCGAACGTGTTCAGTTCCTGGCGCTTACAGGCCACGAAGGAGTCGCGCAGGATTGCCGGAAAGATCTCCGCCACATGCATCCCGCTTTCGAAGGCGGCGATCGCCGACGCCCAGTCCGGCGGCAGCTTTGCCGGCGGAAGTCCCTGGCCGTCAGTGCCGATCGGATCCCCTGGCGACAACTGTCTTTCGATGCCGGTCAGCGCGGCGCCCAATATGGCTGCAAGCACGAGGTAGGGATTGGCGTCCGCACCCGAAACGCGATGCTCGATACGGCGCGCAGCGGTCGGTCCGCCTGGAATACGGATCGCGACCATGCGGTTCTCGTAACCCCAGGCGACCGCGGTCGGCGCATAGGATCTAGGGCGCAGCCTGCGGTACGAATTGAAGTGCGGCGCGAACACCAGCGTGCTCTCGGCCATTGCCGCAAGCAGGCCGCCGACCGCATGACGCATGATCTCCGAGCCCTGATCTGTGCCGTCGTCGAAGACGTTGCGCCCTTCGCCGTCGACCAGGCTGAAATGGACGTGAAAGCCGTTGCCGGCCCGGTCGCCATAGGGCTTGGCCATGAAGCAGGCGGCAAAGCCGTGCTTGCGGGCAATGCCCTTCACCGTGCGCTTGAACAGCACCGCATCGTCGGCCGCCCGCAAGGCGTCCGCGACATGGTTCAGATTGATCTCGAACTGACCGACGCCGTTTTCGGCGATGGCGGTGTCGACGGGAATGCCTTGCGTCCGGCAGGCTTCATAGACGTCGTGGATGAAGGATTCGAAGTCGTCGATCTCATCGATCGACAGTGCCGCGTCGGAATCGAGACGGCGCCCGGTCACCGGTGAGACAGGTCCGACCGGCCGCTGCGATTGCGGATCGACGAGATAGAATTCGAGTTCCGTTGCCGCGACTGGGGTCAGGCCCAAAGCCTCGTAGCGATCGAGGATGCGGGCCAGCGCCCGTCGCGGGTCGCCGAGATAGGGCGCGCCGCTTTCGTCGGCAAGCCAGAGCGGGACGAGCGCCGTCGGATGCGCGGTCCAGGCCACCGGCAGAATGCCGCGCCCGGTCCACTGGCACAGTCCATCGGCATCGCCGGTCGAGAATACCAGGCTGTTGCCTTCGATATCCTCGCCCCAGACATCGAGCCCGATCAGCGAAAAAGGCATGCGCAGCTTGCCTTCCAGCGCCTTTCTTGCCTGCTCGACCGGAATGCGCTTGCCGCGCATGATGCCGTTGAGATCGCACACCGCCGCCCTCAGGCTCTGGATGTCGGTTCTGCTTTCAAGCCAGTTCAAAACGTCCGCAATTGCATCGCTCAATTTATAACCTCTGGTTTTTGAAGGTGCCGCAGCCTGCTCGGCTGCACTGTCCCTGGTAAAAATAGCTTGTGAGTTTTCGGAAAGCATATCCGGCTACACCGGATATTTTTCCTTATTTTTTCAAGTCACTAGCTGGAATGTCGGGAGGCATTTCAAAACCAATTGCGCGATCTGCGATCGCAACATAGAGGCAAGAAGCCGGAAAGCCAAGGGGCATTCGGGTTGTGATGTCGCCCCACCCCGCTTTTGGGTCCGATGCTTTGTGTTCCCCGGCGAGGAGGTCTTGATGCGTCGCTGCGTTGACCAACCGCAGCCTTGGCGATTGGCGCAAACATCAATCGCTTCGTCATCCACGGGCGGAGCAAGGAGCGTAGCGACGAAGCGCAGACCCGAGGATCCATGCCGGGACTCAAACGCGTCACCACGGTGCGGAATTCTGCTCCGCTGTATTCCTGCGCGAAGGTCGCGGCATGGATCCTCGGGTCTCCGCGACGGAGCTGCGCTCCTGCTTCGCCCGTGGATGACGAAGGTGGCAAGGCTTAGGCCAATCGCGAAAGTCTGCTCCACCGAACCGAACAATGAAATCCTGGCTGCCAAGAGGCCTCCAATCCAACCCGTCAAATCCTCTGCGCTGCGGTTCTAATTCCGCGCCTTCGGAAATCTGGCCTGCTGCAGGATGTGCGCGGCGCCTTCGTCGATGTCACGCACGATCGCTGCGCGGGCGCGCTCCCCGTCCTGAGCCTCGATCGCGGCGACGACTTCTTCGTGAAAGTCGATGTCGAGAATGGAGGCGAGGTCGTCCTCGAACCCCATGGCGAGATTCCTGAGAAACGGGCCGACCTGCATCCATACGGTCTCGATCAGGAAGATCATCTGCTCGTTGCCGCAATGGCGATAGATCGAGAATTTGAAGTCGTGGTTCTTTCGCAGATAATCGTCGATATCGCCTTTGCGGGCGGCCAAGGTCAGGTCGGTGCAGTGACGCCGGATCGTCCGCAGATTGTTGCCGTTGATGCGCTTCGTCGCAAGTTCGGTCGCCGAGCCTTCGAGGATCGTGCGCACGGCGCTCAACTGCGAAAACCGTTCGGCCGAAATGACCGGCACCTCCACGCTGCCGTTCGGCATCGGGCTGAGCGCACGCAGTGCCTGAAGCCGCATGAAGGCGCTGCGCACCGGCATGTCGCTGGTGCCGAGTTCCCTAGCGAGTTTTCGCGACGTCAGCTTCTGGCCCGGCACGAACCGGCCGGACATCAGCGCCCGCACGAGTTCCAGATAGACCTTTTCATGCAAGGGAACGGTGTCGACGGCGGTCAACCCGAATTGTGTTTTGTCGGCCATTGGCGGGGGCGTTGCTTCATTGGTTCCGTGCAGCAGGCTGGTTCGCCGCTGGGATTCTGTGTCGCCGAGCCCGGCGAGAACGCCGAAGTCAGCGATATATCAAGCACATGATAGACGCTTCGGTCGTTGCGCGGCAAGCCAACGCGTCACCTGCCGGCCGTTACACCCAAGGCTGGCGGCTTGATTATTGGCGAGCGGCGTCTGTGCCACGCCGTGCAAAACCGTCATCACAAATCTTGACCTTGCGCGCACTTGCACCTCTGGCCGCTCTCTGGCTTTTTGGGGTACCCATCGCAACGGACTGATTCGCGTCATGCCGCTCGATTGCAATCTGCCCAAAAGCAGTCTGCGGGTGGGTCGTGAAGCGCGCGCAATTGACGAAGGAGAAACAGGCATGGCCGAGTTCAAGAAGCCCGAAATCTCCGAGATGAGACCCAAGATCACCGTGATCGGCGTCGGCGGCGGCGGCGGCAACGCCGTCAATAACATGATCGCCGAGCAGCTTCAGGGCACCGAATTCATCGCCGCCAACACCGACGCCCAGGCGCTGACCATGTCCAAGGCGACGCGGCTGATCCAGCTTGGCGCGCACGTCACCGAAGGACTGGGCGCCGGATCGCTTCCCGAGATCGGCCGCGCCGCGGCCGAGGAATCGCTCGACGAGATCATGGATCATCTGGCCGGCACGCATATGTGTTTCGTCACCGCCGGAATGGGCGGCGGCACGGGAACCGGTGCAGCTCCAATCATCGCCCAGGCGGCGCGCAAGGCCGGCATCCTGACGGTGGGCGTCGTCACCAAGCCTTTCTCCTTCGAGGGCAGGCGCCGCATGCAGATGGCCGAAGAGGGCATCGAGCGGCTGCGCGAGAGCGCCGATACGGTCATCGTCATCCCGAACCAGAACCTGTTCCGGATCGCCGATGCCAAGACCACCTTCGCCGATGCGTTCGTCATCGCCGACCGCGTGCTCTATGCCGGCGTCAGCTGCATCACCGATCTCATCGTCAAGGAAGGCCTGATCAATCTCGACTTCGCCGATGTGAAATCGGTGATGCGCGACATGGGCCGCGCCATGATGGGCACCGGCGAGGCTTCCGGCGAAGGCCGCGCGATGAAGGCGGCCGAAGCCGCGATCGCCAACCCGCTGCTCGACGAAGTGTCGATGAAGGGTGCCAAGGGCGTGCTGGTCTCGATATCGGGCGGCAGGGACATGACCCTGTTCGAGGTCGACGAGGCCGCCACCCGCATCCGCGAAGAGGTCTACGAGGACGCCGACATCATCGTCGGCGCGATCTTCGACAAGAGCATGGAAGGCCGCTTCAGGGTCTCGGTGGTGGCGACGGGCCTCGACCGTGCGTTTGGAGCAGAAGATGCCGATGCCGGCATCGCCCGCGACCACGCCGGCCAGCCGCCGGCGCGCACGCTTCAATAAGGGGGTTCGGCGCATTCCCTTGCCGAGATGTGTTTTTTCGGGGAGACATCGCCAGCGGGGCAGATTGGCCGACGGTCAGCTGTATCGACCTCTGTACCGCTGCTGCTACAAGAATCCGTCATAGACGGCCATCTATACTGGCTACCCGTATCGTTCGAGCGACGAGAGGCGCGGCTTGGAATTTGACTTGAAAACCATCGAAGCGCTTGCGCCCGATCAGGCCTCGTTGAGTGCCGCTTCCAGGCTGACCAAGCAATCGAACTGGCCACGACTCGAGAAGAGCGAACAGCTGGCGCTCCTCTGGGGGGAGTGCCAGGGTTCCGGCTCCAATCCTTATCGCGTGGTGGTCGACACCGGGGACCACGGCTACAAATGCACGTGCCCGTCGCGGAAGTTCCCCTGCAAGCACACCTTGGCGCTGATGTGGATAGCCGCCACCACGCCGGCCAGTTTTGCCGCCGCGGGCTCGACCCCCGAATGGGTGAATGACTGGCTCGGTCGCCGCAGGAAGACCTCGCCGCAGCCGGCGGGGCCGGCGCCCGGTGCGGGAGGCAAGAGTATTGGCGAAATCTCGCTCGACGACGAAAGTACTGTTGTCGAGGACGCCGCTGCGGTCGAGCGCCGCGAGGCAGCGCAGCGAAAGCGGACGCAGGACACGCAATCCGCCGTGTCGGCGGCGCTGGATGAACTGGATCAATGGATCGCTGATCAATTGCGGCTTGGCCTTGCCGGCTTTGTCGACAACAGCAGCGACCGTTGCCGCCGGATTGCGGCACGGCTGGTCGACATGAAAGCAACGGCGCTTGCCGGCCGTATCGACGAGATTCCGTCACGGCTGATGGGGCTGCGCAGCGAGGAGCGCCCGGACGCGGCGATCCGCGAACTCGGCAAGCTTGTGCTACTGGCCAAGGCCTGGCGATCGACACCAGGCGACGCCGAACTGAGGCGCCTTGTGTCGACGTCTGAAAGCCGCGAGCAGGTTCTGGCCAACCCCGATGCCAAACAGGTCGAAAGCGTCTGGGAGGTGCTCGGCGAGAAGATCGAAACCCGCCGTGACGGTCTTGTCAGCCATTCGACCTGGCTGCTCGACCTGAACAGCGCCACCTCGCAATTTGCCCTGCTGCTCGATTATTTTCCGGCTTCGGCTGGTCGCCGGTCGAACGCGTTCACATCAGGCGACCGCTTCGATGCCCGGCTGATCTTCTATCCGGCGCGCCAGCCGCTGCGGGCATTGGTGGCGGATCGCAGGGGTGACGTCCCGTCTGGCGAGTGGCCGGATTTCAGCTTTGGCGCATCCGATCCTCTCGCTGCCCACGTTGCTCGCCAGGACGAAGCGCCTTGGCTCACCGACTGTCCCGTCATGCTGCCGCCCGGCGCGATCCTGCTGGACGATCGCGGTGCCGCCTGGTGGCAGGCAACCGGCGATCCGCATGGTATCGCCTTGCCGATCGCCGACACCGTCAATCCAACGCTGCTTGGGTTGGACCTCAAGGCGACGGCCGCACTTTGGAACGGCAGCCGGCTTGACCTGCTGGCTGCGCAAAGCAGGTTCGGGAGGCTTGATCTGTCGTGAACGAGATCGAGCAGACCGGCCTGGCGACCATGCGCGACAGCTGGATCACCGGCGGGACCAGCTTCGATCTGGCTCCAGCCGCGTGGAAGGAGATTGCCGGTGGCGCAAGCCTCGACGAGCGCGAGCGTCGCCTGTTGGCAATCGCCGCGCAGGCCCTCGACATTGCCTTGCGGCCAGCCGCGCCCAAGACGCTGAAGCGCCGCCCAGTGCTGCCTGAACTTGCCTTGCCGATGCTGCCGGAGCGGCTGCGGCCGCTTTTGCGAGCGGCGCTGAAACACGCCGGCGACACAAGAAGCAAGACGCGTGTGGTGTCGCTCGTCGCCAGCCGCGGCTTCGTGCTGCATCCGATGGACTGGATGCCGGCCGTGTCGGATCAGAACGGCCCGGACGTCTATGCACCCTGGATCGACTGGCAGGCAGGCGCGGACGGCGAAAAACACACCCGCCAGGAAAAGTTGACCGCGGAAAACTGGGATGACTTCTATCCCGCCGCGCGTCGTACGGCGCTCGCGGATATGCGCCGCACCGCGCCGGCATCGGCTCGGCAACTGATCGAGACCAAGGGATCCGGCGAGCCGGCCGAGATCAGGCTTGCACTCATCGAACTCATGCGCTTCGGCCTCGGCGCCGATGACGTGCCGTTCCTGAAGAGCCTCTCCGCCGATCGTTCCGGCAAGGTGCGCGAATTGGCCGGCCGGCTGCTGGCAAGGCTCGGAGAGCATGGCCAGCTTGGCGATGGCGGGCAGGAAGATCCAACAGCAGAACTCGCCGCCTTCATCGCGGAAGGCAAATCCGGCTTCATCCGCCGCCGCACCACCTACACGCCGGCAAAACTCAAATCGCCGGCGCAGGAAAGACGTCGTGCCGAACTGTTCGAGACCTGTAACCTGGTCGACCTCGCCACGCGCTTCGGCACCACCGAATCCGAGTTTATCGGGGCGTGGCAATTCGGCGCCGAGAACGATGCCGATATCCTTGTTGCCCGAATGGTCGCCGCGTCGGGCAGCGAAGCGGCGGTGACGCACATGGCGGATACGCTTGTCGCCGAAGGCGGCAAGCCGGCGCTTTTCGTCCTCCACCTCATGCCGCGTCTGGACAACCGCAGGAAGCGTGTCCTGGTCAGGCTGATCCTGAAAGATACGCAATATCTTGGTGCGCTCAACCTGGCCGAGAGCCTCGAAGCAAGCTGGCTGGAGTGGGCTGACCTGACAAATGGCCAGACCCTGCCAATGCTGCGTTCTGCAGTTGCCGGAAACGATGACGCCGTCAAGCGAGGCGTCGATCAGCTACTGGAAACAATGGGCTTTCTCGCCACGGCGGCGACAGCGGAAAAATTGATCGGGGACGTCGTTGTGGCCGGTATGGCCCCGGCAGCGCCTTCGCTCGGTCTTCTGCGCCTCAACGCATCACTGGCCGAGCCTTGAATCGACACATGATCAATCCGGAGAACAGCTAATGAACGTAGCCATCCGTCTTCCGGTCGAGCAGGCCTATGCCGCCGAGTTGCAGGCGCTCGCACGCAATGACGACCGGCAAAGGCCTGCCGGATGGAGCCTTTCGCCAAAGGCGGTTCTGATCTATCTGCTTGGCGGCAAGGCTGACGACGGCACGCTGATAACGCCCAAATATGTCGGCCGCCGCCGGCTGATGGAAACCGCGGTGGCGACGCTCGCCACCGACCGCGCGCTGCTGCTGCTCGGCGTTCCCGGCACCGCGAAATCCTGGGTGTCGGAGCATCTTGCCGCAGCCATCATGGGCGACTCGACGCTGATCGTGCAATGCACGGCCGGCACCGATGAGAACCAGATCCGCTATGGCTGGAACTACGCGCAGCTGCTGGCCAAGGGCCCAAGCCAGGACGCGCTGGTGCCGACTCCGCTTTACCGCGCCATGCGAGATGGCAAGCTCTGCCGCCTCGAGGAACTGACGCGCATGGGTTCGGACGTGCAGGACACGCTGATCACCGTGCTGTCCGAAAAGATGATGCCGATCCCCGAACTCAACACCTCGATCTATGCGCAGCGCGGTTTCAATATCATCGCCACCGCCAACAACCGCGACAAGGGTGTCAACGAGTTGTCCTCGGCGCTCAAGCGCCGCTTCAACGTCGTCGTGCTGCCCTTGCCTGAAGATATGGCCGAGGAAGTGGCGATCGTCTCTAAGCGCGTCGGCGAGATGGCCGGCGGTCTCGACCTGCCGGTACCGAAGAATGTCGGCGAGGAGATCGCCCGGGTGCTGACCATCTTCCGCGAATTGCGCTCCGGTGCGACATCAGACGGCAAGGTGACGTTGAAGACGCCGTCCGGTTCGCTGTCCACGGCGGAGGCGATCGCAACGGTGGTCGGCGGCCTCAGCCAGGCGGCGTGGTTCGATAGCGGCAAGCTCGGCGCCGAAGGCCTTGCCGCCAGCCTTGTCGGCGCCATCGTGAAAGATCCGGTGCAGGACAAACTGGTGCTGGAGGAATATCTGGAAACCGTGCTCAAGAAGCGGCCCGACTATGCCGGCTACTATGCGGCCCTGAACGCGGCGATCTGACGCCATGGCGCTCAGCGACGTTTCCTATTTTGGCATACGCCATCACGGGCCCGGCTCCGCCGACAGCCTGGTGCAGGCGTTGCAGGATTTGAAACCGGTCGCCGTGCTGATCGAAGGGCCGGCCGACGCCTCGGCGCTGCTGCCGCTGCTTGCCCGCGCCGAAATGCGGCCACCGGTAGCGCTGCTCTGCTATCCCGAAGATGATCCGGCTTCGACCGGTTTCTGGCCCTTCGCTGAGTTCTCGCCGGAGTATCAGGCGACGCTCTGGGCCGTCGCCAACAACGCGACAGTGCGGTTCATCGACCTGCCGTCATCAGCCCGGGCCACACCGATCAACGGCACGGAGGATGCGGATGCGAAGGATGCGGGAGCCGAATCGGACAATGAGGCGGCGCCGCATCTGCGTGACCCGATCGGGACGTTGGCACAAGCTGCCGGCTATGAAGATGGCGAAAGCTGGTGGGCCGATATCATCGAGCAGAACCCTGAGCCCGGCCCCATCTTCGCCGCCATAGCCGACGCGATGACGACGCTGCGGGACGGCGAAGGTCCGCCTGCTGAATTCGAAGCAAAGCGCGAAGCGCATATGCGGCTTGAAATCACCGCCGCGCGCAAGGAATTCGACGGTCCGATCGCTGTCGTTTGCGGAGCCTTCCATGTGCCGGCACTGCAAGCGACGCGGCCACAAAAAGAGGACCAGGCCCTGCTCAAGGGGCTTGCCCGGCGCAAGAGTATGATGACCTGGGCGCCATGGACCGGACCGCGCCTTGCGCTCGGCTTCGGCTATGGCGCCGGCGTCGTCGCACCCGGCTGGTGCAAGCATTTGTGGCAGACGCGTGGACAAGGTGACGCCTCGGTCCTGTGGCTTGCGCGCATCGCGGCAGTGCTGCGGGCCAAGGGGCACATGGTCTCGACCGCCTCGCTGATCGAAGCCGAACGGCTGGCCCGGACGCTGGCTGTGATCCGCGAGCGGCCAAAGCCCGGCTTTGAGGAATTGCGCGACGCCTCGATCGCGGCCCTGTTCAACGGCGAAGCGCTGCTGTGGGCTCTGGTCGAAGCCGAATTGTTGCTGGGCGCGGATGTCGGCGAAATTCCGCCGGACACCCCGCTGGCGCCGCTAATCGAGGATCTGCAACGCAACCAGAAGGCGGCGCGGCTGAAGCCCGAGGCGCTGGAGCGCGAACTGTCGGTCGATTTGCGCAGCGAAAGCGGGCTGTTTCGTTCGACCTTGCTGCACCGGCTGAATGTGCTTGGCGTGCATTGGGGCAAACTGGCCGACAGCGGCCGCAGCCGCGGCACGTTTCGCGAGCGCTGGGCACTCGCCTGGGAGCCGGAATATGCCGTGCGCCTGGTCGAGAATCTGGTCTATGGGCCGACCATCGAAAAGGCCGCCAACGGCCGTCTGATCCAGATGATTGGCGCGGCGACATCTCTCGACGCGCTGGCGGCGCTGGTTCAGGGCGCCATCACGGCAAACCTGTCGGAAGCGTCGACCGCGGGTCTGGCGACACTTGAGGAACGCGCGGCGCGCAGCAGTGAATGCCTGGAAATCCTGGCATCGGTGCCGCCACTCGCCGACATCATCCGCTATGGCGAGGCTCGCAAGACGGAAACCGCCCGCTTGTCCGGCCTTCTGGAGCGGCTGATCATCGAAGGTGGGATCGCACTTGCCTATGCCGCCCGCGACCTCGATACCCAAGCATCCACGACGCTGGTCGGCGCCATGCGCAAGGCCGACGAAGCGATCAGTCTGGTCGAGCCCGGACAGGACGTGCTGGACGCCTGGCGCAATGGACTGGCCGCCGTGCTCGATGGATCGCGATCGACGGCGCTCGTGGCGGGCTGTGCCGCGCATCTGCTTTACGAAGCTGGCCATGTGTCCGCCGACGCCGCGGCGGCTCTGATCGCGAGACGTCTGTCTCCGGGAACGCCGGTCGCCGAGGCTGCAGGGTTCTTCGAGGGTTTCTTCAGCACTGCCGGCCAACGGCTCATTTATGATGAAGGCCTGCGCGGTGCGGTGGATGCCTGGCTCGCATCCCTCGACGAAGACGCCTTCATTGCGCATCTGCCGTTGCTTCGTCGGGTCTTTTCACATCTGGACTCGATGGAGCGGCGGCGGCTGATCGAAGCGGTGCTCGGCCGCGCCGCACGCTTGCCGGCCGGACTGACGCCGGCTCCGGATGGCGGCGAAGCCTGGCGCCGGCACCTGGAACGGCTTGGACCCCTGCTGATGAGCGAGACCGGCAATGGATGACGAAGCCAAGACCAGCGAAACCGAGCCGGCCGGCGACGGACGGGAACGCCGCTGGCGGCTGGCGATCGGTGCCGACGACGAGGCCTCGACAGCGCTTTCCGACAACGACAAGAGGCTCTCGGCGGCTCTCGATGCGCTCTATGGGGATGGCGCAGGCGATGCCGCTGCCGATCCGCGCAAGCGGCGCGGCGGGCTCGGCCGCTCGGCCCCACGGGTGGCGCAGTGGATGGGCGATATCAGGTCGTTCTTTCCCGCGCAGGTCGTCCAGATCGTCCAGAAGGATGCTTTCGAGCGGCTCAACCTGAAGCAGATGCTGATGGAGCCGGAATTCCTCAAGGCGATCGAGGCGGACGTCAATCTCGTCGCCGACCTGATTTCGCTGCGCTCGGTCATGCCGACCAAGACCAAGGATATCGCCCGTACGATCATCGCCGATATCGTCGCCAAGTTGATGCAGCGGTTGGAGCAGAAGACAGCCGAAGCGATACGCGGCGCGGTCGACCGATCGCAACGCACCAACCGCCCACGCCAGCGCGACATCGACTGGCCGCGTACGATCTCGGCCAACCTTCGTCATTACCAGCCCGAGCACAAAACCATCGTGCCGGAGAAGCTGGTCGGCTTCATGCGCAAACAGCGAAGGCTGGTCGACCTGGATGAGGTCGTGCTGTGCGTCGACCAGTCGGGCTCGATGGCAAGCTCGGTGATCTACGCCTCGATATTCGCCGCGGTGATGGCCTCTCTGCCGGTCGTGCGGACCAAGCTTGTCTGCTTCGACACGGCGATCGTCGATCTGACCGAGGAGCTCAGCGATCCTGTTGAAGTCTTGTTCGGCGTGCAGCTTGGCGGCGGCACCGACATCAACCAGGCCGTCGCCTATTGCGCGGACCGCATCGAGCGGCCGACCAAGTCGCATATGGTGCTCATCACCGACCTTTATGAGGGCGGCAACGGTCAGGAACTGCTGCGGCGGCTTGCAGCACTGGTTCGCTCCGGCGTCAATGTCGTGGTGCTTCTTGCGCTGACCGACCAAGGCAGGCCCGGTTATGATCCGAAGATGGCGGGCTCGGTGGCCGCGCTCGGCATTCCGGTCTTTGCCTGCACGCCGGATCTGTTTCCAGACATGATGGCGGCGGCATTGCGACGCGAGGATATCGGCGCATGGGCGGCCGGAGCCGACATCAAGCTCGTTCGTGCCGAGGCCGAGACTCCGGAATGAGACGGCCAGCCCAGAACTGCCGGGTGCTCCTGGCAGTTCTGGGAGAGACAATCGAGCTCAGCCAAACTTCGGGTCGAGACTGCCCGACTTATACCGCTTGGCCATCTCGGCGACGGGCAGCGGCTTGATCTTCTGCGCGTTGCCGGCGGTGCCGAACTGCTCGAAGCGCTCCTTGCAGAGCTTGCGCATGGCGGCCATGGCAGGCGTCAAATATTTGCGCGGGTCGAACTCGCTCGGGTTCTCGGTCAGCACCTTGCGGATCGCGCCGGTCAGCGCCATGCGGTTGTCGGTGTCGATGTTGATCTTGCGCACGCCGTGCTTGATGCCGCGCTGGATTTCCTCGACCGGCACGCCCCAGGTCGGCTTCATCTGGCCGCCATATTTGTTGATGATCTCCTGCAGATCCTCCGGCACCGAGGACGAGCCGTGCATGACCAGATGCATGTTGGGCAGGCGACGGTGGATCTCCTCGATGACGTTCATGGCCAGCACCGCGCCGTCGGGCTTGCGCGAGAATTTGTAGGCGCCATGGCTGGTGCCCATGGCAACCGCCAGCGCATCGACATGGGTATCCTTGACGAATTCCACGGCCTGTTCGGGATCGGTCAGCAACTGGTCGTGGCTGATCGCGCCTTCGACGCCGTGGCCGTCTTCCTGCTCGCCGCCGCCGCTCTCCAGCGAGCCGAGCACGCCGATCTCGCCTTCGACCGACACGCCGCCCCAATGCGCCATGTCGACGACGCGCTTGGTGATGCCGGAATTGTAGGCGTAGTCGGCCGGTGTCTTGCCGTCTTCCTTCAGCGACCCGTCCATCATGACCGAGGTGAAGCCGTACTGGATGGCGGTCACGCAGGTGGCTTCGTTGTTGCCATGGTCGAGATGCATGCAGACCGGAATGTCGGGATGGATTTCGACCAGCGCGTCGATCAGCTTGGCCAGCACGACGTCATTGGCATAGGCGCGCGCGCCGCGGCTTGCCTGCAGGATGACCGGCGACTTGGTCTCCTCGGCGGCCTCCATGATGGCGAGGCCCTGTTCCATGTTGTTCATGTTGAAAGCGGGTACGCCGTAGCCGTATTCGGCGGCGTGGTCGAGCAATTGTCTCAGTGTTATGCGAGCCACCCAATAGTCTCCCGTATCTGGTTTCAAGCGCAACGTCGCGGGCCGGCCGGTCGCCGGTCGGCCCTGGATGCTTCTGGCCGGATTTCGAGCCAATCGCAACCTTCACAGGCCCTGTCGATCGCAATTCTTGTTGCAGCGCTGAAATCCTGCCTGTTTGGTCATCCAGTGCGCGAGCAGGTCGGACTTTGGTCTGAGATATCGCACGCATAGGTCCTGCGCGTTGTCTCAACAGCCTTTCCTGCGCAAGCTCAGGAATATTCGAACATTTGGCTGCGTTGCCTCCAGGTTAGCAACGGAGAATCCAGCCATGCATAAATCGACCTCAAGCCGGTTCATCTGGTTCGCACTGCGCGCCTCGACAGCGTTGGCCCTGACCGTAGCGCCTTATCATCTCAGTCTGGACGCCGCGTCCAAGATCGGACCCGCGGCGGCTTACGCTAAGAGTGGGGATGGCGGTGGTGGTTCCGGCGGCTCGGGTTCCGGTGGCAATTCCGGTTCCGGGGGTGGCGATGACGGCGGTGACCATGACAGTGGCAATTCTGGGCCCGGGGGTGGTGGCGATGATGGCCCAGGTGACGATCACGGCGCAAACGACAGCGGTCACCACGGACACGAGCATGTGAACGCTGCGACTGGCGACAAAGTCGAAGTGGAAGGCAACAAGATCGAGGTCACTCATCCTGACGGGACCAAGGAGGAGATAGAGAACGGTAGGTTTGAGACAAAAGATGCGTCAGGCCGCACCATTGTCGAGCGTCGAGCCACTCCCGCGGATATAGCCCGGCTCAACAGCCTGTAGTTCCGCTGGACCTTTTCAAGCCAGTAAGAGCCTGCTGCCCGAAGGGAGGCAGCAGGCCGATTTAGGGAGCGCGGCGTGCGATCTGCGCGTTACGTCACGCCGCGATCAACTCCCGCGCCGCCAGGATCTGCACGCAGGCATTGGCCGCTTCCTTGCCCTTGACGGTGAAGTGCTCGAAGAAGAAGCGGTGATGCTCGGCGCTGTCGTGGTAGTTGTGCGGGGTGAGCACCGCCGACAGCACCGGCACGCCGGTCGACAGCTGCACGTTCATCATGCCGTCGATCACCGCGCTGGCGACGAATTCGTGCCGGTAGATGCCGCCATTGACGAGAAAGGCGGTGCCGAGGATCGCGGCATAGCGGCCGGTCCCGGCCAGGGTCTTGGCATGCAGGGGGATTTCATAAGCGCCCGGCACGTCGAAGACATCGACGGTGAAGCGGTCGCCTCCGATGTCGGCCAGTTCCGCCTCGAAGGCCTGCACGCATTGGTCGACGATGTCGGCGTGCCAGCGCGCCCTGATAACGGCGACGCGGGTCGTTTCATAGTCTTTATGGGAATGCTGATTCATGGGTCCATCCTTCCGTTTCGAACCAGAATCAGGACGCACGATACGGATTAGGCCCGCGAAAAGCGGGCCGGCTTCCGTTTCGTTCTCTTCCATCCGGACTCTAACCGTCGGCCCCGGAATCACACCGGATCTGCTGACCTTTCCGAAACCGGAAAGCGCTCGCGGGCTCAGGCCGAAGCCTTTACCGCCGGTGGGGACTTTCACCCCGCCCTGAGAACATTAACGGGCTTTGTATGGAAGGGCAGGGCGCCGCTGTCAACCGTGAGAAGGTTGGGCCAAGCACGTTCGACTACCGCGTGCGCCACGCCGCCGCCGATGCGGCAACCAGCATGAGCAGTGCTGCAACCATCGCGCAGACAGCAAAGCCGAAGTTGGAATAAAGCGGTCCGAAGCTGGTGGTGCCGACGAAGACCGCGAGGTAGGTCACAGCGCTGTTCAGGCCCATGATCGTGCCGCGCCGCGACGGATCGAGCCCCGACAGGCGCGTCACCAGGACGTTCAATCCGAAATGATTGGCCAGTCCCCAGATCGCCACCATGGCCAGGATCAGGCTGAAGCTGTTGCTCGCCGCTGCAATCGCGACATAGACGGCGGCGACAAGAAGATAAGCGAACGGCATGACGCGGCGCGCGCCGATCCGGTCGATGACACCGTCGAGAAGTGCTGCCATGCCGAAACCCACGCCATAGGCAAGCGCCGCCAGCCCATTGGCGCTGACCGGCTCTCCCAGTCCGACATGAAGATGGTCGCCGAGATAGCCATAGACACCGTAGAAGGCGGTCATGAAGGCGGCGCAAGCGATTAGAAGCGGCACGATGCCGGGAATGCCGAGCGCTTCCAGCGGGGCAGACGCCGGCCCGGCCTTCCTGATGTCGCTGAGCGACGTCACTGTAAGCCCCACCCATGCAAGGGCCGCAAGCACCGCGACCGCGGCAAAGACCGCGCGCCAGTGTACGCGATCGGCAAGCACGGCCGACAGCGATACGCCGGCCACCATGCTGAGCGTCCAGCCGGTCAGCACGACGCCGATCGTGCCGCTCTCCCTGCCCGGCGGAGCGATGGCCGCGGCGCTGGCATAGATCGCCGGCATGGCGACGCCAGCGGCAATGCCGGCGAGCAGCTGCGCTGCGACCAGCATGATCACCGTGGGTGCCGCGGCACTCGCGACCAGCGCCAGTGCCAGCAGCAATAGCGCGCCCTGCAGCATCCGGCGTGCACCGAGCCGGTCGATGTAGCGAGCCAGGAATAGGGCGCTTGCGGAGGTGCCGAGGCCGAACGCGGCCGCCGCAATCATCACGGCCGGCACGCTGGTACCGAACGACGAAGCGACAGCCGGTGCAATCGGACCCAGCACAAGCGAGTTCGAGCCGATGACCGCGATGCAGCCCGTCAACAGATAGGCAAGCGCCGGAATCGGTGCTCGGGCAGTCAATGGCGCAACTTGATCAATGTTCGACATATCGGCATAATGGCCGTATTCTATTCAGCGGAAAACCAGGAATTTCGCCATGGATGAAGAAACAGATGGCATTCTGCAGAACAGGCCTGCGGCCCGCGACCTCGACGCGATTGACCGAAGAATATTAGGCGTCCTGGTCGATGACGCCACGATCAGCTACGCCGAACTCGGCGATCGCGTGGGCTTGTCGCCACCGGCAGCGCATGAGCGGGTCAAACGGCTCCGGCGCGGCGGCGCCATCCGCAACACAGTCGCCATCATCGATCCCCGGGCGGTGAAAAAGCCTTTGCTTGCCTTTGTCCATATCGACACCAGGGGCTGGGGAAAGACGCCCGAACTGATGGCGGTCTCGCAGTATCCCGAAGTCGAGGAGATCCATACCGTCGCCGGGGATACCTGCATGCTGCTGAAGGTCCGCACGGAAGACACCAGGGCACTCGAGGGCCTTTTGGCGCGCCTGTACGAGACGCCGGGCGTCACGTCGACGCGCAGCTATGTGGTTTTATCGACCTATCTGGAGCGGCCGGTGCAGCCGGGCATTACCGAGACATGGCCGACGCCGAAGCACATGGCCGAACCTCTGTACTAGAAGCGCGGAACTACGCTCGCTCGGGAAACATCGCCTTCAGGCCTTCGCGCGACGCCTTGGCAACGCCGCGCTCGGTGATCAGGCCGGTCACCAGCCGCGCCGGCGTCACGTCGAAGGCCGGGTTGGCCGCGGGCGTCGTCTCGGGCGAAATGCGCACCTGGGCAATCTCGCCGCTGGCGGTCTTGCCCCAGACCAGCGAGACCTCGTCGGCCGAGCGCTGCTCGATCGGGATCTCGGCCAGGCCGTCATGCACCGTCCAGTCGATGGTCGGCGAGGGCAATGCGACATAGAACGGCACGTCATTGTCGGCGGCGGCGAGCGCCTTGAGATAGGTGCCGATCTTGTTGCAGACGTCGCCGTCGGCGGTGGTGCGGTCGGTGCCGACGATGACCATATCGATCTCGCCGCGCTGCATCAGGTGGCCGCCGGCATTGTCGACGATCAGCGTGTGCGGCACGCCGTGCCCGGCCATCTCCCATGCGGTCAGTTGGGCGCCCTGGTTGCGCGGCCGTGTTTCATCGACATAGACATGGACTGGAATGCCGGCCTCCGTCGCCAGATAGATCGGCGCGGTGGCGGTGCCGTAGTCGACTGTGGCCAGCCAGCCGGCATTGCAATGGGTCAGGATATTGACCGGCTCGCCCTTCTGCTTGCGCGCCGCGATCGCCTTGATGATGGCAAGACCGTTCTCGCCGATGGCGCGGTTGAGCTCGACATCCTCGTCGGCGATTTCGCCGGCGCGCCGATAGGCGGCTTCAGCGCGTTGTTCCGTTGGCAGGGGGCGCAGGAAGCGCCGCATTTCGTCCAGCGCCCAGCGCAGATTGATCGCGGTCGGGCGCGTTTCGTGCAGCGTTTCCCAGACTGCATCGAGCGCCGAGTCCGAAGGGTCGTCCGCCATCTGCATGGCGACGCCATAGGCAGCGGTGACGCCGATCAGCGGCGCGCCGCGCACCCACATGTCACGGATGGCGGTGGCGATGCCGGCAACGCTGCCGATATTCTCGATGCGGAAACCATGCGGCAGCCAGCGCTGGTCGATGATCTCCACCGAACGCCCGTCGTCGCTCAGCCAGATGGTGCGATAGTGGCGGTCGCCGACGTTCAAATGCTGCTCTCCTGTTGGATCAGCGCGGCCAGTTGGTTGACCTCGTCGATGCTGTGGATCTGGCGCCGGTTGACGGCGAGATGGCGGCCGAATTTCAGCGCCTTTGCCTCACAACTGGCGCGCAAATCCTCGTCGGCAATGGTCTCGAAATCGGCATTGTGGGCGAGGCCGAGGATACGCCGGTGGACCTCGATGCCGGCAAAGCCGAGCAGGTCGGTCCAGATCTGGTGCAGCACATGGTCGAGCGCCTGCTCGGCGCCGAGCCTGTCGCCCTGATCCTCAAACAGGCTCTTCTGATAGAGCATGCCGGTGCGCTCGGTACGCCACATCAGCGAGAACTCGGCGCGGAACACCGACCAGGTCTCGACCGTCACCTCAAGCAGATAGGCGCGCATGGCGTCGCGCTTTCCCTCCTGTTCGTGGCCACGCTGCGCGAAGAACGACATCCAGAAATTGGCAAGCAGCATGCCGACATCGAAGGCCATCGGGCCGTAGAAAGCGAACTCCGGATCGATCATCCGGGTTTCCGTGTCGGTGACCATGATCGAGCCGGAATGCAAATCGCCATGCAGCAGCGTTTCGGCATTGGCGGCGAAGATGTGCTTCAGCCGCTGCGCCTCGACCTTGAGGTCGCGGTCGGCACGCAGTTCGGCGACGAGGCCGTCGAGCTGCGGTGAGGTATGCCGGTTCATCTTGGCATCGAAATAGGGATCGGAGAACACCAGGCTTTCGGTGATGTCGCAAAGCTCGACATTGTCGGCGAACAGCGCCAGGTCGGCCTTGCGGTCCTTGGCAGCCATGTGCAGGTCGGAGCCGCGAAACAGCGTGCGGGCCATGAACAGGCCGATATCCCGGGCAATGTTCGGCAATTGCCGGCCTTCGATCAGCGCCCGCCGCAGGATGATGTGCGGCGGCGCAAGATATTCCATGATGATCAGCGCCTGGCCTTCATCGAAATAAAGGATCGCCGGCACCGAGCCCGGCGCGCGCGCTTCTTGCCTTGTCAGCGCGTGATATTCGAAGAAGGACCGCTTCAAGGGCAGCGGCCAGCTGTCGCCGACCAAGCGGACATAGGGCAGGGCCTGCTTGACCACCGCCGCACCGCTGGCACCCTCCACGATGAACACCAGGTTGAGATTGCCGTCACCGACCTCGCGGACCTTCCAGTGTGTCGTGTCCTTGCCGATCTTCGCGCATAGCGCCTCGTTGCCGCCAAGGCGGGCAGCCAGGGTCTCTACCGACAGGGCTTCGAACGGCAATTTTTCAGTCATCGTCATCCTCCCGCATATGCGCTCCGAACATAACGGAGGCATGGCGGCCGGGCCAAGCTAGGAAGCGATCTGGCAATTGTCAATCGTGTTGACAATTGCCGATGCAGCCCATAGCGTCATGTCAGGGAGGAACGCATGGTTGGCAATGCCGTGTTCCGCGTAGAGGGACTGAGGAAAGCCTTTGGCCATAACGAGGTGCTTGGCGGCGTCTCGCTGGAACTGCATGCCGGTGAAGTGACCGTGCTGATGGGCGCCAACGGCGCCGGCAAATCCACCCTCGTCAAGATCATCTCTGGCGTCTATGAGCGCGGCGGCGGCACGATGGCGCTCGCCGACCAGGATTTCGCACCGAAAACCCCGGCTGAAGCGATCCGCGCCGGCGTCGTCACCGTGCACCAGAACATCAATGATGGTGTCGTGGCCGATCTCGACGTCGCCACCAACCTGACGCTGGACCGGCTGAGCGGCAGCGGCGCGCCGACCTTGTTCAATCCAATACGCGTACGCCGGGAGGCCAAGGCGGTTGCCGACCGCATGGGGCTGGCCATCGATTTGAAGGCGCGGGTGAGCGATCTTTCGCTGGCCGATCGCCAGATGGTGGCGATTGCCCGCGCGCTGGCGCACCAGCCGAAAGTGCTGATCCTCGACGAGCCGACCTCATCGCTCTCCAGCACCGAGGCTGATCGGCTGTTTGCGCTGATCGACAGGCTGCGCGAGCAAGGCGTGGCGATCCTCTACATCTCGCACCGCATGTCGGACATCAGGCGGTTGGCCGATCGCATCGTCTCGATGCGTGACGGGATCATCTCGGGCATTTTCGACAAGAAACCGCTCGACTATGAGGGCGCGGTCAACGCCATGCTCGGCCGCAAGATCCATCTCGATCAGATCGTTGTCAGGGATTCGGCCCATGCCGTCCTCAAGATAGACGGCCTGCGTATAGCACCAGGCGCCCGGCCGATCTCGCTGACGCTCGGTGACGGCGAGGTCGTTGCCATCACCGGCCTCGTCGGCGTCGGCAAGACGGCGCTTGCCGAGACCCTGTTCGGCGTGCGCAAGCCGCTCGCCGGCACCATGACGATGAACGGCAAGCCTTATGCGCCTGAAACAACCGGCGAGGCGATCGCCGCCGGCGTGTTTCTCGTCGCCAAGGACCGCGGCGAGAATGGCATCGTTGGCGGCTTCAATATCCAGGAAAATATTAGCCTGCCGTTTCACAAGCGCATGTCGCGCTTCGGCATCCTGAGGCGCCGTCTCGAACGCACCACGGCCCGCCGGCAGATCGAGGAACTGGGCATCGTCTGTCGTTCCGAGAAGGACGAGATGTCGGAGCTGTCCGGCGGCAACCAACAGAAGGTGATGGTCGCCCGCTGGATGGTTCAGGATGCAAGACTGTTCATTCTGGATGAGCCGTTTCAGGGCGTCGATATTTCCGCCCGGCGCGACATCGCCGCCAAGCTCAGGGCGAGTGCAAACGGCCGCGCGACGCTGTTGTTCGTCACCGAGCTCGACGAGGCGCTGGAGACCGCCGACCGCATCCTGGTCATGTCGGAGCAGACCATCGTCGGCGAGCACCGCAACGCCGAAGTCGATCTCGATCGTCTGCTGGCCGAGGTCGCCGGCGGACCGTTGCACAGCGCGGCCTGAAGCGCGCGGACAACAGGAATTGGAATGGAGAGAGCATGGGTTCGAGTTGGGTAAAGACGGCAGCGGTGCGAGGGGGCACTGAATGACGCTGCGCGACCACGCCATCCGCTACGGGTTCATTGTGCTCTTGTTCGGGCTCGTCGCTTATTTCTCGATCGCCGCCGACGGTTTCGTTTCGCCGCAAAGTGCCGTTTTCATCTTCCAGTCGGTCGCCATCACCGGCGTGCTGGCGCTCGGCGTCACCGCCACGCTTGTCGTCGGCGGCTTCGATCTGTCGATCGGCTCGGTCGCCACATCGGCCATGATGGCGGCGGCCTATGTCATGGTGGTGCTGGAGCAGAACGCCCTTGTCGCGGTGGTCGTTTGCCTGCTGATCGGCGCCATTGTCGGTCTGATCAACGGCTGGCTGATTGTCTATATGCGCGTGCCCGATCTGCTGGCGACGCTCGGCATGATGTTTCTGCTCGTCGGCCTGCAGCGCATTCCGACCGAAGGCCGTTCGATCGCCACCGGCATGACCATGCCGGACGGTTCGGTCGCCAATGGCAAGTTCAGCGATGCCTTCCTGGCGCTCGGTCGCCACCGCTTCGACTTCTTCATCCCGAACCTCATTCCGGTGTCGGTCGTCGTGCTGCTCGTGCTCGCCGTGCTGATTTGGTTCTTCCTCGAATACACCCGCTTCGGCCGCATGATGTACGCGGTCGGCAGCAATGAGCGCGCCGCCGAACTCGCCGGCGCGCCTGTCAAGGCATACAAGATCTGGGCCTATGTTATTTCAGGAGTTTTTGCCTCGATCGGCGGCATTTTGCTCGCTGCCCGGCTTGGACGCGGCGACATCGCCTCGGGTAATAATCTGCTGCTCGATGCAGTTGCCGCGGC
Source organism: Mesorhizobium sp. M7D.F.Ca.US.005.01.1.1 (assembly GCF_003952545.1). Lineage (NCBI taxonomy): Bacteria > Pseudomonadati > Pseudomonadota > Alphaproteobacteria > Hyphomicrobiales > Phyllobacteriaceae > Mesorhizobium > Mesorhizobium sp. M7D.F.Ca.US.005.01.1.1. The sequence goes on from NZ_CP034453.1 coordinate 2,964,623, forward strand.
GCTGATCGGCTACGCGGTGCTAGGTGCTGCCAAGCCGAACGCCTTCGGCACCGCCATCGGCGCGCTGTTCGTCGGCATCTTGCTGCAAGGCCTGACGATGATGAACGCGCCTTACTACACGCAGGATTTCGTCAAGGGCGTGGTTCTGGTCGTCGCCCTTGTCTTCACCTTTGCGCTTTCGGGCAGGGGCAGGAGGTAGCTTTCGACCGGAACAGGATTTTGGGTTCAACAAGAGTGGAGGAAAACAAGGTGAGCATTACAAGAAGACTTCTAGGGAAGGTGGCGCTCGGACTGGCCGGCGCAACCATGCTGATGCAGTTCCCGGCTCTTGCCGCGGACAAGCCGGCGCCTTTCGACAAGCCTGGCGTCAAGATCGCGCTGGTGCGTTATCTCTCGACCGGTGACTTCTTCCAGGCCTATCTCTCGGGCGTCGAGGCACAGTCGAAGGCGCTTGGCATCGACCTGCGCGTGCTCGACAGCCGCCAGGATGCCGCCCTTCAGTCTGACATGGTCGACCAGGCCATCGCGCTCGGCGTGCAAGGCATCATCATCCAGCACGGCCTGACGGAATCGATGAAGGACGCCGCGCAGCGCGCGGTCGACGCCGGCATCAAGGTGGTGGCCTTCGACGTCAATGTCGAAAACCCCAAGATCCCGCAGGTCGAACAGTCCGACCGCGACCTTGCGCGCCTGGCGCTCGAGCAGGCGGTTAAGGACAATGGCGAGAGCTGGAATGCGGGCTACGTCTATGTCGCCGGCATCGCGCCGCTCGACCGCCGCAACGAGACCTGGGTCGACGTGAAGAAGAAGTACGCCGGCATCAAGGAAGTCGCGATGTTCGGCACGCTCGACAATCCGATCGCCAACTCCGTCGCCAACCAGGCGCGCTCGGTGCTGTCGGCGCATCCCGACATCAAGGTGATGTTCGCCCCCTATGACGAATTCGCCAAGGGTGTGAAGATCGCTGTCGACGAGGCGGGCTTGAACAAGGGCATCAAGATCTATTCGGCCGACATCTCGACGTCCGATATATCAGCGATGCGCGAGCCCGACAGTGCCTGGGCAGCGACCGCCGCCACCAATCCGGCCGTCGTCGGCCAGGTCTCGGTGCGTGCACTGGCGCAGCTGCTGGCCGGTGAAGATCCCGGCCACAACGTCGTCGTGCCGCCGACGCTGATCACCCAGAAGGACCTCATCGACAAGGACATCAAGAACATGGAGGACCTGTCGGCCAAGCTGCCGCAGTTCGCCCATGCCGATGTGGCGATGCCGGCCTGGATGCCGAACCCGAACGCCAAGTAGGTTTCGCTATCGAAGGCCGCCTGCAGCCGCTTGCTGCAGGCGGCCTTTTTGCCGAATATTTGCAAGGCTGGCTCGCAGGTTCCGGCCCAAGGTTCGGTGCATATGGAAGTCCAGGCGGCAATCGAGGAAAACCTGTCCGGCGCCGTCGCCGGAACATTGTTTCGATGCCCGCACGCCACCACTGGCGTCGTGGTGTTGGGTGGATCGAGTGGCCGCGTCGATGTCGGGCGCGCACGGCTCTTTGCAAACGAGCGCTCGTCGGCCTTGGCCCTGCTGTGGTTTGGCGGCGAGAGGCAGGCTCCCGGAATATGCGAAATTCCCCTCGAAACCTTCTTTGCGGCAACCGACTACCTCCTTGAAACAGGATGCAATCGCATCGTCTATGTCGGCACATCCAAAGGTGCCGAGGCCGCATTGCTCGCGGCGGTCCATGACCCGCGCATCAACGCCGTGGTCGCCATCAGCCCATCGTCGGTGGTTTGGGGAAATATCGGTGCAGGCCGGGACGGCGTCAGTTGGCCCGAACGATCCTCATGGTCGCTCGACGGTACTCCCCTGCCGTTCGTGCCTACGGATCCGAATTGGAGCCGAGAGTCTGTGGATGGCCTGGTGTCCTACCGAGCGCTTTTCGAACATTGTTTGAAAACCTTCGAGCGCGAAGCAAAGGCGGCAACCATCCCCGTCGAGACCGCGTCGGCCGAGATCCTGCTTGTCGCCGGTGGCGACGATGCGCTGTGGCCCTCCCTATGGTTCGCGACAGACATTGTTCGGCGGCGAGACGATACAGGCAAGCTCACACATGTCGTTTCGTCGCCCGATGCGGGTCACCGCATTCTCTTGCCTGGTGAAACCACACCACGCTCGGCATTGCATGCACACGGAGGCAGTGACGAGGCCGATTCAAGACTGGGCAGAATGGCTTGGGAAGGCATCCGAGAATTGCTGTAGCCGCAGATCCCGAATACCTTCGCCCGTTTTGCGTCAGTCTCGGCCGGTTCTGCCTATCGCAAGGCCGCCGCGATATTACCGCCATCGACCGTCGTCACATCGGCGGTGGTGCGATCAGCCATTGCGTGATGCAGGAAGGCTTGCGCGACGTCCTGCGCCGTCACTTCCTGGCCGAGCAGATTGCCGGACATGTAGTCCTTCTCCGACACGCCGCGCGCGCCCGAACGGCTGGCGATCATGGCGTCGGTCAGAAGCCCTGAGCGGATGCGGTCGGCATTGACCGCGTTCGAGCGGATGCCGTGCGCGCCGTAGTCGAGCGCGTATTGCCTGGACAGGAACAACGTTGCCGCCTTCGGCACGCCATAGGCGCCGAACTTCGGCCCTGGGTTGACCGCCTGCTTGGAGGTGTTGAACAGAAGCACACCGCCGGTGCCCTGTTCGAGCATGATGCGCACTGCGTTCTGCGCCACCGACTGGTGGGCGAAGAAGTTGAGCTCGAAACTCTTGCGCAAAAGTGAATCGTCGAGCTCGCCGATACGGCCTTCCCAGGCCGCCCCGGCATTGGACACCAGGATGTCGACACCCCCGAACACGGCGACCGCTTTGTCGAAGGCGGCACGCACCTGTGCCGGGTCGGTGATGTCGGCGGCGACACCGATCGAATTGTTGCCGGCTTTCTTGGCGGCCTCGGCAGCCCTTTCGGCGTCGAGATCGACGACGACGGCATGGGCGCCATTGTCGGCGAACAGTTTTGCCGTCGCCGCGCCAATCGCGCCGGCGCCGCCGGTGATCAGCACCACCTGGCCGGTCAACGGCTTCGGCTTGTTGGAGGCGAGCTTGGCCTGTTCCAGCGACCAGTATTCGAGCGGGAAAAGGTCGGCCTTGGAGAGCGGATGGAAACGGCCAACCGCCTCGGCGCCGCGCACCGCTTCGATCCACATCTCGCCGACATCCGACGCGATCTTCGCGTCCTTCAGCGTGCGGCCATGGCCGAACATGCCAAGGCCCGGCACCAGTGTCAGCCGCGGCATCTGGTCGAGCATGGTGCGTTTGACGTCGTCGAGCGCATCATTGGTCTCGAAATAGGTGCGGTAGTCCTTGGCGAAGGCGTCGACATGGCTCTTGATCACGGCCTTGTAGTCGTCGGCCTTGTCGGCATCGGGCGCCGGCAGCGCCATCGGCCCGGTCTTGATGCGGATCGACAGATCGGGCGTCGACACACCGCGTCCGGCATAGTCGGCAATCCCGGATGAATTGATGAAATCGACGATTGCCGGCGAAGTGCGGAAATCGCTGATCATGCGGGCGAAGCGGCCTTCGCCGCGCGCTACCGCCACCGCGCCGCGCAGCGACGGCGCTATGGACGCGGGTGTCGCGAGCCTTGCCGGCAAGGTTGCCTTTGCGGCCTGAGGCTTGCCGTGCTTGGCAATGTAGTCTTCGGCGACATTCACATAATGGATCATCCGGTCGTAGGCCTGTTTGGCATCGTCGCCGAAGGTAAAGATGCCATGCTTGTCGAGGATCAGGCCCTCGACATCAGGGTCGGCATCAAAAATATCGGCGGCCGCCTTGGCGAGGTCGAAGCCGGGCATGATGTAGGGCACATAACCCATCTTGCTGCCGAACACCGTCTTCACCAGCGGCTTCGAGTCTTCCTGGTCGACGATGGCGAGGATAGCGGTCGAGTGCGTGTGGTCGACGAATCTGTGCGGCAGGAAGGCGTGCAGCAGCGTCTCGACCGAGGGGTTGGGTGACGACGGGTCGATGAGGTTGACGCGCTGCAGCGCGACCATGTCCTCGTCGGCCAATCTGTTCAGCGCGCGCGCCTTGAGCAGCGGCTTGAGCTTGACCGCCGGCAGGCCCTGCGGCTCGATGACGCCCATGTCCCAGCCGCTGCCCTTGACGCACAGCACGTCCCATTGGTCGCCGACAAGATCGGTCGCAGTCGTCTTGCAGGAGGTGTTGCCGCCACCATGCAGGACCAGCCTTGGTTCGCCGCCGAGCAGCCGGGTCGTGTAGACGCGCAGCGCCAGGTCGCGGCCGACACCCTTCTTTGCATAGTCGGCAACGAGCTTTTCGGCTGCATCGTCATTCCACAGATTCTTCATGTTCGCTTCGTCCGGTTGCTGTCTTTGATGGTGAAACAGGAATGCCGCGACGCTTTGATGACAATGCGTCGGCGACGGAGATGGTGGTTTCCTAGGAGGCCTTTTCTGTCGTGGCGGCCGCATGATCCAGAAGCCGCTGCGCCATGCGCGCGCCGACCACCAGATGCGTGCAAAGGCCGCCCGCGATCGCCGCGAGCAGCGGTTCGAACTTGCTGTCCTCCTGCACCACCACCAGCCGCCTGGCGATGGCGCGCAGCGAGGCAAGTTCGGCGGAGATCACACGCCGGTTATAACTGCAGTCGAGCACCTTGCCCTCGGCGTCGATGATCTGCCCGGCAATCACGCCGGCGGCGCCTCGGCTGCGCAGGCCAGCCATTTCGTCAGGAGTGAGCGCGCCGCATTTGACCAGATGGCTGTCGGCGTCAACCGCGCCGACCGAGTACAGCGCCAGGTCGCAGTCGCGCACACCCGACAATTGCTCCCGGATCACCGGCTCGGCACGCAGCGCGCGCGCCAGCTCTTCCGTCGACAGCACCAGCGGCGCGTAGAAGTTGAGCCCCTTGGCGTTGAGACGTCGCGCGATTTCCATGGTGCACTGGTCGGGCCGGTAGGAATAGGGCGCGCCGAGATTGCCGCAGAGCTGCACCACCGTGACATCCTGCAGGTCGGCATAGGACATGATGTCGGCGATCATGTAGACGGTGCGGCCCCAGGCGACGCCGATGCGGTCGCCCTTCTTGACCAGCTCGAGAAAGACGCTTGCCGCCAGCACGGCTATTTCCGCCGACGGGTCGGCGATATGGTCATTTTCCGGCGCGATCCAGACGGCGTCGAGGCCCAACGCATCCTCGAGCTTGCGCGCCAGCACGTCATCGGTGAAAAGCTGGGTCGAGGTCGAGATGTTGACGATGCCGGTTTCGCGCGCCTTGCGCAGATACATGGCGACCGAGGCACGGGAAATGTTAAGCTGGCTCGCCACCTGGTCCTGCCGCAGGCCATGGGCATAATAAAGCCAGGCGGCCTTGTGGATGAGCTGTTCTGCCGGTCGGATCGCCATGCCGTCTCCTCGGCTGACATTATTCACGGCTCTCGACAAAAGTCAAATTGGGCAAAGGTATGCGATGCCCTTTTGCCGGGCGAATCTGGATCATCATTGTTCCAAATGCGCTATAGCGAGGCATCGTTGATGGTGACGCGGCCCCAGCCTGTGATTAGAAGGTCTAAAAGAAAAACGCGGGGAGCATGGGATGGGCAATCCATACGAACAGGATCTCGACAAGAACGCGGCCAACCATCAGCCGTTGACGCCGCTTACCTATCTGGAGCGCGCAGCCAAAACCTATCCCGACCAGATCGCCATCATCCATGGCCGCCAGCGCATCGACTATCGCACCTTCTGGCGCCGGTCGCTGAAGCTTGCCTCGGCGCTCGACAAGCGCGGCATCGGCAAGGGCGACACCGTCACCGTCATGCTGTCCAACACGCCGCCGATGCTGGAGGCGCATTTCGGCGTGCCGATGACCAAGGCGGTGCTGCATTCGCTCAACACGCGCCTTGATGCGGCGGTCATCGCCTTCCAGCTCGACCATGCCGAGACCAAGGTGCTGATCGTCGACCGCGAATTCTCCAGCGTCGTCAAGCAGGCTCTGGAACTGGCCAAGGTCAAGCCGCTGGTCATCGACTATGACGATCCCGAATACGCCGCCGACGCGCCCTATCCGAAAGGCGAGTGGATTGGCACTCTGGACTATGAGGCGTTTGTTGCTGGCGGCGACGAGGACTTCACCTGGTCGATGCCCGACGACGAATGGGATGCCATTTCGCTGAACTATACCTCCGGAACGACAGGCAATCCGAAGGGCGTCGTCTACCATCATCGCGGTGCGGCCTTGATGGCCTACACCAACACCATCCATGCCGGCATGGCCAAGCATGCGGTCTATCTGTGGACGTTGCCGATGTTCCACTGCAACGGCTGGTGTTTTCCCTGGACGCTCGCCGTCCAGGCCGGCACCCATGTCTGCCTGCGCTGGGTGCGGCCGAAGCCGATCTACGATGCGATTGCCGATCAGGGCGTCACCCATCTGTGCGGCGCGCCGGTGGTCATGTCGGTGCTGATCAATGCCAGGGACGAGGACAAGCGCGCATTTCCGCAGACGGTCACCTTCAACACGGCCGCAGCGCCGCCACCGGAAGCGGTACTGTCGGGGATGGCCGATGCCGGCTTTGCCGTCACCCATCTCTACGGCCTGACCGAGACCTATGGCCCGGCGGTCGTCAACGAATGGCATGGCGCCTGGGACGACCTCGAAAAGGGCGAGCGCAGCGCCAAGAAGGCGCGGCAGGGCGTGCGCTATGCAGCGCTCGAAGGCCTGACCGTCATGGATCCCGAAACGATGCAGGCGACACCGGCCGACGGCGAGACCATCGGCGAGGTCATGTTCCGGGGCAACATCGTCATGAAAGGCTATTTGAAGAACGGCAAGGCGAGCGACGAAGCTTTTGCCGGCGGCTGGTTCCATTCCGGCGATCTCGGCGTCATGCACCCCGACGGCTACATCCAGCTCAAGGACCGCTCCAAGGACATCATCATTTCAGGTGGCGAGAACATTTCCTCGATCGAGGTCGAGGACGCGCTCTACAAACACCCGTCCGTTGCCTCTTGCGGCGTCGTCGCCAGGCCTGACGACAAATGGGGCGAGGTGCCTGTAGCCTATGTCGAACTGAAGCCCGGCAAGGCGGCGACCGAGGCCGAGATCATCGAACATTGCCGGGGATTGCTGGCGCGCTTCAAGGTGCCGAAGGCGGTGATCTTCGCCGAAATCCCGAAGACCTCGACCGGCAAGATCCAGAAGTTCCGGCTGCGCGAGATGGCCAAGGTCACCTGAAACGCCGACGGCCTTTCGCGGAAAATATTTTCAGTGGCTCGCATCTTCGGGCCGCTTCGTGACGTCTATTGGATGTCACCATCTGTCACCAATCGTACGCGTACACAGAATCTGCGTTGACAGACCGTCCATTTCGATTTACGAATGACGAAAGTTGAAATTCGTCACTCGTAAATTGACAGAGGATCATGTCCGAAGCCGCCACCATAGTCGCCGACGCCGCCCGACAGGACAATGTGACGCGCATTCTCGACTGCGCCGAGCGCCTGTTCCGGCACTACGGCTACGGCAAGACCAATGTTGCCGACATCGCCCGTGAACTCGGCATGTCGCCGGCCAACATCTATCGTTTCTTCGCCTCCAAGGTCGAAATCCACCAGGCCGTCTGCGGACGGATGCTCGGCGCCAGCTACAAGATGGCCTACGAGATCATGCACCTGCCGGTCAGCGCCGAGGAGCGCCTTAGGCGCTACGTGCATGCGCAATACAAGATGACGATGGAGGTCATGCTTGACGACCAGAAGGTCCACGAGATGGTCATCGTCGCCCTCGAACGCGACTGGGGCGTGATCGACAAGCATGTCGACAGCATTCACGACCTGTTTGCGGAAGTGATCCGCGATGGCATCGAGGCCGGTGAGTTCAGGGAGCAGGATCCCGTGATCGCGTCGCGCTGCTTCGGCGCCGCAACCGTCATCCTGTGCCATCCGCAGATGGTGGCGCAGTGCCTTGCCAAGACCAACCGGGCAATGCCCGACGACCTCATCGATTATGCAATCAAGGCACTGAAATAGCCCCCGCCAGCCGGTGTCGACCATTCATCTCCAGTCGGAGTACCAAGATGTCTTTGTCCAATTCCATCCTCCGTAAGCTGCCAGTTGCCGGCCTGATTGTCGCGGCGCTCGGGCTTGCCGGCTGCAGCCAAGAGAAAGCCGAAGTCAAGGACATCATCCGCCCGGTCAAGGTCGTCGAGATCGCCCAGGCGCATGACACCCGCACGCTCTCCTATTCCGGCTCGGTGCGGGCTCGCACCGAAAGCGCACTGGCTTTCCGCGTCAACGGCAAGATCACCGAGCGCCTCGTCGACATCGGCCAGCATGTGGTTGCGGGCGACGTGCTCGCCCGCATCGATCCCATCGATTACGACCTGTCGGTCAAGAGTGCGCAGGCAGCCCTTGATGCCGCCGATCGGCAGGTCGAGACGTCAGAGCTGTCCCGCAAGCGCGCCGAGCAGCTGTTTGACAAGAAGTTCGCGCCGAAATCGCAACTCGAGCAGGCGACCCTGAGCTACGACCAGGCTGTCGCCACCCGCGATTCCGCTCGCTCGACGCTTGCCCAGGCCAGGAACCAGGTCGGCTATACCGATCTCAAGGCCGACAGGGACGGCATCGTCACCGCGGTCAGCGCCGATGTAGGCCAGGTGGTTGGGTCCGGCGCGCCGGTTGTCACTGTTGCCGTCGACGGCGAAAAGGAAGTGCTGATCGCCGTGCCGGAAATGGAAATCGCCGAATTCAAGCCGGGCAAGATCGTCAAGGCGGGCTTCTGGTCCGACGACGCGCTGGCGCTCGACGGCAAGGTCCGTGAGGTCGCCGGCAGCGCCGATCCGCAATCGCGCACCTTCGCCGTTCGCGTCAGCCTGCCCAACGATCCGCGCGTGCTTCTCGGCATGACCGCCAGCATCGAAGCCTCGGCGGCTAATGAGCGGCAGCTCGTGTCGATCCCGCTGAGCGCACTGGCCGAGCAAGGCAGCCAGTCGATCGTCTGGACCGTCGATCGCGGCGCCGACACCGTTCACGCCCGTCCGGTCAAGGTCGCCGCGTTCGCCGCCGGTGGCGTGCGTGTTGCCGAGGGACTGAAGCCCGGCGACGTCGTGGTCGCTGCCGGCACGCAGTTCATGACCGAGAACCTCAAGGTGAAACTCGCCGGCGATGCGGCACTGCAGTCCGCATCTGCGGCTGACGGCGACGCCAAGCAGGTGCGCTAACGACAGACAACCGGCTGCGCGTTCCCGCAGCCGCTGGTTTCCGGGCGGCAAGCGCTCGAACCGAGGCGCTCGATTGATGTAACCCCCACATCGATTTTCGCGTCCCACCGCGATGAGCGTTTCTCCGCTCGGAGAGCGTTGCCGCCCGGAAGCCACTACCAAGCATTCGATCTTGTTGCTTTGAAAAGATGGACCAGCATCGATGACCAATTCCACGGAAGAGAAGCGGCCCTTCAACCTGTCGCGCTGGGCAATCGGCCATCCGTCCATTGCACGGTTCCTGTTCGGCCTGATCATCATTTCCGGTGCGCTCGGCCTGATGCGCATGGGCCAGAAGGAAGATCCCGATTTCACCTTCCGGGTCATGGTCGTCCAGGCGATCTGGCCGGGCTCCTCGATCAAGGAGATGGAAGACCAGGTCGTCAACAAGATCGAGCGCAAGCTGCAGGAGACGCCGCATCTCGATTTCGTGCGCTCCTTCACCCGCGCCGGCAGCGCCATCATCACGGTGCAGATCAAGGGCGACACCAACGCCGCCGAAGTCACGGACGCCTTCTACCAGGTGCGCAAGAAGGTCGGCGATATCCAGGGCGATCTGCCGCAAGGCCTGCTCGGCCCATATTTCAACGACGAGTTCGGCGACACCTTCATCACCCTGCATTCGATCAGCGGCGATGGCTTCAGCTATCCCGAACTGAAGAAATTCGCCATCCAGGCACGCGACATGCTTTTGACGACGCCCGGCGTCGAGAAGGCCGTCATCATTGGCGACCAGCCGGAAAAGCTCTATATCGACGTCTCGTCCAAGGCGCTCGCCGAACGCGGCCTGACGCTGACCGATCTGCAGAACGCGATCAAGGGACAGAACAATGTCGACCCGGCCGGCTCCGTCGACACCGGCACCAATTCGGTGCGCATTTCCGTCGAGGGCGATGTCAGCAAGGTCGAGGACATCAGGAACCTGCGCCTGCGCGCCGGCGGCCAGGTCACGAGGCTCGGCGACATCGCCACGGTGACGTCGGGGCTCGAAGATCCGTTCCAGCGCAAATACCGCTTCAATGGCCATGATAGCGTGCAACTTGGCGTCGTCATGGCCAAGGGCTTCAAGGTCACCGATGTCGGCAAGGATGTCGAGGCTACCTACAAGCGCTTCGAGGAGGCGCTGCCCTACGGCGTTTCGGTCGACCAGATTTCCGACCAGCCGGGCGTCGTCACGGATGCGGTGGCCGAATTCATGCATGCGCTTGGCGAAGCGCTGCTGATTGTGCTGGTCGTTTCTTTCCTGTCAATCGGCTGGCGCTCGGGCCTGGTCATCGCTATCGCCATTCCGCTGGTGCTCGCCGCCACCTTCGCCATCATGTACGAACTCGGCATCGACCTGCAGCGCATCTCGCTCGGCGCGCTGATCATCGCGCTCGGCCTGCTTGTCGACGACGCCATGATCGTCGTCGAGATGATGGAGCGAAAGCTGGAGGAGGGGCTGGTCAAGATCGAGGCGGCGAGCTTCGCCTATTCCTCGACCGCCTTCCCGATGCTGACCGGCACGCTGATCACCACCGCCGGCTTCATCCCGGTCGGCTTCGCGGCTTCCACGGCTGGCGAATATGTCCGCACGCTGTTCTATGTCGTCGGCATCGCGCTGATCGTGTCCTGGTTCGTCGCGGTCTATTTCACGCCGTGGCTCGGCAACATGATCCTCAAGCAGCGCAAGCATGCCGGCAGCCATCACGATGTCTTCGACACGCGCTTCTACCGCCGGCTTCGCGCTACGGTGGGCTGGGCGGTGCGCCATCGCATCATCGTCCTGGTGATGACGCTGGTGACCTTCGGCACTAGCCTGTGGGCGTTCCAGTTCATTCCGCAGAACTTCTTCCCGCAATCGTCGCGGCCGGAAATCCTCGTCGACCTCTGGCTGCCGGAAGGCACCAGCATCAAGGAAGTCGAGGCGCAGGCCAAGGCGCTCGAAAGCAAGATGATGGACGACAAGGACAAGCGTTTCATCGCCACCTATATCGGCGAAGGCGCGCCGCGCTTCTTCCTGCCGCTCGACCAGCAACTGCGCAATCCCAACTTCGCCCAACTGCTCGTCATGGCCAATGACGAACCGGCCCGCGAACGGCTGATCGTCAAGTTGCGCACCGTCCTGGCGCAAGACTTCCCGTCCATCCGCGCCAAGGTCGACCGCCTTTTCCTCGGTCCGCCGACCGGCTGGCCGGTGCAGATGCGCGTCATGGGGCCGGATCGGCAGGAGGTGCGCCGCATCGCCGACCAGGTGAAGGCGAAGTTCCGCGAGGATCCGCTGCTTGGCGCCGTGCACGACGATTGGTTGGAGCCGGTGCCGGCGATGAAGCTGGTCATCGACCAGGATCGTGCCCGCGCGCTCGGCGTCACCTCGCAGCGCATCCGCCAGATGCTGCAGGCATCGATGTCCGGCGCGCCGCTCGACGATTTCCGCGACGGCGAGGAGACGGTGTCCATCGTCGCCCGCGAGCCGGATGCCAGCCGCAGCCTGCTGTCCTCGGTCGACTCCGTCTATATCCCGACCGATTTCGGCGGCTTCGTGCCGCTGTCGCAGGTGGCCAAGGTTGTCCCGGTGCTGGAGCAAGGCATCGAATGGCGCCGCGACCGCCTGCCGACCATCAGCGTGCGGGCAACGCTGCCCGACGGCGTGCAGTCCAACGACGTCGTCACCAAGCTCTACAAGGACATGCAGGGCCTGCGTGACGGTCTGGCTCCCGGCTATAAGATCGAGATCCAGGGCGGTGCCGAGGATTCGGCGGAAAGCCAGGCCTCGATCGCCGCCAAGGCACCGATCATGCTGGCCATCATCGTCGTGCTCTTGATGATCCAGCTGCAGAATTTCGGCAAGGCGATGCTGGTGCTGGCGACCGGTCCGCTCGGCATCATCGGTGCTGCCGCCGCCCTTTTGATCAGCGGTGCGCCGTTCGGCTTCGTCGCCATCCTCGGGGTCATCGCGCTGCTCGGCATCATCATGCGCAACTCGATCATCCTGGTCGACCAGATCGACCAGGACATTGCCAAGGGCATGGAACGCTCCGAAGCGATCATCGGCTCGGCTGTACGCCGGTTCCGGCCGATCGTGCTGACGGCGATGACGGCCGTGCTGGCGCTGATCCCGATCTCGCGCGCCGTGTTCTGGGGGCCGCTCGCCTACGCCATGATGGGCGGCATCGTCGTCGCCACCGTGCTGACCATCCTGGTGCTGCCGGCGGGCTATGCCCTGTTCTTCGGCCGCGAGCCCAAGAAGCGCGGTGCCGCGGAGCCGACCGACGATCTGGAGCTGAGCCAAAAGGCCGACAAGCCGCAACTGGCGCTGGCCGCCGAATAAAGATCGCAGGCCGGGCGATACCGTCCGGCCGGCAAGGTTTGCTTCCACCATCCAACGCCACGATCTCTCGCTGGTCCGCCCGAACGGCGCAGAGCTTAAACGGCATTCGGCGCCAAAAAGCGCGCGGCGGGATTGCGCCTTAAATCGCCTTGTTGTACGAACGTTCAACAAGGCGATTTAACGAGTGCCTGCCGTGGTACGGACCGAGTTTCCCTTTGCCGTCGAAACCGTCGATCCGCTCTGGATCACGCTGGCCGACGGCACGCGCATCGCCGCCACTTTGTGGCGCCCGCGCACCAATACCAAGGTGCCTGTCGTCGTCGAGATGGTGCCCTATCGCCGGCGCGACGGCACCGTGGCCCGCGACATCGATATCCACCCCTGGCTTGCCGGCCACGGCATCGCCTGCGCCCGCATCGATATCAGGGGCTCGGGCGATTCCGACGGCGATCTGGCCGATGAATATCTGCCGCGCGAGCAGGAGGACGCCTGCGAGATCATCGCCCATCTCGCCGCACAACCCTGGTGCAACGGCAATGTCGGCATGACCGGCATTTCCTGGGGCGGCTTCAACGCGCTGCAGGTGGCGGCGCGCCGGCCGCCGGCTCTGAAGGCCATCATCACCAACTGCGCCACCGACGACCGCTACGCCGACGACATCCACTATATGGGCGGCGCGCTGCTGACCGAGCAGGAGATGTGGTCGAACTTCATGCTGGTAAAGAAGGCGATGGCGCCCGACCCGCAGATCGTCGGCGATGCCTGGCGCGCCATGTGGGCCGACCGCCTTGCGGCGACAAGCTCACTGTCGGAAATATGGCTCGCGCATCAGCGCCGCGACGACTACTGGCGGCAGGGCTCGGTCTGCGAAGACCACGCGGCGATCGAATGCGCGGTCATGGCCGTCTGCGGCTGGGAGGACAGCTACTCCAACTTCGTGCCGCGCCTGCTCGAACATCTGCCGGGGCCGAAGCTCGGCATCGTTGGCCCCTGGTCGCATGCCTATCCCTGTCGCGGTGCGCCTGGGCCGCTGATCGGCTATCTGCAGGAGGCGATGCGCTGGTGGCGCCATTGGCTCTGCGGCGAAGACACCGGCATCATGAACGAGCCACTCTATCGCGTCTGGATCACCGGCGAAGAACGGCCACAACCTTTTTATCTCCCCGATCATGCCGGCAGTTGGGCCGCCGAGGACCAGTGGCCGTCGCCGCGCATCGAACGCCGCGCCTTGCATCTGAACGCCACTGGGCTTGGCAGCGAACCCGCACCGGGTGCCGTGCTTTCCGTGCGCTCGCCGGCCACCGCCGGGCGAGACTGCGGCCGCTGGGGCGGTTATGGCGGCTCCTGCCCGGATATGCCCATCGACCAGCGTCGTGAGGACGGGCTGGCGTTGTGCTTCGACACGCCCCCGCTCGACAGCGACCTGACCTTGCTCGGCGCGCCGGAACTCGATCTGCTCGTCATTGTCGACCAGCCGCATGTCAACCTCGCCGCCCGGCTGTGCGATGTCTATCCCGACGGCACCTCGGCGCTGATGACCTATGGCGTGCTCAACCTCAGCCACAGAGACAGCCACGAGCATCCAGAGCCGTGTCCGGTCGGAACACCGTTCCGCGTGCGGCTGAAGCTCAATGATTTCGCTCGCACGGTGCCCAAGGGCCACCGCATCCGGCTGGCGCTGGCCAACCAGCATTGGCCGATCCTGTGGCCGCAGCCGAAACTGTCGACGCTGTCGATGGCGAGCGGCGACAGCACGGTGATGCTGCCGGTGCGGCCGCCGTCGGCTCGCGACAGCGACGTGCGCTTTGAACCCGCCGAAACGGCGCCGCCGGTCCCGACCACGACGTTTGACGACGGCTTCGACCGTCGCATCGTCACCGACGATGTCGGCTCGGGCGTGCAGACCATCGCGCTGAGTTCCGACCATGGACGCCGGCGCTATGACGATCGCGCTATCACCGTGTTCTCGGCCAACAGCGATACGATGAGCATCCGTGCCGACGATCCGCTGTCGGCCAAGCTCGTCACCGAATACTGCTGGGCGATTGCCAGCGGCGATGCCGACATCGAAGCCATGGCAGTCACCGAACTGACATCGGACGAAACCCATTTCAACCTGAGCTGGCGGCTCGAGGCCCGAGAACGGGGCACGCTCGTCCACAGCGCCTCGGCGACGCGGCGCATCAGGCGCGATTTCGCCTGACAGGAGCGGAGAGGAGACCATGCTTGCATATGCAGTGAAGCGCATCGGTCTCGGCCTCCTGATCCTCGTGCTTGTCATGATCGCCATGTATGCGGCCGTTTTCCTGGTTCCGGGCGATCCTGCAACCGTGGCGCTTGGTCCACGCGCCACGCCGGAACTGAAGCGGCTGCTGATCGAGCGCATGGGCCTCGACCAGCCGGTCTGGTGGCAGATCGTCGAATTCTTCCGCAACGCGCTGACCGGCAATCTCGGCTACGACGTCTGGTCGAACCGGCCTGTCTCGACCCTGGTCCTTGAGGCGCTGCCGAACACGCTGATCCTCGGGCTGACCGCGCTCACCGTCGCGCTTCTCATCGGCGTTCCGCTCGGCTGCCTGTCTGTGATGCGGCGCGGCACAACAGCCGATGCCATCATCGGTGTGCTCTCGGTCGGCGTCATCGCCGTGCCGTCCTTCGTCGTTGCCATCTATTCGCTGCTGCTTTTTGCCGTGACGCTGCGCTGGCTGCCGGCCATCGGCGCCGGCGAGGCCGGTGACTTCGTCAGCCAGGCCAAGGCGCTGATCATGCCGGCGGCAGCCATAGCGCTCGGCTGGATCGGCTACATCGCCCGCATGGTGCGCGCCTCGATGATGGAGGTGATGGGCGAACCGCACATCCGCACCGCGCGCTCGTTTGGTTTGCCTGAATGGAAGATCGTCTCCAAATACGCGCTGCGCATCGCCATCATCCCGACCATCTCGCTGGTCGCCGTCGGCCTCGGCAGCATCCTGTCCAGCGCCGTCTTCGTCGAGGCGGTGTTCGCTCGACCCGGCATCGGCAAGCTCATCACCGACGCCGTCAACACCCGCAACTATCCGGTCGTCATGGGCACGGTGCTGATCATGACCGCCATCTACGTCTCCATCACCATCGCCGCCGATCTGTTGATTGCGCGGCTCGACCCGAGGGTGCGCGATGTCTTCCGTGGCTGACGCCTCGCTCTCCCTTCCGGACCGACAAAGGCTGCCGCTGCTGCGGGCGCTGCTTGCCGATCCGTTCACTTGCGTGGCGCTGATCCTGGTCACCGGCTTCCTCATCACCGCAATCTTCGCGCCATGGCTGGCGCCCTATTCGCCGATCAAGATCGATGTGCTGCACAAGCTGCAGCCGCCATCGCTCGCGCACTGGTTCGGAACCGATCATCTCGGCCGGGATCTCCTGTCGCGCGTCATTTTTGGCGCGCGCACGGCGCTGACCATCGCCATGGTCTCGGTGGCCATCGCCGGCGCCATCGGCCTGCTGCTCGGCCTGATCGCCGGCTACGGGCCGCGCTGGCTCGACGCCATCCTGGTGCTGAGCTTCGACAGCTTGAACTCGCTCCCGATGATCATGTTCGCGCTCGCCATCATCACCGTGCTCGGCGCCGGCACCGGCACGCTGATCATCGTCATCGCCGCGACCTCGTTCCCGAGCTATGCCAGGCTGATCCGGGCGCAGACGCTGGCGCTGAAGAACAGCGACTATATCCTCGCCGAGCGCCTGCTCGACGCCAGTGCAGCGCGCATCATCTTCATCCACCTCCTGCCCAATGTCGTCGGCCCGCTGATCATCCTTCTGTCGATGGACATTCCGGTCGTCATCATGGTCGAGGCCGGCCTTAGCTTCCTCGGCCTTGGTGTGCGGCCGCCGACACCGTCCTGGGGCTCGATCCTCTATGATGGCTACACCTCGATCCGCTCGGCACCGTTCATGGTCATCTTCGGCGGGCTGCCGCTGGTGCTCGCAACGCTCGGCTTCACTTTCCTCGGCGAGGGCCTGCGCGACTATCTCGACCCGCGCCTGCAATTGCGGAGGCCGGCATGACCGGCTCGCTTTCCGCCATCGATCTCAGCGTCCGCTATGAGACGCCGCATGGCGTAGTGCATGCCTTGCGTCATGTCGACATCGAAGCGCATCCCGGCGAGGTGATCGGCATTGTCGGTGAGAGCGGCTGCGGCAAGTCCACGCTGGTCACCGCATTGGCCAACCTGTTGCCGGCCAATGCCCGCATCGACGGATCGATCAGCTACAACGGCGTCGACCTGGCAAAGCTCGACGCGCACCATCAGCGCCTGCTGCGTGGTGACGAGATCGCGCTGGTCAGCCAGGATCCGATGACCGCCTTCAACCCGGTGCTGACCATCGGCGACCAGCTCGTCGACTTCCAGCACCACCGCAAGGATCTCGGCCGTGCGCAGAAGCGGGCGCGCATCGCCGCCATGCTCGGCCGCGTCGGCATTGCGGATGCCGAACGGCGGATGAACAGCTATCCGCACGAACTGTCCGGCGGCATGCGCCAGCGCGTGGCGATTGCCGCCTCCCTGTTGACCGATCCCGGCCTGCTCATCGCCGACGAGCCGACGACGGCGCTCGACGTGACCATGGAGGCGCAGATCATCCATCTGCTGCGCGAACTCCGGCGCGACTACAACGGCATCATCATTGTTGTCTCGCACCATCTCGGCGTCATCGCCGAGCTCTGCGACCGCGTCTATGTCATGTATGCCGGCGAGGTGGTGGAGGGCGGCGAGGTCGACGCCATCTTCCACGATGCGCGGCATCCCTATACGCAAGCGCTGCTCGCCTGCGATCCTGCCCGCTTCCACGAGCGACTGGACAGGCTGCCGACCATTCCCGGCTCGCTTCCCAATCTGACCCAACCGCCAATGGGATGCGTCTACGCGCCGCGCTGCGATCGTGCGTTCGCGCCATGCGGTTCGGTCGCGCCACCACTCGTGAAACTGTCCGCCTCGCATGTCGCGCGCTGCCATGCGGTGACGCCATGAGCCCACTGCTCGCCATCAATGATCTGTCGGTGACCTTCGCACCTAAGAGTTTGCTCAGCCGCCTGATCAATCCGTTCCCCTTGCCGAGCTTCAATGTCATCGACGGCGTGACGCTGTCGCTGATGCCGGGCGAGACGCTTGGGCTGGTCGGCGAGTCCGGTTCCGGCAAGACGACGCTTGCCCGCACCATTCTTGGCCTTGTGCGCGCCGCTGCCGGCCGCATCACCTTCGAGGGCAGGGACGTGGCGACGCCGGCCGATTTCCGCGCCATGCGAAGGCGCTCGGCGATGATGTTCCAGGACCCTGTTGCCTCGCTCAGCCCGCGCCTGCGCATCGGCACACTGCTGACCGAGCCGCAGATCATTCAAGGCGTGCCGATGCCGGATCGCCGCGCCGCGGCAAAAGCGCTGCTGGCGCTGGTCGGCCTGCCGGCCTCCTTCGTCGACCGCTTTCCACATGAGCTGTCGGGCGGGCAGGCGCGCCGCATCGGCGTCGCCCGCGCGCTGGCGATGAAGCCGCATCTGCTGCTCGCCGACGAACCGACCGCCGGCCTCGATGTCTCGGTGCAGGGCGACGTGCTCAACCTGATCGGCGAGCTGAAACGCGAGCTTGGTTTCGCCGCCATGATCGTCACCCACAATCTGGCAATGATCCGCCATGTCAGCGATCGGCTGGCCATCATGTATCTCGGCCGGCTGGTCGAGACTGGTCCGACGCGGGATGTGTTTTCGGCGCCGCTGCATCCCTACACGGCGACGCTGATCCGGTCCGAGCCGATACCCGACCCACGCCGGCGCAGCCAGAACCCCGCCGTCACTGGCGAGATCCCAAGTGTATTCCGGCGGCCATCTGGCTGCGAATTCCACACACGCTGCCCGATCGCGCGCGATCGCTGCAAGACCGAGGCACCGGCCTATCGACCGATGGGCACCGATCGGATGGTGCGCTGCCATTTCCCGCTGGTGACAGGCGGGCAAGAACGGGAAGCCTTCTCACGCGCTTCCGCAAACCACAGGGGAAACTGACATGACACAATGGAACATGGACAGACGTGCATTCCTGAAAGCAGCGGGCGCGCTGGGTGTCGGCCTGACGATGAAGCCGGGCTTCGCCTGGTCGGCCGCCGGCGACACTTTGCGCATCCGCATGGAGGGCGATCTGCAATGCCTCGATCCTGCCTTCATGAATGGCGGCATCGAGGATGTCATGATGCGCGGTATCTATGTCTCGCTCAACCATTTCGACGATATCAGGAAAGGCTCGCCCTGGTCGTTGTGGGGCGCCGAAAAGCTCGAACAGAAAGATCCGAAGACCATCGCCTTCACCTTGATCGACGGGCTGAAATGGTCAAATGGCTTTGGCGCGGTCACCGCTGATGACGTGAAGTTCTCGTTCGAGCGCATCGCCGACAAGGCCCTGTCGTCGCCCTGGGCCTATCAGTTCGAAAAACTCGACCGCGTCGAGGTCGTCGATGCGCGCAACGGCATCATCCACCTGAAAGAGCCCTACCAGCCGATCTTCGTCACCAGCCTGCCTTACTATGGCGGACACATCATCAGCCGCGCCGGCACCGAGAAGGCGGGCGGCAAGTTCACCACCGAGCCGTCGGCAACATGCGGTCCCTACCTCTTCTCCGACTGGCAGCAGAAGCAGAAGGTGACACTGACCGCCAACCCTGACTGGCCGGGGCCGAAGCCGGATTTCGGCAAGGTCGAGATCTATGTCGTCGCCGACGATCAGGCAGCCCAGCTGGCCTATGAGGCCGACGCCTTCGACTACACCAAGATCGCCATTTCAGCGACCAAGACGGTCAAGGCCAGCCCACCCGCCGACACGAACCTGGTCGAGGCGCAGTCGACCCGTTATGTCTGGCTGACCATCAACATGCTGAGCCCACGTCTCAAGGATCTGAAAGTCCGCCAGGCCGTACAGAATGGCGTCGATGTCGGGCAGATACTCACCGGCGTCTATGACGATCTCACCAAGCGTTCCACCGGTGTCGTCCAGCCCGGCACCAAGTTCGCGCGCGCCAGCAATCTGATCGCCGCACCGGACTATGAGAAGTCCGCAGCACTTCTGACTGAAGCCGGCGTCAGCGACCTATCGCTGACCTTGACGGTGATGAACGATTCCATCCGCACCGCGACCGCGCAGATCGTCCAGGCCAGTCTCGAACAGGCCGGCATCAAGGTCGAGATCCAGCCCTATGACGAGGCCGCCTTCTGGGGCGTCGGTGACAAGACGCAAGGTGAGGGCTACAAGAACATCGATCTAGCGCTGATGGATTTCGCCGGCGGCATCGATCCTTCCGAAAACCTGGTCTGGTTCCGCCCCGACCAGATCGGCGCCTACAATTGGTCCGGCTTCGACAGTGCTGAGTTCGAAACCAGCTATCAGCAGCTGGTGGCGGAAAGCGACGAGGCCAAGCGTATCGCATTGTCCAACCGCATGGAGGACCTGATGGAGCAGTCCGGTGGGTTCGTCTTCATCTGCCACCAGCCGCTGGTCGTCATCCACAAGACCAGTTTCGAGCCCGTTATTTATCCGGACGGTCACCCCAATCCGGTGCTGTTCAAGAAGAAGGCATGATCGCTTCCGTGGACAGCAAAGATGTGATCGTTTAGCTGGGGTCATGACGGAAGCAGGACCAGCACCCGAAAAACGCAAGCGCGGCGCCAAGAAATCGCCGCCGCGCTTCAGCCGCGAGCAGGCGGATGTCCGCCGTTCCATGTTGGTCGAGGCGGCGACGCGATGCCTGTCCGTCGGCGGCATCGGCGCCTTCACCATCGATCGCATCTGCAAGGAGGCCGGCGTTTCGCGCGGCCTCATCAACCATCACTTCGAAAGCCTCGATGGCTTGCTGGTCGAGGTCTACAAATCCTCGCTCTATGCCAGCGTCAACAACCAGATCGCCGAAGCCAAGCGCCGCCGCGCCGAGACATCAGATTGGTCGCCGCAGGCCGCACTTGCCGCCCTGGTGCACTCGAATTTTTCGCCCGATTATTTCAGCCGTGACAATCTGCTGATCTGGCTGTCGCTGTGGGGCGAGATCGCCGTCAACCCTCGGCTGAAGGCGGCGCATCGCGAACTCTACGACGCCTATCGGGCCGAACTCGCCGAGGACATAGCCGCGGTCGCCGTGCCGCGCGGCAGGGATGTCGACGCTCCGACGCTGGCGCGCAATTTCATCGCCCTGGTCGACGGGCTCTGGCTCGAATGGTGCCTCGACGAAAGCGTGGTGACGCCGCAGGCCGCCGAAGCTGCGGGGTTTGAGATGCTCGAGGGGCAGGTGGGGCCGCTGCGAGGCTGATAACGATTTCAAGCTGGCGCTATTACCCCCCTCTGTCCGGCAGGACAGAGGGGGGTGCCCTGGCGCAACCTCAGATCAGCTCGCGCTCCTCAATTCAGCGGCGAACCGCCCTCGCGCTTGCGGCGCTCCATATAGTCGCGCAGCGCCTCATCGATGCCGGGATCGATCGGCGGCTGCTCATATTCGGCGACCATCCGCTTCCAGACCACATTGGCCCGTTCGCGCGCGGTGATCTGGCCGCGCTCCATCCAGGTGTCGTAGTTGTCCCAGTTGGAGACCAGCGGCGAATAAAACGCGCGTTCGTAGCGCTGCATCGTGTGCGCGGCGCCGAAGAAGTGCCCGGCCGGCCCGACCTCGCGCACGGCTTCCAGCGCCAGCGTGTCGATATCGACCACCGGCGGGTCGAAATAGGCGCACATCATCTGCAGCATCTCGGCGTCGATGATCAGTTTCTCGAACGATGCCGTCAGCCCGCCGCCGAGCCAGCCGGCCGCATGCAGCACCAGATTGGCGCCGCCCATCAGGCAGCCCCATAGCGACATGGCGCTCTCATAGGCCGCCTGCGCATCGACCGAATTGGCGGCGGTGACATTGCTGGAGCGGAACGGCACGCCGATCAGCCGGCAGAGCTGGCCGGTGATCTGCGCGGCCTGCGTGTATTCCGGCGTGCCGAAGGCCGGCGCGCCGGTCTTCATATCGACATTGGAGGTGAAGCCGCCATACATCACCGGTACGCCGGGGCGCACGATCTGCGTCAGCACGATGCCGGCCAGCGCCTCGGCATGCTGCTGCGACAGCGCTCCGGCGAGCGTCACCGGGCTCATCGCACCGGCCAGTGTGAACGGCGTGATGACATTGACCTGGCCATGTTCGGCCAGCGCGATCAGGCCTTCCGCCATCGGCTCGTCGAGCTGCAGCGGCGAGTTGGTGTTGATGATGCCGGTGAACACTGGCATCTCCTGCGCGAGATTCTCACGCGTCGTGCCCAGCGAAATCGCCACCATCTCCAGCGCGTCGATGGCGCGCCCGCGGCCGAGCGCCTGCGGTTGCCAGTTCTTGTCGAGCAGCGTGATCTCCGCATAGTAGAGGTCGAGATGGCGCGTGTTCTGGTGCAGGTCGAGCGGCTCGAACGGCCCGCCGCCTTCCTGATGCAGCACGTTGAACGACTGGATCAGCTTGAGATAATCGCACATCTCGGCATAGGTGCCCGGACGGCGGCCACGATCATTGTCCATCACATAGGCCGGCCCACCGACCGACGACAGGATGCAGTGCCGCCCACCGACCTTGACGTTCTTCGCCGGATTGCGGGCACGCAACTCGAACGACGATGGCGCCATGGCGACGCGCTCCATCACCATGGCGCGGTCGAAACGCACCCGCATCTCGCCTTCGTCGACATCGCAGCCGGCCGAGCGGTAGAATTGCCGCGCCTGCGGCTGCAGCACCCGCATGCCGATCTCTTCGAGGATGGTAAGGCCCATTTCGTGGATCGTCTGCACCTGATCGGCCGACAGGATCTCGATCGGCGCATAGGGCCGCGTCAGCTGCTTCCACGGCCGCTGCTCGATGCCGCCGATCTCGCGCTGCGGGCGGCCGGGCCTGCGACGTGCCGTGATGCGCTCCATGGCTCTCTTGAACTCCCTGTTTGTCGCAATTCCGGACGGAAAACCGCTTCACACTTTTCCTGGAATTGCTCTATTCTGCAGCTGTGCGCATGTCGAAATCCGCCACCGCATCGAGATCGGCGTGTCGCGGCGGTAGGGTTGCCAGCGGGTTTTTGCACCGATCTCCTGAGCGAGCTTGTGGCCGCTGTGCACGGCATGAGCGATGGCGCCCGGAGCCAGCGTGTCGCCGATACGATCGAGGCTGCGGATGCCGGCGGCGGCAAGCGCGTCCGCCCGTTGCGTCAGCGCCTCGAACAGCTCGCCACGCGGCAACCTCAGCCCGACGATCAGCACCGAGCGGCAGGCCACGAGGGTTTCCTCGCCGGTGAACAGATGCGCCAGCGTCGCCGTCTCGCCGTCGAAGGATTTCAGGAGATGGAGTGTCGTCACCGGCACCTTGCGCCGCGCCAGCGCGCGATGCACCAGCGGCAGTTCGTTGGTCATGATCGTCCAGGCGGACGCCTGACCCGCGGGGGTCACATAGCTGACCGGAATGCCCTGTGCCGCCAGATGTTCGGTGAGGACGCCGCCCATATAGTAGTTGTCGAAATCGAAGACGAGCGTCGGCCCCTTGGGAAGCCGGCCGGCGGCGATATCGTCCGGGGTGAGCACATCGGGATGATCGAGCCTGCCGACCGGGATCTCCAGCGAGGAATAGAGCATGTTGGTCCAGCGCGCGCCGGTCGCCAGCACCACGCGATCCGGCGCCAGCTCAATGATCTCGTCCACGCCCAGCGCACTCTCGGGATAGAGCGAGACGTTGCCCATCTCGCCGAGACGCCCGAGCCGGTAGTCGACGACACGATTCCAGGCCGAAAGGCCGGGCAGGGTCTTCTCGAAGGTCAGTCGCCCGCCGAAGGTGCGGTTGCCGTCGGCGAGCATCACCTCATGGCCGCGACGACCGAGCGTCAGCGCGCATTCGAGCCCGGCCGGTCCGCCGCCGACAATCAGGATCCGCTCAGGCGCATCGGTGCGCTCGACACGTTCGGGGTGCCAGCCGCGCCGCCACTCTTCGCCGGCGGTCGGGTTCTGGGTGCAGCGTACCGGCACGCCGTCATGCCAGCTCGAAATGCAGATGTTGCAGCCAATGCATTCGCGGATCTCGGCCTCGCGGCCCTCGCGGATCTTGTTGGGCAGGAAGGGATCGGCGATCGAAGGCCGCGCGCCGCCGATGAGGTCCAGCACGCCACGCCTAATCTGCGAGACCATGGTGTCGGGCGAGGTGAAGCGCCCGACGCCGACCACCGGCTTCGTGGTCAGCGATTTGACGAAGTCGATCACCGGCTCATGGCTGCCTTCGCCGGTGAAGCGCGACGCCGAACAATCGGTCGGACTGGAATCCATCTTGACGTCGAACAGGTCCGGCAGCTCGGCCAGCAGTTCGATCAGCTCGTGCGCTTCCGAAGGCTGGTTGCGGCCGGGCCTGCCGCGCAGTTCCTCGAGGCTGACGCGCAAGGCGACGCCGCAATCCTTGCCGACCGCATCCTTGGTGACCTCGATCATCTCGCGCACGAAGCGCACCCGGTTCTCGATCGATCCGCCGTACTCGTCGACGCGATGATTGTATTCCGGCAGCAGGAACTCGTAGCCGAGATAACCCATGCCAGCATAGACATAGACGATGTCGAAACCGGCCGTACGCGCCTTGCGCGCCGCCTCGGCCTGGCACCTCAAGACCTCGCGTATGTCGGCCTTGTCCATGGTCTTCGGCCGCAAATTGCCCATGAAGCCGACATGCGTCGCCATCCATGGAATTCCCGACGGCGACAACGGCGGCAGGCGGCTTGTCCTGTTCATCACCGACGCGCCGCCGTGCCACAATTCCACGCCGGCAAGCGCGCCATGGCGGTGCACCGCTTCCGTCATCAGCGCATGCGCGCGGATGTCGTTGTCGTCCCACATCGTGGCGAAAGGCAGCGGCGCGTCGTCCGAACTGGGGTCGATCGAACAGGCGCCGGTGCAGATCACCCCCCAGCCACCCTCGGCCTTGGCTTCGCGAAAGGCGGCGCGCACCCGTGGCAAGGCGTTGGTCATGCCGCTGGCGTGCGGCACTTGATAGAAGCGGTTCGGCGCGGTGACAGGCCCGATCCGCATCGGCTCGAACAGGATTTCGTAGCGAGGATTGCAGGTCATCGGAGCTTTACGAATATGCTTGTTGAACGATCGTACAACAAGCATATTCGCACGACTGACGGAACGCAATGGCCTGTGCGGCCACACGGAATTTGACCATCACCGGCCGCAACGAAAAAGCCCACCCCGATAGTATCGGAGTGGGCTTCAGCCGGGAGGCTCGGGTCGAGCGCGATACGTGCTCGGCCCCTTCAGTTTACCGTCAGATGACGAAGAACCAGTTGGCGAGCAGCATTACCACCACGCCGGCGACCAGCGTCAGATAGGGCAGCATGCCCGCTTTTTTGACCGAAAGGTCGGCCCCCGTCATGCCGAGGTCGGCCAGCATGTGGTCGGGGAACTTGCCCTTGTCCTGGATATAGTGGCGGAAGCAGAAAACCGGGATGATCAGCGCGGCGGTGATCAGTCCGGCCCACAGTGCCATCGGGTTCCACACCTTGGCGCCGGCGCCCATGAAGATGGCGTTGACATAGGCGAAGATCGCCCCGATCCCGAGCAGCCAGCTCGGTGCTTTCCAAGGCCGGGCGATATGGCCGTTGTCGATGCGGTGGATCCATCCGGCGTTGAGGTTGAGGAAGTTGAAGATGATGTAGCCGCAGTTCGACACGGCGAGGATGAAGAAGAAGCTCGTCGCGTCGGCCGAGGCGATGGCCAGCACGATCAGGTTGAAGACGAGGTCGGTCCACATCGCCCGCGTCGGTGCGCCATGCTCGTTGACATGGCTGAGATAGCGCGGCAGCCAGCCATCGACCGAGCCCTGGTAGAGCGTGCGCGAGGAGCCCGCCATGGCGGTCATGATGCACAGCACCAAGGCCAGGATCATCAGCATCACCAAGAGACTGTGGATCAGCGCACCGCCGCCGACCATGCCGGCCAAGGCATCGGCGACGCCGGAGCCGTCGACGATCGGCGTCGCCAGCATGCCGTTCAGGCCAAGCACACCCTGGAAGGTGAACGGCACCAGGATGAACAGCAGCATGCACAGAAGGCCGGAATAGAAGATGGCCTTGAAGGTGTCGGTGCCGGGGTTCTTGAACTCGGACGTATAGCAGACGGCGGTCTCAAAACCGTAGGTCGACCATGCGGCGATGAACATGCCGCCAAGCACCAGTGTCCAGCCGGCGATGTTCCAGGCGCCGGGTTCAGGCGCATAGGCGGCCGCCAGCGGCACCAGTGGCGAGAAATTCGCCCAGTTGATCTGGCCGGTGATGATCGGCACGACGCCTACGATCAGCATCGGGATGATGACCAGCAGGCCGATATATTTCTGCACGTTGGCCGTGCCGAGGATGCCTCGATGCTGGATGGCGAAGATGATCAGCATCAGCACCGCGCCGATGAAGAAGGTCGCGTTGAACGTGAACGAGACCGGTCCCAGCGTGTGGCTGTAAAGCGTCCAGTTGCGGATCGCAGGCGTTGCCGCGGCCGTCACCGCCGTGATGGCGTCGGCAGCGCTGGTTCCGGCATGTGCGGCGATGTAGGCGACGACATCGGGCGAGGCATCGGTGAATAGCGGCACCGGCGCCAGCGCGTTGAGGATGTAGGCGGCGGCGATCGAGCAGCCGAGCGACAGCACCGGCGACCAGGCAAACCAGTTGCACCAGACCGACAGCGGCGCGATGAACTTGGAATAGCGCAGCCAGGCGGTGGCGCCGTAGATCGAGGCGCCGCCCGACTTGTTCGGGAACAGGCCGGCGATCTCGGCGTAGGTGAAGGATTGCAGGAAGCCCATGATCATGGAGAAGATCCAGATCGCGAAGGCCAGCGTGCCGGTCGTGCCGGCAATGCCGCCGATCGAAAACAGGACGAGGGCCGGAACGCCGCTCGCCACCCAGAAGGCGCCGCGCCAGTCGATATTCCGGTGCAGCTTGCTTTCCGCAGGCTGATCCAGGGCAGTCGCTATTGTGCTCATGTTTCTTTGTTCCCCATTTTGATGTTCCCCGTTCGTGACGGCCGCGACTTCGCGTGGCTTCATCATCGACGCATGCTTTGGGCCACTGCCCGTGTTTCCACTCAGTCGTATTTTTTTCTTAACAGTGAAGATTGATCCGGCGCGCTTTCAGGTCAAGCGTTTTGTGGCGCCATGCACATCACGCTTGTGAGCGCACAGACTCAAACTCCCGGTGACATCGCCAGCCGGTCGGCTTGTCAGCTGCGAAAGCGGCTTTCAGGAGCGCGGTTTGGCCTTCTGCGGATCGTAATGCGCAAAGGCAACGACGCGCGCCGGCAGCCGCTTGGCATGGCCGTCGAGCTTGCCGATCTCGACCTCGGTGCCAATGGCCGAATGGGTGACGTCGAGCCTCGCCAGCGCGATGGTCTTGTTCAGCACCGGCGAGCGCATGCCTGACGTGACCACGCCGATCTGGGCGCGGCCGACATGCACGCAGTCGCCATGGCCGACGGCGACATTGGCATCGATGTCGAGGCCGACCAGCTTCGTCTGCGGGTGCTCCTTGCGCCGGATCAGCGCCTCGCGGCCGATGAAATCGTCGGTCTTGGTCTTCAGCGGCACGGTGAAGCCGATGCCGGCCTCAAACGGGTCGGTCTGGTCGGAGAATTCGTAACCGGCGAAGATCAGCCCGGCCTCGATGCGCACCATGTCGAGCGCCTGCAGTCCCATCGGCTTCAGCCCATGCGGCTGGCCGGCTTCCCAGATGGCGTCGAACATTTTTTCGGCGTCGCGCGGATGGCACCAGATCTCGTAGCCGAGTTCGCCGGTATAGCCGGTGCGGGAGACGACCACCGGAATGCCGTTGCCGCCACCGATGCGGGCCACCGCAAAGCGGAACCATTCGAGCTCGTCGATCGACGGCTGTAGCGGCGAGGTCCAGATGACTTCTCGCAGGATGTCGCGGCTCTTCGGTCCCTGCACGGCGACATTGTGCATCTGATCGGTGGAGGAACGCACGAGCACGTTGAGGCCGAGTTTCGCTGCCGTCTCGCGCAGCCACTCGCCGGACAGATCATCGCCGCCGACCCAGCGGAAATTGTCCTTGCCGAGGCGCAGCAGCGTGCCGTCGTCGATCATGCCGCCATGCTCGTAGCACATGGCCGAATAGACCACCTGGCCGATGCCAAGCTTCTTGACGTCGCGGGTCAGCGTGTACTGCAGCAGCGCCTCCGAATCCGGGCCGGTGACCTCGAATTTGCGCAGCGGCGACAGGTCCATGATCACGGCGTCCTGCCGGCAGGCCCAGTATTCGGCGATCGGCCCGTCCTTGGCGAAGGAATTGGCGAGCCAGTAGCCTCGGTACTCGGCGAAGTTGCGGGTATGCTTGGCAAAGCTCGAATGAAATGAAGTCTCGCGGGTCATTTTCGGTTCCGAATCAGGCGTCATGCGTCTGGCGATCGCTCGCGAGAATTTGTGCTGGCCGGAATAGGTTCGCACATGGATGTCGGTCGGGTTCCAGCCATTGGCCGGCGTCGTGTCGTCGGGGCAGGCGGAGGAAACGCAGACGATGTCGGTCAGCGCGCGCAACAGGACATAGTCGCCCGGCCGTGACCATGGCTCGTCGGATACCATGACGCCATGCGCGTCGATCGCCGTGTTGAAGAAGAAGTTGATCGCCATCCAGCCGGCGCGGGGCGTCACGCCCTTGTCAGCCAGCGCGCGATTGAAGTTCTCCGAGCAGTTGGTGTGGCCGGGATAGCCGATGTCGTCGTAATATTTTGCGGCGCAAGCGAGCGCGAATGCGTCGTGCCGTCCGCATGTGTCCTGCACCACCTCGACCAGCGGCTCCATGTCCTGGTCGTAATATTTCGAATGCAGGCCTGGCATCGGGTAGCTCGCACCCATCAGCGTGCGCGTCGTCGTCACGTCGAGCGGATGGTCAAGGCCCCTGTCCAGCTTGCGCGCCGAGAAGCACTGGAAATCGGTGCACTGGCGGCCGTCGACATCGATGATCTGCAGATAGTCGCCGGCCTTGACGAAATAGGATTGCGCCGTCGCCGAATGGACGCGCAGGTCGAGCACCGGATCGGCAAGCGGATCGGCCAGCTGCGATTTCGCCGCCGGACGGATCGTGGCGCGGCGAACGATGACGGTGAGGGGCGTCGCCGTGTCGTGGCCATCGACCAGCATCGGCCCGCCGGGGGCGGCGATGACCATCGCGCCGTCGCGCGCAATCGTGAAGGCCTGTTCGGTGCCGGCCGGTGTGGCACCGCCGAAGACGCGCACCGCCTTGGCCTGATCGAGTTGCACCTGACGGTGCGCGAGCCCGCCCCGCAGGGAAGCGAGGCTGTCGTCGCCTTCCGCCAGCAAGGCCTTGATGCCGGCTGCATTGCTATTCGATGTTTCCCCAAAAATGCCTGGATCGGTCGCGCCGCTCTTGTGCCAGGCCAGAAGTTCGCAGGCCTGGCCACCCTCGACATTGCGCACGGTGATCGTGTCGCCGGCTTCGATCTCGATCAGAACCGCGCCGTTGCCCTGGATCGTATAACGCTCCATGCCGGGCGGCAGCGCGATCTGGCCGGGCCTCAGGATGAGGCTGGGCTTGGGCGGTCCGGCTGCAATTGCAGGGTAGGGCGACTGGCTCATCTCGGCCTTGCGGTTAGAGAAACAAGTTTGCCTGTACGTGAAATTATTTTAGCAGCAAGAATAGCAGTGCGGGTGCGTTTGGCAAGGCGAAGCGCCCAGACGCGCTACGCCAATTCCTCGGAATGATTGACCGCCACACGATACTCAGCGGCCGAGTCAAGAATCATGTGCCACAGGCTTTCGGCGAAGGTCGCAAACACCAGAAGGTTGAACACCGCCAATCCATCTCGATTATTCCCACGCCAGAGCGTAACGCTGGTGTGATCCATCGAGGTCGCAGCAGCCGCGCCTATCCCGAACGCATCGGCATGCAGATCGATCGATGACAGCTTGGCCAGCATGGCACGCGCCTTGGTTCCGGAAATGCTGATCAGGGCGCGCGCATGCGACTGGTCCGACAGCGAAGCGGGACCGGACAATGCCGGCGCCAACGTCTGCATCGTGTGCTTGCCGCTCTTCGACAGCACGAAGAACTGATCCGGTCCCGACCAGATCAGCATCGCATCCGCCGCGCCGACTGCCTTCGGTGTTTCCGGAGCAGCAATACCGAACCTGCCCTTGGCCGCCTTGCTCATCTCAGCCGCTTTGCCGCGCCGCGCCATCACTTGGATCAGGTCGAAGTTGCGAATCTCGGTCAGCGAGACGCCGGCCTCTATGCCGCGCGCGCCGTGCGCGCCTGTGACCAGTGCCTTTTCAAGCGAGCTACGAGGAGCCCAGGAAAACTCAGCCACGCTGGCGTCCTCCATCCGGATCGTAGAAGACGGGATTGCAGAGTTCGACGTCATAGTCCTCGCCGCGCAATGGATCATGCGCATGAACGATCTCGCCGATGCGTTCGCGGCCGTGTTCGACCAGCCCCAACCCGATCCACTGATCCAACGTCGGCGAGAAGCAGACCGAGGTGACATAGCCCTGGTCGTTACCCGGTCCGGGCGTCTGGCCCTTCGGGATGATGTGTGCGCCGGAGCGCAGGCGGCGGCCCTTCTCCGTCGGTTTGATGCCGACCACGACCTGCCGATCGGGCGCGACCAGCGCCTCGCGCCCGGCCATGACGCGGCCGATATAATCCTTCTTGGTCGACATCATCTTGCCGAGCCCAAGATCGGCCGCCGTCGTCGTGCCGCTCAATTCCGGTCCGGCGATGTGCCCTTTTTCGACGCGCATGACCCCAAGCGCCTCGGTGCCATAAGGGGTTACGCCGAATGGCGCGCCGGCCAGCATCAGATTGCGTGCCATGGCATCGCCGAAGCGTGCCGGCACCGAAATCTCGAACGCCATCTCGCCAGAAAACGAGATGCGGAACAGCCGCACCTTGAGGCCGCCGCGCAACGTCACTTCGCGTGCGCCCATGAACGGAAAACCTTCGTTCGAGAGGTCCTCCGCCGGATCGACGATTTCCCTGAGCAGGTCTCGCGTTTTCGGGCCGGCTATCGAGAATTGCGCCCACTGATCCGAGACCGAGGTCAGCTGCACGTCGAGCTCCGGGAACAACACTTGCCGGCAGAATTCGAGGTGCTGCATCACCAGGCCGGCCTTGGCGGTGGTGGTGGTCAGGAAATAATGATCCTCGGCCAGCCGCGACGTGGTGCCATCGTCATAGACGATGCCGTCCTCGCGCAGCATCAGCCCATAGCGCGCCTTGCCGACGGCGAGGTTGGAGAAGGTGTTGATGTAGACGCGGTCGAGGAAGGCGCCGGCATCCGGGCCGTGCACGTCGATCTTGCCGAGCGTCGAGACATCGCAGAAGCCCACGCCGCCGCGCACCGCCTTGACCTCGCGGGTCACCGATTCCAGCCAGTCCCTCTCGCCGGCACGCGGATACCATTGCGCGCGCTTCCAAAGCCCGGTGTCGACGAAGATCGCACCCTGTTCCACGGCCCAGTGGTGCGACGGCGTCAGCCGCGTCGCATGGAAAGTCTCATCGCGATGATGGCCGGCGAAGGCGCCGATGGCGACGGGCACATAGGGAGGCCGGTAGATCGTCGTGCCGGTCTCAGGGATCGAACGGCCGCTGACAGCCGCCATGATGGCGAGGCCAGCGACATTCGAGGTCTTGCCCTGGTCGGTCGCCATGCCGAGCGTCGTGTAGCGTTTCAGGTGTTCGACCGATTCAAAACCTTCGCGCTGCGCTAGTTCGATGTCGGAAGCGGTGACATCGTGCTGGTAATCGACAAAGGCCTTGCCTTTGCCGGCGACGTGCCAGAGCGGGGTCAGCGAAAAGGCCTCGTCATCGGCGACAGGCGCGGCGCCCGCCGTACCATTGTGCCCCGCGTCACGCGCCGCTGCCGCGCCGGCGGCAAATCCCTGGCTCAGGCAGGCGCCGAGCCCGAAATCGCCGTTGGCGGCACCGGCGGCAGTCATTCCGGGAGGCGCGCCATCGGGCACGAAGGCGGAGATGTCGTCATTCCATGTCGGTCGGCCGCGATGGAAGGAGGTCAATCCGACCGCCGGATTCCAGCCACCGGAAACGGCAAGCCCGTCGGCTTCGACTTCGGCGCGCGCACCACCGGTAAGCGACACCGCGATTTTCCTGACACCATCCTTGCCTCCGTCGACGCCGCTGACGGAGCCGTGCAGCACCGGGAAGCCGCCCTTGGAGGCCAGCGAACGATGCGCCGGAGACACGTCAGGTCGCGCGTCGACGACCGCTGCGATCTGCAATCCGGCGCTGAGTGCGGTCTCGACCGTGTGCCAGCCATCCTCATTGTTGGTGAACAGCGCGATACGTTTTGCCGGCGCTGCGGCGTAGCGCGCGACATAGGTCCGCACCGCCGAAGCCATCATCACGCCGGGCGTGTCATTGCCGGCAAAGACGATAGGCCGTTCTATGGCACCGGCCGCAACGACACAGCGCTTCGCCACGATCCGCCACAGCCGCTGGCGCACCTGGTGCTCGGGCGGCGAGGGCAGGTGGTCGTTGACCCGCTCGATGGCGCCATAGGTGCCGCCATCGTAGACGCCAAACAATGTCGTGCGGGTCATGATGCCGACGTCGGGCATGTCAGCCAGTTCAGCCAGCGTCCGCGACAGCCACTCGGCTGCCGGAACACCATCGATCGTGCCGCCATCCGACAGCAGGCGGCCACCGAGCGTGAAATCTTCCTCGCACAGGATGACGCGGGCGCCTGCGCGGCCGGCGGCAAGTGCGGCCGCCAGCCCGGCCGGGCCTGAACCGGCGATCAGCACATCGCAATGCGCCCATGCCTTGTCGTAATGATCGGGATCGGCGATGCCGGCGGCGCGGCCAAGGCCGGCGGCACGGCGGATCGCCGGCTCGTAGATCGCTTCCCAGAATTTCGCCGGCCACATGAAGGTCTTGTAGTAGAAGCCGGCGACGAAGATCGGCGCGAACAACTGGTTGACCGACATCACGTCATGGCGCAGCGACGGCCAACGGTTCTGGCTGGCGGCCTCGAGCCCTTCATAGAGCTCCGCCGTCGTCGCCTTGGTGTTCGGTTCGCGCCTTGCGCCGCTGCGCAACTCGACCAGCGCGTTGGGTTCTTCCGAACCAGCGGTCAGAATGCCGCGCGGGCGATGGTATTTGAACGAGCGGCCGACCAGCTTGACACCATTGGCGATCAGCGCCGAGGCCAGCGTGTCGCCCTGGAAGCCGGAGAAAGCCTTGCCGTCGAAACGGAAGTTCAGCGGTGCCGAGCGGTCGACAAGGCCGCCATTGCCGAGCCGGTGTGTCTGCGGGCCGGCCATCACGCGTCAACCTTCGCAGCGCCGGCGCCCGCCGCTGGTTCGATTGAAGAGATCTCGTGCGTCAGCGTGTTGCGGGTGACCTTCAGCCAGGCCCGGCAACCACCGCCATGGTACCAGTATTCGCTGGTCTCGCCGGCAACGTTGTCGCGCAGATAGATATAGTCGAAGACCTCGTCTTCGGAGGCGCCGGCCTCGGGTCGCACCGGCTTGGCATCGCCGAGATAGGTGAACTCGCCGAGTTCGCGGTCGCCGCAGAAGGGACAGACAATGCGCATTTTCTTCTAAACCGCCTTCAATGCAGGTTCGGTTGGGCGCCCTGGCCCTTTTCGTCGATCATGGCGCCAGTCCGGAACCGGTCGAGGCGGAACCGTGCCGCCTCCTTGTGGGATTCGTCACGGGCCAGCAGATGGGCAAAGACGAAGCCCGAGCCCGGCGTCGCCTTGAAGCCGCCATAGCACCAGCCGGCGTTGATATAGAGCCCGTCGACCGGCGTCTTGTCGATGATCGGCGAGCCGTCCATCGACATGTCCATGATGCCGCCCCACTGGCGCAGCAGGCGCACGCGGCCGATCATCGGCATCAGCGCCATACCGCCCTCGCAGACGTCCTCCATGACAGGCATGTTGCCGCGCTGGGCGTAGGAATTGTAGCCGTCTATGTCGCCGCCGAAGACCAGCCCGCCCTTGTCGGACTGGCTGACATAGAAATGGCCGGCGCCGAAGGTCATGACGCCGGGGATAAGCGGCTTGATCGCCTCGGAGACAAAGGCCTGCAGCACATGGCTTTCGATCGGCAGGCGCAGACCGGCCATCGCCGCGACGCGCGACGAGGAGCCGGCGACAGCCATGCCGACCTTGCCGCCGCCGATCTTGCCGCGGGATGTCTCGACGCCGGTCACCTTGCCATTGGCGTCCCTGACGAAGCCGGTGACTTCGCAATTCTGGATGATATCGACGCCGAGCGCGCTCGCCGCGTGCGCGTAGCCCCAGACCACCGCATCGTGACGCGCCGTGCCGCCGCGCCGCTGCAAGAGCCCGCCTTGCACCGGGAAGCGCGCATTGTCGAAGTTCAGGAACGGTATCATCTTCTTGACCGCGGCGAGATCGAGCAGTTCGGCGTCGATGCCGTTGATGCGCATGGTGTTGCCGCGCCGGGCATAGGCGTCTCGCTGCGCGTCGGAGTGGTAGAGATTGATGACGCCGCGCTGGCTGACCATCGTGTTGTAATTGAGATCCTGCTCCATCCGCTCCCACAGCTTCATCGACAATTCGTAGAAGCCAGTATTGCCGGGCAAGCCGTAATTGGAGCGGATGATGGTGGTGTTGCGGCCGGCATTGCCGGAGCCGATCCAGCCTTTTTCGAGCACGGCGACATTCTTGATGCCGTACTCGCTGGCCAGGAACCAGGCGGTGGCCAGGCCATGGCCGCCGCCGCCGATGATCACCACGTCGTAGCGATCCTTCGGCGTGGCGTCGCGCCAGGTGCGCTGCCAGTTCTTGTGGCCGGACAGGGCGGCGCGAGCGAGCGAGAAGATCGAATATTTCATCAGTTCATTCCGAGGTCGCTCGCATCGCGCTGGCGGTCAGATATCCAGCGTGTGGTCGCGCTCCCATTGCGTGAAGTGCGAAGCATAGGAATTCCATTCCTGGTGCTTCAGCTTTAGGTAGGCCGACGAGAATTCCTCACCCAGCGCCGCCTTGAGCGATTTGTCCTTGTCGAACTCGCGCAGCGCATCGAGCAGGTTGAGCGGCAGCTTCGGCGCGCCCTTCACCGTATGGCCGTGCTGGTACATGTCGATGTCGTAGCGCTTGCCGGGATCGGCCTTGGAGCGGATGCCGTCGAGGCCGGCGGCGATGATGACGGCCTGCAAGAGATAGGGGTTGGCCGCCCCATCCGGCAGCCGCAGTTCGAAGCGCCCCGGGCCGGGCACACGCACCATATGGGTGCGGTTGTTGCCGGTCCAGGTCACTGTGTTCGGCGCCCAGGTTGCGCCCGAAATGGTGCGCGGCGCGTTGATGCGCTTGTAGGAGTTCACGGTCGGGTTGGTGATGGCGGCAAGGGCCGAGGCATGCTTCATAATGCCGCCGAGGAAATTCCTGCCCTTGGCCGAGAGGCCGAGCTCCATCGCATTGTCGGCGAAGACGTTGGTCTTGCCGGCCTTGTCCCACACCGAGATATGGGCATGGCAGCCATTGCCGGTCAGCCCCTGGAAGGGCTTCGGCATGAAGGTGGCGCGCAGGCCATGCTTTTCCGCGATCGACTTGACCATGAACTTGAAGAACGAATGCTTGTCGGCGGTCGCCAGCGCGTCGTCGAAGGCCCAGTTCATCTCGAACTGGCCGTTGGCGTCCTCGTGGTCGTTCTGATAGGCACCCCAGCCGAGCGCCAGCATGTGGTCGCAGATCTCGGCGATGACGTCGTAGCGCCGCATCACCGCTTGCTGGTCGTAGCAGGGCTTTGAGGCCGTGTCGTATTCGTCGGAAATCGTCTTGCCGTCTGGCGAGATCAGGAAGAACTCGGCCTCGACGCCGGTCTTGACGTGCATGCCGTCACTGGCGGCCTCGGCAATCAGCCGCTTCAGCGTGTTGCGCGGCGCCTGGTCGACCTCCTTGTCGTCCATGATGCAATTGGCGGCCACCCAGGCCACTTCCGGCTTCCACGGCAGCTGGATCACCGAGTCCGGATCCGGCACCGCCAGCATGTCGGGATGTGCCGGCGTGAGATCAAGCCAGGTGGCGAACCCGGCAAAGCCGGCGCCGTCCTTCTGCATGTCGGCGATTGCCTGCGCCGGCACCAGCTTGGCACGCTGGCCACTGAACAGGTCAGTGTAGGAAATCATGAAATATTTGACGTTTTTCGCCCTTGCGAATTCTGCAAGATCAGCTGTCACGGAAGTTCCCCATTTTTTGTCGATTGTTGGCCCCAGAGCGTGTGGGCTTCGGCCTTTCGTTGATTAGAAGCCGTTCTTCCCCGGTATCCAGTTGGTGCCGGCCAGCGGCACGCCGGCCATGGCGGCTGCCTCGATCGTCAGGGCGACGAGGTCCTCGGGTTCCAGATTGTGCAGGCTGTTCTTGCCGCACGCGCGGGCGATCGTTTGAGCCTCAAGCGTCATCACCTTGAGGAAGTTCGCCAGCCGGCGTCCGGCGGCCACCGGATCGACCCGCTTCATCAATTCGGGGTCCTGCGTGGTGATGCCGGCCGGGTCGCGGCCCTCGTGCCAGTCGTCATAGGCGCCGGCCGTGGTGCCGAGCTCGTTATACTCCGCCTCCCAGCGCGGATCGTTGTCACCGAGCGCGACAAGGGCAGCCGTGCCGATCGAGACCGCGTCGACGCCGAGCGCCAGCGCCTTGGCGACATCGGCGCCGTTGCGGATGCCGCCGGAGACGATCAGTTGCACCTTGCGGTGCATGCCCAAGTCTTGCAGCGCCTGCACCGCCGGCCTGATGCAGGCAAGCGTCGGCATACCGACATTTTCGATGAACACTTCCTGTGTGGCGGCGGTGCCGCCCTGCATGCCGTCGACGACGACGACATCGGCGCCCGCCTTCACCGCAAGCGCCGTGTCATAATAGGGCCGGGCGCCGCCGACCTTGACGTAGATCGGCTTTTCCCAGTCGGTGATTTCGCGCAGTTCGAGGATCTTGATCTCGAGATCGTCGGGTCCGGTCCAGTCGGGATGGCGCGAGGCCGAGCGCTGGTCGATGCCTTTCGGCAACGTGCGCATTTCGGCGACACGGTCGGAAATCTTCTGGCCAAGCAGCATGCCGCCGCCACCCGGCTTGGCGCCCTGGCCGACGACGACTTCGATCGCATCGGCGCGGCGCAAATCGCGTGGATTCATGCCATAGCGCGAGGGCAAATATTGATAGACCAGTTGCTTGGAATGGCCGCGCTCTTCCTCGGTCATGCCGCCGTCGCCGGTGGTGGTCGAGGTGCCCGACAAGGTCGCGCCACGTCCGAGGGCTTCCTTGGCGGGGCCTGACAGCGAGCCAAAACTCATGCCGGCAATGGTGATCGGGATCTTCAGCTCGATCGGCTTCTTGGCATGGCGGGAGCCCAGCACGACACTGGTGTCGCAGCGTTCGCGATAGCCTTCGAGCGGATAGCGCGAGATCGAGGCGCCGAGGAACAAGAGGTCATCGAAATGCGGCAGCTTGCGCTTGGCACCGGCGCCACGGATGTCATAGATGCCGGTCGCCGCGGCACGGCGGATTTCGGAAAGCGTATAGTCGTCGAAGGTCGCGGATTTGCGCGGCGTCGTCGGCGGGTTTCTGTAGGTCATGCTGCCTCAATACGCGTCGGCGTTGTCGATATTGAAATTGTAGAGCGTACGCGCCGAGCCGTAGCGCTTGAATTCCGCCGGCTTGACGCCGGTGACGCCGGCGCGGTCGAGCAGGCCTTGCAGCAATTCCAGATGCTCGGTCCGCATCTCCTTGGCGATGCAGTCGGCACCGAGGCTGTCGACCTTGCCGCGCACGAAAAGCCGCGCCTCGTAGATGGAATCGCCCAGCGCATCGCCGGCATCGCCCAGCACCACCAGATTGCCCGATTGCGCCATGAAGGCCGACATGTGGCCGATATTGCCGTGCACGACGATGTCGATGCCCTTCATCGAAATGCCGCAACGTGACGAGGCGTTGCCTTCGATGACCAGCAGGCCGCCCTTGCCGGTGGCGCCGGCATATTGGCTGGCGTCGCCCTTGATGGTGATCGAGCCCGACATCATGTTCTCGCCGACGCCGGGGCCTGCCGAACCATGCACGGTGATGGTGCTGCCGGAATTCATGCCGCCGCAGTAATAGCCGACGCTGCCGCGCACATCGATGGCAACAGGCTGGTCGACGCCGACGGCGACCGAATGGCTGCCCTTCGGGTTCAGCACTTCCCATGCCGTTTCGTTCGAGCCGGGAGCCAGATTGTGAAGCGCCTGGTTGAGTTCGCGCAGCGACAGTTGGTCGAGATCGAAGACCCGAGGGTCGTGCGCCGCAGTCTTTGAAAGCGTGGTTGCCGGCATGAACTCAATGCTCCCAGAAATAGACGGTTGCGGGCTCGGGTTCCCAGACCCTCGCATTGTCTATGCCGGGCAGTTTGGTCAGCGCGCGATATTCCGAGCCGAAGGCGACATACTGGTCGGTTTCGGCCATCACGGCGGGCTTGCAGGCGATCGGATCGCGCACCACGCCGAAGCCGTTCTTGGTGCCGACGACGAAGGTGAAGAAGCCGTCGAGATCGGAGAGCGTGCCTTCCAGCGCCTCGCCGAGATTCTTGCCGTGCGCCATCTGCGAGGAGAGATAGGCGGCCGCGACCTCGGTGTCGTTTTCGGTCTCGAATTTCATGCCTTCGCGGATCAGCTCGCGGCGGACATTGTTGTGGTTCGACAGCGAGCCATTGTGCACGAGACACTGGTCGGCGCCGGTCGAGAACGGATGTGCACCCATCGTCGTGACCGCCGATTCCGTTGCCATGCGGGTATGGCCGATGCCATGCGTGCCGGTCATCCCACGGACATCGAAGCGATCGACGACAGCCTCGGGCAGGCCGACTTCCTTGTAGATCTCGACAACGTCGCCGGCGCCCATGATGCGGATGTCGGGGCGCAGCGCCAGGATGGTTTCGCGCGCTTCATCGATCTTGGCGGGCGTGGTCCTGACGACGGCATGGGTCGACTTCACCGCGATCGTCACCGGCGTGCCGATGGCCTTGGCGAGCTCCGCCTCGAGACCGCGGAAATCGCGGTCGGGCTTGGCCGACTGGATGGTGATCTTGGCCTCATTTTTGGAAGGCGCGCCGTAGATGGCGATGCCGGCGCTGTCCGGACCGCGATCGCTGAGCGAGATCAGCATCTGCGACAGCATCGCACCAAGCTGGGGTTCCAGCGCCTTGTCCTTCAAAAACAGTCCGACAATTCCACACATGTCAGCCTCCCGGTGGTTTGTAGCTAAGAGATCGTTTGTAGCTAAGAGATGATGTATCGAATGAGTCCCATAAATTCAATCATATGAAAAAAATTTTCCTCTAGTTACGTATGCGGCCCAATGCCGCTCTGTGCATTGTCGCCGTCTCGCCGGGCACTGTGAACCCATTTGGCGGTGCGGATGCGGGCGATCTTGTAGGCGTCGAGGATCGACAAGGCATAGATTAGAAAGCCGCCGGCATGACGACCGACAAAGCTGGCGTCTGGCGGCGCGATCTTGGCGGTGACCCATGCCAGGATCACCATGAAGAAGAGGAACTGAAGGCCGCGCACGGGCACGCCCAGAATGACGTGCCCGCTTGCCGGCAGCACGATTGCGGCGCCGAGAACCAGATAGGGGTTGGTGGGCGCAGTGATGGAACTGGTCATGCGGCCTGCCGTTCGCTTTTGTTGATGGCGTCGCGAAGCGCCGACACCGACACCAGCAATCTTTCGATCAGTGCGGGATCGAGTGTGGCGCCGCTAAATTCGGCCTGCCGGAAAACGCCATAGCGTGCCCGTTCGGCCTCCGCCAGCAGCCAGACGATGCGTATACCCTTGGGCGTGATCAGCAGTTCCTTGGCGCGCCCTTCGGCAAAGATCTCGATATGGCTGGCGATGAGGCCTTGTGGGAAGCGCGCCGCCCTGCGGTCGGTGCGCAGCACCGCCTCGGCAGGAAATCCGGGAGCCTTGGGCAGTGTGTGCTCAAGATGATCGAAATTGGAGAAGGTCGTCGGCGAGCCCGGCCGCATCATCATGTCGAACGTAGCTGGCACCGCGACCTCTTCGGTGATCGAAACACTGAGCCAGCGCGCAGGCAGTTTCCGCGTCGCCAGCGTATCGACGATGGTGCGCACCTGGAC
This sequence comes from Mesorhizobium sp. M7D.F.Ca.US.005.01.1.1, assembly GCF_003952545.1. Taxonomy (NCBI): domain Bacteria; kingdom Pseudomonadati; phylum Pseudomonadota; class Alphaproteobacteria; order Hyphomicrobiales; family Phyllobacteriaceae; genus Mesorhizobium; species Mesorhizobium sp. M7D.F.Ca.US.005.01.1.1. The sequence goes on from NZ_CP034453.1 coordinate 3,004,376, forward strand.
ACGTTTGCTGTTCCACGATCCTTCCCAGGTGATGACGCCGACGGTGCCGTCCGAAACATTGGCTGCGTCGGCGATGACTGTGCGGATGCGGTCCTGCTCGACGGCGAGCGCCGTCGACGCCCTGCTGCGGCTGGCACGCGCCTGCCAGGCAAGGTGGAGGACGACAGCCAGGACAATGGCCCCGGCAAGCAGTGCTGATGTCACCTCGGACATTTTCTCATGCCAGGCCCGCCCAGGATCCGGACGGGCCTACTCCCATCAATAACCCTGCGGCTTTGGCCACGGCATGGTGAACTGATCGCCGCGCCGCACGAATTTGTAGCGATAGAAATGGAACCACAGCGAGATCAGGAAGTAGAAGGCGACCATCGCGATCAGCTGCGAGCCGAAGCCGAGGAAGATGGCGAAGAAGGTCACCACGCACAGGCAAAACAGCACGATGGCTGGGATCGGATGGAAGGGGTGCGTATAGCCGCGGCGGATCGAGCCGAGTGGCCACTTCTTGCGGAACATGATGATGTTGATGCTCATGAAGGTGTATTGCAGCACGCCTGACAGGATCGAGAAGGTGATCGCCTGGTTGAGGTCGGCGATGAAGGCGAAGGCCAGCGCGATCGGCAGCAGGAACAGGATCGAGCGATAGGGCGTGCGATATTTCGGATGCACGGCCGAGAACCAGGTCGGCAGATAGCGGTCACGGCCGAGCGAGAACCAGGCGCGCGCTGCATCGTTGATGCAGCCATTGGCGGAGGCCATCGCGGCAAGCAGCGTGGCGACAAACAACAGGTTCTCGAGCAGTGGACTGCCGGTCAGCTTGCCCGCGTCCCATAGTGGATAATAGGTGATGCCCAGATATTCCCATGGCATCATCGAGGCGCAGACATACCAGGTCATGGCGGCGGCGATCAAAAGCGTGATCATGCCGGCCATGGTGCCATAAGGCAGCGAGCGGGCGGGCGAGCGCACTTCCTCGGCGGCCTGCGTGGTGCCCTCGATGCCGAGATAGTACCAGATGCCGAACTGGAAGGCGGCGATGACGCCGATCCAGCCATACGGCAGGGCATTGCCGGGAGTGACCAGTTCGTTGAGCTTCAGCACCGCGCCTTGCGTCCACGGGCTGACCGAAAAGAACAGGATGACGATCGAGATATAGGCGATTGCGGTGATGACGAAGTTGACGTTGAGCGTCATCAGCACGCCGCGATAGTTCAGCCACGCCAGTACGACGATGGTCGCTGCGATGAAGGAATTGTGGGTGAGGCCTTCGACCCCCGCCTTGGCGACGATGGTATCGCCGAGCAGGATGGCGTCGGACACTTCGAGCATGGTGTAGGCAAAGACCAGGAACAGCGCGACATTGAACGCCATCAGCGGTCCGACGATGTGCTTGGCCTGCGCATATTGACCGCCGGCGGCGGCGACGGTCGATGTGACCTCGGAATCGATCATCGCGACCGAGGTGTAGAGCAATCCGACGACCCAGCAGACGATCAGTGCTGCCAGCGCGCCGCCCTTGTCGGCGGCAAAATTCCAGCCGGTGAATTCGCCGACCAGAACGATGCCGACGCCGAGTGCCCAGACATGGGCGGGGCCAAGCACGCGGAGCAGTGAAACCCTGTCCCCGTGAATTGCCGGTTCAAGTGTGATCGTCATTGTTCAATCCCCACTCAGATCCGGTGTTTTTCGGAAACGGCTTCAAGCTCGCCTTCGCGCGATGAGGTCAGCACCTCCTCGGAGAAGGTCGTGTCGACCTTGAACCAGTCGTAGAGCATCCAAAGGGCAAGTACGATCGAGATGCCCCAGCATGCATAGGAGAGTACCGTCCACATGTTGCGTCCCTCGATTATTTGTCGTCGAATTTTTCGTTGATGACGTCGCGATATTCGCGGTCGGATGCGCGAAACAGGAAGACGAAATAGCCGACCAGCACCGCGGCCATGATGATCAGCGTCGGCCAGTCGATGACATAGTGGAAGCGGTTCTGGATGATGTCGTGCGCGGTCTCGGGCGTGTAGCCGAGCTTTTCCCAGATCGAGGCCATGGTCGGGTTCTGGCCAAGCGCTTCCCACGTCTTGGCGTCGAGCGCATCGATGGATTTCGCCGCGCCGGCAAGGCCCAGCTTGAGCGGCAGCCACAGCGCCACGAAAATGGCCACCACGACGACGGCGATGTCGAAAACTTGCCCGGCCTTGCTTTGCTCCGGTGGCGTGTAACGGGACATCTCTTCTACCCCTCAGGACTTGCGGTTGCGGAACGCGTCGGCGTTCTTGATATCGAGCCCGTAGATGAAATCCTTGTCTTCCTTGTAGTGCTTGACCATCGCCAGGATCGCGGCCGTGTTAAAGATCAGCACGGCGGCGGCGGCGATCGCGACCACGGCCTTGATGCCGCCATGCGGGATGTAGGGCCACGTCATGAGGAGGACGAAGAGGATCGTCGCCCACAGGCAGACGATCAGGAGCGCAGATCCGCGCACGTCGGAACGGTACAGCGCTTCGATGCGCTGCTGCATGTCTGACATCGGTTTTCCCCTTTTTCCAACGCCAGACCCCGAATTGGTTTCGCGTTGCCCTCTTTCAAGAGAGTGAAATTTTTTTCATAAGTTCAGTCCGAATTCCGCAATTGTCAAGCGCGATTTACGTTGAGTTAACTGTTTGCTTCGCGCGGCGGATTTTGCCTGACAATGAAATTAATTGCTTATGGGTATTGCGGCGCCCGGAGGTTTGCGGTCAATATTCGGCCAAAGCTCCCGCCGCTGCGCAGGGGGCAGGGAACAGCAGAGATTTTTCGAAACGGAGGACGAGCGGATGACGGCATCCTGGAGATTTTCGACCCTGGCGGATCGCCATCGCGCGCTCGGTTCGAAGCTCGAAGACTGGAGCGGGATGGGAACCGCCTGGACCTACGACAAGGATGCCGACGAGGAGTACATCGCCATCCGCACCAAGGCCGGTCTGATGGATGTCTCCGGCCTCAAGAAGGTCCACATCACCGGGCCGCATGCTTCACACCTGATCGACCTGGCGACGACCCGCGATGTCGAAAAGATCTACCCAGGCAAGTCGGCCTATGCCTGCATGCTGAACGAGGCGGGAAAATTCACCGACGATTGCATCCTCTACCGAACTGGACCGAATGCATGGATGGTCGTGCACGGTTCGGGCACCGGCCATGAGGAGTTGCAGCGTGCTTCGGTAGGACGCGACGTCTCGCTGCGCTTCGACGACAATCTGCACGATTTGTCACTGCAGGGTCCGACATCAGTCGACTATCTGGCCAAGCACGTGCCGGGTATCCGCGACCTCAACTATTTCCATCACATGCAGACGCAGCTGTTCGGCCTTCCGGTGATGATCTCGCGCACCGGCTATACCGGCGAGCGCGGCTACGAGATCTTCTGCCGCGGCCAGGATGCCGGCACGATCTGGGACAGGATCCTCGACGAGGGCAAGAGCGCCGGCATCATTCCATGCCGCTTTACCACGCTCGACATGCTGCGCGTCGAAAGTTATCTGCTCTTCTATCCCTACGACAATTCCCAAAAATATCCGTTCGACAATGAAGGCCCCGGCGACACGCTGTGGGAACTCGGCCTCGATTTCACCGTCAGTCCTGGCAAGACCGGCTTCCGCGGCGCCGAGGAGCATTACCGCCTGAAAGGCAAGGAACGCTTCAAGATCTATGGCGTTCTGCTCGACGGCAAGGAGCCGGCCGATGAAGGCGCGCCGATCTATCGCGACGGCAAGAAGGTCGGCGTGGTGACTTGCGCCATGTATTCGCCGCTGGTCAAGAAATCGATGGGCATCGCCCGCCTCGACGTCGACTGCGCGGTCAAGGATACCAAGCTCGAAATCCGCAACAAGAGCGGTGCCATCAAGGCCACCGCCCAGCCATTGCCATTCGACGATCCCAAGAAGACCAAGCGCACGGCGAAAGGTTGAGGCATAGTCAACGGCGAGGGGTTCGAGGCACGAAGACTTAAATGGCAGCCAAAAGTATCATCAGCCGACCCGTTTACGGAACCTTGTCTCCGCAGCCCGGCAAGCATCATCTTTTCATCGCGGATGCGGAAGGGGCGCTGGCGATAGCGGAGATGGCCGAGAGGGCGCCGCCCGGGTTTTTCGACGACGCCGAAATCGTCTTCATTCCTGGGCCTGACGGCAACCACATCGCCGCGCTCGACGCGCTGAAACCGGCACAGTTTCATCAGGCGCCGTCCTTCGCCAGCCTGCTGCCACGGCTCAGGCAGACACTCGCCAATGCGCATATGGGCCTGCGCCTTTACCTCTCGGGGACCGAAGGCCTGATCGGCCAGGCGATGCAGGTAGCGCTCGAGGCCGGCATCGACCACACCTCGATCCAGACCGAGCACCGCGGCTCGCTGGCGCGGCGCATGCAGTGCGTGCACTGCAAGGGCATCACCGAGAATGTGACCACGCAGCCGGCGACCTGCGCGCATTGCGGCCTGCTGCTTCTGGTGCGCGATCACTATTCCAGGCGCATCGCCGCCTTCCAGGGCGTCTGCATCAATGCGGAAGATCGCTCAGAGATTCCTCCGATGGAGGAGATTTTTCGATGAGCACCGGAACAACAAAACTCGATGTCGTGGTCAGCGATGTCGTCCCGGTCAACGATCTGGTCACCCGCTTCCATTTCCGCCGGCGCGACGGCGAGCTTTTGCCGACCTTTTCCGGCGGTGCTCATGTCGTGGTCGAGATGCGCGATGGCGAGCGGACCAGGCTCAATCCCTATTCGTTGATGGGCTCGCCGCTCGACACGCGCGAGTACACGATCTCCGTGCGCCGCGACGATGTCGGCCGTGGCGGCTCGCTGTTCATGCACCGGAATGTCCGGCCCGGCATGGAGATGGTGGTCAGCTATCCGGTCAATCTGTTCTCGCTCGACCTGCGCGCCAAAAAGCATCTGATGCTGGCCGGCGGCATCGGCATCACGCCATTCATGGCGCAGACCGCGCAACTGGCGGCGGAAGGCGGCAATTTCGAACTGCACTACACCTGCCGCACCGCATCGCTCGGCACCTACGCCGATGTGCTGCGCGAGCGCTACGACCGCCGGGTCAGGCTCTATCATGACGACCTTGACGAGCGCATCGAACTCGACCGGTTGCTGTCGACGCAGCCGCTCGGTACGCATCTCTATGTCTGCGGTCCGGCGGGGATGATCAACTGGGTGCGTGACCGCGCGGCAAGCTTCGGCTGGCCATCGGAGACCGTGCATTTCGAGCATTTCGCGGCACCCCAGCCCGGGCTGCCGTTCGACGTGACGCTTGCCGTAAGCGGCAAGACGATCCGCGTCGATGAACAGCAGAGCCTGCTCGAGGCGATCGAGGCGGCCGGCGTCGATCCGCCCTATCTCTGCCGCGGCGGCGTCTGCGGCCAGTGCGAAACCAACGTCATCTCTTCGGACGGCAAGTTCATCCACAACGACCACTGGCTAAGCGAGGAAGAGCACCGTTCGGGCAAGAAGATCATGCCGTGCGTATCGCGCTTCGAGGGTCGGTCGCTGGTGTTGGAAAGATAGGAGGCGAGCTTGGGAATCACCTTTCGCAAGGAAACGTTCCGCGACGACTTCACCTTCAAGAACAGCCCTGAGCACATCAGGCGGTTCCCGTTTCCGTTCCACGAAGACGCCTACATGTATGCGGTCAACATCGAGCCGCATGTCGTCGGGCCGAAGGGCAGCGTGCTGGAAAACCTGATCGACGTCGACGAGCACTATGTCGCCGAGATGCAGGACCGGGCGCTGGTGCTGGCCGAGGATCCGTTGCGTTGCCAGTCGCTGCCGCACATGACGCTGGCCGGCTGGGACCTGCTCGAGCTTTTGATGGAGCAGCAGGCACTGGGCTATCCCGAGCATTTCACGCTGACCCGCGACGGCGACCGCTGGCGCTGGATCAACCGGCCGCTCGGCATCGACGACACCTTCACCTTCGGCGACACCTCGACGCTGCCCTACGGGCCGATGGAATACATCACCCGGCAGAGTCAGGGCGATTTCTGCATCCTCGACCAGCGCGACGGAAATTTATGGATGGATGCCGGAATGGTCACCACCCAGGCCGACTGGTCGCTCGATTTCGACATCGGCATGAACTTCTTCGAATGGCACGCGCCGGTGCCGCTGGCGCATGAGAAGGGGATTTTCGTCAGGGCGCTGAAGTTCCTCACCAACATCCAGCAGGGCAAGCCGGCGCGGCGCCTGAATTGGACGATGACGATCAATCCACGCCTCGACACCAGCCCGGAAAATTACCACAAATGGGGACCGGACCGGGCGACGGTGACGCCGGAGAATGTCGGCGACAAGGTGCATCTGCGGGTCGAACTGCAGAGCTTCTGGCGCCTGCCGCGCTCGAACGGCATCGTCTTCCCGATCCGCTGCTATCTGATCAAGATGGACGAATTGGTGACGCAGCCGAAATGGGCACGGCGCCTGCACCGCGTCATCCGCGACCTGCCCGACGAACTCGCCAACTACAAGGGCCTGACGCGCTATCGCCCGGCGCTGGTCGAATGGCTGTCGAAGCACGACGACGGCAGTGCGACCAGTTCGGGGTTTGGGCCGGATTGAGCAAGGCCCCCTCATCCGGCCGCTATGCGGCCACCTTCTCCCTGAGGGGAGAAGAGATCGCCAACGCTGGCGCCAGCCTCCTCTCCCCTCGGGGAGAGGTCGGATTGCCCCGAATTGCCCTTCGCAATTCGGTTGGCAATCCGGTTGAGGGGGCTGCTTGCGTCCCGCTTAGCCCGCGCTCTGCGGATAGCAGATGATCGACAGATAGCGCATCGGCAGCTTCGTCAGTTGCTCCGGCCCGTGCGGCGCGTCGGCGTCGAAGAACAGGCTGTCGCCGGGCTTCATCGGGTAGAGGTTGCTGCCGTGCCGGTAAACGACTTCGCCTTCGAGCATGTAGAGGAACTCCATGCCCTCATGCTGGAAGGTCGGGAACACGTCGGAATCCTCTGTCAGCGTGATCAGATAGGGTTCGACGACGACGCCGCTGGTGTTCGAGCCGATATGGCCGAGCAGATTGTACTGGTGGCCGGCACGGGTGCCCCGGCGCTCAACATCGAGCCCTTGGCCGGCCTTGACGAAGACGGCGCTGCGCTCTTCCTCGAAGCGGCGGAAAAAGGCAGTGACCGGAACGCCGAGCGCCCGCGACAGCGCCTGCAAGGTGGTCAGGGAGGGCGAGGTGATGCCGTTCTCGATCTTCGACAGCATGCCCAGCGAGATGTCGGTGGCGACCGCGAGATCAGCGACAGTGATGCCGAGCTTCTTGCGGAAGGCGCGCACCTCGCGGCCGATCGCGACCTCCAGCACTTTCTCGCGGGTGTCGCGAATGGCATGCGGGTTCTGCGTCAGCGGCGCGCGGATGGTTTTCCCGTCGGCCGAGACCTTTGGCAGCGGTTTGGCTTTCGCGGCCGCAGGACCAGCCTTGGTATCGGAAACTGTCTTCGCCATGTCGCCCCCGGCACTCTGCGGATTTATTTCACTCTAGGTGAACATGTCAGGTGCCGATACAGCAGCGCAACTGCGACGGCAAGTCGCCTGAAAGCGCATGCGCACGATCCGGCGTTTGGCCGCGTCTGTTTTTTCGCAGGAAATCCACCGCGGCGGAACCCAGTTTCAGCACCGGACTGTTGACAGTACGAAAGGGCGAATTACTGTCCCTGTGAGTGAAATTTGTTTCGTAAGAGCAATTCAGATCGGGAGGCCTGCCATGAAAAGTCGCGTTGCCGTCATCGGAGCCGGCCCGTCCGGCCTGGCACAGCTCAGGGCCTTTAAGTCGGCGGCTGACAAGGGCGCCGACATTCCAGAGATCGTCTGCTTCGAAAAACAGTCGGACTGGGGCGGCCTGTGGAACTACACCTGGCGCACCGGCCTCGACGAGCATGGCGACCCGGTGCACGGCTCAATGTACCGCTACCTCTGGTCGAACGGACCGAAGGAGTGCCTGGAATTCGCCGACTACACCTTCGAGGAGCATTTCGGCCGGCCGATCGGCTCCTACCCGCCGCGCGCCGTGCTGTGGGACTACATCAAGGGCCGCGTCGAAAAATCCGGCCTGCGAAAATGGGTGCGCTTCAACAGCCCGGTGCGCATGGTGACGTTTTCGGACGAGACGAAGAAGTTCACAGTCACCGCGCATGACCGCACCAATGACGTCACCTATTCGGAAGAGTTCGACAATGTCGTCGTCGCCTCCGGCCATTTCTCTGTGCCCAACGTACCCTATTTCGAGGGTTTTTCGACCTTTAACGGCCGCATCCTGCACAGCCATGATTTCCGCGACGCGATGGAATTCAAGGGCAAGGATATCCTGATCATCGGCCGCTCCTATTCGGCCGAGGACATCGGCTCGCAATGCTACAAATACGGCGCCAAATCGATCACCTCCAGCTACCGCTCGAAGCCGATGGGCTTCAAATGGCCTGACAATTGGAAAGAGGTGCCGCTGCTGCAGAAGGTTGTCGGCAAGACCGCGCATTTCAAGGATGGCACCACCAAGGATGTCGACGCCATCATCCTGTGCACCGGCTATCTGCATTCCTTCCCCTTCCTCACCGACGACCTCAAGCTCAAGACCGCCAACCGCATGTGGCCGCTTGACCTCTATGAAGGCGTCGTCTGGGAAAAGAACCCGCAGCTCTCCTATATCGGCATGCAGGACCAGTTCTACACCTTCAACATGTTCGACGCGCAGGCCTGGTTCGCCCGCGACGTCATCATGGGCCGCATCAAATTGCCGTCGGCCGAGGCGATGGCGGAGCATGGCGCGAAGTGGCGCGCGCGCGAGGAAACGCTCGAAGACGCAGAGCAGATGATCTGGTTCCAGGGCGACTACACCAAGGAATTGATGGACCAGACCGACTATCCCGGCTTCGACGTCGAGGCGGTCAACCAGACCTTCATGGAGTGGGAGCACCACAAGGGCGAAGACATCATGAGCTTCCGCGACCACGCCTATCGCTCGCTGATGACCGGCACCATGGCGCCGCTGCACCACACGCCATGGCTGCAGGCGCTGGACGATTCGATGGAGAGCTATCTCGAGGTGAAGGGCGTGGCGGCGGAGTAGGGCGGCGCGCCTCGGCTACCCCAGCCTTGCCCTGGCCTTTGCAGTCCAGGCGCTGAACAGCCGGTCGGCGACGATGCCGATGAAGGCGATGGCGAGACCCGCGACGATGCCGCGGCCGGAATCGGCCTTGGACAGCGCGATGAACACTTCCTGGCCGAGATCGCGGGTGCCGACCATGGCGCAGATGATGATCATCGCCAGCGCCATCAGGATCGTCTGGTTGACGCCCAGCATGATCTCCGGCAGCGCCAGCGGCAATTGCACGCGAAAGAAGGTCTGGCGCGGCGTGCAGCCCGAAACCTTGGCCGCTTCGATCAGCGCCGGCGGCACCTGCCTGATGCCATGATTGGTGTAACGGATCGCCGGCACCACGGCGAAGGCTATCGTTGCGATCATCGCGGTGACGTCGCCGACCCTGAACAGCATCACCACCGGAATGATGAAGCAGAAGGACGGCAACACCTGCAGCGTGTCGATGACCGGTGTGACGATCTTCTCGAAGCGGTCGCTGCGCGACGCCATCAGGCCGATGGGGATGCCGATCAGGCAGGCGATGAAGGCCGAGATGCCGCAGAGATAGACGGTCGCCATGGTCTTTTCCCACAGCCCTGTGACGGCGCAGAAGGCGGTCAGTGCTGCGACCAATACGGCCAGGCGGAAGCCGCTGAGCTGATAGCCGGCAAGGCCGAGCAGGAACACCGCACCCAGCCACGGAAACCCTTCGCAGAAGGCGCGCAGCGGGTTCAGCAGGTTCAGGATGAGCGCCACGCGAAACGCTTCGATCGTGTCGAAGAAATTGATCGTCACCCAGTTCACCGCCGCCTTCCACAGCGGGGCCGTGGTGAAGGTGATCGCTTTCGGCACCGCCGCGAAGGCGGGAACGAACAGGCCGAGCAGCGTTGTCACGACAAGGATGGCGATGGCCAGCGTCAGGTTAGGGTGGCGCCGCCAGAGGCTCGGGCTCATCTCCTGATGGACATGGCCCTTTGCCTGCTTGTGCGCGATGGCCTGGCTCAGCCGGTCGAGTGCGATCGCGAGCGCCACGATGGCAAGGCCCGCTTCCATCGCCTCGCCGACCTTCAGCGCGCGCAGTGCGAGAAGCACGTCGTAGCCGAGACCACCGGCGCCGATCATCGAGGCGATGATGACCATGTTCAGCGCCAGCATGATCACCTGGTTGACGCCGATCATCAGCGTCGGCCGCGCCGACGGCAGCAGCACTCGCCACAGTTTCTGCCGCGCCGTGCAGCCGGCCATCTCGCTGAAATCGTCGATCTCTGACGGCACCCGCGACAGGCCCAGCATCGTCGCCCGCACCATCGGCGGGGTGGCAAAGATGGCGGTCGCGATCATCGCCGAGACCGGGCTGTTGCCGAACAGCAGCAGCATCGGGATCAGGTAGGCGAAGGTCGGGATCGTCTGCATCAGGTCAAGGGCAGGGGAGACAATGAGCCTTTCGGCCCATGGCTTGCGCCACGCCCAGATACCGGCGAACAGCCCGGTGACGATGCAGAACGGCACAGCGATGGAGATCAGCCCGAGTGTCAGCATGGCACTGGTCCATTGGCCGAACAGCGCGATGTAGAGGAAGCAGCCACCAACCAGCAGGCTGAGTTTTCTGCCGCCAACGGCATGTCCGGCGAGGAAGGCGGCAGCGCAGACGCCGACCCAGGACAGGCGCGGCAGGACATAGGCATCAGCGCCGTGACCGATCTTGAAATTCTTGGCCAGCAGATTGAGCGCGAAATCGAGTGGCACGCCGAGCACCGCGGTGATCGAGCGGGTCAGCCACGACAAGTTGGACTTGATCCAGCGCATCAGCGCGCTGACCCAGTCGGCGACAGGCACGACGGCACTTGCCGGGTAGTTGACGGCCCAGGGCAACCTGTCCTGCAGCAGGAAAACGACAAGCACGGCGGCAAGCGCTGCCGCCCAGACCAGCAGCCAGACCTGAACCGGCCGCGACCGCGTCTCGCTGGCGCTCGCGGTCACCGTCATGCGCCGGCCCTTGAACGATCAATGCCGGCCAGCAGATCGATTACCGCTTGCGGCGTCACTTCGCCGATGGGCTTGCCAGTGCCGTTGATCACCGCGAACGGCTTGTTGGCGGCTACGATACCGGCCGAGAAGCTGGCGATCTTGGCATCTGGGGCAATGGTGCCGCCATGCTCCGAGCCGTCGCAGGCGCGCATCAGGCTGCGTGCCGAAATCACCTTGGCGCGGTCGACGTCGCGGGTGAACTCGGCGACATAATTGGTGGCCGGATTGACCACCAGCTCTTCCGGCGTGCCGACCTGGATGACCTCGCCATCCTTCATGATGGCGATGCGGTCGGCCAGTCGTATGGCCTCGTCGAAATCATGGGTGATGAAGACGATGGTCTTGTGCAGCATGGTCTGCAGCCGCATCAGCTCGTCCTGCATTTCGCGGCGGATCAGCGGATCGAGCGCCGAGAACGGCTCGTCGAGGAACCAGATTTCCGGTTTTGTCGCCAGGCTGCGGGCGATGCCGACACGCTGCTGCTGGCCGCCGGACAGCTCGCGCGGATAGAAATGCTCGCGACCCCTTAAGCCGACAAGCTCGATGACCTCGCGCGCCCTTGCTTCGCGTGTCGCCCGGTCCTGCCCCTGGATGCTGAGCGGAAAGGCGATGTTTTCCAGCACGTTGAGATGCGGCAGCAGGGCAAAGTTCTGGAACACCATGCCCATCCGGTGTCGCCGCAATTCGATGAGTGCTGCATCCGAGATCTTCAGCAGGTCCTTGCCCTCGAATTCGACCTTGCCGTGGGTCGGCTCGACCAGCCGCGACATGCAGCGCACCAGCGTCGACTTGCCGGAGCCCGACAGGCCCATGATGATGAAGATCTCGCCCTGGCGGATTTCGAGGTCGACGGCGCGCACCGCGCCGACCAGCCCGGCAGCGGTGACATCGGCCATGCTGGCCTTGCCGTCGCGTTCGCGGATGAAACTGGTCGCATTCGATCCGAACAGCTTCCAGACATTGCGGCAGGCAAGCTTTATCGGACGGACATCTTTTGGCGTGCCCGCCACGATTGGCTCCTGTTCAGTCTTGTCCGACATTCAAACGTCCTTCTGGAACATCAAGAAGTGAGGCCCGGCTGATCAGGCAGCCGGGTCTCATTTTTCCAGTCGGAACGATCACTGCGCCCAGGCTTTCCAGTCTTTCTCATGAGCGGCGATCCAGGCCGCGGCGACGTCTTCCGGCGTCTTGCCGCCGAGATCGATCTCGCCGCTCATCTTGTTGAGCTCGTCGGTGTCGATCGTGTAGGCCTTTGCCACCTTGTAGGCGACCGGCCATTTGTCCTTCATGCCGGACCAGGAGTACTTCCAGATCTCGCCATGCGGCTTGCCGCAGTCATATTTGGCGTCGGGGTTCACGCCCCATTTCGGGTCGTTGTAGCACTCGGGCGTGTATTCGGGGAATTCAACCCACTCGCCCTTGTACTTGGCCGGCGCCCAATGCGGCGAATAGATCCACAGCATGATCGGCGCCTTGCGCTGATAGGCCGAGTCCAGTTCGGCGAACATCGCCGCGTCGGTGCCTGCATGGATGACGGTGAAGGGCAGTTTCAGTGCCTCGACGCGTTCGTCGTCAAAGCCTTCCCATGTCACCGGGCCGCCGAGATAGCGCCCCTTCGGCGCGGTCTCCGCCGTCGAGAAGGCTTCGGCGCATTTCGGATCCTTCAGCGCTTCCCAATTGGGCAGGCCGGGGCATTTCTCCTTCATGTATTCGGGAAACCACCATTCTTCCTTGGCCTTCGGTCCAAGCTTGCCCAGCCGCTCGGTTTGGCCGGTGGCATCGGAGGCTTTCATGGCCTCGCCGGCGGTCGTGTCCCAGAATTCCAGGCCGACATCGAGATCGCCGTTGGTGAGGCCTGTGGTCAGGCTGGAGAGGTAGTCGGCTGTCGGATATTCGACGGTGTAGCCGAGCTTTTCGAGGATACCGCCGAGGATCTTGGCGTTGAGATTGACGCTGGTCCAGTCGAACAGCGCGATCTTGATCGGGTCATTGGATTCGGGTGCGGCGGCTTGGGCGGAAGGTGTCAGTGCACTCGCCGCGGCGAGTGCGAAGGCTCCCATTGTTAAGTTCGAAATCACACTGCGAAGTGACATGCTTGTTCTCCTTCAAGCTGTGAAAATTATCGTTCGTTCCCTTCTTGCGGCTTTTCTTGATTGTGTTGGAAAGGCTGGTCTTTGCGCAAGGCCGTCGGCGCCAAATTGTTGCCCCGGCTTTGGCCAGCGCAGGCAAGATGGTGCTCAATCTCGGTGATGATGGAACAGGACTCGAGTGTCGGCGTCATGACTGCCGACGGATCGCTGCGGGAGCGGTCATCTGCGGATCGATTGCCAGTCTTGCGGCGCCCTGCAAGGTGCGAGCCATCAAGGTCCCATGTTCTCGGCTGTCGACCCGGCAAGCCCCATCTCGCCAAGGCCGTTTCATAGGATGAAATTATATATACCAAGGTTCATGTCGCGCAACGACTAACACCTCGCGAGGCGTATAAATTCAGACTGCAGGCGAAGTCGAACCCTTACCAGCAGACGTAGCCGCCATCGACAATCAGGTCGAGGCCGGTGACGAAGCTTGCGGCGCGACTGGCAAGGAACACCGTCGGTCCGACCATCTCCTCCGGCGCCGCCATGCGTCCCATCGGCGTGTCGCGCTTGAAGATCTTCACTTCTTCCGCCACCTCAGGCCGTTTGTTCATCGGCGTCAGCGTGTAACCCGGGCTGATGACATTGACGCGCAGTCCGCGGTCGGCCCACTCCATGGCGAGGCTCTTCGACATGTGGATGACGGCGGCTTTCGAGGAATTGTAGTGCGCTTGCGTCAGCCCCCGGTTGACGATGGTGCCTGACATCGAGGCGATGTTGATGATCGAGCCCTTGCGTCGCGCCAGCATCTTGCGCGCTTCGGCCTGACAGGACAGGAAGACGCCGGCGACATTGACCTCATGCACCCTCTGCCAGGTCTCCAGCGGCATCGTCTCGGCAGGTTCAGAGCCGGCAATGCCGGCATTGTTGACGGCGACGGTCAGCGCGCCGAGTTCGGCCTCGATGCGATCGATCGCCGCCGCGAGATCACTCTGCGACGTCACCGTGCCTGTCAGCACCAGCGCCTTGCGGCCGAGCGCCGTGATCCGGTGGGCCGTTTCGTCCAGCCCACCTTTTGATGCATGGCCAAAACAGGCGACTTCGGCGCCTGCCTCGGCCAGTCCGATCGCGATCGCCTGGCCGATGCCGCTACCGGCGCCAGTAACCAGCGCGACATCGCCGTCCAGCTTGAAAAGATCCATCGATAGCCCTCCCTGTCTCAGGGAGCGTATGCGCTGAGCCGTGCTTCGATCAAGCGCCCGCACGCAAGCGGCTTCGATGCTCAGAAATAACCGCTCGACGCGGCCGTGGCTTCCTTCGGGATTTCGACGCCATCGACCAGGATCTTGTCGACCAGTTCGTGGTGGAAGCAGACCAGCCCCTTGATGCGCTCCGCCTCGTGCACCGGCTCGGGATAATACCAGACGAGGTTCTCGTGGCGCTTGGCCTTGGTCGTCACGTGATAATAGTTGGAGATGCCCTTGTAGGGACAGCGCGAGATGTAGCGGCTGGGCGCAAACATATCGAGCCGCGTGTCGGCGATCGGCAGATAGTGGCGCACCGGATGGCCGGTCTCGAACAGAAACACGCCGCGGCGTGAATCAGCGACCTGTTCGCCGTCGAGGATGACCTGCACGCGCCGCGAGGACGGCAGGCAGTCGACCCGGCGGAACGGATCGCGGGCGTGGACGAAGATTTCTTCGTCCTCCTCGAACCAGTGGCCCATCTTGCTCCAGGTGAACGACATGTAGTCCGATATCGGCGGACAGCCCTTGACCGGATCGAGGTAGCGCCAGGCCGCGTCCTCGACCAGCGTGATGCCGGTGTTGAGCGAATAGTGGGTGGCTATGCCCTTGAAGGGGTCCTCTGTCGTCGTCTTGCTCGGCAGCAGGAACTCCTCGCGAACGTCGCCGATCGGGAAGTAGTAGACCGGCAGGTGATCGGATTCGTAGAACACCAAGGCGTTGGTCGTATCGGCGACGGTCATTGACCCCACCTGCACACGCAGGCGCTTCTGCGTGGGCATGGTGAAGGCTATATAGCCCGGCTCGAATTCGTACTGCACGATGGTGTCGAGTAAGGGAAAATGCGGCCCACGGCCGCGCAGATGGGGCTTGCGAATGGTAGTCTCCCGTTTCTTTTCTTTTGTCATCGAGCGTTGCCGCAAAGCGAGATAAGCCTGTATCGGGCCGTTAAGTCGAAGAGGGCTTCGGGCGGCGAGTTTCTCCGGCATCGAGCGGCTCGAACGATGGCCCCCCATCGTTCTTCGCAGTCTTGCCGCGAAATAGTCTCACCGCCCGAAAAGCGGAATTGTCCAATCAGCCCTATCCCAGGGACACGCGATCGAGCAGCAGCCCGGCGGCGATCGGCGGCAGGCCGCTGACATTCTTGCGCACCGGTACCAACAGATCGGGGAAATAGCTGAAGATGACAGGCGTCTCGTCGAGCAGCAGTTTCTGGATGTCGGAGGCGGCACTGCGCTGCGCGCCGACATCGAGCGCCTTGAGATAGCTGGTGACCATGCCGTCATAGGCCGGGTTCTTGAAATGCGCCGCGTTCCACGGGCCGTCGCTGACCAGCGGGCTCTTGAGGAACACGTTCGGCACGCTGCGATGCGCGTAGTCGGTGATGCCGAGCGGGCTGTCCAGCCAGTCCGACTGGCCGAACACTGCCTTGCCGTAATATTTGTCCTGGTCCTCGATGTTGAGCGCGATGCGCGCGCCGATCTCCTTGGCGAAATTCTGGAACAATTGCGCGTAGCCCGGAATGTCGGAATAGCGCAGCGTCGTCAGCGTGATATCGAAGCCGCTCGCCAATCCTGCCGCTTCAAGCAATTGCTTTGCTTTGGCGATATCCTGGACGCGCTGCGGCACCGTCTTGTCAGTGGCGGGAAAGGCCGGCGCGAACGGGCTGTCATTGCCGGTCGCCGCCATGCCACGGCACAGGCCGTCGACCAGCTTCGAACGATCGATGCACAGTGCCAGCGCCTGGCGCACGCGCTTGTCGGTGAAGGGACCGGTGTCGCAGCGCATATGCAATTGGCGGTGCGCGGTCGAAGCGACACGCAGCACGGTGATGTCGGGGCTGTTGAGCACCACCTGGCTGACATCGAGCGGAACCGCGTCGAGAATGTCGACCTCGCCGGCCTGCAGCGCCAGGATGCGCGGCTGCACGTCGCCGTAGAACTTGAATTCGAGCCGGTCGGGCAGCGCCTTCTCACCCCAATAGTCGGGGTTGCGGATGAAGGTCGCGCCGACTTTCGGCGTGTAGCTCTCCAGCCGGAACGGCCCGGTGCCCTCAAAGGTCTTTTCGTAGTCGCCCTTGTAGCTCGCCGGCAGGATGACGGCGTTGTAATTGTCGATCGACACCGAATAGGGAAAGCTGCCATTCGGCGCGTCGAGATGGAAGGCGACAGTGTGGTCGTCGACCTTCTGGGTGCCGCCCTTCGACAACAGGCCTTTGAATACCGATAGCGCGTTGGAAGCGCCGTTGGGATCGGCCAGCCGGTCGAAGGTCGCGACGACGTCGTCGGCCTTGAAGTCTTCGCCATTGTGGAATTTCACACCCTTGCGCAGCTTGAAGGTCCACACGCTGCCGTCCTCGTTCGGCGCCCAGCTCTCGGCCAGCACCGGTCTCAGGGTGAGGTCCGGCTGGGTGACGCAGAGAAACTCGGCGGTCTGGAAAACCAGCTGGTAGCTGCCGCTGTCATAGTAGGTGACGGGATCGATAGCGCCGCCCGGCGTCGCTACGCCGGCGCGCACCGTGCCACCCGGCTTGCCCTCGGCGCGTGCTTGCGGCGTGCCGAGGCCGGCGGCCGCGACAAGGCTGCCCAGGAACGGCAGGGAGAGGCCAAGCACGCTGCCATGGCGCAGGAAATCGCGGCGGCCCATCCTGCCGGCAAGCAATTCGTCAACAGCGGAATTTTCGATTGCGGTGAGCGTTCTGCGAGCGTTGTCGATCATCCGGAAATGCTTGGGCATGGCTGGATTCCTCGCTTGCCTTGGGGCTCGGCCATCTAGTTCATTGTTGACTGTCGCCGGAAAGCGATATTTTTTGATAGGGGTCATCGAAATTTTCGATGCAAGAGGTGGGCATGGACACGGAAAATCTGCGCAGCTTTCTCGAAGTCGCCGCCCATGGCAGCTTCACCGTCGCGGCCAGTCGGCTCAACCTCGCCCAGTCCACCGTCAGCGCGCGAATCAGGGGGCTGGAAGATCAGTTGGGCCGCCGGCTTTTCGTGCGCGACCGCGATGGCGTCACGCTGACGCCGGCCGGCCGGCAGTTCCTGCCGCATGCCTCTTCCATCACCCGCACATGGGAGCAATCGAGACAGGACATCGCCGTTCCCGATGGCTATGAGACTTTGCTGCGGCTAACCGCGCCTGCCTATCTGTGGGACCGCATCACCTCGCCATGGGTCGAGTGGATGCGCACCAGGCGGCCGAATGTGGCGCTGCGGCTTGAAGGCAGTTTCCCGGATCTGGCGATCGACCAACTGGCGGAAGGCTTGCTCGACATCTGCATCCTCTATCTGCCGCGGCCGCATCCCGGCATCGTCTACGAAACGCTGGCCGTCGATCAGGTCGTACTTGTCCAGCATGCCGCGCAGACGAAGCCGTGGACCGAAAACTACATTCTGATGGATTGGGGGCTGGAATTCCGCATCGAGCACGACCGCGCCTTTGCCGGCATGGTGAAGCCGGCCATATCGGCCGGACTGGTCTTTATTGGCCTGCAGCACGTGCTGTCACAGCAGGCGGCCGCCTATCTGCCGCTCAGCGCCGTCAGCGGTCATATCGAGCGTGGCGAGATGCGGCGCATCGACAACGCCCCAGTGTTCCAGCGGCCGATCTACCTCGCCTATCCTTCGAACCCCCTCTCTTCGGATGTTCTGGATGTCGCGCTCACCGGCCTGCGCATGCTGGCCAGGGACTGGGCCGAAGGGCAGGGCTTTTCGGAAGGGGATCGTTCCCTTAGCATGGCAGGCCAGATCTGACTGCCAAGTCACGGGAGCGGCAGCGCTATGCCGGCTCGGTCACGACCGCCTTCTGCAGCCTTGCCAGTTCGGCGTAAGGAATGTGGCAGCGGATCGAATGGCCGGGCTGGGCCTCGCTGAGTGGCGGCTCCTGCTGCTCGCAGATCGGGCCTATCTTGCGCGGGCAGCGCGTGTGGAAGACACAGCCCGACGGCGGGTTGGTGGCGCTGGGGATTTCGCCGTCGAGACGAATGCGTGCCGTCTCGGTCTGGTCGAGTTTGGGCACGGCCGACAGCAGCGCTTCGGTATAGGGGTGATGCGGACCGGAAAAGACGTCTTCCGACGGTCCGAGTTCCATGATGCGGCCGAGATAGAGCACGGCGATCTTGTCGGAGAGGTAACGCACCACGGCCAAATCATGCGAGATGAAGATGTAGCTGACGTCTTCCTTCGACTGCAGGTCGGCGAGCAGGTTGAGGATGGCCGCCTGCACCGAGACGTCGAGCGCCGAGGTCGGCTCGTCGCACACGACGATGCGCGGGTCGCCGGCGAAGGCGCGCGCGATGGCGACGCGCTGCTTCAGGCCACCGGAGAGCTGGCGTGGCTTGACCGCGAGATGGCGGTCGGTGAGCCGCACCGAGCGGACGAGGTCGTTGAGACGCGCCTCCAGCGCCTTACCGGAGAGGCCCGCCAGCCGCTTCAGCGCGCGGCCGATCAGGTGGCGAATCGAATGTGAGCGGTTGAGTGCGGAGTCCGGGTTCTGGAAGACGATCTGCATCGCCTTGATCTGGTCGTCGCTGCGGTTCTCCAGCCGCGGCGCCAGCGCCTTGCCCTCCAGCTCGATGGTGCCACCCTCGTCCGGTGGCACCAGGCCGAGCAGCAGCCTGGCGAAGGTCGTTTTGCCGCTGCCGGACTCGCCGACCAGCCCGAGCGTTTCGCCGGGCCGTAGGTCGAGCGAGACATCCTTGACGGCGCGCAGCGCGTGGCCATGGCTGGCATAGGTCTTGTTCAGCCCCGCGACCCGCAGCACTGGTGCGGCTGCCGCCTTTGGTGCAGCCGCCACATCGCTCGGTGTCGCGCGCGGCAGCGCCTGTGCCTTGTCGTGATGGAAGCAGCGCGACAGCCGGCCGCCCAGATCATAGAGCGGCGGCAATTCGCTGCGGCAGCGGTCATCGGCGAGCGCGCAGCGGTCGGCGAAAGCGCAGCCCTTGATGTCAGTTCCAATGCCGGGCAGGAAGCCCGGAATGGTATCGAGGCGGCCCTGATCCTTGCGTTGGCCACCGCGCGGCAGGCAGCGCAGCAAGGCTACGGTGTAGGGATGGCGCGGATCGTTGAACACGACCTCCGTCGGCCCTTCTTCGACCAGCATGCCGGCATAGAGCACGCCGACCCGGTCGCACATGTTGGAGACGACAGCGAGGTTGTGGCTGATGAACAGGATCGAGGCCGACAGTTCTTGCCTGAGCTGCGCGATCAAGTCGAGCACTTCGGCTTCCACCGTCGCATCGAGGCCGGTGGTCGGCTCGTCGAGGATCAGCATCGAGGGATCGTTGGCCAGCGCCATGGCGATAGCCACGCGCTGCTGCATGCCGCCGGAAAGCTGGTGCGGATAGCGCTGCATGACGCTGACGGGATCGGAGATGCGCACGCGGTTCAACATGGCGATCGCCTTGTCGATGGGCGCCTGACCCGTTATGCCGCCGAGTTCAAAAATCTCGGTCAGTTGCCGGCCGACGCGGATCGACGGGTTCAGCGCCTTGCCGGGGTCCTGGTAGACCATGGAGACGCTTTCGGCGCGAGCCCGCCTGAGCGCTTCGGCATCCAGCTTCATGACGTCCTGGCCGTCGAGCGAGATGGCGCCGCCAGTGATCGAGCCGTTGCGCGGCAGATAGCGCACGACGGTGAGCGCCACGGTGGATTTGCCGCAGCCGGATTCGCCGACCAGCCCATAAGCCTCGCCCTGGCCGATGGTGAGGCTGAGGTTGCGCAGCACCGCTCGGTTGCGGCCGGCGACGCGGTAGGCAACCGACAGATCGGTGAGTTCGAGTGCGTTTTTGGCCTTGGCGGACTTAGTCATTGAGCGCTCCGTGAACGCCGTCGGCCGCCAGATTGACGCCGATCACCAGGGAGGCGATGGCGAGCGCGTCGAACAGCACCGTCCACCAGAAGCCGCCGCCGATCATGCCGTAATTGTTGGAGATCGAGAGCCCCCAGTCGGGAGAGGGCGGCTGGATGCCGAAGCCCATGAAGGAGAGCGTGGCGACCGCGAAAATGGCATAGCCGAGCCGCACGGTGGTCTCGACCAGGATCGGCGGGATGACGTTGGGCAGGATCTCGACGAACATCGTATGCAATGCGCTTTCATGTCGAAGCTGCGCGGCGGCGACATAGTCGAGTTCACGCTCGGCGAGCACCGCGGACCGCACGGTGCGCGCGATGATCGGCGCGAAGCTCAGGCCGATGACGACGATGACCGTCGTCTTCGACGTGCCGAGCGCAACGATTGCCAGCAACGCGACGATGACCACCGGGATCGCCATGAAGGCTTCGAGGATACGGCTGACGACATCGTCGACGAGGCCACGAAAATAGCCGGTGATAAGGCCAAGCGCTGTGCCGGCCACCGTCGCCAGCAAGGTCGCCAGCGGGGCAACGGTGAGGATGTCGCGCGAACCGACGATGACGCGCGAGAAGACGTCACGGCCGATCTGGTCGGTACCGAACCAGTGTTCGGAAGAAGGTGGTGCGAGCGCATTGATGATGTCGTCGGCGAGCGGATCGTAAGGCGCGAAATGCTCGCCGAACAGCGCGCAGGCAACCCAGAACAGCACGATGGCGAGACCAACGAGGAAGGTTCGCGAGCGCAGCAGGGAGTAAAAGACCTCGGCCAGCGGGCCGCGCCGGCGCGTGTCGTCGGGAACGGGGGAAGTGCTTTGGACGGCGCTCATTGATCTGACCCCAGCCGGATGCGCGGATTGAGCATGGAATAGAGGAAGTCGGCGATCAGTGTCGCCACGGCATAGACGATGCCGATGGTGAGAATGCCGGATTCCAGCATCGGGAAATCCTTGCCGCGCGCGGCGGTGAAGATCAGCGATCCGATGCCCTGGTAGCGAAACAGCGTTTCGATGACCACGAGGCCGCCGATGAGATAACCGGTCTGCGTTGCGATGACGGTGATGGTCGGCAACAGCGCGTTGCGCAGCACATGCCGCCAGATCACCGTCCGCCACGGCAGGCCCTTCAGCACGGCCGTTCGTGTGTAGTCGGAATCAAGCGCTTCGATCATGCCGGAGCGCGCCATGCGGGCGATGTAGCCGAACAGCACCAGGAACAGCGGCAGCGAAGGGAGGATCAGGTAATAGAGCTGGGTGAAGAAGCCGGCATTGCGCGGCCATGCTGCCGATATCGGCAGCCAGCGCAGCCAGACACCGAAGATCAGAATCAGGATGATGCCGGTGACGAACTCCGGCAGCACCGTCACCGACAGGCCGCCGAGGCTGATGATGCGGTCGAGCGGGCGGTTGAGATTGAGTGCGGCAACGACCCCGCCGAGGATGCCGATCGGCACCACCAGCACGAAGGCGACCGCCGCAAGCTTCATCGAATTGCCCAGCGCATCGATGACGAAGGGCGCGACCGGCGAGCGGAAGATGTATGACGTGCCCATGTCGCCCTGGACGAAGTTGGAGATCCAGCCCCAGTACTGGGTCAGCAGCGGGCGGTCGACGCCGAGCGTGTGATTGAGCGCATCAACCGCGCGCTGGTCGGCGAACGGACCCAATATGGCGCGCCCGACATTGCCGGGCAGCACCTGGCCGCCCAGAAACACCATGATGCTGAGCAGGAACAGCGTCACCAGCGACAGCGACACACGCCGGGCAAGGAAGGAGAGAATGGCTAAGACTCCTTGTGGAGCCAGCCCCCATGCGGGAGCTGGCTGTTAGAGGATTGGCTTTCCCTTCTGAGCATGATCCCGAAAAGTGGGTACCGGTTTTCTCGGACAAACGGGAACCGTTTTGTCCGGAGATCATGCTCCAACAACGAGTTTGTTCAGGCTTTCGATGCCTTGTCGAGGAACAGCTGCGACATCGCGGTCGGCTGCACGCCGGCCACGCCTTTCGCCGTCGCCGTCAGATAGTCGTAGAAGTAGCCAAAGATGACCGGCGTTTCCTCGAGCAGCAGCTTCTGGATCTTGCCTGCTGTCGCCTTTTGCGCCTCGAGGTCGAGTGCGGCGATATAGCTGGTCGCCAGCGCGTCATAGTCCTTGTTCTTGAAGTGCGCCGCGTTCCAGGTGCCTTCACTCTTCAGCGGTGCCGCTAGGTAGACGTTGGGCACGCCGCGGTGGCCGTAGTCGGTGATGCCCATCACCGAATCCAGCCAGTTCGATTTGCCGAACACCGCGTCTCCGTAATAGCCGCCCTGGTCGAGGATGTTGAGGTCGAGCTCGACGCCGATCTCCTTGACCCAGTTCTGGATGAGCTGGGCGTATTCAGGGATTTCCAGATAGCGTTCGGTGGTCAGCGTTATCTTGAAGCCCTGGCCAAGGCCGGCTGCTTCCATGAGCTGCTTGGCTTGCGCGATATCCTGCTTGCGTTGCGGCACGCTCGTATCGGTCGAAGGGTAGACGGCGGCGAACGGGCTGTCATTGCCCAGTGCGGAGCGTCCCTTCATCAGGCCGGCGGCCAGCTTGTCGCGATCGAGGCAGAGTGCAATGGCACGACGCACGCGCGCATCCTTCAACGGGCCCTCGTCGCAGCGCATGTGCAGCTGCTGATGGGCCGAAGACTTCAGGCTGATGATGTCGATGTTCGGATCGTTGAGCAGTGCGACGCCGGCCAGCACCGGCAGCTGGTTGATGATGTCGACCTGTCCGCCCTGCAGCGCCAGAATCTGCGGCTGCGTGTCGGTGAAGAAGGTGAATTCGGTGCGCTCGGGCAATGCCTTCGGCCCCCAATAGTCCTCATTGCGGACGAAGGATGCACCGACCTTTGCCGTATACTTCTCGATCTTGAACGGCCCGGTGCCGTCGAAGCTCTTCTCGTAGTCGCCCTTGTAGCTCGCCGGGATGATGACGGCGTTGTAATTGTCGGACGACAGCATGTAGGGGAAATTGCCGTTCGGCGCGTCGAGGTGGAATTCCACCGTGTAGTCGTCGACCTTCTTTGAGGCGCCCTTCTGCAGGATGCCGTTGAATACCGACAGTGCGTTGGACGAATTGGCCGGGTCGGCAAGGCGGTCGATGCTGGCCACGACGTCGTCAGCCTTCATCTCGCCGCCGCTATGGAATTTTACGCCCTTGCGCAGTTTGAAGGTCCACACCGTGCCGTTGTCGTTCGGCTTCCAGCTCTCGGCCAGCGCCGGCTGCAGCACCAGGTCGGGGCCGTCGACGCACAGGAACTCGGCAACCTGCTGCATGACCAGCAGGCCGCCGGCGTCCGCAATGGTGACCGGGTCGATCGTCGCTGCCGGCACGCTGCTGGCAACGCGGATGGTGGCGCCAGGCGCGCCTTGGGCGCGCGCCAGCGACGGCATGCCGCCGAGGCCGGCTGCCATGCCGATACGGCCGAGCAGCGGCAGCGACAGGCCAAGCAGGCTGCCGTGGCGGACGAAGTCGCGGCGGCTGACCCTGCCGTCGACGAGGCCGTCGATCAGGTGATTTTCAAGCGGCGAGCGATTGCGCCGGATCAGGTCGAGAATGCTGTAATTCTTGCTCATGGGTTTTTACCCTTTCCCCTATTTCTTATGGTTGACGAAATTTCGTGGACTGCTCCGTTTTTCGGCCGCCAGAGAGGTCTGTCGACCGGAACTTTAGCATGTGGTTTTGTCCGGTCCATCCAGTCGTGGCGTGGACGTGCCGGATTCTTGGCTGCACTTGCTTCCACCGTCTTGTCCGACCTTCCCGACCGAAGTCGCGGCGGCTGGCTTCTCGTCTCTTGGTCACTGGTCTTGGCCGCTGCCGTCATCTAGTTCAGAGGCAAACGGCGATAGGTCCCAGGCTTTGCCGGGTCATGATACTTGTTGCACGGTCCTTTCTCGGTAAAGTCTCTGTGACAGGCAGCGAGGTGTTCCCGCGACAGGGTGACGCCAAGGCCGGGACCTTCCGGCACGCGCACGACGTTGTTCTTTGGGGAGAATGGTCCTTCCTCGGTGACATCCATCGGCAGCATGCGAAACAGCGACTGGTTTGGCTCCCTGATCCAGCCAAGTGCCGCGCACAGATGCAGATAGGCAGCGCTGCCGATGCCGCTGTCGCCGCTGTAGCACCAGAAATCGATGCCGGCATGCTCGCAAGCGCCGACGAAGCGCAGCAGGCGGCCAATGCCGCCATGCGTCGTCGGGTTGCCGACGATGGCGTCCGGCACTTTGGTTTCCATGGCGCGCGCAATGTCGATGTTATGGGTCGAGAACGGGATCGAGCAATGGCGCCGCAATTCGCGCATCTCCTCGATGGTCGCCACCGGATCCTCCCAATTGCGCACCCCGAGCTCTTCCAACGGCCGCGCCAGCCGACGCGCGGTGCTGAGCGAATAGGCCTGGTTGGAATCGATGCGGATCATCGCATCGTCGCCAAGTTTGCGGCGGATCAGTTCGACCATCTTGAGCGAGACTTTCGGATCCTCGGTCGAGAATTTACCTTCGAAGAAGGTCGTTCCATGTGTCTCGTGCAGTTCGACGCAATAATCGGCGACCTCTTCCGGCGTCGTCTCCCCCTTCACCTCTTGCCCATCGCCGCGCAGCGAGAAATAGTCGGTGAACGGGATGTCCTTGCGCACGGCGCCGCCAAGCAGCTGGTAGAGTGGCTGGTTCCACGCCTTGCCGCGCAGATCCCATAACGCCATCTCGATGGCGCCGAAAGCCATGATGCGGGTACGGTCGTTGATCGACTGCACGCCGGTCCAGTAGGGCAGGCAGACATGCTCGGCGCCGGCAATGTCGAAGGCATCGCGGCCGATCAGGCGCTGGGCAAGACCGTCATTGATGATTGCGGCCGCCGCCGGCGTCGGCGCTTCGCCAAGGCCGATCAAGCCATCCTCGGTCTCGACCTCGACAATGGTCGGCGAAAACCCGTCGAGCTCGCCGAACACCCAAGCGTAAGGCGCTTCGAGGCGCAGATTGATCGGCGTGGCTTTGATGCTGCGGATTTTCATCTCAGCGGCCGATCACGAAGAAAGGCTTACCCAGCAGGTCAGGAACGACATCGATGCCAAGGCCTGGCCCGTCCGGAATGCCCATGCGGCTGCCGGTGACCGGCGGCATGTTCGACGCCGTGCGCACCGTCACCCATTCATGGAAGGCGATGGCGTGCAGCCGGCGCTCCTCCGGCGTCGACAGCGACAGGTGCGCCATAGCCGCCGTATCGATCTCGGCACCGCCGGTGTCCTCGACCGTGATCATGAAGCCCAAATCGACAGCAACATCGCGGATTTGCCGGGTCTTGGTCACGCCGCCCAGCCGCGAGATCTTCAGCGTCAGCCCGTCGGCCGCGCCCCGGCGATGGATCTCCAGCATCTCTTCGAGGGAGGTGACGGATTCGTCGAGCACCATGGGCTTGTCGAGCATGCGGCGCACGGACATGTTCTCATCGATCGTCGTGCAGGGCTGCTCGAACGTGTAGTCGATGCTGCGCGTGGCGTCGGCAAACTGGCGCGCCTGATAGGGTGTCCAGCCGGCATTGGCGTCACAGAAGATGACTGTGCCTTTCGGCACCGAGGCGGCGACCGCGGTGACGCGTTCGATGTCGTCATGGACATTGCCGCCGACCTTGACCTGCAGCCGGTGAAAGCCGTCCTTGACGATGCGCTTGGCCAGCGCGGCCATGGCGTCGACGCTGCCATGGGTGACGACCTTGTAGAGTTCGGCCGTCTCGCTCTCCCGGCCGCCGAGCAGCGTGACCAGCGGCACGTCGGCAGCGCGCGCGGCGAGATCCCAGCAGGCCATGTCGAGTGCCGACTTGATGTAGGGATGACCCTTGAACACCGTGTCCATCAGCCGCCCGATGCTGGCCAGCCCGCGGGGATCGTGGCCGATCAGATGCGGCGCGATCTCGACCACGCCGGCGCGGACGCCGGCGGCGAAGGCGGGCGAATAAAAGTTGCCGAGCGGCGCCATCTCGCCCCAGCCGGTGATGCCGCTGTCTGATGTAATGGACACGATCACCGCGTCGAAGGCGTCGGCCTCGCGCCCCTTCGACATGCGATAGGGCCCGTCCACGAAGGGCTGCACGACATGGTAGGCTTTGATAGTTTCGATCTGCACGTGTCTTGTCCGTTGTCAGCGATGATGGGGACGGGTCAGGCGCCCCTGGACGGGCGTTGTTCGAGGCCGCGCGCGTAGGAAAGCAGCTCCTCGAAATCGAGATCGATGTGCTCCCTGGCATGGCGCTGGGCTGTACGCATGTCCTTGCCCTTCAGCAACCGCACATAGGTTTCGTGGACGTCTTCGTCCGGCACCGGCTCATTGCGGGCATGCTGGTGGAGCGCAAAATACATCTGCAGCCGGCTGGTCAGCCGTTGCCAGGTTTCCAGCAGCACCGAATTGTCGGCCCATTCGTAGATCAGGCCATGCAGTTGCAGCGCGGTTTCGATTTGGCGCGTCGTGTCCAACTCACGGGTCGCCTGCTTGACAGTTTCGTGGCGCCGGTCGAGCTCGTCGAAGAAGCGCTGGTCGCGCAGCGGCCACGCCCGCTCGATGGCCAGCTCGTCCATCACCTTGTTGAACGAATAGGCATCGTCGATGTCCTTGGCTGTGACCTCGATGACGAAGGTGCCGGCATAGGGAATGCTGGTCAGGATGCCTTCCTGGACCAACTCGCGCATCGCCTCGCGCAGCGGCGCGCGGCTGACGCGCATTTGTTCGGAGATACGGAGCTCGTTGAGCTTCTGGCCGGGTTCGAGTTGGCCGGTCAGGATCGCGCGCCGCAGCAACGCGACGATCTCGGCGCGGCGCGTGGTGTCCGCGATCGGACTGAAATCCGCTTTCCCCATTCGGCTGCTTCTCCCAAGGAAACCGAAAGTAAGACAAGCAGATTGTCGACAATCTAACAAGAGGTCATCTTCGGATTCTTTGGGACCGCTGGCTGTCTCTTCAGCCTCAGGCTGCGCGGCCGTAGAAGCCGACCCGCTCCTCGGCGCTGAACATCACACCAGGCTTCTCATAGTAGGAAAACACCGCGATCATGCGCTCACGCTCGCCTTCGACTGTGGTGACGCGATGCGCGGTGTTCTTGCCGCGAAAGACATTCAGCGTGCCAGGCTTCATGCGCAGGATTTTTGCATCGGGGTCACGCCCTTCGAGCAATCTGGCGACGCCATCATAGTCCGGATTGTCGTCAGATCGCAGATCAGTGCGGTATTCGAGGTCGCCGCCACGCTCCGCTGCCTGCAACAACAGCGTCGTCGTGAATTCCGAACGATCGAAATGCCAGTTCAGGGCCTCGCCGGCGCGATAGGCCATGACGTTGGTTCGCGCCAGCGGATCCTGCATGACATGCAGTTTGGTCTTGCCCATCGTTGCGGCCAGGAAGCGCAGCAATGGCTCATATTCGTAGATAGCGAGCACGACGCTGCCCGGAATCTGGTCGGCACAGACGGTATGGCTTATGGTCTCGACCTTGCGCAGCGCCGGGTGATCGGGCCCTAGCTCGGGAATGTCAGGCTTGAAGTAGATGTTGTGCATGCGCTTGTGCACATGCGATCGCGCGGCCATCACCGGCTCGATTTCGCGCACGGCTTTTTCAGCCACGCCCGGGCGCAAAAACCCTTCCAGATTGAACATGCCGTCGGCTTCGAGCGCGGCGATGGATTGTTCGACAAGGCGCTGCCATTCGGCGCTGCCTTCGCGGTCGAGCGGATAGCGGTCGAGATCGAGGATGTCTTTCATCGTCATGGGCTCCGAGGTTTCGAGCCTATGAGACGGCAAAAAAATCTTTCTCTCAACGCGGAAAATAGTTAGGATTGGGCAAGAAAAACTTTTGGAAGCCCGTGTGGAACGGTTGCCCCCGCTGAATGCGATCAAGGCCTTCGAAGTCGCCGCCCGCGCCGGCAGCTTCACCTTGGCCGCCTCTGAACTCGGCGTGTCCTCGGCGGCGGTCAGCCAGCAGATACGCAATCTCGAGAGCTGGTTCGGCAAGCAGTTGTTCGTGCGCAGCGGCAACCGCATCGCGCTCACCGACGCCGGCCACGCCATCTATCCGCAGACGGCGAAGGCTTTGGGCGACATCGCGGCGATCGGCCGGCGCATGCTGGAGGGCGGCTTGCGGACGCGTCTGGTCGTCAGCGTGCCGTTCTCGCTGGCCGAACTGTGGCTGGCGCCGAGGCTGGCGGTACTTCTCGATGCCTTTCCGCAGATGGCGATCGACGTCCGGGTCGAGGACGATCCGGTCGATCTGATGCGCCAGAACATCGATCTGCGCATCAGCTATGGCGATTATCACTATCCCGGATTGAAACTTGTTCGTCTCGTTCACGACGACGTCCTGCCGGTCTGCGCGCCGGAGTTCTGGCACCGGCACGGCGATGGCGATCCCAGTCTGGCCGATCTGCACGAGAGCCAGTTCATTCACACCAATTGGGGGCCGAACTATGCCTCGCATCCGACCTGGGCGGATTGGTTCGCGGCCTCCGGCGGCAGCCGCTCACCCGACCCGTCGCACGGGCGGCGGGTCGGCCTGTCCAGCCTGGCGATTGCCTCGGCGAGGCTGGGGCTGGGCATCGCCCTTGGTCAGCGGGTCATGGCACGCGCCGATCTGGAGGCCGGGCGGCTGATCGCGCTGTCCTCCGTCTCGGTCCGCCTCGGGCATCCCTACTGCGCGTTCATGCCGCCGGCAAAGGCCGACCGCGCCGATGTCGCCGGCCTGGTCGAGCTGCTCACGAAAACGGCGCCCGCGACCTGTGGGAAGGTCGGGGCGCCGCGCTGAAGCCGGTCCTGACGGGGGTGTTCAGGTGGCCGGCTTTTCCGGCATCGGCGATACAGGCGCTCCGGGTCCGATCTTCTGCAGATTGCCCGTGATCACCTGATCGCCCTCGGCGACGCCGCTCAGGATGGCGACCTGATCGCCGCTCGTCGGGCCGAGCGAGACCAGCCGCTGATCGACCGTGTTGCCCTTGCCGACGACGTAGAGATATTTACCGAGCTGGCTCGAGCCCAGCGCCGTTTGCGGCACCATCAGCGCGTCGGCCTGCTGCCTCACATGCAGCCGGACCCGAACATACTGGCCCGGCAGCAGCGTGAACTTGCCGTTGCCGATCGTCGCGCGTGCCGTGATCGTGCCGGTCGAGCGGTCGACCGAATTGTCGATGAAGGTGAGTTCGCCCTTCTGGCTGGCCTCGGCCTGGCCGGGAAGCAGCACCTCGACCTCGATCGGGCCGTTCGCACGGGCCTGCTCGATCTCGGCCAGATCCGTCTCGCTCGGATTGAAGGTGACGTAGATCGGATCGAGCTGCACCAGCGTGTTAAGCACGGTGCCGGCGACGCTGACCAGCGTTCCGACCGAGGCCTGGTTGCGGCCCAGGCGTCCGCCGAACGGCGCCCGGATTTCGGCATAGCTCAAATTGAGCTCTGCCGTGCGGACCGCCGCCTGGTTGAGCGCCAGCGATGCCTGTGCCTCGCGCAAGGTGCTGGTGCGCTGGTCGAAGCCGTCCTTGGCAAGGTAACCGCTCTTGGCAAGCTCGGTGCCGCGGCCAAGGTTCGAGCGGGCATAGTCGAGCGTCGCCGTGTCGCGCTGCACCTGGGCTTTGGCCTGGTCAAGAGCCGCCTGGAAGTCGTCAGGTGAGATCTTGTAGAGGAGATCGCCCTGCCGGACATCGACACCGTCAGCTGCGGTCTGCTCCTGCAGGTAGCCTGGAATCCTGGCCTGCAAGGTGATGTTGCGGATCGGCTCCGTCCGCGCGGCGTAGTCGAGGTAGATCGGGATCGTCTTCTTGACGACACTGACCACCGGCACTGGCATGACGAACGCCGCTGGAGCAGGCGCCGCGCCTGCCGTGCCGGCATTGAGGCTGAGATTGCCCATGTCGAGCAGATGGACGCTGGCCACCGAGATCGCTCCCAGCGCGACAGCCGTTCCCAACGCGATTTTCCATTTACGCATGATTAGTCTCCAATCTTATTCGGCCGCTTCCGCCAGGGGAGGGAAGGCGGGTTCGGCAGTTGGTTCATTGTCTTGAGAGGCGGGCTCGTCATGGCCGCGGCGTTCGCGCAGCTGTTCGATGACCGCGTAGAAGACCGGCACGAACACCAGCGACAGGATGGTCGCCGCGACCATGCCGCCGAACACGGTGGTGCCGATCGACTGACGGCTGGCGGCACCGGCGCCGGTCGCAAACATGAGCGGCAGCACGCCGAGGATGAAGGCGAAAGCCGTCATCAGGATCGGCCGCAGCCGCAGACGTGCCGCTTCCATCGCCGCGTCAACGATGCTGAGGCCTTCCTCGCGCCGTCGCCGGGCGAATTCGACGATCAGGATCGCATTCTTCGCCGCCAGGCCGATCAGCATGACGAAGCCGATCTGCGAGTAGACGTCGATCTGCATGCCGCGCAGCAACAAAGCCACGAAGGCGCCGAACAAGGCCAGTGGCACCGCCAGCAGCACCATGAACGGCATCGCCCAGCTCTCATACTGCATCGCCAGGATCAGGAAGACGAAGACGATGGCGAGGCCGAAGACGACCGACGCGATCGAGCCTGCCTTGAGCTCCTGGAAGGTGATGCCGGTCCATTCAAAACCGAAATCCCTGGGCAGTGCGGTGGCGGCCGCCCGTTCCATCGCGGCAACCGCCTGGCCCGAGGAGAAGCCGGGTGCGGCACCGCCATTGATCGAGGCCGAGGCGTTGTTGTTGTAATGCGGCACGGTTTCCGGGCCGACGAAGGGTACGAGTTTGCCCAGAGTGCTGAGCGGCACCATGCCGCCGGAGGCATTGCGCACATAGAGCCGCGAAATGTCGGCTGCACCCGCGCGTGCATCCTTGTCGGCCTGAATGGTCACCCGGAAGGTGCGGCCAAACAGGTTGAAGTCGTTCACGTAAAGCGAGCCGAGATAGATCTGCAGCGTGTTGAAGACGTCAGGCAGGTTGAGGCCGAGCAGTTTCGCCTTGCTGCGGTCGAGGTCGTAGTTGAACTGCGGCGTCGAGGTCGAGAACGGCGAGAACAGCTGTTGCGGATTGATCTCCGGCTGCTTGCGCGCCTCGGCGATCACGGCTTGCGTGGCATCGTTGAGGGCTGAACTGCCGCGGCCGGTGAGATCCTCGACGACGAATTCAAAGCCGCCCGTGGTGCCGATACCAGGGATCGACGGCGGATCGAAGCTCAGCGCAAAAGCTTCCGGGATCTGCATCAGCTTGCTGCGCACGTCGGCGACGAGCTTCGAGGCATTCTGGTCGGGACCGCGTTCCTCCCATGGCTTCAGGATGGCGAATTCGACCGCCGAATTCGACTGCGCGGCACTGGTCAGGAAATTTAGGCCGCTGATCGAACCGACAATGTCGACGCCGGGTGTCGCCTGCAGGATGTCGCGCGCCTTTTGCGCCACCGCGTCGGTGCGTTCCAGCGACGCGCCGTCGGGCAATTGGATGACGACGAAGAAATAGCCCTGGTCCTCGACCGGAAGGAAGGTCGAGGGCAGCCGCTGCCAGACGAAATAGGTGGCGACCAGTCCGGCCGCGAACAGGCCGAGCATGATCCAGCGCAAGCGAATGAGGATGCGCACACCATTGGCATAGGCGTGCGACAGCCTGTCGAAGCCGGTGTTGAACCAGCGGAACGGGGCGAACTGCGTCTCGCCGCGATGCCGCAGGAAGGCAGCACTGAGCGCGGGGCTCAGCGTCAGCGAATTGAAGGCGGAGATGCCGACGGAAATCGCCACCGTCAGCGCGAACTGGTTGTAGAGCTTGCCGGAGACGCCGGGAATGAAAGCGACCGGCACGAACACCGCCATCAGCACGGCGGTGGTGGCGATGATCGGACCGGTGACCTCGGCCATAGCGGCCTTGGTCGCCGCAAGCGGCTTGAGCCCGGCCTCCAGCTGTCGTTCGACATTCTCGACCACGACGATGGCGTCGTCGACGACGAGGCCGATCGCCAGCACCATGCCGAGCAAAGAGAGCATGTTGAGCGAGAAACCGAGCATCTCCATGACCACCAGCGTCGCCACCAGCGACACCGGAATGGCGATGGTCGGGATGATCGTCGTGCGCCAGCTCTGCAGGAAGAGGAACACCACGGCGACGACCAGCACCAGCGCTTCGCCGAGCGTGATCAGCACGTCATGCATCGAGGCCGAGACGAAGCGGGTCGTGTCGTAGTGCATCGCATAGGAGACGCCCTTAGGGAACCGGCCCGAAAGCTCCTGCATCTTGTCCTTGACGCGCTGCTGAAGATCGAGCGCGTTGGAGCCGGGCATTTGATAGACGGCAAGCACCACGGTCGGATCCTTGCCGAAGAAGGCCGACGACGAATATTGCAGTGCGCCGAGCTCGATGCGGGCGACGTCGCGCAGCCTGACCAGCGAACCGGTGTCCGTGTTGGCGCGCACGACGATGTCGCCGAACTCCTTAGGGTCACTGAGGCGGCCGACGGCATTGACCTGCATCTCGAAGGCGGTGCCGGCCGGCGCCGGCGACTGGCCGATCTTGCCGGCCGCCACCTGGACGTTCTGCTCGGCGATGGCGTTTTGCACGTCGACGGCGGTGATGCCGAGGTTGGCGAGCTTGTCGGGATCGAGCCAGACGCGCATCGAATAGCGCCGCTCGCCGAAGATCTGCACGTCGCCGACGCCGGGCAACCGCTTCAGCGGATCGACCACCTGCAGATAGGCAAGGTTGCTCAGCGCCACCGGATCGACCGAACTGTCGGGCGAGGTCAGGTTGACGATGAGGACGAAATTCGGGTTCTGCTTCTTGATCGTCACGCCGCCCTGGTTGACGATCGCCGGCAGCGACGAGGCGGCCTGCGAGACGCGGTTCTGCACGTCGACGGCGGCGGTGCTGAGCGAATAACCGACATCGAAGGTGATGGTGATGGTCGAGGAGCCATCATTCGAGCTCGTCGACGACATGTAGGTCATGCCTTGCACGCCGTTGATCTGCTGCTCGAGCGGGGTCGTCACCGTGTCGGCCACCACTTGCGCGCTGGCGCCCGGATAGTGGGCGCTGACCACGACCTGCGGCGGTGTGATGTCGGGAAACTGCGAGACGGGCAGCAGAAAATAGCAAATCGTCCCGGCGAGCACCATGATGATGGCGATCGCCGAGGCGAAGATCGGACGGTGGATGAAAAAGTTTACCACGACACGCAAGCCTCCCCGGCTGCTCTTGCCCGCCCGAAGGCGCTGGCAACCCTGGACAGCCCTTGACGGCGCCCGTCGCCGGGCTCGTCCAGCGGACGCAGCAACGGCACCTCATGGCGTTGCGCATCGGCAAGCGAGCGCAGCATCTTTTCAAAGGCGCGCGGGTCGACGCCATCTGCTTGCATGACCAGCCGGATCATCGGATCCCGGACGGCTTCATCTATGGTAAGATCGCGGCGCTGTGGCATTGGCCGGCTCCTTGTCTGTCGATTCGCAGCCCATGCTCACGAACCGTTTTTCATCTCTTCACCGGCCGAGGCCGCATGAACCGCAGTTTTTCGCCCATTCCGATCTGGCAGGACCAGTTCACGGCCTTGTTATTGACGGGAGGCGACATAGGTGTTACCAGTAAGTAACATTTGCATAGTTACAGACCGGTAACACCCTAGTCAAGAGGTGGCCGTGGTTTTTAGGAAACGAAAGGAGATCATGATGACAGACGGCGTCGTGGAGCGCTCACGTCCCCGGGATCGAATTCTGGAGACGGCGCGTGACATGTTCCACAAGCACGGCATCAAGGGCGTCGGCGTCGACGCCATCACCGAGGCTGCCGGCACGAACAAGATGACGCTCTATCGTCACTTCGAATCCAAGGACGAGCTGATCGTTGAATGCCTGCGCGCCAATGCGGCCAAGGCTGGCGCCATGTGGGATGCATTCGAGGCCGAATTTCCTGGTGACAAGCTTGCGCAGCTGCACGCCTGGGTTCGCAAGGCGGCTGCCATGCTCAATGCTGACGGCCGTGGCTGTGACATGGCCAATGCCGCCGCTGAGCTGACCGAGCCCGACCATCCGGCCAGGCTGGTGATCAGGGAGCTCAAGGAAGTCCAGCGCCAGCGCCTTGTGACGCTATGTCGAGATGCCGGCATTGGTCAGGCCGAACTGCTCGCCGATACGCTGTCGCTGCTGTTCGAGGGCGCGCGTGTCAGTGTGCAGACCGTGGGTGCCGAAGGTCCGAGCACGCAGTTCGTGCGCATGGCCGAAGGGTTGATCGTTTCCTTCCGGGGTACCGCCGCCGGTTGAAATCCGCCGCGACTGTTGGCGATTTGCCGATCTGCGACCGAGGGATGCCTAACGCCCTTTGGCGCGGGCGGCACAGGAATTTCCGACGGCTGAACGAAAAAAGCCCGCTGCCGGGAGGAGGTGGCAGCGGGCTCGATTTCGAATGTGGCGCGGGAGGAGGTGCACCCCATTCAGCGTCGGCATCGCATCTGGGAGGAGTAGATGGCCGACAACCAGAAACTACGAATTGCCCAATGATTCGGCAACAATGAATTGTGCATAGCTGCTGTGCAGATTTGCCGTATCAATTATCCTACAAATCCGGAAACAGACTTTGCCAGGCCACTCCGCCTTACTGCACCGGAACGTTTTCTCTGAAGATCAAGCGCGGCTCGATGAACTTCCGCGTCAGATAGGGCGCCGAGGATGCGATCGAGCCAAGCAGGCGAATGACCGATTGCTCGGCGATCAGCCTGGCATTCTGGTCGATGACGACATCGAGCAGGTCGTCGACGAGATGGCCCCGCGTGTCCTTGGTCAGGTCATGGCAGATGAACACCGGCTTGCGGTTCGGCCTGGCTTCCCGGATCGCCTTTGCAACGCCCGAGTGTCCGGCTCCGACGCAATAGATGCCGAGCAGCTCCGGCTCGTTGTGCAGCGCCTTCATGGTCTCGGTGTAGCTGACATCAGGCTCGTCGTTGATCTCGACGGCGCTGCTGACCGTCAGATTAGGGAACTCTTCATTGAGCACCGAGCGGAAACCCATTTCGCGTTCCTCGTGGCCGCGATAGGAGCGCGAGCCGACGACCATTGCCAGATGGCCGGTGCGACCGCCAAGGAAGCGTCCCATCAGCAGCGCCGCCGTTCGTCCCGCCACCCGGTTGTCGATGCCGACATAGGCCGAGCGCGGTGCCGCCGGAACGTCGGACACCAGCGTCACCAAGCGCATGCCGGCGTCGACGATGTCGCGCAGGATGTTGCGCGTGCGCGGATGGTCGACGGCGATGACACCGACGCCATTGGCCCTGAGCGACAGGTTTTCGACGGCTGTCTGCAGCGCGCTCGGCGAGATGCCGGCAAGGTTGTGGATCCGGCACGAGGCGACAAGTGGCAGACGCGCGGCATAATCCTCGATATGCCCGGCGAGATCGCGCATGAAGGCGTTGCTGCCGATCGGCAGCAGGAATTCGAGATGGGCGGGCCGCGAGGGCAGCGTCACCTGATCGGCGACCGGCAGATAGCCGAGCTGCTTGGCCGCCTCCAAGACGCGCTGCCGGTTGGCGGCACTCGCACCTGGCCGGTTGTTGAGCACTCTGTCGACCGTTGCGGTCGACAGCCCGCAGCTGCGAGCGATATCCGAGACGGTGGCTTTCATGCCGCAACCCACAGCCCGCAATTTCGGGCAATATCTGAGACGGTAGCTTTCATGGCGCAACCCACGGCCCGCAATTGCGGGCAATATCCGAGACGGTGGCTTTCATGGCGCAACCCACGGCCCGCAATTGCGGGCAATATCCGAGACGGTGGCTTTCATGGCGCAACCCACGGCCCGCAATTGCGGGCAATATCCGAGACGGTGGCTTTCATGGCGCAACCCACGGCCCGCAATTGCGGGCAATATCCGAGACGGTGGCTTTCATGGCGCAACCCACGGCCCGCAATTGCGGGCAATATCCGAGACGGTGGCTTTCATGGCGCAACCCACGGCCCGCAATTGCGGGCAATATCCGAGACGGTGGCTTTCATGGCGCAACCCACGGCCCGCAATTGCGGGCAATATCCGAGACGGTGGCTTTCATGGCGCAACCCACGGCCCGCAATTGCGGGCAATATCCGAGACGGTGGCTTTCATGGCGCAACCCACGGCCCGCAATTGCGGGCAATATCCGAGACGGTGGCTTTCATGGCGCAACCCACGGCCCGCAATTGCGGGCAATATCCGAGACGGTGGCTTTCATGGCGCAACCCACGGCCCGCAATTGCGGGCAATATCCGAGACGGTGGCTTTCATGGCGCAACCCTATGCGCCGATGCGATGCTGCGCCAGACGAGCGATGCGTTTTGAGGTGACGGATGATTGCCACCCATCACCCGATAGTCAGTGCGATGGCTTGCCATCGGCGATGGCATCGCGGATTTCCTTGTCCGACATGCCGGTGATGATCCGTTCGACCTCCGCCACGCTGGTTTTCTTCGGGTCGATGTCGTCGGCGACCACCTTGCCCCGGCGCATGACGACGATGCGGTCGACCACCTGGAATACATGGTGGATGTTATGGGCGATGAAAATGCAGGAGTGGCCGGAATCGCGGGCGCTGCGCACGAAACTCAGCACGCCCTGCGTCTCGGCGACGCCGAGATTGTTGGTCGGCTCGTCCAAGATGATCAGGTCGCTGTCGAAATGCATGGCGCGCGCGATCGCCACTGCCTGGCGCTCGCCGCCTGACAGCGAGCCGATCGGCGTCGTCGGCGGGATATTCTTCGAGATGCCGACCTGCTTGAGCAGGTCGCGGGCGACATTGTTCATGGCGTCCTGGTCCATCCGGTTGAGGAAGCGCGGTGGCTTGATCGGTTCGCGCCCGAGGAACAGATTGCGGGCGATCGACAGTTGCGTGACCAGTGCCGAGTCCTGGTAGATCGTCTCGATGCCGTGGGCGATGGCGTCGCTGGTGCTGCGCAAGGTCACCTTCTTGCCGCGGATGAAGATGTCGCCGCTGGTCAGCGGCACGGCGCCCGAAAGCACCTTGATCAGCGTCGACTTGCCGGCGCCATTGTCGCCGAGCAGGCCGACGATCTCCTGTTCATTGACGTGGAAATTGGCATCCTCCAGCGCCTGCACGCGGCCATAGGACTTGCGGATGTTCTGCATGCGGATCAGCGGCTCGGCCATGGTTCAAGTCCCCGCCTGATGCCGGCGTTCCAGCCATGAATGCAGCGCCATCATGCCAAGGATGATCGCGCCGATGAAGATGTTGTAGGCAAGGCCGGGCACGCCGATCAGCACGATGCCGTTGCGCATGACGCGCAGGATCAGGATGCCGAGCACGGTGCCGATGATCGTGCCGCGCCCGCCGGTAAGTGCTGTACCGCCGATCACCACCATGGCGATGACTTCGAGCTCATAGCCGGTGCCGCTGTTGGGGTTGGCTGCCGACGTGCGCAGCGAGGAGATGACGCCGGCGAGCGAGGCCATGACCGACGACAGCACGAACAGACCGATCTTGACGCCGCTGACATTGACGCCGCGCGCGCGCGCAGCACTGGGGTTGCCTCCGGCCGCCTGGATCCAGTTGCCGGTGCGGCTTTGCGTCAGCACATAGCCGAGCGCGATCGCCGCGGCGATGAACCAGAACAGCGACATGTAGATGCGGAACGGCCCGATGAAGAAGTCGCCGACCAGTATGTTGGCGAGCCAGCTGCCCTCGGCGCTCCAGGTGCGCTGCGGAAAACCGTCGGTGACGAAGAGGGCAGTGCCGCGCACCACCAGCAGCATGCCGAGCGTCACCAGGAAGGACGGGATCTTGAGCTGCGTCACGAACCAGCCATTGACCAGCCCGATGAGGGCGGCAACCAGCAGCGCGGCGACAAAGCCAACCTCAAGCGAAGTGAGGCCGCTGTTGAACAGCGTCCACATCAGCACCGGCGAGAAGCCGAACAGCGAGCCGACGGAAAGGTCGAATTCGCCTGACGTCATCAAAAGCGTCATCGCCAGCGCGATCAGGCCGAGCTCGACGGTGAAGGCCAGCGTGTTGGAGATGTTCTGCGGCGACAGGAAGTCGTGATTGAAGCTCCAGAAGACGGCGATCTCGACGACGAGCAGTACGAAGGGGCCGAACTCGGGCCGCGCGATCAGGCGTTGGATGAGGGAATGGTTTTCCACTGATAACCCGCGACATGATGGGGATTGGCTGACACCTGCACATAGGCGTGCGAAAGGCTCGGCGAATGGAGAAGCCAGTCGCGACCGCCAGGGCGATCGCGACTGCTTGGGTTT
Organism: Mesorhizobium sp. M7D.F.Ca.US.005.01.1.1; assembly: GCF_003952545.1. Classification (NCBI taxonomy): domain Bacteria; kingdom Pseudomonadati; phylum Pseudomonadota; class Alphaproteobacteria; order Hyphomicrobiales; family Phyllobacteriaceae; genus Mesorhizobium; species Mesorhizobium sp. M7D.F.Ca.US.005.01.1.1. The sequence continues at coordinate 3,042,899 of NZ_CP034453.1, forward strand.
GGATCTTACTTGCCGGACAGGATCTTGTCGTAGACCGCGGCCGTGTCCTTTTCGTAGAGCGCGCCGGTGATCACGTTGAAGCCCGGAGGAATGCCGCTGGCCGCCATGTTGGCCAGCGAAAGCGCGACATAGCTGGTCGCCTGCGGGTCCTGCCACTGGCCGGCATTGACATAGCCGTTCAGCACTTCCTGGGTGGTGTCGAGCGAGTTGCCCCAACCGACGACCGGAATTTCGCCCGGCTTGACGCCGACCTGGTCGAACACCCGCTTGATCGAGCCGGTGACGAGGTCGCCGAGACCGATGATCGCCTTGACCTTGGCCTTGTTGGCGGTGAGGTAGTCGACCATGCGGTTGATCACTTCGGCCTGGTCGAGCGTCGCTTCGGTGATTTCATAGGTGATGCCGAGCGGACCGAAGACGCTCTTGATGCCTTCCTCTTCCTGGACGCCATAGGTGGCGCCGGGGATCTCGACCGGCATCCAGACGAAGTCGCCCTTCTTCACCAGGCCCTTGTCGACCAGATACTGCGCCCAGTGCTTGCCGAAGGTGATGTTGTCGCCGCCGACATAGGCGTTGAAATTGGCTTTCGGGTCAGGCGTGTTGAAGTTGATGATCGGAATGTTGGCCGCACGCGCTTCCTTGACGATCTCGACAAGGCTGCCCGGGTCGGGGCTCGTGGTGACGATGCCATCGGCCTTGGCGGAGAGGGCGGCGCGAACCGCCTCCTGTTGCGAGGCCACATCGCCATTGTGGAACGAGGTGTTGACGGTGTTGCCGGTGTCCTTGGCCCATTGCTTGGCGCCGGCCAGGAAGTAGGTCCAGACCGGGTCGGCCGGGCCGCCATGCGAAATCCAGTAGAACGTCTTGGCCTGTGCCGCTGCTGGTATCACCATCAGCGCCACCAACAGGCCGTATAGAACGAGTCTTAGCCGTGTCAGCATTTGATTTCCTCCCGTTTGTAGATGGTCAGTTCCGAATCCGTCCCTTGTGTTCCGGCGACCGCCGGATTGCGTCTTTTGCCAGCGCCGGTTGAATGCGTCAGAGCATTCCCTTTTTCTGCGGATGGCAAGCCTCCATCTGCAGATGTAGTTGTCGTCTGACGAGGCGCCATCAATGCTCCCATCAGATTGCATCAGTTCAGGTGATTTTCCGACTGTCGGATAATTGGTGTCGAGGCTCAGCCGAGCAGATTGTCTTCACCGTGTCCGGCGCGCCGGTTGCGCCAGAGATTGACCAGCCTGTCGATCGCGAGGGCAAGCACAATCAGGGCACCGGTGGCGAAGGCGGCCCAGATGGCATCCACGCCAAGCAAGGTCATGGCGCTCAGTATTGCCTGCAGGACCAGCATGCCGATCACGGCACCGATGACGCTGCCGTTGCCGCCCGAAAGCGATGTGCCGCCAATGATTGCCGCCGTGATCGCCAGCAGTGCGAAAGTGCCGCCGTCGCCGGGGGCAATGGCGCCCTGGGCGCCGAGATGGATCACGCCGGCAAGCCCAGCCATCGCACCCATCAGCACCAGCGTCAGCACCCTGACCTTGTCTGTTGGAATGCCGGCATAGGCGGCAGCCCGCGGATTGCTGCCCACGGCCTGGACCCGGTAGCCGAAGCGGGTGCGGTGAAGCACGACATGCATTGCCATCGCCAGCACGACAAAGACGATGCCTGTCACCGGCACAATGACAAACGCCTTGCCCGACAGCGTGGCCAAGACACTCCCATCCGCGCCCGGCGGCGCGATTGTCTGTCCCTTGCCGATGACCAGTGACAGGCCCTGGATCATCCACCACGTGCCGAGCGTCACCAGCAGAGCTGGCAGGCGCAGCGCGATCACCAGAAGGCCGTTGATCAGGCCGAGCCCGGCGCCGGCCGCGATACCCGCCAGGGCGGCGAGCCAGGGGTTCATTCCGGCAACCACGAGCAGGGCTGTGAAGGTTGCCGTGAGATGGAACACCGCACCGGCCGAGAGGTCGATCTCGCGCATGGTGAGCACGAACACCATGCCGATCGCCAGCAGGCCGGGCAGGGCGGCTTGCTCCAGCAGTGACGACAGATTGGCCGCATCGACGGAGGAAGGCTGGAGCCAGCCGAGCAGCCCGAGCATGGCGGCGAGCCCGACGGCGGCACCGGTCTCAGCCGGTAGCCGAATGCGGCGCCCCGGCCTACGGTTCGCCGATCCGGCCAAAGGCGGTGCGGTATCGGTTCTGGTCATGCAACGCTCTCCAGCTTGATCTGTCGGCCTTCGCCCTCTGCCTCGCCCGCCGCGATCAGCTGCAGCAGCCGCCCGCCATCCATGTCGGCGCCGGCGATCTCGCCCGCGAGCCGGCCCTGGTGGAAGGCAAGGATGCGATCGCTCAAGCCGGTCAATTCGGACAACTCCCTCGAATGCAGCAGCACGATGCAGCCGCTGGCCGCCATCTGCCGGATCAACGCGTAGATTTCCTGTTTGCTGCCGATATCGATGCCGCGCGCCGGCTCGTCGAGCAGCACCACTTGCGGGCCGATTTCCAGCCATTTGGCGATGATCACCTTCTGCTGGCCGCCGGCCGACAGCGAGCCCACCGGCTCCTCCGGAGCGGACCTGATGCGCAGCGCCTCGATCTGCCGCGCGGCACGGCCGAGCGCCATCACGGGTGAATACCAGCGTGACCCCCAGTCGCGTGCACCGACGACGACGTTCGCCAGGTTGAAGGCGATGGACTTGTCTTGCATCAGCCCGTTGCCGCGCTCGCCTGAAATCATGCAGATGTTGCGCCGCGCCGCTTCCGTGCGGGTCTTCGGCAAGCCGTCCCCGTCCGGGAAGCGCACTCTGCCCGCGCGCGCCTTGTGCTGTCCGAACAACAGGGCAAGCAGGTCCGACACGCCGGAGCCGGCAAGCCCGGCAAGGCCGACGATCTCGCCCGCGCGCGCCGTGAAGCTGATATCCGACAACCTGCCGCCGCCAAGCCCCGAAACCGCGAGCTGCGGCCGCAGCGTGCCGGCAAGCGTCGGCATGGCCTTGAGCGGCAGCGGAAACAACGACTGGCGCAACTGGCCGATCATCGCTTCCTCCGATGTCGTCAGCTCCTGCCGCGCCTTTGATAGCACGTCGCGGCCGCTACGGATGACCGTCAGTTGGTCGGCAATGGCCAGCGCATCCTCCAGCCGGTTCGAGGCGTAGAGCATGCTCATGCCCTTGGCCTTCAGCCCTCGCAGCACCGCGAACAGCCGATCTGTCCCGCGCCGGTCGAGCGCCGAATGAGGATCGTCGAGGATGAGCAGTCTCGGGTTTTCCAGAAGCGCGCGGGCGATCGCGATCAGTTGCCGCTCACCTGGCCCGAGATCGCCGAGCGGGGCGCGAACATCGACGGCGAGGCCAAGCTGGCGAAGCAGGTCACGGCTGCGCGCCTCCATTTCGCGCCGCGAGATCAGTCCATTGTGCAGCGGTTCGCGATTGACGAACAGATTGGCGAGCACCGGGCGCTCCGGAAACAGCCCGGGCTGCTGCAGGACGACGCCGATGCCGAGCTTTCGCGCCGCATTGGGGCTGCTGATCGTCGCCTTCTTGCCGTCAAACTCGATGGTGCCGCTATCCGGCCGGACGATGCCTGCCAGCACCTTGATCAGCGTCGATTTGCCGGCGCCGCTTTCGCCGACCACCGCGTGGATCGAGCCGCGCTCGACCGCAAGGTTCATGTCTTCGAGCACGACCGTGCCGCCAAAGCGCCTGGCAACGTTGTGCACCAACAGTATCGGCGAATCGGACATACGGACGGCCCCCCGACCGCGCCGCGATCTTGGAGCGGATTGCGTCCTTAGTCATCCGGATTCCGCATAAAATTGTGTTGATGGCGATCCGGGGCGAAAGCCGGCTTAGATCAGATCGGCCTTCGCCAGCTCCCGCATCAGATGGCTGGCGCCGTAGGTCCAGTGCGGGCAGTCGGGCGACAGCCGCACCCGGTTGACCAGCGCACCGAATTTTTCCGACGAGATGGTGACGATGTCGCCGACCCTGTGGGTGAAGCCCTTGCCTTTCTCGCCGCGATCCTTGGAAGGCACGAACATGGTGCCGAGATAGAGCGCCAGCCCGTCCGGATACTGGTGGTGCGAGCCCATGGCGGCGGCAACCAGTTCTTCCGGCGAGCGGCTGATCTCGGCCATCGAGCTTGCGCCCTCCAGCGAAAACCCGTCCTCGCCCTCGACCTTCAGGCGTACGACGGCCCGCTTCACGTCATCGATCGAGAACGTGTCGTCGAACAGCCGGATGAAGGGACCGAGAGCGGCCGAGGCATTGTTGTCCTTGGCCTTGCCGAGCAGCAGCGCCGAACGCCCTTCGACGTCGCGCAGATTGACGTCATTGCCGATTGTGGCGCCGACGATCCTGCCGCTCGAGGCGGCGATCATGGCGATCTCGGGCTCCGGATTGTTCCAGGTCGACACCGGGTGCAGGCCGACATCGGCGCCGAAGCCGACCGAGGCCATCGGCTGGCACTTGGTGAAGATCTCGGCATCGGGGCCGATGCCCACTTCCAGATATTGCGACCAGGCGCCGCGCGCGATGAGCTTGGCCTTGATCTCCATCGCTTCGGGCGAACCGGGCTTCAGCTTCGACAGATCGTGGCCGATCAGTCCGGCAATGTCGGCGCGGATGGCGTCGGCTTTTTCAGCCGAACCGCGCGCCTGTTCCTCGATCACCCGTTCCAGCAGGCTGACGACGAAGGTGACGCCCGAGGCCTTGACCGCCTGCAGGTCGACCGGGGAGAGCAGATACGGTTTTGCCGGATCGCGCTTGGCCTCAAAACTGTTGGCGGCGATGTCATCGAGCGATCCGATCGGTCTGCCCTTGGCCGATAGCACATGGCCGGCAGGATCCGGCATCTCGCAGATGTCACGCACAGTCGGTGCCGCACGCGACGTGATGTCGAAAACCGTGCCTTCGCGGACCGTGACCACCAGGGGATGGGGCGCGGCCGGTGATCGAGCGCGGCCGAGAAAGACACCATCGTCATCAGGCAGAAAGATCATGTTCGTCACTACTCTCTCGTCACAGGGCAGGATGTTTCAACATTGTGGAGTGCCATGGTCTCTTCTTCAAGTCGGACAGGCCATGTCCCTGCGCCGAAGAACGCCGCCTAGCAACTCTCGATTCGGCGCTACAGTCCATCCCAGCGTAGACGCAAATGCGCGCTTGTCGATCTGCCCTGTTCCAGCGCGGTCAGGCCGCTGCCGTGATGGGCGTCCACGACATGTGAAACCGGTTCGAAACAGAAGAAATCGGCATCTCGTGCCGGCGAATAAAGGACGAAGACGTTCAGCGTCGACGATGCCTCGACCGTGACAATGATGGCGTCATCCGGCTGGGCGATCGACGCACGGCCGTCCCAGCCTTCGAACGCATTGTTGACCCAGGTGTCGGGAAGGGGCACAGCTTGCGAGAAATCCCAGTCCGGGCGGGATGCGAGCGGCACAACCGCCGTCGGCAGATGGCGTTCGTCCTCCAGCCAGACCCTTGTCGCCGATGCCTGGAGCGAGGTGTGCGGGCTGCGCGGAAACCAGGGATGGAAGCCGAGCCCGTAGGGCAAGCACATGGCGGCGCGGTTCTCGACGGTCAGGGCCGCGGCCAGCGCGCCATCCTCCAGCGCGTAGCGGACACTTGCATGGTAGCGATAGGGCCCGATTGCACCGTTTTCCAAAACCAGCTCCATTTCAGTGCCGGTTCGTCGTGTCAGCCGCCACGGCCTTTGAAAACCGTCGCCATGGAGCGGGAACGGCTCGCCTTCGACATTGGGTTCGATCGCATGGTAGCGCCCTTCGAACTCGAAGCCCCCGCCGGAAATACGGTTCGACCATGGAATCAACAGTTGGGACCCGAACTTCAGCAGGCCCGTCGATGGCTTGATAACAGGCGTGGGCACCCGGCCGGGGCGCAGCGCGTCGTAGCGCAGGATGGCGGCGCCCTGGCGAGGGCTCACCACTAGGCTTGCGCGCCCGTCGGCAAGCTCGACCGCATCACTGTTTGTCATCGACGGAAAGCCACTTCTACCAGCCACCATCGACGCTGATGTTCTGGCCGCTGATCATGTCCGAGGCCGGGGAAACAAGGAACAGCACGAGATCGGCGACGTGCCGCGGCTCGATGCGATGCTTCAAGCTCTGGTTGGTCAGAATCCAGTCGTTGTATTCCTGGAGCCGTTCCCCGAAAACGCGCTCCTCCGCCTCGGAAACGACAGCGCCCGGCGACACTGCGTTCACGGTAATGCCGTGCGGTCCCAATTCCCGCGCCAGCGACTTCGTGAGACCCAGCATGGCGCCCTTCGAGGCTACATAAGGCACGTAACCTTCCCAGCGGCCGTTCAGCGTCACCGAACAGAAATTGACGATCCTCCCGTGGCCCTTCTTCTTCATGCCAGGAGCGCAGGCGCGCGCCAGCGCGAAGGCAGCCGAGGAATTCACGCGGATCTGGTCCTCATATTCGGTAAGTGAAAAGTCCTCGAAGGGACGGTTGATGATAAGCGCCGCGTTGTTGATCAAAATGTCGATCGCGCCTTCTTCGTCGGCGAGCGCCCTGACCACCGCTTCGGCTTCGGCCAACTGGTTCAAGTCGCAGCCGATATAGACGATCGCACCCTTGCTTGCCGACGCCAATTCAGCTGCGATCCCAGGGCCTTCGACGGTCTCAGGACGGTCAAGCAAAAGCACGCGAGCGCCGGCGCGAGCGAGTGCGGCAGCCTGGGCACGGCCGAGCGAACCCAGACCGCCCGTCAGCAGCGCAACTTTGCCGGAAAGGTTCGTCATCGCCATTCCCCGCTTCTCAAAGCACGTTGTGGACTTCGTCGATGGAGGTTTCCTCGATGCGCTTGTCGAGCACGACCTCGCCGCGCGCCATCGCGACCACACGATCACAGCAGTCAAAAACGTGATGCATGTTGTGGCTGATGAAGACGCCGGTGACACCCTGCTCCTTCAAGCCGCGAACAAAGCCGATCACCTTCTGCGTTTCCTTGACCGACAGATGGTTGGTCGGCTCGTCGAGGATCATCACCTTCGACTTGAAATGCATGGCGCGCGCGATGGCGACGCCCTGCCGCTGGCCCCCCGATAGTTCACCGACCAGCGCATCGGGCGAGCGCAGATGCAGATCGACATTGGCGATCGCCTTGATGCTTTCGCTGCCCATCTTCTTCTGGTCGAGGATGCCCACGCCGAACACGGAAAACCGCGTCGGTTCCCGCCCGATAAACAGGTTCCTGGCAATCGACATGGTGGGAACCATGGAATTGTATTGGTAGATGGTCTCGATACCGAGGTTCATCGCATCGCGCGGCCTGGCGATCCGCACCAGCTTGCCGTCGACCAGGATTTCGCCCTCATCGGCTGTTTGGACGCCGGATAGAATGTTGATGAGCGTAGACTTGCCGGCGCCATTGTCGCCAATCAGACCGAGCGCCTCGCCCCGCTTGAAGTCGAGGCTCACGCCTTTCAGCGCATGGACGCCCGAGTACCATTTGTGAAGATTGCGGACGGAGATGATCGCGTCGTCCATATCTCAATTCTCCATCTTGATCGCCTTGGCACGCTTGCGCATCCAGGCATTGGCGACGACGGCGAAGATGGTCAGGAAGCCGATCGCGAATTTGAACCAGTTCGCGTCGACTTGCGAGAGCACAAGCCCATTGTCGATAATGCGGATCAGGATCGTGCCGATGATGCCGCCTGCGACCGTACCGATGCCGCCTGCCAGCGAAGCGCCGCCGATGACCGCCGAGGCGACTGCTTGGAGTTCCAGACCCTCGCCGATGGAAGGCAGAGGAGAGCCGAGTCTCAGCACCTGCAACATGCCGGCGAAACCGGACAGCATCGAGCAAAGCATGAAGCATGCGAGTTTCACCCTTGCGGTCGGAATGCCCATCGAGGCGGCAGCGGGATGGAAGCCACCGGTGGCCTTTATCCAGTTGCCGAAATTGGTTCGGGAAAGCATCAGCGACGTCAGCACGGCAATTCCCACAAACCACAGGAACGACATGCGGAACATGTGGCCGGGACCGACAAACGAGGTGAACAGCCAGTTCGGCAGATCAGCGGGAAGCAGCGGTGGAAACCCGCCCGAAACGACGATCGTCAGCGACCGGGCGATGAACAGCATGCCAAGCGTGGTGATGAAGCTCGGGATCTCGAACCGGATCGTCACATAGCCGTTGATGAAGCCGATGACCGCGCAAACGCCAAGGCCGGCCAGCAACGCGAGCGGGAAAGGCACACCCTCGACCATGAGGACGGCCATGGACATCGGCATCAGCGCAAACACCGATCCAACCGACAGGTCGAACTCGCCGCTGATCATCAGGATCGTGACGCCGATGGCGACGAGGCCCGTTTCCGGCAGAATGCCGAGTATGCCACGAAGGTTGTCCTGGTTGAGGAACACGCCATCCGAGCGGATCTCGAAAATCACCACCAGAAGCACCAGGAGGATCAGTCCAGCCAGTTCCGGTTTTTCCAGATAGGTCTTGAAGAGGCGTTTCAAGGCAGGCTCCAGGAATTGAGGCGAGGGACCACCCGACGGCGCGGGCGCCGCCGGGTGAACACATGGCGCGTGTGGGCCTAGCGCAGACCTTGCGCGGAAAGCGCCATGATCGCATCAGCCTGGTCCGGGCGTACGATGCCCTGGCCCGTATCGATGTCGGAGGGTGCCAGACCTACCTTCTTGTTCAGGTAGGCTTCCATCACTGGCATGAAGCCTTGCATGTAGGGTTGCTGGTCCACCAGGGCCTGCACATAGCCCTTCTGCATCTGCTGCAGGACTTCCGGCACCAGATCGAAGCCGCCAAGGAGGACCTTACCGGGCGCGACACCGCGGTCCTGCAGGGACCGCGCAACGCCCGCGCACCAGAAGCCGGTGTCGAAATAGGCTGTGGTGTCGGGATGCGCGTTGAGATAGGCGCCGACACGATCGGACGTGACCGCAAGGTCCGTTCCGCTGTCGATCCGCTCCCATGAGACCTGGCGGTCGGGATGGGCGGCCTTGTACTCTTCCAGGAACTGCATCACGCCTGCGCCGCGACTTTCCGACCAGTTCTGGCCGGGTGCGGAAATGCCGACCAGAACCTTGATCGGCCCTTCTTTCGGGAAGCTCTCGGAAATCGCCTTGCCGAGCGAATAGCCCGCCGGCTTGAAACCTTGCCCTATGAAGGCCTGCCGGGCATTGCCCTTGGCGCCTTCCGTGTCATCGACATTGACCGCAATCACCAGGACGCCGGCGTCTCGCGCTTCCTTGATGACGTCGTCGAAAGCCTTGTTGTCGACGATCGAGGTCAGCAAGGCATCCGGCTTGGCGGCAAGTGCTGCGCGCATGTTGGCGAGCTGCTGCTCGACCGAACCCTCGGTCTGGGTGAAGATCATATTGCACTTGGCCTCGACCTTGCCGCAGGCATCGTCATAGCCCTTCTTCACCGCCTGCCAGAATGTGTTCGAGGCCGACGAATGGTGCGTAAAGACGATGTTGAGCCCGTCAGCGCTGGCGATGGAAGGCCCGGCGAACAGCGTCGTAGCGAGCAAAAGCGTTGCAGTCAGTCGTTTCATTACTATTCCTCCCGTTGAGTGTACTTCAGATGTCCGCCTTGTCGGAGACGCGGCGATGGACGGTGTAGGCCCGACCGAGGTCGGGATTGAGTTCCAGCCCGAGGCCCGGGCCGGGCGGCACGGTGATCATGCCGTCCTTGACTTCCGGCAGCGCGGTCACAAGGTCGCGATACCAGGTCCGGTAGAATGCCCTCACACTCTCCTGTACGAGTGCGTTGGGCGCGTTGAGAGACAAATGTGTGGACGCCGCCAGAACCACGGGCCCGGTGCAGTCGTGCGGGGCGACCGGCAGGTGCCAGGCCTCCGCCATCGCGGCGATCTTGCGTGCTTCCGAAAGTCCGCCGCACCAGGAAATGTCCAACATCACGATGCCTGCAGCGCCGGTCTCCAGCAGATCCCGGAATGCCCAGCGACTGCCCAAGGTTTCTGACGCCGAGATCGGCGCCGGGCTCGCTGCCTCATAGCGCTTGAGATCGCCGAGGCTGTCCATGCGGATCGGATCCTCGTGCCAGTATGTGCCATAAGGTGCGAGCGCCTTTGCGATCTTGATCGCGGGCAGGAGCTGCCACATCGAATGGAACTCGACCATGATGTCGATCCTGTCGCCGACGGCCCTGCGGATCTTCTCGAAAGGCTGCAACGCGGCTTTGAGGTCGGCGGCGCTGATATCCTGCCCCCTGCTTTTCTCGGCGGCATGGTCGAAGGGCCAGATCTTCATGGCCGTGATACCGTCTTCAAGGAGCTCCGCCGCCAATTCGTCGGCGCGGTGGAGAAACCCGTTCAGGTCGTCGTAGCCTTGCTTTGTGCCGAGACCATAGTTTGCGGTGGTCTGTCCCTTGCCGTCCTTGATGTATTCGGTGCCGGCGCAAGTGTTGTAGGTGCGGATGGACTGCCGTGAAAAGCCTCCAAGAAGCTGCGCTATTGGCTGGTTTGTCGCCTTGCCGAAAATGTCCCAGAGCGCGATGTCGAAGGCGGAATTGCCGCGAACCTCGACGCCACTTGAGCGGAAACCGAGATAGCCAACCAGATCCGCGGAAAGCAGATCGATCTGCAAGGGATCGCGGCCGATGACGCGTGGCGCAACATATTCGTGCAGGTATTCCGCGACCGTGCGCGCCATGAAGAATGTTTCGCCAAGGCCGGTGATGCCTTCGTCGGTGTGCACCTCGACCCAGAGCAGATTGGGTCGCTCTTCGATGCGAATGGTCTCGATCGCGCGGATTTTCATGCGATCCCCGCGTCGGTCAGCGCCTTGACGCTTTTGTCGAAATGCGCGGCCATGTGTTCGGCGGCAAGTTGCGGATTTCCCGCGATGATCGCCCGGGCAATATCTGCGTGCCCCTCGATCATCTTGATCTGATCTTCCACGGAGGCGCGTGTACGCCAGCCGATCACCCAGGTGCGTCGCGTGACCCCGCTGAAGGCGGTGATGATCAACGAGAACACCGGGTTGTGAGAGGCCCGCGCGATCGCCTCATGGAATGCGATGTCGTGCTCCATGACGATCTCGGGCGCATGATAGTTCTCGCGCATCAGTCGCGCGTATTCTTGTATTTCAGCCGCCTCGGCATCACTCCGCCGGAGTGCGGCGAGCGCCACCGTGCGCATTTCGATGGTGCGGCGAACATCATAAACCTGGTGGACGCTGATCTGTTCGGTGGTGACGCCGTGCTCGATCACCATCGACATGGCACCGATGTCGAGCTTGGCGACGCTGGCGCGCCGACCGGCGCTCATATCGATGAGGCGCATCGCCGACAGCGATCGAAACGCCTCCCGCACCACTGTCCGCGAGACGCTGAGCCTGCGGGTCATATCGGCTTCGCTGGGCAAGAGGTCGCCAGGGCCGAGGCCTTCAACGCGGATGTATTGGGTGATGGCCTGGATAGCGGCGCTGACCAGCCCGGGATTGGTCTCGTCCGGCATCATGCTACGATTGGCCACCATTTGCCCTCAACCTGTATGACATGTTTTCTTGAAATGCCTATATCTTTGTGAAATGCTGTCTGTCAAGTGAAGTCAACAAGCGCGACAAACGAGGCAATGCATGGATAGCGGAGAGATGCAGGCGATTTTCGTGTTCGATGCCCGGGATGTCGTCGGGGAGAGCCTGATCTGGGACGAAAACAGGAAAACACTGATCTGGGTGGATATTATCGGGCGGCGTATCCACCAGCTCGATCCGGACACTCTCGATCACCGGAACTGGCAAGCACCGGACCTCGCAACCTCGATCGGCCTGTGCCGGAACGGTGGCGCAATCGTCGGGCTACGAAAAGATGTGGCGCTGTGGGATTTCGGGGAAACCTTCAGGACCATCGCGACGATCGAACCGGATAGCCCGGACACACGGTTGAATGAGGGCGTGGTCGCCCCAGACGGCTCATTGTGGGTCGGAACCATGGAAAACAATATCGGCCCGGACGATCTTCCGCGCGATATCTCGCGAGATGCGGGGCGGATCTATCGCGTCGACACGACCGGCATTGTGGAGGCGCTCAGCGCCGATCGTTTCGGCATCACCAACACCATGATCTGGACGGCGGATGATACTTTCATCACGGCGGATACGACGAAGAACCAGATATTCCGCTATCGCTGGGATAGGGTGCAATCGCGAATAACCGACAGGCGACTTTTCTTCTCAGGTTTTCCGCGCGGTCTGCCAGATGGGTCGTGCATGGATGCGGAGGGCTATGTCTGGAATTGCCGCGTTGCGGGCGGCGGCTGCCTCGTCCGCATTTCTCCGGGTGGAGTTCTCGACAAGGTCGTGGACCTGCCCTGCAGCTGGCCTACGAGTTGCGCTTTTGGTGGCGAGAATTTCGATACTCTCTTCGTCACGTCGGCGCGATTTACCATGAGCAGGGGACACTTGCAGGCAAATCCGCAAGAGGGCGGATTGTTCGCGGTGCGGACAGGCGTTCGGGGCATGCCGACCAACCGGTTCGGATGAGATAGCTCTACCCAACTATCCCAAGACGGCAACTTGCCGGATCCTGCGGCGGCAATCTCCACAATTCCGGGCAAGGACTCGCGCGTCCATACGGCAGGAGGAGCGTTGTTTTATCCGACGCTACTCGCTGTGCCGGGAAACCCTCGGGCTCCGATCTGTGAGCCGCCGGATCAAAACCCACTTTCAAAACAGTGAAATCACATCTAGGATTTTCATTTTGCCAATGAATCCCAGGTGACCCTTGCCCGCACCATTCTCCGATCCGATCTGGCACAAGCCGCAGGCGACTTCCAAGTTTCAATCGCTTTTTCCCAGCGGCGAAAAGGCCGATGTCGTCATTGTCGGCGGCGGCATTATGGGCCTGTCGACGGCTTTGCATGCCGCCGGGCTTGGCATGTCGGTGCAGGTGCTGGAGGGTGGCGAGATCGGCCAGGGCGCATCAGGCCTCAATGGCGGCCAGGTCATTCCCGGCCTGAAATATGATCCGGAATGGCTGCTGGAGCATTTTGGTCCGGAGCGCGGCGAGGCGCTCGTCAATTTCGCGGCGTCGACGGCCGATGCGGTGTTCGAACTGATCCGCGACGAGAAGCTGGCGGTGCCGTTCGTTCGCAATGGCTGGATCCAGGCGGCGCACACCGAGGTTGCGCTGAAGGCGGCGGCGAACCGCGACCGGCAATGGCGGGCGCGCGGCGCCGATGTCCAGCTTCTGAGCGCGGCTGAGATCGCAGCCAGGACCGGTGCACAGGGTTATCTCGGCGGCTGGCTAGACCGTCGCGCCGGTGTCATCGATCCGCTCGCCTACACGTCGGAACTCGCCCGGATCGCGACCGTGGCTGGAGTGAGGATAGCCGAGCGCCAAAAAGTCGTGCGGCTCGCCAATGCCGCCGGCATTTGGCGTATTTCGACCGAAAACGGTGCTGAATTGCAGGCAAAGGCGGTCGTGCTGGCGACCAATGCCTATACGGATGGTCTGATCCCCGGTCTCGCCCAGACGATCGTGCCGCTGCATTCCTTTCAGATCGCCACGGAGCCGCTGTCGCCCAATCTGGCGGCCACGATCCTGCCGGAAGGGCAGGCGGTGTCGGATTCCCGTCGCATCCTCGTCTACTACCGCAAGAGCGCCGACGGCCGGCTGGTGCTTGGCGGACGGGGCCGCATGGCGCTGCCGACGAGCGCTGGCGACTGGGCGCATCTCGAGCGTGCACTGGTACGGCTCTATCCCATGCTGTCCGGCGTCCCCATCGAGAGGCGCTGGTTCGGCCGGGTGGCGATGACGCCGGACCACCTGCCGCACATCCATGAGCCCGAGCAGGGCCTGCTCGCCGTGGTCGGCTGCCAGGGCCGCGGTGTCGGCCTGATGACCGCGCTTGGCGAGCGCATCGCCGGCTATCTCCAAAGTGGCGACGCCAGGCAATTGCCCTTCCCGGTCTCGCCAATCCGGCCGATCCCGTTTCACACCTTCCGCCAGGTCGGCGTCGCCGCGACCATCGCCTGGTATCGCCTGCTCGATGCGCTGGAGCGCTGACCAGGGCGCTTCCCGTCAGTGGGAATCCGCTTGACAGTTTCATGAATATGAAAAACTCTAGGCTAATTTCAAAATTCCGATAGGCAGGTCGATGTCGACCCTAGTTGCAACACCAGTGCCAGAGCCCCGGTCTTCTCAGGGCTTCCGGTTCGCCATGCTGCTGCCGGGCGCGCTGGTCACTTTCCTGCTGATCCTGTTTGCCCTCGGCCTCGTGCTTTTCCTCGCCTTCCGCACCAATGACGGTTCGCTGCTCGGCGCCGGTTTCACCGTGGCGAATTTTGTCACGGTCGTGTCCGATCCGCTGTACTGGACGGTGACGCTGCGCTCGCTGGTCATTGCCGCCCTGGTCACGCTGGCGACCGTCGTTACTGCCTATCCCGTCGCCTACTACCTTGCCTTCCACGCCGGCCGGCGGCGCGGGCTATTGCTGTTCCTGGTGACGCTGCCGTTCTGGACCAGCTATCTCCTGCGCGTTTTCGCCTGGAAGATCGTGCTCGCCTACAATGGCGTGCTGAACTCGGCGCTGATCGAAAGCGGCATCTGGTCCGAGCCGACATTGGCTTTTCTCAACACGCCGGCCGCCGTTGTCGTCACGCTGGCGCACGCCTACGCGCCGTTTGCCATCCTGCCGATCTATGTGGCGCTGGACACCATACCGAAATCGCTGGTCGAGGCCGCTTCCGATCTTGGCGCGCGGCCATTCACCTCTTTCCGCCGTGTCGTGCTGCCCAATTCGATGCCGGGCGTGCTGGCGGCAGCCCTCGTCGTCTTCGTGCCGACGGTCGGCGATTATGTCACGCCGGCTCTCGTCGGCGGTCCGGCCAGCACTATGATCGGCACATTGATCCAGGCTGAGTTCGGCAAGGCCAATGACTGGCCGTTTGGCGCAGCACTCTCCGTCGCCGTTATGCTGGTCATCCTGTGCGTGGTGCTGGTCGCGCGCTTCGCCGACCGCAGATTCGGCAGCCGCACATGAGCGAGGGGCGGCACACACAGCGAGGCGGCGGCTGGCTTGGCGCTTACGTCATAGCCTACCTGGTCTTTCTCTATCTGCCGGTCCTGCTGATCCCGCTGTTTTCCTTCAACAACTCGATCCAGGCAGCGTTTCCGCTGCAAGGCTTTACCGTGCAATGGTACGCGACTTTGTTCGGCAATTCGGCGCTGACCAATGCGCTCTTGAACAGCCTCGTCATCGGCGCCATTGCCGCCACAGGTGCTACGCTCTGCGGCATCACCGTGTCCTACATGGACCTCTATGGCCGCTCGCCGCTGGCCGCCACCATCAGCGCCATCGCCCGGCTGCCGATCCTGATCCCGGGCGTCATCGTCGGCATATCGCTGCTGATCCTTATCAACCTCATCGGTCTGGGGCCATCGCGCATCGCCATCGTTCTCGGCCACATATTGGTGGCGCTGCCGACGACAGTGGTGATCATGCGCAGCCGCTTCGCCGCCATCCCGAAAACCATCCGCGAGGCGGCTCTCGATCTCGGTGCTTCCGACTGGACGACCTTCCGGCGGGTCATGCTGCCGCTCAGCCTGCCGGCCATCGTTTCGGCCTTCATGCTGGCCTTCCTGATCTCCTTCGACGAATTCATCGTCGTCTTCTTCCTGGCCGGCACCGAGCCGACGCTGCCGCTCTACATCTGGAGCCAGCTGCGTTTTCCAAGGTCGCTGCCGACGGTCATGGCGCTGGGCACGTCGATACTGGCGGTGTCCTTCGTCATCGCCGCGGCAGCCGAAATCCTGCGCCATCGCGGCCTGTCCGCCACGGCGCCAAGACCCGCGAATCCATCACAACCAAAACAAACCAAGAGAGGAGAACTGCAATGGCATTCGACCTGAAATCTGGCGACCTGATATCCGGAAAAATGGCCCGGGCCGGACTGGCCGCCCTGGCATTGGCGCTGTCGTCGACCGTCGCTTTCGCCGGCGACAAGCTGCAATATTTCACCTGGTCGGGCTATGAACTGCCCGATTTCAACAAGAGCTTCCTCGCCGCGCACCCCGATGGCGTCGAGGCCTCGATCTTCGGCGACGACGATGACGCCTTCACCAAGGTCAAGGCCGGCTTCCGCCCCGACATTGCGCATCCCTGCTATGACAAGGTGGCGCGCTGGAACAAGGAAGGCCTGCTGCAGCCGATCGACACCAAGCGCATCAAGAACTGGGATTCGATCTTCCCTGTGTTCAAGAACCTGCCCGACCTGCAGGCCGGCGACGGCAAGGTCTGGATGGTGCCGTGGGACTGGGGCAACACCTCGATCCTCTACCGCACCGATCTGGTGAAGAACCCGGAAGCGAGCTGGAACCTTTTGTGGGACAAGCAGTATGCCGGCCGCATGGCGACCATCGACGCGGTACATGACACGCCGATCGTTGCCGCGCTTCTGGCCGGCGTCAATCCGTTCGACATGACGCCGGAGCAAATGGACAAGGTGGCCGAGAAGCTGCGCGAGCAGCGCCCGCTGCTCTCCAACTACACCACCGACATGACCTCGGTCGAACAGGCGCTGGCCAGCGGCCAATTGGTCGCCGCCATGACCTGGAACGCGTCGGCCACCTCGCTCAAGAAGCAGGGCGTGCCGGTAGAGTTCATGAAGCCGAAGGAAGGCATGCTGACCTGGGCCTGCGGCTTCGTCATGCTCAAGGACGCCAAGAATGTCGATCTCGCCTATGACTTCATCAACAGCCGGCTGGACGCCGACTCCGGCAAATACCTGATCGAGGCCTATGGTTATGGCAGCTCGCTGAGTTCCGCCTTTGCCACGGTTCCGAAGGAGGAGCTGGAGAAATTGCAGCTGCCGTCCGATCCGGAGGTGATGCTGAAGACCACCATCTTCACCGGACCGATGAAACAGAATGACGACCTCGCCAAGATGTTCGAAAAGGTCAAGGCAGGCGGATAAAGCTCCCCCTTCTCCCCTTGTGGGAGAAGGTGTCGCCGTAGGCGACGGATGAGGGGTGCTCCAGGGAACACCGGCGTCTCACTCCGCTGGAACACCCCTCATCCGTCTCGGCGCTGCGCGCCGATCCACCTTCTCCCACAAGGGGAGAAGGTAAAACACGAGGACGAACGGATGGACATGCTGGACGAAGCGGCTGGGAAGCCGAAGGACGATGCCGATGTGCGGGTCGGCCGGCGCGTGCGGGCGCTGCGGCTCGAGCGCAACCTGTCGCTGGCCGATCTTGCCGCAAAAGCCGGGGTGTCTATCGGGGCATTGAGCCAGATCGAGCGCGGCATGTCCTCGCTGCGCGTCAAGGTGATCTGGCCGCTCGCCGCCGCCCTCGACATCGAGCCATCGGCGCTGATCGCCGACGGCAACGATGCGGCCAACGATCTCTATTGCGTGCGTGCCGACAAGCGGCGGCAAATCCCGGTGAAGTCGGAAGGCATCGCCAAGGCGCTGTTGTCGCCGCCGGGCGCGACGCTGACCGGCATGCTGGTGACGGTGGAAGCCCGCGGCGGCACCGCCGAGGCCTATGCGCATGCCGGCCATGAATTCGGCTTCGTGCTGGCCGGCGAGGTCGAACTGGTGGTGGATTCGACAAAATATGTGCTGAAGGCCGGCGACAGTTTTGCGTTCAAGAGCACGCTTTTGCATGCCTTCCGCAATCCGGGCGCAGAGCGCTGCCAGATCCTCTGGGTCAACACCACGAAGCCGTCCGAGGTTCGCGATGGCGCCTGATTCCCTTGTGCGGCTGCAGGCGGTGTCGAAGATTTTTCCCGGCGGCATCGTCGGGCTCGACGCTGTCGATCTCGACATTATCAGCGGTGAATTCATCACGCTGCTCGGGCCCTCCGGGTGCGGCAAGACCACCAGCCTGCGCGTCATTGCCGGCTTCGAAAGCCCGTCGAGCGGCAAGGTGTTGCTCGACGGTCGCGACATCACGGCCCTTCGGCCCTTCGACCGGCCGGTCAACACTGTGTTCCAGGACTACGCGCTGTTTCCGCATATGAATGTCGCCGAAAATGTCGGCTTCGGCCTGTCGCTGCGCAAGCTTTCCGGCAGCGAGCAGGCAAAGCGCACCGGCGAAGCCCTCGACATGGTCGGTCTCGCGGACAAGCTTGGCGCCCGCGTCTCCGAGCTGTCGGGCGGCCAGCGCCAGCGTGTCGCGCTAGCGCGCGCAATCGTCTGCGAGCCACGCGTGCTCCTGCTCGACGAGCCACTGTCGGCGCTCGATGCGCATCTGCGCGAACAGATGCAGGTTGAACTGAAGCGGTTGCAGTCGCGGCTCGGCACCACATTCGTCATGGTCACCCATGACCAGACCGAAGCGCTGTCGATCTCCGACCGTATCGTCGTCATGAACAAGGGACGCATCGAGCAGATCGCGCCGCCGGCGACGCTCTACGACCGGCCCGCCACGAAGTTTGTGGCGAGCTTCATCGGCACCATGAATCTCCTGCAATCACGGTTTATCGGCCGCGACGGCGATCGCCTGCGTTTCACTGCCGGCACCCTGCCGCTGGAGGCCGTCGCTGAAACCGGCCAGTCACCCGGGCAAGGCGAGATGCAGACCATTGGTGTGCGCCCGGAGGATTTGCTGGCGATGACCGAAGCAGCGCCCGGCACCGCGCCGGCGCGCGTCAACAGCATCGTCTTTCACGGACGCACGCTGCGCCTCCATGCCGAGCTCGAGCAAGGCGCAGCTGTTGTCATCGATGCACCGCGCCAGGCCGAGGGTTTTCAATTCAGCGCCGGCGACGTGGCGCATATCAGCCTGCGCCGTGGCGCCAACTGCCCCATCCTGCCAGGTTAGTTCATCGATACCTGAAACGGAGCACACGTCGCACGGCGGCTACAAGCAGTCGGGCAACGGTCGCGAATATGCCGACTGGGCGACCCACGATTTTCTCGAGGTCAAGGGCATCATCGGCTACGGGGCGTAGGCTTCAAGTCCAACTCAGCTTCTTCAACCGTTGAACTCGCGGGCGCTGATGCGGAAAGCACCAACGCTCGCTTCGTTTTTGCTTTATTTGTTCCCTTTTTGTTCTAAAATTTCCAGCTTGGCGGAGGTGGGTGGCGCAAAGGAGGAATGACATGAATGAACTGCCCACATTCAACACAGCTGAAAACGGTCAAACATCTTTCAATTGGCAGGAGCGGAACAGGCGTCGTCGCACTGATCGGTTGTTCTTCTGTCACCTGATGGAAGGCACCATCGCCGACCCTGTCGCTCTACAAGCGACCGCTTGGCGCCAGGAACTCGGGCTGAAAGGGAAAATAATTGCCAATCACATCTCGCTTGTTGGACTCGGCGACCATGACGGACTGCCGGACGGCTTGGTCGAACTCGCTCACCACATCGGCTCGATGATTGTCGCAAAACCATTCGACGTTTCTTTTGATCGTTTGTGCGCTTTTGGCGGTGGCGCGCTTGTTTTACGCAGCAGCGACGGCAATCCTTCGCTGCAAGAGTTCTGGCGAAACCTCACGGCAGTGATTTCGGATAGCCCGTTAAAGTTCTTTCTCACAAAGTCCATTGAACCGCATATCACGCTGCTTCGCGACAAAGTGGGAGTGCCCAAAATTCGCGAAAGGGCGATTAACCCCATCAGTTGGACAGTGCGGGGTTTTGCGCTCGTCCATAGCTTCATCCAGGAAGGTCGGTACGATGTGCCTCACCATTGGCCATTGACGGGCCAGGACGATGCCCGGCCCGCGATGTAAACGCCTTAAATCATCGTCACATGGTCCGCGCGACCATCATCCTGACACGACTTGTCAGCTACCGCGCGGACTGACGATGGCCGGCCAGCAAATCGTTCCCTATTTGCAGTGCGTCTGAACAGGAGGAACACAAATGACCATCGCGGAAATTGCCAAGGATTTCACCGAGCTGCTCCAGCAGGGCGATCATGTCGGTGCTGCCGAGAAGTACAATGCCGATGATATCGTCAGCCTCGAAGCCATGGAAGGGCCAATGGCCATCGCCCGTGGCAAGGAGGCGCTCAGGCAGAAGGGCCAATGGTGGCAGGAGAACAACGAAGTGCATGGCGGCTCGGTCGAGGGCCCCTATGTCAACGGCGACCAGTTCGCGGTGCGCTTCAAGTTCGACATAACGCCCAAGGCCACTGGCGAGCGTGTCACCATGGATGAAGTTGGCCTCTACACGGTCAAGAACGGCAAGATCACCGAAGAGCGCTTCTACTATTGAGGCGGAAATACCACCGGCTTTAGGGAGCCCGCTCTCTCTGCTGCTGGATTGGAAACAAGCATGACGGCCAGGACAACGTCCTGGCCGTCATGTGAGAAGATCAGATCGTCTTCACATACTGCGCAAGCTGATCGGCCACCGTGCCCCAACCGTCGAAGAAACCCATCTCTTCGTGGTTGTTGCGGGTCGCCTCGTCGCGGTGGATGGCGGTGGCGCTGTAGCGCGTGCCCCGGCCATCCGGTTGGAGGGAAATGACTGCGGTGATGAACGGCTCTCCAGACG
Source organism: Mesorhizobium sp. M7D.F.Ca.US.005.01.1.1 (assembly GCF_003952545.1). NCBI lineage: Bacteria > Pseudomonadati > Pseudomonadota > Alphaproteobacteria > Hyphomicrobiales > Phyllobacteriaceae > Mesorhizobium > Mesorhizobium sp. M7D.F.Ca.US.005.01.1.1. The sequence goes on from NZ_CP034453.1 coordinate 3,063,379, forward strand.
GCCGGTAGCCCGGCAGCAGTGCGTCCGTCCAAACCAGCCGCTCGTTCGGCGCGATTTCGAGATAGCAGCAATGGCGGTCGTTGACCTCGTTGCCGTCAGGCGACTGCATGCGCGTCCGGAACAGCCCGCCCGGCCTGAGGTCGATCTCGCAGTCGGTGATCATCCACGGCTTCGGCGTGAACCACTGTTTGACATGCTCCGGCGTCGTCAAGGCGCGCCACAGCAATTCGCGCGGCGCGTCGATGACGCGCTCCAGCACGAGGTCCAGTCTGGGATCCGGCTTGAAGAGATAGCTCATTCTTCTTTCTCCTTGAGGGTCATCACATAGGCGTCGAACTGGTCGAGGCGGCGCTCCCACAGCGTGCGCTGTTCGGCCAGCCAGTTTTCGGCGAGCTTCAATGGCTCGGCTGCCAATTGATAGGTCCTGACCCGGCCGGTCTTTTGCGAGCGCACCAGTCCGCAGATCTCAAGCACCTTGAGATGCTCGATGAAGGACGGCAGCGCCATCTCGAAAGGCTCTGCGAGTTCGCTGACCGAGGCTGGACTGCGGTTCAGTCGCTCCACAACGCGTCGCCGCGTCGGGTCGGCAAGAGCGCGAAAGATGCCGTCGATCGTTGGAGGGCCGGGAGTTGCGGTCTGAAGGCTTGTCATGGTCGGTGTCGAGGCGCTGTCAAAAGGGGCCCGATATACTTAGGAAAAATCCTTAGTATTGGCAAGGGCAAAACCAAAGGCACGCCGCAGAGCGCTGGCAAAGCGCGCAGAGCGTCCTTAATCTGCGATCAGATTCGAAATCCGAAGGGCCACTGTTTTGACGATCACGATGTACGGCATCACCACCTGCGACACGGTCAAAAAGGCGCGCGTCTGGCTGGAGGGCCATGACGTGGCGTACCGGTTTCACGATTTCAGGGCCGAGGGGCTGGACGCCAAGCGTCTGGATGGCTGGGTCGGAAAGGCCGGCTGGGAAAGGCTGCTCAACAAGGCGAGCACGACGTTCCGCGAGTTGCCGGACAAGGACAAGCAGGGCCTCGACGAAAAGAAGGCCAAAGCGCTGATGCTGGCTAAGCCGACCATGATCAAGCGACCGGTGCTGGAGGTCGGGGATCGGGTTCTGGTTGGATTCAAGGCTGATGTTTATGAAGCGGCAGTGAAGTAGCGTAGCGAGACGGCGACGCTGCCAATCTCCCCCGCAAGGGTGGAGATCAGATGTAGCCACGGCTTTCGCCGATGGCCGGCGTCGCAGACGTAGGCGCCTCAGCCCGTGCGCAAATACCCTGCCAGCGCCACCGCATTGTTGTGGGCTTCGTCATGCGCGCCATAGAGCAGCGTCACCTTGCCGTGGCGAAGCAGGCCAAGCAATTCACCCACCGCCTCGCCATTTCCATCCAGCTCAGCGCCATAACGCTCCTGAAACTCCGCCCAGCGCGCCGGCTCGTGGCCGAACCATTTGCGCAACTCGTCGCTCGGCGCGATGTCCTTCAACCATAATGCCAGCGCGGCGTCCTTCTTGCTGACACCGCGCGGCCAGATCCGGTCGACCAGAACCCGCTGCCCGTCATCGGGAGCGGGTGGCTCGTAGATACGCTTGACCGCCAGGTCGAAGGTCATCGGCCCCTCCGCAAGTGGTCAGGCCCACTCGCCCTTGCGCATCACTGGCACCTTGCGGCCGTCCTTGTGAACGCCGTCAATGTCGATCTTGTCCGAACCGATCATCCAGTCGATGTGGATGAAGCTCTTGTTGCCGCCGCGCGCCGCGATCTCGTCCTGGCTGAGCGAGGCGCCGTCGACGAAGCACTTCGAATAGCACTGGCCGAGCGCGATGTGGCAGGCGGCGTTCTCGTCGAACAGCGTGTTGAAGAACAACAGCCCGCTCGCCGAGATCGGCGAGGAATGCGGCACCAGCGCCACCTCGCCGAGGCGGCGCGCGCCCTCGTCGGTGTCGAGCACTTTCCTCAGCACGTCCTCGCCTTTCGATGCCTTGGCCTCGACGATCCTGCCCGCCTCGAAACGCACCGAGATCTCGTCGATCAGCGTGCCCTGGTAGGAGAGCGGCTTGGTCGAGGAAACATGGCCCTCGACGCGCTTTGCATGCGGCGTGGTGAAGACCTCTTCGGTCGGGATGTTGGGATTGCAGGTGATGCCGTTCTTGGCGGTCGAGGCGCCGCCCATCCATTCATGGCCGTCCGCCAGTCCGACGGTCAGGTCGGTGCCCGGTCCGGTGAAGTGCAGCGCGTGGAAACTATGGCCGTTGAGCCATTCGGTGCGGCCGCGAAGCGCTGCATTATGCGCCGTCCAATTGCCGATCGGGTCCTCCACATCGACCCGCGAGGCAGCGAAGATGGCGTCGGCAAGCTTGGCTACAGCTACGTCGTCGCTGTCTTCCGGAAAAACCTGCCTGGCCCAGGCGAGGTCCGGATAGGCGACGATGTTCCAGTTGATGTCGAAGCCGGTGATCTTTTCCAGCGCCGGCTGGTAGGCCATCGAATTGGCCTTGTTGGCACGTGCCACTTTCGCCGGATCCTGCGCCGACAGCAGCGACGGATCCTCGCCGCGTACGGCCAGCCTTGCCGCATTGTTGGAAAAGGCCTTCGCCATGCCTTCATAAAGCCAGCCGGCGGCGCGGTCGAAGCTCGCATCGGCGCCGAAGCGGTAGCGCGCCAGCGTCATCTCGTCATCGTTGAAGATCGGCGTCACCAGCCCGGCACCGGCCTTGTAGGCGTGCTCGACGATCCGCCTGGTTAGCGGCAGCGCCGCGATGGACGACGTCAGCACCAGATCCTGTCCTGGCTGCAATTGCAGCCCGACCTTGATGGCAACTTCCGCCAGCCTGTCGAGCTTCACCGGGTCGATCGATGCGGAAACGCCGCGCGTATGTGTGGTCATGATCCTGCCTGCCGTAATGTTTTGATATGGTCTTACATAGACCGCAGTCCGCATCCTTTCCACCGCGATTGCGCTGGGCCAGACCTAGGCCGCGCTTTCAAGCGACCTGAACTGCGCCATCGTCGCCTCGATCTCCTCGCGGACCCAGACCTTGAAATCCCTGACCTTGCGGCTTTCAGACCGGGTGGCGGAGGTCACCAGCCAATAGCCGAGCCCACTCTGAGCGCGGATTCCGAAAGGCGCCACGAGCCGCCCATCGGCCAGCGCATCCGCGGTGAGCAATTGCCAGCCCAGCATCACGCCATGGCCGGCAATCGCCGATTCCAGGCAAAGCATCGGGTCGGTGAAACGCGCCCCCTTCAGGAAGGTGACCGGTGGAACACCAGCCGCCTCGAACCAGCTTTCCCAGTTGATCATCGCCCGCTCGTCGGTGATCGCGCAGGTCTGGGCAAGGTCCTCGATCGATTTCAGTTTCCTGGCTATCACCGGTGCGCAAACGGGGAAGACTTCCTGCGTCAGGAGCAGTTCCGCCCGCCCGCCAGGCCATTTGCCGTCGCCAAGCCGGATGGCGATGTCGATGTCGGAGTGATCGAGATCGGCCAGCCGCACCGACGCGTCGATGCGCAGCAGCACGTTGGGATGCCGCGCGAAGTGACGCGACAGCCTGGGCAGCAGCGATTTCGAGGCAAAGGCCGGCGCCACTGAAACCACCAAGGTGCATTGCGTCGCCTCGTCGGCCAGCGCCACGGCCTGGGCAAGCTCGCGAAACCCCGCGCCGAGGCGGGCCGCGAAGATGGCGCCGAATTCGGTCAGTACGAGACCGCTCGCCGTCCGCTCGAACAGCGCCTGGCCGAGCTGCTTTTCGGTGCGGCTTATCTGCTGGCTGACGGCGCTGACGGAAACGGTGAGTTCGCCGGCCGCCGCGGCAAGGGAGCCGAGACGGGCAACGGTTTCGACGGCGCGAAGGCCGTTGAGATGGACGCGATTGAGCATGGCCATTTGAGTTTTTCTAAACCGATCCGGCTGAAATCTCAATTGAAAGACATATCGAAACGGCAGACTTTATTGACGGGAGACAGGCCCACGGAGCCGGAAATGCTGAGGATATTGTCGTCGCTGAAGGTCTTGTTCGCCGCGAATACGCCGTATGAGCCGTGCCGTGAAGGCGAGACTCAGGGATGGCTGATCGATCCGCTTTCGCACCCAGTGCTGAACACCATGTCGGAGCGCGAACTTGGTGATGTGCCGTTCAGGCTGACGGCGCGGCGGACCGTGCACGAAACGACTTCATTGCGTGCCGCTCCCGGTGGACGCTGCTGAGCGGACGCCAAGGGTTCCGGCTTAAGCAGAAGTCGAGGCGATCGCGCCGCCTCGCGGTTGCGCTGGCCCAACAAAAGGCGGATTGTTTCACCGGCTCGCGCACTTATTGTGCGCTGCAATGATATCGCCCACCTCGACAGCGCTGCGCTACGCTTTCGCCGGCATGATTGCCCTGGCCGTCGCCATGGGCATCGGCCGCTTTGTCTATACGCCGATCCTGCCTGGCATGATGGAGGAGCTCCACCTGTCGCCGGCCGATGCCGGCTGGATCGCCTCTGCCAACTATCTCGGCTATCTCGTCGGCGCGCTGGCGGCGGCGGGCGGCTGGGCGCATGGGCGCGAGCGCCTGCTGATGCTGTCGGGTCTCGGTGCCAGCACTGTCCTAGCCGCACTGATGGGCCTGACTGACGCGATGGTCGCCTTTCTCATCATCCGCTTTCTTGCCGGTCTGGCCAGTGCCTTTGTCATGGTGTTCATGGCCAGCATCGTTTTCAGCCATATCGCCGCTGTCGGTCGAGGTGACTTGCAGGCCTGGCACTTCGGCGGCGTTGGCCTCGGCATCGCGGTGTCCGCGGCGATGATGGCTGTCCTGGTCACCGAACATGCCGGCTGGGCAGCAGGTTGGCTGTGGTCGGCGGCAATTTCGGCTTGCGGTTTCGTGGTCGTGGCGCTGCTGGTGGACGAGGGTCCGCTCGCCAATGGCGAACCTGGCCCTGAGCCGGCATTGCCGAAAGACCGGTCGCTGCTGAAGATCATCATTGCCTACGGCCTGTTTGGGTTTGGCTATGTGGTGACGGCGACATTCCTGGTCGCCATCGTCCGGCAAGGCGGCGGTAGCCGCGTCTTCGAGGCTGTTGTGTGGATGGTCGCCGGCCTTGCCGGATTTCCCTCGACCTGGCTCTGGCAGAAGATCGCCGTACGGATCGGACTCTATGTCGCCTATGCGCTGGCGTGTTTCATCGAAGTTGTCGGCGTCACGGCAAGCGTCGCCATCGGCGGACGCACCGGGCCGCTGCTTGGCGGCCTGCTGCTCGGCGTCACCTTCATTGCCATCACCGCGCTTGGTCTGCAGGCCGCACGGCAGCTGGCGCCAATGGCGCCACGCCGGATCTTTGCCGTGATGACGGCCTCATTCGGACTTGGCCAGATCATCGGTCCGGTTGCCGCTGGGTTTCTGGCGCAGGCGTCAGGTGATTTCTTCCTCGCCTCGATTGTCGCGGCCGGCGCTCTTGTCGTTTCCGGCGCCATCACATGGTCGGCTGCGCCAAAATCGCCATGATTGTGGGCTTGCTGTGCCGGGCATCGGGCACGGGCATTTTCTTTCCCACTAATGTGTGACTTTATGCCCGCCGTAGTCAGCTGATTTGCGCCTAGATCGAGGAATTCGCCACAGTGTTCGTATCCTTTTTCCCGCAGCCGAAGCTCTTCTTCACTTCGGCCGCCGTCTGGAGCCTTGCGGCGATCCTGTTCTGGTTTTTCGGTGGTGAGCAGTTGGGCGCGGTTTTCGGGCTGCCGCCAGCGGCAGCAGGCGCGCCGCCCATCATTGGCATCGCCATCCTCGTATCGAAGCCGTTCCTCTGGTTCTATCTCTACTTCGCGTTCTGCGTGCTCGTCTTCTACGCATTCTGGAGCTGGTATTCGCCGCATCCGTGGCAGCGCTGGTCGATCCTGATGACCGCGGTCATCCTGTTCTTCATCTATTTCAATGTGCAGGTCAGTGTCGCCGTCAACGCCTGGTACGGGGGCCGTTCTTCGACTATGTGCAGGGACTGATGTCGGGGACTGGGAAGTCGACCAACGGCGAATTTTACATCGGATTGGCCGATTTTTCGTGGCTAGCTCTGGTCGGCATGAATGTGCAGGTGGTCAATGCCTTCATCGTCAGCCACTGGATCTTCCGCTGGCGCACGGCGATGAACAACTACTTCGTCGAGAATTGGGGCAGGCTGCGCCATATCGAGGGTGCCTCGCAGCGTATCCAGGAAGACACGATGCGGTTCTCGCAGATCATGGAAGATCTAGGTTCCAGCTTCGTCCAGTCGATCATGACCTTGATCGCATTCCTGCCGGTCATGATCCAGTTGCAGGCCCATATCACCGAGTTGCCGATTATCGGTGCAATCCCGCAGCCATTGGTGGTCGCAGCCCTTGCCTGGTGTCTGTTCGGGACGATCTCGGTCATGATTGCCGGCCTGAAACTTCCAGGGCTGCAATTCCGCAACCAGCGTGTCGAAGCCGCCTATCGCAAGGAACTCGTCTACGGCGAGGATCACGCGGACCGAGCCCAGCCAGCCACCACTGCCGAACTGTTTTCGAATGTTCGTCACAATTATTTCAGGCTCTATTTCCACTACATCTATTTCAACGTCGTCCGTTACACCTACCTGCAGGCCGACAACATTTTCTCGCTGCTGATCCTGGGTCCGTCGCTGGTGGCGCACAAGATAACGTTCGGCGCGCTGAACCAGATTTCGAACGCGTTCGGCAAGGTGACGGGGTCGCTGCAGTTTCTGCTCACCTCTTGGTCGACCATCGTCGAACTGCAATCGGTCCACAAACGCCTGCGCGCCTTCGAGGCGACGCTGCAAGGCGAGCCGTTGCCCGATATCGACCAGCGCTATCTGGCAAGACAAGGCGCCGAGGATCCGGCCTAAAGACCGGGTTTTTGGAAATCGAACCGGGTTGGCGGCTCAGCCGCCGACCGAAGCCTGCTTCTGGGCAGCATCCTGGCGCGATATGTAGTCGCGAAAACTGATGCACTCGACATCCTGCTTGACGCAGACCTCGCCGGCAAAATGCTCCAGCGCGTTCCAGTAGGCGCCGTCATTCATCAGCGCGAAGTGGAAGCCGAGTTCCAGCGGAATGCGCTTGCCCGCATACTGCTTGTCGAAGGCGGCGCGGAAGGCGTCATAGGTCCGGTTGGCGAACTCGTCCGCCTTGCTTGGCCGCTCGAAGCCGCCGGAATGTCTGACATAGAGATTGTAATCCATGGCGATCACCGGCCTTGATTTCGGTCCTTCCGGAATCTGCGGTAGCGAAAAGTGCATGATGCCGTTGCTGGCCGCCGGCCGGGCAGGGCCCTGTGAGACGCCGCTCGCGTCGAACTGATAGCCGGCCGCCGGCAGCGCTTCATAAAGCGCCTTGCCAGTCGACAGATACGGCGCGCGAAAGCCGACAACCGCATGCCGCGCGAAATCGCGCCAGCCCTCGGGTTCGGGCGCAATGCCGTTGATCGCATAGGCGTTCTCGAGAATGTGCTCGAACGAACTGAACTCTTTCAGCCAGTCTGCCTTGCTCCAGTCCTTGCCGTCGAAATGGCCGCAGCCATGGCTGGCGATATCGTGGCCTTCATGCACGGCAAGGTCGATCTGCTCGAGCCGTTCGGTGACTTCCTGCTTCGAGGCGGCGAAGCCGATGTTGGATTTGCCGGCGCTTTTGCCGGGTGCGGTGTACTCCTTGCGTGTCTCCGGCGACAGCAGGAAGACGCAGGAGAGAAAATAGGTGAAATGCGCCCCGGTGCGCTGCGCCAGCGCCCGGCTGCGCTTCCACTGCGAAATGTCGCGGGCGCTGTCGAACGAGATGATGATGACCTGTTTCGGCTTTGCCGGCGCTGGTGGCGCGGGCGGATCGGCCAAAGCCGCACCGGCAGTGGCGAGCGCGGCGAGGGAAAACGCAACAACGCGGAACGGACGGTACATCGGAATCTGATCTTCACTCTGGGAACGTCTGCAAGCCGGCTATCGCCCAAATGTGGCGTGGGTGCGATTGGCCTTTTCGGCTGCTTGCCCGGGGCAAACATCCGTTTGCCCTCGCGAATAGGCGATTTTCCGGTTGAACCCCTTCCATGCCGACAAAATTTCGCTAAAACGCGGGCTGACAAAGGCCCGACCGGGCAGGAATGGTTTGATTGATGTCCGACGACAGTTTTATCCGTGAAGTCAACGACGAGATCCGTCGCGAACAGGCGCAGGCGCTGTGGGACCGTTTCGGCCCCGCCCTGATTGTCATTGCGATTCTCGTGGTGCTCGGCACCGCCGCCTTCGTTGGCTATCGCTATTGGGACGAGACGCGCGCCAACCGCTCGGGCGATGCGTTCTCGCAGGCGCTGAAGCTTGCCAATGACGGCAAGAACGACGAAGCGCTGACCGCACTCGATCAGTTGGAGAAGGATGGCTACGGCGCCTATCCGTTGCTCGCCCGCATGCGCGGCGCGACCGTCAAGGCCAACAAGGGCGACATCGACGCCGCCGTCAAGGATTTCGACGAAGTCGCCGCCGACACGGCTATTCCCCAGGGCATTCGCGACATGGCGCGGCTGCGGGCAGCACTTCTGCTTGTCGACCATGGCTCCTTTGCCGATGTCTCCAGCCGTGTCGAGGCGCTCACATCCGACACCAACACGCTGCGCCATACGGCGCGCGAGGCACTCGGCCTTTCCGCCTGGAAGGAAGGCAAGACCCAGGATGCGCTGAAACTGTTCGACCAGATCGCCGCCGATGACGGCGCCCCGCGCAACACCCGCGAGCGCGCAACGTTGATGTCCGAACTGATCCGCGGGTCGGGCAGTGCGTCGTGACCTTCAAAGTCGCCATCATCGGCAGACCTAACGTCGGCAAATCGACTCTTTTCAATCGGCTGGTAGGAAGGAAGCTGGCGCTTGTCGACGACACGCCGGGCGTCACCCGCGACCGTCGCGTCCATGCCGCCAAGCTTTACGACCTGCATTTCGATGTCATCGACACCGCCGGCTTCGAGGACGCGGGCGCCTCGACCTTGCCCGGCCGCATGCGTGCGCAGACCGAGATCGCCATCCGCGAGGCCGACCTGATCTTCTTCACTATCGATGCCAAGTCAGGACTGTTGCCTGACGACAGGACCTTTGCCGAGATCGTGCGCAAGTCCGGCAAGCCGGTCGTGCTGGTCGCCAACAAGGCCGAGGCGAAGGGCGCCCAGGGCGGCATGCTGGAGGCCTGGGAACTCGGCCTTGGCGAACCGATCCCGGTTTCGGCCGAGCATGGCCAGGGCATGCCCGACCTGCGCGACGCCGTGATCGGCGCGCTCGGCGAAGCGCGTGCTTTCGGCGAAGAAGATGGCGAAGACGAAGAAGTCGCTGCTGGCGAGGTTCTGATCGGCGAGGATATCGCCGACCCGGATGCCGAGCACACCTATGACGACACCAAGCCGATGCGCATCGCTGTCGTCGGCCGTCCCAATGCCGGCAAGTCAACGCTGATCAACGCGCTGATCGGCGAAGAACGGCTGCTCACCGGACCGGAAGCCGGCATCACGCGTGATTCGATCTCCGTCGACTGGGACTGGCATGGCCGCCGCCTGAAACTGTTCGATACGGCCGGCATGCGCCGCAAGGCCAGGATCCACGAAAAGCTGGAAGTGATGTCGGTGCAGGACGGCCTGCGCGCTATCCGCTTCGCCGAGATCGTCATCATCGTCCTCGACGCCACCATTCCCTTCGAGAAGCAGGATCTGCAGATCGCCGACCTGATCATCAGGGAAGGCCGAGCGCCGGTGATCGCCTTCAACAAATGGGATCTGATCGACCATCCCCAGGAGCTTCTGGCCGAACTGCGCGAGAAGACGGAACGTCTTCTTCCCCAGGCGCGCGGCCTCCAGGCCGTACCGGTCTCCGGCGAGACCGGGCGCGGTCTCGACAAGCTGATGGATGCCGTCATCAGGACCCACAAGGTGTGGAACAGCCGCGTCTCGACCGGCAAGCTCAACCGCTGGCTGGAAGGCATCCTGGCGCACCACCCGCCGCCTGCCGTGGCCGGGCGCCGGCTGAAGGTCAAATACGTCACCCAGGCCAAGACCCGGCCGCCGGGTTTCGTCGTCCAGTGCTCGCGGCCCGACGCGATGCCGCAATCCTATGTCCGCTATCTCTCCAACAGCCTGCGCGAAGCCTTCGACATGCCAGGCGTGCCGATCCGCATCGCGCTGCGCACGTCGGACAATCCCTTCGCAGGCAGGTCCAACAAGAAGCGAAGCTGATTGTCATCGGCGCCCCCTTGGTGCGCCATGATCACGCCACGCTGCGCAGGTCGCTGGCCCGCGTATTCTCAGGCAGCGCTTGCCGCGCGGCGTCCAGCAGGATGTCGGCGAGGCGGGCCGCCACCGGCTCGGCCTCGGCGTCCTTGCGATGCAGGAACAAGGACATCTTGGGCAGCGCCGGCAATCCGGCGATCTCAGGCGTCATCGCGCTGACGCTGGCCGGCAGGCCGATGTCGGTCCGGATCGTCAGCCCCAGCCCCGCCGCAACCGCTGCCCAGATGCCGCCAAGGCTCGGGCTGGAAAAGGCCATCCGCCACGACAGGCCGGCGCGGTCGAGCGTTTCGGTTGCCACCGTGCGCAACAGGCATGGCGCTTCGAGCGCCACCAGCGGCAGTGGCTCACTGTGGCGCAGGCTGGTCTCGATGCGCTTGGTCGGGCCGATCCAGCGCATCTGCACATCGGCGACGTGCTCGCTGTAAGGCAGCGTCTCGCCGCGGTGCCAGGCGAGCGCGATGTCGAGACTGCCTGACACGATTCGCTCGGCGAGTTCATGGCTGCGCGCGATCCTGGCTTCGATCTTGACCTTGGGATGCGCCCGGGCGAAGCGGCCGAGCACGTCCGGCAGCACCGCCTCGCCGAAATCCTCCTGCAGGCCGAGCCTTACCCAGCCCTCAAGCTCGACGTCATGGATGGCGGATGCCGCCTCGTCATTCAGTTCGATCAGCCGGCGTGCATAGCCGAGCATGGTTTCGCCCGCCTCGGTCAAGGCAAGGCCGCGTCCCGACTTGCGGAAAATCGGCGTCGCCGCCTGTTCTTCCAGTTTCTTCAATTGCGCACTGACCGCCGACGTCGACCGGCCAAGCCGGTCAGCCGCCTTGGCAAAGCTGCCCAACTCCATGCCGGTGACGAAACTGCGGAGGACGTCGAGGTCGAATGTCACGCGTCGCATATTGTTAGTCCTGCTTTTCAGGATGGTAAGTTTAAAAATTACTGATTTTAAGGATGAAACTACGGCGCTAGAAACAGACCGTCAAGGCCAGACCACTGGCCAGCACGGGAATGAAATCATGTCCGCCATTGTCAATTGCACTGACCGACAGAAGCCGGAACTTCTGGAAGATACCGGCTTCACCGGAAGAGCATTCAAGCCCGGCCATCGCTGGAAGGTCCTGGGCATCGGCGTTGCCGCCAATGCCAGCTTCTCCGCCACTTTCTCCGGCATACCGGCAACGGCGGTCGTGCTTCGTCAGGGCTATCATCTGGGCAATGCCGAGCTCGGCCTGGCACTCGGCCTTCTCGGGCTGGGGGTCGCGCTCAGCGAACTGCCCTGGGGCTTGCTCACCGACCGCTGGGGCGATCGCCGCGTGCTTTTGATCGGGCTCGGTGCGACGGCGGCGTGGCTCCTGGTCATGGCGATGCTGGTTGTCCCGACAAGGAGCGGCATTCCCGATGTCACGCTGCTCTCGGCGAGCCTGCTTATCACCGGACTGCTCGGCGGCAGCGTCAACGGTTCGAGCGGCCGCGCCATCATGGGCTGGTTCCGCGAAAACGAGCGCGGCTTTGCCATGAGCATCAGGCAGACGGCGGTGCCGCTCGGTGGCGGACTTGGCGCGCTTGTCCTGCCCTCGCTTGCCCTGGCTTTCGGCTTTGGCGCGGTGTTTGGGGTTCTGGCGGGCGCATCCGCTCTCTCTGCCCTGTTCGCCTGGCGCTGGCTGCACGAGCCGCCGACGGCGGGCGAGGGCCATCTCGCTTCGGCAACTGTGGCCGGACCGGCGCCGCTGCGCAATCCGGACGTCTGGCGTATCGCGACCGCCATCGGCCTGCTCTGCTTTCCGCAAGTGGCAGTGCTCACCTTCGCCTCCGTGTTCCTGCATGACTTTGTCGGACTGGGAACGGCAGCGATCAGCGGGAGCCTCGCCGCCGTGCAGATCGGCGCCATGGTCATGCGCATCTGGAGCGGCCGCTTCACCGACCGCCACGGCAACCGCCGCCAGTTTCTTCGCTTGTGCAGTGCGCTCAGCGCGCTTGCCTTCTTGGTGCTTTGGCTGCTGGTTCTGGCCGGTCCCGCCATGCCGGGCGGACGGTTCTTCCTGATGGCTGTCCTTCCCGTCGTGCTGATTGTCGCGGGCATCTCGGTCTCCGCATGGCACGGCGTCGCCTATACCGAGCTTGCCACGCTTGCCGGTGCCGGCCATGTCGGAACCGCGCTCAGCCTTGCCAACAGCTTCGTTTTCGTCGGCTTCTTCCTGGTGCCGGTGGCCATTCCGGGGCTCTTGCACCTCTGGTCATGGTCCGGCGTCTGGCTGTCGGCCGCCATCTGCGCACTGCTCGCCTGGCCGATCTTCCTGCGCCCGGCCTGAGTTCGCATGCCGGCCGCAAAACCGCCCGACTTCGGAACCACCACCTCCAGCCGATCAGGAAAACCCGATCGAACCCGTTAACGTCCCATCAAGGTTAATGCATCATTTTGCTCTCCAGTGGGGTCTGTAGCGTTCCTGGAGAGAGTTCCGTGCATCGACGTGTGTTGAAGCGGCTTGTTGCCGCCGCCGGTGAGAGAAGACGTGGCTTTCTGACCCCGTTCGTCATCGGTCTCGGCATCTGGATCGGCTTTCCGACCGTCGCCGCCTACCAGGACATGACGAGCCTCGTCTCCGGCCTCGAAGCATCGAGCACGCGCTGGAATTCCTATGTCGAGAAATCCGTCGCCGGCTCGACCCATGCGGCCGAGATGCCTTTTGTCGATTCCGACATCACCGGCTCCATCTCCGGATCGGGCGTCCATCTGGCCGGCGTCGGCAACGTGTCGTTTCGCGGCAAGGGCGGCAAGGTCAGCGGCACGCCCGACGAGGATCGCGTCGTGCGCGCCGAGAAGAAAGGGCGCATCGTCCAGATGTCTCCCGTGGCGCCGCCGAAGAACTTCAATGCCGGCTCGATCTTCGAGCGCACCTCTTCCTTGCTGCGGCCCAGCATGGACAGCGGCCTGAAGATGGCCTTCGCCAAGCCGCAGATCAAAGGCAAGGAAATCCAGATTGCCGCGGCATTCCATGCACGCGAGGACAAGAAGCCGGATCCCGGCGTGCCGGCCATGCTGGCAGCCCTGGTCAACAATGACCATCCGGACGTGCTGGCGACCGCCTATGCGCAGTCCGAGCCCGACTATGCCAAGGCATCGCCCTTCGAAGCCCTGCTTCAGGACGAGCAGCCCAACGACGGCCGTTTCATTCCGCCGATGACCAAGGGCGATCATTCTTGGATCCAGAACCCGCTGCCCGCCAGTGTCTTCTCCAAGAAGGAGCAGGCATGCCTTGCCAACGGCATCTATTTCGAGGCGAGGAGCGAGTCCGTGCGCGGTCAGGCCGCTGTCGCCCAGGTCATCCTCAATCGCGTCCGCAACCCGGCCTATCCGAATTCGATCTGCGGCGTCGTCTACCAGAACGACAGCTGGTTCAACCGTTGCCAGTTCTCCTTCGCCTGCGACGGCAGGAAGAAGCGCATCGACAGCCCTGTCGCCTACAAGACTGCCCAGGATATTGCCATGGCCGTCACCGCCGGCAAGATCTTCATCCCGGAGGTCGGATCGTCGACCCACTACTACGCCCAATATGTCCATCCCGTCTGGGCGCGCACGATGCAGAAGATGACCAAGATCGGTCTGCATATCTTCTATCGGACCTATGGTGGCGGCTGGAGCTGAGCGCGCAACAGCCGCTGATCTTTGGCGCGCCGCGCAGTCGATCGAAGAGCCATTGCCCGGGGGATTCGCGCCATGCATCCCCATCATCGCGGCGGGCACGATGTCGCACCTTTATAACTATTTGATTTTGTTGCCTAAAATACATGGCAATGAACTTCCGCCCGTGGCTTGACGGGCGCAAACCCTCTAACTATGTTGCCGGCGACTTTAGAAGCGGACGGACGGTGACGGTCTGACCGGGCAGGGGGGTTGCGATGGCCGACAAGAATGGGCCAGACGGAACCGGAGAAACCGGCCGCGGCAAGCAGCATGAGCCCGACATCCGCGATGACGATCTTGAGCGCCGCCGGCGTGACCTTGAAGCTTCGCTTGCGACAAGGCGGCCGGACCGGCTCGAGGGGAAAGACGACGCGAAAGCGGGCAGTGCGGCCGGTTATGGCCAGGCGGTCAAACTCTCCAGCGAATTTATCGCTGGCGTGGTGGTGGGCGCCGGCATCGGTTGGATCATCGACCGTATGGCGGGGACATCGCCGTTGGGTCTGATCGTTTTCCTGCTGCTTGGTTTTGGCGCCGGCGTGCTCAATGTCATGCGTTCCGCGGGCGTTGTGGCAGAATTCGGGCAGGGCGACAAATCGCGCCGTGACCAAGACGACGAGAAATGACCGCGCTTCATGTGCGGTAATGCTAACGAGGCCGTACGCGGCATTGACGGGGTTTGAACGTGGCAGCTGACAAGGTCGATCCGATCCACCAGTTCCATATCAACAAGCTGATTCCGATCGACATCGGCGGCTACGACCTGTCTTTCACCAATTCGGCGCTGTTCATGGTCACAACCGTGGTCGTCGCGGCTGCGTTTCTGTTTCTCACGACCTCGAGCCGCAGCCTGGTTCCCGGCCGACTTCAGTCGGTCTCCGAGATGGCCTATGAGTTCGTCGGCAACATGTTGCGCGACGCCGCGGGCACGCAAGGCATGAAGTTCTTCCCGCTTGTGTTCTCGCTGTTCATGTTCGTGCTCGTCGCCAACCTGCTCGGCCTGTTCCCGTATTTCTTCACCATCACCAGCCACATCATCGTCACCTTCGGCCTTGCCGTACTGGTGATCGCAACCGTGGTCATCTACGGCTTCATGAAGCATGGTTTTGGTTTCCTGAAGCTGTTCGTACCGCATGGCGTGCCGGTCTTCCTGCTGCCGCTGGTGGTGCTGATCGAGGTGATCTCCTTCGTGTCGCGCCCGGTCAGCCTCTCGGTTCGTCTGTTCGCCAACATGCTCGCCGGCCACATCACGCTGAAGGTGTTCTCCGGCTTCGTCGTCAGCCTGAGCGCGCTCGGCGCGGTCGGCGTCGCTGGTTCGATCCTGCCGCTGGCCATGGCGGTGGCGCTGACGGCACTGGAACTGCTGGTCGCCTTCCTGCAGGCTTACGTCTTTGCCGTGTTGACCTGCATGTATCTCAACGACGCCCTGCACCCCGGGCACTGACCAAGAGTTTCCGGCCCAAGAGTTTTCCAACATTGGCGCCGGATGGAATCGCAACGGAATTTTAGATCCAAAGGAGTTGAACAAATGGACGCAGAAGCAGCAAAGTACATCGGCGCCGGCATCGCTTGCCTGGGCATGGGTGGCGCGGGCATTGGCCTCGGCAACATCTTCGGCAGCTACCTGGCGGGCGCGCTGCGCAACCCGTCGGCTGCTGATGGCCAGTTCGGCCGTCTGATCTTCGGCTTTGCCGTGACCGAAGCTCTGGGCATCTTCTCGCTTCTCATCGCGCTTCTGGCCCTGTTCGGCTGAGCATTGAGAGCATTGGACAGGCCGGCCGCGCAAGCGGCGGGCCTGAATTTCGGGGATAGTCCATGTTCGTGACATCTGCCTTCGCGCAAGAGTCCGCGCCATCAGCCGATACCAGCCATGCTGCGACGGAAGGCGACACGCATTCCGGCACCAGCGTGCCTGCTGAAGCGCATGGCACGTTTCCGCCATTCGATCCGGCGACGTTCCCGTCGCAGCTTCTGTGGCTGGCGATCACCTTCGGGCTGTTCTACCTCTTCCTGAAGCGGGTTGTGATGCCGCGCGTCGGGGGCATCATCGATGTCCGCAACGATCGCATCACGCAGGACCTCGACCAGGCAGCCAAGTTGAAGGGCGAGGCCGACGCCGCCGTTGCTGCTTACGAGCAGGAACTGGCGGAAGCCAAGACCAAGGCCAACGCGATCGGCCAGCAGGCTAACGATGCGGCCAAGGCCGAGGCCGAGACCGCACGCAAGAAGGTTGAGGCCGCGCTCGACGCGAAGCTTGGCGAGGCCGAAGCCCGCATTTCTTCCATCAAGGCCAATGCCATGAAGGAAGTCGGCAGCATCGCCGAGGATACCGCTTCGGCGATCGTCGAGGCCCTGGTCGGCGGCAAGGCCAGCAAGGCCGAGATCGCGGCCGCGGTCAAATCCGTGGCCCGGTGAGGAGCGCATCATGGATTACACATCTCTCGCGACGCTCTGGGCCACAATAGCCCTCATCATTTTCCTGGGCGTTGCCGTCTATATCAAGGTGCCTGGCATGATCGCCAAGGCGCTCGACGCCCGCGCCGCCAGGATCAGCAATGAGCTGGACGAAGCGCGCCGCCTGCGCGAGGAGGCCCAGCAGCTGCTCGGTCAGTATCAGCGCAAGCGCAAGGAAGCCGAGCAGGAGGCCGCCGACATCGTCGCCGCCGCCAAGCGCGAGGCCGATATGCTTGCCGCCGACGCGCACAAGAAGACCGAGGACTATGTCGTCAGGCGCACAGCGCTTGCCGAACAGAAGATCGGCCAGGCCGAGCGTGACGCCATCAGCGAAGTCCGCGCCAGCGCCGTCGATATCGCCGTCGAGGCAGCGCGCACGCTGCTCGCCGGCAAGATCGACGCCAAGGCCGGTGCCGACCTGTTCAAGGCTTCGCTCGCGGACGTGAAGTCGAAGCTGAACTGAGCGGTTCTCAAGCCGCCGACATGGAGCCGCCCGGGCAACCTGGCGGCTTTTTTGTTTGTCTGCGCGGATAATCTCCCCCCTCGAGGGAGAGATGTCGCCGAAGGCGACAGAGGGGGTCGCTTCGACTGGGCGCGACGCCATCTCGCAGACAAGAAGGGCGCCAGCGCTTCACGCGCGACGACCCCCTCTGGCCTGCCGGCCATCTCCCCCTCGAGGGGGGAGATTAGCTGCCATCGCCGTCGGCTCACTCCAGTCCGACGAAGCTCTCTTCGTCATTGACCTCAGCCCCGCCCAATCTGAACGGCGCAAACGACACGCGGTGCAGCCGCGCCACCGGGCCATGCGCCTCGATTGCCGTGCGATGGCGGACCGTGGCGTAGCCCATGTGGACTTCGAAGCCGTAGCGGTCGTGATGGTTGCCGCAGCCGCACATCATGCGGTCGCGCATCACCTTGGCGACGATCGAGGCGGCGGCGATCGACTGCGAACGCTGGTCGCCCTTGATCAGCGCGCGCCCTTCACAAGGCAGCCCCGGCGGCACGTCGCGTCCGTCGGCAAGGGCGAGCTTCGGTTGAACCGACAGCCCAACCAGCGCGCGGCGCATGGCTTCGAGACTTGCCTTGAGGATGTTGCTGCCGTCGATGCCCTCGGCGCTGATGGAGGCCATGGAAATCGCCTGCGCGGAGCCGAGAATGCGCAGGAACAGCGCTTCGCGCTGCAAATGGCTGAGCCGCTTGGAATCGTCGAGACCGTCCGGAATGTTGGCGGGGTCGAGCACCACCGCCGCCGCGACCACCGGCCCGGCGAGCGGCCCACGGCCGGCCTCATCCATCCCGGCGACTGGCCACAGCCCGTCCACCATCGCCTTCGTCTCGAAGGAGAAGTCAGGTTTCTCGATGATCTCAAAGAGAAGCGGAGAATCGGAACGCGCGCGAGCCATGTTGCGGCGAGGTTCGCATCGGCTCCGATTCTCCGCAAGTCCCTCCGGGTCGGGTGGGGCGCCGGACCGGGAGGGCACCGTCTGCAGGCCGGGGCAGGCCGGACGGGATTCTTGCGCTCTGCGACAGATCAGACCGCCGCGGTGAAGTGCATTCTCAAAGCAGCGTCAGCTGCAATTGATCCTTGGCAGCGGCAACGAACTGGTCGGTCCGCAGCGTGCGCCGTTCGGCATTGAGGCCGAGCCGCTTGGCGGTGATCTCGAAGCGCCGGCCGATCTGCCAAGCATAGGGACCGGCGCCCTTCATGCGCTTGCCCCATTCCGAATCGTAGTCCTTGCCGTCGCGCATCGAACGGATCAGCGACATCACGTGGCGGTAGCGATCAGGATAATGACGCAGCAGCCAGTCCTTGAAGATCGGGCTGACTTCCAGGGGCAGGCGCAGCACGACATAGCCTGCCTCACGGGCGCCGGCGGCACGTGCCGAATCGAGGATGCGTTCCATCTCCTGGTCGGTCAGGCCGGGGATGATCGGCGCCACCATGACCGAAGCCGGAATGCCGGCATCCGAAAGCTGCCGGATCGCCTCCAGCCGCTTGGTCGGCGTCGATGCGCGCGGCTCCATCGTTCTGGCCAGCATCCGGTCCAATGTCGTCACCGACAACGCCACCTTGGCGAGCCCCCGTTCGGCCATGCGCGACAGGATATCGATGTCGCGCGTCACCAAAGCGGATTTTGTCACGATGCCGACCGGATGGCCGCGCGCCTCCAGCACTTCGAGGATCTCGCGCATGATCCGGTATTGCTTCTCGATCGGCTGGTAGGGGTCGGTGTTGGTGCCGATGGCGATGGTGCGCGGCTGGTAGCCCTCCTTCGACAGCTCCTTGTCGAGCAAGCGCGCCGCATCCGGCTTGGCGAACAGCTTGGATTCGAAATCGAGGCCCGGCGACAGTCCCATGAAGGAGTGCGTCGGCCGGGCAAAGCAGTAGACACAACCATGTTCGCAGCCGCGATAGGGGTTGATCGAACGGTCGAAGGAGATGTCAGGCGATTCGTTGCGGGTGATGATGGTGCGCGGCTTCTCGACCTGCACTTCGGTCTTGAAGGGCGGCAGTTCTTCCAGCGAGTTCCAACCATCGTCGAAAACATGCCGGCTCACCGGCTCGAATCGCCCGGACGGATTGATGCCCGCCGACCGGCCGCGGTTGCGATCCGGACGGACACGCACGCCACTCTGCTCGATCATCGCATTGGCCATCTCGGCTCTTCCTGCTCCGAAAGCTGCAATGTCGGCGCGCACGATCTGTTCCATCTTCGCCCGCTCCCAGGGACTGTCCATGTTGTGTCGAATCGCTCTGTTCATGAAATTATTCCTATTTTGTCGAAGAGAACAAAGCAAGAACTTTTTATGGTGCGCTGCAATAACTGGCGCTGTGTCGCGCTTTCCGCTATTCGGCTAATGATGCTCAGTGTTCTCATCGAAACCCGCAATGACGAGGAAGGCCTTACCCGTACGCTCGCCTCGCTGATTGGCGGCGCGGTCGAGGGCGTCGTGCGTGAAGTCATCGTCTGTGACACGGGCTCCACCGACCAGACACATCGTGTGGCCGAACATGCCGGCTGTCAGTACGTGACTGGTGGCGTCGCTGTCGGCATCCGCCAGGCCAAGGGGGACTGGCTGCTGCTACTGGAGCCTGGCGCGCGGCTGGTGGAGGGCTGGATCGACGTGGTCGTCGACCACACAGCCAGGCAAACCATGGCGGCACGGTTTTCGCGGGCGCGCGGCAGCCGCACGCCGTTCCTGGCGCGCGTCTTTTCGGGAAACCGTGCCTTGGCCGACGGATTGCTGATCAGCAAGCGTCAGGTCGCGGCCTCGGCCAAGAGTGCCGGCAGCGCCGAGGCCATTGCTCGCGGCCTCGCGACAAAGCGGCTCGACGCCGAAATCTGGGTGGCGCCGGTAAAGCAGAAGCATCGCTCCCCGACATGATTTTTTGCAGCTGCTCTCTCCATTGTGCATTGCACAAAATCTGGCGCGGGGTTAGTTTCCATCCCAAGCGGTGAATTGGGTTTGGGTCATGCCGAGTGGTGAACACCGATGCGGCATCGGTGACGCTCTCATAGCCGAGGACCCGATGAACCTTTCACCCCCCGACAATTCCGGTGCGGCCAGTCTCGAGGCCATTGCGCGCAACGGCAGCCTGCTGCGGCGTATCGCGGTGCGCATTCCGACCTATCTCAAGGATCTTCGCGAAAACCCAGCCTGGCTGCCGATGTTCATGCTGGCGCGCACCATGCCTGGACGCCGCATGCATTGGCTGGGCGCAAAACGCGCTCAGCCGGTCGTCAATGCGGTGGACACGATGTTTGCCGGCGCCGAACGGGAAGCCGTGGTCGAAGCGCTGCGCTCCGACGGGCTGTTTTCGGGCCTGGTCCTACCGCCTGATATCCATGAGGAGATCGCAGACTTCGCCGGGCGCACGCCTTGCTTCGGCAATTTCGACCGCCGTCTCGAATTCATGCCGGGCGAACATGCCGAGGCTGAAAAGCGCTTCGGCCGCTCGCTGCTCAGTGGGCATTTTTTCGAGCGCATACTCGACTGCCAGGCGGCACTCGCCATCCAGCGCGATCCGCTGCTTCTGGACATTGCCGCGCACTATCTCGGCGGCCAGGCCAAACTGATCACGACGCGGGTGTGGTGGAGTTTCCCGACGGGCGCCGCTTCGGATGCCGACAAGAATCTCGCCTCGCTCGGCAAGTATCATTTCGACCTCGACGACTGGCGCATGCTGAAATTCTTTTTCTATCTCAAGCCGGTCGATGCGGACACCGGCCCGCATGTCTATGTCAAAGGCAGTCACAAGCGCCGCAGCCTCAAGCATCAGCTCACCCTCTTGGTCGGCCATCCCGCGCAAGAGGTTCTGGATGTCTATGGCGAGCAGAGCCCGGTGACATTGACTGGAGAAGCAGGCCTCGGCTTCGTCGAGGATCCGTTCGGCTTCCACATGGGCACCGTGCCGGCGCGCACGCCGCGGCTGATGATGGAGGTCGGCTTCGGCGTATCGCCGCCGTCGCGCCGGCGATTCCATGGCGAGCCGGTCATCCGCTGAAGGAACTATCCGAAGCTCAACTCGACAGGCATCCAGCGAGCGCGACGCCTGGCTTGGCGCTGCGCTTTGCTTTCGGCATCGAAGTCGACACGAACCGGCTCCCGATTGAACCGCTCGCGGTCGTCCAGGGCGTTGATGATGACGATCGCCCTAGCGTCGTCTACCTCTCCAGCGATTGCGGCGACATAGACGCCACACTCCCGGCAGATCAGATAGTCGGCCGTCCTCAGCCCGAACTGATATCTCTGCAATCGCGCCTCGTCCTTGACCGAGATGATCAGTTTGCCGGCTGCATCGGCGATGGCGCGCGAACCATATCTGACACAGAACGAACATTGGCAGGCGCGAACTTCGATTTGCTGCGGGTCGAGTTCGGTTGAGAATCCAAGGCGTATGTTGCCGCAATGGCATCCGCCGGTATGCACGGTCATCGTATCTGCCTTGTCGTGACGGCGATGATCGCCTTCAAGCAGGTTAGTTTTCCGAGATCAGGTATGGAATGGGGTTTCGAAGGCGTAGGTGCTGTTCTGCTTGGCAAACGCGGCGTGGAACCGGCGCTTTGCCTCGGCTTTTATGGAGCCGATTTGCCGCGCCGCAGATGCTCGTCCAGGCGCGGCATGATCTCGACGAAATTGCACGGCATGTGCCGGTAGTCGAGCTGCGCCTTCAGGATGCCGTCCCACGCGTCCTTGCAGGCGCCTGGCGAACCTGGCAGCACGAAGACGAAGGTGGCGTTGACGACGCCGCCGGTCGCCCGGCTCTGGATCGTCGAGGTGCCGATCTTGTCGTAGGAGATACGGTGGAACACTTCCGAAAAGCCGTCCATGCGCTTTTCGAAGATCGGCTCCAGCGCGTCCGGCGTCACGTCACGGCCGGTGAAGCCGGTGCCGCCGGTGGTGATCACGACATCGATATCCTTGTCCCGTGACCACGCCAGAACCGTGTCGCGGATTTTCTCACGGTCGTCGGTGACGATATCGCGGGCGGCCAGGATGTGGCCCGCCTCGGTGATGCGATCGGCCAGCGTCTGGCCGGATTTGTCGTCGGCGAGGCTGCGTGTGTCCGAAACGGTCAGCACCGCGATGCGCACGGGGATGAAGGAACGGCTTTCGTCAATTGTGGCCATCAGCGCCCTCCGATGCGATGCTGCGCGTCGCGGCGACGAACCAGTCGGGCTGGCGGCCGCGGATCTCGGCAGCGGCCCGCTTGGCGACATTGCCGGTCTCGAACAGGCCGAAGCAGGTGGCGCCGGACCCGGACATCCGTGAAAAACCCGATCCAGCCTTGTTCAGCCACGAAAGCGCCCTGCCGATGGCGGGCTGCATCGCCAGCGCTGCTGGCTCGAGATCGTTGCGGGTGATCTCCAGCCAGTTGCGCAGGCTGTGAAAATCGATGCTGCGCGGCAGCGGCGGCAGTGCTGCGTTGTCGCGATGGGCAAGCGCTGCAAACACCTCGGCCGTCAAGACCGGCGTGCCTGGATTGACCAGCACCAATCCAAGCGTCGAAAAATCCGGCACCATCGACAGCTCGTCCCCAATGCCGCGCGCGACCAGAGGCCTGGCCGCCAGGCACATCGGCACATCGGCGCCAAGCGAGAGGCCGATCCGCTCCAGCTTGGTGCCATCGATGTCCAGGGCCCATGTCTCCACCAGTCCGCGCAGCACGGTCGCCGCGTCGCTCGAACCGCCGCCGACGCCGGAGGCGACCGGCAGGTTCTTTTCGAGCCGAATGGCGACCGGCGGTGTTCTCTCGTGCCTGACCGCTTGTCGCAGGGCATCGCGCGCCCTGAGCACCAGATTGCTGGCGTCGACAGGAACGGCCGGGGCGTAACGGCCAGACACGGTGAACTCATCGCTGTCGGCGAGCACGATTTCGACCCTGTCGCCAAACCGTGTGAACACCGCCAGGCTCTCGATCAGATGATAGCCGTCGGGGCGCCTGCCGGTAACATGCAGCGCAAGATTGATCTTGGCGTGCGCGTGCCAGCTACGCGACCCGATGTCGGTGTCCACAATGGTATGCGAAATGATGCTCAGTCCTTGGCCAGCCGGTATTCGCCGGTCTTCGGATCCTTGACCAGCGTTCCGATCGCGCCGTTGGCCGCCTGCTTTTCGGTGCGCCGCACCTTGGCGGTCACGCGCTCAGCTTCCCTAATGAAGGTGCGGTAGCCGAAATAGGCGGCGACGCCAACGACGGTGAAGAAAATGATCTGCGGCATACCAAAACTCCTCCCACGTGGGCCGGCGAAGGCGGCCGGTCGGGTCGGTTGATGCATGTCGTCCAAAAGTGGATCCGGTTTGGGTAACGACATGCATGAGATTTCTAACTCTCATGCTAGACGGTTTTGCCGGGTTTTCAAAGCCCGAAGCGTGCCCACAACGCGCGCTCTTCCGCCGCATCGATCACGCCGCTAGCGGCAGCGGCTGCGATATCGGGCACCGAGAAGCCCTTGCTCGAACCGAACAGGCCGAAGCGGCTGAGGAAACCGCGCGGCGCCGTGATCAGCCTAAGCTGGGTTTTTGCCCCGAAACGGGTCTTCAGCACCGTGCGCATATCGCCGAGCGCATCGACCAGGCCGAGTTCGAGGCCCTTGATACCGGTCCAGAACAGGCCGGTGAACAGGTCCGGATCATCTTTCAGTTTCGTGCCGCGCCGCTCCTTGACGAGATCGATGAACGTGCCGTGCACCTCAAGCTGCAGTGCCTTCAGGCGTTCGACGTCTTCCTTCTTCTCGGGCTTGAAGGGATCGAGCACCGCCTTGTTCTGGCCGGCAGTGTGGACACGGCGCTCGACACCGATCTTCTTCATCAGTTCCGGAAAGCCGAACGAGGCCGACACCACGCCGATCGAACCGACGATGGAGGACGGATCGGCAAAAATCTCGTCGCCGGCGACCGCGATCATGTAGCCGCCCGATGCCGCGACGTCCTCGACGAAGACCAGGACCTTTTTGTTCTTTTCCATCGCCAGGTCGCGGATGCGCTTGAAGATCAGCCGCGACTGCACCGGCGAGCCGCCCGGCGAATTGATCGAGATGGCAACCGCCGGCGAGTCGTAGGAGAACGCCTTCTCGATGAGGC
The DNA here is from genome assembly GCF_003952545.1 of Mesorhizobium sp. M7D.F.Ca.US.005.01.1.1. Lineage (NCBI taxonomy): Bacteria > Pseudomonadati > Pseudomonadota > Alphaproteobacteria > Hyphomicrobiales > Phyllobacteriaceae > Mesorhizobium > Mesorhizobium sp. M7D.F.Ca.US.005.01.1.1. Next base: position 3,087,359 of record NZ_CP034453.1, read on the forward strand.
CAGCGGTGGAGGCCAGCGACAGGCTCGGTCGGAACTGGCCACCGCCGGCCATGATGGTGCCGTGCAGCCGGATGACCGGAATGGTGACGACGGTGGAGCGCCAGGATTTCGGCAGCAGGCGGTTGATAAGTCGTTTCACGAGGGCGCGGTCTCCGGTCGATGGGTTGCAGGCATGTAGGGATTTCCCGGCCAACGGCAATGTGGCCGGGCAGAATAGCTCAATCTCCAAACAGCGAGGCGAGGCCGTTGGTGATCATTTCGCTGCGCTCATCGGGGCGGTGGCCTGACTGCGCGTGCAGCATCAGGGGCGGGCGGATGGCAAGCTTTCCCCGCGCCCCGAGCACTGCCCTGACGACAATGCGGATTGCCACCGCGTCTGGGCGAGGATGGACGGCGAGCATCTCGGCATCGCCGAAGCGCCCTGCGATCGCATCGAGAATGGCGCCGAGCTGTTCGGGGCGGGCGATCACGGCAAGCCCGCCGCGCGGCCTGACGACCGCTGCCGCACTGCGGATCCAGCTCTCGAACAGCCCGTCCTCCATGACATGGGCTTCTTTTCTGAGGCGATCGGGGGTGGCGCGGTCCCGTGCGGGGTTGAAAGGCGGGTTCATGATGACGAAGTCGAAGTCGTTGTCGGCGAGGCCGGCGGCCGCCCGCGCCCGGCCCGATACGGTGACATCGGCGACCAGCACCGATGCCCGATCGCTGAGATGGGCATTGCCGGGGTGGGCAAGGGTGGCCGCCGCGAAGGCCGCCATTTCCGGCGCGCGTTCGACAAGCACCGCCTCGGCGGCCGGGCAGCGTGACAGCACCGCCAGTCCGGCGGCCCCGGCGCCGGCACCGAAATCGGCGAGACGCCCGGCAAAGGCGGATGGCACGGACGCCGCCAGCATCATCGCATCCATGCCGGCGCGATGGCCGCCTTGCTTGGGCTGCACCAGCCAGAACCGGCCGCGATGGAAAGCGTCGACCGTATGGGCCGGCGTGTCCGGGACGAGGGTGGCCGGCGCGGCGGACATTATTTTCCGCGAATCTCGTTGGCGATGCCGGCATCCGTCAGGATGCGCCGTGCCGCGTCGGCCTGGTCGGCGTCGACCATGACGCGCCGCGGCAGGATGCCGAGCGAGCCGTCGAGCACGCTCATGTTCTGGTCGGCGACGAAGCAGCCGATGCCGGCATCGCGCATCAGCGATTCGACAAAGGAGATGATGACGGCGTCGTTGGTGCGAATGAGCTCAATCATCGGGCGAAACTCTCAGTTTGCAGCGCTGATGTAAACGGGCAGGCGGATTCCCGTGGCAAAGTAGAACTCCCTTTCGGCGTCGGTTGACATTCCGTCATCGCCGCCGCGCCAATTCGCCACTTGCCGTGGCCATGTCCGCCGCCCTAGAGTCCATGCAGGGACTAAGGGTGCCGTCGCACGCGTTATACCAAGACGGGAGTGATTGTCGTGGGTGTCGTTCTCAACATCGAAAACGGGAAGCGGGAGCCTGCCTCCATCAAGGATCTGATCGATCTGACTGCCGCCGATATGGGGCGCGTCAATGAATTGATCCTGTCCAAGGCCGGCTCCGACGTCGAGATGATCCCGGAAGTCGCCAATCATCTGATCTCGTCCGGCGGCAAACGGCTGCGGCCGATGCTGACACTCGCTGCCGCGCAGATGTTCGGCTATGTCGGCGAGGGCCACGTCAAGCTCGCCACCTCGGTCGAATTCATGCACACCGCGACGCTGCTGCACGACGACGTCGTCGACGAGAGCGGCATGCGCCGCGGCAAGAAGACCGCCCGCATGATCTGGGGCAACCAGGCAAGCGTACTGGTCGGCGACTTCCTGCTCGGCCAGGCCTTCCGCATGATGGTCGATGTCGGCTCGCTCGAAGCACTCGACATCCTGTCGAGTGCGGCCTCGATCATCGCCGAGGGCGAGGTGATGCAGCTTGCCGCCGCCAAGAACCTCGAAACCACCGAGGACGAGCATTTCGCGGTGATCAAGGCCAAGACCGCGGCGCTGTTTTCGGCTGCTGCCGAGGTCGGTCCCGTCATCGCCCAGGCGACGCGCAATGATCGTGCCGCGCTGCGCTCTTACGGCATGAATCTCGGCCTTGCCTTCCAGCTAATCGACGATGCGCTGGATTATGGCGGCACCAGCAAGGATCTGGGCAAGAACGTCGGCGACGATTTCCGCGAAGGCAAGGTGACCTTGCCGGTCATCCTTGCCTACCGGCGCGGCTCCAAGGCCGAGCGCACCTTCTGGAAGCGCGCCATCGAGGACAATGTCACCGATGACGCCGGTCTGGAAAAGGCGACCGGCCTGATGACCCGCCACGGCGCCATTGCCGACACGATCGGGCGCGCCCGCCATTTCGGCGAGATCGCCCGCGATGCGCTGGCGCCGCTGGAAGCGACGCCGCAGAAATCGGCGCTGATCGACGTCATCGATTTCTGCATCAGCCGGGTGAACTGAGAAACGTTGCCGCGCCTCTCCGGCACGGCTGACGAGGACGCCCGCACAAGAGGCAACCCACCGAATCCTGGTGTTGCCGTCTCGACAAGCTGCCCCGCCGCAAATTATCTATAAAACATGGCAAAGGGCACAGACGACACCATCGCGGTGCGCATCAGCAAGGTGCTGGCGGACCGCATCATCTCGGGCGCGATCGAGCCGGGGGCCAGGCTTCGGCAGGATCATATCGCCGAGGAATTCCACACCAGTCATGTTCCCGTGCGCGAGGCCTTTCGCCGCCTCGAGGCGCAAGGGCTGGCCATCGGTGAGCCGCGCCGAGGCGTGCGAGTGGCGTCGTTCGATCTGGGCGAGGTCAAGGAAGTCGCCGAAATGCGGGCGGCACTCGAAGTGCTGGCGCTGCGCCACGCCGCGCCACACCTGACATCAGCCATTCTCGATCTCGCCGAAGAGGCAACCAAGGCCGGCGACAAGTCCCGCGACGTCAGGTCATGGGAGGAAGCCAATCGCGCCTTCCACCGGCTGATCCTGGCGCCATGCGGCATGCCGCGCCTGCTCGCCACCATCGACGATCTGCACGCGGCGAGTGCCCGCTTCCTGTTTGCGGCATGGCGCTCGGAGTGGGAGACACGCACCGATCAGGATCATCGCGCGATACTCACCGCCTTGCGGCAGGGGAACACCGAATCGGCGGCCGTGACGCTGGGGCGGCATGTCCAGTGGATTGGCCGCAAGCCGGTCAGGACGGCCTCCGGGACGACGCGCGAAGCCTTTGCCATCGTCGGCTAGGACGACCCTTTGCACAGCCAGGGCTTGCTATCTCACCGGAATTGTGGATTCGATAATAGATCGAAAACAGAAATTATCTATAATTTGCAATCGATCGAAGGAATCCCAATGGCAGACATCGCATTCTTGTCCAGCAAGCCCTCGTTCAGCCCGCTCCGGCTCCAGGATCGCTCCCTCGGCTGGCAGGCCGGAGCTGTCGTGCTCGGCACGCTGTTCCTGGCACTGTCGTCCTACATCGAAGTGCCAATGGTGCCGGTTCCAGTGACCATGCAGACCTTCGCCGTGACCTTGATCGGCGCGCTCTATGGCTGGCGGCTTGGCGCTGTGACCATCGCCGCTTGGCTGGTCGAAGGCGCGGTGGGCTTTCCAGTCCTGGCCGGAGGCGCCGCCGGCGTACAGCATTTCGTCGGGCCGACGGGCGGCTATCTCTTCGCCTTCCCGATCACCGGCGCGCTTGTCGGCTGGCTGGCCGAACGCGGCTGGAACGGCAACAGGGTGGTGCTCGCCTTCGCCGCCATGCTGCTCGGTAACCTTGCCTGCCTGGTTCTCGGCACCATGTGGCTCGCTGTCATGATCGGCACTGAGAAGGCCATCACCTTTGGCTTCCTGCCTTTTCTCGTCGGCGGGTTGCTCAAGTCGGCGCTGGGTGCTGCGACACTCAAGCTGTTTTCGGGCTACAAACCCGAGCCGACCGACCTCAGGCCACAAGAATAAATGACGATCAGGCTACGCGCCCATCACCTCCTTTGCCTGCTCACCTATGTGGGCAAGGGATACAGCCCCGCCTTCACCGCCAATTATGATCGCGTCGCGGAGCGCCTGAGCCGGGGCGAGGACGTCCTCCTCGTTTCCGGCCCCGACGATGTCTGCGCTCCCTTGCTCGACGAGCCGGAACCGCATTGTCTCAACGAGAGCGTCGTCGAGCGGGACCGGCTCGCTGCACAGGACGTGGAGGAATTGCTGGCGCAATCAATCCGCGTCGGCGCCAGTCTCGATCTCGATGCGGCAATCCTGGCTCGGATGCGGCAGGCGTTTTCGGCGGGCCGCGTGCGCAAGGCTTGCGGCGGCTGTGAGTGGAATGAGCTGTGCAGCACGACAGCGGCCGGCGGATATAGCGACACGCTGGTGCACCGGTCCGCCTCGCCAGGCAAGGGCTGATATTGGCGCTGACCTCAATGGTCGAATCTGTGATATAGTCGGCGCCGCGCAGGGCCATGGCCGAAATTCAAGATCGGAAACTGGTGCCTGTCGCCATGGTTTGTTAATCGGGTGCCCGGATTGTGAATTCGAGGCGGATTGAAGCGTGACCCCAAAAAGGCCATGCTTTGCCTGGAAAGATCGAGTCTACGCCGATCCCGCTGACGCGGAGATGGCGCCTGGCTGAAAGGGATACGATGCGGCAAGGACGTGCGCGCTGGCTGACAAGGCTGGCAATTGTTACAGGCATGGCGATCTCGACTTTGCCGGCCTATGCCAAGCAAACCACCGAACCGGTCAAGATCACGTCGTTTTCGGGCGCCTATCTGGCAGCTCGGATCGCCGAAGGCGACAACGACCTCGACAGTGCCATAGCCTACTACAAGCAGGCATTGGCCTTCGACCCGAGCGACACCGGCCTGCAGCAGAGCCTGATGCTGTCGCTGATCGCGCAGGGCCGCTTCGACGAATCCCTCGTCTATGCCGACAAGCTCAAGGAAGTTCCAGATGTCGAGCGCTTTTCGCGCCTGGCACTCGCCGTTGATTCCTTCCACAAGAAGGATTTCACCAAGGCGCAGTACTGGCTCAAGCTGTCGCTGGAATCCGATCTCGACCGGCTGATCTCCGGGGTGATGTCCGGCTGGGCCCAACAGGGCGCCGGCGAGGCCTCCGATGCGATGACCTCCATCGACAAGCTGCAGGGGCCGGATTGGTTCGGCCTGTTCAAGTCGTTCCACCGCGCGCTGATCGCCGATGCGTCCGGTATGCCCGAGAAGGCCGAAGCGATCTACGCCGCGACCATGCAGAACACCGCCGCCGGCGGCGCCGCTCCCGAAACCTGGATGCGCAACGCCCAGGCCTACGCGTCGTTCCTGGCCCGCAAGGGCGACAAGGCCAAGGCGCTGTCGGTGCTCGACCAGGCCGAGGCGTTTTCGCCGGGCAAGCTGGAGATCGTCGCCTTGCGCGACAGGATCGCCAAGGGCGACAAGATTGCGCCCTTCGCTGCTGGCCCGTCGGACGGTGCCTCCGAGATTTTGCTCGACCTTGCCACCGCGCTCAACCGTGGCGGCGGCGAGCCGTTCGTCCGCCTCTATCTGCAATATGCGCTTGCCCTGAAGCCTGACAGCGACGCCGCCCTGGTGCAACTCGCTGCTGTATCCGAGCAGCTGAAGGACGGCGAGGGCGCCATTGCGCTCTATCGGCGGATCCCTGCCACTTCGCCGCTGAAGGAGCTTTCGGATCTGCAGCTCGGCCTCAACCTTGCCGATCTCGACCGTCACGAAGAAGCGATCACCCATCTGAAGGCCTTCGTCGACGCCCATCCCGACGACATGCGCGCCTATCTGGCGCTCGGCGGCGTCTATTCCTCGAAGGATGATTTCCGCTCGGCCGCCAATCTCTACGACAAGGCTGTCGATGTGCTGAAGACGCCGACTGCAGCCAACTGGAATATCTTCTACCAGCGCGGCATCGCATATGAGCGCCTGAAGGAATGGCCCAAGGCCGAGCCGAACTTCCGCAAGGCGCTGGAGCTGTTCCCCGACCAGCCGCAGGTGCTGAACTATCTCGGCTATTCCTGGGTCGACATGAACACCAACCTCAAGGAAGGCCTGGCGATGATCCAGAAGGCCGTCGACCTCAGGCCGAGCGACGGTTACATCGTCGATTCGCTGGGTTGGGCCTATTTCCGCCTCGGCAGGTTCGATGACGCCGTGCGCGAAATGGAACGCGCCGTGTCGCTGAAGCCGGAAGATCCGGTTCTGAACGATCACCTCGGCGATGCCTACTGGCGCGTCGGCCGCAAGCTGGAAGCAACTTTCCAGTGGAACCAGGCTCGCGACCTGAAGCCGGATCCCGATGTGCTGGCCACCTTGCAGCAGAAGCTGATGAAGGGCCTGCCGCCGATCGAATCCAACACGGCGCAGGAAACCCCGAAGGTCAAGCCAGAGCCGGTGCCCGCCCCGAAGGGGTGAAGTCGACTATTTTGAATACGAACGGGGCTCTTTTCGGAGCCCCGTTTTCGTTTGGGCCACATGCGCCCGCCCAGACGCTCGCCGGTTTGCGGAGACGGCCTCAGAACATCTTCCGGTAGACGACAAACCCGGAGCGTTCGCCGACCTTGTCATAGAGCTTCATCGCCGTGTGATTGGTTTCATGCGTCAGCCAGTACACCCGACCTGAGCCGGCGGCCCAGGCACGCTCATAGACGCCCTCGATCAGCGCCCGGCCGATGCCTTTGCCACGCGAGGCCTGTGTGGTGAAAAGGTCCTGCAGGTAGCAATTCGGTGCGATCGACGTGGTGCTGCGATGGAAGAGATAGTGCACGAGGCCGAGAAGCTGTCCCTCGCTCTCGGCAACCAGCGCATGGACCGGCTCGTAGGCATCGAAGAAACGCGACCATGTCATCTGGGTGATCTCGCCCGGCAGGGCCGTTTCACCCGAGCGGCCATAAAATGCGTTGTAGCCGTCCCACAGCGGCAGCCATTGCTCGAAATCCTGGCGCACAACGGGACGGATGACGATCGGGCTGGGCATGGCTGGACCTGTTGTCATTGACATGGACGACGCATCGAACAGACCTCAGGCTGCCATGACCGGCAATGGGCCACGCCCTCGCAATGCTTTCAACATCGTCCCGCACGCTTCCGGCGATCCGCGCCGGCGCGCCTTGCTTGACGCTTTGCCGCCGTGTCTCTAGGACGTGCCGGCAAGCTAGCCCGTGCTGTCGAGGCCCCCGTGACAATTGAAATCCCGACTATTGAAATCCCCGCCCATATGCATCCCAGCCGCTCGTTCCAGGGGCTGATCCTGACCTTGCACAATTACTGGGCGGCCTATGGTTGCGTCATCTTGCAGCCCTACGACATGGAGGTCGGCGCCGGCACGTTTCATCCGGCAACGACGCTGCGCGCGCTTGGGCCAAAACGCTGGAATGCCGCCTATGTCCAGCCTTCGCGCCGTCCCAAGGATGGCCGCTACGGCGAGAACCCGAACCGGCTGCAGCATTATTACCAGTATCAGGTGATCCTGAAGCCCAACCCGCCCAACCTGCAGGAGCTCTATCTCGGTTCGCTGGCAGCGATCGGCGTCGACCCGTTGCTGCACGACATCCGCTTTGTCGAGGACGATTGGGAAAGCCCGACGCTGGGCGCCTGGGGCCTCGGCTGGGAGTGCTGGTGCGACGGCATGGAAGTGTCGCAATTCACCTATTTCCAGCAGGTCTGCGGAATCGAATGCGCGCCGGTGGCCGGCGAGCTGACCTACGGGCTGGAGCGGCTGGCCATGTATGTGCAGGGCGTCGACAATGTCTACGACCTCAACTTCAACGGCCGCGAAGGCGCCGACAAGGTCGCCTATGGCGATGTCTTCCTGCAGGCCGAGCAGGAATATTCGCGCCACAATTTCGAATACGCCAACACGGCGATGCTGCTGCGCCACTTCGAGGACGCCGAGGCCGAGTGCAAAGCGTTGCTCGATGCCGGCGCGCCGGCGTCTAACGACAATCTGCCGATGCATCGCATGGTTTTCCCGGCCTATGATCAGTGCATCAAGGCCAGCCATGTCTTCAACCTGCTCGACGCACGCGGTGTGATTTCGGTCACCGAACGGCAGAGCTACATCCTGCGGGTGCGCAATCTGGCGAAGGCCTGCGGCGAGGCATTTTTGAAGACGCAGGCGGGTGGCTTGGCAGCCTGAGTTTCAGACCCGTTTCATCATCTCGAAGGAAATGTTGATCGGCAGGACGTTCTGAGTGCCGGTACCGTCGATCGTGCGCAATGCCTGCCGCACGCCCGGCATCGAGAAGGCGCCATGGGCCTGCGCGGTGAAGCAGGCGCTGAGCGCGAGGATCTGTAGAAGTCTGGATGCCGTTTTCATGGTCGTTGAGCCAATAGTTCCCTGCCTGAGCGTGGGTCGCTTCAGCGCTGCGTTCGGTTCATGGAAATCTTTGATCCAAGGACGAGCGGGATCGTCTCGTCCCGACAGGGCGGCCAAAATTTCTGGAAATGGGCGCAAATCGGCGATCGCCGCGCGGAAAGGGTGACAGCGGCCAGCCGAGTTGCTATGCCCCGCCCGGACCATTTTGCCGCGTGAGCCCCATCCATGCCTGACCTGCTTCTAGAACTCCGCTCGGAAGAGATTCCTGCCCAGCCGCGCGACCGCAGCGCCGGAGGCGCGAGGACGCGCAAACAGGAAAATGGCATGCGGGCGGAGACACTCTGATGCCGGATTTGTTGCTCGAACTTCGTTCCGAGGAAATCCCTGCCCGCATGCAGCGCAAGGCGGCGGGTGATCTCAGGAAGATGCTGACCGACGGTCTGGTCGAGGCGGGACTGACCTATGAGGCGGCGCGCGAGTACTGGACGCCGCGGCGGCTGACGCTCGATATCAGGGGCCTGACCGCGCGCTCGAAGGATGTAAGCGAAGAGATCAAAGGACCTTCGACATCAGCGCCTGAACAGGCGATCCAGGGGTTCCTGCGCAAGGCCGGACTTGCTTCGATCGCCGAGGCGCATGTCCATTCCGATCCGAAGAAGGGTGACTTCTACGTCGCCCATATTTCGAAGCCGGGCAGGGCGGCCGAAAAGATTATCGCCGAGCTGGTGCCGGGCATCGTCCGCAATTTTCCGTGGCCGAAATCGATGCGCTGGGGGCCGGCCTCGGCCAAGCCCGGCTCGCTGCGCTGGGTGCGGCCGCTGCAATCGATCCTGTGCACCTTCGGCCCGGAGACCGAGGAGCCTGTCGTGGTCGATTTCGAGATCGACGGCATCCGCTCGGGCAACGTCACCTATGGCCACCGCTTCCACGCGCCTGATGCCATTACGGTGCGCCGCTTCGACGACTATGTTTCCAAGCTGGAAGCGGCGAAGGTCGTGCTCGATGCCGACCGGCGCAAGGAGATCATCCTTGCCGACGCCCGCAATCTCGCTTTCGCCAACGGGCTCGACCTGGTTGAGGACGACGGGCTGCTGGAAGAGGTGTCCGGGCTGGTCGAATGGCCGGTCGTGCTGATGGGCGAGTTCGAGGAGGCTTTCCTGGCCATTCCGGCCGAGGTGATCCGGCTGACCATCCGCGCCAACCAGAAGTGCTTTGTCACGCGGCCGCAGGGTGTCGATGATGCGCTTTCCAACCGCTTCATCCTCACCGCCAACATCGAGGCCAAGGATGGCGGCAAGGAGATCGCCCACGGCAACGGCAAGGTGGTGCGCGCCCGTCTGTCCGACGCGCTTTATTTCTGGACGACCGATCAGGGCGATTTGCCTGATCTTGACCAGCTTGAAGCATCGGCGGAAAAATTCGGGCTCGATCTGAAGAAACCGCTCGACCAGCGCATGGCCCGCCTCGACCATCTCGCCGTCACCTTTCACGCCAAGCTCGGCACGCAGGGCGAGCGGGTGGAGCGGATTGCCCGGCTTGCCGAGGAACTGGCGCCGATCGTCGGCGCCGATCCCGCACTGGCGCGCCGTGCGGCTGTCTTAGCCAAGGCCGATCTCACCACTGAAGTCGTCGGCGAGTTCCCCGAGCTGCAAGGCGCAATAGGGCGCAAATATGCGTTGCTGCAGGGCGAGCATGCTTCGGTCGCGGCAGCCATTGAGGAACACTACAAGCCACAAGGCCCATCCGATCGCGTACCGAGCGATCCGGTTTCGATCACCGTGGCACTTGCCGACAAGCTCGACACGCTGGCCGGCTTCTGGGCCATCGACGAAAAGCCGACCGGGTCGAAGGACCCCTATGCTTTGCGTCGAGCGGCGCTGGGTGTGGTGAGGATCATACTGGAAAACAGGATCAGGCTTTCCCTGGGTGTCGCCATTGCAGCGACGGTGGCCTCGGCGCTCGCCGCATATGAACGGTTCGGTGAGGGGGTTGAGAGCCGTGGTGTGGTCACGATGCTCGATTTCCGCATTCGCGAGTACAAGGGGGCAAGCCAGTTGCTGTCGGAAGCCGGCTTGATCTCCAGATTGTTGAAGGGCGGCTTGGCCAACGCAAATTCGGAAACCTTCGGCTCCGCCGATCAGGAACGAGAGTTCTTCGATGGCCAGCGTATGATGGAGTTGGAAGCATCGCTTTCGCCATTCGTCGCCGATCTCGTCGCCTTCTTCCACGACCGCCTGAAGGTCTACCTCCGTGACCAGGGTGCACGCCACGATCTGATTGATGCGGTCATCACACCGCAGTCCGATGACCTGCTGCAGATCGTGCGCCGCGTCGAGGCGCTGGGCTCCTTCCTCGATACAGAGGACGGCAAAAACCTGCTCGCCGGCACCAAACGTGCGGCCAACATCCTGGCCGCCGAGGAGAAGAAGAAAACGGCGGTCGCCGAAACCGTTGAGCCGGCGCTGTTTCGCGAGGATACCGAGAAATTGCTGTTTGCGGCGGTGAATCAGGCTGAGAAGCAAGCCGGCGAAGCGATTCAAAACGATGACTTTTCCGGCGCCCTGTTGGCGCTTAGCGTTTTGCGTGAACCGGTTGATTCATTCTTTGAGCATGTCCTCGTAAATGACGAGGACTTGTCCGTGCGCGCCAATCGCTTGGCGCTGCTCGCCCGCATCCGCGCGGCGACCGGTCAGGTCGCGGATTTCTCGAAGATAGCTGGTTGAGAAGCTAAGAAAAAATCTTCCGGTCGGCCGTTCGAGCCGGCTTACAGTCATATGACGATGATCTCTCCGTGGCAAAAGGGACATGTTCCCCAACCCCACGGAGGCTTCCATGAATTCCGATCACGACATCGAAGTGACTGAAGAAACCCCGGCTCCCGCCGAGGCGCTTGAATCCGCTTCCGAAACCATCCTCGATCATGCCGCTGCCGCCGCGGTCGAAGCCGCTGACCTGTCGGATGACGACGAAGACGGCGACGATGAAGAAGGCGAAGAGTCCGACGACGCCGAAGCTGCCACGCTCTCGGATGACGACGAAGATGAAGAAGACGAAGATGAGGACGAAGACGACGCCGAGGACAGCGTGAAGGCTGAAGGCGACGACGAAAAGTCCGAAGAAGAAGCTGAAGACGGCGAGTCCGAAGAGGACGACGACAAGGAAGAAGCAGCCTGATTTTTTCAGCTGCCGGTTCTATCGATGGCAGGGCGGCGCTGACGCGCCGCCCTTTTCTGTCAGTCGTCCCGGATGCTGACCCGGTCAGTTCTCAAGAATGCTGACGCGCACGCTGTTTTCGTAGACGTCGACCTGGATCAGCGGTTCGCCATTGACGATGGCGCGCTTGGTCGAGGAACTCATCGCGCCGCCACGCTCCAGCATGCGTTGCAGATCGGCGCGCTGGTCGTTGGTCCTGAACCAGCCATCGCCCTCATCGTCGCTGTCGCGGCGGTGGAATTTGTGCCAGTTGGCGCGGTCCTGCCGCACCATCTGAGCGGCATTGTCCAGCGCATAGCCGTCACTCGCCTGATGATCGCGATCGGAAATGCGCGCGACATAGGATCCCAGCATATCGTCGGCATGAGCCGCGACGACGCCAAGCAGTGACGCCAGCAGAAGGCCTGCCGCGGTTACGATTCCAGATTTTCTCATGATTACCCCCCTTTACCCCTAGCGATAATATCCCGTCTGCCAGGGCCGCTTGCCGAACTCAGGCGATGGCGTCCCGCGGCTGACATAAACTGAAACGGCGTTTGCCTGGCAATGGTGCGCCGGGCGCCAGACCGCCGTCAAGTCACGCCATCAATGTCAGGCTGTCTTTGAGCCGGGGCTACTTGGTGTAGCCGTTCGGAGGCATCCGCTGACCTGCTGCCGGCGCCGGGGCGCTCGGCGGGGCGGGTTGGTTCTCGGCGTTCCCTGAGGGGGCTGCGGAGGCGGTGGCCGTTGCCGGCGCAGTGCCTGCCGCCGGCGCGGTGCCTGTGGCCGGCGCGGCACCTGTCGCTGGCGCGGCGGTTGGCGCCGGTGCTGGGAAGTCGGGACCGGTAACGCCGCCACGAATGACCATCGGGCCTGGCTGGAAGCCATGCCTGGCCTCTGGCTTGTCCGGTATGGCCGCCACTTTTTCATAGGTGACGTCGGGCTCTGCTGCGCCAAGTGCCAGCACCGACGGCGCATGCTTGGGTTTCGCTGCTTCGGCGGTTTTAGGCTGGTCGGGGATACCGACCCTGACAATCGACGGTGTCGAGGACGGCGCACTGGGAAAAACCAGCGACGATGCCTGAGCCCCACCGCTCGCCACAGCCAGAACGATCCCCATCAGTATGCGCACGGACACTGATATAGCTCCCCTTTTGCCCAGAAGCTGCTCAATAGCAGGCCGTGATTGACGTGGGCTTTCGCCGAAACGTAGCATTTTAGGAATTGATAAATCACCAATGCCCGTGTTGCCACAGTCGCCTTGCCCAACAGCCGGCTTGCCCAACGGCCGCCATCGTACTACGCACCCCGGCATCTGTGAGGTGACGAGAGTGGCTGAAATACTTGCCGTCGGCGAGGCGCTGGAGCGGGCGCTGGCGCTGCTCAGGGGTGGCGATGTCGTCGCCATCCCGACGGAAACCGTCTACGGGCTTGCCGGCGACGCCACCAACGGCATCGGTGTGGCGCGCATCTTTGAAGCCAAGGGGCGGCCGCGCTTCAACCCGCTGATCGCCCATGTCGCCGACATGGCGATGGCCGAGCGCCTCGCGCTGTTCGATCCGCTGTCGAAGAAACTGGCGCTGGCATTCTGGCCCGGTCCGCTGACGCTGGTGCTGCCGCAACGGCCCGGCAACAGCATCCATCCGCTGGTCACGGCCGGGCTCGATACGATTGCCATGCGCATGCCGAGGGGCTTTGGCGGCGACCTGATCGCCAGGCTCGGCCGCCCGCTTGCAGCACCCAGCGCCAATTCATCCGGCAAGATCAGTGCAACGACCGCGCAAGCGGTGGCGGCCGATCTCGGTGCGCGGATCAAGCTGGTGGTCGATGGCGGCGCGACCCCCGTCGGGCTGGAGTCGACCATCGTCAAGGCCGAGGGGGACACAATGCGGCTGCTGAGGCCCGGCGGCATTGCCGCCGAGGAGATCGAGGCGGCCATCGGCATGGAATTGTTGCGCGGCGGTGCAGCCGGCGTCGAGGCGCCCGGCATGCTTGCCTCGCACTATGCGCCGGGCGCCGCGATGCGGCTCAACGCCGGGACGATCGGCGAGGGCGAGGCCCTGCTCGGCTTCGGCGGCCAGCGGGCGGAAGGCTGGCGCCGCGCCGCTGCTTTTCTCAATTTATCCGAGACCGGGGACCTGCGCGAAGCGGCGAGCAATCTGTTCGCCTACATGCAGGAACTCGACCGCAGCGGTGCGCCGACCATCGCCGTCGAGCCGGTTCCTTTTGATGGTCTCGGAGAGGCGATCAACGATCGTCTCTCGCGTGCCGCCGCCCCTCGTGACAACACGCAAGCCTCAACATAGTTTTCCCCCCATGACCGAAATTTCAGACAAACTCGACCCTGCTCTCATCGATCGCTTCGCGGCGATCGTCGGCGACAAATATGCACTGCGCGACGAGCAGGACATCGCGCCTTACCTCATTGAGCGGCGTGGGCTCTGGCATGGCGCGACATCGCTGGTGCTGCGGCCGGGCAGCGTCGACGAGGTCAGCCGGATCATGCGGCTGGCGACCGAGACGGGAACGCCGATCGTGCCGCAAAGCGGTAACACCGGGCTGGTCGGCGCCCAAGTGCCAGACACCTCCGGGCGCGAGATCATCCTGTCGCTGTCGCGGCTCAACCGCATTCGCGAGATCGATGTCCTGTCCAACACGGTGACGGCCGAGGCCGGTGTCATCCTGCAGACGCTGCAGGAGGCGGCGGACGCCGCCGACCGGCTGTTTCCGCTGTCGCTGGCCGCGCAAGGCTCCTGCCAGATCGGCGGCAACCTGTCGTCCAATGCCGGCGGCACCGGCGTGCTTGCCTACGGCAATGCGCGCGAACTCTGCCTCGGTGTCGAGGTGGTGCTGCCGACCGGCGAGGTGTTCGACGATCTGCGCAAGCTGAAGAAGGACAACACCGGCTACGATTTGAAAAACCTGTTCGTCGGCGCCGAAGGCACGCTCGGCGTCATCACCGCCGCCGTGCTCAAGCTGTTTCCGAAGCCGAAGGGGCGCGAGGTCGCATTCGTCGGCCTGTCGTCGCCTGAGGCCGCGCTTTCCCTGTTCAGCCTGGCCATGGACCGCGCCGGGGCCGCGCTGACCGCCTTCGAACTGATCGGCAAGCGGCCATATGATTTCACGCTGGCGCATGCACAGGGCGTGGTGCGGCCCTTGGTCGACGACTGGCCGTGGTATGTGCTGATGCAGATTTCGTCCGGCCGTTCATCGGAGGATTCGCGAGCGTTGATCGAGGACGTGCTCTCGGCCGGCCTCGAACATGAATTCGTCGGCGACGCCGTCATCGCCGCAAGCCTCGGGCAGGGGGATGCCTTCTGGAATTTCCGCGAGCTGCTGCCCGAGGCGCAAAAGCCGGAGGGTGCCTCGATCAGCACGACATCGGTGCCTGTGGCAATGATCCCGCGCTTCATCGCAGAGGCCGCCGGCGCCGTGGCGTCGGTGAGTGCCGGCGCCCGCGTGGTCTGCTTCGGCCATATGGGCGACGGCAACCTCCACTATAACATCTCGCGGCCCGTCGATGGCGATGACGAGGGATTTCTCGCCCTCTATCATCCCATGAACAAGGCGGTGCACGACGTCGTGCGCAGCCTGCACGGTTCGATCTCGGCAGAGCATGGTATCGGCCAGTTGAAGCGCGACGAACTGATTGCCACCGCGCCGCCGATGGCGATCGATCTGATGCGAAGGGTAAAGGCGGCCTTCGACCCGGCCGGCATCATGAATCCGGGTAAGGTTATCTGATCCTTTCGACATCTTGTGGTTGGTGGGATTCCGATAACCATCCCTAAGATCAGCAAAATTTAACCGACTTTCTTAAGCGGGGCGGTAAGGAGCCCGCGCTACTGTCTCCATACAAACGAGGCTGGAAAAACCGGCCCGGAGAGAACCGGACACCGGCTCTCAGGAGACAGACAGGAAGGCACTCTATGAACACCGGACTGAAGCCAGTCTGGGCGGGACGCAACATGCGTCTCGACCCATTTCGCCTGCCGCAAGTGGTGAGCTACGCGACACGCGACGACTACGGCGATGTGACCTTTACCATCGACCAGCGTGGCGCCGTGATCCGCCGCCTGCTCGAGATGAGCGGCCTGCCGGCGATCATCGTTCTGCCCGCCAATGCGTTCCGCGGCGTTGCCGCCCGCGCCATGGAGGACCCTGACGGCAATGTCACGGTGACCCTGGAACTCCTGCACAACGACCCGATGCTGTCGGTGCCGTTGCTGGTCGCCGACGATCTCGACGATGTCGCCGCCGACTGGCGCGCGTGGGCCGACGCCTACCGTCTGCCGATGCTGCTGATCGAATCGGACGGCGTCGCCCGCACTCTGGAAGAATCGCTCGGCGCCGCCATCAAGACGCTGCCGCCGCAGGATCGCCGCAAGGGCCGTGTGTCCAACACCCGACGCCCGCGTTTTCTCGCTCGCCGCAGGGCCGGCGACCTCGGTCTCAGGCTGGTCATCGACGGCCAGGAGATCATCTCGCGCGAGTGAGCATGATCCCGAGAGGGAACATGCAGGAAAAGCGAAGCCGCTAAACCAGCGGCTTCAGTGCTACCCACACAGCGCCGCCGATCAGGCCCAGGAAGATCAGCCAGCCGACCTGGTTGTTCGATCTGAATAGACGCAGGCATTGGTCCGGGTTGTCGATATCCAACACGGCAATTTGCCTGGCCATATGGGCGCCGGCAGCGATCAGTCCTGCCAGTGCCACCACCGGAGCCTGCGCCGACGCGAAGGCGATGGCAAAACAGATCAGCGCGCCACCATAGAGCCCTGCCAGCCACGATTTGGTGTTGTCGCCGAACAGGCGTGCCGTCGAGCGCACGCCGACAATGGCGTCGTCTTCCTTGTCCTGATGCGCGTAGATCGTGTCGTAGCCGATCACCCACAGGATCGAGCCGATATAGAGCATGATTGCAGGTCCATCGAGATCGCCGAACTCGACCGCCCATCCCATCAGCGCGCCCCAGGAAAAGGCAAGGCCAAGCACCAGTTGCGGCCAGTTGGTTATCCGCTTCATGAACGGATAGATGGCTATGATCGCCAGCGAGCAGATGCCGAGCAGCATGGCGAAGCTGTTGAACTGGATGAGCACCACGAGGCCGACCAGGGCCTGCAGGGCAATAAAAAACCATGCCCGCCGGCGCGTGGCCTTGCCGGACGGCAGCGGCCGCGAGCGCGTGCGCTCGACCTGATTGTCGATGTCCTCGTCGACGAGGTCGTTGTAGGTGCAGCCTGCGCCGCGCATGGCGATGGCGCCGGCCAGGAACAGCACGAGATACCAGGGCGCCGGCAGCAGCGAGAGCAGCGGGTCGCCGGGACGCGGATAGGCGCTCGCCGCAAGGGCAGCCGACCACCAGCAGGGCCACAGCAGCAACTGCCAGCCGATCGGCCTGTCCCACCGGGCGAGCTGCGCATAGGGCCATACCGAGCGCGGCAGCACGCGATAGACCCAGTGGCCGTTCGGCGCATCGGCGACACGGCCCTGGGCCGCTTTCGATTGGATAGGTTCCATGTCCATGGAGTGGCAGCAGCGGCGGAAACCGTCAAGCGGCAAGAGGAGAAGCGGCGACCGTCAGCCTTTCACGAGGCAAAGATGTCGCGGGTGGCGAACCAACCCTTGGCCACGTCGATGAAGGACAGTGCCGCATTCGACACACGCTGATGCGTGTCGTAGGTGAGCAAGATCCGCTGCATGGGCAGCGGATCCGACAGGGGCTTGCAGATGAGCGGCAGGCCGTCATAGCTGCGGTCACCGTGCGGGCGGGTATAGCTGACCGCGACGCCGAAACCGTTGGCGACCATGCTGCGCTGCAGTTCGAACGAGCTTGTCGTCGTATCAGCCACTGGCGACAGGCCGCGGCCGCGGAACAGGTCGAGCATGTGCTGCCAGCTGTGCGGCTGGTCCGTGGTGATCAGTGGATAGGCGGCCAGATCGGCAAGGCTGACCGTTGGCCGGTCCGCCAGGGCATGGCCTGCCGGCAACAGCGCATGCGGGCGAAGTTCGCGCAGCAGGATGCGAGCGAAATGCGTCGGCAGGCTGAGATCATAGGTGAGGCCGAGATCGATGGCCGCGTCGCCGAGCCGCCGCCCAAGCGTCTCGAACGTCTCGTCGCGAACGACGACCTTGACGGCTGGATAGCGTTCGGAGAAGGCGCGCAGCAGCGCCGGCGCGAAGAACGGTGCCAGGTCCTCGAAGCATCCCAACACCAGCTCTCCGCTGACAGCCGATTTACTTGAGCCCAGGTCGATGAGTTCGTCCGTTTCGGTGAGAACCTGCCTTGCCTTGGCCACGACGGCGCGGCCGAACGATGTCGGCGACACGCCGCTTCCCCGCTGGCGGACGAACAGCTTCTGGCCAAAATTCTTTTCGACGGCGTCGATGGCCACCGAAATCGACGGCTGCGAAACGTTCAGCACCTTCGCCGCCCCGGTGACGCTGCCGTGACGCGCCACGGCGACAAGATAACGCAATTGGGTGAGGGTCACATTCATAGGGCCGTCCTATGTACCAAATGGAAAGTTATTATTTTACTGAATGAAAGAGGGTTGCGATAGTCGGTTCATTCCAAGAGGAGAACGCCATGGGTTCCCAAGCTGCCACCCACACCCCCGACGCCTCCGCCATCGATGCGGGCGTGATTGCCGACTATCAGCGTGACGGTGCTGTCTGCATTCGCGGCGCCTTCAAGGGCTGGGTCGACACGATTGCCGCCGGCATCGAACGCAACATTCAGAACCGCAGCGCCACCGCATCCGACATCGCCAACGGTCGCGGCAGTTTCTTCGACGACTACTGCAACTGGGAGCGCATTCCCGAATTCGTCAGCGTGGTGCGGGACTCGCCCGCCGCCGAACTGGCGGCGGCGGTGATGCAGTCGCGCACCGCGCAGTTCTTCCACGATCATGTGCTGGTCAAGGAACCCGGCACGCAAAAGCCGACGCCCTGGCATCAGGACATTCCGTATTACTTCGTCGATGGCCAGCAGACCGTGAGCTTCTGGATACCCATCGACCCGGTGAAGGAAGCGACGCTGCGGCTGATCGCTGGTTCGCACAAATGGGACAAGATGATCCTGCCGGTGCGCTGGCTCGACGACAGCAATTTCTATGCCGGCGAGGGCGACTATCTGCCGGTGCCCGATCCCGACAACGATCCGTCGCTGAAAGTGCTCGAATGGGAAATGGAGCCGGGCGACGCCATTCTGTTCGACTTCAGGACCGCGCATGGCGCGCGTGGCAACCTGACCGCGGCGCGACGCCGGGCGCTGTCGCTGCGCTGGGTCGGTGACGATGCCCGCTATGTCGAGCGGCCGGGGCGTACCTCACCGCCCTATCACGGCCATGGCATGCAGCCGGGCGAGAGGCTGCGCGAGGACTGGTTTCCAGTGGTCTACCAGGGCTGAGCGGGAGCCAGAAAATGGGCGCCGGTATTCGGCGCCCATTTTCGGCCGGGGATAACGTTCCCGTGCGCAATTCGGCTCAAAACGCCCTGATGTCTTGACCCATCGTCCAGAGAGCAATAGCGGGTGCTCTAAGGGATAGTCGGCATCAAGAGGTGGCCATGAACGTTCTTCTTCTCGGCTCCGGCGGCCGCGAACATGCGCTCGCCTGGAAGATCGCCGCATCGCCGCTGCTGACCAGGCTCTATGCCGCTCCCGGCAATCCTGGCATCGGCAGCGAAGCGGAACTGGTGAAATTGGATATAGCCGACCATGCCGCTGTAGCCGCGTTCTGCCGGGAGAAAGAAATCGACCTCGTCGTCGTCGGCCCGGAAGGGCCGCTGGTCGCCGGCATTGCCGACGATCTGCGAGCGCAGGACATCCGCGTTTTCGGACCCTCAAAGGCTGCGGCACAGCTGGAGGGTTCGAAAGGTTTCACCAAGGATCTCTGCGCCCGCTCCAACATCCCGACCGCCGCCTATGGCCGGTTCAGTGATCTGGCCTCCGCCAAAGCCTATCTCGAAAAGACCGGCGCGCCGATTGTCATCAAGGCCGATGGCCTCGCCGCTGGCAAGGGCGTGACCGTCGCCATGACACTGGACGAGGCGCGGGCAGCACTTGATGCCTGTTTCGACGGTTCCTTCGGCGCGGCCGGCGCGGAAGTTGTGGTCGAGGAGTTCATGACCGGCGAGGAGGCGAGTTTCTTCTGCCTCTGCGACGGCACCACCGCGCTGCCCTTCGGCACCGCGCAGGACCACAAGCGGGTCGGCGATGGCGACACCGGCCCCAACACCGGCGGCATGGGCGCCTATTCGCCGGCCCCGGTGATGACGCCGGAACTGGTCGAGCGCACCATGCGCGAGATCATCGAGCCAACCATGCGCGGCATGGCGGAACTTGGCGCGCCTTTCTCCGGCGTGCTGTTCGCCGGGCTGATGATCACGGACAAAGGCCCGAAGCTGATCGAATACAACACCCGTTTCGGCGACCCGGAATGCCAGGTGCTGGTGATGCGGCTGAAGGACGATCTGCTGGTCCTGCTCAACGCCGCCGTGGACGGTCAGCTGGCGCACACTTCCATACGCTGGCGCGACGAGGCCGCACTGACCGTGGTGATGGCGGCGAGGGGCTATCCCGGCACGCCGGAAAAAGGCTCCGTGATCCGTGGCGTCGAGCAGGCGGCGAGCGATGGCGTCCAGATCTTCCACGCCGGCACCGCCATCAATGGCGGCGCGCTGGTCGCCAATGGCGGCCGCGTCCTCAACGTCACGGCATCAGGCGCCACGGTCGGCGAGGCGCAGGCGCGGGCCTATGCCGCGCTCGACCTCATCGACTGGCCGGACGGGTTCTGCCGCCGTGACATCGGCTGGCAGGCCGTGGCACGCGAACAGGGAAACTGAAGTTCCGTATTGGCTTACCGCAAACCGCGATCGATCTCGGTCGAAGCGGTGCTGAGCGGATCGGCGGCGGCAAAGGCGGCGTCGAGTTGCGCGGGCGAACGCTGCTCGGTCCGCTTCCAGGCGACATATTGGACAATGCCGAAGCCCGGCCGTCGCGGCACCGTCTTCACCACTGGCATGCGGAAGCCGTCGCGGAAACGCGACCAGCGTGTGCCCAGCGCTGCAACCATCTCCTCGAAAGTCGGCGGTGCGGCCACAGACGCGTAGGTGATGGTGACATTGCCGGCGAGGCCGGCCTCGCGTGAGACCGGCAGCGGTATCGAGGCGAGATAGTCGGGCGGCACATCGATGAGCCCACCGAACGGCCATTGCGCTCGCAGTGTGGCGGCGTCTGTCGGCGCGACATTCACGTCGATGTCGTTAGGCGTGCCGGCAACCCTGTAAGGGCAGCGGAAACGGCCGCAATTGGCTTGCGCCGAAAACTGCCACAGTGCGTAGCCTTGCCAGTTGCCCATCGGAAAATGCACGTCGATGTCGGACTTGTAGCGCGCATACCAGAGCGGCAACCGCGACAGGAGCCGGTATCGGTAGCTGTTGTCGGCAATGTACTGGGCCGTCTTGCCGTTGGTGTAGAGCACCGGGAAACGTCCGATACGCCGATGCACCTGGCGCACGAACTCCTCGGCATCGTCGAGCGACATCCATTGCGAGGGATCATTGCCTTCGATGTCGAGAGCCATGAGATCGTCCGGTGCGGGCTCGGCGAAATCGAGGAAATTATTGGCCTGCTCGACCGGATTGCCGGGACGGGCAAGGTGATAGGCTCCCCATTTCATTCCGAGCGCCTTGGCAACCACCCGGCGCGTCTGGAACAGTTCGCGCGTCACCGCATGGCGTTTCCATAGCGCCTTGCAGAGCTTCACCTCAGTGTCGTCACCCAAACAGAAATAGGGCGGCGGCATGCCGTCGGACGCCTTGTTGATGAAGCCGACGACCCGCTTGTCGGTGGCGAGCTGGTCCCAGTCGATGGAATTGTATTCATAGGCATCGACGATGAGGGCGCGGTCAGCGTTCTTCCACGGCTCGGAAAAATCCGAGGCCTTTGCCGCCGTCGACAGCGCCATCGTCGCCGCGAGTGCGAGAAGCGCTGTGCGGCGAAGGAGCCGCGCCGTCCTTTTCAAACAGGGAATCCCCGTTGATCAAAGGTAGATGCTGAACCGCTATGGTTAAGGATTTGCTTTCGGGGGCCGGCGTCAGGAAAGCTGGCGTCGCATCAGCGGCTAGAATTCAAACGGGTCCGGCGCAGGCTCCTGCCGCAGCGTGCCTTCGGCGGCGCGTTTACGGTGGTGGGCGAGGGAGCATTGCGGTGAACACAATATGCCGCGATCCGACCAGTAGGCGGCACCGTGTTCCAGTCTGCCCTCATGGTAGCAGAACCCTTCCGCTCGATAGGGCAGGCCGCATTCGATGCAGCGATAGGTGTCGGGTCTGGCAAGCATGGCACGGGTTCCGGTCTGCTGGTTCTGATCTGTCACCGGTTGATTTGATCCGGCGTCGATTGAATTTAATACGTGCCGCCGCGATTGCAAAATCCGCGTGACAAAATTTGACGTTTACGTAAAAAGAAGATGGGAGACCCCAAAAGGGCGGATGGTTTTGCAGCGGCACTAACTCTAGGGTTGGCAGGGCCGATGCATCAGGAGGAGTGAGCGGCATGTATCGGGCACCGGTCGAGGATATCGCGTTCACGCTCAAGCACGTGGCCGGCATGAAGTCGGCGCTTGATGCCGGCAGGTTCGGCGATCTAGGTGAGGATCTGGTCGATGCCGTTCTGGGCGAGGCCGGCCGCTTCGCCACCGAAGAGGTCGCACCGCTCTACAAGATCGGCGATCAGCAAGGTGCTGTGCTGAAGGACGCCGCCGTCACCACACCGCCCGGCTGGAAGGAACTCTATCGCCGCTGGATCGACGGCGGCTGGAACGCGCTGTCCGGGCCTGAAGCCTATGGCGGCCAGGCGCTGCCGACCATGCTCGGCGTTGCCGCGCTCGAAATGTGGAACTCCGCCGCCATGGCCTTCGGCATCGGCCCGACGCTGACCATGGGCGCGGTCGAAGCGCTCGACAAACACGCCTCCGAAAACCTCAAGGCGAAATATCTCGAAAAGCTCGTGTCGGGCGAATGGATGGGCACGATGAACCTGACCGAGCCGCAGGCCGGTTCGGACCTCGCCGCCTTGCGCGCCCGCGCCGAGCCGGCCGGTGACGGCAGCTACCGCATCTTCGGCCAGAAAATCTTCATCACCTATGGCGAGCACGATTTTACCGACAACATCATCCATCTGGTTCTGGCGCGACTGCCCGATGCACCTGTCGGCACGCGCGGCATCTCGCTGTTCCTGGTGCCGAAATTCCTGGTCGGCGACGATGGCTCGCTGGGGGCGCGCAACGACGTCTTCTGTTCCGGCCTCGAGCACAAGCTCGGCATCCATGCCTCACCGACCTGCACCATGATCTATGGCGATGGTTTCCAGGGCGCCAAGCCGGGCGCCGTCGGCTGGCTGATCGGCGAGGAGAACAAGGGCCTCGCCTGCATGTTCACGATGATGAACAATGCGCGGCTTTGTGTCGGCATGCAGGGGGTCGCGGTCGCCGAGGCCGCGACGCAGAAGGCAATCGCCTATGCCAATGAGCGCCGGCAAGGCAAGGCGGCAAGCTACGCTGGTGCCGGCATGGCGCCCATCGTCCATCACCCCGACGTGCAGCGCAATCTCCTGACCATGAAGGCGCTGACGCAGATCGCGCGGGCGATCAGCTATTCTTGTGCCCACGCCATCGACCTGGCGCGCGTCTCGGACGGCGATGAGGCGGCGCACTGGCGCGACCGTGCCAATCTGCTGACGCCGCTGGCCAAGGCTTTCTCGACCGACGTCGGTGTCGACGTTGCTTCGCTCGGGGTCCAGGTGCATGGCGGCATGGGCTTTATCGAAGAGACGGGCGCGGCCGCCTTCTATCGCGACGCGCGCATCGCGCCGATCTACGAAGGCACCAACGGCATCCAGGCGGTCGATCTGGTGATGCGCAAGCTGCCGCTCGGCGGCGGCGACCATGTGCATGGCTATATCGCCGAACTTGCTGTGGTCGCCAATGCCGTACGGACATCGAATCTCGAGGGTTTCGGCCGTACTGCCGATGCTCTCGACGCAGTGTTTGGCGATCTGACGCAAGCGACCCGTTTCCTGCAGAAACTGGCGGCCGACGGCCGGCCGGACGAGGCGCTGGCGGGTGCGACGCCCTATCTCAGGCTGATCTCGCTTGCCGCCGGCGGCGCCTATCTGGCGCAGGGCGCGCTTGCCGATCACAACCGCATCGCGCTTTGCCGCTTCTTCGCCGAAAACCTGCTCGGCGAGGTCAGTGCCTTGAAGGAGCGCGTTGTCGATGGCGCCGAGAGTCTTGCCGTTGCCGGCAAAACGCTGATTTCAGCCTGACGTTCACAAGGAAAAGACCGTGACAGACCACATCCTCGTCGAGCGCCAGGGCGCCATCCAGATCATCCGTATGAACCGGCCGGACAAGAAGAACGCGCTGACGCGCGCCATGTATGCGAAAATGTCGGCTGCTCTTGCCGAAGGTGACGCCGATCCTGCGATCCGCGTCCATGTGTTCCTTGGTGTGTCCGGCGCCTTCTCCTCCGGCAACGACCTTGCCGATTTCATGGTTGTCGCCACCGGCGGCGATGGCGGCACCGAGGTCTGGGATTTCCTGATGGCGCTGGCCAGGGTCGAAAAACCCATCGTGTCCGGCGTCGATGGCATCGCGGTCGGCATCGGCACGACGCTCAACCTGCATTGCGACCTGACTTTCGCCACGCAGCGCACCGTCTTCAGGACGCCGTTCGTCGATCTCGGCCTGGTGCCCGAGGCGGGATCGAGCCTTCTGGCGCCGCGGATCCTGGGACAGCAAGCTGCTTTCGCGCTGCTCGGTCTCGGCGAGGGCTTATCGGCCGAGCGCGCGAAGGCTGCCGGCTTGATCTACGAGGTGGTCGAGGAAGCAGCGCTTGAAGCCTCGGTCTTGGCGGCTGCCGGCCAGATCGCGGCCAAGCCGCCGCAAGCGCTGAAGATCGCCCGCGACCTGATGCGCGGCTCGCGCGACGACCTCGTCGCCCGCATCGGCGAGGAAAGCGAGCATTTCCGTGAGCGGCTGAAATCCGATGAGGCGCGCGCAGCACTCACGGCGTTCATGACGAGAAAAAAGGCCTGAGCCTTTCCTTCAGGGATAAAGCCTCGTCTTGTCCCAGCCGCCTTTCGCATCGCGGGAAAAGACGACACGGTCATGCAGCCGGAACGGCCTGTCGTGCCAGAATTCGATCGTCTGCGGCACGATGCGGAAGCCCGACCAGTGCTTTGGCCGCGGGATCTCGCCGATCGCGTGGCGTGCGGTGTATTCGGCCACCGCCTTTTCCAGCGCAAAGCGGCTTTCCAGCGGGCGCGACTGTTTCGAGGCCCAGGCGCCGATGCGGCTGCCGCGCGGCCGCGTCGCATAGTAGGCATCGGCTTCGGCGTCGCTGACGATCTCCACCGGGCCGCGAATGCGCACTTGCCGGCGCAGCGATTTCCAATGGAAGCACATCGCCGCCTTCATGCTGCCAAGAATCTCCTGGCCCTTGGCGCTCTCGAAATTCGTGTAGAAGACAAACCCGCCTTCATCGAAGCCCTTGAGCAACACCATACGCACATCCGGCATGCCGTCGGCATCGACGGTCGCCAGCGCCACGCCGTTGGGGTCGTTCGGCTCGCTTTTCGTGGCGTCGTCCAGCCATGCGGCAAAGAGACGAAACGGCTCGGCTGCCTCGGTAAAGTCACTGCTTGTTAACTCTGTGTCACTCATAGTTTTTCTCAAATTGTCACGGGAGCAGGGGAGGTTGCCGATTGTCGCGTATCGCGCAAGCTTTTGACAGCAGGCAATGGGGCGTTATCGCTTCGGCCAGCACGAAAGCCGTGATCGTGGCAGTCGCCTTGCCGCTTGCCGCCTGCGGCGCCGGTGGCTTCAGCCTGGAAAAGGCCGAAGTCGACCGCTCGATCCTGACCAGCAGCACATCGGTCTCGGCGACACCGGCCAGTTCGGATCGCGACTCCGACCAGACGACGATCGGCAACGCCGTGTCCTCGGTCGACATCGAGCAACTCGGCGGACAGGCCGTGCCGTGGGCCAATGCCGGTACGGGGTCACGCGGCTCCATCACCGGGCTGGCGGAATTGAAGGACAACGGCCAGACATGCCGTCGCTTCAAGGCCTCGCGCGAAAGCTTTGATGGCGTTGCCATGTTCGAAGGCGAGCTGTGCTTGGCCAGCGCCGGCGGCTGGCGCATGCAGGACTTCAAGGCGCTCTGAGCCTGATCCGAAAGTCGATCGGGTCGGCTCGGCGGGTCCTTTCGCCGCCGGGTACGTCGCCAACCTTGCCGACATCCCGGCTGCGATCGGCTTCTTCCGGCTCGACAAAAATCCCTCACCAATCCTCAGCCGCCGACTTTCGGATCAGGCGCTGATTTTCCGCCTTTGATATGCTGCTCCAGCACTGGAATTTCTTCCTATGCGAGCGCATATAGGAGGCAACCAGAGACTCAACTCTTCTCCAGGGCAGTAAGCATGCGCGACCCCTATGAGGTGCTGGGCGTTGCCAAGAACGCATCGGCCAAGGACATAAAATCGGCATACCGGAAACTCGCCAAGAAGCATCATCCGGACCAAAATCCGAATGATCCCAAGGCGAAGGACCGTTTTGCCGCGGCCAACCAGGCCTACGAGATCGTCGGCGACGAGAAGAATCGTGCCGCTTTCGATCGCGGCGAGATCGACGCCGACGGCAAGCCGCGATTCCAGGGCTTTGAGGGCGCAGCCGGTGGCGGCGATCCCTTCGGCGGGTTCCGCCGGCAGCAAGGTCCGGGCGGTTCGCGATTCGAATTCCGCTCAGGGCGTCCCGGCGGCGATCCGTTCGACGGCAACAGCGACATCTTCAGCCAGATTTTCGGCGATGCCTTTTCGGGCGCGCGCGGGCCAGGCGCGGGCGACCGCCGCCAGCCGGCGACATCAGCCGATCTGAACGTGACGCTCGACGTCACCATCGAGGAAGCGGCGACCGCCGAAAAGGTGACGGCGATGTTCCCCGACGGTCGCAAGGTGGCGGTCAAGCTGCCGGCCTATGTCGAGGATGGCCAGACCATCCGGCTGAAGGGTCAAGGCGAGCAAGGGCCGGGCCAGCCGGGCGACGCGCTGGTCAAGATCCATCTTCGCCGCCATCCGCGCTACCGCATCGAGGGCCGCGACCTGCACGCCGATCTGCCGGTGGCGCTGGCGGATGCGGTGCTCGGCGCCAAGGTGCCGGTCGATACGCCGACCGGCAGGCTTGCAGTCAACATTCCGGCCTGGTCGAGCTCGGACAAGGTCCTGCGGCTGAAGGGCAGGGGCCTGCCAGAAAAGGCCGGCGGCCACGGCGATCTCTACGCCCATGTGCGGATCATGCTGCCGGAAGGCGGCGATAGCGCGCTCGAAGCGCTGTTGCGCGGCCAAAAAGACTGATCGACGGCTTTTGTCCCCCGAACTGTCCGGTTTGAACGCTTGAAGGGGCTCTGTGCCTGTGCGATAGGGCACTCCACAAAGCAGAAATCTTGCGGAGAGCGCTCACATGGCGGGTGGACAGGGCCTAATGGCCGGCAAGCGCGGCCTTATTCTTGGCGTCGCCAACAACAGATCGATCGCCTATGGCATCGCCAAGTCGTGCGTCGACCATGGTGCCGAGATCGCGCTGACCTATCAGGGCGAGGCGTTCAAGAAGCGCGTCGAGCCGCTGGCGGCGGAACTGGGCGCCTTTGTTGCCGGCCATTGCGACGTCACCGACCCGGCGAGCCTGGACGAGGTTTTCGCCAATGTCGCCAGCCACTGGGGCAAGCTTGATTTCCTCGTCCACGCCATTGCCTTCTCCGACAAGGACGAGCTGACCGGCCGTTATGTCGAGACGACGCGCGACAATTTCCTGCGCACCATGGACATTTCGGTCTATTCCTTCACCACCATTGCCAAGCGGGCCGAGGCGCTGATGACCAATGGCGGCTCGTTGCTGACGCTGACCTATTACGGCGCCGAAAAGGTGATGCCGCACTACAACGTCATGGGTGTCGCCAAGGCGGCGCTCGAGGCCAGCGTGCGCTATC
This sequence comes from Mesorhizobium sp. M7D.F.Ca.US.005.01.1.1, assembly GCF_003952545.1. Classification (NCBI taxonomy): domain Bacteria; kingdom Pseudomonadati; phylum Pseudomonadota; class Alphaproteobacteria; order Hyphomicrobiales; family Phyllobacteriaceae; genus Mesorhizobium; species Mesorhizobium sp. M7D.F.Ca.US.005.01.1.1. Next base: position 3,114,927 of record NZ_CP034453.1, read on the forward strand.
TGGCGGTCGACCTCGGCGCCAAGAAGATCCGCGTCAACGCCATCTCGGCTGGCCCGATCAAGACGCTGGCCGCTTCCGGCATCGGCGATTTCCGCTACATCCTGAAGTGGAACGAGTACAATTCGCCGCTGAAGCAGACGGTGACGCAGGAGGAAGTCGGCGATTCCGGCGTCTATTTCCTGTCCGACCTGTCGCGCGGCGTCACCGGTGAAGTGCATCACGTCGATTCGGGCTACCACGTCGTCGGCATGAAGGCGGTCGATGCGCCCGATATTTCGACGGTCAAGGACTAGCACCCGCCAACCGTCGTCCGTCCCGATCCCGCACCGGAAGACCTGATGTACCCGCTGGTTTATATCGCGCGCCACGGCCAGACCGCGTGGAACGCCGAATTCCGGCTTCAGGGGCAGGCCGACACCGATCTCAACGCTCTCGGCCGCGAACAGGCGTCCGGAAACGGGCTTCGGCTGGCCGAGCTGGTCCACAATCCCTGGGAATTCGACTTCGTCGCCAGCCCGATGAAACGGACGCGCGAAACGATGCAGCGCATTCGCGTCGCCATGAAGCTCGATCCGGGTGCCTATCGAACCGATCCGCGCCTCGTTGAAGTCAATTTCGGCGATTGGCAGGGATTTACCTTCCCCGAACTCGAGACACGGTATCCCGGAGCAAGCAGGACGCGAGCGCTGGACAAATGGAACTTTCAGCCGCCTGGTGAAGGCGCGGAGAGTTACCAGATGCTGCTCGAACGGGTGAGGCCATGCTTCGACGCGATCGAACGCCAGACCATCTGCGTGACCCATGGCGGCGTCATGCGCACCTTGTTTCGCTTCGTTCTGGGATTGGCTGAGGACGAGGCAGCGAACCTGGAAATCCCGCAGGATCGCCTGCTCAAGCTTGACGGCAAAAGTCTGGAGTGGCTTTAGACCGTAAAGACCATTGGTCAGTGCCGCTCAGCGAAAACTGAACGGCAAACACTGCATTCAATTGAGGTTGGAAGCTCTAATTGGCTGAGCTGTCCGGCAGTTCCATGTCGGTGACGACGTTTTCGCCATTGGTCACATCGTAGGCGATGACGATGTCCATGCCCGGCTTCAGCGCGTCGAGATCGGTCTCGGCGTTCAGCTTGTAGGACTTGCCGTCATCCAGCGTCAGCGTCGCCGTGTCCTTGTCGATCTTCTTGATCAGGCCTTCGGTCTGGCCGGCGAAAGCGGCGGTGGAAAGCAGCAGTGTGGCGGCAACGGCGCCAATCAGGGTACGCATAATCGTTCCTCTTTATCATTGCACCGGCATGGCGGCGGGCGTTCAACGGCGGATGGAGCAGAGCAGAAACCAACCGAATGTGTCAAAACTAAATCCGCCAGATCACAGTTTGACCCCTGTGAAAAACGCCAATAGAAGGCAACCTTGAGCCGGCTCCGCTGCCGGGCAGGGTCATTTCATGTCTCACAACACGTTCGGCCACCTTTTCCGCGTCACCACCTGGGGCGAAAGCCATGGCCCGTCGCTTGGCTGCGTGGTCGACGGCTGTCCGCCCGGCATCCGCTTTACTCAGCGAGACATCCAGGCTGAGCTCGACAAGCGCCGGCCGGGACAGTCACGTTTCGTGACGCAGCGTCGCGAACCTGACGAGGTCAAGATCCTGTCCGGTTTTATCCTCGATGAGGATGGCGAGACGATGATCACCACCGGCACGCCGGTGTCGATGCTGATCGAGAATGTCGACCAGCGCTCGAAGGATTATGGCGAGATCGCCCGCCAATACCGGCCCGGCCATGCCGATTACACCTATGACGTCAAATACGGCGTCCGCGATTATCGCGGCGGCGGCCGCTCCTCGGCTCGCGAGACGGCAGCTAGAGTGGCAGCCGGTGCCCTGGCGCGCAAGGTGGTGCCCGGCGTTGTGGTGCGCGGCGCGCTGGTGTCGATGGGCGAAAAATCCATCGACCGCGCCAACTGGAACTGGAATTTCATCGGCGACGCGGAAAATCCGTTCTTCACCCCCGATCCGGCTTCCGTTCCCGTCTTCACGCAGTATCTCGACGGCATCCGCAAGGCGGGATCCTCGGTCGGTGCGGTGATCGAAATCGTCGCCGACGGTGTTCCAGCCGGTCTCGGCGCACCGATATATGCCAAGCTCGACCAGGACATCGCGTCGGGCCTGATGTCGATCAATGCCGTCAAGGGCGTCGAGATCGGCAACGGCTTCGAGGCCGCCCGCATCACCGGCGAGCAGAATGCCGACGAGATGCGCATGGGCAATGACGGCAAGCCGGTGTTCCTGTCCAACAATGCCGGCGGCATCCTGGGCGGCATCTCGACCGGCCAGGCAATCGTCGCCCGTTTCGCCGTCAAGCCGACCTCGTCGATCCTGACGCCGCGAAAGTCGATCGACAAGGACGGCAAGGACGTCGAGATCATGACCAAGGGCCGCCACGACCCATGCGTCGGCATCCGCGCCGTGCCGATCGGCGAAGCGATGGTTGCCTGCGCGATTGCTGATCACTATCTGCGTCATAGGGGGCAAACAGGAAAGGGAGTAGGGCAGTAAGGCAGTAAGGCGGTATGTTACACCGTCCGCCGAAACAGCCAAATCTTCCTTTTCCCTACTGCCTTACTGCCCTATTCCCCTACTGCCCTGCGAGCGAAGCGAGCGTTCATGCCTTACGACCAGAAGAAAATCGTCGAAGCCCTGCGCGCTTTCGAACGCGGCGAGATCGTCGTCGTCATGGATGATGACGGGCGCGAGAACGAGGGCGACCTGATCGTCGCTGCCGTCCACTGCACGCCTGAAAAGATGGCGTTCATCGTTCGCCACACCTCCGGCATCGTCTGCACGCCGATGCCGCGCGAGGAGGCCAAGCGGCTGAACCTTGCGCCGATGGTCGCCGACAACGACTCCGCGCATACCACCGCCTTCACCGTTAGCGTCGATTTCAAGCATGGCACCACCACCGGCATTTCGGCCGAGGACCGCACGCTGACCGTTCGCAATCTTGCCAACGGCAATGTCGGCGGTTCGGATTTCGTCCGGCCTGGCCACATCTTCCCGCTGATTGCGCGCGAGGGCGGCGTGCTGATGCGCTCTGGCCATACCGAGGCCGCGGTCGATTTGTGCAAGCTCGCCGGCCTGCCGCCGGTCGGCGTCATTTCCGAGCTGGTCAACGACGACGGCACGGTCAAGCGCGGTCCGCAGGTGCAGGCTTTCGCCGAAGAGCATGGCCTGAAGCAGGTTTCTGTGGCCGACCTCATCGCCTACCGGCAACGCAAGGAAACGCTGGTCGAGCGCGTCGCCTGCTCCGAAATCGACACGCTCGGCGGCAAGGCGCAGGTCTTCACCTACACGCTGCCCTGGGACTCCATGCATCACGTCGCCATCGTCTTCGGCGACATTCGCGACGGCGAGGACGTGCCGGTGCGTCTGCATTCCGAGGATGTGGTGACCGATGTCTTTGGCACCAGCCACCGGCTCGACGGCATCATGAAGTCGATGGGCGAGCGCAGGCGCGGCGTCATCGTCTATCTCAGAGAAGGCTCCGTCGGCGTCGCCCATCAGGAGCGCAAACGGCCGGCGAGCGGCGACCGCGAGGATCACGAAGAGGCCCGCCGCCGCGAAAACGAGTGGCGCGAGATCGGGCTCGGCGCGCAGATCCTCAAGGATCTCGGCATCTCCTCGATCAATCTGATCGCCTCGCGCGAACGCCACTATGTCGGCCTGGAAGGTTTTGGCATCCATATCGCCAAGACCGAGATTCTATAGGGCATGTCGATATTCAGGTAAGGCCAGCCTGACCTGGGCCTCAACATACCCTGGCTATCACTCGGCCGGGATTGCTGCTTCGCATCCATCCAGTTCGCATTCGTGCGTGGCAAGGCTGCGCTGGCCAAGCAACACTGTGGCCAGGGCGATGGTGCCTGAAGCCACCGAGACCCAGAACCCGCTCTGGGCGCCGAACGCATCCACCACCGCACCGGCGGCAAACGAGCCGAGCGCCATGCCGATGCCGATGCCGGTCATGACCCAGGTGATGCCTTCGGTCAGCATCGCCTCCGGCACGTGCCGCTCGATCAGGCCGAAGGCGGTGATGAAGGTCGGCGAGATCGCCACGCCGCTGATGAACACGGTCAGCGCCAGCAGTGGCACGGTGTCGGCGGTGAGCGGCAGCAGCGTGCCGAGCGCGACGAGGGCGACTGCGATGGCCAACTGGCGTTGCAGTGGCGCTTTCAGGCTAAGCGCGCCGACGACGAGGCCGAGCACGAACGATCCCAGCGCATAAACCCCGATGACAAGGCTGGCGGCGCCCGGCTCGCCGAGGTCCTTGGTGATTGCCACCGTGCTCACTTCCGTCGTCGCGAAGGTCGCGCCGATGAAGATCAGGGCAAAGGTGATGATCTGCACCGGCCGCAGGCGGATTGCCGAGCCGCTCGAGACATGATTGACCGGCCGGACTTGCGGTTCGGTTGAACGCTGTAGGATAAAGGCCGCCGAGCCAAGGGCGAGGAACAGCGTGCTGACCAGGACACCAGCCTCCGGGAACAGCGCCGCACTCAAACCCACCGAAAGCGACGCACCGGCAATATAGACCAGCTCGTCCGCAGCCGACTCGAAGGCGAAAGCGGTGTTCATCTGCGGCCGCCCGCGGAAAATCTCGGTCCAGCGCGCGCGCACCATTGCCGGCATGCTGGGCATGGCGGCGGCCAGCAACGCCGACACAAACAACGTCCATACCGGCCAGTCTTGGTTGGCCGCCGCAATCAGGACGGCGAAAGCCAGCACGGAGATGATGGTGGTGGGCACCACGATCCGTGTCTGGCCCAAGCGATCCACCAGCCTTGATATCTGCGGCGCAACGAAAGCGTTGGCCAGCGCGTATGTCGCGGAGACGGCACCCGCCAGCCAGTATTCGCCGCGCGTCTGCGACAGCATCGCCACGATGCCGATCGGCGCCATGGCGATCGGCAGGCGCGCCATGAAGCCGGCGGCTGCAAAGCCCTTGGCTCCGGGGGCACGAAAGATTTCCGAATAGGGATTTTGCATGGGTGGTTCCTCGACAAAGGACGATTCGACAATTACATACGAAGCGTATGACTGTTAAATAGAGCATACGTCGCGTATGTCAATTGGCATACGTAACGTATGTGAATGGGTCCAGAAGCCATGCATAAGCCCCGCAAGGAGATGATCGCCGAGACGCGCGCCAAGCTGATCGCGGCCGCCCGCCATGCCTTCGGCACAACAGGCTATGCCGAAGCCTCGATGGATGATTTCACTGCATCGGCCGGGCTGACGCGCGGCGCGCTCTATCATCATTTTGGCGACAAGAAGGGATTGCTGCAGGCAGTCATCGCAGAAATCGACGGCGAGATGGCGGCGCGCGTGAACGAAGTGGCGGCGAGGGCCCCGACCCGCTGGCAGCATTTCGTCGACGAATGCACAACCTATATCGAGATGGCGCTGGAGCCGGAAATCCAGCGCATCATGTTCCGGGATGGTCCGGCCGTGCTGGGGGATCCGGCACAATGGCCGAATGCCAATGCGTGCATCGCGTCAATGGCCGGCCATCTGACGACGCTGCAGGAGGAGGGGGTTGTCGTCTCCAGCCTCGACCCCGAGACGGCCTCGCGGCTGATCAACGGTGCGAGCAGTCAGGCGGCGCAACGGATCGCCAATTCGAACGACCCCGAAGCGACTTCGAAGAAGGTGGTGACGGCGTTCAAGCAACTGCTCGAAGGCCTGCTCAAAAGGCCAGATACGCAACCGAACTGAAGTCCCGGCCGTGACCCGAGGCCACGGCTGGCAATTGACAATCGCCTGGTTGAGTTCATCCTCTGCCACCATCTCTGAAGGGAGATTCGGGGCATGTGGGATTTCGATATCGGCAGGTCGGTGTCCATCATGATGCGGACCTGGCCGTTCATTGTCTTTCGCATGATCGTCTATTTCGGCATCACGCTGGCCTACATCATGGCGACCGGTACCGGCGCCTCCGTCGGCTATGGCGTCGGCCATATCTCCACCGATCCCGACGGGCCGCTGTCCTTTGCCTTGTGGGGCGGGGTGGTCGGTTTCGGCATCGTCTCGATCGCCGTCTACTGGATCCGCGAATATATCCTCTATGTCGTCAAGGCCGGCCACATCGCCGTCATGGTCCATCTGGTCGACGGCCGTGACATTCCCGGCGGCCAGGACCAGATCGCCTACGCCAAGGACATCGTGACCCAGCGTTTTGCCGAGGCCAACATCCTTTTCGTCGTCGACCAACTGGTCAAGGGCGCCATCCGCGCCATCACCGGCCTGCTCGGCGGCATCGCCGCCTTCTTGCCGATTCCGGGCCTGAGCGGCCTGGTCTCCTTCATCAACACGGTGATCCGCCTGTCGCTGACCTATGTCGACGAGATCATCCTCGGCTACAACATCCGCATCAATTCAGCCTCGCCGTTCGAGACGGCGCGCCAAGGCGTGGTGCTCTATGCCCAGAACGGCAAGGTCATGGTCAAGAACGCCGTCTGGCTGGCGGTCATCATGTGGGGCGTGTCCTTCGTTATCTTCCTGCTGATGCTGGCGCCCGCCGGCGCCATTCTTTTCCTGATGCCTGGGCAACTCGCAGGCTGGGCCTTCGTGCTCGCCATCGTCTTCGCTTGGGCCTTCAAGGCGGCGTTCATCGAGCCTTTCGCCATCGCTTGCCTGATGCAGGTCTATTTCAAGACCATAGAGGGCCAGGTGCCTGATCCGGCCTGGGACGCCCGGCTGGCCGAGGCGTCGTCGAAGTTCAGGGAGCTTAAGGACAAGGCGCTGGCCTCCTTCGGCGGCTCGCGCTGGGGTACAGCCGGCGCGACACGCTGATCCGGAGCGGCATCGACGGCGTTGAGGCGCGCCACGGTTGACTTCAGCGGCACCTCACCCTGGCCGCAAAAAATCTCGCTCATGATCAGCTCGGGCAGCGGCAGCCGCCGTCCCCAGCCATGCGTTTCGAGGTCCGGCTTTGGCGCGAACTCGGAAACACGGCCGACGCAGAGATAGGCGACCGGCGTCACATGCTCGGGAATCGACAGCAGGCTTTTCAGCGCCTGCGCCTCGATGATGCTGACCCAGCCGACACCGACGCCTTCGGCGCGCGCCGCCAGCCAGAAATTCTGGACCGCGCAGACGGTGCTGTAGAGGTCCATCTCCGGATTGTGCCAGCGTCCCAGCGGCGAACCCTTCGAACGCTGCCGGTCGCAGGTGATACAGATGTTGAGCGCGCTTTCGCAGATGCCTTCCAGCTTGAGCTTGCGGTAGAGCGCCTGCCGCTCTTCGTCGATCGCCGGCAGTTCCTGTTCGCGTGCTGCCAGGAACAGGTCGCGCACCTTTTCCCGCCGCCCGGCGTCGCGAATGACGATGAAGTTCCAAGGCTGCATGAAGCCGACCGACGGCGCGTGATGAGCCGCAAGCAGCAGCCGCGCCAGCACCTCATCGTCGAGCGCGGTGGGCAGGAAATGGCTGCGCACGTCACGCCGTGTGAACATGGCGCGATAGACCGCATCGCGCGCGTTCTGGTCAAATCCGTCGCCGACAGGAGCAGTCATGTGTTCCGGCATCGCTTGTCCCCTTGCGATTGCAATCAATGTCGTCCGCCTGACCATGCGGATGACGATGCCTGCCAGGCCGGTCTTCTGGCTCGGGATCAACCCGCGTCCGGTGCCTTCCCGTCATCGACAGTGGCATTTACCGGCGCGGTCCCCCTTACAGCGTTGGGCACGCCACGGAGTTCAACCGTGTTCCCGATTCTCCCGCTTGCGGCGGGCACCAGGCAGTGGCGGTGACCTTACGCCGAAGCGCTGAGGACGCCAATGCCCGCAGCGACACGAATGGACGCAGGCGTGATTTTCCCCAGCCATCGGCCGCCCGCGCATGGCCTTTGTCGATCCGGGTCACTAGATTAGGACGATGACCACTCGTCTCTACACCCATCCGATCTTCCTTGAGCACCTCACGCCGCCCGGCCATCCCGAGCGGCCGGACCGCTTGCGCGCCATCGAGCGCGTGCTCGATGACGAGGCGTTTGTCGGGCTCGATCGCGTCCAGGCGCCGGAAGGCGACGAGGCCACCATCCTCTATGCGCATCCCGCCGATTTTATCGCCCGCGTCCGCGCCGCCATTCCCGACGAAGGGATCGCGCGCATCGACGCCGACACCACTGCCAGCCCGAAGAGCTGGCAGGCGGCGATCACCGCGATCGGTGCCGCCAACGCTGCCGTCGACGATGTCTTCACAGGTCGCGCCGACAATGTCTTCGTCGCCGCCCGGCCGCCCGGCCACCATGCCGAAAAGACCACGGCGATGGGCTTCTGCCTGTTCAACACCGCAGCGATCGCGGCACGTTACGCGCAGAAGAAACACGGTGTAGAGCGCGTTGCCGTCGTCGACTGGGACGTGCATCACGGCAACGGCACGCAGGATATTTTCTGGGACGATCCAACGGTGCTCTATTGCTCGACGCATCAGATGCCGCTTTATCCCGGCACCGGAGCAAAAAGCGAAACCGGCACCGGCAACATCGTCAATGCGCCGCTGGCGCCGCAGACTGGCAGCGAGGTCTTTCGCGATGCCTTCCTTTCGCGCGTGCTGCCGGCGCTCGATAATTTCGCGCCCGACCTGATCATCATTTCGGCCGGGTTCGACGCACACCATCGCGATCCGCTGGCCGAGATCAACCTGACCGAGGACGATTTCGACTGGGCGACCGGCCAGCTGATGCAGCGTGCGGCGCGCCACAGCGGCAACCGGCTCGTCAGCCTGCTCGAGGGTGGCTACGATCTGCAAGGATTGGCATTTTCGGTCGCCGCCCATGTCGGGCGACTGATGAAAGGATGAATGATGGCTGGTGAGACCAACGAAGACGTCAAGGCGATGAGCTTCGAACAGGCACTCGACGCGCTGGAGAAGATCGTCGATGATCTGGAGCGTGGCGACGTGCCGCTCGACCAGTCGATCAGGATCTATGAGCGCGGCGAGGCGCTGAAGGCACATTGCGACCGGCTGCTGAAGGCAGCTGAAGACAAGGTCGAGAAGATCAGGCTGTCGCGCGACGGCAAGCCGGTTGGAACGGAGCCGCTTGACGCGGACTGAGGCCGCAGCCGTCTCACCGACTTTTGGACACGATCATGACTGAGGATAGAGTTCGTCCCGATTGAAAGCGCTCCAGGACAAGAGGAGATACGGAAGCGATGTGCAGAAACATCAAGACCCTGTTCAATTTTGACCCGCCCGCAACCAACGACGAAGTCCTCGACGCCGCACTTCAATTTGTCCGCAAATTGAGCGGAACGACGCGGCCCTCGAAGCAGAACCAGCATGCTTTCGACCACGCCGTCGAAGCCATCGCCGCCTCGGCGCGCGAATTGCTCGATTCCTTGGAAACCCATCAGCATCCTCGCAATCGCGAACAGGTGGCGGCCAAATTACGAGCAAAGTCGGCGATCCGCTTTGCTTGATGCGCCCAGGCGGCCTTTGACCGCTGACAAGGAGATCATCTCGTGAGCTTCTTCCCCGGAAACGACCCACAGGCCGGCGATGCCTTCGCCAGCGACCAGATCGAATTGATGGTCATCCCCAACGCCAAGGATATTGGTGGTTTCCAGGTGCGCCGCGCTCTGCCGACCGCCAAGAGGCGGCTGGTCGGGCCTTTCATCTTCTTCGACCGCATGGGCCCGGCGATCCTGCGCGCCGGCCAGGCGCTCGATGTCCGTCCGCATCCGCATATAGGCCTGTCGACGGTCACCTATCTGTTCGACGGCAAGATCAGGCATCGCGATTCACTCGGCACCGAAATGGTCATCCAGCCGGGCGACGTGAATTTGATGACCGCCGGCCGCGGCATCGTCCATTCGGAGCGCACGCCCGAAGAGTTGCGTGGCGCGCCGATGTCGATCTCCGGCCTGCAGACATGGCTGGCGCTGCCGGACGGCAAGGAAGAAGTGGCGCCGGTGTTCGAGAACACCGCAGCACTACAGCTGCCCGAGATCGACGCCGAGGGCGTCAGCGGGCGCGTCGTGATTGGTGATTTCCAGGGGTTGCGATCCCCGGTCAGGGCCGACTCCGAGACGCTCTATGCCGACCTGCGTCTGGCGCCCGGCGCCAGCGTGAAAATCCCGGCCGATGCCGAGGAGCGCGCCATCTACACCTTGGAAGGCGAGGTCTCGATATCAGGTGACGTCTTTCCGGCGGAACGGCTGCTGGTGTTTCGGCCAGGCGACGAGATCGTCGTGTCGTCGGACACCGGCGCGCATTTCATGCTGTTTGGCGGCGCCTCTCTCGGCTCGCAGCGTTACATCTGGTGGAATTTCGTCTCATCGTCGAAGGAGCGCATCGAACAGGCCAAGCAGGAATGGAAGACAGGCCGCTTCGATATCGTTCCTGGAGATGAGGAGGAGTTTATTCCGCTGCCGGAAAGCTGAGGAAAATCGGTGAGGGGACCTGATCGTCCGCGTCACTGGCACGCATTTACTTTCACCGTCTGGCGGCCTATCCCGCCGATGAACAGAAAGCCTGAGCACCCGTGAACGCAACGCCGCATACGCCGCTTCTCGACAAGGTCCGCATTCCGGCCGACCTGCGCACGCTTGCCGAGAGCGAGCTGCCGCAATTGGCATCCGAGCTTCGCGCCGAGCTGATCGACGCCGTCTCCCGCACCGGCGGCCACCTTGGCGCCGGCCTTGGCGTGGTCGAGCTGACGGTGGCGCTGCACTATGTCTTCAACACCCCCGATGACCGGCTGATCTGGGATGTCGGCCACCAGGCCTATCCGCACAAAATCCTGACCGGCCGCCGCGACCGCATCCACACACTGCGCCAGGAAGGCGGCCTGTCCGGCTTCACCCGCCGCGCCGAGAGCGAGTACGATCCCTTCGGCGCAGCCCACTCCTCGACATCGATCTCGGCCGGCCTCGGCATGGCCGCTGCTCGTGACCTCTCCGGCGGCCGCAACAATGTCATCGCCGTCATCGGCGACGGCGCCATGTCTGCCGGCATGGCCTATGAGGCGATGAACAATGCCGGCGCGCTCGATGCACGGCTGATCGTCATCCTCAATGACAACGATATGTCGATCGCCCCGCCGACCGGCGCGATGAGTGCCTATCTGGCGCGTCTGGCCTCGGGCAAGGCCTATATCGGCCTGCGCGATTTCGGCAAGAAACTGACGTCCTACCTCGGCAAGCGGGCGGATCGTGCGATCACAAGGGCGGTCGAGCATGCACGCGGCTACGTCACCGGCGGCACGCTGTTCGAGGAGCTCGGTTTCTATCACATCGGCCCGATCGACGGCCACAATCTCGAGCATCTGATCCCGGTTCTGAAAAATGTCCGCGACAATGGCGAAGGCCCGGTGCTGATCCATGTCGTGACCCAGAAGGGCAAGGGCTACGCGCCGGCGGAAGCCGCCGCCGACAAATATCATGGCGTCAACAAGTTCGACGTCATCACCGGCGCGCAGGCCAAGGCGCCGGCCAACGCACCGGCCTACACCAAGGTGTTCGCCGAAAGCCTGGTTCAGGAAGGCCGTGAGGACGACCGCATCGTCGCCGTCACCGCCGCCATGCCGAGCGGCACCGGCCTCGACCTGTTCGGCGAAGCGTTTCCGTCGCGGATATTCGATGTCGGCATCGCCGAACAGCACGCTGTGACCTTCGCCGCCGGCCTTGCCACCGAAGGCTACAAGCCGTTCGCGGCGATCTATTCGACCTTCCTGCAGCGCGCCTACGACCAGGTCGTCCACGATGTCGCCATCCAGAAATTGCCGGTGCGCTTTCCCATCGACCGGGCCGGCTTCGTCGGTGCCGATGGCGCGACCCATTGCGGCGCCTTCGACACCACCTTCCTGGCGACCTTGCCGGGTTTCGTCGTCATGGCGGCGGCCGACGAGGCGGAGCTGCGCCACATGGTGCGCACCGCGGCGAGCTATGATGAGGGCCCGATCGCCTTCCGCTATCCGCGCGGCAATGGCGTCGGCGTCGACATGCCGGAACGCGGCTCGGTTCTCGAAATCGGCAAGGGCCGCATCGTCAAGGAAGGCACCAAGGTCGCGCTGCTGTCGTTTGGCACGCGGCTGCAGGATTGTCTGATCGCCGCCGAGGAGCTGGGTGCTGCCGGGCTCTCCACCACGGTTGCCGATGCCCGTTTCGCCAAGCCGCTCGACGAGGATTTGATCCGCCGGCTGGCCCGCTCGCATGAGGTTCTGGTGACGGTGGAGGAGGGCGCCGTCGGCGGCTTCGCCAGCCATGTGCTGCAGTTCCTCGCCCACGAAGGCCTGCTGGAAAGCGGCCTGAAGGTGCGCCCGCTGGTGTTGCCCGACGCGTTCACCGACCACGCCAAGCCCGAGAAGATGTATGCCGATGCCGGGCTCGACGCAGCCGGCATCGTGCGCACGGTCTTCGTCGCGCTCGGGCACAGCACCCGCGCCCAGCGCGCCTGAATCAAAGTCTCAAAGACTTGAATCAGTTTGCCGGCCAACGATCTTAAGGCATTGTTTACGCTGACGTTTGGCTTTTCGCTTACCGTGTCTCTTGGCCTTTTTTCAACGGCGCCCTGCTAGATCATTGGCCAGGCAGGGAGACAACAACAATGAAAGCGCTTCTGTGCGGCGTAGCGCTTTGCGCCGTCCTCGTCGCGCCGGCCGTCGCCGAAACGCGCTATGATCGCAGCCTCGAAAAGGCGGCGGTGGGCATCGTCGCCGGCAAGATGGGCGACATCCGCGGCGGTTTTTCCTACAAGCAGGTGCCGCAATTGGTGGTCCTGCCGGACCCTGTCTCCGCGCCTGCGGTTGCGACCGAGCCTTCACGTGAGCAAGCTTCTGGGGATCGTGACGACGGGTTGTCCCCGGCCGTCGAGCGCCAGGTTTCGCGAACCATTTTCTAGATTAGAGGCCAGTAGGCCTAAGGCAGCTTAAGAGGGTATGATCGGATCGGTTTGCGCCCGACCTTTTCATTGTGCTCGCCGTCATGCAGGCGATGGCAATCTTACTCCTCCGCCAGCTCCGCATGTTTCGATGGTTTCTCGGAGCGCCAGGATTTCGTGGCATGGCGGGCGCGGTCGGCCAAGGCGGCGAGGCGTCCGGGCAGGCTTCGCCCACCCATCACCGACGATAAGGTCACCGAATGCGTCGCAAAGCGGCGCTTGAAATCTTCGCCACCGCAGAGAAAGTCGACCGTGGTCAAGCCCCGGTCAAGCGACCACTGGATGTAATCCATCATCAGGACCATGCCCGGCGAGGCACGCTCGAAGGCCGGGTCATAGGTTGTGACGAAAGCCATCATCGTTCCATGCTGCTCGAAATTGATCGAGATGGCGATGATCTCGTTTTCGCGTTCGAGCACGAAGATGCGCAGCAATCCGAGCCCGGCCAGCACGGACACCAGTGCTGCCAGAGCGGTGGAGCCTTCGTCGAAGAGGTCCGAAACGCGGCCGTGCTTTGCCAACCATAGCCGCTTCAGCGCCGCGACGCGCTCAAGCACCGGCTCGCGGGCTTCGTGCGCTTCCATCAGGCGGAAGCGCAGCGCGCCGCCTTCCTCCATGAATTTGCGGCCACGGCGATAGTTTTGCCGGGCTTTTTTCGATTGGCTTTCGAACCATTGCGCGCCGCCTTGCCAGGCGCCAGCGACACGATAGCTGACCTCGCTGCGGTGATTTGGCTGCAAGATCGTACCGCGGCCTGGGGCGGCGGGACCGAGCAGGGCCGGCAATCGGGCATCGGGCAAAAGACGATTCAGATAGACAAGGTCGAAGCCGCCATCGTCGAGGATGCGTTGCCAGAGCTGCCGCAGGATCTGCGGGTCGCAATCGGGGGCAAGCAGGACATCGCCATAATCGCAGTGGTCCTTCGCCGCCCATTCCAGGACGCGGATACCCGAGCGTCTGAAGGTCGCGAGCGCAATGACGGCCACGAGCCGCTCGTCGCTCCAGACCAACCCGATCCTGAGGCCACGCCGATCCTGATGCGGCGTCGTGCGCCACCACGCCGAGATCCAGTCCGGATGCTGGAAAACGAGGCCGCCGGCGCGTTGCCAGAGCGCCGCCCAGGCGGGCGCGATTTCTGCCACGCGTGCATCCGAAGTTGCGACTTCGATCCGGTGCGTTCGCGGCAGCCGGCACACGACAGGCCCGTTCAAGGCTTGGCCCTTTGCGATGATTGCTGTGGCTCGGGCTTGCCGGTTCGGAAGTGTCTGGCGATCTGCCACCACATCCGCTTCAGCGGCATGATATAGAGCCCTGCGAGCGACTGATAGTCGCGCACGTTGCGTTCGATCAACCCGAATTTGAAGTCCTCGTCGGGTCTGGGAACGCATAGAGTTCCGAAGAGCCGATCCCAGAACGAGAAGAGCAGCCCGAAGTTCTTGTCGTAGTGGCGCGGGTCCGTGCTGTGGTGCAACTGATGCCAGTGCGGGCACAGGATCAGGTTGTTCAGCGGCCCGAACGAGATCTTGAAATGCGTGTGCCTGACGAAATCCATCATCAGGATGTTGCGTATGATGTAAACGTTGACGCCGAAGACCGTCAGTTCAACGAGGTTCAGCGACACCAGCGACCAGATGCCAAAGCAGATGCCGGGAATGACACCGTCCCAAGCGCGGTTCATCAATTCGTCGAGCGGGTGGACGCGATCCTTGGTGATGCCGACCATCACCTCAGCCGAATGGTGCACCTTGTGCAGTTCCCAGAGCACCGGATAGCGGTGCTGGGCGACGTGATAGAGATAGTACGAAATGTCGTAGGCGAGCAGCATGGTGATGGTGAAGATCGTCACCGTCACCGGGCCTGCCGGGCCCTCGATCAGGGGCGGCTGGATCGCCAGGAGCGTCGAGAGCAGCCAGTTCGTCGCATAGCCGACGGCGCTGACGAAGACGATGCCGGCAGGCAGCATGAGGAATGGCATGAGGGCCTTCCTCGTCACCCAGAACAAAAGATCGGCCCTTGCCGAGGGATGAGTGATCACCTCGTGCGGGATCGCGAACTCGAAGAATTCCTTCCAGCTCTTTTTCTCGACCGTGCGCCAATAGGCGACGAGGGCGCTGACCAAAGCGGTCAGCAACAGAAGTCCGGTCGCCAGCAGGCCGGCGCCGGAAATCCGGTCAAGCACCTTGTAGACGATATCGCTGGCCATTTCCAAGGTTGACGCCTCTTCACCCTGTTTTGCGGGCTGTCGCAGTCATAACATTTAGTCCTCAAGCAAATGCGACGAAAATAGGTTAACGATCCATGAGATTTCTGGAATTCGGGACAGTGGTCTGCAAACGGCTACGCCTCGTGCTTCGGCAACCACCCGTTTCAACGAGTGTAGCGCACGGATTTTCAAAGGATGGAAGCGTGACAGAACTAACCGCCATCGTCTCAAAGCCCAATATTGCTGGGATGATGGTTGGAGTGGGTAACGAATGCCTCCCTCAATGCCCGGTTGGCGCCCTTGCCATCGTCGTCGGCTTTCGCCATGAAGGCCGATGAATTCGCCTCTGCCAGCCAGCACCCGCCAGCGGCTCGACGACCTGCTCGTCCAGCGCGGGCTGTTTGTCAGCCGCTCACGTGCCCGCGACGCGGTCGAACGCGGCACGGTGACGGTCGACGGTGTCCTCGCCCGCAAGCCCGGCCAGAGTGTTTTGCCGCAATGCCTTGTTACCATCGACGATCCGGCGCAAGGCTATGTGTCGCGCGCGGCACTCAAGCTGATCGGTGGGCTCGACCATTTCGGCCTTGATCCTGCCGGCTGCGAGGCGCTCGACGTCGGCGCCTCGACCGGCGGCTTCACCCAGGTTCTGCTGGAGCGTGGCGCTGCTCATGTCACCGCGATCGATGTGGGGCATGGTCAGCTGCACCCTGATGTCGGAGGAGATCCGCGTGTAACGGTGATCGAGGGTCTGAACGCCCGCGATCTCACAGCCGCCGATCTTGGCGGTCGTATTCCGGATTTCATCGTGTCCGATGTCAGCTTCATTTCGCTGAAACTGGCGATGCCACCGGCGCTTGGCCTTGCGAAGGCTGGCGCCAAGGCCATGTTTCTGGTCAAGCCGCAATTCGAGGCTGGTCGCGAGGCGATCGGCAAGGGTGGTCTGTTGAAGGATCCCTACGACGCCTCCCGTGTCGCCGGCCTGCTGCAGGATTGGCTGGACGCCGTTCCCGGCTGGCGCTCGCTCGGGCTGCATTTGTCGCCGATCGAGGGCGGCGACGGCAATCGCGAATTCCTGCTCGGTGGGATCAAGGACCGATGAGCGCGCGCTTCAGCATCAGGAAACTCGGCGCCCAGGGCGACGGCATCGCCGAGACCGAGACAGGCGATCTGTTCATTCCTTTTACATTGCCCGGCGAAACGGTCACCGCCGCGCGCGAAAGGGATCGCGCCATGCTGATGGCGGTGCTGGAAGCCTCGCCGCTGCGCATCGATCCCGCCTGCCGCCACTTCACCGGATGCGGCGGTTGCGTGCTCCAGCATTTCGAAGCCGAAGCCTATCGCCAGTGGAAACGCGAAAAGGTGGCGCACACCCTGAAGGGCAAAGGCATCGATTGCGAGATTGGCGAACTGGTCGCTTGCGCGCCGCACACGCGCCGCCGTGTCGTGCTTGCCGCCCGGCGCACCGATACAGGCATGCTACTCGGCTTCCATCGCCATCTGTCGCCGGAGATCATCTCGATCGAGGAATGCCCGATCTCGCTGCCGGAGATCGTCGCCGCGCTCGATCGCCTGAAGGCACTCGCCGAATTGGTCTGCGCCACCACCAAATCGTTCCGCATGGCGGTCACCGTGACCGGTTCGGGGCTCGATGTCGCGGTCTATGAGTCAGGCAAGTTGGGCGAGAACCAGCGTCGGGTCGCCTCCAACTTCGTCATGGCCCAGGGATTTGCCCGGCTTTCAATCGACGACGAGATCGTCATCGAACCCAAAAAGCCGGTGGTCACGTTCGGCGGCGTGGCCGTTGCCATTCCGCCGGGCGCCTTCTTGCAGGCAACCGAGGCTGCAGAACAGGCGATGGCCGATATTGTCGGCGGACATCTGAAGCGTGCCAAGAAGGTGGCGGATCTTTTCGCCGGTTGCGGCAGCTTTGCCTTGCGGCTGGCAATGAAATCGGAAGTCCATGCGGTGGAGGGTGATGCGGCAGCCCTTTCGGCGCTCGACCGGGGATCACGCTTCGCCACTGGCCTGAAGCGGGTGACGGGCGAGCGCCGCGACCTGTTCCGCCGGCCACTGACGTTCAAGGAATTGAATGCCTTCGACGGTGTGGTCTTCGACCCACCGCGCGCGGGCGCCGAAGACCAGTCGAAGCAGATCGCCCGCTCGGATGTGCCGTATGTTGCCGCGGTGTCCTGCAATCCGGTGACGCTGGCTCGCGACCTGCGCATCCTCATCGACGGCGGTTACACCTTGAAAAGCGTGACACCGATCGACCAGTTCCTGTGGTCGCCGCATGTCGAGGCGGTGGCGCTGCTGGAGAAGCCGAAGCGGCGACGGTAGCCGGAGGCTTCGACTCCTACGAGCTTGGTGACAGTCGTTTCGACGTGCCGCCCCGTTGGTTGATCGACACCCACGTGTTTGGGTTCTGCTGCGACTGGCGTTTCAGGAAGTAATAGCCCGTCGCGTTCCAAGGCCTGACCTCATTGACCAGATTGTCCAGGACAAGATCGCCCTTGTCGGTTTTCACCGTCAGAATGGTGTGGCCTTCATTGTCCAGGTCGCGCACCACGGTCATCAGCAGCGCCTGCCGGGGGAATCCCGCTTCCAAAAGAAGCTTGCGCTTGTAGAGCGCGTAGATCTTGCAGTCGCCCTTGCCGTCCACGGGGTAATCCCAGTGGTCCGCCATCGTGCCCCAGTGATCGAAATTGCTGACGGGCTTGATGGAGCTGTTCGCCTTCTGATTTATCCGCTTGAGGATGCGCAGATTCTGCGCGGTCAGCTTAACATTCGCGGCCGGCAGAGCGGGCACCTTGCACTCTTTTGGCCGGCGATGGCAGAAATCGATCCAACCGTAAGGGACGCTGGTGCTTCCGCCAACGGCGGCAGAGCGCAGCCCATTCACGGAAGATTGCGTCGATCGCGACTTGAACAATGTCGACTGTGCCGCCGCCGGGCTGGCTTGCAGCGATGTCGCACCAATCAACGAAACAAAGCCAAGCAGCAAAGACGAAGTCAGGACGGGGGAATGCCGCATTGCCAAAACCACGATCGCAACGAGGAAGCTGGTGCTGCGTTCGTGCGCAAAAGGCAGCCCAGGCACTTAAACACTTAATAATTTCCTAACGTGGATTGTGTTCACTTCAAGGTACCGACAGGGATTCAGGCTTAAAAGCGCAAGCATGAGCCCATCCCGACAAAATACGCTCCAAGACGCGCTCAAACCCTCGTGCCGCCCACCGTCATCTGGTTCATGCGCAAATGCGGCTGGCCGACGCCGACCGGCACGCCCTGTCCGGCCTTGCCGCACATGCCGATGCCGGTGTCGAGCTTCATGTCGTTGCCGATCATCGAAACGCGGTGCATGGCGTCCGGTCCGTTGCCGATCAGCATCGCGCCCTTGATCGGCTGCGTCACCTTGCCGTTCTCGATCATGTAGGCCTCGGTGCAGCCGAAGACGAATTTGCCCGAGGTGATGTCGACCTGGCCGCCGCCGAAGGAGACGGCATAGATGCCGTTCTTGACCGAGGCGATGATCTCGTCCGGCTCCATGTCGCCTGATGTCATGTAGGTGTTGGTCATGCGCGGCATCGGCTGATGCGCGTAGCCTTCGCGCCTGCCGTTGCCGGTCGCCTTCATGCCCATCAGCCGGGCGTTCTGCCGATCCTGCATGTAGCCGACCAGCTTGCCGTCCTCGATCAGCACATTGCGGGCCGAAGGCGTTCCTTCGTCGTCGACGGTGAGCGAGCCGCGCCGCTCGGGCATGGTGCCGTCGTCAACGACGGTGACCCCCTTGGCGGCGACCTGCTGGCCCAGCAGGCCGGCGAAGGCCGAAGTCTTCTTGCGGTTGAAATCGCCTTCCAGCCCATGGCCGACGGCCTCGTGCAGCATGACGCCCGGCCAGCCGCTCGACAGCACGATGTCGAAGGTGCCGGCCGGCGCCGGTATCGCCTCCAGATTGACCAGGGCTTGCCGGAGCGCCTCCTTGGCGGCGTGCTTCCAGCTGTCTTCGACCAGGAACTCGCCAAACGCCTTGCGGCCACCCATGCCGTAGGAACCGCTCTCCTGGCGGTCGCCATTGCCGACCACGACGGAGACGTTGATGCGGACCAGCGGGCGGATGTCGCGCACCACCTGGCCGTCGGCGCGCACGATCTCGACATGCTGCCAGGAGGCGGCAAGCGACGCCGAAACCTGGCGAACGCGCGGATCCTCGGCGCGCAGCCAGGCGTCGATTTCCTGCAAAAGCTTTGCCTTGGCTTCGAAGGAAGGCGAGGGGATCGGATTCTCGTCGCCATAGAGATGGCGGTTGGTGCGGGCGGGCGCCGCGGCAAGCGTGCCGGAATAACCACCCTTGACGGTTGAGACGGCGTCGGCGGCGCGCAGCAGCGAGGCCTCGGAGAGATCGCTGGAATGGGCGTAGCCGCTGGCTTCGCCGGCCACGGCACGCAGGCCAAACCCCTGGTCGGTGTTGAAGTTGGCGGTCTTCAGCCGGCCATTGTCGAACATCAGCGCTTCGCTTTCGCTGTATTCGAGGAACAGCTCGCCGTCGTCGGCGCCTTTGATGGTCTCAGCGACGATCTGCTTGATGCGATCGTCTGAAATGTCGAATTGGCCGATCAGGCTGTTCATGGCGCATCCGTTCACAGGAGGAATGGGTCTTTGCCACGATGTAGGCGCGAAGGCGCGTCGAGACAATCGTCCAGCCGCGTTGTGATGACAAATGCGGTTCGCCGACAGGTCGCCGACGCAAGGCTAGGGCGTCAGGGCAGGGCGGCGAAACCGTCGGCAAAACCCTTGAGATCGACCGGGATGCCGATGCCTTCTTCCGGCGTCTGGAAGACGATGAAGGTGGCCGACGTGCCGGTCTTCAGCGTGTCTAGCAGCGGCTTTTCGAGAATGACTTCGGCATAGCAGCCGTCCTGGAAGCAGCGCACGAAATAGGCGCGGCCGATATCCTTGCCATCGACATTGAGACCGAGTCCGTTGGGCAAAAGCACGCCGAGCGGCGCCAGCACGCGCAGGATCTCCGCCTTGTTGTCGGCGGTACGCAGCACGACGACCGACAGCCCCATCTCAGGACGGTCCTCGGCGACGACGTTCTGCATCATCACGCATTGTTCGGACGTGGCGCCGGCCGGCGTGTCGCAGATGATCGACCACGCGCCATGCGTCGAGCGCACCGTGCCGCTCGGCTGCGCGGCGTTGGCCATGCCGGACAAGACGATACCAGACAGGGCGGCGAGAAAGACGACTTTCGCCCAGTTTCTCGAAAACCGAGTGTTTCTCGAAAGCCAAGGGATCATGACGGCTCCATTGCGAATCACGGCACTTTAAGCCGCGCCAAAGCCAAGTAAAGGACGAGACCGCAGCCGGTCTGCCCCGAAAAAGCCAATACGGCGCTTTTCCCTGCCAATTTCGCCCGAATTGCGACGTTCGGCACGCGCGGCCCGCAGGAATGTCACCGTTGGCCCAGCATAGGCGATTCGGGGCCGCCGCCGCTGCCTTCAAAGGCACATCCGGGCTTGCGCGCAAAAATGCCGCACGGTTTCGTCCGCTCCTTTCTTGCGGAGGGAAAAAGAGTATGGTTTGAACCACCTTGAGACTGTCGGGATTCCCGTCCCGGCATTGTTCGTTATTCTTGTGGTACAGCCGCGAGGAACTGGGAGACGATGAGGGCGATGAGAAATTTCCTGGCAAACGCCAAGGTTCCAGCAAGTGCCAAGTTTCTAAGTGCTTGTGCCGCTATCACGTTTTTCGCCGGCACATCTGCCCATGCCGACCAGCCCAAGGACTGGGAGACAACCTTCCAGGCGCCGGCGACCGACATGATGCGGCAGATCGAGTGGTTCGGAAACTACACGATGTGGTTCATCGTCCCGATCACCATCCTGGTGCTGCTTCTTCTCGCCTATTGCATCGTCAGATTCCGCGCGAGTGCGAACCCGGTTCCGTCCAAGACCAGCCACAACACGCTGATCGAGGTGATCTGGACTGTCGGCCCGGTGGTCATCCTGCTTTGCCTCGCAATTCCCTCGTTCCAGCTGCTGACCGCGCAGTACACGCCGCCGGAAGAAGCAAAGCTGACCGTCAAGGCGACCGGCAACCAGTGGAACTGGGACTACGAGTACCAGACCGAGAACACGCTCTCGTTCAACTCCGCGATCCTCCAGGACACCGAACGCGCCGCCGCCGGCAAGGAGGACCGCAAGGTCTATCCGCGCCTGCTCGCCGTCGACAACGAGCTGGTGGTGCCGGTCAACACCATGACCCGCGTGCTCGTCACCGCAACCGACGTGATCCACTCCTTTGCCATGCCGTCGTTCGGCATCAAGATCGACGCCGTTCCGGGCCGCACCAACGAGACCTGGTTCAAGGCGGAGAAGGAAGGCCTCTATTACGGTCAGTGCTCGCAGCTCTGCGGCAAGGACCATGCCTTCATGCCGATAGCCATCCGTGTCGTCTCCGACGCGCAGTTCAAGACCTGGCTGGCGGCAGCCAAGACCGATCTGCCCGGCGCCAACAAGACGCTGATGGCCGCGGTCGACGGCCAGAACAAGGTAGCGGCCGCCGGCAACTAATGCCGCGGGTTAGCAAGATTTAGGGAACGGAGCGGAACATGGCAGACGCTACAGCTCACGACGGGCACGACCACAAGCCTTATCACGGCTGGGTGCGCTGGGTTTATTCGACCAACCACAAGGACATCGGCACGCTCTACCTGATCTTCGCGATCATGGCCGGCATCATCGGCGGTGCCTTGTCGGTCGCCATCCGCATGGAGCTGCAGGAGCCTGGCATCCAGATATTCAGCGGTCTGGCGCAGATGGTCTACGGCATGAACGGTGACGCCGCGATCGACGGCGGCAAGAGCATGTACAATGCCTTCGCCACCGCGCACGCCCTGATCATGATCTTCTTCATGGTCATGCCGGCGCTGATCGGCGGTTTTGCCAACTGGATGGTTCCGATCATGATCGGCGCGCCCGACATGGCATTCCCGCGCATGAACAACATCTCCTTCTGGCTGCTGCCGCCGGCCTTCATCCTGCTGCTCACCTCGATGTTCATGCCGAGCGCGCCGGGCGCGTATGGCGTCGGCGGCGGCTGGACGCTTTATCCGCCGCTTTCGACCTCGGGGCAGCCCGGACCGGCGATGGATCTGGCGATCCTGTCGATCCACATTGCCGGTGCGTCGTCGATCCTTGGCGCCATCAACTTCATCACCACCATCTTCAACATGCGCGCGCCTGGCATGACGCTGCACAAGATGCCGCTGTTTGCCTGGTCGGTGCTGGTCACCGCCTTCCTGCTGCTGCTGTCGTTGCCGGTTCTGGCCGGCGGCATCACCATGCTGCTGACCGACCGCAATTTCGGCACCACCTTCTTTGCTCCCGATGGCGGCGGCGACCCGATCTTGTTCCAGCACCTGTTCTGGTTCTTCGGTCACCCGGAAGTGTACATCCTGATCCTGCCGGGCTTCGGCATCATCAGTCACGTCATCTCGACCTTTTCGAAGAAGCCGGTGTTCGGTTATCTCGGCATGGCCTACGCCATGGTGGCGATCGGCGCCGTCGGCTTCATCGTCTGGGCGCACCACATGTATACGACCGGTCTATCGCTCGACACACAGCGCTATTTCGTCTTCGCCACGATGGTGATCGCGGTGCCGACAGGCGTGAAGATCTTCTCCTGGATCGCGACGATGTGGGGCGGGTCGATCTCGTTCAAGACGCCGATGCTGTGGGCGCTGGGCTTCATCTTCCTGTTCACCATCGGTGGTGTCACCGGCGTCCAGCTGGCCAATGCCGGCCTCGACCGTTCGCTGCATGACACCTATTTCGTGATCGCGCACTTCCACTACGTGCTGTCGCTGGGCGCGGTGTTCGCCATCTTCGCCGGCTGGTACTACTGGTTCCCGAAGATGACCGGCTACATGTATTCGCCCGTCATCGCCAACACCCACTTCTGGGTTACCTTCGTCGGCGTGAACCTGATCTTCTTCCCGCAGCACTTCCTCGGCCTCGCCGGCATGCCGCGCCGCACCATTGACTATCCGGATGCATTTGCCGGCTGGAACTATGTGTCGTCCATTGGCTCCTATATCTCGTCCGTCGGCGTACTGATCTTCCTCTACTGCGTGTTCGAAGCCTTCCAGAAGAAGCGGGTTGCCGGTGCCAACCCGTGGGGCGAGGGCGCAACGACGCTCGAATGGCAGCTGCCTTCGCCGCCGCCTTTCCACCAGTGGGAACAGCTGCCGAAGATCAAGTAAGGCGGCTGCCCTCTCGAATACGAAACCGCCGGTCCGCCGGCGGTTTTGGCCAACGGAATGATGGACTTGAGTACGCATGGCCCTTGTCGACGACCCATTGATTGACGAAGCGGGCTTTCGCATGTCGGAAGCGACGGCGGGCGATTTCTTCGCCCTGCTGAAGCCGCGCGTCATGTCGCTGGTGGTGTTCACCGCCTTTGTCGGTCTCGTCGCCGCACCGGTGACCATCAACCCGCTGCTGGCGGTGATCGCCATCCTGGCTATTGCTATAGGTGCTGGCGCCTCCGGCGCGCTCAACATGTGGTACGACGCCGATATCGACGCGGTGATGACCAGGACCGCCAGCCGTCCGGTCCCGGCCGGCCGCATCCAGCCGCACGAGGCGCTGAGCTTCGGGCTGGTGCTGTCCGTGCTGTCGGTGATGACGCTCGGCGTGCTGGTCAACTGGCTGTCGGCGACGCTGCTGGCCTTCACCATCTTCTTCTATGCCGTCGTCTACACGATGTGGCTGAAGCGCTGGACGCCGCAGAACATAGTCATCGGCGGTGCTGCAGGTGCCATTCCGCCAGTCATCGGCTGGGCCGCGGTGACCGGAACGGTCAGCCTCGAAAGCCTGATCCTGTTCCTGATCATCTTCCTGTGGACGCCGCCGCATTTCTGGGCGCTGGCGCTGTTCAAGTCCGAGGACTACGCCAAGGCCGGTATCCCGATGATGCCGAATGTCGCCGGACACGCCTCGACGCGCCGTCAGATTTTCGCCTACGCGCTGGTGCTGGCCCCGGTCGGGGTGGCGCCGTGGCTGCTTGGCTACACCACGCCGATCTATGGCGTGGCCGCCGTGCTGCTCGGGGTCGGTTTTGTCTGGTACGCATGGAAAGTGCTTGGCATGGCCGACGACGACCGCGTGATGAAACCGGCTAAGGCCTTGTTCGCCTATTCGCTGCTTTATCTCTTCGCCATCTTCGCTGCCTATCTGGCCGACAGCGTTGTCGAACGCGCGCTTGCCATGGGTGGAGCATGACTATGATCGAAGAAAAGCTCGAGACTATCACGTTGACCGAGCGTCAGAAGAAGGCCCAGCGTAGCCGTTCCATCGCCATTGGCGTGGCGCTCGCGTTGCTGGTCGTCATTTTCTACATCGCAACCATCGTGAAGTTCGGCCACAATCTGGGCACGATGTGATGAGCGTCGAGACGTCCAAAAAAGCGACAGGCAAGAACAGCAACGTCATTGTCGCGGCGGTCTGTCTTGCCTTCTTCACCGGCATGATCGGCATGGCCTATGCCGCGGTGCCGCTCTACAAGATGTTCTGCCAGGCGACAGGCTATGGCGGCACGACACAGCGTGCCGAGAAGCAGTATGCCGGCCGCGTGCTCGACCGTGAGATCACCGTTCGCTTCGACGCCAACATCGCCGGCGTGCCGTGGGAGTTCCAACCGGTCCAGCGCTCGATGACCATGAAGATCGGCGAGACGGTGCAGGCGCACTACAAGGCCACCAACAAGTTCGATCGCCCCGTGACCGGCCGTGCCACCTTCAATGTGCAGCCGGAACTGGCGGGTCCCTACTTCAACAAGGTCGAGTGTTTCTGTTTCACCGACACGACGCTGAAGCCCGGCGAGACGCTGGACATGCCGGTCCTGTTCTATGTGGACCCCGATATTGTCAACGTGCCGGAACTGAAGGACGTGAAGACGATAACCCTGTCCTACACGATGTTCCCGGTCGAGAAGACCAAGCCGGTCGCCTCCTCGGAGCCGGCACAGGGCAATAGCAAGACAATTTCCAATACCGAAGCAAATCTCGGGGGTTGATATGGCAGACGCGCACGCACACGCAAAACCACAGCATGACTATCATCTCGTCGACCCGAGCCCATGGCCTTTCCTGGGTTCGATAGGGGCGCTCGTCATGGCCTTTGGCGGCGTCTGCCTGATGGAGTACCTGAAGGGCGGCAGCTTCCCGATCTTCGGCTTCAACATCGCCAATCCGTGGCTGTTCTTCATCGGCATCGTGATCGTCCTCTACACCATGTTTGCCTGGTGGTCGGACACGATCAAGGAAGCGCATGAGGGCCATCACACGCGGGTCGTGTCGCTGCATCTGCGCTATGGCATGATCATGTTCATCGCCTCGGAGGTGATGTTCTTTGTTGCCTGGTTCTGGGCCTATTTCGATGCCAGCCTTTTTGCCGGCGAGGCACAGAACTACGCGCGCCACACATTTACCGGTGGCGTCTGGCCGCCGAAGGGCATGGAAGTTCTCGATCCCTTCCATTTGCCCCTCTACAACACCATCATCCTGCTGCTGTCGGGCACAACGGTCACCTGGGCGCACCATTCGCTCATCCATGGCGATCGAAAGGGGCTGATCAACGGCCTGGTGCTGACCGTCGGCCTGGGCATGCTGTTCACCATGGTGCAGGCCTATGAGTACATGCACGCTCCGTTCGGTTTCAAGGATTCCATCTACGGCGCCACCTTCTTCATGGCGACCGGCTTCCACGGTTTCCATGTCATCATCGGCACCATTTTCCTGTTGGTTTGCCTGATCCGGGCGATGAAGGGCGACTTCACCCCCAAGCAGCATTTCGGCTTCGAGGCGGCCGCCTGGTACTGGCACTTCGTCGACGTGGTCTGGCTGTTCCTGTTCGCCTCGATCTACGTCTGGGGATCGGTCGGCGCGGTGATCGAAGGCCACTGATCTAGCATCTGGGATTTCCATTTCGAAAAGGCGGCCACGGCAACGTGGCCGCCTTCTTCTTTTCGGCGCAATGATCGCTGATCGATAGCTCATGCGGCTGACAATTCCGTGGGCGATTTGCGCATTCACGATCACGGCATTCCCGACCCTTGCCGCGGAAAGGGTCGATCTGGTGCGTGTCGACAAGTCGGAACGGCGGCTGGAACTGATCGGCGACGGCAAGGTCCTGCGAAGCTACGGCATCGCGCTCGGCGGCGATCCTGTCGGGCACAAGCACCAAGAGGGCGATCAACGCACGCCCGAGGGGAGCTATGTCCTCGACTGGCGCAACCCGAACAGTATCGCGCATAAGTCGATCCATATTTCATATCCCAATACCGACGATCTGGCGGGCGCGAAGGCGCGCAATGTCGACGCGGGCGGCATGATCATGATCCACGGCCAGCCAAACGGTTATGGCTGGTGGGGCTGGCTGCTTCAATTGGTCGACTGGACCGATGGCTGCATTGCGGTTACGGACTCCGACATGGACGAAATCTGGGCACTGGTGGCCGATGGCACACCGATCGAGATCGAGCGGTAAGCAATGAGCGACGACGCTTCCATGAGTGAAGATAGGGCGATCTGGCCTCCGATCGACCCGATTTCGGCAGGCCTGCACGGCCGCTGTCCGCGCTGCGGCGAGGGGCGGCTGTTTGCCGGTTTCCTCACTGTCGGCAAGCGCTGCGTCAATTGCGGCCTCGATTATTCCTACGCCGATGCCGGCGACGGGCCGGCGGTCTTCGTCATCCTGATCATAGGCTTCCTCATTGTCGGTCTGGCGCTCTGGGTTGAAGTCACGCTGAGCCCGCCGCTCTGGCTGCATCTGCTGGTCTGGATCCCGCTGGCTGTCGTGCTGTGCCTGACGGCGCTGCGGCTGATCAAGGGCGTGCTGCTCACCCTGCAATACCGCAACAAGGCGGCCGAGGGCCGGCTGGATCGCGGCGAATGAGCGAGGCGTCCGTCAAAGCCGGTGGCCGTTCGCGGCCACGGATGGCATTGCTGTTCAGCCTTGGCCTGGGGCTGTTCGCGATCCTGTTGGCGCTCGGCACCTGGCAGGTCCAACGCCTGTACTGGAAGGAAGGTCTTCTTGAGACCATCGACCAGCGCACCCATTCGGTGCCACGGCCGCTGGCCGAGGTTGAGAAAGAATTCGCCGCCACTGGGGACGTCGACTACACGCCGGTCACCGTCACCGGCACCTTCCTGCATCAGGGCGAACGGCATTTCTACGCGACCTGGGAAGGCGATGCCGGCTTCAACGTATACACGCCGCTGGCGCTCGACGATGGTCGCGTCGTCCTGATCAATCGCGGCTTCGTGCCTTACGATCTGAAGGATGCCGCCAAGCGCGCCAAGGGACAGGTGACAGGCAAGGTGACTGTCACCGGGCTCGCCCGCAATCCGCTGCCGGCAAAGCCGTCGATGATGCTCCCCGACAACGATGTGGCGAAAAACATCTTCTATTGGAAGGACCGCGACGTGATGGCGGCGAGCGCCGGGCTGCCGGCGGGTGCTGCGCTGGTGCCGATCTTCATCGACGCCGACAAGACGCCAAATCCAGGCGGATTGCCGGTTGGCGGCGTCACCATCATCGACCTGCCGAACAGCCATCTGCAATATGCGATGACCTGGTATGGGCTTGCCGCGGCGCTCGCCGCCGTGCTCATCCTGCGGCTTCGCCGTCCCGCGAAAGAGGAATGAGCGCGACCGACACCCTTGACAGGGCCATCGCCCTTGACAGGACGGGGGTAGGCACCTCATTTCGGCGCTGACGAACCGGCCAGGATTTAATGCTCCAGACAACCACCAAGCCTCCCTTGACGATCCGGCTCTGCCAGCCGCGTGGTTTTTGCGCTGGTGTGGACCGTGCCATCCAGATCGTCGTGCTGGCGCTGAAGAAATATGGCGCGCCGGTCTATGTCCGTCATGAGATCGTGCACAACCGCTACGTCGTCGAGGGGCTGCAAAGCCTTGGCGCCGTCTTCATTGAGGAACTCTCCGAGATCCCGGCCGAACACCGCCAGAGCCCGGTCGTGTTCTCGGCGCATGGCGTGCCGAAGTCGGTGCCGGCGGATGCCCAGGCGCGCAATCTCTTCTATCTCGATGCCACTTGCCCGCTGGTATCGAAGGTCCACAAGCAGGCGATGCGCCATCAGCGGCTGGGCCGCCATGTGCTTTTGATTGGTCACGCCGGACATCCCGAGGTGATCGGCACCATGGGCCAGCTGCCGGACGGAGCGGTGACGCTGATTGAGACCGAAGCCGATGCCGCCAAGCTTGCGCCTGCCGACCCGCAGGCGCTCGGCTTCGTCACCCAGACCACTTTGTCGGTCGAGGACACCGCCGGCATCATCCGCGCCTTGCAGGATCGCTTTCCAGCCCTGCAGGCGCCGGCGGCAGAATCGATCTGCTACGCCACCACCAACCGCCAGGAGGCGGTCAAGGAGACCGCCGCCGGCGCCGATCTCTATCTGATCGTCGGCGCGCCCAATTCCTCCAATTCGCGGCGCCTTGTCGAAGTGGCGGAACGTGCCGGCGCCTCGATGTCGCTTCTCGTGCAGCGCGCCGCCGAGATTCCGTGGAACGACATCGGCAACATCTCGACGCTCGGCCTGTCGGCCGGCGCGTCGGCGCCCGAAATCATCGTCGACGAGATCATCGATGCCTTCCGGCAGCGCTTCGATGTCACGATCGACCTGGCCATCACGGCCACGGAAACGGAGGATTTTCCGGTCATGCGGGTACTGCGCGATGTCGAACTGACGCGGGCCGACATGGCCTTCGTCAATGGAGCCGCGTAAGGCACATGGCGGTCTACACCGACGTTGCGGAAGGCGAACTCGGCGCGTTCCTGAAGCATTATCCGGTCGGCGATCTCCTGTCCTACAAGGGCATCGCCGAAGGCACCGAGAACTCGAACTTCCTGCTGCACACCTCCAGCGGCGCCTACATCCTGACGCTCTATGAAAAGCGGGTCGAGAAGGCGGATCTGCCGTTTTTCCTCGGCCTGATGGGCCATCTTGCCAACAAGGGCGTGTCCTGCCCGCTGCCGGTGACCGCGCATGACGGCAGCGTCATCGGCACGCTCGCCGGCCGACCGGCGGTCATCATCACCTTTCTCGAAGGGCTTTCATTGCGCCGGCCGACGGCAACGCATTGCGCCGAGGTCGGCAGGGCGTTGGCGCAGTTGCATCTGGCCGGCGCCGATTTTTCGATGACTCGCCCCAATGCACTGGCCATCGACGGCTGGCGCAAGCTCTGGAACGCAGCGCGCGACCGCGCCGACGAGGTCGAGCCGGGCCTAGCGGCCGAGGTCGATGCCGACTTCGCCGATTTCGAGCGGAACTGGCCGAAAGAGCTGCCGCAAGGCATCATCCATGCCGATCTTTTCCCCGACAATGTCTTCTTCCTCGGCGAAAAGCTGTCCGGCCTGATCGATTTCTATTTCGCCTGCGACGACCTCTACGCCTATGACGTCGCCACCTGTCTCAACGCGTGGTGCTTCGAGAAGGATTTTTCCTTCAATCTCACCAAGGGCAAGGCGCTGCTTGCCGGCTATCAAAACGTGCGTCCCCTGAGCGATCTGGAGAAGGCGGCGCTGCCGATGCTGGCGCGCGGTTCGGCGCTGCGCTTCATGCTGACCCGGCTGTACGACTGGCTGACTGTTCCCAATGGTGGGCTGGTGATGAAACGCGATCCGACCGAGTATATCCGCAGGATGCGGTTCCACCGGGCGATCAGATCTCCTTCGGAATATGGATTGGCCTGATATGGGGTATCATGAGCAAACAGGTTGAAATCTTCACCGACGGCGCCTGTTCGGGCAATCCCGGCCCCGGCGGCTGGGGCGCGATCCTGCGCTTCAATGGCACCACCAAGGAGCTTTCCGGCGGTGAGGCCGAGACGACCAACAACCGCATGGAACTTCTCGCTGCCATCTCGGCGCTGAACGCGCTGAAGGAACCGTGCACGGTCGAGCTTCACACCGACAGCAAATATGTCATGGACGGCATCTCCAAGTGGATCCATGGCTGGAAGAAGAACGGCTGGAAGACCGCCGACAAGAAGCCGGTCAAAAACGGTGAACTCTGGCAGGCACTCGATGAGGCCAACAGGCGCCACAAGGTCACCTGGAACTGGGTCAAGGGCCATGCCGGCCATACCGAGAACGAGCGCGCCGACGAACTCGCGCGCGAGGGCATGGCACCGTTTAAGAAAGGCCCGTTCAAGCCTGCTGCTGCACCAAAGCCGGCTGCGCAAGCAAAACAGCCGACGGTCGCGAAAGCGCGGCGCTCAACCCAGAGCTATTAATTTCGGGCGCCGGACGGATCTCAGGCAGGGAATTTCCATCGTGCCGATCCTCTACTACGTCACGCATCCCCAGGTTCAGGTCGATGCCAGCGTTCCCGTGCCGGAATGGGGGCTATCCGACATCGGACGCGCGAGAGCATTTGCAATGCTCGACCGGCCCTGGATCGGGTCGATCCGGCGTATCGTGTCGTCGGCTGAACGCAAGGCGATGGAAACCGCCGAGATCCTCGCAACGCATCTGCGTCTTGTCATCGAGGTGAGGGAACGGATGCATGAGAACGATCGATCGGCAACGGGTTTCCTGCCGCCGCCGGAGTTCGAAACGGTCGCGGACCAGTTCTTTGCCAATCCACACGAAAGCGTTCGCGGATGGGAAAGAGCTATCGATGCGCAGCATCGTATCGTGAGCGAGGTCGACACCGTGCTCGGTACCAACGGTGACGACGACATTGCCTTCATCGGCCACGGAGGCGTGGGAACGCTGTTGCTCTTGTCTCTCAGTGGTCGCGAGATCAGCCGCGAAGCGGATCAGCCAGCCGGTGGCGGCAACTGCTTCGCGTATGATATCGGCGCGCGTCGCGTTGTCCACGGATGGCAGCCGATCGACAGGCTGGGGGAGCCGTAAACGCTCAGCGGATCAGCAGCGCCGTGCCGTATAGCCCGAGCGCGAACACCGTGTGCGACACTAGGTTGAGGGCACGGATCTGCATCGGGTTGGGGCGCTTCGAGGCGGCCCAGCCGGCGCCCATGCCGGGCGCCAGCAGGAACCAGCCGGCGCCGACGGTGACAATGCCGAGGATGAAGGCCGGCAGGAATGTCGGCGCGGCAAGCCAACCCGCTCCGGCCAGCACCACCAGGATGATGCCGTAGACGATGCCGACAAAATAATGAAAGGCCCAACCCAGCGCCTTTTCACGCGCGTAAGGCGCTGCATCGCCGATATCGTCGTGGAAGACCTTGCCGCGGAGATGCCAGACCCAGCGACCGACCGGCCCCCAGTTCGGCCGTGGCTGGCCGAACGCCTTGTGCAGGAAGATGGCCCAGAGATCCATCAGCACGGTGGCGCCGATGCCGATCACGATAGCGCGCCAGAAGATGTCAAACATCGCAAGGGTCCTCCAAAGCAGGCCCTGGACTGCAGCGCGATCGTCGTTGCGGTCCCGGCCTGACGCCTCGCTGAAGTTCAGAGCTGTCCCAGAATATGAGCCGCGCCGGACTCGTCGACACCGGGCTTGGTCTCGACATTGAGCGCGGTGACCTTGCCGTCGTCGACGACCATCGAAAACCGCTTCGAACGCAGCCCCATGCCGCCGGCGGAAAGGTCATTGTCGAGGCCCACCGCCTTGGCGAAATCGCCACTGCCGTCGGCGAGGAACAGGATCTTGCCCTCACCGCCGGTGAAGCGCGCCCAGGCGCCCATGACGTGGACGTCATTGACCGAAACGACGGCGATGGTGTCGACGCCACGCGCCAGGATGGCGTCATGGTTCTCGAGATAGCCGGGCAAATGGTTGTTGCTGCAGGTCGGTGTGAAGGCTCCGGGAACCCCAAACAGCACCACCTTCTTTCCAGAAAAGATCTCAGCCCCGGTGATTGGCTTGGCGCCATCGGCGGTCATCGTCTTGAAGGTCACGTCAGGCAGCTTGTCGCCAACGGAAATGGTCATGGATTCCTCGCTTGGGAAAAATGGGGAAGGACGTGTCTTTGCGTAGCGAACTCAACGGCTTCCTGCAACCGTTCGGGTGGGCTGGATCAAGGGAAAGGCAGAAGCCCTTCGACCGCGCCCGCCGAACTCGTCAGCGTATAGTGAAGCCCGCCATCCGTCGGCGTCGTCGACGGGCGATCGAGGATCGGCACGGTGAAGATCAGCTTGCCGTCCTTTTCGCTGCGGGCAGGGCTGCCGAACATGTAATCGTGCTCGCCGGCAACGAAGAAATCCGCCGCCTCCGGATCGCCGGGAAAGCTCGCCTCGACAATCAGCGTCTCATGGTCACCCGGCAGGACATTGACGCCGAAATCGGATCTCGCGGGCGCCGGCAATGCCGTGAAACTTGCCTTCACCAGCGCCGCGTCCTCGGCATTGTCCGGATCGGAGGCGGGATCGACGGTCAGCCGCGTCTGCACTGGAATGCAGATCGTTTCGCAGATGCCGAGAAAGATGTCGGCATCGATGACCGCCGGTTGGTTCGGCGCCGCCAGCGTGAATGTTACCGGCAGCGAAACCGGATAATTGTAGCCTGCCCATTTGCCGTAGCCGTCGTCATGGCGCTGCGGGGCAGGAAACGCCAGAGCGGCGTCGGTTATGTTGGTACTGGCTGAAATGTCGAGCTGCGGCGGCACGCCTGCGTCGCCCGGATCGCGCCAGTAGGTCTTCCAGCCGGGCTTGAGCGCTATGTCGAGAACGCCCTGGATGCGGCCGGCATCATCGGCTTTGCCCGACGTCACCAGCCGGACCTTGCCCCCTTCGCTGTTGTACCAGGCCGATGAAGAGGCGGCGGCGGGAAGAGCGGTTGCCGATCCGATGGCGGCGCCGAGCAGCAGGATTTTCAAGCTTTGCATGGCGGTGATTTGATCGTCCGTTCATGGCCGCGCAATGATTTCATGGCTTTGGCGGTATCATATTTGCGTGACCTCGAGGGAGAAGAATGCTCGAGCCGGCGGCATAGGCTTTGGTCGAATCCCGCACGGCGCATCTTTTCGGCGCTTTGGAAACGCGTTACGCTCCCTTTCATGGACTTGTTGCGCCACAAGAAGACGGTCGCCAGCCGCGGCTTTCTCGACGATCAGTTCCTGATTGCCATGCCCGGCATGAAGGACGACCGTTTCACGCGCTCGGTCATCTATGTCTGCGCGCACTCGGATGAAGGCGCCATGGGCCTGATCATCAACCAGACACAGCAGATGCTGTTTCCGGACCTGCTCGTGCAACTCGGCATCATGAACGAACAGGAGGCGATCCGCTTGCCGGCGCAGGCGCGCGATTTCGTCGTGCGCAATGGCGGGCCTGTGGATCGCAGCCGGGGCTTTGTCCTGCATTCGGGTGACTACCGGGTGGAATCGTCGCTGACTGTTTCGGACGACATCTGCCTGACCGCGACCGTCGACATCTTGCGCGCCATATCGTCCGGCCGCGGGCCCCGTCACGCGCTGATGGCGCTCGGCTATTCCGGCTGGGGAGCCGGCCAGTTGGAGACCGAGATCGCCGAGAATGGCTGGCTGACCTGTCCGGCCAATGCCGAGCTTCTGTTCGACACCGACATCGAGCGCAAATACGACCGGATCCTCGCCTCGATCGGCATAGACCTCGCGCATCTCAGCCTCGCGGCCGGACACGCCTAGAGCGTCGCAATCGGATTCAATCTGGGGCTACTCAGGCTTGGCTGTGCTCGATGTGCCTTTCTGGTCGCGTCAAGGCCTTGGATGTCATTCGTCGTCCGCCGGTAGCTCCAGCGTCCGGCCGGCATAGAGAATCCCACCGTGTCCTGCCGCACGGTGAAGGCAATGGTGGCTCGGCGACGCCAGCCGACGGTGCGCAGCCCCTTCGCCACGTCGTCGTGGCGCATACCGCGCTCAGGGAACGTCGAGAATCCCAGGCGGTAGTCTACGATGCGGTCGACAAACCGGTTGGCGACAGTAGCACCGGCCTCCTGCGCAAGATGCGTTAGCAGATCGTCGAGGTCCCGTTCGGCTGCCGGATGGAACTTGACCGTATAGTTCATGCACTGCGGGATGACTTGGCCGTCAACGCTGAGACCCGCGCCTTGAGGCGGCCACGGACGTCTTCGGGGTCACCAAGGTTTTCAGGGTGGGCGTCGAAATCCTTCAAGGTCGGCACGACTTCCTCGACGAGCCAGCGTTCCAGAGCCTTGTCACGCGCCGCCAAAGCCCTC
The DNA here is from genome assembly GCF_003952545.1 of Mesorhizobium sp. M7D.F.Ca.US.005.01.1.1. Taxonomy (NCBI): domain Bacteria; kingdom Pseudomonadati; phylum Pseudomonadota; class Alphaproteobacteria; order Hyphomicrobiales; family Phyllobacteriaceae; genus Mesorhizobium; species Mesorhizobium sp. M7D.F.Ca.US.005.01.1.1. The sequence continues at coordinate 3,149,276 of NZ_CP034453.1, forward strand.
AGGCCATCGCGGATGACCTCGCTCTCGGTGGCGTACTCCCCCGAGGCGACTTTGGTCTTGACCATCTGCGCCATCTCGGGCGGCAGGGTGATGCTCATCTGTTGCGTCGTGCGCATTATGGAAATCCTCTGATTGTCTCCCTATAGCACGGTGTAGGATTAAATCCTACACTTTCGACATCCTTCCAGGTCGATGAGCTAGTTCGGCTAAAATGAAACACCGTCGCGGAGACCCTTGGTGCGCTCGAGCGACGCACGCGAAATCCTGTCAGGCCTGCGTGAGCGGATACTGCTCTTTCAGCTGCTTCAGCACCTGATCGCCCGGCATCGGCGCGCCGAACATGAAGCTCTGGACATATTCGCAGCCCATCTGTCGCAATTCCAGCGCATCGCTTTCATCCGAAATGCCCTCGGCGACGACAGACAGGCCGAGCTCATGCGCCATGTTGACCATCGATTTGAGCAGCACCGCGCGCTTCGGCGTGTTGTCGTCGACGAAGCTCTTGTCGATCTTGATGGTGTCGAAGGGGAAACGCGTCAGATAGGCCAATGAGGAGTAGCCGGTGCCGAAGTCGTCCAGCGACAGGCCGATGCCGAGCTGCTTCAGCTTGGTCAGCACATGGGCGGTCTGCTCGGGATTGTCCATGACCAGCGATTCGGTGAGCTCGAGCCGGAAGCAGCGCGGCTTGAGGTTAGCTCGCGCGATGACGGAGCGGACATCGCTGACTAGGTCGCGGCGGATCAACTGACGGCTGGACAAATTGACCGAGACCGACAGCGGCGCGTCGCCGATCTGTTTTTGCCAGCTGGCGAGGTCTTCCGCCGCCTGCTGCATGGCAAACAGGCCGAGCTGTACGATCAGCCCGCAGCTTTCGGCGACCGGGATGAAATCCGCCGGCGGGATCATGCCACGGCGCGGGTGATCCCAGCGCAACAGGGCTTCGAAGCCGGCGACGCTGCCGTCCTCGAGCCGCACGATTGGCTGGTAGGCAAGGGTGAATTCGCGTCGCTCGATGGCGCGGCGCAGGTCGGATTCGAACTGCAGCCTGTCGGTGCCGACGGTGCGGAAAGCCGGACGGAACGGCTCGATCCTGTCGCCGCCGAAGCGCTTGGCCTGATGCATGGCAAGCTCGGCATCCTTGACCATGTCCTCGGCCGACATCTGCGGCGAATTCCAGGTGATCAGTCCGATCGAGGCGGTCAGCACGATCTCGCGCTTGGCGAAGGTGATCGGGTTGTTGATGGCATGCTTGATGGCATCCGCCACGGCGGCGATGCGGGCCGGGTCCTGTTCGGACAGCAGCATCAGCGCGAACTGGTCGCCGGCAAAGCGCGACAGCGAATCCTTCGGCTTGAGCAGCCGGTGCAGGCGGCGCGCGATGGTCAACAGGATGGTGTCGCCGGCCGAGATGCCGAGCCCGTCATTGACCTGCTTGAAACGGTCGATGTCGATGACGAAAACGGTTGGCCGCACCTTCTCTTCGGTGCGCGCGATCGAGATGATCGCTTCCAGCCGGTTCATCAACAATTCGCGGTTCGGCAGGCCGGTCAGATTGTCATGCACGGCGTCGTGCAGCAGCCTTTCCTCGGACTTTTTCTGCTCGGTCACGTCGACCATGGTGCCGACGCAGCGAATCACTTCGCCGTCCGATCCGATCACCGGCCGTGCCCTGAGCGAGAACCAGTGATAGTGCCCATCGGCGCCGCGCAGGCGAAAATTCTGCGATACCCGGCCGCGCCGGTGTTCGAGCACGACGTCGAGTGTCGTGCGGAACGTGTCGCGGTCGTCGGCATGCAGCACGGGCAACCAGTTGCGCGCCGCACCGCCGAGGCTGTTCGGCGCCAGTCCTAGCTGGATGCTGACATCGGGCTTGGTGACGACGCGGTCGCGCAGCACGTCCCAGTCCCACACCGTGTCGCCCGATCCAGCCACCGCCAATGCCTGCCGCTCGAGGTCGGAGAACAGGCCCTGATGCAGCGCGCCGCCGGCAAAGGCATGCTGCATTACGGTGAAGCCGATCAGAAGGATGATCAGGATCAACCCGCCGCCCAGGGCCGGCTGGGCGATATCGTTGTCGAGCATGCCGGTGATCGCCATCCACGACCCGCATAGCCACAACAGCACCATGACCCAACTGGGCACCAGCATGATGGCGCGGTCGTAGCCGCGTATGCCGAGGAAGATGATCAGGCCGAGCCCGGTCAGCGCGGTGGCGGCGAAGGACAATCTGGCGATGCCGGCGGCGACCGCCGGATCGACGATGGCGACGCCGGCGATCAGCACCAGTCCGAGGATCCAGACCAGCGCGCCATAGCTGAAATGGCCGTGCCATCGGTTGAGATTGAGATAGGCGAACAGGAACACCACGAAGGTTCCCGCCAGCGCCACCTCCGTTCCCGCTCGCCACATCTGCTCATTGCCGGGCGAGATCTCGATGACCTTGTTGAGGAATCCGAAATCGACGCAGATATAGGCGAGAACCGCCCAGGCAAGTGCGGCGGTCGCCGGGAACATCGAGGTTCCCTTGACCACGAAAAGGATGGTCAGGAACAGCGCCAGAAGGCCGGCAATGCCGATGACGATGCCGCGAAACAGCGTGTAGGAATTGACCGAGTCCTTGTAGGATTCCGGATCCCACAGGTAGACCTGCGGCAACTTCGGCGAGGCGAGTTCGGCGATGAAGGTGATCACCGTGCCGGGGTTCAGCGTCACCCGGAATACGTCGGCGTCGGGGCTGGTCTGGCGGTCGAGCGCGAAGCCCTCGCTTGGCGTGATGGCGGCGATGCGGGTCGAGCCGAGATCCGGCCAGAAGATACCGGAATTCACCAGGCGGAAATGCGGTGCGACGATCAGCCTGTCGAGCTGCTGGTCGGTGGTGTTGGCGAGCGCGAACACCGCCCAGTCGCCGGTCGAACGCGCATCATTGGCCTCGACCTCGATGCGCCGCACGATGCCGTCCGGTCCCGGCGCGGTCGACACCTGGAAATTCTCGCCCTGGTTCCGATAGATCTCGACGGCGCCGGAAAGGTCGAGCGCGACGTCGTCACGGGCAATCTTGATCGGTTCGACGGCGAAGGCCGACGATGCCGCGCACAGCGTCAGGATTGTCGCGAGGACAAAGGCGAACAGCGGCCCATTGCGCAGGAATTTCGTCAAAAATCAGTCCTTCGTTCCAACGCCCGGCGGATCGTCCGCGATCCGGGCGTAGAGGTAGTGGTCCTGCCAGATGCCGTTGATCCTGAGATAGGATCGCAGAAGTCCTTCGCGCCGGAATCCGGCTTTTTCAAGCACGCGGATCGACCGGATATTGTCGGGAATACAGGCCGCTTCGATCCGGTGCAACCTCAGCGTATCGAAGGCGAAGCGCGCCACCACCTTGACCGCGTCGGTCATCAGGCCGCGGCCGCCAAAGCGTTCGCCGATCCAGTAGCCGACATGGCCGCTTTGCGAGACGCCGTGGCGTATGTTGCCGAGCGTGATACCGCCCGCCAGTTTGCCGCTGCTCCTCTCGAAGATGAAGAAGGCGATCGCAGTCCCTTGCGCATAGTCTTCGCGGTAGCGGCTGATGCGCAGCCGCCATGCGGTGCGGTCGAGTTCATCCGGCGTCCAGCGCGGCTCCCATGGTTCGAGGAAGGCCCGGCTTTCGCCACGCACCGTCGCCCACTCGCGGTAGTCGTTGGTGAACGGCACGCGCAGCGTGACGCGGTCGCCTTTCAGTGCCGGCAGGTCACGGCGAAAGAAAGGGAGCGCGAACACGGCGCTTTGAGGGGCTTAGACGGCGAGCTTGCGGGCCGTGGTCTGCGTGCCAGCGAGCGATTCGAGGATCGCTTCGTATGGCGCCAGCGTACCCACAGGCCCGACAGCGGTAAGCGTCGGCTTGGTCGAGAACAGCCGCGACGACAGATCGGTCAGCCGCTCGATCGTCAGCGCCGACAGCCGTTCCATCAGTTCCTCCTTGGCGATCGGCCGGCCGAACAGAAGCAGTTGCCGAGCGATCTGCGAAGCCCGGCTGGCCGGGCTTTCGGCGGACATGATCAAGCCGGCGCGATATTGGGCGCGCGCGCGGTCGAGTTCTTCCTGCAGGATTTTCTCGCCGGCCTTCTGCAGTTCGTCGATGATGACAGGCACCAGTTCGGCGATGTCGCTCTGGCCGGTCGCGGCATGGACGCCGAAGACGCCGGTGTCGGAAAATCCCCAATGGAAGGCATAGACCGAATAACACAGGCCGCGCTTCTCGCGGACCTCCTGGAACAGACGCGACGACATGCCGCCGCCGAGGATCATTGACAGCACCTGCGAGGCATAGAAATCGCGCACATGATAGGCGCGGCCTTCGAATCCCAGGACGATCTGCGCGTCCATCAGGTCGCGGTCCTCGCGGAAGTCGCCGCCGACATATTGCGCATATTGCGGGATGGTGCTGTCAGCCTTGCTGCGGAAGCCGCCGAGCTGCTTTTCGACCTCACGCACGAAATTGTCGTGCTTGATGTCGCCGGCAGCGACGATCACCATGCGTTCGGCGCCATATTGCCGTTCGATGAAATCGTGCAACTGCTTCGAGGTGAAGGATTTGACGGTTTCCGGCGTGCCCAGGATCGAGCGGCCGATGGTCTGGTGGCGAAACGCCGTCTCGGTGAAGCGGTCGAAGACGATGTCGTCGGGCGTGTCGTGCGCGGCGCCGATCTCCTGCAGGATCACATGCTGCTCGCGTTCGAGTTCCTGCGGGTCGAATTCGGATTCCTGCAGGATGTCGGCAAGAATGTCGACGGCCAGCGGCACATCGTCGGAGAGCACCCTGGCATAGTAGGAGGTGGTCTCGACGCTGGTGGCGGCGTTGATCTCGCCGCCGACGTCCTCGATTTCCGAGGCGATTTCGAAGGCGCTTCGCCGTTTCGTGCCCTTGAACGCCATGTGCTCGAGCAGATGGGCCATGCCATGCTCGTCGTCGCGTTCATTGCGGGCACCCGACTTGACCCAGGCACCAAGGGCAACCGATTCGATGCTTTGAAGGGTTTCGGTGGCGACTGTCAGGCCGTTCGACAGACGGCTTACCTCAACACCCATATGGCTACTACTCCCTAACGCGCCGCCCGCGCGCGGCGGCCGACGTAATCTTCCACCATTTTCAGGTCGGATGGAAGTACCGTGTATTTTTCCTCCGATGTCATCAACCCACCTAGCCATGCGGGCAGTGCGGGGAAGACGCCGCTGGCGGCTTCGACGGCGGCCGGGAATTTTGCCGGGTGGGCGGTGCCCAACACCACCATCGGCACGGCGCCTGCCGCCTTGCCTGCCGCGACATGTACAGCCGCCGCTGTGTGCGGATCGAGCAGATAGTTGCTGGCCGCGAGCGTCGCGCGGATGGTGGCGGCGACCTCGTCCATATCAGCCCGGCCGGCGTCGAATTCGGACCGCATGCTAGCGATTTGCTGGGTTTCGATGGTGAAAGCGCCGGATTGCTTCAGGCTGTCCATGTAGCGTCGCACGGTCGCGGCGTCACGGCCGGAGGCCTCGAACAGCAAGCGTTCGAAATTGGACGACACCTGGATATCCATCGACGGCGACGTGGTCGCAAAGACGCCCTTGGTGCGGTATTCGCCGGTCGCGAAGGTCCGCGCCAGGATGTCGTTGTCGTTGGTGGCGATGACCAGCCGCTCGATCGGCAGGCCCATCTTCTTGGCCGCGTAGCCGGCGAAGATATCGCCGAAATTGCCGGTCGGCACCGTGAAGGAGACCGGCCTGTCCGGCGCGCCGAGCGACAGCGCCGAGGAGAAATAATAGACGATCTGGGCCATGATGCGGGCCCAGTTGATCGAATTGACGCCTGAAAGCGCAACCCGGTCGCGGAAGCTGTGATCGTTGAACATGTCCTTGAGCAGGCCCTGGCAATCGTCGAAATTGCCTTCGATCGCCAGCGCATGGACGTTTTCAGCCGTCGACGTCGTCATCTGCCGCTGCTGCACCGGCGAGACGCGGCCGTGCGGGAACAGGATGAAGATGTCGGTGCGGCTGCGCCCGGCAAAGGCATCGATTGCCGCCCCGCCAGTATCGCCAGAGGTGGCGCCGACGATGGTGGCGTGCTGATCACGTTCGGTAAGCACATGGTCCATCAGCCGGGCGAGAAGCTGCATCGCCACGTCCTTGAAGGCGAGCGTCGGCCCGTGGAAGAGTTCCAGGATGAAGGTGTTGGGGCCGGTCTGCACCAGAGGACAGACGGCCTCGTGACGGAAGGTGGCATAGGCTTCGCGCACCAGCCGTTCAAAGACGGGCGCCGGGATTTCGCCGCCAAGGAACGGCGACAGCACGCGGATGGCAAGATCGGGATAGGCAAGGCCGCGCATGGCGCGGATCTCGGCCGCGGAAAACTGCGGCCACTCACGCGGCACATAAAGCCCGCCGTCGCGCGCCAGCCCAGCCAGCACGGCGTCGGAAAATCCAAGAACGGGGGCTTCCCCGCGGGTACTCACATATTGCATGTCACAAATCCGTTACTGCTTGGCTTTTCCGTCCACCGCAAGGTGGTTAATTTCTGCGCTGGCTCAGTCGCATTTTTGCCGCGCGGTTGATATACGTCACCAGCTTTGCGAGAGGGAAGTGCAGTTTCATGGCGTTTCGTACATTCAGTGGTCGCTTTTTGGCGGGTCTTGCGCTCACCGGCTTTATGCTTGCCGCCGCCGGCTGCCAATCGGGCGACAATGGCATCCTGAACCTCGGCATCGGCAAGAAGGATCCGACGGTTCCACCGCCGCCTCAGGATCCCAAGATCCTGGCCAGCCAGTTGCAGGCCTATTGCCCCCGGGTGACAGTGCGCGACGGCACGGCCTTCTTCAACACCTACGCCAAGGGCGTCCAGAAGCCCAAGCCCAAGCTCAAGAAGACCGGCGACGCCGCGCAGGATGCCGCGGCCCAGGCTGAGGCCGACGCCGCCGCTGCAACTCCGCCCGACGAGTCGGCGAACATCATCTACCAGGCATCGGTCAGCGACGTGACACGCGACTGCAGCCGTGCCAACGGCCAGCTGACGATGAAGATCGCGGTCGCCGGCAAGATCGTGCCGGGACCGAAGTTCTCGCCCGGCACCATCACCATGCCGATCCGCACCGCGGTGATGCATGGCACCGACGTGCTTTACTCGCAGATTCACCAGTATCAGGTCCAGGTCACCGACCCCTCGGTCGCCACACAGTTCGTCTTCACCGATTCCAATATTGTCGTGCCCGAGCCGACGGCGCAGGACTATCAGGCCTTTGCCGGCTATGATGAAAACGCGCCGAAGGCGACGACGGACAAGCCGAAGAGGACCCACCGCAAGAGAACTGCCGCGACGAACTAGAGCGCGGCAGTTGCACGAGGCGTGCGTCGCTGCGCACGCTTCTCAGGCGTCAGACCACTCCGACAGCGCCGCGATCACGCTTTTCAGCTCCGCCCAGCGGCGGATCACCGTCTCGGCGCCGGCCTCGGTCAATGCGTCGGCATGGCCGGGATAGCTGTGGGCCGCGCCGGTGAAGCCGATCACGCGCATGCCTGCCGCCCTGGCGCCGTGGACGCCGTGCACGGAATCCTCGATGACGAACGTGTTCGCTGGGTTGGCGTTGAGTGTCTCCGCCGCGAACAGGAACACGTCAGGCGCCGGCTTGGTCTTCTTGCTTGGTATTTCCAGCGCCGAAAAAATCCGGCCGGCGAAAAACGGCAGCAGGTGCACCTTCTCCAGCATGAATTCGATCCGCTCCGAGCGCGAATTCGAGCAGACGCAGCGCGGCGCCGTTACTGCGGCGACCGCCTCGCGCACGCCGTCTATGGCGCGCACGTCGCTGCGCAATTTGCGGTCGACCAGGTCTTCGGCGCGGTCGATCAGTGAGGCCTGGAATGGAATGCTGGATTTCTCCTCGACCCGCATCATGATGTCCTTGAAGGTCAGTCCGGCATAGGTCTCGGAAATCTCCTCAGCCGATATTTCGTACCCGGCCAGGGTCAGCAGTTCCGCCTCCACGCGGGCGGCGATGATTTCGGAATCGACGAGCACGCCGTCGCAATCGAAGATGACAAGGTCTGGCTGGGGCATGGTGATCCGGACAATGGGAGGATGAAGGGGCCTCGGGAGGCTCAGGCGGCGCGGCATACACCAACAGGGCCACCTTCGCAAATTCGGCAGTCTTCACCGAATATTTACGCTGATCGGTAACCATAACAGAGAGTAAAACAGTAACGCGTGCCTTGGGTGTCAGAATGTCTGCCGTGCGTCTTCTCGACGAGCTATCCCACGCTCCCCAGCAATCCGAATGGCTGGATACGATCCTCAAGGGCGACTGCGTCGCCGCACTCGACCGGCTGCCCGAAAAGTCGATCGATGTCATCTTCGCCGATCCACCCTACAATCTGCAGCTCGACGGCGACCTGCACCGGCCCGATCAGTCCAAGGTCGACGCCGTCGACGACGACTGGGACCAGTTCGAGAGTTTTGAAGCTTACGACGCCTTCACGCGTGCCTGGCTTCTGGCGGCGCGCCGGGTGCTGAAGCCCAACGGCACCATCTGGGTCATCGGCTCATATCACAACATCTTCCGGGTCGGCGCCAAGATGCAGGATCTAGGCTTCTGGATCCTCAACGACGTCGTCTGGCGCAAGACCAACCCGATGCCGAATTTCCGCGGCCGCCGCTTCCAGAACGCGCATGAGACGATGATCTGGGCTTCGCGCGACCAGAAGGGCAAGGGCTATACCTTCAACTACGAAGCGATGAAGGCGTCCAACGACGACATCCAGATGCGCTCCGACTGGCTGTTCCCGATCTGCACCGGCGGCGAGCGGCTGAAGAACGACAATGGCGACAAGCTGCACCCGACGCAGAAGCCGGAAGCGCTGCTTGCCCGCATCATGATGGCCTCGACCAAACCGGGCGACATCGTGCTCGATCCCTTCTTCGGCTCCGGCACCACCGGCGCGGTGGCCAAACGCCTCGGCCGCCATTTCGTCGGCATCGAACGCGAGCAGGCCTATATCGACGCCGCCAACGAGCGCATCGACGCAGTGCGGCCGCTGGATGGTGCTGACTTGACCGTGCTTACCGGCAAGCGCGCCGAGCCGCGCGTTGCCTTCGTCAGCCTCATCGACACCGGGCTGATGATGCCGGGTGCGACGCTCTACGACGCCAAGAAGCGCTGGGCGGCCAAGGTGCGCGCCGACGGCACGGTGGCGATCGGCGACAGCGCCGGCTCGATCCACAAGATCGGCGCCGAAGTGCAGGGCCTGGATGCCTGCAACGGCTGGACCTTCTGGCACTATGAGCGCAGCGGCGGCCTGACCCCGATTGACGAGCTTCGCCGCATTGCACGGCTTGGCATGGAGCGGGCAGGGGCCTGAGCCCCTGCCAATTGCGTCGAATTCCGTTGATTCAAAGTCGCAACGGATCGCGCGAAGCGATTCAAATCACGCCTTGATTCCGTGACGTTCAAGGTCTGCTTGAAGCGTTTTCGCATCGGTGAACAGCACCGACTGCCAGCCCGCCGCCTTGGCGCCGTCGACATTCTTCTGGCTATCATCGATGAACAGCGTCGCCGCCGGTTCGAGGCCGAAGGCAGCGACGTGATGATCGTAAATGCCGCGATCCGGCTTGATCAGGCCGATCTCACCGGAGATCGTGACGCCACGCGGCCGTTCGAGAAAATCGAAGCGCTCGCGGGCCTCGGCCAGCGTGTCGCTGGCAAAATTGGTCAGCATGGTCACGTCGTGGCCGCTCTCGATCAGGCCGACCATGATGGCGACGCTGTCGTCATAGGCATGCGGCACCATCTCGTGCCAGTGGCGGCGGAAACTGCGGATGTTTTCCGCGTGATCGGGATGGTCCGCGATCAGCAGCGCCTCGGCCTCTTCCCAGGTCCGTCCGCGGTCCTGCTCGATGTTCCAGTCATGCGTGCAGACATTGTCGAAGAACCACTTTCTCTCTTCGGCATCCGGAATGAGGCGGCTGAACGGAATGTTGGGATCGTAGTGGATCAGCACTCTACCGATGTCGAAAACGATGTGGAGTATTTCAGTCATGGGGCCTCTTTGCACTGTGCGGCGACGGCTTTTTCGTCGCGTCGGGTATCGCCGCTTCAATTGCCTTTTTCATGACGGTCGGCAGTGCTTCCCCGGAAATTTCATGGGCCAGCGACCAGAAATGTCCCGCCGGCACATCACCTTTGATGTGGGCGTGAAAGACTTCGAGTTCGAGAGCGAAATGCGTGAAGACATGTGCAATGCGGCCTGCATGCCGCCAGTCGGCGGGGAAGGGCGCTGCCGCCTCCGTGGTGTCGCCATCGATCCGCGCGGTCCAGCCAGTCGTCGGTACCTCGGTCATGCCGCCAAGCAGGCCTTTCTCCGCCCGCTTACGCAGAAGGATAGCGCCGTCGCTTCTGACCGCGACGAAGGCCGCGCCGCGCCGCAGGGGCTTGTCGGCCTTTGGCAGGCGCACCGGAAAGTGTTCAGGATCGCCTGAAAGGACGGCGCTGCAGTCTTCGCGCAGCGGGCACAGCATGCAGCGCGGCCGCCGTGGGGTGCAGATGGTGGCGCCGAGATCCATCATCGCCTGAGCGAAGTCGCCAGGCCTTGCCCCGGGCACCATGCGCTCGACATGGGCGCGGATCTCGGGCTTGGCCTCGCTCAACGGCGCTGTGATCGAAAACAACCGGGAGATGACGCGTTCGACATTGCCGTCGACAACGGCGGCGGGGCGGTCGAAGGCGATCGCCGTAATCGCCGCCGACGTATAGGCGCCGATGCCAGGCAATTCTCTCAAAGCAGTCTCCGTGTCGGGAAACCGGCCGCCACGTTGAGCCACCAGATCGGCACAGGCCTTGAGATTGCGGGCGCGGGAATAGTAGCCGAGCCCGGCCCAGGCCTTCATCACGTCTTCGGTCGGTGCTGCGGCCAGTGCCTCGACATCGGGCCATTTCTCGACGAAAACCCGGAAATAGGCCTTCACCGCTTCGACGGTGGTCTGCTGCAGCATGACCTCGGACAGCCAGATACGGTAGGGATCGGGCCTTGCGCCTTGCGCATGCTCACGTGGCGTGATCCGCCATGGCAACTCACGGTGGTGCACATCGTACCAGTCGAGCAGGCGGGATGCGATATCCCCGGATGTGGCTTTACCACTATCCCCGGATGCGGTCTTGCGGGTCTGGTCTGCTGATGCCATTGATCTTGTATTGGCCTGGCCGGTATCTGCTGGGTCGTGGCTGGAGAACGTACATGGCAGGGAGAACGCCCTACGGCAATCCCGTCCCGGTCAGTGATCTCGCGACCAAGATCCTCGATCCGGTGCTGCGAAAGCGGGCCGGCATTTCGATCGGCCTCGTCCAGTCATGGGAAGAGATTGCCGGTCCACGGCTGGCCAGCCACTCGCGCCCCGAAAAGATCCAGTGGCCGCGCCGCATGCATGAGGACGATCCGTTCGAGCCGGCGGTGCTGGTCATCGCCTGCGAAGGCATGGCGGCACTTCATCTGCAGCACGAGACCGGCGAGATCATCAACCGGGTCAACGCCTTCCTCGGTTTCACCGCCATCAGCCGCATCAGGATCCTGCAGAAGCCGGTGACAACTGATAAAGGACGGCGCAAGCCGGCCCTCAGGCCGCTGACGGCTGCCGAGAAGATGAAATTGTCGGGAACCGTCGGCCTGGTCGACAATGATGCGTTGCGCGCCTCTCTGGAAAAACTTGGCGCGACCATTATTGGGGAGAGAAAGTCATAGGCCTCTCGAAGAAAGTCGTGGATTTGTCGTCAATATCTCGCATTCGTGATCGCCCCTGTCAGGTTTCGCGATTGGATTGGGGATCGAGATGCCTTAATTCGCGCCAACTCTCGCCTTTTCGTGCCTTTGCATTGCAAAATCCAACCCTTGTCAGGTGATTCGTATGAACCGTCCCCCGTTCGGCCAAAGCTTGTCTCGCAGAAACGTCCTGTCTTCGCTGGCCGCCATTCCGGCGGTCGCCCTGCTCGCCGCCTGCAGCGACTCTGGCGAGGAAGCGAAGGCCGCGGATGTGAAGCCCGCCGATCCTGCCGCTCCCGCAAAGCCGGCCACGCCGGCCGCCGCTACCGCGCCGGAAGCCCAGGGCACCGTGGATATGGTGGAACTGATGAAGCCGGGTGCACTGCCTGACAAGCAGCTTGGCAAGGACGACGCCAAGGTCACCATCGTCGAATACGCCTCGATGACCTGCCCGCACTGCGCGCATTTCGCCGAAACCACCTTTCCGGATCTGAAGACCAAGTACATCGACACCGGCAAGGCGCGCTACATCCTGCGCGAATTCCCGTTCGATCCGAGCGCCGAAGCCGGATTCATGCTGGCGCGCTGCGCCAAGGATAACTATTTCCCGATGGTCGACGTCCTGTTCCGGCAGCAGGCGAACTGGGTTGGCGTCCAGAATACCAAGGATGCGCTGCTGCAAATCTCGAAGCTTGCCGGTTTTACACAGGAGTCCTTCGAGGCCTGCTTGACGGACCAGAAACTTCTGGACGATGTGAGATCGGTCCAGAAGCGCGGCGCCAATGAATTCAAGGTCGACTCGACACCGACCTTCTTCATCAACGGTAAGACCTACAAAGGGGCGATGTCGATTGAGGAAATGTCGGCCATCATCGACCCTCTGCTCTGACGTTCAGTCAGCCCTGAGGCGGCGGCGCTTCGGCGTGCGCGGCTTCTTGTCGTGCCGCGAATTCTCATCGCCAAACCACGGAAATCCGCTTAGTGGGCGGCGCGAATGAAGTTTTCGCGCCTTCGCCTCCTCGGTTTCAAGTCCTTCGTTGAGCCCGGCGAGTTCGTCATCGAACGCGGACTGACCGGCATTGTCGGGCCAAATGGCTGCGGCAAGTCGAACCTTGTCGAGGCGCTGCGCTGGGTGATGGGCGAAAGCTCCTACAAGAATATGCGCGCGTCCGGCATGGACGACGTGATCTTTTCCGGCTCGGGCACTCGGCCCGCACGCAACACCGCCGAAGTCACGCTTTTCCTCGACAACAGTGATCGCTCCGCGCCTGCCGCCTTCAACGATGCCGATGAATTGCAGGTGTCGCGCCGCATCGAGCGTGAGGCCGGCTCGCTCTACCGCATCAACGGCAAGGAGGCCCGCGCCAAGGACGTGCAGCTTCTGTTCGCCGACCAGTCGACCGGCGCGCGTTCGCCGTCCATGGTCGGCCAGGGCCGCATCGGCGAGCTGATCCAGGCCAAGCCGCAGGCGCGCCGCGCCCTGCTCGAAGAGGCGGCCGGCATTTCCGGCCTGCACACCCGCCGCCACGAGGCAGAACTGCGGCTGAAGGCGGCCGAGCAGAACTTGGAAAGGCTGGACGACGTCGTCGGCGAGCTGGAAAGCCAGATCGAAAGCCTGAAGCGCCAGGCGCGCCAGGCGTCCCGCTTCAAGAACCTGTCCGCCGATATCCGCAAGGCCGAAGCAACACTCTTGCATCTGCGCTGGACGCTGGCCAAGACCCAGGAAGGCGAGGCGCGCTCGGCGCTGGCGGTTGCGACAGCCCTTGTCGGCGACCGCGCCGCCGCCCAGATGGCCGCCGCCAGGGAGCAAGGCATCGGCGCTCATCGCTTGCCGGACCTGCGCGACGCGGAAGCCGCCGCTGCCGCCGCCTTCCAGCGCCTGTCGATCGCCAAGTCGCAGATCGAGGAGGAAGCCGGCCGCATCCGCGCCCGTCAGACCGAACTCGAGCGCCGGTTGCAGCAACTCGACGGCGATATCGCCCGCGAGGAGCGCATGGTCCGCGACAATGCGGACATTCTTGAGCGCCTTCGCGCCGAGGAAGCCGCGCTCAATTCCGAAAATGCCGGTGCCGCCGAGCGCGAGGCCAGCACCCGGGCCGCCTTCGAGCAGGCAGCGTCAACGCTTTCACAAAGTGAAGCCAAGCTCGCCGCGCTGACCGCCGAGCGGGCAGAGGCTGCCGCCTCGCGCAACCAGATCGAGCGGACGCTGCGCGACACCGCCGAGCGCCGCGACCGTTTCGCCCGTCAGCTTGCCGATGTCGACCGCGAATTGTCTGAGATACTCTCCAAGGTCGCCGGCCTGCCGGATCCGGCCGAGAAGCGCGTGCTGGTCGAACAGGCCATGGCGCTGCTGGAGGAATCCGAGGCTGCCGTATCGGATGCGGAGCAGTCGGTCATCGATGCCCGCGCCACGGAAAGCGCTGCCCGGCCACCGCTTCAGGATGCCAGGGCCGAGCTGGCGCGGATCGAGACGGAAGCGCGCACGCTGGCCAAGATACTCAATGCCGCCAGCGGCGATCTCTTCCCGGCCGTGCTGGAACAGATCAGCGTCGATCGCGGTTTCGAGACGGCGCTGGGGGCGGCACTTGGCGAAGACCTCGACGTACCGCTCGACCGCAGCGCGCCGGTGCATTGGGGCGAAAGCGCGATCCAGCCCGGCGACGCGGCTCTGCCGGAAGGCATCAAGAGCCTGGCCAGCGTGGTCCATGCACCGGCACAGCTCGCCCGCCGTCTGGCGCAGACCGGCATCGTAGACGCCGGCGATGGCCGCCGGCTGCAGGCGCTTCTTGCTCCCGGCCAGCGGCTGGTCAGCCGCGAGGGCGCGCTCTGGCGCTGGGATGGCTTTACCGCCAGTGCCGATGCGCCGACCGCCGCAGCACAACGGCTGGCGCAGAAGAACCGGCTGGCCGAGCTCGATGCCGAGGCGATACAGGCGACGCTCATCCTGCGCCAGGCCGAAGAGGCGCTGGGAGAGGCCGAACAGGCGCTTCGCCTCACAAGCGAGGCCGAGCGCAACGCGCGCCAGGCCGGCCGTGACGCCCAGCATCGGCTGGACGCTGCCCGCAATGCGCTGGCCGAGGCCGAAAGGGCCGGCGGCGAATTGCAGAGCCGGCGCGCCGCACTCGATGAGGCGCGCGCCCGCATCGTCGACAGCCATGAGGAGATTTCGGCCGCCTTCGCCGAGGCGGAAATGCTGCTGCACGACGCGCCAGATCTCGGCGATCTGCAATTGCAGCTCGAACAGTCCTCGGCCAATGTCGCCCGCGACCGCGCCACGCTTGCCGATGCGCGTGCCGTGCATGAGGGGCTGCGCCGCGAAGCCGAGGCGCGTGCGCGCCGGCTCGATGCCATTGGCGCCGAGCGCAGCAATTGGCTGGAGCGGGCCGAAAACGCCTCGACGCAGATCGCATCGCTCGGCGAACGCAAGGCTGAGGCCGAGGCCGAACGCGAGCGGCTGGCCGATGCTCCCGATGAAATCGACGCCAAGCGGCGCGCGCTGCTGTCGCAGCTCACCGAGGCCGAGACCTTGCGCAAGGCGGCGGCCGACCGTTTGCAGGAAGCGGAGAACCGGCAATCCGAAATGGACAAGGCCGCCACCGGCGCCATCCAGTTCCTGGCCGAGGCGCGCGAGACCCGCGTTCGCGCCGAAGAGCGGCTGACGGCGGCCGACGAACGCCGGCTGGAGGTCGAAGCGCGTATCCAGGAGACGCTGAACACGCCGCCGCATCTGGTCATCCGCCATACCGGTCTGGAGGCTGACAGCCCGATGCCGGAAATGGCCGAGATCGAGCGTCAGCTCGACCGGCTGAAGATCGAGCGCGAACGGCTCGGCGCCGTCAACCTGCGCGCCGAGGAGGAACAGAAGGAGCTTTCCGACCGGCTGGAGGCGATCGTCTCCGAGCGCGAGGACATCATCGAGGCGATCCGCAAGCTCAGGCAGGCGATCCAGAGCCTCAATCGCGAAGGCCGTGAACGGCTGCTGGCCGCCTTCGACGTCGTCAACGGCCATTTCCAGCGGCTGTTCTCGCATCTGTTCGGCGGCGGCACGGCGGAATTGCAGCTGATCGAATCCGACGATCCGCTCGAGGCCGGGCTTGAAATCCTGGCCCGCCCGCCTGGCAAGAAGCCGCAGACCATGACGTTGCTGTCCGGCGGCGAACAGGCGCTGACGGCGATGTCGCTGATCTTCGCGGTGTTCCTGACCAATCCGGCGCCGATCTGCGTGCTCGATGAAGTCGATGCGCCGCTCGACGACCACAATGTCGAGCGCTTCTGCAATCTCATGGACGAAATGGCTGCCACCACCGAGACTCGTTTCGTCATCATCACCCACAATCCAATCACCATGGCGCGCATGAACCGGCTGTTCGGCGTGACCATGGCCGAGCAGGGCGTCAGCCAGTTGGTCTCGGTCGACCTGCAGGCGGCTGAAGCGATGCGCGAGGCAAGCTGATCCAGGTCGCGCTGCCTGCGAATGGGCCGCGCCGGAGCATTTCCAGAAAAGTGTAAACGGCTTTCCGCCCGGCAAAACAAACAGTCAGAGGGGCGGACTGTGTTTGTGCGAATGATGTTTGGCCGAGGACCAGACGAAATAGAGTGATCCCAATTTCAGCACAGGCACTCTGCGATCCCGCTCGCGATCACGCAGTTCGCGGTAGGTCTTCACCTTCAGCGTGCCCGGACTCGAGGACAAGCTCAGCCTTTGCGCCGCGAGATCCAGTGCACACAGATCACGGCCACGAGGCCGCATGCCATGCCGATGCAATCGGCGACCCAGTCGAACACATCCAGGTCGCGCGCTATCAGCGCCGTGCCCTGGAGGACCTCGATCGCTGCTCCGACCAGGGCGAGGAAGATGATCACCAGCACTTTGCGATCGGGCCAGCCAAGCCCTCCAAGGAAGGTCAGGACGGCAAAGGCGCTGGCGTGGTTCAGCTTGTCGTAGTGGAAGCCGACGTCGATGCCGAATTCCTTGAGACGGGGTACCGGCAGCAGCGCAAGCACAAGAACAGCGATGAGCGTAACGAGAAAAGCGACCCGTTCGGCGACTGAATAAAATCTCATCCTGCTCCAACAACACTCTGTGCACGACTGCCGGGAAGGCCGAACCGGCTTGGTGCGAAAGCCGGCCCTAAAAATAGGTTCGCGGCGCGACAAGGTTCTTCTGCTGGCGAATATAAAAACAATAGAAGCCAAACGCTGCAGCGAACCACATGAAAGCCTCACCCATAGCCAGCCGGTTGTTTGAATTGGTAAGGATGGTTATGGCGAAGAAGACCAGTGTTGAGATGTAGCAGGACCAAGCGGCCGGAGCGATAAGCTTGGCCCGCATGGCCATCAGAACCTGCCGGGACGACCAGGTGTAGAGAAAGGCAAAGAACGCCAGTCCGACCACACCATAGCGCACGGCAATCTCCAGATAACCGTTGTGGAAGACGTTGAAGATCATGGGATGATAGGTTCTGTGCTCCCATTCGGTCAGCCAGCTCGAACTGGCTCCGAAGATCGGGTGGCGTTTCCAGATCTCGATCGCATCCGCCCACAGCATCAGCCGTTCCTTGGCTGCAAGCGGAACCGTATCGCTCGCGATGGCGCGGTCGAAGGCCGGGAGGACGCCATGCCTCAAGACATCCGGAACCAAGGCCTTGACGAAGATCATGGTGTCGCTGGCGGTGGACGAGAAGACGTTGTGTGTTGCGACGATGCCGGCCGCCACGATGGCCAGTACGCCACCCGAAACCAGCAGTTCGCGGCGATGGCCTCTCGCCAGGGTCATGATCGCCAACAAGAGCAGGGCGAGCGCAAGCGCAAGCCAGACACCCTTTGACCGCATCTCAATGATGTTGACGAAGGCAAACAGCAGGACGGCTGCCGACAGCGCCCAATGCAGGTTCTTGGTTGCTGTCCTCAGATCCGTTCTTTGGGCCGTGTATGCCATGAATTGCAGCGCGCAAAGGAAGATGAAACCTGCCGCCACCGACGCGTGGATGGGATTGTTGAAAAGCCACGGGGTCGGTTGGATGCCCTGAAACATGTCCGAATAGAAGGTGTCCGCCGCCAGGAAGACAAGACTGAGGATCATGAACCAGAGCACGAGCCGCGCGGGCTGCCTGACAAACAGCAGAAACGCGAAGCCGGTCGTCGCGTAGAACAACGGAAACATGTAAATGCCTTCGGAGCCACCCAGCTGGTGGGTACCGAAATAGACGATCGCCAGTCGGATGAAGACATAGAGCGACCAACCCATGCACAGACCGCCGACCCAACCGATCAGCGGTTTGCTGTAGGTCCATAAATCCACCCTGAACCAGCGGACGACTGCGACCAAGGCCAGCGCCAGGCCCGCATAGCGGTAGGTGTCGGCCTCGCGCCAGACCGAGGAGACCAAAGCGAGAATGGCGAATGACGCCAGCAACAGAAGCAGGGTGTTGCGCGGCGCGTCGTCCTTGGCGTAGTCCGGGATTTCTCGCGGTAAAGGGGGCCGCAGCAGGACGTGATGCAGGCGGCGCAGCTCGTCGCTGGCCCGCAACACCCCGGCACTTAGCCGGCTCGGCCCGCCAAACCTTGCGGATTTGTAGCTCCCCGAGGGGCCGGCTATGCCGGAAATCTTGCTGCTGGCGGCGAAGCCAAGCACGTTTTGGCGAACCGAATAGACCTTCAGGCCGGTATCCCAAAAGCGTTCGAGTGCGACGTCCCATGGCATCTTCATTACGGCGAGCGCCGACAACAGCCCCTGCGCCCCCTCCCGCGTCACAAGATAGGCGGCGGCCGAGCCTTGCGGGCCATGCAGTGCGCGACCGATCTCGTCGCCTTCCGTCGTCTCGACGGCACGCATGAAGAAGCTCATGCGATGGTTGGTCAGCTTGATGACGTCGAAATCCGGCACCGCCGCGATGATGGCCTCGATGCGTCGCATGGTGTTTTCGCTGAAGAGGACGTCGTCCTCGACAATCAGGCCATGGGCGCTGCCACCGGCCAGGAACGTTTCCAGCGCCTGGATATGGCTGCGATAACAGGCATATTCGCCGGGCAGAATGTCACGCCCGCTCAGCTTGCGCGCGGCTGGAAGATCGATCTCCGTCCAGTCCTTTTTGGCGAGGGCGTGGCCGTCGACGGCGGCAATGCGCTGCAAGGTGAGGCCCGCCGCTTCGGCGCTGGCGAGCAATTCGCTCCAGCGACCGGTCTCGCGATCGAGGTTGATGGCGAAGATAGGAAGGTTCATCGAAGGTCCATGTTGAGCCGCCACCCACCGGTCGACCTATGTATGGAAAGAGAGAGATGTTCAAGGTGACACTGTCCAGATCACGCAAGTGGTGACCGAATTTGCCGCGACGGCGTTGGCAGTCGAATTATTAGCCGATCGGCTTCATGGAAGATCGCAAAGGTACTCTCGCGTCCTCTTGGCCGAAATAGACCGCGGCGGGATGGCTGGGGTTCCTGGAAGCTTTTCGAACTTTTTGTCTCGCGCCTCCAGCCGAATTGCGAGCGCTTGTGAAAGAGATCGGGGTATCTGAACACGCTCTGGGACGGATATTATCCCGTTAGATCCTTCAGCGGTTCACGACAGCGAGGTTCACTTGGGTGCTGCGTTTGCTGGCTGTCGGGGTTCGATTCGGAAAAGCGCTGCCGTCTTTTCCCACACTTAGAGAATTGGCAATTTCGACTTCGTCGCTACAACTGAGTGTGCCTATCCACGTTACGGACCCGGTCGGAGTACCTTACCTTCGAAGGCAGAGCAGGTCCGAATCCGGCGATGCGCACCGAATCCAGTATCATCATACCATTACATCTATCAAAAATCGCTCTTCAACCATCGTCCAAGAAGGATCAAATTATGCGTTCCGTTCCCGCTGCACCAACCATGGGGTGTCTGCATCACCTTCTTCCCGGCGATGTGTTATGGGCGGAGAGAAATAGCAAGCCCGCCTCTGCTTGACCGAGGCGGGCCTCCTCAATCTGTGTGCTGGAATTGGCATCGGAAACTGTTCCGGCATCAATTCCCGCCGCCACCGGCGCGCTATTTGTTGGCGCCGCCGAGCGCCTTGAGCTTTTCGCAGAATACAGCGTAAGGCTTGCTCATCGCCGCGTCCTGGCATTCCCTCATCATGTTGTCCTGGTTGGTCTTGGGCATGCCGTCCCAAATAGCCTTCATCTCAGCATCGGACTTCATGGTCTTCAGGCTTGAGTCGGTATAGAAGGGCGCATCATAGCCGGCTCGTCGAGAGCGCCGGCAAGGGCCGCGCCTGCGAGCACGGTTGCGGCCACAGCGCCGAAGCATGCGGTCTTGAAGTTCATGGAAGTTACCTCTCCTTTTAGGCTTCCCGGCCGTCGAATGCAGTCGGGTAGAAAAATCGCGAAGCACAGGCTTCAATGTTCGGTCATGCCTTACGAAAGCGGATGTCGCGGTTTTGGGTCCTCCGGTTTGACAGGCTGGAATTTGCGGTTGAGCCGGCGTGGCAGTGCCACGCCGCGAAGTCGGCGATCCCGGCCGTGACTCGGATTCTTCAGGAATGACAATTTCCTCGAAAAACTCACTGTCGTTTGACCGTGAGCCGCGAGCCAGGGATTGCACCGGTTGGGAGTTCAGTTGGGCGCCGCGCCGACTGTAGACGACGATTTGCTAGCCAAAATCTCATCCTTTTATCTGGTTGGATTGGCCAATCGTACGTTCCCGCGGCTGGCGGTTCTTGTACATTCACATTGCTTTTTGAACGATGCATGGAACCGCTGCGGGATAAGGCGCAAGTCGCGCGCCAAAGGCTACTCTCTCGCGGGGGATGTTCACTGCACATTGCAGCGATGGCGATTTCTCAATGGTCTCGGTGGTTTAGTGTAATGTGCGGTGGCTCGGATCACGACCCCGCAAAGGGGTGAAGCGGGAGGGAGGCGCCGGTGCCTGGCTCGAGAAAGCAACCAACTTTGCCGGGGGAAGCAGCTCGCTGGGGTAGCCTTCACGCGGAGGTCCTCAAGTTTATGGATCGACAACGTTAGGCCTTATAGACACGGTCACTGTGACTGTTCGACTGCCACGGTCCGATGCTGCCCGCGTGAATTCCTCCAGCGACTTGATGAGGGCTGAGATTGCCTACGCTCGGCCGTAGGATGGCGGCCGAGCGTAGGCCGGCTGCAGCGCGCAGCGGTACTCGAACTTCACCGACCCCTGCAAAAGCACCGTTCGCGGTAAGCTGCAAAAAAATCCAAGCTTTTGCCACCGGATTGGTCGAGGGCGGTAACTTTACTCGTGACGCGGGTGCTCCGCATCACCTCAGTCACGCTGGGTGCTGGGGCGCCGTGAGGCCCATCCATCCTGACATGTATGCGCGAGCCATCGTGTTACGGTGCCGGTGATGCCCACGACCCGAAATGAAGAGGAGAGGCCACCACGTCCAGGATCAACCGCCGCGCCTTACTTTTGCACTCCGGCGGCGCTGTCTTCGCGTCGACGGTTACGGCGACGGCTGTTGCCACACAGCCACCGCGTCGAGATCGAGTGCCGGCCAACAAACTGCGAGCATTGATTGAGGCGCACATGACGGCATACGCCGCGTTCGGGAAGGTAGCCCATGAAATGGGCAGCAGCAGCCGCGACTACGACAAGGCCAGCCGAGAAGAGGAAAGGGTGCTGCTGGCTGTCTGCGCCTAATACCGAGCAACTTGACGGAATGCGGCATGGTTGAAGACGTTGGCGAAGAAGAAAAAGAAGCCGCTTCTCTCAGGGGCACTCGTCGGAGTGCGGGAGGATGGCCACGAAGCCGACCTATCGTCCAGTGCGGTCCGCATTAGCGGCAAGAACGTAGGTTTGCAATACAAGGAACTACCCGCGGTCAGTTCGACGCGAGAGCCTTACACCTGGGCCGCCCCCATTTTCAGGTATGAACTCAATGCCCGCTGCTTCTAATGCGCCGCGGATCGCCCTTCGATTCGCGGACGTGGTCGACGGAATACCGTCGTCGGATTCGGCGCGTCTAACAGTCGCCACGCCCACGCTAGCGGCGTCGGCCAACTCCTTTGCGCTCCAACGTACCAACGCGCGCGCGGCCCGCATCTGAGCTCCGGTGATATCTTTCATATCATGTGATTGCAAAATGATCTCGGATAGGTTATGTTACTGGCAGACTGTTCGTGTGAGCCGCCCGCAAAGACGGAAGACCTGCATGGCTCTGTGCAAACCTGACCGGGCGATGTGCATCTACACATAGCCCACCCAACCACAGCCAAGCTGCTGGGAGCTCGGATCATGGCTGATTCCGACAATAGCACGCCTTTGTCTTTCGTCACTGGTAGGGAGCTACCTGGCTCAACAGCCGCTTCGGCCTCGGGATCGCAGTCCGAAGCGGTTGCTACCGGTAAGTCATTTGAGCGAGACCAATCGATCGACCCAGCGATGGCGGTGTGGCGCAGATGGCAAGCTGCTCACGAAGAGACTGAACGGCTGAGCCGTGAGCAGCAGCGTTTGGAGCGAAAGCTGATCGAAACAGTCGGCTTTCCTAGTGCGATGATCCAGTTGTCCGATGGCAGGACAGCTACGCTCCACTCACTTCAGGCACTTCACGATGTCCTCGGCGTCGGTTCTGTCGACTTGGCAGTTGGTGCAAAGGCCGAGGCCGATTTAGCGGCTCATCAGGCGCGCTGGGATGCCACCGACCGGGCGATTGGCTATTCCGCCACGTTGCGCGCTGAAAGTGAGGCAGCCGATCGGGCAGAGAGGTTGCTTGAAGAATTGTCGAAAACGCCGGCTATCTCCCTTGCCGGTGTGGCAGCGAAGCTTGATGCCATACTCAGGGAAGGACAGCCGTCGAAAGGCGATGCCGAGTTTCCCTGGCCACAAATCCGTTCTGTTCTGGAAGATATTGGTCGGATCAGCGGGCAGCCAGGGCCGAGCTGACCGCACGAGGCCATTTCCAGTCAGTGTCGCCGACATCAAAATTGCCCTCAGCGACGCGAAGGAAGCGTGCCCGTTGTGTTCTGGCGGCACGTCTCTGGCCTTCTCTTACATCAGGAAATTGAATGTCCCGTAAGCTGCTGATTTCAATAGATAAAGAGACAATGGCTGGGGCGCCAGGATTCGAACCTGGGAATGTCGGTACCAAAAACCGATGCCTTACCACTTGGCGACGCCCCAATTGCCGTCAGAGTCGCTTGTGCGGCGCGTTATTAGCAGAGCAGCCGAAAAGCACAATCCTTATGAGCAATGGTCAGAACGTCCAATCGGGCAGCCAACGCAGCTGCCGCCAGAGGGCATGCGAGCGGGCTATTCGGACCACACCGCCATCTCGTTGCCGGCCGGATCGACGAAGTGGAAGCGCCGGCCGCCGGGGAACGCGAAGATCGGCTTGACGATCGTGCCGCCGGCACTTTCGACAGCGCGCAGCGTTTCCTCAGTTCCCTGCTGTAGAGCACGGGCAGTGGCTTTGATGGCGCTTCGGCGGCGTCGGCCTGAAAACCCCCGTCCAGACCTTCGGCAAAGGCCGAATAGGTCGGCCCATAATCGGTGAACGACCAGGCAAAAGCAGCGCTGTAGAAAGCCTTGAGCCGGTCCAACGTTCCACCGGTTGCCGGCATTTCCAGATAGTCGAGCTTCCGGCCAGTTTCATGGAGCACCTATTTGTTCCCTTTATGTTCTGCAGCAAATGCTCCTGCATGGCAAGTCTTTTTGACGCATCTTTGGACGTAGCTTTTTGCTTAATCGATTGTAGGGGCCGCACGGCTTTGCCGACGCCTTGCCTTTCGCACTGCAGCATCATATCGCTCGACAGTCGGACGCGGCGGAACTTTCCGTTTCGCCAATCTTTCCAATCTCCTGCAACCGGAGAGCAAAGCATGACCAAATGGGTTTTCACCTTTGGCGATGGTGCGGCGGAAGGCCGTGCCGGCGACAAGAATCTGCTGGGCGGCAAGGGCGCCAACCTGGCCGAGATGTGCAGCCTGGGCCTGCCGGTGCCGCCGGGCTTCACCATCACCACCGAGGTCTGCAACGCCTATTATGCCAATGGCCGTACCTATCCGGACGGGTTGGAAGCCGATGTCGCGGTTGCCCTCGATCATATCGGACACCTGAGCGGGCGTCGGTTCGGCGACCCGTCGAAACTGCTGCTGGTGTCGGTGCGTTCGGGCGCGCGCGCCTCGATGCCCGGCATGATGGACACCGTGCTCAATCTCGGGCTGAACGACGAGACGGTCGAGGCGCTGGCCGCCGATTCCGGCGATGCGCGCTTTGCCTATGACAGCTACCGCCGCTTCATCCAGATGTATTCCGATGTCGTCATGGGCCTCGACCATGAGGTGTTCGAGGAAATCCTGGAAGACCAGAAGGGCGGGCTTGGGTATGAGCTCGACACCGAACTGACGGCGCTCGAATGGCAGGGTGTCATCGCGCTCTACAAGGCCAAGGTCGAGGAAGAACTCGGCAAGCCGTTTCCACAGGATCCGCACGAGCAGCTGTGGGGTGCGATCGGCGCCGTGTTCTCGAGCTGGATGAACAATCGCGCCATTACCTACCGGCGCCTGCACGATATTCCCGAAAGCTGGGGCACGGCGGTCAATGTCCAGGCCATGGTGTTCGGCAATATGGGCGAAACCTCGGCCACCGGCGTTGCCTTCACCCGCAACCCGTCGACCGGCGAAAAGATGCTCTATGGCGAGTTCCTGGTGAACGCGCAGGGCGAAGACGTCGTTGCCGGTATCCGTACGCCGCAGAACATCACCGAGGCGGCGCGTGTTGCTGCGGGCTCGGACAAACCATCGCTGCAGAAGCTGATGCCGGACGCGTTCCAGTCCTTCGTCACCATCTCCGACAGCCTGGAAAAGCACTACCGCGACATGCAGGATCTCGAATTCACCATCGAGCGCGGCAAATTATGGATGCTGCAGACCCGCTCCGGCAAGCGCACCGCCAAGGCGGCGCTGAAGATTGCCGTCGAGATGGCGCGGGACGGACTGATCACGAAAGAGGAAGCCGTCGCCCGCATCGATCCGGCCTCGCTCGACCAGCTGCTGCATCCGACCATCGACCCCAAGGCCGCGCGCGATGTCATCGGCATCGGCCTGCCGGCGTCGCCCGGTGCTGCCACCGGCGAGATCGTCTTTTCCTCTGGCGATGCCGAGGAATTGAAGACGCAAGGCCGCAAGGCGATCCTGGTGCGCATCGAGACCAGCCCCGAGGATATTCACGGTATGCATGCGGCCGAAGGCATCCTGACCACGCGCGGCGGCATGACCAGCCACGCCGCGGTGGTGGCGCGCGGCATGGGCAAGCCTTGCGTGTCGGGCGCCGGCTCGCTGCGTGTAGACTACAAGGCCGGCACGCTGATGGCCATGGGATCGACTTTCCGCAAGGGCGACATCGTCACCATCGATGGCAGCAACGGTCAGATCTTGAAAGGCGCCGTATCGATGCTGCAGCCGGAACTTTCTGGCGATTTCGCCGCCATCATGGAATGGGCCGACGCGGTGCGCCGCATGAAAGTGCGAACCAATGCGGAAACGCCTCTCGACGCGCGCATGGCGCGCTCCTTCGGCGCTGAAGGCATCGGCCTTTGCCGCACCGAGCACATGTTCTTCGACGGCGAGCGCATCGTCGCCATGCGCGAGATGATCCTGGCCGACACCGAAAAGGACCGGCGTACAGCACTCGCCAAGCTTTTGCCGATGCAGCGCTCGGACTTCCTTGAACTGTTCGAGATCATGGCCGGCCTGCCAGTGACGATCCGCCTGCTCGACCCGCCGCTGCACGAATTCCTGCCCAAGACTGAAGGTGAAGTGGCAGAAGTCGCCGCCGCCATGAATGTCTCGCCCGATAAGCTCAGGCAGCGCACCGAGGCCCTGCACGAGTTCAACCCGATGCTCGGCCATCGCGGTTGCCGGTTGGCCGTCTCCTATCCCGAAATCGCCGAGATGCAGGCGCGCGCCATTTTCGAGGCGGCCGTCGAGGCCGGCAGGAAGGCCGGCGCGCTGGTGGTTCCCGAGATCATGGTGCCGCTGGTCGGCCTGGTGAAGGAACTCGACTACGTCAAGGCGCGCATCGATGCGGTTGCCAAGAGCGTCATGGAGGAATCCGGCGTCAAGATCGACTATCTGACCGGCACCATGATCGAATTGCCGCGCGCGGCGATCCGCGCCCATGTCATCGCCGAATCGGCAGAGTTCTTCTCCTTCGGCACCAACGACCTGACCCAGACGACCTTCGGCATTTCGCGCGACGATGCGGCCTCGTTCCTAGAGACCTATCGCCAGAAAGGCATTATCGATCAGGATCCGTTCGTCTCGCTCGATATCGACGGCGTCGGCGAGCTGGTGCGCATGGCTGCCGAAAAGGGCAGGGCGACGCGGCCCGACATCAAGCTCGGCATTTGTGGCGAACATGGCGGCGACCCGGCCTCGATCCGCTTTTGCGAAGAGGTTGGCCTCGACTACGTGTCCTGCTCGCCCTATCGCGTGCCGATTGCCAGGCTGGCGGCCGCGCAGGCAGCGGTGCTGGTCGCGAAGGCCGGCCGCGGCGGCTGAGCTTACCGTTTTGTAAAACAAGTCACGCGAACGTGCTGGCGGGTTTGCATAATCTCGACAATTTTTCCGCCCAATTTGCGGACACCCCGCCAATTGCTCCTGGAAACAGATGTTGCAGAGTTCACCCGCACCGTTCCACTCGATCCTGGTCATTCAAACGAAGTTCATAGGAGATCTCGTCCTCGCCTCGGCGCTTGCACAAAATTTGCGGCTCGAATTCCCCGGCGCCAGGCTGGTGTTTCTGTGCGAGGCCCGCTTCGAGAGCTTCGTGATCGCCCATGGCATTGCTTCCGAGGTGGTCACGTTCAGGCGCGCCCGCATGCGCGGCACCAACCTCGAGCGCGGGAAAGAGCTTTACGCCATGATACGGGCGTTGCGCCGCTACCGCTTTGACCTGACGATCGACATCACCGATTCAAAGACGTCGCGCATCGTCAGCGGGCTCGTCAACGCAAAGACCCGCGTCGGCTACAAACCTTCCGAACGACCCTTGCGTATGCTGGAGCGGCAGCCCGCCAACGTCTTTGCCAGGCCCTATGGCTTTGATGGCCAGCATTTTCTGTACCGCTACCTCTCGCCGCTCGAAGCGCTCGGCATCGAACTCCGCACGGTGATTCCAAGCCTTCAGCCGCTGCCGTTGGAAACGGCGAAAGCATTGGCGCTGCTGGGCAAGCACCATCTGCGGCCAAATGCCTTCATCGCCATGCATGCGGGTGCAAGCTTCGAGGGGCGACGTTGGCAGCCGGAGCGGTTTGCCGCGGCGATCGACGAAATTGCAGGCGAAACCGGATTGGACATCGTCCTGGTGGGCGGCCCGGACGAGCGGGAGATTGCCGAACATATCATTGCCAGCACAGTCGCGCCGGTCGTCAATCTCGTTGGAACGCTTTCGCTCGAAAGTCTGCTGGCGGTGCTGGAACAGGCCCGGCTGTTTCTCGGCAACGAGAGCGGCCCGATGCACATGGCCGCAGCCACTGGGACCCCGGTTGTCGGGCTGTTCGGTCTGACGCATCCATCGCGCTGGGGTCCCATCGGCGTGCCCAGCATCTCGCTCCAGCCGCCGATGCCTTGCGCCTGCGTGGCCAAGGACCTCTGCCGCGCGCCGGATCCCAGCAAGGCTTGCTGCGTCTGGGGCCTTGAGGTCAAGCCTGTCGTCGACGCGGTGCGCGAGCTTCTTTCGCGTACCGAAATGAAGCGGGAACGCGCCGTCTGAGATCATGCGCCGCTCGGGTAAGCGCTGTCGCCGTCGTGGAATGGCCTGTTCAACACGCGAACGGTCAAATTGTCACGCTGGGCGCTTTTCTGCTATGCACCATCCCGATTTCCGCCTTCATGCGGGTCTTGTGATGCCTGCTTGAAATGACCGGTCAGGAATTCGGTTTGATGCGCTTGCTGCAAAAAAATCTCTGCATGGCTGCCATGTCGTTGGCGATGATATCCGCCGGCCATGCCGCGCCGCTTGTCGAGCCGACGCTGCACATCAGGCCGGAGGCGAGCGGAGCCGGCCGCGTTGCGCTTACGCTCGATGCCTGCGGCGGACAGACCGACAACCGGATCCTTTCGGCGCTGGTGGACAACAAGATCCCCGCCACCATTTTCGTGACCGGCATCTGGCTGAAGCGAAACGCCGCCGCCGTCGAGATCATGCGGGCGCATCCCGATCTGTTCGAACTGGAAAATCACGGCGGCCGTCATATCCCGGCGGTCGATACGCCGCAGAAAATCTACGGCATCCGCAGCGCCGGCAGCCCGGACGCGGTGCTGGCCGAGGTCGAGTCGGGTGCCGCCGCTCTTGCCAGGACCGGCGAGCCGGCACCGAAATGGTTTCGTGGCGCGACCGCCGAATACAGCCCGTCGGCAATCGCCATGATCCGCAAGCTTGGCTTCAAGATCGCGGGATTCTCGATAAACGGCGACGGTGGCTCATTGCTTGGCGCCAAGGAAACCGCGCGGCGCATTGCAGCGGCCAAGGACGGTGATGTGATTATTTCGCACATCAACCAGCCGACCCATGCGGCCGGCGAAGGCGTGGTGCAGGGGCTGCTGGCGCTCAAGGCCAAGGGCTTGACCTTTGTGCGGCTCGACGATGCCGACGGGGTCGGCAATCACGGCACCACCGACTAAGGTATATCGATATTCAGGCGATGCCGGCCTGCGAATGGCGGCTTCCTGCGCTTCCGGTACTCACGGACCCAAAAGTCCGCTCCGTTCCGGTTCTCGGAACCCACCATTCTCGCCGCGGCCTGACCTGAATCTCGACATACCTCACGCCGAGTTCGCTTGGGTTCGAAAATCGCTCAGCCCGGGTTGGCTTCTATCGTGACCTTGCTGGCGTAGAATGCGCCGTGGTTGCGGATTTCAGTCATTTCATCGAAAGGCCGTTCATAGGCCCACATGGCGTTCTGGCCGGTCTCGCCGGCAGGCAGCACGCTCCAGTAGCTCGCATCGCCCTTGTAGGGGCAATGGGTCGAGTGGTCAGTGCTGCCGAGCTTGCCGAAATCGATGTCGGCGAACGGAATGTAGAAGGCCGCGGGATAGGGGGCCTCGTTCAGCACTTTGGCCTTCGCTGATGAAGCGATGACCACGTCTCCGGCGCGCACGGTGACGGTGCCGGCATAGGGCTCGATGGTGATGACCTTGTCGGGATTGCGTTGAAAACCGGGGGCGGGATTGGCGATCTGATCCATGGGGGTCTCCTTGCGTCGACTTTAGGTGTGTCGCGCAAGCGCATTGCGCAAGGCCCGCTGTGGCCGTGCAACTGACGGATCGCGCCTCCGAAGATCCTTGAACTACTTTCCGCAAGCGATCAGGCGGCGGCCTTGAACACGTCCATGAGACCGGCATAGGCAGCAGCGATACCGGCGACCGGATTGCTGCTTCTCGACACGGTCTCGACTTTCAAGGAACCACCGCCGGTCGGCAAGGTGAGCAGCAGGAACTGGCGGCTGCCGCCATTGCCGACGGATGCGGCCGCGACGTGCTGGCCTTCACCATGGTTCTGGACGCACATCTTGAACAGCAGCGTGCCGCCGACCGCTTCGAGCGCGCCGCCGACAACTTCAACAAATTCATCTTCGGAAACAGTCTTGGTATCCGGCACAAGATCGGCCAGACTTTCGGCAAGCGTACTCTCGAGAGCCTTGTCGTCGAGCTGCGCGTCCATGCGAACCTCTTTCAGTCGCCAATCGCACCCCCTTTGCCCGTTAACGAAACTTAACGCC
This sequence comes from Mesorhizobium sp. M7D.F.Ca.US.005.01.1.1, assembly GCF_003952545.1. Taxonomy (NCBI): domain Bacteria; kingdom Pseudomonadati; phylum Pseudomonadota; class Alphaproteobacteria; order Hyphomicrobiales; family Phyllobacteriaceae; genus Mesorhizobium; species Mesorhizobium sp. M7D.F.Ca.US.005.01.1.1. Next base: position 3,178,750 of record NZ_CP034453.1, read on the forward strand.
GACGATGGCCGGATTGTGGCGGCTGCCGCTGTCATGTCGATCAATGCAGCACTCGACGGTGCTGGCGGCTGGACAATCCGCCGGTTCGCTCCACAATGGGACAAAAAGCACAACGCAAAAGCGTGAGGGAGGACCGAATGCTCGGACTGATGCAGGAATGGCCGCTGCTTTGCCACAAGCTCATCGACAATGCCGAGCGGCAGCATGGCGTGCGCGAGATCGTGTCGCGCTCGATCGAGGGGCCGATCGTGCGCACCACCTATGCGGACATCCATCGCCGCGCCCTGAAGGTCGCCCAACGGCTGGAACGTGACGGCTATGGCTTGGGCGACGGCATCGCCACGCTGGCCTGGAACACCGCGCGCCACATCGAGGCCTGGTACGGCATCATGGGCATCGGCGCCATCTACCATACGCTCAATCCGCGGCTGTTTCCCGAGCAGATCGTCTGGATCATGAACCATGCCGAGGACAAGGCCGTCTTCGTCGACCTGACCTTTCTGCCGCTGCTCGAGAAGATAGCCGGTGCCGTCAAGTCGCTGAAACAGGTCATCGTGCTGACCGACAAGGCACACATGCCGCAGACGACATTGCCCAATGTGGTCGCCTATGAAGACTGGCTTGATGAGGCGGATGGCGACTTCGCCTGGAAGACCTTCGACGAAGGGACCGCCGCCGGTATGTGCTACACGTCGGGGACCACGGGCGATCCAAAGGGCGTCGTCTACAGCCACCGTTCGAACGTGCTGCACGCCATGATCGCCGCCATGCCCGACGCCATGGGCTTGTCGTCGCGCGATACGATCTTGCCGGTCGTGCCGATGTTCCACGCCAATGCCTGGGGCCTTGGCCAGAGCGGGCCGATGATCGGCGCCAAGCTGGTCATGCCCGGCTGCAAGATGGACGGCGCTTCGATCTACGAACTGCTCGATACCGAGAAGGTGACCTTCAGCGCCGCCGTGCCGACCGTCTGGATGATGCTGCTGCAGCATCTGGAGGAGACCGGCAAGAAGCTTCCCTATCTCAACAAGGTGGTCATCGGCGGCTCGTCCTGCCCGCGCGCGATCATGACCAAGTTCCAGCAGAACTACGATGTCCAGGTCATCCATGCCTGGGGCATGACCGAAATGTCGCCGCTCGGCACGCTGTGCACCTTGAAGCCGGACTATGCCGGTCTTGAGGGGGAAGCCCGGCTCGATGTGCAGCAGAAACAGGGCTACCCGCCCTTCGGCGTCGAAATGAAGGTCACCGACGACGACAACAACGCGCAGCCCTGGGATGGCAAGACATTTGGCCGCCTGAAAGTGCGCGGACCGGCGGTTGCCCGCGCCTACTATGGCGGTGCTGGCTCGGAGCAGTTCGATGACGACGGTTGGTTCGACACCGGCGACGTCGCTCACATCGACGCCGGCGGCTATATGCAGATCACCGATCGCGCCAAGGACGTCATCAAGTCCGGCGGCGAATGGATTTCGACCATCGACCTCGAGAACCTGGCTGTCGGCCACCCCGATGTCGCCGAGGCGGCCGCCATCGGCGTCCATCATTCGAAATGGGGCGAGCGGCCGTTGCTGGTCGTCGTCCGCAAGCCGGGCAAGGAGCCAACCAAGGCTGATATTCTCGACTTCATGGATGGCAAGGTGGCCAAATGGTGGATGCCGGACGATGTCGCCTTCGTCGGCGAAATTCCGCACACCGCCACCGGCAAGATCCAGAAGATCACCTTGCGCCAGCAGTTCAGGGACTATCGCTTGCCGACGGATTGACGGGATGGTGCATGTTTCGGCTTCATGCCATCGCAAAAAGGCACTAAGTGTCCGTTCGGGTTGGGGCAGCGCAGAAAACGATGGTTAGCATTCCCGAACGGCAAACGTCGAAGGCGGCCGGATGGTCGCGGCGCACGGCCGCTTTTTCGTTGGTGTTGCTGCTGACGGTCTTCGTCGGCCACCGCTTCGATCTCGTCGAAACACCGGTCTTCCTGTGGGTGCTGGGCATTGTCGCGCTGCTGGCGGCCCTGGCGTTGTTGTTTGCCGGGTTTGCCTTTTCGCGGCTGTGGAACTTCGGCGACCGCGGCGGTCGCGACCTGACGGTCGGCGCGCTGCTGGCGCTGCTGGTGCTCGCACCCTATGGCGTCGCCGCCTACTGGGCGACCATCTATCCGCCGCTCAGGGATATCTCGACGGATTTCGACGAACCGCCGGCGCTCGACGTGAGCGACCGGACGAAGGATATGAACGTGCTTGCGCCGTCGACGCCTGGCGAACAGCGGTTGCAGACCGACAGCTATCCGCTGGTCAGCGCACGCAGCTACGACCTGCCGTTCGAGACTGTCGTCAATGCCGTCGAAACCGTACTCGACCGGCGCAACTGGGATCTGTCAGAACCCTATCCCGACCTCGCCGGGCAAAGCGACGTGACCATTACCGCCGTCGCCAAGGGCTTTGTGCTCGGCCTTCCCGCCGATGTGGCGATCCGCGTGACGGACGATGGCGATACGGTCATCGTCGATATGCGATCAGCTTCGCGATACGGCCGCTACGACCTCGGCGACAACGCCGCGCGCATCACCGATTTCCTGGCGGAGTTGGACCAGGAAGTCGCCGGTCAGGTTGGCGCGGCTCCGGCCGAGTAGGGCACTGGAACCTGGCAGTCTATTCGGGCGGCCTATCTGGCCGGCGTGAAAACGCCGTCAATGGCCGGTGCGGCGTCGGTCACAACCAGATCGCGTGCCACCAGGTCCTCGAGATGGGCAAGCACCGACAATCCGGCGGCGCCATGCAGCCGCGGGTCGGTATCCCTGTAGATCGCCTTGACCATGTCGGGAATCGTCCGGTCGCCCTCTCTGACCCGCTGCAGGATGGCGCGCTCGCGCATCTTGCGGTGCGTCTTCAACCCGCGCATGAAAGCGCGCGGTGCCGTCACCGGCCCGCCATGTCCGGGCAGCAGCAAGCGATCCCCGCGTTCGATCAACCGGTCCAGCGAGGCCATATAGTCGGCCATCGCCCCATCCGGCGGGGCGACGATGGAGGTTGCCCAGGCCATGACATGATCGGCCGGAAACAGGATGCCGGTTCCCTCCAGCGCAAATGCCGCGTGATTGGCGGTGTGACCCGGGGTTAGAACCGTCCTGATCGACCAGCCGTCGCCGTCGACCACCTCGCCGTCGGAAAGCGCAATATCGGGGACGAAAGCCATGTCGGCGCTGGCGTCGAGCGCATTGGTCTCGCCGATATGCAAAGGCCTTGCCGGCCGGTGCGGCCCCTCTGCCAGCACGGGGGCACCGGTGCGCTCTTTCAGCCGGGCCGCCAGCGGGGAGTGGTCGCGGTGCGTGTGGCTGACGAAGATATGGCTGACCGGCCGACCCGCGATCACGTCGAGCAGGGTCTGCAGATGCGCCTCGTCATCCGGCCCCGGATCGATCACCGCCAGCGTATCGCGGCCAACGATGTAGCTGTTGGTGCCGTGAAAGGTGAAGGGGCTCGGATTGCGGGCCGTGATGCGCTGGATATCGGGCGCGACGCTTACCCCCCGGCCATAAAGGGGGTCGAAGCCGGTATCGAATTTGAGTGCCATGGCGAATGCATCGGTGCCTTGTTTCAGGAAACGGCAAAACCGATTGCCGCATAACACGCAAGCCAATATAGGAGAACGTGAGGCCGCGAACATCGGATAGCGGCAATCGGATTGGGGAAATACCATGGCAATTGCAACTACGATGCGTCCGCTTGTTTCTCTGGCCCTGCCGCAAAGTGGCGCGGCGCGGCTGGCAACGCAGCTTTTCCTGGCGATCGCCGGAACACTGGTGCTGACCCTGTCGGCCAAGACCAAGGTGATGCTTGGGCCGGTCGACATTTCGATGCAGACGCTGGCCGTGCTGCTGATCGCCGCCGCCTTCGGCATGCGTCTCGGCGTCGCCACCCTGCTGCTTTACATGGCGGAGGGCGCCATGGGCTTCCCCGTCTTCCAGAGCACCCCGGAAAAGGGGCTCGGCGTTGCCTACATGCTCGGCTCGACGGGCGGTTATCTCGCGGGCTTCGTGGTCATGGCGGCAATCGTCGGCTGGGCCGCCGATCGCGGCTGGGACCGCCATCCGATCAAGCTTTTCAACGCCATGCTGGTTGCCGAAATCGTCATGATGGCGATGGGCTTTGCCTGGCTGGCGCTGCTGATCGGCCCGGAAAAGTCGTGGCAGTTCGGTGTCGTGCCGTTCATCGTCGGTGACCTGATCAAGGTTGCCCTGGCGGCAAGCCTGGTGCCGGCTGTGTGGACGTTGCTGAAGCGCGGCTGAGGCGCGAGTAGCAGCCAGCGGCTTGAGCAATCAAATGCTGGCTGGAACGGCGTGACTGGCGGATTTCGGCGTGGTGTCCGCCAAAAGCCAAATAATAAAGATGTATTTTGAATTTGCCGCAATATTTGGCCGATCTTCTGGCCGATCATCGGTCCCCTGCCGGCTTCCGCCGGCCATATGCCTCTGTCAACGCTGCCGATTTTGGCCACTAGCGATGTCGCCGATGCCGATGATGATGGCCGATGTTCGGCATGCCTAGCCCGCTGATAACCATGCACAAAGCCGCGTAGCCGGAAACATTTAGCCGAACTCCGGCGATCGGCGGGGCAACTGAACCGGTTTGCGGTAGTGCTCATGCTTCCCACTGCAACGAGGCGCTTTGCAAGAACCCAGGTGTGGTCTACGACATAAAGGGTTTGTCGTCATGGGCGCTTCGATGAAGGTTCTGGTCACCGGCGCTGCCGGCTTCATAGGCTATCACGTATCGAAGCGGCTGCTGGAGCGTGGCGACGAAGTTGTCGGCATCGACAACGTCAACGACTACTATGATCCGCAGATCAAGGAGGCGAGGCTGCGGCTGCTGGAGGAGGCGAGCCGCAAGACCAATGCCGGCTATCATTTCATCCGCGGCAATCTCGCCGACAAAAGCGTGGTCGATGGCTGCTTTGCCGACCACTCATTCGACAGGGTGATCCATCTCGCCGCCCAGGCCGGGGTTCGCTATAGCCTGGAAAACCCGCATGCCTATGTCGAAAGCAACCTCATCGCCTACGCCAATATGCTCGAGGCCTGCCGGAACAGCGCTGTTGCGCACCTGACCTATGCCAGTACCTCGAGCGTCTACGGCGCCAACACCGACATGCCGTTTTCCGAGCATCGGCCGGCCGACCACCCGCTGCAGTTCTACGCCGCGACCAAGCGCGCAAACGAGCTGATGGCGCACAGCTACAGTCATTTGTTCCGGTTGCCGACGACCGGGCTTCGTTTCTTCACCGTGTATGGCCCCTGGGGGCGCCCAGACATGGCGCTATTCCTGTTCACCAAAAACATCCTTGCCGGCGAGCCGATCAAGCTGTTCAACAACGGCAACCATACCCGCGACTTCACCTATGTCGAGGACATCGCCGAAGGCGTCGTCCGGGCCAGCGACAACCCGGCCACAAGCAATGCCGCCTGGGACTCCAGCCGTCCGGATCCGGCGACAAGCAGCGCCCCATGGCGCATCTTCAACATCGGCAACAACAACCCGGTGAAGCTGACCGCCTATGTCGAGGCGCTGGAAAACGCGCTTGGCAGGAAAGCCATCGTCGAATTGCTGCCGCTGCAGCCCGGCGACGTGCCCGATACCTTTGCCGACACGTCGGCGCTGGAGCAGGCCGTCGGCTATCGCCCGACGACGACGGTCACCGAGGGCGTTGGGCGGTTTGTGGAGTGGTATCAGGCGTATTTTGGGCGGCGGGGATAGGCAAGTCTTGGCGATTCCCCCGGTGATCCTCCATGCCGACGCGATCTTAAGAGCTCCCGTGCATTTGGGTATTTATGGGTATATTTACGGATACGATTGTTCCCGCCATGCCCTCGGACCCGGTAAGATAAACGCAGACAGGCGGAACGGTCTATGGACACGGTGCCGGACGTGGTCCGGCCGTTTGTCGACCACCGAGATTGACAAGCCATTGCATGGAACCTAAGCACGGACTGCTCGGGCCGGGGGGCTTAGGCATGTCAAGGAGAGCTTCTTGAAAGGAATTATCCTTGCTGGAGGCAGCGGAACACGTCTTTATCCGCTCACATTAGCAATCTCTAAGCAGATTCTGCCGATATACGACAAGCCGATGATCTATTATCCGCTGAGCGTTTTGATGCTCGCGGGTATCCGCGAGATTCTGGTCATTTCAACGCCGCGTGATCTGCCGGTTTTTCGCGATCTGCTTGGTGATGGATCGGAGTTCGGGCTTGACCTGTCCTATGCCGAGCAACCGCAACCCAACGGGCTTGCGGAAGCCTTCATCATCGGCCGGGATTTCATCGGCAGGGACAGTGTGTCGATGATCCTCGGCGACAACATCTATTTCGGCGATGGGCTGTCGCAGCTTTGCCGCGAGGCGGCCTCGCGCGAAAAGGGCGCTTCGGTGTTTGCCTATCATGTCGAGGATCCCCAGCGTTATGGTGTCGTATCCTTCGACAAGGCCACCGGAACGGCGCTGACGATCGAAGAAAAGCCGCAGAATCCGAAATCCAACTGGGCTGTCACTGGTCTCTATTTCTATGACAACGACGTCGTCGACATCGCCCCCTCCATCCGGCCCTCGGCGCGCGGCGAGCTCGAGATTACGGCGGTCAACAACGTCTACCTCGAGCGTGGCCAGTTGCACGTGCACCGGTTGGGGCGCGGCTATGCCTGGCTCGACACCGGCACGCATGACAGCTTGCATGAAGCCTCCTCATTCGTGCGCACCATCGAGCATCGCCAGGGCATCAAGGTAGCCTGTCCCGAAGAGATCGCCTTTGAACAGGGTTGGCTGACGGTGGACCAGGTTCTGCGTCGTGCCGACCGCCTGGGCAAGAATGAGTATGCCGCCTATCTGCGCCGGCGTGTTGTCGATCTGTCGGAGGGCTAGGTGCTGGAAGTCAGGTCCCTTGGCATCGATGGCGTGCTGGAAATCGTTCCGAAGCGACATGGCGACGCGCGCGGTTTTTTCGTGGAAACCTACAATGCCGAGCGCTTTTCGCAGGCCGGCATAGACTTGCTTTTCGTGCAGGACAATCATTCCTACTCCGCGTCGGCAGGTGTGTTGCGAGGGCTTCACTACCAGCTTGCGCCGCGAGCCCAGGACAAGCTGCTGCGCGTCATTCGTGGCAGCATTCTCGACGTTGCGGTCGATATTCGCCGCAGCTCGAAGACTTTCGGAAAATGGGTCGCTCTCGAAGTGTCGGCCGAAAAGGGCAACCAGATTCTGGTGCCGAAAGGCTTCGCGCACGGCTTCGTGACGCTCGTGCCCGACACCGAGGTCCTGTATAAGGTCACCGACACCTATTCACAGGCGCATGACCGGTCGATCCGCTTCGACGATCCCGCCATCGGTATCGAATGGCCGTCATTGGCCGGCGGGTTCCAGCTTTCCGACAAGGACCTGAAGGCGCCGCTGCTGGCCGCCGCCGAGGTGTTTGCTTGATGAGGACAGCGGCATGAATTTTCTGGTGACAGGCGGTGCTGGCTTCATCGGTTCGGCGGTGTGCCGGCATTTGTGTGCCAACCCGGCCTATCGGGTGACCAATCTCGACAAGCTCACCTATGCGGGCAATCTGGCCTCGCTGCGGCCGATCGAGAATGCGCACAATTACAGCTTTGCTCATGCCGATATCTGCGACGAGAGGGCGGTGCTCGACATCCTCCACCGGGACGATATCGACATCGTCATGAACCTTGCCGCCGAGAGCCATGTCGACCGCTCGATCGACGGTCCAGGCACGTTTATCGAGACCAACATCGTCGGCACCTACAAGATCCTCAATTCCGCGCTGGAATACTGGCGCGGCCTGCCCGAGGACAGGAAGAGCCGCTTCCGCTTCCATCATGTCTCGACCGATGAGGTGTTCGGCGATCTTCCTTTCGATGGCGGCGTGTTCGTCGAGGAAACGCCCTACGCGCCGTCTTCGCCCTATTCCGCCTCGAAAGCGGCCTCGGACCATCTGGTGCGGGCCTGGCACGAAACCTATGGCCTGCCGGTCGTGCTTTCCAACTGCTCGAACAATTACGGCCCCTATCACTTTCCCGAAAAGCTGATCCCGCTGGTCATCCTCAATGCGCTCGATGAAAAGCCGTTGCCGGTCTATGGCGCCGGCGCCAATGTGCGCGACTGGCTGTTCGTCGAGGATCACGCACGCGCGCTGGAACTTGTCGCAACCAGGGGGCAGCCGGGCGAAAGCTACAATGTCGGCGGCAATTCGGAGCGGACAAACCTGGGCGTCGTCGAGACGATCTGCGATCTGCTCGACATCAGGCGGCCGCGGGCAGGCGGGAAGAGCCATCGCGACCTGATTTCCTTCGTCACCGACCGCCCGGGTCATGATCGCCGCTATGCCATCGACGCCTCGAAGATCAGCCGTGACCTCGGCTGGGCGCCGAAGGAGAATTTCGATAGCGGTCTGGCAAGAACGGTGGACTGGTTCCTGGACAACAAATGGTGGTGGGGCCCCATCCGCGAACAGCGCTACACCGGCGAGCGGCTGGGCGAAGCCGTGGCCAAATAGAGGATCGGAACAGCAATGCGGATATTGGTGACAGGTCAGGAAGGGCAGGTTGCTCGTTCACTAGCCGCCCTAGCCAACGAAGAACTGAGCGTGACGACGCTCGGTCGTCCCGATCTCGACATTACCGAGGCCGAATCGATCGCCCGCGCCATCGAGTTGGTGCGGCCCGACATCGTCGTCAACCCAGCCGCCTATACTGCCGTGGACAAGGCCGAGAGCGAGGCGCAGGCCGCCTTTGCAGTCAATCGTGACGGCGCTCGCAACGTGGCTGCGGCTGCGGCAGCGGCCGGACTGCCGGTCATCCATGTTTCAACCGACTACGTCTTCGCCGGCAACAAGGCCGCCCCCTATATCGAAACCGACGCCACCGGCCCGACTGGCATTTACGGAAGCTCCAAACTGGAGGGAGAACAGGCAATCGCTGCCGCCAACGAGGCACATGTCATCTTGCGAACAGCCTGGGTCTACAGCCCTTATGGTCACAACTTCCTGAAAACCATGCTGCGTCTTGCGGCTGATCGAGACGTGCTGCGCGTCGTCGCCGACCAGCACGGCACGCCGACCTACGCGCCAGACATTGCTGAAGGCATTGTCGCTGCCGCGCGAAAGGTGCTGTCCGCACCAGAAAGTGAGGACTGGCGCGGCATATTCCATATGGTGGCGCAAGGCGAAACGAACTGGGCAAGCTTCGCCGAGGAGATTTTCGCGCAGTCGGCGCGCCGTGGCGGCCCGAGCGCCCGCGTCGAGCCGATCACGACAGCGGACTACCCGACGCCGGCAAGGCGCCCCGCCCATTCCCGCCTCGACACGACGAAATTCCGCGCCACTTTCGGCCACGCCCTGCCCGACTGGGAGAATGGCGTGGCACGCTGCCTTACCAAACTGACGACTGGTTGAGAAGCAAAGGCGCTCAACCCTGCAGCCCGGCGTCCCTCTCCCTCCAGGCGTCTGCGCTCAAGCGGGCCGCTACCTGCCTCAGATCACGACAGGAAGTCAACGATCTTCTTCATGGCACTCGGCTCGAAGGCATCGTCCCAGGTGGTCGGCCAGTTGATCTTCGAGCCCTTCAAGCGCCGATCGTACTGATCCACGCGCGATATGGCATCCTTGAGCCCCTGGACCACGCCTTCGAGCGTCGGTTCCACAGCGATAAGGTTGGTCGAAATGGCCTCCAGGCTTTCCGCCGTCTTGTTCTCGAACGTATTTGTCACCGTCCACATGCCTGCCGAGGCCATTTCGAGCGGCACCAAGCTCGGATGCGGCGTAAGCATCAGCGAAAGCCCGACGTCGTGGCTCGGCAGACGCTCGGCATAGGTTTGCAGGTCGGTCTTGGGCATCATTTCCATGATCACGCCGGGTGCCAGCCTGACCTTGCTGGCGCCACCGATCGAGCCCATGCCGTAGAATTTCCACTTGTCTGACTCGAAGCCCGGAGAGCGGGCCAGTTCGGCAAGCGCCATCATGCCGAGTTCAAAAAGGTTGCGCGCAGCATGCGCTTCTGGGCGGCCATAAAAAAGAATGCGTCGCTCGCGATGACGCATGTCGTCGAGCACGGGCGTGAACTTCTGGATGGCGTTGCGGAAGATCGCGTGGTTCTTCTCCGCGTGCGGCTGCGAGAACACGCCGATCTTGTTTAGCTTGAAGAAATCGCGAAGCAAGGGCGTGGAGAAAAGCTGAAATTGCGGGAAGCGGTAGGATTGCTGGAACAGCGCGGCGATCGTGTTCATGGGCAGGAAATAGGGCTCGTATTCCTGAACCATGAACATGAAACGGTCCTGCCCCAGTTCGCGGCTGGCGTGGTGCGCGACATGCGCGCCCCAGCCGTTTGTAGCAATGAAGCGATCGTCCGGACTGACGAGCAATTCCTCCGCGCGGTCGTGCCGATGCGCGATTTCAATCTCGTCAAACAATGGCTCGATGCCAGGATATCCTTTGATGCGCTCGCGAGCGAGCGTCATGTCCAACTCTGTATATTCCAACGTCACGATCCGAACGAGAAAACCTTCGCGACGCAGGCGAAGCGCCAAGCTGAACATGCCAATATAGCCGCCGAAGATGTATTTGAAATCTATCGTGGCCAGAAGGACGTTTACACGCTTTGGCTCCCGGTGCGACACCCGAAGCTTAAACGGCTGGATATTATGAAAAATCCAGTTAGCCCCCAAATCCTCGAAGCGCGGTGTTGCCTCGGAGAGCGCGGCTTTCGGCAGAGCTGCAGATTCCGTAGTGATTCTACGGATATGCTGCAGGTACCGGCTTTTTTGAGAACGATAGGCAAGGTTTCTTACTTTGACACCGAGGGCGGCGTTCATCAAGAACCCTTCGACGTTTAATGTCGAACGCCGCCGCAGCATGCCTGAAAATTTCAGAAGGACCGGTTCGATCACACTGGTAGTCAAACGCGACATTCGCTTGGTTATGTTCTCTAGCTTTCTCGGCATCCCCGGATTGCGCAGCCGAAGTGTCTCTGCGAATATCGCTTTTTCGAGCGCGCCCGAAAAATCCTCGCGTGCCTTGTGCAGCAGAGCTCGACCTGCCTCCACCAAGGCGCGTTTGTTTCTTGCGCCTTTCAGAAGAATGCCTATTGAACGGGAAACACCAGTGTAAGGCTTGACCACCTGCCCCACCACGTTTGTCCCATGCTGATGGTAGTCATATAAAGGTTCGTCGGTATAGGAAATCCCGCCTGTCACCTCGGCTGTAAGCGCGATCCACTGATCATGATAGGCGTCGACGAGCCGTTGCGGAAACGGCAGTATGTGGTCGAGAATGTCGCTGCGAAACAGGCTCGCGGCGCCGGTTACACAATTGGCCAGGAACAGCGAAAGAAAGTCGGCGTATTCATTCCTGCGATGATTCCAGTATGTCTCTGAGACAACCGCGTCGCCGGCAACGATGCGGCAGTCGCTGAAGGCAAGTTTTTTGTTTTCCGGCAAAGCCTGAATGAGCTTCGTGAGTTTGTCGGCACGCCAATGATCATCCTGATCTGCCAGCGCGACGAACTCGGCGTCGACAGGTACCAGCGAAAGGCATTCTTCGAAATTCTTGTAGAAACCCTTCCGCGCTTCGTTGCTCACATAAATAAATCGGCTGTCGTGTTCGACCAAATCGAGGATATCGTGGCGGGAGAGAGCATTGGAACTGTCATCGGAGATAATGCAAATCCAGTTCTTGTGATCCTGCTCAAGAATCGACGCGATCTGCTGCTGCAGAAGTTTCAGCGGCGGATTGTACGTTGCCATGCAAATGGCAACCTTGGGACCGTTGGCCGGCCACTCCACCTCCACGGGGCGCCGATTGTTCCCGGGCTGGAATTCGAAGGCAGCAAGGGACTGTTCGATGGTCCTTCCCGATTTCAACTCGGCACGAAGTCGCAGTTCGCGTGTCTCAAGCTTTGTAATCTCATGGATCAGCAATATCGTATTGAACTCGGAAAACAGGCTACCTCCATTCGGATCCTGCACAGGATAAAAATGCTGTAAAACGTCCTGCCTAGCCCAGGAGTGGTTCCGGATTTCATGCTGTCTGGTTCCATCCAGGATACAGAGTCGCCTGATCGAATTGCCGGGACAAAAAGCCCAGCCCTGCAAATACAGCGCAAGCCCCTTGCCAACGTGAAACGAGCGGCCGGACGGAACATCGAGCGAGCATAGAAGCTCGGGATGGTTTGCTTTTTTCACTGAATTTAGCATCTAACCCTTTAACTGCTGCCAATTTCGGCAACAGAGTGCCCTTATCTCAATTGCCGATCGAACGTCCTGAGGCGAAAACAAGTCAGGGAATTTGGATGATCCATTCGTCCTGCAAGCTCCACCATCCAGCCGGCTTGAAAGATACGATGCGCGCCTTGGTGGCACCATAGATTGCCTTGATGACATAGGGCGGCAACACGATTGTGGAACCATAGATCGAGGGATCGAGATCCTTTTGATCCGATCCATCCAGATAGCCGTATTGCTGGCCATCCTTGATGACTTCAGCGAGTTGGGGAACGACAGTCGCGGCTAATGCCCCATGCGTGGAAAACATCAGATAGCCGCCGGGGTTAAGCGCGGCGCAGACCGAAGATAGCCAGCGCTGGAACAAGCCGTCCGGCAGGTGGGACCACAGCGAAATGGCGAATATGAAATCAAATCTCTCTTCCGGCTTCCAGTCCTCGGGTACACTGGCGGAGGCAATCGACTTGACACCCAACACATCCGCACAGAAGCTAACCGCTTCAGGATGAATATCGCATGCAACGAAATTCAAATCCTTCAAATGGCGCGTAACGCGCCCGTAGCCGTTGGCGAATTCCAGCACACGCGCATCACTTGCCAGTCCCAGCGACGTCATCAGATCGCGCACCTGTTGTGCGTTGGCGGCGCCGTTCTCAAAATAATGTTTTAGCGCTTCGAAAATCTTCATTTCGTCATCGGTCGAAAGGCGGGCGACGAGATGTCCAAAAATGTGGTCATACTCATGGATCTCGGGACTGACCGAATATCTTTTCGCCCATACCTCAGCGAGCGCTCGCAGAAAATCGCTTGTCTTAAACGCCTGTGACGACCGGATCGGTGCGGCCTTGGTCAAAGTCATTATTGAATCCTTCCTTCTGCCCTCGGTCGCTCTGCGAAACGCAGAGACGTGAATCCCCTCAAGCCGGCTTTTGCACGATGTATTGATCCTGGTATTTCCACCATGGGCCGGCCTCATAGGATACCAAACGCGCACCCGGCATCCTGCCGATCTGGAAGCCGACATAGTGAGGATGTACCGTTGTATTACCGTAGTCCTGAGTATCCAGATCGATCTGTTCCGATATGGCCTCGAAGGCAACGCCGTCGGATCCGGGTACCGGTATTTGGGGGTTGATAGCCCGGGCGGATTCGCCGATTGTCGTGAAGATGAGATAGCCCCCCGGCGCCACAAGCGCATACAATGCCGACAGCCATTTTCCGAAGGTCCGATCGGGGAGATGCGAAAAAAGCGAGATGACCGCGACGATATTAAACTGTTCTGAAATTCTCAATTGCTCGGCATCCTTCGACGATACATAGGCCCGGCACCCGAAGTTTTTGCTCACGAACTCAACTGCCTCGGGGTGGATATCGCTAACAGTCAGCTCACACAATTTATGCAGATGCCGGGTAAGCCGTCCGTATCCGGCGGCAAATTCCAGTATTTTGAGGTTGTCCATATCGACATTAAGTTTTTCGATTGCTTGCATCAGTTGCTCCGCATCGGCAAAGCCACTTTTGAAATAATGGCGCAAGCCTCCATCAGGGCTCATCTTCAGGAAATGGCCCAACATATGGTCTTCCGAATGGAGCGCGGGACTTACCCGATATATTGCCGCATATCGCTTCGCCAAACAGTCAAATTCGTCAACTGAGATGGTACCCATGCCCCGCCTATATTGCTTTTGGCCGTCCAACCCGACGAGCAGGACGCCGCTTCGGTGGCATGGCCGCAGCCACCCCTATCCGCAGACAAAATCCTCGTATCGTCGTCGGATCGACCTGCTGATAATCGACACCGCTCGGGACCGGTCATTGCCACAAGTTTGCCATGCTTGTCTAGCGAGCGCGAGCCGCGCAGATTTGGAAAAAGCGTTGCTATCTGGAGGAATTTTCCCGCACTTGCGGGGCATGCGCCCGTTTTTCTTCTCCATTCATCGGCGCTTTCGGCAGGCGGCCCTCGCTGCGTCCGTAACGCACATAGTGGACAAACGGGTCGAGTTTGGAGGTCGCGACGTCCGGATTGCTGCGAAGATAATAGTCAGGATCGAAGCATGGTGATCGCTCGGGCTTTGTCCACAGACGACGCTTCATATAGGAACCGGCGAGGTTCAAGAAGCCGCCGAGCGACTGATTCTCATCGGATAACTGGTCCTTTTCCGTCATCAGTTGTTCGGTCTTGGCCTCGAGCCTGTCCTTTTCGGCCATCACCTGCCCGCACTCGGCAACAAGACGGTTCTTTTCGGCCATCACCTGGCCATTCTCCGCGGCGAGCCTGTCCTTTTCGGCCATCACCTGCCCGTACTCGGCAACAAGACGGTTCTTTTCGGCCATCACCTGGCCATTCTCCGCGGCGAGCCTGTCCTTTTCAGCCATCACCTGCCCGTACTCGGCGACCAGACGGTTCTTTTCAGCCATCACCTGGCCATTCTCCGCGGCGAGCCTGTCCTTTTCGGCCATCACCTGCCCGTACTCGGCAACAAGACGGTTCTTTTCAGCCATCACCTGGCCATTCTCCGCGGCGAGCCTGTCCTTTTCGGCCATCACCTGCCCGTACTCGGCAACAAGACGGTTGGCCCGGTCTTCCATCTGTTGATAAACGCCGCGCATTCGCCAATAGACATCATAACTCGCGCTGACCAGGAAAGAAGCAGCCATCGGCGGGAGGCAGTCCTCACGGGAGGCGGCCAGCGCCAGATAGTACATGGTCTCAGGAATTTCGCGGGCGCTCTGCTCGATGTTGCCTTCGTCGCGGAACACGCTGGCCGTCCCGCCCGCATCGCCATCGCAGGACAATATCGATGAGGCAACGGACAACCGCTGGCCGAACAGGCGCAGAGCCGGAAACCTCCCTTCGAGGAGGCCAACGAATTCTCCACGGGTCAATTCCCTAGTGTGAAACTCGTTTTTATGGTCCTGCTTGACCGAATAGACTTCAGTGTTGGGCGAAGACATGACCAGAAACCCGGTGGGCTTTAGGATGCGGCTGATTTCCGACAGCATTCCGGCCTGATCGGCAAGGTGCTCGATTGTCTCGAAGGAGACGACCACGTCGGCGCAATGATCCTCTAGGGGAAGTTCCGTCGCGTCGGCGCAGATGAAAGACAGGTTCGCGGCAGTATAGCGGGAAGCGGCATGTTGGACGGCTGCATCGGATACGTCGACGCCAATCACGGAGCGGGCGCGTTCGGCGAGAATCCGCGAGCCGAAGCCCTCACCGCAGGCGAGGTCGACCACATCTAGTCCATCGGTCATGCCCAGCGTCCAGACATAGCGGTGCATATGCTCTTGCCGGATCTCGTCGAGCAATTCCGGATGGTAACGTTCCCCCGTATAGGTCAGGCTCACTGTCTGTTCGTCCTCCAAGTTCCGAACGATCTCCGCTCGCGGATGTTCTGTCCGGCATCGTTAATATCTGCGGGCCGCCATCGCAAGCGCGGCGGGATAAGCTACCTGGAATATCGTGACCTCAGAGTAGCCTGCTTCCATCAGAAAGCACCATGCGTCCGCACCGAACTCCGTATGCACAACGTAGTCGTCGCCTGCCTCTTCAGGGCTACCGTGATGGCTTTTCGGAAGGCCCGTTCGCCCCCTGCTCATCCGCCCTACGATGATCGGGACGGTCAAGCAAAGCGCACCCCGAGGTTTGAGAACTCGGCGGCACTCCACCAGCGCGTGGATCGGGCTTGCGACGTGCTCCAGTGTATCGGAATGGACAACTATGTCGAACGTCTCATCGGGCCAAGGCAAGGCATGTAAATCGACCTGCGGATAGGCACCGAAAACATGCCCCGGCATTTTAGACAGAACCGGGTTGAGCGTGCCGGCGGCGTTCAATTCCAGAATGCGAATATGCCCAGCTTCGGCAGAGCCGACAAAATCCCGCAGCATATGCGTCGTTCCGGACACAGCGCGCAGCGCATTGGCAAGTGCTATCGATCTCAGATTTGAACCGCAGCTTACGCAACATTCGCCTTGCTGACGGTCGACATAGGCTACTTCCGCCGGCGAGAGTTGCCATTGATCGATCAGTTGTGCCCACAGGACTGGATGTGCCGTGAACTCGGTTCCGCCGCATACCGTGCACAACATGCAACATTAGTCCCTTTTTTGCTTTGCCGCCCTTCGCGTTCTACCCTCAAGCAGGCTTGCCCAATTCTCCGCCGCCGGTGATCACTATGTCATGCATCGGCAGGCCGACTAGGCCATGCGTCACATGGCTGCCATCGCAGTGAAAGATCAGAGCTTCGTCGAGCCAGTGGTGCTGGACATGTTCTGCTTGCGTGCCTTGCGCCAATGCGGTGGCAACGGCGTAGTCGCCGGCGGGGAGGTAAGGCATCTGGAAAGTGAAAGAAGCGACGAACCTTTCCCCTTCGCCGACGGAAAGCGGCGCATGCGAATAGGTCAGATAGGTGTTGTCGCCGAACAGGGTCTGGCCCAACCGGTCGCGGATGACGAAGCCGACAATCGGCGCGTCGAGCGCGCCCTTGGCCAGACAGGATATCTCGAGCGCTACATCTTCGCCGCCCTCGATCACAGTCAGCTCGTCACCGTCACTGTCTAGGAAACGAGCGGATTCGATCTTTGCGCCACCCGCACCAAACGACGGAGCGTCGGGGTCGAACTCAAAGACCTCCATGAGGTTGCGCTTGTCGGAAGCTTGGATGGCCTCGTGGCGGAAGTCGCGTTTGGCAGAGGTGGGCGTTTCCCGGCGTCGGCCGGAGATCGAGAAAGCCTCGCCGTCTGCCTCTTCGCTCAGTGACGCCCGATAGGCCAGGCTGATATCCTTGGCAGGCCCCTGTTGGCGAATCCGGCCCTTATCCATCCATATCGCCCGGTCGCAAAGCGAGGTCACGGCGCCAGCGTCGTGCGAGACGAACAGGAGAGTTCCGTTCTCCTTGAACTTCCTGATGTAGCGCATGCACTTTTGGGTAAAGGCGGCATCGCCTACCGAAAGGGTTTCGTCCACGATCAGAATATCGGCATCGACATGCGCGGCCACGGCAAAGGCGAGTCGGGCAAACATGCCGGAGGAATAGCTTTTGACAGGCTGCTTCACGAACTCGCCGATGCCAGAAAACGCCACGATGCTGTCATAGCGCTCCTCGATCTCGTGTGAATTCAGGCCGAGCACCATCGCGGAGAGCTTCACATTTTCGCGCCCGGTGAATTCCGGATTGAAGCCGGCGCCGAGTTCGAGCAACGGTGCCACCCGGCCGCTGACAGACAGGCTGCCCGCATTGGGTTGCAGGGTGCCTGCGATCATCTGCAACAGCGTCGACTTTCCTGACCCGTTGCGGCCGATGATGCCGACGGTCTCGCCCTTGCGGATCGTCAGATCGACACCCTGCACAGCCCAATATTCCTGGTAATAACGGCGCCAGCGCAGCACCATCTGCTTCAGGCGATCCTGTGGCTTGGCGTAGATCAGATAGGCCTTGCCGATGCCCGAAGCCTGAATTGCAACCTCAGACGACATCTGCAAACGCCTTCTTAGTACGGATAAACCAGAAGCCTCCCGCCGTTGCGAACAGAAAGGAGGCGAAGAAATAGGCGACCCATTCGCTCAAGGGCGGTAGCCGGCCCCAGAAAATGACGTCACGCGCCTGGATAAGGGCTGTCGTAAGCGGGTTGACATAGAGCCAAGGCCGATACTGTTCTGGCAAGGTTTCCAGCGGATAAAGCAGCGGCGACAGGAACATGATCGCCGTTGTCAGCGGTGCCGTCACGTGCACGAGGTCGCGCAGGAAGACGCCAAGCGAGGCAAGGAAATAAACGATGCCGAGCGTCATCAGCACCAGCGGCAGCAAAGTGATCGGCAGCGCCAGGATGGTGACAGGAGGAGGACCATAGACGACGATGAAGACCGCCAGGAAAACCACAAACGAAATCGCGGCCGTGATGAGAGCGTTGATCAATGCCACAAAGGGAAGAATTTCAAGAGGGAAGACGACTTTCTTGACATACGAAACATTTTCCAGGACCAGGCTGGGAGCGCGACTGATCGGTTCCGACATGATTCCGAAAATGATCAAGCCCGAGAATAGGATCATCGGGTAGCTATATTCCCCGATCTCTGTGTGGGCTCCAGGCCGCCCCCAGCGGGACCCGAAGATCGAGCCGAAAACCAGCGAGAAGACGCCCAGCATCACCAAAGGCAGGATGACGGCCCAGAACACGCCGAGGAAAGAGCCGCGAAAACGTGCTTCTACTTCACGCCGGCTCATGCGCCAGATCAGAACACGATGCGCCCAGGAATTGCGAAAAAACGAAAACATTTTTGTCCAGTGCCAGAGAATCGCAAGGCATCCTTCTGCATCCAATTTGGGGAAAAAGAAAGACGAGTGACCGCCAACGTCCTTTGTCGTACCTAGCTCCCAATTCGTCCCCCGCGACAGAACCGCATGCGCTACCCGGGCGAATCCACTTATCAGTTTTTCTTATCTCCTAGCCACCGTAGCTTACGTTTCGTGGGCAAAGGTTGACTGAGAATCGGTATTTTGATTCAAGGCTCCAATTTGGAGGTAGACTGTCGGTGTAGCCGACGCTCTCCGTCCCGTTTTTTATGGCTTCAGATTGTACACGAGCTCGAAGTCCACCAACCGCGTCTCCAAAAAAACATCTAGCTATGCCTCTCGCCCCGCAGTATGCGATACAGGACGGCGGGGGCCGGGGATGGCACTTGAGAAAGTTGATCGGCCGCGAAGTATCTTCGTGTTCGGACTTTGCTTATAGTCGCCCCCGTGAGCCTGGAGTCTAGTGCCGTCCAATGAATTCTTACCTCGAATCAGTATTCGGGCTCCGGCCACAGATGCGGCGTGCCTTCATCATGGTCCAGGACGTGGTCATGGTCCTGGTCGCCGTAGCGCTCAGCCTCGTCCTTTCGCGGTCGGATCTTTCGTTCGATGCGCTCTCCGAAGAGGGCTTGGTCACCTGGGCGAGCATCATTCTCATCAGCCATTTGCTGTTCAGATATTGTGGCCTCTACACCACGGTCTGGCGCTTTGCTTCGACGCCGGACTTTTTCAACATCCTGAAGAGCTGTGCGATTTTGACGCTCACTCTTTACCTGGCTTCGCTGCTGGTTCGTTCTTTCCAGCCTGTGGCTGGGCTCAACGAGCGTCAGTTCATCGTCTTCTTCCTCGTCTCCTTCACCGTCATATCGGCGCCGCGGCTGTTCTACCGCTTCCTGCGCGACGGCGCGAGCTGGGGCATTCTAGGCGGCAAGACCGACAAGACGCAGGCCAAGCGAGCATTGTTCGTTGGCCGGCTCGGCGAGGCCGACCTGATCATTCGCTTCACACGCACGGCGCAGCCGGCGGACTATTCCATCGCGGGCATCATGGCGACCGAGCGCGGCGCGCCGTTGGGGACGCGGATTCAAGGTGTTCCCGTGGTGGCGACCCGGCCGCGTCTGATCGATGTCCTGGAAGACTACGCTACCGGCACCAAAAGCCTGGACTTGCTGATTTTCGGCAGCGGCGCCGAACACGAGATCGAGGAGTATTCGGAACTCGTCCGCGTTGCCCGGCACGGCGACATAAATGTGGTGCAATTCTCAGGTCTTTCGGAGCTGGAACAGCACGGAAAGCTGGTTCTCGACACCGTCGAGATGGAAACGATCCTGCGGCGTCCGACAGTCGCGTCCGATATCGAGCGCATCAGCGCCTTTGTGGGCGGCAAACGCGTTCTGGTGACGGGCGGCGCGGGCTCGATCGGCCAAACCCTGGTCAAACGGTCGCTGCAGCTGGGAGCGGAAGCGGTGCTGGTCGCCGACAACTCCGAATTCGGCATTTTCCAGCTGAGCCAGTATATTGGCGAGAAGGACCACGACCGTCTCAAGGTCCGTATCGTCGATGTCGCGGACCGGCGCCAGATAACGCGTGTCGTCACGGAATTCCGGCCGGACATCATCTTTCATGCCGCCGCGCTCAAGCACGTTCCGCTGCTCGAGGAAAACTGGGATTCGGCCATCCAGACCAATATTTTCGGAACACTCGTCTGTGCCGAGGTCGCCGCCAAATGCGGGGTTGCGCAATTTGTCCTGATATCGAGCGACAAGGCGGTGGATCCGACATCGGTGCTTGGCATGACGAAGCGGGCCGCCGAACAGATCGTCAGCGCCTTGCATGGGACGCCATCAGGCGAGCCGGGCGGGCGGCGCTGCGCCACCAAATTCATAGCTGTGCGGTTCGGCAATGTTTTTGGCAGCAATGGGTCGGTGGCGACCATATTCCAGGCGCAGATCGAGGCTGGGGGACCGGTCACCATCACCGACCGGCGCATGACACGCTATTTCATGACCGTGGCCGAAGCCGTCGATCTTGTCATCATGTCGGCGACCGATGCCGCGTCCAGGCACAACGGAGACGACTATGCCGTCTATATGCTCGACATGGGCAAGCCGGTGCCGATTCTTGAAGTGGCCGAAACGATGATCCGCATGTCAGGAAAGAGCCCATACAAGGACATCGCAATCCGGTTCACCGGCATAAGGCCGGGCGAAAAACTCCACGAAACGCTGCATGGCGAAGACGAGGAACTCGTCGAACTCGGCATTTCGAAGATTTTTGGCCTTAGCACGGACGTCGTGGAATGGTCGGATGTCCAGATCGCGCTCACGGCCCTGCAGCAATCGGCGAAGAACCAGGACAAGGCTGCCGCGCTCGCCGTGTTGGCAGGTCTTGACCGCGCCAAGAAGGCCAGGGGGAGTGCACGCGCGATCCCGAAAACGGCCGGGCAGGCGAGCTAGGCCCGATTCAGAATTCAGAAAGCGATCTTGGTCGTGAGCAAAGCAGATCTGCGCGTCGCGGTCCTGATGGGCACCAAGGATGGCGCGGCCTTCATCGATGAACAGCTGCAGTCCCTGCTCGCGCAGTCGCACCCTCTGGTCGATCTGTGGATATCCGACGATGGCTCCATCGATGGCACGACGGCCATCATCGAGACATGGAAATCGCGCTGGCCCAAGGGTCGAGTGACCCTCGTGGAGGGGCCGCGGCAAGGCTTCGCCGCCAATTTCCGATCGATGATCCTCGATCGACGCATCGATGCGGACTGCTATGCCTTCTGCGACCAGGATGATATCTGGGAGTCCGACAGGCTGGAAAGCGCCATCCGCTGGATGCAGGCCCATGACGCAAAAGCCCCGCTGATGTTTTGCTCGCGAACCGCGACCATGACGGAAACGGGAAACCTCGTCGGCCATTCGCCGCTGTTTGCCCGGCCGCCATCCTTTCGCAACGCGCTTGTGCAAAGCATCGCCGGCGGCAACACCATCCTGCTCAACGCCGCGGCACGCGACCTGCTGGCCAGGGCCTCCGCGCGGACCGGGTTCGTCAGCCACGACTGGTGGGCCTATCTCATCGTGACCGCCGCCGGCGGCATCGTCCGCTACGATCCACGGCCGCTGGTGCGCTACCGGCAGCACGCGGCAAACCTCGTCGGCGCCAACGTGTCGTGGCGAGCAAGGGTTTCCCGGCTTGGCCGCCTGTTCAAGGGTGAGTTCGCCGGCTGGACGGATCTCAACCTTGACGGTCTTGCCGTCAATCGCGACCTCCTGACCGAGGACGCGGCGGCATGCCTCGAGCTGTTCACCAGCGGGCGGCAGGGCGGTCTCTTCCGCCGCTTGGCAGCCTTGCGCAAAAGCGGTGTCTATCGGCAGACTCTTTCCGGGACCCTGGGGCTCTATCTCGCTTTCATCCTGGGGCGCATTTGAGCATCGGACAGCTGCGTGGCGCGCTTGGTCAGGAGATGAGCTCATGCTACGTCGACGGGCTTGGCCTGCGGCGTTGCCTCGGGACTTTGGCAGGGAGCATTATCGGCCGTTCATGAAGGCAGCCAAGCACATCTTCGATCTTGCCGGTGCGGTTCTGCTGCTGGTGGCCACATCTCCTGTTTTGATGCTGGCCGTCCTTGCCATCAGGGCATCGTCGCCCGGTCCGGCTATTTTTTCGCAGACGCGGGTCGGCCGTGACGGCCTGCTTTTTCGCTGTCACAAGTTGCGCACGATGTATGTCGGCACGCCATCATTGCCCTCGCATGAAGCGCCGGCGAATTCCGTGACATCGGTTGGAAGGGTCTTGCGGAAGTTCAAGCTCGATGAGCTGCCGCAGTTCTGGAACGTCCTGAAGGGCGAGATGAGCCTTGTTGGGCCGCGCCCCTGCCTGCCGACCCAAACGCAATTGATCGAGTATCGCAGGCGGCTGGGCGTGTTGGCCGCACTTCCGGGCATAACCGGCCTGGCCCAGATCAAGGGCATCGACATGTCGAACCCGGAGCTTCTGGCCCAAACGGATGCCGTCTATCTCCGCACGGCGTCGTTCTGGCTCGACCTTCGGATCCTGCTTGGAACGCTCTATCGAAGCTGAACAGACCATGATCCCCAAAAGTGGAAGCCGGTTTTTGGGAAAGATCATGGTCAGACAAAAAGCCATGATTCCCAAAAAGTGGAAGCCGGTTCTGGGAACGATCAAGGTCAAACAAGACGTCAGGATTTACTGAGCCGCGCTAGCTCGGCCAACCGCTCCAGCATGGCGGTTTCAGGCGCCCAGCCTTGCGATACCAGCAGGGCAGGGTCGCATATCTGAATAGCGGTCAGGCTGTCCCAAAACGCTCGCTTGCCCAGCCCGCTTGCTGCCGGCCGTATCAGGCCGGCCGGCACAGTCATCAGGCGCCTCGGCCGCCCGAAACCTTTGCGAAAGGCGGCGATGATAGCCTCGACGGCGACCGGTGGCACATCGGCGCCAACATAGATGGGGCGAAGTGGCCCCGAATGGCTCAGCAGGTGCGACACCGCTCGCGCTGTGGCTTCGCTGGACATCAGCGAGCGGATTCCCGTCAAGGCGCCCGTTGGCAGCGGCAGCGCCGTATCGGCCAGGCGCATTAGCGTCGCGAGGTTTCCCTTCATGCCGCTTCCATAGACCGGAGGCAGGCGCAACACGGCGGCGTCGGGGCGGCCATGCGACGCATAGGCGTCCAAAACCTTAATCTCGCCCTCGCGCTTCGAGCGTCCATAGACGCATTGCGGGGCAGGGGGCGTGTTCTCGTCGATCGTCGCGCTGACGCGAGCGCCGATCACGGCCCTAATCGAAGAGAGATGGATGAAGCGTCCGCTTGCCTGTGCGGCCGCTGCATGTGCCAGCCGCGCGCTCAATTCCACATTGGCCGCCCGATAGTCGTCTTCGCTGACATCGCCCTGATCATTGTTGAGGCCGGCACAATGGACAACATGGGTCACATCCCTGGTGAGCGCCAGGAAGGCCGCGGCCGGCGCATCGAAATTGGGCATCGGCACCGCGCCATCCCCCAGCCCAAGTCTTTCCGGATGGCGGGAGGCAAGGCGAAGCTCGACACCGGCTTCGCGAAGGTGGCGCACGACAAGACGCCCGATGAAACCTGTCGCGCCCGTGACCAGAACCTTCATGGCCTTGCCCGGAACAGCTCTTGCGTGGCTGACGGAAGTGCTCGCTCTTCCATCTCTGGTGCAAGTGCCTGCTCTTCCAACAAGGGAACCTGGCGTCCGGAGGCGAGATATGTTCCGCTCACCAGGAAGACCATCAGCACCGAGTCCAGAATGTCATGGCCGACCAGGATGCCTGTCATTCCGGCCGTCAGATAGGTGATCACCACGACGACAATCATCGTCGCGCCGAAGCGCTCGATCGGATCGCTGCTGTTTCGCAAGACCCGGGCGGCATTTCCAGCCGCAACGGCAAAGATAGCGGCCAGCGTCACGGCGCCCAGAATTCCAGCTTGCACCAAGGCGGTCAGGAAGCCGTTGTGGAAATGGTTGAAGCCGGCGTCCATCGCGAACTGGTCATGAAAGCCTTGCTTTATCAGTAGCTGAGTCGCACCCACACCATGTCCGAACACTGGCATGTCATGGAATGCCTTGAGGCCGATCTGCCAAAGCGCAACACGTATTCCCACCGAGGTGTCGTAATTGCTGCTGGCTCCAAGCGCGTTCAAATCGGAGCGCAGAAAGTCCACGCGCCCGGATATCGCTTGGAAGCCGAAAGCGGCAATCACGACGCCGACCGCCGCCAGCAGCAGCAGCAGGCGAACGGCATTCCTGCCTCTGAGCCTCTGACGGTTGATCAGCAAAACAGCGATGCCGGCTATCGGCAGCGCCAGCCAGGCGATACGCGAGCCGGAATAGATGACGGCGATCGTCCCGGCCAATGTCGCGTAGAAGAGGGGGTTCCGGGCTCGCTCGATGCCGGACAAGGCGCCGGCTACACAGATCACCACGGCAAGGCAGACGACGGTTGCGAAGACGATCGGATTTCCGGCCCCACCCTCGGCCCTGACCCCAATCCAATATTGCTGGATGACGGCCATGAGCAGCGCGACAAAACAGGCGGCCATGCTGCTGAGCACGACGATGCGGGCAAGCGTGGTTTTCCGCGTGATGCTCCAGGTCGAATAGGACACGGGGAAAAACAGGAAGGTCACGAGCGGGATAAGATGTGGCGCATCCCGGACGAACGAGTTGTTGACGATGGAAGCCAGGAGATTGGCAGCGCAGTAGGCATAGATCGCGACCGTCAGCCAGATCATCGGCCGGTCGGCGTTGAAGCGCCTTTTCCGTAAAGCAATCAGCAGGACGGATGAGAGGCCGCCGCCGTTGAACACGAAGCTGACCACCGATCCCAGAACCGGTGGAAAAAAGAAACAAAGAATGGAGAAGTAGATATTGATCCGAGAAGGCGTGAATTGCTGTCTCAGGGATGAAGGCCGGCTCAATTTTCGGGCTCGCTATTTTCGGGGCGTTTCATGCGGCGGATCTTGTTTAGCGAAGTAGAATGCGCTCGCCTCGAAATTGCCCATGCCTCATGATGCACTTGCCCAGCTTCCCGAGGCTGGTATAGCGGCTGGGCTCCTTTTTCGATAGTGTGTCGGAGCCGATTGCCCCTGAAAATCGGCAGCCGGCGCTGATCGATCAGGGGAGGTCCCGGGAGCGGCCGCAGCCGGTCCGTTCAAGCAATATTTTCCTCGCGTTTTCTCAACTGTTGAGCTTGCGAGCAGGAATTTCCGGGTTTTTAGGTATCCGTGGAAAATTCATTCTCGAACGATGTGCTGCGGGGCCAGTCCAGCATTGTTCTTGACAACAGCGATCTGCTAGAACGCCGGCACGACAGAGATTGTCCAGAAGCAAAGCTTGAACCGGGCGCAAAAAGCTCGACGATTTGAGGCAAGGCCTTCTGTTAAAAGGCACGAGAGAACGCTCACAGTCCATGACAACCGCGCTTACGCATCTTCAGCGGCTTGAAGCCGAATCCATTCATGTATTCCGCGAGGTTGCGGCCGCTTTCACCAAGCCGGTCATGCTCTATTCGGTCGGCAAGGATTCATCCGTGCTGATGCATCTGGCGATGAAGGCCTTTTATCCCGCCAAGCCGCCGTTTCCCTTTCTTCATGTCGACACGACGTGGAAGTTTCGCGAGATGATCGCCTTTCGCGATCAGATGGCGCAGAAACTCGGCTTCGATCTTCTGGTTCATGTCAACGAAGATGGCGTGCGCGACAACATCAATCCGTTCGACCATGGTTCGAACACGCACACCCATGTGATGAAGACCGTGGCGCTGCGCCAGGCGCTCGACAAATACGGTTTCGACGCGGCCTTTGGCGGCGCTCGTCGCGATGAGGAGAAATCGCGCGCCAAGGAGCGCATCTTTTCCTTCCGCAACGCCCAGCATGTGTGGGATCCGAAGAACCAACGCCCCGAGATGTGGAAGATATTCAACACCCGCATTGCATCGGGTGAATCGATTCGCGTCTTTCCGCTGTCGAACTGGACCGAACTCGATATCTGGCAGTATATCCTGCAGGAAAGTATTCCGATCGTGCCGCTCTATTTCGCCAAGGAACGGCCTGTGGTGGAACGCGACGGCATGCTGATCCTCAGGGATGACGAGCGCATGAAGCTGCGCCCCGGCGAGACGGTGGAGAACCGGCTGGTGCGGTTCCGCACGCTGGGCTGCTATCCGCTGACCGGCGCCATCGAATCGGATGCTGATACGCTGGAAGCCATCGTCGGCGAAATGCTGACCGCGCGCACGTCCGAACGGCAGGGTCGCCTGATCGACCGCGATGAAGCCGGCTCGATGGAAAAGAAGAAGCGCGAGGGGTACTTTTGACCATGCGCCACATCATGGCAAAGAGCCTCGCACCCACCGACGGCGTCCGCGAGTATCTGGCAGCGCAGGAGAAGAAGTCGCTGCTGCGCTTCCTGACCTGCGGTTCCGTCGATGACGGCAAGTCGACGTTGATCGGGCGCCTGCTGTCCGACACCAAGCAGATTTTCGAGGACCAGCTCGCCGCGCTCGAACGCGATTCGCGCAAGCATGGCACGACGGGCGACGACATCGATTTTGCGCTGCTGGTCGACGGTCTCGAGGCTGAGCGTGAGCAAGGCATCACTATCGACGTTGCCTATCGCTTCTTCGCCACGCCGAAGCGCAAGTTCATCGTTGCCGATACGCCCGGCCACGAACAATACACGCGTAACATGGCGACCGGCGCCTCGACCGCCGACCTGGCGATCGTGCTGATCGATGCCCGGCAAGGGGTGTTGCGCCAGACCAGACGCCACTCGATCATCGCCTCGCTGCTCGGCATCCGCCACATCGTGCTGGCCGTCAACAAGATCGATCTCGTCGGGTTCGACCAGGCGGTCTTCGACCGGATCGTTGAAGACTACCGGCAATTCTCGCGCGATCTCGGTTTCCAAACCATCGTGCCGATCCCGATGTCGGCCCGCTACGGCGACAACGTCACCGGCCGTTCGGACAAGACGGAATGGTATTCCGGCCCCACGCTGATCGAGCAGCTCGAAACCGTGTCGGTCGATGAAGCGGTGGTTGAATTGCCGTTCCGTTTTCCGGTTCAGTATGTCAATCGCCCCAATCTCGATTTTCGCGGTTTTGCCGGCACGATCGCGTCCGGCTCGGTTGCACCCGGCGACGAGGTCGTTGTCGCCAAGTCCGGCAAATCCTCGCGCGTCAAGCGGATCGTCTCCTATGGCGGCGATCTCGCCCAGGCGGCTGCCGGCCAGGCCGTCACACTCGTTCTTGACGATGAGGTCGAGATCTCACGCGGCAACATGCTGGTTTCGCCGGCCGCACGGCCGCAGGTTGCAGACCAGTTCGCCGCCAACATCGTCTGGTTCGACGAACATGCGCTGCTGCCCGGCCGCTCCTACATTCTGCGCACTGAGACCGATCAGACCAGCGCCACCGTCACCGATCTGAAGTACCGGATCAACGTCAACGACTTTGCCCATGAAGCGGCCAAGTCGCTCGAAATGAACGAAGTCGGTATCTGCAACATCTCGACGCGGACGCCGATCGCCTTCGATCCCTTCGCCGAAAACCGCATCACCGGCGCCTTCATTCTGATCGACCGCATTTCCAACGCCACGGTCGGCGCCGGCATGATCCTGCACTCGCTGCGCCGCGCCGAAAACATCCATTGGCAGTCGCTCGATGTCGGCAAGCACGTGCGCGCAGACATGAAGAACCAGCGGCCCGCCGTGTTCTGGTTCACCGGGCTGTCGGGCTCCGGCAAGTCGACCATCGCCAACCTGTTCGAAAAGAAGCTGTTCGCCACCGGCCGCCATACCTATATCCTGGACGGCGACAATGTCCGTCACGGTCTCAACCGCGATCTTGGTTTCACCGACGCCGATCGCGTCGAGAACATCCGCCGCGTCGCCGAAGTGGCGCGTTTGATGGCCGATGCCGGGTTGATCGTCATTGTTTCGTTCATTTCGCCGTTCAGCGCCGAGCGGCGCATGGCGCGCGAATTGATGGCCGACGGAGAGTTCATCGAGGTGTTCGTCGATACGCCCTTCGAGGAATGCGCCAGGCGCGATCCGAAGGGCCTCTATGCGCGCGCACTGAATGGCGAGATCAAGAATTTCACTGGCGTCGATTCTCCTTACGAAGCGCCGGAAAACCCCGAAATCCATCTGAAGACACTCGGCAAATCGGCCGAAGAGATGGTAGATGCCCTGGAACACTGGCTGAACGAGCGCGACATTGCCGAAGACCAATACGACAGCGGCGGCGGCATCTGACGACAGGCCGATGCTCGAAATCTTCGAGCGGCTGGCCTTGGCGGCCGGGCGCGAGGTGATGCGCGTGTTCCACGCCGGCTGCGCGGTCGACCGCAAGTCCGATTCGTCGCCGGTGACCGAGGCGGACCGCGAGAGCGAGAAGATCATTCTCACCGGACTGCGCGCCGCATTTCCCGACATTCCCTGCGTGGCCGAGGAGGAAGCATCTGCCGGCATCGTGCCACCCGACCTGGACGGGGCTTTCTTCCTTATCGATCCGCTCGACGGCACCAAGGAATTCGTCAACCGCCGCACCGATTTTACCGTCAACATAGCGCTGGTTCGCGATGGCGTGCCGGAAGTCGGCGTCGTCTTTGCGCCTTGCACCGGCCGCTTCTTTTCCGGTCTGCCGGGCAGGGCGGAATCTCTCGAAATCGATGGCGACTACCAGATCGTCGGCCGCCGGCCGATTTCGGTGAGAACAGCCATGGCGCCGCTGGCCGTCGTTGCCAGTCGTTCGCACAATACGCCGGAAACCGAGGCCTATATTCGCGACCTCGGTGCCGCCGAAATCGTCTCGGTCGGCTCGTCGCTGAAATTCTGTCTTCTCGCCAGTGCCGAGGCGGATGTCTATCCGCGCTTCGGCCGCACCATGGAATGGGATACGGCGGCAGGCGACGCCGTGCTGCGCGCGGCCGGCGGCATGACGCGCACGCTCGATGGCCAGCCTCTGGTTTATGGCAAGCGCAGGCAAAGCGACGACGAGGACTTCGCCAATCCGCATTTCATTGCCAGCGGCAGGGCAGGGGTCAGCCCCGCCTGAGAAGGCCCCGCAGCCTACTCGGCTGCGGCCTGCGCTGAATTCGAGCCGATATAGTTACGGATCGTTTCGATGATGCGGTCCTGGTCGTCTTCGCTGAGGTAGGGGTGCATCGGCAGACAGAGGATCCGCTTCGGCAGGTCTTCCGACACGGCAAGGCCGGTCGGCGTGCGCGGGTAGTCGCGATAAGCGACCTGGGCATGCAGCGGCTTCACATAATAGATGACCGACGGAATGCCCTTTTCGCCGAGATGCGCCTTCAGCCCGTCGCGCTTCGGCGTCTCGATGGCGTACTGCGCCCAGGCCGAACGGCTGCCGTCCAGATTGCGGGCGGCGGTGACGACGTCGCCAAGCCCGTCGGCATAGCGCTTTGCCACCACCTGGCGGGCAACCATCTCGTCTTCGAGAATGGCCAGTTTCTCGATCAGGATCGCCGCCTGCAGCGTGTCGAGCCGCGAATTGATGCCAACGCGGACATTGTCGTATTGCGTTTCGCCCTTGCCGTGGAAAGCGAAGGATCTGAGCTGCTCGGCCAGCGCATCGTCATTGGTGAACATCGCGCCACCGTCGCCATAGCAGCCAAGCGGCTTTGCCGGGTAGAAGCTGGTCGAGCCGACCGCGCCGAACGAGCCGCACATCTTGCCGTCGAGCGAACCGCCCATCGACTGGGCGGCATCCTCGATCACCATCAGCCCTTCGCGGTTGGCGATCGCCATGATCGCCTCGTAGTCGGCGGCAAGCCCAAACAGATCGACGGGAATGATTGCCTTGGGCTTCAGCCGGCCTTCCTTCTTGATCATGGCGATGGCCGCTTCGAGGCTGGCAATGTCGATGTTGTACGTATGCGGGTCGACATCGACGAACACCGGCTCGGCCTTGGCCAGCGCCACCACTTCAGCGGTGGCGGCGAAAGTGAAGCTCGGCACGAACACCGCGTCACCCGGGCCGACGCCGGCCGCAAACAGCGGCAACAGCAGTGCATCTGTGCCGTTGGCGCAGGCCACGACATGCTTGGTGCCGATATAGGCAGCGAGCTTGTTCTCGAATTCGGTGACTTGCGGGCCGAGAATATAGCGGCCCTCGTCGACGACACGGTCGATCGCGGCCTTCAGCCGGTCGCGGATTCGTTCGCGCTGCGCGCCAAGATCGATGAACTGCATGTTGGCCTCAAAATGGTTTTAACCAGGCGGTTTAGCCAGATAACGGCCCGCTGGTACCAGAGTTGCGCTTGACGAGAAAGCCGGACACACAGAGCTGCAAATTGCCTGCGTGTTGCAGCCTGTTACCTGTATTTCCCGGCGGACCTTCGCGAGATGCCGGAAATCCGGGCTTCGTCGGGCGCGATCCCGCCTTTATAGCCCCACGCATCGGTCCTGCGAAACATAAAGTGATCGACTGGCTCAATCTATGTTGAGCGTTACTCAGGCGATCTCGTGCCGCCAGGGCGGATTGGCGCCGGCCCGTGACACGGTTACCGCCGCCGCCTTGGCGCCAAGCGCCAGCGCCTTGCCAATGGCGCTTTGCGAAAGGCTGGCGATTGCCGCCTTCGTCAGCAGGCCCTGCTCGTGCAGCGAGGCGAGGATGCCGGCGTTGAACGTGTCGCCAGCGCCGACCGTGTCGACCACCTCGACCTTTTCCGGCATCACCGTGACGGCGTGCTCCTTGCTGTAGCCGACGGCGCCTTCGCTGCCATGGGTGACGACGATCAGCTTGGGGCCGCGGTCCAGCCAGTTGCGGATGACATCCTCGTGCGAGCCGGCTTCGCCGAACCAGTTCAGGTCCTCGTCCGACAGTTTCACGATGTCGGCCATCGCCATCATGGCGCGGATGCGCCTGAGGTGCTTGGCCTTGTCAGGGATGAAGTTCGGCCGGATGTTGGGATCGAGCATCATGACGCGGCTTGCCTGCTCGCGCCGCATGAACTCTTCATAGGCACTGCCGGCGGGCTCCGAGATCAGGCTGATGGCGCCAAACAGCATGGCTTCGATCTCGCCGCCGAGCTGCGGCAGGTCGTCGATGGTCAGCAGGCGGCCGGCGGTGTTCTCGTCATAGAAGGTGTAGGTCGCCTGGCCGTTGGTGAGCTTGACGAAGGCCAGCGTCGTTGGCCGAGGCGAAGTGTGTGCATAGGTGGAACTGACCTTGCTCGCCCCAAGCGCGTCCCGGAACTGGCCGCCGAACAGATCCGACGACAGGCCCGAAAAGAAGCCGGCCGGCGCGCCGAGCCGGCCAAGCGCGATCGCCGTGTTGAACACGGCGCCGCCGACATAAGGCGCAAAGGCTGGCTCGCCCGCTGTCGTCGTGCGCGGCAGCATGTCGATCAGGGCTTCGCCGCAGCAGAGGATCATGGCTTCCTGGTCTCCGGCGGATAGATCACGCCCTTGCGGATGATGATGTTGGCGTAGAGCCGCGGCTCGCTTGTCGCGACGATGGCATGCGCCGATTTGACCCGTGCATAGAAGTCGGCGCCGGCCAGCGCAACCACCTTGCGGCCCGGCGCGCGTTTGGCGCAGATCGCCTCGATCTCATGATGGACGGGATCGGCAAGCGAGGGGTCGCCCTTGACCGAGGCGCGAAACAGCGCCTCCGGCACGGCATCATCCACCGGCAGCACGCTCAAGATCGCGTCGAGCACCGGGATGAGGTGGTGACCATCGGCTCGTACCAGTCGGGTTGCCTGTTCCTCGGCTGGATAATTTCCGTCGACAAGGGCGATTTCGTCACCATGGCCCATGCCGCGCAGGATCGCCAGAAGCTCTGGACCGAGCAGCGCCGGGATTCCGATCAGCATCAGGCGCTCCTGGAAATCGTCGTCGATCCGATCAGGAAGCGTTCGGAAAGTGGCAGGCTGGCGCCGCCGAGCGCCCGGGCATGAATGCCGACGGTCCCCTCGCGAACGGCGGGCAGCTTCAAACCTTCGCCGTCGATCGTGGCGATGGCCGCGATGATGGCGTCAACCAGCCGGCGGCGCACCGCCTTCGGCATCCAGCCGTCGATCACCGCCGCCTCGAAATCGATGACCGAGGATGCGGCGACGATGGCGTAGGCGAGCGCCCGCGAAGCGCTGGCGATCCAGTCGTCGAGCTCGGGTCCGATCTCGCCCCAATCTTCCGGCGATGTCCACAGATGCGAGGCCTCGACGCCGCGCGCATTGAGCGCCTTTTCGAGCATGGCGATGGACGCCACGTCGATCAGCTGGGTCGGTTTGCCGTCCGGCCCGGGCACGGGCATGGAGCCGAGTGCTCCGGCATTGCCTGTCGGGCCGCCGAAAAGCCGGCCATTCAGCACGATGCCGCCACCGGCAAAGGCGCCGATATAGAAATAGACGAAGTCACGCGCAGCCCCCGCCTGGCCGAAGACGAGCTCGGCGCCGCAGGCCGAAGTCGCATCGTTTTGCAAATAGACCGGAAAATCGCATTGCGCCTGGATGTCGGCCCTGATGTCGCGGTGGCGCCATTCGTCCATGACGTCGCGCGGGGCGCCGGCGGTATCGGCCCAGTTCCACAATTCGAACGGCATGGCGATGCCGAGTCCGGCGATGCGCTTGTCCTGTGCGGGCGTCAGCGCGCTGCGCATCTGCCGCATGCCGTTGCTGACGAAGTCCACCGTCTCGCGCGGCGCCGGGTAGCGGTATGAATGCTGCAGCATCGAGCGCACATTGCCGAGGAAATCGATCAGCACCAGTTCGGCGCTGCGGCGGCCGATCTTCAGGCCGATGAAGAAAGCGCCTTCGGGATTGAGCGCCATCGGGATGGAGGGCTGGCCGATCTTGCCGCGCAACGGCGCCTGGCGCAGCAGAAGGCTCTCTTCCTCCAGCTCGCGCATGATGACCGAAACCGTCTGCGCCGAAAGTCCGGTCATGCGGGCGATGTCGGATTTCGCCAGGCTGCCGTGCTGGCGCACCAGCGAGAGCACCAACCGCTCGTTGTGGTCGCGCATGCCGCTCTGGTTGGTGCCGCGGTGAATGAGGCTGTCATTCACCTCGGGCGAACCGTGCCTCGCAATGGCGGTTTCCACCCTGTTCCTCCCGTCGTTTCCCCTCAATGCTTTTGGGCCAGAATGGGTGAACGAAGCAAGGCTGTCAATAATAAATAAGAGTGATTTAATTATTGACAGAGGCTTCGGCCTAGTGTCTGTTGAGGCGGCGTCCGCGCTGGGAGAATATCGTGGATGCGCTGCAGGTGCCGGTTGGCCGGCATCGGAATGGTTCCACTGGGAGGAAAATCGTGACCAATACAAAACTATTGAAATCGACCGTGTTTGCCGCCGCGGCTCTGGGCCTGATGGCGTTTGCCTCGTCCGCATCCGCGGCCGGTGTCGGCGCCTGCCTGATCACCAAGACCGACACCAATCCCTTCTTCGTCAAGATGAAGGAAGGCGCGACCGCGAAGGCCAAGGAACTCGGCGTCGACCTCAAGACCTATGCCGGCAAGATCGACGGCGACAGCGAGAGCCAGGTCGCGGCGATCGAAAGCTGCATCGCCGACGGCGCCAAGGGTATCCTGATCACCGCGTCCGACACCAAGGGCATCGTGCCGACCGTGAAGAAGGCGCGTGATGCCGGCCTGCTGGTGATCGCGCTCGACACGCCGCTCGATCCGATCGACGCGGCCGACGCGACCTTTGCGACGGACAATCTCGAAGCCGGCAAGCTGATCGGCGCCTGGGCCGCCGCCACGCTCGGCGACAAGGCCAAGGACGCCAAGATCGGCTTCCTTGACCTGACGCCGTCGCAGCCGACCGTCGACGTGCTGCGCGATCAGGGCTTCATGATGGGCTACGGCATTGACGTGAAGGACCCCAACAAGATCGGCGACGAGACCGATCCGCGCATCGTCGGCCACGACGTCACCAACGGCAACGAAGAGGGCGGCCGCAAGGCGATGGAGAACCTTCTGCAGAAGGACAACACCATCAACGTCATCCACACCATCAACGAACCGGCCGCTGTCGGCGCCTACCAGGCGCTCAAGGCTGTCGGCCTCGAAAGCCAGGTGCTGATCGTTTCCGTCGACGGCGGCTGCCCCGGCGTGAAGTCGGTGGCCGAAGGTGTCATCGGCGCCACATCGCAGCAATATCCGCTGCAGATGGCGGCACTTGGCATCGAGGCGATCGCCGCTTTCGCCAAGGACGGAACCAAGCCGAAGCCGACCGAAGGCAAGAATTTCTTCGATACCGGCGTCAACCTGGTGACCGACAAGCCGGCCACTGGCGTGAAGTCCATCGACACCAAGGAAGGCCTCGCCAAGTGCTGGGGCTGATGCCGGTCTGACCGGCATCTACGGAACCTGAGCGGTCGGGGCTTGATCCCCGGCCGCTTCGGGTGGACGATGGGTCGCGTGACCGCGAACAATCACGGCGACAGACCGGAAAAGCGTGGACGGGTGTTGGCGCGTGGCTGGCACCCAACGGGGAGGAAACATGGCTCAAGCTCAGGAATTCGAGAAGGTTCTCTCGAGCAGCGATACAAGCGTTGCCGCTTTTGACGAGCATAAATCGGCCGTCAAGCGCATCCAGCATTTCCTGCATTCAACGCCGGCAGCGGTGCCGCTGATCGTGCTGGTTCTGGCGATCATCGTCTTCGGCATCACCATCGGAGGGCGTTTCTTTTCGTCCTACACGCTGACGTTGATCCTGCAGCAGATCGCCATCATCGGCATTCTGGGTGCTGCGCAGACATTGGTCATCCTGACCGCCGGCATCGATCTGTCGATCGGCGTGATCATGGTGATTTCAGCGGTGATCATGGGCAATTGCGCGGTCAGCTACGGCATGCCCAGCGTGCTCGCCGTGGCGATCGGACTTGCCGCTGGCGCGGCCTGCGGGCTGCTCAACGGGGTGCTGGTCGCCTACATGAAGCTGCCGCCCTTCATCGTGACGCTTGGCACCTGGAACATCGTCATGGCCACGAACTTCATCTATTCGGCCAATGAGACGATCCGCGACACCGACGTCGACACCCAGGCGCCGCTGCTGCATCTGTTTGCATTGAGCTTCAAGGTCGGCACGGCGGTGCTGACGCTCGGCGTCATTGCCACGGTCGTGCTCGTTCTGATCCTGTGGTACGTGCTCAATCACACGGCATGGGGCCGCCATGTCTACGCCGTTGGTGATGACCAGGAGGCGGCGAAGCTGTCGGGCATCCAGACCAAGAAGGTGCTGATGACGGTCTACACCCTTGCCGGGCTGATCGCCGCTTTCGCGGCCTGGGTCTCCATCGGCCGCAATGGTTCGATCTCGCCGTCAGCCGCCGTCACCGACTACAATCTGCAGGCGATCACCGCGACGGTGATCGGTGGTATTTCTCTGTTTGGCGGACGCGGCTCGATCCTGGGCACGCTGTTCGGCGCGATGATCGTCGGCGTCGTCTCCATGGGCCTCAACATGCTGGGCGCCGATCCACAATGGAAAGTGCTGCTCACCGGTGTGCTGATCATCGGCGCCGTGGCGGTCGACCAATGGATCAGAAAGGTTTCGGCATGACCATGACCCAGGAACCCATTCTCACCGCTCGTGGCCTGGTCAAGCGCTATGGCCGCGTCACCGCCCTCGACAATGCCGACTTTGACCTCTACCCGGGTGAAATCCTCGCCGTCATCGGCGACAATGGCGCCGGCAAGTCGTCGCTCATCAAGGCGATTTCCGGCGCGGCCGTGCCCGATGAAGGCGAGATCCGGCTTGAAGGCAAACCCGTCGCCTTCAAATCACCGATGGAAGCCCGCGAAGCCGGCATCGAGACCGTCTATCAGAATCTGGCGCTGTCGCCGGCGCTGTCGATCGCCGACAACATGTTCCTTGGCCGCGAAATCCGCAAACCGGGTTTTCTGGGCGACTGGCTTCGTATGCTCGACCGTCCGGCGATGGAAAAGCGCGCCCGCGACAAGCTCACCGAGCTTGGCCTGATGACCATCCAGAACATTAGCCAGGCGGTGGAGACGCTCTCTGGCGGTCAGCGCCAGGGCGTGGCTGTGGCGCGCGCCGCCGCCTTCGGCAGCCGTGTGGTGATCATGGACGAGCCGACGGCCGCCCTTGGCGTCAAGGAAAGCCGCCGCGTGCTTGAACTGATCCTCGACGTCAAGAAGCGCGGCCTGCCGATCGTGCTGATATCGCACAACATGCCGCATGTCTTCGAAGTGGCCGACCGCATTCACATCCATCGGCTCGGCCGTCGCCTCTGCGTCATCGATCCCAAGCAATATACGATGTCCGACGCCGTCGCCTTCATGACCGGAGCAAAGGTCCCGCCGGAGGCGGCGCTGGCTGCCTGATGCATGTCGCCCAAAAGTGCGTAGCGGTTTTGGGACGGCATGCACGGAACAAAAACTTGAAGCGCGTCGCGCGGAATGTCTGAGCGCGCCGCGCTTCAAATTGCCAAATTGCCGCAGGGTAAGCTAGCCTGAGCTAATCTAAATCGATTGAATATATAGCGGTATCGGCTAGCATGGGCTGGGAGGAACCATGAAAGCCGGTATGATCATGGCAACCGCACGAGAGGCAGCATGACGAGCGCGATGACATCCGAACCCCTCCCGCCACTGCTCGAAAATCCTGATCCAGAGACGCTCGCAAGGGAAGTCTTGATGGCCCTCAAATACCGGGTCGGCAAGGACACCACCGTCGCGACCCAGTACGACTGGCTGACCGCCTCGATCAAGGTCGTGCGCGACCGCATCGTCGACCACTGGATGCAAGCGACGAAAGAGGCCTACGACCAGCAGGAAAAGCGCGTCTACTATCTGTCGCTGGAGTTCCTCATCGGCCGCCTGATGCGCGATGCCTTCTCCAATCTCGGCCTGATGGACAATATGCGCGAGGCGCTGTCGTCGCTGGGCGT
The DNA here is from genome assembly GCF_003952545.1 of Mesorhizobium sp. M7D.F.Ca.US.005.01.1.1. Classification (NCBI taxonomy): domain Bacteria; kingdom Pseudomonadati; phylum Pseudomonadota; class Alphaproteobacteria; order Hyphomicrobiales; family Phyllobacteriaceae; genus Mesorhizobium; species Mesorhizobium sp. M7D.F.Ca.US.005.01.1.1. Next base: position 3,215,725 of record NZ_CP034453.1, read on the forward strand.
CGATCTCGATCTCATCGCCGCACTCGAGCCGGATGCGGCACTCGGCAATGGCGGCCTCGGCCGGCTTGCCGCCTGCTTCATGGAAAGCATGGCGACCGTCGACATTCCCGCGCATGGCTACGGCATCCGCTATGCCAACGGCATGTTCCGCCAGGAGATTCATGACGGCTGGCAGGTCGAACTGCCCGAGACCTGGCTCGATCACGGCAACCCGTGGGAATTCGAACGCCGGGAGCGCTCGTTCGAGGTCGGGTTCGGCGGTTCGGTGGAATCGATCACCTCCAAGGACGGCCGGCTCGAGCGCCATGTCTGGAAGCCGACCGAGCATGTGCTGGCCGTCGCCTATGACACGCCCGTCGTCGGTTGGCGGGCCAATCGCGTCAACACGCTGCGGCTCTGGTCGGGCATGCCTGTCGATCCGATCCTGCTCGACAAGTTCAATGCCGGCGACCACATCGGCGCGCTTGCCGAAAGCAACAAGGCCGATGCCTTGTCGCGCGTGCTCTATCCCGCCGATTCCCACAAGGCCGGGCAGGAACTGCGGCTCAGGCAGGAGTACTTCTTCTCCACCGCCTCGCTGCAGGACATCGTCCAGCGCCATCTCAGCCAGTATGGCGACCTGAAGTCGCTGCCCGACAAGGCTGCGATCCATCTCAACGACACCCATCCGGCCATCGCGGTGCCCGAGCTGATGCGCCTGTTGATGGATGTGCACGGCATGGATTTCGACCTCGCCTGGAGCATCACCAAGCGCACCTTCGGCTACACCAACCACACGCTGCTGCCCGAGGCGCTGGAAAGCTGGCCGGTGCCGCTGTTCGAGCGGCTTTTGCCGCGCCATATGCAGATCGTCTACGCCATCAACGCCGAGGTGCTTCTGGAGGCGCGTGCCTCCAACCAGTTCTCGGACGAACAGATCGGCCGCATCTCGCTGATCCAGGAAAATGGCGACCGCCGGGTGCGCATGGGCAATCTGGCCTTTGTCGGCTCGCATTCGATCAACGGTGTTTCGGCGCTTCACACCGACCTGATGAAGGAGACGGTGTTCGCCGACCTACATAAGCTCTATCCCGATCGCATCAACAACAAGACCAACGGCATCACGCCGCGGCGCTGGCTGATCCAGTGCAATCCCGGGCTGACGTCGCTCGCTCGTGAGGCGATCGGCGACCGTTTTCTCGACGACATCGATGCCATCAAGGATCTCGATGTCTTTGCTGGCGATGCCGCCTTTCGCGACAAATTCGCCGCCGTCAAGCGCGCCAACAAGGCGCGGCTGGCCAACCTCGTCGCCGACCGGCTCGGCATCAAGGTCGATCCCTCGGCGCTGTTCGATATCCAGATCAAGCGCATCCACGAATACAAGCGCCAGCTTCTGAACATCCTCGAGGCGATCGCTCTCTACGATCAGATCCGCTCGCATCCCGAGCGCGACTGGATGCCGCGCGTGAAATTCTTCGGCGGCAAGGCGGCGCCCAGCTACCATAATGCCAAGCTGATCATCAAACTCGCCAACGACGTCGCCAAGGTCATCAACCGCGATCCGGCCGTGCGCGGTTTGCTGAAGGTGGTGTTCGTGCCGAACTACAATGTCAGCCTGGCCGAGATCATGATGCCGGCCGCTGACCTGTCCGAGCAGATCTCGACCGCCGGCATGGAAGCGTCGGGCACCGGCAACATGAAGTTCGCTCTGAACGGCGCGTTGACCATCGGCACGCTCGACGGCGCCAATGTCGAGATCAAGGAATGCGTCGGCGACGACAACATCTTCATCTTCGGCTTGACCACGGCCGAGGTCGCCGAGCGGCGCAACAATGGCTACAACCCGCGCGCCGTCATCGAGGGATCGCCTGAGCTGGCGCAAGCGGTTGCCGCCGTTTCGTCAGGCGTCTTCTCGCCTGATGACCCGGAGCGTTACCGCGACCTTATCAACGGTCTCTACAACAGCGACTGGTTCATGGTTGCCGCCGATTTCGATGCCTATGCCGCCGCCCAGCGCGAGGTCGATGCGGTCTGGCGCAACAGTCCCGACTGGTACGCCAGGGCAATCCGCAACGTTGCGCGTGTCGGCTGGTTCTCCTCCGATCGCACGATCCGCCAATATGCGAAAGAAATCTGGAACGTGCCTGTCTGATGTGATTGCATGAGGCCGCGAACAATGTGGTCCCGGTGATGTGAGTTTGAATGTCGGATTCTCATCACTAGAAACTTGGTGCCCGGGGAGGGACACTGCCTGATGAAGAAGCCGCGCGCGACCGCTGCGACAAGCGGGCCGGACGGACTGGCGCCAGCCAGCGATGTTGCGGCGATTGTTGCCGGCACGCACGGAGATCCCTTCGCGGTCCTTGGTGTCCATGAGGTCGGCAAGAGCCTGTATGCCCGATGCTTCGTTCCGCATGCGGAATTCGTCACCGCTTATACGCTGACCGGCACCATAGCGGGTGAACTGTCCAGGCGCGACGATGGCGGCTTTTTCGAAGGCAAGCTCTCGATCAGGAAGCGGCAGCCCCTGCGCTATCACGCGCGCAATGCCGGCGGCGACTGGTGGCTGACCGATCCCTATTCGTTCGGTCCGGTGCTTGGCCCGATGGACGACTACTACATCGCCCAAGGCTCGCACCTAAGGTTGTTCGACAAGCTCGGCGCCCATGTCATTGACCACGAAGGCGCTTCCGGAGTGCATTTCGCCGTCTGGGCTCCCAATGCTCGGCGCGTCTCGGTGGTCGGTGACTTCAACGAATGGGACGGCCGCCGGCACACGATGCGTGATCGCCGCGACACCGGCATCTGGGAACTGTTCGTACCCGACATCGGTGCCGGACGGCCCTACAAATACGAGATCATCGGCCCCGATGGCGTAAGACTCCCGCTGAAAGCCGACCCGTTCGCCTTCAAATCCGAACTGCGTCCGGCCACCGCTTCGGTCGTGGCCGTGCCGCCGGCGCATGAGTGGGGCGACGAGGCGCACCGCAATTTCTGGCGCAATGCCGATCACCGGCGCGAAGCCATCTCGATCTACGAGGTCCATGCCGGCTCCTGGCAGCTTCACGACGACGGTACGTTCCTGTCATGGGATGAGTTGGCCGACCGGCTGATCCCCTATGTGGTCGAGACCGGTTTCACTCATATCGAATTCATGCCGATCTCTGAACACCCCTATGACCCGTCCTGGGGCTACCAGACGACCGGCCTCTACGCGCCGTCGGCCCGCTTCGGCGACCCGGACGGCTTTGCTCGTTTCGTCGATGGCGCCCACCGCGCCGGCGTCGGCGTCATCCTCGACTGGGTGCCGGCGCATTTCCCGGTCGACGCGCATGGCCTGGCCAATTTCGATGGCACCGCGCTCTATGAACATGCCGATCCGCGCAAGGGTTTTCATCCCGACTGGAACACCGCGATCTACAATTTCGGCCGCCGCGAGGTTGTGTCGTTCCTCGTCAACAACGCGTTGTTCTGGGCCGAGAAATACCATGTCGACGGACTTCGCGTCGATGCGGTCGCCTCGATGCTCTACCTCGACTATTCGCGCAAGGCCGGCGAATGGATCCCCAACGAGAAGGGCGGCCGGGAGAACCTCGAGGCGGTCAGCTTCCTGCAGAAGATGAACAAGGAGGTCTACGGCCACCATCCGGGCGTGATGACCATCGCCGAAGAATCGACCTCATGGCCGAAGGTCTCGGCACCGGTGCATGAAGGCGGCCTGGGCTTCGGCTTCAAGTGGAACATGGGCTTCATGCACGACACGCTGGAGTATTTCTCCAAGGAGCCCATCTTCCGCAAGCATCACCACAACGACCTCACCTTCGGCCTGACCTACGCCTTCTCGGAAAATTTCGTGCTGCCGCTCTCGCATGACGAGGTCGTGCACGGTAAAGGCACGCTGCTTGGCAAGATGGCCGGCGACGACTGGCAGAAATTCGCGACGCTACGCGCCTACTACGCTTTCATGTGGGGTTATCCCGGCAAGAAGCTCCTGTTCATGGGGCAGGAGTTCGCGCAGCGCCGCGAATGGAGCGAGGCGCGCGCGCTCGACTGGAACCTGCTTGAGTTCCGGCCGCATCGCGGCGTCTGGCAGACGGTGCGCGATCTCAACTATCTCTACCGTTCGCGCCCGGCGCTGCATGGCCGCGACTGCGAGCCGGAAGGGTTTTCCTGGCTAATCGTCGACGACAGCCAGAATTCGGTTTTTGCCTGGCTGCGCAGCGCACCGGGTGGCAACCCGGTGGCCGTCATTTCCAATTTTACGCCGGTGCCGCGCGACAATTATCGCGTGCCGTTGCCGACGGCCGGCAAATGGCGCGAGATCATCAACACCGACGCTTCTGAATATGGCGGTTCCGGCAAGGGCAATGGCGGCATGGTCGAGGCGCGGGCGGAGGGAGGAAGCATCTCCGCGACGATGCTTTTGCCGCCGCTGTCGACGATCATGCTCGAACTCGTCGCGGACTGAGCCCATCGAAACTGGATGCATGTCGAGATCGAGTAACTTGGGAGGGTAAAAATGGCAGACTTGAAACGGACCCAGCCGCTGGCGCGCGATGCCATGGCCTATGTATTGGCCGGCGGCCGCGGCAGCCGCCTCAAGGAACTGACCGACCGGCGTGCCAAGCCGGCTGTCTATTTCGGCGGCAAGACGCGCATCATCGACTTCGCGCTCTCCAATGCTCTGAATTCCGGCATTCGCCGCCTCGGTGTCGCCACCCAGTACAAGGCGCATTCGCTGATCCGCCATCTGCAGCGCGGCTGGAACTTCCTACGGCCCGAGCGAAACGAGAGTTTTGACATCCTGCCGGCCAGCCAGCGCGTCTCGGAAACACAATGGTATGAGGGCACCGCCGACGCCGTCTACCAGAACATCGACATCATCGAGGCCTATGGGCCTGAATACATGGTCATCCTGGCCGGCGACCACATCTACAAGATGGACTACGAGATGATGCTTCGCCAGCACGTCGACGCCAATGCCGACGTCACCGTTGGCTGCCTCGAAGTGCCGCGCATGGAAGCCACCGGCTTCGGCGTCATGCATGTCGATGCCAAGGACAACATTATCGCCTTCGTCGAAAAACCCGCCGACCCGCCCGGCATTCCCGACAAGCCGGAGTTTGCGCTGGCCTCGATGGGCATCTATGTCTTCAAGACCAAGTTCCTGATGGAGCAGTTGCGCCGCGATGCTGCCGAGCCGGGCTCGAGCCGCGACTTCGGCAAGGACATCATCCCCTATATCGTCCAGCACGGTAAGGCGATTGCGCACCGCTTCGCCAAGTCCTGCGTCCGCTCGACCGCCGAGAACGAGGCCTATTGGCGCGACGTCGGAACGGTCGACGCCTATTGGGAAGCCAACATCGACCTGACCGATATCACGCCGGAGCTCGACCTCTACGACCGCGACTGGCCGATCTGGACCTATGCCGAATTGAAGCCGCCGGCAAAGTTCGTGCATGACGAGGATGGCCGCCGCGGTTCGGCCGTGTCCTCGCTTGTCTCGGGCGATTGCATCGTCTCGGGGGCTTCGCTGAAGAGAAGCCTGATCTTCACCGGGGCGCGCATCAATTCCTATTCTACGCTGGAAGAAGTCGTCATGCTGCCCGACGTTCATGTCGGCCGGAACGCAAAGTTGAAGCGCGTGGTCATCGACCATGGTGTTAGGATACCGGAAGGGCTGGTGGTCGGCGAAGATCCCGTCCTCGACGCCAAGCGCTTCCGCGTTTCCGAAAAAGGCATCTGCCTGGTCACACAGGATATGATCGACAAGCTGGCGCTTTAGAGCAATTCCAGGAAAAGTGAGAAACGGTTTTCCGTCCGGAATTGCGTCAAGACAAAGAACTCTAGGACAGACAGGATCGGATTATAGGCGCATGCAGGTTCTGTCGGTCACGCCCGAGATTTTCCCGCTGATCAAGACCGGCGGGCTTGCCGACGTGACCGGCGCGCTGCCCATTGCGCTGGCCGCCAAGGGCGTGACCATGCGCACGCTCATTCCCGGTTTTCCAACCGTTATGGCCGCCTTCAAGAAAAAGAGGGCGGTTCTGCAATATCCCTTGCTGCAGGGCGGCAAGGGCTCTGTCCACTCCGTCCAGCTTGCCGGGCTCGAGCTGTTCGTGCTCGACGCGCCGCACCTGTTCGACCGTCCCGGCGGTCCTTATGGCAATGCGACCGGCGTCGATTGGCCCGACAACTGGCGGCGCTTCGCGGCGCTGAGCCAGGTCGGCGGCGATATCGCCGGCGGTGCCATCTCGGGCTACCAGCCCGACATCGTCCATGCCCACGACTGGCAGTCGGCGATGACACTGGCCTACATGCGCTACGGCAAGGCGGTCGGCATACCGTCGATGATGACCGTTCATAATCTCGCCTTCCAGGGCCAGTTCGGCGCCGGCATCTTCGGCGAGCTTGGCTTGCCGGCAGCGGCGATGGCGCTTGACGGCGTTGAATATTATGGCGGCGTCGGCTTCCTCAAGGCGGGCCTGCAGGCCGCCTGGGCGATCACCACGGTCAGCCCGACCTATGCGCAGGAAATCCGCTCGGCGGAATTCGGCATGGGCCTCGACGGCCTCATCAACATGCGCTCCAGCGATCTCTATGGCATCGTCAACGGCATCGACACTGGCATCTGGGATCCCGAAACCGACAAGCATCTGGTGTCCCCCTACACGGCGAGCACGCTGAAGGCGCGCGCGCCCAACAGGGCCGCCGTCGAGGAGCGCTTCAGCCTCGATCGCGACGACAGCCCGATCGTCTGTGTCGTCAGCCGCCTGACCTGGCAGAAGGGTATGGACATACTGGCGCTGGTGGTCGACGGCATCGTTGCCACAGGAGCACGCCTGGCCATCCTGGGCTCAGGCGATGCCGGCCTCGAAGGTGCGCTGCTTGCCGCCGCCGCCAGGCATCGCGGCCGTATCGGGGTCGTCGTCGGCTACGACGAGGGGCTGTCGCACATCATGCAGGGCGGTTGCGATGCCATCGTCATTCCCTCACGCTTCGAACCGTGCGGGCTGACGCAGCTTTACGGCCTGCGTTACGGCTGCGTGCCGGTGGTTGCCCGCACCGGCGGCCTGGCCGATACGGTCATCGATGCCAATGAGGCCGCCGTCTCGGCCGGCGTCGCCACCGGCTTCCAGTTCGCGCCCAACAATGGCGGCGCCTTGCTACACGCCATCCGCCGCCTCGTCGACGCGCATGCCAGTCCGGCGGTCTGGGAATCGCTGCAGCGCCAGGGCATGAAGGCCGACGTGTCGTGGGACAAGAGCGCGGACAAATATGTTGAACTCTATCGCTTGCTGCTTTCGAAAAGGGTTGCCTGAAGCATGATACGGACCGTTCCCACCAAACCCTATTCCGATCAGAAGCCTGGCACGTCGGGCCTGCGCAAGAAGGTGCCTGTCTTTCAGCAGGAGCACTATGCCGAGAATTTCATCCAGTCGATCTTCGACGCGCTCGATGGCTTCAAGGGCAAGACGCTGGTGATTGGCGGCGATGGCCGCTTCTATAACCGCGAGGTCATCCAGAAGGCCATCGCCATGGCCGCCGCCAACGGCTTCGGCAAGGTGATGGTCGGGCAGGGCGGCATCCTGTCGACGCCCGCCGCCTCGCATGTCATCCGCAAATACAAGACCTTTGGCGGCATCATCCTGTCGGCCAGCCACAATCCGGGCGGTCCGCACGAGGATTTCGGCATCAAGTACAATGCCGGCAATGGCGGCCCGGCGCCGGAAAAGCTGACCGACGCGATCTTCGAAAAGACCAAGACGATTTCGAGCTTCAAGATCGCCGACATCGATCCGATCGACATCGACACAACAGGCACGGTCAAGGCCGCCGGCATGACGGTCGAGATCATCGACCCGGTCGCCGACTATGCCGAACTGATGGAAAGCCTGTTCGATTTCGACGCACTTCGCAAATTGTTCAAATCCAGCTTCCGCATGCGCTTCGACGCCATGCATGCGGTGACCGGCCCTTACGCCAAGGAAATCCTGGAAAACCGGCTTGGCGCGCCCAACGGCACCTGCCGCAATTTCAAGCCGCTGCCGGATTTCGGCGGCCACCATCCGGACCCGAATCTTGTCCACGCCAAACACCTCTATGACGAGATGATGGGACCGGACGCGCCGGATTTCGGCGCCGCCTCGGATGGTGACGGCGATCGCAATTTGATCATCGGCAAGGGCATTTTCGTCACCCCGTCGGATTCGGTCGCCATGCTCGCCGCCAACGCCCGCCTGGCGCCCGGCTACAAGGCCGGTTTGAAAGGCATTGCCCGCTCGATGCCGACCAGCGGCGCGGCCGATCGTGTTGCTGAAAAACTCGGCATCGGCATCTATGAGACGCCGACCGGCTGGAAGTTCTTCGGCAATCTGCTGGATGCCGACATGGCGACAATCTGCGGTGAGGAAAGTGCCGGCACCGGCTCCAACCATGTCCGCGAAAAGGACGGCCTGTGGGCGGTGCTGCTGTGGCTCAACATCCTTGCCGCGCGCGGCGAAAGCTGCAAGCAGATCGTCACCGAGCACTGGGCGACCTATGGCCGCAATTACTATTCGCGGCACGACTATGAAGAGGTCGAGAGCGACCGGGCGAATGCGCTGGTCGACGAGTTGCGTGCCAAGCTCGCTTCGCTGCCCGGCACCAGCGTGCGCGGCCTGAAGATCGCCAATGCGGACGACTTTGCCTATCACGACCCGGTCGACGGTTCGGTGAGCAAGAACCAGGGAATCAGGATCTTGTTCGAAGGCGGCTCGCGCGTCGTCTTCCGGCTTTCCGGCACCGGCACGTCGGGCGCGACGTTGCGCGTCTACATCGAGCGCTACGAGCCGGACAAGTCGAGGCACGATCTCGACACGCAGGCCGCCCTTGCCGATCTGATTGCCGCGGCCGATGATATTGCCGGGATTCACAGTCATACCGGCCGCCCCAAGCCAAGCGTTATCACTTAATGAAATCTGCGATGCCGGCCGCTGATCGGCCGCGATTTGGCGGACTTGTTTCGGAGGGCGGCATCCGCTTTGCCGCGTGGTCGCAGGCCGCCCGCCGGCTCTGGGTCTCGATCTTCGACGAACAGGGCAAGCGGGAAATCGAACGGCTCGAACTGCAGCCGCAAGGCGAGGGCGTCCATGCGCTGTTCGTTGCGGGCCTTGGCCCTGGCACCCGCTACGGCTTTCGCGCCGATGGCGACTACGCGCCGGAGCGCGGGCTGTGGTTCGACCCCGCCAAGCTCCTCACCGACCCTTACGCGGTCGAGATCGACAGGTCCTACACCTATGACTGGCGGCTGGCCCAGCGCCGGGGCGAGGGGGCCGATACCGCGCAACTGATGCCGAAGGCGATTGCCGCTGCCTTGCCGAAGCCAGTGCAGGCTGCGCCGCCGCTCTTCCAGCCCGGCGGCCTGATCTACGAAGTGCCGGTGCGCGCCTTCACCATGCAGAATCCGGACGTCCCGGAAAAGTTGCGCGGCACCATTGCCGCTCTCGCTCATCCGCTGGTTGTCGAGCACCTGAAGAAACTCGGCGTTGGCGCGGTCGAACTGATGCCGGTAACCGCGTCGATCGACGAGCGGCATCTGCCGCCGCTTGGGCTGCGCAATGCCTGGGGCTACAATCCCGTCACGTTTATGGCCCTTGATCCGCGTCTGGCGCCGGGCGGCATCATGGAATTGCGAAACACGGTTGCCGTGCTGCGCCAGGCTGGCATCGGCGTCATCCTCGATCTCGTCTTCAACCACACCGGCGAGAGCGATAGGCTAGGCCCGACGCTGTCGCTGCGCGGCCTCGACAACCACGCCTATTACCGGCACACATCAGACGGCAGGCTGGTCAATGACACCGGGACCGGCAACACGGTCGCTTGTGACCATCACATCGTCGAGGAAATGGTCCTCGACACGCTTCGCCATTTTGTCCGGGATGCTGGGGTCGATGGCTTCCGCTTCGACCTGGCGCCCATCCTGGGGCGGGTTGAAGGCACATTCGATGCCGAGGCGCCGCTGCTGAGAGCGATGCGCGACGACGCGCTGCTGGCCGATCGTGTGTTGGTCGCCGAGCCGTGGGACATCGGTCCGGATGGCTATCAGCTTGGCAATTTCCCGCCGCCTTTCCTCGAATGGAACGACAAGTACCGCGACGATGTCAGGCGCTTCTGGCGTGGCGACGCCGGCATGGTCGGCGCCCTGGCGACCCGGCTTGCCGGTTCGTCCGATGTGTTTGCCGCGAACGGGCAAGGCGCCAGCCGCAGTGTCAATTTCATCGCCGCCCACGACGGCATGACGCTCGCCGACATCGTGCGCTACGAACACAAGCATAACAAAGCCAATGGCGAGCAGAACCGCGACGGCCACGATGAGAACCTGTCGTGGAACAATGGTGTCGAGGGTGATGCGGACGACCCGGCCATGGCCGCGGCTCGCCTCAACGACCAGCGTGCGCTGCTCGCCACGCTGTTTGCCTCACGCGGCACCATCATGCTGACCGCGGGCGACGAATTCGGCCGGACCCAGCAAGGCAACAACAACGCCTATGCGCAGGACAACGCGATCACCTGGCTCGACTGGGCCGGCCGCGATCAGCCGCTGGAACTCTACACGGCGCAGCTCGCGGCGCTGCGTCGCACAGTGCCCGCGTTTTCCGACACAGGTTTCCTCACTGGCCAGCCACCGGCAGGTTCGGAGATACCGGACGTCGCATGGCTGACCGAGACAGGCGCGCCGCTCGACGAACAGAGCTGGCAAGATCCGCAGCGGCACCGCCTGGTCATGATCCTGGGCGGCGCCAGCCGCCTTGCCGTCATCATCAACGGCGATCGCCGGGCCTGCATGGTCACGTTGCCCGAGCGCGAAGGATTTTTCTGGGCGCCAGCCCTGGAGACAGGCGATGCAGTGGACATCTCGCGCCCGGTATCGGGGCGGACGGTGATCTTCATGATCGAACGAGCGCAGGCCGGCACAAGGGAGAAGCGCAATGGCGGCAAGTGACAAGGCCGGATGGTGGCGCGGTTGCGTCATCTACCAGATCTATCCGCGCTCCTTCCAGGACACGACCGGCGACGGCAGCGGAGATCTCGCCGGCATTACATCGAGACTCGCCCATGTCGCCTCGCTTGGTGTCGACGCCGTCTGGCTGTCGCCTTTCTTCAAGTCGCCGATGGCCGATATGGGCTATGACGTGTCGGATTACTGCGATGTTGATCTGATGTTCGGCACGCTTGAGGATTTCGATGCGCTGGTCGCCGAAGCGCATCGTCTTGGCCTAAAGATCATCATCGACCAGGTGCTGTCCCATTCATCCGACAAGCACGACTGGTTTGTCGAAAGCCGCGCCAGCCGCGATAACCCTAAGTCCGACTGGTATATCTGGGCCGATACCAAGCCCGATGGCAGCGCGCCCAACAATTGGCTCTCCGTCTTCGGTGGCCCGGCCTGGGAATGGGATTCGACCCGCCGGCAGTATTACATGCACAATTTCCTCGCCTCGCAGCCCGATCTGAATTTCCACAATCCGGAGGTTCAGGACGCGCTTCTGGAAACGGTGCGCTTCTGGCTGGAGCGCGGCGTCGACGGTTTCCGGCTCGACACGGTCAATTACTATGTCCACGACCGCTGGCTGCGCGGCAATCCGCCTTTGGCGTCGAGTGTCGCCGGCACCAACAGCGAGACCAACACCTATCTCTACCAGGAGCATCTGTTCGACAAGACGCAGCCGGAAAACCTGGCATTCCTTCGCCGCTTCAGGGCCCTGCTCGATGAGTACGAGGATCGTGCCGCCGTCGGCGAAATCGGCGATGAAGGCCGCTCATTGCAGACGCTCGCCGCCTACACCTCAGGCCGCGACAAGCTGCATATGTGCTACACCTTCGACCTGCTCGGCCCGCAGTTCTCGGCGACACATGTGCGTGGCTGCGTCGAAGCTTTCGAGGCGACCGTTCCCGATGGCTGGGTCTGCTGGGCGTTTTCCAACCATGATGTGGTGCGCCATGTCAGCCGCTGGACAAGGCCGGGCAGCGATCCCGACGCCATCGCCAGATTCTCGATCACGCTGCTGTCCTGCCTGCGCGGCTCGATCTGCCTCTACGAGGGCGAGGAACTCGGCCTGGAAGAGGCGGAGCTTGCCTATGAGGATCTGCGCGATCCCGTCGGCATCCGCTTCTGGCCGGGCGTCAAGGGCAGGGATGGGTGTCGCACACCGATGGTCTGGGAGGCCGGCGCCGACAATGCGGGTTTCTCGACGGCCAGGCCATGGCTGCCGATACCGGCCAGCCATCGCGCCCGCGCGGTCGACGTCCAGAATGCCGACATGGCATCGGTGCTCGCGTCCTATCGGGCCGCGCTGGCGTTGCGCAGGGGGCACGAGGCGCTGGTATCAGGGTCGATCCGCTTTCTTGACGCTGAGGGCGACGTGCTCGCATTCGTCCGCGAAGGCGGCGGTGAAAGATTGCTCTGTGTCTTCAATTTCGCTGGGGAGCAGGGGACTTGGCCGTTGCCGCCTGATGTCGGAGCAATCGCAAAGCTTGACGGCGATGCGGCGGTCATCGACGAGGCCGAACTTTCGTTGCCCGCGCTCGGATACTTCCTTGGTCGCCTCGATTGATGGCTCGGCCGTCTTTACTGGACGAGTACCGAGCGTCCGCAAGTCGCGCCGGTAACCCGCACATCGGCCTCGCCGACACCCACGCCAAGGGCTGAAAGCACATTGTAGAGCAGGTCGTCGACCGGTGCCGTTATACCGTTGAGGACAGCCACCACTGCCGGCTTAACCGTTCCGAGCAGGGCGGTCAGATCGATTCCCAGACCAAGCGCATTGACCGAAAGCGACAGGTTGCTGACCAGCGACGTGGTGAGCGACTGCGTGATGTTGCGCGTCGAAACGGTCTTGATCGTCTTGTTGGTGATATCGGCTGCGTCGAAGGTCAGCGTCGTCGGGTTGTTGTTGGTGATCGCTGTGGCGGCGGAGCCCATCACCTGTATCAGCGGAATGTTGATCAGCAGCAGCTTCAGACTCACATCCGCGATTTCCGCGTCGGTGAATGTCTGCGGTTGGCTGAAGTCGCCAAAGCCTGAGCTGTTGCTGTTGGCCAGGTGTAGCGAGGCAATGCCTGGGTGCGCGGCGATGGAAACCTTGATGCTGGAAGGCCCTGTTGGACAGGTGATGTCGGTCAGTTTGGCTTCGGCATAGGCGACTTCCACATTGAGCGGCAGATTGACGGCCAGCAGGCTGATGCCGCCACCGAGACCGGGCGTGCCGACCCCGACGGTCGCCACCAGCTTGATACGCGTCTGGGCGGTGCGCACCGTGGTGCCGATTCCACCGACGGCGAGCCAAGGCGAGGATTGCGCCGGCTCGCCAATGGCAATGGTAAGCGTGGTGGACAAAAGCCCGGGTATGGTGGCTCCGAGATTGACCTGAGCCTGGTTGGTGCCGTTTGCCAGCACGGCGGCGGCGGTCAGCATTCCCATGGCGCTGGCATCGACCCCAAGGCCTGTCGGGGTTTGTCCCAGTCCAAGGCTGCCTGCGGAGCCGAGGTCGACAAGGCTGCTGAGCGGGATCTTGACCGTGCTGGTCGACTTGGAAGCAATCGTCTGCAGGGCGACCTTGGCCGTGTTGCCAAGTCCGGGCACGTTGGCCATGGCGGTAGCAATCTGACCGACGGTCGCCTTGGAGGCCAGCACATCCGAATAGGTGCCGCCGGTCACGTTCACTTGTGTGGCAAGGGCATTTATGAAGGAGAGGACACTGACGTCGGCCGAGATCAATCCGTTGTAGTCCATGACGCTGAGCGAAATGTTGCCGCCGAGAAGACTGCCGAGAAGTGCGTTGAGGATGCCGCCATTGACGCTGGCGAGCCTCGACCCGACCGAGAACGTCGCCTGCGGCGTCATGCTGGCCGTGGCCTGGGTACCGATGACGGGAGAGGGGATCAGCGAACTCGCGAAATAGCGGGCAGGGATCTTCTTCAGGGTCACACGGACGGCATTGTAGGGGGTTACGCTGGCCTGGAAGCGCTGGCTCAAATTGGCGCCGGATGCCGCGTATCGCCCTGGTGTGACCGACACCACGGTTTTGCCGACGGCCGGAGCGATCGCCTGTCCCGAGGCTTCAACGACAACATTTGGCATGCCGTTGTCTGTTAACGTGGTCACGACGGCGGTGTTGATGTTGGTTATGTTCGAGGCGGCGGTGATCGCCGCCAGATCCACCATTGCCTGCGCTTCGCGGCGTTCGGTGTAGATCGAGGCTTCGTCGATAGCTACTGCGGCCAGCGCCAGCGCGACCGGCGCCATGAGCGCCGTCATAACGGCGAAATTGGCCTTTCTGTCGCCCAACATCAACCGTGCAAGCCGGAAGATCTCCTTGCGCTCACGCAGCAACATTCAGATGCCCCCGACCCTGATCGTTGACTGGCGCGTGATCGTGGTGCCTGGCATCGCTATGCCTGGGAAAAGATTCCAGATCGGCAAGTTGCGGGCATCGTATTGGATGGACACGACGAACTGACTTCCATCGGCCACGCTGTCATTGGCCTGGTAGGTCAGCTTGCTGACATCCACGAAAGGATATCCGCCGGCATTGTTGGTGACGAAGCTCGCCACCAGTGTTTGCCGTTCGGTCTGGTTCGTCCCCGCAATGGCTGTCCGGGCGGCGTCCGCCGCGATTTGCTGGATCGAGTTCGCCGCACCGAAATATATGCCGTATGCAACCATACCGAGCAGGATCAGGATGAAGATTGGGGAGAGCAGGGCGAACTCAACCGCCGAAGTTCCCGAAGCATCTATCCGGAATTGGCGGCCTCTGGCCATGGGAGTGAGATTGCGAACCATGGGTCTGAGCATGCCAAAGTTCGCATGCAAAAAGCGAAAACTCTTGGTGCAACCTGCGGCTGTGAATGATTGAAAGCTCGCACTAATTTAGCGGACGTCTTCTTTGACTTCTGGTTCTTGACTTAAGGTCAATCAGTACTCGGTTGAAAAGAGCTTACCTCCTGTCTAGTCTCCTGCCACCAGCCATCGGAGGGAACCGGTGGCGCGCTCAAAGGGGTCAGATATCGGCTCCGGGGCGTCAACACTTAGAAGGCGCGCCGACGGCAGCGCCGACAGGGAGAACTTCATGCTGATGAAAAACATGCTGAAGGCGACGGTGTTCGCCACAACCATGACGCTGGCCGCCGGCACGTTCTACACGCAGGCTTTCGCCGAGACCGTCTATAACCGCGGCACCGCCGCTGAATCGGAATCGGTCGATCCGCACAAGACCTCGACGGTTTATGAAGCCAATGTCCTGCGCGACCTGTTCCAGGGCCTGGTCATGCAGGACGAGAAGGCCAATGTCATTCCCGGCGCCGCCGAGAGCTGGACAGTGTCGGACGATGGCACCGTCTATACGTTCAAGCTGCGCAAGGACGGCCTCTGGTCGGATGGCAGCCCGGTGACGGCGGATGACTTCGTCTACGCTTTCCACAGGCTGGAAGATCCGGCGACCGGCGCCGAATACGCCTCGATGCTGTATCCGGTGAAGGGTGCGGAAGACTTCAACACCAAGAAGGGCAATTCCGAGGATATGGGCGTCAAGGCGATTGATGCAAATACCCTGGAAGTCTCGCTCAAAGCGCCGACGCCTTACTTCCTGGAGATGCTGACCCACCAGGCGACCTACCCTGTCAGCAAGGCCTCCATCGAAAAGCTCGGTGCCGACTGGATCAAGCCCGGCAATCTCGTTTCGAACGGCGCCTATACGCTGGCGGAATGGGTTCCCAACGATCACATGAAGCTGGTCAAGAATCCGAAATTCTGGGACGCTGCGACCGTCAAGTTCGACGTCGTCAACTACATCCCGACCGAGGACCGTTCATCGGCAATGAAGCGCTTCGAGGCCGGCGAACTCGACAGCTACGACGATCTCCCGACTGAGCAGCTCGCTGACCTCAAGACCAAGTTCGGCGACCAGATCCACGTCGGCCCGTATCTCGGCACCTATTATTATGCGATCAAGACCGACAAGGCACCGTGGGACAATGTCGAGCTGCGCAACGCCATCTCGATGGCGATCGACCGCGACTTCCTCGCCGAGAAAGTCTGGCAGAACTCGATGCTGCCCGGCTATTCGATGGTGCCTCCCGGCATCGAGGGCTACACGCCCGCAATGGCCAAATACGCCGACATGCCGCAGATCGACCGCGAGGACGCAGCCAAGAAAATCCTCGAGAAACTCGGCTACACGCCCGAAAAACCACTGAAGATGGAGATCCGCTACAACACGTCGGAAAACCACAAGAACACTGCGGTCGCCATCCAGGAACAGCTGAAGCCGCTTGGCGTCGACGTCACGCTGCTCAACACCGACACCAAGACCCACTACTCCTTCCTCGAGCAGAAGGGCAACTATGATTTAGCACGTGCCGCCTGGATCGCCGACTACAAGGATCCGGAAACCTTCCTCGGCATCTCGCGCAAGGCCAGCGGCAACAACTATTCGGACTACAACAGCCCGGCCTATGAAGCGGCCATGGACAAGGCGGCCGCCGCCGGCGGCAAGCCCGAAGAGCGCATGAAGGAACTTGCCGACGCCGAGCGCATCCTCGTCGATGACGTCGGCCAGATCCCGCTTCTCTACTACAGCTACCACGATATCGTTTCCTCGAAGCTGCATGGCTTCGTCGACAACGTGATGGACGTGCATCCGTCCCGCTTCGTCAGCAAGGACTAACTCCCTGGCCAAGCCGTCGCGCCCGAAGGGCGCGACGGCGCTGGTTTGCCATCGCATCGGCCCGGGAACCGGAATCGATTTTCGGCATGTCGGTGCGAAGATTTGAAGGCTAGAGCGCAACCGTCCAGCTGGACGGGCGTTGCTCTGGATCAAGCGGGGCACCGATGTTGCGATACGTATTACGGCGGCTTCTGACCGCCATCCCGACGCTGTTCGTCATCGTGACCATGGCGTTTTTCCTGATGCGCGTCGCACCAGGCGGTCCATTCAACCAGGAGCGGGGGCTAAGTCCCGAGATCAGGGCCAACCTTGAAGCCCAGTTCGGCCTCAACGATCCGCTCTGGCTGCAATTCGTCCACTATCTCGGCAATCTGCTGCGCGGCAATTTCGGCCCGAGCTACAACATGCCGGATTTCACCGTCACCGAACTCTTCGCCAAGGGCTTGCCCATTTCAATCCAGCTTGGTGCCTCGGCATTGGTCCTGGCCCTCCTGCTCGGTTCCGTGCTCGGCACCATTGCCGCGCTCAACCAGAACAAGCTCGGCGACTATACGGTAATTGCGCTGGCAACCGCCGGCAGCACCATCCCCACCTTCGTCATCGCGCCGGTGATCCAGCTCCTGTTCGGGCTGACCTGGAGGCTGTTGCCGATCGGTGGGTGGGGCGATGGTGCTTTCATCAACAAGGTCGGCCCGGTGCTGACGCTCGCTCTGCCGCAGATCGCCATCGTCGCCCGGCTGATGCGCGGCTCGATGATCGAATCCTTGCGGTCTCACCATATTCGCACGGCACGCGCGCTTGGCCTTTCCGACTGGTCGGTGGTGGTCAAGCACGCGTTGCGCGGTGCCATCCTGCCGATCGTCTCCTTTACCGGCCCGGCAGCGGCGGCATTGCTGACCGGCTCGGTCATCGTCGAGACCATCTTCTCCATTCCGGGCGTCGGCCGCTATTTCGTCGATGCCGCGCTCAACCGCGACTACACGCTGGTGATGGGAACGGTGGTGGTGATCGCCATCTTCACCATCGTCTTCAACCTGATCGTCGACGTCATGTACGCGGTCGTCGACCCGAGGGTGCGCTATGACTGACATCGCAGCCACGGCTCCCGCCGTCATCGGCCGTTCGCTCTGGGGTGATGCCTGGGCGCGCCTCAAGGCCAATCGCGCCGCCATGTTCAGCCTGTATTACCTCGCCCTGATCGGTGTCGTCAGCGTGTTCGGGCCCTGGTTCGTGCCGCATCAATACACCACCATCTATGCCGACTATGTGCGCATGCCGCCGAGCATGTCGGCCTATCCGAAGGCCGACATGATCGAGACGGCGCTCACCGAAGCGATCAAGCGCATGCGGGTCGACATCAAGGAGTGGCGGCAGGAAGGCAACCAGGTCTTCGTTACCGTCAAGTCGACCAAGCCGATCGACGACCGCAACATCCGCTATCTCGACCGCTCCGATGCCTTTGACGACACCAAGATCGAGAGCAAGTCGCCCGACGGCCTCGAAGTGACGATGAGCGCGTCGATAGAGCAGCAATATTTCCTGTTCGGCACCGACAACACCGGCCGCGATCTTCTCTCGCGCACGCTGATGGCCGGGCGCATATCGCTGGCCATCGGCTTGCTCGCCGGTGTCGTGGCGGTGGTCATCGGGGTGGTCTATGGCGCCGCGGCTGGCTTTGCCGGCGGCAAGGTCGACGAGGTGATGATGCGCATCGTCGACGTGCTCTATTCCTTGCCCTTTATCTTCTTCGTCATCATGCTGGTGGTGTTCTTCGGCCGCAACTTCGTGCTGATGTTCCTGGCGGTCGGCGCCGTGCTGTGGCTCGACATGGCGCGCATCGTGCGCGGCCAGGCACTGTCGATCCGCCGCCAGGAATATGTCCAGGCGGCGGAAGCCATGGGTGTCGGCCAGCGCGGCATTCTCTTGCGCCATGTTATCCCCAACCTGCTTGGTCCGGTGGTGATCTACATGACGCTGCTGGTGCCGCAAGTCATCATCCTGGAGAGTTTCCTGTCGTTCCTCGGGCTCGGCGTGCAGGAGCCGATGACCAGTTGGGGCGTGCTGATCTCGGTCGGCGCCAAGAACATCGGCACCGCCAACTGGCTGCTCCTGTTTCCCGCCTTCTTCCTCGTCTCGACGCTGTTCGCACTGAACTTCGTCGGCGATGGCCTGCGCGACGCGCTCGACCCGAGAGATCGATAATGGGGATCGCTGAAATGGCTGCTTCCGAAACGATCCTCAGCGTCAAAGACCTGCGTGTTCGCTTCCGCACGCTCGATGGCGCGGTCGAGGCGGTCAAGGGCATCAACATCCACGTCAACGCGGGCGAAACCGTTGCCGTGGTCGGCGAATCCGGATCCGGCAAGAGCCAGACGATGATGGCGGCGATGAGCCTGCTGGCATCGAATGGCGAAGCGACAGGCAGTGTCGATTATCGCGGCCGCAATCTTCTGACTTTAAGCAAATCCGAGCTGAACAAGGTCCGCGGCGCCAAGATCAGCATGATCTTCCAGGAGCCGATGACCTCGCTCGATCCGCTCTATTCGATCGGCAACCAGCTGATCGAACCGATCCGCCGTCATCGGGGCCTAAATGCAGCCGAAGCGCATGAAGAGGCGCTCAAGCTGCTGCGGCTTGTGCATATCCCCGATCCCGAGCGGCGCATGAAATCCTATCCGCACGAAATGTCGGGCGGCCAGCGCCAGCGTGTCATGATCGCCATGGCGCTCGCCAACGACCCCGACATATTGATCGCCGACGAGCCGACGACGGCGCTCGACGTGACGATCCAGGCGCAGATCCTGATGCTTTTGGCCGAATTGCAGCGCAAGCTCGGCATGGCGATCGTCTTCATCACCCATGATCTTGGCATCGTCCGGCGCTTTGCCGACCGGGTCTATGTCATGCGTCAGGGCGAGGTTGTCGAGGAGGGGGAGGCCGAAGCCATCTTCGTCAACCCGCAACATGCCTATACGAAAATGCTGCTGGCGGCCGAGCCGACCGGCAGCAAGGCACCGCCGCCCGCCAATGCCCCGGTGCTGCTCGAAGGCAGGAATGTCGAGGTGACGTTCAAGATCGGCGGCGGCTTTCTTGCCGGTGAGCCGCTGATGCTACGTGCCGTCGACCACATTTCGATCAGGCTGCAACGCAACCAGACCATCGGCATCGTCGGTGAATCCGGTTCCGGCAAATCGACCCTCGGCCGCGCCCTGCTGCGGCTGTTGCCGAGCGACGGCCTCATCCGTTTTGGCGATCGCGACATCTCCCAAGCCGACCGGCAGGCGATGCGGCCGCTGCGGCGCCAGATGCAACTCGTCTTCCAGGATCCGTTCGGTTCGCTGTCGCCGCGCATGACTGTCGGCCAGGTCATCACCGAAGGGCTGCTGGTGCACGAGCCGAACCTTTCGGGCAAGCAACGCGACCTGCGTGCGGTCGAGGCCCTGCGCGAGGTCGGCCTCGATCCCAATGCCCGCAACCGCTATCCCCACGAATTCTCCGGCGGCCAGCGACAGCGCATCGCCATTGCCCGCGCCATGATCCTGAAGCCCAAGCTGGTGGTGCTGGATGAGCCGACCTCGGCGCTCGACCGCTCGGTGCAGAAACAGATCGTCGAACTGCTGCGCAAGCTGCAGGCAGATCACGAACTGTCCTACCTCTTCATTAGCCACGATCTGTCGGTCGTGCGCGCCATGGCCGACTACATCATTGTCATGAAGCAGGGCAAGATCGTTGAGGAGGGGCCGACCGAGGCGATCTTCAGCAATCCGCAGCACGTCTACACTCAGACGCTGATGGCCGCGGCGATCGACGTCACGCGGTTTCGCCTGAGCGCCTGAGCCACTGGAAGGCAGTAGCCGCAGATGGTCTGTTCACTCAGTCCGTTGACCGCGGGCACTTGTTTGCCCGTACCGCGACCATGGCATCTTGTTGCTGCTTCAGCCGGTCGATCCTGGCCGTTTCACGGCCGGCGACTGCGGTCTTCACGCGCGAGCCGCCCAGCAGCCAGCGCGGAACACTGGTGTTCACGACCTTGCCGCGGGTGATTGCGGTTTGCGAGATGTTACGGGCAATGTCTCCCAGCGCGCTGTTGAGCTCGGTGCATGTCATCGAATCGTATTTCGCCGGATCGACGGTTCTGCTGATCGATGAACAGCCAGCGACAAGAAACAGTGCAATCATCAGGGCCGGTGGCAAGGCTGTCGTCGAATTCAAATTCATGTCGCATCCGGCTCGCCGTTTCATCGACCCATAGTACCCACCGAACTATCTAGGGCCGAAGGCCATTTCGTCAAAGTTTGCGACTGCGAAGGACCCTGCCACTGCGCGCAGCCTTACCGGCTAAGGCAGGAACATTCTCGGGCACTCGAAGTTGGTACCCGTCGAGTGCTTTAATTCAATCACTGGTAAACGGAGAGAGCCCGTCTCGGCTGACGCCGGGGCGGGCTTTTCGCGCATTTTGGTGATCTCCGGCCACAACGGTTGTCGGGCTGTTTATTCAATTCCCTGGAAATTCTCACGCTGCTTCGGCGACGATTGTCGTCGGGGCGTAACCGCCGAGCACTGCCTGGGCGATGTCGGTCTCATTTTCATCGACATGAGCCGTTACCAGAACGATCCCCTCGGCACTACTGCGATCATCCGTCTTCACGGCTGTCACGGTGAATGTTCCAAGCAGGCCGCCAGCAATGCCGCCGCAGACCGCGCCTGCGACCGCTGTCGCCCATACGCTCGCAGCACTGATGCCGTCGGCTGCAACTGCGCTCAGGCAGGTCAACCCGCCAGCGGCAGCGCCAAGGATGGCCCCCAAAGCGGAAGCCCGCAGAGATCCCACTTCGTCATTGTAAGGTCCGATGACGGCAATCTGTACCCGAGGAATTCCGGCCGCCACAAGGTCGCCGGCGACCCGGGCCGCTTGGGCATGGGAATCAAAAAGTCTGCTGATTGTTGGCATGGTCACTCAAGGCTTTTGGCTGTTCGGCAGCGTGTCGGTGACGAAGGATGCGGCAATCAGGTCGTCGCTTTCAATTCGGCCCTGGCGGTCCCCCATGATGGCAGCGACCTTGTGGAAGGCCTTCATTTCGCCCTCGGTAATTTGGGCCTCCTCCATCTTGGCCTTGAGGTCAGCGACGCGCATCCCCAAGGCATGGGATCTTGCAGTCTCAATGTTCGACATGATGATGGTCATCCGTTTCATTTTTGATGGTCTTTGCGCCCAACCAACCGAACTTGGGGCAAGTGCAAAAGGTTCCCAGGTCGGGCTTCGGTCGGGCAGGGAGCCGGACCTAAGTCCGATCGCAAAACGCAATGGTCTTATCTGGGGCGTCGCTCGGAACGGCCACTGCTTGCGATCGTTGTCCGCTGCACGTTTGCGGGAGGAAGCTGATGGAGAGGAGTGTTGGCCAAGCGCGCTGGTTGCTCGCACCGGTCTTCGCCGTGGCCATCACCTTCATAGTGATGGGCATAGCTCTTGGCTGAGCATCCCGGAGGTCGCCCACGAGTTTTACACATCGGCGCTGTTATGTCCCTTCCTGCGCTGATAGGGTTCGCTCGCTGTACCTGTGTGGCGGGCGAACCCTCAACTTTCACGAGCGGCAGCTCGTAGCATTCAGGCGAGTCAGATTCTGTGAGCTTTCGGACGGCGCGTCGGCAAATGGTTTGCGGTCACGCCAGCATTCAATTTGATCCTGAGGTCCAAAATTTGTCGGCTGGGCGCGTCAAGGAAAAACGACCCGACTCCCAAGAGCCGGGCCGTGGGTCGGGGGATCAGTAGCCGTCGTTTTCGATCACCACCGGGCGGTGGTGGCGGTGAGTGGAGACGGAGCCTGTCACGACGACGGTGTCTCGACGATGATGCCGGCGCCCATGGTCATAGAACGCAACCTCGCCGTGGCGGCGATGGTGCAAGCGCTGGCCATCTTCGTTGATGATCTTGACGCTGTTTTGGTGTCGATGGTGGGTTCTGATAACCACATCGGCCTCGGCTGCCGAAGCCATAACGGGCAATCCCATGGAAAGCGCCAACGCGCACATGATCATTGTTTTCATTGCAGTTTCTCCATTTCCTTAATTAGCCCTTCGTTGGATAACTGCCTCTGATCACTTTGGTTCCGGCCTTCCAACGACCAGCCCGAACACTTGCGGCAAGTCGAAGAACGGGCGATCGCCTCGCCTCTCGCTGATGACACTTGCAAAGAACGATCTGCCTCGCCGCATCAGTCTCGCCCACGTCAGGCAGCACAACGATCTGTCCCCAAAAATCGCAATATCTGGCCACTGCCTCCGGCAGTTCCTTGCTGCGCATGCCGGAGATGGTAGCGACATCACCTTCGCGACAGTTGGTCTTTCCGGAGAACTGCGCAGCCGCCGCCACTATTTCGCTTGACCCCTCGTCGCCCGCCTGGGAGGGCGCGCGGGAGGCAGGCCAGCGCAACGGCTGTTGTGAGAACCAATTTGCGCATGATGCCTCCGAGCCTGACCGGCATTCTGTTGCTGCAATTCACCGGACCCTTCGCTCGACCTGGCCAAACGATGGAACATTAGGCGAGCCTAATGGTTCTATTTCTCACAGCCGGCACGGTTTGTCGTCTGCTGCAGATCAGCCGGCAAAGGCTGGTCGGCCCGCGTCTCCGCCAGAGGCGCGGGCTTCCCCCAGGCAACAGGAGAGAGATTATGAACAACATCATTTGGCTCGTCGGAGCGGTGGTCATCGTCCTAGCGATCTTGAGCTTTTTCGGCCTTCGCTAAGGGCGATGCGAGCGATGTTCGTCGACCCTTTGTCGGAACATGGTCAGCCGAAGCGGACACTGCGAAAGCGCCGCGGACGGTCGGCCGAAGATCGACACGATGGCAGGGATGGCATTGCCTCTGTGCCATCCGAGGAAAAGAGCTTTCGCATCTGGTTCCTATCCAGTGAAACAGGCATCACCGCGGATCAGGCTTGCGAACTTGTCGACAGGATCGAGACAGACGGCGCGGCATTGTTGAATGCCGCGCGGCTCATGAAAATTCACTCGCAGTGACCGACAAACCTGTAGCCACCGACGTCGTCGGCATCTTCGAGAGGCCCACCGGCGCGCCGTACCGACGACGAAGGACAAGACTCTCAGCCTGTCTCACCGAGGAGCGAGCCATCTCGCTCTATTTTCAGGCGGGATATCAGTTTGAGCGCCAAAGTCGGGATGCGCTAACACTTTGTTTTTTCTGGTCGGAGTGGCAGGATTTGAACCTGCGACCCCCTCGTCCCGAACGAGGTGCGCTACCAGGCTGCGCTACACTCCGTGACCAGACCGCGGGCTTATAGCCGCCACACTTCGTTCCTGCAAGCGGCAATGGCAGCGCTTCTGTCGCATTTCGTCCGCTTTCTCAGGGCATTTCCGCCAAGCCCGGATTTCGCTCCGGGATAAACGTGGCTTAAAGCCTTGTGTGCTAAGCCGCAGCCCTCGATAGATCGTATTTTCTGCCGCCTGGAGTTCTGCTGTCTTGTCCCCAAAAATCGTTGGCGACGCCCGGCCCAACAGTTTCGAATTCGAAACCGAAGCGCTGATCAAGGCGTCCGGCTTTCGCGAATATGACGCGCGCTGGTGGTTCGGCCATCCCGGCTCCGCGCAACTGCCGGAGCTCAACCTGATCGGCGTCCAGGCGCTCGGCATGGGGCTTGGCACGCTGATTCGCCGTCTCGGCGCCGGTCCGGATGTCGTCACCGGGCATGATTTCCGCTCCTATTCGCTGTCGATCAAGCTGGCGCTGGTGTCCGGACTGATGGCGGCGGGCGCTCGCGTGAGGGATATCGGCCTGGCGTTGTCGCCGATGGCCTATTTCGCTCAGTTCGCGCTCGATACCGCTTCCGTTGCCATGGTCACGGCCTCGCACAACGAGAATGGTTGGACCGGTGTCAAAATGGGCGCGGCCCGGCCGCTGACCTTCGGCCCCGAAGAGATGAGCGCGCTGAAGGCGATCGTACTGGCCGGCGATTTCGACCTCACTGGCGGCGGCTCTTATGATTTCGTCCGTGATTTTCGCGCGACCTATCTCGACGATCTGACCCGCGACAAGCGCATCACGCGAAAGCTGAAAGTGGTGGTCGCATGCGGCAACGGGACCGCCGGCGCCTTTGCCCCGCAAGCGCTGGAACGCATCGGCTGCGAGGTCATCCCGCTCGATGT
The DNA here is from genome assembly GCF_003952545.1 of Mesorhizobium sp. M7D.F.Ca.US.005.01.1.1. Classification (NCBI taxonomy): domain Bacteria; kingdom Pseudomonadati; phylum Pseudomonadota; class Alphaproteobacteria; order Hyphomicrobiales; family Phyllobacteriaceae; genus Mesorhizobium; species Mesorhizobium sp. M7D.F.Ca.US.005.01.1.1. Next base: position 3,240,575 of record NZ_CP034453.1, read on the forward strand.
CGAACTCGATCATACCTTCCCGCGTTACAATCCCAATCCTGAGGACATGCAGATGCTGCATGCCATCAGGGACAAGGTGCTGGTGTCAGGCGCCGATGTCGGGCTCGGCTTCGATGGCGACGGCGACCGCTGCGGCGTCGTCGACAATGAAGGCAACGAGATTTTTGCCGACAAGGTCGGGGTCATGCTGGCGCGGGATATTTCCAGCCAGCATCCGGGCTCGACTTTCGTTGTCGACGTCAAGTCGACCGGCCTGTTCAACACAGACAGCGTGCTGCGTGCCAACGGCGCCGCCACCGATTACTGGAAGACCGGCCACTCCTACATCAAGCGCCGCGTCGCCGAGCTTGGCGCGGTCGCCGGTTTCGAAAAGTCGGGCCATTTCTTCTTCAACCCGCCGATCGGCCGCGGTTACGACGACGGTCTGGTCACCGCCATCGCCATCTGCCAGATGCTGGATCGCAGCCCCGGCAGTTCGATGGCCGATCTCTACCGCGCGCTGCCGCTGACCTTCGGCACGCCAACCATGTCGCCGCACTGCGCGGACGATGTGAAGTATGGCGTGGTCGAGCGGGTGGTTGCCGACTTTCAGGCCATGAAGCGGGATGGAAGGGTTTTCGCCGGCCAGAAGATTGCAGATCTCATCACCGTCAATGGCGTGCGTGTCGTCGCCGAGGACGGCACCTGGGGGCTGGTGCGCGCCTCGTCGAACAAGCCGGAGCTCGTGGTGGTTGTCGAAAGCCCGGTATCGTCGCAGCGTCGCCGGCAGATGTTCGACGCCGTCGACGCCGTGCTGCGCCGCAGCCCCGAGGTGGGTGCCTACAATCAGACGTTTTGAAATGGTAATCGAATGACCGAGCGGATTGTCAGTTTTGTCATAAGCGGTGGCGTCGGCTCGCGGTTGTGGCCGCTGTCGCGCGAGGACAATCCCAAGCAGTTCCACGATCTGTCAGGCGACGGCTCGATGCTGGCCAAGACCTTGCGCCGGCTGACGGCCCGACCGGAAGGCGAAACGCCGATCTTCCTGATCGCCGCGGAGCGCCATGCCGATCGTGTCCACGCCGATCTTGCTGGTCTTGACCTCGCGGGCGGCGGTCCGCTGTTCGAGCCGACGGGGCGCAACACAGCCGCCGCCGTCGCGCTGGCGACGCTGCGCACACTGTCCGAGTTCGGCGACAGCCTGGTGCTGGTGGTGCCGTCGGACCATGAGATATCGACCCCGCGCCAATTCTGGCAGAGCGTAGAAGCCGGCACCGAGGCAGCACGCGAGGGCAGGCTGGTGGTGTTCGGCATCAAGCCGACACAGCCCGAGACCGGCTACGGCTATATCGAGGTCGCGACCGAAAGCGGCGGCACCTTCGACGTGTCGCGCTTCGTCGAAAAGCCGGATCTTGCGACCGCGCAAACTTATCTCAAGGCCGGAACTTTCTACTGGAACACCGGCATCTTCCTGTTTCGCGCCGGCGCCATGCGGGACGCCTTTATGGCGTTCCAGCCTGATATCTGGCAGGCCACCGAAGCAGCCTACAAGGCAGCGACATCGGACCTGTCCGGCCTCTACATGCCGCTTGAACTCTACGCCGCCATTCCGTCGAACTCGATCGACTACGCCATCATGGAGCGGGCAAGAGACATCGCCATGGTGCCGGCCGGCTTCCGCTGGAACGATCTCGGCTCGTGGCAGTCACTGCTCGATGTCGGCCCCGCCGACGACCAGGGCAATGTCATCATTGGCGATGTCGTCGCCATCGATTGCGAAAATTCCTACATCCGCAGTGACGGCCGCCTGCTGTCGGCGATCGGCATGAAGGACGTCGCCATCGTCTCGACATCGGACGCCACCTTCGTCGCCCCGGTCAGCCGCAGCCAGCACGTCAAGAAGATCGTCGAGCAACTCGAAAAATCAGGCCGGCTGGAAACCAGGTTCACGCCCGCGCAAGACCGCGTCATCGAAAGCGGCGCCTGGCGCCGGCGCGTGCACCACTGGCTGTTTCAGGAGACCTTGCCGCTGTGGTCGACATCAGGCGTCGACGAACGCCATGGTGGTTTTCATGAGGCGCTCGGCCTGGACGCCTCACCGCTGATGAAGCCCAAGCGCATGCGCACCATGGCAAGGCAGGTCTATGCCTTCGCCGTCGCCCGGGCGCGCGGCTGGGACGGTCCGGCCGACCGATTGATCAGCCACGGCATCGCCTTCATGGCCGGGAAGGGCCGCACCGACAGGGGTGGCTGGGTTCGCACGCTGAATGTCGACGGTTCGGTCGCCGACGCCACCGAGGATGCCTACGATCATTCCTGCGTACTCCTGGCACTGGCGCATGCGCATATGTCGGGCAATCCCGACGCCTTGCGGCTCGGCGAGGAAACCCTCGCCTTTCTTGATGCGCATCTCGAAGACAGCCGCATGACCGGCTTCCTCGAGACATCGGACGGCAAAGGCGAGCGCCGCTCCAACCCGCACATGCACCTGCTCGAAGCTTTCATGGCCTGGCATCAGGCGACAGGCGAGCGCGCCCATCTGCGCCGCGCGGCGCGCATCATCGACCTCTTCCGCAGTCATTTCTTCGATCCGGAAAGCTGGACGCTTGGCGAGTATTTCGATGCCGAATGGAAACCCTCCGCCGGCGAGAAAGGCTCATGGACCGAGCCCGGCCATCATTTCGAATGGGCCTCACTGCTGGTCGATTTCGCCGGGCGCAGCGGCCAGGCCGAGTTGAGCGGCTTTGCCAGGAAACTCTACGCCTCGGCCATCGCCAATGGCCTCAACCGCGCCACCGGCCTTGCCTATGGCGCCGTCTCGCGGCAGGGCCTGCCGCTCGACCTAATATCACGCAGCTGGCCGCAGGCTGAAGCGGTGAAGGCGGCGATCGCGCTGGACGGTTCGGGTGGCCCTGACCTCAAGCCGGAGATCGAGGCACGCGTCGGCCGGTTGTTCCGCTGGCACATCGACCCGGCGCCGCTCGGCCTGTGGATCGACCGCATCGACGAGCGCGGCCGCTCGCTGGCGACGGATGTGCCGGCCAGCATTTTTTATCATCTGGTCTGCGCGCTGACCCAGTATCTGGACAGCACGGCGGACCCGAAGGCGTAGGGCTGGGTCAATATGGGCTCGCCACGTTGCCAGTCTCGACGTAGATCGACTTCAGCTGCGAATACAGCGCCAGCGCTGCCAGCGAATTCTCACGTCCGATGCCTGACTGCTTGAAGCCGCCGAACGGGATTTCCACGGGAGTCAGATTGTAGGCGTTGATCCAGCAGGTGCCGGCCTGCAGCTCGGCAATGACGCGGTGGGCGCGCGGCAGGTCGCGCGTGAAGACGCCGGCGGCGAGACCGAATTCGGTGTCGTTGGCGCGGTCGATCACCTCGTCCTCGCCGTCGAATTTCAACACGCTCATCACTGGCCCGAAAATTTCTTCACGGGCGATGCGCATGCCATCGGTGACGCCGGTGAACACCGTCGGCTCGACGAAGAACCCGCCCTGAAAACCCTGCAGTGAAGGCACGTTGCCGCCGCAGGCGAGGACGGCGCCATCCTGCTTGCCGATCCCGATATATCCGACCACCTTGTCGTGCTGCGCCTTGGAGACCAGCGGGCCCATCTGGGTTTCGGGATCGAGCGGATCGCCGATGCGGATTTTCTTGGTCCGCTCTATCAGACGGTCGACAAAGCGGTCGTGGATGCCGCTCTGCACGAAGACCCGCGTGCCGTTGGAGCAGATCTGGCCGGTCGAATAGAAATTGCCGAGCATGGCGCCGCCGATGGCGTTCTCGATGTCGGCATCGTCGAAGACGATCAGCGGCGACTTGCCGCCGAGCTCCATCGTCGCGTGCTTCATTTTCGAGCCAGCGAGCGACAGCACCTTGCGGCCGGTCGGGACGGAGCCCGTCACCGAGACCTTGGCGACGACATCGTGGCCGACAAGCCCGGCGCCGACATCGCCATAGCCCTGCACCACATTGAACAGCCCATCGGGCAGGCCGGCCTCGCTGTAGATCTCGGCCAGCGCCAGTGCTGACAGCGGTGTGTTTTCCGACGGCTTGAACACCATGGCGTTGCCCATGGCGAGCGCGGGTGCTGATTTCCAGCCGGCGATCTGGATCGGATAGTTCCAGGCACCGATGCCGACACAGACGCCGAGCGCTTCGCGCCTTGTGTAGGCGAAGGGCCCGCCGAGATCGACCGACTCGCCATTGTAGGCGGCAACCGCACCGCCGAAGTATTCAAGGCAATCCGCCGCCGACGGGGCGTCCGCCACCAGCGTTTCCTGGATCGCCTTGCCGGTGTCCAGCGTCTCGATGCGGGCGAGGTCGGCATTGCGGGCGCGCAATATGTCGGCGGCGCGGCGCAGGATGCGCCCACGCTCTACCGGCTTCAGCCGCGCCCAGGCGGGCTGCGCAGCGCGTGCTGCCTCGACGGCGAGTTCCAGTACGTTCGGCGTCGCCGAGCGCAGCATGGCGATGGTCTCACCGGTTGCCGGATAGATGACCGGCAGCGGCGCGCCGCCGTCGTCCTCGATGTAGCGTCCATTGACATAGTGCGATGCCGTGGGCTGGGCGCGCATGGGAGGTCTCCAAATCGTCTTCGCTTTTGGCGGAACGTTCGCCGGATCATGCTCTATCTGTCCGACGCCTGCCAGCGCGGATTGATCCATGGTTCCTGGTTGGACGGCGCCAGCGGCGTGCGGCCAAGGATATGGTCGGATGCCTTCTCGCCGGTCATGATCGATGGCGCGTTGAGATTGCCGTTGGTGACGCGCGGGAAGATCGAGGAATCCGCTACCCGCAAGCCTTCGACGCCGATGACCCGGCATTCCGGATCGACGACGCTCATCATGTCGTCGGCGCGGCCCATCTTGCAGGTGCCGCAAGGATGGTAAGCGCTCTCGGCGTGGTCGCGAATGAAGATATCGAGGTCGTCGTCCGACTGCACCTGGCTGCCCGGCGAGATTTCCTTGCCCCGATAGGGATCGAACGCCGACTGGCCGAAGATCTCGCGCGTCAGCCGGATGCAGTGGCGGAACTCCGTCCAGTCGTCTGGATGCGACATGTAGTTGAAGCGGATCACCGGCTGCGATTTCGGGTCCGGCGAGCGCAGCGTCACCGAGCCGCGTGACTTCGATCGCATCGGCCCGACATGCGCCTGGAAGCCATGCGACTTGGCCGCCGCCTTGCCGTCATAGCGGACTGCGGCGGGGATGAAATGGTACTGGATGTCGGGGTAGTCGACACCTGCACGTGAGCGCACGAAGGCCGCCGCTTCGAAATGGTTGGTGGCGCCGAGGCCGGTCTTGAAGAACAGCCACTGCGCGCCGATGAGTGCTTTCGAGAACGGGTTCAGCACTGAATTGAGCGTGATCGGCAGTAGTGATTCCTGCTGGATGTAGAGCTCCATATGGTCCTGCAAATTGCGCCCGACGCCGGGTCGGTCGGCCACCACCGCAATGCCGTTTTCGCGCAAATGCTCGGCCGGGCCGATGCCGGACAGCATCAGGATCTTGGGTGAATTGATCGACGATGCGGCGACGATCACCTCACGTCGCGCCTTAACGACCTGAATCTGTTTGTGAGCTTCGATCTCGACGCCGACGGCGCGTTGATTCTCGATGATCACCCGCCGCGCAAAGCCCTTGACCAGACTCACGTTTTTGCTCTTCAGCGCCGGCTTCAGATAGGCTGATGCCGCCGACCAGCGGCGGCCGCCGCTTATGGTCTGCTCCATCGGCCCAAATCCTTCCTGCTTGGAACCGTTGTAGTCGTCGGTCAGTTCGAACCCGGCCTGCCGGCCGGCCTCGACAAAGGCGCCGTAGAGCGGATTGCGCCGCGAGCCGCGTTGTACATGCAACGGACCACTTTTGCCCCGCCAGCCATCCTCGCCACCGTCGGAGTCTTCCATGCGCTTGAAATAGGGGAGCACGTCGGCGAAGCCCCAACCAGCCGCACCCTCTTCGGCCCAATGGTCGAAGTCGCGGGCGTGGCCGCGCACATAGACCATGCCGTTGATCGAGGACGAGCCGCCGATGACCTTGCCGCGCGGCGTCGCCAGCACGCGCCCGCCGAGATGCGGTTCCGGCTCGCTGGCAAAGCCCCAGTCGTAAAGGCTCATGTTGAGCGGGATCGACAGGGCCGACGGCATCTGGATCAGCGGCCCGATATCGCTGCCGCCGAATTCGATGACGATGACCGAATGCTTGCCGTCCTCAGACAGCCGATAGGCCATGGCCGAGCCGGCCGAGCCGGAGCCGATGATGACGAAATCCGCTTCAAGCATGGTTCATATGCGCCATGAAATCGGCGAGCGAGACATTGCCGCCGGTAGCCACAACAAGGACGGTCTTGCCCTTCACATCCACCTTGCCGCCGAGGAGTGCTGCCAGCGACGCCGCCCCCGATGGTTCGAGCACCAGCTTCATGCGCTCGAAGGCGATCCGCATGGCGCTGCGCACCGATTGATCATCGACGGTGATGCCGCGAACGCCGGCGGTCTTGACCGCGGCAAACGGCGCGTCGCCCGGCCGGCGCGACATCAGCCCGTCGCAGATCGACTTCGGCCCGATCGGCATCGTCTCGATAGCGCCATGCGCCAGCGACGAGCCCATACCGTTGAAACCTTCCGGCTCGACGCCGATGATCTCAGTGGCGGGCGACAGATAGTGGAAGGCGAGCGAGACGCCACCGATCAGCCCACCGCCACCGACCGAGCAGAACAAGAGGTCGGCGCTGGCACCCTTGGCCTCAAGCTGGTCGAGCGCTTCGAGGCCGGCGCCGGCCTGGCCGGCGACGATCTCCGGATCGTCAAAAGGATGCAGCAGCGCCAGCCCCTCTGTCTCGGCGATCTCGCGTGCCTTGGCGGCGGCGACTTCTTCACGCGCCCGCTCGCCATGGTCGGTCAGCACGACGCGGGCGCCATAACCCGCCGTTGCGTCGCGCTTGGCGGCCGGTGCATCGATCGGCATGACGATGGTGACGGGAATGCCGAGCGCCTGGCCGGCGGCCGCCAGCCCTTGCGCGAAATTGCCGGAGGAATAGGCGACGACGCCTTTCTTCGCCTCTTCGGGCGAAAGCTGCTTCAGCCGCCAATAGGCGCCGCGCACCTTGAACGAGCCTGCCCATTGCAGCGATTCCGGCTTGATAAAGACGCGGGCCGCACCCGTCTCCCTGGCCAGTGCTGTCGATTCCAGCAGCGGCGTGATCTGTGTCGCCCTGGATGTGACGGCATAGGCCTGCTTGAGGTGGTCAAGGGAGGGGACGAGAAGGTCTGACATCATTCGCCTCGCGGATACCTTTTGCTCTCTTCGAGATTGTCGAGGTTCATGTGATTGCGCATGTATCGCTCGGACGCTTTTTGCAGGGGCTGGAAATCCCAGGGGTAGTAGGCGCCGTTGCGCAGCGCCGGATAGACGACCCAGCGGCGCGCCTGGCTTTCGCGCACGGCGGCGTCGAAGCCGGCCATGTCCCAGCGCGCCTGGACCTTGTCCATGAATGCCGCCACCAGGCCCGCATTGGCGGGATCGTCGGCCAGATTGTCCCGCTCGAGCGGATCGGCTTCGAGATCGAACAGTTGCGGCGGATCGAGCTCGCAATGGACGAATTTGTATCTGCCCTCGCGGATCGCCACCAAAGGCGCGTTGGAGCCTTCGGCGGCATACTCCATCAGCACCGGCGCGGCGCGCTCGGTGCCCTCGGTGAGCGGCAGCAGCGACTGGCCGTCGGTCCACGGTGCGATCGCAGCGATGTCGATGCCGGCGAGGTCGCAAAGCGTCGGCGCCACATCGAGATTGGAGACCGGCGTCTCGATCAGCCCGGCGCGAACGCCTTTGCCGGCAATCATCAGCGGCACCCGCGCCGAACCCTCGAAGAAGCTCATCTTGAACCACAGGCCGCGCTCGCCGAGCATGTCGCCATGGTCCGAGCAGAACAGGATGATTGTGTCGTCGGCCATGCGGGTGCGCTCGAGAACGTCCAGAAGCTCGCCGAGCTTGTCGTCGACATAGGAGATGTTGGCGAAATAGCCGCGCCGCGAACGACGCACCTGCTCTGGCGTGATCTCGAAAGAGGGATAGTCGCTGGCGTGGTAAAGCCGCCGGGAATGCGCATCCTGCTCGTCACGCGCGATGAACCCGGTTTCCGGGTCCAGCGCCTGGCAATGCTCGTAGAGGTCCCAATACTGCTTACGCGCGACATAGGGATCGTGCGGGTGCGACAGCGAGACGGTCAGGCACCAGGGCCGATGGTTCGCATCGTCCTGTTCGCGCGAAAGCTGATAGAGCTTCTGCGTGGCCAGGAACACGACCTCGTCGTCATACTCCATCTGGTTGGTGATCTCGGCGATGCCGGCGCCGGTCACCGAGCCCAGATTGTGATACCACCAGTCGATACGCTCGCCGGGCTTGCGGTAGTCCGGCGTCCAGCCGAAATCCGCCGGGTAGATGTCGGTGGTCAGCCGCTCCTCGAAACCGTGCAGCTGATCCGGTCCGACGAAATGCATCTTGCCCGACAGGCAGGTGTGGTAGCCGGCGGCGCGCAGATGATGGGCGAAGGTCGGGATCGATGAGGCGAATTCGGCGGCATTGTCGTAGACGCCGGTGCGCGACGGCAATTGCCCGCTCATGAACGAGGCACGGCCCGGCGCGCAGAGTGGCGACGCCGTGTAGTTGTTGGCAAAGCGCGCCGAACGCGCGGCCAACGCCTTCAGATGCGGTACGTGCAGAAATTCGGCCGGCCCATCCGGAAACAGGGTCCCGTTGAGCTGATCGACCATGACGATCAAGAAATTGGGTCGCTTCGTTGTCACTGTTTGCGCCGCTCGCCGAGTTTGGTTTCGAGATAGTCCTCGACCAGCGCGATCGCGGTCGCGGCATCAGGCACGCCGTCCTTCAGCGCCCGCCTGATGTAGAGCCCGTCGATCATTGCCGCTGTCGCTTCGGCGGCGCGGTCGGCTTCGGCTCTGGGCAGGATCCCGGTCAGGCCGCTCATCAGGTTGGAGTGCAAGCGCCGTGCGTAGACCCTGAGCAGCCTCCGCAAGGCTGGTGATTTCTGCGCCTCGACATAGAAGGCGAGCCAGGCGGCGATGGTTTCCGGTTGGAACTGGATGTCGGAAAAGTTGACGGCAACCACGGCCGAAACGCGTTGGCGCGGGGTGGCAGCCGATTGAAGGGCGCGCCGCATGTCGGTGGTCAGTTCGGCCAGGATGTGCCGCATTGTCGCCAGCAGAAGCTCGTCCTTGGCGCCGAAATAGTGATGGGCAAGCGCGGAGGATACACCAGCGCGTCCGGCGATCTCGGACATGGTCACGTTGAGCGAACCGCGCTCGCCGATCGCCGAGATCGCCGCGTCGATGAGCGCCTTGCGGCGCAATGGCTCCATTCCGACCTTCGGCATCTCACTACGTCCTTTGAAGCAGGATTATTTTTTATTGACGGGTCAATCAACAAAAAAATTGGCACTGGCTTCGTCTGTACCAAGCGATTGTCTGGTTCCAGCCCTTCACGACGCGGACAAGATTGTTTACATTTGAACAATAAATGCGACGTGCGCCGTGAGCCCACATGCTAGGCTGGCGCCAAGGATGGAGACCGCCATGACCGCATGTATCGTTGGCTGGGCGCATTCGCGCTTCGGCAAGCTCGAGGGCGAAACGCTCGAAAACCTGATCGTCAAGGTGGCAACGGACGCGCTGGACCATGCCGGCATCGGTCCCGACGAGGTCGACGAGATCGTGCTCGGCCACTTCAACGCCGGCTTTTCGGCGCAGGATTTCACCGCCAGCCTGGTGCTTCAGGCCGACGACCGGCTGCGCTTCAAGCCGGCGACGCGCGTCGAAAACGCTTGTGCCACGGGATCGGCGGCGGTCCGGCAAGGCATCCGCGCCATTGACGCCAATGCCGCCCGCATCGTGCTGGTGGTCGGCGCCGAGCAGATGACGACCACGCCGGGGCCAGAGATCGGCAAGAACCTGCTCAAGGCGTCCTATCTGCCCGAGGATGGCGACACGCCTGCGGGTTTCGCCGGCGTCTTCGGCAAGATCGCGCAGGCCTATTTCCAGCGCTATGGCGACCAGTCGGACGCGCTCGCCATGATCGCCGCCAAGAACCACAAGAATGGCGTCGACAACCCCTATGCGCAGATGCGCAAGGATTTCGGCTACGAGTTCTGCCGCCAGGAGAGCGAGAAGAACCCGTTCGTTGCCGGTCCCCTGAAGCGCACCGATTGCTCGCTGGTCTCCGACGGTGCCGCTGCCCTTATCCTCGCCGACACCGCGACGGCGCTGAGGATGCGGCGTGCCGTTGCCTTCCGCGCCAACGAACATGTGCAGGATTTCCTGCCGATGTCGAAGCGCGACATCCTGACCTTCGAAGGCTGCGAGCAGGCCTGGACCCGAGCGCTTAAGAACGCCGGCGTGACACTCGACGATCTCTCCTTCGTCGAAACGCATGACTGCTTCACCATTGCCGAACTGATCGAATATGAGGCGATGGGCCTGGCCAAGCCGGGCGAGGGCGCCAGGCTGGCGCTGGACGGTACAACGGCCAAGGATGGCCGCCTGCCGGTCAATCCGTCCGGCGGGCTCAAGGCCAAGGGCCATCCGATCGGCGCCACGGGCGTGTCGATGCATGTCTTGACCGCCATGCAACTTGTCGGCGAAGCCGGCGGCATCCAGGTGCCGGGCGCAAAACTCGGCGGTATCTTCAATATGGGCGGTGCGGCGGTCGCCAACTACGTTTCCATATTGGACCGGATCAGGTAGAAGCAGCCCGTATTTTTACGGGGTAGCTATGACAAATCCGGTTCTGATCGAAGTCTTGCGCGGCGCGATCGTCGAGAGTGCGCATCGTGGTGCGGTCGCGGTCTTCGGTGCCGATGGCAAGCCGGTCTGGGAGATCGGCGATACCGCCAAGCCGGTGTTCCCGCGCTCGGCGGTCAAGGCGATCCAGGCATTGCCGCTGGTCGAAAGCGGGGCGGCGGATGCCTATGGTTTCGGCAACCGCGAACTGGCGCTTGCCTGTGCGTCCCACTCGGGCGAGCCGGCACATGTCGAACTGGCGCGGTCCATGCTGGCCAAGGCCGGGCTGGAGGGATCAGCACTCGAATGCGGTACGCATTGGCCGTCCAATCATGACGCCGAGATTGCGCTCGCCCGCGCCGGCGGTTCGCCGAATGCATTGCACAACAATTGCTCCGGCAAGCATTCCGGCTTCCTCTGCACCTGCGTCCACGCCGGCATTGCGCACCGCGGCTATGTCAAGCCGGAGCACGGCCTGCAGGAGATGGTGCGCGACGCCATGCAGGCGGTGACGGGCGCTGTCCATGGCGCAGACGAGCGGGCCACCGATGGCTGCTCGATCCCGACCTATGCGGTGCCGCTCAGGAGCTTCGCGCTCGGCTTTGCCCGCATGGCCACGACAAATGGTTTTGGCCCCGAGAGAGCCAAGGCCGCAAAGCGGCTGCTGGCCGCCTGCATGGCCGAGCCCTTCTTCGTTGCCGGCACCGGCCGCGAAGACGTCGCGCTGATGGAGGCCGCACCAGGGCGGATTTTCACGAAAGGCGGCGCAGAAGGCGTCCACTGTGCTGCAATTCCGGAACTTGGCCTCGGCATCGCGCTGAAATGCGATGATGGCGCCGGCCGCGCCGGCGGAGCCATGGTTGCCGCCGTTCTTGCCAAATTGTTGCGCGCCGACGAGGCCCTGGCGTCAAAGCTGAGCGAACTGGCAAGCGCGCCCATCGAAAACCGGAACGGTGCCAAGGTCGGGGGGCTCAGGCCCACCGCGGCCCTCAACTGACGTGATTGCGCTCGACGGTCAGATGCGCATAGCCGGTATCGTTTGACGAGGCGAGATCGCCTGTCGCCGGCTCGGCCCAGCGCTGGCCGACAATAGCGCCGTTCAGGGCGCCGTCTATGATGTTATCGGATATGACGGCCGTGCCGGCGCCCTCGACGACGGACACGACGATGCCGGTTCCAGCCTTGCGGATGATGTTGCCGGTGGCCACGACATCGCGCAGATACGGCCCCCAGCCGATCTGCATGCCGTAGAGCGGTGCGTCCTCGATGACGTTGTTGGAAACGGTCGTGTCGGCTTCGACACCGATGCCGACGCCAAACCCCGGCGAGTCGGCAGGGTAGGGGCCGCTGGTCGACAGATTGCGCACGATGTTGCCCGAGCAGACGCCCATGCGGCCGCCTTCGTTGAAATTGACGATCGAGATGCCGTTGGCGGCGCCGTCGACAATGTTGTTGCTGATGATGGCGCCTTCGAACGAGAATTCGGAGTAGACCGCCGTTTCACCCGAACGCGAGCAGGTGTTGCCCGATATTTGCAGATTGCTGGCGCTGTTGGCGCGGATCGCCGAGAAGGCGCAGTCCGAGACGATGTTGCCCGAAATGACGACATTGCCGGCGCGAAAGGCGTTAATGCCATTGCCGTTCTGTCCCGTTCCGCCGCTGCGCGCCTGGATCCGTTCGACGCGGTTACCGGTGACCATGGTGCCGTCTTCCGCCGCCTGCCAGCGGTGCACGAGGATGCCGCCATTGGCGCAGTCGGAGACGGTGTTGCCTGTGATGGCCAGCCCGCTGGCCTCGACCGAATAGATGCCGGCATCGGCAGCCCCCGATATCTCCGAGCGCTCGACCCGGCCCGAAGCGTGTTCCAGCGCCAGTCCGTTCTTGCCGCTGCCGGTGATCTGGCAATTGTCGACGACGAGGTGCGCGACCCGGCGCAGATCGAGCAATCCTTGCGCATAATCGCCCATCGAGTGGTTTGCGCCGTCGAAGACCAGCCCGCTGAGTTCGACATGGTCGGCCTGTTCGGCCATGAACAGGTGGCTGTCGCCGCCATAGACGATCCGCGTTGCGCCCGGCACGCCGAAAAGACGCACGCGGGCGGGCAGCGAGAGGTTGGACACCACATAGGTGCCCGGAGGCAGGAACACTGCCATGTCGCGGTCGTTGGCATCGCGCAGCAGTTTGGCGAAGGCCTTGCTCTGATCGTCGAAGGTGCCGGGCTGCACGCCGAGTTCCGTGGCATTGATCGAGCCGCGCATCGAGGCTTTCTCGATGCCGGTCAGGCTCGCCGCCGCCGCCTTGCCGAGCGAGAGGCCCATGACGGCAAAGCCGGCGGTTCCGGTCAGCAGCGTTCGTCTGTTCAACATCGGCACAGTGTCCTGGCGTTCAACCTTGGCGTCGCAGGAATCGTGCCAGACGGTCTGCCTCCTCTCAAGACCGGAGACAATGGCTTGTCGAGCAGCCTTTCCGCGCCTAAGTTCACGGAATGAGCAGAGCTTTTACCCGCGAGGAAGACAGCGAAAACGCCATCGCCGGTGTCGGTGAGCGACCGGTCAGCCAGCACCGCAATCTGGTGACGGAGCACGGTCTGGCGCAGATCGAGGAAAATCTCGCCGATCTGCGCGATCTCCTGGCGAAGGCCGAGCGGAAAGCAGACCGCGAGCGCATCGCGGTCGTGTCACGCGACCTGCGCTACTGGACCGCCCGACGCGAAAGCGCCGAACTCTCCGTACCGGAGCCGGGCAGCGACCTGGTACGCTTCGGCATGGGCGTCACGCTCGAGGGCGATGACGGCAGGAAGGTGCACTGGAAAATCGTCGGCGAGGACGAGGCTGATCCGACCAAGGGTAGCATTTCGCATGTTTCGCCGATGGCCGTGGCCCTGTTCGGCAAGAAGGTCGGCGACTTGGCCAGCGTCAACGGCAAGGAATGGGAAATCGTCAAGCTCTCCGAGAGCTAATCCTCGAGCTTGACGACATGGTCGCGGAAGAAGGCTGCGGCTCCAGTTTCATCGATCTCGCCAGCGGCAACCATCAAGACCAGTTGAATCACGTCCTGCTGGTCGGCCTCGACGCTTAATCCGTTGAAATAAAGAAACAGATCGGCCGCGGCAAAGGCAGTACGCTTGTTGCCGTCAACGAAGGGGTGGTTCTTGGCGATGCCGAACAGATATGCCGCCGCCAGTTCGCACAAATCCGGATCGCCATAGATCTCTCGCTGCTGTGGACGGGAGAGCGCCGACTCCAGCATGCCCTCATCTCGTATACCTACCGCCCCGCCGTGCAGGCGCAACTGCTCGGCGTGAAGCGACTCCACGAACTCCCTCGAATGATGTTCGGTCATTTCGCGAGCGCGCGGTAGGCAACCTCGTACTTTTTCATCCGCTCGCGTGCGATCTTCATCTTGCGCTCGAACTCCTCGGCGCTGTCTTCGGTGCGACGCAAACGAAGCTCTTCGCCTTCCTGAACGATGACGATGCTGTCGCCTGCCTTCATGTTCAAACGGTCGAGCAGCTCCTTCGGTAGGATCACGCCCTCGGAATTGCCGATCTTGCGTATGGTCGTGTTCATGACGGATATCCTGTTGCAACGTCGATTATAACTCGACCAACGAGAAGTTGCAACAGATATTATAACAGGCCTAAGCCAGCAGCCGGTCCAACAAACGATCCGCTGCCTCTGGAATGACTGTGCCCGGCGGAAAGATCTCCGCCGCCCCCGCCTGCAGCACGGCGTCATAGTCCTGCGGCGGGATGACGCCACCGGCGACGATCAGCATATCGCCTCGGCCGAGCTTCTTCAGCGCGTCGCGCAGTTCGGGGATCAGCGTCAGATGTCCCGCCGCCAGTGACGAGGCGCCGACGATATGGACGTCCTGTGCGACGGCGAGCCTGGCGATCTCATCGGGTGTCTGGAACATCGCTCCAACAGTGACGTCGAAGCCGAGATCGGCGAAGGCCGTGGCGATGACCTTCTGGCCACGGTCGTGGCCGTCCTGTCCCATCTTGGCAACGAGAATGCGCGGCCTGCCGCCGGATTTCTTCTCGAAGGCTTCAAGTTTGCCCTGCAGTCCGTCGACCACGGCATTGCCGCCGAGGGCCTTGCGATAGACGCCGGAAATGGTCTGCACCGTGGCGACATGGCGGCCAAAGGCTTTCTCCAGCGCCATCGAAATCTCGCCGACCGTGGCATTGGCGCGCGCGGCGCGGATGGCGAACTCCAGCAGGTTTTCATTGCCTTGCGCGGCACGGGTCAGCGCATCGAGCGCGCTTTCGACGGCGGCGACATCGCGCGTGCCTTTCAGCCTTTGCAGCTTCGACAATTGCCGGGCCCTGACCTCGGCATTGTCGATCTTCAGCACGTCGACCTCGATGTCGGTCTCGGGACGATGCGCGTTGACGCCGACCAGCATCTGCTCGCCGGAATCGATGCGCGCCTGCGTGCGCGCGGCGGCTTCCTCGATGCGCAGCTTGGGAATGCCTTGCTCGGTCGCGGCGGCCATGCCGCCGAGCGCCTCGATCTCCTCGATGTGGGCAAGCGCTCGCGCTGCCAGGTCGTGCGTCAGCCGTTCGAGATAGGCCGAACCGCCCCACGGGTCGATGACGCGCGTCGTGCCGGATTCCATTTGTAGGATAAGCTGGGTGTTGCGGGCGATGCGTGCCGAATGGTCGGTCGGCAACGCCATCGCCTCGTCGAAGGAATTGGTGTGCAGCGACTGCGTGTGACCCTGCGTCGCCGCCATCGCCTCGATCATGGTGCGGACGATGTTGTTGTAGGGATCCTGCGCCGTCAGCGACCAGCCCGAGGTCTGGCAGTGGGTGCGCAGCGACAGCGAACGCTCGTCCTTCGGTGAAAAATTCTTCTGCATCAGGGTCGCCCACAGCAGGCGCGCGGCCCGCAGCTTGGCGACCTCCATGAAGAAGTTCATGCCGATCGCCCAGAAGAAGGACAGGCGCGGCGCAAAGCGGTCGATGTCGAGGCCCGCCGCAACGCCGGCGCGGGCATACTCGATGCCGTCGGCGATCGTATAGGCGAGCTCGAGGTCGGCCGTCGCGCCGGCCTCCTGCATGTGATAGCCGGAGATCGATATCGAGTTAAACTTCGGCATGTTCTTCGACGTGTAGGAGAAGATGTCCGACACGATCCGCATCGAGGGCTTCGGCGGATAGATGTAGGTGTTGCGGACCATGAACTCCTTCAGAATGTCGTTCTGGATGGTGCCGGCAAGATCCTTCTGCGCAACGCCCTGTTCTTCCGCCGCGACGATGTAGAGCGCCATGATCGGCAGCACCGCGCCGTTCATCGTCATCGACACCGTCATCTCGCCGAGCGGAATGCCGTCGAAGAGCTGGCGCATGTCGAGAATGGAATCGATGGCGACGCCCGCCATGCCGACGTCGCCGGCGACGCGCGGATGGTCGCTGTCATAGCCGCGATGCGTGGCAAGATCGAAGGCGACCGACAGTCCCTTCTGGCCGGCGGCGAGGTTGCGCCGGTAGAAAGCGTTGGATTCTTCGGCCGTCGAGAAGCCGGCATATTGCCGGATGGTCCAGGGCTGCTGGACATACATGGTCAGGTAGGGGCCGCGCACGAAGGGCGGCAGGCCTGGGTAGGTGTCGAGATGCGGCAATCCCTTGAGGTCGCTTTGATTGTAAAGATGCTTGGCGATAAGGCCTTCCGGTGTCGTCCGCTGGCCTTTGACCTCGACGGGTGCGCGGCGTGGCGGGACCCAGCCGATCTGACCGAAATCCGGGATCAAGAGGCGGCTCCGATCGATTGGTCGATGCGGGCCGGAAACAGCGGCTCGCAAACGGCAACGCCTTCGGTGAAGGCGGGCCGTCGCTCCGCTACCAGCGTCTCGACCGGCTGTTCGTTTTTCAGGGGATAGAGCGTGGTGCCGATGATGGCCCGCTCGCCTGCCCGGTAGGCTGCATTGCGCTGCGCTGCCGCGGAGTGAACGCGCTTCTGGATATGTCCGTCCTGAAGGCTGGACAGGACGCCGCCCTCGGCCTCGATTGTCTGCAATTCCGCCCAGGCCATCTCACAGAGTTCCGCGGTCAGCGCTTCGACCGCGCCGGAACCATAGGCGGGATCGGCGACATGATCGATATGGCTTTCATTGGCCATGATCAGCTGTGCGTTGCGGGCAACGCGACGGGCAAATCCCGCGGGCAAGCCATGCGCGATCGTGTGCGGCAGGATGGAGATGGAATCGGCGCCGCCGGACGCCGCGGCAAAGCAGGCAATGGTGGTGCGCAGGATGTTGGTCTCCGGGTCCATCGCCGTCATCATGCGAAACGACGTCTCGGCATGGATGTTGGCGGTGGATGTCGGGATCGAACAGGCCTCCTGCACCCGTGCCCAGAGTCTGCGCAGGGCCCGCACCTTGGCCATCGACAGCAATTGGTCCTGGTCGACGCTGAGCGCAAAGCCGATATGGGGCGCGGCATAGACAAGCGGCTGCCGCGCCGTCTCGAACATTCTGAGATAGGAGACCGCCGAAGCCAGCATGATGCCAAGCTCCTGCGCCTCTGTCGCACCGGCGTTGTGGAACACACGCCCGTCCGCCTCCAGCAGCACGCCTGGAACGCCCATGGAGAAGAAATGCGCCAGCGACTGCGGCATCGAGGCCTGCAGCGCCTCGATCGACATGCGCAGCCGGCCGGTTCCGGCGAAGATGGCCGCCGGATCGATGCCGAAGGAGAGGTTGAGCTTTGCCGGGTCCGAACGGCGCTTGCTCAGGAACGCGACCAGCCAGTCGGCCACGGCGCGGCTCCAGGGATGGGCGTCGATGCGAACCTGGACGCGGTTGAGCGGTACGCCGTCCAGCACCGTCTCCAGCGCCTTCGCCGTTCTCGGCAGGCCGTAACCGAACGCGTTCGGTGCCCCTTCGAAGACAAGCGACAATCCCGTAGCGCCTTGTGCTACGTCCTCCAGTGCCTGGGTTCTGGCACGGTCGATGTCCGGATCGTCGATGCGCTGGCTGACGATCCAGGGCAATTTTGGATTTGCGCGCACGATCGGTTCTGCTGCGGTGCTGCGGTCGTAGAGCGGTTCGATGCGGATGTTGTCATCGCTATGCGAGACCAGCTTCTCCTCGAAGGATGCGCCGGCCAGCGCTTTCTCAGCCAAGGCCAGCCATCGTTGGCGCTCGGCGTTCTCGGGTTCATCATCCCTAGTCAAGGCTCCGGCACCCATCCGTCTTCCTCGTTCTACGCGGCCGCACCAGCCGGGAGCAGTTCAGTCTACGGTCCCCGGTCCGATATCGCAATGCAATGCGCATTCAGAGACCGAATTCGATCCATCAGATATAGGTTAGCCTGCGTGGACGAACCATGAACGATTGCCAAACACCGGCAAAATCCGCAAGCTCCAAAAAACCGATTTTGAGGGCGGCCCCGATTTGAACGATTGGCCCGATTTGAACGACTGGCATTGTCGCTGTGCAACGGCCTCACTATACCTGCGGCAAGGCCACTGGCTTTAGACACATCAGTTTGCGGAGACCGGATATATGGCTGACGACACCAGTATTTTCATCGGCGCCAGCCGCAAGCCTGACGACAGCTATCAGCGTGCCGAGCAACTGTTGCTGCAATACGGGAATCGCCACGGCCTTGTGACTGGCGCCACCGGTACCGGCAAGACTGTCACCTTGCAGATCCTGGCGGAAGGGTTTTCCAATGCCGGCGTGCCGGTGTTCTGCGCCGACATCAAGGGCGACCTGTCCGGCATCGCGATGATGGGCACGGCACAGGATTTTCTCGTCAAGCGGGCCGAACAGGTCAAGCTTGACCCCTACGACTTCCAGGAATTTCCGGTCATCTTCTGGGATCTGTTCGGCGAACAGGGCCATCCGATCCGCACTACGGTCTCGGAAATGGGGCCGTTGTTGTTGTCGCGCCTGATGAACCTGACCGAGGCGCAGGAAGGCATCATGAACATCGCCTTCCGCCTGGCGGACGAGGAAGGCCTGCTGCTGCTCGACATGAAGGATCTGCAGGCGCTGCTGGCCAACATTGCCGAGCGCGCCGACGAGATCGGCTCGCGCTACGGCAATGTGACGAAGCCGTCGGTCGGGGCCATCCAGCGCACGTTGCTCGTCCTGGAGCAGCAGGGCGCGGCAAACTTCTTCGGCGAGCCGGCACTGCGCATCGCCGACATCATGCGCACCACGCGCGACGGACGCGGCGCCATCAGCGTGCTTGCCGCCGACAAGCTGATGATGAATCCGCGGCTGTACGCGACCTTCCTGTTGTGGCTGATGTCGGAACTGTTCGAGGTGCTGCCGGAAGTCGGCGACCCCGACAAGCCGAAGCTGGTGTTCTTCTTCGACGAGGCACATCTTCTGTTCGACGAAGCACCCAAAGTGCTGATCGATCGCGTCGAACAAGTGGTTCGCCTGATCCGCTCGAAAGGCGTCGGCGTCTATTTCGTTACGCAAAACCCTTTGGATATCCCTGAAAAGGTTCTGGCCCAGCTCGGCAATCGCGTACAGCACGCGCTGCGCGCCTATACGCCGCGTGAGCAGCAGGCGGTGAGGACAGCAGCCGAGACGTTCCGGCCAAATCCCGATTTCGACTGCATGACCGCCATTACCCAGCTCGCCACTGGCGAGGCGCTGGTTTCGACGCTGGAGGTCAAGGGTGTTCCGTCCATGGTGCAGCGGACACTGATCCGCCCGCCATCCTCGCGGCTTGGGCCTATCACGGCCGCCGAACGACAAAAGCTGATCCAGGAAAGCCCGGTCGCCGGCCAATACGATCAGGTCATCGATCGCGAATCGGCTTTCGAGATGCTGCAGAAAAAGGCCAAGGACGCGCAGGATGCCGAAGAGCAGGCCCAGCAGGCCGGCAGCGGCGGCTCGCGCTGGACCATTCCGGGTTTCGGCAATGACGATCCGGCACCGCAATCCGGCGGCAGCCGCGCGCCTGCGCCGCGCCCGTCCAACCGCCAGACCGTGGCCGAGGCAGCGATCAAGTCGGTGGTGCGCTCGGTCGGTTCGTCGGTCGGGCGGGCAATCGTGCGCGGGATCCTGGGCAGTCTTTCCCGGGGGCGGTGAGACTTGAGGCAGCGGCGTTGCCGCTGCCTCGTCGGCTCAGAAGATCGAGTTGGTGATCGCCTTGACCGGGCCGAGCAGCACCGATCCGTCCGGCACGCCGGCATCGATCGGGATAGCCTTGCCACTTGCGGTCGCCACCATCGGCTGGCTGACGTCGCTGGTCACGATGACCGGCGTCTTCGAGGGCACGCGGTCATAAAGGTCGATAATGTCCTGATTCATCAGGCGCACGCAGCCTGACGAGACCGACTTTCCGATCGACTTCCATTCCGGCGAGCCGTGCAGGCGGTAGAGCGTGTCGACGTTGCCCTGGAAAAGATAGAGCGCACGCGCACCGAGCGGGTTCTTCAAGCCGCCGGGCATGCCGCCATTGTCGGCGCTGTATGGCTTCAATTCCGGCTGCCGGGCGATCATTTCATCCGGCGGCGTCCACTTCGGCCACTTCTGCTTCCACTGGACCACGGCGTCGCCGGACCATTCGAAGCCGGCGCGGCCGAGACCGACACCGTAACGGATCGCCTGGCCGCCCGGGCGCACCAGATAGAGATGGTGTCCTGTCGTGTCGACGATGATGGTGCCGGGCTTCTGCCCCGTCGGATCGGGAACGATCTGGCGCAGAAACTGCGGATCAATCTTCTCGAACGGTATGGCCGGAAGGTCGAAGCCGCCATCGCTGACGGCCGCATACATCGTCGCATAGTCGGGCAGAGGCGGCTCGATATAGGTTGGCGGCGGCGGCTCGACCGGCCCCGGCCCGGTGGTGGCGCATGCCGAAACCGCGACCGAAGCGGCGCCAAGGGCTGCGGCGTTGAGAAAGCCGCGACGGCTCAGGCGAAAAGATTCGATTTCGGTTTTGGACATGGTTGCCTTCTTTAGGTCTCAAATCGCAACAAAGCATGAATTCGCCGACCGTTGCGCGGGTGCCTGACAACACCTGGGGCGATAGGCGGTTCCGATTCTGGCCTGAAGGTGGACAAACAAAGGCGAAGCTGTGACTGCGCCGCCACTGTGGCGCCAGGGCCACAGGTCTTAGCTACCCGGCACCAAAGCTTCGAGCGATGGCAGGATCAGGGCCGGCGGGAAGTCCCGGTATTCTTCGGGCTGGTTGGAACGGTTGATCCACACCGTGCGGAAGCCGAATTTGGTGGCGCCTGCAATGTCCCAGCGATTGGAGGACTGGAAGGATACGGCGCCGGGGTAGAGGCGCCAGCCGGTGGCGACCATGTCGTAGACCGCCGGATCGGTCTTGAAGCGCCGCACCGTATCGACCGAATAGATATCGTCCAGAACCTGGTCGAGCGCGGCGGATTTGACTGCTGCCTGCAGCATTTCGGGCGAGCCGTTGGACAGGATCGCCAGTCTCGCTCCCGAAGCCTTGAGCGCCTTGAGCACGGCCGGCACTTCCGGATAGCAATCCAGCCGCCAGTAGCCATCCAGCAATGTCGCCCTGAGGCCGGGGTCGGCCGAGGGAACCTTGCGCAAGGCGAAATCGAGCGCCTGTTCGGTCAGCTGCCAGAAATCGGCATAGGCACCCATCAGCGTGCGCACCCAGGAATATTCGAGCTGCTTGGCGCGCCAGATCTCGGACAACAATTGGCCGTCCGGCCCGATCCGGTCGGCATGGCGGCGCACGGCGGCATGCACGTCGAACAGCGTGCCATAGGCGTCGAAAACATAGGCGGAGTATTGCATGACAACAGTTTTGAGGGCAAGCGCGACAAGGTGCAAGCTTTGATTGCATCGCGCCCCGGCGCTGGCCTCAACAAAACTCCCTGATGCTGGTTGACGCCGTGCACCAAAGCATCTTCCAATGGCTCTTGACGAGACCAATCAATTGGGACGGGACAACACGATGACACTGGCTGCTGCGGCGCAATCCGCGACATGGACTTTCGTCGATGGTGATTGGCACGAGGGCAATGTCGCCATTCTGGGGCCGCGCAGCCACGCCATGTGGCTCGGCACCAGCGTGTTCGACGGCGGCCGCTGGTTCGAAGGCGTCGCCCCCGACCTCGAGCTCCACGCCGCCAGGGTGAATTCCTCGGCGATTGCGCTCGGCCTCAAGCCGTCGATGACCGCCGACAAGATCGTCGGGCTGACGTGGGATGGGTTGAAGAAGTTCGACGGCAAGACTGCTGTCTACATCAGGCCGATGTACTGGGCCGAGCATGGCGGCTATATGGGCGTGCCGGCCGATCCCGCATCGACCCGCTTCTGCCTTTGCCTCTACGAATCGCCGATGATCCCGCCGACCGGCTTTTCGGTGACCGTATCGCCGTTCCGGCGCCCGACCATCGAAACCATGCCGACCAACGCCAAGGCCGGCTGCCTCTATCCTAACAACGGCCGTGCCATTCTCGAAGCCAAGATGCGCGGCTTCGACAATGCAATGGTGCTCGACATGCTGGGCAACGTCGCCGAGACCGGAACCTCGAACATCTTCCTGGTCAAGGACGGTCATGTCTTTACACCGGCGCCGAACGGCACCTTCCTGTCCGGCATCACCCGCTCGCGCACCATAACGCTGCTTGGCGAGTACGGCTTCAAGACCACGGAAAAGACGCTGTCGGTGCGCGATTTCCTTGAGGCGGACGAAATCTTTTCGACCGGAAACCATTCCAAGGTGGTGCCGATCACCCGTATCGAAGACCGCAACCTGCAACCCGGGCCGGTGGCCAAGAAGGCGCGCGAACTCTATTGGGATTGGGCGCATTCGACTTCCGCCGCTTGAGCGGATAAAAAGGCGATCGACGCTTCATCCCGGAGTTGTCCCAACCCATTCCAGACCTATCTTAGTCCGGTATCGACACCGGATTTTTCCACGAGGGAGTACCATCCATGGCTTTTGAATTGCCCGCTCTGCCTTACGACTATGAGGCCTTGCAGCCCTACATGTCGAAAGAGACGCTGGAATATCACCACGACAAGCACCACAAGGCGTATGTCGACAACGGCAACAAGCTCGCCGCCGAAGCCGGCATGGGTGACCTGTCGGTCGAAGAGGTGGTCAAGCAGTCGTTCGGCAAGAATGCCGGCCTCTTCAACAATGCCGCCCAGCACTACAACCACATCCATTTCTGGAAGTGGATGAAGAAGGGCGGCGGCGGCAACAAGCTGCCGGGCGCCCTGCAGAAGGCGGTCGACAGCGATCTCGGTGGCTACGACAAGTTCAAGGCCGACTTCATCGCCGCCGGCACGACACAATTCGGCTCCGGCTGGGCCTGGGTTTCAGTCAAGGATGGCAAGCTGGCGATCTCGAAGACGCCGAATGGCGAAAACCCGCTCGTTCATGGCGCGTCGCCAATCCTCGGCGTCGATGTCTGGGAGCACTCCTATTATATCGACTATCGCAACGCCCGGCCGAAATATCTCGAGGCGTTCGTCGACAGCCTGATCAATTGGGATCACGTGCTGGAATTGTACGAAAAGGCGAAGTGATCGATCGTAGAAAGCCCCGGCATTCCCGGGGCTTTTCTTTTTCTGCGTCGAGGTTCCCGTAACAGCAAAAGTCTGGAAAAAATCATCCGGGGGAAGGGAATTTTCCCCCTGTAGCATCCGTTAACGTCCTGTCCCGAAATGCCTTCATCACGGAGCCAATTGAATGAGAAAGCTTGTTATCGCCATCTCTATGCTTGCACTCGCCGCCTCGGCGGCCTTTGCCGATCCTATCCTCGATCGGCAGGCACTGATGAAGGAACGTGGAAAGATCGTTGGCGGCATTTCGAAAGTGGTCAAGGATGAGGAGCCTTTTGATGCCGCTGCCGTGCTGACGCAGCTGCAGGCATTGCAGGCGAATGCCGAGAAATTCGATGCCGATGCGCTGTTCCCGGCAGGCAGCGATATAGGCGACACGACAGCGGCGCCCAAGATTTGGGAAGACATGGCCGGCTTCAAGGCCGTCGAGGACAAATATCTCGCCGACATCAAGGCAGCCACCGCCGCCGCTCCCGCCGATGTCGATACGTTGAAGACGCAGTTTGGCGCGATTGCTTCCAATTGCGGCACCTGCCACCAGACCTATCGAGTGAAAAAGGGCTGATAGCGGGCGATGCCCTGGCTGAAAAAACTCGTCGGCGCCCTTGTCATTCTGGGCGGCGTCGGCGCGGTTGCCGGGTGGGTGTTGTCGGCGCCGGTGAGGCTCGACAGTGAGACCCTGGCCAAGCTCGGCCCTGGCGACCCGGCCAGGGGCAAGCGCATCTTCTATGCCGGCGGCTGCACTTCCTGCCACGCAAAGCCGGGCTCGCAGGGCGATGCGCGGCTTCAACTCGTGGGTGGGCTCGAGCTCAAGACGCCGTTCGGCACCTTCGTCCCGCCCAACATCTCGCAAGATCCCAAGGACGGCATCGGCGCCTGGTCGACCGAGGACCTAGCCAACGCCATGCTGAAGGGCGTATCGCCCTCGGGCGAGCATCTCTATCCGGCGTTTCCCTATGCGTCCTACGCGCGCATGAAGCCGGCCGACATTGCCGATCTCTACGCATTCCTGAAGACGCTGCCGGCGGTCGCCGGCAAGGCCCCGGCCAATTCGCTCGGTTTTCCCTTCAACATTCGTCGCGGCATCGGCCTGTGGAAATTGCTCTACCTCAGCGACCAGCCGGTCGTTCCATTCCCTGATGGCACGCCTGATCCGGTGATGGCCGGCCGCTATCTGGTCGAAGGGCCGGGCCATTGCGGCGAATGCCACACGCCGCGCGACTTTGCAGGTGGTACGAAAAAGAACGCGTGGCTGGCCGGTGCGGTGGCTGCCGAAGGCAGCGGCGTCGTGTCGAACATCACATCGGGCAAGGGCGGTATAGGCGATTGGTCGGAAGCCGACATCGTCAACTACCTCGAAACCGGCTTTACGCCTGCTTTCGATTCCGTCGGCGGCGCCATGGTCGACGTGCAGCGGAACATGGCAGAACTGGCGCCGGAGGACCGTGCGGCCATCGCCGCCTATCTCAAAGCGATACCGCCGCATCCAAACGGCTATCCGCCGCGCAAAAAGCCAGCGAGCTAGTTTTCCGGCGACAGGTGGCGGTCGCCGAGGAAATCGAAGCCGGTTTCAAAGAAATGATTGTAGTCGCAGGTCAGTTCCTCGCCAGGCGCGATATCGCGCAAGGCGTATGTTTCCTCAGGTGAGGAGACGTCGCAATTCGGCTCATCCGCATGGTTCATGAAGCGCGCATCGTCGGCTTCGAAGACGATGTAGTTCGGGTCGCGTCGGTCGGGGTAGGAATAGCGGTCGAGATAGCTCTTCACCGATCCGCTTTCGCTCTCATAAGTTTCCACGTCGATGATCCGATCGAATCTCGGGTCCAGCTTCCAGATCAGCATGCCGCGCGGAATGTGGGCCCTGGCAAACACACCGATGCCCTGGATGGACGATTTGTCGAGATAGACGTCAACGAGCAGCATGGCGGACCCTTGCGAGATGGTAACTGGCAGTCGCGGCTTTGAAAAAGCTGGGCATTGGGTAGCGCGCGATGGTGGCAATTGCGAGCAGAAAATCGCGGCGCATGACCGCGAAATGAAGCCTCGGAAAAGATCATGCGCAAATCAAAAATTCATGACCTTGGAAATCCGTCGAGGAACAGCGGTGGTCGGTTCGCGACCCGTTCCGCTGACCGACGGCGAGGTTGCTTTGAATAGGGATGAAAAGGTCAGCGCTGCAGCTGCAGCGCGAGCCGAATACCCAGAGCACAGTAGATGCCGCCAACAACCTTGCCCTGCCACTTCAACACTGTCGGATTTCGGCGCAGGAACGCGCCGAGCCGACCGGCGCTCATCGCAAAGACGACCGTGCTGAAAAAGCCGAGTAGGACGAAGATGACCCCCAATGTGGTCAACTGAAGCATCACCGATCCGTTTTCAGGTCGCACGAACTGAGGCAGAAAAGCGAGGAAGAACAGCGCAGTCTTGGGGTTGAGCACTTCGGTCAGGACGGCCTGTCGAAACGCCTTGCCAGCGGAGATCGCAAGCGCACCGGCGGCCGGGTTGGCCGGTGTTTTCTCGATGATAGCGCGAATGCCGAGATAAACCAGGTAGGCCGCGCCGATGTACTTTATGATGCTGAACAGCGTCGCGGACGTGGCAATGATCGCCGAGATGCCGACCATCGCCATAACGGTGTGAAACACGTCGCCGGCAGCGATCCCGGCGCCGGTCGCGATGCCAACCTTGGTTCCGGAACTCGTTGCCCGCGCTATGGTAAGGAGCGTGGCCGGACCCGGAATAAAGACGAAGCCGAGCACAACTGCGACATAAGCGATCAATGTGGCCAGATCGATCATCGGTCGATTTCTCCCGTAGGCTCCACCTTGCCCATCACCTTCAGTGCAAAGGAACAGGTGTAGGCGATCTCCTCCAGCCGCGAAAACCGGCCGGAGGCGCCGGCATGGCCGGAATCCATGTTGATCTTGAACAGCACCGGATTGTCGCCACTCTTGCGCTCGCGCAGCCGCGCCACCCATTTGGCCGGCTCCCAATAAGTGACGCGCGGATCGGTGAGACCGGCGAGCGCCAGGATCGGCGGATAGTCGAGCGCTGCAACATTGTCATAGGGCGAGTAGGCAGCGATCGTCCGGTAGTCGTCGGCGGATGCAATTGGATTGCCCCATTCAGGCCATTCCGGCGGCGTCAGCGGCAGGGTTGCGTCGAGCATTGTGGTGAGCACGTCGACGAAAGGAACTTCGGCGACGATGCCGCCGAAGCAATCCGGCGCCATGTTGGCGATGGCGCCCATCAGCATGCCGCCGGCCGAACCGCCTTGCGCGACAATGCGGCCATGCGCCGTATAGCGTTCGGCAACAAGGTGGCGCGCACAGGCGATGAAATCGGTGAACGTGTTCATCTTGTGCGCCCGCTTGCCGTCGTCGTACCAGCCATAGCCCTTGTCCTTGCCGCCGCGGACGTGAGCGATGGCGAAGACAAAGCCGCGATCGACCAGCGAGAACCAGTTGGTGTTGAAGGCGGCCGGTACGGTGATGCCATAGGAGCCGTAGCCGTAAAGCAGGCAAGGTGCGGATCCATCCAGCGGCGTGTCGCGGTGGTGCAAAAGCGAGATCGGCACAAGTTCGCCATCGCTGGCCGGCGCCATCAGCCGCCGCGTCACGTAGTGGTCCACGTCATGGCCGGACGGCACTTCCTGGGTCTTCAGCAGCACCCGCTCACGGGTGCGCATATTGTAGTCGAACACCTGAGCCGGCGTCGTCATTGACGAGTAGGAAAAGCGCATCATCTCGGTGTCGTACTCATAGGAACCCGACAGGCCGAGCGAGAAAGCCTCCTCGTCGAGGGATAGAAGATGCTCCGCGCCGCTGCTGCGGTCGCGCACGACAATGCGCGGCAGGCCTTCCTTGCGTTCGAGCCGGACCATGTGGTCCCTGAAGCCGATTACCGACAGGATCAGCCGGCCGGGTTCATGCGGCACCAGTTCCTGCCAGTTGGCGCGGACCGGATCGCTCACTGGTGCCGTCATGATCTTGAAATCCTTGGCGCCGTCGGCATTGGTCAGGATGAAGAAGATGTCGCCGCCTTCTTCCAGGTCATACTGAAGGCCGATCTCGCGCGGCGAGACCAGTTTCGGTTCGGCAAACGGATCGCTGGCGCTCAAGAGGCGATATTCCGAAGTCTCGTGATCGTTGATACCGATCATGATCCATTCGTTGTTGCGGGTGCCGTCGACATTCATGAAGAAGCCGGGATCGGTTTCCTCATAGATCAGCCGATCGCTTTGCGGGCTGTCGCCCAGCGCATGGAACAGCACCTTGGACGGGCGGTGGTTGGGGTCGAGCCGCGTATAGAAGAAGCCGTCATTGCCGGCGTTCCAGACACCTGAACCGCCGGTGTCGGGTATCTGGTCGGCAAGCTCCTTGCCGTCGGCGAGGTCGCGCACGCGAAGCGTGTAGAATTCGGAGCCCTTGTCGTCGAATGCCCACAGCAGCTTGGCGTGGTCGGCCGAATGGTCGACGCCGCCAAGACGGAAATAGGGCTTGCCCGCGGCCTCCGCATCGCCGTCGAGCAGGATATGCTCGGCGCCGCCGTCGCGCGGCATGCGGAAATAGCGCGGCTGCTCGCCGCCAAGCTTGAAGGACGAACCATAGGCATAGGGCCCATCCTTCATAGGCACGGAAGAATCGTCTTCCTTGATACGGCCCTTCATCTCCTTGAAAAGCTGCCTTTGCAGCTCGACCGTGTCGGCCATCAGCTTTGACTGGTAGGCATTCTCTGCCTCGAGCTCGGCGCGGATCCCCGCATCGAGCAATGACGGGTTCCGGAACATCTCCTGCCAGTTGTCGGCTCGCAGCCAGGCATAGTCGTCGGTTCGCGTGATGCCGTGATGCGTGTCGGAAACCGGCCGCTTCTCGGGCGTTGGCGGGGTGACGATCGGAAATATGGATGTCTTGGTCATTGCGTCTCGCTTTGCCAATATCTTGAATGGGGAAGTATCTTGAATGGCGAATGAACACGCCGATCAGGGCGGGTTCAAGAGCCGCAGCCTATGGGTTGTGTCGGCTGCAGAAGATGAGCCGGGAGGAAAGATGATGACTATTCGGTCTCGGACCGCTGCGGCTTTCGCCGTTGCTTCGCTAACTCTGGCCTTTGCCGGTCAGTCTCATGCGACCGTATTCGCGGCTTGGCAAGTGGCCAATGTGCCGTTCGGCGACACGCTCAATGTGCGCAAATACCCGTCGGGCACGTCCCAGAATCAGGCGGCATACCCGAACGGGACCGTTCTGCAGATGACTGGACGATGCACCGGCGCGATAAACCTGCTCGACATCGCCAATCAGCCGGCATGGAAGCAGGAACAGACGGTTCGCTACCGTTGGTGCGAAGTCTGGCATGATCCGGCCCAGAACGGCAACTTCGTCACCGGATGGGCCTATGGCAAATACATCACCCCGCATTGATTGACCCTGCAGCGATGGATCCGGACCGGTCGGGTGACAGGCATGTCGCCTGCTTGCTCACGCATGACAGACATGCAGCAACCTGTGGTTTTGTAGACAGGTGTGAACAACCAAGTTTGCGCGTGCAATAGCCAAGCAAAATCAAGCATTGAAACCTGCTCTGTGAGTTGCCGCGAATGTAACGGCGAGCTGACGTTGCGTCAGCCGTTGCTGGTTGGCGCGCGAAATATCGATAAATTACACAATGCACGAAAGATTGAAGCTGATCCGGGAACAATTGACCAACATCGTTCAATATAGCGCAAGGGGCGAATTGACTTACTTGGTCTGCGGGCTCATTGATGTGCGCGCGACACGAATCGTAGAAGCTCTACCTGCACAAAGTTCGTGCAATGCCCTGCCTGTAAAAAAGGGCGCAGATCGAAGTAACTCTTGTTGGGGCCTGAAGACCATGGATATTGTCGAAACACCTTCCAGAAACAGCGATGCGCTGATCGAATTGACCGCCGATGTGGTGGCCGCCTATGTCAGCAACAATCCCGTGCCGGTCGGCGAATTGCCGAACCTGATATCCGATGTCCATGCTGCACTCGGGCGTGTGGGCGGAACCGCCGAACAACCGCCTGCCGACAAGCAAAAGCCGGCGGTCAACCCGAAGCGCTCGGTTCATGACGACTACATCGTCTGCCTCGAAGACGGCAAGAAGTTCAAGTCGCTGAAGCGCCATCTGATGACCCACTATGATCTGACGCCGGATCAGTATCGCGAAAAGTGGAACCTCGACCCGACCTATCCGATGGTTGCACCCAACTACGCCGCTGCCCGGTC
Source organism: Mesorhizobium sp. M7D.F.Ca.US.005.01.1.1 (assembly GCF_003952545.1). Taxonomy (NCBI): domain Bacteria; kingdom Pseudomonadati; phylum Pseudomonadota; class Alphaproteobacteria; order Hyphomicrobiales; family Phyllobacteriaceae; genus Mesorhizobium; species Mesorhizobium sp. M7D.F.Ca.US.005.01.1.1. The sequence continues at coordinate 3,270,137 of NZ_CP034453.1, forward strand.
CCAGCTGGCCAAGAAGATGGGCCTCGGCCGCAAGCGCAAGGCACGGTAATCGCTGCCAGCCAGATTGATCGACATTAACGGCGCCTTCGGGCGCCGTTTGATTTTGCGGGTGGCAACGCGCTGATCGAGTAGAGCAATTCCAGGGAGAGCTTTTCAGGCGGTCTGCTTGAGCGCCGCCTCGGCATCGCGCTTGATGCGCTTGACCATGGAGCGAAGGCCGTTGGCGCGCTGCGGCGACAGATGCTCGTCGAGGCCGAGCTCTTTCAATGTCGCTTCCGCATCGGTCTTCTGGATTTCGCTGGCGGTCCTGCCGGAAAACAGCGCCAGCATGATCGCGACCAGCCCACGCACGATATGAGCGTCCGAATCGCCGGTGAAGGTGATGACCGGGTCGGCCCCAGCTCCGCGTTCAGTGGTCAACCAGACCTGGCTGACGCAACCCGGCACCTTGTTGGTGGCGCTGCGCTGCTCGTCCGGAAACGGCGGCAACGCCTCGCCGAGTTCGATGACGTAACGATAGCGGTCTTCCCATTCCTCGAGGAACGAGAAGTCGTCGCGGATCGTCTGGATCGTGGTGGTCATAATGCCGGATATAGTCACGCGGCGGCTCCGCGTCACGGAAAAAACAAGGACACCGCGGGCGTCGAGAGGGCAGACAGCCCGCGGTGCGCCGTCGAAACGGCTTAATTCTGCGCCGGCAGGTTGACTGTCTCGGGCAAGACGATTTCTTCCGGCACGCTGCCGGTCATCGTCGATGTATCGGGGCCGGCGGCGGACTTGTCGTCCAGCATCGCCGCCGCGATCTTGGCGGTCTCCTTGGCGCGGGCGGTGATGGTGTGCATTGCCGACTTGCCGGTTTCACAGACATCGGGCTTGCGTTCGCAAATGCCAGCGATGTCGCCAACTGCTTCGCGTGCCGCAAACAAGGCCTGGATCGGCCCGACGCTTTCGCGGCCCGATTCATCGGGGCCGACAGTCAGCGGCAGCGCCAGCAGCACCAGCGAAAACCAGAAAGCCATTCTTATGAGGAAGACCATGCCCTTGCCCTCTCGTCGTGACCGGATCATGCATCCATATGGCATGACCTCTTTTGTAGGCAGGATGTTGGCACACAGGCGCAAAGGACGGCTTGCAGGCAAAGCGACAATTTTCCTCAAATTTTAGGCAAATTCGAAACGAGCCGTTGTGCAATCGATTTATCTCAAATCCGAATGAGTTTTCTTAACCCGAGATAACCATCTATCTCCATGCTTTTCTTGTATTTTTCCTGAAGTCCCGGAGTCCGGGCACCAAGTTCAGTCACTCGATGGGTGCGGTCGCCGAATAACCCTCCGTTTACTATGGCTGCATTTGCCCGGGCTTTCGGCTGCCGGCATCCCGATATTTGCCCCAGGCCGGGGCCTTGGTCGGCCCTGCCTTATCCATTCCTTAAACGCTGGATGCGAGTTTCAGAGCCAACCAGAACGATCTGCAAAGCAGAGCTGTCCACGACGATTACGGGTGCGTTGAGTTGAGTTCAATCAAGGCCAGATACGTTGAATTGCCTGGCGCGATTGCCGCCGGTTGCGAACGTATGGTCCATCCGTCCATCATTGAGCAGAGCGACCGCGAGCGCCAGCGCCGCTTCATCGGCGTCATGCTCGCCGCTCCTTTCTTTGCCGCGGGTGCCGCGGTCACGCTGGTCACTTCGGGCCTGGGCGCCGCCGTCACCATGGCCGTCATCTTCGCGGCCTTTGGCCTGTGCTGGTTCGTCGCCTTGCTGGTGGCGGCGACCGGCAAGATGGCGATAGCGAGCCGGATCGCCCTGGCGATGGCGGGCATTTCTCTCGGCAGTCTCATTGCCGCCGCGGGCGGGCTGAGTTCGCCTGTCGCCATGCTTGTCGTGGCGCTGCCGTTCGAAGCCTGGTGGATTGGCGCCTCACGGCGCGCAGCGCTGTGGGGAGCCGTGTCGGCCGCTGTGGCCATCCTGGCTCAGCCTCTGGCTGGAACCGTGTTCCCGTTCGCAGGAGCGCAGATCGCGGCGTGGCACTGGCTGGTGCCGTTGGCCTGGGCGCTCACCTTGATCCCGCGCGCATCGGCGTTTCGAAACACGGCCGATGCGGCTGATGTGGTCGACACTGCCGACCGGCTCGAAGACATCATCGATGCGGTGATCTTGCGCGTCGCCCGTCATGGCGAGGTTCTGGACGCTTCGCCAAAGGCGCGCACGCTTTTGAAATTGCCGCCCGAACTGCTGTCTGGAAACGGCCTCTTCGACCGCGTCCATCTGTCGGATCGCGTCTCCTATCTCAGCGCCCTGGCCGACATGCGCGACGGCGCGCTGTCGCGCCGGCTCGAATTGCGCATCAGGCTGCCCCAGAACGGCAATGGCCTGGTCGCTGACAATTATCGGCCGTTCTCGCTCGATCTGGTGCGAGCTGAGGAACAGGGCGACGTCTTCACGCTTGTCCTGCGCGAGAATGACGAGATTGCCCGGCTGCGCGAGGATCTGGCGGCGGCCAATGAAGCGGCCGCGTCCGCCGAGGTGGCGAAGGGGCGCTTCCTGGCGGTGGTCAGTCACGAACTGCGCACGCCGCTGAATGCCATTATCGGCTTCTCGGACATGCTGCTGCATGAAATGTTCGGCGCCTTCAAGGATCCGCGCCAGAAGGAATATGTCGGCCTGGTGCGGGATTCGGGCCAGCATCTGCTTGCCGTCGTGACCTCGATACTCGACGTGTCCAGGATTGAATCGGGCGTCTACGCGACCGAACCGGAGCCGTTCCGGTTCGCGGACGCGGTCGACATGTGCCAGTCGATGATGCAGCTGCAGGCGCAGGCCAAGAACATCGATCTGCAGGTGCAGATCGCGCCGGACGCCGGCGACATCAATGCCGATCAGCGTGCCGTGCAGCAGATGCTCATCAACCTCGTCTCCAATGCGATCAAGTTCACCCCCGATGGCGGCGATGTCGTCGTCGGCGCCAAGCGGATCGGTTCGCGCCTGCATTTCTGGGTCAGGGACACCGGCATCGGCATCGCCGAGGAGGATTTTGCCAATCTCGGCAAGCCCTTCATGCAGATCCAGAACGACTACACCCGCCGTTTCGAGGGGACCGGTCTCGGCCTGTCGCTGGTCAAGGGCCTGGTGGCGCTGCACGAAGGCACGATGTCCATCGAAAGCATGCCGGGCGAGGGCACCACGGTGACCATCAGCCTGCCGGTGAACGGGCCGAAGGGGCATCAGGCGGAGAAGGCCGGCGTGCTGACGATGCCTGTGGCCATGGCGAAAGGGGACAGAAATGGCTCGCTCCGCAAAACAGCCTAAGGCTGTCAAGCGCCGCAGCAATGCCTTTGAGGACGGCGCCGTCGCCGTCGGCGGCATGATCTCGCGCAATCCTGTCCTGGTGGGTGGCTCGACGGCATTCCTGGTGACGTTGTTCTACGTTTCCGCCAATGCCTTGTGGTATCAGCCTTTCCCGCATGCCGGCGCGTTTTTTGCCACCCGCAGCATCCAGGGCTTTCCGCACGTGGCGTCCGACGAACCTGAGACGACGTTCAACATCGTGCGGCCATCCGGCGCGCCGGCGCCGATCAAAGGCGATCCGGTGGTCGAGCAGGTGCAAGGCATACTGAAGGATCTCGATTTCTACCCCGGAACGGTCGACGGCATTTCCGGGCCCAACACGCGCAAGGCCATCCAGGCCTATCAGCAGAAGGTCGGGCTCAACGCGTCCGGCGAGATCGACGCGCTTCTGTTGGATCAACTGGGCGCGACGCCGAAAACCGCTTCCGTCGTACCCAGACCGCAGCCGCGTCCGGATATGCCGGCCGCTGTTCCGGTGTCTTTGCAGACAAATTCCGGGCAAGCGACTTCAGGGCAGGCGAATGCCGCCGATCCGAATGTCGCGACGCAGGCGCCCGATGCCCGCATCGTCAAGATCCAGGCCGGGCTCAAGGCGTTCGGCAATGACAACATGCAGCTGGACGGCGTCGTCGGCGCGCGCACCAAGGCGGCGATCAAGGAATTCCAGTCGCTGTTCGGGCTGCCGCAAACGGGCGAGCCCGATGAGATCGTCTACGTCAAGATGCGCGAGATCGGCCTGACCAACTGACTGGGAAATGACAGCTCGCCGAGCAGCGGAAATATCGATAGATAGCCGCACGCCTTCCGGAGTTGTCTCATGCGCGTCACCTCAGATCTGTGGGTTTCGGCCCTACTGCGCCGGGTTTTCGGCGCCGGCGGATTTGCCGCCGTGGTCAAGCGGGGCGCAACCGAAGCCGGCGCTGTTTTCGTCCTGGCGCGGGGCAGGCTGGGCGAGGTTGCCCTGTTCGGACCGGCGCCGCAGACAAGCTACGATTCGGCCAAGCCCGACGACCGGTTTTTCAGTCTGCTCGGGGCCGGTGACGATGCCGCCGTACTCGATGCCAGGCTGGAAAGGGAGAAAAAATTCGATCCCGACATCTGGGTGGTCGAGATCGAGGCCGGCACTGTGCCCGTCGAGGAACTTATTTCCGTGAAGACGCCCTGAGGCCGGAGGTCTCGGCCGCATCGTCGCTGTTCGATGCCATGCGGGTGTCGCTGTTTGCCGGTGCGGCGTCGCGAACCACCCTCGAGAGGGTTTCGGCTTTCCAGTACCGTACCTTGTCCAGGGCGACATCGCGATGTAGCAGGCGGTAGCGGTCGAGGAAGGTGCGGATGGCTTGCGGATGCGGGAATTGCGCTGGGTAGACGGCTACGGTGATCAGGAAGGCCCTGTCTTCGCTGAGGTCTAGCGAGCGCAGTGCCGCAAGCAGCGACGCGTAGTTCTGGTTGGCGGTGAGCGATCGTGCGATCGAGAAATCGATATCGAGCGCATCGGCGAGCGCGGTCTGGAAGAACGCGGCGTTTCCCGTCAGCGCTGTCTCGCGCAATTTCACATAAGTGTCGGCGCCCGTGAAAGGATCGGCGGTCGCCGCTGCCGCCTCGTCGCCCGTGCGCATCATCGAGCGCAGCCTGCGCCGTGCATTCTCGGCTGCGATGCCGAGCGCCTGTTCTCGGGCGGACTCGTCGGAGGCCGTTTCCGTGCGCACCGGCACGATCTCGTCTGCTGCGATGGCTTTCGCATCCGGTTCCCGCACGCGCACCAGGCTTGGCCTTTCCAGCGCCCTGATCAAATCGGCGATGGTCGGGTTCAGGCCCTTGCGGCGTGCAATGGCGCGGGCATGCGGCAGGCCATGTCGCCCGATCAGCGCGATGAGATCGATGTCGCTGACGGCGCGGGAGCGGATGAGCAGCGGCGCGGCAATGTCGACCGGTTCCTCGCAGAGACGGCGCACCAAAGCGGCGGGGGCGTATTCGCATTCGGAAAGGGCGGCCGCCACGTAACGGCGAGATTCGACGGACACATTGTCGAACAGCGGCAGCGTCAGGTCTTCGAGCTGGCCGATCTCACGGCGTGAAGGGCGGGTGAGCGAGCAAAACGCCGACACCGCGGCGCGGAACAGCCTTTCGGCCTTTCCCGAGTCTTTTCGTACCGCGATTTGCCTGAAGTCCGAAGATGACACGAAGGATACGCCCGTACTCGACACAAGCTTGGCCACGCTCGACCGGGACTGTGTCGGTTTCGCGAGTGCCAAGAACAAAGATCAAGTTAGCGACGATCCGTTAGCGCTCCGTTAACCTAAGCCGTTGATCTCATCCGTTTTAGAGATTTAAATAACGAGAACATTTTATTTCAAACGCCGAAAGTGTTCTCGAAATATATGTCACCCTACCGCCGCGCCAATATTGCAGCTTTCTAAGAGCAGCAAAGAAACTTTCTGTGCGGCCGCAAGGTTCTCTCGGTCATAAACTGTGGGAGTTGTAACCGATTTCGAGTGGCCGTCCATCTGGCAGCCATCCTCGCGGCTCCGCATCTGCAGATTGCAATGCCGACAGGAAAATGAGATTTGTGGTGGACGGGCAGTGGGGAAAATCATGAAATCAAAACCAATTGGCGCGGCAGTTTTGATTGCCGCAGGGCTGTCATGCTCGACCGCTTTTGCATCAATCACACTTCCAAAATGTGAGCAGATTAAAAAGATAAGCCTCCCTTTGAATGATACCGAATTCAAATCGATGTTCGGTGAATCAGGGACCAATACGTCTGCGGAGGAATTCAAGAGCATCTATAACAAGGTTATGGACTGCTTCCATGAGAGCGAAGTCCAAGGTCAAGCTTTTGGAACTTATGATCGACAGACATTTCCTATGCTGTTTTTGCAGTCGTTCGACAAGTTCACGCGAGTGAGCATGGCTAATCAGGTTGCCTCCGATGGAAGCGATGAAGGTGACGAGAACCAGACCGCTGTAAACCAGCAAGACGCACAGCTAACCAGCGCGTTAGCGCCATATTACGTCGCGTATCTCACGGCCGATTTTTGTAATAAACACGACGCCGCATTCAGCGAGGAGGATGTCAGCAAGATTTCGGCTGTTGTTAAGAAGGCGTCAGACTCTTCAGGGTTGCCACAGGAAACCAAGGACAAAATCTGGAACACGCTTCAAGCTAACCTCAATGCCCAATCAGCGACGATAACTTATGAAGGCTGTGCAGAAACAAAAACACAGATCGGTTATTTGATGCCGCAGGTTTTCGGCCCGGACGGGAGCGAACCGAAAAACCCATTTTGACGCGATAAATGAATGGGCTGGCTGACCGAATATCGCCAGCCCGAGGCGTTTTAGGTTTCCGTATTAAACGGTTTGCCCGTTTCGGCTAATTTTAGTGGCATTTCAAGGTGCTAGGTAAACGCTCCGTTAACCCTCTGCCGGCCTTAATGATATTTGGAGGCGTTGCGTTGTGCTCCGGGGAAACCGAGAGGAATGCGCGAACCATGGGCATGGTACTGTCTTTCGTGCCGCGTACGGCACCAAGCAATCGGACAAAGCAAACCGCCGAAATTCCGGCGGCGGTGATCATCTTTCCCGGCATCCGCTATGAGCGGTCTCATGCCGGCGAAGTGCGGCCGGTCGATCCCGACAAGCCGGGATCGCCAGGGACGAAGCCGGTCCCGCATCACTAGAGCATGATCCCGAAAAGTGGAATCCGGTTTTCGGAAAAGATCATGCTCAAACAATAAGATAGAGCCCATCCCGATTCCATCGGGATGGAACAGGCTCTAGAAGTCCTGCAACTCGCAGGAACTCTGCTCGAAGAAGCGCGATACGATCGGCTTCCAGCTGTCGTCGGGCACGAAGGCGCGGATGACGAAGATGCCTTCCTCGATCGGCGCTTCGACAAAGATCGCTCCCTGAAGGTCCTCGGGAAGGTCCTTGCGCACGTCGATCATCTGCGCCGGTGTCAGCACGACGGCATCCAGCACGCCGCCGGTCGCGGTGTGGTCGTTGAAGGAATAGATGTTGTGGCCGCTGCGGTCATAGACCGACACCGACCAGAACGGGACATGTCCAGGCGCCTTGATGCGGACCATGCCTTCGCCCAGGTCGAACCGGCATGCCGTTGCGTAAAACAGCGGATCGACGGATTTCACCACGGGCGCGCCACCGGCCTCGGCATCGAGCCGCGTCATCCTGTAGAGATCCGACGCCATGGACAGCCGCGACCAGGCGTCGCGTTCGGAAAACTCAGGCACCAGAAGCAGCACGGCGATGTGCACGATGCCGGCGCCGAGCAGGCCGAGCAGGACGGCATGCAGAAGTCTGCGCATCGCCGCGTAAAAATTACGCATCGCAGCCGACCTTGACGATATGCGGTAGCGAAACGTCCGAAAGGCCGGTGCTGCTGGCGATCGGCGTGTCGTAGAAGGTCAGCACGAAATACATCCTGCCGAAGCCGTCGGTCAGCAGCCAGTTGCCCGGCATCGGGTGATGGCCGGCGGAAATGACGACCGAGTTATCGGGCTGTCGTACAACACCATAGGATTGCAGCGCCGCCAGCCGGGGTTTGCCGGTTTCGACCACGCCGAGCGACTGGTCGGCGGCATAGAGCGTCCAGAACCGCGCTGTCGGAAATCCACCCTCGATGGTGTAGGTGCATTCGCGCTTGAGCTCGGCGCCGCCCGTGTCGCGCTCGGCGACGAAGGACAGCCCTTCGGCGCGGCCGAGCGCAAGCACGCCCTCGCGCGCCACGCGGGCCTTGGAATAGGGGTCGGCCGACGGCGTTCCGATATCGGGAAAGGCCGTCCACTGGCCGATCCGGATGGCGCCGACGCCATCCTGGACTTTCAGCGCATACCAGACGCTGCCGCCACCGCCGACGATGGCTATGGCAAGCGAAAGCAGCGTCAGGAAGGCATTTTTGAGCATGAAGGGCCGGGGACACCGAAGAGTTGCCGCTCGGGGATATCGCGGCGTGGGGCCTTGTGGCAAGCGGGCCGATGGATTTGCCCGCCCAGACCAGTTGGAAAGACCCATCCCAGTCCGAAAGGATCACAGCGCCGACAGCGTCTCCGGCGGTTGAGGCGTACTGAGGGCGGGCGCCGACTGGAACAGCCTGGTCATGTCCCGCAGCGTCTGGGTGGTCCGGCTGGACAGCACCGGCGGCCGTTCGGCGGCTGCGTCGGCCGCCGCCTGCGCGTCGGTCTTCTTCTGCGCTTCCTCGGCCTTGGCCGCGATCTCCTCGTCGATGAAGGGCTTGTCGATACCCGGGATCGGCTTGAGGTCGATGTTCTGGTGCGCGTAGACCATCAGTCGCTGCCACACCATCGCCGGCAGCGAGCCGCCCGTCATGTTCTTGGTCGGCGTGAAGTCGTCGTTGCCCATCCACACTGCCGCCGTGTAGTTGCCGGTGAAGCCGACAAACCAGGCGTCGCGGTAGGATTGCGTCGTGCCGGTCTTGCCGGCGACGACGATGTTGGGAAGTTGGGCCCGCCGCGCCGTGCCCATCACCGGCACCGCGGCGAGCATGGTGTTCATCGATTTGAGCGCCTGCTCCGACAGCACCCGGTGTGGCGGGGGAGCATCCTTGGCGAAATCATAAACCACCTCGCCGGTGCGGGTCACCAACTGGGTGATGCCGTGCCGGGAGCCGACGAAGCCGTTGTCGGCGAACACGCTGTAGCCCGTCGCCTGGTCCATCACCGTCATGCCCGAGGTGCCGAGCACCATGGTCTTGTGCGCTTCGAGCGGCGATTCCACGCCCATCGCCTCGGCCATGGCCTTGATCGGCGGAATACCGAGATAGTCCTTGGCCAGCCGCACCGGCACGGTGTTGATCGATTTGGCCATTGCCATGATCAGCGTGACGTTGCCCGCCGATCCGCCGCTGTAATTGTGCGGCGACCAGCTGCCCCAGCTGATCGGGCCGCCGGAAATGATGGAGTTGGGGGTGAAGCCGTGTTCCATCGCCGTTGCGTAGACATAGGGTTTGAATGACGAGCCGGTCTGGCGCAGCGCCTTGGTGGCGCGGTTGAACTGACTGGCGCCATAGTCGCGGCCCCCGACGATCGCACGCACCGCGCCGTTGGTCTCGATGACGACGACCGCGCCCTCGGTGACATTATATTCCTTGCCGAACTGGCGCAGGTGGAACTCCACCGATTCTTCCGCCGCCTTCTGGATGTTGGCGTCGAAGGTGGTGTGGGCAACGAGCGAGTGCTGGCCCGGTTTGGCGATTTTCTTGACCTCGTCGAACGCCCAGTCGAGGTAATAATCCGGGCTTTTCTGCTCGCCACGATCGACGACATCGGCCGGATGCAGCCTGGCCTGCAGGACTTGACCTTCGGTCATGAAGCCGGCGTCGACAAGGTTCGACAGCACCACATTGGCACGCGCACGCGCCGCGGGCAGGTTGATGTGGGGAGCATATTTGGTCGGCGCCTTGAACAACCCGGCCAGCATCGCCGCCTCGGCGAGGTTCAGGTCCTTGACGCTCTTGCCGAAATAGAAATCGGCGGCCGCCTCGATGCCGAACGTGCCGCCGCCCATATAGGCGCGGTCGAGATAGAGCTGCAGGATTTCCTTCTTCGACAGATTGGCCTCGAGCCACAGCGACAGGAAGGCTTCCTTGATCTTGCGCTCCAGCGTGCGCTCATTGGTGAGGAACAGGTTCTTGGCCAGCTGCTGGGTGATGCTGGAACCGCCCTGGACGACGGAGTTGGCCCGCACATTCTCGAAGATGGCACGCGACAGGCCGAGCACATCGATACCGTAGTGATCGAAGAAGCGGCGATCCTCGGTGGCGAGCACCGCCTTGATGACGTGATCGGGCATCTCGTCGACCGGCACCGAGTCGCGCTGGATGATGCCGCGCTGGCCGATCTCGTTACCGTAGCGGTCGAGGAAGGTGACGGCGAAGTCGCCCTGGGCGCGCCAGTCGCCGGCCGTGTCCTGGAAAGCCGGAATGGCCAGTGCCAGCATCACCACAATGCCGCCGGCGCCGAGCGTGAAACCCTCGCTCAACACTTCAATGATGCCGCGACGCCAGCCGTTGACGCGGAAGCGCCGCGAGAAGATCGTCGCGGCTTCCCAGAACTGGCGCGCCTTGAAACCGATCTCGTAGAGCGAGGAATCGATCCACGCGTCGAGCGCCAGCAGCCGGGCGGCGATCGGACCTCTTCTCTTGCGCGGTTCAGGACTGGCCATTCGGAAATCCGGCTAGGCGATTGCCCGACCTGAGAACCGCAAACCGGCAATTTCAGGGCGACGCGTTCCGGGAGACTATTCCTCCATTTTTTCAGCAGCCACAAGGGCGCCGAAGACACAGCGGCGGGTTTGTTGCTGAGGGGCGGGCCGGGAACATAGTCTGGGCCAGCCGCATCGAGTTTTGCTGCCTCAGGCCGGTTCGCGCTTCAATGCTTGCGCCATGCAGTGGATGCCGCCGCCGGTCTTCGAAATCTCGCTCATGTCGACGGCCGCGACCTCGAATCCGCGCGCCTTGAGCTGGCCGATCAGCGTCTGGCTGGAGGTTGGCGCGATCACCCGGTCCTTGCCCAGCGACATGAAGTTGCAGCCGAGCGCCATCGTGTCCTGGAACGGCACGTCGATGATCTCGTGGCCCTTGCCTTTCAGCCAGTCGACAATGCCGGGCTCGGTGCAGGCGAGGCAGACAGCGGTCAGCTTTTCGGCGATCGGCACCACCATCAGGTCAATATGGACATAGTACTCGTCGATGAAAGCGATGCGGGTTTCCCAGCCTTCCTTGTCGAACCAGGCCTGGACTTGGCGCGCACCTTCCTCCTGCGTACGCGCGCCGCCGCAGCCGATCAGCACCACACCGTCCTCGATGACGTTGAAGTCGCCGCCCTCGAACGTACCCGCCGTGACCATGTCGTAGATCGGGATGCCGAGCTTTTCGTAGGTGCGGATCGCGGCGTAGTTCTCGCCGCGCCGCCACCAATTGGCCATTGCGGTGATGAAGGCGCCGTAGGGCGTCATGACGCTGGAATCGCGGGAATAGACCTGCATCGGCAATTCCGGTGTCGGCTCATGCCAGTGGATGTTGACGCCGAAATGCTCGTAGGCGGCAACCAGGTCCTTGTGCTGCGCCTGCGCGATCTGCACGTTGCAGGGCGCCTCGCGCAGATGCTTCCGCGACAGCGAACTGGTCGACAGATGACGCAGGAAATTGGGCGAGCCGAGCAGGACGTCGGTCAGCACGTCGGTCTCGTTGGCGAAGCCCCAGGCGGTCAGCAGCTTGGTGCCGCCGGCCGGGTTGCGGCGCTGCAGCGAAAACGGTTCTGCAACTATGCGGTCATGGACGGTCATGGGGTTCTCCTCGTGATTAGATCAGCGGTCATTTGGCTTGGGGAATGCTCGGTATCCACCAATCGCGTCCGCGCGGGGTGGTGACATATTCAGGCCAGCGGAAATGGATCGGCGGCTCGTAGTCACAGAGCGGCGCGATCCAGTTCGAGCCGCCGATTCCGCCTCCGGTGCGGGCGACGAATTCATTCATCGCCGCATCGCGGGCGGTCTGGTCTTCCAGCAGGCGAAGGGCGGCGAGTGCGATCGTGCGGGAGGCGCAGGCCACCATCGGGTCGATGGTGGCGGGAATACCGCCCAACGCATTCATTACCCATGACGGATAGGGGTAGCCGGTTTCCGAACGCAGCGCCGGGCGGGCGACATAGAAGCGCGCCGTCGGCGTATGCCAGCTCATGTCGGTGTAATCGTCGGAGGTCGAGTTGACCTGCGAGGGCGGCAGATCGCGGCGCAGGATCGCTTCCGCCGCCTGCGGCTCGACTAGGCGCTCCAGCTCTTCGATGAACGGCTCGTCGCTTGCCATGCGCCCGGCATTGACCTGTATTTCGCGCGCGACTGCCTTGGCGTCCTCGTCCCAGCGCGGCGGCCCGACGGCCGACAGTGCTCCATAGGCGATTTCGGCCATGGCATGGTTGGCAAGTCCCGGCCGTGACTTCGACACCCAATGCCGCTCGGTGCGGCAACCACTCATCGCTGCCGCCGCTTCGGCATTGCGGTCGAGCACGGCGGTGACCTGCTCGGCCATGGCAAGCGTCGGCACGCGGATCATGTACTGGATCTCGGCCAGCCCCGCCGGCAGGTTGTCGGCGGTCGCCTGGCCGGCCGTCAGGATCGCCTCGCTGATTGACCAGCCGCCCTGGTGCGGCAGCATGGAATCGCGCAGAGCCTTGGAGGCCATGTACATCATCAACAGTGCGTCGTTGGCACCGGGCGCGCGCGCCGCCGAATGCGCTTGTGGAATGGGCGCTGCACCCGCCGCCCGCGCCCAGCGCTCCGGTTGGTCGCAGATGAAGCGATAGATCATCGCGTAAGCCGCGCCGCAATGCGTGTCCCAGCGCGCCGTGTTGCAGAGCGGCAGCATGTAGAAGGGATGGAAGGAGATCATACCGGCAAGGCCGTCATAATAGCCCTTGGCGGCATGGATCGGCTTTGACCCACGCACCTTTTCCGCCGGCTCGCCGGTGAAGCGCAGTGTGCCTGATATGCCGTGGTGCTGCATCGCCGCCTTGGTCGCCAGCAGCCCGCCGAGACTTGAAATGCCCAGCCCGGAATGCGGGTCGGTATGACCACCGGCATGTTCGGAGAGGCCTGGGCGCGGGCGCTCGACCGTAACCGCATCCTGGCAATTGCCCGGCACCGCGTCGTACTCGGCGTACATGCCGATGGTCGGGCCGGGGCCGTTGGTCCAATGCGCGCAGAAGGCGGTCGGCATGCCGCCGGACCCTTCCTCGACGGAAAAGCCTTCGCGCTTCAGCCGCTCAACATACCAGGCGGCGGATTGATACTCGCGCCACGCGGTCTCGCCGAAATCGAAGATGGTGCGTGTCCACGCGGACAGCAACGGCTGGATGCCGTCGAGACAGGCAAGGGCGGTTGCTTGCGCCGAGGTGGCCACCGGGTTCTCCATGGCATGAGAAGAAAGCAGTGAAGCGGTTCGCCAAAAAGTGATATGTTTTCCCGGCTCATGCAAATTCGGTTCACCTGAGGCTCCTTGCGCATACCATCGACACAAGCGCTGCGCGCGCTCGACAGCTTCGCCCGCCACGGCAGCGTCTGGCGCGCCGCCGACGAGTTGCACCTGACCCGCAGCGCCGTCAGCCACCAGCTTCGCCTGCTGGAGCGCGACCTCGGCTTCGATCTGCTCGAACGCATCGGCAAGGGCGTGGCGCTGACGCCGCGCGGCCAGCGCTACGCCAGCGATGTCCGCAAGGCATTGACCGTGCTGGGCGATGCGGTGACGCGCGATGCCGGCACCGGCGTCGGCGGCTCGTTCGCCGTCAGTTGCACGCCCGGCTTCGCCTCGTTGTTCCTGTGTACCCATATCGGCGAGTTCCGGCAGATGTACCCCGATGTCGCGCTGCGCATCCTGACGCCACGCCGGCTCGACGATGTCAGCAATGCCGAGGCCGATGCCTTCATTGCGTTTGGTGTCGGCAATTGGCCGAATCGGGCGGTCGAACCGCTCTGCGAAATCTCGTTCACACCGCTTTGCAGCCCGACGCTGCTGAACAAGGTCGGTGGCTTTTCGAGGCCGTCGGACGTGCTGCGCGCCAATCTGCTGCATCTCGATGACACCGAGGATTGGGCGCGCTGGCTTGCCCTGTCCAAGGTGGAAAACCCTGACACGGAGGGTGGCATCTTCTTTTCCGACATGAACCTGGTCTTTTCGGCGGCGATTGCCGGCCAGGGCATCGCCATGGGCGACGAGTTGACCAGCCGTCGGGCGCTGAGCGAAGGCCGGCTGGTTAGGCCGTTCGACATCGCGATCAAGTCGCCGCGCTCCTATTTCCTGGTCTCCGAACACGCCAAGGCTTCGCATCCGGTGCTGGAAGCGTTCGCGGGATGGCTGAGGTCGAAGCTATCGGAGAACCGCATTCTGCCGTATTGAGGGCATAGCGGGCCAGTCCGCCATAGATGAATCAAATTTGCCGATCACGCGAAAACTATTCGGTTGCGGTGAGCCGGCACCCTGCCTACGATTTCGATAAGCGTTAGGGAAAGGGCAGTATGCAGCAACCCGGCCGTGCCGCAGAGATCAAGGCAATCGGGATCGGCAAGAGCTTCGGCTCGTTCCGTGCGCTGGACAATCTGTCGCTCGACATCGGCCGTGGCGAGTTCCTGACCCTGCTCGGGCCGTCCGGTTCGGGCAAGACCACCTTCCTGATGATCCTTGCCGGTTTCGTGCAGCCGACTGAGGGCAAGCTGTTCAGCGACGGCGTCGACATTACCGACCGGCCGGCCGAGCAACGCGCCGCCGGTATGGTCTTCCAGGGCTACGCGCTGTTTCCGCATATGAGCGTCGAAGCCAACATCGCCTTCCCCCTCAAGGTGCGCAAGAAATCGGCGGCCGAGATCAAGCGCCGGGTCGGCGAGATGATCGAGCGCGTCGGCCTCAAGGGCCACGAGAAAAAACTGCCGGCGCAGCTGTCAGGCGGCCAGCAGCAGCGCGTGGCGCTGGCGCGCGCGCTGGTGTTCGAGCCGGGCGTGCTGTTGCTCGATGAGCCGTTTTCCGCGCTCGACAAGGGCCTGCGCGGCCAGATGCAGGCCGAGATGAAGCGGCTGCACCAGGAGACTGGCACCACCTTCGTCTTCGTCACCCACGACCAGAGCGAGGCGCTGGCGCTGTCGTCGCGCGTCGCCATCTTCAATCACGGCAAACTGCTGCAGGTCGGAGCGCCCGACGAGGTCTACGACCGGCCGGACAACCGCTTCGTCGCCGAGTTCCTCGGCGAGATCAACATGCTGCCGCTGAAGGGCGTGCGCCCGTCCGGCAATGGCTCGACCGGCCTCTGCGAAGACCGCACGATCAGCATGGGCTGCAAGGCCGAACTGGTGCGCGGCGATGCAATCCTGGCGATCCGGCCCGAATACATGTCGATATCGGGCGAGGCGGCAGACGGCGAGAACGGCATTGCCGCGACCGCGACAAACTCCACCTATCTCGGCGCGGCGACGCGGCTTGACCTGACGACGCGGCAAGGCGCCAAGGTCACGGTCTCGGTGCCCAACGAGGTAGCGGCCGCAGCGCTCAGCAAGGGCAATTCCGTCTGGCTCACCTGGCCGGCGGAAAAGGGTTTCCTCCTTCCGCATGGAGGACAATGACCAACGGTGCGGCGAGACACGCGCACCACCGTTTTCCAGTATTATCAACGACAAAAAAGGGGAACTGACATGACACATGATACTAAGAAACAAGCCATCGAGAGCCTGTCCGTCAGGGCAGGTCGCGGCGAGATCTCGCGCCGGCAGTTCACGCAGCTGGCGGCGCTCGTGCTGGCCGGCACGCCGATGCTGCTGCGCTCGACCGGTGCCTTTGCCGCTGCCAAGGAACTGGTGCTGGTCAACTGGGGCGGTGACGCCATCACCGCCTATGACGCGGCCTATGGCCAAGCCTTCACCAAGGACACCGGTATCACCGTCAAGATGGACGGTTCGGGCCCGACCGAAGGCGCCATCGCCGCGCAGTTCAAGAGCGGCGCGCCGACCTGGGACCTCGTCGACGTCGACCCATTCTCAGCCATCACGCTCGGCGCCCAAGGGGCGCTCGAGCCGATCGACTATGCGATCGTCGACAAGAAGAAGATGCGCGAGGGCTTTGGCTGGGAATACGCTGCCTCGACCTATTTCTTCTCCTATGTCATCGCCTATGATTCCGAGAAGTACGGCAAGGACGCGCCGACCGGTATGGCCGATTTCTTCGACGTGAAGAAATTCCCCGGCAAGCGCTCTCTCTACAAATGGGGCGTGTCGAGCTGGGAGGCCGCCCTGCTGGCCGACGGCATCGCGCCGGCTTCGCTCTACCCGCTCGATCTCAAGCGCGCGCATGACAAGATCGCCGCCTTCAAGGAAAACGTCGTTGCCTATTGGGGTGGCGGTGCCGAGAGCCAGAGCGTGCTGCTCAATGGCGAGGCCTCTATGGCGATCGTCTGGTCGACGCGCGCTTCGCTGATCGAGCAGGACTCGGGCGGCAAGATCAAGTTCATCTGGGACCAGGGTCTGATCTCGCCCGGCGCGCTCGCGGTGCTCAAGAATAACCCCGGCGGCAAGGATGCGGCGATGAAGTTCATCGCCAGCGCCCAGGATCCGCAAAAGCAGCTGGTCATGTTCGACAAGCTCGGCCAGGGTCCTGCAAACCCGGCCGCCGACGCGCTGATCCCCGCCGACAAGAAGCGCATCAACCCGGTCGACCCCGAGAACATGAAGAAGCAGATCGCGCTCGACATGGACTGGTACGCCAAGAACTACGGGCCGGCGCTCGACGAATACACCAAGATCATCTCGGCCTGACCACCAGGGGCGGGATAATCTGGTTCAAATGAGATCCTATCTCTCCGACAGGATGGGCGCGGCGCTGTTGATGGCGCCGCTGCTCCTGTTTCTCATCGTGGCCTATGCCTGGCCGTTCCTCGGCGTCGTCAAATGGAGCTTTACGCTGCCGACGCCCGGGCTCGGACAGTATGAGGCGCTGCTCACCGACGATCTGGTACAGTCGGTGTTCATCCGCACGCTGCGCATCGCGGCGGTCGTCACCGTGGTTTCGGTGGCCGCCGCCTACGCCATCACCGTCGTCTGGGTGCGCGGCACCCCGGCACAGCGCCTGATCGCCGAGTTCTGCATTCTCGTTCCCTTCTGGATTTCCGTGCTGACCCGTGCCTTCGGCTGGGTGGCGCTGTTGTCCAACCGCGGCCTGATCAACACCTGGCTGCAGGCGATCGGCTTCATTTCCGAACCGCTGGCGCTGGTGCGCAACGAATTCGGCGTCATCGTCGGCATGACGCATTTCCTCATTCCTTTCGCCGTCTTCCCGCTGGCATCGGCCATGCGCAGCCTGGACGATCGCGTGCTCTTGGCCGCGCGCGGGCTCGGCTCCAGCCGCATGCGCACCTTTTGGACCGTGTTCGTGCCGATGACGCGCTCCGGCATCATCGGCGCGGCGATGATCGTGTTCGTCTTTTCGCTCGGCTTCTTCGTCACGCCGGCGATCCTCGGCGGCGGCCGCAGCGTCATGATTGCCGAGCTGATCTATCTCAGGATATTCCAGAGCCCGGACTGGGGCCTGGGCGCGGCGATCAGCGTTGTGCTGGTGCTGTTCGTCGGCGCGCTGATGGCGTTGCTGTTCCGCTATGTCAGACCGAAGCAGTTGATCTGATGCCGACCTATCGCCCCGGTCCCGTCTCGCTGATCATCGCTGCCTTCGTAGCGCTGTTCCTGCTGATGCCGCTGCTTGCCGTCATCCCGGTATCGCTGACGCCGAGCCGCATGCTGGCGATGCCGTCGGGCGAACTGTCGCTGCGCCACTACCGGGCGCTGATCGAGGATCCACGCTGGCTCCAATCGATCCTGCTCAGCATCCGCATCGGCATCGTCAGCAGCGCCTTTTCAACCGTGCTCGCACTGTGTTTCAGCCTCGGCGTGTGGATGTTTCAACCGCGCTTCACCGCGGCCCTGGTAGGCTTCGTGCTGCTGCCGATGGTGGTGCCGCCGGTGGTCTCGGCGATCACGCTCTACTTCCTGCTGACCTCGATCTCGGGGTTTAGCTCTTTTTTCGGCTACGACACTTGGCTGGGTGTCGCCATGGCGCATGCGGTGATGACGGTGCCTTTTGCCACGGTGCTGATCCTGGTCTCGCTCAGCCAACTCGACCGGCGCATCGACCTTGCCGCGCGCGGTCTTGGCGCCACGGTGTGGGAGCGCGCCACCCGCGTCATCATGCCCAACATCAAGTTCGGCATCATCACCGCAGCACTGCTCTCCTTCGTCCTGTCCTGGGAAGAAATCGGCGTCACCCTGTTCATCACCTCGGTCAACGCCATCACGCTGCCCAGGCTGATGTGGATGGGCCTGCGCGACAACATCGACCCGGCGATCGCTGCCCTGTCGGTGATCCTGATCATCATCACCGTGCTGGTGCTGGCGGTGCGCAGTTTCGTGGCCAGGCAGCGCGGCGGGCACTAGGCGAAACCGCCCAACCGTAACGGGTCCATTCATACGGAAATCCGCGACAGTCCTAACCGCTATGTGAAGGACGTTACGGAAGGTCTGCGGCCGGCACACTATCCAGCGCCATGGAAAACCTGCCGCTGGTGACGTTTGCCTTCATATCGGCGCTCGGGATGGCGGTTCCGGGGCCGGATGTCGTGCTCGCCATCACCAACGGGTCACGCTATGGGGTCAGGCACGCCTTCTTTGGCATGGCCGGTGTGGTGCTCTCGGACATCGTCCTAATCTGCATGGTGGCGCTTGGCTTCGGAGCGCTTCTGGTGGCTTCGGAATTCTACCTTTCAGCTGTCAGGATGGTCGGCGCCTTCTATCTGCTTTTCATCGCTGTCGGCGCGCTTCGCAGCTCCACCGAATCCCGCCATGCGTTCGATCCAGGCTTTCCCGACAAGGCTCACGCGACCAAGGCACTCATAGTTCGCTGTTTCGTGGTGGCGGTTACAAACCCGGAGGCATGGCTGTTCTTTCCCGCCGTCCTGCCGCCCTTTGTCGACAGCAACGAGCCGATCGCGATGCAATACGCGGTCCTGGCAATCATCATCGCAGCGGTGGATGTTTTCGTCCTGATGCTTTATGCCACGCTTGGATCACGGGCAGCGAGGCTTCTGGCCGGCCCGAACGCAGTGTGGATCGACCGGCTCTATGGTATCGCGCTGCTCGGTCTTTCAAGCGTTCTGATCCTGCAATCTCTTGGGCATCTCTGAAGCACGTTGCGGTCAGGTAGCACCGAGCGCACTAGATAAAACGCACCGAGACGCGACCAAATCTGCCTAGATCGCCGGTGACTTCGTCGCCGGCCTCGACACTTATCGGCGTCACGCAGGTGCCGGTTATCACCACCTGTCCCGGCTGCAGTGCTACGCCCAGCCCCGACAGTTCATTGACGATCCAGGTAAGCGCAATACGAGGGTCGCCCAACACAGCTGCCCCTGTCCCGTTGTGCTGCGACTTTCCAGAAACGAAAGCGACCACCGGGTGCTCCGCGAGATCCACGTCGCGCCAATCTCCTTCTACAGCCTCGCCGATCACAAACAGATTGGCACAGGCGTTGTCCGCTATGAGCTGCGGCGCCCCGACGGCGCAGAAATCGTCATAGCGTGAGTCCGGTATTTCGATCGCCGGGTGCAAGGTCGCCACGGCCTCCATCACCTCGGCGATTTCATAGGGTACTGGGCGAGGTGGCAGCTGGCGGCCGAAACGGAAAGCGAATTCGATCTCGGCCACACGCATCTTGCTCGTCGCCAGGGACACTGTCCCGCCGACCTCGACCGCTTTTTCTGCCAGCAGACGCCCGGCCATCGGGCCGTCGACGTTGATATGCCTTTGTCCGGCCAGACTGGTTGCGGCAATCTTCCAGCCGAAAAGCGGAGCCACCGAGCGATCCAGCACATGCGACTGGATAGCGTAACCTTCGCTCCGCGTTTGTGGCCGCAACTCCGGGGGTATGGCGTCGAGACGGGTGCCCTTGTCCCAATGGCCCACCAGCAACTGCGACGCAGCCCTGGCCTGTTCTGGATCAAGCATCATCAGCCCCGGAAATCGAAAGAAGGCATTCGCAGCCCGCCGCTTCGTGGAGAACAGCCAGCAAGAAACATTCCGCCATGTGGACCCGCCCATATGCGGCAAGGTTAGGTGACCAGGAACCGAGTGTCCACATTCATGCCCCGCTCGCCAAACATAGCTAGCTGCCCTCTGTCAGCCCCTGAGTGCTTGCGCTTCGCAGCTTCATCGTTAGGCTGCGCGGCGCCCGCTGATTGGCTAAGCCGGGCAGAAGCCGGATACGCTTGAGCGGCGGTTCTGGCGCGGCAATGATCCGCAAGGCCGCGACAGGGAGGAAGAAACGATGACCGCGCCCGGTGATTTGCAGCAGGCACTGTTTCTGAGGCTGAAAAGCGATGCATCACTGTCGGCGTTGCTGGGCGGCGCCGGACTGCTCGAACGGGCAACGGATAATACCGCTTTTCCATACGTGACCTGCGGCCAGACCAGCGCCTTCGACTGGGATACCGGCGCTGAGAACACCGATGACCAGTTGATTACGCTGCATATCTGGTCGAAAGCCCATGGCGAAGCCGAAACGCTTGCCATCATGGCCGCCATCAAGGCGCGCCTTGCCGACGCAGCGCTGGTGATTGGCCCTCGTGGCCAGACTCGGTTGACGTTGGAATTCGCCGAGGCCCGCCATGACGAGGATCTGCTCGTGCATCACGGGCTTCTGCGCTTTCGCGCCATAACGCAGGAAAATGCCTGATGTGCTTTCAATATGGCCGAAACGGAGTCTAGACTGGCGTTTCCAGGATTTCGCTTGGTTGGGCGGCGAAATCCCGATCGGTTGTCTGGTGTTTCAGGGGTGTAGCGGGCATGGTCTTGGCGGCGTTCACTGTTCATTTCACGTTCAGCACCGATGCGTTACAACGCCGACCATGAAAACGCTTCGCTCCCACTTCCGAACCGCGACACTGGCGCTCTGTGCTGCCGGGCTGTTTGCGTCGCAGGCGATGGCGATGCCGGTCATCGCGCCCGACCAGGCCAGCCCGATCCTGCTGGCGGCGTCCGATTGCTACGCGATCGGCCAGCAGGTGGCCGAACAGAATGGCGGAACGCTGGCCAAGGCCTCGCAATCGACACGCGGCGGTCAGCCTGTCTGTGTCATCGTCGTGCTCGTTCCGGGTAAGGACGGACAACGTCCGCGCCGTTCCGAAATCGTCGTTCCGCTGAACTGACCCAATCTTCCATCTTACAGACCTCCGTTTCCCAGGCCGCCGGAATCGGCCTATATCTGACCCCTAGTCCTTCAACAGGTATCGAACTCCGCATGCGCGTACTCGTCGTCGAAGATGACAAGGATCTCAATCGGCAGATATCGGATGCGCTGGTCGATGCCGGCTATGTCGTCGACCGCGCCTTCGACGGCGAGGAAGGCCATTTCCTCGGTGACACCGAGCCCTACGACGCCGTGGTGCTCGATATCGGCCTGCCGCAGATGGACGGCATCAGCGTGGTCGAGCGCTGGCGGCGCGGCGGCCGCAAGATGCCGGTGTTGATCCTGACGGCGCGCGACCGCTGGAGCGACAAGGTCTCCGGCATCGATGCCGGCGCCGATGACTATGTCACCAAGCCGTTCCACATCGAGGAGGTGCTGGCGAGGCTACGAGCCTTGATCCGGCGCGCTGCCGGCCATGCATCGTCCGAACTGACCTGCGGGCCGCTGCGCCTCGACACCAAGGCCTCCAAGGCCGATGTTGACGGCGTGCCGCTGAAACTGACGTCGCACGAATTCCGCCTGCTTGCCTATCTGATGCACCATATGGGCGAGGTCGTCTCGCGGACCGAACTGGTCGAGCATCTCTACGACCAGGATTTCGACCGCGATTCCAACACCATCGAGGTCTTTGTCGGGCGGCTGCGCAAGAAGATGGGCATCGACATGATCGAAACCGTGCGCGGCATGGGCTACCGCATGCGTGAGCCGGAGGCGTAACTCGGAACCGCTCAAACCAACCGCAAGGGCGCCGCTTTCGCTGCGTTTGTGGCCGCGTTCGCTGACGTTCCGCGTCATCGCCTTTTCCACGGTCTGGGCGATTGTGACGCTTGTTGTCATCTTCACCCTGATCACCACGCTCTACCGCCAGGCCAGCGAGCGCGGCTTCGACAGCCTGCTTTCGGCGCATCTGTTCAATCTGATCGGCTCCATCGGCATTTCCGACAGCGGTGCGCTGACCGGCGCGCCCGACCTCGGCGACCTCCGGTTCTCGGAGCCGAATTCGGGCTGGTACTGGTCGGTGGAGCCCGCGTCGGAAGGCGTGCATGGCGATCTTCACTCGTCGTCGATGACCACGACGATTCCATCGCCAAGCGTCGCCGATGTGCCGTTCAACGCCAGCTTCCAGCGCAGCTATGCGGCCGAAGGCATCGATGGCGAACAACTCGAAGTGTTCGAGAGCGAATTCGTTCTCGACTCCAAGAACCGCGCCGCGCGTTTCCGCGTCATGGGCAACCAGAGCGAACTCGAGCAGGAGATCGCCACCTTCCAGCGCCGCCTGCTGACCTATCTCAGCCTGTTCGGCATCGGTATGATCGCCATCAACGCGATCGCCATCCTGCTCGGCCTGCAGCCGCTGCGCCGGGTCAGGAACGCGCTCGCCATGGTGCGCGAGGGCACCGCGCAGAGGCTCGACGGCCAGTTTCCGGCCGAGATCGAACCGCTTGCCAACGAAACCAATGCGTTGATCGAAAACAACAGGCGCATCGTCGAGCGGTCGCGAACCCAGGTCGGCAATCTCGCCCATTCGCTGAAGACGCCGCTGGCGGTGCTGCTCAACGAGGGCCGGGCGCTTGGCGGCGCCAAGGGACAGCTGATTGCCGAACAGGCCGCTTCCATGCAGAAGCAGGTCGAGCACTATCTCCAGCGCGCCCGTGTCGCGGCGCAACGCGACAGCGTCGTCTACCGCACGCCGTTGACGCCGCTGGTGCAGCGCATGGTGCGGGTTCTGCAGAAGCTCAATCCGCAGACAAACCTGTCGCTGTCGCTGCCGGCGACCGAGATCGTCTTCGCCGGCGAGCGCGAGGACCTTGAGGAATTGCTGGGCAATCTTCTCGAAAACGCGATGAAATGGGCAAAGAGTTCGGTGTTGGTCTCGGTCGTGCCTTCGACCGGCAAGGACGATCCGGCGAGCCTGTTCGAGATCAGCATCGAAGATGACGGCCCGGGCATTCCCGAGGACAAGGCGCGCGATGCGCTGAAGCGCGGACGGCGTCTGGACGAGACGAAGCCCGGAACAGGACTGGGGCTGGCCATTGTCGCCGACCTCGTCAACGAGTATGGAGGCGTCCTGGCGCTCGAACGGTCCGGCATGGGCGGATTGAAGGCGGTGGTGCGATTGCGGAGCCTTCAGTGATGTTCACCAGGGCCAATCGACATCGAGGGACGGGAGATGTTATTGGCGGCATGTCGATTGGTCCCGAAGCGGCCGGCAGCGGCCAAATTTCCGACAAATATCAATACTATGGCCACGCTGACTTCTCCGATGACGCGGCCCCCGGCGCATCCATGGCAGGCTCCAACTCAAGAAAACCGGTTGTTGGCATGAAGATTCGCGTCGCCCTTGTTTCCGCATTGCTGGCCGTTTCCGGCTGCACCACCTTGAGCGGCAAGGCCCCTACCGTAACGCCGACACCGGCCTCGACGCCTCCTTCCAGCGGCAAGGTGACCACGACGATCATTTCGGCGATGGGCGGCGGCCTCGTCAGTGGATCGATCGGCGCCGGCCTCAGCGAGGCGGAAAAGCGCAGTGCGCTGGAGGCTGAATACAAGGCGCTCGAATATACGACCAGTGGCCAGAAGGTGACGTGGAAGGGCGCCCAGGCTTCGCGCTACGGCGAGGTGGTTCCGGCACAGCCCTATCGCGTCGGTTCGCAGGACTGCCGCCAGTACACGCAGACGGTGTTCACCGGCGGGGCCGGGGTCACGGCGCGTGGAACCGCTTGCCGCAACGCCGACGGCAGCTGGACGCCGCTGACCTGACAGTCAATCGGAGCTGGTTGGTATCCGGCCGGTTGATGTCGATCAAGGACATGCGGCGCACCTGCCGTCAAAGCGTCGCAGGAAACCTGTGTTGGCACGGCAGAGCTCTGTCGTTATTGGAAGAACCATGCTGTTCTGGGTCATAGCCGCAATTCTCACGCTGGGTGCAAGCTTGGCGGTGCTGCTGCCACTGGCCGCCAGCTCGAAGGGCGCGTCGTCGAGCGGTGATCACGATCTCGAAGTTTATCGCGACCAGTTGTCCGAGCTTGACCGGGACGCCGCGCGTGGCTTGATCCAGCCGGCGGACGCCGCCGAGGCCCGCGCCGAGATCGCTCGCCGCATCCTTCGCCTTGACAATGCGGGTACGGCAGGCGGCGGATCTGTTGGGCGAGCGTCGGTCGCGGCAAGGCTGGTGGCAACCGCAGCTGTGCTGGCTGTTCCGCTGGTCAGCTGGGGCCTCTATGTCAAGCTCGGCTCTCCTGATCTGCCATCGCAACCACTCAGCGAACGGTTGGCCAAGAATCCGGCCGACAGTTCGGTCGACGAACTGGTGGCGCGGGCCGAAGCCCATCTGGCCGCCAATCCTGCCGACGGCAGGGGTTGGGATGTGCTCGCACCGGTCTATCTGCGCATGCAGCGCTTTTCCGACGCGGCGGCAGCCTATCGCAACGCCATTCGCCTCGATGGCGACAGCGCTGTTCGCCAGGCCGGTCTTGGCGAGGCAATCGCCAGCGCGGCAGGCGGCATTGTCTCGGCCGATGCACAGGATGCCTTCGAGGCGGCCTTGAAGCTCGATCCGGCCAATGCGAAGGCCAGTTTCTACTTGGCCATGGCGCTGGCGCAGGAGGGCCGAACCAAGGAAGCAGTCACTGCCTGGCAGGCGATGCTGGGCAAGCTGCCGCCGGAGTCGCCATGGCGCGGTGCATTCGAGCAGGCGCTGGCCAAATCCGGCAGCCCCGAAGTCGCTTCCGGCGGCACCACCAACGGGCCCGATGCCGGCGATATCGACGCCGCATCCTCGATGTCGCCGCAGGATCGGGAAGCCATGATCAACACCATGGTCGCCGGCCTCGACGACAAACTGCGACAAAATCCGCGTGACGCGGAAGGATGGATGCGGCTTGTTCGTTCTTACGTCGTGCTGGGCAAGGTCGATCAGGCGCGTGAGGCGCTCGGTCGTGCCATTGCCGTCTTCGGAGCCGACAGTGACGAGGCGAAAAAATTCACCGCCGTTGCCGCCTCGCTTGGCCTGACGGCGACGGAGTAGAGACAGACATGACGCGCAAACAGAAACGATTGTCGGTGATCGCGGGCGGGCTGGCTTTCCTGGGCGCGGCCACCGGGCTGACCTTCTATGCGCTTGGCCAGAAGGCGTCCTATTTCTACATGCCGGCCGACCTCACCACCGCCAGCGTCATGCCTGGCCAGCGTATCAGGCTGGGCGGATTGGTTGAAAAAGGCACGATCCAGCGCGGGCAGGGGGCGACGGTTGGCTTTTCGGTCACCGACACGCACAAATCGGTCAAGGTCACCTATACCGGCATCCTGCCCGATCTTTTCCGTGAAGAGCAGGGCGTAATCACCGAAGGCACGTTCGGCCCGGATGGCGTCTTTGTTGCCGACAGCGTGCTCGCCAAGCATGATGAGCGCTACATGCCCAAGGAAGTGGCCGATGGCCTCAAGGCCAAGGGCGTCTGGCAGGAGAGCAAGAGTGAATAGCTCTGGCAGGAGAGCAACAGTCCATGGTTGAAACCGGACATTTCGCCCTGGTGCTGGCGTTTGCGCTTTCACTGGTGCAGACGTTTGTGCCGCTGTTTGGCGCCCGCCTGAACAACCAGCGCCTGATGGCCGTCGGCGGGCCGGTCGCGGTCACCGGCTTTGCCTTGACGGCGCTGTCCTTCGCAGCACTTGCGAGTGCTTATGCAAGCTCCGACTTCTCGGTGGCGAGCGTGTGGGAAAATTCGCATTCGCTGCAGCCATTGATCTACAAGATCACCGGAACCTGGGGCAATCATGAAGGCTCGATGCTGCTCTGGGTGCTGATCCTGACCTTCTTCGGCGCGCTTGTCGCCGCCTTCGGCTCCAATCTGCCGGCGACGTTGCGCGCCAACGTGCTTGCGGTGCAGGGCGCGATCGGCGCCGCCTTTTTCCTGTTTATCCTGGCGACCTCCAATCCGTTCATCCGGCTCAATCCGGCGCCGATCGAAGGCCGCGACCTCAACCCGATCCTGCAGGACCTAGGCCTCGCCATTCACCCGCCGTTTCTCTATCTCGGCTATGTCGGCTTCTCGATCTGCTTTTCCTTCTCGGTCGCCGCCCTCATCGAAGGGCGCATCGATGCATCCTGGGCACGCTGGGTGCGGCCGTGGACGCTGGTCGCCTGGATGTTCCTGACCGGCGGCATCGCCATGGGATCGTACTGGGCCTACTACGAGCTCGGCTGGGGCGGTTTCTGGTTCTGGGATCCAGTCGAGAACGCCTCCTTCATGCCGTGGCTGGCAGGCACCGCGCTGCTCCATTCGGCCATCGTCATGGAAAAGCGTTCGGCACTGAAGATCTGGACGCTGCTGCTCGCCATCCTGACCTTTTCGCTGTCGCTGCTCGGCACCTTCCTGGTGCGCTCGGGCGTGTTGACCTCGGTGCATGCCTTCGCCACCGATCCGACGCGCGGCGTCTTCATCCTGTGCATCCTGACGTTGTTCATCGGCGGCTCGCTGGCACTGTTTGCGCTGCGGGCCTCCCGGCTGACGGCCGGCGGCCTCTTCCATCCGATTTCGCGCGAAGGCGCGCTCGTGCTCAACAATCTGTTCCTGACCACGGCGACCGCGACTGTGCTAGTCGGCACGCTCTATCCGCTGGCCGTCGAAGCCTTTTCAGCCGACAAGATCTCTGTCGGAGCGCCATTCTTCAATCTGACTTTCGGACCGCTGATGGTGCCGCTGCTGCTGGTGGTTCCGTTTGGGCCGCTGCTGGCCTGGAAGCGCGGCGATGTCTTCGCCGTCGCGCAACGCCTGATGGTGGCGTTCGCCGCGGCCCTCCTGGCGACGCTTGTCACCGCTTTGTTCATCGATGGCGCCTCGGTGTTTGCAGCCCTGGGCGTCGGCCTTGCCGTCTGGCTGATCCTCGGCGCGCTTACCGACCTCGCCGTCAAATCTGGGGTCGGCAATGTTGCCGCGAGGATCATGGTCAAGCGCTTGCTCGGCCTGCCGCGTTCGGTCTTTGGCACCGCCTTCGCCCACCTTGGGCTTGGGCTGACCACGCTCGGCATCGTCGGCACGCTTTGCTTCGGCACCGAAAAGATACTGTCGATGCATGCCGGCGAGACCGTCGAACTCTCCGGCCATACGCTGCGTTTCGTCGGGCTCTATCCGGCCCAGGGACCGAACTACGCCGAGGATCGCGGCCGCTTCGAACTGATCGGCGTCAGCGGCAGTCCTGTCGGCGAAATCAGCTCGGCCAAGCGGTTTTATCCGGTGCGGCAGATGACGACGACGGAATCCGGCATCAGGACCATCGGCTTCTCCCAGCTCTACATCTCGCTCGGCGACGAGGGCAAAGACGGTTCCGTCGTGGTGCGTCTGTGGTGGAAACCGCTGGTGACATTGATCTGGGGCGGCGGCCTGATGATGATGGCGGGCGCGGCGATGTCACTGATGGACCGGCGCCTGCGCGTCGGCGCGCCGTCGCGGCGGCGCAAGCAGGTGAGCGCGGTGACGTCCGCGGGTCTGCCATGAATGCACGGCTTTCGCTGACCTCGATTGTCCTGCTGCTGGCGCTGTCCTTTGCCGGCACGGCCCTGGCGGTGAAGCCTGACGAGATGCTGCCTGATCCGGCGCTGGAGGCGCGGGCGCGGGCGCTGTCGGAAGGCCTGCGCTGCATGGTCTGCCAGAACCAGTCGATCGACGAATCCGACGCCGACCTTGCCCGCGATCTGCGCGTCCTTGTGCGCCAGCGCCTCGTCGCCGGCGATACCGACCAGCAGGTGATGGATTACGTCGTGTCGCGCTACGGCGAGTTCGTGTTGCTGAAGCCGCGTTTCGACCTGCGCAATGCGTTGCTGTGGGGCACACCTATCCTGCTCTTGCTGGTTGGCGGCGTTTTCATCGTGCTGACCGCGCGGTCGCGCCGCACGCTGGCAACAAAATCCTTGTCCGCCGAAGAACAGGCGGCACTGGACACCATATTGCGCCGCGACTGACGCCACGGTCGCTGCCAAACATTACCAAAGTTTCATGTGTCGGAAATGGCGCTGTAATGTGCGCCTCTCTAATTCTCTTTTCCTGAGGATGCCGATCAAGCAGCGTCCGTTTGAAAGAGGATAAGAAATCCATGAATATTGCCCCCAATTCATATTCCGTCACCCGCAAGCGTCTCATGGCTGCCGTCGCGTCCATCGCCGTGGCCGGTGCTATCGGCGTTGGCGCGCTGACCAGCGGAACCAGCCCTGTTCTGGCTGACGCCGTGCGCGTCGAGGCGCCGCAGGTGCCGGGCTTCGCCGATGTCGTCGAGCGCGTTTCTCCTGCCGTCGTCAGCGTCAAGGTCAAGGCCAAGATCCAGCCCGCGGCCGATGACGGCTCGGATCAGGGCGACGATCCGGACGGCATGAACAACATGCCCGACAATCCGCAGCTGCGCCGCTTCTTCAAGGAATTCCGTGGCTTTGGCGACCAGAACGGCCAGGGTGGCGGTAACCGCCGCTTCAACCACCGCGACCACAACAACGACCAGCCGCGGCCGGTTGCTCAAGGGTCCGGCTTCTTCATCTCCGATGACGGCTATCTCGTCACCAACAATCACGTCGTTTCGGAAGGCTCGGCCTTCACCGTGGTGATGAATGACGGCAAGGAACTCGACGCCAAACTGATCGGCACCGACCCGCGCACCGATCTCGCCGTGCTCAAGGTCGACGGTGTCGGCAAGTTCACCTATGTCGACTTCGCCGACGATTCCAAGGTTCGCGTCGGTGACTGGGTGGTGGCCGTCGGCAATCCGTTCGGCCTCGGCGGCACCGTCACTGCCGGCATCGTCTCGGCCCGTGGCCGCGACATCGGCGCCGGCCCTTACGACGACTTCATCCAGATCGACGCTTCGGTCAACCGCGGCAATTCGGGTGGCCCGACCTTCAACCTCAACGGCCAGGTCGTCGGCATCAACACCGCGATCTTCTCGCCGTCCGGCGGCAGCGTCGGCATCGCCTTCGACATTCCCGCTTCGACCGCCAAGCAGGTCGTTCAGGACCTGATGAAGAGCGGTTCCGTGCAGCGCGGCTGGCTCGGTGTCGAAATCCAGCCGGTCACTTCCGACATCGCTGAGTCGCTCGGTCTGAAGTCCAACAACGGCGCGCTGGTTTCCAGCGCCCAGGACAACGGCCCAGGAAAGAAGGCCGGTATCACGGCCGGCGACGTGATCACCCAGGTCGAAGGCAAGGACGTTGCTTCGCCGAAGGAACTGGCCCGGCTGATCGGCGCCTATTCGCCTGGCAAGTCGGTCGATGTCACCGTGTGGCGCGACGGCAAGAGCCAGACGGTCAAGGTCGATCTCGGCACGTTGCCCTCAAGCGACAAGCAGGCGTCTGCCGACCAGCCGCAGCCCGCCGCTCCGGCCAAGCCAGATTCGCTCGCTGATCTCGGCCTGACCGTTACCAAGTCCGAAAACGGCAAGGGGCTGGTGGTGACCGATGTCGACCCCGACAGCGACGCCGCCGATCGCGGCATCCAGCCCGGTGACATCATCACGTCGGTCAATTCGAACGAAGTGAACGGCATCGAAGACGTCACCAAGGCGATGGCCGAAGCAGTCAAATCCGGCCGCAAGGCAGTGCTGATGCAGATCACCCACGACGACGCCAATCGTTTCGTCGCGCTGCCCGTCGCCAAGGGCTGACGCTGGCTCCGGAACCGGAGTTCGGTTTCGGAAGCTGTTCGACTTTTCCAGTGCGGCAGTTTCAAACACCCCCGAGCCGCCGCACGGGAAAGCATGGAGGAGCGCGCGTTAGTCAGTCATCGCGCTCTCCCCCGGCGGCAGCGGGCCTCCCATCGCCCGCTGCCGCACAATTCAAAAGCGCTTCTGCGGTCTAACGCAACAACATCGGGAGCGAGGACTTATCGCGCACGGCTTCGGATGATCTTGATCGCGATGCGCTTTGGCAAAGGCCACAATGCAGATGTCTGCCACTCAACCTTCCGGCGAAATCGCGTATAACAGCCCTATGAAGATTCTCGTCATAGAAGACGATCGCGAGGCTGCGGATTACTTGCAGAAAGCCTTTACCGAGGCCGGTCACACCGCGCATGTCGCCGGCGACGGCGAAACCGGCTTCGCGCTCGCCGATGCCGGCGACTATGACGTGATGGTCATCGACCGGATGATGCCGCGTCGCGACGGCCTGTCGGTCATCGCCGGTCTGAGATCCAGGGGCAACACGACGCCGGTGCTGATCCTGTCGGCGCTCGGCGAGGTCGATGACAGGGTCACCGGCCTCCGCGCCGGCGGCGACGACTATCTGACCAAGCCCTATGCCTTCTCCGAGCTTCTGGCCCGCGTCGAGGTGCTGAACCGTCGCGCCAGCGCCAAGGAAGCGGAAACCGTCTACCGCGTCGGCGATCTCGAACTCGACAGGCTGTCGCATTCGGTGCGTCGTGCGGCGCGCGAGATCACGCTGCAGCCGCGTGAATTCCGCCTGCTCGAATATCTCATGCGTCATGCCGGCCAGGTGGTGACGCGCACTATGCTGCTCGAAAATGTCTGGGACTATCATTTCGATCCGCAGACCAATGTCATCGACGTCCATGTCTCGCGACTGCGCGGCAAGATCGAGAAGGGCTTCGACAAGCCCATCCTGCACACGGTTCGCGGCGCCGGCTATATGCTGAAGAGCGGCTAGCAGCAGCATGGCTCTTTCCGTGCCAGCCATCATGAAGACGACGGCAGCGCGGCTTTCGGCGCTCTACCTCCTGCTCTTCGCACTCTGCGCTGTGGCGCTCGTCTTCTACATGACCTCGCTGTCGGCACGCATGCTGACGGCGCAGACACAGGACACCATCAATGACGAGGTGCTCGGTCTGGCTCACGCCTATCAACGCGGCGGCCTGCCGGTGTTGGTCCGTGTGGTCGAGGCGCGCTCACGTCAGCCCGGCGCCAATCTCTATCTCATCGCCGACGCCAACGGCCAGATTCTGACCGGCAATGTGCAGAGCCTCGAACCTGGCGTTCTCGAAGCCGAAGGCTGGACCAGCAGCCCTTTCTCCTATCAGCGCTTTGGCGAAGGAGAACTTGAGCGTCTGCGCAATCTGCCAGCCGAGCAGGGTAGCACCCAATCCGAACAGAGCGATGCGCAGGCGCAGGGCGAAAAGGGCCACAACGCCATTGCGCTGGTGCTGCGGCTGCCGAACCAGATGATCATGCTGGTCGGCCGCGACCTCGGCGAGCCGGAGCGGTTCCGCGCTGTCATCCGCCGTGCTTTGATGCTGGCGCTCGGCATGATGGGGCTTGGCGGACTGCTAATCTGGTTCTTTGTCGGCCGCGCCGCGCTGAAGCGCATCGACAGCGTGTCGGAAGCTAGCCGCCGCATCATGGGCGGCGATCTGTCGGGCCGGCTGCCGGTGACCGGGGCCGGTGACGAGTTCGATCGGCTCTCCGAAAACCTCAATGCCATGCTGGCCAGAATCGCCACGCTCAACGAGGGTCTGAAGCAGGTTTCCGACAACATCGCGCATGATCTGAAGACGCCGCTGACCCGGCTTCGCAACCGGGCCGAAGTGACGCTTTCGGGCAAGCACAAGACATCAGACTACCGGCAGGCGCTGGAAGGCACCATCGCCGAGTCCGACCAGCTGATAAAAACCTTCAACGCCATCCTGATGATCTCCCGGCTGGAGGCTGGCTACTCGTCTGAAAATACGAACCGCGTCGATCTTGCGGAAGCCGTGCGCGATGTCGTCGAGCTCTATGAGCCGGTGGCGGAGGAGGCGGGCGTCTCGCTCGAGGCAGATGTCCGAGAGGCGACCTTCGTCAACGGCAACCGCGAACTGATCGGCCAGGCGCTGTCGAACATCGTCGACAACGCCATCAAATATTCGACCGACGCCACCGCCCAGCCGGCCGTACGCGTGGCACTTGAGCGGGTCGGTGCGGGCGTTCGGCTGTCGGTCGCCGACAATGGCCATGGTATTCCCGACGACGGCGACCGCGCCCGTGCGACGGAACGTTTCGTGCGGCTGGAGAAGAGCCGTTCGCAGCCGGGTTCCGGTCTTGGCCTCAGTCTCGCCAAGGCCGTCATGACGTTCCACAATGGCCGGCTTGATCTCTTGCCTGGCAATCCCGGATTATCCGTGGTCATGAATTTCCCGGCACGGGAGGATCACTGATGAGCACGGCTGCAAAGCGGGCGGCGACGGATTGGCTGCTGAAGCCGGCGGCCAGGCTTGCTCCGCTGGATGAAGGCCATGCGCGGCAAGAACTGGCCGAGATCGCTTCAGCGGCGCGGGAAGAAGGGCTGACGCGGTTGGCCAAGTTCCTGGCCGGCAAAGGGGAGAGCCAGGATTTCCTCGCCGCCGTTTTCGATCTGTCTCCGTTCCTGCGCGATACGGCACGCCGCCGGCCGCGGATACTGGACGGCCTCTTCGACCAGCCCGTCGAGGCTCGGCTGAAAGCGATCGGCGCCACCATCGACCAGGCCTATCTCGCCGAGGCGGTCTCGGAATCCAGCCTGATGATGGAGCTGCGTCAATGGAAGGCCGAGGCGCATTTCCTGATCGCGCTGGCCGATCTTGCCGGCGAAGCCGAAACGGCGCTGACGGTGCGGCGGCTGAGCGACCTTGCCGATGCCTGCACCCGCGCCGCTGTCGACTTCCTGCTGCGCGACGCACATGGCCAGGGCAAGCTCAAACTGCGGGATCTCGACAATCCGTCGAAGCAATCGGGCTGGATCCTGCTCGGTATGGGCAAGCTCGGCGCGCACGAGCTGAATTTCTCGTCCGACATCGACCTTGTGGTTTTCTTCGATCCGGAAGCGCCCGCTGTCGCTGATCCCCTCGATGCCACCGAGCTGTTCTCGCGCTTGACGCGCCGCCTGGTGCGCATCCTGCAGGACCGCACCGAGCACGGTTATGTCTTCCGCACCGATCTGAGGCTCCGCCCCGATCCCGGTTCGACGCCGCTGGCGATCCCGGTTGAGGCGGCACTGCGCTACTATGAGGCACGCGGCCAGAACTGGGAGCGCGCCGCCATGATCAAGGCACGTCCGGTGGCCGGCGATTTGGCCGCGGGCGTTGCCTTCCTCAAGGAGTTGCAGCCCTACATCTGGCGCAAATACATGGACTACGCGGCGATTGCCGACGTCCATTCGATCAAGCGCCAAATCCACGCCCACAAGGGTCATGGCGAGATCGCCGTCAAGGGTCACAACGTCAAGCTCGGGCGCGGTGGAATCCGCGAGATCGAGTTCTTCGTCCAGACCCAGCAACTCATCGCCGGCGGACGCTTCCCGGAACTGCGTGGCCGCGAGACCGTGCCGATGCTCGGCCAGCTCGCCGCACGCGGCTGGATCACCGCCGATGCGTGCGACGCGTTGGCTCGTCAATACTGGTTCCTGCGCCGCGTCGAACATGCCGTGCAGATGGTTGCCGACGAGCAGACGCACACGCTGCCGGAAGACGATGAAGGACTGGAACGCATCGCCCGCATGCTCGGCTTTGCCGATGCTTCTGCCTTTGCCCTGGCGTTCCGCGCCTCGCTGCAGCAGGTGGAACGTCATTACGCGGCTCTTTTCGAAACCGCGCCGGAACTGTCGACGGGCATAGGCAATCTGGTGTTCACCGGCGATGTCGACGATCCCGATACGTTGCAGACCTTGCACGGCCTCGGCTTTCAGCGGCCAAGCGACATCTGCCGCGTCATCCGCGGCTGGCATTTCGGCCGCTATCGCGTCACCCAGTCGGCGGAGGCGCGCGAGCGGCTGACGGAACTGACGCCGGCGCTGCTGCGCTCCTTCGGCCAGACGCGCCGGGCGGACGAAGCCCTGATGCGCTTCGACGAGTTTCTCGCCGGCCTGCCGGCCGGCATCCAGCTGTTTTCCCTGCTGCAGTCCAATCCAGCCCTGCTGAAGCTTCTGGCGACGATCATGGGTGCCGCGCCCCGGCTGGCGGCGATCATCACGCGCCGGCCGCATGTTTTCGATGGTCTGCTCGACCCGGCCTTGCTGACAGAACTGCCGGACCGCGCCTATCTGTCGGCGCGGCTTTCCGCCTTTGTCGAGGGCGACCGGCTTTATGAGGACGTGCTCGACCGGTTGCGCATTTTTGCCTCCGAGCAGAAATTCCTGATCGGTGTCAGGCTGCTCGCTGGCTCGATCGATCCGGCTCGGGCCGGCCGCGCCTTTTCCGACCTGGCGGATCTCACCATCGAGGCGGCGTTGCAGGCGGTGACGGCCGAATTCGCGGCGCGCCATGGCACGATTGCCGGCGGCGTGGTTTCGCTGCTCGGCATGGGCAAGCTTGGCAGCCGCGAGCTGACCGCCGGATCGGATGTTGACCTGATCCTGCTCTACGACCACGCGCCGGACGCCGAGGAGTCCGATGGTGACAAGCCGTTGGCGCCTTCGCACTACTACACCCGCATGACGCAGCGGCTGATCGCGGCCGTGTCCGCGCCGACGGCGGAGGGGGTGCTCTACGAACTCGACCTGCGCCTGCGGCCATCCGGCAACAAGGGTCCGGTGGCCACCCACATCGATGCCTTCAAGAAATACCAGCGCCAGGAGGCCTGGACCTGGGAGCACATGGCGCTGGCCCGCGCCCGCGCCATTGGCGGCGACGCCAGCTTGTGCGGTGAGGTTGAAGCGGAAGTCGCCGCCGTGCTTGGCCAGCCGCGCGACGCGAAAAAGGTGATGGCCGAGGCCTCGGACATGCGCGCCATGATCGAAAAAGAAAAGCCACCGCGCGATCTGTGGGACATCAAGCTGATTCCCGGCGGCCTCATCGATCTCGAATTCATCGCTCAGGTGGCCGTCATCACCGGCCAGGTCGATGCCGGGCCGCGTGCCCCGACCGTGCCAATTGCACGTGCCCCGGCCGTGCCAATTGCACGTGCCCCGGCCGTGCCAATTGCACGTGCCACCGGCACGGCCGAGATCCTGTCGCGTCTTGCACCGGGCTTTGCCGATGCCGAGGTCAGGCAGGCGCTTGGCGACGCCTACGCGCTCTATCTGGCGCTGACCCAGATGACGCGGCTGTGCCTCACCGGAGCCTTTGAGCGCGACGATGTTCCGCCGGGGCTTTCGGATCTGCTTCTGGCGGTGACCGACCTGCCAGATTTCGGTGTGCTGGAAGCACACCTCAAAGAGACGTCGCAAAAGGTCAGGAAGGATTTTGATCGTTTGCTTCGTACGAGATGACCGCGACGAGCGGCTATCTCGGACCGCATCGGGGGTGACGATGCAACAGGAGAAGATCATGAGAAAGTCAACGAAACTTGCCCTTGCCTTCGTAGCCTTGGCCGGCGCCGTCGGCACCACGGCCTATGCCGAAAACAATGCCAGTGAAAAAATGCGTGAGGGCACGATGATGCGCCTCAACAAGGCGATGAGCGATTCCGGCGGCACCATCACCTTCGATCAGTTTTCCGGCGCCATGAACGCGCGGCTGAAGAAGCTCGTCGCCGACAATGGCGGCAAGCTGACCGTCGCCCAGCTTGCCGATGCGCTTGAGAAAGCGCGTTTCGAGCAGATGGCCAAACGCATTATCGCCCGCTACGACACCAAGGGCGACGGCACGCTGACCACAGACGATCTCACCAGTCGTGAGAAGAAGGTCTTCGCAATGCTCGACAAGAACAATGACGGCAAGATCGAAAAGAGCGAATTGCCGAAGGGCGGCCGCTTCGGCCGCCACCGTCAATGGAGTGACGACGGAGACAACAGCGATATGCAGTGAGGCTGTCTGGAGCAGGCTCCGGCGGTGTCAGTCAGAGCCTGCTGCTCAGGCCGCGACCCTGATGGCCGGCACGGTCTTCTTCACCGGAATGCGCACCGATACGATCGTGCCGACACCTTCGGTCGAACGGATCTTCAGCGCGCCGCCCTGGAGTTCAGCCAGCGAGCGCGAGATGGCGAGGCCAAGGCCGGACCCGGCGTGGCTCTTGGAGAACTGGTTCTGCACCTGTTCGAAGGGCCGTCCGAGCTTGCCGAGCGCATCCTTGGGGATGCCGCAGCCATTGTCCTCGATCGTCAGCACCAGCGCGCCGGATGTGTTGCGGGCCCTGACCGATATGTGGCCGCCTTGGCCGGTGAATTTCACCGCGTTGGACAAAAGGTTGATGACGATCTGCTTGATCGCCCGGCGATCGGCGACCAGCGTCAGCGCGTCGGCGATGCGGGTTTCCACGGTGATGGCCTTTTGCGCCGCTTGCAGCGAAACGACGCGAACGGTTTCGCTGATCAGCGGGCCAAGGTCGATCTCTTCCCGGTCCAGCGAGAACTGGCCGGCCTCGATCTTGGACATGTCGAGAATGTCGTTGATGACCCCCAGCAGATATTTGCCGCTGCTGTTGATGTCGGTGGCATATTCCTCGTAGCGCTCCGATCCGAGCGGGCCGAACAGCCCCTGTTCCATCAGTTCGGAGAAGCCGATGATGGCGTTCAACGGCGTGCGCAACTCATGCGACATGTTGGCCAGGAATTCGGATTTCGCCCGGTTCGCCGCTTCGGCCCGTTCGGTTTCCTTCATGTATTTGCGGTTGAGGTCGACCAGTTCGCGCGAACGCTCTTCTTCCGCCCGGCGGGCGAGGCTGAGATCATGAATCGTCGCCATCAGCCGGCGCTCGCTGTCGACCAGCTTCTCTTGGTGCAGCTTGATCTGGGTGATGTCGGAACCGACCGAGACGATGCCGCCATCCCGGGTCTTCAGTTCGTTGACCTGCAGCCAGCGGCCATCCGCCAGTTGGCGCTCGAAAGTGGCGCCGCCTTGCAGTCCGCTGGTGTTGGCAAGCCGCCGTTCGGAAGCAAAGGCCAGCATGCGTTCTTCCAGTGCCGCACGCGTGACGCCCGGCATGACGTCGCGGTCCGAAAGCCCGTTGTCCTGCTGGTATTTGGAATTGCACATGATCAGGCGCTGCGCCGAATCCCACAGCACGAAGGATTCGTTGATATTCTCGATCGCCGTTCTGAGGCGAAGGTCGGCCGCCTCGGAACGCAACGCCAGATGACGCTGTTCGGTGACATCGACGGCGATGCCGATCAATTGGATCTCCGGGGCTTCCGGATCGATGACTTGTGCCCGGGCACGCATCCAGACCCATTGGCCGTCGGAATGCCGCATCCGGAACACCTGGTCGATATGGTCGATCTCGCGTGCGACAATTCTGTTGGCGAGCTCGAACAGGTCGCCGTCTTCGGGATGGATGATCTGATCGACCTCGCCGAAGGACAGCATCGTGTCGCAGGGCTTGTAGCCGAGCATGTCGTACATCGAGCGCGACCAGTACATCTTGCCGCGCACCATGTCCCAGTCCCACAGGCCGCAGCGGCCGCGCACCAGGGCCATGTCGATGCGCTGATGCGCTTCGAGGTAGATGCGGTCAGCCGCCTGCGCACGCGCCGCCTGGCCGAAATAGGCATAGAGGATGACGATCAGCACTCCGGCCGTCAGCACGAACAGGGTGACGTTCAGCGAAACAGTCTTGCGCCAGCCATCGAAAACCGCGTCCTGCGGCACCAGGGCCGCCGACGCACCTTTCTGGCCATTCGCCAGGCTGACCGCCGCGTACCAGTCGCGTCCGTCGATGTTGACGTCCATGACGCCGGCGCGATCGCCGAACATGAACAATGGCTGGCCGCCTTCGACGAGGCCGTCGAGCGAATGGCCCTGCCATGGCACCGAGCGCGGTGTCACCGCGACGATCTTGAACGCACTGTCGGTGATGACGAGCACATGGCTGCGGCCCATCGCGCCCTGACGGCTGGTGGTCTCCAGCAGATCCTGGATGGCGCCGGGCACCGTGTCCGAGGTGGTGGCGAGCGAACTGGCCAGCTGGCCAGCCGCCAGCGTCAGGATCGCCTTGGCATTGCGCTCGACATCGTCGCGCTCGTTCATCAGCGACAGCACGCGCAGTGCCGCGATGACGATCAGGAATGTGATGATCAGGACGGGTATCGATCGGCGCAGCAGCGGCTCGGCGGCCAGAAGCCGCCGGTAGGCCGGTTCGGCGATGAGCCGCGTATTCCCAGCAAGGCCGTCGCTGCGCGTCTCACGATGCGCAAAAGCCGTCCCTCCGGGCGCGCCCCACGCGTCCGCCTTCGCCATAAATGGCACTCCCCGAATTTGCCTATGCTGCTTGTTGATCCGGCAAACGCCGCACATCCGAATCGTCAGTAAAGAATCAAAGGTGATTCGCCTTGTCCAGTGGTCCGGCGAAAAAAGATTAAAAATCGACTAAAATAACGCTGAAACGGGCCGATGCCCCTCGTCGAGCGCCCGCTTATGCCAGCGTGCGCTCGACGATGTCCCGCAGATCCGCCGACAGGTTTTCGGCGCCGGCGATCGAAAGCAGCGCTTCCCTGGCCTTGGCCTGCCGCAAAGGTTCGAGCGAACGCCACGATCTGAGCGCCGTCGCCAGCCTTGCCGCCACTTGCGGGTTGCGTTTTTCGACCTCGAGCACGGTCTGGGCAAAGAACCAGTAGCCTTCGCCGTCAGCACGATGGAAGCTGGTCTGGTTGGCGCTGGAGAAGGTGCCGATCAACGAGCGCACCCGGTTCGGATTGCCCATCGAGAAGGCCGGGTGGCTGGTCAGGGCCTTCACTGTGTCGACGGTTTGTGGCCCCGGAACGCTGGCCTGGATCTGGAACCATTTGTCCATCACCAGCGGATCGGACCCGTAAGTTGTCTCGAAAGCCGCCAGCGCCTTGATCGCCTCGGGCGAGCCGTGGTGACGATGCGCCAGCACGGCAAGTGCTGCCGCGCGGTCGGTCATGTTGGTCGCGGATTGGAAATGCCCGGCGGCAAGTGCCGCTCCGCCCGGCTGCAGCGCCAGATAATCCAGCAGGATGTTGCGCAGGGCGCGCCGTCCGGCGCTCTCCGCGTCAGGGCTGAACACTGCCTTGTCGGCGAGGCGCTCGTAGAGCCCCGAAAAAGCGTCCCGGTTCGCGGTGCCGATCGCCAGCGCCAGCGCCTCGCGAGCCGCATAGATGGCATCGGGGTCGATATTCCTGCCGATGTCGCGGGCAATGTCTGCTTCGCCGGGCAGCGCCAGCGCCAGCGCGCGGTAGGCCGGCTCCAGCGTCTCGTCGGCGGCGATACTGCCGGCGAGTTCGGTCAGACGCGCCGCGAAGACCGGCTGCTTGCCTCCGAGGATTTCTCGGAAGGCGGCAATCAGTGCGTCGGTCAGCAATGTGTTGAAGGCCTGCCAGCGCGAGAAGGCGTCGCTGTCGTGGCGGGCGAGGAAGAACTGGTCGTCGGTCTTCTGTTCGACCGCCAGGGTCACCGGCGCCGAAAAACCGCGGTTGAGCGAGACGGCCGGGCGCTCGGCGACGCCTGAAAACCGCACCATGTGGCGGCGTTTGCGGACATGGATGACGCCATCCTCGACACTGGCGCCCTCGACGCCGCTATACGCCACGGGCTTGCCGCCGGCGCCGATCAGGCCGAAGGCAAGCGGGATGTGCATCAGCCGCTTGCGGCTTTCGGAGGGTGTCGGCGGCACCGACTGCTCGATTTCGAGCGTGAACTCGCGCGCAGCCGGATTGTGCGTCGAACTGATCGTCAGGTTGGGCGTTCCCGCCTGATGATACCAGAGCGCGAACTGCGACAGGTCGCGGCCGGACGCATCCTCGAACACCTTGATGAAATCCTCGATCGTCGCCGCGTCACCGTCGTGCCGCTCGAAATAGAGGTCCATGCCGGCGCGAAAGGCGTCGACTCCGAGAATTGTGCGGATCATGCGCACCACTTCGGAGCCCTTCTCGTAGACCGTCGCCGTGTAGAAATTGTTGATCTCGCGGTAGCGGCGCGGCCGCACCGGATGCGCCAGCGGGCCTTGGTCCTCGGGAAACTGATGGGCGCGCAGCGTGCGCACTTCGGCGATGCGCTTGACCGCGCGCGAGCGCTGATCGGCGGAGAACTCGTGGTCGCGGAAAACGGTCAGGCCTTCCTTCAGGCAGAGCTGGAACCAGTCGCGGCAAGTGATTCTGTTGCCTGTCCAATTGTGGAAATACTCATGCGCGATGATCGCCTCGATATTGGCGAAATCGGCATCCGTCGCGGTCTCCTGATCGGCCAGAACATATTTGTCGTTGAAGATATTGAGACCCTTGTTCTCCATCGCGCCCATGTTGAAATCGGACACGGCGACGATGTTGAAGACGTCGAGATCGTATTCCCGGCCGAAAGCCTCCTCGTCCCATTTCATCGACCGCTTCAGGGCGTCCATCGCATAGCCGGCCAGCTTCTCCTTGCCGGGCTCGACATAGATGCCGAGCTCGACCGTGCGGCCGGACAGGGTGACGAAACTGTCGGCGAGCTGGCCGAGATTGCCGGCCACCAATGCGAACAGATAGGACGGCTTGGGGAAGGGGTCGTGCCAACTAGCATAGTGCCAGCCGTCGCCGAGGTCACCCTTGTCGACCGGGTTGCCGTTGGACAGGAGCAGTGGCGCCTCGTCGCGCATTGCCTCTATGCGCACCGTGTAGACAGACAGGATGTCGGGTCGATCGAGGAAATAGGTGATACGGCGGAAGCCCTCGGCCTCGCATTGCGTGCAGTAGACATGGCTCGAGCGGTAGAGGCCCATCAGCGCTTCATTGCCCGCCGGCGCCAACTCGGTCTCGATCAGCAGTTGGAAGCGGCGCGCGGCCGGCGGCTTGAAGATGGTCAGCTGGTCCGGGCTCGCCAGCATATCCGCCGGTTTCACCTTCTTGCCGTCGATCTCGATGCGCTTGAGCGTCAGCCCGTCGCCGTCGAGCACCAATGGTGCCGACACGGAGACGCCATCACGGCGCTCGACCGTGAGCAAGGCGGTGACGTGCGTTGCGTCTGGCGAAAGGCGGAAGGTGAGGTTGGTTTGCGGAATGAGGTAGTCGTTGGGGCGATAGTCTTCGAGCTTGAAGACTTGGCCGGTGTCCGTGCGCATTCCGTGGGTTTTCCTGTCGATGGCGTTGGCGGCGGATTGTGTCCGCTGGTCCAAGAAATTTGAAGTCCGCGCTCTTTACACGAAACGGCCCCTCGACAAAACTGAGGCAATGCCTATTTCAGGCCTTCCTTCTCCGTCATCACCGCGAGGCATCCATTGACCGTCGTCACACCGAAATTCGGCATGGGCGCATCCGTGCTGCGGCGCGAGGATGCCGCCTTCATCCAGGGACAGGGCCGCTATACCGACGACATCCAGCCGGCTGGCGTCCTGCATGGCTATGTTCTGCGCTCGCCAGTCGCCAAGGCCAGCTTCACCATCGGTTCGACCGAGGCGGCGAAGGCGGCACCCGGCGTGCATCTGGTGCTGACCGGCAAGGACCTCGCTCATCTCGGCGATCTCAAGTCCGGTGTCATGCAGGAACAGCCGGACGGCACCAAGGCGCCGACGCGTGACATCCCGATCCTGTGCCGCGACCGGGTCAACTATGTCGGCGATGCCGTTGCCTTCGTCGTCGCCGACAGCCGTGCTTTGGCGCAGGATGCCGCTGAACTGATCGACGTCGACTATGACAGCGAAGATGCGGCCTCCGGGACGGCAACGGCACTTGCCGAAGGCACGCCGCTGGTCTGGCCGGAGCTCGGTTCCAACC
This sequence comes from Mesorhizobium sp. M7D.F.Ca.US.005.01.1.1, assembly GCF_003952545.1. Lineage (NCBI taxonomy): Bacteria > Pseudomonadati > Pseudomonadota > Alphaproteobacteria > Hyphomicrobiales > Phyllobacteriaceae > Mesorhizobium > Mesorhizobium sp. M7D.F.Ca.US.005.01.1.1. Next base: position 3,311,813 of record NZ_CP034453.1, read on the forward strand.
GCGCCTTCACCTACCACATAGGCGACAAGAAGAAGACCAAGGCGGCTTTCGCCAAAGCCGCCCATGTCACCCGCATCGAATTCGTCAACAACCGGCTGGTCTGCAACTACATGGAGCCGCGCTCGGCGATCGGCGAGTGGAACATTGACGAGAACCGCTTCGTGCTGACCACGGGGTCGCAGGGCGTGCATTCCATGCAGTACATCCTGGCCGGCCTGTTCAAGATCAAGAAAAATCAGCTGCGCGTCATCACCCCCGATGTCGGCGGCGGTTTCGGCCCCAAGAGCTTCGTCTACCGCGAATATCCGCTGGTGCTGGAGGCGGCAAAGCGGCTTGGCCGCCCGGTCAAATGGGCCGGCGACCGCACCGAGCACTTCCTGACCGACGCGCAAGGGCGCGACAATTTCGTGACTGCCGAGATGGCGCTGGACAAGGATGGCCGCTTCCTCGGCATGAAGGTGGACCTGCTCGCTAACATCGGCGCGTATATCTCGCAATACGGTCCGTTTATTCCCTATATCGGCGTCACCATGTCGACCGGTGTCTATGACATCCAGGCGCTCGACGTCTCGGTCACCGGTCTCTACACCAACACCTGCCCGGTCGATGCCTATCGCGGTGCCGGTCGGCCGGAAGCAGCGTTCCTGCTGGAAAAGCTTGTAGATGCCTGCGCCCATGATCTCAGCCTGCCTGTCGAGGAGATCCGCCGCCGCAACTTCATCCGGCCGGAGCAGTTTCCCTATCGGACGCAGACCGGCCGCCTTTACGACAATGGTGAATTCGAAGGCCATATGGAGCGCGCCATTGAACGGTCCGAATGGAAAGCGTTCCCGGCGCGGCTGGCGCAGTCGAAAGCTGGCGGAAAGATCCGCGGCCTCGGCATGGCGACCTATATCGAGGCCTGCGCCTTTCCGGGCTCGGAGCCGGCCTTTGTCGAACTCAATGGCGACGGCACGGTGACGTTGAAGATCGGCACCCAGACTAACGGGCAGGGGCACGCCACCGCCTATGCGCAGTTCCTGTCGGAGAAGCTCAATCTCGACATCGACAAGATCCATGTCCGCCAGGGCGATACCGACGAACTGAAGGCCGGCGGCGGCACCGGCGGCTCGCGCTCCATTCCGCTGGGGGGTGTATCAGCTTCCCGCGCGGGCGAGGATCTGGCCAACAAGATCAGGCGCATCGCCGCCGACGAGCTTGAAGCCTCTGCCGGCGACATCGAGCTGTCCGATGGTGTTGCCCGCATCGTCGGCACCGATCGCACGATCGATTTTTCCGCCATCGCCAAGGCCGCCAAGACGCCGGATGATCTCAAAGGCTTCGGCGAGTTCGTGCAGGACGAGTGCACCTACCCCAACGGCACTCATATCTGCGAGGTCGAGATCGACCCCGACACCGGCGCCACCGAGATTGTCCGCTACACCATCGTCGACGATTTCGGCGTCACCGTGAATCCGATCCTGCTCGCCGGCCAGGTGCATGGCGGCGTCGTGCAAGGCATCGGTCAGGCGCTGACCGAGGACACCATCTATGGCGAGGACGGGCAACTGCTGACGGCGAGCTTCATGGACTACGCCATGCCGCGCGCCGACAATTTCCCGTTCTTCCATTTCGAGACCCGCAACGTGCCATCGACCACCAATGCGCTCGGCATCAAGGGGGCAGGCGAGGCCGGCACTATCGGCTCGACGCCGGCGGCGCTCAATGCGGTGACCGACGCCCTCTGGCGCGCCTACGGCGTCAGGCACATAGACATGCCGGCAACGCCGGCGCGCATCTGGGCAACGATCCGGGAAGCCGCGGGAGCGTGACAGCAGGTCCCGGCAATTCCTCAGCCACAGCCAGCGATCATGCTGGCGGGCACAACACGCTCACCGGCATCATGCTCAAGATCGTGTCGGTGGCGGTCTTCGTCGGCATGCAGACCTGCATCAAGGCCGCCGGTACCGTTCCGGCGGGGCAGATCGTCTTCTTCCGTTCCTTCTTCGCCATCTTCCCGATCATCGCGTTCCTGGCCTTCAGGGGAAAACTTGGCACCGCGTTCACCACCAAGCGTCCGTTCAACCATATCGCGCGCGGCGTCGTCGGCGTCTGCGCCATGGGACTTGGCTTTTTCGCGTTGACCCGGCTGCCACTGCCGGAGGCTATCACGCTGAACTATGCGCAGCCTTTGCTGGTGGTGGTGTTCAGCTCGATCTTTCTCGGCGAAGCCATCCGCGTCTATCGCTGGAGCGCGGTCGCGGTCGGTCTGGTCGGCGTGCTGATCATCTCCTGGCCGGAGCTGACGCTCTTGAGTTCCGACGAGGCGCTCGACGACCAGGAGGTGCTTGGCGTCGTGGCCGCTCTGGTCGCGGCGGCGATCTCGGCCGTCGCCATGCTCTTGGTGCGCAATCTCGTGCAAAGCGAGCGCACCGCGACCATCGTCCTGTGGTTTTCGGTGACGGCGAGCATCATGTCGCTTCTGTCGCTGCCGTTCGGCTGGCAGGCGCTGACGCCACTCCAGGCGGCTCTTCTGGTTGCCGCCGGCTTCTGCGGCGGCCTCGGTCAGATCCTGATGACGGCAGCCTATCGCCATGCCGAGGCCTCGGTCGTGGCGCCGTTCGAATACACCTCGATGATCCTCGGCGTCGTCGTCGGTTATCTCGTCTTTGGCGATGTCGCCACGCTGAACATGCTCGTCGGCGGGTTGATCGTTGTTGCCGCCGGGATTTTCATCATCTGGCGCGAGCGTCAGCTTGGCCTAGAGCGCACCCGCACACGCAAGGCGTCCTTGCCTGAAGGGTGATTACGGCAGCTCGGCCCGCTCCTTTGCCAATCGCACTAGCACCGTCCTCGTCTGCTCGTCGGCCGGGAAAAACGATTCGATCGCCAGTTCCGACAGCGTCACGTCGAGCGGCGTGCCGAAGACGGTGATGGTGCTGATGAATGACAGCACCTGATCGCCATGCGCCAGCCTGAGCGGGTGCACGATGGCATTCGGCTCGACAGGCGTCGGCCGGCTGCCCTTCAAGCCGGACGGATAGGTCCGCAGTTCACGCTCCAGCTCGACCAGCACCGGGTCGCCGGAGGCGTCGTTCTGGTGTTTCAGGCGCTCAACCAGATGCGCTCGCCACTCCTGGAGATTGACGATGCGTGGTGCGATGCCGCCGGGATGCAGGCTGAGGCGAAGCACGTTGACCGGCGGCGTCAGCAGCGAAGCCTCGCTGATATCGGCAAGGAAGGGAGCGATGGCGGCGTTGGCCGAAACCAGGTTCCAGTGGCGGTCGACAGCGAGTGCCGGGAAAGGCTCGTGCCCCTTGAGCACGATCTCGACCGCCGCCATCGCCGGCGCCAGCGTCGTGTCGGTGAGCGAGCGCTCGCCGAAGCTGGGGGCAAAGCCGGCGGCGAGCAGCAACCGGTTGCGTTGCCTGAGCGGGATCGACAATTGCTCGGCCAGATGCAGCACCATGTCCCGCGAGGGCGCGGCACGGCCGCTCTCGACGAAGCTCAGATGCCGCTGCGAGATCTCGGCCTCCATCGCGAGGTCGAGTTGTGACATGCGCCGGCGCGTGCGCCATTCGCGGATGAGGCTGCCGGCGGAGGTTTGGGGTGTTGTCATGAGGCATGGTTAGGCTGAGAGGAGACGTATTTCAATTACCTCTGAGGTTATCGGTACGGCATCCATGTCGGAGATTGGCTACTTGCCAAGCCTCAGCCAACCTCCCGCAGCTTTGCCTTCACCTCGAGAAAATCCCGCCACGCCAGCTTCTTGTGCGCGGGCGTTCGTAAGAGATAGGCCGGATGCAGCGTTGGCATGGCGGGAATGGCGATGCCGGATGCCGTCGTATGGACCCGCCAGTTGCCGCGCAGCCGCAGGATGCCTTCGGAGGTATTGAGCAAGGTCTTGGCTGACGGGCCGCCAAGGTTGATCAGCACCTTCGGATTGACCAGCTCGATCTGCCGCTCGATGAACGGCCGGCAAATCTCGGTTTCGTGCGGCGTCGGTGTGCGATTGCCCGGCGGCCGCCAGGGAATGACGTTGGCGATATAGACCGAAGTGCGGTCGAGCCCGATCGCTGCCAGCATGCGGTCGAGCAGCCGGCCCGAGCGGCCGACGAAGGGCAGGCCCTCGATGTCCTCGTCGCGGCCAGGCGCTTCGCCGACCAGCATCACAGCTGCTTCCGGGTTGCCGTCGGCGAACACCAGGCTCTTGGCGGTGGTCTTGAGATTGCAGCCGTCGAACGACGCCATGTGCTGGCGAAGCTCGTCCAGTGTCGTTGCCGTCGTTGCCAACTGGCGGGCAAGTGCTGCTTGCGCTTCGTCGGGAACCGCAGTCGTCGCAGATGGCGGCCGCGCAACCGGTGGCGCATTTGCTCTGTCTCCGGCTTCGGCGCGAGAGATGTTCGTCGAACGCTGCGGTGCGGCGGTGTCGCCCGAAGACGCCACCGTCGGCGCGCGCTCCATAGGCTTTGGCGCAACCTCGGCGAATCGGTTCACCGGCCGATCTTCAAGCGCCTCGTCGACGCCCACGCTGGCATAAAAGGCCAGCAGGTCGGCGATATCGGGTCTGTTGTTTGGGAAAGCGGCAGTCATGCCGGCACATTCGTCCGCGTGGCGGCAATTTGCAAGGCTGGCCGCTTGCTCTACCCCGTCGGTATGCGCGGATCCTGCACCAGATAGAAAGTCCAGCGCGGCGTGTAGTCGGTCATCAGGAATTCGAACCTGGCGGTTTTCAGCGGGTCGACCTTGCCGTTCCTGAACAGCAGCCGGTCATAAGGTTCGAAATCACGATCGAAATCGGCAAAATTGCTCGACCAGATGTTGTCAGGTGTCTTGTTGCGCTGGTCGAACGAAAGCCCGTCGCCGAACACGCTCGGCTGGTTCAGGATCTCCTGCAGCTCGAACTGGAACTCGATCCAGGCCTGGCCGCTGTTGTTGAGCACGTCGATGCGCATATACATGATACCGTTGGCGAATTCGCCGGCCGAGCCGAAAGCCTGGATCGGCTTTGTCGTGCGGATGGTCAGCGTGACCGGCGTTGACGAATTCAGCTCTTCGGTGATCACCAGCGGATCATCCTTCGTGCCGATGCCCGAAGCGCCGGTGATGTGGAAGCCGCCAAGCTCATCGGAGAAGGAGTAGGCGCCCGTCGCCCAGACTTTCACCTCGTCCGCGGCGGCGTGACCCGGTGCCAACATCAGAAGGGCCAAAAGGAGCGCCCGGCGGGTCCGGCCGGGCGGGAAAACAAAGCGCGTCGATGAAAAGCCGGCTGGCCCAGGAATGCGCATGGCGTGAAGTATGGCCGATAAGCAAGCCGTCGAACAATTAAAAACGCAAGCGCCCAGGGCAATGCCGGACGAAAAGCACGCGCCCAGCCTCGCGATGCGCGACTTTTTGGCCAAAACCGCATTGTCACGTATGCGCCGGTTTCCTGTCGCCAATTGATGCGCTATGCAGCGCAGGAGCCAGCAAGATACCCGAATGGGATAAGCCAGTGCGGAGGGGTTGATGAGCGACATCGAACGCGAAAGCATGGAATTCGACGTGGTTATCGTCGGCGCCGGCCCGGCCGGCCTCGCCGCCGCCATCCGCCTCAAGCAGGTCAATCCCGAGCTCTCGGTTGTCGTCCTAGAAAAGGGCGGCGAAGTCGGCGCCCATATCCTCTCCGGCGCCGTCGTCGATCCGATCGGCATCGACCGGCTCTTGCCGGGCTGGCGTGATGAGGAGGGCCATCCTTTCAAGACGCCGGTTACGGCAGACCATTTTCTCGTCCTTGGCCCTGCAGGCTCGTTCCGTCTGCCCAACATCCTGATGCCGCCGCTGATGAACAATCACGGCAATTACATCGTCTCGCTCGGCAATGTCTGCCGCTGGCTGGCGACCAAGGCCGAGGCGCTCGGCGTCGAGATCTATCCAGGCTTTGCTGCGTCCGGCCTGCTTTACAATGAAGAAGGCGCCGTCACCGGCGTCGTCACCGGCGACATGGGCGTCGAGAAGGACGGCACGCACGGCCCGGGTTTCGCACCCGGCATGGCACTGATGGGCAAGTATGTGCTGATCGGCGAGGGCGCGCGGGGCTCGCTCGCCAAGCAATTGATCGCCAAATACAAGCTTTCCGATGGCCGCGAACCGGGCAAATACGGCATCGGCCTCAAGGAACTCTGGCAGGTCAAGCCGGAGAACCACCGGCCGGGCCTTGTCCAGCATTCCTTCGGCTGGCCACTCGACCTGAAGACCGGCGGCGGCTCGTTCCTCTACCACCTCGAGGACAATCAGGTGGCGGTCGGTTTCGTCCTCCATCTCAACTACAAGAATCCCTGGCTGTCGCCGTTCGAGGAATTCCAGCGCTTCAAGACCCATCCGGCAATCCGCGGTACCTTCGAAGGCGCCAAGCGGCTGGGCTACGGCGCGCGCGCCATCACCGAAGGCGGCTGGCAGTCGGTGCCGAAACTGTCCTTCCCCGGTGGCGCGCTGATGGGCTGTGCGGCCGGGTTCGTCAACGTGCCGCGCATTAAGGGGTCGCACAATGCCGTGCTGTCCGGCATGCTGGCGGCCGAGCACGTCGCCGAGGCGATCGGTGCCGGTCGTGCCAATGACGAACTTTCCTCCTATGAGGCAGCCTGGCGGGCGACCGACATCGGCAAGGATCTGAAGAGGGTGCGCAACGTCAAGCCGCTATGGTCGCGCTTCGGCACCATCATCGGTGTCGGTCTCGGCGGCCTCGACATGTGGCTGAACACGTTGTTCGGGATCTCGCCCTTCGGCACGCTGAAGCATGGCAAGGCCGACTATGCCACGCTCGAGCCTGCCGCCCAGCACAAGAAGATCGCCTATCCGAAGCCCGATGGCGTCCTGACCTTCGACCGGCTGTCCTCGGTGTTCCTGTCCAACACCAACCACGAGGAAAACGAGCCGGTCCATCTGCTTGTCGGCGACATGGAGCTGCAGAAGCGTTCCGAGCACGATGTCTTTGCCGGACCTTCGACGCGCTATTGTCCTGCCGGTGTCTACGAGTGGGTCGACAAGGACGGCAATGCGGCCGCCGATCCCGCGGCCAAGGATGTACGCTTCGTGATCAACGCGCAGAACTGCGTCCACTGCAAGACATGCGACATCAAGGACCCGAACCAGAACATCAACTGGGTGCCTCCGCAAGGCGGCGAAGGCCCGGTCTACCAGGGCATGTAAGCCACGCGCCGACCGGACAGGCTTGGCCGCCGCAAGCACAAATGCCGGCGAAGGTTCGGGTCTTCCGGGCTTGTGAAATATTAGGACTGTTGAAACTGCCGCGCGCTTATGGTTCCATATCCTGACGACAGGGAGATGGCCAATGCGTTTGGCGGTTCTGGCATGCCTTTTGGCGATGGGCGCGCTGTTCGGTTCCGCTCCGGTGGCCTCGGCCGGTACCAGGGTGGTGGTCAAGACGCGGACCTATGATATCACCGGGACCACGGGTCTCGCGCTGATGGGGGCGATGGACCGCAAAGGGCCGAAGCACGGCTTCATGACGCACGCCATCGCACAGACCGGCTACACCGTGGATTGGGACCTCGACGCCGGCCAGGACAATGGCGTCTGCCGCCTGCGGAGCGCCAACGGCACGCTTAATCTCTTCTATACGTTTCCACGTGTCGCCTCGACCACTCCGCCGGCGCTCCAGAAGCGCTGGGCGCGGTTCTTCGCCGGCGTCCGCGCTCACGAAGAAACCCATGGTCGCCTCGCCAGGGAAATGATGCGCGCCACCGAAAGATCGATCACCGGCCTCAGCATTGCCGACGACCGGTCCTGTTACAAGACGCGCCGCGAGGCGCAGCGGCGTATCCATGCCACCTATGCCGCATATGAGGCGAAGCAGATCGCTTTCGACGCCAGCGAGCATCGCGACGGTGGCCATGTCGAGCATCTCGTCACAGCTTTGGTCAGACCTTGATCTTTTAGCCTGGCGTTTTTCCAGCAGCCGGTGTCAGCGACGCGGTCGCGGTTTCATGCTCGTCCGCCGGCTTTTGCTGGTTCAGCCTGAGTGAGAATTCCACCATGACCGGCAGGTGGTCCGAGCCGGTATCCTCCAGCCGTGTCGCGGAATGGATGGTCACGCCGCCCTTGCTGAAAACCTGGTCGATCGGCAGGCCGGCGAAGCGCCGCAGGAAATCCGGCAGCTTGATATGGATCCAGGTCGGGCCGGCGGACGGCATGACGGTCAGCCCGCCGAGCGAGGCGACGCGCCGCACGGCGGCACTCCATGGCACGGCGTTGCAGTCTCCCGCCATGATAGCCGTCTCGCCGAGCGCGGAGAGCGATTCCGTCAGCTCACCGATCTGCCAGTACTGCTCGCGTGGCCACGGCCAGCTGAGATGGATCGCCGCGACATCGACGTCAATGCCGCCGAAGTCGACGGTCGCTGTCGCCATCGCGCCGCGCCGTTCGCAACGCGCCTCGGTGCCGGCGGCAAAGGGCCGCCGCGAGAGCAGTGCGACGCCGAATATGCCGTTCGGATACGGGCAGAGGATCCGGTATGGATATGCGCTGCTGATATAGCCAAGCTCGGTCGCCCACATCGCCGACACCTCGTCGAGGGTGACCACGTCGGGATTGGTCCGGCCGATCAGCGACAGCACCTTCTTTGGCGTCGGATTGTCGTAGCGCAGGTTCATCTGCAGCAGCTTGTAGGTCGCACGATTTTCGTTCTTGGCTTCATAGGCAGCTTGAACCGGCCATGGACTGGGCAAAGTGTTCAAGGTCGTGGCAAAAGCCGCCACGGCAAAAAGCAGCGCCACGGCTGCTTGCAAGCGAAATGTCGTGGCCAGCAGCGGCAGCGCGCAAAGCGCCATCAGCACGGCAAGGTGGACGCGGAAATGCGAGAAGGAATCGAAGGCCGGATGCAGCGTTCCGAAAAACCCGGCCACCAGCGCGACCGAACAGACGAGCATTGCCAAGAATGCAACCGACATCAGCAATGTCCCGAAGCTCGCTCTCTCCATACCGCCTGCTTATCGGCAAAAATGCGGCTCAATCAAGATGACGAAATGCCCATGCGATGCGTGGAACCGACCTACTGGAACGCCGTCTCCGAAAAACTTCTGAGCTTGCGCGAATGCAGCCGCTCCATCGGCATTTCCGCAAGCTTCTCCATAGCCCTGATGCCGATGGTCAGGTGCTGCGCCACCTGGCGCTTGTAGAATTCGGTCGCCATGCCAGGCAGCTTCAACTCGCCATGCAATGGTTTGTCCGAAACGCACAGGAGCGTGCCGTAGGGCACACGGAAGCGGAAGCCGTTGGCGGCAATCGTCGCCGATTCCATGTCGAGGGCGATCGCCCGCGACTGCGACAGCCGCTGCACCGGGCCGCGCTGGTCACGCAGTTCCCAGTTGCGGTTGTCGATTGTGGCGACGGTGCCGGTGCGCATGATGCGTTTCAAGTCATAGCCGGACAGGCCGGTGACTTCGGCGACAGCTTCCTGCAACGCCACCTGGATCTCGGCCAGCGGCGGGATCGGCACCCAGACCGGAAGATCGTCGTCAAGCACGTGATCCTCGCGCACATAGGCATGCGCCAGCACATAGTCGCCTAGCGCCTGGGTGTTGCGCAGGCCGGCGCAGTGACCAAGCATCACCCAGGCATGCGGTCTCAGCACCGCGATGTGGTCGGTGATCGTCTTGGCGTTGGAGGGCCCGACGCCGATATTGACCATGGTGATGCCGCCATGGTTCGGCTTCTTCAGATGATAGGCCGGCATTTGCGGCAGGCGCGGTGGTGCTACCCCTTCGCTGGGCGCGCTTTGCCCGACCCTGGTGGTGACATTGCCGGGCTCGACGAACTCGGTGTATCCGCCGCCGCCATTGGCCATCAGGTCGCGGGCCCGGGCGACGAACTCGTCTATGTAGAACTGGTAATTGGTGAACAGCACGAAGTTCTGGAAATGCTGCGGCGTGGTCGCCGTATAGTGCGAAAGACGGTGCAGCGAATAGTCGATGCGCTGCGCCGTGAAGGGCGCCAGTGGCCTCGGCTCGCCGAAGGCCACTTCGAAGGTGCCGTTGGCGATTTGGTCGTCGGTGCCGTCGAGATCCGGCACGTCGAAGAGGTCGCGGATCGGCCGCTTGATGCGCTCGGCTGCCGCGCCGTCGACATGGGTGCCTTCGAGAAAGGCGAAATGCAGCGGGATCGGCGTGGTCGATTCCGACACCGTGACCGCAACCCCATGATTGCGCATGATCAGGCGCAACTGCTCGACGAGGTAGCTTTCGAACAGGCCCGGCTGGGTGATGGTGGTGGAAAAATGCCCCGGTGTCGGCATATGGCCATAGGCTTGGCGCGAGTCGATCTGGGTGAACGAGTTGGTGGTGACGCCGATCTCCGGATAAAAGGCCCGGTAGCGCTTGCCATTGTCGCCGCCCGCTGCCGCCAGTTCTGCAAAGGAGTCGCGCAGGAATTTGGTGTTGCGGTCGTAAAGCGCCTGCAGTGCCGCGACTGCCTTTTCAGCGCTATCAAAGCTTTGCCGGCCAAAAGGCTCCGGCATGACGACAGATTCGATAGCTTGTGGGTAGATTCGCTTTTCCATGGCTCAATATAGAGACTCGGATCGGCACTTGGGAGGGGTGTCGCGACCGAAGGCCGCCAAAGCGTCATTTTTCTTCAACCGCGCTGCAGGCTGACCAGGAGCACGAAGCCGACGCCGGACTTCTTCAGAGCCGGTGCGTCGATCGTCGAGCCGGCGTCAGTGCGCATCATCGGCACGGCCAGAACCGGAGCGGCCAGAACCGTCAGGATAAGCGCCGCCCGCGGCAGAAGCCGAAGGGTCTTGAGAGCGTTGGCGGCGATGCGGTTCATGGTGTTTCAGCTTTTCTTTTCGAGGTCTTGGTTTCTTTGTTCAGTTGCGAAGATGGGTGGGGCAGGCGAGGCGGCAGGTTCTGGAACTGGCTTCGTCCCAGGCGCGGGCCGGACGACCCGCTTCGGCGACGAGGATGGCGAAGAACATTCCAAACAGGCTCACCAGCAGGCAGACGATGGTGAAGCGGCGAGCAAGCATTGGGTCGGGTCTCCTTCAACACGCCGGAGAATGCCCTGATGCAACTGAACCGGCTCTGATGCCGGCGTTCATCTGCGGTTCAAAATGATTGACGGGATTTTGACCGCGCCGGCGTCGGTTTCGACAGGTGCCGGCGGGAGGCGACGAGGCCAGGGCATTGCGCCGCGACAAAACGAAAACGGGGCCCGTCGGGGCCCCGTCCTCATGTCAGAAGGATGCGCTCGATCAGAGCTTGTGCCAGACTTAGCTTTTATTTTACGGAATGTGTTGGACGCATAGCTCGAACATAGGATTTTTGAGGCACCGGAGAGGCCTTGCAGGCATCCCTACAGGCATCCCTTACAAGGACAAACGCCCTACGTAGGCCGCGAGGTGTGCATCCCTTACATTGTGCAAATGCATAGGAAGGGGCACTTCTTGGTCTGCGATATAGGGGGAGGCACAGAGGTTGTCCGGGGGGCTACGGGGGGAATTCAGCACGGTCTTATATACGAATACCGAAACAGATTTTTCGCAATTTTTGGCCGGGAGAACTCAACCCCTATCAGCGCAGGACCTTGCTGGTCTCAGCAACGATCTTGGGGTTGGACCCAATCGATATCGTGTAGCTGAAATTCGCTACGCCCTTTGCCTGCTTGTGCCTAGGCAGGCTACGCACGATCCAGTCATAAGTGCCCGAGACCATGCACCTGTCGTTAGCGCAGGAGACCATCAAGCTGCCATCGCGAACGTTGTATCCCCGCTCGGGCCACCGCTCGAAATAGTTTCTCTTGTCTTGAATGATCGAGCCTAGGTCCGTCAGCTTCCCATAATAGTCAACTGTGGGAGCATATGAGGACTGAACTTCAGCGAGAGCCAACTCGGCGTGGTCCCCATGGTGTTCGATAAGCCCCTTGATGAAGGTTACCGCAGCGCCCTCCAACTCTTGCTTGGCGCTGGCGCTGGCGTCTGGGACAGGCACAGGCGCGGGACTGGTGCTCGTGGGCACCTGAGATGCATCTACCGGCGATTGCGTGACCGCGACGTTGGTCACCCGCAAGTCCGCCATTTCGCTGGCCGATAGGTACCTCATGTCGGACCTGTCGTAGCTCAAGGCTACTTCCATGAGCTTGGGGTCTACTCCCATTTCTGTCATGTAGGCCATGACCTGAGCAGTTCCGGCTTGGATTTGAGCCACGGCTTCATCAGCGGACATGCCGCTATTCGCGTCGAAAGATGCCCTGTGAACGCCAATGGAGCCCGCATCTGCAACTCGGCGGACACCACCCAAGAAGGCCAGTGAGCAAGCTGAGGCGCACTGCAATTGGCGAACTTGGAGTGTGTCCAAGCCCGCTGTACGGATCATACGCCCTAGCTGTATTGCGGTGCCAACACTGCCTCCGGGGGAGTTGAAGACAATCACCCTGGCCCCGCTGCTCACCACGGCGTTTGTGAATGCTGTCAGTGGTTCGCTGACGCCAAATTCTCCGGAGACCACAAGGAATGGCTGTTGGCCCGGAGAGGAAACTGGAGTGTACTCCAGCGCCCAAGCCGGAGACGCCGCTGCCGCGACAATTGATCCAACTGCTACAACGAGAGAAACTGTACGCACAACCTGACAGAGCCCCAACCTGCCTGGAGCAAGTAAGAACCTGTTAACGGGTCATTTCAAGGTCTATTTCGCCTACTGTGTTATGGCTTGCGGCTAGACCCAACCGGTTCTTCGGTTAGGGTAGTAGCCGAAGCGTCTGGCGCCACTGGTTGGATGTTGGATCGACTGGAACCACAAGGGCCAGCAGTGGGCAGGAAGCGTGACCCCATAGAGTGCGAGCTGCCTTTCGAGTATTGGGTCTTTGGCCGCCCTGTGTCGTACCGAAATGAAGAAGAGGAGAGGCCACCCGGTTACCCTCGGTGGCGTGCGAAAGTGAAGTCAGCGGCGGCGGAGGTAGCTGACGACCTTTCGAAGGGGCGTGGGTTCGTTCTAACGACGGCGCTAGTCGAAGTTCGGGTCCATTGGCTGAGCGGAGACCCTACAGACGAAACGCAGCCCGACCTAGATAATGTTTTGAAGCCACTGCTGGATGCCTTGGTTAAGCTGGTAATCGATGACGACAGACAGGTTCATCGCCTCATAGCCGAGAAAGGCTCGATCAACGCCATGCCCGAGGAACTAGCACACATCAAGGACGAAATAGTCGACGATGACAGGTTCGTCAGAGACGGCGAAGTGACCGTTGTTCGCGTTTTTGAATTGGAATGGGGAGTGATCGCGTGATCTCCGAAGCAGAATTCACGAGAGATATCTCAGCGGAATTCGAAAGGCTTGGTTGGGTCCCAGAAGACCCCAACCGATTTGCTTCTATGTTAAATTTCAAACCCGATCTGGTGCTACGCAAGGGCGACCAGCACACGGTCGTCGAAATTAGGAAGCAAGGCCAAACGACGGGGCGGCGAATTGCTGACATGCGTAGAATGGTCGAACGCCATCCAAACTTCCAGTTTGAAGTCCGGTTTTTGGCCCCCTCAGCTTCAAGTCCTCACGCTGAGATAGCATCGAGTTCTGTGCGTCGCCGGATCGACCTTGCTTCGGAGCTAGTCGAGCGAGGAGACCTCGGGGAGGGCATAGCCGTGGCATGGATTGCAATAGAAACAAGCCTACGGGTGATGCTGAACAACCAAAAAGAGGGGCCGAGCGTCTCTGATCCCAGCAGGCTCATTCGCACTGCCTTCGAGGCTGGAAAAATCAGTCAGGCTCAGCTGTTCCAACTGGTGGCGGCGCTCAATGTTCGAAGTCAAATTGTTCATGGTTTTGACGCGGCAATTCCCAGTGGCTTAGCCCGCCAAATCGTAGGCATTGCTCGCGAGATTGCAGATCAAGCTGGAGTGAACTGACCTCAGTGTGTAACCTCTACAACATCACCACTAGTCAAGATGCGGTCCGCGAGTGGACCCGCGCCCTGAGCGACATCCTGGGCAACCTAGAGCCCTCGCTTGATGTCTATCCCAATACCCCCGGCCCAGTTGTCCGCAATATGCTTGACGGTCAGCGCGAGCTTGCAAGGCTCCTATGGGGAATGCCGTCACCGCCCGAGCGAGTGAAAGGCAAGGCCGATTATGGCACCACCAACGTTCGCAAGACCAACTACTTTCATTGGCAGCCGTATCTCGGTGTCGAGCATCGTTGTGTGGTGCCGGTGACCAGCTTCGCGGAACCGAGCCCGACGCCGAACGATAAGGACCCCGAGACCGGCATTCAGCGGAACTACTGGTTTGCTTTGAACGAGGACCGTCCGCTGTTCTTCTTCGCTGGTCTATGGACCCCTTGGCATGGGGTGCGCAAGGTGAAGGATGGCCCCGGTGATCACGAGGTCTATGGGTTCCTGACGACCGAACCTAACGCCCTCATCAAGCCGATCCACGAGAAGGCGATGCCGGTGATCCTAAGGACACAAGAGGAAACCGAAACATGGCTGAGTGCCCCGTGGTCGGAAGCGAAGGGCTTGCAGCGCCCGGCACCTGACGATGCCCTTGTGATTGTCGAGAAGCCCGCCACACAGATCAAGTTTCCCCAAGGACCGGGCCAACTGTCGTTGCTTTAGAGCCAAAGCGGCAATAGAGAGGATAGTTGGATTGTGATGTTACGCTCGCGTAAGCGCATGACTCGCTCGTGCAAAAGCGGACATCTTGGGGGAAGTCATCAACGACTTTGCGTGATTTAACTGGCGAAAACTGCGGATTGCGCAGGCTCCAAGGTTTTGATGAAAGCGCTGTAGCTATTCGAGTTATTTTTTGGTTTTCTTGGGGAGGCCTTCATGGAATTGAAAACTGTCCACATACAGAACTTTCGTTCGGTTGAAGACTCCGGAGATTTCTCCGTCGAGCATCTCACATGTCTTGTTGGAAAAAACGAAGCGGGGAAAACGGCAATCCTCCAAGCATTGGCGGGACTAAACCCTCACCCCGCTACGCCTTTCCAATATGATATTGAACGCGATTACCCAAAGCGGTTCCTGGCCCGCTATAGCGAGCGGCATAAGGATAAAGAGGCGATTGTTGCCACTACAACCTGGGAGATCAACGACGCCCAGAAGGCCCTGATCGCGGCTGAATTTGGCTTGGACGCGGTTGCCGACAATAAGGTGACGATATCCCGATCCTACAATTCTGATGTCCACTGGACCGTTCCAGTGCATGTCAAAACCGCCATCGACTATTTGATCGCTCATTCGGCCTTCTCTGCTCCCGAAAAAAGCCAGTTGGGGACTCCTACAACGAGCGATGAACTCCTAGCGAAGTTGAAGGAATTGGCGGGATCTAATCCCAAGCACAAGGCCCTCCTCGACAAGCTATCGAGCTACCCCTATTCATCGGTGCCCGGCCGTGTGAAGCAAATCCTCGAGCCTTATTTTCCCCAGTTTATGTATTTTTCGGTCTACGACCGGATGAACGCCGTAGTGCATTTACCCACGCTCAATGATCGAGCGAGCGACGGCACACTCTTCACTGACGACCAGCTACGCGGGGATCGCCTCTTTTGGGAGTTCCTTGCGTACTCGGGCGTATCGCTGGAGGACATACTCGGGGCTACTACTTTCGAGAGCTTCAACGCCCGGCTGCAGGCTGCCTCTAACGTGCTCACAGAAGAAATCCTTGAGTACTGGACCCAAAACCAAGACATCGAGGTTCGGGTTAACGTGTCAGAAGGCAGGTCTGGCGACCCGGCACCGTTCAACTCGGGCGCGGTTGGTCGGGCGCGTATTTACAACCAACTCCACAAGGCGGACACGTCCTTCTCGGAACGGAGCGCAGGCTTCACATGGTTCTTCTCTTTCCTCATCAAGTTCGACCGGGTCAAGAAGGAAGCGAAGGGGAAAGTTCTGCTCTTGCTCGATGAACCGGGTCTGACATTGCATGGTCTCGCTCAGGCTGATCTGCTGCGATATTTCTCGGAGAAGCTCTCCCCGCACCATCAAATGATCTACTCCACGCACTCACCTTTTATGGTGCCTCACGAGAACCTCATGGCGTCTCGGATCGTCCAGGACCTCGTAAAGGTCGATGATCGCGGACGCCGCACACCAACTGGCACCCAGGTTCGCGAGGATGTCCTAAACGCTGACCGGGACTCGGTCTTCCCATTGCAGGGTGCTCTTGGCTACTCGCTGACGCAGACACTCTTTGTGGGCAAGCACACGATCCTTGTCGAAGGCCCGGGTGACATTCTTTATCTGCAGGCGCTTTCCGCTGAGCTTGTACGCCGGAGCAGGACTGGGCTTGATCCAAGCTGGGTTCTCTGTCCGGCGGGGGGCATCGACAAGATCCACTCCTTTGTGTCGCTCTTTGGCGGCAATAACCTCGATGTGATTGCGCTTTCGGACTACACCAAGAAAGACCGCAACAAACTTGACGCCCTGAGACGCAGTCAGATCATCAAAGATGGTGGTGTCCTAACGATGGCTGATTTCACCGCTCAAGAAGAAGCAGATGTCGAAGACCTATTCGACCCGCAACTTTTCTGCAGCATCGTCAACAAGGCCTATGGCCTTTCGGGAGCCAATGAACTCGACCCCGCGAAGCTAAAAGCGGCTGACGAAAACACCGAGCGGCAGGTAAAGAAGGCTGAGGCATACTTCCGGGTGTTACCAGAAAGCATACCGGAGTTCGACCATTTCACCCCGGCGGCTTGGCTCCTTACCAATCCTGGCACCTTGAGCGGTGATGGACCGGAGGTTTTGAGTACGCTGGGCCGAGCCGAGAAGCTTTTCAACGCGTTAAATGCGCTCCGGAAACGGTAGGCTTAGTCTTCATCCATCCAAACGATCCGCCTCACCGTCCTGATCTCCGCAAGCCGCCTCACGCGGATGCTCTGCCGTTCTCGTGCGGAAGGGTTCTGTGTCTCGGCATGCATGTACCCGTTCTTGCCGCACCTTCTGCAGCTCATTTTGCTTCCCACCAAATCGGCCTCAATGTCCCCGAAGATTTCCCTGAGGTCACCCGGCAGGTACCAGCGCTTGACGTTGCAAAGCCCGCAACGGACCAGCACGAGCTGCCCAATCTCATGGGCATTGCTGAGCTTCCATTCGCCACCGCGCTTTCGACGTCCACCAGTATCAGGCATGACCCAAAATAGGAACTCATTCCTCTCTTGGTCAATCCGCGCTTGACATTTATGTTCTCTTTTTGTTCACTTTTGCCATGCAGCGTTTGGAGTGATCGCCATGCACCACATTGTGACACTGGACAGCCGGCAAGAGGCTGCCCTTCAAGCCGTCGCCGACAAGTTCGTTGCCGTCCACAAAGGGGACGTGATGAAGGCGCTCAAGGAAATGATCGTTCTTAACGGTCGGCTTCAGGATCAGCTCGATGGTCGCTCGGCACCGCGCCGCGCGAGCCGCTAGGATGAAAGCACCATGGGTACGATGCACTTTGACGCCGAAGCCAAAGCCGAACTGCACTCCGAAGCGGAGAAGTTGATCGCCCGCTACGACAGCCCGCTCGAGACTGTGAAGGCGCTCATGGTCTACAACTGCGAGCTTGAGACCAAGATACTTGCCGTGGCCTACCGGCGTCCGGGCAGGGTTGCGATTGGCTACGACGAGACCTCGCCTGTCGTTGGTTGAGGCCAGCGACATGAGCGACGAGATCAGGCTTCCAAGGCCCGAGCACGTCACAGCCCCCGGCATCCAGCATCATTGTTGCGAACATCCTGGCTGCGGCAAGGATGCCGGATGGGGTTTCGCCAAGCCAAAGCAGACACCGCATTGGTTCTGTTTCGAGCATCGCGGCAATGGTGAGAGATGCCTGTGAGACAGAACAATGCCAGCCGAGCAACAGCAAATTGATCCTCCCGCTACTGACTGGGACCTTGCGGTCGATCAGACCATCGCGACCTACGGAGGGGATGCCCGAGAGGCGGTGAAGGCTCTTCTGGCCGCCAACGCCGCATTAGAACGCGAGGTGGCCCTGTGGGCTCCTGCGGTCAGCTATGGGTTCAGCCGGGGGTGGCATCGACGGAAGCGCTCCAGCACCGACTAACAGCCGACGAAAGGCATCAAATGTCAGACCACATTCTTCCCCAGCAGAGCGCCCCTAAGCTGATAGTTGTCACCGCCTTCGACCGCGATGAGAGTGGCGACCTTCAGCCTGTCTATGGGCCAGCCGAGCAGCAGACCGAGGACCGGGCGATAAGGACCGCAAAGGGCTTGGCGGGGAAACATGCCGGGGTCATTGCGTGGTCGCGCGATGCCAACCCGTCGCTCGGCGAATATGGGGAGCCGACAACGCTCTTTGTTGGCGGGGACGTGCCTGACATGGAGTGAGGGTCGGACGGCCAGTGTTCTCGCCTTGCCCGGCCTCACGAAAGGTTCATGAAGGTTTACTAATGTGCCCTACTAGGGGACCATTAAGTGGACGAAGATAGCCCGTATCGTGAAGCCTATCGCCTACCCATTCATCTTCCTGCCTTTGCCATCACGGCGAAACGTCGGTCTCTTCCCGCCGCGTCCTAAGATCCTCCCAGAGTTGCCCCGGTCCGAGAAGGACATCTTTGAGGCCGTCGCGGATTTTGGCCGAGTCCAGCGCCTGCTTGCTCATCGTCGTGTGTGCCTCGAAGGCGTCGATGATGGCGTCGAGGATCGCCTTGGACAGATCGGGGGAATTTGCGAACTGCTCCTTGGAGTTGTTGGCGGCTTGCTGAGCAAGCGTCTCAGACTCCATCAGTTTGCCCTTGATGACATTGTTCACATAGATGAGCTGATCATCGTCGGTTACATCGCCCTGAAACAGGTCGTTCAGCTTGGCGACGATCTCCGCCAGCAACGCTTTCTGCTTCTCCTGAACGGAGCCTGAGCCGGTTTCAGCGATCGGCTGGAGTTTCTCACCTTCGCCGCCCAGCGCCAGCGTACGCTTCCCCTTGTCGGCAAGCTTATGGTGGGTAAGCATTAGACCGGAAACGTCGATCTCCTGCCGCTCGCGCCCGAACTCCAGCAACGGGACGAGGCGGCGGTAAAAGATATGGCGGCTTTCGATGGCGGTGTTGCCGTAGTCGAATATCTGGGACAGGAACGCATAAAGGCGCACGAACGCGCCCATGTCGGCACGGAACAGCACGAGAGCATCCATCGTGTCCTGAGCGTCTTTGGCCGCCTTGGCATCATCTTTCGACCTGGCTATGCGCAACCGCTCTTGAGCATCCCTGTAGGAGCGCAAGAGCCGGTCAGTGACAGGCGTGATGGCGGCGACGAGGTCGCCCTGCTTTGATGTCGGGTCCAGCTCGACCTTGACCACCCGCTCGACCTCGAAATCGTCGTAGTACCCCAAGGCGTCCAGTTTGGCCCGCAGGTCGAAGACGAGATTGGGGTCAGTCACATTCTCCAACGAGGCAGTCTCGTAGTAGGTCTGGAAAGCCTTGAGGATGTCGTCGCTGCTGTTGATGAAGTCGAGGACATAAGTCGTGTCTTTTCCGGGATGCGCACGGTTGAGCCGCGACAGGGTCTGCACCGCCTGTATGCCTGCCAACCGCCGGTCGACATACATGCCGCACAAAAGGGGCTGATCGAACCCGGTCTGGAATTTATTGGCCACGAGCAGGATATGATACTCGGGCAACTTGAAGGCCTCGCGGATGTCGCGACCGTTCAACCCCGGGTTCATCCCCTTGCTGGTTTCGCTGAAAGGGTCCGGCCCGCTTGTCTGGTCGTTGACCTCACCCGAGAACGCCACCAACGTCCCCAGCTTGTAGCCCTTCTCCTTGATGTATTTGTTGATGGCGAGCTGCCAGCGCACGGCCTCAATGCGGCTGCCGACGACAACCATCGCCTTGGCCTTGCCGTCGAGCAGTGGCTGCACCAGCGAGCGGTAATGCTCGACTACGACCTGCACCTTCTGGCTGATGTTGTAGTCGTGCAGCCGCACCCAGCGCATCAGGGACTTGACCGCAGCACTGCGCTCGACCTCGGTGTCGTCCATCTCCTTGCCCTCATGGGCAAGCTTGAAGGCAAGGCTGTAGGGCGTGTAGTTGCGCAGCACGTCGAGGATGAAACCCTCCTCGATGGCCTGTCGCATGGAATAGACGTGGAAGGCTGCTGGCAGGTTTGTTTCGCTGGCAGACTGTTCCGGAAAGGGGCGACGGCCAAACAGCTCAAGGGTCTTCGCCTTTGGCGTGGCTGTGAAGGCGACATAGGTGATGCCCTTGTCGCTTGCCCGGGCAGCCATCTGGGCGGCGAGAATGTCCTCGGAGCTGATCTCCCCTCCGTCGCCGAGGTCGGCAAGTTCCTCAGGGGAAAGCACCGCCTTTAGCTGGGCTGCAGCCGCGCCTGTCTGGCTGCTGTGCGCTTCATCGGCAATGACCGCGAACCGCTTCCCCTGCGACGCCGCCAGTTCCTGTACGGCCTTGAGGGCAAAGGGGAAGGTCTGGATGGTGCAGACGACAATCTTTTTGCCGCCAGCCAGCGCCTCCGCCAGTTGCCCGCTTTTTGCGCCGCTGTCGCTCTTGATGGTGACGACGACGCCGGTGGTCCGCTCGAAGTTAAAGATCGCTTCCTGCAATTGCGTGTCGATGACGTTGCGGTCGGACACCACCAGCACCGTGTCGAAGACCTTCCGGTGCCTTTCGTCGTGGAGATCGGCGAGGAAGTGCGCGGTCCACGCGATGGAATTGGTCTTGCCGGAACCAGCCGAGTGCTGGATGAGGTACTTGCCGCCAGCCCCTTCGGCCAGCACCGAGGCGCGAAGCTTGCGTGTCGCGTCGAGTTGGTGGAAGCGCGGAAAGATAACACCCTTGATCTTCTTCTTGCTGTCCCGCTCGGCCACCATGTAGCGACCGAGGATTTCAAGCCACGAGTCCCGCTGCCAGATTTCTTCCCACAGGTAGGCCGTTGGATGGCCTTTGGGGTTCGGCGGGTTCCCCTTGCCCCCGCCATTGCCCTTGTTGAAGGGCAGGAAGCGCGTCTGCGGACCCTCAAGCCTTGTCGTCATCATCACTTCGGCATTGCTGACAGCGAAGTGAACCAGTGCGCCACTTGGAAAGCTCAACAGCGGCTCGGGGTTCTGGACCTTGGGGATCGGATGGCGGTCGAACCTATACTGGTCCACCGCGTCGGTGACCGATTGTGTGAAGTCCGTCTTGAGTTCGACGGTGGCAGCCGGCACCCCGTTGAGGAACAGCACGAGATCGATGGCGTTCTCGTTGGCGAGCGAATAGCGCACCTGCCGTACGACGCGTAGCCCGTTGGCCTGATACCGGGCAAGAATGTCGGAGTTCATCGCCAGTGCTGGCTTGAACTGGGCGAGTGCCAGGGGTGCCCTGAGGCCGATCATCTCGACACCGTGGCGCAATACGTCGAGCGTCCCGCGTTCATCGAGCTGCTTGCGGATGCGATCGAGAAGAAGTGGTTCAGCAGCAGCGCCATGGGATTTGCTCAGGGTGTCCCAGGCATTCGGCTGGCTCGCCTTGACCCATGCCACGACATCGGCGGGAAACAGCGCACGGGTCCGGTCGTATGCAGGAGCATCACCATCGGCGTACAGCCAGCCGTTCGCAGCAAGATGGTCGCAGATTTCGGCCTCGAAGCTGATCTCCTTGTGCAGGGTCATTTTCCCTTGCCCCCCTTGCCACTTCCGGGGGCGCCCCCTTGGACGAAATGAACTCTGGCCGATTTGCGACCGGAAACGCGCTCGCCGTCCCTGATCTTTGCCTGCCGTTCCTCGATGTATGACCTTGGCAGCGGCACTCGGGACGCCTCAGGACTCCTGTCGGGCTTCACGACAGTTAAGCCGCCCATCGTCTTCTGTAACCGGCAAAGCTCTTCTCTTAGGCGTCTACGTTGCGCGGCGTCTTTACAATCTTTCAGACTTTCCGACAGCGATTTGATCCGCTTCTCGATCCATGCTGGCGGAGCAAATTGCGCAATGATTTTTCCGGAGGGCGTTCGCCTCATGCCGCCGTCTCGACGTTCGCGTATTGCCGCACGTCGATCTTGCCGGTAACGGCGGCGGAAATCAGAGCGGCGCGTCGTTCCTGAAGCAAACTGACTGCATCCGCAGCCTTTGAGATCAGTGTGTCAAACTCAGTAGTCTTGCGGGTGAGGTAGTGACAAATTTCGACCTGCTCTTCCAGAGGAGGAAGGACCATCGGAATTTCCTTGGTCTTTTCTTGGTTCATGATGCCAATTGTCGAGGCGTTCGAGAGGTATCGCATTGCGTCTGCTTTGGATGCCAACGAGAATGCCAAAAACTGACTGTCCACGAATTTCGATGGTATAACAGCATTAATCTGCTGGTTCGCCGATGACCGTGCAACAGCAAGCCCGACTTTACCCAAGGTCGCGCCGATGCTGACAACCAACACCGAGCCTTCTGGAAAGAAACTTGCTTCACCATTTTCGATACTCTCTTTGGACACTGCTTTGGCCGCTATGTCCAAGAGAAGTTGTCCATTGAAATCGCCGGGAGTGTACCAAGGTACGCCGCCTTCGATCTCGACTGCTGGTGTTTCGGTCGTCGGTGTTCTTCCTGTTTGAACACCGGTTACAAAACGACGAAGCGGGCCGACCTGCCAATGGTCCGGCACGTTGCCCAGCCACTCGACCCCCGTGTCTTTCATCGGGACATTGGAGTTCAGACCCTTGGTGACTGCATAGGAAATGACGGTCTGGCGCTTCTCCTTAAGCAGTTCGATCAACCGTTCCTGCTGTTCCACCAAGGCATCTATCTTGCTCGTCTCGCGGTCGAGAAAGGCTGAGATGGCGGTCTGTTCGAGGAGGGGTGGCACTGGTACACGTACCGCACCGAGAAAGCTTCGACTTACCCGATCTCTGGTGCCCCCCCTACACTGCCCCTCCATGTAGCTCAGGTAGTTAGGTGAGGAGAGGAGATAAACAATGAACCGCCGGTCGTTGTCGCTGGACGGCTTCATTATACAAACGTCAACCGACGTTATCATGCGAACCCCGAGGTGAGGTGCCAAGCATGCCCTCCCGACAGGCTCTGCCAAGCGGCAGATTAGTACATCCCCAGGGCTCACCTCTGTGCATCTCAAGTCATCAAAGGTTCTCTCAGACACATATCTGAAGCCCTGCTCACGGAATTGGCCTGTTCCCACGTTGCCGGTCTGAAGTAAGCGGACTCCGTCCTCTGTAATGTACGGCGCTTCAATCCAGTCGCCGTCGATGAATGAAGCGCGACCCGCTACAGCTAACCCTCGAAGGGGAAGTGCCCGCCAATGGCTTGGCAATTCACTGATCCACTCAACCTCCGACTTGGCTTGTTGTGTCACGCTGAAAGCTCTCTGATCATTTTCAGGATATGGTCGGTGACCTGCTTCAGATCGGCATCAATCTCGGCAAGTGGACGCGGCGGCTCGAAGACGTAGAAGTGCCGGTTGAAGGGGATCTCATAGCCGACCTTGGTCTTCTCGTGGTCGATCCATGCGTCCTCAGCATGGGGCAGAACCTCGCGCCGGAAATAGGCGTCCACGTCCTCGGCCAGCGGCACGTTTTCGGTGTCCCTAAGCGCACTGTCGGCCTGAGGCTTGCCCTTGTTCTTACCGCGCTCGCCAAGGACAAGGCGTCCCTGCTCGTCCCTCAGGGGGCGCTCTACGGCGATGGTGCGGTAGCCGAAGTCCTCATTGGCAAAGATGCGCGACAGTGGCGCAAGCTTGACTTTGCCGCTCTCGGGGTCCGCCGGAGGCTGCTCGCCCTCCAGCACGACCTGCCGCGCCACTTCCTTGCCATGGGCGTCCAGCACGGTTGCAAGCTTCGCCTTGAGGAAGCCGCCGAACAATCTGGTGACAGTGGCGATGTCTTCGTCGCCCATCTCCTTGCGCTTGGAGCCGAGGCTTTTGCGCATCTTGCGCCAGAAGCTCGACGCATCGATGAGCTGCACCTTGCCCTTGCGGTGGGCTGGCTTGCGGTTGGATAGCACCCAGACATAAGTGGAAATGCCCGTGTTGTAGAACATGTCGACGGGCAGTGCGACGATGGCCTCGACCAGATCGTTCTCCAGCACATAGCGGCGGATTTCGCTCTCCCCGCTGCCCGCCCCGCCGGTGAACAATGGCGAGCCGTTCAGCACGATGCCGAAGCGGCTGCCGCCATCGACCGCCGGTCGCATCTTGGACAGAAGATGCATGAGGAACAGCAGCGACCCATCGGACACCCGAGGCAGCCCGGAGCCGAACCTGCCGTTGAACCCTTGGCTCTCATGTTCGGTGCGGACAGCCTTCTCGACCTTTTTCCACTCGACGCCGAAGGGCGGATTGGACAGCATGTAGTCGAATTTTTCGTTCGGATGGCCATCGTCGGACAGGGTGTTGCCGAAGACGATGTTGGCAACATCCTGACCCTTGATGAGCATGTCCGCCTTGCAGATGGCGTAGGACTCCGGGTTCAGCTCCTGCCCGTACATGACCAACGACGCTTTGTCGTTGTGTTCGACGAGATGCTCACCGGCCACCGAAAGCATCCCGCCGGTGCCCGCTGTTGGGTCGTAGATGGTTCGCACCACGCCTGGCTTCGACAGGATGGCGTCGTCTTCGACGAACAAAAGGTTGACCATCAGCCTGATGACTTCGCGAGGCGTGAAGTGTTCACCAGCGGTCTCGTTGGAGAGTTCCGCGAACTTGCGGATCAATTCCTCGAACACGAGGCCCATCTGGTGATTGTCGACCTTGCTGGGGTGCAGATCGATGCGAGCGAATTTTTCGGTGACCTGATAGAGCAGCCCTGCTTTGGCGAGGCGGTCCACCTGTACCGCGAACTCGAACCGCTCGAAGACGTCGCGCACATCCGGCGAGAAGGCTTGGATGTAGGCGAACAGGTTCTGGGCGATGTTATCCTGATCGCCCATCAGCTTGTGCATGTCGAGCTTTGACGTGTTGTAGAAGGTCTGCCCGGCCTTGCGCAGAACGAAGGGCTCGGGGTTCATCCCTTGGGCAGTCTTGGCCGCATGCTCGGCCAGCACGGCTTCCTTGGTCGGCTCCAGCACACAGTCGAGACGCCGCAGCACCGTGAAGGGCAGGATGACCTTGCCGTAATCAGCCTGCTTGTAGTCGCCCCGAAGCAGGTCCGCGACCGACCAGATGAATGCCGAAAGTGCCTGCTGGTTCAATTTCTTGTGTCCCCCAAATCAGTTTTGCGAGACTAAAGCCGACAGGTCAACAAATGGCAACGGCAATGCAGAGGCCTTCTAAGGGGCCAAAGGGGGAATTGAGGCAGCCCAGGTTAGTCGGGATACACCTACCGTAACGTCAATCGTTGGCTCAACATGGTATTGTTGAAAGACCAATCCGAGCTGCGCTATCTCGATTGCGCAACCATGGGGGGATAGATCGTGAAACGCAGCTGGATTATCTCGACAATTTTGCTGGCCGGGTGTGTCAGCAATACTGGACCACAGCCAACTCTTATAGGCGGCAACTACTATATGGGCGGTGACTCGGATTGTGCCTTTTACAAGATGCACCCGACCAACAGCAAAATCTTCTGCTATAACAGCGAGCGTCAACCAATCGGGGAGAGGTTCGCCCTGACGCCGGCGCAAATGGCGATGTATCAGCAGACTCAGCCTCGGCAGAACCAAAGCTCAGGGACTGACTTCATAGTCCAGCCAGCTCCGATCCAGTATCCGACCATAGCCGCTCCCCAGGTGACGCCGATTACTCCTCCTGGAGGGAACCAGGTGAGGTGCATCAAGACCGGTATCTATACGAACTGCAGGAGCTACTGACCCACTCGACAGGGCGCTCCCCCTCCAACAAAAAAAGGTGGGAGCAAGGACTCAGACTTAAAGCACTCGGAGAGATGAACTTCAGGTTGTCGTCAGGTTGGCTATCGGAGAGCCTATACCGATAGAAGAGCTGACTATCCTGAAGCCATGGCTTGGGTGAGACAAAGCGATGATCATCATTGATGACTATCAATCTTTGTCTCCCTCAGCGAAGCTGGCAATGCGGTCGGTTATCCCATGAACGGCGAAGCCGTCTCATCCATGGGTTCCTGACTGGTACCGCCAGGCTATCTCGAACCTCCAGTGATCTCCTGTCTATAGTATAGCGACGACCGATTTCTTTGACTTAGAGGTTGCTAATGGACTTTGCGTGGTACCAAACCGCCTGCTTGGACATGCCACTCAGTTGAACGATATCGGCCTGCGTTCTACCCTCGGCCAGTAATGCCCGCACGGTATCCCGAGCCTTGGGTTTCTTGACGGTTCCTGTTGGTGCCTTCAGGAGCCGCGCGAGAAACTCAAGTCCATCGGGGGTCACCAAGGTTCGGACCCAGTTCTCGTCCTTCCGTCTGTAGTGAATGGATATCAGAAGGCCGTCGCCTATCGCTGCTCTCGTGGCGATTGCGTCGTGGCGATACTCCGGTTTCCTTGCGGTCGGGTCGGTCACCATGGACACCATGCGCCAAGCAAGGCGGCGCTCGACCAGCCCCTTGCGTTCCAGCAGGGGGATCAGTTTTCGGACGGTGGTATCGATGCGGTAGCTTTCCCGAAGGACATCGAGGGCCTTGGAGAATGACAGGCAGCCGGTGACAATCTCGCCAGTGACGAGGTTGAAGATTTCTCCGCGAGCAAGGGTGGGCCGTCCGCACTTGGTTTTGTAGCGGACACTTTCTGTGATCACCTCTGCGGCGGTCAGTGACCGACCGCTTCGGGCAATAGCTGCCGACTTGTGATGCTTGATCCATCCAGTGAGGCTGGGCGTGAGCTTGGTGTGCATGGTCATGGCGATGGAATGCCTTTCTCGGGCCTTAGGCGTGTTGGGAGTCGATTGGCTTAGGTTGGCAGTATAGGGGTGGCCACGGCTTGACACGTCGCGGGTCACGTTCTGCGGTCGGGCGGCGTTGCCGTCCCGAAGGGCCTTAGTTTCATCGACCGAATAGCGGCGGGTGAACCAGTCAGGTATCAGGTCTTGCTTGTGGGGCGTGGTGCCCTTGGCGACAGGCCGTGAAGAAAACGGGGGCGAAGTGGCGAGGAGCTTCGTACGTCTATCATTATGGGTGGGTAATCGTCATGGAGGGCGTTGTATCCCTCTGTATGGGAACCTAATTAGCAACCGCTAATTCTCGTGGTCTATCACTCAACATGAGCGGGCAATATCAGCGGGTTGCGCACGGGCGTTGCCACGAAGGCAGCAAGCGCGTCGCTCCTCTATATGGATACCTATTCTATATGAGTGCGTAATCAGCCCGGCTCGCCGGTGCTGTCGAAGATAATCGCGTGGCTGTAACCGCTTCGCATGGTGACAACCGCCCTCCTGAGGGTCTTGCTGTCGCTCTCAAGGTCTATGCGAGACACAAGGTTGGAGATGAGCCCTTGGGCTCCCTTCCGGTCCTCCTTGGCCAGCCGTCTAATCTCTTCCTGATCCATCTCGAAGTCGATGACAGCCGCCGCGCTCTCGCGGTATCGGGCGTCGTTCTCTCGGATGGCTACGATCTCCCGCCGCTTTGCCTCTATATGGCGGGCCAGTTCATCGGCCTGCCCTGAGAAAGCCTTACGGACATCGGCGGTCTCTGCCTCAAGGGCACCGGCAACAGCATTGGACTTCTTGGCCTCAAGGGCACCTATGGTCTCCTCAAGTTTCGCTGCGAGATCGGGGGTCGTCTGGTCCTGCGGTACAGGAACAGCCAGGAAACCAATGCGGTCAATCAACTCTCGCTCGAACTGGTCATATCGCCAGTTGGGGGCGGTACATCCGGTGCGCTTGAAGGTCTTGCCCGTACAGGTGAAATAGCCCCACACCGCACTACCCTTCTTAGAGGACGTGAGAACCATCGGGGAGGCGCAGTGTCCGCAGTGGACCATGCGAGAAAACAGGTTCGATGTCCGCCCCACCTGTCTGCTGTGACGACGGGCCTTGGTGCGCTGGCGAGTGACCAGCCATTCGGTCTCGGTGATCAGCGCCGGGAAATAACCAGGGACCTCTTCGCCCTTGAGGACAAGGCACCCGTAGGCGGCTTGGGACCGAAGGACATCCCCGACGACAGCTTGTGCCCAAGTGTTCCCTCCGGGCGAGGGGATGCCGCGAGTGTTCAATATCTGTGTAATTGCCTGTTGTCCGTGGCCTTCCTCGGCAAGCTTGAAGACCAGCCGCGCGTCATCGGCTCGCCCATTCAGCCCGTTGGTTTCACGGTCAATCCAGAAGGGGAGCTTGGCGACCTTGACCCTTCCGCCTCCGCTTGCGACCGCTGCCCGTGCTTTCTCGGCCTTTCGTTTCCACGCTTCGCCGACCCGATGGGACAGCTTGGCGCTGTACTCATAGGCGGCTTGCATGGACATGAGGGACATCATCAGGCTGGAGAAGTTAGCGCGGTAGTCTTCATACGTGTGGACTCGCTGGTCCTGCAGGGTCACTAAAGTAAGGCCGGTCTTGAGTAGTTCGGAGAGGACTGGCTGGGCATCCATGGGATGAATGCGTGAGAAGCGGTCGAGGTTCTCCAAGAGGAGGACCGTATCGCTTGGGATGGTCCCGGCCTTCACATCTGCAATGAACTGCCCGAGGCTTGCCGCGAGATCGAGGTTGCCTCCCTTGAAGGCTGACACCCCGTTGTCAACCAATCGCCCGTCGAGGGTGAGGCCGAAGTTGGTGCAGAACGCTTCTGCATTCTTTGTCTGCCGGGCAGAGCTGTCGCCCTGGGCCTGCTTGCCTGATGACCAGCGGGCATAGGAAATCGCACTACGTCCCTTGAGTTCGCGGGGCTGTAGCATGGCTGGACGGTCTCCTTTGGTGCTTGGAGACCGTCCGATATCACCCTGCAGAATTAAAGTCTATGCCAGGTCTGGCTCTTGCAGATCAGTCCGCCGAGCACGCAGCCGCTCATCTTCAGCGAGCTGCCCGAAAGGGTCGCCTTGCCCGAATAGGTCTTGTCGTTTGCCGGATCGGTTATGTTGCCGGCATATTTGTTGTCGCCTGCCGCCTTGAGCGAGCCGATGGTCTTGCCGGCATATTTGCCGGACTTGAGCGTGATGGAAAACGTGCCGCCGCCAGCGATGGCCGCGGTGTCGCCGGCCTGCGTCTTCCAGTTGCC
Organism: Mesorhizobium sp. M7D.F.Ca.US.005.01.1.1; assembly: GCF_003952545.1. Lineage (NCBI taxonomy): Bacteria > Pseudomonadati > Pseudomonadota > Alphaproteobacteria > Hyphomicrobiales > Phyllobacteriaceae > Mesorhizobium > Mesorhizobium sp. M7D.F.Ca.US.005.01.1.1. The sequence continues at coordinate 3,340,823 of NZ_CP034453.1, forward strand.
CTCGATCGGATCGGCCCAGGCCGCACCGGCCATGATCAATGTGGCCACAAGGGCCAGGCTCGCTTTTCGAAACATGTCTTCCTCCCTTTGGATGTCCGGCTGGGTGCTCCGCCTCGCCGGTCTGCCGCTTACGCAAACGTAAGCTAATCCAGCTCCCAGCAAAACAAAAGCGGTGCCGCAACGGAAGACTTTCGGATTTTGAAAGCCCCTGAATGCGCCTCCTGGCCAAGGAAATGAAACGATCAGCGCTTCGCCATTGTCTCCCGTGGTTAGCGAAGTCTTGACTTGGCGTCGGAAAATTTTCGTCAAATTTGACGCAAGCAGGCTGAATTGCTGGCTTTGTATCCTTAACGAATTTTCGCGTTTACCTCTTGTTTTAGCTTTGTTTTCCTCAAATTAAGCACGCCATTTAACGACGGATTCAAGCCTGCACGGCATTCTCGAAAGCATCGGAAGAGCAGCCGGCAAGCACGAACGAAGGCAGCTCTCGGGAGCCTGACAGGGGCCGGAAACAGGGGATTGAAATGGCACGTTTTGAAATGCTTGAAGCAGGTTTCGGCGCCATGGGGGCAACTGCCCAGGCCGACATTCTTTTCGAACTGGGCATGATGTATGCGACCGGCCGCGATTGCGAGACCGATGTCGTTGCCGCCCACAAATGGTTCAACATCGCCGCGATCAAGGGCTCGGCCCGCGCCGCGGAACTGCGCTCGGAACTGTCGGCGGCCATGTCGAAGGTCGAGATCGCCAAGGCGCTTCGCGAAGCCCGCGAATGGATGACCATGCACTGAGATCTGCCAATCGCAGATGGGCTTATCGAAGACAGGGAAGCTCCGGGATCAAGACTGCACAGACAGCCAGACCCGGCGGAACAGAAGGCCGCGCAAGACGGTCAACGACATAAAAGAAAGAGAACGCGGCAGGCCGCAGGGCCTAGTCGTGCGCGACACAGGGAAGGTGAGCGGGATTTTTAGGCGCGGGGGCGCCTGGAGATTGCTCGACGGGCAAAAAGCCACGACCAGCCGGAACAAGGCTGGCGTGGCTTTTTGCGTGGATGACGTCTTGCAGGCCCAATCGAGCGGCGCCAATGCGCCTAGACAGGCCCAAGGAAGGATGAAATTGTCCGGCCTCTCTGGAAGAAGCGCGGCCGGGGCGGCCGCGCGTGAGTGGAGGAGTTCTACCATCATGAAAAAATTGAGTATTTTGAACGCGGCCATATTCGGCCTGATGATGAGCACGCCGGTCGCATTCGCCGACGACATCACCTTTGCGGTGATCGGCCCGATGACCGGACAGCTCGCCACCATCGGCGATCAGTTCAAGCAGGGCGCACAGGCCGCTGCAGACGCCATCAACGCCGCTGGCGGCGTCAACGGGTCGATGATCAAGCTCGATATCGAAGACGACCAGTGCGATCCCAAACAGGCCGTGTCGGTTGCCAACCGCGTCGTCGCCGATGGCGTCAAGTTCATCGACGGCCATGCCTGCTCGGGTTCGAGCATCCCGGCCTCGGCCGTCTATGCCGAAGCCGGCGCTCTGATGATGAGCCCGGCTTCTTCCAACCCGGTGCTGACCGACGCGGCGGCCAAGGCCGGCTGGCCAACGATCATGCGGCTTTATACCCGTGACGATGCGCAGGGTGCTTTCATCGGCCCGTGGATCGCCAAGAAGTTTGCCGGCAAGAATGTCGTCGTCCTGCATGACAAGAGCGCCTACGGACAGGGCGTGGCTGACGCCGTCAGGGCAACGATGAATGCCGGCGGCCTCAAGGAGGTCTATTATGACGGCATCAACGCTGGCGAGAAGGACTATTCGGCTCTCGTCACCAAGCTCAAAGACTTGAAAGCCGACGTCGTTTATTTCGGCGGCTATCATCCTGAAGCTGGCCTGATCCTGCGTCAGTCGGCGGAACAGAACCTGAAGTTCCAGCTGATCATGCCGGACTCCATCGCCTCGCCCGAATTCTGGCAGGTCGCCGGCCCGGCCGGCGAGGGCACCATGTTCGTCTTCCCGTCGGATCCCCAGGCAAAGCCGGAAGCCAAGGCAGCCGTCGAGAAGATCAAGGCCGGCGGTTTCGTGCCGGAGGGCTTCACGCTGTTCTCTTACGCCACCATCCAGGCTTTCGCTGAAGGCATCAAGCGCGCCGGCAGCGACGATCCGGCCAAGGTTGCCGAAGCGTTGAAGAACGGCACGCCGATCAGCACTGTTGTCGGTGATGTCACCTTCGACGAGAAGGGCGACCTCAAGAATGCCAGCTACGACATCAACCAGTGGCATGACGGCAAATACGCGCCGATCGCGCAGTAGTCGCCGCCCTGGCGACTGGATAGCATAGAGAAATGGCCGGGCTCGTCCCGGCCATTTTCTTGTTTGCCCTGTGGTTTGTCTTTCCGAGCCGTCAGCTCACTGCTGCGGTCGAGGCGTTTTGGTCCTCGACGAACCGCACCAGCACCGTCCCGTCGGTGACCTGCGCGCCCTCTGTGGCGATCTCGGCGATCACGCCGTCATGCGGCGCGGCGATGGTGTGCTCCATCTTCATCGCCTCGAGGATCAGCAGCGATTGGCCCTTGGTCACGGCATCGCCTATTGCCGCGCGCACCAGCTTGACCAGCCCCGGCATCGGCGCACGCAGGCTGCCGGCGCCTGCCGCCGCATCATCGGCCCGTGCCAGCGGGTTCGGCACGGCGAAGGTATAGCCAACGGCACCCTCGAACACCGTGATGTGGCCTGGCCAGCAGGCGAGACGTGGCGCGGCGCGAAAATCATGCGAATTGGTGTCGTCATAAGGCTTGTCCAGCGCGACCTGGAATCGCCCGTCCGGCCGTACCGAGACCTTCGCCGCGATATCGTCTTCGCCGAACTTCAGCCGTGTGCGTCGCGCCACGCTGTGGAAATGCGCATAGCCGGCAATCGACGACCACGGATCGTCGGATAGCGGCGCTGCTCCGGCGCCGGAGGCCGCAACGGCCGCGGCAGCAATGGTTTCGCCGGTCGGCGGCGCGATCTCGGTCAGCGCCGTCTGGTGCCTGGAGATCAGGCTGGTGTCGACATCGCCTGCGGCAAAGTCCGGATCGGCGGCGAGAGCGGCAAGAAAGGCGGTGTTGACGGTCGAACCGGCGATCTCGGTTCGCGACAGCGCCGCACCGAGCGCGTCAAGTGCCGCCTGCCTGTCCTTTGCGTGGACGACCAGCTTGGCGATCATGGGGTCGTAATAGGGCGAGACGGCGTCACCCGCCCGCACGCCGGTCTCGATGCGCATAGTCGCGCCTTCGGGGGCTGCATCCGGAAATTTCAGATGATGCAGCGTGCCGGTCGCCGGCAGGAATCCTTTTGCCGCATCCTCGGCATAGATGCGCGCCTCGAAGGCATGGCCGGCGAGCGCAATCTCGCTTTGCATCTTCGGCAGCTTCTCGCCCGATGCGACCCGCAACTGCCACTCGACCAGATCGGTGCCGGTCACCATTTCGGTGACCGGATGTTCGACCTGCAGGCGGGTGTTCATTTCCATGAACCAGAAGCGGTCGGCCTTCAGGCCCTGCGAGGCATCGACGATGAACTCGATGGTGCCGGCGCCCGAATAATTGATCGCCTTGGCGGCTTTCACCGCTGCCTCCGTCATCGCTTTGCGCAAAGCCTCGGTCATGCCAGGGGCGGGCGCTTCCTCGATCACCTTCTGGTGGCGGCGCTGCGCCGAGCAGTCGCGCTCGTAGAGATGCACCGCATTGCCGAAATTGTCGCCGAACACCTGCACTTCGATATGGCGCGGCTTGTCGACATATTTTTCGACCAGCACGCGGTCGTCGCCGAAAGCGGCTTTCGCCTCGCGCCGTGCGCTGGACAATGCCTCGGAAAACTCATCGGGGTGTTCGACCCGGCGCATGCCCTTGCCGCCGCCGCCGGCGCGCGCCTTGATCAGCACGGGATAGCCGATCTCGCGTGCCTTGGACGCAAGCAGCACGATCTCCTGCGCCTCGCCATGATAGCCCGGCACGACCGGCACGCCGGCCTTTTCCATCAGCCGCTTGGCGGCATCTTTCAACCCCATGGCACGGATCGAGGCCGCCGACGGGCCGATGAAAATGAGCCCCGCCGTCACCACCTGGTCGACGAAATCAGGATTTTCCGACAGGAAGCCGTAGCCGGGATGAATGGCTTGCGCGCCCGTGGCCAAAGCCGCGGCGATGATCTTGTCGCCGCGCAGATAGCTTTCGCCAACGGGCGAGGCGCCGATATGCACCGCCTCGTCGGCCATCTCGACATGCAGGGATTTCGCGTCGGCATCCGAATAGACGGCAACGGTACGCACGCCCATCTTTCGAGCCGTGCGGATCACCCGACAGGCGATCTCGCCGCGATTGGCGATCAGGATCTTGGCGAACATGGAGCCTCCCTAGCCACGGTTTGCTTGGAGCGACGCAGACGTTCCTTTGCGCCCCCGTGCTTGGCAGTCCGGCCCTTGGTGTCGGCCTCTCCCTTACCAAGGGAGTGCTCTACGGATGATCCGGTCATCACATCCGGAACACGCCGAAGCGCGTCTCCTCGATTTCGGCGTTGAGCGCGGCGGACAGGCTGAGCGCCAGCACGTCGCGCGTTTTCGCCGGGTCGATGATGCCGTCGTCCCAAAGGCGTGCGGACGAGTAGAGGGGATGGCCCTCATGCTCATATTTCATCAGGATCGGCTTCTTGAATTTCGCCTCTTCCTCGGCGCTCCATTCCCCGCCTTTGCGCTCGATGCCTTCGCGCTTGACCATGGCGAGCACGGTTGCCGCCTGTTCGCCGCCCATCACCGAGATGCGGGCATTCGGCCACATCCACAGGAAGCGGGGCGAGTAGGCGCGGCCGCACATGCCGTAATTGCCGGCGCCGAACGAGCCGCCAATGATCATGGTCACCTTCGGCACCTTTGCGGTAGCGACTGCCATCACCAGCTTGGCGCCGTCCTTGGCGATGCCGCCCGCCTCGTATTTCCTGCCGACCATGAAGCCGGTGATGTTCTGCAGGAAGACCAGCGGGATCTTGCGCTGGCAGCAGAGCTCGATGAAGTGCGCGCCCTTCAGCGCGCTTTCGGAAAACAGCACGCCATTGTTGGCGATGATGCCGACCGGCATGCCGTGCAGATGGGCAAATCCGGTGATCAGCGTGGTGCCGTAGTTCTGCTTGAACTCATCGAACTCGGAACCGTCGACGATGCGCGCAATCACCTCGCGCACGTCGTAGGGCTGGCGCAGGTCGGTCGGCACGATGCCATAGAGTTCATCCGCCGGATGAAGCGGCGGAATCGCTCTCCTAGAGTTCAGGCTTACAGTCTTGTTGCGATTCAGGTTTTTGACGATGCGGCGGCAGATGGCGAGCGCATGGTCGTCGTCCAGCGCATAGTGGTCGGCAACGCCGGAGAGCCTGGTGTGCACATCGGCGCCGCCGAGGTCCTCGGCGCTGACGTCCTCGCCGGTGGCCGCCTTCACCAGCGGCGGGCCGCCGAGGAAGATGGTCGCCTGGTTGCGCACCATGATCGTTTCGTCCGACATCGCCGGCACATAGGCGCCACCCGCCGTGCACGAACCCATGACGCAGGCGATCTGCGGGATACCGGCCGCCGACATGTTGGCCTGGTTGTAGAAGATGCGGCCGAAATGTTCGCGGTCGGGAAACACCTCGTCCTGGTTGGGCAGGTTGGCGCCGCCGCTGTCGACGAGATAGATGCAGGGCAAATTGTTCTGCAGCGCAATCTCCTGCGCCCGCAGATGCTTCTTCACCGTCAGCGGATAATAGGTGCCGCCCTTCACCGTGGCGTCGTTGACGACCACCATCACCTCGGTGCCCTCGACGCGGCCGACGCCGGCGATCATGCCGGCCGATGAAATCTCCTCGCCATACATCGACCATGCGGCGAACTGGCCGATCTCAAGGAAGGGTGAGCCGACATCCAGCAATTGCGCGAGGCGCTCGCGCGGCAGGAGCTTGCCACGGGAAGCGTGGCGCTCACGCGCTTCCTCCGAACCACCGCGCTCGACGGTGGCAGCCTTCTCCGCAATGTCGGCGACCAGCGCCCGCATGCGCTCGGCATTGGCACGGAAGCTTTCGGAGGAGGGCGAGATCTGGGTTTGCAGCGTTGCCATGCTATACCCCCTCCGCCATGATCTCCCGCCCAATCAGCCAGCGGCGGATTTCGCTGGTGCCGGCGCCGATCTCGTAGAGCTTGGCGTCGCGCAAAAGGCGGCCGGTCGGATAGTCGTTGATGTAGCCATTGCCGCCAAGCAGCTGGATGGCGTCGAGCGCCATCAGCGTCGCCTTCTCGGCGGCAAACAGCACACAGCCGGCGGCATCCTTGCGCGTCGTCTGGCCGCGGTCGCAAGCGGCGGCGACAGCATAGACGTAAGCGCGCGCGGCATTCATCGTCGTGTACATGTCAGCCAGTTTGCCTTGCACCAGCTGGAACTCGCCGATCGCCTGGCCGAACTGCTTACGCTCGTGCACATAGGGGATTGCCACGTCGAGGCACGCCGCCATCAGGCCGATCGGGCCGCCGGCAAGCACCGTGCGCTCATAGTCGAGGCCTGACATCAGCACCTCGACGCCTCGTCCTTCCTCATGCAGCACGTTGTCGAAGGGCACCTCGACATCCCTAAACACCAGTTCGCCGGTGCTGGAGCCGCGCATGCCTAGCTTGTCGAGTTTTTGCGCCACGGAAAACCCGGCCATTGCCTTCTCGACGATGAAAGCGGTGATGCCGCGTGATTTCCGGTCCGGATCGGTCTTGGCATAGACGACCAGCGTCTCGGCATCCGGCCCGTTGGTGATCCACATCTTGGTGCCGTTGAGCACATAGCGGTCGTTGCGCTTTTCGGCGCGCAGCTTGAGCGAGACTACGTCCGAGCCGGCGCCGGATTCCGACATCGCCAGCGCGCCGACACGCTCGCCCGAGCACAGTGGCGGCAGGAATTTTTCCTTCTGCGCCGTCGTCGCCCAGCGGTTGATCTGGTTGACGCAGAGGTTGGAATGGGCGCCGTAGGAGAGGCCGACCGAGGCTGAAGCGCGGGAAATCTCTTCGACGGCGATCACATGCGCAAGATAACCCATGCCGCTGCCGCCGAAATCGGGGTCGGCGGTGATGCCAAGCAAGCCGAGTGCGCCGAGTTCGCCCCACAGATGCGCCGGGAATTCGTTCGAGCGATCGATGTCGGCGGCGATCGGTGCGATCCTGTCCTGGGCGAAGCGCCGCACCATGTCGCGCAGCGCCTCGATCTCCTCGTCATGCCCGAAGCTGAGCGTGTTCGTGTACATGCTATCCTCCCTGCGCATGACCCCGAAAATCGCCTTTGATTTTCGGAAAGGGATCATGCGCGAAATCAAAATGCTACAGCGTCCTTTGCGCGTCCGAAGGGACGCGCGGCGCTGTAGGCGTCGATCTTCGCGCCGACGAGCCGCATTGTCATTGAAAGATATGTCGTGGTCACTTCAGCGATCGACAGCCGTTCGCCTGGCCGAAACCAGACGATGACGCCGGTCATCATCTGGATCAGCGCCATCGCCGTCAGCCCGGTGTCGTCGATGCTGAAGACATCAGCCTCGGCGCCGTCGCGCAGGATGGCGCGCAGCTCCTTTTCGTAAGCTGTACGCATGCGCAGGATCTGCGTCAGCCGTTCGGGCGACAGGCTGCGCAATTCCATGTTCGACACATGCGTGGCGTGCCGACGCTCGATGTGAAAGGCAATGTGGTTTTCGACATAGGCCGAGAGCCGCTGCACGGGATCCGCACTGACCGGGCGGGCTGCTTCCCACGCTTCGGTCAGACCTTCCATGTGCTCGCGCATCAGCGTGAACAGAAGCTCTTCCTTGGTTGGGAAATAGCGGTAGAGCGCGGCTGCCTGCACGCCGACTTCGCTGGCCAACTGACGCATCGACATCGCTTCGTAACCAAGGCGCGCGATAAGGTTGACCGCCACCTCACGGATGGTCGCTTCGGTCTTTTCGCCATCGGATCCGGTGGTGCGTGCCATGGCAGTCCTTTTGCGAGGCATTAATAAAACAAACGTTCAATTAATTCAAGGGCGCCCGAACCAAATCCGCCTTTATGCAACGATCCTGAACCCAACAAAGGCGTTTTCGGCCGCCAATTCCTCGACGTCGACTCTGGAAACCGAAGCCCCGGACGGCCCTTCCCAGAGGCGCTCGATCATTGTCGAGACCGCTTCATCGACGCCTGCAATCTGGGTCGTTACTGACCCATCCGCTTCATTGCGAATCCAGCCCGCAAGACCAAGGCCTGTAGCCTCGCCCCGAGCCCAGATTCTGAAGCCGACGCCTTGCACATTGCCGTAGACGCGTGCCCGCACTTTCCTGCGATGGTCAGCCATGAATTTCTCCAAGCCTGTCTCGATGAATCTGGCGCATGGTGCAGGGAATGCAACCTGAGAATCGCGGGCACGCCGCGGTAGCTGGCTCCCTGGCCTTTCGAAATTTAATTGACTCAGTCCACTAATTTTGAAAAATAGAGCTGCCTTATCCGGAGTTCGACGCAGATGCTGGATGAACGAAAAGCATTGGTGGCCGATATCAGGCGCTTCAATCGCTTCTACACGCGCACCGTTGGCCTTCTCGACGAGACGCTGACGCAAAGCGCATTCACTTTGACCGAGGCGCGCGTGCTTTTCGAACTCGGCCACCTTGATCGTCCGGCGGCTTCTGAAACTGCAGGCGAGCGAGGTTTTCTTGCCAAGGCTTTTCATCTGGAGATGGGCCCGACTGCCTCCGACATCGCCAGGCAACTGCGCGTCGATGCCGCTTATCTGACACGAATTCTGCGCAAATTCGCCGGCGAGGGTCTAACCGAAACCCGGACCGATCCGGCCGACAAGCGCCGGCGGATTCTGTCGCTCACGGCAAGAGGCGAGGCAGCCCTTTCAGGGCTCCAGGCTGCGGCGAATCGGGACACGGCGCGGCTGATCGAAAGCGTGCCTGACCACAGATTGCAGGAACTGGGCAGCGCCTTGCGCAAGGCGGGGGAATTGCTCGGCGATCCCGCCCCTGAGAACAGCCAGGTGACGCTGCGGCCGCATCGCGTCGGCGACGTCGGCTGGGTCGTGCAGCGGCAGGCCCAGCTCTATGCCGAGGAATATGGCTGGACCATTGAGTTCGAGGCGATGCTCGCCGAGATCGGCGCCGATTTCATCCGCAATTTCGCGCCCGGCCGCGACTTCTGCTGGATCGCCGAACGCGGCGGTCAGCCAGTCGGCGCGGTGTTCCTGGTTCATCAGGACGACGAAGTGGCCAAGCTCAGGATGCTGCATGTCGAGGCGTCGGCGCGCGGCCTCGGCATCGGCAAGCGCCTGGTCGCGGAATGCGTGAACCAGGCTCGCGCTTGCGGCTACATCAGGCTGATGCTGTGGACAAACGACATTCTCGTCGCGGCGCGCGCGATCTATGAGCGCGCCGGCTTCAGGCTGGTCTCGGAGGAGCATCACCACAGTTTCGGCAAGGATTTGACCGGCCAGACCTGGGAGATGGATTTGTAGGCAGCTTTTGCTGCTGGTTTGCGCGCCAGCGGTATCCTAATTCCCCCGCGCTGCCGCCAAAGCCCCGGGAAGTTCCTCGGCAAAAATATCGAGCTCGTGATCGAGGCCAACGCTGACGCGGATGCAGCGGTCGAGCACCGGGACCATCGGCTTGCGGATGAACACGTCGCGTGACAGCAGGCCTTGCAGCACCTTCAGCGCGAAAGCGCCGTCGCCGCCGCAATCGACGGTGACGAAATTGGTTGCCGACTCCAGTGGCTTCAGCCCGCTCGCCTCGGCTATCCCGGCTATGCGCCGCCGGCCGGCTGCAACCCGTGCCACCACGCTCTGCAAATAATCCTGATCGGCGAGCGCCTCGACGCCGGCGATCTGCGCCATGCGGCTGACGCCGTAATGGTTGCGGATCTTCTCGAAGTCGCGGATCACCTGGGCCTCGGCCACCGCATAGCCGCAGCGTATGCCGGCCAACCCATAGGCCTTCGAGAAGGTGCGCATGCGGATGACGTTTGGCCGCGAGATATCGATCGGCGGCAGCGCCGAGGCCGGTCCGAGTTCGCCATAGGCCTCGTCGAGCACCAGCATGGTGGTTTCCGGCAACGCCTCGATGAAGCGGATGAGTTCGTTCGCCTCCCACCAACTGCCCATCGGATTGTCCGGGTTGGACAGATAAACCAGCGGCGCCTTGTCCTTGCGCACCGCCGCCAACAGGCCATCGAGGCTTTCTTTGTCGCTCTCATAGGGGACGGTGACCAGCCGCCCGCCGACACCGGCAATGTGGAAGTTGAAGGTTGGATAAGCGCCGAGCGAGGTGACCACGGCATCGCCAGGCGCCACATACATGCGTGCCACCAGGCTGAGCAGGCCGTCGATGCCTTCGCCGACAACGACGTTCTCGGCTTTCACGCCGTGATGCGCGGCAACCGCCACCTTCAGATCGTGATTGTCGGGATCGCAATACATCCACATGTCGCCGGCGATCTCGGCCATGCGCTCGATGACGCGCGGCGAAGGCCCAAAGCTGCTCTCATTGGCGCCGATGCGGGCGCGAAAAGCGCGGCCACGCTCGCGCTCCTGCGCTTCGGGGCCGACAAAAGGCACCGTCGATGGAAGCGCATCGACGAGCGGCGTGAGGGGAGGGCGCTGGCGCATGGCGAAAAGCTCAGTTGAAGGGCCTTCTTGCTAGCGCGCCGGGTGGGCCGGTGCAAGTTGCCGTGAGGCCGATCCGCGACGCTGGATTCCTCCGGCTCTTTTTGCTAGCCAGATATCATGAACAACCGTCTCCCGCCTGCTTGGTCAAAGCACATCAAGCCCGGACCCGCGCCGAAAGCGAAGGGGCCGATCCTGAAGCCGATAGTGAATCAAGGAAACGCTCGTGCGCAGGCCGACGAAGCGCTGCTGAAACAGGCCTATGCCCTTCAGCAGGCCCAGCGGCTCGACGAGGCTCAGGATCTGTGCCTTCGGGTCCTGGCGCGCACGCCAAACCATCCGCTCGCTCTGTACATCTTGGGGACCCTATACCAGCGTTACGATGACGAGATGGCCTTGCGATATTTCGCGCGGGCGGTCGGCGAGGAACCTAAAAATCCATACTACCACCTCAGCCTGGGCGAGGCCTATGTGAAGGTCAGCGAATATTCGCCAGCCATCAGGCATATGCAACATGCCTTGGAACTGCAGCCCGGCCTTATCGAGGTGCTTTGTGCACTGGGGCGCGCCTACACCAAGTTTGACAAGCCCGATATGGCTTTGCCGCTTTACGAGAAAGCGCTCAAGATCAACCGCGATCATCCCAAAGTGCGGGCGGGGCTGGCCGGTGCGCTCAGCGGCCTAGGGCGCATGGATGAGGCCGCCGCCTGTCTGAAAGAAGCAATCGGACGTCGCATCGACGTGCCGGCTGCCTACAACGACCTTGTACAGACGAAAAAATTCACCGAAGAGCCGGAGGAACTCCCATCCATTTTGCGTGAACTCGGCAATCCCAAGCTTGATCCGGACGGTGCTTACAAGCTCTATCACGCTGCCGGCAAGGTACTGAACGACCTCAAGCGCTACAGTGAGGCATTCGACCATTTCAACAGGGCGAAACGGGCCTCCGGCTACACCTTCGATATCGATCTGTATCGCCGCTGGATCGACTCCCTGATTGAAACCTTCACGCCGGACTTTCTGGCGGCCAGGGCCGGCTATGGAAACCCTTCCGAAGTGCCAGTGTTCGTGGTCGGCATGCCGCGGTCGGGCACAACGCTCACGGAACAGATCTGCGCCAGCCATCCTGATGTTCATGGGGCAGGCGAGCTTAACAAATTAAGGCGGGTCGCCAATGCAATCGGCCTTAAAACCTCATCGGCCGGAGATTTGAGCCGGCCGGTCATGTCGATCACGCAAGACCTGTCCAGAACGCTGGCGGAAGAACATCTGTCGTATTTGCGGGAGCGGGCGCCTGACGCGCTTCGCGTGGTGGACAAGATGCCGCACAATTTTGAAATGATCGGCCTTATCGGCCTTCTCTTTCCCAACGCGCGCATCATTCATTGCCGCCGTGACGCGATCGACAATTGCGTCTCTTGCTTTGTCCAGAGCTTCAACAAAGGTCACAGCTACAATACTGACTTGCGGATACTAGGCCTGTACTATCGCGAATATGACCGACTAATGCGCCATTGGAACGAGGTTTTTCCAGGCCTTATCTTCGAAAATAGCTACGAAACGCTGGTCGAGGATCAGGAAGCGCAGTCGCGCCGCCTGATAGATTATCTCGGGCTGCCTTGGGATGATGCCTGTCTGCGCTTTTTCGACAGGGATGGTTCTGTTAACACGCCCAGCCGCTGGCAGGTTCGTCAACCGATTTACAGATCGTCCGTCAAGCGCTGGAAGAATTATGAAAACGAAATTCAGCCGCTGATTGATGCATTGGGCGACCTGGCGGACAAATAATCCGTCGACCGTGAACAATCCGGACCCTAAGCGGCGACCGACTTCGGCCGGAGGTGAAGCAGGGCGATCAAGAGCGACAAAAAATCCTTCAGCCATCTGAGTAGGCGGGCGAAGTTGTAGCCGGCGGCGGCCAGGATGGCGTTGAGGGCATTGTCCTGCTGGGCGGCGAGGTAGTTGCGGCCCATTCTGTGTTCGCTCTAGATGTGGCCGATGGCGGGCTCGACCGCCGACCGCCGCCGCATCTGGCGCTTGATAGCTGGGGTGACGCGGCGCTTCTGGCTGGCGGTGAAGACCCTGAACTTGTGGCTCTGCGGTACGTTGTGGCCGCGATAGCCGGCGTCGGCGAGGATACGGCCGATCTCGTTGCCGATGGCCTTTTCCATGTCGGGGATGACGCTTGCCAGCGTGTGGCCGTCATAGGGATTGCCGGGCAGTGCTTTTGCGTGCAGGGCGAACTGGCCACACTTGGAGCGCTTCAGCGTGGTGGCCACCGGGGGCATTCGCCGTCCCCTCGATTCGCCGCCGCTGAATCGAGTGAATCACGCTCCGCAGCACCAGGGAATCGCAAAACCGATTTGCAGGAAAACAGCGCCCAAATACCGCCAATCCTGCAATTACAAAGCCGCTATCCGCATCAATCAACATGCCAGATCAATGGCTTGCGGATAGTTCACGGTCGACTAATCCAATTCCGAAATTTGCTAACGAACTTGGCGGCAATGCGTCCGCGACCTTCGCTGTTGAGGTCGAACCAAAGGTAAGACAGCGAACGGCAGCGCCACTTGCAATGGTCGCGTAAAGTCCTAAAAAAACCCGGCGGTTGCCCGCCGGGTTTTCGATCTCGCCGAAGCGATGTCTATTAGAAGGAGCGCTGGAAGCGGAGGATACCGCCGATGTTGCTCTTCTTGTCGGCGCCGAACCAACCCTTGTTGATGTCGTCACTGCCAACGTTCTGGTAGTCGACTTCGGCCGTGACCGTGAAGCCGGGAACGACGTCATAGGCAACGTTCGCCGCAATGCCGAGGTTCTTCCAGTCATCATACGATACCTGGGCGTTGAACGAGGTCTTCTCGTTGAACTTGTAGGTGCCACCGCCCCACACCGCCCAGTTGCCGCCCCACTGCTTGTACATGCCGCGACCGCCAGCCCCGACAAGGGGACCATCGCCGAGGTTGTCGTCGGAGCCGTAGCCGCCCATGACCCACAGCGACAGTGCGTCGTTGACGTTCACGTCCAGACGAACCTTGCCTGCGACTTCTTCATAGTTGCTGTCATACGAGACAACGCCGGTGATCGCGCCCCAGCCCTGCGTCCACTTCACGCCACCGACGACATGCGGAACATAGCTGTCGATCGAGTAGTCGCCGTAACCTTCTTCGAGAGAGACCACGGCCGAGAAGCCATTGCCGGCATCGAAGTAGTACTGGATCACGTTGGTGTCGAAGCCACCGTAAGGGACAATCGTATCCTGGATGACGTTGCCGGCGTAGCCGATGAACGTATCGAAGGCCGATTCATCCTTACCAACGCGCAAGCCACCGAGCTGGATCCAGGCGAAGTTCAGCGATACGTCCTTGTTGTGCCCCTGCCAGTTGGTGCCGCCGGTCAACGGTCCGGCACCATCCGGATCCGTATAGTCGCCGGTGTTGTTGCCGAAGTTGAAGCGGGTTTCGGTGTAGGTCTTCAAGGTGCCGAGTTCGGTTTCCTGGCCGGTCCAGGTCTTCAGCGTGAAGCGAGCCTGCTTGTAGTAGGTGTCGTGCTCGCCGTCGCCCATGTGATCCGGGACGTTGTTGACGCCATCGTTGGTGCCATGATCGCCGACGCCGATGTCGTAACGGACATAGCCGCCGATGCGCAGGCAGGTCTCGGTGCCGGGGATGTAGAAGTAGCCAGCGCCGTAGACGTCGCAAATCTTGACGTATTCAGCGGGTTCCGGCTCGGCGACGACGACGGCGTCGGCGGCGCGCGCACCGGAAACTGCGATCAGGGCCGCAGCGGAGCCGAGAAGAAGGCTCTTAATGTTCATTTTCTGACCTCCAGTCAAAAGTTAAAAAACGGGTCTGGGTATTCTTTGCTGAAGGACAGCGTTCCCTGCCCCATCCCCACTACCGAAAAAGATGCGCACCGCGCCGCTCCTTCGAAATCGACATTACCCATGAGGCGGCGGCGTTCAACCACGATCGTACCGGCGAAAGGGCTGTTCGGCTGCTATCCCCTGGCGTTGTTGCACAAATGACACGATTTGGCCTCACTCAGAAAGCTCTCGTTAACCATCAGGCCCGCCGCAACCCCTTGTTTGCCGCCGAATCCGGCGATCGGCCGACGGAATCATGGCAAGCTTCCGAGTCGCTAGCCAGGAAACTGCCGCAGAACCGCCGCATCCGTGGAAAGCCGCGCTTCGGTGCGTTGTTATTTTTCCATATAATGGCTTCTTTTTCCGAGATAATGGCTGGGGCTTGTTGATTGTGCCGGCGCTTTTCTTTATCCAGCGGCGCAACGGAGAGGTGGCCGAGTGGTCGAAGGCGCTCCCCTGCTAAGGGAGTAGAGGTCAAAAGCTTCTCGTGGGTTCGAATCCCATCCTCTCCGCCATCCTGCTTCGCGCTGCGCGCTTCGCAGGACAAGTCCTTCCCTTCACCAAGCAGGATGCCCTCCGAAGCCTCGGCGAAGGAGGGCCTTAAATCGTATAAAAAACAAAAGCTTCGCGCCTCGCACTTCGCAGGACAAGTCTCCCACGCAAGGAGCGCCGCAGGTACCTTAGGCTCGTTGCATGAAGGTTGGCAGTCTGCCTGTCACGAGCCAGAATACCCCCCAACATGGCGAAGGAGGGTGGTTCGTGTGGTATGTGTATCTGCTGGAAAGCAAGGCTGTGGAGGGTGAACGCTATATCGGCGTAACTTCCGACCTGAGGCGGCGGATTGCCGAACACAACGCCGGAAAATCCAGCCATACATCCAAGTTTCTGCCATGGCGGATCGTTACGTATATCGCCTTCTCGAATCGAGCCAAGGCGACTTCATTCGAGCGTTATCTCAAATCCGATTCCGGGCATGCCTTCGCCAACAAACGTCTGTGGTGATGTCAGCATTGCGCGCTTCGTGACGGCGAAAAATCCAACTGATTCCATCGAAAATACAGTAATAACAGACACTTATTTCGGAATAACACGCCGCAGAAGGTCAGTTTTCGTTCGATTCTGACTGGAGGTCAGAAAATGAACATTAAGAGCCTTCTCCTCGGCTCCGCTGCGGCCCTGATCGCAGTTTCCGGTGCGCGCGCCGCCGACGCCGTCGTCGTCGCCGAGCCGGAACCCGCTGAATACGTCAAGATTTGCGACGTCTACGGCGCTGGCTACTTCTACATCCCCGGCACCGAAACCTGCCTGCGCATCGGCGGCTACGTCCGTTACGACATCGGTGCTGGCGACGTGGAATCATTCGATGGTGCGAGGGCAATCGACCGTCAAGACGGCAGCGAAAACGATACGTGGCATAAGAATGCCCGCTTCACACTGAAGACCTGGACCGGCCAGGAAACCGAACTCGGCACCTTGAAGACCTATACCGAGACGCGCTTCAACTTCGGTAATGGTTCTGGGGTAACTACTGACGCCTTTGGCGATTCTGTGGTAAGCGCCAACGATGCGACGAACAGTGGGATTTCTCTGAACTTCGCCTGGATCCAGCTCGGTGGTCTCCGCGTCGGTAAGGACGAATCGGCATTCGACACGTTCATCGGTTACGCCGGCAACGTCATCCAGGATACGCTGGTTCCCTACGGTTCGTTCGACACCAACGTTGTTCAGTACTACTTCGACGCAGGCAATGGTTTCTCGGCCGTGGTCTCGCTCGAAGAAGGCAGCGGAACTCAGACGCACACGGCGTTTAGTGTAAATGACGAGAATGGCGATGGCGTTGTCAATGGGCTCGACCAAGTCACAGTGACTGATGCGAACTATACGATTGACAGCTATGTTCCGCATGTTGTTGTTGGCCTGAAGTATACGCAGGGCTGGGGTGCTATCACTGCAGTCGGTGCATATGACAGCAACTATGAAGATCTCGCTGGCAAGATTCGCTTGGATGTGAATGCTACCAACGAGCTCTCGCTCTTTGTTATGGGCGGTTATGGTGAAGGCGACTTCGGGGACGGTGGGCTCCGCAACGGTCATAACTTCTTCAAGCTGTGGGATGGTAATTGGGCAGTGTGGGGCGGTGGCACCTACAAGTTCAACGAGAAAACTTCCTTCAACGCGCAGCTTTCCTACGACGAAGGCAAGAAGTTCGGCCTCGCGGCGAATGTTTCTTATGACATCGTTCCTGGCTTCAACGTCACGGCCGAAGTGGACTACATCAACGCAGGCGATAGCGACTTCCACGATAGCTTCGACGGTATCGGCGGTATCCTCCGCTTCCAGCGCTCGTTCTAAGGGCTGGTTCCTTACAGGTGAAATCCAGCCCGGGCGCGCAAACGCCCGGGCTGTTTTTGTGTCGTGACTGGGTCAAGGCAAACAGAAGGAACAGGGGAATCGGTAGCTGAATGGGTCCGTTGACGATTTCGTGGGGTCCGCCGATGGGTGGATGGAATTCGATCGCGCGATTCAAAACTCTTGAAAGGACACCCCTAATCATATTAGGTGAAACTAATTCCACTCGGGGGTGTGGTTGATAATGACAAACGAAGCGATTCAAGAGGGTGAGCCCTCTGATCATTTTTCGATGTTTTCTTCTCAAAGTTCGACGATACGATACAGTTACAACAAGATCAGAGAAGTAAAGTCGTACAGGGTCGGAGAGCTTTTTTTAGCATACCGGGACATATTATGGGATGATGGGCGGCATAAATACAATGTCAGCTCTTTCATCGGCGAGATAGATGAGCTTCTCCTTGGAGAGCGATTCAGCGCATTTGACCAGAGTACCCTGGACAACCTTATCGGCGCCTTGCGCCAGCGCGGCAACAGCAACGCAACCATCAATCGGAAGATGGCTGCCCTCAGCAAACTGCTGCGCAAGGCTCACAAGATGGGAGATATCCACAGCCTGCCCGAGTTCCGCCGCCAGAAGGAGCGGGCGGGACGGATTCGTTTCCTCGAAAGGGACGAAGAGGCAAGGTTGTTCGCCGCCATCAAGAGCCGCAACGAGGACGCCTACAGGCTTTCCGTTTTTCTGGTCGATACTGGATGCCGTCTCGGTGAGGCGCTTGGGCTGATCTGGAACGACATCCGGGAGCATCGCGTCAGTTTCTGGATCACCAAATCCGGCCGCAGCCGCACCATTCCGATGACCGAGCGCGTCAAGGAGGTCATCAAGCTGCCTCCCACCGAAGGCCGCCGGCCCAAGGGGCCGTTCACCAAGCTCAGCCAGGCACAGTTCCGTGCCATCTGGAACGACGCAAAGGCCGAAGTCGGCCTCGGCGCCGACGACCAGGTGGTTCCGCACATATTGCGCCACACCTGCGCCTCACGTCTTGTCCAGGGCGGCATCGACATCAGGCGCGTGCAGATGTGGCTCGGCCATCAGACCCTGTCGATGACCATGCGCTACGCGCATCTGGCCACCAACGATCTCGACGGCTGTGTCATCGTGCTGGAAACGCCTCGATGGGCTCAACCGACCGGCAAATGCGCTGAAGGCTCCATGTTTTCTTCACCCGTGACCACGCCTTCGTCGCCGAAGGCAGGGCGGAAACAGAGGCACGAAACGGCTGCGCCAAAGGAATCGCCGAAAGCGCCTCGGAAAAATTCAAAAGCCAAGTAGGCTGACGAGCCCAGCCTATACTATTGTAATTATCCCAGGACCTTGTTTTGGTCTTGGGGTTTTACTGTGAGCTATCCTGCCGCTCGGCCCGATCAAGAAAAGCTGCAATGTCATTGGGCAGGCTGCCGGTCTCGAGAAATGGCGCGTGGCCCTGACCCGCAACGGTGATCGCTTCTATCATAAAATGGCGTTGTCTCATTTGTTGCAGCGTGTCTATGGACAGCAATCTCGAATTGGCACCACGTATGGCGAGCAGAGGAATCGCGGCCAACGCCTCGAATTGCGGCCATAGATCAGGCAGCGGCTGCGTTAGGTCGAGACTGGCAACGATGTCGACCAGCCTCGGGTCGAAATCCGGCACCAAGCCACCGTCCGCTTCACGATAGAGAGCCCATACCATTCGATCCCAATTCGCGCCGGCAAGGGCGGGGAAGTCCTTGCCATGCACGCTGCGCTGGGCGGCAGTTGCCTGCGCGCGGGTTTTCGGAGCCGGGTCGCGCTCGAGATAGGACTGGATATGGGCAAGCCCAGCCGCCTCAATCAACGGCCCGATGTCGTTGAGAACAATGGCTTTCAGGACAGCCGGCCGCATCATGCCGAGCACATGGATGATCAGCCCGCCGCGCGAGGTGCCGATGAAGGCTGCTTCCTCGATGTTCAGCGCCGCCAGCCCGGCAAGGATGTCGCCGGCCTCGACGCCGACATTGTAGTTTTTGACCTCGGGATCATAGGTTGACTGCCCGCGCCCACGGTAGTCGAAGGCGATGACCTTTCGCGGAGTTGCCGCATCCGTCGACAGATAGAGCGCCAGCTCGTGAAAATCCCTGGCGTTGCGGGTCAGGCCAGGCAGGCAGACGACCGGCCAAGATCCGGTATTGGCCTCGCCATAGACGCGCGCATGAAGTTTTAGCCCATCCGGTGCGTTGTAGAAGAAGTCGGAAAAAACTTGGTCACTCGACATCTGGGCGCGTTCCTTGCCGTTGCCGGATCGTCTCCGACAGCTACAGGCGAGGCGAGGGATGGTCAAATAGACGGCGCTCTTGCCTTCTCCCCTTGTGGGAGAAGGTGGATCGGCGCGTTAGCGCCGAGACGGATGAGGGGTGTTCCAGCGGAGTGAGGCGTTGGCGTTCCCTGGAACACCCCTCATCCGACCGCTTCGCGGCCACCTTCTCCCACAGGGGGAGAAGGGAAGAGCGCCGTCAACTCCGCCCGTTCACCAGATCGCCAACTATGTCGTATTTGCCCGAAATACGCATCTTGTAGACTTCGTAATTCTCCATCACACGCTGAACGTAACTTCTTGTTTCCGTGTAGGGAATCCGCTCGATCCAGTCGACGACAGCATCGATGTCCTTGCCGCGCGGATCGCCATATTTGGCCACCCACTGACTGGCACGGTTGGGGCCGGCATTGTAGCCGGCGAAGGTCAGCACATAGGAGCCGTTGAAGCGATCGAGCTGTTCGCCGAGGAAGGCCGAACCAAGCGTCGCGTTGTAGCCGGCGTCGGTGGTCAGTCGTGTCTGTGAAAACTGCAATCCGGCTTTCTTCGCCAATTGCTTGGCGGTTCCCGGCATCAGCTGCAGCAGGCCGCGCGCGCCGGCGCTGGACACGGCGCCGATGTTGAATTCGCTCTCCTGGCGGGCGATCGCATAGGCCAGCGCCTTGCCTGAACCGGAAATGTTGGCCGAATCGGGAATGACGCCGAGCGGATGCGACAACGCGCCGACATCGATGCCACGCGCGCCGGCGATCTTGCCGACTTTCAGCGCCATGAAATGGTTGCCTTGCTTTTCCGCAAGGACAGCGAGCAGCGCGAGTTCCCCCGGGCTGGTCAACTGCCCGGCAAGGTCGCGATAGAGCGTCTCTGCATAGCGGTCATAGCCCGCTTCCTGCAGCCGCTTGATGGCGTTGACGGCCTCGCGGCCAGCAAAATTCTGCCGGTCGGCTGCACTTGGCTGCGGATAGACAATGTTCAGCGCCTGCCGGCCGACGCGTTCGGCGGCAAGCTGGCCGTAAAATGTCGTGCCATAGGCTGCGGCGCGTGCAAAATAGTCCTTGGCGCTGCCCGGGCCACCGACTTCCGCAGCACGGCCGAGCCAGTAATAGGCACGCGACAGCGTCATCGGGCCTTGGGCAAGGTCGGCGATGCGCGCGAAATGCGTTGCGGCAAGCTTGGGGTCGTTCAGGCCACGCAACGCGTACCAACCGGCGTGGAATTCAGCATCCGCAGCATTGGTGGCACTTTCGGCGGCGTGTGTGGCGACGATCCGGTAGGCCGTTTTCATGTCGCCTTGGTCGACCAGTTCGCGCGACAACACCCGGCGCTCGACCCACCAGGCATCCGGATCGACCAGAGCGTCGCGATCGGCCGGTGCCTGCATCACAATGGCTGCGGCGCCGGCAAAATCCTCTTGCTTGCGCAGATATTCGGCCTGCGCGAAGAAATAGCCGGCCGAAAATTGTGCCGCCGGCACTGCCTTCAGCAGTTTGGCGGCATTCTTGTCGCCTTTGTCCGCCGCCGCCCAGGCATCGGCGAGCTGCTGGGCCCCGGCAAGGCCGGCGACGCGCAGCGCGGAATTCGCGCGGTCGGCATAGAACATGCGCTCCATGCGAAAACGGTGGTCGGCAGCCGGGATCAGGCCGCCGAATTCCTTGATGAGCGCCGTCTCATCCTTGGCCTCCAGGATAGCGGTGCGCCAGAATGGCGACAGCACCGAGCGCGCCGCTTTGGTATTGCCAGACGCCACATAGGCGCGGGCAAGAACCATCACGCCTTCGAATGTCTGCGGCTGGCTGCCATCGAACGCCGCAATGACGATGTTGGGGGCAGGGTTCTCGCGATAGAGCGCGCGCTCGCTGTTCTTGCGCAGTGCGACGGTGCCCGGCCAGTTGGGCAGCATCTTCGCCGCGGCGGCGATATCGCCGCTCGGAACCTTGTCGCCGCCATAAAGCGCGATCGCCCAGGCAAGGATGTGCTGGTCGAGCGATTGAGCGGGAAGGGCATCGCGCACGGCAAGGGCGCCGGGAATGTCGCCGGCCGCCAGAGCATCCAGCCCGCTCTTCAAGAGAGCGACGCTCTGCGAGGGCGCCGGTTGCGCCTTGTCCTGCAGGTTGGGGATTGGGATGACCGAGCCTGGCATCGGGATGGCCGAAGTGACCTGCACATCGACGCTGCCGCCCGTCGCCATGCCCGGCATCAGCGCGAGCGTGGCGCCAAGCAGCGCGAAAAGGTGAGGCCGACTGCCCGGCATGATCTTAAGTCTTTCCTTGTCCTGGCATTCTACCAGCAGGCGAAGATGCCTCGAAGCCTAAACTTAGGTCGTGAAGAGCCCGTAAACAAAGAGTTAGCGAGGCCGTTCGAATTGCGCTTGCTGGCACCATGGCAATGCTTGCCGCGCAACCATGTCGAGACTATGGTGCGCCGCTTCGCTTTCGGCTAGAAGGCGCGCACCGCAAATACCAGAAGTCCCAAGGAGTTGGACGATATGCTGAGAGGCTCGCTTACTGCGCTCGTGACACCGTTCGAAAAGAGCGGGCGTTTCGACGAGAAAGCCTTTCGCGCGTTCGTCGAATGGCAACTCGCGGAGGGCACGACAGGACTGGTTCCCGTGGGCACGACCGGCGAGTCGCCGACGCTGTCGCATGACGAGCACCGCCAGGTCGTCAAGGTGTGCATCGAGGTTGCCAGGGGCCGCGTTCCGGTCGTTGCCGGCGCCGGTTCCAACAACACCGAGGAAGCCGTCGGGCTCGTGCAATATGCCGAGAAGGCCGGCGCCGATGCCGCCCTGGTCGTCACGCCCTACTACAACAGGCCGACACAACGCGGCCTGTACGAGCACTTTGCGGCTGTCGCCAAGGCGACCAAGCTGCCGATCATCATCTACAACATTCCGCCGCGCTCGGTGATCGACATGATGCCGGAGACGATGGGCCGGCTCGCGCACGACTTCAAGAACATCGTCGGCGTCAAGGATGCCACCGGCAAGGTCGAACGGGTCTCCGAGCAGCGCGCCACGTGCGGCAAGGATTTCATCCAGCTTTCGGGCGAGGATGCCTCGGCGCTTGGCTTCAACGCGCATGGCGGCGTCGGCTGCATTTCGGTGACGTCGAACGTCGCGCCGCGGCTCTGCGCTGAATTTCAGGAGGCGACGCTGTCCAGCGACAGCGCCAAGGCACTGGACTTGCAGGATCGCCTGCTGCCGCTGCACAAGGCGATCTTCCTGGAGCCTGGTGTTTCCGGGGCCAAATACGCGTTGTCGAAGCTGGGCAAGGTCGAGAACGTGCTGCGTTCGCCGCTTGTCACGGTCGAGGATGTGACCGCGGCAAAGATTGATGCGGCCATGAAGCACGCCGGCTTGATTAATTAGGGATGAGGCGCCACCTCTCCACATCATGAATCAAGTCAGAAAAGCCGATCCCAACAACAAGACCGTTTCGGAAAACCGCAAGGCGCGGTTTTCCTACGAGGTGCTCGACACGGTCGAGGCCGGTCTGGTGCTGACCGGCACCGAGGTCAAATCGCTGCGCCAAGGCCAGGCCAATATCCAGGACAGCTACGCTTCGGTCGAAGGCGGTGAGATCTGGCTGATCAACTCCTATCTGCCGGAATATCTGCAGGCCAACCGCTTCAACCATGAGCCACGCCGGCGCCGCAAGCTGCTGCTCAACAAGCGCGAAATGGCGAAGCTGTCGCAGAGCGTCGACCGCGAAGGCATGACGCTGGTGCCGCTGAAGATCTATTTCAACGACCAGGGCCGCGCCAAGCTGCTGCTCGCCGTCGGCCGCGGCAAGAAACTGCACGACAAGCGCGAATCCGAGAAGCAGCGCGACTGGTCGCGAGAGAAGGGTCGGCTCTTAAAAGAGCGTGGGTGAGGAGCGGTTCGCGAAGCGGACGAAAAGCCAACGATTTGGCTTTTCGAGCGACGAACGGTGAAGGGCCGGTCCGCCTTCGGGCGGATCAAAAGGTCCGGAGGACCTTTTGAAGGGACTGAACGCCCGAAGGGCAGGGAGCCATAGCGAAGGGCCGGGAAGCCGAAGAGGATAGTCTTGAAGAACCGGATTGTCCTCTTTGGTTTGGCCAGCCTGGTCTTGCTATGTTTCGTCGCAGCAGGCGGCTATCTCTATTTCAGGGCGTTCTCACCGGACCGCGATAAATATCCGGTCAGGGGCATCGATGTCTCCCATCATCAGGGCCAGATCGACTGGCGGCGTGTTGCCGCCGACGATGTCGCCTTTGCCGTCATCAAGGCGACCGAAGGCGGCGATCATGTCGACGATGCCTTTGCGAGGAATCTGGAGGAGGCCCGCGCCGCTGGTCTCGCCGTTGGCGCCTACCACTTCTTCACCTTCTGCCGGCCTGGCGCCGACCAGGCGAAGAATTTCATCTCGGTTGTGCCGCACGATCAGCCGCTGCTGCCGCCGGTCGTCGACATCGAATTCGGCGGCAACTGCCCGCAACGGCCGACGCCCGAGCAACTGAGCGCCGAACTGGCCGCATTCCTTGCTCCAGTCGAGGCGGCGTTCGGCAAGCCCGCGATTGTCTACCTGACCGATGAGGCAGCACAGACCTATGCCGGACGCATCGCTGCCCGTCCGCTCTGGCTTCGCTCATTGCTCCTGGAGCCGGATCGCGACGACTGGATCTACTGGCAATACCACAACAGGGGGCGCGTCGACGGCATCAATGGCGACGTCGACCTGAATGTGCTGCAGGGTGGGCCGGCCGTGCTGGCTGCGCTGTCTGCGGCGGGATTGCTCACTCCCGAGGCTCCATTATCCCCCTGAACCCGGCGAAGTCATTCATGCCGCGGCTTGGGGAACCTCCGGCGCGAGCGTGACATTGGCATCGCCCCAGATTTTCAGGGCGGTGATCACTGGCTCCAGGCTTCTGCCGCGCGGTGTCAGGCTGTATTCCACCTTCGGCGGTACCTGTGCATAGACCTTGCGGGCAATCAGCCCGTCCGTCTCCAACTCGCGCAACTGGTTGGTCAGCATGCGCTGCGTGCAGTTCGGAATGCGTCGGCGGATCTCGTTGAAGCGCATCGTGCCCTCGAACAGATGGTAGAGCACGACGCCTTTCCACTTTCCGTCGATATAGCGCAGCGTTCCCTCCACGGTGCAGCCGGGGCTGCAATCAAATCGCTCATGGCGAACGCGTGGCATGACGGTATCCTTTTCGACACTATGTGCTTTATATGTGCATTCTTGCGAATGAAGATCGTAGACGGCATCTCTATCCCACACAACATGGAGAAGAAGATGCGCGCCGTCGGTTATCAAATCCCAGCCCCCATCACCGATGAGACCTCCCTTGTCGATATCGACCTGCCCAAGCCAGTGCCGAAAGGCCGTCAACTGCTGGTCGAGGTGAAGGCGATCTCGGTCAACCCGGTCGATACAAAGGTGCGACGTAGCGCCAGACCCGAAGCCGGAACGTGGCGGGTGCTCGGCTGGGACGCCGCCGGCCGGGTCGTTGCGACCGGTCCGGACGCCAGCCTGTTCAAACCGGGTGACGATGTCTTTTATTCCGGCGCGCTGGCGCCGCAAGGCACCAATGCCGAGTTCCATCTTGTCGATGAACGCCTTGTCGGCCGCAAGCCCGGCTCGCTCGACTATGCGCAGGCGGCGGCGCTGCCGCTGACGGCGGTTACAGCCTTCGAGGCGCTGTTCGACCGCCTCGATGTCAAGAAGCCTGTTGCGGGCGTCGCAAACGCCATCCTGATCATCGGCGGCGCCGGTGGCGTTGGCTCGATCGCGGTGCAGCTTGCGCGCCAACTGACCGGTCTGACGGTGATCGCCACCGCGTCAAGGCCCGAGACGCGCGACTGGGTCCTTGGGCTTGGCGCCCATCATGTCGTCGACCATTCGAGGCCGCTCGCTGCTGAAGTGGCGGCCCTCGGCATCGGCGCACCGGCCTTTGTGTTCTCGACAACCAACACCGACCGGCACCTGGCTGAGATTGCCGAATTGATCGCGCCGCAGGGCCGGTTCGGCTTGATCGACGATCCCCAGACACTCGACATCAATCCGTTCAAGCGCAAGAGCGTTTCGGTCCATTGGGAACTGATGTTCACCCGCTCACTGTTCGAGACGCAGGACATGGCCGCACAGGGTAAGCATCTGAACGAACTGTCCCGGCTTGTCGACGCAGGCACCATCCGCACGACACTGGGCGAGACCTTCGGTCCTATCAATGCCGCCAATCTGAAGCGCGCCCATGCGCTGATCGAGACCGGCAAGGCCAAGGGCAAGATCGTGCTGGAGGGTTTCTGACTGAGGTCGAATCTAGCCTTGCAGAAACGCCGCGATCTTACTGAAAACGCTTACGAACATCGCTTCGGTCAGCACGCCGGTGTTGGTGTTGTAGCGCGAGCAGTGATAGCTCGAAAACAGCGTGATGCCGCCGGCCGGTAGCTGTCCGCCATGCTTGAACGGGTAGGCAGCGACGCGCCCGCCGAGTGCCCGCACGGTCGACTGATGCGCGATCGATCCCAGCGCCAGCACGGCGCGCAAATTGGGGAACCGGGCGATCGTCGGCACCAGGAATGTCCGGCAGGTGGCAATCTCGGCGCCCACCGGTTTGTTCTCCGGCGGCACGCAGCGCACCGCATTGGTGATCGCCGTGCCGACAAGCTCCAATCCGTCATCTGGCCGCGCCTTGAATTCACCGCGCGCAAAACCGTGCGAAATCAGCGTCGAGTAGAGCAGGTCGCCGGCATAGTCCCCGGTGAAAGGACGGCCGGTGCGGTTGGCGCCGCGCAGGCCGGGCGCCAGCCCGACGATCAGAAGCCGGACGGCATCGTCGCCTTCCGGCGGAAGGAAAGTCGGCACCGGAGCGTTGAACCAGGATGGCTCGCGCTGCCGCCACTCGGCGATGAAATCGTGGAGCCGCGGGCAGAGCGGGCAGTCGCGGCTGGGTTCGGAGGCGGAAAGGGCGGTCAAGGCAACCGGCCTCAGTAGTCGTCCTCGTCGACTTCAGCTGGCTCGGGGCGGCGCGCCGGCCGCTCGGACGGATCGCGGCCGACCTCGTTCTTCAATGTCGTCAGGTCGATGAAATGGTCAGCCTGGCGGCGCAGATCGTCGGAGATCATCGGCGGCTGGGAAGCCATAGTCGAGACAACAGACACCTTGCGGCCGCGCCGCTGCAGTGCCTCGACCAGCGTGCGGAAATCGCCGTCGCCGGAAAAGATGACGTAGTGGTCGACGACATCGGCGAGTTCCAGCGCATCGACCGTGAGCTCGATGTCCATATTGCCCTTGATCTTGCGGCGGCCGGTTGAGTCGGTGAATTCCTTGGCCGGCTTGGTGACCACCTTGAAGCCGTTGTAGTCGAGCCAGTCGATCAGCGGACGGATCGAGGAGTATTCCTGATCCTCGACCAGTGCCGTGTAGTAATAGGCGCGCAGCAGATAGCCACGCTTCTGGAAGCTCGACAGAAGCTTGCGATAGTCGATGTCGAAGCCGAGCGCACGCGACGTTGCATAAAGATTGGCGCCGTCGATGAATAGGGCGATTTTTTCACGAGGGTCGAACATGGAAAATATTCCTTCTCGAAATAAACGGCCGTCTAAACGAAATGCGATAGCGACGTTCGGTCAGGCTCATAATAAACCGGCCGACCTCTACGCCATCCGAGATAGCGCCAGTTTCGCGGCAATCCAAGGGCGTGTTGCCGCACTGCAAGCAATTGTGATCGGGACACCGAACGCATAAGTAAAGGCTGGTTTTGCCGAATCGGGCGTTCGAACGAAGGATTGGGTGCCCTGCTGCCCGGCCATTGCCATGATGCTTGTATTTTGGCGGCGTTCGGGTTATGGACCGCGCCTGTTTTCCATCAAATCCATCGCATGAAAGGGGCATCCATGGCCCGCGTAACCGTTGAAGATTGCATCGACAAGGTCGACAACCGCTTCGAGCTGGTGCTTTTGGCCGGCCACCGCGCCCGGCAGATCAGCCAGGGCGCGCCGATCACCGTGCCGCGTGACAACGACAAGAACCCGGTCGTGGCGCTGCGCGAGATCGCCGACGAGACGCTGTCGCCCGACGACCTCAAGGAAGATCTGATCCATTCGCTGCAGAAGCATGTCGAGGTCGACGAGCCCGAGGCCGATGGCGAGGCGATTGCCGATCAGACCGGCGCCGCCGTTGCGGCCACCGACGCCGATGACACCGAAGAGAACATCACCTTCGACCGGATGACCGAGGAAGACCTCCTGGCCGGCATCGAGGGCCTGGTGCCGCCGGAAAAGAGCGACGACTACTAAGCGAGCGCTCTGGACCTGCCTGGAATACGTTTCCGGCACTTCCGTCCAGTCAGTTTCGTGGCTATCTATGAGATGCGCCGTACGCTAGTGCGGCGCATCAATCATTTCAGCACCGCGAGATTCCGCCCATGATGCGTCAGTATGAGCTTGTCGAGCGCGTCCAGCGCTACAAGCCTGACGTCAACGAGGCGCTGCTCAACAAGGCCTATGTCTATGCCATGCAGAAGCATGGCCACCAGAAACGCGCTTCCGGCGACCCCTATTTCTCGCACCCGCTCGAAGTCGCCGCCATCCTCACCGAAATGCACATGGACGAGGCGACGATCGCGGTCGCCCTGCTGCACGACACCATCGAGGACACCACCGCGACGCGGGCCGAGATCGACGAGCTGTTCGGACCCGAAATGGGCAAGCTAGTCGAAGGCCTGACCAAGCTGAAGAAGCTCGACCTCGTCTCCAAGAAGGCCGAGCAGGCGGAAAACCTGCGCAAGCTTCTGCTGGCGATTTCGGAAGACGTCCGCGTCCTTCTGGTCAAGCTCGCCGACCGTTTGCACAACATGCGCACCCTCGATCATATGCCGGAGGCCAAGCGCCTGCGCATCGCCGAGGAGACGATGGACATCTACGCGCCGCTGGCCGGGCGCATGGGCATGCAAGGCATGCGCGAGGAGCTGGAGGAGCTCGCCTTCCGCTACATCAATCCGGAAGCCTATCGCGCCGTCACCGCCCGGCTCGCAGAAATTTTCGAGCGCAACAAGGATGTGCTGTCCGATATCGAGAAGGCGCTATCCACGCTGTTCGAAAAGCATGAGATCAAGGCAGGTGTGAAGAGCCGCCAGAAGAAGCCGTGGTCGGTGTTCCGCAAGATGGAGGCCAAGGCGCTGTCGTTCGAGCAGCTGTCCGATATTTTCGGCTTCCGCGTCGTCGTCGACACGGTCGAGGATTGCTACCGGGCGCTTGGCGCCATCCACACCACATGGTCGATGGTGCCTGGCCGTTTCAAGGACTACATCTCGACGCCGAAGCAGAACGACTACCGGTCGATCCACACCACCATCGTCGGGCCGTCGCGCCAGCGCGTCGAACTGCAGATCCGCACCCGCGAGATGAACAAGATCGCCGAGTACGGCGTCGCCGCGCATTCGATCTACAAGGACACCGGCGGCAAGACGAATGGTGCTGCCCACGCCATCTCGAAGGAGACCAACGCCTATGCCTGGCTGCGGCGCACCATCGAGCAGCTTGCCGAGGGCGACAATCCCGAGGATTTCCTCGAGAACACCAAGCTGGAGCTGTTCCAGGACCAGGTGTTCTGCTTCACCCCGAAAGGCATGCTGATTGCGCTGCCGCGCGGTGCGACACCGATCGACTTTGCCTATGCGGTGCATACCGATGTCGGCGACACCTGCGTAGGCGCCAAGGTCAACGGCCGCATCATGCCGCTGATGACGGAACTGAAGAACGGCGACGAGGTCGAGATCATCCGCTCCAAGGCGCAGGTGCCGCCTGCGGCGTGGGAATCGGTCGTCGTCACCGGCAAGGCACGCTCGGCGATCCGCCGGGCCACCAAGAACGCCATCCGCAAGCAGTATTCGGGTCTTGGCATCCGCATCCTGGAACGCGCCTTCGAGCGCGCCGGCAAGACCTTCACCAAGGAGAGCCTGAAGCAGGTGTTGCACCGGCTGGCGCGCAAGGACATCGAGGACGTGCTAGCCTCGGTCGGGCGTGGCGAGCTTGCCTCCGCCGACGTCATGAAGGCGGTATTCCCCGACTACAAGGACGAGCGCGTCACCACGGCCGCACCCAAGCCGCGCGAGGAGGGTTGGTCGAAGATACGCAATGCGGCCGGCATGCTGTTCCAGATTCCGGGCCGGGCCGCGCGCAAGGACAAGGACCAGCCGCGCGATGGAGCCGTGCCGATCCGCGGCGTGCGCGGCGACCTGCCGGTGCGTTTCGCGCCGGAAGGGGCAGTGCCCGGTGACCGCATCGTCGGCATCGTCCAGCCGGGCACCGGCATCACCATCTATCCGATCCAGTCGCCGGCGCTGCAGGCGTTCGACGACCAGCCCGAGCGCTGGATCGACGTGCGCTGGGACATTGACGAGCGCACCAAGGAGCGCTTTCCGGCGCGCGTCTCGGTCACCGCCATCAATGCGCCGGGTTCGCTCGCCGATATCGCCCAGGTCGTTGCGTCGAACGACGCCAACATCCATACGCTGTCGATGGTGCGCACCGCGCCGGACTTCACCGAAATGCTGATCGATCTCGAAGTCTGGGATCTGAAGCACCTCAACCGGCTGCTGTCGCAGCTCAAGGACAATTCGAGCGTCAGCGATGCAAGGCGCGTGAACGGCTAGACCATGATCCCGAAAGGTGGGGACCGGTTTTCGGACAAGATCATGGTCAATCAAAAGAGGCAGACATGAACACCGATGAAGTGCTGGGCATTTTCCGCGAGGCGGGTGCTGTTCTGGAAGGGCATTTCATTTTGACCTCGGGCCTGCGCAGTCCGGTCTTCCTGCAGAAGGCACGCGTGTTCATGCATGCCGACAAGACCGAGCGGCTTTGCAAGGCGCTGGCCGAAAAGATCCGCGCCGCAGTGCCTGGCAAGATCGACTATGTCGTCGGCCCGGCGATCGGCGGGCTGATCCCGGCTTACGAGACGTCGCGCCATCTCGGCGTGCCGGCGATCTGGGTCGAGCGGGAAGGGGGCAAGTTCCGCCTGCGCCGCTTCGAGATCGCAAGGGGGGCGCGTGTCGTCATCGTCGAGGACATCGTCACCACCGGTCTGTCGATCCGCGAGACCATCGAATGCCTGCGCGAGCTTGGCGCCGAAGTGGTTGCCGCGGCCTGCATCATCGACCGTTCGGCAGGCAAGACGGATGTCGGCGTGCCGCTGATCGCGCTCGCCGAATATGAGGTTCCGGCCTATCCAGCCGATCGGCTGCCGCCGGAGCTTGCCGCCATCCCGGCGGTCAAGCCCGGCAGCCGCAACATATGACTATGCATGTCGCCCAAAAGTGTGCTGCGGTTTTGGGGCAACGACATGCATGAAAACAAATTGCATGTCGTCCAAAAGTGCGCAGCGGTTTTGGGGCAACGATATGCATGAGAACAAATCGTTTATGATCGCCGGCATCGATCATTTCGTGCTGACGGTCGCTTCGCTGGAAGTGACCTGCGCCTTTTATCAGCGAGTGCTGGGGCTTGAACGCATCGATACGCCAGGCCGGCCGACGGCGCTGGCTTTCGGCAATCAGAAGATCAACGTGCATGAGATCGGCCGGACCTTCGAACCGAAGGCGAAGGCGCCAACGCTGGGATCGGGTGATTTCTGCCTGATCACAGACCGGCCGCTGAACGAGGTCTGTGCCCGTCTCGCGGCCAACGATGTGGCGGTGGAAGTCGGGCCGGTCGAGCGGACCGGTGCCCGCGGTCCGATGTTGTCGATCTATTTCCGTGACCCCGACGGCAACCTCGTCGAGGTCAGCGAATACGAACCCGACAAGACCTGAAAGGTCTGATCTCGTATGGCGACAAGCTTCAATCCGCCCGGAATCTGGCAGCCTTTCGGTGCATTTTCGATGCTGAAAATCCAGGGGTCAGGTCAGATCGTTCATCTCAAGGGACAGGTTTCTCTCGACGGAGAGGGGCAGATCGTTGGCAAGAACGACATGCGGGCTCAGGTCCGCAAGACACTGGAGAACATTCAAGCGGTTCTCGTATCCGTGGGCGGCGCCATGGCCGACATCATCTCTTTGACCCAGTATACCACGGACATCGAGCAGTTCATGGCCGCGGGGGACATTCGCAAGCAGTTTTTCGCCGAACCGTTTCCTGTCACCACCACCGTGCAGGTGGTGCGCCTCTATCACCCTGACTTGCTGATCGAGATCACGGCGACTGCGGAAATTCCTCTCGACCGGTTCAGGCAGCCGTAGAACATTCACAATCTGCGGGATTAGGTGACCTTCCTCAAATTCGCCGTGATTGTACTATGGTCGGGCAGCCCAACGCCCGATCGCGGAATGCCGCAAGCGACCGCAGCGCCGCCGGCACGTTGGTTGTTCTTCTGCCGGCTCGTCGCTATATCAAAGTCGTTGTTGCCTTTCGGCGACCGTAAAGCGCAAGATATGGCTGTCGTACCCCGGTCTGGAATGGCTGGGGTGGTGGCGTTGGGTGAACCAGGAACGGGAACAGAGTGCTTTTTCGACGTCGCAAACCTGACGGTCTTTTCGAGCGGGTGCGTACCTATCTTTGGCCGCGCCGCTCGTTTTCGCGTTCGCTGCAGTATTTCTCAAAGCGCATCCTGCGGCTGAAGGCCACACCGCACGCGGTAGCGGCCGGTGTAGCGGCCGGCGTCTTCGCCTCCTTCTTTCCCGTCGGTTTCCATTTCGTCATTGCCTTCGTTCTGTGCTGGGTGATCGCCGGCAATTTGGTGGCGGCTGCCCTCGGCGCGGTGTTCTTCGGCAACCCGCTGACCTTCCCGTTGCTGTGGGGTGCCTCCTGGGAAACAGGCAAGCTCATCTTGCATGATCGGCTGCCGGCGCACGGCCCGCCGGCGCATCTGGGCGAGATGCTGCATAACCTCTCTTTTGCGCAATTGTGGAAGCCCATCCTTGAGCCGATGCTGATCGGCGCGGTGCCGCTCGGGCTGGTCTTCGGGCTGCTGTTCTACGCCATCACACGCTGGGGTATGAATGCCTTCCGCGAGCAGCGGCGCAAGCGCCTGGCCGAGCGTGCGCTCCGTCATGCGCAATCGTCCCATCCCAGCCCAAGCATCGGTTCCACCGCACGATGATCATCGGCATCGGCAGCGACCTGATCGATATCAGACGCATCGAAAAGTCGCTGGAGCGTCACGGCCAGCGTTTTATCCAGAGAATCTACACCGACCTCGAGCAGGCCCGCTCCGAAGGGCGCCGGGCGCGTGCGGCCTCCTATGCCAAGCGTTTCGCCGCCAAGGAGGCCTGCGCCAAGGCGTTGGGCACCGGTCTGGCACAGGGCGTGTTCTGGCGTGACATGGGTGTCGTCAACCTCCCCAGTGGCGCGCCGACCATGGCGCTGACTGGAGGGGCGCAGACCCGGCTGGGCAAAATCCTGCCAAAGGGCCACCGGGCGACAATCCACCTCACCATCACGGATGATTTCCCGCTCGCTCAAGCCTTTGTGATCATCGAGGCGTTGCCCGTCGAAGAAGCGCCACATTGATTGCATCTGACGACCGGCATGACGTTGCCCAGCGCGCGCCGAGACTCTATACCATCCAACGCACAATCGAGGACGACATGAGCGTGGCTGAAAAATCCGAGAAGAAATCCGGCGGGCTTGGCGAGACCGTCAGCGTCATCGTCCAGGCGCTTTTGCTCGCCCTGGTCATCCGTACGCTGCTGTTCCAGCCTTTTTCGATCCCGTCGGGATCAATGCGGCCGACGCTTCTGGAAGGCGACTATCTGTTCGTCACCAAATGGTCCTACGGCTATTCGCGCTACTCGCTGCCTTTCGGCCCTGACATCTTTTCAGGCCGCATCTGGGGCTCCGAGCCCAAGCGCGGCGACGTGGCGGTGTTCAAGTTCCCGCCTGATCCGTCTGTCGACTACATCAAGCGCGTTGTCGGCCTGCCGGGCGACAAGATCCAGGTCAAGGACGGCCAGCTGTTCATCAATGGCGTCGGCGTGCCGCGCGTGAAAACCGGCCAGATCGACAATCCCGACATCACCGAGGAATCGCGCCCGATTGACGTCTATCGCGAAACCCTGCCCAACGGCGTCAGCTACGACACGCTTGACTTGAATTCGAACTCGATCGGCGACAACACGCGCGAATTCGACGTGCCGCCTGGCCATTATTTCATGATGGGCGACAACAGGGACAATTCCGCCGACAGCCGTTTCACCGTCGGCTACGTTCCCGAGGAAAATCTGGTTGGCCGCGCCAACCTTGTCTTCTTCTCGATCGCCGGCAAGGCGAGCCCGCTCGAAATCTGGAAATGGCCGTCGCTGATGCGCGCTTCGCGCCTGTTCCACTTCGTCAATTGATGGCTTTGAAGCGCCCGACAGGCGAAACACTGGCCGGTTTGGTGAAGGCCAAGACCGGTCATGTCTTCCAGGACATCCGGTTGCTTGAGACCGCATTGACGCATTCCAGTGCGGTCAAGGCGGCCAGCAACAATCAGCGTCTCGAATTCCTTGGCGACCGCGTGCTTGGGCTTATCGTCGCCGATATGCTTTTCGAAAAGTTTCCCGACGCGCCGGAGGGTGAAATCGCGCCACGCTTCAATGCATTGGTCGATGCGCGGACATGCTCCGAGATCGGCATTGAAATGCAGTTGGAGGATCTGGTCCGGGCCGACGCTGCCTTGAAGATGCGGTCGCGTGGCTCGGGCGGAAACTATCTGGCGGATGCGGTCGAAGCTCTGATCGCGGCGGTTTACGTTGACGGTGGCATCGACGCCGCGCGGCGGTTTGTCCTGCGTTACTGGGAGCCGCGCTCGCGCACGGTCGTGGCAAAGCCGCTCAATCCGAAATCCGATTTGCAGGAATGGATTGCCAAGACCAGCGATGCGCGCCCCGAATATGTGATCGAAAAGCGCGAAGGCCCGGACCACCAGCCAGTCTTCACGGTGTCCTTGCAGGTCCGCGGCTTTGCGCCGATAAGCGGCACTGGCGGCTCCCGCAGGGCCGCGGAAGAAGCGGCGGCTTCGGCATTTCTTTTGCGCGAAGGCGTTTGGGTCGATACATCGACCCAAAAATCGGAGGGCGCGCGGCGCCCTAATGAAGGGAGCGCGGCATGACCGCCACCGAAGAGCCGGCAACGGAAGCTGCCCCCACGCATTCCGGCTTCGTCGCGCTGATCGGCGCGCCCAATGCGGGCAAGTCGACGCTGGTCAACCAACTGGTCGGCGCCAAGGTATCGATCGTCACCCACAAGGTGCAGACGACGCGCGCCATCGTGCGCGGCATCGCCACGCATGACAATGCGCAGATCGTTTTCGTCGACACGCCGGGCATCTTCAAGCCGAAGCGGCGGCTGGACACGGCGATGGTGACCACCGCCTGGGGCGGCGCCAAGGACGCCGATATCGTGCTGCTTCTGATCGACGCCGAGCGCGGCATCAGGGGCGATGCCGACGCCATCCTCGAACGGCTGAAGGATGTGCGCCAGCCGATGGTGCTGATCCTCAACAAGGTCGACCGGGTCAAGCACGAGGCGCTGCTGGCTTTGTCGGCGGCAGCAAACGAAAGGGTGCCGTTCAAGCGCACCTTCATGGTTTCGGCACTGACCGGCTCCGGCTGCAAGGACGTTCTCGATTATTTGGCTGAAGCCCTGCCGGCCGGCCCCTGGTACTACCCGGAAGACCAGATCTCGGACCTGCCGATGCGCCAGCTCGCCGCCGAGATCACCCGCGAGAAGCTTTATCTCAGGCTTCATCAGGAACTGCCCTATTCTTCCCATATCGAGACCGAGAAATGGGAAGAGAAGCCGGATGGCTCGGTGCGCATCGACCAGACCATCTATGTCGAACGCGATAGCCAGAAGAAGATCGTGCTCGGCCACAAGGGCGAGACCATCCGCGCCATCGGCCAGGCGGCGCGCATGGAGATAGCAGGCATCCTCGAACAGAAGGTGCACCTGTTCCTGTTCGTGAAGGTGCGCGAGAACTGGGGCGACGACCCCGAGCGCTACCGCGAAATGGGGCTTGAGTTCCCGCGCTAAGGCCTATGGACAGCAAGCCGAGCATCGACACGGCGCTTGTCAGCCGGCTGATCGCCGCGCAGTTTCCCCGCTGGAAGAATCTTGCGGTCAGGCCGGTTGAATTTGGCGGCTGGGACAACAGGACTTTTCATCTCGGCGACGAGATGACCGTGCGGTTGCCGAGCGCGGCAGCCTATTCCCTGCAAGTGGAAAAGGAGCATCGCTGGCTGCCAAGGCTGGCGCCGCTGCTGCCGCTGCCTATCCCCGTGCCACTGGCGATGGGGGTGCCGGCTGGAACCTATCCCTGGCCTTGGTCCGTCTACCGCTGGATCGAAGGCGAGACGGCAAGGCGGGAGCGTATTGCCGGCCTGTCGCAATTTGCGACCGACCTGGCCGCGTTCCTGGTCGCCTTGCAGCGGATCGATGCCACCGGCGGACCTGCGCCGGGACAACACAACTTCTTTCGCGGTGGATCACTCAGCGTCTACGATGGCGAAGCCCGGCACGCGATTGCTGCCCTCGACGGCAAGATCGATACGGACGCAGCCAGCGCGGTGTGGGAGGCAGCACTTGCTGCGCCATGGCACGGCGCGCCGGTCTGGTTCCACGGTGACGTCAGTTGGGGAAATTTGTTGGTCGGGCAAGGCCGGTTGAGCGCGGTTATCGACTTCGGAACCTCCGGCGTCGGCGATCCCGCCTGCGATCTGGCGATTGCCTGGACATTGTTTGAAGGCAAAAGCCGGGAGGCGTTTCGTGCCGACCTTCCGGCCAATGAGGCGATGTGGGCGCGCGGTCGTGGCTGGACGCTGTGGAAGGCGCTGATCACGGTCGCCGAACAGATAGACGTCAACCCGGTCGAGGTTGAAAAATCCCGGCATGTAATCGATGAAGTGCTTGCCGATCACGCGCAGCGGGTGACTTAAGCCGGCTTTTCGCCACCACCGGCGTCTTGCTGAGGAATCGTCTTCAACAGTTGGCGGCTGTCACAATCAGAAACGCGACAGCGCCTCGCTGAGTTTCGATCGCTTCGGCAAGAAGCCAAGCTGCCTAGCCGGTGTCGCCCGGCGGTTCGTCACAGCAGAGCACCATTTGCCGGATTGGCGTCATCTGATGATCGGCGGGCGGAAAACAATCGGGCAGTTTTCACAGAAAAAGGGGCATATATTTCGTATTCCTGGCGGTATCACAGAAGAATTGCGTGCCGAAAAATATAGTTAGCCAGGAAATAATCTCAATATATATTGAATATATGACGTTGTGCCGATTGTGCCATAGCGCATTGGATAAGTGTTATTTGTGCAACACAGCATTAATCTGTTCACGGAATCGGCGTTATTTCGAAAATCGTCATTGAAGGCGGAAGATCGATGGGTATGTTCGCCCTCGAAAAGGGGGAGCGGTGCGAGCCTTTTTCGTTGTGGGGGTGAGGCGGGAAAACATTGCCGCCTGCCACAAATCCGAAGCCATTTAAAACTTTGACTGGAGAGGTCAGAAAATGAACATCAAGAGCCTCCTTCTCGGCTCAGCCGCGGCACTGATCGCGGTCAGCGGCGCACGCGCGGCTGACGCTGTCGTCGTTGCCGAACCGGAACCGGCCGAATACGTCAAGATCTGCGACGTCTACGGCGCCGGTTACTTCTACATCCCGGGCACCGAGACCTGCCTGCGCATCGGCGGCTACCTCCGCTACGACATGGGCGTCGGCGATTCCGGCTCGCTGGATGGCGCCAATAACGTTGCCGATCACATGGACGGCGATAGGCACGACACCTACTACAAGAACATGCGCTTCACGCTGAGGACTTATACCGGCCAGGAAACCGAGCTCGGCACGTTGAAGACCTTTACCGAGACCCGCTTTCAGTTCGGTAACTCCTCAGGCGACTATTCAGGTGACGGCACTGGCTGGCAGGCCGGCAACAAGGCCACTACCCTCAACTTCGCCTGGATCCAGCTCGGTGGCCTGCGCGTCGGTAAGGATGAAACGGTATACGACCAGTTCATCGGTTATGCCGGCAATGTCATCCAGGACACGCTCATCCCGTATGGTGTCAAGGATACCAATCTCATCAGCTACTACTTCGACGCTGGCAGCGGCTTCACGGGCGTGGTCTCGCTCGAAGAAGGCACTGGCGTCAACACGATCGACAGCTACGTCCCGCATGTCGTCGGCGGCTTGAAGTACAAGGCCGACTGGGGTGCGATCACCGGCGTTGTCGCCTATGACAGCAACTACGAGGAAGTGTCCGGCAAGGTTCGTTTGGACGTCACCGTCACCAAGGAACTGTCGCTGTTCGTCATGGGCGGCTACGGCACCAACGACAACATCAACGACTTCGGCACAGGCCGTACCCAATACAAGCCGTGGGGCGGAAACTGGGCGATCTGGGGCGGCGGCACCTACAAGTTCAACGACAAGACCTCGTTCAACGCCCAGGTCTCCTATGACGACTGGAAGAACCTCGGCGTCGCTGCAAACGTGGCCTACACCATTGTGCCCGGCTACACGATCACGGCTGAAGTCGATTACCTCAATGCAGGAAAATTCGACGACGTCGACTTCAACAACTGGACCAAGGCCGATAAGAAGAGCAGCGTCGGCGGCATCGTCCGTTTCCAGCGCAATTTCTAACGGATCGACTGACCTTACCAGACCGCCCGCAGCACATCGCTGCGGGCGGCTTTTTGCATGCTGATACGAGGTGCCGATCTGCCGGGCACCAACCCATACCTTGATTTCGCCATCCAACCGGTGAAAAGCTCTGGGGATGGAATGGCGCGACGAGGGAATCATTCTCGGCACCCGCAAGCATGGCGAAACCAGCGCCATTCTCGAGGTGATGACGCGCGCGCATGGCCGTCATCTCGGCCTTGTTCGTGGCGGCCGTTCGCGCAAGCAGCAGCCCGTTCTCCAACCCGGCAATCGTGTCGACCTGTTATGGCGGGCGCGCCTTGACGAACATCTCGGCACGTTCCAGGCCGAGGCGATCGAGATGAACGCGGCCCGGCTGATGGACAGCGCCGTCGCCGTCTACGGATTGCAGACCATGGCCGCGCATCTGCGCCTGTTGCCCGAGCGCGACGCCCATGAAGGTCTCTACGAAACGCTTGCCGTGATGATCGTCCATCTCGACGATGCCGACGCCGCCGGCGAACTGGTCGCGCGCTTCGAGCTTCTGGTGCTGGACGAACTCGGCTTTGGCCTCGATCTCAGCCAATGCGCCGCGACCGGCACGCGGCAGGATCTTGCCTATGTCTCGCCAAAATCGGGTCGCGCGGTATCGCGCGAAGCAGGCTTGCCATGGCGCGACAAGATGCTGGCTCTGCCGGCCTTCCTGCAGCGCGGCTCCGGCCTGCGCGCCGATGCGGCAGCGGTCGACGACGCCTTCCGGCTGACCGGCTTCTTCTTCACCCGCCACGTCTATGAGCCGCGCGGCATCGAGCCGCCCGACGCTCGCGCCGGCTTCCTTGCCGCCTTGCGCAAGCACCACGCGCGCGGCAAGGCCATTGCCGGCGAGGACGCGGCCAGAGAAATCATCACATGAGCGAAGTCGAACTTTATCCCGGCCGGGTCTCGCCGCTCGGCCTCGGCACCATTCCGCATGCCGACATCCTGGAATACACCGGTCTTGAGCTGCTGCAGCGCATCGTCGACGGCAAGTATCCGGCGCCGCCGATCTCCTTCCAGCTCAGCTTCTCGCTGACCGAAGTGTCGGAAGGCCATGCCGTGTTCCGTGGTGTGCCCAACGAGCGCCACCTCAACCCGCTGGGCAGTGTGCATGGCGGCTGGGCGGCGACGCTGCTCGATTCGGCACTGGCCTGCGCCGTGCAGACGCTGCTCGAGAAGGGCGAGGCCTACACGACGGCTGAGTTCAAGGTGAATTTGACGCGGCCGATCACGCCGAAGACGGGCGAGGTGGTCTGCGAGGGCAAGGTTGTTCACAAAGGCCGCACGCTGGCGGTGTCGGAGGCGACGTTGAAGGATGCCGGCGGCAAGTTGCTGGCTTTCGGCACCGAAACATGCTCGATCTTTCCGGCCGCCAATCTGGCAGCGCGTTGAGTTTTGTGGCCGTTTGGCCACCGCATTTGAGTGTCAGTGAGACTGAACGTCAGTGAAAACTGGCCTGGTTTGGGGGAACCGCCATGTTTGAAAGCCTGATCGGCCTTGTCGCCATCATCGCCTTGTTCGTCATCATTTCGCGCCAGCAAAGCCGCATCGGCCTGATCGAGCGCGAGCTTGGCGCACTGCGCAGCCTGGTGCTTTCGGGTGCCGTGCCGCCCTTGGCCAAGCCGTCCGAACAGGTCGCGCCCGCCGATGTGATTCCAGCCGTTGCGGCAGCGGCCGACATTTCCTCGCCGGCGATGAGCGAGCCGGTCGCCGCACAGGCGCCAGCTATGGAAGTGGAAGCGCCAATCGGTGAGGTCGTGTCCGGGCCATGGGCGCCAAGCGAGGCGGCGCCGAAAGCAGCGGAACCTGCAGCGCCGGCTGCCGCGGCGAAAGCCGCTCGCCAGTCCGATGTCGAAACCGCGCTCGGCACCCGCTGGGCTGTCTGGGTTGGCGGCATCGCGCTAGCGCTGGGCGGCCTGTTCCTGATCCGCTACACCATCGAGGCCGGCATTTTCGGCCCCGGCGTGCGGCTGACCATGGCCGGCGTGCTCGGCCTTGTGCTGGTCGCCGGCGGCGAGTTCATCCGCCGCACCGGCTTCAAAGTGCCGGTGCAAGGCGTTGCCGGCGCCTATATTCCAGCGATCCTGACTGCCGCCGGTGCCTTCATCCTGTTCGGCACCGTCTATGCCGCGCATGGCATTTACGGCTTCATTGGCCCGGCGCTCGCCTTCACGCTGCTCGGCGCCATCGGCGTGGCGACGATCGCGACAGCCCTTGTCCATGGCCAGGCGCTGGCCGGCATCGGCCTCGTCGGCGCCATGGTGACCCCGGTGCTGATCGCCTCGCAGGCGCCCAATCCCTGGGCGCTGTTCGGCTACCTCGCGATCGTGCTCGCCGCCACCGGCGTTATCGCCCGCATGCGCGACTGGAAGTCGCTGATGGCGGCGGCCTTTTTCGGCACCGGTGTCTGGACCATCCTTTACATGACCGATGCACCGGGAGCGAACCTCTCTGCCATCCTGTTCATCGACGCCGTCACGCTGGCCGTGCTCACCCTTGTCTGGCTCGCTCGCCGTGGCGATGAAGCCGGGCCAGCCGGGGCTTTCGACTGGCCGTCCATCGTGCCTGGCCTGTTCGTCGCATTTTCGGCGCTGGGCCTGTCGGTCGACCCGGCCTTTGCCGCCGCCGGCTATGCCTTGCCGGGCGCCGTGGTGATTGCCGCGCTGGTGGCCGTCGCGCTCTATCGCCCGCTGGCGCTGCCGCTCCTCTATGCGGCCGGACTGGTTACGGTGCTGATCTATCTCGGCATCATCCCGCCAACCTCGATCGCTTCCGATTTTTCGGGCGGTGCCCTGGGCGTCGATGGACTGCCCTTGGCCACGTCCAATGCGCTGACATTGCGCATCGGCATCGCACTTGGCCTGGTCTTCATCGGCGCCGGCTTCTGGGCCGCGCGCAGGTTCGCCGCCGGGACGCAAATCCGCGCGGCCTCATGGGCGGCGTGGGGCGTCATCGTGCCGCTGGTCATCCTGCTGGCACTCTGGTTCACCTTCGGCAATCTCGACCGTGACCTTGTCTACGCCGCCGTCGCGGCACTGCTGGTAGTCGTTTTCGCTGCCGGCGGCGAGTGGATAGCACGGGCCGAAGAGCCACCGCTCAAGGGCGGTATCGCGGTGTCGTTTGCTCTGGGCGGCGCGGCGATCGCCGGCCTGCTGCTGATGCATATGGCTTTCGATTCCGGCTGGACCACCATCCTGCTCGGTGCGGCGGCCATCGTGCCGGCGCTGGCCACGCGCTGGCGCTCCTATCCGGTGCTCGGCTGGATTTCGGTCGGCGCGGTAATCGCGGTGCTTGGCCGCGTCGCCTTCGACCCGACTATTGTCGGCGCCGAGTTCCTGTTGACGACACCGGTGTTCAACTGGCTGCTGCCGGGCTACGGCCTGCCGGCGCTGTCCTTCGGCTTTGTCGCCTGGCAGCTCGCCCGCACCACCAATGGCCGGCCACGCCTCGCCATGGAAGCCGCGGCGGCGCTGTTTGCGCTGCTCACGCTCGCCATGCTGGTGCGCCATGCCATGCATGGCGGCGTCATCGACACGGGCGCCATGACGCTCGCTGAACAGTCGATCTACACGCTGATCGCCATCGGCGCCGGCGCCATCCTCGTCGCCATCGACATGCGCTCGCCAAGCTCGGTGCTGCGCTACGGTTCGATGGCCGCCGGCGTGGTCTCCGTCGCCTTCGTCGTCATCCGGCACTTCGTGGTGCTGAACCCGTTGTTGTCAGACGAATCGACCGGCCAGATCCCGGTGTTCAACCTGTTGTTCCTTGGTTATCTCCTGCCGGCGGTCGCCGCCGGTGGGTTGGCGCTCTATGCGAGGGACAAGCGGCCGAAATGGTATGCGCAGATGCTGGCTCTGGTGGCCGCAGTGCTTGCCTTCGCCTATGCCACGCTGTCGGTGAGGCGCCTGTTCAAGGGCGAATTCATCGGCCTGTGGAGCGGGCTTGGCCAACTGGAGACCTACACTTACTCGGCGCTCTGGCTGGTCATCGGCGTGGCGTTGCTCACAGCCGGCGTTTGGTTGAAATCGCAGGTGCTGCGCGTTGCCTCGGCCGCGCTGATCGCGATCGCCGTGCTGAAAGTCTTCATCTTCGACATGTCGGAGCTTGAAGGCGTGCTACGGGCACTATCCTTCATCGGCCTTGGCGCGGTTTTGATCGGCATCGGCCTGTTTTATCAGCGGCTGCTGACACGGGCGGCGAAGGAAAACGGATAAAGGCAAGCAAGAACAATACGATTTTAGTCTGGTCGGGAATAAATCGGTCAATGAGCTCGTTATCTCATTGCTTGGGTGACCGGAGCGGCGGACCGCTTCGCGCTGGCCGCTTGCGCCGCGCCCGGAAGGCGCGTTCAATCGGGATCAACAAGGGCGACCACAGAACCAGCGGTCATGGACGAAAAGAAGGCAGCAATCCTTGGCGAAATACCGCGCCTGCGCCGCTACGCACGCTCGCTTTTGCGCGACCGCGACGCTGCCGACGATCTCGTCCAGGATTGCCTCGAGCGGGCGCTTGTGCGGCTCGACAACTGGCAGACAGGAGAAAGCCCCCGGAGGTGGCTGTTTACGATCATGCATCATTTGTTCATCGACCAGATGCGCAAGGTGAACCGTCGCGGCGAGGCAGCGATGTTGCCGCTGGAAGCGGGCGAGGCTGTTGCCCAGCCGGCCGAGCAGGTGGAGAGCATCGCCTCGCGCGAGATCATCGACGCATTGCAGGCGATCAGCCCCGACCGTCGCGCAGCCCTTGTCATGGTTGCCATCGAAGGTTTTTCCTATGCCGAAGCAGCCAACATTCTGGGCGTGCCTGCCGGCACGCTGATGTCGCGCATTGCGCGCGGGCGTGAGGAATTGCGCGGGTTGCTGGACGACACGGCGCGTCGCCGCGCGATAAGGATCGTCGAGAAATGATCCGCCGCGACTTTTCCGAACGTGACATCCACATGGCGCTCGATGGCGAGTTGCCCAGCGACGAGCGCGCCGCTTACGATGCCTGGCTCGACGCCAATCCCGAGATGAAAGCCAAGAGCGCCCGCTTCACCGCCGACCGGACGGCCTTGCGGGCGGCCTTCGCCGGCGTGCTGGACGAAGCCGTCCCGGCGCGGCTGCGCAAGGTCGTGCTCGGCGAGGCGCCGGTCAAGGCGGCTGTGCCAAGCTCGCGCTGGTGGCTTGCCGCAGCCGCTGCCGTACTTCTGGTCGCCGGCGGGCTTGGTGGCTACCTTGCCGGCGTCGACGGCATGGGGCAGGAGGATCCCGCGGAAGATCGGCTGGCCGAGCAGGCAATCGCGGCCCATGTCATCTATGCCGCCGAAAAGCGGCATGCCGTCGAAGTGCCGGCCAGCGACAAGGATCATCTGCAGACCTGGCTGTCCAACCGGATAGGGCTGAAGCTGGTGGCGCCGGATCTGACCGCGAACGGTTTCCAGTTGGTCGGCGGTCGGTTGCTTCCGGCGGGCGAGAACAAGGCCGCGATGCTGCTCTACGAGGACGACAAGGGCGAGCGTATATCCCTGTTCGTCACGGCGGAATCGGCGGAAAATGCCAAGGGCACCTACATCGCCGCGCAGGACGGACCCGAGGCCGTCTACTGGCTGGACAAGGGCTATGGCTGCGCCGTCGTCGGCTCGCTGCCGCGCGAGCAACTGGCCGTCGTGGCAAAGAGCGCCTATGGCCAGCTTCTGGCAGGCCTGGCCAGTTGAAAGGCGCCGCTTTTGGTGGTGGCGCCAGTCTGTAAATAGCGATCCTGTTCAAAGCGTTTTGCATCGCCGGGCTGCTGCCGAATCTGTCACAATTCGGCCCTATTCAAGGTGCGATAGCGCTTTGTGGCCATCAGTATTTCGGCTGATGTCCTGAACGTTTTTCAGTAGGGCATTTCCCACCACCAAATCGAGGTTTTCTCAAGCCGCATGCCTGCCGAGATCCGCACGGCCCGCGCGTCTGACGTCGATGATCTCGCCGCCATCGAGAAAGCTGTTTTCTCGAGCGACCGTATTTCCCGCCGTTCCTTCCGCCTGTTCATCGAGCGTGAAACCGCCGAGACGCTGGTCGCCGAAGTCGATGGCCGCGTGGCCGGCTATGCGATCGTGCTGTTTCGCAAGGGCAGCGGCGTGGCGCGCCTCTACTCGATTGCGACCGGTCCGTTCTTCGGTGGGCTGGGTGTTGGCCGCATGCTGCTCGGATCCGCCGAAGACGCCGCCTTCGAGCACGGCCGCATGATGCTGCGTCTGGAGGTGCGCGAGGACAACAGCCGCGCGATCCGCATCTACGAACAGGCCGGCTATCGCAAGATCGGCCGTGAACCCGGCTATTATGAGGATGGCGGGACAGCACTTCGCTACGAAAGGACCTTGCGCGGCGACATTCCGATTGCCACCAAGGTGCCGTTCTACCAGCAGACCTGCGAATTCACCTGCGGCCCGTGCTGCCTGATGATGGCGATGGCCAATTTCGACCGTGGCTTCGTGCCGGATCCGGTCATGGAAATCCGGCTGTGGCGTGAAGCGACGACCGTCTTCATGATGTCGGGTCCTGGCGGATGCGAACCGTTCGGCCTCGCTGTCTCGGGGTACGAGAGCGGGCTTGCGGCGGAGATCTACGTGTCCTTCTACGGCGCGCTGTTTCTGCAATCGGTGCGTAGCGAGGACAAGCGTCGGGTGATGGAACTCGCTCAGGTTGACTTTCGCCGGCGCGCGGAACTTTACGGCATCCCGGTGAATTACCGTCCGTTCACCATCGATGATATCAGGGCTTCGATCGCGGAGGGAAAACTGGTGCTGGTGCTGATCAGCGGCTTCCTGATGTTCGGCAAAAAGGTGCCGCACTGGGTGCTGGCGATCGGCGATGACGGCGACCATATCCTGATCCACGACCCCTGGGTCGAGGACGAAAGGCAGGAGACCATCCTTGATGCCGCCAACATTCCAGT
Source organism: Mesorhizobium sp. M7D.F.Ca.US.005.01.1.1 (assembly GCF_003952545.1). NCBI lineage: Bacteria > Pseudomonadati > Pseudomonadota > Alphaproteobacteria > Hyphomicrobiales > Phyllobacteriaceae > Mesorhizobium > Mesorhizobium sp. M7D.F.Ca.US.005.01.1.1. The sequence goes on from NZ_CP034453.1 coordinate 3,385,572, forward strand.
GCCTTACGGCATCTTCATGAACATGGCGCAGTTCGGCCGCGACGGACTGCGTGCCGCCATCACTCTGGGAAAGCGCTGATAACAATGACCTGGGTTATTCTTACAGGCAGGCAGAGCGATCTCGACCAGGTGGCGACACCACACAAGATCATCACCAATCGCGACTATCTCGCGCACCCGTCGCTGTTTCGCGGCCAGCGGCCGAAGGTCATCAACCTGTCGAACAATTACGCCTACCAGAGCCGCGGCTACTATGCCTCGCTGCTGGCAAGCTCGCGCGGCCACAAGGTGATCCCGACCGTCGAAACGATGATCGACCTGTCGGAGCGCAAGCTCTATGAGCACGCGCTGCCGGAACTGGAACTGGCGCTCAACAAATGCCGCAAGGACCTCGGCGGCACCTTTCCGCAAAAGGTCTGCATCTTCTTCGGCATCGGGCCGTCGAAAATCTGGGACCGTTTCGCCAAGCTGTTGTTCGACTGGTTCCGCGCACCGGCGCTCGAAGTCCACATCAAGGACAGCGCCGAATGGGCCTCGATCCGCAAGATCGGTTTCCATCCGTTGGCGCGCATGACCGAGGACGAGGAAAAAAGCTTTATCCAGTGCCTGGAGACCTACACCAACCGGGAATGGCGCGACACCAAGGGCCGCACGCCGGCGCGCTACACCTTCGCCACGCTGGTCGACCCGCATGAGGAATTGCCGCCCTCGGAGATCTCGTCGCTGCGCTACTGGGCCAAGATCGCCGAGAAGATGGGCGTCGAAATCGAGCCGATCACCAAGCGGGACCTGGCCAAGCTCGCCAATTACGACGCGCTGTTCATCCGCGAGACGACCTCGATCTCCAATCACACCTATCGTTTCGCCCGCCGCGCCCAGCAAGAAGGCATGCCAGTCATCGACGACCCGCTATCGATGATCCGCTGCACCAACAAGGTCTATCTCAACGAGCTGATGGCCTACAACAAGGTCCCGGTGCCGCCGACGGTGATGATCGCCGGCACCTCGGATCTCGAACTGGCGGCGCAGACGCTGGGCTTTCCGCTGGTGCTGAAGATTCCGGATTCGTCGTTCTCGCGCGGCGTCAAGAAATGCGCCAACTTCGAGGAACTGAAGACGCTCGCCACCGAATGGCTGGAGGATTCCGACCTTCTGATCGCGCAGAAATTCATTCCGACCGAATATGACTGGCGCGTCGGCGTGCTCGGCGGCCAGCCGCTGTTTGCCGTGCACTATCTGATGGCCAAGAAGCACTGGCAGATCGTCAACCACAAGGCCAACGGCAAGCCCGACCAGGGCGGCATCAAGACCTTCACGCTGAAGGAAACGCCGGCGCATGTCGTCGAGACGGCAGTGAAGGCGGCGCGCTGCATCGGTGACGGGCTCTATGGCGTCGACCTCAAGGAGACCAAGGACGGCGTCTTCGTCATCGAGGTGAATGACAATCCCAACCTCGACCATGGCTGGGAGGATTCCGGCGAGAAGGACGAGGTCTGGGTGCGGCTGACGCAATGGTTCCTGGAGCGGCTGGACCGGCCCGGGCGGTAATTTGATCGGGGGAAAAGATGCTGTTCATCGTGATCGAGGATTTTACCGGCTGCGATCGCAAGGAGATCTACCGCCGCTTTCGCGACCGGGGCCGCCTGAAGCCGGACGAGCTTCTCGTGCACCACAGCTGGATCGCGGCGGACATGAGCCGCTGTTTCCTGCTGGTGGAGGCCGATGACGTCACGCTGCTGCAGCGCTGGGTCATCGAATGGGCGGATCTGGTGGAATTCGAGATCGTTCCCGTGGCGACGAGCAAGGACATGGCAGAGGCATTGAGCGGCCACCTCTGACCATAGCCGCCTGTCAGGTCAACGCAGTGCCGGCGAGCCGACTACGCGCCGGCATTCGTCGATCAGCCACTGGCGAAATGCCGCCACGACATCGCGCCTCGCGCTGCGCTCCGGGATCGTCAGGCAATAGGGCTGGCGCAGCTCCAGCGCCGGGGCGAGGGGCCTGACAAGCCGGCCGTCTTCCAGCGCCGCGGCACAGTAGATCCCTTGCGCCAGCGCCACGCCCAATCCCGAAATGGCAAGGTCGAGTGCTGCGCGCGATGAGTTGGCCGAGAGGCCGCGCTGCGCTGCCCGGCCGGCCTCGATGCCGGCAGCCTCGAACCAGTTGTGCCAGGACGGAAAGGACGCACCAGTCGGTCCCCAGCCGGTATGGATGAGCGGCAGGCTGGCGAGGCCTTCGGGTTTGACCGTGTCCGCCAGCCCGGGCGCACACACGGGATAGACTGCGTCCTGGACGATATCCTCGGTCGGGTGCTCGCGGTAATGCGGGCCATAAGTGAGCCTGATGTCGATCAACTCACGGTCGAACGGCACCGGGTCGTCGTCACCTCTGAGCGATATGTCGACGGCGCCATGGCTTGTGACAAAACCGGCGAGACGCTGCGAAAGCCAACCCATGGCCATGGATGGCGGTACCGATACGACCAGGCGCGGGCGGAATGCATCGCCACCCAGTTCGCGCGAGACGCTGCCGATCTCCTGGAAGGCCATGGTCAGCCTGGGCAGCATCTCGACGCCGGCCTCGGTGAGGACGACGCGCCGGTTGACGCGGTGGAACAGCTTGCGGCCCATCTGCTCCTCGACGGCGCGGATGAGCTGGCTGACGGCGGCGGCCGACACCGAAAGCTCTTCTGCCGCTGCGGCAAAGCTGCCTGCACGCGCCGCGGCCTCGAAGGCCTGAAGTCCTTTGAGAGATGGAAGTGTGACCATGATCACCGGATAGATAAGATCAGCTTATCAAAATTGCAGAAATCGTCGTTTTTGGAAAGTTTTTTCATTGGCTACAGTAGGTTTCATCAATCCCAGCCAGGATCGAAACCCGTGGATCATCGTGACGTAATTTCATCGTTGACGCAGGAAGAGCGCAACCGCCTGACCGCCAAGTCGGACGTCGCGAGCCTCGTTCAGCTTGCCGTTCATTGGGGGGCGATCGTGATTATCGGATCGCTGATCGCCGCCAAGGTGCCGTTCTGGCCGCTGCTGATGCTGCCGCAAGGTATCCTCATCGTGTTCCTGTTCACGCTGCTGCACGAGACGGTTCATCGTACGGCTTTCGAAACGCAATGGCTGAACGATGCCGTGGCACGGGTGTGCAGCCTGGCGATCGCGCTGCCGGCGGACTGGTTTCGCTACTTCCACTTCGCCCATCATCGATACACGCAAGACCCGGAGAACGACCCTGAACTGGCCTTCCCCAAACCGGAGACATGGCGGCAATATCTCGTCCATGTCTCTGGTATCCCGTTGTGGTGGGGGCACCTCAAGACGCTTTATGCGAATGCGATGGACCGCGGCGGGGAAAGCTACGTTCCGCCCAAAGGCCACGACAAGGTGCGCATAGAGGCGCGCGCCATGATTGCCTTTTATGCCGTGGTCATTCTGCTGGCCGTCTATTTCCGGCTCACTGTGCTTCTCTATGTCTGGATCCTGCCGGCCTTGCTCGGCCAGCCGTTTCTGCGGCTCTACTTGCTGGCCGAGCACGGCCGTTGTCCGTTTGTCGCCAACATGCTGGAGAACACCAGGACCACGCTGACCAACTGGCTGGTCCGCAAGCTAGCGTGGAACATGCCGTTCCATGCCGAGCATCACGCCTATCCCGGCGTGCCGTTTCATCAACTTCCACAGTTTCATGCGCTGATCGAGCGGCATTTGAAGGTGGTCGAGCCGGGCTATGTCAGCTTCCACGGCAAATATATCGACACGCTGCGTTGATGATGGCCGACCTCAGCCGGTCTGGCTGTGCAACGCTCGGGATTTCAACAGACGCTGAATATCGGCCGCATTTGACGGCACGCCGATCAGATAGCCCTGCGCCTCGGTACAGCCATTGCCGCGCAGGATGTCGAGCTGCGCCTCGGTCTCGACACCCTCGGCGGTGACAGTGATGCCGAGTTCGGCACCCAGCCCGATGACGGTGCGAACGATCGCCGCGGTGTCGCGATTGCCCAAGTCGTGGATGAAAGAACGGTCGATCTTGATCTTGTCGACGGGAAAACGCCTGAGATAACCGAGCGAGGAATAGCCGGTGCCGAAATCGTCCAGTGCGATGCGAATGCCGAGCCCGCGCAACTGTCGCAGTGTCCTCAGCACGGCTTCACTCTCGTCCATCAGCACGGTTTCGGTGATTTCCAGTTCCAGCCGGCCGGCGGGTACGCCGGAAAAGGCCAGAGCCGAGATGACGTTGCGGGCAAAGCTGCCGCTTTTGAGCTGCACGGCTGAGACATTGACCGCGATGCGCAGGCCAGCAGGCCAGCTTGCCGCCGCCGTGCAAGCCTTCCTCAGCGCCCACTCGCCAAGCGGCACGATCATTCCGGTTTCTTCGGCGACCGGAATGAAGTTGTCCGGCGCCACGGTGCCGCGCGTCGGGGAATGCCAGCGCATCAAGGCTTCGGCGCCGACGATCTCGCCGGAGGCGATGTTCATGATGGGCTGGAAATCCAGATCAAATTCCTGGCGCGGCAGCGCTGTCTCGAGGTCGATCTCGAGTGCGCGCCGTGCCTGTACCATGGCGTCCATTCCGGGTTCGAAGAAGCGATACAGGTTGCGCCCTTCGCTCTTCGCCCGATAGAGCGCCGTATCGGCGTTTTTCAGCAGCGTATCGGCGTCGCCGCCATCGTCGGGGAAAACGGCGATGCCCAGGCTGATGCCGACATGTATGTCGCGGCTCTTGTCTCGAAACGGTTTTGCGATCGCCTCGATGATACGCTTCGCCAGTTTTTCGGCATCGGCAATGCCCTTGAAATTGAACTGGATGATGACGAATTCGTCGCCGCCGAAGCGAGCGACGACGTCCGTTTCACCGCGCAGGCAACGCTGCAGCCGCTCGGCCACGCCCTTCAACAGCCAGTCGCCGGCCGGATGTCCCCAGGTGTCGTTGACCACCTTGAAGCGATCGAGATCGAGCGAGAAAATCGCCAACGGCGTGGCCGCCGTGTCCTCCAGCGCAAGGTCGAGCCGTTCGCGAAACATCGAGCGGTTGGGCAGTCCGGTCAGCATATCGTGATGCGCAAGATGGGTCATGCGCTCTTCGGTACGGCGGCGCTCGGTGACATCGTCGAAGGTCGCCACCCAACCGCCGCCGCTCATCGGCTGGCGGGTGACCAGAACCGTCCTGCCGTCGGTAAGATGTCGATACGCGGAATGCATTTTTTTCGCCACCAGGCAGGCTTCGGTCTTGGCGACTTCGCTGTCGACGTCGATCTTCGTATAGATGCCGAGTTCCAGCAATCGTTCGAGCGCGTCGCGGTGCGTCGTTCCAAGCGGGAAGTCCGCCGCGGTGGCGTTGTAGAGTTCCAGAAAACGCCCGTTGCGCACGATCATCTTGCCGTCGGCGTCGTACATCAGCAAGCCTTGCGACATGTTGGCAAGTGCTGCGTCGAAGCGACGGTGCTGCTCCTTGAGATCCTGTTGGGCACGGCGCTGTTCGGTGATGTCCTCGTAGATCGAGACCCAGCCGCCCAGAGCCAATGGGCGATGCGAGATGTTGATGATGCGGCCATCCGACAGCATCTCCTCGTAGGTCGAGGGTTTCGCCTGGTCGATATAGGGCTTGCGGATGGCGTAGAGTTCATCGGCGCTTTGCGAGGCGACGCCAATGTCGACGCTGTGCCGCAGAATGTCGAGGAACCGGATGCCGGGGCGTATCACCTTGGCGTCGAGACAGAAGATATTGATGTAGTTGCCGTTGCAGATGATCATCCGCTCTTCGGCATCGAACATGCACAGCCCATGCGACATGTTCTCGACTGCGGCCGAAAAGCGTTCATTCTGTTCGCGCAGTTCATCTTCCATATGGCGCGAGCGATCCATGCCTTTGGCCTCCCGTTCCGGGACGGCCGAACCATCCTTGGCATCAGCGACGGGCATGAGGCGCCTGCGGGTCGTGATCGAACACCGCACTGTTACCCGTTCCGGTTAATTTAGCGTTTTTAGCCGATTGCGGGTGCCGAAACCTGGTGCCGCGACGTCTCGATCGCGGAAAACCGCTTCAGGAACGCATTTTGCGCCCAGGTCACCGAGCGTGGCGTGAAATCGAAGCGGTCGGCATTGAAGCCGCGCGGACGGCCGAAGAACTCGGTAGCTTCGGCGGCCGAAAAACCGGCAAGCAGCGTTGCTTCGAAATAGGCGGCGATCTGGTCGGCGCGCTTGATCTCCTTGCGCAGCGCAGCCGTTGGTTCCGGCGGCAGCGAGAAGCGCAGATGGATGGCGCGCTGCAACCGCAACTCACAGTCCTTGTAGCTGCCGCCCATCACCGATTTGAACGGCGAGATCATGTCGCCGATGACATATTCGGGGGCATCGTGCAGCAACGCCGCCAGCCGGGCGTCGGCCGAAGCCTCAGGCACCAGGTCACAGAATAGCGCCTCGACCAGCAGCGAGTGCTGGGCAACCGAAAAGGCATGCTCGCCGCTGGTCTGGCCGTTCCAGCGGGCTACGCGAGCGAGCCCGTGCGCAATATCCGAAATCTCGATATCGAGCGGCGAGGGGTCGAGCAGGTCGAGCCGGCGGCCCGACAGCATGCGCTGCCAGGCGCGTGCCGGCGCGCCGACGCGGTCGGCGGCCATCAGGCCTCCTCCGCGCTGACAGCTTCCTGCGGGAAGGCGAATTTTGCCCAGGCCGGGATGGCAAGTGAAACGGTGGCGTCCGCGGCCATGATCGGCTGGCCGGCGTCGAGCGCCGCCTTGATCCGGTCAATGCGGGCAATCGCCAGACCGGTCGTGCCGACGGTCGAGCCGAGCGTGCCAACCGGCCGTCCTGCGACGGTTAGCTCGGTGCCCGGTGCGGGCAGGGGCCTATCGGCCGAGACAATCAGCACGCGTCGTCTGGCCGTGCCGCGATGCTGCATGCGCGAGACGACCTCCTGGCCGACATAGCAGCCCTTCTTGAAGCCGACGCCGCCGGTTTCGTCCAGCAGCACATCATGGGGGAAGGCGTCTCCGAGTTGGTAGTCGCTGCCGCTTTCGGCAATGCCGCCGGCAATGCGGAAGGCTTGCCACGCGGCAAGATCGCTGCGCTCATCTGTTTCGCCATAGGAACGCGTGACGGCGCCCTTCGGAAAGCGCGTGTCGGCGGCCGTCGTTGAATCGGATTGTGAGAGTGTTGATTCATGTCCCCAGGCGACGGTGACAAACGCCTGATCTGCCTTGGCAATCTCGACCTTGGCGCGCAGTTTGTAGAGCGTCAGCCGGCGTACGAAATCGTCCGCTATGTCGGCCCGGCATTCCAGCCGGAATGCATTCTCACCGTCGCGCGAGATCAGGAGATCGAACAGGATCTTGCCTTGCGGCGTCAGCAGCGCACCGGGTTTGGCTTCGCCGGGTGCCAGGATGTCGAGATCGGTGGTCAGGATGTTCTGCAGAAAATGCTCGGCATCCGGGCCTGACACGGAAATGAGGGCGCGGTCTTTGAGCTGGGCAAAGGGCATGGGCGGAAAAGCAACCTGATCTTGCAAAACGGTCGGCCTTTACGTAAGCCGCTGGCACTCCCCCCGCAAGAGAGCATGGCCATGATCTACGACCTCATCCTGACAGGCGGCACAGTGGTCAACCATGACGGCGAAGGGGCTCGCGACATCGGCGTGAAGGACGGGCGCATCGCTGCCATCGGCGATCTCCGCCAGGCCTCGGCCGGCGAGACGATCGACTGCCGCGGCCTGCATATCCTGCCAGGTGTCATCGATAGCCAGGTGCATTTTCGCGAGCCGGGACTGGAGCACAAGGAAGACCTGGAAACGGGCTCGCGCGCGGCCGTGCTTGGCGGCGTCACCGCCGTGTTCGAGATGCCCAACACCAATCCTTTGACCACCAGCGAGGCAGCGCTTGCCGACAAGGTTCGGCGCGGCACTGATCGCATGCATTGCGATTTTGCCTTCTGGGTCGGGGGCACCCGCGAAAACGCCGGGGATGTCGGCGAGCTTGAGCGGTTGCCGGGCGCGGCCGGGATCAAGGTTTTCATGGGCTCGTCCACTGGCGATCTGCTGGTCGAGGATGACGAGGGCGTGGCATCGATCCTCCGAAACACGCGCCGCCGCGCCGCCTTTCATTCGGAAGACGAATTCCGGCTGCGCGAGCGTCTTGGCGAACGCATCGAGGGCGATCCTTCATCGCATCCGGTATGGCGCGACGAGATCGCCGCCTTGCGCTGCACCGAACGGCTTATACGCATCGCTCAGCAAGTTCGCGCCCGCATCCATGTCCTGCACATCTCGACCGCCGAGGAGATTTTGTTCCTCGAACAGCACAAGGATGTCGCGACCTGCGAGGCGACGCCGCATCATTTGACGCTGAGCGCCGACGACTATGCACGGCTTGGCACGCTGATCCAGATGAACCCACCTGTTCGGGACAAGCGCCACCGCGACGGCGTCTGGCACGGCATTGCGCAAGGCATCGTCGACGTGCTCGGCTCCGACCACGCGCCGCACACGCTGGCCGAGAAGGCAAAACCCTATCCGGCCTCGCCGTCGGGGATGACCGGCGTGCAGACGTTGGTGCCGATCATGCTCGACCACGTCAATGCCGGCCGGCTGACCTTGCAGCGCTTTGTCGACCTGTCCAGCCACGGCCCGCAACGCATCTTCGGCATGGCGAGAAAGGGCCGCATCGCCGCCGGCTACGACGCCGACTTCACCATCGTCGATATGAAGCGGCGCCAGACCATCACCAATGCGCAGGCCGGCTCGAAAGCCGGCTGGACGCCTTATGACGGGAGAGACGTGACCGGCTGGCCGGTCGGCACCGTCATTCGCGGCTGCCGCGTCATGTGGGAAGGCGAGATCGCCACGCCAGGCCAGGGTAGGGCGGTGGAGTTTGCCGAGGCCCTTGTCCTCTAGATTCCCTAAGGGGCTCAGTCGCCGGCGACGAAGAATGTCCACTGCCCAGTGGGCGTGATGCCGACACGGTAGAAGATATAGGCGCCGAATTGCTTCATGTCGTCGAAGTCGCCAGCGGTGACGATCTTGAACAATTCGACCCGCTGCTTGGCGTCCAGCTTGTCCAGCGGCAGGGCGAAGAAATACGGCCACACATAGAGTTCTTGTGGCGTGCCGGCATCGAGGTGGACGTAGCCGGCATCGAGCACCTCCTCCAGGATAGCCAGGATCTCCTGGCCGTCCGGGTCGCCGGAGAGCCCCTTGAGGAAGGCGATGGCGTCGCCGTCTATGTCGGTCAGCGATATCTGCGTGGCGCTGTCGCCCTTGCCGATCAAGGGCTCGATGTCGCCGCCCTTGCAGGCTTCGACGATCAGATCGTGCATGCGCCGCACCGGTTCCGGCAGCTTGCCGAGATCATAGACAACCTCGGGTACCGGCGTCTCCGGATCGACGCGCGGTCTGGTCACGCCGCCATCCGCCGGACTGTCCGGCTCGGCTTCATTGGGAGCAGCCGGTTCAATGGTCGGCGGCGGCGTTCCGACCGGGTTGGGCATTGGCACGGTGCTTCCCGGGGGCGACATGTCGTCGTCCGCCGGCGGCGTGACTGTTGGCGGGAGCTCTTCGCGCTTGATCTCGCTCAGCGCATAGGCGGGGCTGCTCGCGAGACACACAACCAGGGGAATCGCGGCACAGCAAGCGGCGAAGGAGATGCAGAGGACCAAGCCACGCGGCTTGCCTGACATCGAAAAACTCACTGCCCGTTTCTCCCTGCTTCCGGGCATGACGCCCGAGCGGCATTTTGCCGTCAAAGAACCGGACGTCGGTTCAGTGCCGCAGCCGTTCGGGTTCGAAGGCGCCAGCAATCACCTTTTCACGCATACGGTCGAGCAGGGCAAGGGCCGAGGTCTCGCCATTGGCACGCAACATCTCGCCGAAGGCGGTTTCGAGCGCTGCTTCGGCAATGATCTCGGGCTCTATGCCGGCGGAGAGACCTTCCGCCCAGGCCTCGCTGTGGCTTTCCACGGCGGTCAGGCGTTTTTCTTCTCTGACCAGCGCGTCGATGTCGTTGACACCATGTTCCATAAGCGAATGTCCACCCTTTCAAGCAGCGATCCGTCGATGTGGATCAGGCCTGATCTGTTCATTTCACACGTAGGGACAATTAAGTATTTGTAAATACGACATTTTTTTGATCGTCTTTTACAAAGCCCGATTGCCTTGTGCGAAGCTGCGTTCAGCTCGAGTCAAACTTAGCCGATTGGGGCGGCCTGCGGGGCGAAAACCTTCAGTTTGAGTTAATTCCGCTTTCTCGCGGTAAGGTTTCGTTAATACTGTTGCAGAAGTGCAACATGAGGATTGCACCAAGATATCGCCTCGCACAAGCCGGATATCTCAGCCGTCGCCAGCAATGGTCCTGATAGTTGTTGATGAGCAGGCCTGCCTGCCTAAACGGATCGCGTTGAAACGGATTCGGTCAACGCGTTCCAGGCTTTTGTTTTATGCGTGTCGTTGTCCCAAAATCCGCTGTTTTGGGCGATATGCATTAGTTGCCGTAACGCGAGGCGATGTCGCGGGACAGCGTCTCGCCTTCTTTCATATAGCGGCTGATGGCTTCCGCCGCCGAGGGGGTGCACCGCGTATAGGTGCCGCCGAACGAGCGGTAGCCACGATTGAAGCTGGCGATGAAGCGGGCGCGCCGCTCGGCGTCCGGATTTTCCGAATCAAGCAGCTTCTCCATCTCGGCACGCCACTGGTCGCCCTTCTCGCCGCACAAATTTCGCAGGAAATGCAGCGACCCCAGAACCTCCGCCAATCGCATCAGCCCCGGCTCGAACGGCGACTCGGCGCTGAACGCAGGCAGTGCCGAGACGGCCGCACTGACGGCAAGACACACGGCGAGGAGCAAGGATGGACGGTTCATAAGCCTTCTCTACCTAACGGCGCTAGCCGTTGTGGTCTGCCCAATGGCGTAAGCCGTTGTGGTCTGCCGAACGGCGTAAGCCGTTCTGGCTCTGCCAAACAGCATAAGTCTTTGTGGCGAAACAATTTGTCGCCTGCAAGGCGATTTTCAGGGCTGCGGCCTGGCGTCTCCGCCGGGGGCCAACAAGTCCTCCGCAACGGCGAACACCGAGCCGGCGAGCGGCAGTGCCGCCATCTCACTGAGCGTATAGAAGGCGGCGGTCTCGGCGTCGTCGCTAGCCACTGCCTCGCCGCCGGCATAGACGGCACCGAAGACCGTGAGGAGATAATCGACCGGGTGGCTGTCGTCCCTGCCGTCGATGTGGATTTCCTGCAGCGGGCGGTAATCGATGGCGCGTAATCCGGTTTCTTCCAGAAGTTCGCGCTCTGCCGCTGCCTCCAGCGTCTCGCCGGGTTCGACCTTGCCACCCGGGAAGGCATAGAGCCCTTGCGAGGGTTGCCGGGCTCGCTTGACCAGAAGCACGGTGTCTGCGCGCACGACGGCGACCGAGACTGCCGGAAGTATCTTGCGCGCTTCGTTCATGGATTCCTGATCAGGTGAAGGCAGGTCTGTTGTGGATCGCCCAGCATGGGGAAGCTTTAGCGGTTGCGCAACGCCGGTTGCATCGCCACTTTCAAAGCGAACCATTCGAAGGGCGCCAATCGACCATGTGCGGACGTTTTGCCTTGACCGCGGCGCCGGACCAGACTGCCGCCTTGCTAGGCTTGGCCGAACTGGAGGATTTCCCGGCGCGCTACAATATCGCCCCGACGCAGCCGATTCTGATGGCGATCGCCGGCCCCCCGCGGACGCCGGGCTCGAATCTGCCGGACCGGCAGCCGATGCTGGTGCGCTGGGGGCTGATCCCGACCTGGGTGAAGGACACCAGGGAATTTCCACTGCTGTTCAACGCGCGCTCGGAGGGCGCCGCCGAAAAGGCTTCGTTCAAAGCGGCCATGCGTCATCGCCGCGCTTTGGTGCCGGCGTCCGGCTTTTATGAATGGCGGCAAACCGGTGGCAAGAAGGGGCAGCCCTACTGGATACGCCCAAGGCATGGCGGGTTGGTCGCCTTCGCCGGCCTGATCGAGACCTATGCCGAGCCGGGCGGTTCGGAAATGGACACCGGCGCCATCCTGACCGTCAACGCCAATGCCGACATCGCCCATATCCACGACCGCATGCCGGTGGTGATCGATCCCAGGGATTTCGCCCGCTGGCTGGATTGCCGCACGCTCGAGCCGCGCGATGTCGCCGATCTGTTGCGGCCGGCGCAGCTGGATTTCTTCGAGGCAATTCCCATCTCCGACCTCGTCAACAAGGTCGCCAACACCGGACCAGAGATACAGGAGCGGGGCGAGATCGGGCCGGAGCCCGAGAAGGTCAAGCGCCAGAAGCCCGGCGCGGACGACAGTCAGATGACGTTGTTCTAGCTCAGCTGTTCTTCAGAGGCGCATGTCAGCGCCCTCATGCCAGGCGCCTTGAGCGCCGGCCGTACACCGCTTCAGGCGGCGCGGGGCGATACGATCTTCTGTGCCGGCTTCTTCTTCTTCGCGGTGTGGAGAAGGGCGGCGACGATCGCGGCCGGACCGATTGCGCGATAGTGGTTGGCCAGCGCCGGTTGCTTGGCGCGGTTGGATTCCTGCTTGCTTCGGGGCATGTCTCTCTTCCCTGGTAACATTTTCGTGTCTGCGTTTGATGGCCGATTCTGACCAAATCGTGACGCCTGCTGATCTAGCCGACGAATGTTTCATGACTGTGCCGACATGTTTAATAAAATGTTTCACTGGGTCATTACCTGTGATCCAGCGACGTTTTTGCCGAAACTTGCGACTTGACGGCAACACAAGCCAAGGCGATAAAGCCGCCCATGAAAACGTCTTTCGCCATTTGTGGCATTTGCATTATTGGCTAGCCTCGCGCTGGTCCGGACGTTTTCGCCTCATCTTTCCCCAGATTGGACAAACGCCCCGGCCAGCAGGCTGGAATCCGATTTGCGCCTTGGCGTGCTCGATTTCCAGCCAAAGCATGATCCCGAAAAGTGGGAACCGGTTTTCGGACCAGATCATGCTCAAATAAAGTAACGGACCGGGAAGGCACGAATGTCTGACGCATCGCAGGGCCTGCGCCTCTACAACACGCTGACGCGGACGAAAGAGGATTTCGTTCCGATCGATCCAAACAACGTGCGCATGTATGTCTGTGGTCCGACGGTCTACGACTTTGCCCATATCGGCAATGCCAGGCCGGTGATCGTCTTCGACGTGCTGTTCCGTTTGTTGCGCCAAGTCTATGGCGAGGCGCACGTCACGTATGTGCGCAACATCACAGATGTCGATGATAAGATTAACGCCCGCGCGTTGCGTGATTTCGGCCCCGAGATTTCTTCGGGAAAACTCTCGCTCAACGAGGCGATCCGGCGGGTGACCGAAAAGACCGCAGACCAGTTCCACAGGGACGTGGCGGTTCTCGGCTGCCTGGAGCCGACGGTCGAACCGCGCGCCACCGAATTCGTCGAGCCTCGCGCCGACGGCAAGGCCGACATGATCACCTTGATTCAAAGCCTGATCGAACGCGGCCATGCCTATGTTGCCGCAGGTGAAGTCCTGTTCGACACGGCGTCGATGCCCGACTACGGCCAGCTGTCGAAGCGCAATCTCGACGAGCAGCAGGCGGGCGCTCGCGTCGCTGTCGACGCGCACAAGAAAAATCCCGGCGATTTTGTCCTCTGGAAGCTGTCGTCGCCGGAGGAGCCGGGCTGGAATTCGCCATGGGGCAGGGGCCGCCCGGGCTGGCACATCGAATGCTCGGCAATGTCGGCCGCCTATCTCGGCGAGGTCTTCGACATCCATGGCGGCGGCCTCGACCTGATCTTCCCGCACCATGAGAACGAGATCGCCCAGTCGCGCTGCGCCCACGGCACGGACGTGATGGCCAACATCTGGATGCACAACGGCTTCCTGCAGGTCGAAGGGCAAAAGATGTCGAAGAGCCTCGGCAATTTCTATTCGATCAACGAGCTCTTGGAGACCGAGACCTTTGGCGGCCGCAAATGGCCTGGCGAGGTGCTGCGGCTGGCGATGCTGATGACGCACTATCGCGAACCGATCGACTTTTCCGTGCGCAAGCTGGAAGAGGCCGAGAACATGCTGCGCAAATGGAAGCGGGCGGCCGACCTCGCGCCGGCGGCGGCAGGGCAGTTGCCCGTGGAGATCATCGATGCCTTGTCCGACGATCTCGCCACCTATGCCGCCTTCCAGATACTGACCCAGTTGGCCGGTGAGGCAGCGGACGGCAACGATGCGGCGGCTGCGCTGAAGGCGTCGCTGCTGTTCCTCGGCTTCGATGTCGCGTCGGCGAAGGTGGATGAAGACCACGTCGCCAAGGCTATCGCCAATCGCCTCGCGCTCATTGCTGCCAAGAACTGGGCCGAGGCCGACCGCATCCGCGACGAACTGTTGGCACAAGGTATACAGTTGAAGGACGGCAAGGACCCCGTCACCGGCGAACGCATCACCACCTGGGAGGTAAAAAGATGATCGACCATCTCGGCATCACCGTTGCCGATTTCGACGCTTCGAAGGCTTTCTATGACAAGGCGATGGCGCCGCTTGGAGCCTCCCTGCTTTACATGGTGCCGCTGGAATACACCGGCGGTGCCAAGGTCGGTGGCTATGGCCGTGACCGGCCGGTGTTCTGGCTGAGCACCGGCAAGGACAAGCCCAGGGATCACCAGCACGTCGCCTTCACCGCGCGCAGCCGCGCCGAGGTCGAAGCCTTTTATGCCGCGGCACTCGCCGCCGGCGGTAGGGACAATGGCGGGCCGGGCCTGCGCCCGCACTATCACCCGGACTACTACGCCGCCTTCGTCTTCGATCCCGACGGCAACAATGTCGAGGCCGTCTGCCATGCCCCGGAGTGAGCGGTGATGAGCCTCGACAACCGGCCGATCTACACCGGCGGCTGCCAGTGCGGCGCGGTGCGCTTTCGCGTCGAGGGCACGCTTGGCGACGCCTCGATCTGTCATTGCCGCATGTGCCAGAAGGCGTTCGGCGCGTTCTACGCGCCGTTGGTTTCGGTGCGCGGCGCCAGGCTCGACTGGACGCGCGGCGAGCCGAAATACTTCCGCTCGTCCAACCATGTCCATCGCGGCTTCTGCCCGGATTGCGGCACACCGCTGACCTTCACCGCGCCGGACGGCGTTGGCCTCGCCATCGGTGCGTTCGACAATCCGGCTGAGATCGTGCCGCTCATCCAGTGGGGCATCGAGGCAAAGCTGCCCTATGTCGACTCGATCCCGCAACTGCCGGGCGAGGACACCATGGCCGATATGTCGTCGGCCTCCTATTTGGCCGATCTCGTCTCCTACCAGCACCCCGACCACGACACCGAACAATGGCCGCCGAAGGAAAGATCATGACCGAGACAGTACGAACCGGCGGCTGCCAGTGTGGCGCCGTACGCTTCCGCATTCATGGAGCGCTTGGCCGTCCGTCGATCTGCCATTGCCGCATGTGCCAGAAGCAGTTCGGCTCGTTCTTCGGTGCGCTGGTCACGGTACCCAGGGACGG
This sequence comes from Mesorhizobium sp. M7D.F.Ca.US.005.01.1.1, assembly GCF_003952545.1. NCBI lineage: Bacteria > Pseudomonadati > Pseudomonadota > Alphaproteobacteria > Hyphomicrobiales > Phyllobacteriaceae > Mesorhizobium > Mesorhizobium sp. M7D.F.Ca.US.005.01.1.1. The sequence goes on from NZ_CP034453.1 coordinate 3,401,028, forward strand.
CGTCGAATGGACCCATGAAGAGCCGAGCTATTTCCAGTCGTCGGTCAACATCGATCGTGGTTTCTGCGCCCGCTGCGGGACGCCGCTGACCTACCGGCAGCCCGGAGGACTTGAGATCGCCATCGGTGCCTTCGACGACCGCTCCGATCTCGCCCCGCAGATACAGGTCAACTACGCTGCGCGGCTACCCTGGGTGGAGACGATCTTCGATCAGCCCGTCCACCAGGATCCCGACTACTACAACAGGCAGGAATCCATCATCTCCTTCCAGCACCCCGACCATGAAACAGCGGACTGGCCGACCAAAGGTTTACAACTATGAGCAATCAATTGCGTACGCTCTATCCGGAGATCGAGGCGTTCGATTCCGGCATGCTCGATGTCGGTGACGGCCATCAGGTCTACTGGGAGCGTTCCGGCACCAAGGGCGCCAAGCCGGCGGTGTTCCTGCATGGCGGGCCGGGTGGCACCATCTCGCCAAAACACCGGCGGCTGTTCGACCCGAAGCTCTACGACGTCATCCTGTTCGACCAGCGCGGCTGCGGAAAATCGACGCCCAACGCCTCGCTCGACGCCAATACGACATGGCACCTGGTCGCCGACATCGAACGCCTGCGCGAAATGGCCGGCTTCGACAAATGGCTGGTGTTCGGCGGCTCCTGGGGCTCCACGCTGGCGCTCGCCTATGCCGAAACGCACCCTGAACGCGTCAGCGAACTGGTGGTGCGCGGCATCTACACGCTGACGCGTGCAGAACTCGAATGGTACTATCAGTTCGGCGTCTCGGAAATGTTTCCGGACAAATGGGAGCGCTTCCTGGCGCCAATCCCGGAGGCCGAGCGCGGCGACATGATGGCCGCCTACCGCAAGCGGCTGGTCGGCACGGATCGCAAGGCGCAGATCGAGGCGGCCCGCGCCTGGAGCCTGTGGGAAGGCGAAACGATCACGCTGTTGCCGGAGCCGGAGACCAGCGGACCGTTTGGGCAGGACGACTATGCCGCCGCCTTCGCCCGCATCGAGAACCACTATTTCGTCCACGCCGGCTGGCTTGAGGAAGGGCAGCTGCTGCGCGATGCGCACAAGCTCAGCGACATTCCTGGCACCATCGTCCATGGCCGCTACGACATGCCGTGCCCGGCGCACTATGCCTGGGCGCTGCACAAGGCCTGGCCGAAGGCGGATTTCCACCTGATCGAGGGCGCCGGTCATGCTTATTCGGAGCCGGGCATCCTTGATCGGCTGATCCGCGCGACGGACAAGTTTGCAGGCAAATGACCATGACCCGCGAGCGCCTCTATCTCTTCGATACCACATTGCGCGATGGCCAGCAGACGCCGGGCATCGACTTTTCCGTCGAGGACAAGATCGCCATCGCAAAACTGCTCGACGCTTTTGGCCTCGACTATGTCGAAGGTGGCTATCCCGGCGCCAACCCGACCGACACAGCCTTCTTCCAGGAGAAACGCACGTCGCGCGCCCAATTCGTCGCCTTCGGCATGACCAAGCGGGCAGGGGTGTCGGCGTCCAACGATCCCGGCCTTGCGTCACTCGTGCAGTCGAAGTCGGACGCCATCTGCTTCGTTGCCAAGAGCTGGGACTATCATGTCCGTGTCGCGCTCGGCTGCACCAATGAGGAGAATCTCGACGCCATCAAGGCCTCCGTCGAGGCGGCGGTCGCCGCCGGCAAGGAGGCATTGGTCGACTGCGAGCATTTCTTCGACGGCTTCAAGGCCAATCCCACCTATGCGCTGGCTTGCGCCAAGACCGCTTACGATGCCGGCGCGCGCTGGGTGGTGCTGTGCGACACCAATGGCGGCACGCAGCCATCGGAAGTCCGCGCCATCGTCGAGAAGGTTATCTCGTCCGGTATTTCAGGCAATCATCTCGGCATCCATGCCCATGACGACACCGGCCAGGCAGTCGCCAATTCGCTGGCCGCTGTCGAGGCCGGCGTGCGCCAGATCCAGGGCACGCTCAACGGCATCGGCGAGCGCTGCGGCAACGCCAACCTGATCTCGATCGTGCCGACCCTGGCGCTGAAGCCGGCCTTCGCCAATCGTTTCGAGACGGGAATTTCGACTGAGGCACTGACCGGCATTTCGCGCCTGTCGCGCGCTTTCGACGAACTCCTGAACCGCGCCCCGGAAGCGCAGGCGCCCTATGTCGGCGCTTCCGCCTTCGCCACCAAGGCCGGCATCCATGCCTCCGCACTTGCCAAGGAGCCGGCGACCTATGAGCATGTGCCTCCGGAAACGGTCGGCAACCGCCGCCGCGTCATGGTTTCGGACCAGGGCGGCAAGGCCAATTTCCTCGCCGAGCTGAAGCGGCACGGCATCGAGGTGCCGAAGGACGACCACCGGCTCGACGCGCTGATATCGGTGGTCAAGGAGCGCGAGGCCGAGGGCTACGCCTATGAAGGCGCCGATGCCAGCTTCGAACTCCTGGCGCGCAAGATGCTGCACGGCCTGCCGGAGTTCTTCAACGTTACCTCGTTCCGCTGCATGGTCGAGCGCCGCTTCGACGCCAATGGCCAGTTGAAGACGGTCTCCGAAGCGATCGTCAAGGTGGTGGTGGATGGGGAGGAGAAGATGTCGGTGGCCGAGGGGCATGGTCCGGTCAACGCACTCGACATCGCGCTGCGCAAGGACCTCGGCAAATTCCAGGGCGAGATCGCCGACATGGAGCTTGCCGACTTCAAGGTGCGTATCCTCAATGGCGGCACCGAGGCGATCACCCGCGTTCTGATCGAATCGCATGACGGCACCGGCGCGCGCTGGTGGACGGTGGGCGTTTCCGAAAACATCATCGACGCCTCGTTCCAGGCCCTGATGGATTCCATCGTCTACAAGCTGATGAAGAACCGCGAGATGGCCGGGCTGGTGGCCGCCGAATAGGGTTGAACCATCAGCGAAAGTCCATTGATCCATCAGAACTTTGCGATGGTCTTGCCAAGGTGACTGGGCCATAGCGTTGGCCCATGGCCACTGAAGCAATTGCCCTGGACGCGGATTCGAAGGCACGGCGCGGCTTTCTGCTGGCACTCGGCGCCTATCTGCTATGGGGGCTGCTGCCCTTCTATATGAAGGCGGTCGCTCATCTGCCGCTCGCCGAAGTCATTGCCCATCGCATCGTCTGGTCGGTGCCGATCGCCGCCGCCGTTCTGGTCTGGGCCGGCCGTACGGCGGATTTCAAGGCGGCGCTGCGTTCGCCGCGCACCATCGCCATGGCGGCGCTGACGGCGGCGCTGATCTCGGTCAATTGGGGCATCTATGTCTGGGCGATCGCCGCCGACCGCACCGTCGAGACCGCGCTCGGCTACTACATCAATCCGCTGGTCAGCGTCGTCGTCGGCGCGCTGCTGCTCGGCGAGCGGCTCGATCGGCTGCAGATCGCGGCAGTGGTGCTGGCGGCCGTCGCCGTCGCGGTGCTGACCATAGAGGGCGGCAAGCTGCCCTGGGTGTCGCTGGCGCTGGCGTTTTCCTTCGCCGCCTACGGCTTCTTCCGCAAGACGCTGCCGATCGGCCCGAGCCAGGGCTTTTTGCTCGAAGTGCTTCTGCTGTCGGTGCCGGCCCTTGGCTACATCGTCTACCTGATCGCAACCGGACAGGACCACATCGTATCCAGCAGCGGTGCCGATACGGCGCTGCTGATCGGCTGCGGTCCGGTCACGTCGATACCGCTCTTGCTGTTCGCCTTCGGCGCCAAGCTGCTGCGCCTCTCCACCATCGGCATCATGCAATATATCGCGCCGACCATGGTGTTCCTGATCGCCGTTCTGATCTTCGACGAGCCTTTCGGCACCACCCAGGCCATCGCCTTTGCGCTGATCTGGGCGGCCTTGGCAGTCTATTCCTGGTCGATGTTGACGACAGCGCGCCGGGCCGCGCCGCAGCCCGCACGGTAAGGGGTGTCGATGTACCTGCTGCATATCGCCAACAAGAATTATTCCTCATGGTCACTGCGGCCCTGGGTGTTGATGCGAGAGCTGGATATCCCATTCGAGGAGCGGCTAACGCCATTCCCGACCGGATCGAGCTGGAGCCTCTACCGGCCGTTCTCGCCGAGTGGCCGGGTGCCGTGCCTGATCGACGACGGTTGGGCGGTCTGGGATTCGCTGGCCATCGCCGAATATCTGGCCGAGCGCCACCATGGTGTGTGGCCTGTCGAAGCCAAGGCACGCGCCTGGGCGCGCTCGGCCGCCGCCGAGATGCATTCGAGCTTCACCGCACTGCGTGGCGCCTGTCCGATGAGTTGCGGCCTGCGCGTAGAGCCGTTTCCGATGTCCGACGCGCTGAAACAGGACCTCTTTCGCCTCGGCGACCTCTGGAACGATGGCCTTGCCCGTTTCGGCGGGCCGTTTCTGGCCGGCGCTCATTTCACCGCCGTCGACGCTTTCTTTGCTCCTGTGGCGTTTCGCGCACAGTCCTATGGTCTCGTTTTCGAGGGTGCGGCTGCAGCCTATCCGGCGCAGTTGCTCGCCCTGCCAGCGATGCGCGAGTGGTATGCGGCTGGCCTTGCCGAGACCTGGCGCGAGCCCGATCACGAAGCGGAAGTCGCCGCCGCCGGCACCGTCATCGAGGATCTTCGCGCCTAGAGCAATTTCAGGAAAAGTGTGAGCGGTTTTCCGTCCGGAATTGCGTCGAAACAAAGAGTTAGAGCAGTTCGCCGTTTCCGTGAAACGCTCTAGGCGTGAAAGCCGCCAGCAGGCGCTACAATCCGCGGCCCAGCCGCCTGACGAACAGATAAGTAGCCGCGGCGATGGCCATCGATACTGCGGTCACCACCCAGAACCCAATCGGCGTATCGACCAGCGGCAGCCCACCGACATTCATGCCGAACAGGCCCGAGATGATGGTCATCGGCAACAGCACCGCTGTCATGACAGAGAGAACATAGAGGAGCTGGTTCGACTGCATGGTCAGCTTGGCCATGAGCTCGTCCTGCAACAGCCTTGTGCGCGCCTGCAACTGCTCGCCGTCATGATAGAGAGTATGCGCCCGTTGCGAGAGCCTGACCGCCATGTCGTTGATCGGGTCAGGCAGTTCGTTGCGATGCGAATGATCGAGATGCCGGAACAGATTGGTGATCGTCGCCATCTGCCGATGGATCACCACCAATTGTCGCCGCGCCTCGACCAGCGCTTGTCGTTCATTGTGCCATGCATCGCGCACGACACGGTCCTCGATGCCGTCGAGCGTGTCGCCCAGCTTGCCGAGCTCGGCCGCCATGCCGTCGAGCGACTGGCCCGTGACCGCCTCGATCAGTTCCGCCGGCGAGCGGAATTTCCGCGCCCCATTCTCCACCGTCTTGCGAATGGCGTCGACCGATTCCAGCGGCTGCTTGCGCGCGCCGATCAGCACCGCGTCGTTGAAGGCGAAGCGGAAATGGACAAGCCCGCGCGCCTCCGAAAAGTCGTGTCTGAGATCAGGCAGATCGCCATAGAGCCAGCCATCCTCGAAGTCGATGTGGCAGCCATGGCTGGGGGCAAGGAAGGCGTCACGCACCGGCCTCGGCAAAGCCGTTTCGGCGCCGATCTCCTGGCGTGCATGCAGGTCGGTGATCTGATAGCTGCGCCAGGTCCAGCTCGCCTGTGCCGGGTCCTTGGTGCGCAGGCCGTCGGCCGTGAAATGGTAGATGAAGAACAGTCCGTGCTCGTCGGGCAGGTAAGGCGACAGATCGGTGCCTTCCGGGGCGAGAGCGATATCCATGGGCGCGGTGCCAGATGCAGGTTTCGAACATGGCACCGCATTGCGGCCGCCTGACCGTGATTCCTAGCACGAGCGAACCCGGTTTCGTGTGACGGTTTCTTGACAGCCGATCACAAGTCTGTCGATCACCCAATCCGGTGGTGACGCCTTCGCCAGCCCCGGATTGGGCTCTGTCAGTGCTTTGGGCCGAAGCCGGGGTAGGGCTTGAGCGGCACGATTGCGGCAATGTCCATCATGCCGGCCTTGACCAGCGGCAAGGTGGCGAGATAGCCACGGACCTCTGCATCATCGGCTGCCTCGAACATCATGCCGCTGCCCGGGATGTCGCCGCGGTTCCAGACCTGACGCACCGCGCCCTCGGCGTAAAGCGTGCGCCGCTGTTCGGCTTCGCCGGGCAGAAGCGGGGCGAAATCGGCATCGCTGAACTCAGCGGTGTTGCGAGTGAGAAGGGCAAAGAACTGCATGGCGGTCTCCTTTGGTTGGGATGGCCGAGTATCGCTTCCGCTGGTCAGACTGTCCAAGACTGATTAGGCTATAGTTGAGACTTGGCAGGACTTGAAGCTCTGGAGAAAAAATGTTCGACCTGCGCCAACTCCGCTATTTCGTCACCGTCGCCGAAACCGGCAATGTCGGGCGCGCGGCCGAAATGCTGCATATTTCGCAGTCGCCGCTCAGCCGGCAGATCATGCAGCTCGAGGAGCGGCTTGGCGTCAGTCTGTTCGAACGGGCAAAACAGCGGGTCCATCTCAACGCCGAGGGTCGCGCCTTCCTCACTGAGGCCCGCGCGCTGCTGTCCAATGCACGACGTTTGGAGGAATTCGGCCGCAACCTGGCCAGCGGCGCTGTCGGCCGGCTCGCCATCGGCTATGTCGAGGGCGCCGTGCATGCCGGGCTTGTCGCCGGTATGCTGCGTCAGTTCCGCCGCGAGCGGCCCGATTTTCACCTCCAGTTGCGAAGCCAGCGCTCGGCGGCGCAGCTGGAGGGGTTGCGGCAGCGCTCTCTGGATCTGGGCTTTATCTATTCGCCGCCAGCCGACGATGACCCTGATGTCGCCGCCATGGCGCTGCGCCACGAACCGTTGGTGCTGGCGATCCCCGAAGATGATCCGCTCGTTCACGTATCAGAGATCGGGCCGCATCACCTCGACGGTCGCACCTGGATCACCGTCGTGCGCCAGCCTGACGACACCAATCGCGGCCAGTTCCTCGTCGCTTGCGCCAAGGCCGGCTTTCTGCCCGACATCGCCTATGAGACGGCGGATCCGCTGACCTCGCTCGGCCTGGTCAGCGCCGGGCTCGGCCTGGCGACGGTGCAGGCCAGCCTGCGTGCCGCCGCACCGCCGCGGATCGTGTTTCGCGACCTGCCGTGGTTCGACCGTACGGTTTCCATCTATCTTGCCTGGCGGCGTCATGACCGCCGCGCGGTCATCGCCGGCTTGCGGCAGGCTGCTGGGGCAGTAGGGCAGTAAGGCAAGTCCCCTAAAGTCTGTCGATCACCGACTGCACGCCCTCGGTCGGCGCATCGACGGAGGACCCTGCCACCATGATGGCGGCGACGATCGCCTCGGGGTCGTCGACGACCAGCGGCTTGACCCGCTGCGCGGTGTGGATGAAGCCCTCGGCGGCCATGTGATCGAGCAACGCCAGCATCGGATCCCAGAATCCGCCGACATTGCCGAAGACGATCGGCTTACGATGATGGCCGAGTTGCCCCCAGGTCATGACCTCGACGATCTCCTCCACCGTGCCGATGCCGCCCGGCAGCGCCACAAAGGCGTCGGATTTCTCGAACATCTTGTGTTTGCGCTCGTGCATGTTGTCGGTGATCAAGAGCTCATCGAGCCGGTCCAGCGCGGTTTCCGTCGCTTCCTTGTTGATCAGGAAGCGTGGAATGATGCCTGTCACCTTGCCGCCGGCCTTGAGCGCGCCTTCGGCGACAGCGCCCATGATACCCTTGGTGCCGCCGCCATAGACCAGCCGCAGTCCCGCTTTGGCAATCGAGCGCCCGAGCAGGTGTCCGGCCTTGATATAGGTTTCATCGCGGCCCGGAGACGAGCCGCAATAGACGCAGACGGATCGAATCGTGTTCATAACGATGATTGGTGATTGGGTCTGAAAGCGCGGTCAAGCCCCAAGGGTTAACAAGGGCGGGCTTTTTCTTGTCGGCTTTGGCAAAACAGGCTAGACCGGCGTTAGGTGGCTAAGGGGTAGGGAAGTATGGCAATTAATCCATTGAAGGCGTTCCTGTTCGCGGCGGGTGGGACCGTTGCGGCCGCGGGAACCGCCTATGTATCGGGCGCACTCGACCCGTATCTCAATCACACGCCGCCGGCGAACGTGGCGGCGCTGACGCCGCCCGCGGCGCCGAAACCGGCCGATCCCGGCACGGAAGCGCGGCTGCCGCCAGCGGAGGTCCCGGCTGCTCCCGCTGCGGTGCCCCAGGCAACGGCACCGGCCGCCCCGGCAACGGATGCGGCGGCTCCAGCAGCCCCGGCTGCGGCCGGCCCGATCGCACCGTCCTTCGATGTCGTGCGCGTCGAAAGCAATGGCTCGATCGTTGTCGCCGGCAATGCGGCTCCGAATGCAAAGGTCGAGATCCTCAACGGTTCGACGGTGCTTGGATCGACCGTAGCTGGTTCCGATGGCGCCTTCGTCATCATTCTCGACGATCCGCTGAAGCCTGGCGACTATACGATTGCGCTGCGCGCGACCACGGGCGATGCCGTGACGCCTTCGGTGCAGACCGCTGTCGTCTCGGTTCCGAAGGATGCGGCCGGCCAGGTGCTGGCCATGGTCGAGGAGCCGGGCAAGCCGGCCGAACTGCTCACCGTTCCCGCGCCCGAGACAAAGCCGGCCGCACCGGCTGCCGGCGACCAGGCTGCCGCGCCGGCTGCTCCCGCAGCCGAAACGCCCGCGGCCACAGCTCCGGCACCAGCCGCCCCGGCGGCACCAGCGCCAGCCGTGGTTGAAGCAGCACCGGCTCCGGCAGCGCCGGCGACGCCGCCCGCGGCAGCCGTGGCCGAGCCTAAGATCGTCGTCGAGGCGGTCGAGATCGACGGCAACAAGATCTTTGTCGCCGGCCTCGCCGATGCCGGTCGCAAGGTTCGCGCCTATGCCAACGACATCCTGCTCGGTGACGCGCAGACGTCGCCGGACGGCCATTTCCTCGTCGAGGCGACGCGCGACATTCCGGTCGGCAGCTACACCATCCATGTCGACGGTCTCGATGCCGACGGCGTGAAGGTGGTGGCCCGCGCCGCCGTACCGTTCGAGCGCGAGCCGGGCGAAGCGATCGCCGCCGTGGCGCCTGCCGAGCCCAAGCCCGCCGAAGCAAAACCGGCCGCACCTGCTGCCGCCGAAGCGCCCCCGGCACCGGCTCCTGCCGCACCAGCTACAGAGGCGCCGGCCGTTGCCGCGGCTCCGGCCACGACGCCCGCTCCCGCCACCGATGCTCCGGCCGTCGTGGCGGCGGCGACGCCGCCAAGCGATGTGCCCGAGACCGTGGCGCCCAAGCTCGAACATGCTGATGGCGCCGTCATCATCCGCCGTCACGACACGCTGTGGCGGATTTCACGGCGCGTCTATGGCCATGGCGTGCGCTTCTCGACCATCTACCTCGCCAACCAGGACCAGATCAGCGATCCCGACCGCATCTGGCCGGGGCAGGTGTTCAAGGTCCCGGAAAAGTCGAAGGAAGGCGAAGCTGCCGACCTCAAGGCCATGGGCGAACAGGCGACGACGGCGCCTGCCAAGTCGCAGTAAGGTGCTTGAGCGCCGATCTCCCCCCTGAGGGGGGAGATCGGCAGCGTCGCCCGATCTACCCATCGGGATAGCTTGCTCCGCGCCTTTTCATCGTTTATCGCCGATGGACGATGACTGAATCCCCTTTTGAATCCGCCGGCCACTGCCGTTTGCCGGAAGATGTCGTCTCCGATAGCCGCGCTATCGCCGCCCGCATGGCGGCGCTTTCGCATCCGGCACGTATCGAAATCATAAAGCATCTGTCGGCCAACAACTCCTGCTGCTGCCGTGAGGTGGTCGACCGTTTCGATTTGGCGCAGTCCACCGTTTCCCAACACCTGAAGATACTTGTCGAGGCTGGTCTGGTCCGGTTCGAGCCCGACCGCCAGCGCTCGCGCTACGAGGTCGATCGTGCCGCGCTCGCTGATGTTTCCGCGTCGGTCGCCGCGCTCGTTAATTCCTGCTGCTCCGGCCGCTGAAAGATAAGAAGAAGGCACAAGAAATGGCCGAAAAAACCGTCTCCGACTCCTCGACCTTCAAGACGCTGCTCAATTTGTGGCCCTACATGTGGCCGGCGGATCGCGCTGATCTCAGGGCGCGGGTCACCTGGGCGACGCTGTTGCTGGTCGTCGCCAAGCTGACGCTGGTCGCCGGTCCTTATTTTTTCAAATGGGCGACCGACGCGCTGGCCGGTGACGCCAAATCGGTGCCGCCGCTGCCGACCTTTCTGCTGGCGCCCGTCATGCTGGTCGTTGCCTACAACGTCGTGCGCCTGGTGCAACTTGGCTTCAACCAGCTAAGGGATGCGCTGTTTGCGCGCGTTGGCCAGTACGCGGTGCGCCAGCTCGCGTTCCGCACCTTCGTCCACATGCACCAACTGTCGCTGCGCTTTCACTTGGAACGCCGCACCGGCGGCCTGTCTCGCATTATCGAGCGCGGCACCAAGGGCATCGAGACGATCGTGCGCTTCATCATGCTCAACACGGCGCCGACCATCCTCGAATTCGCGCTGACCACCGGCATCTTCGCCTACACCTATGGCTGGAAATATGTGGCCGTCGTCGCGGTCACCGTCTGGGTCTATGTCTGGTTCACGGTCCGCGCCAGCGACTGGCGCATCTCGATCCGCCGCGACATGAACGACAGCGACACCGACGCCAACACCAAGGCGATCGACTCGCTGCTTAATTACGAGACGGTCAAGTATTTCAACAACGAAGGCATGGAGGCCGAGCGCTTCGATCGTTCGATGGCACGCTACGAGGTCGCCGCGACGCGCATCTGGACCTCGCTCGGCTGGCTGAACTTCGGCCAGGGCATCATCTTCGGCCTCGGCACAGTCATTGTGATGTGCATGTCGGCGCTCGAGGTGCAGGCCGGCACGCAGACGGTCGGTGACTTCGTCTTCATCAATGCCATGCTGATGCAGCTGTCGGTGCCGCTCAATTTCATCGGCTTCATCTACCGCGAAATCCGCCAGGGGCTGACCGATATCGAGCAGATGTTCGACCTTTTGGATGTTCCGCAGGAGATCGTCGACAAGCCGGATGCCAGGCCGCTCGCCGTCAGCGCCGGTAAGGTCGAGTTCCGCGACGTGCATTTCTCCTATGACCCGAACCGCAAGATCCTGAAGGGTATCAGCTTCGAGGTGCCGGCCGGCAAGACCGTCGCCATTGTCGGACCCTCGGGCGCCGGCAAGTCGACCATCTCGCGGCTTCTGTTCCGCTTCTACGACGTGCAGTCCGGCCAGGTGCTGATCGACGGCCAGGATATCAGGGATGTAACGCAGGAGAGCCTGCGCGGAGCGATCGGCATGGTGCCGCAGGACACCGTGCTGTTCAACGACACCATTGCCTACAACATCCGCTACGGCCGCATCGGCGCCAGCGAGGAAGATATGCAAAAGGCTGCCGAACTCGCCCAGATCGGGCCGTTCATCGAGCGATTGCCCGATGGCTATAAGTCGATGGTCGGCGAACGCGGGCTAAAACTTTCGGGCGGCGAAAAGCAGCGCGTGGCGATCGCCCGCACCATCCTGAAAGCGCCGCCGATCCTGATGCTCGACGAAGCGACCTCGGCGCTCGACAGCCACACCGAGCAGGAGATCCAGGCCGCGCTCGATCTGGTCAGCCGTGGCCGCACCACCATCGTCATCGCCCATCGTCTATCGACGGTGATTACCGCCGATGAGATCATCGTGCTGCAGGATGGCCAGATCGCCGAGCGCGGTACCCACGCCGAACTGATGCGCAAGCATGGCCTCTATGCCTCGATGTGGGACCGCCAGCGCGAAGCGACAGAAGCCGAGGAACGGCTGCGCATCGCCCGCGAGGGCGACGAGCTTGGCGTCATCGTTCGCCGGCGGACGTCGGAGGTGTCATAGGCGACGCTGCCAATCTCCCCCCTCGTGGGGGAGATGCCCGGCAGGGCAGAGAGGGGCGCTGTCCCGCTGTCATCTCCGGTTCTTTTCGTGCAGGCGCGGCTATTCTTTTGAAGACATCCAAAAGTTGGCGACCCTTCACGCCCCCTCTGTCCTGCCGGACATCTCCCCACGAGGGGGGAGATCGGCAGCGTCGCCGTCCGAGCCCTTCTACAAATCAATCGAAATTTCCGCTTGACCTCAACTTAAGTTGAGATTGTAGGCCGTTCTTGGAGCCCGCCAACCAGCTTGAATCAAGAACGGAACAATCGAAATGAGCAAGACAAATCAGAGCGTTGACGGCGGCAGCGTGTTCAGGGTGGACAAGTTCGTCGTCCCGGCCGCGGCCCGCGAGGAGATACTCGCCAAGGTCCGGACAACGCATGAATTGCTGCGCCTGCAACAAGGCTTCGTGCAGGACTTCCTGCTCGAGCAATTCTCGGGGCCGGGCGAATTCAACCTTGTGACCATCGTCGAATGGGAAAGCCAGGCGGCGGTCGACAACGTCGTGCCGATCGTCAAGGCGGCGCACGAGCGCATCGCCTTCAACCCGCAGGAGACGATCGCCCGGCTCGGCGTGCGGGCCGACATCGCCAACTATCAGCGGGTTCCCGGGCTGTAGTAGGGCTTCTTACGGCCAGCCGATGCCAGGTGCCGCCGCTTCGACGCTGAGCACCTGGCCTGTGCGGGCGTCGCTGACCATGTGTTCGAAGCCGCGCCATTCGGCGGCGAGAATGAACAGTGTTTGCCTGTCTGCACCGCCCAGCATGCAGGCAAAGCAGCCGCGATCGACGGTGACCGTCTGCAACACCTCACCGCCTTCGCGCACCCGCACGCAGTGCTTGTTGGGTACATCCGCATACCAGACCGCCCCTTCGGCATCGAGGCAAATGCCGTCAGGATAGCCGTCGAGATCGGCCCAGATCCGTCGGTTGGCGAGGCTGCCGTCGGCGGCGATGTCGAAGGCGGTCAGCCGGTTGGCGTGGGATTCTGCGACGATTAGCGTCTGGCTGTCCGGGGTCACCGCCATGCCGTTGGCAAAGGCGATATCCTCGGCCACCTGTCGAACCGCGCCGTCGGGGCCAATCAGCACGATGGTGCCGGGGCCGAAATGCTCGCCCGGCGCCGGCGCCGGGCCGCCGCCATTGACATAGATGTTACCGCGCCCGTCGACGACGATCTCGTTCCACGGGCTTTTCGACAGGTCATGCAGATCGGCGTGGGTGACGAGCCGCCCATCGGCTTCCTGCCGCAGCAGCAAGCCTTCCCGACCGGAGATGACGAGCAGGCGGCCATCCGGCAGCCAGTCGATGGAGTAGGGCAGGACGGCTGGCACGGTGAGCTCGACCTCCTTGTTGCCGCCGGCGTCGATGGCGACAATCTCGCCGGTGCCCCAGTTGCAGAGCCAGAGCCGACCGTCATGCCAGCGTGGCGATTCCCCGAAGGCAAGGCCTTCCGTGACGAGACGCGCTGGGGTGACTAATGGTTTCTGCATGTGTGGAACTCCTGGTTGTGCGTTGCCATGCCGGAAGGGCTGTTGAGGACGCTGTCTCACCAAGGACGTGCGAGGGGGCCCGGTTCCGACACCGACAGCGTGGCCAGAACAGCACCCATGGCGGCCATCGTGCGCGTTGTGGGTCGGCGAGACACTGAATTCCGCCGGCAACGACGCCTACAGGCTAGCGCATCACCGCTGCTGCCGGTTGCGGCCAATGTGGCCTTGCCGATTGTTGCGTTGCGGCGAGGGGGGCTTTCGGCTATTGAGGCCGCAATTGAAACGGAGCCCGCCCCAGCCCGATGAGCCTTGTCGATACGGTCAAGAACGCGTTCGTACCGATCCATCGCGAAGGCTATCCCTTTATCGCGGCCTTTGGCGCGGCAACCCTTTTCCTCGGCTATTTCTCTTCGATCCTGTTCTGGATCGGCCTTATCCTGACGGCTTGGTGCGTCTATTTCTTCCGGGATCCCGAGCGCGTCACGCCGGTCGACGACCGCCTCGTGGTCAGCCCCGCCGACGGTATCATTTCGGCGGTCGGGCCGGCTGTACCGCCGCGTGAACTCGGCCTCGGCAATGTCGAAATGACCCGCATCTCGGTGTTCATGAACGTCTTCTCCTGCCACGTGAACCGCGCCCCGGTGCGCGGCCGTATTGCGAAAATCGAGCATCGGCCCGGAAAATTCCTCAATGCCGAACTCGACAAGGCAAGCACTGAGAACGAGCGCAACGGCCTGGTCATCGAGAGCCCCAACGGCACGGTCGCCGCCGTCCAGATCGCCGGCCTGGTGGCGCGGCGCATTGTCTGCTGGGCCGAGGCCGGCGGCTCGATAGGCACTGGCGAGCGTTTTGGCCTGATCCGCTTCGGCTCGCGCGTCGACGTTTTCCTGCCCCTGGCTGCCACGCCGCGTGTTGCCGTTGGCCAGACGGCCGTCGGCGGCGAAACCGTGCTGGCCGAATTCGGCGGTGTCGCCGGCACCCCCCTCGTGCGGATTTCCTGACGGTGGGCACGCAATACAAAAAGTTCGAGGCCCATGCCAGCGGCGGTCCGCGCATCCGCGAGATCCCGATGCGCATGGTGCTGCCCAATCTGGTCACCGTGCTTGCCATCTGCGCCGGCCTGTCCGGCATCCGCTTCGGCTTCGAAGGCCGCTTCGAGCCGGCGGTGGTGATGGTGCTGCTTGCTGCCTTCCTCGACGGCATTGACGGCCGCCTGGCGCGGATGCTGAAGGCGACCTCCAAATTCGGCGCTCAGATGGATTCGCTGGCCGACATCGTCAATTTCGGCGTGGCCCCGGCTCTGGTGCTCTATGCCTTCCTGCTCGACCGCGCCGGCTCGCCGGGCTGGATTGCAGCACTCCTGTTCGCCATCGCCTGTGGGCTGCGCCTCGCCCGTTTCAACGTGCTCGACGACGAGAAGGGCGATCGCCCCATATGGCAGTCCGAATATTTCGTCGGCGTGCCGGCGCCGGCGGGTGCGGTGCTGGTGATGCTGCCGCTCTATCTCTATTTCCTGCGCACCGGGCTGGAGCCCAGTCGTCCGGCGGCCTTCGTCGCCACCGGCTTCACCATCCTGGTCGCCTTCCTGCTGGTCAGCCGGCTGCCGGTCTATTCCGGCAAGAGCCTGAGAATCCCGGGTGACAGGGTGTTGCCGATCATCCTTGGTGTCGTGCTCTATGTGCTCTTGCTGATGACCTATCCCTGGTACACGCTGACCGCGTCGGTCGCCGGCTACCTGATCTTCCTGCCGTTCAGCGTGCGCGCCTATTCCAAGCGCGCCAAGCTCGAGGGCGAGAAGGTGCCGCCTTCCGATATAGGTTAGAAAATTCGCCGGAGTGCTTGATTTGACTCAGGCGGCGACGCCGAGCCCCAGCCTGTCGATCGCCAGTTTCCTCGTCGACACATAGTCCGTCTTGCCGGATCCCAGCACTGGAATTTCCTCCACCTTGACGATGTCGTTCGGCACCATCAGTTCGGCGGCGCCCGCCTGTTTGCCGAATTTGCGCAACTCGTCCGGGTTGGCGTCGTCGGCGGTGGTGACCAGCACGATGCGCTCGCCGCGCCTCTTGTCCGGCACCGCTACTGCCGCATGGCGCTCTTCCGGCCACAGCGACTGCACCAGCATCTCGACCGCACCCAGCGACACCATCTCGCCGGCGATCTTGGCGAAGCGCTTGGCGCGGCCGCGGATGGTGATGAAGCCTTCGCGGTCGACCGCAACGATGTCGCCGGTGTCGTGCCAGCCGGTCAGCGGCTGCAGCTCACCCGGACGGTCCGATGTCATGTAGCCCATCATCAGGTTCGGTCCGTCTAGCCACAATTGGCCGGCATCGCTGATGCCTTCGACCGGCTCGAGCTTCATGCGCATGGCCGGCAGCAGCCGCCCGACAGTGCCGTCGCGGCCATGGATGGCGGTGTTGACGGCAACCACCGGTGCCGCCTCGGTCAGCCCGAAACCTTCGATGATCTCGGCCTGGAAGCGCTCGCGATAGACGCGGCGGGTTTCCGGCTTCACTGCCTCGGCACCGGCGACGACGAAGCGCAGGCTGGAAAAATCGCCGTCCTTGGCGGTGCGCGCATAGTTGGCGAGGAACGTGTCGGTGCCGAACATGATGGTCGGTTTCACCTTGCGCGCCACCTCGGGGATGATCTTGTAGTGCAGCGGTGAGGGGTAGAGGAACAGTTTTACCCCGGTGACCAGCGGCAGGATCGTACCGCCCGTCAGGCCGAAGGAGTGGAACACAGGCAGCACGTTGAGCAGGATGTCGGCGGGCGAGATGGTGATGCGCGCCTCGGCCTGCATGGCGTTGGCAAGCAGGTTCTTGTGCGACAGCACGACTGCTTTCGGCGTGCCTTCCGAGCCCGAGGTGAACAGGATCACCGCCGGCTTGGCCGCATCCTGCCGTTGCAGCGGCCAGCGCCACAGCAAGGCGGCGGCAAGCTTGTCCAGCGCGGTGACGCTGGGCCGCACATCCTCCAGCCAAAGCAACTTTGCACCGCCCTTTTCGACCGCCGCGACGATATCGGCGAGATCGGCCTTCTCGACGAACGCGCGGGACGAAATCACGGTCCTTATTACCGCCGTGCGCACCGCGGCAGTCACGCTCGCCGGCCCGGCCGTGTAGTTGATCATCGCCGCCACCCGGCCGGCCGATAGAAGCCCGGTGAGCGACAGCACGACGCCATTGGCGTTGGGCAGCATCACACCGACCGCTTCGCCCGGCGCCGTCATCGCCTCGAAGCGCCTGCCCAGGATGCGGGCGCCGATGAACATCTTGCGGTAGCTCAGCGCGCCCGAGATGACGTCCTCGATGATCGGGTGCGAAGCGCCGACGCGATCGGCGGCATCGCGCATGGCCAGGAACAGGCCACGATCGAGGTCGGTGCCGAAAAGCCGGGCTTCGGCGACACGGTCGAACAGCGAATTGGTGTTCGAGGCCTGGTCGGGGTTGCGCGCCACCAGTTCGGCGATGGTCATCGGCTCCAGCACGCTGATCGACAACTGTGGAAACCAATGCCGCGGTGCCTTGTCCGCTGGCGTCAACGACACCGACAGGCTGCGTGCGCCGCCGACGAAGATCGGCACGATGCGAGCGTCGGCCTGCATGGCAATGCGGGTGACAGCACGAAACAGCCGAAACGTCTTGACGTCAGGCTCGACCGCATCCGGCAGATAGACGGCGAGCCGGCCCTTGCCTTTGAGTACGCGCACCAGCCGGCGGCTGACGAAGACATGTTCGGCATTGAAGGCGATGGTGCGGCCAAGCTCGCGCCACGGTTCGAGCCAAGGCGAGCGCGCCGAGACCTCATCGAGAATATGCAGCGTATCGTCTGGCAGCAGCGACAGCATCAGAGCCGGTTCGAAGCGCGATTGATGCGAGATGACGTAGATGACCGGGGCCTGCGCCTTGCGAGCGATCCTGATACGGTTGTCGGCGATCCGGTAAGCGAGCTTAAACGGCACATAGAGCAGCGCCTGGGTGAAGCGCAGGCCGAGGCGGAATTTTTCCACCACGCCGATCAGCAGCCAGGCCAGAACAAGACCCGCAAGCAGCGCCAGTGTCAGGACCATGCCGCGTCTCTCCCAACGTTTTTAGCATCTCGGCTCTTTTGCGGCCGCTTCGGCCAGAACCTAGACGATGTGGGAGCAAGGTCAATGCGGATGAGTACGCCTCTTGCCTTCCCCGTGGGGAAGGGAAGTCGGCGCTGCTCACGCCGCCTTCAACCGTCCGCTGATGAAACGGAACTCCTGCGTCTTGCCGCCATAGCCGTAAGCAGCGGCCGGCACTTCATGCACGAAGGCGTAGCTTTCCTCGTGCACGCCATCCAGCAGGCGGCTGAAGGCGTAGAAGATCGCCTTCAGATAGGCTTCCAACTCAAGCTTGGTGTTGGTGCCGTCGACCACCTTGATATCAAGCCAGAATGTATTGGTGCCATGCTCGGCTAGTGACTTGCCGCCGGCGAACCAGTGCTGCGGATCGATATAGGACACGGCAACGGCGGTGATCGTCGGATCCTTGCGCAACTGCGTCGCGGTGATTTCAGTGGCCTCCTTGGCGATGCGAGCGGAAAGAGCCGCGTCGGGCTTGCCAGTGACGCTGACGGTGATGATAGGCATTTCTCTTCTCCTTGGTTTGAGCGGCGTCTGATTGCCGTTGGAAGGACTATGTCATCATCATTGAGTCAAAAAAATCGAATTGTTTTCAATCAAAGATTCGATACAATCGAATTATGGAAACCCTCGATCCCGATCTGCTCAGGACCTTCCTCGCTTTCGTCGACAGTGGCTCGCTGGCTCAGGCGGCTGCAAGCGTCGGCCGTTCGCCCTCGGCGGTGACCGCCCAGATGCAGCGGCTGGAGGAAATCGTCGGCGAGCCGCTGTTGGCGCCGCAAGGGCGGGGGCGCGGCCTGACGCCGGCGGGTGAGGATCTCGTCGGCCATGCCAGGCGCATCCTTGCCGCGCATCGCGAGGCCTGGCTGGCGCTGAAGGGCGCCCGCGCTGCCGGGCGCGTCGCCATCGGCACGACACAGGATTTTGCCGACAGCGGCCTGCCGGACCTGCTGCGTGCCTTTGCCGTCAGTCATCCGCGCGTCAGGATCGAACTGCGGGTCGGCCGCTCCGCCGAACTGGCGCAGGCGCTGCAGTCTGGCGGCCTCGATCTGGCAATCCTCATGCGCCAGGCGGCAGCGTCGGACGAGGTCGGTGTGCTGCGCGAGCCGATGATATGGCTCTGCTCACAAAAGGGGCTGGCCACGCGGCAGGAGGAATTGCCGCTGGCGCTGCTCGATCCATATTGCGGTTTTCGCGAAGCAGCATTGGCCGCGCTCGACGCGGCCGGCCGCCGCTACCGCATCGCTGCCGGCAGCGCCAGTCTGGCCGGCCTGCGCACGGCGGTGAACGCCGGTGTCGCGCTGACGCTGCGGACGGCCCGCTTTGCCCATTCCGGCATTGTCGAGGCGCCGCGAGAGCTTGGCCTGCCGCCGGTTCCTGTGGCGGAGTTCGCCATCCGGCTGTGTGCCGGTGCCGATGGTTCGGCAGCCGATCTGGCAACCCTGCTCAGCGGCAACCTTGCCTTGTCGGGCTGAATGCCCAAACAAAAAGCCGACCTTGCGGTCGCCAAGTGGCAAAGAAAAAGCCGACCTTGCGGTCGGCTTGGGAGTAGGACGGGCCGAGGGGTTTGGGGGGACTTGGGGATGGCCCGTCGCACCAACAATGCCTGACCCCGATGATGGTTCCGTGACTGTGTCACTTTTTTAAGAAATATTTGACGTCATGCGTTGCGAGCGGGCCATCAGCCAGTCCCGCCCCGCATGGGCAAACACCGCACACAACACGATGGCGCCACCGATCATGCTGGCGGCCGGTGCAATCTCGCCCAGGAACAGGAAGGCAAACAGGATCGCGAATGGCACTTCCGCCGAGCCGAGCAGCCCGGATTCGGCCGGCGGGATGAGCCGCGCGCCCTCCGTCCACAGGATCGAGGAGAGTGCGAAGGACGCGCCGAAAGTGACGAGCAGAACGGCATCCCTTGGCGAAACTGCCAGTGGATCGGTGACGAACCAACCGAGCACAAACAGGAGGAATGCCGAAACCGCGCCGGCCCACACCACCGGCGTGTCGCGGAAGGCGCGCACCATGATCATGTAGAGGCCGCTGCCGATGGTCATCAGCAGTGCCAGTCCATCGCCGAACAGATTGCCGGTGCCGAAGCCGGACCAGACCATGATCGCCACGCCGCACAGCGACACGGCAGCGGCGACCATCGTCTGCAGTCGGAACGGTTCGCGCGTCAGAACCCAGGCCAGCAGTGCCGTGACGAAGGGCGCGGTGGCGTAGATGACGGCGACATTGGCAACGAAGGTGAACTTGAACGCCGAGATGAAGGCGATGCTGGCCAGCGCCCCTTCCACCGCCAGCAGCCAGCCGCGCCAGCCAAGCCGCAGCGTTTCGCGCGTGCCGGAACGGTGACGCCGCCACAGCACATACAGACTGATCAGGATCGCGCCGACAAAGCCGCGCCAGCAGATGATGGTCAATGGGTCGGCATGGATCGACTTTGTCAGAACGCCAGTCAGGCCGAAAACGGCCGCCGAGGACGACACCAGGATGATGCCGAGCGTGCGCTCCGCGGCGGTGTCGATGGCGGCTGCAATGTCAGTCATGCCGCCAGCCTACGCCGCTTGGTCCTGACATCGTAGTGTCAGCAATGATGGTGACCCACATCATAGCCGTTTGCGGAAATGCTCGGTGCCGACGATCAACAGTCCGGCGGCGACGATCAGGGCAGCACCCAGGAACACCTCGCGGCGCGGCACGTCGCCCCAGATCGCAAACCCAAGCGCGAATGCCCACAACAGCGAGGTGTATTCCAGCGGTGCGAGGACCGAGGCCGGTGTGCGCTTCATGCCTTCGAAGAGGAGGTATTGCGCCAGGCCGCCGAGCGCGCCGACGCTGGCAAGCAGCAGCAACTGAGCCCCATCCGGTGTCCGCCACCAAAGCAACGCCGGCACCGCCGAAAACAGCAGAAAATAGAAATTGTTGAGCAGGAGCTGGATCATCGAGCGCTCGGCAAGGGCGGTCCTGCGCAAGAGCACGATGGCGATGCCCCACAAAAAGGCGGCCGCCAGCACCAGCAGCACCGGCACGGACAGGCCGAGATGGGTCGGATCGCAAGCGACGAACACGCCGGCAAAGCCGATCAGCACCGCCAGCCAGCGCAGCATCGGCACCTTTTCGCCGAGCATCACCACCGAAAGCACGGTGACGATGATCGGCGCCGCATAATAGACGGTGGTCAGTTCGGCGAGTTGCAGGCTGCGCGCGGCGTTGTAGTAGCAGAGCCAGGCGGCAAGCGTGAAGGCGCTGCGCACCAGCATCGGCCGGACGATCGGCGAGCGCACCGTGTCGGCAAACAGCTGTCGCCCGCCGATCGCCGCGCAGGCGCCCAGAATGGTGATGCTGCGGAAGAACATGATCTGCCAGACGCTCATGCCAACGACCAGCAGCTTGATCGAAGCGTCCTGCGTCGAAAACAGGAGATAGGCCGCACCGGTCAGCAGGATGCCGGCAAGAACCCGCTCGCGTGTTTCGAGAATGGCGATATCGGCCATAAGGCGCGTGGGACCAAAATTGCCGGAGCGGCAGTGATGCTGCGAGGAGCGACACGAGGGACCTGGGAATTCAGCTCCCTCGGCACCAAGCTATACGGGTGAAAGTCGGTGCAGCGCTACGCCAGCCCCATGCTTGTGTTGGGGCAGGGGTTCCATGACGAGCCGCATTGTCGCAATGCTTATTGCGTCGCCGGGTAAAGCTCCGAAGCGGCCTCTTTCAGGGCGCGCCGACCGTCGGATCTGAAATACATCATGTGCCCGCCCTCGACGACATCGAGACGGATAGGCTTGGCATTGGCGAGCGACGGGATCTGGTTCACCAGGTAGCGCGAGGCGAGGTAAGGCGTGACCAGGTCGGTGTAGCCGTTGACGATCACGACGCCGAGCGAGGGGTTCAGCGAGCGTGCTCGCTGCAGATCGTCCATCACCCCGGCATAGCCTTGCCGCGAGGCGCTGGTCCCGTAATCCCAATTGTGGCTGATTTCGCCATTGAGCAGCCGATAGCTGACATCGGTGCGGAAATTCAGTTCGTCGCTGATATAGCCGACGAACGCCGACGTCAGCGCCGGTACGCTACGGTCGAGCACAGGATCCGGGCCGGCGATGCGGGCGCTCTCGGGCGCGATGTCGGCCGTGCCGATCATGGCGTCATATGGGCTGAGCACTTTGCCGCTGGCACGGGAGAACTCCCTTGCGAATAGGCCGGTCGGGATGCGGGCGGAGTTGCGCTGCACGAGGTCGAGCGGCAGGCCGGTGATGTCAGCCACGCGTTGGCTGGCCAGTTGCTTGCCTTGCTCCAGTCCGCTGGTGAGCGCCGTAAGGTAATCGCCCAATGCATAGTGTTCGACTTCGGCCAGCTTCTCCCGCAAAGCATCGCCGCTGATGCCTTCGGCGCGTAGGCGCACCGCCGCCAGGGAAGGCAGTTCGAGCGCCCAATGCAGCGGCTCGAATTCGTCGGGCTGCACCAGCGTGAACTCCAACGCCGGCGAGATCAGCACGATGCCGTTCGGACTGATGCCGATGTCTTCCTGCAATGTCCTGGCGAGCAGCGCCGCGCGGAACCCGCCATAGCTTTCGCCGGCGAGGAACAGCGGCGATCCGGTGCGGCCGTTCTGCGCCAGATAGAGCCGGATGAAGGCGCCTATCGAGCTGGCATCCTGATTGACGCCCCAGAAGTCGTGCGCGTCCTGGCCCGGTGCCTCGCGGCTATATCCGGTTCCGACCGGATCGACGAAGACGAGATCCGTCATGTCGAGCCAGCTGTCCGGATTGTCGATGAGTCTTTGCGGTGAGGGCAGGAATTCGCCGTCGGCTCCCGTTGCGATAATACGCGGACCGAGCGCGCCGATATGCAGATAGGCGGACGCTGCTCCAGGGCCGCCGTTGAACACGAAGGTGATCGGCCGCTGCGGGTCTTTGGCCACGCTTGCCGGTTGCTGCAGCGTGTAAGCGACATAGAAGATCTCCGCCGTGACGTCGCCCTTGCCGGAAAGCAGCGACAGGGTGGCGGCCTTTGCCTGATAATCCAGCTTGCGCCCGGCGAGGCTGATCGAATGGTTGGTGGTTTGCGGCGGCGGCAGCAGGGATAGCACGCCGCCCGAGGGCGCCGGCCGCTTCGCCGTTTCAGCCAGGACGGGCTGCACCAGGGCGGCAAGCATCGGCAGGATAAGGAAGATCAGTTTCAGCTTGACCGGCATGATGGCTCCGCGAGGACGACTCCCGCATAGGTATGGCCGAGATGATCGAAGTCAAAGGAAATGGCTGTATGGTCGTACAACTGCCGCTGTCGCGTTCCTTCACGTCTCCCTTCGTCCTGCCGGACAACTCCTGGCAGAGGGAAACTGGCAGCGTCTCCGGTCAAGCCACTTGGCGACGTTGGCGATGGGCGAAAGCCGGCATGACATCCGCTCTTCCCCTTCGCGGGCAGATGTCTGGCTGGACAAAGCACCGGCAGCGGCTGGCCCGTATTGCGGAACGGCATTGCCTTCCCATGGCGGTCGGCGCAAATCTCGATCGGACGGCTGATGCCGGCGGTGGAAACAGTCGATGAAAGGGACAGCGATGGATGCGACCGAATTGAAGGCCATGCAGGCGCCGCTGAAGCAGGCCTATCGTGACGATGCTTCGCAGGCCCTGATCACGCTTCGCGCTAAGGGCTCGATCGACGACCAGTCGGTTGCCTGCAAGGTGGAGACGGGCAGGGCGCTTGCCATCGCCGGACTGCATCCGGCAACAGGCGGCTCAGGCCTTGAACTTTGCTCGGGCGACATGCTGCTGGAGGCATTGGTGGCCTGCGCCGGGGTGACGCTGAAGGCGGTGGCGACGGCGCTCGAGTTCAAGCTCGGCGCCGCAACCGTTGAAGCCGAAGGTGATCTCGATTTTCGCGGCACGCTCGGTGTCGCCAAGGATGCGCCGGTCGGCTTTCGCGCCATCCGGCTCAATTTCAAGCTCGACACCGACGAGCCGCAGGAGCGGATAGACTCGCTGCTGAAGTTGACCGAGCGCTATTGCGTGGTGTTCCAGACCATCAGCCAGAAGCCGGAGCTGATGGTCAGCGCGCGGCGCTGACGCTTACTGTGCTGATGGTTCCTCGGCGTCGCCTTCGTCGGTGAAGGGCGAGGCGCTGGGCACGCATTGCACCGACCACCCGGCCGGTGTCGGCTGCTTCTGATATTCGGTGATGGCGGCCGTGCACTGTTCGCGCTTGTCGAAAGTGCTGGGCAGCACGACCATGCCGCCTTGCGGGCCGGCGATTACCAGATACCAGACCAACGCTGCTGCGGTCGTAGCCATGGGGATTTCCTCTGCCAGTTGGGCGCTTGTTGTGGGAGTCGCTGCGATCCTACCAACTCTACAGAAATGACGAAAGCATGACCGCGGCGCAGCCTTCCACCGCCACATCACAGCCGCGTGATGTGGCGGGGGGTACCAGCCCCAATTTTTGAAGCCAATCGACTCAGTTGGTGGCAAAGCAATAGAACAGGCCGTCGCCTCCGGTGCCCTTCAGCGCCTCCTGGCTGCAGCCGCCGCGCGAGGCATGCGAGGAATTCCAGGATTTGGCGGCAGCCGATTCGTCGAGGCCGGTGCGGTCGTGATGGCCCATCATCGCGGGCCCCTTCCGCCCCGCTCATCGTCCAGTCGCCGCAGGTCTGGTCGGCGATCTTGGTGCCGTCGGGCTTGGAGCCGGTCAGCATGTCGTGGCGGTTTGGCTTGTCGCCGCGGCCGTTGACCACTTCGCCTTTCTCGTTCAGTGCCGTTTGCTTGGTGATGCCGTTGGCGTCGCTGTGCAGGGAGGCGACGTCGTCGGCGATCTTGACGCCCTTGGAATTCACCCAAGGCCCCTTGCCGATGCGGTCGCGCGCATCGGTGTCACTGGTCGACAGATAGGCAGCCCAGGTCTTGCCGGTGACACCGGCGGCTTCCGCCAGCGAGGCGCAATGCGCGTCGGCACCCTTGAGGCCGCCGAGATCGGCGCCCTTGCCGGAACCGACACTGGTGACGAAGAAGCTCATCGTTGCGTCTTGCGAATAGGCGGCGCCCACAGCTGTGATCAGGACAGCGGCGGTGGCGAAAAGCAGTTTGCGCATGGTGGTTCCTCCAGTTTGGGCTTCGACTACGTCGAAGAAACGTTTCCGGAGGCCTATTTAATCCCTACGCATGTCGCCCAAAAGTGTGCAACGGTTTTGGAAAACCGGCATGCATCAAAAAAGACTCAAGTTCTATTCCGGCTGCCGATAGGCGACGAAGCGATTGTGCTTGGCCTGGAAGATCAATCCGGTCTCTTTCAGCTGCGGGCTGGCCAGCGGTACGATGCGTTTGGCGATCTCGGAGGGGTGCGGCAGCGTCTCGGGATCTTCGCCCGGCACCGCCTGGGCACGCATGGCGGTGCGGGTGGCGCCGGGATCGGCGGCGTTGACCCGCAGCGGCAGGCTTTGTGTCTCATGCGCCCATGAGCGCATCATGGTCTCCACCGCAGCCTTGGATGCCGCATAGGGCGCCCAGAAGGCGCGCGCCGAGTGCGCCGCGTTGGAAGACAGGATGATCGCGCGGCCGGCGTCCGAAAGCCGTAGCAGCGGGTCGACCGAGCGGATCAGCCGCCAGGTCGAGGTGACGTTGATGGTCATCACCTTCTCGAAGGTTTTTGCTTCGACATGGCCGATCGGCGAGATGACGCCAAGCACGCCGGCATTGGCGACGAGAATGTCGAGCTTGCCCCAGCGTTCGTGGATGGCGCCGCCCAGCCGGTCGATGCCGGCCATGTCGGTGAGGTCGAGCGGCACCAGTGTCGCTTGGCCGCCAGCTGCCTTGATCTGGTCGTCGAGCTCTTCCAGGCCGCCGACAGTGCGCGCCACCGCGATGACATGCGCCCCGGCGGCAGCCAATTCCTTGGCGATGAAATAGCCGATGCCACGCGAGGCGCCGGTGACGACCGCAACACGGCCGGTAAGGTCGAGGGTCATGCGATGGATTCCGGAAATCTGGCTAAGGCTGGAGCAATTCCAGAAAAAGTGTGAGACGGTTTTCCGTCCGGAATTGCGTCGAAACAAGGAGATAGAGCGGTTCTACGTTTCCGTGAAACGATGAACCGCTCTGGCGAAAGACCGGCAATCCTACGTCCCGCTCGTCGCCAGCAGCGACAGCGTGCGCACATTGTCGTGGCCTTCGAAGTCGAGCAGGCGGGTCGGGTACTGGCCGGTGAAGCAGGCGTCGCAGAATTGCGGCTGGTCGTTGTCGCGGCTGGCCTCGCCGACGGCGCGGTAGAGCCCGTCGATGGAAAGGAACCCAAGCGAATCGACGCGGATGAACTCGGCCATCTCCTCCACCGACATGCGCGATGCCAGAAGCTTCGATTTCTCCGGCGTGTCGACGCCGTAGAAGCAGGAGGCGCGTGTCGGCGGCGAGGCGATGCGCATATGCACTTCCTTGGCGCCGGCGTCGCGCACCATCTGCACGATCTTCTGGCTGGTGGTGCCGCGCACGATGCTGTCGTCAACCAGCACCACGCGCTTGCCTTCGATCATGCGGCGGTTGGCATTGTGCTTCAGCTTGACGCCCATGTGGCGGATCGAATCGCCGGGCTGGATGAAGGTGCGGCCGACATAATGGTTGCGGATGATGCCGAGCTCGAAGGGAATGCCCGCCGCCTGGCTGAAGCCGATCGCCGCAGGCGTGCCCGAATCCGGCACCGGCACGACGATGTCGGCCTCGACCGGGCTTTCGACCGCAAGTTCAGCGCCGATGCGCTTGCGCACCTCATAGACGTTGCGGCCTTCGACCGACGAATCCGGCCGCGCGAAATAGACATATTCGAAGATGCAGAAGCGGGTCTTCTGCGGCTCGAAGGGGAACAGGCTTTCAATGCCCTTGGACGTGACGACGACCATCTCGCCGGGTTTCAGGTCGCGCACGAAACGCGCACCGATGATGTCGAGCGCGCAGGTTTCGGAGGCCAGGATCCAGGCGCCGTCGAGATCGCCGAGCACCAACGGCCGAATGCCGAGCGGATCGCGGCAGCCGATCATCTTCTTGGCCGTCATCGCCACCAGCGAGAACGCACCCTCGACCTGTCGCACCGCATCGATGAAACGCGAGTTCAAATCGCGCTCCTTGCTGGTGGCGACGAGGTGCAAAAGCGTCTCGGTATCGGAGGTGGAGGAGAAGATCGCGCCCTGCTTCTGCAGCGCGCGCTGCACGGTCATGGCGTTGGTCAGATTGCCGTTGTGGGCGACGGCGAAGCCGCCATCGGCCAACTCGGCGAAGAAAGGCTGGATGTTGCGCATGCCGGCGCCGCCAGTGGTGGCATAGCGCGTATGGCCGATGGCGCGGTTGCCTTGCAGGCTGTCGATGACGCGCTGCTTGGTGAAGGTGTCGCCGATCAGGCCGACATGGCGTTCGACGTGGAACTGGCTGCCGTCATAGGAAACGATACCAGCCGCTTCCTGGCCGCGATGCTGCAGCGCATGCAGGCCCAATGTGACGATGGCCGCGGCATCCTGCCGGCCGAAAATGCCGAACACGCCGCATTCGTCGTGGAAATGGTCGTCGGCCTCGGCGGAAAGCACGTCGTCTGCGTCTGCCATCTTAAGCTCCGCTAAAATCGCCATATAATGCGGGTTCGCGTCGAAAGCAACGCGCGCCGTGCAGCCGTTCACACCATCGTTAGGTCCTGACGCAGTTTTCGGCGTCAGTTTGCCGGTGCAGCCGGTGCTGGATTGGCCGGCGCGTTGTCCGCCGGCGGTGTTGCGGCGTCATCGTCAGGCGCCGGCGTGTTGGCATCGTCGCCACCTGCTGGAGCGTCCGCTGCCGGGGCGTCCGGAGCTGCGGGCGTCTCGGCGGCCGGCTGATTCGGGTTGAGCTTCTTGAGGATCGCGTTTTCCGGATCCTCGGGCAGCAGGCTTTCGAGCTTGGCGCCGATCTGCTCGAGCAAAGGCCGCGACTTGGCATCCGTGACCCAGGCGGGAGCCTTGGCGCCAGCCAACCAGTTGAAGAACAGCAGTGCGACGGCAACGACCAGGATGCCGCGCGCGGCGCCGTAGAGGAAGCCCAGGGTACGGTCGAGCGCGCCGATTCGGGAATCGATGATCCAGTCGGCGAGCTTCATGGTGATGACCGAGACGACGATCAGCGCGATGATGAAGACGACGCCGGCGGAGGCCGCCATGGCGATCTTTTCGTTCTCGATGTAGGGCTTGAGGTAAGGCAGGACCGGCTTGTAGAAGAAGAACGCCGCCGCGGCTGCTGCTGCCCAGGAGACGACGGACAGGATTTCGCGCGAGAAGCCGCGAACCATGGCGAGCATCGCCGAGACCAGAGTGAAGCCGACGAGAATTCCGTCAAGCAGCGTAATCGGCATGTCTTTCGCCCCACTCCATGAGCCGCATTATAGCGCAGAGCATCGGGTTTTCCCAAAACCGGTTCCCGCCCTTGGGTCCGATGCTCTAGTCTTCTACGTCCACGCGGCTTCGGCGTGAGCCGGCTATGCGTGCCACGAGGTCGGCAAGCTCGGTCGGCTGGAAAGAACCGGCCCCGATCCCCCCGGCCAATTCCCCGCTGCCCGAGGGCAGAACCGCGCTTCCAAAACCCAGCTTTTCGGCTTCCTTGAGGCGCTGTTGCGCATGCGCAACCGGCCTCACGGCGCCCGAAAGGCTGATTTCGCCGAAATAGACGCAATCGGCGGGAAGGGCAAGACCGGTGAGCGAGGAAACCAGGGCAGCCGCTACCGCGAGATCCGCCGCGGGCTCGGAGATGCGGTAGCCGCCAGCGACGTTGAGATAGACATCGTGGCTGCCGAAGCGGACCCCGCAATGGGCTTCGAGAACCGCCAGGATCATCGACAGCCGGGCGCCGTCCCAGCCAACGACGGCGCGGCGTGGCGTGCCGAGCGAGGAGGGCGCGACCAGCGCCTGGATCTCGACCAGCACCGGCCTTGTGCCCTCCATGCCGGCGAAAACCGCAGCACCGGGCGATTTGGCATGGCGTTCGCCAAGGAAAAGCTCGGACGGGTTGGCGACCTCGCGCAGGCCCTTGTCCGACATTTCGAAGACGCCGATCTCGTCGGTCGGTCCAAAACGGTTCTTCACCGTGCGCAGGATACGGTAATGATGCCCGCCTTCACCTTCGAAGTAGAGCACGGCGTCGACCATGTGCTCGACGACACGCGGCCCTGCGATCTGGCCTTCCTTGGTGACATGGCCGACCAGCACGATCGCCGCCCCTGTGGATTTCGCGTAGCGGATCATCGCCTGCGCGGCGGCACGCACCTGGGTGACGGTGCCCGGCGCCGAATCGGCAAGGTCGGTCCACAGCGTCTGGATCGAATCCAGGATGACGAGGTCAGGCCGCTTGCCGTCGGCAATCGTGGCGAGGATGTCTTCGACATTGGTCTCGGCGGCAAGTTCCACTGGAGAGGAGGCGACGCCAAGCCGCTGCGCCCGCAGCCTGATCTGCGCGACCGCCTCTTCGCCCGAGACATAGACGATGCGGTGGCCTTTTGACGCCAGTGCGGCGGCCGCCTGGGTGAGCAGCGTTGATTTGCCGATGCCGGGATCGCCGCCGACCAGGAGCGCCGAGCCGCGCACGAAACCACCGCCGGTGGCGCGATCGAGCTCGCCGATGCCCGAGATGATGCGCGGCGCGTCCTCGATGTCGCCGGACAGCGTGGTCAGCACCACCGCGCGGCCCTTGCGGGCGTTGCGCGTGTTGGCCGGACCCGAGCCGATGCCGCCCGACGTGCCTTCCTCGACCAGCGTGTTCCACTCGCCGCAGGCATCGCATTTGCCGGCCCAGCGCTGATGCACCGATCCGCAACTCTGGCAGATGAACTGAACACGCGACTTGGCCATCAGAGGGATGCCGCTTGAAAATGGCCTGGGCGAAGTGGGCTGGGGTAGGTCAAAAAGCTACTCGAACCTTTCCGGCAGGTGATGCTCCTCGGCAAGGTCGGAGAAGCGGGTGAACTCGCCCTGGAAGGCAAGGCTGACGGTGCCGGTCGGGCCATGGCGCTGCTTGGCGATGATCACTTCGGCCTTGCCCTGGACCTCGACCATCTTCGTTTCCCAGGCGAGGTGCTCCGGCGTGCCTTTCTCCGGCTCCTTGTTCTTGATGTAATATTCCTCGCGGTACACGAACAGCACCACGTCGGCGTCCTGCTCGATCGAGCCCGATTCGCGCAAGTCGGACAGTTGCGGATGCTTGTCGTCGCGGCTTTCGACCTGACGCGAGAGCTGTGAGAGGGCGATGATCGGCACGCCAAGCTCCTTGCCCAGCGCCTTCAATCCGGTGGTGATCTCGGTGATTTCCTGGACGCGGTTCTGCGATGCCTTCGCCGACGAACCCTGCATCAGCTGGATATAGTCGATGACCATCAGATCCAGCCCGCGCTGGCGCTTGAGGCGGCGGGCGCGCGCCGCAAGCTGGGCGATAGAAATACCGCCCGTCTGGTCAATATAGAGAGGGCGCTTGTGATTCTCCTGCGTATACGCGACGAGCTTGCCGAAATCGGCTTCGGTCAGGTCGCCGCGCCTGATTTTCGATGACGGGATCTCGGTCTGCTCGGAGATGATGCGGGTGGCCAACTGCTCCGACGACATTTCGAGTGAGAAGAAGCCGACGACGCCGCCATTGGCCGCCTTGACGGAGCCGTCGGCCTGCTGGGCAGGCTCATAGGCGGCCGCGATGTTGTAGGCGATGTTGGTGGCCAGCGAGGTCTTGCCCATGCCCGGGCGGCCGGCAATGATGATCAAATCCGATGGCTGCAGGCCGCCCATGCGGTGGTCGAGATCGCGCAGGCCGGTGGCAATGCCGGACAGGTGGCCATCGCGCATATAGGCCGCGCTGGCCATGTCGACGGCGTTCTTCAACGCATCGGAAAAACTTTCGAAACCGCCATCGTAACGGCCGTTTTCGGCCAGCTCGAATAGCCGCCGCTCGGCATCCTCGATCTGCTCGCCGGGCGCCATGTCGACCGGCGCGTCATAGGCGATGTTGACCATGTCCTCGCCGACGGTGATCAGCGCCCGGCGCGTGGCGAGATCATAGATGGCGCGGCCATAATCGGTGGCGTTGACGACGGTCACGGCCTCGACCGCCAGCCGCACGACATATTGCGCCATCGTCATGTCGCCGACCTTCTCGTCGGCCGGCAGGAAGGTTTTCAGCGTGATCGGCGTCGCGACCTTGCCCATGCGGATGAACTCGGACGCCACCTCAAAGATCTTGCGGTGCAGCGGCTCATAGAAATGGCTGGCCTTGAGGAAGTCCGAGACGCGGTAGAAGGCATCGTTGTTGACGAGGATGGCGCCGAGCAGCGCCTGCTCGGCCTCGATATTGTTTGGCGCTTCACGATAAAGCGGTGTTTCCGCCACGCCGAATTTTCGCGCTGCTTCTGCCATGATGTCCCCGATTTCGATCCCGGCTTCTCGATATCAGAACGTGACAAGTCCATGCTGACTTATCTGCACCAGTGCCTGTCCAATGAGCTTTGATACCCGCGATTCACAGCCAAGATTTTTCAGTGGAAAGAATCACAATTGACTCGAATCGAAAGAACGAATGTAGCGCGTCTATAGGGAGAACAAAACAGGAAAACAAGCACTGGTTTCCTGTGCAGCCACTCCGTTCAAAGCTGATTGAGGCGCCCCTCGATGAACCGGCGTTCCGCCGGTTGCCGGGTCAGCTCAAGCGCCCGCCGGTAGGAGGTCTTTGCCGCGTCGGTCAAGCCAAGCCTGCGCTGCATGTCTGCCTGTGCGGCATAAGCCAGATGGTAGCCGTCCAGCCCGCCTTGTCCCATGACCGTCTCGATTGCCGCCAGTCCGGCCTGCGGGCCGTCGCGCATGCCTATGGCCGCGGCGCGGTTGAGTGCCACGACCGGCGAGGGGTCGACGCGGCCGAGCACATCGTAAAGCGCGACGATCTGTGCCCAGTCGGTCTCAGTCGTGCCTGCCGCCTCGGCGTGGACGGAAGCAATGGCTGCCTGCAGGATATACGGTCCGATGCGGCGCGAGGCGATCGCCCGGCCGATCAGGCCGTCGGCCTCTGCGATCAGCGCACGGTTCCACAGCGCGCGTTCCTGGTCTTCCAGCAGCACGAGGTCGCCGCTGGCATCGACTCGCGTTGCGCGCCGCGCCTCGTGCAGCAGCATCAGGGCCAGCAGCCCTTGCACTTCCGGCTGGTCGAGCAACTCGACCATCAGCCGGCCGAGCCGGATCGCCTCGGCGCACAGATCGGCCCGCGTCAGGTTTGGCCCCTCGGTTGCCGCGTACCCCTCGTTGAAGATCAGGTAGATCACCTGCAGCGCACTCTCGAGCCGCGCCGGCAGTTCGCCGCGGTCGGGCACTTCGTAGGGGATCGCATCGTCCCGGATCCTCGCCTTGGCCCGCACGATGCGCTGCGCGATGGTCGGTGCCGGCGTCAGATAGGCGCGGGCGATCTCTTCGGTGGTCAAACCACCGACTTCGCGCAGGGTCAGGGCAATGCGTGCGTCCGGCGTCAGCACTGGGTGGCAGCAGACGAAAATGAGCCGCAATTCATCGTCCTGGATGTCTTCCGGCATGGCCGGTTCCGGTGTCGGCTCGGCCAGAGCCGTGAGCTCCGGCAGAGCCCCGGTCAGCCGCGCTTCCCGGCGCCAGCGGTCGATGGTCCTGAAGCGGCCGGCCGAGACCAGCCAGGAATAGGGATTGGCCGGCACACCCTGGCGCGGCCATTGTTCAGCGGCGGCGGCGAACGCCTCATGCAAGGCCTCCTCCGCCGCGTCGAACCCGCCGAGCAGGCGGATCAACGTCGCCAGCACGCGCCGCGCCTCGGTGCGGTAGGCCGCCTCCAGGGCGTCGCGCGGGCCGGCGGTGCTCACAGGACCGGTGGCGGCTGGCTGAAGTCGACGACCGGGCGGACTTCGACGAAGCCGATCGTTGCCAGCGGATGGCCGCTCGCCACCCGCACCGCTTCGTTGAGGTCGCGGGCTTCGATGACGATGATGCCGCCCAGGATTTCTTTGGTCTCCATGAACGGGCCGTCGACAGACGACATCTTGCCGTCGCGGACCTGCACGGTCATTGCCTCTTCCGGCAACACCAGGGCCTCAGCGGTTACGAAGTGGCCGCTGGCCTTGAGCACTTCGTCATAGCCGGCGCATTCGGCAAGCACGGCATTGGCCTCCGGGCTGCCGCCGAACAGCGTCTTGGGGTGGTAGTAGATGAGACAGGCATAACGCATGGTGGGTCTCCTTTTCCAGGAATTGTCGAAACGAGGGTTCTTGGGATCAGGCGTCGAGGATCGGTGCGAAGCCGCCATGGACCCGGCGCTGGTTGTCGTAGGGCATGGCGTCGGCATACATGCGCGGATCGGCAATCACCTTTTTCCAGGCGTCGTCGCGCACCTGCTTCGACGGCCATTCGACCCAGGCATAGACGACAACCTCGTCTCCCGTCGCTTTCACGGCGCCACGGTAGTCGGTGACCTCGCCGTCGGGAACATCGTCGCCCCACGCTTCCACGACGCGGTTTGCGCCATGTTCCTTGATCACCGCGGCCTGCTTCGCCGCCACGGCAAGGTAGGCTTGCTTGTTGGCGGCCGGCACCGGTACCAGCGAGCCATCGATATAGCCGGTCTTGCCGGTCGTGTTCAGGTCGATGAACGGCGTGAAGCCGCCAATGATCATGCGCTTGCCGTCAAAGGGCATGGACGCGCCGATCTCCGCCATGCGCGGATCGCTCATCATCGTCTGATAGGCTGCGTCCGCCGCCGCCTTGTCCGCATATTCGTGCCACGAAAAGGTGATGACTTCATCCGGCTTTGCCTTCACGGCTCCCTTGAAGTCGGTGACCTTGCCGCCGGGCACGTCGTCGCCCCATCCTTCGACCATGCGGGTGGTGCCGAACTCCCTCAGCACCGATGCCGCCTTGGCGACATGGCTGCGATAGGCTTCCTTGTTGGCGGCGGGCACCGCGGCGACAAATCCTGCGATATAGCTCATTGCGTTTCTCCTGTTGGCTGATGTCGTTTGACACTCTTGGCGTCTCGAAAGGTCCGAGAACGCCAATGGTCGAACGGCACGGCCTGGATTCGACATCGCTCCGAAATTTTTCTTCGGCGCGGTTCGAAACGCCACGGCTGCCTATTCGGAAGCCAGCCTGTCGCCCCAGTCCAACCGCCGGGCCAGCTTGAAGTCGGCGCCGTCGCGCTTGGTGAACAAGCGCTCGGCGGCGGTACCGTCGTCCTGGCAAAGCTTGAGCAGAACCTTGCCGGAACCGGATTTCGGCGGCGCAAGAACCCGTGCCTGGTGCGAAGTGGGCCGCTCTCGGGACGCTGCGACATAGATGAACTTCTCGTCTTCCCACGGCACGTCGGCGTCCTTGGCCAGCCTGTGCAGGCGCGAGCGGGCGACGCGTCGGGAAAAATGGCACCAGTCGGGCGGGGCGAGCGGGCAGGGCGCGTGATGCGGGCAAGGCGCAAGCACATGTGCGCCCGCCTCGATCAGCTGCCGGCGCACGGCAAGGATGCGCTGCCAGCCGGCGGGCGTTCCCGGCTCGACGATCAGCAGCGTGTCGCCAGTGAGTTGCCAGAGCCGGCCGATGAGCTTCGGCAGTGATGCCGGAATGATCTCGTCCAGCACATAGGCGCAAGTGACCAGATCGGCCGGCTCGATGTCGGCAAGGTCGATGGTGGCATCACCCGCCAGCCATCTGGTCCGGGCGGCAATTGCGTCGCCGGCAAGTGTCTCGCCGACCTTGCGTACCGCCGCGCTCGCTTCCAGCAGCACCGCCTGTTCGAGATCGGGCCACTGATCGGTCGTGGCCCAAAGCACCGTACCGGGGCCGGCGCCGACGTCGAGCAGGCTCCTGGGTTGAAAGCCGGGCTTTGCGTCGCTCAGCGCGTCGAGGCTGGCGCGGATCGCGGCATAGGTCGCCGGCAGCCGCGTCGCCAGATAGGCCTTCACCGCCAGATCCTCGGCCATGTGCAGACGGCCGTCGCGCAGCTCGGCGCGGTAGCGGTCGGACAGCGTCTTTGCCGCTTGCTTGAGTGCCGCCAGAGGAACGTTTTCGAGCAGGCGCTCGACACCTTGGCGAAGGGATGCCGGCAACTCCATCTTACGCGCCCCGCGGGGCGAGAAGCATCAGCGAAGCGCCGGCAATGCACAGCGCGGCACCGGCAAAATCCCAGCGGTCGGGGCGCACGTCCTCCACCAGCCACAGCCAGCCAAGCGACGCCGCAATGTAGATGCCGCCATAGGCGGCGTAGGCGCGGCCGGCGGCTGACGTGCCGACCAGCGCCAGCAGAAAGCCGAACAGGGCAAGTGAGGCGAGGCCGGGAAGCAGCCACAGCGGCGACTTCCCCAGCCGCCACCAGGCCCAGAACGAGAAGCAGCCGGCGATCTCAGCCAGGGCGGCAGCGGCATAGAGGACGTAGGTCATGAAAAAGGTCCCGTGACGATCACGGGACCTTTTTCAGTGCAGGAGCCGGCAATGGCAAGCGGCAATGCCTATTCCTGGTCCGCAACCTTGCGGCGGCGCGCCGGCTTGGCGGCAGGGCTCTTTTTGACCGGTGCCGTTTCACGATGCCCCATGTCGCGCATCTCAAGCGCCTTCTCGCACTTGGCTATGTAGTCGCGCGACACCGGCAGCGTGTCGTTCTTCTTGGTGATCTGGATCTGGAAGATGACCAGGTCCTGCCAGCGGAAGGCGGCTTCCGAGGCAGCCAGGTAGAATTCCCACATGCGGCAGAAGCGCTCGTCATAGATCGCCTTGGCCTTGTCGCGGTTGGCCGCGAAGCGCTGGCCCCAGTGCTTCAGCGTATCGGCATAGTGGAGCCTGAGAATCTCGACGTCGGTGACCACCAGGCCTGACTTCTCGATAGCCGGCATGACTTCCGAGAGCGCAGGGATGTAGCCGCCCGGGAAGATGTATTTGCGGATGAAGGCGCTGGTCGCCCACGGCACGCCGGAACGGCCGATCGTGTGCAACAGCATGACGCCATCCGGCTTGAGCAGCGTCGCGCTCTTGTCGAAGAAGGTGCGGTAATGGTTGACGCCGACATGCTCGAACATGCCGACCGAGACGATGCGGTCGAAACGCTCGTTGAGTTCGCGGTAGTCCTTGAGCTCGAAATGCACGCGGCTTTCCAGCCCTTGCGCGTGCGCCCGGTCGGTGGCGACGCCATGTTGCTCGGTCGACAGCGTCACGCCCTGCACGTCGACGTCGAACGCCTTGGCGAGATAGAGGCCAAGCCCGCCCCAGCCGGAGCCGATGTCGAGCACCGTCTGGCCGGCCTTCAGCCGGAGCTTGGCGGCGATGTGGCGCTTCTTGGCGGCCTGCGCTTCGTCGAGCGTCATGTCCGGCTGCTCGAAATAGGCGCAGGAATACTGCATGTCCTCGTCGAGGAAGAGCCGGTAGAGATCCCCCGACAGGTCGTAGTGGCGCTGCACATTGCGGCGCGAGCGCGAGGCGGTGTTGATCTGCTGCAGGCGGCGGAAGGCGTGGCGCAGGCCTTCGATGGCCTTCGACCAGGTGGCGTCGATGCCGCCGCTGCCCATGTTCTGGAAGGCGATGCGCATCACGCCCAGCACGCCACCTTCGAGAATGTCGAGTTCGCCGTCCATGTAGGATTCAGGCACAGCCAGCATCGGATCGAAGGTGATGGCGCGCTCGGCATGCGCGGTCTTGATATGCATGTGCACCGGTTCGCCGCTGCCGTCGCCGAAAACCACTGTCGCGCCCTTGGGGCCGGTTACCTTGAGATTGCCGGTCCGCACCAGGCGGTCGAGAACGCGTTTCAACAGAATATTCATGACCAAATGTCCCCTCTCGGCCAGACAGGCTGTCTTGGCGCGCGACCCCGAAAATCGGAATCGATTTTCATCGGGGATCTTGCGCCGAACCAAAGTGCCACAGCGTCATTTGCGCGGCCAAAGGACGCGCGACGCTGTAGTCTGCAACAATATATAGGGGTTCGAAAAGTTCCATTTGGCATAAAAAAGCCCGGGCGCGAGGCCCGGGCGTTGGTCCAGTATTGCTGGATGTCGGCAAAGTGATCAGAGCAGCTCTAATCGTGATCGAAGCGCAGCTCCAATCGCCTTGCGACGTATGATCAGGCGTTGTCTTCGCCGCCCTCGAACTCGGTGTTCGGGTCGAAGAAGTTTTCCGGCCGGGCGTTGTCGTTGATGTCGTCGCCATAGATGGCTTCGGCGGTGGTCAGCGTCTCGCCCTTGGCCTGGCGCTCGGCTTCGTCGGCCGTGCGGGCGATGTTGAGCGTGATCGTGACTTCGACTTCCGGATGCAGCGCGATCGCCACATTGGTGACACCGATAGTCTTGATCGGCTGGTTGAGCAGGATCTGGTTGCGGTTGACCGAGAAACCTTCTGCCGTCAGCAGATCGGCGATGTCGCGGGTCGAAACGGAACCGTAAAGCTGCCCGGTTTCACCGGCGGAACGAACGGCGATGAAGCTCTTGCCGTCAAGCTTTTCGGCGACTTGGGCCGCTTCCGACTTGCGCTCGAGGTTGCGGGCTTCGAGCTGGGCGCGCTGGCCTTCGAACTTCTTCTTGTTGGCTTCGTTGGCGCGCAGCGCCTTGCCCTGCGGCAGCAGGAAGTTACGGGCAAAGCCGTCCTTGACCTTGACGGTATCGCCCATCTGGCCGAGGCGGGAAACGCGTTCGAGAAGAATGACTTCCATGGTCTTGTTCCTTTGGTTGGGCGCCAATCGATCGATGAGATCGACGCCGGATGTCTCTGGAACAGGTCAGGAAGCTTGAGCGCCTGGGGCGCTGGTGTCGCTGTCCTGCCTGTCGCGGCAGTTAGAGGTTTTGACCTCAACCCGGGATTTGAAGCTCAACCCTGCGGCGCCCGTCGCCGTGGGAGAAGAGCGGGCGGCGAACCGCCCGCTCATAAAAGATCTAGCGAACCACGTAGGGCAGCAGGCCGAGGAAGCGGGCACGCTTGATCGCCTTGGCGAGTTCGCGCTGCTTCTTCTGGCTGACGGCGGTGATGCGCGACGGCACGATCTTGCCGCGCTCTGAAATGTAGCGCTGCAGCAGACGCACGTCCTTGTAGTCGATCTTGGGCGCGTTGGCGCCGGAGAACGGGCAGGTCTTGCGGCGGCGATGGAACGGGCGCCGGGTCGGGATCTGGTTGATGTCGACCATTATTCTGCACCCCCTTCAAAGCCTTCGCGCGGACGGCGCGGACCACGATCGGCACCGGCGTCGCCAAACGAGCGCGGCGGACGATCGCCACGATCGCCGCGATCACGGTCGCCGAACGAGCGCGGGCCACGATCGCCACGGTCGCGGTCGCCGAAGCCGCCGCGTTCCGAGCGCTCTTCGCGCTTCTGCATCATGGCCGACGGGCCTTCCTCATGCGCCTCGACCTTGATGGTCAGGAAACGCAGCACGTCTTCGGACAGGCCCATCTGGCGCTCCATCTCGTTGAGCGCGGCCGCGGGGCAATTCAGGTCCATCAGCGTGTAGTAAGCCTTCCGGTTCTTGTTGACCCGGTAGGTGAGGGACTTCAGTCCCCAGTTCTCGACCCGACCGACGGACCCGCCATTTGCGGAGATGACGCCCTTGTACTGTTCGACAAGCGCATCGACCTGCTGCTGCGAGAGGTCCTGCCGGGCAAGAAACACATGTTCGTATAGAGCCATAGTGGTTCAGTGCCTTTCTTCGTTTCTCTCCCGGTTCCCGGCGGCAAAAGCCTCTGCAACTTCTCTGACCCGCTGGTCCCGAAGGGCGGGGAAGAAAGGAGCATTTCGAGACGGTCGAGAGCGGAGACACGGGAGGCGGAAGCACTTCTGGCATCACACGAAGGTTTTCGAAAAAAAACCTCCGGCCCTCCGTTCAGCCCCCAGCAAGGACCGGCAGATTGCGGGCGTCTATATAGCAATCCAGCCGCAACGCAAGGGCGGGCGGCGTCCTCTGTGTCGCATGCGGCGGAAAAATCAAGCAGCAACAACGGCCCAGGCTTTGAGGTTTCCGGCAACTGCGCCTTAACCACACTGTCAGGTTGTGCGCAGTTGAACCCCCGCCGTCAACGGTCGATTCATCATGAGAGGCGCAGAAGCCGTATAGCCCGCGCACAAAAGGCGCGGCAAGCATTTGCGGGGGTAAGGATGCTTTTCGACAAATTCTGGCGCTCAACGAGCGGCAATTTCACGCTCGTGCTGGGACTGGGCTTGCCGGTCATCCTGACGGCTGTCGGTTTCGCAACCGATGTCTCCACCCTCATGCGGGCCAAGAGCAATCTGCAGAATGCCCTCGATGGGGCAAACCTTGCCTCCTCGCATCTTGGCGATCTCGACATCACCCGCAATGATGCCTTCAACCGCTATTTCCAGGCCAATATCGTCGGGCACGGTGAACTCGGCAATGCGCAGGCGACGTTGACCGTCGACAAGGGCATCAATTTCGTCAAGACAAAGGCGACTGCCTCCGCTGACGTCAGTCTTAACTTCGCCTTTCTGTTCGGCGACAGCAAGCACATCGTGGTCGATGCCTCCGCCGTCGAATCGAACAACCAGCTCGAAGTCGTGCTGGTGCTCGACAACACCGGCTCCATGGCCGGCGCGCGCATGACGGCGCTGAGGACAGCGACCAAATCATTGCTCGACACGCTCGAATCGACAAGGTCACCGACACGCCAGATCCGCGCCTCGCTGGTTCCATTCGTTACGGCCGTCAACGTCGACGGTGACGGATTCGACCCGTCCTGGATCGACATGGACGGCAAGTCGTCCACCAACGGCATCAATTTCCCGGTCATCGACGGTAAGCGTCCCAATCACATGGCGCTTTTCAAGCAGCTCAAGCAGACCGGATGGACAGAGCCCGGATGGAACGGTACCGGATGGAAAGGTTGCGTCGAGGCGCGACCGGGCACCTACAACATTTCCGACACCCCGCCAGATCCCGCCAGGCCCGACACGTTGTTCGTTCCGTATTTCGCGCCGGACGATCCGCAAGTTGCCCAGGCCCCGTCTGCCTCCTATGGCAATTCAGATAAATACTACAACAATTCCTATCTCGACGACGGCTACGACAAGACCAAGCTCGATAAGCAGAAAGGCAACGCTCTCGGCATCGATGTCAGTGATCTCGTCGGCGATTTGGTGACGCCCGGCAAGCCTGCCAAGGAAAAGATCGCCAAATATATCGCGCCCGTCAACGAGCTCATCACCGAGACGGGTACCCGCATCACCGTCGGCCCGAACCGCGCTTGCCCCACACCCGTCGTCCCGCTGACCGACGATTTCGACAAGCTGCGCAAAGCAGCAGGCGAGATGACCGAGTGGAACGGTTCAGGCACCAATGTCTCCGAGGGCCTATCGTGGGGGATGCGGGTGCTGTCGCCCGCCGCGCCCTACACCGATGGCGCGCCTTGGAAGACGCCGGGCATCAGCAAGATCGTGCTGTTGCTCACCGATGGCGAGAACGTCGTCTATGGCGCCAGCGAACAGCCGACGAAATCCGACTACACACCTTATGGCTATCTGGCTGGTGGTCGCTTTGGATCGGACAACCAGACGACCGCGGCGCGCAATGTCGACGGCTGGACCAAAAGCGTTTGTACGCAGTTAAAGGACGAGGGGGTGCAAATCTACACCATGGTGCTGCAGTCCGACACCGCCGCCAACCGCGCGCTTTACAGCGCCTGCGCCTCAGACCCGAGCGACTATTATGCCGTCAACGATCCGACCAAACTGCCGAACGTGTTCCTGCAGATCGCCAACAAGTTCACGAAGCTGCAATTGACGAATTGAACGCTCGACCCGAGAGAGACCGGCCGGCTCCTCACGAGATCGATCGGTTCAACTCGTATGGGCGGCGACAACCTTGTCAACCGTTTCGGGGAAGAAGTCTGGCGCTGCGTGGCGTTTGCCGAACATCATGTCGTACTGCAACAGGCGGAAATCGCGGATCGCCGGGTCGATCTCTTTCTGCCGCGCCCAATCGGGCGTGGCCTCGCCAGCCGGCGTCAGCAACAGGTTGCGGTCGACGACGCGGTAACGTTCGCTCATCTTGCCCAGAAATCCGGTGTAGTAGGGATGGCTGATGCCGGCCGTCTTCAGGATATGATAGGGCAGGAAGGCCGGGCTGACGGCGCCCATGTCTTCAGCCGGCCCGGTGCGGTTCGACCAGATGACCAGCGGCGTCTCGTGGTGTTCGAGGGCGGCCTCGGGCGAGGCTTCCTTGCGCGGCGCGACATTGTCCTTCAGGAAGCCGGTTTCGACATAGACCGGCCCCAGCGGCGGCAGATGGTCGCCGAAGAAAGCGATCACCGTGGGGCGGGAGCGTTTCTTCGCCCATTCGACCAGGCGTTCGAGACCGCGATCGGCATCGGCTGAGCCCTCGGCGTAGCTGAGCAGCGATTCGCGCGCCCACTGGCTGATCGGCGCCTGCACCGTATGGGTGGGATTGTAATAGCGGTTCGGCTCGTAGGGACCGTGGTTTTGCAGGCTGACCGCAAAGAAGAACACCGGTTCGTCGCTGGCGTCGGCCTCGCTGATGATCTCGTCGGTCATCGCCGCATCCGATGCCAGCGGCCCGCGCTTCTGCATCGGCGGCAGCGTTTCTTCCGACTTGAAATCGTTGAAGCCGAAATCGGCGTAGACTGCGCCACGGTTCCAGAACCAATTGGTGCCGGGATGGATGGCGCGCGCGCGGTAACCCTGGCTCTTGAGGAAGGTTGCGAGCGAAGGCGTCGGCGTGCGCACATATTGCTGATAGGGGATGCTGCCGGCCGGCAGGAATGCGTTGGAAAAGCCGGTCAGCGCCTCGAACTCGATGTTGGCGGTCATGCCGCCGAATTCCGGCGAGAACATCGAGCCCGAGCGCAGCGCCCGCACATTGGGGATCGGATCGGGCGTGATGGTGACGCCGGGCAGCTTGGTTGGATCCCAGAAGGACTCGCTCATGACGATGATGATGTCGGGCTTCTCGGCCGGCACCGAGGCGGTCACATCAGTCCTGCTGATCGCCGCGATTGCCTTGTCGGAATAGCCTGATGGCGCCGAGACATGCGCCATCGGCACGTTGAGGGCAAAGGCCAGCGCAAAGCCGTTGGAGGCATAATTTTCCTTCTGGTCCCACATGATCGGTATGATCTGCAGCCTGTCCCTGGTCCAGGAGAAGGTGGCATAGTCCATGATCGAAACGAAGAAAGCGAGCAGCGGCACGGCCAGCGTCAGCCGGGCAAGGCGTCCCTTGCGGCTGAGCACCGGAACCTTGCGGCGCCACAGCCGCCAGCCATAGACGAGCAGCGACAGGCCGGCGACGATGCCGACGACCATGGCAAGCGCGGTCATCGGCCGGTCGCGCACCAGGAGCGGCAGCAGCGCGAAAGTCTGGCGGGCATAGAGGAAATCGGTCGGATAGAGCGGATCGCCGAGATAGTGCGACTTCTGGTGACCGACGAAGGCAAGCGACAAGGTCAGCGGCGCGACGATCATCAGGCTCTGGTGGCTGCGGCCGAGCACCGCATCGAGGCCGATCAGGATTAGCGCAAACACGACAATGGTGGTCCAGCCAGGCTTGAGCGGCTGCAGGAAGAAGGAGACGGTGCCAGCAAAGTCGCCGCGCACGATCAGTTCGATGGCAAACACCAGCATGGCAGCGATCGCCAGGCTGATCAGCCCATAGCGCACGACCGGCCATCTCCTGCCCGGCAGATAGCCGGTGGAAGGGTCGTCTTCCAAGAACTGTGGCGCGGCCTTGCCTGCGCGTTTGTAACTCTTTGCCACCTTAACTTCCCCACCCAGCGACAAACACGTCACTCGATTGTCATAGAATTGTCACGCAAAGCTAGCGCCTGTAGCGAAAATAAGAAGAGCCAGCAAACGAATCGTGAGCGGTTTTCATCAGGAGTGATCGCCAAAAAGCCTTTCGGAACAGGCACTCGGCAGACGAAGCCGCCGCCGGGCGGGGTCGAACTGGGCTTGACTTGGCGACCTGCCTTGCGTCACAGGCAAGAAAAACTCGTCTATCAGATAAGCAAAACCAGCCCTTGGGAGTCCTCGCATGGCCGTTGCATTCACCTTTCCTGGACAAGGCAGCCAGGCAGTCGGCATGGGCAAAGATCTCGCCGACGCCTTTCCCGAGGCGCGCAGGATCTTCCAGGAAGTCGACGACGCGCTCGGCGAAAACCTGTCGAAGCTGATCTGGGAAGGGCCGGAAGAGACGTTGATGCTGACCGCCAACGCGCAGCCGGCGCTGATGGCGGTGTCGCTGGCCGCGATCCGGGCGCTGGAATCGCGCGGCTTCTCGCTGAAAGGCAAGGTCGCCTATGTCGCCGGCCATTCGCTGGGCGAGTATTCGGCGCTCGCGGCCGCAGGGTTCGTTTCGGTTGCCGATGCCGCCAGGCTGCTGCGCATCCGCGGCAATGCCATGCAGGCGGCGGTGCCGGCCGGCGAGGGTGCGATGGCGGCGATCATCG
This sequence comes from Mesorhizobium sp. M7D.F.Ca.US.005.01.1.1, assembly GCF_003952545.1. Taxonomy (NCBI): domain Bacteria; kingdom Pseudomonadati; phylum Pseudomonadota; class Alphaproteobacteria; order Hyphomicrobiales; family Phyllobacteriaceae; genus Mesorhizobium; species Mesorhizobium sp. M7D.F.Ca.US.005.01.1.1. Next base: position 3,443,918 of record NZ_CP034453.1, read on the forward strand.
GACTGGAGCAGGCCGATGTCGAGGCTGCCTGCACAGAAGCCGCCAAAAGCTCGGCCAACGGGGCGGTTTGCCAGATCGCCAACGATAATGGCGGCGGCCAGCTGGTCATTTCCGGCGCCAAGGCCGCGGTCGAACTGGCGGCAAAATTGTGCACGGAAAAGGGCGCCAAGCGCGCGCTGATGCTGCAGGTATCCGCGCCCTTCCATTCGGCGCTGATGGCGCCGGCCGCGAACGTCATGCGCGACGCACTCGCCGGTGTGACAAAGAACGCGCCGGCCGTCCCGGTCGTCTCCAACGTGTCTGTGGCGCCGTCGAGCGATCCGGACGAGATCGCCCGCCGCCTGGTCGAACAGATAACCGGCCGCGTGCGCTGGCGCGAGACGGTGGAATGGTTCGGCGCAAATGGCGTCACCACGCTTTACGAAATTGGCGCGGGCAAGGTGCTTTCGGGATTGGCGCGGCGCATCAACCGCGACATCGCCACCGCGTCGGTCGGCTCTGCGGCTGAGGTCGAGGCGGCATTGGCAGCGCTTGCATAAAGCGTCATTTGATCCCATCCCTGTAAAACAGGGTGTTCTCTTCTCAATCAGGAGACAAAAATGTTCGAATTGACTAGCCGCAAGGCTCTCGTCACCGGCGCATCCGGGGGCATCGGCGAGGCGATCGCCAGAGTGCTGCATGCGCAAGGCGCGATCGTCGGCCTGCATGGCACCCGCATCGAGAAACTGGAAGCGCTTGCCAACGAGCTTGGCGACCGGGTCAAGCTGTTTCCGGCCAATCTGTCCAACCGTGACGACGTCAAGGCGCTCGGCCAGAAGGCGGAGGCCGATCTCGAAGGCGTCGACATCCTGGTCAACAATGCCGGCATCACCAAGGACGGATTGTTTGTGCGCATGTCGGATGCCGACTGGGACACCGTGCTCGAGGTCAACCTGACCGCCGTGTTCAGGCTGACCCGCGAACTCACCCACCCGATGATGCGCCGCCGCCACGGCCGCATCATCAACATCACTTCGGTGGTCGGCGTCACCGGCAATCCCGGCCAGACCAATTACTGCGCCTCCAAGGCCGGCATGATCGGCTTTTCCAAGTCGCTGGCGCAGGAGATCGCCACCCGCAACATCACCGTCAACTGCGTCGCTCCGGGCTTCATCGAATCGGCGATGACCGACAAGCTCAACGACAAGCAGAAAGAGGCGATCATGGCGGCGATCCCGACGCGCCGCATGGGCACCAGCGCTGAAGTCGCGTCCGCCGTTGCCTATCTCGCCTCCAACGAAGCCGCCTACGTCACCGGCCAGACCATCCATGTAAATGGCGGCATGGCGATGATCTGACGGGCCTTGTTGATAATTCCACCTTGCTGGCCATCTGCTACGGTTGTCTGCGCTTCCGGTGCTCGCGTACTCCAAGTATGCTCCGCTCCGGTTCTCGAAAACCGCACCATATGATCCGGCAGGGCGAATTCTGAACAAGGTCCGGCGGGCTGTGAAAAGAGACCATTTCGGCTTGGACCTCAGCTATTTTTCGTGTAATGCGGCCCGCAACCCGGCGGTTCGGGCAAAAACCGGTCTGTAGCCGTTGCGTTTCCGGCAGGACCATCTTTCAGCTTGATTAGCGGCATTCTGCCCGCTAACGAAGACAGACAAACAAAAGACGAGGATGCCCAAATGAGTGACACCGCAGAGCGCGTCAAGAAGATCGTCATCGAGCACCTTGGCGTCGATGCCGACAAAGTGACGGAGCAGGCGAGCTTCATCGACGATCTGGGCGCCGACAGCCTCGACACGGTCGAACTCGTCATGGCGTTCGAAGAAGAATTCGGCGTCGAGATCCCCGATGATGCCGCCGAGACCATCCTGACTGTCGGCGATGCCGTGAAGTACATCGACAAGGCTTCGGCCTGACGCTTTCTGCAGTCATCACCGGGGAGGACCTGCGATGAGGCGTGTCGTCGTCACGGGCCTTGGGTTGCTGTCGCCGTTCGGCATGGGCTTTGAGCACAGCTGGAAGGAACTTCTGACCGGCCGCAGCGCTGCCAAGCGTATCACCGAGTTCGAGGTGGAGGATCTTGCTTGCAAGATCGCCCACGTCATTCCGCGTGGCGATGGCAGCAATGCCACCTTCAATCCCGAGGCCGTGCTCGAGCCGAAGGAATTGCGCAAGATCGGCGACTTTATCCTGTACGGGATTGCCGCCGCAGACGAGGCGCTGAAGGATTCCGGCTGGGAACCCAAGACGCATGAAGAGCAGTGCGCCACCGGCGTCCTGATCGGCTCCGGCATTGGCGGCATCGAAGGCATCGCCGAGAACGCGATGATCCTCAAGGAACGCGGCCCGCGCCGCATCAGCCCTTTCTTCATCCCGGGCCAGATCATCAATCTCGTCTCCGGGCAGGTTTCGATCCGGCACAGGCTGAAAGGTCCGAACCATGCCGTCGTCACGGCCTGTTCGACTGGCGCGCACGCCATTGGCGATGCTGCCCGGTTGATCATGTGGGGCGATGCCGACGTGATGGTCGCCGGTGGCGCCGAAGCGCCGGTGACGCGGCTTTCGATCGCCGGCTTCGCCGCGTGCCGGGCGCTGTCGACGGAGCGCAATGATTCGCCGCAAACGGCGTCGCGCCCCTATGATCGCGACCGTGACGGCTTCGTCATGGGCGAGGGCGCTGGCGTTGTCGTGCTCGAGGAACTCGAGCATGCCAAGGCGCGCGGCGCCAAGATCTATGCCGAGGTGACGGGTTATGGTCTCACCGGCGACGCGCATCACATCACGGCGCCCGCCGAGGATGGCGATGGTGCCTTCCGTTGCATGACGGCCGCACTGAATCGGGCCAAGCTGACACCTGCCGATGTTGACTACATCAACGCCCACGGCACCTCGACCATGGCCGACACGATTGAGCTCGGCGCTGTCGAGCGGCTTGTCGGCAATGCCGCGTCGAAGATTTCGATGTCGTCGACCAAGTCGTCGATCGGCCATCTGCTCGGGGCGGCCGGTGCCGCCGAAGCGATCTTTTCGATCCTTGCCATCAGAGACAATGTCGCGCCGCCGACCATCAACCTCGACAACCCGGAGCGCGAAACCGCGATCGACCTGGTGCCGAACAAGCCGCGTGCCCGCCAGATCGACGTGGCGCTGTCCAATTCCTTCGGCTTTGGTGGTACCAACGCGTCGCTGGTCTTCCAGCGCTACAATGGCTGATCGTCAGGCTATCGGGCGACGCTTTGGCGTGCCGTCAATTTTGCCATATTCGCCCCTACTCTGCCGCTGGGGATTCGTTGGGCGATCAAACGGTAGGGCGAAATGAACACAAATCCGGCAGGCAACGGAGAATTCGGGCAACGGCCGGCGACATCCGGCCCGATCGTGCCGAAAACGGCCAGCGAGGCGTTGCGGCCGGAGGCCGGCACGCCGCCGCCGAAGCGCTCGCGTGCATCACGCAGCCAGGTCGTCGTGTTCATGAACTTCGTCATCTCTTCGGTGATGCTGATGGTTCTGGCGGCTGGCGTCGCGGTCTATTTCGGCAAGCAGGAATTCACCGAGCCCGGCCCCTCGGCCAATGGCGACACCTTTCTGGTCAAGCCGAACACCGGCGTCCAGGATATCGCCGACCAGCTCGAACGCCGCGGACTGATCAGCGATGCCCGGGTATTCCGCCTTGGCGTGCGGGCCTTCGGCAATGATTCCGCACTGAAGGCCGGTGAGTACGAGGTCAAGCCCAGGGCTTCCATGCGCGACATCATGGAGCTTTTGAAGAGCGGCAAGTCGGTGATGTATTCGCTGACCATTCCAGAGGGGCTGACGGTCGAGCAGGCGCTGCAGCGCATCGCTGACGAGACTGCCTTGAGCGGCGATATGCCGGCGACCACGCCTCCAGAGGGCAGTCTCGCCACCGACACCCTGCGCTTCACGCGCGGCGCGACGCGCCAGCAGATGGTCGACAAGCTGCTGGCGGATCAAAAGAAGCTGGTTGATGATGTCTGGCAGCGGCGCGCGCCGGACCTGCCGCTGGCCAACATCGAAGAGTTCGTTACGCTGGCCTCGATCGTCGAGAAGGAAACGGGAAAGGGTGACGAGCGTTCACGGGTTGCCGCCGTCTTCCTGAACCGGCTTGCCAAGGGCATGCGCCTGCAATCCGATCCAACCATCATCTACGGGCTGTTCGGCGGCAAGGGCAAGCCGGCGGACCGGCCGATCTACCAGTCGGACATCCAGAAGCAGACGCCTTACAACACCTATGTGATCAACGGCTTGCCACCGACGCCGATCGCCAATCCGGGTCGTGCAGCGCTGGAGGCGGTGGCCAACCCGTCGAAGACCGACGACCTCTACTTCGTCGCCGATGGCACCGGCGGGCACGTCTTTGCCGCGACGCTTGACGAGCACAACGAGAATGTCGCCCGCTATCGCGCCTTGCAGAAGAAGCAGGCAGATGAGGCCGCCAAGGCCGCCAACACAACTGGCGCCGGCGACAGCAATGCCGATAAGCCGGCTGACAGTGTGCCGGTTGACGGTGGCGACGACAGCGGCGGTGACGCGGGCGCTGCCCAGTAGAATGTAGAATAAGGAAGGGCATTGCTCACCAGGCGATGCCCTGACATTTGGAAGAGCGCCGCGCGTCCGATTTCGACGCGCCTGCGGCGCAGTCATTTTCAAGCCGCACTTGCTCCTCTCCGGAAAGCCGGTTTCGGGGTGGTGCACCAGGGACGTGTGGGCGATATGAATTTGCAGAGCATGACCGGTTTTGCACGTGCCGTCGCCGAGCATGAGGGCACCTCGATCGCCTGGGAGGTCAAGTCCGTCAACGGCAAGAGCGTCGAGGTCCGGCTGCGACTGCCGCAAGGCTTCGAGCGGCTGGAACCAGCCGTCCGGCAGCTACTTCAGAAGCGTTTTGCGCGCGGCAACTTCCAGGCGACGCTGACCATCGGCCGTGCCGCCGGCGCGCAGGCGCAGCCGGTCGTCAACGAAGCCTTCCTGAAGGACTTGGCTGGGCTCGCCAAGCGGCTGCAGGAGCAATTCGGCGCTGCACCCGCGACATCAGACGGGTTGCTGTCGCTGCGCGGCGTACTCGACATTCCCGAAACTGTCGAAACCGAAGAGGCGAGGGCCGCGCTCGATGCCGCGATCATGGCCGCGCTCGATGTGGCCCTGAAAGGGCTTGAACAGGCACGACAAAGCGAGGGTGCCGCGCTGGCTTTGCTGTTGTCGGGTCATATCGACACAATCGAGGCGCTGACGCTGCGGGCCGAGGCGGATCCGTCACGCGAGACGGTGGCGATCCGCGAGCGCATCGCCGAGCAGGTCAGGCTTTTGATGGACGCTTCCGCCAATCTGGACGCGACCCGGCTGCACATGGAGGCGGCGTTCCTGGCCACCAAAGCCGATATTCGCGAAGAGATCGACCGGCTGAAAACGCATGTCGCATCCGGTCGGGCATTGCTGGAGGGCGGCGGCGCGGTCGGCCGCAAGCTCGATTTTCTGGCACAGGAATTTAACCGCGAATCGAATACGCTGTGTTCGAAGTCGAATGCCGCCGCCGTCACCGCGATCGGGCTGGAACTGAAGGCGGTGGTCGACCAGTTTCGTGAACAGATCCAGAATCTGGAGTAGCCGATGGTTGCCAAGGATTTGGGGTCCCGCATTCGCCGCCGGGGCCTGATGCTCGTCCTGTCGTCGCCATCTGGCGCCGGCAAGTCGACGATCGCGCGCAATCTTCTGGAAAGCGATTCCAGCCTCGAACTGTCGGTCTCGGTCACCACCAGACCGCGCCGCGGCAGCGAGATCGAGGGCGTCCACTACCATTTTAGGACGATGCGCGAGTTCGAGCGGCTGCGCGATTCCGACGCGCTGCTGGAATGGGCCGAGGTGCACGGCAATTTCTATGCGACCCCGCGCGAACCGGCCGAACTGGCGCTGTCTGAAGGGCGCGACATGCTGTTCGACATCGACTGGCAAGGTGCCCAGCAGCTCAAGGAGAAGATGCGCGCCGACATCGTCTCGATCTTCATCCTGCCGCCGTCGATGAAGGAATTGAAGGCGCGGCTGAAGCGCCGCGCCGAAGACCAGGAAGCGGTGATCGAAACGCGGTTGAAAAACGCCCGCAACGAGATCGAGCACTGGAAGGAATATGATTTCGTCATCGTCAATGACGACCTCGACCGCGCCTTCGCCGAAGTGCGCGGCATCGTCGTCGCCGAGCGGCTAAGACGTGATCGTCGGCCAGGCCTGTTCGATTTCGTCTCGGGACTGTTGGACGAGAAGACTGGCTGAACCGGCTACGGTGTGGCAGCCGGGTAGTTGGATAGAGGCATGCTATCGGCCGGTGTCAGATGTTCGACGATCTGCACGATGTCGGTCCATTCGATCTCAGGATAGTGCTCTCGCATTCCGGACAGCATGACATCCTTTGGCCACTCGCTTTGCCGCCCGACAAAGGCGGCAGCTTTCGACAACGGCATCTCCGTACAGCGCGTAACCCACACAATGGCTGTCGACGTGGCGTCACCATCGCAGACATAGCGCATGTAACCCGGCACGATCGTCGTTTCGCGCCAGCGTATGGTGGACGTCTTTTGCCCCGCCACAACAAGCGGGAAAAGTCGAGGCACCACCCCAAGTTCCTGCATGTCAGCCCTCATGCCGCATTGGTCAGCCGCACGAATTCCTCGACGCTGAGCGTCTCGGCGCGGCGCGTCGGATCGATGCCGGCGCGTTCGAGCAGGGCCTCGCCGCCGAGGCTCTTCACGCTTTGCCGCAGCATCTTGCGACGTTGGCCGAAGGCGGCTTCGGTGACGCGGCCGAGTTTTTTCACCTCGGCGGGCAGAGGGGTCAGGCGCGGCACCAGATGCACCACCGAGGAGGTGACCTTTGGCGGCGGCGTGAATGCCTGTGGCGGTACGTCGAAGGCGATCCTCGCCTCCGTCCGCCAGCCGGCAAGAACCCCCAGCCGGCCATAGCTGTCGCTGCCGGCGGGCGCGACGATGCGCTCGGCTACCTCGCGCTGGAACATCAAAGTCATCGAGGTGTAGAAGGGCGGCCAATCGCTGACCGTCAACCAGCGCACCAGCAACTCCGTGCCGATGTTGTAGGGCAGGTTGGCCACGATCTTTACCGGGCCGCCGTCCCCGGCCGCTCGACTGGCAAGTGCCGCGAAATCCGTCTTCAGCGCATCGCCGGACACAACCTCCAGTCGGCCGGGATAATGATCGGACACTTCGGCAAGGGCAGCCAGGCAGCGTTCGTCACGCTCGATGGCGATGACGTGACGCGCCCCGTTGGAGAGCAAGGCGCGGGTCAGCCCGCCGGGACCGGGACCGACCTCGATCACGGTTGCATCGGACAAGTCGCCGGCGGTGCGGGCGATCTTGCCGGTGAGGTTCAGGTCGAGCAGGAAATTCTGGCCGAGCGCCTTCTTTGCCTGCAGGCCATGACGCTCGATCACTTCGCGCAGCGGCGGCAGCCCGTCGATGCTCATGCCTGCGGTCTCATGCGGCAACTGCCTTCGTGTTTGTGTCGGCCAGCCGTCGGGCAAGCTTCAATGCTGCGATCAGGCTGTCGGGCCGCGCCACGCCCTTGCCGGCGATATCGAAGGCGGTGCCGTGGTCGGGCGAGGTGCGGATGAAGGGCAGGCCGAGCGTGACATTGACCGCCTCGTCGAAGGCCAGCGCCTTGGCCGGGATCAGTGCCTGGTCGTGATACATGCAAAGGGCTGCGTCGTAGCCCGCCCGTGCCCGGGCGTGGAACAACGTGTCGGCCGGCAGCGGACCGAAAGCGTCGATCCCTTCGGCACGCAGGATGTCGACCGCCGGGCGCACGATCCGCTCGTCCTCGAGGCCCATGGCGCCGCCTTCACCGGCATGCGGATTGAGCCCGGCAACGGCGAGCCTCGGCCGGGCGATGCCGAAGCGGCCGATGAGGTCGGCGGCGGTGATGCGCGCAGTGGCGACGATCAGTTCGGTGGTCAGTGCCTTCGGCACCTCGGCCAGCGCGATGTGGATGGTGACGGGAACGGTGCGCAGGTCGGGGCCTGCCAGCATCATCACCGGCATCGCTTGGACGCCGCTGTGCCGGGCCGCCAGATGTGCCAGATACTCTGTGTGGCCGGGAAAGCGAAAGCCGGCATCGTAGAGCGGCTTCTTGGCGATAGGGCAGGTGACGACGGCCGAGGCTTCGCCGGTGAGGCAGTCGGCGACGGCGCGGTCGATGGCTTCGATGGTGGCGGCCGCATTGGCCGGGTCGGGTCGGCCAGGGCTGTCGATGCAGCGGGTGGTCAGTGGAACGATCGGCAAGGCGCGGGCAAAGACTTGCGCCGCTTGCGCCGATGTCGTTTCGACGACCGGCAGCGAAATGCCGAGGAGACGCGCCCGGGAGGCGATCAGCGCCGGATCGGCGAGCAGATAGAAGGGAGGCAGGGCGGCAGCCTCGCGCGCCATGAAGGCAGCGATGGCGATCTCCGGCCCGATGCCGGACGGATCGCCGGCGCTCAGCGCGAGCACAGCCACGGTGCTGCCCACGTCAGCGCTTGACGATGCGGGCTTTCGCCTTCAGCTCGTCGACATATTTCTTGCTGAGTTCGTCGGCGTTCTTGTCACCGGAGCTTTCGCCCTGGAACACCATCTGCGCGACCTTGTCGTCGGACACTTCGCGCGACGAGCAGATGCCGATGAATTCGACGCCGCGTTCGGTTTCGCGCGTGACGGTGGCGCCGCCGACCTTGGTAGCCTTGATCTGCTCAGCCCAGTCCGGCGGCAGTTGCGGCGCCAGCACCCGGCCCAGATCGCGAACGGTGACGTCGATCAGGCCCTTGGCGAATTCGCGCGTCGTGTTGCAGCCGCTGAAGCGGGCGCGCATGGCGTCGGCCTCGCGCTTGCGTTTGCCCAGCGTCGCGCTGCGTTCTGCCGCCGGCACCACGAAGATGACCTGCTGCAGCATGTACTCGGTGGCGCTCGGCTTGGATCCGCCTTTTTCGAGCATCTTCCTGACAAGATCCTGTTCGCTGACGGCACCGGTACCGTCGCCGGAACGGTAGCGCGCGCTCAAGGCCTGGTTCCAGGCCATCTGGGCGCGGATGAATTCCTTGAAGTGGCCCTTGGTGACGCCCGACTTCTCCATGACGCCGTCGAGCTGGCTGAGCTGCATCTTGTTGCTTGACGCAAAGCGCTGATACGCCGCTTCGACCTGAGCGTCGCTGATGCGGATGCCAAGCCGCTTGGCCTCGGCCATGCGCAGCGTCTGGTCGATCATTTCCTGGCCGGCGTCACCCTTCTTGCGCTGCAGCTTCAGGAAGGCGGCGCGATGGGCGATGTCGCCGGTGGTGACCGGAATGTCGTTGACGACGTATTTGATCTCGCTGGCGAAAGCCGGTGGCGTCATCACGGTGATCGACACGCACGTCGCCGCCACAAGCAACGCGAAACCTGCTGAAAAGAGGTATTTCCTCATCGTTGGCATCCCAATTCTATCCCGGCTCCGCCCAATTTTTATCTTTTCAGGTGCGCGAAACCCGTGCCAGCCCTATGCGGCGAAACGATGTCGCCGATTGTTACTGGATCGTGTCGACGCCACTGCTCGACGAGCCGAAATCGCCGAGGGTGCGGAACGACAGATTGAAGCCGATGGTCTGCGACACCTCCCTGGTGTTCAGGTCACGCGACTGCGAGTAGGTCATCAAATAGGTGAAGCAGGAATCATTGTAGGCGAAGCCGACGCCGTCCCTGACCAACAGGCTTTCCTGCAGGTCGTAGGTTCCGGTGCCGAAGACGCGCCAGTTCTCAGCGAGATGCGTCGATGCACCGAGCGTGACTTCGTGGCGGTCGGTCGTGAAACCGTAGAGCGGCTGGGCCTGGATGAAGGCGTATTTGGCGCTCAGCGACACCGGCAGGCCGGAATAGGCGGCCTTCACCTCGGCGCGGCGGATCTCAAAGCTCTGTTCGTCAAAACGGCCGCTGACCGAGGCCGCGAAGCCGTTGGGGCTGTTGATGCCGAACAGGCCGACATAGTCGGACTTGGTCGTGTCGAGACCTGAATAGGCGCCAACATTGACCAGATCCGGAGCCGCGAAGGAATTCTCGCCGCCGATCTGATAGGATTGGCCGAAAATGGCATTGGTGCCCCAGCCATTGTTGTACGAGCCGGAATAGCGGAAGCCGACATTGGCGCGCGAACCGCCTTCGACGCGGTCGTAGCCGGAGAACTTGTCGCGTTCGAACAAGGTGGTCGCGTCGAACACCATGCTTTGGGCGTCTTCGTTGGGAACGGCCAGACCGCCGACATACTGCTCGTTCGGGCGCATGAAGACCTGCGCCATCGGCTCGATCACATGGCTGGACCCGCTCGCCATGGAAAACAGCACCGGCCAACGCATCTCGAGGCCTGCGGTCGCCATGTAGCGGGCAAATGACGAGCGCATATCGTCCTGCTCGCCCAAATTCGTTGCCATCTGGTTGATGGCGGCGAGCGAAGCCGACGATGCGTTCAGGTAGTCCACATCGCCCTGCAGTGCCAGCAACGGCGTCAGCACCAGCCCGCCATCGGTGACGAAGCTCCGCTTCCACTCGGCCTCGGCGGTGAGGCGGCCCGATTCGCCTTCGATGCCACGGACACGCTGCGTGCCTGAACCAGGTACGTAAGGGGTGAAGTAGGTCTGGTCGAGATCGTCGCGGCTGATAACCCGCGAGTTGACATTGAGCGACAGCTGGCCGCCAGCCACCGATACGTCGGGAATATAGGCGTAGTCGAGCGACGGCAGCACCCAGGGCTGCTGTCCGCTTCGCGCAGAAATGTTGTCGTTGGGTGTATCTTCCTGCACTTCGAAGTGCATGGCGCGCAGGTCGAAATAGTTGCGGCCGTTGAGACCTGTCAAATAGACCGACGACTGGTGGACGCTGCCATTGTACTTGTCGATGTTATAGGTGTTCGAGAAGTTCTTGTCGGTCTGCAGCAGCACATCCCAGCCGAAATTCCAGCGCGGATTGATGGCGAACTGGCCCTGCGTGCCCATCATGCCACGGAATTTGTTGGGATCGCCCGCTGCGCCCGAATCGACATTGTGGCCAGCGGTGCTGGGGAAGGCAGTCGTGTCGAGGAAGGCATCGGGATCCTGCTGATGGATTCCGGCGATCTTCAAACTGTACTGGCCATTGTTGAAGCGCTGGCGCCATTCGGCCTCACCGAGGAAGCCCTGCTTGGTGTAGCCGGAGCCGGTGACGGTCAGGTCGTAGGTCGGTGACAATGCGAAATAATAGGGAATTTTTACGCCGACACCGAGATCGCTCTTGTAGACGATGCTGGGGATCAGGAAGCCGCTCTTGCGCTTCACCGTCGGGTCGGCAATCTCGAATGCAGGCAGATAGGCGAGCGGGAAACCGAAGAACTCGAAATTCGCATTCTCGAAGCGAACCGTCTTCTTCTCGCCGTTCCAGATGATCTTCCTGGCCTTGACGCGCCAGGTCGGCGCTTTGTCGGGCTTGTCCTCGCACGGTTCGCAGGCGGTGTAGACGCCATTGTGGAACGTGGTCAGGACGCCGCCCATGCGCTCGGCGCTTTCGGCGGCGAAATAGGCCTTGTCGATGGTTTCGACACGCAATGCGTTGACGAAGCCGTCGGCGAAGTCATCGGTGATGTCGATATGTTCCGAATTGATCTTGGTGCCGTCGCTGTTGACGACTTCGACATTGCCGCTCGCAACCATCCGCTTGGTGTTGCGGTTGTATTCGACCCGCTGGGCGACAAGGCGATTGCCACCATAGTCGATCTGCACGCCACCGACGGCGGTCACCGTCTGATTGTCGTTGTTGTAGACCAGCGTATCGGCCGCCAGCAGCATCTGCGAGCCTGACGGAACCGATGTCGCCATGTCACCGACATCCTGCGCGAACGCCGGCATCGGGACGACGCATGCAAGCACGCACGCCAAGGCGGTCGCCGCATAGAGGCGCGCCAAACGGGCCTGCCTGTTGCTGGGCAAAAACGCCTCCCTCACTAGCCGTCTTCCTTGTATAGCAGGAAAGTCACCCCGAAGAACATAGCCACTACGACCGGCACCCATGCGGCTACGACAGTCGGCACGAATCCCGCCACGCCGAATGCCTTCACCAGCACCGAAACGACATAAAGCAGAAAGCCGGCGATGATGCCACCCAGAATCATCGTTGCCGACTGCCCCATCCTAGCAAATCGCATTGAAACCGTTGCCGCAATCAGCGTCATGGCGACGAGAAGGAACGGCAACGCCACCAGCGAATCAAACTGCATGGCAAAGGCATTTGCCTTGAGGCCGAAGGAGCGGGCAACCTCGATCTTTCCCGGCAGATCATAGAAAGGGATGGTTTCGGGGCGCGCCAGCCGCTCTTGCACGAATTCAGGCTTCAGATTGGTCGGCACGCGATCGGTTGTCGATGCCTGGATCGTGCCGTTCTGGAATGTCTTGACGTTCTGCAATTCCCAATAGCCGTCGCGCAGGAAGGCGCGCGCGGCGTCCTTGCGCTCGACGATGTTGCCTTGCGGGTCGAGAATGAAAAAGACGACATCGGCCATCTCCAGGCCCTGATTCAGGATGGCCCGCGCACCGATGATGGTGTCCCCCGAACTGGTTTTCTGCCGAATCCAGGGCGCGGCATCGGCTGAAACCGTGTTCGATTTGCCGGAACGCAGCTGGGTTTCGATCTGCTCGGACCAGGAGAATGCGTGCGCGGCGAGCGGATTGATGACGCCAACCGACAAGACGCCGAACAGCAAGGCTCCGATGCAGCATGGCAACAGGAACTGCCAGGCGGAAACGCCCGCGGAACGCGCGATGACCAGTTCGTAGCGCCGGTTGAGCGACACCAGCGTCGCCATCGCCGAGAACAGACCGACAAACGGCACCGTCTGCAGCATGATCATCGGCATTCGGAGCCCCGAAATGGCCACTGCCGTTCCGTAGGTGAAGCCGGGCAGGCCGGTGGTGCGGCCGGAGAGTTCGGTGAAATCGATCAGGAACACCAGCGCCAGGAGGCCGATGAAGAACCAGATGGTGATCGTCACATAGCGGAAGAAGAAATAGCGGCCCAGCGTCCAGCCCATCAGCTGACCCCTTGCCCTGAAGTGCCGCGTCTGGACAAACGCAGTTTGAGAGCGTTCCAGCTGTCACCGGTGCGCGTGGCGAAATTTGTCATCCAGTCGGCCCAGGCCACCGGCAGTTCCATGGTCCGGTTGGAGACGATGAACCAGATCGCCACCGCGGAAGCCACGATCGGCACGCCATAGACCATATAGGCATATTGCGGGATCTCATCGGCTTTGCTGGCGGCAAAAAAGCCCAGCCAACGCACGAACAGCGATATCCCGATGGCCGTGATCAGCGGATTGACGCGTGCCTCGCGGTGCGAGCGCGCGTCTCCGGCGACCGCCAGCGCGATGAGCGCGAAGACCATGGAATACGTCCATTCCGAAAACCGCTGGTTGACCTCGGCTTGATATTCGGAGGGGTTCTGCTGATAATTCTTGTCGTTGGCGCTCGGGTTGAGCAGGTACTGGGTCGTCTGGTCTTTCGGCAGGAGCGTCACCGCCGAAGCAGCCGCCATGAAGGCCGACATGTCGAAGGCATAGGAGGTGAAGCGTATGACGGAGAGATCGCCAGTCAGCGTTTTGCGATGGATGACGCCGTCATTCATCATCAGCACCTTTTCGCCGCCGCGTTCGACGATGCTGCCGGTCTTGGCGTAGTAGACGAGGTTGACGCCTTCTTCGCGCGAATCGGCGACGAAAATGCCGCCCAGCCGATTGTCGGGAAGCCGCTCGCCGATCTGCAGGAACAGCCCGTCCTCGATCTTGCGGAAGGTTCCTTCCTGGATGATCAGCGACAACAGATCCGCGCGTGACGACGCCACCAGGGCCCGGTTCTTCTGCCGGGCATAGGGATCGATGCCGTTGTCGACGGCAAAGGAGAAGACCGCGGCCGCCAGCGCCAAAAGCATGATCGGCCGCACGATGGTCCAGCGCGAGGCGCCCGCCGCGTTGACGACGGCGAGTTCGGAATCCGAATTCATGGCACTGAGCGTCTGCGCGACCGCCACCACCAGCGCAAAAGGGACGACGATCGGGATGATGGACGGAAGAATGAGGGCGGCGACCTCGAAGAAGGTCAGCGCCGACTGGCCGCTGTCAGTGACCAGGTCGATCTTTGCCAGCACCTGCGTCGTCCACACGATGGCCAGCGTCCAGACAAGCGCGGCCATGAAGACCACGAAAGCGCGGCGCATGATGTAGCGTTCAACGACCTTCATGAAGGCTTTTCTCGATTTTCTCGAACGGCATCATGCCACCGCACAAGGGTAGCTGTCCGGCAGCGCCTGCACAACTGGCTCCAACAGATGGTCGATCCGGTTCCCGTTCCAAGTCACCCGCCCCGGCGGGCCGGAGTGTCGGCGGGAATGGATAAGAAAGGGAGAACATCGATGGTTAACAACAGGTTGCGGCAAGAAGCGGGGCCGTGCCGCGAAGAATCACCATCGATTCCATCGGTGATATGGGGTGCGAATTTGGCAATGTCTTGCCAAATGGAGCAAAACGACCAAATGTCGCGCATCGTTTCGAACCACTTCCCCAAAAGCCGCGCATTCCCCGAAAGCAGGACATGATGAGCCAAAGACCGTCGATCGCATTCGCTAAATTTTCCGCACCCCAGGCCGCGGCGAACAAGAAGGGCACAGCCTTCGTGCTGTTGGCGGATGAGGGTGGCCTGAGCGACGCCGCCAAGGCTTGCGATCCCGGCAAGACACTGGAGCGGGCCTTTCCGGTGGCCGAGTTCACCGGCAAGTTCGCTAGCGTGGTGGAGGTTCTGGCGCCGCAGGAAGCGTCGCTTGACAGGCTGGTGGCGATAGGCGCCGGCAAGGTGTCGGGGCTCGACGACTATGCGTGGCTGAAGCTTGGCGGCACCATTGCCGCGTCGCTGCGCAAGGCGACCGATGTGGCGGTGGTGCTCGATCTCGCCGGCGCGTCGCCAAGTGGCAAGGATGCGGCGAGCCTTGCAGCGGGAATTCTTCTGCGCAGCTATTCCTTCGACAAGTACAAGACCAGGAAGGACAAGGACGACGGCAAGGCAGAGCCGAAAAAGCCGGTCAAGGTGACCATTCACACGGCAGATCCAGCCGCGGCGAAAAAAGCCTTCACCGACGCCGAGGCGGTGATCGACGGCGTCCTTCTGGCGCGTGACCTCGTCAACGAACCGGCAAACGTGCTCGGGCCGGTCGAGTTCGCCGCCCGCGCCAAGGAACTCGAGGCGCTCGGCGTCAAGGTCGAGATCCTGGCCGAAAAGGAGATGAAGAAGCTCGGCATGGGCTCGCTGCTTGGTGTCGCGCAAGGCTCGCCGCGCGGCGCCCGCATGGCGATCATGCAGTGGAACGGCGGCAAGCCAAAGGACAGCCCGGTTGCCTTCGTCGGCAAGGGCGTCACCTTTGACACCGGCGGCAATTCGATAAAGCCGGCCTCGGGCATGGAGGACATGAAGGGCGACATGGGTGGTGCCGCCGCGGTCACCGGCCTGATGCATGCGCTGGCTGCGCGCAAGGCGAAAGCCAATGTCGTCGGCGTCATCGGCCTGGTCGAAAACGCCGTCGACGGCCATGCTCAGCGCCCCGGCGACATCGTCACCTCGATGTCGGGCCAGACCATCGAGGTGCTCAACACCGATGCGGAAGGCCGCCTCGTGCTGGCCGATGCGCTGTGGTACTGCAACGACCGCTTCCAGCCGAAATTCATGGTCAATCTGGCAACGCTGACCGGCGCCGTCATGGTCGCGCTCGGCCAGCACTATGCCGGCCTGTTTTCCAACAATGACGAACTGTCCGAAAAGCTGACGGCGGCGGGGCAGGCAACGCAGGAGCGGCTGTGGCGCATGCCACTCGGCGCCGAATACGACAAGCTGATCGATTCCAAGAATGCCGACATGAAGAACATCGGCGGCCGTTATGGCGGCGCCATTATCGCCGCGCAATTCCTGCAGCGCTTCGTCAAGGACACGCCTTGGGCGCATCTCGACATTGCCGGCACCGCGATGGGCTCGCCGTCGAACGAGATCAACCAATCCTGGGGTTCGGGTTTCGGCGTCAGGCTGCTCGACCGGCTGGTGCGCGACAATTATGAGCAGTGAGCGGATTCAATCACTATAGACTGAAGCGATGGCCGACGTCCTGTTCTACCACCTGACCGAATCGACGCTGGAGGATGCGCTGCCAGGCCTCCTGGAGCGCAGCGTCGACCGTGGCTGGCGCGCCGTGGTGCAGACCGGCACCGAGGAACGCCGCGATGCGCTCGACCAGCATCTTTGGACCTTCCGCGACGATTCGTTCCTCGCGCACGCCACCGACCGTGAGGCTTATCCCGGTGAACAGCCGATCCTGTTAACCACCGGCGACGGCAATCCCAACCAGGCCAAGATAAGGTTCCTCGTTGACGGCGCCGTGCCGCCTGATCTTGGTGGCTACGAGCGTGCCGTCTTCCTGTTCGACGGCCACGACGCCGCGCAGGTCGAGGCGGCGCGGGGGCACTGGAAGGTGATGAAGGACGCCGGCCATGCCGTCACCTACTGGCAGCAGACGCCAGACCGCCGCTGGGAGCGCAAGGCCTAGTGCATGTCGCCCAAAAGTGACTTCGTTTTGGGAGAACGAGATGCGCAAAAACAAAACCTAAAGCGGGTCGCCTGAAACCGCTCAGACGCGACACGCTTTAGGCCAGCCGCCTGTCGCAGACACAGTCTACAGCTTTGCCTTGACCCGGTTCTGTTTCCGGGTGACGTAGTCGCCGTATTTCAATCTCTCGAAAACGTACCAGTCGCCATCCGGAGCCTTGCGCTGGTAGATCACCTTGCCAGCCTGGCGATGCTCGAAGCAGGTCATCGAGCCCTTCACGCCCCAGGAACCGTGCCATTGTGCGCGCCAGCACAACTTGCCGCCGCCGGGGATGAACCACAACCCGTCGCCATAGCCCGGCTTGCCTTTGTCGTTGGTCCAGGAGTCGAACTGCCGCTGCTTGACGGCAAAGAACCCGGCGCCCTTCTTGCCCCACAGCCAGGAATGGTTTTGATAGATCTGGTAGACGCCTTCGTCAGGAACCACGGCCGCCTTTTGCGCCTGCTCGGCGATTTTCGTCGCCGTTTTGGCTGTCGCAGGAACCTGGAAGGCAAGAACAAGAACGGAGCAGGCGAATGCCGCTCCGAGACAATTTTCCACCACTCGTTTCACGAAACTTCTCCACAGACTGATTTACGCCACGCCTCAACCATCATCCCGAACCGCCGGTTCGGGATGGGTCACCGTCAAACAAGGAAATTGGAGATCCATCCCGATCGCGTCGGGATGGCACGATGCGCCTAAGGCAGGACGTGCTGGGTCACCCTCCAGTCGGGCAGACCATAGCCACCCAGCCACGGCCACACTTCCTTCTGGTTGAAGTAGACGACCGAAGTCAGCGCCGGAAACTCCGCATAGGACTTGCGCGAATCCTCTTGCCACTTCGAGACATAGTCCTGTTTTCCGACATAGCCGAGTTCCGCCACCACGATCGGCTTGTTGAAACCCGCGACGCGATCATAGCCGGGCTTGAGCGTCTCTGCGAAGTTACGGTCCCGACCGGTCTCATCATTGTCCTTCTTCTGGAGGCCGAACACCGACAATCCGATCACATCGACGTAATTGTCTCCGGGATAGTACTTTTCCAAGCCTTCCGCGCCCTTTGGCGACCACATGTATTTGGCTGCGGGAGCGACCTTGCGGCAGACATCGACTTCGCGCTGGTAGGCGGCGATCCAGTCCTTGGGGGCCCAGTTGGCCCAGGTGAAGCGGCCGTTGGTGTCTTCCATTTCCTGCGCCCAGCGAATGGTCACCGGGCTCTTCATCTGTCCCACCAAGCCGCAGATTGCCTGCATGTTGGCGTCATATTTGCCGCTCAAAATGCCGTCGCGCAATTCGGGCGGGGTGATGCGCCAATCCTTCGACCAGGTCCATGGCTCTATGGTGATCAAAAGCGAACGGCCACGCTGCTGCGCATAGGCGTCGGCCAGCGGAAGCGTCGAGAGGTCAACGTCCTCCCAAGGCAAGAACAGCTCCTCAATGGAGGCAGTCTTGTCGGCGCTGAAATCACCATAGGGGTCATAGGAGCCGAACACCGAAGCGGCGGAGCTCGTCTTCACGGGGTCCGTCCCCGCGGGAGAGCCTGCTGCCGCCGGAAAAGCAATACTTGCGCCCAGGATGAGTGCTGACGCGGCTGTAGTTGCTGTGAAGTATTTCATAGTCGACCTCCCATCGCCTCAATCTCCAGCGGAGCTTGAAACTTCGCCATGTCGTTTCGACAGCGATCGATACGACAAACCCAAATTCATCGAGCCTATCGAGGCGATCTGTGGGGTTTCAGAGCGACTGTGGACTGGCGTGCTTGCGCAAGGCCATCCATCAAGTGGTCTCCCGAGGCGCCGGTACGATGGAAGCCTACGGGAGAAAGTTCGCCGCGATACTCACAAATTCGCGCCAACATTCCCGATGCATTATCCAGTTCTAATATAAGAGCTTATGCATGCCGCGAGTCAAGCGCAATTAACGGATACTTAACCTAGTTGTTGCCAGCATGGTTAACGAGTGGGGTCGATCGGGTCCAGGTTGTCTGTTGGCTTGCTGCTGAGGATAGAGATCCAGCAACCCGTGTCCCAGGTGAAGGTCTGACCGCACGCATTCAAAACGCCGTCGATTCAAAGTGTTAGGTTAACCAGTTCTCAAGAGTCTTGGTTAACGAACGCTTAATTCTGTTGACTCTGTTTGAGCGCGAGCTGATTCTGGCCGGTGGTTGAAGGCTGTGTGCCATCGTTCGGCCACAGCCCGAACAGGCGGCGGGTAGTAGTATGAGTGATTCTGCGCAAGCCGGCGTCGTCGGCAATATGACGTCATCGCGCCGGTCGAAGACTGCCGGACCCATGCCGGCGGGCGAGGCGCCTTTTCTGGTGCCGGCCTTGTCGCCAGCTCAACAACGGATTTGGGCGCTGGGCTTGGTTCCATGGCTCTTCACCCTCATAATTTTCTGGGTCTGGTGGTTGCAGCCCGACCACATCGAGCACGTGGTCCCTTATATTTTCGTGACGCTTACTTTCGTGTGGCTGACGCTGATGCCACTCTTTTTCTTCCCCAATGTGCATGCGTCGAAAAAACCGTCCAAGCTGCGCACGGTCCCACAGGGATCGCGAGTCGCCATGGTGGTAACCAAGGCACCGTCCGAGCCGTTCGTCGTGATCGAGCGCACGCTGGAGGCGATGCTCGCGCAGGACTATCCGCATGACACCTGGCTGGCCGACGAAGATCCTTCCGAGGAGACTGTTCACTGGTGCGAAGCCCACAATGTGCTGATTTCTACGCGCCGCGGGCGCGACGACTATCATCGCAAGACATGGCCGCGCAGGACCCGCTGCAAGGAAGGCAATTTAGCCTTTTTCTATGACCACTACGGTTATGAGCGCTACGACTTCGTCGCCCAGCTGGACGCCGACCATGTGCCGACGCCGAGCTATCTCAGGGAAATCCTCTATCCCTTCGCCGACCCTGCGGTGGGCTATGTTTCGGCGCCGAGCATTTGCGACATGAACGCCGACGAAAGCTGGGCCGCGCGGGGCCGGCTGTTTCCTGAGGGAATGCTCCACGGGCCGCTGCAGTCCTGCTATACCAACAATGGGACGCCGCTCTGCATCGGTTCGCACTATGCGGTGCGAACTCAAGCGCTGATGCAGGCGGGCGGTCTTGGCCCGGAACTGGCCGAGGATCACTCGACAACCATGCTGTTGATCGCAGCCGGATGGCGCGGCGTGCACGCAATTGATGCCATCGCGCATGGCGACGGACCTCAGAGTTTTGCCGATTTTGTCACACAGGAATTCCAGTGGTCGCGCAGCCTGGTGACCATCATGCTCGAATACTCGCCGACCTACCTGCCGAGGATGACGGCGCAGGCGAAATTCCAGTTCCTGTTCCGCCAGCTCTGGTATCCGCTGTTGGCTGGGTTTTCCCTCCTGATGTATGCCATGCCGATATACGCGCTTCTTTCTGGCGAGACGTTCGCCAATGTGACGTATGTCGACTTCCTCATCCACTATGGGCCGAATGCGGCATCTCTGATCGTGCTGGTGATGTTGCTGAAGGCCTTTGGTCTGTCGCGCCCGCTCACCGCCAAGACGATCAGCTGGGAAGGAACGCTGGTCGCTTTCCTGGCGCGCTGGCCGTGGGTCCTGGCAGGCACGCTCTCGGCGGTCCGCGACCATATTACGAAGTCGTTCATCGATTTCCGAGTTACACCAAAGGGCAGCGGTCCGAAAAACCTTCTGCCCACCCGCGTCGTTGCTCCCTATGTGGTGCTTGCGGTCGGTGCATCATTGCCGGTTCTTCTTGTCGACCACCCTGCGAACGCCGCCGGCTTCTACTGGTTCGCCGCTTTCAATGCGTTCTTTTATGGATTGCTCGTCGCCGTAATTGTCGCAAGGCACGTCATCGAGAACAAGATCCCGCTGCGCGCCAATGTCGCCAAATATGCCCTGCACACCTCACTCGCCGTGCTCGCGCTGTCGGCTCCGGCCGCCGCATTCTATGACCGCGGATTGCAAGGCATTTATGGGCTGCAGCAGGGCGCGGGCCATCTGCGCATTGTCAGGGTAATCTTTCCGGTTTCCGGCGCCGGCCAGGGCGGGCTCGGAAACTATACGGTGCATTTCGACCCCAGTTGGGATGCAAGCCGCTGACGCCTCGAGAATCGGCCTCGGGACAGCTACGAGGCAGTTTCCCGCCCACGGCTCTCTTCTTCCACAACGACGACTATTGAGGCTCCAAAGCGCGTCGCGCCAAAACCCGTCGCGCGTCCTCGTGCGACATCCGTGAGATCGATCGCAATTTAATAAAATCCAGCGCAAGGCGGAAAGACGGTGCTCACTACGCCGTTTGCCTGAATTTTAATAAGCTTAGTCTAATATTGCGCAATGGAAAAGGAAGTTCACACGGCGTGGAAAACGCTCAGCACAAAATATGCCGCGGTGTGCCTTTGCCTATAGTCCGCAACAGGGGATTGGTGATGAACAAGTTCATTGAATGCCCAGTTAATATCGGCAGGAAGTGCATCTACACTATTGCCGCAGCCGCGTTGATCTCCATGGTCGCGGGTGCCCAGGGCGCTAATGCGGCCGAGACCGGACAGATTCGCGGCGAACCTGCGGTCCACAAGCTCGGCCACAAGATTCACTATCTCAAAAACAAGCGAGACCTTCACCGCAAGCCGGTCGTGCGCATGACCAGCGTGACCCGCACCAATGCGCTGGCCTATGCGGCCTTTATCCAGCCGCCGCGCCTCGGCAAGCCGGCGCTTCTGAAGGTTTCCTACACCCTTGGCGACGCCGGTCCGCTGCTGGGCCGCTCGCCATGGCTCTGCAGCCCGAGTGGCTTTGGCCAACGCTCGAGCTGCCGTTCGCGATACTGATCTTCGGCGGGGGCGAGTCGAGGGCGAGAGGTTGGCGCAGGCTCTGCCCGCTACCTCTTGCCCTCCGGAGGCCCTGTTCGGCAATATCCAGTCGTGGAAGGAAGTCCCGTCCTGCGGAAAGTCGGGCGAGCCTCGCCACCTTCAGCCGACGACCTTGTCGTCACGGTCCAGAAGCAGCTTTGTGAGGTCACCGGCCGGTGCGCCGCCAGCCGTCGCCATCATTTTCACCGGGTGCCGGTTGCGGCCGCGCGACATAGGCCGACGACCCGTTCGCTTCGTGATAGACGCGCGCCAGCATTTCTGCCAGCACACCCGACGTCACCATCTGCACGCCGGCGATGAGCAGGAAGAAGCCGGTGAACAGCATTGGGCGCGTTCCGATGTCTTGACCGAAAAACAGCTTCAGACCAAACAGATAGGCAAGGATCAGGGATCCCAACGCGCCCAAAACGATGCCGATGCCACCGAAGAAATGACCGGGCCGCGTGCGGTAGCGCATGAAGAAATACATGAAGACCAGGTCGAGCACGACCCTGAAGGTGCGCGAAATGCCGTATTTCGACTGGCCGTGGATGCGAGCATGATGCGTCACAACCTCCTGCGCAATGCGTCTCGGGGTCGTCACCGTGGCCAGCCATGCCGGGATGAAGCGGTGCATCTCACCATAAAGCTTGACGCTGCGGATGACGTTGCCACGATAGACCTTGAGGCTGCAGCCATAATCCTTGAGGCGCACGCCGGTGACGCGCGCGATCAGCGCATTGGCGATGCGCGAGGGCAGCCTGCGCATGAAAAAACCTTCCTGGCGGTCCTTGCGCCAGCCGACCACCAGGTCGAGATCTTCGCTCAGCAGGCGGTAGACCATGCGCGGGATGTCGTAGGGATCATTTTGCAGATCGCCGTCGATCGTGGCGATGACGTCGCCGCGCGCTGCGTCGATGCCGGCCTGCATCGCGGCGGTCTGCTTGTAGTTGCGCACAAGCTCGACCGCATGCACATGCGGACCGTAATGCGCTCCCAGGCGCCGGATCTCGCTCACCGTCGCGTCGGTGCTGCCGTCATCGACCAGCACGACTTCCCACGGTTGGTCGTAGCGTTCCATTGCCTGGTGAATCCGTGCCAGCAGCGGCTCGACGTTTTCGGCCTCGTTGTACATGGGCACGACGATCGACAGCGTATGGTCCGGCATCACCGCGCCGTCAGGCAGTCCAGAAGCGGGGATAGGCAATACGTTCATAGCGATGACTTCCTTGCAGAGCCGACGGCCGGGTTCCCCGGCAGCGTCGATTTCGAGGGAAACAGCCAGGCGATCGCGCCCGTGGCGATAGCCGAGCAAAAGATGAACAGGTGCAGCGCCAGCGCCGCCTGCAGGCCTGCCTTCATGTCGATGCCGGAGGTGAGCAGCGCGGCCGCCGCTCCCGCTTCATAGGTGCCGAAGCCGGCGACGCCTTGCACCGGCAGGATTGCGGCGCCTTCGGCCCCGACGACGCCCGGAAAGGCGGTCGAAAAGGATGTTCCCAGCAGCATTGCCAACAACCATCCTTGTACAGCGAGCTTCAGCGACCAGTTGGCGATCGTCCACCACCAGCCGTAGCGCGAGCGCCCGGTCGCTTCGGTGAAGACATCGCGCAGCGTGCCGAGCTTCGCCACGATCTTGCCGCGGCCGGCCCAGTCATGCGGCGCGCGCGCCCAGCGCGGCAGATACCAGGCGGCGGCGATCAAGGCGGCCACGCCCGCGATCCTTATCGCCGGATGCAAGCCCGGCCACACCGCCAGGGCCAGCACGCCAACGACGAAGGCATCCTGCAGCCTGAACCACAGCAGCGAGGCGCTGGCGCGCATGATCGGTATGCCGAAGACCTGGCGCAGGAGCAGGGGAAAGGCCGTCTCGCCGCCACGGAAGGGGACGACGTTGATCATCGCATTGTGGATCAGAATGACGCGCAGGCAAGCGCCGAAACGGCCGTGCACCTCGTCGCGGAACTCGTCGCAGACACGCAGCGCACGCAAGACATAGGTGACGAAAAACGCGATCGTCGCCACCGCGAATACGCCGGGCGTTATGCGGGCGAAGGCGTCGCCGACCATCCGCCAGCGCGAGTCGCTGGCGAGCCAAGCCAGCAGGGCCAGCGTCACGATTATCGAGACTGCTCTTTTCAACCAATTCTCCGCTGGCTTCCACAGCCGCGTTCCGGCGGCGGCATCGCGTGGTGCCCGATTATCCATGGCGTCCATCCGGTTCGCCTGGCCCACTGCCTTGCCGGCCTTCCGCAGGCGAATGTGGGCCTGGACCGTCGGACCATATCTTGTCCAGGCCCACAGCTCCGGACTGTCGCGGCTCTCATGGGCGGGTGATCCTATAGACCAGCAGATCGTCCGAATCCACAAGCTTGGTCCCGGTCTTGTCGAGGTAGTCGATCACCCCCTTATGATGTTGCACGAACAGCCGCCCCTTGTTGTCGGTGGCGTTCTTGGCGGCCCCGAAATAGTCTGCGCCTTCGGCTCGCAGCTCCTCGATCTGCGCGATCGCCGTGGCGTCGTCTTCGACGAATTGCGACCATTGGACCTCGCCGCCGCCGGGCGGGAACACCCAGCCGCGCACCCGGCTGTAGTAGATTGCGATGGGATCGCCGACATCCGGCGCGACGGTCACCACGAGATCGCCCGGCCGGACACGGCGCGACAGTTCGTCACCGAGCAGGTTGCCGTTCATGGCGATCGGCGTCTTCATCGTCCTGACTAGGGGGAAGGTCGACCAGACGAGCGTGACGACCGCGATGCAGATCGAACGCAGCACGACCACCGGCGACAGAACGGTTCTCGATGCAAGCGTTGCCAGGAGAAGCGCGCCGCGGCCGCAGAACATCGCGAGCGATATGTGGAAGATGTGGTAGTTCCATGGATTGTTGGTGATCTCACGCGCCGCCATGACATAGACGATGGCGGCAGCCGCCAGCCACACATAGGGAATGGCCGAAAGGATGCGCTGCTTCGCGTCTTCGGTGGGTTTGGGCGGTATCCAGAATCCGATCACGATGAGCGCCATCATCGGGTAGCCGTAGAACCACCAGACAGATGTGCTCCACACGGTATCGAGATAGAAGCCGTCCTCGACGAATGTCCAGAAGCCCGAATCCCAGATGTAGCCGCTGCCCGCGATATGGTAGGGCGGATAAGTCTGGCCAAGATAGACCGCCCAGCGGAAGTAGGCGGCGATGACGATCAGGCTGAGCAACCCGCTTGCGAGCACCCGCGCTGCCAGTTTGTATCGCCGCTGCAGGAGCCAACACACCATCAGATAGAAGATCACGGCGCCGGCGGCGATGCCCGGCGGCTTCGCCAGTACGCCGAGCGTGAAGGCGAAGGTTGCCAGCAGTAACACCCCCTGTCGATTGCCGCCGTCGGCCCAGTATTTCGCGAAGAGCCAAACGCCGAGCGTTACCAATGCCAGCATCGAGGGGTCGGGCAGGAACGAACTGTCGATCATGATCGTCGCCGGCATCAGCGCATAGGCAAGCGCCGCCACATGGGCGTGCGTTTCGCCCCAGCAAAGCGCTGTCAGCCTGTGCAGCGAAAACACCGTCACCAGGCCGAAGAGGGCCGCAACCATGCGGCCGAACCAGTCGTGCCAGCCGAAGAGTTGGTAGAGCAGGGCGGTCAGATAACTGACGATCTGGAACTCGCGGCCCTGATAGCTTGGCCCGGGTCCGGTCCAGCTGACCTCCGGGAAGAAGATGTTCCAGCTGCGCTGCTGGAAATTGTCGGCCATCATTGCCGTGCTTGTCTCGCGCCAGCTGAAGGCATCGACCAGCGGCAAGGTGATGTCGTGGAACCGGAACATGCCTGCGATGAACAGGATCCCCAGCAAGATCGCCGTGTTGGGACTCAGGTAGTTGCGCGCAGCCGTGTCCCGGTCGGTCGACTGCTGCAGGTATTGCCGACCTTCGGCCTGATTCAATTCCGGGTCGTCCGTCATTTGAAACCGCGTCCCGCCTGATGTCTGCGCATGCTGCTTTTGCGCGCGATTGTCAGGGTTGGAGGAATATACGACGCAATTCTTAATTTTGACGACTGCAGGCTGCGCGCGTGTCTCGAATAGTTGTCGTCTGTCTGCTTCGCAAAGGTTGACATCATCGTTCTCGCGACTGTTAAATAGTTCGCATGGCTGTCAAAGCGCTGATAGCGCTGCCTTGAGCCAAACAGACATGCGAACGCCAATTGTGCCGACAGCTCTAACCAGATTGCCCCCGCCCAGATTGCCACCCCTTGGTGTCGACCGTCGGCGATGCAAGGAACGTCGTCGGTTCGCAAGTTGCACGCAACTTCTGTTTATCCTGGCCCTTTGCGGCCAGATGGCTCTTCCAGGAACGGCGCACGCGGCTGCCGCCAAAGACAGCGCACATGCGGAAGCAAACACCGCCAATGTTCCAACTGCCTATGAGCTGCAGCTTCTTTATGCCGACCGAACATGGGTATGGAAAAATGGAGCAGCCTATTTCGCGCAGGGCAATCGACGCCTCGAGGCCTGGACGTCCGGACAGGACACGGCATCCGTCGCGGAGGGCAGATGGCTGGTGACCAAAGAAGGCAAGATGTGCATGGAACTCGCCTGGCGATCGAAGGGTTACACTGGCAAGCAGAATCGCACCTGCTATAGCCACCGGATCCAGGGCGGGAGCATCGAGCAACGCAAGGATCCGGATGGGGAATGGTACAGTTTCAAGCGATCTCCCGAGGAGCCGTCCGACGAATACCGGAAATTCGAAGCAGGCGACACCAAGGGCGCGCAGTTCGAAGAGGCCCGCAAGCTGATCGATTCCAAGAATTAGTTCGTGTTTCAGCCGCGCTGAGACACGAATTGGCGAATCGCTTATAGTGAGGCATCAAGCGGTTCGGCTGGAGCGGTCGGCGCGCCGATCGCTGACCGATCGCATTCAATTCTATCTGGCAGAACGACGAGACGATGGGCCCACCATACGGTTTTCATGAAATTTAATAATTAGTGATGTCTAATGTTCCTGCGTGATGTGCGAGTGGTTGCTCATGCGGCGTGGAAGCGACGACGGCATAGTATGTCGCAACGCGCCTTTGGCTTATACTTGATGACAAGGGACACATGATGAATAATTACGCAATGGGCGCGTTTCGCCCAAGCAAAAACATAGGATCTATTGTTGCAGCTGTAGCGATGAGCTTTATGGTTGCAGGTTGTCAGGGTATGGATGCGACCGAAACCAATTCGGTCCTCATCAAGCCTGTGGTCCACGCGGTCCGCAGTCAGCCCGTGGTCCAGCCGGTCCAAGCTGGATTCTTCGTGCATTCGCTCAGAGCCGAGCCGACAATCCAGATGACCAGCACAGTGCGGGCACCTGAACAAGATTACGCTTTTGCATCGCCGCAGCGGATCAAAGTCCGCGCGCCGGCGCCGGTGAAAGTCTCTTTCAATCCGGGAGATGGTGGCCCATTCCTAGGCGGATCGCCCTTTATCTGCAGCCCTAGCGGGTTTGGCCAGCGCGCGAGCTGCCGGCCCCGTTCTCTCTGATCTGTCTAGCGGCGATGGATGCTACCGCCTCGGTTGGCGGCAGTTTCATTGGTTTCGTCTTCAGCCCAAAAAACGGGGCAGCCGTCCTGACGATCGTGTCGATGTCGGAAAGCTCCGGCACGAAGCCAAGCTGTTCGCGTGCGCTTCCGGGATCGGCGTATAGCTCTGCTGGATCTCCCGGGCGCCGGCTCCTGAAGACGGCCGGAACCGATCTTGACGTCATTCGGCTGACCGCCTGGACAATCTCCTTGATGGACACCCCCCGCCCGGTACCGAGGTTGACAGCCAGGCTTTGTCCGCCGCGCTCGAGATGCATGAGGGCTTTCAGATGGGCGCGGGCCAGATCGCTGACATGGATATAGTCGCGTACGCAGGTGCCGTCCGACGTGTCGTAGTCCGTGCCGAAAACCTCGATCTCGTCTATGATGCCTGATGCGGCCATGAGCACCCTGGGGACCAGATGCGTTTCCGGCGAATGCCACTCACCGAGCTCACCGTCGGGATCGGCGCCACAAGCGTTGAAATAGCGCAGGATCGCGAATTTCATTCCGTATGCGGATGCATAGTCGCCGATGATCTGTTCGCCCATCAGCTTGGTGCGCCCGTAAGGGCTGATCGGATTCTGCGAGGAGGTTTCGCGAACGGGCAACGCTTCCGGCACGCCGTAGGTTGCGCAGCTGCTGGAGAAGATGATGTTCTCGATGGAACAAGCGCGCGCCGCATCGAGCACCGCGATGGTGCCTGTTACATTGGTCGAATAGTATTCGGCCGGTTCGCGAACGGACTCGCCGACATAGGCCAGCGCCGCAAAGTGGATCACTGCCGTCGGCCGGTACGTTTCCATCGCCCCCCGCAGTGCATCCCGATCCCGGATATCGCCGACGACAAGCGGACCCCAGGCAACGGACTTCGTGTTGCCGCGGCTCAGATTGTCGAAAACCACGGGCATATAACCGGCCGCGGCCAGCAGCTTGCAGGTGTGGCTGCCGATGAAGCCGGCCCCACCCGTCACCAGGATTGCCGCACGGGTCATGAAGCCGCGGCTCCTTTGGCCATGTGACTTCCGTAGAGCAGGGTGTCAAAATACTCGACGGTACGCGCGAGCCCCTGGCTCAAGCTGATTTTCGGCTCCCAACCGAGATTGGCCCTGGCAAAGGAGATGTCCGGCTTGCGCTGTCTGGGATCGTCGATCGGCAGCGGCCGATGCACGATCTTCGATCGGGCGTTGGTGTAATTGATGACCAGCGTCGCCAGTTCCATGATGGTGAATTCGCCGGGGTTGCCGAGATTGACCGGGTGCGCGGGCGCATTCGGCGCATTCATCAGCCGGACAAAGCCCTCGATCAGGTCGTCGGCATAGCAGAAGGAACGCGTCTGCAGGCCGTGGCCATAGACAGTCAGGTCTTTGCCGCGCAACGCCTGGACGATGAAGTTCGAAACCACGCGCCCGTCATCGGGCTGCATGCGGCGGCCGTAGGTGTTGAAAATGCGGGCAACGCGGATATCGAGGCCATAGGTTCTCGAATAATCGAAGAACAGGGTTTCGGCCGAACGCTTGCCCTCGTCGTAGCAGGACCGCGGTCCGTGCGTATTGACGTTGCCGAAGTAGCTCTCGGGCTGTGGGTGAACGAAGGGGTCGCCATAGACTTCGGACGTCGAGGCCTGGAATATCTTGGCGTTGTTCTGTCGCGCGAGCTCCAGAAGGTTGAGCGAACCAAGCACGCTTGTCTTGAAGGTATGGATCGGGTCTGCCTGGTAGTGCGGCGGAGAGGCTGGGCAAGCGAGATTGTAGATCTCATCGCACTGAAGGCCCGAAGGCAGTGCATTGACGATATCGTGCTCGATGCACGTGAATCTCGGATTACGCAGAAGGGCACCGAGATTGTATCTCTTGCCGGTGTGGAAATTGTCGAGCGCGACAACGTCGTATCCGTCCCGCAAAAGACGTTCGCACAAATGCGATCCTAGAAATCCCGCGCCTCCGGCGACCAGGGCGCGGCTTCGGCTTTGGTTGGCGCCCCTTTGACTGCCGGATTCCAGCTTCAGAACCTTGACAAGCTTACCCATACTGACCTCGCACGCACCGCACACGCTACCGCCGAGCCGGGACAAAGCATTGCCCGGCCACGTCCTTGAGAACGTGGCAAACCTCCGCATCTGCGGATTCGCCATCACCGATGTGCGTTAATTGTTCTCTGGGTTCGAGGAACTGGTGCTACGACACGACTTAAGTGTTGCCGTTCAGCATTTCCTGCGCCCCGAAGCCGCGATCACACGCCTGGTGCCATCATCGTCGATTGCTCGCCCAAATTGCACATCCCAACGCATCGAAAATATACCTGTGGAAATCACAGTCAACTAAATTAGCAATTCCTTAATCATATCTGTTTGCGAATGGTTAATCATGAGGCCGGCCGAGGCCCACGAGGCTGAACCACGGGCGTCCAAGGGCAGATCATCATTGTGGATCAGTGTATTGAGGCGGCCGCTGAAAAATATGCAATCGGACGCAGCAAGCTGTTGCAAGGCAGAATCAAAGCTTGGCAGCGAGGAGCGCCAAGAATGAGCCGCGTGGCGCAATTCAGGGGCGCGCGTTCATTTCACAGTGGAATACCGGTCATTTTAGCAACGGCTTTTGAGCGCATAGGTGGAACCTTGTCTGCATCTTTGCACAGCCACGCTGCCAATCGGCTGGCTCCCGTACCCTGATCCACCTCCTGAATGGCTGCACCACTGGCCATCGCCTTTTGACCGTCGGGGCGCTATTGGCAAGGTCACGATATCCTGTGGTGATGTGAATGCGCTTTCTGTTTGTCCTGATCCTGCTTGCCGGCACCGGCATCGGTGTCATCTATCCCTGGGCGATGAGCAATTTCTCGGGCCATGGGATCGGCACCTGGCGGGTCTATGAGCAGGGCCGCTTCAAGCCGCTGACAGTGCCGCTCGCCGCCCGCGACGCACCGGTGCGGGTGCTGGTCGACCTGACCGCAAGAGCCGAGCGCATCGTTTCGCAGCAACGCACCGTGCTGACGCTGACCGCCGCCAGCAATGGCCGCACGGTGCTCGCCTCGACGCTGCAATTCAACCATTCCGACAACCCGCGCCAGGCCAGCCCGCAGCTGCCCGACAAGATCTTTCGCGACGACGCCGGCGTGATCGCGACCGTCAGCCCGGGCCCCTATATCTTCACCGTCGGACCGGGCGATGCCGACGATATCCCGATGCGAGCTGTCGATCTCATCTTGCGCTCCGGTGTCGGCGAGATCGACAGTCGTGCACGGCCGGTCGGCTTCTCGCTGGTGGCGATCGGCTTGGTCGGGTTTTTGCTGAGCCTGCGCTCCGGCGGCGGCCGGCCGGAAAATCCGAACGCGCAGCCACCGCCGCCGCGCTGGGGCAGGGGCGCCACGTGAACTACCGCCACGCCTATCATGCCGGGAATTTCGCCGACGTCGTCAAGCACGTCGTGCTGACGCGCTTGCTCGAGTATCTGAAGCAGAAGGACAAGGCGTTTCGCGTCATCGACACCCATGCCGGCGTTGGCCGCTACGATCTGTCGTCGGTCGAAGCGCAGAAGACCGGTGAGTGGCAAGGCGGCATCGGCAGGCTGATCGATGCCCCGTTTGCCGCACCGGTGGCGGCACTGCTTGCGCCTTATCTGGAGACGGTGCGGTCGCTCAACCCCGAGGGTGGCATCCAGAAATATCCGGGATCGCCACTGATCGCGCGTCACCTCATGCGCAAGCAGGACCGGCTGACGGCAATCGAGCTGCACCCCAAGGATGTCGCGAAGCTGAGGACGCTCTTTGCCGGTGATTTCCAGGCCCGGATCATCGACCTCGATGGCTGGCTGGCGCTCGGCGCGCATCTGCCGCCGAAGGAAAAGCGCGGCCTGGTTCTCATCGATCCGCCATTCGAAGAGGCGGGTGAGTTCGAGCGCCTCGTCGACGGGCTCATGAGGGCGCACAAGCGGTGGCCTGGCGGCATCTATGCGCTGTGGTATCCGATCAAGGACCGCAAGGCGATCATCGCCTTCCGCAAGGCGCTGAAGCAATCCGGCATCCCGAAGCTGCTCGACATAGAATTCGAGATCAGGCCGGCCTCTTCGGAACCCAGCCTCGACGGCAGCGGCCTGCTGGTGGTCAACCCGCCATTCACGCTGGAGGGCGAGCTGCGTGCATTGCTGCCGGCTTTGCACAGACTGCTTGCGGTGGGGAGGCCGGCGCACTGGTCGTTGGAATGGCTGGCAGGCGAGCAGGCTTGACGGGGGAGGGCTTCGGATCTCGCGACGCCAGGCGCGAAAAGGCCCGCGTTCCGGAAGGGTGAGGAAGGCGTGCTCTTCAACGACCCGGGCTCGCGCAAGACCGGCTTTGGCCAACGCAGTTCCCAACTGGGAAACCATTGTTTCCGCAACCGCTTGACCGCCGCCAAGCGAATCCGCACAGTGCGCGCAATCGACCTTGAGAGGCTGCCATGACTCGCTTTGCCAAATCCGCACTTGCCGCCCTGATTTCGCTCTGCACTCCGCTTGCCGCGCCTCTCGGCGTCACCCAGGCAGTGCAGGCGGCCGATCTTACAGTCTATTCCGATGAGGACAGCGGTGTCTGTGGCGAGGCCTGGGTGCTGAACAAGATCACCAGCCGCTTCTCCTACCAGGTGCATCACGTGCCGCATCTGCCGGACGTGCAGATCACCGATTTCCAGCGCATCCACCAGCACCGCTACCTGCCGGCCAACGACAGCTGGCCGATCGGCCGCCGCTACTGCGGCGCCACCGTCAGTCTCTCCGACGGCCGCGATCGCACCATCTGGTACCTGATCGAGGAAGGCCAGGGTTTCGCCTCGATCGGCGACAATGTCGAATTCTGCGTCTCGGGCTTCGACCGCTGGATGGTGTACAACGGCCGCTGCCGCGTCCTGCGCTAACCCGGCTTTCCGTTCCTATCTCTTTTCGCGCCCGCGGCTTGGTCGGCTGCGGGCGCTTTTCTGTACCGCGTTGACAGAAGGCTCGATCTGCCGCATAGCTCTGAGACAGACCTGTCTCACTACTTGGTAAGCGCCATGACATCATCGCCTGGTTCCGACAAGCGTCAGCACGTCGTCGAAACGGCCTACGCGCTGTTCAAGCGCGCAGGCTTCCATGCCACTGGAATCGACCGGATCATCGCCGAGGCCGAGGTGGCCAAGATGACGATGTATCGCCACTTCCCCAGCAAAGACGAGCTGATCGTCGAGGTGCTCGACTATCGTGCCAGGCGTTTTGAGAGCCAGCTCGACCGCCTCGCGCAGGAGGGCATCACGCCAGAGCAAAAAATCGGAAAAATCCTCGACTGGCATGAACGTTGGTTCCGCAGCCCGGATTTCCATGGCTGCCTGTTCGCGCATGCGCTGGCCGAGTTCGGTGATCCCCGGCATCCGGCATTCAAGGCAGCCGCCAGGCAGAAGAACGGCCTCAAGCGGCGCATGCAGTCGATCCTCGAAGAGGTGATGCCGCGTGGCCGCGCCGAGAGTGTGGCGGCGGTGCTGCTGATGCTGATCGAAGGCGCGACCCTGGTTGCGCAGATGGGGCAGGCTGACACCGCTATTCGCGACGCCCGCAAGGCGGCCCTTAGCATCATCGCTGCTTCGCGCAGGCCGCAATGAGCCCGTTGGTCATCGGGCTGGCGCTGTTTGCGGCGGTCCTGCACGCAACCTGGAACGCCTTCCTGCGGACCGGGGCCGACAGGTTGTGGACCGTCACCGTCATGAGCTTTTCCAGCACGGCGCTCGCAATTCCCTTCGCCGTCTTCCACACCCTTCCGGCCGCACCGGCCTGGTTCTATATCGTTCTCTCGGCCTGCCTGCAGGTCGGCTACAGCGTGTTTCTGGTGGCCGCCTACAGATATGGCGAACTGGGACAGGTCTATCCGATCGTTCGCGGCAGCGTGCCGCTGCTTGTCGCGCTCGGTGGATTTTTCCTCGCCAACCAGCAGCTCACCCTGCCGCAGACCGTCGGCGTCGCGCTGGTCGCCTGCGGCATCATGGGTCTCTCGCTCGGAAGAGACAGGGCTGCCACGACATCGATACTCTATGCGCTGGCAACGGGAGCGATCATCGCCGCCTATGCGACCGTCGATGCGATCGGTGTTGGCGCGGCGGGCAATGCCGGCGCCTACACCGCCTGGGTCCTGCTGATCTACGGCGCCTTGCTGCCAGCGACCTTCGTCGCCTGCCGTGGCCGGCTCATCGTCGACCTGCGGGTGCCGGAAACCTGGAAGGCGCTGGGCGGCGGCCTGTTCGCACTTCTGGCCTACGGCGTCGTGATCGCGGCCTTCGCGCTTGGACCGGCCGGCCCGATCACCGCGATCCGCGAAACCAGCGTCGTCTTCGCGGCCTTCATCGGGCGCCTGTTCCTGGGCGAGATGCTGACGCCGCGGCGGATCGGCGCCTGCGCCATCGTCGCGCTCGGCGCCATCTGCCTCGGCTATCAGACGTGACGAAAATGCGCATCCCGAAGATCCTGAATTTTCGTGATGGCGCCGACAGGCAAACTGGCTAATCTGAACGCCCGAGAGCAACAGATCACTTTCGGGAGTCTTCATGGACCTTGCCACCATCCTTGCCTTCGCGGCTGCCTTCTTCGTATTCGCTGCCAGCCCCGGACCGGACAACATGACGATCGTAGCGCGCACTATCTCCAGCGGTGCCGCCTCGGGTATCGCCTATGGCGCAGGCACGGTGGTTGGTATTCTCATCTTCCTGATCCTCGCCGCCTTCGGCCTGTCGATCATCGCCGCCAAGATGACGCTCGTCATGACGGTGCTTCGTTATGGCGGAGCGGCCTATCTGATCTGGATGGGCATCAGGCTGTGGACCGCCATGCCCGTCGTGCCGGAACTGCAACCCGTCTCCGGACGGCACGGGCTGCTGACGATTTTTGCCACCGGCATCGCGCTCAATCTCGGCAATCCGAAAATGCCGTTGTTCTACGTTGCGCTGCTGCCGAACGTCGTCGGCGCATCACTCAACGCTGGTCATCTCGGTGTGCTGATGATTGTGATCCTGGCCGTCGAGGTCGTGGTGATCGGCGGCCATGTCATCCTTGCTGGTCGCGCCCGCAGTCTGTTGCGCACGCCGAAGATCGTGCGTCGCGTGAACCGCGCGGCGGGCAGTGTGATGATCGGCGCTGGTGTCGCCGTGGTCGCCACGCGCTGAGAAGATTGCCCGGTCGCCGCGCTATTTTCTGCGCGGCGTCGCCTCGGCCTGATCGAGGATTTTGCGCAGGAACGCGGCGTGGCCGCGGAACGCGCGCCGTCCGCTCGTCGTCGCCCTGACGCGCGTCAGCGGCCGCCGTCCGACGAACAGCTTTTCGATATCGACATAGCCGGCCCTGGCCAGCGTATCGAGATGCGCGCCGAGATTGCCGTCGGTGACATCCATGATGGCCTTCAACTGGCTGAAGTCCAGCGTTTGCCGCCTTTCCAGCATGTTCAGGGCGGCCATGATCCTGAGCCGCGTGCTCTGGTGGATGATTTCGTCGGCGCTCATCGGTCAGCTCCGATACGGCCGAGGTCGCTGCCGTGGGGCTCTGCAATCCCGAACGGCGACAGCGCCGCTTGATCCTTTGCGATCGACATTGAAGCACTCCAATATCCTACGCAGAATACTCTGCGATGTAGAGTTGTCTGTCAATTCGCGCGCAAGCGGGTGGTGCGATCGTGCTTGACAAGGTGATACAGCGATCGGCCATCAGCTTGCAGTATAGATCGTCTGCTTGCACGAGATGATCGCACCGATGAGGCAGCGGGTCATGATGTCAGCGACCGAAGATCGATGCGCAATCTGCTGACTCATCTTCAGAGCTTTACGAGAGGAACGGTCCCGCAGCGTCTAGAGAATGTCTGTGGCACACTCTAGGCAATGGTCGAAGATCAGCAGCGGATTTTTGCGAGGATCAGCACGATCACGTGCGATCCGTAACCAAAATTTAAGCTGCAGAAATCAGTCTGTTGCTTCGCTGGCTAGCAAGCCGCGAGTCAGATATGCATGAGCGCGCCGGGTCATTACGGCCATCGGCACAACGGAAGGGGCATCGCATGGCTAAGCAGTCATCCAAAGCGCCGGCGTCCAAGGCACCGGCAAAGAAAGCACCCGTAAAGGCAGCGACGGCGAAGGTCGCAGCTGCAGTGAAGAAAGCAGCACCTGCTGCCAAGCCGAAGGCGGCCGCGCCCAAGGCAAAAGCAGCACCGGCCAAGAAGCCGGCAGCAAAGGCCGCTGCAAAACCTGCAGTGAAGAAGGCGGCACCTGCCAAGGCAGCGGCAAAGCCGGCTGCGAAGGCGGCACCTGCCAAGAAACCGGCTGCAAAGGCTGCGGCAAAACCCGCGGTGAAGAAGGCGGCACCTGCCAAGAAGCCGGCTGCGAAAGCTGCGCCTGCCAAGAAGCCGGCAGCGAAGGCTGCACCGGCAAAGAAGGCGGCGGCAGCGAAGTCTTCGGCACCGGTGAAGAAAGCGGCGCCTGCGGCCAAGAAGGCAGCACCCGCGAAAGCCGGCAAGAAGTAATCGCGTCTTCCCTCGCTGGGGGCGGTGCCGAGACACAAGGGGCGGGTGCCTGACAGGCGCCCCGCTCGCTGCTTGGTCACTCGGAAGGCGAGAACAGAGGCGGACGGAGGATATCTTTTCGCAGCTCCCAGGACTTCGCCATAGGGCGAAGTCCGGTGGGGCTTTGTCCGCGTCAACGATGGCGGATCAAATCTCGGCGCGAAACTTTTTCAGCCTTGTTGTCGACCGGCTGATCCGCATGCCGCCAATGTCTGCGCCATAGAGAATCCGGGTCGGCTGCCTGGTGGTGAAGTGACTTCGGAACTCACGATTCGCAGGGCAAACGAGGGCGATGCGGAAGCCGTGCGCCGCGTGATCCTGGCAGCTCTGCGACAGACCAATGCGAAAGACTATTCGCAAGACATCATCGCTCGTGTGGAGCAGAGCTTCAGCCCATCCGCTGTCTTGACGCTTTTCAGGAAGCGGAGGGTTTCTGTCGCAGTTGTGCGTGGCAGGATCGTTGGAACAGCCAGCCTCGATGGAAGCATTGTCCGATCCGTCTTTGTGGATCCTGAACTGCAAGGCCGTGGTATCGGCAAACGACTTATGGCGGAGGTCGAGGAAGCGGCGCACGCGGGCGGTGTCGCCGTGCTGACCGTGCCGTCCTCGGTTACGGCAGAGCCTTTTACGCCGGGCTTGGGTTCGAGGCAGTTCGAGACAGTTACTACGGTGATGAACGCACCATCATCATGGAGCGTTCGCTAAACGGCGTCGGTCAACGACGCTGATGCATGTCGCTCGCTGGCGGCTGGGTTTTCCGCTTGTGGCCATTGCTCGAGCGCGCCTGATCGGTCAACACTGCCCGTCTGCAAAACAGGAACCCTATCATGCTCAGGCTGCTCTATGCGTCGTCTTCTCCCTACAGTTCCAAGGTACGAATGGCAGCAACCTATGCCGGCGTCGCCGTCGATCTGGTGCCGATCAAGACCGAGGAGAAGCCGGCCGACTTGATGATCGCCAACCCGCTCGGCAAGATCCCGGTTCTGGTGCTCGACGACGGCCGCTCGATCCATGACAGCCGCGCCATCACCCAGCACCTCAACCGCGTTTCGAAGAGCGCGCTTTTCCCGCGCAATCCCGACAAGCGGCTCGGGGCGGAAGTGCTGGAGGCGTTGGCGGACGGCATTTGTGATTGTGCGCTGTCGATGGTCTATGAGCGGCGCGCACGGCCTGAGGAGATGGTCTACCAGCCCTGGCTCGATCGCCAATGGGCAAAGATCACGGCGGCACTCGATCTGCTCAACGCCAACCCGCCGAAGCTGCCGAAGAAGATCACCGCCGGCCAAATGGCGCTGCGCGCCTGCCTCGGCTATCTCTCGCTGCGCTTTGCCGGAAAATGGGAGAAGGGTCGCGCCCGGCTGACACGATGGGCAGCGCGCTTCGCCGAGAAGTTTCCAGAGTTGAGGCCGTGCATCCCCGGTTGATCGGCCCGATCCAACCCGGTTGATCGACTTGATTAGCCCAGGGTGATCGCTTCGATCTCCTGTGCGGCCACTCAGGCTCAAAAAAAAGCCGGGCGCGAGGCCCGGC
Organism: Mesorhizobium sp. M7D.F.Ca.US.005.01.1.1; assembly: GCF_003952545.1. Taxonomy (NCBI): domain Bacteria; kingdom Pseudomonadati; phylum Pseudomonadota; class Alphaproteobacteria; order Hyphomicrobiales; family Phyllobacteriaceae; genus Mesorhizobium; species Mesorhizobium sp. M7D.F.Ca.US.005.01.1.1. Next base: position 3,481,040 of record NZ_CP034453.1, read on the forward strand.
TTTTTCGTGTCGTGGCTTGAACGACTTAGAACTTCATACCAACGCCGAAGGTGACGCGGTTGTCGGTGGCCTTGACCTTGCCGATACCATCGAAGCTCTTGCTGCCGAAGTCGGTGTAGCGGTACTCGACACGGCCGAACACATTGTCGGTCAGCTTGATGTCGGTGCCGAGACCAGCGGTCCAGCCGAGCATCGTTGCGCGGTCCGTACCGAATGCCGGATCTTCCACCTTCAGGCTCCTGCCGGCGAGACCGCCGGTGCCATAGAGCAGGATTTCCGGGGTCACGGCGTAACCAAGACGGGCACGCAGCGAACCTTCGAACCCTGCCTTGGAATTGACGCCAGAATCGTCGCCCTTGACGCCATTGTAGCCGAGTTCGGCTTCAGCGCCGTAGACGAAGTTCTCCTGCTGCCACTGATAGCCGCCGAAGACGCTGCCGACGAAACCCTTCGTGCCGACATCAACATTGTCAACACCCAGATCCTTTTCCTTGGTATGGCCGCTGAAGCCATAGCCGACGTTGAGACCGGCATAGGGGCCGGCCCACGAAGCGACCGGAAGTTCAGCGATCGGCGCGGGTGCCGGCGGCTCTTCCTGGACGACGTCTGCGGCATAGGCAGTTCCGCTGAGGGCGAAGAGCCCGAGCGCCACGGCCAGCGGCCGTGCGAATTTGAGATTGGCTTGCATTGTTCTTTACTCCTTAAGCCACAGGACACAGGCTTGTTTCTCACGATCGCCATCTACCCGTCCGGGGGGTGAAACGGATCTGGCGTTCGTCGGTTCCAAATGTCGTGTCAAAATGCGGCTGAAGCGAACCTGAACTTGGGTCATTCCCCGGCGCGAATGAGGCGGAACCTTGACGTTGCATCTTCGCAACAGCGAAATGGCAGGAGCCGTTCCATGCTGCACTGCACACCGCTTGGTGCAAGGAGTCCAGCGTCCTATATTCCGCTCGGACGGTTTGGAGTCAAAGGCGAGTCGGGACGCCGAAAAGGCTGTTTCGCCACAATGCTGCCCAAGGTGCGAACGCCATTTAACGCCTGCCCGGCCATATTTCGCCGGCATCGTGTTTTCGGGCTGAAATCGAGGATTGACACCATATGAGCATAGCCACGGCGCTGGTGACGGGCGGGGCCAAACGGATCGGTCGGGCAATCGTTGACGATCTCGCCGCTCACGGTTTTGCCGTCGCCATCCATTGCAACCGCTCGCGTGTGGAGGCCGACGCGTTGGCTGCCGCAATCAACGCCGGCGGCGGCCGCGCCGCCGTGATCGCCGCCGACCTGACCGATATGGATGCCGTCGGCGACCTCGTCGGCCAGGCGCAAGCAGCGCTCGGACCGCTCTCGCTGCTGGTCAACAATGCGTCGCTGTTCGAGGACGATTCGGTTCTGGATTTCGACTGGCGGGCCTGGGATCGGCACTTTGCCGTTCATGTGAAGGCGCCGGCGCTGCTGGCGCAGAATTTCGCCCGCGCGTTGCCGGAAGGGCAGGTGGGCCTGATCGTCAATATGATCGATCAGCGCGTCTGGCGGCCGACGCCGCGCTACTTCTCCTACGCGCTGTCCAAGTCGACTTTGTGGACGGCCACCCAGATGATGGCGCAATCGCTCGGCCCCCGCATACGCGTCAATGCCATCGGCCCGGGACCTACCCTGAAGAACGCGCGCCAGGACGACAGCGATTTTGCCGCGCAGGTTGATGGCTTGATCCTCAAGCGTGGCCCGGAATTGTCGGAATTCGGCGCCACGATCCGCTATCTCTGGGAAGCACGCTCGGTCACCGGCCAGATGATTGCGCTTGATGGTGGCCAGCATCTTGCGTGGCAGACGCCCGATGTGACAGGCATGACGGAATGAGTCCTGTAGACCACAAAAACAAGCCGCGCGGCGGCGCCGACGATCTGCCCCCCGATATCGACCTCGAGGACGAGGCGGTCGAGGAGATCGTCGAACCAGCCGGTCCCGATGTCGCCTTCACCGCTATCGACTGGACGCCGCATGCGGGCGATGCCGAAGGGATGGTCGGCGCCGAGGTGATCCAGACGCTGGTCAAGCGGCTGCCCAACGCGCCCGGCGTCTACCGCATGATGAACGCCGCCGGCGATGTGCTCTATGTCGGCAAGGCGCGCAGCCTGAAGAAGCGCGTCACCAACTATGCGCAAGGCCGCTTCCACACCACCCGCATCGGCCGCATGGTGCGCGAGACGTCGACGATGGAGTTCGTCGTCACCCGCACCGAGATCGAAGCGCTGCTGCTCGAAGCCAATCTTATCAAGCGCTTGCGGCCGCGATTCAATGTGCTGATGCGCGACGACAAGTCGTTTCCCTATATTCTTTTGACCGGCGACCATGTCTCGCCCGGCATCTACAAGCATCGCGGCGCACGCTCGCGCAAAGGCGACTATTTCGGCCCCTTCGCTTCGGCCGGCGCTGTCGGCCGCACCATCAATTCGCTGCAGCGCGCCTTCCTGCTGCGCAGCTGCACCAACTCTTTCTACGAGAACCGCACGCGGCCGTGCCTGCTTTATCAGATCAAGCGCTGCGCCGGCCCTTGTACAGGCGAGGTCTCGCACCAGGACTATGCCGAGCTGGTCGGCGAGGCGAAGGACTTTTTGTCCGGTCGCAGCCAGAAGGTGAAGACGGAAATCTCGGCCGCCATGCAGCAGGCGTCGGAAGCGCTCGATTTCGAGCGCGCCGCGATCTATCGCGATCGACTTGCGGCCCTGTCGCATGTGCAGAGCCACCAGGGCATCAATCCGGCGACCGTCGACGAGGCCGATGTTTTTGCCATCCATCAGGAAGGCGGCCAGGTCTGTATCCAGGTGTTCTTCTTCCGCACCGGCCAGAACTGGGGCAACCGCGCGTATTTCCCCAAGGCCGATCCGGCGTTGGAAGCAGCCGAGGTGTTGGGTTCGTTCCTGGCGCAGTTCTATGACGACAAGCCGACGCCGCGGACCGTTCTTCTGTCGCATGGCGTCGAGGATCAGGAACTGCTGGCCGAGGCGCTCTCCACCCGCGCCGGCCGCAAGGTCGCGATCTCTGTGCCGCAGCGTGGCGAGAAGAAGGACCTGACCGACAACGCCCTGCAGAATGCCCGCGAGGCGCTCGGACGCCGGTTGGCCGAGACCTCCACCCAAGGACGCCTGCTTGCCGGCTTTGCCGAGACCTTCGGCCTGGCGAAGCCGCCGGTGCGCATAGAGGTCTATGATAACTCGCACATCATGGGCACCAATGCGGTCGGCGCGATGGTCGTCGCCGGGCCGGAAGGCTTTGTCAAAAACCAGTACAGAAAATTCAACATCCGCTCGACCGAGATCACGCCTGGCGACGATTTCGGCATGATGCGCGAGGTGATGGAGCGGCGGTTTTCGCGGCTGCTCAAGGAGCATGGCGATGTTGCCGTTGCCGGCGATGCGGCGGCAGGCGAGGCGATGGCAGCCGAAGCGATGGCAGCCGAAGCGGGCGATGATATCGAAGACGATATCTCCGGCAGCTTCCCGGCCTGGCCCGACGTCATCCTGATCGACGGTGGCCAGGGTCAGATGACGGCGGTGCGCAAGATCCTCTCGGATCTCGGTATCGAGGACCGGGTGGTGGCGATCGGCATCGCCAAGGGCCAGGACCGCGATGCCGGCCGCGAGCGCTTCTTCGTTAGGGGCAGGGACTCATTTTCTCTGCCGGTCCGCGATCCCGTGCTCTATTTCGTCCAGCGTCTGCGCGACGAGGTCCACCGTTTCGCCATTGGCTCGCACCGTGCGCGGCGCAAGAAGGAGATGGTCAAGAGCCCGCTCGACGAGATCAGCGGTATCGGTCCCGGCCGCAAGCGCGCACTGCTGCTTGCATTCGGAACCGCCAAGGCGGTCAGCCGCGCGGCCATCGAGGATCTGAGGAAGGTCGACGGCATTTCCGAACAGGTCGCCAAACTGGTCTACAATCATTTTCATGAGAGCTGACGGATTCGGGTATTTTCGGCTGGCCAATCGATTCTAGCCTGTTGACCCCCCACATTCGCTTCTGATTTGAGTAGGCAGGCAGAAAGAGTTCCCTAGATATGGCCAAGCGCGCGTTCAACCTGCCCAATATGCTCACCTACGCTCGCATCGTCGCGGTGCCGCTGGTCGTGCTGTGCTTTTTTCTCGAAGGACATCTCAAGTCGAGCGACTTCGCTCGCTGGTCGGCGCTGATCATCTTCCTGCTCGCCTCGATCACCGATTATCTGGATGGCTACCTCGCGCGCGCCTGGCAGCAGACCTCCAACATCGGCAAGATGCTTGACCCGATCGCCGACAAGCTGCTGGTCGCCACCTGCCTGCTGCTGCTGGCCGCAGACACCGACCGTCATGCCGGCATCGCCGGCTGGTCGCTGTGGGCGGCGATCATCATCCTGTGCCGCGAAATCCTCGTCTCGGGCCTGCGTGAATATCTGGCGGCGCTCAAGGTCTCGGTGCCGGTGACGCAACTGGCAAAATGGAAGACAGCGATCCAGATGGTCGCCATCGCCTTCCTGCTGGCCGGACCTGCCGGCGACAAGATCTTCCCGCTGACCACCCAGACCGGGCTGGTGCTGCTGTGGATCGCGGCCCTGGTCACGCTCTACACCGGCTACGATTATTTCCGCGCCGGCCTCAAGCACATCATGGACGAATGAGATGACGACCCGGCTCATCTATTTTGCCTGGGTGCGCGAACGCATCGGCATGCCTGAGGAAGACGTCGACCTGCCTGCTGGCGTCGAGACGGTCGCCGATCTCCTGCGCTGGCTGAAATCGCGCGGCGAGGAATACGAGCATGCGCTGCAATATCCCGACGTGATCCGCGTCGCCATCAACCAGGAGCATGTCGAGCACGGCGAGAAGATCGCAGGCGCACGCGAGATTGCGCTGTTCCCGCCGATGACCGGGGGCTGACATGACCGGCGCGGTCGTACCTGTCGTGCGCATCCAGGCGCAGGATTTCGACGTCGCCGCCGAGATCGCCAGACTGACCCAAGGTCGCGCCGATATCGGCGCCGTGGTTTCTTTCTCCGGCCTTTGCCGGGATGAGCAGGGCACCTTGTCGGCGCTTGAGCTCGAGCACTATCCCGGCATGGCCGAAGCAGAGATCGCCCGCATCGCTGCCGAGGCGGTCGAGCGCTGGCCGCTGCAGGGCCTCACCGCCATTCACCGCCATGGCAAGATCGCGCCCGGCGAGAACATCGTGCTGGTGGTGACCGCCTCGGCGCATCGCCAGGCGGCGTTCGAGGCAGCGAACTTTCTCATGGACTATTTGAAATCGCGCGCGCCCTTCTGGAAGAAGGAGCATCGCGCTGACGGCTCCGAGGGCGGTTGGGTCGAGGCCAAGGAGGCCGACGACGAGGCGGCCGGCCGCTGGAAATCGTCGGACTAAAATACCGCCGCAGCCATGCATTGACCGCAATCCTTTGGCCAATTGAGCGCGGTTGGTCAGCTTGGGCTTGACAGCCCGGGGCATTGGCCAACCTGGGCACTGGCGGCCCGGGGCAAGGGAGATGGTCATGCTGGACAGGATCGCGGAGTTCTTCGTCTTCGGTTTCGTGCCTCTGGTCGTCGGCATATTGGCCGTGCCGGAACTGTCTGTTGCCGCCGAAAATTCCGTGAGAGGCGAGGTGATCTATCGCGAGCGCATCGCCTTGCCGCCCAGTGCCGTGCTCTCTGTCCTGCTTGCCGATGTGTCGCTGGCCGATGCGCCGGCCACCATTATCGGCGAACAGAAAGTGAAGCCGGCCGGCCAGGTGCCGATCAGCTTCGAGATCAAATTCGACCCTTCCGTCATCCGGTCGCAGATGACTTATGCGTTGCAAGCCCGCATCACCGTCGACGACAAGCTCCTGTTCATCTCCGATATGCGCCATCAGGTCGATCCGCTGACCGACGTGCCGCAGACCATCATGCTGAAGATGGTGACGCCGAGCGCCGAGCCGGCGGTTTCCGTCTTTGACCAGCTCTGGCTGGTCGACTATGTCGACGGCATCGGTGCCATCACCGCCCCTAAAGCGACGTTCAGGGTCAGCGAGGCCGGCAAGGCAGGCGGCAGCGGCCCCTGCAACACCTATTTCGCCACCGCCAAGGTCGATGGCCAAACGATCGCGATCAGCGACATCGGCTCTACCTACAAGGCCTGCGCGCCAGAGGTGATGGCTGAGGAAAAGGCGCTGTTCGATGCATTGGCCAAGGCAGCATCATACAGTGTCGATGCCGGCAAGCTCACCATCGCCGACAAGGATGGCCGCGAAATCCTGCGCCTTAGCGCCGCGAGCTGAGGCATCTTGATGGTCGGGCGCATGGCCTGACCACGGATTTCAGCACGCTGGTGCCGGACCGAAACAGAAGCTCTCACTCAGCCTGTTCGAACACGGCGCCGTAGTGATAGGGCGGCACCTCGACCAGGTCGGCAAGCTTGAGGCCACCCGCCTCGGCGGCCGCTATGGTCTGTTCTGGCGACAGCCTCAATTCGGTCCTAGGTCCGCGAGGCTCGCCCTGGACGATCGTTGTTTCGCGCGGGCGCTGGTGCCAGTTGACGATGGCGAAACGGCCGCCTGGGCTGAGTGTCGCCCGCACCGCGCGCGCCAGACGCGGCCGGTCCGGAACGCCGTGAAAGGCGTTGGCCATGAAGATGAAGTCGGCGGGTCGAGACACCAGGCTTGCAAGCTCATAGGCGTCTCCCGCGACAAAGTCGCAATTCGTCGCGCCGCTTTCGGCCAACCTGCGTCTGGCGGCTTCGAGCAGATCGGCATCGATATCGATGGCCACGACATGACGAACCACCCTGGCGATCGGCAGCGTGAACCAGCCGTCGCCGCAACAGAGATCGATCACCTCCATGCCTGGCTTGATCCCCGTTGCCGAAAGCACGGCGGCGGGGTCGGGCCACAGCGCCTCCCACCAGCCGCTGTTCGGCATCTCTGTGCCTTGGAAGAAGCCCGGAATGGCACTGGTCATGCTGTGGTCCGCTCCATTGTCGGCAATATACGCTCCATGTCTTACCTTGGTACATGCAGTTCGTGCGCGAGACCTGATCCGTTTCAAGTCAATGAAAAAGGCCGGCGAAACGCCGGCCTTTTTTACGAGATCCAAGGTGTGGACTGTCGGCTTAGCCGACGATCTCGGTGTCCGAGAACCAGTACTTGATCTCTTCTGCCGCGGTCTCCGGCGCGTCGGAGCCGTGCACCGAGTTTTCGCCGATCGACAGCGCATGCACCTTGCGGATGGTGCCTTCGGCGGCGTTGGCCGGGTTGGTGGCGCCCATCACTTCGCGGTTGCGCGCAATGGCATTCTCGCCTTCCAGCACCTGCACGATTGTCGGTGCCGACGACATGAACTCCACCAGCTCGCCGAAGAACGGGCGATCCTTGTGGACGGCATAGAAGCCTTCAGCTTCGCGGCGGCTCATCCAGACCCGGCGCGAGGCGATGACGCGCAGGCCAGCCTCTTCCAGCATCCTGGTAATGGCGCCGGTGAGGTTGCGCCGGGTTGCGTCCGGCTTGATCATGGAAAATGTGCGTTCGAGCGCCATGGGTCGTCCTTGTCTGAGAATGGAATTGAGAGTGGCGGGCTCTATACAAGCCGCCCGGCCCATTGCCAAGGGGTGAGGAACGGTCCGCGAAGCGGACGGAAAGCCAATTGCTTGGCTTTCCGAGCGACGAACGCCCGGAGCGATAGCGAAGGGCAGGCCGCTGCGCTTCCGAAGCTGACATCGGATGGCTGCCATATGAGACTTTGCTTGCTATACTCGCGCGTCGGCGCCGCGCTGAAGTCGGCCCGCATGGAGCAACATGACCATGACAGACGATCGTCAGGAACGCATTCGCAACCGCGCGCATCAGATCTGGCTGCAAGAGGGACAGCCGGCCGGACACCATGAGCGCCATTGGCATCAGGCGGCGGCCGATGTCGACCAGGAGGATGCCGCGGGGAAGGCAGCCAAAAAGCCAACCAAGAAGGCAGCTGGCGCCGGCAAGGCAAAAGCCGCCCCCAAGGAAACAAAGGCTGCCACGAAGGCCAGCAAGCCAAAGAAGGCGGCGGCCAAGTAAGGCCCCAGCTATCTCCTCGCTGCTGACCTTTTCCGCAGGACATTGACGGCCCTCGTGCTGCCTTGCGGCAAGGGCAGGCGTTGCGACGTCACGCCGCTGCGGCCACCTTTCGTCCCAGCCCGCCATGCAGGTCGAGGCAGCGGGTGAACCACTGTGCCACCACGTCGCCGTCGTCGAGCAGTTGGTAAGGCGAGGCTATGCGCGCCCATTGCAGCGCGCCGAAGACGATATAGTCGGCAAATAGCGGCGAACCGCCACCGATGAATGGCTGATAGAAGAGCATTGAACGCAAGGGTTCCAGCGAGGCCCTGAAAGTGCCGAGCCCGGCGTCTCGGGCTGCCATCACGTCTTCCAGCCGCTTGCCGAGACGCTGCTCCCGGTTCTGGCGGAAATAGACGGCGTTTTCCGCGTCCTGCATGGCATGAAGGTCCATGATCGCCGCGGTGGTCACATAGGGATGGATGGTCAGTTGCGACCAGCGTTCGATGAAGCGCGCCATCGCCTTGCCGCCTTCACCGCCAAACAGCGTCGGCCGATCCGGATAGGCTTCATCGAGATAAAGCGCGATGGCGAAGGAATCCGCGACGACCGTCTCGCCGTCGCGGATCACCGGAATGGTTTTCGAAACGCCGCCCTCGACAGTGGGCACCTCAAGAAAGCGCGTCGGCGCGGTTGATGTGTCGAGCCCCTTGTGGGCAAGCGCCATCGCCACCTTCCAGCAATGCGGGCTGAACGGACGTGCGGTGTCGCGTCCGACGAGGTCATAGAGCAGAATGGTCATTGGCGGCGGCGTTCCTGCGGGTTAGGTAGGCTCCGCATCGACGCGAGCCGAGGGGAAGCCATGAGACAGCATTTCATGATGTTTGCGGCCTATAATCAATGGGCCAATGGCCGCATCTACGATGCGGCCGCCGAGCTCGACGACGAGGAATTCAATCGCAATGTAGGTGCCTTCTTCGGCTCGATGATGGGCACGCTCAACCACCTGCTAACGGCCGACCGCATCTGGATGAAGCGCTTCACCGGCGAGGGCGACGCGCCGACGACGCTGGACGCTATCCTGCATCGCGGGCTGACCGGTCTGCGGATGGCGCGTGAAGCCGAGGACCGGAGGATCATCGATTGGGTCGGCGGCCTCAGCGAGAAGTCGTTGACGGGCCGCTTCACCTACATGACCGTCTCGGACATGCGCACGGTCTCGCAAAGGCTGGCGCCGGCGCTGGATCATGTCTTCAACCACCAGACCCACCATCGCGGCCAGGCGCATACGATTCTGACCATCCTGGGACGGCCAAGCCTGGGGTTGGACCTGATGCTCTTCCAGCGCACCGAAGAGGGCAGGGCTTTCGCCTGATCCCTGCGACGTTCGGCGGTTGTGAGTCCGAAAGTTTGAAGGCCCCGCGCGGACTATCGCTACATTTTGTGCTGCAGCATCGTCTCTACATCAGGCCACCAATCTGCAGGCCTCAACTTGCTTCTTGCCGGTCTAATCTCGGCAGACAACCAAATGCTTGCCCGAGATTCAGGCGGCCGTCGAAGCCTCGCCGCTGATTTCGCTGTCCAGCTGGCACTGCGTCAGAGCCGCTTCCGCCATCACCCACTGCTTGAACAACTGGACCTTGCGAGCGGCAAGGCTCTTTGGGGGAGAGACAAAATACCAACCCGCCGTATTCGGGTGGTGCACGTCGAAGGGAGCTACCAGCCTTTCTGCGCGGATATCGCTGGCCATATAGGCACGATTGGCCACAGCAAACCCCAACCCGGCACTGGCCGCCTCATAGGACATCATGCACGAATCGAAATAGATGCTTTTGGTCTCGCTGAGCACGAAGCTGGCGCCGGCGAAACCAAGCCAGGATTGCCAGTTCTGCGTGCAGGTATCGGAATGCAGCAGCGTGAAGTGCCTGAGGTCGTCCGGTGTCACCTTCGACGGCGGTGTGTCGCCGAGAACCTCACGGAACAGCTTACGGCTACACACCGGCGTCAGGTCTTCCCGAAACAGCAGATCGGATTGCAGCCCGTTAAAGTGACCGTCGCCATAGCGGATTTCAAGATCGAACTCGGAGGTTGTGAACTCATGCGTCGCGTAGGAGGTCGAAACGCGCATCTCGATGTCCGGGTATTGCCGCTGGAACAGCGGTAGGCGCGGAAACAGCCAGCGTGCCGCAAAGGTCGGCAGCACCGATATCTTCAACACATGTTCCTGCGATTGCCCGGTCGCTTCCATGCTGGCGGCGACGATTCGCTCCAGCGCCTCGCGAACGCGCGAGACATAGGTCTCGCCCTCCGGCGTCAGCGACACCGCATTGCCGCCACGCTGGAAGATCTTGAAGCGCAGCTGATCCTCAAGACTTTTCACGCGCTGACTGACCGCTGAAGCGGTGATAAACTGTTCTTCGCCGGCACGCGTGAAATTCCCGTGCCTCGCAGCACTCTCCACGATTTTAAGCGAATTGAGGTTGACCTGACTGAGCAGACGCACGGTTTCGACCTTAAGCTTGGCTTACACTAGCACCAGCATTCCTAATTTTACAGGGGTGGGTGAATTAATCGACTGTTCACCAAGTGTTGCCCCCCTCCTGGAGAAGTACAATGAACGCCCATACAATCCCCGAACTGCGCTATGCGATGAGCCGTGAAGCCATTATCGGCCATGAGACAGCCTGGAAAGTGTCGAGTTTCGGCGTCGCGCAATATCTGCACGGCTATGACCCGGCACTGCTTGCCGCGATCGAGGAGGCTGCTCTGAAACTCAAGGCCAGCCACGCCGTGCACAAGCACCTCGATCTGACCTTCATCACCGGGGCCGACCGTTTCATCCCCGAGATCAAGGAATTGCTGCATGACAAGCTGCGCCTGGAGCGGCTGTCCGACATGATGGGCACCAAGCTGGAGCCTTATCCGCTGTCGATCGTTGGCTCGACGGTCACCTTCATGAATCCGAAGGACGGCGCCGTCGAATGGCATTGCGATGGCGTTCCGGTCACCGAACTCATTCCGCTGTCGATCAGCAACCCGCTGGTCGGCGGCCACCTCGAAATCTTGTGCGATGACTCGGAAACCGGCCGCGCCATCCTCGAATCCGGCCGCGAGATCCCGCGCAACCGTGTCATGCGCATTGATCACAAGATGAACTACGCGACGCTCGGGCAGTTCCTGGGCGTCCTGCATCGCACCGCCCCGATCCGGTTCGGCGAGCGCGTCACACTGGTGCTCAACCAGCGCTCGGTGGCCAAACCCTATGTCGACGATAATAGAATGTTCTATCTCGCCGCCGACAACGACCACGACCGTGAGTGGGTCAACGAGCTGGCCGAAGATGTCTGGACCAACCAGCTGCCAGCCTATCGCCGGTTCGAGGCAGAGCATCCGGTACCCGCCCCCGTCGATGCGTCGGTTCCGGGCGGAGCCAGGGAATCATGGTAATGAACCATGATCCCGAAAAGTGGGAACCGGTTTCCGGACAGGATCATGGTCGAACAGCAAAATAGAGTCCCATGCCGGTTGTTTCGGCATGGATCAGGCTCGATATCCGCGCTGGTCTTCGCTGCCGGCGCGGTTGCATTGTGGTCGACCAATGCGCTGGTCGGCAAATCCCTGCTGGCCAGCCACCCGGTGTCGCAGGTGCAGTTCCTGCAATTTGCGGGCGCTGCACTCGTCTTCGCCGCCATCCGGCTGATGAGCCGGGAAAGAGCCGCGCCGGTCACGGCCGGGGCCGCGCTCATCTCTCTCGCGGTCGGCTTCATTGGTCTGGTCGGCACCATGGTGCTGCAATACATCGCCTTCGCTTCGATGCCGGTGATCGAGGCCAATCTGATGGCCTATACCTGGCCGTTGATGGTCGCGGCGGCGGTCATCGCCTTGGAGAATCCACGGCGCCCGGCAGTGCTGGGCCTTGCCGCGGTGGTGGGCTTCATTGGCGTTGCACTGGTGATTTCGGGAGGGCGTAACCAGTCTTGGCTCCAGGGCGATCTCGTCGGCTATCTCACCGCATTCGGATCCGCACTGTGCATGGCCTTCTATTCGATCATGGTGGGACGGATTGCCACCTCGCCGGATCGTCTGTTGCTGCCATCGGCGCTGATCGGCGTCGCCTTGACGTTTCTGTGGTGCGTTCGCGACGGCTTCGCCTGGCCCGTCGGTACGGACCTGGCTCTCGGCCTCTATCTGGGCGCCGGTCCGATGGGGTTGGGCTACTATTTCTGGTCACGCGCCTTGAAGCTTGAAGGCAGTGGCAGGGTCGCGGTCGTCGCCTATCTCACGCCGATCGCTTCGACCCTGCTTTTGACCCTGTCCGGTGAACGGCTGACGATGACGGCCATTGTCGGAGCCGTCCTCGTCATCGGCAGTTGCGTCGCGGTCGGTGTGGAACGTTCGGAGGCCGAAAGCCATGTTTGACGAAAATGAACGTCTGGCCATTCAGGAAGCGCATTGGCTGATCAAGGAGTTTGGCGCTGAGGCGCCACTTTACGCCGCGATGAAGGCCGAAAAGGCGATAGAACAAAAGGATTTCGGGCGTTGCGCCCGCTGGAAGCGTATTCTGGAGATATTGGCCGACAGCCCTGCTGCGAAGTCTGCAAGTTCCAAGTATTAGATTTTCTAATTTGCATAGCGCCGATTTCGCATGAAAGCTACTTTTGCCGATTCTTAATTCCTTTTGAGACTTGGCGGTCCGTTGGGGGACGCGGTTAAAGAGATACATCGACACAAGTCTTCGCTGGGGTGGATGATTTTGTCGCAAATAAGGTGAAAGAATTGTCAAATATCGATGATAAGACCGTTATCGAGCTGACGGCCGATATTGTCTCGGCCTATGTAGGCAACAATCCTCTTCCGGCTTCCGGTCTGCCTGAGTTGATTGCCAGCGTCAGTGCTTCGGTCCGCAAGCTCGCTGGTGCAGTTGTCGCGGAAACCCCAAACCTGGTTCCGGCAGTCAATCCGAAGAAGTCGGTGTTTCCCGACTACATCATCTGCCTTGAGGACGGAAAGAAGTTCAAGTCGCTCAAGCGGCATCTGCGGACCGACTACGGCCTGAGCCCGGACGACTATCGGGCCAAATGGGGCTTGCCGCCAGACTATCCGATGGTTGCGCCGAACTACTCGGCGACACGATCGGCGCTGGCAAAGTCGACAGGACTTGGCCGCAAACCGGCAGCAGCGCCGGCGACTGTCGCCAAGGCGACGAAGCGCAAGGCGACTGCCTGAGCGCTGCCTGCCCGGTAGGCGAGCCACTGTTCGACTGCTTTGACGGCGCCCTCGCGGGCGTCGTTTCAAGACCTTGTGCGGCCAACTGGCCCACAAGGTCTTGCGAAGCGTTGATGTCCGGTGCAAAAGCGCGGCCATGCTGATCATCAATGACCTATCGCTCCGCATGGCCGGACGTTTGCTTCTCGACCATGCCTCGCTGACCTTGCCGGCCGGCACCAAGGCCGGCCTTGTCGGCCGCAACGGCACCGGCAAGACGACACTGTTCAAGGCCATCACCGGCGATTTCCCGTCCGAGACGGGCTCGATCAGCCTGCCGAAGAGTACCCGCATCGGCCAGGTGGCGCAGGAAGCGCCAGGCACCGAGGACCCGCTGATCGAGATCGTGCTCAAGGCCGATCTCGAACGCACGGCGCTGCTCGAAGAGGAAAAGACGGCGACCGATCCGCACCGCATCGCCGACATCCATATGCGGCTGGCCGATATCGATGCGCACTCGGCCGAGTCTCGCGCCGCTACCATTCTCGCCGGCCTCGGCTTCGACGACGCGGCGCAGCGCCGTCCGGCCTCGTCCTTCTCCGGCGGCTGGCGCATGCGCGTGGCACTCGCCGCGGTGCTGTTTGCCGAGCCCGACCTTCTGCTGCTCGACGAGCCGACCAACTATCTCGATCTCGAAGGCACGCTGTGGCTGGAAAACTACGTGTCGAAATACCCGCACACGGTGCTTTTGATCTCGCATGATCGCGACCTGCTCAACCGCGCCGTCAATTCGATCGTCCATCTCGACCAGAAGAAGCTGACCTTCTGGCGCGGCGGCTACGACCAGTTCGAGCGTCAATACACCGAGCAGAAGGAATTGCAGGAAAAGGGCCGGGTCAAGCAGGAAGCCGCCCGCAAGCACATGGAATCCTTCGTCGAACGCTTCCGCGCCAAGGCCTCCAAGGCGAGACAGGCACAGTCGCGCATCAAGGCACTGGAAAAGATGAAGCCGATCGCGGCCATCGTGAACGATTCGGTGCGGCCGTTCTCGTTCCCCGAACCGGTCAAGACGGTGGCCTCGCCGATCGTGGCGCTGAACAACGTCAATGTCGGCTACACCGACGGACAACCGATCCTCAAGAAGATGACGCTACGCATCGACGCCGACGACCGCATCGCGCTGCTCGGCGCCAATGGCAATGGCAAGTCGACCTTCGCCAAATTGCTGTCCGGCCGGCTCAAGCAGGAGAGTGGCACCATGACGGTGGCGCCCGGGCTGAAGGTGGCGATCTTCGCCCAGCATCAACTCGATGATCTCCGCCCTGACGAAAACGCCTATGAGCATGTCCGCCGGTTGATGCCGGAGGCGCCGGAATCGAAGGTGCGCGGCCGCGTCGCCCAGTTCGGCCTCACCACTGAGAAGATGAACACCGCCGCCAAGGATCTGTCGGGCGGTGAGAAGGCGCGGCTGCTGATGGGCCTGTCGGCCTTCGAAGGCCCGAACCTGTTCATCCTCGACGAACCGACCAACCATCTCGACATCGACAGCCGCGAATCGCTGATCCATGCGTTGAACGAATTTCCCGGCGCCGTCATCCTGATCTCGCACGATCGCCATCTGCTCGAGGCGACGGCCGACCGGCTGTGGCTGGTCAAGGACGGCGCGGTCAACCCGTATGACGGCGACCTCGAGGACTACAAGACGCTGGTCACCGGCGTGTCCGGCGACCGCCGCGGCAAGCGCGAGGCCGACAAGGCGTCAAAAGCCGATCGCCGCCGGGATGCGGCCGCACGCCGCGCCGCCTTCGAGCCGCTGGCCAAGGAGATCCGCGCCACCGAAGCGCTGATGGACCGCATCCGCAAGCGCATCGACGGCATTGAGGACGAGCTGTCCAATCCGGCGGTCTATGAAAAGGATCCCTCGACCGCGACCCGGCTGGCCAAGGAGCGCTCGCAACTGGCCCAGACGCTGGCCGGCCACGAGGAAAAGTGGCTGACCATGTCGGCGGAATATGAGGAAGGCACGGCGGAGTGAGTGTGTCGAAGGAATCTTGGCTTGGGGCTGCGAAGGTTTTGGCGATCAATCCCGGGGCTGTCGTAAAATGTCCTGAATGCGGAGAAGGCAATCTGGTTACCGTCGACGCCGGCGCAGGGGCCGCGCATGTAGAACGCCATATGCATTGCCCAAAATGCGGTGCCTACAATGCGCTCTTCAAGCGAACTGACGGCGTGTAACTGGCCCTACACGTCACGCCCGAAAGCCGTTAGACAAGTGCCATGAACCAGCACGCCAAGCTCAGGATCGGCCATTCGGCCTGCCCGCATGATTGCCCTTCGACCTGCGCTCTCGAGGTCGAACTGCTCGATGGCAACCGCATCGGCCGCGTCCACGGCGCCAAGGCCAACAGCTACACGGCCGGCGTCATCTGCGCCAAGGTCGCGCGCTATGCCGACCGCGTCCATCATCCGGACCGTTTGTTGAAGCCGCTGGTGCGGGCGGGCGCCAAGGGCGACGGCGCCTGGAAAGAAGCGAGCTGGGAAGCCGCGCTCGACCTCGTCGCCGAAAAGTTCATCGCGGCCGAGGAAAAATACGGCTCGGAGACGGTCTGGCCCTACTACTATGCCGGCACGATGGGGCTGGTGCAGCGTGACGGCATCGACCGGCTGCGCCACGCGAAAAAGTATTCCGGCTTTTTCGGCTCGATCTGCACCAATCTCGCCTGGACCGGCTGGATGATGGGGGCCGGCGCGCTGCGCGGGCCGGACCCGCGCGAGATGGCGAAATCCGATTGCGTGGTGATCTGGGGCACCAATGCGGTGGTCACACAGGTCAACGTCATGACCCACGCCATCAAGGCGCGCAAGGAGCGCGGCGCCAAGATCCTCGTCATCGACGTCTACGAAAACGCGACGATGAAGCAGGCCGATCTCGGCCTGGTGCTGAGGCCGGGTACCGACGGCGCGCTGGCCTGCGCGGTCATGCACGTGCTGTTCCGGGAAGGCATGGCCGACCGCGCCTATCTCGAAAAATACACCGACGACCCGAAAGGGCTTGAAGCGCATCTCAAGACGCGCACGCCGGAATGGGCGGCCGAGATCACCGGCTTGACGGTCGCCGAGATCGAGGCCTTCGCCCGGCTCGTCGGTACGACGAAAAGGACCTATTTCCGGCTCGGCTATGGCTTCGCGCGCCAGCGCAATGGCGCCGTCAACATGCATGCCGCATCTTGCATCGCCGCGGTCACCGGCTGCTGGCAATATGAGGGCGGCGGCGCCTTCCACTCCAATTCCGGCATCTTCAAGCTCAACCAGGATGTGCTGGAAGGCACGAAGATGCGCGATCCCTCGATCCGCTATCTCGACCATTCGCGCATCGGCCCGGTGCTGACCGGTGCCAGCGACGCGCTTTATGGCGGCCCGCCTGTAACGGCGATGCTGATCCAGAACACCAACCCGGTGAATGTCGCACCGGAGCAGCGGCTGGTGACGCAGGGCTTCCTGCGCCAGGATCTGTTCACTTGCGTGCACGAGCAGTTCATGACCGACACGGCCAAGCTCGCCGATGTCGTGCTGCCGGCGACGATGTTCCTCGAACATGACGACGTCTACAAGGGCGGCGGCAACCAGCACATCACGCTTGGCCCCAAGCTGATCGAGCCGCCGGAAGGGCCGCGCACCAACCATTTCGTCATCGAGCAATTGGCTGAGCGGCTCGGCGTCGCCGACCGTCCGGGCTTCGGCCTGACCGAGCAGCAGCATATCGACATCATCCTGGGCAAGCGCGGGCTGGGCAGCTTCGACAGCTTGAAGGAAGACAAGTGGATCGACCTGCAGCCGGATTTCGACACCGCGCATTTCACTAGGGGATTTGGCCACGCGGATGGGAAATTCCGCTTCCGCGCCGACTGGACCGGGCAGGCGGCGCCCAACCGGCCGCCGAAAAGCATGGGCCTGTTCGGGCCGGTGGCGCGGCTGCCGGAATTCCCCGACCATGTCGACCTGATCGAGGTCGCCGACGAGGCGCATCCGTTCCGGCTGACAACATCGCCGGCACGCAATTTTCTCAATTCGACATTCTCGGAAACACCGGTGTCCAAGGCCAAGGAAGGCCGGCCGGAACTCTTGCTGCACCCCGATGATGCCGCAGCACTTGGGCTGGCCGACGGCGATCGTGTCGAGGTCGGCAACACGCGCGGCGAAGTCGTGCTGCATGCAAAACTCTTCGAAGGCATCAAGCGCGGCGTCGTCATCGCCGAAGGCATCTGGCCAAACAGCGCGCATGAGCGCGGCGAAGGCATCAACGTGCTGACCGGAGCCGACGCGCCGGCGCCCTACGGGGGTGCTGCCTTCCACGACAACAAGGTCTGGCTGCGCGCGGCAGGGTGAATCATACCGGCAGGATTTCTGCTGCCTTCTTTCGGTTTCGCCGGAGGCGGATGTCGTCGGCGATCTGCTCTGCCTCGATCGAGATTTCGCGCAGCAATCCGGTGACCGGATTGTGAAAGCCGATGAGATAAAGACCGAGATCCGAAGCGCTCGCATTGACGCCGCTGCGGCCTGGCTGGACGCCGGGCTCCAGCAATCTGGCATAGCCGGGCCGGAAGCCGGTGGCGAAGATGATCGCATCGAACTCGCCATGCTTGCCATCGGTGAAACGGACGCCTTGTTCGGTGATCTCGGCAATATCGGGTGCGATCTTGATCGCACCTTCGCGGATCTTGCCGACCGTGCCGACATCGATCGTCGGAATGCGCGACGAGAGCGCGATTTGCTGCAGCATTCCTTGCTGCGGCCGCCTGAGCCCATATTTCCCCAGCCTGCCCAGCGCCAGATCGAGGATGATAGGAAACAAGGCATCGTTGATGCGTTGCGGCATCAGGCGCGCCGCCATGCCGATCATCTGGATGGGCACGCCAAGCAGTTCGCGCGGTACGATATGAACGCCGCCGCGCACCGAAATCGTCGGCCGCGCACCGCCTTCCACCAGATCGAGGGCAATCTCGGCGCCGGTGTTGCCCATGCCGACGATCAGCACCGACTGGCCGGCAAAAGGCATGGCGTTGCGATAGTCGGCGCTATGCAGTTTTGTGCCCTTGAAGGCATCGGCGCCGGCAAATCCGGGCATCAGCGGCTCCGCGTTGTTGCCCGACGCGATCACCACCTGTGAAGCGTGCAAGGGGCCTGTTGTCGTGTCCACGAGCCAGCTTCGGCCTCGCCGGTTGATCGCCCGCACCGTTTCCCCAAATCTGGGCCGAAGATCGAAGCGCCGCGCATAGGCATCGAGATAGTCGACGAAAAGATCGCGCGGCACATAGCGCGGATAGTCCCTGGGAAAGGGCACGAAGGGCAGCGAGGAATAGCGTTTGGTCGTGTGCAAATGGACGCGCTCATAGTGGCGTCGCCATGCAGGGGCGGATTGCTGCTCTTTTTCGAGGAGGACGAAGTCGACCCCGGCCTGCCGCAGGCACGCGGCAATGGCCAGGCCTGCCGGTCCGGCACCGATGATCGCAACTGGTGTAGTGTCGTCCAAGCGCGCCTCCGCCGACAAATTCGCTTCTGGAGAATGGCAAAAACATGGCAGCCGGAGCCTGCCATGCCAGCAGCGCTCAGCCGGGCAAGGGCACCGTCAGTCCGACCTTGACCCGGTCCATGGCAACAAAAGTGCGGAACTTCCGCACATTGTTGCTGTCGAAGAACAATTTTCGCGTCAGCGCCTCATAGGCGCCCATGTCGGCCACGGTGATGACGAGGATGAAATCGGCCTCGCCGGTGACATAGTAGCATTGCTGGACTTCAGGGGTTGCCGAGAATTGCCGCTTGGCCGCGTCGATCAGTTCGGCGCGTTCGCTCTCGAGTTCCACCTCGACGAAGATGGTGATGGGCTGGCCGACAGCCGCGGGCTCGATCACCGCGACATTGCCGGCAATGACGCCGGTCTGCTCCATGCGCTTGATGCGGCGCTGCACCGCCGGCGCCGACAGGTTCACCGCCTCGCCGATCAGCCGCTGCGGCGTCGTGTTGTCGCGCTGCAGGATGGCAAGGATGGCGAGATCGAAACTGTCGAGCGAGGGTGGCGATACAGGCAATGGAGATATCCCTAGCGAAACAAACTTGCATTTGGGAGGCCATATTACAGCGCCCTTTGCGTCGATCCTGCAATATATTCTCGCTGAACGTCAGAGCATGATGCCGAAAAGTGCGAAGCGGTTTTCTCGGACAAACGGGTACCGTTTGTCCAGACATCATGCTCTCTATCTCTTTGATTTAGAGACGGATTCAGATTTCGGGTCGATTCGACCCGAAATCATCCGGCTCTAAGGAGGCCGCCAGTGTTCCTGCTCAACCGCAATACTCTGCATCGCCTGCCACTCGATCCGGCCGATGCCGATACCCTTGGCGTGGCCGGCGCCGACACAGTCGAGCGTTTTCTTGCCCATCGCGACAATCACCTGATAACGCCGCTGCATGCGCTGCCGGCGCTCGCCACCGAACTCGGACTTGGCGCCATCCATATCAAGGATGAGGGCTTTCGCCTCGGCCTCGGCAGCTTCAAGGCGCTTGGCGGTGCCTATGCCGTCTTCCGCCTGGTGCTGGAGGAGGCAGGCAGCCGGCTTGGCCGACCCATCGATGTGGCCGATCTCGATCGGCCTGACGTGCGGGCCGTCGCCGCTGCGATGACATTTGCCTGTGCGACCGACGGCAATCATGGCCGCTCCGTCGCGCAAGGCGCTCAACTCGTCGGCGCGCGAGCGGCGATCTTCGTCCACGCCGGCGTCAGCGAGGAGCGCATCGCGGCGATCGCCCGCTATGGCGCCGAGATGATCCGCGTCGACGGCAATTATGATGATTCGGTCAGGCAAGCCGCCCAGGTTTCCGCCGACAAGGGCTGGACCGTGGTGTCCGACACCTCGTGGCCGGGCTATGAACGGATTCCCGGCCTGGTCATGCAGGGCTATACGGCGATCGTGCGCGAAGCCTTGCGCCAGCTTCCCCGGACGCCAACCCACGTCTTCGTGCAGGCCGGGGTCGGGGGCATTGCCGCCGCGCTGGCCGGCCATCTGGCCATCGTGCTCGGTGATGCCAGGCCGACCTTCATCGTGGTCGAGCCGGCGCGTGCCGCTTGTGTTTTTGCAGCCGCCCAGGTCGGGCGCCCGGTCAAGGTCGCGCACGGCCAGCCCACGGTGATGGCCATGCTTGAATGCTACGAGGCCTCTCCGATCGCCTGGCGGGTGCTGGCACGCGCCGCCGATGCCTTCATGACGGTGGATGAGGCCGACGCCGTCGCGGTGATGCGGCGCCTGGCGCGGCCGAGCGCCGGCGATCCGGTAATCGTTGCCGGCGAAAGCGGCGGCGTCGGCCTTGCCGGGTTGATCCGGGCGGTGGCCGACAACCGAGCCGAGCTTCAACTCGACGGCAAATCCCGTGTGCTGGTGATCAACACGGAAGGCGCCACCGACCCGCATCGTTATGCCGAACTGGTTGGCATGAGCCCGGCCGATGTGCTGGCCGGCAAGTTGACTGCAGAGGCAACGGCATGATCGAGATCGATGCACAGCGCCTGCTTGGCCGTATCCGCGAACTCGGTGCTGTTGGCCGGGATGGCGAGGGCAGGCTTATCCGGCTGGCCGCCTCCGACACCGACAGGCAGGGCCGCGACCTCTTCGTCGGCTGGCTGCGGCAGGCCGGGATCGATGTCGCCATCGACCGGGTCGGCAACATCTTCGGCATCTGGCAAAGCCCGGAAAATGCCCGGCAGGCGCCGCTGCTTATCGGCTCGCACATCGACACCGTCATCGATGCCGGCATCTATGACGGTTGCTACGGCGTGCTTGCCGGGCTGGAAGTGATCGAAACGCTCAAGGCATCAGGCTTCTTGCCGTCGCGCCCCGTCGCGGTCGCCGCTTTCACCAATGAAGAGGGCGTGCGCTATACCCCGGACATGATGGGCTCGCTGGTCCATGCCGGCGGCATCGATGCCGAAACGGTGCTGGCGGCTGTCGGCACCGACGGCAGCGTGCTGGGGCAGGAACTTGCCCGCATCGGCTATGCCGGCGACCGGGAGCCCGGCTTCCTCAAGCCGCATGCCTATCTCGAACTGCATATCGAACAGGGGCCGGTGCTGGAGCTAGAAAGCGTGCCGATCGGCGCGGTGGAGAATCTGCAAGGCATCTCGTGGCAACGCGTCACCATCGACGGCGTCGCCAACCATGCCGGCACCACGCCGATGTCGATGCGCAGCGATGCCGGCCACGCCGCCGCCCGGGTCATTACCTTCCTGCTCGACCGGGCCAAAGCCTCGAACGCGCCGACCGTCGCCACCGTCGGCACGATCCGCTTCGAGCCGAATGCCATCAACGTCATTCCCTCGCGCGCCGTCTTCACCATCGATCTGCGCGATCCCGACGAACAGCGCCTGCAAGCGGAGGAGGCGGCACTTGCCGCCTATCTCGAGCAGCTTGCCGCCACCGAGACCGTGACGATCTCGGTCGAGCAGCTGGCCCGCTTCGAGCCGGTGATCTTCGACATTCGCATCGTCGAGCGGATCGAGGCCGCCGCGAAAGACCGCGGCCTTGGCGTCAGGCGCATGACATCAGGCGCCGGCCATGATGCGCAGATGATGGCGCGCATTGCGCCGGCGGCGATGATCTTCGTGCCGAGCGCCGGCGGCATCAGCCACAATCCGCGCGAACACACTGAAGATGGCGAGCTTGTTGCCGGCGCCAACATCCTGCTTGATGTGGCCGCGCAACTGGCAAAGTAGGTCAGAAGGGGCAGAAGAATGTCTGAACTCGATCGCGATGCGCTGAAGCAGGAGATGATTTTCTGGCGGCGCGATCTGCACGCGCATCCCGAATTCGGTTTCGAGGAGGAGCGCACCGCCGCCTTCGTCGCCGCCAAACTGCGCGAATTTGGGTTGGACGATGTCACCGAAGGGGTTGGCGGCACCGGCGTCGTCGGCACGCTGAAGCGCGGCAGCGGCAACCGGGCGATTGCGCTCAGGGCCGACATGGATGCATTGCGCATCACCGAGCAGTCGGACGCGCCCTACCGCTCCGGCAATCCCGGCATCATGCATGCCTGCGGCCATGACGGCCACACCACGATGCTGCTCGGCGCGGCAAAGCTGCTGGCAGAGCAGGGCGGTTTCGACGGCACTGTGCGCTTCATTTTCCAACCGGCCGAGGAATGGGGCAGGGGGGCGCTAGCCATGCTCGACGATGGGCTGATGCGGCGCTTTCCCTTCGACGAGATCTTTGGCCTGCACAACATGCCCGGCCTGCCGATCGGGCATTTCGAGACCCGCGCCGGCCCGGTCATGTCGGCCGAGGATAATTTCGAGATCGTGCTCAAAGGGCTCGGTGGCCATGCCGCGCGGCCGCATGCGGGAAACGAAACACTGGTCGCCGCCTGCGCGCTGGTCACCAATCTGCAGACCATCGTCTCGCGCCGGCTGAGCCCGGCCGACATATCGGTGGTTTCGGTGACCGAGCTGATCACCGACGGCACCCGCAACGCTCTGCCCGGCCTTGCCCGCATCCTCGGCGATGCGCGCAGCTTCCGTCCCGAGGTCAGCGCCGAGATCGAGCGGCAGATGCGCATCATCGCCGAGGGTACCGCCGCCGCCTACAATGTCACCGCCGAGGTCAAGTACAGCAGGGAGTTCGTGCCGCTGCGCAACGATGCCGAACTGGTCGATGCCGCGTTCGCGGCCGCAAGAGGCGTCTTCGAGCCCGGCAACATCGCTGTCGCCCGCGAGCCGATGACCGCCTCCGAGGATTTCGCCCGTTTCCTCGACCACGTCCCGGGCTGTTTCGTCTTCCTCGGCAATGGCGAGGCTTCCGCGCCGCTGCACAATTCCAGCTACGACTTCAACGATGACGGGCTGTTGTTCGGCACGAATTTCCACGTCGCCGTGGTCAGGCAAAGGCTGTGTGGCGAGGCGGGAAGATGATCGCATTTTGATCGCCAGACCGCGCTCGCCGCTGGCCCAAGCACCGCTGCTATTGCCAGCCAGCTCCGGGGTTTATTGAACTCCCCCAGTTTTGTGAACTCCCATTGACGGAGCTCGGATGCCGATGACCAGGATTTCGCTTCTGGGAATTCCCCACGACGACAATTCGTCCTTCGCCAAGGGCGCAGCGCTTGCGCCCGCCCATATCCGTCCCGAATTGTTCTGTGATGCCTACAGCATGTGGAGCGAAACCGGTTTCGACCTGACCGACAGGCTGGTCGATCATGGCGACATCCGTTTCGACGCCGCCACCGATCCATGGGATTTGATCGAAGGCGAGGTTGGACGCGTGCTGGAACTGGGCGATCCGCTGATCTGCCTCGGCGGCGACCATGCCATCTCCTGGCCGGTGCTGCGCGCGGTGCGCCGCCGACACCCCAGCCTGACCATTCTGCACATCGACGCGCACCCCGACATGTATGAAGCCTATCAGGGCAATCCGCGCTCCCACACCTCGCCCTTTGCCCGCATCATGGAAGAGCGGCTTGCCGACCGCCTCATCCAGGTCGGATTGCGCACCGTCAACGACCATCATCGCGACCAGTTCGATCGGTTTGGTGTCGAGGTCATCGAGGCCGCGCGGTTCAGCGATGATCTGCGGCTCGACCTCACGACGCCGGTCTATATCTCGATGGATCTCGACGGGCTCGACCCGGCTTTTGCGCCGGGTGTCTCGCATCGCGAACCCGGCGGCCTGACTACTCGTCAGGTCATCAACCTGATTCAGTCGATCAACCAGCCGATCGTGGCGGCTGATATCGTTGAGTTAAATCCCGCTCGCGACATCGCCGGCCTGACCGCCGGCGTGGCGGCAAAACTCCTCAAGGAGATTGCCGGGATGATGGTCAAGACACGCGGGTGACGGGCCGGCGAGGGTACGTTTTTAACGAAAACAATCGCCCGATGACGCCAGGGAAAGACTCAGCTACCTTCTGCTGTGCGGCGGACCTAATTATCCGCTTGGCCGGCGCTTCATTCCTCCTCCCAAGCGGCGCCGGCCTTCTTCCCCCAAAGAGCCCCTTTTGTTGATGCTAAATTAGCGGAAGTTAAATTTAGAGCGTTTGGGCTTGCCTGAAATTAGGGTCTTTCCGACATAAATCCGGCATGCCTTTCGAAGGTGCTGGCAGGAAAACCGATGCGCGGGCGTGGATGGATCAAGGCGTTGCGTCAGGACGAGGCCCGGCAGGTGCGTGCGCGCATTGCCGAACTGGAGCGCGACCTGATGGCGACCTCTCCGCAGGGCCGCCATAGGCGGCACGAGGCAGGACACGAACTTCGCAATGCCAAGTTCCGCCTGGAGCGTCTCGAGGAATGCATCGCCGAAATACCGGAACGGGCTGAGTTTTAGCGGAAGCGATCGCGGCTCTCGATCACATACCCTGATAATCGGGAGGGAACCAAATGCCGTCCCCTCGGGTTGGTTCTGTTCCAATGGAGTACGCAACCATGTTCCGTCTGCTTATCGCCGGCGCTTTGGCTTATGTCACATACCGCCTCACCAGGCAGATGATCGATGACGTGCCCGATACAGTCGACCCGCTGTTGCTGCCGCCGTCGCAACATGATCGCGAAGCCTTGCGTCGGCAGTCAGCCGCGATGGGTGTCGATCCGCAACGCTAGGCGTGATCCCCCTCGGTCTGCGGGGGCTAAGTCTGCCTCGCATCGACGTTGCGAACAAAGCGGAAACGATGCTTGATGGGCGATGAACCTCGCCACCGCTGATTCGACCTTTCGGGATCCGACCGTCCAGCCTGCCTATCTCGCCCGGCTGAACGATGCCCAGCGCCAGGCCGTCGAGCATGGCGACGGCAAGATAGCCGGTCCGCTGCTGGTCATTGCCGGCGCCGGTTCGGGCAAGACCAACACCCTGGCGCATCGCGTCGCTCATCTGATCGTCAAAGGGGCCGATCCGCGCCGCATCCTGCTGATGACTTTTTCGCGCCGCGCCGCGGCCGAAATGGCCAGGCGCGTCGAGCGCATCGCCGGCGAAGTACTCGGCCGCGATGCCGCGGTGATCACCGATGCGCTGACCTGGGCCGGCACCTTTCACGGCATCGGCGCGCGGCTGTTGCGCGACTATGCGCTGGAGATCGGCCTCGACCCTGCCTTCACCATCCATGACCGCGAGGATTCCGCCGACCTGATGAATCTGGTCCGCCACGAGCTCGGCTTCTCGAAGACGGAGGCGCGTTTCCCCACCAAGGGCAGCTGCCTTGCCATCTATTCGCGTGCCGTCAACGCCCAGGCGCCGCTTAACGAGGTGTTGGGGTCTGCCTTTCCCTGGTGCGCCGGTTGGGCGGAGCAGCTGAAGCAATTGTTCGCCGGTTATGTCGAGGCCAAGCAGGCGCAGAACGTGCTCGATTACGACGATTTGCTGCTCTACTGGGCGCAGATGGCGGCCGAGCCTGAAATAGCGATGCATCTCGGCGGGCGCTTCGACCATGTGCTGGTCGATGAATACCAGGACACCAACCGTTTGCAGGCCTCGATCCTCATGGCGCTGAAACCCGACGGCGCCGGGCTGACGGTGGTGGGAGACGATGCACAGTCGATCTATTCGTTCCGTGCCGCCGAAGTACGCAACATCCTCGACTTTCCAAACCAGTTTGCGCAAGCCGCCGATGTGGTGATGCTGGAGCGCAATTACCGCTCGACCGAAACCATTCTTGCCGCCGCCAATGCCGTGATCGGCGAGGCCTCGGAGCGCTTCACCAAGAACCTGTGGTCGGAGCGCAAATCCAGCGACAGACCGAGGCTGGTGACCGTGCGCGACGAGGTCGAGCAAGCCAATTTCGTCTGCGACACCATCCTCGCCGAGCGCGAGGCCGGCACGGCGTTGAAATCCCAGGCGGTGCTGTTTCGCGCCTCGCATCATAGCGGGCCGCTGGAGATCGAGCTGACACGGCGCAACATTCCCTTCGTCAAGTTCGGCGGCCTGAAGTTCCTCGATGCCGCCCATGTCAAGGATGTTCTGGCGGTGCTGCGCTTTGCCGAAAACCCGCGCGACCGGGTCGCAGGCTTCCGCGTGCTGCAGCTGATGCCGGGCATCGGCCCTTCGGCCGCGGCGCAGATCGTCGAGACGATGACGACGGCGCTCGACGAGGCCATGGGGCTGGCCGGCTGGCGCCCGCCGCAACGCGCGGCGGATGACTGGCCGGGCTTCGTCTCGCTCTACTCCGGCCTGCGGGCCGGCGCCAAATGGCCTGCCGACCTCGAACGGATCAGGCTGTGGTACGAGCCGCATCTGGAGCGCATCCACGAGGATGCAACGACGCGCCGGGCCGACCTGTTGCAGCTCGAGCAGATCGGCTCGGGCTATGCCTCGCGCGAACGGTTCCTCACCGAACTGACGCTCGACCCGCCGGACGCCACCAGCGACCAGGCCGGGCCGCCGCATCGTGACGAGGACTATCTGATCCTGTCGACCATCCATTCGGCCAAGGGTCAGGAATGGAAGAATGTCTTCGTGCTCAACACGGTCGACGGCTGCATCCCGGCCGATCTCGGCGTCGGCACCAAGGAGGACATCGAGGAGGAGCGCCGGCTGCTCTACGTGGCGATGACGCGGGCCAAGGACAATCTCAACCTGGTCATGCCGCAGCGCTTCTTTCCGCACGGCCAGGCGGCGCGCGGCGACCGCCATCTCTATGCCTCGCGCACCCGCTTCATCCCGGCTTCGATCCTGTCAGCATTCCAGCAGGTATCATGGCCGAGCGCGCAGGCGGCACAGGGCAGGGCGGCCCGGCCAGAGGTGCGCGTCGACATCGGCGCGCGCATGCGCGGCATGTGGAAATAGCCGCGGGGATAGCGCCATGTCGCAACCACCGGTCAGGGTCGCCATCGCGGGTGCGCTAGGCCGCATGGGCCGCCAGATGGCCGACGCTGTGCAGGACGATGCGCGGCTGGCGCTCGCCGCCCGCTTCCACCGGCCGGG
The DNA here is from genome assembly GCF_003952545.1 of Mesorhizobium sp. M7D.F.Ca.US.005.01.1.1. Classification (NCBI taxonomy): domain Bacteria; kingdom Pseudomonadati; phylum Pseudomonadota; class Alphaproteobacteria; order Hyphomicrobiales; family Phyllobacteriaceae; genus Mesorhizobium; species Mesorhizobium sp. M7D.F.Ca.US.005.01.1.1. The sequence continues at coordinate 3,508,220 of NZ_CP034453.1, forward strand.
CATCGTCGGCGAAGGTCTGGTGAGCCGCGCCGAGGCGCTTGCCATGGCCGAAATCGTGATTGATTTCACCACGCCGGCTGCCTCGGCCGACTTGGCCAGGGTTTGCGCTGGGCGCGGCGGGCCAGCCCTGGTCATAGGCTCGACGGGCTTCGATGCGGCGGAATTGGCTGATATTGCCGATGCCGCGAAGACCATCGCGATCGTCCGCTCAGGCAGCTTTTCGCTTGGCCTCAACATGCTGGTCGGGCTGGTCGAGCGGGCGGCGAAAGCGCTCGATCCCGACGACTGGGATGTCGAGATTGTCGAGGCGCATCATCGCCACAAGATCGATGCGCCATCAGGGACGGCGCTGATGCTGGGGCAAGCCGCAGCCGGCGGGCGCGGCATCGAGCTGGAGACGGTCGCAAGGCGTGTACGCGACGGCGTCATCGGCGCGCGTCCGGCCGGCGAAATCGGCTTTGCGGTGATGCGTGGCGGCAGCATCATCGGCGAACACAGCGTCAGCTTCTGCGCCGAGGGCGAGCTTGTTACCTTGTCGCATGCGGCCGGCGACCGCATCATGTTCGCCCGCGGCGCCATCGCCGCCGCACTCTGGGTGGCGGGACGCCCGCCCGGCGAATACGACATGCGCGACGTGCTGGGGCTGAACAATTGAAACAGGCGGATGGCTCGTGTGTTCGCGGCATGACCGCCTCGCAGCGGCCGGCTAATACCCACAGCTTACCAATCTGTATGGTTTCATTTTCAGCTTTTCCTTGAAAGCTGGATGAAAGGTTGGTGCCCTTAGTGTTCATGGGCGCCCCATATTTGTCGCGGAAAGCGATGGGAGAGAGAGGGGCGCGGGAAACGAACAAAAGGGAAGAGGCCATGTCGCTCGCGCGAATACTGCTTGATTCAGCTGCCACAACCGCACTTGTCGCCACCATGGCCTTGTCGGCGCCGTCCGCACGCGCCGACGATAAAGTTTCCATCATGGTCGGTGGCTATGAAAAACAGATCTATCTGCCCGCCAAGCTGACCGAAGCGCTCGGCTACTTCAAGGACGAGGGTCTCGACGTCGAGCTGCTGAATGAACCGGCCGGCGTCGATGCCGAAAACGAGATGCTGGCCGGTGCCGTGCAAGGCGTTGTCGGTTTCTACGACCACTGCATCGATCTGCAGGCAAAGGGCAAATTCGTCGAATCCATCGTCCAGTTCAGCCAGGCGCCAGGCGAGGTCGAGCTTGTTTCAACGAAACACCCCGAGATCAAATCACCTGCCGACTTCAAGGGCATGAGCCTGGGCGTGACCGGTCTGGGCTCATCGACGAATTTTCTTACGGAATATCTCGCCGTCAAGAACGGTTTGAAGCTCGGTGACTTCACCTCGGTTCCGGTCGGCGCCGGCACCACCTTCATCGCCGCCATGCAGCAGGACAAGATCCAGGCAGGCATGACGACCGAGCCGACGATCACCCGGCTGCTGAAGACCGGCGAAGCGTCGGTTCTCATCGACATGCGAACGATGGAAGGCACCAAGGCTGCGCTGGGCGGCACTTACCCGGCCGCATCGCTCTATATGCAGACCGATTGGGTCGAAGCGCACAAGGACATCGTGCAGAAGCTGGCCAACGCCTTCGTCAAGACGCAGAAATTCATCAACACGCATAGCGGCGCCGAGATCGCCGACAAGATGCCGCAAGACTATTATGTCGGCGACAAGGAAGGCTACGTGAAGGCCCTCGATGCCGGCAAGGCAATGTTCACCCCCGACGGGATCATGCCCGAAGGCGGCCCCGAGACTGTGCTGACGGTTCTTTCAGCCTTCAAGAAGGAACTGCAGGGCAAGCAGATCGACCTCTCCAAGACCTACACCTCGGAATTCGTCAAGAACGCCAAGTAGCAGACCATGCCGGCGCGATGCGCGTCGTCGCGCCGGCAACCGTCGGTTTTCACGTCCGGCGGCTCTGGCCGACGGCGGGCGTCCGCTCGAACCCGGAGTTCCATCATGACCCATGAAAAGACCACACCAGCGATTGAACTGATCAATGTCAGTCGGCGGTTCCTCACACCCACCGGCAAATCACTGACGGCGCTGCGCGATTTCACCATGACCGTCGAGCGCGGCGAATTCGTCGCCGTTGTCGGTCCGACCGGTTGTGGAAAGTCCACCACCCTCAACCTCGTCACCGGGTTGGCCAGTCCAAGCGCCGGCGAGGTTCGTGTCATGGGCGCGCCCGTCAAGGGAATAGACCCGCGCATCGGTTTTGTTTTCCAAAGCGATGCCTTGTTTCCCTGGCGAAATGTGATCGAGAATGTGATGGCTGGCCCGCTCTTTCGTGGCAGGACGAAGTCGGATGCCACGGCCGCGGCACGCGACTGGCTGGCGCGCGTCGGCCTGTCGCGTTTCGAGCAGCACTATCCGCACCAGCTTTCCGGCGGCATGCGCAAACGCGTGGCGCTGGCCCAAACCTTCATAAACGGCCCTGAGATCCTGCTGATGGACGAACCGTTTTCGGCGCTGGACGTGCAGACACGCGTCCTGATGCATGAGGAATTGCTGCGCCTGTGGTCTGAGGCAAAGGCGTCCGTGGTCTTCGTAACGCATGATCTCGAAGAGGCGATCGCGCTCGCCGACAAGGTCTATGTCCTGACCGCCGGACCGGCCACGGTAAAGTCGGTCTACACGATCGATCTGCCGCGGCCGCGCGTGGTCGCCGATATCCGTTACGAGCAGAGCTTCATCGATTACTCGCGCACGATCTGGGCTGATCTCAAGGAAGAGGTCGAGACCAGCTATGCACGTGCCGCGGCCTGAGGAGGAACGCCATGACCGATGCTACCATCGATATCAGCGCAGGAGCTTTCAGGCCGGGCACTTCCGATGCGGAAATCGAGGCCGCCGCCGCCAAGGCGGCACGGAATCGCCGCCACACGGTGATGTTCTGGCGGGTCGCCATTCTGGTCGCCTTTCTAGGCTTGTGGGAAATTGCCGCGCGCCAAGCGTGGATCGACCCGTTCTTCTACGCAATGCCGAGTACGATCGCGCAGCGGCTCTATGAATGGACGACGGAAGGAACGTCCGAGGGTCCCCTCTGGTATCATCTCTATGTCACCATGGAGGAGGCGGTCATCGGCTTCGTCACCGGCTCGGTTGCCGGTATCATCATCGGCGTCGCGCTCGGGCGCAACCGCATGGCTGCCGACATTTTCTCGATCTACATCAAGGTGATCAATTCCATTCCGCGCGTCGTCCTGGCGCCGATCTTCATCATGATCCTCGGCCTTGGCCTCGCTTCGAAAGTGGCGCTTGCGTTCGTGATGGTTTTCTTCGTTGTCTTTCACAATGCCTTTCAGGGCGTGCGGGAAGCCGACAGGGCAATGATTGCGAACGCCCGCATCCTGGGCGCGTCCAACTGGCAGCTGACCCGTTCGGTGATTGTCCCTTCGGCGATGAGCTGGATCTTCGCCAGCCTGCATGTCAGCTTCGGCTTTGCCATCATCGGCGCGATCGTTGGCGAGTTCGTCGGCTCGCGTTACGGTATCGGCCTGCTGATCAACATCGCCAAGGGATCCTTCGACGCCGCCGGCATGTACGCCGCGATCGTCATCGTGATGGTGGTGGCGCTGGGTGCTGAATATCTGATGACCATGGTCGAGGATCGCCTGGCGAAATGGCGTCCCCAGCCCCTGCATGAGACGCAGTGAGCGGCGACAGACCTTAGCTGCTTGCCAGCGGCAGCCTTACCTCGACCACCAGACCGCCGGCCGCGCCATCCCCAAGGGTGACGCGGCCGCCGGCATTGTCGACGACCTCGCGCACAATGGCCAGGCCAAGCCCGCTGCCTTCCTCGGTCGATCCGGCAATGCGGTAGAAGCGTTCGAACACATGGTCTCGCTCATCCAACGGGATGCCGGGCCCATCGTCGGCGACCGTCAGCACGGCTTCGCCGTCGATGGTCGCCAATTTCACCGTGACGCTGCCGTCGGCCCGGGAGTAACGCAGCGCATTGTCGACGAGGTTGACGATCATCTCTCGCAACATGGTGCCGTCGCCGATGACCGGCACCGGACCGGTCTCCTCGAGGCCGAGATCGATATTGCGGCCGATCGCTGTCGGCGCCTGCGTTTCCAGCACGTGGCGGGCGGCTTCGGTAAGGTCGATATGGTCGGCGCGCGGCCGCCGGCTGCCCGGCTCCGCCCGTGACAGGGTCAGGAGCTGTTCGGCCAACCGCGCCAGCCGGCCGGAACTGGCCTGCAGCGCCATCAGCGCTTCCTGGCGCGCGTCGGAGGCACTTTCGCGCAGCGCGTAGCTTGCCTGTGTCGACAGCAGCGCCAGCGGTGTCCGCAACTGGTGCGCCGCATTGGCGATGAAGCGGCGTTGCGCCGCCATCTGCGCCCGCACGCGCTCCATATAGGCGTTCAGCGCATCGATCAGCGGGCGGATTTCGCTTTGCGCCCCTGGCACTTCGACCGGATCCAACTCGCTGCGGCTTGGCGAGCGCACCGCGTCGCGCAACCGGATCAAGGGCGCAAGGCCGCGATGCAAGCCCAGCAGAACGAACAAACCGGCAATCGCCACCAGCGCCAGTTGTTGGGCAAAGGCGCCAAACCAGAGACGCTGCACCATGGCGTCGTGTCCGGCAAGCGTGACGCCGACCGTAACGGTGATCGGCGAATCGTCTCCGGCGCCGACCACCGTGTGGCTGAAGGTCAGCAACCGCAGCCGATGGTCGCGATAGGTTGCCTCTGTGTCCGGGGACTTCGGTGCTTCCGGCAGATCCGGATAGCCGGTCAGCAGCCGCCCTCCGGCGGTCTTGACATGGTAGTAGACGCTGTCGTGATCGCCGGTGTCGAACATCTCGATCGCCGCCGGCGGTATCGTGGCGTCGAGCATGCCGTCAGTCACGGCGACGCGTTCGGCGATAGCACGCGCCGAGCCCATCAGCATGCGATCGGTGACGAGGTCCGCGGTTGCCAGCGCGTTGCGGTGGCTGGTCCACAGATTGATGGTGGCGAGGCCGACGAGCGGCAACACCACCCAAGCAAGAAGCTGCAAGCGGAGACTGTTAATCCTCATGGCGCCTAGTCTTCAAGGCGCAGGAGATAGCCGAGGCCGCGCAGCGTGACGATACGGACCCGCGCCCCTTCGAGCTTCTTGCGCACGCGGTGCACATAGATCTCGATGGCGCTGGGGTCGGCGTCGGTCTCGAAATCATAGATAGCGGCCGACAATGCCGCCTTGCTCACCGTGCGCCCGGCCTTGACTACAAGCTGTTCGAGCACCGCGTGCTCGCGCGGCGTCAGCGCCAGCGTCTCGCCGGCGAGCGAAAACAGCCGCGTGTTGGTGTCGAAGACGAGATCGCCGCAGGCAACGACCGGCGCGGTGCGGTCATTGGCTCGGCGCAATTGCGCACGGATGCGCGCTTCGAGCTCTTCGATCTGGAAAGGCTTCGCCAGATAGTCGTCGGCGCCTTCATTGAGGCCCTTGACCCGACCGTCGAGACTGGCATTGGCGGTCAGCACGATCACCGGCACCCGGTTGCCACGGGCCCGCAACATGCGCAGCACCTCCAGCCCGCTCATGCGCGGCAGCGCCAGGTCGAGGATGACAAGCGCGTGGTCGCCGGCTGCGAGCGCGTGTTCGACATCCTCGCCATCATGGACGATGTCGACGACGTAGTTCGCCTGACGCAGGGTCTTGCCCAGCCAATCCGCCAGTTCGCGATTGTCTTCTACAAGCAGCAACCGCATTTCTATCGCTGTCCTGGGGTGCAGGTCACCCGGATTTCCACCCGCTTCTTCAACTGGCACCGCCAAGTCGCGCCCGATTGATGATCGTGCACAAGCGATAATCTCGATCCATCCGCAAGGCAAATGCAGGAGATCCAGAAGTTCAGATGGTGGCGAGGTCGCACAAATCGAACCGGTCGGTTCGTTTTCTGTTGACGGACCGTGCAGCACGTAGTGAACACCGGCGGCCCGAATGCCCTGGTGTGGGAAACGATATTTTCAATAAGTGTCTGATATTGTTTATAAAAATTATTCCCGCTGAGCCCCCTTGCTGAATTTCAAGGGGCGGATTCACACGGCTTATGGAACATCTTCGTGATTGGAATCCGCGGCGAGGCAAACCCATCTCGGGGTGGTCCGAGCGACGCGAAATTCCTCCCAAGGGCACGCCACTAGACGGACGGAACAAACACTGGAGTAAATAAAATGACCAAGATCGCTCTTACCGCCGCCGCCATCCTCGTTGCCACGGGCACTGCTTTTGCCGGCAGTGACAATTATGGCTCGGCCAACGCCAATCAGCCTGCCGTCACTGTCGACCAGTCGGTCACTGCTTCGATCTCGAAGTCGACGCAGACCGTCCAGGCCCCCGCTTCGCAGGGCGCTGACCGCAATCTCTTCGGCCGCTAATCGCGACTGCCGATATCAATCCAATCTTGAATTCAGGAGTAAATAAAATGACCAAGATCGCTCTTACCGCCGCCGCTATCCTCGTTGCCACGGGCACTGCTTTTGCCGGCAGCGACAACTATGGCTCTTACAATGCCAACCAGCCGGTTGCCAACCAGTCGGCTTCGAGCCAGTCGCTTTCCAACATCGACACCTCGCACACCGGCTCGATCGTGAAGTCCGAAAAGGCACAGGGCGACGCTAATGCCAAGGTGCCGGCTCAGTCTGGCCAGGGCATCTGGGGCCACTGAACAACGCAGGCCTTGATTACTTGACTACAAAGAGCGGTGGGCTTGGCCCACCGCTCTTGTTTTTTGCGCGGAGGAATAGGCACCGGCCAGCGGCTTCGGCTCAAGGCGCCAATCCTGCAGTCGGCAAAAAAACATTCCACATCCAGGAATAAAACCGGACTGCCCAGGGTCTTGTCCTTAGCGGAACCGTCCTCCCAAGACGCCGCCTGACGGAAAGAACCAGGAGACTTGAAAATGAACAGGATTTCTCTTATCGCCGCCGCCATTCTCGTTGCCACGGGCAGCGCTTTTGCCGGCAGCGACCACTACAACTCCACCAGTACCAACCAGCCGGCTGCCCCGGTTGCCGGCGTCGATCATGCCGTCACCGGGGCGGTCAAGAACACGACTATGGCTGAGCACAAGGCTGCCGGTACCAAGACGAAGACCACCACCGATTGGCCGGAACCCGGCCAGGGCATCTGGGGCAACTGATGTCTCGGGCGCCGCGGGTCTGACCCGCCGCGCCCGCTCGACACCAGATTTCTAGCCCAGATCCTTTGGCCGCAGACAATGTGTCAGCCGGGCGGAGGACAGGCCGGACCAGTCGCCCTCGAAGACGAAGCGCGCAAGGGCAGCAGTCGGGAATTTTTCATCGAGCTTCTTGCGCGCCTTGGCCTCCGACTCTGGTCCGGCAAGCTGTCTGGCCAAATCCTCCAGGCCCGGATTGTGGCCGATCACGACCAGGCATCCGCTCGACCCGTCTGTTTTACGAATCTGGCTCAGAATATCCGCCGCTGAAGCATCGTAGAGCGCTTTGGCGAGTTCGACCCGAGGGCGGACGGACAGTTCCGCTGCCACCAGCCGCCAGGTGTCGCGGGTGCGCAGCGCCGGCGACACCAGCGCTAGCTCCGGCAGCCAGTTGCGCGCCGCAAGCTCACGGCCCATCAATTGGGCTGCTTTCAGTCCGCGCTCGGCCAGCGGGCGGTCGAAATCATCGAGATCAGGGTCGTCCCAGCTCGATTTGGCGTGGCGAAGCAGGAGAAGCTGTTTCATCGTCACGCTCTCGACTCACGGCGTGATGCGCGCCAGATGCTCGAGGTCGGCTTCCTCACGCAGTGGGTCGGGGGCCATCACCACCGAGGTGCTGTTGTCGGCATCGTCGGCAAAGTGGGCAAGCACGGTGCGGCCGGCCTCCATGCGCGCCTTGCCTTCGGCGACCAGGCCCAGCGCCAGCGGATAGAGCCGGTGTTCGGTCTTCAGCACGCGGGCCGCCAATGTATCCGCATTGTCGCCGACCATCACCGGCACCGCCGCCTGGGCGATGATTGGCCCGTCATCCATCTCGGAAGTGACGAAATGCACGGTGCAGCCATGGATGCGCATGCCGGCGGCCAGTGCGCGCGCATGGGTGTCGAGCCCCTTGAAAGCCGGCAGCAGGGCAGGATGGATGTTGATCATGCGGCCCTGCCATTTCTGGACAAAGCCGGGGGTGAGGATACGCATGTAGCCGGCCAGCGCCACGATCTCGGCATTGAAGGCCGCGAGCGCTGCGTCGATGGCGGCGTCATGCGCCTGCTTGCTGCCATGGTCGGCACGCGAGATAACCTGTGTGGCGATGCCGCGCGCCCTGGCGATACCGAGGCCGGCGGCATCGGCCTTGTCGGAAATGACGCCGACGATCTCGGCCGGGAAGGCCGGGTCGCTGGCCGCCGCGATCAGCGCTGTCATGTTGGAGCCGCGCCCCGAGATCAGGACAACGGTGCGTTTCCTCTGCGCGCTCATAGGCCGATCGAGCCCCGATAGATGACGCCGGCATCACGGCGCGGCACGATGCGGCCGATCGGCGTCACCGTCTCGCCGGCCTCCTGCAGCACGGCCGCGACCTGCGCTGCCTGGCCGGACGCGACCGCCAAAATCATGCCGATGCCGCAATTGAAGGTGCGCATCATCTCTTCCGGCGCCACGCCGCCGGTCTTGGCCAGCCACGAGAACACGGGAGGGACGTCGATCGCCTCGAGGTCGAGTTCGGCCGAAAAATCCTTGGGCAGCACGCGCGGAATGTTTTCCGGGAAGCCGCCGCCGGTGATGTGGGCAAGCGCCTTGATGCCATGCGTGTTGCGGATAGCCTTGAGGATCGACTTGACGTAGATGCGGGTCGGCTCGAGCAGCGCCTCGGCAAGCGTGGCCTCGTCGTTGAACGGCGCCGGATCGCTCCACGCCAGGCCGCTGACGGCGACGATGCGGCGCACCAGCGAATATCCGTTCGAATGCAGGCCCGAGGAAGCCAGGCCCAGCAGCACATCGCCTTCGACAATGTCGTCGGTGGGCAGCAATTGGCCGCGTTCGGCAGCGCCCACGGCAAAGCCGGCAAGGTCATAGTCGTTGCCGTGATACATGCCGGGCATCTCGGCCGTCTCGCCGCCGATCAGCGCGCAGCCGGCTTGCCGGCAGCCTTCGGCAATGCCGCCGACGATCGCGGCACCTTGGTCTGGATCGAGCTTGCCGGTGGCGAAATAGTCGAGGAAGAACAGTGGTTCAGCACCTTGCACGACGATGTCGTTGACGCACATGGCGACGAGATCGATGCCGATCGTATCGTGCTTGCCGGCATCGATGGCGATCTTCAGCTTGGTGCCGACGCCGTCATTGGCCGCGACCAGCACCGGATCGGTGAAGCCGGCCGCCTTGAGGTCGAACAGGCCCCCGAACCCGCCGATTTCGCCATCGGCGCCCGGCCGGCGCGTCGCGCGCACCAGCGGCTTGATCTTCTCGACCATGAGATTGCCCGCATCGATATCGACGCCGGCCTCGGCATAGGTGAGCCCGTTCTTGCGCTTGCCGGTTTTGGGTTGGCCGGTTTTGGGCTGGCCCGTTTTGGGCTGGCTTGTGTCGCGCTTGCTCATCGCAATTTTCCTGCTCGTTTGCGGGCTCTTCGCATGAACGGTTTCGGTCCGCAAGGATAACGGCGGCCCAGCGGCGTTTCGGCATGACAAAATCGTGGACAGCAAATGCGCAACGGCCAGGTTCCGATTGTCAGTCTGTCCCTTGCACCCACCCGCCATCTCCATCATCTATGAACAAAACAAAGCGACGGGACATCGCCTTGACCATCCCCAATCTGATCACCATCCTGCGCCTTCTTCTGGTGCCGGCGGTGGTGCTGGCAATGCTGCAGGCGCGCTGGGACTGGGCCTTTGCCGGCTTCCTCATCGCCGGTATCTCCGATGGCGTCGACGGGTTCATCGCCCGCCGTTTCAACCAGCAGTCCAGGCTCGGCGCCTATCTCGACCCGATGGCCGACAAGCTGCTGCTGGTTTCGGTGTTCGTGGTCATGGGTTTCATCGGGCAATTGCCGCTCTGGCTGGTCGTCACCATGGTGTCGCGCGACGCGTTGATCGTCTGCGCTGTTGTGCTGTCCACCGTCATGGCCCATCCGGTCGAGATGAAACCGCTGTTCGTGTCGAAGGCCAACACCGCGATCCAGATCGTGCTGGCCGCGGTTGTGCTGGGCGAACTCGCCCTTGTCGTTCACCTCGACCCGCTGAGGCCAGCCCTCATATTGCTGTCCGGGGTCTTGACCGTGGCTTCGGCCGCGGCCTATCTCGTGGCTTGGCTGAGGCATATGAGCGGCTATGGCGAAGGCTCCACTCCGGACATCTGAGACAGAAGCGGCAGCGATCGAGGCTGCGGCCGTCGACATTGCCGCGTCCGCCGCCTTCCGCCGCCAGATCTTCTTCTGGCTGGCCAGCGCGGTCATCCTGGCGCTTTTTCTCTATGTCTTCAGCGCCATCCTGTTGCCCTTCGTCGCCGGCATGGTGCTCGCCTATTTCCTCGATCCCGTCGCCGACCGGCTGCAGCGGCTCGGCCTGTCCCGTTTCATGGCGACGGTCGTCATCCTCATCACCTTCCTCATCGTGCTGGTGCTGGCCTTCGTTATCCTCATTCCGGTTCTGGCCACGCAAATGGCCGATTTCGCCGGAAAATTGCCGGAATATCTGACCCGGTTGCAGAGCCTGATCACGTCGTTCGACCCGAAATGGCTGGAGCAGAAATTCGGCGTCAACGCCAATGGCCTGCGCGACGGCCTGAATTCGCTGCTGACCTCCGGTTTCGGCCTCGTCACCACCGTCTTCACCTCGCTGTGGAGCTCCGGCGTGGCACTGGTCTCGGTGGTCAGCCTGTTCGTGGTGACGCCGGTGGTTGCCTTCTACATGCTGCTCGACTGGGACCGCATGGTGGCGGTCATCGACAGCTGGGTGCCGCGTGACAACGTCGCGACGGTGCGCGGCATCGCCAAGGACATCAACACAGCCACAGCCGGCTTCGTGCGCGGCCAGGGCACGCTGTGCCTGGTGCTGGGCGCAATTTATGCCACCGGGCTGACGCTGACCGGGCTGAATTTCGGCATCCTCATCGGCCTGTTCGCCGGGCTGATTTCCTTCATTCCCTATGTCGGCTCGCTGACCGGGCTGGTGCTGGCCGTCGGCGTCGCCTTCGTCCAGTTCTGGCCGGACTGGACCATGATCGTTGCCGTCGCCGTCGTGTTCTTCATCGGTCAGTTCATCGAGGGCAACATCCTGCAGCCGCGGCTGGTCGGCAAGAGCGTCGGCCTGCACCCAGTATGGCTGATGTTTTCGCTGTTTGCCTTCGGTGCGCTGTTCGGCTTCGTCGGCTTGTTGATCGCAGTGCCGGCTTCCGCCGCCGTTGCCGTGCTGGTGCGGTTTGCCATAGCCCGCTATCTCGAATCGCCGCTCTACAAGGGCCACGGCGCGGCACCTGCGTCGCAGCTTCCGGCCGATCGCGGCGGCGGCCACCGCACGCAACCGCGTCGCTGAAGTGACTGCCCAGCCAACCGACCCGCCGCGCCAGTTGCCGCTCGATCTCGGCCATGGCACCGGCTATTCGCGCGACGACCTCGTCGTCTCGGGCACCAACAATCAGGCTGTGGCCTTGGTCGACCGCTGGCCGGACTGGCCTTCACCGGTGGTGGTGCTGGCCGGTCCCGCCGGCTCCGGCAAGACACATCTGGCCTCCATCTGGCGCGCGCGCGCCAGCGCGGTGGCGGTCGATGCCAGGCACATTGGCGACAGCATCGCCAATCTCGGCGCCCGGCCGGCGCTGATCGACGATGTCGATACCGGGACGGTTGACGAACAAGGCCTGTTCCATCTGATCAATGCGGTGCGGGGTGCCGGCTCCACACTGCTCCTGACGGCGCGCCGCTTCCCATCGGCCTGGGGCGTCAGGCTGCCTGATCTAGCCTCGCGGCTGAAGGCGGCGGCGACAGTCGAGATCCATGAGCCCGACGATCTCCTGCTCGCCGGCGTCATCACCAAGCTGTTTGCCGACCGACAGGTCGAGGTCGAGCCGCATGTCGTGCAGTATCTCGTGCGCCGCATCGAGCGCTCGCTGGCGACGGCCATGCGCGTGGTGGAAAGGCTGGACCGCACCGCGCTCGAGCGCAAGACGCCGATCACGCGCACGCTCGCCGCCGAAACCGTCAACGCCATGGATGAAGGGCAGGGCGAATTCGAGATTTAGCCTGGGTCCTGAGAGCTGATCTCACAGCCACATTCTGGCAAAATGGCGGACCACCAGGTAGACGGCTGAGTGGGCGGCGATATAGCCGGCGGCGACCTCGGCAAGGCCGACGAGCGGAAACGGCGCAAGGTGACCATGCGACCGTGCCAATGGCTATCGATACCGTGTTTCCGGGAGAGGATGGTCGGAGTGGAGAGATTCGAACTCCCGACCCTCTGGTCCCAAACCAGATGCGCTACCAGGCTGCGCTACACTCCGAACGGTCTGTTGCCTATTCATTTCGGCGTTGCATGGCAAGTGCAAAAACCTTGCCGCCGCGTGCATTGCGCAGTAATGACGGGCGAAGGGTGGCGATGCTGCCTTGCACAATAACGAGGTGGCCATGTCCGCGCGCATTTTCAGCCCAGCCAAAACCGCTATGCAGTCCGGCAAGGCCAAGACCGGCCACTGGGTGCTGGAATTCGACCCCGAGATGCGCAAGAAGATCGACCCGCTGATGGGCTACACCACGTCGGGCGACATGAGAAGCCAGATCAGGCTCACCTTCGACACCAGGGAAGAGGCGGTGGCCTACGCCGAAAAGGAAGCGCTCGCCTACCGCGTCGAGGAGCCGAAAGAGACCAAGCGCCGCCAGATTTCCTATGCGGAGAATTTCCGCTATGACCGCAGGACGCCCTGGACGCATTGAACGGCGGCCAGCGCAAAAATATCCAGCCGGCCCAACGGCCGGCCAGCGGTCCCGTAGCTCAGCTGGATAGAGCACCGGCCTTCTAAGCCGATGGTCACAGGTTCGAATCCTGTCGGGATCGCCAATAATTTCATGTGGTTAGTGTGTGATGAGAGTCGGATTGACGTGGATCGCGCAGCCGCCGGCGCTGTCGTATTATTTCGTGACTCAGCCTTTTCGGAACCTTTCCCGCGCACGGCGCGTTTCGGCGCCTGTATTCGCAAAGCCTCATACAAAAAGCGGATCGGTGGGAGGCAAACATGGGTGGGGAGGAGTGTTGCAATGTCGAACCGAGAAATAGGAATATCTTCGGCCCTGGATCGGCGCATCGCCGATCTCAAGGCCAGGATGCTGGACGCCCGGATCACCGAATACGAAATGAAGGCCTTTCAGAAAGTGGCTTCCATCATGGGAGGCGGCGAAGGCTCGCTGCGCCTTGATGCCGACGACCTGATCGCTGCATCCTTTGTCGTCGACGCGCTGGGTAAACCAACACTCAACTGACGGCGGGCGGTCTGGCTTCGAGCGCCGCTTGCTCTGCCAGCAGCTTGGTCCAAACCCTCAAGCCGGGAATCAGGATGGCCGCCTTTCTCGGCGGCCGTCCTGCGGCGTCCGCGCGCGCAAGCATCTGTCGCGGGCGGCCAACAGCGGCTTGCCCTGCCGCAAAGCCACTGAACTCCGGTGCCCCGCGCTCGGCGCTATGCCGCCCGATATCGACCCGATATTGAATTGGAGGGAAAGTCTTATCAATTTGTTTGCGTTGGTTCGTCATAGTAGCGGCGGCTAACGGAGTTGAACGCGATGAAGCTCGATCTGTCGCCGACGAGCTGGGGCAGGGTGATCGCTGTCACGGTAGCCGGTACGGCATTCTTCATTGCCGTGGCATTCTTCGTCGATTCCTTCAATTTCCCCTATCTTTCGCCCGAGGCCGTGTGGCGGGCGCAGATGACCGATCTGATGCTGCCTTTGGGGCTGGGCGGCTCGTTCCTGTTTTTCCTCATGTGGAAGATTCGCCAGCTGGCCATCGCCCAGCGCGACCTCAGCGTCATTGCCGCGACCGACAGCCTGACGGCGGTGCTGAACCGTGGTGCCTTCTCGATGCTGGTCGAAGCCTATCTCGAAGAGACCCGCAAGCAGGAGCAGCCCCGTTCGGGGGCACTGTTGATCATCGACGCCGACCACTTCAAGTTGATCAACGACCGCCTGGGCCATGACTGCGGCGATCAGGCGCTCAAGCTGATCGCGCAGGCGATCAAAGGGCAACTGCGTGGCGGCGATATTGTCGGCCGCATCGGCGGCGAAGAATTCGGCGTGTTTCTGCCCGGCGTGGATCCCTCGCAATCCTGGGTGGTTGCCGAAAGCATCCGCCGGCGCATCAGGGAGATGGACTTTTCGCCCGGCGGCAGACCTTGCCCGCTTTCCGTCAGCATCGGTGGCACGAGCTTTACCGGCCCGACCACCTATGAGGAAATCTTCTCCGCCGCCGACAGAAGGCTCTACACGGCCAAGTCGAACGGACGCGATCAAGTCAGCTTCGATCCGGCGGGCGCTGCTCCGGTGCCTCCGCCCAGCGTCGCCACGGTGCATTGACGACAGAACTTGCCGATGACAGGTCGAGAAGCTCTCGAACCCGAGGCAGATCGCTCCCTCGACGCTTTCAAATACTCACAACTACATGCAGGGAATCTATCTTTACGGATGGCATGCCGGTTCCATAGGTCATGGACTGTAACCTCTTACCGGTATACTCCCCCTGTGTCGGCGATGTATCGTCGTCGTTAGAAACGTTCTTGGTTCCAGAGTTTTTGAGCGTTCCGGCCGACGGTGCGGTCATGATTTCTTGATGCTGGCGAACATATGGCGGGGCGGTCAGGCAAGCGCAGCAATTATGATCCATTTGTTCAACGGCTTTCAGAATCCCTTCGGTGGCAGCGACCTTGAAACTCTCGAACTGCACCGGCTGTTAAGTGCCGATTCCGAGGTGCGTCTTTGGGCAACCTCCTCCAGGGTATCCGGCGAATTGATGCGGCATTTCCCGATACGCCGCATCTCACTGCCAAAGTGGGATGTGCCGGATGGCGGTACCTACGTCTTTCTCGGCGCGCATTGGCGCAACAAAATGTGGCCTTACCTGATCCCGCGGCCGCGCCGGCTGATCTACGTCTTCAATACCTTCCACCCGAAAGTCATGGCGCTGACGGCGCGCATGCCCCGCATGCTGAACTGGCCGGAACCCGAACTGGTGCTGATTTCCGATTTTCAAAAACGCATGCTGCGGGTTGATGGCGTCGTGCATCCGTCGCCGATCGATATCGGACGCTTTTTACCACAACCGGCCAAGTCGGGTCGTCCCTTCACGCTGGGACGGTTGAGCCGCGACACCACGGACAAACATCATGCGGACGATGTGCCGCTCTACGAAACATTGCTGGCGGGTGGCGTCGCGCTACGGATTCAGGGCGGCACGGTGCTCAAAGGCAGGGTCAAGCCGCATTCGCAACTCGAACTACTGCCACAGGGTCAATTGGTGGCCGAACAGTTCCTGCCGACGCTCGATGTGTTCTACTATCGCACCGGTTCGCATGTGGAGACGTTCGGCCGGGTGGTGTTCGAAGCGATGGCCTGTGGTTTGCCTGTGGTCTGTCATTCGCATGGCGGCTACGCCGACCATATCAGGCATGGCGAAAACGGTTTTCTGTTCGAGACGACACAACAGGCGGCGCGGATCCTGGCCGATCTCAAAGCCGACCCGGCGTTGCGAGCGACGGTCGGCCTCAAGGCACGGCAAACCGTCGAGCAGCTGTTTTCGCCGCAGGCACTGCGGCAGCGGCTGGATTTTTATCTGAAATAGCTGCATCTCACGCTCGATCGTTTCCGAATACCGGGAACCGCGCCGGTGTCGATTGTGGGAGCGTACTTCCGACAGACGTTCGGCTCAGGCGGAGCGACGATGTCATCACTTGGAAATGTTGGCGTCAAAGCTGGCGGCGAAATCCTCGCCGCTCATTGTCAAAAGCTTGATCTGGTCGCGAATTCTTTCATCGCTCCAAGTCCACCACTCGGAGGCTTGAATGCGATCAACGACATCGGGAGAGAAACGATACCTGATGATTCTGGCGGGGCTTCCGGCGACGATAGCGTAGGGCGGTACATCCTTGGTCACGACGCTTCCGGCTCCGATAACGGCACCGTTTCCGACGGTCACACCGGACATGATTATTGCTCGCGCCCCTATCCATACGTCATGGCCGACCACAATCGGCCCCCTGGTGCCGAGGCCGTCAATGCCTTCGATCTTGGCGATGGCCAAGGCGATCTGACGCGTCGACACCAGATCCATCCGATGGGTCGCCCTGCAAAGGAACAGAACACCTTGAGCGACGGAACAGAAGGAGCCAACCGTCAGCGGGTTGTCCTCCGCACGGTATCCATCAATAGAGTTCTCATTTATTCCGTACGAATGGCGCCCAATCGAAATTCCGGGCCAAGGCCATATCGGCTTTCGCAGCCCCAGTTTCACACGCAGTCCTCGAAAAAGTCCCACAGTCTTTTCCATATGGATTTGGTGCAACGAGTCTTTCGCACGCTCAACAAGCACTCACCTAACTCGAATCCCCCACGGTGGGAGAAATGCTGCTGGGCCAGAAGGCGATTTCATCTACCTCGTGACAGTCCTCGGTGGGCAGGGATGGACATCAGATACCAGGTATCGACCGGATAAAGGAGATAGTCTTCTCACGCCTGAGGCGGCAGATATCGAAAATCTGCCGAGCTATGCGCCTCGTTTCGACCACGAGCTTTTCGACCGGGCTCCTCTTTGGAGCATGATTTGAAGCGGATTTCACCAGCCGCTCCTCACTAAGGAGGCTGGTCAACCCGGAGGCCTTCTCGCGTACAAGATCATTTTGCACACACAGCGCGGGCAAGAGTTGGTACACGGTTTTGCTTGACGACGTCGGAAGCGACGGATCGAAGATAACGTGATCAGCGGGCGCATCGAGATTTCGGGTGATCAGATCGCGCGCCGCTCGCTTCGAAACGATGTAACCGGCCGATCCGATGTGGAATCCATATAGCCTAGCCAGCGAAAACCCACGGCTGACGGAAGTGCGCTTCATCGCGATGACGGTCTTCCTTAGGTACGTCTCCAGCTTGACGACATCGGCATCGGCCGGAACCCATCCATCATCGGAAAGCATTGGGCCAGCCGCTTCACACAGCAGGACGTCATCTTCGAAGATCGCGCCAAAGGCATCATCACCATCCGCGATGATTTTCCAGCAAACCTTGTGGCTCATAAGGCAGGCCACTTCCGTGGCGGTTAAACTCGGTGAAGTTTCGGCAAAATCCCTTCGGTGCAACGCATCAACGGCAGGAACCCGATCGAACGAAACACCAATCTTCGCGAATTCAGCTGTGACATGGGCAAGTCGGTCCGGAGACCGATCGAGGTTGATGACCATGCATTTCATGATGCCTCCCCCCAAAGGCTATGTACCGATTATAGTTACTTCTTTGGAACACTTGCTTCAGGGTTATCCTGGCAGTTCCAACTTCCTCTGTCCATTCGACGAAGAATTTTTTGCTGTAGATAGTGTCCTCAAACTGACCTGTAGCGTTGCCAGATTCCATTGGCAAGTGGAGCCATAGACACCTTTTCCGCAGACGCTTGACGTACTATCGCACCGGCTCGCACGTTGAGACGTTCGGCCGGGTGGTGTTCGAAGCGATGGCCTGTGGTTTGCCTGTGGTCTGTCATTCGCATGGCGGCTACGCCGACCATATCAGGCATGGCGAAAACGGTTTTCTGTTTGAGACGACACAACAAGCGGCGCGGATACTCACCGACCTTAAAGCCGATCCGGGGCTGCGGGCGACGGTCGGCCGCGAGGCGCGGCGGACCGTTGAGCAGCTGTTTTCCTCGTAGGCGTTTCGACAGCGCCTGGATTTCTATCTGCGTTAGCGGCACATCATCCCCTGGGCCGAGCGAACACTCTCGGCGCAACAAGCCGGCCTGTTTGTTATCGATCCCGACATCGCGCTAAAGCTGGTATGCAAACGAACCATTGGGGCGGACGGGCAACGGCGCGCCACAGACCGAGCAGGACTCTTTTACCGATGACATTGATGGGCGCGGCGGCACTGCTGATCCTGGTCCTGACTTACGCCGGTGTCGCCATTGGCCGCATCCCGGGCCTGCGCCTCGACCGGGCAGGGATCGCACTGCTCGGCGGCGCCGCGATGATCGCCATCGGCGCGCTCAGCATGGAGGATGCCTACCGGGCGATCAATTTCGACACCATCACGCTTCTGCTCGGCATGATGATCGTGGTGGCGCATCTGAAAGTGTCAGGCGCCTTTCGCGGCCTTGGCGCCATCGCCATCGAGCACGCGCACGCGCCCTTCATGCTTCTGGTGATGGTGACGCTGCTGACCGGCGTGCTGTCGGCCTTCCTGGTCAACGACGCCATCTGCCTTGTCATGGCGCCGATCGTGGTCCACGTCACCCGTGTCATCAAGCGCAACCCGATCCCCTATCTGATCGCCACCGCCACCGCGTCGAATTGCGGCAGCGTCGCCACCATCACCGGCAATCCGCAAAACATGGTCATCGGCGCGCTGTCGGGCATTTCCTATCCGGCCTTTTCGGCAGCGCTCGCTCCGGTCGCCTTGTTCGGCCTCGTCGCGGTCGTTGTCATCATCCGCGTCGTCTACCGGGCCGAATTCGCCCGCACGGTCCAACTGACGCCTGAGGTCTCGCGTGGCCGCATGCATAAGGGGCAGGTGCTGAAGGCGGTGGTGGTCTGCATCGGACTGGCAATCGCCTTCTTCGCCGGCGTGCCCGTCGCCAAGGCCGCGCTCATCGGCGGTGCCATCCTCTTGCTCACCCGCGCCATCAAGCCGGAACGCATCTACCGCGAGATCGACGGTCCGCTGCTGTTCATGTTCGCCGGTCTGTTCGTGGTCGTCGCCGGCGCTGAAAAGACACTTCTCACGCCCGACATGATCGCCTCGGCAAAGAACCTCGGGCTGGACGATGTCTGGCGGCTGTCCGGCTTCACCGCGGTGCTCTCCAACATCATGAGCAATGTCCCGGCCGTGCTGGCGCTCCGGCCTTTCATACCCGGCCTCGAAAACCCCGAGCGGGCCTGGCTGGTCGTCGCCATGAGTTCGACGCTGGCCGGCAATTTCACGCTGCTGGGTTCGGTCGCCAATCTGATCGTCGCCGAACAGGCACGGGCCGCCGGTACGCAGCTGTCATTCGGCGCTTTCTTCAAGGTCGGCTTGCCGCTGACGCTGATAACGCTGGCGGCCGGCACCGCATGGCTGGCCTTCGGGTTCTAGAGGGAGCGGCAAAGCAATGGTGAACACCAATCAAGGCGAAAGCGCCGATCTGATCCGCCGGGCGGTGGTCGCTTTCAATTCCGGCAATCACGGCCAGGCAATGCGGCTGTGCGAGTTGGGCTTAACGCAACACCCGGACGATCCGGCGTTTTGCCATCTTCTGGCGGCGATCCTGTTCGCCAGGGGGGACTGGTCGGGGGCTCGCACGCGCATCGAGACGAGTCTGGCAGCTCGTCCGGACAACGTGCCCGCCTTGATTCTCGCGTGCAGGATTGCCCGGGCCGACGGCCGGTTCGAAGCAGCATTGCAACCGCTGGATCGTGCGGCAAAGCTGTCGTCACAGGCGGAAATACTGATCGAGCGGGCACGTACCCTCGATCAGGCAGGCAATGCTTTGGCCGCGCGCGAATGTTGGACACTTGTCTTGCAGCGGGATCCGAAATCCGAGGAAGCTGCGGCGCGCCTCGGGCGCCTTGCCTGGCAACGCGGTGCGTCTGTTGAGGCAGAGGGCTTGCTCGAACGCGCCGTCGCCGGCGGCGGGCATCCGGCTGCCTGGTTTGATCTCGGGTTGGTGCGTCAGGACATGCGCAAGTTCGGCGACGCCGCCCAGGCCTATCGACGCGTGCTGGAGATGAGCCCGGATTCCCCGGAGGCTGCCGTCAATCTGGGCGTCGTCTTGCAGGAAACTGGTGATCTCGATGAAGCAATGCTGGCGTATTCAACGGCCTACCGTCTGCGCCCATCCACGTTCGGCGTCATCGCCATGGCACTTACATCGGCACCGAGTGGTCGGCTGTGGCTTGATGAGGAAGCGCTGCGTCGCTCACTCGCTGGTGGAGCGCGCCCGCCGGGCGCGAAACCGTTTGCGGTAGACACCCGGCGTTGACAGGACATCCGCGACCGTCTGCGCATAGGCGGCCTGCCGCGTCTCGTCGAACACCTCATATTCCAGCTGCGGCGCGGCCCGCGGAACCGCAAAGCACTGCGCGACCGGGGTTCCTTTCCCGAGCACGCCGGAGAACCCAGGCTCCGTCCAGATCGCCGGGAAATTGATGCCGCCATCGCTGAACCGGTCGGAATCCACCAGGCCCGTCACCAGCCTGAAGGGAAGATCCTCGCGATTGACCGGATGCATCGCGAACAGCGACCAGCCGTCCTCGACCTCGATGGTCCAGAAGCTGTTGAATTTGAGGGCGGCTTGACCGGGCGTAGCAAACGGGCTGCCGGCGAGCTGCCCCGGCGTGTGGAAGCTCAATGGCGCTCTGGGGTGGTTCTGTGTAACCGGGTCTGGAATCTGCCAGTCCCAGGAAAAGGTGCCTTTGTCGACGACGACGTCGCACGGCAGCAGGACCATGAAACCGTAGGTCATCGCATCGACAACGGGTGGGCACTGCTTGAGCGTGCGAATGTCGCGGCCGTGGATCGCCGAATAGGCGGTGGCGGGCATGGCGCGCAGCCAATCCGGCAGAGCGCCACGCGCCGGGATCGGGCGGGGCAAATGCTCGACCAACATTGGATCACATCGGAAGATGATACGCATCACCGCCTCCTGGCATTGCGATACCACGCTTGCCGGCTGCGTTCCAAGCCACGGCAAGTCAGTCCTTGTTCTGCGATCGCGCCCGCACAAGCGTCGCCGCGGCGTGCCCTGCCGCCCCGATATAGTCGGGGTTGTGGTGGATCAGCATGCTCGAGAAGGCGCCGTCCATGAGCAGCACGATCTCGCGCGCCAGCATATGCGGCGCGGTGACGCCGCGGGCAGACAGTTCGGCGGCGAGCCATTTTTCGAAATTTGTCTTGTGCCGCGATCCGGCCTTGACAGCCGGGTGTCCAGGCATCGAGGCAAGCTCCGCGGCCGTGCGCAGAAACCCGCATCCCTTCCATTTGGGATGGCGGGCGACACGCGCCAGATTGGTGAAAATCGCTTCGACCTTGCGGTCGGCACCACCTTCAGCGGCATCGAACCAGCCGGCCATCTGCTTCAGATTGGGCTGGTCGCGGGCATCGAGATAGGCAGCGATCAGATCGTCCTTGCTCTTGAAGTGATAGTACAGCGTCCGCTTGGTCAGCCCGGCTTTTTCGGCGATGGCATCGACGCTGACGCGGCCAATCCCTTCGGCATAGAAGAGCTTCGTCGCGGCATCGACGATGCGTTTGCGGGTAGGGCTGGATGCTTCAGGCATGTCGTCTAGTATACCGACTAGTGAATATACAAGCAATCGAAAACCTGATCCTTTCCGGTCAACGCATGCTGGAAAGGAAACCAAATGACCGATCTTGTCCTAGGCGAGACCAGGGATGGGATTGCCATCCTCACCCTCAATCGGCCGGAGAAACTCAACGCACTGAACTATGCCCTGATCGATCGCCTGCTTGCGATCCTCGACGACATTGAAGTCGACGACGGTGTTCGGGCGGTCATTCTTACCGGAGCAGGGGAGCGGGCGTTTTCGGCGGGCGGCGACATCCCCGAGTTCGCGGCCAGTGTGGCGCTTGGCGTCGATGTCGCGATGCGGGACTTCGTCATGCGCGGGCAGCGGCTGACGGCAAGGCTGGAGGCCTTCCGCAAACCCGTCATCGCCGCCGTCAACGGCATTGCTTTTGGCGGCGGCTGCGAAATCACCGAGGCCGTGCCGCTGGCCATTGCCAGCGAACGCGCTTTGTTCGCCAAGCCGGAAATCAACCTTGCGATGCCGCCGACCTTTGGCGGAACGCAGCGCTTGCCCAGGCTGGCCGGGCGCAAGCGGGCGCTCGAACTGCTTTTGACCGGCGACTGGTTTCCGCCGCAGCGCGCCCTTGACCTTGGCCTCGTCAACCAGGTGGTGCCGCATGGCGATTTGATGCCGGCCGCAATCGGCCTGGCCAGGCGTATCCTGCGGCACTCCGATCTGGCGATCGCCAGCATCCTCACGGCGGTGGCGCGCGGCCTCAACCAGAGCATCGCCGAAGGCCTGCTGGTCGAGGCCGAACAGTTCGCCCGCATGGCCCCGACCGGCGATCTGCGCGAAGGGCTGGATGCCTGGATCGCACGCCGCGAGCCCCGCTATGACGGGTCGTGGACGCATATCGCGCGCCCTGATGAGGCCAGGCGGGCCTCGTTGGCGCTGGATCAGGGCGCCACCACCAAACGGCCTTTCATGTTGGGGTGGAAGCGGCAGAAATAGTCGACCGGTCCCGCGGTCTTCAATGTCAAGCTTGCGGATTTCTTCGGCGGGATCATCACCTCCCAGCTACCTTTCACGGTGGCCGTGTGGGCGAACACATCCTTGTTCACCCACTCGATCGTGTCGCCGACCTTCGCCTCGACGGTGGCTGGCGAGAACACCAGCCTGTCGATGGTGACCTGGATGGTCTCAGCTCGCGCCGGAACGAGACCGGCGGCCAGCGTCAACGCAATCCACAGATGGCGTTTCTGCATGCTCCCGGTCCTTACTTCAGCATGCCGGCGACATGTTCGGCGTGCTGCTCATGGCCCTGGAAAATCTTCAGGCCGGTTTCCAGCAGGCTCTTCAGCTCGGCATTCTGCGCCGACGGGATCAAAAGGGTTTCGAGCGCGCCGTTGACCTGCTTGTGATAGGCGACCTCGTTGTCGACATAGGCCTTGTCGAAGGCAGCACCGTCGAGCTTGGCGAGCTTGGCCCTCTCCTCGGCGGCCGCCTTGCTCAACGCCTGGCTGGTGGCGTTGTCTTCCGGCGTGACCTTGAGTTTCTTCACCAGGTCGAGCGCCTGCACATTCACGGCTTCATGATCGCGAATCATGTCTTTGGCGAAATCCACGACTTCCTTGGTCTTCGATTTCTCGATCGCCAGCTTGGCCGCTTCAACATCGATGACTCCGGCCGTGTAGGCAATGTGGGCGATCTGCGGATCGGTCGGCTTGTCGGCGGCTTGTGCGAACGGGGCAGTGCCGAGCAGCAGCAGGGCGGCAAGGGCAGCAGTGTGTCGGATAGACATGGCATCTCCTTCGTCCGGACGCTGAAATCGCCCCGGACAGTGTTTCTCGGTTGACGGTCATTGGATGCTGGTCAGCGGCAAACGTTCCCGCCAAAATCAACTGAATCCGGTGAGGGTCAGCTTTCCAGCCCGAGCCGCCGCAAGACGGTGCTGGTCAGCCTTTCGCAACGTCGGCCGGCGAAGGGGAAGGCATCGAGCAGCACCGGTCCGATCTGGTCGTCCAGTGCCTTGCGCACCAAAACGCGGGCACGGTGCAGCCTTGTCTTGACGGTTTGTGGCCGCACGCCGAGAAGATCGGCGGTCTCTTCGATGCTCAGCCCCTCGATCACCCGCGCCACGAACACCGTCCGGTAGACATCGGGAAGGCTGTCGGTGGCCCGTTCGACCAGTTGGAGGATCTGCCGTTGCGCCATCGTCCGCTCCGGATCGTCGCTGGGGTTGAGAGGGAACTGGATGATCTCGGCTTGCGGATTTTCCGGCAGTGCCACCGTTCTGCGCCTTTTGCGCAGGCGGCCGAGCGCCTCGTTGATGACGATGCGCGACAGCCATGTGGCGAGCGAGGAGTCGCCGCGAAACGCATCGAGATGGGCGAAGGCCCTGACATAAGCCTCCTGGACGATGTCCTCGGCTTCGCTGTCATTGCGCACGACGCCGCGCGCGATCCGGTAGAGCCGCTGATTGTGTGTCTTGATGATGGTGCGGAAGGCATCGCCGTCGCGCGCCAGCGCCCGCCGCACGAGATGCATGTCGCCTGACTCACCAGAAGGCACGGCCGTCAAGACAGCAGGCATGGCCAGTTTCCTCAACCCAATCTCCGAACCGGAACCCCGACTGAGAGATTGGACGCCGTTGCCGGCAAAAGGTTCCCGAAGATTTTTCGCCGGGTCCGGCGGCAGCTACCCTACCGCGCCCGGTGAGGGTCTGTCAGCAGCCTGCAGGCGCGCGGTGGCCGCCAGGAGATCGGTCTGGGTAATCAGCCCGAGAATCCGCTTGTCGTCGTCGACGATGATCACCGCATGGCTGCGGCCGTCGGTGAGCACGGGCAGCAGACCCATGGCGGTGAAACCGGCGGCGGCTGTCGCTGCGGGCGTTATCACGGATCCAACCGTGCCGGAGGCCAGGGTCAGTTCCCGCAATCCCACGGTGCCTGCCAGCCTTGCCTCGGCGTTGACGACCGGCAAGGTGCGGATGTTGTGGTCAAGCAGCAATTGGCGCGCCGCGTCGGCCGAGGTGTGCGCGTCGACCGAGATCACATCACGCGACATGATGTCCTCGCACAGAAGGGTCTTGTGCGAGCGCACCATCGCCTGCAATTCGACTTGCCGCAGCAGTCGGTCGAGATCGTTGCGATCGATATCGAACGTCTCGTCGAGTGCGCCAAGTGCTGCATCGATGTCTTCGGACCGAAAGCCGACGCGCGACTGTGCCGGCGGATCGACGGTGCCGTGGCTGTTCGCCGGTGCTGCGACCGGCACATGCGGATAATTGCGCCGGGCCAGTCTGTGGAAGCCATAGCCGAGCGCCACCAGCAGGATCGAGTTCAGCGCCACCGGCACGAATGGAAACAGGAAGCCGGCGCTGATGACGGCAGGCCCTCCCAGCACCGCGGTCAGGGCGGCCGCCCCGCCCGGCGGGTGCAGGCAGCGCGTGAACGACATGGCGGCGATGGCCAGCGCCACCGCGATGCCGGTGGCAAGGGCGGTTTCGTGGATGAAATGCGCCACGATCACGCCGACCAGTGCCGACATCGTGTTGCCACCGATGATCGACCATGGCTGCGCCAGCGGACTGGCCGGCACCGCGAACAGCAGCACCGCCGATGCTCCCATCGGCGCCACCAGCAGCGGCACGTGCGGGCCGTTGCCGAGCACCAGACCGCCGATCACGCCGGTCAATGCAATGCCGATCGTCGCGCCGATGCAGGCGATGATGCGCTCGCGCAGCGTCGCGCCGGCAAGAATAGGAACAAAAAGGCGGAAAGCCATGACGTCGAAAACTCTGCCGGTATTCCAGGGGGAAATCGAAACCGAGATGATCGCACCGCAATGGCGCGACCTCGTGGAATTTGAAAGCCAAATTGATCCGCCAAGCCACGGTTTCTGGGAATAGAATTCCGCTATGTTATGGCTGCATCCATCGCGACGGCATCAAGGGTTGCGTATCGCGGTGCGCGTATTTCACCAGTCTTTCGAGGTGCTTGCGATGGTCTGTTGAATCAGTTTGGCGAGTGCCTAATCGTTCAGGCAGCCGCCGCGGCGGTCAGGCCGCGCGAAATGTCGGCTTTCAGGTCGTCGACATCCTCGAGGCCGATCTGCAGGCGGATCAACGGGCCCTCATAGGGCGCTTTTGCAACAACGCGGTCGCCGAGCCAGACCGGCACGGCAAGGCTCTCATAGCCGCCCCAGGAGTAGCCGAGACCGAAGATCCGCAGCGCGTCGAGGAAGGCGTGCTGCTGCTTCTGGCCGCCGCCGGCAAGCACGATGGAAAAGATGCCGCTCGAGCCGGAGAAGTCGCGCTTCCACAGATCGTGGTCCGGATGGCTGGGAAGGGCAGGGTGGAGCACGCGCGCCACGCCCTTCTGGCCCTCGAGCCAGGAGGCGATGGCAAGCGTGCTGCGCTGATGGTGCTCCAGGCGCACGCCCATGGTGCGCAGGCCGCGCAGCACCTGGTAGACGTCGTCAGGCCCGGCGCAGCAGCCAAGCGTGCAGAAGCTTTCGTAAAGATGCTTCCAGCAGCTGTCATTGGCCGACACCGTGCCAAGCAGCACGTCGGAATGGCCGGCTGGGTACTTCGTCGCCGCATGGATGGAGATGTCGACACCATGGTCGAGCGGACGGAAATAAAGCGGCGTCGCCCAGGTATTGTCCATCATGACGATGGCGCCTGCGGCGTGCGCCACCTTGACGATAGCCGGGATGTCCTGCACCTCGAACGTGTTGGAGGCTGGCGATTCCGTGAACACCACCTTGGTGTTGGGCTTGATCAACGCGGCGATGCCGGCGCCGACATCGGGGGCGTAGTACTCGACCTCGATGCCCAGCCGCTTCAGCATCGTGTCGGCGAAGTTGCGGGTCGGATGATAGACGGTATCGACGATCAGCAGATGGTCGCCCGCCGACACGAAGGCGAGCAGCGGCACGGTCACCGCTGCAAGACCCGACGGCACCAGGATCGTGCCGGCCGAGCCTTCCAGCGCGTCTATGGCGTGGGCAAGCGCATCGGTCGTAGGTGTGCCGCGCGTGCCGTAGGTGTATTTTTGGCTGCGTGCCGCCATCGAAGCCGCGTCACGAAAAAGCACGGTCGAGGCATGCACCACCGGCGGATTGACGAAGCCGAAATAGTCATGCGGATTGTTGCCCGAATGGGCGAGCCGCGTGTTGATACCGATCCCGCCGCTAAAGTGCTCGCTGCCGTCTTTCGCCATTCTGCATCGCCTTGTTTGACAAGCCGCTAGCCATAGTGCGGCGTCATGGACCGTGCAACAGCCACCGTCCGCCAGGAGATGGACTTCGAATATGCCAATTCGTCGCGGCAAAAGCCGGCGATGCGGGGTGCGGCATGACCCCCGCGGCGCATTGTCGGCGCTGCGCCAGTCTCCGCCGATCGGCCTATTGTGGGCGGCGGTGAAAGGTATATGGTATATTGCTAATATTAATCGCCGGATTGCTTCGATCAGATGCTGCCGGATGGTTGTTGCCGGTTCACCTTCTGGTCCTCTACGATCCGGATCGCGCTCACAGAGCGTGAGTGCGGCAAGGGAGGAATGCCATGCCGGACGTCAAATGGACAATGAAGGCGCGCGAATTCATCAACTGCAACTGCGCCTATGGCTGCCCGTGCCAGTTCAACGCCATGCCGACATACGGATTCTGCCAGGCGGTCGCTGGCATGGAAATCGAGAGCGGCCATCATGGCGACACCAAGCTCGACGGACTGCGGTTCGTCGGGATTTTCAGCTGGCCCGGCGCCATACACCAGGGCAGGGGCGAAGCCGCGGTGGTTATCGACGAGCGGGCGACCGAAGCCCAGCGTGCAGCGCTGCTCCGCATATTGGGCGGTCTCGACACCGAACCAGGTGCAACGATATTCCAGGTCTTTTCGACCACGCTGGAGAAATTCCACGATCCGATCTTTGCCCCGATCGAATTCAAGGTCGACGTCGACGCGCGAACCGGGCGGCTGCACGTCAAGGGCGTAACCGACGGCCATGGCGAGCCGATCAAGAATCCGATCACCGGCGCCGAGCATCAGGCGCGCATCGACCTCCCGCACGGCTTTGAATACGCGATCGCCGAGGTCGGGCGTGGCTGGACCAAGGCGACGGGCCCGATCAAGTTCGAGCTGGCCGATACGCACAGCCATTTCGCCAATCTGCATCTCACGCAGAGCGGCATCGTGCATTGACCTGATCCAATGGGCGACACGGCCCTCGAGGCGGTGCTGCGGCGCGATCGCGCGGTCGTGACGGCCGCGCTCCTCGTGATTGCCTTGCTCGCCTGGGCCTATGTGCTGTGGCTCACCGCCGACATGGTCATGCCCGGTTCCCCCGTACCGGGCAGCACAGGCGGCGACATGGCTGGAATGGACATGTCGACCATGGACACGGGCGGCATGGACATGGGCGCCACCGTGGCGCCAGGGTTCCGGACCTGGTCATCGGCCGATTTCGCTTTCATCTTCACAATGTGGGCGGTGATGATGGTCGGCATGATGACGCCTTCGGTCGCACCGATGTTGCTGCTCTATGCCGGCGTCGGCCGCAAGGCGCACGCGGATGGCCGGCCCATCGCTTCGACGGGATGGTTTTTTGCCGGCTATCTTGCCGTCTGGGTCGTCTTCAGCGCCCTGGCAACCGGTGCGCAATGGCTGCTCGCCCGTCTCGCCTTGCTCGATCCCTCGATGGCGACCGACAGCGCGATCCTCGGTGGCCTCGTCCTGATCGCCGCTGGTCTCTATCAATGGACGCCGATGAAGGGCGTCTGCCTGCGCCAATGTCAGGCGCCGATCGCGTTCCTGGCCAGCCATGGCGGGTTCCGTTCCGCTCCGCTCGGCGCGCTTCGGCTCGGCATCGATCACGGCGCCTATTGTCTGGGTTGCTGCTGGGCCCTGATGGCTCTGCTGTTCGTCGGTGGCGTCATGAACGTGCTGTGGATCGCCGGCATCGCCATCCTTGTTCTCCTGGAGAAGACGGTCCCGACCGGGCAGTTGATCCCGCGCGTCTCCGGCGCGTTGATGGCTGCGATCGGCGCCTGGCTCGTCTTACGAGCCCTTTGAGAACAGCCCTTGTCTCCGGCCAGTATTGGCCCGCAACTGACAGATGACAGTCTTTGGATATGGCAATTCATTGCGCATTGAGGTCAATAACGCCGAGATGTTGCCTGGGAAGGATTTCGCTACCGCGGTCCGCATTGGCCTCGCATTGGCATTGAATGAGCTTTGCCGCCTTTATTTGCGCTACTGACCAAATCGCGGGCGCGTTTGTCTGTAAATCAGGCATTTGCGGCAATCGGTTTTCAAACTCTTTCGGTTTCGGTCATTTCCCTTGACCTCACAGGAATTATCGCCTTCGATGACATTTGTGAATGGGAGGCGGCGCGTCGGTTACGATGCGGGGTTCCGGGAATGGGCCGGAATGGGAACTGCGTTCACACGGGAAAAAAATCAGGGTTTGCCCTGAAAAACAGAAGAAGGGTCTGTGGGTCATGAAACATATTGCTATCGGCATTCTTGGCGCCGCCACGCTTGGGTTGGTGGCGTCGGCCGCGTCGGCAACCACGCTCGACACCGTCAAGGCGAAGGGCTTCATCCAGTGTGGCGTCTCGACCGGCCTCGCCGGTTTCTCGGCGCCAGACGACAAGGGTGACTGGCAAGGCATCGACGCGGATTTCTGCCGCGCTGTCGCGGCCGCCGTCTTTGGTGACGGCACCAAGGTCAAGTTCACGCCGCTCAGCGCCAAGGAGCGGTTCACCGCGCTGCAGTCCGGCGAGATCGACATCCTGTCGCGCAACACCACCTGGACGATCAACCGCGACACGGCACTTGGCCTGAATTTCATCGGCGTCACCTACTATGACGGCCAGGGTTTCATGATCAATGCCAAGAAGCTGCCGGGCGTCAATTCCGCGTTGCAGCTTTCCGGCGCCGCCGTCTGCGTGCAGAGCGGCACGACCACCGAGCTCAACCTCGCCGACTACTTCAAGGCCAACAAGATGGAGTACAATCCGGTCGTCTTCGAAAAGCTGGAAGAGGTCAACGCTGCCTATGACGCCGGCCGCTGCGACGTCTACACCACCGATCAGTCGGGCCTCTATGGCATTCGCCTGACGCTGGGATCGCCGGCCGATCACGTCGTGCTGCCCGAGATCATCTCGAAGGAGCCCCTCGGGCCGGCCGTTCGCCAGGGCGACGACCAGTGGTACCACATCGTCAAGTGGACCTATTTCGCGCTGTTGCAGGCTGAAGAGCTCGGCATCACCAAGGCCAATGTCGATGAAATGAAGAATTCGGCCAGCCCTGAGATCAAGCGCGTGCTCGGCCAGGAAGCCGATACCAAGATCGGCACCGATCTCGGCGTCTCCAATGACTGGGTCGTCAACATCGTCAAGGCCGTCGGCAATTATGGCGAAATGTTCGAACGCAATGTCGGTTCGGGCAGCCCGCTGAAGATCGCGCGCGGCATCAACGCGCTGTGGACCAAGGGCGGCCTGCAATACGCTCCGCCGATCCGCTGATCGAAATGTGATCCGGGAGGCAGGTCGTCTGCCTTCCGGTTTCTCTTTCCAGGGGACGGTCGAATGGCATCGCAGGAAGTTCTTCGCGAGGAGCCCAGCCGCGGTTCCTTTATCAACGATCCGAAAGTCCGGGGCATATTCTTCCAGGCGCTGGTCGTCGTTCTGCTGGTGGCGGGCGTCTGGTGGATTGCCCACAACGTCATTGCCAACCTGACGCGCCTTCACATCGCTTCGGGCTTCGGCTTCCTCAAGGGCCGCGCCGGCTTCGACATCAGCGAGAGCGCTATCGCTTATTCATCGGATTCGACCTATGGCCGCGCCATCCTGGTCGGCTTCCTCAATACTGTCATCGTCGCCATCGTCGGCATCATCACCGCGACAATCATCGGCTTCATTGTCGGCATCGGCCGGCTTTCGCAGAACTGGCTGATCAGGAAGATCTGCACGGTCTATGTCGAGGTGTTCCGCAACATCCCGCCGCTGCTGGTCATCTTCTTCTGGTATTCCGGCGTGCTGGCCGTGCTGCCGGCACCACGCGACAGCATCAATCTGCCGTTCGGCTCCTTCCTCAACCAGCGCGGCTTCTATTTTCCACGCGCCGTGTGGGGCGACGGCTCCTGGCTGATCTTCGTCGCTCTGGTTGTCGGCATCGGCATGGCGTGGTTCGTGGCGCGCAAGGCGCGGCAACGGCAGATGGCGACCGGCCAGCAATTCCCGGTGTTGTGGACAGCCTTGGCGCTGATCGTCGGGCTGCCGCTGCTCGCCTATGCGCTGAGCGGCTTTCCCCTGACTTTCGACTACCCGAAGCAATCGACTTTCAACCTGACCGGCGGCTTCCAGGTCAGGCCGGAGTTCCTGTCGCTGTATCTGGCGCTGTCCTGCTATACCGCCGCCTTCATTGCCGAGATCGTACGCGCCGGCATCAGGGGCGTCAGCAAGGGCCAGACGGAAGCTGCCGGTGCGTTGGGGTTGCGGCCCGGATCGATCCTGCGGCTGGTCGTCGTGCCGCAGGCCATGCGCATCGTCATTCCGCCGCTGACCAGCCAGTATCTCAACCTGACCAAGAACTCGTCGCTCGCCATCGCCATCGGCTATCCGGACCTGACAGCGACCGCCGGTACGGTGCTGAACCAGACCGGCCAGGCTGTCGAGGGCGTGGTGATCATGATGGTGATCTATCTGGCCATCAGCCTCCTGACCTCGCTTGTGATGAACTGGTTCAACGCCAAGATGGCGCTGGTGGAGAGGTAAGGACATGCAAGAACATGATATGTCCTGGGTGCGCACCGAAATGGTGCTGGCGCAGCCGGCGCCAGCCGGGGTCACGGGTCTTGGCGCGTGGGTGCGCAAGAACCTGATCGCTTCCGCCGGCGACACCATTTTGACCATCGCCGGCATCGCGCTGGTGGCGCTGATCCTGCCGCAAATCATCAACTGGGCGTTCATCAACGCTGTGTGGACGGGACCGGACCGGACCGTATGCGCCACCGTGGCGCAAGGCGGCGTCCAGCCGGATGGCTGGACCGGCGCCTGCTGGGCTTTCGTCAATGCCAAGTTCGGCCAGTTCATGGTCGGGCGCTATCCGATCGAGGAGCGCTGGCGGCCGATCCTGGTCGCCATCTTCTTCGTGGCGCTGCTGGTGCCGATGCTCATCCCGAAAGTGCCGCGTAAAGGGCTGAATGCCATTCTGCTGTTCTTTGTGCTGCCGATCGTCGCCTTCATCCTGCTGGTCGGCGGCATGTTTGGCCTGCCGCATGTCGAGACCTCGCTGTGGGGCGGGCTGCTGGTAACGCTCAGCCTGTCCTTCGTCGGTATTGCCGTGTCGTTGCCGCTGGGCATCGTGCTGGCACTCGGCCGTCGCTCCAAGATGCCGATCATCAAGACGCTATGCGTCGTCTTCATCGAGACGGTGCGCGGCATCCCGCTGATCACCGTGTTGTTCTTTGCCAGCGTCATGCTGCCGCTGTTCCTGCCGGAGGGCGTCAGCTTCGACAAGTTCCTGCGCGCGCTGATCGGCGTGTCGCTGTTTGCCGCCGCCTATATGGCTGAAGTGGTGCGCGGCGGCCTGCAGGCGATCCCCAAGGGGCAGTATGAAGGTGCCGATTCGCTCGGTCTCGGCTACTGGCAGAAGATGTATTTCATCGTCATGCCGCAGGCACTGAAATTGGTCATCCCGGGCATCGTCAACACCTTCATAGGCATGTTCAAGGACACCAGCCTGGTCATCATCATCTCGATGTTCGACCTGCTCGGCATCGTGAAGCAGAACTTCTCCGACCCAAACTGGGCAACGGCGCAGACCGCCAGGTCCGGTCTTATCTTCGCGGCCTTCGTCTTCTGGCTGTTCTGCTTCGGCATGTCGCGCTATTCAATGTTCACCGAACGCCGGCTCGACACCGGCCACAAACGCTAAACAAAAGAACAAGGGGATCCCGTCATGGCCACCGAAAATGCCGTCAGCGCGGAAGAGATCAAGGTCAACGCCGCCAAGATGCAGATTTCCACCACCGATGTCGCCATCGACATCATCGCCATGCACAAATGGTATGGTGAATTCCACGTGCTCAAGGACATCAATCTGAAAGTGATGCGCGGCGAGCGCATCGTCATCTGTGGCCCTTCGGGCTCCGGCAAATCGACGATGATCCGCTGCATCAACCGCCTGGAAGAGCATCAGAAGGGCAAGATCATCGTCGACGGCAAGGAACTGACCAACGATCTCAAGAAGATCGACGAGGTGCGCCGCGAGGTCGGCATGGTGTTCCAGCACTTCAACCTGTTCCCGCATCTGACCATCCTGGAGAACTGCACGCTGGCGCCGATCTGGGTGCGCAAGACGCCAAAGAAGCAGGCCGAGGAAATCGCCATGCATTTCCTCAAGCGCGTCAAGATCCCGGAACAGGCGCACAAATATCCCGGCCAGTTGTCCGGCGGCCAGCAGCAGCGCGTGGCGATCGCCCGCTCGCTGTGCATGAACCCGCGCATCATGCTGTTCGACGAGCCGACCTCGGCGCTCGATCCGGAAATGATCAAGGAAGTGCTGGAGACGATGGTCGGTCTGGCCGAAGAAGGCATGACCATGCTGTGCGTCACCCACGAGATGGGCTTTGCCCGCAAGGTCGCCAACCGCGTCATCTTCATGGATCAGGGCCAGATCGTCGAACAGAACACGCCGGCCGAGTTCTTCGACCACCCGCGCCACGAGCGCACGAAGCTGTTCCTGTCGCAGATCCTGCACTAGGCCTTCGACGGCCACGGGGAGCCCGGCTGAAACACTGCCGGGCTCTTTTGCGTATGGATGAGCAGGAGGCGGGCGATTTGTGTCGCGCCGGAGCGCGTCTGCAGGGCCGCCATTCATGAAAAGACTGGGACGTTTTCTTGGCCTTGTTTTGATTGGGGCTATGCTCGCCGTCGTGCTGGGTACTTTCGTACCGCGACCGCTCTGGCAAGCAATCGCCGACAGGCCCGCCACGGCGCGCCACATCCTGGTGCTGAAGAACGCCATCCACACGGACATCGCCATTCCGGTCGATGGTAGCGTGCGCCAGCGCTTCCGCTTCTTGGTCGACGCCGGCATACCGGCCGACAGTCCGGAGGTCCGCTACATCGTCTTTGGCTGGGGCGGCCGCGCTTTCTACCTGGAGACGCCGACATGGTCTGAGTTGAAGGCGGTGCCGGTGATGAAGGCGCTGACCATCGATGCTTCGGTCATGCATGTCGATGTCGCCGGTGACATCGTCGAATCGCGCCCGGACGTCGCGGGGTTCGACATCGGTGAGGATCGGTTCGCGGCGCTGCTCGATTTCATCGATGCGAGTTTCCAGCGGGGGCCGAAGGGTCCGATCCTTGTTCCGGATGCGGCCTATTCCAGGTTCGACGGCTTCTACGAAGCCAATGGCCATTTCAACGCACTGGTCGGCTGCAACACCTGGACGGCGGCCGCCTTGCGCACCGCCGGCCTGCGCACTGGCTGGTGGAACCCGCTGCCTGTATCGCTTGGCCTGTCGATGCGGCTGTATAATTAGGCGGGGTGCGCGCCGACTTCAGTCTGCTGTGTGCCGACGGATCGCCCTCCGCCAGAACTTTTCGGTCAGCTCAGGAATATCGCTTGTATCGACATCGCTCTCGGGTCGCGCCTTCAAGGCTGCGATTTCCGCTTTCTGGGGCTCTGTTAGTGGAAGCGGATTTGCCGGGTTGAACTTGTACCGGATGAGTTTGGCCATAGTGCTATTTCTACTCGGCGCAGGCGCTGCTGTCGAACGCCAACGTCGCGATCCTTCGCGCCCCCCTCTGTCCTGCCGGACAGAGGGGGGCGCTGTCCCGCCAGCCTGTCAACGCCTAACAACAGCCTCCGGTGCCTGCCAGCCATAGAGCCAGTCCAAATCCGCCGCGAGTTTGTCCGACGAGCGCATTTTCAGGAACAGATTGCGGGCGACCGCCACTGGCCCCGTGGCATGCCAGGCGACGCGGTTGATGGCGCCGCGACGAGCGACCCTGGCGACGCGCGGCCGCCGCAGGTTCTCCCAGATTTGAAGACTTTGTGCCGGATTGCCAGGGAAATCGGCAATAATATCGGCAAGCATCGCCGCATCCTCGATCGCCATGGCAGCACCTTGCGCGGCGAACGGCGTCATCGCATGCGCCGCATCGCCGATCAGCGCGATGCCGTCCGGCATTGTCCAGGGCTGGTTCTGTTCGACAGTATGGAGCGGCCAAGTCAGCCACGCCCCAACCATTTCCACCAGTTCTGTAAGACCAGGCGCGGTGCCGCGCATTGCGCTGGCGAGGATGCCGGGATCGGTATGGCCGGACCAGCCCTCGGCAATACGCTCGCCTCTGGTGAAGGCGACGAGGTTGAAGGCGTCCCCCTTGCTGACGGGGTAGGCCACCATATGGAAGCCCGGGTGCAGGAAGGTGGTGACGCAGTCCGGAGTGCCGATCGCCGCGAAAGCCTGCCCTGCGGCACTCTGCGCTGCAATGGTCGCGCGCCAAGCCAGTTCGCCGGAAAACCGGCTTCTTGGCGAGGTCGCCCTTTTGGCCGAATCGACAAGTGCGCGCACCGACGACCAGACACCATCTGCGCCGACCAGCAGGAAGCCCTCAGCCTTGATGGTTTTGCCGTCGATCTCGGCCGTCGCCGTGATGCCATCGGGGCCGGTGGCAACGCTGCCGATACGGGCGCCGGTGGTGAGACGGATATCCGGCATCTCGGCAACGCGCGCGGTCAGTGCGCTCTGCAGATCGGCCCTGTGAGCGACGAGATAGGGCGCTTGCCAGCGCGTTTCAGCGGCTTGTCCCAGTGGCACCCGCGCCAGTTCGCGCAGCGTTGCGGCATCCTTCAAGACCACCGCTTCCGGCCGCACCGCTTCCGGCAGCAGACGGTCGAGTACGCCAAGCTGGCGAAGGATGCGTGTCGCGTTGGGAGAAAGCTGGAGGCCGGCGCCGGCTGCTTCCAGGCGCTGCGCCTGTTCGAACACCCGTACCGGGTAGCCGCGTTCGGCGAATGCAAGGGCTGCGGTCAGCCCGGCGACACCTGCCCCGGCGATGACAACTTGCCGGGATCGCGTGTCATTCATCGGGCTTGTCGCGAAGACTCAGGCGGCCTGGTCGATATAGATGCAGCCGGCCGGCAGCGTTTCCGTCGCCTTCAGCTTTGGCGAATAGCGGTAGAGCGTCGAACAATAGGGGCAGACTTTTTCATTGTCGCCACCCATGTCGAGAAACACATGCGGGTGGTCGAAAGGCGGATTGGCGCCCGTGCACATGAATTCCTTGACGCCGATGTCGATTGCCGGGTGGCCCGCATCGTTCTGAAAATGGGGAATGGAACCGCCTGCCATCGTCGTCTCCTTAACGCAGTCTCTTCTGCATCTGGATCATAACAGGCCTCTTTGCAAGATCGATGAAATGAAACTGTCGCAAAAGCCTGTCAGAGGATAAGTTAAGCCGGTTAACCGGCTGAGCGGTGGGAAGAGCAGGAACCATGAACGAACTGAAGCCGGTGCAGAGCGAATTCGTGAACGTCGAGGTGGCTCGTCCGGAGGGCGGCAACCCCGATCGCTTCGTCAACCGGGAGTTTTCCTGGCTGCAGTTCAACCGGCGCGTTCTCGAGGAATCGCTGAACCTCAATCATCCGCTGCTGGAGCGCGTTCGCTTCCTGTCGATCTCGGCCGCCAATCTCGACGAATTCTTCATGGTCCGTGTCGCCGGCCTTGCCGGCCAGGTGCGCGAGGGCATCACGCTGAAGAGCCCTGACGGCCGCACCCCCGAACAGCAGCTCGAACAGCTGCTGCGTGAGGTCGAGCGGCTGCAGGAAGACCAGCAGAAGAGCCTTTCGGCGCTCACCGTGCTGCTCAACAAGGAAGGCATCGAGAGCATCACTCGCGATGCGCTCACCAAGGAGGAGAAGGTCTGGCTGGAAGACCATTTCCAGGAGCAGGTGTTCCCGGTGCTGACCCCGCTGTCGATCGACCCGGCGCATCCGTTCCCGTTCATTCCAAATCTCGGCTTCTCGATGGCGCTGCAATTGCGCCACCGCAAGAACGGCGAAGAGATGAGCGCGCTGCTGCGTCTGCCGGTGGCGCTGAAGCGTTTCATCCGCCTCCCGGACCGCAAGCACCATGTTCGCTTCATCCCGCTGGAAGAAGCTGTCGGCCTGTACATCGGCAAGCTCTTCCCCGGCTACGAGGTCAAGGGCTCCGGCACGTTCCGCATCATTCGTGACAGCGATATCGAGGTCGAGGAGGAGTCCGAGGATCTGGTGCGCCTGTTCGAAACGGCGCTGAAGCGGCGTCGCCGCGGTTCGGTGATCCGCATCGAATTCGACAAGCTGATGCCTTCCGAATTGCGCGACTTCGTCGCCGGTGAGCTTGGCGTGTCGTCGAGCCGCATCAGCGTGCTCACCGGACCGCTGGCGCTCAGCCAGATCTCCGAGATCGTCGCCGTCCCCCGCGACGATCTGAAATTTACGCCCTACAATCCGCGCTTTCCCGAGCGTATCCGCGAGCATGGCGGCGACTGTTTTGCCGCCATCCGCGAGAAGGACATCGTCGTCCACCACCCCTACGAATCCTTCGATGTGGTGGTGCAGTTCCTGCGCCAGGCGATGGCCGATCCGGAAGTGGTGGCGATCAAGCAGACACTTTACCGCACCTCCAATGACAGCCCGATCGTGCGCGCGCTGGTCGACGCGGCCGAGGCCGGCAAGTCTGTCACCGCGCTGGTCGAGCTCAAGGCGCGCTTCGACGAGGAAGCCAACATCCGCTGGGCGCGCGACCTTGAGCGTGCCGGCGTGCAGGTCGTGTTCGGCTTCCTCGAGCTGAAAACACATGCGAAAATGTCACTGGTGGTGCGGCGTGAGGACGGCAAGCTGCGCAACTACGTGCATCTGGGCACCGGCAACTACCATCCGGTGACCGCGCGCATCTACACCGACCTGTCCTTCTTCACCACCGATCCGACGATTGCCCGAGACGTCGCCCAGCTCTTCAATTTCATCACCGGCTATGCCGAGCCGACCGATGAAATGCGGTTGGCGATCTCGCCGTTCACGCTGAGAAGCCGCATCCTGAAGCACATTGCCGACGAGATTGCCCATGCGGTGGAGGGTCGGCCTGCGCGCATCTGGATGAAGATGAACGCGCTCGTCGATCCGATCATCATCGACGCGCTCTATGATGCCAGCCGCGCCGGCGTCGAGATCGACCTTGTCGTGCGCGGCATCTGCTGCCTGCGGCCGCAGGTTCCGGGCCTGTCGGAAAACATCCGTGTAAAATCGATCGTCGGCCGTTTTCTCGAGCACAGCCGCATTTACTGTTTCGGCAATGGTCACGGCCTGCCGTCGGACGAGGCCATCGTCTACATCTCTTCGGCCGATCTCATGCCGCGCAATCTCGACCGCCGCGTCGAGACCATGGTGCCGATCACCAATCCAACTGTGCATGAACAGATCCTTGGCCAGATCATGCTGGGCAACATCATGGACAATCAGCAAAGTTTCGACGTATTGGCTGATGGAACCTCCCGGCGCGTGGTGCTGGAGGAGGGCGAGGAACCGTTCAACGCGCAGGAATATTTCATGACCAATCCGAGCCTGTCGGGACGGGGTGACGCGCTGAAGTCGCATGCGCCCAAGCGCATTGCGCAGTTCAAGCGCCGCAAGAAGAACGCCGCAGCGTCCGGCTGATGCTGTCTGATTCCCAGGGCCGGTTGCAGGACCGCCGACCGCTATCCATCATCGACATCGGGTCGAACTCGATCCGTCTCGTCGTCTATGAGGGACTGGCGCGCTCGCCAACCATGCTGTTCAACGAAAAGATGCTGGCTGGTCTCGGCCGTGGCATCGTTTCGACCGGCAAGCTCGATCCCGAGGCGGTGACCCGCTCGATGGAAGAGTTCCGCCGCTTTCGCGCGCTTTCCGACCAGGCCGGCGCCGAACATATGTATGTGCTGGCGACCGCCGCCGCCCGCGAGGCGATCAACGGTCCCGATTTCATCCACCGGGCCGAGGACGTGCTCAAGACCGAAATCCGTGTGATCAGCGGCCGGCAGGAAGCCTATTATTCGGCGCTCGGCGTCATTTCCGGCTTCCATCCGGCCGATGGCATCGCCGGCGATCTGGGCGGCGGCAGTCTCGAACTGGTCGACGTCAATGGCGAAGCGATCGGTGACGGCATAACGTTGCCGCTGGGTGGCCTGCGCCTACAGGACATGGCGAAGAACTCGCTGACCCAGGCGGCGAAGATCGCGCGTGACGAACTGGCGAAGGCGAAGCTGTTGAAGGGTGGGCAAGGCAGGCCCTTCTACGCAGTGGGCGGCACCTGGCGAAATCTCGCCCGGCTGCACATGGAAATGACCAACTATCCGCTCGGCGTCATGCACCATTACGAGATATCGGCCGAAAGCGCGACGAACTTCCTCAAGCAGGTGGCCAAAGCCGAGATCGAGAAGGTCAAGGGGATCGAAGGCGTTTCCAAGAACCGCCGCTCGCTGCTGCCTTATGGCGCCATCGTGCTGCAGGAGATCATGGCGGCGATGCAGCCGTCGAAGATCATCGTTTCGGCGCTCGGCGTGCGCGAAGGCTTTCTCTATTCGCTGCTCCACGAGGCCGAGCAAAAGGCCGATCCGCTGATTTCGGCTTCGGAGGAACTCGCCCGCCTGCGCTCACGCTCCGTCACCCATGCGCATGAACTTGTCGAATGGACAGCCAGGACCTTTGCCGCCTTCGGTATTGACGAGACCGAGGACGAGGCGCGCTATCGCCATGCAGCCGCATTGCTGGCCGACATCGGCTGGCGCGCGCATCCGGAATATCGCGGCAAGCAATCGCTCAACATCATCGCGCATGCGTCTTTCTTCGGCGTCGACCATCCCGGCCGCGCCTTCCTGGCGCTGGCCAACGCCTATCGTCACGACGGCATCTTCAACGAAGCCATCGCCCCCGAGATCAAGGCGCTGGCGACGCCACGCTATCTGGAGCGGGCACGGGTGCTGGCGGCGATGATGCGCGTCGTTTATCTGCTGACGGCGTCGATGCCCGGCATCATGCCCAGGCTGAAATGGGAACAGCGCGGCAACGGCGTGCTGGCGCTGGTCTTGCCGGCGTCGCTGGCCGATCTCTATGGCGAACGGCCGGCCGGGCGACTGGCGCAACTGGCAAGGATAACCAACCGCCGGCTGGTGTTGGCCGTCGAGGGCGGTCCCAGCATATCGGTCAAATAAATAGAGCGTCTCGGTGAAGTCGGCGTTACGCCAAACCACGCCCGTCGACCGACCAGGCGCCGGCGCCGGCCATCGCCAATGCCAGGAAACCGCCCGATATGGCGATGTCCTTCATCAGCATCTGCTGGTGCAGGAAGGCGAGAATCGGGTCGCCGCCACCCTGGCCGTAATGGCCGATGAAACCGGCGGCGATGCAGAAGGCGGCAAGCAGCAGCGCTATGACCCGGGTCTGGAAACCGACCAGGATGAGCAGCCCGGCGATGAGTTCGAACAGTCCCGTGCCCCAGGCGGCAAGCGTCGGCAGCGGCAAGCCCAGGCCGGCGAAATAGCCTGTCGTGCCGGCAATATCGCTCAACGCTTGGAAACCGGAGGGCACGAACAGGGCGGCGAGCAGCAGCCGGGAAAGCAGGAGCAGCGCGTTGCGGGGCATGCGTTCACCTCCGTTGTCGGGTCGGGTCGGGCGGTTGTGCCAATTCCGACGCAGCGACCCTAGCAGGAATCGGCTGCCTGGGAGGCCTGCACAGACAACGAAAGAGGGGCGCGGAAAATTCCGCGCCCCTCTTTTTGATTTGTTGGTGGTAGTTGATCAGCCGCGCTTGGCGTCGATCGAATAGGCGCCGGCGCCCGAGGAAGCCAGCAGGAGGAAGCCGCCCGCGATGGCGAGGTTCTTGAGAAACTGGATCATCTGCATCTGGTCGGCCCAACCGGTGTGGGCGACCAAGCCGGTGGCGACAGTGAAGATCGCGAGCACCCAGGCGACAATCCGGGTCTGGAAGCCGACGAGGATGGCGAGGCCGCCGAGAAGCTCGATCAGGCCGACGACAATGGCCGTTACGGTCGGCAAGGGCAGGCCGAGGCTGCCGAAATAGCCGGCCGTGCCGGCGATGGCGGTGAGCTTGCCGAAGCCTGACAGCAGGAAGATGACCGCAAGCAGGACGCGGCCGAGGAGGATGGTGGTCGAGGCATTGGACGTGCCGGAAGCGGCGACTGAAGTGTTGATGGACATGGGGTTCTCTCCGGGAGGGGTTGATACCGGTGAGATAGAGCAAGCGGACTGTTCACCAAAGCCGCCAGACTGGCGACACATTGTTCACAGCGCTTACATTTCCGTGATCGGGCGGCCCGCGCAAAATTCGCGTCGGGTCAGGTCGCGACGGGAGTAAATTCTCCCGTCGCGAAATGTCGGGTTTTCTGGTTGACGCAATTCCGGACGGAAAACCGCAAGACACTTTTCCTGGAATTGCTTACCCCGGATGCGTCATGTCCTCCGGCCGCACTAGGCGGTCATAATCGGCTTCGCTGACCAGCCCGGTGGCGAGCGCTTCCTCGCGCAGCGTGGTGCCCTTCTTGTGCGCGGTCTTGGCGATCTTGGCGGCATTGTCGTAGCCGATGGTCGGCGCCAGCGCCGTCACCAGCATCAGCGAGCGGTCGAGTGCCGCCTTGATGTTGTCTTCCCGCGCTTCGATGCCGACGACGCAATTGTCGGTGAAGGAGACCGAGGCATCGGAGAGCAGCTGCACCGACTGCAGGAAGTTGTAAGCCATCAGCGGGTTGTAGACGTTGAGCTCGAAATGACCCTGGCTGCCGGCGAAGGTGAGGGCAGCATTGTTGCCGAACACCTGCACGCAGACCTGCGTCATCGCTTCGCATTGGGTCGGGTTGACCTTGCCCGGCATGATCGACGAGCCCGGTTCGTTTTCCGGCAGCGACAGTTCGCCAAGACCCGAACGCGGGCCGGAACCGAGGAAGCGGATGTCGTTGGCGATCTTGAACAGCGCCGCGGCCGCCGCGTTGATGGCGCCGTGCGAAAACACCATGGAATCATGGGCTGCCAGCGCCTCGAACTTGTTCGGCGCGGTAACGAAGGCGATGCCGGTGATGGCGGCGATGCGATCCGCCACTCGTTCGGCGAAGCCGACCGGCGCGTTGAGGCCGGTGCCGACGGCGGTGCCGCCCTGCGCCAGTTCCTGCAGGCCCGGCAGCGTCAGCTCGATACGCTTGATCGACGAGGCGACCTGCGCGGCATAGCCCGAAAATTCCTGGCCAAGCGTGAGGGGAGTGGCATCCTGCGTGTGCGTGCGGCCGATCTTGATGATGTGCGCGAAGGCCTTGGTCTTGGCTTCAAGTGCCTTGTGCAGATGTTTCAGGGCCGGCAGCAAATCGTGCACGATGCGCTCGGCGCAGGCGATGTGCATGGCCGTCGGATAGGTGTCGTTCGACGACTGGCTCATATTGACGTGGTCGTTGGGATGCACCGGCTTCTTGGAGCCCATGACACCGCCCAGCATCTCGATCGCCCGGTTGGAGATCACCTCGTTGGCATTCATGTTGGACTGCGTGCCCGAGCCGGTCTGCCAGACCACCAGCGGGAAATGGTCGTTGAGCTTGCCGTCGATGACCTCTTGCGCCGCCTCGACAATCGTCTTGCCGATCGCCGGGTCGAGCCGCTGAAGGTCCATATTGGCTTCGGCCGCCGCGCGCTTGACGATGCCCAGCGCGCGCACGATCGACGCCGGCTGCTTTTCCCAGCCGATCTTGAAATTGCCAAGGGAACGCTGCGCCTGTGCGCCCCAATAGCGATCGGCGGCGACTTCGATCGGGCCGAACGTGTCGGTTTCGGTTCTGGTCTTTGCAGCGGTCACGGGTCTCTCCTTGTCGAAGTCGGCAACGGCGTATCGCGTTGCACAAACGGCTTCAAGCGGAGAATGCGGGCGGCAAGGATGCAAATCGGTTGAAGGTGATCTGCCCCCTCGAGGGGGAGATGTCGCCGAAGGCGACAGAGCGGGTCGGTACGTCCTGGCGCAACTCCCCTAGCTGCCGCAACAGGCTGGCGCTTCACGCGAGGCGACCCCCTCTGGCCTGCCGGACCGGCCCTTCGCTATCGCTCCGGGCGTTCGTCGTTCGGAAAGCCAAGCAATTGGCTTCCCGTCCGCTACGCGGACCGCTTCTCACCCCCTCAACGGGGGAGAAAAGCTCCTCACCCCGCGGTATAGCCACCGTCGACGGAGAAGATGCCACCACTGGTCCAGGCGGCCTCTTCGCTGGCCAGATAGACCGCGATGCCGGCCAGATCGTCGGGGCGGCCAATTCTGCCAAGCGGATAGCTGCGCTCGACATAGGCCTTCAGCTCCGCCTTTGCCTCGGTCGGCAAATTGTCGACGGTCTTGCGCCGCATGGCGGTGTCGACCGTGCCCGGCGCGATGGCGTTGACGCGGATGCGGCGCGGGCCAAGTTCGAAGGCCAGCGATTTGGTCAGCGAGTTCAACGCGCCCTTCGACAGCGAATAGAGGCTCGACGGCCGCTTCGGGATCATCTTGTTGGCGAAATAGGACGAGATGTTGATCACCGATGCGCCGGTTGCCAGATGCGGCAGCAGGCCCTGGGTGAGGAAGAACACCGCCGTCACATTGAGCGCGAAGGATTGCTGGAACTGCGCCTCGCTGACGGTCTCGAACGGCACCAGGAAAGCCACCCCGGCATTGTTGACAAGAATATCGAGAGGCCGCCCGGATCTTTTCACCTGCTCGACGACGGCCGCGATGCCGGCCGATGTGGCAAGATCGGCCGACAGCGTCTCGATGTTGCCGTCGAGGCGCTCGCGGGCGGTGTCGAGCTTCTTGGTGTCGCGGCTGACGATCAGGACGTCCGCCCCCTCACGCAAATAGGCTTCGGCGATCGCCAGGCCGATACCGTCCGACCCGCCGGTGACCAGCGCGCGCTTGTTGTGGAGTCTCATTCGACGCTCCGAGATTTCTGCCTCGTCGAGAGCACCGTATAGTGGCGGCCGCGGTCAAGCCGTCGGCCTATCCCCGGGTATGAACTTCGACCGTTGCCATCCGGCAGGTCAGGCGAGGCC
This sequence comes from Mesorhizobium sp. M7D.F.Ca.US.005.01.1.1, assembly GCF_003952545.1. NCBI lineage: Bacteria > Pseudomonadati > Pseudomonadota > Alphaproteobacteria > Hyphomicrobiales > Phyllobacteriaceae > Mesorhizobium > Mesorhizobium sp. M7D.F.Ca.US.005.01.1.1. The sequence goes on from NZ_CP034453.1 coordinate 3,551,767, forward strand.
GGTTTACGCGCCGGCGGTCGCAAGCTCCCGCAGGGCCAGCCGGCCCGCGACATAATTCTTGACCTGACGGACCGCCTGTTCGCGCGAGACACTGCCCGGCTGCAGGCCAAGCCGCAGCCAAAGCCCGTCGATCAGCGCGGTGACGCCAAGCGCGATGTCGTCGGCATCCGCCGGCGAGGCGAGGCCGCGCAGGCCCGACAACAGGTTCGAGCGCATGCGCGCATGGATCACCCTCTGGATACGGGCCATCTTCTCGTCGCGCGGCACCTCGGCGCAGAGCGACAGCCAGGCATGGCACAGGGGAGGCTGAAACAGATGCTCCTCGAAATTGCCCTCGATCACCGCATCCATGCGCTCCATCGGGGTATGCGCCCGGCGAAGCCGCGCGATCACCGCTTGGCACAGGACGGCGTTGGCCTCGCGCATCGCGTGTTCGAACAATTCCTGCTTGTTGCGGAAATAGTGCAGCACGATGCCCTTGGAGGCGCCGGCCTGGGCCGCCACCTTTTCCAGTGTCGCTCCGGCAATGCCTTCGCGCTCCAGCACCGCGAAGGCCGCCTGCCGCAATTCCTTGCGGCGTATCTCACTGAGACGCTTGAGTTTCACGGGATCGGTCCATGCATTTCGAATCCACGTTGACATTTTCGCCCGCTCAGATCAAGAATTGACCCATGGGACAATAAAAAGACCAATTGGTCAATTTGATGACAATGAGGAGAACCGAAATGTTCCGCATCCTTGCAAATGGCGTCTGTCTTGCCGCCCTCATGTTGGCCTCTCATGGGGCCCAGGCCGCCGAGGCCGAGCAGTGCAGCACTGTGCGGATGGCTGAACCCGGCTGGAACGACCTTGCCTTCACCACGGGGGTCGCCAATGTCCTTTTGCAGGCGCTCGGCTATCAGCCGCAAAGCCAGGTTCTTGGCATCAACGTCATCTACGAGGGCATGAAGAACAGGGATCTCGACCTGTTCCTGGGCTACTGGGATCCGGCCATGGTCACCTATTACGAGCCTTACAAGAAGGACGGCTCGATCGAGAATGTGCGCGTCAATCTCGTAGGCGCCAAATACACATTCGCCGTGCCGACCTATGTCTGGGATGCCGGCGTTAAGGACATCTCCGACCTGCACAAGTTCGCCGACAAGTTCGGCAAGAAAATGTACGGCATCGAGCCCGGCTCTAACCAATTGATGATGGACGCCATCGCCGATCCCACCTTTGGCCTGGACGGCTGGCAGGTGGTCGAGTCCAGCGAAGCTGGCATGCTTTCGGAGGTCGGCTACGAGATCAAGGAAAAGCAGTTCATCGTCTTCCAGGGCTGGGCGCCGCATCCGATGAACACGATGTACGACTTCAAGTACCTGACCGGTGGCGACAAGTTCTTCGGCCCGAACTTCGGCGCCGCGACGGTGACGACGCAGGTGCGCAAGGGCTATCTGCAGCAATGCCCGAACGTCGCGCAGTTCTTGAAGAACCTCGCCTTCGACATCGATTTCGAGAATGTCGGCATGGGCTATCTGATCAATGATGGCATGAAGCCGGAAGACGGGGCGCTGAAGGCAATCACGCTCAACAAAAACCGCCTCGACGCCTGGCTCGCCGGCGTCACCACCTTCGACGGCAAGCCGGGCCTTGCCGCGGTCAAGGAAAAGCTCGGCCTGTGAGACCGGCGGTGCTGGATGCTTTGCCGGACCAGGACGCCTGGGCCGACCGCAAGCAGTTCGTCACTGTCGGCGATCTCGACATCGCCTATGTCGAGGTATCGGGCGCCGAGCCGACGCTGCTGTTGGTGCACGGCTTCACCGACACCAGCCGTAGTTTTTCGCTTCTGGCGCCGCATCTGGCCGGCCGCCGGCTGATCATGCCGGATCTGCGCGGCCACGGCGCCTCTCAAGCGGGCATGGGCTGTGGCATCGCCGATTTCGCCGACGATATTGCCGGGCTGATTCTGCGCTTGCGGCTCGACCGGCCGGTCGTCGTCGGCCATTCGCTGGGCGCCATGGTGGCTATCGCATTGGCCGGGCGACACAAGGAGCTGATCGGCGGCTTGGTGGTCCTGGCCGGCACGTTGAAGCCCGACTTCGCGCCGGACCACCCGCTGGTCGCCGGCGTTCAGGCCTTGCGCGACCCGATATCGCCGGCCGATCCGTTCTATGCCTGGTGGCATGCCTGCCGGCCCGGCGTGCCCCCAGCCTTTCTCGCCGGCCTGGCGAAAGATGCCTCGGCGATGCCGGCGCCGCGCTGGCGCGCGATCCTGAAGGAAATCCGCCGCGCCGATCTGGCCGACGCGGCGCGAGCGGTGCGGGCTCGGACGCTGATCATCGCCGGTGCGTGCGACCCGCTGTTCGGCGAGGCGCACCAGCAAGCGTTGCAGTCCGCTCTTCCCGAAGCTGTCTTTGTCCGCGCCGAGAGCTGTGGCCACAACCCGCATTGGGAAGATCCGGCCCTTGTCGCGAAGGCCATCATCGAGGCATTTGAAGTCTAACGCCCGACCAGCGATTGCGACGTGGGCGACAGCCGCAAAGTCTCCGTTGGTTTGGTCAGGCCGAGCTGCGCGGCCTCCCAAAAGCCCTGCCATGCCGGTGAGGCAGCGAGAGCGGCTTTGTGGCGGGCATGCGTCTCTGCGCTGTCGAAGCCGGTGACGGACATGAAGACGTTTTCATCAGCCCGTATCGGCAGGCGCGGAAAACTGTTTTCGGCATGCTCCGTAACCAAAGTGGCGAGCAGGCGTGCGCCTTGTGCCGTCATCAGCGGCGCTATTTCGGCTTCGAAGCGATGGGCGAAGTCAGCCTCCGTGCCGCGCTGCAAATGATGAATCTCGATGACAACGATGCCAGTCAGCGGCTTGTTTTGAAAGGGCTTTTCGTCGGTGGCCAGACTTGGCCGTTGCGCGCCCGCGAGGTCGAAGCCGGCACCCGGCCACGCCGGCTTCAGCAGCAGCACGTCGTCGGAATCGATCATTGTTGCGTTGGCCGCATCGCGGTGCGCCGCCCAGACCGGCCCGCCATAGAAATCGGTGAGAGCATTTTTCCGCGCATCCATGCCATCGAAGCCGCGCATCCAGACGAACATGTCCGGCCGATCGAGATCCCGGAACTGGCCGATGATGGTCATGCCGGCGTCCTCCTGGCCCTCGATCAGTCCGCCGTCGAAGATGTCGATGAGCGTGTCGCGCTGGCCGGGATTCAGCGTGTATTGCCGCAACTCGACGGCAGGCGAGGCGAGTGCCGCGGGTTTCGGCGCGACGTTCTGGGGCAGGTTCATCCGGCACTCTCCTTAAAACAGGGTGATCGTCCTGTTTTAAAAACAGACCGGTTGTCCTGTTTTGTCAATATGCTAAAGTTCGATGATGTCAGCAGAGATGACCGTCCAGCCAAAACCGAGCCCACGAAAACGCATCAACGATCCTGAAGGCATGCGCAAGAAAGTGCTCGATGTCGCCGAGGACGCGTTCCAGGCGCGCGGCTATCACGCCTCCAGCATCGGCGACCTGATGGCGGCGGCGGGCGTCAGCGGCGGCGCGCTGCACCACCATTTCCCGACCAAGAAGGCGCTGGCGCTGGCGGTGATCGACGAGCGTGTGGCGGCAGCGGTCGAAGAGACATGGATCGCGCCGGTGCTGGTGGCCAACACAGCACGTGAAGGCGTGCGCGCGGTGTTCGAGGCCGTGGCGGCGGAACTGGAGCAGCAGGGTTTCGTGCGCGGCTGCCCGCTCAACAATCTGGCGCATGAACTGTCGCTTGCCGATCCGGATTTCCGCCTTGCCCTTGCCGGTATTTTTGCCGGGTGGCGGCGCGCGATTTCCGACAAGCTGCGAGCCGACCAGCAGGCGGGCAGGGAGGAGGGCACGGATCCCGAGCGCTTCGCCGCGCTGGCGGTCGCCGCCTATTCCGGGGCGATGTCGATGGCCAAGACGGCGCAGGATGCGAGCGTGCTGCGGGATTGCCTGGCAGGACTGGAGCGGAGCGCGCTGTCGCCTTCGCAGGGCGGATTGGCAGCCAGGCGCCGCCGCAGGGTGCTGCTACGACCAAGAACCCTTTGATACCGCAGCGACGAGGGATTTCGACGCGGCCGCTTTGACGTTGCGGCGCTACCGAGCGAGCGGCGGCGGTGTCGATGCGCGGTGACGGCAACTGGACGGCAGGGGGCCGCCTGTGCTGAATTTCGCGCATGATGACTCGCTTGCCGATCCACTCGATTTCCCGGCGCAGCCTGCTGAAGCAGATGGCAGGATTTGCCGCGGCCGGCGCATTTTCGCGTCCGGCATTCAGCCAGACCGGCCAGCGCGTCCAGTCCATCGACGCTACCTTCCTGTTCATCGCCGATGTCCATGCCTGCCGCATGGCGAGCGGGTTGAGCCCCAACTGCCTGCAGGAAGGCAAGACCGACGCCGCGCTGCTGCGCAACGTGGCAGCGCTCAACGGTCTTGGCGACAAGGACTGGCCGGTCGAGATCAACGGCGTCGCCACCGGCCTGCGCTCGGCCGGCAGCCGCATCGGCACGCCGCTCGGCCTCGTCGTCGGCGGTGACATGACCGATGACGGCGGCGGCCAGATTACGCAGCCGAGCGAGGGCACCCAACTGCTCCAGTTCAGTCAGCGCTACCAGCAGGGCGTCGGCCCGGATCGCGTGCACATGCCGGTCTATGTCGGGCTCGGCAACCATGATCTCGACCAGAACGGGCCGCCGCACCATGTCGACTGGTACCGACGCGAACTGCGCGACTATGTCGAGGTCAACCATCGCGCCGGCGTGTTCTTCAAGCCGCCAGTGCCGGCCACCGACTATGATGTCGACACCGACTGCTATTCCTGGGACTGGGACGGCCTGCATCTGATCCAGACGCATCGTTTCGCCGGCGACACTGGCCATGGCGCCGAGAGCAGCCTGCCATGGCTGAAGCAGGATCTGGCGACCTATGCGGCGGACGGCCGTCCGGTCATTCTGTTCCAGCACTATGGTTGGGACATTTTCTCGATAGAACGCTGGGATGCCGCCAAAAGGCACTTCGACGATGACGGCGCTGGCGCGCCGCATTGGTGGAGCGAGGCCGACCGGCAGGCGCTTCTGGCGGCGCTCAAGGGCTACAATGTCGTCGGCATCTTCCATGGCCACCAGCACGAAACGCCGCTGATCTATCGCCGTGACGGGCTCGATCTGTTCAAACCGAAGGCCGCCTATATGGGCGGTTTCGCACTGGCCAGGGTGACTAGCGACGGCATGGATGTGGTGCTGGGCGAGGCGACCGGTGATCATGGCGAGGTCGCCTTCACCTATGCTTTCAGCAAAGGCTGGAGCACATGAAAAAGGCGGCCCTCGCGACCGCCTTTCCCCAATAAAAGAGCGTTCTCGATGTCGGATCAGAGCGCCTTCTTGACCTTGTCCTTCACGTCGCCATAGGCCTTCTGCACCTTGCCGGCGATCTTGTCGGCGGTGCCTTCAGCCTGGGTCTGCCTGTTGCCGGTTGCCTTGCCGGCGGCTTGCTTGACCGAGCCCTTGACCTGCTTGGCCACGCCCGCGACCTGATCCTTGTTCACCATTTTTCGCATCTCCTGGGAGTTCATTCGCCGACAGGAACGGGCCCGAACCTGTTAGGTTCCGAATACCCGCAATTCGCCGCCGCGCGGCTGGTTGCCTAAGGCAGAGCAATGCAGGTAGGTTCTGGCGGGCCGGATTTGAGGGCTGCCGGGGTATTCGATGCGTTTTCGTCTTGCCTTTGCGGTCGTGCTCTCTCTGCTGGCGGCCGGCTGCGTCGCCGACGATGTCGGGCCGATCAACGTTTTGACATCTGAAGCAGGTCCCCCTTCGCCGACCTTCATTCCCGATCCCGGCGACGATGGCTCGACAGTTGTTGGCCTCGCCTTCTCCGGCGGCGGCACAAGGGCCGCTGCCTTTTCCTATGGCGTGTTGCGAGCGCTGGACGACATCGTTATCGACGAGCAGCCTCATCGGCGCACACTGGTTGACGACGTCAGGATGATCTCCGGCGCCTCCGGCGGCGCCGTCACCGCCGCCTATTTCGGCTACAGGGGCAAGGACGGCTACCGGGATTTTCGCGAACGCTTCCTGATCCAGGATGCGGAAGCCAATCTCAGGAAATCACTGTCGCCGCTCAACCTCGTGCGCGCCTACAATGGCGGCGTCAATGACCGCAGCGGCTTTGCCAAATGGCTGAACGATCATCTCTTCGATGGCGCGACATTCCTGGCTTTCCGCAAGCCGGACCGGCCCATTGTCTGGATCAACGCATCCGACATCTACAACCGCACACCGTTCCTGTTCAGCTACGACACCTTCGCGGCGCTGTGCAGCGACCTCGAGAAGGTCCGGCTCGCCGACGCCGTTGCGGCTTCCGCCGCGGTTCCTGTCGTCTTCGCGCCGATCGTCGTCTCAGCCACCAGCCCGCATTGCGGCTACCACAGGCCGCCTTGGCTGGAGCGCGCATTGGCCGACCGCAACGCCTCGATCAGGCTCCGGGCCTATGCCAGCGCGCTCGATTCTTATCAGAATGCCGACCCGCTTGACTATGTGAAGCTGCTCGACGGTGGCCTGACGGATAATATCGGCGTCACCGGCTTTACCATCGAGCGCTCCGCCGCCGGCACGCCCTACGGCCCGCTGTCGCCGGTCGCCGCGGTCCGGCTCCGGACGTTGCTGTTCATCATCGCCGACGCCGGCAGCGACAGCGATGTGTCGTGGGGCAAATCCCTGCATGGGCCCAAGATTGGTGAGTTGCTCGACGCGGTGACCAGCACCACGCTGGCCTCGTCGGTGCGCGACGAAGTCGATGCGCTGACGCTTGCCGTCTCACAGTGGCAAGACGAACTGGTGCGCTACCGCTGCGGGCTGCCGGCCTCGACGGTCGCCGCCTATCGCGGTTCGGCTGGTGGCTGGAATTGCCGCGATGTCCAGCTGGTGGTCCAGCATCTCTCCTTCGCCGACCTTGATCCGGCGATGCAGGTCAAGCTCAATGTCATTCCGACCCGGCTAAGGCTGCCGGTCGAACAGGTCGACCTCACCATCGCCGCCGGCCAACAGGCGCTGCTCGTCAATGCCGCAATCGGCAAGGCGGTTGCCGCCATCCGCGCCCATGCCGGTGTTTCGACAGAGATGGCCGCAGCGCAGGCAAACTGAGTACCGGCTGGATCAGCGCATCGCCGCCGAAAACGCTTTGCCGCCGCAAGGCGCTGTGGCTAGTGTGGCGAAATTCCAGGGAGGCCTTCTTGGCTGAATTCACACTCTTCATCGGCAACAAGTGCTTCTCGTCATGGTCGCTCCGGCCATGGGTGGCGATGAGACATCTGGAGATCCCGTTCGAGGAGGGTTTCGTGCGGCTGCGCACGCCTGAGACCTTTGCCAATCTGGCGAAAGTGTCGCCGACCGGCCAGGTGCCCGTCTTGAATCACAATGGCAAGATCATCTGGGAAACCCTTGCCATCCTTGAATATCTGGCTGACCTGTTTCCGGAAAAAAATCTCTGGCCGGCCGATATCGACGCCCGCGCACTGGCGCGCTCTGCCGCGACCGAGATGCATTCCGGTTTCCGTGAAGTTCGCTACGGCTGGCCGATGAATTTGCGTAGGCCGAAGGGCCATAAGCCGCTCGATGCCGAAGGCGAGGCGCAACGCGAGCGCATCGAGGCGTTGTGGCGCGAGTGCCGGGAAAAATACGGCAAGGGCGGTCCGTTCCTGTTTGGCCATTTCACCGCGGCCGACGCCATGTATGCACCGGTCGTGACCCGCTTCGACACCTATGGCGGCACGCTTGCGCCGGATACGCGAGCCTATGTCGATGCCGTGCTGGCAACGCCGGCGATGCGGCACTGGTATGCCGAGGCGGCCAAGGAGACGTGGCCGGAACCCGGCCCGGACGAATAGGTGATCCAAACGAAAACGCCCCTCGCACCTTTTATCGTGCGGGGGGCGTCTTTGCCATCAACCTTTCTTCGATTGCTCTCATGAATTGCTGATGACACGGAATAAATGCGCGTTTGCGCAGATGGTTCCCGGATGCCGCGAAATTTTTTTGAGTTGGCGCAAGCGCGCCGTTTGGCGTCCGATTTGCCGTCATGCCAGGTGTTTTGGCCAGGTGTTTTGGGAGAATTGCGCAGGTGTGGCGGATGCAGATTTGACAGCGCGCCAAAAGAAGCCTAAAAGCATTTCGTCGATATTTGTTTGACTGACTTTTGTTATCCGCGCTTTCGAGCGCGCCTTTGACGAACTTCCCACATCAAAAATCGGGACAAACGACGTTGTGCATCCGCATGGCGTCGAACGAATATTTGCCATGGAAAGGGTTCGTCATGAGCACCGGCACAGTTAAATGGTTCAACGCCACCAAAGGTTTTGGTTTTATTCAGCCTGACGACGGCTCCGCCGACGTTTTTGTCCACATCTCGGCCGTAGAGCGCGCCGGTATGCGCGACATCGTCGAGGGCCAGAAGCTCGGCTACGAGATGGTCCGCGACAACAAGTCAGGCAAGATGTCCGCCGACCAGTTGAAGGCGGCCTGAAAAAAGAATTCAGCTCTCCCGGTGACCACGGATGTACTGGCACCGGTGAGTGGCGAATTCGGGCGCATGGCCGCGGAGACCTGAGTTTCCACGGCATCTCATGCGCATGAGAGGAGCGTGCCTTGTGCATCCGTCTGGATGCACGGCGTTCTCTTACGGAAGGTCAGGCGGTGCCTGGCCTTTTTCATTTTGCGCGTCTTGCCGCCGAAATTGCGCTGCGCGCTGGCCTGGACGTGCTAAGGGACGCTCCAGCAATTTGAATTCGCTGCCGTATTTGCTTTGTGCGTCGTCTTGACCGAAGACCCGGTCTCGCTCCATCGGCACAGGCTCCTGACAGGAGAAAGATTTTGACCGCTCATTCGAAGACAGTCGAACAGGCCGTGTCCTTGTTCAGCAAGACGCAGACCCAGTCGATGTCACTCAACCGCATCAATTCCGAACGCGATGCCGTCAGCGAGGCGCGGGAAGCCAAGACCGCGCGCCTGCGTGAACAGCGCCTGGAGAAGGAGGCCGACGAGTTGGCCGCCGCCGCGGCGCTGGCCGCTTTGCCGAAGCGAGCCGGAAGACGCTGATGGCTACCAAGCGCGTGCCTCCGAAACTGATCGCCGCCGACTCGACCATCGCCGACGTGGTCGAAGGCCTCAACAAGCCGGTCGAATATGTGCGCCGGGTGCTGGAGAAGCTGGAGCGCTGCAAGCGCGCCCATGGCGATGCCCAGGTGCGGCTCGGTGTGCGTGGTCGCGCCGAATGCCCGAACTACTTGATTGAATATGTCCGCGAAGACGCCAAGACCCATGAGCGCGTGACGCATCAGGACGCCGCCTACAGCGGCAGCACGCATCGCGAGCTGGCAGTGCACCACATCGCGGAAGTCAGAAACTGGTCGCCCGAGGAAATGAACATCACGGCGGTTTCGGCGCTGATCGGCCGCCTGCGCAATCCGCGCGCACCATCATCGCGCTTCGTCGACGAGGACTGACATGGCCATAAAATTCTCCGCCAAGGACCAGCCGGCAGCCCCGGCTGCCGCCGCAAAACCGACCAAGCCGGTTGCCGCGCCGAAAGGCGACGGGGCCGCCGAGACTGCGACCGATTTGTTCAAGTCGCCGGCCGAAGCGTCGTCGCGCAAGGCGGGCAAGAAGAAATGACAGGCAAGAAGAAATAGCGCCTTGCCGCAAGACACCGATCGCAATCCTGCCGCGCCGGGGCTGTCTGCCCTGGTGACCGCTGCAAGCCTTTTGTCGCAACGCAGCACCGCTGCTCTGTTCGACTGCCAGAGCTGCGGCGCCTGCTGCTCTTATTCGGCCGAGTGGCCACGCTTTTCCACCGAGGATGACGCGCAGCTCGACCGTATCCCGGAGAAATATGTAGCGGCCAATCTGTCCGGCATGCGCTGCGAGGGCGTGCGTTGCTCGGCGTTGTCCGGCGAAATCGGCAAGTCGACCGCTTGCGGCATCTATGATGTCCGCCCGGATGTCTGCCGCGCCTGCATGCCTGGTGACGACGATTGCCTGATGGCACGCCGGGCGCACGGATTGCCGACAGCTTAGCAAGGTTTCCGGCGCTTGTGCGCATCCTCCTTGCTGGCTACGCTGCGACAGGGCAGGGCGTCGGAGGAAACCATCGTGAGCATCGAATTTCTGTTGACGTCGCTGATCGTCGTGGCTTCGCCCGGCACCGGCGTTCTTTACACGCTGAGCGCCGGCCTCTCGCGCGGCGCGCGTGCCTCTATCATCGCCGCTTTCGGCTGCACCCTCGGCATCATCCCGCATATGGCCGCCGCCATCACCGGCCTGGCGGCGCTGCTGCACACCAGTGCGGTCGCCTTCGAGACGCTGAAATATCTCGGCGTCGCCTATCTGCTCTACATGGCCTGGAACACGCTGAAGGAAAAGGGCGGCCTCAGCGTCGAGCAGGATGTGACGCCACGCTCGGCTGGCAAGGTGATTGCCACCGGCATCCTCGTCAACGTGCTCAATCCGAAACTGTCGATCTTCTTCTTCGCCTTCCTGCCGCAATTCGTCAGCACCACCGAGCCCAATGCGCTGTCGAAGATGCTGGAGCTCAGCTCCGTCTTCATGCTTTTGACCTTCGTTGTTTTCGTCGGCTACGGCATCTTCGCCGCTTCGATCCGCAGCCATGTCGTGTCGCGGCCGATGGTGCTGACCTGGATGCGCCGGACCTTCGCCGGTGCCTTCGTCATGCTCGGTGCAAAACTGGCGCTGGCGGATCGGTAGAAACCGGTTCGCGGATCCTGTCGTCTCTGCGCAAAATCCCTGCCCAGATAGTCAGAAGGCGAGCCTAATGCATGTCGCCCAAAAGTGACCTCGGTTTGGAGTGCGCCCCTAGGGGTGGACAGATCGTCCTGAGGAATTGACCATGGCTGTCGGGTTTTCGGAGAGAGAACCATGGCAAGACATCGTAGTTACAGCATCACGTTCAAGCGTCAGGTGGTGCAGGAATATCTGTCGGGCGAGACGCTGCACAGTTTGGCGAAACGGCATGACGTCACCCGCACCCTGATCCGTGTCTGGATTGGCAAGTATGAGGCAGGCGGCTTCGATGAAGATACGGCTTCTGCCACTCTGATCACGGAATATGAGGCGCGGATCGCCGCGCTTGAGCGGCTGGTCGGCAAGCAGGCTCTGGAGCTGGAGTTTCTAAAGGGGGCTCTGAAGAATGCTCCGCGGCCGAAAAGCGGGATTACATCCGCCATCATCGGCCCCCCGGCCTCTCTATCGCCGAAGGATGCCGGCTGATGGATCTGGCGCGTTCGACCTTTTATGACCGTCCGCAATGGCCGGCCGATGACACCGCTATCGTCGAGACGATGTTCGCGATCTGCGACGAATTCGAGTTTTATGGCTATCGCCGCGTGGGCGCGGCCTTGCGCCAGCAAGGCTTTGTGGTGAACCACAAGAAGATCCGCCGCCTGATGCGCGATCACGGCCTGCAACCGAAGGTCAGACGCCGGTTCGTCGCCACGACCGACAGCAATCACAACAGTCCGATCTTCCCCAATCTGGCAAAGGACATCGTCCCGACCGGTCCGAACCAACTCTGGGTCGGCGACATCACCTATGTCGCGCTGCCGGTCCGCTTCGTCTACGTCGCCATCATTCTCGATGTCTGGTCGCGCATGATCGTCGGCTACGCCATCAGCCGCGCCATCGATGCCCGCCTGACGGGCGCCGCCTTGCGCGCCGCAATCGAGCGCAGAAAGCCACCGCCAGGCTGCGTTCACCATTCCGATCGCGGCTCCCAATATGCCGCCGAGACTTACCGGCAGCTTCTCACCGGCCACGGTCTGGCCGGCTCGATGGGCCGCAAGGGCAATCCTTATGACAATGCCAAAGCGGAGAGCTTCATGAAGACCCTGAAGCTCGAGGCGGTTTATCCGATGGCGCTTGAAACCTTCGAGGAGGTTGCCGAGCACCTTCCCCACTTCATCGACCAAGTCTACAACAAACGCAGGCTCCATTCGGCGCTGGGATATCTCAGCCCGCAACAGTTCGAGGATCAACACATCCGGCAGACGGGCAAAACTGCAGCCTGATCAGTGTCCATCCCAAGGGGCGCACTCCAGTTTTGGGAAAACGACATGCATAAAAACAAAGACCTAAAGCGCGTCGCCTGAATCCGTTCAAACGCGACGCGCTTTAGCGCCCGCCTTCATCTGCTCTTCAGCTCCGGGTGAGGGCAGTCATTTGTTTGCGCCGCCGAGGGCCTTCAATTTTTCGCAGAACGGTGCGTATGGTTTGCTCATCGCAGCGTCTTGGCATTCCTTCATCATCATGGCCTGATCGTCCTTGGACATCGCTGCCCAGGCCGCCTTCATTTCATCGTCGGATTTCATCGTCTTCATGCCCGAATCGGTGAAAAACGGTTCCATCATTTTGGGCGAGTCGAGCGCCCCGGCAAACGCCGTGCCGCTGAAGACAGCCAATGCGAGTGCTCCAAAGCAGGTGGTTCTGATGTTCATCACACGAGTCCTCCCTAATGGTCTTTCTCGATCGTCGAATGGCGGTCGCGCTCGATTTTAGCACAGATTGAGATACCTTAGGAGTAACTCATATGGCTGCGATCGGGCGTCCTCGTACGTCAATATGGATTAGAGGAAGGCCTGCCGGCTCATCGCGCTGACTTGGTTCGCTGCACCTTCGGCGCCAGGCTGGCACCGGCGGATCGGTAGCGCCGGCCGGCGCTACCCCTTGACGTAGCCCATTGCTTCGACGATCCGCCCGTTGGCGACACGCATGAGGTTGACGCCGCGCAGCGAATTGCCGTCGGCCATGAAATAGCGCCAGCGGATCGTCGCCCGCTCGCCGGCGATGAAGGTTTCCTCGATATCGAAGCGCGTGCCGGCCTGGGTCGCGATTGCCGTCCAAAGCCCGACGCACGCCGCCTTGCCGGCATGACGGGCGCCGTCCGGCGCTGGCACGGTGTTTTCGATCACGCAGTCCTCAGCCACCAGCTCGGCGAGTGCCGAGGGATCATGGCGTTGGAATACGTCGTTGTAGCGCCGCATGATCTCGGCCGTTTGCCGTGACAGATCGTACGCGGTTGCATCCATGACAAGCTCCTGTGTCATCTTCTTTCTCCTGGCTTCATGGCCTTTGATGGCTTCGACGAGCGTCGCCTTGAGGATGATCTGAGACACGCCGGCAAGGGCCCGTGAGACGAGGCAGCCTGCCTTGGCGGACTGTGCAAGGCGCTCGAATTCATCTTCGGCGAGTCCCGCGACCTCTGCCTCGGTTTCGAGCTCGATGCGGGTGATTGTCGGTCCCGCAGCGGTTGCGCCAAGATGCACTTTGGCGGCCGTGCGGATGTTGCGGGCAATGTGGCCATCGCGGCCGAGGATGGCGGTCAGCGCCATCGAGAAGCAGCCGGCGTGCGCTGCGGCGATCAACTCCTCCGGATTTGTGCCCGGACCGTTTTCGAAACGCGACGGGAAGGAATAGGCGCCTTCGAAGGCGCCGCTGCCGAGCCGCAATCGGCCCGAACCTTCCTTCAGCGTGCCTTGCCACTCGGCTGAGGCTTCACGAATTGTCATTGTCGTTCTCCCTTGGTTTGAGGACTTGATGGGTCAGGCGCCGTCGATGATCACTTTCCCGAAGACGTCGCCCTGCTGGAAATAGCGGTAGGCATCGCCGGCCTCGGTGAAGGCGAAGACCCTGTCGATGACGGGCCGCAGGCGGTGCTGCGAGACGGCGCGCAGCATGGCTTCGAGATTGGTCCGGTTGCCGACGAAGAGGCGGCTGATGGTGGCGAGGCTGCGCTGGTAGAGTGCCGCCGGCAGCTGGATCGATCCGCCTTTCGCATCCTGCAGGGTCAGCAGCACGATGTGCCCGTAAAGCGTGCTGGCAATCAGCGACTGTGCGAAGGTCGCCGGGCCGCCGGTCTCGACGACGAGATCGATGCCGCCGGTCTGATCGCGAACGGTCGCACCCCATTGCGGCATATCCGATGTCGAGATCACCAGATCGGCGCCCAGCGCCCGCAGCCTGTCGGCTTTCTCGCCGCGCGAGGTGACGGCGACGACACGGCAGCCGAGCAGCTTGGCGAACTGCAGTGCAAAGAGCGAGACACCGCCCGAACCGATGACCAGAACCCATTGCCCAGGCTTCGGAATTCCGGCGCCCGTCACCGCATTCCAGGCAGTCAAGCCAGCGCAGGTCAGCGTTGCCGCCTCATGCCAGTCGAGATGATCGGGCAGCCGCACCGCCCATTGTTCGTCGAGGATCGCGTATTCGGCCAGCATGCCGTCCAGCGTGCAGCCGAGTTGGTCGATGAGTCCGGCATGGATGCCGCCGTCGATCCAGCGGGCAAAATAGCTGCCGGTGACACGGTTGCCGACGGCAAAGCGAGTGACGGCATCGCCGATGGCGACAATGTCACCGGCCCCATCGCTCAGCGGAACGACGCCTTGGCGCGGCGGCAGCGGATAGGTGCCGTTGAGGATCATCGTGTCGCGCCGGTTGAGCGAGGTGGCGCGAACGCGCACCACGATCTCATGCGGTTTCGGCTCCGGCTGCCCCTCGTCGCGCATCACCAGGCATTCGGTCCCGCCGAGCCCTTCGAGACGGTAGCTGCGCATGTCGATTCTCCTCAGAAATATGTAGACTGATCTATATATTATGTAGACCGATTGTCATATTCGATGCAAGGCCTATAGTGATTCCTGCTGACAGAGGTTGACATGGCCAACGACACCCGCACCCGCATACTCGAGACGACTGGGCTGCTGCTTAGGCAGCGCGGCTATCACGGCACTTCGCTCAACGACATATTGAGCGCCAGCGGCGCACCGCGGGGCTCGCTCTATTTCCATTTCCCCGGCGGCAAGGACCAGCTGGTCATCGAGGTGACGCGCGGCAGCGTTGCCGACGTGACGGAGAGGCTGGGCGAAGCGCTGGCTGCCGAAAAGGATCCGGCGGTGGCCGTCCATCATATCTACCAGTCGGTCGGGCGCATGCTGGAGGACAACCAGTTTTCGCTCGGCTGTCCGATCGCGCCTGTCGTGCTGGATTCGCCGACCGACGTGCCGGAACTGGCGGAGTTGTGCCGCTCGGCCTTCGAACAGTGGATAGGCCTGCTGCGGGACGCCTTCGTCAGGGCAGGGGTGCCCGAGCGCCGCGCGCATGCATTGGCGCTGCTGGTCGAATCGTCGCTGGAAGGGCTGATGGTGATCGCCCGCGCCACCCGCGACCGCGCCCCGCTACAGGCCGTGGCCGACGAGGTGGCGGCGCTGATCGAAGCGGCCGTGCTTGCCGGCGAGGTAAAGCAACGCGCGGATGCCGCCGTCTGAGAGACGTCCACAACGACCGCTGCGCAAAATAAAAAGGGCGGCATCGCTGCCGCCCTTTCAGTAAGCTTAGCCAGATTGGCTGGATTAGAAATCCATGCCGCCCATGCCGCCCATGCCGCCGCCGCCCATGCCGCCAGGCATGCCGCCGCCAGCCGACTCCTTCTTCGGAGCCTCCGCGATCATGGCTTCGGTGGTGACGAGCAGGCCGGCGACCGAGGCCGCGTCCTGGAGAGCCGTGCGAACGACCTTGACCGGATCGACGATACCCATGGCGATCATGTCGCCATATTCGCCGGTCTGGGCGTTGTAGCCGAAGGTCGCGCCCTTGTTCTCAAGGATCTTGCCGGCAACGATCGATGCTTCCGCACCGGCGTTGGCCGCAATCTGGCGGGCCGGAGCCTGCAGCGCACGACGAACGATGTTGATGCCAGCGGCCTGGTCGGCATTGGCGCCGGTGGCCTTGATGTTGGCCGAAGCGCGCAGCAGCGCGACGCCGCCGCCTGCAACGATGCCTTCTTCGACGGCCGCGCGGGTCGCGTTGAGGGCGTCATCGACGCGGTCCTTCTTTTCCTTGACTTCGACTTCCGTCGCACCGCCGACGCGGATCACCGCAACGCCGCCCGCGAGCTTCGCGAGACGTTCCTGCAGCTTCTCCTTGTCGTAGTCCGAGGTGGTCTCTTCGATCTGCTGCTTGATCTGGGCAACGCGGCCCTGGATCTCGGCCTTCTTGCCGGCGCCGTCGACGATGGTGGTGTTCTCCTTGGAGATCGACACCTTCTTGGCGCGGCCGAGCATGTTGAGGCCGACGTTCTCGAGCTTGATGCCGAGGTCTTCCGAGATGACCTGGCCACCGGTGAGGATGGCGATGTCTTCCAGCATGGCCTTGCGGCGATCACCGAAGCCCGGCGCCTTGACGGCGGCGATCTTCAGGCCACCACGCAGCTTGTTGACGACCAGCGTGGCCAGAGCCTCGCCTTCGACGTCTTCCGAGATGATGAGCAGCGGCTTCGAGGTCTGCACGACGGCTTCGAGAACCGGCAGCATGGCCTGGAGGTTGGAGAGCTTCTTCTCGTGCAGGAGGATGTAGACGTCCTCGAGCTCGGCAACCATCTTGTCGGCGTTGGTGACGAAGTAGGGCGACAGGTAGCCGCGGTCGAACTGCATGCCTTCGACGACTTCGAGTTCGGTCTCGGCGGTCTTGGCTTCTTCAACCGTGATGACGCCTTCGTTGCCGACCTTCTGCATCGCTTCCGCGATCATCTTGCCGACCGACTCGTCGCCATTGGCCGAGATCGTGCCGACCTGGGCAACTTCCTCGGAGGTCTTGATCTTCTTGGCAGCCTTGCCGAGCGCCGCGACGACTTCGGTCACGGCCAGATCGATGCCGCGCTTCAGGTCCATCGGGTTCATGCCGGCGGCAACGGCCTTGTGGCCTTCCTGGACGATCGACTGTGCCAGAACGGTTGCGGTCGTGGTGCCGTCGCCGGCGATGTCGTTGGTCTTCGAAGCAACTTCGCGGACCATCTGCGCGCCCATGTTCTCGAACTTGTCCTCAAGCTCGATTTCCTTGGCGACGGTGACGCCGTCCTTGGTGATGCGCGGGGCGCCGAACGACTTGTCGATGACGACGTTGCGGCCCTTGGGGCCGAGCGTGACCTTCACCGCGTCGGCGAGGATGTTGACGCCGCGCAGCATGCGCTCGCGGGCATCACGGGAGAATTTTACGTCTTTGGCAGCCATTTTTAGCTCCTGGCAAGGGCTTGGGGTAAGCCCGGGATTCAGTTGACGGTGAGGCCGATAATCAGCCGATGATGCCCATGATGTCGGATTCCTTCATGATCAGAAGGTCTTCGCCATTGAGCTTGACTTCGGTGCCCGACCACTTGCCGAACAGGATGCGGTCGCCAGCCTTGACGTCCAGCGGGACCAGCTTGCCAGCTTCGTCGCGAGCGCCGGAGCCGACAGCGATGATCTCGCCTTCCTGCGGCTTTTCCTTTGCCGTATCCGGGATGATGATCCCGCCGGCGGTCTTGGATTCGGATTCGACCCGGCGAACGACCACGCGGTCATGAAGCGGGCGGAACTTCGACTTTGCCATTTTTTCTTCCTCGATGAGAACGGTGAGAACAGTTCCTCCGTCCGGCGGCGCCGGACCTATGGTTAGCACTCACCAATGGAGAGTGCTAACGTGGCGCTGAAATAGGCCGCCGACCTTTGAGAGTCAAGGTGCGCGAAGACCGTGATGCGCGCGAAATTTTTCTCATGCTGCCGCACGATTTCAGAAAGCCTGGGTTGCGCGCGCCCCGGCTTGAAACGCCGTCCTGCTGTCTTCAGTGTCTTGGCGCCCGCAGCACCAACAGCGGGCATCGCTCGGCAAGCCCATAGCTCCCGGTTAAAGCGATGCGGACATCGCCAAAGAACGCTTTCGCCTCGCTCACCAGTGTCGTCGCCGGCGCGAAGCTGTAGATGGCCGGCGAGTTCCGATAGACATCGATGGTGCCGATGGTGGGCAGGTCCCAGCCCGTGCGAGCCGAAAGCTCTTCGCGGTCAGGAAACAACGCATCGAAACTTTCCGCGATCGTCCTGACCGGAATGGCATGGTCGGGCGCATCGCCCGTCGCGGTCATGGCGACGCGCCATTTGAGTTCATGGAAGGTCGAGACACCGCCCGACAGTGCAAACGCCGGCAGCGCCGCCGGGTCTTCCGGTGTTTCCGGACCGGCAAAGAGACGCAGTCCCGCGCGGCCGTCGGTGCGCAGTACGCCAGCGATTGCCGCAAACAGCGCCCGGCGCCCGGTTGAAAGGCCGAGCGCCGACAGGCAGCCGTCGCCGATCACCGCATCGACGCTTGCGTTCGACACCGGCAAGTCGAGCCAGTCGCCGTTGATTGCCTTTCGCAACGCGGTGTCGCCTGGCCAGATACCGGCGATCATGTCGGAAGATTCGTCAACGGCCGTCATCGTCGTCCCGAGCCCGGCGAGTTCCGGCGTCACGCCAAGCAGAACGACGTGCGCCTTCGAAAGGTTGAGCTCGCGCTCATAGGCCTCAACCGCTTCAGCCGGCGGCCGCAACGGTGGTCCGAGCAACTGCCAGTGCCCTCGAATGGCATTCCAATGGTCGGTCATCCACAGCCCCAAGCCGGCATTGTATTTGCAGCTATAATCGAGGACGCTAATGAGACCAAGCGGGGGACGCATGACACGCATCGCGGTTATTACGCATGAGTTCGACAGGTTCGAACGCTGGCGCGGCCCGCTGTTTCGCCGCGGCAGTTCCTATATGCTTTTCGATCTGCTGAAGGAACTGAAGCGACGCGGTCATTCCGTCCGCATAATCGCCGGAACGTCGGCAAAGCCGGAGGCCGACATCGCGGTGCTGCACGTCGATGCGACCGTGACGCCACCCGAATATGTCGAATACGCACGCGCTTTTCCCTTCTGCCTGAACATCGGGGCTGCCGACATCTCCAAACGACGCGTCAGTGGCGCCTTGATCGGCAAGGATGACGACTGGCAAGGGCCAGTCATCGTCAAGAGTAATCTCAACAATCTCGGGGTGCGGGAGCAGGCGCTCAACCGGCGATCGCTGCGTGCCGGAAAGCCGAGGCCGTTTCCCGGCGTCAAGCTTATCGAGGGTTATCGCGTCTATGCATCCCTTTCGGATGTTGCGCCGGCGGTCTTCGACCGCAGCGATCTCGTCGTCGAAAAATTCATTCCTGAGCCGGAGTCGGACGGCTTTGGAGCCCGCTTCTGGATATTCTGCGGCGAGCGCGAGCGCTGCACCCGCCATGTCTCGCCGCAGAGCCTCGTCAAGGGCGACGATACGATCCGTCATGAGCCGGTTCCGGTTCCCGAGGAGCTTCGCGCGCTGAGGCGCCAGCTTGGCTTTGACTACGGAAAGTTCGATTTCGTCATGCATGAGGGCAGGGCGGTGCTGCTTGATGCCAACAAGACACCCGGTGGCGCCCGCAATCTTTCTGCGTTTCTCGCTGCCGGCAATGCCAATCTCGCCGACGGCTTCGAAAGCCTTATCCGCCAGGTTGCATAGCGGGCGTTCTGGTGCTCACGCCGCCCGGGCAGCTTGACGATGATCACCAAGGCTACAAAAACAGCCGCAGCTGCGTGTGGATGATCGAACGGTAATCTTCGATCGTGCGGCGGCTTTCTGCTTCGCCCTCGGCAAGCGCCAGGCGCACCACGCCGCCGGCGAGCTGGAAGGTCAGAAGGACAATGCGTTCGAACTGCTCGCGCTTCTCGGGCTCCAGCAGGGCGATGACATGGTCGCAGAACATCTTGGCCTGATGTCGGGTTTCGGCGATGTCGAGGTTCTTGAGCGCCTTGTCGGCCTGGATGGCGTTCTGCAGATCCTGGATGGCCGGATCGCCGGCGACACGGCTGAGATAGTCGTCAAGCAACCGGTCTGCGGCCACGATCACGTCCTTCGCTTCGCGGACATCGGCGATGATCGCCGTCAACCGTGCGCGGCTGACCTCGGAGAACCGCTCATAGAGCATCGCCAGGATCGCCGATTTGTTGGGAAAATAGTGATAGACGGTGGCGATCGGCCCGCCCGCCAGCATGCCGACCTCCTTCATGGTCACGGCGTCGATACCCTTCTCGCCGATCAGCCGCATGGTCGTCGACAGGATCGCGTCGATGCGCTCGCGGCTGCGTTCCTGCTTGGGCCTGCGCCTGGGCTCGGTCGCCATTCTCTTCACTTCGGTCATGCACCGATCTTTCGCACGGTTTCCAAATTCCGGTTGACAAAAAATATGATCAAGTATCAGTTTCTGAAATGCTGACAGGTTGTCAGCTTTTTTGCCACACGGCAAGGACGTTGGGAGGCGCCTTTGACTTCGACAACTACCGGCCACGCAGGCAATGGCGACTGGCTGGTCGGCAATCCGACCGGCGCACAACTTGCCTCGGCCCTGTGGATCGGTTCGGTTGGCCTGCTCATTCTAGGCCTGCAGCCGGTGCTGCTCGGGGCCCTTTACACCGAGGGCCATGTCAGCGGCGATGAACTGGCGCTGGTCGCCACCGCCGAGATGATCGCCATCGCCATCGGTTCGGCTGTCGTGGCGATGTTGCTCTCGGCGCGCAACATGCGCTGGAAAAGTGCCATCCTTCTGCTGCTGCTGGCGCTGGCCAATGTGTGGACGGCCTATGCTGCAAGCGCCAACACGCTGATTGCGGCCCGCGCCCTGGCCGGGCTCGCCGAAGGCGGTCTGGTCGCGGTCGCCACCGAACTGATCGCCCGTTCGCGGCGCGCCGAGCGCATCGGCGGCTTTTTCGTCACCATGCAGACGCTGGCGCAATGCGCGCTTGCCCTGTTGCTGGCGCTTTATGTCATTCCGGCCGCCGGGTCGGCGGGTGGGTTCATTGTTCTTGCCGTCGTCTGCGTCATGTCGCTGGCGGTCGCCTTCACCGTACCCGGCGGCTATGCCGACCTGCCCAAGGAGGAGAATCTGGCCAATGTGCTGACGGTTCCTTCGCTCACCGCGCTGCTGTCGGTCTTCTGCTACTTCATGTTCTTTGGCGCGGTCTGGGCCTTTCTGGAGCCGCTTGGCGCCCAATACGGCATCGATGGCCGCACCGTCGGCCTGATCGTCTCGGCCAGCCTGGCGGTGCAGGTCCTGGGTGCGATGACGGCCACCGCGTTCGAGGCGCGCATCGATTATCGCGCCGCCATCGCCACGATCGGTGTCGTGGCGCTTGTCTGCTCCCTGGTTCTGGCCAGCGGACCTGGGCTCACGATATTCTGGATCGCAGCCCTGATCATGGGCTTCATCCTCTTGTTCATCGTGCCCTACCAGATCCGGCTGGCGATCACCGCCGACGAGACGCGCACCGCCGTGCTGCTGGTGCCGGCAGCCCAGCTGTTCGGCCTGGCGATCGGCCCGATCGCGGCGTCGCTGCTCATCGACGGCAAGGATTTCCGGCCGGTGCCGGAATTCGCCGCCGCCAGTGCCGTTGCCAGCGTCGCGCTGCTTGGTCTGTTCGTCCTGGTGTCGCGGCGTCGCCGCGCCGTTGCCTGAGCGGGGGAGCGCCATGTCGAACCGTTGGAGCAACTGGTCGGGCTTGGTCACTGCTGAACCGAAGCTGATCGCCAGCCCCACTGACGCCGGCGAGCTTGGCGATCTCATTCGTACCACACCCGGCCCGGTCCGCGTCGCCGGCGCCGGTCATTCCTTCACCCCGCTGGTAGAATCCGAGGGCACGATCCTGTCCCTGGAGAGACTGGAAGGGCTGGTCTCGCATGACGCGCAAAAACATCAGGCGCGGGTGCGGGCAGGGACCCGGCTTGGCCCGCTCATGCACATCCTGCAAGGCATTGGCCAGGGCCTGCCCAACATGGGCGACATCGACCGTCAGGCGATCGGCGGCGCGCTGGGCACCGCCACGCATGGCTCGGGACCGAGGCTCGGCGCCTATCACACGCAGCTGGAGACGGTGCAGATCGTCGACGGGCTTGGCAAGGTCCGCGATTTCAAGCGGGCAGGGGATCAGGACATGATCCATGCCATCGGCGTCGCACTCGGCGCCTTCGGCGTGCTCAGCGAAGTGACGCTGAACAACATTGCGACCTACCGGCTGCGCCGCCGCAAATGGGTGCTGCCGATCGCCGACATGCTGCGCGATTTCGAGGCGATGATGGCCGCGCATCGCTCCGCCGAATTCTACTACATTCCGTTTTCCGGTTATGCGCAGTTCATCGCCAGCGATCTCAGCGACGCAGCACCGACCCCGCGACCTCCGGAAGCGGATGAGGCCGGGTTGAGGACGCTGCGCCGGCTGCGCACAGGGCTTGTCTGGCTGCCATCGCTGCGCCGCCGATTGATCCTGGGCGCCATCGCCAAATTGCCGGCCGAGGACTACGTGCAGGACTGGCTCAATGTCTATGCCAGCGACAGGCAGACCAAGTTCAACGAGATGGAATATCATCTGCCGTTCGAGGAGGGGCCGAAGGCGCTGGCCGAGATCATCGAACTGACCGAGCAGCGCTTTCCCGAGGTTTATTTCCCGATGGAGGTGCGCACCGTCGCGCCTGACCAGTTCTGGCTCTCGCCCTTTTACAACAGGCTGACCTGCTCGATCGCCATCCACCATGACGCCGCGAACGACCCGTTGCCTTTCATGCAGGCGGCGGAGCCGATCTTCCGCAAATATGGCGGCAGGCCGCATTGGGGCAAGATGCACAGCCTCAAAGCGGCGGATTTGAAAAAGCTCTACCCGCGCTGGGACGATGCCATGGCGGTGCGCCGCGACATCGATCCGGAAAACCGCTTCGTCTCGCCCTACATTGCCGGCTTGTTCGGCATCGAGAAATGAGCGCCTATTTTTCCACCCTGTCGGATGCGCTGAAGCAAGCTGGCATCTTCCAGCCCTGCCTGGTGCTCGATCGCGATCGGCTGGACGGCAACATTGCCCTGGTCAAGGAGAGACTGGGTCCTGGCCTTGCCGTGCGGCTGGTCGACAAGTCGCTCGCCTGCCTGCCGCTGC
This sequence comes from Mesorhizobium sp. M7D.F.Ca.US.005.01.1.1, assembly GCF_003952545.1. NCBI lineage: Bacteria > Pseudomonadati > Pseudomonadota > Alphaproteobacteria > Hyphomicrobiales > Phyllobacteriaceae > Mesorhizobium > Mesorhizobium sp. M7D.F.Ca.US.005.01.1.1. The sequence continues at coordinate 3,574,589 of NZ_CP034453.1, forward strand.
TTGCGCATATCGGCAAGGCGCTTGGCACCAATCACGTCATGACCTTCCATCCGCCGATCAGCGAGGCGGTGCTGAGGACGTTTCCGGATGCCGATCTGCTGTATGGCAAGCCGATGCCAGTCGATGCGGCAAGGGCGGCACTGGCGAAAGGTGGCGCCGATTGGTCGCGTGTCTGCTGGCTGATCGACAGCGAGGAGCGGCTGGCGGAATATGGCGCGCTCGCTGCCGAACTCGACATCGAACTGCGCATTGCCTTCGAGATCGATGTTGGGCTGCATCGCGGCGGCTTTGCCAGCCCGCAGGCCTTGTCGCAGGTTTTGAAGTTGCTCCCGGCTCACAAACGGCTGCATTGCGAAGGCGTCATGGCCTATGAGGCACATGCGCCGCTTATTCCGGGTCTGTTCGGCGGGCCGGCGAAAGCCTTGGCAAAGGCGTCGGCGCAGGCCAAGGCGTTCGTCGCTTGTCTCGGCGCCGACCAGCGCCGCATCCTGAACATCGGCGGCAGCAAGACCGCGCTGCTTCATCGTGGCGGCGTCGCCAATGAAGTGTCGATGGGCTCGGCCTTCGTGCTGCCCAGCGACTTCGATACATCAGGTCTCGACGGCTTCCAGCCGGCGGCCTTCATCGCGACGCCGATGCTGAAAGTGGTCGAGCCGATGCTGCCCGGCCCGCCGGTCGTCACTCGCCTGCTGCAGGCGCTCGGCCGGTTTCCAGCCAAGGGCTGCTATCTCTATGGCGGCAAGTGGATGGCCGAGCCGGTGTTCCCCAAAGGCATGATGACGAACGGCCTGCTTGGCCTGTCCTCGAACCAGCAATTCATGGGCCTGCCGGCCGATGCTACCGCAAGGCCAGGCGACTACGCCTTCCTGCGCCCGACGCAGAGCGAGGCCGTGCTGCAGCAGTTCGGATCGATCGCGGTGTTTTCCGGCGGCAGGATAGTCGATCGCTGGCCGGCGCTGCCAATGGCGTGATCGCCTACGCCTTGACCGGCACCCAGATCTCCAACCCGCCATTGCCGCTGTGGGCATCGAATTCGGGGCCGTAGCGTTCGAATTCCGGTGCATCTGCGATGTCGTGACCGGAAGCGGGTAGCCAGCTGTTCCAGATCGTGTTGATCGTGCGGCGGATGGTCGAGATGTGCTCCCGATGCGAGAACACCGCGTATTTCTGCGCCGGCACCCGCACCCGGTAAAAATCCTTCGGCAAGTCCGCAAAATCGGACACTTCGACGCCGACCACATAGTCGAAATTGCCCGCGTCGTCGCCGTTGAGGCAGACGCCGTAGAAAACGCCGGCGATCTCGCCGGGGATGTTGCCGATATAGGGACTGAAGCGCTGCCACTGCATCGGAATGCCGGCGCTGCTCTCGCAACTGTAGCGTTCGCCAAAGCCGGCGATAAGGAAGGGCCGGCTGGTCTCGAAGCGCGGCGGTTCGAGTGTGCTGAGCAGGGAATGGTCCATCAGGATTGGCTCCACAAGGTCGAGGGTCTTGGTCGTGCCTTGCGCGCGCACCAGTTCAGGCGTGGTGCCGAACTGGTCGCGGAAGGCACGGGTGAACGCCTCATGCGAGTTGTAGCCGGCGTCGAGCGCGACAGAGAGAATGCCGGGCGCCCCGCTGGCCAGCTTGCGGGCCGCCTCGGTCAGCCGGCGTGAGCGCATGTAGCCCATCACCGAGCGGCCGGTGGCAGCGCCGAAAGCCCGTGTCACATGAAAACGCGACACGCCGCTGCTTTGGGCGACATCGTCGAGCGAGATCGCTTCCGGCAGATGGCTCTCGACGAACCACAGCGCTTTCTCGGTCGGGTTCATTTTTCTGCTCGCATTGGCCAGATCATGATGCCGTTCCCTGGCGCGGCCAGTTTGATCGAAATTGCGCATCCGGCGCAATCCGCGCCGATCCCGTCGCAGTTCGCGCACCGATATGGCCCAGCACGTCAAGCGCTTCGCTTGACAGCGCCAGGTGACACTTTATAGAACGTTATATTATTACAGATCGCGAGCGTGCAATGTCTGCCTCCCTCACATGGCCCATCACTCCGTCCGAGAAATCCGTTGCGATGCCATCGGCGCAAAACTACGCTGGCGGGTCCCTTGCATCTGCGCCTGGTTGCCAGTTGCGCCGTCTTCGGCGCGGTGCTGCTGCTGGCCAGCGATCTTCTGGCCCGAACGCTGCTGCCGCCGCAGGAACTGCCGATCGGCATCATCACCAGCTCGGTCGGCGCGTTCTTCGTCGTCACCATGCTCATCCGCAACCGGCTGTGACGGGCAAGAGTTCGCCAGCTCCGAGCTCTCAGACGGTCCAGAAATAGCGCACGATATGAAAGAACACCGGGGCGGCGAAGACAAGGCTATCGGTGCGGTCCATCATGCCGCCATGGCCTTCGATCAGGTGGCCCCAGTCCTTGACGCCCTGGTCGCGCTTGATGGCCGAGGCGACCAGCCCGCCGAGAAATCCCATCGAGCAGGCGACGAAAGCCACGGCCGCCGCCTGCAGCGGCGAGAAGGGCGTCACGAACGACAACAGCGCGCCGAGCAGGCTCGCCGACACCAGTCCGCCGATAAGGCCTTCCCAGGTTTTCGACGGCGAGACGTTCGGCGAAAACCGGTGTTTTCCAAACAGCTTGCCGAAAATGTACTGCAGCACGTCGCTGCCTTGCACGACGATGATCAGGAAGGCGATCAGCAACAGGGTGCGGCCTTCGAAGCCCGGCACGTTGAGTGTCAGCAGGGCAGGGACATGGCTGACACAATAGACCGAGATCATCACCGCCCATTGCTGCGCGGCGATCCGCTCGAGGAAGCGTTCCGTGTCGCCATGCAGCGCCGTGATGGCCGGCATCAGCAGGAAGCAGTAGACCGGAATGAAGATGACGAAGAGCCCGTACCAGGCGGTCCACACCAGCCAGTATTGAAACGGTATGATGATGCCGAACATGCCAAGCAGCACCCAATGGTCGCTGCGGCGGGTGTGCGTGAGCGTCACGAATTCGCGCAGCGCGGCGAAGGAGATCAGCGCGAACAGGATGGTCATGCCGTAGCGGCCGAAGAAGAAGGCGACCGTCATCAGCGCCACCATCACCCACCAGGCGTTGATGCGCTGGGTGAGATTGACCAGCGTCGAGCTGAGCGGCTTCGGCGCCCGCGCCGAAAGGATAGCGGCGACAATGCTTGCGGTGGTCAAAACCGCCAGCAGGCCGATGATCAGGATGGAGATCTCGTGGCGCATCAATCGTCTCGCTCGGGACGCGGGTTGAGCGCCAGAAGCGTGGCGTGAGCGCGCTCGAGAAAGGCGCGGCGTTCCTCGCCCGGGCCAACCGCGACCGGCGCGCCGAAGACGACGCGGCACAGCAGCGGTACCGGCAGGAACTGGCCCTTGGGCAGCACGCGCGACATGTTCTCGATCCAGCACGGGATCAGTTCGACCTCAGGCCGCGCCATCGATAGATTGTAGAGGCCGGAGCGGAAGGCCAGCAGCGGCTCCTCGGTCATGTTGCGGGTGCCCTCGGGAAACAGGATCAGCGAATGGCCCTGGTCGAGAACCGAGAGCATGATCTCGATCGGGTTTTCCTCAGGCTTCGTCCATTGCCGGTTGATGAGCACGGACGACAGCATGTCCTGCGCGATGAAGCGGCGCAGCCGCGACTTTCCCCAGTATTCGCCGGCAGCCACCGCATGGGTGATCGCGCGCTCCTTTTCGCTGAGGCAGGCCGACAGCAAGATGAAGTCGCCATGGCTGGTGTGATTGGCGAAATAGATGCGCTGCTGGTCGGACGGCAGGCTGCCGTTCCAGATCGGACGCACCCCGGTCACCATCCAGGCCAGCGCCGAGAGGCCGACGGAGGTTACCGTCTGCAGCAAGGTGAAGGTCTTGAGCGAAAGCTTGTTCATCGCGGCGCCCAAAACCCCGCCGCCAGAAGCGCTGCGGCAAACAGGGCCAAGGCGGCGCGCTGCTTGAACAGCAGGCGGCTTGTGCCGGCCATGCGGTCGTCGAGCGAGCGTGTCGTGGACGGGGAGGGTTTTAGCCGCATGCGCGCCAATATGTCATCCACCGCCGCACCGCCGGAAGCCTCGTCCTTGTGGCTGGCCATCAGCCGGAACAGCAGCGCATCGAACACCAGCAACGCCGACAACACGAGCACGACAACCGCGATCGCGGCTGAGACCGACAATGGGACGGCCGCGCGTAGGCTCCCGAAGGCGCCGCGCGGCGAAGCAGTCAAGGGCGTAAGGATATTGGCGGCCACCACAATTGCCACCGGCCATGCGGCCTGCCGCATCAGCATGCGGGCGAAACGACCGGCGCGTTCCTGGTAGGCATTGCCGGTCATGACGCTGCCCGCTCCGCAGCCTCGGCAAGATGAACCGGCCGGCCGGTCGTCATCAGCATCTCGCGGGCAAGCGCCGGCGTCCTGGCTCTGCCGGTCGCCACCAGCCATTCGGCAACAACGCCAGCGCTGCGCTGGAAGCCGAGCGCGCAGCACACCAATACGGGGCCGTCGCGGCGCGCACTCTCCAGCGCGCTGGCTGCCTGTTGCCGCATCGCCACTGGCGGCGGCAACAGGTCGATCATCGGAAAGCTGATCCAGCGGCAATCGGCTCGCGCCGGCTTTTCAAGTTCGGCGGCGAGGTCGATGACCGTGCCGAAGCTGTTGGCTTCGCGTGCTGTGGGAAAGCGCCCGAGAAAGATGCCGTCGGCAATCGCCACCTGAGGAGCAAGACTGCGCGTCCAGGCCCATATGTTTGCCCGAGCGCCGAGGCGGTAAGGCAAGAGCAGGATACGGCTTGCAAGCGTGATGCTGCCATCGGCGGATTTCTGGAACACCTTTGCGCCGGCCCCGGCATAGGCGAAGGCGACGATTGCCAGCGCCAGCGCCGGCCAAAGCAGGAACAGCGCGACGGCACAAAACAAGGCGCCGAGCGCGGCACCCGCCAGCGCAAGGGCGGCGCCCAGCGCATAGAACAGCGCCAGACGCCGCGCTTTCGCGTCGCTGGTCAGCCGGAAGCCTGAAAACGGCAACGCACCGCTGCGCGGAAACAGCCCCAGCGCAAAGAACCCGAGCAGCGCGCCGGTCGGGATATCGATGAAGTGATGCTGCCAGGTCGTCAGCACCGAGGCGCCGATCAGAAAGCACCAGCCATGCCAGAGCGGCAGGAGTAATCCGCTGAGCCGGTGGCGCCAATGATCCCAGATGATCACCAGCAGGGCGATGTGCAGCGAGGGCGCCTGGTTGAACGGCTTGTCGAAACCGCCGAGCACGGCAAACAGGAAGCCGGGCAGGCCGGTCGTCGCGGGCCGCACGAATGTCGCGATCAGCGGGAACAGGATGAAGCAAGCAACGGCGACGACCTGCGCGGTGAGATAGCGCCCGGCCAGGCGGTCGACCCCTTGCCTGTTGCCGTTGAGCAGCAGCGACAGGCCGTAGAACAGGTTGATCGACCAGTAGGGCACGATGGTCCAGGCCATGAAGGGGATGCCGTGTTCCCAGGAGAACAGAATGCTGCCGACGTCGTCGCGCCGCGACGCTAGCCAGTTGGCGAAGCCGTAGCTGAGGTAGAAGAACGGCGCCAGGAAGGCCAGCCAAAGAGCTGCCCTGACGACCACCCGTCCATAAGGCTCAGTGCGCGCGGTGGATGCAAGCGATGACACCATGCTGCTCAGCGGCGCCGCGCGACCGAGACGGTGAAGATGCCCCATTGGTCGATGCGCTGCTCGAGCTTGTCGAAGCCGGCGGCTTCGACAAGCTGGTCCATCTCGCCCTGCGTGCGCCGGCGCATCACCCAGGCTTCGCCGCCGCGATGCGAGGTCAGGCTGCGGGCGATCATTTCGAGCTGCGGGTGCCAGGGCTGGTTGGTGTAGAGCAGCAGGCTGCCCGGCTGCATGGCGCTGGCCAATCCACCGAGCGAGCGGGCAATCATCGCATTGTCGGAGAACAGTTCGTAGAAGCCGGAAACGATGGCGAGATCGGGCGCCGGATCGATCGAGGCGAGCATATCGGCATCGAAGGCGTCCGCACGCTGGAACGAGACATCAGCCGGCAATTGCCGCTCAGCGATCAGCTTGCGGCCAAGCTCGACATTGAGGTCGGAATAATCCTGCAGGCGCACGCTCGTCGGCTGGTCGGGGCTCTTCACGATGGCATCGAGAACATAGCGGCCGTGGCCGGCAGCGATGTCGAGAATGTGCGCCGGCCGGCCAGCGGCCTTGAGCGTCGCCAGGCAAGAGCCGATCAGTTCTTCCAGATGCAGCTTGCGCTGGCGGATGCCGCGCCAGCCGATGGCTTCCAGGAAGATGCGGTCGACGACGCGGCCAACAGGTGTCAGACCGCGCGCGTCGTTCTCGTAGACGTAATCCAGAGTCGAGCCGGAATCGAAGCCGGTGGCGATGCCGGTCTTCATACCCTGGGAGACCCAGGCGCCCATGCGGATGGAGGCGCGGCTGAATGCCCAATAGAGGCCCTTGGGCGACAACAGATCGAGCGGCGAGGCAAGCCTGTCGGCCTCGTCGCGGGTGTAGCCGGCGATGTCCGCCTGCTTCAGGTCGACCGGCGCGTCCGGTGCCGCGAACTGCTTCGCCAGAAATGGCCGGATCAGGTCGAGGGCCTTTGCCCGGTCGCGTTCGCCCAGCGTGTCGTGGAAGAAACCCGGCAACACATGGCGTTCCTTGGTGCGGCTGCCGAGATTGACGAAGAACGCGTGCTGCGGGCCGTGGCGCACCACCCAGTCGCTGCCCGAGAGCAGAAGCTGCGTCGGCACGGTGATGGCGCGGGCGTCGGCGACGATGCGTGCCGCATGCTGGTAGAGTTCGACCAGGATGTTGGAGGCGATCGGCCGCGTGATCAGCGGATCGCTCTCGAAAGAGGCGATGCGTACGGGATCGTGGGTGAGGAACTTCGCCTTGACGTAGGAATTGACGAAGAAGCGGCCCTTGATCTTCTGCCAGAACGCGATGCCTTCCTTGGCGAAGGGCACGTAGAGTTTTACCGAAAAGGCGGGTGAGGCCAGCACCATGGCGCGCAGTCTCGGCGCATAGTCATGAACCCAGGCCGTGGCAAGCACGGCGCCGAAGGATTGCGCGATCAGCGCGATATCCTGCGTGGCGAAGCCATCCCTGGCGGCGATCTCGCGCATGAAGCAGTCGATGTCGCGCACCAGCGCCGAGAAGGAAGGGGCATAGCCGCGCTCGCCGGACGAACGGCCATTGCCGCGGGCATCCCAGGCATAGAAGGCGTGATCCGGCATCTGCAATTCATCGACGAGATGGGCCATGCGGCCGCCATGCTCATGGCCGCGATGGAACAGCACCACCGCGCCCTTGGCACCGGCGGAAGCTGCCGGCCAAAAGCGGTAGAAGATCTCCGTCCCGTCATGGCTGCTGAATACCCGCTCCTGCGCTTGCCGCTCAAGGTTTTCCGTGGCCGCGGCGGCGATCGGTTCGTGCATCATGGTCTTTCCCTTTGGCGGCATGGCGAGCCTCGATGCTCAGCTGGCGCTGCCAATAAGGCCGGCGCGTATCCGGTTTATGGCGGTCAGCAGCGAAAGCGTTGCCATGGCCGGAAACACAAATGGCGCGATGGATGCCGGCCAGAGCCCGGTGGCGCACAGCACGGCGACAACACCGAGCGCCAGCGCCCTGTCGCTCTTGCCGAACGGCCCGGCATAGTTACGTCCGATCTTGGCGGCGATGCCGAGCACGCCGGCGAACTCGGTCAGCACGGCTGATATCGCGAAGGCAACGACGCCCCATGGGGCAAACTGCGGAAAGACGGCAAAGGGGAGAATGAGCGCGAGGTCCGAAACGACGTCGCACAACTCGTTCAGATACATGCCGAGCGTCGAGGCCTGCCCGTGTTCCCGCGCCAGCATGCCATCCACGGCATTCAGCGCCATGCGCACGAACATCACTGCGGGAATGAGCAACAGCAGCCAGCGCCATTCATGCAGGATCGCGATGGCCGTCCCGGCCGCGACCGACATCAGCGCCGCCAGCATGGTTACGCTGTTTGCGGTTACCCCGATTGCCGCCAGCCGGTTGACCAGCGGCCGCAGTCGTCCCTGGAAAGCCGGCTTGAGAGCGTAAAGCGTCGGCATTTTCGTGATCCCCCGATCCTGATCAGCGGCTGTACATCAATATGTCAAACGCGACCAGAGCAGAGGACGCTACGGTTCGACTGCCACGGCCGCGCGCCGGCCGTTGCCAAATCGCTAACCATGATTGGCCCGGCATGGCTCTCATGCACATTTGCCGGCTTCTTGTGCAGCGCGGCATCTTGAATAGTAAGCACGCTTATTATATATACCGCTCATGGTTTCCGATGGCATCGACAGATTGGGGTTCTTGATCCACGACGTGCAGCGCTTGATGCGCAAGCGCTTCGAGGCGAGGGCCAGCGGCTTGGGGCTTTCTTCGGCCCAATGGCGGCTTCTGGTCCGTGTTGCCAAGGAAGACGGTGTCGCGCAGGCGCGGCTGGCCGAACTTCTCGAAATCGAGCCGATCAGCGTTTCGCGCCTGGTCGATCGCATGGAGGAGGGCGGCTGGATCGAGCGTCGACCCGACGCCACCGATCGCCGCGTCCGCATGATTTTCCTGACGCCCAAGGCGAGCGATGCCTACGCCGTGATCAAGAGCATTGCCGGGGAAGTCTATGAGGAATCACTGGTCGGCGTGAAGCCGGAAGCCCGCCGTGTCCTTGTCGAGGGGCTCGAGGCGATGGTCCGGAACCTGACTGACGACGAGACGCCGTCCATTGAAAAAGTAAAGAATACAGAAGGCACAGCAGCATGAACGCGGTAGCCAAGATAGACGAGAAAGTGACAGAGCTGGAGATGGAAGCACCGGAAAAGCCGGCCGCGCCCCCGGTGGCGGTTGCTCCTCCGGTCCAGCCAGCCCTGGCGCCGGTGAAGAAAAAGCGCCGGCTGGGCCGTCTCCTGCTGATGGTCGCGCTGCCCGCCGCGCTGGCTGTCGGCGGCGGTTACGTCTGGGTCACCGGCGGCCGCTACCAGGAGACGGAGAACGCCAATCTGCAGCAGGCCAAGGTGTCGATCGCTTCCGACACGGCTGGCCGCATCGTTAAAGTCGACATCTTCGATAACCAGCTGGTCAAACAGGGTGACGAGCTGTTTGCCATAGATCCCGAGCCCTACCGGATCGCTTTGGCGCAGGCCGACGCGGCGGTGGCGGGCGCGCGTCTCAATGTCGAGCAGCTGCGCGCGGCTTACGGCCAGTCGATGGCTCAGCAGAAATCCGACACCAGTCAGGTCGCCTTCGCCCAGTCGCAGTTCGACCGCGCCGCCGACCTTGCCCAGAAGGGCATCAACGCCAAGTCGTCGCTGGACGAAGCCAAGAACGACCTCGACAAGGCCAAGCAGCAGCTCGCCGTTGCCGAGCAAGGCATCATCAGCGCCAAGGCAGCCCTTGGCGGCAATCCCGACATCGAGACCGACAAGCACCCGACTGTGATGGCCGCGCTCGCCGCACGCGACAAGGCGGCCTACGATCTGGCGCAGACCACGGTCAAGGCGCCGGCTGACGGCGTCATCAGCCAGGCCTCGTCGTTCAAGGTCGGCCAGTATGTCGGTTCCGGCACGCCGCTGTTTTCACTGGTCGAGACCGGCGACACCTGGATCGCCGCCAATTTCAAGGAAACGCAGCTCACCCACATGAAGCCCGGGCAGAAGGCCGATATCGTGGTCGATACCTATCCGGGACGCACCTTCGAGGCGACGGTCAAGGCGATTGGCGCCGGCACCGGTGCCGAATTCTCGCTGCTGCCGGCCCAGAACGCCACCGGCAACTGGGTCAAGGTCACGCAGCGCATTCCGGTGCGTCTCGAACTGACCGATGCCGACGCCAAGATGGCGTTGCGCACCGGCATGAGCGCCACCGTCACCGTCGACACCGGCGTGGCGCGTGGCCTGCCGTCGATCTTCGGTCACGCCACGGCCGGCGAGGCCGCGCAGTAAAAGTCAACAGAATCCCGCAGGGATCAGCGGGTGGAGGTGAATTGCAGGATTGGCCTGATGGGAGGAGCTGGAAGGATCAGAATTTGGGCGAAGCCGCGTCGCGGCTCGACCGAAATCTGAAATCTTCGACGCAGACCCGTCGGTCCTCATGTTTCCGGGCGGCAGGCATCCGCTCATCAGAGACTCTCAGTCGATGTAACCCCCACATCGATAATCGCGTCCCACCGCGATGAGGGTCTCTCAACGGAAGGCGTTGCCGCCCGGAAACCCGTTGTACACGTTTTTGTTACCTGCTGGAAGTTCCCTGTCATGAGCACGCCTGAACCCTTCAAAGAAGTGCCGCATCGCGGCCTGATTACGGTCGCGCTCATGCTGGCGACGATCATGCAGGCGCTCGACACGACGATCGCCAACGTCGCGCTGCCGACCATGACGGGCGATCTCGGCGCCTCGCCGGACAACATCAACTGGGTGCTGACCTCCTATATCGTTGCCGCCGCCATCATGACGCCGGTCACCGGCTGGCTGGCCGACCGCTTCGGCCGCAAGGAACTGTTCCTGACGGCAGTGGTCGGCTTCACCGTGTTCTCGATGCTGTGCGGCATCGCCTGGAGCCTGGAGACCATGGTGTTCTTCCGGCTGATGCAAGGCGTGTTCGGCGCCGCGATCGTGCCTCTGTCGCAAACCTTCCTGCTCGACATTAATCCCAGGGAACGCCATGGCCAGGCGATGGCCATCTGGGGCGCAGGCATCATGCTGGGGCCGATTCTGGGCCCGACGCTTGGTGGCTGGCTGACCGAGAATTTCAACTGGCGCTGGGTGTTCTTCATCAACCTGCCGGTCGGCATCGTCGCCTTTCTCGGCATGGCCGCCTATTTGCCGGCCGTTGCCCGGCGCGTGCGCGGCTTCGATTTCTTCGGCTTCGCCATGATATCGCTCGGCGTCGGCGCGCTTCAGCTGCTGCTCGACCGCGGCGGTGAGGTCGACTGGTTTTCATCGGTCGAGATCTGGATCGAGCTTGGTCTCTCCCTCACCGGCTTCTGGGTGTTCATCATTCACACGATGACGGCGGAACACCCCTTCATCGATCCCAAGATCTTCCTCGACCGCAATTTCGTGACCGGGCTGGCGTTCATCTTCGTCATGGGCGTGCTCATCCTGGCGAGCATGTCGCTGCTGCCGCCGATGCTGGCGACCATCTTCGGCTATCCGACCGTCACCATCGGCGTCGTCATGGGGCCACGCGGCGTCGGCACCATGATTTCGATGCTCGTCGTCGGGCGGCTCATGAGCAAGATCGACGCCAGGATCCTCGTCGTCATCGGCTTCCTGCTGACCGCGCAGTCGCTCTACACCATGTCCAGCTTCACCCCGCAGATGGACAACTGGCTGATCATCAGCTCCGGCGTCATCCAGGGCCTGGGTATGGGAATGGTGTTCGTGCCGCTGTCGACCGTCGCCTTCGCCACGCTTGACGTGCGCTTCCGCACCGATGCTACGGCTCTGTTCAGCCTGGTGCGCAATCTTGGCTCGTCCATTGGCGTGTCGGTCGTGACGGTCCTGATGGTGCGCAACACGCAGATCAATCACACCGAGCTTTCGGCCTTCATCAACCCGTTCAACCCAAATCTGTGGGCGGTTTCTCCGGCAGCCGCAAGCGGCGATCCGATGGCGCTTTCGCAGGTCGATCGCATGGTCAATCTCCAGGCGATGATGATCTCCTACGTCAATGATTTCAAAATACTCATGGTAATGACGCTGGTTGCCATCCCGTTTGTTTTCCTGCTGCGCAAGCCAAAGCAGGCGCCTGCCGGTGGCGCACCAGCCGCGCACATGGACTAGCTTCGCCCTAGAATGGGCGCAGGCCTGATGGTGTCACGCGCCGGTTGAAGTGCGAATCATGTTGCGGCGGTGGCCGACCGAATTCATCCTGGTGTCGAAGAATACCGAGCCCGAAAGTTCAAAATCGGCTCGATAACAGCGCTTGAGTCTCAGGTATCCAGGTTGCGCCGAATCGATCTCGGACCGGTTCATCTGTCGTTAGTACATCTGTAACACTATCGATCGACTTTCATTTTACAAAACAATCGTCTTTTTCTAGGCGCCAAACCGGAGGAGGCCTGTTGGTTACGAAATCATCCAGGAGACCCGCCGAAGCGCCCGAGTCGATCGGTCTGGCCGCCCTGACAAAATTGGCGGCCGTCTCGCATGAAATCCTCGAACGCGAGCTTCGGGCTACAATCGCCGCACTCGAGGGGCAGGCGTTTCGATTCGAGATGGTGATCGACAACATCTCGCAAGGCATCTGCTTTTTCGGCGCCGATGAACGGCTGATCCTGTCCAACCGTCGCTATGCGGAGATTTACCGCATTGTGCCCGAACAATTGCAGCCGGGCCTGACATTGGGCGAAATAGTCGAACGCCGCGTCGCTGCCGGGACATCCGCTATGGCTGCCGACGCCTATCTCGCATTGGCCCGGTCGGTCAATTCGAGTACCACTTCGAGAATCTGGACCGCCAATCTCGCCGACGGCCGGACGATTCAGGTCTGCCATCAGCCAATGCCCGACGGCGGTTGGGTTTCCACGCATGAGGACATTACGGAGTTCACTGCGAATCGTCTGATTGCGGACGAGCGCATCTCGCTGCAAACGCTGATCGACTGGGTACCCGGCTATCTGTGGGTCAAGGACACCGAAAGCCGCTTCGTCGTGGTCAACAAGGCCCTTGCGTCCGACAGTGGCCGAGAGAAGACGAGCGACATGATCGGCTTGACCGATTTTGATCTTCATGCCCCCGAACTTGCGCAGAAATTTCGTCTCATCGAGCAGAACGTGCTGAACAGTGGACAACCGATGATCGACGAGGAGGAGTTTATTGTCGATGCGTCAGGCGCCGGCAAGTGGCTCTCGTCGACGAAGGTTCCGTTGCGCAATCTTGAGAACGAGATTTTCGGTCTGGTTGGCATCGCCCATGACATCACTGCCCGCAAGCAAGCGGACGTCCTTCGTGACGGGCAGGCGCATATCCTGGAAATGATCGCGATGAGCGCTCCGCTCGAGGACGTGCTCGACCGCCTCATGCGCTTGGTGGAATCCCAGCTGACAGGTATATTCGGTTCCGTCTTGCTGCTCGACAAGGACGGCAGCCATTTGCGGCACGGTGCGGCACCGAGCTTGGCGAAAGACTATACGAACGCCATCGACGGGATCGCCATCGGTCCCAAGGTGGGATCGTGCGGAACCGCGGTCTACAGGCGAGAGCCTGTCATTGTCACCGACGTCATGCAGGATCCGCTGTGGGAGGATTACCGCGAACTGGTGGCGGTCTACGGCTATCGTTCGTGCTGGTCGACCCCGATCCTGTCGCATCAGGGCGCCGTGTTGGGCGTATTTGCGATGTATTCGATGACGGTGCGCGGACCGGCCGAGGCCGAGACCCGGCTGATTGATTTCACAACCCGCATCGCCGGAATCGCGATCGAGCGCAAACTGGCTGAAGACCAGATCCATTTCATGGCCAACCATGATGTGCTTACCGGGCTTCCCAATCGCGCCTTGCTGGAGGACCGGCTGTCGCAAGCGGTCCTGTATGCGCAGCGATACGATCGCTGGGTGACGGTGGTGTTCATCGATCTGGACAACTTCAAGCTCGTCAACGACACGCTCGGCCACAATGCCGGAGACGAACTCCTGAAGACTGTCGCCAGCCGTATGGTTGAATGCGTAAGGGCGACCGATACGGTTGTGCGACTTGGCGGCGACGAATTTGTCATCGTTCTGTTCGACCAGCCTACGAATGTCGATCGCATCTCGGAGACCTTGCAAACGATCCGGGCAGCGATTGCAGCGCCGGTTCATATCGAAGAGCATCACCTGAGGACGACGGCCAGCATCGGTATCGCGAACTACCCCAAGGATGGAGCGAGCCCGAAAACGCTCCTGGCCAATGCCGATGCGGCCATGTATCGCGCAAAAGAGCTCGGCCGCGACAATTTCCAGTTTTACGCTCCTGAATTCAACTCGAGGGCTCATGAAAAATTCGTGCTTCAGGAGGAATTGCGAAACGCCTTGGCCCGTTCGGAATTCGCGCTGCTCTATCAGCCCCAGGTCGATCTTCGCTCGGGGCGCGTCTTTGCGGTCGAAGCGTTGATACGCTGGAACCATCCGACACTGGGCGTGGTTTCGCCGATGACGTTCATTCCGACGGCCGAGGAGACAGGTCTGATCGTGCCGATCGGCGACTGGGTTCTGCATGAGGCCTGTCGACAGAACAAGGCCTGGCAGGATGCGGGTCTGCCGCCGATGACTGTTTGCGTGAATGTGTCTGCACGGCAATTCAGGGAAAGGAACCTGGTCGGCCGTGTCGTCAACGCGCTTAAGGATAGCGGTCTGGAGGCCAGATATCTCGAGTTGGAGGTGACAGAAAGCCTCATCATGCAGGATATCGAATTGGCGGTCGCCACGATGAACGAACTGCAAGCCCTGGGCGTTCAGATATCGATCGATGATTTCGGAACGGGCTATTCCAGCCTCAGTGCACTCAAGACCTTTCCAGTCGCACGGCTGAAGATCGACAAGTCCTTCATCAACGATCTCGCTGCCGATGAGAATGATCAGGCTGTCACCAGCGCCGTGATTTCGCTGGGTCAAAAGCTGAATATGAGAGTCATTGCCGAGGGCGTCGAAACAGACGATCAGGTGGCCTTCCTGCTCAAAAACAATTGCGACGAAATGCAGGGCTTCCATTTCAGCAGACCGGTCTCTGCCCAAGACATCGAGAAATTGCTCAACCGCAAGAATTGACGGACTGGTCAGCCGGCGGTCTCCCGTGCGGCTCGACGAAGATCGCGGCCGGCAGCGACAAGCCTGCTCTTATTTCCCGAGCACGAGGCTCCAGTAACGGAGGTTGCCGTCGCTGCCGTCGCGCACATAGGCGAGACCGAAGCGGGTGAAGCGCGGGTCGAGCATGTTGCGGCGATGGCCAGGCGAATGCACCCAGATGTCGAACAGCTTCTGCAGATCGAAACGGCCCTCGGCGATGTTCTCGGCGGCCGCACCCGCAATGCCATTGCCCTTGACGCGCGAGGCGAAATCCTTGCCCCAGCCGGTGGTGTGGCTCATGCGGCGACGCTGCGCCATATAGCCGGCCTGCTGCAGGGCGGCCTGTTCGAGCTGCCGGTCGGGGACCAGCGGCGCCAGCCCGGCCGAGGCGCGGATGCTGGCCAGCGTGCCGGTCGCGGAGGAGGAGACGCCGGCGCCTTCGCCGGTTGGCAGCGAAACGGTGCTGCAGGCGGCGAGGCCGGCCAGCGCGACGAGGCCGGTCAGCACCATGCGCCTGCTCGGCATTGGGCGCGGTTCGATGGAATGGGAATGATCAATGGCCATTCTTGTCTGAATAGTCGCGATCATGGCTTTTGACGGGCAAGCGGTGAAAATTGCGCGAGAACCCATGCGTTGGTTTTCGCGAAATGCATCGCGTAGTGTTGAAGTGTCGAAGCACACCCGTTCGGCCAGCATAGTCCAGACGGCCAATGTGACGTGAGAATCCGATGCCAAAACCTGCCCGTGCCTTTCCGACGCTCTCCACCTCCCGCCTGCTGCTGCGCGCCCCGACCGCCGAAGATGCCGCCGCCTTCCGGGGTATCCTGTCGATCCCCGACGTCACCCGATTCTCGAACTGGCCGGATGCGCCGGCCAAGGTGGTGGCTGAACGGGCGATGAGATGGATGTGCAAGGCCTTTCCCACTGGCAAAGGGTGCGCCTGGATAATCGAGGATCGCGCTTCGAAGACCATGGCCGGTGCGATTCGGTACAACTGGTTCGTCAACAGATCGAAGTGCGGCGAGATCGGCTACGAACTGCATCCGGATTTTTGGGGCAAAGGTCTGATGACCGAAGCGGCTGCTGCCGTCGCTCTTTGCGGCCATCGGTTTTTCGGGCTCAATCGCATCGAGGCGTGGACGCTGCCGGGCAATACCGGATCGGACCGTGTGCTGGAGAAAGCCGGGTTCCGCTACGAGGGAACGCTGCGGCAGAAAGCCCGGTTCAAAGGCGCCTACCACGACTTCAGGATGTTTGGACGACTGGCCGGCGATCACGCGGGCCAGAACTGAACAGCATGCTGGCTGTTCGAAGTCGTTCGACCATGCCTCTCAAAAAGGGATTTTTTGCCAAGATGCTCCATCACGTTTCTTTCGGCGTTTCGAATATCGAACGCGCGGCTGCCTTCTACGACGCCGTGCTGGGGCCGCTCGGTTATATCAGAGTCTGGGACGATCTCCGACCCGGCGAGCCCGATCAGGCGGTGGGCTACGGGCCTGCCGGTGGCGGCGACAAGCTGGCGATAAAACTTTGCCCGAAAGGGCAGCGTCCGCCCGGTCCGGGTTTTCATCTGGCTTTTGCCGCCCCGGATCGCCAGAGCATCGCACAATTTCATGCGGCCGCGCTTGCACATGGCGGCCGTGACAACGGTGCGCCCGGCCTGCGCCCCGACTACGGTCCGCATTATTATGCCGCCTTCGTCGTCGATCCGGATGGACATCACATCGAGGCGGTTTTCAACTTGCCGAAGTGATTGTCTCCACTGTCGCCGTGCCGGAATAGGTTTCCAGCATTGGTGAGACTTGGCCGGTCCGGTCGTCTTCGGTCCGTTCCCACCACGAGCCCAGCGCGTCGATGAGCGGTACAAGCCTGCGACCCGGCGCAGTCAGGTCGTAGTCGACATGCAGCGGATAGCCCGGGCGCGCCGTTCGCCGCACGATACCGGCGTCCTCCAGCTTGCGCAGTTCCAGCGCCAGAATGCGGTGCGACACAGTCGGGTTGTCGCGCCTCAGCTCGCTGAATCGCTTGGTTCCGTCCTTCAGATAATAGAGCAGCAGTGTGGGCCAGCGGCCACTGAGCACGCGCATGGTCTCTTCGATCGGGCAGCGCGAGACGACGTCTTTCATGGGCGGGTCCTGGTTACAGAATTGTGCGTAATTTACATGGGGCGACCAGTGTTTAGGGTCAAGTTTCGCTGCGCGGCGTGATCCCTTCAATCATGGAAGAAAACAAATGGAACCTATCCTCCTTTATGGCTTCCCGGCGGGAAGCTCGATGGGGCTCGTCGCTGCCTTTGAACGCGTCGGACAGCCCTATCGCCTGTGCCGCGTCGACATGCTCACCGAGATGAAGAACGATGCTTATGCCAGCATCAACGGCCGTCAGGAAACGCCGGTTTTGATCACCGACGAAGGCACGGTGGTCACCGAGACCATGGCCATCGCCGCGTGGCTCGAGGCGCGTGACACGCAACGTCGCATCAGCTTCGACCCGCGCACGCCGCAAGCCGACCGCATGCATCAGTTGATGGCCTTCGTGAACACCGGTTTCACCGCCGCTTTCAGCCCGCTCTGGGTGGCATTGGAAATGGCCGCGGATGAACCGGCGCTGAAGGCGATCTTGCGCGACTTCGGCCGCAAGGCCGTTGCCGAACGCCACGATCGCCTCGAAGAGATGATCGTCGACACGGACTTCCTGGTCGGCGATCGGCTGACGCTGGCCGATACCACGCTGATTGGCGTGGCACGTTGGGCGGAGTTCCACCAGGCGGTCGACGGCGCTGCCTATCCCAGGTTGGCCGGGCTGCGCCGCCGCATCGAAGCCGATCCGGTCGTGCGATATGCCCTGGCTGTCGAGGATGGCGAACAGCCCGCCGGTTCGGGCGCCTGCCTTGGCCACGTCCCTCTGGCCGATGTGATCGATCGCTTCGCTGCACCGGCGCAACCGTAACGATGCTCATTTTCAACTGGATGTGCTTTTGTGAAAAGGCACTTATCTGCTGGAGTGCGGTTGCCGCACTCCAGCGTTGTTGAACGCGACCGCCATCTTCTCAACGCTACCGCCGGCGCCTGCGGATGTCAGGTCAACCGTTGGGAGCCGTCTCTCATTTCACGAGAGTGATCATCCGGTCAGCATACATTGCGCGATTTCCAAGCGCAGCCGTGCAGTCCGACGCGACGGACGAGTTTCCGGTCATCTGTACCGTATTGCCGACAAGCCTGAGACAGTCGCCCTGGGCGCTCATATCAGAATTTCCGGCGTAGGAAATGGGCGCGTTCGGCGCGTAGATGAAGCCGCTGAGCACGGAATTTGCGCCGCCATTCAACGTCAGGGCAGACGTATTGCCGCGATCCTGGAAAATGGTGATACCAGCATAAGGGCCGCTGCTGGGTGGGGAAAGGTTCACGGTCTCATTGGCATTTATGTAGATCTGAGCGTTTTCCACGAGGAATATGGTCACGCCCTGGCCAGTCAGGCTGCCGTTTCCCCCTGGCTTTATGGTGGTGCCGCGCATGATGTAGACGCCCGGATTAAGCGTGATGTTCCCCGACAATGTCTTGTCGCAATAAGTGCCGGGCGACAGGGTGTAGGTTTTGCCGTTCGGGACCGGCAAACACAATGTGTAAGGGGGAGGAAGGACGTCGGCCAGTGGATCAAAAGACGCGTACCGATGTTCGTGCGGCGTTCCGCAGGCGAGACTGGCGCTGGGTGGCAACAGCCCGCTGGTGCCGCCGACGGTTGAGACACAGCCCGCCGAAACCAGTGCGGAGCCGCCTCTATTGACAGAATCGGACGCGTCCGAGTTCGCCGCGATCACGCAATTGGCCATCGAGACGTTGGTCGAGCCCTGTAGGTTCACGGCGGCGGACGCATGCGGATCGAGCGCCAGCACGCAGGCCTGCGCGCCAGGCTTTATCTTGACCGACGCCGAACGGTAGGCCTGCCAGGAAGCCGAGTCGCCGATGAAGCTTGGGTGGCTTATGCTGGACGACAGCGAGACAAAGTAAGCGCTTGGGCTGCCGCTGGCCGTTGCCGCGAAAGTGGAGAGGCCGCCCGAATATTCCTGCGGGTCGGCCGCGCTCAAATTTGCCGCGAAGAATTGCAGCCCAAGTTGCTGAACATCGCCAGCCGCCATCTCGGGAGAGAACTTCGTGCCGACGGCGAGCCCTGCCGCGTCCAGCGAGTTCTGTAGTTGCGAGGCGTCATGGCTCGTGCCGACCACATCAATGGCACCAGCCAAACCAATCATTATCGGCAGCATCGCTATGGCGGTCGTTATGGCAAAGTTGCCACGCTCCGAAGACCAGAAGCCTCTCAATGCGAACATCGCCCCTCGCCAAGACTTATAAAGCTGAGGTGATACGCCATGGGTCTCTACGAGCTATTTAAGGAAATGCTAAAATACGTAAATGGTAAAATGCAGTATAATGATTGGCCAAAACGAAGCATGCCAAGGCACGGCCATATGAGAGGCGATACTGAGAAATCTGCACAACGAGCTGCTCCCCAGGCCATTGACGCGGCGACAATCGCCGCCAACTCTGCTATCGTGCCTTTCGTTCTTGAAGTGGCAGCTCTGGCGGCCATCCTGGCGGTGACCGCCCCGACACACGGGAGGAAGGTTATGGCCGGCTTTCATGTCATGGCGGACGCACGTGGAATGCATGTGCAGCCAGCGGTACGCCGCATCACCACGTCGGACCTTTGGGATGCGCTGCGCCTCGGTGCCGAGGATTTCTGGGCAAAACCCTCGCACTATGTGTTCCTGTGCCTGATCTATCCCATCGTCGGCCTGATCTTGACGCGGTGGACGTCTGGCGCCAATGCCATCCAGCTCATCTACCCCCTGATGTCCGGTTTCGCGCTGGTTGGGCCGTTTGCCGCGATCGGCCTCTACGAGATCAGCCGCCGGCGCGAACTCGGCATGAACACCTCCTGGCGGCATGCACTCGATGTGCGCCGCTCGCCGGCGGTTCCATCGATCGTGGTGATCGGCATCATGCTGGTCGCGCTGTTCCTGTTGTGGCTCTACACCGCACAGTCGATCTACACCGGCCTGTTCGGCGATCAGCCGCCGGCATCGATCGGCAGCTTCGTCCGCGAGGTGCTGACGACCGGCAAGGGCTGGACGTTGATCCTTGCCGGCAATGCCGCGGGTTTTGTCTTCGCCGTGGTCGTGCTGGCCACCACCGTGATTGCCTTCCCGCTGCTGCTCGACCGTGATGTCGGCGCCGTTTCGGCCATCGAGACTTCGGCCCGGGCGGTGATGGCCAACCCGCTGCAGATGGCGCTGTGGGGCTTGTTGGTCGCTGTGCTTCTGGTGATCGGCTCGATCCCGCTTTTTGCCGGGCTCGCCGTGGTCATGCCGGTGCTCGGCCATGCCACCTGGCATCTCTACCGCAAGGTGGTCGAACCGGAGCGGGCGCAGCAGATAAGGCGGCCGATGTAACGAAGCGCTCTCAGCGTTGCGCGTCGGTCGCCATCTTCAGCGCGAGTGCTGCCAGCACGGTCCCCATCATCCAGCGCTGGATGACCAGCCACAATGGCCGCCCGGCGAGGAAGGTGGCGATCGAACCGGCCGTCACCGCGATGATGGCATTGACGCTGAGGCTGATCGTGATCTGCGTCGCGCCCAGCACCAGAAGCTGCGACAGGACATGGCCCTTGCCCAGGCTGATGAACTGCGGCAGCAGCGACAGATAGAGCACGGCCACCTTCGGATTGAGCAGATTGGTCATCAGGCCCATTGCGAACAGCTTGCGCGGCCGGTCCCTCGGCAGTTCGCGCACCTGGAATGGCGAACGCCCGCCCGGCTTCACCGCTTGCCAGGCCAGCCACAGGAGATAGAGCACACCGGCAAAGCGTAGTGCGTCATAGGCATAGGGCACGGCGAGCAGCAGCGCGGTGATGCCGAAGGCCGCAGCCAGCACATAGAAGAGAAAGCCCAGCGCCACGCCGCCAAGCGAGATCAGGCCCGCCTTCGGTCCTTGCGACAGGGAACGCGAGATCAGATAGATCATGTTAGGGCCAGGCGTCAGCACCATGCCGAGGCAGACCAGCGCGAAGGCGAGATGATTGGTGGTTTCGGGCATCGGTTCGTTCCCCAGCGCGCGCTGCCGTGGATGCATAATGCCGCGAGCCGCCTACAGGTGCCTGTCCCTGCAGGCGCGCGCAAGGGCATGGCGGCGCCAGCCGTTGCGCCAGTTTAGTGCCTTCGGATCAGCCGACGACGCGCAGGTTCGACAATTCGTTGCCGATTTCCTTGAAATCGTTCGACAAGGTGGCGCCGGTCGCATTCCAGAACAGCTTGGCCGGCTTGCTGGCGTCCGTCGGATCCTTGCGGAAGCGTGAGTCCGACGAGCACGATTTCAGCGCATCGATCGCCTGCTTGTCGGACGTATTGGTTGTGGACAGGTCGAGCGCCACCGTCATCACCATGATGTTGGCTGCCTTGGCGTTGTTGCAAAGCGTCGCCATCTGCTGGTTCAGCGCATTGGTATAATTGCCGTTCGAATAGTCGAACTGGCCGATGGCACTCGACGTGCCCAAGAACAGGCGGCCGACCGAAGTGCCGTTGTAGCCGGGGTTAAGATAGCCGTAGGACGCATAGGTCGACTTCGAGCTGGCGGGGTCGGAATAACCCAGCGAGGACGGCGTGTAGTAGGTGTTGGCGCCGTCGGTCAGCACGATCACGACTTTGTCGTTGCCTCTCTCGGTTTCCGGGCGCCCTTGCGTGAACGGCTCGCCGCTCGAAACCACCCGCCAGCCCCAGGCCATGCCCTCGGGAACATTGGTGCCGCCATCCGGCTGCATCAGGTCGATCGCGGCCTTGATAGCGGTAAGCCCATCGGTGACGCTGACGTCGGTCAGTGGCGTGATCGGGTTGGTGGAGCAGCTGTAGCTCGGGCCGTTGCCGGCCGGCAGCGCCGGCGCATCGATCGGCCGCGGCTGGAAATATTTGGCCATGTTGCGCAGCCGGGATTGGCCGGTGCTGCTCGTCGGGTCGTCATTCCACCAGCTGTTCACCGCGCCATAGGCCGTCGGCGCGGCCTCGTCGGGATCCTGGGTGAGCTTCCAATGATTGCCGGGTTCGTCCGGGGCGAACATCGGCACGAACATCGTTGCCGGATCGCCAACCCCTATGCCGGTGTTCGCCGAGCCGCCGGACGGCGCGGCATCGTTGACATTGTAGGGATAGGGCCGGGCCTCGACGCAACCCTGCCAACTGGCGAATGGGCCGTAGGAATCGATGTAGTCATATTCGTCGTGGTTTCGTTTGCAGGTGTTGTTCGAGTTGTATTCGTCGCAAACCACACGCTTGCTGTTGGTGACACGCTCATGGTTGGTGACGACCTTCATATCGCGGTAGAGCGAGAACCGGGTCAGCATCTGGCCCTCGTCGGCACCCCATCCCGAACCGCGCTTGTACCAGATGCCATTGGTCTGCTGGGCGTATTTGGTGGCCGTGTTCAGCGTCGACCAGTCGAAATTCTCGTTCGATACCGGCGACAGGCCTTCGGTATCCATCCAGGACGCATTGCCGTTGCCGGGACCGACATTGACCGATGCGGCAAACGGCACGAGGCCGAACTGCACCGGCCTGTCGACCTGCTTGATCATAGCCGCCTGCAGGGCCAGCGTGTCGACCAGCTGTTTGGCCGCGGTCTTGAGAAGGTCGATGCGCTTTTGCCCAGAGCCCGTTCCGGTCTTGGTCATCGATCCGGAATTGTCGAGCACCAGGGCGACTTCCAGGGTGTTCTTAAGCCGCACTTCCGAAGTGACGTTGAAGCTGATCTTCTGGTTTGCGTCAGTTTCGGATTTGCCGACGAGTTGGCCGAAGACAGGATAGAAATAGGGCTTGTAGTCAAGCCGCGCGCTCATCTTGAGCAGACCCCCGCCGACGGTATTGCTTGGCAAGGTGACGCTGAGCGTCGTGTTGGCGGGATCGACCTTGTTGAGGTTGGCATTGAAGAAGTCGAGCGCATAGGCTCTCAACTGGTCGTCGGTAGCACCTTCCGTCAGCCGGCGCGCCGTGGCGAAGTTGGCGGCATCGAGCGCATTCAACACCGTCTGTTTTTCACGACTCATCTCGGTGAAATCGACCGCGATCGCCAGGCTGCCCATCAGCGGAACCATCGCAACGACCGTCATAAGAGCATAGTTGCCGCGTTTGTCGCGGCAGAACTGACGCCAAAGTTCATGCATGTCTTGCAGCGGCCCCCGCCGACGGATTCTCGGTCGACGCCAGCTTTCCCACAAAACGCTGAAGGCCGTGTTTGGGAAATCGCTCGATTGCAGGGTCGGCACTTCACCAACCGCTAACCAATGGGCACCCTCGCTGACGCTGCGCAGATGCCCGGCGAAAGCTGGTGACAGGCCGGAGCGGTTCGGCTAATCCGAACCGGCTGCGGCGAACCGTCGGTCGCGGCGGTCGCAATGATCATGACTGAAGGAAACGGCATGGCGGATTCGCCTGAAATCATCGGCTCGCTCGAAGACGTGTCGAAAGCCTATTCGGCAATCCTGTGCGATGTCTGGGGCGTGGTGCACAATGGCGAAACGCATTTCCCTGTCGCGGCCTCAGCGCTTGCCAGGGCTCGAGAGGCGGAAATCCCCGTCGTCCTAATCACCAATTCGCCGCGCCGAAGTGCCGATGTCGTAGCGCAGATGAACGCGATCGGTGTTCCATCATCAGCCTACGACCGGGTGGTCACCTCAGGCGACGTGACCCGGGATCTGATCGCCGAAGGTCCGCGCAAGATTTTCCATATCGGCGCCGACCGCGATTTCACGCTCTATGACGGTCTCGACGTCGAGCTTGTCGAGGAGTTCGAGGCGTCCGGCGTCGTCTGCACCGGCCTGTTCGATGACGAGGTCGAGAAGCCCGAGGATTATACCGAGCTTCTGCGGCGGCTGCGCGCCAGGAACCTGCCTTTCATTTGCGCAAATCCCGACATTGTGGTCGAGCGTGGCGAACGCATCATCTGGTGTGCCGGCGCATTGGCACGCGATTATGCCCAGCTCGGTGGCCGCACATTGATCGCCGGAAAACCTTACGCGCCGATCTATAACCTCGCGATGAAGGAGGTTTCGGAGATTCTTGGCCGACCGGTCGAGCGCGGCCAGGTGCTGGCCATCGGCGACGGCGTGATGACCGATGTGAAGGGCGCCGCCGACAATGGCTTCGATGTCCTCTATGTCTCCGGCGGTATCCATGCCCGCGACTATGGCGATGCACTGCAACCGGATCCGGCAAGATTGGCGACCTTCCTGGAAAAGCATGGGTATCGTCCGGTGGCCGTCATTCCCAGACTGCGGTAGGTGACGATGGCAGCCTTCCAGCGCATTCTGGCGACCGCACCGCTGTCCGCAGACCTGCGCGGCGGCGTGGTGGCGATCGGCAATTTCGATGGTGTCCATCGCGGCCATCAGGCGGTGCTCGAGCGGGCCTCGACTGAAGCCCGGCGGCGCGGAGTGCCGGCCTTGGTGCTGACATTCGAACCGCATCCGCGCAAGATCTTCCGGCCTGATATCCCGTTGTTCGTGCTGACGCCGCCGCCGATGAAGGCGCGGCTCCTGTCGCTGCTGGGCTTTGCCGCGCTCGTCGAGCAGCCGTTCACGCGCGACTTCGCCTCGCTGTCGGCGGAAGCATTCGTGACGGATGTGCTGGAAAGGAATCTTGGCATTACCCATGCCGTGACCGGGTTCGATTTCCATTTCGGCAAGGATCGTCAAGGCGGCCCGGCCTACCTGATGGCGGCCGGCGAGCGTCACGGCTTCGGCGTCACGCTCGTCGACGCTTTCCGTGATGAGGGTGCCGAGGTTGTCTCGTCCAGCCGCATCCGCGGGTTGCTGAGCGAGGGCGAGGTGGCCGAGGCGGCCGGACTGCTCGGCTATCGCTTCACCGTCGAAAGCGAAGTGGTCGGCGGACAGCAGCTCGGCCGCACGCTTGGCTTTCCAACCGCGAATATGAGGCTGTCGGCCGAAGCCGCACTCAAGGAGGGCATCTATGCCGTCCGCTTTCGCCGCGCCGACGGCACGCTTCACGACGGTGTCGCCAGCTTTGGCCGTCGCCCGACCGTTGACGACAATGGTGCGCCGCTGCTGGAAACCTTCGTCTTTGATTTCTCCGGTGACCTCTATGGCGAGGTCTGCCAGGTTTCCTTCTTCGGTTTCCTGCGCCCGGAGGTGAAGTTCGAAGGGCTCGATGCGCTGGTCGCGCAGATGAAGCGCGATGAAGCCGAGGCACGCGCGCTGCTTGCCGGCGTCAAGCCGCTATCGGACCTGGATCGCGCCATCGCCTTCTGACGGAATCGCCGAAACTGCGGCGAACTGTGAAGAAGTTCATCGAAGGTGGCCGCCAAAACGCCCAACACTCCTCGATGAAAATCGACCTGTTTGTCTGGAGCGTGGTGCTGGTTTGCGCCGGACTGTTTATCCTCTGCGATGGGCTGAGCGCGCATTGGGGCAAGACCGGCAACGGCCGCAGCCTGGCATATGTCATGCTGCTGTCGCCGCTCTCCTACTCAGTATTCGCTTTTATCAACACAAAGCTGAACCTCGCCGTGACCGGGGCGCTGGTCAACACCATCGTCGTGGCCGGCGCCGCGGTGGTCGGCACCTTTGTCTTTGGCGAAGAACTGTCCTCGACGCAATATCTTGGAATTGCGCTGGCGCTGGTTTCGGTGACGCTGCTCAATCTGACATGACTATTTCTTCAGCGCCAGGCCGACGGCGATGAAGGTCCAGCCCTGGAAGATCAGGTCGATCGCCAGGAAGAGACCCAGCACCCACAGGCTGTTGACCGGCCAGCCCATGGCGATGATCAGGCCGGCAAGCGCGCTGATGACACCGGCCGCGACGACCCAGCCCCAGCCGCGTTCCGGCCGGTGGCTGTAGCCGACCCAGGCCCGGAGCACCCCTGACGCGACCAGGGCGATCGCCAGCAGGAACGTCAGGACCGCTGAAGCAAGTAGCGGATTGTCGAAAGCGAAGAAGCCGGCAACGGCGTAGAGCAGTCCGCTGAGCAGCCAGTAGAAGAAGCGGCTCCAGGTCTTGACGCCGAACGCATGCACGATCTCGATGACACCGGCCATCAGCATCAGCCATCCCACGACATAGACAGAAGCCACCGTGGCGATGAACAGATTGGCGAAGGCAATGCCGCCGAAGATGAGCAGCAGCACGCCGAGCGCGACAAACCACCCCCATTTTGTCCGTGTCTGTTCGATCGCGATTTTCAAGGCGTCGCCGTGCAGGGTCATTGTCGCGGTCTCCATCAAGGGCTACGGGATACTGCCGGATGGAAGCTAGTCCCGGCGCCGGCCAACGTCCAGTCGATGACCAGCAGCGGGATCGCGGCAAACCGTGAGCGGATGTCTCCGGGTTAAATCAAATTTTACCAAACGGCCGTCAAAGCTGTCATCGGTAACCGTGTGTGTTGTGTTAGTGGAGTGGCCATGAGTCCGGTCGGAAGAATCTCTCTGGTGTTGGCCGCTGTGGTGCTGAGCGGCGCGGGTACTGCCAATGCGGGCGAGGGCAGTTGGCTGTCCGGCGATTGGTATCTGACCGTTGGTGCCACCGGCATGGTGGCGCCGAATTTCGAGGGCGGCCAGGAGTACCTGCTCAGCGCCTCGCCGATCATTTCGTTGGGCAAGGCCGGACCGGCGGCACGCTTCACTTCGCGCAACGACAACATCTCGCTGGCGCTGGTCGACGATGGCGGTGTCCGCGCTGGCCTGACCGGCAAGTTCCTGTTTTCCCGTGACGATGACAACGCCG
This sequence comes from Mesorhizobium sp. M7D.F.Ca.US.005.01.1.1, assembly GCF_003952545.1. Classification (NCBI taxonomy): domain Bacteria; kingdom Pseudomonadati; phylum Pseudomonadota; class Alphaproteobacteria; order Hyphomicrobiales; family Phyllobacteriaceae; genus Mesorhizobium; species Mesorhizobium sp. M7D.F.Ca.US.005.01.1.1. The sequence continues at coordinate 3,601,153 of NZ_CP034453.1, forward strand.
ATGAGCTGAAGGGTCTCGATCCGGTGCGCTGGGGCGGCGAGGTCGGCGGTTTCTTCGAATTCTATCCGACCGATTGGCTGCGTGCCCGCGCCGAGCTGCGCCATGGTATTCGCGCTCATAACGGCTTTGTCGCCGACATTGCTGCCGACGCCTTCTACGACGTGACGCCAACCGTGCGGATTTCGGGTGGACCGCGTGTTTCATTCGCCTCGGGCAACTATTTCGACGCCTATTATGGCGTCAATGCGCAGGAAGCCGTGGCCTCGGGCTTGAGCGAATATCATCCCGGTGGCGGCCTGAAATCGACCGGCCTCGGCGGCGCCATAACCTGGAAGGTGACCGAGCCGATGACCGCCAGCCTGTTTGGTGAATATTCGCGCCTGATGGGACCGGCGGCCGATTCCAGCCTGGTCAAGGAACGAGGCGACCGCAATCAGTTCATGATCGGCGTGTCGACCACCTATCGCTTCGATTTCACGATGTAAGTGAATCGAACGAGAGACGCTTTATTCCTGCGCCTATCTCCGCTAAAAGCCGGGGCATGACGAGCTTTTCGCGCCTTTGCCGGCCGACCATACGAATTATAAGCCCGGTGTTCCGGGCGGCCTGAGCGCCGCCGGAGCCGCCGGGAATCTTGGCGTGCGCCCTCGCGCTTTTTCCAAATCATCAGGCATGTCGCCCAAAAGTGGCCCCGGTTTTGGGAAAACGACATGCTCAAAAAGTATAGTTCAACGCCCGAGCTCCTTTGCCGCCGGGCAATGCACATGGCAGACCAATGACCGATACCGCTGAAACGATCGATTATTCCAAGACGCTTTACCTGCCGCAGACGGATTTTCCGATGCGCGCCGGCTTGCCCGAGAAGGAGCCGCTGCTGGTCAAGCGCTGGCAGGACATGGACCTCTACCGCAAGCTGCGCGAGGATGCTGCCGGCCGCACGAAATACGTGCTGCATGACGGCCCGCCCTACGCCAACGGCAACATCCATATCGGCCATGCGCTGAACAAGATCCTCAAGGACGTCATCACCCGCTCGTTCCAGATGCGCGGCTATGACTCGAACTATGTGCCGGGCTGGGACTGCCATGGCCTGCCGATCGAATGGAAGATCGAGGAGCAGTACCGCGCCAAGGGCAAGAACAAGGACGAGGTGCCGGTCAACGAATTCCGCAAGGAATGCCGTGAGTTCGCCGCGCATTGGATCACGGTGCAGGGCGATGAGTTCCAGCGGCTCGGCGTCATCGGCGACTTCAAGAATCCCTATACGACGATGGCTTTCCATGCCGAATCGCGCATTGCCGGCGAACTTTTGAAATTCGCCATGTCGGGCCAGCTCTACCGCGGTTCCAAGCCGGTCATGTGGAGCGTGGTCGAGCGCACGGCACTGGCCGAGGCCGAGGTCGAGTACCAGGATTATGAGTCCGACACGATCTGGGCGAAGTTTCCGGTCGCCAGCCTGGTCCGTCCCATCGATGATGGTGAGACCAAACTGACGGAGGGAGCCCTCGACCTGCTCCAGGGCCACGTCGTCATCTGGACGACGACGCCCTGGACCATCCCCGGCAACCGCGCCGTCAACTATTCGCCGCGCATCAGCTACGGCCTCTACGAGGTGACGGCGGCCGAGAACGCGTTTGGCCCGCAGCCGGGCGAAAAGCTGATCTTTGCCGACGCACTGGCCGAGGACGCCTCGGCCAAGGCCAAGGTCACCTTGAATCGTCTCCGCACCGTTTCGGCGCAAGAGCTTGGAAGCCTTACGCTTTCGCATCCGTTCAAGGGCTTTGGCGGCGGCTACGAATTTGCCGTTCCGATGCTCGCCGGCGACCATGTCACCGACGATGCCGGCACCGGCTTCGTCCACACCGCGCCCGGCCACGGCCGCGAGGATTTTGACGCCTGGATGGATGCGGCGGCGGATCTGCGCGCACGCGACATCGACAGCGCCATCCCGTTCACCGTCGACGATGGCGGTTTCTTCACCAAGGACGCGCCGGGTTTTGGCCCGGATCGCGAGGGTGGGCCGGCGCGTGTCATCGACGACAACGGCAAGAAGGGCAACGCCAACCAGGCGGTCATCGACGAGCTGATCAAGCGCAACGCGCTGTTCGCGCGGGGTCGGCTGAAACACTCCTATCCGCATTCCTGGCGGTCGAAGAAGCCGATCATCTTCCGCAACACGCCGCAATGGTTTGTCTACATGGACAAGGACCTCGGCGACGGCTCGACGTTGCGCAGCCGCGCGCTGAAGGCGATCGACGACACCCGTTTCGTGCCCGCGGCCGGCCAGAACCGCATCCGCGCCATGATCGAGGAGCGCCCGGACTGGGTGCTGTCGCGCCAGCGCGCCTGGGGCGTGCCGATCGTCGTCTTCGCCGATGCCGATGGCAATGTGCTGAAGGACGAGGCGGTCAACCAGCGCATCATGGGCGCCTTCGAACAGGAGGGCGCCGACGCCTGGTTCGCCGCCGGCGCCAAGGAGCGTTTCCTCGGCAATCACGATGCGTCGAAATGGAAGCAGGTGATGGACATCCTCGACGTCTGGTTCGATTCGGGCTCGACGCACGCCTTCACGCTGGAAGATCGTCCTGACCTGAAATGGCCGGCCGACGTCTATCTCGAAGGCTCCGACCAGCATCGCGGCTGGTTCCACTCCTCGCTGCTGGAAAGCTGCGGCACCAGGGGCAGGGCGCCTTACGACACCGTCGTCACCCATGGTTTCACCATGGATGAGGATGGCCGCAAGATGTCGAAGTCGCTCGGCAACACCGTCGTGCCGCAGGATGTCATCAAGCAGTCGGGGGCCGACATCCTGCGTCTGTGGGTGGTGACGACTGATTACTGGGAGGACCAGCGGCTCGGCAAGAACGTGCTGCAGACCAACATCGACGCCTATCGCAAGCTGCGCAACACTATCCGCTGGATGCTGGGCACGCTCGCCCATGACGATGGCGAGGAGGTGCCGCCGGGGAAGATGCCGGAGCTGGAGCGGCTGATGCTGCACCGGCTGGCCGAACTCGATGAGGTCGTGCGCGCGGGCTACGACGCTTTCGAATTCAAGCGCGTCACTCGCATGCTGCTCGATTTCATGGTGGTCGAACTATCGGCGTTCTATTTCGACATCCGCAAGGACGCGCTCTACTGTGACGCGCCGTCGAGCCTAAAACGCAAGGCTTCGGTGCAAGTGGTGCGCCATCTCTTCGATTGCCTGGTGAAATGGCTGGCGCCAATGCTGCCCTTCACCATGGAAGAGGCCTGGCTCGATCGTCATCCCGACGCCGTCTCGGTGCATCTCGACCAGTTCCCGCAAATCCCGGCGGACTGGAAGAATGAGGCGCTGGCGGAAAAGTGGCGCAAGGTGCGGCAGGTGCGGCGTGTCGTCACCGGCGCGCTGGAGATCGCGCGCGCCCAGAAGGTGATAGGGTCGTCGCTGGAAGCAGTGCCGGTCGTCACCATCAACGATGCAGCGCTCGAAGCGGCGATATCCGATGTCGACATGGCCGAGATGGCGATCACCAGCGATCTGGTGATCGCTCATGGCGAAGCGCCTGTGGGTGCCTTCACGCTTGACGACGTCAGGGGTGTCGCCGTGGTGGTCGAAAAGGCCGAGGATCGCGGCCTCGTGAAATGCGCACGGTCCTGGCGCTACACCGCCGATGTCGGCCAGGATCCGGAATTTCCGGATGTTTCGGCGCGCGATGCGGCGGTACTGCACGAATTGAAGGCGCTTGGCCGGCTTTAACAGGCCGGCCGGCCAGCTTGATCGGTGCACAAATGCCACGCCGGGCGGGCGAAAACCGCCCGCGCGTTGCCCTTAACGAGTGGTTGAGGTAAACACGCGAAACTCCGGAAGACAAATTGTCGCCGGATTTCCGTCGCAAGTGCTTGGACGATGGGGACCGGTCATAAGGCCGGTGGCAATCGAGAGGCTGTCTACAGTGGGACTTTTTGGCATGACCGAGAGATATAACGTGCGCCTGGCGCTGCTGGCGCCGCTTGTCGCATCGGGCCTCGCTTTGTCCGGCTGCATGGGGTCTCCGACCTATGGCACCGACAAGACCGCCGGCGAACAGCTGGCCGGCGATATTTCGGGCGCCTTTTCGTTCGCGCCGAAGCGCAAGGAACAGATCGACTACAAGCCGCGCCCGACGCTGGTGAAGCCGGCGCCAGGCCAGAAGGAAGCGCTGCCGGCGCCGCAGGACAGCATCGAGACGGCAAGCGCCGAATGGCCCGAATCGCCCGAGCAGCGCCGCGCCCGCTTGCGCGCCGACGCCACCGCCCATCAGAACGATCCGGCCTATCAGTCGGAGATCGTCGACGACGTGCAGACCGATCCGGCCTCGGTGAAGAAGGCGATGGCGGATTCAGGTTCGAGCCACCCGCCGGCGTGGACACCCGCTGATTCCGACAAGGGTCGTGCCGCCGAGATCCAGCGCCGCCTCGCCGATAGCAAGCAGGGTGACCCGAACACCCGCAAATATCTCAGCGAACCGCCGGTGCAGTATCGTGTAGCAGCTGGCACAGCGCCGCAGAATGAGCTTGGTGAGGACGAGTACAAGAAGGAACGTCGTCTCAAGAAAGAGGCGGAAGGCAAGAAGGGCAGCGGCTGGTTCGACTGGATGCCGTCCTTGTAAAAACTGCCCCTTTGTTGTTTCTTGCCGAAGGGCGCCCGGTTCAGCCGCGCCGTTCCCGGAAAAATCCTTTGAGTAGCACGGCCGCTTCGGTCTCGCCGATGCCCGGATAGATGTCGGGCGTGTGGTGGCAGGTCGGCGAGGCGAAGAAGCGCAGGCCATTGACCACCGCACCGCCCTTGTCGTCGGCGGCGCCGAAATAGAGCCGCCGCAGCCGGGCGAAGGAAATGGCGCCGGCGCACATGGCGCAAGGCTCAAGCGTCACATAGAGATCATGGCCGGTGAGCCGCTCGGCCGACAGCTTGCGGCAGGCTTCGCGGATGACCAGCATCTCGGCATGCGCCGTCGGGTCGGCAAGTTCGCGTGTGCGGTTGCCGGCACTGGCGACAACGCCATCGGCGTTGGCGATGACGGCGCCGACCGGCACTTCGCCACGCAAGGCGGCAGCTTCGGCCTCCTTCAGCGCCAGCGCCATGAAATCGGGCCGCTTCACGCGATTTCCATTCCGATTATCTCCTCGCCACTCGCTGGAGCAAGTCCGTTTCAGAATGAACCGCACTTGCTCCAGGCTTTTGGTTTTCGTTTGTCCTTTCGGAAAAACCGGTCACCACTTTTCCCTGACAAACTCTGGTGATCCTGTTATTGAGCGCATGACCTCGAAAATCGGACTCGGTTTTCGGAAATGATCATGCGCCACATCAAAAATGCTACAGCGTTCGTTGCGCGCCCAAAAGGATGCGCCACGCTGTAGCAGCGCAAACGGACAAAGGCCACATGGACGACAACGACAAGAAATTCCGACCCAAGAAGGGTCCGGTCAGAAGCGGCTCGAAAGCCGCGGCACCGCGCAGCCGTGATGGCGCCGCCGGCAAAGGCGGCAAGCCGTCCTTTGGCGCCAAGAAACCTTACGCACCGCGTGGCGATCGGCCGATGGCTGCCGATAGCGAGCGGCCGAAGCGCGACTTCAAGGGCGGTGACAAGCCATTCAGCAAAGGTCCGCGCCCCGAAGGCAAGCCTTTTGAGAAGCGTGAGGGGCCACGCAAGCCCTACGCACCGCGCGGCGACCGCCCGGTGGCCGCTGAAGGCGAGCGCAAGCCGTATGAGAAGCGTGAGGGGCCACGCAAGCCCTACGCACCGCGCGGCGACCGCCCGGTGGCCGCTGAAGGCGAGCGCAAGCCGTATGAGAAGCGTGAGGGGCCACGCAAGCCTTATGCGCCACGTGGCGACCGTCCGGTGGCCGCTGAAGGTGAGCGCAAGCCCTATGAGAAGCGCGAAGGCCCACGCAAGCCCTACGCACCGCGCGGCGACCGCCCGGTGGCCGCTGAGGGCGAGCGCAAGCCCTATGAAAAGCGCGAAGGGCCGCACAAACCTTATGCACCGCGCGGCGACCGGCCAATGGCGGCCGAAGGCGAGCGCAAGCCCTATGAAAAGCGCGAAGGGCCGCGCAAACCCTATGCACCGCGTGGCGACCGGCCGGCTGCGGCGGCAGAGGGCGGCGAAAAGCGCTTCGACCGTCCCAAGCGTGATTTTAGCGACCGCGCGCCGCGCGACGCCGGCGATCGACCGAAGCGTGACTTCGCTGACCGTCCCAAGCGCGACTTTGGCGATCGGCCGCAAGGCGCATCAGGCGGTAGCTTCAAGCCGCGCCCGCGTCCCGCGGATGCGACGGAAGAGGCAGGCGAACGCATCGCCAAGCGGCTGGCCCGCGCCGGCCTGGCCTCGCGCCGCGACGCCGAGGAACTGATCGCCGCCGGCCGCGTCAAGGTCAATGGCCGCGCCCTGACCTCGCCGGCCTTCAACGTCATGCCTGATGACATCATCCATCTCGACGGTATGGAAATCCCGCCAATCGAGCGCACCCGCCTGTTCCTGTTCCACAAGCCGGCCGGTGTCGTCACCACCAACCGCGATCCCGAGGGCCGCAAGACCGTCTTCGACGTGCTGCCGGCTGAATTGCCGCGGCTGATGACCATCGGCCGGCTGGATATCAACACCGAAGGCCTGCTTCTGCTCACCAACGATGGCGGCCTGTCGCGCGTGCTCGAACTGCCGGCCACTGGCTGGCTGCGCCGCTACCGCGTGCGCGTCCACGGCAAGGTCGAGGAGAGCGCGCTTGCCGGCCTGCGTGAAGGCATTGCCGTCGACGGCGTGTTTTACGGCGCCATCGAAGCGACGCTCGACCGTGAGCAAGGCACCAATGCCTGGCTGACGATCGGCCTGCGCGAGGGCAAGAACCGCGAAGTCAGGAACATCCTCGGCTCGCTTGGCCTCGACGTGACGCGGCTGATCCGCATTTCCTACGGCCCGTTCCAGCTTGATGACCTCGCCGAGGGCCATGTGCTGGAGATCAAGGGCAGGGTGCTGCGCGACCAGCTTGGCGAGCGCCTGGTCGAGGAATCAGGCGCCAATTTCGACGCCGATGTCACCAAACCGTTTTCCAACAAGCCGGTGCGGCGCACCGAAATCCGCGAGCCGGAGCCGGAACGGCCGAAATTCACCCGTGACGGCGAGCGCCGTCCGATCGGCGAGGGCGGGTTGATCAAGAACCGCAAACGCCGCGAAGGCAGTCGCGACGAAGCGCTGGGCAAGCTGTCGACAAGCCCCGACAGAAGCGCGGGATCCGAGAAGAGCTTTGGCGAGCGCGGTCCGCGGCCCGAACGCAGCTTTGGCGACAAACCCCGCGGCAATTTTGGCGACAAGCCGCGCGGCGGCTTCGGCGACAAGCCTCGTGGTGCTTTTGGCGGTAAGCCGGGCGGCGGCATGAAATCCGAGCGCGAGCAACGGCCGATCGAGCCACCTGGCCAGCGCAAGGCCAATGTCTGGATGGCACCGGGCGCGCGGCCGATCGGCAAGGGCAGGGCAGAAGCCGACGCCGCCAAGGCGGCTGACGCCAAGGCGCGCAAGGCGTCGTTCAAGCCGTCCTATGGCAAACCCGCCGGTGCAAAGCCGTTCGGAAAGCCGCGCGGCGAGCGTCCGGGCGGTGCTGGCGGCGAGCGGCCGCGCAGTGGTCCCAAAGGTCCCAGAACGAGATGAGGCCTAAAGCGAGATGAGAATCGTCGGCGGTGAGTTTCGCGGGCGTCCCTTGGCGACGCCTCGCTCAAGCGCCATCCGTCCGACGACCGATCGCACCCGCGAGGCGGTCTTCAACGTGCTGGCGCATCGCTTTGCCGAGCAATTGGATGGCGCGCGCGTGCTCGACCTGTTCGCCGGCACCGGCGCCCTTGGGCTCGAAGCACTGTCGCGCGGCGCGTCCTACGGCGTCTTCATCGAGGAATCGGCCGAAGGCCGTGGCCTGATCCGCGACAATGTCGAGGCCTTCGGCCTGACCGGTCGCACCAAGATCTTTCGCCGCGACGCCACCGGCCTTGGCGAGGCCGGCACGTTGGCGCCGTTCGGCCTTGTCTTCGCCGACCCGCCCTATGGCAAGGGCCTTGGCGAGCGCGCCCTGCAGTCGGCGAAGGCCGGCGGCTGGCTCCGCCCTGGCGCGCTGTGTGTGGTCGAGGAGGCCGCGGCGGCGCCCTTCGAGCCAGGCCCAGGCTTTTCCGTGCTGGACGAACGCAACTATGGCGAGACTGTCATCCGCTTCATCGAGGCAGCCTGATACGACTTGCATCCATAGCCGGTATCCACGGCCGGCCTCTTTGCCGCCGCCTTTGCCGGCGCATGATCAACAATTCACTTTGCTTGTCGTCCAGACCCTGCCTATCGTCCTGCCAAGAAAACCGGAGCCATTGATGACATCCAAGGCTGAATGGCTGCGCGCAACGCTGCTGGCGACGTCGCTGGCTTTCACTGTCACCAGCCCGGCGCTGGCCGAGAGCGCGCCGGACGCGTTCAAGGTCACGGATTTCCTGCTCGACAACGGCATGGAGGTCGTCGTCATTCCCGACCATCGTGCACCGATCGTCACCCATATGGTGTGGTACAAGATCGGCAGCGCCGACGAGCCGCCGGGCAAATCGGGCATCGCGCATTTCTTCGAGCATCTGATGTTCAAGGCGACGACCCACCATGCGGCGGGCGAGTTCGACCGCGCCATCTCCGATATCGGCGGCTCCAACAACGCCTTCACCTCTTACGACTACACGGCCTTCCACGAGACGGTGGCGCCGTCCGCGCTCGAGCTGATGATGAGCTTCGAGGCCGACCGCATGCGCAACCTCATCCTCACCGACGATGTCATCAAGACCGAGCGCGATGTCATCCTCGAGGAGCGCCGCTCGCGCATCGACAACAATCCCGAGGCCGTGCTGGACGAGGAGGTCGATGCCACGCTGTGGCAGAACCAGCCCTATCGCATTCCGGTTATCGGCTGGATGCAGGAGATGCAGCAGCTGAACCGCACCGACGCGACCGCCTTCTATGACAAATACTACCGGCCCAACAACGCCGTGCTGATCGTGGCCGGCGATGTCGAGCCGGACACGGTACGGGCGCTGGCCGAAAAGACCTATGGCAAGGTGGCGCGCGGCCCCGATCTGCCGCCCCGCATCCGCCCGGTCGAACCGGAGCAGAACACCAAGCGCACGGTGACGCTCTCCGATGCCCGCGTCAGCGTGCCGAGTTTTTCCACGCAGTGGGTGGTGCCATCCTATCATTCCGGCAAACCGGGTGAGGCCGAAGCGCTTGACCTGCTGGCGGAAATCCTCGGCGGCGGCAATCGCAGCCGGCTCTACCAGGCGCTCGTTGTCCAGCAAGGCATCGCTTCCAGCGCCGGCGCCTATTTCCAGGGCACCATGCTCGACGACACCAATTTCACCGTCTATGGCGCGCCGCGCGGCGATGCCAAAATCTCAGACGTCGAAGCGGCGGTCGATGCGGAAGTGGCACGCATCGTCAGGGATGGCGTCACCGCAGACGAGTTGGACAAGGCCAAGGACCGCTATGTCAGGTCGATGATCTTTGCCCGCGACAAGCAGGATTCGATGGCCAACATCTATGGCTCGACGCTTGCCACCGGCGGCAATGTGCAGGACGTCCAGCAATGGCCGGACCGCATCCGCAAGGTCACATCAGACGAGGTCAAGGCCGTCGCCGCGCGCTATCTGGTGCTCGCCCGGTCGACGACCGGCTATCTCTTGCCGCAGCAACAGGCGGGGAATTGATGATGAAGAGCACGAACGCGATGCGCGCACGCGCCCCTCTCGCTACCCTTTTCCTCTCCGTCCTCTTCCTGGTCCTGCCGGTACTCACAGCGCGTGCCATGGACATCCAGCAGGTCACCTCGCCAAAAGGCATCACCGCCTGGCTGGTGGAGGACTATTCCGTGCCGATCGTCGCCATCCGCTTCGTCTTCGGCGGCGGCTCGACGCAGGACCCAGTCGGCAAGGAGGGCTTGGCCAATCTGATGACCGGTCTGTTCGATGAAGGCGCCGGCCCGCTCGACAGTGAAGGCTTCCAGATCAAGCTCGACGATGCCGGCGCCGAGATGAGTTTCGACGAAAGCCGTGACGGCATCTACGGCTCCATGCGCATGCTGGCCGAGCAGCGCGACGAGGCGTTCGAGCTGTTGCGGCTCGCGGTCAACCAGCCGCGCTTCGACCAAGCGCCGATCGACCGCATCCGCGCCCAGATCCTGTCCGGCATCATCGCCGGCGAGAACGATCCCGACACGGTCGCGCAGAGCAAATGGGCGCGCGCCCTCTATGGCGACCATCCCTATTCCCGCTCCGATCAGGGCACCAAGGAGAGCATAGCCACCATCACGCCGGATGATCTGAAAGCCTTTCACAAAGCGGTGTTCGCGCGTGGTGGGCTGCATGTCGCCGTCGTCGGCGCCATCGACCCTGAGACGCTCAAGAAGAAGCTCGACATGGTGTTCGGCGACCTGCCGCAAAACCAGGCGCTCGCCCCCGTGGCCGATATCGACCCAAAGCTGGCGCAGCATGTCGAGGTCGACTACGACCTGCCGCAGACCTCCCTGCAGCTCGCTTTTCCCGGCGTGAAGCGCAAGGCGCCGGATTTCTTTCCCGCCGTGCTGATGAACGAGATTCTCGGCGGCGGCACCTTCACCTCGCGCCTGTTCCAGGAGGTGCGCGAAAAGCGCGGGCTGGCCTACAGCGTCAACTCCTCGCTGATCAACCAGGACCACGCCAGCGCGCTGATCGTCAGCACCGGGACGCGGTCGGACCGGGCGGCCGAGACGCTGGGCATCGTCCGCGACGTGGTCAAGCAACTGGCCGAGCAAGGCCCGACCGAAGCGGAGCTGGCGGCAACCAAGAAATATTTGACCGGCGCCTATGCCATCAACAATCTGGACTCGTCGAGTTCCATTGCCTCGACTTTGGTCGAGCTGCAGCTCGACGATCTCGGCATCGACTACATGCAGCGCCGCGCCGGCTACATCAACGCGGTGACGCTCGATCAGGTCAAGGCGGCGGCGAAGAAGCTGCTGTCGGCCGAGCCGACCATCATGGTCATAGGACCGAAACTGGTCGGAGCCGGCAAGGGATGAGCCCGACGTTTGGCATTGCCTTCGGCGGCGGCGGCGCGCGAGGGTTGGCGCATATCCATGTCATCGAGGCGCTTGACGAACTGGGCATAAGGCCGGTGGCCATTGCCGGCTCGTCGATCGGCGCCATCATGGGTGCCGGCATGGCCGCCGGCATGACCGGCAAGGACATCCACGACTATGCCCGCTCGATTCTCGGCCGCCGCGCCGAAGTGGCGAGCCGCATGTGGCGGGCACGGCCTGGCACGATCGCCGAAGCCATGCAGGGCGGCATCCGCGTCAGCCAGTTCAATGTCGAGCGCATCCTGAAGGCCTTTCTGCCCGAGGCCATCCCCGAAACCTTTGCCGAACTCAAGATCCCGCTCAAGGTAACGGCGACAGACTATTTCGGCCACAAGCTCGCCGTGTTCGACGACGGCGATTTGCACTCCGCACTTGCAGCGTCAGCGGCCATACCCGCCGTGTTCCGTCCCGTGACGCGCGACGGCAGGCTGCTGATCGACGGCGGCATCTACAACCCCGTGCCGTTCGACCTGATCGAAAACGATGCCGACATCATCATCGGCGTCGACGTGGTCGGCGCGCCGGAAGAGGTCGACCGCAAACAGCCGACCTCCGTCGATCTGATGTTCGGCGCGACACAGCTGATGATGCAGTCGATCATCGCCAACAAGCTGAAGCAATCCCGACCCGACATCCTGGTCCGCCCGGCTGTATCAAAGTTCCGCGTGCTCGATTTCCTGAAGATCGACGCCTTGATGAACGAGACGGTCGATATCAAGGACGAGCTGAAGCGGCAGGTGGAGAAGGTGCTGGAGGCGAGGAGCAGCAAACGCAAAAGCGGCAAGCGGATCGCCAGCTGAGCTGTCGTTCGATCCCTGCAGATCACTTGAGATGACTTGGAAGATCAGTTCGGAAGACGATCCGGTATCGTCTCCCGACCCATCGCATGATCTTCGTTCAGGCGCTTTCGTCCAACCAGACATTCTCGAAATTCTGTTCGAAGGTCGGGTGGATGCCGTAGTTCTTCACCGACTTCGTCGAGTGGTTGTAAATCTTGCGCCAATAGGGCTGGATGATGATACCCGAGCTCTGCAGGATCTTCTCGATGTCGACCATCAGTTCGCGCCGCTTGTCGACGTCGGCGACGGTCAGCGCCTTGGCGATCTTCTCGTCCAGTTCCTTGTTGGAATAGGCGGACTCATTCCACGATTCGCCGGTGCGATAGGCGAGCGCGATGACCTGCACGCCGAGCGGACGCATGTTCCAGTTGGTCATCGAGAACGGGTATTTCGTCCAGTCGTTCCAGAAGGTGGAACCCGGCAGGACCGTGCGCTTGACCTTGAAGCCGGCCTCGCGGAGCTGGGCTGCGATCGAATCGGCAGTGTTCTTGTGCCAGTCTTGGTCGAGCCCGATCAGTTCGTGCTCGAACTCCATCTGGCCGGCCTCGGTCATCAAGGCCTTGGCCTTGGCGATGTCTCGCGACACTTTTGGCAGCTCGGCATATTCGGGATGGATGGCGCAGACGTGATGGTTTTCGCCGAGCGTGCCGGCATCGCCATAGCCAAGCTTCAGCACGGTCGCATTGTCGACGGCAAGCTGGATCGCCTGGCGCACCTTCTGGTCGTCGTAAGGCTTGTTGTTGACGTTGGTGCGCGCCACGATGGTGTTGGCCGTCACCACCTCATGCTTGACCAAGCCCATCTTGTCGAGGATGGAGACATAGTCCGCTGTCGTCTCGTAGTTGGTGTTGACCTCGCCGGATTCGAAGGCGCTGATCATCGCGTTGGCCTCGGTGCCGTAGTCGATGAACTCGATGCCATCGAGATGCGCCTCGCCGCCCCACCATTTGCCGTTGACGCGGCGCTTCAGCACGACTTTCGAGCCGACATCGTAGGACACCAGTTCGAACGGTCCGGTGCCGATCGGATTCTTCACGAAATTGCTGCCCATCTTCTCATAGTCGCGGTGCACGACCAGCGCCGGATAATCGGAGAAGCCGGCAATGATCGAGATGTCGGAGTCCGGCAGCTTCAGCTTGATCGTGTAGTCGTCGACCTTGACGATGGCGCCGGCAAGCAGCTTGCCGGTCTTGGCATCGATGAGCGCGCCCATGCGTGCCGCCATCGAATTGCCCTCGGCCGACTTGTCGCACCAGCGCGTCAGGTTGAAGACCACGTCGTCGGCGTTGAAATCGTCGCCATTGTTCCATGTGACGCCCTGGCGAACCTTGAGCGTGTATTCGGTGGCGTCGTCGTTGATTTCCCAGCTCTCGAGCAGGATCGGCTTGAAGGTGAATTCGTTGGTGTATTTGACCAGCGGTTCCAGCGTTTGCCGAGTGACGTTGGCCATTTCCGACCAGTCATAGGTCCGCGGATCCTTCTGTTCCTTGACGCTGGTCGCGACTTTCAGCACGCCGCCCTTTTTCGGCTCCTCGGCCCGCGCAACCGTCGGCGCGGCGAGGCCAAGCATTGCGTAGGCGGCTGCGGTCGTTGCGCCGAATGCGCTGGCAATCGCCAGGAACTCGCGACGGTCGACCGCGCCTGCCTTGGCGCTCTCGGCCATCGCCGTGACGAAATCAGGAATGCGGCCGCCATTGCTCTTGGACATTGTCATTGCGTTCTCCCCTTGGTTTCAATCCCTGATGCGCTGTTGATTGCAGCGGCCTTGTTGGTTCATCGTAGACATTGGCCGGCGCGATGGGATCGAAAAGGATTCAGCGCCGGCTGAGAATAATTCCGTCCGGCGCCGCGATAGCGATTGTCCGTGCCCTGGCAGGCTTCAGCGGTCGAGAGGCGCGACGGTCAGATCGATCAGCCGGCCAAGCCCTTTGCTGTCCAGGGCGTCGAAGGACAGCGCCATCGCTTCCATTTCGTCGGCCCGGTCCTTGCCGATCAGCCCGTCGGTGAAAGTCGCATATTTCTGGTGAAACTCGCCGTCGCTCATCGGGTTGTCGCGATCACCTTTCGGCGTGCGCGGCTCCGACATGATTTCGCGTCCGTCCTTCAGGTAGAGCGTCACGTCGGCCCAGCGCTTGCCGACGCTGATGCGGGTGTAGTGCTCGGTCTCGACCAATTCGGTGGCGTTGGAAATACGGCGGATCTCTTCGTCCTGCAGAACTTGCGGCAGCAGCTCCTGCGGTCCGATCTTGCCACGCACGATCATCGTCGCGACGGGGAATGCGATCGAATAGCTCATCTCGTCCAGCGTCTTCGGGTTGTGGCCGGCAAGCCGCACCGCATAGTGGAAGGTCTGGATGCGCACCCGCGCGACATCCCCGCTGGCAAGCCTGTTGTCACGCATCAGGTCGCGTGCGGCATCGATCGATGGATGGGCCCAACGGCAGACCGGATAGGGTTTGTACGAGGTATCCTCGACGACGCGCCAGGCTTGGCCGAGATCGCTCCACCAGGGTGCGGCGGCTTTGCCTTCGGCTGTGATCGCCGGTGCCCCGGTGAAGCCGAGTTCCGCCATATAGGCCGCCATGACGCCGGACGGCGCGCCCCAGCCGACACCGTCGCGCAGCATGGTCGGGAAATCGATGCAGCGCATCATCTGGCTGCGCGGACCGTGGTATTCGGCAATGCCCGCGGCATGGCGCGTCTGCTCCTGGCTTAAGCCCAGCAGCCGGGAGACACCGGCCGCCACGCCGATCGCGGTCCACGCCCCTGACGTGTGATAGTCGGACACGGTGCCGTGCAGGGTCAGCCCGGCGCGGTAGGAAACCTCATAGGCGACGGCCAGCGCAACCATCAACTCTTCGCCGGAGAGTGCGGCGCCCGAGGCCCTGAGCGAATCCGCAACGGCGAGCAGGGCCGGAAACACCGCCGAGCCGGCATGGCCCTTGCACGGGCTGGTGGTGTCATGTCCGTCGATGGAATCGATGGTGAAGGCGCCGGCAAAGGCAGCACCCGCCGGGCTGACCGGGCGCCCGTCGAAGATCATCCTGGCCGCAATTTCGGGCGACGAACGCCACAGCCGATCGGCGATTGTCTTGGTGATCGACGATATCTCCGTCGTCGAGCCCACCGCTGCCACGCCAAGTGTGTCGGCAAAACTGCGCCTCAGCACGGCGCGCATCGCTTCGGGAATGGCGTCGTATGTCAGGCTGCCGGCAAACTCGGAAAAGCTGGTCACGTTAAAACCTCCCACATTCAATTCGACAGACGCTGCCTGACGGTGCGCCGGCTGTTCAAGGCGGACACCGTCATATTCGGGCCAAGGTGATCGGCGCCGACCTTGACGTGGATGACCGCCGCCTTGCCGCTGGCCAGCGCGCGTTCGAACGCCGGCTCGAAATCGTCGGTCGCTTCCACCGTTTCACCATGGCCGCCATAGCCGATCGCCACGGTTGCGAACTCCGGATTGGTGAGGCCGGTGCCGGAATTGCGGCCGGGAAAGGCGCGTTCCTGGTGCATGCGGATGGTGCCGTAGGAACGGTTGTCGACGACGATGAAGATCGGATCGAGACCGTACTGGATCGCGGTGGCGAACTCCTGGCCGTTCATCAGGAAGTCGCCGTCACCCCCGATATAGATGGCCGGCGCATCTGGATCGGCGATCTTGGCGGCAACCGCTGCCGGCACGCCAAAGCCCATGGCGCCGCACACCGGCGCCAGCGCGCCGCGAAACCGGCGATAGCGGAAATGGATGTTGGGCCAGTCGGAGGCATTGCCGGCCCCTGTGGTCACGAAGGCATCGGCCGGCAGCCGCTGGCTTAGGAACCGCATGACCGCGCCCATGTCGACGGGGCCGGGCTGCACTGCAAGATCGAGCATGGCCAGGTAGCGCTGCCTTGCCGAGGCACGGATCGCGGCGCGCCCTGGAGTGCCGCCGGGTGCCGCGATGGCCGCCAGGGCAACAGCAAAGGCATTGGGGTCGGCCTGTACCAGAAGATCGGCCTGATAGAGCCGGCCAAGCTCCTCGGCGCCGGGATGCACGTGCACCAGCCGGCAGTGCGCAACGGGCGATGGTATCAGCGAGAATTTCAGCGTCGTGCCGTCACCCAGCCGGGATCCGACGGCAAGGATGAGGTCAGCTTGCCGGCAATAGTCGTTGGGCATCGGTGCGCCACCGAAGCCAAGGTTGCCTATGTAGTTTGGATGATCATGGGGAAACAGGCCCTGGCGGCGGAAGCCGACGGCGACGGGAAGGCCGAAGTTTTCAGCTGCCTGGATGATGGCGTCATGGCCGGCTTGCGTCCAGTTGGCGCCGCCAAGCAACAGCAGTGGCCGCTTGGCGCGTGCCAGCATGGTTTCGATCGCGGCCATGTCGGCGGCCAGCGGCGCGACAGGCGTCGCCATCGCCGGTTTCAGGTCCGGCGTGTCGCATTCGGCCTTGAGCATGTCTTCCGGCAGGACCAGAACGACAGGGCCGGGGCGACCGGAAATCGCGGTTCGCCAGGCCCGGTTGACGTATTCGGGGATGCGCGACGGGTGATCGATTTCCGCCACCCATTTGCACATCGGACCAAAGACGCGGCGATAGTCGAGTTCCTGGAAGGCTTCGCGGTCGCGGTGCGCGGTCGAAATCTGTCCGACCAGGAGGATGAGCGGCGTCGATCCCTGATAGGCCGCATGCAGGCCGATCGCGGCATTCATCGCGCCCGGACCACGGGTGACGAAACAGACGCCCGGCTCGCCGGTGGCGTCGGCATAGGCAGCCGCCATGAAGCAGGCGCCGCCCTCGTGGCGACAGGTGATGTAGCGGATCAGATTGGCACGCTGCCACAGCGCATCGAGCGCCGTCAGATAGCTTTCGCCCGGCACGCCGAAGACGGCTTTGCAACTGTTTTGCAACAGAGCGCTGATGAGTATCTGACCGCCGTTTCGCAAGATCGCCCCGCTTTTCATGGCGACCCTAGGGGCGCGTCCAAAGCGTCTCAATCGAATAAAATTTCGCTGCCGATGAATTGATTTCGGACCGGTGGCGAAAGCCCGTCAGTCGCTGCGAAGGCTGGTGCTGAGCGACAGCAGCCAGGCCTTGAAATGCTTGACGCGGGCGAGACCGGCCGAGCGCTTCGGTGCGATGAAATAATAGGCGCCGCCGGTTGGTACGTCCTCGGCAAAGGGGGCGATCAGCGAGCCACGCTTCAGCAGCAGATCGCCATAAGGGCGGCGGTTCATCGCCACGCCCATGCCTTCGCTTGCGGCAAGCAAGGCGTGGGAGCGGGAATCGAACATCAGTTTCGGCACCTGGTTCGAGCCCGCAACGCCCATTTTCTCGAACCAGAAATCCCATTCATGCGGCACGTATTCGCAGCCGATCAGCCGCCGCCCAATCAGGTCCTCCGGCGTCTCTATCGGCCCGTTGTGGCGCAGATAGTCCGGCGAGACGACGGGCGCGATGACCTCGTCGATCAGCTTCTCGCACATGTGTTCCGCCGGCGCCGTCATGGCATAGCGAATGTCGATGTCGATGCTGGAGCCGGAGAATTCGATGTCGTCCGGCTTGGTGATCAGCTTGACGGTGATCTCGGGGTTGGACGACAGGAAATCGTCCAGCTGCGGGATCAGCCACATCTGCGCCAGCGACTGGAACAGATGGATGGTCAACCCGCCATTCTTGGTGTCCTGCATCACCGACAGTGTGCTCGCCTCGATGCGGTCCAGCGCGTCGCCCAGCCCTTCCAGATATTTTTCACCGATCTCGGTGAGCTTCAGGCCGGTCTGCTCGCGCAGGAAAAGCCTGGCGCTGACAAAGGTCTCCAGCGACTTGATCTGATGGCTGACGGCGGAACTCGAAATCAGCAGTTCTTCGGCGGCGTCGGCCAGGCTGCCGGCCCGTGCCGCCGCCTCGAAGGCCCGCAACGCGGCAAAGGGAGGTAACCGCCTTGCCATCTTCGCTAACTCCTCCGCGCGCCGGAACCCACTGCTCCAGCGCGGCACCTATAGGGGTTTTCAAGAGGCGGTGGAAGATTGGAGGCCAAACCGCAGCGTCACGCCCGCATGCGCAGCCCTTGCGGATCATAGCGCGGGCCGTCCGAAACCGACGCGGCACGGCGTTTGCCGTTGATCTCGACCTCGAAGCCGGCGCCGCTATCGACAATATGCGATTTGAGATAGCCGAGTGCCAGGCTTTCATTTGATGTGTAGCCATAGGCGCCCGACGTGACGTAGCCGACATAGACATCGCCGCGGAACACCGGTTCGCCGCCGCTGCAATCGGCGTCGCCGGCATCGACGGACAGGGTGACGAAGCGCTCGGCAGCGCCCTGCGAACGATGTTTGCGTGCCGCTTCCTCGCCGATGAAGCCGGAGCGTTTCCAGTCGACGAAACGGTCCATGCCGGTCTCCATGACCGAGTAATCCGGCGCCAGATCGAGGCCCCAGCTCTTGAAGGCTTTTTCGATGCGCAGGCTGGTCAGTGCCCGGCTGCCGGCCGGCACCAGCCCAAGGCCGACGCCGGCGCGCAACAGCGCATCATAGAGGCCGGCCTGGTAC
The DNA here is from genome assembly GCF_003952545.1 of Mesorhizobium sp. M7D.F.Ca.US.005.01.1.1. Taxonomy (NCBI): domain Bacteria; kingdom Pseudomonadati; phylum Pseudomonadota; class Alphaproteobacteria; order Hyphomicrobiales; family Phyllobacteriaceae; genus Mesorhizobium; species Mesorhizobium sp. M7D.F.Ca.US.005.01.1.1. Next base: position 3,619,674 of record NZ_CP034453.1, read on the forward strand.
ATTGCGGGCGTGTAGATCTCGTAGCCGAGCTCGCCTGAAAACGAGACCCTGAGCACGATCGCATCGGTCGCCGCCTCGAGTTCCATGCGCCTGACCGACAGGAACGGAAAGGCATCGTTGGACACGTCGCTATGCGTTATTTCTGCCAGAATCTGCCGCGCGTTCGGCCCGGCGAGCATCAGCCCGCTCCAGCCGTCGGACAGGTTCTCGACCGAAATGCCTGGTGTCTTGTGCGCATCGAACCAGCGCATATGCTGGCCCTGCATGGTGCCGGCGCCAAGCAGGAGATAGCTGCCGTCGTCGAGCTTCGACACGGTCAGGTCGCCGATCAGCCGGCCTTTTTCCGACAGCATCGGCGACAGCGCGACTGCGCCGGGTCGTTCAGGAATCCGTCCCGCCAGCAGCCACCGCAGCCAGCCGCAGGCGGCCTCGCCCGAGATGCGGTATTTGGCGAAGGTGGATATTTCGAACAGGCCGGCAGCACTGCGCACCGCCTTGCATTCCTCGCCAACCGTCTTCCACCAGTTCTGCCTGCTATAGCCGAAGATGTCGCGCTGCTCCTCGCCAGGCCGCGCAAACCACAGTGGCTGCTCCCAGCCATTGTTGAAGCCGAAGACGGCGCTCTTGGCCTTCTGTGTGGCGTAGGCCGGAAATGTCCGCAACGGCCGGCCGGCGGCGCATTCGAGATGCGGGTAGGGGCGCTCCTGCCGGTTCTCGTAGTAATATTTGGTCCGCTCGAAGGTGAAGCGCTTGCCGGCCCAGCGGCCGAAGCGGGCGACGTCCCAGAAATTCACGTCCATCTCCGGCTCGCCGTCGACGATCCATTCCGAGATCACCTTGCCGATGCCGGCGCCCTGGTTCAGGCCGCTCATCACGCCGCAGGCGCAGAAATAGTTCTTTAGCTCCGGATGCGGTCCGAGCAGCGGCCCGAGATCGGGCGAAAAGATCATCGGCCCGTTGATGACGCGCTTGATGCCGGCCTCGCCGAGACATGGCATGCGATCCATCGCCACCTCGAAATTGCGATCCATGCGGGCCAGGTCGTTGGGCAGCAGCTCGTGGCCGAAATCGAGCGGCGTGCCGTCGAAGGCCCAGTGATGGCAGGTGTTTTCATAGGCGCCGAGCAGGATGCCCTTGCCCTCCTGGCGTGAATAATAGCCGGCTTCGCTCTCGCCGATGGTCGGCAACTCATGGTCCATCGCTTCGATTTCGGGGATCGCTTCGGTCACCAGATAGTGGTGTTCGACCGGCAGCAGCGGCAGCTTGATGCCGGCCAGCGCGCCGACCTCGCGCGCCCACAGGCCGGCGGCGTTGACGACGAATTCGGCGTGGATGGTGCCGCCTGGCGTTTCGACGTCCCAGCCGCCATCTGCGCGCGGCGTCGTTGCCGTCACCGGTGTGTGGCGATGGATCTTCGCGCCAAGCTTGCGCGCCGCCGCGGCAAAGGCATTGGTCGCCGAGGACGGATCGACATGGCCCTTGATCGGCTCCCACAGCACCGCCTTGAGGTTTTTGGTGTCGAGGACCGGCGCTCGGTCCCTGGCCTCTTCAAAGGTGATCCATTCCGCCTCGACGCCGTTGCGCCGGGCGCGGGCCCGGGCAATCGCCAGCGTCGTGACCTCGTCGTTCGAGGCCGCCAGATGCATGCCGCCGGTTGGATGGTAGCCGACAGCCTGTCCGCTCTCGCGCTCGATCTCCGGATAGAGATTAATCGTGTAGACCTGCAGCCGCTGGGCATTGGAGGGCCTGGTCAGCGAGAACAGATTGCCGGCGGCATGCCAGGTCGAGCCGGATGTCAGTTCCGAGCGCTCCAGCAGCACCACATCCTTCCAGCCCTTTTTGGCCAGGTGATAGAGGATGGCGCAGCCGGTTATCCCACCGCCGATCACCACCACGCGGGCATGTGTATCCATTCCGTCAGAAATCCACTTTTGCTGTTTTCAATGGGTGCTAGCGCAGGGCTTCGAGTTCGATCTTGCGCCGAGCGACATAGTCCTCGAGCTCTTCGATCACGGCCGGGTCGATGGCGGGCGCCTCATACTCGTTGACCATCTGCTTCCAGATGCCGTTGGCGCGGCGCGCGGCGTCGGGGCTGCCCTTGTCCTGCCAGTTCTCGAAGTTCGACCAGTCGGAAACCAGCGGCTTGTAGAAGGCGTTCTCGTAGCGCGCCAGCGTGTGCGCCGTGCCGAAGAAGTGGCCGCCGGGACCGACCTCCTTGATCGAGTCGAGGCCGATCGTATCGGCGTTGACGGTGAGCGGCGTCATCCAGGCGCACATCATGCGCACCATCTCGATGTCGAGGATGAACTTCTCGTAGGAGCCGACCAGGCCGCCCTCCAGCCATCCGGCGCCATGGTTGAAGACGCTTGCGTGGCCGGTCAGCGCGCCCCACAGCGACATCATGGATTCGTAGGCCGCCTGCGCGTCCGGCGCGTTCGATGCGTTGACGTTGGACGAGCGCCACGGCAGGCCGTACCGGCGCGCCATCTGGCCGGTGGCCTGCGCGCCGAGCGTGAATTCGGGCGTGCCGAAGGCCGGCGATCCGGTCTTCATGTCGGCATTGCAGATGAAGCCGCCATAGATGTAGGGACAGCCGGGGCGGATGATCTGGGTCAGCGCGCAGCAAGCCAGCGTCTCGGCATTCTGCATCACCAGCGCTCCGGCGACGGTGGCCGGCGCCATCGCGCCTGCGAGGCCGAAGGGCGTCACGCAGACGACTTGTCCGAGCCGCGCATATTCTATGACGCCTTGTGCGATCTCGCCGTCGAGCACCAGCGGCGTGTTGGTGTTGGTGTTGACGAAGAACACCGGATTGGCGGCGAGGCTGTCCTCGTCCTCGCCATACCAGATCTTGGCCATCTCGATGGCGTCGCGGGCGCGATGGCGGCCGATGGTCAGCGGCTTCCACGGCTTGTCCGAAAGCTTGCAGCAGGCGAGGTAGAAATCGAGATAGCGTGTGTCGGCCGGCAAGTCCTGGGCCTCGACGCTGGTGCCGCCCTCGATCTGCAGCACGTCGGTCATATGCGTCATCTTCAGGAAATTTTCCTGGTCGCGAAACGTGCCGGCGCGGCGTCCGTGGTCGAGATCGGACACGAAGGGCGGACCGCTGACCGCTGTGAAGGCGACCTGGCCCTGGCCCATGAACAGCTTCTTGGCCGGATCGCGGCCACGCACGGTGACGACCGGCGGCGCCTTGGCGACCAGCGCCAGCAGGCCCTCGCGATCGAAGACGACACGTTCGGTGGCGTGGTCGACGGCAAAGCCGGCGCTGGCGAAGAGTTTTCGCGTTTCCTCGTCCTGGATGCGCATGCCGACATCCTCGAGCACCGACATCGAAGCGTCGTGTATCGCCTCGATCTGCTCTGCGGTCAGCACCTCGATCGGCGCATGCGGGTTGCGCAGTTGCAACCATTCCCTGGAGAATTCCAGTCTGCCGTCGCGCACCCTGCGCACTCTGGCCGTCGTTCGCATGCTTCCCCGCAGAGGTTCGATCTCAAGCGGCGAGTTGAGGAGCTTTGGCGACGAACGGCAATTGAAAACGCTTCAGCCGGCAATGAGGCGATTTCGTCGTCTGCGCCGTCATCACCACCACGCATGGAAGCCAACTACGACTTCGCCGCCACCGGCGCATACTCCAGCGCTACAACGCCGTTGCTGAACGGCGTGGCAGAAATCAGTTCGAGCGGCAGCGACTCGCCGGCTGGGAACAGCGGCTTGCCCTGGCCGACGGCGCCGGGATAGCTGAGCAGCCTGACGCGGTCGACCAGGCCATGGCGCAGCAATTCCTGTGCGACGCTGAGGCTGCCATGCACATAGATGTTGCCGCCACTGCCTTGCTTCAGGATCCTGACCGCTTCCGGCAGCGGTCCCTTCAGCAATTCGGCCGGCTTCCAGTCGAGCGCCTTCAGGCTGGTCGAGGCGACATATTTCGGCAGCGCGTTGAACCGGTCGGCAAAATCTCCGGTTTCCGTGGGCCAGGAGCCGGCAAAGATCTCATAGGTCGTGCGCCCCAAAAGCATGGCGCCGCTATCAGCAAGCTCGTCTTCCTTGAACCTGTTCATCGCGTCGTTCCAGATCACGCTGGGCAGCTTCTCGACCTCGGCAATGCCATCGACGCTGATGAATTCGGTGACGATAAGTTTTCGCATGGTGCTCTCCTTCTTCGGTCAAAGGACGGCCTGCGCATGCCCTTTGCGACATGTTTCGTGAAAAAACATAGCTTCACTTTGTTGGAGGATGGACTTTCAGCGCGAGCTTCCGAGAACCGATACCATGGGAAAAGTGAGGCCAGCCTGGACTAAAGTCCCCAAGTTCGGATTTTGGTGTTACATCCGAGGCGGTTGTTCCCAAAAAGGCATTGCAGGAGATCATGGGATTCGGGGTCTTCATTCACCGCTCGGATTCGCGATACAACGACCGCCCCGCAGAGCAATACCAGTTTCCTCGCCCGTATCTGCGCCGCGTTGAAGCATGTGTCGGCAAGTGGGTCATTTACTATGAGCCCAGCAAGGTAACCGATACCCGGGGCTACTATGCTGTGGCGAAAGTCCAGCAGATCATTCCCGATCCTGTCACACCAGACATGTACCTCGCTCTGATTAAGCCCGGAACCTACCTCGATTTCGTCAATCCTGTTCCATTTAGCGGATCTGATGGTCTCGTCGAGCGAGGGTTGCTCAACGATGAGGGGCGGATTTCCGGTCGTGCCCAATCTGCCGTCCGCGCCCTTAGCCCGAGTGACTTCAACCGCATCATCGATCTGGGCCTGGACACGAATGAGTTGTTGCTGCCGCGCGTTGATGAGGTCGGCACATTTGCCGGCTTTCAGGATGAGCAGGCGCCACTCGAATTCGAGCAGAGTCGTGATCGGGTAGGCTATATCGGATCGCGAATCGTGCGGGATCGCATTTTCCGTCGCATCGTCTTACGCGCCTATGATGAGCGCTGCGCGATCACCGGACTCAAGTTGATAAATGGCGGCGGCCGGGCAGAGGTTTCTGCCGCACATATTCGACCGGTCGAAGCGAACGGGCCTGATGTCGTCAACAATGGGATCGCACTGTCCGGCACTGCGCATTGGATGTTCGACCGTGGATTGATCAGCCTATCGGACGATTTGGAAATCCTGATCTCGCGACAGGTCAATGACTTCGACAGCGTGCAGGGCTTCATAAACAAGACGCGCCGCGCGCTTCCGCCTCGCCGACAGTTCGAACGCCCACATCCTCATTTCTTGCAATGGCACCGCGAGCACTGTTTCAAGCAATAAGCGGTGTCTCGAAGCTACCCGCCTGTCCATGGGGCTTTGCTTGCAGGCCTTTGGGCGAGAAGAACCCCCTCAGTCCTTCGCCCGCTCCACATAAGCCCCATCGGCCGTCATCACCACCACGCGAGTGCCTGGCGCGATGTGCGGCGGCACCAGGGTGCGCACGCCGTTGGACAGCACGGCCGGCTTGTAGGAGGACGAGGCCGTCTGGCCCTTGGTCGTCGGCTCGGTTTCCACCACTTCGAAGGTGGCGCGCTGCGGCAGCACCAGGGAAATGGCAATGCCGTTGAACTGCGACACCTGCACGGCCATGCCTTCCAGCAGGTAAGGCGCCATGTCGCCGACCACGGCTTCCGACACCGCGACCTGGTCGTAGCTTTCCGGGTTCATGAAATGAAAGCCTTCGCCGTCGCGATAGAGGAACGTGTGCTCGCGCTCTTCCACATAGGCGCGCTCCACTTGCTCGGTGGTGCGGTAGCGCTCCGAAACCTTCACCCCGTCGCCGATGCGGCGCATGTCGAGCTGCGTCACTGGGGTGCCCTTGCCTGGATGGATGTTTTCGGCAAAGAGGATCACATAAAGCTTGCCGTCCTTGTCGACGACGTTGCCTTTGCGGAGCGAACTGGCGATGACTTTCACCACGGTTTTAAATCCTGCAAGAAGAGTTGACTGGCGTTTGCCGGCTAGTGCGGCGCTGGATGGGGGCCTACCGCATCTTGGCCGCCGCCGCCAGCCCCATTCCACCATGATCTGAGCCCCATGACCGAAGCTTCGCCCTGGTGGACGCCGCATGTCCATGCCGACCGCCGCCCGCGGCTGATGCTGCGCAACGGCATAGCGGCCAGCCTGCGCGGCTGGTTCGCCGCCCATGATTTCGTCGAGGTGGAAACGGCCGCCTTGCAGGTCTCGCCCGGCAACGAGGCGCATCTTGCGGCTTTCGCCACGGAAGCGGTCGGGCCTGACGGCGCGCGGTCGCCACTTTATCTCCACACCTCGCCGGAATTCGCCTGCAAGAAGCTGCTCGCCGCCGGTGAAGTCAGGATTTTCAGCTTCGGTCCGGTCTACCGCAATCGCGAGCGGGGCCCCTTGCATCATCCTGAATTCACCATGCTCGAATGGTACCGGGTGGGCGAGGCCTATGAGAGCTTGATGCTGGATTGCGCCGCCTTTCTGGCGCTGGCCGCGACGAGGGCAGGGGCGACGCGCTTTTCCTTCCGGGGCCGCGACTGCGATCCGTTTGCCGAGCCGGAACGGCTGACGGTGGCGGACGCCTTCACCCACTATTCCGGCATCGACCTGCTGGCCACGGTCGCCGCCGACGGCGGCACCGACCGCGACGCGCTGTACGCCGCTTTGGACCAAGCCGGCTTGCGCACCGCGCCCGACGACAGTTGGGCCGACCTGTTCAGCCGGGTCATGGTGGAAAAGGTCGAGCCCTTCCTCGGGCAAAGGCGGGCGACCATCCTGTGCGAATATCCCGTGGCCGAGGCGGCACTGGCCCGACCGAACCCGCGCGACCCCCGCGTCGCCGAGCGCTTCGAGCTCTATTGCTGCGGCGTCGAACTCGCCAACGGCTTTGGCGAACTCACCGATGCCGACGAGCAGCGCCGGCGCTTCGTCATCGAGATGGACGAGAAAGAGCGCATCTATGGCGAGCGCTATCCGCTGGACGAGGATTTCCTCGCCGCCCTTGCCATCATGCCGCCGGCCAGCGGCATCGCGCTCGGCTTCGACCGGCTGGTGATGCTGGCGACCGGCGCGCAGAAAATCGAGGACGTGATCTGGACGCCGGTGGCTTGAGGAGTGACCAGGATCAGGCGGCCGCAACCGGCCGCCGCTGGCTGCGCCGGGCCAAGAGGTTGGCGACGACCAGCAGCACGATGGAAAGCCCCATCATCAAGGTCGCTGCGGCTGTGATGGCCGGGGAGAGCTTTTCGCGCAGGCCAATGAACATTTCGAGCGGCATGGTGCGCTGGTTGGCGCTGGCCAGGAACTGCACCACGACCACCTCGTCGAACGAGGTGACGAAGGCGAACGCCGCGCCCGAAAGCACGCCGGGCAGGATCAGCGGCAGCATCACCCGGAAGAACGAGGTCACCGGTTTGGCGCCGGAGATGGCGGCGGCGCGCATCAGATTGCGGTCGAAGCCGGTCAGGCTCGCCCCCACGGTAACGACGACGAACGGGCTGGCAAGTGCCGTATGCGCCAGGATGATGCCGGCATAGGTGCTGGCCAGGCCGACGCGGGCATAGAACAGATACGAGCCGACGGCGGTGATCACCACCGGGACGATCAACGGCGATAGCAGCAGCGGCATGACGATGCGGCGGCCGGGAAATTTGTCGTCGGACAGCGCGATCGCGGTGAGCGTGCCGAGCGTCGTTGCGATCAGCGTCGTTCCGAAGGCGACGATCAGGCTGTTGCCGATCGCCGACTGCCAGCGCTGGGTGCCGAGCACGACCTCGTACCAGCGTGTCGAAATCCCCTCCAATGGGAAGATGAAGAAGGCGCCGCTGTTGAACGACAGCGGCACCGGAATGAGGATCGGCACCAGCAGGAACAGGATGACCAGGCCGCACCACAACCACAGCAGGCCGATGCGGATGCGTTCGCCAAGGGTGGGGTAGGGGGACAACAGCATGGCTACACCAGCTTGAGGCGGTCGAGGCCGAGGATGCGGGCGAAGATGCCGAACAGCGCCAGTGTGAAGACCAGCAGGATGAAGCTGAGAGCCGCGGCCATTTCCCAGTTCAGCTCGACATTGACGTAATTGGCGATGAAGTTGCTGATCAGCTGATCGCTGGCGCCGCCGATCAGCGCCGGGGTGATGTAGTAGCCGAGGCACAGGATGAAGGTCAGCAGGCAGCCGGCCATGACGCCGGGAAAGACCTGCGGAAGGTAGACGCGGCTGAACGCGGTGAAAGGTTTTGCACCGAGCGAGTAGGCAGCCTTCATCTGCGAGGGCTGGATCGTGCGCATGACGCTGTAGATCGGCAGCAGCGTGAACGGCAGCTGGATGTGGGTCATGGCGATGATCAGGCCGATGCGGCTGTACATCAGGTCGAGCCGGGCGTCAGTGACGCCGAGCCACAACAGCAGGTCATTGACCAGGCCGAATTTCTGCAACAGCACCGTCCAGGCGGCGGTGCGCACCAGGATCGAGGTCCAGAACGGCAGCAGCACCGCGACGATCAGGATGGCGGCAAGGCCCTTCGGCACGCTGGCGATGAGATAGGCCAGCGGAAAGCCCAGGATCAGCGTCGCCAGCGTTACCGCGGCGGCGACGAAGAAGGTGCGCATGAACACCTGCAGGAAGATCGCCTGTTCGGGCGGCACGCGCTCAATGCCGCCGTCATTGTTCCAGCGCAGGTCGAGGGCGCTCATCAGATAGAACGAGGTGATGCTGTGGGTGCCGTTGGCAATGGCCGGCCAGGTGCCGGGCTGCGACCAGAATGGCACCGATTTCATGATGTCCAGCGGTGGCTTGTCGCCGGCGCCCTCGATCTGGCGCACCGTCTTGAGCACCTGGCTGCGGGCGCCGGGTAGACGGGCGTTCAGGCTCTTGGCAAGTTCATAGGCCGTGCCCTTGGCCTGGTTGCTCTTGAGGTCGGCGGCCAGCGCCAGAAAGGCGGCGTCGTCGGGCAGGCCTCGGCCGTTCCAGCCGCTGAGCGCCTGGGCGGTCTGCGGCAAGGCATTGGCAATCGTCGGATCGTAGACGGCGCGTGATAACAGAAGCACGATCGGGATGCCGAAGCTCAGCGCCAGAAGCACCAGCAGCGGTGCTGCCAGCGCCAGCGAGCGCAGCCGGTCGCCGAATTCGGCGCGCCGCAGTGCTGCCGCCACCGGCTTGGCCGGGCCGGTGGCTGACCGGCCGCGGGTTGTCCGCGACTGGTCGAGTTGCGTTGGCTCCAGCGCCGACATCTTGCCTACTGCGCCAGCCAGGCGTTGAAACGCTTGACCAGGTCCTCGCCATAGTCGCCCCAGAACTCGGTGTCGGCGACGAGGTAGGCGCCGGCCAGATGGTCGGGCGCGTTGGGCAGTTTCGGCAAGGCATCGGCCGCGACGAAGGATGCCGCATCGGTGCGCACCGGCCCGTAGGTTATGTAGCTGGCGAGCTTGGCGTTGTTTTCCGGCGTGCTGATATAGGCCAGATATTTGTAGGCCAGATCCGGATTCTTGGCGCCCTTCGGAATGGCGATCATATCGTATTCGAGGATCTGGTTGTTCCATACGATCTTGAACGGCTTCTTGTCGGTGTCGATGGCGTTCTGGATGCGGCCGTTCCAGGCCGTCGTCATCACCACTTCCTGGGAGGCGAGAAGCTGCGCCGGCTGTGCGCCGGCATCCCACCAGACGATGTCCTTCTTGATCGTGTCGAGCTTCTTGAAGGCACGGTCGACACCTTCCGGTGTGCCCAGCACCTTGTAGACATCGGCCGGCGCGACGCCATCGGCCATCAGCGCCCATTCGAGGTTCTGCGCCGGGAATTTGCGCATGGCCCGCTTGCCCGGAAATTTTTTCGTGTCGAACAGGTCGAGCACCGAGGTCGGCGCTTCCTTCAGCACCGTCGGGTCGTAGGCCAGGATATCGCCATAGGCGTCGAGGCCGACGCCGCAGTCGAGCGCCGAGCCTTCGATGAACTTGTCGCGCGGCGCGATCTTGGAATAGTCGAGACGCTCGAGAATGCCGGCGTCGCAGCCCTGCAGCACGGTCGCCGTCTCCACCGTCACCAGGTCGATCGGCACATTGCCCGTGTCGACCATGGCTTTGACCTTGCCGAGATCGCCGAGATATTCCTGCTCGACGATCTTGGTGCCGGTTTCCTTGCTGAACGGCTCGAACCACGCCTTGCGCTGCGCATCCTGCCAGGCGCCGCCGCTGGCCATGATCGACAGTTCGTCGGCGAATGCCGCGTGCCCGATGGTGGTGAAGGCTGTGGCCGCTGCGAGCACGAGCAGCCGGGTTTTGGTGATTTTCATTTTCTTTTACTCCCCTGTTTGAATATCGGCCTGTTTGAAGATCAGTCTGTTTGAAGATCAGTCTGTTTGAAGATTGGTCTGTTTCGGCGCGCCCGTTGCGGGATCGACCGGGAAAGCGCGGCAATCACCCAGCGCGCAGGAAACCATCACCGGCTCGCCATTCGCCATGGTTGCTTCCGGGCCGACCTTGACGGTCAGCACCTGTCCGTTGTCGAGCCGGGCCAGCAGCCGTTGGTGGTCGCCGAGATAGATGCGGCCATCGACCGTCGCCGCCAGTCTGTTTTCTGCCTGTGCGTCCGCCACCAGGCTGAGCCGCTCCGGGCGGATGGCGACATGACAGGCGGCACCGTCCGCGACGCCGATGGCTTGCGCGGTGATGGCTCCGCCGCCATCCAGCGCGATGCGGCATTCCTGGCCAATCACACGCTCGACCTTGCCCGCCAGCGTGTTGTTCTCGCCGATGAAGCTCGCCACGAACGAGCTTTGCGGCGTGTTGTAGAGATCGTCGGGTGAGCCGAGCTGTGCGATGCCGCCATTGTTGAACACGGCAACGCGGTCCGACATCGTCAGCGCCTCGCTCTGATCGTGCGTGACATAGACGATGGTGACGCCGAGCATCGTGTGCAGCTGTTTGATCTCGAGCTGCATGTGTTCGCGCAGCTTCTTGTCGAGCGCGCCGAGCGGCTCGTCCATCAGCACCAGGCTCGGCTCGAACACCAACGCGCGGGCCAGCGCCACGCGCTGCTGCTGCCCGCCGGAAAGCTGCGCCGGTCGCCGGTCGCCGAACTGCTTGAGACGCACCATGTCGAGTGCGCGCGCCACGCGGGTAGCGATGTCAGGCTTGTCGATCTTGCGCACGGACAGCGGGAAGGCGACGTTTTCCTCGACGCTCATATGCGGGAACAACGCGTAGTTCTGGAACACCATGCCGATGTTGCGTTCATAGGGCGGCAACCGGTCGACCGAGCGGCCTTCGAGTGTGATGACTCCGTTGGTCGGCCGCTCGAAACCGGCAAGCATGTTGAGCGTCGTCGTCTTGCCCGAGCCTGAGGGGCCGAGCAGCGTGAGGAACTCACCGCGGGCGACGCTGAGGTTCAGCCGCGTCACCGCAAAGGCGCGGCCGTCATAGGATTTCTCGACGTCGACGAACTCGACGAAGCCCTGGCGGCCGACATCGGCTCCTGGTGCCTGACCGGCGCTTTCGATCGATGCTTCTGCCGCTTTGGCGATCACCGGCGGGAATCCCTGAAGCGGCTGGAAGGCGCGCGAGTCGAAAAGAGCTGTTGCTTGCCGTGCATGTCCGAGTCTCGCATGACGCTGGCCGCGCAGGAGCGGCAATCCAAACTTGTATGCTCACACAATCGATGATTAATGGACCATAGATGCAGACAAGTTTGCCCGTCAAGCGGCATTTTGCGTAATTGTGTGAGATTTATGCGGCGGGATTTTGAATTTGACATCAGACAAGCGCTATTGTCCGGAACATTGTCTTATGCTAGATGCGCCGGTAGCCAGATCGTATCAACCCGCCGAAAGCCGCATGCTCCAAGACCTCCAGCTCGCCTCGGATGAAGGTCCGGTCTATCGCCGCCTTGCCGACGCGATTGCCGAACGCATCGCTGCCGGCACGCTCGCCGTCGGCGACCGGCTGCCGCCGCAGCGCGAGATCGCACGCGCGCTCGGCATCAATGTCACCACGGTGACGCGCGCGCTGTCGACGCTGCAGCAGCGCGGCCTGCTCGAAGCACGGCCAGGACGCGGCACCACGGTCGCTGCTCGCGACGCCGGCGACAGGCCGGGCTTCGTCTCGGCCCCGAGCGACGACACCGGCGTCATCGACCTTTCCGTCAACCGGCCGGCAACCTCCGCCTATCTTGACGCGCTGGCGCTGCTTTTGCCGCGCCTGGCCAAGGACCGCTGGTACCCGACGCTGCAGGACTATCACCCGCCCGAGGGGCCGCTATGGGCGAGGGTGGCGATTGCCGAATGGATGCGGCCGGTCGCGGGCGACGGCGATCCCGGCCGCGTGGTGCTGGCCGCCGGTGCCCAGCATGGGCTGGACTGCGTGCTCGGCGCGGTGACCAGGCAGGGCGAGGTCGTGCTCGCTGATGAGGTCACTTATCAGGGTATCAACGCGCTGTGCCGCGTGCATGGGCTGGATCTCCGAGGCGTTGGCATGGACCGCGGCGGCATGCGGCCCGACGCATTCGAAGCGGCCTGCGCGCAACTGCGTCCGCGCGCGGTGTTCCTGGTGCCGACACTGCACAATCCGACCACCATCACCCTCAGCGAACAGCGCCGGCACGAGTTGGTGACGGTCGCCCGGCGCCACAATGTCCTGATCATCGAGGATGACGTCTATCGTCCGCTGGCCGACAATCCACCACCATCGCTGGCCAGCATCGAACCCGAACTGACCGTCCATATCGGTGCTTTGTCGAAATGCCTGGCGCCGGGGCTGCGGCTTGGCTTCGTCATTGCGCCACGCACCATAGCCGGCCAGGTGGCGGCGGCTTTGCGCATCAATTGCTGGAGCATCAGTCCGTTGACGGCGCTGATCGGCACGCGACTGATCGAAGAAGGTGCTGCCGCCCGCATCATCGAGGCCCAGAAACAGGAATTACGCCAGCGCCAGGCTATCTTGAGTGAAATCCTCGGCCGTTACGATGTCCAGAGCTACGCCACTTCGACCCATGCCTGGCTGCGCCTTCCCGAACCATGGCGCGGTGCCGGTTTCGCCCGCACCTGTCTGGAACGCGGCGTGGCTGTCCTGCCCGGCGATGCCTTCGCCGTCGGCCGCGAGCCGGTGCAGCACGGGGTGCGCATCAATGTCGGCGCTGCCCGCTCGCTGGACGACCTGCGTATGGCGCTGACCACGATGTCGGAGCTGCTTGCGGCCGGCCATTTGCAGTTGCCCGGCTTCGTTTAGACCATGATCCCGAAAAGTGGGGGCCGGTTTTCGGACAAGATCATGGTCAAACAAGAAGATCCAACATTGTCAGCTTCTGAAACAGTCGAAATCGCCATTGTCGGCGCTGGCGTGGTCGGGCTGGCGACGGCGCTCCGCCTTGCAGCGGACGGTCGCGAAGTGTTGCTCATCGACCCCAATGAGCCGGGCTCCGGCGCCTCATCAGGCAATGCCGGAACGATTGCCGAATACGCTTGCATGCCGGTCGGCACGCCTGCCGTGCTGCGCGCGTTGCCAAAGCTGCTGCTCGATCCCGACAGCCCGTTTTCGCTGCGCTGGCCGGCACTGCTGCAGTTGGCGCCGTGGCTGGTCCGGTTCATGCGGCAATCGCTGCCGGCGGCGACCCGGGCCAATGCGCTGGCGCTTGCCGGACTGTTGGCCGACGCCTTGCCGGCCTGGGAGGAAATGGCTGGGGCGGCCGGCCTGGAGGATCTGCTGCGCCGCAATGGCTGCCTCTACCTCTATCGCCGCGAAAGTGATTTTGCCGCCGGGGCCGGCGGCCGGGCCATGCGCGCCGGGTTCGGCATTCATCAGGAGATCATGACGCCGCAAGAGGTGGCGGCACTTGAGCCGGGCCTGCCGGCGACTGCAACGCATGGCTTGTATTTTCCGGACTCGATCAATGTGACCGATCCGGCAACGGTGATGCGGCGACTGCTCGGTGCTGCGGCCGGCCGTGGCGCCTCGGTGAGGCAAGCGACGATCACCGGGCTGCAGGTCGAGACCGGCGCTGTCCGGCTCAGCGGCCCCGGCTTCAGCATCAAGGCGGGCACGGTGGTGATTGCCGCCGGTGCACGGTCGCGCGCGCTGGCCGCGCAGGCCGGCGACAGGATCCCGCTCGAGACCGAGCGCGGCTATCACCTGGAATTCCAGACCGACTCTCCGTTGCTGACACGGCCGGTCTGCCCCGTCGATCTCGGTTTCTACATGACGCCGATGGCCGGCCGGTTGCGGGTCGCCGGCACCGTCGAACTCGGCGGGCTTGCCGCGTCGCCAAATCCGCGCCGGCTGGCGCTGCTCGATCGTGGCGTCAGGCAATTCTTCCCCAAGCTCGGCCCGCCTTCATCGGAATGGCTCGGCTTCCGGCCGTCCCTGCCCGATTCCAGGCCGGTCATCGGCCCTTCGCGCGGCAGTTCCCGGGTGATCCATGCTTTCGGTCATGGCCATCTCGGCCTGACGCTGGCCCCGATCACGGCACGGCTGGTCGCCGACCTGATCGGCGGACGCGGCGATCCAGCGCGCGTCGCACCGTTTGCAGTGGATCGTTTCGGTCGCTGATCAATCGGTGCCTGCGTCCTGGTTTAGTGCGCGAAAACCTGCTCCAGAGAACGAAAACCCTTGAATTCCAAGGCATTGCCAGAGGGGTCGCGGATGAACAGCGTCGCCTGTTCGCCGGGCTCGCCCTTGAAGCGGACCATCGGCCGTTCCAGCCAATCGATGTCGTCGCGCGCCTCCAGCCGCGTCGCCAGGCGCTGCCAGTCGTCCATCAAAAGCACGGCGCCGAAATGCGGGATCGGCACGGTGATGCCGTCGACCTTGCCGTCACTGGGAGCCTGTGCGGCCTGCGGCCGCAGATGCGCCGACATCTGGTGGCCGAACAGGTCGAAGTCTACCCAGGTGGTTGACGAACGCCCGATCGCGCAGCCCAGCACCTCGCCATAGAAAACGCGGGTTTCATCGAGATCACGGACCGGAAAGGCAAGATGGAAGGGTGTCATCGAAAATGCTCCGAGCAGGCTGGGGACCGATTTTGCGTCACAGGGTTCGCGATTTGAACCGTCGTCCCGCATTTTGATTGAAGCCTATGCCATTGCACAAGCCGGACCGGAACAATAGATGGGTGGACAACGGCCAGACGCCGGCCGCACCAGCAGGATTTCAGGCATGACCGATATATCAGACGCAGCAAAATTGACCGACCGCGTCGCGGCTCTGGTCGAGGCTGCCAAGAAGGCCGGCGCCGATGCCGCCGACGCGGTGGCCGTGCGCGGCCGCTCGACCGGGGTGTCGGTGCGTCTCGGCAAGGTCGAGGGCACCGAATCGTCCGAGAGCGAGGATGTCGCGTTGCGCGTTTTCGTCGGCGGTCGGGTGGCGAGTGTCTCGGCGACGGCGGCCTCGGATCCGAAGGTGCTGGCCGAACGCGCCGTGGCGATGGCGAAAGTGTCGCCCCGGGATCCCTATCAGGGGCTGGCCGACCCGGCATTGCTCGCCAAACAGACGCGCGATCTCGACCTGTTCGATACCACCGAAGTGTCGGCCGACCAGTTGAAGGAGGCGGCACTTGCGGCGGAAGCGGCCGCCCTTGCCGTCAAGGGCGTGACCAATTCGGCCGGCGCCAGCGCCGGTGCGGGGCTGGGTGGCCTGGTGCTGGCCACCTCGCACGGCTTCCTCGGCCACTATATCGGCTCGCGTTTCTCGCGCTCGGCCAGCGTCATTGCCGGCGAGGGCACCGGCATGGAGCGCGACTATGAATTCTCCTCGCGCCAGCATTTTGCCGACCTCGACGCGCCCGAAGACATCGGCCGCAAGGCCGGCGAGCGCGCCGTGCGGCGCATTGGCGCGCGCAAGGCGGCGACCGGGCCGATCGACGTGGTGTTCGACCCGCGCGTCGCGCGCGGCATCGCCGGCCATCTTGCCGGCGCCATCAACGGCGCCTCGGTGGCGCGCAAGACGTCGTTCCTGCGCGACATGATGGGCAAGCAGGTGGCCGCGTCCGCCATCACCGTCACCGACGAGCCGCTCCGGCGGCGTGGCCAGGCCTCGCGTCCGTTCGACGGCGAAGGCGTTGAGGGCGAAAAGCTGTTCATGGTCGAGAAGGGCGTGCTCAACCACTGGTTCCTGTCGACATCGGCCGCGCGCGAGCTTGGTCTGACCACCAATGGGCGCGGCGCGCGCGGCGGCTCTTCCGTGACGCCATCCTCCACCAATCTCGCCATAGAGCCTGGCGAGCGGTCGCCGGAAGAGCTGATCAAATCGCTCAAGACCGGCTTTTACGTCACCGAGGTGTTCGGCCAGGGTGTCGACATGGTCACCGGCGAATACAGCCGTGGCGCGTCCGGCTTCTGGATCGAGAATGGCGAACTGGCCTATCCGGTCGCCGAGGTCACAATCGCCTCGAACCTGAAGACCATGTTCCTCAACATGGTGCCTGCGAGCGATCTCGACCGCAATTTCGGCACCGCGGCACCGACGCTCCTGATCGAAGGCATGACCCTTGCCGGAGCATGACCTGACCACTGCCGGGGCCACCGAAGACTTGCCGCTGCTGCGCGATGCCGCCCGCGAGGCGGGGGTCATCGCCATGCGCTATTTCGGCAACAAGCCGCAAGTCTGGATGAAGGGTGGCACATCGCCGGTCAGCGAGGCGGACCATGCCGCCGACGCCTATCTGCGCGAAACGCTGCTGGCAGCGCGACCGGACTATGGCTGGCTTTCGGAAGAAACAGTCGACGATCCGGTTCGGCTTTCGGCACGCCGCACCTTCGTCGTCGACCCGATCGACGGCACGCGCGGTTTCCTGGAAGGCCTGCGCACCTGGTGCGTCAGCGTTGCCGTTGTCGAGCGAGGCCGCACCCTGGCCGGCGTGCTGGAATGCCCGGCGATGGAGGAGACCTATTGGGCGCTGCCCGGCCAGGGCGCCTTCCGCAACGGCAAACGCATCGCGGTGCGCAAGCTGGCGGATACGGCCGAGATTTCCGGACTGAAGCAGTTGACCGACCTGATGCCGGCCGAATGGCAGGCGCGGCTGAAGCGGGCGCCCTACAGCCCTTCGCTCGCCTATCGGTTGGCCATGATTGCCAATGGCGCGCTGGATGCCACTTTCGTCAAACCGAACGCGCATGACTGGGACATTGCGGCGGCCGATCTCATCCTGCGCGAGGCCGGCGGCCAGTTGCTCGACCAGCACGGCCGCGCTCCGCTCTATGCCGGCGAGGTGACCCGCCACGGCGCGCTTGCCGCCGGCAGCGGTGAATTGCTGGCCGTGCTCGCCGGCGTCATCGCCGGGCTGGATGCGTGAAAGCGTTTTCCTAAGCGAGGTGAATTCATCTCGCTCTAAAGGTTCCAAAGTCGGCGGCTTTGGTCTAGACCTGTCACAAACTCACGATATGTGAAGGACCGACATGGCCGCGGAAGACGGAAAGAAACAGCTTTTGCATCTGGTGTTCGGTGGCGAACTGAAGAAGCTTGGCGGCACCGATTTCCGCGATCTCGACGGGCTCGACATCGTCGGCATCTATCCGGACTATCAATCCGCGCACACGGCGTGGAAAGCCAAGGCGCAAGCCAGCGTGGACAATGCCCACATGCGTTATTTCGTCGTTCATCTGCATCGCCTGCTCGACCCCGACAACAAGGCTACCGGTTGACCTCGATGGAGCATGATCTGGCGAAAGGGCCAGCGAACGAGGCCGCGCCCACGGGCAGGGGACGCAGCCGCACGACCAAGGCCTTCTGGCGCAAGATTCGCCAACCGCTGGCGCAGTCGCGATTCGTCAAGAACGCCATCGCCAGCCTGTTCGCCCAGTTCGTCCGGTTCGTGCGCCTCACCAATCGCCTCGTCGAAGGATCGGCGCGGTTTTCGGGCGGGGCCTATACCGAGTTCGAGCCTGGCATCATCGCCCTGTGGCACGGCCAGCATCTGCTGACGCCAGCCTACTACCCCAAGCGCAAGCCGCTCGTCGCCATGGTGTCACGCAGCGCCGATGCCGAGCTCAACGCGCTGATGCTGGAGAAATTCGGCATCGAAGCGGTGCGCGGCTCGGGTGGGCGAGAAAATGCCAGGCACCTCGACAAGGGCGGGGCAAAAGCACTTATCGCCCTGAAAAAGTCGCTCGGTGCCGGCAAGAACGTCGCCATGATAGCAGACATTCCGCACGGTACGCCGCGAGACGCAGGGCTTGGTATCGTTCTCCTGGCACGGCTCTCCGGTCGGCCACTGCTGCCTGTCGCCATCACCACCAGCCGCCGCAAGGTGCTGGAGAAGAGCTGGGACAAGACCACCATCAACCTGCCGTTCGGCCGCTCGTCGATCGTTATCGGCACGCCGATCTTCGTGGCGGCCGGCGCCGATGAAGCCGAAATGGAGCGCAAGCGTCAGGAAGTGACCGTCGCGCTCAATGCCGCGACCGCCGAGGCCTACCGTCTCGTGGATGCTCCGCGATGAGCGGTCGCTGGGCGCGAGCCATGCTGTCGGCATACCGTTTCGCGGGTGCGGCCGCTTATCCGCTGGTCGGACCCTATGTTGCCTGGCGCACCTCGCGCGGCAAGGAAGACCGTTACCGCCGCCGCGAGCGCTATGGCGTCGCCGGCCGCGCGCGCCCCGAAGGGCCGGTGATCTGGATCCATGCCGCGAGCGTCGGTGAGACCATAGCCGTCGTGCCGCTGGTCGAGAGCATTCTCGACTATGGCGTCAACATCGTACTGACGACGGGCACCGTCACCTCGGCGCAGGTCGCCGACGAGCGGCTCGGCGATCGCATCATCCACCAATATGTGCCGCTCGACCTCAAGCCGGCGGTCAGCCGGTTCCTCGATCACTGGCAGCCGGATCTGGCGATCATCGCTGAATCCGAGATCTGGCCGATGACCATCCTCGAGCTTGGTGCGCGCCGCGTGCCGCAGGTGCTGGTCAATGGCAGGCTGTCCGACCGCTCGTTCAAGTCGTGGAAAAAACGGGCCAACATCGCCGAGGCGTTGTTCGAGAACCTGGCTCATGTGGTGGCGCAGTCGGATGTCGATGGCGAGCGGTTTCTGGCGCTCGGCGCGCGGCCGGTGACGGTGTCGGGCAACCTCAAGGTCGACACGTCGCCGCCGCCGGTCGACGAACGGGTGCTGGCGACGCTGCGGCGGCAGATCGGCGCGCGCCCCACCTGGGCGGCGATATCGACCCATGACGGCGAGGAGGTGGTCGCTGCCGAGGTCCACGCGACACTGCACAAGCGTCACCACGGTCTTCTGACGATCGTCGTTCCGCGTCACCCCGATCGCGCTGAGGCGCTGGCGGCACAGATTTCCGGCATGGGCCTGAAGGTCGCGCGGCGCAGCAAGGGCGACAGGATCACTGCCGATACCGACATATTGCTTGGCGACACGATCGGCGAGATGGGGCTCTATCTCAGGCTGACGGAAATCGCTTTCGTCGGCCGCTCGCTGACCTCCGAGGGTGGCCAGAACCCGCTGGAGCCGGCCATGCTCGACACGGCGGTTCTTGCCGGGCGCAATGTGCAGAATTTTCGCGAGGCCTACCAGCGTCTGCTCGACAGCGGCGGCGCCAAGCTGGTGCGCGATCGCGACATGCTGGCCGGCGCCGTCAATTTCCTCCTGACCAACGAAGTGGCGCGCCACGAGATGATGGCGGCGGGCGTGGCGACCGTCGACGAGATGCGCGGTGCGCTGGCGCGCACGCTGAAATCGCTTGAGCCCTACATCCAGCCGCTGGTCGTTAAGTCGCGCCTGAAGGGCGCTAACGGGCGCTAGCGTGGCTTCCGAAGCACCACCATTCTGGTGGGAAGAGCCGGACTGGCGGGTCCTGGCTCTGTCGCCGCTATCGGCCATCTATGCGGCCGTCGCCGGCCGCGGCATGCGGCGGGCCAAGCGCGAGAAGATCGAGGCACCGGTTCTGTGCGTCGGCAATTTTACGGTCGGCGGCACCGGCAAGACACCGGTGGCCATCGCGCTCGCCGAACAGGCCAAGCGCATGCATCTCAAGCCGGGCTTCCTGTCGCGCGGTCATGGCGGCTCGTTCGCCGAGCCGCATGTTGTCGATGCCCATCATGACAGCGCCAAGCATGTCGGCGACGAGCCGCTGCTCCTCGCCGAACACGCGCCGGTGGCGGTGACGCCGAACCGCGCCGCCGGCGCCCGGCTGCTGCTGGAACGGCATGGCTGCGATTTCCTGATCATGGACGATGGATTCCAGAGCGCCCGCATCCACATCGACTACGCGCTGGTCGTCGTCGATGCGCGCTATGGGATCGGCAATGGCCGCGTCATTCCGGGCGGTCCGCTCCGCGCCAGGGTCGTCGACCAACTGGTCTTCACCAGCGGGCTGTTGAAGATGGGCGAGGGCACCGCGGCCGACGCCGTGGTCCGCCAGGCGGCACGCGCCGGCCGGCCGATCTTCGAGGCCCACACCGAGCCAAACGGTAAGGCAGGGCTTGCAGGCAAGCGGTTCCTCGCCTTCGCCGGTATCGGCCATCCCGAGAAATTCTTCGACACCGTGCGCGAGGCCGGCGGCGAACTGGCGTTGACGCGGCCGTTTCCGGACCATCATTTCTATGCCGAGGACGAGCTTGCCGAACTGGCGGCGACCGCACGCGCCGAAGGCCTAGGCCTCATCACCACGGCCAAGGACGCCGCCCGGCTGCGCCACGGCGCCTCACAGGACTTTCTCGATCGGCTCGAGGTGCTGGAGATCGATACGGTTTTCGAGCTCGACAATGTTCCCGAGCGCATCATCGGCGAAACGCTCGATGCCTGGCGCCAGCGTAAGCTGAAGGGCTAAAGCAATTCCAAGAAAAGTGTGAAACGGTTTTCCGTCCGGAATTGCGTCAAAACAACTAGCCCCGCTTACGCAGCTCCGGATGCGCCTCGATTTCGCGGCGCAGCGATGCGGTGGCGTTGATGTAGGGCTCTTGCCTGGCAACGCTCCAGTATTTCAACTCGTCGAGCGGAATGCTTTCGCCTGTTACCGCGCAGCGCACAAATGCGCCGGGGCTGGTAACCTGGAAGTCGCCATCGAGGTAGCGGATGCGGGCTTCCTTGCCGCCGGGGCCTTCGAAACGGTTCATCATGCAGGGACGCCGAGGTTCATGGGGATTTCATCGCCATAAATTCCCGGCGAGGTCAAGCATGCGACAAGCCTGAGACAATGCTGACCCCCTATTGTTGGGGAGAAAAATGCTGAAGTCGGGGCACTATGGACATTTCCTCCACTCGCCTTGCCGCCTTATCCAGGGAAGCGATGACGCCGCAAGCCGTGCCGTTGGCAAAGGCCGATCCAGTCATGGCGGCACTGGTCAAGGCTCTGGTCCAACCGCCTGCGCCGTCCATGCTTGCGCAACAAGCAGCACCGGCATTGTTGGCTTTGCCGGCGGCGCCGATGGCCGTCAAATCGCAGCAGATCGCCTCGGCTGGCATCGTCGAGGCCTATCTTGCCCAGCTCAAGACGGGGGAAGAAGCGGCGTTGGCAACGGTCGTGGCAAGAAAGGCAACGCCTGAACCCGAAACGCAACGAGCCGTCTTGCCGCCTTCGGCAACGGCCAATGACAATGCCCCCTCCCGGGTTGCGGGGTTGTCATTGCTGTCGCTTATCCCGCCGCAGGCTCCGGTCCCGCGCAGCGCTGCCGCCCTGAATACGCCGACGGGCCGGCACAGGCCGGCGAATCAATCCCATGGTGCGGCGCCGAACCCCGAGCGCCTGCTGGTGAAGATAGGCTTCGTTTCGACAATGGCCGGATTGTTGGGAACCGTGATCCTTGGGTTTGTTCTGTTGTTGCTTCGCTGAATTTCGGATCGGCTGGTTCTCGAGATATGCCGGGCGGAAGGCCTATCGCTCGGCTTCAATGAACGCCTCGATCTTTTCCGGCGCCAGCCCGGCCTGCACCGCGATACGGCGCGCCAGTTCCGCCGCGGCGGCACGCGGCCGTCCCATCGGCCGGTCGAGCCAGTAGGACACCGGATTGAGCGCGGTGCGTTCGTCGACGGGAGTGATGCGGCCCGACTTCAATTGATGCCCGGTCAGCGGTGGACGCGCCAGCGCGATGCCGAGCCCATAGGCGGTGGCGTCGAGCACAAGATTGTAGTCCTCGAAGCGGCGGTCCTGCGGGCGCGGGCGGTAGTCCATGCCTTGCGCAGCAAACCAGGCGCGCCAGGCCGACGCGTCGGAATCGTTGATCAGCGGAAATTTGAGTAGCCGGGCAGGGTCGCCGCGGCCGATCTCGCGGGCAAGCTCCGGCGAGGCGATGGGGAAGACATGTTCCTCGAAAAGCTGCACCGAGATACGGCCCGGAATGCCGCCGCGGCCGCAGCGGATGGAGAGATCGATACCCTCATCGGCAAGGTCGGCCTGGCGGATGTCGACATCGAGCACGATGCGCAGCTTGGAGGGATTGTTCTCCAGCGCCGCCATGCGCGGCATCAGCCACAGCCCGCTGACCGAGGGGATCGAGGTCAGCCGCACCACGGCGGTGCCGCGCGGCTCGACCCAACGGTCGGAATGGCTGGAAATCAGCGCGAAAGCTTCCGCTGTACGCAAATGCAGCCGGTTGCCTTCGATCGTCAGCGAAACGCCGCGCGCACCGCGATCGAACACTTTCAATCCCAGCCAGTCCTCAAGCTTGGCGATCTGCCGGCTGACCGCGCCGTGGGTGATATTGAGCTTTTCAGCCGCGGCCGAAAAGCTGCCTGTCCGCGCCGCCGCGTCGAAGGCGCGCAGCGTTTCAAGCGGCACCATTGTGTCTGAGCTGTGATCCATAGTCACAGGTGATCCTTGATTTGGTCGTTTGTCAATCGGCTCGAAAAGGCGTTTTCTGCCTTTCAAGACCGAAGAACACGAGGGTGGTGAGATGAGTGCGATGACGGGCACGTTGAATTCGACACAGCGGATGGACACCACGGCGGCCATCGCGGTGGCGCTGACTGTGGTTGGCTGGGCCTCTGCTTTTCCGGCGATCCGCGCCGGTCTCGCGGCCTTCGGACCGCTGGAACTGGGTGCGCTGCGCTTTGCCATTGCCGCCGTGCCGGCGGCGATCTTCCTCGCCGTCAAGCGCCCGGCGCTGCCCAGGCTGGACGAAGTGTGGCGCCTGGTCTTTGGCGGGGCCATCTTCGTCGCGCTCTACACCGTAATGCTCAATTTCGGCGAATTGACCGTCTCGGCCGGTGCCGCCGGCTTCATCATTAATGTCAGCCCGATCTTCACCGCCATCATGGCAATGGCGCTGCTCGGCGAACGCTTCTCGGGCATGGCCTGGGCCGGCACGATGATTTCCTTCGCCGGCATTGGCGTCATCGCCATGGCCGACGGGCATGGCCTGCATTTCAATGCCGGCGCTCTCCTGGTGCTTGGTTCGGCCTTGTGCTCGGCCGTCAACACCATCGTCCAGAAGCCGCTGTTTGCCCGCCACCATCCATTGACCATTTCGGCTTCGAACATGGTGCTCGGTGCGCTCTGCCTGTCGCCCTTCCTGCCGAGCGGCTTTGCGCAGGCAGCGGTTGCCAACACCGCCGGCCTCGGCGCTGTGATCTTTCTCGGCATCGTGCCCAGCCTGATCGCCTATGCCGCCTGGGCGACCGCGCTGTCGCGCCTGCCTGCGGCACGTGCCTCGAACTTCCTCTACCTTGTTTCGCCCATGTCTGCCCTGATCGGCTTCTTCTGGCTGGGCGAAGTGCCGACACTGCTAGGCATCCTCGGCGGCGCGCTGGCGCTGGGCGGCGTCATAGTGGTGAATTTGAAGAGGTAAAACAAAAGGCTGGAGCTGTTTGCGGACTCAAAGCGAGAACCGCCTTCGCCCGCATACAGACACCCAGGGCAAGGACAGCTATGGTGAGCTGCATTCGCTGGGGGACGGAATGGGAAAACTCTTCATATCGACACTCTTTTGCGTTTTGCTGCTGACCGGGGAAGCCTTCGCGGGTTGGTATCAGGTCGAAAATTACGAAGGGTCGATCGGGGCCAAACCAGTCCATCTGTCGTTGCAGAGGTATGACAGTTTCGGCAGCGGGATTACGGTCGAGGGGAACTATTTCTACGACGCCAAGCAAATCCCGATAGCGGTGTACGGCAAGATCAGTGGCACCAGCGTCTCCCTTTGCGAGATTGCGGACGACAAGGAATTCGAGCGGGTGCTGGCCATAGGGAAGAAAACGCCCGTCGACATCACCGGATGCCCGTTTTCTCTCAACGTCGGCAAAAGCGGCGCAACAGGGACCTGGAGCAAGGGCGCGGACGCATATCCGGTTGTCCTCAGGAAAGTCGCCAGCCTGGACGATACGGGCGAGGCAAAGATCGACGGGACCGTTGAGATTCCGTTCTGGGCTGAGACCGCCGCCGCCAGATTTTCCGGCGTTTACGTGAATACCAGCTCTGGCATTTGCATGACGAAAATGCTGGTCATCAAAAAGAACAGCGGCAAGGTCGTGCAGAAAATCCCCTTCGATGAAGATGATTGCGATGCGGGCATGCTGATGACGTCCATCTATATGAACGTCGAGAAAGGGGTGGAGCGTGGCAAGGACATCATTTCCGTGAATTTTCGCGGCGGTGGCGCCGGCCACACCACGGACTACGTCTTCAACCGTGCGACTGGGAAGTATCAGCAAAGGAAATGACGCAGCGTACCCAGCCTTGCAGTGGGCGGTTGGACAACCAGGACACGCCTAGCGCCGTCCGAACAGCCTTTCGATATCCGCCAGCTTGAGCTCGATATAGGTCGGGCGGCCGTGGTTGCAGGTGCCGGAGCCGGGCGTCGCCTCCATCTGCCGCAACAATGCATTCATCTCTTCGGCCTTGAGCAGGCGGCCGGAACGCACCGAGCCGTGGCAGGCCATGGTCGCGGCGATCTTGTCCAGCCGTTCCTTCAGCGTGTCGACCGTGTCGTTGTCGGCGATCTCGTCGGCGAGGTCACGCACCAGTTGCTGGACATTCGTTTCGCCGAGCATCGATGGCGTCTCCCGCACTGCGACGGCGCCCGGGCCGAAGCGCTCGATGCCGAGGCCGAAGCGGGCCAGTGTTTCCGAATGCAGCGCAAGCCGTTCTGCATCCTCTTCCGGCAGGTCGATGATCTCAGGCAGAAGCAGCATCTGCGAGGGCACGGGGCGCGAATGCAGCGCATTCTTCAGCGCTTCGTAGACCAGGCGCTCATGCGCCGCATGCTGGTCGACGATGACGAGCGAATCCTTGGTCTGCGCGACGATGTAGTTCTCATGCACCTGGGCGCGCGCAGCGCCCAGCACCGCGCCAAGCAGCGTCTCGGCCGCCTCATCCTGCCCGGCACGCACATCGGCGCTGGCAAGCGGGCCGGCATCGAACGCCGCCTGCTCGTTCTCACGCAAACCACGATGCTCGAAGCCCGCGCCCTCGAAACCCATGTCGAACGGCCGCTGCGGCGACCGGGCCGGATCGAAGCCGGACGGACCTGACGCGCGGTAGGCCGCGTCGTAGCTGCGGTGACCGTTTGCCGGGCCGCCGTGGCCGTAAGATGCAGCACCGGGCCGGAAGGCCGCCATCATGCCGGCCGCACCCGTGGTGGCGGCGCGGATGCCGGAATCGGCCAGCGCCTGGCGGATGGCGCCGACGATCAGCCCGCGCACGAGGCCGGGATCGCGGAAGCGGACATCGGCCTTGGCCGGATGGACATTGACGTCGACGATGGCCGGATCGAGCGACAGGAACAGCACCGTCACCGCATGGCGGTCGCGCGGCAAAACGTCGGCGAAGGCCCCGCGAATGGCGCCGGCGATCAGCTTGTCGCGCACCGGCCTGCCGTTGACATAGGCATATTGTTGCAGCGCGTTGGCGCGGGTGAAGGAGGGGATCGACACGTGACCGGTCAGGTGCACGCCTTCGCGCATCGCCTCGATGGCAATGGAATTGTCGGGAAAATCGGCACCCATCACCTGGGCGACGCGACGCAGGCTGCCTGCCGCACTGTCGTCCGTCGCCGGCAGTTCCAGCGTTGAGCGGTCGGAACCGGCCAGCGTGAAGCGCACGGCGGGGAAAGCGATGGCGATGCGCTTGATCACATCGCTGGTCGCCGAACTCTCGGCGCGCTCGCCCTTCATGAATTTCAGTCGGGCCGGCGTGGCGAAGAACAGGTCGCGCACCTCCACCGTGGTGCCGCGATTGGCCGCCGCCGGTCTGACGGGCAAGACGCGGCCGCCCTCGATGCCGATCTCGGCGGCACTGTCGCCGGCGGCCGTACGCGAACGGATCGACAGCCGCGACACCGAGCCGATCGACGGCAGCGCTTCGCCGCGGAAGCCGAGCGAGCGGATGTCGTTGATATCCTCGGTGAGCTTGGAGGTGCAGTGACGCGCAATCGCCAGCGACAGTTCCGGTTCGGGGATACCTGAGCCGTCATCGGTGACGCGGATCAGGTTCAGTCCGCCGCCTGATGTGACGATCTCGACGCGTGAAGCACCGGCGTCGAGCGCATTCTCGACCAGTTCCTTGACCACGCTTGCCGGACGCTCGATGACTTCGCCTGCGGCGATCTGGTTGATCATCGTTTCGGAAAGCTGGCGGATGGGCATGGCGGCACTATAGGCGGATTCGGGGCTTGCGGGAGAGGCATAGTCGCGAAAGCGGTGGATCAGTTCGCGGCATGGATTACGCTTGCGCCACCAGCCAATCCCTCACCTTCCGCGCATTGTCGCTGAGCTCGCGGTTCTTTGGCCAGATGACGTAGAATCCGATGCCGGTCCTCAGCACATGATCCGTCACCGGCACCAACAGTCCTGATGCCACGAGGCGCTCGACGAGATGCCGCCAGCCGAGCGAGATGCCTTGTCCCTCCATGACCGCCTGAATCACCAAGGCATAGTCATTGATGCGCAACCCGCGCTCGGCATTACGGAGGCTGGTTCCGGCTGCCGCGAACCATTCGTCCCAGTTCGGCGCCTCGCGGTAGGGCTCCTCGAGATGGATGAGCCGGTGCATGGCAAGTTCAGCGACGGTCTCCGGCAACCCAAACTTCGCCAGATAACTGGGGCCCGCCACCGGGAAGATCTCCTCGTCGGCAAGCGACAGCGAATGATAATCTGGCCAGTCGCGCGGCACGCCGCCGCGCACGCCGAGCGGGATGCCTTCGGCGATGATGTCGAGATCGCGGTCGGCGGTCTGGATGCGCAGATCAACGCCCGGCAGTTCGTCGCGGAATTGCTGCAGGCGCGGCATCATCCAGAACGAGCCGAATGCGGTCGAGGCGGCCAGCGTCACATGGCCGCCGGTCGCCTGCAGGCGCAGATCTTCCGCCGACTTGCGGATATGCGACAGCCCGAGCGAGACGTCGGCGTGGAAGCGCTCGCCGGCCTCGGTGAGGACGACTTGGCGGTGGCGGCGCTGGAATAGCTGGGCTCCGAGCTGTTCTTCCAGCCCGCGCACGGCGTAGGACACAGCCGCTTGCGTCATGCCGAGCTCGCGCCCGGCGGCGGTGAAGCTCGACAGCCGGCCGGCCGCCTCGAAGACGATCAGGCTGCCGGCGGAGGGCAGGAGATGGCGTAGGCTTCGCATAAGGAGAGTTTATACAAGAGATCAGGATTTTCCAGCGTCACAGCTACATTTCGTCTCGCTAAGTTGATGGGCAGTTGGAGGATGAGTTGCCATGAATGCACCGGCCGTTGCAGTGACCGAACACGCAAATCGCAGAAGCGGCGGCCGCCTGGGGCGCAAGGCGATACGGGGCGCGCCCATAGTCTCGTTCCCGACGCTGGTGCGCCAGATTCCCGCCTATCAGATGGTCCCTGACGAGGCGGTGGAGTTGATCCACCAGGAATCGCTCTTGATCCTCGAAGAGGTGGGCTGCGAGTTCCGCGACGACGAGGCGATCGCCCTGTGGAAGGCCGCAGGAGCCGATGTCTCCGAGACGCGCGTTCGCATCGACCGTGCGCTCTTGATGGAGTTGGTCTCGAAGGTCCCGCCGGAATTCACCCTCAATGCCCGCAACCCCGATCGTACCGTCCGCGTCGGCGGCAAGAACTCTATCTTCGTGCCGATGTATGGCGCACCCTACGTGCGCGACCTTGACAATAACCGGCGCTACGGCTCGCTCGCCGACCTCAACAATTTCCACAAGCTCGCCTATATGGCGCCGGCGCTGCACTCGTCGAGCTCGGTCATCTGCGAGCCAATGGAAATCGCGGTCCCGAAGCGTCACCTCCATATCATCCATTCGGCGCTGAAGTATTCCGATAAGCCGTTCATGGGCATCGTCACCTCGAAGGAGCGAGCGGAAGACACGATGGCGATGGCAGGCATCGTGTTCGGCGAGGAGTTCGTCCGCGACAACCCGGTCCTGGTGTCGATCACCAACTGCAACTCGCCGCTGGTGTGGGACGCCACCATGCTGGATGCGATGAAGGTGTATGCGCGGAGCAACCAGCCGCTGATCCTGGCGCCCTTCGCGTTGTGCGGCGCCTCGACGTCGGCTTCCGCAGTCGGCGCGGTCGCGCAGGTCAATGCGGAAGCGCTGGCCGGTGTCGCCTTCACGCAACTGCTGCGCCCGGGTTCGCCGCAGATCTACGGACAGTTCATGGTCACTGTGGACATGAAGACCGGCGCCCCCATGGGCGGCACGCCGGAGGCCGCGCAGATGATGTATCTCATGGGAGCGCTGGCGCGGAAATACCGGCTGCCATGGCGCACGTCCGGCTTCCATGTCGGGTCGAAGCTCAACGACGCCCAGGCCGGCTACGAGTCTAACATGCTGATGCATGCCGCCATACTCTCTGGCGCAAACTACATCTGGCACTCCGCCGGATGGCTCGAGGCCGGCCTGACCTGCGGCTATTCGAAATTCGCGACGGACTGCGAACAGCTCATCGGCTGGTACAAATATGCCGGCGGGCTGCCGTTCGACGATTTCAAGGAAGCGATGGCGGCGATCCGCGAGGTAGGCCCGCAGGGCCATTTTCTCGGTACCCAGCACACGCTCGAACATTTCGAGTCCGCCTTCTTCATGCCCAGCATCATGGACTTCAATTCGTACGAGCAGTGGAAGGCCGAAGGCGCAAAGGACCACGACACGCGCGGTCGCGAGAAAGCGCGCAACATGCTGGCCGATTATGAGGAGCCGAAGCTCGACGAGGGCATCGCCGAGGGTCTCAAGGATTTGATCGCGCGGCGTGAGGAAAAACTGCCGGACAGCGTTAGTTGATAAGACAGGCGAAGACCTGACGGAACCACCAAGGGAGGAAAACATGACGCTCTTCAGAAGCAATGGCGACCGCGTTCCAAGTGCTATCGAGACAATGGCGAAAGAGACGCGCGCGGGCCGGATGGACCGGCGCGAATTCCTGGCGCTGGCAAGCGCCTTCGGCGCCTCGACGGCTTTCGCCTATGGCATGATTGGCCTCGCTGCGCCAACAAAAGCCCTGGCCGATGAACCGAAAAAGGGCGGAACGCTGCGTGTCGCAATGTCGGTCAAGGCACAGAAGGATCCGCGCACTTATGACTGGACGGAAATGGCAAACGTCACCCGGACCTGGCTTGAGCCGCTGGTCCGCTACACGCACCAGTTCACTTTCGAGCCGGTCCTGCTCGAAAGCTGGGACGTCAATGACGACGCCACCGAATACACACTGCATCTGCGCAAAGGCGTCACCTGGAACAATGGCGATGCTTTCAACGCCGATGACGTGGTCTCCAATCTGAACCGCTGGTGCGAGAAGGGTGCTTCCGGCAACTCCATGGCGGCACGCGTCGGCGCGCTGATCGACACAAAGACCGGCAAGGCCAAGGATGGCGCCATCACCAAAGTCGACGACCAGACGGTCAAGCTGAAGCTGTCCGAACCCGACATCGCGATCATACCGGGCTTCACCGACTATCCGGCTCTGGTCGTGCATCGCGACTTCGACAAGGATGGCGCCGACCCGATCAAGAAGCCAATCGGTACCGGGCCTTTCGAACTGGTGTCCTATGCAGTGGGTACGAAGGCGGTCGTCAAGCGTCGCGAGAACGGCAAGTGGTGGGGTGGCGAAACGCCGCTCGACGGTGTCGAGTTCATCGACTACGGCACCGACTTCAACGCCACGCTGAATGCCTTCGATTCTGGCGAGATCGACCTCGATTTCGAAACGCCGGCCGACTTCATCGACGCCTTGGATAAGATGGATCTGGTGAAATCGGAGGTGGCGACGGCGACGACGCTGGTTGCCCGCACCAACATCACCCACAAGCCCTATGACGACCAGCGGGTGCGCAATGCGCTGCAGATGGCCGTTGACAACAATGCCGTCATGCAACTCGGCTACGCCGGGCTCGGAACGGTCGGCGAGAACCACCACGTCGCCCCGATCCATCCCGAATACTATCCGCTGCCCAAGAAGACGCGCGATGCTGCCGCCGCCAAGAAGCTGATGGCGGATGCCGGTCAGGCCGACTTCGAGCATGAACTCA
Source organism: Mesorhizobium sp. M7D.F.Ca.US.005.01.1.1 (assembly GCF_003952545.1). Classification (NCBI taxonomy): domain Bacteria; kingdom Pseudomonadati; phylum Pseudomonadota; class Alphaproteobacteria; order Hyphomicrobiales; family Phyllobacteriaceae; genus Mesorhizobium; species Mesorhizobium sp. M7D.F.Ca.US.005.01.1.1. The sequence continues at coordinate 3,650,003 of NZ_CP034453.1, forward strand.
TCACTGTCGAGGACGAATGGCAGAAGAACACCGGCGATGCGATCGCCGGCCAGTTGCGCGATGCCGGCATCAAGGTCAAGCGCACGGTGCTGCCGGGTTCGACCTTCTGGAACGACTGGACGAAGTATCCCTATTCCATGACGATTTGGTACATGCGCCCGCTTGGCGTCCAGGTGCTGGCGCTCGGCTATCGCTCGGGCGAGGCCTGGAACGAAACCGCCTATGCCAACCCGGATTTCGACGCCAAGCTCAAGCAGGCGCTTTCGCTGGCCGATCCCGCCAAGCGCAAGGAGGTGATGAAGGACGTCGAGCAGATCCTCCAGGATTCCGGCGTCATCATCCAGCCCTTCTGGCAGAAGCTCTACTGCCACATGAACAAGAAGGTAAAGAACTACGGAATGCACCAGACCTACGAGATGGACTTCCAGAGCGTCTGGCTCGACGCCTGATATAATTCCCGAGACTTGCAAGAAAACGCTGCCGGCGCCCATCACAAAAGGTGCCGGCGGCCCGTGAAACACTGGCAGCAATTCGCGCAGGCAGCAAAATGTCCGACGACGAGATCATCCTTTCCGAACTTTCCGACGACGAGTTGGTGCAGCAGATGCACGACGATCTCTATGACGGGCTGAAGGAAGAGATCGAGGAAGGCACCAACATCCTGCTCGAGCGCGGCTGGGTGCCCTACAAGGTGCTGACCGAGGCGCTGGTCGAAGGCATGCGCATCGTCGGCGAGGATTTTCGCGACGGCATCCTGTTCGTGCCGGAAGTGCTGCTGTCGGCCAACGCGATGAAGGCCGGCATGTTCATCCTGCGTCCGCTGCTCGCCGCCACCGGCGCGCCCAAGCAGGGCAAGATGGTCATCGGCACCGTCAAGGGCGACATCCACGACATCGGCAAGAACCTCGTCGGCATGATGATGGAGGGCGCCGGCTTCGACGTCATCGACCTCGGCATCAACAATGCGGTCGAGAAGTATCTCGATGCGATCGAGCAGCATCAGCCCGACATCATCGGCATGTCGGCCCTGCTGACCACGACCATGCCCTACATGAAGGTCGTCATCGACACGATGAAGGAAAAGGGCATCCGCGACGACTATGTCGTGCTGGTCGGCGGCGCGCCGCTGAACGAGGAATTCGGCAAGGCCGTCGGCGCCGACGCCTATTGCCGCGACGCCGCGGTGGCGGTCGAGACCGCCAAGGACTACATGAAGCGCAAGCACAATGTGCGGGCTTGAGCACGGCAGTCGGCCCAAGTTTGTGACCGAGAGCGCCGTCATGCACTGGAATGGCGAGATGGCCAGAATCGCTTGGCTCGAAGGGGGCTAAGGTCCGTATGCGTATCGAGTCGATCAAAGTCTATCAGGTGCATCTGCCTGTCAAAGGCGGTGCCTACCGGATGGCCAGCGATACCGTGCAGGATCTGGACAGCACGCTCGTTGAAGTGACCACCGAGGACGGGCTGTCAGGCTGGGGTGAGACTTGCCCGGTCGGCCCTGTTTATCAGCCCCAACATGCTCTGGGTGCGAGAGCGGCAATTGCCGAAATAGCGCCTGGACTCGTCGGCGAGGACACTACGTCCATGCGCCGCCTGGCGAAAAGAATGGACGAGCGGTTGAACGGTCACAACTATGCCAAGGCGGCCCTGGATATAGCTCTCCTCGACCTCGCCGGCCAGCGGCTGGGCGTCCCGGTTTCAACACTTCTGGGCGGTGCGCTCACCGATCGTGTGCCGTCCTACTACTCGACCATTGTCGGTGCACCGGACGAGACGGCGCGCATTGCCGTCGACAAGGTCAAGGCCGGTTACCCACGCCTTCAGATCAAGATAGGCGGACGGGATCTCGAGCAAGACGTCGCCACCGTGCACAAGGTATGGGAAGCGGTTGGCTTCACGGCCCGGATAGCCGTCGACGCCAATCGTGGCCTCACCGCCGCGGCGGCGCTGCACATCGACCGGCTTTGCCCGACAATCCCGTTTGTGTTCGAACAACCTTGCAACACCATGGAGGAAGTTGCGAGCCTCAAGGGACGCGTTACCCATCCGGTCTACCTCGATGAGAGTGCCGAGGATTTGAATGCCGTCCTACGGGCAGTTTCTTCAGATATCGCGGACGGATTCGGATTGAAGGTCACCCGCCTTGGCGGCCTCACCAAGATGGTCACGGTCCGCGACCTGTGTGCGATACGATCTCTTCCGCACAGCTGCGACGATGCCTGGGGCGGGGACGTCATCGCCGCGGCATGCGTGCATCTCGCAGCTACCGTCGAGCCGAGACGTTTCGAGGGCGCCTGGATCGCACAGGAATACATCGAAGGGCATATCGACCCCGTAAATCCCGTCGTTATCGAAAACGGGCATATACGCGTCCCGCAGATGCCAGGGCTTGGTGTCAAACCTGAGCGCTCCCGGCTCAAGGGGCCTGTCGCGGCTTTCGGAGGCTGAGGATCCGTGATGTTTGTGGCAATTGTAGCTGGCTGGTGTCGTCGGCAGTTAACCGCGGAAGTGCTTTTGCGAACTTCCAGAACGTCAGGTGGCGCGCCTTGGGCTGGCGCTGCAGGACTTCATGAGCCGCAAAAAAGCCGATATGCAGGATACGTGGTACTGATGGGCTCAAGCCATCAAAAGCCGGAGATTCTGCATGAGACTGACAGTGCTCGCTGCCGCCCTTTCGATAGTCTTGCCGGCGGCCGCCGTCGCCGGGCCGGCGTCCAACGCCGTGAAGTTCTTCTATGTTCCGGCGGTCAAGTTCGAGGCCGACGAACAATATCGGGATCGATTCACCGAGCCGGTGACGAAACTGTTCGACCTGAACGACCAGGCAACGAAAAAGAACCCGGACCAGGTTGCCTGCATCGACTTCGATCCTGGTCTCGACGCCCAGGATTTCGATCAGAAGACCGTCTCGAAAACGCTGAAACTGTCTGAGAAGCTGGATGGCGACAACGCAGAGGTTACAGCGTCCTTCAGCCTGTTTTCGGAAGGCGACGATTCCAAACGTGAAATGGTCTGGTCGCTCAAGAAGATCGACGGCAAATGGAAGATATCGGACATCGCCTCCAAGACCAGCGACTGGAAGCTCAGCGCGCTGGAATGCATGGCCGGCCAGACACCGGAGTGATGCGATGGCCCGTCGCTTGTTCCTGGCACTGTCGACCATGTGCCTGCTGGCGGTGGGTCTGAGCGGTGCCGACGCCCAAGGTCTGTTGGGTGCGCCGCCGGCAAACGCCCCGGCCGACGCTGCGCCGGGCGACAGCGGGGCGCCCCCTGCAAATGCGCCCGGAGCCGGGGTGGAACCGGCAACGCCGCCGGTTGGATGGTCGCCAGCCGAAGCCGCACCGGCCGCACCGATCCAGCCGGGTTCGCCGACGGCGGTGGTGCGGCCGTTTTACGATCAGGTCGGGCTGGAGATCGATCCGTCAGAGCGCAGCCATTTCATCGATCCGGCGAAAGCCGTGCTCGACAAGAGCGACGCCTTGCGCAAGTCCGGGCAGGGCGAGTGCCTCGACCCCAACATGGCGCTCGACAATGCGGATTTTGACAAGGCCGAGATCGACAAGAGCCTGAAGACGCTCGAGGCGATCAACGGCGACCAGGCCAAGGTCATCGTCGCCTTCGTCGTGTCGGGCAACCCGCACCGGCTGGAATGGAAATTCAAGAAGGTCGACGGCGACTGGAAGATCACGGACCTATTGTCGGTGACCGGCGAATGGGCACTCAGCCAATATCAGTGCGAATGATGGCCGAGCTAGCCGCGCCCGCGATAGGGCGCCACCCCGGTGTCAGGCAGCCAACTGCCTTCCGGTGGCGCGCCTGTCTGCCAGAACACGTCGATCGGAATGCCGCCACGCGGATACCAATAGCCGCCTATGCGCAACCAGAGCGGCTTGGTTGCCGCCACAATGCGGCGGCCGATCATCACCGTGCAGTCCTCATGAAAGGCGCCGTGGTTGCGGAACGAAGTCATGAACAGCTTGAGCGACTTCGATTCCACCAGCAGCGTATCGGGTGCGTAGTCGATGACGATATGGGCGAAATCCGGCTGCCCGGTCACCGGGCACAGCGAGGTGAATTCCGGGCAGGTGAAGCGCACGATCGCCGGCGGCCCGTCGCCGCGTGTGTACGGCACGGTCTCCAGGACCGCTTGTTCGGGGCTCTGTGGCGTCTCGACGTGGGCGCCGAGCTGGGTGAGGGTTTTGGTATCGATCATCGCGGTTGTCCTTGGATTTGCCGCTCATTAGCACAATTTGAAAAAGCAGGAAGACGATGACGAGTAACGATCCGCTTCTCCAGCCCTACCAGCTCAAACATCTGACGCTGAAGAATCGGGTCATGTCGACCAGCCACGAGCCGGCCTATTCCGAGGACGGCATGCCGAAAGAGCGCTATCGGCTCTACCATGCCGAGAAGGCCAAGGGCGGTATGGCGCTGACCATGACCGCCGGATCGGCGATCGTCTCGCGCGACAGTCCGGCCGCCTTTGGCAATTTGCATGTCTATGACGATAAGATCGTGCCGTGGCTGGCCGAGCTCACTGACGCCTGTCACGAGCACGACTGCAAGGTGATGATCCAGATCACCCATCTCGGCCGCCGCACCGGCTGGAACAAGGCCGACTGGCTGCCGGTGCTCTCGGCCTCGCCGGTGCGCGAGCCAGCGCATCGTGCTTTTCCCAAGACCATCGAGGACTGGGACATCGAGCGCATCGTTGCCGACTATGCTTCGGCCGCGCAGCGCTGCCAGGCCGCAGGCCTCGATGGGATCGAGTTCGAAGCCTACGGCCACCTGATCGACGGCTTCTGGTCGCCGGCCACCAACCATCGCGACGACGAGTTCGGCGGCTCGCTCGACAACCGCCTGCGCTTCACCAACATGGTTCTCGACGCCGTGCGGTCGGCGGTCGGTGACAAATTCGTCGTCGGCATTCGCATGGTTGCCGACGAAGATTTCGAAAAAGGCCTGTCGAAGGCGGAAGGCGTCGAGATCGCAAAGCGGCTGGCCGACTCCGGCAAGGTTGATTTCCTCAACATCATCCGCGGCTCGATCGAGAGTGACGCGGCGCTGACCAAGGTCATCCCGGTGGCCGGCATGCGCTCGTCTCCGCATCTCGATTTCGCCGGTGAGGTGAGGGCGGCGACAAAATTCCCGACCTTCCATGCGGCGCGCATTTCCGACGTCGCCACCGCACGGCACGCCATCGCCACCGGCAAGCTCGACATGGTCGGCATGACCCGCGCCCATATCGCCGATCCGCACATCATGAAAAAGGTGATGGAGGGCCGCGAGCACGAGATACGCCCATGTGTGGGCGCCACCTATTGTCTCGACCGCATCTATGAAGGCGGCGAAGCGCTGTGCGTCCACAATGCGGCGACCGGCCGCGAGGCCGATATTCCGCACATCATCGTCAAGACAGAAGGACCGAAGCAGAAAATCGTCGTCGTCGGTGCCGGCGCCGGTGGCCTGGAAACGGCGCGGGTCGCGGCCGAGCGCGGCCACCAGGTGACGGTGCTTGAAGCGTCGAGCCAGGCCGGCGGCCAAATTCGGCTGGCGACGCAGAACCCGCGCCGCAAGGAATTGATCGGCATCATCGACTGGCGGCTGGCCGAACTCGACCGGCTCGGCGTCGAGATCCGCTACGACACCTGGGCGGAGAAGGACGACGTTCTGGCGCTGTCACCCGACGTGGTGGTGGTCGCCACCGGCGGTCTGCCGCAAAACCCGCCGTTGACGGCGGGCGACAACCTTGTCACCTCAAGCTGGGACATCATGGCCGGCAGCGTCAAGCCGGCCGAAAACGTGCTGCTCTATGACGACAATGGCGGCCATCAGGGCATGGGCGCGGCCGAGCTGATCGCCAATGCCGGCTCGAAACTAGAACTTGTCTCGCCGGAGCGCTTCTTTGCCCCGGAAATGGGCGGCATGAATCACGTGCCATACATGCGCGCCTTCCAGGAAAAGGGCGTCACCATCACCATCAACACACGGCTGCGTTCGGTGCGGCGCGAAGGCAACCAGCTGATCGCCGAACTGGCCTCGGATTTCGCCGACAGCTGGCGCGGTGAGCGGCGGGTCGACCAGGTGGTGGTCGAGCACGGCACGCTGCCGCTCGACGATCTCTATCTCTCGCTGAAGCCGCTGTCGAAGAATGGCGGCGCGGTGGATTACGAGCGTCTGGTGAGCGGTGGCGACATCTTTCCGGCCCGTAATCCGCAAGGCGGCTTCGTGATGTTCCGCATTGGCGACGCGGTCGCCTCGCGCAACATCCATGCCGCCATCTATGACGGCATCAGGTTCGGCTTGCGGATCTGAAATTAGGTATCGCGAGGATCGGTGGCGCGCGGTCGGACCTGCGTACGAGAGCCCGTGTACTTCGATCTGGCCGCGCGCCCGCACGTCATTGGCTCGTCGCCAGACAACGTACGATTCTGTGAGGAGGTGCGGCGTCTCAGACCATTCTCGCGACAGCCATGCACAGCACCGTCACGACCAGCAACCAGGCGGCAATGCGCTCGCCCGTCGCCATTCTGGCGCGCAGTTGCGTTTCGGTTTCCGCATTCGCATCGGCAAGTCGTCTGCTCGGCGCCCTGACCATGGCGCCGAGCACGCCGGCGGCGGCGAAAGCGGCCAGGATGCCAAGCGCGAGCACCATTTCCATCGAACCGAAATAGGCGCCGTGGAAGAAATACCAGAGCAGCGCTCCGGTCAGGAAAACCATGCCGGCCGCGCCCATCTGCGGCTGGATGAAGCGTTCGGCCCGGATATCGGGATCGCGCGCCAGCGTGATCGTGGTGCCTGCCCAGAAAACACCGGCCATGACATGAAGGCCGATAATGACGATGTAGACATACTGCATGACCGGATCTCCTCTCGCGCCCGCCATTGCACATAGAGTTAGATATCGAATGATTAGATGTCAATGTATAAAAGACAGCCAGTTCCATCTGCGGAAAACACCGTTTAGTGTCCTGCAATGACACCCTTCGAACGCCCGCCAGTTGGCATGAATCTCGGCCGAACCGCCAAGCTGGTTGCCCAGGCTTTCGACGCCGCCTTGGTCGAGGCCGGCGGTACGTTGCCGGTCTGGCTCACCCTGCTGTCGGTCAAGTCGAGCAGGCTTGCCAATCAGCGCGAACTCGCCGGCATGATCGGCATCCAGGGGGCGACGCTGACCCACCATCTCAACGCGATGGAGGCACAGGGCCTGCTGATGCGCCGCCGCGATCCCGTCAACCGTCGCGTTCATCTGGTCGAATTGACCGGGGCCGGAGAAGCAATGTTCGAGACATTGCGCAAAGCAGCGCTTTCCTTTGACAAGCGGCTGCGGGTGGGGTTGTCCGACGAGCGGCTGGCGGAGTTCGCGCAGGTGCTGGCGGCGTTGCGGGGCAATGTGGGAGGATAGGGGAGCGCGCACCCCCGATCATCGGTTCAGTCGTCGTAGCCCTGGATTGTCCCAAAGGTGTAATGGCGCAGCTTCAGCGCGGTGATCAAATTGGTCAGCTTCGTCTTGCCGTCGAAGCGGTCCTGGAACATCTCGTCATGCATCAACAGGATCAGCTTGCCGGGCTTGACGAAGCGGCCATAGCCGAAGAGGTGGTCGATCTCGCTGACCAGATGGTCGACGCTCTGCACCGGTTCGCCGTTGTCCTTGTGCACCCATTCGTGGTCCCAGCCGTAGAGATAGAAGCCTGAGGCCGCGACAAACTCGTAGTCGGGCTCTTCATGCCCCTCCTGGGCGAGGCCAAGCGAGGTGTCGTTCTTCGACATAGAGGGCAGCCTGAACACGTCGCGTCCCGGCAGCCGCGCATGCACCATCGGCTTCAAGCCAAGCACCGCGTTTGCCCGCATCATGTCGGCGACGACGCCTTCGGTGTCGGCGTAAAAATGCTGGTAGCGGTTGTTGGCGTGGCTGTAGCTGTGGTTGCCGAGCGTCACCAGCGCAAGCTGCTTGGCGCGTTGGACGAGCGCCCTGTTGCCGGCGCTCGCCTGCGCGTGCATGCCGACCATGAACATGGTCGCCGGAACCTGCTCGGCTTCCAGCACATCGAGGATGTTGCTTGTGCCGTTCAGCGGGCCATCGTCGAAGGTAAGATAGATGGTGCGATCGGCGCCATGGGCGGGGACCGCAAAAATCAACAGTGCCGCCAGGACAAACCGAAACGGTGTCATCACCCGCAATATCCGGTTGCAATCATGACAGGCGGCCATCCCCACAACGGCTTGTCAAGGCGAGCCGGTGCATGTCGCCCAAAAGTGCGCAGCGATTTTGGACAACGACATGCACAAACAAAAAGGCAAGCCTACGCCAGGCTTCCCTGCAGCACTGTCAGCTTGGCTTTCTTCGGCATGCGGGCGGTCAGCCATTCCAGCGCCTTGTCGTGCGGCATCGGGAAGGCGATGGAATAACCCTGCACCTGGTCGCAGCCGATCGCCATCAGCGAATCGAGCTCGGCCTCGGTTTCGGCACCTTCGGCAACGATCGAGATGCCAAGGCCACGCGCCAGCTCGGTGATGGCGCGCACGATCTTCGAGTTGTCGCCATTCTCATGGATGTTCTGGACGAAGCGGCGATCGATCTTCAGCCGGTCGATCTCGTTCGGGTTGACATGGCTGAGCGACGCATAGCCGGTGCCGAAATCGTCGAGTTCGAGATGAACGCCGGCTGCCCTGATATGGCGCAGCTTGGCGGCGATGCCCGTCTTCTCGTCGTCGAGGATGACGGATTCGACGATTTCCAGCGACAGTTTCTGCGGCGGCAGCCCGGCCTTTTCCAGCGTCTCGAACAAAAACGCATCGAAATCGTGCTCGCGCAGTTCGGTACCGGAAACATTGACGGCAAGCCGCCCGAAGGCAATCCCGGCGCGGTTCCATTCGGCCGCCTCGTTGATCGCCTTGGTGATGACGATGCGGCCGATCTCGGGCATGAAGCCGCATTTCTCGGCGACCGGAATGAATTCGCCAGGTGGGATCATGCCGCGCTCTGCATGGTTCCAGCGCACCAGCGCCTCGATGCCGCTGATCGTGCCGTTGGTCAGCGAAACCTGCGGCTGGAAATAGACCTGGAAGGCCCGCTCCGCGATGGCGACCTTGATGTCGTGCTCGAGTTGCTTGCGATAGTCGAGCTCGCGGCGCAACTCTTCGGAGAAGAAGGAGAAGTTGCCGCCGCCGAGCTTCTTGGCGGAGTAGAGCGCCAGATCGGCGTGGACCAGCAGGTCCTGGGCATTGTCGGCGTCGATCGGATAGACGGCGATGCCGGCGCTGGCGCCTGGTAGAATGGTCGTGCCCTGGAAGACGATCGGCTCGTTGATGTGCGCCAGGATGCGCCGCGCCAGCATGTTGATGTCTTCGGTGCCGCCGGCACCGCCGAGAATCATGACGAACTCGTCGCCGCCCAGCCGCACGCACAGATCCGACGCCCGGCAGGAATCGCGCATGCGCTGCGCCGTGACGACCAGCACATAGTCGCCGGCGGCGTGGCCGAGCGTATCGTTGATCTGCTTGAACCGGTCGAGGTCGAGCTGGACGACGGCAAGGCGCTCGCGGCGCCGGTGCGTGCCCTTGATCAGCGTGTCGAAATGGTCGGTCAGGAACGTGCGGTTGTGCAGGCCGGTGAGGCCGTCATGCACCGCGATGAAGGCCATGGAATTGCGGGCGTCGATCAGTTCATGCGTCTTGCGCAGGATGGCGTTCGACATCGGCCTGAAAATGAAGAGCGCCACCAGTATGATGACGCCGAGGGTGGCGTAGAACAATGTGCGGTGGAGGGCGAGCAGCTTCTCGGAGCGCTCATCGGCATCGGCGCTGATGCGCTGGCCAAGCGCGGCATAGCCCGACAAGGTCGCATTGGCGACAGAAGCATCGAGATTGACGCGCTCGTCGCCACCTTTGTAGCCGCCATTGCCCGTGAATCGCGATTCATAGGCCGAGATCAGGCGGTCGCCATTGGCGATCAGCCCGACCGAGAAATAATCGAGGTGAAAGGGCTTGGCGAAAAGGACACTTTCGATCGACTTCGAGTCGAGCTTGGCCGGCGATTGCGGATCGGCTCCCGTCTGCTCGAGCAGCAGATCGTAGTTCGTCTCGAACTCCGCCGTTGCCTGCTTGAGCGCGCTGACCAGCGCCGGCTGCTTGTCGCGCGAACCAGCAACCGTTGCACTGGCAAGGAAGACGATGCGCTGCGACAGCGTCTTTTGCGTGCTGACAATGTCGAGCAAGGTGTGGTTGTGCTGTTGGGTTGCCATCATCTGCTGCAGCAGGATGAAGGAGGCTATCACCATGGCCGCAATGATTAGCAGGGCCAGCCAATAGCCAGCCTTGATCAGCAATATGAGCTTGCCTGAAACGGTTTGCACCGGCTGCTGCGACATTTTCGGGGGCGGCCCTCTCGCCAACGGATTCCTGTATGAGCACCATTGAACTGCAAACGTTAACAGGACTGGAAATCGACAGCCGGCCGGCAAGGGGGAGCCGTGGAAAGATCGCGAAATGGTTATCGGCTCGTTTAGCGCTGTACCGACATTTGAGCGGTCGTCGGCCTGCCGCATTTGTCGTGGCCCCGCTTCTGCGGCCGCATGACAATCCACATCGGGGCCACATCGGGCCGCTTGCCACCGATCCGGTCGTTTTTGCGATGGATTTTTCGCGCGGACGAGACGACAGTCGGCCCACGTCAAACGAGGCTAGATCATGACCGCAGCATTCCTCTCCCACATCGACAGCGAGCTCGCGGGGCTCAAATCGGCAGGCCTCTACAAATCCGAACGGGTGATCTCTTCGACCCAGTCAGCCGAGATCGAGGTCGGCGGGCAGAAGGTGCTCAATTTCTGCGCCAACAACTATCTTGGCCTCGCCGACAGCGCCGACCTGCGTGCGGCGGCCAGCCAGGCGCTCGACCGCTATGGCTACGGCATGGCCTCGGTGCGCTTCATCTGCGGCACGCAAGAGGAGCACAAACAGCTCGAGGCGACGATTTCATCGTTCCTCGGCCTGGAAGACACCATCCTCTACGGCTCTTGCTTCGACGCCAATGGCGGCCTGTTCGAAACGTTGCTCGGTGAGGACGACGCGATCATTTCCGATGCGCTGAACCACGCCTCGATCATCGACGGCGTGCGGCTGTCGAAGGCCAAACGCTTCCGCTACGCCAACAACGACATGGCCGATCTCGAGGCGCGCCTGAAGGAAGCCAAGGACTGTCGCTTCCGGCTGATCGCCACCGATGGCGTGTTTTCGATGGATGGCATCATCGCTAACCTTCGGGGTGTCTGCGACCTCGCTGAGAAATACGACGCCATGGTGATGGTTGACGACAGCCATGCGGTCGGCTTCGTCGGCCAGAACGGCCGCGGCTCGGCCGAGCATTGCGGCGTCGAGGGCAGGGTCGACATCATCACCGGGACCCTCGGCAAGGCGCTCGGCGGCGCCTCCGGCGGTTACACCTCGGGCAAGAGCCAAGTGGTCGACTGGCTGCGCCAGCGCTCACGACCCTATCTCTTCTCCAACACGCTCATGCCGGCGATTGCCGGCGCTTCGATCAAGGTGTTCGAACTGATCCGCAATGGCGACGCCTTGCGCGAGCGCCTCTATGCCAATGCGGCGCGGTTCCGGTCGCAGATGGGCAAGCTCGGCTTCACGCTGGCCGGCGCCGACCATCCGATCATTCCGGTGATGCTGGGCGATGCCAGCCTGGCGCAGGAGATGGCCGCGCGCATGCTGAAGCGCGGCATCTACGTCATCGGCTTTTCTTTCCCGGTGGTGCCGAAGGGCCAGGCGCGCATCCGCACCCAGATGTCGGCGGCGCATTCCAGCGCCGACATCGACCGCGCGGTGGAAGCGTTTGCCGCCGTCGGGCGCGAACTCGGGGTCATTTCCTGAAAGGCCGGAATCGAAAAGCGACTCCGGATCAAGAGATTCAAGGGACAAACGCATGTCGAACATGATGAAGGCGCTGGTGAAGGCCAAGGCCGAACCGGGCATCTGGATGGAAGAGGTGCCGGTGCCGGAAATCGGCCCCAACGACGTGCTGATCAAGATCAAGAAGACGGCAATCTGCGGCACTGACGTCCATATCTACAATTGGGACCAGTGGGCGCAAAAGACGGTGCCGGTGCCAATGGTCACCGGCCATGAATTTGTCGGAACCGTTGCCGATTTCGGCGCCGCGGTCACCGAATACAAGGTCGGCCAGCGCGTGTCGGGCGAAGGCCACATCGTCTGCGGTCATTGCCGCAACTGCCGTGCGGGCAGGGGGCATCTGTGCCGCAACACCCTCGGCGTCGGCGTCAACCGTCCGGGCGCCTTCGGCGAGTATCTGGCGATCCCGCAGCACAATGTCGTGCCTATCCCCGACGATGTGCCGGACGAGATCGCCGCCATCTTCGACCCGCTCGGCAATGCCGTGCACACCGCACTCTCCTTCGATCTGGTCGGCGAGGATGTGCTGGTGACCGGCGCCGGGCCGATCGGCATCATGGGCGCGCTCGTCGCGCAATGCGTCGGCGCGCGAAAAGTGGTCATCACCGACATCAACCCGGTGCGGCTGGCGCTGGCGAAAAAGCTCGGCGTCCAGCATGTCGTCGATGCGTCGAAGGAAAAGCTGCGCGAAATCATGCCGGCGCTCGGCATGACCGAAGGCTTTGATGTCGGCCTCGAAATGTCGGGCGCTGCACCTGCCTTCCGCGACATGATCGACACCATGAACAATGGCGGCAAGATCGCCATTCTGGGCATTGCGCCGACCGGTTTCGAGATCGACTGGAACAAGGTCATCTTCAAGATGCTGCACCTCAAGGGCATCTACGGCCGTGAGATGTTCGAGACCTGGTACAAGATGATCGCGCTGGTGCAGGGCCCGCTCGATGTTTCCGGGCTTATCACGCACCGGATCGGCATCGACGATTTCCAGGCCGGCTTCGATGCGATGCGCAGCGGCAGTTCCGGCAAGGTGGTGATGGACTGGTAGGCGCCTAATAAGAGGCGTTGCGCTGTCCCGCTAATATGTCGGCATTTCTGTTCCCGACCTAGCCTTTGCCCAACGCAGCCTGCAGCGCCGCCAGTCCGTTCGCGATCGCTTCGCGTTCGCTGACGCTCAGTTTCGCCAGCAACTCCCGCTCGAACGCCTTCGCCAGCGGCACCATTTCGCGATAGGCGGCAAGGCCGGCCTTGGTCAGCGCCAGATGCTCGACCCGGCGATCATTCTCATCTGGTGTCCGCGTGAGCCAGCGCCGCCGTTCGAGTTCAGCAACAGCGCGCGACACCTTGGTCTTGTGCATTGCCGATTGCTCGCCGATTGCAGACGCCGTCATTGTTCCATGCTGCCCAAGCCCGGAAAGGGTGCGCCATTCCGGCCGCGTCAGGCCATGGCTGTCCTTGTATATTCGCGAGAATTCGCGGCTGACGGCGTCGGCAAGCCGGTAGAGCCGGTAGGGCAGGAAATTCTCCAGATTGAGAATTTCAGGCTCGTCGGACGCTTCGCTCTTGATCGCCATTTTTCAAAGTCGCCATTGATGGTTACATTTTCGATGGTTACAAATGAAACCAGTTTGGTCAATTGAGATCCATTCCGGGAGGAAGCAATGGCCTTTTCCTACATGCCGGGTTTCGGCAACGACTTCGAAACCGAGACGCTGCCCGGTTCGCTGCCGCAAGGACGGAACTCGCCGCAGCGGCCGGCCTACGGGCTCTATGCCGAGCAGCTTTCGGGCTCGCCCTTCACCGCCCCGCGCGGCACCAATGAGCGCTCCTGGCTCTACCGCATCAGGCCGAGCGTCAGGCACACCGGCCGCTTCAAGCCGGCGAGCTATCCCTTGTGGAAGAGCGCGCCCAATGTCGGCGATCACGAACTGGCGCTTGGCCAGTATCGCTGGAATCCGGTGCCGATGCCGAAGGAGCCGACCGATTTCATCGCCGGTATGCGCAGCATAACCACCGCCGGCGACGTGCTCGGGCAGACCGGCATGGCAGCCCACGTCTATGTCGCCAACACCTCTATGGTCGACGATCATTTCTTCAATGCCGACGGCGAATTGCTGATCGTGCCACAGGTCGGCGCTTTGCGCTTCGTCACCGAGATGGGCGTCATTGAGCTTCGGCCCGGCGAGATCGCGGTGCTGCCACGCGGCCTCGTCTTCAAGGTCGAGTTGGTCGACAGGCAAGTGCGTGGCTATGTCTGCGAGAATTGCGGCGCCAAGCTGACGCTGCCCGACCGTGGTCCGATCGGCGCCAACTGCCTGGCCAACCCGCGCGATTTCAAGACGCCTTGCGCCTGGTTCGAGGAGAAGGAAACGCGATGCCGGCTGACGGTGAAATGGTGCGGCAATTTCCATGTCACCGAGATCGGTCATTCGCCGCTGGATGTCGTTGCCTGGCACGGCAACTATGCGCCCTACAAATATGATCTGGCGACCTTTTCGCCGGTCGGAGCGCTGCTGTTCGACCACCCCGATCCGTCGATCTTCACAGTGCTGACGGCGCCGAGCGGCGAGGAGGGCACCGCCAACATCGACTTCGTCATCTTCCCGCCGCGCTGGCTGGTGGCCGAAGATACGTTCCGGCCGCCCTGGTATCACCGCAACATCATGAGCGAGTTCATGGGGCTGATCCACGGCCAGTACGACGCCAAGGAAGAGGGTTTTGTGCCCGGCGGCATCAGCCTGCACAATCTGATGCTGGCCCATGGGCCGGATGCGCCTGGCTTCGAAAAAGCCTCGCGCGCGGACCTGAAACCGGTCAAGCTCGACAACACCATGGCCTTCATGTTCGAGACCCGCTACCCGCAGATGCTGACCCGCTACGGCGCCGAACTGGAAACCCGGCAGGACAATTACATCGACTGCTGGGCGGACCTGAAGAAGCGCTTCAACGGCACGCCTGAGGGCGACTGGTCTTGAGCACAGAGCCAATGCCGGATCGGCTGGTGATTTTGGGTTCGAAGGGCGGCCCGGCGCTGCGGCCAGGTGGCCCATGGCCGAGTTCGTCGCTGCTGGAGATCGGCGGCCGCAGCATCGTCGTCGACTGCGGACTTGGCGTGACGCGTGGTCTGGTCGATGCCGGTATCAGCCTGAAGGCGCTCGACCTGATCTTCATCACGCATTTGCATTCCGACCATGTGCTGGAATTGGGGCCGTTGATCCACACCGCGTGGACAGCGGGCTTGGCGACGCCCGTCGGCGTGTTCGGTCCGCCCGGCACGGGTCATTACTGGCGGCGTTTTTGCCAGGCGATGGAGTTCGACATCGAGATCCGGATCGTCGATGAGGGCCGGCCGGATATTCGTGAGCTGGTTTCGATCGTCGAATTCGGCGAAGGCCAGGTGGTCGAACAAGGCGGCTTGACGGTTTCGGCGCTGCGCGTCGAGCATCCGCCGGTGGCCGACTGTTTTGCGCTGCGCTTCGAGCATGGCGCCAAAAGCGTGGTGTTCTCCGCCGACACGGCCTTTTATCCGCCGCTCGCCGATTTTGCCCGGAGCGCGGATATCCTGGTCCACGAGGCCATGCTGGAAGAAGGCATCGAGCGGCTGGTGGCCAAGACTGGCAATGGCGCGCGGCTGAAAGACCATCTGCTCGCCAGCCACAGCTTTGCCGAAGAGGCGGGACGCATCGCCAGCGATGCAGCCGTCCAGAGACTGGTGCTCAATCATCTCATTCCGGCCGACGATCCCGGGATCGGCGATGCCGACTGGATAGCCGCTGCCAGGAAAACATGGGGCGGCGACTTGACGATCGCCCGCGACGGCCTTGTTGTGGGGTTAAGCAGCGCCAAAGCTGCAGCAGGAGAGGAAACCGCATGAAGCTTGCCACATTGAAGGACGGGACGCGCGACGGAAAACTCGTCGTCGTCTCGCGTGACCTGACACGCTTCACCGACGCCTCGTTCCTGGTGCGCACGCTGCAGGCGGCGCTTGACGACTGGCGGCGCATCGCCCCACACCTCACGACAATAGCGGAATCGCTTGAGAACAATGCGGTGCCGGCGGAGCGCTTCCACGAGCATGACGCCCATTCGCCGCTGCCGCGTGCCTATCAATGGGCTGACGGCTCGGCCTATGTGAACCATGTCGAACTGGTGCGCAAAGCGCGCGGCGCCGAGATGCCGGCGAGCTTCTGGACCGATCCGCTGATCTACCAGGGCGGTTCGGACGCCTTCATTCCGCCACGCGATCCGATCCGCATGGCCGACGAAGCCTTCGGCATCGACATGGAAGGCGAAGTCGCTGTTGTCGTCGACGATGTTCCGATAGGTGCAAGCCTCGAGGAAGCGCGCGCCGCGATCAGGCTGGTGATGCTGGTCAACGACGTCACGCTGCGCGCGCTCACCGGGCCGGAGCTGGCCAAGGGATTTGGGTTTTTCCAGTCAAAGCCGTCCTCGGCGTTTTCACCCGTCGCGGTCACGCCGGACGAACTGGGCGACGCATGGGACGGCGGCAAGGTCAATCTGCCGCTGCTCGCCGATCTCAACGGCAAGCCGTTCGGCCGGGCCAATGCCGGTATCGACATGACCTTCGACTTTCCGGCGCTGATCGTTCACGCGGCAAGGACACGTCCATTGGCCGCCGGCACGATCATCGGGTCGGGGACTGTTTCCAACAAGCTCGACGGCGGGCCGGGCAAACCTGTCTCGGCTGGCGGCGCCGGCTATTCCTGCATCGCCGAACTGCGCATGACCGAGACCATTGTGTCAGGCGAGCCCAAAACGCCGTTCCTGCGCTTCGGCGACACGGTGCGCATCGAGATGAAGGACAAAGCTGGGCATTCGATCTTCGGCGCCATCGAGCAGAAGGTCGAGAAATACGAGAGGTAAGGGAATGGCGGGGGTCTATCTGCTGGCCGGTGTCTGGGCACTCGCCATACTGGCCGCGTTCATCCAGGCGATCCGGCTGAGTTACCGCATCGAGGCGCGCTCGCCTGACCTGACCAACCGCAGCGGCTTTCCGCGCAAGGCGATGATGTTCCACACCATCACCAATAGGAACGTCGCGCGGGACGTGGAAACGCAGGGCATGCGTCGGCGCATGAACCGGCTACTGCTGATCGTTCTCGCCGGTTTTGTCGTCATGTGGGCGGGCTTGTATCTGGTGCGGTCGACCGGATGACGTCATGAACCTGCTGGATCACCTGCGCCGCATGGCCTGCAACAATCTCTGGTCGAACGACCGGCTCTACCGCGCGGTACTGTCGCTCCAGCCGGGTGAGTTCGAGGCCGAACGCACCAGTTTCTTTCCGTCGATCAAGGCAACGCTCAACCACATCCTTGCGGTAGATCTTCTCTATCTCGATTTTCTCGAAGAGGGTGGTCTCGGTGCTGCGGCCCATGACGACTTCGTGTCGTTCGACGAGCCGCGAGCGTTGTTTTCCGCCCAGGTCGCAGCCGACCGGCGGCTGATTGCCTTTTGCGATAGGCTGTCGGAGGCTGATCTCGATCAGCAGGTTATCACCGACCGGCGCGAGGACGGCATGATCCCCGAGCGCATCGGCGATATCCTCGCCCACGTCTTCCTGCACGACATCCATCATCGCGGCCAGGTGCACGCAATGCTGTCCGGCACTTCGGTCAAGCCGCCGCAACTCGACGAGTTCCTGCTCGATTATGATGCGAAGCTGAGGGAGAAAGAGGTCGAGCGGTTGGGGCTCAAGATCTGAACTCGCTCATGACCCAAAAGCAGGGTCATGCGCAATCCGCCCGACCTGAACGCTATTCGGCCGCCTGAACCTTGATCACCCCGCGCTTGATCTGGTCCTGCTCGATCGATTCGAACAGTGCGCGGAAATTGCCTTCACCAAAACCCTCGTCGCCCTTGCGCTGGATGAATTCGAAGAAGATCGGGCCGATCACGGTTTTCGAAAAGATCTGCAGCAGGATCTTGGTCATGCCGCCATCGACCACGCCTTCGCCGTCGATGAGGATGCCGTGCTTCTTCATCCGCTCGATCGGTTCGTCATGGCCGTTCACCCGGTCGTACGACATGTCGTAATAGGTCTCCGGCGGGCCGGGCATGAACTTCAGCCCGTTCTCGGCGAGTCTGTCGGTGGCGGCATAGATCTCGTCGGTGCCGACAGCGATGTGCTGGATGCCTTCGCCATTGTACTTCTTCAGATACTCGGCGATCTGGCTGGTCTCGTCCTTGGACTCGTTCAGCGGAATGCGGATCTTGCCGCAGGGCGAGGTGATGGCGCGGCTGACCAGGCCGGTGATCTTGCCGTCGATGTCGAAGAAATGGATCTGCTTGAAGCCGAACAGATTGCGGTAGAAATCCCACCATTTGTCCATCTGGCCCCGATAGACATTGTGGGTCAGGTGATCGAGATAATAGAAGCCGACGCCTTCCGGCCGTGGGTCACGAGCGCCCAGCCACTCGAACTCGGCATCATAGGCCGAGCCCTTCTTGCCATAGGTCTCGATGAAATAGAGCAGCGAGCCGCCAATGCCGACGATTGCCGGCACGTCGAGCGCCTTGTCGGCGCCTTCGTAAGGCGTGGCGCCCTTGGCAACGGCATGATCGAAAGCGTGTTTGGCATCGACCACCCGCCAGGCCATCGAGGCAGCACAAGGCCCGTGCTTGTCGACGAATTTCATCGCATGCGAGCCGGGCTCGGCATTGACGACATAGTTGATGTCGCCCTGGCGCCAGATGGTGATGTCCTTCGTGCGGTGCTTCGCCACCGCGACATAGCCCATGCGGGTGAACAGTTCGGCCAGCTTCTGCGGCTCCGGATGCGCGAATTCGACGAACTCGAAACCATCGGTGCCCGCCGGGTTGTCCTTGCTGATCGTCGCGGGCGGGGCGTCGTGCGGGAAGGGACCCATGATATTCCTCCGAAAGCTGGTTTGGCCTGAAAAGGCCATCTGACGCCATCATAGCGCTGATGGAGTGCATGGTGCTTGCATTCAAACGCTTGAAATGATGATGTCGTGCGTGAAGTGTGCATGATGTGAGACAAAACCATGGATGAGACGCGTATTGATCAGTTTGATCGCAAGATAATGGCGCTGTTGCAGAGTGATGCGCGGTTGACCAACAACGATCTTTCGGAGCGGGTGAACCTGTCGGCGTCGCAATGCTCGCGCCGCCGCCAGCGGCTGGAAGAGGACGGCTTCATCAAGGGCTATCGTGCCGTGCTCGACCGCGACAAGCTCGGTTTTTCCCTGGTCAACGTCATCTCGGTCACGCTCGCCACCCACAACCGCGACAACGCACGGCGCTTCGGCGAACTGGTGGCACGGCTGCCGGAGGTGCAGGAAGCGCACGCGCTGACCGGTGAGATGGATTACATCCTGAAAGTGGTGACGCCCGACCTGAAGTCGCTGTCGGAATTCGTCAACGGCGTGCTCTTACCACACGAATCCGTGCAGCACGTGAAAACGGCGATCGTGCTGGAGACGCTCAAGGAAACCGGCGCGCTGCCGATCTAAATCTTGGGCCGATCTAACCCTTCGACTGCTGGATCAACCCATACAGATTCGTGCAGCGTGCGCCCGAGCGGCAGTAGGCAAAGACCGGGCCGTCAAGCTCATCCAGCGCCTCGGCCTGATCGTCGACATTCTCGGCCGTGATCTGGCCGCTGATAACGGGGATGTAGCGGAAGGCGAGGCCCGCGGCTTCGACCGCTGCCTTGACGGTGTCGGCGGAAGGCTGGCCCGGTTGTTCGTCATCGGGCCGGTTGCAGATGATGCTCTTGAAGCCGGCTTCCTTGATGGCGGCGACGTCTTCCGGCTGGATCTGGCCCGAGACCGAATAGTCCTCGCTGATTTCGCGGTATTCCATGGCAGTGTCCTCGCAATCTGATTTGGCGGGAGTCTTGCCACTCCCTGACGTGGCCGGCAACTCGAATCCTATGCCGCGGCCGGTTGAGCGAGCCTTGCCCTGGCGAAACGCGCCACGACGATGCCGGCAATCACCGCCGCAACGAAGATCGCTGTCGCCGAATAGCCAAGGCCAAGGGCAGGGATGGCTCCGCCGGGACAGAAGCCGGCAATGCCCCAGCCGATGCCGAAGACGGCGGCGCCGCCAACCAGCTCCGTGTCAATGACCCGCTTTGTCGGCAGCGCGAAGGAGGTTTCGAACACCGGCGTCTTGCGCCGACCGAATACGATGCGATAGCCGACGAAGGCGACCGCAAGGCCGCCCGCCATGACGAAGATCAGGCTTGGATCCCATGTGCCGGCAATATCGAAGAAATTCAGCACCTTTGCCGGATTGATCATGCCGGAAATGGCGATGCCGAGACCAAAGACCCCACCGATCAGAAATGCGGAGACGAGCTTGTTCACGGGTTCAGCCTCCGATCACGTGGCGGATGATGAAGACGGTGGCGAAGGCGGCGACCATGAAGGTCGCGACGGCGACCATCGAGCGTGGCGACAGCCGCGCTATGCCGCAAATGCCATGTCCGCTCGGGCAGCCGCCACCGAAATGCACGCCGATGCCGACCAGGAAGCCGCCGCCGACAAGTGCCAGCGTTGGCATAGGCACGCTGAGGGCGATGTGTCCGCCAGCAGCCTGATAGAGAAGCGGCGCCGCCACCGCGCCGGCGAGAAAGGCGGCCCGCCAGCGCCATTCGGGAGAAAGCGGCGGGATGACCCCGGTGAGGATGCCGGTCATCCCGGCAATCCGGCCATGCAAGGCCATCAAGAGCACCGCCGACAGGCCGATGAGAGCGCCGCCAAGCAGCGATTGGAGAGGCGTGAAGTTTGTCATGGCAATGCCGGCTTTCGAGCTGCGGTCGATCCGCGTCTTCGCGCGGCTTGACACCATAGCGCAGATAGACATTTCCGGCGAAGAATCCAACTCAGGCCCAGAGCGGAAACGGAAGGCGGAGACTGGCTCCGCCTTTCCGAGAAGAGCTTCGATCAACTACCGAGAATGGCGCCTTTGATCTGACGGATATTGTTGTGCATCATGTCGATATAGGTAGCAGCCGGGCCGTCGGGCTGCGACAGCGCGTCCGAATAGAGCGTGCCGCCCACCTTGATCCCGGTCTCGCTGGCGATCTGCTCGATCAGGCGCGGATTGGTGATGTTCTCGACGAAGATCGCCGCGGCCTTGTCCTGTTTCACCTGGGTAACCAGCTTGGCGACGTCGGCGGCGGACGGTTCGGAGTCGGTCGAGATGCCTTGCGGGGCGAGGAAGGTCAGGCCGTATGCGTGTTCGAAATAGCCGAAGGCGTCATGCGAGGTGATGACGACGCGCTTGCTCTCCGGGATCGAGGCGATCGCCGCTTTCACTTCACCTTCGACCGCGTCGAGCTTCTTGGTGTAGGCGGCGGCGTTGGTCTGGTACCTGACGCAGCCGTCCGAATCGGCCGCGCAGAAGGCCTCGGCGATGTTCTTCACGTAGATCCTGGCATTGGCGATCGACTGGAAGGCGTGCGGATCGGTGACCGTCTTGCCGCCGCCGGTGCCGGCACCTTCGGCTGCGTCGGCATCGGCGAATTCAGGCTTGAAATCGATTGGCGTCACCCCCTTGGTCAAGGTGATGATCGAGGCCTTGGTGGCGCTGGCGTCGACCAGTCGCTGCAGGAAACCTTCGAAATGCAGGCCGTTGACCAGCACGATGTCGGCCTTGGCCATTGCTACCGCATCGGCCGGGCTCGGCTCGTAGACATGGGCATCGCCATCCGGCCCGACGATGGTGGTGACATCGATGCGGTCGCCGCCGACATTTTTGGCGAAATCGGCAATGACGGTGAAGCTGGCGACCACTTTCAGCGGTGCAGCGAAGGCCGACGATCCGCCAAAGGCAGTTAATGTTATAACGCTCATCGCCAAGGCGGCATGGATCGATTTCAGCATAGGCGGGTCTCCTTTTAGGGGCGGGGGATCAGGCCGTTCTGTGACGGTGGTGGATGATGCGCGCGCGCAGAATGCCGCGCGTGCCAAACAGGATCGAGGCGAAATAGACGACGCCGGCCGACAGGATGATCGCCGGGCCGGACGGCAGCGACGCATGATAGGACAACAGAAGCCCGGCGACGCAGGAGGCAAAGCCTATCAGCACGGCCAGCACGCACATCGGCTCGACGCGTACGGTCCAGAAGCGGGCGGCGGCGGCTGGCAGCATCATCAGTCCTACCGACAGAAGCGTGCCTAGTGCCTGGAAGCCGCCGACGAGGTTGAGCACGACGAGGCCGAGGAAGATGAAATGCACCGGACTGCCGAGCCGGCTGACCGAGCGCAGGAACAGCGGGTCGAGGCATTCAGCGACCAGCGCTCGCCAGAAGATGGCAAGGCTGACCAGTGTCACCGCGACGATGCCGCCGATCAGCGTCAAGGCTTCATCGTTAAGCGCCAGCACGGTGCCGAACAGCACATGCATGAGATCGACGCTGGAGCCCCGGATCGACACCATCAGCACGCCGATGGCGAGCGAAATCAGATAAAACGCGGCCATCGAGGCGTCCTCACGCTGGATCGTGAAGCGCGAGACGGCGCCGGCGCCGAGCGCGACGATGACGCCGGCGATCAGGCCGCCGATGGTCATCGGCAGGATTTCCAGCCCATAGAACAGGAAGCCGGCGGCGGCACCGGGCAGGATGGCATGCGCCATGGCGTCGCCCGACAGGCTCATCCGCCGCAGCATCAGGAAGACGCCGATCGGGCAGGCGCCGAGCGACAGCATCAGCGAACCGATCAGGGCTCGCTGCATGAAGCCGAAATCGGCGAAGGGTGCGATGAAAAGACCGTAAAGCGTATCCATCAGGCAGCCCTCGGTCCGACGCCATGGTGATGATCATGGCCATGATGGTCGTGATCGTGACCATCAGCGTGCTCGCCTGGCTCGCACCAGGGCGCATTCTCTTCCCAGGCTTCGTGGAAACGGCGGGCGCGCAACAGGTTTTCAGGCTTCAGCGTTTCCCTGGTTTCGCCCCAGGCAATCGGCTGGCGGGCAAGCAACAGTGTTTCGGGGAAATTCTGTCGCACCAGGTCCAGATCGTGGACGACCACCATGATGGTGCGTTCCTCGCCGTGCCAGTGCTTGATCAGGGCAATAAGGTCGCCGACCGTCTTGGCGTCGACGGCGTTGAAGGGTTCGTCGAGCAGGATGAGGTCGGCGTCCTGCAGGAGGACACGCGCAAACAGCGTACGCTGCAACTGGCCGCCCGAAAGCGTGTCGATCGGCCGCTTCTCGAAGCCGCCGAGGCCGACCGCCATCAGCGCTTTGCTGACATCATCGCGATCTTGCTTGCTGTAGCGGCCAAGCAGGCCGCGCCGTGGCCACAGGCCGAGCGAAACCAGATCCACTACCCGCGCCGGAAAGCTGCGGTCGAGCTCGGACTGCTGCGGCAGATAGGCGGCGCGAACGCCGGGCGCGCGGATAACCTCGCCGGCCATCGGCTTCAGGACGCCGACAATACCTTTCATCAGCGTCGATTTGCCGGAGCCGTTGGCGCCGACGACGGCCGTCAGCGAGCCCTTGCGGATGGTGCCGTCGAGATGATGGATTGCAGGGTGGCTGCCGTAGCCAAGCGTCAGGTCGCGGAATGTCAGGCAGGTGTTTGTCATTCTGCGATCCGTGAGGGCGGCGAAATCCGGCTGCGGGCAGCGGCCGATTGGATATGTGATGTTATTACATTAGTCAACAAGCCAATCCGGCGGAATTGCGGCTGGCGGGTCAACTTGCCGTGTGGGGATATCATATGCCCTTGGCCCAAGGGGATTCGACTTGGCGACCTTGCCCGAAGCTGGCGGCAACTCTAAAGAGGCGCAACCGCCACAGGAAGGAACCATCCAATGAGCATTCGTCGCATCGATGTTGGCCCGCGCATGAGCCAGATCGTCATTCACGGAGATACCGTCTATCTGGCCGGTCAGGTCGGTCAGCCGACCGGCAACGTCGCTTCGCAGACCAGGGATATCCTGGCGGCTGTCGACGAACTGCTGGCCAAGGCCGGCTCCGACAAGACCAAGATCCTGCAGGCGATCATCTGGCTGGCCGACATGAGCACCTTTGCCGAGATGAACGCGGAGTGGGACAAGTGGGTGCCGCAAGGCAACACGCCGGCCCGCGCCACCGGCGAAGCAAAGCTCGCCACCCCGGAATATCTGGTCGAGGTTATTATTACGGCTGCGATTTGATCGGCGGTTTTCTACCTCCCCCTTGTGGGGAGGTCGGACCGAAGGTCCGGGTGGGGGTTGGCGCCGCTGCCCTCCGCTATGGCTCCGGGCGTTAGGCGTTCGAAAAGCCAAATCGTTGGCTTTTCGCCAGCCTGCGGCTGGACACGCCTCACCCCTGCGACGGCCTGAACCTTGCCACCAGCGTGTGGCTCTCGGCCGGGTAGGTAAAGCGCACATGGGTGACCGGGTGATCGGCGCTCCATGTCCGTCGCTCGACCACGAGGCACGGCGCGCCGGCTTCGATATCGAGCGCGGCCGCGATATGCCTGTCGGCGGCGACAGCGCGAATCCGGTGCTCGGCTTCGCTCCACGGCACGCGGCCAATCAGCCATGGTCCTGGTGCTATGGCCACGAATTCCTCGTCTGCTGCCTCGGGCACGGCGGTGAGATTGATCAGCCGCTGTTCATGCGCGAACGAACGCTCGCCGGCGAAATGCCCGCACTCCAGCGCCAGCACTGGCCCGGCCGCGCCCAGCTCCAGCAGGGCGCGATCCTCGGCGCTGCTACGCCTTTTGTGTCGCGCGACGCGCTCGTAGCGGTAGGGTAGGCCGAGCGCTTCGACCTCGATGCGGATATCGTGGATTTCCAGCACCGCCGCTTGCGACTGCGGCCGGCGCACAAAACTGCCTGAGCGGCGGCGCCGCTCGATCAGCCCAGCCTTGGCAAGCTGCGACAGCGCCTTGTTCACCGTCATGCGCGAGCAATTGTATTGCGTGCTCAGCTCGTGCTCGAACGGAATGCGGTGACCAGGCGCCCAGGCACCGGACATGATGCGTTCACTGATGTCGGACAGGATGCGCTGGTGCAGCGAGACGCTACCTTCAGCATCCGCAGTCTCGACAATGCTCATGCCGAAAGCGCCATCATAACGCTGCGAAACCGCTCGGTGATGGCCTCGCGCTTGACATGCCTGCCGCCGCTGACCTGTTTCTGGCCATGCACCCAGACGCAATCGACCTTGCTGCCATTGGCGAAGATCCAGGCGTCGAGGATTGCGTCACCGGTCTTGCCGGCCAGCGAGGGATTGTTGGCGTCGAGCGAGACGAGATCGGCGGATGCGCCGGCTGCGATTGCGGAGGCGCCGGCGCCAAGGGCGACGCTGCCGCCGTCGAGTGCGGCGTCGAACAGCGCGCGGCCGGTCGAGCCGCCCGCGACCGCCAGCACATTGCGGGCGCGGTGGGCGAGGCGCTGGGAATATTCGAGCTGGCGCAACTCGTCGGGCAGGCCGATCAGCACGTTGGAATCGGAGCCGACGCCAAAGCGGCCGCCATGTTCTCTGAACAGCGGCGCTGCAAAAGTGCCGTCGCCGAGATTGGCCTCGGTGATCGGGCAAAGACCGGCGATGGCCCCGCTTTTGGCCATGGCGATCGTTTCCGCATCGGTCATGTGAGTGGCGTGGATCAGGCACCAGCGCTTGTCGACTTTGGCATGGCCAAGCAGAAATTCGACCGGCCGCGCGCCCGACCAGGCAAGGCAATCCTCGACTTCCTTCACCTGCTCGGCAATGTGGATGTGGATAGGCCCATCCGGCACCATCTCGGCCACCTCAATCAGTTCTTCCGGTGTCGCCGCGCGCAAACTGTGCGGGGCAACGCCGACAACCGCTTGATTCAAAGTGCGAACGCATTCCCGGCTTTTCTCAACAAGCCGCGAGAACCGATTCACATCGTTGATGAATCGCCGCTGGCCTTCGTTTGGCGCGGCACCGCTGAAAGACGAATGTGCGTAAAACACCGGCAGCAGCGTCAGGCCGATGCCCGTTTCGCCGGCCGCGGCCGCAATGCGCTCGGCCATCTCGGCGAGGTTGGCGTAGGGTTTTCCATCGCGGTCGTGATGCAGATAGTGAAATTCGCCGACGCGTGAAAAACCGGCCTCCAGCATCTCGACATAGATCTGCGCTGCAACCGCCTCGACCTGATCGGGCGTCATCGACAGGGCGAAACGGTACATCACCTCGCGCCAGCTCCAGAAACTGTCGGCGGAGGGGCCGCGAAGCTCGGCAAGGCCGGCCATGCCGCGCTGGAAGGCGTGACTATGCAGGTTGGGCATGCCGGGCAACAGGATCGCGTGGCGTTCGTCGCCGGCTGCCGCTGCGGCGCCAGGCTGAACGGCTGAAATGCGTCCCTCGGCCAAGGTGAGCCGCACATTGTCGTGCCAGCCATTGGGAAGGAGTGCCTGCTCCGCGAAGATATCAGTCACTTTTCTCTCCGGTTCTCTGTCTCTCATGCGATGATGGCACTTGCAGCGCTTTTCAATATGTATATACATAATCACTATCGATTGAAACGGAAAAGATGATGGCCGCAGAGAGCAAAAGCCGGGCAGGGGGTCTTCGTCTGTGGCGCAATGCGCGCCTGGCGACCATGGCCGAAAGTTCTGCGGGACTTGGCATCGTCGAACAGGGCGCGATCGCTGCGCGGGATGGCCGCATAGTGTACGCCGGTCCCGAAGCGGAGCTGCCCTCAACACTTGCCCAGGGCGCTGAGACGGTCGATTGCGAGGGCCGCTGGATCACGCCCGGCCTGATCGACTGCCACACCCATCTGGTCCATGCCGGCAACCGCGCCAACGAATTCGAGATGCGGCTGGCCGGCGCCAGCTATGAAGAAGTCGCCAGGGCCGGCGGCGGCATTGTCTCTTCGGTCAAATCCTTGCGCGCCGCCAGCGAAGACGATCTGGTCACCCAATCGCTGCCGCGCCTCGATGCGCTGATCGCCGAGGGTGCTACCACGGTCGAAATCAAATCGGGCTACGGCCTCGATCTCGAAAACGAAAAGAAGTCGCTGCGTGCGGCCCGCCAATTGGGTGAAAAGCGGCCTGTGACGATCCGCACGACTTTCCTCGGCGCCCACGCGCTGCCGCCGGAAGCCAGGGGCGACAAGGACGCTTTCATCGATCTGGTCGCCAAGGAAATTCTCCCGGCGGTTGCCGCCGAGGGGCTGGCCGATGCCGTCGACGGGTTTTGCGAGGGCATCGCCTTTTCGCCGGACCAGATGGCGTGCGTCTTCGATGCCGCCAAGGCCGCCGGCCTGCCGGTCAAGCTTCATGCCGACCAGCTGTCCAACCTGCATGGCGCCGAACTTGCCGCCCGCTATGGCGCGCTGTCGGCCGACCATCTCGAATACACCGATGAGGCGGGTGCTGCGGCGATGGCCAAGGCCGGAACCGTGGCGACGATCCTGCCCGGCGCCTACTATTTCATTCGCGAAACAAAGAAGCCGCCGATCGGCCTGTTTCGCCAGCACGGCGTCAAGATGGCTGTCGCCACCGACAACAATCCCGGCACCTCGCCGCTGACCTCGCTGCTTCTGACCATGAACATGGCCGCGACTCTGTTCGGCCTGACCGTCGACGAATGCCTTGCCGGCGTCACCCGCGAGGCGGCCCGTGCGCTTGGTCTGCTGGGTGAAACCGGCACGCTTGAGGTCGGAAAATCCGCCGACCTGGCGATCTGGGACATCGAGCGC
Source organism: Mesorhizobium sp. M7D.F.Ca.US.005.01.1.1 (assembly GCF_003952545.1). NCBI lineage: Bacteria > Pseudomonadati > Pseudomonadota > Alphaproteobacteria > Hyphomicrobiales > Phyllobacteriaceae > Mesorhizobium > Mesorhizobium sp. M7D.F.Ca.US.005.01.1.1. Next base: position 3,677,581 of record NZ_CP034453.1, read on the forward strand.
CCCGCCGAACTCGTCTACCGCATGGGCTTCAACCCGCTGCATGCCCGCATCTGGAGAGGACAATGACCGAACTGACCCTGAAGCCCGGCAATGCGACGCTGGCCGACTGGCGCGCGATCTATCGTGGCGCCGCACTGAAGCTCGACGATGCCTGCCGACCGAAAATCAAGGCGAGCGCCGAGGCCGTCGCCAGGATCGTTGCCAAGGGCGAGCCGGTCTATGGCATCAACACTGGCTTCGGCAAACTGGCGAGCGTCCGCATTCCGGCCGAAGACCTGGAGACCTTGCAGCGCAACATCGTGCTGTCGCACGCCGCCGGCGTCGGCGAGCCGATGCCATCAGCCGTTTGCCGGCTGATGATGGCGCTGAAGCTCGCCAGCCTGGCGCAGGGCGCCTCCGGCGTGCGGCCGCAAACCATCGAGTTGCTCGAAGCGATGCTGGCCAACGACGTCATCCCGGTGGTGCCGGCGCAAGGCTCGGTCGGCGCCTCCGGTGACCTTGCCCCGCTGTCGCACATGACGGCGGTGATGATCGGCGTCGGCGAATGCTTCACCCCGCATGGTCGCTTCCCGGCCAAGGTCGCCTTTGTCTCGCATGGGCTGGAGCCGGTGACATTGGGCGCCAAGGAAGGCCTGGCGCTGCTCAATGGCACGCAGTTTTCGACGGCCTATGCGCTGGCCGCTTTGTTCGAGGCCGAAGTGCTCTACCAGTCGGCGCTGGTCGCCGGCGCCTTGTCGACCGACGCCGCAAAAGGCTCCGATGCACCCTTCGATCCGCGCATTCATGCCTTGAGAAAGCATCGCGGCCAGATCGAGACGGCGGACGCGCTGCGCAATCTGATGGCCGGCAGCGCCATCCGTGAATCGCACCGGGTTGGCGACGAGCGTGTGCAGGATCCGTATTGCTTGCGCTGCCAGCCACAGGTCATGGGCGCGGCACTCACCGTGCTGCGCCAGGCGGCCGACACGCTGGGCACCGAGGCCAATGGCGTCACCGACAATCCGCTGATCTTCGCCGAGGATGACACCGCACTGTCCGGCGGCAATTTCCACGCCGAGCCGGTGGCCTTCGCCGCCGACATGATCGCGCTCGCCGTCTGCGAGATCGGCTCGTTGTCGGAACGCCGCATCGCCATGCTGGTCGACCCGGCATTGTCGGGGATGCCGGCCTTTTTGACGCCGAAGCCCGGTCTGAACTCCGGCTTCATGATCCCGCAGGTGACTGCGGCGGCGCTCGTCTCCGAAAACAAGCAGAAAGCCTATCCGGCCAGCGTCGATTCCATCCCCACCTCGGCCAACCAGGAAGATCACGTTTCGATGGCGGCGCACGGTGCGCGCCGGCTGATCGGCATGGTTGAGAACGCCACCGCGGTGATCGGCATCGAACTGCTGGCCGCGGCGCAAGGCTGCGACTTCCATGCGCCGCTGGCGTCGAGCGCGGCGCTCGAGGCCGTGCGCAAGCTGGTCCGGGCCGAGGTGTCGCATCTCGACAATGACCGGCATTTCCACCCCGATATGGAAAAGGCGATCGCCATGGTGCGCAGCGGCGCGACCATCAAGGCAGCCGGCGCGATAGCGCTGCCGTCGATTTCCGGAGCGGCATGATGGCAAGCACGCCCTGGCTCACCGTCACGCCCGGCACCGCCCCGTTGCTGGTGTCGATCCCGCACACCGGAATCGATCTCGCTGGCCTCGAGAACCGGCTGGTGTCGCCCTGGCTCGGCCGCCGCGACTGCGACTGGTGGATCGACATGCTCTACGATTTCGTGACCGACCTCGGTGCAACTGTCGTGCACACCGCGATCTCTCGCACCGTCATCGACGTCAACCGTGATCCATCCGGCGCATCGCTCTATCCCGGCCAGGCGACGACCGGCCTCTGCCCGACAGAAACCTTCGACGGGGATCCGCTCTACCGCGAAGGCGAGGAGCCGGGACCTTCAGAGGTTGATGAGCGGCGCGAAAAATTCTTCGTGCCCTACCATGCCGCCTTGCAGGCCGAAATCGGCCGCTTGCGCGGGCTGCACGAGAAGATCGTTCTCTATGACTGCCATTCGATCCGCTCGGTGCTGCCGCGCCTGTTTGAAGGCACACTGCCGGTGTTCAATCTCGGCACCAATGACGGCAAGAGCGCCGATCCGACCTTGCAGGCGATGGTCGATCAGATCATCGCCGAGACCAGCGAGACCTCTGTCGTCAATGGCCGTTTCAAGGGCGGCTGGATCACGCGCCATTTCGGACAACCTCAAGATGGCGTGCATGCGCTGCAGATGGAGCTGTCCAACCGTGGCTACATGCGCGAGCCGGAAGGTAAGGGCATGCCGGACAACTGGCCGGTGCCTTACGATGCCGAGTTTGCAGCACCGATCCGCGCCACGCTGCGGAAAATCCTCGAGACCGCGACATCCTGGGCGCGCGTCTGACATCAGATCCTTTTATGGAGTGACGCCATGAATAATCCTCGCCACAACATCCGTGAAGTCCGCAGCCCGCGTGGCACCGAAATCAGCGCCCGCTCCTGGCTGACGGAAGCGCCGCTGCGCATGCTGATGAACAATCTCGACCCGGACGTCGCCGAAAACCCCAACGAGCTGGTCGTCTATGGCGGCATCGGCCGGGCGGCGCGGACCTGGAACGATTTCGACCAAATCGTCGCCTCGTTGAGGACACTGGCCGATGACGAGACTTTGCTGGTGCAGTCGGGCAAGCCGGTCGGCGTCTTCCGCACCCATCCCGACGCACCGCGCGTGCTGATCGCCAATTCCAATTTGGTGCCGCACTGGGCGACCTGGGAAAAATTCAACGAGCTCGATAAGAAAGGCCTGATGATGTACGGCCAGATGACGGCCGGCTCGTGGATCTACATCGGCACGCAAGGCATCGTGCAGGGCACCTACGAGACCTTCGTCGAGGCCGGACGCCAGCATTATGGCGGCAATCTCAAGGGAAAATGGATCCTGACCGGCGGGCTCGGCGGCATGGGCGGCGCCCAGCCGCTGGCCGCCGTCATGGCCGGCGCCTGTTGCCTGGCGATCGAATGCAACCCGGACTCGATCGATTTCCGCCTGCGCACCCGCTACGTCGACGAGCGCGCCGACACGCTCGACGAGGCGCTGGAAAAGATCGAGCGCTGGACCAAGGCCGGCGAGGCGAAGTCGGTCGGACTGCTCGGCAATACGGCCGAGATCGTGCCGGAAATGTTCAGGCGTGGCATTCGCCCCGATATGGTCACCGACCAGACCTCGGCGCACGATCCCATCAACGGCTATCTGCCGAAGGGCTGGACGATGGCCGAATGGCGCGAGAAGCGCGTCAGTGACCCGAAGGCAGTCGAAAAGGCGGCACGCGCGTCCATGCGCGAGCATGTCGAGGCGATGGTGGCGTTCTGGAACGCCGGCGTGCCGACGCTCGACTATGGCAACAACATCCGCCAGGTGGCCAAGGAGGAGGGCTTCGAGAACGCCTTCGCCTTCCCCGGCTTCGTGCCGGCCTACATCCGTCCGCTGTTTTGCCGCGGCATCGGCCCGTTCCGCTGGGCAGCCTTGTCGGGCGATCCCGAGGATATCTACAAGACCGATGCCAAGGTGCGCGAGTTGACGCCCGGCAACACCCATCTTCACAACTGGCTCGATATGGCGCGTGAGCGCATTGCTTTCCAGGGGCTGCCGGCGCGCATCTGCTGGGTCGGCCTCGGCGACCGGCATCGGCTGGGCCTCGCCTTCAACGAGATGGTGGCCAAGGGCGAGCTGAAGGCGCCGGTCGTCATCGGCCGCGATCACCTCGATTCCGGCTCGGTCGCCTCGCCGAACCGCGAAACGGAATCGATGAAGGACGGCTCGGACGCCGTGTCCGACTGGCCGCTGCTCAACGCACTGCTCAATACGGCGTCTGGCGCCACCTGGGTGTCGCTGCACCATGGCGGCGGCGTCGGCATGGGCTTTTCCCAGCACGCCGGCATGGTCATCGTCGCCGACGGCACGCGCGACGCCGCCAGGCGCCTGGAACGGGTGTTGTGGAACGACCCGGCGACCGGTGTCATGCGCCACGCCGATGCCGGCTACGACATCGCCATCGAATGCGCCAAGGAGCACCAACTCAACCTGCCTGGCATTCTCGGGTAACGGACTGATCTCATGCGCATCCTGCGGGCAGCCGAATACCGGTCGATGCCGTGGAAGAACGGCGGCGGCGTGACGACGGAAATCGCCGTCTCGCCCACCGGTGCCGGGCTCGACGACTTCGGCTGGCGCGTCTCGATGGCGCGTGTCGAATCGAGCGGTCCGTTCTCGCAGTTTGCCGGCATCGATCGCACCCTTGCCGTGCTCGAAGGCGAGGGCATTGTCCTCGAGATTGCCGGCTACCCGCCGACATCCATAAACAGGGCGACCGCCCCGTTTTCCTTTCCGGCCGACGTGCAGACCTCGGCCGCGCTGATTGGCGGGCCGATCACCGATCTCAATGTCATGACCCGCCGAAGCCGGATGACGCATTCGGTCGAACGCCTGGTGATTTCGGCTCCCGTGGAAATCCGGACTGAAGCCGGCACAACCCTTATCCTGTGCTTGAACGGCGAAGTCATCGTGCCCGCCGCCGAACCGGTTCGCCTCGGGCCGCTCGACACGCTGCTGCCCGAGCCGGACAGCGCCAGCCTGCTTGTCCAGCCCGCCCATGAGACAACGCTGTTCGTGATCCGGATCGGCGGCATCTCCGGCAACGATTAACGCTTGTTTCCAAACATGATCGCGATGCCGGCGAATTATAGCGTAAGCTGACGGCGGGCATCACGAAAAAGCCCGAATCCTCCCCGTCGATCGATCTCGACGGGAGGAGGGGCGCTCGTCGTTGTTTTTCGCTGAGGGATGACGCCCTGTCGTGGTGCGGAAACAAACTTTCGGCAAATGGGGTTTATGCAACCAATTGCATTTGAATCGGTTTTAGGGCCATTGCCGTGGCGGTGACGCCGCTGACTGCCCGCTTACGGAATTTTCAATGAATATTCAGACGAACCCTGCCCAAATCGAGAAGACAAGCGCGAGCTTCCCGGCCATCACCGAAGAGCCGATCCGCTCCAATTACCTGCCCGAAGAGCGCCTTCGGCTGCTCGGTGAAAGCCTGGCAAAAGGCGACCTCACCGATCTGTTCGGCCTGACGCCCTTCGATTTTCAGGCGCGTGTCCGCGACAGCGCCAAGAAGATCCTGGAAGTCTACCGGTCAACCAATGCGGCGCAGGCGAGAGGCGAGACGATCACGCCGGCGGCACAATGGCTGCTCGACAACAACTATCTGGTCGAAGAGACCATTTTCCAGGTCAAGCGCGACCTGCCGCGCCGCTTCTATCGCCAGCTGCCGACCTTGAAACTGCCTGACAATGGCAGCGTGCCGCGCGCGCTGGCGCTGGCATGGACCTATGTGGCGCATTCGGACAGTTCCGTGTCGGCGACGATGTTCAAGGCCATCGTTCAGGGCTTCCAGTCGGTCGAGCCGCTGAAGATCGGCGAACTTTGGGCGCTGCCTTCGCTGTTGCGCTTCGTCCTGATCGAGAATCTCCGCCGGCTGGCGGTCAGGGTCAATCGCACCCGTCAGATGCGCCAGATCGCCAATGATGTGGCGGACAAGGTTCTGGCGACCGACGACAGCGCCGACCGGCAGGCGATCCTGTCCAACTTCAGCGCCCACGCGCAGGACACCACCTTTGCCACCCAACTGCTCTATCGCTTGCGCGATGGATCGCAGAATGCCGGCAAGGCCCTGGAATGGCTGGAAGGCGAACTCGAAAAGACCGGCTCCGATGCCGAGGAAATCATCATTTCCGAACACCACACCCTGTCCAGCGGCAATGTGACGACGGGCAACATTATCCGCGGCCTGCGCCTCATCAACGACGTCGACTGGACCGTGTGGTTCGAAGGCGTCAGCCGCATCGACACCGTGCTGCGCGAGCGCACCGATTTCGCCGCGCTCGACTTCTTCTCGCGGGACCAGTACCGGACCGCGATCGAGGAACTCGCGCGCCGCTCGGATCTTTCGGAATATCGCGTCGCCGAAAAGGCCATTGAGTTGGCCGGCCATGCCGCCAGCGAGACCATGCTAGGCGATGGTGAAAGCGATGCGGGTCCGATCTTATCCGCCCACACCGATGTCGGTTTCTTTCTTGTCGGCCCACGCCGGCTGGAGCTGGAGAAGGCGATCGGCTACCGGCAGACCATCAGCCAGACGGTCAAGCGCGCCTTCCGCAAGACCGGGTGGCTTGGCATCGTCGTACCGGTGTTTGCGCTGACGGCCCTGCTTCTCGTCCTCTCCGGCAACGCACTCGCCAATCTCGGCCTGTCGGTGCCGTCGATCGTCCTGATGCTGGCGCTGTTCGCCGTGCCGGCCAGCGAGGGCGCGCTCGCCTTCTTCAACACTGTCGTTTCGCTGTTCCTCAAACCGACGCGCCTTGTCGGCTACGATTACAGGCACGGCGTACCGCCCGAGGCGCGCACGCTTGTTGTGGTGCCGTCGCTGATCGGCTCGCGCGACGATGTCGAGGAAAACATCCGCAACATCGAGGTGCATCATCTCGCCAACACCGCCGATGAAATCCATTTCGCGCTGTTGTCGGACTGGCCCGACAGCAAGACCGAGATCGATGCGGCGGATACCGAAATCCTCGAATTCGCCCGCGCCGAGATCGCCCGTCTCAACGCCCGCTATCCCTCCGAAGGCGCGCCTCGTTTCTACATCCTGCACCGGCGCCGGCTGTTCAATGCGGCTCAAGGGTCCTGGATGGGCTGGGAGCGCAAGCGCGGCAAACTGCACGAACTCGACCTTCTGCTGCGCGGCGACAGCGACACCACGTTCCTGCCGCTCGACGTGCCGCTGCCGGAGAACGTCGTCCATGTGATGACGCTCGACGCCGACACGCGCACCACCCGCGACGCTGTCGCGACCCTCGTCGGCAAGCTTTGCCACCCGCTCAACCGCCCGCATTTCGATGCCAGCAAGCGCGTTGTCACCGCCGGCTATGCGATCCTGCAGCCGCGCATCACCGCGTCGCTGACCAGCGGCGACGATGCGTCGTTTTTCCAGCGGGTCTTTTCGGCCAATCGCGGCCTCGACCCCTATGTCTTTGCCGTGTCCGATCTCTATCAGGACGTCTTCGGCGACGGTTCTTTCACCGGCAAGGGCCTCTATCACGTCGACGCCTTCGAGGCGGCGCTGCAGGGCCGCATCGAGGAAAACACCATCCTCAGCCACGATCTGCTGGAAGGCGCGCTGGCGCGCTCGGCGCTGGTCACCGACGTCGAACTGGTCGAGGATTATCCGACCCGCTACTCGGTCGACGCCTCGCGCCACCACCGCTGGGCGCGCGGCGACTGGCAGCTGCTCGGCTTCATGCTCGATCCGCGCTCCGGCGTGCCAGCCCTGTCGCGCTGGAAGATGATCGACAATCTACGCCGCTCGCTCACGCCGATCTTCTGGGTGATGGCGGCGATCGCCGGCTGGACGCTGCTGCCCTTCACGCAGGCCGCGCAATGGCAGGCCCTGCTGATCCTCAGCCTGTTCATGGCGCCGACATTCGACATCGTCAACGCCATCCTGCCCAAGAGCGGCGACCAGACGCCGCGCGGCCATTTCTCGGCCCTGGCGCGCGATGTCGCCTTCGGCACCGCCATGGTGGCGCTGAAGATCGTGCTGATGGCGCACAACGCCTGGATGATGGGCGACGCCATCGTCCGCACGCTCTACCGACTGTTCGTCAGTCGCCAGAACCTTTTGGAATGGCGCACCGCCTCGCAGGCGCACAAGGCGGGCGACAACGATATCGGATCGTATTACGGCATGATGTATGGCGCCGTGATCATCGGCTTCGTCGGCCTTGCCATTCCGGTGCTGGCCGATTCGACCGGCGCCTTCGTTGCCTTCTTTTTCGCCCTGTTCTGGATTGGCTCGCCCGCCATCGCCAGCTGGATCAGCCGTTCGGCTGAAACCGAGGACCGCTTGCGCATATCGCAGGCTGATATCCATACGTTGCGCACGGTGGCACGGCGCACATGGCACTATTTCGAAAGCTTCGTGACGTCAGAGCATCACCATCTGCCGCCGGACAATTTCCAGGAAAGCCCGGCGCCGGTCGTCGCACCTCGCACCTCGCCGACCAATATCGGCGTCTATCTGCTGTCCGTCGTCTCTGCCCGCGACTTCGGCTGGATCAGCCTGTCCGACGCCATCACCCGCATCGACGCCACCATGACGACGATCGAGGGCATGCCGCGTGATCGCGGCCACCTCTTCAACTGGTATGATACGACGACGCTGAAGCCGCTCTATCCGCTCTACATCTCGGCTGTCGACAGCGGCAATCTCGCCGGCCATCTGGTGGCGGTGGCGGCAGCTTGCGCCGAATGGGCCGAAGCGCCCTCCGTCCATCTCCAGGGTGATTTCGAAGGCATTCTCGACACCGTCACCATTCTCGGCGAAAGCCTTGATGAGCTGCCCGACGACCGCCGCCAGCTGAGACCCCTGCGCCAGCGCCTCGCCGACCGTCTCGACGGCATGCGGCGCGCGGTCGACACCATCAAGGCGCAGCCGGAAATGGCGTCGATCCGCACCATCAATCTGGCCGTGCTGGCCGGCGAGATCCGCAAGCTTGCCACAGCCATCCACACCGAGGCGGCGTCGCCGCAGAGCGACGTCATCGTCGACTGGGCGGCAAGGCTCGAAGCCACCTGCGAAGCGCACGTTCATGACGCGCACAGCGACGACAATGCCGTCGAAGCGCTGCGTGCCAAGCTGCTCACCTTGCGCGAGCGCACGCGTCGCTTCGCCTTCGAAATGGATTTCTCCTTCCTGATGCGGCCGGAGCGCAAGCTGCTGTCCATCGGTTACCGGGTCGAGGAACACCAGCTCGATGAAAGCTGCTACGACCTTTTGGCTTCCGAGGCGCGGCTGACCAGCCTGTTCGCCATCGCCAAGGGTGACCTGCCGACCGAGCACTGGTTCCGGCTGGGCCGGCCGATCGTCGAGATCGGGTTCCAGGGCGCGCTGATGTCCTGGTCCGGCTCGATGTTCGAATATTTGATGCCGCCGCTGGTGATGAAGGAGCCGCAGGGCTCGATTCTCAACCAGACCAGCAAGCTGATCATCAAGCGCCAGATCCAGTACGGCCGCCAGAAGAACGTGCCGTGGGGCATTTCGGAAGCGGCCTACAACGCCCGCGACCGTGAACTGACCTACCAGTACACCAATTTCGGCGTTCCCGGCCTGGGGCTGAAGCGCGGCCTTGGCCAGAACACGGTGATCGCGCCTTACGCCACCATATTGGCGGCCCAGTTCAACCCGCGCGAAGCCGTGCAGAACCTCGCCCGATTGCGGGAGATCGGCGCGCTTGGCCGCCACGGATACTATGACGCCGTCGACTTCACGCCGCAGCGCGTGCCGGAAGGCTCGGACCATGTCGTCGTGCAGAACTACATGGCCCACCATTCGGGCATGTCGATCGTGGCGGTTGCCGACGCCATCTTCGAAGGCCGTATGCGCGACCGTTTCCACAGCGATCCGGTCATCGAATCGGCCGAACTTTTGCTGCAGGAGAGGGCGCCGCGCGATATCCCGACCGCGACCGTCAGGACAGAGGCCGACGAACGCGCCAAGGACGAGACCGAAGTCGACAGCCCCGACACCCGCATCGTGCTCAACCCACTGCAGTCGCTGCGGTCGACCAGCGTCATGTCGAACGGCCGCTATTCGGTGATGGTCACCGCGACCGGCTCGGGCTACAGCCGCTGGGGCGATCTCTCCGTCACCCGCTGGCAGCCGGATCCGACCGAGGACCGGCTCGGCTCCTACATCTTCCTGCGTGACGCCGGCACCGGCGACTGGTGGTCGGCGACGGCTGAGCCGAAGCGTGCGGCCGAGGAAAAGGCGCAGACTTTGTTCTCCGACGACAAGGCGAGCTTCGTCAAATCGGTGGGCACGTTGCGCTCCGAGGTCGAATGCATCGTCATCTCGGAAGGCAATGGCGAGGGCCGTCGGGTCACGCTCTATAATGATGGTCCGTCCGACCGTCACATTGAAGTGACCTCCTTCGCCGAGCTGGTACTCGGCCTGGAAGCGTCCGACAACGCGCATCCGGCCTTCTCGAAGATGTTCGTGGAAACCGAGATTGCATCGAATAACGCGGCGATCTTCGCCACGCGGCGCAAGCGCGAGACCAGCGAGCCGGATATCGCCATGGTGCATTTCGTCACCGATCCGTCCGGATCGGCGCGCGATGCCGAGGCCGAGACCGACAGGCGCGCCTTCATAGGCCGTGGCCGTACCATTGTCGACGCGGCCGCCTTCGATCCGGGCGCCAGGCTTGGCGGCCATTCGGGCTTCACGCTCGATCCCGTCGCCTCGCTGCGCCGTCAGGTGCGCGTGCCGGCCAACAAGAAGATATCGCTGACCTTCTGGACCGTCGTCGGCACCGGCCGCACTGAGCTGGACGAGGCAATCGCCCGGCTAGACCACCCGGAGAGCTTTGCCCGCCAGGCCATGCTCGCTTGGACGCGCAGCCAGGTGCAGACCCGCCATATGGGCCTCAGCCTGACCGATGCCGCCAATGTGCAGAAGCTGGCGCGCTACCTGATCTATCCGGATCCGTTCCTGCGTCTTCCCGCCGAATCCATCGCCTCGGGGCTGGGCAAGCAGTCGAGCCTGTGGCCGACCAGCATTTCCGGCGATTTCCCGATCTTCCTGGTCAGGATCGGCGACGTTGCCGATCTCGAAATCGTCGCCCAGGCGCTGCGTTTCCAGGAGTATATGCGCACCCGCGGCATGATGATCGACTTCGTCGTCGTCAACGAGCAGGCGTCCTCCTATGTTCAGGACCTGCAGCGGGCGGTCGAGACTCTGTGCGAAAACAGCCGTTTGCGCGGCAAGGAGCTCGGACCTCGCCAGCACATTTTCGCGGTGCGCCGCGACCTGATGGACGAGACGACCTACAAGACGCTGCTCGCCGTCGCCCGGGTGGTCCTGCACACGCGCAACGGCACCATCTTCGATCAGATCGAGCGGGCCGAGGCGGCCGCCCTGCAGGCACGCGACGCCCTGCTGCCGGCCGCACTGCCGGTTCTGCGTGAATTACCATCGCTTACGCCCACGACGCATGCATCTGCCTCGCAGGCGGTGGCGAATGTCAGCGCCGATGGCAGCGGGCTCAGCCAGTGGAACGGGTTTGGCGGTTTCGATGGCGACGGGCGGCACTATGTCGTGCGCCTGGCTGGCCGGCGCACCACGCCGCAGCCGTGGATCAACGTCGTCTCCAACGCCTCGTTCGGCTTTCACACCTCCGCTGAGGGGGCTGCCTTTACCTGGAGCCGAAACAGCCGCGACTACCAGTTGACGCCATGGTCGAATGATCCGGTCTCGAACCGGCCGGGCGAGGGCCTCTACATCTACGATCAGGCCAGCGGCAAGGCGTTTTCGCCGCTCGCCGCCATGGTGCGTGATCCCTCGATGACCTACGAGGCCTGGCATGGCCAGGGTTTCTCGACCTTCCGCTCGAAGCGCGGGCCGTTGTCGATGGACCTCACCCATGTCGTCGATCCGGTCGATCCGGTGAAGATTTCGCGGCTGCGCATCCAGAATTCCGGCTCGGTGCCGGCGCGGCTGCGTGTCTATGCCTATGCCGAATGGGTGCTCGGCGGGCATCGGTCGCGCACAGCGGCAACCATCGTCCCGTCGAGGGACGCCGCCACCGGGGCGTTGCTGGCACAAAACCCCTACGGGCTCGATTTCAGCGAACGGGTGGCCTTCCTTGCCGCCGACGGCGGCGTGCACTCGGTGACATCAGACCGCTCGGAGTTCCTCGGCCGGCATGGCTCCAGCGAGCTGCCGCAGGCGGTGCTGAGTGGTGCTGCGCTATCGGGCCGTGTCGAGGCCGGCGATGATCCGTGCGCGGCGATCGCCCGCGACATCGAGATTCCGGCCGGCGGCGACGTGACCCTGCTCTGGTTGCTCGGCGACGCCGAGTCCGTCGAGGAGGCGAGCGCGCTGGTCCAGGAACATCGGGTCAAGGATTTCGACCAGCGGCTGGCCGACAATGAGCGCGTGTGGCGCGGCTTTCTCGACACCATCCAGGTCGAGACACCGGACAAGGCGCTCGACGCCATGGTCAATCACTGGCTGCCCTATCAGAGCTTGGCCTGCCGCATCCGTGCCCGCTCCGCCTTCTATCAGGCCAGCGGTGCCTTCGGCTTCCGCGACCAGTTGCAGGACACGCTGGCGTTGCTGGCGCATGATCCGCAACTGGCGCGCGACCAGATACTCAACGCGGCGCGGCGGCAGTTCCCCGAAGGCGACGTGCAGCATTGGTGGCTGCCACGCACGGGCGCCGGCGTGCGCACGCTGATCTCCGACGACGTGGTCTGGCTGGCCCACGCCACGGCGCGCTACCTGCTGGTCACCGGTGACGCCACCATCCTCAAGGAGCAGTTGCCCTTCATCGACGGGCAGCCGCTGGGCGAGGGCGAACATGATGCCTTCTTCATCCCGGAGATTTCGAAGAAGACGGCGTCGCTCTACGACCATTGCGCGCGTGCGCTCGACCTGGCCATCAAACGCAGCAGCCCTGCGGGCCTGCCGCTAATCCTCGGCGGCGACTGGAACGACGGCATGAACCGCGTCGGCGAGCACGGCAAGGGCGAGAGCGTCTGGCTTGGCTGGTTCCTGCTGAAGACGCTGGGCGACTTCGCCCCCGTTGCCAAGACCGAGGGCGATGCCAAGCGTGCACAGGCCTGGGCAAAACATGCCGATGTTTTGAAGCGGGCGCTTGAGAGCACGGCATGGGATGGCGAATGGTACCGGCGCGGCAGCTTCGACGACGGCACCCCTCTGGGGTCTCGCAACTCGCAGGAGTGCAAGATCGACTCCATTGCCCAGTCCTGGAGCGTGCTTTCGGGGGAGGGCGATCCGGCACGGTCGACGACGGCGATGGAGCAGGCGACGAAGCTGCTCGTCGACGACAAGCTCAACATCGTCAAGTTGTTCACGCCGCCCTTCTCCAAGACGGAGAAGGACCCGGGTTACATCAAGAGCTATCCGCCCGGTGTGCGCGAGAATGGGGGCCAGTACACCCATGCCGCCACATGGTTCGTCATCGCGCTCGCCGAGATGGGGCAGGTCGACGAGGCCTATCGCTGTTTCTCGATGCTGAATCCGGTCAACCATGCGACCGACGAGGCGTCGGCCGAGCACTATCGTGTCGAACCCTATGTCGTGGCGGCCGATATCTATGCCGGGGACGACAATGCCGGCAACAGCAAGGGCGGCCGTGGCGGCTGGACCTGGTACACCGGCTCCGCCGGCTGGCTTTACAGGGCGGCGGTCGAAGGCATTCTGGGTATCGAACGGCGCGGCAAGCGTGTCCAGTTCAAGCCGAAGCTGCCGAGTCACTGGGATGGGTATTCGGCAAATCTCAAGATGCTGGGGGCGGAACTCAGGGTTCGTGTCATCCGCGACAATAAGGCCAAGGCCGTGTCGCTGGAGGTGAATGGGGCCAAGACCAAGGTTTCGGCAGTCGAACTCAAGGACGGCGAAGTTGCCGAAATCCTCATCAGGATCCCGGCCTGAGGCACTTTACCCAACAGCATTCCCCTCGGGCTCAAGCCCGGGGGAGGCAGCGGTTTTCGGCTCACGACAGGATGAAAGGGCGGCATGCCGCCCGTGTTGCCATCGGCCCGCCCGCATGGCATGCGGCTGAGAGGCTTATAAAATCAAAGACTTGATGCCCATCGCAGGGCTCGCGCCAGGCGGCGAGGCTCGGCGTCCCGTATTCTTGGGCGCGCGCAAAGCCGCTTAGTTTTGACCTATACTGTGCAGACGGCGATTTCGGTCTTAGTCATCCGCCCGACATTGTAGCTGATTAAAATTGTGGCAGCACGCTCCAACTGCCATGATTTCGCCGCATGCCTGACATTTTACCTGTCTTCTCAAACCGTTAGGTGATCACGGCAGATTTCGGAACGTCGCCATCTTTTGTTCGCTCTGAGGGAACTGAAGAGGTACACGGCCATTGTTTTGCGACGTATCAACCGGTACGAGTCAAATGATGCAGTGCACAATAAACAGCGTGGCGGAGTAACTGGGGTGACCCTTCTGCAAATCTACTGGCGAGCACTCGGATATCTGGCCGCGGACAGGAAACGCGTCGCGTTGATCTGTTCGGCCAACGTGGCGCTCGCCATCGTAGCGCTTCTCGAGCCGATTATGTTCGGTCGCGTCATCGGCGCCATCTCCGAGCGCGGCTCTGTCTTCACCACGCTGGTGATGTGGGCTGGTCTCGGCGCCTTCAACATCGTTGCTTTCGTCATGGTGGCGCGCGGCGCTGACCGCTTTGCCCATGCGCGGCGCAGCGAAGTTCTGTGCCAGTCCTTCGAGCGCGTGATCACCATGCCGCTCGCCTGGCACCATCAGCACGGCACCTCCAATGCGTTGCACACGATGCTGCGCGCCGTCGAAACCCTGTTCAGCCTTTGGCTTGAATTCATGCGCCAGCATCTGTCCACGGCTGTCGCCCTCGTACTGCTGGTCCCAACCGCGATCAGCATGGACCTGCGCATGTCGCTGGTGCTGCTTGGCCTCGGACTGCTGTATGTCGGCATCGGCCGGATGGTAATGCGCCGCACCAAGGCGGGCCAGGCTGCGGTCGAGCGCCACTACCACAAGGTGTTCGAGCATGTGACCGACTCGGTCAGCAACGTTGCGGTGCTGCAGAGCTACAATCGCCTCGGCCACGAGGCCGATACGCTGCGCCGCTACGTCAAGAACCTGCTCGACGCGCAGAATCCTGTGCTCGACTGGTGGGCGCTGGCCAATGCCTTGCACCGTCTGTCATCGGCAATCTCGATGCTGATCGTGTTGTCGATCGGCTCCTATCTCGTGACTCATGGTCAGTTGGGTATCGGCGACGTCATCGCCTTCACCGGTTTTGCCACGATGCTGATCGCTCGCCTCGACCAGATGTCGGCTTTCGCCAACCAGATTTCCGAGGCGCGCGCCAAGCTTGAAGATTTCTACCAGCTCGAGGACTCCGCGGCCGACGCAGCCGAGCCGGATGGGTTGCGCGATCTCGCCAACATCACCGGGCATGTCCGCTTCGAGAATGTCGGCTTCGAATTCGCCAATTCGGGCCAGGGCATCGACGACGTGTCGTTCGAAGTCCAGGCCGGCCAGACCGTTGCCATCGTCGGACCGACCGGCGCCGGCAAGACCACGCTCATCAATCTGCTGCAGCGTGTCTTCTCGCCGTCCCATGGCCGTATCCTGATCGACGGCGTCGACACACGCACCGTGACCCGCAAGTCGCTGCGTCATTCGATCGCCACCGTGTTCCAGGATGCCGGCCTGCTCAACCGCTCGATCGAGGACAACATCCGCGTCGGCCGCGCCGATGCGACCAATGACGAGATCCATGCCGCTGCCAACGCGGCCGCGGCGCAGGACTTCATCCTGTCCAAGAGCAATGGCTACGACACGGTGGTCGGCGAACGTGGCGGCCAGCTGTCGGGTGGCGAGCGTCAGCGCATCGCCATTGCCCGCGCCGTGCTGAAGGATGCCCCGATCCTGGTGCTCGACGAGGCGACCAGCGCGCTCGACGTCGAGACCGAGGACCGCGTCAAGGATGCGATCGACGAATTGCGGCGCGACCGCACCACCTTCATCATCGCCCACCGCCTGACCACCGTCCGCGACGCCGATCTGGTCGTGTTCATGGACAAGGGCAGGGTGGTCGAAATGGGCGGCTTTGCCGAACTGTCGCTGCGCAACGGCCGCTTTGCCAGCCTGCTGCGCGCCGGCGGTCTGCTCAACGACGAGGAGGTTCGCCGCCTCAGCCGCACCGTGCAGCAACAGCAGGAAGCGGCCGCCTGATCTTGGCGTCTCTCTGCCTTCTCCCCCTGGGGGAGAAGGCAAGGCTGGCCTGCGACATCACCGCTCGATTGCCCCAAACGCACCGGCGGTCTATGTAGAGCCGTATGAGCGACACGACTTCACGCCTGACCGGCTGGATGGATCTCGCCAACCCGACGCGCTTCGTCGGGCTGGCCGACAGGCTCGTGCCGTGGCTGGCGTCCATCGCCGCACTCATCCTCGCCGTCGGGCTCTATATGAGCTTCGCCGCGCCTGAGGATTTCCAGCAAGGCATCACCGTGCGCATCATGTACATCCACGTGCCTTTCGCCTGGCTGGCCATGATGTGCTACACGCTGATGGCGGTTTCCGCACTTGGAACGCTGGTCTGGCGGCATCCGCTGGCCGATGTCGCGCTGAAATCCGCCGCACCCATCGGCGCTGTCTTCACCGCGCTGGCGCTGATCACCGGCTCGATCTGGGGCAAGCCGATGTGGGGCACCTGGTGGGTCTGGGATGCGCGGCTGACCTCGGTCTTCGTGCTGTTCCTGATGTATCTCGGCATCATCGCGCTGACCCGCGCGCTCGATGATGCCAGCCGCGCCGCCTGGGCCGCCGCCATCATCACGCTGGTCGGTTTCATCAACATCCCGATCATCAAATTCTCGGTCGACTGGTGGAACACGCTGCATCAGCCGGCTTCGGTGTTCCGCATGGGCGGCTCGACCATCGATCCCAGCCTGCTGTGGCCGCTGCTGGTGATGGCGATCGGCTTCACCGTGCTGTTCTTTGCGCTGCACCTGATGGCAATGCGCACCGAAATCCGCCGCCGCCGGGTCATTGCCATGCGTCGCGTCGCCGCCAGGCAGGCCGAGCGGATCTAAGGCGCCATTGCGCCGGTGCACCAACAGATCAAGCGTTCATCGTCTCTGAACAGCTTGTCATTTCTGCAGATTGTGAACCTCGAACGTGGTCTCCTGAGGCGGCGAGGTGAACCCACCCTTGATGCCCGTTTTCATTTGAGGCATCAGGATATCGTCCCGGAATTGCTCCCAACTCTTCTTGGATTCGTGAACCGCAACAATTGACCAGCCACCGGCCGACGGGCCGGCAACATGGAAGAGTTGGCCTTTTGGCAGGCTTTTTCCGCCTGCTGGATGCACAGCAGCGATTGACGCCTCGTATTGTTCCTTCGTGCCGCCAGGAAAATAGTGCGTGATTGCGTAAGCCATTCTGTTTTCCTCCCGAGCAAGCCGCAAACCATCCAATGGCCGGCTTGCTGAAGCCAGATTGACGTAAGGGAACACCGGGGACAAGCAGGACCTTAGACAGGGTCGACCATGCACCATGCCCTGGACACGGGTTTGGATGTTCGCGTCAGCCGGTGCGGCCGCGTGCAGCCACCGGCAGCGTTTCCAGCACCTTTTCACCTGAGATCAGATGCACCAGGTCGAACAGGTTGGTGACGACGCAGCAATGGTCGGGCACGACGCGGACGCGTTCGCCGATGCGCAGCTTGGCCTGGTCCGAAAGCGTGACGGTGCCGTGCTCCTCGCTCAAGCCGGTCACCCGCGCGCCCGCAACGCCGAGCAACTCGCCGAAATCGGCGAGCCCAAGCGTGTCGCTGGACAGCGCCTTGCTGCCGGCATCCAGAATGGCACGCGTCGCTGTGGGATGGCTGACCACCGTCGACAGCACCGTCAGTGCGCAGTCGTCGAGAGTGCCGACGCCTTTGGCGACCTGATAGCGGTCGAGATAGATGTAGGTGCCGGGGCGGTACTCCGTGACCACCGATGCCTCGCTCGAGCGCCACATATCCGGCGTGCCGCCACTTGAGATGCGTTCGCAGGCGAGGCCCGACGCGGCCAGCGCCTGCTTGGCGTCAGCCAGCCACGCCTCGGCCTCCGCCGCGCGACCGGCGGCCGGGTAGGTCATCAGCCCGCCGAAGGCGAGGCCACCGGCCTTGTCGATCTGTCTTGCCAGCGCAACTGCTTCGTCAGCCGTCTGCACGCCGCAGCGGCCCATGCCGGTGTCGCATTCGACCAGTACCGGCAGACGATGACCGGCATCGGTGAAAATGGCGGCCAATCCTTCGAGTGTTTCTCTGCTGTCAGCCGTAACCGACAGTGTCACACGGCGGTGTAGCGCCAGAAGCCGCTCCAGCTTGGCGCGCCCAAGGATGTTGTAAGGGAGAAAAATGTCGGTCAGCCCGGCGTCGGCCATCACCTCGGCCTCGCCGATCTTCTGGCAGGTGATACCGACGGCACCGGCCGCGACCTGTTTATTCGCCCAGTAGGGCAGTTTGTGCGTCTTGATATGCGGCCGCAGTTTCAGCCCGTTCTTGTCGGCATGGGCCTGGGCGCGGGCAATGTTGGCTTCGGCGCGCGCGGCGTCGATCAGGATCGATGGCGTATCAAGGTCGTGGACGGTCGGCATCATCTGTTATCCCATAGAAAATCCGCAGGGGTTATGGCCTCGAACGGGCGCGATGTCACGCGGCCAGCGCAGCGGATCTGTTGTCCATGCGCTGAAGGAGCAAGGCCGGGCGGAGCGGCAAGACGGATCGACACCGCATCGACGTTCGGCTATGCGATTTGCCAGACAAATCGGCACGAAGGACCATGATCATGAAACGCTCCGCCATCAACGACATCATCCGCGAAGCCGACGCTTTCATCCGCTCGTTCGGCTACATCATGCCGCCCTTCGCCTACTGGTCGCCCGAGGAGGCGAAGGCGCGCCAGACCGACTCCGCGGCCGTGTTTACCTCCCGGCTCGGCTGGGACATCACCGACTACGGCCAGGAGAAGTTCAAGGAACTCGGCCTGTTCCTGTTCACCGTGCGCAACGGCCGCTACGAGGACATGAAGAAGGGCATGGGCATGCTCTATGCCGAGAAGATCATGATCTCGCGCAAGGACCAGCTGTCGCCGATGCACCGCCACAACATCAAGGCCGAGGACATCATCAACCGTGGTGGCGGCAAGCTGGTGCTGGAACTGTTCATGCACGATCGCGACGGCGGCATCGATCCCAAGGCCGAGGTATCGGTGCCGGTCGACGGAACCATCCACAGGCTGCCGGCGGGCGGGCTGTTGAAGCTCGACCCGGGCCAGAGCGTCACGCTTTTGCCCGGCGTCTGGCATGCCTTCTGGGCCGAGGGCAAGGATGTGCTGATCGGCGAGGTGTCGACCGTCAATGACGATCTCACCGACAATGTCTTTCGCGAACCGATCGGCCGTTTTTCCAACATCGACGAGGACGTTGCCCCCGTGCACCTGCTGGTGTCCGACTATGAGAAGTGGCTGGGCTGAGGCAACGCGCCGGGCAGCCAGCCTCAATGACAGCAGCTTGGGGCTGATTGCACACTCGTCCTGCAGAGGCAGGACGAGCTGATCGGCACATCTGCTCTCGCCAACGCCGTGGCGAGTCTTGCCTGCAACGCCGGCAGTTCTTCGCTCTCGCCGCGTCGTTTCAGGCATTCCACTAGCCCGTGCAGCGCCCAGACATTGTTCGGATGCTGGGCGCAGCGCTGCACCTTGCCGCTCAGGCCGATATCATCGCGATAGACCTGTTCGGCTTCTGCACAGTGGCCCTGGTCAAGAAGCAGAGCTGCCAGCGCATGGCGTGGCGGATGCATCCACGCCCATGGCTCGGTGTAGGACAGATTGTCGTCGAGCTCGACCGCTTGCCGCAGATGGCCGTAGGCGTCGTCATGCCGGCCCTGGTGATAGGCAAGCTCGCCGTCGAGCAGGGCAGCCCCGACAGCCAGAGAAGCGCGCGTCGGGTTGCTGAGGAAACGCCGCTCGGGCGCAATGCCTTCCAGATGCCGATGGAATTTTTCGCGCGCTCGCTCGGCCTCGGTGAAATGCCCGAGCGTCGCATGCGCGACACCCTTCGCGTAGTGCTGCATGGCCGCGGTCAGCACATAGAGCCCCGACTCCTCTGTTTCAGGCTCGTCGATGATCTCCTGCCAGCGACCGAAGCGCACCTGCACATGCGATTTCATCGCGTGGTAGCCTTCCACCGTCTGGGTGAGCTTGGGCCGGTCCTGGATGGCGACCACGTCGCGCGCGACCAGGCTGCGCACCTTGTCGGCGGCCCACAGCGCCGGCCTGTACTGGCCTGACAACATGCAGGTGAACATCATCAGATGCAGATCGTGGCAGCAGCCGAGCAGGTAGTAGGTCGGCTCGTCCGCATAGGCGAGATAGAGGTCGTTGGCGCGAATCGCCTTCTCGCTGGCAAGCTTCGCCTTTTCGTATTCGCCGCACAGCACATAGATATGCCCCGGCATGTGGTTCATGTGCCCGGCATCGGGGCACATTGCGCCCAGCAGATCCGCCGAGCGCATGCCGCGCTCTGGCATGGTGGACATTTCCAGGAGATGGATGTGCAGGTGGACGATCGCCGGATGTTGTGCGGCGCCACCCTCGTCGGCAAGCCGGATTGACCGCTCGCAAACGTCGAGCGCCTCGACCACATCGGAATTCGGCGCCGGCGCGCCGGTCTTGAGGTTCCACAGCCGTCGCACGGTGCGCATCATCAGCGCCTCGACTAGCAGCGCCATCACATCATGATCGTCGGGGAAGCTGGCGTAGAGCCGCCGCATCTCGGCGGCGTAGGCATCATCCCACTGCTCGAATTCTTCGGGGCTCACCCGGCGCGGCTTCTGAAAGCGGGCGGCCAGCGCCTCGATCAACCGCCTCTCGATCTCGCTGGCGGAAGCCGCATTGGCGCGCGCCAGCCGGACATGCTCGAAGCAGCGCTTTGTCGCGCTGTTGGCTTCGGCCTCGCCATGCTCTTTCCAGGTCAGATTGTAAAAGGGGCCGGCGGCATAGGCGATGCCCCAATGCACAAAGGCGCAATCAGGATCCGTCTCCAGCGCCTTCTCAAAGCACTTGATGCCTTCCTCATGGTTGAAGCCGTAGCACCAGTTCAGCCCGATATCGAACCAGCGCTGGGTTTCGGTTGAGCGGGTGGAGATGGAGCGACGGTAGGCGCCGAGGTCGAAGCGGTCCATGAAGTCTCATTTCAATTCTGATCGCCAACGAGGCAGGCTCTGGTCAGATTCCTTCGTCATCAGTGTGTGACGAAATCTCCAGGCATGGCAAACGCAACGCGTGCCGCCCTTAGCTGGTCTCTTCGGGCGGTGTTTCATCTTGCCAGCCAGCCAGCTCAGGCAGGTCGTCCAGCCAACTTTTTTCCGTCATCAGGGCATCGCCGGCCTGCGGGGCAGCCTCGGTGGCATTTTGAATGAGCCAGTCCATCCACTTCCGATAGGCAACCGGGTCCAGCTGTGGCGGCAGCACCTTGGCCTTGGCCAGCATGCGTTTGCGGAAACTAACCTGCCTGCGGAGTTTGGTCGTCGTGAATTTGATTGCCTTGCCCTGGTATTCAACCGTCCAGCGCCCATCTCCATGGCTGGTGAGCCTGTCGATGGCGAAACCGGCATCGACCGGCCTATCCCGCCAAGGAAGCTCGACGGCATTCTTCCTCAGATCGAGTGCCCATCGCCTGTAGGCGGTCCCGGCACGCTGGGGCGGCAGCACACCGGCCTGTTCGAGTATCTTCCTGCGGAAGGTAGGCTGCTTCTTAAGCTGGCCTGTCGTTAGCTCGACGCGATGCCCACGGAATTCGACGTGCCATCGGATCCTCCCGTTGCCGAAATACTTCACCAGCCTGTCGATGAAGAACTCGTCGTCGGTGAGCGCCACGCAGCCTTGGCTGATGCTTTCGAGAATGTACTGGCTATCACTGGGCATTACGCGGCCTCGTGCAGGAATCTTTCACGAAGCTTAGCCGTTGGCACGCACGGGCGGCCACCAATTTGCTCTGGGAATCTCGCCTGCCTCAATCAGCCCAAACTGATGCGCGGGTTGCCATAGATATGCAAGGCGGTGGCACGCTCACCGCAGACGATAGCCTTGGAGGGAGCGTAAGGCCCGTGGACGAGTGGCTGAAGTTCATCACCCGGCCGCTGGACGGCGCGAGGCTCGTTACTTCTGGCGAAACGCGGAGTGGAACGACACGACCAGCGGGCCCAGGATATAGTCGAGTGCGGTGCGTTCCTCGGTAACGATCATGACCGACGCCGGCATGCCCGGATAAAGCGCGATCTGTGGGGCTGCAGCCAATTCCACCGGATCGACCGCTACATCGGCAAGATAGTAGGGAAACCCGGTCTTGCTGTCGGTAATGCGATCCGCCGAAATGCGGGTGACGCGTCCGTGGATTATGGGTATCGAGCGCTGCTTGTATGATGTGAAACGAACTTCGGCTGCCATGTCGGGTCGCAGGTTTGATATGTCCTCGACGCGAACCTGCGCCTGGACGATCAGCGAATTCTCGGTCGGCACGATGTCGAGGATGGTCTGGCCTGGCGAAACGATCGCGCCGATCGAGAAGACGCTGAGATCCATCACCTGGCCGTCATAGGGCGCGCGCACTTCGGCTCGGTCCATTGCAGCCTGGGCGGCAAACATCTTGGGCACGAGGTCGGCAAGGCTCGATTGCGTATCGATCAGCATGGCCGACAGCTTGGCCCGGCGCTCATATGTCAATTGCGCGATCTGGCCCTCGAGTTCGGCTTTGCTCTGTTTGCTGCCGGCTATGGCGCCGAGGTTCTCGTCGATCAGGCCCTGCAGATCCGAGGCGGATCTTTCCAGCTCCAGGATGCGTGGGCGGGTCGTCAATCCGGCCTTGAGCAGCTTTGACAGGCTGGCCTTCTCGTCGATCGTCGATTGCATCTGGGCCTGGTAGGATTCGACCCGAGCCTGCTTGCCCTGAATCTGCTCCTCGAGCTCGGCAATCCGCCGCTCGAGGATCTGCCTGGCGCCGGCCATCGAGGCGCGCTGGCTCTCCAGGTCGGCGATCTGGTTTGCCATCGCATCCCTGAGGTAGGCCTCGTGCTCCTTCAGGATGTCCTTCGGGAAGGCAACAGCCTTGCTGCCGTCCAGTTCGGCCCGGATCCTGGCATCGGTTGCACGCAGCAGAGCGTATTGCTGGGCATAGAGATTGAACTCGGACCTGATCCTGGTGTCGTCCAGCTTCAGCATTATGTCGCCCTTCCTGACGACGTCGCCATCCTTGACGCGGATCTCCTTCACCGTTCCGCCGTCGAAGTGCTGTACGCTCTTGCGATTGCCTTCCACCTTGACGATGGCGTCGGCGAGTACGGCGCCGTTCAGCGGAGCAAAGGCTGCCCAGCCACCGAAGACGCCGAAGAAGGCGACGATGATCAGCAGGCCGATATAGGCCGGCACCCGGATCGAATCCGGGGCCAGGATACCGGTTTCGCCTGGCAGGCTCCGGTAGGTGAGGGCGCCGTCGCTCATCGATCTCTCCGGCCACAGCTCATTGGGTTGCCACCGCCATTGGAGCCGCGCGCTGGTTGAGCAGCGCCACGATCTCGTTTCTCATGCCGAAGGCCTCGACCGCGCCATCGCGCAACAGAAGGATCTTGTCGACATTCGCCAAGGTAGAGGGCCGGTGCGAGACGATGATCACCGTGCTGCCGCGGCGCTTGAGTTCGATCGCGCAGTCGCTCAGCGCGCGGTCGCCATCGGCGTCGAGATTGGAGCTCGGCTCGTCGAGAATGATCAGGTTCGGCGTTCCGAACACCGCACGGGCAAGAGCGATCCGTTGCCGATATCCTCCTGACAGCACTGCGCCGCCTTCGCCGATCTGGGTCTCATAGCCCTGCGGCAGGCGGATGATCATCTCGTGCACGCCGGCGAGCCGCGCGGCCTCGATCACCTCCTGGTCGACATTGGTCTTGAAGCGGCCGATGTTGGCGGCGACCGTGTCGGAGAAGAGTTCGATATCCTGCGGCAGGTAGCCGATGTGGTCGCCGAGCGCGTCGTGCCCCCATTGCGACAGGTCGGCCCCGTCCAGCCTGACGGTGCCGCGGCTGGGTTGCATGACGCCCGCGAGATGACGCGCCAGCGTCGACTTGCCGGCGCCCGAAGGGCCGACGATTCCGAGCGTCTCGCCTGCTTCCAGCCGGAACGATACGTCCCGGAGAAGCACCTTCTGCTGGCTGGCAATTGCAAAGCTGACCTGCTCGACCGAGATCTTGCCGGTGGGCTTGGGCAGGTTGAACGATCTTTCGTTCCGCGCGCCCCCGTCCAGCAGCTTTTCGACCCTTGCCAATGCAGCCCGCCCCAGGATCAGGCTGCGCCAAAGGCCGACGATCTGCTCGACCGGCTGTAGCCCCCGGCCCAGCAAGAGGCTGGCCGCGAACATGGTGCCGCCGGTGATCTGCCGCTCGATCACCAGATAGGCGCCGAGGCCGAGGATCAGCGACTGCATGGTGAGCCGCAGGAAACGGATCAGGCCGGACATCAAGGCGGCGCGATCGCTTGCCTCCGCCTGGCGCCGCAGCGCCAGATTGCGGTCGCGCCCCCAGCGGCGGATGAGACCGTCGATCATCCCCATGGCGCGAACGACTTCCGAGTTTCTGAGGCTCATCTCGGTAAAATTATAGTTGGTCGTCGCCAGGTCGTTGGCCTGCTTCAGCGGCGAACGCACGAGATTCTCGTTGAGCACGGCCATGGCGATCAAGAGCAGCGAGCAGCCCAGTGCGAAGAAGCCGAGCCACGGATGCAGCAGGAAGATGATGCCGATGTAGATGGGCGACCATGGCAGGTCGAACAGGGCATGGATGCCGCTGCCGGTGATCACCTGCCTGAACGTGTCGAAATCGCGGATCGGCTGGCTTTGCGAGGAGCCCGGCGATGGCGTCTCGACCGACGCGGCGAGGACTTTTGCCGAGAGCAGCCGGTCGAGCCGCGCGCTGGCACGCGTCAGGATGGAGGCGCGCACCAGGTCGAGGCCGGCCAGCGAAAGGAAAGCCGCCAGCAACACCAGGGTCAGCATCACCAGCGTGGTTTCGCTGCCGCTGGTGACGACCCGGTCGTAGATCTGCAGCATATACAGTGGGGACGCGAGGTAGAGCAGATTGATAGCCAGGCTGAATGCCGCCGCGACCAGGAAATAGCGGCGGCAGGCCCGAAGCGCATCCTTCACAATTCGCGATTTGCTATCCACTTCCAGAACCCCACTCAAAACTCGTCAGGCCAGGTGGGCCGCCGCTGACGGCGGCCCTTTGGTTCACACCACGAAGTCGCTTGAAATTGCTCCATTGCCGACGCCCGTCAGCGTGAACTCCGCCGGATTGTACGAGACGGCGGTATGACCTTGGCCATCATCGGCAAGCTTGAAGCCGTTCGCATCATAGGAGCCGACCAGATGCAGCGCGGTACCGTGGGTGCCGTCCGAAATAGTCAGCGTTCCGCCGCTGCCATCCTGGTTTGCCTGGTAGACGGCCGTCGTGCCCGCACCGAACAGGATGTCCTCTAGCTCCAGCCTGTCGTCATTGGTGATGCCGCCGATGTGCCCGCTGAAATCGAAGGAATCGTCGAGCTGCAGCGTGCCGGCCGCATCGTGCGCGAAGGTGACGTCCGTCGACGAGGCGCCGCCGAATTCGATCTTCGACAGATTGCCGATCGTGGCATCGCCATCGCCGGTAACCTGGCCGTGGATGACGATGTCGCCGCCATTGGCCAACAGCATGCCGGAATTCGCCAGCCCGCCGGTGACCGTCAGGCCACCTGACCCGGTCGCCTCCAATGTTCCGGAGTTGGTGACGACGCTGCCCCCTGTGTCGATGACCAGCGCATTCGAACCGGTGGCGATGATGGTGCCCTGGTTGTCGAGGCTCAGCATCCCGCCGCCCAACTGGCCAGCACCGGATATCGTGTTGTCGACATTGACCAGAGTGACGTCCGGCCCCGTGCCGGAGATCACGTTGGCGGCACTGTCGGACAGCAGGATCTGTCCGCCGCCCTGCAGCGTCACGCCATGCTGGATGATTTGCAGCAGCGTTTCGCTGCCCGTCGAGTCCAGCGAGATAAGGCCCGTATTGTTGATCGTGCCGCTCAGCGGCAGCAAGGCGCCGTCGCCGATCGTCATGGTGCCTGGATTGTTGACCACCGGCGTCTGGTCGAAGACGAAATTGCTTGCCGTCAGGGCGCCCGAGTGGACGCCGTCCAGCGTGATCGACTGCCCGTCGCCGAGCGCAATCACCGCGTTGCCGTTGGCATCGTCGGCTATATGAGTCTGCAGGTCGGCAAAGTCTGCCAATCCGTTGTAGCCGATAAGGTCGATCTGGTCGGCCGCGGCGTCGAAATTATGCACCGTATCGGCACCGATCGGCTGCGAGAAGACGAAGAGGTCGTTGCCGCTGGAGCCGGTCAGCACGTCGTCGCCCGACCAGGCGAAGATCGGCGAACCCGGAGCGTACGCCTCGACATTGTCGGCGATCGACGCGCTGCCCGTCGTGCCGTCGGCATTGGTCCAGGTCAGTTGCACGTCGAGCACCGCGGCGCCGGTGAATTCGACCGGTGTGGTCACGGTCAGCCCGTGCAGGTCGTTGGTCTGTGTCGTCCAGCTTCCGTCGGCGTTATGGGTTGCGCCGTCGATGGTCCAGCCCGAAGGCACGTCCTTCACCGTGACGGTGATGAGCGCGCCTTCATGTGAAGGGTCGGTCAAGGCGAGATTGATGGGCTCGCCGGAGGTGCCGGCGGGCAGGCTGAATGCCGGCGTGCCGACCCCGGGATTGCCAGCTATGTCGGTCCAGGACGACGTTCCGGTGCCACTGGACACGACTTGCACGGTATGCGCGCCACCGCCGACCGGCTTCGTGACGTCCAAGGTGTAGATGTCGTGTCCGGTGCCATCGATGCCGACATGTACGAAGGTCCCGGCCGTCGCGGTTGCTCCTACCAGCGCGATGTCATTGATGTCGAAGCCCGAGACGGCCTCACTAAAGGTGAAGGTGATCGTCTGCTTGGCGCCGTTGTTGTCGTGCGAAATGACGACCGTCGGCGCCGTTGTATCGCCGCCCGTCACATTGATCGTTGCGGTCGCCGAGCCCGTGTCGGTGCCGCCGTTGGCCGTGCCATCGCCGTCCACCAGTGTATAGGTCACGGTCTTTGCGATGGTTCCGCTGGTTGCGTTTGCATAGAGGATGTGATCGGCAAGGGCCTGCGCGGCCGCTGCGGTGGCATTGGCGTTGAACGTCACGACTAGGTTCGACCCGTTCGTGCCGCCGCTGAAGGTACCTATGAGTGTGCCACCATAGCTCACATTATTGCCGCTGACAGTGATCTGGCCGGCGCCGGGGGCTTGGTTCTGAATCGTAAGCTGGTCCGTGGCCGCGCCGTTTGCCGTGAACCCGACAGTGAGCGAGCCGCCGCCGAAGTTGGCGGAGTCGATATCCGTTATCGTCGCCGAAGGGGCGATGGTAGCGGCGGCGGACCCGGCCGTGTAGCTCAGGCTTGTAGATGTTCCGGCCGTCCCGCTGTTGAGATCTATGGCCGGGGCGTCGTTCGTGCCCGCGATGTTGATCGTCACCGAGGTGGTGGTGCCGTCGGCGCTGGCCACGTTGAAGGTGTCAGTGTAGGTGGTGCCGGCGACGAACTCGTTGTGCGCAGAAGACGCCGTGTAGGTCCAGGCACCGGCTGCGTTGATGGCAAACGTGCCATAGGTTCCAACATTGGCCGCCTGGGCGACGAAGGTCGCCGCGCTGTCGACGTCCGAGACGGTGAGAGTGCCCGAGGTCGAGATGTTGGCGGCAGCATTGGTCTCGGTCAGATTCACCGAGGCGGAGGAGAGCACCGCAGCATCGTTGGCGCCATTGATGGTAACGGTGAGTACTGCTGTATCGGTCAGGCTGCCGTCGCTGACCGTGTAGTTGAACGTGTCGGTGGTGGAGCCGCCGGTGTTGAGGGCTTGCACCGTCAAGTCGTTCTCGTTGACCACGTAGGTATAGCTGCCGTCGGCGGCGATGGTGAGCGTGCCGTGCGCGCCAACCAGGCCGACACCCAGCGAACCGCCCGTGCCTGAGCCTTCGACGCCACCGGTGCGGATCGCGCTCACCGTCAGGCCGGCGCTGTCGACATCGCTGTCGTTGGTCAGCACGTTGCCGGAGCCATTGTTGCCGCCGGATCCGTTCAGCGTGCCGCTCTTCTCGGTTGCGGCAATCGCACCCGCGCTGGCGCTGGTGTCATTTGCACCGACAGGCGCGTCATTTGCACCATTGATGGTAACGGTGAGTACTGCCGTGTCGGTCAGGCTGCCGTCGCTGACCGTGTAGTTGAACGTATCGGTGGTGGAGCCGCCGGTGTTGAGGGCTTGCACCGTCAAGTCGTTCTCGTTGACCACATAGGTGTAGCTGCCGTTGGCGGCGATGGTGAGCGTGCCGTGCGCGCCGACCAGGCCGACACCCAGCGAACCGCCAGTGCCTGAGCCTTCGACGCCACCGGTGCGGATCGCGCTGACGGTCAGGGTGGCGCTGTCGACATCGCTGTCGTTGGTCAGCACGTTGCCGGAACCATTGGTGCCGCCGGATCCGTTCAGCGTGCCACCCTTCTCGGTTGCGGCAATCGCACCCGCGCTGGCGCTGGTGTCATTTGCCGCGACCGGGGCGTCATTGACGCCGGTGACGGTGATGGTCAGCGAGGCGCTGGAGGTGGCGCCATGCTCGTCGGTGACGGTGTAGTTGGCCACGACATCGGTGGTGGCGCCGGCCGCCAGGTGCTGGTAGGCGGCATTGCCGGCGTCGAGGCTGTAGCTGCCGTTGGTGTTCAGGGTCAGGCCGGCGACCGGCGCATTGAGGGCATAGCTGAGCACGGCACCGTCATCGACATCGCTGTCGTTGGTGGCGACGGTTCCTGTGATGGTGGTGTCCTCGAGGCCGGAGTTGATGTCGGCGACCGCGACCGGGGCGTCGTTGACGCCGGTGACGGTGATGGTCAGCGAGGCGCTGGAGGTGGCGCCATGCTCGTCGGTGACGGTGTAGTTGGCCACGACATCGGTGGTGGCGCCGGCCGCCAGGTGCTGGTAGGCGGCATTGCCGGCGTCGAGGCTGTAGCTGCCGTTGGTGTTCAGGGTCAGGCCGGCGACCGGCGCATTGAGGGCATAGCTGAGCACGGCACCGTCATCGACATCGCTGTCGTTGGTGGCGACGGTTCCTGTGATGGTGGTGTCCTCGAGGCCGGAGTTGATGTCGGCGACCGCGACCGGGGCGTCGTTGACGCCGGTGACGGTGATGGTCAGCGAGGCGCTGGAGGTGGCGCCATGCTCGTCGGTGACGGTGTAGTTGGCCACGACATCGGTGGTGGCGCCGGCCGCCAGGTGCTGGTAGGCGGCATTGCCGGCGTCGAGGCTGTAGCTGCCGTTGGTGTTCAGGGTCAGGCCGGCGACCGGCGCATTGAGGGCATAGCTGAGCACGGCACCGTCATCGACATCGCTGTCGTTGGTGGCGACGGTTCCTGTGATGGTGGTGTCCTCGAGGCCGGAGTTGATGTCGGCGACCGCGACCGGGGCGTCGTTGACGCCGGTGACGGTGATGGTCAGCGAGGCGCTGGAGGTGGCGCCATGCTCGTCGGTGACGGTGTAGTTGGCCACGACATCGGTGGTGGCGCCGGCCGCCAGGTGCTGGTAGGCGGCATTGCCGGCGTCGAGGCTGTAGCTGCCGTTGGTGTTCAGGGTCAGGCCGGCGACCGGCGCATTGAGGGCATAGCTGAGCACGGCACCGTCATCGACATCGCTGTCGTTGGTGGCGACGGTTCCTGTGATGGTGGTGTCCTCGAGGCCGGAGTTGATGTCGGCGACCGCGACCGGGGCGTCGTTGACGCCGGTGACGGTGATGGTCAGCGAGGCGCTGGAGGTGGCGCCATGCTCGTCGGTGACGGTGTAGTTGGCCACGACATCGGTGGTGGCGCCGGCCGCCAGGTGCTGGTAGGCGGCATTGCCGGCGTCGAGGCTGTAGCTGCCGTTGGTGTTCAGGGTCAGGCCGGCGACCGGCGCATTGAGGGCATAGCTGAGCACGGCACCGTCATCGACATCGCTGTCGTTGGTGGCGACGGTTCCTGTGATGGTGGTGTCCTCGAGGCCGGAGTTGATGTCGGCGACCGCGACCGGGGCGTCGTTGACGCCGGTGACGGTGATGGTCAGCGAGGCGCTGGAGGTGGCGCCATGCTCGTCGGTGACGGTGTAGTTGGCCACGACATCGGTGGTGGCGCCGGCCGCCAGGTGCTGGTAGGCGGCATTGCCGGCGTCGAGGCTGTAGCCGCCATTGGTGTTCAGGGTCAGGCCGGCGACCGGCGCATTGAGGGCATAGCTGAGCACGGCACCGTCATCGACATCGCTGTCGTTGGTGGCGACGGTCCTGTGATGGTGGTGTCCTCGAGGCCGGAGTTGATGTCGGCGACCGCGACCGGGGCGTCGTTGACGCCGGTGACGGTGATGGTCAGCGAGGCGCTGGAGGTGGCGCCATGCTCGTCGGTGACGGTGTAGTTGGCCACGACATCGGTGGTGGCGCCGGCCGCCAGGTGCTGGTAGGCGGCATTGCCGGCGTCGAGGCTGTAGCCGCCGTTGGTGTTCAGGGTCAGGCCGGCGACCGGCGCATTGAGGGCATAGCTGAGCACGGCCCGTCATCGACATCGCTGTCGTTGGTGGCGACGGTTCCTGTGATGGTGGTGTCCTCGAGGCCGGAGTTGATGTCGGCGACCGCGACCGGGGCGTCGTTGACGCCGGTGACGGTGATGGTCAGCGAGGCGCTGGAGGTGGCGCCATGCTCGTCGGTGACGGTGTAGTTGGCCACGACATCGGTGGTGGCGCCGGCCGCCAGGTGCTGGTAGGCGGCATTGCCGGCGTCGAGGCTGTAGCTGCCGTTGGTGTTCAGGGTCAGGCCGGCGACCGGCGCATTGAGGGCATAGCTGAGCACGGCACCGTCATCGACATCGCTGTCGTTGGTGGCGACGGTTCCTGTGATGGTGGTGTCCTCGAGGCCGGAGTTGATGTCGGCGACCGCGACCGGGGCGTCGTTGACGCCGGTGACGGTGATGGTCAGCGAGGCGCTGGAGGTGGCGCCATGCTCGTCGGTGACGGTGTAGTTGGCCACGACATCGGTGGTGGCGCCGGCCGCCAGGTGCTGGTAGGCGGCATTGCCGGCGTCGAGGCTGTAGCTGCCGTTGGTGTTCAGGGTCAGGCCGGCGACCGGCGCATTGAGGGCATAGCTGAGCACGGCACCGTCATCGACATCGCTGTCGTTGGTGGCGACGGTTCCTGTGATGGTGGTGTCCTCGAGGCCGGAGTTGATGTCGGCGACCGCGACCGGGGCGTCGTTGACGCCGGTGACGGTGATGGTCAGCGAGGCGCTGGAGGTGGCGCCATGCTCGTCGGTGACGGTGTAGTTGGCCACGACATCGGTGGTGGCGCCGGCCGCCAGGTGCTGGTAGGCGGCATTGCCGGCGTCGAGGCTGTAGCTGCCGTTGGTGTTCAGGGTCAGGCCGGCGACCGGCGCATTGAGGGCATAGCTGAGCACGGCACCGTCATCGACATCGCTGTCGTTGGTGGCGACGGTTCCTGTGATGGTGGTGTCCTCGAGGCCGGAGTTGATGTCGGCGACCGCGACCGGGGCGTCGTTGACGCCGGTGACGGTGATGGTCAGCGAGGCGCTGGAGGTGGCGCCATGCTCGTCGGTGACGGTGTAGTTGGCCACGACATCGGTGGTGGCGCCGGCCGCCAGGTGCTGGTAGGCGGCATTGCCGGCGTCGAGGCTGTAGCTGCCGTTGGTGTTCAGGGTCAGGCCGGCGACCGGCGCATTGAGGGCATAGCTGAGCACGGCACCGTCATCGACATCGCTGTCGTTGGTGGCGACGGTTCCTGTGATGGTGGTGTCCTCGAGGCCGGAGTTGATGTCGGCGACCGCGACCGGGGCGTCGTTGACGCCGGTGACGGTGATGGTCAGCGAGGCGCTGGAGGTGGCGCCATGCTCGTCGGTGACGGTGTAGTTGGCCACGACATCGGTGGTGGCGCCGGCCGCCAGGTGCTGGTAGGCGGCATTGCCGGCGTCGAGGCTGTAGCTGCCGTTGGTGTTCAGGGTCAGGCCGGCGACCGGCGCATTGAGGGCATAGCTGAGCACGGCACCGTCATCGACATCGCTGTCGTTGGTGGCGACGGTTCCTGTGATGGTGGTGTCCTCGAGGCCGGAGTTGATGTCGGCGACCGCGACCGGGGCGTCGTTGACGCCGGTGACGGTGATGGTCAGCGAGGCGCTGGAGGTGGCGCCATGCTCGTCGGTGACGGTGTAGTTGGCCACGACATCGGTGGTGGCGCCGGCCGCCAGGTGCTGGTAGGCGGCATTGCCGGCGTCGAGGCTGTAGCTGCCGTTGGTGTTCAGGGTCAGGCCGGCGACCGGCGCATTGAGGGCATAGCTGAGCACGGCACCGTCATCGACATCGCTGTCGTTGGTGGCGACGGTTCCTGTGATGGTGGTGTCCTCGAGGCCGGAGTTGATGTCGGCGACCGCGACCGGGGCGTCGTTGACGCCGGTGACGGTGATGGTCAGCGAGGCGCTGGAGGTGGCGCCATGCTCGTCGGTGACGGTGTAGTTGGCCACGACATCGGTG
Source organism: Mesorhizobium sp. M7D.F.Ca.US.005.01.1.1 (assembly GCF_003952545.1). Classification (NCBI taxonomy): domain Bacteria; kingdom Pseudomonadati; phylum Pseudomonadota; class Alphaproteobacteria; order Hyphomicrobiales; family Phyllobacteriaceae; genus Mesorhizobium; species Mesorhizobium sp. M7D.F.Ca.US.005.01.1.1. The sequence goes on from NZ_CP034453.1 coordinate 3,709,931, forward strand.
GTGGCGCCGGCCGCCAGGTGCTGGTAGGCGGCATTGCCGGCGTCGAGGCTGTAGCCGCCATTGGTGTTCAGGGTCAGGCCGGCGACCGGCGCATTGAGGGCATAGCTGAGCACGGCGCCGTCATCGACATCGCTGTCGTTGGTGGCGACGGTTCCTGTGATGGTGGTGTCCTCGAGGCCGGAGTTGATGTCGGCGACCGCGACCGGGGCGTCGTTGACGCCGGTGACGGTGATGGTCAGCGAGGCGCTGGAGGTGGCGCCATGCTCGTCGGTGACGGTGTAGTTGGCCACGACATCGGTGGTGGCGCCGGCCGCCAGGTGCTGGTAGGCGGCATTGCCGGCGTCGAGGCTGTAGCTGCCGTTGGTGTTCAGGGTCAGGCCGGCGACCGGCGCATTGAGGGCATAGCTGAGCACGGCACCGTCATCGACATCGCTGTCGTTGGTGGCGACGGTTCCTGTGATGGTGGTGTCCTCGAGGCCGGAGTTGATGTCGGCGACCGCGACCGGGGCGTCGTTGACGCCGGTGACGGTGATGGTCAGCGAGGCGCTGGAGGTGGCGCCATGCTCGTCGGTGACGGTGTAGTTGGCCACGACATCGGTGGTGGCGCCGGCCGCCAGGTGCTGGTAGGCGGCATTGCCGGCGTCGAGGCTGTAGCTGCCGTTGGTGTTCAGGGTCAGGCCGGCGACCGGCGCATTGAGGGCATAGCTGAGCACGGCACCGTCATCGACATCGCTGTCGTTGGTGGCGACGGTGCCTGTGATGGTGGTGTCCTCGAGGCCGGAGTTGATGTCGGCGACCGCGACCGGGGCGTCGTTGACGCCGGTGACGGTGATGGTCAGCGAGGCGCTGGAGGTGGCGCCATGCTCGTCGGTGACGGTGTAGTTGGCCACGACATCGGTGGTGGCGCCGGCCGCCAGGTGCTGGTAGGCGGCATTGCCGGCGTCGAGGCTGTAGCTGCCGTTGGTGTTCAGGGTCAGGCCGGCGACCGGCGCATTGAGGGCATAGCTGAGCACGGCACCGTCATCGACATCGCTGTCGTTGGTGGCGACGGTGCCTGTGATGGTGGTGTCCTCGAGGCCGGAGTTGATGTCGGCGACCGCGACCGGGGCGTCGTTGGTGCCGGTGACGGTGATGGTCACCGTCTGCGTGTCGATGCCGGTGTGGCCGTCGTCGGCCTTGATCGAATAGGTGAGCGTCAGGGTTTCGCCCTGGGCGAGGAAGTCGAAGGCCTGCGGTGCCGAGCTAAACGACCAGTTCAAATTGTGGGTGTCGGTCGGATTGGCCGCAAGCGAGGCGGGCGAGACCGTCAGCATGCCGATGACGGCGGCGCCGTTCAGCCCGCCCGTAGTGCCGCCGAGCGACACCGAAGTCACGCTCGCGGTCACCGTGTCGGAGACATCGGCATCGGTCACCGTCAGGGTACCGTTCACCGTCAAGGGCGCGTTGGTCTCGTTCAACGAGGCGGCCGCGCTATCGCCAGCGCCAACGGTGATGTCCGGCGTGTCGTTGGTGCCAGTGATGGTGATCGTCACCGTCTGCGTGTCGGTGCCGCCGAGGTGTCCATCGTCGGCCTTGATTGTATAGGTCAGTGTCAGTGTCTCGCCTTGGGCGAGGAAGTCGAAGGCCTGTGGTGCCGAGTTGAAGGTCCAGCCCAGATTGTTGGTTTCGCCCGGGTTGGCCGTCAATGAGGTCGGCGAGACCGTCAGCATGCCGAGCACGGCGGTGCTGTTCAGCCCGCCCGTGGTGCCGGTGAGCGACACTGAGGCGACACTTGCGGTTACCGTGTCGGAGACATCAGCGTCGTTCACAGTCAGCGTGCCGCTTTTCGTCAGAGCCGAGTTGGTCTCGATCAGAGAGGCCGCCGCACTGTCGCTCGTCACCAGATGGATATCGGGTTTGTCGTTGGTGCCGGTGAACTGAACGGTGGCCGTGGCCCAGCTCAACGTGCCATTGCCGAGCTGAATGGCGTAGGTCACCTTGTCGACGAGAACCTGACCCGCGGAAAGTGCCTGTAGCTGCGCAGCGATACTCGCCGTGTCGTAGTGGATCGTGCCATCGCTGGCCATCCAGATCTTGGCTCCCAACAGGCTTGTGTCGGTGCTCCCGGCGGCTCCCGAACTATCGGTAGAATATGTCGTGTCACGCGCGAGCAGATCTGCCGGGGCATATGTCTTGGTTGCGGTCGACAAGCTGTCTGCGTTGTCGATGGAGTAGAGTTGTTTGGCCGCTCCGCCCAGATCGTTCGCCAAAACATTCAGGGATAGGATGCCCGTGACGTCTTCCGAATAGGTGAAAACATCATCCTTCGCCTGCGGCGTGTTGGAGAAAGACGTCGTGGTGCCGCCGGCACCGGTGACTTGAGTAGCCATTTTCAACCCCTTGTTTAAGAACAGATGCCCCATCTGTTTATCGACAGTACTGAACGGCCGGCTGCTTCCAGCCGAAGAATAGCCGCGCGATCGGTGTGCGAATTCGGGGAGGCATCAATTCTCAGTGCCATCCAGACAGGCCACCGCATTGCGAACAACCGGCTTGAGCTGGCTGTTCACGGATGGATGGTGGCTCGATGATGATGGCAGCGACGACTTTGGTCGCCGCGCTGCTTGTTCCTACCCCGACTGCAACGTCTCAACTCGTTGGTTACCGATCACGAGTTTTAGAAAGCCCTTATATTAGGGGATTCTTAACCCTACCGGAGGGGGAGCGTCAATGGCCAACTTGACGGAACAGTTAATAGTCGAAGTGAAAGTCAAAGTATCCGCAACGGTCCTACTGGCCGGCTGGAGTTTTCCCACCACACGGGTAAATGAACGGGCGGGCACGTTTGCAGGCCGAACATCGCTAGCATTGGAGCTACGGCATTCGTCCAGGACTGGGCGTCTGCCCGACGATTCGCGCGAAAGCCGCAGCCTCAACCCTGGCGGCCGACAAACCGGTGACGGCCCACATCGTGAGCGCCCTGAGAAGCCTCACCGGTGCTTGGGGTAGAGGCGGCGCCGGGCGAACAGGTCCACGCCACAAGCCCACAGGGGAGCAACGCCGCCGCGTGTTGCAGTCATGCTGCACTGACGGCAGGGAACAGGTTGGGACACTGTCGGGTTGGCACAACGGGACAAGACGCAAACGTCCTGCCACGACGCTACTAGCTAACTGACTGATTATATTGCGAAAATAGTTGGCTGGGGAACCTGGATTCGAACCAGGACTAACGGAGTCAGAGTCCGTGGGTCTACCGTTAACCTATTCCCCAGCAGGCACGGTCATGAACCGTGCGGGCCGAGCGACCGGAGCCGCTTGAGCGCTGCCTTGTAGCCGCCGGTGGAAAATAGTCAAGCCTGCCCGACAGTTCAACCGCAACCTTTTGTCTTCCGGGTTCAGGCGTCACGTTTCAAACGCTGGGCAGGGCCTCCAGCCCAATCGCACGTCTCAACTCTCCGTCCGGCTGAACTGCGAGCGTTCGAAGAACAGCACGACGCCCAGACCCAGAATCAGCGGGATGATCAGGTAGAACAGCCGGAACACCAGCAGCGCCGCCAGCACACCGACCGGGTCCATGTCGGACAGGCCGGCGAGGAACACTACCTCGAACACGCCGAGGCCGCCCGGTGCGTGCGAGATCTGCGCGATCGAGAAGGAGACGAGGAAGACGCCCAGCACGACGAAATAGCCGGGATTGTGGGCTTCGGGCAGGGCAAAGAAGATGATCGCGGTGGCCGCCAGAAGTTCGATCGGGCCAATCAGCAGCTGTCGCGCGACGATCGGCAGCGCCGGATAGTGCAACTGAAAGCCGGCGATCTTCAGCGGGGGCAGATGCAGCCAGCTGCCGAAGATGTAGGCGGCGACCAGAATCAGCATTGCGATGCCCGCTGCCTCCGACAGGCCGTGATGGGCGATGCCGGAAAACCGGTCGAGAATCTGCGGCTCGAAGACCAATACGAGGCCTGAGGCGAGAATCGTCGACAGCACAAAGGTGATCCAGCAGACGGCCACCAGCACACCGATATCCTGGCCGGTCAGGCCCCTGGTGCCGTAGGCGCGGTAGCGGATGACGGCGCCGGAAAACACCGAACCGCCGATGTTGTGCGACAGTGCATAGGTGGTGAAGGAGCAGAGCGTGACGAACAGCCACGACACGCGCTTGCCGATGTGCAGGAGCGCGATGTGGTCGTAGCCGGCGAGCGAGGCATAGGCGATGACCGAACTCACGCCCGCGAGAACCCAGCCGCGGGCAGGGATAGCAGTGATGCCGTCCCAGACATCGTCGAGCGAAATGCCGCGCAGTTCGTGCCAGAGCAGCAGCAGTGAGAAGATCACCGCCGCGATGCCGACGACCGGCCAGAAATAGCGCCTCCAGTTCATTGCCTGACTGCCATGCGTTGCGGGTCCGCTTCCTTTTCTGTTGGTGATGGGAGGAGACCGGTCGCGCCGGATTCTTCCGCTCATTTCAGAAATGCCTCATTGAAGCCGGCTATTCAACTGCGAACGTTTTTCACCGCGACTACCGGCAAGCTTTGTCCGTGTTGCAAAATGAATGCGAGCCGGCAGGGGCTGCGCGTAGCAATCCAGGCTTGCGAATACATTACGCAATGCTGCCGAAACGACGGTTTGCTGGCCCAGTCGGCAAAATTCGGCACGCGGCTCTTGGTGATCGGGCGCGGCACTGTTAGTCTGACGGCAACTTAAAACACTGAAGCGCCTGCTGCGTCCGTTATCGGTTCGCGCGGCGCCGGAAGGAACGACAGTGGAAGACCACGACACCGGCGCCGGCGCGCCGGAGGTGGGCGTGTCCAGCGCTTCCCAAGGGTCAACTGGCCCTGGAACCGCCAGCTGGCAGCAACGCCGCCCGACGGAGCCCCGCTCCGCAGACGGGCAGGCGGGCGACGCGCCCCAGAAGGGCAAGCCCAAGAAGCGGCGCAAGCGAAGGCGCGGGCGCAAGGTTTTTGCGCGCGACGAAGCGCGTCCCACGGAGAATGGAGCGCCGGCGCCAGGCAAAACCGGTGCTCCGGCGGTGGAAGCGCACAGGCCGGCGGAATCGGTGGCCTCGCCCGCCGCTGCGGTGGCGCGGCCCGAACAGGGCACCCGTCGGCCGCCAGTGTACGAGCTTCCGGTGTTTGCGGCGCTTGACCTCGGCACCAACAACTGTCGGCTGCTGGTTGCCGTGCCGACGCGGCATGGCCAGTTCCGCGTCATCGACGCCTTTTCGCGCATCGTCCGGCTGGGCGAGGGGCTCACCGCCAATGGCCGGCTCGGCCAGCCGGCGATGGATCGCGCTGTCGAGGCGCTGAAAATCTGCGGCGACAAGCTGCGCAACCGCAAGATCCGAAAAGCCCGGCTGATCGCCACCGAAGCCTGCCGCACGGCCGACAACGGCGTCGAGTTCCTCGACCGCGTCGAACGCGAGGCCGGCCTGAAGCTCGAGATCATCGATCGCCAGACCGAAGCGCGGCTGGCGGTTTCCGGCTGCGGTTCGCTGGTCGAGCGCGACACGCAAGGTGTCGTGCTGTTCGACATCGGCGGCGGCTCATCCGAGATTGCGTTGATCGACCTCGCCGGCCGCCGCTCGCCAAGGCTCGCCAACCACATCGTGTCGTGGACCTCGCTGCCGGTCGGCGTCGTCTCGCTGGCCGAGCGCTTTGGTGGCCGCACGGTGACGCGCGAGATCTTCGCCGCCATGGTCGACGACGTCGCCGGCCGGCTGGCCAGCTTCGACGGCCGCGACCGGCTGAGCCATCTCAAGGCCAGCCCGAATTTCCATCTGCTCGGCACGTCCGGAACGGTGACGACGCTCGCCGGTGTTCACCTCGACCTCGAGCGCTACGACCGTCGCCGTGTCGACGGGCTGTGGATGGACCGCGACAGCGTCGACCGCATGGTCGAAAAGCTGGTCGGCTGGGATTTCCAGCAGCGCTGCGCCAACCCTTGTATCGGCGCCGATCGCGCCGATCTGGTGCTGGCCGGCTGTGCTATCCTCGAAGCGATCCGCGCGGTGTGGCCGTCGGAGCGACTGCGCGTCGCCGATCGTGGCCTGCGCGAAGGCATATTGAGCGAACTGATGGCCGATGACGGCGTCTGGCGCAATGATGGACGTGGCAGAGCATGATCCCGAACCTCAGGACCGCGTTAGCGAAAAGTGGCGACCGGTTCTCGGAAAAGGTCATGCTCAGACAAGAGGGCATGAACCGGTTTTCGCTGGAAATGATGCTCGGACAAGAAATCAGGCAATGACCAAGAAACCGGAAAAACCAGGATCAGCCAGCATTCGCGTGCTGAAGACGCGGATCAAGAAGAAGAGCGGCTTGAAGGAATCGTCGCGCCGCTGGCTGCAGCGCCACATCAACGATCCCTATGTCCAGCGCTCCAAGGCTGACGGCTATCGCTCGCGCGCGGCTTACAAGCTGATCGAGATCGACGACAAACATCATCTTTTGAAGCCCGGCATGAAGGTGATCGACCTCGGTGCGGCTCCCGGCGGCTGGTGCCAGGTCGCCGCCGCGCGCACGAAATCAACGGCCGACAAGCCGCATGTCATCGGCATCGATTATCTGGAAATGGACGCCGTGCCCGGCGCGCCGGTGCTGTTGATGGATTTCCTCGATCCGCTGGCGCCGCAAAAGCTGGCCGAGGCGCTGGGAGGCGATCCGGATATCGTGCTGTCCGACATGGCCGCACCGACCACTGGCCACAAGCGGACCGACCATATCCGCACCATGCATCTGTGCGAGGTGGCGGCCGACTTCGCGCTGTCGGTGCTGAAGCCGGGCGGGCATTTCCTTGCCAAGACCTTCCAGGGCGGCGCCGAAAACGAGCTGCTCTCCATGCTCAAGCGCAACTTCCGCTCGGTCCATCACGTCAAACCGCCGGCCTCACGCGACGAATCGGTGGAACTCTACCTGCTGGCGAAAGACTTTAAGGGGCGGGAGCCGTCGTCAGCCGGATCGGAACGTCCGGAGGGCGAGCCCGAAGCGTAAGCCGCATCAATTGCCGGGCGGGCTTACCGCTTCCAACGTCTTGGGCGTGGTCAATCGACCATGTCCGGAGACAGCGTTGCCGGCATCGGGCGCCAGCCGCATGAACGACAGGGACGCGGCGGCGGAAATCACCGCGACGACGAAGAACGCGGTGTGGAAATCCGCCAGCGTCAGTGACCTGTCGTTCAGGCTTGTGGACACTTCCAGGATGCCGCCGGCCACCGCCACGCCAAGCGCGATCGACAGCTGCTGGAAGACGGCGGCAATCGGCGTGGCTTTGCTGGTGTCTTCAGCTGAAACCTCGGCGTAGGCGAGCGCATTGACGCCGGTGAAGAACATCGAGCGGATGAAGCCGCCGACGAGCAGCATGGCCAGCGTCAAGAGATAGGGTGTGTCGGGCGTGAACAGTCCGTTGATGGCGATCGAGGCCGCGGCGACCAGCGAACCGACAACCAGCACGCGGCGGAAGCCAGCGACGCGGAAGATCAGTGCGGTGACGAATTTCATGCCGATGGCGCCGATCGCCGAGACGAAAGTGATCATGCCGGACTGGAACGGCGTCAGCCCGAAGCCGATCTGGAACATCAGCGGCAGCAGGAACGGCACCGCGCCAATGCCGATGCGGAACAGCCCGCCGCCAAGCACCGAGGAGCGGAACACCTGGTTGCGGAACAGTTCGAGCGCCAGCAGCGGGTTTTTGGCGTGGCGCGCATGCAGCAGATAGAGCGCGCCCGACACGAGGCCAACCGCAACGGTGATGACACCGACGATTGGCGGCAGATAGGGCAAGCTCACCACTGACAGGCCGAACACCACGCCGGATGCCGCCAGCCCACTCAGCACGAAGCCGATGAAATCAAGTGGTGGGGTCTGCACGGGTTCGGTCTTCGGTAGGAAACGCGTCGCCAGCCAGATGCCGACCAAGCCGATCGGCACATTGATCAGGAAAATCCAGTGCCAGGTGAAATAGGTTGTGATGAAGCCGCCGACGGGCGGCCCGACCAGCGGCCCCACAAGCGCCGGAACGGTCAGCCAGGACATTGCCGCGACGAGTTCGCTTTTCGGTGTCGCGCGCACCAGCACCAGCCGCCCGACCGGCGTCATCATGGCGCCGCCAATGCCTTGCAGGAAGCGTGAGACCACGAAAGCCGGCAGCGAACCGGAGAGCGCGCAGGCGATCGAGCCGACGATGAAGACCGCGATCGCGGCGCGAAAGACAGTCTTGGCGCCAAAACGGTCGGCCATCCAGCCGCTGATCGGAATGAAGATCGCCAGCGATACCAGATAGGCAGTCAGCGCCAGCTTGAGCGCGATCGGGCTGGTATGGATGTCGATTGCGATCGCCGGCAGTGATGTCGCGATGACGGTCGAATCCATGTTTTCCATGAAAAGGGCGACCGCCAGTATGAGCGGGATGGTGCGGTTCAAGGAACGCGTCCAGACTTGAATGTTGCGTTGCCGGTTGCATGTCGGCCTTGAGGCGGGCGGTTACCATGCCTTCGCCGGGATGTCGCATTAATTTGCTGTCACTTTTGTGCGACCGGCAACCACAGGTGGCATCTTTTTCGGGCGAAAAGTCACCTTTGCGGGAGCGCGAAATCATCGGCTTTTCATCGGCGCCGGGACGTGGTACCAGCCAGCGCCAATCCTGAAAGGGAAGAAACGAGTCGGCGCTGTCCATTCCGGTCCAGCGCTTTTTTGTATTCCGAGGGCTGGCCATGGCAAAAATCATCGAAACGTCCACCGGCGCATTGGCGCTGACCTTTGACGACGTGCTGCTGCAGCCCGGTCATTCCGAGGTCATGCCCGGCGAGACCGATGTCCGCACCTGCATCGCCGGCGACATCGACCTCAACGTGCCGATCCTCTCGGCGGCGATGGATACCGTCACCGAGGCGCGGCTTGCCATCGCCATGGCCCAGGCCGGCGGCATTGGCGTCATCCACCGCAATTTCTCGCCGGCCGAACAGGCCGAGCAGGTGCGGCAGGTCAAGAAATTCGAATCCGGCATGGTAGTCAATCCCGTCACCATCGGCCCCGACGCGACGCTAGCCGACGCGCTGGGCCTGATGCGCAGCTATTCGATCTCGGGCATTCCTGTGGTCGAGAACGGCGGCAGCGGCGGCCACAAGATCGGACGGCTGATCGGCATCCTGACCAATCGCGACGTGCGCTTTGCGTCCGATCCGGCGCAGAAGGTCCATGAACTGATGACCCGTGACAACCTGATCACGGTCAAGGAGAACGTCGACCAGGATGAAGCCAAGCGGCTTCTGCATCAGCACCGTATTGAAAAGCTGGTGGTCGTCGACAGGCAGGGCAATTGCGTCGGGCTGATCACCGTCAAGGATATCGAGAAGTCGCAGCTCAACCCGCACGCCACCAAGGACGCGCAGGGCCGCTTGCGCGCCGCCGCCGCCACCAGCGTCGGCGATGACGGTTTCGAGCGCGCCGAACGCCTCATCGATGCGGGCGTCGACCTTCTGGTGATCGACACCGCGCATGGCCACTCGCAGCGCGTTCTGGACGCGGTGACTCGCGCCAAGAAGCTCTCCAACTCGGTTCGCATCCTGGCCGGCAACGTCGCCACCGCCGCGGGCACGCAGGCGCTGATCGATGCCGGCGCCGACGCCGTCAAGGTCGGCATCGGTCCGGGGTCCATCTGCACCACCCGCATCGTGGCCGGCGTCGGCGTGCCGCAGCTTTCGGCCATCATGTCGGCTGTCGAGACGGCGCACAAATCAGGCGTCTCGGTGATCGCCGATGGCGGCATCAAATATTCCGGCGATCTCGCCAAGGCGCTCGCCGCCGGCGCAAGTGCCGCCATGATCGGCTCGCTGCTGGCCGGAACCGACGAAAGCCCGGGCGAGGTCTATCTGCACCAGGGCCGCTCCTTCAAGGCGTATCGCGGCATGGGCTCGGTCGGCGCCATGGCCCGCGGCTCCGCCGATCGCTACTTCCAGGCCGAGGTGCGCGACACGCTGAAACTGGTCCCGGAAGGCATCGAAGGGCAGGTTCCTTACAAAGGACCTGTGTCTGGCGTGCTGCACCAGCTTGCAGGCGGGCTGAAAGCCGCTATGGGTTATGTTGGTGGCCGCGACCTTGCCGATTTCCGCGAGCGCGCCACTTTTGTGCGCATATCCAATGCCGGACTTCGTGAAAGCCACGCCCATGACGTCACGATTACCCGCGAAAGCCCGAACTATCCCGGCGGAGCCTGACCAGTACGGGCTCGGGCGGAGCCTGACGGCGACGATCCTGCGGCTGTCGCGCCATGTGGGCGCGCTCTGTTTCCTGTCGGCGGTGGTTTTCATCGCCATGACGGTGCTGGAATTCTTCTACTTTCGCCAGTTGAGCGGTGGCTTGCCGTCACTCGACATGCGTATTTTCGGCTTCACCCCGGACGAAGGCATGGCCTGGCTGACGGCGCTCGGCCGGCGCGGTGGCGAGATCATTCTCGTCTGGCACTATCTGACCTTCGATCTGCTGTTCCCGGCGCTGCTGTCGGTGACGCTGGTCAGCCTGATCCTGGCAACCGGTCGGCGATTAAGGGCTTTCCGTGTGTTGCCGGGGCAGCTGCAGTCGATCTTCGCGCTGGTTCTGGTTCTGCCCTACACGCTTGCCGACTACGTCCAGAACATCGCGGTGGCGCGGCTTCTGTCAGATTTCCTGTCGGCGAACCCGGATTCGCTGTCTTTCGCCTCGTTGCTGATCGTGACCAAATTCGCGCTTTTAGCTATCCCGGCGATCGTCATTGCCGCCTTCTGGCTGGCAGGCCAGGCACGCCAGGCTTGATGCCGCACACAAAGCCCACCCGGGCAGGGGGCACTTCATGAACCAGACCACGATCTTTTGGCCTGTTCTGGCGCATGTGCTGCTGATCTACATCGTCTACTGCGTCCTGGGTCGGCGCAGATACGGCGCAGTCAGGTCAGGCGAAGCCAAAGCCGGTCAGTTCAAGGTGCGCTCGACCGAGCCGGCCTCCAGCATCACCGTTGCCGCCAATCTCACCAACCAGTTCGAGCTGCCGGTGCTGTTCTATGTGCTGTGCCTGACGCTGCACCTGACCAACGGCGTCAACTATCTGACCCTGGCGCTGATGTGGATTTTTGTCGCGTCGCGCTATTTCCATGCCTGGGTTCACCTGACGAGCAACAACCTGCTGCTGCGCAGCCGCTCTTTCTTCGTCGGAGCGGTGATTCTTCTGCTGGGATGGATCTGGTTCGCGCTGCACCTGCTCGGCGTGGTTTGAGCAGGTGTTTACCCTCCCCAAGGGGAGGGTAGCTCCGCAAAGCGGAGCGGTGTGGGGGTACAGCGGCTACAGGTCGAACACGGCGATCTTGCGCTTGTCGAACTTGATGCCGATCTCGCCGCGCACCAGCTTGAGCGCCGCCTCGCCGAACACCGCGCGCCGCCAGCCCTGCAGGGCCGGCACGTCGGCATCCTCGCCCTCGGCGGCGATGCGATCGATGTCGTCGCTGGAGGCCAGCACTTTCGAGGCCACGCCTTCCTTTTCGGCGACGATCCGCAGCAGCACCTTCAACAGTTCCGCCGCAGCGCTCGAGCCCTCGGGCGGCTGGAAATTCTTCGGCAGCTTCGGCATCTGCTCTTTGGGCAAGGCAAGCGCGGTGTTGACCGCGCCAAGCAGCGCCGTCGCCGTCGAGGAACGCTCCCAGCCTTTCGGCGTGGTGCGCAGCTTGCCAAGGGCTGCCGCGTCGCGCGGCGCCTGCTGCGCCACCTCGTAGATCGCGTCGTCCTTGAGCACGCGGCCGCGCGGCACGTCGCGTTCGCGCGCCTCGCGCTCGCGCCACGCCGCCACGCCCTGCACGATCGCCAGTTCCTGCGGCTTGCGCAGCCGCATCTTGAGGCGCTTCCAGGCGTCCTCGGGGTGCGGATCATAGGTCTCGCGCGAGGTCAGGACCTCCATTTCCTCGTTGAGCCAATGGGCGCGGTTTTCCCGCTCCAGTTCGGCGCTGAGGTGTTGATAGACCTCGATCAGATGGGTGACGTCGGCCAGCGCGTAGTCGAGCTGCTTGTCGGAAAGCGGCCGGTGGCGCCAGTCGGTGAAGCGCGACGACTTGTCGAGCCGCGCGCCGGTGATCCGCTGCACGAGCTGATCGTAGGAAACACTGTCGCCGAAGCCGCAGACCATCGCCGCCACTTGCGTGTCGAACACCGGATGCGGAACCAGATCGCCGAGATGGACAATGATTTCGATGTCCTGCCGCGCGGCGTGGAAGACCTTGACCACCGCTTCGTTGGCCATCAGCTTGAAGAACGGCTTCAGGTCGATATCGGGCGCCAGCGGATCGATCAGCGCCGTCACGCCGGGTGCGGCCATCTGGATCAGGCACAGAATCGGCCAAAAGGTCGTTTCTCGAATGAATTCGGTGTCGACGGTGACGAAATCCGACTTTTCGAAAGCGGCGAGAACGGTCTCGAGTTCTTTCTGGGTGGTGATGACGTGCATCAAATCGCTTTTGGCAGGAGTAAGGTCTTCCTAGATTTCAGCCGGCGGGGCTTTCGTCAAGCTTTGGCGCTATCGTCACGACCCAGCTGGCCCGTCGGAATCGGCGTTTCTCTTGGCCAGCCGTGCGAAAACCGTCGAGGTGCGCAACAGAGCGGTGAAGCGGCTGCGCCTGCCTGCCGGCACGCCGGACCGGGCCTGCATCCGGTAGAGGATGACGGCGATGAAGATCGCATAGACCATGGCGCTGAACACGAACAGCGCGCTCGGCCCGAAATACTGCATCGCCGTCGAGGCGGCGAACGGGCCGCCAATGGCGCCGAAGGAATAGAACAGCATCAAGGCCGCATTGATCAGCACGAACTCGCCCGTGTCGGCACGGTCGTTGGAATGCGCCGCCGACAGCGAATAGAGCGGCATGGCGAAACAGCCGAAGATGAAGATGATGATGAAGTTGAGCAGCGGATTGCTGCCAGCGATGAACACCAGCGCCAGTGCCGAAACCATCGCGCAGCAGGTCGTTATCAGCAGCACCCGGCGCCGGTCCCAGCGGTCGGAGAGGTAGCCGAGCGGATACTGGATGATGGCGCCGCCGAAGATGCCGACGCTTACGAAGGTGACGACATCGGCGACCGACATGCCGATCTGCTCGGCATAGACCGGCGACAATGTGCGAAAGGCGCTGTTGGTGACGCCGACCGCGATACAGCCGAAGCAGCCCAGCGGCGAAATCCGCCAGACGCGCGCCAGGTCGAGCTTGACGTCTTCGGGCGGCGTCGGATTGGAGCGGTCGCCAAGCGAGACCGGCACCAGCGACAAGGTGATCATGATCGACATGATGGCGAAGATGGTGAAGCCGCCGGCGCCGAAGACCGGGATCAGGAACTGGGCGCCGGTGACGGAACCGGTGTCGACCATCCGGTAGATCGCTAGCACGCGGGCGCGATCCTTGTTGGCGACGCCGGAATTCAGCCAGCTTTCGACGATGGTGAACAGCCCGGCAAAGCAGAAACCGCCGGCAAAGCGCACCGCGCACCACATTACCGGATCGGGAACCAGCACCAGCAGCAAGGTGCCCGCCGAGGCGATCGCTGCCAGCGCCGAAAATGCCCTGATATGGCCGACCGCCTTCATGATGCGGGTGATCGCCAGGCAGCCGAGCAGGAAACCGGCGAAATAGAAGGTGCCCATCAGGCCGATGTCGGAAGCGGAAAACCCTTCCTGCGCGCCACGCAGCGCGATCAGCGTGCTCTGCAGCCCGTTACCGCCGAGCAGGATGCCGGCGGCGAGAAGGAGCGGGATCAGCGGACGGATGGAGGACATGAAGCAATCACGTGTCAGTGATCCCTTCTTGAACCATTGCCTTGGCCAATGCCAGCGGCAATTCCCGGCTAACTACAACGAGGATATGTCCAATTGCTCGTGGCAGGTCCCCCACGCCACGAGAACGGTCAATCCTTGCCGGCCCGCACCAGCATCTTGTCCCGCGTTGGTTCGAGCGGCTCGTCCGCCGGCGCGGCGGATTTGTCCGCGGCCGGCCGCCGGCCAAGTGATCCAGCGGTCAGCAGGCTGAGGACGACGAAGGGGACGCCGATGCCAAAGGCCGAGCGGATGCCCCAATGGTCGGAGACGAAGCCGAGCAGCGGCGGGCCGAGCAGGAAAGCGACGAAGGAGATCTGCGACAGCGCCGCGACATTGATCGCCGCCGGCCGATCCGTCCGCTGGGCGGCGGCCGAGATCGCCAGCGGGAAGAGGGCACTGGTGCCGATCCCCAGAAAGGCAAAGCCCAGCATGGAGAAGAACGGCGCAGGCGAGAAAAAGATAATCAGCACGCCGGCGGCCATCATTACCAGCAGCACCCGCGCCACGCCGCTCGGCGAATTGCGGTCAACGAAACTGTCGGCGAAGAAGCGCGTGGTTGCCTGGGAAAAGGCGAACAGCGCCACGGTGAAGCCGGCGACGAAGGGGCCCGATTCGAACACGGTGCGCATGTAGATCGCCGACCAGTCGATGCTGGCGCCTTCCATGAGCATCGCGGAGAGCGTCACGGCCACGAGGACGAGGATCGGCAGCGTCGGCCGTGCCAGCACGGGCGCCTTCTCGCCGGTGCCGGCGAAGCGGCTCGGCGCTGGCTGGTAGCCGCCGAGGAACAGCGCCATCGAGATCGCGACTATCGGCACGATCAGCGCCAGATGCAGTTGCGGCGATATGCCGAGATGCGCGAGCGCCGCGCCGAACAGGCCGGCGCCGAAAAAGCCCATGCTCCAGAACGAATGCGCGCGGTTCATGATACGTCGCTTGACCAGGAATTCGGTCCTGTCAGCCTCGACATTGAGCATGATCTCGACGCTGCCGATCATCAGGCCGACGGGAAAGAGCATCAGGAAAAGCGCTAGCGGGCCTGGCGCATGCACCGCGATGGCATAGGCAAGCGCCACCAGCGGGACCAGGACAAGCAGCGCGCGGCGGAAGCCGACGCGCTCGAGAAGCGGCGTCGCCAGCGTCAGCGCCGTCAAGGTGCCGATCGGGGTTCCGATCAGGCTGAGCCCGAGGGTGCCATCCTCGATGTTCATGGCGTGCTTGATGTCGGGCAGCCGTGGAAAAATGTTGCCCATGGCGAACGAATAGATCGCGAACCCGGCATAGACGCGATGTTGGGGGGCAAGGTTGAGGCCAAGGCTCATCGCGGTGCTTTCAAAGGAAGAGAGACTGGGCTTTATCCGGCAGTCGGGCAGGCCCTTCCTTGCATAAACGTGCAAAACATGCAAGAACGTGCACAAACAAAACAGGATCATGCAATGCTGACCGATGAGCGGCATCGAATCATCCGCGACCGCCTGGCGGCGGAGGGAAGTGTGTTGGCCGGCGAACTGGCGACCCGCTTCGGCGTCTCGGAGGACACTGTCCGCCGCGACCTGCGGGAGTTGGCGAAGTCCGGTCAATGCCGCCGCGTCTATGGCGGCGCGGTCGCATCGGCGCCGTTTGCGGATGCTCCCATCAGCCTGCGCGGCGGTCACGCCGTTGAGGAGAAGATGCGGTTGGCGAGCGCGGCTGTGGCGCTGCTTTCCCCTGGACAGTCCCTGTTTATCGACGGCGGCAGCACCAACACCGCTCTCGCCAGGGCCATTCCCCGCGACCTCGAGCTGACAATTGCCACCAATTCGCTCGGCGTTGCCTCGGCGCTGTCCGATCACCCATTAGTCGAGCTGATCGTGCTGGGTGGCAGGTTCGTCCGCGACCTCGGGACCTGCGTCGGCGCCGATACGCTGGCCGCCGTCGCGCAGCTCGGCGCCGATCTGTTCTTCCTGGGCTCATGCGGTCTCGACGCCGCGCGTGGCGTAACGGCGTTCGATCCGGCCGAGGCCGAGGTCAAGCGGGCCATGGCTCGGAACAGCGCTGGCATTGTCGTCGCCGTGACCGACGACAAGCTGGCAACCGCGGCGCCCTACCGCGTCGCCGGGGCAGAGGCGATCCGCCATCTGGTGGTCGAAAAGACTGCACCGGCCGCAATCCTTGCGGATTTCGAACGTCAAGGCGCCGAAATCCACTTCGCATGAGGGCGAGGCGAGACGGGGCCGGTCACCGCACTTTGGTTTGGGGTTCGGCCGAAGTCCCGGGCTGAAGGTGAAAGAAGCGCAGGCGACCTGCTTGCCTTGACAAATCCAACCTCCCATGCGCTTTTCGCGCAAATTTTCAGGCCGGGCCGTGATGCTTCGGCCCGCAACCCAGCACCCCGGACTTTACCAATGACAATGCACCGTTACCGCAGCCATACCTGTGCCCAGTTGAGGAAGAGCGACGTCGGTTCGACCGTTCGCCTGTCGGGCTGGGTGCATCGCGTGCGCGATCATGGCGGCCTGCTCTTCATCGACCTGCGCGACAATTATGGCCTGACCCAGATCGTCGCCGATCCGGATTCGCCTGCCTTCAAGGTTGCCGAGACCGTGCGCGGGGAGTGGGTCATCCGCGTTGACGGCGAGGTCAAGGCGCGTTTGCCCGAGACCACCAACGCCAATTTGCCGACCGGTGAGATCGAGATCTTCGCCCGCGAGATCGAAGTGCTGTCGGCGGCCAAGGAATTGCCGCTGCCGGTGTTCGGCGAGCCGGACTATCCCGAGGATATCCGCCTGAAATACCGCTTCCTCGACCTGCGCCGCGAGACGCTGCACAAGAACATCATTGCGCGGACAAAAATCATCGCCGAGATGCGCAGGCGCATGACGGATGTCGGCTTCACCGAATTCTCGACGCCGATCCTGACCGCCTCATCGCCGGAAGGCGCACGCGACTTCCTGGTGCCGTCGCGCATCCATCCCGGCACCTTCTACGCGCTGCCGCAGGCGCCGCAGCAGTACAAACAGCTGATCATGGTGTCGGGCTTCGACCGCTACTTCCAGATCGCGCCCTGCTTCCGCGACGAGGATCCGCGCGCCGATCGTCTGCCGGGTGAATTCTACCAGCTCGACCTCGAAATGAGCTTCGTCGAGCAGGACGACGTGCTGTCGACCATGGAGCCGGTCATGCGCGGGGTCTTCGAAACCTTCGCCAACGGCAAGCCGGTGACGCAGAAATTCCAGCGCATCCCCTATGATGTCGCCATGCGCAAATACGGTTCCGACAAACCGGACCTGCGCAACCCGATCGAGATGCAGGCCGTCTCCGATCATTTTCGCGATTCCGGCTTCAAGGTGTTCGCCAACATCCTGGCCAACGACCCGAAGGCCGAGGTGTGGGGCATTCCGGCAAAGACCGGCGGCAGCCGCGCCTTCTGCGACCGCATGAATTCCTGGGCGCAGGGCGAGGGGCAGCCGGGGCTGGGCTATATCTTCTGGCGCAAGGAGGGCGACAAGCTCGAAGGCGCCGGCCCGCTGGCCAAGAACATCGGCGAGGAGCGCACCGAGGCGCTCCGCCTTCAGCTCGGCCTTGCCGATGGCGACGCCGCCTTCTTCGTCGCTGGCGATCCGAAGAAGTTCGTCTCCTTTGCGGGGGCTGCGCGCACGCGCGCCGGCGAGGAGCTGAACCTTGTCGACCGCGAGCGTTTCGAACTGTGCTGGATCGTCGACTTCCCGTTCTTCGAATGGAACGAGGAAGAGAAGAAGATCGACTTCGCCCACAATCCGTTCTCGATGCCGCAAGGCGGCATCGATGCGCTGAATGGCGAGGACCTGCTCGGCATCAAGGCGTTCCAGTATGACATGGTCTGCAACGGCTTCGAAATCGCTAGCGGCGGTATCCGCAACCATCTGCCCGAAACCATGGTCAAGGCGTTCGAGACGGTCGGGCTGGACCGCGCCACGGTCGAAGAGCGCTTTGGCGGCCTCTACCGCGCCTTCCAGTATGGCGCGCCGCCGCATGGCGGCATGGCCGCCGGCGTCGACCGCGTCGTGATGCTGCTGCTCGGGGCGAAGAACCTGCGCGAGATCACCATGTTCCCGATGAACCAGCAGGCCTATGATTTGTTGATGAACGCGCCTTCGGAAGCGAGCCCGCAGCAGCTTCGCGACCTGGCACTGCGCGTTGCTGTGCCCAAGAAGGACGCCTGACCACGCTCGGGCGATGCTTTAGAGAACCGCCCGAACCGATTCTTTCGATTCGCTAATCCCATAAAAAAGCCCGGCATCGCTGCCGGGCTTTTTCGCTTATTGAGATCGCTTCGATCAGTCTTCGTTGGCCTTGACGGTGACGCCGAGCGTCTTCGGCAGGTCGAGCGGGTTGGACATGGCGCCCGCCATGATCAGCGCGAACGGCACTGATGCCGGCGGCTCGGCCGAGATTTCGAGGCTCTTCGGATCGTCGAGATACTTGCCGACCGCGGCCGTGACCTGTGCCGTCAGCTCGGGATTGTTGAGCTGCGCCATGCCGAACGGCACGATCGCCTTGGCCTGGTTGGCGATGTCCTTGCCGGACATGCCTTGCTGCTTGCCGACATAGTCCAGCACCTTGTTGGTCAGCGAATCGTCGTCGAAGCGGATCGAGGCGCTGTTGAACGAAAGCTGCTGCAACAGGCCGAGCATGGCCATGCCTTGCGCCGAATTGTCGGCGCCTTCGGGCTGTGCCGCCATCTTCTTCTGCATTTCCTGCAGCGACTTGATGAAGTCCATCGTGTAGCCGCCGAGATCGAAGGTCATGCCGAGCGTGCCGGCATTCTCGACGGAGATGTCGTATTTCGACAGTTCCATCTTGCCGTCCGAAGGCTGCCAGGTGCCGGCCATTTCGAGATTGCCCGCGATGTTCTGGTAGCCGAGCGCGTTGATGACTTCCTTGGACTTGGGATCGTCGACCAGCGTCAGGTCGGCGTTGAACTTTTCCGTGGTGGCGGTGAATTCCATCGCCTTGCCGTCCGCCGGCGGCGTGATCTCGATGGCAAGCCCGTCCATCGAGAAGGCGGTCTTGTCGGCGACCTTGACGGTCATGTTCGAGAGTTCGGCGGACTTGTACATCATCAGCGAACCAAGCGGGCCGGTGGAACCATCCGCCGGAACCGTCATGTCGTGGATGACGAAGGGGCTGAGATCGAGGGTGACGCCATCCTTGCTGTGCGTGAAGGCAGCCGTCGACACGGTGGCGATGTCATAGCCGCCATTTGCCTCGGTGACGCCTTCGAGCTTGACGTCGCCGATGGTGAGCGCTTCCTTTTCCGCCGCGGGTTTGATGGCAACGCCCTGCAGCACCATGCTGGTGTTGTCACCGGTCACGCCGGTCCAGGTGATGTCGACGCCCTGGGCGGAAAGTGCTGCCTTCAGCCGGTCGGCAACCGCCGCATCCTGTGCGAGGGCCGCATTCAGCGGCAGGGTGAGCAAAAAGGTCGAAAGGGCGAATTTCCTAAGAGTTGAGCGTTTGATTGTCATCGCAAGGTCCCTGAGAGTGTGCTGAAATTGTTTTTCAATTCTTTGCGCCATCACCATTCCGTGACGAACTGGACGGGAAGAAGGCGTGTCCCGGCACAATGGTCAAAAATCACGGTGAAAGGCAAACTCGATCCCACCGTCTTTGCGCAAACCGGTGAATTTGTCATGAAGAGCCGGTTGCCTGATATCATCGTGCTTGGCCTTAGAACCCGCATGTAACAGGCTGATGTTGGTCGACATCCCTTGGCGGATGGTTTCATGTTGCAGAAGGGTCGGTATGTCGGCCTGCCCCTTGCTGCGAATCACCCGCTCGGTTAGTCCCAGCCCATGGGAAAAAGGCTTTTGCCGCCTGAAAATGGCGGTGGCGATCATATCGAGCCGGTCGATCTGAAGAAGGCGCTGGAAGAGCGCTATCTGGCCTATGCGCTGTCGACCATCATGCACCGGGCGCTGCCCGACGTGCGCGACGGACTGAAGCCGGTCCATCGCCGCATCATGCACGCCATGCGCCTGCTGCGGCTCAATCCTGACCAGGGCTTCGCCAAATGCGCCCGCATCGTCGGCGAGGTGATGGGCAAGTTCCACCCGCATGGTGACCAGTCGATCTATGATGCGCTTGTGCGGTTGGCGCAGGATTTCTCGATGCGCTACCCCTTGGTTGACGGGCAAGGCAATTTCGGCAACATCGACGGCGATAACGCCGCCGCCATGCGCTACACCGAAGCGCGCATGACCGATGTGGCGACCGAACTGTTGTCCGGCATCACCGAGGACGCCGTCGACTATCGGCCGACCTACAACGAAGAAGACGAAGAGCCGGTGGTTTTGCCCGGCGCCTTTCCGAATCTGCTGGCCAACGGCTCGTCCGGCATCGCGGTTGGCATGGCGACATCGATCCCGCCGCACAACGCGGCCGAGCTTTGCGACGCGGCACTTCACCTGATCGAACACCGGGACGCGCCGGTGGCGAAGTTGATGGACTTCGTCCAAGGGCCGGATTTCCCGACTGGCGGCATCATCGTCGACAGCCGCGCCTCTATCCTCGAAGCCTATGAAACCGGCCGCGGTGGCTTTCGCGTGCGGTCGAAGTGGATCCAGGAGGACCAGGGCAGGGGCACCTGGAGCATCGTCGTCACCGAAATCCCCTATGGCGTGCAGAAGGCGCGGCTAATCGAGAAGATCGCCGAGCTGCTGATGGCACGCAAGCTGCCGCTGCTCGAGGATATCAGGGACGAGAGCGCCGAGGACGTCCGCGTCGTGCTGGTGCCGAAGAGCCGTTCGGTCGACCCCGGCATCCTGATGGAATCGCTGTTCAAGCTGACCGAGCTCGAAAGCCGCTTCCCGCTCAACATGAACGTCCTGTCGCGCGGCAAGGTGCCCAACGTGCTGTCGCTGAAGGGCGTGCTGCAGGAATGGCTCGAGCACCGCCGCGAGGTTTTGATCCGCCGCTCGAAACATCGGCTTGGCGAGATCGAAAGACGGCTGGAGATACTTGCCGGCTATCTGATTGCCTATCTCAACATCGATGAGGTGATCAGGATCATCCGCGAGGAGGATGAGCCAAAGCAGGTCATGATGGCCCGCTGGTCGCTCACCGACAACCAGGCCGAAGCCATCCTCAACATGCGGCTGCGCGCTCTGCGCAAGCTTGAAGAATTCGAGATCCGCAAGGAATTCGACGGCCTGAGCGCCGAGAAGAAGCAGATCGAGGCATTGCTTGCTTCAAACGAGAAGCAGTGGGCGACGATCAGGTGGGAAGTCACCAACATCCGCGACAAGTTCGGCCCGGAGACCGAACTCGGCAAGCGCCGCACCCAGTTCGCCGACGCGCCCGAGCATGATCTGACCGACATTGCGCACGCCATGATCGAGCGCGAGCCGGTCACCGTGGTTGTCTCGGAAAAGGGCTGGCTGCGGGCGATGAAGGGGCATCTGGCCGATCTCTCGACGCTGACCTTCAAGGAGGGCGACAGCCTCAAGCTCGCCTTCCACGCCCAGACCACCGACAAGGTGCTGGTCTTCACCACCGGCGGCAAGTTCTACACCATCGGCGCCGACCGGCTGCCTGGCGGGCGCGGCCATGGCGAGCCGATCCGCATCATCGTCGACATGGACAACGACCAGGACATCGTCACCGCCTTCGTTCACGATCCGAAGCGCAAGCTGCTGCTGGCCTCGCATGACGCCAATGGTTTTATCGTGTCGGAGGAGGAAGTCGTCGCCAACACCCGCAAGGGCAAGCAGGTGATGAACGTCAAGGCGCCGGACGAAGCCAAGCGCTGCATCCCGGTCACCGGCGATCATCTCGCCATCGTCGGCGAGAATCGCAAGATGCTGGTGTTCGCGCTCTCCGAGATTCCGGAAATGGGCCGCGGCAAGGGTGTACGCCTGCAGAAATACAAGGACGGCGGCCTTCTCGATCTCAAGCCGTTCACGCTGGAGAGCGGCCTCTCCTGGCAGGATTCAGCCGACCGCACCTTCACCCGGTCGCGCGAGGAATTGGCGGAATGGATCGGCGCCCGCGCCTCGGCCGGACGCATGGTGCCGAAGGGGTTCCCGAGGACGGGGAAATTTGGATGACGCTGCTAATCTCCTCTCTCGAGGGGGAGATGTCGCCAAAAGGCGACAGAGGGGGTCGGTACGACTGGACGCGACCTTCTACCTTTGAAAGAGGATGTCGGCTCTCGACGCGCGGCGACCCCCTCTAGCCCGCCGGCCGTTCGTCGTTCGGAAAGCCAAGCAGTTGGCTTTCCGTCCGCTGCGCGGACCCTCCTCAACCCCCTCAAGGGGAGATCCCCAGCCATTTGGACTATCGTCACGATTGCTGCACTATATCAGTGCATAGAAGGGAAGGGTGTTTGGGAGAGGCAGGCGTTTGAAGGAAGCAAGAATCCAGAAACCGGAACGGCAGCAGCGCCTGTTCGGCCTGTCGACGCCGTTGCGGGCGGCCGTCATTCCGCCGCTGTCGGCGGCGCGCTGGCTGCTGGTGCTGATCGTCGCCGCGGGCGTCTATTTCTTCCATGGCTTCCTGTTTCCTGTGCTGGCGGCGCTCGTCATCGCTTTCGCCAGCTGGCCGCTCTACCGCCGCCTGCTTGTTGCAGTCAGCGGCAACCGCACCATCGCCGCGACCTTTGCCATCCTCTTCATCCTCGCCTTCCTGGTGATACCGATCGCGCTGGCCGGCACCTATGCGATCAACGAGGTCCGCGAATGGGTCGCCTGGGCGATCGAGACCAACCGTCACGGTGCCGTGACACCGCACTGGATCGCTACCATGCCTGTCGTGGGCGAGTGGCTGAACGAGCAGTGGACGACCAATTTTGGCCATCCCGGCGGCATTGGTGAACTGATCCAGCTGGTCAGCGGCGCCAACATCGGCAGCATCTATCGCGGCGTGCTGGCCGCCGGCGGCAGCGCTTTCGGCCTGCTCCTGACGCTGCTGTTCATGATGATCGCGCTGTTCTTCGCCTATCGCGACGGCGAGCATTTTGCCGGCCAGGTGGACCGCCTTGGCGAGCGCATCCTGCCGGCCAGATGGGAACGGATCTCGCGCGTCGTGCCGGCAACGATCTCGTCGACGGTGACCGGCATGACGGTCATCGCCATCGGCGAGGGGCTGGTGCTGGGCATTGCCTATTGGCTGGCCGGCGTGCCGTCACCGGTGACGCTTGGCGCCCTGACCGGCGTCATGGCGCTGATCCCCGGCGGTGCACCATTGTCCTTCACCCTGGTCTCGATCTACCTCGCTGCCAGCGGGTCGCCGATGGCCGGGCTGGCGCTGTTCCTCTGGGGCGCGGTCGAACTGTTCATCGTCGACAAGACATTGCGCCCGAAACTCGTCGGCGGACCGATAAAGCTGCCCTTCCTGCCGACCTTTTTCGGCCTGATCGGCGGCGTCAAGACCATGGGTTTTCTCGGCCTGTTCATCGGCCCGGTGCTGATGGCCCTGCTGGTCGCGATCTGGCGCGAGTGGCTGCGAGAGGTGGAACTGACCGACGAAATCATCCCGGGCTCGCCAGCCGAAATCGAAGCCGGCCCGCAAATCGAGGTCCTGCCGGAACCTGACGTGGCGAAGAAAGCCAGCGCCTGATCTCGAAAGCCGGCCTGCGCTACACCGGATGATGCACCGCAAGGTCGGCACGGCGCTTGCGCCCTTCATGCAGTTGCCACAGCGAATGCGCAATCAGCGTGACGATCAGGATCGCGCCGCCGATCAGGCTGTTGCGCGACGGCGTCTCGGCAAAGATCATCCATACCCAGACCGGCGCCAGAACCGTTTCCAGGAGATAGAACATCGCCACCTCGGGACCTGAGATGTATTTCGGCCCGTTGGCGAGGCAGAAGAACGCTATCGGCATGATGACGGCGCCGTTGAGGATGATCCACCATGGCGCCTCCACCTGAAAGCCGGTCTTCGAAACCATGAAGGCGGCGACGGCAAAAGGCAGCACCACCCCGATCAGCGCGGTGAAGCCCATATCCTTGCCGCTCGCCCGCGAGATGGTGATGGCGCAGGCGACGCACAGGGCCGAGCACAAGGCCATGATGTCGCCGAACAGATATCCGTTGCCGATGGAGTCGCCGACGATGATGGCAATCCCAACGATCATCAATGCCAGCGCCACCAGAGTCAGAGGTCGTGGCCGCTCCTTCAGGAACAGCCAGGAAAGCAGCGCCGAGAACATGGTGGTGAAGGCGAGGATGAAGACGAGGTCGGCGGTCGAGGTGTTGTAGACGGCGGTAATGAAGGCGATCGAGCCAAGCCCATAGAGCGTTGCTACCGCAAGTCCCAGCCGTCCGGGAACGAGCTGTGGCGCCCTGTCGCTCAACGAGCGCCACACCGTCCAAATGACAAGCCCGGCAAGAACGGTGCAGCCGGTGCGCAGCAGCAAGATCGTCCACGCCTCGCCATGGGCGAGCCGGATCAGCGGGATGTCTACGGTCAGCGTCAGTCCGCCAAATGCGGTGAGCAGAAGTCCTTTGGTGTGAGCATCGTGAGACGACATCCAGCGGCTTTCGCAATGAATTCGGGAGAGGACGGCGGATCGGCGCAATCGCACACTCTCCGCCAACCAGCGGAAAGACCGGCATCATCTCAGTTGAAAATGTTTAGGCCCGGACTTGGGAAAGAGTAATTAGCGTGTGACCGCTTCGTTGGTGTAGCGCTCCCAGCCTTTCGGGCCGAGATGCTCCTGCGGCATGAAGCGCATCTTATAATTCATCTTGCGCGAGCCGTTGACCCAGTAGCCGAGGTAGACATGGGGCAGGCCCATCGCCCTGGCGCGGGCGATGTGGTCGAGGATCATGAACGTGCCGAGCGAACGCTCCTCGAAATCGGGATTGAAGTAGGAATAGACCATCGACAGGCCGTCGGCCATCTTGTCGGTGAGCGCCACCGCGATCAGCTCGCCCTGTCCCTTGCCGGTGATGAAGGTGTCGGGCCCGCGCCGCCGATACTCGATCACCTTGGTGTCGACATGGGTGTCCTCGACCATCATCGCATAGTCGAGCACCGTCATGTCGGACATGCCGCCACGGCGGTGGCGGGCATCGAGGTAGCTGCGGAACAGGGAATATTGTTCGGTCGAGGGCTCGGCATTGTGCATATGGCCGACGAGGTCGGAATTGTGCTGCAACACGCGCTTCATGTTGCGGCTGGCGACGAATTCCTGGGCCAGGATGCGTACCGAAACGCAGGCGCGGCATGTCTCGCATGCCGGCCTGTAGGCGATGTTCTGCGAACGCCGGAAGCCGCCTTGCGTCAACAGGTCGTTCATCTCCGCCGCCTTGTCGCCGACCAGGTGCGTGAACACCTTGCGCTCGAATTGGCCGTCGAGATAGGGACACGGCGACGGCGCGGTCAGGAAGAACTGCGGCGACTGGGTCGGATGCTGCGTCATCGAGCCTTGGAAACACTCCTTCGAATCGCTCTACCTTTGGCGCGGACGGCGAAAAATTCAACAGGATTGTGGAGACGTGGTCGACTCGACGCCTTCATATTTGCGCTCAATCGGTTCGACTGCTCTTCAGAGGGGCCGTTTCAGCGGTCTGTGCGGCTGACGACCGTGCCAAGCAAAAGGTCGTGCAAGGTGCGCTTGCGGTCGGAAAACAGTGTCACCAGAAGGACCAGCGGCGACAGGATGACGTTGCCGGCCCAGAACAGCACCGAATGGACGACCGCGGTGAGGCCGTCGATCGGCCTGCCGTCAAGCCGGTCGAGGCGGATGCCCATCATCTTCATGCCCGTGGTGGCCTGGTCGGTGCTGCCCAGCGTGTTCCAGATATAGAGGATGGCGACGGCCGGCACCAGGACGCCGAACAGCATCCAGCCAAGCCCGAGGGTCAAAAGCCCGAGGAAGAACACCAATATGGCAAACGGAATGGTGAGCAGCGCGACGATGACATAGTCGATCACGAAGGCCAGGATGCGCTTCGTGCGCACGCCGTCATAGGCCCTGACATCGTCAAGCCTGCTGGTGATGATTTCGCCGTCGAGAACGCGCGCGTTCATGTCATTTCCTCGTAACAGGGCCCTGCATAGGGTGCGGGCCGCTCAACAATGAAATGGTGAGGGCCCGTCGCGGAATCAAGATCGGGCTTTTTGCGGCGCACGAACTCAAACAGCGTGAGATGCAATCTGAACCGGTTGAATTTGCGGCGCGGATGGCATTAGCTTGCTGCGGCGCAACAAAGCGCTCAGGGGTAGGGGACGGGGCAAGATGGACTACGACATGCTGGTCATCGGCAGCGGCCCTTCCGGTCGCCGTGCCGCGGTGCAGTCGGCCAAGCTCGGCAAATCGGTGCTGGTGGTCGACCGCGGCCGGCGTCTAGGCGGTGTCTCCGTGCATACCGGCACCATCCCGTCGAAAACGCTGCGCGAAACCGTGCTCAACCTCTCGGGCTGGCGCGAGCGCGGTTTCTACGGGCGCGGCTACCGGGTCAAGCAGGATATCTCGGTCGGCGATCTGGTCGAGCGCCTGCACAAGACGCTCGATCACGAGGTCGAGGTGTTGCAACATCAGTTCATGCGCAACACGGTCAAGAGCGCTCGCGCTGCGGTCAAATTTCTCGGCCCCAACAAGGTCAGCCTGACCACCGATACCGGCGATTACAGCGAGGTTGGTTTTGCCAATGCGCTGATCGCGGTCGGCACCAGGCCGCACCGGCCGCGCGACGTGCCTTTCGACAAGACCCGCGTCTTCGACAGCGACGAGATGCTGGAGCTCGATCGCTTGCCGCGCACGCTGACGGTGATCGGCGCCGGCGTCATCGGCGTCGAATATGCGACGATCTTTTCCGCGCTCGACGTGCCGGTAACCTTGGTCGAGCCGCGCAACTCCATCCTCGATTTCGTCGACCGCGAGATCGTCGACGATTTCATCCACCAGATGCGCGATCGTGGCATGACCATCCGGTTGGGCAGCGCGGTGAAGGAAATACGGTCCAAGCCGGACGCTGCCGAGGTGGAACTGGCCGATGGCCGCACCATTCGTTCCGAGGTCGTGCTCTACGCCGCCGGCCGCACCGGCAATGTCGGCAGCCTGGGCCTGGATGTCGTCGGCATCGACGCCGACACCAGAGGGCGTATCAAAGTCGATCCGCAATCCTTCCAGACCAGCGTCCCCAACATCTATGCCGCCGGCGATGTCATCGGCTTTCCGAGCCTGGCCTCGACTTCGATGGAGCAGGGCAGGGTGGCGGCCTGCCATGCTTTCGGCGTGCCCTTGCCGCCACCGCCGGAAACCTTTCCCTATGGCATCTACGCGGTGCCGGAAATCTCGACGGTCGGCCAGTCCGAGGAACAGGTGCGCGAGAGCGGTGCGGCCTATGAGGTCGGCGTGGCGCGTTTCCGCGAGACCTCGCGCGGCCACATCATGGGCGTCAACACCGGCTTCCTGAAGCTCTTGTTCTCGATCGAAACGCGCCGCCTGCTCGGCGCGCACATCATCGGCGAGGGCGCTACCGAGCTCATCCACATCGGCCAGGCGGTGATCAACCTCGGCGGCACTGTCGACTTCTTCGTCAACAACACCTTCAACTATCCGACGCTCGCCGAGGCCTACAAGATCGCCGGGCTGGATGCCTGGAACAGGATGGGGCGAGGGTAAATCTACCCTTCCATCTGGGCGAGCAGGGCCAGCATCACATCGGCCGAGGGCATCGGCAGAACGGCCTCAATTTCCGCCGGCCGTACGCCGGCGATCGCTGCATCGGCGCCGCCAGTGACGGTGCCGAGAGGTCCGCGAAACCCGTGCTTCGTCCAGGCGAGTTCCTGCAGCTTCGGGCTGGTCAGGGCCTCCAGCAGCCTGTCGGCGGCCGGATCGATGACGATCAGCGGATGCGCCGAATAGACGGTCGGTCTGGGGTAGAGGATTTCGGGCTTGGCGCCTATGCCGGTCTGCACCCTTTGCCAGCGTGCCGGATCGGCGAGCGCCCATTCGACCAGCTGGTTTTCATAGCCGACCACCATCGGCTCGGCGCCCAGGCCACCGGCAATGTACTGGTCGAACAGCTTTCCTGACGACGACGACTTCAGGCCCATGCTGCGGAAGATCGCCTTGGCCTCGTCACCGTGCTGGGCAAGCAGTTCCTGCGTCGCCACATCGCCGCTCATCAGGCTCAGCACCAGGCCGGCGAACATGAAGCCGGAATTGGATCGGTTGGGGTCGGTGGAGACGATGCGTGCCCGGCCGTAGAGTTCGTCTATGCCGAGGTTCGACCAGTTCTTGCCGGCCAATATGGCGTCAAGCAACGCCTTGAGGTCGAGCTGGTTGTAGCCGCCCTTGGCGGCGACCGTGACCAGCCCGCTCTTCTTCAGGCCTTCGACCACCGGTCCCCATGTGTAGACGACGATCGGCGAGTTGAGCACCACCTGGTCGTTTCGGATCGCCACGCCGCTTTTGCGTGCCAGGTCGACCATGATCGACGACGACGGCCACAGGAACTGCGGCTTCTGCGACAGAAGTGCGGATTCGCGCACCATTTCGACGGAGCCGGCGACGCGTGGATCGAGTTCCAGCCCGTAGCCGCCCAGCGCATGGACGACATCCGGATCGGCTAGGAAGGCCTGCTTCTCGCCGCCGATGAAGCCGAACAGATGCGCCTTGTTGCCGAGATAGCCACGGAACTCCGGACGGTCCTTCAGTGTCAGATAGCCACCCGTGCCGGCAGCGGCGGCACCCAGCAGACCCAGTCCGAAAGCGCGGCGCGAAATGGCCATCAGCGACCGATATCCTCTTTCAGCGACTCCTGTATGAGTCGCAGGTCAACGTCGAGCGTGCCGAGTTCACTGTCGGCCAGACTGTCGGCGTAATGCACGAAGGCGTCCTGAAGCTTGGTGATCACCGCGCCGACATTGGTCAGCCGCGCCTGGCTGGGCGCACGCCGGTTGGCCAACGCCGCGTAGCCTTCCGACACCTCGGCCGCCTGTGGCAAATAATAGGTGAGAAATCGCCGCACGGCAGGCGCACTTTCGGGCTTGGCTTCGACCCTGGTGATCACATCGGCGGCGATGTCCGACAGGTTCTTCACCTTTGCCGCCATGTCCTTGTCGGGAATGGTGCGGGCGGTTGCGGCCAGGCGGTCCGCCGCCGGCTGGGCCTGCGCCAGCAACTCGCGCGCAAACGCAACCCGGCTGCCGCCGATCGAGCTGAGGTCGAGCCCTTCGAACAGCTGACGCGGCGCCAGCACGAACACAAGCCCGGCAAAGACCAGCGCGGCGATAACCACCGACACCAGGAACGGGAAATGCGTGAGAAAACTCAAACCGATCAGCAGCACCGCCGAGACGAGGCCCGCCACGATCCAGTTCCAGTCGTTGCCGAACAAGCCACGCATCCTAGCCGCGCATCTCAGTTGTAGCCCCGGGCGGCGCGGAAGGCGCCTGCCAGATCGCCGCTGCCATCGAATACGCGCGCCGAAGTTGCCTTGGCAAGGCTGTCGAGCTGGCTCTTGTCGGCATCGCCGAAGGTGATGCCGAACACCGGCACGCGCGCCGGCGCGCTGCGCCACTGGCTTAGAAACAGGTCGGCGCTGCCGTCGGTGCGGCCATCTGTCATGATGACGATCGCCGGCAGATATTTCGACAGATCCGCTGTTGCCGTGATCTGCTGCAGCGCCTGCTGGGCACAGGCATACATGTCGGTGCCGCCGCCGGCATGCTGGTCCGCGACGGCAGCCAGCAACTGGGCTTGCCCGGCAGCATCGCCGGTCGCTTCGAAATTGGCGCGCACGGCACTGTCGAACGGCAGCACGAAGATGCGGTCGGACGGCGTCCATTGCACCAGCACCTCGCTGGCCTTTTCCGGCGTGAACAGGAACTGCGCCGCTGCCTGTAACTGTTTCTCGCCCTGGTCTTCCATGGAGCCGGAAAAGTCGAAGCACAGTGCCGTCAGTGAAGGCTTGCGCAAGGCTTCCTGATAGAGATCGAGCGCCTTGCGGATCACCGCCGGCTCCGGCATGCGGATCGAGGTCACCAGTTTGCCCGGATCGAAATTCCAGTCGGGTTCGGCCGCGGCCTGGATCGCCGAGCCGCCAAGCGGCAGCCGCCGGCCGGTGTCGGCGATGCGTTTGCGCACCGCATCCGACTGCAGATAGGCGAGCAGGTCGGTGAAGAATTTTTCGACCTCCGGGCCGCGCCCATGGTCGATGAAGCCGAGCGGCGAATCGCCGACCGCGACGCCGTCCGCCGGATAGACGGCATAGAGCGGCTCCTTGCCCATCTGCTTCAGTTTGTCGTTGGTCTCCTTCAGCGTCGCCTCATAGTTCCACATGGCGTCATAGACGGTGCCCTTGCCGGCCGAGTCGACATAGAGGTCTGCCAGCCAGCCCGACGAGCCTGATGAGCGCTCGACGCCTTGCAGCAAAGCGCTCACCGTCTCACGCACATTCGGATTGTCGAGGTCGCCGGGCTCGATCACCTCCTTGCCGCCGAGTGCGCTGGAGAGCATGGCGAGATAGGCGCTGGCGCCGGAATTGGATTGCGTCGCCGACGTCATCAGGAACTTGAGCTTGCCGTCCTTCACCGCGGCCAGAATGTCTTTCATGAAAACATCCTTGCCGACCCAGCCGAGCTCCGCGGCCTTGGATTTGCGCACGCCGAGAATGACCGGCATCTGCGCGATCGAGGTCAGGTTGCGCACCTTGCGGCCTGAATCGAACAGGTCGACCCAGACACTCGAGGCCGGCCAGACCGCATCCTGGTCGAGCCCGGCGGGCCGTTGCAGGCCAAGGCCGATGTCGAGCGAGCCCTCATAGGCAAAGGTGCATGTGGCACCCTGCTTGTCGCAGAATTCCTGAACGATCGGCTGCAGGACAGTGTTTTCCGAGCCCGATACGATCGAGAATTTGACGTGGCTGGCGTTGCAGGCCGCGAGCAGAACCGCCAGGGCCAGCAGCAGAACGGACGTCAGCGTCTTCGGCATGGCGGTTCCGATCAGGCCTGGGTCAGCGCTTTCTTCAGATCGATCGTCATCTGGTCCATCTGCTTTTCAGCATCGGCCCGCTTCTGGCGACCCTCCTGCTGGACCTTCAGCACGCCCTGCACGGTGTCGATGAGATCGCGGTTGGCCTGCGCCAGCGTCTCGACATCGACAATGCCGCGCTGCGCCTGTTCTTCGATCGAGATCGCCTGATCCTTCATCATCTTGGAGGTCTGCCGGATCATCTCATTGGTGGCGTCCGTCACCGTCTTTTGCAGTTCGAGCGCCGATTTCTGATTGGTCAGCCCAAGCAGGATGACCATTTTCTGCTTCCAGGCCGGCACGGTGAGCGCCGAGGTCGCCTGCAGGTTCTCGATCAGCGTCTCGTCGCCGGACTGGACGATGCGGATCTGCGGCAGTTGCTGGATGCCGAGCTGGCGCGCCTGCACCAGATAGAAGACGCGCTTTTCCAGACGATCCAGCGCCTGGACCGCATCCTGATAGGTCTGCGCCTCCAGCGTGCCGCCGACATCGCCGCTGGCCGAATCCGCCGCGGCCTTCAGCTTGGGCAATTCGTTGGTGCGATAGTCGTCGACGAATTTCTTGCCTGCCTGCACATAGGCGTCGAGCTTGAGGATCGAGTCCTTGGTCTGCTCATGCAGGTCGTCGAGCACGGCGATGTCGCGCCGCAGCGTATCCTTGTGGCGGTCGAGTTCGAGGCCGATGCGGTCGATCTGGCCGGCAACATCCTCGTATTTTTCCTTGAAGCGTTCGAGCCGCGCCTTGAAGGAGGAAAACAGATTGCCGAGAAACCCTTCGTCCTTCAGCGAAGCCGGATCGAGGTTCTTGGCCTTCATGATGATGTCGGTCAGCAGATTTCCGGTGTCGCCGAGATCGCGATTGCGAAGCTGACCCAGAATCTTGTCGGCATAGTCGCTGACAGCCTGCTGGGCACGGTCGCCATAGACCGAAATGCCGGCGCGATCCCTGACGTCGATCGTGCTTTCGATCCTGGCGATGTCGGACGGGTCGGCAACGATTGCCGGCAATGTCGAGGTGTCGTCGAGCAGAGTGATGCTGTTCTTGTCGGCCATGCAGACCTCCCCTCAAAATGAACAGTATCTCCATAGGCTGTGTGTGACAGGGATATGTCGGCATTGTGGATAAGGGAAGGGGCCGACCCGGCTCTGGGCGCAAAACATGCGGGTTTCAGCCTGAAAACGGGCAAGGTTTGCAGGGATTCGATCCGGTGGACAAGCTCATTCCGCCGGCTACTGTCCATCAGTCTTGTGCGACGGTGGCTGGCGCTGTCAGCCATTGCCTGACGATCGCCGCGTCGGCGCTGCCGAATTCATGACCCGATGCAACAATCCGGGCATCGATCTCGGCGCCATGCTGGCTGAGCAATGTCACCAGCGCCGGCGCGAAGGGCGCATAGGTGAGATCCGCGGCGCCGGCGATGATGAGCGCTCGCACCTTTGACAGATCCGTCGCCGGCACGTCATCGAGCACCGGCATCGGTCTCAGCAGCGCTGCGCGTTCGACGAGGCCCGGACGCAGCAGCATCAGGCTCGAAACCAGATTGGCGCCGTTCGAATAGCCGAGGAACATCGTGCGGGAGAGGTCGAGATGATGGCGTGCGGCCGCGTCAGCAACGAAACCCGCAAAGGCCTCGGTTTCGGTGCGGATGCTTGCCTGTTCGAAGCGCGTCGGCGTGATGCGCGCGAACCAGCGGAAACCATCCTCCTGGACGATGCGGCCGCGCACCGCGATCAGCACGGCATGCGGCGCGATCTCTCGTGCCAGCGGCACCAATGTGGTCTCGTCGACACCCGACCCATGCAGCAGGAAGAGGCATTCGTCGGTTGAATCCGCAGGGCTGTAAAGGCGGTAGCTGAAGGCGAGATCACGCAGCAGCGCACCATCTTGTGAGGTCCTTTCGGTCATGGCCTCATCCTTTTGATTCCATGATGATTCCCATCAGTTTGCCGGCTTCAAAACGCAATATTTTCAAGCTCCGCGAAAGTTGATTGAACCGGGCGCATTACAGTCCGTTTCTTCGCCGATACCATTGCTTCGGGAGGAATCGAAGCGGTGCGCCGGGGGTCGCATTGCCGGCATGAACAACCAGCTTTGAGGCCTTTTTGTCGATGACCACCCAGATTTCCCCAGACCGCGATGCGCGTGTCCCAGACCGCGATTCGCGCATCGCCGATCGCGACACGCGTATCGATGTGTTCCGCGCTCTCGCTCTGCTGACCATCTATGTCGACCACGTACCGGGTACCGCCTTCGAGTATCTGACGTACAAGAATTTCGGCTTTTCAGACGCGGCGGAAGTCTTCGTGCTGATCTCCGGCATCTCGGTCGCGCTCGCCTATGGCAAGAAATTCCAGCCTGGAAACCGGTTGTTGGCGACGTTGAAGATGTGGCGCCGCGCTGGTGTGCTCTATGCCGCCCACATCGTCACCACCATGGTGGTGATGGCGATCTTCTGCGCCGCGGCGGTGTTTGCCAGGCGACCGGAGCTTTTGACGATGATCAACCTCGAGCCGTTGATCAAGAATACGCCACAAGTGCTGATCGGCATCGTGACGCTCGGCCACCAGCTCGGCTATAACAACATCCTGCCGGTCTATGCCGTGCTGCTCCTGCTGGCGCCGGTCTTTCTGCTCTTCGTCAGCTACCGGCCATTGCCGGCGCTTGCCGCATCCGGCGCGCTGTGGCTGGTCGCTGGGATCTACCAGATTGCTCCGCCCAACTATCCCGAGCCTGGCTTCTGGTTTCTTAATCCACTGTCGTGGCAGTTCCTTTTCAATATCGGCCTGGCAGGCACGCTGCATGTGCGTCGCGGCGGTAGCATCCCGGTCAATCGCTGGCTGGTCGGCGCGGCTTTGGCCTACACCGCGACCGCTGTGGTCTGGGTGCATAGCCCGCTCTGGGGGCAGATCTCCTGGTTGGGTCTGCCTCCGGTGCTGACCGGCTTCGACAAGACGTTCCTGTCACTGCCAAGGCTGCTGCACATATTGGCGGTGAGCTACCTGATCGTGGCATTCCCCGCCATCTCGAACCTGTTTCGCACCGGGCGCGATCATCCGCTTGCCATATTGGGCAAACGATCGCTGCCGGTTTTCATTGCCGGCACTGTGCTCGCAATGGCGGCGCAGGTGCTGAAGCTGATCAATCCGGGCGGATTTGCCTATGACAGCCTGTTGATATCGGCCGGCATCGTCATGCAGTTCGCGGTCGCCTACTATCTCGAATGGCTTTCGGGCCTCGGCTGGTCCGGGAAAAGCAGGCCGGCTCACAATCCGGCACCGCCCGTCCATGCGTCCTTCGGCATGTCGTCGATGGCGACAAGAATGGGGCGTTGAGGCGTCAGGCGGCTCAGGCGGGCGAGGGGCCGGATGAAGCCCGCACCAAGAGGTCGACGGGCAGCGATTGCCGGCTGAACGAGCCGTCGTTTTCAAGGATCGCCTTGACGGCAAGGCGGCCCATCTCGGCGATCGGCTGGACGATTGTGGTCAGCGGCGGCTTGGAAACCGCTCCTTCCGGAACACCGTCGAAGCCGACGATCGAAACGTCGCCCGGTACCGCGATGTCACGCTGCCGCAGCCAGTCCAGTGCATGGAGTGCAATCCTGTCCGACATGGCCAGTATTGCGGTCGGCGTCTCGGCGCCGGCGAAAATATGGTCGAGGCCGGCCCACACGCTCTCCTCGTCGTTGACAGTTTCGTAGATCGGCACACGCGAGACATCGATGTCGAAGCGGGAGAGTTCGGCGAAGTAGCCACGCAGGCGGTCGCGCGTCCCGGAATAGAGGGCCTTCTCCACTTGCTCCTGCGTGGTGGGGCCGAAGCCGGAGTCCGCGACGGGCAAGGCAAGCACCGCAAAGCGACGATGCCCGAGCTCGGTCAGATGTCGGGCCGCCAGGCCGGCCCCGGCGATGTTGTCGACACCGATAGCGGCGACCGCCTCATCATCGTCTGAATCGAGATCGAGTGCCACAAAGGGCAGCTTGCGTTCACGCGCCAGTTCGACCAGCTTTGAACCGCCATCAACGCAGAAGACAATGAAGCCATCGACCAGCGCACTCTGGATGTTCCAGGCGAGCTGTTCGTTGTTGGCGGCGGAGACCAGCGAGATCCCCGCACCGGTCGCATCACAAGCCTGCGAGATGCTGGCCATCATCACCCGGGCGAAAGGGTCGTCGAAGAAGTAGGAAAGCGGCTCGGCCGTCGCGACACCGATGGCGTTGACCTTGCCGGCCCGCAGCAGCCGGCCCTTGGGGTCAGGTCCGCCATATCCCATAGCCTCGGCTGCCGCCTTGACCCGTTCTCGGACCTCCTCGCGCACGATCTCCGGGCGGGCGAATACGTTCGACGCGGTGCCGTGCGACACGCCGGCCGCTTTGGCAATGTCTGCCAGCCGGACCGGTCTTGTCTTTCCAGAGGCCAATAGCGCCATTTTTGTCTCCTCAATTCAGTCCATCTACCACTTTCGTTGGATCGGTTCAAATTTTGACTTGATCATGGGTTCGGTGCGGTGTATGTTTGAATCGATCCAATCCATATTTGATCTTTTGATTGGATCGATTCAATCCTTGGAAAGGGAGATGTGTCATGCACCCCGTCAACTTTCTGTTCGAAGACATTTATCGCAATGACTGGAGCATCTCGTCGAACACCACGACGCAGAAGCGCCGCGGCAAGGCCAGTCCATGGGTTCGCGAACTGCGGTTCCTTGTGGAGCGCAAGCGGAGCTGATCGGGGTCGTTTTTTCGCGCCCATCGATTGGATCGATTCAAGTACTGAAAGGAGTGCATGTCATGCATCCCGTGAGCTATCTGTTCGAAGACATCTATCGCAACTATTGGGGCATCGCGCCGGCCGAACGGCCGGAGGGGCGTCGATTGGCGAGGTTGCGGCGACGCAATCGCGAATCGCTTGTCCAGCCCGAGCGCCGGCAGGACTGACTGCTCCGCAAACGACGTTTGACGGGCGCAGGCTTGGTATCGGGCAGGGCGCCCAGAGGCGTCAGGAACGCGCGCGCACCAGCGCCGAGGCAGCGATCGTCAGCCAGCCGGCGATGAGCAGCGTGCCTCCGATCGGCGCCGACAGCGGGAACAGCCGTGAGCCGATAAAATCACGGGCCAGCAAATCGCCGCAGAACAGCAGAAGTCCAACCAGCAGCACCAGGCCGCCGATATGCAGCGTCCGGTTCGCGCCAAGCAATCCGGCGGCGAGGAAGACCGGCGCATGCATGATCAGGAAGGATGCGGCGGTGCCGACGAACGCGCCGCCCAGATGCGCCGCTGCGGCCGACAGCGCCACGCCGGCGGCGCCACAGAGGCCCCCGGCCAGGACGAGGATACGGCCGATGTTGCCGGAAGGTTGTTCGGCCGTGCTCATGCCGTGGCTCCGTGATCTCAGAGGGATACGCCTAACCCGTCAGGGCTTGCCGGGGTTGGCGAGCATGTCCTGCTCGCGGCGTGACTGCGCCAGCCAGTTATACACCGCGCCCCCGGCCATCAAGACGGATGTGCCCAGAAACACAGAACGCATGCCGAAATGGCCGCCGGCAAAGCCGCCCAGCAAGGGGCCGGCTACCTGCCCGACATATTGGGCGGAGATCGACAGCCCGAGCACGTTGCCGCCGACGCCATCAGGCACATTATGACGGATGACGCTGGTGATGCAGGGTAAGAGCCCGCCTAGCGCCAGACCCATCAGGAAGCGCAGGCCGATGAGTTGCCAGCTCTGCGTGACGAAGGCCTGCGGGATCAACAGCAGCGCCGAGACGGCAAGCGCGCCGATGATGACGTTCCAGTGGCCGACGCGGTCGGCGAGCTTGCCGAGACGCGAAGCCGACAGGATGGCGCCAAGGGCCGCCGCCGACATGACAACGCCTGATATCAGCGTGACGCCGCTCTGGTCTTCGATGAGCTGCTGCACATAGACGGTGATGATCGGCTCGATCGACATGGTGGCGAAACTCAACAGCATGCCAGTCGCCAGCATGGCGACAACAGGCCGCTTGTCGGGGATTTGTGCCCAGCCGCCTTTCGGCTTCTGCTTCGACGGGGCATCTGCTGTTTTAGGCCGGGGATTCTCCTTGATGAGAAAGGCGGTCGCCAAGAACGCCAGGAAGATGACACCGCCGGACAAGAGGAAGGTGGCGCGGATGCCGATCAGCGGCGGCAAGATACCGCCAACCAGTGGGCCGACCAATGCCCCAGCCGTGATGCCGGCAGACAGCAGGCCGAGCGCCCAGCCGGAACGCTCCTTCGGCGTCTGCATGGCGACGAGGATGGTCGATCCCGAGGAATAGCCGCCGGCAAAACCGATCAGCAGCCGCAGCAGCACCAGTTGCCAGACGGTCTGCACCATGCCGGTCAGCGACATGCATATGGCCATGCCGAAGCTGGCGCGAACCAGCATCACCTTGCGGCCGTAGCGGTCGCCGAGACGTCCCCAGAGCGGCGCCACCAGTGCCGCCGCAAAGAACGTCGCGCCATAGGCGATCCCCGACCATTGCACGATCGCCGCGTGGCCCTCGGCGCCGAGCTGCTCGATATAGAGCGGCAGGAATGGCAAAAGCAGCGTCATGGCGACAAGCGTCGAAAACGAACCGGCAAAGCACACGAACAGATTGCGCCGCCAGTGGATGTTGTAGGTGCTGTCGGTCGCCGGAGGCGTATTCTGCGGCATGTCATATGTCCTGTCCGAGCAACGCGGAGCTATGGGTTGCCGCGGATACCAATTTGGGATACCAAGATGGTGCCCCTCATGGACGCAAGCTTGGCCGCTGTCAATGTGGCCCTGTCAAACGTGAACGGGAACCGCGGCCGGCAAGCCGATCGCCGGCAAACGGCCCGAACCAGCAACGGCCAGACAATGGAACCGACAATGTCGCAGATGCAAAGCGTCGAAAAACAGCTTCGGCAGATGATCCTGGGCCTCGAGATCGGTCCCGGCGAGAAGCTGACGGAGCGCTGGATCGAAAGCCGCTTCGGTGCGTCGCGAACCCCGGTCAGGGCGGCACTTCTGCGGCTCGAGACCGAGGGCCTTGTCGGCAGGGAAGGACGTGGCTGGACGGTGTCGCCCATCAATCTGGCTGAACTCGAGCAGATCGCCGTCTACAGGGAGGCGGTCGAGGTTGCGGCACTTCGCTTGACATGCGCCTTGGCGGACCGGAGCGCCGTCGATGTCATCGAGGCGATGCTCGAGTCCTGCGACAACGACACGCCGCGCGAGGAATGGCATCGTGTCGGCATGGATTTTCACATCGAACTGGCGCGTCTGTCGGGCAACGAATTTCTGTTCCGGGCGGTTCGCGATGCCATGACGCGCCTGTCCCGGGCGCGCTGGCTGGAGGTGCGCGACGAAGCGGCCCTTGCTCGCGCCTGGGCCGAACATCGCGCCATTCTGGCAGCCGCACGTCTTGGCGATGCCGATGAAGCCGCGCGCCTGCTCTCAGTCCACATCGTCGGCAGCCGCGACCGGTTGGTGACGTCGCTCGCCAACGATCGGCGCGGTCTTCGCGCCAGAGGCTTTGCCGTCGTCGCCGCCTAGAGCGCAATTCCAGGAAAAGTGTGAAACGGTTTTCCGTCCGGAATTGCGTCAAGACAGGAAAAGTGTTTGCGTCCGGAATTGCTCCAAACGATCTGTGCAGGGCAGGGTATACGCCATGCAAAGGCGTCGTCTGGACGTATGCGCACTTTCGGCCTCGCTTCGCAGACGCCGATGGCGTAAGGAGCGGCGATGGAAAACAACCGATTTGAAACACCTGTGACTGTGAAGTCAGTCGCGGCGGGAAGCACTCAGCTCTTGCGTACGGCGCGTGAGGCTTCCGACTACCTCCTCAACAACTGGCCCGGCAAGCGCAGCCCCAAGCATCGCGCGGCGCTGCAGGCCTGCCATGACGCACTCGCCGGCGACAAGCCGGCGATGAACGCTAGGCGCGCCTTCATTGCGGCAGCGCGCGAAGTGGACGTCTTTGTCAGCGACAAGGCGCCCGCCTGATACAAGCCGGCCATCTGGGCGGCCATCTGGGTTGAGGCATGGCCCGCATCTGCGGGCCTTTTGCCGTCACTTTGCCGTTTCGGTTTCGCCTTCGGTCTCGTCCTCGGGCTTCGAACGTTCCCGCGCCGCAACCTTGGCTGCCAGCTTCTCGGCCTTCTTGGCTGCTTTCTGGCGGTCGCGTTCCTTGCGTTCCTGATCGTAATTTGGTGGTCGCGCCATATCGGCTCCTTTTCACTGCCTCGCGGCTCTGGTCCTGCCTAGGAGCATTAGCCGTCAAACACAACAGCTGAAGCGATAGTGCCCGGCGGTTCGTGGGGACGACGGTCCGGGACTTGCAAGATGCGCGGCACAATGGTGTAGGAGAACCGGGGCGCCAACAAACTGCGCAGCGATCCGCCCGCTTGTTTTGATCAAGTGAACTATGGCCACCATCCAACGAACGACGGCAAGGGTTTTCTACTATGCGCGCAACGTCTTGCGCGATATCGCACCGCAGGCACTCTTCCGTCGGCGGTTGGCGGGCCGTCTCGAACAGGCCAGGCTCTCGGATCAGGCGGTGCGGCGGCGGCTGAATTACTACAACAAGCTGCAGCATGTGTTTTCGCCCAGCCCGGCTGCGGTGCGTCTCGACGAGCTGCCCTCTACGCCGACTATGTACCACTACGACCTCAAGGAGTTTGCCCGTTATTTCGATCCGGCATTGCTCGTCGACGTCGAATTCGGCGACGTCATCGACGTGCCGAAGGTGCCGACGCTGGTCAAGGATCGGCCGATCCGCGCCGACGACGAAAATGCGGTCATCATGAAATTCAACAAGTTTAGGCACTTCTACATGCCGGCCGACGCAACTGCATTCGCCGACAAGCGCCCGGCCGTGGTCTGGCGCGGTGATCTCAACAATCCGAAACGGACAAGATTTCTCGACGCCGTGCGTGACTTGCCGTTTTGCGACGCCGGCTCGCACAAGCCGAACGCGCCGGCCGAGTACAGCAAGCCTTTTCTCAGCATCAGCCAACAGCAGCATAATCGCTACATCGTCTCACTCGAAGGCAACGACGTGGCGACCAACCTCAAATGGATCCTGAATTCGAATTCGCTCTGCCTGATGCCGTTGCCGACATACGAGACATGGTTTGCGGAAAAGCGACTCGAGGCCGGTGTCCACTATGTGCCGCTCGACCCGGATTTCGCCGATGTCACGGAGAAGGTGCGCTATTTCGAACACCACCCGGCCGAGGCGCAACGCATCATCGCCGCGGCCAATGCCTATTGCCGCCAATTCTCCAACGAGCAGGACGAGCAGGCTATCTCCCTGCTCGTCCTCTATAAATATTTTGTCCTCAGCGGTCAGATCAAGCCTGATCCTGAGGTCTGGCGTTTTATCCAGGGTTAGGACGTAGCGTGCCTCGGCGCCAAACCTGGCTCGTCAGATGCCGCTGCGGTCAAGAACCAGGTCGGCGGGGCCGAAGCGGTCCTTTGCCGTCAATTGCTGGTGCCAGTAGGGATATAGCAGCGGTGGCCGGCTGACCGCGTCGAGGCGGCTGCGTTCGTCGTCGGTGAGCACCAGGCTCGCAGCCGCGATATTGTCCCTGAACTGCGTTTCGGTCCTACCGCCGATCACCAGCGAGGAGACTGCGGGTCGGCCAAGCAGCCAGGCCAGTGCTACCTGCGCGGCCGACACGCCGCGCTGCGTGCCGATCTCGACCAGCACATCGACGATCCGCCACAGCCGGTCCTCGTCGCGGATCGGCGGTTCCGACCAGCCGGCGAGCTGACGGGCGGTGGGGCTGTCGCGGCGGTATTTGCCGGACAGCAATCCGCCGGCAAGCGGGCTCCAGACCAGGACGCCCAGCCCCTGGTCGACGGAAATCGGCAGCAATTCATACTCCGCCTCGCGCGCTTCCAGCGTGTAGTGGATCTGCTGGGTGACGAAGCGCGGCTGGTGATGGCTGTCGCTGATGCCAAGCGCCTTCATCACTTGCCAGCCAGAATAGTTGGAGCAGCCGACATAGCGGATCTTGCCCTGCGCAACCAAAGTATCGAGCGCTGCGATGGTTTCCTCCAGCGGCGTCACCCCATCCCATTCGTGCAGGAAGTAGATGTCGATGACGTCGGTCTTGAGCCGCTTCAGGCTCTTCTCGCATTCGCGGATCAGATGATGGCGCGACAAGCCTTCATCGTTCGGACCTTTGCCGATCCGCATCCGCGCCTTGGAGGCGATCAGCACGTCGCCCTTGCGCTTGCCGCCGAGCGCTTCACCGATGATCTCTTCCGAAATGCCGTTCGAATAGACATTGGCGGTGTCGATGACGTTGATGCCGGCATCGATGCAGAGATCGATCATCCGGCGCGCCTCGTCGAGGTCGGTCTTGCCGACCGCCGAAAACGCGCCGGCGCCGCCGAAAGTCATGGTGCCCATGGTCAGTGTCGAAACTTTCAGGCCGGAACGGCCGAGGGTGCGGTATTCCATGTCAGTCCTCGCGATTGCGTTGGGAAGGGGGCTGGGGAGGGGGCCCCGAATGTGGCCGCTATTTGTAGGACAATTTGGGCGACTTGTCTCCATGCCACGACGACGGATCGATCATGCCTCGCTGGATTGACAGCGGCGGTGATCACGCTCGGGCTGCAATAAAACCGTCATTGCCGGCCTATATTGAAGTCGGCTCAGGGTGTTGCCGTTCCGGGCCATAAGCCGGGAGTTTGCGACGCCGGACATGGATCGACAGAGCTTGCAAGCGGAGCAGCTGAGATGACCGAGCTAAAACAGAATTCTCCTGCCAAGGACTGGCTTGAAGCCGAGCTCGCCGACACGCTCGACGAGGACTATGAGCTCGAAATGTCGGAGCCGGCGCTGTCGATGGAGATCGCAAAGATCTACAAGAACGCGCATCCGCCTTCGATCGATCGCATGCAGTATTTTCGCGAGCTGATCACCCTACAGTCCGAATTGATCAAGCTGCAGTCCTGGGTCGCCTACCACAAGAAGAAGCTGGTGGTGATCTTCGAGGGGCGCGACTCGGCCGGCAAGGGTGGCGTCATCAAGCGCATCACCCAGCGGCTCAACCCGCGCATCTGCCGTGTCGTGGCACTACCGGCGCCGACCGAGCGTGAGAAGTCGCAATGGTATTTCCAGCGCTATGTGCCACATCTGCCGGCCGGCGGCGAGATCGTGCTGTTCGACCGCTCCTGGTACAACCGCTCCGGCGTCGAGCGGGTGATGGGCTTTGCCCAGCCCGATCAGGTGGAAGAGTTCTTCCGCGACGTGCCGGAGTTCGAGCGCATGTTGGTCCGCTCGGGCATCACCGTGGTCAAATACTGGTTCTCGATCACCGATGAGGAACAGCAGATGCGCTTCCTGATGCGCATCCACGATCCGATGAAGCAGTGGAAACTATCGCCGATGGACCTGCAGTCGCGCGTGCGCTGGGAGCAGTACACCAAGGCCAAGGAAGAGACCTTCGTGCGCACCAACATCCCGGAAGCCCCCTGGTTCATCGTCGAAGGCAACGACAAGAAGCGGGCGCGGTTGAACTGCATCGACCACCTGCTCAAGCAAATGCCCTATGAAGAGGTCCCGCACGAAGAGATCACGCTGCCGGAGCGCGTTTTCAATCCCGAATACGAACGTCAGACGCTGCCGCGCGAGCTCTACGTGCCGGAGAAGTACTGAGCGTCTTTACCCTCCCCGACGCGGGGAGGGTAAAGAACTACGCCCGCTTGATGATCACGTGCGTGGCGAGCGGCGTCGCCACCTGCTCGCTGCACTGATAGCCCAGCTTGAGCATGTCGAGGCCGCCAAAAAGGTTCTCGCCCGCGCCAAGCAGCACCGGCGCGATCGCCAGATGCATCTCGTCGATCAGCTTCTCCTGGAGATATTGCCGAATGGTGGCGACGCCGCCGCCCACCCGCACGTCCTTGCCGTCCGCCCCGGCTTTCGCCTGTTCAAGCGCCGAATGGATGCCGTCGGTGATGAAATAAAAGGTTGTGCCGCCCTCCATGACGATCGGTTCGCGCTTGTGGTGGGTCAGCACGAAAACCGGCACGTGGTATGGCGGGTTGTCGCCCCACCAGCCCTTCCAGCTGTCGTCAGGCCATTCGCCGCGGATCGGCCCGAACATGTTGCGGCCGAGGATCCAGGCGCCGACATTCTCGAAGCTGCGCGCCGCGAACGCCTCATTGGTATCGGTGGTGCCGCCATCCAG
Organism: Mesorhizobium sp. M7D.F.Ca.US.005.01.1.1; assembly: GCF_003952545.1. NCBI lineage: Bacteria > Pseudomonadati > Pseudomonadota > Alphaproteobacteria > Hyphomicrobiales > Phyllobacteriaceae > Mesorhizobium > Mesorhizobium sp. M7D.F.Ca.US.005.01.1.1. Next base: position 3,752,860 of record NZ_CP034453.1, read on the forward strand.
TCCGAGCACCATCTTGCGGAAGGTGCGGGTACCAAATACCCACTTGTGCAGGGATTCCCCGCCGACGCCGAGCGGATTTTGTAGGTTCTGATCGGGACCGGCGCCGTAGCCGTCGAGCGACAGGCTGAAAGCGTTGACACGAAGTTTGGACATGAGAGCCTCCTCGATAACCAGTTGTATTTTGCAATCGGTTATTTGTAGCAAGCTGCTTGCGAATTGCAAGCGGTATTTTTTAGGTACAAACGAGCCTCGAAGCGAATGGTCTAGCGACCCTCGCTCTGGTCTCCCGGCCGGACGTCGGAAATTGTCAGGGATGCCGAGGCGGATCGCCGGCATTTGCTCGCCGCGACCGATCATCGTCGGAAGAGAAGTTATCCCTTCAGCAGTTCCGCCACTTCGGGAGCGAAATAGGTCAAAATGCCGTCGCAGCCGGCGCGCTTGAAGGCGAGCAGCGATTCCAGCATCGCCTTCTCGCCATCGATCCAGCCATTGGCAGCGGCAGCCTTGATCATCGAATATTCGCCCGACACCTGGTAGGCGAAGGTCGGCATCTGGAACTCGTCCTTCAGCCGCCGGATGATGTCGAGATAGGGCAGGCCGGGCTTGACCATCAGCATGTCGGCGCCTTCGGCGATATCCTGCTCGGCCTCGCGCACCGCCTCGTCGGAATTGGCATGGTCGATGTAATAGGTCTTCTTGTCGCCCTTGAGCAGGCCGGCGGTGCCGACCGCCTCGCGATAGGGACCGTAGAAGGCCGAGGCGAACTTGGTCGCATAGGACATGATCGCCACATCCTGGAAACCATTGGCGTCGAGCGCGTCGCGGATGGCGCCGATGCGGCCATCCATCATGTCGGACGGCGCGATGATGTCAGCGCCGGCCGCCGCCTGGATGACGGCCGCGGCTGTCACCTGTTCCACCGTCTCGTCGTTGACGATGATGCCGTCGCGCAGGATGCCGTCATGGCCGTGGCTGGTGAACGGGTCGAGCGCGGCATCGGTGATGATGCCGATCTCCGGCACCGCGTCCTTGATCGCGCGAGTGGCGCGGTTGATGACGTTGTTTGGGTCGAGGATGTGCGAACCGGTCTGGTCGCGCAGCGAGATGTCGACATTGGGGAAGGTGGCGAGCGCGGGAATGCCGAGCTTTGCCGCGCGTTCGGCCTCCTTGACGGCGAGGTCGATCGACAGGCGGAAGACGCCGGGCATGGCGGCGATCGGCTCGCGGATATTCTTGCCGTCAACGACGAAGATCGGCCAGATCAGGTCGTCGACCGAGAGCCTGTTCTCTTGCACCAGACGGCGCGACCAGTCGGCCTTGCGCATGCGGCGCAAGCGGCGGCTGCCGGTGATGTCGTCGACGCTGCGCGCGCCGGCTGGCTTTGTCGGGGTGAATTTGTTCATCGCCAAAACTCCAGATCGGCGGCTTTTACCACGAGCCCTTGCCGCTGACCAATGCGACACGTTTGTGCCAGCAATCCGGTCGAGGCCTATTCGGGCTGCCCGTTGCCCGAAAGAATCTGCGTCGCGCCCTTGATAGCAACGCGGAAAGCCTCATCGAAGCTGACACCGCGCACGTGCCACATATAGGTCTTGCCCGCCATGGCCAGCCGCCAGTCGGCGATCCAGCCCAGCTCCTTGTCGCTCCAGACGAGGCTGCCGGAAAGCGCCTGGTCGGCGCCGGCCTTCTTCGCAATGGTATCGAGCTTTGTCATCTCGGTGTTACGAAGCGCCTGATCGGCCAATCCGGCCTGCGACAGCAGCGCCGCCGTGGGAAAAGCCACCTGCATGGCCAGCGGCGCGGCGGCATTGCCGAACGATTCGCGCATCAGCACGCCGCGCTCGTCGTCGGCATCGAGCGCGAAATGCCTTGTACCGCGCTCGGTCGCCAAAAACACCGCCAGCCGTGGCCGCTCGGCCAGCCACGGCCTGCTGCCGAGCAAAGCCAGCACCGGGTCGATGTCAGCCGGCCTGTACTGGCAATAAAGATTATGAGGCCGATCGTACGTGCCCTGATCGTCATGGTTGGGAATGCCTTCCATGCGGTCGCGGTAGCTGAAGCTGGCGACGAAGCTGCCGGCCTTGTCGCGCAGCGCCACCATCTCCGGTTTCGCCGGCAGGCGCTGATCGCCGGAAACCCGGATCAGAACCGCGTCGAGACAGCGCTTGAACCCGGCCTGGCGGTTTTTCTCGTACTTGCCGTTGACGATGGTCTGAGAGCTGTAGAGGTCCTCGAGGGAGGCCGCGACCGACGGATGGGTTGCCGCGCAAGCGACCATCAGTCCAATCAGCATCAGGACAGCGCGCAAAAGCTGCGACATGGCCCACCGTCCCCCGAAGCCGATCATCGCCGTGACGAACGGCTTTGTAGCATCGGCACCCGCGGCAGCCAAGACGCGCAAATATGACTATCGATTGGACGGCCACGCAAGGTCAGGCCCGGTCCTGAAGAACGATACGTTGTTGGTGAAAATGCTGGCTGGGGCAAGCCTGATCATGCGCCCATCCGGATGTTCGATCTGGGCTACGTTGTCGATGAACCACCCGTTCCAGTTTGGCTCGGGACCGAGATACTTATGGAGTAGCCGTTTGAAGCGGTCCGGCGACATTGGCTCCACGGTAGCGAGGCCGCGCAGCCCCAGATGCAGCAGGATGCCGGCATTGTTGTCGAAGTGAACAATTTCCACCGCGCAGCGCGGATCTCTTTCAATATGCTTTACCGCGCTTGCCTCCGTCGAACCGAGAAGCCAGAGCGCTCCTGCCTCCCAGATGAACCACATCGGCGCATTGCGCGGTGCGCCGTCCGCTGTAACGGTCGCCAGATTCGCCATCAGCGGTCGACCCAGAACATCTTCCGGGTCGAATTTTCGCGGCATCGCTAAATCGAATTCTGGCGCTCCGGGAACAAGGATCATGTGGTCGCCCTTGAGTTGACGGCCTCAGAGATCGGTTAGCCGTGCCTTAGCTGACGATTTTGCACCCATTTGGCCGGCGCGCAAAGACTGCCTCTTTCCGCTCCCGAAATCCAAACGGGCACCTGACCGGCGGGCTTGACGCATCCTCACGCCACGCTAGGTCCGCACGGGTTGACCGAAGGAGCGAGCGATGGTTTTCATCTGGTTCGTCTATGCCGCATGGCTCCTGCTGATTGTCTATCTGACCGTTTCGGCCATCGGCGTGAAACGGGATACCGAGGAGCACATGCCACAGCGCCTGGGCCTGATGGTGGCGATGATTGTTGCTTTCCTGCTTCCGCATCTGTCGACATTCCGTTTCGTCAACTTCGCTCCCGTAAACGCTGCCTTGAGCAGCATTGGTGTCATGGTAACCGCTGCCGGAATGGCCTTCCTGGTCTGGGCGCGGCAAAGCCTGGGCAGCAATTGGAGCCAGATCGTCTCCGCAAAGCAGGGGCATGAACTCGTGACGTCGGGCCCTTACCGCTATGTGCGCCATCCCATGTACAGCGGTGGCCTGGTCGCATGCATCGGTTCGGCGATCGTGGCGGGCGACGGCTTCGTCTTTTTGCTGATACTGCTGGGTTCGATCTTTCTGTGGCGTGTCGGCGCGGAAGACAGGCTCCTGGCACAGCAATTTCCCGCTGAATTCCCCGGCTATGCCCGTCGGACGAAGGCGTTGATCCCGTTCGTGTGGTAGCAGTTTTCAACCGAATGGCGCTTTCCATCACGGGCTACGACAATTGACGTTCGCCCGGTCGCCGCTTAGCACTTCAGTCCCGCCGGCGCGGGGGAGGGATTCTTTCACGATGGATTTTGGCGGAGGCGACGAGATTCGCTTCGAACATCTGGGTCGGGCCGGCATCGTCACCTTGACGCGGCCGCAGGCGCTCAATGCCTTGACGCACCGCATGATCAGGGCGCTCGACGCTGCTCTTTGCGCCTGGGAGACTGATCAAGGCATCGACGTCATCGTCGTCAAGGCCGAGGGCAGGGCCTTTTCGGCCGGCGGCGACATCCTGCATGTCTACGAGACCGGCCGGGCTGGAAAACCGCCGGTCGAGTTCTTCGCCGACGAATACCGGCTCAATGCCCGCATCAACAGCTCTAGGAAACCCTACGTCGCCCTGATCGACGGCATCGTCATGGGCGGTGGCGTCGGCATTTCCTTCCACGGCTCGCATCGGGTGATGACCGAGAATGCCCAGTTCGCCATGCCGGAGGTCGGCATCGGCTTTTTCCCCGATGTCGGCGGCAGCCACCTGCTGCCTGATCTCGGCGGCTCCTTCGGCATGTATCTGGCGCTGACCGGCAATCGCATCCGCTATGGCGACGCCCTGTGGTCGGGCCTGGCCACCCACACCATCAAGGCCGAGGACCAGGGCGGCTTCCTCGACCGGCTGACGCTGACCGGCGACCCGGAATCGGTGCTGCGCGGTTTCTTCATCCAGGCAAGGCGAGAGACCGACAGGCCGACGCTGGAGGCGATATCGAGCCATTTTTCGCAACCGTCCCTGAAACGCGTCATCGACAGCCTGGAGCGGGCAGCAGGCGCCGACGAATTCGCGGCAAAGACGCTGGCGACAATCCTCACCCGCTCGCCCACCAGCCTGCGCGTCGCCTGGCGTCAGATCAGCGCCGGGCTGACCCTGTCCATGGAAGCATGCATGAAGATGGAGTTCCGCATCCTCAACCGGATGCTGGCCGGCCATGATTTCTACGAAGGCATTCGCGCCGCCATCATCGACAAGGGCTCGAAGCCGCAGTGGCGGCCGGCGAGCCTCGGTGCGGTCAGCGATGCCGATGTCGACGCCTATTTCGCTCCGCTGGGCGAAAGGGAGCTCGAGCTGTGAGCGAAGTGACCTCCCGACGTGTCGTGCTGCAGCCCTCCGGGGTGGAGGTGATCTTCGCCTGGTTCCAGCGCGTCATATCGGGCTACTGCCTGCTGTTCGGCATTCTCTACTGGATCAAGCTGATCGGCTTTTATCCGGGCTCGCTGTGGCGTTTCGACCTGATGCCCGTGCATTGGCAGGTGGCGGCCGTGGTGCTCGCCGTGTTCTTTCCCTTCGCCGCTGCCGGCCTGTGGATGCTGGCGTCCTGGGGGCCGGTGATCTGGTTCATTTGCGCGGTGACCGAGACCGTCATGTATGCCGGCTTTCCCGAGCTTTTCGGCCACCGTATGCTGATTGTCGTCTCGCATGCCGCGGTGGCGGTGCTCTACATCGTCTTCCGCGTCGTCATCTACCTGCAGAAGCGCCCTGTCCGCCACTAAGTCCTTGAGCACATTGGCGACCTGGCTTCTGCCTCGATTCGGCCCCTCAATTGTTGCCGAAATCTTTAGGTTAATTATCCTTGCTCGGGTGACCGTTCGTTAAGCCTCTTTCGAAACCTGTTACCGGTAAGCTCTTGTTAGCCCTAGCGTTTAAGTCGAATTTTATGAGTATTCGATAGTGTCGCGATCAAGGTGAAAAACAAAAAATCACCAGGGCGACAAACGAGAGGCAAAGACAATGATCAATTCGCGTCCGGCGGCGAAGACCGCCAACGTATCCGACGATCGCCGCGAGGCTATCCGTTCCCTGTACATGGAATCGCTGCAGCTTGTTGAGCGGCTGCACCGCCGCCTGCTTGATGTGATCAAGGACGAATTCGACCGCAACGGCCGTTCCGACATCAATGCCATCCAGGCGCTGCTGCTGTTCAACATCGGCAATTCCGAGCTGACCGCCGGCGAACTGCGCTCGCGTGGCTACTATCTCGGCTCGAACGTGTCCTACAATCTGAAGAAGCTGGTCGATCTCGGCTTCATCAACCACCAGCGCTCGCGCATCGACCGCCGTTCGGTCCGCGTCTCGCTGACGCCGAAGGGCAACGAGGTGGCCGAGGTCGTCGCCGGCCTTTACGAGCGTCATGTCGGCTCGATCGAACAGGTCGGCGGCATCAACACCGACGAGTTCAAGCAGATGAACCGCGCCCTGCAGCGGCTCGATCGCTTCTGGAACGATACCATCGCCTACCGGATGTAAGGCGCAGCATCAGATCCGGCCCGCGCCACAGAAGCGCGGCCGAAATGTCGACCTTCAGTCAGGGCCGGTGCCGAAAGGCATCGGCCTTTTCTTTTGGCGGCCGTCGTCTCGGCTACGGCTTCAGCGGGCAGAATTTCTCGTGAAAAAACGCAAGCGCCTGTTCGGCCTGGCGCGGCTCGCCGAAGAACGGGCCGATTGCTTCTGGCTCCCTGGTCGGATCGCAACTGCCTTCGGTGTTGGTCGCGCAACTCTTGGTCAACCCCTTGAGCGAGATGGTGGCCGGCGGATTGTCGAAGCCAATGGCCGTAACGGCACTCAAGTCCAGCGTGTAGGCCAGGCGATAATAGGGTTCGCCGTCCTCCTCGAACTGCTGCTCGGCCTTGTAGGTGCAGTCGCTGAGCTTCGTCACCGTGAACCTTAGCGTTTCCATCTTGTCGCCGACCTCGTTGGGGCCGGTGCTGGTAAAGACCGCTGGCGATCGGGAAACCTGTTTGAAGGGTTGGTCGGTCTGCTGCCCGTATCTGGGGATCGCACCCTGTTCGAGGCCATGCACGAAATAGGCGACCATCTCCTCCGGCGTCGGTGGGCTGCCGTTCGGGCCTCCGGCCAAGGCTAATGTCGCGATGACTGCAATGGCACCAGGCATGGCCTCGTTCCTCGCGTTGGGCGAGCTGTCACTGTACTATCAGGGGCTTGTGGCTCATCGGCAAAAATTGTGGTCGGCAATCGCCGATCGATACCAAAAAAGCACGGACCGTTCTTTTCGGAAAGCCGGCCGGGCGGATTTGGGCGCAAGGCCACGTTGCCGCCATATTCCAATGGAACCGAGGATGCCGGTGATGCTGTGGTGAAGGCCGTGCGTTCACCCGGAACCCGTATCGTGCCTCGAGCGTTTGTGGCCAAGCTGACACGGACAATGGTTGGCTAATTGTTAAGATTGCCAATTCTAGAGTGCGGGCAAGATCGCCCCATAACCGAATGCAGTAGATCGAACGCTACAAGAATGTCTGGAACGTCCATGAAAACCAGCCGCCGTTTTTTCCTTTCCGGAGCCTCCGCGCTCGCAGCCGCAGTGGTCGCAGGCGGCGCCAATGCGCAGGATGTGATCGGTGATATCCTGAAATCCTCGGCGCGCGGCAATTGGGACGACCAGTTCGACGCCCGCGCCAGCGAGGGCGGCAAGGTGGCCTCGACGCTGCCGATCTTCAGCCCACAGACCGTCGCTTTCACCGAACAGGCGGTCGCGCAATATCAGAACATTGCCGGGCAGGGCGGTTGGGTAGAGGTTCCCGCGACCAAGAAACTGCAGCTCGGCGTCGATGATCCTGATGTGGTGCCGTTGCGCAAGCGGCTGATGGTTTCTGGCGACCTGTCGCAGAGCGCCGGCATTTCGACAGCTTTCGACTCCTACGTCGACTCGGCGGTCAAGCGCTTCCAGTTGCGTCACGGCCTGCCTGCCGACGGCTCGATGGGCAAATACACCTACGCGGCGATGAATGTCTCGGCGCAAATCCGGCTTGGCCAGTTGCAGACCAATCTGCAGCGGCTGCGCGAGAAGGCCGGCACGCTGGGCAGTCGCTACGTGCTGGTCGACATTCCGGCGGCGCAGGTCGAAGCGGTCGAGAACGACCGCGTCGTGCTTCGCCATACTGCGATTGTCGGCAAGATCGATCGCCAGACGCCGATCGTCAATTCCAAGATCAACGAGATCATCGTCAATCCGTACTGGAATGCGCCGGTCTCGATCGTGCGCAAGGACATCATTCCGCTGATGCGGAAGAATCCCGATTATCTGAAGGACAGCCATATCCGCCTGTTCGCGCCGGACGGCAGCGAAGTCGATCCGCTCAATGTCGACTGGTCGACCGACGACGCCGCCAAGTATCGCTTCCGCCAGGATCCGGGCGCGGGCAATGCGATGGCGTCGGTTAAGATCAATTTCCCGAGCCCCGACGGCGTCTATATGCACGATACCCCCAGCAGAGCCTGTTTGGCAAGATGATGCGCTTCGATTCCTCGGGCTGCGTGCGCGTGCAGAATGTGCGCGACCTCGTCACCTGGATCCTGCGCGACACGCCGGGCTGGGACCGTCAGCATTTCGAGGCGGCGATCAAGACCGGCGAAAACACGCCGATCCAGATTACCAACCCCGTGCCGGTCCACTTCCTCTATCTTTCGGCCTGGTCTACGGCCCCAGGCGTCGTGCAGTTCCGCGACGACGTCTACGCGCTCGACGGCAACAACGAGCTGCAGATCACGTCATCGCTTTAAGTGACTGATTTTTTTATAAAAAGGCCGCCGCTCAGGGCGGCCTTTTCGTTGCTCGGGTGCCGCTGTGTTTCTCGCGGGAGGGGCGGCTGGACAGATCGGCCGGCTTTGCGCATGGTCGGCGGGAAAGTCTGGAACCGGACCATGGAAGTCGCTGTTCATTCTGGCCGTACGCGTCCTCGTCGCCGTGTCCGGCGCGCTGGTGCGTCTGGCGCGCGAGGCCTTGCTGAAGATCGCAAGGCGAGGAAATAGCGACCTGCTGGCTTCGCTGGCGCAATCCGGCCAGCAAATTTCGCGCGGCAAACGTGGCGGGGCGAAAACAACTGTGTTAATGGCGCGGCGAACCTTCGCAGCCCCCGAACCCCGAGGATTTCAGGCCATGGCAACAGCAGCGGCAGTGTCGAACAAATTCGAATCCTTCTTCGAAACCACGCTGGCTGACGCCGATCCGGAGATTTTCGGCGCCATCCGCAACGAACTCGGTCGTCAGCGTCACGAGATCGAGCTGATCGCCTCGGAAAACATTGTTTCCCGCGCCGTGCTTGAAGCGCAAGGCTCGATCATGACCAACAAATACGCCGAGGGCTATCCGGGCAAGCGTTACTATGGCGGCTGCCAGTTCGTCGACGTGGCCGAGGAACTGGCCATCGAGCGGGCAAAGAAGCTGTTCGGCTGCAACTTCGCCAACGTCCAGCCGAATTCCGGCAGCCAGATGAATCAGGCGGTGTTCCTGGCGCTCTTGCAGCCAGGCGATACTTTCATGGGCCTCGACCTCAATTCCGGCGGCCATCTGACCCACGGTTCGCCGGTCAACATGAGTGGCAAATGGTTCAAGGTCGTCTCCTATGGCGTGCGCCAGGACGACCATCTGCTCGACATGGACGCCATCGAGAAGACCGCGCATGAGACCAAGCCGAAGCTGATCCTGGCCGGCGGCACCGCCTATTCGCGCGTCTGGGACTGGAAGCGTTTTCGCGAGATCGCCGATGCGGTCGGCGCCTACCTGATGGTCGACATGGCGCACATCGCCGGCCTGGTCGCCGGCGGCGTGCATCCGTCACCGCTGCCGCACGCCCATGTCGTGACCACCACGACGCACAAGTCGTTGCGCGGCCCGCGCGGCGGCATGATCCTGTGCAATGACGAGGACATCGCCAAGAAGATGAACTCGGCGGTGTTCCCCGGCTTGCAGGGCGGTCCACTGATGCATGTCATCGCCGCCAAGGCGGTGGCTTTCGGCGAAGCGCTGAAGCCGAGCTTCAAGGTCTACGCCGAGAGCGTCGCCGCCAACGCCAAGGCGCTTGCCTCAAGTCTCAAGGAAACCGGGCTCGACATCGTCTCCGGCGGCACCGACAACCATTTGATGCTGGTCGACCTCAGGCCCAAGAATGCCACCGGCAAGCGCGCCGAGGCAGCGCTGGGCCGCGCCAACATCACCTGCAACAAGAACGGCATCCCGTTCGATCCGGAAAAGCCTTTCGTCACCTCGGGCGTGCGTCTCGGCACCCCGGCCGGCACCACGCGCGGCTTTGGCCAGGCCGAATTCCGCGAGATCGGCAAGCTGATCGCCGAAGTGCTGGATGGTCTCAAGGTCGCCAATTCCGACGAGGGCAATGCCGCTGTCGAAGCCGCGGTCAAGGCCAAGGTCGTGGCGCTGACCGATCGTTTCCCGCTCTATCCCTATCTCGGCTGAGGCGATAGGAGGTCTTACCGCCTGCTGCGACGACAAGCGTCTCAGCAGGCCGGGCGACCGGCAGGAGCCTTGATGATGCGACTATTTCGGCTCGCCGACCTTGGCGCCGTAGGCGTTCTGGCCGCTTTGATGGCCTTGCCGCTCCCCGACGTCGCCTTGGCGCAGACCGCCCCTGCTCAAGCCGCGCCCGCGCAACCCGCCCCTGCCCAGGTCGCACCCGCGGCACCGGCCCAGGCGGCACCCAAGCTCGAAACCTTTGGCAGGTGGTCAACCCTGGTCGACGAGGTCGACACCGGTGAGGATCTGCGCAAGACCTGCGCGGCCTCGACCGCCTTTATCGGCGCCGGTGGCGTGCCTGGTACCCTGACGCTCGTCATCACGAACGGCGATGCCCTGCCGCCGGATGCCTACCCGTCCATAACCATCGCTGTTGACAACAAGGATCTGCCGGCCGGCAAGTCCGTCGCCGCCACTTTCGGCGACGACAAGGGCCGCGTCGCCGCAAAGCTCCATTCCGATGGCGCGGTCAACGGCCGGCTCAGCTGGACCGTGGACAATCAGGCCAAGACCAGCCTGGCGCTCTTGCGCGTCATGCGCCGGGCATCGGCGCTTGACGTCTCTTTCGGCGATGCGCCGGTTGGAAGCATATCCATGGACGGCTTCACCAAGGCCTATCGCAGTCTCGGCGCATCGTGCGGGTTTCCGACCGCCGACGTCGCCCCCTGACGACATCGGCACGCAGTCTGGCTGCTTGGCGAGGCTGGCAATCTTGCATGCGCCTCGCTATCTCTGTGGCTGAGAGGCGAGGGGTTGGTGGCGATACTTTGCCATCGTTGCAAAAACCTCTAAGCCTTTCGCTTCACCAGATTCGCCAACCAAAGGCTACTCCATGCGCTGTCCCTATTGCCAGTCAGAAGATACGCAGGTGAAGGATTCGCGCCCCGCCGAGGATGGCGCGGCGATCCGCCGACGGCGCGTCTGCCCCGATTGCGGCGGCCGCTTCACCACCTTCGAGCGTGTGCAGTTGCGCGACCTTGTCGTGGTCAAGAAATCGGGCCGCAAAGTGCCGTTCGACCGCGACAAGCTGTTGCGCTCGGTGGAGATCGCCGTGCGCAAGCGCAATGTCGATCCCGAGCGCATCGATCGCGCGGTGACCGGCATCGTGCGCCAGCTCGAAAGCTCCGGCGAGACCGAAGTGGCCTCCGGCGAGGTCGGCCGACTGGTCATGGAAGCGTTGAAATCGCTCGACGATGTCGCCTATGTCCGCTTCGCCTCGGTTTACCGCAATTTTCGCGAGGCCAAGGATTTCCACGAATTGCTGGGCGAGCTCAAGGGGGACGAAATCAAGGGTGAAGAGGAAGCCAGCTGAGCATGACTGCAAGCGAACAGGCCGCCCTTGATCGCCGCTTCATGGCGGCGGCACTCAGACTGTCGCGAAAAAATGCCGGGCGCACCGCGACCAACCCGTCTGTCGGCACGCTGATCGTGCGCGATGACGGCAATGGCCCGATGATCGTCGGCACCGGCGTCACCGCTGTCGGCGGCCGCCCGCATGCCGAGACCGAGGCCCTGGCCGAGGCTGGCGCGCTCGCGCGCGGCGCCACCGCTTACGTCACTCTCGAACCTTGCGCCCATCATGGCCGCACGCCGCCTTGCGCCAATGCGCTGGTCAATGCCGGTGTCGCGCGCGTCGTCGGCGCCGCCAGCGATCCCGATTCGCGCGTGTCCGGCAAGGGCTACGCAATCCTGCGTGCCGCCGGTGTCGAGGTGGTCGAGAAGGTGTTGGCGGCGGAAGCCGCCGAGCAGATGGCCGGCTATTTGATTCGATCGCTGAGAAAACGCCCCGAAGTGATTCTCAAGCTTGCGCTTTCCAGCGACGGCAAGATCGGCTGGGAAGGCGGGGGACAGGTGTCGATCACCGGCGATATTGCGCGCCGCGAAGTATACCTGATGCGGGCCGAGGCCGACGGCATATTGGTTGGTATCGGCACAGCCCTTGAGGATGATCCGGCCCTGACGGTGCGCTTGCCGGGGCTGGAGAACCGTTCGCCGGCGCGCATCGTGCTCGACCGCCAGATCAGGTTGCCGGAGGCCTCGAAACTGGTTTCGGGCGTTGACCGGGTGCCACTCTATGTCGCCGCTTGCCTTGAGGCCGATCCGTTGCGGCGAGCAGCAATCGAACGCGCCGGTGTGCGCTTCATCGGTACTGAAACGCATGAGGGCGGCGTCGCGCTGCCGGAACTGCTCGAGGATCTGGCAGCGCTTGGCATGGCCAGTGTTCTGGTCGAGGGCGGCGCCAAGGTGGCGAGCGCTTTCCTGGCCGATGGGCTGGTCGACCGCATCGTGCTGTTCGAGGGGCCGGAAGCGATTGGCAATGGCGGCATTGCATCGCCGATCGACGCTGACCATATCCCGGCAGGATTTCGCAAGCTGCGCGAGATGCGCTTTGGCGAAGACAGCTACGCCGAGTGGATAAGAGACCTTTAGGATCAACACCGATGTTTACCGGAATTGTCACCGATGTCGGCACTGTCGCTTCCGTCAAGCCGCTCAGGGAAGGGGTGGGTTTGCGCATCGACACCGCCTATGACCCACAGACCATCGCCATCGGCGCCTCGATCTCCTGTGGCGGCGTTTGCCTGACAGTGACGGCCTTGCCCGACAGCGGCTCGAACGCGCGCTGGTTCGAGGTCGAGGCCTGGGAAGAGGCGCTCAGGCTGACGACGGCGATGGGCTGGAAGTCAGGCACGCGGATCAATCTGGAGCGGGCGCTGAAGATCGGCGACGAACTCGGCGGCCACATCGTTTCGGGTCATGTCGACGGTATGGCGGAGATCGTCGAGCGCAAGGATGAGGGCGACGCGGTGCGTTTTACTCTCGAAGCACCGCGCGAGCTGGCGAAGTTCATTGCGCCAAAAGGCTCGGTCGCACTCGACGGCACCTCGCTCACCGTCAACAAGGTCGAAGCCACGCGTTTCGACGTGCTACTGATCCACCATTCGCTGACCGTGACCACCTGGGGCGAGCGCAAGGTCGGCGACCGCGTCAATCTCGAGATCGACACCATGGCCCGCTACGCGGCGCGTCTCGTGGAGGCAGAGAAAGAGGGGCTTTGATGGTCAAGAATAGACGGATCTCGGCTGAACAAGAAGAAGAACTCCGGCGCCTGACACTCGAAGCGCTGGCCGATGTGGACGCCGGTCGTGTGATCGATCATCAGACCGTACAGACCTGGGTTGATAACCTCGACAGCCATCTCAAGAACGAGGTTAGTGAACCTGAATAGGTTGGCAAACCGGGCGCGTGCAACATCTTCGCTTGCGGTCAACCCGGCTTCGGCCTAAGTCACCGGCGATCCCCGGAGACTTTTATGGCTGGCACATCCCAACACGGCAAAGCCTTCATTCGTCCGAAGACGAAGGCGCATCTGCTCATTGTCGAAGCGCGCTTTCATGACGATCTTGCCGACACGCTGCTCGAAGGCGCGACAAGCGCGCTCGATGAAGCGGGCGCGACTTACGACGTCGTCACCGTTCCAGGTTCGCTCGAGATTCCCGCGGTGATTACCTTCGCGCTGGACGGGGCGACGGAGGGCGGCACACATTATGACGGCTTTGTTGCGCTCGGCACCATCATCCGCGGCGACACCTATCATTTCGACATTGTCGCCAATGAATCCAGCCGCGCGCTCATGGACCTGAGCGTGCAGGACTCGGTCTGCATCGGTAACGGCATCCTGACCACCGAGAATGACGCCCAGGCCTGGACTCGCGCCAAGCGCTCGGAGGGCGACAAGGGTGGCTTTGCCGCGCGTGCGGCGCTGACCATGATCGCCCTCAAGGAACAATTGGGAGCGCGATCGTGAGCGAACCCGCTTCGCCCGGCCAGCCGGCAGTGCGCCACGCCAACAAGCGCGGCGCTGCCCGTCTGGCCGCCGTGCAGGCGCTCTACCAGATGGATGTCGCCGGCAGCGGCGTCTTCGAGATCACCGCCGAATACGAAGCCTTTCGTCTCGGCAAGGAAGTCGACGGCGCGCTCTACCGCGAGGCCGATGCGCAATGGTTTCGCGCCATCCTGGCGGGTGTCGTCGAGAACCAGAAGACCATCGATCCCATCATCCGCCAGGCGCTGACCGAGGACTGGCCGCTGTCGCGGCTCGATTCGACGCTGCGCGGCATTCTGCGCGCCGGCGTCTACGAGCTGATGAAACGCGAGGATGTTCCCGTCGCGGTTATCGTCTCCGAATATGTCGACATCGCCAAGGCTTTCTACGAGGAAGATGAGCCGAAGCTGGTCAATGCCGTTCTCGACCGTGTGTCACGCCGGGTGCGTGGCGAGGGGCGCGGCAAGGACGCATCATGACGGCAATCGCCGTCGAGGCCGGCAGGGAGGCTCGCCGCACCGCTTTGATCCTCGCCGCCTCGCAGGCGATCATCGGCTCGGCGGCCCCCATCGCCATCTCCATGGGGGCGCTGGCCGGGCAATATCTGCTTGGCCCCGACAAATCACTGGCGACGGCGCCGATCACCGGCTTCAACATCGGCGTGGCGCTTGGCGCGTTGCCCGCGGCGGCCATCATCCGCAGCATGGGCCAGCGCGGCGGCTTCATGACCGGAACAATCGTCACCGCGCTTGGCGGCCTCGTCGCCACGCTTGCGCTCTTCCAAAGCAGCTTCTGGCTGTTTGCCTTTGGCTTGCTCACGATCGGTGTCGGCGGCGCCTTCGTCCAGCAGTTCCGCTTCGCCGCCGCCGACAACGCACCGCCGGAGTTCAAGGCGCGCGCCATCTCTTTCGTGCTGGCCGGTGGTATCATCACCGCCATCCTCGGGCCGCAGATCGTCATCTTCACACGCGAATTGTTGGCGCCGGTGATGTTTGCCGGTTCGTTCGTCTCCATCCTGCCGTTGGCCGCGGTCGGCGCCATCATCCTGTCGTTCCTGCGGCTGCCGGCGAAAGCATCCGGCAAGGTGGAGATCGCCGCCAGCGACGCCAGGCCATTGGCCGAAATCGTCACGCAGCCGCGCTTCGTCGCCGCACTTTTCTGCGCGGTCGGCAGCTACGCGCTGATGAGCTTCGTCATGACCGGCGCACCGCTGGCCATGGTCGGTTGCGGACTGTCGGAGGATGACGCGACGCTCGGCATCTCCTGGCACGTCATGGCGATGTTCGCGCCAAGCTTCTTCACCGGCTCGCTGATCCATCGCTTCGGCGCCGAACGCATTGTGGCCCTCGGCCTAGTCCTGCTCATCGGCTGCGCCATTGTCGCTCTGTCGGGCCTGGCGCTCTGGCAATTCTGGACATCGCTGATCCTGCTCGGCCTTGGCTGGAATTTCGGCTTCATCGGCGCGACGGCGATGGTGGCGGCCAGCTACCGGCCGTCGGAAAAGGGCAAGGTGCAAGGCTTCCACGATTTCGTCCTGTTCGGCTCCGTCGCCTGCGCCTCGCTGATGTCGGGCATGGTCTACAACGCCTGGGGTTGGGAGATGCTGAACTGGATGGTATTCCCGGTTGCTGTGCTCTGTTTCGTGGCGCTAGGCGCGCTGAAGGTGACGAGCGCGCACCCGGTTTGACGCCAAACCTATGCGTCCGGCGGCAACACCTGAAGCACCCGCGCTATGAACATGTGGAACTCAGCCATGTAGTTGCGTAGGAAGTCCTCGGTGGATTCGACCGTCACTTCGCCGTCGTCCGTTATCAGTCCCGGCGTGAACTGGATATAGGCTTCCGGCGCATTCATCTGGGGTGAGTTGCAGAAGCTCAGAACGCTGCGCAGGCTTTGTTGGGCGACAGCGGTTGCGATGGCGCCCGGCGATGTTCCGATGACGGCGGACGGTTTGCGCGCGAATGAATTCTTTCCATAGGGGCGGCTGGCCCAGTCGATCGCGTTCTTCAATCCGCCAGGGATCGAGCGATTGTACTCCGGGGTAACGAACAGCACGGCCTGAACGGAGGCGATCGCCTCTTTGAAATCCCTGGCGACCGGTGGGAAATTCGCGTCATAGTCGTAGCTGTAAAGGGGCAGATCCCTGAAAACGATTTCCGTCATTTCAAGTTCCGGAGGAGCCAGTTGAACGAGCGCCTTCGCGAGCTTGCGGTTGATGGATTCCCGGGCAAGACTGCCGATGAGGTAACCGACTTTGTGTATGGCCATGACACGCTCTCCGTGTTTGCCACCCGCACCCTCATTGCATTATCCGCCAGATGGCAGCAGATCGCCAGCGTCGCCTCGAAATCGGCCTTCCGAACAAAAATATTGCGCTGATCCCCCTTGTTATGAAACCGTGTGCCCCGACTGGCCGTTGAAGCCATGCTTATATGCGGCCACCGCATTTCGGTTCATAGCAAGGGGTTTTCACGATGTTTTCAGTCAAGGTCCTGGCCGGCGCGGCATTGGCGCTCGGCATCACGGCGGCTTCCGCCAGCGCCCAGGTGGTTGTGTCTTCGAAGATCGACACCGAGGGCGGCGTGCTCGGCAACATCATCCAGCTCGTCCTCAACGCCAACAACATCAAGACATCAGACCGTATCCAGCTCGGTGGTACGCCGGTGGTGCGCAAGGCGATCACTGCCGGTGAGATCGACATCTATCCCGAATACACCGGCAACGCCGCCTTCTTCTTCGAAAAGGCCGACGACCCGGTCTGGAAAGATGCCGCCGAGGCCTATGAGACGGCCAAGAAGCTCGACTACGACGCCAACAAGATCGTCTGGCTGTCGCCATCACCCGCCAACAACACCTGGGCGATCGCGTTGCGCAAGGAAGTCGCCGAGACCAACAAGCTCGCCACGCTCACTGACTTCGGCAAATATGTCGCGGGCGGCGGCCAGGTGGTGCTGGCGGCTTCCGCCGAGTTCGTCAATTCGGCCGCCGCCCTGCCGGCCTTCCAGACCACCTATGGCTTCACGCTGAAGCCTGAGCAACTGATCACGCTCTCGGGCGGCGACACCGCGGCCACCATCGCTGCCGCCGCCAACCAGACCAGTGGCGCCAACGCCGCCATGGTCTACGGCACCGATGGCGGCATCGCACCGTCCGGGCTCGTCGTGCTCGACGACGACAAGGGCGTGCAGCCGGTCTACCAACCGGCGCCGATCATTCGCGAAAAGGTGCTGAAGGAACATCCCGAGATCGAGACGCTGCTCAAGCCGGTCTTCGCCAAACTCGACCTCGTCACGCTGCAGGAGTTGAACGGTCGCGTGCAGGTCGGCGGCGAGCCGGTCAAGGGCGTCGCCGAAGACTTCCTGAAGAAGAACGGCTTCCTGAAGTAGGACGATTCCGGCGCGCCGCTTTCGTGGCGCGCCGGATCGACTGACGGGGGAGGGCGTGAACATTCGGTTCGACAAGCTCGGCGTGGTCATCGCCGCGATATCAGCCTATGCGGCTTTTGCCGCGCCCTTTGCCACGTTCCGCGCTAACCGCATCGTCCCCGGCCAGGCGCGCTCGATTCTCGAGGCGCTGCCGGCAACCATCGGGGCGCTGCTGCTCGCCATCATCGTCGTCGGCGCGCTCATTGCTCTGTTCAGGACGCCGCTTGTGCTGCGCCTCGCCGCCAGCGTGGTGGCGCTTGCCGCGCTCGCGCTGCTGGTTGGCGTCGCCGGCACATTTCTCACGCCGGCGGGCAACACCTTTGCGAGGGTTTCGCCGGCCTCAGGCTTCTGGATTCTCATCTTTGCCTTCACGCTTTTGCTGGCTGACGTGCTGACACGGCTGAACCTGTCGCCCTGGGGGCGGGTTGGTGTGCTGGTCGCGGCCAGCGCGGCGATCGGTCTTTTGCTGATTTCGGGAAGCTGGAACGACCTTTCCATCCTGAAGGAATACGCCAACCGCGCCGAGAGTTTCTGGGCGGAAGGCTCCAAGCATGTGACGCTGGCGCTCGGTTCGCTGGCTGCTGCGGTGATCGTCGGCCTGCCGCTCGGCATCCTGTGCCATCGCGTCGAAAGGCTGCGCGCCGGCGTGCTCAACGTGCTCAACATCATCCAGACCATTCCCTCGATCGCGCTGTTCGGCCTGCTGATCGCGCCACTCGGCTGGGTCGCCACGCATGTGCCGGGGGCTGCCGCGCTCGGCATTCGTGGCATCGGCACAGCACCCGCCTTCGTCGCACTGTTCCTCTATTCGCTGCTGCCGGTGGTGGCCAACACCGTGGTCGGTCTCGCCGGCGTGCCGCGGGCCGCCAACGACGCCGCGCGCGGCATGGGCATGACCGACAGGCAGCGCCTGTTCGGCGTCGAGTTTCCGCTGGCATTTCCTGTCATTCTCACCGGCATCCGCATCGTTTTGGTGCAGAACATCGGCCTTGCCACCATTGCCGCGCTGATCGGTGGCGGTGGTTTCGGCGTCTTCGTCTTCCAGGGCGTTGGCCAGACGGCGATGGACCTCGTGCTGCTCGGCGCCGTGCCAACGGTCGCGCTCGCCTTCGCCGCCGCCATCATCCTCGATGCGGTGATCGAAATGACTGCCACCAAGCGCAGGGTTGAAACGGCATGATCGAGATCGAAGGCATTACCAAGCGCTATGACGCGACAACAGTGGTCGATGACGTTTCGATGGTCATCGAGCCGCGCACGGTTTGCGTCATTGTCGGCACCTCCGGTTCCGGCAAGACGACGCTGCTGCGCATGATCAACCGGCTGGTCGAGCCGACCTCGGGCATCATCAAGCTCGACGGCGCCGACAATCGTTCGCTGCCGGGTTACGAGCTGCGCCGCAGCATCGGCTACGCCATCCAGGGCCACGGCCTGTTTCCGCATCGTACGGTGGCGCAGAACATTGCCACCGTGCCGGTGCTGCTCGGCTGGGACAAGGCCCGCATCAAGGCCCGGGTCGACGAGTTGATGACGCTCTATCAGCTCGATCCCGAAGCATTCGGTCCGCGCTACCCGCACGAACTGTCCGGCGGCCAGCAGCAGCGTGTCGGCGTTGCCCGCGCGCTCGCCGCCGAGCCCAACGTGCTGTTGATGGACGAACCGTTCGGCGCGTTGGATCCGATCATCCGCACCAAGGCGCAGGAGGATCTGCTGGCGATCCAGAAGCGCTTCGGCACCACCATCATCCTCGTCACCCACGACATGGAAGAGGCCGTGCATATGGGCGACAAGATCGCGGTCATGGATGCCGGCAAGCTCGTGCAATACGCCAAGCCAGCCGAGATCCTGGCGAAGCCTGCAAGTGCCTTCGTCGAGACCCTGGTCGGCGCCAGCGAGCGGCCGTTCCGGTTGCTGTCGCTCGGTCGCGTCCGCGATGCCGTGGAGAAGGGCTCGGCCGAAGGCGAAGCGATCCCCGGCGACGCCAGCCAGCGCGACGCACTGGCCGAATTGTTGTGGTCGGGCCGGCCGGCGCTGCCCGTCAAAGGCGCCGACGGCAAGCCGCTTGGCCGCGTCACCGTCGACGGTCTGGTGAAACGCGCGGCGAGGCCGGCATGAAGGCCTGGCTTCCATCGCTGCTCAGGCTGGCCTTGGTGGTGCTGCTCGTCGCCTTTGTCACCAATCCCGGCTGGTTCGAGCCACTGCTGAAGCCGTTGACCGAGAACAATGCGCCGGTGATCTACAACCAGGGCAGCCTGCTGACGCTGACATTGCTGCATTTGCGCACGGTTCTGATCGCCACCGTGGCTGCAACCATCGTCGCGGTGGCGCTTGCCATCCTGGTCACCAGACCGGCCGGTGCCGAATTCCTGCCGCTGTCGCGCAGCCTGGTCAACATCGGCCAGACCTTTCCGCCGGTGGCGGTGCTGGCGCTCGCGGTGCCGGCCGTTGGCTTCGGCGAGAAGCCGACGCTGATCGCGCTGTTTCTCTACGGCCTGCTGCCTATCTTCGAGAATGCGCTGACCGGCCTGACGACGCTGCCGGCCAATGTGGTCGAGGCGGCGCGCGGTGCCGGCATGACCGGTTGGCAACGGCTCACCAAGGTCGAGCTGCCGCTCAGCGCCCCGATCATTCTCGGCGGCATCAGGCTGTCGGTGGTCATCAGCCTTGCCACCGCCACCATCGGCTCGACCGTGGCCGCAAAGACCCTGGGCGAAGTGATCATCGCCGGGCTGTTGTCCAACAACCTTGCTTTCATCCTGCAGGGCGGCCTGATCGTGGCAGCCCTTGCCGTGCTGATCTATGACGGTCTGTCGGCGATCGAGCGCTACACGGCGCGCCGTATGGGCAGAGAGGCGGCCTAGTTCGCGACCTCACCTGACGCTGATGCGCTATGACGCGCTACTCGCGGCAATGAAGGCGTCAACCGGGCCAAAGAACCTCGGCTGTTCTGCTATGATCTTCTCGTCGCTCCATTCCCACCAGCGGATAGCAAGCAATCTCGCAATCTGGTCGTCGGTAAACCTGTTACGGATGAACTTGGCAGGATTTCCGGCGACAATCGCGTAGGGAGCTACGTCCTTCGTTACGATCGAGCCGGCTCCAACAACGGCACCATCACCAATCGTTATTCCTGGCATGATGATTGCGCGTCGTCCGATCCATACATCGTTGCCGATTTCAGTCGGTCCGTTGACCACCAGATCACTATAGGCAACCATCGACTTTGTCATGAGAGCTCGGAATGGGAAAGTTGAGACAAACTGCGTCGGATGATTAGCGCGACAAAGGAATAGGACTTCCTCCGCTATTGAACAGAACGCTCCTATTCTTAGCGGCGAGGTTTCATCGCACCAATAGATATTACTGGGCTTCACGCTGTATGACCTGCGGCCAACTGATGCGTGCTGCGGCAGGACTTCCGGATTGGGAACTCGTCTAAGCCCAAGCTTGGTTCTAAGTTCTCTTGCAAATCCCATTTGTGCCTAAGCCATTTTGGTTAGAGGTTTGACTTCGTTCATGTGCTCAACGTTTCTATACTAGGCGGGTACGTCGCGGCACCTATTTGACCCTGCACCGCCAACGGAAACGCAACGGCACGGCATCGACCTTCTTTGTCGCCAGGAAAGTTTCAATTTCGAAGATATCCGAAGACGCGAGTCGGCTCTGCCTGGATTCTGTCAGTGACCCGCTACTTTCTGTGGGCGACCGAGAGAATTGGATCAAGTTCGGAGGGCCGCTGCTCTCAGAAGCGAGCTGGGCTTGGGCGCAGAGCGCGGGCATCGGCTGATTGGTCGTGTTGCACCTGTTCTGACCTAACCAACGGACGAGCAGCTGGCTGGACTCAACGACTGAGCTTTCAGGGCCGCCACAAGCCCTTCAGTGCCGGGCATGGCCCGATCTGAATAAATTCAATCGGTTTGCAAGAAGGCATTGCGGCGAAAGCCGGGCAAAAACCGAACAATATCTTGACGTTCCGAGCCCCGTTTCGCATACACCGCTGCGAAGGGTTGGATTCCGTCTGAGGAATCCGGTCTCTGTCTCAACGGCCCAGGGAGGGGTTCTTTTGGGCCATCAATCGAGGAAAATCCGGCAATGACAATTATTTCCGCCGTCATCGCCTGCGGCCTGCTTTCAATCCTTTACGCCATCTGGGCGACACGTTCGGTCCTTGCGGCCGATCAGGGCAATGCACGCATGCAGGAAATCTCCGCGGCTATCCGCGAGGGCGCACAAGCCTATCTGGCGCGTCAGTACACCACCATCGCTATCGTTGGCGTCGTCGTCCTTGTGCTCGCCTGGTGGTTGCTGTCCATCACCGCCGCGATCGGCTTCCTGATCGGTGCGGTGCTTTCGGGCGCCGCCGGCTTCATCGGCATGCATGTCTCCGTTCGCGCCAACGTTCGCACGGCGCAGGCCGCATCAAACAGCCTCGCTGCCGGCCTCGACATCGCGTTCAAATCGGGCGCTATCACCGGCATGCTGGTTGCTGGCCTGGCCCTGCTCGGCGTATCGATCTACTACCTTGTCCTGACCCACTTCATGGGCCTTCAGCCCAATGACCGCATCGTCATCGACTCGCTGGTCTCGCTCGGCTTCGGCGCATCGCTGATCTCGATCTTCGCCCGTCTCGGCGGCGGTATCTTCACCAAGGGTGCGGATGTCGGCGGCGATCTCGTCGGCAAGGTCGAAGCCGGTATTCCCGAAGACGATCCGCGCAATCCGGCCACCATCGCCGATAATGTCGGCGACAATGTCGGCGACTGCGCCGGCATGGCCGCCGACCTGTTCGAGACCTATGCGGTGACCGTCGTCGCCACCATGGTTCTGGCTGCCATCTTCTTTGGCGGCACCCCCGTCCTGGGTGCGGCCATGCTTTATCCGCTCGCCATCTGCGGCGCTTGCATCCTGACCTCGATCGTCGGCACCTTCTTCGTCAAGCTCGGTTCCAACGGCTCGATCATGGGCGCACTCTACAAGGGCCTGATCGTCACCGGCCTGCTGTCCATCGTCGGTCTTGGCGTCGCCACCTCGGTCACCCTGGGCTGGGGCGAGATCGGCACCGTTGCCGGCATGGCCATCACCGGCAAGAACCTGTTCATCTGCGGCCTCGTCGGCCTCGTGGTGACCGGTCTCATCGTCGTGATCACCGAATACTATACCGGCACCAACAAGCGCCCGGTCAACTCCATCGCCCAGGCGTCGGTCACCGGTCACGGCACCAACGTCATCCAGGGCCTTGCGGTCTCGCTGGAATCGACGGCGCTGCCGGCGATCGTCATCGTCGGCGGCATCATCTCGACTTATCAGCTCGCCGGTCTCTTCGGTACGGCGATCGCGGTCACCACGATGCTCGGCCTTGCCGGCATGATCGTTGCTCTCGACGCCTTCGGTCCGGTCACCGACAATGCCGGCGGCATTGCTGAAATGGCCGGCCTGCCCAAGGAAGTGCGCCAGTCCACCGACGCGCTCGACGCGGTCGGCAACACCACCAAGGCGGTGACCAAGGGCTACGCCATCGGTTCGGCCGGTCTCGGCGCGCTGGTGCTGTTTGCCGCCTACTCGAACGACCTGAAGTTCTTTGCCGCCAATGGCGACAAATATCCCTACTTCCAGGGTATGGGCGAGATCTCCTTCGATCTCTCCAACCCCTATGTCGTCGCCGGCCTGATCTTCGGCGGCCTGATCCCGTATCTGTTCGGCGGCATTGCCATGACGGCCGTCGGCCGCGCGGCGGGCGCCATCGTCGAGGAAGTGCGCAAGCAGTTCCGCGAGGATCCGGGCATCATGGCTGGCACCTCGAAGCCGAACTACGCACGCGCGGTCGACCTTCTGACCAAGGCAGCAATCCGCGAGATGATCATCCCGTCGCTGCTGCCGGTGCTGGCGCCGCTCGTCGTCTATTTCGGCGTGCTGCTGATCTCGGGTTCGAAGGCGTCCGCCTTTGCCGCCCTTGGTGCGTCGCTGCTCGGCGTCATCGTCAATGGCCTGTTCGTCGCTATCTCGATGACCTCTGGCGGCGGTGCCTGGGACAACGCCAAGAAGTCTTTCGAAGACGGCTTTGTCGACAAGGACGGCGTCAAGCATCTCAAGGGTTCCGAAGCGCACAAGGCTTCGGTGACCGGCGACACGGTCGGCGATCCCTACAAGGACACCGCTGGCCCGGCCGTCAACCCGGCGATCAAGATCACCAATATCGTGGCGCTCCTGCTACTGGCCGTGCTCGCGCACGGCTGATCACGGAGCCATCGCTCGAAAACAAAACCCGCGGGAGCGATCCCGCGGGTCTTTGTTTGGCTTCGACGGCAGGCTTCAGACGAAAGGCATGCTCGTGAGGGCGGGCGTTGAAGAGCTTCTTGTCCCCGCCATGTCGGCTGGATGCTATCGTCAGGACGGCACGTTTATGTCGTCACGTTTGAGTCGTTCGTTCAATTCCCACAAGGCTGTCCTGTTGCTGTCCCATTTGAGTAACCGGGACGCTTCTTCATAGGCCACCCATCGATATTCGGTATGCTCGCGCGATAGTACGATAGTCAGATCATCCTCCAGATATATCCCGAACGCACGTTCCAGGACCACGTATACGTCTGGTCCCCAGAGATCGCGATCCTGGAAGTGAAAGGCCGGCACGCTAGCCACCGCGTCTAGCGAGACCAACGGCGCTTTGAAGGGGACGCCAGCCTCCTCCATCGCCTCACGCCTCGCTGCTTGTTCGGCTGTTTCCCCTTGTTCGACGCCGCCCGCTACCCCCTGCCAGCAATCTTCAGAATGATCGCCGCGCCTGAAGATTGCATACTCAATCCGACCGTCGTCGCGATATCGATATGGGATGACTAAGATCTGCAGAGGTAGGCGCGCCATGCTGTTACTCCCTTCGAGATCGCACAATATAAGATCACGACTGGCGCGGATCGTCGAACAACGGCAGAAAACAAAAACCCGCCGGATCGCTCCCACGGGTTTTTGGTCGCCTGAGATGTTGCTGCTTTCCCGCAGGGGAACTCAGAGTCTGAGATCAGGGAGTGCCGCCGCCGGGAATGCCGGGCGCCAGCTTGCTGGCGCCGTTGATGATCTGGCTGAGGAAGTTCTGGTCCTTGCCGCCGGTCGGTGTGGTGCGTGAGACGAAGTCGAACATCTTGCCGTCTTTCAGCCCGTAATTGGCGATCTGGGTGACGCGGCCGTCGGCGCCGAAATAGACCGCCAGCACCTTCTGATCGATGAGCCTGGGCTTGTCGAAGGCGACGTAGCGCTTGCGCGTCTGCGATATGTAATAGAAGGCCTCGTTGTCGAAGGTCGCCGTCGTCGACGGCGTGCCGAGCGCCAGCAACACCTGCTCGCGGCTGGAACCGACTGGTACCGAATCGATTGCCTGCTGGTCGATGACGTAACCCTGCGTCAGCGTCTCGCTGGGGCTGAGGTCACCGATCATCTTGTTGGTGTGGCAGGCGGACAGCGCCGAAACAATCACCAGCAGCGAGATTGCGCCAGCGGGCCTGGACGAGAAGGTCGACTTGAAATTCAGCGCGCGCAACAACAACTCCATTAGCTGGCCGCAACTTGCGCTGGGCCGCGAAACCGGTAAACCAGCTTGCTTGCCGATGCAACAAGGCCACTTCAACAAACGGTCCCCAGGAGACCATCCCCAATGTTCCAGCGCTTTTTTGGCCGCGAACGCCACGCCAACCGCGCTATCACCGAGGCGCTTTACGCACAAATCGTGGCGGCGGCGCGGCAGACCGTGTTTTATTCCCACTGGAATGTGCCAGACACGCCGCTGGGCCGTTTCGAGATGCTGTCGTTGCACATGTTCCTGTTCCAGCATCGGTTGCGCGGTGAGAGCGGCGTGGCGCAAGAGGTCGCTCAGGTGCTGATCGACGAGTTCTTCCTCGACGTCGATCATTCACTGCGGGAGTTGGGCATTGGCGACGTTGGCGTGCCCAAACGCATGAAAAAGCTGGCAAAGATGTTTTATGGCCGAACCGCCGCCTATGACGATGCCCTGGAAAGAAACGACCGTGACGGGCTCACCGCAGCCCTTGCCCGCAATGTCCGGCCCGACGCCGGCGCCTGGCCGGAAGCATCGCTGCTGGCCGACTATGTCACCGACGCCTGCAACCTGCTGGCCGCGCAGACACCCGAATCGATTGTCTCCGGCACGCTGGCCTTTCCCGTCGCCAAGGGAGGTGAACAATGAAGCACATTGACCCGCAAAGCCCGGTATCCTTCCGCGCCAACGTCACGCGCCTGCCGCAGAAGGGTCTGCCGGTGGTTATCGAGGCCGATGCCGCACAGCGCGCAGCGCTGGCCGAGGAGCACGGCCTGATTTCGGTCGAATCCTATCGCGCTGAGCTTCTGGTGGCGTCATGGAAGCGCAACGGCGTGAAGATCAGCGGTCGCATCGAAGCGGACATCACCCAGGCTTGCATCGTCACGCTCGAGCCTGTCGAAGCGCATATCGACGAACCAGTCGAAGCTCTGTTGCTACCTGAAGACTCCAAGCTTGGACGGCAGGGTTTCGACGGCGGCGGCGAGATCCTGCTCGACGCGGAAGGCCCTGACAGTCCCGAAACATTTTCCGGTGACACGATCGATGTCGGGGCACTTGCCGAACAGTACTTCGGACTGGCCATCGACCCTTATCCGCGCAAGCAGGGCGCGTCGCTGAATGCCGGCAGCGAGACCGAACCGGCGGAGAATGAATTTCAGCAAAAACTGCGATCCTTGCTGGGAAAATCCTGAAAACCTCGCCCGCGACGGAAAAGTCGGTTGTGCAGCAGCCCAAAACCGTTATTTTCGCCGAACCTTCGCGAGCGCTAAAGCGATCTGCCGCCTAACCGTGAGATAAATACCGCGTGATCAGGATTTCCATCGATGCCATGGGCGGCGATCACGGACCAGCCGTGGTTATTCCGGCGCTCATGACGGTCGCGACCCGCCGTCCCGACATCCGCTTCGTCATCTACGGGCGTGAGGAGGTCGTGCGCCCGGAACTCGCCAAGTTTCCCAAGCTCGCCGAGGTCAGCGAGTTCTTCCATTGCGAAATAGCGGTCAGGATGGACGACAAGCCGAGCCAGGCGCTGCGCCACGGCCGCTGGAAGTCGTCGATGTGGAAGGCCGTCGAAGCGGTCAAGGCCGGCACGGCGGACGCCTGCATCTCGGCCGGCAACACCGGCGCGCTGATGGCGATGTCGAAATTCTGCCTGCGCACCATGGCCACCATCGAACGCCCGGCGATCGCAGCACTTTGGCCGACATTGCGCGGCGAAAGCGTGGTGCTGGACGTCGGCGCCACCATCGGCGCCGATGCGCACCAGCTGATCGACTTTGCCATTCTCGGCACCGGCATGGCGCGCTCGGTCTTCGGCATTGCCCGGCCCAGCGTCGGTCTGCTCAATGTCGGGGTTGAGGAGATCAAGGGCCAGGAAGAGGTCAAGGAGGCCGGGCGCATGCTGCGCGAAGCCAATATGGCCTCGATGAACTATCATGGTTTTGTCGAGGGCGACGACATCGGCAAGGGTGCGGTCGATGTGGTTGTCACCGAAGGATTTGCCGGCAACATCGCGCTGAAGACGGCCGAAGGTACGGTAAGGCAGGTCAGCGGCTATCTGCGCGCGGCAATGAGCCGGACGTTGATGGCCAGGATCGGCTATCTCTTTGCCAAGGGCGCCTTTGATCGCTTGCGCGAGAAGCTGGACCCCGGCCGCTCCAATGGCGGCGTCTTCCTGGGGCTGAACGGCATCGTGGTGAAGAGCCATGGTGGTGCAGATTCGGACGGTTTCGCCGCGGCGATCGAGCTTGGCTATGATATGGTACGCAACAATCTGCTCGACCGCATCGAGGCCGACCTGGACCTGTTCCATGCGCGCAACCCGCATGCCCTGACATCTAGGAAATCCGACGTCGTTATCGACGCAAAGGAATAGGAAAGAACTTTGATCAGATCAGTCGTGCGCGGCACGGGCGCCGCGCTGCCCCGCCGAATCATGAAGAATGCCGATTTCGAAGGCATGGTCGAAACCTCCGACGAGTGGATCGCCCAGCGCACCGGTATTCGCCAGCGCCATATCGCAGGTGATGACGAGACGACGGCTTCGCTGGGAGAAGCGGCGGCGCGTGCCGCAATTGCCAATGCGGGTCTTACGCCCGCCGACATCGATCTGATCGTGCTGGCGACCTCGACGCCCAACAACACATTTCCGGCCACCGCTGTCGAGATACAGAACCGGCTTGGCATGCATCACGGCTTTGCCTTCGACATGCAGGCGGTCTGCTCCGGCTTCGTCTATGCGGTTGCCACCGCCGATCTCTACATCCGTGGCGGCCAGGCCAAGCGCGTCCTGGTGATCGGCTCGGAAACATTCTCGCGCATTCTCGACTGGAGCGACCGCTCGACCTGCGTGCTGTTCGGCGACGGTGCCGGTGCCTTGATCCTGGAAGCGGGCGAGGGCGCGGGCACGATCGCCGACCATGGCGTCCTGGCGGCCAGCCTGCGCTCCGACGGAACCCACAAGGACAAGCTTTTTGTCGACGGCGGGCCGTCGACCACGGGCACGGTCGGCCACCTCCGGATGGAGGGCCGCGAAGTCTTCAAGCATGCGGTCGGCATGATCACCGACGTCATCGAGGCGACGTTCTCGCAGGCCGGTATATCAGCCGGCGATCTCGACTGGTTCGTACCGCACCAGGCCAATAAACGAATTATTGACGCTTCCGCCAAGAAGCTCGGGATAGCCGAGCAAAAGGTGGTGGTTACGGTCGATTTGCACGGTAACACCTCGGCAGCTTCCGTGCCGTTGGCGCTTTCGGTGGCCGTCGCCGACGGCCGCATCAAGAAGGGCGATCTCGTCCTCCTGGAAGCGATGGGTGGCGGCTTCACCTGGGGCGCTGTTCTGGTTCGCTGGTAAGTGCCGAACGGTCCGGTTTCGGTCCTTGACCTTGCCGGATCAATTACTTAGGCTCTGCCGTTGTTGTGCCGAATTTTATGTTTTGAGCTGATGGGACGGTCGCATGGGGGGAAAGACACTTACGCGCGCCGACCTTGCCGAGGCAGTTTACCGGAAGGTCGGCTTGTCGCGCACTGAATCGGCCGAACTCGTCGAAGCGGTGCTGGACGAAATCTGCGAAGCGATCGTCCGCGGCGAGACAGTGAAGCTGTCGTCCTTCGCTACATTCCACGTCCGCTCCAAGAACGAGCGCATCGGCCGCAATCCCAAGACCGGCGAAGAAGTGCCGATCCTGCCGCGCCGGGTGATGACCTTCAAGTCGTCGAACGTGCTGAAGAGCCGTATCCTGCGCTCCCACCAAAGCGGCAAGGCCAAAAGCGGCAAGTAGCCCACTGCGCGGTTGAAAACCGCCGCCGCCATGACGCCGGGCTTGAATATTGCTTCATAAACCGCTGAAATAAGACCCGATTCGGCAGGGTAAGCCGGATCGTCGTCCAGCGTGAGGATTCGCCCATGGACAAGAGCCCCGACGCCTTTCGTACCATCAGCGAGGTCGCCGAAGATCTCGATCTGCCGCAGCATGTGCTGCGCTTCTGGGAAACGCGTTTCAACCAGATCAAGCCGATGAAGCGCGGCGGCGGTCGTCGTTACTACCGGCCGCAGGATGTCGAACTGATCAAGGGCATTCGCCACATGCTCTACGACCAGGGCTACACCATCAAGGGCGTGCAGAAACTGTTGCGCGAGAATGGCAATCATTTCCTGGTCGCCATCGGCAATGGTGACATGGCCGCCGTCGAGGCGATCTCGCAGCGCAGGCAGGCCGATCAGGTGCCGCTGACGCCTGCAGCCCAGCCGCGCGGCATGGATGACGAACTGGTTGGCCAGCCACGGGTCAAGCCCAGCCGCCGCTTTTTCGGCCTGGGCAAGAGCGACGAGGACGGTCCGGTGCAGCCGGACGCGTCGAAGCTCTCGCGCGACAATCGGGCCTTGCTACAGGAGGCGCTGTTCGACCTCCTGGAATGCAAGCGCCTGCTTGACCAGGTGCGCTAAAGCAATTCCAGGAAAAGTGTGACACGGTTTTCCCGGAAAAGCGCATGGCGCTTTCCCTTGGGAATTGCGTGAAAACAAAGAGATAGAGCAGCCCGAAGCGACATCGATATCTCGAAAACCGGAACCCGTCTTCCGGTGAGGCGTTTCGTTTCCTTCTGCAAGTGAAGGAAACACATCATGGCATCATTTTCGACCCTCTCGGACATCGACCTCGACAAGCAGGTCGCGGCTCTCACCAAGGAATTGGCCAGCTTGAGGAGGGCTGTGGCGAGGCGCGGCGGCGCCTATTACGAGGACGGTCGCGATGCCGCGCTCGACACCTATTCCGATCTTGCCGGGCGTCTGCGCGATGCCATGCCGGCAATCCGCAAACAGGGCAGGGTGATCGAGAAGTCGGCCCGCGACCATCCGGCGGCGGCCGCCGCGGTCGGCCTTGTGGTGCTCGGGCTTGTTGCCAGCCTGCTGTTCAGCCGGCGCTGAGCTGCGACCCTTGGTATCCTCTCCGGAACAATGACGGACAAAAATAGCGGCCGCCCTTCGGAGCGGTCGCCGTCGTTTTTTATCGGGTCCTGCCTAAATCTTAGGCTTTGTCAGAGGACCATGATTGGAAGCTCAGACAGTCCCTGTTGGGAACGACATGCCGGCCAGTCTGTGCGCGAAGCCGGACGCCTCGTGCGCATTGATGTCGGCGGCGCGGATCAGATTGTCGAAGTGCTGGATCAGTGTCTGGATCGGCTGGGTGGCGTTGAGCACCAGATACATGTCGCCGACATAGATGGCGGCACGATAGGGGCCGAAGATGGTGTAGGGGATCGAATAGCGCATCCGCCCATCATAGAGAAATAGCCGGAAGGTCGGGTAGAGGTCGTCGAGCAGCGTCGCCATATGCAGCAACTGGGCGCGCCGGTCGGCTTCCGGGAAACGATCCCAGACACCCAGGCCGCGGGCAAAGATCTCCAGCGTGTGGCGCGGCATGCAGACTTCCATGTCGGTTTCCGGCCGCCTGTTATAGTCGATGCGGTATTGGGTTTCTCCGGCCTGGGCGAGGCGGCTCTTGTTGGCGATGCCCGCCTCGTAGTCGACCAGCGCTTCGGTGCGCAGAAGATCGGGAATGCCGGCTGGAACGTAGCGGATCTTGGTGCCGGCCGCCTCGGCATGCCATTTGGCCAGCAGCGTGCGGTCGAAACCGTCGGGCGCTTCCTCGATCTCCAGGCTCTCGCGGATTTCGCCCGTGAGGCCCTCGTCCTGGCTGAGGCCGAGAAGCCAGTCCAGTGACACCTTGAACTCGGCGGCGATGTTGAGCAGCGTTTCGGCGCGGGGCAGGCGGGTCGAGGCGCCCGACAGCAGCTGCGACAGCGCCGAGCGGTCGATGCCAACCGCGGTCGCGAAGGCCGACTGGTTGAGGTCGGAGCGTGTCAAGAGCATTTTCAGGCGTTCGCGGAAGATCGTCGACAGGTCGCGCTTGTCCATGTCCGTGCTCCAAGCCGATTGAGGAAAAATTTGCGCTGAACCGCTTCCAAGCGCATCTCAGGCGTAAATGAATCCCTAAGTCTGTTTACAATGTATAACATGTGCGGTCAAAAATGCGCAATCGCAACAGTTTGTGCACTTTGTCTCGTTGAGTGGAATCATTTCTCCTGACACAATGCTGTCAGGAACCAATTGGGGTTCCGGCGACTGAGGGACAGTGGTCGATAGCATGACGAGCAAGAGCATCAGGCGACACAGCGTACCGGCCATCGAGTGGCCGACCGTGGTACTCGCCTTCTTCTGTTACGCAACATGGCTCGCCACCGGTTTCCTGCTCTGGCCATCCTACCCCGTCCTGGCGCTCGCCGTCCTGGCTTTCACCGCCGCACTGCAATCTTCGATCATGCACGAAGTGCTGCACGGTCATCCGACGCGCAACGCGCGGGTCAACGAAGCCTTTGTGTTTCTGCCGATCGGTCTGGTCTGGCCATTCCGCCGCTTCAAGACCATTCATCTGCGCCATCACGCCGACGAGCGGCTGACCGATCCACTGGACGATCCCGAGAGCTATTATCAAGCACTCTGGCAGCATGACGAGCTGCCGCCGACGATGAAATTCCTGCTCAAGATCAACAACACCATGGCCGGCCGTTTCGTGCTCGGCCCCTGGCTGTCCTGTATCGGCTTCTTCATCGACGACGCCAAGCAGATGATTGCCGGCGACAAGGCGATCCGCAAGGCCTGGCTGCTGCATGCGATCGGCCTGGCTGTCGTGCTGCCGATCGTCCAGTTCGGCTTCGGCATCCCGCTGTGGCTTTACATTCTGGTGCCGGTCTGGCTCGGCCAGTCGCTGATCTCGATCCGTACGTTCGCCGAGCATCAATGGTCGGAACATCCGGAAGGCCGCACGGTGATCGTCGAGCGCTCGCCGCTGTCGTTCCTGTTCCTCAACAACAATCTGCACTTCGTCCACCACAAGACCCCGACCGTGGCCTGGTACAAGCTGCCCAAGCTGTTTCGTGACCGCCGTGAGGAATGGTTGCGGATGAACAATGGCTATGCCTATCCGAACTATTTCGCGCTGATCAAAGCCTATGCGTTCAAAGCGAAAGAGCCGATCGTGCACCCGGTGCTGCGGCGCGCGCCGGAGCCGGGCAGGGCCTTCAAGCCGCGCATCAGGGCGCGCAGCATCAGCGGGCTTGGCAGTGCGCCGGTCCCCGCCGAGCCGCCGAAGGAATAATTCCGGCCTATCCGGGATCCGCGTCGGCCAATTCTGATTGGACGCCGCGTTTTTGCGATCCTTTTTCCAGACATGATGATTGAGTGTCGGCATGAGTGAATTGGTTGCGGCGTTGCCGATGTATGACTGGCCCGAAGTGCGCGGCGAGGTCGACGCGCAATGGGCACGATTGCGCGATGCCTTCCGGCAAAAAGGTATCGACGCGCCGCAAACCCTGGTGCGCAGCAATGGTGACCTGCCGTCGGTGCCGGGCGGTATTCGCGATGCTGCCGGTACATTGATCGCGCCCGATCCGGCGACCCTGCCGCCGGATGAACTCGACTATCACAAGCTTTGGCTGCACCCGGCGCTGTTGTTCGCGCAGACCTGCTGGGGGCCCATGGAGCTTGGCCTGTCCAGGCATGTGCAGGTGATCGGCCAGCCCAGCTACGACGCCTACGAAGGCGGGCAAGGCGAACTCTATTCCAGCGCGCTGGTGATGCGGACAGGCGAGGGGCCGGAAGTTCTATCGCCGGCGGACGGCAGCCCCTTGCTCCCGCTCGATCTGATGCGTGGCAAGCGCTTCACCTTCAACAGCCTCGATTCGATGTCGGGGTTTCTCGGACTGACACGCGACCTGGATGTGATGGGCGAAAGTCTGGACATCTTTGCCTCGCGGAGCGAAAGCGGCGGCCATCGCGCTTCGATCGTCGCCATTGCCGAAGGCAGGGCCGATGTTGCGGCGATCGACTGCGAGAGCTGGATACTGGCGCAACGCTTCGAGCCGGCGGCGAAAAAGGTGGCGGTCGTCGGCTGGACGGGACGGCGCAAAGGCCTGCCTTACATCACCGCCGCAACGACGCCGGAAAAGACGGTCAAGGCGCTGCGTGAGGCCATTGCCGGACTAGCCGAGCAGCCGCTCGTCAAGCGGGTAGGTTGAGAGCTGCTCGTTGCCGGCCGCGGTGATCAGGATCTGCTCCTCGATCTTGACGCCCTCGCGCCCGCCAAGCCGGCCGATATAGCTTTCCACGCACAGCACCATGCCTGGTTCCAGCACGCCGTCCGGCGTGTCTGATGTCCAGTCGCTGGCATGCGGCAGCGTCGGATATTCATCGGCCAGCCCAACGCCGTGATAAAGCACGCCGTAACGGGTCGGGAAGCAATCGCCGGGCGGTACCGCCGAGCGTTCGACAAGGTCGCGAAACCTGATGCCCGGCTGCATCAGAGCCGTGTTGTGTTCGATCTGATCGGCGGCGATGCGAAACAGGTCGCGCTGTTCGTTGGTCGGCGTTGTATCGCCGCACAGCCATGTGCGCGACAGGTCGGCGCAGAAGCCGTAGGGACCGATCAGGTCGGTGTCGAAGGCTACAAGATCGCCAGCCTCGATCTTGCGTGACGAGCATTCCTGGAACCACGGATTGGTGCGCGGCCCCGACGTGAGCAATCGCGTCTCGATCCATTCGCCGCCGCGCGCGATGTTCCCGCGATGAAGTTCCGCCCACAATTCGTTCTCGGAAATGCCCGGCTTCAGCGCCTGTTCCATCTCGCCCATCGCCGCTTCGCAAGCGACGATGGCGCGGCGCATGGCCAGGATTTCGTCCGGAGACTTGATCAGCCGCGCGTTCTCCATCACCGCTTCGCCATTGCCGATGGAAATGCCGAGGCGAGCCAGTTCCTCGACGCCTTCCGGATTGATGTGGTCGATGGCGATCCGGCTGTTGCCGCCACCATGCTCTTTCACCAGATCGACGATTCCGGCGGCCCAGCGGCGGACTTTCTGCTCGGTCAGTTCGCCGCCATAGAGATACATCCACGATACCGCCGGCCGCACTTCGTCGACGACGCCGGAATGGTCGGACAGGTGCTCGCAGGAAAAATAGTCGAACAGCACCACCGGCCCGTCGGTGGCAACAAAACAATGCCGCGTCGGGTTGTGCGCCACCCAGAGCTGCATGTTGGTGCTGTCGGTGGCGTAGCGGATGTTGACGGGGTCGTAGAGCAGGGCGCCGGCGTATCCGCGGCGCTTCAGCTCGGCGCGGATGCGTTCCAGCCGGTACTGGCGCATCGCAGGCAGATCGGGAGCGGCAATGCCTGCCGCTGCCCATTCAGCCTCAGCCTGCGCGCCGTAGCCCAGCACATGCTGGTTGAGCGACGCCGCCTTCTGGCGGGAGGCGTCGCGCAGCGCTTCGATAGAGTCCGGCTCGAACGGCATGATCTTGCGATGCCGGCCAAAGCTGCCCTTTGGCCCCGCGCTGTCCATGATCAGGTCCGCATCTTCTCGCCGCTAGGGTCGAAGGGCGCTTCGACGTTGATGCGGGCCGGTCGGCGGTGTCCGAGGATCTCGATCTCGAACAGTCCGGCACTTTCGTCCTCGGCAAGAGCCGCCGGCACATAGCCTTGCGCCATCGACTTCTGCACATAGTGGGCATAGCCGCCCGACGTGACCCAGCCAACCACGCGCCAGTCGCCGTCGACGATGCCGCGCACGGCGGACGCGCCTTCGGCAGCCTTGGAGCCACGTATTTCCTTGCCGCTCTTGTCGAAGCGCGGCGCGCCATAGCCGTGCGGCTTTTCAACCGTGCCGTAGTCCTTGCTGACCTTGGCCCAGATCGGCTCGTCGCCCATGACATCGGCATCGGCGGCATCGACGATGAAGGAAACGCGGCGCAGTTTTGGTCCTTCGGCCTGTTCCTTGGCGGCAGCCTCGCGGCCGATGAAGTCGTTTTTCTCCAGCTTGATGAAGCGATCCATCGCGCCTTCGAACGGTCCGTAGATCGGCCGCAGCTCGCGGAACCAGGTCGGAAAGTTCTTTTCGAGACGCATGGAGAGCAGAGCGCGCATGCCGAAATCGACCAGGCCGAACTCCACCCCGGCGTCTTTGATCGCCTGATAGACAAGGCGCTGATAGGCCGGCGCCATCCAGATTTCGTAGCCGAGGTCGCCGGTGTAGGTGATGCGGTTGACCAGGCATGGCGCGCCGCCGACAGCCATCTCGCGGAAATCCATGAAGCGGAAGGATTTGGTCGAGATGTCGACATCGACCAGCTTCTGAAGCAAGTCGCGCGACTTCGGCCCGGCGATCGACAGGCCGACCAGCGTCTGGTCAAAGCGGTGGATGCGGACCGACCCGTCCTTCGGCAGGTGCTTTTCGAACCAGCGCATGTGGTATTTCTGCGCCGCCGACGAACCCCAGATCATGAAGCGGTCTTCGGCCGCCTTGGCGATGGTGAAATCGCCGATCAGCTTGCCGAATTCGTTGAGCATCGGCGTCAGCACGATGCGGCCGGTCTTCGGCATGCGGTTGGTCATCAGCCGGTTGAGGAAATCCTCGGCCGCAGGTCCCGACACTTCGTATTTGGCGAAGTTGGCGATCTCGGTGACGCCGACACGCTCACGCGTGGCGCGCACTTCCTCGCCGATCGGCCCGAAGTCGTTGGAGCGGTGGAAGGAGACGATATCCCTGGGTTCCTTGCCCTTCGGCGCGAACCAGAGCGGCGTCTCAAGTCCCCAGCTGTCGCCCATGACCGCATTGTTGGCCAGCATCGTGTCGTAGAGCGGCGTCGTCTGCGCCGGGCGTGCGGCCGGCAGTTCCTCATTGGGGAAGCGGATGGAGAAGCGGCGCGAATAGTTTTCGCGCACCTTGGCGTTGGTGTAGCGCAGACCGGCCCATTCGCCGAAGCGGGTGACATCCATGCCCCAGACGTCGAAGCCGGGATCGCCATGCACCATCCAGTTCGACAGTGCCAGACCAACGCCGCCGCCCTGGCTGAAGCCGGCCATGACGGCGCAGGCGCACCAGAAATTGGTCAGGCCCTGCACCGGGCCGACCAGCGGGTTGCCGTCGAGCGCGAAGGTGAAGGGGCCGTTGATGATCTGCTTGATGCCGGCCTTCTCGATGCCGGGGAAGTGCTTGAAGCCGATTTCCAGCGACGGCGCGATGCGGTCGAGGTCGGGCGGGAGCAATTCATGGCCGAAATCCCACGGCGTGTTGACCGGCGACCACGGCTTGCAGGCCTTCTCATAGGTGCCGAGCAGGATGCCGTTGCGCTCCTGGCGGGTGTAGATCTCGCCCTTGAAATCGAGCACGCCGATCATCTCGCGGCCGGTCGACTTGTTGAATTCCTCGACCTCCGGCATCGGCTCGGTCAAGAGATACATATGCTCCATGGCCAGCACCGGCAGTTCGACGCCGACCATGCGGCCGATCTCGCGCGCCCACAGGCCGCCGCAATTGACGACATGCTCGGCCTTCACCGTGCCCTGTTCGGTGACGACGTTCCAAGTACCGTCGACCTCTTGCGTCAGTTCAACGACGCGGTTGCGCAGTACGATCTCGGCGCCGAGTTTTTTTGCTGCCTTGGAATAGGCGATCGTGGTGCCGGACGGATCAAGATGGCCTTCGACCGGATCCCACATGGCGCCGACGAAATTGGTCTCGTCCATCAGCGGGAACATCGCCTTGGCTTCGGACGGCGTGATCAGCTCTGTGTCCATGCCGAGATAGCGACCCTTGGCGTGGGCGAGGCGCAGGAAATCCATGCGCTCGGGCGTATCGGCCATCATCACGCCGCCGGTCAAATGCAGCGAGCAGGACTGGCCTGATATTTCCTCGATCTCCTTGTAGAGCTGCACCGTATAGGCCTGTAGCTTGGCGACGTTGGGATCGCCGTTCAGCGTGTGGAAGCCGCCCGCCGCATGCCAGGACGAGCCGGAGGTGAGCTCCGAGCGCTCGATCAGCATGATGTCGGTCCAGCCGGCCTTGGCTAGGTGATAGAGAACCGAGCAGCCGACGACGCCGCCGCCGATGACAACCGCTTTTACGTGAGATTTCATTTAGATAGGTCCGTTTTTGAAGAGATTGAATCGGGTGGCCCCTCTGGAGGGAAAGGAAGGGCGCCAGCCTGCATAAGCTCGCACCTTTCCTCTCCCCCGTCGATCGGGGGAGAGGTGTCGAGCGCAGCTCGACGGAGTGGGGGTCGACTGTTCATTAACAACACAGACGATCAAAAATCGGTCGGCGCGCCGCCCTCGGACCGGCGCTTGTCGACGAAGGCGTTGAGTTCCTCGCGGATGGCCGGGTCCATATGGGGCTCTTCGTAGGACGCAAGCCGTTCCTTCCAGACTTTGTTGGCCTTTTCGAGCGCCGTCGGCGAGCCAGCTTCCGCCCAGGTCTCGTAATTGCGCCAGTCGGAGAGGATCGGCGAGTAGAAGGCGGTCTTGTAGCGGTCCTGCGTGTGCTGGGTGCCGAAGAAATGGCCGCCCGGTCCGACCGACTGGATGGCGTCGAAGCCGAGCGCCTCGTCGGACAGGTCGAGCGGGGTCAGGAATTCGGCCACCATCTGCAGCAGGTCGATGTCCAGAATGGTCTTTTCGTAGGAGCAGCGCAGGCCGCCTTCGAGCCAGCCGGCGGCGTGCATCATCAGATTGCCGCCGCCCTGGATGGCGCCCCACAGCGAGAACACGCTTTCATAGGCCGCCTGCGCGTCGACCGTGTTGGCGGCGCAGGTGTTGGAGGTGCGGTAGGGGATGTTGTAGCGGCGGGCAAGCTGGCCGCCGACGAGCTGCGCCTTCATGTATTCCGGTGTGCCGAAAGCCGGTGAACCGGACTTCATGTCGACATTGGACGTGAAGCCGCCATAGCCGACGGGCGCCCCCTTGCGCACCATCTGGGCGAAGGCGATGCCGGACAGTGCCTCGGCGTTCTGCTGCACCAGCGCGCCGGCAATGGTGACCGGCGCCATGGCACCCGACAGAGTAAACGGCGTCACGACGACGACCTGGCCCTTGCTCGACATCTGGATGATGCCTTCCATCATCGGCACATCGAGCTTGAGCGGCGAGTTGGTGTTGATGATGGTGAAGACGGACGGTTCTTCGAGCATCTGTTCGTGGCTGATGCCGCGCGCGATCCTGGCGATCTCGATGCCGTCGACATTGCGCTCCTTGCCGAGCGAATAGATATGGAACACCTTGTCGGTAAGCACGCTGAGATCGCGGATGCATTCGAGGTGCCGGACGGACGGATGGATATCGGTCGGCTCGACCGGGTAGCCGCCCGTGCAGTTCAGGATGTTGTGCATCTGCGCGAGCTTGAGGAAGTTGCGGTAGTCCTGCTGGTTGCCGGGCCGCCGGCCGCGATCGATGTCGGAGCAATTGGGCGCCGACGCCATCATAGAGATGATCACATTGTTGCCGCCGAAGCGCACATTGTGTGCCGGGTTGCGGGCATGGATGGTGAATTCCGACGGGCAGTGCGACACCAGTTCGAGGATCATGTCGCTGTCGAAGCGCACCCGCTCGCTGCCCTCGCGCACATCGGCGCCATGCGCCTTCATGATGCTCCGGGCTTCGTCATGCAGCACGTCGACGCCGATTTCCCGCAGCACGCGCAAGGAAGCGAGATGGATCGATTCCAGCTCGTCGTCCGAAACCAGCCTGGTTGGGGTCAGCGGGTTCTTCAGCTGGCGAAAAGCCGGCTGCTCGAACGCGGCCGAGCCGCCGGCGCGCTTTCCGGCGCGGCCGCCGCGACGGGCGCGGTCGGTGGCCAGTGCCGGTTCCAAGGGTTGTAGGGCGGCGGTCATGATGGTCCTCGTGCGATGCGATAGCGGGCGGCATAATGGACCGGCGGCTGGCCAGCCATTGCGGAGGCGGCGACCACTAGGGCGAGGGAAGCGACATGCCGGGACGGCAGCTGCGCGACCACGGCATCGCCCTGCCGTGCCGATGCGCCCGGAAGTACCCGAGAGCAGCCGTCGGCTGAATGCGCTTATGTGGAGTGCGTTACACTTCCGTCTTTTACTTCTGATATACTTGCGAGCCTAACGTCTTTGGAGGGACAGTCATGCCTGACGTCGTCAAAGTGCGCGCCGCGACGAACAACGAGGTCGCGTTCCTTTCCTGGGATATAGACGGGATGATCCCGGGCTGCCTTGGCTTCGAGATCGTGCGCATCTATCCCGACACCGGGGTAGAACGCTGCCTGGCCTCCTGGGTGCCTTTCAAGGGACAGCGCAATCCGAGATGGATTCCCCAGGACACCGGCGTCTGGCCGGTGCAGAAGACATTCTGGCGCGATCTAACCGTGCGGCGGCGTCGCGACAGCATCGACGTCAGGCCAGACGGCGAGATGATAGCCTACCGGGTGCGTCCGGTGGGCGACATGAAGTCTGGCCTCGATCCCGTACCGGTGCGGCCCGATCAGGTCGTCGATGGCAAACCCGCCTATACCGGGCCGGCACGGCCGCTGGGCTATCTCGGCCACGGCGCGGTCAGTCCGCCAATCTTCCTCGGACAGATGTTCGGCAAGGCGCGTGTCGCCTTCACCAATGGCGTGCTGTCGACGCAATGGATGTCGCACGCGTTGCAGGAGGCCGGCATCAAGGTCGGGCAGCGCGAGAAGATCGCTGCGATCCTGCAGGATCCGACCAGCAAGATACGCGCCTATCTGCACGGCGATGTGCCCGATGTGCTGACCAGTCTCATGAAACGGGCCAAGACCGAGGGTGGCACGGTCAGGCTTGCGCTCTATGAACTTGGCGATGACGAATTGTGCGATGCTATCATCGCCGCGAAGGATATCGTCGAGGTTATCCTTTCCAATTCTGGCAGGGACGACCAGACCAAGGCCTGGGACGCCGGTAACGCGCCATACAGGAAGCGCTTGCACGACGCGGGCGTCGTGGTGACGGACCGCCTGTTCAACAACAACCACATCGGCCACAACAAGTTTGCCGTCTACCGCGATCCCCAGGGCAAGCCGCAAGCGGTGATGACCGGCAGCACCAACTGGACGTCGACAGGCATCTGCGGACAGTCCAACAACGCCTTCATCCGCGACGACCCTGATATGGCCGAGATCTTCGACGCCTATTGGCAGCGCATGAAGGCCGATGTGTTCCCGCCGCCGGCCTCGGAAAGCGCCGCCGGTCATGTCGCGCAGACGCAAGGCGTGCCCTTCCGCCGGGAAAACCACAGGCCAAATTCGCTGAACGGCGCCACGGCGGCGCTGGACGGCATGACGGTATGGTTTTCACCCAACGACCCCGACCGCAACAAGAAGGACATCTCGGTGCGGCCGGTCGACCTCGAGGACGTCTTTGCCCGCATCAAGGCGGCGAAGCGCGCGGTGCTGTTCCTGGTGTTCAATCCTTCATTGCTGGGCGACAACTCGATCGTCGACCAGGCGGTGGCGGCAGCGATGGCCGATCCGAAGCTGATCGTGCAGGGCGCGATCAGCGACGAGACCGCCATGCCCAATTATGTCGCGCCGACCAAGGATCCGGTCACCCACAAGTCGAACAAGGACGGCAAGTCGCCATTCGTTTTTCCGGAGAAAGTCTGGGAGGCGCCGAACGTCTCGATCGTGCGGGCGGCAAACCTGACCGGCGCGACGATCGCCCGCGATTTCCAGGCGGAGGTGCTGACCGTCGGCCATGCGATCGTGCACGACAAGATCGTCATCATCGATCCGATGGAAGACAACGCCACCGTCATCACCGGCAGCCATAACCTTGGCTATAAGGCGTCCTACGAAAATGACGAGAACCTGGTGATCGTCGAGGGCGACAAGACCTTCGCCGCCGCCTACGCGGTGCACATGCTCGACGTGTTCGATCACTACAAGTTCCGCGCCTGGCGCCGGACGATCGGCAAGGGACCTTCCGACGATGACGGGATCGCCACCGACGACAAGTGGTTGAAGCCTTACGCCGACGGCAAGAAGGGCGCTATCGCCCGGTATTTTCCGTAGCGTCGGCCGAGCCGAGCACTTGCCGCCGTTCAATCAGGAACCATTCGGCTTCGGCCAACCGGACGGGCTCGTTGGCGCAAGCGGATTTCGGTGGCCGGCCCTTCCTTTCCCCAAGTCGAACCCGTAGCTAGTCGGGCTTGCAGGCCGGATGGCCAGCATTTCATATGGATGACAGCATCAGCATGGTCGCGACCGGCTCGAGCGAAGGCGAAGCGGGAACGCAGTGGGCAGCGCTTGCCGGCGTCACAGCGGCACTTGCCATGTTCGGCGCGGCGCAAGGGCTGAGCTCGCCGCTGTTCACACTGCTGATGCAGAAGCAAGGCATGTCGCCGGCACTGATCGGCCTGTCGGCGGCGATGATGCCGCTCGGCCTGATCCTGTCGGCTTCCTTCGTGCCGGCGGCGGTGCGGCTGGTCGGCGCACGCAACCTGGCGGTCGGCTGCTCGCTGACCGGCGCGCTCTGCTTCCTGGGCATCGGTTATCTGCAGGACTGGGTGGCCTGGTTCGTCATCCGCT
Source organism: Mesorhizobium sp. M7D.F.Ca.US.005.01.1.1 (assembly GCF_003952545.1). Lineage (NCBI taxonomy): Bacteria > Pseudomonadati > Pseudomonadota > Alphaproteobacteria > Hyphomicrobiales > Phyllobacteriaceae > Mesorhizobium > Mesorhizobium sp. M7D.F.Ca.US.005.01.1.1. Next base: position 3,794,055 of record NZ_CP034453.1, read on the forward strand.
TCATCATCGGCGTGGTCATCAACCCGCTCTACATCCTGGGCGAGGTGTGGGCGCTGTCGCTGGCGCCGCCGTCGCGTCGCGGCAGGGTGATGGGTGTCTTCAACACGCTGATGGGCGCCGGTTACGCGGCCGGGCCATTCGCGCTGACCCTGCTAGGCACGTCGGGCTGGGCGCCCTTCCTGGTCGGTGTCGCCGGCTTCACGCTCTGTGCGGTGATCCTGCACGCCGTCTCGTCAAAGCTCACCGGTTTCGAGGATGACGGTCAGCCTGCCAGCGGCCTTGTCGGCTTCGCCAAGGTGGCGCCCGCGCTGCTGCTTGCTGTTCTGGTTTTCGGCGGCGGTCCAGCAGAGCACCTATGCGCTGGTCCCGGTCTTCGGCGCCAGTTACGGTCTGGCGGAAGCCGTGCTGGCCTCGCTGGTGATGGCGCTTTCGCTGGGCAACATCCTGCTGCAGATTCCGCTCGGCCTTCTGGCGGAGCGTTTTGGCGGCCGCGCCATGATCATCGTCTGTGCTCTGGCGACCGCCACCTGCGCAGCCCTGCTGCCGTTGTTGATCATGACGCCGCTGATCTGGGTGGTGCTGCTGGTGATGGGCGCTGTCGGCTACGGCGTCTACACCATGGCGCTGGTCGAACTCGGCAGCCGGTTCAAGGGCTCGGTGCTGGTCGCCGGCAACGCGGCCTTTGCGCTGATGTGGGGTGCCGGTGGCATCGTCGGCCCACCCGGTGCCGGCCTGCTCATGCAAGGCATCGGCCCGCTCGGCCTGCCGGTCGTGATCGCCGGCATCGACGCTGTGCTGGTGTTGTTCGCGCTGTATCGCTCATCGGTGCGCCGAGCTTCCTGACGGGCCCAGCTTCCTGACAAGCATTGTCTGGAGCAAGCGGTTTTCGGCCGCCGGGGCTTACCACCATCCAACTCAATCGCTAATCCTGCAGCCCGATAGTGGTGCGCACAATGACTCTGGCGGAATCGAACGACGACGAGACGATGCAATGGGCCGCGATTACCGGTGTGATCGCGACCGTCTCGGTGTTCGCCATCGCGCAGGGGCTGTCCTATCCGCTGTTGAGCTTCATCCTGCAGCGCCAGGGCGTTTCTCCGGCGATGATTGGCCTGTCGGCGGCGATGACGCCGGTCGGCTTCATCCTGTCGTCGCCGCTGATCCCGGCGCTGGCGCGCCGGTTCGGGGCAGGGCGCACCGCGCTCATTTGTGCTGCTCTGTCAGCAATCGTGCTGGCGCTGATTGGCTGGACGCAGAATGTCTATCTCTGGTTTCCGCTGCGCTTCCTGATCGGTGTGGTGACCAACCCGCTTTATGTGCTGAGCGAGATCTGGGTGATCGCGCTGGCGCCGCCGGCGCGGCGCGGTCGCGTCATGGGTGTCTATTCGACGATCATCTCGGCCGGTTTTGCGGCTGGGCCGTTGTGCCTGCTTGCCGTCGGCACGGAAGGCTGGCCGCCGTTCCTGGTCGGCATTTTCGCCTTCGTGCTGTGCGGCATCTGCCTAGCCTCCGTGCTGCCGCGCCTGCCCAAGGTCGACGAGGCGGGGCACCAAGTTTCCGTCCTTGGCTTCGTGCCGCTGGCCTGGCTGCTGTTGTTTGCCGTCGTGGTAGCGGCCGGCTTCGAACAGGGCGCGCTCGCCCTGCTGCCGGTCTATGGCACGCATCACGGCATTACTGAAACCCGCATGTCCGCGCTGCTGTCGGTGATGATCGCCGGCAACATCGCCATGCAGGTGCCGCTCGGCCTGCTGGCCGAAAGGCTTTCCGCGCGCCTGGTGCGGCTCGCCTGCGTGGCGATCACGGTGCTCGGCTGCCTACTCCTGCCGCTCCTCATCGAGTCACCGCTGATCTGGCCGATGATCTTTGTCTGGGGCGCGGTTTCCTACGGTATCTACACAATGTCGATCATCGAGCTCGGCGAGCGCTTCACCGGCTCGACACTGGTCGCCGGCAATGCCGCCTTTTCCCTGATGTGGGGCGTCGGCGGCATCGCCGTGCCGCCACTGGCAGGCACCGCCATGGACATTCTGGGCGCGAGAGGTCTACCGATCACGCTTGGTCTGATGTGTCTTGCGCTGGCGATCGCAAGCCTGGTTGGTCGGCGGAAAGCCTTAATCGTGCGCTGAACATATTGAATACCGGACACGGCATATCGATGTTGGCAGTGCCAAAAGCGACACGTTTATCGGAGACCTCATGACCAAGCTCGCCACCAAGACGCCCAATTCCGCTCCTTCGACCGACGATCCGTTTCTCTGGCTGGAGGACAGGACAGCCAAGCAGTCGCTCGACTGGGTGCATCGCCAGAACGAGGTCACGGTTGGCGAGCTGCAGGGGGATCCGTCCTATCAGGCGTCGTTCCAGACCGCGCTCGACCTGATGACGGCCGAGGACAACATCGCTGTCGGTGCCGCCATCGCTGGCTATGTCTACAATTTCTGGCAGGACAAGACCAATGTGCTCGGCCTCTGGCGCCGCACGACGGTTGCTTCCTACAAGACCGAGAAGCCCGACTGGGAAACGATCATCGACTTCGACCAGCTTGCGGCGAAGGAGGGGATAAAATGGGTTTTTGGCGGCGCAAGCCGACTCTATCCGGACTTCAACCGCTGCCTGGTGAGCATGTCGCCCGATGGCGGCGACGCCAGCGAGATGCGCGAATTCGACATCGCGACTAAATCCTTTGTGGAAGGCGGGTTTCGCGCACCCGCTTCAAAGTCGGGCTTCGGCTGGCTCGACAAGGACACCGTGATTGTTTCCGCCGCGTTCGAAGAGTCCGACAAGACCGACTCCGGTTATCCGCGCGTGATCAAGCTCTGGAAGCGCGGCACCAAGCTTGAGGACGCGACACCGATCTTCGAGGCGCAGAAAGAGGATCTCGCTGTTGGTGCCGCCCTGGAGTACGACGGTGACAGACGCTATCTGATCTTGGCCCGGACGCTGAATTTCTTCGCCTCACACATCTTCCTGCGGCTGCCTTCCGGCGAAAACAAACAGCTGCCACTGCCGGACGACATGACCGATACGGCAATATTCAAGGATCAGCTCGTGTTCGGCGTGCGCAGTCCGTGGACAGCGCCCGACGGCACGGTTTGCAAGCCTGACGGCCTCTATTCGCTGGATCTGGCGCACTGGGTCGAGACCGGCGCGCTCGGACCTGTGGAAACCTTGTTCGAGCCCGCATATCGCGTTTCCATCGCCGGCATTGCCCGTACGCAGGACCGGCTGTTCATCAACCTGATGGACAATGTGCGCGGCAAGGTCATCGTCTGCGATCGCAGGGATGGCGGCTGGTCTCTGAAACCGGTGGCGCTGCCCGAAAACGGCAATGTCGGCATCAGCCATGCCGAGCATTTCGGCTCGACCGTCTCCTTCTCCTTCACCGATTTCCTGACGCCGAGCTCGATCATCTGGTCTGATGACAATGGCGAGACGCTCGCCACCGTGAAGTCGCAGCCGGCGCGTTTCGATGCCTCGCCGCTGATCTCGGAGCAGTTCGAGGCGCGCTCGAAGGACGGCACGATGATCCCGTACTTCGTCGTCCGGCGGCGCGACCAGAAGGGCCCGGTGCCGACGCTGCTCTACGGCTATGGCGGCTTCGAAGTGCCGCTGCTGCCGGGCTATGCCGGCGTGCGCGGCAGGCTGTGGCTGGAAAAGGGCAATGCCTATGTGCAGGCCTGCATTCGCGGTGGCGGCGAGTTCGGTCCGGCGTGGCATCAAGCGGCGCTCAAGGGCAATCGCCAGAACGGATTCGACGACTTCGCCGCGGTTGCGCAGGACGTCGTCAAACGCGGCATCGCGACAGCAAGCTCACTCGGCATCCAGGGTGGTTCGAATGGCGGCCTGCTGACCGGTGTCTCGCTAACGCAGCATCCCGAGCTGTTCGGCGCCGTCATCATCGAAGTGCCGCTGCTCGACATGCTGCGCTACACCGAATTGCCGCCTGGCGCCTCGTGGATGGCCGAATATGGCGATCCGTCAAAACTGGAAGACGCGAAGTGGCTTTCAGCCTACTCGCCCTATCAGCATGTCGACGCCGGTGCCGCCTATCCGCCGGTGCTGTTGACGACCTCGACCGCGGACGACCGGGTCCATCCCGGCCATGCGCGCAAGATGGCCGCCCGCTTGCAGGAAGCCGGCCATGCCAAGACGCTGTTCTTCGAGGAGACAGAAGGCGGGCATGGCGGGCGCGGCGACCGCCGGCCGCAGGCGGCGCAGACGGCGATGAAATATGTGTTCCTGCAAAGGGCGCTGGGCGGGGTGGCATAACCGGCAGGCCGAGTGTCGCCGACGCAAAGGGGGGTTCACCTCGACCGCCCTTTGCTCGCTCTCTTGTTTTGACGCAATTCCCTGAGGGAAAGCGCTACGCGCTTTTCCCGGGAAAACCGTTTCACACTTTTCCTGGAATTGCTTAAGGTGCCAGCCATGGCTCTCGTCAAGATGTTGGTTGGCGCATTTGAGGCTCGCGCATTGCGGGTCGCGGTGACACCGTCACCGCGCACGCTGCGCGCCGAGCTTTTGCGGCTGTGCGCCCGCATCGGTTATTCGCCGCCTGCCATCCTCTGATGCATTCGCCCCGGCTTGGGCCGGATAGAATCCAGAGGAAAGATCAGATCCATGACCTATCAGAATTATTCGCTGAAGCAGCTTCAGCAGATCGACGCCGCACATCATCTCCACCCGTTCACCGACCACAAGGAACTGCGCGAGGCCGGCTCGCGCATCATCACCCACGCCAACGGGCCGTTCATCTACGATTCCGAGGGGGCTGAAATCCTCGACGGCATGGCAGGGCTGTGGTGCGTCAACATCGGCTACGGCCGTGACGAGCTGGCCGAGGCCGCCTATGCCCAGATGAAGGAGCTGCCTTACTATAACTCCTTCTTCAAATGCTCGACGCCGACGCCGGTGCTGCTGTCCAAGAAGCTGGCGGAGATCGCGCCGAAGCACGTCAACCAGGTGTTCTACGGCTCGTCCGGTTCGGAAGCCAACGACACGGCGCTGCGTCTCGTGCGCCACTACTGGGTGCTGGAGGGCAAGCCGGAGAAGAACCGCATCATCTCGCGCAAGATGGCCTATCACGGCTCGACCGTTGCCGGCACGTCGCTCGGCGGCATGGATGGCATGCACAAGCAGCTCGGCGGCGCGGTACCCAACATCGTCCATGTCATGATGCCCTATGCCTATGAACTGGCGCTGCCCGGCGAGAGCGATCATGATTTCGGCCTGCGCGCGGCCAAGGCCGTTGAGGATGCCATCCTCGAAGCCGGCGCCGACAAGGTTGCCGCCTTCATCGGCGAGCCGGTGATGGGAGCGGGCGGCGTGAAGATACCGCCGGTCAGCTACTGGCCGGAAGTGCAGCGCATCTGCCGTAAATACGATGTTCTCTTGATGCTGGACGAGGTCATCACCGGCTATGGCCGCACCGGCGAGTGGTTTGCCGCCCAGACGCTCGGCATCGAGCCCGACACCATCACCACGGCCAAGGCGCTGACGTCGGGCTACCAGCCGCTGTCGGCATTGCTGGTCGGCGACCGCATCGCCTCGACGCTGGTCGAGAAGGGGGGCGAGTTCAATCACGGCTATACCTATTCCGGGCACCCGGTGGCCTGCGCCGTGGCGCTGAAGAACCTCGAGATCATCGAGCGGGAAGGGCTGGTCGATCGCGTCCGGAACGATACCGGCCCTTACTTCGCCAAGGCGTTGCAGGAGCGCATTGCCGGGCATGATCTGGTCGGCGAGGTGCGTTCGATCGGACTGATGGGCGCGATCGAGATCGTCAAGGACAAGGCGACCAAGGAGCGGTTCCTGCCGGCTGGAAGCGCGGCGGTGACCGTGCGTGACCACGCGATCGCCAACGGCATGATGCTGCGCGCCACCGGCGACACGATGATCCTGTCGCCGCCGCTGATCTGGACCCGTGATACGATCGACATGGCCTGCGACCGCATCTCGAAGGCGCTGGATCTGGCGCAGGCTGACCTGCGCAAGCGGTAGGGCTCGACCCTGGACCAGGCGTTCCTCAGCAGGGGAACGCCTGGCCTCGGGAACATGCTGAAGCGACGAGGGAACGAATTCCATCCCCAGCGCGTAGTGTGTGGGGCAGCGGCTGATTCGGCTGCGAGAAGGGGTTTGTTTGCATGAGAAAGACCGGCAAGAGCCGACGGACGCAAGAAGCGGCCAGCATTGGCGGTGACCTGATGCTGGCACCGCTGGTGGCGATGATGCGGCTGCCGTTGATGGCCATGGATGGCGGGAGCAGCCAGCCATGGAGCACGGAGACCGCGCGTGCGGTGAACGAGAAGACCGCGGCTATGGCCGAAGGCGCGTTTGCGGCGCAGATGTCTTTCCTGCAGTCGGCATCGCGGTTCTGGCCGGAAGTCTTTTCCGGTCGCACGCCGTCGCTGTTCAACGGTGTCGCCGCGGAGCGCTCGATCAGCGCCGCGCTGAAGCCGGCAAGCCGTGCCGTGAAAGCGAATTTTCGCCGGCTGTCCGACAAGACCTGACCGGGGTTGCAGAACTTTGATTTTGCGCATCGAGGAGCACATGCGCTAGAACCAGTCGGTGCAGTTACCGATGGGGGACACGATGGCCGGACAACCGCTCAACCAGCCGGCTGAAATTCCAGCCGAACTCGACCGCTGGAACTGGGGCGCCTTCTTCCTCAACTGGATCTGGGGCATCGGCAACAGCACCTTCGTCGCGCTGCTGGCGCTGATTCCTGTCGTCAACATCATCATGATCATCGTGCTGGGTGCGCGCGGCAGCCGCTGGGCCTGGCAGAACCGCGCCTGGCGCGACGCAGAGCAGTTTCGCAAGACGCAACGCAACTGGGCAATCGCCGGCCTTGTCGTCTGGGTTGTCGGGATCGGCGGCTGCGCGACGATGGTCGGCAGCATTCCCTACGTCCTGAAAGGCAGCGATGCCTACCACATAACGATGGACAGACTTCGCGCCGACGACCGCGTCAAGGCCGCCCTCGGTGATGATCTGGCCGACAGTTTCTGGGTCGGTGGCCATCTCAATGTCAATGCGAATGGGGCTGGTGACGCCCAGTTCGGCATTCCGGTCCATGGCGCCAAGGGCAAGGGCACCGCCTACTCGACCGCTGTCCGAACGGCCGGGACGTGGAGCCTGCGCCTGCTGGTCGTCAGGGTCGAGGGAGCCGATGCGCCGATCGTGCTGATCAACGAAGATCATGTCCCGATCCCGAATGCTGCAATCGGAATATAGCAGGGCAAAGCGCAAGATCGCGGCCTATACGCGATGCGACAGCTGACAGTTCGGATGGCTTTGTGGCGAGCGCCGCGCGGCGAAGGTGGTCGCCGACTCACCCTATGATCCGGAAGGCGCCCGCGGGCGCATGTGAGGCATCCCGGAGTACGATCCGGGCGGTCGATGCCTCGAAACGCGCTGAAGGGCAAAACGCAAAAACCGCGCTCCATCGGGAACGCGGCTTTGCCAGATACGCATGGCGCTTCGCTACTCAAACACTTTGCGAAACTTACGGGCTCCGGTACGCGAGACCTGATCCGGAGCGCCGGGCGGATGCGATATGTCCGCCTCGCAATCCGTTTTATAGGGACATCGTTACCGCAGAGTTATCGAGAGCTTAAGCAAATCTAAATTTGCATTTTTTCTGCCGAAGAAAATCGGAAAAAGTCCGCCAAATCCGTTGGTTACGCTGGGTTACCCCTGAGAAAATTAATTATGCCGGAGAAATCCGTGCCGCCATGTCCCTGGGCGTTGAACAAGGCATAGAGCTGGGCTGCCTCGGCGCCAAGTGGCGTCACAGCACCGGCACTTTGCGCGGCTTCCTGGGACAATCTCAGGTCTTTCAGCATTAGTGCCGCTGCAAATCCTGGGTTGTAGTCCCTGTTTGCGGGCGAAGTCGGCACCGGGCCGGGCACCGGGCAATAGGTGGTCAAGGACCAGCATTGGCCCGACGAGGTCGAGGCGACGTCGAACAGCGCCTGGTTTGACAGACCGAGCTTTTCCGCCAGCACGAAGGCTTCGGCGACGCCGATCATCGAAATGCCGAGGATCATGTTGTTGCAGATCTTTGCCGCCTGTCCGGCGCCGTCGCCGCCGCAATGCACGATGCGGCCGGCCATCGGTTTCAGGACCGGCTCGGCAACGGCGAAGGCATCGTCGGAGCCTCCGGCCATGAAGGTCAGCGTGCCGGCCGCGGCACCGCCGGTGCCGCCCGAGACGGGCGCATCAATGGACAGCAGGCCGTGTTTGGCGGCAATGGCGTGCGCCTTGCGCGCCGATTCGACGTCGATGGTCGAGGAATCGATGAACAACGCGCCCTTTTTCGCCTTGGGCGCGATGTCCTCATAGACCGACAGCACATGTTTGCCCGCAGGCAGCATGGTGATCACCACGTCGGCATCCTTCACCGCGGCAGGTGCATTCGCCATGATCGTCACGCCATGTTCTTTGGCGACGGTGAGGTTCTCCGGCACGAGGTCGAAGCCGTTCACCGCATGCCCCGCCTTGACCAGATTGGCGGCCATCGGATTGCCCATGTTACCGAGGCCGATGAAGGCGATCGTCATCATTGTCTCTCTCCGAACTTTGGTGATCTCAACGGCCAATCAGCGCGCGTGCGATGATGACGCGCATGATCTCGTTGGTGCCTTCGAGGATCTGGTGCACCCGCAGGTCCCGCACCAGCTTCTCGATGCCGTAGTCGTGCAGGTAGCCGTAACCGCCGAGCAGCTGCAGCGCATCGTTGGCGACGGTGAAGCCGGTATCGGTGACGAAGCGCTTGGCCATCGCCGACCATTTGCCGGCATCCGGCGCCTTGCGGTCGAGCTTGGAGGCGGCGGCATAGAGGAAGATGCGCGCCGCCTGCAGCTCGGTCTCCATGTCGGCCAGCCTGAACTGCAGCGCCTGGAACTGGTTGATCTTCGAGCCGAAGGCCTTGCGCTCGGCGGTGTAGGAAAGCGCCTTGTCGAGCGCCGATTGTGCGCCGCCCAGCGAACAGGCGGCGATGTTCAGCCGTCCGCCGTCGAGCCCGGCCATGGCAATGCCGAAACCAGCGCCTTCGCCCGACAAAAGGTTCTCCGCCGGCACCTTGCAGTCCTCGAAAATGACCTGGCGGGTCGACTGCATGTGCCAGCCCATCTTGTGTTCGTTGGCGCCGAAGGAGAGGCCTGGTGCGTCTTTCGGCACGATGACGGTGGAAATGCCTTTCGGCCCCTCGGCGCCTGTGCGCACCATGACGGCGTAGACATCGCTGTCGCCGGCACCTGAGATGAACTGCTTGGTGCCGTTGAGAACATAGTCGCCGCCGCTCTTCACCGCACGCGTTTTCAGCGCCGCGGCATCGGAACCGGAGCCGGGCTCGGTCAGGCAGTAGCTCGCCAGCCATTCCATCGAAGTGAGCTTCGGCAGGAAGCGCTGGCGCTGTTCGTCATTGCCGAAACGGTCGATCATCGAGGCCACCATGTTGTGGATCGAGATGAACGACGAAAAGGCCGGATCGGCATGCGACAACGCCTCGAAGATCAGCACGGCGTCGAGCCGGCCAAGTGCCGAGCCGCCGACGTCGTCCCTGATATAGATGCCGCCAAGGCCGAGCGGCCCGGTCTCGCGGATCACATCGGCCGGGAAATGCTTGTTGCGGTCCCAGTCGAGTGCGTTCGGCGCGACGCGGTCGGCGGCGAAGGCCTGCGCCATCTCCTGGATGGCGTGCTGCTCCTCGTTGAGTTCGAACTGGCTGGTGCTCGCATCGACCGCGGCGTCCATGGCGTGCTCCCTGATATCTTCGACCTGTTGGCCTGTCGTTTTTGGCTTTGCGCGCGCACCAATCTAGACCAATGATGCCGCCGCGCAACCCGACCCTTCGCGGAGCGGCTGTGCACCAATGCATGTCCGGAGTACAATGTGACGACAAAATTCGATGACCTGCTGGGACAGTTCCACGCATACCTTGCGTCCGTCGATCACCCCCTGGTGCGCGATGCCGTGGCCCGGATCGGCTGGGAGATGCCGGCCCGCACGCTGGAGCCACGTCCGCTTGCCTGCCTGCGTCATCTCGATCGCTCCGCCGAGCTGGCGCCGCGGGATGCCAAGCCGCTGGTGCAACTGCTTGCCGAGCGTCGGAATGATTTCCGTTGGGGGCAGACCTATGGCGAGGCGGATTTCGGAAAAGAGTTCATCGACAATTACGGCTGGCTGGAGGTGTTCGGCACGCGAGGCCACTTCGCCAATGACGAGGTGGCCGCGGGCCTGCTGATCCTTGGGCCCGATATCGTCTATCCCGACCATCATCACGTTGCCGAGGAAATCTACATTCCGCTGACTGGCGGCACCGAATGGCGCATGGGCGAGAGCGGCTTTTGCATGCGCACGGCCGGTGAGGTCGTCCACCATGCGTCCAACGTCAATCACGCCATGCGCACCGGCAAAGACCCATTGCTGGCGCTCTACATCTGGCGCGGCGGGCCGCTTGCGCAGAAATCCGACATCACCGGAACCGTGGCGCAGGGCAGGGGCTGATGGCCAAAGCGATCATGCTGCAAGGCACGGGTTCGGATGTCGGCAAGACGGTGCTGGTCGCCGGCCTCTGCCGCGCAGCCAGGAAGCGTGGACTGAAGGTGCGGCCGTTCAAGCCGCAGAACATGTCGAACAACGCCGCCGTCGCCAATATTCCGGGCGACAATGCTGGTGGCGGCGAGATCGGCCGCGCGCAATGGCTGCAGGCGATCGCTTGCGGCGTGGCACCCTCGGTCCACATGAACCCGGTGCTGCTGAAGCCGCAGACCGATGTCGGCGCGCAGGTCATCGTGCAGGGCAAGGTGTTCGGCGAAGCGCGGGCGCGCGACTACCAAGCGATGAAGGGCCGGCTGATGGATGCCGTTCTGGACTCCTGGGGCAAGGTCGGCGAGGGCGCCGATCTGGTCATCGTCGAGGGCGCCGGCTCGCCGGCCGAGATCAACCTGCGCAGCCGCGACATCGCCAATATGGGCTTTGCCACGCGCGCCGATGTGCCTGTGGTGCTGGTCGGCGACATCGATCGCGGCGGCGTCATCGCCTCAGTTGCCGGAACGCATCTGATCTTGCCGGAAGAAGACCGGCGCATGATCGTCGGCTACCTCATCAACAAGTTTCGCGGCGACGTTTCCCTGTTCGACGACGGCATCAGGTCGATCGAGAAATTCACGGGCTGGCGCTGTTTTGGCGTCGTTCCGTGGCTGAAGGCGGCGGCACGCCTGCCTTCGGAAGATTCGGTGGTGCTGGAACGGCTGGCGTCCGGCGAAGCGCGCGCATTGAAGGTGGCCGTGCCGGTGCTTGGCCGTATCGCCAATTTCGACGATCTCGACCCGCTCAAGGCCGAACCGCAGGTCGAGGTGGTGTTCGTGCCGCCGGGAAAGTCGCTGCCCGCCGATGCCGGGCTGGTGGTCATTCCAGGCTCGAAGTCGACGATCGGCGATCTCCTGAAATTCCGCGAGAACGGCTGGGATCGCGACCTTCTTGCCCATCGGAAGCGCGGTGGCCATGTCGTCGGCATTTGCGGCGGCTTCCAGATGCTCGGCCGTATCGTGCGCGATCCCGACGGCATCGAAGGCAGCGTCACCGAGGTCGAAGGGCTCGGCCTTCTCGACGTCGAAACGGTGATGGAACCGGAAAAGACGGTGCGCAATGTCAGCGCTCGCTCGGTGCCGTTCGACCTACCGCTCGAAGGCTACGAAATCCATCTCGGCCGCACCACCGGGCCGGATACGCTCCGGCCTTCCGCCGTCATCAACGGTATCGATGACGGGGCAGTGTCGGCCGATGGCAAGGTGATCGGCACCTATATGCATGGCCTGTTTGGCGCCGACCGCTTTCGCGGGAGATTCCTCGAAAGCCTCGGCATCAAGGGCGGTGGCATCGACTACCGCGCCGAGGTCGAGCGGGCGCTGGACGAGGTCGCAGCCGAGTTGGAGACCCATCTCGACTGTGACGCGATCTTTGCGCTGGCTCGGTAATTCGCGACGCAGGCTGGCTCAGGCCTTTTCGCCCGCCTTCGGCCAGTAGGTGCCAAACGACCAGACGTTGCCTTCCGGGTCGCGGCAGATGAACTCGCGGCTGCCATAGTCGCGGTTGGTCAATTCCTGGATGATCGTGGCGCCGGCCTTCCTGGCCTTGGCATAGGCGGCATCGGCATCATCGACGGCAATGTAGATCGACTTGCCGCCGCCTGAGCCGGGTTCGCCGACCATCTTGCCGTAGTCGTCATCGCGCACCGTGCCCAGCATGATCATCGAGGAGCCGAAGACCAGTTCGGCATGGTGCACGACATCGCCTTCGCCATAGCGGGCGCGAACGCTGAAGCCGAAAGCCTCGCCCAGCCAGTCGATCATTTTTGCCGCGTTCTTGTAGCGCAAAGCGGGGTAGAGGCGGGGCGCTTCAGTGGTGGTGGGCATGGGAACTCCTTCAGTCGGGTTGGTCGATGAACCCTGTTTGTGCATGTCGTTGTCCCAAAACCGCTGCGCACTTTTGGGCGACATGCATCACTCTGGTCGAAGGCTGTTCCAGCGTCTTGAAGAAATGTTACCTGACTGAGAGCGCGGTCGGCGTCTCGCCGGCAAGGTCGCGGAACTCGCGCACCAGATGCGCCTGGTCGGCATAGCCACAATCGGCGGCGATGCCAGCCCAGTCGACGGTTTGCTGCCTCGACAGGCCGAGCGCGCGGTTGAAGCGGACGATGCGCGACAGCGTCTTGGGGCCAATGCCGATGGCGTTGGAAAAACTGCCGGCGAGATGTTTGCGGCTCCAGCCCAGCCTTTCGGCGATCGATGCAATGCGGGTCCGGCCGCCGGATGCGATGACGCGGTCATAGGCCCAGGCGATTTCGAGCGGCGTTTCTGCGGCATTCTCGAGACGACCGGTGACGAAGGCTTCGGCCATGTCGAAACGCGTCGCCCAGTCCGGCGCGTTGCCGAGCCGTTCACGCAGCGCCAAGCCTTGCGCGCCAAGCACGTCATCGAGGACAACCATGCTGTCGGCCAGTTCGCTCATCGGCAGGCGGAAGAAACGGCGTGCGCCAAGCGGCGTGAAGTTGACCTGTACGCAGCAGGCGCCGCCGAAGGATTCGATCACTACCGGTCCGGCATAGAGGCCGGCGGCGAAACTGGCGAAGCGGTCATTGTCACCGGGCGCCTTGCCGAGGCCGATGGCGAAGGGTTCGGCGAAACTGATGACCAGCGGTACGGTGAGCGACGCGTATTCCACGTTGCGCATATGGCCGGGCGCTATTTCGCGATAGCCGCAAATATCTGAGACAATGCCCTGAAGTCGAGGATCGGGCAGGCGCCGGCGCATCTCAAACCGTCCGGCGACGGATCGGTCCTGCTCTTGCTGGGGTTGCATCTCGACTTGCATCGACCATCCTTGCGCCAAGTCAAATCTAGCAGACCCGGGGCCGGAAGCAAAAGCGCCCGGCTTTTGGCCGGGCGCTCCTCGTCCCCACTTCAAGGGAAATGGTCAGGCGCCGCGCATCAGGCAGCCGCCGGCAAGCACGATGAAAGCAATAAGAACAATCCACACCGATGCGAGTGGAATGAATGCGAGAACGCCAAGCGCGGCGAGAACGCCGATGATGGCGATAACAACGGAGATGATAAAAACGATCTGGGTAGGTGCGCTAAGATTCATGTGTGGCTCCTCCAACATGATTCGAACAGCGGCATCCTATCAGGGCGCGTGATCACACACCAATCAAGGCCCGCAGCGGGTTCGCGGGGTCGGCCAGCAGCTTCACCGCCAGTGCGAGGCACACGATCACCAGCAGCGGCTTGATCAGTTTTGCGCCGATGCGCATGGCCAGGCTGGCGCCGACTCGGGCGCCGAGGAACTGGGCAACGCCCATCATCAGGCCGATCTTCCAGTAGACGACGCCGAAGGCCGCGAAGACGATGAAGCCGCCGATGTTGGAGGCGAAGTTGAGCAGCTTGGTATGCGCGGTTGCCTTGAGCACGCCGTAGCCGGCAAGTGCCACGAAAGCCAACATGTAGAAGGAGCCTGCACCTGGCCCGAACAGACCATCGTAGAAGCCGATGACGGGCACCAGGATCAGTCCGAACAAGAACGGCGACAGGCGTTCGGCGCGATCGACATCGTTCATGTTGGGCTTGAACGCGAAGTAGAGCGCGATGGCGATCAGCACGATGGGCAGGGCAGCCCGCAGAATGTCACCCGGCACGATCGTCGCCAGCAAGGCGCCGATGGCGCTACCAACAAGGGCCAAAAGCGCCGACGGCAATTGCCGACGCAGGTCGACATGACCCTTCGATGCGTAGTGGATGGTCGCCGAGCCCGAGCCGAACATGCCTTGCAGTTTGTTGGTGGCGAGCGCCTGGACCGGTGTGAAGCCGGCAAGCAGCAGCGCCGGCACCGTGATCAGCCCGCCGCCGCCGGCGATCGAATCGACAAAGCCCGCGGCAAAGGCGGCGAAAGCGAGCATGGCGACGGTCTGGATGCTAAGGTCGATCATCTGATGTATGGACGTGTCCGGCCGGCTGAAATATCGGGCGTTCGACCACGGCCGCCCTGTTTGCGCAAGATCGATTCCGCGCTACCTCTATCCAAGCGCATCGCGCTTGGATTTGTATTTGTGTGTGGTTAAATCGGAAAGAGGCTCCTGATGGCATTCGCATTGCTGGACCAGATACGGCAGATCTTCGACGGCGACCCGGGCGTGCGCAAGGTGGCTGACGATCCGGTTCTGTCGGCGGAACTGCTGATGCTGTTCCGTATGATCCTGGCCGACGGGTCGGTCAGCGAGAGCGAAATGGTTGCCTTCCGGCGCATCTGCAAGGACGCCTTCGGCATTCAGGAAAGCAGCATCGACAGCGTCATCGAATATCTCAACGAGTTCGGTTACGAGACCAACGGCTCGCAGGCCATCGCGCTGTTCCGCGATCTCGACATCGAACGGCGCAAGCAATTGGCCCAGCATATGGCTGACATCGCCAAGGCGGATTCACAACTGGCCGAGAGCGAGGTGCGCCTGCTGCGCCGCACGCTCGACTTGCTCGACATCAGCCCGGTCGATGTGGTGAAGCCGGAGGAGTAGCGCTCTCTGAACGGCCGGTTGCCCGGCGGCTCACCCTTGCTCCTGCATCCGCCGAGCGATCGCCCGGTGCAGATCAGGGGCGGCGGTGACAAGCGCCTTGGCCGCCTCTGACTGCGGGTGGTCGAGCACCTCGTTTGTCTTGCCGCGCTCGACGATCTTACCGTCATGCATGACCAGCACCTCGTCCGTTATGGCGCGGGCGACGGTCAGGTCGTGGGTGATGAAGAGATAGGCGATGCCGAGCTTCTGGTTGAGCTCCGCGAACAAATCGAGGATCTGGGCGCGGATCGAGACGTCGAGCGCCGAGACCGGCTCGTCGGCGACGACCAGTTTGGGGCGGGTGATGATGGCGCGGGCGATCGATAGGCGCTGACGCTGGCCGCCTGAAAATTCGTGCGGGTATTTGTCCATGTCGCGCTGGTCGAGGCCGACTTCGTGCAGGGCATGCGCCACCATCTCGCGGCGCTCGGCGCGCGTCGGCTTTTTCTTCAGCACATGCAGGGGTTCGGCGACCAGTTTTTCTACCTTCTGGCGCGGGTCGAAGGATCCGTAGGGATCTTGAAAAACGACCTGCATGTCGCGTCGCGCCGGCTTCAGCTCGGCTTCGCTCTTGCCGGTGATAGTCTCGCCACGAAACGAGATCGTGCCCGATGTCGGCCGATCCAGCGCCAGGATCATGCGGGCGAGCGTTGACTTGCCGCAGCCGGAGCGGCCGACCAGCGCCACCGATTGACCCGGGGCCATCGACAGCGAGACGTCGTCGACAGCGCGGATACCAGGCGCGCGCTTGAACAGCGAGGTACGCCGGCCGGGATAGTCGCGGGTCACGCCCTCGACCTGAAGCAAAGGTCGGCCCGTCTCGATGCCGTGCGGCCTAGCGCGCGCCGGCACGTGCATCGAGGCCTGGGCCAGTTGGCGCGTGTAGGGGTGGAGCTGTTCGGACAGCGTGCGTGCCGTGTCTCCGGCCTCCATCACCTCGCCGCGGCGCAGGATGGTGATGCGGTCGGCCATCTCGGTCACCACGGCGAGGTCGTGCGAGATCAAGAGCAGGCCCATGCGGCTCTCCGAGACGAGGTCGCGCAGGAGGTCGAGGATCTGTGCCTGCAGCACCACGTCGAGCGCCGTCGTCGGTTCGTCGGCGATCAACAGCTTCGGCTTCAGCGCGCAGGCGATGGCGATGACAACGCGCTGGCGCTGGCCGCCCGACAGTTCGTGCGGATAGCGCGACATCGGGAATTTCGCTTCGGGCAGGCCGACACGGTCGAGCATTTTTCGCGCCCGGTCTTCGGCCTCGGCACGGCTGGCCTTGGTGTGCCAGCGTATGCCTTCGGCAACCTGTTCGCCGATGGTCTTGACCGGATTGAGCGCCGTCATCGGCTCCTGGAACACCATGCCGATGTCGTCGCCGCGCAGCGCGCACATCTGGTCCTCGGTTGCCGCGAGGATGTCGATGCCGTCGAATGTGACGCGCCCGGTGGCGCGCGCGGCATGGGGCAGAAGCCGCATCACCGTCAGTGCGGTCATCGACTTGCCCGAACCGGATTCGCCGACCAGCCCCATCACCTCACCGGGCGCGACGGAAAGCTCCATACCCTTGAGGATCGGCGTGTCGCCGATGGTCAGCGACAGGTTCTCGATGTCGAGCAGGCTCATCGCTGCCGCCGCGATTTCGGATCGAGGATGTCGGCGATGCCGTCGCCCAGGAGGTTCAGCCCCAGCACGGCGACAACGATCGCCATGCCGGGAAAGATCGCCATCCATGGCGCTACCACCATGCGGGTCTGCGCGTCGAACAGCATGCGGCCCCAGCTCGGCATTGGCGGCTGCGCGCCGAGGCCCAGATAGGAAAGCCCGGCCTCGGCCAGGATGCCCAGCGCGAACTGGATGGTGCCTTGCACCAGAAGCAGGGTGGCAATGTTGGGCAGCACATGTTCGATGGATATCTGCGTGCTGCTTTTTCCCGCGGCACGCGCGGCAAGAATGAACTCGCGCGGCCAGATCGCCAGCGCGCCGGCGCGGGCGACACGTGCAAAGACCGGGATGTTGAAGATGCCGATGGCGATGATGGCGTTGATGGCGCCTGGCCCGAAGATGGCGGTGATCATGATCGCCGACAGCAGAGCAGGGAAGGCGAAGACGAGATCGTTCAGTCGCATCAGCGCCTCGTCGACGAGACCGCCGCGTGCCGCGGCAAAGGCGCCGAGCGGCACGCCGACCCCCATGCCGATGCCGACCGCGACGAGTGCCACGGCAATCGAGTTGCGGGCGCCGACCATGACCATCGACAGGATATCGCGGCCGAAATGGTCGGTGCCGAACCAGTGCGCCAGCGAGGGTGCCTGCGTCTTGTCCGATATCACCAGTTTCGTGACGTCGTAGGGCGTCCAGGCATAGGAGACTACCGCCATTGCCAGGATCAGCAAGGTGATGGCGAAACCGGCAACGAAGGCGGTGTTCCTGAAGGCCTTGGCCAGGATGCTGCCGAACGTCTCTTCTGACATGTCGATGTGCAGGGTCATTGCCGGCTTCTCAGGCGCGGATCGACGACCGCATAGGAAAGGTCGACGAGGAGGTTGACGGCTATGACGGCCGCGACCAGCAGCATGACGACGCTTTCGACGACGATCAGGTCGCGCTGGGTGATCGCCTGGAACACCAGCCGGCCGAGGCCGGGCAGGTAAAAGACATTCTCGATGATGATGGTGCCGGCAAGCAGGAAGGCGAACTGCAGGCCCAGAATGGTCAGCACCGGAATCATGGCGTTGCGCAGTGCATGCCGCCACAGCACGGCGCGATAGGGTAGGCCTTTGGCGCGGGCGGTGCGGATATAGTCTTCGTTCAGGACCTCGATCAGCGCCGAGCGGGTGACGCGCGCCAGGATCGCGGCTTGCGGCAAGGCAAGCGCGACCGCCGGCAGCAGCAGCGATTTCAAGGCTGGCCAGATGCCGGCACTCCAGCCGGGAAAGCCGCCGGCAGGGACCAGCCGCAGCCAGACGGCGAAGACATAGATCAGCATCAGAGCGAACCAGAAATTGGGCACGGCGACGCCAAGCTGTGCGGCGCCCATGGAAATCGTATCACCGGCCCGTCCACGCCGGCTGGCGGAAAACAGGCCGACGGGAATCGCGATGATGGTGGAGAGCGCAAGCGCGATCAGCGCCAGCGGCAGCGAGACGGCCAGCCGCTCGCGCACCAGATCGATGACCGGCACCGAATAGGTGTAGGAGCGGCCGAAATCGAGACTGAGCAGGCCGCCGGCCCAGTGCAAATAGCGCCAAGCCAGTGGCGCGTTGAGGCCCATCTGGTTGCGCAGCAATTCGACCTGGTCGGCACTGGCGTTCATGCCCAGCATCAGCCGCGCCGGGTCGCCGGGCAGTATCTCCAGGACGGCGAACACCACCATCGAAGCCAGCACCAGCGTGGCGATGGCGATGGCGAGGCGCTTGAGGAGGTAGGCGGTCATGGAAGGTGGGGGACCGCTGTTTTGCCCAGTGCGACGGAATGCAGGTTTCGCCTGTTGGCCAACAGCCTCACTCGCTCCACTTCACCTTGGTCAGATCATTGGCCTGGATCGGAGCGTTTTCCCAGAGCCCTTGCAGCTTGGCGTCCCAGACGCCGACCTTGGGCAGTTCGTAGAGAAAGCCGACCACTGCATCGTCGGCCAGGATCTTCTGCGCCTGCCCCAGCAATTCCTTGCGCTTGGCTTCGTCGGAGGTGACACCGAGATCGGCGATCACCTTGTTGAAGGCGGGGTTGTCGTAATTGAAGTAATAATCCTTGCGCGAGTAGATATCGATGTCGTTGGGTTCGGTGTGGGAGACGATGGTCAGGTCGTAATCCTTCTTGGTGAACACCTGATCCAGCCACTGTGCCCATTCGACCGGAATGATTTCCAGGTCGATACCGACGTCGCGAAGTTGCGAGGCGATGATCTCGCCGCCAAGCCGTGCATAGGACGGCGGCGGCAGCTTTAGTGTCGCCTTGAAGCCGTTCTCCAGGCCCGCCTCCTTCAGCAATTCCTTGGCCTTGGCGACATCATGCGGATAGCGGCCGGTGAGGTCGACATAGTCCTTGTTGGCTGGTGACATGTGCGAGCCGATCGGCACGCCGAGACCGGCCGAGGCGCCGTCGATGATCGCCTTGCGGTCAAGCGCATAGGAGATCGCCTGCCTGACTTGCAACTTGTCGAAAGGCGGCTTTTTGTTGTTGATCGACAGGATGGTTTCACCCTCGGTCGCGCCGATCACAACCTTGAAGCGCGGGTCGTCCTTGACCTGCGCGACGCTGTCGGGATCAAAGAAGGGAAAGGCCTGGATGTCGCCGGAAAGCAGCGCCGGCACATAGGCCGCGGCATCGGGCACGATGCGGAATTCGGCCTTGTCGAGGGACGCCGGCGTACCCCAGTAAGTGTCCGATTTGACCAGCGTGATCGACGATCCCTTGGCCCAGCTCTGGAATTTGAACGGGCCGGTGCCAACAGGCTTTTCCTTGTTGGTCTCGGCCGATTCAGGCGCGACGATCACCGCGTCGCCCCAGCCCATATTGTAAAGGAAGGAGCCCTGCGGGTTTTTCAGCGTAACCTTGACCGTTGCGGGGTCGACCACGTCGACTGCGTCGATGGCCGCGAAAAGGCCCTTTTGCGCATTGACCGAATTGTCGGCGCGGGCGCGGTCCAGCGAGAATTTCACGTCGCTGGCATCGAAGTCGGTACCGTCGTGGAATTTCACGCCGGTGTGCAGCTTGAAAGTATAGACCTTGCCGTCATCGGAAATGGTCCAGCTTTCGGCCAGATCCGGCAGCACCTCGCCATTCGGCCCGATGCGTGTCAGACCCTCGAACACATTGGCGTAGAGAACCTCGTCGATCGCCGCGGCGGCACCGGCGGTTGGGTCGAGATGTGGGGGTTCGAGCGGAATGCCGATGACCAGGTCGGTTCGCGCGGCAAACACGGAGGTGCCGGCGGCCAGTGACAGCGCTGCAGCGGCCAGGATGGTTTTCCACAATCTCATCGTGCAACTCCCCATGCGTTTCAGACAGGTGCTCAAACCCGGGCGATAGAAGCGTGATTTCGCCACGGAGTAAATTGCGTTTCGTTCTGCCCGTTGGCGTGGCCGGGAATGTTTTTGTCCTGGCGGCCTCATCGACAGGTCGAAGCTTGTCGCGATGCGCGCCTTATCCCGTGGCTGTGCCGCGCAGCAGCACGTTGAGCCCGATCGCCATCACCTTGGCCGATTCCACCATGTCCGATACCCCGACCCATTCGTCCGGCCGGTGGGCAAGGTCGAGAATGCCAGGGCCATAGGCGATGCAATCATAGATATGGCCGATGCGGGCAATGTGCTTCTGGTCGTAGGTGCCCGGCGAAATGACGTAGTCGGGTTCGCGGTCGAAGATCGCCATGATGCCTTGCGCAACCGCCTTGACCACCGGCGCGTCGCGCTCGGTCATCAGCGGCAGCACTTCCATCAGGTCGCGGATTTCATAGTCGAATTTTGTCCGCTCGCGCTTCAACCGGTCGAGAATGCCGATGACTTCACCTTTGACGGTGTCGAGATCTTCCTCGAGCAGGAAGCGGCGGTCGATGGTCAGCCGGCAGGAATCGGGCACGTTGGGCGAGGGCAAGCCGGGCCGGAAGTCCTCGGTCTGGCCGCCATGGATCGAATTGATGTTCATGGTCGAGCGTTTTGCTCCTTCGGGCACGACCGGCATGCGCGTCATCTTGCGGTCGAGCGCGGGGAACAGCTCGTCCTCGAATGCCCTGAGCACTGCACCCATATGGCGCACCGCATTGTCACCGAGAAACGGCATCGAGCCATGCGCGATCTCGCCCTTGGTCTCGATCTCCGCCCACCAGACGCCACGATGACCGAGGCAGATGCGGTCCTTGTTCAGCGGCTCGGGAATGATGACGTGGTCGACCCTGGGTTTTGAGAAATAACCGAGCCTGGCCAGATGGGCGACGCCGCCAAAACCGCCGGACTCCTCGTCGACGGTGCCGGATATTTCGATCGCGCCGGGAAAGTCTGGAAACACTTCGATGAAGGCTTCCGCGGCGATGATCGAGGCGGCAAGGCCGCCCTTCATATCACAGGCGCCGCGGCCATAGACCTTGCCGTCCCTGACGATGCCGGCAAAGGGATCGACGGTCCAGCCGTCACCGGCTTCGACCACGTCGATATGCGAGTTGAAGTGGACGCAGGCGCCGGGCGACCTGCCGTCGAAACGGGCAACGACATTGACGCGCGGGTAGCGGTCGGTATCGCCGGGGGTGCCTTCGGCGCGGATGAATTCGGTCTCGAAACCGCTCTTCTTCAGCCGCGCGCCGAGATATTCGGCGCATGGCCGGTAGGCCTCGCCGGGTGGATTGATGGTCGGAAAACGGATCAGCTCGGCGGTCAGCGCGACGACGTCGTCGCGCCTGTCATCGATTGCCTGGAGGAGTCGCTCGTTCATGCACGGAGTTGAGCAGCGATATCAGCGGTTTTGCAAGCCCACCGGTGATCAAGCCCGTGCGGCGTGTCGTTGCGGCAACTATCGCGGGAAATCGTTCAAATTCGCTGCTTTGGATTGGCGAATTGGTCAAGGAGTGTGTGTTACCTCATTCACCTGCCATTAAAAAGATGAAAAACAACGTGATGGCAGGCAAGTAAGGGGCAATCAAAGGGGTTTGATCGCATGAAAAAGACAGTTCTCATGGCGGCGGTGTTTGTCGCGATGCTGTTCGGTGCTTCGGGGCAGGGCTGGGCAGCCAGCCTCGTTGCAAACATAGACGTGTCGTCGCAGACGATGACGGTCAGATATGGCCTGTCGGTTTACCGGTGGAGTGTCTCCACCGCGCGTTCCGGCTATTTCACGCCGCGCGGTACCTATCGGCCGCAGCGCACGGCCCGGATGTGGTATTCGCGCAAATATCATATGTCGCCGATGCCCTATTCCGTGTTCTTCCATGGCGGCTATGCCATCCACGGAACCGGCGCCGTCAGGCAGCTCGGCCGCCCGGCGTCGCATGGTTGCGTGCGGCTGCACACGGCCAATGCCGCAACCTTCTATTCGATGGTGCGGGAAGTGGGGTTCGGCAACACGCGGATTGTCGTCACCAACTAGAGCTCCGACCGGCTGTTGATCCCACCGCGGTTTTGCGGTGGGATCGATTGCAATTGCCTGTATCTCGGGCGCTTTGCTGAAAAATGTTGCAGGAATAGCGCATTGGCTTGGGAAACGGTGTCGTTGCGTCACTTGGGCCCGGCGAATGGTTTCTGCCAAAACGCGATTATGTTAGCTTTCAAGCAGATAACTTGCGAGGGGCTTTGATGTACAGACTTCTTCTTGGGGCGGCGATTGCCGTCACCGCTACTTCGGCCATCGCCGCCGATGCGGTTGAGCCAATTGTCATGGATCAGGAACTCGCACAGCCGCATATTTCCGGCTATGTCGAAGCTTATCTTGGCGGATTGTATCTGTCGGCAGATGGTGGACATCTCTCGGCGACGACAGCAGGCGGTGCCGGTCGGGTCAATTTCCCGATCGACGCGCGCTGGAACATCCAAACCGACGCGAGCATCGATTCGCTTTGGGTCGAGGGCAGCAACATTTATGGCTATGGCGGCGCCATCCACGGCTACTGGCGCGACCCGAGTAGTTATGCGCTTGGCGGATTTGCGACGTTCACGCGCTACGGCGGGGACATTGGCGGCCCGAAGATCTACAATTTCACAGTCGGTCCCGAAGCCCAGGCCTATTTCGGCAACGTGACCGTCTATGGCCAGATTTACTATGGTCAATTGCGGGCCAATGGAGAGTCGGAGCATCTGGACAACTGGGGAGGCCGCGCCGTGGTGCGCTATTTCGCCCAGGACAATCTTCGCTTCGACGGCGAGCTTGGCTATTCTACGATTTCTTTTAGTGGCGAACACGTGAATACCGTCACCGCGGCGCTGCAGGCCAACTACCGGTTCTCCGGCACGCCGTTCTCGGTGTTTGGACGCTATCAGCTGGATCACGTGTCGGTTGCGAGCACCGATCTGAACATCCACAAATACCTGATCGGCCTGCGGGCGAGTTTCGGTTCGAACACCCTGCTCGAGGAAGACCGCAATGGCGCCACGATGGACACCTACCGGCCCAATTTTATCCTGCCGTTGCCGCTTCTATAGCCTTGGCGGGCCTTTCCTGGTCTGACAGAAAAATCGATTGCAAAAGCCGCGAGGCGCGTCCTTGCGGCTTTTGCGCACAATCAGCCCCGTGAGGCGGTGGACCGCTGCCTGCCTGGCAACGAGCGGGATACGACTGTCCCTTGCCGCGCACCGGCAGCATTACAAAGCAGTTCGAATTTTCGTTACCGTGCTTGGACTTCGGTGTGGGACTTTCTGCCGGTAGCGACAGCACTCGGCGAAGGTTTTGTCTGTTCCAAGGCGCTGGTTATTGATGGCCCATCAATAGCGGGCAGTGATCAAATCAGCGCTCGCCGAGGAACGAACTCAAGCGCTGGCAATGGGCGCCTTTGCCTGATGGGGCCGCTTTCTCCGCCCACCGCCGATCTCCCACCTTTTGTGGAACCACATCCACTGGCCGGGATCTTCGCGTACCCAGCGTTCGACCACGTCGTTGAGACACTGGGTGGTGGCGTGGACATCGACGCTGCCGTCAGTGGTGCGCGGCAATGTCAACTTGTCCTCGATCTCGAGCCGGAAGCGATTGCCTGGCAGCCTGACGCAGCGCGCCGGGTAAACGTCGCAGTCATAGTGACGGGCAAGGGTGGCCAGCACCCGATTGCTCTGGCAGGGCCGGCCGAAGAATGTCGTATCCAGTCCATTGGAGAATTTCTGGTCGACAAGGATGCCGATGTTGCCGCCATTTTCAAGCACTCCTGCCAGCGCGAATGAAGCGCCGGCCATCGACGGCAGCAATGAACCCATGGTCGAGCGGCGCGTCGACAGGATGTAGTCGGCGAGATAGGGATTGTTGGGCGGGCGAAACAGCGCCGTGATGTTCATGCCGAAGGTCGCCGCCGCCACCGGCAAGAGTTCGAAATTGCCGAGATGGCCGGTGAAGACGATATGCGGCTTCCGTTCGCCCGCGATCTCGACGAAATGCTCTATCCCCTTGACCTCGACGCGGCCGGGCTTGCTGGCCGCGGGATCGTAGTCGAACAGGGCGTCGAGAAAGATGTATTCGGCGGCAAGGCGGGCCATGTTGCCCCACATGTCGGAGGCGATCACCTGGATTTCGGCCTCGCCCTTTTCCGGATAGGCCTTGCGCAGATTGTCGACAGCGACCTGATGGCGTCCCACCCAGGGGCCAACGCGGCGTGCGACGCGGTCGGCAAAGTTCAGCGCACTGTCGGCCGGCAGCAGACGCAGGACCGAGATGATCATCATAGCCGCGCGCGCCACCAGCCAGTAGTTCAACTGGCGCAGCTGCCTGCCGTAGCGAAATTTGAGATCCCGGCGGAACTTCTTGAACACAGAGGTCAAGGCTCTAGCCGACGCGCAGGATGATCTTGCCAAACACGTCGCGGCCTTCCATGCGCTTCAGCGCGGCATCGATACCGTCGAAGTCGACTTCGGTGTCGATGACCGGGGCGACCTGTCCCGCCGCCATTTTCTGCATGGCGTTGGCCATGTTCTCCATGCGGCAGCCGAAGGAGCCGAGCAGCTTCAATTGCTGCTGGAACAACTGCATCAGGTTGATCTGCGTCGACACGCCGGAAGTCGAACCGCAGGTCACCAGGCGGCCGCCACGCTTCAGGCACAGCATGGAAGCGGCAAAAGTGTCGGCGCCGACATGTTCGAACACGACGTCGACGCCCTTCTTCTTGGTCAGCTTGCGCACGACGCCCTCGAAACGGTCGTCGCGATAGTTGATGACATGGTCGGCGCCGAGCGCCTTGGCCTTGTCGATCTTGTCGTTCGAGCCGACCGTGGTGATGATGGTGCAGCCCATTCGCTTGGCCAGCTGGATGGCCGCCGAGCCGATGCCGGATCCGCCGGCATGGATGAGAATGGTCTCGCCGGGCTGCAGCCTGGCGTTGTCGAACAGCATATGCTCGACCGTGCCGAAGGTAACGGGCGCCACCGCCGCACCGATGTCGGTCACGCCGGGCGGGGCAGGAACCAGCAGGCGGGCCGGCAGGTTGATCTTTTCCTGCGCGAAGCCGTCGAGATGGAAGCCGTGAACGCCCGAAACATGTTCGCAGAGATTGTCGCGGCCTTCGCGGCAGGCGCGGCAAAGGCCGCAGGTGCGCGCGCCGTAGATCGACACCAATTGTCCGGGCAGCAGGCTGGAAACGCCGGGGCCGACCGCCTCGACCTCGCCGGAGGCTTCGGCGCCGACGACCAGCGGCAGCTTGCGCTTGGCGAAGGCCATGCCGCGCCAGCCCCAGACGTCGATGTGGTTCAGCGCCACCGCCTTGACGCGCAGCGTGACTTCGCCGAGTGCTGGCGGTGGGGGAGGCGGCAGGTCCACCGTCTCAAGACGGCGGTCCTCGATAAGTTGCAATGCGCGCATGGGGCCTGTCGGTTCAGTCTGGCTGAAAAAGGTCGCTTAGACCGGTTCCCGCGCCATGACAAGGCAAGTGTTCTGGCCGCCGAAACCGAAGGAGTTCGACAGAACGGTGCGAACCTCGGCATTACGCTTCTTGTTCGGCACCACGTCGAGCACGATCGCGGGGTCGGGATTGTCATAGTTGATGGTCGGTGGAATGACGCTTTCGCGCATCGTCATCAGCGAGAACGCCGCCTCGACCGCGCCTGCCGCCGACAGCGTGTGGCCAATCATCGACTTGTTCGACGAAACCGGCATCGAGCCGATCCGTTCGCCGAACACGGTCGACAGCGCCAGATGTTCCATCTTGTCGTTCTCCGGAGTCGACGTGCCGTGGGCGTTGACATAGTCGATCTCGTCTTCACTCAGGCCGGCATCGGCGAGGGCGGCGCGAACCGCGGCGATGGCCGGCGAAGCGTCCGGCTTCGAGCGGGTGCGGTGGAAGTCGTCGGCCTTCTCGCCGCAACCGCCCAGGACGCCGAGAATAGTCGCGCCGCGAGCCAATGCCGCTTCAAGCGATTCCAACACCAGCGCCCCGGATCCCTCAGCCAACACGAAGCCGTCGCGATCCCTGGAGAAGGGCTTCGATGCCTTTTCGGGAATGTCGTTGTGCGTGGAGAGCGCCGAAAGCAATGAGAAACGGATCAATGCCTCGGCGGTGGCAGAGCCGTCCGCGCCGATCGATAGTGCCCGGTCGCATTCGCCGCGTCGGATCGCCTCGACACCGAGTTGGATCGCGGTGGCACCTGAAGCACAAGCCGTCGACAGCGTGATCGGCAGACCGCGTGTGCCAAGACGGTCGGCAAGGCGGTCGGCGATCGAACCGAACTGGGTGGTCTCGAAAATATCCAGCTCTTTCAAGCTACGCGCGACCCGAAGCAGTCTTTCGGCGGCGGTGTCATCCTTGTCCTTGTCAGAATTGTAGAGCGAGAAGCGCTCGGCCCAGTCGAGTTCGACCGGCGGCGATGCGAGGAAGAGCGGTCCGCCGAAATTGCTGGAATCAAGACCGGCTTCGGTCACCGCTTCGAAGCCCGCAAGCTCGGCCAGCTCATAGGTGAGTGGGCTGGCACCTTTCGAACTCGACGGCAGGAAATCGACCATGCCGGAGATGCGGGTGTTCAGTTGATCGATGGGAAAGCGAGTGATCGGGTGAATACCCGACTTGCCCGAGGTCAGCGCCGCCCAATTGTCGGCCTTGCCCACGCCAAGCGAGGTGACAACGCCGATGCCGGTGACGGCGACGATCGGCCTGCCCATGTGATCGTTCAGATTGGCCATCCGGTAGCCCTCGACCTTTTATCGTTGCAACATGGACCGTGCAGCGTCGCCTTAGGCGGCGTTGACCAGCGCCATGCCTTCGAATTGGTGATAGCCGATCGCCGTTGCAAGGACGGCTGCGGGAACGCCTTCGAACGGCGTCTCGGCTGCGGCATCAAAAACAGGGTAGGCGGCCTTGCGGTCGACGGCGAGTGCCGCCAGCGCCACGGCGAAGGGAAACTGCGCTTCCTTCATGTGTCCGGTCAGCGTCGAGAAGCCGCGCGCGGCGATTGCCGGATTGGCATCGAGTGCGGCTTTTTCGGCTGATGTTGCAGTGTGGGCACCCGATGCGCCCGACAGGGCCAGCAATTTGCCGTTCGGCGATGCAACCTGCTTGAGCAGTGCGGCGATCTCGGCGTCGAGCTCTCCCCGTGGCCGCCTGGCGCGGCCGGAGACGACCGGTCCAAGCTCGGCATAGATTTTCCGACCCCGGTCTGTCGCGTGTTCGCGTTGCTCCAGCACCAGGAAGGCGCCGCCGGATCCGGTCACAACGCCGCCGCCCTCGGCGCCCTGTCTTTGCCAGACCGGCTTCCACGGGCCGCGATGCAAATAGCCGGCAAGCTCATAACCGAGCAGCATGTCGGAATGTTCGGTCTGGAAGGCACCGCCGACCAGGATGTGCGTCGACTGGCCCGAGCGGATGCGCGCGGCCGCCGTCTCGACGGCGGCGACGCCGGCACCTTCCTCGCCCATGAAGGTTCTGGACGAGCCGGTGACCTTGTGGACGATGGAGATGTTGCCGGCGAGCAGGTTGGACAGCTGGGCCAGGAACAGTGTCGGCCGCAATTCGGTGGTCAATTTCTCGTTGAGCAGCACATCGCGGTCATTGCGGCTTTCCGAAGCGGCGAGAATGGCGGCATCGACCGCCTCGTCGCGCTCGCCACCGCCTGCGGCCACAACCATATCCATGGTCGCGCAGAGTTCGTCATTGCCCTTGATGCCGGCGTCGTCCAGTGCAAGGCCGGCGGCATAGGTGCCGAGCCTCTGCCAGGTTTCCATCTGGCGCTGATCGCCGCGCTTGGCGATCTGCAGGTTCCAGTCGATCTCA
Source organism: Mesorhizobium sp. M7D.F.Ca.US.005.01.1.1 (assembly GCF_003952545.1). Lineage (NCBI taxonomy): Bacteria > Pseudomonadati > Pseudomonadota > Alphaproteobacteria > Hyphomicrobiales > Phyllobacteriaceae > Mesorhizobium > Mesorhizobium sp. M7D.F.Ca.US.005.01.1.1. The sequence continues at coordinate 3,822,032 of NZ_CP034453.1, forward strand.
GGCAGAGGATGGACGGTATAGGGTGCAAAGCGCGCCGCTTCGAGCACCGGCTGCAGGCCCGGCTGCGCGAGCTTCTGCCAATGGGCGTCCGGACCTTCCCCCAGAGAGGAGACAAGGCCGATACCAGTGATGACGACGTCGCGGGGGCTGCTCATGGGCGGCTTTGTGGGTCAGGCGGCAGAGCGCGTCAAGATCGTGCGCTCAACTGACGTCAGGCGGTCTTGGCGGCGACCAGTGCGTCGATCTTGGCGCACAGGTTCTTCATGACAAAGTAATCGTCGGTCGAAGCCTTGCCGTCATTGACCTCCTGGGTCCACTTTTCCAGCGGTACCTTGATGCCGAATTCCTTGTCGATGGCGAAGACGATGTCGAGGAAGTCGAGGCTGTCGATGCCGAGATCGTCGATCGTGTGGCTCTCTGGTGTGATGGTGTCGATATCGATCTCGCTGGTGTCGGCAATGATCTTGGCGACTTTGTCGAACGTGGTGGACAAGGGCTTTTCCTTCGGTTGCGGGCGGAATCTGTCCGCATCTTGTTTGGGCGCTGTCTAATCGGTTTTTCCCGGCAGGAAAAGGCCTGATACGCCGGGCGCAGATGGGTAGGGTGCCTAGGAAACGCAAGAAGGGCCGCCTGACAAGCCGGCGGCCCTTCCCGTTGACGTAGCGTCAGTCTAGCTTTCGCGCAGCTTGACGATGTCGTTCAGCAGCCCGCCCGTTCCGTTGTGGACGGTCAGCCGCTCGACCTTGCCGGCGATGGTTTCCAGAGCCTCGAGCTCCTTCAACCGCAGCATCACCGGGTTTTCCGCCATCACCCTGGCCGTGTTGAGGAGGGAGCGCGTGGCGTTCGTCTCCTCGCGGCGGCGGATGATGTTGGCTTCGGCCTGCTTTTCGGCCGACACCACCTGGTTGAGGATCTCGCGCATCTCGCCCGGCAGGATGACATCCTTGAGGGCGATATCGCTGACCTCCACCCCGATCTCGGCCATATCGGCGCGGACCTTGGCTGCCGCTTCTTCGTCGATCGTCACCTTCTTTTCGAGGATCTGATCGAGTGTCAGCGCGCCAAGCGTCTTGCGGAAGGCATACTGCAGGGCGCGGTAGAGGGCTTCGGAGAAGTCCTTCACCATGCTCACTGCCTTGACCGGATCGACGACCCGGTATTCGGCGGCGATGTTGACGCGGATCGTCACGCGATCCTTGGTCAGCACTTCCTGCCCGGCAACGTCGAGCGACTGGCGCTTGAGGTCGACGACCTTGATCTGCACCATGCGTCCGACGTTCCAGAAGCCATGCACGCCCGCCGTCAGCGTCCTGACCAGGACACCGTCGATGAACAGCAGTCCGGCCTGACCATCGACGACCGGATGGACGGACATCAATTCCGCCTTCCGGGCCTGGCCGAGCCGGCGCATGACCGCCGTATCGATGGCGAGATCGACTGACGTGTCGATCAGCGTCACCTTCCACGGACCGGCATCCGTCCACAGCACCAGCTTGCGATCCGGCGCCAGAACGGCGTGCAGGTTGCCGTCACGCTCGATGACGGCAACCTCCGTGCGCGCGGTGCGAACGACGGTGAAATGACGCGCGGCCACATCCGGGAGCTTGTCGAACAACGCCTTCTCGTATGCCGAAACGAATTCCGGGTTCTTCAGATCGTGCCGGGACACTTCAAGGCTGCCGCGCCGGTTGGCGAGCCAATGTTCGCCCGGCAGCAGGACAGCCTTGATCTCCCCCTTGTGGAGGGTGAGGGCACGTTCGTTTTCCCTAACGAGGACGCGCTCGCGTCCAAGAACCTTGTCGAGAATTGTCATTGTCTTACTCCTGTCGGGCATGGCCCCATGCGAGGCGTCAAGTCATGCGTCGATCGTCCTTTTCGTTTCTCGTTTCACATCGTCGTCTTGCGTCACAGCCCGGGCACGAATGATCCGGGGACTGGTGGCATCGATCCGTGGCGGGCTTGCGGGAGCGGATCGCGGGACAGTGAAGCGGGCGCCGGAAGCCTTGGCCTCCCTTGCCGGCGACACTGCGCCTTGATCGTCACCGCGGGCCTGGCCGCGAGCCGGTGGCGAAAGACACTCAGGCTGGTCCGCGCCCGAGGGCTTGGGCCATCCGTTCGGTCTTTCGCATTCCAGTCCCCGGACCGTTTTTTCAGATAACACCGTGGCAGGGTGCTGGCTTATCAGGCCAATGGAGAAGGATTTGAACCTTCGACAGTCAGATTCTCGATCTGATGCTCTACCCAACTGAGCTATCCGTGGTGCAGATGAAGGGAATTGAACCCCCGACCTCCGGATCCAAATCCGGCGCTCTCCCACTGAGCTACATCCGCGATCCCAATCCCCAAAGCGGCGCCGCATACAGGGCGGCAATGCCGCCTGCACGGGCGGAGACGAAAGCTCCAACCGTTGTGCTCACTTCGGTTTTCGTGACCGGGAGCGCGCCTATAGACCCTGCGACGGGTTGTCGCAAGCGGCATTGTCATGGCGGATTTGCGGCTTCTTTCAATGGTGGCATTTCGGCAACACCGCTTCCGGCGTCAGCGACGCGTAGCGCGCTCAGAAGGTGACGCGGCCGAGCACGCGCAGGCCATCGCCCTGCGGCTCGACAACCACGGCCTCGCCTTCGCGCGGCGAGATGCCGGTCAGTGCCACGATGTCTTCCAGATGGGTGACCATGACCAGATTGTCGGAGCCGGAATAGGCGCGGATTTCCTTCATGATCGCGGCGATCTGCGCGGCCTTCTGCGTCTCGTCACCATTCAGGAGATCGAGGGGTGCAAAGAGCTCTGGCTCGGCCTCGAAGGCGATGCGCGCGGTGTCGAGGCAGCGGCAATAGCGGCTGGACAGCACGCGCTCGATCGGTGCCGCCCGAGCGGCAAACAGAGCGCCGATCTTGCTCGCCTGCTGCTTGCCGCGCGCCGACAGGTTGATCTGGGTGGCACAGCTGTCGATGTCGAAATTGGCCGGGTCGGTGGTGCCGGTGACCATGGCATGGCGCAGCAGCACGACATGCCCGCCATCGCGTAGCAGCGCCCAGCCTGCATCCGTGGCGTGCGCCGCGCCGGGAACAACAAGCAGGAACAACGCCAAGGCAAATCGAATCATCCGCTATCCTTCTCCGGTTCCCGGCAATGGGTTCCGGTGACGAGACATATAGGGACGGTAAAGCCGGCCGAAAGACAAGGCACGGTCGGCGGGAAGCGTAGACCTACTTCTTCGCTATCTGCTTCTTCACCAGATCGATCTTCTGGTCGGTGAGCGGGATGGGGATCGTGTAGCCGGCTTCGGTAAAGCCCTGCTTGGCGTTCTCGAAGAATTCGATCGCCTTTTGATATTCGGCCTTGCCGCCGCCATAGCTGCCGCGGTTCCAGTGGATGTCGCCTAGATTGTTCTGCGCGAAGGCCCATTGCATAGGCAGGCTTTCCCTGGTGAATACCTTCAGCGTCGCCGTGAAGGCGGCCTCGGCGTCACCGAGATATTTGTCGGTGCGTTCGAGATTGCCGAGGTTGAGCAGGCTCATGCCGATACCGTTCTGGGCGTTGGCCCAGTCGACCGGTGCCGCGTCGACGGTGAGCACCTCGAGGGCCGCCCGGCGGGCCGCGATGGACTCCAGCAAGGTCTTGGGGTCAGCATTGCTCATGCTCAGCCAGTGCAACGTCGAGCCGAGGCCGGCCTGGGCCAGCGCCCATTGGCGCGGGTTCGTCTCGCGTTTGTACTCGCGCAACGCATCGCGGTAGGCGGCAATGGCCTCACCGTAATGTTCCGGCTTATCGGTCACGCCGCCCAGAAGCTGCAGCGTGTTGCCGAGATTGTAGTGGCTCATTGCCCAGTCCTGCGGGAATTTCCGTCTGACATAGACCTGCCGGGCGGCCTGGAACGCCGCGGCCGACTGCTCCAGCTTGGCCGCGTCGCGGGTGCGCTGGCCAAGCGTCTGGTAGATCGAACCGAGATTGTTCTGCGCCGACGCCCAGTCCATCGGGAAACGCTGCCGGGTAAACACGGTCAGCGCATCGTCATAGGCCGTCGCGGCCTCTTCGAGCGCGCCGGTGCCCATATCGAAGCGGGCGACACCGCTCAGCGCGTTGCCGAGGTTGAGCCGGCTGGTTGCCCACGAGACCGGGAAGGTTTCACGGGTTCGCACCTCGAGCGCGGCACGGAACGCATCGGCCGCCTCGTTGATCTTCGCCTTGTCGTTGAGCTGAATGCCGAGCGACACCAGCGTGTTGCCGAGATTGTTCTCGACCATCGCCCATTCCACCGGCGCCTTTTCGCGCGTGTATTCCTCAAGTGCCAGGCGGTAGGCCGCCTCGGCTTGCGTCAGATGTTCGCCGGCGGCTTCGCGCTCGGACAACGCATAGAGCGCCAGGCCGAGATTGTTCTGCGAAGCTGCCCAGTCGAGCGGCACTTTTTCACGCGGGCGCTTCTCCAACGTCGCGCGCATTGCCACCACCGCCTCGTTCAGGCGCTTCGGGTCGCTCTCGCGTTCGCCGATCTTCAACAGCACATTGGCCAGATTGTTCTGCGCGGCGGCCCAGTTGAGATCGTCTTTCTCGCGCTCGAACACGACAAGGGAGGCGCGAAAGATCTGTGCTGCCTCCTCAAGGCGTGCGGTCTCCGTCTCGCGCTCGCCGATGGTCTGCAGCACCACCGCCATGTTGTTGCGGGTGATCGCCCAGTCGCGATTCTGTTCGCCATTGGGGATGAAGTTCAGGATGGTGCGATAGGCATCGATGGAGCGCTGCAGCGCATCAAGGTCGCCGGTGGCGTAGCCGTAGGCGTTCAGCGCCTCGGCTTCCTGGTTCTTGTAGTTCCAGCGCAGCTTGTCGTCCCATTTTTCGGCCAGTGAAAACGCCTTGGCGTAGTCGCCGGCGGCGGATTTGTAGTCGAACACCAGCCCCGAGGCATCGGCGCGTCTGGCATAGATCGCGGCGTCGGCAAGACGCTTCTGCTTGACGAGATCCTCGGCCTCATCGACCGCGTCGTTGGTCTGCTCGACCCGGCCGACCGCGTCATCGAGGAACTTCCGCGCCGTCACGATGGCGCCCTGGCCGATCGCCTTGTCGGCGGAGGCGACCAGGCGTTTGATCTCCGGATCGTCGGTGCGCAGCGCGGCACGTTCGGACATCATTTTCTTCAGGCGCTCGGCCTGGGCGTCGAGCACCTTTTGCAGGTCGGACGGATCCTCCGGCATTTTTTCCGTGCCGAGCGCCTTCAGCACGCCATAGAGCGCATCGAGCGGCACGCCTTCCTGCAGCGAGGCCAGTTCCACCTGCGCCCGTTTCGGGTCGGGCAGGTCGGAAATCGTCAGCAGCAGCTGGCGCCGCTCGCCGGTGATCAGCCCGTCATCGCCGGTCGGCTCCGCTGGTGCAACGCCGAAATAAAGCAGCCGGCGCAGGCTTTCATTGACCCAGGGGCGCTGCCTTGCCTTGGTGTCGAGATAGACCTCCTCGGTCACCATGCGCATGACCGAGCCGAATTCGGTGCCCTTCATCGCCGCGAGGTGGCGCAGCAGGGCGGACGCGTAAGGGCTATTTTCGCCAGCGGCGCCATCGAGCGCCGGGCGACCCGGTTCGGCGGCAAAGCCGACCACCGTACCCAGGCTCGCGTCAGCCGCCGGCGCATTGCCGAGCGCCCTGGCGCCGCGCACCGGTTCCAGCCCGCCGGCACCAATCGGCGAGGCGGAAGCGGTCGGTGCGCGTCGCACCACGGCGTCCTGCGGGAACGGATTGGTGCGGCAGGCGTCGAGCAGCACGATCGTCACAGGCACAGTCTTTTTCAACGCGTCCATGAGGGCGGAAATCGGCACCAAAGCCGCATCGGCATCCCTCAGTGACGACACGTCGGCATCGACCGGAACCAGATAGTTCTCGCCGCCGGCCTCGATGCCGTGACCGGAATAATAGATGAAGGCGACATCGGCGCCTTCGGCATCTTCCGTGAACCGCTCCAGGTCGCGCTTCAGCTTGGGAGCGTCGCGATCGGTGACGCTGCGCGCGTCGAAGCCGAGGTCGGTCAGCATCTTGGCCATGTCGCGGGCGTCGTTGGCGGGGTTGGGGAGGGCGGCGATGTGCTCGTATTTCGACTGGCCGATGATCAGCGCCACACCCTTGAGGCTTTTCGTCTCGGCACCTGCAAGCGCGGTCGCGGCAAGGCAAAGCAGTGCGGCGACGAAAGCCGTCAGCCACGCCTGCCGCAAAAGATTACGCTTCGTGGTTTCGACAAAGGCCATTTGTCGTTGATGTCCGCCCTGATGATCCAAGCCCTCTATAATGCTGCCAGCCTACCATGATCAAATTCGGGCATGATCAAATTCGGGCGCGATTGCGCCGCGACCGTGGCTCGCCTATCACGGGAAACTCGCCTGTCACGGTAAAAATGTCTCCGCTCACCGAAACGGTCCTTTTCGTCTTCAGCCTTGTCGCGCTCGGCTATCTCGCCGGGTTCACCGGCTATTTGAAGCCGGCGAGCGGCGAGGGGATATCCGACTTCGCGGTCTCAGTGGCGATGCCGCTGCTGCTGTTCCAGACCATGGTGAATGCCGATTTCCACGGCGTGGCACCTTGGTCGCTGTGGGGCGCCTATTTCGCGGCCGTGGCGATCACCTGGGCCGCCGGCCATCTCGTCACCACGCGGATATTCGGGCGAGATGCACGCGCCGGTGTCGTCGGTGGCGTATCTTCGGCCTATTCCAATGTCGTGCTGCTCGGCGCTCCCTTCATCCTTGGCATATTCGGCCCGAGCGGCTTCGAAGTGCTGTCGCTGCTGGTCTCCGTGCATCTGCCGATCATGATGATGGCCTCGATCGTCCTGTTCGAGATGTTCGGCCGCAGCGGCGGCGAGCCCATGCACCCCTTGCGCATCATCCGCAGCTTCCTGAGGCGGCTGTTCATCAATCCGCTGATCATCGGCATTCTGGCGGGGCTGGCATGGCGCCTCAGCGGCGTACCGCTGCCCGACCTTGTCAAGCGGCTGGTCGATGCGCTGGCCGATACGGCCGGCCCGGTGGCGCTGTTTGCCATGGGCCTCAGCCTGCGCCGCTTCGGCATATCAGGCAATGTCCGGCCGGCGTTGGCGCTTTCGGTGCTGAAGCTGTTCCTGATGCCGGCGCTGGTTCTCGCCTTTGTCTGGCTGCTCGGCCTGCCGCCCTTGACGGCCAAGGTCGCGGTGGTGGTGGCGGCGCTGCCGTCCGGCATCAATTCCTATCTCATCGCCGTGCAGTTCAACACCGGCCAGGCGCTGGCGTCGAACCAGATGACCATCGCCACCGCCTGCGCCGTCGTCACCACCGCCTTTTGGCTGGCGGTGGTGCTTCACGTTTTCTGATGGGGCATGTCGATATTCAGATGATTCCGGCCCGCGATCGGCGCGTCATAGTTCGGCCTGCTCTCGCCTCGGGCTGGTCCAACCCCTATATGCCATCTTGCGATTGCTTGCGGGCCTTGCCCTAGGTAAAGAGCAGTGGCTCCGGCGTGCCGGCTTCAGTCCATGGCGCACGCTCACCGAAGACTTCACAGACCGGCCCGTCAGCGCGCCGAACGGAGGATAGACCATGCTTCAGAAAACCAGCCATTTCATGCGGCAGGCCAATCTCATCAATGGCGAATGGGTGCAGGCCGACAGCGGCCAGACGGTCGACGTCAACAACCCGGCCACCGGTCTCAAGATCGGCACCGTGCCGAAGTCGGGCAAGGCCGAGACCCGCCGCGCCATCGAAGCTGCCGCCGCCGCCTTCAAGTCGTGGCGCAAGACCACCGCGCTCGAGCGCTCGAAGCTGCTGCGCAAGCTGCACGACGCGATGATGGACAATCAGGACGTGCTGGCCGAACTGCTGACCATCGAGCAAGGCAAGTCGCTGTTCGAATCGAAGGGCGAGATCGGCTCTGCCGCGGCCTACATCCTGTGGTTCGCCGAGGAAGGCCGCCGCACCTATGGCGACGTCGTGCCGTCGCCATGGGCGGACCGCCGCATCCTGGTGACCAAGGAGCCGGTCGGCGTCATCGCCGCCATCACGCCGTGGAATTTCCCATCCTCGATGCTGGCCCGCAAGCTCGGCCCGGCGCTCGCCGCCGGCTGCACAGCGGTCGTCAAGCCGGCCTCGCAGACGCCGTATTCGGGTCTCGCGTGGGGCGCGCTCGCCGAGGAAGTCGGCTTCCCCAAGGGCGTCATCAACATCCTGACCGGTTCGGCCAGCGAGATCGGCGACGAGATCTGCGCCAATCCGCTGGTGTCGAAGATCACCTTCACCGGATCGACCGAGGTCGGCAAGCTTCTCATCCAGAAGTCGTCGGTCACCGTCAAGAAGGTGTCGATGGAGCTCGGCGGCAACGCGCCGTTCATCGTCTTCGACGACGCCGATCTCGAGCGTGCGGTCGCCGGTGCGATCACCGCCAAGTACCGCAATTCCGGCCAGACCTGCGTCTGCACCAACCGCTTCCTTGTCCAGGCTGGTGTCTATGACAAGTTCGTCGAGAAGCTCGCTGCCGCCAGCAACGGGCTGAAGGTCGGCTCCGGCCTTGAGGAGGGCGTGCAGCAGGGACCGCTGATCGACGAGAAGGCGGTCGAGAAGGTCGAGGAACTGATCGCCGACGCTACATCCAAGGGCGGCAAGATCGTCGCCGGCGGCAAGCGCCATGCGCTCGGCGGTTCGTTCTTCCAGCCGACGGTCATCGCCAACGCGACACCCAAGATGCGCTTCATGAAGGAAGAGATCTTTGGCCCGGTCGCACCGGTGTTCAAGTTCGAGACCGAAGAGGAAGCCATCGCGCTCGCCAACGACACTGAATTCGGCCTCGCCTGCTATTTCTACACCGGCGATCTCGGCCGCGCCTTCCGCGTCATGGAAGGGCTGAAATACGGCATGGTCGGTGTCAATGAGGGCCTCATCACCACGCCGGAGGCGCCGTTCGGCGGCGTCAAGGAATCGGGTCTCGGCAAGGAAGGCGGACATCAGGGCATCGAGGATTATCTCGACACCAAATATGTCTGCATCGGTGGCCTCGGCCTCTGATAGGCTATCCCTGAGATGGGGAGGCCAATGGCTTGCCCATCTCGGAAGGAAAACCAGCCGAAGTCCTCAGGATCAACTGGCATTTACGGGCATGGCGATGAAGGACGGCGAGGTTTTCGGCACGACACAGGCAGGCGAGCCGGTGCGTCGCTTCACGATCAGGGGTGGCGGCATCACCGCCAACGTCATCGGTCTGGGCGCAATCATCCAGGACCTGCGCCTGACCGGGCATGATGCGCCGCTCGTGCTCGGCTACGACAGTCTGCAAGCCTACGAGACGGATACGGGCTTCTTTGGAGCGGTCGTCGGTCGCTATGCCAACCGCATCCGCGACGGCCGCTTTACTATTGGCGGCAACCGCTACCAGACCGAGCAAAACTTCCTCGATAAGCATACGCTGCATGGCGGCTCGCAAGGTTACTCCCACCGGCCGTGGACGGTTTCCTTGCATGGCAGGGATTTCGTCACGCTGACCCTGCACGATCCCGACGGCACGATGGGTTTTCCCGGCGCGCTCGACGTCACCTGTACCTACCGGCTGAAGATCCCCGGCACGCTCAGCGTCGAGCTGACCGCCACCTGTGAGGAGCCGACGCTGTGCAATCTCACCCAGCATTCCTATTTCAACCTGGATGATGGCGGTGCCGGCGACATTCTCGACCACAGGATGATGCTGAACGCCGGCGCCTACCTGCCGGTCGATGGCGACATGATCCCGACCGGGGTGGTCAAGCCGGTTGACGGCACGCCGTTCGATTTCCGCCAGGCGCGGCCGCTGCGCATGGAGACCGAGGGCGAACAGCTACCTTACGACCAGAATTTCTGCCTTGCGTCGACACGCGGGCCGCTCAAGCAGGCGGCATGGGCGCAAGGCGCCAGTTCCGGTGTCGAGATGGAGGTCTGGACCACCGAGCCCGGCGTCCAGCTCTATACCGGCCAGTATGTGACGCCGCGCACCGGGCTGGAAGGGCGGAACTACAAGGCCTTTTGCGGTTTCTGCCTCGAGCCGCAGGTGTGGCCGGATGCGCCGAACCGGCCCTATTTCCCGCAGGCAACGCTGTGGCCCGGCGCGATCTACCATCATGTGACGGAATACCGGTTCCGTCTGCCTTAGTTTTTTCAGACCTTAGCCTTCGAACGCAGCCCGCAGCGTCTCGAACGGCGCCAGCGCGCCGCGCACCTGCACCACGGCGGCGGCGACGCGATGCGCACGGCGCGCGGCTTCCAGTGGGTCATGGCCGGCAAGACGAGCCGCAAGATAGCCGCCGTTGAAGGAATCACCGGCGCCGGTCGTATCGGCGGGAGCGGCGACATGGATCGCAGGGACTTCGCGTAATGTTCCTAGTTGATGAGCAACCAGCGCCGGCGCCTCGCCATTCTTGACGACGACCTCGCCGACAAATTGTGCGAGCCGCTCCGCGGTCGCTTGCGGTGTTGCATCGCCAAACAGCATCTGCTCGTCGGGGAAGGTCGGCAACGCGATGTCGGTGACAGCAAGGGCTTCGACGATCGCTGCCTGCGCATCCTCGCGATGGCGCCAGAGCCGCGGCCGGTAGTTGGGGTCGAAGGCGACAAGTGAACCGGCCGAGCGCGCCTTGGCGACAGCAGCCAGCAATGTGGCGCGTGCGGCATCGTCCAGAATTGCCAAAGTGATCCCGGAAAAATAGACAAGCGCCTGATTTTCAAGATTTTTCGCCAACGCAGCCGGGTCCGAGGCAAGCTGCCGCGCGGCGGCGTCGGAACGCCAATAGGTGAAGGAACGCTCGGCGCCGGTCAGTGTGATGGCATAGAGGCCGGGCCGCGCGCCCGCTATGACCGGGCTGGAGCCGATGCCGATGCCGTTTTCAGCCAGGAAACCGATCTGGCCTTGCGAGAAGGGATCGTCGCCGAAGGCCGAGACATAGGTTGCCGGCCGCTCAGTGCTCAACGCATGCAGCGCCCACAGCGTGTTGAACGTGTCGCCGGCAAAGCCCATGCGCCAGTTCGGTCCCGTCTGGCCCGACAGTTCGAGCATGCATTCGCCGATCGAGGCGACGCCGGTTCCCGCCATCTACAGTCCTCCAGTGATCTTGGTGCTGTAGCTTTTTGCCATCGGCAGCGCCATGCTTGGCAAGCAGGGTTTTTTCCGCCACAGCGTTTTCCCACAGGCTGGCGGGATGCGATCCGTTCGGCAGAGCGTTGTCTGCAGAAGAGGAACCGGTTTGGTATCGATATGGCGTTATCTTCTGGCAGGTCTTGGTCTGGCTGCCTTGCTGGTCGGCATTCTCGCGGTCGTCTATCTGACGGCGCCGCGGTCCGCGCAGCCTGCCGGCCCGGATATCTCGCGTACGAAGAAATCCGAAAATGGGCTGTACATGGCCAGCTTCGTGCCGGAACGGGGCGTGGTGCGGCAGGGCGAACTGGAATCCTGGCTGCTGACCCTGAAAACAAAGACTGGGGCTTCGGTGGAGCGCGCCGCGATCGCCATCTCCGGCGGTATGCCGCAACACAATCACGGCCTGCCGACCAGCCCGCAGGTCACCGATTACCTGGGCGAAGGCCGTTACCGCATCGAGGGGCTGAAATTCACGATGAGCGGCTGGTGGCAACTTCGTTTCGCCATCTCGTCCGGCGCCGGCTCCGACACAGTACTGTTCAACGTGGTGCTGTGAGCGATCGATGAAGCGCCTTTTCTGCTTTCTGGCGCTGATGGTCGCCGTCATCCTCGTCGGCTGCGGCAAGCCTGACTTTTCCGACGCCGAGAAGAAGACCATCGCCTCGCTGGCGCTGTCGAGGTTGCCGTCCCTGAAGCCCGACACCACCAATCGTTTTGCCGACGTGCCGGCCGCTGCCGCGCTCGGCTCGACGCTTTTCTTCGACCTTGGCATGAGCCGCGACGGCACGGTGTCGTGCTCGACCTGCCACAAGATCGACCGCCAGTTCCAGGACGACCTGCCGCAAGCGGTCGGCGTCGGCCACACCAACCGGCGCACCATGCCGCTGGCCGGCGTGGCGCGCGATCCCTGGTTCTTCTGGGATGGCCGCCGCGACAGCCTGTGGGCGCAAGCACTGACGCCGCTTGAAAATCCGCTGGAGCAGGCGGGAAACCGTACCGCCTACGCGCACTACATCAAGGCGCGCTTCGGCGAGCGCTATGAACGCACCTTCGGGCCGCTGCCTGACCTCTCCGGCGCGCCGTTGAATGCCAGCCCGCTTGGAACCGATGCCGAGAAGGCTGCCTGGAACGTGATGAGCGGCGCGCAGCGTGATGCCATCAACGGCGTCTTTGCCAATATAGGCAAGGCGATCGCTGCGTTCGAACGGTCGATCGAGCCGGCGCCGACGCGCTTCGACCGCTTTGCGCTGGACCTTATCACCGGCGCCGAGCCGAAAGGCGATGCCGTCTTCTCGAAGGAGGAAATCCTTGGGCTGAAACTGTTCATCGGCAAGGCCAATTGCGTGACCTGCCACGACGGCCCACGCTTCACCGACAACAGCTTTCACAACACCGGCGTGCCGCCCGTTGCGGATCTGCCGCCGGATCGCGGCCGCATCGATGCGGTGCACCAAGTCGAGGCCGATCCGTTCAACTGCTTCGGTGCCTATCGCGATGGCGACGCCGGCGCCTGCGGCGAGTTGCGCTTCATGGTCAAGGACGCACCGCAACTCATCCGCGCCTACAAGACGCCTTCGCTGCGCGGTGCTGCGACCCGGGCGCCCTACATGCATGCCGGGCAGTTTTCGTCGCTCGACGAGGTGGTGGCTCACTACGCCAAGGCCGCACCCAGCGTGGAGGGAACGTCCGAAGTTCATCCGCTGCAGCTTTCAGACCGCGAGCGTGCGGCGCTGGTGGCCTTCCTGAAGACGCTGGCGGAGTGAGCTACCGATCCTTGACCGTCTCCATTGCCACGAAGGTCGAGGTCTGGGCGACGTGGGGTAGGGCCGAGATGCGCTCGCCAAGCACGCGGCGGTAGGCGGCGATATCCCTTGTGCGGACCTTCAGCAAATAGTCGAAGCTCGACGCCATCATGTGGCACTGCTCGATCTCCGGTACGGCCTGTACAGACCGGTTGAAGGCATCGAGCGCGGCGGAACGGGTGTCGGACAGTTTCACCTGGACGAAGGCGACATGGCCTTCACCCATGCGCTCGCGGTCGATGATCGCTTGGTAGCCCCTGATGTAGCCGTCCTTCTCCAGCCGCTTCACCCGCGCCTGCACCGGCGTCTTCGACAAGCCGACCTTTGCGGCCAGTTCGGACATGGAAAGCCGGCCATCGCTTGCCAGCGCGGCCAGGATATTCCGGTCGATGCGGTCCAATTGGTCTTCTGTCATCGAAATCGCGGTCCATATGATGGTTATTACCCACAAGGATAGATCGAATGACCTGCAATGTCGATTTCTTTGGACCGGTCGAAATTTCGCACCTGTGCTAGCTTGCGCCATTCGGTCCGGTGACCGCCGGCCCGCTCCCTTTTGCTCGATCCATGGGACCGCCATGCCGCTCGATACCATCCGCCAGCAGATCCGCGCCAACTACCTGCCCAACGAAGACGAGGCCGTGACGCGGCTGGCCGAGGCGACAGGCCTTTCAGCGAAAGACCGCGACGCGATTTCGGCCCGGGCCGCCGATCTGGTGCGGGCGGTGCGCGGTTCGTCGGATCCCCGGCTGATGGAGGTCTTCCTCTCGGCCTACGGCCTCTCCACCAAGGAAGGCGTGGCACTGATGTGCCTGGCCGAGGCGCTGCTGCGCGTGCCCGATACCGAGACGATGGACGACCTCATCGCCGACAAGATCGCGCCGCACGACTGGTCGGCGCATTCGGGCGGTTCGAGCTCGATCTTCGTCAACGCCTCGACCTGGGCGCTGATGCTGACCGGCCGCGTCCTCGATGAGGGCGAGGGCGGCATCGAGGGCACGCTGCGTTCTATGGTGCGGCGGCTGGGCGAGCCGGTCATCCGCAAAGCGGTGGCCGCCGCCATGCGCGAGATGGGCGAGCAGTTTGTGCTCGGCCGCACCATCGCCGAGGCCGTCAAGCGCGGCCGGCCGATGACGCAGAAAGGTTATCTCTATTCCTTCGACATGCTGGGCGAAGCGGCTCGCACCGAGGCCGATGCCTTGCGCTATCATAAGGCCTATGCCGACGCGATTTCGTCGCTCGATTCCGGCTCCAACGGCCCTGATATCAGGCAGAATCACGGCATCTCGGTCAAGCTTTCGGCGCTGCATCCGCGTTATGAGGTAGCGCAGAAGGAAGAGATGCTGCCGGTCATGGCCGAGCGGCTTTTGTCGCTGGCGCTTGCCGCGCGCCATTCGCGCATGGGCCTCAACATCGACGCCGAGGAAGCCGACCGCCTCGATCTGTCGCTCGATGTCATCGAGCGGGTGCTGGCCGAGCCGGAACTCGCCGGCTGGAACGGCTTTGGTGTGGTGGTGCAAGCGTATGGGCCACGCGCGGCCTTCGCCATCGACTGGCTCTACGCGCTGGCCAGGAAATACGACCGCAACATCATGGTGCGGCTGGTCAAGGGCGCCTATTGGGACACCGAGATCAAGCGGGCGCAGACGCTTGGGCTCACGGGCTATCCCGTCTTCACCCGCAAGGCCAACACCGACGTCTCCTACATGGCCTGCGCCAAGAAGCTGCTTGGCATGACCGACCGCATCTATCCGCAGTTCGCCACGCACAATGCGCACACCGTCGCCGCCATCCTGTCGATGGCTGACAATCGCGATGCCTTCGAGTTCCAGCGTCTGCACGGCATGGGCGAAGCCCTGCACGAGACGGTGCGACGGTCCGAAGGCACGCGCTGCCGCATCTATGCACCGGTCGGTGCGCATTCCGATCTGCTTGCCTATCTGGTCCGTCGGCTGCTGGAGAACGGCGCCAACTCCTCCTTCGTGCACCAGCTGACTGACGAGGATGTCGAGCCGGAGGACATTGCGCGTGATCCGCTCGAAACGGTCGAAAGCCAGGGTCCGGCCGCCAATCCGGCGATTGCCCGGCCTTCCCAGATTTTTGGCGCCGGCCGTCGGAACTCGAAGGGTTTTGACATCACCGACACGGTGACGCTGGCGGCGATCGACAAGGCCAAGGCCGCCTTCGCAGGGCCGGATCGCTGGCATGCCAAGCCGATCACCCGGGCCGCCGGCTATGGCAAGCAACGTCCGATCGTCAATCCGGCCAAGCCTTCCGAAGTGGTCGGCACGGTCAGCGAAGCCGCTGCCAAGCAAGTGGCGACCGCCGTGCGGATCGCGGTGGAAGTGCAACCGGCCTGGGCGAAGCGTCCCGTGGCCGAGCGCGCGGCCATCCTCAACCGCGCCGCCGATCTCTATGAAGCGAATGCCGTCGAGTTCTTCGCGCTCGCCACGAGGGAGGCCGGCAAATCGCTGGCCGACGGCGTCGCCGAAGTGCGCGAGGCTGTCGACTTCCTTCGCTACTACGCCACTGAGGCGGCCAATGCGGAGGCGGGCACGCAAGCGCGCGGCGCCATCGTCTGCATCTCGCCGTGGAATTTCCCGCTCGCCATCTTCACCGGCCAGATCGCCGCCGCACTTGTCACCGGCAATTCGGTGATCGCCAAGCCGGCCGAGCAGACGCCGCTGATCGCCTTCCGTGCCGTCGAACTGCTGCGCGAGGCCGGCGTGCCGGAAGACGTCATCCAGTTGCTGCCTGGCGCCGGTCCATCGGTCGGCGGGCCGCTCACCGCCGATCCGCGCATTGCTGGCGTCTGCTTCACCGGTTCGACCGAGGTTGCCAAGCTGATCGAGAAGCAACTGGCCGAGACGGCCGCGCCCGATGCCATGCTGATCGCCGAGACCGGCGGCCTCAACGCCATGATCGTCGATTCCACCGCGCTGCCCGAACAGGCGGTGCGCGACATCCTCGCCTCGGCCTTCCAGAGTGCCGGCCAGCGCTGCTCGGCGCTGCGCGTGCTCTATGTGCAGAAGGACGTCGAGAAGAAGATGCTGGAGATGCTGAAAGGCGCCATGGAGGCGCTCAGCATCGGTGATCCCTGGCGGATTTCGACCGATGTCGGCCCTGTCATCGACGACGAGGCGCAAAGCTCGATCCGCGAGTACTGCGCGAAAATGGGTCTGCAGGGCAGGCTGATCGCCAAGCTCGAGGCACCGAAGGAGGGGCGCTTCGTCGCGCCGCACGTCTTCCGGGTCAAGGGCATCGAAGACATGGAGCGCGAGGTGTTCGGGCCGGTGCTGCATGTCGCCACCTTCGACTCCGACGAGATCGACGCGGTCATCGCGGCCATCAACCGCAAGGGCTATGGCCTGACCTTCGGCCTGCACACCCGCATCGAGGGCCGCGTGCAGCATTTCGTCGACGGCATCCATGCCGGCAACATTTATGTCAACCGCAACCAGATCGGCGCCGTTGTCGGTTCGCAGCCGTTTGGTGGCGAGGGGCTTTCAGGCACCGGTCCGAAGGCCGGCGGTCCGCACTATCTCAGGCGCTTCCGCAAGGGGCCGGAGGCCGGCACCCATTTGCAGGATGGCCATAAGGTCACGGCGACCGAACTTGCCGACAATCTGCCCGATCCCACGCTTGGCGGCTGGTCGACGCGGCCCGACCGGATTGCCATTCTGAGGAAGCATCTGCGCGGCAAGGGTGCCGCAGCCATTGGTGCTGCCGCCAGCATCGATTTCGGCCAGGTCGACCTGCCCGGGCCGACCGGCGAGGCCAACACGCTCTCGCTGTCGCCGCGCGGACGGGTGCTATGCCTTGGTCCTGATGGCGACACGCTGCTCGCGCAGACGATCCAAGCGCTCGCCGCCGGCAATGCGGTGCTGGCGGTGGCGCCCGGTGCGCCGGCTGCCCTGTCCGCATTGACCGGCAAGGGCCTGCCACTGGCCGCCATCGATGGTCGTCCTGATCCGGTCGAAGCGCGCTCGCTGCGGGTCGATGTCGTCGCTTTTTCGGGCACGCCCGAGGCCGCGCGCATCGTGCGCAAGGTCATCGCCGACCGCTCAGGCCCGATCGTGCCGCTAGTCAGCGAGGTGCTCAACCCGGCGGCTTATGCACATGAACGGGCCGTCTGCGTCGACACCACCGCCGCGGGCGGCAATGCGAGCTTGCTGGCCGGGGCCTGAACCCGGCCGGTATTACGCGCCTTCGACGACCGAAAAACCCTCGAACTGGGGGTGGCCGAGATAGTGGACCTTTGTCGTGCCGACATTTCTATGGGCGGCGCGGAAATTCTCCGACTTGGTCCAGGCGATAAAATCATCATGGCTCGCCCACACCGTGTGCGACGCAAACAGCGTGTAGCCTTCGGTCTCGTTGACCGGGCCACGCAGCAGGTGGAATTCCCGAAAACCTTTCATCTCCGCGAGGCTGGAATCGCGGTTTTTCCACACGGCTTCGAAATCGTTCTCCGAGCCGGTCTGCACCTTGAAGCGGTTCATGGCGATGTACATTTGGTTCCTTTCAGCGGCTTTGAACTTTGACGATCGATGGATGGCGCAACGGGGCGACTGAGGCTCAGAACGGGCCGATTGGTGCTTTGAACCGCCAACTTAACAGTCCGGTCTCCGGCGGAATGGGAGGGAAGGGCGCCTGTTTTCGCACCAGCTCCAAAGCGAATTGATCGAGTTCCGGAGAGCCTGAGCTTTTGGCAAGTTGCAAGTCGCTGATGTTTCCATTGGCCAGCACCACAAATGCCACCATGGCGTTGTTGCGGGCTGTCGTTTGCGCCGCTTTCGAAACGCGGCGATTGGCGCGAGCCAATTTGTTGGCCACCTCGCCGCTATAGCGAGACGCTGCCGCGTTGCCGGCATCGGCTTGTTTTCTGCCTTTGCTGGCGATTGCCGCTTTTATTTCCTGGCCATCCGCCGTGCCGCGCTTCTCATATGGTTCGCTTGCAGTTGCTGGTGCAGCTGCCGGAGTTGGCCTCGCACTGGGGATCGGCGGCTGCTCCGGAACGGCCACAGGCGCCTCGGCGCTCCCGGCCTGAACGGTCGGCTGCGCTGGCGTTTCGGTCTTGGGGGCGACGCTTTGATCATCGGGGCGTGGGGCGCCGGCCACCAATATGTCCGGCGTCACCGCTGGCTGTTTGACAGGTTCCGGCAAAGGCTTGAGCGGCGGCTTTGCTGCGTCCTTCGCTGGTTGAGAAGGCTCCGTTGGCGGCGACGGCTTGGGCGGCGTTGCCGGCTGTGGTTTGGCCGGCTGCGGGTTCGGCACCAGCGCGACATTTATTGCCGCCGGGTCCTTGTCTAGCGCGCTGCCGACCACCTTGGCGCCCAACTGATCACTGCCTTCCGACTGCATAGCGTCCTGGAAACTGGATGTCCCTGAAGGCGAGATCAGAAAAGCCGCTGCCACCGCGGCGTGGAGCAGACAGGAGATGACGATCGCTGCCGTCCATTTGCGGTTCCAGGCCGATGGCTGCGGCAGCGCAAGCGGCTCAGTTGGCTCTATGGCCAGCTCGGCGCCGGCGTTGGGGAGGGGGCTGATATCCTGCATGTCTCGCCGCGAGACCTGCAGCGACAAGAGCAGAATTGTCAAATCAAGATCGTTCGCTGGCAGCGGCAGTCGGCCGTGGCCGGCGATTGGCCACGCCACGGTGTTTTGCAGGAATGCGGGATGCAGTCCCACCTCAGACGCCGAAAGCGATATCGGTCCTGGTGTCCGTCTTCAGCTTGCGCATGCAGGCATTCGGTTCGACGCCGGTACCGGTGCATTCGGTCGCGCTGTTGATCAGCACGCGGCTGACTTTCGAACATTCGGTGCCGGCCAGATCGAAACGCGTCACCTTGGTCTTGCCGGCTGGTAATTCCTTGAAATCGAGCACGGTCAGCCGGTCGACGACGCCAGCCTCGTTGAACAGGGCGATCTCGAACGCCGCCTTGGACAGGTCGGCGCCGAGATTGTTGTTGACCACGAACGTCAGGCGGCAGCCCTTGTCGGAAGGCTGCGCGCCGTTGAGTTCGAGGCTGAGTGCGGGGACTGGCGCGGGAGCTTGTGCCCACGCCGGAACCATCGCAAGCGACATCGCCAGCGTCGAGGTCAGTTGACGAAGGGATGTCGTCAAGCTCGTCATTGTCATCAGCCTCCAAATCGCATCGTTGCCGCCAGCTTGAGCGTTATGCCCGGCTCATAGACCGCAGCTGTCGTGCTGCCGTTGAGCGGGTTGGCGTATTTGACATCGAACAGATTGTCGGCGCGGAAATCGACCTTGAGATTATCGGTCGCCTGATAGCTCGCGAAGGCATTGACCAGCGTGTAGTCCTTGGCCACCGCATTGCCCTTCGGCTTGCCGTTGTACTGCACTTCGCCGCCAACAGTCAGTTTATCCTCGAGGAAGCGCAAGCCGAGCTGCGCCGTGACCTGGGAGGAGGGAATCGTGGCGAGATCTGCGCGGTCGCCTTCATACGATATGGTATGACCATTGATGATGGAGGCCGAAAGTCCGGCATAGCCCCATGCCGCGTCGTAAACGCCTTCCATTTCGAAGCCGCTGATCTTGGCCTTGGCGAAGTTCTGATACTGGAAGCAGATTGGGATCCCTGGGCCGAACGGACAGCCGCTGGTCGGATCGAATGCGGACAGCGTCACGCCTTCGATATAGTCGTCGACATCGTTGTTGAAATACGCCGCCTTGAGACGGAACGCGTCGCCAGCCTCCAAGATATCATTTTGCTTGTAGTTGACGCCGAATTCGGTCGTCTTGCCGGTCTCAGGCCGCAGATTGGGATTGGGCAGGAACGGGAAGCTGACGCCTGCCGGGTGATTGCCGCTGATCAGCGTTTCGGTAATCGACGGCGAGCGATAGCCCTCGGCATAGGTGCCGTAGAACTGAAGGCCTGCGAGGCCAGCCGATTCGAACGGCGAAACACCGACGGTGATACGAGGCGACACCCTGTCACCGGATGTCTCGCGTGAATCGTCCTTCAGGCTGTAATTGTCGTAACGCAGCCCGGCGATGACTTCGAGCCACTCCCAGGTGAGCTTGTCCTGGACATAGGCGCCAGAAACGTTGCGCTTGCCCGACGGCGTGTAGAAGCTGTCGCCGCCGGCCGTGCCGCCAGTCTTGACGTTATCGCCGGCCCAGTCGCCGCCATAGGTCAGTTCGTGTGCGACATTGCCGGTCTCGAATCGGGACGTGTTCCAGATGTCGATGCTGGTCGTGCCGATGTCGAAGGTCGACGTCGAGCCTGCCGGCAGCACGATAGGAAGGCCGGTGGTTGGATCAAACCGGTTGAGAGGGACGAGGCTGGTCAGATCGAGATTGGTCTTGTTGTAAGAGGTGTTGATATGGAGATCGAGCCAGCTCTTGTCCTCATCGGTGATGTTGTAGCGGGCCGTGAAGGTGTTCGACTTCAGGTCGACGTCATTGACCGGCACGCCGCCGCTGATCTCGTTCCAGCCGTCGCTTGATCCGACCCAACCGAGCTTCAGTTCACTGTTGTCGGTCGGGCGGATGGTGGTCTTGAGCAGGCCGCTGAGCACGTCGAAGCCGGTGCCCTTGACTGTGTCGCCGCCACCATCCTTGTAGTCGTCATAGTTGCGGTAGACGATGTTGCCGAGCGCATCCCAGTTCTCGTTGAAGCGGTAGGCACCGGATGCGCTTGATGTCCAGCCCTTGCCGTTGCTCTCATAGCGCCCCGTGACGGAGCCGGCCCAAGTCTCGTCCGGCTTGAGGAAATCCTCGGCGTCCTTGGTGTCGAAGAAGACGACGCCGCCGATGGCGCCCGAGCCGTAGGTGTTGGCGACGGGACCGCGGATCACGTCGACGGATTTGACGAGCTCGGGATCGATGTAGAAGGTCGACTGGGTGCCGTGGTCGGAACGCTGGAAATTCTGGCGGGCGCCGTCGACGATGACCGCGACGCGGCCGAAATCCTGCAAGCCGCGGATGTTGATACTAGTGCTGACGCGCCTGGCGTCGGCCTGCGCGGCGACACCGGGCACGCCGAGCAGCATCTCGTTCGGCGTTGTCGCCATGCGGCGGTCGAGCTGTTCCTGATCGACATGGCTGGCTGACGCCAGCGATTCGATCGCCGTCTCGCCGGTGCGACTGATGACAAGAATCTTGTCGAGCAGCGTTGCGCCCGCTTGTGCCGCCTTTTCCCCGTCAGCCTTCTTCGTTTGATCTGTCTGCTGGTCCGCCGCCTGCTGAGCGTTGGCCAGTTGCGCCGACAAGGCGATCGCCGCCACGCTTGCCAGCAAAGCCGCCACGCCCTTCGCTGCCGACCGGCCGCGCCATTCCCAAGTCATCAACCCCATGCCCCAACTCCAAAGTCCAGGTTTCATGCTGGCTGGCCCGGGGCTGGCTGGCAGTTTTGATCGTGTCCGGCGTCTTAAATGTTGACTCATTTAATCCGGTATTGCACTGACTAGTAAACATGATTATGCAAGTCAAGAAATGAATCGGATTACGCAACGCCTAGCCAGACGCCCGGCACAGGAAAGGGATCCATCCAGATGAACACCCACAATCCCAACGATTTTCGCTATCGCGTCCGCCGTTCCGACGATGCCTCCGCCCGTTTCGACCGGGTTCCGCTGGCGGTGCGGACGCTGTCCAGCAACACCCTGTTCCAGGGCGAGCACGAGATCGGCATCGAGCATCATGGCGCGCTCTACCGGCTGAAGATCACCCGCCAGGGCAAGCTCATTCTCAACAAGTAGGACAAGGCAACAGGGACGAGACATGGACCAGCGCGTAAAACCCGCCCCGCAGGAAATCCGGCGGGCACGGACAGACAATCCGAAGACGCGCGAGCGTGATCTGGCTGTCCAGCTCGGCATTTCGGAGGCCGAGCTGGTCGCCGCGCATTGCGGCGACGGCGTCGTCCGTATCGAGCCGCGCGTCAACGATCTTTTGACCGGCCTCGAAGCCGTCGGCGAGGTCATGGCGCTGACCCGCAATGAAAGCGCGGTGCACGAAAAGATCGGTGTCTATGACAAGGTTGTCACCGGTAACCACAATGCCATGGTGCTTGGCGAAAACATCGATTTGCGCATCTTCCCGAAGGTGTGGGCACACGGCTTTGCCATGGAAAAGCGCGATGGCGACGAGGTCCGCCGCAGCTTGCAGTTCTTCGACCCCGCAGGCGAGGCCGTGCACAAGGTGCATCTGCGACCGGCCTCCAGCCTCTATGCCTATCAGAAGCTGGTCGCCGCGCTCGGATCGTCCAACCAGGAGCCGACGGTCGACATTTCAGGGCCACTCCCCGATGACGAGATCCATGGCGACGAAGCGGCCGCCAATCTCGACGATCTGCGCGACCGCTGGAGCCGGCTGACCGACGTGCACCAGTTCTTCGGCATGCTGAAGACGCTGAAGCTCAGCCGCAGGCAGGCGGTGCGCATGGTCGGCCAGGACTATGCCTGGCTGCTCGACAATGATGCCGTTCGGGCCATGTTCCATCATGCCGTGGAAGGCGAGATGCCGATCATGTGCTTTGTCGGAAACCGCGGCTGCATCCAGATCCATTCCGGGCCGATCAAATCGATCAAGCCGATGGGGCCATGGATCAATGTGCTGGACGAAACCTTCCACCTGCATCTGCGAACCGATCGCATCCACGAGGTCTGGGCCGTGCGCAAGCCGACCAAAGATGGTCATGTCACCTCGCTCGAGGTCTATGACGTCGACGGCAAGATGATCATCCAGTTCTTCGGCAAGCGTCATGAAGGCGAAAGCGAGCGTGACGACTGGCGGTTCCTGGCGGAAAACCTGCCGCGCATCCCAAGCCCGACCGCAGCCTGAGGAAAGTAAGATGCGTTTTTTCCCCGGACTGTCGGCTATGCGCGGATCGATCCTCGGGTCGATGGCCGGTCTTTCTCTGGCTTTTGTCGCGCTGCAACCTGCTAGCGCCACCGAAGGCACGGCCGTCTTCGCCGATCCCTCGAAAATTGCGGCCATTGGCGGCTCGATCACCGAGATCGTCTATGCGCTCGGCGAGGAGAAGCATCTGGTGGCGCGCGATTCCACCAGCCTGTACCCAAAGGCGGCGCTTGAGCTGCCCGATGTCGGCTACATGCGCGCGCTGTCACCGGAAGGCGTGCTCTCGGTCAATCCGACCGGCATCCTGGCGCTGCATGGCAGCGGTCCCAGGGAAGCCGTCGATGTCTTGAAGAAGACGAGCGTCCCGTTCATCGAAGTGCCCGAGCACTATAGCCACGAAGGCATCATCGAGAAGGTCCGCATCGTCGGCAAGGCGCTCGGCGTCGACGCCAAGGCCGAAGTGCTGGCCAAGGAGCTCGACGCCAAGCTCACGGCCGCTGAGAAGCAGACCGCCTTGATCAAGGAGCGCAAGCGCATCCTGTTCGTGCTGTCCATACAAGGCGGCAAGATTCTGGCGGCCGGCAGCGAGACCGCCGCCGACGGCATGGTCAAGCTGGCTGGCGGCGTCAATGCGGTCGAGGGCTTTTCCGGCTACAAGCAGATGTCCGACGAGGCCGTTATCACCGCTAGGCCGGACGTGATCCTTATGATGAGCAATGCCGGGCCTCCGGTATCTGACGACGAACTGTTCGGCAATCCGTCGATCGCCTCGACGCCGGCCGGAACCGCACGCAAGCTGATCCGCATCGATGGCGCCTATCTGCTCGGCTTCGGGCCACGCACGGCTGATGCCATCCACGACCTCGCTGTCTCGCTTTATGGCGGGCAGGTCACGGACTGAGCAGGCAGATCATGGTTGATCAATCGATCGCCGGTCCGGTGATGGCGAGCGCATTTGAAGGCGACCGGTCGGGCCGCGCCCGCATCGTCATTCTTCTGCTGTGCCTGGGGCTCGCGGCTGCCGTTTTTCTGTCGCTGACATCGGGGGCGTCGGACGCATCGGCCGTCAACGTCATCGGCGACTGGCTGTTCGGCACCGTGCCTGATAACGCTGCGTTGAGCGCCCGCGACAGCCTGATCGTCTACGACATCCGCCTGCCGCGCATCATCCTCGGCATGCTGGTCGGCGCGGCGCTCGCGGTTTCCGGCGCGGTCATGCAGGGACTATTCCGCAATCCGCTGGCCGACCCCGGCCTGATCGGTGTTTCGGCTGGCTCCAGCCTCGGCGCGGTTGCCGTCATCGTGCTCGGCGCCACAATATTGGCTCCGGTGACAGCCTTGCTCGGCACGCTTGCATTGCCGCTGGCGGCCTTCTGTGGCGGGCTCGCCACAACGCTCGTGCTCTATCAGGTTGCCACGCGACGGGGACAAACCTCGGTTGCCACAATGCTGCTCGCTGGCATCGCGCTGGCGGCGCTTGCGATGGCGCTGACCGGCATCCTCATCTTCATGGCCGACGATCGCCAGTTGCGCGACCTGACTTTCTGGCAACTCGGATCGCTCGGCGGCGCGACCTGGGCGAAGATTGCTTCGGTCGGGCCGATCATCGTGCTGGCGCTGGCGGCGATGCCGTTCCTGGCACGCGGCCTCAACGCGCTGGCGCTGGGCGAGGCGACCGCCGGCCATCTCGGCATTCCGGTGCAGCGACTGAAATACACGGCCATCATCGGCGTCTCGGCGGCGGTCGGCGCGTCCGTTGCCGTCAGCGGCGGCATCGGCTTCGTCGGCATCGTGGTGCCGCATCTGCTGCGCTTGGCTATCGGTCCGGACAATCGCTATCTGCTGCCGGCGTCCGCGTTGCTCGGCGCCTCGCTGCTGCTTCTGGCCGATGCGGTCGCGCGCACCATCGTGGCGCCGGCGGAACTGCCGATCGGCATCGTCACCGCGATCGCCGGCGCACCGTTCTTCCTTTGGATCCTGCTGCGCAAGCGCGGCGTGATTGACTTGTGAGGTTTGGATGATCGAGGCAAGGGATGTTTCGGTTGATATCGCCGGCAAGCCTATCGTCACCGGTGTCGATTTCCACGCGCGGCCCGGCGAGATCGCCGCCATCGTCGGCCCCAATGGTTCGGGTAAGACGACCTTCCTCAAGGCGCTTTCCGGCGAACTCGCCTATACCGGGCGCGTCGCGCTCAACGGCCGCGATCTCCGCGCGATGAAGCCGGTCGAGACCGCCGTCCAGCGCGCGGTGCTGCCGCAGGCGACGACGTTGTCGTTCCCGTTCACGGTGCGAGAAGTGGTCAAGCTTGGCCTTGTCGGCGGCCGCTCGGGCGTCTTGCCGGGCGAGGATGCGCGGCTGCCGGAACGGGCGCTGGCGCGCGTCGATCTCGACGGCTTTGGCGGACGTTTCTACCAGGAGCTTTCGGGCGGCGAGCAACAGCGCGTCCAGCTTGCGCGCGTGCTGTGCCAAGTCTGGGCACCGGTGCTCGACGGCAAGCCGCGCTATCTCTTCCTCGATGAGCCGGTTTCCAGCCTCGACATCAAGCACCAGCTGATCATCATGAGCATTGCCCGCGACTTCGCCAGAAGGGGCGGCGGCGTGGTTGCCATCCTGCATGACCTCAATCTCACGGCCATGTATGCCGACCGGATCTTCGTCATGCATCGTGGCCGGCTGGCCGCCACCGGGTCGCCGCAGGACGTGCTGAGCGATGATCTGATCGAAAAAGTGTTCGACTGCCGGCTCAGAGTCGGCGTGCTGCCGGCCGGAAACATGCCGTTCGTGCTGCCCCAGTCAGCGGCCTAGTTTATTGCAGTAGGTCTAGCCAGACCACGACGTGGCCAAGTTCAGGCAGCCGGGGCGCGGCGCTCCATCAGCATGTCGATGCCGAGCAGGTTGCGCACGTTCGGGCGTGCCGCCACGAGGTCGGCGATCGTGTAGCGGGAGAGCACGGCGAAGAACGCGTTCAGCGCCTCGCGCAGCGCCGAATTCAGCGCGCAGCTGTCGACCAGCGGGCATTCGGCGGCATCGTTCTCGAAGCACTCGGCCATGGCGAAGCTCTCTTCCGTCACGCGCACGACATCGAACAGGCTGATGGCTTCAGCCGCCCGGCCAAGCTTGACGCCGCCATTCCTGCCACGCACGGTCTGGACAAGGCCGTGCTCGACCAGCGGCTGCAGGATCTTGAACAGGAAAAGCTCCGACACCGAATAGGCGGCCGCGATCTCGGGGATACGGCTCAGTCGGTCATCATTGGCCGCGCAATACATCAAGATGCGCATGGCATAGTTGGTCTGGCGCGTAAGCCGCATTTTTGTCCTCACAAGGCTCTGGTGCGGTGCAACCACGCCAGATTTGGAAATTGCTGATGCGGCTTTGACCCGAAATTCCGGATTCGCCACATTGGCCTCGGCCGAATATGGCCTATACCTTGGAACAATTCCAGACTGGCTTCGCCCAATAGATGATTTTTCTCCTCAACTTTGTGTGCGCGCCCGAGCAAGATTCCGGGCGAAACCGGCTGTCGCGGGTATTTTGGCCGTCAAACCACTAAATAGGCTGAGATCGACGAGGAGCGGTTCATCCATGTCACAATCGGCTTCGTCCCTGGCGCCTGTTCGTTTCGATGCGGACGCGGATGCCAAGCTTTCCGCGTTGCGGCGGACAAAATTCGTCGCGGCGGCCGCGCTGGCGCTTTGCGTGCTGGTGTTTGCGCTCGCTAAATCATTCGAGCACACCTATCCGTGGCTAGGCTTCGTCGCAGCCTTTGCCGAGGCGGCGACCATCGGCGGGCTGGCCGACTGGTACGCGGTGGTGGCGCTGTTTCGACGGCCGCTGGGACTGCCGATCCCGCACACCGCCATCATCCCCGAGAACCAGAGCCGCATCGCCGACAATCTCGGCCGCTTCATCGAGGTCAACTTCCTCGCCCCTGAACCGGTGCGTGAAAAGCTTGCCGAGGTGGATTTTTCGGCGCTCGTCGCCGACTGGCTGGCCGATACTGAGCGCGCCGCCGGCCTGTCGCGCTTCGTCGTGCGGCTGGTGCCGCAGACGCTTGCCGCAGTCGAGCAATCCGGCCTGCGCGGCTTCGTCACCAGCCGCATGCTCGAACAGATCGAGAAGGTGCCGCTGGCGCCGCTGGCCGCCGAGCTGCTCTCCGCCCTGACCGATGATCGCCGCCACCAGAAACTGTTCGACGAATTCACCAAGGTGATCGGCCGGTTCCTCAACGACGAACAGGCACTGGCGACGATGCGCGAAAAGATCCGCGAGGAACTGCCGTCGCTGTTCAACCTGTTCAGAGCGGACGCCTATCTCCTGAAGAAGATCGTCGCCTCGGCCGGCTCGCTGCTTGATGAGGTGAGGGCCGATCCCGACCACCCGATGCGCGCTGAATTCGACCGTTTCGCCCAAGCCTTCATCGAAAAGCTGAGGACATCGAAGCAATATGCCAAGCGCGCCGAGAAGCTGAAGCGCGATTTCCTGGCCCGGCCGGAGGTCAAGGGATTGGCTGGCGACATGTGGGCAAGCCTCAGCCAGTTCATCGAGCAGGACACCAAGGCGCCGAATTCTGTCATCCGCGCGCATCTCGCCAACATGTTCGTCGAGGTCGGGCGGCATCTCGCCGGCGATGCACAGATCAGGGCCGATATGAACCAGGGATTCGTGGTGGCGCTCGCGTCGTTCGTGGAGAGCCAGAAGAGCGGCGTGTCGACATTCATCGCCGACCAGGTCAGGCGCTGGGACCTTGCGCAGCTGACAAGGCTGATCGAGATGAACATCGGCAGGGACCTGCAATACATCCGCTTCAACGGCATGATCATCGGTGGCCTCGCGGGTGTCGTGCTTTATGTGGCCGAGCGGCTGTTCCTCGTGAATTGACGCGCGGCGAGGCTGGCGCTGATTCCATCGCGTTGGAAATGGACACACGGCACGCGGATGCTATTCTCCAGCTGAGGGCGCCCGCATCCGCGGCAAAAGGGGAGCAAACGAGCATGGCAAAACAACCGGAATCCGATTCCTTCATGGACATGTTCGGCAGGTTCGGTCGCGACCTGAAGGTGCCCAATGTCGACGTCGAGGCGATCCTCGCCCATCATCGCAAGAACCTCGAAGCACTGGAGAAATCGGCACGAGCCGGTGCCGCGGGCGCATCCTCGCTGTTATCAAGGCAGCGCGAGATGCTGCAGGACACGCTGCGCGAGGTCACCGAGGTAGCACAAAGCTACAGGGCGCCGGGCAATCCGCAGGAGCTGATGGCCAAACAGACGGAGTTTGCCAGAAAGTCCTTCGAGGCGGCGTTGAAGAATGCCGGCGAAGTGGCTGAGCTGGTCAAGAAATCCGGCACCGAATCGGTCGACATCCTGCGCAAGCGCATCAAGGAGGCGATGGAGGAAATCCGCGCCGGCTACGAGAAGAAGTAGCAGATATGGCCGAGGCCGGTTCGTTGCTGCCGGCTGGCCCGAAGCCTGGAAATCCCGATTTAACCTGCGACTGCCCTCGCGGCATGGTGCGATTGCGGCCGGATTCGGCGGAACGGATTCACGCAGGGCGAATTGACAGAGGCTGTCAGTTCGTGGTCCGGAGGCTTTGTAAGCGATCGGGAAAGCAGGAATGACTGAAATACGGCCTAAAACGCCGCCGACCTTCGACCAGTTGAGGACGATGGCCGGGCAAGAGCTCGGTGTGTCGGAATGGACGACGGTCGACCAGAACCGCATCGACCAGTTCGCCGAATGCACCGGCGACCATCAATGGATTCATGTTGATCCTGAAAGGGCGCGGCGGCAAAGCCCGTTCCGCACGACGATCGCGCATGGCTACCTGACGCTGTCGATCATCGGCGCGCTGGCGCTCGGCATGGGCATCGTGCCCGAGAATACGCAGGCCGCCTTCAACTATGGCTTCGACAAGGTGCGGTTCCTGGCGCCGGTCAAGGTCGGCGCGCGCATCAGGCTGCGCACCACGCTGCTGTCCATGGAGGACAGGGGGCCCGGCCAGTATCTGATGAAGGCGGCCAACACGGTCGAGATCGAAGGCGAGGAAAAGCCTGCCCTGATGGCTGAAACGCTGGTCATGCTCTATGAGCGTCGCAAGCGGGCAGGGGCTTGAGCGGCGGTTCGCCGGAAGCGATCGGTTCGCGCAAAGTCAGAGGTTTTGCGACACTTCCACCGGTGTCTGCCGCTTGAACTCGGCGCGGGCCGAGAGCCGCGCGAGGAACAGGGCGACCAGCGCCAGCGCTGTTGCTGTCTGAAAAGTGACCTGCATTCCCCGGGCGGCGGCCTCGGAACTCAAAAACTTCTGACCAATGCCTGCGTGCCCTTCGGCCGATGCGACGGCGAATATGGCGCCCATCAACGATGCGCCGGTGATGAGGCCGAGATTGCGCGAAAGGTTGAGCAAGCCGGAAACGACGCCGCGCTGGCTGGCACTGATACCGGTCATGACGGCTGCATTGTTCGACGTCTGGAACAGCGCGTAGCCGATGCAGGTGACAGTGATTGGAATGACATAGCCGGCAATGCCGAACCTCAACATGGCGAGCGACAGCAGGAACGTGCCTGTCGTGAGGCTAAGCAGGCCTGCGACCATCATCTTGTGAGCGCCGAAGCGATCGGTCAGGCGTCCGGCCACCAGCGCCGACAGGGTCGAGACAAGCGGCCCGGTCGACAGCACGAGGCCGACCATTGCGGCATCGAGCCCAAGTCCGCGGGAGAGATAGAACGGGGCAACCACCAGGGTCGCCATCATAACCGTCGCGACAACGAGGCTCATGGCGAGACTGGCGCTGAGCTGGAGATCGCGGAAGCTGGCAAGCCGGATCAACGGGTTTTTCACTTTCGCCTGCACGGCGGCGAACAGAAAAACGCCGATGCCGGCGGCGACCAACAGGCTGATGTTGAGCGCACCGAAATTGCCTCTGCCAAGCGTCATGGCCAGCGCATAGGCGGCCAATGTCAGGCCCAGCAGGGCGGTGCCCATGACATCGAACGTGCCTCGGTCGACCTGCGCTGTCTTGCTGCGCGCCGGTAAGGCACGCCAGGCGAGAGCGAAGGTGAGCACACCCAGCGGGACATTGATGAGGAAGATCGTTCGCCAGCTGAAGCCGGCGATCAAAAGGCCGCCGAGCGAGGGGCCAAGTGTCGTGCCGATCGCGGACATGGCGCCGAGCAGGCCCATGGCGCTGCCGATTCTGTCTTTGGTCACGGTTTCGGCAACAAAGGCCAGCGTCAACGCCATCATCAGCGCCGCGCCAAGTCCCTGCACGGCCCGCGCGGTGATCAGCAGCCAGAGTGTCGGCGCCAGGCCGCAGAGCACCGATGCCGACGTGAACAGCGCGATGCCGCCGAGCAGCAAGGGCCTGCGCCCGAATATGTCGGCTAGCCGTCCGGCGCTGACGATCAATGTGGTGATGGCGAGCAGATAGGCCAGAACCACCCATTGCACGGACTGAAACGACGCGCCGAAATTCTGCATCAGCGATGGCAGCCCGACGCTGGCAATGCTGGTTCCCAGCGACGACAGCAGCGTGGCGAGCGACAGACTTGCCAAGGCCCAGCGGGCGGATTGCATCCGTGGCAGCGCCGATGCGCGCCCGTCACGATTTTGCTCAGCGATTGCCACGGCGATCTCCTTCCATCAGCCCCACGATCGGAGCTGCTGGAGATCTAGTCCTTTGACAGATGTGGCGGAACGCGCAGCATTTGCATCCTATTCGTGCGTTTGGCGCCATATCATGCCATGATCCGCCGATGACATCGCCCGATCTCAACCTGCTCTTTGCTCTCGACGTCCTGCTGACCGAAGGCAGCGTGGCCCGCGCCGCCAGCCGTCTGCGCCTCAGCCCCTCGGCGATGAGCCGCACGCTGGCGCGACTGCGCGAGGCGACGGGCGATCCGCTGCTGGTTCGCGCCGGTCGCGGCCTTGTGGCGACGCCGCGTGCGGAAGAACTGCGACAGCAGGTTGGCCGTGTTGTTCAGGACGCGGAGGCGCTGCTGCGTCCTGCCACCCTGCTTGATCTGCGGAGCCTGGACAGGGTCTTCACGCTGCGCACCAATGAGAGTTTCGTCGAAGAATTCGCGCCGCGTCTCGTCGCCCGTATCCAGGCCGATGCGCCCGGCGTGCGGCTGCGCTTTGCACCGAAGTCCGACAAGGACGTGATGTCGCTGCGCGACGCGGCGATCGACCTGGACATAGGCGTCGCTGGCGAGACCGGACAGGAGGTGCGCATTCAGGCGTTGCTTCGCGACCGCTTCATCGGCGCCGTGCGAACGGGCCATCCCTTGAGTGAGGGCACGGTGACGCCAGAGCGCTATGCGGCAGGCCGGCACATCAGCGTTTCACGGCGTGGCCGCGAGAAAGGGCCGATCGACGAGGCTTTGAACCTGCTCGGGCTGCAGCGGACAGTCGTGTGCATGGTTTCCGGGTTCTCGGCAGCACTAGCCATGGCCCGCACGTCGGATCTGATCGCCAGCGTGCCCGAGCGGCATACCGAGGGTGCACGCGCCGGCATGCACAGTTTTCCCCTGCCGGTTGCCACCGCAGAGGTCACCATCTCCATGCTGTGGCATCCGCGCCTCGATGCCGATCCGGCGCAACGCTGGCTGCGCGACTGCGTGCGGGAGGTCTGCGCGGCACGCGTCAACGCGCCATCGCCGCCTCGAGCACCCTGAAAATCCGCTCGTCAGCGCATTGGGCAACGTTGAAGCGCAGGAAACGGCTGGCCGTTCCGGACAGGCTGAATGCGTTGCCGGGCGCCAGCACGATGCTGTCGGCCAGAGCGCGGCGAGCCACTTCGGCCGCGTCCACGCCATCCGGCAGGCTGCACCACAGGAACAGTCCGGCCGGCTGGTCGATCCAGGGTGTGACGCCGATCGCCTTCAGGCGGGCGCTGGTCTCGCCCATGGCGCGCGCAAGCTTCGCGCGCAGCAAATCCATGTGCTTGCGGTAGCTGCCGTCCTTGAGCAAGGTCAGCACCAGTTCGGCCGCCAGCCTGCCGCCACCGAAGGTGGTGGCGATCTTGAGGTCGGTCAGCGGCTCGATCCAGTCGCGGGGTGCCGCGATGAAGCCGCAGCGAACCGACGCTGACAGCGTCTTGGAAAAGCTGCCGATATGGACGACGCGGTTGAGACCATCGAACGCCGCCAGCCTGGGCGCCGGCGCATGTTCGAAATCGGCGAAGATATCGTCCTCGACGATGGTCAATTCCGATTGGTCGGCGAGCTTCAGCAGCCGGTGCGCCGTGACCGGCGACAGGATCGCGCCGGTCGGGTTGTGGATGGCGGAGTTGGTGATGTAGAGGCGCGGCCGGTGCTCGGCCAGCGCCTGCGCGAACAGCTCGATATCCGGCCCCGACGGCGTGTAAGGGACGCTGACGACCTTGGCCCGGTGGGCGCGCAGCAGCGCGTGGAAGTTGAAATAGCAGGGGTCGTCGACCAGCACCGTATCGCCGGGTTCGATGAGGAACCGGCACAGAAGGTCGATGGCCTGCGTGCCCGATTCCGTCAACATGATCTGCTCGGGCGAGACTTCGATGCCGTGCCCGGCCATACGCCGCGCCAGCAATTGCCGCAGCGGCGGCAGCCCGAGCGGCGTGCCGTAGTCGGCCAGCGCGATATCGTCGGCGCGCGCCGCCGTGCGCAGAGCCCGGCGCAAACCTGTCTGGGGCATCCACGAGGCCGGCAGCCAGCCGCAGCCGGGCTTCAGCATGTCATCGCCAGCCTCCAGAGACTGGCGCGAGATCCAGAGCGGATCGACGGCGCGGTCGAGGCGAGGCCCAATCTCGGCCAGCGACAGGGGCGCCAGCGAGCCGGCGGCATAGAAGCCCGAGCCCGGCCGCGAACGGATCGCGCCCTCGGCGGCGAGCCGCTCATAGGCTTCGACCACGGTGGATTTGGACACCTGCATGGATTTGGCGAAGGCGCGGATCGAGGGGAGTCGCGCTCCGGGCGTCAGGCTGCGTGCCGCGATCCGCTGGCGGATCGTCGCCATGACGCCTTCGACGAGCGTTCCGCTGCTCTCGCTTCCTGTGGCCTGCTTGTCCATCCGTACTGCTCGATTGCCCATGACAGTTTTGTACAACTGTACCGCATTGTCTCTGGCAATGCCACGGGCTCCGCGCGATACGGAGCCGACAAACGGAGCCTATGATGGACAAGATCGCGAGCGGCTGGGTAAACGGATTCATCGGTGTGTTGATCTTCAGCGGCTCGCTGCCGGCAACGCGCGTGGCGGTGAAGGATTTCGATCCGACATTCCTGACCTCGGCCCGAGCGGCGATTGCCGGCCTGCTTGGCCTGGCGCTGCTGCTCCTGTTTCGGCAGAAACGCCCGGAGCGCGGCGATCTGCTGTCGCTGGTGATCGTGGCACTTGGCGTGGTTGTCGGCTTTCCCTTGCTAACCGCGCTGGCGCTGAAGCACGTCACCACGGCCCATTCCATCATCTTCGTCGGCCTGTTGCCACTGGCAACCGCGATCTTCGGCGTGCTGCGCGGCGGCGACCGTCCGCGCCCGGCGTTCTGGCTGTTTTCATGTATAGGCAGCGCGCTGGTCGCGGGTTTTGCCCTGACGCAGGGTGTGACGGCCTCGCCGGTGGGCGATGGTCTGATGCTGGCTGCCATCATCGCCTGCGGTCTGGGCTATGCCGAGGGCGCCGCGCTGTCACGCAAGCTTGGCGGCTGGCAAGTGATCTGCTGGGCGCTGGTGCTGTCGCTGCCGATCATGCTGGTGCTGACGCGGATGACCATGCCGCCGTCGTTCGACGGCGTCGGCGTCAGTGCGTGGATCGGGCTTGCCTATGTCTCGCTGTTCAGCATGCTGATCGGCTTCGTGTTCTGGTATCGCGGGCTGGCGCAAGGCGGCATCGCCGCGGTCGGGCAGTTGCAGCTGCTGCAGCCATTTTTCGGGCTGGCACTGGCAGCGACGCTGCTGCACGAGCAGGTCAGCCCGCTGATGGTTGTCGTCACGCTTGGCGTGGTGCTTTGCGTCGTAGGCGCCAAGCGATTCGCGAAGCAGGAATTGCCACGACGCGCGATCGCCTGATGATGGTGTCGTCTTCGCCTAAAACTTCGTCACCACGCCGATGCCGATGCCCTCGAAGCCGCCCATCGCCACCAAGGCCGCCGGCGCCTCATCGAGGCTGATCTTCTTGCCGACCAGCAATTCGGGCTTGAGCTTGCCGTTGCGGATCATGTCCATCATCGCCTCGTAGCGGTAGGCCTGCATGCCGTGGCTGCCGAGGATCTCGAGCTCGAAGGCGATCACCTTGTCCATCGGCACCTGCGGCCGGGCATGCTCGCCCAGCATCAGGCCGATCTGCACATGGCGGCCGCGCCGGCGCAGATTGGCAATCGAATTGAACGAGGTGGTGGGGTGGCCGAGCGCGTCCATCGACATATGCGCGCCGCCATTGGTGATCTGCTTGACCGCCTTGACCACATTCGGGGTCTTTGACGCATTGATGGTGGCGACGGCGCCGATCTTTTTGGCAAAATCCAGCTTCTCGTCGGTGAGGTCGATGGCGATGACATTGGCGCCCATGGAACTGGCGATCATGATCGCAGACAGGCCGACGCCGCCGCAGCCATGCACCGCGACCCATTCGCCCGGCTTCACCCGGCCCTGATCGACAATGGCGCGAAACGAGGTGACGAACCGGCAGCCGAGGCTGGCGGCGGTGGCGAATTCCATTTCGTCGGGCAAGCGCACGAGATTGGTGTCGGCGTGTTCTATGGCGACATATTCGGCAAACGAGCCCCAGCCGGTGAAGCCAGGCTGCGTCTGGTGCTCGCAGACCTGGTGATTGCCCGAATTGCACTCGAAGCAGCGGCCGCAGCCGACGGCGAACGGCACGGTGACGCGTTCGCCGGCCTTCCAGCGGGTGACCTGCTTGCCGGCAGCGACGACGATGCCGGCCAGTTCGTGGCCCGGCACGTGCGGCAGCGTGATGCTGTCGTCATGACCCATCCAGCCATGCCAGTCGCTGCGGCACAGGCCGGTCGCCTCGACCTTGATGACGACGCCATCGGCGGCCGGCTTCGGATCGGGAACGGTCTGGATCGTCGGCGCTTCGCCGAATTTTTCGAAGACGACGGCTTTCATCGGTTACTCCACCCTGCTGCAGCTGGGAAACGATAGCCGATTCCCTCTCCGGTCAAGCGGAAATCGATTCCGCCAGACCTCCGGCGCCGACGCCACGTGTGGGCCGATGAAGCCTATTCGGCATCGATCTGGTTCTGGGGTGCGGCTTTCTGGAAGGTCGGCAGCGCCATGCAGGCGGCGTTGATGCGCGCGATCGTCGGGTAGGGCGTTAGGTCGACGCCGAAGCGGGCATTGCTGGCAATCTGCGCGGCAAGGCAGATGTCAGCCAACCCCGGCGTGTCGCCATGGCAGAATTGTCCAGTCTCGTGCGAGGAAGCCAGGATCTTTTCAAGCGGCTGAAAACCCTCGTTCACCCAGTGGCGAAACCAGTTGACGACGTCCTCGTCGCCGGCGCCGAACAGGGTGCGCAGCGAGGTCAGCACGCGCAGATTGTTCACCGGATGGATGTCGCAGGCGATAATCTGCGCCAGCATTCTGACCCGTGCCCGTCCGGCCGCATCCTTCGGCAGCAGCGGTGGTTCCGGGCTGGTCTCGTCGAGGAATTCGATGATCGCCAGCGACTGCGTCAGCAGCGTGCCGTCGCCGAGGATCAGCGCCGGCACCAGCCCTTGCGGATTGACCGCGAGATAGGCTGCTTCCAGATGCTCGCCATGGCGCAGATGATGCGGGACGTAATCGTAACTCAGCCCTTTCATCTCCAGCGCGATCCGCACCCGATAGGAGGTGGAGGAGCGATAGTAGTTGTGCAGGACGAGTTCGCTCATGCGCTCACTTCGGTTGGCCGATGGTTATCTCGATCGTGCCGATGCCGTCGACGCCACCGGTCATCGTGTCGCCGGCACGAACCGCGCCGACACCGGCCGGCGTGCCGGTGAAGATCAGGTCGCCGGGCTCCAGCTCCACCGCCTCGCTGCAGATCGACACGATATCCGATATTGGCCAGATCAGCTCGGCGAGGTCGGCGTCCTGCCTGACTTTGCCGTTGACGGCGAGCCAGATGCGGCCCTTCTGCGGATGGCCGGATTGTTGCGCTGACGTCAGCGGGCTGCAAGGCGCGGAGCGGTCGAACGCCTTCGACCAGTCCCACGGCCGGGCGGCCTTCTTGGCCTCGTCCTGCAGATCGCGGCGGGTGAGGTCGATGCCAACGCCATAGCCCCAGACATGGTCTAGCGCCTTGTCACGGGGAATGCGGAAGCCGGCTTTGCCGATCGCGGCAACCAGTTCGATCTCGTGGTGCAGATTAGCCGTCAGCGGCGGGTAGGGAATTGTGGCGCCGGAATCGACCACCGCGTCGGCCGGCTTGGTGAAGAAGAAGGGCGGATCGCGCTCGTCATTGCCGAATTCGCGGGCATGCGCGGCGTAGTTGCGGCCGACGCAGAAGATGCGGCGCACCGCGAAACGCTCTGGTGAGCCCGCAACGGCCACCGATGCGATCGCGGGCGAGGGAAGGACGAAGTCTGTCATGGAGGTCTCTGTTTGGTTGCCGGAACATTCGACCGATTTGGGCGTTCCGGCAAGGCGATTGGTCGAGAAAGTGCCGGCGGCACTTTCCGCCGGAGATGGCGATATACTATTTGGGAATAATCTGGCCATGGTGGCGAGGTTATTCTAATCGCCCACGAACTGAAATGAACCCCATGACCGCAATCCACGATCGCGCCCGGTTCCTGATCATCGACGACCACCCGCTGTTTCGCGAGGCGCTGCACAGCGCGGTGCAGATGGCCTATCCGGAAGTCGACACGGTGGAGGCGCGCTCGATCACCGAGGCGCTCGATCTGCTGGCCGGCGCCAAGCCGTTCGACCTCGCGCTGCTCGACCTCTCGATGCCCGACGTGCACGGCTTCGAAGGCCTGCTGCAGCTCCGAACCCGCTATCCGCGCCTGCCAGTGGTGATCGTCTCGGGCTATGAGGAGCCGAAGATCATTTCCGAGGCGCTGTCCTATGGCGCCGCCGGCTTCATTCCGAAATCGGCGCGCAAGAGCGACCTCGCCGCCGCCATACGCTCGGTGATGGAAGGCGCGATCTATGTGCCGGAAACCTATGAAGGCCGCACACCGGACGCCGAAAGCGTCGACCGCGCCGACATGGTGCAGCGCCTGTCGACGCTGACGCCGCAACAATTGCGCGTGCTGCAGATGCTGCGCCAGGGCCTACTCAACAAGCAGATCGCCTATGAGCTGCAGGTGGGTGAGACCACCGTGAAGGCGCATGTCTCGGAAATCCTGCGCAAGCTCAATGTCTATAGCCGCACGCAAGCGGTGATCGAGGTGTCGAAGCTGGACAATGCGGAGCTGTTTCGCGATCAGGCGGGATTTTGAACTGACATTCCCAGTTGTGGGAGGGTGTCAAGCTAAGCCAGCAGATGCGCCAGCAGCGCCCGCAGTTGTGCCGGCTTCAGCGGCTTGCGCATCAGTTCGATGCCGCCGGCGCGCGCGGCCTTGGCGACCGCTTCCGAACTGTCGGCGGTGACGATCAGCGCCGGCACGGCGCGGCCGAGATAGTCGCGGACTTCGGCGATGGTGGCGGTGCCGAGATCGCCGCCGTCGAGATGCTGGTCGGCAATGACGATGTCGGGCACCCAGTCGGTGTCGCCAAGCATGTCGAGGGCATCGTCGGTCGAGGTCGCGGCGCGCACCAGGCATTGCCAGCGTCCGAGCAGGAAGGTCATGGCCTGCAGGACCTCGACATCGTTCTCGACCAGCAGCACCTTGGTGCCGAACAGGCCATAGCCGCGCGGCCGTTCCATATCGGCGATGCTGGCGATGGCGTCGGCCGGGGCGCCGATGCCGACGGGAACATCGATGTGGAAGATCGTGCCGCGTCCGACCTTCGATGAAAATGTCACGGGATGGCCGAGCGCGCTGGCCATGCGGCGCACGATGGCGAGCCCGAGCCCGAGACCGCCGCCGTCCAGTTCGGCATTGGCCGTCGAGGTGCCGCGATGGAATTCCTCGAACACCGCCTCGCGCTGGTCGTCGGGAATGCCGCAGCCGGTGTCGGCAACGTCGATGCGGATGGTGTCGCCTCGATGCCTGGTGCCGACCAGCACGCCGCCCGAGCGTGTATAGCCCAGCGCATTGGAGAGGATGTTCTGCAGGATGCGGCGCAGCAGCGTGCGGTCGGAGCGGACCACGGCATTGACCGGCCGGAATTTCAGCGACAGCCCCTTCAGTTCCGCCACCGGCAGGAAATCCGAGCGCAGCGACGAGAACAGCGCCTCCAGGCTGACGTCGCCTATGTCGGGCTGCACCACGCCGGCGTCGAGCTTGGAGATGTCGAGCAGGGTGCGCAGCAGGTCCTCCATCGTCTCCAGCGAGCGCTCGACCTGTCGCACCAGCTTCCTGCCCTCGTCGCTGGTCTGCACTTCGGCCAGCGCCGAAACCGAGAGGTGGGCGGCGTTCAGCGGCTGCAGCACGTCGTGGCTGGCGGCGGCGAGGAAGCGGGTTTTCGACAGGTTCGCCAGTTCGGCGTTTTCCTTGGCGGCGCTGAGGTCGATGTTCGACTGCTCCAGCCGGCGCAGCGTCGAATGCAGTTCCTCGGTGCGTGTGCGCACCCGATTTTCCAGTGAAATCGCGGTCTGGAACAGCGAGAAGGCGTTGCCTTGCTGGTCCATCGAGCGCTCAACGCGGCTGACCAGTGCCGCGTTGATCTTCTTCAGCTTTTCAAGATCGTTTATGTCCCTCAGCGGCATCTTGTTGCGCCGTCCTATTCCGCCGCCTGGCGCTCGCCAAAGGCGATGCCGGTAAAAGTCTGGTTCAGATGCATCGACCGGTACTGTTCGCCATAGGTGCCGAAGCCGATGACATTGTTGACCCGGTAGAGTTCCGAAATGTCGCGAAACACCTGACGGTTGCGCGCATCCAGCCGCCGCAGCACGCAATCGAAGCCGAGGATCATGTCGATGCCGCCAAGCCTCTCCTCGACATCGCGCAGTGCCGCGCGCGTCGCTTCGACCATGTCCTTGGGCTGGGCGATCGACAGCACGACGCCATCGTCTATGGCGCAGAAGAACGACAGCGAGCCATCTGGATGCATCTTCTGGATCGACCGGCAGTAATATTCGCCGCCCACCTTCACCACCACCGGATGCGAAGCAAAGCTCAACGGCGTCAGCGTCTGCGGGATGATGCCTACCGAGGCGGCATACTCCTCCGCCGCATTGGTGGCGTTGAACTCGCGAACGATGCGGTGATCGGGATCGGACGCCGTCACCACCAGCTTTTCGTCGGTGGGAACGAAATTGTCGGTCTTGAAGACATGGAAGGGAATTTCCGTGGCGATCAGCACGATGATGGCGCTGTCGGAGGTGACCTTGCCGTTCGAGATCAGGCGCGTCGTCTCGAACTTCAGGTCATCGCCGGCCGAGCCGCCAAGCAGCGGTATGTCGTCAAGGCCCCAGTGGATGGCTGAACTCACCGCTTCCTCGGCATAGGAGAGCCCGTCGATGAAGCAGAGCGCGAAGGTGCCTTTGGTGCGGTCGCAACCCAGGCGCATGCGCAGCGACC
Organism: Mesorhizobium sp. M7D.F.Ca.US.005.01.1.1; assembly: GCF_003952545.1. NCBI lineage: Bacteria > Pseudomonadati > Pseudomonadota > Alphaproteobacteria > Hyphomicrobiales > Phyllobacteriaceae > Mesorhizobium > Mesorhizobium sp. M7D.F.Ca.US.005.01.1.1. Next base: position 3,861,373 of record NZ_CP034453.1, read on the forward strand.
GCCGCAAGGCCTCGACCTCGCTGGTGATCCTGTCCATGCCCGACGACGATAAATTGTCGACCATCACGCTGACGGCGGTGAACGCGGCGGACGGCAGCAACATGGCAAGCACATGGCCGTCCTCGAGACCCTGCGGCGTGATCTCGCCGGCGGTCGAGCAGCCGGCGTGGTGGAGTGCCGGCGCGTGGGTCATGAGCGCCTGCGAGAGGGCGCTGGCCTCGACCAGGCTCTGGGAAAAGAACAGCAGGGCAAAGCCGGCGTCGATCGCGGCTGCCTCCAGCGCGATCGCCCTGGCGAACGCCTCCATGTCGGGCTCGTCCGTGGTGAGCGCCGACAGGCCGCATGCATAGCGCGTCCGTGAACTGGCCAGCGATATTCTCCGCACTTCCTCCGACGCATTTTTGTGCGCGTCGGGCGCGCGAGCGTCGACCAACATTGTTGTCCCCAATCGGTAGTTTGGCAATGGGGCGACCGGGATTGCACGTTTGGGATTGGCCATGACCGAAAGTACAATGTGCCGCGTTTGCGACGTGCTGTTTTTTGTTCGTTGTGCAGTGTACGAATAACGCATGACCGAAGCGCCAACACCGCATCGGCAGCGTGATGACCAAGGTTGATACCCAGGGAGGATTCATGTCGGACGTTTCGTTGATGGTGAACGGAAAACGGGTCAGCGGTGCTGCCGAGGACCGAACGCTTCTGGTTCACTTCTTGCGGGAAAATCTCGGCCTTACCGGAACGCATGTCGGCTGCGATACCTCGCAATGCGGCGCCTGCGTCGTCCATGTCGACGGCAAGGCGGTCAAATCCTGCTCGATGCTCGCGGTACAGGCCTCCGGCTCGACCGTGGTGACGATTGAGGGCCTGGCCAATGGCGCCGACCTGCATCCGGTGCAGGCCGCCTTCAAGGAACATCACGGGCTGCAGTGCGGTTTCTGCACGCCGGGCATGATCATGACGGCGACCGACATGATCAGCCGCCACCCCGAAGGCCTCGACGAGGCGACGGTGCGCGCCGAGCTCGAAGGCAACATTTGCCGCTGCACCGGCTACCACAACATCGTCAAGGCGATCCTCGCCGCATCGAAGACGATGTCCAAGGTGGCGAAGGGCAAGGCGAAACAGGCTGCGTGAGATGAAGTGAGTAGCGAATAGCCAGTATTCCACTGACTGAACGCGGCTCTCGATCTCCACCACTCGCTATTCGCTACTCACTATTCGCTATTTCAGCATTTCGGGAGGAATTTCTGATGGGCATTGAAGGTGTTGGCGCTCGGGTCGCGCGCAAGGAAGACAAACGATTCATCACCGGCGCCGGCCGTTATGTCGACGACATGGTGGTTCCCGGCATGAAGCATGCCGCCTTCGTGCGCAGTCCGCATGCGCATGCGCAGATCAAGAAGATCGACGTCAAGAAGGCGCAAGGCATGCCCGGCGTCATCGGCGTGCTGACCGGCAAGGAACTCAAGGCCGACGGCATCGGCAACCTCATCTGCGGCTGGATGATCCACTCCAAGGATGGCTCGCCGATGAAGATGGGGGCGTGGTCGCCACTGGCTTTCGACCGGGTCCGTTATGTCGGCGATGCCGTGGTCGTCGTCGTCGCCGAGACCAAGGGCCAGGCGCGTGATGCCGCCGAGGCGGTCGAGATCACCTACAAGGAGCTCAAGGCCGTCGTCGATGCCTCCAAGGCGATGGACAAGGGTGCGCCGCAGATCCACCCCGAAGCCGACAACAATCTGATCTTCGACTGGGACATCGGCAATGCCGACGACACAGCCGCGGCCTTCAAGAAGGCAGCCCATGTCGTCAAGATGGACATCATCAACAACCGGCTGGTGCCCAACGCCATGGAGCCGCGCGCAGCCCTTGGCCATTACGACAAGGCCGAGGATCATTACACCTGCTGGACGACCTCGCAGAATCCGCACGTCGCGCGGCTGGTGATGAGCGCCTTCTACAACGTCGCGCCGGAAAACAAGCTGCGTGTGATTGCGCCCGACGTCGGCGGCGGCTTCGGCTCGAAGATCTACATCTATCCCGAAGAGATCGTCTGCCTGTGGGCGTCGAAGAAAACCGGCGTGCCAGTCAAATGGGTGGCCGATCGCACAGAGAGTTTCCTGACCGACGCGCATGGCCGCGACCATCACACCCATGCTGAAATGGCTTTCGACAAGGACCACAAAATTGTCGGCCTCAAAGTCGAAACCAAGGCCAATCTCGGCGCCTACATGTCGCTGTTTTCGTCGGCAACGCCGACCTACCTCTATGCGACGCTGCTGTCGGGCCAGTACAACATCCCCGCCATCCACGCCAATGTGAAGGCGATCTACACCAACACAGCACCCGTCGATGCCTATCGCGGGGCAGGGCGGCCGGAAGCGACCTTCGTCATGGAACGCATGATGGAGACCGCCGCGCGCCAGTTTGGCGTTTCACCGGCCGAGTTGCGCCGCAAGAACTTCGTCACCTCGTTCCCGCATCAGACGCCGGTCATCATGTGCTACGACGCCGGCGACTACGCGGCTTCGCTCGACGCGGCGATGAAGGCGTCGGACTATGCCGGCTTTGCCAAGCGCAAGGCCGCCGCCGCCAAGAAGGGCCTGCTGCGCGGCATCGGCATGAGCTGCTACATCGAGGCCTGCGGCATCGCGCCGTCGGCGGCGGTTGGTTCGCTCGGCGCCGGTGTCGGTCTTTGGGAGAGTGCCGAGGTGCGCGTCAATGCCGTCGGCACGATCGAGGTGCTGACCGGCTCGCACAGCCACGGCCAGGGTCATGAGACGACCTTCGCGCAACTGGTCAATGAGCGCTTCGGCGTGCCGCTTGATTCCGTCTCGATCGTGCATGGCGACACCGACAAGGTGCAGATGGGCATGGGCACCTATGGCTCGCGCTCGGGTGCGGTCGGCATGTCGGCCATCGTCAAGGCGCTCGACAAGGTCGAGGCCAAGGCCAAGAAGATCGCAGCACACCTGCTCGAAGCCGACGAGGGCGACATCATCATCGAGAACGGTGCGCTGAAGGTCGCCGGCACCGACAAGAACGTACCGTGGTTCCAGATGGCGCTCGCCGCCTACACCGCCCATAATCTTCCGGGCGGCATGGAGCCGGGGCTGAAGGAGACGGCGTTCTACGATCCGTCGAACTTCACCTTCCCGGCCGGCTGCTACATCTGCGAGGTCGAGGTCGATCCGGAAACCGGCATGACCGAGATCATCCAGTTCGTCGCCGCCGACGATTTCGGCAACATCATCAACCCGATGATCGTCGAGGGCCAGGTGCATGGCGGGCTGGCGCAAGGCATCGGCCAGGCGCTGCTCGAAGGCGCCCACTATGACAACAGCGGCCAGCTTTTGACCGCGAGCTATATGGACTACACCATGCCGCGCGCCAGCGACCTGCCGTCATTCAAGGTTTCGACCTCGAACACGCCGTGCCCGGGCAATCCGCTCGGCATCAAGGGCTGCGGCGAGGCCGGCGCCATCGGCTCGCCGCCGGCGGTGATCAACGCCATCACCGACGCCATCGGCAGCAACGATCTTGCCATGCCGGCTTCGCCGTCCACCGTGTGGGCAGCGATCCGCGCGGCGAAACATTGAGGAGGAACGAGCATGTATTCGGTCAATTATCATCGTGCCGCCTCGGTCACTGATGCCGCCAAGCTGATCAAGACGGGTGACGCCAAGCTGCTTTCGGGCGGCATGACGCTGATCCCGGCGATGAAGACGCGGCTCGCCGCACCGTCCGACCTGGTCGACCTGTCGCGGATCAAGGAGCTGCAGGGCGTCAAGGTGTCGGGCAAGACCGTCACCATCGGCGCTGCCACCACGCATCACGCCGTTTCCAATGACGAGAAGCTGAAGAAGGCCTGTCCAGCACTTGCCCATCTGGCATCGCTGATCGGCGATCCGGCGGTGCGCCACAAGGGGACGATCGGTGGCTCGATCGCCAACAACGATCCGGCGGCCGATTATCCGGCGGCGCTGCTGGCGTTGGGCGCCACCATCGTCACCAACAAGCGCGAGATACCAGCCGACAAGTTCTTCAAGGGCCTGTTCGAGACCTCGTTGAAGGATGGTGAGATCGTCACCGCCGTCACCTTCACCGCGCCGGCCAAGGCGGCCTATGAAAAATTCCGCAATCCGGCATCGCGCTACGCCATCGTTGGCGTGTTCGTGGCCAAGGGCAAGGATGGCGTCAGCGTTGCCGTCACCGGCGCCGGCGACGACGGCGTCTTCCGCTCGAAGGAGATCGAGGCCGCATTGGCCAAGAATTTCGCGGCCTCGGCACTCGACGGCGTGAAAGTGCCGGCGAAGAATCTGATGACCGACATCCATGCCTCGGCCGACTATCGCGCCAATCTGATCGCGGTGATGGCCAAGCGGGCGGTGGCTGCCGCCAACGCCTGAGAAACTGTTTGGAAACTCTACTCTGGCGGCCATCTGATGGCGTTTTCTGCGCTTCCGGTGCTCACGGACCCAAATGTCCGCTGCGCTCCGGTTCTCGAAACCACCACCATATGACTCGCCAGAGCGAATTTCGAAACAGTTTCTGACACGATGAGTTGCAGACAAGGAAAGGGGCCCTCGGGGCCCTTTTTCGTGTGTGGTGACCTGTATCCGTCCTGTTGCTGATGGAATCGCCGCCGTGCAGCAATTCTCTGCTTGAAGCAATTCCGGCCGATACTTCGCCCGGAACTGTTCCGGCCGCGATCTCGCACTTGCACAAAGTGATATTGCACTGCAATATGACCTGGGGCGGGAATGCGAGCCGGGTTCGGAGTGTACCGCCGTGCCCTTTCGCATGCCTAATGCGAAAGGATCGGCATGACCGACATCTCCGCGACGCATGCCGTTCCATCCCGGTCCGCCGTCGACAGACCAGCCAGAACAAGACTGGCCTATCTCGACGGCTGGCGCGGCCTGTCGATCGCCCTGGTGCTGATCGGCCATTTCTTTCCCGTTCCCGGGATCAATCTCGGCGTGCTGGGCGTCGAATTCTTCTTCGTGCTCAGCGGCCGGCTGATGGGCGAGATCCTGTTCATCGAACGCTACCCGCTGAAGAAATTCTTCAAGCGCCGCTTTTCCCGCATCTATCCGGCGCTTCTGGTCTTCGTGGTCGTCGCGATGGTTGCGCTCTCCGGTACATTCATCGCTTTCAAATGGAAGGCGGCGCTGACGGCGCTGACATTCACCTACAATTATGCCGGCATTCTCGTGACGCGGGCAGGGGCGCTCGACCATATATGGTCGCTCTGCATCGAGGAGCACGCCTATATCATCCTGGCGCTGATCAGCGTCATCGTCTCAAGCCGCTCTCGCGTCGTCGTGCTGCTCCTGGCGCTGGCCTTTCTGGCCATGGCCAACGGCGCGGTTTCGTACTGGGTCTTCGGGATGGACTACGAAACCACCTATTGGCGCACCGACGTGCACATAGCGTCGATCCTGCTGTCGGCTTCGATCTGCCTGCTCAAGGCCGATGGCAGGCTGCCGGCGGTCTTGAGAGGCAAGCATGTGGCCCTGGCGGCATCGATCTGCGCCGTTCTGCTGTTCCTCGATCCGGTGCCGACGCCGATCCACTATCTCTTCGCAGTGCCGCTGCTGGCTCTGGCCGTCAATGTGCTCGATTTCAGCCCGCGCTATTTTTCCGGACTGCTGTCCTCCTGGCCGATGGCAACGCTGGGACTGTGGTCGTACTCGCTCTATCTGTGGCAGCAGCCGTTCTATAAATTCGTCTATGAGCAAGGCAGCGCGCCGATCCCGATGCTGGCCGGCGTCTTTGCCTGCGCGCTCTGCAGCTACTACCTGATCGAACGACCGGCACGCGAATGGCTTAACCGCAACTGGTGAATGCCGCCGGCCTCATCGAGGCGCTGCCTTTCGTGCCTCGAGATATCGGCGGAGACCGGCTTCGCCGCGCGGTGTTGTCCAGCGATGGTTCCAGGCGAAGGCCGGCCGCAGCAGCGGGGCGAGGAATTTGAGGATCGGCCTCAGCACCGTGACCTGCCAGGTCAATTGCACATGGGTGCCGGTGCCCGATGGCGACAATTCCGCCCGCCACAGCCCGTCGAAATCGCCGTGGGTTTTCACCACCACCAGGCGGCCGGGTACGAGCTCCGCCGCTTCGATGATGAAATTCAGCTCATAGGGCAGGGCGCCGCGAGCCCTGGCTCTTGCGCGCGAACCGATGGTCGCCTTGCCCTTGCTGTCGAGCGGCACCACTTCCTTGTAGACGTCGCCCCACCAGAGCGGCAGCAACTCGGCATCCGAGAGCACCTCCCACACCTCCTGCGGCGTGCCCTCGGGGATGTGCCAGCTTTCGTCGAAGCGGAAGACATTGCTCGGCACTGTACTTCCTCCGGTTGGTGGAAACACCTACATTAGCTTCAGCTTCTTTGTGTGGCCAGCGCAGCGGATCAGGCGGTGATCTGCCTGACGTAATAGCGCACCGCTTTTTTGCCGCCGTGGATCACCGCGTCACCGGCCTCAGCGAAGCCGAGTGCGGCGTGGAACGCATCCGAGGCGGGATTGGGCGGGTCGGTGTTGACCTCGCAGGTGACCAGCGTGTGACCGGCGCGCGCGATATGGTCGAACAGGTCCTGATAGAGCCGGCGGGCATGGCCGCGGCCACGCGCTTGCGCCGCCACCACCACACGGTCGACATAGACGAAGCGCTTGTAGCGTTCGCGGAACCAGACGAAATTCGGGCTGTCGTAACGGGCGTCCTGGTCGAAGGTCATGATGAAGGCTTCGAGATCACCGATGCGGCGTGCATAGAACGCTTCGCCGAGCAGGAAAGACAGCCGCTCTGGCTCCAGCCACGACAGTTCGGCGGCGTGCTCATTGTTGAGCGCCAGGATCGCCGCTTCGTCTTCGGCCAGTACACGGCTGATCGGGGCAGGGGCTGCGCTCATGCCTTGGCTGCCTTGATGGTGGCCGCCACGACGTCGGTGTCAGTCAGCGTGTTGCGATACTCGCGGTCGAGGTCGGAGCCACCCATGCCGACATGGGGATTTCGGTAGTTCATAGCGCTTGGCACATCCTTGAGGGCTGCGAAATGCATTTCGGACAGGCCGGTTTTGCTGCGCACGTCGGCGATGTTGTGCAAGTCCAGCCCACCGCAGCCGAGGATGACGATGCGGTCGCCGGCCTGCCGCACCAGATCCGCCAGGAGTGAAGCGCCTTCTACTGCCATGTCACGCTGGCCGCTGGTCAGCACGCGGCCGACCTTGCTGCGGATCAACGCTTCCAACGCCTCGGCCGGGTCGCGCGTCATGTCGAAGGCGCGATGGCAGGTGACGTGCAAGGGGCCGGCGGCCTGCGTCAGTTCGCTCATGCGCGCTTCGTCAATGGTGCCGTCGGCGTTCAGGCAGCCGAACACCACGCCGGGCACGCCGAGCTCGCGTAGTGCCGAGACATCGGCCAGCATCGAGGCGTACTCGGTTTCGCTGTAGAGAAAATCGCCGCCGCGCGGCCGCACCATGACATGAAACGGCACGCTTGCCTGGTCGAGGGCGGCGCGCACCGTGCCAAGGCTCGGCGTGATGCCGCCTTCAACGAGGCTGGCACACAATTCGACGCGATCGGCGCCGGCAGCTTCTGCTGCCAGCAGGCCGTCAATGCCTTCGACACAGATTTCGATCAGCGGCAGGCGATTCTCTCTGGTCAAGGGGCGATCCAATCCATGATGTCGCCGACAGCCCTAGCATCGGGCCGGTTGGCGCGAAAGCATGAACAGCGCGCCGCCATTTGGGCCAGGCGGCATTTCCCCGCTTGACACTCTCATAACCATGGAGTTATGGATTAATCAATAGCCAAATGGTTATGGGTTTGTCGTCGGCAACATGGCGGCGCGGCCGGCATCCGGGCCGGCAAGACATGCCCTGACGAAACACTTCAAAGGAGAAAGACCATGCAAGCAAGGATCAAAAACCCGGTGGTACTCATTCCCGGATCCGTGCAGGCGCTGCTGGCGCTGGACAAGTCGACCGAGGCGGCCGACGTACCCTATGTCACACGCAAGCTCATCCATCTGCGCGCCAGCCAGATCAACAACTGCGCTGTATGCGTCGACATGCATGCGCGCGAACTGAAGAAGGCCGGCGAAAAGGACGAACGCATCTTTGCGCTAGCGGCATGGCGGGAGACGCCTTACTTCACCGATGCGGAACGCGCGGCGCTGGCGCTGGCTGAGGCCGGCACACGGCTCGCCGACCGGCCGGACGCGGTGCCGGACGATGTCTGGGACGAGGCCGCCCGGCACTATGATGAAAAGGCGCTAGCTGCCCTCGTCATCCAGATCGCGCTCATCAACGCCTTCAACCGGCTGAACGCCACGACACGGCAGATGGTCGGCGCCTGGGATTAAGTGCTTGGCCAAGTGGTCGTGCGCGACGGTGCGGTGACACGTGGCGCGATACCAGGCAGCCGAAATGATGACGCTAACGGCTGTCTTAGTTTGTTCATCGCGCTGACCTACAAAGTGGCATCAACGATGGAGTGTGCCATGCCAATCGATACGTCAGATCTCGACCAACTCCAGGGCGCCTACAAGGCTGCGGTGGAGGAATGGATAGCGGCGATCAAGCTGGAAGAGGAACTCACGTCTGTCAATCATTCAATAGCCGAGATCGACAAATGGGAAGCGGCGCACTTCAAGGAAGATGAGGTGCGCGGCAAGGTTCTGGAATTGAAGAAAGAGTACGAAGATGCGTTGCGCAAGGAGCAATTCGGCTTCTGAAATTGTCGACTGAGCAAGGCACACCAGGGATATTTGCGCCACCATGTTCAGACGGGTGGTCAGAAGCCTTACCGACATTCCTGGGCACATTTGTCGACATGTCGAACGTATCCTGGGCGGCCAAAGCTACTGGCGCAGTTCCGTGTTCTTGGCGCCTTCCTCGACCTGATCGATCACCAGCAGCTTCACCGGACCATCGCCGATATTGGTGGCCTGATGCCACTGGCCGATCATTTCAACGATGAAATCGCCAGTCTTGTAAGTGTTGCTGTTGCCGCTCTCGACATTGGTGACCTTCAGCGTGCCGGCCTGGACATAGGCGTAGCGCGGGAAGGGGTGTCTGTGAACAGGCAAGGTCGCGCCCGGCGCGATGTCGTAGGTCGACGCCAGCACCTGCACGTTCTTCTGCGGCAGCGTGATCGGCTGGCCGGACGCCGTCGTCGTGCGTGATGCCAGTGGCGTCACCACGACAGGCGTGCCGCTGCTGTCCAGCGCCCAAGCCGGGTTTACGGAAAAGGCCGCTGTGAGCAGTAGCACCGACACCAGAATTTTTCGCATGATTCGCTCCAACCGTGGTGTCAGCATCGCGCGGTAGTCATCTGCTAGCAAGGTAGCGTTGAGCGCGCGGTTCAATGGACCTTGTGCGGTGCGGCAGAGTTGGGCTAGCGGCCAAGAGCGAGTCGGCGATGAGTGCGGCTGCTGGCGGCGGCCTAGCCAGGTCAGCCTCGCAACAGTCAGTGCTAATATAAGGTTCGAGGCGTTACCACAGGAGGTTTCAATGGTTTCCGCAATCGCAAATCAGCATCGGCAAGTACCGGAAAAACAAACGGCAGTGGGAAAGCCGGAAACGAGCGATGGATTTTCACGAGGCCGCAGCGCAGACGCCGTGGGACATCTCGCCAAAATTATGGTTGCCGCAACCGGCGACGTGGATGCTGGTGCGCAAGGTCGCGCGGCATCCAAGATCGCCAGGATGGACATCACAGTTTTGACGCCACCACCTGAAGAACCATCAGTGGAGTAAGATAAGCCGTTTCGGGCGCTTCGGGCCGCGCTCGTCATCAGCGGCATGCGACCCGATCATGAGCTATGCGACGGCTCTCAGCGGCGGCTCCGCCAACGTCCCCAGGCCTGCGCATCCCGAGCAGGCGATCGTCTTTCCGGGGCAACCGGTCCGATGCGTCCCTTGCGGGCAGCAATGCCCGTTTGACGCCGACCATTTGGAGCAGTCGAAGACCCTGCCGCTGCCATGACAGCGCAGGCATTCCATATTCACTGAAGTCATCGCCAATTCTTGCCCAACCAAAACGCACTACCCCCACGCCGCAAGTAGCAGGAATCATTGCGCTTTCAAGCACAGCGCCCTGACTTAAATTGGGTGGATTGATGATGCGGGGAGAGACGGCCGGCGTCGACTGGGGGGCCGGTTGAGCGGCCTAAGCCTTGGAAGATCAATCCACGCCTGCAACGGCGGGCTGTTGCCCGGCCGTGATTAAGGTCATCGTGATGAGCTTCCTCGCCTCGATCCGCTTAAGGCAATGATCGGGAATATCTGGCCACGTCGCCTTGGCGCATTCTTTCTCCGTGACCGCGACGGATGTCTCCGGCTGCACGTTCGCGGCCTGCGTAGCGGTGGATGACGCGAAGAGAACCGTCTGAGTCAGCAGAGCCGATAAGGCGGCGACCTGGAACAGCACAGCAGCAAGGGCGATCTTTTTGAGCATGCCAGAGAACGCTCTTCAACGGTCCCGGTTCCCCCAGCTTTCAGTTTTCGGCGCCCTAGCGGGAACAAGAGACGCGGATTCCGGTTAAATGGATTATGCCAAACAGGGTCAAAGAACCGCCACCACCGAAGGCCGAACCGAAGAAGGCAGATCTCCAGCGTCGCCACAAAGAAGCACCGCCAGAGCTTAGACACATCGATCCGCCACCGCGAGACGTGCGAGAGGCACCGGTGCCCAATCCAAACGGCGATAAGAAACCCTGACGAGATCGGCCGAAGCCGAAGGCCAGGCTACATGCCTGCTACGCGACAACGCCGTAGCCCCGGTGTCGTGATGTCATAGACGAGTGCGCTGGATCAGCGGAAACGATTCACCCGCGAAAGGCGGCGGGTCCGGCCTTTTGAGGCAACCTAAGGACTTCCGATTCCGTAGGCATGCGGTAAATCAGCCCTTTTGGGTGATCGACTGAAGGTCTCATAGCTTTGAAAAATTTGGCTCCCCGGGCCGAATGAAACCGCGAACTACGAGCTGCCGATCCCCCTCGAAACTACGCTAAAACCTTCCGTCAAGACTCGCAAGCGTGACCGAGAGCGCGCGGAGCGCATCGAATTGGCCGGCGGGCCTGGTCCATCCCTCCGAGACCGCGCTGTCACATTTGCCCGTGAAAAGGGTGAAGTGCGAACGCGCGAGCTGACTGAGATCGGAATTCCCCGCTGCTATCTGGCCCGGATGTGCGACGAGGGGCTGCTCAGCAAGGTTGGCTATGGAATCTACCGCGCCACAGATCGCTAGGTGGTATCATTAGATTTTGGTTAAGCCGTGGTTTGCCGAGAGCATTCTTGACGTCGTTAACACGCGGGAAGAGGCGCGAGCTCCTGCACGGGTCCTGGCAGGATGGTGACCTTCGCGCCGTATCCGAGGCCGTTGTCGATCATCGCGAAGTGGCCCGATGATAGCTTCAGGCGCTGGCGATAGGTGCCTGAGACGTGTTCGCCGGCTATTGCCGCCACGCTAGGAAAAAAGACCGGTGCCCTCGCTGGGAGGTTGCCCGAATGGCGCCGGCCAGACGGTCCTTTTCAGGTCCGCCGCTCTCCAGACATAGCTGAGTCTTTCCGCTGCGTCAGGTGGTGGCGGACTACGCTTTGGCTTTCCGCCTCGCAGGTGCCTTCTTGGCTGGTGCGACGGGTTCAGCCTTGCGGCCAAGCCCGATGGACTTCGCCAGTTGCGAGCGCTGAGCGGCGTAATTCGGAGCTGTCATAGGGTAGTCGTGCGGCAAGTTCCATTTGGCGCGATAGGCGTCCGGTGTCAGGCCAAAGTCCGTGCTGAGATGCCGCTTCAGGGATTTGAACTTCTTGCCGTCTTCGAGGCAGATAATGAAGTCCGGCGTCACCGACCTCTTCGGGTTGACCGCGGGAGTTTGCGGTTCAACGACAGGCGGAATCGGCGTGCCTAATCCGGACAGCGAAGCATGTACCGATGCTATCACGTCCGGCAAACCAGACACCGGCAATGGATTGTTGCTGACATATGCTGAGACAATGTCGGCTGTTAACTCAGCTAGTTCGGCAGGGGTTCATGGACATTGAGCCTGCCGCCTGCAGCGTTGTCGTCTTCCCGCTGGTCCGTCGCATCGGCAAGGTTCGCGACGTCGCCCGCAAGATGCTCGACAAGTCGACCGATCGCCATGCCGAAAGCTACCGCGACCAGGTGACGACCGGCTTACTCGGTCACATGGTCCGCATCGGGATCCCCGATCAGGAACAAGACGAACAGCTCGGCGCGTTCTGGTCTGCCGTCGACGCGGAGATGACGCGCTTGACCTATCGAGGCAGTCGGCCAGGAGGCAGCGCGGCATGAAGCCTGTTGTCGTTAGCTTCGGACCTGACGGGGCCTCGATATCGCCGAGGCGGCGCCACTCCTATCAAGTCGCGCATGGGAGGTTGCTCAATAGGGCGCACCTCCACGTCTCCCGCCTTCCGGCCGAGCCACGCCGGCAGGAGGTCTTTCAGCACGGATTTGAGATATTTGACCATTGGTTAGTGTGGCGCGGTTGCGTTCACTTCAGCCAGCTTTGCAACTGCTCGCTCGACCTTTTTGGCGGCCGCGTCGGTATCCTTGAAGCTCAGCATCAACTCGTGCTGCAACAGTGCGAGCCTGGCCGCGCGGTAAATAGGACCGCTTCGAGCAATCTCGGGGTTGAACTGAAAAGTAGGGGTCATGGCGCCGAATCCTTCAGCCGATCGACCCAGCTCCGTCCTCAGAGCCGGGTCCGGGATCGGAGATCAGTAATCGCCGTTCTGGATGACGACGTGGCGATGGCGATGCATGGGGCGATCATCGGAGCGCCTGATGACGATGGTGTCGGAGCGGTGCTTCCGGTGCCAATTGCGCTTCCCGTGGTCATAAAAGGCTTCGGTGCCGTGTTTGCGATGATGGAGGCGAGCACCGTCTTCGTTGATGACGGCCACGCGTTCGCGATCCATTTGCCGGTGATGATGCTTGTTGGTCGTGATGACGATCGCATCAGCCGAAGCCACAGCAGGCGCGGCCAAGCAAAGCGCCAGCGCGCCCAGAATGAGGGTGGTTTTCATTGTCAGTTCTCCGAGAAATTAAGATGCCCTTCGCCGAGTAAACATCGCTGCGCGGGTTTTGTTCCTATGTCGGCGAAAGCTGACAACGGCAGACGACCAGTTAGGGAAGCAGCATGACGCTAACCCACCAGGATCCGCACCTGGTGAGCCTGTTGGCGGAGATCAAAGCGGCGGAAGCCGCCCTTGCTGCCAGACTAGCCGATCTGCACGGTTACATCGGGCAGGGCGACCATAGTGCTCCGACGGCGCCTGCGGCATCTGCTTTTGTGGAGCTAGAAAGGCGGACAGAACTCATCGGCAAGGAGTGGATCGAGGTATCAACGGCGGCGCAACGTTTCGAGATATCGAAGGAAGTCATTCGGTCGTGGTGCCAACGGAATAAGGATTTCGGCTGGCGTCCAGACGGTCGCTGGTATGTCTCGATTTCGGCCTCACCAAGGTTTCCTGTCACGTCCCATTTCAGCACAGGAGTGCTGGCATTGCTCTTGCATCGGACCCGCTACTGGGTAGACCCCGGTCCTGATCGCGTACCTGATCAGGTAGTAGGCTCGCCGGGCTTCGAGGGCGTTGGGGTCTTCGCCCGGCGAGTTTGCCCTTTGCGCAAAAATTCCCGGCGTTCAACCCGGAAGCCCGAGCCGCCGCCGACGACATCCGGGAACCGAAAGACATGGGGCAAGTTGGAATGCCATCAGCGTTCCTTCCGTGGAGGCGCTGGTGGCCGAGGACGTACAGACTTGGCCGGCCCGTCACGGCTTCCTCCGTGGCGGGCCAACGCCTCAGCAAGTCCGGCTAATCCCTAGGGGCGCCTCGTTGCTGCCGTGAATGGGGCGGCGGGTATCTACCCTATGGCTGGCGACTCAAAGGCTGTGTCAGCTCCAGACGCTCGGAAGAAGTCCGGTTATGTTCCACGGCTTGCGCTCGAGTGTCGAATGGAATCGCCAACGTGCTGCCGTCGACAATGGCGACAGCCAGGAAGGGGAGCCCGGCAACCGGAGGCGAATAGACAGCATACGTAGGACCGTTCATTAGCTATTGCTAACATGAAGGTGGCGGGTGATCAATCTTGTCCTCGGCGTAGGGAAACTGACCACCAGTCCTCCGGGCAGGGTGTGAACGGTACCAATCAGTTATATATTTCGTTTGGCTAATATACGGAACGTCCAATGGACAAGAACGGAACCAAACCGGTAACGCCAGACCTTGGAAGGCAGCGCACAAGACTTTAGTCCTGCCGTCTTATAGTTAAGATCGGAAGCCGCTCGGCAACGACATAGGGCCGGCCCGCAGAGGATCAATACCAGACTGGATTCGGCAGATATGGTGCGATCACGGAAACCCGCTACCGCTGGGTCGGACCATAGGGCCAATTGCGCGACTGCTAACACGCCCATAGCGTAAGCAGCGCGGGGGCTTTCCCGCTAAAGCGGCCGGTGTGGTCCATTGCCCCTAGGCGGGGGTCTCCTCACTGCACCGGCCATTTCACCCCGTAGGCCACCTACGGCCGGTTAGCGCCTGACTGCTTCCTGACTGCCAAGGTCGCCGGCTGTAAGCTCTGTGCGCGCATGCTAATATAGGCGAAGCATGCGAACGAAGAAGCAGGCGCGGAGGAAACGATGTCGATCAGCAATGAACTGCAGGAGCTTTGGGACATCTACGTTGCTGCATACCGCGCCGGCGATGCTGCCGGTTGCGCGTCCATATTTACCGATGACGCCGAAATGCATTCTCCGTATGCGCCGCCAGCCCGCGGTCGGGCAGCAATAGAGGCGCTGCATGGCTTCTGGACCCAACACGCCGCCCCCGACAAAACACTTGCAGTGATCGAGGCAGGAGGCTCCGGGGATCTGGCGTGGTCTCTCGCGGCCTATTCGGAAGGCGAATCGACCGGAAACGGAACTTCGCTCAGCGTCTTTCAGCGTCAGGCCGGCGGAGGTTGGCTGATCCGGATGTGTAGCCTGAACAGCAGCGACGCAGCAGAATGACCGACAAGCCGGCCACAACCTACATCGTGAGCGTGTTCGAGAAGCCCCATTGGCGGTACGGTGCCGACCACGAAGGGACAAAGCCAAAGCGTTGGCGACTGCAAAGGAGATTGGCGAGGTGCGGGATCGAGGAGATCACGCCGAAGCCGAAGAAGCGCTAAAGGCTCGGCGCAGTTGGCGACATATACGATGATAGGTGGGCGAGCTTTGAAGGTCTCGGGCTGCATGGGTGAACAGCAGCACGACAAACAGAACGACCACTGCAAACGCAAACCCGGTAACGAGAGCCATACAGGCCAACGTCACCGGCGCCGGGAAGTTCCCAGGCACGGATAAATGGCCGGCGCCAGGGTGGGAGCTGTTGGGCTGTGCGGCGCCGGCCAAGCGGACAATCAGGTCCGCCGCACCTCAGGCATGACGGATTCGTGAGCGTGTCGGTATGGTGCGATCACGTATCCGCTAGAGGCCGCAATATTCGCTTGCGCTAATATAAAAGTGACGTAACGTCAGGCCCCAGCATCTTGGGGATGCGCAACCGTGGGCAAAGTACGATGAGAGTGGCTATGTTTTGCGCGGCGATCGTAATCGCTGCGACCGGTGTCGCTGTTGCCAAAGAGAAGAAGGTAGTGGTCAGTAATGCTGCGGCCCTATGCTCTACCAAGCATTCGGCCAAGAAGCCGGTGCCGGAGCTGGACTGCAGTATGACTGGAACGGCCAAATTGCCGGATGGAGCAACGCCGGAAAAGCCGCGCCTCGGATACGATACCAATCCTTGGATTGTCGTCGGGTTTTAAAGAAACAGTAAGGCACCCAGCGCGGCCATGAGAAGTGAAGCGGCAGCGCCTATCAGACCGCGGTGCCGATAGCGCCAGACGGCACTGGCGAGGCTCAGGGCGGCGATGTAGAGAGCGACCATCCATTGCTAACCCGGTGGCGGACCACACACATTCATGAAGGCGATGGCGCCTTTCGCTGAGTTGTCCTTCCTAGCCGCGAGGGCGTATTTGTTCGCGGCTGAGACCTCATCGATAGCTTTTTGCACCCTGTCCGTGATCGGGCTGAGGTCGTGCTCACCGCCGAGGTGCTGCAACTCGAAATTCAACGACACGAGGTCTATCATGGCGATCTGGGCTCGACGCAAAGCCTCCTGAGAAGCTTTGTAGTTAGACATGCTTGTGATCAATTCTTCCCGAACAAGCTCGCACTGCTCCCGCGAAATCACCAGTGGATGAGCGCCGCTACCGACAGAGCCGGCCAGCGAGAAGTCGACGCCCTCCAATTGCGGGCCGTTGCCTACGGCAACCTTGCCGACCGTGCCTTCCGCAGCGACGTCGCAACGGTCGTCGGTGAGCACGCTGGTGCAGTGCTCGAACAGCGGGCGCAAATCGTCGCGATCGAGCCATGGCGGCTTTAGCGTGACGTTGCCGCCCGGCAGTTGTAGGATCATGAAGGCGTCGCTGGCGACGGCAATGCGGCCCTTCGTGATGACGACATCGCGGCAGACCAGATCGGGCCATGTCACCATGAACTCGACGGGGTCGATCGTGATGCGATCGCTGGCAATCGCGGTGGTTGCGACGAGAGCAAGTAATATCCCGGTATAGCGCATGTGGAACCCCTCCCGCTAAAATAGGACCACAAGTCGAGGCGCCGGGCAAATCGGATGCGGGATGGTGACATGCTGCACAGCGCGATAGACTGGCGGCGTCGTGCAACTTGGGGATTCAGATGACACGCGCGCTTTCGGACATGCTTGCCACGCTTAATGCTGGAATGGCGGTAATCATAACTCTTGGCGGCGGTGCTGCCGGCTGGAACAAGCTCCACGAGCAAGGCGCCAGCGCCGGCTTCGTTGGGATCCTGGTCGGTCTGCTCTTAGGCTTTCTGGTGGCCGCCACCGTCTGCGGTACCTTGGCAACCCTGATTATGATCGAAAACCATCTGCGTAATCTTCTGGCCGAAGCGGCCGAGACGAGGCGCAGCCGCAAAGCTTAGATGCGACGACTTTCGTCAGTTCGTCTCGGAGGAGCGTCCTTACAAATCGGTATGCCGTGACGCCGGACAAGCGGCGCTAGTTACCCTTTCCCGGTTTTCCTACTTGCGCACCAAGTGCAAGATGCTTTGCGGGGATAGTGAGTGACAAAACCTCGACGGCCCCCGTTTCTGGCAACATGGGTTTTAGTGCAACATTCTTGCAACTGGAGCACCCCCATGCCGAACACCCATGTTCCGGCGGCCGGCGAAGCTATGCCCGCTGCCAATGTATCCCGCCGCCTGGCCTTGCTGGGCGGGTTGTCTGCCGCCGCAGCGTTTGCCGCCGTACCGAAGGCGCAAGCCTCCCTCCCTCTCACACCGGACGAGCGGATCGCCGCCGCTATCGAGGAAATCAAGGCGGCCTTCTGGGAGAAGTGGCCCGATGCACCGCTACGGGTCATTGATATCGACAACATCAGGGATGGGATGGTCATCGTCCTTTCCCACGTCTCGACCGATAAACCCGGTGAGGTGGTCTATCAGCGCAAGGGACTGGCGCGGGAAGGCGGTGTGTCATGAACGCCCGCACGCCAGTTCTAAAGCCCTACGGCTGCCCCCAGGGCGTCGACCCTCGCCTTATGGCGGCAATCGGTCGAGACGCGTCTGAACGACCTCTTGGACCGCGCCATGAGCCTCATCACGGCACTCGGCCTTATGGAAGCCGATTGCGACCTTGAAGGCACGGCCGACGATGAACCGTCACTGCTATGCCTTGACGATCGCGAGCAAGACAACTGCGATGACGAGTGCGGCGGTGATCTGGAAGGCTATTGTCCCGGAGACTACGGGGAAGTGATCATGTGGCCGGATGATCTCGAATCGCAGGAAGTGCTCGTGAGGTCAGGGATATGACCGTCATCAATCCGAAGTATCCCGGATCGGAAGCGGTCGACGAGGTTGACCACGCGCTGGATTTGCTACGGGTGGCGCGGCTGGCGATCTGCGCACATGACGCCGGCCCGTCCAACGTCTCGAACGAGGACATGGCGGCGATCGGCTACGTGCTGGTGTATGCGATGGATATCCTCAAGCCCGTCCGCGAAATGCTGAACAGCCAAGGTGCGGCGGACATGAAGGCGTTCCGCGCCGCCGCTGGCAACGCCTGAAATCCAACATCGTGTTGAATTTGGCCCGCTGCCGAGAGGTGGCGGGCATTTCTATTCTTTGTGTTGAACGATGTAGCTATTGCTGATGGCTTTGTTCCCAACGCCCCGCGTGACAACCACGGTGGTGTACCCGGCGGGCAGTGAACCGGTGACAGTCTCGTCGACAGGATGGCATCGTCCGACGATTTCCCCGTTTGGCGCACCTGCGAGCCTGTCTTTCAGAGATGCCCGACACACGTCAAGCGACGCATATGTGGTCGGCGCGGCCTCAATGGGCTTGCAGACGGCAGCCTCGCCTGGGCTGCAAGAGAGTAAAAGCAATACTGCTGAGGTTGCCGGGTCCATTGTCGAAGCTCCGCTGAGACCAGCCTCAACGCGGAACGACGGCCTTTGTTGCACAGGCAGCCCCGGCCGCGACCCGCTGCCTCACGGTGGTGGGCCATCTGCGCTAAAGCGAAGTTCCGCTGATCTTTAACGGGTGGCCGGCGATAATTCAGACGACGAGCGAACGCTGGCATTTGTAAAGACCACAAAGGCGAAAAGCAGCACTGCGGCGGCCACGATTAGCGAGCCAACGGCGACAAGCGGCTCAAGCGCTGAATTGCCTTGCAGCATCAAATACAGCGCCGGCAACATCACCACCAAGCCGACGTTGTAGAGGCCGTAGTGGACCATCGCTATTTTCCGATCTGCCTTTGCCGGATTGAGGGCGTAATAGCCGCCGAAGATCGCACTTGTGACCCATCCGAGCAGATTGATATGTGCATGCGCTGGAAAGGCGCCGTGGTCACCGGATATCGCCATTTGCAAGCCAGCGCTAATCCCTAGGATGAGCCAAACGACAGCCGTCTTAAAGAAAAGATCTGAAACCTTAGGCATGAGACTTCCCCTCCTTAGAATGCCGATTCCACTCGGCAATATTAGAATTTCCTAAAAAGGCGATTGGATCAAGGTCAAGCACCGCCCACAATCGCGTTACCTCACGGTGGCGGGCTTTTCGTTTTGCGGTGGAGCGTAGCGGGATTGGCGGGCAGAACCTCGCTTGATCTCTTGTGTGATCCAGCCTTGGACAGCACCGTACCGTGATGGCCGGCGACCCCATAAAAAACCGTGAAGCACAGCGGCGCTACAAAGCCGCAAATCGCTCCTGCCACCGCAAGGCTTGTGTGGCGGTGGCGCGCAAGCTGTCGGTGATCATGCACGCTATGTAGCGCGATGGCACGTTCTATGTCGGAGATCCGGCCGCAGGCGAGGCCGACGCCGCGCGCCCATGTCAAGGACCGCAAACCGATGGGAGCGCATCGATGGGCGGTGCGACGGCAGATGAAACGCATGGCGCCGGCACGCTGACGGACGCCATCTGAACAACGAGATCCGCCACAGCGGATAAGGACCGATGCAGACCAGGAACGACGGAACGCACGTTATCTTATGGGATGGCCCGCCCCTCCGGTTCCAGACAAACTGTCAGTCCGTGTCAGAAGGAGGAAGGGAAATGAACATCACCGTACTCGGAATCGATCTCGGAAAGACGCTCTGCAGCCTGGTCGGCCTCGACCGCGAAGGAGCGGTCGTGCTGCGTCGTCGGATACGTCGGCCGTCCCTTGCCGCATTCGTCGAAAAGCAGCCGCGCTGCATCATTGGCATGGAGGCGTGCTGCGGTGCACACCATCTCGCTCGTCAGTTTGCCTCGCTTGGACACGATGTCCGGCTGATGCCGCCAGAGTATGTGAAACCGTACGTGAAGTCGCACAAGAACGATGATCGCGATGCGGAGGCAATCGCCGAGGCGGCGACACGACCGACCATGCGCTTCGTGCCGATCAAGTCGGAAGAGCAACTCGATGTGCAGACTTTGCACCGTGCGCGCGAGCGGCTGGTCGGCACACGGACAGCACTGATCAATCAACTGCGCGGTGTGCTGTTCGACCGCGGCATCGTCATCGCGAAGGGTCGGCCAAAGCTGAACCTGTGGCTGCGCGAGAACCTGCCGAACTGCACGATCCTAACCGCCAGGATGCAGCAACTGGTCGAGGACATGGTCGACGAATTGCACGCGCTCGATCATCGGATCAAGCAGCTCGATCAGGAGTTCGAGGCGCTCGCCAAAAGCGATGAACGAGCCCGTCTCCTGCGCAGTGTGCCAGGCATTGGCGCGCTCAACGCAACAGCTCTGGCGGCGGCAGTCGGCGACGTATCGGCGTTTGCGAAGGGACGTGACTTCGCTGCCTGGTTGGGGCTAGTCCCGCGCCAGATCACGACCGGCGGCAAGCCGCGCCTAACGGGGATCAGCAAGCGCGGGAGCACCTACATGCGCGTGCTGTTGATCCAGGGTGCGCGAGCCGCACTGCCATATCTGGCGCGAATGGACACCCAGCTCGGCGCCTGGCTGCGGGCACTGCTACAGCGCGCCAAGCGCAACGTGGTGGTCGTTGCGCTTGCCAACAAGCTGGCCCGGATCGCCTGGGCCGTGATGTCAAAGCAACGCCCCTATGAAGCCGTAACGGCCTCGAAAGGGTAACGAGTTGGTCGAGCGGGCGCGTCCCGGCAACTGCTCGGCCGCATGAAGTCTGCGGGAGGATGTACATAGAGATGGCCCAACGGTTGATCGGCGTTCGGCAAACCTGTCGGCAGGCAGCGGCCCTTTCGAGGTCGTGTATCTTGTTAGGAGCCGGACGCGCGAATCTCCATCTTGGCAGGGCGCCTGAAGCGCCGAGGCCGGATACATTGGTGCAGACCGGTTGTTCCATCCAAAACATTCAGCTTGCAGACGGGGCGGGCCATACATTGCCTGCGGCCGCGCCGACGAACAGCCGGCCGGACCGCGCTCGATTGCCTGTGACGATGCTCCGTCAGTCCGATGGAAAAGTGCGCCACGACGGTTCGAGCGCTGCAACCATGCAGCCGAACCACACCGTCGCAGAGCGCGGAAGATTGCACGGGGCATCGGAACTCGACGTTCGAAGGCGGAATCGTAGCGCAGAGAATAGATTCGTGTATTATCGTAAACGGAAGGAGGAACGACGATGGATACAAAGTATCGCCAAACACAACCGATTAAGATGGCGAGATAAAAGGCCGCGAGGTGCGCCGCCGATCGGTTGTGTTGTTTCAAGTGGTTATGCCGCATTTTTGCGAGGTGCGGGTTTTTTCTACACCTCCCAAGATCGTCGATTTTCGTTCTTCGTTCGTAGCTTAGTGCGATGTGCGGCGCCTCGGTGGGCGCTTGTGGAGAGTGGGACCGGGAAGGGGGCGTAGTCTGAGACGGCAGCGAGACGCTTGCGGTACCTCGCGATCGGCGGTCGGCGCGGACGGGCGTTGTCGCGGTTCGGTCACAGCCGACATCGCCAGCGTCGGCCGTAGGATGGCGGCCGAGCGCAGGCTTGTCGGATGGCGCTCCCCGCTGCACTGCGGACGCATGGCTTCAGAGCCTCAAGGGAAGCACTTCTGCCGTGACAAGCCTGCCGCCGATCCAATCTTCCATCGCGGCCTGTGGGGCGCGGCATCCTGTCGGGGATGGGGGCGCATCGCCCAGCCGACTCAGCTGACATGGGACCTTCCATACTGACACGAATGCGCAAGCCGGCGTGTTACGGTCTGATGGGGTTAGGTCACCGTTTCGATCGCCCTCGAAGCAAATGGAGAGTTCGCTACGTCCAGGATCAACCGCCGCGCCTTGCTCGTTCACTCCGGCAGCGCAGTCGTCGTCTCGACGGTTGCGGCAGCTGCACTCCGCACAGAGCCGCCGGGCCAAGACCCAGAACCGTCCACTAAATTGCGAACGCTGATTGACGTGCACAAGGCAGCATATGCGGCGTTCGGCAAAGCCCTACACGACATAGGCGGTGGCAGACGCGACTCGGCCAGAGCCGGCCGGGAAGAGGAGAGGGCGCTACTCGCCATCTGCAGCTATGCTGCGGTTGGGGAAGGGGATCGACTGGCCAAGGCCGGGTATCTGTTAGAGATCGAGGCGCGCGGCGAACTCGACCTCCCAGAGCATATGCAGGCTGTTCTCCGATCGACCATGTGGAAGGGATGATACGACCGGTACGCGGACGGTCAGCTGAATGTCTGGTATGCGCCGGTGGGTTCAATAGGTCGCCGCAACACTCTTAATCTGAGAGGATGAGGAGGTGTTGCATGGTGACGTCACGGATCTGGTTTACGTCAGCGCAGAAGGCCGAGCTTTGGGAGCGATGGAAGCAAGGTCAGAGCATTTCGTCGATCTCGCGGGCACTGGACCGCCGGAACAAGACCGGCGTTCAGCGGATCGTATCCTTACGCGGCGGCATTGCTCCGTCAGCAAGGCGTAGAGCGACCTCGGCGCTCGGGCTGGCGGAGCGCGAAGAGATCTCTCGCGGGATCGCGGCGGGTCTCGCAATATGCGCTATTGCACGAAGTCTCGGGCGATCCCCATCGACAATATGTCGCGAGATCTCGCGCAATGGCGGTGCACAAACGTATCGTGCAACCCGGGCTGACAAGCATGCTTGGGAGCGAGCGCTGCGCCCGAAGCAGTGTCGCCTGGCATGCTCTGGACGGCTACGATGGCGGGTGGCGCAAAAGCTAGCGCTGCAATGGTCGCCGGAGCAGATAGCGGGCTGGTTGAGGCGAGAGTACCCGGGCGATCCAAGCATGCGGATATCTCATGAAGCGATCTATCGCAGTCTATTCATCCAGTCGCGAGGGGTGCTCAAGAAGGAACTGACAGCGCACCTGCGTACCAAACGACAGATGCGCCTCGCCAAAGGCGCACAGAGCCGGACGGGGCAAGGACAAATACTCGATATGATCTCCATCCGCGACCGCCCCGCCGAGGCGGAGGATCGTGCCATCCCAGGTCATTGGGAGGGTGATCTGCTCACCGGTGCTAACGACACGAACATCGCCACCCTCGTCGAGCGACACAGCCGGTTCACGATGCTTGTGAAGTTGGCGAGAAGGGACTCGGCGACCGTCGTGAGGGCCCTCGCCGAGAAGATCGGCACATTGCCCGAAGAGTTGCGGCGCTCGTTGACATGGGATCAGGGCAAGGAGATGGCTCGTCACAAGAGCTTCACCGTTGCCACCGACCTACAGGTCTACTTCTGCGATCCGCGCAGTCCCTGGCAGCGCGGCAGCAACGAAAATACCAACGGTCTGCTCAGGCAGTATTTCCCCAGAGCAACCAACTTCTCCCACGTCTCGCAGGACCAACTCAACGCCGTCGCCCTGCGGCTCAATCAGCGCCCCCGAAAAATCCTGGACTTCGAAACGCCGGCCGATAGGCTACAGAAGGTGTTGCAATGACCTATTGAACCCACCGCCTCATCGCGGTCATTCCGGGAGACACCTGACGATACCAGAAGCGGCCGTTCGTTCGCCTGCGGATGCCATCGTTGATCAGGAAGGCAGGTGTCGCGACGCCTTCGGGCGCGCATAGCGCCGCCGCAAGGCGGGATGCGGGACCGACCGCCCCGCGACCAAGGGTGTGTCTCATTGCTGGGGCGAGCGTGCAATCAGAATCGACATCGATTTTATGAAAATACGAACGGAAGCATGATTGGACGATTTACCGGGATAATGAACTTTCCGCTTGAAATTTCCAAACTGTGTGCAAGAAGTATTACGCTTGGATTGGCTACATTCAATATTAGAGAGATCTAATTATATGACATACTGTCTTGTTGGCGGGCGCTATTAGTATATAGATCGACTACTATTTGCCGGGATGTGGGGGCAGAAGTGTTGAATTGTCGTGGGTTGGCCTCAGATGTAGGCGCTTGCCTCGCACAAGCGGCAGGCGGTCAAATTCCAGCAAGGCTTCCTCCTCGCTTCCACTTGGCCTCCCGTCGCCCAACCTTGAACATGCCTCGTAGCGCTAGCCTGAGGCAGGCCGTACGGCTGGCGGCTCTCTTACTGCTATTCCCTTTGTCACCCAGCTCTTCCGTCGCTGCTGGCAGTTGGCCGGTCGAGCCGGGCCGACGTGAAACGGTCACGCTCACGGCGCTGAGATCGCTCCCTGGGGCGATCTACGACTCCATTTTTGGGGGCCAGTATGACTATGTCACTCTCGTCGAATACAGCGCTTCAAAAGCGCTTGGCGCGAATGCGCGCGAGGTCGTTACGACTGGGAACAGTCTGACCTTTAAGGTCGATGCATCTCAAGCAATGACAAACATTGTATCAGGATCCGGGCCGAAAACCCAATTGCCCTATGTCGTTTACTATCGAGATGAGAGGTTGGAAGAGAAAGGCAATGGCGGGGCGCAAATAGATAAGCATCAGAAAGTTACTTTGCTCGTTTACAGCACATCGGTGCGGAACGTTGAGCTTCGCAAGAACCATTCTTACGAGCAGACACCCACCCCAGAGGCAATCGCCAAGGCGCTCGATAGCGGCCCTGCAGGTTCAGCCTCAAACAATAGTGGCACACAAGCCGATCTTACAGATACTGGTCAGGTCTATTGTGGCTATGCTGCCCTGCGGGATGAGAGTGCGTACCGGACGCTGAATTCGCAAGCGCTGGCGGGTCTGAACAAACCATTCGACACCGCGAACGTCTTTGTCAGGTTCGACGCCGCTCGGCGCCTGACGAAGATCCTCTACTGCTCGCCAAGCCCCGGAACCGTAGCCTGCAGATCAGAAGAATTTCTGAACAGTTGGGCGCCGTTCACTTTGTCTTTCGACTCGCAGTTCTTTTGCGGCGTCGACGACCTTGCGGACAAGGCGAGAGTATTTCTCAAAAGCAATATCGTTCGAGAAACGGTCTCGAACGCAACCGTTGTCAATGATTGATGGAGCACGTCATGACCGTTATTACCGACGCGGACCTTCTTGAAGACGGCATGGCATTGTCGGCCGGCGAACTTGAATATCTGGGCGACGTCCTCGGCGCAGGCGATCGCGGGGGCTTCTATTCAACCTACTATGCAATGTCCCATAACCTCGCCACGGGAACGCAGTCCGGCGCTGTTGAGGCAGGCCTACAGACGAAGATCGCAACGTTCAGCGATGACGTCGGTGCAATCGCATTTCTTTCTAACGCCCTTCTTCAGGCGAGCCTGGGCACCACTACCTACAAGGGAATTTATTACCTGTCGCAGAAAGTTGCAGATTCGGCATTTAACGGCATGCAACTGCCCGATTCCATAGAGGATGGTCGTGTCGGCGGGTTCCTCACGGAGGACGCATTTTTCAAGACGGCCGAAGGTGCTTGGCTCAATGCAAACGAGCTTGAGCATTTTCCAGGCAATGTGCTTTCGCTAGCAGGTATTGGCGAAACCGTGGTCGCCATCAAGGATTTTGTACTGTGGTTTGGGAACAGAGCCGTCAACGGACAAGCCCCAGGCGTAAGTGACATGTTGGATTTCATCGCCGCCGATGGCGGAATCCACGCTGGCATCCGCGCAGCGGCATTAGCCTCTCTGTACGTTGGATCTTATGTCGGTGAACTTGGCAAGCAGATCTCCGACTACGAGGGAAAGCAAGGCTACCAGATAGTCCACTCGGCAGACGGATTGCTCGAATACGCCGTCAACACCGCAACAGGCAAAACGGTTGCCGCCGGAGATGTGGGAGTGGGCGAATCGCAAAACCCTTGGGAAGTTGCTCTTGAAGCAGGGGCATCGATTGCAGCCGCCGGCCTCGGACTCGTCTCGTTGCCCCTGATGCATGCTGCTCTTGGAACGTTGATTGACCAATATGCGCCACCGGATGGCGATTGGACCAAACTGACGGAATCGACCAGCTTTGGCACCTACGACGGTGACGCAAACGCGCAGTCGCAGGAGAACGATTTTTCCGGAGCTGATCCACATGGATCGATAAGAGCGGCGGCTACTTCTGGAAATGACATCCTCTTCGGCACGGACTCATTTTTCACCATCGGTGGCAATGATACGATCGACAGCGACGCGGGAAATGATGCCATCTTTGGCGCAGGCGGCGAAGATCATCTTAGTGGCGGGGATGGCGCAGACATCCTCTATGGCCAAGATGGTGCTGACATCCTGATTGGCGGCGCCGGGGACGACATCATCCGAGGTGGCACCGGGAACGATACCCTCTATGCCGGGCTTATCGGCAGCCCTGAAACCGGCGGGCAATACGATGCCCTCGATATCGGCTCAGACATTGTTGTCGGGGGAGCCGGCGACGATAAAGTCGTGGCAACCGAAGGCGAAGATATCCTAATTGGAAATACAGGAAATGACGTATTTTACCTATCTTCCCCGAATTACGATGGGGAAGAGGATATTCCGACCAGGCAGATCTTGTGGGGAGGAGAAGGTTCGGACGAGTTCCATTTCGAGCGCGGAGATATCGCCTTCATCTATACGGACAACGCAACAACAGAACTTGTCCAGAACATCGATGTCGGTAAACTTTTTGCTCAGCTTTACTATGACACGGGAAGCGCCTTCGACTATATCGTCATTAACCCAGAGGCATCTGATAAATATTACTACTATGATGAACAGGTCGTCGACTACACCGTTCGTAGTGATACCAGCACCCGGACTGATGCACATGCGATCGGCGACAAATTTTGGGGTGATTTCTACAATGGCGTAGCTGTACATTCTCCAGATAAATGGATAGAAAGCGAGTATACTGAAACCCTTAAAGAGCTAGTAAGCGGAGATTGGACCGCAACGACCGGAACATTTCTCGGTTCAGATCTTTATTGGAATGGAACAGACCCGCACACTATAATTTCGAGTGATTCATATTATAATTATGTCAGCATTGGCATTAACCATTTTGAAAATTACCCACTAAGCTTTTTCGGGTACACCAACGGCGACATCGGATTCGACCTTGCCGGGAACGGCGCTTCCATCGAGTGGAGCGACGACATGAAGACTTATGCAATAGTCGACTATGTCATATCGCATTATATCCTGTTCGAGGGTGATGGCTCTAATACTTACTACTATGGTTCAATCGAATATCCACCGACACTCGGTGGGCTGCTTGACGAAATCGTCAGTAGCGGAGTTGGGGATGCGCTGAAGGCTCCGGAATTCGACAGCGCAGCTCACATTACAATTGACTTGAACGCCTTTCAAACGGAGCCAAGCGGGAATGTGCAGGCTCCTCCCGAGCTTCCGCCACACCCGATCGGTCCGACCATTCACGATGACGCTATCAATGGAACAGCGGTCGCGGACACGATAGATGCCCTTGCTGGTGATGACGTCGTGCTCGCGGGCGACGGCGCGGACATTGTGAATGGCAACAACGGCGCCGACTTCATTTTTGGTCAAGCAGGCAATGACGCTCTCGCTGGTGGCGCCGGCGCTGACATGCTTTTTGGGGGAGACGGCGCGGACCAACTGTCAGGAGGAATTGGGGCAGACCGCGTCGAAGGTCAGGGCGGCGGCGACGCCTATTCCTGGAGTGTAGGTGACGGCAATGACACAGTCGTCGATACCGGAGACGCCGGTGATACAGACATCTTGCAGTTCCTGGCTGGAGTTGCCGAAAGTGACATCGAGCTTTTGAGAAGCGACAACGATCTGATTCTGACCGTTGCGGGCATCGGGCAGATTACAATTGAAGGGCAGTTCTCAGGCGACGGCATCGAATCGATCAGCTTCGACGGCGGCCCGACATGGGCGCGAGCATATTTCGAGGGGCTAGCTGAACCTATGGAACAGCCTTGGGCTGCTCACGATGACCGGTTCTGGGCAGGTTTCGAGACGTCGACCGTGGTCGACCTCACGGCCAACGACACGATCCCCGGTGGCGCCAACTATAACGCCTATCTCTACGAGCAGCCCAGCCACGGTTCCGTCGTGTGGAACGGTACCGGCTACACCTACACGCCTGATGCCGGCTTCACCGGTGTCGACTGGTTCTACTACGGGCTGTTCGACGCCGACAACAATGACGAGAACATGACGCCCGACAACCCGGGGGTCGCGATCGTGCATGTCGGCCAGACCGTCGATCCCAATGACTACACCGGTGTCACCGGATCGGTCGGCACCGGCAACTCGACCTATTTCGGCGGCTCGAGCTTCGACGACACGGCCCTGTTTACCGGTGGCAACACGTCCTTCGCCGACGGCAAGGGCGGCGACGACACCATGGTCTTCTCGGGCGATGTCGCCGACTACCGCATCCAGGGCAATGACGACCATTTCTGGGTCTACAACTCGGCCAATGCAGCCGCGGACGTGATCGAAATCACCAATTTCGAGCACCTGAAGTTCGCCGACACCGGCAAGCTTGCGATATCGGATATCATCACCGCCGCCGGCCACGAGCCGGGGGACATCTGGCCGGATTCGAGACCGATCAACGTCCCGCACGCCAACGGCAGTGCCTGGGTGGCCAATGACGATCGCTACTGGACAACGGCCGGAACCGCTGTCGTCCTCAATATGACCGGCAATGACACGATCCCCACCGGGGCGCACTACAATGCCGCCGTCTGGGATCAGCCGCAGCACGGAACCATCGCCTTCAACGGGACCGACTACGTCTACACGCCCGACACCGGCTTCACCGGGGCCGACTGGTTCACCTACGCCCTGACCGACCCCGACAATAATGATGAGGCCAAGACAGAGGTTCCCGGCTTCGGTGTCATCCATGTCGGGCAGGCTTACGATCCCGGCAACAACCAGGGCGTTTCCGCGTCCGTCGGCGCCGGCGGCTCTTTCGGCGGCTCGCGCTTCAACGACACCGTCAATTATAGTGCCGGCGACGGACCTTTTATCGACGGCAAGGCTGGCGACGACATCATCGTCTTCAACGGTGACATCCAGGACTATCGCATCCAAGGCAACGGCAATTCCTTCTGGATCTACAACGACAGCAACCCGAGCCAGTCCGCGACGATCGAATTCACCAATGTCGAATACATCCAATTCAACGGCACGGCTGCCCTCTCGCTAAGCGACATCATCGCTGCTGCCAACCACAGCCCCGGTGACTTCTGGTTCGATTCCGAACCCATCGGTGGACTGGTCTGATCAACAAGAACGGCGCCGCTACCGGCGCTGCCTCGACCTCGCGGCGTCGGCTGGGCGCCTCGCGGCAAACTTTCGCCAGGGCTGGGACACATTGGACAAACAGGGCACCACGGCTTCATTCGCCAGGAGCGTTTTCGACATCGGGCTCTTCTCAGTGATCATCAACGTGTTGTTGCTGGTGATGCCGTTGTTCATGATACAGGTCTATGACCGGGTGCTCCCGGCGGCCAATGTCGACACCCTCGTCTATCTATCCATTATGGCGGTCCTTGCCTTGGCCTTTCTCGGGCTGTTCGAGGTGGTCCGCTCCGTCTATTCGCAGAGGGTCGCCGCGAACCTCGACCGGAAGTTCGCATCGAGCGCTTTTGCGGTATCATTGCGCTCCCCTCGTGCGGACGCCGGCGATATCCAGGCTTTGCGGGAGCTCGGGACCGTCCGCGCTTTCGTCGCCTCCCGCGGGCTCAGCACGCTTTTCGACCTGCCATTCGTGCCGCTGTTCATCGTGCTTTTGGCGTTGATTAATCCGTATCTGAGCCTTCTGACCATTCTTGGCGCCGCAATCATGCTGATCTTGGTTGTTCTGACGCAGATCGCCAATCGAAAGAACTCAGCCAAGGCCTCCGAGCAGTCAGCCAGGGCCAACCTCACAGCCCAGGCATTCGTTCGAAATGCAGAGACAGTGCGCGCCATGGGCATGAATGGAAATATCACCGAAGTCTGGGGCAAGAGCTTTGGCGATGCGCTGGAGACCCAGGACCGCGCAGCCGCCACCAGCGCAGTGTTCAGCGGCATCTCACGATCCACGCGCATGTTGCTGCAGCTTGCCATCCTCGGACTCGGAGCCTGGCTAGTCCTGCAGGGCAAAATGACCGCCGGCATGATCTTCGCATCATCCATCATTTCGGGCCGCGCTCTGCAACCCCTTGACCAATTGATTGGTGGCTGGCGTCAGATCATCGATGCACGGCAAGCCTGGCTTCGCCTCAAGAAGATATTACCCGAGAGCGCTGAAAAGGCCCCGGCACGAATCCAGCTTCCCGCTCCATCGGGCCGGCTGACTGTGCGCGACCTTGTGTATCTACCACCCGGATCGGCGCCTGGAGCCGAGCCGGTTATCAAAAGGCTGAATTTTGAGATCCGCGCGGGTGAGGCGATTGCGATCATCGGTCCGAGCCGGGCTGGCAAATCGACCTTGGCGCGGCTCCTCGTAGGAGCGATTTTTCCCGGCTCCGGTACGATAGAGATGGATGGGGCCGACCTACGAACATGGGACGAGGCCCAGCTTGGACGCTCCATCGGCTATCTCGCCCAAGACATCCAGTTCCTGCCAGGCACAATCGCCCAGAACCTCGCCCGCTTCGATCCCAAATCTGCCGACGAGGCAGTCGTCGAAGCTGCCAAACGAGCGCAGGCGCACGAGTTGATCCTTGCGCAACGCGAGGGTTACCAAACACCGCTCGGGGCCTCAAACGGCGCCCTGTCCGGTGGCGAACGACAGCGCGTCGGTCTCGCACGCGCATTCTACGGCAACCCGCGGATTCTTATCCTTGACGAACCCAACGCCAACCTCGACCAGGAGGGCGAGCATGCGCTTGGACGAGCACTGACGGAAGCGCGCCAAGCTGGAACGACGATCGTGGTTGTTACCCACCGGCCTTCATTGGCTGCGACCTGCGACCGGGCGTTGCTGCTTCGCAATGGCATCATCGAGATGTTCGGTCCAAGCGCCGAAGTCCTCAAGCAACTCGCCACAGGTGCAACGCCGACGCGACCCGCGCCGCAAGTGGAGCTCAACGGAAAACCGCATGTGGCTTCCTTCAGCACGGCCAGTCAAGGCAGCGGACGCTGGAACGGACCGCTCAGCACGAAACAGGGTTAGGAGATGACGACAGCTGTCTTTGAATGGGAGAAAAAAATTCGGTCGCAAATTGGCACAGTTGCGCTGACCGGGTATGGCGCCATAGCCTTACTCGTGGGGTGCTTCGGCTATTGGGCCGCCACAGCTCCGCTATCTGGAGCGGCCGTAGCCCATGGTGCAATTTCCGCGTCCGGCCGTAACGTGAGGATCCAACATCTGGAGGGCGGGATCATCCATCAGACGTTGATCGAGGAAGGCGACCGCGTGAAAGCGGGCCAGGAATTGATTCTGCTTGATGACACCACGGCCAAAACCCAGGTCAACCGGCTGTCCAAGCAGTTTGTTTCCCTATCGGCCAAGGCCCAGCGCTTAATCTCTGAACGCGATAGCGCCACAGCTCTTGAACTCCCCGAAAGCCTGCGCCAAAGCGCTGACGACATCGAGCTTTCCAATCTTATTGAGGAGCAGCGCAAGGAGTTTGTCGCGCGACTGAGTCGCTTCAAGTCGGAGCAGGACATCCTCAACCAGCGCGTCTCGACGCTGCGGGAATCCCTGGTGGGCCTATCAGCGCAGCGACAGGCGATCGAGAGCCAGTTGACGATCGTTGCCGACGAGCTCAAGCGCAAGAAGGCACTGGTCGACCAGGGCCTGACAAACCACTTCGAATACACCCAGATCCAGCGCAACCAGGCAGATCTCATCGGCCAGGCGGGATCAATCGAGTCCGAGCTCGCGTCAACGCGCAGCCAGGTCGTCGAGGCCAAGGAACAAATCGAGCGCAGCAAAACCCAACGGGTCGAGCAAGCTGTCAGCGAACTCGCAGAGACACGCACGTCGCTGGCGGACATCGAAGAGCAGCTCGCCGCCGCGCAAGCGATCCTGTCTAGGACCACGGTGCGTTCCCCAACCGACGGGATCATCGTTTCGGCCGTCTACAGCTCGCCAGGGGCTGTCGTTGCACCCGGCGAGAAGGTTATCGAGATCCTGCCCACCGGCTCCAGTCTGATCGTTGAGGCGAAACTCAGCCCGCGAGACATCGACTCGGTCCATGCTGGACAATCCGCGAGACTCAAACTGACGGCCCTCAACACGCGCCTCACCCCGGACGTGGCCGCAACGGTCATCAACGTATCGGCTGACCGTTTGATGGATGAAAATACTCACGAGCCCTACTATCGGGCCAAGCTGCGGATCACCGACGACCTTCCCGCCCCTGTCACCGCGGAACAACTCTACCCCGGTATGCCGGTCGAAGCCTTTATCAGCACCGGCGATCGGACCTTCTTCGAATATCTGGTCAGGCCGGTATTGGACTCGTTCCATCGGGCGTTCGTGGAGCGGTAACAGCGACAAGCGAACAAGAACGCACAAGCCGGAAGCACCGAAATGCCCGGCAGTGGGACCAAGTCAGTTCGGTGCTGGAGAGGATTCGTGGCCCTGAAGGGTAAGTGACCATGAAGAGTCATCGGTAGCTCTATATTGCCGATGCCCCCAATTTGAATGTCCGCAATTGCTTCTTGCATACCGGAAGCTGCCATTCCGCTCCCGGCCCCAAAGCTGCCGGATGCGTCTAGCTTGGTCAAAGGGAGTAAGTTCCGGCACTTCCTTAGAGCAGACGTTGTCCACGATAAGACCGAGGTCGCGCTGGCGCCCGCGAGGGGTAGGTGGTCCACCTAGGCCAGCGAGTTGATTTGTCTCCTATCATGCAACGTTAGGGAGGCTAGTGACGACGAAGCGATGCCAGGCATCGCCAAGCACGAGCGAGGTTTCGACTTTGCCGAAGCCCGCCGACAGAAGGCCTTCCGAAAGCTTGGGAAAGTCGAGGTTCGATCCGAACCAGGACGGTTGAGGCGGAAAGCGCGCGGCCCCGATCGCCTGGCGGGTCCAGCGGCCCTCACGCATCCAGCGCACGACGCTGTCTGGCTGGTCCTGGCAAAGATCCGAGCCAATGCCGAGTTGCTCCGCTCCCATGATCTCGGCGGCTGCTGAGGCCATTTCGCCGAATTGCCGAAGCGTCGTCTCCGAGCCCTGCTGAAGATGCAACGGGTAGAGCGAAAGGCCGAGCAGTCCCTGCTTGTCGCGCAGCGCTTGCATGACGGTCCTTGAAACATTGCGGTTGCTGTCGCAGAGCCAACGCGGATTGGCGTGGCTGATGACCACCGGCTTTTGCGACAGCGCGATCGCTTCCAGCGCCGTTCGCTCGCCCGCGTGCGACAGATCGATGATCATGCCGAGCCGGTTCATTTCGACAATCGCCTCGCGCCCCATGCGGGTGATGCCGCTGTCTTCCTTTTCCATCCAGCCGCAGCCCAAAAGCGACTGGTTGTTGTAGGAGAGCTGCATGAAGCGGATGCCGAGATCGAAGAGCATTTCGATCAGGCCGATGTCGTCCTCGATCGGCATCGGGTTCTGCAGGCCGAGGAAAATCGCCGTCCGGTTCGTGGC
Source organism: Mesorhizobium sp. M7D.F.Ca.US.005.01.1.1 (assembly GCF_003952545.1). NCBI lineage: Bacteria > Pseudomonadati > Pseudomonadota > Alphaproteobacteria > Hyphomicrobiales > Phyllobacteriaceae > Mesorhizobium > Mesorhizobium sp. M7D.F.Ca.US.005.01.1.1. The sequence continues at coordinate 3,894,819 of NZ_CP034453.1, forward strand.
GCGAGCGCGCTCGATGTCGGCGCTGTCGCGCGCCAAAAGGATGACGTCCTCGTTGTCGCGGAAGCGTGTGCGCCAATCGATGAGGTGGCGCACCGTCTCGCGGAAACCTCCATGGTAGCCGACAGTGGCGTGGACCGCGGTCAGGCCGCCCTGGCGCATCTGTTGAAAGATCTCGCGCGACCAGTTGCAGTATTGAAGCCCGTCAATGAGCACCTGGGGCTGATCGGTAGTCATTCGGGTACGCCCGCATGGATATAGGACGTCTTGACCTGCGTGTAGAACTCGACCGCGGCACGGCCCTGCTCGCGCGGGCCGTAGCTGGAGGCACGAACCCCGCCGAACGGCACATGATAGTCTGTGCCTGCGGTCGCAAGGTTGACCATGACGCAGCCCGAGCGCGACGCATGGCGGAACTTCGTGGCGCGCGCCAATGAGCGCGTGGCGATCCCCGCCGTCAGCCCATAAGGCGTGTCGTTGGCGAGGAAGATTGCCTCGTCAAGATCATTGGCGGTGATGACGCAGGTGATCGGCGCAAACATTTCCTCCTGGTTGATGCGCATGCGCGAGCGCCCGTTGAGGAAAACGGTGGGCGCCATGTAGTGTCCCCGATGCGCCCGGTCGAGCGCCTCGCCACCTGTTGCAAGCTCGGCGCCTTCGCTTTTGCCGAGCGCCACATAGTCGAGGTTGGCGACGAGTTGCCCGGCGCTGACGACCGGTCCCATCTGGACACCGGCTTCCAGGGCATGGCCGACCTTCAGCGCCTTGGTTTTTGCAAGGAACTTCTCGACAAAGGCATCATGCACCGGCTTGTGGACGATGAGACGCGAGGACGCCGTGCATTTCTGTCCCGAGCCGCCAAAAGCGCCGTTCACGGCAAGGTCGACGGCGCGGTCGAGGTCGGCGTCGTCCATGACCACGAATGGGTTCTTCGACCCCATTTCGAGCTGAAGTTTCACGAACCGCGCCGCGGCCAATGCCGCGATGCCGGAGCCGACGGCGCCGGAGCCGGTGAAACTCAGGCCTTGGATGTCGGCGCTTGCGGCAAGCTCGCGACCGATTGTCGATCCCGATCCCATGACGAGATTGAAAAGGCCTTTTGGGATGGCCTGCCGGCTGATGATCTCAGACAACGCCCAGGCGCTGGCTGGCGTAATGCTGGCCGGCTTCCAGACGACGGCATTGCCGAAAGCCAGTGCCGGCGCGATCTTCCAGGACGCGGTGGCGATGGGAAAATTCCACGGCGATATGATCGCGACGACGCCGAGCGGCTCGCGCTCTGTCAGGACGTCCACGCCGGCCCTGACAGAGTCCGCCGAAGAGCCGAGATTGCGCAGCGCCTCGGCGGCGAAATAGGTGAAGAACTGCCCGGCGCGATAGACCTCGCCAACGCCCTCGGCCAGGATCTTGCCTTCCTCACGGGACAGCAGTTCGCCAAGCTCCTTCGAGCGCGCCATCAATTCGCGGCCGATGGCATCCAGCACAGTGGCCCTAGCTTCGAGCCCGGCCGCCGCCCATTCTCGCTGCGCGCCATGAGCCGCCGCCACGGCGTCGTGAACATCGGACGATGCAGCTTGGGCAAAACGCCCGACACTATCGGTGAGGTCCGACGGATTGCTGTCCTCGATCCAGTCGGCGCCATCGCGCCACTCGCCGGCAACGAAGTTCTGTCCGTTCAGCATCGTGTTCGTCCTGCATCAATTCGGTTGACAACGACCTAACCAATGCTGTGAACTTCAATCAAGCTCAATTTTTGGTACAAATGTTCAGACAAGCTTAACAGTGACCAAAACCATCAGCCTGATCGGCATGCGCAGCTTCGTCGCGGTTTGCGAGAGCGGTGGCGTGCGCGCCGCGGCGAATCAGATCGGCCGCACGCCGTCCGCTGTGTCGATGACCCTCAAACAGCTCGAGGACGACATTGGCGCGCCACTGTTTGAGAGCGAGCGCAAGGGTGCGCTTTCAGCCGTGGGGCGCATCGTGCTCGACGAGGCGCGGGCAATGATCGCCCACTATGATCGCGCCTGCCTGGCCATCGTCAGCTACGCGGCCGATCGGGAGGGCCGCTGTGACGTCGCAAGCGTGCCTTCCGTTGCCGTGACCTTGCTGCCACGGGCGATCGCCCAGCTGCGCGCCGAAGGCGACCGCTTCGATATCCATGTTCGCGACAGCGATTCCAACGCCATCGTCGAGGCGGTCGAAAACGGCATGGTGGAGGTCGGCTTGTGCGTGCTTGCAACCAAGCGGCCGCAACTCAGCTTCGAGCCGCTGTTCCAGGAGCCGCTCGATTTCGTCTGCCCGGTCGATCATCCCCTGGCCAAATCGAAACGTCCATTGACGTGGGAGCAACTGGAAGGCGAGAGCTTCATCCAGAATGGCGCGGCCGCAGCCCTTGGCATTGCCGAGATCGACGCGCTTGCCGCCGGCTCGAAATTAACCGCGAGAAATGTGGGCTCCAATCTGGCGATGGCGGAGGCCGGGCTAGGCGTGACCATCCTGCCTCGGCTTTGCCGCTGGAAATCCAGCCACGCCGTTCGCTTTGTGCCGCTTGCCGACCCTCGTTCGAGCCGAACGGTCGGCTGGATCGCCAAGGAAGGCCGTAACCTGCAGCCGGCATCGCTCAGGTTCATCGAATGCATTCGCGTGCAGACGCGGGCGAGCGAGGGAGAATTCGGCTATGCGGCGGCGTGAATGGCGGGTGACCAGATGACGCGCCTGACGCAAGCCCGGATCGAGACGCTGGCCTGCACCGCCCTGATGCGTCACGGCGCCAGCGAAACGCAGGCCCGGGCGCTGGCCGCCGGCGTCGCAGCGGCCGAACGCGACGGCCTGAAGTCGCACGGCCTGATGTATCTGCCGACCTATTGCGAGCATCTTGACTGCGGCAAGGTTCTGGGACAGGCAGAGCCGAGCCTGACGCGTCCGGCACCGGCAGTCGTCGTTGTCGATGCCGGCAACGGCTTCGCCCACGCCGCCATTTCCGCCAGCCTGCCGCAATTGATCGAAGCGGCGCGTTCGCAAGGTCTCGCGGCGCTCGCCATCCGCAACTCCTACAACTGCGGCGCGCTTGGTTATCACACGGAACGGATCGCCCGGGACGGCCTGGTCGGGCTGGGCTTCACCAACGCGCCGGCCTCGATCGCGCCCTGGGGCGGCCGCAAGGCGGCCGTTGGCACAAATCCCTGGTCGCTGGCGGTTCCCGACGGGCAAGGCGGCGCGCGCTTCGTCATCGATCAGAGCGCGAGTGTCGTCGCCAAGAGCGAAGTCATCAAGCGGGCTCGCGCCGGCGAACCTATCCCTCCCGGCTGGGCCTTCGACGCCAGCGGCGAGACCACCACCGATGCCGGCGAAGCGCTGAAGGGCACGATGGCGCCGGCCGGCGGCTATAAGGGCGTCGGCTCCGCCCTGCTGGTGGAGATTTTCGCCGCATGCCTAACCGGCGCCAACCCAGGGCTTGTCGCCAGTCCGTTCTCCGGCACAGCCGGAGGTCCCCCTGGGACTGGTCAATTCTTCCTGGCGGTCGCCCCCGACGCTACCTCGGGTGGAGCGTTCGCCGGAGCGCTGGAGATCGTCGTTGGTGCCTTCGCCGGCGAGGCAAGGCTTCCGGCGACACGGCGCTTTGCCGCGCGCGAGCGCAATACACGCGAAGGTATCGAGGTGGCGGCGGAAACGCTTGCCACGCTCGAAAAGCTCGCCGGGACAGCCGCATGATTGCATTGCGCCCGCCCGAGATCGTCATGCGCCTGCAGCGGCTTGGCGCGGCACATCCGACGCGGTTGAGTTTCCTGCGCCAGCTGATCCGCCGCGCCACCAAGGAACAATGGCGTGTGCGCAAGGATCGGTTCGAACTGGATAACCGTGGCTTCGGACGCGCGGTCTATGCGGTCGAGACGCCGGCAAGGGTCTACAGCCTTGTCGCGTTCTCGACGCCCCTCGATGATGAAAACCGTTCCGACCGGGTGATCGCGCAGGCCTGGGACACGAGCTACGTGCTGTATGACGGATTGCCCGATCATGCCGAGATCGTAAGGCTGGAAGGGAATGCGCCGCTGCAGGAAGCGGGTCGCTTTACAAGCCGCGAACTCGTGCTGGCACGCGCCAACAAGAGCGTGCGGCTGTTCGAGGAGGTCGTCACGCAGCTGGCGCAGGGACGGCAGCCGGACGAGGAGAATTTGCTTGGTGTAGGCTATTTGCTGCGCACCACGGCGGTCTATGGCAACGGCAAGTTCGGCATTGCCGACCGCGACGAGATCGAGTCGCGGCCGGAGCTTGCCGGCTCGTTCCAGGCGGAGATGCTCACGGTCTGGCTGATCCGGTCCTTCACGCTCGATCTGGTCGATCACATCGCCCATTGCCGCAATCCGGCCGGCGCGGCGAGGCTGGCGCCGGATCTGCGTCGGGCGCTGGGCGTGGGCAATGCGACGGGGCTCGGCATGGCGCCCTTTCTTGTTCGCCATCCACTGCTGACGCATAGCTGGTTCCTTGCCCGCGAAACCGCGCTGGCACGCGTTCGCAGCGAACCGCATGCCGGCGAGGCGGAACGGAAGATCTTTTCGGAGGCTCTCGCCGACCTGCGTCGGCGTGTTGCCCGCTGGCATAGCGACGACAATCGTCAGGCCGCCGCGACCCGGTTACTGATCAACGATCTCGACACTCTGGCAGAAAATTTCGATTATCTTCTGGCAGGGCTCCAGCCCTGGGATGCACTCTATCGCTTCGCCGAGGAACGGCTCTCCATGGAGGGGCAGGAGGCCTGTGTTTCGCTGATCCTCGAGCCGCACGGCGCCCTAATCGACGACCTTGGCGAGACAATGAAGGCCGACGAGACGCCCGGCCATGTGATCGACGGCCGCATGTCTTGCGGCGCGCTTCGCCAGGCGCTTCTCGACTGCTATTTTTGGGCGGCAAGGATCGACTTCGATGATCCAGCCGCCAATGCCCGTTTCTGGTATGTCTCGGCAGAAAAGCTTGAGCCTCGTCTCGGCGAACGCTTCGAGGAAGACGGAGCCGAGCTCGAACAGCCTTTGGCCACGGCGCGCGACGCGCTCAGCCTGGCCGCGGCCCTTGCGCTAGAGCCCGCTTCGGCCAATGTCGCTGGGTTCTTGCTACGCCACCCGCAATGGCGCCATGCCGTGCGACGCGCCCAGATCGTCGCCCGCTTCCCTTATGCCGAGATCCACGACAATCTGATCGGCGCGGATCTGCGGCCGGTCGACATCTTGCGCGCCAAACTCGCATTTTTCGGCGCTCGCAGTTTCGACCCACGCTCGGACCGCTGGCTGCGCATCGCCCTGTTCAGCGGCGAGGATCTGATCGAGGACGTCGCCACAGTGGGAGAAGCCCGTTGATCGAACTGTCGTTCAACGAGGTGGAAACGCTGAGCGCAAAAGCGGCGCGGGGTGCGGGATTTTCATGGGGCCTTGCCGAGGATATCGGACGCGCGGCGCGCGCGCTCGCGGCTGACGGCCAGGATTGGGGTTCGGCCATGCTGAGCCTGGTCGAAAATGCGCGCTCCTTCGAGGCGCCTGATCTGATCCGCGCAGCGCGCTGGTACGAGGGCAAGGGCGAGGGCGAGGGCGGGGCCAATATAGCGGCCGGCAAGCCGCTCTGCCCGGCCAAAACGGCTGCCCTTCTGCTCGACCACCCGCCTCCAGCTGACGCGATGCCGCTCACGATCCTCGATGTCGGCCTGCCGGTCTGGCTCGACGCCATGCTGCGCCGGTCGGCCATGCGCTTGGCGCATGTGCCGGCACTTTCGGTGTCCAGGGCTGATGTCGTCATCGAACACCGTTCAGGCATTGGACAGCCACGCGCGGGGTCACGCAGGGCGGTCGAGCAGCAGACGCTTGTTGCGCTGAATTCCTTCGCCGCCAAAACCTATGTGCCGGAAAGCGAGAGATCGCGCGTGCGCGGCGCCGGCGGCGGCCGTGTCGACGATGAATAGGGGAGAGCAATGACCACAGCCGACGTCCAGAAGATCGCCATGCGCGGCGCGGGCTACTATTCGGCCAACACAGTCGGGGCCAAGAACGTGATCGACAAGGTCGGCGACCTCGTCGTCGCCTCTGTCGCCAGTATGCCCAGGCTGGCCGATGGCCAGCCATTCGCGATCGCCGATTTCGGCGCCGCCGACGGCGGCACCTCGATGGATATGATGCGGCGGCTGGTCGGCGCCATCCGGGCAACGGAACCGGATCGCGCCATTTCGATCACGTACACCGACCTGCCTCACAACGATTTCTCGACTCTGTTCCGGCTGAGCCAGGGACTGCTTGGAGCTCCCGCGCAGGTTCCGCTGGCGGAGACGCCTTCACTCTACATCTTCGGCAGCGGCACCAGCTTCTATCGCCAGATCGTGCCCGACAATTCCCTGTCGTTCGGCTTCTCCGCCACGGCCATGCACTGGATCAGCAAGCGGCCCGGCATGATTGCCGATCATGTCCAGGCGGTTGGCGCCACCGATGCCGAGCGCCAGCTGTTTCGCGCGCAAGCCTTGGACGACTGGGAGACGATCCTGATTGCCAGGGCGCGCGAGCTACGCTCCGGCGGCAGGCTGGCGCTAGCCAATTTCTGCGTCGATGAAGCGGGGCGCTATCTCGGACATACGACAGGGGTCGACATGTTTGATTCTTTCGCACGGCATTGGCGCGACCTGCTTCGGGTCGGGCGGATCAGCGAGACCGAATACGTCAGCGCGACATTCCAGCAATTCTACAAGACGCCGACTGAGTTCGCCGCGCCATTCCGCGACCCCGCTTCGCCGGTGTCGCAAGCAGGACTGGAGCTGGAGACGATGTTCACCGTGGTGACGCCGTGTCCCTACGCTGAGGCCTTCCGGGCCCATCGCAATGCGGAGGAGTTTGCCAGGGGGTATGTCCCGACGCTCCGCTCCTGGTCGGAAACTGTTTTTGCAAACGCACTGGATTCCTCGCGTCCCGCGAACGACCGTTCCGCAATCGTCGATGATCTTTACGGCGCTTACGAAGCTGACGTCGCGCGCGCGCCCGAAGGGCATCGCATGGACTACGTCCACTGTGTGACGGAGATCGTCAAATCATAAGAGATATCCAGGTTTGCCCCGGGCTTCTTCGTCGGCGCACGTTGACGACAGGAAAGGTCAGGTCGCGACGCGCCCACGTCAACCTCAATGTCTGCTCGTGAAGATTCGCAACCCGAAGCTGCCGGGCTGCTTTCGGCCCACAGCGGTCATTCGAGAACTGGCCGCGGATGACCGCTTCTGGCCCAAACGGTCGCGGATTGCGCCACCAAGGATCGGCTGTCAAACTGGGAGATCGGTCCAAAATGACGTTGTCATCTGCGCGCTCTGTATCGGATCCCATTCTCGGATAAGAACTCGATTCCGGCACCTTCAAGGGCATGCCTTATACTCGTCAGATTGTTGGCGATCGGCATACGCGCCCCGCGTTCAAAATCTGCAATCGTCTGTCGAGCAACGGTTGCTACTTCAGCTAACTGTTCTTGGCTCCATCCAAGCATCGCGCGAGCGCCACGACACTGCTCTACCGTTAGCGCACGTTCCATTCTATCAATCCGATTGACGTCAATCAATTTGTATAAGATGATGTTTCCCTTATCGGCCGAGCTGAGCGCTAGCACGCCCAGCCCGACCTAACCACGACCAAGCTATGAGGAGCTCGGATCATGACTGATTCCGACAATAGCACGACTCCGCCTCGCGTCACCCGCAGGCGGATGCTTGTAGGAACGGCAATTGCACTTGCGGGATCAAAGCGCAAAGCATTTGCCGGCACGGATTTAGAAATAGACCTATCCGCTGATCCTGCGATTGCGGCGTGGGACAAATGGCAGGCAGCACACCAGCGGACCGAGCGGCTGTGCCGTCAGCAGCAGCGCCTGGAGCGCAAGCTTGCCGAAACGGTCGGATTTCCTTGCACGACTGTGCGGCTGCACAACGGAGGGAACGTAAGGCTGTATTCACTTGAGGCGCTTACCGAGATGCTCGATATAACTCCAGCGGACTCGGCTGTTCGTGGGAAGGCCGAAGCCGATTTTGCGGCACATCAGGCGCACTGGGATGCCGCCGACAGGGAGATTGGCTACTCGGCGACAATGCGCGCCGAACGCGAGGCCGCCGATCGAGCAGGGGACCTGCTTGAGCTGTTGTCGAAAACCCCCGCAGGGTCCCTTGCCGGTGTGGCAGCCAAACTTGATGCGGTGCTGAGGGAAGGGCAGTCTTCGCAAGCCGATACTGAGTTTCCTTGGCCCCAGATTCGCTCGGCATTCGACGATATTGGTCGGATTAGCCGGCAAGGTGGGCTGAGTCAGATATTCGGCCCTGACGGATTGTAAGGCACAAGGCGAAATACTGATTGGGTTTGGAGTGTCAGCGCACCTTCGGGCTCACTTACCTAATTTCTAACTCGAAGGACCAATGCCAAGGCGGCGCAATGCCACGGGCGGGCCGTGTAGACCCGCCGATATGCACTTCTCCATGATCGCAGACAGGAGCCAATTGAGGTCGGCAGCCTTCGGCAGCATCCGTATGCCCGCCTTCGATAGCTCACATAATGCCTTGTATCGGCTAGCAATTTTAATTTGGTCAGCGACAATGGCGGAATGTCAGCCTTTCCACTTCGCAGGTCGACGGAGCTCACCGGTCTATTCGACTACGCCGTCCCTAGTCGCTGTCCAAAATCTGACCGAGCGAAACGGTACAAGGAGGAGTGGCAACCGGAAATCCTCGACGATTGGCCCGATCCTATTCCCATTTCGGAGCGAGAGTTGGACCTGTTTGATGTTCACTGCTCCGATCTGCTTGATGAAATTTTTGGAGCTAGAAACTGACCTGACGAGAGGAGGCCGCTCATGAATGCCAAAGCGAGCTCCATCTTGGCGATATCCGGCCGAGCCGCGCTTTATCTCCGCGTATCAACCGGCCGGCAGGCTGAGCACGACCTTTCAATCCCCGACCAGCGTCGCCAGCTACAGGCCTATTGTCAGACGAAGGGAATTGCGGTGACGACGGAGTTTGTTGAGCCGGGTGCGTCGGCGACCGACGACAAGCGGCCCGAATTCCAGAGAATGATGGACGCTGCATCGCAACGCCCTGCGCCCTTCGACACTATCATTGTCCACTCGTTCTCACGGTTCTTTCGCGATCAGTTTCAGCTCGAGTTCTATGTCCGACGATTGGCGAAGAACAATGTTCGGCTGACGTCAGTTACACAGGATCTCGGCGACGATCCCATGAGTACCATGATGCGCCAGATCATGGCGCTATTCGATGAGTATCAGTCCAAGGAGAATGCCAAGCATACGCTTCGGGCTATGTGCGAAAACGCTCGGCAGGGTTTCTGGAATGGGTCCAGACCACCCTACGGCTACCGGACAGTGGCTGCCGAGCAACGTGGCACCCGGACCAAAAAGAAAATCGAACCCGACCCTCTCACCGCCGACCATGTCCGCTTGATGTTTCGTTTGGCGCGTGCCGGCGACAGCGATAACGGCCCAATGGGAGTGCGTCAGATCGCCAGCTATCTGAACAATCGCGGGATTCGGACACAAACCGGAGGTCGGTGGGGTCTCGGAGGAGTCCATCAGGTCCTTACGCGCTCGACCTACATCGGGCGACATCGTTTTAACGTCAGCGGCAAACGGAAGGGCGTTGAGAAGGCTGCGGAAGATGTCGTCGAAGTCGAGGTGAAGCCGATCATCGAAGAGGTTGAATTTAATACGGTACAGGAGCTTCTTAAGTCGCGAAGCCCGCAGTTGCGGGCGCCTCGATTCGTGAACAGCCCGATGCTCTTGGGTGGTGTCGTGTTCTGCGAGGACTGTGGAGGTGCGATGACCCTGCGCACCTCGGGAAAGGGAAGACAGTATCGATACTACACCTGTTGCACGACCGCCCGGCAGGGACAAACCGGTTGCAAGGGTCGAACAATGCCGATGAAGAAACTGGACGAATTGGTCGCGAACTATGTGGAACAGCGACTTTTGCACCCAGTTAGGCTCGAGGCGTTGCTGTCCGGGTTGCTACGACGAAGGGCAGAGCAAAACAATCGCGAGAAGGACCGGGCCGGCGATCTGCGACGACAGGCTGCTGACGCCGAGGGGAAGCTCACGCGACTTTATGAAGCGATCGAGAACGGTCTGGCTGATTTGGCGGATAGCAACCTCAAGGGACGAATCGCGGAGTTGAAGAGGATTCGGGATGCGGCCAACGCCGATGCCGAGCGCGCGATGGACCGAGACAGCCATGCGGTCAAGATAACGCATGAGGCGGTTGCGCGGTTCGCAGAAGCTGCCACGCAGCGACTCCGGGATGGGGACGGAAGCTTTAGGCGTCACCATCTGCAAACCCTGGTGCAGCGAGTTGACATTGGAGCTGAGCGGATTCTGATCAAGGGATCAAAGGCTACGCTTCTTCAGACACTTGTAGCGTCAGGCGAAAAGCCTGGCGTGTGCATGGCGGGGCGCGACGTTCGCAGTTTTGTACTGAAATGGCTCCCCGGGCCGGATTCGAACCAGCGACCAACCGGTTAACAGCCGGTTGCTCTACCACTGAGCTACCGGGGAACGGAGGCTCTTATGTGAGTGGCGCAGCCTATAGCTGCCCTTTTCGGCTTTGCAAAGAAGCATTTCGCATTTTTCCGAGGCTTTTTCGCGCAGGGGTTTCTCGCAATCGTCGACAGATGCCCTCATATTAGCCGTCTTGGCAGGGGCAGGGAACCGAAAGCGTGGCTGCGGCCTTAGTTTAATGGTGCTCCTGAATGATCAAAACGGATTAACCTTTCGAGACGATGACAGCACAAGACAACCGGATGCCAGCGCGAAAAATCTCGGTTCTCGGGCGTGAGTTCAAGATGCCGCGCTCGCGCGGGCTCAGAATCACCATCGGTATCCTGCTGACCATCGGCGGCATCCTCGGTTTCCTGCCGATCCTCGGCTTCTGGATGGTTCCGCTCGGATTGCTGGTGCTGTCCTATGAATTCGCCATGGTTCGGCGTCACCGCCGCCGCTTTGTCGTCTGGTGGGAACGGCGCCGCCGGCCGGATTGACGGCCGATATCGCAAGATGACGCGCCTTAGCGTCCAGCGTGCTCTTCCAGTGCCTCACAGATCTGTTTGAGAATTGCCGCGGCTGAGGCAAGTCTTGCCTTGTCGTGCGGCGACAGGCTGCCCGCACCTTCGATGGACAGACGATCGATGGCGTAGTGCAAAAGCTCTCCGCACTGCGGCAGAGACAGGCTGGCCGGCGCGTTCTTGTCTTTTGCCACCGTTGCCTGATGCATGGCTTTGCCTCCTGGCGTGCTCAACGCATGGGCCGTGGATGCGTTTCTTCCGACGACAAGCCATGCTTAACAATCCGCTAATATGCCGTTGTGTTGCCTGGGTAATGAGGATTTGACGGATGCTCCCCGCGCTGGTGCAGAGGAAACCGTTCGGAATGCACGGTCGCCGCTTGACGGCATTTTCGCCGCAACCTATTGGAACCGGGTGGAACGCCGGGAGCAACGAGGCCTCGTGGCGGAGTGGTTACGCAGAGGACTGCAAATCCTTGCACCCCGGTTCGATTCCGGGCGAGGCCTCCAATGCCCGGGCCCCCGCGCAGCAGCGCAGGGGCCTGAAGTTCCTGACATAATGAACCGCGGTTCTGGCGCGGCAAGCGGATTGGTTGGGACATGAGCGCTGATTTCTCCGAGCTTCGCGTCAAGATGGTCGACGGCCAGGTTCGCACCACCGATGTGACCAGCGCGCCGCTGCTCGACGCCATGCTTGTCGTGCCAAGAGAGGTCTTTGTCGGCGCCGCCCAGCGCGATCTCGCCTATATCGACGAGGACATCCGCATTGCCGCCGGCGCCGACGGCGCGCGCTACCTGATGGAAGCCTCGCCGCTCGCCAAGCTGATCCAGCTGGCTGAGATCAACCCGACCGATTCGGCGCTCGATGTCGGGTGCGGCACGGGCTACGCATCGGCCATCCTGTCGCGGCTGGCCGGATCCGTAGTGGCGCTCGAAAGCGATTCGGCGCTGGCCGAAACCGCTAGATCGACGCTTTCGTCGCTTGGCTGCGGCAATGTGACCGTCGTTCAGGGGGCGTTGCCGCAAGGGTATGCAGCCAACGCGCCATATGACGTCATCTTCATCGGCGGCAGTGTCGCGGAAGTGCCGGCCCCGCTGCTCGACCAGCTTGCCGAAGGTGGCCGACTCGTCGCCGTCGAAGGACAGGGCAATTCCGGCGTGGCCCGACTTTTTTTCAAAGCCGGGGGGTTGTAACCGGAAGACGCGCGTTTAATGCGGCAATTAAGCCACTACCGGGGTTCGAACGTATTCGCGCCTTCGAATTCTGAATGATTTTGCCTTGCAGGAGAGACGTTGTCATGGTCGCTTGCATTTGAACGATCATTGCTGATCCCAGACTGGGGGCACTTTGGGGCTGAGCAGCAGGGAACATGAAACACGCCGCTACAGCTGCTCAAAGGAGAAGCTGGGGCGGCGCGGTTCCCATGGAAAACGAATGAGGGTTTAACCGTGCCGTCTGTACGAAAGTCACTTTTCACCGCCGTCCTCGTTTCGGCGACCATGCTATCCCCATTGGCCGCTTCGGCCGAAACCATCTCCGGCGCGCTTGCAAAGGCCTATCAGTACAATTCTTCGCTGAATTCGGCCCGCGCCGGCGTCCGTGTCACCGATGAGGGCGTCGCCATCGCCAAGTCGGGCTGGCGCCCGACTGTCACCGGCTCGGCGAATATCGACTATTCGAGCAGCCATCTCAACGGCACCAACTCAAGCGTGCGGCTGACCACCGGCAATTTTGGCGTCCAGATCAATCAGACGCTGTTCGACGGCTTTCAGACCAGGAACAATGTCGCTGCCGCCGAAGCGCAGGTCCGCGCGTCGGTCGAAAGCCTGCGCAACACTGAAGAGGGCATCCTGTTCACTGCTGCCCAAGCGTATATGAACGTCATTCGCGACCGGCAGGTCGCCGTGTTGACCGAGCAGAACCTGCAATTCCTGACCGAAACGGCGCGCGCGGCGCGGTCGCGCTTCGAGGTTGGCGAAGGCACACGCACCGACGTCGCGCAGGCCGACGCTTCGCGGGCCGCCGCAGTGGCATCGCTGAGTGCTGCCCGGGCGCAGGCGCTGGCAAGTGCGGCAAGCTATCGCCAGATCGTCGGCGACGAACCGGGCAAGCTCAAGGGTGCTTCGCCGGTTGCAAAATTGTTGCCGTCGAGCCTCGCCGCCGCCGTCGGGGTGGCCGCGAACGAGCACCCGGCCATCCTTGCCACCCAACACCTGGTCGATGCCGCCGCGTTTTCTGTGAAATCGGCTGAAGGTGCGCTACTGCCGCAGCTGTCGGCTTCCGCCGGCGTTTCGAGCGCCTATCGCAACACCTCGCCCTTGCCGGGCGTCAGTTCGCAGGACGGCACCACCAATTCGGCCAGTGTCGGGGCAACGCTGACCATCCCGATCTATTCTGGTGGCCGCACCTCGGCGATCGTGCGCCAGGACAAGGAATCGCTCAGCCAGGCTCGCATCGAGGTCGACGTCAGCCGCGACCAGGTCCGCCAGGCCGTTACCGCCGCCTGGACCGAGTACACCGCCGCGCAGCAGCAGCTGACGGCCAACAGGCAAGTGATCGAGGCCGCGAAGCTGGCGCTGAACGGTGTCATCGAAGAACGCAATGTCGGCCAGCGCACCACGCTCGACGTCCTCAACGCGCAGGCGACGGTCATCACCGCCCAGATCAACCAGGCCGGCTATGAGCATGATGTGGTGGTGGCGAGCTACGCCATCCTGCAGGCGACAGGCCGTCTGTCCGTCGACCGGCTTGGCTTGCAGGTGACGAAATACAAGCCTGAAGAGCACTACAACGCGGTCAAGGACAAGTGGTACGGCCTGCGCACGCCGGACGGCCGCTGAGGGCGTTCGGCCCGGGCTTTGCCGTCTCCCTGTTTGAGCGGGCTCTTTTGGCTCCGCTGCTCTTGGGTTCGGGATCGCGCTAATCTGTTGAAATCCCACAAGTCCCCAGATTGGGGATTCTCGTGCGGCGCTCTGTCGGTTACGCTGTCGCCATGATTCGATCCGGCTTTGCCGGAACGGAAACCCACAGGGGTCACAAAGGCGGCGGATGTGACGATGGCAACGGCAAGCAGCGCACAGCGCGAACCTTCCATGGAAGAGATACTGGCTTCCATCAGGCGGATCATTGAGGACAGCGACGGCGGCCGCAAGCAGCCGGGCGATGCCGATGAACTGCTCCAAGATCTGGAGCCGGCGTCGAGCGCCGCCGCAGCCCCCGACGTCGAAGCATTTCGTGCCGACCTGCATGCTGCTCCCGAGGTCAGGAAGCCGGTCACGTTGGCGGAAGTCCAGGCACAATTGCCGGCGGCCGAGCCGGTGATCGCGCGCATGGAAACGCCGGTGCGCCCCGATCCCGCCCCGGCAAAGCCAACAATGACACTTGCCGAGGTCAGCGCCCGCGTTGCCGCCGAGCCGGCTGCGGTCGATGCACCAGCACCGCGTCCTATCCCTGCTACCGAGGCCCCCGTCGCCGATTGGCGGCGCGAGATCGCCGCGGTTGGTGAGCAGGCGAGGGCGGTGTCGGACACGGGCGAGGTCCGCAAGGCGGTTGCCCAGCCACCGGTGGACAATCTCAGGGACGAGTCGGCCACGGAACCGGTCGTCGAGCCGTCTCGTCCGGATGCAAGCGTGGTGCGGCCGGCGGCGGCCAGTGATGCGCCGCGTCCGGCGATCGTTTCCGAGCACACCGGCCGGCAGGTCGCAGCGGCCTTTGGTGAGCTTTCCGACGCGTTTGCCAGCCGCAGCAAGAAGACGTTCGACGAGATGGCCGAAGAGATGCTGCGGCCGATGCTGCAGGATTGGCTCGACAACAATCTGCCGACACTGGTCGAAAGGCTGGTGCGCGAGGAGATAGAGCGCGTGGCGCGCGGGGCACAGTAGTCCCCATACCGATTGCCCAGGAGAAACGGCGCCTTCGTGGCGCCGTTTCTCTTTGGTGAGGTCAGTTCGCGCTGGTGGCGAAGCAGATGAGGTTTCCGTCGGGATCCCTGACGATGAACGTGCGGGCGCCCCACGGCTCGGTTCGCAATGTCTGGTGGAAAGGGGCCATCGCTACCTGATACTCCAGAAACAGCGCCTTGATGTTGTCGACGGCAATCGTCGCCGCCAGCAGATCGTCGCCGTGGCTGTTGGTGAAAGGCGGCTTGTCAACATGGCGCAGGTTGAGCCGCGCACCGTCCCGGAACACCTGTGCGTAGAAGGGCGGTTCGCCATAGGTGAAGCGTGTCTTGAAGCCGAGTATTCGCCGGTAGAAATCACAGGCTGCTTCGATATCGGAGACAAAGAGCTGCGGCTCGGCGAAGGCGAGGTGCGGTTTTGCGACATCTGTTGCTATGCGGTCAGTCACGGTTTGAGGGCCTTTCTTCAGCGCCTGCCAGCTATCGAAGCCTGACTTCCTGGCAACCAGTTCCTGGGCATCGGCAAGCTTGAAACCGTGATCGAGGATCTGACTATCGGTCAAATTGCGGAAAAGCGGCAAAATCCATCCAATCACAGCGGCGACGGGATAGTACCGTTCGCGGTGCCATTTGAGATAGAGCTTGTTGAGATAGAGCTTGGCCTGTTTCTTGTGGTGTTCGAGCGTTGGCATGGGCGCATTGCGGGTTGAGGTGGCGTAGGCGGGCAATGCCCCTCCGGCCGGAAGCCGATGCGCCCTACAGCAGCGTTGGTACGGTATTGGGATGACGCTTGGCGGTCAAGGCGGTCAAGCCCCCCTTTTCCCAGGCAACAAGTGGCTGCTTTCTTTGAAGGACGATCGCAAGTGGTCTTCCTTGATCGGATCATGGCCATGCCTATTTGACGTCTAGGGTCCAAGACAGCCGCGGCGGTTGACTTGGCCAAAACCTTCCGATTTACACCGGACCAGCAAAACTCCCGACAGCGCGGACCATTTCCCATGCTTGAAAAGACCTACGACGCCAAAACCGTCGAGCCGAAGATCGCCAAAGTCTGGGAAGAGGCCGACGCGTTTCGCGCCGGTGCCGGGGCCGAGGAGGGGGCCGAGGCCTTCACCATCGTCATCCCACCGCCGAACGTGACCGGTTCGCTGCACATGGGCCACGCACTCAACAACACGCTGCAGGACATATTGGTGCGCTTCGAGCGCATGCGCGGCAAGAACGTCTTATGGCAGCCAGGCATGGACCATGCCGGCATCGCCACGCAGATGGTGGTCGAGCGCCAGCTGATGGAAAAGCAGATCCACCGCCGCGACCTGACCCGCGAGCAGTTCATCGAGAAAGTGTGGGAGTGGAAGGCCGAATCCGGCGGCGCCATCTTCAACCAGCTGAAGCGCCTCGGCGCCTCGGCCGACTGGTCACGCGAACGCTTCACAATGGACGAAGGCCTGTCCAAGGCCGTGCTCGAAGTGTTCGTCACGCTCTACAAGGAAGGGCTGATCTACAAGGACAAACGCCTTGTGAATTGGGACCCCAAGCTGTTGACCGCGATCTCCGATCTCGAGGTCGAGCAGCAGGAGGTCAACGGCAATCTCTGGCACTTCCGCTATCCCATCGAGGGCCAGGTCTTCGACCCGGAAAACCCGAAAACCTTCATCACCGTGGCGACGACACGCCCCGAGACGATGCTGGGCGATACGGCCGTCGCGGTGCATCCCGACGACGAACGTTTCCGGCATCTGGTCGGCAAGAACATCGTTCTGCCGATCGTCGGCCGCAAGATTCCTGTGGTGGCGGATGAGTATTCCGATCCGGAGAAAGGCTCGGGCGCGGTCAAGATCACGCCGGCGCACGACTTCAACGACTTCGAGGTCGGCAAGCGCCACAAGCTGCCGGCGATCAATATCCTGACCACGGAAGCGGCGGTGAGCCTCAAGGACAATGAGGATTTCCTCGCCGGTCTCGAGGTGACGCCGGAGCGCCAGGCGGTCTGGGATGAACTCGACGGCCTCGATCGCTTCGTCGCGCGCAAGAAGATCGTCGAGCTGATGGACGAAGGCGGCTTCCTCGAAAAGGTCGAACCGCATCGCCACGCGGTGCCGCATGGCGACCGCGGCGGCGTGCCGATCGAGCCGTTCCTGACCGAGCAGTGGTATGCCAACGCGGCGGAACTGGCCAAGCCGGCGATCGCATCGGTGCGCGAAGGCCGCACGAACTTCGTGCCGAAGAACTGGGAAAAGACCTATTTCGACTGGATGGAGAACATCCAGCCCTGGTGCATCTCGCGCCAGCTCTGGTGGGGTCACCAGATCCCGGCCTGGTACGGACCGGACGGTCGTGTCTTCGTCGAGAAGACCGAGGAAGAGGCGCTGGGCGCGGCGATCGAATATTATCTGGCGCTGGAAGGCCCATGGAAGGCCTGGGTCGAAGACAAGCTCGAGAACTACAAGCCAGGTGAGATCCTGACCCGTGACGAGGACGTGCTCGACACCTGGTTCTCGTCGGCGCTGTGGCCGTTCTCGACCTTGGGATGGCCCGATGAGACGCCCGAGCTGAAGACCTACTACCAGACCGACGTGCTGGTGACAGGCTTCGACATCATCTTCTTCTGGGTCGCCCGCATGATGATGATGGGCCTGCACTTCATGGACGAGGAGCCGTTCCACACCGTCTATGTCCATGCGCTGGTGCGCGACAAGAACGGGCAGAAGATGTCGAAGTCGAAAGGCAACGTCATCGACCCGCTCGACCTGATCGACGAATACGGCGCCGATGCGCTGCGCTTCACGCTGACGGTGATGGCGGCGCAAGGCCGCGACGTGAAGCTCGACCCGGCGCGCATCGCCGGCTATCGCAATTTCGGCACCAAGCTTTGGAACGCGACGCGTTTTGCCGAGATGAACGAGGTCGCGCGCAATGACGATTTCTGGCTGAACGACGCCAAGCTGGCGGTCAACCGCTGGATCTTGACCGAGTTGACGCGGGCCGCGCGTGAAATCACGGACGGCATCACCTCATACCGCTTCAACGAGGCGGCGGGCGCTGCCTACCGCTTCGTCTGGAACCTGTTCTGCGACTGGTATCTGGAACTGCTGAAGCCGGTGTTCATGGGCACCGACGAGGCGGCCAAGGCCGAAAGCCGCGCCTGCGTCGCCTTCGTGCTCGACGAGATCTACAAGCTTTTGCATCCGATGATGCCGTTCATGACCGAGGAACTGTGGGCGCAGACCGCAGGCGAAGGCAAGGAACGCCCCTCACTGCTGTGCCATGCTGCATGGCCGTCGCCAGATTTCGAAGATGCCGAGGCTGCTGCCGACATCAACTGGCTGGTCGACCTTGTCTCCGGCATCCGCTCCGTGCGCTCGGAGATGAACGTGCCGCCGGCAGCCATCGCACCGCTCGTCGTCGTCGGCGCCAATGATGTGACACGTGAACGGCTCGTTCGCGAGGAGTCTGCGATCAAGCGGCTGGCGCGGGTCGGCGACATCTCGCTCGCCGATGTCGCGCCAAAGGGTTCGGCCCAGATCGTGCTCAACGAGGCGACGATCTGCCTGCCGCTCGGCAGCCTGATCGATCTTGCCGCTGAGGCTGCGCGGCTGCAGAAGGAACTGGCCAAGGTGACCGAGGAAATCGCGCGCCTGCACAAGAAGCTGTCCAACGAAAGATTCGTCGCCAGCGCACCGGCCGAGATCGTCGACGCCGAGCGTGAAAAGCTCGCCGAGTACCGCGACGCGCAGGGCAAGCTATCGGTGGCGTTGACCCGGGTTCGGGACGCCGGTTGAGGATGGATTCGAGAGACTTTAGTTCTCTTTAAAATGGCGGTGTTTTGCCTGGAAAATAGGCATTCCGTTGCGTTAATGTTGACGTAAACGGAAGTTTTAGCCCCATTGTTGCCATAATGTAACAATGGGGCCATATACCCCGCAAAACACCCTCTTCTAGAGCCGTTTTGCACAAGTTTGCCGATTTTATTGATCCATTCGCACCCAAATGGCGGGTTTTCGGTCTTAAGGGGAACGTCGGAACTTTGCCGAAAACGCACTCTGATCAACTGTACGCGTACGCTTCTAGAATTCGTTGTTGCACCGTTAACCTGAATTGGTTCTAGCTCGATGCACTAGTTATTCGGGGAGGACATTCATGAACAATCTGCGTCTGAAAGCACTGCTGGGGGCAGGGTGCTTTTCGCTGGCTTTGATGGGCTCAGTGCACGCTGGCGGTTTCTCGCGCGGCTCGGCCGACACCGACATTATTTTTGAAGACGGCAACTTCAACATGCGTACAAGCGTGACGTATGTTTCGCCGCATCGCGAATTCACCAAGAACCCGAATCCAGCGCTCGTCGGCACTGAATACACAGACGATTACGTTATCCCGTCCGCCGCGGTGAAGTTCAATCTCACCGACAATTTCCGCTGCGCCGGGACCATGGTCGACAACAATGGTGGTTCGACCACTTATGATTTCCCGAAGGTGAGCGGCAAATTGGCCGAGGAGTTTACCACCAACGAAAAAGCGGTGACCTGCGGCGTTAAATTTAGCCTTGGACGCGGCAATCTGTGGCTTCTGGGCGGTGGGTTTGTCGAAAATCTTGATTACAACCGAGTGAATGCGCTTGGTTCTCTTCCGGGTAACGTCGTGCTGCCGAATGCAAACCTCGAGCTGGCGGGGCAGGATTATGGCTATCGCCTCGGGGTGGCGTATGACATTCCTGAGATTGCCTTGCGGGCTCAACTTATGTACCGGTCCGGAACCAGCTATGGTGCAGACGGGAACCTGACCGTGCCGACGGCGGCATTGCTGGGTGCGCAGGCCAAGCAATTGCAGGCAGCCGCTGTAGCTGCCCTGGGGCAGGGCAATATACCGCTTGCCCAGCAGTTGGGTGCGCAAGCAGCAGCGACGCTGCAGCAAGCCTATCTCGCCGCCGCCAATGGCTTGGACACGACGGCGCCTGCCACGGGAACCGGCAATCTACCCCAGAGTGTTGAATTGAAACTTCAGTCTGGCATCGCGCCTGGCTGGCTGGCTTTTGGTTCGGTGAAATGGATGGACTGGAGCGTTCAGCAGGCGTTGATCGTAAACTCCCCCATAACCAACACTATCGATACTTATAACTGGAAGGACGGATGGACCGTCACCGGCGGCGTCGGGCACGCGTTTACGGAGCGCCTCTCTGGTCTTGTCAGCCTGACCTGGGATCAGGGCGTTGGGACTGGTTGGGATCTGACGAGCGACACCTATACGCTCGGCATCGGCGGCTCCTACAAGGACGGGATCGGCGGAGAATTGCGCGGCGGCGTTGGTTTGAGCTATCTGACATCTGCAACCGAGACGCAATACGCGGAAGTTCCGGGCGTATCCGGGAACCAGGCCGTTAAGGCTGGCTATGCTGTTGCGCTGAACCTGGGCTACGCCCTGAAGTGGTAAGCTCTTTTGTATGTTAAAAAGGCCGGGCACCGCCCGGCCTTTTTGTTGCCTTGCCGACTTCGAAGAACCTTCAAACGGGGCACTCCGGTGCGTTGCTGTTGACGTAAGCGGAAGTTTTTGCCGTATTGTTGCCATAATGTAACAGCGGGCAGGCCGGCTATCGAAGGTATCATTTTTGAGCGGTTTCGGGCGGATTTTCCTTGGTTTCTTGCCAATGCATGCGCGCAGACGGGTGCTTTTAGACTCGGTGGCATCAGGTTGAAAATGCGCTCCGCGAATATGTACGTGTACGCCCCTTGAAATCGTTGTTGCGTCACCTAGGCGAATTGGTTCTTGCTTGGGTTGTGCTCGAATTCGGGGAGAGACTCATGAACAATCTGCGTCTGAAAGCGCTGCTGGGGGCAGGGTGCTTTTCGCTGGCTTTGATCGGAACGGCGATCGGCCCGGCGCATGCCGGCGGCCTGGAGCGCGGTGGCTACGACATCGACCTGCTGTTTGATCCGGCACCGTTCGCTTCAGACGTTGGTGCGACTTACGTTATGCCGCAACGTGATCTCAAAAACGCGGTGGATACATCCGGTGGAGGGCTGACGGGCAAGAGCTCGGCCCGTAACACCGAGGGCTACTGGGTGCCCTATGTTGGCTTCAAGGCCTCGCTTGGTCATGATGTCGACTGTCTGGTGGATTATTCGCAGCCATGGGGGGCCAGTTCCAACCCCGGCATCTGGAACGGCTCCTATTCCAACATCAACACCCAAATCAAAAGCAACAACTATGCTGGCACCTGCTCCTACAAGATGGATGTCGGCAAGGGGCAGCTTCGCTTTATTGGCGGCGTGTTCTACCAGGAAGTCTATGGCTTCAAGGAGAGCTATGCCAGCCCGGCTCTAGGCACTACGCTTGGCCGGGTGGATCTCGATAGCAGTGGCTGGGGTTGGCGCGCCGGCATCGCCTACGAAATTCCGGACATCGCGCTGCGCGCCAGCCTCGTCTACAATTCGCAGGTGAAGCTCGACAATATCGCGGGTACTCTGAACATCGGTGGCAGCATCGCTGACATCTATGCTCCGACGGAGTCGATGCCGGATTCGTTGGAACTGAAATTGCAGTCTGGCATTGCGCCCGGTTGGCTCGCCTTCGGTTCGATCAAATGGGTTAATTGGAGTGTGCTGCAGAGCGTTCCGATTTGCTCGCAGGCGACCAAGCCTCTTGGATGCACAACGGTTTCCCCATATCCGATCAGGTTGACGTCGCTCGACCTGATGTACCGTGATGGTTGGACGGTTACCGCCGGCATTGGTCACCAATTCAATGAGCAATGGAGCGGCGCCGCGCAGATTTCGTGGGATCGTGGCACGTCGCATGGCTACGGCGACCAGACCGATACCTGGACGTTCGGCGGCGGTGTTGCCTACACGCCAAGACCCAATATCGAACTGCGTCTCGCCGGCGCTGTCGGAGTGCTAACCAGCGGCCATTCTGGAGTGCTGGTTGATGGTAATGGCTATCCAGCCGGCACTGACGTCAGCTACGATTTCGGCAATGATCTGGTCACTGCGATTTCCGGTGGTCTCAAGATCAAGTTCTAAGCTTTTGAAAATTTAGACGAAAGGCCGGGCAACGCCCGGCCTTTTCTATTGAGCTGGCATTGCCTGCGATCCTCTCATCCAAGCGGCGTTGCATATTAGCCGCACCGCTTTCGCCTCGTGCGATTGTGACGTTTTGGCAACACTTTCTGAACAACCCCTGCGCTAGAAGTCAGGCTGAAGAAATTGCCCATTTCCCGCCATAAACCCGGCGCACCTCGATCTTGTCTCGGGACACGCGCCAAAAGGCTCGGCGATGGGGCAGGCCGCACCGCCCGCGGCAAGGAAGAGTATGGACGCCAAAGTCGTTTCCAAGGCCAAGCTCCCCAGCCGCTATGTGACCGTCGGTCCGGCGCGTGCGCCGCACCGTTCCTATCTCTATGCGATGGGCCTGTCGGCGGCCGAGATCGCGCAGCCGCTGGTCGGTGTCGCGTCATGCTGGAACGAGGCGGCACCCTGCAACATCTCGCTGATGCGTCAGGCGCAGGTGGTCAAGAAAGGCGTCGCGGCCGCCAGCGGCACGCCGCGCGAATTCTGCACCATCACCGTCACCGATGGCATCGCCATGGGCCACCAGGGCATGAAGTCGTCGCTGGTGTCGCGCGAGGTCATCGCCGATTCGGTCGAGCTCACCATGCGCGGCCATTGCTACGATGCGCTGGTTGGCCTGGCCGGCTGCGACAAGTCGCTGCCCGGCATGATGATGGCCATGGTGCGTCTCAACGTGCCGTCGATCTTCATCTATGGCGGCTCGATACTGCCCGGCAGCTATCGCGGCCGCCAGATCACCGTGCAGGACGTGTTCGAGGCGGTCGGCCAACACTCGGTCGGCACGATCGACGATGCTGAACTGCTTGAAATCGAGCAGGCCGCCTGTCCTTCGGCCGGCTCCTGCGGCGCCCAGTTCACCGCCAACACCATGGCCACCGTTGCCGAGGCGATCGGCCTGGCGCTGCCCTATTCCTGCGGCGCGCCGGCACCTTACGAGATGCGCGACCGTTTCAATTTCGCCTCGGGCGAAAAGATCATGGAGCTGATCGCGAAAAATATCCGGCCGCGCGACATCGTCACGTTGAAGGCGCTGGAGAATGCGGCGACCGTGGTGTCGGCAACCGGCGGCTCGACCAACGCAGCACTGCATCTGCCGGCGATCGCGCACGAGGCCGGCATCAAGTTCGACCTGTTCGACGTGGCCAAGATCTTCGAGAAGACACCTTACATCGCCGACCTAAAGCCGGGCGGCAAATATGTCGCCAAGGACATGTTCGAGGCCGGCGGTATTCCGCTGTTGATGAAGACGCTGCTCGACAACGGTTATCTGCATGGCGACTGCCTGACTGTGACTGGCCGCACTTTGGCCGAAAACATGCAGCACGTTGCCTGGAATGAACATCAGGATGTGGTCCGCCCGGCCAACAGACCCATTACCCAAACCGGCGGCGTCGTGGGCTTGAAGGGAAACCTTGCCCCCGAAGGCGCGATCGTGAAGGTCGCGGGCATGGCGGAGTTGAAGTTCTCCGGCCCGGCACGCTGCTTCGATTCGGAAGAGGAATGTTTCGAGGCGGTGACGCATCGCAACTACAGGGAAGGCGAGGTTCTCGTCATCCGCTACGAAGGGCCGCGCGGCGGTCCTGGCATGCGCGAGATGCTGTCGACGACGGCAGCGCTCTACGGCCAGGGCATGGGCGGCAAGGTGGCGCTGATCACCGACGGGCGCTTCTCGGGCGCGACGCGCGGTTTCTGCATCGGCCATGTCGGCCCCGAGGCAGCCGTGGGCGGTCCGATCGGGCTGCTCAGGGATGGCGACGTGATCTCGATCGACGCGGTGAACGGCACGATCGACGTGGCGTTGTCCGATAGCGAACTGGCGGCGAGGGCAAAGACATGGAAGGCGCGCACGACAGACTATCAGTCGGGCGCGATATGGAAATATGCACAGACGGTAGGGCCGGCGCGCGATGGCGCGGTGACCCATCCGGGCGGTGCGAAAGAAACACATTGCTATGCGGACATCTGAGTTGTTGAGGTCGTCTGTCTTTTCGGCACTGGTCGTGATCGCCACTTTTGGCGCGACCTTTGGCGCCGTAGGCCAGGCCATGGCCTTCGACGACAAGGTGTTCGACGACAAGACCGGCGTGAAGCCGCAATCCAGCCCCTGGGCGGTGTTCCAGTTCGGCTTCTCCGCCTACAAGAACGGCCACAAGGAACAGGCCGCCGAGGCCTACAAATACGCCGCAGAGAACGGCCAGATCGGTGCCACCTGGAAGCTTGCCCGCATGTATGCCGAGGGCGATGGCGTGGCGCGCGACGACTATGAGGCGTTCAAGTTCTTCTCGGAGATCGTCGACCAGGATGTCGAGCCCGGCTCGCCCGAGGAAAGCTATGTCTCCGATGCGCTGGTGGCGCTTGGCGACTATCTGCGCAAGGGCATTCCCGGCAGTCCGGTCACCGAGAACGAGGTCGCGGCCCAGGAATATTACATGCGCGCCGCCGCCAACTATCGCAATCCGAACGCGCAGTTCGAAATGGGGCAGATGTTCCTGAAGGGCGAGGGCGGCGTGAAGGCCAGCGTCAAGCAGGCCGGGCGCTGGTTCCAGCTCGCTGCTGAAAAGGGTCATGCCGGCGCCCAGGCGACGCTGGGCCACCTGTTGTTCCAGAGCGGCAAGATCGTTCGCGGCCTGGCGATGATGACGGCAGCGCTCGAACGCGCTTCGCCGGCCGATCAGCCGTGGATTCGCGGCATGCAGGAGGAGGCATTTGCCACCGCCGGCGAGGCCGATCGCCGCACCGCGATCTCGTTGGCTGATGACATCCTCACCAAAGGCGGCAACGCGGACCAGTAGTCTCGCGGCCGCGCTGGCCTCGCCAAAAGCACTCGATTTCGATCTTGATCAGTTCTCGGTCGGCTCCGTCGGCACCATGCTGGGAGCCGGCGTTGAGATCGGCGTGACGTGCAGGTGCGGCGCCATCGTGTTTGCGGGGCAGCTGTCGCCGACCTTCGTCCACGACGTGTTGTTGAGCACCATGTCGCAGCGGGCCAGATGGCTCTGCTCGGCAACCGTCAGGCAGGCGACCTGGCCAAGCTGGTAGGATTTTCCATTGGCCAGGCATTCCTGGTCGGCAAGTGCCGCCGCAGGTGCGGCCATGGCAAATGCCAGGCCGATCGGACAAAGAGAAAATCGAATGGTCATGGGAACCCCAGCCGCCATGCTGGCCCGCAATGAACGGCGCGAAATGTGGCGATATGAGGGTTTAGCCGCTGTCAGGCCGGCTGCAGCGCGAGATCAATCGCCACCGGCACGTGATCGGACGGCTTCTCCCAGGCACGCACATGCTTTTCGATCGAGGCCGATGAGAATCGGTTGGCGGCTTCCGGCGACAAAAGCAGATGGTCGATGCGGATGCCATTGTTCTTCTGCCAGGCGCCGGCCTGATAGTCCCAGAACGTATATGTATCGGGCGCGTCGGTGACCGCGCGCACCGCCTCGGTGAAGCCAAGGTTGAGCAGCCGCCGGAAGGATTGCCGCGTCTGCGGCTGGAACAGCGCGTCGCCCAGCCAGTTCTCCGGAAACCGCGCGTCGATCGGCTCGGGAATGACGTTGTAGTCGCCGGCCAGTACCAAGGCCTCTTCAAGCCTGAGTCGCTCCTGCGCCCAGCGCTCCAGCCGCGCCATCCAAGACAGCTTGTATGGGAACTTCTTCTCGTCATCGATTGGATTGCCGTTCGGCAGATAGAGCGAGACGACGCGCAGCGCGCCCTTGTCGGTGGAGAAAACGCCTTCGATGAAACGCGCCTGCTCGTCGGCATCGTCGCCAGGCAGGCCGCGATTGACTTCATCGAAGCGCAATTTCGACAGGATGGCGACCCCGTTGAAACCCTTCTGGCCATGGGTTTCGACGTTGTAGCCAAGCGCCTCGATCTCGGCGCGCGGGAATTGCTCGTCGACGGTCTTGATCTCCTGCAGGCAGACGATGTCGGGCGCGCTTTCGGTCAGCCAATGGGTCAGGTTGCCGATGCGGGCGCGGACGCCGTTGATGTTCCAGGTGACGATTTTCATGACGGTCTCGATGCTGTTCAGTTGGGCTCTTGCGGCGGATGGCGTTCGACCAATCCGATCGTATTGCCAGCCGGGTCCTTTAGGAAGGCCATCCATTCGCTTTCCCCTGCTGGACCGAACTGGCCCTGGGTGTCGCGATGGACAAGCGTCGGCGGCGCGGTGAAGGGCATGCCCGCCGCGACCGCCGAGGCATGGAAGTCGTCAAGGCCCGATATGTCGAGATAGACGGTTCCGGCCGGTATGCCGTCGGTGAACAGCAGCCTGATATCGCCGGCCATGATGAAGGCGATGCCCGGCGGATCAAAGCGCGCGTGGACAGCCATACCGAGTACGTCGCGCCAGAAAGCCAGCGTGGCGTCGAGGTTGCGTCCGGCCGCCAGCGCGATCTGACGGACCGCGCCGATGGCAGGCATGGCTATATGGAGAAGCTCGTGCCACAGCCGCAGGAGGCGACTGCATTCGGGTTCCGGATCTGGAACGACTGGCCCATCAAATCGTCGACGAAGTCGATTACCGAGCCGCCCATATAGACCAGCGACAGATCGTCGATCAGCACCGTGGCGCCGTCCTTCTCGATGGCGACGTCATCGTCATTGCGAGTATCGACCAGGTCGAACTTATAGGAGAAGCCCGAGCAACCGCCGCCTTCGACCGAAACGCGCAGCGCAGTCTTGCCGGCCTCGCCCGAGACAATCTTGGCGATCCGCCTGGCGGCGGCCTCGGTCATATCGACTTTCATGGCAGTCTTGGCATCAGCGCCCATGGGCGTCACCTTGCTTTCGGTTTCACATGATAGGTATGAAGCGCGAGGGGCCAAGTCAACTAGACCCAAATTATCTAGACCAAGTCAACTGCGGCAGCATCAGCCATGACCAATGAGTTGGGCGACATAGGATTCGGTTATCGGCCACGCGCCGCCTATGCCTGCGATCCGGCAAAGTCGCGCGGACGACTGTTCGACGAGGTGGAAAGCCCGACACGCACGCCGTTCCAGCGCGACCGTGACCGCATCATCCATTCGACGGCCTTCCGCCGGCTGAAACACAAGACGCAGGTCTTCATCGCGCATGAAGGCGACCACTACCGCACCCGGTTGACCCATTCGATCGAAGTGGCTCAGATCGCGCGCGCCCTGGCACGGGCGCTGCGTGGCGACGAGGATCTGGCCGAGGCGGTGGCACTGGTGCATGATTTCGGCCACACGCCCTTCGGCCACACCGGCGAGGACGCGCTGAACGAGAAGATGGCCGCCTGGGGCGGCTTTGACCACAACGCGCAATCGCTGCGCATCGTGACAAGGCTGGAGGCGCGCTACGCCGAATTCGACGGGCTCAATCTGACCTGGGAAACACTGGAAGGCCTGGTCAAGCACAATGGACCGCTGACGGATGCCAACGGCAAGGGTCTGAAAGGGCCGGTGCCGCAGGCGATCCGTGATTACTCTGAGCTGCATGATCTCGAACTGGACCGGTTTGCCGGCATCGAGGCGCAATGCGCGGCGATCGCCGACGATATCGCCTACAACACGCATGATATCGATGACGGGTTGAGGGCGGGGCTGCTGACGCTGGACATGCTGGAGACGGTTTCGCTGCCGGGAACCATTCTGAAAGGCGTGCGCGCACGCTATCCTTCCCTCGATGACGTGCGCACCGGCCACGAACTGATGCGGCGGCAGATCACAGCCATGGTCGAGGATGTCATTGTCTCCACGTCAGCTAATCTGGAGCGCATCAAGCCGCAGAGCGCCGACGCGGTGAGAGCGGCGGGCGAGACGATGGTCACCTTTTCCGCGGAAATGGCCGCCTTGGAGAAGGAACTGAAGGCCTTTCTCTACAAGCATCTTTATCGGCATGCCGAGGTGATGCGGGTGCGCGCGGACGCCGAGCAGATCGTCAAGCAGCTGTTCGACGCCTATTTCGCCGATCCGCGAGCCATGCCGGACGGCTGGCGCGAGGGGCTGGATCGGGCCGACGATCGCATCAAGGCGCGCAGCGTTGCCGACTTCCTGGCGGGTATGACCGACACCTACGCGCTCAAGGAACACCGGCGTTTGTTTGACCATACGCCTGAATTGAGCTAGGGCGGGCTCGATTTTGCCGGCCAACGAGCCGGATTCGCTGCAAAGCCGCCAGAGCCAGACCCCAGAGTCACACAAATGAACATCTTCGCCGATTTCACCGCGCGAATCATAAAAGCCGTCGAAGCGCTTGATCTGAAAGACAATGATGGCGTTTCGCCGGATTTGTCGCGCATTGCCGTCGAGCCGCCGCGCGACGCCAGCCATGGCGATCTGGCGACCAATGCGGCCATGGTGCTGGCCAAGCCCACCGGCCAGAATCCGCGCGCACTGGCCGAAAGACTGGCGCAAGCGCTGCGCGACGACAAGGATGTCGCCGCGACAGAGGTGGCCGGTCCTGGTTTCGTCAATCTCAGGCTCAAGGACGGCTTCTGGCAGACACATCTGACCGCACTGCTTGGCGAGGGCCGCAACTATGGCCGCTCGACGGTTGGCGGCGGCAGGAAGACCAATGTCGAATATGTCTCGGCCAATCCGACGGGGCCGATGCATGTCGGCCATTGCAGGGGCGCTGTCGTCGGCGACGCGCTCGCCAATCTGATGGCCTTCGCCGGCTACGACGTGACCAAGGAATATGTCATCAACGATGCCGGCTCGCAGATCGACGTGCTCGGCCGTTCCGCATTCCTGCGCTACCGCGAAGCGCTTGGCGACGACATCGGCGAAATACCTGCCGGCCTCTATCCCGGCGATTACCTGGTGCCAGTCGGTCAGGCGCTGGTCACGGAATTCGGCCGCTCGCTTCTGCAGATGCCGGACTATGAGGCGCTCGCCATCGTCAAGGACCGCACCATCGATGCGATGATGGCGATGATCCGCGAGGATCTGGCGATGCTCAACGTGCATCACGACGTGTTCTTCTCCGAGCGCACGCTGCACGCCGACAATGCCAAGAAGATTCGCTCGGCGATCAACGATTTGACTCTGAAAGGCCATATCTACAAGGGCAAGCTGCCGCCGCCCAAGGGCGAGAAGCCCGACGATTGGGAGGACCGTGAGCAGACGTTGTTCCGCTCGACCGCGGTCGGCGACGACATGGATCGGGCGCTGGTCAAGTCGGATGGCTCATTCACCTACTTCGCCGCCGACGTGGCCTATCTCAAGGACAAGGTCGATCGTGGTTTCGTCGACTTGATCTATGTGCTCGGCGCCGACCATGGCGGTTACGTCAAGCGGCTGGAAGCCCTGGCGCGGGCGATCGCCGGCGAAGAGTTGAAGCTCACCGTGCTGCTTTGCCAGTTGGTGAAACTGTTTCGCGATGGCGAACCGGTGCGCATGTCGAAGCGGTCCGGTGATTTCGTGACGCTGCGCGAAGTGGTGGAGGAGGTCGGCCGCGACGCGATACGCTTCATGATGCTCTACCGCAAGAACGATGCACCGTTGGATTTCGATTTCGCCAAGGTGACCGAGCAGTCCAAGGACAATCCGGTGTTCTATGTGCAGTATGCCTCGGCGCGCTGCCATTCGGTGTTCCGTCAGGCGAGCGAGCAATTGGGCGAAGCCAATTTCGACCGCAACAGCCTGGCGTCCGCCGTGGCTTTGCTGACCGACGAGGGCGAGATCGGCCTAATCCGCAAGCTTGCCGAGTACCCGCGTCTGATCGAGTCAGCGGCACTTGCGCTCGAGCCGCACAGGCTGGCATTCTACCTCTATGATTTGGCTTCCAGCTTCCACGGACACTGGAACCGTGGCACGGATAATCCGGACTTACGTTTTGTTAAGGTTAACGACCGACAATTGACGCATGCCAGACTAGGGCTGGTGCAGGCTGTTTCGGACGTTTTGACGTCCGGCCTGACGTTGATCGGAGCCGCCGCGCCCACCGAAATGCGTTAGGTTTGACTAAATAACCTGTCACCTTTTGCCCACATTGCGCTGGTAAGGGCCAACCCTACGCGACGTCCATGGCGTCCGAATGAGTGCGAGTTCGGGAACAATAATGGCAGACAGAACCCAGCTGAGAGTAGCCGACAACAACGACATCGCTGACGATGATCCGTTCGCGGAACTGACCAGGATCATGGGGTTCGACCCGCGCCAGCCGGTCAAGCCGCAATCGCCCGCCCAGCCGAAAGCCCCCGCCGTCGACCACGTGGCGGAAGAGGGCGATTTCGATATCGATCTCGAAAAGGAAATGATGGGCGAGTTCGGCGCTGACGACAGAGACGCCGCTCCGGTTGCCGGGGCCCATGAGCCGAGATTCGGACATGAGCCGGCGTTCGAAGCGGCTGACGCCGGCGCAATGGACGACGAGCTTTCGGTGTCGCTCGACGACGATTTCCATCTGGATCTGGACGAAGTCGACGACCAAGCAGCCGGCGCCAGCCATGCGGCCGCCGCTGAAACCTTGCCGTCTGTCGAGCCGGCTTTCGAGTCTGATTTCGACAATGCCGTCGCCAGTTCACTTGAGGATGTCTCGCCCTTCGAGGACGATCAGCCGATGGCGGACGAGCTTGCCGCGTCGCTCGACCAGGACTTCCGGATCGATGAGGAAGCCGAAGAGGCCCGGCACCCGGTTGCCGTCGCCGACGCGCCAGCTTCAGTCGAGACGGCTTCCAATCATGAATTCGACGATGCGGTTGCGATCTCGCTCGAAGACGAGCTGATGCTCGACGACCATTCGGCGGTGGAACAGTCCCACACGGCTGCCGATCCCGTCGAGTATCCCATGCCGGAGCAGGCGGCTGCGCGTGATGCCCAGGCAATCTCCGGTGAGTATCTTGCCGGCGACTTCGACGACGCCATGGCTGATGTCGACATGGATTTCGATAGTCGCTCGGATGAGCCGGTCGCATTCGATGAGCCGCAAGCGCATGACATGCCTGCCGATTCCGCTGACACGAAGGGCGAGATTTCTAGCCCCGAAGGCGCGTCGGATGATGCTTTCGACCTGAATTTCGACGACTCGTTTGCCGAGACGATCGAAGAGCCGGTCACAGAGGTTGCGGCCGCTACCGTCAAGCCGGTGGCGCCAGCCGCTGAGGTGGCCGAGCCGGTGCAAGCCCCGATCGCGGACGAACGAAGCCTGGAAGACGAGTTGAATGCGCTGCTGGGCGCCATGACGGCGCGCGCAGTGCCCATGGCCAGCGAGCCCGCCACTGCTCAGCCAGCTGTCGCCTCCCCGCCGCCTGCCGAAGCAGCAGAGACCGCGGAAGAACCGGCCGAACTTGTCGGCGACCTCCACTGGGATCTTGATGAATCTTCGCCTGAGCAGCCTCAGCACCTTGGTGATGCGCAAGCGGCCGACGTGAATCTCGACGATCTTCTGCTTGATGAAGTTGAGGGCATGGATTCGGGCTCGGAGGCTGCCGGGCAAGGTGATGTCGGTTTCGACAACGATGCGTTCGACGCGGCTTTGGCCAAAAGCCTTGACCCGCGTGAGGTGGCCCGGGACAATTCGGCGGATTCTCTCGATTGGCTGGCGGAACGTTCCACGCCGCCAGAGCCGGCCCGTTCGTGGAGCCGCGTGACGCCGGTTCCGCAGCAGCCGTCATTCAGCGCTCAGCCTGCGTTTAGCGCTCAGCCGGCCGCTTCGATGGCATCCATGGCCGCAGCGCCGGCAGTCGCCGCGGCGACTGCCTACCGTTCGGCCGAGCCGGTCGAGACCGTCACGCCCGCAGCCCCTGTATCGGCGCCGCAATCCCGCCAGCCCGCGCGTTACGAAGACATGCCCGATGTCGAGACCGTCGATGTGCCCGAGCGTGTCGTTGCGCTGGCGGACGATCTCGATATTCCGGAACTGCACTTCGAGGAAGATCAGCCGGCGACGTCTGGCTATGACGATCTCGACGCCGAGTTCTCCAGCCTTCTCTCCGAGATGAACGCGGTGGAGGTCGCTGCCGCTCCCGCAGGCAGCGTTGCCGGCGCATCTTACGATGATGACTCCTACGCCACGGGCTTCAAGCCGGGCTATGACAGCGTCAGCCCTGGCTACGACAGCGTCAAGCCGGGTTATGAGCCGGAAGCGCGGACATATGCGGCGCGGCCGATGGACGTGTCTGCCCGCGCGGCGGCGCCCACGGGTTATGCCGATGCCTCTGATGGCTTCGATCTCGACAGTCTGCCCGGCAGCCAGCCGGTTTCACAGGCGGATGATTTCACCGTCGATGAACTGGACTATGATCCCGAACTCGACGAGGCAATGGCTGTTCCGGGTCTCGGCGAGCGCGAGGCCGCGAGGCCTTCGCGCGGGCGTGGCCTGTTCATTGCCGCGATTGTCGGCGCGGTGGCGGTGGCGGGCGGCCTCGGTGCCTTTGCGCTGTCTTTCGGCGGCAAGGGCGGCAGCGATGCGCCGGTGATAGTCAAGGCCGACAACGCGCCGATCAAGGTCAAGCCGGAGAATCCGGGCGGTGCCGTGGTGCCGAACCAGGACAACAAGGTCTACGACGCGGTCAGGGGCGCGAAGCCCGCCGAGCCGGTCCAGGAAAAACTGGTCACCAATACCGAAGAGCCGGTGGACGTCCAGGCGAAGGATCCGGCCCGCGCGATCGATCTTTCACCGGACCAGAACGCAGGTGCCGTTGGCACCGATGTCGGCAACGCCGCGCCAACGGCCGGCGACGCTTCGGCCGACAACATGGCGGCCGCGCCCAAGTCCGAGGATCGCATCGCGCAGGTGCTGCAGGAAGCCGACAAGGGCACCAATGCCGATGTCGTCGCTGTTGCGCCGCGCAAGGTGAGGACCATGGTGGTCAAGTCGGACGGTTCGCTGGTGCCGCGTGAAGATCCGGCGCCCGTCGCCCCGCAAGTGGCCGCAACGGAGCCGGTCGACCCGGCGCCGCAGCATGTTGCCCCGTCGGCGCAGGCCGATGCGGACCAGACCGGCACCGTGGCGCCCGCAGCCGCCCAGGCGGACGACGAGCCGGCTCTCAAGCCGGCGGCCAAGCCCAAGGCTGAGGCCAAGGCGCAGTCGGCCAACACGCCGGCCAAGGTTCCGCTCGCGCCGCAGCGCCCGTCCGACCAGCCGGTCGACGTCGTCGGCGAGGTCAAGCCCGATCAGGTTGCATCCATCGATCCGGCATCGACCGCGACCGGCGGTGGTTCGTGGTCGATGCAGATCGCTTCACAGCCGACGGTCGAAAGCGCCCAATCCAGCTATCAGGACCTGCAGCGCCGCTACGGCAGCGTGCTCGCCGGGCGTACCGCCAACATCGTCAAGGCCGAGATCGCCGGCAAGGGCACGTTCTACCGCGTGCGGGTTCCGGCGCAGTCGCGCAATGACGCGATCAATCTGTGCACCAGCTACAAGGCCGCCGGCGGCAACTGTTTCGTCTCGCGCTAAAGCCTGAGCCACCCAATCAAAACCCGGCGCGGTCACCGCGCCGGCTTTTTTCATGGGGAAAGCAGATCCGACGTTTGACCGCTTGTGATCCGGATGATTCCCTTTGATCGCGTGAAGCTTTAGACTCCTGACATGACCGAATCAAAATCCATGATCCTCGGCTGTGCCGGGAAATCTCTCACCCGCGAAGAAATCAATTTCTATCGCAATGAATGCCCATGGGCCTTCATCCTGTTTGCGCGCAACATCGGCGAGACCGAACAGATCCGCGATCTGGTCGCCTCGATGCGCGACTGTATCGGGCGTCCGGACGCGCTGGTGTTCATCGACCAGGAAGGCGGCCGTGTGCAGCGCCTGCGGCCGCCGCTGGCGCCGAACTATCCGGCCGGCGGCGCGCTCGGCGCGCTGTGGCGCGACGACCATGATGCCGGTGCGCGTGCGGCCTGGCTGATGGCGCGGCTGCATGCCTTCGACCTGCTGCGCTACGGCATCACCGCCGATTGCCTGCCGGTGCTCGACGTGCCGATCGAGGGCGCCAGCGATGTCATCGGCGCGCGCGCCTATGGCAAGGACCCAAGACCGGTGATTGAACTTGGCCGTGCCGCGGCGGAAGGGCTGATGGCAGGCGGCGTGCTGCCTGTCATGAAGCATATTCCGGGCCATGGACGTGCCTTTGCCGACACGCATTTCGAATTGCCTGTGGTCAACGCCTCGCTCAGCGATCTGCAGCGGCATGATTTCGCCCCGTTCCGGGAGCTCAACCATCTGCCGATGGCAATGACGGCGCATGTCGTCTACAGCGCGATCGACCCCAACAATCCGGCGACCACCTCCGGCAAGGTCATCGACGAGATCATCCGGCGCGAAATCGGCTTTGACGGGCTGCTGATGAGCGACGACACGTCGATGAAGGCACTTTCTGGGGATTTCCCGACAAAGGCGGCCTCGATCCTTGCGGCGGGCTGCGATCTGGTCCTTCACTGCAATGGCGTTTTCGAGGAGATGGCAGGCATTGCATCGCGCACCACGGGGCTTGAGGGCACGTCGCTGGAGCGCGCAAAGCGGGCGCTGACCTATATAAAGAACCGTGACACGGTCGAAGAAACCGAAATTCGTGCCGAATTCGCCACCTACTTCGATGCGGTGGCATAGCAAAGGGAAAGTGACAGGCGGTGGCGGAGACATTGGAAAGCAAGGCCGCAAAGGCCGCACCGATGGACCGTCTGTGGGCCGAGAATGACGATTCACGCGTCACCGGCGACCCGTCGCTGGTCGTCGACGTGGCCGGCTTCGAAGGCCCGCTCGATCTTCTGCTGCATCTTGCCCGTACCCAGAAGGTCGATCTGGCGCGCATTTCGATCCTGGCGCTGGTCGAGCAATATCTGACCTTTGTCGAGACGGCGAGGGCGCTCAGGCTCGAGCTCGCCGCCGACTATCTGGTGATGGCGGCGTGGCTGGCTTTCCTCAAGTCGAAGCTTTTGATCCCCAAGCAGCCGGGCGACGAGGGCGAAAGCGGCGAGGAACTGGCGGCGGTGCTGCAGTTCCGGCTCAAGCGGCTGGAAGCCATGCGCGACGCCTCGGCGCGCCTGGTCAACCGCAACCGGCTCGGCCGTGACGTGTTCGCGCGCGGCATGCCGGAAATGGTCATCGTCGAAAAGCGCAATGCCTATTCGGCCTCGCTCTACGATCTGTTGACCGCCTACGCCCAGCAGCGGCAGAAGCAGGCGATCAACAATGTCACGATCGCCAGGCGCGGTGTCTGGTCGCTCAAGGATGCGCGCGATATCCTGACCCGTCTGGTCGGGGCTCTGCACGACTGGGCGACGCTGGAAAGTTTTCTGATCGTGTACATGACCAGCCCGGAGGAGCGGCGCACGGCGATCGCCAGCTCGTTTGCGGCTACGTTGGAACTGGTGCGTGAGGGCACGATGGACATGCGGCAGGATGAAGAGTTCGCGCCGATCTATCTGCGCGGCCGCACGCAGGCAATCAAGGCAGTCGAGGTGGCATCATGAGCGAACACGCCAACGCTTCGGTTATCCCGTTCAAGGTCGGCGATGAAGCCGAAGAGGAGTCGCTTTCCCAGGACCCGACCGAGCAAAAGGTACACAATCCGGCGGAGCGGCTGCATCTGGCGGAAGCCGTGCGCATGGCCGAGGCGATCGTGTTCGCCAGCGCTGAGCCTGTCAGCGAAAAGCAGCTTGCGGCCCGCCTTCCAGATGGCATCAACATCGCCTTGGCCATGGCCGAGCTGCAGCAGATCTATGCCCGGCGCGGCGTCAATCTGGTGCGTATCGGCGACGCCTGGGCGTTCCGCACGGCCGGTGATCTCGCTTTCCTGATGAGCCGGGATACCGTCCAACAAAGGAAGCTCTCCCGCGCGGCCCTCGAAGTGCTGGCGATCATCGCCTATCACCAGCCGGTGACGCGCGCCGAAATCGAGGACATCCGGGGCGTCGAAACCTCGAAGGGTACGCTCGACACGCTGCTGGAAACGGAATGGGTGCGCATGCGCGGCCGGCGCAAAACGCCGGGACGCCCTGTCACCTACGGCACCACGGACACCTTCCTCGACCATTTCGCGCTGGAGGAGATCCGCGATCTTCCCGGCATGGAGGAACTGAAGGGGGCGGGGCTGCTTTCGGGCCGCATGCCGTCGAATTTCGCCATTCCGGTTCCGCCGTCCGATCCCGATGCGTTGACCGACGATGAGGATGCGCTGACCGACATCGATCTCGAGGAACTCGGCCTGTTGACGCCGCGCGTCACGGAAGATTGACTGGCATTGGCCGCCGATCTGTCGAGGATGCGCGGATTCGTAGCGGGCCATCACGTTGAAAATGCGTGACATCCGCCACCCTTTCATAAACTCTGTCGCAGTTGTGTTTGAATCCCAACGCGAAAACGCATAGATCATCGCCAGGGAAAACATTCGAGAGAGATTTGCTATGGGTTCATTTTCGATTTGGCACTGGATGATCGTGCTGGTGATCGTGCTTTTGGTGTTCGGCCGCGGCAAGATTCCCGAGCTGATGGGCGACATGGCCAAGGGCATCAAGAGCTTCAAGAAGGGCATGGCCGACGACGACGTTGCCGAAGACAAGCGCACTGTCGAACACCGCGCCGACGAGACCGTTGCGGCCGCGAAGGAAAAAGCCAGCAAGAGCTGAGCCAAAGGTTTCTAGTCGGAACAGAGTGCCATGTTTGAAGTCGGCTGGACCGAAATGCTGGTCATCGCGATCGTCATGATCGTGGTCGTCGGGCCCAAGGATTTGCCCAATATGCTGCGCACCTTCGGCCGCACGACGGCGAAGCTGCGCGCTATGGCGTCCGATTTCCAGAAACAGTTCAACGAGGCGCTTAAGGAAGCCGAGCTCGACGACGTCAAGAAGTCGGTCGACGAGCTCAGGGGTCTCAGCCCGATGGCCGAGATCAGGAAGCAGCTCAATCCGTTCGAACAGGCCGCGGCCGACGTTCGCTCCGGCGTCGACGCGGCGATGAAGCCGAAGCCGGCGGCTGATCCGGCAACACCTGCCGCCTCGACCCCGCAGGCGGCCGAGCCGTTGAAGAATGGTGCAACGACCATGCCTGGCGTCAACGGGCCGGAAGCAGCGCCAGCAGCGCCGATTTTCCCGGCGATGACCGACGAATCGGTGGTGACGTCGTCACTGCCGACGGCACCTGTTGCGGAGCCGAAGGCGTCCACAGCGAAGAAAGCAGCCAAGCCTGCGCCGGCAAAGGCGACGCCGGTTGCAAAGGCACCGGCCAAGGCTTCGGTACATAGCGCAAAGGCTCTTGCGTCGGCGAAAACCGTGACCGCCAAAGCCACGCCGGTCTCCAAGGTGCCAGCGAAAGCAGTGCCCGCGGCAAAGCCTGAAACGCCCAAGGCCGCCAAGCCTGCTGCGGCCAAGGTGATCGCGACCAAGACCGTAGCAACCAAGACGGGGGCGAAAGCCGAACCGAAGCCTGCTGCGGCGAAGAAGCCGGTTGCCAAGAAGACGGCTGGAGCCGCCAAGTGAGTGTTTCGGACAAGGAAAAGGACGAGATCGAGAAATCGTCGGCGCCGCTGATGGAGCATCTGATCGAGTTGCGCCGGCGGCTGATCTGGTCGATCGGCGGCTTCTTTGTCGCCTTCCTGGTTTGTTTCTTCTTCGCCAAGAAGCTGTTCAACCTGCTTGTGATCCCGTTCAAATGGGCAACGAAGTGGGCAGGGCTCGATCCGCACAAAGTCGAGCTGATCTACACCGCGCCGCAGGAGTTCTTCTTCACCCAGGTCAAGCTCGCCATGTTCGGCGGCATGGTCATCGCCTTTCCGCTGATCGCCACGCAGATCTACAAGTTCATCGCGCCCGGCCTCTACAAGAACGAGCGCAACGCCTTCCTGCCGTTCCTGATCGCATCGCCCATCCTGTTCCTGATGGGCGCGTCGCTGGTCTATTTCTTCTTCACGCCGATGGTGATGTGGTTCTTCCTCGCCATGCAGCAGGCCGGCACCGACGATCAGGTGCAGATTTCGCTGCTGCCGAAAGTGTCGGAATATCTCAGCCTGATCATGACACTGATCTTCTCCTTCGGCCTGGTGTTTCAGCTGCCGGTGGTGACCAGCCTGATGACACGGGTCGGCATGCTGTCGTCCAAGGGGCTGGCCGAGAAGCGCAAATGGGCGATCGTCATTGCCTTCGTCGTCGCGGCCGTGCTGACGCCGCCAGATCCGATGAGCCAGATCGGCCTGGCCATTCCGACCATCCTTCTCTACGAGGTCTCCATCTGGGCTGCCCGGCTGATCGAGCGCGATCAGGAAAAGCAGCGTGTGGCGCGCGAGAAGCAGGACGCGGCGGAGACCGTGGCGGACAAAGCCCCGGACGAGCCTCCGGCGCCGGCTGCCTCGTAGGCAACAGAGCGGCGGCAGCGGCGGAAAAAGACAGTCGCCGCCCCGCCCATCTTGCATCGATCTCAGATGCGGTTTACGCCCTCTGGCCTAGCTCAGGAGCGTTCAAACATGCTTGACATCAAATGGATTCGCGACAACCCGAAGGCCCTAGTCGAGGCGCTGGTGAAGCGCTCGTGGTCGGCGGGTGAGGCGCAGTCCACGGTCGACGGACTGATCGCCTCGGACGAGGCGCGGCGCGAACACGTCACCGAACTGCAGACCAAGCAGGAGCGCCGCAACGCCGCCTCGAAGGAGATCGGCAATGCCATGCGTTCGGGCGACGCGGCACTTGCCGAAAGGCTGAAGGCTGAAGTCGGCGAGATAAAAACCTTCATCCAGAACGGCGAGGCGCGGGAACGCGATCTCGACAAGGCGCTGAACGATGCGCTGGCGGTGCTGCCCAATGTGCCGTTCGATGACGTGCCTGTCGGCAAAGACGAGCACGACAATGTCGTCAAGCATATCGTTGGCCAGGTGCCGACGCGGCCCAATTGGGTGAAGGAGCATTTCGAGATCGGCGAAGCGCTCGGCATGATGGATTTCGAGCGCGCCGCGAAGCTGTCGGGCTCGCGCTTCACCGTGCTGAAGAGCGGGCTGGCGCGGATGGAACGCGCGCTCGGCCAGTTCATGCTCGATTTGCACACGACCGAGCATGGCTATGAAGAAGTCATCCCGCCGCTGATGGTCAAGGACGACGTTCTCTTCGGCACCA
Source organism: Mesorhizobium sp. M7D.F.Ca.US.005.01.1.1 (assembly GCF_003952545.1). NCBI lineage: Bacteria > Pseudomonadati > Pseudomonadota > Alphaproteobacteria > Hyphomicrobiales > Phyllobacteriaceae > Mesorhizobium > Mesorhizobium sp. M7D.F.Ca.US.005.01.1.1. Next base: position 3,933,850 of record NZ_CP034453.1, read on the forward strand.
ACCAGTTGCCGAAGTTCGAGGAAGATCTGTTCTTCACGCCGCACGGGGAGGGCAGGCTTGGCCTGATCCCGACCGCCGAGGTGCCGCTCACCAACCTTGTGCGCGAAGAAATCACCGCGCATGAAAAACTGCCGCTGCGCTATACCGCGCTGACGCCATGCTTCCGTTCGGAAGCGGGTTCGGCCGGGCGCGATACGCGCGGCATGCTGCGCCAGCACCAGTTCTACAAGGTCGAGCTGGTGTCGATCACCGACCAGGAATCGTCACTTGCCGAACATGAGCGGATGACGCAATGCGCCGAGGAAGTGCTCAAGCGGCTCGGGCTGCCGTTCCGCACCATGACGCTGTGCACCGGCGACATGGGCTTTGGCGCGCGCAAGACCTACGACATCGAGGTCTGGCTACCCGGCCAGAACGCCTATCGCGAGATTTCGTCCTGCTCGGTGTGCGGCGATTTCCAGGCGCGCCGCATGGATGCCCGCTACAAGGACAGAGACGGCAAGGGCAACCGTTTCGTCCATACGCTCAACGGTTCGGGCACCGCGGTTGGCCGCGCGCTCATCGCTGTCATCGAAAACTACCAGAATGAGGATGGCAGCGTAACCATTCCTGAAGTGCTGCGGCCTTACATGGGCGGTCTGGAAAAGATCGAAGCGAAATAATGCGCATTCTTCTGACCAATGACGACGGCATTCATGCCGAGGGCCTGGCGTCGCTCGAACGCGTCGCGCGTACGCTGTCCGACGATGTCTGGGTGGTGGCGCCGGAGCAGGACCAGTCCGGTTATGCTCATTCGCTGTCGATCTCGGAGCCGCTGCGGCTGCGCAAGATCGGCGAGAAGCACTTTGCCGTGCGCGGCACGCCGACCGATTGCGTCATCATGGGCGTCAAGAAGATCCTGCCCGGCGCACCGGACCTGATCCTGTCCGGCATCAATTCCGGCGCCAACATCGCTGACGACGTCACCTATTCCGGCACCGTCGCCGGCGCCATGGAAGGCGCGCTGCTCGGCATCCGCTCGATCGCGCTCAGCCAGGGCTACAGCTATGTCGGCGAAGATCGCGTCGTTCCCTATGAGACGACCGAGGCGCTGGCGCCGGCGCTGCTGAAGAAGCTGGTCGCAACACCGCTGCCGGACGGCGTGCTGCTCAATGTCAATTTCCCTAACTGCACTCCCGAAGAGGTCGCCGGTACAGTGGTCACCTCGCAAGGCAAGCTCGTGCACAGCCTGTGGGTCGACGAGCGCCGCGACGGGCGCGGCCTGCCTTACTATTGGCTGCGCTTTGGCCGCGAGCCGGTCGAAGGCAAGCAAGGTACTGACCTCTACGCCCTGCGCAACAGGCTGGTGTCGGTGACGCCATTGCAGCTCGACCTGACCGCGCATGAAATCCGTGACCAACTGAGCAAGGCGCTTGCATGAACCAGGGGATCGATGACCGCGAAGGCTTTGCCGCCTTTCTGCTGCGCCTGCGTGGCCGGGGGACGGTGCCGAAGGCGCTGATAGCGGCGTTCGAGGCGACGCCGCGGCGCGGTTTCCTGGCTGCCCAGTTCCATCAGATCGCCTGGTCGGACCGCATGCTGCCGATCGAATGCGGCGAGGCGATCGAGGGCGCCGACATGCAGGCGGCGGTGATCGCGGCGCTCGCCATCGAGCAGGGCAACCGCGTGCTCGAGGTCGGCACCGGCTCCGGCTATACCTCGGCGGTGATGTCGCGGCTGGCGGCGCGGGTCGTCACCACCGATCGCTACAAGACGCTCGTCGAGCAGGCCAGGCAGCGCTTCGAGGCGCTCGGCATCGGCAATGTGATCGTGCGCCACGCCGATGGGTCCGGCGGCCTGCCGAACGAAGGGCCGTTCGACCGCATCGTCGCCTGGGCTGCCTTCGACAGCCTGCCGCGCTTCCTGCTGGATCAATTGTCGAGCGGCGGGATTGTTATCGCCCCGATCGGACCCGAGGAGGGCGAGCAGGTGCTGGCCAAGCTGACCAAGGTCGGCAGCCGGTTCGAGCGCGAGGACATCGGCCTTGTCCGCCTGCAGCCGATCCTGCGCAGTGTCGCCGCCGTCATTTAGGCGGTGTCGATATTCAGGTGATGCCGGCCTGCAAACGGTAGTTTCCTGCGCTTCCGGTGCTCAGGTACCAAAAGTACGCTCCGCTCGTCGCAAGGGCGACCCCGGAAGCCACCTTGTTTGGTCGCTTCGCGCCCGTCTTCGACTCCGGCTCGGCCTGACCTGAATCTCAACACCCTTCAGCTCGCTCTCTAATATTTTAAGAAAATTGCGCCGGATTCCATGAGGTTAACCGTCGAGTAACATTAACGCGCTTTAATCATGCCTAGTTTGTACCGGGTATGTGCGGGTCAGTGCGATGCAACTCAGTGTTTTGAAGGCAAATGGACGCAATCTGGCGCGAGGCTGCGCCGTCCTCATGATTGCAGGCGCCGCGGCCGGGTGCAGTTCCCAGGTTTCGCGGTTCAATGGCGTCGACGACGTCTTTACATCCTCGACCAACAATCAGCGCGCCATCATCAACAAGCAGGACGCCGTGCAACAGCCCTATCCGGGCGATGTCGCCGCCGCTCCACTCGATGGCAGCCACACACAATCGGTCAGCCGTTCCAGCCTCGAGCCTGTCTCGACGCGGCCGCTGCCGCCGCCCGTTGCCCAGGCACAGCCGGCTCCCGCACTGGCGCCCGCAGCGAAGCCGATGCGCACCGCATTGGCTCCGGCACCGCATGTCGACAGGACCACGACCGGCACCGTCGCTCCGGCCGCATCGCCTTTCAAGGTTGCGCAGCCCGATGAAGCGCGCGTGGCGTCCTCTGGTAAGCCGCATGCAACCGAGATTGTCGTTCGGGACGGCGAAACGATCGGCGGCCTGGCGCAGCGCTACAAGGTGCCGTCCGACGTGATCATGAAGGTCAACGGGCTGAGCGCGACCAAGGGGCTGAAGACCGGCCAGAAGCTGATCATTCCGGCCTATGCCTATTCGAGCAAGGGCGAGGCGAAGGTCGCCGATGCCAAGCCGGCGAAGGACGGCAAGCACGATCTGCCGGCCACTGCGCCGGACAAGGTCGCCGTTCTGCCGCAGCAGCCGAAGCTCAAGGAAGGTAAATCCGCCGCTCAGGTCGACACGTCGGCCGCAGCAAGCCAGCCCAAGGAGCCCAAGCCGCAGGTGGCGGCAGCCAAGGCGACTGGCGCTGCTGGCACCTACACGGTCCAGTCGGGCGATACGATGTCCTCGATTGCCAGGAAGACCGGCGTCGGCGTCGTTGCGCTGAAGCAGGCCAACGGGATGAAGGATGGACTGCTCAAGATCGGCCAGACCCTGAAGGTGCCGGCGGGTGGGACCGCGACCGTCGCCAGCGCCAAGCCGGCCAAGACCGATCCGGTGACCACGGCCACCACACAGCCAGCGGCAAAGACCACGCCGTCGGAAACGCTGGCGTCCTACACGCCGCCGAAGAAAGATTCGAAGGTCATCCAGCAGGCCGAGGACGATGACGCCGTCGCGCCCGACGCCACCGGCATCGGCAAGATGCGCTGGCCGGTGCGCGGCCGTGTGATCTCCGGTTTCGGCTCGGGCAAGGATGGTGTCGACATCGCCGTGCCGACGGGAACGCCGGTCAAGGCGGCCGAGAACGGCGTCGTCATCTATGCCGGCGACGGCCTCAAGGAATTCGGCAACACGGTGCTGGTGCGCCACGAGAATGGCCTGGTCACCGTCTACGGCCACGCCAGCTCGATCGAGGTGCAGCGCGGCCAGAAGGTCAAGCGCGGCCAGGAAATCGCGCTGTCAGGCATGAGCGGCACGACGGACTCGCCGAAGCTGCACTTCGAAGTGCGCAAGAACTCCGCCCCGGTCGATCCCTCCGGCTATCTCGAATAGTCGGGGGTTATCTCGAATAGAAGAAAAAAAGCTATTTGCGGGACGTCTGACCTCCAGTCCGCCCGCCGGCTCAGCCCGCTCCGCAAGGAACGGGCTTTTTCAGTTGATTGTGGGATTTCATGTCTTTCCATGCATGGTGGTTGTCCCGAAACCGAGACCACTTTCGGGGCGTGAAAACCCCATCAGGCATTCAGTAATTTTCTTTGCCTATGATCGCCGGCATGTGGGACTAACCGCAAGGCAAATCGTGGCAAGTTTGGACATGTGGCGTCAGATCAGGATGCGGCTGCTAATTGGCGTGCCGCTCGTAGTTGGCGGCACGCTTCTTCGCCACTACAGTTTTCATGCCTTCGAGCTTTTAATGTTCGGATTCTCGATTGCGCTGACCTTTTTCTCGATCTGGCTTATCTGCCGCAGTTGGCCCACTCGAGAGCAAAGACTGGAAGGCAAGAGCAGCGCCGCCTATGCCGGCGTGATCATGGCTTCATTCCTTCTTATTGTGTCCCTCTACGGAAACTACATCGTCCTGCCTGTAGTGACTGGCTGAGCGAGATTGTCTCGGACGCGTGAAGGAAGCTGCGAACGCTCGACCGACCTCATCCGAGGATGACAAGCGGCAAGGTGACCGCTTCCCACCCATCTCGGACATTTGCCGCAACCAGCCGATTGAGTTTCGACGCTAGTCCTTCAGGGGCTTGCCGAGCCGACCGGCCAGGTCCTGGGTGAACTGCCAGGCGACTCGGCCCGAGCGGCTGCCGCGCGTCGTCGCCCATTCCAGCGCTTCGGTGCGTAGCTGCTCGGGATCGATGGCCAGGCCATGATGGCTGATATAGCCGTCGATCATGTCGAGATATTCGTCCTGCGAACATTTGTGGAAGCCGAGCCACAGCCCGAAGCGGTCGGACAGCGACACCTTTTCCTCCACCGCTTCGGACGGGTTGATCGCGGTAGAGCGTTCATTGTCGATCATGTCGCGCGGCAACAGATGGCGGCGGTTCGAGGTGGCATAGAAGATGACATTGACTGGCCGACCCTCGACACCGCCCTCGAGCGCTGCCTTGAGCGACTTGTAGGAGGTGTCGTCGTGGTCGAAGGAGAGGTCGTCGCAAAACAGGATGAAGCGGAAGGGGGCCGCCTTGAGCAGGCCCATCAGCTTCGGCAGCGTGTCGATGTCCTCGCGGTGGATTTCGATCAGCTTTAGCGGCAGGTCGGACTTGGCCTTGGCGTTGATCTCGGCATGCACGGCTTTGACCAGCGACGATTTGCCCATGCCGCGCGCGCCCCACAACAGCACGTTGTTGGCCGGATAGCCGGCGGCGAAGCGTTCCGTGTTGTCGACAAGGATGTCGCGGACGCGGTCGACGCCACGGATCAGGCCGATATCGACGCGGTTGACCTTGCGCACCGGCTCCAGATAGCCCGGATCGGCCTGCCAGACGAAGCAATCGGCCTCGCCGAGGTCGGTTTGGGGCACCGGCGGCGGGGCGAGGTGGCTCACCGCCTCGATCAGCCGGTCGAGTTTCTGGTTCAGGGCTTCAATGCTGCTGTCGGTCATGTCTGTCTTTTGTTTTCGCGTTTTTGAAGTGTGGGAGCGTGGTCGTGGCCGATTCCGTCTGATACAAAACCGGTTGCAACCTTTTGTTCGAACGTGATCTTTTCCGAAAACCGTCTCGCGCTTTTCGCGCTCATGCTCTAACACGGCTCAACAGGCCGGAAAAGCAGCCGATTTGGCCGGCCGCGCAGTTGCATTGACAACTTTACCGACTATATTCCGGCCAAATTTCAAGGGGCCGCCAAATTGGCGGCTGTTTTCAAAATTCAGGAGTACCTCGATGTTCGTGACACCGGCATACGCCCAAGGTATCGGCGCCTCTCCCGACATGTTCATCAGCATTTTGCCGTTTGTCCTGATTTTCGTGATCATGTATTTTCTGATCATCCGGCCGCAGCGCACGCAGTTGAAGAAGCGCGGCGAGATGCTGGCCGCGGTCCGTCGCGGCGACACGGTCGTCACCGGCGGCGGCTTCGTCGGCAAAGTGACCAAGGTGATCGACGACAACGAGCTCGAGATCGACCTCGGCGGCGGCATGAAAGTGACCGCGCTGCGTTCGACGATCGCCGATGTGCGCGTCAAGGGCGAGCCGGTGGCAAACCAGAACGCCAAGAAATAATCCAATTTTAGGCGGAGCGATCCGCGGACACGCTCTGACGGACGACGCCATATGCTGTATTTTTCGCGCTTCAAGATGATCCTGATCTGGGTGGCCGTGGCCATCACAGTGATCCTCGCCGCGCCCAACCTCATCCCCGCAAGCACCTTGGCCCAACTGCCCAGCTGGGTGCCGAAGCGTCAGATGACGCTCGGCCTTGATCTGCAGGGCGGCTCGCACATCCTGCTGGAGATGAATCAGAACGATCTGATCAAGGACCGGCTGGAGACGACGCGCGACGAGATCCGCACGCTGCTGCGCGACGCCAAGATCGGCTATACCGGCCTTGCCGGTACCGGACGGACCTTGCAGGTCCGCATTACCGATCCCGCCCAGGTCGCTGCCGCCAAGACGGCGCTGAAGACGCTGACCGATCCGGTCGCTGCCGGCCTGTTCACCGGCGGCTCCATCCAGGAAATGACGCTCGACGACTCCGAGCCCGGCCTGCTCAAGTTCAACGTCACCGATGCCGGCATCAAGTATCGCACATCGACCGCATTGACGCAGTCGATCGAGGTGGTCGAGCGCCGCGTCAACGAACTCGGCACGACCGAACCCATCGTGCAGCGGCAGGGCGACGACCGCATCCTTGTCCAGGTGCCGGGTCTCCAGGACCCGCAAAGGCTGAAGGAAATCCTCGGCCAGACCGCCAAGCTGACCTTCCAGATGGTCGACCAGTCGATGCCGGTGCAGGACGCGCTCAATGGGCGTCCGCCTGCCGGTTCGTCGGTGCTGTATTCGCAGGACGATCCGCCGGTTCCCTATCTGATCGAGAACCGCGTCATCGTCTCGGGTGAAAACCTCGTCGATGCCCAGGCGACATACAATTCGCAGAACAACGAGCCGGTGGTGTCGTTCCGCTTCGACTCGAAGGGCGCCGCGCGCTTCGGTCAGGCAACTGCGCAGAATGTCGGCAAGCTGTTCGCCATCATCCTCGACAATCAGGTGATTTCGGCGCCGCAGATCCGCGAGCCGATCCTCGGCGGCACCGGCCAGATCTCCGGCAATTTCACCGCCCAGAGCGCCAACGACCTCGCGGTGCTGTTGCGCGCCGGCGCCTTGCCCGCGACGCTGACGGTGATCGAAGAACGCACAGTGGGTCCCGGCCTCGGCCAGGATTCGATCCATGCTGGCAAGGTGGCCGGCATCATCGGTTCTATCCTCGTCGTCGCCTTCATGTTCGTCGCCTATGGCTTCCTCGGTTTCCTCGCCAACATCGCGCTGGCGGTGCACGTGGCGATGATCGTCGGCGTGCTCTCGCTGCTTGGTGCGACGCTGACCTTGCCGGGCATCGCCGGTATCGTGCTGACCATCGGCATGGCAGTCGATTCCAACGTTCTGATCTACGAGCGCATCCGCGAGGAGCGACGCGCGGGCCGCTCCGTGATCCAGGCGATCGATACCGGTTTCACCAAGGCGCTGGCGACCATCGTCGATTCCAACATAACCTCGCTGATCGCCACCGTGGTGCTGTTCTATCTCGGTACCGGGCCGGTGAAGGGCTTTGCCATCACTTATGCGATCGGCATCCTGACAACCGTCTTCACCGCCTTCACCTTCACCCGACTGCTGGTCTCGATCTGGTTGCGCCGGGCACGTCCAAAGGAGTTGCCGCGTGCCCCGGTAACCTTCGTTCCGCCCGGCACCAAGATCCCCTTCATGGGCATCCGTCGCTGGACGTTCACGCTCTCGAGTGCACTTTCGATCCTGTCGGTGGTACTTTTCATGACCGTCGGCATCAATTACGGCATCGATTTCAAGGGTGGTTCGCTGATCGAGGTGCAGGCCAAGAGCGGCAATGCCGATCTCGCCGACCTTCGCGCGCGGCTGACCGAACTCAACATCGGTGAAGTCCAGGTCCAACAGTTCGGTACGCCGAACGACGTGTTGATCCGCGTCGGGACGCAGGATGGTGGCGAGAATGCCGAGCAGACCGTCATCGACAAGGTGCGCGGCGAGTTGCAGGACAGTTATGACTTCCGCCGCGTCGAAGTGGTTGGACCGACGGTTTCAGGCGAACTCGCGAAGCAAGGCACGATCGCCATGTTGATCGCGCTGCTTGGCATCCTGATCTATGTCTGGTTCCGCTTCGAATGGCAGTTCGCTGTCGGCGCCATCGTGGCGACGGTGCACGATGTGGTCATGACACTTGGCTTCTTCGTCATCAGCGGACTGGAGTTCAACCAGTCATCGCTGGCGGCGATCCTGACCATTATCGGCTATTCGCTGAATGACACGATCGTGGTCTATGACCGCGTTCGCGAGGATCTGCGAAAATACAAACGCATGCCGCTGCCGCAACTCTTGAACAACGCCATCAACGAGACGTTGTCGAGAACGACGCTGACCTCGGTGACGACGATCCTGGCGCTGCTGGCGCTGGTGCTGTTCGGCGGCGAGGTGATCCGCTCGTTCACCATGGCCATGCTGTTCGGCGTCGTCTTCGGCACCTATTCGTCGATCTTCATCGCCGCACCGCTGCTGATCCTGTTCAAGCTGCGGCCGCAGACTACGGCCGACGAGGAGAAGCCGGTCGGTGGCGGCAAGGCGGTCGCGACCTGACGCGCCGCCCCGAAGGGGTGACAAAACGGTGACCAGCAAAGGCATCGTCATCCGCGAGGCGCATTTTCCAGGCCGCGCGCCTATCGAAGCCTACGGCAATGGTGGGTTCCGCTTTGCCGACATGTCGCATCGCGGCTCGCTGCTCTGTCTGCCATCCGGCATCCATGGCTGGGAGCCGGCGGATCCCCTGGCGCTGACGGTGGCGGACTTCGACAGGCTGCTGACTGAGGCCGACAAGGTCGAGATCCTGCTGGTCGGCATGGGTAGGGATCTCAGGCCATTGCCCGCCGCGCTGCGGGCCGCGCTGAAGGCCGCCGGCATTGCGTCCGACCCGATGTCGACCGGTGCCGCGGTACGGACCTACAATGTCCTTCTGGCGGAAGAGCGCGCCGTGGCTGCCGCGCTCATTGCCGTCGATTGACATGTCTCAAAGCGCCAAAATCGTCATGGACGCGGTGCGCGCCGCCGATCATGACCGCTATCTGACCGCGCTTTATGCGCCGGCGGACAAGCGCGACGCGCTGTTTTCGCTCTACGCCTTCAATGCCGAGATCGCAGGCATTCGCGATCGCATCCATGAGGCGCTGCCGGGCGAGGTGCGGCTGCAATGGTGGCGCGATGTCATTGCCGCCGGCGGCGAGGCGGGCGCCGGCCATCCCACAGCTGAAGCCTTGAATGCCACCATAGCGACATTCAACCTGCCGAAACTGGCCTTCGAGAACATGCTCGATGCGCGCATCTTCGACCTCTACGACGACTCGATGCCGTCGCGCACCGATCTGGAAGGCTATTGCGGCGAGACGGCCGCCGCGCTCATCCAGCTTGCGGCGATGATACTCGATCCCGGCGAGGCGCCGCGCTTTGCCGCACTGGCGGGCAGGGCAGGCTGTGCGCAGGCGATGACCGGCCTGCTGCTCCTGTTGCCGCTGCACCGCAAACGCGGGCAATGTTTTATCCCGGCCGATATCCTTGCTGCGGCTGGCTCTTCGCCGCAGGAGTTCATCACCGGCGATGGCGGTCCTGGCGCCAAGCGCGCGGTGGCGGCAATGATCGCGCTGGCACGCGACCATCTTTCCGCCTTCGAACAGGGCGCATCGGCCTTGCCTGTCTCGCTGCGCCCGGCATTCCTGCCACTGGCCCTGTCGCGCGCCTACCTGACAAAAATGGAAAGTGGCTCGCCGCTCGATGGTGTGGCGCGGCTATCGGCTTTGCGCCGGCATTGGCTGCTGCTGCGTCGTGCGACCAAGGGCTGGCCGGCACTTTGACGTAAACGTCAATCATGCTAAGAGCTTTCCGAGTCAGAACTGTTGCCGCAGACAACAGGCCGGCCGGAGGAGATACCGATCCATGAGCTTGCCTGTGCTGGTCGCGATCGTCGCCCTTGGCATTGCGCTGTCGGTCGCCGCGGTGCATTTCACCGGCGGCAGCAAGACGGCCACGCTTGCCGGAACGGATCAGGCGCTGAGCCGTTTCGCCGAGGATTTTCCCGACGAGGTGGCGACCGTGGTGCGCCTGACGGCGGATGCCAGGACGGCGTTTCTGGATATCGGGCGAGGGCGCATCGGGATCGTTCACAGCATCGGCGACTGCTTCTTGACCCGCATCGTCACGCCTCAAGATGTCGCAGTTTTGAACGCCGGAGATGTGAATACGGTCTCGTTCCGGCTCGCCGATTTCACCTGGAAGGGCGGCCGCTTCCGCTTTGCCAGCGCAGCGGATGCGCAAGGCGTGCTGGAAGCGCTTGAGCTGCAACATCCGAATTCCGCTAGGGAGGCCGCGTGATGGACAGCTACAATTTCCCGCAAGTCACCCAACTGGCCATCCCGTTCTTCGTTGTCGCGATCCTGATCGAGCTTTGGTTGGTGCGCACCGGCCGTGCCAAGGGTTCGTTCGAGACGCGCGACACCTTGACCAGCCTGATGATGGGCACCGGCAATGTCGTTGCCGGGCTGCTGCTTGGCGTCGTGTCCTACTGTGCGCTGCTGTGGCTCTGGCAATTCCGCGTCTTCAATCTCGGCCTGTCGGTCTGGGTGTTCCTCGCCGCCTTCCTGCTCGATGATCTGCGCTACTATGTCTATCACCGCATCGCGCACCGGGTGCGCTGGGTGTGGGCCGAACACGTCAACCACCATTCCAGCCAGCACTACAATCTGTCGACGGCGTTGCGACAAAGCTGGACGGGCCTGTTCACCTTCATGTTCGTGCTGCAGGCGCCGCTGGTGCTGCTTGGCTTTCATCCGGCGGTGATTGCCTTCACCTTCGGCTTCAATCTGGTGTGGCAGTTCTGGATCCACACCGAGACCATCGGCAGAATGTGGGGCTGGTTCGAATTCGTCTTCAACACGCCGTCACACCACCGCGTCCACCACGCCACCAATCCGCGCTATCTCGACGCCAACTATGCCGGCACGCTGATCATCTGGGATCGCATGTTCGGCACCTTCGTCGGGGAACTGGAAGAAGACCGGCCGCGCTACGGCATCGTCAGAAACCTCGGCACCTTCAATCCGCTGAAAGTGGCGTTCCATGAATGGATCGGCATGTTCAGCGATGCCTTTGCGCCGGCCCTGACCTTGAGTGATCGCCTGAATTATCTGATCAAGCCCCCCGGCTGGAGCCATGACGGCTCACGCGAAACGTCGGAGACTCTCAAGGCTGCCTATGTCAGACGGAATCCAGGTGAGGCCGGCAAGCCGGGGCTGCCGATGGCAGGTGCCGAGCCAGTCGAATAGGGAGTTTACTCCGCCGCTTCGGCCGTTTCCGTTTGTACCGGCAGTCCCAGCCATTGCCGGCAATCGGCGCGTGCGCGCGATGTGATGGCGTGGCGCTTGGCGACAGTCTTGTCCTTGCCACGCATGCGTTTGCCCTCGATCTTCGGGGCTTCGACGGGCGGGAACAGGCCGAAATTGACATTCATCGGCTGGAAGGAGCGCTTTCCCGGCTCGTCATCGGAGACGATGTGGCCACCGGTGATGTGGTTGAGCAAGGCGCCGAAGGCCGTGGTGAGCGGCGGCAGCGACGGTGCCTGGCCAAGCCTTTCGGCGGCGGCGAAACGGCCGGCGAGCAGGCCGATCGCAGCACTTTCGACATAGCCTTCGCAGCCGGTGATCTGGCCGGCAAAACGCAGGCCAGGGCGCGACTTCAGCTGCAGCGAGGCGTCCAGCAAGGTCGGCGAGTTGATGTAGGTGTTGCGGTGCAGGCCGCCGAGGCGGGCGAAATCGGCGTTTTCGAGACCCGGTATGGTGCGGAACACACGCACCTGCTCGGCATGCTTCAATTTGGTCTGAAAACCGACCATGTTGTAGAGCGTGCCCAGCGCATTGTCCTGCCGCAGCTGGACGACGGCATAAGCCTTTACCGTCGGATTGTGCGCATTGGTCAGCCCCATCGGCTTCATCGGCCCGTAGCGCAGGGTCTCGACGCCACGCTCGGCCATGATCTCGATCGGCAGGCAGCCGTCGAAATAGGGCGTGCCTTCCCATTGCTTGAATTCAGTCTTCTGGCCATCGACCAGCGCCTGCACGAAGGTTAGGTACTGGTCCTTGTCCATGGGGCAATTGATGTAGTCCTTGCCGGTGCCGCCCGGCCCAACCTTGTCGTAGCGCGACTGGAACCAGCAGGTATCCATGTCGATCGTGTCGAAATGGACGATAGGCGCGATGGCGTCGAAGAAGGCCAGCGCATCGGCGCCGGTCGCTTCCGCGATCGACTGGGCAAGCGAGGGCGCGGTCAGCGGACCCGTGGCGACGATCGCCTGATCCCAATCCGCCGGCGGCAGCCCCGGCACTTCCTCGCGCTGGATGGTGATCAGCGGGTGGGCTTCGAGTTTTTTCGTTACGGCGTCGGCGAATCCGTCGCGGTCGACGGCAAGCGCGCCGCCGGCCGGCACCTGGTTGGCGTCGCCCGCGCTCATGATCAACGAGCCGGCCAGCCGCATTTCGGCGTGCAACAGGCCGACGGCGTTGTTGTCGGCGTCGTCGGAGCGGAAGGAATTGGAGCAGACCAGCTCGGCCAGGCTATTGGTCTTGTGGGCATCGGTGCCGCGAACAGGCCGCATTTCATGCAGGATGACGGGAACGCCAGCTTGCGCTGCCTGCCAGGCGGCTTCGGAGCCGGCGAGGCCGCCGCCGATGATGTGGATGGGATTTTTGCTCATGAGCGCCGGAATAATCGCTTGGTGCGGCGATTGCAATTGCCGTGCGTGGTGCGGGGCAAACAGCAGCTCGGGGATCAACCCCTGAAAACAACAACACCCGCCGGGGGAGGAGGTCCGGCGGGTGTCGTTTTTGGGGTCGACCCTCGGGAGGAGGTGAAGGCCGACCATATTCGCCATCGCCGGGGAGGAGGTCGGCTTTGGCGAAAACTCTTTCGCCATTTTTACAAGGGCGAAGCCTCTAGGGCAAAATTCGTTTTGCCCCGGGGAAACAGCGCCCGCCGCGGGAGGAGGTGCGGCGGGCGCCGTTTTGGTGGCCGACCCTCGGGAGGAGGTGAAGGTCGGGCCTACTCGTCATCGCCGGGGAGGAGGTCGGCTTTGACGAAAACTCTTTCGCTTTTTTACAAGGGGCGAAGCCTCTGGGGCAAAATTCGTTTTGCCCCGGGGAAAACAACGCCCGCCGCGGGAGGAGGTGCGGCGGGCGCCGTTTTGGTGGTCAACCCTCGGGAGGAGGTGAAGGTTGACCGGATCCGTCAGGGTCGGGGAGGAGGTCGACCCTGGCGAAATTCTGGTTAGATCGCCTGGCGGGCGATGATCTTGATTTCGTCGCGGACGATACCGAGGTCATGCAGCTGGCGGTTCGAAAGGCGACCCAACTCGGTAACCGTCTCGCGATAAACGCGCCAGTTACGATAGTTGCGGATCAGGTTCATTGTCGTTCTCTTTTTCAAAACTGGTTCGGACCATTTGCGGTCCGAAGAATTAGACCGCCTTGCGAGCGACGTAAGGAATGTCGCTGCGGCTGATGCCGAGGTCGGTCAGTTCACGGTTGCTCAGGCGGCTCAGCTCGGACACGGTGTCCCTGTAGCGGCGCCAGTTGCGGTAGTTGCGGATCAGGTTCATGGTAGTTCTCGTTTCGTCTTTCTTGCGGATCATTCCGTTTGTGTACGAAGCATAAATAGGCGGACCCATATCGATTTAAAAGCGCTATGGCTGCATGGCAGCAATGCAAATTGTGCAATGCAGCATTAACGAGCGTTCACGGACCTGACACAAAGAAACCCGAATCGGAAAATGCCGTCGCGTCAACGGTTTGACCGGATCGGCTGAAAAAAAGACCAAACTGGGGGAGAAGCGGGATGGCGAGTTATTCGTCGCGGGTCAGGGCGGATATCGCGCGCTGGCAGCAGGCTGGCCTGATCGACGCCACCATTGCCGATTCCCTGGCGCGCGATGTCGAGGCCAACGAGCGCAAGTCGCTCAGCTTCGGCTCGATCCTGGCGATGATGGCTGCCTTGCTGTTCGGCGCCGCCATCCTGATTTTCGTCGCCGCCAACTGGGACGCGATCCCGCGGCTGGCGCGCGTCCTGGCACTCTTTGCGGTCATCCTTGGCGGCTATGTCGGCGGCGCGCTGTTGAAGACGCGCGACCATGCGGCGATCGGCGAGGCGTTGTGGATCGTGGCGGCGGCGGCTTTCGGCGGGTCGATCGCGCTGATCGGCCAGATGTATCATCTGTCCGGCGACGAGGCGTCGGCTCTGGTCACCTGGGGTGCCGGCACGGCACTCGCGGCTGTGGCGCTGCGTTCGAACCCGCTGACCGTGGCTTCGGTCGGCATTGCCGATGCCTGGCTGTTCCTGAAGGGCTTCGATTATTACAGCCGTAGCGAATTTCCGCATGCCTTCGTCGTCATGGCGATCGTGCTGTTTGCCGTCTCGTTCTGGACCCGCAGCCAGCCGGCGCGGCACCTGATCATCCTGTCGGTGCTGTTCTATCTTGTGCTGCTGGTCACCAACCACGACACGCTGCAGGTGGCGATCCCGCTGGTCGTTGCGTCGGCGCTGCTGTTCGCGGCCTCGGTCTTCGCGCCAGATACGGTTGACAGGATCGTGCAGCTCGGCGGTCGCTTGCCCTTGCACGCGCTGCTCGGCTTCCTCACCGGCCTGGCCATGATCCAGTTCGAACTGGCTGGCGAGAGCACCTACAACAGCGGTTTCGCCATCGCTTCGGTCGTCGCGCTGGCCGGCATCGTCGCGGCAATCGTGCTGGCAGGACGGGAGAGCCGTGGTTTGCGCTGGCTTGCCTATGCCGGCTTCGCCTTCGAACTCGCCATCATCTATGTGGTGACGTTGCAATCGATGCTCGATACGGCCGGCTTCTTCCTTGCCGCCGCGGTGCTGCTCGGCATCCTTGCACTGGTCATCATCCGCGTGGAAAAACGCATGAAGGGCCCAGTTGCCATGGGAGCCACGGCATGATGACCGGAAAAAGACTTATTGTCTCGGCGCTGGTGCTGGCACTTGTCCAGATCGGCTTCCTGAGCTGGATCATCGCCGGCCGCGCGGCGATCCTGCGCAACGGCAAGGAAGTGCTGCTGAAGATCGAGCCCGTCGATCCGCGCGACCTCCTGCGCGGCGACTATATTATCCTGGGCTACGAGATTTCGCGCATACCGGCGAAAATGATCGCCAACATTCCGCCCGACAAACTTTCCAGCGACGACACCTCGATTGTCGTCCGCCTCAAGAAGGGCGCCGACGGCTATTGGCAGCCGACGACCGCCTGGTTCGGCAAGGCGCCGATGCCGGCCGCTGCCGACGAGGCCGATATATCAGGCCACGTCGCAGAGGGCTGGGATCTTCGCAGCGAAGGGGCGACCATCGCGCCGGACTACGGCATCGAGCGCTTCTATCTGCCGGAAGGCGAGGGGATGGCGATCCAGAACGACATGCGGGTGCGCCCGTTCGGCATCCGCCTGGCGCTCGCCGGCGACGGCACCGCGCAGATCAAGGCGCTGGTGGACGGCGACAAGACGCTGTTCGAGGAACCGCTTTATTAATGTCCTTGTTTGCCGTGGTGTGAAGCATGCCAGTTACCTTGTCGACGCGTGAGGACATCAACCTCGACACTGTTTTCCGCGTCGCCTGGGAGAAGGACACGGTGGCGATCTGCGAGAAGGCCCTGCAGCGCATTGCCGAATGCCGCGCCTCATTCCTCAAGCTCATTGAAACCGATCCGCCGCCGGTCATCTATGGCGTCACCACCGCCATGGGGGAGTTGGCGAGCCGCAAGCTCGAACCTGATGAGCGAGACCGCCATGCGCGCATCAAGGCGTTCGCCGCCGCCACTTCCTTCGGCGATCCCTTGCCGGATCGTGTGGTCCGGGCAATCGTGCTTGCCCGCCTGACGAACTTCGTCGAGGGCAACGCCGCCACCACGCCGCGCATCGCGCTTGCCGTTGCCGCAATGCTCGATGGTCGGCCGATGCCAACGGTACCGGCTTCGGGCCAGGGCGGCGCCGGCGAGATCCTTGCGCTCTATCCGCTGTTTGCCGAGCTTACGACGCGCTTCGACCTCGAGGTAAAGGAACGCGGCTCGCTGATCAACGGCTCGCCCTGCGCTGCCGCTCTGGTGGCTGATGCCGCGCTGGCGGCGCGTCGCCGCATCCGCATGGCGCAAAAAGTGTTCGCGCTGTCGATCGAGGCGTTTCGCGCGCCGCTCGAACATTATGACGCGGCGCTCGACGCGCTGTGGGGCGATGAGCATGAAGCTGCGGCCCTGCAGGGGTTGCGGGAATTTCTGGTCGGCGCCGGCGATGGGCGACGCAACTACCAGGCGCCGGTCAGCTACCGCATCGTGCCGCGCGTCCTCGGCCAGGCGCATCGAGCGTTGTCGACGGCGGAGCAAGCGGCCACCGTGTCGCTGGCCTCGATATCGGACAATCCGGTCTATATCCCGCCCGATGATGGGCATCCGTTCGGGCGCTGTATCAGCACGGGCGGCTATCACAATGCCATGGCGACGCCGGCGCTGGACGATCTGGCGGCGATATGGGCCGACATCTGCCTGCTCTGCGATCGCCACGCCTCAAAACTCCTGAACGGCAAGGTGTCGCTGCTGCCGGATCTCTTGATGGCCGGACGGCACTCAGCCGACAGCGACGGCCACGGCAATGTCGGCTATGTGCCGATGGCGATCACCGGCTATCTCGAGCAAGCCAAGCTGGCGGCGCAGCGCACCTTCATTCCCGGAACGGAGTCGGCCGGCGCCGGACAGGACGATGTCGCCACGACGGCGTTCTTCGCATGGACCAAGGAAGCGACCGCCGGCCGCTGCGTCGATGCCGCCATGGCGATGCTGGCGATGATCGCTTCCCAGGCGCTGCACGTCACCGAACGCGCGCCACCGCCGGCGCTTCAGGCCTTCGTCGATGAGATCAGAAATATTGTGCCGCCAGTCGGCGACGATCGCGTGCTGGGGCCGGAGCTGGCACAGCTGGCCGCGTGGTTCACGAGGAGGGTGTTCGAGGCGTAGACGCCGATGCCGGGACGGTCGCGGCCGGCGGCCGTGGTGCGCGCGAGCGGATGGGGTTCGAACCTGGACCGGTCCTCCTTCGCCAAGGCTTCGGAGGACACTCCTTCGCGCAAAGAGCTTCAGGTGGCCTGCCACCCGAAGCTCGAAGAGCGAAGGGTGGTGCGGGTAGAGGGACTCGAACCCCCACGTTTTCACGCCAGAACCTAAATCTGGTGCGTCTACCAATTCCGCCATACCCGCCGATCTGGTGACCTGTGCCACGTCTATGTCACAAGCCATGACACAAGTTCAAGCGACTAAAGCCAACGGACACAGGGTGTGGGGCTGGTCAGCGTGTCTTGCTCGACCCATGGCCCAAAGTTTGTTCGAACTGGGGCGCTGACGTCGCCCCCCAGTTTCTATCCATCTTTGAGTTCGTTTCAGGCATTGGCTTTGCCCTGATGGGCGGGTGGAGCAACAGGCGCTGGCGCGGGGCCTTTGGCAGTGCGAAGCGGTTACTTGTCGGTAGCCACCTGCGTCGCCAGCCAGGGCAGCATGACGATTTTGCCGCCGAACCCGCCAGCGTCGATACGTGTGTGGATATCTTTCGCCGCGGCTAGTGGTTCGCGACCGACAACCATCGGATGAATGGCGCCGTTGCGGAGCAACTCGAACAAGGCAGCCATGTCAGTCCTAAACTCTTCAGGATGCGACAAGCGGCGGTCTGTGATGCTGTACCAAAGCGCCGTTCGGCCACGGAACAGGAAGCTCAATGCGCCCCATAGCTTCAGGCGTGCCAAACCTAGCCCCGCCGCGATCAAGTTTTCGCGCCCGATCGCCATTGTCTGGGAGCCGTAGCCGATGAGGGTGCCCCCCGGCGCGAGACAGGCGAATGACCGGTTGAAATGCGCCCCTCCGATGGCATCGAATGCCGCATCGACACCGGCGCCGCCAATCCGCCCAGTCGTGAGTTTGCGGACCACATCAACGAAGTCGCCAGCCCGATAGTCGACTGCTTTACCGCCAAATCGCTCAACCGCGGCGAGGTTCGCCGCCGAACACGTGCCGATTGCCTTGAGGCCAAGATGACGCGAGAGATCGAGTAGCGCCGTACCGACCGAGCCTGATGCGCCGATAACGAGGATCGTATCGCCGGGTGATAAGCGCCGATAGCGCGTGAGCATCTGAAAGGCTGTAAGGTAGGCGAGCGGTATGCAAACGGCCTCTGCCGCATCGACGCCGGCTGGAACCGGCACAAGAAAACGCGCGGGACGAATCGCATATTGCGCGTAACCACCGACTACGCAGAGATCGGCAACGATTTGCCCCTCACGCGGCAAGACAACGTCGGGACCAGCCTTCTCCACAACACCTACGAGGTCGTAGCCGGGAGTAAACGGCAGCGGTCCTTTGAAGTCGGGGTAACGGCCACGCCGAATGAAGCTATCCGTGAAACCGGTTCCGGCTGCCAGAACCTTGATGCGTACCTCGCCAGCACCCGGATTTGGGATTGTTGGCTCGCTCACCAGTTCCAGGACCTCGGGGCCACCGAAGTGGGATATGCGAACGTGTTGCCAAGACATTGCGGAACCGTAGCACATTCGATTCCATAGGTGATGCCTGATATTGTGCGTCCACCCTCCACGAGGTGTCCGAGCCACCGTGGCAGCTCCGGTAGCGAGCTGGCTGGGGGCAACCTAAATCTGGTGCGTCTACCAGTTCCGCCATACCCGCATGGACCGGCAATCCCATGTAGCCATCATTCCGTCAATGTCGGGAACAAGGCTGGGTCAGGGCTAAAATGATGGTTGTTCGCCGAAATGCGAAGACTGTTGAAAATTAGCCTCGCCTGTGACAAAAGGCGTGTCAAATGTGACGGGACGCGACGATCCGCTTCTACAGAATGTGATAAGAAGTAGGAAAAACAAGAACTTATTCACATTTTGGAACGCAGTTTGGGAGAGTTTGAGCCGTATTTTCGGTCAAATCGCCAGGTTCCGTACCAAAAGCCATTCCCGGCAAGAATATACCGGCAGGCTGTAAACGGCAGAGGCCGTGGCAGTCTCATTGGTGAAAACAAAGGTTTTACGATGCAGGTCACCGAAACGCTCAACTCCGGTCTCAAGCGCGAGATCAAGATCACCGTGCCGGCTGGTGACATGGAAGCCAAGCTGATGGCGCGGCTCTCGGATGCCAGGAACAAGGTCCGCATCAACGGCTTCCGTCCCGGCAAGGTGCCGGTGCAGCACCTGCGCAAGGTCTACGGCAAGTCGTTCATGGCCGAAGTGGTCAACGAAATCCTCAACGATTCGACCCGTTCGATCATCACCGGGCGTGGCGAAAAGGCTGCCATGCAGCCCGAAGTCATCATGACCGAGGACGAGAAGGAAGCCGAGAAGATCTTGGCCGGCGGCGCCGACTTCGAGTTCCGCCTCAACTACGAGATCATCCCGGCGATCGAGATCAAGGACTTTTCCGACATTAAGGTGACGCGCCAGGTGTTCGACGTGCCGGATACGGAGATCGACGAGCAGGTCCAGCGCGTCGCCGAATCGGCGCGCAGCTACGAGCCGAAGACCGGCAAGGCCGCCAATGGCGACCGCGTCTCAATCGACTATGTCGGCAAGATCGACGGCGAGGCCTTCAATGGCGGTGCCGGCACCGATCAGCCGCTGGTGCTGGGCTCGAAGGAGTTCATCCCCGGCTTCGAGGATCAGCTTGTCGGCGCCAAGGCCGGTGACGAAAAGCAGGTCACCGTGACCTTCCCGGAAAACTACCAGGCAGCGCATCTGGCCGGCAAGGAAGCGACCTTCGACGTCACCGTCAAGGAAGTGTCCCAGCCCGGCGCGTTGGAAATCAACGACGAGACCGCCAAGAACCTCGGCCTGGAGTCGCTGGAGCGCCTGCGCGACGTCGTGCGCGGCCAGATCGAGAACCAGTTCGGCGCCATGACGCGGCAGAAGGTCAAGCGTCAGCTGCTCGACCAGCTCGACGCGGCCTACTCGTTCGAGGCGCCATCGAAGCTCGTCGACGCCGAGTTCAACAACATCTGGGCGCAGGTCAATCGTGACCTGGAAGCAGCCGGACGCACCTTCGCCGACGAAGAGACGACGGAAGAAGAGGCGCGTGCCGAGTATCTGCGGCTTGCCGAGCGCCGCGTGCGCCTCGGTCTGGTGCTGGCTGAAATCGGCGAGAAGGCCGGTGTCACCGTATCGGACGAGGAGTTGCAGCGCGGCTTGTTCGAGCAGGTGCGCCGCTACCCGGGTAACCAGCAGCAGGAAGTCTTCGAGTTCTACCGCAACAACCCGGAAGCGTTGAACACGCTGCGGGCGCCGATGTTCGAGGAGAAGGTGGTCGACCATCTGCTCGGCCAGATTTCGGTCACCGACGTCAAGGTCAGCAAGGAAGAGCTGATGGCCGACGACGACGAGGACGAGACCGCCGTCAAGGCGAAGCCGGCGAAGAAAGCCGCCGCCAAGAAGGCCGACGACAAGGCGAGCGACGCCAAGTCTGGCGACGACGCGGAAGAGCCCAAGAAGAAGGCCGCGCCGAAGAAGAAGGCCGCCAAGGACGCCGAATAACACAAGCGTTCAGCTGAAACAGGAAAGGCCGCCCTCCGAGGCGGCCTTTTTCGTTGCCAAACTGCAACAGCCGGCACGCTTCGCGAGCGATGGCCTGTGGCGACCAAGCTTTGATCATTATCTGCGCTCCTATTGAAAGCCGGTTGGCTGTTGGAGGGCGTGTTGAGGCTGTTCGTCGAAATGGGACACGCTGCGGCAATCGCGTTAGTGCTTGTCTCGGTCTGCGGCATTGCCCGGGCCGAAACGGTGCTTGACAACTGGCGGTTCGACACGGGCGAGGATGGCCTCGTCACGGCGTCGCTCTATGCCACAAACAAGCTGATCACCGGCGGCGGCGCCTTGAGCTACAGCCCGATCCTGACGATTGCCTGCCGGGCAAACGGTGAGCCGCATTGGACCGAATGGCTGCAACTGAACGACACCGTTTCGGCCAGCCGCAAGATCACCATGTCGGTCACGGTCGACCAGGGCAGCAAGTTCGATGAAAGCTGGTCGGTCGGGCCGCGCGGCAGGATGCTGGTGCGGGACGGCGCCGACGGCATCAAGCGCCTTGTTGCCGCGAACCGGCTCCAGCTTTCGTGGCGGTTCGGGCTGCTGTCGGGACGCGGCGAGGCCGATTTCGACCTCGCCGGGTTCGGCGAAGCGGTCAACCAGGTTGCCGGCAGCTGCAACACGGATGTTCCTTGAGCCGCTGCAGACCACCTAAACCTTTGTACGGTCGACCTCTTCTACCTACCGGCCAGATTCGGTGGTATATAGGTGCCGCAACTCCATTTGGGGGTAGAAGCGGATAATCTGTTCTGCCGTGCAAGGCGCGTATTGCTGGTGGTAGCGGCAGCTCAGATCATCTCAGGCACATTTGACGATCAGGGAGGAAAAGTCATGCGCTTAGTCGCGTTTTTCGCCGTCGTGTCTGTTGCAACCTTCGTGGCCAATCCATCGCAAGCCCAGGATTCTGCGGCTGGCGAGAAGGTCTTCACCAAATGCAAGGTCTGCCACATCGCAGACGAGGACAAGAACAAGATCGGTCCGTCGCTGCACGGCGTCATCGGACGCACCGCCGGTACGCATCCGGATTTCAAATATTCCGATGCCATGATTGCGGCCGGCAAATCCGGCGTCAAATGGGACGAACCAACACTGACGACCTATCTTCACGATCCCAAGGCCATGGTCAAAGGGACCAAGATGACGTTTCCCGGCCTCAAGAACGATGCAGACGTGGCCAACGTCATTGCCTATCTGAAAACGTTCTCCAAATGAGCTGGCTCCTACGCCGTCCGTCTAACATCTTGTTTTTCTGTGATCTTATTCGAACCGAAGGGCGGCGTAAGCAAAGACCTGGTTTCAGTTTTCGCTCGAGCCTTCAGTTCGGGATCATGGCCTAGGTTGCCTGCTTCCATCGGTCTGAGATGTCGACTAGGGAAAACCGCCTCAAGGATACCGGCATCCGCCTCTCGGAAGCGACGGCGGGTGATTTCTTCGCGCTTTTGAAGCCGCGGGTCATGGCGCTTGCCGTATTCACCGCTTTCGTTGGCCTGATGGCGGCGCCTGGCGCGATGAATCCGGTCATCGCCGTGATTGCAATCGGTGCGATTGCGATCGGAGCAGGAGCGGCTGGAGCTCTGAACATGTGGTACGACGCGGACATCGACGCGCTGATGTCGCGCACATCAAAGCGGCCGGTTCCGTCGGGCCGCGTCACGCCGGGTGAAGCTCTCGGCTTCGGCCTGGTGCTTTCCGCACTTTCGGTCATGATGCTCGGCGTGCTGGTGGGCTGGCTTGCCGCATCGCTGCTGGCCTTCACCATCTTCTTCTACGTCGTCATCTATACGATGTGGCTGAAGCGCTCGACGCCGCAGAACATCGTTATTGGCGGCGCGGCGGGCGCCCTTCCTCCGGTCATCGGCTGGGCGGCTGCAACCGGCGCCATCGGCATTGAAAGCCTCATCCTGTTCCTGATCATCTTTCTGTGGACGCCACCCCATTTCTGGGCGCTCGCGCTGTTCAAGGTCGGCGACTACGCCGCTGCCGGCATCCCGATGATGCCGAACGTGGCCGGCCAGGCCTCGACCAGAAAACAGATATTCGCCTATTCACTGCTCCTGGCGCCAGTCGGCGTGCTGCCTTGGGCGTTCGGATTCGCGAGCGGGTTCTATGGAGTTGTTTCGGCTGCATTGGGCGCGGGTTTCATCTGGCAGGCCTGGAAGGTTCTGGTCGCTCCGGACAAGGAGACGAAGCCTGCAAAGGCGCTGTTTGCCTTCTCGATTTTCTATCTTTTCGCGATCTTTGCCATACTGCTTGCCGATACCATCGCAAAGCGAGCGTTTATGTCAGCCTGAGGTTGACGGCATGACCGCAGTTGTCGGAATACCCGCCGGGGTCGAGATGGCCGGTCTGTAATTTCTGCATTGAAGGCGTTGCAGATCAGGATTGGCTCGAACATCACGATGGTACTGCACAGAATCCCAGGATCAGCAGGGCGACGATGCCAAGGCCGAGGATGAGAAGCGTCCTTCCGTCCATGATCTTCACCTTTGACTTGGCGTGTGATCCTGTTTCGGACAGGATCATGCGCCAATCAACGCGGTGCAGCGTCCTTTACGCGCCCAAAGAGGGCGCGCGGCGCTGTGCGAGAATATCGAAAAAAGACCACCAGAGCTAGCCAGGCCCGCCGGAGCTCTTCTGACAAAGGGCGACAAGTCTCTGGCAAGAGAGTATGTTGATTGCGGTGCAGGTCGCGGTTTTGCGTGGCCATCACGCTGAACGGAAGCACCGCGAAACCGCGACCTTGCCGGACCAGGTCTGGAGGAACGGTCATGGCAAGCTTTCATGTGATAGCAGGCGCCAGCGAGACGCTGGAACATACCAAAATTCGAAAAATCGGTGTTTCCGACCTTTTCGACGCGCTCAAGCGGGGCGTCGACGATTTCATGGTCAAACCGTCGCACATCGTTTTTCTCTGCCTGATCTATCCGCTCGTGGGCGTCGTGCTCGCCGCCTGGACTTCTGGCGCCAATGCGTTGCCGTTGTTGTTTCCGCTGGTTTCCGGTTTTGCGCTGATTGGCCCATTCGCGGCGATAGGCCTCTATGAGATCAGCCGCAGACGGGAAGCCGGACTCGACACCTCCTGGAGGCACGCTTTCGACGTCAGGAAATCTCCGGCGCTGCCGGCCATCGCGGCGGTCGGGATCATGCTGTTTGCAATCTTCATCACCTGGCTTTTGACGGCGCAGATGTTCTACCAATATCTGTTCGGCCCGGCGCCGCCGGAATCGATATCCGGCTTCATCAATGAAATATTTGCCACCGGACGCGGCTGGACGCTGATTATCCTGGGGCACGCCATCGGCTTCGTCTTCGCTGTGGTGGTGTTGTGCACAACGGTCGTCGCCTTCCCATTGTTGCTCGACCGCGACGTCGGTGCGTACGAAGCCATCCACACCTCGGTGCGTGCGGTGCTGGCGAACCCGATCACCATGGCTGTCTGGGGACTGATTGTCGCCGTCGCCCTGATCATCGGCTCGCTGCCGGTGTTCGCCGGGCTGGCCATCGTATTGCCGATCCTCGGTCACGCCACCTGGCATGTTTACCGCAAGGTCGTGGAGTCGCCCGCCAGACCGGCGAGTTGAGGACATTCTGCCTCACCGCACCGGCGAGGGCGCCGGTGCAAGTTTGATCGAAGCCGTCAGTAAGCCGGGTGACTGAAGCGGGCTTGGTATGCGCCCATGGTCAGGCTGCGAAAGTCCTTGCCGCTGACATGCACCAGCGTTCTGTGGTCGCCGCCTTCGAAGTAGACGTCGGCGGCATCGCCAAGGCTTTCATCGACAATCACCGGCACATCGTAGGCTGCGCCGATCGGCGGAATGGCGCCGGTGTCGCAATCGCCGAAGAGAGAAATCACCTCGTCTTCTGAGGCAAGTCCAAGACGCTTGTCCATGACGTCTTGCAACCTGCCAAGCTCGATCCTGTGGGTGCTCGGAACCACGGCCAGCGTATAGCCAAGCTCGTGGTGAACGACCACGGATTTCGCCACGATGCTGCCGGGCACATGCGCGGCTATCGCCGACTGCCGGCTTGTTGAAGTGCGATGATGAGCGACGGTGTCGTAGGAAATTCCCTTGCCGTCGATGAAGTCCTTCAGTCTGGTTGCGATCGTCATCTTGGCCTCCCTTGCCGGAGTTCGTGACGTATGGGCCGTCAGGGCCCGGATCCGAAAAACGCCAGCCGGGTGAAAAGGGTGTAGTCGGCTTCGAAGATCATCATTGTCACGAACACCAGAACCAGTATCGGCGGCAGGATGATCGCATAGGCCAGCGCCAGCCGTTCCCAGGCCATGTGCATGAAGACGGCGACGATCAGCCCTGCCTTGAGGATCATGAAGATCAGGATCAGCGACCATCTGAGATAGCCGTGAAGGCCGAAATAGTCGACCAGGTAGGAGCATGTGCTAAGGATGAACAGCCATGCCCAGACCACCAGATAGAGCTTGATCGGATGTTCCTGATGCACGTCGGCACGGGCGGCGGCCGCCGGCGCTTCATGTGCATGACCAGCGTGAAGTGCGTGTTGTCCGAGGCCGTTTGCGGTTGCTTCAGCCATGTCTGCCTCTCACCAAAGATAGAAGAATGCGAAGATGAACACCCAGACCAGATCGACGAAGTGCCAGTACAGCCCCATGATCTCGACATTCTCGTAGCGACCCGTGCGGCTGGTGAAGAAGCCGCGCCGCCCGGTGTCGAAATCTCCGCGCCATACCTTTCGCGCCACGATGATCAGGAAGATCACCCCGATCGTCACATGGGTGCCGTGGAAACCGGTGATCATGAAGAAAGACGAACCGAATTGTGCGGCGCCCCAGGGATTGCCCCAGGGGCGCACCCCTTCAGTGATCAGCTTGGTCCATTCGAAGGCCTGCATGCCGACAAAGGTCGCGCCGAGTGCCGCGGTCAGAAGCATGAGGATTGCCGTCTTGCGGCGGTCGCGGCGATAGCCGAAATTGACCGCCATGGCCATCGTTCCACTGCTTGAGATCAGCACGAAGGTCATGATGGCAATAAGGATCAGTGGGATATCCGAGCCGCCGATACGAAGCGCAAAGACCTCGCTCGGATTGGGCCACGGCACGCGGGTCGAAATGCGCGCGGTCATGTAGGATAACAGGAAGCAGCCGAAGATGAAGGTGTCGCTGAGCAGGAAGATCCACATCATGGCCTTGCCCCAGGACACGTTCTTGAACGCGCGCTGATCCGAGGACCAGTCGGCTGCAATGCCTTGCCAGCCCGCGGGCCGTGGCTCCGTCTGGCTGATATGCGTCAGTGTCTCTGCCATCCGCTTGGTCCCCTTAGGTCAGCAACTGTCGGCAAATATCGATGAACGTCGCGGCCCAACCGGCCAGCAGCGCGAAGATCGCGAGCCAGACGAAGAGCAGGAAATGCCAGTACATGGCGCACAGTTCGACGCTGAGACGAAGCCGCTCCGGCCGCGCTCCATTCCAGGCGCCGGAGGTCGTTCTGCCGAGGCCCACCAGCCCGCCCACTATGTGCAGGCCATGCATGCCGGTGATCAGGTAGAAAAAGCTGTTGGCTGGGTTGGAGCTCAGCAGATAGCCATCTTCGGTCAGCTGCCGCCATGCGATGAGCTGTCCGATCAGGAAGGCGAGCGCCGTGAGCCCGGCCGTGGCAAGGCCGAGCCTGACCATGTCGATCTGCCGCTTGCGCGCGGCGACGACGGCGCATTGCAGCGCGACGCTGCTCAAGACCAGCACGCCAGTGTTCAGCCAGAGCAGCCCCGGCAGCGGCAGCGGCTGCCAGTCCGACACCGCCATCCGCATGAAATAAGCGCTGGTGAAGAGCGCGAACAGGCAGCCGACGACGGCGAGGAAGACACCGAGGCCGATCTTGGCGGTGGGCAACGCCGACCGGTCAAAGCCGACAAAATCGCTGGCCAGGCCTTGTTCGAGCCATGGCTTGGTCATCAGCCTCTGGTGCGAAAGCCACCATCCGGCAAAGCCGGCGATGACGAGCAGGAAGACCAGGATGACACTCATGCCGGCTCCCTTGAGGGACCGAAGGAGCCCGGCATGTTCTGCGGGATGAAGTCCTCCTTGGCGCCCGGTACGCTGTAGTCATAGGCCCAGCGATAGACGATCGGCAGATCCTTGCCGAAATTGCCGTGGGCCGGTGGTGTTTGCGGCGTCTGCCATTCGAGGGTCGTGGCCCGCCACGGATTGCCGCCGGCCTCGCGGCCATGGCGGATGCTCCAGATCAGATTGAATAGAAACACCATTTGGGCAAAGCCGACGATGAAAGCCATGATGCTGATGAACGAATTCAGATGGTGGGCCGACTCCGTCATAACAGTCATGTCGGTCAGTTCAGCATAGCGCCGCGGCACACCCATCAGGCCGAGGTAGTGCATGGGGAAGAAGATCAGGTAGGCGCCGAGGAAGGTGACCCAGAAATGGAACCGGCCCAAGGTCTCGTTGAGCATCCGGCCGGTAGCCTTCGGGTACCAGTGGTAGATCGCGCCAAAAACCACGAGGATCGGGGCGACGCCCATGACCATATGGAAATGGGCGACGACGAACATCGTGTCGGACAGCGGAACATCGACGACGACATTGCCGAGGAACAGGCCGGTCAGCCCGCCGTTGACGAAGGTGACGATGAAGGCCAGGGCAAAGAGCATAGGTATGGTGAGATGGATGTCGCCACGCCATAGGGTCAGCACCCAATTGTAGACCTTGATGGCGGTCGGAATGGCGATGATCAGCGTCGTGGTGGCGAAGAAGAAGCCAAAATAGGGGTGCATGCCGCTGACATACATGTGGTGTGCCCAGACCACGAAGCTCAGTGCGCCAATGCCGACGATGGCCCAGACCATCATCCGGTAGCCGAAGATGTTCTTGCGCGCATGGGTGCTGATCAGGTCGGATACGATGCCGAAGGCCGGCAGCGCCACGATGTAGACCTCGGGGTGGCCGAAGAACCAGAACAGGTGCTGGAACAGGATCGGGCTGCCGCCATTGTGCTGCAGTTGCTCGCCCATCTCGGAGATCGCCGGCATGAAGAAGCTGGTGCCGAGGACGCGGTCAAGCAGCATCATCACGCTGGCGACGAACAGCGCCGGAAAGGCGAGCAGCGCCATGACGGTTGCGGTGAAGATGCCCCAGACGGTCAGCGGCAGGCGCATCATTGTCATGCCGCGCGTGCGGCCCTGCAGCACCGTCACCACATAGTTCAGGCCGCCCATCGTGAAACCGATGATGAACAGGATCAGCGAGGAGAGCATCAGGATGATGCCCCAGTCCTGGCCGCCTGGCGTGCCGCTCATGATGGCTTGCGGCGGGTAGAGCGTCCAGCCGGCCCCCGTCGGTCCGCCGGGTGCAAAGAAGCTCGACACCAGAACCAGCACGGCAAGCAGGTAGATCCAGTAGCTCAGCATGTTGACATAGGGAAAGACCATGTCGCGCGCGCCGACCATCAATGGGATCAGATAGTTGCCAAAGCCGCCGAGGAAGAGGGCGGTGAGCAGGTAGATCACCATGATCATGCCGTGCATGGTGATGAACTGGTAGTAGGCTTCCGGGGTGATGAAGTCGAACGTACCGGGGAATCCGAGCTGCAGCCGCATCAACCAGGACAGAACCAGGGCGACCAGGCCTATACCCGTTGCCGTCGCCGAATACTGGATGGCGATGACCTTGGCGTCCTGCGAGAAGACGTATTTCGTCCACCAACTGTGCGGATGGTAGAGTTCCATTTCCGCGACTTCGGCCGGTGGGATGCCATCTGCAGGCGTGATGTCGACCATAGGAACACCTCCGTGTCCTTTTCAGCGAGACCCGACCGTTTCGAGCCTTGCTGCAATTTTCAAACCTGACGCCATCTTGCCCGGCGCCTGGTCCGCCGAGCCCGTTTGCTGGGGTGCCGACAACTGGGCGAAAGTCTGCTGCTGGCCAAGCCAGGCCACGTAATCTTGCTGCGTGTCGACCATGACCACACCATGCATCAAAGGATGCCCTTGGCCGCAAAGTTCGGCGCACAGGACCTGAAAGGTTCCGGTCCTGGTCGGGGTGAACCAGAAATAGGTGACCGAGCCCGGGATCATGTCCATCTTGGCGCGGAATTCCGGCACATAGAAATCATGCAGCACATCGATCGAGCGAAGCAGCATCTTGACCGGTTTGCCGACCGGCAGATGCAGATCAGCCGCTTCGACCACGACATCGTCCTGACCATTGGGATCGCTGGCAATCACGCCCAGCGGGTTGTCAGCGGTGACGTCGCGGGTGTCGGACGTGCCAAGCTTGCCGTCCTTGCCGGGCAGACGGAAACTCCACTGCCACTGCTGGCCGACGACTTCGACATCGGTTGCGTCGCTCGGGACGTGGACAAACCGGCTCCAGACGAACAGGCCGGGAACCAGCAACGCCGTGACCCCGACCGCGGTAACGATCGTCAGCCACGATTCGAGCCGCTTGTTCTCCGGTTCGTAGGCCGCCCGGTTTCCTTCCCGGTGACGGAAGCGGAAGACGCAATAGGCCATGAACAGGACGACGGCGGCGAAGACGAAGCCGGTGATCCAGAAGGTGATGATGATGGTGTTGTCGATATAGGCCCAGTTCGAGGCAATCGGCGTCCACCACCATGGGCTCAGGAGATGAAACAACACTGAGCCCACGACGATCAAAACGAGTACAAGCGCTACGGCCATGTCCCGTTCCTCCCGGCATTCCAAAGGGGCGCGCGAAGCTGTCCCGTCGAATGCCAAGTTCATCATGCTCTTTTTGCGGTCGAAATTCCAGAGCCGACTATCTTGACGGGAAAAATGCCGGCTTTTGCCGCCGCGACCCTTCCGAGAAGGGCCGGCCCTAGATCAGCAGCAGGCCCTTCATGCTGGCGTGTCCCTTCCGCCCGATGATGATGTGGTCGTGCACGGAAATGCCTAGGCGCTTGCCGGTCTCGATGATCTCCTTCGTCATCTCGATGTCGGCGCGCGACGGCGTCGGGTCGCCTGACGGGTGATTGTGGACCAGGATAATGGCGGTCGCCGAGAGTTCGAGCGCGCGCTTGATCACTTCCCGCGGATAGACGGGCGTGTGGTCGACAGTGCCTGTCTGCTGCACCTCGTCGGCAATCAGCGCGTTCTTCTTGTCGAGGAACAGGATGCGAAACTGCTCGCGCGCCTCGAAGGCCATGGCTGAACGGCAATAGTCGAGAAGCTGCTGCCAAGACGAGAGGATCTCGCGGCCGTGGACCTCGCCGCGTGCCATGCGCTGCGCCGTCGCGGCGACGATTTTCAGGTCGAGTGCCACCGCCGGGCCGATGCCCTTGACCTCCTGCAGCAGGCCAAGAGGCGCGCCAAGCACTTCGGCCAGCGTGCCGAAGCGCGCCAGCAGCGCCTTGGCCACCGGCTTGGTGTCGGCGCGAGGGATCAGGCGAAAGAGCAGAAGTTCCAGCAGTTCGTAATCGGGCAGGGCGTCCGGACCTGCCGAGGCAAAGCGCTCGCGCAAGCGGTCACGATGGCCGAGATAATGCGGCTTTTCGTCTGCCGCCTTGGCTTTCGCCGCTGGCCGCATCGGCACTTCGGCGAAGAAACTCCGCTCGTCGTCGTCGCTGATGTTCCCCATATGCCGCCCACACTCCTCCGATGCGAACATTAAAACCGTTCTGGACTGGATTGAAAACCGTTCTGTTCTGCGAGCGTGAGATGACCGGCGCGGGGGGCATGCCAGCTTTTGCCATCAACTTCCGGCTTCTCTCGTGCAGGCGCCAAGATGAGACCAAGATTGCGCAACAAAACTTAACATCACTTCACGCATGCAGCCACTTTCACCTGAAATAGTCAGAGCATCAGGGGCTCACCGCCTCGCTGTTCTGGAGCACGCATGTTCGCCAAGATCGATTCTGGAATGTTCACTGGCCGGGCCTCTCTTGCGGCGATGGCAATCCTGTTTTCAACGCATTCGGGGATCGTGCTGGCGGCCGACGCCATTGCAGTCGATGCCGACGATTTCACCCCGCCGCCCGAACCTTCCCGTTTCGGGCGCATCGAACAAAAACTGGCCGACTGGCACGTCGTGCTTGGCGGTGGCGCCATCATCGTCCCCAAATACGAGGGCAGCGACGAGTTCAAGATCATGCCGGTGCCTTTCGTCACGGCCACATTCCGCGACACGGTGACGATCGATCCGACAGGCGCCAACATCGCCGTCTATGACCAAGGGCCGTTCGCATTGCGTGCGCGGCTTGGCTATGAGATGGGTCGCAAGGAAGACGACTCCGATCACCTGCGCGGCTTGGGCGATGTCGACATGGGCGCGACAGTCGGCGCGAAGGCCGCGGTGAAGTTCGGCCCGGCTGAAATCTTCGCACAACTGGACAAGACCATCGGCGGCAGCGATGGCCTGTTGGGCACGATCGGGATCGAGGTGACCCAGCCTCTGTCGCAATCGTTGATGATCGGCGCCAGCGCATCCGTTGTCTTCGCCGACGAAAATCACATGCAGGCCTATTTTGGCGTCACGCCGGAACAGTCGGCTCGCTCGGGGCTGGCGCGCTATGATGCCGGCGCCGGGTTGAAGCGCGCCGATTTTTCCGTCTCCGCCACATATATGCTCAACGAGAACTGGATGGTGCGTGGCCAGGCGGGGGTCGGCATTCTTGTGGGTGACGCCGCCGACAGCCCTATTGTCGTCGACAAGATCCAGCCTTCCGGGATGCTTCTTGTCGGATACAGGTTTTAATGCCCACACAGGTAACGATGCAGGCTGCGGCAAACGCGAGCCGGAGCGATTTGAACGCCAAGTTCAAATCGGCAAGGCAGGATTCGCGTATCCTTATTGTCGAAGACGATATCGAGATCGCGCGCATGCTGGGTGAGACGCTCACCGATAACGGCATGATCGTGGAAATTGCCGAGAGCGGCGTCCAGATGAATGCCGCGCTTCGCAACCACAAATTCGATCTCATCGTGCTCGATGTCATGCTGCCGGGTGAGAACGGTCTCAACATCTGCCGCCGTCTTCGTACGGGAACGAACATTCCGATCCTGATGCTGACTGCGCTTGGCGAAGAAATCGACCGTATCTTCGGACTGGAAATCGGCGCGGACGATTATGTGACGAAACCATTCAGCGCGCGCGAGCTGACGGCCAGGATACGGGCGCTGCTGCGCCGCACGGCCTATGCTCCCGACGAGCGGGACCGGTCGAAGGTGCTTCGCTTCAACGGCTGGAGCCTCGATCCGATCCGCCGGCAATTGCATGATCCGAGCAATGCGCGGGTTGCGACGACGACGCATGAATTCGACCTGCTGCTTGCGTTCTGCCGCAATGCGGGCCGGGTTCTCTCGCGCGAAGAACTGCTCAGCGTGACCCACGCCGGGCTCGCCGGACCGATCGAACGAAGCGTCGATGTGCATGTCAGCCGGATCCGCCAGAAGATCGAAAAGGACGCGCGCGATCCGGTGCTTCTCAGGACTGTTCGGTTGGGTGGCTACATCTTCACCGCAACGGTGGAGGAAGCATGAGGGGTTTCGTCCGCCGTTTTCTGCCCCAGTCCGTGCGCGGGCAGTTTGCGGCAATCATTTTCATCGCGGTGATTGTGATCATGTCCGTCGGATCGGTCGTCGAGAGTTTCATAGAGAACGTCGACCTTCCCGTTGTGGAAGATAGCGCCAGGCGAGCGGCCGTTTTTGCTGCCTTGCTACGCGAAACGCCAGCGCAAGCGCGTGGCGCAATTCTGGCGACAGCTGCGCGAGCTGGTTTTGATCTCAAGGTGCTGCCCAAGGAACAGATCCGCAGCATTCCCTATTCCTATCTGCAGTGGCGAAGTATCGAATGGCTTTTCCGCATCGACAGGGGGGCGGTTGATGGGCGCTGGATAAGGATCGGCGGCCGATACGCGTTTGTGATCGACCTCGACCAGCATGACGTCCTTGCTCATTTCGGTATGCCCGATTCCTGGCTGACATCTGGCTTCGTGCGTGCCTCGTTCTACAGGTTCATGGCTTTCGTCGCCTTGCCCGTCCTGATCTGGCTGTTTGCGGTATGGGCCGTGACGGGCCCGCTGAAGCGCATCTCGGCGGCAGTCGGGTCGGCCGAGATTGAGAATAGCGACCAGCTTTTCGTCGAACGCGGCTCCATTGAGATGGTTGGGCTGGCGCGCGCCCTGAACAGGATGAGAACGCGTATCCGAACGATGATAGAAAACCGCACGCGCATGTTGCGCAGCGTCAGTCATGATCTGCGCACGCCTTTGACGCGGCTGCGGCTTCGCGCCGAGCGCATGGATGATGGCCCCGTTCGAACCGCGATCCTCTCCGATGTCCAGCACATCGAAGTCCTGATCGACGAGACCCTGACCTATCTGCGCAACGACGTTTCGACGGAGAAGCTGCAGCGCGCCGACATTGCCAGCGTTCTGCAAACCGTCTGTGCTGAATTCTCCGATGTCGGGTTTCCGGTCTCATATTCCGGACCGGATCGGCTTCTGGGCTGGTGCAAGCCCAATGCACTGGCGCGGGCGATTGCCAATCTCTGCGACAACGGGGTCAAATTCGCTGGCAATGTCACGGTCGCATTGACGGCGACCGACACGGCGGCACGCATCACGGTTGGCGATGACGGGCCGGGCATTCCGATGACGGCGCGCGCTCGTGTTTTCGAACCGTTCTTCAAAGAAGATGCGTCGCGCGGCATTGCATCGAAGCATGGCTTTGGCCTGGGTCTTTCGATCGTTGCCGACATCGTCCAGGGACACGGCGGCAGGATCGAATTGCAGGACAATCAACCCAACGGACTGGTCGTCACCATCGACCTGCCGAATGGTCCAAGTGCCCAACCGTCTTAGACGGCCTCGTGCCGGGTAAGACGACGCGCTTTAAGCCGGCAGGCCGGGGCGGTCGAGCTTTTTGGGCGACAGGGTGAAAATCTCGCAGCCGGTGTCGGTCACGCCGATCGTGTGCTCGTACTGCGCCGACAGCGAGCGGTCGCGCGTCACCGCGGTCCAGCCGTCCGACAGAACCTTCACGTGCGGTCGGCCGAGATTGATCATCGGCTCGATGGTGAAGATCATGCCGGGCCGCATCTCGACGCCCTCATTGGCACTGCCATAGTGCAGGATGTTCGGTGCGTCATGGAAAAGCTGGCCGACGCCGTGGCCGCAGAAATCGCGCACCACCGAGCAACGCTCACCCTCGGCATAGGTCTGGATGGCGGCGCCGATGGCGCCGGTGCGGGCGCCGGGCCTGACCGCCGCTATGCCGCGCATAAGGCATTCATGCGTGACTTCGAGCAGGCGCTCGGCGGCGCGCTTGATCGTGCCGACCGGATACATGCGCGAGGAATCGCCGTGCCAGCCGTCGAGGATGTAGGTGACGTCGATGTTGACGATGTCGCCATCCTTGAGCGGCTTGTTGTCGGGAATGCCATGGCAGACGACATGATTGATCGAGGTGCAGGACGATTTCGTGTAGCCGCGATAGTTGAGTGTCGCCGGCAGCGCGCCGTGGTCCATGCCGAATTCGAAGACAAAGCGGTCGATGGTTTCGGTGGTGACGCCGGGCTCGACCATCGGCACCAGTTCGTCGAGACAGCGCGCGGTGAGATCGCATGCCTTGCGCATGCCGGCAAAGCCGTCCTCGCCATAGAGGCGAATCTGGCCGGTATTTCTGAGCGGTGCCGTGGCGGCGTCGAGATAGGTGACCATTTTGTCCGTGTAGTCGGTAGGGCTCTGCAAGAGAGCCGACGTGAAAATCTCCCCAGATTTGGCACTTGAGGGCAAAAGGTTCAAGGAAGAACTGCCTGATGCAGCCGTGCATTCGGGATATTTGCCTTGCATAGGGTAATGTCTCGCCGGGTTTTGCCCGGTTTACTTTCCTTTCTGGCCATCGTGCGGTAGGGCGGGTGATGTTTTCGAGATCGCGCCCCTTCACGGCCAGGCAAGCCAGATGGCTTGAAGCGCCGCTGACGGCAGCCTGCTCATGCCTGATGGGCATGGTGCTGCTGGCGATGCTATGCCTCGGCCGGCCGGCGGCGCCAGCCTTCGCGGATAGTGCGCCGAGCGGTGCCAGCATCGGTGTCGAGCGGTCTGGCGAGGTGGCGGCGCTGCTGCGTGTCACCGGTAAGGTGCAAGCGCTGGAAGTTCGCGCCGTCCGTCCGGCCCTGGTCAAGTTCGCCGGCGGCCACCCCGCCCTGCCGGTCCCCGACGCTGTCTTCCCCGGGGTCGAGCGCACGCTGCCGGGAGCGGCTGTTTCGGGATACGGAGCGGCCTCGGCTCCGAGGGCGGGCACCAACCAGCCGCGCGCACCGCCGGGCATCGCGGCCTAAGCGGTCCAGAGCCGCACCCTTCACCTCTTCACTATCCCTGTTCGCGTCGTGATCGTGCGGCGGCTGTGGCCGCGCCGCGGTCGCGCGGCGCGGCATTTCCGGACTATTTCAATGCAACAACGCATCAAGACTTTCAAAACCCTGTCGCGTGCGGCCTCGGCTGCCGCGTTCCTCTCCGTTCAGGCGCTCATCTGCATCGGAACCGTCTATTGGGCGGTTGCCGAGACACTCGGCCTGTCGCCGATGTCGGCCCTTGTGCTCGGCGGCATCTTCGCCGTGCCGACGATATTTGTGCTGATCACCGCGATTCGCATGGCTTTCGACGCGGAGACGGATCCAGCGAACCAGTGAGCGCAGTCGCCCAAAGCATATCCTCGATTGTTTTGGGCGACGTGGCTGTTCAGCGACCCAAGTGACGACACATTTCTGGGTCAAAAGCCTGTCAAAGCAACTTTTGACGACGAATGGCGTAGCCTCGGTGACGCCGGTTCGGGAGATAGGAAATGGACAGACTGCAATTCGAGGTGCCGGTGCGCATCGCACCCGCGCCCGGCCTGCCAGTCGAGGAGATTTACGGCGTCGAGCAGGCGCTCGATTTTCTTCAGGACTGGCCTGCGCGTCGTCAGGGCCCGATCTATCAGAAAGCGTTCAACGCCTGCTTTGGCGCCACGGTGGACGTGGTCAAGACCGAGGATGCCTGCCGGGCATTCATGGCGTTTTGCCGGGCGAGCGGACTGATGGCCAGGGACATGATGACGCCGCGCAAGCGCGGCGGTGAGGCAAGGGCGCTCCAGGCCTGAGGGCCGTCGCCCGTTTCACCTGCCCAACGCCAACGATGGCGTTTGAACGCACACGGCGATGTCGTGGGCGTATGGCTGCGCCTTTTGTCCCCGACGACCTCACCAGGCGCACCAACGTCAGCGCCGTTAAGCTTCCGTTTCCACCTTCCCGGCTACGCCATTGCTTGTTGGCAATGGTTGATTCGTTGCGTCAGTCTCATGGTTCGGAAGATGTCCCTAGAAAAAGTTCGTGCATTCCCGATCGACCGTCAGGTATTCTTGGTCAGGGAAGTTGCCGCCAAGCTCGGCAATCTGCATGGCGAGACCGCCACCTCCTTCTGGAGGGCCAAGGCGTCGGAGTTGCTCGATCGCGTGGTCGGATCCGGCAGGGACAGAACAGCAGCCAGCGATGAAGTGCGCAGGTTCTTCCTGGCCGTACAGAGAGAGATGATGGCCGAAACGGCTGCGGAGTCGATGCCAATTCTTTCCGCTTAAAGCTGAACCGGGGTAGCAACACATCGGTGTTCGCCACCTTCGACGGCAAGTTCGCCGATCGGATGCAGACCATGGCGGCAATATCGAGTTCAGGGTGAACTGGTAGGCAAGGGCACGGAGTGCTCGCTGGCTCGGTATCCGATGGAGTGGGTCCCGGTTTGCCGCGCATAAATCCTATCGCGAATGGATGGCAGTCCTGCCCCATAGCGGGTCACTTGCCACCATCTCCGCAATTGCATTGTTAGCAAACGGTAAACTGTCGCCGGCAATCGTCCACGTGGGATGCGGGCTTTTGGTCGTGTTGCTGCCTTTAATGCCGTCGATCGGCCATGAATCTCCTTGTTCTGGATGCCAATAGATCACTGGTCAAAATTGAACGGAACTTTTTAGCCGTTCGTTCATATATGCGTGCTTTCTAATCTATGCCATGGTCTCCAATTGCTTCACCCGAATTCGGCTTGTGGCGGACGGTATATGCCGGAGCACCCGCGCAAATGTTGCCACCATTTTCGCCCTGACGTTGCCGATCGTTGTCGGCGCCGCGGGCTTCGGTGTCGAGACCTCCTATTGGTACTACAACAGCCTGAGACTGCAGGCGACGGCTGATGCCGCCGCCTATGCCGGCGCGCTTGAACAGGTCTCGGGTTCCGACAAGCCGACAATCGTCGCGGCCGCGACCCAGTCGGCAGCGACGAACGGACTGGGCTCGGGCACCATCGTCGTCAATACGCCGCCAGCGTCCGGACCGAATACGGCGAAGAAAGCGGTCGAGGTGATCGTCGGCCAGAAGCTCGACCGGATGTTTACCTTGATCTTCACGCAGGCCCAGGTTCCCGAACAGGCGAGGGCGGTCGCCCTCATCACCAACGCCTCGAAGGCCTGCATGACCGCGCTCGATCCGGCCGCCCCGCAGGCAGCGCTGTTTTCCGGCAATACTATCGTGAAGGTTACCGGCTGCGTGGTGATGTCCAATTCGATCGCCCCTGACGCCATCAAGCTTCAGGGCTCGGCGGGCCTCCAGATCGATTGCCTGATTTCGGCGGGCGGCGTCTGGCTCAGCAATCCCGTCACTACGGTCTGCGCGGCCCCGATCACCCAGGCGCTGCCTGCCGCCGATCCATTTGCCGACCTGCCAGCCCCGGCGGCCTCGAACCCTTGCCAGAACGACAACAAGCCGACGCTGAGCCCAGGCACCTATTGCGGCGGCATGACGCTGAAGGGCAATGTCACGCTTTCGCCTGGCGTCTATGTCGTTCAGGGCGATCTCAAGATAAACGCCAACGCGGCCATTATCGGCAGCGGTGTGACCATCTTCATGTCGGGCAGTTCGACCGTCAGCATGAATGGCAACGCCTCTGTGAAGCTCAGCGCGCCGACCTCGGGCACCTATTCCGGTGTGCTGTTCTACGGCGACAGGACCGGTACCCCCGCATCCAGCACATTCAACGGCACAGCGGACTCGCTGCTGACCGGAGCCATCTACTTCCCCAAACAGCAAGTAAACTATCTTGGCAACTTCTCAGGCAACGGCGGCTGCACCCAGGTCGTCGCCAATACGATTCAATGGTCCGGCAGCACAACCATCAACCAGGATTGCACGAGCCTCGGAATGCGCGACATTCCGGCGGGGCTGTCCGTGGCGCTGGTAGAGTAGCCTCCGTGGAACGCCGATCGGCGCCGATCCTCAGCGATAAAGCGGGCGTTGCGGCGGTCGAGTTCGCGATGGTGCTGCCCATCCTGTGCCTGGTGCTGCTCGGCATTCTGGACGGCTGGTCCTACGTAACGAGCTCGCTGTCGATGCGTGCCGGCGTGAAGACTGCCGCGAACCTGGTCATGGGCGGATCGACCAATGATACGGCGACCAAGGCTGTTGCCATTGCGAGCTGGGAGAATCGGCCGGAGGACGGCCAGGTCACGCTAAGCCGGACTTACATGTGCGGGACGACCGTCGTCGACGCTGCCACCTTGTGCAGTGGGCCGAAAGCACCATCGGTCTATGTCCAGATCCAGGCATCGGCCACTTGGGTGCCGCCCATTGCCTTCGGCGCCTTTGCTGCTTCCACCACGATCGGTCACCAGGAGATGATCCGTGTCCGCTAGGGCAAGCGCGTTCGGGCGGGATCGATCGGGCGGCGCCGGGCTGGAATTCGCGCTGATCGCGCCTTTCCTCGTCATGCTGCTGTTCGGGATCTTCGCCTTCGGCTGGTCGATGAACTCGGTCTCCAGTGTTCGCTATACGCTGGAGACGTCCTCGCGTTCGCTGCAGCTTCAGAACACGCTGACCCAGGCCGACATCCAATCGATCGCCACGCAGAAATTGCAGGCCCTGGGTTTGAAGGATGTGAACGTCACGATCGCCATCGACCCGGCGAGCGGCGGCTTCCGCATGGCGCATCTGACCGCCACCTACGCCTTTGTCATCGACTTCCCTTACTTCAGCGCCTTCCCGATCAACTACGCGACAACCGTTACCGTGCCGCTGGTCGGCGGCTAGGCTCTGACAGGACAGCGATCGGCGAGACCGCGCGCTGGGCGCTGCTTACTTGTACGCCTTGAGCGCGATCAGACCACAGAGGATGATTATCGCCGTCAGGATCAGCGCCCACGACACGACGTTATGCGATAGACGCCTCCGGCGACCGCGCAGGGCCTGGTCTCGCCAGAGTTTAGCCTGATCAGCTCCTATGTTTAGTTTATCCACGCTCTTCTCCCCATGAGCAGAATGCGACTCAGCTGCATGAACGGTCGAGCGAGCATGCCCGTCCGCGAAGCTGAACGGAATGGGGGTGTGGGGCCTCATGCCCTACGTCTTCCTTGTGTTGGCGCCAAAGCCGCGCGCGCGAGGACATTCGCCGCTTCCCAAAGGTCAGAGACCGAGCGTCTGACTGGCTTCCAGATGCATCAAAACTACCGAAGGTGCGATCGTCACGTCCGTGTCAGGTTGACGGGTGGCCTCGACCAAAACGGCCGCTGCCTGTTCAACCCGATCGGCCGCATGGTCGACCTGGTCGAGCTTCTTCGCCAGGCGGCCGCGCAGGGTCGAAAGCCGTGTTGCGTGGTAGGCGGCGCTTCGCTTTCGGCCGTCCAGGGTGAGCGGTTCAAAGAGCATCGTGACGGCTCCTCACTGTACGATGGCCACCTATACGCCGCCTCTTCACGGTTCGCGATTCCCTCAAAAGGAGAACGCCCTATCCCTTTGGTCCCGACCCGGCTCCTCCTCAGAGCTGGGTCCGGGTATGGTGCTAGTCGTTCTGGATGACCACGTCCCCCGATGGGTTTTGACCATCGCAGTGACGAGTGGGCGAAACTGACGCCTCCAGAAATGAGCAGACATCGCCAAGGCGATCAGGGCGACTGCGAGAGCCGCAATATTGATCCAGTCCATCTTCCCGCCGCCATACCGACTATCGACCGTCGCAGGAAAGAACTGGCACCGCAATTGGCACCGGACGGCTAGGGCGACGACAGCCTCATGGCTTTCGCAGGTCAAGTACGGCACAACCATTCGCGCTAGCGATTTTCTTCAAAGCTTGGTCATTGGTGACGAGCAGAAAACCGTTCTGGATGCAGGTGTCGGCAATAAGGGCGTCTGCGCTGTTGCTCGGCCTTTTCTTCTCACGGTCCAGCTGATCCTTCAGTTCGCTACAGAGGGATGCGGGGCCGGTCCATTTCGCCTCACCCCATCGAGACATACCCCACACCGCAGTCTCGGTCGGAACTCGAATATGCGTAACTGCGGTGACCATGGCTTGGAGAGCGTTTCGCTTTGTGGGATCGGATGTCCGCTCGATTTCGTCGTTCTGGATATGCGTGATCACAGGCTCCCATTCTGCTGGGATTGGGGCAGGATCGATCGAACCTTCCACGAGATGGTTGAAGACATTTGTGTCCAGCATCACCTTCATGGGCCAACTTCAAAGCCAATGTTCGCTGAAATCCGCCGGCGTTTATTCGGCGCATCGGTATCAAAACTAACTAAGACATTGAAAAGCCTGGTACGCCCAAGGGGAATCGAACCCCTGTTACCGCCGTGAAAGGGCGGTGTCCTAACCGCTAGACGATGGGCGCGCTCAGACGAAGCGGCTTATACTGGCGTTGTGCGCAACCGGCAACCCGTCAGGTGCCACCTTGGACAACTTTTTTCCGAGCCTTGTAATCAAGGATTTCGCTATGTCCGGCAAGGTGCGGAATTCTGCTCTGCTGCACTCGTCGGCTACTGTCCTGGCATGGATCCCAGGGTCTGCGCCGCGGCGCTTCGCTCCTTGCTTCGCCATAGGATGACGAAGTTGCCGCTAGCCGTCGCCACCACCGCTGCGCCGGCGGCAGCGCCAGTTCCAGTCGCGCTCCGGACCGACGTCGACGTGAACCGATTCTGTGTGGCAGTAGGTGCCGACACCGCCGCGGCCGGGCATGCTTCTGATGTAGCTTGCCAGTTCCCATTTCGAAACGCCGGGCACCTGGATGTCGGCGGCGGCGCAATACATGTGCAGCGAATTCTTGGCGCCGTTGGCGCGCCGGTTGCGGGCCGGGTCGCGATAGCCTGACGTCACCGTCATCTTGCGTCCGTAGTGGCCTTCGATCGTCTTCAGCACGCGCACCAGCGACGGCTTCAAGCAGGCCACATCGACGCTTTCGTTCTGCTTGAGCAGCCCGTTGGGCGCCAGCCGGGCCATGCCGGCGGCGGACGCAACCTGATAGGAGCCGCCGACTGGCCCCTCATCCTCGTTGAGGTCGACGTCGCTTTCGTCGTCGATGCCGGACTTGCGCTTGATTTCGAACAGGGCTGTCTGGCGCACGCCGGGCAGGGCGTCGCTACCAGTGATGTGGCCGCTATTGTCGCCGCCGAGCGAAGCCAACTGCACCGGCTTTGCCGTGGAATTGGCCGAGGCGAGCGTGATGATCGGCTTTGCTGCTGCCGGCGCCGGTTTGGCCTGCACCGCGGGTTCGCCCGATCGGGTGTTGATAAGGGGCGTCGCCGAGGCCGGCGTGGCGCCGAACATCGAGGCCAGGAAGCCTTTTTTCTTTGGTTCCTCGGCCTGGGGCATCTCGCCAGCCGTCACATAGACCGGGTTGTTCATGGCCGGAGCGGCTGTCGGCTTCTGCGCGTTTACGCCGGCGTCGGCAGCTGCGATCTGCTGAGCAACCGTGTCGTTCTGCTGCGCCGTCTGCGCCTGCTGCTGCAAGGACTGCGGCGTGTTGCCGACGATCGTTTCGGCGCCCGCCGGCGTGGTCAGCGGAAAGGCGGCTCCCGGTTTGGCCATCGGCACATAGGCGACCTTCTCGGGCAGCGCCGTATCGCTTGCCGTCATCACGGTCGTCTGCTCGGTCGTGACCTCAGACGAATCGGAGGCGACGGTCGCCTTGCCGCTGGAGGCAGCGCTTATGTCCGATGCGGTGGCATTGTAGCCGGGCATTCCGACCGACATTGTCGGATCACCAGCCGAGGTGCAGGAGGCCAGAAGCAAGGAACAAAGCGCTGCCACAATGGCGCGGCGTTCTCCCTTTGCGAGGCTCCATCCTGCTGATTTCAAAGTCAAATTCCCCCTCGATGCCCGGTCGGTTTCCTTGGCGCGGCACGCATACGTCGCTGTCAAGGTGACCTTTGTCTCCGATCCGGAAACGAGACCTGTGTCAAATCCGCAAGCCTGAAAGTATTTTTGCAGTGATTGCC
The DNA here is from genome assembly GCF_003952545.1 of Mesorhizobium sp. M7D.F.Ca.US.005.01.1.1. Classification (NCBI taxonomy): domain Bacteria; kingdom Pseudomonadati; phylum Pseudomonadota; class Alphaproteobacteria; order Hyphomicrobiales; family Phyllobacteriaceae; genus Mesorhizobium; species Mesorhizobium sp. M7D.F.Ca.US.005.01.1.1. Next base: position 3,975,815 of record NZ_CP034453.1, read on the forward strand.
AAATTAGGGCTGCTTGATGGTTGACGACACCATTTCGCCCGCTTTTACCGGCCCGTCAACTCACCAGACATTACAGTCCGTTACACACGCACCTTCACATAGGTACCGGGAGCATCCCCCAAGGTTTTCATATGCTTGCCGGGTTTGCGGGCCGGCACGCGGGTGTTGTCCTTGGCCTCTATCCAGCTCTGCCAGTGCGGCCACCAGGATCCTAGGTGGTCAGTGGCCTTGGCTACCCATTGGCCGAAGTCGCCCGTTGGCGTATCCCCGGTCCAGTATTGGTATTTGTTGGATGCCGGCGGGTTTACGACACCCGCGATGTGGCCCGATCCCGCCATCACGTACTCGACCTTGCCGCCGAAATATTTCGAGCCGAGAAATACCGAAAGCGCCGGCGCGATGTGATCTTCCTTGGAAGCGAGGTTGTAGATCGGGATGGTGATGTCGCCGAGCGAGACCGTGTGGCCCGCCAGCTCCATCATGCCTCGCGAGAGATTGTTCTCGAGATAGCAATTGCGCAGGTAGAAAGAGTGATTGGCCGCGCCCATGCGGGTCGAATCGGCGTTCCAGTAGAGCAGGTCGAAGGGCAGGGGATCCTTGCCGCGCATGTAGTTGTTGACGACATAGGGCCAGATCAGATCGCCCGAGCGCAGCATGTTGAAGGCGGTCGCCATCTTGGTGCCGTCGAGATAGCCCTTTTCGCTCATCGATTTTTCCACCGCGGCGATCTGCTCCTCGTCGACGAACACTTTCAGGTCGCCGGCATGAGTGAAGTCGACCTGCGTGGTGAAGAAGGTGGCTGACTTGATGCGGTCGTCGCCTTCTCGCGCCATCAGCGCCAGTGCCGCCGCCAAAAGCGTGCCGCCGACGCAATAGCCGATAGCGTTGACGTCGCGTTCGCCGGTGGCCTTCTCGACCGTGTCGAGGCCATATTGCAGGCCTTCGCGGATATAGGCCTCCCAACCCTTGGCGCCGTGGCGCTCGTCCGGGTTGATCCAGGAGATGACGAACACGGTGTGGCCCTGTTCGATCGCCCAGCGGATGAAGGATTTCTGCGGATTCAGATCAAGGATGTAAAACTTGTTGATCCATGGCGGGCAGATCAGCAACGGCCGCTTGAGCACCGTCTCGGTCGCCGGGTCATACTGGATGATCTCGGCGACATCGCTGCGGCCAACCACCTTGCCAGGGGTGGTGGCGATGTTCCTGCCGATCTCGAAGGGTGAATAGTCGGCCTGACGCAGCTTCAGGTCGCCTTTGCCGGCGGCGATATCCTCAGCCAGCATCTTCATGCCGCGAACCAGATTCTCGCCGTTCGAGGCGACGGTTTCGCGAAACAGTTCCGGATTGGTCAGGATGAAATTCGACGGCGAGATGGCGTTGGACACCTGCTTGACGTAGAAGCCGGCCTTGTGGCGGGTGTGCTCGTCCAGACCGTCGGCGTGCTCGACCAGATCGGCCGCCCAGCGCGAGGTGACGAGATAGGCCTGCTTGAGAAAATCGAAGAAGGCGTTGCGGCCCCATTCGGGGTCGAGGAAGCGCTTGTCGCCGCGCTCCGGCTTGACGGCGTCTTCGGTGGCTTCCGCGGCGTTGCTGGTGCGCTGAATGGCGTTGGCCCAGACCGTCATGTAGCCGGAGAACAACCGCGTCTGCGCTTCCAGCGCGCGTTGCGGATCGGAAAGCCAGTATTCGCTGAGCTTGGAAAAGGTCTTCACCATGTCGACAACCGGCTCGGCGACGTGATCGCGCACGTCGCCTTTTTCGCGCGGCTCGGCCCAAGCGGACGCCGCCTTGCCGGCCTGCTCGATCATGCGCGCCATGTTCAGAGCGAAGCGTTCCGGGTCCTTCACCAGATATTGCTCGACGGTCGAAGGCTCGTCATCTTCCGCTTTGCCCGAATCGGGTGTTTTGGACATGGTTGGCGGGGTTCCTCCCGAGGCCTTTTCTTGACATATTAACATGGGACATCCGACCGGGTCCAATCTCGCTTACCTCGGCTGCCAAGGAAACAATATGACGATTAATATTGGCGAGACTGTTTTTTTCGGTGCCGGACGTTTTTGCCGCATCGGCGCGTCGATCGTCCTCATGGGGATTGCCGGGTGCTCGAGCGCCAACACGAGCGGCCCGACGCCTATTGCTGCGGGGACGGGGCCGAAGGATACCGGCACCTTTCCAAACCTGAACATTAAGCCGCAAGTGGCGGCGCCGCAGTTCACCGAAGCCGAGAAGAACGCCAAGCTTGCGCAATTGAAGGCGGACGAGAACGCGCAGGCAGCCAAAGGCGGCGGTCCGAAGGTCGCCAACCAGGCGGCACTGACGGATCTCGCCAAGAAGCATGGCGACGAAACGCTGAAGCAGATCGAAGCCAAATGCGATCCCGCCCTCGACCCTACCTGCAAATAAGTATATAGCGCGCGCCCAATACCCCCTTTGCTGTCTGGAACTGCCATGGAAGAATTTCACAAGGTTCGCCGGCTTCCGCCTTACGTCTTCGAGCAGGTCAACCGGCTCAAGGCCAGCGCCCGTTCGCGCGGCGCCGACATCATCGACCTCGGCATGGGCAATCCGGACCTGCCCACACCCAAGGCCATCGTCGACAAGCTGTGCGAGATCGTGCGCGATCCGCGCACGCATCGTTATTCCTCATCGCGCGGCATTCCGGGCCTGCGCCGTGCGCAGGCCAGCTACTATAACAGGCGCTTCGGCGTGAAGCTCAATCCCGATACGCAAGTGGTGGCCACGCTTGGTTCGAAGGAAGGCTTCGCCAACATGGCGCAGGCAATCACGGCGCCTGGCGACGTGATCCTGTGCCCGAATCCGACCTATCCGATCCATGCCTTCGGCTTCATCATGTCGGGCGGCGTCATCCGCTCGCTGCAGGTGGAGCCCGATGACGGCTTCATCCCGGCGCTCGAGCGCGGCGTCAAGCATTCGATCCCGAAGCCGCTGGCGCTGATCCTCAACTATCCATCGAACCCGACGGCGCTGGTCGCCTCGCTCGATTTCTACAAGGATGTGGTCGCCTTCGCCAAGAAAAACGACATCATCATCCTGTCCGACCTTGCCTATTCGGAGATCTATTTCGACGGCAATCCGCCGCCTTCGGTGCTGCAGGTGCCGGGCGCGATCGACGTCTGTGTCGAGTTCACCTCGATGTCGAAGACCTTCTCGATGCCGGGCTGGCGCATGGGCTTTGCCGTCGGCAACGAGCGGCTGATCTCGGCCCTGACCAGGGTGAAATCCTACCTCGACTACGGCGCCTTCACGCCGATCCAGGTGGCGGCGGCACACGCGCTCAACGGCGACGGCGCCGACATCGCCGAGGTCCGCGACATCTATCACAAGCGCCGCGACGTGATGGTCGATGCCTTCGGCCGCGCCGGCTGGACCATTCCGGCACCGGCGGCGTCGATGTTTGCCTGGGCGCCGATCCCGGAGCCGTTCCGGCATCTCGGCTCGCTCGAATTCTCCAAGCTGCTCATCGAACATGCCGACGTGGCGGTGGCGCCCGGTGTCGGCTTCGGCGAACATGGCGACGATCACGTGCGCATTGCGCTGGTCGAGAACGAGCATCGGATCCGGCAGGCGGCGCGCAACATCAAGCGCTTCCTGGCGACCAGCGCCAAGCAACCCAACAATGTGGTTCCGCTTTCCGCTCACCGGTAAGTTTGCCGCACGCAATTTGATCTGACTTGAGGGACGTCGCCGGACATGGCTGAACCATTGCGTGTTGGAATTGCCGGCCTCGGCACGGTTGGCGCGTCGGCGGCGCGCGTGCTGCGCGACAAGGCGGCGGAGCTGACCCGCCAGTGCGGCCGTGACGTCATCGTCACCGCCGTCTCGGCGCGCGACCAGAAGCGTGATCGCGGCGTCGATCTGAGTTCGGCAAAGTGGTTCGACGATCCGGTCAAGATGGCGCAGGCCGCCGAAATCGACGTGTTCGTCGAACTGATCGGCGGCGACGAGGGGCCGGCGCGCTCATCGGTGAAGGCGGCACTCGAAGCCGGCCGTCACGTCGTCACTGCCAACAAGGCGCTGCTCGCCAAGCATGGCGTGGCGCTGGCCGAGATCGCCGAGAAGAAGGGCGTGCTGCTTAACTACGAGGCCGCCGTGGCGGGCGGCATTCCGGTCATCAAGACGATGCGCGAGGCGATGGCCGGCAATTCGGTCACCCGCGTGTTCGGCATCCTCAACGGCACCTGCAACTATATCCTGACCCGCATGGAGGCCGAGGGCATCTCATTCGACGCCTGCCTGAAGGACGCGCAGCGGCTGGGGTATGCCGAGGCCGATCCGACCTTCGACATCGAGGGCCACGACACCGCGCACAAGCTGTCGATCCTGACCAGCCTTGCCTTCGGCACCAGGATCGCCGCCAACGACATCTACATGGAAGGCATTTCCAACATCACCCAGGCCGACATCCGCGCGGCCGGCGATCTTGGCTACCGGATCAAGCTGCTTGGTGTCGCCCAGCGCACCGAGAGCGGCATCGAGCAGCGCGTCCATCCGACGATGGTGCCGACCGCCTCGGTCATCGCGCAGGTGCACGGCGTGACCAATGCGGTGGCGATCGAGACCGACATTCTTGGCGAGCTGCTGCTGTCCGGCCCCGGTGCGGGCGGCAACGCCACCGCCTCGGCCGTCATCGGCGACATCGCCGACATCGCCAAGAGCCGGCCCGGCTTCCAGCACGGTCCGGTCTTCGGCCGGCCGGCGAAGGAGCTGAAACCGTATAAGAAGGCGCAGATGCGCAGCCATGCCGGCGGCTACTTCATCCGGCTGACCGTGCATGATCGCATCGGCGTGTTTGCGGCAATAGCCAAGCGCATGGCCGACAACGACATTTCGCTGGAATCGATCGTCCAGCACGCGGTCAACGGCGAGGCGGCAGCTCAGAAGACGGTGATCCTCGTCACCCACGAGACGACGGAGGCCGCCGTGCGCAAGGCCGTCGACGGCATCACCAAGGACGGCCACCTGACCGACAAGCCTCAGGTCATCCGCATCGAGCGGGCAGGGTAGTTTTCCTGGGGATAGCCGCGTGGGACAGGAATCCCGCAGGCATCGAGGTCCGGCCTGACGGCAAACAGCCGCTTCCGGCCGGAACGAATTCGCGTCGCCGCCGTTCTCTTGGTCAGCAACCAGAGGGAGCCGCTTCATGGCCGACACCAACAAATCCGACACCCCGCACATCGACGACATCCAGAAGACGCTGGAAAAGCAGATTGCCGAACTGCGCAAGGAGATCACCAAGATCAACAAGAGCATTTCGGCGCGGGGCGCGGAAATGCTCGATGACGCCAGCGAACAGGCTTCCGATTTCTACGACACGGCGGCGGCCCGCGCGTCGCGAACCGCCCAACAGCTGCGCAGCCAGGCCCATGCTGTTTCGGAAGTCGCACGCGAAAATCCCGGTACGACGACAGCCGTGGTCGGCGTGATCGGCCTGCTCGGCTTTCTGGCCGGCTTCGCCATTGGCCAGTCGATGAACGACACGTCGCGCCGCTGGTATTGATCGCGGCGCGATAGGGCCGGTTTCTCCGGCTCATTTCCCTGTTTCAGCACATCATCTTTAAGGAGGGCACCATGGCTTCATCCGCGTTGATCAGCATCCTGATCACATTCCTCGTCATCATCCTCGTTCTCTATCTGGTTCAGCGTCTGCCGCTCGATGCCCGCATGAGGCAGATCGCCCAGATCATCGTGATCATCATTGGCATCATTTCGCTGCTCAAATACCTTGCGGTTTTCTAGGCCGCGAAGGGCGCCGATGTTCAATTTTTCATGCCGGCCCGGTTCTTTGCGACCGGGCCGGCGTCGTTTCAAAATGCGTTTAATCGATTGATATTGCTGGCTATTCGATAAAGTTTTGGATGGGTCTTGCCGTTGTCATGCTCGCCTGACAAAACAGGCCCGCCTCCGGCGGGAGGCCGCATTGCCAACGAGGAAATCACCAGATGAATGTGGCCCAGAACATCGTCGCCGGTCTTGACCGGATACTCACCATGGAACTGGTGCGCGTCACCGAACGGGCCGCCGTCGCGGCCGCCAGGCTGCGTGGGCGCGGCGACGAAAAGGCGGCCGACCAGGTCGCCGTGGATGCCATGCGCCAGGAGCTCAACCGCCTTGCCATCAAGGGCACGGTGGTGATCGGCGAGGGCGAGAGGGACGAAGCGCCGATGCTCTATATCGGCGAGGAAGTCGGCTCGGGCAAAGGTCCGGCCGTCGATATCGCACTCGATCCGCTCGAAGGCACGACGATCTGCGCCAAGAACCTGCCCAATGCGCTCGCCGTCATCGCGATCGCCGAGAAGGGCAGCCTGCTGTTCGCACCCGATGTCTACATGGACAAGATCGCCATCGGCCCTGGCTATGCAGACGGCGTCATCGACATCGATGCCTCGCCGGCCGAAAACATTGCCAGTCTCGCGAGGGCCAAGGGTGTCACTATATCGGATATCACCACCTGTATCCTCGACCGGCCACGTCATGCCAAGCTGATCGATGCGGTGCGCGCCACGGGTGCCGCGATCCGGCTGATCGGCGACGGCGATGTCGCCGGCGTCATCCACACCACGGATCCCGAAGAAACCGGCATCGATATCTATCTTGGCACTGGCGGCGCGCCCGAGGGCGTGCTGGCGGCGGCCGCGCTGCGTTGCACCGGCGGCCAGATGCAGGGCCGGCTGATCCTCGACACGCCGGAAAAGGTCGCTCGCGCGGCAAAGATGGGTATTTCCAATCCGAAACGGGTCTATCGGACGGAGGACATGGCGCGCGGCGATGTGCTGTTTGCGGCGACCGGTGTCACCGACGGCAACATGCTGGCTGGCGTCAAGTTCGGCCGCAATTACATCACCACCCACACGATCGTGCTGCGCTCGTCGTCGCGGACGGTGCGCGAGATCAAGGCCAGGCATCAGGACCTGGATAAGTTCTGACGCTCGCTTGCGAAGCCACCTTGCAATTGTTAGCCATTCGGGCGCGTCCGATGCTGGCTGCAAGGATTTGACGATGAAACCGTTCGACTGGCACGCGGATCCGATTTCGCGCGCCACCGCCATCACGAAGTCCTATCGCAACACCCAGAACGTGCGCCGTTTTCTCACCCGGGAATGCGGCGATGCGTTCAGATTCGACCGGCCTTTCATGGCCTGGCTCAAGGACGGTGCGGACAAGACGATGGGCGATGCAGCCGACGAATGGCTTCGGCGCCGGGCTGAAAAGCGGAAAGCGTAGTTTTCTTGAACACCCGTGAACCGCTTGGCTTTGCCTGCCTTTGGCCGAAAGCGCGTCGCGTTCACCCGACGCGCTTTCATGCATGTCGTTGTCCCAAAACCGCTGCGCACTTTTGGGTGACATGCACTATCCTGCGGCCAATCATGAGTTGGCAAAGCGTATGACCGGCGAAAAACGCCTCTTCCTCGATGTCAGGCAGTCGGCTACCGGGGTCTCCTGGGAGCACCGGCTGACCGAGCGGCAGGACATGATCGCGCTCGCCATCGCGCAAGGCCATGGCGTGCCCGATGTCGTTGCGCGGGTGCTTGCCGGTCGTGGCGTCACCGCCGAGCAGACGGAGCGGTTTCTCGACCCGACGATCCGCGATCTTCTGCCGGATCCGGCATCGCTGACCGACATGGACAGGGCGGCGGCACGCATCGCCGCCGCGGTGATGGCCAGGGAAAAGGTGGCGATCTTCGGTGACTATGATGTCGACGGCGCCGCTTCGTCGGCCTTGCTGAAGCGGTTCCTTACGCATTTCTCGGTGCCGTCGGAAATCTACATCCCGGATCGTATTTTCGAGGGCTATGGCCCCAATCCGGATGCCATGCGCGAGCTTGTTTCGCGTGGCGCGACACTGATCGTCACCGTCGATTGCGGCACCAACAGTGCCGTTTCCATCGATGCCGCCAACGATGCCGGGGCCGATGTCGTGGTGCTCGACCACCACCAGGTCGGCGGCGCTTTGCCGGCGGCAATCGCTGTCGTCAATCCCAATCGCGACGATGACCTTTCCGGGCAGGGCCATCTCTGTGCCGCCGGCGTGGTCTTCCTCGCCCTTGTGCAGACGGCCAAGATCCTGCGCGGCCGCATGGCCGATGCCACCCCGCCGGACCTGCTTTCACTGCTTGATATTGTAGCGCTGGCCACCGTCTGTGACGTGGTGCCATTGACCGGCGTCAACCGCGCCTTCGTGGTCAAAGGGCTACAGATGGCGCGCCAGCAGAAGAACGAAGGGCTGGCGGCACTGGCACGGGTGTCGCGCATCGGCGAGCCGATCAGCACTTTCCATCTGGCCTATCTGATCGGCCCTCGCATCAACGCCGGCGGGCGCATAGGCGATGCCGCACTCGGCAGCCGGCTGCTTGCGACCGACGACCCGGTCGAGGCGCGCACCATCGCCGAGACGCTCGATCGGCTCAACCAGGAACGGCAGCTGATGGAGCAGGAGATGCTCGCCGCAGCGCGTGCCGAGGCCGATGCAGAGCTTGCCGGCGGCAATGGCCCCGCCATCGTCGTCACCGCCAGCAACAGCTGGCATCCGGGCATTGTCGGCCTGCTCGCCTCACGATTGAAGGACCATGCCCGCCGACCCGCCTTCGCCATCGCCTTCAACGCCAATGGCGTCGGCACCGGCTCGGGCCGTTCGGTGTCCGGCTTCGACCTCGGCCGGCTGGTGCGCGAGGCGGCCGATGCCGGGCTGATCGTCAAGGGCGGCGGCCATGGCATGGCGGCCGGCATCACCGTGGAGCGGGCGAAGCTTGGCGAGCTCAGGGCGTTTTTCGAAGAGCGGGCGGCAGCCGATGTGTTCCGGCTGCAAGGCGAGGAAAGCCTGGCGATCGACGGCGCGCTTGCCGCTGAAGGCGCGACGCTTGGACTGCTCGACGCGCTGGAAAAGGCCGGACCGTTCGGTGCCGGGCATGCAGCACCCGTTTTCGCTCTGCCGCGCCATCGGCTGGCAGACGCCAGGCCGGTCGGCACCAACCACATCCGCGTCGAGCTGCAATCGGAAAGCGGCGGTCGCATCCAGGCGATCGCCTTTCGCGCCGTCGATACCGCGCTTGGCGAGTTCCTGTTCAAGAACCGGGGCAAGACTATCCACGTCGCCGGTTCGCTGTCGGGCAATTACTGGAACGGCAACCGCACGGTGCAGTTTCGCATTGTCGATGCGGCGCGCGCATAGTCGCCTGCGGCCAACTCAACTGGCCGGTGTACATAGGGCAACAGCGTCGCGGGGCAGCATGGCTCCGTCAGTGTGACGGAACGCACCAATCATGTGTTGAAAGGGGCAGATAGGCCTAGGCCAGAACGGACTGCAGCCGGGTCAGTTCGCCGATCTGGGCCATCGTCGCCTGATAGCCGAGGTTGATCGCCTCGTCGGCGCGATGAAATTCGGTCAGGCCGATATGGCTGAGCTTCGGCTGCAGTGACATGTCGGGCGGATCGCCGGCAAGCCTGGCGCGCGAAATGCGGTCCTGGATGATGTTGAAGGCCTCGACCATGACGCCGGTGATGCCGAGTCGCGTCTGATGCGACTGGTGCTCGGCGTCGACCTGACCGGGTCTCGGCGCGTCCTTTTCGACGACCAGTTCGCCGGCGCTGTGCTTGATAACGGCGGCACGGCCGAACAGATCATAGTGAAGATTGACCGCTACGACGAGCGGCTGCTCATAGGCACGGCAGACCGAAACCGGCACCGGGTTGACCAGAGCGCCGTCGACCAGCACGCGGCCATTGCAATTCACCGGCTCGAACACGCCGGGCAGCGCATAGGAAGCGCGCATGGCGGTGATCAACGAGCCGCTCGACAGCCAGATTTCGTGGCCAGTGCGGATTTCGGACGTGACTGCGACGAACGGCTTGACCAAATCCTCGAAACGAATGCCGGCCATGTGCTCGCGCAGCCGGGCGTCGAGCTTCATGCCGCCGAACAGGCCGCTGCCACGCAGGTTGAGATCGAGCAGGCCGAAGATGCGTCGCTTGGTCAGGCTGCGGGCGAATTCTTCGAGTTCGTCCAGTTTGCCGGCAAGATAGCAACCGCCGACCAGAGCACCGATCGAGGTGCCGGCGATCATCGACACTTCGATACCGGCTTCGTCGAGCGCGCGCAGTACGCCGATATGCGCCCAACCGCGGGCGCAACCGCCGCCCAAGGCGAGCGAAATGCCTGTTTTCTTCGGAGGTTTCGTTTCGGACGCGCCGCCTGACGAGGACAGGCCGTTGGCCTCCCTGACATCTGGTCTGTTACGCAATGACGCCCACTCGAGCATCATGATCTCCCTTGTCCCACTCCCTTTCTACAGGAAGTACGTTTGAGAATAGTGAACATGAGTGGTTTGTGAATATTGAATGGTTCACAGAGGCTTCCGATACGTGTTTTCCGCATCGAACAGCGGTTTGCTGCCGTCGCCGGCAAGCGTCCCCTTGCCATCGACCAGCCCCACCGTCCGATAAAAGCATGAACGCCGACCGGTGTGACAGGTTGCGTCGTGGCCCAACACTTTGACGCGCAGCCACAACGCATCCTGGTCGCAATCGGTGCGCATCTCGACGACATGCTGGAAATTGCCCGAGGTTTCGCCCTTTTTCCAAAGCGCGTTGCGCGAGCGTGACCAGTAGTGAGCGATGCCTGTCTCCAGCGTCAGCGCCAGCGCCTGCGCATTCATGTGCGCAACCATCAACAGCATGCCATCTTGGGCGTCGGTGACGACGACAGTGACCAGACCGGCAGCGTCGAAGCGCGGTGAAAACACCGCGCCTTCCTCGAGCGCTTTCTTGTCTGACGGAGCTTTCGGGAATTCAAGTGCCGACATCGCCGGTCCTTATCTAGCGAAGTCGGTGGGGCTATCAGACCCCGCCGCCGCGCACCATGGTGACGAAACGGACCTGCTCTTCGGGCGTGTCCTTGAAGACACCGGTGAAGGTCGAGGTCAGCGTTGTGGAACCCTGCTTGCGGATGCCGCGCATGGCCATGCACATGTGTTCGGCCTCGATCATGACGGCGACGCCGCGCGGATTGAGCACGTCCTGGATGACGCCGGCGATCTGCGCCGTCAGGGCCTCCTGCGTCTGCAGGCGGTGGGCGAAGATGTCGACGACACGCGCGATCTTGGAAAGGCCGACGACCTTGCCGTCCGGCAGATAGCCGACATGCGCCTTGCCGATGATCGGCACCATGTGGTGCTCGCAATGCGAATGGAATGTTATGTCCTTGACGATAACCAGGTCATCGTAGCCGGCGACCTCCTCGAATGTGCGGCCGAGTTCCTCGGCCGGGCACATGTCGTAGCCGCCGAACATTTCGCGATAGGCCTTGGCCACCCGCTTCGGTGTGTCGATCAGCCCTTCGCGGTCCGGATTGTCGCCGGTCCAGCGCAAAAGCGTGCGCACGGCGGCCTCGACTTCGGCTTCGCTCGGCCGGTCGGTAACCGGCTTCTCCATATAGGCTGACTGGGGCATGAGTTTCTTGATGACGGCATCCATAAAAGGCGTCTCCCGTAGTCCCTCTCGGCGGAGGAACGAGTTGAACGGACCACGACCTTTCGGTTTCGGAAACTCGCCCCGTTTCCAGCCCCGTAAGTGGCGTGAACTTCCCGGCAAGGACATTGGCTTTCGTTGTCTTGTCGATACCGGACTGCCAGCATTATATATGGTCATGATGAGCGAAAGGAAGACACGACAGCGGCAATCGCTGTTCGCTTGGCGGCGACGGATTGGAAAATAATGATAAACGATGTCTACAATACGAAAATTCTCGGTTTTGCCGGAAACATCGCCCGCATCGGTCGCCTCGATCATCCTGACGCGACCGCCAAGGCGCATTCCAAGCTTTGCGGCTCGACCGTCACCGTCGACCTCAAGATGCGCGATGGCGTGGTCACGGACTTTGCCCATGACGTGAAGGCCTGCGCGCTCGGCCAGGCGTCGTCCTCGATCATGGCGCAGCATGTCGTCGGCGCCAGTGCCGAGGAATTGCGCGCGGTGCGCGACACCATGCTGAAGATGCTGAAAGAAAATGGCGCCCCGCCGGCCGGTCGCTTCGCGGACCTCAGATATCTAGAGCCGGTGCGCGACTACAAGGCGCGTCATGCCTCGACCATGCTGACTTTCGATGCCGTGGTCGACGCGATCGGCCAGATCGAAAAGAAGCGCGCCGAAGAAGCGGCCTGAGGGCCGATAACCGACCGTTACAGAGCACGTCTGCTTTCGGCAAATTCGCCGCGTACCCAGTCGGCGAACGCGGCGGCCGGCTCCGAGAGATCGCGCAAGCTTCTGGCCACCAGCCAATAGGCGCCGGATGCGACGTCGATGTCGAACGGCTTGACCAGCGTGCCGGATTTGATTTCTCCGCCGATCTGCAAGAGATCGCCAAGCGCCACGCCATGTCCGAGCAGGGCGGCCTGCTTTGAAAGCGACGCGTCCGCCAGCATCGGACCGCGCGCGGGCACGGCGTCGGCGGGTACGCCAGCGGCTTCGAACCAGCGCGCCCAACCCTGACGGTTCTCCTCGTGCAAAAGCGTGTAGTGACCAAGATCGATCGGCCTCTCTAGGGCAGGGCCCGAGGCAAGCAGCGCCGGCGACAGAACCGGTGAATCGACTGTCGAGGCAAGCCGCTCAGCCTGGCTGCGCGGCCACGAGCTGGCGTGCGTGCTGAAGCGTAAGGCAAGTTCGGGCTGATCGCTGCGGAACTCGATCAGCCTTGGGTCGACTTCGAGAGAGACGTCGATATCGGGCCGCAACTGGCGAAATCGATTGAGCCGGGGGACCAGCCACACGGATGCAAGTGACGGCTCGACACTGACGCGAACCACGGACTGCGCCGGCGTCGCCACCAGTTCTCCAAGCAAGGTGTCGATAGCGTCGAAGCTTTTGACGAGCTGATCCAGCAGACGCCGGCCGGTGTCGGTCAGTTCGACACGGCGATGGTGACGTTCGAACAGGGGCTGGCGCAGGAAGGTTTCGAGTTCGCGGATCTGCCGGCTGATCGCCGCCTGCGAGACGAAAAGCTCCTCGGCGGCCCTGCTGAAGCTCAGATGTCGGCCAGCCGCCTCGAAGCTTCTCAATGCCGTCAGCGGCAAGCGTCCGCGCTTCATTCGCATAACCCAAGATTATCCGAAGTGGAAATTATACTCGTTTGAAGGCGAAGGCCAGCGGCGGTCTAATCGCGTCAAAGGAGACCGATCATGATCCAGTTGCTGAGCATCTTTGGCGATGTCATGCGGATCGCAACGTTTCAATGGCGCGACGAAGGACAGCGTGAAAAACGCCGCGAAGAGCCGACCTGTCCCGGCCGCTGGGCGCCTTCGGCTGACAGCCGGCCGTTTCGTCCTTTCCGTCCGTGATGGGAGTCGGGATTGCGTTCTCCAGTAGAAGCTCACATCTATCGCATGGGAAACGCGAAATGGAGACTGTGGTGCGCGACCGGCATGGACATGCGCATATCGCCGCCGGACGGCCAAAGCGCGGCCGCAACTGGCCCGGCCCGTGGCGCAAGACGCCGGGCCGTCTCCTCGGCACGTCGCTCGTGCGCCTTTACCAGCTGACGCTGTCCGGCTTTGTCGGCAATTCCTGCCGGCATCTGCCGACCTGTTCGGAATATGCGCATGAGGCGATCGCCCGCCATGGCCTGTGGGCCGGTGGCTGGATGGGATTTTTCCGCGTGCTGCGTTGCGGGCCATTTGGCACCCATGGCATCGACCGCGTGCCGGAAGCCTTGGCGGAGCGTTATGTCTGGTTCATGCCATGGCGGTACTGGCGGATCGGCAGCAAGCGTGGCGAAGCGCAGGGCTGATGGCGCCGGTCATGTCCCTCCGGCACTGCGCGTTTACGATCCGGTAGGGTTAATACAAGCCTGCACAAAGACTGCGCATTTGAGACAAAATCGAGACAAGAGACCTCGCTAAGCCGCTCGCGAACCCCCTTCTGGAGCGAGCAGAAAATGCGCAATTTCGACCGTCTTCCCTTTATCTTTGCCGGAATCCTGTTCCTGCTCGCCTGGCTGCTGGGATTTCCGCTGCGCGCGCAATCGGCGCCGCTGAAGGACGTTCAATGTACGGTGATCGCTGACGCGGCGAGCGGCAAGACGCTTTACCAGGATGGTGTGTGCGACCAACGGTTCAGCCCGGCATCGACGTTCAAGGTGCCGCTGTCGCTGATCGGTTATGACAGCGGGATCCTGAACGACGAGCACACCCCGAGCTGGGATTACAAGCCTGAATTCAACGCGGTGAAGCGGGATCAGAAGACCGTCGATCCGGTGGTCTGGGAGCGGGATTCGATCCTGTGGTTCTCCCGGGAAATCACCCGCCGGCTTGGGCCGCAGAGTTTTGCCTTCTATGTCTCGAAATTCGGCTACGGCAATGCCGATGTTTCCGGCAACCCCGGCAAGAATGATAGCCTGACCCAGTCCTGGGTGAATTCTTCCCTGAAGATCACGCCGGTCGAGCAGGTCGATTTCCTGCGCAAGCTGCTGGCCCGCAAGCTGCCGGTCTCGGCCAGGGCTTACGATATGACATTAGCCATCATCCCGACCTTCCAGGCCGGAGGCTGGACGGTGCAAGGCAAGACCGGCAGCACCAGGCTGCGCAACGATGCCGACAAGGTCCAGGACAAGCGCTCGCTCGGCTGGTTCGTCGGCTGGGCGCAAAAGGATGGCCGCCAGATCGTCTTTGCGCGGCTTGTCGTCGATACCAACCGCACCGATATGCCCAAGGGCCTCAAGACCCGGGCCGCGTTCCTGAAGGATCTGCCACTGTTGGTGAAATGAGTCTTATCTCTACGCAATTCCCGATTGCAAACCGCTGCACACTTTTCCTGGAATTACTCAGGAGCTTCGGCGGGCACGGATGATGTGACCGCCGGAGTTGGCGGTTGGTCCCTTCGGTGCCCCGGACAAGCGAGCAGCAATATCGCTGCGCTCGAGGTCTTCAATCTCGTCGAAGCCAAGCTCGCGCAAGGATTTCTCCAGGTCGGTGGGAACAAAGAAGCTGATCCATGGCTCCCCGACAGACGCGACGCGAGCCGCATGGAAGGCCAGGGCAGCTTGTCCCGCCGCATCGCGGTTCTCAGCCGGTTCGCTGTAGTCGAATACGACTTCCGAGCCGGGGACGCCGGCTATCCAGAACAGCGTGTTGAAGATCGATTCCTTCGTCAGATAGGGAACAACGCCCAGCCAGATGAAGAAGCTCGGCTCGGTCGACTGCAAACCGGCCGCAATCAGTTCAGCGGGCAGGCTTTGCCGCTCGAAATTGACCGGCACGAATTTGGTAGCGGGTGGCTCGGCAAGGCCGCTATCGGCGATGCATTTGCGTTTCCAGGCTTGCGTGGCCGGGTGGTCGACTTCGAACACGCTGAGATCCGGATACGGGTTGCGCAGCGAAAACGTATCGAGGCCTGCGCCAAGCACGACGAGTTGCCTGATGCCGCGACGGACCGCCGCCGCCAGCCAGTCCTCGGCAAACCGGGCGCGCGCGGTCACGAACAGGCGCATACGCCGGCTGCGTTCGTCTTCCTGCTCAAGCTCTTGTGCCGCGGGAGCAGCTTCACCCAGAATCGGGATCGCGTAGGGATCGCGAAACAGCGCTGCCTGCGGTGAAAACTGATGGAGTGCCCTCATGCGTGCGACGCCAAGGGCGGTTCTGCTGGGTGTAGCGTCTTCCATATCGACAATTCCAGACGATTGCGGGGATATTCGCAAGCTGGGTGACGGGCCTGCGACATCTTGGCGACATTTCCTCACGCTACATCAGTCAGTGCTCTTTACCTGGGCCGGCACTGCCTCTAAAACCCGCCCGCTGCCGGACGCATCCGGCTTTTCCCACGACCACCCGCGCTCGTTTGCGGGACTGGATAGGAGATATACATGCTGAATTCCGTTTCCCTGACATTTCCCGATGGCTCCATCCGCGACTACGACGCGGCTATGACCGGTGCTGGCCTCGCCGAATCGATCTCGAAATCGCTGGCCAAGAAGGCGGTCGCCTATGCGATCGACGGCACCGTTCGCGATCTCAGTGACCCGCTCGGCAAGTCCGGCAAGGTCGAGATCGTCACCCGCGACGACCCGCGCGCGCTGGAACTCATCCGCCACGACACCGCGCACGTGCTGGCGGAAGCCGTGCAGGAATTGTGGCCGGGAACGCAGGTGACCATCGGGCCGGTGATCGAGAACGGCTTCTACTACGACTTCGCCCGCAACGAGCCGTTCACGCCTGACGATTTTCCGGTGATCGAGAAGAAGATGCGCGAGATCATCGCGCGCAACAAGCCGTTCACCAAAGAGGTCTGGTCGCGAGATAGGGCAAAAAAAGTGTTTGCCGACAAGGGCGAACGCTACAAGCTGGAGCTGATCGACGCCATTCCCGAGGATCAGGACCTCAAGATCTACGCGCAGGGCGACTGGTTCGACCTTTGCCGTGGCCCGCACATGGCCTCGACCGGGCAGATCGGCAACGCCTTCAAACTGATGAAGGTGGCCGGCGCCTATTGGCGCGGTGACTCGAACAACCCGATGCTGACCCGCATCTACGGCACGGCCTGGGCCGACCAGGCGCAGCTCGAAGCCTACCAGACGATGCTGGAGGAGGCCGAGAAGCGGGACCACAGGAAGATCGGCCGCGAGATGGACCTGTTCCATTTCCAGGAAGAGGGCCCTGGCGTCGTCTTCTGGCACGCCAAGGGCTGGAAGATGTTCCAGAACCTGGTCAACTACATGCGCCGACGCCTGGACGAACAGGGCTATCAGGAGGTCAACGCGCCGCAGGTGCTCGACAAGAGCCTATGGGAAACGTCAGGCCACTGGGGCTGGTATCGCGACGCCATGTTCAAAGTGACGGTCGCCGGCGATGATACAGATGACGACCGGGTCTTCGCGCTGAAGCCGATGAACTGTCCGGGTCATGTGCAGATTTTCAAGCATGGGTTGAAGTCTTATCGCGATCTTCCCGTAAAACTTGCGGAATTTGGCAATGTGCATCGCTACGAGCCGTCGGGCGCGCTGCACGGGCTGATGCGCGTGCGCGGCTTCACGCAGGACGATGCGCACATCTTCTGCACCGAGGAACAGCTGGCAGCGGAATGCCTGCGCATCAACGACCTGATCCTGTCGACCTATGCCGATTTCGGTTTTGAAGAAGTCAGCGTCAAGCTTTCAACGCGGCCGGACAAACGCGTCGGCACCGACGAGGCGTGGGATCACGCCGAGGCGATCATGGGCAACGTTCTGGAGACGATCAGGGCAAGGTCCGGCAATCGGATCAAGACCTCGATCAATCCGGGCGAGGGCGCCTTCTACGGGCCGAAATTCGAATATGTGCTGAAGGATGCCATCGGCCGCGAATGGCAGTGCGGCACGACGCAGGTCGACTTCAACCTGCCGGAACGCTTTGGCGCCTTCTACATCGGTTCGGATTCCGAGAAGAAGCAGCCTGTGATGGTGCACCGCGCCATTTGCGGTTCGATGGAGCGCTTCCTCGGTATCCTGATCGAGCACTACTCAGGCCATTTCCCGCTATGGTTCGCGCCGCTGCAGGTGGTGGTGGCGACGATCACGTCCGATGCCGACGGCTATGCGACCGAGGTGGTGGCAAAGCTGAAGGCCGCAGGGCTGTTGGCGGAAGCCGATCTGCGCAACGAGAAGATCAACTACAAGGTCCGCGAGCACAGCCTAGCCAAGGTTCCGGTCATCCTCGTCTGCGGCAAGCGCGAGGCGGAGGAGCAGACCGTCAACATGCGCCGGCTGGGCTCACGCGACCAGGAATCGCTTGGCCTTGACCAGGCGATCGCGCAGTTGACCGACGAGGCCATGACACCTGATCGCCGCCGCAAACGCGCTGCGTAGTCGGCACAGTTCCGACGACATGGCGGTGGAGCGATCCATCGCCATTTTCATATCCCTGTCACGCCGACCTTGTAACGAGCCCCTATGCTCAAGCTGAAATTGCGCGAACGACCCTTTCCCGAGCTTTCCTATGCCAATCCGCGCCAGCCGGCGCTGACGCGCTGGTTCATTCATTCGGTCGAAGGCCTGTCGGGCCGTGACCGCTACACCGCGCTCTATGATTTCTGGCGCCGCCAGGTCGTGCCGACCGGTGAACGCGTGTTCAGCCGCATGCTCGACCTGATCGACGTCCGGGTGCGGACATCAGATCAATGGCCGCCCGCACAATTGCCGGATACGCCGCTGGTGATCGTTGCCAATCATCCCTTCGGCATCGGTGACGGCATTGCCGTGCTGTCGCTGGCCGAGCAGCTCGGACGACCGTTCCGGGTGATGATCCACAAGGATCTGCTCAAGATCCGCGAGATGGAGCCTTACTCGCTGCCGATCGACTTCTCCGAGACCAAGGACGCGCTCAAGAACAACATGGCCGTGCGCCATGAAGCGGTGCGGTTGCTGAAAGAGGGCGTCACCATCGTGGTGTTTCCGGCCGGCGGTGTCGCCACCGCGCCGAAGGGCTTTGGCCGGGCGCGCGACCTGCCGTGGAAGATGTTTCCGGCCCGTCTCGTCCAGGACGCCAAGGCGTCGGTCATTCCGATGCATTTTTCCGGGCAGAACGGCAGGCTGTTCCATCTGGTCAGCGGGCCGATGAACATGGCCGAGCGCGACGGCCGGGTGGCGAAATTCGTCGGCAAGGCCTCGCTGACCTTGCGCACGTCGCTGCTCATCCATGAATTCGCGCGGCTGTCCGGCAAGGCGATCGACGTGCGCGTCGGCGATGTGCTGAACTGGAGCGAACTGGAGCCGTTGCGCGACCGCAAGGCGTTGCTCGACCGGCTTTATCGCGGCGTGTTCGACCTGGCGCCAGTCGTGGCGCGCCGGCGCATTCCGTTCCTGCCGGCGCGGACCAAGCTGGCGGCCTGAAGTCAGAAGCGGTTAGTCCGCGCCTTCTTCAGGATCCATCGCCGCGGCCTCGGTGGCCAGAACCTCGATCTCCTGGTTCTGGCCGGCCACGACCGTAAAATCCTTCTGATAGATGCGGTCGCGGTTCTTGGCGATGATGGTGTAGTCGCCCTCGGCCAGCACCATCGAGGCGAAGGCGCCGACGGTTTCCTTGATCGGATCGCCGGATTCGTTGAGCAGCGACCAGGAGGTATCGGCGATCGCCTCGCCACCGGTTTCGCGCACCAGCTTCATCGTGATCTCGGCGGCATGGTGCTCGACGGTGGCTTCGGTCAGCTTGCCGGCCTCGACGCGGATGTCGGAGCGGATGACCGCATTGACCGCGCCATAGGTCGAGACGACATGGTAGATGCCGGCGTTGAGCCGCACGACACTGTTGGGCTCGACGTCGGGAATGATCAGCGCGCGGTCGCCATTGGCCTCGGCGGTGCCCTCGTAGATCGAAAAGCGCAGGTTCTTCGGTGGAATGCGCACGCCGCCGGACAGAACGGCGTCGAGCTTGAGGCCGCCGGCATCGAGCACGAGGCTTTCGCGCTTGGCATCCTTGCCGACGGTGATACGCTTGGTGGCGCCGGCCCGGCCGTAGGAGGCATGAACCAGATAGCTGCCGGGTTCGAGCTGGAAGACGGCGGTGCCGCCATGGGAGGAAGCGACCATCGGCAATTTGCCGTTGACGGCTTCGGGCTTGAAGACCCGCCAGACGATGCCGCGCGTGATGTCGGAACCCTTGTCCGTCAACTGGGCGGACAGTGTGATGGCGCCGCCGCCGCTCAACGCCAGCGATGTCTCGCCTTTCGGCGTCGCGTAGCTTGAAATTCCCGGAAGCTTCAGGTCACTGACACCGTCGACGTTCTGCGCTATGGCGAACGAAACCGGCGCCATCAACAGCAGGGCGCCGAGCCAGATCAGGAAAAGACGGACAGTCCCCTCAAACATGCCTTGCGTTGAAGCCCATGGCGGTGGCAATTTCAAGGCTTAAGAGTCCGATCGATAGGACTCTTCCGTCCGGCGTATCCCGCGCCAATGCCCGAGCCGCCCGAATTCCCGATGGTGCGCTTCAGCTCAAAACAGAATGTCTAGGAGACTTGCGCCCATGGCGTCGCCGATCATCGATTTCCTGCTGACCCGAAACTCCGCGCCAATTCCGGATCTGAAGGAGCCGGCGCCGAGCGATACGGAAATCGCAACGATGATCGCCGCTGCCTCACGGGTGCCCGACCATGGCCGATTGGAGCCCTGGCGCTTCATCGTCTACCGTGGCGAAGCGCGCGTCGAGACCGGCAGGCAACTGGCAGCCCTTGCCGAGCAGCGGGAGGGGCCCTTGCCAGAAGGCCGCCGCAACCAGGAACTGGCGCGGTTCTCGCGCGCGCCGCTGGTGATCGGCGTCGTATCTATCCCCAGGGAGAATCCAAAAATCCCGCAATGGGAAATGTTCCTGTCGGGCGGTATGGCGGCGATGAACCTGATGATAGCAGCCAACGCG
This sequence comes from Mesorhizobium sp. M7D.F.Ca.US.005.01.1.1, assembly GCF_003952545.1. NCBI lineage: Bacteria > Pseudomonadati > Pseudomonadota > Alphaproteobacteria > Hyphomicrobiales > Phyllobacteriaceae > Mesorhizobium > Mesorhizobium sp. M7D.F.Ca.US.005.01.1.1. The sequence continues at coordinate 3,996,205 of NZ_CP034453.1, forward strand.
CTGGGTTATGGCACCAACATGATCAGCAACTGGTATTCCGATGTACCGGAGGGCCGGGCGCTGCTAGGATTGGCGCCGCAGGAGCGGGTCATCGGCTTTATCCATATCGGCTCTTATGCCGGCCCGGCGCCGGAGCGGCCACGGCCCGATCCGGCAAAGCTTTACGGCGACTATTCGGGACCATGGAACGGCTGAATGTTTTATGAGCCTTCAAAGGGCCATGGCCTGCCACACGACCCGTCGAAGGCGATCGTGGCACCGCGTCCGATCGGCTGGATTTCGACGCTGAACAAAGCTGGTGAGATCAACCTCGCTCCGTATTCTTTCTTCAATGCCGTTTCGACGCGGCCGTTCATCGTCTGGTTCTCCTCCGAAGGCGAGAAGGACAGCGCCTCCTTTGCCCAGGAAACCGGCGAGTTTGTCGCCAATCTGGTCAGTCGCGATCTTGCGGAGAAGATGAACCGCACATCCGTCAGCGCACCGCGCGGCGTCAACGAGTTCGTCTACGCCGATCTTGCCATGGCGCCGTCGCGCCTGGTCGCGCCGCCGCGCGTGGCGGCAGCGCCTGCAGCGCTCGAATGCCGGGTGACGGAGGTCTTTCGGCCAAAGGCGCTGGACGGATCGCCGACAAGTGCCGTCGTCGTCGCCGGTGAGGTGGTCGGCGTGCATATCGACGACGCCTTCCTGACAGACGGCCTGTTCGACATCACCAAAGCCGGCAATGTCGCTCGTCTCGGCTACATGGACTATGCCAGCGTCGACGAGGTGTTTTCGATGCGAAGGCCGCGCTGGGACAAGGACTAGGTCTTAGGTTCGGCCGCCGTCCGCCGCGTCGCCGGATTCAATAGCCGTGGGCACGCAAAAGCGATTCCCCTTTATCTGAACACACGCTAAGAGAGCGGCTTCGGCGATGCGTTGGGGTTACGCATCGACCTTGGGGATATTGCGGGGCGCGGGCGACATGAAGAAACGAGACTCGCTGGGAACCCGGCTGCGCTATTGGTTCGACAAGAGCATGGCCGCCGGCCCGATCGCGCTGATCGGCTGGCTCGCCATTGTTTCCCTGCTGATCATCATCGCCGCCGCTGGCTTCCTTGCGGTGACCCGCATCGCGCCGGAAGGCGGCGAGCCGCTGAACTTCGTCGAAGCGTTCTGGGAATCGCTGATGCGCACGCTCGATTCCGGCACGATGGGCGGTGACACAGGCTGGGCCTTCCGCCTCGTTATGCTGTTTGTCACGCTTGCCGGTATCTTCGTCGTGTCGGCCCTCATCGGCGTGCTTAGCGCCGGCGTCGACAGCAAGCTCGACGAACTGCGCAAGGGCCGTTCGCGGGTGCTGGAGACCGATCACACCATCATCCTCAACTGGTCGCCGTCGATCTTCGATGTCATCTCCGAACTCGTCATTGCCAATGCCAGCCGCCGCCGTCCGCGCATCGTCGTCATGGCCAATATGGACAAGGTCGAGATGGAGGACGAGATCGCGGCCAAGGTCGGCAAACTGGGTAACACGCGCATCATCTGCCGCAGCGGCGACCCGACCGATCTCTATGATCTGGTCATCGTCAATCCGCAGACCTCGCGGTCGGTCATCGTGCTGTCGCCGGACGGCGACGACCCGGATTCGCAGGTCATCAAGACGGTGCTGGCGCTGGTCAACGATCCGAACCGGCGCACCGCCCCCTACAACATCGCCGCTGAGATTCGCGATGGCAAGAATGCCGAGGTCGCCCGGGTCGTCGGCGGAGCCGAGGTGCAACTCGTGCTAGCCGACCAGCTGATCTCGCGCATCGTCGTGCATTCGAGCCGGCAGTCAGGTCTCAGCGGCGTCTATTCGGAGCTGCTCGATTTCGACGGCTGTGAAATCTACACGACCGAGCAGCCGGACCTCACCGGCAAAAGCTTCGGCGAGGCGGTCATGGCGTACGAGCACTGCGCGCTGATCGGGCTTTGCGACCGCGAGGGCCGCGTCAATCTCAACCCGCCGTCGGATCTGGTGATCGGCAAGGACATGCGCGCCATTATCATCGCCGAGGACGATGCCGCGATAAAGCTGGGAAGCACTGGGATCAAGATCGATGCGGCGGCGATCCTCGGCCCGCGGTCCATCAAGGCGAAGCCGGAGCGGACGCTGATCCTCGGCTGGAACCGGCGCGGTCCGATCATCACCTATGAACTGTCGCGCTATGTCGCGCCTGGGTCGATCCTGACGATCGCCGCCGATACGCCCGGCCTCGAACAGGAAGTTGCCGAACTGCCGGTCGCGGGCGACAATCTGTCGGTATCCTGCCGCGTCACCGACACGTCGAGCAGCACCGCGCTGGCAAGCCTGGACGTGCCTTCCTACGACCACGTGCTCGTCCTCGGCTACAGCGAAACCATGGCAGCGCAGCCGGCCGATACGCGCACGCTGGTGACGCTGCTGCATCTGCGCAAGATCGCAGATGATGCCGGCATGCACATCAGCATCGTCAGCGAGATGATCGACGTGCGCAACCGAGAGCTTGCGGCGGTGACCAAGGCCGATGATTTCGTCGTCAGCAACCGGCTGGTCAGCCTGATGCTGGCGCAGGCATCCGAGAATCAGTACCTCGCTGCGATCTTCGACGACCTGCTCGACGAGAAGGGTTCTGAAATATACATGCGTCCGGTCGCCGACTATGTCGCCATCGACCAGCCGGTGACCTTCTGGACGATCGCGGAATCGGCGCGGTTGCGCGGCGAAATCGCCATAGGTTACCGGCGCATCCGCGCCGGAGAGGCCGACCAGCGGGCGCTGGGCGGCGTCACCGTCAACCCGCTGAAGTCGGAAGCACTCGCCTATCTGCCGGAGGACCGGATCATCGTGCTGGCGCGGGACTGAGGGCCGTGCCGGCACTCGTCCGCCGCCTGGCTGTCATGACGGCGCGCACGTAGCCGGGCTCGCCGATGCGAATGCTCCCATCGGGGAGGCCGAGTATGCGGTCGAGAGCGATCTCGTAGAGCCTGACGCGTGTCTCCAGGGCTTCGATGGCGACGTCCATGTCGGCGTCGGTGCCGCCGGCGAATGCCTTGGCAATGATGTCGTGAGTGGCCATGCCGAACTGCATGACGATGTCGGCGACACCCTCCGGGTCGAATGTCCTGAAGGTGCCGTCTTCGATGCCTTGCCTGATGATCTTGACCAGCAAGGGTGAAAACGACGCGCTGGCGGCCAGGTTGATGCGGTGGAAAAGCACCAGGTTCTCCGGCCGAAACAGCGTTTCGAAAAGAGCCCAGGCTTCCGGTGCAGTCTCGATCTTGGCCCGCCGCGACTGGGCAAGCAGGCCATTCAGGCGGCTGAGCGGATCGAGATCGGGATCGTCGAGTATGTCCTGGACTCCAGCCAATGCCTGTCTCGCGAAGCGCTCGGCCAGCGCCACCAGAAGAGCGTCCTTGGAGGCAAAGTAATGATAGAAGGCGCCCTTCGAGATGCCGGCAGCCGCAATCACGTCGTTGAGGCTCGCTTTGTCGTAGCCCTGCGTCAGGAACAGGGCCTGGGCATGATCCAGAAGTTCTTCTCGCCTGAGCTCAGGATGCTTGATGACACGGGGCATGACAAAAGCTTCTGCACGCGATGGCCGCTCTCGTCCAGATGCGTGATGGTCCTCGATCCACTTGAATGGTAGACCGTCGGTCGGTATAATAGACCAGTGGTCTAAGGTTTGTTGAGATTCAGGATTCCCCCTGAGCTTGGATTGTGATTCAAGCTTTGGATGGAACGACTTGTTTTGACGGACGCCCAATGGGCAAAGATGGAACCGCATTGTCTGGGTAAACCAACCGATCCCGGACGAAGTGGTGGTGACAATCGCCGCTTCATCGAAGCGTTGCTTTGGATTGTGCGGACAGGAAGTCCGTGGCGCGACCTTCCAGCCTTCTTCGGGAGCTGGAACACCGTTTTCAAGCGCTACCGCGACTGGGTCAAAGCTGATGTTTTCATTCGGCTTTTCGAGGCGTGTTCGGATGAACCGGACATGGAATACGCCATGGTTGATGCCACCATCGTCAAGGTTCACCGCCATGGACAGGGCGCAAAAGGGGGACTCAAAGCCAGGCCATAGGCCGCTCCAAGGGCGGCATGACCACCAAAATCCTGGCACTCACCGATGCACTTGGCAATCTTGTGCGCTTTGCTCTTTTGCCCGGCCAACGGTTCGATACCGTGGGTGTCGCACCGCTCATCGATGGTGTCTGCTTCGGCGGCTTGATCGCCGACAAAGCCTTCGACAGCAACACCATCATTGCCGACCTGAATGAGCGCGGCGCCAGGATCGTTATTTCACAGCACTCACGTCGTACTTTTCCCCTGCCGCTCGACAAGGAACTCTACAAATGGCGCCACCTGATCGAGAACTTCTTCGCCAAACTCAAGGAATTCAAGCGTATCGCCATGCGCGCCGACAAAACTGACCAGAGCTTCGCAGCCTTCATCAATCTCGCAGCCGCCGTCATAAACTCACGCTGAATCTCAACAAGCCCTAGTGAGGCCAATGCTGGCGGGGGCATATCGCGGAAGGTTTGTCATGATCTCGAAGTTGATTCTCCAGACGTTCGTGTGGTTCGGCGTCATGGGCGCCTTGCTCTTCCTGTCGGCCGGCACGCTGCACTGGCCGGGAGCCTGGGTGTTCCTGGTGGTGATGGTGGGGCTTAGCCTCAGCTTGGGCGTAGCGCTGGCCCGGCGCGATCCCGGCCTGATGAATGAGAGACTGAGCCCTCCCATCCAGAAGAATCAGACCGCAGCTGACAAGGTGCTGTTGAGCGTATTGCTGGCCGCTATCTTCGGTTGGCAGGCCCTCATGGGGCTCGACATCCGTTTCGGCTGGTCGGCGGTTCCCGTCTGGGTACAGGTGATAGGCGCGGCTGTCCTGCTGCTCGGCATCTGGATCTGCTATCTGACGATGCTGGAGAACAGTTTCGCGGCGCCCGTTGTGAAGATCCAGGACGAGCGCGGACAGCGCGTGATCACCACGGGTCCCTACAGCTACATCCGCCATCCGATGTATGCCGGCGCCATTCTCTTCTTTGCCGGCACGGCACTCCTGCTTGGCTCCTGGTGGGGGTTGGCGTCGGTGCTCGTGTTCATCATTCTTTTGGCCATCCGCACATTCATCGAAGAAAGCACGCTTCGGACTGGCCTGCGAGGCTATGACGACTATGCGGCCCATGTTCGCTACCGCCTGATTCCATTGGTCTGGTAGCGATTCGGGCGCTCAGGCGGAAACACCTGCCGCCTTTGCCCGCGCCAGAAGTCGTTCGGCCAGTCGCAGATGCGGGCGGTCGTACATCTTGCCGTCGATGCCGACGACGCCGGGATTTCCCGCTGCCGCGAACGCGGCGACGATTGCCGCCGATTGTCTCACGGCCTCGCCCGACGGCGTGAAGGCGGCGTTGATGACCGACACCTGAGCGGGGTGGATCGCCATCTTGCCGGTGAAGCCATCGCGCTCGGCTTCCATGCATTCCGCTTGGAAGGCCGCCATGTCGCGAAAATTCGGGAAGACGGTGTCGATCGCCGCGACCTCCGCCGCACCAGCGGCAAGTATTGTCATGGTGCGGGCGTGACGGAACACGTCCGTGTAGCGGCCATGTTCGTCGCGGGCCATGCGTGCGCCGATCGCCGCCGACAGGTCTTCCGCGCCCCAGGTGAGACCGGCAAGCCGCGCGCTCGTCCCGGCATAGGTCGCCGCCGCCAGCACGCCTGCCGGCGTTTCGGTGATGATTGGCAGGATCTTGATCGCGCCGTCGGCCAGGCCGTTTTCAGCCTCGCGAACCCTGAGCTTTGCCGACAGGTGCTGCACATCCTGGCCGCTGTTCGACTTGGGCAGCATGATGCCGTCGGGCTTGGCTGAAACGAGTGCCGCCAGATCGTCATCCGTCAGCCCCGTCGACAGGTCGTTGACCCTGACGTAGATCGCCGAGCTGGTTTGCGCCCTGCGCTCGGCGATGAAGCGCGCCGCCACCTCGCGTGCCAGCGCCTTGTTGTGCGGCGCCACGGAATCTTCAAGATCGACGATGACCACGTCGGCACCGGCACCAAAACCCTTTTCCAGTTTCCTCTCGGAATCGCCGGGGACGAACAGCAGCGAACGCATGCGTCAGATCGCCTTCTTCAGCATCATCGCTTGCCTGGTGCATTTGGCGACGAGATCGCCATGCTGGTTGTAGGCGCGATGCTCGAATTCGACGATGCCGCGATCGGGTTTCGATTTCGACTCCCGCACCGAGATGACTGTCGTCTCGACCCGGATGGTGTCGCCATGGAAGACCGGATGCGGAAACACGGTTTCCTTCATGCCGAGATTGGCCACCGTGGTGCCGACGGTGATGTCATTGACCGAAATGCCGATCATCAGCCCGAGCGTGAACAGCGAGTTGACCAGCGGCTTGCCCCATTCGCTCTTGGCGGCAAAATCGAAATCGATATGCAGCGGCTGCGGGTTCAGCGTCATCACCGAAAACAGCATGTTGTCGCTTTCGGTTACGGTCTTACGCAGCGTGTGCTGGAAGACATGGCCGACGACGAACTCTTCGAGATAAAGCCCGGCCATTTTCTCTCTCCTCCACTGTTTGACGGTTGATAGGCGCTGCATTCAGGGCTCGCAAGCCAGTTAATGAACATGGTGAACCGTTCGTAAACCATTTCTGCCTACGGTCCTGACTGGGGCCAGAAACCTTCTGGCAAGGGGCGTAAGCAGGCGGGCATGGTTGTTGTTTCGCATTTCCTGAAATGGATCTACACCGCCAGGGTGTCGGAGCGCGCAGCCGCGGCCAGCGCGCTGGCCCGGGCCTATGTAAATTCCGACCTGCCATTCGAGGACCGTTGCGCCGCCGAGGCAGCGCTGACGCTGTTGCTCGACGATGCCTCGTCGAAGGTGCGTCTGGCGATGGCCGAGGCGCTGTCCATGAGCCACCACGCGCCATTGCAGATCATCAGCGTGCTTGCCTCCGACCAGCCGGAAGTCGCCGGCGTGGTGCTGGCGCGCTCGCCGCTGCTCACCGACGCCGATCTCATCAACCGCGTGGCCTCAAGTCCGAGGGCGACGCAAAAATTGATCGCCGACCGGCCGCTCGTCTCGATGGCGCTGTCGGCGGCCATCGCCGAGATCGGCGAGGCGGAAGCCTGCGCCGTGCTGCTCGCCAACAGCGGCGCCGACATCGCTTCGCTCAGTTTCCGCCGCATGGCCGAACGGCACGGGCATCTGCCTTTGGTGCGCGAGGCGCTGATATCGGACGCCCGCCTGCCTGCCGACTGCCGGCATATGCTGCTCGTCAAGCTCGGAGAGATGCTGAAAACGTCGCCGCTGGTGATGGCATTGATGGGCGCGGCGCGCGCCGACCGCGTCATGCGCGACGCCTGCGTCAAGGCTTCGGTGACGCTGATCGAGGGCACGCGCCAGGAAGAGCATGCCGCACTGATCGAGCATCTCAGGCTGCGCGGCGATCTGACCGCGAGCTTCCTCATCCGCACCATCGCGCATGGCAAGGTCGATTTCTTCGGCTCGGCGCTGGTCGCGCTCAGCCAGCAGTCCGAACAAAGGGTAAGAGCACTGCTGGCCGGCGGGCACGACGTGGCCTTGCAGGCGTTGTTCCGCAGCGCCGGCCTCGCCGCTGCCACGCACGCCATCATCCTGCGTGCGCTGAAGATCTGGCGCGAGGTCGCCAACGGCAATCGCGTCGCCGGAGTGCAGGAGGTCAGCTGGCTGATGCTCAAGGAAGTGGGCGGGCAATCCGCCGAAGGCGATCTCGCCGCGCTGGTCAAGTCGATCCATCTCGATGCGCTGCGCGAAAACGCGCGCGGCCACGCGCTGGCGATCGCAGCCGCTTAACCTTTATCCCTCGCGAAGAAATCCGGAAAATCCTCCATCGCCGCGGCGATGATACGCAGCGATGCCGCGATCTGCAGCATCTCGCCGGTGCTGTTTCGTTGGGCGATGCCAGCCGCATATTGGCGGGCGACGGTGACCGTCGAGGTCTGTGGATCGCCGGGGGCGCGGAAGAGCAGTTCGCGCGCCAGCCCCCTCAGGAAGTTGGCAATCGAAAGCGCGGTCTCGGATGGGATGGCATGGCCTTGGCTTGCGCTGCGCAGCCGCAGGATCTCCAGGCCGACGGTGACGGCGGCGACGCCGCCGCCTAAAACCGCATCGCCCTTCCTGCCGGCGTTCTGCACCAGCGGCATCAGCTGGTTGATGCGGTCATAAGCGAGGCTCTCGAAGGCCGAACGCCTCGGCACCCGCTCATGCAGGCAAAGCCGCGCTAGATCCTCGCGCATGGCGCGCACGATGCGATTGGCCGCCAGCCACGGATCGGCGGGCAGCACCAGGATGAAGACGCCGATCGCCAGCAGGATACCAACCAGCACCGATGCCGAGCCGGCGAAGAACGGGCCAGGATCGTAGGTCATCGCCTGATGCGGGCTGAGGAAAGCGAGGAAGTTGATGGCGAAGGCTGTCGCCACGCCGACATAGCGCGGATTGGCCATGGCCAGCGCCGTCGGCACCAAGATGGGCACGACAAACAGGACGAACCAGCCGAAGCCGGGCAGGGCAGGCATCGCGATCTGGCCGACCAGAAAGGCAAAGGGGAGCGCCAGCAGCGTTCCCTTGAAGAAGCCCCAGGCCACCTGTACCGGGTCGGGGCGAGCGGCAAACAGGCTCGATACGACGGCAACGAGAATGACCGTGCCCGCCGCTTCCGACCATTTCGTTGTCAGCCAGAAGGCCGCGACCAGCAGCGTGGCAAGGGCAGCGCGCACGGCATTGCGCGACGCGCCGGGGTAATCGCGATGCACCACCAGCGCAGGCTGCCTGCTGCCCCGGACCGGGCGCGTGGCAGGCGCGCGCAAGGCGTCGAGGCCGCGCAGTACCTGCTTGAGCGCCTCGGCGAAATCGGCGGCGATGGTGAGGCGGGTGATGGTGCCGACCCTGTCGTCGCCCTGGTCGGTCGAGGCATCGGGCATTTGCCGGGCCTTGGCCGAAATGGCGTCGAGCCGCGCCACCCAGGGTGCGGTGTCATCCAGTGCGCCTGACTTGGCCGCCAGTTCGCTGACAAGGGTCTGCAACTCTGAGCGCACCGGGATAAGTGCGGCGTTCTTTGGGGCAGCGTGCGAATGCAGCGCGCGTGCCGCCGACAGGGCCGAGAGCAGCTGTCCTATGGTGCGCCGGACCGGATGTGCACGCGGTGCGAAGCTCGGCGCCTCGAGCCTGGCATAGGCGCGCATCTCGCCAAGCGTCTGAGTGTCAGTGACCAGCTTTCGATGCAGGCCGGAGAGCGTTGCGGGATCGCCGCCGGAGAAAGCACCGCCGGCATAGGTGGCAAGATCGAGGATGCAGCGTTTCAGGCGCGAGATGATGGCGTCGCTCGCCAGTTTCGGCAGGATCAGCCGGCTGGTCAGGCCGGCGCAGACAATGCCGAGCACGATCTCGGCACAGCGTGCGACGGCGAGGTTAACGACGAGGTGCGGTTGTCCGAAGGCGGGCAGGCCGATGATCATCGCGGTGTAGCCGGCAAGGGCGGCGCCATAGGCTTCGGGATTGCGCAGCAGCGACGAGACGAAGGTGCAAATGCCGATCCAGACGGCAAGCACCGTCACCAGCACCCAGGGGTTGGTGCCGAAAACCGTGGTGATGCCGATCGCCGCAACGCCGCCGGCAAGCGTGCCGAGCAGCCGGTAGAAGCCCTTCGCCAGCACCATGCCGGCAACCGGCTGAGCGACGATGAACACCGTCATCATAGCCCATTGCGGGTGGTCGAGTTTCAGCGCATAGGCGGCCAGCAGCGCGATCAGGCCGGCCGAAACGGTGCGCAGGGCGAAAATCCAGTCCGAGCGCGTCGGTTGGGTCAACCCGGCTAAACTGGTTTCGAAATAGCCTTTCAGCCGCACCCAGGTCACATGCTCGTCTCCGCAACTGGAGCCCGTGTTATGGACCGGCTGGCGGCTAGATATCCAGCACTTCCGTCTCGGCGAATTCGGCGCGTTCCTGGATGAAGCGGAAGCGGGCCTCCGGCTTGGTGCCCATCAGCGCGTCGACGGCGTCCTTGGTCGCCGCCTCGGCATCGATCACATCGATCCGAAGCAGCGTGCGCTTCCTCGGATCCATGGTGGTTTCCTTGAGCTGCGCGGCCATCATCTCGCCCAGACCTTTGAAGCGGCCGAGTTCGACCTTGCCGCGCCCGGTGAACTCGGTGCGCAGGAGTTCGTCCTTGTGCGCGTCGTCGCGGGCATAGGCGACCTTGCCGCCCTGCCTGATCGAGTAAAGCGGCGGCACCGCCAGATAGAGATGACCGCCACGCACCAGCGCCGGCATCTCCTGGTAGAAGAAGGTGATCAGCAGCGAAGCGATGTGGGCGCCATCGACATCGGCGTCGGTCATGATGATCACACGGTCGTAGCGCAGATCCTCGTCGCGGTATTTCGAGCGCGTGCCGCAGCCGAGCGCCTGGATTAGGTCGGATATCTGCTGGTTGCCGGCAAGCTTGTCATTGCCGGCGCTGGCGACGTTAAGGATTTTTCCGCGCAGCGGTAGGACGGCCTGGCTGGCGCGGTCGCGCGCCTGCTTGGCCGAGCCGCCGGCCGAGTCACCTTCGACGATGAACAGTTCGGCGCCGGCCGCGGCATTCTGCGTGCAGTCGGCGAGCTTGCCCGGCAGCCGCAATTTGCGCACCGCGCTCTTGCGCGACACCTCTTTTTCCTGCCGCCGGCGCACCCGCTCGTCGGCACGTGCGATCACCCATTCGAGTAGCTTCGAGGCTTCCTGCGGATTGTCGGCCAGCCAATGGTCGAACGGATCACGGATCGCGGTCTCGACAATTCGAATTGCCTCGATCGTCGCCAGCCTGTCCTTGGTCTGGCCGACGAATTCCGGCTCGCGGATGAACACCGACAGCATGCCCGCCGCCGAGATCATGACGTCTTCCGAGGTGACGATCGAGGCGCGCTTGTTGCCGACGAGATCGGCATAGGCGCGCAGGCCCCGCGTCAGTACATTGCGGAAGCCGGCCTCGTGGGTGCCGCCTTCGCCGGTCGGGATGGTGTTGCAGTAGGAATTGATGAAGCCGTCGCCGCCGAACCAGGTCACCGCCCATTCGAGCGAGCCATGGCCGCCTTGTTTCTCGCTCTTGCCGGCGAAAATCTCGCGCGTCACCTGGAAGTCGTCGCCGAGCGATGCCTTGAGATAATCCTTCAGGCCGCCGGGAAAATGGAATTCAGCCTTGGCCGGTGTCGGATCCTTTTCCTTGATCAGTGACGGATCGCAGGTCCAGCGGATTTCGACGCCGCCGAACAGATAGGCTTTCGAACGCGTCATGCGGTAGAGCCGCGCCGGTTCGAATGCCGCGCCCTTGCCGAAAATCTGCTCGTCGGGGTGGAAGCGGATTTTTGTTCCGCGCCGATTGTGGACCTCGCCCAATTGTTCCAGGCCGGTCACGGGAACGCCGCGTGAAAAGCGCTGGCGATAGAGCTGGCGGCCACGTGCGACCTCGACCTCGAGATGGTCCGACAGCGCGTTGACCACGGACACACCGACGCCATGCAGGCCGCCCGATGTCTCGTAAACCTTGGAGTCGAACTTGCCGCCCGAATGCAGCGTCGTCATGATCACTTCGAGCGCCGGCTTCTTGAACTTCGGATGCGGATCGACCGGGATACCGCGGCCATTGTCGGTGACGGCGAGATAGCCGTCGGCCGAGAGTTCGACATCGATGAAGGTGGCATGGCCAGCCACCGCTTCGTCCATCGAATTGTCGATGACCTCGGCGAACAGATGGTGCATCGCCTTGTCGTCGGTGCCGCCGATATACATGCCTGGCCGGCGGCGCACCGGCTCCAGCCCTTCCAGCACCTCGATGTCGGCGGCGCTATAGCCTTCGCTGCCATCCTTGGTCGCGGCAGGACGCTTGGTGGCCTGAACCAGCGGATCCGCCGGCCGCGCCGGCGTGCGAACCGGCTGCGGCTGCTTGTCCATATTGCCGAAGAGATCGTTGTTGTCGTCCATGCCTGCCATAGGGTCCGATGCTGCGAATCACCTCGCGATACTGCCACGCTTTTCAGCGCCAAGCGACCGAGGTTCCTGTTCCGTTCGGGGATATGGTCCTTCTTAACCCAAAACCATTCGATAACCAAGTCGGCGGAAATAGGTCGGATACCACCGTGCGAAATTCCTGATTCTTTAACAATGCCGCCTAGGGTTAAGCCCAACAAAACAAGAAACTGCGGGCATCAGGGGTTTCGGCGTGAGGGGCAAGGCCATATCGATGATCGGCATCGCCGCCGTTTTTGGCGCGATCTCGATCTTTGCCGCGGATTTCTGGGTCAAGAGCCAGGCCAAGGCCGATTCCGAAGAGAAGACGGCGTCGATCCCGGCACCTGTCGTGCCCAGGGTAGAGTTCAAGACCATCGTGGTGGCGAATGCGCCGCTGCGTTACGGCATGGAACTCGACCGGGCGCAGCTTAGCGAAATTCCGTGGTCGGAAGAGTCCGTGCCGCAGGGCGCCTTCACCACTATCAATGCGTTGCTCGCCGACGGTAGCCGCGTGGTGCTGTCGCCGATCGAAGTCAACGAACCGGTGCTGCTGACTAAGTTGTCCGGGCCAAATGGCCGCGCGACGCTCTCCAACATGATGACGCCCGGAATGCGGGCGGTAACCATCCGTACCGACGAGATCGCGGGGGTTGGCGGTTTCGTCACGCCGGGCGACCGGGTCGATGTCGTGCTGACACGCGATGCCGGCGAAATCCAGGAAGTGGCCAAGAACGCTCAGGGCGCTGCCGGTTCCACCATCACTTCCGAGATCGTCGTTGCCGATGCCAAGGTGCTGAGCGTCGGGCAGGGCGCCGACGAGCGCCAGACGACGCCGCAGATTTCCAATTCCGTGACCATCGAGGTGACGACCGACGGCGCGCAGAAAGTGGCACTGGCCCGCACCGTCGGCACCTTGTCCTTGTCGCTTCGGTCCTCCAGCGAAGGCGGAGACGACAAGAACGGCGTCACCACCATCTCTTCCTTCGGTGGATCGGTCGCCTCGAATGTGCAGGCCGCGGCCGGCTCATTGTTCGATGCCGTCACCAAGGAGCCGGAGAAGCCGAAGTTCAAGACGGTCATCGTAACGCGCGGCACAAAGGCCGAGGAATACCAGGTTCCTTCGCCGGACCAGAAATAGAAGCCAGTGGGGACTGGGTGAGGGACGGGACAATGTTCGGGCTGATCACATACAGGGTCATGGGACGGTTGCGCGTTTTGCGCACCGTGGCTGTCGCGGCTTCGCTGGCTGCCGCCACGATGCTGGCCTTCGGCACCTGCGCCAAGGCCGACAACGACATCGTCTATGTGTCGTCGACCAAGAATGCGTCGATCAAGGTTGCCAAGGGCAAGCCAAAGACGATCATGACGAGTGCCGCCTTCTACCAGATCGTCATCGGCGATCCGGAGATCGCCAACGTCAATCCGCTGACCGACAAGTCCTTCTATGTGCTCGGCAACAATCTCGGCACCACCGGCATCGCGCTGTTCGACGAGAAGAAGCAGCTTGTCGGCACCATCGACATCGAGGTGACGCTCGACACCGACCAACTGGCCAGCACCATTCGCGCCAGCGTGCCGGATGCCAGGATTAAGGTCGGCTCGGCCAATGGCCGTGTCGTGCTATCGGGCGAGGCGGATGACGCTGTCGCCGCCGAAAAGGCAAACAAGATCGCGACGCGCTTTTCCGGCACCGAAGAGGTGATCAACTCGGTCAACATCTCGTCGTCGCAGCAGGTCCAGCTCAACGTCCGCTTCGTCGAGATCAACCGCCAGGCGGGCCAGGATCTGGGCGCCAAATACGCCGCCAATTTCGCCTATGGCCTTGGTGGCCGCGACGTCTCGCTCGATCCGGGTACAGTGCCGACGGCCGGCACTGGCGAGATCATCGGTCGGCTTTTGTCGAACGGCGTGTCGATCGATATCGCCATCAAAGCACTGGAGGAACGCGGTCTCGCCCGTCGGTTGGCCGAGCCGAACCTGATCGCCCGGTCCGGCCAGACGGCGAGCTTCCTCGCCGGCGGCGAGTTCCCGATCCCGGTCTCCGAGGACAACGGCAAGATCTCGGTCAGTTACAAGAAATACGGCGTCAGCCTGGATTTCACGCCGACCGTCCTGAAGGACGGGCTGGTCAGCCTGGACATCGCGCCGGAAGTCTCCTCGATCGACGCCTCGGCCTCCTACAATATCGGCACCATCTCGGTTCCCGGCTTCATCGTGCGCCGTGCCAGGACGTCGGTCGACCTGAAGAATGGCCAGAGCTTCATGATCGCCGGATTGCTGCAGTCGCAAAACGACATCACCACGTCGCGCATTCCCGGTCTCGGCAAGATGCCGGTGCTTGGGGCGCTGTTCTCCTCGAAATCCTATCAGCGGCGTGAGACCGACCTAGTCATCATCGTCACCCCCTATCTGGTCAAGCCGGTCGATCCGTCGAAGAAGCTCGTCGAGCCGACCGACGGCACGCAGCCGGCCAGCAACGCTGACTATTTTCTCAACAACACCGAGGAAGTGAAGACGTCCGACGCCAACCGCGCGCTGGCAATGGCCGACGGCAGCGTCGCGCAGCCGGCTGCCGTCACCACGGTCGGGCATTTCCTTGACCTGCCGAAGGACTGAAGTCATGCGCCTGGTCTTGAGATCGAGCATCGCCTTGCTGCTGGCAGGTTTTGCCGCTGGCTGCACCAGCGACGACTATGTGCGCAGCGAAGGGCCGACGATCGGCGCCGGCGAAGCGCAGGCTGCCAACACCGTCATGCAGATGGTCGATCCCTGGAAGTACGGAGTCCAGAACACCAGACTTCTGGTGCCGGCCCAGCGAGGCGCCGCTGCGGCCGTCACCCCCGATCAGGCGGCCGAAACGAAGGCGTCGCAGTCCAGCACGACTAATTGATCCAACGGGCAACTGGTCCAATGGCGACCTGACAGGCTGACAGAATGGCAAACGGCATCAAGACCAGGAAGATCCTGCTCGTATCGACCGACAGGACCTTTGTGCAGGACACGCGGACCGCATTCGCCGCCTCCGAGATCATCCAGCTCTCGACAGTGGAGAAGAGTGTCACGGAGCTGCGCGGCGAGATCCAGGAAGCCGACTTCGGCGCCATCATCGTCGACATGGATGCGGCAAGACTGGAGGAGGTCGAGTCGCTGCAGCGCGTCATGCGCCGGCTCGAGGACAAGGTGCCGGTTGTCGTCGTCACGCAGGAGTTCAACGCGGCCGCGGTGCGCATTCTCGTGCAGCTCAAGGTCGCGGATTTCCTGGTCAAGCCGATCACCACCGCCGATCTCGTGCGCTCCGTGGTGCGAGCGCTGCAAGGACCCGGGCGCGAGGAAAACACCGAGTCGCAGATCTACACCTTCATGCCGGCCGCGGGCGGCGTCGGCACCACGACGCTGGCACTGCAAACCGCCTTCCAGCTGCATCATTCGGTGACGCGCGGCGCCTCGACCTGCGTCGTCGACCTTAATTTCCAGCAGGGCGCCTGTGCCGAATATCTCGACCTCGAACCGCGCTTCGACATCACCGAGATCGAGAACCAGCCCGAGCGCCTCGATCGCCAACTGCTCGATGTGATGCTGTCCAAGCACGCCAGCGGACTTTGCGTGCTGGCGGCACCGACGCATCCGTCGGAAATGCGCTCGTTCAAGACCGATGTCGTGGTGCGCATGCTGGACCTGGTTTCGGCCTATTTCGACAATGTCGTCATCGACATGCCGCGCACCTGGTTTCCATGGACGGAGACGGTGCTGCTCGGTTCCAACAAGCTCTACATCGTCGCGGAGATGACGGTGCCGTGCCTGCGCCATACGCAGCGGCTGATCCAGGCGGTCTACGAGACCGCCGGCAAGGAGGTGAAGCCGAACGTCATCGTCAACCGCTTCGAACAGAAGATGTTCGACAACGGGATCAAGCAGGCGGACGTCCAGGAAATTCTCGGCGAGCATTTCGTCGGCGGCATCGCCAACAACTACAGGCTGGTGCGTGAGGCGGTCGATCGCGGTGTGCCGCTGCACGAGATCGATCCGAACGCCAATGTCATTAATGATCTGAAGAAGATCATCCTGCCGGAGGAAGCGGTCCCAACCCGAGCGAAATCACGCTCGCTGTTTGGCATGGGCCGTGGATTGCTGAAGAGGAAAGCCGGATGACCAGCCGCTTCTCCACCTTGCAGAACCGCGATGCGCGTCCGCAGCGGACTGCCGAGCCAATGCCGGTCGCCCATCATGCCGTCGTCATTCCGACGAGCCGAAAGGCTTTGCCGGTAAAGCCGGAAGCAGCACCGGCAAAGAATGCCAACAAGGTGCTCGATGCGCGCGTGCGCATCCACCGGCTGCTGCTCGAGGAGATCAATCTCGTCGCGCTGGAGCGTTTGCCCAAGGATGAGATGCGCCGGCAAGTGCATGATTTCGTGTCGGAAAAGACCAAGCAGGAGCGGATGGCGATCAACACCGTCGAACTTGATGCGCTGGTCGACGACATCGTCGACGAGATGGTCGGCCTCGGCCCGCTCGAGCCGCTGCTCAAGGACCCCGACATAAACGACATCCTGATCAACGGCCACCTGAACTGCTTTGTCGAAAAGAAGGGCAAGCTGCAGCCGGTCCATATTCCGTTCAAGGACGAGGCGCATCTCTTGCGCATCGTTAACAAGATCGTTGCCGCGGTCGGCCGTCGCGTCGACGAATCGCAGCCGATGGTCGATGCTCGCATGCTGGACGGCTCGCGTTTCAACGCGGCCATCCGTCCGGTTGCGGTCGATGGACCACTGGTGTCGATCCGCAAGTTCTCCAAGAATAAGCTCGGCCTGCACAAACTGGTCGAATTCGGTGCCATCACCCAGAACATGGCCGAAGTGCTGGCGGCGGCCGTGCATGCCCGCAAGACGACGATCATTTCGGGCGGTACCGGTACCGGCAAGACGACCATGCTCAATGCGCTGTCGGCCTTCATCCCGGAAGATGAGCGGCTGATCACCATCGAGGACGCGGCCGAGCTGCAATTGCAGCAGCCGCATGTTGCGCGCATGGAAACACGTCCGGCCAACATCGAAGGCCATGGCGAGCTGAAGCAGCGCGACCTGGTCAAGAACGCGCTGCGTATGCGCCCCGACCGCGTCATCCTCGGCGAGTGCCGCGGTGAGGAAGCATTCGACATGCTGCAGGCGATGAATACCGGTCACGAAGGGTCGATGGCGACCATCCATGCCAACACGCCGCGCGACGCCATCTCGCGGCTTGAGCAGATGCTTGGCATGACCGGCATGCCGATGACGGTGCAGTCGATCCGCAGTCAGATCGCCAGCGCGCTCGACCTGATCGTCCAGCTGACGCGCCTGTCCGACGGTAAGCGCAAGGTGACCAGCGTCGCCGAGGTGACCGGCATGGAAGGCGATGTCATCCAGATGCAGGAGATCTTCCGCTTCGTGCGTACCGGCATGGAGGCCGACGGCAAGATCCTCGGCTACTACGAGGCGACCGGCATCCGGCCGCGGTTCCTCGAGGATCTGCGCGCCATGGGCATCGAGTTCCCCGGACGATATTTCGAACCCGGTCGGCCGCAGGAGTAGCGAAGTGTTCGACGG
This sequence comes from Mesorhizobium sp. M7D.F.Ca.US.005.01.1.1, assembly GCF_003952545.1. Taxonomy (NCBI): domain Bacteria; kingdom Pseudomonadati; phylum Pseudomonadota; class Alphaproteobacteria; order Hyphomicrobiales; family Phyllobacteriaceae; genus Mesorhizobium; species Mesorhizobium sp. M7D.F.Ca.US.005.01.1.1. The sequence goes on from NZ_CP034453.1 coordinate 4,013,825, forward strand.
GCTCAGCGCGATCTACGTCGTCTATGCCGCGGCTGCCCTTACCGGCATCCTGATCGCCGAGGCCTGCTACCTGCTTTATGCCGGCCGCAGCGACAAGCGCACCGCCATCAACCGGCGCATGAAGCTGCAGGAACACAAGATCAGCCAGGAGCAGGTGCTCGTCCAATTGCGCAAGGAGCGGGGCCTTGACGCTGGCACGCCGCTGTTTTCGCCGGACCGGTTCCGCGCTCTGCGAACCCAGTCGGGCATGATCATGCCGCTGTCGAAATTCCTGATGATCACCTGCGGTGTCGCATTCGCCGCTGGTCTGGTCGCCATCTGGTACGGCTTGCCACCGCTGATGGGACTTGTCCTGTTTCTGGTGCTTGTGCCGGTGCTGCCGGTGCTGACGTTGCGTTTCAAGCGCAAGCGCCGGCTGAAGCGGTTCGGCATGCAGCTGCCGGAGGCACTGGAACTGATCACGCGTGGCCTGAAGGCCGGCCACCCAGTGCCGGTGGCGATCGCCATGGTCGCGCGCGAGATGCCGGACCCGATCGGCACCGAGTTCGGCGTCATCGCCGACGAAGTGACCTATGGCTCCGATCTGGTTTCGGCGCTGAACTCGCTGTTCGACCGGGTCGGACAGGAGGATCTGCCGCTGTTCGTCACCGCCGTCTCGATTCAGACCAGTTCGGGCGGCAATCTGCGCGAGATCCTCGACGGCCTGGCGACGACAATCCGCGAGCGTGGCAAGCTGCGCCGCAAGGTGCGCGCCATTGCGACAGAAGGCCGAATGTCGGCCTACATCCTGACGGCGGTGCCGGCCTTGCTGTTTGCCGCCATCATGGCGCTGATGCCGAGCTTTTACCGCGACGTCTGGGGTGAGCCGAAGACCTGGTACCTGCTTGGTGGGTCGATCACCTGGCTGATGCTGGGCAATTTTATGATGTTCAAGATGTCGAATTTCAAGTTCTGACATGCAGGGCTTCATCGAATTCCTCGCCTCGCTCGCCCCGACCTCGTTGATGCCGGTGGCCATCCTGCTGCTGGCCGCGGGCGCTGCCGCTGTTGCATGGCCTATGATGGCGGCGAAGGGCGATCGCAATGAGGTAATGCGCCGGCTCAGGGTCGACAACGGTCCCGTGGCCGCAAAGCCCGAGCCGGTGCAGAAGAAGAATACCGGCGTCGTGCGCGAGAAGGCGGTGAAGCGGGCGCAGGAATTCTACGCCAGGAGCGATCCGGAAAATGTCGCCCGGCTGCGCATGAAGCTCATCCAGGCAGGATATATGGAGCCGCGCGCTGTCGGCATGTTCTTCCTGATCCGCTTCACCGCGATGATCGGCACGGCAATCGGCGTGTTTGTGCTCAACCGGTGGATGGCCAGCCCGGACGCGACGATGGCCAGCCGCTGGACATTCGTCATCCTGTCGGGAGCGGCCGGCTATTTCCTGCCCGGCCTCGTGCTGAGCCAGAAAGTGCGGGAACGCAGGCGTGAGTACCGCAACGGCTTTCCCGATTTCATGGACCTGATGATCGTCTGCTCGGATGCCGGCATGAGCATGGAGGCCGGCATCGAGCGCGTCTCGAAGGAACTCGCCAAGACTTACCCCGCGCTCAGCCAGAACCTGCAGCTGGTGTCGCTGGAGCTGAGGGCAGGGCGCAGCCTTGACGATGCGCTGAAGGCGCTCGCCGACCGCCTCAGCCTGGACGAGGTGCGTTCCTTCGCCACGCTGCTGCAACAGTCCAAGGAACTCGGCACCAGCCTGTCAGGAGCGCTGCGCGTCTTTTCCGACGATATGCGCCACAAGCGCATGTCGCTGGCCGAGGAAAAGGCGCACGCCCTGCCGGCCAAGATGTCGGTGCCGGTGGTGGTGTGCATCCTGCCGGTGGTGTTGATGATTGCGGCGATTCCAGTCATCGTCAAAATGACGGCGCACTAGCGAGCGCCCCACGAAAGCCCCATCGAGGGGCTGACAACCCATTGTTCTGCCTGCACTCTGCCCCTGCGACGTGAGAAGCCCATGCGAATGCTGTTGCGCACCCTCTTCCTTGGCCTCGCAGCGGTCAGTTTGTCGCCCGCCTGGGCCGCGGCGGGCGATTGCGGCGATGCTGCCGCCTTGGTGCAGCAGGCCTATCCCAAGGCTCGAAAGAGCGCCGACGGCGCCTCGTTCACGCTTGAACCCCATATCAGCATCGCCCTGGCGGATGCCGATTCGCCATTTGTCCTGGTCTGCAGGATATGGCCCGCCCATGACGACCTGCTGCTGGTCGCAGTGCCGCTGACCGACAGCGCCCAATCCAGCGACGACGGACATGTCGGAGATATCGAGCTTCTGGTCGTCGACAGGAACAGCCTGCAGGTGCGCCAGCGCCTGCTCCAGCCAGGGCTAATCACCGATGATGCCCTAGCCATCCGCAAGATCGACCTCGATACCGGCCGCTATAGGCTGGCGCCCGAGGTCTCCGCCTTCGGCCTGCGCATCGAAATCGCAAACCATTCGCAGGCCAACCCCTTCAGCGAAACCGACCTGCGGCTCTATGCCCTCGCTGGCGATACCTTGCGGCTGGTTCTCGATGGCCTCGTCGTGGCCGGCAATGGCGGCGAAGGCGATGCCAATTGTGCGGGATCCTTCCATTCGAGCCAGGTCAGCCTGGCGATGAGCCCGGTGAGCCATCGCGGCTATCACGATATCTCGGTGGCCGAGCGGACGGATACGGACAACCCGTCTCCCGATAAGGATGGCGAGTGCCAACCCCATCCCGGCAAGCCGATCAACCGGACCTACCGGCTGCGCTATGACGGCAGCCGCTACCCGGTTCCGGAAGCGCTCAAGGTCATGGGACCGTGAAAAGGCCGCTCACGCCCTTGCTGCAGGGGTTCGCTCGGGAATAAGTCTTCGTCTTGTGCCTGGTGGTTAATGGCTGGTGTGCCCGAAACCAAATTTTAGCGGCGTTTCGGCACCGAAGTTTAATCGCCGCTCATGTAATGTGTTTCCTGAAGAACGACCCGGCAAATCGGGCGATGAGGCAGGGGCATGCGTCACAGTAAGTTCACGGCAATGGCCGCGCTGGCGGCCGTCTTGATGATGTCTGGCTGTACGACGGGTGGCGTCGACACGACCAAGACCACCGCTATCCAACCGGCGGCAAAAGGCATCGACACCTCCGATCTGGCGCAAGGCAAGGCGCAGTTTCGCGACGCCAATTACGGCCTCGCCGAAAAGCACTTTCGCAAGGCCGTCGAGTTGAAGGCCGACAATGCCGAGGCCTGGATGGGGCTCGCTGCGTCCTATGATGAGCTCGGCCGCTTCGACTTCGCCGACCGTGCCTATGGCCAGCTTTTGAAAGTCGCCGGCCGCAAGCCGCAGATCGTCAACAACATGGGCTATTCGCAACTGCTGCGCGGCAATCGCAAGAAGGCCAAGGCGCTGCTGCTCGAAGCGAAGGCCGGCATGGCCGATCCCACTGTCGTCAACGCCAACCTCGCTCTCTTGAACAAGGGTTGATCCGGTCGTTGCGTCCCAGGTCCGGTTTCGGGACATAAGGCATCGACGCTTTGTAAACCCTATCGGCAGGTTGCGTCGAAAGATCGGCTGAAAACCACGTCTGAGGGCTGCAGCTGACCTAGAATGCGGCGTAACCGCCGACGCTCGAGAGGCCCTTGCCCGATATGCTGGACTTCAGTTCGCTCCTGCTCGCAGCCGCGCTGTCGGGCATCTGCCTCAGCGTCACCATGTTTGCGATCTGGTTCACCGCGCCCAAGGCAGGCTTCGTGCTAACGGTGGCGTGCGGCATTCTGGTGCTCGTCGCGCATGTGATCCTGTTCTGGCGATACACCAAGGATCCCGATCCGCTGCTCTGTCAGATCGTGCTTGCGTTGCTCACTCTAGGGTTCCTGATCCTCTGCGTGTCGGCCATGCAATATCTGGGCGTGCACGGCTACAGACGTGCCGTTGCACCGGCGCTTGCCGCCATGGCTATCTGTGCCGCCGTGACCCTTCTGGGCCTTGATGGCGTCGGCTTCATCATCACCTACACCACGGTGACGGCGCTGCTGTCGGCGATCGGCGCCATGTTCTGGATCAACGGCAGCCATGATCGCCGCATCCTGCTGGTGGTTTCGTTTCTGAGCGGCACCTGCGCGGTGTCGTTTGCGCTCTGCGGCATGGTTCTGCTGACCAAGGGGCAATGGACGCTCGCGACCGCGCCCGACAACTGGGCCGAACGACTGAATTCCGTTGTGGCGGTGGCCTGCATGACCGGGCTCGGCGCATTGACGCTCTCCCTCCACCATCTGCAGGCGCAGATCGAGCTGAAGGCCGAGACCATGACCGACCCGCTGACGGGGTTGATGAACCGCCGGGCGTTGACGTCGCTCTACGGTGAGCGGAGTTTCGGTCCGTTCATGTCCGTCGTCATGTTCGACCTCGACCACTTCAAGCGGACGAACGATGTCTATGGTCATCCGGTCGGAGACCAGGTCTTGTGCCGCTTCGCCGCGGTGATCAAGAAATATGCCAGGACCGGCGTCGACGCCTTTCGCCTGGGCGGCGAGGAATTCGCCGTCGTCATGTCGCGAATGACGGAAGAGAAGGCCCATGATCTCGCCAGCAAGATCTGTGTGGCCTTCGGCACCGAGATCGTCGCCACCCAACTCGGCAAGTTGCGCAGTACGGTCAGCGGCGGCATCGGCTTTGGCGAGGCAAGCGGCCGCACCCTCGATGACGTGCTTGCCGAGGCCGACGCGGCGCTCTACGCCGCCAAGCGCGCCGGTCGAAATTGCGTCATCGGTCGGACGGCACTAGACAAGGCCGACCCGGTCAAGCCGGCCTTGCGCTCCGCTTAATTATTCCGCTGCACCCAGATAGTCCGACAGGGGCGGGCACGAGCAGACCAGGTTGCGGTCGCCGGCAACATTGTCGATGCGTGACACCGGCGGCCAGTACTTGGCTGCCGTGTCGGCGTCGCCGGCGGGATAGGCCGCCTCCAGGCGCGAGTAGGGATGGGTCCACTGGGCGGCCAGCACCTCGGCGGCGGTGTGCGGCGCGTTGACCAGCGGATTGTCGGCCAAAGGCCATTCGCCCCTGGCGACTTTCGCTGCCTCGCCTGCGATGGCGATCATCGCCTCGCAGAAGCGGTCGAGTTCCCGCTTGGGCTCGGATTCGGTCGGCTCCACCATCAGCGTGCCGGCGACCGGGAAGGACATGGTCGGCGCGTGGAAGCCGTAGTCGATCAGACGCTTGGCGACGTCGTCGACGCTGATGCCGGCGCTGTCCTTGAGCACGCGGGTGTCGAGGATGCATTCATGCGCGATGCGATCGTGCCTACCCTTGTAGAGAAGCGGGAAGTGCGGCGCGAGCCGTGTCGCTACGTAGTTGGCCGAGATGATGGCGGTCTCCGTCGCCTGCTTCAGTCCGGCCGCGCCCATCATGCGGATATACATCCAGGTGATAGGCAGGATCGAGGCGCTGCCGAATGGTGCGGCCGACACGGCGTGCGCCGAACCTTCGGTGACATGTCCCGGCAGATAGGGCTGCAGATGCGCCTTGACGCCGATCGGGCCGATGCCCGGGCCACCGCCGCCATGGGGAATGCAGAAAGTTTTGTGCAGGTTCATATGACAGACGTCGGCGCCGATATCGGCGGGTCGCGCCAAGGCGACCAGGGCGTTGAGGTTGGCGCCATCGAAATAGACCTGGCCGCTATGCTCGTGGATGAGGGCGCAGAGGTGGCGCGCACCTTCCTCGTAGACGCCATGCGTCGAGGGGTAGGTGAACATCAGCGCCGCGAGATTTTTGGAATGCTCGTTGGCCTTGGCTCTCATATCGTCCATGTCGATATTGCCGTCCTCCAGGCAGCGCACGACGACGACGCTCATGCCGGCCATCGCCGCACTCGCCGGATTGGTGCCATGCGCGGAGGAAGGGATCAGGCAGACGGTGCGATGGCCTTCGCCGCGCGAGCGATGATACGCGCGGATGGCGAGCAGGCCGGCATACTCGCCCTGGCTGCCGGCATTGGGCTGCAAGCTGACCGCATCGAAGCCGGTGATCTCCGACAGCCATCCTTCCAACTCGTCGATCATGGCACGATAGCCGGCCGAATGGCTTGCCGGCGCGAAGGGATGCAAATTGGCGATTTCAGGCCAGCTTACCGGCATCATTTCCGCCGCGGCGTTGAGCTTCATGGTGCAGGATCCCAGCGGGATCATGCTGCGGTCGAGCGCCAGATCCTTGTCGGCCAGCCGGCGCAGCAAGCGCATCATGTCGGTTTCCGACTTGTTCTCATGGAACACAGGTTGGGTCAGGAACTCCTTGCCGCGCGGCTTGCCGGGCACTGTGCTGCCGGCTGAGGAACCAGCCTTGGCACCGAACAGGGCCGCGATCGCATCGAGATCGGCATACGTCGAGGTCTCGTCGAAGCTGATGCCGACATGGTCCGCATCGATGACGCGCAGCAGGCGACCGGTCTTTTCAGCCGCAGCGGCGATCTGCGCCGCCTTGCCCTTGGTCTCCACTGTCACCCCGTCGAAACGGCTGGCACCGATTACCGATACGCCTGCCGCCTCGAGGCCGCTTGCCAGACGATTGGCCAGCGCATGGATGCGCCCGGCAATCGCCTGCAGCCCGGCGGGGCCGTGCCAGATGGCATAGGCGGTCGCCATGTTGGCGAGCAGCGCCTGCGCGGTGCAGATGTTGGAGGTCGCCTTGTCGCGGCGGATATGCTGTTCGCGGGTCTGCAAGGCAAGCCGGTAGCCGGGCCGGCCCTTGCTATCGGTGGATTGGCCGACCAGACGGCCGGGCATCAGTCGCGTCAACTTGTCGGAGACGGCGCAATAGGCGGCGTGCGGCCCGCCAAAGCCCATCGGCACGCCAAAACGCTGCATTGGGCCGACGGCAATGTCGGCGCCAAGTTTTGCCGGCGCATCGGTCAAGGTCAGGCCGAGCGGGTCGGCGATGAAGACGACGATGGCACCGGTCGCCCGAGCCTTGTCGATCGCCGCCTTGTGGTCGCCATAGACGCCCAACGTATCCGGCCAGGAGACGAGCAAAGCGGCGGTGTTGTCGTCGATCGTCTCGCCGTCGATCTCGATGCCGAGCGGCTCGGCGCGGGTGCGCACGACATCCAGCGTCTGCGGGTGCGGCGTGCCGGCCAGCGCCACCTTGGTGCGCTTGTCGCGGTGGTGGCGCAGCGCAATGCCGACGGCTTCGGCGACGGCGGTCGCTTCATCGAGCAAGGAGGCCGATGCCACCGGCAGGCCGGTCAGTTCAGTGACCAGCGTCTGGAAGTTGAACAGCATTTCGAGACGGCCCTGGCTGATCTCGGCCTGATAGGGCGTGTAGGCGGTGTACCAGGCCGGGTTCTCGAACAAATTGCGCTGGATCACCGGCGGCACATGGACGCCATGATAGCCGGCGCCGATGAAGCTCTTCAGCACCATATTCTTGGCCATGGTCGCCGCCAATTCGGCCAGCGCTTCCGCTTCGCTGGCCGGTGCGGGCAGGGCCAGCGGCAAGTCGAGGCGGATCGACTGCGGCACGGCCTGGCTGATCAGCGTCTCGACGGACGGAACGCCGATCACGGCAAGCATGGCTCTGACATCGTTGACGCTCGGACCGATATGGCGGGCCGAGAAGGGAGTGAGTGCTGCGGTCATGTCAATACGTCCTGATATCAGCCGATATGGGCTTTGTAGGCGGCCTCATCCATGAGGCCCGCGAGTTGGCTTTCGTCGGCAAGCTTCATCTTCCACAACCAGCCGGCGCCGGTTGCCGCCGAATTGACCAGTGACGGGTCCGACGACAGTGTGCCGTTGGCTTCGGTGATCTCACCATCGACCGGCGCGTAGACGTCGGAAGCCGCCTTGACGGATTCGACCACGACGGCGGTGTCGCCCTTGGTCAATTTCTTTCCGGTCTCCGGCAATTCGACGAAGACGAGATCGCCGAGTTGTTCCTGCGCGTAGTCGGTGATGCCGACGGTGGCGATGCCGCCCTCGACGCGGAGCCATTCGTGATCGGTTGTGAAATAGGTCGTTGCCATGGAAATCATCCTTTGCGGTAGCGATGCGGAGTGAAGGGCAGGGAGCTGATATCGACTGGGATTTTCGTGCCGCGAACATCGGCGAAGACCCGTGTTCCCGGCTTGGCCAGCGATGCCGCGACATAGCCCATGGCGACCGGATGGCCGGCCGAGGGGCCGAAGCCGCCCGATGTGACATGGCCAGCGGGCTTGCCGTCGGCGTCAAAGAGCGCGGCACCGCCGCGCACCGGCTGGCGGCCTTCCGGTTTAAGCCCAACTCGCTTTTGCGCGGGTCCTCGTTCCACGGCGGCGCGGAGCGCATCGGCGCCGATGAAAGCGCCAGAAGCACGGACCTCCTTCGGGATCGCCCACATCAGCGCGGCACTGGCCGGGTCGGTCTCCGGCGTGATGTCCTGACCATGAAGGCAGAGCCCGGACTCCAGCCGCAGGCTGTCGCGGGCGGCCAGACCGATCCACAGCACGCGCTCGTCGTCGAGCAGCTTCGCAACGAGGTCACGCGCATCGGCCTCCGGCAGCCCGATCTCGAAACCGTCCTCGCCGGTATAGCCTGAGCGGCTCATGAACCAGGTCTTCCGCGGTTCCACACCGTGCATGAACAGCAGCGAGCCGGTCTCGATGCCGGCGCGGGAAAGAGCAGCCCAGGCCTCTGGACCCTGGATGGCGAGAAAGACGCGGTCGAGCGGCTCGACCTTGGCGTCGAAATCCGCGGCAAGCGCACGCAAATGCTTTTCGTCGGCCACGGCGTTGCCGGCATTGGCGACCACCATGAATCTGATATCGCCAAGCCTGGTGACGATCAGATCGTCCAGAATGCCGCCTGCCTCATTCAGGAAGAAGGACAATTTGGACTGCGAAATCTCGAGCGCGCCGGCGTCCAGCGGGCAAGCACGGTTGAGCAGCGCAACCGCCTCCGGTCCGCTGACCTCGAACAGTTTCATATGCGAGATGTCGAACAGGCCTGCCCGTTCGCGGGTGTGAAGATGTTCCTTCATGACGCCGGCCGGATAGGTCAGCGGCATCGACCAGCCGGCAAAGGCGCCAAAGCGCGCACCGGCGGCCATGTGGATATCTTCTAGGGGGAGGTGTTTTGTGTCGCCCGTCATGTCGTCTCCAGAGTCGCACGCAATCGGTCGCGAATGGCGACCAGTCCGTGCCCCTCTGTCTGAAGCCTGAGAGACTCGCGCTGCCGGAACTCTGTCAGCGGCGCTTACACCTTCGGCGCGGGGGCAAGCCCCGACTTTCCAGAGTGTCTTTCCCGTCTACGGTTCTTTTGCCTGAGAGATTTCGGGCGATTTCCCCTTCGGCGGCAGCTTTCGCTGCTCTCTCCCGCAAACAGGTAGGACTCAGACCCTGAGTCCTCGACGCGCCATCCATAGCTTGTGCGCGACGGCTTGTCACCTGTCAGCGACATCTAAAGCGCGTCGCGCTGAAACGGAGTCAGGCGACGCACTTTAGCTCTTTGTTTTGATGCATGTCGTTCCCCCAAAACCGCCGCACACTTTTGGGCGGCATGCATTGGCCGACAAGTCTTCGCTAACCACGCCGTTTGCCGGTTTTTCAAGACACTGCTGATATGGTGGCAGGCATGACGCTTTGGGGCTGGTATTGCCGGCGGCGGACGGGGACGACAAATGGGCGAATTGATCATGAGTGCGCCGGTGGCCGGGCTGACCTCGAAAAGCAGCATCGCCGCGGAGGATGTGGCTATGCTGCGCCATGAGGTGTTCGGCGATGGCGTGGTGACGCGCGGCGAGGCCGAGGCGCTGTTCGCGCTCGACGCCACGGCCAAGGACAAATGCCAGGAATGGCCGCCCTTCTTCATCGAGGCGGTCACCGACTACATCGTCCACCAGGAAAAGCCGTCGGGCTATATCTCGCAGGACAATGCCGACTGGCTGATCCGTACGATCTCGCGTGACGGCATGGTCGACAGCCGGACCGAACTCGAATTGCTGGTCCATGTGCTGGAAGAGGCGAGATCGTCGCCGGGTCAGCTTTGCGTCTATGCGCTGGAGCAGGTGGCGCATGCCGTTATCGACGGCAAGGGGCCGCTGATGCTCGGCGGCGCACTGGTTCCCGGTTTGATCGCCAAGGCCGAGGTCGAGCTGCTGCGCCGGATCCTCCATGCCCATGGCGGCGACGGCAACATCGCCATCACCCGCGCCGAGGCCGAAGTGCTGGTCAGGATCAATGAGCGGACCGCTCAAGGACACAACGATCCGTCCTGGAACGACCTGTTCGTCAAGGCGATCGCCAATTTCGTCATGTGCTCGGCCGGCTATGAAGCGCCGACGCGCGATGTGGCGCTGCGCCGTGATGTCTTCCTCGAACACGCCGATCCGGAAATCGGCGGTTTCTTCAGCCGCATGATCTCCGGCGGTCTTGCCGGCATCATGGAAGCCTATCGGTCTCCAGGCGACATCGAGGCCGAGTGGGAAGCCAAGAACAGGGCGGCCGAGGCCCTGGCCCGCCGCGCCGAGACGATCGATGCCGGCGAAGCCGGCTGGCTGATCGAGCATATCGGCGCGGACCGGCCTCTGTACGAGAACGAACGCGCGCTGCTGACGCTGATCAAGCACGCCTCGCCGGAAATCCACCCGGCGCTGAGGCCGCTGCTCGACAAGGTCGCCTGACCGGCAAAGGTTGCCTGATCAGATCTGGCCTACATCGATGTATATCCGGGCGAGGCCTTCCCGAACGGTCGACATGGCATCGGCGACACTGATGGCGATGTGGTCATGCATGAGCCTGGCGGCGCTGTCGGCATCGCGGGCGACCATGGCCCGGGCGATCTCGCTGTGTTCGGTGTAAGTCGTCGACAGTCGCCGGTGCTTCTCCACTTCGATCTTGCGAACGAAATGGATGCGCGTGTTGATGCCTTCGAGCATGCGCGCCAGTTCGGGATTGCCTGACAGCCTGGCGATGCGGATGTGAAATTCCTCGTCCCTGGCGGTCAGCTCAGTGCTGGAAAATGAGTCGGCTCGCGCCATGGTCAGCGTCCACCAGTCGACGAGCGCGGCGAGTTCCTCATTGGTCGCGCGCTGGATTGCCAGCCTGAGGGAGCGGTCCTCGAGCACGGCCCGCACATCGGAAAGATTGACGATTTCGTCGACATCGAAGCCGCGGCAGAAGAAGCCGCGATTGGTCTGGAAGGTGATGAGTTCCTCCGTGACCAGCCGCTGGAGGGCCTCCCGGATCGGGCTGCGGCTGACGTTCAGCCTCGCGGCAAGCGCCACTTCGTTGATGCGTTCGTTCGGCTTGAAGCGATAGTCCATCGCCATCCGACGGATCTCTTCATAGACACGCGGGCCGGTCTTGATTGGCTTGGATGCCGACGCCGCATTGTTGTCCTGGTTGCTTTGCCTGGTGGGTCGGAGCATGGCGTCGGTCAAGCCTTTGCGGCGCTTGGTTCGGCGAACCGCGCCTGTGTGGGAAGGATACCATCGAGGGCGATTGGTGCAGCCCGGCCGGCGATCAGATCGGCGACGATGCGGGCCGATCCATGCGCCATGGTCCAGCCGATATGGCCGTGGCCGGTGTTCAGCCAGAGGTTTTTGATGTTGCGCAGGCCGAGGATCGGCAGATTGTCGGGCGTCATAGGTCTCAGACAGGCCCGCATCTCGGCGCGATCATAGGCGATACCGTGTGGAAAAAGGTCCTGCGTGACACGCTTCATGAAGGTGAAATCGGAGGGTTTGTGGCTGCGATCATAGCCCGCGAATTCCGCGGTGGCGGTGACGCGGATGCGATCGCCCATCGGCGTGATGGCAACGAGGTTGTGCTCATCGATAACGGGAAGTTTTGGAGCCAAGGCCTGGTCGACGATGGGAATGGTCAGGGAATATCCCTTGATCGGGTAGATCGGCAGGCCAAGGCCGATCTTGCGGGCAAGGATCGGGCTTTCCGCGCCCAAACACAGAACGTAGGTGTCGGCCAGGATCTCACCCTTGTCGGTGACGACCCGGGTGATCGCGTCGTTCCTGCGTTCGATCCCGACGACCCTGGTGTTTGTCAGGATCTTGCCGCCCCTCGTTTCCACGATGGCCGCCAGTGCGCGCGTAAATTTGGCGGCGTCGCCGGTTTCGTCGGTCGGACACAATATGCCGCCGGCAATGTCGCCGCGCGACGAAGCCAGCGCCGGCTCGCGGTCAACGATTTCCTGCGCGTCGACAATGCGGATCTCCTGGCCGTCGGCCTCCAGCAGGCGCATGTTGGCGACGCCCTTGTCGAGCGCCTGACGGCTGCGATGGAAGTAAAGAATGCCGGCCGAGGTCCTGTCGTATTGGATCGCTTCCTCCCTGACGACCGCCTGCAGGACCGATTGGGAATGGACTGCAAGCCGATGTTTGAGCAGCGTGTTGCGACGCGCCCTTGCGGCCGTGCATTCCCTCAGGAAGCGCAGCGACCACGAGTAGAGATGCGGGTCGGCGGAGAGTTTGAAACGAAGCGCCTGGTCTTTCTGGAACAGCGACTTCAGCAGGATTTTTGGGGCGGCTGGCGATGACCAGACGAAAGAGTGACCGGGCGCGATCATGCCGGCATTTGCCCAGCTTGCGCCCTCGGCCACCTGCGGTGCCTGCTCGAGAACGGTGACCTGATGGCCATCCTTTTGCAGCTGATAGGCCGTGGTGATCCCGACCACGCCCCCGCCCAAGATCAATACGCGCATTGCCGTTCCAATGGCTGTCGTTCCTATTGTCGACAATTCAATAGGAAGACGCCGATCCTTGTCAACGGCGCAAGGGCGGCGACTGACAAGTGATCCACCTAAGCGTAGAATTCAGGCGTTTCCGGTTTCCAAAATCCGCACGGAGCCCTTGACACCTTCGGCAATGTTGCCGTTTTCTATTGTCGACAATTCTGATTGACATCAGGAAGGGACTACACCATGGACGCCCCGGTTACCCGCGCCGACGAAACGCTTGTCCTCGACAAGGAACACATTCCCTTCAAGACCGACGACGGTATTGGCACCCGCGCCAATCTCGGCCTGCTCGTGCTGCGGACCGACCAGACCATCGAGGATGAATTCCGCTATGCGCTGCCCGCACGCGACATCGCGCTGTATGAGGCGCGGCTCTACAGCGATGTCGAGATCACGCCGGAGAACCTGATGAAGATGTCGGCCGTGATCCCGGCAACGGTCGGGCTCCTGCCCGACGTCAAGTTCGATGTGATCGGCTTTGCCTGCACCTCGGGAGCGCTTGTCATCGGCGAGGACAAGGTCGCCGCGCGCGTTCACGAGGTGCTGCCAGGCGTGCAAGTGACCAACCCGGTGACGGCGGCACGGGCCGCGCTGAAGGCCCTAGGCGTCTCGCGGATCGCGCTGCTCACCCCTTACCTGGCGAAAATCAATCACTCGCTGCGTGCATCGCTGATGGCGCGAGGAATGGATATCCCGGTCATGGGCTCCTTCAACGAGGCGGACGACAATGTCGTTGCACGCATCACGCCGGCATCGGTCAAGCAGGCCATCTTGGAGATCGGTGCGTCGAGCGACTGTGAGGCCGTGTTCGTTTCCTGCACCAGCATGCGCGTTGCCCGGATCATCGAGGAGGTCGAGAAGGAATTGGGGAAACCGGTCACCTCGAGCAACCATGCACTTGCCTGGCATATGCTGCGGCTTGGCGGCATTGGCGAGCAGATTGCCGGAAAAGGCGAGCTGTTTCGCTGCTCGCTGTAGGCCTGGCCATCTTTAGAGGCGCAGCGTTTGCGGCTGCGGTTCAGATGCCACCGTACCAGTCGTAGCCATTGTCTTCCCAATAGCCGCCCCTGCCGCCGCCGACAGTGGCAAAGCCGTCGACGAGTTCGATCTTGTAGAGATATTTCGGCATCTTATAGCCGAGCTGGCGCTCGACGCGGACACGCAGCGGCGCGCCGTTCTCGACCGGCAACGGCTTGCCGTTCAGGCCGTAGGCAAGGATCGTCTGCGGGTGACGGGCATCGATCAGGTCGATGGTGCCGTAATATTTGATGTCGCCCGACAGGCTGCGGTCGATCGTGTCGAGGCAATGGAACATGACATAGCGCGCCTGCGGTTTGACCACCGCCTGGTCCAGCACCAGCGACAGCGGCGTGCCGGTCCATTTGGCGATGCAGCTCCAACCTTCGACGCAGTCATGGCGGGTGATCTGGGTGCGGCTCGGCATGTTCTGAAGCTGCTCGCGGCTCAGCGACAGCGGTTTTTCGACCAGGCCTGTAACCTCCAGCCGCCAGTCGGCGAAGTTGTTGGCGAGCAGACCTTTGTAGATATCGTCGTCCGGTGCCGTGACCCCGTTCGGCCGTTGCGGCTGGCGGATGTCGGCCTCGGTGAATTCGGGCGCCAGCGTATCGCGTCCGGCAAGCAGGCGTTGCGCCCGGTATGTCAGGCCATTGGCGTTTTCCAGGAAACTGCGCAGGCCGCTGCCGATGCTCAGCTGGCTGTCGAAAGCGTCGCAGCCCGACAGCATCATGCCGGAGGCGCCGAGGCTGGCACCGGTGAGGAATTTGCGGCGGCTGATCTCAAACTTCGCCATGTCAGGCACTCCTCTCGACGGGTTTGTCGTCCTGTGCGGGAGGATCGGTGCGATACCAGCCGGTGATGATCGACCGCAGTTCGTTGATCGGGCCGGCGGCCAGGATCATCAGGATATGGACGACGAAGAAGGCGACCAGAAGCACCATGACGGTGAAATGAATGGTGCGTGCCGTCTGCCGGCCACCGAGCAGATCGTTGAGGAACGGCAGCACCGAATTCATGCTTGGCGACATCGCCAGGCCGGTGATGATCATCAGCGGCAAGAGCACGAATAGCACACCGCCATAGGCCATCTTCTGCAGCGTGTTGTATTCCCGCGTGTGGTGGAATTTGAGCTTTGCGTGGTCGATGATGTCTTGCGGCAGCCGCTTGAGATCATCGAGGCGTGGCGCGAGATCGCGCCGCAGATGGCCGTTCACAGTGCTGGCGACCAGCCAGACGATCAAGGTCGTGGTCAGTATCCAGGCAAAGAAGAAATGGATGACGCGGGCGGTGCCGAGATCATAGTAGGACGGGATCGTCGCCCAGGACGGAAAGGCGCGGGACGTCTCCTGGCCTGCCGGCCCCGACCAGCCTAGCACCCCAGTGGTGTCGAAGCGATGTCCAAAGATTTCGGTGTAGCCGCGTGGCCCGGCGTTGGTGTTCTCGGCGCCGATGGCCAAGATGGTGTTGTTGTAGTCGAAGCCCGACTGCTTGCCGATATAGAGCTGCGGACGTGCATTGAAGATCTGCAGGCCGGACAGCAGCATGAAGAACAGCGAGATGGCCCAGAGCCAATGCGTCAGCCGGGTCCAGCGCGACTGCCGGTAGATCAGCGTTGTGTCGTTCGACGCAGAAGCGCCTGGGCCGGCGGATTGGCTTCTGGCAACGGATTCCATCTTGTCTCGTCTCCCGACCTCGCGGCGTGGCCTGCGCGTTCATTGTCCTCCTGATACGTCGCGATCCAAACCAATGTTTCATCCGATCACGGATTTATTACGGAGCGCCCAAGCTGACGGCGAGATTGACGGCGGCTGCGACGATGACCGTGTTGAAGAAAAACGACAGGATCGAATGGACCAGCACGACACAACGCATATGCGTCGTCGAGATGTTGGTGTCGGCGGTCTGCGCCGTCATGCCGATCACCGTCGAGAAGTAGAGGAAATCCCAGCCTTCCGGCCGTTTGTCGCCTGGGAACAGCAGTCCGCCGACCGGGATCTTCTTCTTGGTCTCGGCATCGACCGCATCGCCGTCCATCCAGTAGACATGGGCATAATGGAGCGCGGCCATGGCATGGATTGTGAACCAGCCGAGTGGGATCGACAGCAGCGCGAAGGTGAGTTCGACAGGGTGGGCGCTGTCTTTCTGGTTGATCAGTTGGAACAGCGAGAAGGTGGCAAAACCGACAACGACGAGCGTCACGGCGAAGATGACCAGCACCGGTTGGTCGGTGGCGCGCGCATTCTTGCTCAGATACCTGCCGGTGAATTTCGGCATCTGGGCAACGACAAGAATGACGTAGGCGGCAAAGAATGCGTTGGCGCCGATCGAATAGGCGAGCGGGGCGTGCAGCAGCAACGCCGTGAGGAGCGCCAAAACGCCGAAGCAGGCCGATACCGCGAACAGCATGTGGCGTTGCATGGGAGGCTTCATCGGGGTTTCGGCAGCCATGGCGGTTCCAACCTTGGATGGCGCTCGGTTTCTATTGCGGTGTGGCGGATTTGAGCGCCCGCCGCAAGATGCGGTCGAGTTCGCCGAGAAATCGCGAACGGTCCTGCGGGGCGAAGCTGGCATTGTAGCCCTTGCTTTCGCCGGTCTCGCGCAAGTGCTGCTTGAGATCGCGCATCGCCACCGCCATGCCGATCGTTTCCGGCGTGAAGGGGCGCCCGGTCGGTCCAAGCACGTGCGCGCCGAGTGCCACCGCGCGGGCGGCAAGCGGAATGTCCGCGGTGATCACGATGTCGTTGGATTTTGCGTTTTCGACAATCCAGTCGTCGGCGGCGTCGGCGCCCTTGGACACCACGACGTTGCGGATCATCGGGTCGCGGGAGGGGCGCAAGCCGCCATTGGAGACGTAAGTGACGACGACGCCATGGCGCTCGGCGACTTTTTCGACCTCGGCTTTGACCGGGCAGGCGTCTGCGTCGACGAGAATGGCGGGTGAGGGCATTGTTTCTCCAGAACGAGCAGGGGCCGGAAACTTGTCCGGCCCCATACCTGAAATCTCACGACTGTCAGGCCGGCAGTGCGCCGGACTTCTTCGCCGTCCAGGTCGCGATATAGTCCATCAGGCCGGGGTTGAGGCAGTCATAGGGCTCCAGTCCGATTGTCTTCAACTGCGCACGGATGCCGTCCATCCGCTTTGGATCGACGCCGGACTCGATGATCGACGAGACGAAAGCGGTGAAGCCCGGCGGCGACCAGCCGTCCTCCTCGAAGCGCTCGGGATGGATGAAGGACAGGCCCTTGAACGGGTGGTCGCGCTCGACCGGTCCGTGCATATGGACGCCGCAGCCGGTGCAGGCATGGCGCTGGATCAGCGCCGAGGGGTCCACCACCTTGAGCTTGTCGCCGTTCTCGGTGACGGTGACGTCGCCGGTGCCGGCCACGGCAACCACCGAGAACACCGCGCCTTCCGGCTTCCAGCATTTGGTGCAGCCGCAGGCGTGGTTGTGGGCGATCTGCCCCTTGACCTTCACCTTGACCGGCTTGCTCGTGCAGGCGCAGACCAGCGTGCCGCCGGCAAAGCTTGCGCTCTCCTTGGGCAAGCCATTGTCGATTTTCGGATGCAGTTTCTCCGCCATTCTTTTCTCCTCCCAGTTGTGAACCACAGAGGTCGCAGGCCGGTTGGTCGGCGGCTTGTGGTCTTGCTCAGTAAACGACGACGCTTCGGATCGACTTGCCCTCATGCATGAGGTCAAAACCCTTGTTGATATCCTCGAGCTTCAGCGTGTGGGTGATCATCGGGTCGATCTGGATCTTGCCGTCCATGTACCAGTCGACGATCTTCGGCACATCGGTGCGACCGCGCGCGCCGCCGAAAGCGGTGCCCATCCAGGTGCGCCCGGTAACCAGCTGGAACGGTCGCGTCGAGATTTCCTGGCCGGCGCCGGCCACGCCGATGACGACCGACTTGCCCCAGCCGCGATGCGAGGCTTCCAGCGCCTGACGCATGACCTTGGTGCTGCCCGTGCAGTCGAATGTGTAGTCGGCGCCGCCGATCTGGTCGGCGCCGCGCTTGGTCATGTTGACGAGGTGGGGGACGACATCGCCGTCGATCTCCTTCGGATTGACGAAATGCGTCATGCCGAATTTCTCGCCCCAGGCCTTCTTGTCGTTGTTCAGGTCGACGCCGATGATCATGTCGGCGCCGGCAAGCTTCAGGCCCTGGATAACGTTGAGGCCGATGCCACCGAGGCCGAAGACCACGGCAGTCGCGCCTTGCTCGACCTTGGCAGTGTTGATGACCGCACCGATGCCAGTGGTCACCCCGCAGCCGATGTAGCAGATCTTGTCGAAGGGTGCGTCCGGGTTGACCTTGGCCAGCGCGATCTCGGGCAGCACGGTGAAGTTGGAGAAGGTCGAGCAGCCCATATAGTGGAAGATCTTGTCCTTGCCGATCGAGAAGCGCGACGAGCCGTCGGGCATCAGGCCCTGGCCCTGCGTGGCGCGGATCGCCGTGCACAGATTGGTTTTTCGCGACAGGCAGGACGGGCATTGCCGGCATTCGGGCGTGTAGAGCGGGATGACATGGTCGCCCTTCTTGACCGAGGTGACGCCCTTGCCGACATCGACCACCACACCGGCGCCCTCATGGCCGAGGATGGCCGGGAACAGGCCTTCGGGATCGGCGCCCGACAGCGTGAATTCGTCGGTATGGCAGATGCCGGTCGCCTTGATCTCGACCAGCACCTCGCCCTCGCGCGGACCGTCGACGTCGACCTCCATGATCTCCAGCGGCTTTCCGGCGGCGACAGCGACAGCGGCGCGGGTTTTCATCAGGCAATTCCTCCAGAGGCGATTTTTGCGCAAGCTTTCAGGTTTTGCCTTGGCGATCAACAGCTAGCTGGTTCCAGGCTTGGGCCAGCGTGGAGAATTCTAATCCAAATCGATTGAAAGACCGCGATTGACCCGGCCGGCTTGACCACGCCAGCACAGGCCATAAAAGGAACGGCCGACCCGAGGGATGACATTCCGCATGTTCACCAAAATCCTGATCGCCAACCGTGGCGAGATCGCCTGCCGCGTCATCAAAACGGCGCGCAAGATGGGCATCGCCACGGTTGCCGTCTATTCCGATGCCGACCGCGATGCCGTGCATGTCGAGATGGCCGACGAGGCGGTGCATATCGGGCCTTCGCCCGCGGCGCAAAGCTATCTCATCCCTGAAAAGATCATCGCCGCCTGCAAGGAGACAGGCGCTCAGGCTGTGCATCCCGGCTACGGGTTCCTGTCCGAGCGGGCGGCCTTCTGTGAGGCGCTGGAAGCGGAAGGCATCACCTTCATCGGCCCGAAGCCCAAGGCGATCAGGGCAATGGGCGACAAGATCGAATCGAAGAAGTTCGCCAACGCCGCCAAGGTTTCCACGGTACCCGGCTGGCTCGGCGTCATCGAGAATGCCGACCATGCCGAAAAGATCGCCGGCGAGATCGGCTATCCCGTGATGATCAAGGCCTCGGCCGGCGGCGGCGGCAAGGGCATGCGTATCGCCTGGAGCCAGTCGGAAGTGCGCGACGGCTTCGACCGAGCCCGTTCGGAAGCCAAGAGCTCGTTCGGCGACGACCGCGTCTTCATCGAGAAATTCGTCGTCGATCCGCGCCATATCGAGATCCAGGTGTTGGCCGACGCGCATGGTAACGCGCTCTATCTCGGCGAGCGCGAATGCTCGATCCAGCGCCGCAACCAGAAGGTGGCGGAAGAGGCGCCGTCGCCATTTCTTGATGCCGAGACACGCAAGGCCATGGGCGAGCAGTCGGTGGCGCTGGCCAGGGCCGTCGACTATCAGAGCGTCGGCACGGTCGAATTCATCGTCGACAAGGACAAGAACTTTTATTTCCTTGAAATGAATACACGATTGCAGGTCGAGCATCCGGTGACGGAGCTCGTCACCGGCATCGATCTGGTCGAGCAGATGATCCGCGTCGCCGCCGGCGAAAAGCTCGCCTTGAAGCAAAGTGATATCAAGCTGAACGGCTGGGCGGTGGAAAGCCGGCTCTATGCCGAAGATCCGTACCGCAATTTCCTGCCCTCGATCGGCCGGCTGACGCGCTACCGGCCGCCGGATGAAGGACAATTCGGCGATGTCGTCATCCGCAACGACACCGGCGTCACCGAAGGCTCCGAAATCTCGATGTTCTACGATCCGATGCTCGCCAAGTTGTGCACCTGGGCGCCGACGCGTCTGGAAGCGATCGATGCCATGTCGGAAGCGCTCGACAGCTTCGTCGTCGACGGCATCGAGCACAACATTCCGTTCCTGGCTGCCTTGATGCAGCATCCGCGCTGGCGGGAAGGGCAGATATCGACCGCTTTCATATCAGAGGAATATCCCGACGGCTTCGCGCCGGTCGTACCGAACAACGATGAGAAAGCCGTGCTGGCGTCGATCGCGACCGCGGTGGAACTGCTGCGCCGCGACCGGCTCGACCGGCTGGGCGGGCGGCTGGCGCCGCATTCGGGAGCGCTGAAGCGCGACTGGGTGGTGAAGATCGGCGATGACTATCTGTTGGCGTCGATCCTCGAGGGCATGATTTCCATCCCGATGGAAATCGATCTGTCGATTGAGGGCGGCAAGGCGCTGACCGTTGCATCCGACTGGCGGCCGGGCGATCTGATCTGGCGCGGCAAGGTCGGCAAGCGCAAGGTTACGGCTCAGATCAGGCCGGTTGCCAATGGCTTTCGCATTGCCTGGAAGGGCATATCGGTGACCGCGCGCGCCATGCTGCCGCGCACCGCCGAGCTGGAAAGGCTGATGCCCGAAAAGATAGCGCCGGACACGTCGAAACTGCTGCTTTGTCCGATGCCTGGCCTTGTCGTGTCGATTTCCGTTGCCGAAGGCCAGGAAGTCAAGGCCGGCGAGACGCTGGCGGTGGTCGAGGCGATGAAGATGGAAAACGTGCTGCGCGCCGAACGCGATCTGGTGATCTCGAAACTCAACGCCAGGCCGGGTGACAGCCTGGCGGTTGACGCGGTGATCATGGAATTCGCCTGATTTTTTGCGCCGCAATCGAGGACGGGCAGGCAGCCGCTCCTCGATCTCGGGGTCAAGCGGGCGCGGCCACCATGCTCTGGTCTGTAATGACGTAGACGCAGGCGCGGCAGGCGTCGGCGCCGTGCTGGCTGTGCCAGCGGCAGGAGCCGCGAATGGCGCAGCTCGGCAGGTTTTCAGCCGGCGCAATCATCTGCTCGGCCATGCCGGTTAGCACCTTTTCGATGACGCCGCAGGAATTGCCGGTCCATTGCTTGCATTTGCCCTCGACGCAACGGCTGGCAAAGCGGAAGCGCGCTTCCGGGGCGCCGGCCTCGCTTGCCTGTTCGACGAATTCGGCGTCGATTTCGAACCGCTTCGGGATCGGCCGCACGATGCCGTCCGGCCCGACCACGCCGATCAGCAGCGCTCCCGCTTCGGCGCGAGCGCTCGGGCAGGACTTTTCGCCCCCGTCAACGAGCTTGGGGCTGATTGGAACCGGTTTCATATCTGCCAGCGCGCGCCACATGTTCAGCACATCATCCCGACAAAACGGCTAGTCATGAGAATTTCCCTGTTGAAAGACGATTTCACAATGGCAGTGTGCGATTGGCGCGCTCCGTCGACCATGAAGCGCTTCACACCGGTCCCGGATCGGCCTGGCGGCCGGCGGCCACGAGGTTTCCGGGTATGGGCAAGGCGCCGGGACCGAGAACGCTGGCAGGTCAAAGCGCGGGAGCCTAGATTAGGGCGGCAAGTCAAGATTCGCGGATCAGATTGAAAGCAAGGACCCGGTGGCCGACGAAAAACTTCCCCGCGACCCCCTGAAGCGCGAAGCCGCGATAGCAGCCGCGCGGCCGGAGGCGCCGGCGCGGCCCTTCGTCCATCTGCGCGTGCATTCGGCCTATTCGCTGCTGGAAGGCGCCTTGCAGATCGGCAAGGTGGTGGCTCATGCGGTCAAGGACGAAGCCCCGGCCATTGCCGTCACCGATACCAACAATCTGTTCGGCGCGCTTGAGTTCGCGCAGAAGGCGGTCAAGGACGGCATCCAGCCAATCATCGGCTGCCAGACTGCGCTCGCCTTTTCCGGCGAAAACATCGATGGCCAGCGCGATCGCAGGCGGCAAGGTCCCGATATGCGGCCGGTCGTCCTGCTTGCCGCGACCGAAGCCGGCTACTCCAATCTGGTCAGGCTGGTCAGCCGCGTCTACCTCGAAACGCCGCCCGGCGAGGCCGTGCACCTGACCACCGAAATGATGCAAGGCTATTGTGACGGGCTGATCTGCCTCAGCGGTGGTCCGCGCGGCCCGATCGGCATTGCGCTCAAGGAAGACCGCCGCGATCTAGCCGAGGCACGGCTTTTGACCCTCAAGGCGATGTTCGGCGACCGGCTCTATGTCGAGCTGGACCGGGTATCCGGCTATGATCGCGTGATCGAGAAATCCTCGGTCGATTTGGCTTATGCCCATGAACTGCCTCTGGTCGCCACCAACGAGGCGTTCTTCTCGGCCCGCGACGACTATGACGCGCATGACGCGCTGATCGCCATTGCTGAGGGTTCGGTCGTTGCCGCCGACAATCGTCGTCGGCTGTCACCGGACAATTTCCTGCGCAGCCAGGCCGATATGGCCAGGCTGTTCGCCGACCTGCCGGAAGCGATCGACAACACCGTCGAGATCGCGCTGCGCTGCTCCTACTACCCGAAGAACCGCAACCCGATCCTGCCGCGCTTCACCGGCGGCGATGTCGCCGACAATGACGCAGCCGTGCAGGCGGAAGCCGACGAACTGGCCCGCCAGGCGCATGAGGGGCTCGACGCGCGGCTGGCCGCGCATGGCCCGACAGCCGGCTACACGGTCGAGCAGTATCGCGAGCGGTTGAATTTCGAGCTCGGCATCATCACCAAGATGAAGTTTCCCGGCTACTTCCTGATCGTTGCCGACTTCATCAAATGGGCGAAGGCACAGGGCATTCCGGTCGGGCCGGGACGCGGTTCGGGCGCAGGCTCGCTGGTCGCCTATTCGACGACCATCACCGACATCGATCCGTTGCGCTTCTCGCTTCTGTTCGAGCGCTTCCTCAATCCCGACCGCGTGTCGATGCCCGACTTCGACATCGACTTCTGCCAGGATCGCCGCGAGGAGGTCATCCGCTACGTCCAGCAGAAATACGGTCGCGACCAGGTCGGCCAGATCATCACCTTCGGGACGCTGCAGGCCCGCGCCGTGCTGCGCGACGTCGGCCGCGTGCTGCAGATGCCCTACGGCCAGGTCGACAAGCTCTCCAAGATGGTGCCGCAGAATCCGGCCAATCCGGTCAAACTTGCCGACGCCATCGCCAACGAGCCGCGCTTTGCCGAAGAGGCCGAGAGGGAGCCGATCGTCCAGACGCTGCTCGACATGGCGCAGAAGCTGGAAGGCCTTTACCGCCACGCCTCGACGCACGCCGCCGGCATCGTCATCGGCGACCGGCCGCTGTCGGAACTGGTGCCGATGTACCGCGATCCGCGCTCGGACATGCCGGTTACCCAGTTCAACATGAAATATGTCGAGCAGGCCGGTCTGGTGAAGTTCGACTTCCTCGGCCTGAAGACGCTGACGGTGCTGGAAACGGCGGTGAAGCTGATCCGCCGGCGCGGCATCGAGATCGACCTGGCGACGATCCCGCTCGACGATCCCGACACCTATGCGATGCTGTCGCGCGGCGAGGTTGTCGGCGTGTTCCAGGTGGAAAGTGCCGGCATGCGCAAGGCGCTGATCGGCATGCGGCCGGACTGCATCGAGGACATCATCGCCCTGGTGGCGCTGTATCGGCCAGGGCCGATGGAGAACATCCCGACCTACAACGCCCGCAAGCATGGCGAGGAGGAGATGGCCTCGATCCATCCCAAGATCGACCATCTGGTGAAGGAGACGCAGGGCGTCATCGTCTACCAGGAACAGGTGATGCAGATCGCGCAGGAGCTGTCCGGCTATTCGCTCGGCGAAGCCGATCTGCTGCGCCGCGCCATGGGCAAGAAGATCCGCGCCGAGATGGACAAGCAGCGCGAGCGCTTCGTCTCCGGCGCGGTCGAGCGTGGCGTCGGCAAGCCGCAAGCCGACTTCATTTTCGACCTGCTGGCCAAGTTCGCCGACTATGGTTTCAACAAATCGCACGCCGCCGCCTACGCGGTGGTTTCGTACCAGACCGCCTATCTCAAGGCGCACTATCCGGTCGAATTCCTGGCGGCGTCGATGACGCTCGACATGGGCAATACCGACAAGCTCGCCGATTTCCGCCAGGATGCGTTGCGTCTCGGCATAGAGGTTCTGGCGCCGTCGGTGATATCGAGCTTTCGTCCCTTCGAGGTCGGTGAGAACCGCATTTACTATTCGCTGGCCGCGCTCAAGGGCGTCGGCGATGCTGCGGTGGAGCACATCGTTGCCCAGCGTGGTGAAAAACCGTTCAAGAACCTCGCCGATTTCTGCGAGCGGGTCGATCCCAAGATAGTCGGCAAGCGCGTCTTCGAAAGCCTGATCATGGCCGGCGCGCTCGACTGCTTCGGCCACGACCGCGCGTCGATGATGGCGGGAGTGGAACGCATGATGGGGCTGGCATCGCTGGCGCAACAGAACGCTGTTTCCGGCCAGCACGATATCTTCGGCGCCTCGCTCGGCGCCCAGTCGCAGGCACTCAATCTGCCGGCGACGGACCCGTGGCTCGCCGCCGACCGGCTGCACCGTGAATTCCAGGTGGTCGGCTTCTATCTCTCGGCGCACCCGCTCGACGAGTACAAGGCGGCGCTGCAGAAGATGCGGGTGCAGACGTGGGCCGAGTTTTCGGCGGCCGTCAAGCGCGGTGCCGCCGCCGGCCGTCTGGCCGGCACGGTAACATCCAAGCAGGAGCGCAAGACGCGCACCGGCAACAAGATGGGCGTTATCGCCTTTTCCGATACATCCGGCCAGTACGAAGCCGTGTTGTTTTCGGAAGGGCTGGCGCAGTATCGCGACCTGCTCGAGGCCGGCCGCTCCGTCGTTATCACCGTTGCGGCCGAGGACAGGCCGGAAGGCGTCAATTTGCGCATCAACTCGGTGCAATCGTTGGAGGACGAGGCAAGTCGCATCCAGAAGGCACTGCGCATTTTCGTGCGCAACGCCGCGCCGATCAACACGCTGGCCGGCCAGCTGGCCGTCAGGGGCGAAGGGCAGGTCAGCTTCGTGCTGATCAAGGAAGAAGGCGAGGGGGAAATCGAGATCGAGCTGCCCAACCGCTACCGGATTTCGCCACAGATCGCCTCGGCGATGCGCGCGGTGCCGGGCGTGGTTGAAGTGGAACTGGTTTAAGGTGCGTTGACAATCAGGTGATGCCGGCCTGCAAACGATGATCCGGACGGCAACCGGATAGATGTCGGCCAGCACATTGCGGATTGAGTTCGCGCTAGGCCTGGCATCCTGTCCGATGGGGCCAGGATGTCAGCTGCGGTTGAAGTTGTTGTCGCTTGAACCACATGCAGCGAGCACGCTCGAAATGAACTCGCCGTTTCGAACCTCAGCCCCAATCAAAGCCTCGGCGGTGCGGCCGCGGCCAGACAGGAATGCGCCATCATGCCCAGCCGCGAACGCGTTGAAACCTTCGTCAAGGAAGTGGTCGAAGGCAGCCACGTCACGGCGATCGCCGACTTCTACCATGACGATGCGACCATGCAGGAGAACCTCGGCGTTCCGCGTAGCGGCAGGGAAGCGCTGATGGCACGCGAACAATCGGTTCTGGAACGGATCCAGAAGATGCATACGCATCCGGTCCAGATCTTTCTGGTCGACGGCGACAACGTCGCCATCCGCTGGACATTCGACAGGATCGACAAGGACGGCACCGTCCGGCGCCTGGAAGAGGTGGCGCTTCAGCAGTGGCGCGGTGACCGCATTGCCAAGGAGCAGTTCTTCTATGATACGGCCACCGCCTGGGGCCTTGTCGGACCCGACGGCACAGTGGTGCAAAGCTGAGAGATCCGGCAACTTAAGCCACTGGACGGCCTTGGCTGCGGACGCTACGCAATCGTCATGAAAGCGGCGGACAAGGACGGATTGCAGGAGAATTCGGCGATAGCGCGGCTGCGCGACCGGCTGCGCAAGCTCTATCACGGGCGCACGCCGGCTGCTTTCCGGTTCCAGCTGGTGGCTGTCGTCATCGACCTCACCATCATCGCTTTCTTCATCGCGACGCCGGTTCTCCAGGACAAGCCGTCATTCCTTTGGCTCGACTATTCGGCGGCTGCTCTCGTCGCCGCAGACCTGGCCGCGCGGCTGCTCGCTTCCAACGACATGCTGCGGCTGATGAAGCAGCCGACGTCGTGGGTCGATGTCTTCATCCTGCTGACGCTGCTGATGCCGACGGCTTTCGCCAATCTCGCCTTTCTGCGCATTTTGCGACTGTGGTCGCTGTCGCGCAGCGGTTCGCTCTGGCGGCATCTCGAGATGCGCGGCCTGCGGCCCTGGCGCGAGGCGAGCCACGCGGTCATCAACCTCTTGACGTTTCTGTTTGTCATCACCGGCTTCGTCTATACCTTCTTCTTCCGCACCGGCGCCGGCCTGGAAAACTATATCGACGCGCTTTATTTCACCGTCGCGACGGTGACGACGACCGGCTTCGGCGACATCGTGCTGCCGGGCATGGCCGGCAAGCTGACGGCAATCGTCACCATGATCATCGGCATATCGCTGTTCGTCAGGCTGGCGCAGGCGATCTTCCGGCCGGCCAAGGTGTTCTTTCCCTGTCCGCAGTGCGGCTTGCAGCGGCATGAGCCGGATGCCGTGCATTGCAAGGCCTGCGGCCATATCCTGAACATACCCGATGACGGGAACTGACCGGCGGCAGTGCTACGACGCCGCGACTTCCGCTGGCTCTATCGGCTTGCGCTGAAGATTGAGCAGATTGCCCATCAGGATCAGCAGCGCGCCGCCGGCGGTGAAGGCGTCGATCTGCTCGCTATAGAGCAACCAGCCGATCAGCGCCGACAGCGGCACGCGCAGGAAATCCATCGGCGAAATGACGGTCGCGTCGGCATAGCCAAGCGCGCGGGCCATGCAGAAATGCGAAGACATGCCGGTGAAGGCAATCAGCACGATCCATGGCCATAGCGCCAGCGGCGGGTTGCGCCACTCATAGAGCGCTGGAACCAAGCCGACCACAGACTGGATGATCAGCATCCAGAAGATGATGCGCACGACGCTGTCCGTCCGGGTCAGCGACTTGACCATGACCACCGAGATGCCGAAGCAGACTGCGGCGCCGAGCACGACGAGATGTCCCGGATCGACCGAGCCGACACCGGGGCGCACGATGATCACCACGCCGATCAGCCCCAGCACGATCGCTGCAAGCCTTGGCCGGGAGAGCCTCTCGCCAAGAAAAATCACCGCCAGGATGGCCGTCCAGATCGGCGTGGTGAATTCGATCGAGATCAGTACGGCCAGCGGGATCAGCGTCAGGGCGTAGAGCCAGGCCGCCTGGCCGGAATAATGGATGATGTTGCGGGCGATATGGGCGACGGGCCGCTGCGTGCGCATGGCTGGAAAGCCGCCGCTCATCATCACCAGTGGCAGAAGGATGAAAAAGCCGATCACCGAGCGCAGTTCCAGCACCTGGAAGACGTTGATCTCGGCTGTCGTGGCGCGGCCGGCGACCGACATCGCCAGGAACGAGGCAATCGACAGCGCCATCCAGAACGCGGCCTTGGGAATCGAGGGGGTAGGTGTCATCCGCGCTATGTCGCAGGCCAGGGCTTCTGCCGCAATCGCTAGCCGTTGCCTTCTTCTGGGCCAGTCGCAGCTACTGGACGCCGCAAAAACAGTCATGTGGCGAGCGGAACCTGACACGGCAAGGGGCGTTGAGTCCCGATAGTCAGCCGTGCGTTGCAGGCCGTCCTGCCTTTTCAAAATCAACAAGGAGAGCTTCGATGAGATCATTCGCGCTAGTCGCGCTTGCTGGCGTTCTATTGGTTGGGGCAGGCGCGGCGCATGCCGACGAGACCAAATTTCTCCAGTCGTTCAAGGGCAATTTCGCCGGCAAGGGCACTGTCCAGGTGACCACGGATGTGCCGAATGTTGGAGTATCTTGCAGCTTCAAGTCGAATGCGACCTCAACCTCGCTCTCGCTGGACGGCAATTGCCGCGGTCTCGTCGTGGTGTCGCGGGCCATCAGTGCCAATCTGAAGGTCAGAGGTGCGAAATACAGCGGCACCTATGTCGGCTCTCGTACCGGGCCGGCACAACTCAACGGCAGCCGCTCGGGCAATGCGATCAATCTCGGCATCCGCTGGGCCAAGGAGGTCAATGGTGACCGCAAGGCGCAGATGACGGTCGAGAAGAGAGGCGAGAACGGCATCCGGCTGACGGTCACCGACACCGACCCGAAAACCGGCAAGAGCGTGGTGACGAGCAGGATTGATCTGCAGCGTACTTAGCGAAGATCAGTCTTCAAGCGGCTCAGGCGGGTGGGCATCGCGGCCCTTGCCGAAGGTGTAGCCGGTTTCCACCGCCTTGCGGCCGAACTTGTCGCGCAGGGCATCGATGGCGCCTTCGGCCATGGCGCGCTTGCGCGACTGGACGTCGACTAGATCGGGCGGGTCGGCCTTGTCGTCGTCCGAGAGGTCGCTGACGCCGATGCCGAGCAGCCGATATTTGGTGCCGTCGGTTTCCTTGCGCAGAAGCTCCACCCCGGTCTGAAAGATGCGGTCGGCGAGCCGGGTCGGGTCGCCGAGCTGGCGATTGCGCGTGCGCAGCTTGAAATCCTGGGTCTTCAGCTTCAGCACCACGGTGCGCCCGGCAATGCCCGATTTTTTCAGCCGCGCCGAGACCTTTTCCGAAAGCCCTCTCAGCACCGCGACCAGCTCGTCCAGCGACGCGATATCGGTGTCGAAGGTGGTTTCGGCCGATACGCTCTTGGCATCCTGGTCGGGATCGACGCGGCGGACGTCCTCGCCGCGCGAAAGGTGGTAGAGCCGGTCGCCCATCGTGCCGTAGCGGCGCATCAGGTCGCCACGATCCATCTGTTGCAACTGGCCGATGGTGCGGATGCCGTCGCGCTCAAGCGTGGCGTTGAACGCTTTGCCGACGCCCCAGATCATGGTCACCGGCTGCGCCGCCAGGAAGCCGACTGCCTCGGCTTCGCCGATGACCGAGAAACCGCGTGGCTTGCGGAAATCGGAGGCTATCTTGGCGAGGAACTTGCAGTAGGACAGGCCTGCCGAAACGGTGATGCCGATCTCCTTCTCGACCGCCAGCGCAAAGCGCGCCAGCACCACCGCCGGCGGCAGGCCGTGCAGCCGTTCGGTGCCGGCGAGATCCAGAAACGCCTCGTCGATCGAGAGCGGTTCGACCAGCGGCGTCAGCGCCTGCATCATGGCGCGCACCTCGCGGCCGACGCGCACGTATTTTTCCATGTTGGGGCTGATGACGACCGCCTCGGGGCAGGCTTCGAGCGCCTTGAACATCGGCATTGCCGAGCGCACGCCCTGGATGCGCGCGATGTAGCAAGCGGTGGAGACGACGCCGCGCTTGCCGCCGCCGATGATCAGCGGCTTGTCCTTGAGCGCCGGATTGTCGCGCTTTTCGATCGCTGCATAAAAGGCGTCGCAATCGATATGGGCCAGATGCAGCCGGTAGAGCTCGGGATGACGCGCAAGCCGGGGGCTGCCGCAGCGTTCGCAGCGGCGCGTCTGGCTGCGCTGAAACGTCAGGCAGTCGCGGCAAAAACCGTGATCGGGATTGTTGACAGGGGCCGCCATCGCTGCGAACATAAAGAGAACAGAGGCAATGGTACGACAGTGCAAGGCCAGCGACAAGGCTGGCCTGGGGAGAACTCATGAGCACGACCATAGCGCCGCTTACGCCTGAGCTTTGGGCTGAATTCGAGGACCTGTTCGGCAAGCAGGGCGCCTGCTACGGCTGCTGGTGCACGCATTTCCGGCTGGCCCCGGCGGTGCGCCGCGAGAGCAGCCGAGAACGCAACAAGGACCACATCAGGGCGCGCATCGAAGCCGGTCCGCCACCGGGTTTGCTGGCATTCGAGGATGGTCAGGCGGTCGGCTGGATGCAGATCGGACCGCGCGCCGACGTGCCCGAATGGAACAATCAGGGCAGGGGGTCGGCACCGGTCGATCCCGCCGACGCCGCCGATCCGGCCGTCTGGGCGATTTCCTGCTTCTTCATCCGGAGCAAGGTGCGAGGCAGGGGCATCACGCATCGCCTCGTCGAAGGCGGCATCGATTTCGCCCGCCGGAACGGCGCGCGGCTGGTTGAGGCCTGCCCGATAGACCTGTCGCGCGATTCGCGCTCGATCGGCCTGTTCGTCGGCTCGTCGCGGGTTTTCGAGAAGGCTGGTTTCGAGAGGCTTGTGGAACGCAAGGCGGGCCGGCCGTTGATGCGGCTGGTGCTTTGACGAGTCTTTTCGCACTGGAAGCCTTGTTGATCTCACCTTGCGGTTGCAGTGGTAATTTCATACCAGACGAACGAAGCGTTCCTTCAAGGCCAAAACGGAGAATTCGCGTGAACCGTGCCCTGCCATTCGTGTTCCTTCTTGCGTTGAGTGCACCTGCTTTCGGTCAGACCGTCGACAGCCAGGGTGCGAAGCAATTGTCCGATGACCTGTCCCGCTATGTCGGCAAGCAGGCGATCGACAAAGGCATCCTGAAGGTTTCGCTCGAAGGCGGCGCCTACAAGATCCTGTTTGATTTCAAGGCACTTGCCGCATCATTCCCGGACCAGAAGCTGCTGAAGCTCGATTTTGCGCCCTATGCCTTGATGGTGAAGCCGCGCAGCGATGGGGCCTGGGATGTCTCGATGGATTTTTCGCAAAGCGCCTCCGTCGAGTTCAACGGGCCCGAGGGGCTGCAAAGCACGCAGTTTTCGATCAAGGATGGCAAGGGCTCCGGCGTCTACGATCCCAATCTGGCGGCCTTCACCAGCGGCACCAGTTCAATGGCCGGCATGACCATGGCATCGAAGGATGCCAAGCAGCACATGGAGGCCAGCACCGGGGCTGGCACTGCGACCATTGCCGCGACCAAGTCCGCGACCGGCGGCGTCGATTTCACCACCTCGCAAAAGGTGTCGAGCTTTGTCGAAGCGATCAACTTCGACGATCCGGAGAGCGGGTTGAAATTCCCGGTCACCGTCAGGTCGCCGGAACTGTCGATCGAAGCCAGCGGCAAGGGCGTACGAACAAAGCCGTTGCTCGATTTGCTGGCATTTGGCGTGGCCAATGAAGACGAGGCGACGCTGAAGGCCAACCAGGCGCAACTCAAATCGCTTCTGGTCGCCGCATTGCCGCTTTGGGAGCGTGTCGAGGGAACCTACGGCTTTAAGGATTTCGCGGTGGAAAGTCCGGTCGGCAATTTCGGCGCCACGCAACTCAGCACTGCGTTCGGCACCGACGGAGTCGCCCAGAATGGCAAAATCACCTATGGCATCAAGGCGTCAGGGCTGACCGTGCCGCAGCAGCTCGTGCCGAGCTGGAGCGTCGCGCTCCTGCCCACCGACATCGACCTGAACTTCGGCGGCGCCAACATCGACCTCGACAGCATGGCGAAGAAGGCGATCGAAGCCTTTGATCTCAATCAGGATCCGCCGCTGTCGGCCGAATTCGGCGAACAGCTCAAAGTCGACTTCATGGCCAAGACGCCGAAGGTCGTCCTTGGCCACAGCACCGTGAAGAACAAGGACACGGAGATCGCGCTGGAAGGCGAGATGACGTTCCCCGGCGAAAAGCCCGAAGGTAGCGTGACCGTCGATGTCGCCGGCTTCGACAAGCTTGTCGAGGGCCTGCAGGAGGCGGCAAAGTCGGAGCCGGAGGTGGCGCAATATGTGCCTGTCGCCCTCATGGCGAAAGGTTTTGGCAAGACGCTGCCCGATGGCCGGCTGGAATGGGTCGTCAACGCCAAGGCCGATGGTTCGGTCACCGTCAATGGTGTCATGCTGAAGCCCGCCGATCCGGCCGTGGACGACAGCGTGGATGATGGTGACGGCGGCGACGATGACGGTGGAGACGCCAGTGGCGGTAGCGACAATGGCGGCGCGGGAGCGAAACTGAACCCTTGAGGGGCTAGGGCTTTAGAGCCCCAGCGCGCTCGCGATCTTCGGCGCGGCTTCGTGCCAGTCCTGGACGACGACGATGTCGTCCGTCACCGGCGGCAGGAATGCGCGCAGCGAATTGTCGGCCATCAAATGGATGAGATGCGCGTCAGCGACGGAGTTGCGCACCGACCCCAGATTGTGCGGCTGATCGTCGACGAAGACCACCGGCCTGGCGGCCTTGCCGCGAAGCTTGGCCACTGCCGGTCCCTTGGCCATTTCAGTGGTCAGAAGTGGGTAGCTCAGCCCGAGGGCATCGAGATGGGCGCGACGCACGGCGCGGTGTCTGTGCGGCATGGCCGTCAGCAAGATGATTTCCGCGCGGTCGCCGAGCCCTGCCAGGGCCTCTGCTGCGCCGTCGGTAATGCTCTGCCAATCGGCTTGCGCGTCAAAGAAATCGCCCAGGAGTGCCGTGACTTCAGGCTGTTCGATCAGCCGGCCGCTCGCCGTCTCGGCAATGTTGCCGGTCAGCCGAAAGGAGGCCAGCGTCAGGCCAAAGCCGCGCGCCTTGAGGAAATTCGGGAACGGGCGGATGAATTCGAGCACGACGTCGTCGACGTCGAGCACCAGCAGCGGCCGGTCGTCGGCCGCCAGTTCCTCGATCTGGCGCGCGGTTTCGGGGTCATCGCTCATATCGAATGCTCATGGTTGTCGTCGCCCAGTGGCAGCGCCCGCAAGGCTTTGCCGACGGCAGCCGGCGGCGTGCCGGTTTCCTCGGCAAAGCGCATCAGCGTCGGCTCGTGGGCGAGAATGAACTGCAGGACACCGGCCAGAAAACCCGGCTCGCTGGCGGCTTTGCGGATAGAATGCGCCTCTATGCCGGTGATTGCCAGAAAGCGCGGCAGCAGCTCCGGATCGGAGGCGACGAAGCCCAGGGCCTTCACGGCAATCGATTCCGCTTCTTCACGCATTGACGCTGCGTTTGCCATCACTACCTTCGGTGTGTGGAATGAGTCTCTCCCGCAGTAATGGCAAGAATTGCTTGCGGCAAGCCATTAGAGCGTGGCGCGCCCTTTGGACGCGCAGAGGAACGAGGTGGAATTTGCGTTGTTTTCCAGCCGCGGATTTCCGTTTCGTCAATCATATTGCCGTAAAGTGAAGCAGGGTTTGGTGCGTCTAGACATGGGCGCATGACGGTCGCCTTCGAGCGGAAGGACGACCGGGACGGGATATCGATGCCGAAGAAGGTCATGATCGTCGAGGACAACGAGCTCAACATGAAGCTCTTTCGGGACCTCATCGAAGCAAGCGGTTACGAGACCGTGCGCACCCGCAACGGTCTGGAAGCGCTCGATCTGGCGCGCCTGCACAAGCCGGATCTCATCTTGATGGATATCCAGCTGCCTGAAGTGTCGGGGCTGGAGGTGACCAAATGGCTGAAGGAGGACGACGAGCTGCACGTCATCCCGGTCATTGCGGTGACCGCCTTCGCGATGAAGGGCGACGAGGAACGCATCCGCCAGGGTGGCTGCGAGGCCTATATTTCGAAGCCGATCTCGGTGCCGCGTTTTATCGAAACCATCAAATCCTATTTGGGTGATGCGTGATGTACCCTTTCAGCCGAGCCGGAGCCTTATGAAATGACTGCGCGGATCCTCGTCGTCGACGACATCCCTGCCAATGTGCGGCTGCTGGAAGTCCGGCTGCTGGCCGAATATTTCGAGGTGCTGACCGCCACCAACGGGCCGGATGCGATCGAAACCTGCGAGAATGGCAAGGTCGATGTCGTGCTGCTCGACGTGATGATGCCTGACATGGACGGCTTCGAGGTCTGCCGGCGGCTGAAAAGCGATCCGGCGACATCGCACATTCCGGTGGTGATGATCACCGCGCTCGACCAGGTTTCCGACCGCGTACGCGGGCTCGAGGCCGGCGCCGACGATTTCCTGACCAAGCCGGTCAACGACCTGCAGCTGATGACGCGCGTCAAGAGCCTGGTTCGCCTGAAGTCACTGACCGATGAGTTGCGGCTGCGTGCCTCGACGACGCGCAACATCGGCATCGAAGAGCTTTTGAGCCGCAATTTCGCGTCCGAGGACACGACACCGAAAGTGCTTTTGATCGACGAGCGCAAATCATCCGTCGAGCGCATCCAGAAGATGCTGCGCGACCGCGCCGACCTCGATGTCTCCAGCGATCCGCATGCCGGCTTCTTCCAGGCCGCCGAGACGTCCTATGAATGCGTGATGATCTCGACTGCGTTCGCCGATTTTGATCCGCTCAGGCTCTGTTCTCAGTTGCGCTCGCTGGATCGCACCCGCTTCGTGCCGATCATTCTTCTGGCGGAGGAGGGCGAGGAGGAGCGCATCATCCGCGGCCTCGAACTCGGCATCAACGACTATCTGATGCGGCCGATCGACCAGCAGGAACTGACGGCGCGGCTGCGTACCCAGGTGCGCCGCAAGCGTTACAACGACCAGCTGCGCGCCAGCGTCACCCAGACCATCGAAATGGCGGTGACCGACGGCCTGACCGGGCTGCACAACCGCCGCTATCTCGACAGCCATCTGCAGACGCTGTTCGATCGCGCCGTGGCACGGCGCCGGCCGCTGTCGGTGATGATCACCGACCTTGACCGCTTCAAGGCCATCAACGACGCGCATGGCCATGACGGCGGCGACGAAGTGTTGCGGGAATTTGCGCGACGGCTGCGCAAGAATGTCAGGGGTATCGACCTTGCCTGCCGCTTTGGCGGCGAGGAGTTCGTCGTGGTGATGCCGGACACCGAAGGTGCGGTTGCCGAGAAGGTGGCCGAGCGCATTCGCGCCGAAATTGCCCAGGCGCCTTTTGCCATCGGCCAGGACGGCAAGACGATCGAAGTCACGGTCAGCGTCGGGGTGTCGTCGGTGCTGAAGGGTGTGGATACGGTGGCGGCGCTGATGAAGCGTGCCGATCTCGCACTCTACGAAGCCAAGAGCGGTGGCCGCAACCGCGTCGTCGCCAAGGCGGCATAACCGGTCCAGACCCGATTATCCTGTCAACCCGACAGGGTTACCCGTTTACCTTAATCCAAGCGATTCGCGAGCCTTGGTTAAGAAACTGTTGATTTTCATAAGCTCTTGCGCAAGTGTGCAGGCCAAGACGAAGCCGGCACGAGGATAGACAGCCGGCTCGATCCCCAGAATACCCCATGATGCTCAGGTCCGCCGCATCTCCTGGGTCCGTGGGGTCGGCCGGCCGGCGCTGGCACATAGTGGCCTCCTCGTACCGCTGCCAAACGCCGACCGGCCCCCTTCTTTCCAATGAGCATCAGAGCTCCGTGCCAAAGCACGGAAGACTCTGCGTTTTTTGCGTGTGAAAATCCGGATATCGTTTTTAGGACTGCGATGGCACGTTCCGTGCGCTGTCACGTGGCTGCCAACGATGAGGAAGAGTACCCCTCCATTTCATAGATATGGCGCACAAGGGGCTTGCGGCAAGACCCGGCTCCTCCCGTAAAACCGCGGTCCAGGCCAACGGAAACGGGAGTGACGAGAATGGGTGTGATGTTGCCGGCAGACGGATCGCGTCGGGATCATGCAGTGGTGATCGCCGGGGGCGGTCCGACGGGATTGATGCTGGCAGGCGAGCTCGCATTGGCGGGCGTCGATGTCGCCATTGTCGAGCGGCGCGATACTCAGGAACTCATTGGCTCACGCGCAGGCGGCCTGCACGCACGCACGATCGAGGTGCTCGATCAGCGCGGAATCGCCGATCGTTTCCTCTCGCAGGGACAGCCATCGCCGTCCGTGGGCTTCCACATGATCCGGTTGGACATCAGCGATTTTCCCACGCGGCACAATTATCTGCTGGCGCTGCGGCAAAACCATATCGAGCGGATATTGGCCGACTGGATCAGCGGGTTGCAGGTGCCGATCTATCGCGGACAGGGCGTTACGGGTTTCGCACAGGACGATGGCGGCGTCGATGTGGAGCTGTCTGATGGCCAACGATTGCGGACGCGGTATCTCGTTGGCTGCGACGGAGGACGCAGCGTGATCCGAAAGGCGGCGGGCATCGAGTTCGCTGGGCAGGATCCTACGATGAGTTGGATGATTGCCGAGGTCGAGATGGTGCAGGAGCCGGCATGGGGCTTTCGCAGCGACGCCTACGGTATCCATGCGATAGGCAAGATCGAGGAAGGCGGCCGGGTCGGTGTCGTGCTGACCGAGAGGCAACTGACCATCGGAGGCGAACCGACGCTGCGCGATCTCAGCGAGGCGCTGGTCGCCGTCTACGGCACCGACTACGGGGTCCACAACCCGACCTGGCTCTCCCGGTTCACGGACATGACGCGACAGGCTGCCTCTTACCGCGACAGACGCGTGCTGCTGGGCGGCGACGCCGCGCATGTGCATCCGCCGATGGGCGGACAGGGGCTCAATATTGGCGTGCAGGACGCGGTGAATCTTGGATGGAAACTGGCCCAGGTGGTCAAGCAGATATCACCGGAAAGCCTTCTGGACAGCTATCACGCCGAGCGTCATCCGATTGCCGCCCGCGTACTGCGCAACGCGATGGCACAGGTTGCGCTTCGTCGCATGGATGCCCGCACCAAGGCATTGAACGACATCTTTGCCGAGTTGCTCGGCATGGAAGAGCCTCGCAAACGGATCGCCGCGGAGATGTCCGGCCTGGGTGTCCATTACGACCTCGGCGAGGGGCACCCACTGCTTGGGCGGCGAATGCCGGACCTCGATCTGATCACCGCCAACGGGCCGTTGCGGCTCTTCACCTTGCTGCACGACGCGCGGCCGGTGCTCCTCAACCTCGGTGAGCCCGGCAGACTGGACATCGCCCCCTGGGCCGATCGGGTCCGGCAGATCGACGCCGGGTACGCCGGTGCCTGGAAGCTCCCGGTCTTGGGGACGGTCGCCGCGACCGACGCCGTCTTGATCCGGCCCGATGGCTATGTGGCTTGGGTTGGGGTGGGAACCCAACAAGGCCTGATGGACGCGCTGACCACTTGGTTCGGACCGCCCGCTGCCGCTGATTAGCAGACACGGTCGATGCTGGTTCACACGAGCGCCCGAAACGCATTGCGTCGCCACCTTCGACAGTTCTCCTGACAACCGATTGACAGGAGGTTCCATCTATGCAGAAATTGGTTGGACCATTGGACCACTTGGAGGTGACGTGGACCAGAACAGCCTGCCACCCATTCAGACGACGGCGCGCGATGACGCCGTGCTGAAGGCGTTGGTGGGCTTTGTC
Source organism: Mesorhizobium sp. M7D.F.Ca.US.005.01.1.1 (assembly GCF_003952545.1). Lineage (NCBI taxonomy): Bacteria > Pseudomonadati > Pseudomonadota > Alphaproteobacteria > Hyphomicrobiales > Phyllobacteriaceae > Mesorhizobium > Mesorhizobium sp. M7D.F.Ca.US.005.01.1.1. The sequence continues at coordinate 4,050,834 of NZ_CP034453.1, forward strand.
CGCGCCGAGGCTTTGCAGCCGGGCGAGCGGCTTCCAACCGAGCGTATTCTGGCCGAGCGGCTGAAAGTCAGTCGCAACACGGTGCGCGAGGCGCTGACTCGCTGGGAAGGGCTTGGCCTCGTCGAGCGCCGGCAAGGCAGCGGCACCTATCTCAAGGTTGCCGTCTCGCCAGACATGCTGCACATGCCGCTGACGCTGGCGGGCGGCAATGATTTCACCAGCCTGATGCAGACGATGGAGATCCGCCGCGCGCTGGAAGCGGAGGCCGCAGCTCTTTGCGCCGAACGCGCCAGCCAGGCAGATATCACCGAAATCGCGCGCAAGCTCGACATCATGGAGCAGGCGTTCCGCACGCGCGACGGCATGTCGTCGGAAGAGGATTGGGAGTTCCACCAGGCGATCTACCGGGCCTCGGGCAATCCGTTGTTCGAGCAGATCATCGCCGCCATGTACGAATTGTTCCATCGCTTCTGGGAGCATCCGCTCGGCGTGCGCGATTTTGGCCACGCCAGCTTTCCCTACCACCGCACCATCTACGAATGCATCGCCGCGCGTGACCCGCAGGGCGCCCGCGACGAGGCGCTCAAGCTGATCGCCACCGTCGAGGACGACCTCAAGCGCGGTGCCGCCAAACTCAAACTTTCGAGCCAGACATGAACGAGCATCCATCCGGTTTCGATCACGACTATCTTGCCGAGGCGGCGACACTGCTGGCGCATGACGAACCGTTTCCCGGCGGTGCGGTGGTGCCGCCGATCTACCAGACCTCGCTGTTCACCTTCGCCAATTATGCCGAGATGGCAGACACTTTTGCCGGCAAACGACGGCAGCCGATCTATTCGCGTGGTGACAATCCGACGGTGATGGAGTTCGAGGCGCGTGTCGCCGCGCTCGAAGGTGCCGAGGCAGCGCGCGGCTTTTCCAGCGGCATGGCGGCGATCAGCGCCACGGTGCTTGCCTTCGTTGGGGCAGGCGAGCGCATCGTAGCGGTGCGCAATTGCTATGGCGATGCCTACCGGCTGTTCGAGCGGCTGTTGCCGCGGCTCAACATCAAGGTCGACTATGTCGACGGCTCCGATCCGGATGCGGTCGCGGCGGCACTTCCCGGCGCCAAGCTGCTCTATCTGGAAAGCCCGACCTCGATGATGTTCGAGCTGCAGGACATCGCGCATCTGACGCGGTTAGCCAAGGAGCAGGGCATCGTCACCACGATCGACAATTCCTGGGCGACGCCAGTGTTCCAGAAGCCGATCACGCATGGCGTCGACCTCGTGCTGCATTCGGCCTCGAAATATCTCGGCGGCCACAGCGACACCGTCGCCGGCGTCGTGGCGGGTTCGGCCGCCCATATCAAGCACATCAACGAGCAGACCTATTCCTATCTCGGCGGCAAGCTATCACCGTTCGAGGCGTGGCTTTTGTTGCGCGGCCTGCGCACGCTGCCGCTGCGCCTGCCGCACCACATGAAGAGCGGCCTGACCATCGCCGAACGGCTGAAGGCGCATGCCAATGTCGAGCGGGTCAACCACCCCGTCTATTCGAACCATCCAGGCAAGGCGACGCTGGCCGGCTATGCCGGGCTGTTCTCCTTCGAGGTGACGGACGATATCGACATCCCCGTTTTCGTAGATGCGCTGAAATATTTCCGCATCGGCGTCAGCTGGGGCGGGCATGAAAGCCTGGTCGTGCCGGCCAAGGCGTCGCTGGAGCAGACGCCGGGCCTGAATTCGATGGCGCGCTTCGGCGTCAGCCCCCGAACCATCCGCTTCAATGTCGGATTGGAGAGTGTCGAAGACCTGTGGGCTGATGTCGCCCAAGCCTTCGAAAAAGCCAGAAAATAACAAGCGGGTTCAAAATGGGAGTCTTGAACATGAAAAAACTGACCGTCATGCTTGCCACCGTTGCGGGGCTGGCGATTTCCGCCGGAAGCGCTATGGCCGATTCGACCCTGAAAATGGTCGAAGTCATCACCAGCCCGCCACGCACCGAATTCCTGAAGAAGCAGATTGCCGAGTTCGAAACGGCCAATCCGGGCGTCAAGGTCGAGCTGATCTCGCTGCCCTGGGGCCAGGCTTTTGAAAAGTTCCTGACCATGGTGCAGGCCGGCGATACGCCCGACATCGTCGAAATGCCGGAACGCTGGATGGGTCTCTATGCCAACAATGCCCAGCTGGAGGATCTCGGCCCGTATATGGCCAAATGGGACGACGCAAAGACGCTCGGCGACCGCGCCAAGCAGTTCGGCTCGACCGTCAACAACACCCAGTTCATGATCCCCTATGGCTACTATGTGAACGCGCTGTTCTGGAACAAGAAATTGTTCAAGGAGGCCGGCCTCGATGGCCCGCCGGCGACGCTCGATGATTTCATCGCCGATTCCAAGAAGATTTCCGCGCTCCCGGGCAAGTACGGCTATTGCCTGCGCGGCGGGCCGGGTGCCTTCAACGGCATGCACATGTTCATGAACATCGCCGCCGGCAAGGGTGGCTACTTCAACGAGGACGGCACCTCGACCATCAACGACGAAGGCTCGGTCAAGGGCCTGCAGATGCTGGCCGACATGTACAAGGATGGCCTGGCGCCAAAGGATGCGGTGAGCTGGGGCTTCAACGAAACGGTCACCGGCTTCTATTCCGGCACCTGCGCCATGCTCAACCAGGATCCGGACGCGCTGCTCGGCATTGCCGACAAGATGAGCGCCGACGACTTCGCGGTGGCGCCATTGCCGGTCGGGCCAAGCGGCAAGTCCTATCCGACGCTGGGTTATGCCGGCTGGGCGATGTTTGCTAATTCGCAGCACAAGGACGACGCCTGGAAGCTGATGGCGACGCTTTTGTCGCCGAAGGACAATCTGGAATGGGCCAAGGAAGTCGGTGTCGTCCCGATCCACAACGGCGCCGACCAGGATCCCCATTTCAAGACCGAGCAGTTCAAGGGCTGGTTCACGGAGCTGAGTGACAGTTCCAAATATGAAATGGTGACCCCGCCGACGCATCTGGAGAACCTCGGTAACTTCGTCGACCAGGTGGCGATCAAGAACTTCCAAGAAGTGCTGCTGGGCCAGAAGACGGCCAAGGACGTCGCCGACCAGTGGGCTGCCTTCCTGACCAAGGAACAGCAGGACTGGCTGGCGAAGAACAAGAAGTAGTTTTCTTCCCTTCTCCCCGTTCACGGGGAGAAGGTGTCACGAAATGACGGAAGAGGGGCGGAGCCAAGCATTTCAAGGCTCGCGCCGCCCCTCATCTGCCTGCCGGCATCTTCTCCCCGTGAAACGGTGAGAAGGACGCTTGTCACCAGCCCCGACGCTGTTCCAGGAGCTACCTCCAAGCCAATGACCTATGCCGTGTCCGAAATACGATCCGCCGGCAAGCCGCGTCGCAAGCGGCTATCCCACGCCGCAATCGAGCCATGGCTCTATCTCAGCCCGGCGATCATCCTTCTGGTCGTGGTGCTCTTGGTGCCGCTGGTCGTCGGCATCAGCTACTCCTTTCGCAAGTTCTCCGCCTTCAAGTCCGAATATGTCGGGCTCGGCCAGTATCAGGCGATGCTGTCGGATCAGGTGCTGGGGCAGGCGCTGGTGAACACGTTGTGGTGGACGGTCGCCAGCCTTTTCTTCCAGTTCTTCCTCGGCCTTGGCCTGGCGCTGCTGCTCGACAAGCCGTTTCGCGGCCGCAAGGCTGTACAAGCCCTGGTGTTCCTGCCCTGGGCGGTGCCGTCCTTCCTGTCGGGTCTGACCTGGGCCTGGCTGTTCAATCCGATCATCGGCCCGCTGCCGCATTGGCTGTTTGCATTGGGTCTGAAAGCCGAGCCGACCAATGTGCTTTCCGATCCTTCAACCGCCATGTGGGGGCCGATCGTCGCCAATATCTGGTTCGGTATTCCTTTCTTCGCCATCACGCTTTTGGCGGCGCTGAAATCCATTCCATCGGAACTGCATGAGGCGGCGGCCATCGACGGCGCTTCGCCCTGGCAGCGTTTCACCAAGGTGACGCTGCCGTTCCTGGCGCCAACCATCGCCATCACCGTCATGTTGCGCACCATCTGGATCGCCACCTTCGCCGACCTGATCTTCGTCATGACGGAGGGCGGGCCAGCCGGCTCGACCAACACGGTGCCGGTCTACATCTATGTCAGCGCCTTCAAATCGCTGGACAAGGGCTATGCCTCGGCGGTGGCGGTGCTGTTGCTGGTCCTGCTCATTGCCTATGCGATCGCGCTGATCGGCATCCGTCGCACGCTGGTGAGGCACGTCTGATGATCGCAGGACGTTCAACCTCGCAGCGCTTCTTCGGCGGCATCGGCCTCTACGCCGCAATCGCGGCTTACGTGCTCTTTGCCCTGTTCCCGATCTATTGGACGCTGAAAATCTCGGTCACGCCGGAGCGGCTTCTCTATTCCGAAGGCATCACCTTCTGGCCGTCGCACATGACGTTGCAGAATTTCGTCACCGTGCTCGAGGCTACCGATTTCCCGCGCTATTTCCTCAACAGTGTCATCGTCTCGGTATCGACGGCGGCACTGGTGACAATCATCGCCACGCTCGCCGGTTATGCCATGTCGCGCTTCACCTTTCGCGGCAAGGCAGCACTTGCGCTGATGTTGCTACTGACGCAGACCTTTCCGCTGGTGATGGTCATTCCGCCGATCTACCGCGTGATGGGTCAGATCGGACTGATCAACAGCCTGACCGGGCTGATCATCATCTACACCGCCTTCAACACGGCCTTTGCCACCTTCCTGATGCAATCCTTCTTCGACGGCATTCCGAAGGACCTGGAGGAGGCGGCGATGATCGACGGCTGCACCCGCGCGCAGGCGATGCGCAAGGTGATCGTGCCGCTGACGCTGCCCGGCATGGGCGCAACCCTCGGCTTTGTCTTCACCGCCGCCTGGAGCGAGCTTTTGTTCGCGCTGATGCTGATTTCCAGTGACGACCAGAAGACCTTCGCGGTCGGCCTGCTCACCTTCATCGGCAAGTTCGCCGTCGACTGGGGACAGATGATGGCGGCATCCATCCTAGCGCTGATCCCGGTCTGCATCTTCTTCGCCTTCCTGCAACGCTATCTCGTCACCGGCCTGACCGCCGGCGCCGTCAAAGGATAGATCGATGGCCTCTGTTACGCTCGAAAAGGTTCGCAAGGACTATGGCGCCGTCCGCGTCCTGCACGCGGTCGACCTTGAAATTGCCGACGGCGAGTTCGTCGTCCTAGTTGGGCCGTCAGGCTGCGGCAAGTCCACGCTCTTGCGCATGATCGCCGGGCTGGAGGAGGCTTCCGGCGGTGAGATCCGCATCGGCGAGCGGCTGGTCAATGACGTAGCACCCAAGGACCGTGACATAGCCATGGTGTTCCAGTCCTACGCGCTCTATCCGCATATGGATGTGTCGAAGAACATGGGTTTCAGCCTGCTCTTGAAGAAGGCGGAGAAGGCGACGATCGACGCGAGGGTGGACGGCGCCGCCAAGCGGCTCGGGCTCGACACCTTCCTGCAGCGCCTGCCGCGGCAATTGTCCGGCGGCCAGCGCCAGCGCGTCGCCATGGGCCGTGCGATCGTGCGTGATCCCAAGGTCTTCCTGTTCGACGAACCGCTGTCGAACCTCGACGCCAAGCTGCGCGTCCATATGCGCGCCGAGATCAAGGCGCTGCACCAGCAGCTGAAGACGACATCGGTCTATGTCACGCACGACCAGATCGAGGCGATGACCATGGCCGACCGGATTGTCGTCATGCATGACGGGCTGATCCAGCAAGTCGGCGCGCCGCTCGATCTCTACGACCGGCCGGCCAACATGTTCGTCGCCGGTTTCATCGGTTCACCGGGCATGAATTTTCTGCCGGCGACCGTTCGCAAGGGTGCTACGCCGGAGGCTGTACTGGCCGATGGCCAGGCGCTGCGGCTGCCGGAAGGCCTGCCGCTGACGAACGGTGACGCCATCACCGTCGGTCTGCGGCCCGAGCATATCCGGCTGGCAGATGACGGCGCCTTGAAGGGCGAGGTGGGTGTGGTGGAGCCGCTCGGACTTTCGACGCAGTTCTACGTCAAGCTGGCCAGCCAGCAGCTTTGCGTCTTTGCCATGGGCCGTGCCGGCGTGAAGCCGGGCGACGTGGTGCGGCTGGCGGCCGAACCAGAGTCGCTGCATTTGTTCGATCCAAAAAACGGTGATCGCGTCGGCTGAGGGAACTCGGCCCGGGCTGAGGGCACTCGGGACGCGATCGACCAGTTGCATATCTACACAAGGCGCTGAATCTGCGGAACTGCAGGACCTGCGGATACGAACCGCCGCATCAGGCGCGGATGTCGGGTGGGAAGTAGAAGGGAAGGTTATATCTCGATTGACTAAAATAACGGAACGTCCAGCAGACATTTCCGGAACCGAACAGGACCCCTCAGACCTTTGCGTGTAGCGCACAAGACTTTAGTCCCGCCGTCTTCTAAAAAGAACGGAAGCCATTTCGTCACGAAGTAGGGCCGCCATACGAGAGGTCAATACCGGCGGCTGCCTCCGGAAATATGGGCGAATCGGTGGTGTGCGGGTATGGTGCGATCGCGGAAGGTGGCCGTGGCGTCTAACCGCGAGGGTTTCTTCTAGGCAGCGGCGAGCTGTCCATTGGGTTCTCAGCTGACTTGGCTGATCGCCGCTCCTTTAGCCACAGGGACTTTTTTCTTCTTGCCAGAATCTCGTCTCGAACGCTGTCTTCGGCGAGCACATCGCCATGCGTCGCGGCAATCGCGTAGTCGGCTCTGTTTGTTCGATAGTCACCTTTTTGAATGGACATCGTTTTCTCCCAGGTCGAGGCATTTCCCCCTTTTAGCCTGACGCTGAAACTAACTGCCTATCCATCGTGCGAGTCTACCAATTGGCGATTGTATTAAAACGATACACTCCGTAGGTGTGGTGATTGCGAGAGAGGCTCGCTCGTGCGGGGGGCTTTTTCATTGAGCCTGTTGAGACTCTTGCTGCTGTGCCGCGGCAAGCGGGCTCGGAGCTTGCGGCGCAGGTTCCGTAGAAGGTGCAGGGGGATTATCGGAGGCAGGCTGAGGTGCAGGCTGGGCTGCCTCCTCGGTCAGAACTTGGTCAGTCCTGGCCTTGATCTCGTCGGCCGTCTGCTGGCTTATCAGCCCGTTGCTGACAGCGAAGCCAGCAGCCAGAGCAACAAGGGCTGCAATGATTGCAGCTTTCAACTTCTTCGACATCCGTAGGGGCCCTGTTCATGACACCCTGCCAGCCCACACGACCGAGGGTGCCGCAACCATGGCGACGGTCAATCCTTTTGGCTGGAGGCTTTGCGTGGATGCAATGACATCAATTGGCTATAAACGAAAAACGCCGCCCACTGGGCGGCGTTTCGGCATTGCAGAAGGAAAACCCAGATTACTTGATCTTGGTTTCCTTGAATTCGACGTGCTTCTTAGCGACCGGGTCGTACTTGCGGAACGACAGCTTGTCCGTCTTGGTACGGCTGTTCTTGCTGGTCACGTAGAAGAAACCGGTGTCGGCGGTCGACAGAAGCTTGATCTTGATGTTTGCGGCTTTGGCCATGATATCAGTCCGTTTGTTCGTGGGGTTTTGGCCGCTGGAGCACGGGGAAACACCCGGACGCGGGAAACTTGGCGCGACACATAAAGAACGCGCCCGGAAAGTCAAGCCCGGTAGGTCCTGTGCGACCCGCCTGAGCCGACTCGTGAGCGGAAATCATGCGGTTTCTGTCGCCGATGCCGCAACCTTCTTCCAGTCGCCGGTCGTGTTCCACCAGCGATTCGGATTGGCGCGGTCGTCCAGCCCTTTGGAACGGCTGGCAAGGATCGGCTGAATGCGGATCACCGGTTCCTGGTAGGAATGGGCCTGGAAAATCGCCTCGACGACGCGGGCGGCCAGCGTCTGGTCGTCCGGCAGTTCGAAGGAAACCTCAACCGTGCCGGGGCGCCGCCGCAGCTCCGTTTCGGCGCCGGCGGCCGCACCGTCAAGCGGCCTGTAGCGTTCGATGCCGTGCGCCGACTGATAGGCATTGCGGTCATATTTACCCATGGCCAGCGGTGCGATCGCGACCACCGCGTCCATGATGCGGTCGACGTCGGCGGCCGGGGCCTGGAAGGTTACGAGCAGAAGCAGTGTCATTCGTAGCGATGTGGTTTCAAAGCCGCTGTCGATCATGGAAGTGTCCTCAAGTGTTTTGGGACACCCTTTTAGCCCTGTGCTCCTGACACGGTTCTGTCAGCAGCCTGTCATCGGCCAATGCGAATGCAGGGCTGGCAGCAGTCGCGCTACAGGAGGATCTTGCGGACCAGCCTGACGGCGACCAAAGCAATGTAGGCGGCGAAGAACAGGCCTAGCGACCAGCCGAAGCCGGATGGACCGAACGCATCCATGCCGATGCCGATCGCTTGCGGGCCGAGCACCATGCCGACGCCGTAGCACAGCACGAAGGCGGCGTTGGCCGACGCCAGTTCGTGGCCCGAAAGCTGCGAGCCGAGATGGGCAAGGCCGATCGTGTACATGGCAGCGACGACGCCACCCCAGACAAACAGAAGTGCTGCCATCAAATGCCAGTTCTGGGCGAAGAAGGGCATGAAGACGGTGCCGACAAGACCGACCGTGGCGCAGGCGATCAGCAGATAGCGGCGGTCGCTGACGCGGTCGCTGATCATGCCGATCGGGATCTGCAGCAGCACGTTGCCAAGACCGATCATGGTCAGGAGAAGGGCTGCGTCGGCCTCGGAATAGCCGATGCGGCTGCCATAGATCGGAAACAGCGCAAAGCCGCCGGTTTCCACCGCACCGAACACTAGCACGGCTGCGGTCGCCGACGGCACCAGCCAGATGTAGCGCAGGAAATTGCTGGTCTCGCCGTCGGAGGCGATCGACGGGCTCTCGTTGCGCGCCGCCAGCACGGGTATGGCTGCCAGCGTCACCAGACCGATGATGACGCCGAACGGCCTGAAGCCGGAACTGCCGAGATGGGCGAACAGCCACGGCCCGGCGGCAAAGCCGAGCGACAGAACAGTGGCGTAAATGCCCAGCACAAGGCCGCGCCGATGCGGCGGCGCCGAGGTGCTGATCCAGAATTCAGACAGGATGAACAGCACCGTCAGCGCGATGTGCAGCACGATGCGCAGCGGAAACCACATCCAGAAATCGGGCGCGAAATGAAAGCCGACAAAGGCAAGCGCGCCGGTCGCGATCATCGCAATCATGGTCCAGGCGACGCCGAAGCGCATGGCGAGTGGCGTCGCCAGCGGCGCGCCGGCGATCGAGGCGAGGCCGGCGACGGCCGTGTTGAGGCCGATCATCGAGGCCGAATGGCCGCGTGTTTCCAGGATGACGCTGAGCAGCGGCATGCCAAGACCGATGGCGATGCCGACGACGCTGATCGACGAGATCGCCGCCACCATCGGCAGCCAGTGTACGCGTTCGTCGCCCTGTGGTTGGGTATCGACCGTCATGGGGATGCTGAATACTCTACAGAAGTTCGCGGGTGAAGCGGTTGCGGACAAGCCGGTAGAAGGGCACGGGACCGCCCGGACGCAACAGCGGATCATGGGCGAGGCGCTTTTGCAGCTCGTCCAGGATCATTCGGGTGATGTCGGGTATGTCGGCTTCCCTGGCCTTGGCAAGCGGCAACCAGACCAGCTCTTCGAGTTCGTTGGTCGGGCCGCCACCGGGCAGTTCGACTGCGACGTCGTCGCGCCAGGCGCTAAAGAAGCGCGTGTCGAAGCGGCGCACCCGGTTGGGCGGCGTGATGGCGCGCGCGACGAAGCGCAGCATGTCCAGAGAGGGCTGCACGCCGTGTTCGGCAAAACCTTGCCAATCGGGCCTGACGGTGGCGAAAGCGCCTTTGCGGCCGATCAGCAATCCGGCTTCCTCATAGGTCTCGCGGATGGCCGACAAGGCGATGGCGCGGGCTCGTGCGGCGCTTATGCGCCCCGGCCCGGCGATCAGCCTGGCTTCCTGCTCCGGGTGCAATGCAGCGGCGACCGGGATGCGGCTGTCGGCCGGATCGGTGCGGCCGCCGGGAAAGACGAACTTGCCCGGCATGAAGGCGTGGCCGGCATGGCGGCGGCCCATCAGAACCAGCACGTCATCGCCCTTGCGGTCGAGCAGGATCAGGGTTGCCGCGTCGCGCGGCCGAATTGGCCGGTCGCTATGAGCGATGATGCTCCGCTCGATCTTGTCGACTTCCGCCTTGGTCATACCGTCCATGCGCAGGACCTAGCGGAAACTTCTGGCAAGCGAAAGTGGCCTTTCACGGTCGGTATGTTGCGCCAGGGCGCATTCTTGGCTGCGACTCAGGCTCCGGGATGCGGCTCGATCACGTCGTGTTCGTCGCCGAAGCCGTGCATATAGAAGGCCCATTGCAGTCCGATGACGGCACCCTTGACCGGTTGCAGCAGTGCGACCGACAGAAGGATGGTCAGCGGCACCCAGATGGCGATGTGCTGCCATGTGGACAAGGTGGAGGTCGCCTCGACGCCCATGAAAGCGCCGAGCACGATGTGACCGACGATGACGATGACGAGATAGGCAGGCAGGTCGTCGGCGCGGTGGTGATGCAGTTCCTCACCGCAGACGCTGCATGTGTCGACGGTCTTGGTGAAGGCGCGAAACAGCTTGCCTTCGCCGCAATGCGGGCAGCGGCCGAGCAGGCCGCGCTTCATCGCCGTCCACAGCGGGCGGGCGACCCGGCCCGAGTGATGTTCTCCGCCGAAAACCTGTTCTTCAATGGCTGTTGTCATCATCGTCTCCTGCCGCGCGAACCCGGTCGCGATTGCGACGCGCGGGCGCGGCCCTTGGCCTTATGAAACGACCGCTTGGAGCCCGGCAAAGGCTTCGGGTCGGTCAACATCTCGAAGCGCATCGCGCCGGCCATCGGTGCCACCTCGACGAGTCGGACCTCGACGCGGTCCGCGAGCTGGTAGCCTTTGCCCGAGCGTTCTCCGAACAGGGAGCGGGCCGTTTCGTCGTATATATAGTAATCGCCGTTCAATGTTGACACCGGGATGAAACCATCCGCGCCGTACTGCGGCAATTGGACAAATAGTCCTGATTTGGTGACGCCGGAGATGCGGGCATCGAACCGGTCGTCGATGCGCTCGGCGAGATAGGCGGCGATCAGACGGTCGACCGTGTCGCGCTCGGCCGCCATTGCGCGGCGTTCCGTGCCTGAGATCAGCACCGCGACATCTTCGAGCCGTGCCGCTTCGTCCTGCGTCAGCCCGCCCGGGCCCAGGCCGAGTGCGGCAATAAGTCCGCGATGAACGATCAAATCGGCATAGCGGCGGATCGGCGAGGTGAAATGGGCGTAGCGCCTGAGGTTGAGACCGAAATGGCCGATGTTCTTGGGCGAGTATTCGGCCTGGCTTTGCGAGCGCAGCACCACTTCGTTGACCAGGCCTTCATTGTCGGCGCCGCGCACGCGCTCCAGGATGCCGTTGAACTGGCTTGGCTGCATCTGCGCGCCGCGGGCGAGCGACAGGCCAAGCGTCTGCAGGAACTCGCGCAACGATTCCTGCTTGGCCAGCGACGGCGCGTCGTGGACGCGGTAGACCAGTTCCTGTTTCTTCGCTTCCAGCGTCTCGGCGGCGGCAACATTGGCCTGGATCATGAATTCTTCGATGAGCTTGTGGGCATCGAGCCGTTCCGGCACGATGACGCGATCGACGGTGCCGTCCGGCTTGAGCAGGATCTTGCGCTCCGGCAGATCGAGTTCGAGCGGCTGGCGGCCATCGCGGCCACGCTTGAGGATCGCATAGGCGTCCCACAGCGGCTTCAGCACCGTATCGAGGATTGGACCGGTCTTTTCGTCAGGCACGCCGTCAATCGCCGCCTGAGCCTGTTGGTAGGCGAGCTTTGCCGCCGACTTCATCATGACACGATGGAAGGAGTGCCTGAGCTTGCGGCCCTCGGCCGAAAAAACCATGCGCACGGCGAGCGCCGGCCGGTCCTGGCCCTCGCGCAGCGAGCAGAGATCGTTGGAGATGCGTTCGGGCAGCATCGGCACGACGCGATCCGGGAAATAAACCGAATTGCCGCGCTTCAGCGCTTCGCGATCAAGCGCCGTGCCATAGCGCACATAGGCGGCGACGTCGGCGATCGCCACGGTGGCGACCACGCCGCCCGGGTTCTTCTCGTCGAGATCGGGTGTAGCGAAGACGGCGTCGTCATGGTCCTTGGCGTCGGCCGGATCGATGGTGACCAGCGGCAGGTCGCGCCAGTCCTCGCGGTGATCAAGCGTCGCCGGCTTGACGGCTTCGGATTCAGCGATGACGTCGGTCGGGAAAATATGCGGAATGTCATGCGCGTGTATGGCGATCATCGAGACCGCCTTTTCGCTGGTCAGCGAACCCAGCACGTTGAGCACCTTGGCTCTCGGCAAGCCATAGCGGGAGGCCCTTGCGGGCTCGACCTCGACCAGGTCGCCGTTCTTGGCGCCGTTCTGGAATTCCTTGTCGACAATCAGTTCGGGCTGGCGCCGTTCCACCGGTTCGATGCGGAAGGTGCCGTCCTGCAGGATGCGAAAGACACCGAGCACGGCATCGGTGCGCTTCTCGAAAATCTTCATCACCCGCCCGGTGTAGGCGGGGCCGGTCGCTTCGTTGGTCGGAAAGGTTTTTGCCAGCACGCGGTCGCCGATGCCGGGCGCCGGGCCGCTGCCGCCACGCGACACGCGGATCGAGACGACGGGCGGTTCGCCCGTGCCCACGGCCTCGGCCGGGTGCGCCAGCAAAATGCCATCGCCGTCGCGGCCGAAGATGTCGAGCACGGCGACATGGGGCAGGGCGCCGACGCGGGCCAGTTGCTTGCGCTCCTTGGTCAGGACGCCTTCGTCCTGCAGGTCGCGCAAAATGTCCTTCAGCCAGATGCGGTCGTCGCCGCGCAGCGCGAACGCCTTGGCAATGTCGCGTTTTCCCGCGCGATCGGGATTTTCGGCGATGTAGCGCAGGATTTCGTCACGCGATGGCCGATAGTCGTCCTTGACCTTGGCCCTCGTGTCGGCGGTGCGCGGATCGCCGTGGCTCCTACCGGTGATCCTGCGCGCCACGCTGTCCTACCCTTTTTTCTTCGCGGCCGGCTTCTTCGAAGCCGGCTTTTGGGCCGCCGTTTTCTTGGCTGTGGTTTTCTTGGCAGCAGGTGCCTTAGCCGCTGCCGCCTTGCGGAACGGCTTCTTGCCGCCACCGCCCTTGGCTTCCTTCTCGGCAATCAGCGCCAGCGCATCCTCGATCGTCACCGACTGCGGATCCCTGCCCTTGGGCAGGGTGGCGTTGACCTTGCCGAAATTCACGTAAGGCCCGTATTTGCCGTCGCGCACGACGATCTTGCCGCCGCCATCGGGATGGTCGCCAAGCTCCTTCAGCGCAGCGGCAGTGCCGCCATTGCGGCCGCCCTTGCCCTTCAGCTGCTTCTCGGCGATCACCGACACGGCGCGGTTGAGGCCGATCGAGAACACATCCTCGATGCTTTCGAGATTGGCATAGGTGCCGTCATGCAGCACGAACGGGCCGTAGCGGCCGAGCCCGGCCGAGATCATCTTGGCCGTTTCCGGATGCTGGCCGACATCGCGCGGCAGCGACAACAGGGCGAGCGCCTTCTCGTGGTCGATCGACTCTGCCGTCCAGCCCTTGGGCAGGCTGGAACGCTTGGCTTCCTTGCCGTCGCCGCGCTGCAGATAGGGGCCAAAGCGGCCGCTGCGCAGCGTGATTTCCTCTGACGTGTAGGGATCCTTGCCGATCACCTTGGTGCCGTCCTCGCCGCCGCCATTCTCGCCATTCGGGTTGGCGGCGTCGCCGAGCTGGCGGGTGAAGGAGCATTCGGGATAGTTGGAGCAGCCGACAAAGGCGCCGAACTTGCCGAGCTTCAGCGACAGGTTGCCGGAGCCGCATTTCGGGCAGATGCGCGGGTTCGAACCGTCTTCGCGCGCCGGAAACACCAGCGGCGCCAGTTCTTCATTCAGCGCGTCGAGCACATCGGTGACGCGCAGTTCCTTGATGTCGGCGACGGCGCCGGAAAAATCCTTCCAGAAATCGCGCAGCACGTCCTTCCAGGCGAGCTTGCCGTCGGAAATCTCGTCGAGCTTTTCCTCGAGGGATGCGGTGAAGTCGTACTCGACATAGCGCTTGAAGAAGCTTTCGAGGAAAGCAGACAGCAGCCGGCCCTTAGCCTGCGGCACCAGCCGGCGCTTGTCGATGGTGACGTAGTCGCGGTCTTCGAGCGTCTTCAGGATCGCCGTATAGGTAGAAGGCCGGCCGATGCCGAGCTCTTCCAGCTTCTTGATCAGCGAGGCTTCGGAATAACGCGGCGGCGGCTCTGTGGTGTGCTGGGTGGCGTTGATCGACTGACGGGCAAGCTGTTCGCCGGCACGGATTTCGGGCAGGCGGCGATTTTCCTCGTCTTCCGCATCGTCGTCCTTCTGATCGGTGTAGGCGGCGATGAAGCCGTCGAAGCGGACAACCGAACCGATGGCGCGAAGCTCAGCGGTGCGCGATCCATTGACCGCCTCGATCTCGGCGGTGGTGCGCTCGATCTCGGCGGACTGCATCTGGCTGGCGATGGCGCGCTTCCAGATCAATTCATAGAGCCGCATCTGGTCGGAATCGAGATATTGCCTGACCGATGCCGGGGTGCGCATGAAATCCGTCGGGCGGATCGCTTCGTGCGCCTCCTGGGCGTTCTTGGCTTTGGCGGTATATTGGCGCGGCTTTTCCGGCAGGTATTTTGCGCCGAATTCTTTGGCGATGGCGTCGCGGGCGGCCGAGATTGCCTCGGGCGCCATCTGCACGCCGTCGGTTCGCATATAGGTGATGAGGCCGGTGGTCTCGCCGCCGATCTCCATGCCTTCATAGAGCCGCTGCGCCACCTGCATGGTGCGGCTGGCCGAGAAGCCGAGGCCCGACGAGGCGGCCTGCTGCAACGTCGAGGTGGTGAAGGGCGGGCCGGGATTGCGCTTGGTCGGCTTGGCTTCGACCGACACTGCCTTGAAGGTCGCGCCTTCAAGCATCGACTTGATGTCGTCGGCCTGTGCCTTGTTGGAAATGTCGAGCTTTTGCAGCTTCTTGCGATCGAAGGCGGTCAGCCGCGCTTCGAAATTCTCGTTGCGTGGCGTGCCCAGCAGAGCTGCGATCTGCCAGTATTCCTCACGGATGAAGCGCTCGATCTCGGATTCGCGGTCGCAGACCAGACGTAGCGCAACCGATTGGACGCGGCCGGCCGAGCGGGCGCCCGGCAGCTTGCGCCACAGCACCGGCGACAGCGTGAAGCCGACGAGATAATCCAGCGCCCGGCGGGCGAGATAGGCATCGACCAGCGGCGCATCGATCTGGCGCGGATTGGCCATCGCCTCCAGCACCGACGATTTGGTGATGGCGTTGAAGACGACGCGGCTAACCGGCTTGTCCTTCAGCGCGCGCTTCTGCTTCAGCACTTCCAGCACATGCCAGGAAATGGCTTCGCCCTCGCGATCCGGGTCGGTGGCGAGGATCAGGCCGTCCGCATCTTTGACCGCTTTGGCGATGTCGGCGAGGCGCTTGCCAGAGGCGGTGTCGACCGCCCAGGACATGGCGAAATCCTCATCCGGACGCACCGAACCATCTTTGGCCGGCAAATCGCGGACATGGCCGAACGAGGCCAGAACCTTGTAGTTCTTGCCGAGGTATTTGTTGATTGTCTTCGCCTTGGCCGGCGATTCGACGACGACGACGTCCATGAGGTCTCATATCAGCTGTGGTGCGGCAGAAGAATTCCGCTGCGCGCGACGAAATCTCGTTCTATTTGTTGCTCACATGGCCGCGCTTTTGCATCCGGTCAAGGGGAAGCGCCCAAATTGCGAGGCTGTCCGCAGCAATACACTCTTAGAGTGTATGGAGAAAATCACAGAATTTTGGGAAAGGGAGATGGTGGGCCTGAACCAGCGGAAACGACCCGATTCATTTTTCCACCGAGTCGCTGAAATGCTGCCCCGATCCGTAACGGGCGACATTATAACAGGCTGATTGATACTGGCCGCCGGCTGCATGGAGCGATGCCCGGCGACCAGCCCTTGTTCCGCCACCATGCGGGAATGGCGTATTTAGTTGGCCTTGACGATATGCCAGACCTCGCCGACACCGTCGCCGGCCACGTCGCCGGCCTTCTTGTCCTTGATGAAGGTATAGACCGGCTTGCCGTCATAGGCCCACATCTTGGTGCCGTCGGTGCGGTCGACAACGCTCCATTCGTCGTCCGCCTTGGCGCCGGCTTCGGCCTTCAGCGGCGGCCAATTGGTGGCACATTTGTCGTAGCAATTGGTCTTGCCCTTCTCGTCCTTGTCATAAGTATAAAGCGTCATGCCGTTGGCATCGGTGTAGATCTTGGTGCCATTGACCTCGGCTTCCTTCCACGCGTCGGCCGCGAAAGATGCGGCGGTGCTGAGCAAAAGCGCTGCCAGCCCTACGGTTATGGTTTTCATGGAAATCTCCCTGACTGATATCTGGAGACGCGCGGGAAATCGCGGCCTCACTGTATCAACGCCTGCGGGCTGCCGTTTCTTCCCCGGCAGGTGCGTCGGCCAGGGATGATCAAGGGATGATCTTGCCAACACAATGGTGATTGGTGGACAAGGCTGCGCGTCGCTATATCGGCGTAACGGTATTGGAGTTCTTGGAAATGGCATTGGACATCGGCTATGTCAGCGCGGTCGGGGCGGGAGCCATCTCGTTCCTGTCGCCTTGCGTACTGCCGCTGGTGCCGCCCTATCTCTGCTATATGGCCGGCGTCTCGGTCGACGATTTCCGCGGCAATGCGGGAACTACGGCGAGGGAAGGCGCGCGCGGTGCGCTGCTTTATTCCTCGATCGCCTTCGTGCTCGGCTTCTCGACCGTCTTTGTCGCGCTGGGCGCCGGCGCCTCGACCATCGGCCGGCTGCTGCGCGTCTGGCAGGAGCCGCTGGCGATGGGCGCCGGTGTGCTGATCATCTTGATGGGCCTGAATTTCCTCGGCGTGTTGCGCATCCCACTGCTGTCGCGCGAGGCGCGCTTCCAGTCGCAAGGCAAGCCGGCAAGTGCGATCGCGGCCTATGTCATGGGACTGGCCTTTGCCTTCGGCTGGACGCCCTGCATCGGCCCGGTGCTGGGGCCGATCCTGACGCTGGCCGGCGGCCGCGAGACGGTGGGCGAGGGCGCGTTGCTGCTAGCCGCCTATTCGCTTGGGCTGGGCATCCCGTTCCTGATCGCAGCGCTGTTTTCCGGCGCCTTCATGCGCTTTCTCGGCAGATTCCGCGTCCATCTCGGCCGCGTCGAAAAGGCCATCGGTGCGCTGCTGGTGGTCGCCGGCGTGTTTTTCCTCACCGGTGGCGTGCAGACCGTGTCCTACTGGCTGCTGGAGAATTTTCCGGTGCTGGGGCGGCTGGGGTAGCTTTTTTTCGGATGCCGAACGCATTTTCTGCGTTCGAATGGATCGTTGAACTACTGATTAAAAGTAAGTTGCTCATCCGATCTCATCGGAATTTAACCGCATTGGTGCAGCATGGCGCCACTGCTAGCATGTTTTGATTCCCAACCCTTTCATATGGTTGTCCATCCATGAGCCAGAGATCCTGCCTGTCCGTCATCCTCGCCGCCGGCGAAGGCACGCGCATGAAGAGCGTGCTGCCGAAGGTGCTGCACCAGATCGCCGGCCTGCCGATGGTCGCCCATGTGGTGAAGGCAGCCGAAGCAGCCGGCGCCGGCAGCCAGGCGCTGGTGATTGGCCATGGCGCGGACGAGATGCGCAAGGCGGCGGCAAAGTTTGCGCCAAAGGCCGAGACCTTCGTGCAGGAAAAGCGCCTTGGCACTGCGCACGCCGTTCTGGCCGCGCACGATGCGATATCAAAGGGTTATGACGATATTCTCGTCATGTTTGGCGACACGCCGCTGATCGACGCGGATGCGCTGACCGTGGCGCGGCTGAAACTGGCGGAAGGCGCTGCCGTCGTGGTGATCGGTTTCCGCCCGCCCAGTCCGACCGGTTATGGCCGGCTGATCGAGAAGGACGGCAAGCTGGTCGCCATCCGCGAGGAGAAGGATTGCTCCGAGGAGGAGAGGAAAATAACCTTCTGCAATGCCGGCATGATGGCGGTGGCCGGTGCCCACGCGCTGAAGCTGCTCGACGCGGTTGGCAACAAGAATGCCAAGGGTGAGTATTATCTCACCGACATTGTCGAGATCGCCGGCGCGCGAGGCCTCGATGTCATTGCCACCGAAGCCAGTTTCGAGAGCGCGCTCGGCATCAACAACCGCGCCGAACTGGCGCAAGCCGAGGGCATCTGGCAGGCGCGCCGCCGCCACGAAGTGATGCTATCGGGCGTGACGCTGATCGCGCCGGAGACCGTGTACTTCTCGCACGACACCGAGATCGGCGCCGACACGATCGTCGAACCCAATGTTTGGTTCGGTCCGGGGGTAAAGATCGCCACGGGAGCCAAGATCCATGCCTTCAGCCATATCGAGGGCGCCACCATCGCCTCGAATTGCGATGTCGGGCCGTTCGCGCGGCTGCGGCCGGGTGCCGATCTCAAGCGGAAGGCCAAGGTCGGCAATTTCTGCGAGGTTAAGCAGGCTGTTATCGAGGAGGGCGCTAAGGTCAACCATTTGACCTATATCGGCGACGCCCGCGTCGGCGCGGGCGCTAATATCGGCGCCGGCACCATCACCTGCAATTATGACGGCTATTCAAAGTTCTTCACCGACATCGGCGAGGGCGCCTTTGTCGGCTCGAATTCGTCGCTGGTGGCGCCTGTCACCATCGGCAAGGGCGGCTACATCGCCTCGGGCAGTGTCATCACCGAGAGCGTGCCAGAAGACGCGCTGGCCTTCGGCCGTGCCCGCCAGAAGACAATTCCTGGCAAGGGCAAAGAATTGCGCGAGCGCTTTGCTTCGGCCGCGGCTGCGAAGAAGAAGGCTACCGGCTCCGACCATTAGACGACGAGCAAGGCTACCGCAAAAGATGAATGGTCGACCACCGCAGCGGTGAAAAGCCGAACAATTTGGGTAACCCGATTGCAAGAGCGGTCTGTCATAGTGCATGCGTGCACAAATCGTTCCGTTATACGGGACGAAATGCAATGTGACTTTCGCGGCAGGCCGGCCATCCCTAAATAGCGCTGGTTTTCCACGGGGAATCGGGGACTGTCTGCATGTGCGGTATTGTTGGAATCGTCGGCCATTCGCAGGTTGCGCCGCTCATCGTCGATGCGCTGAAGCGGCTGGAATATCGCGGGTATGACTCGGCCGGCGTCGCCACTATCGAGCATGGTGAGCTTGGCCGCCGCCGCGCCGAAGGCAAGCTGATCAATCTCGAGCGCCGGCTCAAGGACGATCCACTCGCTGGCACGATCGGCATCGGTCACACACGCTGGGCGACGCATGGCGTGCCCAACGAGACCAATGCGCATCCGCATTTTTCCGACGGCGTCGCCATCGTCCACAACGGCATCATCGAGAATTTCGCCGAACTGCGCGACGAGCTGATCCGCGACGGCTATTCTTTCTCGTCGCAGACCGACACAGAAGTCGTCGCCCATCTGGTGGCGCGCGAACTGGCCAAGGGGCTGAAGCCGGTCGAGGCCGCGCACCAGGCGCTGAAGCGGCTGGAAGGCGCCTTCGCGCTGGCCATCATGTTCAAGGGCGACGAGGACCTGATCGTCGGTGCCCGCAATGGCCCGCCTTTGGCCGTCGGCCATGGCGATGGCGAGATGTTCCTGGGCTCCGACGCCATCGCGCTCGCCCCGTTCACCAATTCGATCACCTATCTCGAAGATGGCGACTGGGCGGTGGTGCGCCGCAACGGTGTTGAGATCTTCGATATCGACGGCAAAAAGGTCGACCGCAAGCGCCAGCAGTCGCTGTCGACCAGCTTCATGGTCGACAAGGGCAACCGGCGCCATTTCATGGAAAAGGAAATCCATGAGCAGCCCGAGGTGATCTCGCACACGCTGGCGAATTATCTGGATTTTGTCGGCGGCGTCTCCAAGCCGCTCGACCTGCCTTTCGATTTCGCAGAGATCAACCGGCTGGCGATTTCGGCCTGCGGTACGGCGTATCTCGCAGGCCTGATCGGCAAATACTGGTTCGAGCGCTACGCGCGGCTGCCGGTCGACATCGATGTCGCCTCCGAATTCCGCTACCGTGAAATGCCGTTGTCGAAGAATGATGCGGCCTTCTTCATCTCGCAATCGGGCGAGACCGCCGACACGCTGGCCTCGCTGCGCTACTGCCGCAAGGCGGGAATGAAGATCGGCGCGATCGTCAACGTGCGCGAATCGACCATGGCGCGCGAATCCGACGTGGTGCTGCCGACGCTGGCCGGGCCGGAGATCGGCGTTGCCTCCACCAAGGCCTTTACCTGTCAGCTTTCGGTCCTGGCATCGCTTGCGGTGCGCGCCGGCGTAGCCCGTGGCACGATCTCGAAGGAAGAGGAAAAGGCGCTGGTGCGCGCGCTTTCGGAAGCGCCGCGCTATGCCAACCAGGTGCTTAAGCTCGAAGAGCAGATCGAGCGGATCGCGCGCGAACTCTCGCGCTACAAGGACGTGCTCTATCTCGGCCGCGACACCAATTTCCCGCTGGCCATGGAAGGCGCGCTAAAACTCAAGGAAATCTCCTACATCCATGCCGAGGGCTATGCCGCGGGCGAGCTGAAGCATGGCCCGATCGCGCTGATCGACGAGAACATGCCGGTCATCGTCATCGCGCCGCACGACCGTATTTTCGAAAAGACCGTGTCGAACATGCAGGAAGTGGCGGCGCGTGGCGGCAAGATCATCCTGATCACCGACAGCAAGGGTGCAGCGCTGACCAGCGTCAAGACGATGGAGACGATCGTGCTGCCCGAGGTGCCGGAAATCATATCGCCGATCATCTACGCGCTGCCGATCCAGATGCTGGCCTATTTCACCGCCGTGTTCATGGGCACCGACGTCGACCAGCCGCGCAATCTGGCGAAATCGGTGACGGTGGAGTAGCTCTCGGCAAATCTCCATTTGCCACCGATCAACTGGTGGTAGGTTTGTATCCGCCGATGATACATTTTCTTGCGTGTCGATCTGTATCAATGTATGATACAATCGAGGGGGCGCGTTATTGATCGTTTCGTTCAAAGGCAAGGCGGTCGAAGCGGTTGCCGAGGGGAGGGCGCCAAAAGGCTTCCCACCGGACTTGGTTGCCCGTGGCGAACGTCGCCTTCGCGCAATTGCCAATGCTGCCCAACTGAATGACCTTCGATCGCCGCCCGGAAATCATCTTGAAGCCCTGAAAGGGAGCCGGGCCGGACAGCATTCAATTCGCATCAACGACCAGTGGCGCATCTGCTTCAGATGGACCGCTGCTGGGGCCGAAGACGTGGAGATCGTCGACTACCATTGAGCGGGCACTTGCCCTGAACCTTTGAGGACCCTGAACTATGCTCAAGTTCGCACGTCCAGTTCATCCTGGAGAATTCCTGCGTGAAGAATATCTCGTCCCGCTCGGCATGAGTGCAGGCGCGCTCGCGAAAAAGCTCAACCTTCCACGCACCCGTATCGAACGCATTGCCAAGGAGGAGATCGGCTTGACCCCTGATACGGCCCTGCGCCTTGCCCGGTATTTCAACACCACGCCTGAATTCTGGATGAATTTTCAGCAGGCCTATGAGCTTGAAACCGAAGCCAGGAAGCTGGCGCCGGAACTCGAGAAGATTGAACCGTTGGAAGCGGCGGCATAATCGACCTTTAAAAACTTCGCAGTTCCAATGCGCTCTCTGGTTCATTATGTTGCGCTGCAACCCGCGCGCCCGGTGAACCATGTCCGATGCTCCCAAGACCTCCGGCATGACCCGGCTGAGGAACTATTTCCTCACAGGTTTCGTCGTCTGCGCGCCTCTGGCGATCACTGCCTATATCGCTTGGTCGTTCATCGGCTGGGTCGATTCCTGGGTAAAACCCTATATTCCGGCCCGTTACAGCCCGGACTCCTATCTGCCGTTTCCGGTGCCGGGCTTCGGACTGATCGTTGCTCTGATCCTGATCACGCTTATCGGTTTCCTGACGGCCAACATTGTCGGCCGCGCCATCGTCAATTTCGGCGAGCGTCTGCTTGGCCGCATGCCACTGGTGCGTGGCATCTATGGCTCGCTGAAGCAGATTTTCGAGACCGTGCTGTCGAACAAGGGCGACATGTTCCGCCAGGTCGGGCTGGTCGAATATCCGCGCAAGGGCGTGTGGTCGCTGGTGTTTGTCGCCAGTGAGAAGGAAACTGAGATCAACCAGAAGCTCGATCAGGAAGGCGACCCGCTGATTGCGGTGTTCATGCCCTGCACGCCGAACCCGACCACTGGCTTTCTCATGTATGTGCCGAAGTCGGACATCGTACTGCTCGACATGACGATCGAGGACGGCGCCAAGCTCATCGTCTCGGCCGGGCTTGTGGCGCCCGAGGTCAAGCAGATGGTTGTCGTGAACGGCGAGCCGATCGAGGGAACGTTGGCCAATCCGTCGGTTGCCGCCTTGGCTCAGCCTGCGCGCAAGAGCCGCACGGCTTCGTCGCGCCCGAACAAGTAAAGCAGCAGGCGCAACGCCTCGCCACGCTCGGATTGCAGCTCCGGATCGCGTGACAGGACCAGCCTGGCATCGTCGCGGGCGGCCTCCAGAAGGTCGGCATGCGCCTCGATGCGCGCCACCTGGAAACCCGGCGTGCCGGACTGGCGGGTGCCCAGCAATTCGCCTTCACCACGCAGCTTCAGATCCTCTTCGGCGATCAGGAACCCGTCCTCGGTCTCGCGCATCACCGACAGCCGGCGTTTTGCGGTCTCGCCGAGCGGGTCCTTGTAGAGCAGTACGCAGGAGGAGGGCTTGTCACCGCGTCCGACCCGGCCGCGCAACTGGTGCAGTTGCGCGAGGCCGAAGCGCTCGGCATGCTCGATGACCATGACGGTGGCGTCCGGCACATCGACGCCGACCTCGATGACCGTGGTGGCGATCAGGATGCGTGTCTCGCCCTGCTTGAAGGCGCGCATCGCCTCGTCTTTCTCGGCGCCCTTCATGCGGCCATGGACGAGGCCGATGCGGTCGCCGAACAGCGGTTTCAGCGAGGCGAAACGGTCCTCGGCCGACATCAGCTTGATCTCTTCGGATTCTTCGACCAGCGGACATATCCAGTAGATCTTCTGGCCGCTGGCGACGGCGTCGACCATGCGGCCGACCAGTTCGTCCAGCCGTTCCAGCGGCAGCGTGACGGTGCGGATCGGCTGCCGGCCGGCCGGTTTTTCCGTCAGCTTTGATACGTCCATGTCGCCGAAGGCGGTCAGCACCAGCGTGCGCGGGATGGGGGTGGCCGTCATCACCAGCATGTCGGGCGCGTCGCCCTTGGCGGTGATGGCAAGCCGCTGGTGGACGCCGAAGCGGTGCTGCTCGTCGATGACGGCGAAGACCAGGTCGTGGAAGGTGACCGTGTCCTGGAACAGCGCGTGGGTGCCGATGACGATGTCGATCGCGCCGCTCGCCAGACCGGCCAGCGTGTCGGTGCGCTCGCGGCCCTTCTCGCGGCCGGTGAGGATGGCGATGCGCAGCCCGACCTTGGCGGCAAGCGGCGCGATCGTCGCCAGATGCTGGCGCGCCAGAATCTCGGTCGGCGCCATCAAGGCGGCCTGGCCGCCGGCCTCGACCGCACGCCCCATGGCCAGCAGCGCAACGACCGTCTTGCCGGAACCGACATCGCCCTGCAGAAGCCGCAGCATGCGCTCGGGATCGGCAAGGTCGGCATTGATTTCGGCCAGCGCAAACTCCTGGCTTGATGTCAGCGAATAGGGCAGGGCCTCGCGCAGCTTTTCAACGATGCTGCCGTCGCCGACCAGGGGACGCCCGGACAGGCGGCGGACTTTTGCCCGCACCAGCGCCAGCGAGACCTGGCCCGCCAGCAACTCGTCATAGGCGAGGCGCCGCCAGGCGGCACCATCGACAGAGACATCGATCGGATCGGCCGGATTGTGGATGCGGGCGAGCGCATCGCCAAAGGCCGCAAAGGTGTGCCGGCGCATGAAGGCACCATCCTGCCATTCGGGAAATTCAGGCACGCGCGCCAGCGCCTGGCCGATCGCCCGGCGCAGCACCTTGCCCGAGAGTCCTGCGGTGAGGGGATAGACCGGTTCGACCAGCGGCAGGTTTTCCGCCTCGCTGGCGAGCGCAATATGGTCGGGGTGGACCATGCTCGGGCGACCGTTGAACCATTCCATGCGGCCGGAGACCACGACATGCTCGCCCTCGGGCATCGCCTTTTCGAGATAGGAAGCGTGAGCATGGAAGAAGGTCAGCGCGATCTCGCCGGTGTCGTCATGGGCGTAGACGCGGTAGGGCACCGACCTGTTGCCGCGCGGCGGCGGCTGGTGGCGGTCGATGCGCACCTCGAGCGTGACGATCTGGCCTTCCGCGGATCCTGCGATGCCCGGCCGGCTGCGGCGGTCGATGACGGTGTGCGGCAGCACGAACAGAAGGTCGCCCGCGCGCGCCGCACGATCGCCGAGATCGGCGGCGACGACTTTCTCGATCAACGCGCCAACCTTCGGTCCGACGCCGGCAAGCGAGGTGATCGGAACAAACAGCGGATCGAGGATGGAAGGACGCATGATGTCAGCTTATGTCGCGACGGCTACAGCGCAAGGCTGACAGCACCTTCTATCCACGCTATATGCGCCGCAGCAAGTGAGGATGCGGCACAATGACCGGAACGACGAGATCAAGCGAGGGGCTGGACGCCCACCGCCGCAAGCTTCTGTTTCGCTCCTGGCATCGCGGCATGCGCGAGATGGACCTGATCCTCGGCACTTTCGCCGATGCTGAGATCGGTACCTTGACCGGCGAGGAAATCGACCAATATGAGAGGCTCCTCGACATTCCCGACACCGAATTCCTGCCCATGGTCACCGGCGAACGCCCGGTCCCGGCCGATATCGATTGTGCCGTCCTGCAAAAGATCCTGGCTTTCCGCCACTCCATGACATTTTGAGCGACCTGATTTCATGAGCCTCATTCCCATCATCGGCCTGCCGAAAGGCCGTGCCGGCCAGTTCATTGTCGACGGCGTCGCCGACGGCTACGAAGCCTTTGCGCTGGTGCAGGCGGCACTCGAGATCGCGCCCGACAAGCCGGTTCTGTTCGTGGCACGCGACGGCCAGCGCCTGCCGGCGATCATCGAGGCGCTGTCCTTCGCGGCGCCCGGCCTTCCCGTGCTGGAGCTGCCGGCCTGGGATTGCCTGCCCTACGACCGCGTCTCCCCCGGTTCGGACGCCGCCGCCAAACGCCTCGACGCGCTGACGGCCATGATCGCGCTGGCGAAAAAGCCGCACCGCGCCGTCATTCTCACCACCGCCAATGCACTGTTGCAGCGGATTCCACCGGCCGAACTGGTCGAGGCACAGACTTTTCATGCCAGGCCCGGCAACCAGATCAACATGAACGTGCTGGTGTCGCGACTGGAAACGTCTGGTTTCGAGCGCGTGCCAACCGTTCGCGGTATCGGTGAATTCGCGGTGCGCGGCGGTATTCTCGACCTGTTCGCGCCCGGCTGGACCGAAGCGCTCAGGCTCGACTTCTTCGGCGACACGCTGGAATCGGTCCGCATCTTCGATGCCGCCACCCAGCGCACCACGGGCCAGCGCAAGTCGATGGCCCTGCAGGCGATGAGTGAAGTGGCGCTGACGCCGGAAACCATCAGCCGCTTCCGCCGCTCCTATATCGGAGCTTTTGGCGCGCCACAGCGCGATGACGGGCTCTACGCGGCGGTCAGCGAAGGGCGTCGCTTCGCCGGCATGGAGCACTGGCTGCCGTTCTTCTACGAGCGGCTGGAAACCGTATTCGACTATTTGCCTGATACACCTGTCATTTTCGACCATCTGGCGCATGAGGCGCTGGCCGAGCGCCACACGCTGATCCTCGACCACTACGAGGCACGCAGGAAGCAGGCCGACGGTGCGCTGAAGGACGCCGTACCCTACAAGCCGGTGCCGCCGGACCTGCTCTATCTCTCGCCGGAAAATCTGATCGCCTCGCTCGGGCCGCGCGAAGCGATCGATTTCACGCCGTTCGACGCGCCCGACGCCGGCTCGAAAAAAGTCTACCACGCCGGTTCGCGCCATGGCCGCAGCTTCGTCGAGGAACGCGCCGACCCCAGCATCAATGTCTTCGATGTCGTCGTCAAACACATCGCCGACGAGCGCGCGGCGCGCCGCCGCATTGTCATTGCCGGCTGGACCGAAGGCTCGCTCGACCGGCTTGGCCAGATCCTTGCCGAACATCATCTCGGCAACCTCAAGCAGGTCGCGACGCTGGCGGAAGCCGAACAACTCGAACCGGGTCAGGCGGCCTTGGCCGTGCTGCCGCTCGAATCCGGCTTCGAGACCGAAAAACTGGTCGTCGTCGCCGAACAGGACATTCTCGGCGACCGGTTGATCCGACGCTCGAAGCGCAAGAAGCGTCCCTCGGATTTCATTGCAGAGGCCTCGGCGCTGTCGGCCGGCGACATCGTCGTCCACGCCGACCACGGCATTGGCCGCTTCATCGGCCTGCGTACGATCGAAGCGGTCGGCGCGCCGCATGACTGCCTGGAAATCCACTATGCCGGCGACGACCGGCTATTCCTGCCGGTGGAAAACATCGAGCTTCTGTCGCGCTACGGTTCTGACACAGCCGAGGCGACGCTGGACAAGCTTGGCGGTAGCGCCTGGCAGTCGCGCAAGGCGCGGCTGAAGAAGCGCCTGCTCGACATGGCCGGGCAGCTGATCCGGATCGCCGCCGAGCGGCAGATGCGCTCCGCACCGCCACTAGTGCCGGCCGAAGGCCTCTATGGCGAGTTCGCTGCGCGCTTCCCCTATGAAGAGACCGACGACCAGCAGACCGCGATCGACTCGGTGCGGGACGATCTTGCCGCCGGCAAGCCGATGGACCGGCTGATCTGCGGCGATGTCGGTTTCGGCAAGACCGAAGTGGCGCTGCGCGCCGCCTTCATCGCGGCGATGGAGGGTTTTCAGGTCGCGGTGGTGGTGCCGACGACGCTGTTGTCGCGCCAGCATTTCAAGACATTCTCACAGCGCTTTTCTGGCCTGCCGATCCGCGTCGGCCAGGCATCGCGGCTGGTCGGCGCCAAGGAGCTGGCCGAAACCAAGAAGGGCATCGCCGAAGGGCAGGTCGATATCGTTATCGGCACCCACGCGCTGCTTGGTTCCGCGATCTCGTTCAAGAATCTCGGCCTTTTGATCATCGACGAGGAGCAGCATTTTGGCGTCAAGCACAAGGAACGGCTGAAGGATCTGAAGACCGACGTGCACGTGCTGACGCTGTCGGCGACGCCGATCCCGCGCACGCTGCAACTGGCGTTGACCGGGGTCCGCGAGCTGTCTCTGATCGCCACGCCGCCGGTCGACCGCATGGCGGTGCGCACCTTCATCTCGCCCTTCGATCCGCTTGTCATTCGCGAGACGCTGCTGCGCGAGCGCTATCGCGGCGGGCATTCCTTCTATGTCGTTCCGCGTATCAGCGATCTGGCGGAAATCCATGATTTCCTGAGAGAATCCGTGCCTGAGCTGAAGGTGGCGGTGGCCCATGGCCAGATGCCGCCGGGTGAACTCGACGACATCATGAATGCCTTCTACGACGGCCAGTACGATGTGCTGCTGTCGACAACGATCGTCGAATCCGGGCTCGACATCCCGACCGCCAACACGCTGATCATCCATCGCGCCGACATGTTCGGCCTGTCGCAGCTCTACCAGCTGCGCGGCCGCGTCGGCCGCTCGAAGGTGCGCGCCTATGCGCTGTTCACGCTGCCGGCCAACCGCAAGCTGACCGACACCGCCGAGCGGAGGCTCAAGGTGCTGCAATCGCTCGACACGCTGGGCGCCGGCTTCCAGCTGGCCAGCCACGACCTCGATATAAGAGGCGCCGGCAATCTTCTCGGCGAAGAACAGTCCGGCCACATCAAGGAGGTCGGCTTCGAGCTCTACCAGCAGATGCTGGAAGAGGCGGTCGCCGAGGTGAAGGATTCCGGCGAAGTGCAGGATGGCGGCTGGTCGCCGCAGATCGCCGTCGGCACGGCGGTGATGATCCCGGAGAGCTATGTGCCGGACCTGCAGCTCAGGCTGGCGCTTTATCGCCGTCTCGGCGATCTCGAAAACACCGAGGAAATCGATGCTTTCGGCGCCGAGCTGATCGACCGCTTTGGCCCGCTGCCGGAAGAGGTCAAGCATCTCCTCAAGATCGTCTTCATCAAGGCGCTCTGCCGCAAAGCCAATGTCGAGAAGCTCGACGCCGGGCCGAAGGGCGTTGTTATCCATTTCCGCAAGCGCGAATTCTCCAACCCGGTCGGGCTGGTCCGGTTCATCGGCGAGCAGGGCTCGTTGGCCAAGATCCGGCCGGACCACAGCGTCGTGTTCGTGCGCGACTGGCCGACGGCCGAAAAGCGGCTGGCGGGTTCGGCGGTGGTGATGACCCAACTGGCACGGCTGGTGGAGAAGGCTGCCTAGCGCAGCCGGCACATTCGCCAGCGCTTGAATTCCGGTCTAGAATAGGAAATCGGCTTCGTGTATGGAGCCGCGATCCCCTATGGGGCGGATTGGCGGGCGATGGCGCCCATTTGTTTGTTTGACGCAATTCCAGACGGAAAACCGTTTCACGCTTTTCCTGGAATTGCTCGGAAAGAGCGTTGGGTGCAGCGATGACGAAATGGTCGCCGAATTCGTGGAGAGCAATGCCGATCAAGCAGGTTCCTGCCTATCCGGACCTTGCCGCGCTGAAGAGCACGGAGGCCCAGCTCGCAACCTTTCCGCCGCTGGTTTTTGCAGGAGAGGCGCGCAAGCTGAAGAAGCAGCTCGCGGCTGTCGCTGCCGGTGACGCGTTCCTTCTCCAGGGTGGCGATTGCGCCGAGAGCTTCGCCGAGCATGGCGCGGACAACATCCGCGACTTCTTCCGCGTCTTCCTGCAGATGTCGGTGGTGCTCACCTTCGCCGGCGCGCAGCCGGTGGTGAAGGTCGGCCGCGTTGCCGGCCAGTTCGCCAAGCCGCGCTCGTCCGACAACGAGACCAAGGGCGGGGTGACGCTGCCCAGCTATCGCGGCGACATCATCAACGGCATCGAATTCGACGCCAAGTCGCGCATTCCAGATCCTGCCCGCCAGGAAATGGCGTACCGCCAGTCGGCGGCAACGCTCAACCTGCTGCGCGCCTTCGCGCAGGGCGGGTATGCCAGCCTGGAGAATGTGCACCGCTGGATGCTCGGCTTCGTGTCCGATAGTCCGCAGGGCGAGAAGTACGAATCGCTCGCCAACCGCATCACCGAGACGATGGACTTCATGAAGGCCGTCGGCATCACCTCGGAAACCAACTACGCGCTGCGCGAGACCGATTTCTACACCAGCCATGAGGCGCTGCTGCTCGGCTACGAGGAGGCGCTGACCCGCGTCGATTCGACCTCCGGTGACTGGTACGCCACCTCAGGCCACATGATCTGGATCGGCGACCGTACCCGCCAGCCCGACCATGCGCATGTCGAATATTGCCGTGGCATCAAGAATCCGCTTGGCCTGAAATGCGGCCCGTCGCTGACGCCGGACGGGCTGCTGGAGCTTATCGACCTGCTCAACCCCGAAAACGAGCCCGGCCGGCTGACGCTGATCGCCCGCTTCGGCTCCGACAAGGTCGCCGACCACCTGCCGAAGCTAGTTCGCGCGGTGCAGAAGGAAGGCCGCTCCGTGGTGTGGTCGTCGGACCCGATGCACGGCAACACGATCGAGGCCGCAGGCTACAAGACGCGGCCGTTCGACCGCATCCTAAAGGAGGTGCAGACCTTCTTCGAGGTGCACCGCGCCGAAGGCACACATCCGGGCGGCATCCATGTCGAGATGACCGGCAAGAACGTCACCGAATGCACCGGGGGCGCGCGCGCCATCACGGCCGAGGAGTTGCAGGATCGCTATCACACCCATTGCGATCCGCGCCTCAACGCCGATCAGGCGATCGAACTGGCGTTCCTGGTCTCGGATCTGTTGAAGAAGAGCCACCCGGTGCAGCATAAGCAGGCCGTCAACGGTTGATCCGGCCACTTCAATTTGATCAATAAGGCGTCTTGGAAACTTGGCGCCTTTTTCATTTTCAGCCGATAGTTTGTGCCTACGCCCGTGCTGGCGCGATCGGCAAAATAGAAGGCTTCAGTCCTTCTTGTAGAGCAGCCAGCTCTTGCCGGCCCGGCCAGCCATCGTCGAGTGCTTGGTGACGCGGTTGCGGCCGCTGACCTTCGAGCGATAGAGCGCCCGGTCGGCCTTGGTGTAGAGATCCTCCGGCCCCTCGGCCTCGGATGCCATGCAGATGCCCATCGAGACGGTGACGGTGCCGTAATTCGTGCCGGTCTGGCTGCTGGTGAACGGCGTCTGCTCGATCAGGGCGCGAATGCGCTCGGCGATCTCATAGGTGGCGTCCTCGCTGGCGCCCTCGATGATCAGCGCGAACTCCTCGCCGCCGGTGCGGGCGACGAACATGTCGCCGCGAATGCTGGTCTGCAAGATGTCGGCGATGATCTGGATGATCTTGTCGCCGACCGGGTGGCCGTAGCGGTCGTTGATGTCCTTGAAGCGATCAATGTCGGCAAGGACCAAGGCGTTGAACAGGATACCCTTGTTGCTGTTGTAGATCCTGGTGATTTCCTTGTCGAAGGCGCGGCGATTCCAGATGTGGGTCAAGGGATCGGTGTCGGCCAGCCGCTTGTACTCTTCGAGCTTCGACTTGACGCTCTCCAGTTCGGCCGTCTTGTCGCTGAGCGTCGAGGCCACCTGCCGGCCGTGATCGATCGTCGAATTGGTGGCAATCGCCATGGCGTTGGCGATCTTCTGCAAAAGATCCTGAGAGAGAAGGCTGCGGCCGCTGAGGCCGCTCGATGTCTCATCGAGGATTCTGCCGTATTTCTCGATGTGGCTGCGCTCGCTCCTCAACAGCGAAGCGACTTCCTCGAGCTCCCTGGCAATGACGTCTCTGGCACGCTCGACAATGCTGGGGCCATGATTGTGGGCAAAGAAAGTGCGTCCGATCTGATCCAGTTCATCCTGTGTCGGCCGGCTGCTCAGCGAAACGACGGCGAGGCTGAGTTCGCGATTGGTGCCGCTCAGGGCCTCGTAGAAGATCTCGTAGTTGCGCGGCAGGCCGAGCACGCCCAGCTGGCGCATTGTGGCAACAGCGGTGGCTGCGATGTCAGTGCTTCGTTCGGTCGGGAGAGCTGCCGGCTGCATTTTTGGTTCTTCCCCTCGGATCCCACCGCAGAATTCGCGGGTTCCCTGTGTCGCCGACCTGGGGAATGCGACAGGCACTTCAGAACAATTTACGAAGGATGCGCCCCCACCCGCGACCTTCGCTTGCCGTGACCATAAATGCGCTGGCGCTAAAGTTTCCTTAATTTGTAAAAAAACGGACACGTCTTTCTCTACCTGCGGCTGTAGAAGCTTCAATTCGGGCATAACAATCCATACCGACGCCAGTTTGGTGGCTTTGAATCGGAAATTCGCGCATTGCGCTCTTAAAAATGGAACTGAATTTCGGATTTGCCGCGCCAATACATGTCGCATTTGCTTGCGTGTGGGCGCCGCAAAGCTGGAATCCTGATGGCGATGCTGATGCCAGTCAGAGTTTTCTTCAAGGAGGGGTCGACGTGAGTGATAGTCACCGGGGATCGTGTCTGTGCGGAGCGGTTCGCTTCAAAACGCACGGAGCGCTGCGCGGCGTCGTCTATTGTCATTGCTCGCAATGCCGCAAGCAGAGCGGACATTTCTATGCCGCGACCAATGTTGCCAACGCCGACATCGTGATCGAAGGCACGGAAAGCATCACCTGGTACGAAGCGTCAGCCTTCGCCAGGCGCGGGTTTTGCAAGACATGCGGGTCGGTCCTGTTCTGGAAGCCGCGAGACCAGGACTACATTTCAGTCATGGCGGGATCGTTCGACAGGCCGACAAGTCTCGAGGGAGAATGCCATATCTTTGTCGGTGACAAGGGCGACTATTATTCGATCGGCGACGGGCTGCCGCAGTTTGAAAAGTCGACGCCGTCCATCCCGGTCGCGGAATGAATCTTGGACAAGTCACCTTATTCCATTGATCTGGCCAGCCATTGCATTATCCCGTGCCGGTGATTCGGAAAGGGGTTTGGCATGCAGCGGCTGATCGACGCTTATTTCAATTCGGTGCGGGCGTTTCGCAAACTGGCCGTCAGCGAAAAGGCTTTCCAGCAGGAGCTGATGCTGCTGGCGCTGGCCTTGCCGCTCGGCTGGTTCGTTTCGATTTCGTGGCGCGGCTATGCCTTGCTCATCGGTGCGGTGCTGCTCTTGATCATGGTCGAAGTGTTGAACACCGGGATCGAGGCGGCCTGCGACGCCTTCAGCCGCGAGTTCAACGTTGACATCCAGCTGGCCAAGGACTGCGGTTCGCTGGCGGTACTGATTTCGGTGCTCATCGTCGCCGGCGTCTGGGGCATCGCCATCATCGAGCGGATCACCGGCCTACCGATCTAGGATCCCAGTTCCTATATGACGGTTACCAAAGGAAACTGTCATGACCGAGGCCACCAACTTTCTGCTTCTCGAACGCGTGGGCCTGCCGGACGATCTGCGCTGGCTCGTCGAAAAATACCCGCGTGAAAACTGGCAGGACCATGCCAACATCCATGGCATCGCCAATATGTGGCTGCAGCGGCACGACATGTTCCGCGAACTTGGCGGCATGCTGACCAATGGCATTGGCGACTACCGCGAGGGCAAGCTGACAGCGCCCGACTTCGCGCGCTGGTTCGCGCCGCGCCTCAATCATTTTCTCGGCAATCTCGACGGTCACCACAATGTCGAGGACTACCAATATTTCCCGGTCTTCGCCAAGGCCGAGCCCCGTTTGAAGCGCGGCTTCGAGATCCTCGATGCCGACCACCACATCATCCATGAAGGGCTGGAGCGCAATGCCGAGGCTGCCAATGCCTTCATCAAGACGCTTCAGGAGAGCGAGGACAGACAGCGGTTCGCCGCCGACGCTTATGCCGACGAAAACAGCCGGCTGATCGCCATGCTGACCCGGCATCTTGCCGACGAGGAAGACCTGATCATCCCGCTGATCCTCGATCGGGGTGATGTGGCGCTCGGCGTAGCCTAGGACGTCCCTGGACGGCCTGCCCAGATCAGCTCTCCTTGGCGCGCTCCTTCTTGGCGATGTGACGTGCGACGAACCAGGCAAGGATCGCCACGGTCAGGCCGATGCCTAGCCCGACGAGCAATCGCTCGTGACGCATCAAAGCCTGGCCGACGAAGTGTTCCGCGCCCAGTCCAAAGACATAACCGATCGTGCCGAACAGCACCGCCCAGATCGCCGATGAGATGGCGTTGAGGACGACGAAGCGCGGCGCAGGGATATTGGAAAGTCCGGCCGCGATGCCGCCGACCAAGCGCATGCCGTAGACGTAGCGGTTCGACAGCACGAAAATGTTGGGGTGGGTATTGAGCAGACGGTAGGCGCGGCGAAAGCCGGGCCGCGTGCGCAACCTTACGACATAGCGATGGTCGGCAAAGCTTCGTCCAAGGATGAAGAAGAAAGTGTCGCCGATGAAGGCGCCGAGGCCAGCCGCAAGGAAGGCGTGCCACAAGACGAAGACCTGCTGGTGGGCGAAGAAGCCGCCGAGGATTGCGGCACTTTCACCCTCCGCGAGGCAGCCGATGAAGACGGCAAGCAGTCCATACTGTTCGATGAAATGATGGATGGCCTGCGTCATGAGGGTTGGGTCTGGGGGGTGAGCCGTTCGTCAATTCGCTTCAGCTGTTCGGCTATCTGCGCGATCTCGTCGCGCATGCCGATGATCTGGCTGTGGCGCAGCTCGTCCAGCTTTTCGTGCAGCGCCATGATCTCGATCTCGGCCTTCAAATTGACCTCGTAGTCGTGGGCGGCATCGATGCGGTCGCGCGCCGCCTGGCGGTTCTGCGACATCATGATCACCGGCGCCTGCAAGGCGGCGATCATCGAAAGCACGAGGTTGAGGAAGATGAAGGGGTAGGGGTCGAACGACTCTCGCCCCAGCAGCCACCAATTGGCGCCGATCCAGAGGATCAGGAAGGCGATGAAGGACAGGATGAACGTCCACGAACCGCCGACGCGCGCAATGGCGTCGGCGACACGGTCGCCCGCGCCCTGAAGGCCGGCAAGACTGTCGTTGATGTCCTGCGATATGGGCTTGCGGTCGACGGTGCTCTGCAGCACCCGCCTCTCAAGCTCGCTCAAATTCTCCGGGTTTCGCCTCAGCCAGCGATTGGCCAGTTCGGGCACGGTCTTGTTCATGGATGTCTCCATACAATGCATCGGCTTGGCAGCCTGGTTTCCATATAGGAAGATGCCGGTTCGTCAAAAGCACGACGTGAGGATGCAAGCAGAATGCCCGATTTCAAGAAAATCCGCGCACGCGCTGCAAAACGCAAAGGCGGCGAGGAGGAACTGACGTCACTGCTGGGTCCGGTGCCCGACAATGCCGCCGTGGCTGACATTGCGGACAATCGCATTCTGTCTGTTATGGCCGAGCGCGTCTTTGCCGCCGGTTTCGTCTGGCGCGTCATCGAACAGAAATGGCCAGGCTTCGAAGAGGCATTCCTGCGTTTCGAGCCGAAGCGGCTGTTGTTCCAGCCCGATGATTTCTGGCACGATCTGGCTTCCGATCAGCGCATCGTGCGCAATCCGCAGAAGATCAAATCCGTTCGCGACAATGCTGCCTTCGTCGAGCGCGTGTCGAAGGAGCACGGCGGCTTCGGCGAATTCCTCGCCAACTGGCCGGCTGATGATCAGGTCGGGCTGATGGCTTACCTCGGCAAGCATGGCAGCCGGCTCGGCGGCAACACCGGCCAGTATTTTCTGCGCTGGCTGGGTTGGGATGCCTTCGTCATTTCGGGCGATATGTCCGCGGCTCTGCGCGACGCCGGCCTCGACATCGCCGAAAGCCCGACCTCGAAGAAGGACCTGGACAAGATCCAGAGGCAAATCAATCAATGGGCGGCGGAGACGCGTCTGCCGCGCCGGCATATTTCACGCATCCTGGCGATGTCGATCGGCGAGAACCATTCGCCGCAAGCGTTGCGCGAATATATGGGCGACGACTGATACAAGGCTGTCTGGCCACGAATGACATTAGTCATTCGGTCGGGGCACGATTGACGTACGTCAATCGTCCGAAGTGGTCCAAACGAACGCCATTGCCCGGCGAAATTTGCCGCGCTAAGTCAGCAGACATGACCAAGAAACTCGACATCCTGCGCATCGCCGTTGCCCAGCTCAATCCGACTGTCGGCGACATTGCCGGCAACCTCGCCAAGGCCCGCGAGGCGCGGGCGGATGCCGCCCGCCAGGGCGCCGATCTCGTGCTCTACACCGAGCTTTTCCTCGCCGGCTATCCGCCGGAGGATCTGGTGCTGAAGCCGGCCTTCCTGAAAGCCTGCGAAAAGGCGGCCGAAGACTTCGCCAGAGATACCGCCGATGGCGGGCCGGGCGTCATCATCGGCACGCCGCTGAAGCGCAAGAGCGGCACGCACAATTCGATCGTCTTCGCCGATGGCGGCAAGATCATTGCCGAGCGCTACAAGCTCGATCTGCCGAACTACGGCGAGTTCGACGAGAAGCGCGTCTTCCAGGCCGGACCGGAGATCCAGGGACCGGTCAATTTCCGCGGCGTACGCATCGGGATTCCGATCTGCGAGGACATCTGGGGCGACGTCGACATCTGCGAGACGCTGGCCGAAAGCGGGGCGGAAATCCTGCTGGTGCCGAACGGCTCGCCCTATTATCGCGCCAAGATCGATGTCCGCCACCAGGTCGTCATCCGCCAGGTCATCGAATGCGGGCTGCCGATGATCTATGCCAACCAGCTTGGCGGTCAGGACGAGCTGATCTTTGACGGCGCCTCGTTTGCCATAGGGTCTGACAAGACACTTGCCTTCCAGATGAGCCAGTTCGAGGAAGCAGTCGACGTCACCACCTGGAAGCGTCAAGGCGAAGGCTGGGTCTGCTCGGAAGGGCCGATGTCGAAAATCCCGGAACGGGAGGAAGCCGACTATCGCGCCTGCATGCTGGGCCTGCGCGACTACGTCAACAAGAACGGTTTCAAGAACGTCGTGCTTGGTCTTTCGGGCGGCATCGATTCGGCGATCTGCGCAGCGCTTGCCGTCGATGCGCTCGGCGAGGAACGGCTGCGCGCGGTGATGATGCCCTACCGTTATACCTCGAAGGACTCGCTGAAGGATGCCGAGGATTGCGCCCGTGCGCTCGGCTGCCGCTATGACATCGTGCCGATCTTCGAACCAGTCGAAGGGTTCCTGCACGCACTGACGCAGATGTTCGAAGGCACCAAGGAAGGCATTACCGAGGAGAATCTGCAGAGCCGCGCGCGCGGCACCATCCTGATGGCGATCTCCAACAAGTTCGGCTCGATGGTCGTCACCACCGGCAACAAGAGCGAGATGTCGGTCGGCTATGCCACGCTCTATGGCGACATGAATGGCGGCTTCAATCCAATCAAGGACCTCTACAAGATGCAGGTCTACGCGCTGTCGCGCTGGCGCAACAGCCACGTGCCGCCGGGCGCACTTGGGCCCTCGGGCGAGGTGATCCCGAAGAACATCATCGACAAGGCGCCGTCGGCGGAATTGCGCGAGAACCAGACCGATCAGGATTCGCTGCCGCCCTATCCGGTGCTGGACGATATCCTTGAATGCCTGGTCGAAAACGAGATGGGCGTCGACGACATCGTCGCGCGCGGCCATGACCGGGCGACGGTGACGCGCATCGAACACCTGCTCTACATCGCCGAATACAAGCGCCGGCAGGCAGCACCCGGTGTGAAGATCACCAAAAAGAATTTCGGCCGCGACCGCCGCTATCCCATCACCAACCGTTTCAGGGATCGGCTGGACACTGTTTCCTGACCGAAAGTTCGCGCCATGCCGCAGGCAAGGGTAGCCATGCCCGACTGTGAAATCAGCTTCGACATGTCACGGATCGACTTCCGTGCGACATCCGACCTGCTGATGGCGAGCTATTGGGGCGCCGGGCGCAGTGACGAAGTCCATCACCGCGCCTTTGCCAATTCGCTTTGCGTCGGCGCTTACATCGATGGCAAGCAAGTCGGCTTCGGCCGGGCGATCACGGACCGCACCGTGTTCGCCTATCTCGCCGACATCATCGTCTGGCCCGAGCATCGCGGGCAGGGCATCGGCAGCCGGCTCGTCCAGGCCCTTATCGATCATCCTGAAGTCAGGACTGTTTTCCACTGGAGCCTGTCGACCAGCGACGCCCATGGTTTGTATGAAAAGCTTGGATTCAAGCCATCGACCGATGGCCGTTACATGCGGTTCGATCGCGATCCCGGATGAAGCGGCGCGCGGCGATGGTTTGCCGCATTGTTGCAAAATAATCGCAGTGGTTGGACCAGATACACTTTTGGCGTGAGTTGATCTTGGCGATGCATCGGGGCGTCTTTATAAGGACCTTTCCGCGATTCATTTGCGGGAGGTCCGAATGGCAGTATTTCAAATGGTAATGCGAGGCCGCGAAGCCTAGGTCTCATCCGGCGCTCCGCGAGGGTTTTGTCCTCGCAGTGATGCCGGATCGAGCACAGGCTTATGCCGATGCCGGTCGCCGCCCGATTACGGGCGAGACGCCAAATATGCCACTCCGCTTTCTGGGCACTCATTAGCCCCTTGCGCGGCTTCTTCAATTTTCGACCTTTACTGGGATCGGGCTCGTTTGCGCCCGAATGACATCATGGCTCGTTTCAAGATCGATTTGCGCGCGAGCGCCTTTCGCAGCGTTCTTGGCTTCACGTTCACCCATTGGCGGCGCCAGCCGTGGCGGCTTTCGCTCATCATGGGCGGCTTCCTGCTGTCGACGCTGGCCGACGTTTTGACGCCGCTCTATTCCGGCCGGCTGGTCGACGCCGTCGCCAGCAGTGCCGGCGCCGACACGATTGCCTGGAATGCCGCGATGGCGGCGTTTTCGATGCTGATGGCCCTGGCATTGACCGGCGTCGTGCTGCGCAACCTTGCTTTCATGGGGATCGTCGAGCTGACGCTGAAGATGATGGCGGACATTGCCGCCGATGCTTTCCATCGCGTCCAGCGCTTTTCCACCGACTGGCATGCCAACAGCTTTGCCGGCTCGACCGTGCGCAAGGTGACGCGCGGCATGTGGGCGCTGGACCTGCTCAACGACACCATCCTCATCGCGCTGCTGCCGTCCGTGGTCATGCTGGTCGGCTCGACGCTGCTGCTGGGCTGGTTCTGGCCGCTGATGGGCGCGGTCGTCGCCGCCGGTTCGGTGCTGTTCATCATGGTGACGGCGATGCTGTCGCTTGGCTATGTCGCACCGGCGGCAAGGCTCGCCAACACCTGGGACACGCGCCTCGGCGGCTCGCTGGCCGACGCGGTCAGCTGCAACGCCGTGGTCAAAGGCTTTGGCGCCGAGGAGCGCGAGGAGCGCCGCCTCGCCAAGGTCGTCGCCAAATGGCGTGCGCGCACGCGCCGCACCTGGGTGCGCGGCACCATCAACGGCACCACGCAAGGGGCGCTGCTGCTGGTCATGCGCGCGGCGGTGATTGGCCTGGCGCTGATGCTATGGTCGTGGGGGCAGGCGAGCGCCGGCGACGTCGCCTTCGTGCTGACCTCGTTCTTCGTGCTGCAAGGCTATCTCAGGGATATCGGCACGCATATCCGCAATCTGCAGCGCTCGATCAACGACATGGAGGAACTGGTCGATTTCCAGTCCGAACCGCTCGGCATCGAGGACCGGCCCGGCGCCAAGCCGATCCGGATCACCGAAGGACGGATCAGCTTCGACAACGTCACCTTTCACTACGGCAATCACCGATCGGCGCTCTATCGTAACTTTTCGGTCGATATCGCGCCGGGTGAACGTGTCGGGCTGGTCGGCCATTCGGGTTCGGGCAAGACGACTTTCGTCAAGCTCATCCAGCGGCTCTATGACGTGAATGCGGGGAAGATCCTGGTCGATGGCCAGGACATATCGCAGGTGGCGCAAGCGTCGCTGCGCGGGCAGATCGCCATCGTCCAGCAGGAGCCGATCCTGTTCCACCGGTCGCTGGCCGAGAACATCGCCTATAGCAGGCCGAGTGCCACGCAGGAGGAGATCGAGCATGCCGCAAAGCTGGCGAGCGCGCATGATTTCATCACCAACCTGCCGAAGGGCTACGGCACGCTGGTCGGCGAACGCGGCGTGAAACTGTCGGGCGGCGAGCGGCAGCGCGTGGCGATCGCGCGCGCGTTCCTTGCCGATGCGCGCATCCTGATCCTCGATGAGGCGACATCGAGCCTCGATTCGGAATCGGAGGTGCTGATCCAGCAGGCGATGGAGCGGCTGATGGTCGGCCGCACGACGCTGGTCATCGCGCACCGGCTATCGACGGTGCGGGCGCTCGACAGGCTGCTGGTCTTCGATCGCGGCAAGATCGTCGAGGAAGGCTCGCATGACGAACTCATCCGGCTGAAGGGCGGTATCTACCGCCGCCTGTTCGAGCGTCAGGCGCTGGAGCTGACCAAGGGACTTGTCAGCTGACCTGAGGTGGCCTCCGGCTTCGGCGGCCGGAGGCCACCTCTATCAGGCGTTGTCAGCAGTGCGGGGTGGCGCAGGGCGGAGCCGAACCTGTTGCGAGTACATCGGCAGACCTGAGACGTCCGAAGTCCCTGTCGCTCAGCGTATGCAGGCCGAGCCAATCTGCCAGTGAAGTCCTTTTCCAGACCTTGAGTTTTTGAGACGCCTGTTCATCATACCGATCGAGATATGTTGTTTCTACCTTTGGTTGATATATATGTTAATAAAGCAACCCAGGGACGCTCTTCACGATGCATGTTGTTTCCGCAAATGCCGGTCCGGGAAAGGTGGTTGCGCCGTCGGTGCTGGAATCGCATGGCTCTGTTCGGCCGCTCGCTGCCGAAGATCTCGAGAGCGTCGCCGCACTCTTCCTGACCAAGTTTCGCCGGCGGCGGCGTCATCTCCTCGATCGCGCGATCGCGGAGACGGCCGACTATATGAGAGAGATCTATCTTGACCCTGCCGGCCAGTCCGGTGCGAGCAACGCTCTTGTCCAGGTCAACCGGCAAGGTCGTCTGGGTGGGTTCCTCGGCGTCCTGAAAGCCCGCTACGAGCTCAACGGAGCGGCATTGAATGCGGCGATCATCGGTCCGCTCATGGCCGACGCCGGCACCGATGACGGCTCGGCCGGGCCGCAATTGCTGCGTGCCTTGCACCAAGGCGAATTCGATCTGCAGCTGACCGATTCGGCCAACAGGACATCTTTGGCCTTCGCGCGCCCGATGAAGTATCAGCTCCTGCCGGTGCATTGTCTGGGATGGACCTGTATTTTCCGACCGGCCGCGATGGCCGCCGCTGCACTGCACCGTAAGTGGCCCGGCCTGCCTCGCTTGGCGCTCGATCCCTGCGCGAGGGCATTCGATGCTCTTGCGATAAGAAGGTTCGAGCGCCCCGTCCAGGTTTTATCGTCGCAACGGGTCCACCGTGAGCCGATCGATGCCGCGCAATTTGCCGAGCGGCTGCCGACCCTCCTGTCCGATTACTCTCTTCGGCCGAGCTGGAAGGATGGCGAACTGCCACGGCTGCTCGCGCTGGCGGCTGAGAAACGGGCCGACGGCCCACTTCATTTCGGTGGAACTTACGACGAAACGGGCAAAATGCTCGGTTGTTATGCCTTCTACGGTCAAGCCGGCGACATCGCGAGCCTGTTGCAAATCCAGGCGTCCGGATCTCACTGGCGCGCGACGCTGGATGGCCTTATCGCGGCCGCGTGGGATATGGGCTGCGTGGGCATCACCGGGCAGACGCAGAGCAGATTCATGCCTCAACTCTTCGGCTACAAGAATCTCTTCTTCCGCTATGCCGGAGGAACGATGGTCCGCTCGCGAATCGCTGAGGTCACGGAAGCGGTCCGCGCCGGTGACATCTTTATCGGTGGGGTGATGGGTGACCGCTGGACTCGCCTCAGTTCCGATGACTTCGGCCGCTGATCGCCTTAACGACCTGTTCGCCGGCTCCGCCGGCTGGCTGCACTCGGTCATGGCGGGCGCCGCCAGACTGGCCGCCGCCTAAAGCGCGTCGCGTTTGAACGGATTCAGGCGACGCGCTTTAGGTCTTTGTTTCTTATGCATGTCGTTTTCCCAAAACCGAGATCACGTTTGGACGACATGCATTAAGCGCCGCCTGAGGCGCACGCCGCCCGGTCTTTTCATTCCAGCCGCCATGTTCTATGTCTGCCGGACAGCGCGGGGGCGCGTCTTGTCAATCACAAAAGCATCCGGTACGCCCCGCTCATGACAGTTACCGTTCGTTTCGCCCCTTCGCCGACCGGCCGCATCCATATCGGCAATGCGCGCACGGCTCTGTTCAACTGGCTGTTTGCCATGAACAACAAGGGCCGCTTCGTCCAGCGCTTCGACGACACCGACATTGCGCGCTCGAAGCAGGAATTTTCCGATGCCATCCTCTACGATCTGCATTGGCTGGGCATTTTTCCCGATGCCACCGAGTACCAGTCGCGGCGTTTCGAGGTCTATGACGCGGCGGTCGAGAGGCTGAAGGCGGCAGGCGTTCTCTATGCCTGCTATGAAACGCCGGAGGAGCTGGATCTCAGGCGCAAGGTGCGCCGCACGCGCGGCCTGCCACCGGTCTATGGCCGTGAGGCGCTGGCCCTGACGCATGAGCAGATCGCCGAATACCAGGCCGATGGCCGCCGGCCGCACTGGCGTTTTCTCCTCCCCAATTTCTCAGGCGATCCGCAACAGCCGGAGCGCACCGAAATCCACTGGAACGACCTGGTGCGCGGCGAGGAGACGGTCGACCTGGCCTCACTGTCCGATCCAGTGCTGGTGCGCGAGGACGGCACCTATCTCTACACGCTTCCCTCCGTGGTCGACGATATCGAGATGGGCGTCAGCCATGTCATCCGCGGCGACGACCATGTCACCAACACCGGCGTGCAGATCGCCCTGTTCCAGGCGTTGGCTGCCGAGCCGCCTGTGTTCGGCCACCACAATCTCCTGACCACCGCATCGGGCGAGGGACTGTCGAAGCGCACCGGTGCGCTCTCCATCGAAAGCCTGCGCGAGGACGGCATCGAGCCTATGGCGGTCGCCTCGCTGGCCGTGCTGGTCGGCACCTCGGAGAATGTCGCGGCGGTGCCGACG
Source organism: Mesorhizobium sp. M7D.F.Ca.US.005.01.1.1 (assembly GCF_003952545.1). Lineage (NCBI taxonomy): Bacteria > Pseudomonadati > Pseudomonadota > Alphaproteobacteria > Hyphomicrobiales > Phyllobacteriaceae > Mesorhizobium > Mesorhizobium sp. M7D.F.Ca.US.005.01.1.1. The sequence continues at coordinate 4,093,058 of NZ_CP034453.1, forward strand.
ATGGGCGAACTCGCCGAACGCTTCGATCCAGCGGCAACATCGAAATCGGCGGCCAAGTTCGATCCGGATGAACTGTTCGTGCTCAACCGGACATTGCTGCATCATATGCCATTCACCGAGGCACAGGACCGGCTGATCGTGCTCGGCGTCTCGGGCGAGCAGGCCGAGCCGTTCTGGCTGGCGGTGCGCGGCAATCTCGACAGGCTGGCCGATGCGGTGAACTGGTGGCGCATCCTGCGCGAGGGGCCTCAGGAGATGCCGGAATTTTCCGATGAAGACCGCGATTTCCTCGGACAGGCGTTCGATCTGCTGCCGGAGGACCCCTGGACCGCGACGATCTGGAAAGACTGGACGGGCAAGATCAGGGAAGCGACGGGCCGCAAGGGCAAGGCGTTGTTCATGCCGCTCAGAACAGCCCTTACCGGACTGCCTTCGGGGCCGGAGCTTGCAGATCTATTGCCGCTGATGGGTCGGGAAGGAACGTTGGCCCGACGACCCTGACCTTGCGCTGTTCCGGCGGCAGCGCGGACACCGGCAACGTCACCGGCTTGGCGGAAAGCCGCTTGATCGCCTCGCGGTCGAGCCCGCCTTCCAGATTGGCCAGGGTTTCCGGATCTGCACCTGGATCCGGCTTGGACACCGGGACCGGGATGAACGGTGCAGCGTCCGTTTCGGGCTGCGACTGTTCCTGATACGGCGGATTGCCGGCGATGATCTGGAAGCCCTGCGCGGCGGCGTTGCAGCCGCAGGCCGGCGGCCGCGGCATGTTGGACTGCTTGTAGAGATAGGCAGTCGGCAATTCGCTGTAGGGCCGGCCGGTGACGGACGACGTCATCGAAGCCGAATCGTCGTCCATGCCGCGCGAGTAGAAGACCTGCATCTCGGTGCCGGGGCAGCTCGATTCGCAATTCTTCTGGTCGCGTTCGAAGTCGCTGGTCGAGGCCGAGTTCGACATCGGGAAGAAGTAGCCGTCGCAGGTGCGCACACAGGAGGTGTGGAATTCACCGCCGACGCTCGGAAGGTCCGGTACGCCGGGCCGGTTGAGCACCCGGCGGACGCTGCGCTCTTCGTCGGGATCGTCAGGCTGGTCAAGTGTATCTGGCGTATCGAGCTGCTGGCTGTTGCCGCCGAAAAGCTGGTCGAACAGGTTTGTGCTGCCGCCTTCGCGGTTCGCTTCCTGCAGGGGTGCGCGCCGCGGCGCAACGGTGTCGTCGCGGCAGCCATTGGCGTCAAGCGCCGCCAGGATGCGTCCCCGGTCACGGCGCGAGCCGCCGCCGGCAAGCCGCTCGCGTTTGCCTTGCAGCGCATCGAGGTTGGCATTCATGCGATCGATGGTGGCGTTGAGCCCGGCGCATTGATTGAGGTTGCGGCCAAACAGCGAAAAGCCGCACCCTGCCTGGCTCGCTTGGCTGCGGGCCTTCGAAATCTGCTCATGCTGCCTGGCGATGGCGGCGTCATATTTCCGGATCATAGCCGGACCACCGTCGCCGCCGCGTGAGGCCGCGGCAAGATCGGCTTCCAACTGGCGACAGACCCGCGAAGCGGCCCGTGGCTCGGCTACCCCCCAGGTTGCGGACAACAGGAGGCCAAGCAGCACGGCAGCATGCGCCTGCTTCCACCCTCCGCTTGCCATCCGCCCAAACTCCGCCTGCCCAAATCCCGCCCGTTGGCCTGCAAGGCTACCGTGTTCGCGGTTAACTGCAGTTTACCGCGAAATCCGTGTTCAGCCCAGATTGACGACCGCCTGCGCCTTGTGGGCGGCCTCGACCACGGCAAGCGCCGTCATGTTGACCACGCCGCGCGAGGTGACCGACGGCGTCAGTATGTGCGCCGGCATGTCGGTGCCGAGCAGGATCGGCCCGACATGCAGCGCATCCATCATGGTCCTGAGCGCGGTCAGCGTGATGTTGGCCGAATCGAGGTTGGGGAACACCAGCAAATTGGCTTCGCCTTTCAGCCGCGAATGCGGGTAAACGCGCTGGCGCAGATGCTCGGACAAGGCAGTGTCCGCGTGCATCTCGCCGTCGCACTCCAGGTCAGGCGCGATGCGCGCCAGGATCGCCGCCGCTTGCCGCATCTTGAGCGCACTCGGCGAATCGCGCGAGCCGAAATCCGAGTGCGACAGGAGCGCCGCCTTCGGCTCGATGCCGAAGCGCTGGATTTCTTCTGCCGCAAGCACCGTCATCTCGGCGATCTCCTCGGCTGTCGGGTCGACGGAGACGTGCGTGTCGGTTAGGAAGATGATGCCGCGCTGCGAGATCAGCATGGAAAGCGTCGACAGGTCGTGGTCCTTGACGCCGGCTCGCGGGCCGATGATCAAGGTGACGTTGCGCAGATGCCGCTCGAAGCGGCCTTCGAGGCCGCAGACCATGGCATCGGCATCGCCGCGCTTCAGCGCTAGTGCTGCGATCACCGTGTTGTCGGTACGCACCATGGTGCGCGCGGCCTCCGTCGTCACGCCGCGCCGGCCGGCGAGTTCGATCAGCAGGTCGACATAGTGGCGGTAGCGCGGATCGTCTTCGGGATTGATCAGGCCGAAATCGACGCCGGGCTTGATGCGCAGCCCATAGCGCTTCAGGCGCACCTCGATGACGTGCGGGCGGCCGATCAGGATCGGCTCGGCGATGCCTTCCTCAAGCACCACCTGTGCGGCGCGCAGCACGCGCTCGTCCTCGCCGTCGGCATAGATGACGCGCTTGGCGGTCGACGCCTTGGCGGATGAGAACACCGGCTTCATCACCAGGCCGGAGCGGAAGACGAAGCGGTTCAGCTTGTCGATATAGGCGGCGAAGTCGGTGATCGGCCTTGTCGCGACGCCGGTGTCGCAGGCAGCCTTGGCGACCGCAGGCGCGATGCGCAGGATCAGGCGCGGATCGAAGGGCGAGGGGATCAGGAACTCAGGCCCGAAGATCGGGGTCTCGCCGGAATAGGCGCGTGCAGCGACGTCCGAAGGCTCCTCCCGTGCCAGCGCTGCGATTGCCCGCACCGCCGCCATCTTCATCTCCTCATTGATGGCGCTGGCACCACAATCGAGCGCGCCGCGAAAGATGTAAGGAAAGCACAGTACGTTGTTGACCTGATTGGGGAAATCGGAACGGCCGGTGCAGATCATCGCATCGGGACGCGCCGCACGCGCTATTTCCGGCATGATCTCCGGATTGGGATTGGCCAGCGCCAGGATCAGCGGTTTTGGTGCCATGTGCTGGAGCAGTTCCGGCTTCAGCACGCCTGCCGCCGAAAGGCCGAGGAAGACGTCGGCGCCTGCGATGACGTCGGCCAGCGTGCGCGCCTCGGTGTCCTTCACATAAGGGTCTTTCCAGCGATCCATCTCGTCGACGCGGCCCTTGTAGGCGACGCCGAAGCGGTCGGTGACCCAGATGTTTTCCACCCGCGCGCCGAGCGAGACCAGCAGGTTGAGGCAGGCAAGGGCCGCTGCGCCGGCACCGGAGGTGACGATCTTGATGTCCGATATGGTCTTGCCGGCGAATTCCAGCCCGTTGAGCACGGCGGCGGCGACAATGATGGCGGTGCCGTGTTGGTCGTCGTGGAACACCGGTATGCCCATGCGGGCCTTCAGCTGTTCCTCGACCTCGAAGCATTCGGGCGCCTTGATGTCCTCGAGGTTGATACCGCCGAAGGTCGGCTCCAGCGCCGAGATCGTCTCGACCATGCGTTCTATACCGGGCGCGTCGATCTCGATGTCGAAGACATCGATGCCGGCGAACTTCTTGAAAAGGACAGCCTTGCCTTCCATGACCGGTTTGGAGGCCAGCGGGCCGATATTGCCGAGGCCGAGCACGGCCGATCCGTTGGAGACGACACCGACCAGATTGGCGCGCGCCGTGTAGTCGGCGGCGGTCGCTGGGTCGTCGCGGATTTCCAGGCAAGGGGCGGCGACACCAGGCGAATAGGCGAGCGCAAGGTCGCGCTGATTGCCGAGCGGCTTGGTCGCCTGGATCTCGAGCTTTCCCGGCCTTGGATACTTGTGGAAGTAGAGGGCGGCTTCGTCGAGGTCCGAACGTGCCGTCTTTTTGCTCTCGCCTTCCATGCGGCCGCTCCCTCGAAATCTGCCTGGAGATTCCCTTTTAGCATGCAGCCGAGGTTTTTCGCGACGCTAATTGACGCGCCGGCGGCAATACCCGGCGGCGCGTAGAAAGTCTTGAACAATCAAATGCTTATGCCGATTTTCTGACGGATGGTTCCTGCAGTTTCACGGACAAGTTGATCAAAAGGCGCTGACGTAGAGACCGCCATCGACCGGTATGTTCTGCCCGGTCAGATAGCCGGCATGGACCGAGCACAGGAACGCGCAGATCTGGCCGAATTCCTCCGGCGTGCCGAGCCGCTTGGCCGGAACATCGGCGCTGATGCGGGTCTTGCGCGCGGCGGCGGCCGTGGGGTCCTCGACGGTGCCGGCCTCGTGCGGCCCGCGCAGCCGGTCGGTGTCGAGCTTGCCCGGCAAAAGACTGTTGATGGTCACGTTGCGGTCGATCACCGTTCTGGCCACGCCGGCAAGGAACGAGGTCAGGCCGGCGCGCGCGCCGGACGACAGGTCAAGGCCGGGAATGGGCACATAGACCGACAGCGAGGTGATGTTGACGATGCGGCCGAAGCCGCGCGCCGCCATGCCGTCGAGGACAGCCTGGACCAGCTCGATCGGGGTCACCATGTTCTGGGTGACGCCTTCGAGGATCTTTTCGCGATCAAGCGTGCGGAAGTCGCGAAGCGGCGGTCCGCCATTGTTGTTGACGAGGATATCCGGGTCCGGGCAGGCCGCGAGCAGCGCCTTCTGTATCTCGGGCCTGGAGACGTCGCCAACGACTTCTGTCACCGTGACGCCATAGCGCTGGCGCAATTCCTCGGCGGTTTTCGCCACCAACTCGGCATTGCGTCCGTTGACGACGATGTCGCAGCCGGCTTCGGCCAGCGCCATGGCACAACCGCGCCCAAGTCCCTTGCTCGAAGCGCAGACAATAGCCTTCTTCCCGCTGATACCGAGATCCATGATGATTTTCTCCTTGTGAGCCGGCCGCAAGCTAGTCCTTCGGCTGGACCAATCGCAACCGTCATACGGTTGTTGCATGAATCGGGGCATAGCCTCTCGCGAAAGCAACGGTGAAATCGCGATGTCCGGCCAAGAGCCCCGCACTTTCCGCAGCATGTTTATCTCCGATGTCCACCTCGGCTCGAAGGCGGCGAAGGCCGAATTCCTGATCGATTTCCTTAGACATCACGACGCCGATATCATCTATCTGGTCGGTGACATCGTCGATGGCTGGCGGTTGCGGCGGAGTTGGCACTGGCCGCAAAGCCACAATGATGTCGTGCAGAAATTGCTGCGCAAAGCGCGCAAGGGCGCCAATATCACCTACATCGCCGGCAATCATGACGAGTTCGCCCGCCAGTTCCAGGGCGTGCATTTCGGCGGCATTGTCGTCGCCGACCGCGCCATCCATGAGACCGCCGACGGCAAACGCCTGCTCGTCATCCATGGCGACCAGTTCGACACCGTCGTCCACAATGCGCGCTGGCTCGCCTATCTCGGTGACCACGCCTATGACGCGGCCATGCTGGTCAACCGTGTGGTGACGCGGCTGCGCCAGCTGCTTGGCCTGCCTTACTGGTCGTTCTCTTCCTGGGCCAAGGTCAACGTCAAGAAGGCGGTAAACTTCATCGGCTCGTTCCAGACCATGCTCGCGGACGAGGCGCGCCGCTCGCATGTCGACGGCGTCATCTGCGGCCACATCCATCATGCCGTCATCGAGAATTTTGGCGATGTCCAGTACATCAACACCGGCGACTGGGTGGAAAGCTGCACGGCTGTGGTCGAGCACTTTGACGGTCGGATGGAAATCCTGACCTGGGCGCAGGTGCTGCCCGAAGCGCCGGACGAGCCCTTTATCCCGCTGCTCATCGAAGACCGGGTAGGGCAGGCGGCTTGACGCGAAACTCGTCGCGGGTTTCGAGATCAATCGATTAGTCCAGCCGGTTTCGCCCGGTTTTCGCCCATGTTAAGGGATCGATACGCGCTGCCGCTGGCCGAGTGCAGCGCGATTGGATCGATTCATGTCCCTGCCGCCACTTTCACCCGAACAACTCGTCAAGCCGCGCCATTTCGAACTGCGCATGAGCCTGATTTTCGCGACGCTGTTCGTGTCGCAAGGCACGCATCTGCCCTATTTTCCGCTGTGGCTGCAGGCGAAGGGCTTCGGCGCCGAACAGATCGCTGTGATCCTTGCCGCACCGATGTTCTTGCGCGTCGTGACGACGCCTATGCTAACGGCATTTGCCGACCGGGCGAAGGACCGCGCCAACGTCTATATCGCGCTGGTCGCGGCAACGATGGCCATTTCGGCCGGCTATTTCCTGCCAGCGACTTACGCGGTCGTGCTGGCCGTATCGCTGCTTTTGACGATCGTCTGGACACCGCATTCGCCAATGGCCGATTCGCTGGCGTTGTCTGGGGTGCGCCGCTTCGGCTCGAATTACACCGCTATGCGCAAATGGGGCTCGATCTCTTACTTCTGCGCCAATGTTGTGGGCGGCTTCATCCTGGCGGCGGCCGGAGCCAAAGCTGTGCCGATAATCATATTCGTGGCGCTCGCCGCAGCGCTCGTCGCGGCCCTGTTTGCGCCGCGAATGGGGCGGCCGCGCAAGGCCTCGCCGCTGTCGGCCGCGGAAATCCAGCACGCCGCGCCTAGCCTGTTCAATGCCTATTTCCTCTACTTCACCTTTGGCGTCGGCATCATTACCGCCAGCCACGCCTTCCTCTACGGCTTCGTCTCCATCTACTGGAAATCGATCGGCATCAGCGATTCCGTCGTCGGCCTGCTGTGGGCCTGGGGCGTGATTTGCGAAGTCTGCATGTTTTTGTTTTTCAATCGCATTTTCGCCTCCGTGTCCGTCGTCAAAGTGATGGTGATCGCTGGCATCGGTTCAATCGTGCGCTGGATCATCTTTCCACTGGTATGGCCGCTTGGTCTTGGCATCCCCGGCTTCTTCGCCGTGCAGTCGCTGCATTCGGTGTCTGTCGCAATGGTGCTGATCGGCCTGCAGAAAATGATCGCCGAGACTGTCTCCGAAGAGCGCACAGGTGCTGCGCAAGGCATCGCCTATTTCTTCAATGGCTTCTTCATGGCCGCTGTTACGCTTGCTTCCGGCCCGCTCTATGACCGTCTCGGCGTCGATGGGTTCCTTGTGATGATCCCGATCGCTATCGTCGGCCTCGTGCTGATCGGGCTTGCGGCGCGCTCAGCCCCACAGCGTCGTATCGGGCGGTGACACCAGCGACCCCTGATAGACAAGGCCTGGCACCCGGTCGCCGGCCAGCAGCAGCGGACCGTCGAGGTCGACGAAATCGGCATCCTGTGCGAGCAACACCGCCGGTGCCATGGCCAGCGATGTACCGACCATGCAGCCGACCATCACGCCGAAGCCAAGTTCGCGGGCGCGATCGCGCAACACCAATGCGGCTGTCAGGCCGCCCGACTTGTCGAGCTTGATGTTGACGGCGTCGTAGAGGCCGACAAGCGCTTCGAGGTTCTTCGCCTCATGCACGCTCTCATCGGCGCAGATCGGCACGGGATGCCCGATATGGCGCAGGATCTCGTCATGACCGGCCGGCAGCGGCTGCTCGATCAGCGCGATGCCTTGTTCGGCGGCAAAGGCGAGGTTCACAACGATGTTGTCGTCGGTCCAGCCCTCATTGGCGTCGAGGATGATGCGGCTGCCGGGTGCAGCTTGCCTGACGGCGCGGATGCGGGCGATGTCGTTGTCGCCGCCGATCTTGACCTTGAGCAGCGGCCGCGCCGCATTGGCGCGGGCCTGGGCCGCCATCGCCTCCGGTTCGCCGAGCGACAGCGTGTAGGCCGTCTCAAGGGCCCGTAACGGAACCGCACCTATCGCATCCGCTACCGATGTTCCGCTGATCTTTGCCTCCAGGTCCCACAGGGCGCAGTCGATGGCGTTGCGGGCGGCTCCGGCCGGCATGGCATCGAGCAGGGCGGTTCGGCTGATGCCGCCGGCGATCCTGTCGCGCATGGCCTCGATCGCGTCGCGGACGCCGTCCATGGTCTCGCCATAGCGCTTGTAGGGAACGCATTCGCCACGGCCGGCGTGGCCGCCCTCGCTGATCGTGCAGGAGATCACGTCAGCTTCGGTCTTGGAACCGCGCGAAATGGTGAAGGTTCCGGCGATCGGAAAACGCTCGGCCTCAACCGAAATGACACGCGCCATATTTTTCTGCTCCGGCTATGCGAGAACGAGCGAGTCGGCAAATCGACAGCTTGGTTCCGTCAGGCTAAACAGGACGCCATGTTGACCATCGGCAAGCGCGACGCAAGCGGCACGACCGCGGGGGAGGCTGACCACGAACCGCGCGTGGCGATCGGCGAGGAGGATGGCGTTCTCGGCTGCGCTTTCTCCGGAATCTGGACGACACGGACTGTCGCGCTGATCGACGCCGACATGCGCAAGATCGAGAAACGAAGCGGTTTCAAGACCTTGGCGCTCGATCTTTCCAAGATCGAGAAGATGGACACCGCCGGCGCCTGGCTGATCGACCGGCTGGTCAGCGCCTTCGAGAAGAAGGGCGTCAAGATCCAGATGCAGGGCCAGAGCGAGATCGCTTCGATCCTGCTCGACGCGGTGGGCGAGGCCGTGCGGCGCGAACCCGAATCCGGCCCGACGCGGCCGCCTAACATCGTCATTCGCGCGCTGGAGGCGGTTGGCCGGCGCGTCTACGAGATGCGCGACGATTTCCTCGCCTCGATGAACATCCTCGGCGCCACCATCCGCGGTGCACAGATGAAACTCGGGCGTGGTCATGCCGTCAACCCGGCGGCGATCTTCAACCAGATCGATCGCATGGGTGTCGGCGCCATTCCGGTGGTGGTGCTGATGTCGGCGATCGTCGGCGCCATCGTTGCCCAGCAGGGCGCCTACCAGCTCAGCTATTTCGGCGCCGATATCTTCGTCGTAGACCTCGTTGGCGTGCTGATCCTGCGCGAGCTTGGGGTGCTGATGACGGCGATCATGATCGCCGGCCGCTCCGGCAGCGCGATCACCGCCGAGATCGGTTCGATGAAGATGCGCGAGGAGGTCGACGCGCTGAAGGTCATCGGGCTCAACCCGATCGGTGTCCTGGTCTTCCCGCGGCTCGTGGCGCTGGTCATCGCCTTGCCGTGCCTGACCATCATTGCCAATTTCGCCGCACTCGGCGGTGGCATCCTGGCCGCGTGGCTCTATTCCGACATCCCACCGGCTGCTTTCATCGACCGGCTGCGCGTTGCCATCGACCTCAGCACGATCTTTGCCGGCCTGATCAAGGCGCCATTCATGGCGATGATCATCGGCACGATCGCCTCGGTCGAAGGCATGAAGGTTGGCGGCAGCGCGGAATCGCTGGGCCAGCACGTCACCGCTTCGGTGGTGAAATCGATCTTCGTCGTCATCATCCTCGACGGGCTTTTCGCCATCTTCTACGCAGCGATCGAGTTCTGAGATGAAGCTGCGAGGCAGGAAGAGGGCTGATACACCGGCGAACGATGCGGGCGAGGGCGACATCGTGCTTTCCGCGCACGACATCAGCGTGTCCTTCGCCGACAAGCTCATCCTGGACAAGCTGTCACTCGACATAAGGCGCGGCGAGATCCTTGGCTTTGTTGGCGCCTCGGGTGCCGGCAAGTCGGTTCTGCTGCGCACCATTCTCGGCCTGACGCGCAAGCAGTCGGGCACGATCAAGCTGTTCGGTGTCGATGTCGAGAAGGCGAGTGACATCGAGCGCCTGCGCATCGACATGCGGCTTGGCGTGTTGTTCCAGCACGGCGCCCTATTTTCGGCGCTGACAGTGCTGGAGAATGTCCAGGTGCCGATGCGCGAATACCTCGACCTGCCGCGAAAGCTGATGGACGAACTGGCATTGCTCAAGATCGAGTTGGTCGGGCTGCCGCCCGATGCGGCGCAGAAATTCCCGTCCGAACTGTCCGGCGGCATGATCAAGCGCGCCGCACTGGCGCGGGCGCTCGCGCTCGACCCCGACATCGTCTTCCTCGACGAGCCGACGTCGGGTCTGGATCCGATCAGCGCGGCGGAATTCGACGAACTGGTGGTCAAGCTGCGCGATACGATGGACCTGACCGTCTACATGGTGACGCATGATCTCGACACGCTTTTCACCGCTTGCGACCGGGTGGCCGTACTTGGCAAAAAGAAAGTGCTCGTCGAAGGCACCATCGACGACATGCTGAAGAGCGAGGAACCGTGGGTAAAGTCCTATTTCCGCGGAAAACGCGCCCGGCAACTTGATCTTGCGGCGCGCGCATAGCCATAAGTGGGACAATGGAAACCAGAGCCAACTACGTCATTGTCGGCATTTTCACGCTGGCTGCGATCCTGGCGGCGTTCGCCTTCGTCTACTGGACGGCGGCGATCGGCGACAAGGGCGAGACGACGTTGCTGCGCGTGCGCATTCCGGGCTCGGCCTCCGGGCTCGGCCGCGGTAGTTTCGTGCTGTTCAATGGCGTCAAGGTTGGCGACGTCAAGCGTGTCTATATCGACGTCGACAATCCGACGGTTGCCATCGCCGACACCGAGATCGACCGCCTGACGCCGATCACCAAGTCGACGCAGGCCGATATCGGGCTTGCCGGCCTGACCGGGCAGGCCAACATCGAACTCAAGGGCGCCGACCCCAAGGAAGTAAAGCTCCTCGACCAGGCGGAAAAGGAAGGCAAGGTCGCCGAGATCGTCGCCAACCCGTCAGCGGTGACCAATTTGCTGCAAACGGCGCAGAACATCTTCACCCGCGCCGACAAGGTGCTGACGGAACTCGAAGGCTTCACCAAGGACGTTCGCGGGCCGCTGACGCAGACCGTGCAGAACGTGCAGACCTTCTCGGATGCGCTGGCCAAGAATTCGGACGGCATCGACAAGTTCCTGTCCGCCGCCAGCACGCTGGCGGATGAGCTGAAAGGCGTTTCCGGAAAGCTCGATGGCACGCTGAAGGCAGCCGAAGGCCTTCTCAATGCCGTCGACAAGGACAAGATCAAGAGCATTGTCGCCAATGTCGACACGGTGACTGGGAACCTCAAGGAGACTTCGAAACAGCTCGACGGCGTGATCAAGAATGTCGATACCGCGGTTGGGTCCGTCAACGATTTCGCCAAGCAGACGCAAGGCACGCTGGCCAAGGTCGACGGCGTGCTCGACGGCATCGACCCGACGCAGGTGCGCTCGGCACTTGCCAATATCCAGAAGGCCAGCGAAAGCGCCGACAAGGCCGCCGCCGACATCGCAGAGGTGACCCACAAGTTCGCCAACCGGGCCGACGATATCGACCAGACGATCAAGGATGCCAAGCAACTGGCGCAGCGGCTCAACGACGCCTCGGTGCGTGTCGATGGCATCCTCGCCAGGGTCGACACTTTGCTCGGCTCGGGGCAGGCCGACGGTGTGATGGCGGATGCCAGGGCGACGCTGAAGTCGTTCAAGCAGGTTGCCGACACGCTGAATTCCCGCCTGGGCGTCATCACCGACAATCTGGCGCGCTTCTCGGGCCAGGGGCTTTCGAATGTCGAGGCGCTGGTGCAGGACAGCCGCCGTTCGATCAGCCGCATCGAGGAAGCGGTGACCGATCTCAGCCGCAATCCGCAGCGCATCCTTTCGGGTGGCGATGGCGAGGTTCGGCAGTTCGATGGCAGGGCGCGGCGTTGACTTCGGCGTCGGCGAGCCCCAAGAACATGAGCCGCGAAAGCGGGTCGATCTTACGATCCGGGGACAACGGGGATCGCGCGTGAAGTCTGTGTGGGTGAAAACGGGCGGCTTGTCATCGGCTGCGGCACTGCTTGCCCTGACGCTAGCCGGCTGCGCGGCGTTGGGCGGCAAGCCCGCGCCGCTCGATACGTTCGAGCTATCGGCGCCTACGGTCGAGGCACATGGCCACAGCCGCCGCCAGATCCTGATCGCGCAGCCGTCGGCGCTCAAGGCGCTGGACAGCCAGAACATCGTCATCAAGCCGTCGGATCGCTCGATCCAGTATCTCAAGGGCGCGCAATGGGCCGACCGGCTGCCGCTGATCGTGCAGGCACGGCTCGCCGAGACGTTCCAGCGTTCGGGCAGCTTTGCCGGCGTCGGCAAGCCGGGCGAGGGCCTGGCGATTGACTATCAGGTGATCGTCGAGGTCCGATCCTTCGAGGTTCGTGTCGACGGCGGCGAGCATGCCGAAGTCGATCTGTTCGTCCGCATCCTCAACGACCGCAATGGCGAGGTGCGTGCCTCCAAGAGCTTCACCGCATCCGCACCGGTTTCGGGCAGCGGCAATCCTGCCTATGTCAGCGCACTCGACAATGCGTTCGGTGATGCCGCAAAGCAGATCGTGCGCTGGACGGATTCGGTCATCTGATTTCCGTAAAAGTTTGATCGCACAGCACTTCTGACAGTGCTACTGCAAGGGACGCGGCGCCGCAGGCGCGCCAACAGCCAAATCGGTCGAAATAAAAAAGGCGGGAAATTTCCCGCCTTTCGTTTGTTGCCCTATCGGCTGATCAATGCAGACGGCCGCTGGCGTGGGCCAGCATGGTGTAGACCTTGCCGGTATCCGAGGTCAGGTAGGTCTGCGCCATGATGTTGTCGCGGTCATTGCGCGAGACATCCTTGAGCAGCTTCTCGAAATCGTCGCAGTAGCGGTCGACGGCGGCGCGGAACTCGGCCTCCGCCTGATACTTGCGACGGATCTCGTCGAACGTCTGTTGGCCCTTCAGCGTGTAGAGCCGCCTTGTGAACACGTCACGCTCGCCGCGCCGGTAGCGGTTCCACAACTCGATCGAAGCATCGTGGTCGATGGCTCGTGCGATATCGACGGAGAGCGAGTTTAGCGATTCCACGACATGCAGGGGCGAGCGCTGGGCAGGAGCCGCGCGCGGTGCTTCCGCAGGTGCCGACGGTGTTACCGACCTCAGGTCCTCGTCATTCGACGCCGCAGTGAGCAGATCGCGCACCCAGCCGCCCTGAGGCGTGCGGGCGTTGGTGTCTGGACGCTGGCGCGGTGCCGTCTCGGCCGGACGCTCAAGATCGAGCGTGCCGCGCAATGCAGGGCCGCCCAAGGGCGCCTGAGGCGTGCGCAGCTCCGGCTGCGGAGCCGGTGCGCGACGCGGCGGCTCGGCGGCGCGTGGGGCCGGCGCTTGCGGCGCGGGACGCAGATTGCGTGGCTCGGACCCATCGCCGCCGCGGCCGGACTTCGCAACGATGTCAGAAAGCTCCTTCAGGGCGTTGATCTGCTCGGAAACGGCGCGGCGGATGGCCGAGGTCGATTCCTTTGCCTCTTCCGGCATCTCGATGACGCCCTTCTTGAGCTCGGCGCGGGTCAGGTCGAGCTCGCTCTTGATCGAGCCCGCGGTGCGCCGCATCTCCTCGGTCGCATCGGCGAAGCGCTTGGTGGCCGAATCTACGACGTCGGTGATGGCGATGCGGATCTTGTCGGCCGACTCCATCGTCTTGCCTTCGGCGTTCTGCAGCGTCTGGCCGACGAGATTTTCGAACGAACGCATGACCCTTTCGAGATCCTCCGACTTCTTGACCAGGCCGACGGCGAGGTCTTCGAGCGACGACTGCCTTTCGAGCGTGTGCTCGAGGTTGCTCTGGGCAGAGCTCAACAGGTCCGAAGCGCTGGACAGCAGGCGGCTGTGCTCGTCGAACTTGGTGGCGATCGACGCGACCTCGCGCAAGGTGGACGACGACAGTTCCGTCAGCCTTGTCGTGTTCGAATCGACCAGACGTGCCGAGCTGGCAAAGGTCTGCGCAGCCTTCTCGGTGGTGGCGGCGAAGCTTTGCGTGCTGCCGCTCAGGCGCTCATCGACCTGGCCGAGATTGACCGCGGCCTGCTCGATCAGCTGACCGAGCTGCGAGCTGGACTTGGTCATGCGGCCGATGAGATCAGCGACGCTGTCGGACAGCGACGAGCGAGCGCCTTCGACCGCCGACAAGGTTTCGGCGGTGCGGCTGGCGAGAGCGTCGACAAGTGCGGCATTCTCGCTGCGCAGCTTCTCGGTGGCGCGTTCGGTGACCTCTTCCATGCTCTTTTGCAGTTCCGAACCGCCCTGGGCGAAGCGCTCGACCAAAGGCCGTGCGGTTTCGTCGAGGATCTTCGACATTTCGGCCGAACGTGCCGCGAGCATGGTGTTGAGTTCACGGGTGTTGGCGCCGATCGTCTTGGCGGCATCGTTGGTGCTCTGGCCGATATGCTGGCCAACCGCGGTGAAGGTCTCCGCGATGACATTGGCGCGCGAGACGAGTTGCGCCTCGGCATTCGACACCTGCTCGTTGAGCTTCTGGCCCATCGTCTCGGCCGTGAAGGCGAGGCGGTTCTCGACGCCTGAGATCTGCTCTTCGACACGGGCGGCGGCGGCTGCCGCGCTCGATGCGAGCCGCTCGTCGGCGCCGGCAAGCGCCTGCTCGATTTCGCGGGCATGCACGGCCATTTCCTGGCCGGTCCGCCTGGCACGTTCGGCGACCCTTTGCTCGGTATCGGCGAAGGCGCCGACGATGGTCTCGGCATGCTCGCCGATCGTGGTGGTGCTGTTGGCGATGCGCGACACCAGACGCTGATCCGCGTCGTCGAAGATGCGGCCGATTTCCGAGGCACGGCTCGACAGCGCTTCCGAACCTTCTGCGATGCGCGAGACCAAATGCTGGTCGGCGGCATCGAAGATGCGACCGAGGTCCGATGCACGCGCGGCAAGCGCTTCGGCCGATTCGCCGATGCGCATGCCGAGCCGCTGGTCGGCGCCTTCAAAGTTGCGCAGGATGTCGCCGGCGCGCGCGGCCAGCGACTGGGCCGTCTCGATGGCGCGGGCGACCAGCTTCTGGTCGGCGGCATCGAACGTGCCGGCAATCTCGCTTGCACGAGCTGCCAGATGGTCGGCGGTGTCCTGAGCCCGGGCGGTCAGCTGATCGGCGGTTTCCTGGGCGCGGGCGGCGAGCTTCTGGTCCGCCGCTTCAAAGGTGCCGGCGATCTGACTTGCGCGAGCAGCCAGCTGATCGGCGGTTTCATGGGCACGGGCCAGCAGCGAGCTGGACGTGTCGTCTGCGCGGGCAAGCAAGGCGTTCGACGTATCTTCCGCACGGGCGTGCAGGCGACGATCGGCGTCCTCGAAGGTGCGGGCGATGTCCTCGGCCCGCGCCAGCAGGGCGGCAGAGGTCTGCTCGGCGCGCTCGGCGATCTTGCGGTCGGCGTCACTGAACGCCGCACCGGCCTGCTCATGCAGCGTGCTGGTGACTTCCAGCACCTTTTCGCGCAGGGCGCCGGCGACAAACACTGCGCTCTTCTCGAGCACGGCGCGGACATTGTCGACACCTGTCGAAAGCGCACGCTCCATGGTGCCGGCGCGCTCCTCGATGATGCCGGTCTGACGGCTGAAGGCCTGCTCGATCTTTTCGACATCCCCGGCGATTGCCGCGGAGATATCGGTGCTCCTGGCGGCGATCTGATCGATATGGCCCGACAGCGAGCGGTCGACGTCCCTGCGGGACTCGGCGAGCTTGCCGAGATCGTCTTCCAGCGCGCGGGTCAGCATATTGCGACCTTCGGACAGCTTGCCGACATGTCCGGCAATGACGTCGTCGATATCGCTGCGGCTTTCGGTCAGCTTCTGCAGGTCAGCTTCGAGGGCGCGTTTGAGAATGTCGCGGCCCTCGGCCAGTTTCTCCACCTGACCAGCGACCAAACCGTCGATGCTGGAGCGGCTTTCGGCCAACTTGGCCAGATCGGCTTCCAGCGCGCGCTTGAGAACGTCGCGGCCTTCGGCGAGTTTCTCAACCTGGCCGGCGACCAGGCCGTCGATGCTGGAGCGGCTTTCGGCCAGCTTGGCGAGATCGTCCTCGAGCGCCTTCGACAGGGTCGAACGTTCCTGGACAAGCCTTTCCGCGTGGCTGTTGACAAGGCCGCCGACGTTTTCGAGGTCGGCCTCAAGTGACCTCGACAGGGTCGAACGATCCTGTGCGAGCCGTTCGGAATGGCTGTTGATCAGACCGTTGACGTTTTCGAGGTCGGCCTCGAGCGCTTTCGACAGCGTTGAACGATCCTGGACGAGCCGTTCGGAATGGCTGTTGACCAGGCCGTTGACGCTTTCGAGATCAGCCTCGAGCGCCCGGGCGAACTGTGCCCGGTCATCGACCAGTTTCTGCGACTGGTCGGCAATGGTGCCCTTGATCGCGTTGAGGTCGGCTTCCAGAGCGCGCCGCAGGATATCTCGGCCCTCGGACAGCTTCTCGACCTGACCGGCGACCAGCCCGTCGATGCTGGAGCGGCTGTCGGCGAGCTTGGCGAGGTCATCCTCAAGGGCCTTGGACAGGGCGGAGCGATCCTGAACCAGCTTGTTCATGTGATCGGCGATGACGCTGTTCACGTTCTGCAGGTCGGTTTCCAAGACCCGCGAAAGCTGCCCGCGATCCTCGGCCAGCTTGTCCGACTGGCTTGATATAACGCCCTTGATCGTGTTCAGGTCGGATTCCAGCGCGCGCTTGAGAATGTCGCGGCCCTCGGCCAGTTTCTCGACCTGACCGGCGACCAGACCGTCGATGCTGGAACGGCTTTCGGCGAGCTTGGCAAGGTCGGCTTCAAGGGTCTGCGACAGCAGGCTGCGGTCCTCGGCCAGCCGTCCCGAATGGCCTTCGATCAGGCCGCGTATGCCGGACAGATCGTTGTCGAGCGAATGGGAAAGCTGCGTGCGGTCCTCCGCCAGTTTGGCGGAATGGGTTTCGATGAGGCTCTTGATGCCGATGATATCGTTTTCCAACGCCTTGGCGAGCACGGCGCGGCCCTCGGCGATCTTCTCGACCTGACCGGCGACCAGACCGTCGATGCCGGCGCGGCTGTCGGACAGTTTGCCGAGATCGGCTTCCAGGGCGCGCGACAGAATGTTGCGGCCCTCGGCGAGCTTTCCGACATGCCCGGCGACCATTTCATCAATGATCGTACGAGCTTGCACCAGTTTCCCGGAGTCTTCATTCAGGGCCGTGGAGAGCCTGTTGCGGCCTTCTTCCAGCCTTTCGAGATGGCTGCCGAGCGATGCATCGATGGCAGCCCGCGATTCATTGACCTTGCGCAGGTCTTCTTCGAGGGCGCGCGAGATCAGGCTGCGGCCTTCGGCCAGCTTCTGCACCTGGTTGGTCACCGCCGCATCGATGCCGGCGCGGCCCTCGGCGAACTTCGCCAGATCGGCCTGCATGGCCTCAGCCATGCGCTCGCGGCTTTCGGACAGTTTTCTGCTGTGGTTCTCGACAGCTTCCTCGATGCCGACGCGGGCGTCGGCGAGCCGCTGGATGTCGCTGTCGAACGAACGCGATACGACGTGACGGGCGGCTTCCATGCGTCCGGCGAAGTCGCTGGCGCGGGCTTCGAGCATGGAGGAGGTCGAGGTGACGATGTCGGCCATGTCGGCGCCGATCTGGGTCTTGCCCTGATCGATCATCGCCGACAGCGTGTCCTTGCTCTCGGCAAAGGTGTGGGCGATTTCGCGGGCGCGCTCGACCAGCGTCTCGTTGATCTGGCGGGCGCGGGCCTCGAGTGCCGCATTGAGCTTCTGCGTTCCGGTGTCCAGCGCCTCGGCGCGGGTCTGGAATTCGCTGATCAGCGCCTGGCCGCGTTCGGCGAGCGTCCGCTCGATGCCGTTGAGGCTGGCCTCGAATTCGGAATTCAGCGTCCGCGCGGCGCCGCCAAGCAGCGACACCATGCCGGTGGTGCGATCGTCGAGCAGATCGGTCAACGACCGTGTCAGGCCGTCCGTGGTGTCCGTCAGCTTGGCAATGCGGGTGTCGAGCAGGCTGGCGAAGGCCTCGCCCGAGGTCGACAGACGGTCGGTGATCGAATCGAGCCGGCCTTCCACCGAATCGAAGATCGACATCGAGCTTTCGTTGATTCGGTCGATCAGCGTGTCACCGGAATTGGTGATCGTCATCGACAATTTGGTCGACGCATTGAGGATCGAGTCGCGGATGATGTCGGAGGCGGCGCCGATCTCGTCCTTCAGCGTCTCATGCGCGCCGGTGATCGAGGCGCGGACGCGTTCGGCATGCGTGACGACGGCTTCGCGCTCGCTGCCAAGCCCATCGACCAGCGAACGGATGCGGGATTCATTCTCGGAATAGGAGCGTTCGATCTGGTTGACTTCGCTGTGGACCAGAGTTTCCAACTCGACGGCGCGGGCAAGCGTGCGTTCGATGCCTTCGCCCATGGCTGCAACCTCGCGACGAACGGCTTGGCCGATCATCATGACGCGATCCTGGGCAAGGTTTTCCGGCTCGGTCAGGCGGAAAGCCACTTCGGTCATCGACTGGGCGGCGATGCGCATTTCCTGGGCCCGGCGAATCATTGCCGCGAAGGCCCAGAACAGGATGACGGGCACGATCGCCGCGACCGCCAGGCCGATCAGCTCCGGACGGGCAAGGAACTGGTCGAGCGTGCGGATTCTCCAGATGCTCGGTCCGAAAAGGAGGTTGGCCAAGCCACCGGCGCCGGCGAACCAGGCGAGCGAAACGAAGGCAACGACCCAGTAAATGGTGTTCGAGGCACGCCTGTTGAGGCTGTGCAGGAGCGTCTTGTAGTCCTTCTGGCGATCGTCATTGGCCGGCGCGAAACCCGCGGGCTGGGCGCCATTGCGTGTTTCCACGGGGCGCAACTCGGCAGGCTTGGCCTTTGGCGCGGGTTTTGCGGCCTGGTTCTGGGCTTGGCTCTGATTGACCACGGACTCTGGTTTCTGATTGCGTCCCTCGCGCGCCAGCTCGTCGGCGGCCTGGGATATCTGCGCTTCCAGATCCTCCATCGATGCCGCGATGTCGAGGTCGCCGCTGCCGACATCATTGCTGAGGTCGAGATCGAGCGCCTTTTCCAGTTCCCTGGCCACTTCGCTGTCGAGAGTTCTCGTCGTCGTTGGTTTCTTTGCCATGCCTTCGCTACCCTGTACTAGCTGCCGCGGGCTTATAATTCTGTTTGTCGTACCACGCGCAGGAGGCTGAAAATGGACCCCTCGTATCGTAATGACACAGGGGGGTAAAGAAAACATGCATTCCGCGAGATACGTAAAACTTTAAATATAAGGTTAACGCAACCGTGATTTGGGCGCCGTTTTGGCAACATTTTTCCGGGCCATTCATTAACCCGTTGTCCATTGGATTCGCCTAGGTTTTTGGGCGTTCGAAGAAACGGAGTTCGAGTTCATGCGTGGCGAAAGCGGCATTGCCTTCTCAATGCCCGGGGGCGACGTATCCGGACCAAGGCGGTCACGGCCGGTCGATTTGGCACACCTTGCCCGCCAGACGATGGGCGACCGCAGCCTCGAGCAAGAGGTGCTGGCGCTGTTTGTACAACAGGCGCTGTCGGTGCGCGACAAAATACTCGATGCCGACATCAAGGACCGGCTTCTGCTGGCGCATGGGCTGAAGGGTTCGGCACGGGGTGTCGGTGCCTTTGCCATCGCCGATTGCGCCACCGAGATCGAGCACCAGCCGGAAGACAACCAGACGCTCAGACGGCTCGGCACGCTGATCGACGAAGTGCGCGATTTCATCGCCGCCATCAATCGCTGAATCCCACGCCAAACCCGGTTTGCGGAAAAACGTCACGGAGCGACGCTTTCGCGCGGCAGTTGACTTGCTCGCCGGAGTGATTATCTCGGCTGAGACTCCTTTCAGGTGACAAATGACCAAGCTGACTTTCATCGCCCATGACGGCACACATTTCGACATGGACGCCGAGAACGGCTCGACGGTCATGGAGAACGCGATCCGCAACGCCGTTCCCGGGATCGAGGCGGAATGCGGCGGCGCCTGCGCCTGCGCCACCTGTCACGTCTATGTCGACGAAGCATGGACGGCTGAAGTCGGCGAGCCGGAAGCGATGGAAGAGGACATGCTGGACTTCGCCTACGACGTCCAGCCGAACTCACGGCTGTCGTGCCAGATCAAGGTGCGCGACGCGCTCGACGGTCTGGTCGTGCGGGTGCCCGCCCGCCAGGGCTGAGACACCGGTTTTTTGCCGGCTGCTGCTTGGCAGCGGCGGATTGCTCATGCAGTGTCTCGACAACACACAGCGAGGCGCATCGCATGACCGACATCACCAAGACAGACGTGCTTATTGTCGGGGCAGGGCCTGTCGGCCTCTTCGCCGTGTTCGAACTCGGCCTGTTCGACATGAAGTGCCACCTGATCGACATTCTCGACCGGCCAGGCGGCCAATGCGCGGAACTCTATCCGGAAAAGCCGATCTACGACATTCCAGGCTGGCCTTCGATCTCGGCGCAGGGGTTGGTCGACAAACTGCTCGAGCAGATCGCGCCGTTCAAACCCGATTTCACCTACAACCGCATGGTTTCCAGCCTGGAAAAGCTGGAGGACGGCTGTTTTCGCGTCACCACCGACGAGAATGAGGTGTTCGAGGCCAAGGTGGTGGTGATTGCCGCCGGCGGCGGCTCCTTCCAGCCCAAGCGTCCGCCGATCCCGGGCATCGAGCCCTATGAAGGCAAGAGTGTCTTCTATTCGGTGCGCCGGATGGAGGATTTTCGCGGCCACGACCTTGTCATTGTCGGCGGCGGCGACTCGGCGCTCGACTGGACGCTCAACCTGCAGCCGGTGGCAAGGAGCGTGACGCTGGTTCACCGGCGGCCCGAATTCCGCGCGGCGCCCGACAGCGTCAACAAGATGTATGCCATGCAGGAGATGAAGCAGCTGCATTTCCAAGTTGGGCAAGTGACCGGATTGACCGGCGCCGACGGCCAGCTGTCATCGGCCACCATCAAGGGGCCGGACGGCGATGTCGAGGTGCCTTGCACGCGCATGCTGCCGTTCTTCGGCCTGACCATGAAGCTCGGCCCGATCGCAGAATGGGGCCTCAATCTTCACGAGAACCTCATTCCGGTCGATACCGAGAAGTTCCAGACATCGGTGCCAGGCATTTTCGCGGTTGGCGACATCAACTGGTATCCGGGCAAGCTGAAGCTGATCCTATCGGGCTTCCACGAGGTGGCGCTGATGGCGCAGGCCGCCAAGCGCGTCATCAGCCCCGGCGAGCGTATTGTCTTCCAGTATACGACCTCCTCGACCAGCCTGCAGAAGAAGCTCGGCGTGGTGGAAGCTTCCTGAAACGCGTCGCTTTGAATCAAATGCAGCCGACGCGCTTCACGTCTTTTGTCAGTCAGCCAGCACCGGAGCCTCGGGATGGCCGCGCAGCGGCTTTTCCGGCATCAGCACCAGCGCGACGAGCGCCATGACCAGCATCGCTGCCGCGGTGAAGAAGATCATCACGAACGCCAGGGCCTCGACGGCGGTGCTGGCCGCCTGGGTGCCTTCTCCAGCAAGCGGCAGGCCGTAGCCGAGCGCGACCGCACCAAGGATGGCGACGCCAAGCGCGCTGCCCAAAGAGCGAAGGAAGGTCAGTACGCCGGTGGCGACACCGAGATGGGCCTGGTCGACGGCATTCTGAACCGACACGGTGGCGACCGGAAATGTCGTGCCGCTGCCCAAGCCGATGCAGGTCGTCAGGATCTCGACGATCAGCAGCGAAGCATGCCCCGCCACCAGGCTGAGTATGCCGAGGCACAGGATGGCGAAGGTCACCCCTGCCATCGCGATCCGCTTGTAGTGAACGACCCGGGCAATCGTGCGGCCGCTGAATGTCGCGCCCGCAACGGTGCCGAGCATGAGCCCAAGCATGGCGGTTCCCGATTCACTGGCCGAAAGCCCGAGGATGGACTGCAAGTAGACCGGCAGGTAGACCGCGAGCCCGATATTGGCGGCCTGCAGCAGGAACAACGACAACGTGCCGGCAAGGACGATGGGGTTGCCAAGCACTTCGAGCGAGATCAGCGGTTCGGCCGCGCGCAGCAGCCGCAACGCAAAGGCGCTCCAGATGACCGCCGAACAGGCGAGCAGCCCGAAGATCTCGCGTGACAGCCACGGATATTCGCTGCCACCCCAGTTCAACGCCAGCAACAGCAAGGCGGTGGCCGCGACAAGCAGCAGCGCGCCGAGGCCATCGATGCGATGGTGTTTTGCCGCGATCGGCAGCTTTCTCAATGGCTTGTTGATGATGGCCATGGCGACGAGACCAAGCGGGATGTTGATCCAGAAGATCAGTGACCAGTGCAGATGCTCGGCGAAGGTGCCGCCCAAAAGCGGGCCTGCGATGCTGGCGACCGCCCAGGTTCCCGCAATCCAGGCCGAGTAGCGCGCGCGCTCGCGCGGCGGCACGAGGTCACCGATCACGGTCTGCGCCAGCGCAAACAGGCCGCCGCCACCGGCGCCCTGGATCGCACGGCCGACGATCAGGACCAGCATGTTAGGCGCCATGGCGCTGACCAGGGATCCGGCAAGGAAGATGAGGATTGCCGCGTAAATCGTTGGCCGGCGGCCATAAACGTCCGATATCTTGCCATAGAGCGGCGCCATCGCGGTGGCGGTCAATAGGTAACCGGTCACGATCCACGGCAGATATTCGGCATGGCCGAGCAGGCGCGCCATGGTCGGCATCGCCGGCGCGACGATGGTCTGGTCAAGAGCGGCCAGAAGCATCGACAGGAGCACGCCACCGATGATGGCGTTCTTTTCGCTTTCGCTGAGAGGCGCGTCGGCCTTCACCACCGTCTGACTATCGACAGCCTGGTCCATGTCCATTCATCCGTATGCTTGCGGCTGGCCGGCGCCATCCGGCCGTTCCAGCGTGTTGACCGCGTTAGCCGCATTGATCTTTCGAAGGTCGCCCTGGCGAACCCGACATATGTCGTCCCGTATAGGCCGATTTCGACCGGTGCTCGAAAATTTTTCGAAGCTGGCACTAAGCTTCAGCGCAATTGGCCTGCGCCGCCATTCAACGCCTCGGCAGGATTCAGGCCGGCGGCAGCTGGCCGTTCCCGATGCGCTCCATCCGGTAGCGCAGAAGCCTCAGGATGCGGCTTTCGAAATTGACGCTTTCGACACGGTCGAACTGGAGCTGGGCCCGGTCGTGGCTGGCCAGGACAGCCGCGGTGATTGCGGCGGCCTTGGCCTTGGCGGCATCGCAGTTCTTTTGCGGGTAGGTGGCTTTCAGGGCCTCTTCGAGTTCGCGGCCATGGTTCTTGGCGATCTCCACATGGCGCTCCTCGTGGCGCTTGATGTCGGCGGACAGCGTATCCCAGAACAGCCTGACATCGGCATCGGCCTTGCGCGGGCGGCGCCACTCGGGAAGGATCACCTTCACCTTGACGGTCACCACAGCGTCGGCGATCCGGCAGGAGCTCGATGTCTGCGCATAGCTGATGCGGGTGGTGAAGGCCATCTGGGTGGCGCCGGGGTGCCGCATGCCCGTGCTTTTCACCTCCGGCCCGCGTTTGGAAAGCTGTGCCTCGATGTCCTCGAGCGTGCTGCCGCCAATGGCGAAATAGCTGTACGTCTTGACGAGATTGGCCGCACCCGCCGGGAGCGGGGTCACGGCGAGCAGCAGCGCGCAAGCCAAGGATTGTTTCATGCCAAGCATGGATCGCTTCATCATGTTGCCTCTTCGACCACCTTGCTTTACGGCCGTTGCCGACGCAACGGAATTGATCCGCCAGGGATCACACATGGTTGATGAACTCCATGGTTGATGAGCAATGACGGCTAGGCGATGGCAGTTGGCGCATGGACGCCATCTCGACCTTGGTGGCAAGGCCGTGGTCGTCGGCATCCTCAATGTCACGCCCGACAGCTTTTCCGACGGCGGTTTGTTCGACGCCCCTGAAAAAGCGCTGGTCCAGGCACGGCGCATGATCGGGGAAGGGGCGCTGGTCGTCGATGTCGGCGGGGAATCGACCCGCCCAGGTGCTGCCGCGGTATCGGCCAGCCAGGAACAGGCCCGCATCCTGCCGGTGATCGAAGCGCTGGCGGGCGTGAGCGAGGTGCTGATTTCGGTCGACACCTATCGTGCCGAGACGGCGCGGCTTGCGGTAGCTGCCGGTGCGCATATCGTCAATGATGTCTGGGGTTTGCAGCGCGAACCCGGCATTGCGCGTATCGCCGCCGATACCGGCGCCGGGCTTGTCATCATGCATACCGGGCGAGATCGCCAGAAGCTGCCGGACGTGATTGCCGATCAGCTGACGTTCCTGCGTAAATCGCTCGAAATCGCCCGCCAGAACGGCGTTGCCGATGATCATATCGTGCTCGATCCCGGGTTCGGCTTCGCCAAGGAGACGGCGGAGGAAAATCTCGACCTGATGGCTCGCTTTTCGGAGCTGCATACGCTCGGCTTGCCGCTGATGGCCGGTACGTCGCGAAAACGCTTCATCGGCACGGTCACAGGCCGCGATGCGGCTGACAGAGGTGTCGGAACAGCGGCGACCAGCGTCATCTTGCGGCTCAAGGGCGCCGATCTGTTTCGCGTCCACGATGTCGCATTCAACGTGGACGCATTGGCGCTCGCAGATGCTATGCTGGCGCGTCAAACCGACCGGGCGAGAAACTGAGCGATGTATGTCATCCGCATGAAGAACTGCGCTTTCTTTGCCCGGCATGGCGTGCTGGACGAGGAGGAACGGCTCGGCCAGCGCTTCTATGTCGATGCCGCTCTCACCGTTGATCCCGGCCGGGCGCTTGTCGAGGATTCCATCGAGGACACCGTCAACTACGGCATTGCCTTCACGGTGATCGAAAAGATCATCACCGGGCAGCGCCGTTTCCTGATCGAGTCCCTAGCGCTCGAAGTGGCCCGTGCGCTGACGGCGCGTTTTCCGCAGATTAAGAAAGCCGAGATCACGGTGCGCAAGCCCAATGCCCCGGTGCCCGGCGTGCTCGATTACGTCGAGGTGACCGTTGTCTGGCCCGAATAGCACGGTCTATCTCAGCCTTGGCGGCAATCTTGGCGACCCGGCGAAATCAATGGGCGCGGCGCTGCGCATGCTGGATGCCGACGCGGACACGCGTGTCACCGGCGTGTCCTCGCTCTATCGCACGCCGCCCTGGGGCAAGCTCGATCAGCCGGACTTTCTCAATGCCGCCGCCGAAATTTCCACTGGGCTTGCACCGCGCGCCTTGCTCGACCTCTGCCTCGACGCCGAGCGCAAGCTGAAGCGGGTGCGCGAGGAGCGCTGGGGGCCGCGGCTGATCGATATCGACATTCTGGTGTTCGGCGACCGCGTTATCCACGAGACCGGGCTGGAGGTGCCGCATCCGCGCATGCTGGAGCGTGCCTTCGTGCTGGCGCCGCTGGCCGAGATCGCGCCCGGCCTGGTTGTCGGTGATCGCAGCATCACGGACCGGCTGGTCGCCGTCGACACGTCCGGCATCGAGCGCTTGTCGTCCGGCCGGGACTGGTGGCTGGCCTGACGTCTGGATGAGGCGGCAGCCGAACTTTCAGCCCGAGAATCCGCCGCCGTCCAGGAACGTTTGCTCCTGCGGCGTGGTTTCGCGGCCAAGCATTTTGTTTCGGTGCGGAAAACGACCGAAATTCTGAATGATATCACGATGTTCGACAGCATACTTCAGGTAGGGTTCGGCCCTGGTCTGGGTCAGATCGACCGATATGTGCTGGTCGGCGAGCAGTTCCGAATGCTCGTACGGCAGATAGAGGAAGACGCGGATTTCTTGCTCGAGCGCCAGATCATGGCCGGCCGCGATCGCCTTTGCGGCAAAATATCTGGCGAGCGGGTCGGTCGCGTACATGTGGCCGGTTCCGCGAAAGCAGTTCCGCGGAAACTGGTCGAGCAGGATCATCAGCGCCAGCGAGCCTTCGGCATGCTCCAGCCAGCCGTCGCATTCACGCCGCGCGGCGGCGTAGTGCAGATCGAGAAAGCGATTGCGGAAGTCGGCATCGAATGCCTCATTCTTCTCGAACCACGCGTCCTCGCCGGCATCGCGCCAGAATTTGGTGACCGACAGGGCACTGCTGTCCAATTCCATCCCTGATTCCTTGCTCAATCGGCGGGTTCGGATTTGTGTAGCACCCCGGCGGTCTCTTCGTTGAGCGCCTGGCCAGGGCGGCGCGGCGTGGACAGCGGTGTGGGAATCGGCGTGCCGATATTGCCTCTCAGGAAGCGCTGTCCGGCGCGAATGCCTTCGGCGAGCTGGGTTTCGAAGCGGTTGGTGTCGCGGCGTCTGACGTCTTCGATCGTTTCAGCCACGTCTTCCGGATCGACACCCAGCGATTCCAGGGCCGAGCCGCCGAAAACAAGTGCGGATTCGAAGGTTTCACGCAGTTGGTAATCAACGCCGGCGCGAATGAGCTGCAGCGCGGTACCACGATCGAAAGCGCGTGCCAGCACGGTGAGCAAGGGAAACTCAGCCTTGACGAGCTCCGCGATGCGAACGGCCACGTCAGCCTTGTCGACGCAGATCAGCACGGCGCGCGCCCGGCCGGCGCCGGCCGCATGCAGGATATCGAGCCGTGTGCCGTCGCCATAATAGACCTTGAAGCCGAAATCCGCCGCCGCCTGGATCATTTCGACATCATTGTCGATGATCGAGACGTCGATGCCGCGCAGCAGCAGCGGCTGGCTGGCGATCTGGCCGAAACGGCCGAAACCGATGATCAGCACGCTTCCGGTCAGTCCGTCGGCGACGTCGACCCCGTCGAGCGATTGCTCGTCGCGCGGCGTCAGATAGCGCAAAGCGATGATCGCCAGCGGCGTCAGCACCATGGAGATGATGACGATCGCCGTCAGCGTCGCGTTGGCGTTGCCGTCGATGATGCCGACCGCTGCGGCCGCGGAGTAAAGGACAAAGGCAAATTCGCCGCCTTGCGCCATGAAGACCGCGCGCTCCAAAGCTTCGCGATGGCCGGTTTTCAGGATACGGGCGACGATGTAGATGCCGAACGCCTTCATCACCATGTAGGCGACGACATAGATGGCGATCAGCCGCCAGTTCGCGGCGACCACATGCAGGTCGAGCGACATGCCGACGGCAAGGAAGAACAGGCCGAGCAGGATGCCGCGGAAGGGTTCTATGTCGGCTTCGAGCTGATGGCGGAAGGTCGATTCGGACAGCAGCACGCCGGCCAGGAATGCGCCCATCGCCATCGACAGGCCGCTGAGCTGCATGGCGAGCGCGGATCCGAGAACCACCAGAAGTGCTGCCGCCGTCATCACCTCGCGAGCACGGGCATCCGCCAGGATGCGGAAGAACGGATTGAGCAGATACCGGCCAGCCACCACCAGGCCGACGATCGCGGCGAGGCCGATGCCGACCTCGGTCAGCCGCTCCGACAGGCTGGTGTCGGCTCCGCCGGGCGCCAGGAACGCGATCAGGGCCAGCAACGGCACGATGGCCAAATCCTCAAGCAGCAGGACCGATACGATGCGCTGGCCTTTTGGTGCGGCGATTTCGCCGCGTTCCTCGAGAAGTTGCATGACGATCGCGGTCGAGGTGAGCACGAAGCCGGCGCCGGCGACGAAGGATTGCGCGATCGGAAACCCTCCCGCCATGCCAACACCGGTCAGCAGCAGCGCGCAGACGCCGACCTGCAGCGCGCCGAGGCCGAAGATCTCGCGGCGCAGGCCCCACAGCCGCGACGGCTGCATCTCCAGTCCGATGATGAACAGGAACATCACCACGCCGAGTTCGGCGACATGAAGAATGGCTTCCGATTCGGAAAAGACGCCGAGGCCAAACGGGCCGATGACTACCCCGGCGGCCAGATAGCCGAGGATCGAGCCGAGGCCCATGCGCTTGAAGATCGGAACGGCGACGACGCCGGCCGCAAGCAGCGCCACCACCTGAACCAGATCGCTGCTCGATGCCGCTACCGCCATGCCGCCATTCCGCTCGTTTGAGGACCGATTCCGATTTCGGGCTTATGTGACCAAGGGGCGAAGATAGGGGCTTCGGCGGGCATCGAACAGCCCGAATCCGGATCGCTGGCGATGTTGCAGGCGCGATACACAAGTTGACACCGGGAACACGTTGCATCTTGCCACAATCGAAGGCTAAGGACGCTCGGCTTCGGCCATTGGAGGGTGATCGACGATCAAGTCGCACCTTTTTTGAGGAGATGACTGACATGAAGAAGTTTTTGTTTGTTGCCGTCGGCCTGGCGGTGCTTGCCGGTTCGGCTTGCTCGAAGGCGCCTGAGTGCACGGCGGAGATCGCGACCAAGAAAGCGCAGGACATGGCTGCCGCGCTGCAGGAGGCGATCACCAAGGACCCGTCCAAGGCGGCTGATCTGACCGCGAAGGTCCAGGCGGTGACAACCAAGTATCAGGGCGCCACGACGTTGGCCGATGCCTGCAAGGCGTATGACGAAGTGACGGCCGCGATCAAGGGCTAACGCCCTGATTCGAGATCAAGGGCTAAGCGCCTGATTCTACCGGTTCAAACGAGGCGGCGACCATTGGGTTGCCGCCTTTTTCTTTGGATTGTTCAGTTCGGCGCGATGGAGCCGACTTCGACGGCGTCGACGCGCTTCAGGCTCATGCCGATCACCGGCACCAACTGGTCGTCGACGCGCACGGCAATGGTCACCGTCATCGAATTGTCGTCGGGGATGCGGGCCTGCATGACGCCGCGCAACTGGTTGCGGTTTATGGTGAAGACCACCTTGTGGGGATCGACGACGTTGCCGCCGATGATATCGAGGCCGGAACCGGTCGCGCCACCCATGAAGCTGCCCTTGTAGCCCTCGCGGCCCTTGCGCTCGATCTTGGCCGACATCGGCTGGGTGAACATGCCGACCCGGCAGCCGCCGTCGAGCGACATGCCGACCTTGCCGTCCGGCGTCGAGCCGGTGAAGCTGCAGTTGAACTTGGTGCCCTTGTACTTGCCGGCGACGATTTCGCCGGGACCGATCCATTTGCCCTCGGCCGACTGGAAGAATTGCTTGTCCGGTTCCGCCGCGGACGCCGCTCCGGCAATGCCGACGAGAGCTGTGATCACGGTTGCCAGGGGCAGGACGCTGGATAGTATTACGCTTTTCATCGACGACACCCGGCAACAAAGAGGCTGTTTGGAACCCGTCTGACCATGAACAAGATTGGTTAATGCTTCGTCACTACGGGGCCGCCGCAAGGCAGTCCGGTAACAATTCCGAAGGTCCAAACGCTCCAGCCCGGCTCACTTGCCGGACGGGGTTGTTTCACCATCTTTCCTGGTTGCAAACGATGTCAGCGCCGAGAGGAAATCGCCCAGTCCGGGACGCTTCGCGGCGCTGAAGGGCAGGGGGCGCGCCGTCTCCATCGCCGCGATGCCGATGCGCGCCGTCATCATGCCGTTGACGACGCCCTCGCCAAGCTTGGCTGAAAGGCGCGCCGCCAGGCCGTGGCCGACGATCTGCTGGACGAAACTGTCGCCGACCGCGATCGAGCCGGTGACCGCCAGATGCGCCAGCACGCTGCGCGCCAGGCGGAAGAAACCCAGCGTTCCCGGCCGTCCGCCATAGAGTTCCGACAAGCGGCGGATGAGCCGCCCGGCCTCGAACACGACATAGGCGACATCGACAAGTGCGCGCGGACTGACCGCCGTCACCAGTGAGACGCGTTTGGCAGCCTCGAGAATCATCACCTTTGCCCTGGCATCGAGTGGTCCAAGGATTTCGGCTTCGGCCAGGCGCACCAGATTGCCGCCGTCGATGATTTCGCCGCGCAGTTCGGCCAGCGCGCGCCGGCCGGCCGCGGTCTCGGGTTTGGCCGCGACAAAGGCTGACAATTCGTCGACGACCGATCGTGCCGCCTTGGGATCGTCACGGGCGATCGCATCGAGCGCCCGCTTCTGCAGCTTTTCGACCTCGGCGAGCCGGGCGATCGCCAGGAACTCGCGAATCAGGATCACCACAAGCGCCAGCACGGCGATGGCGGCCATGCCCGCGGCCAGCCAGCCCAGCCATTCGGCGCGCGCAAAGAGGTCGCGTATGAGCTGATCGGTCCACAGGCCGACAGCCAGCGAAACCAGCACGCCAAAGGCGCCGAAGAAGATGCTGCCGAGCAGCGAGCGTTTCCTGGGGGCGATGGCCGGTGGCGGCTCGGCGGCGATGATGTCAGGTTCGTCGAAGACGTCGACTTCCGCCGGTATGACGGTCGCGACATCGGTCTTCATCGCGCGGGTTTTGCGCTGGGTGTCGGCCTGGGCACGGGTACCGGCCTGGGCGTGGCGCGTCTCCGGCGCTTCTTGTCTCGGTGGGGCTTCCGGCTCGATGCGGAATGCTGCCGGCTTGCGGGGCGCGGTCATGCCAGATGATCTCCGATCAGGAACTGCAAGGCACGGTCGAGCCTGATATGCGGCAGCGACAGCGTAACGCCTTCGGCCGTGCGTTCGAGCTTTGGGGGACGGAAGCGGACGAAGCGGATTGCCGGGTCCGCGGAGTCCTGCTTGTGATCGGCTCCCGAAATATCGAAAACCGCGTCAATGTTCTCCGGTAAGTCACCGGGAAATATGGCTGTTTCTGTCTTTCCGTCAAAGGTTTCGCCGTTGATCTTCTCACCGGCGATCGGCGTCCCGATGATGACGGGAAGCGTGTCCCGGCCCTGCTTGACGGTGCCTTCGCGTGTCGCACGCACCGCCGCCATGGCGACCACATCGACATCGGCGCCGGTGAAGTTTGCCCGTGCCACGGCGCGGTCGGCAAGCCGCCGCACGATCGCCTGCAGGCGGTCATGGCTTTCGTGGTGCAGATGGTCGGCCTTGGTCGCGGCAACAAGTATGCGGTCGATGCGCCGCGAGAACAGATCGGTGAGGAAGCTGCCCCGGCCGGGGCGGAAACAGCTGAGGATCTCGGTCACCGCGCGCTCCAGGTCGGCCATGGCGCCGGGGCCGGCGTTCAGCGCCTGCATGGCGTCGATCAGCACAATCTGGCGATCGAGGCGGGTGATGTGTTCGCGGAAGAAGGGTTTGACGACATGCGTCTTGTAGGCCTCGTAGCGCCTGTCCATCATGGCGTGCAGCGACCCTGGGCGCGGACGCTTGTCGCCAATCCCAACCAGGGGCGCGAAGGTCAGTGCCGGCGAGCCTTCGAGATCGCCCGGCATCAGGAAGCGGCCGGGCGGCAAGGTCGAAAGCGCCCGCTCGTCGAGCTTGCACGCTTTCAGATAGGCGGCGAAGCTCTCCGCCAGGCGGCGCGCCGTCATCTCGTCGGCGTCAGCGTTCGGGTCGATCTCCGCCGACAGCGCCCGCCAGGCCTGCGACAGGTCCTCGCGCACCGGCAGAACGGCCATTTCGAAGGCTTCATGCGAAAAGTCGGCGAAGGATTTGCCGAGCAGCGGCAGATCGAGCAGCCATTCGCCGGGATAATCGACGATATCGACCGACAGTCTGCCTGAGGAAAACATGCGGCTCCAGCCGGAGGCCGATTCATATTCGATGGTCAGCCGCAGTTCCGAAATGGCGCGCGTCGAATCGGGCCAGGCACGGTCGTTGACCAGGGCGGCGATGTGATCCTCGTACTGGAAGCGCGGCACGGCGTCGTCCGGCTGCTGCTCGAGGAAGGCGCGGGCGATACGCCCCGATTTCTGCGCCTCGAACAGCGGCAGGCGCCCGCCATGGATCAAATTGTGGACAAGGGCCGATATGAACACCGTCTTGCCGGCGCGGGACAATCCGGTCACGCCGAGGCGCAGCGATGGGGAAAAAAGCCCGGTGGCGCGGCCCGATAGCGTGTCGAGGGCAATCCTCGCCTCGTCGGTGAAGGTGGTCAGCGATGATGCCAAAATATGCTCTCTCGGACTTCGGTCCGTCCGATATAGGCTCTGCAACCAGGCTTTGAAATGGCTTCAGAGATCGGCCGGCGTCAGGAACGCCTCGAGATAGCCGGCGCCCTGGGCGGCTTTTGCGAGGTCATCGTCGAAGCGGACGACCGCCAGGCCCGAGGTCGGGAACCCGTGGTTGAGCGTGGCCCGCGCCGTCTCGTCGCCGTCGCCCGAAACCGCCATAGCGAGATCTTCCGTCATCGGGTTGTGGCCGATGACCAGCAGTGAACCCGCCCCGCCATTGTCCCTGATAAGGTGGAGGTAACCGGCCGCGTCCGCGCTGTAGAGCGTGTCGAAGAACAGGACCCGACCGGTGTCGGTCTGGCCGGCCAGGCCTTCCAGCGTCTCCTTGGCGCGTTTGGCATTGGAGCACAGCGTCAGGTCCGGAACGTAGCAGCGGGAGCGCATGGCGGCGCCCATCCTTTCGGCATCGGCGCGGCCGGATGCATCGAGCGGGCGATCGAAATCGCGTACGCCGGGCAGCGCCCAGCCAGCCTTGGCATGTCGCAACAGATAAAGCCTGCTCACCCAACCTCCGAATGCCGAAGCCTTCCAGGATTAGCCACGAGAACGGCGTCGCGCACAATGGCCCGTGTTCTTCGAACACAGCGAATCACCATGCTGCGGCGCCGCAAAAGGCGCCTGTGCATCGGCCCGAAGATAACGGTCGATCTTCGGAAAGCATGTTTCGCCGGATCGAAAGTGTCGCAGCGTAGTTTGGTACCAAAGCGACCGTATGCTGCTGCAAAGGCGCGCGCCGGTGCACATTAACAATTGCGTGAGACAGCGGCCGATTGCGCTTGTGCAGGCGTCGGGCGACGAATATATAGGCGCGAAATTTGGGGCAGTTTGGGTGAGTCGAATGAACGACATCGTTACCGCCGATTACGTACCCTCCGAAGACGAGCCGTTCATGAACGAGCGGCAGAAATCCTACTTCCGCTCAAAGCTCGTCACCTGGAAGAATGACATACTGCGCGAAGCACGCGAAACACTGGAAATCCTGCAGCAAGAAAACGCCAACCACCCCGATCTGGCTGATCGCGCCTCTTCGGAAACCGATCGCGCCATCGAACTCAGGGCCCGCGATCGTCAGCGAAAGCTCATTGCAAAGATCGATTCCGCTCTGCAGCGCATCGACGAAGGCACCTACGGCTATTGCGAGGAAACCGGCGAGCCCATCGCGCTGAAGCGGCTCGATGCGCGTCCGATCGCGACGTTGTCGATCGAAGCGCAGGAGCGGCATGAGCGCCGCGAAAAAGTCTACCGCGACGACTAAGGATCAAGGCTGGCAGCGTACGACCAGCCGTCCATGAGCGACGTTGATTTGAAATGGCCGGTTTTCCCCGGCCATTTTTGGCGGGCATTTACCGTTCAGGGCGCACGAATCCGCAAGCCCTCGACGCATGGGCCTTCCAAAAGGTGGTTCGGCAGCCGAACCGGCTACGATTTTCGCGTTGAGTAGCGCCTCAGCGGCCTCTTATCGCTTCTGGCTGGAGAGTTCGCCGAGAAGCTTGGTCATTTCATCGTCGAGCGACTGCGGCGCCTTCGCCACCGGTTTGCCCACCGGGCCGCCCGAACGGGGCTGGTCGAGCGACACTTCTAGTTCCCTCATCAGCGTGTCGTCGATGCTGTCCTGCACAGCTGGAGGCGGTGGCGCGTGCCGGACGACATTGGCATTGGCGGAACCATAGGCGGGCAGCGGCGTGATATTGGTCGGCTGGTAGCTTTGCACCGCCGGCTTTGGCGCGGGTGCCGGTGCCGGCGCTATTTGGCGCGGGCGGGCGGGTGGCGCGGTGTTCACCGGCTGCGATGCGGGTGCCTGTCTTGCAGGCGGTGGAGCGGGTTGCGGCGGACGCGGCCTTGCTGCTGCCGGGGCCGCAGTGGCCGGGACCGGCTGCAAGCCGCCGTCTCCGGTCAATGCCGGACGGCGTAGTGCCGAAAGACGGATATCGCGCTCGACGACGACGTCGGTCGGGCCGCCGATCAAAAGCAGGTGCTCGATGTCATCGCGGCGCACCAGCACCAGCCGGCGATGGCTGTCGACGGCGGTGGCATCCATGACGGCCAGCCGCGTCTTGCGGTTGCGGCCGCCGGCAACAAAGGTTCCGAACGTCAGATTGCGCACCAGCTTGATGATGACGAGAACGATGACCAGCAGGACAAGTGCTGCAAACGTCCACAACAGTGCTGCGGCATAACCAGGGCCCGCCACGCTATCCAGCCATTGCATTGGTTACCCCTGATTGCCCTTGGAAGTGATGCGACACTAGACCGTTGCGGCGGGCCACCGCAAGTTGCCTTTCACGCTGGTGAACAGCTAGAAAACTCCGAAGGCCGCAAGACCATCATTTTTATCTGACATTTGCCGCCCAGGCCTTTTCCGGACTAGGAGAATGTGATTCAACCCGGTACGGGCGGGTGTCGGAACACCGGAATTCACGAGCAGGGGGCATATGGCCAAGGAAGCGCGCGGCGATTTCTATCCGGTACCGATCGTCGACCAGAATACGCGACCGGGCGCAGTCACCCGGCTTATCATTTTCATCGTCGTTCTGACGGGGGCGGCGATCGTTTTCGGTCTGTTCCGCGAGCGCCTCGGGGATCCTTTCCTGCTCGGCATGCTCGGCGTGCTGGCGATGATCGGCGTTGGCTTCCTGTTTGCCACAGCGATCGGCTTCGTGCAGGTCACGCCACGTTCGACGGGCGACGAACTGTCGAAATCCTTCGTCGATTCGATGTCGCAGGGGCTTCTCGTCACCGACACCAAAGGCCGTGTCGTTTACGCCAACCGCGCCTATGCCGACATGACCGGAGCGTCGTCGGCGGCCGACCTGAAGACGGTCGAGGGGTTGCTCTCGGATGTCCCTGAAGCCTCGGTGACGATCTATCGCCTGGCGTCGGGCCTGCGCGACGCCCAGCCGGGCGACGGTGAATTTCGGCTCGCGCAATCCATTCGGCCCGGCGCCGAGCCAGGCGCCCGCTGGTACAGGGCGCGGGCGCGCACCTTCAGCGTTCCGGGCCAGCGGCTGCCGATGCTGGCCTGGCAACTAGCCGACATCTCGCAGGAGCGGGCCGAGCAGGAGCGTTTCTTCCTCGATTTGCAGAAGGCGATCGATCACCTCGACCACGCGCCGGCCGGCTTCTTTTCGGCCGACCAGGAGGGCCGCGTCACCTACATCAACGCCACGCTTGCCGAATGGCTGGGCATCGACCTCACCAGCTTCACGCCCGGTGCCGTCTCCCTGGCAGAGATCGTGGCCGGCGACGGCATGGCGCTGGTCCGCTCGGTCAAGGCTGACCCCGGCACGACACGCAACGCGGTGATCGATCTCGACTTGACGACGATGACGGGCGAGGCGCTGCCGGTGCGGTTCATGCATCGTGTTTCGGCCAGCCGCGAGGGCCTCAATGGGCCGACGCGCACGATCGTGCTCAACCGCACGCAAGGCGAGGACTCCTCGGCCGATTTGCGGGCCTCGGAAGTGCGCTTCACCCGCTTCTTCAACTCGACACCGATGGCGATAGCCGGCGTCGACCACAACGGGCGCATCCTGCGCACCAATGCGCCGTTCCTGTCGCTGTTTTCATCCGTCGTCGATCGCGACGCCGTCGACCGCCGTGTGCGGCTCGACACGGTGATCC
This sequence comes from Mesorhizobium sp. M7D.F.Ca.US.005.01.1.1, assembly GCF_003952545.1. Lineage (NCBI taxonomy): Bacteria > Pseudomonadati > Pseudomonadota > Alphaproteobacteria > Hyphomicrobiales > Phyllobacteriaceae > Mesorhizobium > Mesorhizobium sp. M7D.F.Ca.US.005.01.1.1. The sequence goes on from NZ_CP034453.1 coordinate 4,128,370, forward strand.
ACCAACGCGACCGGCCGGCCTTTGCGGCTGCCTTCGAGAAAGCGCAGCAGCGGCAGGCCGACATCGAGCCGATAGACACGCTTCTGCCCGGCAACGACGAGCGGCACATCCGTTTCTACGTCAACGCGGTCGCCGACGGCACCGGCGGCGAGGGCGCAGAGGAGTCGGCCATCGTCTACGCCGTCGAGACGACGGAGCAGAAGGCGCTCGAAGGGCAGATGGCGCAAAGCCAGAAGATGCAGGCGGTCGGCCAGCTTGCCGGCGGCATCGCGCACGATTTCAACAATGTGCTGACCGCCATCATCATGGCGTCGGACCTTTTGTTGACCAACCACCGTCCGTCGGACCCGTCCTTCCCCGACATCATGAACATCAAGCAGAACGCCAACCGGGCGGCTTCGCTGGTGCGGCAGCTGCTGGCCTTCTCGCGCAAGCAGACATTGCGGCCGGAAGTACTCAACCTGACCGACGTGCTCGCCGATCTGAGGATGCTGCTGGCCCGGCTGGTCGGCAATGACATAAAGCTCAAGGTCGACCACGGCCGCGACCTGTGGCCGGTCAAGGTCGATATCGGGCAGTTCGAGCAGGTGGTGGTCAACCTTGCGGTCAACGCGCGCGACGCAATGCCGGCGGGTGGCGATCTCACCGTGCGCACCCGCAACGTGACCGCCGAGGAGTGCAAGGCCTTTTCCTATCGCGAACTCGCCCCGGCGGACTATGTCGTGGTCGAAGTCGAGGACACCGGCAGCGGTATCGCGCCCGATGTGCTGAAGAAGATTTTCGAACCCTTCTTCACCACCAAGGAGGTCGGCAAGGGCACCGGCCTTGGCCTGTCGATGGTCTACGGCATCATCAAGCAGACCGGCGGCTTCATCTTCTGCGATTCCGAAGTCGGCAAAGGCTCGACTTTCCGCATTTTCCTGCCACGTCATATTGCGGAAGCGAAAAAAGCAGGCGAGCCCGGCGATGTGCCGGCGGCCCCGGCAAAGATCGCCGATGCGGCCAAGGATCTGTCGGGCTCGGCCACGGTGCTGCTCGTCGAAGACGAGGATGCCGTGCGCATGGGCGGCATGCGGGCGCTGACCTCGCGCGGCTACACCGTGCACGAGGCGTCGTCAGGCGTGGAGGCGCTGGAAGTGTTCGAGGCGCTGGGCGGCAAGGTCGACATCGTCGTTTCCGACGTGGTGATGCCGGAAATGGACGGACCGACGCTGCTTGGTGAGTTGCGCAAGCGCCAGCCGGACATCAAGTTCGTTTTCGTGTCCGGCTATGCCGAGGACGCATTCGCCAGAAACCTACCGGCCGACGCGCATTTCGGCTTCCTGCCAAAGCCGTTCTCGCTCAAGCAACTGGCGACGATCGTCAAGGATGTGCTGGAGTCCTAGAACCTCCTTCAGTTCTTTCCTTGCGCTGCGCCGCTACAACGCCATGATTGCGGGTGAAACGGCAGGCGGGCTCGGGGGAGCAGCTGGTGACGCCACACAACGAAGCGGACAAGGGCGACTACGCCGACACAGTGTTGTTGCCGGGTGATCCGCAGCGCGCCGAGTGGATGGCGCAAACTTTTCTGGAAGCGCCGCGCTGCATCAATCGCCGACGCGGCGCGCTTGGCTTTACCGGGCTGTTTGGCGGCAAACCTGTCAGCATTCAGGCGACGGGCATCGGCGTTTCATCGTTTCTGATCTATGCGCGTGAATTGCTGGAGCATTTTGGTGCGCGAACGTTGATCCGCACCGGCACCTGCGGCAGCCTGACCGCCAAGGCAAAACTGCGCAGCCTTGTCATCTCGCAATCGGCACAGGCGGAGAGCGCCCAGAGCGGTCAGGTTTTCGGCCTTTATGGACCCGCCGGCCCGGATCCGGCGCTTCTCGCCTGTGCGCTGGCCAAGGCAGCCGAACTTGGCATCGACCATTGTGCCGGCCTGACGGTTTGCAGCGACATCTTCTATCACCCTGAAGGACGCGGCCGTTTTGCCGATGCGCAGGCGGCCGGAGCTCTGGCCGTCGATATGGAAACCAGCGCACTCTATCGCATCGCCGCGCATTTCGGGGCTCGCGCGCTGTCGATGTGCGTCGTGGTCGACAACATCGAGACCGGTGAACTGACCGATTATTCCGAACGCCAGGCGCTTTTCACCGACATGAGCCGTCTGGCGCTCGCTGTTGCAGCAGAGAGCTAGAATACGGGTCTACTGGGTCAGTCCCTTGCGTACGGCAGCCACATCGTCGGATGAGACCGCCGCAGCCGCGTTGCCCCAACTGGCGCGCACATAGGTCAAGACGTCGGCGATTTCCTGGTCTTTCAGGCGCCAGGCCAGGGAGGGCATGGCAGGCGTCGTTGGCGCGTCCGCCGTATGCACGGCCTGGCTTCCGGCGAGGACGAGCCTGGCCAGCGTTTCGGAACTGCCCTGGGCGACGATCGAGTTGCCGGCAAGGGAAGGGAAAAGTACGCCCGCCCCGGCGCCATCCCCACCATGACAGGCCGAACAATTGTCACGGTAGACTGCCTCGCCCGTGGCCATCCGTGTCTCGTCAGGCTTTGCCGGTTGGGTGTTGCCGGCGTCCGAGCCCAAGCTCTTGAGATAGACGGCTACCGCCTTCAGATCCGGATCGGTCATTTTCGACGTGGAATTTTCGATGGCTTCCGCCATCGGACCTGAGGCAATCGAATGCGCGTTGACGCCGGTCTTGAGGTATTTGACCAGGTCCTCTTCCGACCATTTGCCCAAGCCCGATTGCGCATTGTTGGTGATGTCAGGGGCAAACCAGCCTTGCAGGGAGGCGCCTTGCAGGAATTCGCTATCTTTGTCCGCTCCAAGAAAGGATTTGGGCGTGTGACAGGTGCCGCAGTGTCCGGATCCCTGGACGATATAGGCGCCGCGGTTCCATTCCGCCGATTTGGAGGAATCCGGCTGAAAGCTTGCTTCGGTGAAGTTGAGGGCGTTCCAGCCCAGCATCGCCAGCCGAATGTTCAACGGGAATGGCAGCTGATTGGCCTCGACCTTGTTCGATATCGGTTCAACAGATGTCAGATAGGCCCACAGGTCGGAAATGTCCCGATCGTTCATCCTGGTATAGGCGGGGTAAGGCATTGCGGGGTAAAGCCGCACGCCATTGTGGCCGATGCCGGACTTCATCATGTTACGGAAATCGGCTTCCGACCAATTGCCGATGCCCGTCTCGCCGTCGGGGGTTATGTTGGGTGGCACAAGCGCGCCGAACGGCGTTTCGAGCGGCAGGCCGCCGGCCAGCGGTTTGCCTCCGGCCTGGGTATGACAGCCTGCGCAGTCGCCGAGCACGGCCTGATACTGTCCGCGTATGATCTGGTCCGCCTGGTCGGCACTCCATGCTGGAGCGATGGCGAGCGCCAAGGCGCCGATGGCGAGCGTGAAAACGAGCTTCTTCATGCTTGCACCAGGGGTGCACCCGGATTGCGCAGATATTGATTGCGAATGGCATCGGCGGCACGGAAGGCGAGCGCGCCGACTGTTCCCGTCGGGTTCTTGCCGGCGTTCTGCGGGAAGGCCGAAGCGCCGATGACGAAGACGTTGGGGACGTCCCAACTCTGGAGATAGGTGTTGACCGCGCTTCTCCTGGGGTCCGTTCCCATGATGGCGCCGCCCGTATTGTGGGTGCTCTGGTAGGGGACGCTGTCCCAGCCCTTCTTGCGGCGGCTGACGGTGTATTGCTTGCCACCGAGCGCCTTGGCGATCTCCTCCATCCGGTCGCATAGATAGTTCGACATCCGGATGTCGTTGTCGGGAAAATCGAACGTCATGCGCATCAGCGGCCGGCCGAAACGATCTTTGTAGGTCGGGTCGAGATCGAGGTAATTGTTGCGCGTCGCGTAGCTGCTTCCCTGTGACGAGTAGCCAAGCGTGCTCTTGTAGCCCTCGACGGTCGCCTTCTTCCAGGCGCTGCCCCATTTCGGTGTGCCGGGCAGGGTCGGCCTGGTTCCGATCGGACGCCCGTTGGTCGGTATGCAGTTGATGCCTGCGCCGCCGACGAAATCCAGGGCGCCATGATCGAAAGCATCACCATTGTAGTCGTCGATCGTCTGGCCGAGCGCGCCCGCGGCGATGAACGGATTGAAGTTCTTGTCGTCGAAGAACACCTGCACGCCGGCATTGGTCTGGTAGCAGTAGTTGCGCCCGACCGTTCCTTCCCCGCTGGTGGGGTCGTAGATCTTTCCGATGCCGGACAGCATCATCAGCCGGGCATTGTGCAGGCCGTAGGCGCACAGGAGCACGAGATCGGCGGGTTGGAAGTATTCCTGACCCGATGTGTCGACATAGGTCACGCCGCGCGCCGACTTGCCTCCGGGAGCCAGATCGACATGCAGCACCTCGCTGTCGGTCCGGACTTCGAAATTGGACTTCTTCATCAGCACGGGAAGGATGGTGGTCTGGGCGCTCGACTTGGAATAGTTGGCGCAGCCAAACCGTTCGCAGAACCCGCAATAGGTGCATTGACCCATGGCGATGCCGAGCGGGTTGACGTAGGCGCGTGACATGTTGGCGGATGGGGTGGGGAAGGGGTGCAGTCCGATCGACCGGCCGACCTCGGCGAACAGGGTCGGCGCGTAGGTCATCTGCATAGGCGGGTTCGGATAATCCCGTGACCTCGGGTCCTCGAACGGATTGCCGCCTTCCTGCAACTGACCCTTGATGTTGCCGGCCTTGCCCGAGATTCCCGCCAGATATTCGAAGCGGTCGTAATAGGGCTCCATCTCCGTGCCGGTCACGCCCCAGTCCTCGACCTGGAGATCGGCGATTCTCGACGCGCCGTATTTCTTAGTCAGATTGGTCTTTATCTGAAAGTCGGAATCCCAGAACCGCCAAGTGTGGCCGTTCCAGTGAACACCCGCGCCGCCGACGCCGTTGCCGGGTAGAAAGGAGCCGAAATCGCGCATCGGCAGCGCCGTCTGCGACGGGTCGTTGCGCACCGTCATGGTTTCCACGGTCGGCTGCAGGAAGAGGTCGCGCCGCACGCTGTAGCGCAACTCATCCTGCGCATAACCGATGTTGAAATCGGTTGCCGTGTCGCGCCAGGGACCACGCTCGATGGCCAGCACGTCCAGGCCCTGATCGGTCAATTCATGGGCAAGAATGGATCCCGTCCAACCGAGACCGACGATCACGACGTCTTTGCGAGGCAGTATCTTGGTCATGATCAGGCGCCTTTCCCGAGCCATTCGGGACGCCCGATAATCGAGACAGGCGGCTGCGGGTATGGCTGATTGTGTTTGCTGACATGGTCCCGGTAGTCGTAGCGGGCACCGGGAAAACCGAGCATGCGCCACGACACCATGTCCTTGTTGCCGCCATAGACAGGATCGGCAAAGAACCCTTCCATGGTGTTCTGCAGCAGCAGCCCGAAGAACGCCGGACCCTTGACGCCATTCGGCAGGTCGACTTTCCCAGCCTCCATGGCCGTCAGGAAGGCATCCTGTTCGGCCCGTGCAAGCTCGACGAACGTCTTGCCATCCCGCTGTTTCAGGAAGGCGTCGATGGCCGCAAGCCCGGCGCGGTAACGTTGCGCCGGATTGGCCTCGCCCTGATAGCCCTGCGTGGGCAGTCCGGGCAAAAACGGCCCTTGTGTGTAAAGCCGGCTCGACGCTCCGTACGCCCCCATCAACTGGCTGTCGATATAGACGGCGCAACCGGCTTCCTTGCCGCCCATGCTGAGCTCGTCGGCAGGAATGATGCGGTCGACGATCGCCTCGACAAGGGCTGCTTCCTGGGCTGAGAAAAAATGCCAGCCACCGGCCACGACCTGCGTTGGTGGATCGGATGCCATTGGCGTCCAGGGCAGAGTGCCCGAGAACGACCGCGCAAAACCGGCCGATGTCGCGGTTGCGGTAAATATTGCGACTGAGGACAGGAAAAGACGCCGATTCATTCGAACAGGATTGCGATGGTCCATATTAGGAATCTCGAAAATAAGAGGACGCGCTCGGGAAGTGACGCCCAAGTAATCATGACAAAGGTAGTTAGGTTAAGTCGCAGATCGAATGTTGATAGACTGCGAGATGAAAATGACCTCGTCAACCACATCACAAAATCGTTAGCGAGGGTTCGTCTACTGCCAATCAGGTCTGATTGTGTTGTTGAAGCCCGATGGCTGCCTGGGAAGTCGGGCCATGATCCCGCGAAGCATCCGACCTACCTGCCCGGATGCTGGACCGATAGAAACAGAGTCGTGCCATCAGGCATGAATCAGGGACCGGTCCTTGACCGGCTGGCGTTCGAGGTCGCGGTCAACAGTTAGAGCTAGGCGGCTTCGCGCTTCGGCACCATCTGCTCTTCCATGCCCGGCCGGTGGCCGCGCAGGTAGAGCGCGCAGGTGGTGCGCAGCATCGACGCGAAGTTCGGAATGGCGCCGTTGATCTCGATGGCTTCGTCATAAAGCTTCGAGATGAATTTTGGCGTCGTCAAACCCTGGTTTTCGGCGATTTCGTCCAGCAAAGCCCAGAATGTCGCTTCAAGCTGGATGCTGGTCGAGTGGCCGTCGATGCGAATCGACCGGTTGATCTGGCGATAGCCTTCGGGATCCTGGCCCGCAAACACCCTGCACATCCGACAAACCTCCCATGATTGTTGGTCTTGGGTGGACGGGCGTGCAGCCTGACACTGCTCAACCTGTCCCCATATGCATTGTCGGGCAAAATTGGCGGAACGGCAATCGGACTTTCGTCCCCGTCGCCGAAGCAGGGCAATTCACGGGTCTTGAGCGTGGTAACCGGCTGCCACCACCTTTTTTCCGCGCTGCCCATAATCGTTTCCACACATTAGGACGGAGACTGATTTGGCAAAAGCGATCCATTCCATGATCCGGGTTCTCGACGAGGCCCGATCCGTCGATTTCTACAGAAATGCCTTCGGGCTCGATGTCGGCGACAGGCTGGACTTCGAGACATTCACGCTTATTTACCTCAGCAATGCCGAGACAGGGTTCGAACTCGAACTGACCGTGAACAAGGATCGGCAGGGCCCCTACGGGCTCGGCGACGGCTACGGTCACCTGGCGGTCTCGGTCGCCGATCTCGACAGCGAACATGACCGTCTCGGCGCGCTCGGCCTCAACCCGAAGAAGATCGTCGAGTTCAACCGCGACGGGTCGCTGATCGCCCGCTTTTTCTTCATCGAGGATCCGGACGGCTACAAGATCGAGGTTCTGCAACGCGGAGGTCGCTTCCAATAGGGGACATAGCGACCGCACCGGCAGGTGCGGCGCCAGCAACGGCACTTTCAAGAGTGCACATAGCAAGCAGGGAGGAATAAAATGGTCACGATCTATGACGCGAAGCCCGGGCTTTCACGTCGCGAGCTTCTCAAACGCGGTGGCATCGGCGCGCTGCTCGTCATCTCTGGCAGTGCCGTCATCAGTCCCGAACATGCATGGGGGCTCGAGACATCGGCACTCAAGCCCGAAACCGTGGCGACGCTGATCCAGATGGCGCGCGACATCTATCCGCACGATCAGGTTCCCGACAAATATTACGCCATTGCCGTGAAAGGCCATGACGAGCAGGCCGGCAAGGACGCCGCCTACAAGGCGATGATCGAAGACGGCATCGCCGACCTCGACAAGAAGTCCGGTGACGGCGGCTACCGCGGCCTCGGCTGGGAGGACCAGCGCGTCGGCGTGCTGAAGCAGATCGAGGCGACGCCGTTCTTCCAGGCCATCCGTGGCGGCCTCGTCGTCAGCCTCTACAACCAGAAAGAGGTGTGGCCGATCTTCGGTTACGAGGGCGAGTCTTATTCCAAGGGCGGCTACATCGCGCGCGGTTTCAACGACATAGAGTGGCTCTGAGCCCCGTCGTTCCTGAACCCGCAAACAGAAATCATGGGAGGAAACCATGGCAGCTTCATTTGATCTGAACAACGACGGCGTGGTCGTCATCATCGGTTCGGGCGCCGGCGGCGGCACGCTCGGCAACGAACTCGCCCAGAAGGGTGTCGACGTCGTCATCCTGGAAGCCGGCGCGCGCCACGAATATGAGGATTTCATCAATGACGAGTGGGGCTCGTTCGCCCAGCTCGCCTGGACGGACAAGCGCACCACCTCCGGTGACTGGCGTGTGGCCAAGGATTTTCCGAACCTGCCGGCCTGGATCGTCAAGTCGGTCGGCGGTTCGACGACGCATTGGGCCGGAGCCTCGCTGCGCTTCCAGGAGCATGAGTTCAAGACACTGTCGACCTACGGCAAACTGGAAGGCGCCAATTTGCTCGACTGGCCGATCACGCTCGCCGAGATGGAACCCTACTACGCCAAGGCCGAAGCCAAGATGGGCGTCACTGGCACCAATGACTGGCCGCGGCTGCCGGGCAACAACAATTTCAAGGTGCTGAAGGCCGGCGCAGACAAGCTCGGCTACAAGGAATGCCACACCGGCAATATGGCGATCAATTCGGTCGAGCGCGACGATCGTAATTCCTGCCAGCAGACCGGCTTCTGCTTCCAGGGCTGCAAATGGGGCGCCAAATGGTCGACGCTCTACACCGAGATACCCAAGGGCGAGGCGACGGGCCATCTCGAAGTCAGGCCGAACGCCATGGCGATCAAGATCAACCATGATGCTAGCGGAAAGGTGACCGGCGTCGTCTATGCCGACAAGGACGGCAAGCTCCAGGAGCAGAAGGCGCGCATCGTCGCCGTCGCGGGAAATTCGATCGAGAGCCCAAGGCTGCTGCTCAATTCGGCATCGGGCAAATTCCCTGACGGTCTTGCCAACTCGTCGGGGCAGGTGGGCAAGAACTACATGCGCCACACCACCGGCTCGGTCTATGCCATCTTCGACAAACCGGTGCACATGTATCGCGGCACCACCATGGCCGGCATCATCCGCGACGAGGCGCGCCATGATCCGTCACGTGGTTTCGTCGGCGGCTACGAGTTCGAGACGCTGTCACTGGGTCTGCCGTTCATGGCGGCCTTCCTCAATCCCGGCGCCTGGGGCCGCTCGTTCACCACCGCACTCGACCACTACGACCACATGGCCGGCCTGTGGATTGTCGGCGAGGACATGCCGCGCGCGGAGAATCGCATCACGCTGCATGCCGACGAGAAGGACGCGCACGGCATGCCGATCGCCGACGTGCATTTCGACGATCATCCGAACGACACAGCGATGCGCAACCACGCCTACAAGCAGGCCACGGCGCTCTATGCTGCGGTTGGTGCCACGCGCACCTTCCCGACGCCGCCCTATCCGTCGACCCACAATCTCGGCACCAACCGGATGAGCGAGAAGGCGGCCGACGGCGTCGTCAACAAGCACGGCCAGGCGCACGACATCAAGAACCTGTTCGTGTCGGATGGCAGCCAGTTCACGACCGGAGCCGCCGAAAACCCGACCCTGACGATCGTGTCGCTGGCGATCCGCCAGGCCGGCTACATCGCCGCGCAGATGTCGGCCAAGACGATCTAGTCACATCCTCCCGACTGCCTGCTGGCGCGGAACCCACAAGGTTCCGCGCCTTTTCTTGCAGCCTCATTGCCTGGTGCAGGTCGAGGCGGTGAAGGCGCCGTCGGGTTGCTTCATGATGATGTCGAAGGAGGGCGTGCTCTGGCCGTCCAGCGTTGCCTGGGTCAGCGACAGCGAGTTGCCGCCGGCGGTATAGCCGCCCAGCGGTCCCAACCAGGAGATCACGCCGTTTGCATCCATTTGATAGTCGTACCCCTGCTGCGCGGTGCCGAGGCCGGTATAAATTGGGCCGCTGTAGACGTTCCCCTTGATGGTGATGTCGCCGAGGCTGAGGAACATGCCGAGCAGGTAGACCTCGCAGTGATAGATACCGTCGGGCATCTTGCCATCGCTGAAATCGGCTCGTGCGGTCCCGGTTGCTGCCGCCAGAAGCAGTATGCCGATAAAGATGCGTGAAATGCCTGAAGCCATGACGTCGCTCGTTTGAGGAGCGAGCTTGCCCCATTTTTGCACCGCGCCGCAATATCGGTCGTCGGTGACGCGCCTGCGAAGATCAAAATCTAGGCATCTAGCAGAGGTGGGCGAAAATTAGGCATCGGTCGCGTGCGTTGCGCAAATTTCTCTCAATCAATTTTTAACCGGTTCTCTTTGTTTTTGTAAGCCTAATATTTCAAGACACTGATAATGCTGGATTTATTGGTCTCCATTGGCGTCGCCAAGCGATTGGCATGGGGGTTGCATTGTAGTGTTGCGGTGCAATCAACCAGCTTGGGAGTCTGTAATATGAGGGGTAATTTCTCGACCATAACAAAAATGTTTTCGGCGAGCGTGGTTGCCGCCGGCCTGTTGATGTCCGCTCCCGCCAAGGCTGCCGACGACACGATCAAGGTCGGCATTCTCCATTCGCTGTCGGGGACCATGGCGATTTCGGAGACGACGCTGAAGGACGCCATGCTGATGCTCATTGACGAGCAGAACGCCAAGGGCGGCCTGCTCGGCAAGAAGCTCGAGGCGGTGGTCGTCGATCCGGCTTCCAACTGGCCGCTGTTTGCCGAAAAGGCGCGCGAGCTGATCTCCAAGGACAAGGTCGCGGCGGTGTTCGGCTGCTGGACCTCGGTGTCGCGCAAGTCGGTTCTCCCGGTGTTCTCCGAACTCGACAACATCCTGTTTTATCCGGTCCAGTATGAGGGCGAGGAGAGCGAGCGCAACGTGTTCTACACGGGTGCGGCGCCGAACCAGCAGGCCATCCCGGCCGTCGACTATCTCATGAGCGAGGATGGCGGTTCGGTGAAGCGCTGGGTGCTGGAAGGCACCGACTACGTCTATCCGCGCACCACCAACAAGATCCTCGAAGCCTATCTGAAGGCAAAGGGCGTGGCGGCGGAAGACATCATGGTCAATTACACGCCGTTCGGCTTCTCCGACTGGCAGACCGAGGTTTCGGCGATCAAGAAGTTCGGTTCGGCCGGCAAGAAGACCGCCGTCGTCTCGACCGTCAACGGCGACGCCAACGTGCCGTTCTACAAGGAACTCGGCAACCAGGGCATCAAGGCCGAGGACATCCCGGTCATGGCATTCTCGGTCGGCGAGGAAGAGCTTGCCGGTCTCGACACCGCGCCGCTGGTTGGCCATCTCGCCGCCTGGAATTACTTTGAGAGCGTCGACACGCCCGAAAACAAGAAGTTCATCGCCGACTGGCACAAGTTCATCAAGAACGACAAGCGCACCACCAACGACCCGATGGAAGCCCACTATATCGGCTTCAACATGTGGGTGAAGGCGGTCGAGAAGGCCGGCACCACCGATCCGGACAAGGTCATCGACGCCATGATCGGTGTCTCGGTGCCGAACCTGACCGGCGGCTATTCGACGATGATGCCGAACCACCACATCACCAAGCCAGTGCTGATCGGTGAAATCCAGGCCGACGGCCAGTTCGAAACCGTGTCGCGCACACCAGGCTTGGTGATGGGAGACGAATGGTCCGACTATCTGCCTGACTCCAAAGACCTGATCTCCGATTGGCGCGCGCCTCTGTCCTGCGGCAACTTCAATGTCGCCACCGGCAAGTGCGGCGGCAAGGGCACAAACTGATCCTCCCCGGGCTGGACCTTCAGGTCCATGCCCGTGACCGCGCGCGTCCGGACGGCTTCCTCCGCCGTCCGGACGCTCAATTCAACCTTCTTCAAAGGTCACCTGGAGCCGATGAACCTGTTTCGCGCCATTGGTCTGACGCTGTTGTTCCTGCTGGCGACGCTGTCGTCATCGGGCGCAAGCGAAGCCGATCTGCGCGGCATCATCGCCAAATTCGCGACGGCCAAGGGTTTTTCGGAGATCGGAGCCGTCGTCCACGAACTGGCGGCCACCGGCGATCCGGCTGTGGAACGGCCGCTTGCGGCACTCGCCGACGGCAACCTTTATGTCCGCAAGGCCGATTCCCTGGTGTTTGCCGGCAAGGAAGCGGGCGAAAGCGTCCAGCTTTCCAACCCGTTGAGCGGCGAGGCATCGGGCGAGGCCGCCAAGGACGACATCACCAAGATCAAGGTCAACAACACGCTGCGCCGCGTCATCCGCGATGCGTTGGGCACGCTGACGCTTGGCGCCAAGGACCCGGCCGTGCGTATTGCCGCCGCCGATACCATGTTCAAGACCCCTGATGCGGCAAACATCGGGCCGCTCGACACGGCAATCGCCAGCGAGAGCGTGGCCAGCGTCAAGGCTCTGCTCGAACAGGCTCGTGCCGCCTCCGTGCTGGTCTCCGATCAGCCTGAAGCCGACAAGCTTGCTGCCATCGCGCTGATCGGGGCGCGGGGCGACCGCGATGCGGTTTCGCTGCTGACTTCGGTCGAGGCGAATTCCACGGACGCAGTCAAGGAAGCTGCCACGGCCGCGATCGCCAACATCAATTCGACGCTGGCCTTCTGGGATGCCGGTCAGAACATCTGGTACGGCATTTCGCTGGGCTCGGTGCTGCTGCTGGCGGCGATCGGCCTTGCCATCACCTTCGGCGTCATGGGCGTCATCAACATGGCGCATGGCGAGATGGTTATGCTCGGCGCCTACACGACCTTCGTCGTCCAGCAAGTGATCCGTACGTCCTTTCCGGACCTATTCGACTGGTCGCTGGTCATCGCGCTGCCGCTCGCTTTCCTCGTCTCGGCCCTGGTTGGCCTGATCATCGAGCGCGGCGTCATCCGTTTCCTCTACGGGCGGCCGCTGGAAACACTGCTTGCGACTTGGGGCGTATCGCTCATCCTGCAGCAAGCGGTGCGTTCGATCTTCGGGCCGACCAACCAGGAGGTCGGCAACCCCTCCTGGATGTCGGGCTCGTTCAATGTCGGGCAGCTTGCGATCACCTGGAACCGGCTATGGATCCTGGTTTTCGCGCTCACCGTGTTCGCGGTGCTGCTCTACGTGATGAAGCGTACGCCCTGGGGCTTGCAAATGCGCGCCGTCACCGCCAACCGGCGCATGGCCGCCTCCATGGGCATCAGGACGCCATGGGTCGACGCGCTGACCTTCGCGCTCGGCTCCGGCATTGCCGGCATTGCCGGTGTCGCGCTCAGCCAGATCGACAATGTCTCGCCCAATCTCGGCCGCGGCTACATCATCGACAGCTTCATGGTCGTCGTCTTCGGTGGTGTCGGCAATCTGTGGGGTACGCTGGTCGGCGCCTTCTCGCTCGGCATCGTCAACAAGTTCCTCGAGCCCTATGCCGGCGCGGTGCTCGGCAAGATCGTCGTGCTGGTGCTGATCATCCTGTTCATCCAGAAGCGCCCGCGCGGCCTGTTCGCGCTCAAGGGCAGGGCGGTGGAAGCATGATCACGGGACGCTTCTTCGCCGCGGGTGCGGACCGCCGCATCGCCATTACGATCTTCATCCTGCTGGCGGCGGCCATCGTCGTGCCGCTGCTCAACCTGGCTGTTTCGCCGGCCAACGCCTTCTATGTGCCATCCTATATCGTCGCGCTGACCGGCAAATATCTCTGCTATGCGCTGCTCGCCTTGGCGCTCGATCTTGTCTGGGGCTATTGCGGCATTCTCTCGCTCGGCCACGGCGCCTTCTTCGCGCTCGGCGGTTATGCGATGGGCATGTATCTGATGCGCCAGATCGGCTCGCGCGGCGTCTATGGCAACCCCATCCTGCCCGACTTCATGGTGTTCCTGAACTACAAGGAATTGCCGTGGTTCTGGTATGGCTTCGACCATTTCTGGTTTGCCGGCCTTATGGTCCTCGCGGTGCCTGGCCTGCTGGCTTTCGTCTTCGGCTGGTTCGCCTTCCGCAGCCGTGTCACTGGCGTCTATCTCTCGATCATCACCCAGGCGATGACCTATGCGCTGCTGCTCGCCTTTTTCCGCAACGACATGGGTTTCGGCGGCAACAACGGCCTGACCGATTTCAAGGACATTTTGGGCTTCAACGTGCAGGCCGACGCGACGCGTTCGGCGCTGTTTGCCGCCAGTGCGGTCACGCTCGCACTCGCCGTCTTCGTCACCTGGGCTATCGTTGGCTCCAAATACGGCAAGCTCTTGATGGCGGTACGCGACGCCGAGAGCCGCACGCGCTTCCTTGGCTGGCGGGCGGAGAACGTAAAACTGTTCGCCTTCACCGTCTCGGCCGTCATGGCCGGCATCGCCGGCGCGCTCTACGTGCCGCAGGTCGGCATCATCAACCCCGGCGAATTCGAGCCGGCCAATTCGATTGAAGTCGTGGTATGGGCGGCCGTCGGCGGGCGCGGCACCATCGTCGGGCCGATCATCGGTGCGTTGCTGGTCAATGCCGGCAAGTCCTGGTTCACCGGCGTGCTGCCGGAATTCTGGCTGTTTGCCTTGGGTGGGCTGTTCGTCGCCGTCACGCTTTTGCTGCCCAAGGGCATCATCGGCATGTGGGACAGCTGGCGCGGCAACGCCAGAGCGTTGCGAGCAGCTTCGATTGCCGAGGAAGCCGGCGCCGACCCTGACGTCCAGCCGCCGGCGAAAATCGTGCGCAGCGCGGCGAGAAAGCCCGGCGACTGGTCCGCATCCAGCCCCGAACCGCAGCCGGCGGAGTGAGCGACCATGTCAAAGTCGAACACCATCCTCTATCTCGACGGCGTCTCGGTTTCCTTCGATGGTTTTCGCGCCATCAACAATCTGTCGCTGGTGCTCGACAAGGGCGAGATGCGCGCCATCATCGGCCCCAACGGAGCCGGCAAGACGACGATGATGGACATCGTCACCGGCAAGACGCGGCCCGATGAGGGCGAGGTGTTCTTCGACGGCCAGGTCGATCTGACCAAGCATGACGAGGCCGAGATCGCCATGATGGGCATCGGCCGCAAGTTCCAGAAGCCGACTGTGTTCGAAAGCCACACGATCGAGGAAAACCTGATGCTGGCGCTGAAGGGGCCGCGCTCGATCTTCCCGGCGCTGTTTCATCGCCGCTCGGCCGCCGAGGCGCGACAGATCGACGACATCCTCGGCATCATCCGGCTTGGCGACAAGCGAAACGAATTGGCGGCCAATCTCAGCCATGGGCAAAAGCAGTGGCTCGAGATCGGCATGCTGCTGGCGCAGGATCCGAAGCTGCTTCTGGTCGACGAGCCGGTCGCCGGCATGACCGATGCCGAGACCGAGGAAACCGCGCGCCTGCTCAAGGATATCGCGCGCGACCATTCGGTCATCGTCGTCGAACACGACATGCATTTCGTGCGCGAACTCGGCGTCAAGGTCACCTGCCTGCATGAGGGCTCGGTGCTTAGCGAAGGCACACTCGATTTCGTCTCGGCCGACGAGCGTGTCGTCGAAGTCTATCTGGGGAGATGAGCATGGTCTGGCGGGTTCAATTCCATCGCTTCGATCTGTCGTTTCTCAGGTTCTGGAAAAGGCGCTGACATGCTCGAAGTTTCCGATGCCACGCTGCACTACGGCGCCGCACAGGCGCTGCGCGGTGTGTCGCTGAAGGCCGGCGCCGGCAAGATCACCTGCGTGCTCGGCCGCAACGGCGTCGGCAAGACCAGTTTGATGAGATCGATCGTCGGCCACCACCGGCTGACGAGCGGAAGCGTTGCCTTCGAGGGGAAGGCGCTCGACCGGAGCGCGGCGTATGACCGCGCCCGGTCGGGCATCGCATTCGTGCCGCAGGGCAGGGAGATCTTTCCGCTGCTCACCGTGCGAGAGAACCTGGAATCGGGCTTTGCGCCGCTGAAACGGGCGGACCGCAACATCCCGGCGCATGTGTTCGAGCTGTTTCCAGTCTTGAAGCAGATGCTCGGCCGCCGTGGCGGCGATCTTTCCGGCGGGCAGCAGCAGCAGCTCGCCATCGGCAGGGCATTGGTGATGCGGCCGAAGCTGTTGGTGCTCGACGAGCCGACCGAAGGCATCCAGCCGTCGATCATCAAGGATATCGGCCGCGCCATCCGCTATCTGCGCGACCAGGCCGGCATCGCGGTGCTTTTGGTCGAACAATATCTCGATTTCTGCCGAGAGCTCGCCGACGAGGTCAACATC
This sequence comes from Mesorhizobium sp. M7D.F.Ca.US.005.01.1.1, assembly GCF_003952545.1. Classification (NCBI taxonomy): domain Bacteria; kingdom Pseudomonadati; phylum Pseudomonadota; class Alphaproteobacteria; order Hyphomicrobiales; family Phyllobacteriaceae; genus Mesorhizobium; species Mesorhizobium sp. M7D.F.Ca.US.005.01.1.1. Next base: position 4,144,287 of record NZ_CP034453.1, read on the forward strand.
ATGGACCGGGGTCTGATCGTCCATACCGGCCCGGCGGAAGATTTGGACCGTGCTGATGTCAGGAAGTTCCTGACCGTCTAGAATCGTCGTTGGACTTCAGTTGGCGGTCCGAAATCATTCGCAAGTCTAATATTTCTCCGATCCAGCCATCTGCGTCACTAGCGCAACATGGGCTGCGTGCTAGTCTTTCCCATGGCTTTTGTGAGTCGGCCGCTTCCGTATCAGTCTGGTTATCGCAGATCGAGGGCGCGGTTAGCACCGGGCAAGTTTCACGCAAGCAAAGCTTCCTAGCTTCCCTCCTGCGATCTCTGTCGTTCAAACGCGTTTGGGCACACAGGCTAAGGGACAGCCATGGAACGTTACGTCGAGGACTACCAGAAGCGGCGGCTTACCGAACGCGTCGACATCATCGCTGCCATCAATATCTTGAGGTCACAGGGCTGCGATTACGACGACCTGATCGAGGAGATCACCAAGGTCTTCTATGTCGACCTGGATGCCTTCAATGAAATCGTCATGGCGGCATAGGGGCCGCCTTCGCTCATCCCAATCGTAGCTACGGCATCGATGCGTGCGGTCAGCTTGCGCGCCGGAATGGAGAGGCGGTGACGCGGTTGCGGCCGCCGCGCTTGGCGGCATAGAGCGCCTTGTCGGCGGCGCTGAGCACCTTGTCGAAGCTGAGACCCTCCTTGGTGCCGAAGGCAAATCCGGCACTGACCGTGCATGTCAGCGAGCCTGTTTCGGTTTCGATGCGACGCGCGGCGAAAGCTGCCCGTATGGCCTCGGCGGTGGCTTCCACCGTCTCGGGCAAGGTCCGCTTCAGCACCAGCGCGAATTCCTCGCCGCCCATGCGCGCGGCGACGTCGGCCGGGCGAAGATTGCCGGCGAGGTCCCTGGCGAACATCCTCAGCACCTCATCGCCGGCGGCATGGCCGAATTCGTCGTTGATGGCCTTGAAGCTGTCGAGGTCGAAGACGACCACCGCCGTGAAGGCGCCGACCGGAGCATCACCGTGCAGGTCGAACAGGGCGCGGCGGTTGAGCAGGCCTGTCAGCGGGTCGGTCAGGGCATTGTGGCGATGATGCCTGGCCAGACGCCCCTGATTGAGCGCCAACGACAAGGCTCCAATCCCGGTCATGCTGGCGATGACGATGATGAGGCTCAGCTCCTCGGCCCAGTTGCTGGGCGCATGTCCGAGGATCAGCTTTCCATCCCAGGCAAGAACCATGGCGCACAGAGCGAAGGACGTGGCCGTGGCCGAATAGAGCGCGGTGATGCCGATCGTGAGGGCAGGGGCTTCGTCGCGGCCTTTCCAGTATTCGAGCGCCGTTGCGAACAGAAGCAATGCGGCAAAGGCGTTTTCGAACATGAAGCCCAGCCCGTCATAGCCAAGAGCCATGGGAGGCAACGTCACAACCAGCGAAATGGCGCTGGCAATCGCCATTCGCGGCATTGGCGAGCCGCCGGTCCTGAACTGGTAGGCGGCGCCCAGCATTGTCGAAAAACCGAGCAGAAGGAAAGCCAGGGTGGCGATGCCCAGCAGGCGCCCAGGCATGTCGATATAGGCGTCATAGATAAAAATATCGCCGACCACGAACACCAGGCTGATCGCCCATGTCAGCAGGAACCTCTCCGAGCGAGCGGTCAGCCACATGCCGAACAATGTCAGGCTCAGGCAGGCGGCGGAAAAACCGACAGCCAGCAGAAGTGAAGTGTAGTCGAGCGACATGCCCCTCGTTTCCTTGCCCCAAATCTGTGACTTGGCCTGCCTGGATTCATGCAGCAAGGAGGTATCGATAAGGTTACGACGGCGGCGAATCCTTGGCTTATTGGGTTAGAGGATCACCCCCGACAATAGCAGAATGACGCCGACAGCCATCATCAGCAGCCCCGGCCAATTCTGTGATAGGCCGAGGAAGCCTAATCCGCGCCGTCGTGGCTCAAGCGTCGGGCCGGACGTTGCGAGATTGGGCATCGGGCGGTCTGAAGCTACGGGCGTCGGATCACTGAGCCGCCCGCGTCTGAGAACGGCGACCGCCATGTACACAACGCCGGCGATGGTGAGCAACGCCCCGATGAGGATGATCGCCATCTTTCCTCGCTTTCTTCCGGTTCTCCTGATGCCAGCGTTCCGCCGGTTGGGCGCGCCTGGCCATCTCTGGGAAAAACCGGTCTTCGGCGAGCAGCGAGCCTATCGCGTCCACGCGAGGCACCCGCCCGGTCGCCGCTAGTGAGGCAAAAACGGTCAACCTGCCCTGCAGGTTCCGACAGGAGTTGCCGGACCGGACCCGAGAGTGTGGAATTCGACGCTTAAACGGAAGGATAGCGCCGCAGGCTAGCTGCTCTAATCCGCCACGCGCTTCATCAGCGCCATGGCACCGAACGGCGCGCGCACCTTGCCCTCGGTGATGAAGTAGACGAATACGTCGCGTGGCTTGACCGGCGCTTCGGTCGAAGGATCGGCGCGTCGGAGATCGGCAGGCACCTTGCCTTCCGCCCAGGTCTTGGCGCGCGCCGCCCATTCATCGAGGCCCTTCGGCGTGTAGCAGTCGGGATTGTCGTCGCTGCCAGTCTGCAGCCGGGCATAGATGAAATCGCCGGTGACGTCGGCGATATCAGGATATTTGGCATGGTCGGCATAGACGATCGCGACCTCGTACTTGCGCACGAGCGCGGCGAATTCCGGCACGATAAAACTGTCGTTGCGCACTTCGACCGCGTGGCGCAGCGCAACGCCGTCCTGCTTTTCCGGCAGCAGTTTCAGGAAAGCTTCGAAATCGTCCGGATCGAACTTTTTCGTCGGTGCGAACTGCCACAGGATCGGCCCGAGCTTTTCGCCGAGCGCGGCAACGCCCGAGCCGAGGAAACGCATCATCGACTCGCCGGCCTCGCCGAGCACGCGCCGGTTGGTGACGAAGCGGTTGCCCTTCAGCGCATAGACGAAACCGTCCGGCGCCTCGCTGGCCCATTTGACGAAGGTCGGCTCCTTGAAGCTGGAATAATAGGTGCCGTTGACCTCGATGCTCGGCACCTGCCGAGTGGCGTAGTTCAGCTGCTTGGCCTTGGAAAGCTTGTCGGGATAGAAGGACGTATCCCAGGGCTCGAAGGTCCAGCCGCCCATGCCGGCGCGGATTGTTCCCGATGTGCTCATTGTCATCCTCCCAAATGCTGAAAAAGATCAGGCCGCGGTGATCTCATCGACGGTTTTGGCCATGTCGACGAGCACCCATCCTGGCCGGTAGGGATTGGGCCGGCGACCCGTTTCGTGGAAACCGTAGGCCAGATAGAGTGCGATGTTCCGCTCCATCCTGGCGTTGGTGTAAAGCCGCACCTCGGGCAGGCCCCACAGGCGCGTCTGTTCGTCAGCGTGTTTCAGCAGCGCAATGCCGAAGCCTTTGCCTTGAAAGTCAGGGGAGACGGCGACGGAGAAGATCATCGCGTGGTCGTCATGCCGCTCCAGCGTGAGCACTCCGGCAAGCTCGCCGCCGTTCTCGAGCAGCCAGACTTCGCCACCCTCGATGCGTGGCGCATAGTCCTCGGTGACCGGGATCGGCGGCGCGCCGAACAGGCCGGTGTACGGCGCATAGGCCGCTTGCGTCAGCGAGACGACGGTTTGGAGATCACCGGCAAGCGCTCTTCTGATTGTCATTCAAAAGCTCTCCAGGCGCCAACCGGTCCGATCGTCACTCCGCCGCTTCGCGCTTGCCTCCGGGGCGACGCTCCAGCAGTTCCTTGAGGAACTGGCCGGTGTAGCTGCGCTTTTCGCGGACAATGGCTTCCGGCGTGCCGGAGGCGACCAGTTCGCCGCCGCCGTCGCCGCCTTCGGGGCCGAGATCGAGCACCCAGTCGGCGGTCTTGATCACCTCGAGATTGTGCTCGATGACCACCACCGTGTTGCCCTGCTCGACCAGTTCGTGCAGCACTTCCAACAGCTTGGCGACGTCGTGGAAATGCAGGCCGGTGGTCGGCTCGTCGAGGATGTAGAGCGTCTTGCCGGTCGCCTTGCGCGACAGTTCCTTGGCGAGCTTGATGCGCTGCGCCTCACCGCCGGACAGCGTCGTCGCCTGCTGGCCGATATGGATATAGCCGAGGCCGACCTGCTTCAACGTGTCGAGCTTGTCGCGCACGCCGGGCACGGCGGCAAAGAAATCGACGCCTTCCTCGACCGTCATGTCGAGCACGTCGGCGATCGATTTGCCCTTGAACAGGACATCGAGCGTCTCTCTGTTGTAGCGCTTGCCGTGGCACACGTCGCAAGTGACGTAGACGTCGGGGAGGAAATGCATCTCGATCTTGATGACGCCGTCGCCCTGGCAGGCCTCGCAGCGGCCGCCCTTGACGTTGAAGGAGAACCGGCCCGGCTGATAGCCGCGCGCCTTGGCTTCGGGCAGACCGGCGAACCAGTCGCGGATCGGCGTGAAGGCACCGGTATAGGTGGCAGGGTTGCTGCGCGGGGTCCTGCCAATGGGCGACTGGTCGATGTCGATGACCTTGTCCAGGAATTCGAGGCCTTCGATGCGGTCGTGGTCGGCAGGATGCTCACGCGAGCCCATGATGCGGCGCGACGCCGCCTTGAACAGCGTCTCGATCAGGAAGGTCGATTTGCCGCCGCCCGACACGCCGGTCACGGCGGTGAAGGTGCCGAGCGGGATTTCGGCGGTGACGTTCTTCAGATTGTTGCCGCGCGCGCCGACGATCTTGAGGCGCCGGTTCTTCTTCGCCTCGCGCCGCACGCCAGGCGTCGCCACTTCGAGCGCGCCCGACAGATATTTGCCGGTGATCGAATTGGGATTGGCCATGACCTGCTGCGGCGTGCCCTGGGCGATGATCTCGCCGCCATGGATACCGGCGGCCGGACCCATGTCGACGACATAGTCGGCATGCAGGATGGCGTCTTCATCATGTTCGACGACGATCACGGTGTTGCCGATATCGCGCAGGTGCTTGAGCGTATCCAGCAGGCGGGCATTGTCGCGCTGGTGCAGGCCGATCGACGGTTCGTCCAGCACATAGAGCACGCCGGTGAGGCCGGAGCCGATCTGCGACGCCAGCCGGATGCGCTGGCTCTCGCCGCCCGACAGCGTGCCGGAATTGCGCGACAGCGTCAGATAGTCGAGCCCGACATCGTTGAGGAAGCGCAGCCGCTCGCGGATCTCCTTCAAGACCCGCACCGCAATCTCGTTCTGCTTGTCGTTGAGTGACGCCGGCAGGTCGGTGAACCACTGGTCGGCCTTGCGGATGGAAAGCTCGGTGACTTCGCCGATGTGCTTGCCGGCGATTTTCACCGCCAGCGACTCGGGCTTCAGCCGATAACCCTTGCAGACCGGGCAAGGCGTGGCCGACATGAAGCGCTCGATCTCCTCGCGCATCCATGCGGATTCAGTCTCTTTCCAGCGTCGCTCGAGATTGGGGATGACGCCTTCGAAAGTCTTTGTCGTCTTATAGGAGCGCAGGCCGTCATCATACTGGAAGGTGATTTCGCGCTCGCCGGTGCCGCGCAGAATGGCTTCCTGGGCTTCCGTGGTTAGATCCTTGAACTTGTCGCCGAGCTTGAAGCCATAAGCCTTGCCGAGCGCTTCCAGCGTCTGCGCGTAATAGGGCGAGGTCGACTTGGCCCACGGGCTGACGGCGCCGTCGCGCAGCGAGATGTTTTCGTCCGGCACGATCAGATTGCCGTCGATGGCGCGCTGGCTGCCGAGGCCGTCGCAGGTCGGGCAGGCGCCGAACGGGTTGTTGAACGAGAACAGGCGCGGTTCGATTTCCGGAATGGTGAAGCCGGAAACCGGGCAAGCGAACTTTTCCGAGAACAGGATGCGCTCATGCGTCTCGTTCTTCGACTTGTTGACCGAATCCTCGCCGGTCTGGCTGGAATCCAGCGGCTTGTCGGCGAATTCGGCGACCGCCAGCCCTTCGGCCAATTTCAGCGCTGTTTCGATGGAATCGGCAAGCCGCGTTGCCAGATCGCCACGCACGACGATGCGGTCGACGACGACGTCGAGATCATGCTTGTACTTCTTGTCCAGCGTCGGCACGTCGGCGATCTCATAGAAAACGCCGTCGACCTTGACGCGCTGAAAACCCTTCTTCTGCAGCTCCAGCAATTCCTTGCGGTATTCGCCTTTGCGGCCGCGCACCATCGGCGCCAGGATGAACAGGCGCGTGCCTTCCTCGACCGCCAGCACACGGTCGACCATCTGCGAAACCGTCTGGCTCTCGATCGGCAGGCCGGTGGCCGGCGAATAGGGGATGCCGACGCGCGCAAACAGCAGGCGCATATAGTCGTAGATCTCGGTGACGGTGCCGACGGTCGAACGCGGGTTCTTCGAGGTGGTCTTCTGCTCGATGGAGATGGCGGGCGACAGGCCGTCGATCTGGTCGACGTCAGGCTTCTGCATCATTTCGAGGAATTGCCGTGCGTAGGCCGACAGGCTTTCGACGTAGCGGCGCTGGCCCTCGGCGTAGATGGTGTCGAAGGCAAGCGACGATTTGCCGGAACCCGACAGGCCGGTCATGACAATCAGGCTGTCACGCGGCAGGTCGAGATCGACATTCTTCAGATTGTGTTCGCGCGCCCCGCGAATGGAAAGATATTTATGGTCGGCCATAGCCGGTCGCCGCCTCAGAATCTGGAATTTCCTGGAATGGCGGGTTTTCCCGGCCATCCCCTATGTAGGTAGTTTTGCCGCCACGTCGAGAGACGCCACAATTCCCGACAAATGCGTTTAACCGTCTTTCGCGTGCACGGGCAAGCGGAAAGAACAAAGGCCGAACACGCTCCTGACAAAGCTGTGCAGAAACTGACTTGCACGTAACCTCCCTGCGATCACATTTTTCGGTAACCGGCTATTGAAGGTTGACGTCCCCGACTCAGGGGCGCAGACTGCAGCAGTCAACGAAGCCGGCCGTCTTTCGATGGCCTCGCCGCCCAGAGGCGGCCTGCGAGACGCCGCAGGCACTTGCGATTTGTGCTTCGGGACGACAACGTCGCAACGGACACAGGAGCGGAGCTATGACGCCACCGGATCGTCCCCCAGGGTTCCAGTTGTCACTGGAGCCGCGGCAGGCATAAGTGCCAGGGTTTAGCGTTTTCGCCACCCAGCAAACCGTGACCTGCCATCTCTCGTAAAAATCAGAGACTGCTAGTCGGATCGTCGGTTGAATGCCGCGGTGCATCCGAAATCAAACGCCGGCAGTACACTCCCGGCAAAATTGGATTTGAGATCCAAAAAGGCCCCGTCCGTTTGCGCAAAGCACGGCGGGGCCGTTTTCATGTGCGGGTTGGCGCCTTACGCACCATCAGCGGCGCGGCGGCCCGATCGAGCCGGCGCCGACGTCGACGGTGATGCTGCCGGAAATCCTGACATCGGCATCGCCGATCTTGAACGTGCCGTTCCCGTTGCTGGGGAATGCGTCGTCGGGTTCGGGCTCTGGGGCCGGCTTGGCGATGCGATAGTCGCCGGTGACGCCGGGCAGAGCGCCTTTCTGCGCCGGCGAACTGTCCTCGGCAAAAGCCGCGCCGCTCACGAGGCCGGCAAAAGCGAGCACCATGACGGCGATGACGCAGTGCAATGGTCTGGGCGGATGCGTGTCGATCATCCCAGGATTATAGTGACGTGCCGGCGAAGGGACCAGACCGGCATCGTCAAATCTTCGACAACCGGCAGGAGCCAGGATAGGGCCCTGGGCTTCAGGCCGCCTTTTTTCGTGTGTCGAAAACATGGTCGACGATGCCCCATGCCTGGGCCTCTCGGGCCGTCATGAAGTGGTCGCGGTCCAGCGTGCGCTCGACCTCTTCATAGCTGCGGCCGCAATGCTGCGCGTAAAGTTCGGCCATGTGCCGTTTGGTCTGGCCGATGCGCTCGGCATGGCGCTGGATGTCGGAGGCCTGGCCCTGGAACCCGCCCAGGGGCTGATGCAGCAGGATGGTGGCGTTCGGCAGGGAAATCCGGCGCCCCGGCGTGCCAGCCATCAGCAGGAACGACCCCATCGAGGCGGCAAAGCCCATACACACGGTCGACACCGGGCAGCTGATATATTGCATCGTGTCGTAGATGGCGAAGCCGCTGGTAACCACGCCACCCGGCGAGTTGATGTAGAGCGAGATCTCCTTGTCGGGATTGTCCGATTCCAGCGACAGCAGCTGTGCGCAGACCAGCGCCGAGATGTCGTCGTTGATCTCGCCGTTGATGAAGACGATGCGTTCGCGCAGCAGCCGTGAAAAGATGTCGAAGGCACGTTCGCCGCGGCTCGATTGCTCGATCACCATTGGCACGAGATTGGCAACACCGCTCATTGTCTCTCTCCATTGTCCTTGTTCAGGCCGCGCGCAGCATCAGCAAAGGCGTGTTCGCGGCGACCGGTTTTCCGCGCCCTCGCGACCCGAGCGACAGCCGGCAGCTGGCGCCCGCCATGGCAACGGCAGGCATCGCCTTGCGGGCAAAACCGTCATGGACGATGCGCAGATGGGTGCCGCCGGAAACCGTTCGGGCGAGTGTGAAGGTGACAATGCTGTCCAATGGGCTGTCGAGCGGGTGCCGCCGCGCGGCGTCGCCTGGCTGCTCCCGCCAGGAATAGCGCAGCAGTTTCTCGGGCTCGGCGTCGAGGATTTCGCATTCGATCGGCGCGTCCGGCCCGGCGAAGGCAAAACGACTGCCGGTCTCGGGTCTCATGTCGTTCGGCATCATCCAGGCGGCGAGCAATTCCGGCACGGTCAGGGCCCGCCATACCTTTTCCGGCGGCTCGGCAAGGTCGTACTCGAACTCGAGCGCATCCGGGGCGTCGCTTTGGCTCTCGTCGATCATTGATCCCGTCTTCTTCATTGATCCATGTCCTTCAAAACCGCCTTCAGCCTTTCGATGCGTTCCGGCCAGAAGGTCCGGTAGCGTTCGATCCAGGAGAGCAAGGGGGCGAGCCCCTGCGGGTCGGCGCGGTAAAACGCGTTGCGGCCCGCACGCCGCTCGACCACCAGGCCGGCGCCACGCAGTACCGCCAGATGCTGCGACACGGCGGGCTGCGACACCGTCATGCCGGTGCGCAATTCCGACACGCTCATCTCGCCGGCGGCGAGCCGCTCAAAAACGGCGCGGCGCGTCGGATCGGCCAGGGCGCGGAAAATCTCTGCTTCGATCATGACCAAAGCATAAGTCTACACTTATTGATTTGGCAAGCGCTCTTTTCAAACCCATATGAGGGCTTCGGACATTGCTGCCATTCCTTGACAATCAGCAGGGATGCAGATAAGAACGAAAAGGGAACAAAAACCTTGTGGGTAAAGGCAGCCGTGGCAGGCGGCTGACGTCGGCAGCCTGTAAGGTGCTGCGACAAAAATTTGTTTCAGATGAGCGCGGAGAAATATCATGGCGGGTAGCGTCAACAAGGTCATTCTGGTCGGCAACCTCGGTGCGGACCCTGAAATCCGCCGGCTGAACTCGGGCGAGCCGGTCGTCAACATTCGCATTGCCACCTCGGAAAGCTGGCGCGACAAGAATTCCGGCGAGCGCAAGGAAAAGACCGAGTGGCACAACGTCGTCATCTTCAATGAGGGCATCGCCAAGGTGGCCGAGCAGTATCTGAAGAAGGGCATGAAGGTCTATGTCGAGGGCCAGCTGCAGACGCGCAAATGGCAGGACCAGACCGGCGCCGACAAGTACACGACCGAAGTCGTGCTGCAGAAATTCCGCGGCGAGCTGCAGATGCTCGACGCGCGCGGACAGGGCGAAGGCGGCCAGGTCGGCGGCTATGCCGGTGGCGGCAGCACCCGTGGTTCCGATTTCGGCCAGTCCAGCCCGAGCGAAGGCTTCAATCGCGGTGGTGGCGGTGCCAAGAGCGGCGGCGGTGGCGGTTCGTCGCGCGAACTGGACGACGAGATTCCGTTCTGATCGCAACAGCAGATGTTATTTTTGGCTTAAGTCAAACATTGCGCCCCGAGAGTCCCTCATGGACTTTCGGGGTTTTGCATTGTCGAATTGAACGCTGATTTGGCGATCAACGAAATATGGCGAAGGACGAGTTCGATGAAAGCACGCGTAAAATGGGTTGAGGAGCGCACCTTCGTCGGCGAATCCGGCAGCGGCCACAAGGTCGTGCTGGGAACCGCGCCCGGACCGGAAGGCAGGACACCGGGACCGAGCCCGATGGAGCTGGTGCTGATCGGCACCGGCGGCTGTTCGGCCTATGATGTCGTGCATATCCTCGAAAAGGGGCGCGAGGTGGTCGAGGACTGCGTGGTCGAACTCGACGCCGACCGGGCCGAAACCGAGCCCAGGGTGTTCACCCGCATCCATATGCATTTCGTCGTCAAGGGCAGGGCGCTCTCGCCCGACAAGGTCAAACGGGCAATTGACCTCTCGATCGAAAAATATTGCTCGGCCTCCGCAATGTTGGCCAAGACCGCCACGATTACCCACGATTTCGAAGTGATCGACACGACGGCGAAGTAGGCAGTAGGCAGTAGGCAGTAGGCAGTAGGCACCGCCGTTCAGCCCGCCATCAGCGCCTTGATGCCGTCGGCGACGAACTGCACGGCCAGTGCCGCCAGGATGACGCCGAGCAGCCGGGTCAGGATCGAGCGGCCGGTCTGGCCGAGGATGCGGTCGATGCGTTCCGACAGCACGAACACCAGGTAGGTGATGGCGAGGCAGACGAAGATGATGCCGACCAGCGCCGCCTGCGCGGCAAAGCCCTGGAATGAGCCGGAGAGCAGCACAGTCGCCGAAATGGCGCCGGGGCCGGCGATCAGCGGGATCGCCAGCGGGAAAGCGGCGATGTTGTGGATCATGTCCTTGGTGATGGCGACGTCGCCGATCTTCTCCTTGCGGTCCTGCCGGCGCTCGAACACCATTTCGAAAGCGATGAAGAACAGGAGAAAACCGCCGGCGACGCGAAAGGCCGGCAGCGTGATGCCGAACACCGACAGGATCGAGGCGCCGGCGACCGCAAACAGCGCCATCACCAGGAAGCCGATGATCGAGGCGCGGACGGAAACCTGCTGGCGCTCCTCGCGGTTCATGCCGCGCGTCACGGCGAGGAACAGCGGCGCCAGGCCGGGCGGATCGATGGTCACGAGGATGGTGACGAAGGCGTTGAACAGGCTGTCGAAACTCGGCATCTCTGACCCCTCCCGCCGGGCCGTGCCCGTACCATCATATTGGTAGAGCAAAGCCCGGTCGGTGGGAACTGTCAGAGCGACGAAACCAGGTTTAGCCGGCAGTGCCGCAATAGGCCTCTAGGCGATAGCCGTCTGGGTCGACGACAAAGGCGGCATAGTAGTTGTCGCCATAGTCGGCGCGCAGACCCGGCGCGCCATTGTCACTGCCGCCTTCGCGTAGCGCGTCGGCATGAAAAGTGTCGACGCTGGCCCGCGTTGGTGCGGCGAAGCAGAAATGCAGACCGGATTTGTCGTCGGATGGCACAGGCCGAGCCGCCTCGTTCACCCATAGCACGACGTTTTGAGCGCCATAACCAAGCGAACCCGGTGACTGGCTAAGACAGCTGTAGCCGAGCGGCTTCAGCGCGGCGTCGTAGAAGCGCTTGGAGGCGGCAGAATCGCGGACGCCGATCGAGATATGATCGAACATGGTTTTCTCCATTGTTACAAGGTCTTATGGTGTCATGTTCCCGTTGTTCGGCGCGCCAGGAACTCGACTTCCAGCCGCCATGTCGCGCCATTGTCGTGCGAGCGCTCGCCCAGCCATCGGAAGGAGTTTTCGGTGATGCGTGAAAAGCTCCAGCGCACCGATGAGCCGGTGCCGTCGGTGCCCACTTGCACGATCGTGTCACCCTCGGCGCGGCCGAGCTGGCGGCTGAAATACTGGTTGCGCGGGTCGCTCCAGAAGATGTGCCAGGCATCCGCGCCAGGATCATAGACGCGCAGCGTCGTGCCGTAGAAAGTCCATTTGCCAAGCGAAGGCTGGGAGCCAGCGTCCCGCGCGGGCAGGATCCAGACGTCCTGGATCGCCCGGCCTTCCAGCACCCAGCCGAAATGCACCTCGCCACGCCCGGTCAGCACGGTGCCGTCCTCGAGATGGCGCGAGGCGTCGAACGTCCAGGCGCCGACGAAGCGGCCGTAAAGGCTCAGCTTTTCAGCAAGCCCTTCCGCTGGTCCGGGGCTGTGCAAGGCTTCGGCAAAGGGGTCAAACATAGTTGCAGTCTCTTCTTGTCAGGAGACCGAGAGGAGTAGGCGGTGACGGGGTTCAGGGCTTGGGAAAAATTGCTATATTCCGGCCATGACAGCGACCACGCACACGCTCGCATCCGGACCCGGCTGGCACGTGACGGATGTGATCTGCACGGCCGGCGCCGGCGACCGGCCGTTCGAGGAAGCGCATCAGGATTTCTGCGTCGCCGCGGTCACCAGCGGCACGTTCCGCTACCGCGCGCAACAAGGCACGACGATGCTGGCGCCCGGCGCGCTCCTGCTCGGCAATCCCGGCACATGTTACGAATGCGGGCACGAGCATGGTAGCGGCGACCGTTGCCTCTCGTTCCATTTCAGGCCGGCCTACATGGAACGGATCGCGGCTGGCGTGCCGGGCGCCAGGAAGCTGGCCTTCGAGGCGCCACGCCTGCCGCCTTTGCCGGTCCTGGCGCCACTGCTGGCTGAGGCGGAAACCGCGCGCGAGATGGCCGACATGGACGCCTTCGAGGAACTCGGACTGCGCATTGCCGGGGCCGCTGTGGCCACAGTCTCCGGCACTACGGATGCCAGAAGCGCGCCAAGCCGCCGCGATCAGAAGCGGGTGGCCGAGGCAGTGCGGCGGATCGAACTCGATGCCGATGGGCCGGTCTCGCTTTCAGCGCTTGCCGATGAAACGGCGACCAGTCCCTATCATTTCCTGCGCATCTTCCGGCAGGTCGCGGGCATGACGCCCTATCAGTTCCTGCTCAAGACGCGATTGCACAGGGCCGCGCTGCGGCTGGGCATGTCTGACGATGCGGTCTCGGCGATTGCTTTCGAGGCCGGCTTCAACGATCTGTCTACCTTCAATCGTCGTTTTCGGCGGATCATGGGCGAGACGCCGGGCCAGTATCGCACCCGCCGCGCGGCGGCCCGCTAAAGCTTGCCGCTTAGTCCGATGTCGGCCCGCACCAGCCGGGCAGATAGTCCGAGTCCTTGCTCTTGGAGAGGCTAAGGGCCTCCTTCATCGCCTTGTCGAAATTCTTCGCCACAGCATCCCGGTCGATGCGCCGGCGAAAAAAGTCCGCCCACAGGAATTCGCTGAACGGCGTGGTATCCTTGGCAAAGCCGCCTTGCCGACGCAGTTCGCCGGCCAGGCTCCTGTAGGGATCGTCGATGAGTTCGGCCATGGTTTTGGGAATGGCGTCATAGTCCCGGCGCTTGCCGCTTTCGTCGAACGGGTGCATCCAGCCGCGATTGTCGAGCACGACGAAAAAGGCCTCCTTATCGAGGCCCGACAGGTCGCTGATCACCGTGACCAAGACATCGCGGATGCCTTCCTCGAGAAGGGCGCGGGCGAGATGGTGGTGATCGGTGACGTAGTTGCGCTTCTTCGGCCCCAGCACGACCGGAACCATGTGGCTGCCCAGAAACGTGCCGGTCTTTCTGGCGCTCTGTGAGCGGATCATCTGGCGCTTCAAGGCGACTTCCCGCATGCCGACGGTGATCTGCGTCGGCCGCAAATCCCTGACAGCGACGGGGGTCAGCAAGGGTTCCCGCTGGGTCGTCATTTGGTTTCGTCCTGTTGTTGTGTCTTTTGGTCTGGACCAAGTGCCTTGATGGCGGCATCGACGCTGTGAAAGATACGCTCGGGACCGATCAGCTCGGCGATGCCAAATCGTGCCAGCGCCGCCTGGGCACGCAGCGATTCCAATCGCGCAATGGCGAAAACCGCTCCCGTTTTGCGGCAATGGGTGATGGTGTCGATCAGGGCTTGCGCGGCTGTATAGTCGATTTCGACGATGTTGCTGGCCTCCAGCACGACCAGCCTCACGCTCTCGGTCCTGGCGTCGATGAGATCGCAAAGACCGCGCTTGAAGCGGTCGGCATTGACGAAAGACAGCGGCGCCTGGAACGCCGCGACCAGCACGCCGGGGAGTTGTTCGCCGACAGCAGGCTGGCCGGGCGGCCACCACACCGAAGTGCCCGGCACCTGTTCCAGTTCGATCGGAAGCGTGCGGGTCGCGCTCCAGATGCCGTGCAGCAGCGACAGGCCGATGCCGATCGCCACGCCGGTCTCGATCGGCAGCACGACGATCGCTGCCATGGTGATGAGGATCAGTGCGAATTCGACCGGCGCCTGCCGGTAGACATTGGCGAACACCTTCCAGCGCAGAATGTGCTGCGCCACGAACAGCAGAACACCGGCAAGGGCGGCCTGTGGAACATCGGCAAGCAGGCCGCCGCCGAAAGCACCGAACGCCAGCACGATGGCCGCGGCAATGAGGCCGGACAATTGCGAGCGGCCGCCCGACTGGGCGACGATTGCGGTGCGCGGCGGGCTGGCATTGACGGCAAAGGCGCCGAACAGGCCCGATACGATGCTGCCGGCGCCAACGCCGACGAAATCGCGATTGATGTCGGGAGCCTCGCCCTGTTGCGGCGCGAAGGAACGGGAGGTGGCCGCCGTCTGCACCATGACGACGATGGCGATCAGCAATGCCAGTGGAAACAGCGCCTGCACATCGTCGAGACTGGCACGCGGCAGGCCGGCTTGTAGCAGCCCATTGGGCCAGGCGCCGAGCACTTCGACGCCGCGGTCCTTAAGGCCGAAGACGGCAACCGCGATGGTGGCGAGCACCATGGCGATCAACGCGCCGGGGACGCGGGCGCTGATCCGGTCGGCACAGAAGACGATCGCGAACACGCCGAGACCGAGCCCGAGGCTCCAGGGATTGGTGAGATGGAGATTGCCGGCGATCTCACCGATGCGCCGCAACGTCTCGCCGCTTTCGGCGGGCAGGCCGAGCAATCCGGGCAATTGCGAAACGATGATATGGACGGCGATGCCGGCCAGAAAACCCGTTGTGACCGGCACCGACAAGAGGTCGGCGATCCAGCCAAGGCGAAAGACACCGCTGAGCGTCACGATCAGCCCGACCATCAGCGCCAGCATGGCTGCCAGCGCCAGATAATGCGGCGACCCGGATGCGGCGAGCATCGCGAGGCCACCGGCAAACAAGGGCGTGATGGTCGAATCCGCGCCGGACGAGAGATGCCGGTTGGCCCCGAACAGGGCAAATGCCACCGAACCGGCGACAAAGGCGAAGAAGCCGATCTCCGGGGCAAAGCCGCCCAGCCGGGCCGTTGCCATCTGTTCGGGAATGGCAATCGCCGCCAGTGTCACGCCCGCGATCAGATCGCTGTTGAGATCCCGCGGTCGCCAACCGCTCAGTGCTCGCAAAGGCAGCCACGGAGTCCAATTCATCGCGCACGTGGCTTTCGCAGGGGAAAACAGTCCATTGCAGGCTTTTGCCTCAGTGCAACGAAAACCGCCTTGGCCATATCGTCGCAATCAGTGGTATCCATTTGAAATTACCACCAAAAATGACACTGGAAAAGTGCCTGGCATGTTGGAGTTTCAGCCTTGCTTCCTATATAAGCACCAAGTGATTCCTGATTAGATTGTGATCCGATTTGACCGACCAGAAGACACCGCGCGGCGCCGACGGCGGCCCCACCGGCATCGAGCCGATATCCATCGTCGAGGAGATGCAGCGTTCCTATCTCGATTACGCCATGAGCGTGATCGTCAGCCGTGCGCTGCCCGATGTGCGCGACGGCCTGAAGCCGGTGCACCGCCGCATTCTCTTCGCCGCCCATGAGAGCGGCTACCACTGGAACCGCAAATATGTGAAGTCGGCGCGTCCGGTCGCCGACGTGATGGGTAAATACCATCCGCATGGCGATGCTTCCATCTATGACGCCTTGGTGCGCATGGCGCAGGACTGGTCGCTGCGCGTGCCGCTGATCGACGGGCAAGGCAATTTCGGCTCCATCGACGGCGATCCGCCGGCGGCGATGCGCTACACGGAAGCGCGGCTGACCAAGGTCGCGCACGAGCTTTTGGAGGATATCGACAAGGACACCGTCGATTTCCAGGATACGTATGATGCGTCGGGCAGCGAACCCAAGGTTCTGCCGGCACGATTCCCCAACCTTCTGGTCAACGGTTCGGGCGGCATCGCGGTTGGCATGGCGACCAACATCCCGCCGCACAATCTCGGCGAAATCTGCAACGGCGCCATCGCCATCATCGACAATCCGGCGATCGATCTGCCGGCGTTGATGGAGATCATTCCGGGACCGGATTTCCCGACCGGTGGCATCGTGCTTGGCCGTTCCGGCATCTACAGCGCCTATTCGACCGGCCGCGGCTCCATCGTCATGCGCGGCAAGGTCAACATCGAGCAGCGCGGCAACGACCGCGAGTCGATCATCATCACCGAGGTTCCCTACCAGGTGAACAAGTCGTCGATGATCGAGAAGATGGCCGAACTGGTGCGCGACAAGCGCATCGAGGGCATTTCCGACATTCGCGACGAGAGCGACCGGCAGGGCTACCGGGTTGTCATTGAATTGAAGCGCGACGCCGTTGCCGACGTCATCCTCAACCAGCTCTATCGTTTCACGCCGCTGCAGACCTCTTTCGGTGCCAATATGGTGGCGCTGAACGGCGGCAAGCCGGAAGTGATGAACCTGACCGATATGCTGAAGGCGTTCGTCACCTTCCGCGAAGAGGTGATTACCCGGCGGACGAAATTCCTGCTGCGCAAGGCGCGCGACCGCGCCCATGTGCTGGTCGGTCTCGCTATCGCCGTCGCCAACATCGACGAGGTCATCAAACTGATCCGCACCGCGCCGGATCCGCAGACCGCGCGTGAGCAGTTGATGGAGCGGCGCTGGCCGTCCGGCGACGTCGAATCGCTGATCCTTCTGATCGACGATCCGCGCCATCGCATCAACGAGGACGGCACTTACAATCTGTCCGAGGAGCAGGCGCGCGCCATCCTCGAGCTGCGCCTGCAGCGCCTGACCGCGCTCGGCCGCGACGAAATCGCCGACGAGTTGAACACGATCGGTGCCGAAATCATTGATTATCTGGACATTTTGTCTTCCCGCGCGCGCGTCCAGCAGATCGTCAAGGACGAGCTTGCCGCCGTACGCGACGAGTTCGGCACGCCACGCCGCACCGAGCTCACCGATGGTGGGGCGGACATGGAAGACGAGGACCTGATCCAGCGCGAGGACATGGTCGTGACGGTGAGCCATTCCGGCTACATCAAGCGCGTGCCGTTGTCGCTCTACCGGGCACAGCGCCGTGGCGGCAAGGGCCGCTCCGGCATGTCGACCAAGGAAGAGGATTTCGTCACCCGGCTGTTCGTCGCCAACACGCATACGCCGGTGCTGTTCTTCTCATCGCGCGGCATCGTCTACAAGGAAAAGGTCTGGCGGCTGCCGATCGGTAATCCGCAGTCGCGCGGCAAGGCGCTGATCAACATGCTGCCGCTGGAGCAGGGCGAGCGTATCACCACCATCATGCCTCTGCCCGAGGACGAGACCAGTTGGGGCGAGCTCGACGTGATGTTCGCCACCACGCGCGGTACCGTGCGCCGCAACAAGCTTTCCGACTTCGTCCAGGTCAACCGCAATGGCAAGATCGCCATGAAGCTGGAGGAGGAGGGCGACGAGATCCTCGGCGTCGAGACCTGCACCGACAATGACGACGTGCTTCTGACGGCCAGTTCCGGTCAGTGCATCCGCTTTTCGGTCGGCGACGTGCGCGTCTTCCAGAGCCGCAATTCTGTCGGCGTGCGCGGCATAACCATGGCTGAGACCGACCGCATCATCTCGATGTCGGTGATCGAGAATGTCGATGCGCCGCCGGCCGAGCGCGCGGCCTATCTGAAGCGAGCGGCGGCCGAACGGCGGCTTGCCGCCGGCATCGCTGCCGGTGAAGAGGAAGAGATCGCGCTGACCAATGAAGAGGTCGGCGAGGAGACCGAGCTTTCCGACGAACGCTACGAGTTCCTCAAGGCGCACGAGAAGTACGTGCTGACGGTGACCGAATTCGGCTACGGCAAGCGCTCTTCGTCCTATGACTTCCGGCTGACCGGACGCGGAGGCAAGGGCATCCGTGCCACCGACGTGTCGAAGGTGGCCGAGATCGGCCGGCTGGTGGCGACGTTCCCGGTCGGCAATGAC
The DNA here is from genome assembly GCF_003952545.1 of Mesorhizobium sp. M7D.F.Ca.US.005.01.1.1. NCBI lineage: Bacteria > Pseudomonadati > Pseudomonadota > Alphaproteobacteria > Hyphomicrobiales > Phyllobacteriaceae > Mesorhizobium > Mesorhizobium sp. M7D.F.Ca.US.005.01.1.1. The sequence goes on from NZ_CP034453.1 coordinate 4,162,447, forward strand.
GACCAGATCATGCTGGTATCGGATGGCGGCACCGTCATTCGCGTGCCGGTCAACGGCATCCGTTTCGCCAGCCGCGCCACCAAGGGCGTGACCATCTTCAACACGGCTGAAGGTGAAAAGGTGGTTTCGGTCGAGCGGATCTCGGAACCGCAATCGGACGAAGAAAGCGAAGAGACCGTCGAGGGCGGTGCTGATGCCGCTCCGGCGCCTGACGCCGGTCCGGAGGGGGCGGACTAAGTCCGGCACCCAGGTTATGACATAGCAACGCCAGCCCATCGGCCGGCGCGGCAGCAAGTTCAGGCTTTATCAGTAGTGGCGATACGGCTTGCGGGGGCCGAAGCCTTCGAAGCGCTTGGTGTTTGCCTTGACGCGGACGCGTTGTGCCTCCTGATGCAGCCCAAAGACGGTGGCGATCAGCATGGCGACGGTCATTGCGGTGGCGAGCATGTAGATCAGCATGTGCGTGTTCTCCTGCGCCTAACAACGGATAGATGGGATTTTGGTTTCATCTTATTTAGGTGCAACCTAGTGAACGCTGCGTGAAGGCTTCGTGATCAGCGTGTTCATCTGTCGTTCATGTGCCGGAAAAGGTTCACGGCCGGCGCGCCGATCGGATTTGCCTTTGCGAGAGAGGCTCGCTAGAAGCACCTGCCATGACTGAACGCATCGCCCTCTATGCCGGCTCCTTCGACCCGCTGACCAACGGCCATCTCGATGTGCTGAAGGCGTCGCTGGCGGTGGCCGACATCGTCTATGCGGCGATCGGCATTCATCCGGGAAAGCAGCCGCTGTTTTCCTTCGAGGAGCGGGTGAAGCTGATCGAGACAGCGACGAAGGCAGAATTCGGCAGCGACGGCGCCCGCATCAAGGTCGTCGCCTTCGACGGGCTGGTCATCGACGCGGCCAGGAAGCAGGGCGCCTCGATCATGATCCGCGGCCTGCGTGACGGCACCGACCTCGACTATGAGATGCAGATGGCCGGCATGAACGAGACCATGGCGCCTGAACTGCAGACGGTTTTTCTGCCCGCCAGCCCTTCCGTGCGCACCATTACCGCCACACTTGTCCGCCAGATTGCCTCGATGGGAGGCGACATCCGCCCCTTCGTGCCGGCGGCGGTTGCCGGCGCGCTCACCGCCAAATTCAAGAAATAAGACCCCGGAGACAGATATGCAGCTGAAAAGGCTCGCCTCGTTCCTCGTTGTGCTTGCCGGTCTTGTGACCGCATCGGTCTCGGCTTTTGCCGCCGACCCGGAAAACACCATGATCGTCACGCTGAAGGACGGCGACGTCACCATTGCGCTGAGACCCGACCTCGCGCCCAAGCATGTCGCCCAGATCAAGAAGCTGGTGCGCCAGGGCGCCTATGACAATGTCGCCTTCCATCGCGTCATCGACGGCTTCATGGCGCAGACCGGCGACGTCAAGTTCGGCAATATGAAAAAGGGGTTCAGCGCCGAGGCTGTCGGCACCGGTGGTTCCGATCTGCCCGACCTACCGGCCGAATTCTCGCAGACCGAACACTACAAGCGCGGCGTGGTCGGCATGGCCCGCTCGCAGGACCCCAACTCTGCCAATTCGCAGTTCTTCATCATGTTCGCGCCGGCGCCGCCGCTCGATGGGCAGTACACCATCGTCGGCAATGTCGTCAGCGGCATGGAACTGGTGGATCACATCAAGAAGGGCGACCAGGCGGACAACGGCACGGTCTCCGATCCCGACCGGATGATCAAGGTGCGCATCGCCGCAGACAAGTAAAATTGTCAAATAACTCTGTTTTCTCAAAAGGATATCTGACATGACCGAAATCAAGGACCGCGAGAACGCGCTCATCATGGAAACGACCAAGGGCAAGGTCGTCATCGAACTTTTCCCCGACCTGGCGCCCGGCCATGTCGCCCGCATCAAGGAACTGGCCCGCGAAGGCGCCTATGACGGCGTGGTCTTTCACCGCGTCATCGAAGGCTTCATGGCGCAGACCGGCGACGTCAAGTTCGGCAATTCCTCGAAGCCGACATTCGCTCCATCCCGCGCGGGCATGGGCGGCTCGGAAAAGCCGGATTTGAAGGCTGAATTCTCCAACGCCAACCATGGCCGCGGCACCTGCTCGATGGCCCGGTCGCAGAACCCGAACTCGGCCAATTCGCAGTTCTTCATCTGCTTTGACGATGCCGCCTTCCTCAACCGTCAGTATACGGTCTGGGGCCAGGTCATCGAAGGCATGGACAATGTCGACAAGATCAAGCGCGGCGAGCCGGTGCAGGATCCCGACAAGATCGTGTCGCTGAAGGTCGCGGCCGACGTCAAGTAAGGGTAAACGACAATGATGGGCGTCGTCTGGTCGCTTCTCGGCATCCTGTCCGGCGCTTTCATTGCCATTCAGGCACCGATCAATTCGCAGTTGGCGCGCGGCCTGGGTCTCCCGGTCGCGGCGGCTGCGTTTTCGTTCCTGTCGGGCGCGATCGTGCTCGGCATCATCTCCGTTACGGTGGTGAAGCTGCAAGGCATCTCGCTCGACTGGAAAGCGCCGGCGCCCTGGCTGTTCGTAGCCGGCGGCATGCTCGGCGGCTTCTATGTCACGCTGTCGACGATTCTGACGCCGCGCATCGGCGCCGCCGCGCTGATGGCGTTTCTGGTCGCCGGCCAGTTGCTGGCCGGCATGCTCATCGACCGCGTCGGCTTCCTCGGCGTCGCGGTGCGTGAAATCTCGCTCGGCCGCATCGCCGGCGCGGTGCTGCTGCTGGCCGGAGCGCTGCTCGTCCGGCTCTACTGATGCGCGTCGACCTCTTCGACTTCGACCTGCCGGAGGAGCGCATCGCGCTTCGCCCTGCGGAGCCGCGCGACAGCGCCAAGATGCTGGTGGTCAAGTCAGGCGAAGGGCTCGATAACCGCAGGGTGGGCGACCTGCCGTCCCTGCTCAGGGCCGGCGACGTGCTGGTTTTCAACGACACCAAGGTCATTCCGGCGCAGCTCAAAGGCATCAGGCGGCGCGGCGAGGCGGCGGCGCAGGTCGAGGCCACCCTGCATATGCGCATGGCACCGGATCGCTGGCTGGCCTTCATGAGGCCGGGCAAGCGAATCGCTGCAGGCGACCGCATCCATTTCGGCCATGACGGCAATTCCTGTTTCCTCGGCCAGCTCGACGCCACGGTGATCGAGAAAGGCGAGGGCGGCGAAGCACTGCTTGGCTTCGACCTGTCGGGGCCATTTCTCGACGAGGCACTGCACGCTGTCGGCCATATTCCGCTGCCGCCCTATATCGCCTCGAAGCGCGACGATGACGAACGCGACCGGGCCGACTACCAGACCATTTATGCCCGCGAGGAAGGCGCCGTCGCGGCACCGACAGCGGGCCTGCATTTCACGCCGGAGCTTTTTGCAGCGCTTGACGCCAAGGGCATCGAACGCCGCTTCGTCACCTTGCATGTCGGCGCCGGCACGTTCCTGCCGGTGAAGGCGGACGACACCGCCGACCACAAGATGCATGCCGAGACCGGTTCGGTCAGCCGAGAAACCGCGGATGCGCTCAATGCGGCGAAGGCGAGGGGCGGGCGCATCGTTGCTGTCGGCACGACCTCGCTGCGGCTGCTGGAGAGTGCGGCGCGTGAGGACGGCACTCTGCTTGCATGGTCCGGCCCGACCGATATCTTCATCACGCCCGGCTATCGTTTTCGCACCGCCGACATGCTGATGACCAATTTCCATCTGCCGCGCTCGACGCTGTTCATGCTGGTTTCAGCCTTCAGCGGCCTTGAGACGATGCGTGCGGCCTATGCGCATGCCATCGAGAACCGCTACAGATTCTATTCCTATGGCGACGCAAGCCTGCTTTTCCGAGCGGAGACGAGCGATGGACGATGATCTGCAAGCCTTTGACCGCGATGCGCTGATCGCGGAGGTGAAAAAACTGCGCGCCGGTATTCGCCAGCATCGCGACGCGGCCGGCCATGATCTATGCTGGCATCACCCCGATCTGTGGGACCTTCTGCCGGAAAAAACCGAACCGGCAATCGCCGTGCCGCCCTGGCCAAAATTCATGCGCGGCTGCATCCGCTATCGCCAGTCGCTCGACAAGCAGGCACCGGGCGCCCCGGTCCACGATAAGGAATTCAATGGCTAAGCCATTCAGCTTCAAGGTTCTGGCGACCGACGGCAAGGCGCGGCGCGGCGTGATCGACATGCCGCGCGGCGAAATCCGCACGCCAGCCTTCATGCCGGTCGGTACCGGCGGCACCGTCAAGGCCATGTATATGGACCAGGTGCGCGGTGTCGGCGCCGACATCATCCTGGGCAACACCTACCATTTGATGCTGCGGCCCGGCGCCGAGCGCGTGGCGCGGCTCGGCGGCTTGCATGAATTCGCCCGCTGGCCGCATCCGATCCTGACCGACAGCGGCGGTTTCCAGGTGATGTCGCTGTCGAAGCTGAGAAAGCTGACCGAAAAGGGCGTCACCTTCCGCTCGCACATAGACGGCGCCGCCTACGAGATGTCGCCGGAACGCTCGATCGAGATCCAGGGGCTGCTCGATTCCGACATCCAGATGCAGCTCGACGAATGCACGGCGCTACCGGCCGAGATGAAGGAGATCGAGCGCGCCATGGAGCTGTCGCTGCGTTGGGCCGAGCGCTGCAAGACGGCGTTCGGCGACCAGCCGGGCAAGGCGATGTTCGGCATCGTGCAAGGCGGTGACAATGCAGCACTGCGGGTGCGTTCGGCGCAGGCGCTGAGCGCCATGGAGCTGAAGGGCTATGCGGTTGGCGGCCTGGCCGTCGGCGAGCCGCAAGCGGTGATGCTCGAGATGCTTGAGATCACCTGTCCGGAACTGCCAGCGGATAAACCACGCTATCTCATGGGCGTCGGCACGCCTGACGATATCCTGAAATCGGTGGCGCGCGGCATCGACATGTTCGATTGCGTGATGCCGACTCGGGCCGGCCGCCACGGCTTGGCCTATACAAAGCGCGGCAAGGTCAATCTGCGCAACGCCCGCCATGCCGACGATCCGCGACCGCTCGACGAGGAAAGCGATTGCCCGGCCGCGCGGGACTATTCGCGCGCCTACCTGCACCATCTGGTGCGCTCGCAGGAGGCGCTGGGCGCCATGCTTTTGACCTGGAACAATCTTTCCTACTACCAGAAACTGATGCAGGACATCCGCGCCGCCATCGAGGCCGGCACCTTCGAAGCACGCGGCGCAGAAATCACCGGGGGTTGGGCGAGGGGCGATATCCCGTTGCTGTGAGGCCTCAAGTGCTGAGCGAATTCGAGGCGCGCAGGCTGCAGCCGGTGATCTGGAATGTGCCGTCGGGCTGTTGCTGCAACGTGTAGACAGCCTCGTAGTCCTTGCCGTCGGGGCCGACGATCAGTACCTGCTGGACGATCGAACCCGGGGCCGTCTCCTCGACCTTGCCGAAGGAATAGGTCTGCGGCTTGCGCACCGGCGGGTAGCCGTTTGTCACCATGTTCATGAAGGCATCGACGGTCGGGAAAATCCGTTTCACATTAGGCGCGGCGAAGCTATAGGCAGTGGCGCCGTCATTGGCGATGAGTGCCTTCAACTGGCCATCGATGACGGACTGCCCTGCCTTGATCTCGGCATCGCCGGCAAATGCCGACGACACAAAGAGGAATGGAACGAATGCGAATGCGAAAAAGGCGCGGCGCATGGCCTGTCTCCGTTGTCCCGCGGAATATCTTCCCTCAAAAATAGTGCTGTCCGAAGACGCATCATAACATACGCTTGGCAGCGCATCGCGGTTTCAGCGATTGCGAATAATCGCTGGCGATCGGCGGCAGGTTGCAGCCTGTGGCGGAGCTGCGGGAGCTCGTAGCCCAGGTCCAGGCCGGCTGAGCATTCATTCCAGCGCTTGAAAGCCCGCCTCCAGTCTGCCAGAAGGGCCGCTGGACTTGGACGTTTAGCGGGACGAAGCCATGAAGGCGTTTTTCGTGCAGATCAAATGCGAGTTGGGCAAATCCTATGAGGTTGCCAGCGCGCTTGCCGATGCCGAGATCGCTTCGGAAATCTACTCCACCGCCGGCAATTACGATCTGCTCGCCAAATTCTATGTCGACGACGAGGAAGACGTCGGCCATTTCGTCAACGAGAAGGTGCAGATTCTCCCCGGCATCAAGGACACCTTCACCGTCGTCACGTTCCGCGCCTTTTAGCCATCGAGCGCACTTGCCCGGACACGAGGCAAAGCCTGATTACCGTCATATTTCGGCTGCCTTAATTTTAGGCAGGTGCAACATACTGATCGCCCGTATCTCCCAAATCACCGATTGCGCTTGATTTTCTCCGGCGACGCCAGTGAAATGGCGTCACAGGGGAGTATGCGATTGGCAGCGTTCGATGAAATGCTTCCGGAAGTCTCCGGATTGAGAAGACCATATTCGGCTTATGATCGCTGGCTGAAGGAGCAGGATCCGGCCAGGTTGACCGAGAAAATGCAGGACGCCGAACGCGTCTTCCGCAAGACCGGCATTACCTTCGCCGTCTATGGCGAGCAGGAAGCCTCCGAGCGGCTGATCCCGTTCGACATCGTTCCCCGCATCATTTCAGGCAATGAATGGCGACGCCTCACGCAAGGCATCGAGCAGCGCGTGCAGGCGCTGAACGCCTTCCTCGACGATATCTACCATCGCCAGGAAATCCTGCGGGCAGGGCGCGTTCCCAGGGAGTTGATCGCCAGGAACGAGGCATTCCTGCCGGAAATGATAGGCGTCAGGCCGCCGGCAGGCGTCTACACCCACATCATCGGCGTCGACATCGTCCGCATCAGTGAAGACGAATTCTACGTGCTGGAAGACAATGCGCGCACGCCGTCGGGTGTCTCCTACATGCTGGAGAACCGCGAGACGATGATGCAGCTGTTTCCCGAGCTGTTCCAGAAGATCAAGGTGCGGCCGGTGGAAAACTACCCGCAGCTTCTGCGCCAGTCGCTGGCGGCGGTACGGCCGCAAAGCACCAAGGGTGCGCCGACCATCGCGGTGCTGACGCCCGGCAGCTTCAATTCCGCCTATTTCGAACACGCCTTCCTCGCCGACCAGATGGGCGTGCAGCTGGTCGAGGGCCAGGATCTGCGGGTCGTCGATGGCCATGTCGCCATGCGCACGACCGAAGGCTACAAGCAGATCGACGTGCTCTATCGGCGCGTGGACGATTCGTATCTGGACCCGCTGACGTTCCGGCCGGATTCGGCACTTGGCGTGCCCGGCATCATGGATGTCTACCGCGCCGGCAACATCACCATCGCCAATGCGCCTGGCACCGGCATCGCCGACGACAAGGCGATCTATTCCTACATGCCCGAGATCATCGAATTCTACACCGGCCGCAAGGCAATCCTCGGCAACATTCCGACCTGGCGCTGCTCGGAGCCGGACAGCCTGAAATACGTTCTCGAACACATCGACGAACTGGTGATCAAGGAAGTGCACGGTTCCGGCGGCTACGGCATGCTGGTCGGGCCGGCGGCGACCAAGAAGGAATGCGAGACGTTTGCCAAGAAACTGGCGGCAAAACCCTCGAATTACATTGCCCAACCGACCCTGGCCCTGTCGACTTGCCCGATCCTGACGGAAAAGGGGCTGGCGCCACGCCACGTGGATCTCAGGCCTTATGTGCTGGTCTCCGATCGCATCCAGATTGTGCCCGGCGGGCTGACCCGCGTGGCGCTCAAGGAAGGTTCACTGGTGGTCAATTCCTCGCAGGGCGGCGGCACCAAGGATACGTGGGTGCTGGATGACTGATTTCCATTTGAAGGTTCTTGCATGCTTTTAGGCCGCACCGCCAACGGGCTCTATTGGATGAACCGCTATATCGAGCGGGCGGAAAACATGGCGCGCTTGGTCGACGCCGGCCTGCGCATGGCGCTGACTCGTACCCAGAGCGCCTCGGAAGAGTGGAATTCGGTGCTGCTCAGCGCTGGTTCTGACGTCACTTTCAGCCAGAAATATTCTGATTATACCGCCGCCAATGTCGCCGACTTCCTGTTGCGCGACACGTCGAACCCGTCGAGCACGATGGCGTCGATCGAAACGGCCCGCAACAATGCCCGCATGGTGCGCACCGCGCTGACGCGCGAGACCTGGGAAAGCATCAACGAAGCCTGGATGTCGCTGAAGCGGATGCTGGCCAGGCCGATCGACGAGCGCGACCTGCCCAGCGTGCTCGATGCGATCAAGCGCGAGACGGCGCTGATCCGCGGCTCGTTCTACGGCACCATGCTGCGCAACGAGATCTTCGACTTCTCGCAGCTCGGCACCTATGTCGAGCGCGCCGACAACACGGCGCGCATCCTCGATGTGAAATACTACGTGCTCCTGCCGTCGATCTCCTGGGTCGGCTCGACGCTCGACAACTACCAGTGGGAATCGATCCTGCGTTCTGTGTCGGCACATCGCTCTTATCGCTGGGTCTATGACGCCGATTACAAACCGACGAACATAGCCGACTACCTGATCCTCAATGTCCGCATGCCGCGGTCGCTGATGTTCTGCTATCGCTTCCTGTCGGAGCATCTGAAATTCCTCGGCGACGACTACGGCGAGCGCCATGCCTGCCACGCAACGGCCGAGAAAACGCAGGCAATGCTGAGAGCGGGATCGATCAAGGATATTTTCGATACCGGCCTGCATGAATTCCTGGCCAATTTCATTCGCGATAACACCAAGCTGGGCGACGAAATCGCACAAGATTACCGGTTCAATTGAGCATGGTCCCGAACCGGAGGACCGCGATAGCGAAAAGTGGGAACCGGTTTTCGGACAAGATCATGCTCACAAACGGAAAAAAAGCATGCGGCTGAAGATCACCCATCGGACCGAATACCGCTACGATGCACCGGTGCACTATCTGTTGCAGCGGCTGCGGCTGCTTCCGGTCAGCGGATCGACGCAGACCGTTCTGTCCTGGGCGTTGGCCATCGAAGGCGCGCGCGAAGAGGTTCGCTTTGTCGACCATTTCGGCAACGACACAAGGCTGTTGAGCGTCGAGGGCGAGCGCGACTTCATCACCGTGGAAGCATCAGGCGAAGTGGTGACGCGCGACACCGCAGGTGTCTCGGGACCACACCAGGGCTTTACGCCGCTCTGGCTGTACAGCCATGAAACGCCATTGACGACGATCGGCAGCGGTGTTCGCGAACTCGCGGCATCGGTCGGCAAGGGCACCGACATCGAGAGGCTTCACCGGCTGATGGCTGTCATCGGCGAGCGCGTTGCCTACACGCCCGGCACCACCAATGCGGCGACGCCGGCGGAGGAAGCCTTGGCGCTCAAGACCGGTGTCTGCCAGGATCACACCCATATCTTTGCCGCCGCGGCGCGCGCCATGGGCTTTCCGGCTCGCTATGTCAGTGGCTATCTGATGCTGGATGCAACGGTTGAGCAGGCCGCAAGTCACGCCTGGGCCGAAGCGCATGTGTCGGGTCTCGGCTGGGTTGCCTTCGATGCCGCCAATGGCATTTCGCCTGACGAGCGCTATGTAAAGGTGGCAACGGGCCGCGACTACCGCGACGCCACGCCGGTGTCGGGAATTCGGCTGGGACAGGCGGAAGAACAGCTTGCGGTCACCGTCACGGTGGAGCAGTAATCTTTCGCAAGATTGCTGCCGAGCGATTCATCGTTTTAAGGAAACGCCGAACCGCTCTATCCCTTTGTTTTAACGCAATTCCGGACGGAAAACCGCTTCACACTTTTCCTGGAATTGCTCTAGAAGAGATTCCATGACTTATTGCGTTGGCCTGAAGATCGATCGCGGGCTCGTGTTCATGTCGGACACGCGCACCAATGCCGGCATGGATTCGATTTCCACCTTCCGCAAGATGCATATCTGGGAACTGCCGGGCGAGCGCGTCATCGTTTTGATGTCGGCGGGCAATCTGGCGACGACGCAGGCCGTGGTCAGCCTGCTCGACGAACGCACCAAGGCAATTGCCGACCGTCACGCCACGCTTCTGGAAACGCCGTCGATGTATCAGACGGTGCGGCTGGTCGGCGATACGGTCAAGGAGGTCATCGCCAGTTCGTCGCCTGCGGGCGAGAAGGCGGATTCCTACTTCAATGCTTCCTTCATCCTCGGCGGCCAGATCAAAGGCAGCGAGCCGCGCCTGTTCATGATCTATCCCGAAGGCAATTTCATCGAATCGACCGATGACACGCCGTTCTTCCAGATCGGCGAGACCAAATACGGCAAGCCGATTATCATCCGTGCCTATGAAAAGACGATGAGCCTCGCCGAGACGGTGAAGCTGCTTTTGGTGTCGTTCGATTCGACGCTGAAGTCGAACCTGTCCGTCGGCTTGCCGCTCGACCTGCTCTTTCTGGAGAAGGACGCCTTCAAGGTCGGGTTGAAGAAGCGGATCGGCCAGGACGACCAGTATTACCGCACGATCTCGGACGGCTGGTCGAATGCGCTGAAGACGGCCTTTGCCAGCCTGCCGGATTTCCCTGGCTAGGGCGCCCGTCATTCGCTGGCCGTTGCATATATTTCACGCGTTAATTAATAAAGAGGCCAGCCGTTATGGATGGCCGCGAGGGATCATGTCGGGAGGACAGGATGAACAACGATGAGTTCCGGGAATGGTCGCGGCGCGCCGCCGATTGGGGCGCCGACTACCGGGACACACTGCGCGAACGGCCGGTACGGCCACTGGTCGAGCCTGGCGACATCTTCAAAAGCATCGAGGCTTCGCCGCCCGAAGACGGCGAACCGATGGACCGGATCTTCGCCGACTTCGAAGAGAAGATTCTGCCGGGGATGACGCACTGGCAGCATCCCCGCTTTTTCGCCTATTTCCCGGCCAATGCGGCGCCGGTCTCGGTGGTGGCGGAGTATCTGGTTTCGGCGATGGCCGCACAGTGCATGCTTTGGCAGACGTCGCCGGCGGCGACCGAGCTGGAAACGCGCACCGTCGACTGGATGCGCCAGGCGCTCGGCCTGCCGGAAGGTTTTTCCGGGGTGATCCAGGATTCGGCCTCGTCGGCGACGCTGGCCGCGGTGCTGACCATGCGCGAGCGGGCACTCGAGTGGCAAGGCAACAAACAGGGCCTGGCAGGGCAGACACGGCTGCGCATTTATTCGTCCGACCAGGTCCACACCTCGATCGACCGGGCGATCTGGGTGTCAGGCATCGGCGAGGACAATCTCGTGCGCATTCCGGTAGGCGGCCGCTTTCGCGCCATGAACACGGCAGCGCTCGAGGCGGCAATCATCGCCGACCGCGAAGCCGGCATGCTGCCGGCCGGCATCATCGCTTGCGTCGGCGGCACCAGCATCGGCGGCACCGACGACATTGCTGCGGTTGCCGCGGTGGCGCGGCGGCATGGGCTCTATCTTCACGTCGATGCCGCCTGGGCCGGATCGGCGATGATCTGTCCGGAGTATCGGCATTTCTGGGCAGGCGTTGAAGGTGCCGATTCGATCGTTTTCAATCCGCACAAATGGCTGGGTGCCCAGTTCGATTGCTCGATCCAGTTCCTGCGTGACCCCGAAAGTCATGTACGGACGTTGGCTATCAAGCCGGAATTCCTGAAGACGCATGGGCGTGATGGCATCATCAACTATTCCGAATGGTCAGTGCCGCTCGGCAGGCGGTTCCGCGCGCTGAAATTGTGGTTCCTGCTGCGCGCCCATGGGCTGGAAAGCCTGCGCACGATGATCCGCAATCATGTCGCGTGGAGCGAAGGGCTTGCCGTGCGGCTGGCAAGGGAACCGGATTTCGAGATCGTCAGCGAGCCGATGCTGTCGTTGTTCTCGTTCCGGCACAAGACCGCAGCCGGCGCCGATGCGGACGCGCACAATCTGCAACTGGTCAATACGATCAACGACGATGGCCGCATCTACCTGACGCAGACGAAGGTCGATGGGCTGATAGCAATCCGTTTCCAGGTCGGTCAGTTCGAGGCGACCGCCGCCGATGTCGATATGGCCTTCACCGTCATCACGGAAATCGCGCGCGGAATAGCTTGATCAGGCACAATCTGGTTTGCGTTGGCGTTTGCCTTGGCAATCCTATGTATTTCATTAGCCGGCTTATGCCTTTTCATCGGTTTCGTTTTCGACTATAGACAAGAAAAACGAAAACGGGAGGTTGCCTATGTATCTGTCGCCACGCCATGCCGAAATCATCCAGATGGCCAAGGATCATGGTCGCGTGCTGGTCGATGACCTGGCCACCCACTTCAATGTGACGCCGCAGACCATACGCAAGGATCTCAACGATCTGTGCGACCAGCGGCTGCTTTCGCGCATCCATGGCGGCGCGTTGTTCCCGTCCGGCATCGAGAACATGGAGTATGAGGCGAGGCGCAAGATCGCTGCCGACGAGAAGGAGGCGATCGGCCGTGCGGCAGCCAGGCTGATCCCCGACAATGCCTCGCTGTTCATCAACATAGGGACCACGACCGAGTCGGTCAGCAAGGCGCTGCTCGATCACAACGGTCTCATGGTCATCACCAATAACATCAATGTTGCCAATAGGATGCGGATATATCCGTCGATCGAGGTGGTGATTGCTGGTGGTGTTGTGCGCGGTTCCGATGGCGGTGTGGTCGGCGAAGCGGCGGTTGATTTCATCAGGCAGTTCAAGGTCGACTATGCGGTGATCGGCGCATCCGCCATCGACCATGACGGCGCCTTGCTCGACTTCGATTTTCGCGAGGTCAAGGTGGCGCAGGCGATCATCGCCAATGCAAGGCATGTCATCCTGGTTTCCGACCAGACCAAATTCGAGCGAACCGCACCGGTGCGCATCGGCCATCTGTCGCAGGTCAACACCTTCATCACCGACCGTTGCGACATCCCGTCGGTGCGCAAGATCTGCCAGGAGGCCGAGGTTCAGCTGATCGAGACGTCGCTCACCTAGGCGGTTTCGACCTGATATCACGCGCTCGTGATATTTCGTTTGACATTCGTTATCATTTCGAAATAATTCCGACACGGTTTCGTAAAAGCCCAAAAATGGTGCAATGCGAAATCGCTGGAGGAATTTGTGGACGCATCTCCGATCCGTGACATTTTCGTCATAGGTGGCGGCATCAATGGCTGCGGTATCGCCCGCGATGCCGTCGGGCGTGGCTTTTCCGTCTTTCTCGCAGAGATGAACGATCTGGCGAGTGGAACTTCCTCAGGTTCCACCAAACTGGTCCATGGCGGCCTGCGCTACCTCGAATTCTACGAGTTCCGCCTGGTGCGCGAGGCGCTGATGGAGCGCGAGGTTCTGTGGAAGAACGCGCCGCATATCATTTGGCCGATGCGCTTCGTGCTGCCCTATGCCAAGGGCCTGCGTCCGGCCTGGCTGATCAGGCTCGGTCTCTTCCTCTACGACCACATTGGCGGGCGCAAATTGCTGCCGGCGACCAGGACGCTGGACATGGCCAGGGATCCGGCCGGCAAGCCTTTGAAACCGCTGTTCAAGAAGGCCTTCGAGTATTCGGATGGCTGGGTCAATGATGCGCGACTGGTGGCGTTGAACGCGCGTGATGCCGCCGACCGCGGCGCAACGGTCCGCACCCGTACGAAAGTGGTCGGCGCGCGCCGCGAAAACGGTCTGTGGACGGTCCAGATCGAGGACCTGCAGACCGGCGAGACGGAGGAGATCAAGGCGCGCCTGCTGGTCAATGCCGCCGGACCCTGGGTCGATCATGTGCTTTCCGGCGTCGTCGGCCTCAACGACGTGCACAATGTCCGCCTCGTGCAGGGCAGCCACATCGTCATCGCCAAGAAATTCGACGATCCGCGCGCCTATTTCTTCCAGAACAAGGATGGCCGCATCATCTTCGCCATTCCCTACGAGGAAGAGTTCACCTTGATCGGCACCACCGACCAGGACTACCCCGGCGATCCGCATGACGTGAAGATCAGCGACACCGAGATCGACTACCTCTGCGCCGCGGCAAGCGAATATTTCGCGCAACCGGTCAAGCGCTCGGACATCGTCTGGACCTATTCGGCCGTCCGCCCGCTCTATGATGACGGCGCCTCCAAGGCGCAGGAAGCGACGCGCGATTATGTGCTGAAGGCCGATGGCGGCGAGGGCGCGGCCCCGATCGTCAACGCCTTCGGCGGCAAGATCACCACCTATCGCCGGCTGTCGGAATCGATGCTGGAAAAGATCGAGGGTTTTCTCGGCAAGCGCGGCAAGCCATGGACGGCAAACGCGCCACTGCCGGGCGGCGATTTCCCGGCCACCGGTTTCGATGCCGAGGTGGCGAAACTGAAAACCGCCTACCCGTTCCTCGACGCGCGCCTGGCCCGCCGGCTGACCAGGCTCTACGGCACCCGCGCAAGGATGCTGTTGGGGCTAGCCAAATCGAATTCTGATCTCGGCCGTAACTTCGGCGCTGATCTTTACGAGGCCGAGGTGCGCTATCTCGTTCAAAACGAATGGGCGGTCACATCAGAAGATGTATTGTGGCGCCGGACCAAGCGCGGTCTGCATCTCAGCCGCGAGCAGGTGGCGGCGCTCGATGAATTCATGCGCGGCATAAGCCGGCGCCATGTCGCGGCTGCCGAATGAAGAGGGGTTTGAGCTGATGCAGAAGGCCTGGGAGGAGGCGTCATGCTGGAACTGAGAAACGTCACCAAGACGGTTGGTGCGGTCGAGCATATAAGCGACGTGTCGCTGACGCTTCAGCACGGCTCGCTCAACGTCCTGCTCGGACCTACGCTCTCCGGCAAGACCAGCCTGATGCGGCTGATGGCCGGCCTCGATGTGCCGACCTCCGGTTCGATCTGGTTCGACGGCCAGAATGTCACCGGCGTGCCGGTGCAGAAGCGCAAGATCGCCATGGTCTACCAGCAGTTCATCAACTATCCGGCGATGACCGTCTATGAGAACATCGCTTCGCCGCTCCGGGTGGCCGGCACCGATCAGGCCAAGATCGACAAGGAAGTGCGCGATGCCGCCGCACTTCTCAAGCTGACACCCTATCTCGACCGCACGCCGCTCAGCCTGTCCGGCGGCCAGCAGCAGCGCACCGCACTGGCGCGCGCCATCGTCAAGAACGCCAGCCTGGTCCTGCTCGACGAACCGCTCGCCAATCTCGACTATAAATTGCGCGAAGAGCTGCGCGCCGAGTTGCCCAGGATATTCGCTGCCGCTGGCACCATCTTCGTCTATGCAACGACCGAGCCGCACGAAGCCCTGCTGCTCGGCGGCAACACCGCCACGCTTTCCGAAGGACGCATCACCCAGTTCGGACAGACCATCGAGGTGTTCCGCAAGCCGGCCGACCTGGTGACGGCCAGGACGTTTTCCGATCCACCGCTCAACACCATCGTGCTCGCCAAGAAGGGCCGGGATTTCCTGCTCGAGGGTGGCGTCAACCTGCCGGTGCCAGCCGAGCTCTCCGGCATTGCCGACGCCATCTATACGATCGGCTTTCAGCCGCATCATCTGTCGCTCGAGCGGCCCAACGCGGCGGCGGTGCCGGTACGGGCCAAGGTGACGATCACCGAGATCACAGGGTCGGAGAGCTTCATCCATCTCGATTTCGCCGATGCGCGCTGGGTCATGCTGACCCACGGCATTCGCGATTTCGAGCCTGACGAAGTGGTCGAGGTGTTCATCGATCCGCGCCACATCATGGTTTTCGACGAGCACGGCCGCGCCGTGAGCGCGCCGAAGCTGGCGGCTTGAGGGGAAAGAGATGGCGCGCATCGACGTCAACCATGTCAGGCATTCCTATCTGCCCAACCCGCAGAAGGATTCCGATTTCGCGCTCAGGGAAGTGCATCACGTCTTCGAGGACGGCGGCGCCTATGCGCTGCTGGGGCCCTCGGGCTGTGGCAAGACCACGCTGCTCAACATCATTTCGGGATTGCTGCACCCCTCACACGGCCAGTTGCTGTTCAACGGCAAGGACGTGACCAATTTGTCGACGCAGGAACGCAACATCGCGCAGGTGTTCCAGTTCCCGGTCATCTACGACACCATGACCGTCTACGACAATCTGGCTTTCCCGCTGCGCAACCGCGGCGTGCCGGAAGCAGATGTCGACCGCAAGGTGCGCGAGACGCTGGAGATGATCGATCTGGCGTCCTGGGCGAAGAAGAAGGCGAGGGGCCTGACCGCCGACCAGAAGCAGAAGATCTCGCTCGGCCGCGGCTTGGTGCGCTCGGATGTCAACGCCATCCTGTTCGACGAGCCGCTGACCGTTATCGACCCGCATATGAAATGGGTGCTGCGCTCGCAGCTGAAGCAGCTGCACCGCCGGTTCGGCTACACCATGGTCTACGTCACCCACGACCAGACCGAGGCGTTGACCTTCGCCGACCAGGTGGTGGTGATGTATGATGGCGGTATCGTCCAGATCGGCACGCCGGCCGAACTGTTCGAACGGCCGCGCCACACTTTTGTCGGTTATTTCATCGGCTCGCCCGGCATGAACGTCATGCCGGTGGCGATCGACGGCAAGACGGCGAAATTGGGTTCGCAGCGGATCGAACTGCCCGGCGTGCCCAAGACTTCTATCGGGAAGACGGGCAGCGGCACCGTCGAGCTCGGCATCCGTCCCGAATATGTCCGGCTTGGCCGCGACGGCATGGCCGTTTCGATCAGCAAGGTCGAGGATCTCGGCCGCCACAAGGTGGTCCGCGCCAATCTCGAAGGCCGCGAGATTGCGGCGGTCATCGGCGAGGACGAGACCGTGCCTGCCGATCCGAAGGTGCGGTTCGACCCGGCCGGCATCAACATCTATGCCGATTCCTGGCGCGTCGAGATGGGGGCATAAATGGAAAAGACCTGGAACAACAAGGCCTGGTTCCTGGTGCTGCCGGTGCTGGTGCTGGTGGCCTTCACCGCCGTCATCCCGCTGATGACGGTCGTCAACTATTCGGTGCAGGACACGTTCGGCAACAATGTCTTCACCTGGGCCGGCACCGAATGGTTCGAAGAACTGCTCTCGTCCAGCCGCTTCTGGGAAGCGATGGTCCGCAACCTGATCTTTTCCTTCATCATCCTGGCGATTGAGGTGCCGCTCGGCATCTTCATTGCGCTCAACATGCCGAAGAAGGGCTGGGGCGTGCCGGTCTGCCTGGTGCTGATGTCGCTGCCGCTGCTGATCCCGTGGAACGTCGTCGGCACGATCTGGCAGGTGTTCGGACGCAACGACATCGGGCTGCTGGGCTATTATCTCAACGCGATCGGCATCGATTACAATTACGTGCAGGATCCGTTCGATGCCTGGGTCACGATCATCGTCATGGATGTCTGGCACTGGACCAGCCTCGTCGTGCTGCTCTGCTACGCCGGACTGGTCTCGATCCCGGATGCCTTCTACCAAGCGGCCAAGATCGATGGCGCCTCGCGCTGGGCGGTGTTTCGCTACATCCAGTTGCCGAAGATGCAGCGCGTGCTTTTGATCGCCGTTCTGTTGCGCTTCATGGACAGTTTCATGATCTACACCGAGCCCTTCGTCGTCACCGGCGGCGGGCCTGGCAATTCGACGACGTTCCTGTCGATCGACCTCGTCAAGACGGCACTCGGCCAGTTCGACCTTGGTCCGGCAGCCGCCATGTCGCTGGTCTACTTCCTTATCATCCTGTTGTTGTCGTGGGTGTTCTACACCGTGATGACCAACTACGACGCGGAGCGCTGAGATGGCTGGCGCCAACGAAACGACGACGGAGCGGGACCGGGTGAGTCAGGCGGCTGTTTCAGAAGGGCTCTCCAGCGCGCTGTCCCAGAGCGAAATCGATCGGTTGATGCGCCGGCGCGGCGAGGAATCGCGCTGGTGGTGGATCGTGCCGACGCTCTACATCATCGTGCTTTTGCTGCCGATCTACTGGCTCATCAACATGAGCTTCAAGACCAATGCGGAGATCGTTAACTCGCTGACGCTCTACCCACACGCGCCGACAATCGCCAACTACGTCACCATCTTCACCGAGAAGGCCTGGTACTCCGGCTACATCAACTCGATCACTTATGTGGTCATGAACATGGTGATTTCGGTATCGGTGGCGCTGCCGGCGGCCTATGCCTTCTCGCGCTACCGCTTCCTTGGCGACAAGCATCTGTTCTTCTGGCTGCTCACCAACCGCATGGCGCCGCCGGCGGTGTTCGCGCTGCCGTTCTTCCAGCTCTACTCGGCCTTCGGCCTGATCGACACG
The DNA here is from genome assembly GCF_003952545.1 of Mesorhizobium sp. M7D.F.Ca.US.005.01.1.1. Taxonomy (NCBI): domain Bacteria; kingdom Pseudomonadati; phylum Pseudomonadota; class Alphaproteobacteria; order Hyphomicrobiales; family Phyllobacteriaceae; genus Mesorhizobium; species Mesorhizobium sp. M7D.F.Ca.US.005.01.1.1. The sequence goes on from NZ_CP034453.1 coordinate 4,180,566, forward strand.
CACATAGCGGTCGCGCTCGCGCACTGCCTGTTCAACGTGCCGCTGGCGGTGTGGATCCTCGAAGGCTTCATGTCGGGCGTGCCGAAGGAAATCGACGAGACCGCCTATATCGACGGCTATTCGTTCCCGCGCTTCTTCATCAGGATCTTCATGCCGCTGATCGCGAGCGGCATCGGCGTCGCCTGCTTCTTCTGCTTCATGTTCTCATGGGTCGAACTGCTAATCGCCCGCACGCTGACCACCACCGACGCCAAGCCGATCGCGGCCACCATGACCCGCACCGTGTCGGCCTCCGGCATGGACTGGGGGCTGCTGGCGGCCGCCGGCGTGCTGACGCTGATACCCGGTGCGCTCGTCATCTGGTTCGTGCGCAACTACATCGCCAAGGGCTTCGCCCTGGGGAGGGTGTGATCATGAACCTCGACTTCTCCTGGATGGCATGGACCTGGCCGACGGCCGCTTTTTTTGCCGTCATCGCCCTGCTGCTGGTCGGCATGGGCGTCTGGGAATACGCCTCGCCGGGCGGCAATCCGCGCGTCGGCGTGCTGCGCTTCGAGACGACGCGCGGCGACCGCTTGTTCTTATCGCTGCTCGGCAGCGCCTTTATCCATCTCGCTTGGCTGGGTCTTGTCGGACCGAGCCTCTGGTGGGCTCTCGCTCTCTCCGTGGTCTACGCCATTGGCGTGTTCCGCTACGTATAGAGGGGGAAACTGTTGGAGCGGCCGCGTGCCGGCGACCGCTCCAGATCGCACTTGAAACCTTAAACAGTGGAGGAAACACATGCGACGGCAATTTTTAACATCAACAACGGCCCTTGTCCTGTTGCTCGGCGTAGGCAATGCCTATGCCGGGATGGATGAGGCAAAAGCCTTTCTGGACAAGGAGATAGGCGGCGTGTCGACGCTTTCCCGCGCCGACCAGGAAAAGCAGATGCAGTGGTTCATTGACGCGGCCAAGCCCTTCGCCGGCATGGACATCAAAGTCGTGTCGGAAACCTTGACCACCCACCAGTACGAGTCTCAGGTGCTGGCGCCGGCCTTTACCGCCATCACCGGCATCAAGGTCACGCATGACGTCATCCAGGAAGGCGACGTCGTCGAAAAGATCCAGACCCAGATGCAGACCGGCCAGAACATCTACGACGGCTGGGTCAACGATTCCGATCTGATCGGCACGCACTGGCGCTACCAGCAGGTGCGCAACCTGACCGACTGGATGGCGGGCGAAGGCAAGGACGTTACCGATCCGATGCTCGATGTTGACGACTTCATCGGCACCAAGTTCACCACCGCGCCGGACAAGAAGCTCTACCAGCTGCCCGACCAGCAGTTCGCGAACCTCTACTGGTTCCGTTACGACTGGTTCAACGACGAGAAGAACAAGGCCGACTTCAAGGCCAAGTACGGCTACGATCTCGGCGTGCCGGTCAATTGGTCGGCCTATGAGGACATCGCCGAATTCTTCACCGGCCGCGACGTCAACGGCAAGAAAGTCTTTGGCCACATGGACTACGGCAAGAAGGATCCGTCGCTCGGCTGGCGGTTCACCGACGCCTGGCTGTCGATGGCCGGCAACGGCGACAAGGGCCTGCCGAATGGCGTGCCGGTCGATGAATGGGGCATCAAGGTCGATGCGAATTCGCGGCCTGTCGGCTCGTGCACAGCGCGCGGCGGCGACACCAATGGACCAGCATCGGTCTATGCCATCCAGAAGTATCTTGATTGGCTGAAAGCCTATGCGCCGCCGGAAGCCCAGGGCATGACCTTCTCTGAATCCGGCCCCGTGCCGTCGCAAGGCAATGTTGCCCAGCAGATCTTCTGGTACACCGCGTTCACCGCCGACATGGTCAAGCCCGGCTTGCCGGTCATGAACGACGACGGTACGCCGAAATGGCGTATGGCGCCGTCTCCGCACGGCTCATACTGGAAGGACGGCATGAAGCTCGGCTATCAGGATGTCGGTTCCTGGACGCTGATGAAGTCGACGCCGACCGACCGCGCCAAAGCCGCCTGGCTTTATGCGCAGTTCGTCACCTCGAAGACCGTCGACGTGAAGAAGAGCCAGGTTGGCCTGACCTTCATTCGCGACTCCACCATCCATGACAAGAGCTTCACCGAACGTGCGCCGAAGCTCGGCGGTCTGATCGAGTTCTACCGCTCGCCGGCCCGTGTGCAGTGGACGCCGACCGGTACCAACGTGCCGGACTATCCGAAGCTGGCGCAGCTCTGGTGGCAGAACATCGGTGACGCATCCTCGGGTGCCAAGACACCGCAGGAAGCCATGGATTCGCTCTGCGCCGATCAGGAAAAAGTCATGGCCCGTATCGAGAAATCCGGTGTTCAGGGCGACATCGGACCGAAGATGGCCGAAGAGCATGACCTTGCCTACTGGAACGCCGACGCGGTCAAGGCCGGCAATCTCGCGCCTCAGCTGAAGCTCGAGCAGGAGAAGGACAAGCCGATCACCATCAACTACGACGAACTGGTGAAGAGCTGGCAGAAGTAACCTTGGTGTTGGCGTTCGCGCCCGCATCATGAGAATAGGGGGAGGCGGCATCTTGCCGTCTCCCCTGTTTGTGTAAAAGACTGAGTGGGGAGGCAGAATGACCGGATACATCCTTGCCATTGACCAGGGCACGACATCGACCAGGGCGATCCTGTTCGACGACAAGATGAAGGTTGCCGGCAGCGGGCAACAGGAGTTCACCCAGCACTATCCGGCCTCCGGCTGGGTTGAGCACGATCCCGAGGACATCTGGACGAGCGTCGTATCGACCGTGAAGGCAGCGCTGAAGAACGCCGGTCGAACTGCTTCCGAGGTGGCCGCACTCGGCATCACCAATCAACGCGAAACCGTTGTCATCTGGGACAGGGTGACCGGCAAGCCGATCCACAATGCCATCGTCTGGCAGGACCGGCGCACCGCGCCGTTGTGCCAGAAACTCAAGAAGCAAGGGTTGGAGAAGAAGTTCACCCGCAAGACCGGCCTGCTGCTCGATCCCTATTTCTCCGGCACCAAGATCGCTTGGATGCTCGACAAGGTGAAAGGCGCGCGGCGGCGTGCCGAGAAGGGCGAATTGCTCGCCGGCACCATCGACAGCTTTTTGATCTGGCGGCTGACCGGCGGCAAGGTCCACGCCACAGACGCCACCAACGCTTCGCGCACGCTGGTCTACAACATCGCTGAGAATGCCTGGGATGACGAGCTGCTGACCATCCTCAACATCCCGGCGAAAATGCTCCCTGAGGTAAAGGACTGTGCCGATGACTATGGAATCACGGAGAAAAGTCTCTTTGGCGCCGAGATAAGAATCCTCGGGGTTGCCGGCGACCAGCATGCCGCGACCATCGGCCAGGCCTGCTTTGAGCCAGGTATGATGAAGTCGACCTATGGCACTGGCTGTTTTGCGCTGCTGAACACCGGCAGCGACCTGGTGCGTTCGAAGAACCGGCTCTTGACCACCATTGCCTACCGGCTGAACGGCAAGACGACCTACGCACTGGAAGGCTCGATCTTCATTGCCGGTGCCGCGGTTCAATGGTTGCGCGATGGCATCAAGGTGATCGGCAAGGCCGAGCAGAGCGGCAAACTGGCGGCAGAAGCTGATCCGACGCAAAATGTCTACCTGGTGCCCGCCTTTGTCGGACTCGGCGCACCGCATTGGGATGCCGAGGCACGCGGCGCCATCTTCGGGCTGACCCGCAATTCCGGTCCGGCGGAGTTTGCCCGCGCCGCGCTGGAAGCCGTGGCCTACCAGACGCGCGACCTGCTCGACGCTATGCGCAAGGACTGGAAGGGCGCTTCGGCCAAGACCGTGCTTCGGGTCGACGGTGGCATGGTGGCGTCGGACTGGACCATGCAGCGTCTGGCCGACATCCTGGATGCACCGGTCGACCGTCCGACCATCCTCGAGACGACAGCGCTCGGCGCCGCATGGCTGGCTGGCTCGAAGGCAGGTGTGTGGCCGGATGCCAAGAAATTCGCGAAAAGCTGGGCACTCGAACGGCGCTTCCAGCCGGACATGGATGGCTCCGTGCGCGTAGCCAAGCTTGCTGGTTGGCGCGATGCTGTGCGCAGGACGCTGAGCGTGTAATAAACAGCCATCGGTGCTGGGTAATGGGGAGAGGAATGCAGCCAGACTGGTATCCTGCTTGGCGTGACGAAGCCATCAAACAGTGAAGGTCAAGAATGACCGCTTGGAGAAAGACTTTCAGGTCGGCCACTGGTCTCGCTACGACTATGATATAGGGAGCAGAAGACTTCTGTTTGCCAAAGACGGGAACGTCAAAGTGACCGCAGAGGTCCAGATCGCCGGTTCGACGAGCGCCAAGTCGCAGAGTTGGCTCTGGGCTTGGGCAAATTCAAACTGGCCCGACGATGTAATGATCGACGCAAAGCTGGTTCGATCCTTCGGCGAGACGAACAGCATCGACGAACTGGCCCAGTCTTACGTTCGGGATGCCGACGATGACCTGGAAGTGCTTGGTTGGGAACTGAGCGCCGTGGCGGTTCGAATTTGCGACGCCCTTGGAGCATATCGCTCACCGAGCGCGGAAGGCGACGCGCGTTATTACATCATCAAGGGCATCAGTTGGGCAGGCTGATACTGGCTCGCTATTCGCTATACTGAAAGAGAAGACCCGCGCCACTTATGGCACGGGCCTGCTCGTCAGCTCCTTGTACTCACCCGCGAATCAATAAGGCGAGCGGCACTCCTGACGAGGGCCGTAGTTCGGCTGGAACGTGTTGTCCGAAGAGCGGTAGCTGCGATAGTGGTCGTAGCACCACTGCACATGCGAATTGCCTTCGTAGACACGGTTGTTTTCACTGTTGATGATCGCGCCGGTGATCAGGGCGCCGGTGGCGAAGGCAGCCAGCGGGAACCAGTTGTCGCCATGGCGCCGATAGCCGCGATGGTATTCGCGATAGCCGCGGTGGCCGTTCCAATACACGCCACGATCATTGTTGCGGGCAAAGTTCCGATTGCCATTGAAATTGCGGCTGAAGTTGCGGCGATCGCCGTGACGCTTCCACTCAGGATATTGGGAAGGATGTTGGGCTGGCGTGTCGCCGGCTGCGACGTTCAGGATATTTGACGACGTCACCGGTGCCTGAGGCACGAACATTTGTGCTGCATTGGCCGGACCGGCGGCTGCCGCGAACGAAACTGACAATGTGGTCGCCAGTATACCCGATACGATCTTGTTCATTATCTTCTCCTTCGAAAGGGTGATTGACGTCCCTTGTGGCGAGGAAACGGGCGAGGTGGCTTATAGTTCCCCGCGAAAACGCCAAGTTGCTGATTTGTAATGTTTCTCCGGCCTGCTGGCGAGGCGACAGACCGGTCGTGCAATTGCTCTGCCAGGGCGGTGTCTCTCATGATCGAAGCGGCCACTCAGACCCGGCGATCATGCTGGAAAAGCCCGGCCTGCGAATGCTGTTTTTCCGGTTGACCGGTCGAGGCACTCTCCCTATGTTCCGCGCAATTTCGAGGGTCGCCTTTCGCGCCCGCGGGAGCGCGTAGCTCAGCCGGTAGAGCAACTGACTTTTAATCAGTAGGTCATGGGTTCGAATCCCATCGCGCTCACCAACAAATCAATCACTTAGATCGAAAATCTATGCGCACGTGTATTTACCGGTATTACCTAGAATTCCCATGTTTTCCGGGCTTTTCTTGGCGTTATCCGGGAATCGCTGGCGCACGCGGCGCATGAAAAAGCCCGCGCGAGGCGGGCCTTCGATCCGATGTTGATGATGCGGTTAGGCCAAGTGCGTGCCCGATCAGCGAACGACCGTACGCCATACACCTCTTGCCCCTTGCTCGTTCTTGCCCTCGATAGAACCAGCGACGGCAAAGGCTGGTCTTTTTCCTGCCTCAGGCGCAAAGCGCATAGCCCGACGTCATCCAAATTCGGAGCGGTGCCAGATGGCGCAACAATTATTGGGCAGGCGGCCATTATGGGCGATACAGAGGTTACTATGGCCACCCCTACTATGGGCGTGGATACGGCGGCTATGACGACTTCCTTCAGGAGGACTTATCGCCGGAGCAGTGATCGGAAGCATGTTCAACAACGGCTGCTACGGTGGCGGTTACTACGGTGGCGGGTATTACGGCGGTGGGTATTATGCTGACCCGTATTACGGCGGCGGCCATTACCGCTCTGTGTGTTACGACAGGCACTACTATCACCGACATCACTACCGTAGGCACTACTACCGCTACTGAAATACCGACATGCTATCGCATCTAGCCCGCTGCCTCCACGGTGGCGGGCCTGCCTTTTCGTTCGCAGATTGCGGCAGTCCATTAATGGTTATTGGACTGCTGGAAGCCGGCCACGTCGTATTGAGATACGCTCTTCGGATTCTTTGAGTTCTGCGGCTGCTCGCCAGCGTAGTGTGTTCCCGCATTACCAGCTGGGTTGAAGGCTGAACCCGGAGCAGAGCTTGCGTGGCCTGGAGTGGCACTTCCTGTTTGAGGGGTTCCGATCGTTTGATTGGGCTGACCTGTCGTGCCTGTTACGGTGTGGACGTTGGCGGCGAAGGCCATGCCAGTGGAGGCTATGAATAAGCCGGCCATCATTGGTGTGAGGAGATGTTTCATGGTGTTCCTCCTAAAGCATTGGGTTTCAGGAAGGGCGCTCGGGTCTTTATGAGCACCCGGCGAGTTAGACGTCATGTGCCACGAACGCTTTTCGGACCGCTATTCGTCCCGAGCATCGCGAATCTGTGATGTCGCGCGACATTTCAACGTTTCTTCGCCTTCGGCGTGATCTCTTCGACCCGCACCTTGTCGCCGATCTCCTTGGCCGCCGCCAGGGCTTCGGCCTTGTCTTTGGCGTCAGGACCGTGCGCCAGTGCGGTTTCTCGAATACGCTGACGATGTAGGTTGTGGCGGGCTTGTCGGGTATCTCTTCCTCTGATCGATGAAAGCCCGCGCCATGGAGCGACCAATGACGTGGCCGGCTGACGTTTAGCCGACTAGCCTTTCGCCGGATGCCAGTGACAACATCCGAGCATGAACTTAACTATTCGAAACGGCTAATGTTCCGTTCGAGCTAGCGGATCATCGCTGCGCTTGAATGTCGGTTTCCAGTCGCGGTTGCTCTTCGCCTGGATCCCTTCGTAGACAGGAACCACCGTGAAAAACACCGACCGGCGGTCGCGAGGTTCGAATCCCATCGCACTCACCATTGCTCACTCATTCGCAAACACCAGCGAGACATTGCCGCCGGCGTGGCGCTCGAGCCGGCCGGCGAGGTCGAGTTCCAGCAGCACCATGAAGACCTGGGCCGGGTGCAGGCGCGTGTGGCGGATGATCTCGTCGACCGCCACCGGTGTCGGGCCGAGCGCCTCGATGACGCGGGCGCGGTCGCTTTCGCCGGGCGGTGGCGTGGCCGAGAAGTCGGGCGGCTCTTCGAACGGCGGCACTTCGGGCGCCCGCATGCCGGTCAGCGGGGCGATTGCCCGCGAAATGTCCGATGCCTCGGTCACCAAGGTGGCACCATCCTTGAGCAAGCCGTTGGTACCCGCGGCGCGTGGATCGAGCGGTGAGCCTGGTACGGCGAAGACCAGCCGGCCCATTTCGCCGGCAAGTCTGGCGCTGATCAGGGATCCCGAACGTTGCGCTGCCTCGACCACCACCAGCCCAAGGGCCGCACCCGCGACAAGGCGGTTGCGGCGCGGGAAATCCTGGGCGCGCGGCTGCCAGCCGAAGGGCATTTCCGAGATGACGGCGCCGCGCTCGGCAATGTCCTCACACAGGCCGGCATTTTCAGGCGGGTAGGGCAGGTCGAGGCCTCCGGCCAGAACGCCGATGGTGCCAGTCGCCAGACTGCCCTGATGCGCCGCCGTGTCGATGCCGCGGGCCAGGCCGGAGACGATTGCATAGCCGTCGCGGCCGAGATCCGCCGCCAGCATGCGCGCCATCTTGATACCGGCCAGCGATGCGTTGCGGGCACCGACAATGGCGATCCCCGGCAGCCGGAAGACGGCGGAATTGCCTTTGACCGCCAACAGCGGCGGCGGATGGTCCATGTTGCGCAAGAGCGGCGGATAGTCAGGCTCACCAATGCCGACAAAGCGCGCGCCAGCCTTTCGGGCCGTTTCCAATTCGGCCTCGGCTTCCGCGATCGCTGGGATGCGGGCAATGCGGTTGGCGCCGCCCGAAATCATCAATTCCGGCAGCATTTCCAGTGCGACTTCGGCCGAACCGAAGCGGTTGATCAGGTCGCGAAAGGAGGCGGGGCCGACATTCTGGGTGCGGATCAGCCGCAGCCAACTCAGCCGCTGCCGGTCGCTGAGGCGCGGCCCGGCGGCCGGCTCGCTCACCGCGGTGGCGCGATCGCTCACCCCTTGGCTCCAATCTTGCCCTCGGTGCCGGCAAGCAGGCGTGAAATGTTTTCCCGGTGCTTGATGAAAACGATGATGCTCATCACCACGAACAGGGCGGCAATCTGAGGCGTGCTCAGGACATAGAGCGCGATCGGCACGATGACCGCCGCCGTCAGCGCCGCCAGCGAGGAGTAGCGGAACAGGAAAGCCATCACCAGCCAAACGACGGCGAAGATCAGCGCCACCTGCCAGGCAAGGCCGATCAGCACGCCGAGATAGGTGGCAACGCCCTTGCCGCCCTTGAACCCGAGCCATACCGGGAAGAGATGGCCGAGAAAGGCGCCGAGACCGGCCCAGATCGCCAGGTCAGGCGCAAAATGGCCTGATATCAGCACGGCAGCCGTGCCTTTCAGCGCGTCGAGCAGCAGCGTCGCAGCGGCAAGGCCCTTGTTGCCGGTGCGCAAGACATTGGTGGCACCGATATTGCCGGAGCCGATCTTGCGCACATCACCAAGGCCGGCCGCGCGCGTCAGCAGAAGTCCGAAAGGAATCGAGCCAAGCAAATAGCCAAACACAAGCGCTGGGATGAGGCTGTAAGTCATTGTTTCCCCGGCATTTCCCCAGTTTGACCGGATCAGGCGCGGTGCGCGTTTGCCGGCTCAGGCGGAAAACACTGTGCGGCCCGCAACCAGCGTTTGCAAGACCTTACCCTGCAGCCGCGCGCCTTCGAAACAGGTGTTTTTCGAGCGCGAACGAATGCCGCCTTCGCTGACGATCCAGGGTTCGTCGAGATCGACAAGGGCAAGATCGGCAACAGCGCCGGGCTTCAGCGTGCCGCCGGGCAGTCCGAACAGTCTTGCCGGAGCCGTGGACAGGGTCTCGATCAGCCGGAGCAACGGCACGTCGCCATTGTGGTAGAGCCGCAGTGCCGCGCCCAGCAGCGTCTCCAACCCTATGGCGCCGGCCGCCGCGTCGGCGAAAGGCAGGCGCTTGGTGTCGACGTCCTGCGGGTCGTGCGAGGAGACGATGATGTCGATCGTGCCGTCCCTGACCGCCTCGATCATCGCCAGCCGATCTTCCTCGGCGCGCAGGGGCGGCGTCAGGCGAAAGAAGGTGCGGTACTCGCCGACATCGTTTTCATTCAGCGACAGATTGTGGATCGCGACGCCCGATGTGACGGCTGCACCATCGGCTTTCGCGCGCGTCACGGCGTTTGCCGCCATCGCCGTCGAGATCTTTGCCGCATGGTACGAACCGCGCGTCAGGCGCGCCAGCGCAAGATCGCGCTCCAGCGGAATGGATTCGGCTTCGCGCGGAATGCCGGAAAGGCCGAGCCAGCTTGCGTAGAGGCCCTCATTCATTACGCCGGATGACCCCAGGTCGGCATCCTGCGTTTCATGCACGATGGTGGCGCCGAAGTCGCGTGCATAGGTCAGTGCGCGGCGCATCACCAGCGCGCTCGATATGGTGTGGCGGCCATCGGTGAAGGCGACCGCGCCGGCTTCGCGCAGCAGGCCGAACTCGGTCATTTCGCGCCCGTCGAGGCCCTTGGTGATTGCCGCTGCCGGAAAGACGTTGACGCTTGCCGTGTCCTTGGCGGTGCGCAGCACGAACTCGACCAACGCGACATTGTCGATCACCGGGTCGGTATCGGGCATCATGACGATGGAGGTGACGCCGCCGGCCGCTGCCGCGACACTTGCCGACGCAATGGTTTCGCGATGCTCGCCGCCCGGCTCGCCGATGAAGACGCGGCCATCGATCAGGCCGGGAATGATCGCCTTGCCGGCGCAGTCGATAACGGCCGCGCCCTCGGGGGCGCCTTGGTTCAGCGCTGCCTTGCCGGCGGCGACGATCTTGCGGCCATCGACGATGACGGCGCCGACTTCGTCCATGCTGCGCGAGGGATCGACAATGCGGGCGCGCTCAAAAACCGTTATGCTCATGCGCCGCGGCCCTCATGGTTGCGGCGCGGGTCAAGCAGGGCTTCCATGACGGCCATGCGCACGGCAACGCCCATCTCGACCTGTTCCTGGATGACGCTTTGCGGACCATCGGCGATTTCCGAGGCGATCTCAACGCCGCGGTTCATCGGCCCGGGATGCATCACCAGCGCGTCGTCCTTGGCCGCCTTCAGTTTCTCTGCATCGAGGCCGAAATAGCGGAAATATTCGCGCACCGAAGGCACGAAGGCGCCTTCCATGCGCTCGCGCTGCAGGCGCAGCATCATCACCACGTCGGCGCCCTTGAGGCCTTCGGCCATCGAACGAGTGACGATGACACCCATCTTCTCGATGCCGGTGGGCAACAGCGTCGACGGCGCGACGACACGCACCTGCGCGCCGAGCGCGTTGAGCAGCATGATGTTCGAGCGCGCCACGCGCGAATGCAGGATGTCGCCGCAGATCGCCACGATCAGCTTCGACAGCGGCCCCTTGGCGCGGCGGATGGTCAGCGCATCGAGCAGCGCCTGTGTCGGATGCTCATGCGCACCGTCGCCGGCATTGACGACGGAGCAGCCGACCTTCTGCGCCAGCAGCGCCGCCGCGCCCGCCGATTGGTGGCGGATGATCAATATGTCGGGCCGCATGGCGTTCAGCGTCATCGCCGTATCGATGAGCGTTTCGCCCTTCTTCACCGAAGAACTCGCCACCGACATGTTCATGACGTCGGCGCCGAGCCGCTTTCCGGCAAGCTCGAACGACGACTGCGTGCGCGTCGAGGCTTCATAGAAGAGGTTGATCTGGGTGCGGCCGCGCAGCGTCGAGGTTTTTTTCTCGGACTGCCGCGAGATCGCGACTGCGCGGTCCGCCCTGTCGAGCAATAGCTCGATGTCGGCGGGGGAAAGGTCGCGGATGCCCAGAAGATGGCGGTGAGGGTAGAGTGGCAGGGACGAAGCGTCGGTCATCTCAAGGCGCTGCTATAGGGTGGAGATTTTGCGGCTGCAAGCGCCAGCTTTGGATTGGAGCCGTTCTCCTCAATTTTTTCGTGTAGATGGCCGATTGTATCGGCCGGTATTTTCATCGCGCGCGCTGCATGGCTTGGCTATATCTAGCCGACAGCCTCGGATTCGTGGCTTTCTGACGATAGAAGGATTGGGCGTGACCGACGACGTGACCAACCAGCCGCCGCCGCTGACGGGCGGCAACGCCTGGCGGGGCGATCCTTTGCTGATCCAACTCGCGGAGCGTTTTTCCGATCCGGTGCGCAAGGATCTCGACGGGCTCGGCCGTTTCGTGCTGACGCAGGAGGCGCAGGAACTGGCGCGCCTCGCCAATGTCGAGACGCCGAAGCTCAGGACGCACGATCGTCAGGGCCGGCGCATCGACGTGGTCGAGTTCCATCCCGCCTATCACGCCTTGATGCGCCGCTCGGTGGCCAACGGACTGCATTCCTCTGTGTGGGAAAACGGCGACGCCGAGATCGGCCGCCGCCATCAGGTCCGTTCCGCCCGGTTTTACCTCACCGCAGAGCTCGAGACCGGGCATCTGTGCCCCATCACCATGACCAACGCTTCGCTAGCGGCGCTGATGGCCAGCCCAAAATTGTTTCGCGAATGGGCGCCGCGCGTGACGACGCGCAAATATGACCAGAGCCAGAAGCCGCCGGTCGAGAAGACCGGGCTGACGCTCGGCATGGGCATGACCGAGAAACAGGGCGGCACCGATGTGCGCGCCAATGTGACAAGGGCGGAACGCGCCGGCAGCGGGTTTTATCGCCTGACCGGGCACAAATGGTTTATGTCGGCGCCGATGTCGGATGCGTTCCTGGTGCTGGCGCAGGCGCCGGAGGGGCTGTCATGCTTCCTCGTGCCGCGCGTTCTCGGCGACGGCTCGGGCAATGGCTTCCGCTTCCAGCGGCTGAAAGACAAGCTCGGCAACCGCTCCAACGCGTCCTCCGAAGTGGAATTCGTCAACGCCATCGGCGAGATGGTCGGCGAACCGGGTGCCGGCGTGAAGACGATCATGGACATGGTGACGCTCACCCGGCTCGATTGTGCCATCGCATCGTCGGCGATCATGCGCGCCGGCCTCGCCGAGGCTGTTCATCATGCCCGCCACCGCCAGGTGTTCGGCTCAACCTTGATCGAGCAGCCGCTGATGCAGCGCGTGCTGGCCGACATGGCGCTTGATGTCGCCGCAGCCACCGCACTGTCGTTCCGGCTGGCGCGGTCCTTCGACGAGGCGGCGAGCGATCGCGGCGAAGCGGCGTTTGCCCGCGCCATGACGCCAGTCGTCAAATACTGGGTCTGCAAGATCGCGCCGCCGTTGCTCTATGAGGCGATGGAGTGTCTCGGTGGCAATGGCTATGTCGAGGAGGCGCCACTCGCCCGCTATTATCGCGAAGCCCCGGTCAACGCGATCTGGGAAGGCTCGGGCAATGTTATGGCGCTCGACGTGCTGCGCGTGCTTGGCCGTGCGCCCGGCCTGTTCGAGGATGTGCTGGCCGGCATCGACCGCGATCTCGGCGCCGGCGGGCGCGGCACGATCGGGGTGCTGAAGGCGGCGATGCAAGTCGCTTCAACCGACGAGGGCTCGGCCCGGCTGCTCACCGAACAGCTGGCGTTGTCGGCGGCAGCGGCGGAGTTGCGCCGGCTGGGGGCAGGGCGAATCGCCGACGCTTTCGTCGAGACGCGCCTGGCAGGCCAATGGCGCAATACCTATGGCATGCTCGATTCGCGCCACGATGCGCGCATGATCATCGACACGCTCTATCCGCCGGTGAATTGAGCCGCGAGCATCGCAAAAACCGGCGCCATCCACAGTTTTGAGGCGTTGGTGGATATCCTCACGCGTATAGCTAATCGCCGTTAACCTTAACAAATGGTTTCCGTTGCGATGGCGAGCGGCAGGGCCCACTGTCCCGGTGCAAGCAGGGAATGGTTCAAACTGGCCGTCCCTTGCTTTGCGAAACAGGAACACCGATGCGACAGGTACTGACCTCTTTTCTGGCGTTGCACTGGGCGATCGTTTTCGCCCTGCTTGCGCTCATCTGCATCGACGGAAACCGCGGCGTGGCGGCGGCGCTCGGCGTGTTGGGTACCACAATCGAGGCCTCCCGCTTCGTCGACCTCGACAATTTCGTTGTGGTGGCGCCGCTTGCCACCGCATTGCTTGTGGTCTCCGTGCTGTTCTCCTGGGCCTTTGTCGAAGGCCTGATCAACGACGCTGCCAGCCCGGGCGCTGACAGCGTTGCCCGCATCGCCTTCATCTCCGCATCCGGCGTATTGTCGCTGATCGTCATCGGTGGCGCCGCGCAAGGCATCAACGGGCTGTTCATGGCTGTCGCCGTGCAGTTGGCAGCACTTCTGGCGTCCTATGTCGCAATGCTTGCCGAGCGGCGGTCCGTGGTTGCGGCAGCGGCTTCAGGCGAGGGCGAAGTCCGCGCCGTCGCGCACGGCATGGCAAAGGCCGCGGCCCACAATTCGCTGCTTTCACTCATATCGGGCCGAACGGTCTCTAAGACGGGCTCCAATCCCAGGGGAGGCCGCTGATGCGTTACATCTTCGCATTCTGGGCGGCTCCGATGGCGATTTTCTGGGGCTGGTTCTACCTGTCGGCCAATGACATCAATTTCGGCTACACGATGCTCAGCCGACAGATGCACGATTTCTTTTTTCAGCTCTATGGTCAGATGCTTGGCATCGATCCGGCGATCATTCCCGGCATGGTGGCGAAGACGTGCGTCTTCGACGGGTTTCTGCTGATGGCGCTTTGGGCGTTCCGCCGTCGCCGCGAAATCGCCGGCTGGGTCAAACAGCGCTGGGCGGGTCCGGTTCCGTTCGAGCGGATGCGTGGAGCGACTGAAGCCGGTCCAAAACTCCCTGCAGAATAAACGCGGCTGCCGCCGAATCGATCTTGCCGGCGCGCTTGCGGCGCGAGAAATCCATCTCGATCAGCGTCCTTTCGGCCGCGACCGTCGATAGCCTTTCATCCCAGAGCACGAAGGGCAGGTCGCTCATCTGCGCCATGTTGCGGACGAAGGCGCGCGATTTCTGCGCACGCGGCCCTTCCGACCCGTCCATATTGATCGGCAGCCCAATCACCACCGCGCCGGCATTCTCCTTCTGTAGCAAGGCAAGCAGGACCGCCGCATCGAGCGAGAATTTCCTTCGCATGATGACCGGGCGCGGATGGGCGAAGGAAAACCTCTGGTCCGAGATCGCGACGCCGATCGTCTTGTCGCCGAGGTCAAGCCCGGCCAGCGTCTTGCCGCCGGTTAGCCGCGCCGGCAATTCCTCTATCGTGATAATGCCCAACGGCCGTCCTCACCTTTCACCACCACGTGTTTTGTCAAACGCGCAAGGGACACAGTAACCCTTTGATCTCGGGGCCGTCGGCGTTCTATCCTTTGGCACGCCAAAAATCGAGGAATGCATTTATGAAACTGACCTGGTACGGCCACTCGGCCTTTCGTATCGAAACGGCTGACGCCAAGATCCTCATTGACCCCTATCTGATCGGCAATCCGTCCTGGACGGGCGGCTGGGAGGGACCGGCTGAGGGCATCACGCATGTGCTGTTGACGCATGGCCACAGTGACCACATCAGCGGCGCCGTGGAAGTGCTCGGCAAAAGCGGCGCCCAGCTGGTCGCCAATTTCGAGATCTGCATGTATCTGGTCGGCAAGGGTGTCAGCGACAAGAGGATCAACCCAGGCAACATCGGCGGCACCGTCGATTGCGGCAGCTTCACCACCACTTTCGTCCAGGCGCTGCACTCGTCCTCGTTCCCTGGTGAGGGCGGCCAGAACACCTATCTCGGCAATCCGGGCGGCCTCGTCCTGCATTTCCCGGAAGACAAAACGCTCTACCATATGGGCGACACCGACATCTTTTCCGACATGGCGCTGATCAACGAGTTGCATGAGCCGAAGATCGGGATCGTGCCGATCGGCGATCGCTTCACCATGGGCGGTGCGGTGGCGGCACTTGCCTGCCGCCGCTTCTTCAAGTTCGACACAGTGGTTCCCTGTCACTTCGGCACCTTTCCGATGATCGATCCGACCGCCGACAAGTTCGAGGCCGGCCTGGAAGGATCCGGCATCAAAGTGGCATTGCCGAAAATCGGTGAGACGATTACAATTTAGAGGCAGCTAAAGCGGAATAAATCCATGGTGTTGGGACGATCTCTTTGCGTGTCCATGTTGGTCGCGGCGTCGCCCGCGCTCGCCGCGGATGATTTCATTGAGGGCGTCTACCTTCAGTCCGAGGAGCTTTGCAAACAGGCCAAAAAGGACACGCCGCAAACGCTGATCGACGCCGGCAACATCGTGCTTTCGGCGCACGGGCTGCAAGGCGTCGAATACAATTGCGAGTTCCTGCAGGTCAGCAAGGCGGCGGCTTCGCCGAGCTGGGCGGTGACGGCCATCTGCCAGGAACCGGGCTATGTCCTCTCGGTGACGCAAATGAACGCCAAGCAAGTCGATCTCGTATCGGTCCGGCCGGTCGACGACGAAAGCGAGGCAAGCGGCAACAGCGGCAGCTACTATCTGTGCGAGGGCGTTGCCCTGCCATGACGATGCTGCAACGCGTAAGCTCGCTTCTTCGCGGCGAGCGGCCTGTATTCCGAAAGCTGGAACTGCATGTCGCGCATGGCTGCAACCTGTCCTGCGAAAGCTGCTCGCACTATTCCAATCACGCCCATGCCGGCACCGTCTCGCTCGAAGAGGCTGACCTCTGGATGGGACTGTGGAGCCAGCGCGTGTCGGTGACGCGCTTCAGCCTGCTTGGAGGAGAGCCCAGCATTCATCCGCAACTGCCGGGCTTTGTCGGGTTGGTGCGGCGGCACTGGCCGCGTGCCCGTATAGAGATCGTCAGCAACGGCTTCTTCCTGCATCGTCACCCGTCGCTGCCGGCGATCCTTGCCGCCGATCCCGATGCACGATTGGTCGTGTCGGTCCATCATGATTCCGAGGATTACCGGGAGAGGCTGAAGCCGGTTTTCGAATTGCTGGAGGGATGGCAGAAGAACCACAAATTGCGTCTCGAGATACGCCCTTCGGACAAGAACTGGACCCGACGCTACGAGGGCTTTGGCAATGCCATGTTGCCATTCGAGGACGGCGACACCCGCGCCAGTTGGGAAATCTGCCCGGCTCGCCATTGCAAGCAACTGCATGACGGGCAAATCTGGAAATGCGCACCGCTGGCCTATCTGCCGATGCAGAAGGCGAAATACCGCCTGTCCGAGAAATGGGATCCCTATCTCGCCTATCGGCCGCTTGAACCAGGTTGCTCCGAGGCCGAATTGCAGGCGTTCGCCGCGCTCGAGGATGAGGACGCATGCGGCATGTGTCCGGCAAAACAGCGCTTTTTCGAATTGCCTAACCCTTTGCGTCGTCCCAAGGACCGCGTGAGCACCGCAGCCCAGGCCTAGCACCCGGCACGATGCATGTTGCGCAGCGCGCGCGGCGCCGCTATAGCCCGAACTGGTTTTCCCCGAGGCAGAAACATGTCCGTAGATCTTCAGACAGTGAAGCGCGTCGCGCGTCTCGCCCGCATCGCGGTGAGCGAAGAAGATGCCAAACGCATGACCGGCGAGCTGAACGCCATTCTGGGCTTCGTCGAACAGCTGAACGAGGTCGACGTTTCCGGCGTCGAGCCGATGACCTCGGTGACGCCGATGGAGATGAAGAAGCGCCAGGATGTTGTCACCGACGGTGGCAAGGCGGCGGACATCGTCGCCAATGCGCCGGCGACCGAAGAGAATTTCTTCCTCGTGCCGAAGGTCGTGGAGTAGCCGGCCGATGGCAATCGAGATCGCCATTGAAACGCCGCTGCAGGACGATGTGCGCGGGCTGGTCAAGGAACTCAACGAGACCTTGCTCGAACTGACGCCGCCGGAGCTCTGCTACCATCTGACGGTCGAGCAGATGGCCGGTGAGGATACGACCGTTTTCATCGCCCGCGATAATGGCCTGGCCATCGGCTGCGGTGCGCTGAAACGCCATGACGGCGCCATCGGCGAGGTCAAGCGCATGTACACGCGGCCGTCGCATCGCGGGCAGAAGATCGGCGCCAGGATCGTCGAGCGGGTCGAGACGCTGGCACGCAATGAGGGGCTGAAGCGCCTGGTGCTGGAGACGGGCGATCGTCATCCCGCCGCGTGGATCGTCTACGAACGCGCCGGGTTTTCGCGCTGCGGCCCGGTGCTGGATTATCCCGATTCCGAGTGGTCGGTGTTTTACGAAAAGAGCCTTTGATGAGCGACCTGACCCAGCTGACGATTTCACAGGCCCGCGCCAAGCTGCGCGGCAAGGAAATCACCGCGACCGAGATTACCGAGGCCTATCTCTCGGCCATCGATCGCGCCAATCCCGCGCTCAATGCCTATGTCGCGGTGACCGGCGACAAGGCGCGCGACATGGCCAAGGCGTCCGACGCAAGGCTGGTCAAGGGCGAGGGCGGTGCGCTGGAAGGCATCCCGCTCGGCATCAAGGACCTGTTCGGCACCGAAGGCGTCCATACGCAGGCCTGCAGCCATGTGCTCGACGGGTTCAAGCCGCGCTACGAATCGACCGTTACATCAAATCTATGGGCCGACGGCGCCGTCATGCTGGGCAAGCTCAACATGGACGAGTTCGCCATGGGCTCATCCAACGAGACGTCCTACTATGGCCCGGTGATCAACCCGTGGCGGCGTTCGCGCCTCGACACGGTGGTGATGCCGACAACGCATCAGGGTGACGGCGGCTTCGTCTCGGCCGGCGGCACCAGGACCGCCCGCAGCCTGGACAATGCGCAACTGGTGCCGGGCGGTTCTTCCGGCGGTTCGGCAACCGCGGTCTCCGCCTTCCTGTGTGCCGGCGCGACCGCGACGGATACTGGCGGTTCGATCCGCCAGCCGGCCGCCTTCACCGGCACCGTCGGCATCAAGCCGACCTATGGCCGCTGCTCGCGCTGGGGCATCGTCGCGTTCGCCTCGTCGCTCGACCAGGCCGGACCGATCGCCCGCGACGTGCGCGATGCCGCGATCCTGTTGAAGTCGATGGCGTCCGTCGATCCGAAGGACACGACGTCGGTCGACCGGCCCGTGCCGGATTATGAGGCGGTGATCGGCAAGCCGATCAAGGGAATGAAGGTCGGCATTCCCAGGGAATACCGTGTCGACGGCATGCCCGAAGAGATCGAGGCGCTGTGGCAGAAGGGCATTTCCTGGCTGAAGGACGCCGGCGCCGAGATCGTCGACATTTCCTTGCCGCATACGAAATACGCGCTGCCGGCCTATTATATCGTGGCGCCCGCCGAGGCTTCGTCCAACCTCGCCCGCTATGATGGCGTCCGCTACGGATTGCGCGTGCCGGGCAAAGATATCGTCGACATGTATGAGAAGACCCGCGCCGCCGGTTTCGGCCGCGAGGTCAAGCGCCGCATCATGATCGGCACCTATGTGCTGTCGGCCGGCTACTACGACGCCTACTATCTGCAGGCGCAGAAGGTGCGCAATCTGATCAAGCGGGATTTCGAGACTGTCTTCGCCGCCGGCGTTGATGTCATCCTGACCCCGGCAACGCCGTCCGCCGCCTTCGGCATCGCCGACGAGGACATGGCCGCCGATCCGGTCAAGATGTACCTGAATGACATCTTCACCGTCACCGTGAACATGGCCGGCCTGCCGGGCATCGCCGTGCCCGCCGGGCTCGATGCCAAGGGTTTGCCGCTCGGGCTGCAACTGATCGGCCGGCCGTTCGACGAGGAAACCCTGTTCCAGACCGCTGCGGTCATCGAGCAGGTCGCAGGCACGTTCCAGCCGGAGAAGTGGTGGTAGCATGCCACCCCCGTCTCGCATTTCCATCGTCGAGACGGGAGACGAACTGCTGATAACCAACCCACCACGCACCTCGGATTTCAGGACGGGCTTCGTCCTGATTGGGGCCGGGATCGTCGCCTACACCGGCTACATGGGATTGACCGACACGTCGTCCGCAATCGTCGCCAGCGGCACTCTCGGACTGCTGTCGTTCACGGCGATCATTGCCCTCTTCACCTATTTCCTCGGCAAGGATTTCATCTGGCTGGTATTTGGCAAGGAAACCCTGCGGCTAACCAACGTCGCAGTCGTGCGCGACGTCAGGGGTTTTTTGCGAAATCGTTCGTCATTACCTTTGAAAGGGCACCTTGAGGCCGAAATCCTCGACCATACCTATCCAACGGATGAAGTGGGGCTGTCGGAAGTCATCAGGTTGACCAACACGAACGGCGTCCTTGTTTTCGGCAGGGAGCTGAGCCGACCCGAGGCCGAGGCTGTGACGAGTGCCGTCGAGCACTTCATCGGTCGTGAGAATTCGAGCCGACGATAGGCAGCCAATGTTCTTCTATCTCTCCAAGATCTTCTGGTTCTTCGTCCAGCCACTCAATCTGGCGATCTTCCTGCTGTTGGCCGGCTTGGTCGCGGCGCTGGTCGGCCGCCGGCGGTTGGCGGCCACTGGCAGTGTGTTCGCCTTCCTGATTCTCGCGCTATCGGCCTGGACGTCGCTTGGCGCGATGATGCTCAATCCACTCGAAGAGCGTTTTCCCAGGCCGCCGTTGCCGCAGAAGGTCGACGGCATCGTCGTGCTCGGCGGCGGTTTCGAGGGCGCCATCAACCTGGTGCGCGGCGGCTATGAGCTGAACAGTGGCGGCGATCGGATGGTTGAGACAGCGGTTCTGGCCCGGCGCTTTCCCACGGCCAAGGTGATCGTCTCCGGCGGCACTGGCGAGTTGTTTCTCGGAGGCGAGGGTGACGCCGCCACGGCCCCTCGCTTGCTCACCGCGCTTGGCGTGACGGCCGATCGCCTGATCCTCGAAAACAAATCCCGCAACACCTATGAGAACGCGGTCTTCACCAAGGAGTTGGTAACGCCGAAGCCCGGCGAGACCTGGCTGCTGGTGACCTCGGCTTTCCATATGCCGCGCGCCAAGGCGCTGTTCGACAAGGCCGGTTTTGCGACTGTTCCCTGGCCGGTCGACTATCGCACCTCGGGCAAAGAAGGCATCGGCCTGTTCCGCGACAATCCAGCCGATTCGCTGCAGGCCACCACCATCGCCATCCGCGAATGGATCGGGCTGACCGCCTACTGGCTGTCAGGGCGGATCGATCAGCCTTTTCCGAGCCCTGGCGGCTGACCGATCACCGCCTGTCTGGCGGCCGAGAAGAACTGGCGCCTCACCAGCACCGCCAGCAGCAACAGCGTTGACAGCACGAACACCATGGGGTCGACGAACCAGCCGAGATAACCGATCGAGAAGAACACGCCGCGCAGGCCGGAGTTGAAGTGCTTTCCGGCGAGCATGTTCATTTGCGCCGCACGCCACACCGCCGTTTCGGTGACCGGATTGCGTGAGGCTTCGCCATGCGGGATCGGCACGGCGCCGATCAGGATCGTGCAATAATTGAACAGCCGGTACGCCCAGCCGAATTTGAAGAACGAAAACGCCAGGATCAGCACCAGCCCGAACACCTTTATCTGGAAGGCCGCGCGCGACGGCGCGCCGCCTAGGGGCAGGTCGCTGAGCACCTCAAGAACCCGGTCGGACGCGCCGAGCAAGGCAAAGCAGCCGCCGATCGCGATCAGGGAGCTGGAGGCAAAGAAGGCGGTGCCTTGCTGCAGGCCGCTCATGATGGCGGTGTCGACGATGCGGATCTCGCGCTCGGCCATGGTCCGCATCCAGGCTTGCCGCTGTGCATTCATCGCCGTGGTCAGCGACACGCGACTGACCAGCTTGCCGTCGGAGGCGAACGTGTGCAGCAGCCACGCGACGAGGAAGAAGGCCAGCGCCGCGAGATCGGCGGTCGAAAGATCGAGGGAATCGCCCATGGCCTGAATTTATCACATTCAGCGCCATCGCTTCGATGTCCGCATACAGCGATCGGCACCTATGTCGCTGCCGGAGCAAACAAGGTCGGCGGGTGCAGCGCCGCGATTTCCAAAAGAGCGGAAACATCGTGGGAATTCCTATATGTAGTCCTCGACCTGACTCCAGGAGACAACGCAGCGTGTTCCTTTCGGTTTTCGACCTGTTCAAGATCGGCATAGGACCCTCGAGTTCGCACACGATGGGGCCGATGACCGCCGCGGCGCGGTTTCTCGACGAGGTCGTGGGAAATGACTGGCCGCGTCCGGCGGGTGTGAAGGTCGACCGGCTTGGCGCCAGCCTGCACGGGTCACTCGCCTACACCGGCATCGGGCACGGCAGCGATCGCGCCGTCATACTCGGCCTTGCCGGCCTGACGCCGCAGACGGTCGATCCCGATCAGGCCGATGGCATTGCCAGCCGCATCACCGCCGAAAAGCGCATTTCGCCGCCCGGCCATCCCTCCTATCGCTTCGATCCGGCCATCGATCTGGTGCTGGACCGCAAGACGCCGCTCACCGGTCACGCCAACGGCATGGCGTTCTACGCCTATGACGCTGGCGGCCGCCTGCTGCTCAAGCGCATCTATTATTCGATCGGCGGCGGCTTCGTGGTTTCGGAAGAAGAACTGCAGCGGATGAAGGCCAAGGGGTCGGTGACGACAGAAGGCAAGAAAGTGCCTTATCCTTTCAAGAATGCGGTCGAGATGCTGGCCATGGCCGGCAAAAGCGGCCTTTCCATCGCCGACATGAAGCGCGTCAACGAGGAGACGCAGATGTCGCGCGAGGCGCTCGACGCCGGCCTCGACGGCATCTGGAGCGCCATGAAGGGCTGCATCGACCGCGGCCTGTCGCAGGATGGCATCATGCCGGGCGGGCTGAAGGTGCGCCGGCGGGCGCGCATGCTGCACGACAAGCTGCAGGAGCAGTGGCAGCAGAACAAGCCCAATCCCTTGCTCGCCAATGACTGGCTGTCGATCTACGCCATGGCGGTGAACGAGGAGAATGCCGCCGGCGGCCGCGTCGTCACCGCGCCGACCAATGGCGCGGCCGGCACGCTGCCGGCTGTGCTGCGCTACTGGTTGCACTTCCATCCGGAGGCCGATCAGCCGAGCATCCGAGATTTCCTGCTGACGGCCGCTGCCGTCGGCGGCATCATCAAGACAAATGCCTCGATCTCCGGCGCCGAGGTCGGCTGTCAGGGTGAGGTCGGGTCGGCGTCGGCGATGGCGGCGGCCGGCCTGTGCGCCGTCATGGGCGGCACGCCCGAGCAGGTCGAGAATGCCGCCGAGATCGCGCTTGAACATCATCTCGGCATGACCTGCGATCCGGTCGGCGGGCTGGTGCAAGTGCCGTGCATCGAGCGCAATGCGCTGGGCGCGGTAAAGGCGGTGACGGCCGCGTCGCTGGCCATCAAAGGCGACGGCATCCATTTCGTGCCGCTCGACGCGGCGATCGAGACCATGCGCCAGACCGGCCTCGACATGAACGAGAAGTACAAGGAAACCAGCCTTGGCGGGCTCGCCGTCAATGTCGTGGAATGCTGAGGGCTGGCCTAAACCGCCACTGTGGAGAAGTCCGTCAGGCCGTTGACGTCTCGGCGCTCAGGACTAACCTTAGCGAATGGCTCTCAATCTCCTAAAACTGTGCGTCGGCTGCGACAGCGTCGAGGATCTCGAAGAGTGGATTGCCTTCCGCCTCGACGAGCGGCGGCGCGCCGGGGAGCCGGTCGAGCAATATCACACCACCCGCATGATGCCGACGCGCGGCGCCGAGGTTACCGATGGCGGTTCGCTTTACTGGGTGATCAAGGGCAATGTGCAGTGCCGCCAGCTGATCACCGAGATCCGGCCGTTCACCGACGGTGAAGGCATCGGCCGCTGCCACCTGATTCTCGACCCCGAGGTTGTACGAACCGACTGGCAGCCGCGCCGGGCTTTTCAGGGCTGGCGCTATCTGAAGCCGGCCGACGCGCCGCTTGATCTCGGCAAGGGCAAGGCCGGGCTGATTGAGATGCCGCCGAAACTCAGGCGCGAGCTTGCCGACCTCGGCCTGCTCTGACCCCAGGTGGCATCACCGTCTGGCCCTTTGTGCCACCCGATGTGGGACTTGCAAGCGATGTAGCAACGCCACATCTTGTTTTTATGAGCGACAAGAAGCAGCCCGTGCCCGCGAGGGCCAATCCTGCGCCGATCAAGCCTCAATCCAACGCCGGCGAGATCGACGCCTTCATTCGTCAGGCGAGGACACTTGCCGCGTCGGCGACCGGTTCGGGCAGGCTGATCCTTGCCCTCGACGCGACGATGAGCCGCCAGCCGACCTGGGATCTGGCCTGCACGCTGCAGGGCCAGATGTTCGACGCCGTCGGCAAGGCCGGAACCCTCAGCGTGCAGCTGGTTTATTTTCGCGGTCTCGGCGAGTGCCGTTCGTCCGCTTTCGTGAGCGACACCAATGCCTTGAAGCAGCTGATGACGCGGATCGAATGCCGCAGCGGCCACACCCAGATCGGCAAGGTGCTGGCGCACGCGCTGAAACAGACGGCGGCCGCCAAGGTCAATGCGCTGGTCTATATCGGCGATGCGATGGAAGAGGATATCGACGATCTGGCCGAAAAGGCCGGCAGCCTCGGCTTGCATGGCGTTCCTGTCTTCGTCTTCCAGGAAGGTCATGATTCCGGCGCAGAAAAGGCGTTCAAGGAAATCGCGCGGTTGTCCAAAGGGGCTTGGTTCCGATTTGATCGGCGGGCTGCAACGACCCTGGCAGGGCTGCTTTCGGCGGTTGCGGTGTTTGCAACCGGCGGACTGAAGGCGCTTGAGGCCAGAGGCAGGCCGGAAGACCGGCTGATGATCGAGCATCTGCGGGGTGGCGGGGACTGATGGGCGCAATCATCGCATTGGTAGCATTACTTTTGGTGCTTCTCGGCGCGGCCACGATCTTCCTCCGCGCCGACCCAGCAAAACTGGCCAGCGGCATGAAGACACTCGGGCCGGTCCTTCTGGGGCTGGTCGGCATCGCTATGGTTGTGGTCGGGCGCGAAGGCATCGGAGGCATAATTCTGTCGGCGGCAATCGCGTGGTATGGTTCCATGCGGATGAAGCGGCCGCCGGCAAAGCTCGCGCCGGGCAAGCGTTCGACGGTGCGCACCGCAGCGCTCGAGATGGAACTCGATCACGATACCGGCGGCCTTGAAGGACTGGTCCTGGCTGGCCGCCACGAAGGCAAGATGCTTGGCGCGATGGGCCTGGCGGAGTTGCAGCATCTCTTCCGGGAACTCTCCGGCGATCCGGAGAGCCGGCAGCTGCTAGAGACGTATCTTGACGGCAGATTTCCCGTCTGGCGCAAAAACACTGAGACGAACGGTGGTGAAGGGCTGGGTGTTGCGCCAGGTCCGGGCGCCATGACTAAGGAGGAGGCCTACAAGGTCCTTGGTCTTGAAGCGGGGGCCGCCGCGGCGGATGTCCGCAAGGCGCACCGCCGCCTGATGCAACGCCTGCACCCCGATATCGGCGGCACGTCTTTCCTGGCGGCGCGGATTAATGAAGCCAAGGACGTCTTGCTCTCCAATCACAACTAGTCTCCTTCGATGCAGAACTTTTCCGGGAGATGACTTCCACGCCGTCCTACTGCTGGACGGCGTAGCACTCGATGTTCTTCTTCTTCAAAGCGGTGCAGGCCTTCCAGGCCGCGGTCTTCGAACCAAAGCCGCCGAAACGGGCGCGGTAGTAGGTGACGCCATCCTTGTCGAAGGCGACGGTGAAGCCGGACGCGTCGGCCAGCACCTTGGGTGCCTGCTTGGTGGTCTTGTCGAGGAAGGCCTGGGCTTCGGACTGCTTTGGCGAAGACGCGACCTGAATGGCCCAGCCCGACGGCACCGACGCTGTGTTGACCGGGTCGACGGCCGCCGGAGTTGGCTCGGCATAGGCAGCGACGACCTGGGCCGTGGCAATTTGAGGGGCCGACACGATGACGGTCTTGACCTTCCTGGTCTTGACCACGGGCGCTGTCTCCTCGACCGCGGCCGTTGTCTGCTCATCGGTCGCGTCCGTAGCGTCCGCAGTTGTAGGATCGTCGTTGGACGCCACGGCATCGTCTTCGACCATCGGCTTGTCGTCCGGCGTCGGCGCGTCGTGCTTGGGCAGGAGGACCTTGGCAAGCGCGGTGATCGGGTTGTTGCCGCTGGCCTTGGCGACCAGATCGCCGCCGCCGCGGGTCGATGCCCTCGGCAGATAGGTGTTGATCAACGTGGCCATCTGGTTGTCGCGGCTGCCGCCGGAGGTGCCGCCCATGACCACGCCGACGATGCGGCGATTGCCATCGGCAACCGACGAGACGAGGTTGAAGCCGGAAGCGCGAGTGTAGCCCGTCTTGATGCCGTCGACGCCTTTGATGCGTCCGAGCAGGCGGTTGTGGCCGTTGATGCGCTGGCGCCCGTAAAGAAAGGAACGCTGCGAGAAATACCCGTAATACTGCGGGAAGTGCTCCCTCAGCGCGATGCCGAGCGTCGCCATGTCGCGCGCGGTGGTGAATTGGCCAGGGTCGGGCAGGCCGTTGGCGTTGCGGAAGACGGTCCCGGTCATGCCCAGCGCCCGCGCCTTGGCGGTCATCATGCGGGCAAAAGTAGGTTCATTGCCGCCGAGCATTTCACCTAGCGCGGTGGCCGAGTCATTCGCCGACTTGGTGACGATCGACAGGATCGCGGTCTCGACCGTGACAGAATCGCCCGGCTTCACCCCGAGTTTCGTCGGCGCCTCGGCGGATGCATGGGCCGAAAACACGACTGGCGAGTTCCTGCTGATCTTGCCCTTCGCCAGCGCCTCGAAGGTCAGATAGAGCGTCATCATCTTGGTCAGCGAGGCCGGATAGCGCCTGCCGTTGGCATCCGCGGAGTAGAGCACCTTGCCAGTCTTGGCGTCCACGACAATGGCCGCCTGCCTCGCTGCCAGCGATGAGACGACGTCGCCACAAACAAACGTCATCGCCATGGCGATGATCATGATCGTCTTGAGAGGGGAGGTGGATTTGGAAACGATGCCCAACAACGCCTTACGCACTGGTACTTCCCTTGAATTCTTCGTTGCGCTGGAGGCGGCAAAGGGTCCTGCCTCGCTTCCGGCCAAGCTACCGGGGCAGCGTTACCAATCCGTTTATGGTAACCGCCGCGTTCACCATTTTCTTCGGGCTTGAAGCTCTCTTTATTCGATTTTTAGCCATTGGCTGTGCAGGCGGGTCCGCACGCCAGTAAAATATTGACTTTTGTGCGGCGCACAATTATTATCTTGCATTGCACAAGGGCGCCCCGAAGAAGGACGCCTCAACCGTCAAGGGAATCGCGAAATGACCCAGACCTATGAGGACTTCAGCAAATACGGCAAAGAGTTCGCCGACACCGGATTGAAGAGCTTTGCGTCCCTCTCCAAGGGCGCGCAGGCGATCGCGACCGAGGCTGGCGAATACACCAAGAAGAGTTTTGAAGCCGGCAGCGCCACCGTGGAGAAGCTGATTTCGGCCAAGTCGCTGGAAAAGGCGATCGAGATCCAGTCGGATTACGCCAAGCAGTCTTACGAGGCGTTCGTCGCCGAGGCCACCAAGATTGGCGACCTCTATGCCGAACTCGCCAAGGAAGCCTACAAGCCGTTCGAATCAATCGTTGCCAAGGCGAAGTAATTTCGCCCGGGCGAAGTCATTTCGCCTGATGTGACCCAAATCCGGCCCTTTGGGTCCGGGCCAAAACCCGGCTGCGGAAACGCAGCCGGGTTTTTTCATGCCGATTTCCACTCCAGGGCCTCGCGCCCCTTCACGATTGCGAAAATCGTCCAAGTTTGGTCACCTAGCCATATTGTCAGCTAAACAGAAGGGCTTAAAATCGTCCATCGAACACCTACATGTCGAACTCGCATGGGGATTCGAAAGAGGCAGGAATACGTGACGATCGGTTTGACTGCCACGAGACACGTGGCGCGAATGCAAAACGGCGACGGCAACGGCAATGAGGCCGGCCGTGGGACGGCCGTCATCACGCGCACCAAAACCAAAACCAAGAAGCCCAGCCTTTATCGGGTCCTCATCCTCAACGACGACTACACGCCCATGGAGTTCGTGGTTCACGTGCTGGAGCGTTTTTTCCAGAAGGACCGCGAAGCCGCCACACGCATCATGCTTCATGTTCACAATCATGGAGTGGGCGAGTGCGGGGTCTATACATTCGAGGTGGCCGAGACCAAAGTGTCCCAGGTCATGGATTTCGCCCGACAGAATCAGCATCCGCTGCAATGCGTGATGGAGAAGAAGTGAGGTAACATGCCGGCTTTCTCCCAAGGCCTGGAAAAGGCGCTTCACCAGGCGCTGACGCTCGCCAATGAGCGGCACCATGAATATGCAACCCTTGAACACCTGCTGCTCGCGCTCATCGACGACACCGAGGCGGCCGCCGTCATGCGCGCCTGCAATGTCGATCTCGATGAGCTCAAGCACACGGTGCTCACCTATATCGACACCGAGCTCGACAACCTCGTCACCGGTTACGACGAGGACTCCAAGCCGACGGCCGGTTTCCAACGCGTCATCCAGCGCGCGGTGATCCATGTCCAGTCGTCTGGCCGCGAGGAAGTGTCGGGCGCCAACGTGCTCGTCGCCATCTTCGCCGAGCGCGAGAGCCATGCCGCCTATTTCCTGCAGGAACAGCAGATGACCCGCTACGACGCGGTCAACTACATCTCGCACGGCATTGCCAAGCGTCCGGGTGCGTCGGAGACACGCTCGCCGCGCGGCGCCGATGACGAGCAGGGCGGCCAGAACGGCGCCGAACCGCAAGAGGAAGGTGGCAAGAAGAAGCAGCAGCAGGATGCGCTGACAGCTTATTGCGTCAATCTCAACAACAAGGCCAAGGCCGGCAAGATCGATCCGCTGATCGGCCGCGAGTCCGAGATCAACCGCACCATCCAGGTGCTGTGCCGCCGCTCCAAGAACAACCCGCTCTATGTCGGCGACCCCGGCGTCGGCAAGACGGCGATCGCCGAGGGCCTGGCCAAGCGCATCGTCGAGGGCGACGTTCCCGAAGTGCTGCACAACGCCACCATCTTCGCGCTCGACATGGGCACGCTGCTTGCCGGCACGCGCTATCGCGGCGATTTCGAGGAACGGCTGAAGCAGGTCGTCAAGGAGCTCGAGGACTATCCAGGTGCCGTGCTGTTCATCGACGAGATCCACACGGTCATCGGGGCAGGGGCCACATCAGGCGGCGCCATGGACGCGTCCAACCTGTTGAAGCCGGCCTTGTCGTCGGGTGCGATCCGCTGCATCGGCTCGACCACCTACAAGGAATTCCGCCAGTTCTTCGAGAAGGACCGTGCCCTGGTGCGGCGCTTCCAGAAGATCGACGTCAACGAGCCGACCATCGAGGACGCCATCGAGATCATGAAGGGCCTGAAGCCCTATTATGAGGAATTCCACAAGGTGAAGTTCACCAACGAGGCGATCAAGGCCTCGGTGGAGCTGTCGGCACGCTACATCAACGACCGCAAGCTGCCGGACAAGGCGATCGACGTGATCGACGAGACCGGCGCCTCGCAGATGCTGGTGCCGGAAGCCAAGCGCAAGAAGACCATCGGCATCAAGGAGATCGAGGCGACGATCGCCACCATGGCCCGCATCCCGCCGAAGACGGTTTCGGCCGACGACGAGAAGGTGCTGCAAGGCCTCGATATCGAGCTGAAGCGCGTCGTCTATGGCCAGGATACCGCGATCAGTGCGCTGACCTCGGCGATCAAGCTGGCACGTGCCGGACTGCGCGAACCTGAGAAGCCGATCGGCTCCTACCTGTTCTCCGGCCCGACCGGCGTCGGCAAGACTGAAGTGGCCAAGCAGTTGGCCGCGTCGCTCGGCGTCGAGCTGATCCGCTTCGACATGTCGGAATATATGGAACGCCACACCGTGTCGCGGCTGATCGGTGCTCCTCCCGGCTATGTCGGCTTCGACCAGGGCGGCCTTTTGACCGACGGCGTCGATCAGCATCCGCACTGCGTGCTGTTGCTGGACGAAGTCGAGAAGGCGCATCCGGACCTGTTCAACATCCTGTTGCAGGTGATGGACCATGGCAAGCTGACGGACCACAACGGCAAGCAGATCGACTTCCGCAATGTGATCCTGATCATGACCACCAATGCGGGTGCGTCGGATGCCCAGCGCGCGGCGATAGGTTTCGGTTCGACCAAGCGCGAAGGCGATGATGTCGAGGCGATCAACCGACTGTTCACGCCGGAGTTCCGCAACCGTCTCGATGCGATCATCCCGTTCGGCTCGCTGCCGGTTCCGGTCATCCATCAGGTGGTGCAGAAGTTCGTCATGCAACTCGAGGCACAGCTTTCCGAGCGTGGCGTCACCTTCGACCTGTCGGCGGATGCGATCGCCTGGCTCGCCGACAAGGGCTATGATGAGCGCATGGGAGCGCGGCCGCTCGGCCGGGTCATCCAAGAGCACATCAAGAAGCCGTTGGCCGACGAGGTGCTGTTCGGCAAGCTCAAGAAGGGCGGCACGGTGCGTGTCACCGTCGAGAAGAAGGAAACCGGCGAGACCGGCCTGAAGCTCGAATCGCTCGCCGACGAGGCGCCGGTGAAGCCGAAGAAGGAAGAGCCGGAAGAAACGCCGAAGCCCAGAAAGGCCGTCGCGAAAAAGCCCGCGGCCAAGAAGCTGGTGGCGCCAAAGCCCGAGGCCAAGGGCAAGGACGGCGGCAAGCGCAGCCTCGTGCCGCAACTGCCCCGAAAGAACTGAGCCTTACGAAAGTCGGAAAAGCCCCGGAAACGGGGCTTTTTCCATTGGAACACGAGGTGACGCATGGTTGGCCAGATCATCATCTTGAACGGCGCGCCGCGATCGGGAAAATCAAGCATCGCCAGAGCTATTCAGGAGAGTTTCGATGGCGTCTGGATCAATCTCGGTGTTGACGTTTACGAGCAGGCCACGCCGGCACGCTATCGGCCTGGAATTGGGTTGCGGCCGGGTGGCGAGCGTCCGGATCTTGAAAGCGTCGTGCCCGGATTGTACGCAGCGCTCTACGAATCGATAGCCGCTCACAGCCGGCTGGGGCTGAATGTCGTTGCGGATGTCGGCCACCACGATGCCTATTCGAAACCCCTTAACTGCCTCGTCGATTGCGCCCGCCGTCTCGCCGGCCTGCCGGTGCTGCTTGTCGGCGTTCGCTGCCCGATCGAAATCATCATGGAGAGGCGTGCGGCCAGCGTCGCGGACAAGGGATATGTGACCGCCTCGGCTGACGATCCCGCGCCATTGCCCGTGCGTCTGTGGCAGGAAGAGGTGCATCGGCCAGGCGTGTACGATCTCGAAGTCGATACGTCACTTCTGAACTCTGCCCAGTGCGCTGATATAATTCGGGAGAAGCTTATATTAGAAAATTCGAATTCAATGGCTTTCTGAGGTTCTTATATTCTCGATAGGATTCCCACAGGAGTTCTTGACCACTCCTGCTTCCATTTTCACTCTTGATTAACGATGGTTGGTCATGTTTCAAGCATGATCCTACTACCTGCAGAGCGGACAATACTGACCATTGTGTTGGCGCTGGTCGCCGTCTGCTTTTTCCTTGCATGGGTCAAGGACGTCACCGTTGCGCTTGACAGCCATGTTTTTTCCATCGGCTTTGCCATTGTCATGACCGCTCTCGGCCAATTCTATCGCCGGGTCCGCAAAGCGGAGCGGATCGCGCTCACTGCGCATGCTCTGGCGCTGTTCATCCTCTTTTCAGTTGTTGCCTCGCTGTTCAACCTTCTGCTCTTGCCACGGCATTCAGCGCCGATCGACGCCACCTTGGTGTGGATCGACTCCTGGTTCGGTTACTCGTGGCCAGACGCCTGTGCATGGATTTCTCAATACCCGCTTCTCTCGGATACGCTGAGGCAGGTCTATACTCTGACGCTGGCTCAGATCCTGTTTGTCTTTCTCTTCCTGGGCATGGCCAACGATCGGAAGCAGCTTCACGCTGCCATGCTGGCGGCGGTGTTTGCCGCGCTGGCCACTATTTTTTGCTGGGCGCTGTTTCCGTCCAGTGGCGCTTCCGCCTACTGGACCTTGGACCCTGAAATCGATCGCATTGTTGGCCCCGTGGTCAATTCCGCCTACGGGGCGGAATTGAATCGCCTGCTGGTTTATGGCATCAACGACATTTCAGCCATTCGGGCGACAGGGCTCATAGGGTTCCCGTCGTTCCACACGGTCATGGCGCTGATGTCGCTTTTCGCAATCTGGCCGTATCCATTTGCTCGTTTCGCGCTGATCCTCGCCAACACTGCGCTGGTGCCGGCAATTCTTATCCATGGCGGGCACAATCTGATGGATGTGTTCGGCGGCGCGGTGATTACAATAGCCTGCTGGCGACTGGGCCTGTGGGCATTCGAAGCACAGCAGCGACGGCCATTGTCGAGGGCCAAATGCGAGGCGCTGACAACCGAGGGCTAAGCGTCACCGCGCGGCCAGCGCAGCCCGTATCTTTTCGGCGCTCTCGGCCAGCACTTCCGGCTTCTCCATTCCGCCAGTGTGCGGTTTCAGCGGGATGCCATCGAAGCGCGGGATAACATGGACATGCAGATGATAGACGGTCTGCCCTGAGGCCGGCTCATTGAATTGAAGGATCGTGACACCGTCGGCGCCGAAGGCCTTTTTCACCGCCAGCGCCACTTTCTGAACGACGGTGAAGAGCGGGCCGAAAATTGACGGATCGGCGTCGAGCAAGTTGCGCGACGGTGCCTTCGGCACCACGAGCGTATGGCCGGGCCCCTGCGGCATCACATCCATGAAGGCTATGACCGCTTCGTCCTCGTAGACGCGCTGCGAGGGAATTTCGCCGCGTAGGATCTTCGCGAAGATGTTGTCGGTGTCATAGGCGGCCATGGCGAACGCTCCGGATTGTGCCTTTCGTGTAGCGAAGCCGTCGAAAGTCGGCAAGACGACCCGGCGAAGTCGACCCTGCTCATCAGGGCAGCCCTGTTGCTACTCCTCCAGATCCTTGCGGAACGGGGTGTGCTCTTCGAGATATTCGCCCATCCGCTCCACCTCTTGCCGCTCGCGTCTGAGATAGTCGGCGACGGCGTTGCGCAGGCCCGGGTGCGCAATGTAGTGCGCGGAATGCATGGTCACCGGCCGGTAGCCGCGCGCCAGCTTGTGCTCGCCCTGCGCGCCTGCCTCGACCACCTTCAGCTTGCGCTCGATGGCAAAGTCGATCGCCTGGTGGTAGCAGACCTCGAAGTGCAGGAAGGGATGGTCCTCGATGCAGCCCCAGTTGCGGCCATAGAGTGCGTCGGAGCCGATGAAATTGATGGCGCCGGCAATATAGCGCCCGTTGCGCCTGGCCATCACCAGCAGGATGTCGTCGGCCATGCGCTCGCCGATCAGCGAAAAGAATTGGCGGTTGAGATAGGGCCGGCCCCATTTGCGGCTGCCGGTGTCCATGTAGAAGGCGAAGAAATCGTCCCAGGCCTTCTCAGTGAGATCCTTGCCGGTCAGCCGGTCGATCGAAATGCCGTCGGCAAGCGCCTCGCGCCTTTCCTTCTTCATCGCCTTTCGCTTGCGTGAGGCAAGGGTAGCGAGGAAGTCGTCATAGGTTGAAAAGCCTTCGTTGAAGAAATGGAATTGCTGGTCGGTGCGGTGCAGGAAACCTGCCGCTTCCAGCACCTCCACGTCGCCCTCTTGCGCGAAGGTGACATGCGCGGAAGAGACACCGAGTTTTTGCGTCACCGCCTTCAGGCCTGCCGCCAAACCGGCCTTGACGGTGACGATATCCTCGCCCTTGGTGACCAGCAGGCGAGGGCCGGTGACCGGGGAGAACGGCACAGCACTTTGCAGTTTTGGATAGTAGCGGCCACCGGCGCGCTCGAACGCATCCGACCAGCCATGGTCGAACACATATTCGCCCTGGCTGTGCGATTTGAGATAACAGGGCACCGCGCCCAGCAATCTGCCTTGCCCATCTTCCAGCCTGAGGTGGTGGCCCTGCCAACCGGTGCGCCGCACGGCGCATCCGGAATCCTCAAGTGCACTCAGAAAAGCGAAGGAAACCAAAGGATTGTAATTGGTTTCTGCATCGCCGCGCGTAGTCTCGGCAAAGCTGTTCCATTCGTCGCATGTGAAAGCGCCGATGCCAGCGGCGACGCGGATTGAATAGTCCGCATTTGCTGTCTGGCCATCGCCCTCGTCGCCTTGATCCATGAGGCTTATTTAAGCTCCGTCCGGCTTGGTACAAGTCACGTTTCAGACACTCGACTTCAGGCGACTTTGACCAGATCGGGTTCGAACCCTTCGAACGTCATCTGGTCGGCATATCTGAAGGTCAGGTCGACCGCCGGCTGGTCATGCACCGTCCAGGTGATAACAGGCATTTTCAGCCTTTCACGCACGAAGCTGACAAATGGGTTTGGCAGGTCGCCGGCGGCGTAGGAGGTGAAGGCGATCTCATGCGCCAGCATGGCGAAATGCGCCTCGATCAGCTTGACGTCCTTGCCGTAGGCGGTCAGCCCACCCGGAATGCCTGGTGCGTGTTTCGGGAAATCGCGGATCAGCCAGTGGTCGAACGACATGATCGCGGCTTTGCCCTTGTAGCGCTTGAGCATCTTGCCGACGCTGGCCACCAGGCCTTCGTCACGACCGGGAATCCCTTTCAACTCGACAACCATCGGCACGCGGCCGTCAACCAGGTCGAGCGCTTCCTGCAGCGTCGGCAGGTGGTCCGATGTGCCGCCGACCTTGAGCGCCGTAAGTTCCGCCGCGGTGCGTTGCCAGACGAAACCGTCCTGGCCGCTCAGCCTTTGCAAATCGTCGTCATGAATGATCACGGGAACGCCATCCGACGACAGGTGCACGTCGCATTCGATCGCATAGCCGCGCTCGGCCGCCGCCGTGAAAGCGGAAAGCGTGTTTTCCCAGCGCGTCTTGTTCATGTCGTGAAAGCCGCGATGGGCGACGGGCCGGGCGGTCAGCCAGGATATGTCGGTCATGATCGTCCCCTGGCTCATTCGACTTCGAAGATGGCTTCGATTTCCACTGCGGCATTAAGCGGCAGGCAGGCCGTGCCGACAGCGGAACGGGCATGCTTGCCACGCTCGCCAAGTGTCGCGACCAGGAAGTCTGAGGCGCCGTTGGCAACCAGATGCTGCTCGACAAACTCAGGTGTCGAGGCGACGAAAACGGTGATCTTCACCAGCCGGCGGATCTTCTCGAGGTCGCCGAGCGCTGCCTTGGCCTGCGCCAGGATGTTGATCGCGCAGTACTTTGCCGCGTCCTTGCCGCCTGCCGTGTCGACATCGCGGCCAAGCAGCCCGCTCGCCTGCAACTTGCCGTCCTTGAGCGGCAATTGGCCGGCGGTGAACAGCAAATTGCCGGTCCTGCAATAGGGCACGTAGTTGGCGGCGGGCGCGGCGGCGACAGGAAGCGCCACGCCCAGATCGCTTAGCCGCTTTTCGATTGTTTCACTCATGGTATTTCCCTATTGCTTGGTGACGCCGCGCGGGCCGGGCCGAAATTGCTATTTTTGCCTCGCTTCCGCCACGACTTTTTTTAAGCTGGACCATCTTTCCCTGCGGCTTGCCATTAGCCGCGACGATCGGAGTACCTCATGCGCGCAACGCGCCTTGCATTCCATGCCGTCCTGTTGTCGGGGGTCTTCTCGATAGGCCCAGCCTTTGCCGTGCCGGCGCTGCAAGCCCACCGCGCCGTTTACGACCTTACCCTCAAGAAGGCGTCCGATCAGTCCGGCATCACAGGCATATCCGGCCGCATGGTCTATGAGTTCAACGGCTCGGCCTGCGAAGGCTATACGGTGAAATTCCGCTTCGTCACCCAGATCGTCACTGCCGACAACACTAGGCTGACGGATCAGCAGACGACCACTTTCGAGGACGCTGAAGGCAAGACGTTTTCATTCGTGACGAAATCCTTCGTCGACCAGAACCTCGACAAGGAGGTCAAGGGCGTCGCCACGAAAGAGACCAAGGGCCTGAAGGTCGATATCGACAAGCCTGAAAAGAACAGCGTCGAGCTGGCGAGCACCCAATTCCCGACCCAGCACCTGGTCGAACTGATCGGCAAGGCCGAAAAGGGCGAGAACTTCTACGAAACCAACCTGTTCGACGGTTCCGAAGACGCCAACAAGGTGATGACCACCACCGTCGTCGTCGGCAAGAAAACCAATTCCGACAAGGCCGACCCGGAGGCTCCGGCACTGGCGAAGCTCGCCACCGACAAATACTGGCCGGTCGACATCGCCTATTTCGACGACACCGACAAGACAGGCGAAGAGGTGCCGGAATACCGCATCAGCTTCAAGCTGCATGAGAACGGCATCACCCGCGACCTCGTCATGGACTATGGCGATTTCTCAATGACCGGCAAGCTGGTCAATCTGTCGCTGTTCGACCAGACGAAACCCTGCCCGGCAAAATAGGGCTTCATCCGGCCGGTTGATTAACCTCGGCACGGCGTGGCCGTGTCGAACGACTTGAACGTGCCGCAATCGTCTCTCAACCTCTATCTCAGCGTCCAGGCGCAAGGGGGAGCAGCTTGAGCAAGATCGATGTCTTCGTGGCGCCGCGGCCCAACCCGGCACTGATCAGGGCCATGACATCCGTCAACCGGATCGTCATGCTGCGCGGCATTCCCGGATTTCGTGATCTGTTGCCATTCAACCGCCTGGCCGGTCTGCGCGGCGTCGCCAATGTCCGTCACATCGACTTTCCCGACGCCGATCTCGAGCGGCTGAAGGCCAATTGCGGGGCAGGGAAGGCGACCTTCATCACGCCCAACCATCCCGAGTTCTTCACCGACTGGATGATCGACAAGGAAATCGTGTCGCAGGTCAGCCCGCTCACGGCCTCATGGGCGACGAACGGTGTCGTCAACGGTCTCGGCCGGCTGATGCAGAAATTCTGGCTGGCCAACAATCTGATCGCCCAGATTCCCGGCAACAGCGGGGCAGCCAAGGAACACTCCGTCGCCTGGGCCTTGAAAGGTCATGGCGTGCTGCTGCATCCCGAAGGCGGCGTCGGCTGGCACGCCAATATCGTCGCGCCGTTGCTGTCGGGTGCCGTCGAGATGGGGCTTGAGGCCCTCAAGCGCGGCCGGGCCACGGATCCCGATTTCAAGGTCTGGATCGCGCCAGTCGTCTGGAAACTTGCCTTCACCGGGAATGTCGAAGCGGCGCTGGCGAAGGAATGCGCCTATGTCGAGAAAAGCCTGAACATAGAACGCCACGCGACCGACACGCTGCCGCAGCGCATCCACCATATCTATTCGACGCTGCTGACCCGCGACGAAGCCGCATGGGGCATGCCGTCTGACGAAGGCCAGACCTATGCCGAGCGCCAGCAGGGGTTGATCATCGAACTCGCCCGCCGGCTCGGCGAAAGTATCTCACCCGAAGCTGCCATCACCGACACCACCGAGCTTCTGCGGCGGGCGCGTCGCTGGCAGCGCGAAAACACCGGCGATGCGGAAGGGCAAAAGCAGGTCCGCACGCTCGCCGACGCGGTCCAGAGGTTGCAACGCGTCGGGCCCTGGGCCTCGACCAACCCGCGCATCACCCAGGAGGAGATCGCCGAACACCTGAAGCGTACACGCAACGACTACTGCCGGGGCGGACTGCGCGACACGATGAACCGGTTCATTCCGCAGCCGGCCGGACCGCGTTGCGCCTATATCCGGGTGCCGGAGGCGCTGGGCCTGCATGAATATGCTGGCTCGATCGAGGATGCGGTTGCCGAGTTGCACCGTCGCATGCAGGAAGCCATCACCAGCACCGTGACCGAGCTTGCAGCCAAAGGCAGCTTCATTTTCTATCCGAATCCATTCTATCGTCACTGACATCGGACGGGCCGTGTGGCCGACTGTCAGGACGGATGGAAGGCAGACAACATCTTCATGGCAGTCTATGTCGACGCAGCGATCTGGAACTGGGCCGGCCATCGCTGGTGCCATCTGCTGGCCGACGACACCGACGAACTGCATCGCTTCGCTGCAGATCTGGCTGTCAAGCGCTCATCCTATCAGGGGCCGCCCAAGACATCGGCGCCGCATTATGACATAACCGGCTTCGAGCGCGACCGCGCGGTGCGGCTCGGCGCCATCGAATGCAGCCGCGAGGAGATCGTCGCGGTCTTCCGGCGGGTTCGGGTGCCGAACGGGAAGATAAAGCGCTGACAGCGGTGCGGATCGTCGCACGCGGCACTACAGATCCCGCGGCGCTTGCGTTTGTTGCGCATCCCCTCTATATGCGCGCTCATTCCACACACGGACTTTGGTGTCTGCCCGGGAGAAATCCGGCTGAAACCTCCGGTGGCGTTCGAGGACAAAGTCCAAAAATGCCTGTGTCCGTGGAGGCTAACCGGAAAGGAACTTTGAATGGCACTGCCTGATTTCAGCATGCGCCAGCTTTTGGAAGCTGGCATTCACTTTGGCCACCAGACCCACCGCTGGAACCCGAAGATGGCGCCCTACATCTATGGCGCCCGCAACAACATCCACATCATCGACCTCTCGCAGACGGTGCCTTTGCTGCACCAGGCGCTGAAGCAGGTTTCCGACACTGTTGCCAAGGGCGGCCGCGTGCTGTTCGTCGGCACCAAGCGCCAGGCGTCCGACATCGTCGCCGACGCGGCACAGCGTTCGGCCCAGTATTATGTCAATTCGCGTTGGCTCGGCGGCATGCTGACCAACTGGAAGACGATCTCGAACTCGATCCAGCGCCTGCGCAAGCTCGACGAGATGCTGGCCGGCGAGGCCCAGGGCCTGACCAAGAAGGAGCGCCTGAACCTCGACCGCGAGCGCGAGAAGCTCGACAAGGCGCTGGGCGGCATCAAGGACATGGGCTCGACGCCCGACCTGATGTTCGTCATCGACACCAACAAGGAAGCAATCGCCATCCTCGAGGCCAAGCGCCTCGGAATCCCGGTTGTCGCCATCATCGATTCGAACTGCGATCCGGACAAGATCGACTTCCCGATCCCCGGCAATGACGACGCGGCTCGCGCCATCCAGCTCTATTGCGACCTGATCGCCAAGGCTGCGATCGACGGTATCGCCCGCCAGCAGGGCGCGCTCGGCGTCGACATCGGCGCTTCGGTCGAAGCTCCGGTCGAACCTGCGCTCGACCCGGCCCCGGCCCCAGCGTCGGAAGCCCCCGAAGCTTGATAATCGAAGGCCGGTTGCGGCCTTCATCTTTCTCATATTTTGGCACGCTAAACAGACGCACCATCGAACACCGATGGTGCGTCGGTGCATTTAAAACAAAGAGGCGACAATGAGCATTTCGGCTGCACAGGTCAAAGAACTCCGCGACTTGACCGGCGCGGGCATGATGGACTGCAAGGCGGCGTTGACCGAGACCAACGGCAACATGGAAGAGGCCGTCGACTGGCTGCGCAAGAAGGGTATTTCCAAAGCCGACAAGAAGGCTGGACGCACTGCAGCGGAGGGCCTGATTGGCGTTGATTCCGGCGTTCGCGAAGCGGCTGTCGTAGAAGTCAATTCCGAGACCGACTTCGTTGCTCGCAACGCCGCGTTTCAGGAAATCGTCGCCAACGTTGCCAAGGTCGCTCTGGCCTATGGCACGACAGAGGCTGTAGCCGCCGCAAAGTATCCCGGTTCGGACAAGTCGGTTGCTGACACCATCAAGGACGCTGTCGGCACCATTGGCGAAAACATGGGCTTCCGCCGCTCTGCCAAGTTGACCGTTCCGCACGGCGCCGTCGCAACCTACGTCCACAACGCGGTTGCCGATGGCCTTGGCAAGCTCGGTGTTCTGGTCGCCATCGAGACCACGGGCAACGAGCATGCGGCCAATGCCTTCGCTCGTCAGGTCGCCATGCATGTCGCTGCCACCAATCCGATGGCGCTGACCGCAGAGCAGATCGATCCGGCCGCGGTCGAACGCGAGAAGGCGATCTTCTCCGACCAGGCGCGCCAGTCCGGCAAGCCGGAAGCCATTATCGAGAAGATGGTCGAAGGCCGTCTGCGCAAGTTCTACGAAGAGGTCGTGCTCCTGAAGCAGGCCTTCGTGCTCAATCCCGACATCACCGTCGAGAAGGCGCTGAAGGATGCCGAGAAGGACATCGGCGCGCCGGCCAAGATCACCGCTTACCTGCGCTTCGCGCTGGGCGAGGGCATCGAGAAGGAAGAAACCGATTTCGCGGCGGAAGTCGCGGCTGCGGTCAAGAAGTAAGCCGCCAACCGGCTTTTCGGCTCAGGCAACTCGGCCGGGCGCTCGCGAGGGCGTCCGGCCGATTTCTTGTGCGATGTCGACAAAGGCGCGCAGCTTCGGCGCCATCGCCGCCCGGCGCGGAAAGTAGAGAAACAGGCCTGGTTCCTCGATTGCCGACTGCGGCAGCACCTGGACAAGTCGACCGGCGGCCAGGTCGGCGCGCACCAGCGGCTCGAACACATAGGCCAGTCCCATCCCAGACAGCGCCAGG
This sequence comes from Mesorhizobium sp. M7D.F.Ca.US.005.01.1.1, assembly GCF_003952545.1. NCBI lineage: Bacteria > Pseudomonadati > Pseudomonadota > Alphaproteobacteria > Hyphomicrobiales > Phyllobacteriaceae > Mesorhizobium > Mesorhizobium sp. M7D.F.Ca.US.005.01.1.1. The sequence continues at coordinate 4,220,201 of NZ_CP034453.1, forward strand.
TCGATGGCGGCAAGGGAATCGGTCACGACGGCGGTGCCGCGCGTTTCCACCGCCACGTCCTTGCCGTCCTCCGTCAAATCCCAACGATAGATCGCGCCGGATCGCACCAGGCGGTAGCCGATGCAATTGTGGGCGGCGAGATCGGCCAGGCTGCGCGGGCGACCACGCCGGCCGATATAGGCTGGCGAAGCGACGATGATCACCTGGAAGGGCGGTGTCATCCGGATCGCGATCATGTCCTGCGCGATCATTTCGCCAAGTCTGATGCCGGCGTCAAAGCCTTCGCCGACGATATCGACCAACCCTTCGTTGGCAAAGATTTCCACCGTCACATCCGGATAGCGCTCCGCCATGGCCGTCACCACTGGCGTCACCGCCATCGGGACGGCGACATGCGAAACGTTGATTCTGAGCAGTCCAGCCGGGCGACCCTTGATGCCGCGGATACGCTCCATCCGCTCCGCGATATCCTGCAGCGCCGGCTCCGCCGTCGCGACAAGCGCCTGACCGGCCTCGGTCAGTGAGACGCTCCGCGTCGTGCGGGCAAAAAGCGGCTGGCCGATGCGCTCCTCCACCAACCTGACCGCATGGCTGACCGCCGAAGGGCTCATGCCAAGCTCTGCCGCCGCGGACGCAAAGCCGCCGCGTCGGGCCACGGCAACGATGACGGGAAGATGGCCCAGCAGATCGCGATCCATTCATGCATGATATCGCATAGTTCATGCAGATAATGCAACATTATCAAACGAAGTGAGCTGGGGCATCTAACGCTGCATCAACGCCGTTTGGCGAAGCAGCAAGGAGACGTTCCATGACCATGTCCTACTACACCCTTGGCAGCAGCGGGCTGCGTGTCACCCGGTTGGCGCTCGGCACCATGACCTTCGGCACCGAATGGGGCTGGGGCGCCGACAAGGAGACGGCACGCGTCCTGGTCGATGCCTATGTCGAGGCAGGCGGCAATTTCTTCGATACGGCCGACGCTTATACCGGCGGTACCTCCGAGACCTGGCTTGGCGAGTTCATTGCCGAACGCGGCCTGCGCGACAAGGCGGTGATCAGCACCAAGTTCAGCATGAATCTGGAGCAGGGCAATCCGAATGCCGGCGGCAACGGCCGCAAGAACATCATCCGCGCCGTCGAAAGCTCGCTGAAACGGCTCGGCACCGATTATATCGACCTCTATATCCTGCATGCCTGGGACAGGCTGACTTCACCGGAAGAGGTGATGCGGACGCTGGACGATCTGGTGCGCGCCGGAAAGATCCGGCATGTCGGCCTCTCCGACGTCCCCGCCTGGTACGCAAGCAGGGCGCAGTCCATCGCCGAACAGCGCGGCTACGAGCCGGTTTCGGCGCTGCAGCTCGAATATTCGTTGGCCGAGCGCAACATCGAGCATGAATTCGTGCCGTTCGGCACGCGCTACGGCGCCGGCATCATGGTGTGGAGCCCGCTGGCCAGCGGCTTGCTGAGCGGCAAATATCGTTCAGATACAATCAGCAAGGCGGGCGGGCGACTGGAGACGATGCGCGGTTCGACCAATCCCGGTTTCCAGAAATTCACCGACCGCAACTGGGCAATCGTTGCCGAACTGGAAAAAATTGCCGGTGAGCTTGGCCGCGGCATGGCCCAGATCGCCTTGAACTGGGCCGCCACACGGCCCGGTGTCGCTTCGGTGATCATCGGTGCGACGAAACTCGATCAGCTCAAGGACAATCTCGGCGCGCTCGATTTCGAGGTTCCCAAGGAGCTTTTGGCAAGGCTCGACGCTGTCAGCCAGCCGGTCACGCCGTTCCCGTACTCGTTCTTCGGCCCGGAAATCCAGGGCGGCCTCACCGGCGGTCAGGCGGTCGGCGACAAGCCGGCGGGCTACTTCCCGGACCTGCTCATGGAAGGTGCTTTTGCCGGCGTGAGTTGACAAAAGGCGAGAGAATTCCGGGTCGGGCGCCGCGTGACATCGCGGCGCCCTTCGTGTATCGGAACACGGCATCGCGCCATTGTTTCGGGGCGGCGCCTGCGCGAGGGTAGCCACCCGGAACGCGCCACATGCAAAATGAAGAGGCCCAGATGACGGTGAAGCCCCTCTACCGACGTGTTTTGCTGAAAGCGTCGGGCGAAGCATTGATGGGCGAACAGCATTTCGGCATCGACGTTTCGGTCGTCGATCGCATCGCCGGCGACATCGCCGAGGCGCGTGCACTGGGTATCGAGGTTGGCGTCGTCATCGGCGGCGGCAACATTTTTCGCGGCGTGGCCGTTGCCTCCAAGGGCGGCGACCGTGTCACCGGCGATCACATGGGCATGCTTGCCACGGTGATCAATTCGCTGGCGTTGCGCACGTCATTGAACAAGATCGGTGTCGACGCCGTGGTGCTTTCGGCGATCGCCATGCCCGAACTTTGCGAGAGCTTTTCGCAGCGCCAGGCGACTGCCTACATGAACCAGGGCAAGGTGGTGATCTTTGCCGGCGGCACCGGCAATCCGTTCTTCACCACTGATTCGGCCGCCGCACTTCGTGCGGCTGAGATCGGCGCCGACGCGCTGTTCAAGGGCACTCAGGTCGACGGCGTCTACTCGGCGGACCCGAAGAAGGACCCGAATGCGACGCGTTTCGAGCGCATCAGCCATGGCGAAGTCATAAAACGCGGTCTTTCCATCATGGATACGGCAGCGATTGCACTTGCGCGCGAAAACAACATTCCGATAATCGTTTATTCGATCCACGAAAAAGGTGGTTTCGGCGATATTCTGAGGGGCGGCGGCCGCTGCACGGTCGTCGCGGACGATTGATCGAGGGCCTGATCCCGAAAGGGAAGCCGGTTTTCGAAAGTCAGGCTCGAATACGGGGCCTTGCCCCGAAGCAGTGAACCCGCGTTAGACGGGTCGAGGAGATAGAGATGAGTGGTGAGTACGACGATCTCAAGCGGCGCATGGATGGGGCGATCGCCGCGTTCAAGCATGATCTGGCTTCGCTGCGGACCGGTCGCGCCTCCAGCAATCTGCTCGATGCGATCCAGGTGCAGGCCTATGGCACCACCATGCCGATCAATCAGGTCGCCAACGTCTCGGTGCCGGAGCCGCGCATGATCTCGGTATCGGTCTGGGACAAGTCGATGGTCGGCGCGGTCGATCGCGCTATCCGCGAATCCAACCTGGGTTTCAACCCGATCGTCGACGGAACCAACCTCAGGATTCCACTGCCTGAACTCAACGAACAGCGCCGCAAGGAGCTGGTCAAGATCTCGCACACCTACGCCGAGAATGCCCGGGTCGCCGCGCGCCATGTGCGCCGCGACGGCATGGACTTTCTGAAGAAGGCGGAGAAGGACGGCGACATCAGCGAGGACGATCAGCGCAAGCGCTCGGATCAGGTCCAGAAACTCACAGACGAAACGATCAGCACCATCGACCACCTGCTTTCCGATAAGGAAGCTGAAATCATGCAGGTTTAGGGTCTTGGCCAGCGGCTGACCCGAAAGCGAGAACATGGCAACGCCCGCGCATGTCGCGATCATCATGGACGGAAACGGACGCTGGGCCAAGGCGCGTGGCATGCCTCGTCTTGCGGGCCATCGTGCCGGTGTCGAGGCGCTGCGCAAGACGGTGCGCGCAGCACCCGGACTCGGCATCTCCTACCTGACCGTCTACGCTTTCTCGTCGGAGAACTGGTCGCGGCCGAAGTCCGAGGTCAGCGACCTGATGGGTCTCCTGAAAATGTTCATCCGCCGCGACCTGGCCGAATTGCACCAGAGCGGCGTGCGGGTCAGGATTATCGGCGACAGGGCAGGGCTGCAGTCCGACATCAGGGGCCTGCTCGACGAGGCCGAATCGCTGACTGCCGCCAATGAATCACTGACGCTGGTGATCGCCTTCAACTACGGCGGACGCGACGAGATTGTTCGCACGGCGCAAAAGCTTGCGTCGGCCGTGGCGCGTGGCGAACTCGACAGCGAGGCGATCACCGCCGAGAGCTTTGCCGGCGCTCTCGACACGCATGGCATTCCCGACCCGGAGCTTGTCATCCGCACCAGTGGCGAACTCCGGCTGTCGAACTTCCTTCTTTGGCAGGCCGCCTATAGCGAGCTCGTCTTCCTGCCTTGCTACTGGCCCGATTTCAGCCGCGAGCACCTTGCCGAGGCCTTGCGCGAATTTGCCAGCCGCGAACGCCGTTTCGGCGGACTTGGGGCCCAGGACGTTGCTTCGCGACCGGCCGCAGGATGAGCAATCTCCAGCTGCGTGTCATTTCGGCTGTCGTGCTTGCCATCATCACCCTTGGTTTGACCTGGCTCGGCGGTCTGCCGTTCCGGCTGCTGTGCGCCGCAATGGTGGTGGTGATCTTCTATGAATGGACCCGTATGTCGCGCCCGACCGGGGCCGCGGGTCTGGGTTTCCTGCCGGAAGCGCTGCTGGTTGTCTTCACTGGCGTCTTGCTTGCCGGCCTTGCCGCCTCCTGGCTGCTGCCGCTTGTCGTGGTCATGGTTGCCGCAACGGCGATTGCCGCCTCGGTTCGCAAGACTGGGCAGTGGGATGCGAGCGGCCTTGCCTATGCCGCGGTCTCAGGCCTGTCGCTCGCCTTGCTGCGCGATGGCGACCGCTCGGGCCTCATTGCCATCCTGTTCCTGTTCGCGGTCGTCTGGGCCACCGATATCTTTGCCTATTTCGTCGGCCGAGCGGTTGGGGGACCGAAGCTGGCGCCGGCGATCTCGCCTGGCAAGACACGCAGCGGCGCGCTCGGCGGCGCTGTTGGTGGCGTCGTCGCGGGGCTGGTCCTCGCTGCCGCTGCTGGTGTCGGCAATCTGGCATTGCTCGGCCTTGTAGCGCTCGTGCTATCGATTGTCTCCCAGGCCGGTGACCTGTTTGAATCCTGGGTCAAGCGCCGCCACGGCCGCAAGGATTCGGGTGCGCTCATCCCAGGCCATGGCGGCGTCATGGATCGTGTCGATGGGCTTGTCGCGGCGGCTTTCGCCCTATACGTCATCGGTTGGATCTCGGCGACCGCCGATCATCCGGCGCAGGGGCTGTTTCCCGTTTGAGTGGTGCCATTTCAGGGTCCGATGCGCGGTGCGCCTTGGATTCGCCCGGATTGGTGTCACAGTCACGGCACACTCTGCGCCGTGGAAGAATTTGAGGGTTTGTCTTGAACGAGATTCTTCACGCGCTTTTCAGCACAGAAGGCTTTGTCCTCGGAACGCTCGTGCCGTTCGTGTTTGTGCTGACCGTGGTCGTGTTCGTTCATGAAATGGGCCATTACCTTGTCGGGCGCTGGTGCGGCATCGGCGTCAAGGCCTTCTCGATAGGCTTCGGCCCGGAACTCTTCGGCTTCAACGACAGCCACGGCACGCGCTGGAAACTGTGCGCGATACCGCTTGGCGGCTATGTCAAATTTGTCGGCGACATGAATGCCACCTCGAGCCAGCCCACTTCGGCAGAGATCGAAACGCTGACTGAGGCGGAGCGCAAGGTCGCCTTTCACACGCAGCCGATCTGGAAGCGCGCGGCGACCGTGGTGGCCGGGCCGCTGTTCAATTTCCTGCTGACGATCGTCGTCTTTGCCGTGCTGTTCACCACCTATGGCCGTTATGTCGCGGAGCCTATGGTGGCCGAGGTGACCGCCGACAGCCCGGCGGCGAAGGCCGGCATCCTGCCCGGTGACCGATTCGTCAGCGTCGACGGCAACAAGGTCGAAACCTTTGGCGACGTCCAGCGCCTGGTCTCGGGCCGCGCCGACGACACCATCACCTTCGTCATGCTGCGCGACGGCAAGGAGGTCACGGTGACCGCGGCGCCGCGGCTGATGGAACAGGAAGACGCGCTCGGCAACAAGGTCAAGGTCGCCGTGATCGGTGTCGTCAACAACAAGGAACTCGGCCAGCCGCGGCTCATCACCTACACGCCGGTCGGAGCGGTCGCGGCGGCGGTCGAGGAAACCGGTCACGTCATCCAGCGCACGGGCCAGTTCCTGCAGCGCTTTGTTGTTGGGCGCGAGGACAAATGTCAGCTGGGCGGCCCGGTGAAGATCGCCGACATGGCCGGCAAGGCGGCGAAACTAGGGTTCGAATGGCTCGTGCAACTGGTCGCAATGCTGTCCGTTGGCATCGGGTTTCTGAACCTTTTGCCGATTCCCCCCCTCGACGGCGGCCATCTCTTGTTCTACGGGGTGGAGGCCGTCATTCGCCGTCCAGTGTCGGAACGGATGATGGAAATGGCCTATCGGGCCGGGTTACTTCTGGTGCTGTGCTTCATGGGGTTCGTTTTCTGGAACGATCTGTTTGGGTGCTGAAATCATGAAGAAATTTGGCTTCCGCATGGACGATGTTGAGACACCGTTTACCATGCACGGGGATATGAGTGACGCGAAAGCCACGCCGCAGGGTTAAGTAAATACAAATTAACCAGAAGCCTTGCGTGTAGGGAAAATCCGGTTAATACGGTAGGGGAAATTACCGCACGTCCGGTTTTCTCGCCGTGGGGACTACGAGAAAAGGTTATTAAGCCCGATGAAGGCAGCATCCAAGTTTCTGAGCGCCGCGTCCGCGGTGACCCTGTCCGCGGCTCTTGTCGTGCCAGGCGCGCTCGCAGTGCAGTTCGTTGCCACATCGGCGGCCGAAGCCGCTGTCGTCAGCAGAGTTGAAGTGAGCGGCAACCAGCGTATCGACGCTGACACCATCCGCAATTACATCACCATCAAGCCGGGCAAGGCGTTCTCCAGCTCCGATATCGACAGTGCGGTCAAGGCGCTGTTTGGCACCGGCCTGTTCTCGGATGTGCAGATCAACCAGGTCGGCTCGACGCTGGTGGTTAAGGTTGCCGAGTACCAGGTCGTCAACCAGGTGCTGTTCCAAAACAACAAGAAGCTCAAGGACAATGCGCTTGCGGCAGCGGTGCAGCTGAAGCCGCGTGGGACGTTCTCGCAGGCGACGCTCGATGCCGACGTCGAATCGGTCAAGGCTGCCTACAAACGCATCGGCCGCGACGATGTGACTGTGACCACGCAGGTCATGCAGCTTGGCGACAACCGCGTGAACGTGGTCTTCAACATTACCGAAGGCGATCGCACGCAGATCGCGGCGATCAATTTCGTCGGCAACAGCGCCTATTCCAGCCGCCGCCTGTCGGATGTCATCAATACCAAGCGTTCGTCCTGGCTTTCCTTCGTCCTGCGCGACGACGTCTATGACGACGACAAGCTGCGCGCTGACCAGGAGCTGCTGCGCCGCTTCTACTACAATCACGGTTACGCCGATTTCCAGGTCGTATCCGCTGTGGGCGAACTCGACAGCGCGACGAACAAGTACACGGTCACCATCACCGTCCAGGAAGGCGACCGCTACACATTCGGTGACGTCAGCGTCGAAAGCACGATCCCGGAAGTTGACAGCAAGTCGCTGGAATCGGTGGTCGAGACCCGCAAGGGCGACGTCTATAACGCCAAGGACGTCGAGGATTCCATCATCGCCCTGACCGAGAAGGTGGCCGGTTCCGGCTACGCCTTCGCGCAGGTGACGCCACGCGGCGACCGCAATTTCGAGAACCACACCATTTCTGTGGTCTACACGGTCGACCAGGGCACCAAGGCCTATATCGAGCGCATCGAGATCCGAGGCAACGACCGCACACGTGACTATGTCATTCGCCGCGAGTTCGACGTCAGCGAAGGCGACGCTTTCAACCAGGTGCTCATCCAGCGCGCGAAAAAGCGCCTGGAAGCCCTCAATTACTTTGACAAAGTCGATATTTCGACAGTGCCGGGCTCGCAGCCCGACCAGGTCGTGCTGGTGGTCGACGTGGTCGAGAAATCGACCGGTGAATTCTCCATCGGCGCCGGTTATTCGACCGGTGGCGACACGGCCGGCCCGTCCGTCGAAGGATCGATCACCGAGCGCAATTTCCTCGGCCGTGGCCAGTTCATCAAGCTATCGGCGGGCGGCGGCAAGAATTCGCGCGACTACAGCATTTCGTTTACAGAGCCGTACTTCCTCGGACGGCGTATCGCTGCGGGCTTCGACGTCTTCAAGCAGACGAGAAATTACGATCACTACGACAGCGATACCTTGGGTGCGACGGTGCGCTTCGGTTTGCCGATCACCAACAGCATCTCGACCCAGCTTGCGTATAATATCGCGCAAGAAAAGTATAAGTATGACAGCGGCTGTCTGGACGCAGGCGGCAACTATGATCCAAGTCTATGCTCCATCTCCACGGCGATTCAACAGGGTATTGCTGAAAGCCCATGGATCAAGTCGTCGGTTAGCCTCGGCCTAGTCTACAACACCATCGACGATATGAAGAATCCGCATGAAGGTATCTACGCCACTACGTCGGTGGAGGTGGCTGGTCTCGGCGGCGATGCGAAGTTTGTAAAGGTTACTGGGCGGGGCAGTGTATACCAGACGCTGTCAGAGCAATTTGATCTGGTCGGGCTCGTTTCAGCCGGCGCGGGCCATGTCGAGGGGTACGGCAGTGGCGGTTTGCGGATTTTCGATCAGTTCCAGAGCACCGACCGCATGATCCGCGGCTTTGCTTATGGTGGCATTGGTCCTGTGGACGTCAATACGGGTGACCATCTCGGCGGCACGACCTATTTCAATGCCTCCGCGGAAGCGCAGTTTCCGTTGCCGGTCGTCCCGGAAAGCTTTGGCTTGCGTGGCGCTGTCTTCGCGGATGCTGCAACGCTCTATGGCAGCAAGGTCGATACCGCTGGAGTCACTCAGGACTCGGTCGGCATGAAGCTGCGCGCCTCGGTTGGCCTCGGCCTGATGTGGGCGTCGCCGTTCGGGCCTATCCGTATCGACTATGCGATCCCGGTCAAGAAGGAAGCGCGCGACGACGTGCAGGAATTCAACTTCGGCATATCGACCCGCTTCTGATCGGCGGTTAACGATGCTCCCGGGTCTTTCAGGTCCGGGAGAAATGTTCCGACCTAGCTGGATATAGCTTCTGGAATGACCGATCCGGTGTTCTTCGCGCCATCACGCCGGTATACGGCGGGCGAAGTCGCGAATCTGACCGGCTCGGTGCTTGTCGATTCCGGCCACTCCGATATTTCGATCGAGGCACTCGCGCCGGCGAGCGATGGCGGCGAGAATGCGCTCGTCTTTGTCGACGGCAAGCGTAATTCCGCGCTGATGCCGTCGCTGCGGGCGGCCGCGGTCCTGTGCCCGGCGGAATTTGCCGGCAAGGCGCCGGCCGGCGTTGCCGTTCTGGTTCATCCGCGTCCGCAACAGGCCTTCGCATTTGTCGGGCGCCTGCTGTTTCCAAGGGCGGCGACGCCAGGGCCGATGACCAGCGAAACCGGCGTCTCGCCGCATGCTCATGTCGATGTGACCGCACATGTCGAATCTGGTGCCGTCATTGAGGCCGGCGCGGTCATCGGGCCGGGTGCTTCGATCGGCAGCGGTACCGTCATCGCGCCCAATGCCGTCATCGGCCAGTCCTGCCAGATTGGCCGTGACGGCTATGTCGGTCCGGGCGCCAGCATCCAGTATGCCTTGATCGGCAACCGCGTCATCATCCATGGCGGTGCCAGGATCGGCCAGGATGGTTTTGGCTTCGTCGGCGGCGCCAAGGGACCCGAACGCGTGCCGCAGATCGGCCGTGTCGTCATTCAAGACGACGTCGAGATCGGCTCCAACACCACCGTCGATCGCGGCGCCATGTCCGATACGATCATCGGCCAGGGCACCAAGATCGACAATCTTGTGCAGATCGCCCATAACGTCCGCATCGGCCGCAATTGCATAATAGCCGGGCTTTCGGGTATTTCGGGTTCCGTGGTCGTGGGTGACAATGTCACCATGGGCGGCGGCGTCGGGCTTGCGGATCACCTGACCATCGGGTCCGGGGCCAAGCTTGCCGCCAGAAGTGGATTTATGAGCAATGTCCCTGCAGGCGAAATCTGGGGCGGTTATCCGGCACAGCCGATGGCGGAAGCGATGCGGGAGATAGCCATGCTGCGCAGGCTCGCCAGGACCCGCAAACAGGGCGAGGGAGGCAATGGCTGACATGATCGCGTCGACGACGCTGGAAGCGGTCGACATTATGGGGCTGATGAAGCTCCTGCCGCACCGCTATCCGTTCCTGATGATCGATCGCATCGTCGACATCGACGGCGACGAGTCCGCTGTCGGCATCAAGAACGTGACCATAAACGAGCCGCATTTTCAGGGCCATTTCCCCGAGCAGCCGGTCATGCCGGGTGTGCTCATCGTCGAGGCGATGGCCCAGACCGCCGGCGCCATCTGCATTCGCAGCCTGGGCACTGAAAAGCCGTCGCTGGTCTATTTCCTGACTATCGACAACGCCAAATTCCGCAAACCGGTCGTTCCCGGCGACCAGTTGAAGATCTATGTCAAGAAAATCAAGAAACGCGGCAACCTTCTCAAATTCGCTTGTGAAGCCATGGTCGACGGCGCCAAGGCGGCCGAGGCCGAGATTTCAGCCATGATGGTCACCAGCGACTGACGATCGAATGCTTATGAAAATCAAGACATCCATCCATGCTTCCTCCGTTGTGGAGGAAGGCGCCCAAATCGGCCAAGGTGTGCGCATCGGGCCGTTCTGTCACGTCGGCGCCGATGTGGTGATCGGCGATGACGTCGAACTGGTCAGTCATGTCTCGGTGATGGGCGCGACATCGATCGGTGCCTCGACCAAGGTCTACCCGATGGCGACATTGGGCGCACCGCCGCAGAACACCAAGCACAAGGGCGGTCGCACCACGCTGGTCATTGGCAAGAACTGCACGATCCGCGAAGGCGTGACCATGCATCTCGGTACCGATTCCAGCCGCGGCGAGACGACGGTCGGCGACAATGGCAATTTCCTCGCCTACGCTCACATTGCCCATGATTGCGTCGTCGGCAACAATGCCACGTTCGCCAATGGCGCGACATTGGGCGGCCACTGCGAGGTCGGCAACAACGTCTATATCGGCGGCCTGACCGCAGTGCATCAGTTTGTCCGCATCGGCGACAACGCCTTTCTGGGTGGCTGCTCCGCGATCGTCGGCGATGTCATTCCCTATGCCATCGCGGTCGGCAACCGCGCCAGTCTGCGCGGCCTCAACATTATCGGCCTGAAGCGCTCCGGCCTGCCGAGGTCCGAAATCCTTGTGCTGCGCAAGGCTTACAGGATGATCTTCGACCGTTCCCGCACCGTTGGCGAGAACATCGAGTTCGCCAAGGCGGAGTTCGCGTCGTCGCCGACCGCCATGAAGATCATCGATTTCATCACCAGTCGCGGCAAGCGGCACTATGCTGTGCCGTCGCTCAAGGGCGGCGATGGCGACGATGTCGATGACGAAGACTGAGGCAGCGGCAGCGCGTCTTGATCTCTCGCCGGGCTCCAGGGTCGGCATCATCGCCGGCGGCGGCAGTCTGCCGGTCGAAGTCGCGGCCGGTTCGGCTGAACAAGGCTATCCGCCCTTCGTCATCGTGATGGAAGGCGAGGCCGACCGGATGGCGGAGCTCTCCCGGTATGAGCATGAAAGCCTCGCCCTGGAAGGTATCGGCTCGCTGATACGGTTGCTGAGGCGGCACCGGATCACCCATCTGGTGCTTGCCGGCGAGATCAAGCGCCGGCCAAGACTGACGCAGCTCCGTCCAAGTCTCAGCCTGCTCGCAGTGATACCGGTTGTTGTCGCGGCGCTGGCGCGTGGCGACGATGGCCTGCTGAAGGTCCTGGCGCGAGGTCTCGAAGCGCGTGGAATAAAGGTCGTCGGCGCCCACGAAATCGTGCCGAACCTTGTCGCCACCGAAGGCGTCCTGACCAAAGCCATCCCACGGAAATCGGACTGGCGCGACATCGAGGCAGGCCTTGCAGCGGCAAAGGCCATCGGCGCGCTGGATATCGGCCAGGCGGCGATTGCGGTCGGCGGTCGAACGATCGCGCTGGAAGGCATCGAGGGGACGGCCGGACTGCTCGACCGTGCGAAGCTGCTGCGCGGCCATGGCCGCATTGCGGGGAAGACCCGCGGCGTTCTGGTCAAGTGCGCCAAGCCTGGTCAGGAACTGCGCGCGGATCTTCCTTCCATTGGCCCGCAAACGGTCGAAGCCGTGCATGCGGCCGGGCTTGCCGGCATTGCCGTCGAGGCGGGACGTTCGCTGATTCTCGAAGGCCCCGAAACCATCGCGCGCGCCAACGCACTCGGTCTGTTCGTCATTGGTCTGCCTGCCGCGACGGAGCCACACAATGGCTGACAGGGCATTGAAGGTCGCGATCGTTGCCGGAGAGGAGTCTGGCGATCTGCTCGGCGCCGACATCGTGCGTTCGCTCAAGCAGGCTACCGGGCGCGAGGTGCAACTCGTCGGACTCGGCGGCCGCCATTTGCAGGCGCTGGGACTGGCATCGCCATTCGATGCCGGCGAGATCGCCCTGATGGGGTTCAGCGCCATCTTGCGCGACCTGCCGCGCCTGATGCGGCGGATCAGTCAGCTGGCCAGGACCGTTGCGGACGAAAGGCCGGACTGCCTCGTCACCATCGACAGCCCGGACTTTTCGCTGCGCGTCGCCAAAAAGGTGCGGGCGGCCAATCCATCGATCCCGATCATCCACTATGTCTGCCCGAGCGTCTGGGCGTGGCGGCCGGGCCGGGCGGTGGCGATGAAGCCCTATGTCGACCATATCCTCTGCATCCTGCCGTTCGAGGTGAAGGAGCTCGAGCGGCTGGGCGGCCCACCGGGCACCTATGTCGGGCATCGCCTGACCCATGATGCTGGCGTGCTCGCCGCGGCCAAGGCGCAGGACCTGCCGCGCGACCTTTCTCCTGATCGCGTCAAGACCCTGCTTGTCCTGCCCGGTTCGCGGCGCGGTGAGGTGCGGCGCCTGCTCGACCCGTTCGGCGAGACGGTGTCGATGCTGCGCGCGCGTGGACATCGCCTGCGCCTGCTGCTGCCGACGGTTCCGCATGTCGCCGACCTGGTCAAATCCTCGGTCAACCGCTGGGATGAGAAGCCTGAGGTCATCGTCGATTCCCAGCGCAAATGGCAGGCCTTCGGCAAAGCCGATGCCGCGCTGATCGCGTCCGGGACAGTATCGCTGGAGCTGGCGCTGGCCGGCGTGCCGATGGTCTCCTGCTACAGGCTCGATCCCGTCGCCCGAGTCGTGGCGCCTTACCTGCTGTCCGTCTGGTCGGCGCTGCTGCCCAATCTGATCTCGGATCGAGCCTTAGTTCCGGAATTCTACAATGAGTATGTCAAGCCGAACAATCTGGCCCGGCAATTGGAAGCGCTGTTTGCAGACAGTGGGATGCGCGCCTGGCAGAAGCAGGGCTTCGCCGAGATCGCGCGGCGCATGGCGACCAACAAGCCTTCAGGCGAGATCGCGGCGGGCGTTGTGCTGCGTCACATAAAAAAGGCGCCCTGACGGGCGCCTTCTTCAATCCAGAAAGCCTCGATCACCGCTTTGCGATCGGCACATAGTCACGCTCCGGCGCACCGGTATAGAGCTGGCGCGGGCGGCCGATCTTCTGGCGTGGGTCCTCGATCATCTCCTTCCACTGCGCGATCCAGCCGACGGTGCGGGCGACCGCGAACAGCACGGTGAACATGGTGGTGGGGAAGCCCAGCGCCTTCAGCGTGATGCCGGAATAGAAGTCGACGTTCGGGTAGAGCTTCTTCTCGATGAAATAGGAATCTGTCAGCGCGATCTTTTCCAGTTCCATGGCGATGTCGAGCAGCGGATCGTCCTTGATGCCAAGCTCGCCCAGAACCTCGTGCGCGGTCTTCTGCATGATCTTGGCGCGCGGATCGTAGTTCTTGTAGACACGGTGGCCAAAGCCCATCAGCCGGAACGGGTCGTCCTTGTCCTTGGCGCGGGCGATGAACTCCGGGATGTGATCGACATGGCCGATCTCGCCCAGCATGTTGAGCGCCGCTTCGTTTGCACCACCATGCGCCGGGCCCCAAAGGCATGCGATGCCGGCAGCGATACAGGCGAACGGGTTGGCGCCCGACGATCCGGCGAGACGAACGGTCGAGGTCGAGGCGTTCTGTTCGTGATCGGCGTGAAGTATGAAGATGCGCTCCATGGCGCGCGCCAGCACTGGATTGATCTTGTACTCCTCGCACGGCACGGCAAAGCACATGTGCAGGAAGTTGGCAGCGAAATTCAGCTCGTTCTTCGGGTAAATGAAGGGCTGGCCGATGTGGTATTTATAGGCCATCGCCGCGATCGTCGGCATCTTGGCGATCAGCCGCATGGAGGCGACCATGCGCTGGTAAGGGTCGGAGATGTCGGTGGAGTCATGGTAGAAGGCCGACAGCGCGCCGACCACGCCGCACATCACCGCCATCGGATGCGCGTCACGGCGGAAGCCGGTGAAGAAGCGCGACATCTGCTCATGCACCATGGTGTGGCGCGTCACGCGATAATCGAAATCGTCCTTCTGCGCCTTGGTCGGCAATTCGCCGTAGAGCAGGAGATAGCAGACCTCGAGGAAGTCGCCGTGTTCGGCCAACTGGTCGATCGGATAGCCGCGGTGCAACAGGATGCCGGCGTCGCCGTCGATGAAGGTGATTTCGGATTCGCAGCTTGCCGTCGAGGTGAAGCCGGGATCGTAGGTGAAGGCGCCGGTGGTGGAGTAGAGCGAGGCGATGTCGATGACATCAGGCCCGACCGAACCGCTTCGCACCTTGAATTCGTGAGTCTTGCCGGCGAATTCAAGCGTTGCCGTGGCCTCCTGGGTCTTGCCGCCCAAATCCAGTTTTTTCGCAGCTTCGGTCATTGCAAACTCCTTGTTGTTTCCTCATGCCGGCAAAGGCAAAATCTTGCAAAGCGACACTTCGAAATCACCGCAATGCGCGTATTCGCCACCGCATTTCAGGAGGTGCGTGCCAGATTGGGCCAAGGCCTAATGTTGCACTGCGAAACCCGCCTTTCAATGCCAATCTTCTTGGGCCAGTTTGCTCCTAATCGATTTGATCGGTTATGCGCGCCAGGCTTTCCTCGCGGCCGAGCACGGCGAGCACATCGAACACACCCGGCGAGGTGCTCTTGCCGGTCAAAGCGGCGCGCAAAGGCTGGGCCACGGCGCCGAGCTTGTGGCCACCAGCGAGTGCAACCTCGCGGATCGCGGCCTCCGCTGCAGCGGCCGTCCAGTCACCTGTAAGCCCGTTCAAAGCTTCGTGAGCACCGCGCAGGATCTTGCGGGCATCGTCATTGAGCAGAAGGGCGGCCTTGTCATCGATCGGCAGCGGTCGCGTGGCAAACAGGAAGGCTGCGCCATCGACGAGTTCGACCAGCGTTTTGGCGCGCTCCTTCAGGCCCGGAAGTGCTGCCAGCAACTGCGCCTTGTTGGCGTCGTTCAAGCGCGAGGCCATTGCCGGGCCACCCTCCAGATAGGGCAGGGTGGCGATGAAGATATCGAACAGCTCGGCATCGCTCATGCGGCGCATATGCGCGCCGTTGATGGCTTCCAGCTTGGCGAAATCGAAGCGGGCCGCGCCCTTGTTGACATCGCCGATGTCGAACCAGGAAATCATGTCCGTGATCGACATGATCTCGTCGTCGCCATGGCTCCAGCCGAGACGCGCCAGGTAGTTGAGCAGCGCCTCCGGCAGGTAGCCCATGGCGCGATAGGCCTCGACGCCAAGCGCGCCGTGCCGTTTCGACAGCTTGGCACCGTCGGCGCCGTGGATCAGCGGGATATGCGACATGGACGGCACGTCCCAGCCCATGGCGTCATAGATCACGGTCTGACGGGCGGCATTGGTCAAATGGTCGTCGCCACGGATGATGTGGGTGACGCCCATGTCATGATCGTCGACGACGACGGCATGCATGTAGGTCGGATTGCCGTCCGAACGCAGGATGATGAAGTCGTCGAGATCCTTGTTGGGAAAGCGCACCTCGCCCTGGACGCGGTCATGGACGATGGTCTCGCCCTCGGTCGGCGCTTTGATGCGGATGGCGCCCTTGGCGCCTGCAGGAGCCTCTGAGGGGTCGCGGTCACGCCAGCGGCCGTCATAGCGGGGCGGCAGGCCCTTGGCTCTGGCGGCCTCGCGCATCGCCTCCAGCTCGGCCGGCGTCGCGTAGCAATAATAGGCCTTGCCCATGCGCACGAGCTCCTCGGCCACCTCGCGGTGGCGCGGCGCACGCTCGAACTGCGACACCGGCTCGTCGTCCCAGGTAAGGCCGAGCCAGGAAAGCCCGTCGAGAATGGCAGCGGTCGCGGCTTCGTTGGAGCGTTCGCGGTCGGTGTCCTCGATGCGCAGCAGCATCGTGCCATCGGTGTGCTTTGCATACAGCCAGTTGAACAGCGCCGTGCGCGCGCCGCCTATATGCAGGTAGCCGGTGGGCGAGGGGGCAAAACGGGTGACGACCTTGTCGGACATGGAACTCTCGGAAACCATCTGAAGCGGGTGCTGTCGCGCGGACTTTCGCGCGGTTGGCGTTCATGTAGCATAGGGTGTCGAGGGCGCAAGGGGCAGACCCGATGGCTGGACGAGGCTGGGGCTCGGATCAGGGCGAGGACGCTGTCATTGGCGTCAGCGAACGGTCGCTTTTTGCGCCTCTGCCAGCCCCGCTGCCGCCGCCGTCGCCCCTCGTGCCGGCTCCCGGCAAAGCGCCGTTACAAGCGGATGTCGGCGCCTCTGTTCCAGTTGCCGAAACCGGCAGGATCGTGCGCGTGCGCCGGCAAATCGGCCGGATTTCGCTGCCTCGCTTGCGCCATAGCGTAGCCACAGCAGCGGGCCTGGAACTCGACCGAGGCGTGGCCTTCCTGCTGGTGCCGGTCTGCCTGGCGATCGGAGCGATCGGCTATTTTTCGCTGACGGCGGAGCCTGACTTTGCCAAGCCCGTCGCGGTCGTCGCCCTGGCGGCGCTCTGTGCGCTGGTCTCCCGTTCATGGCCGAAGACCCATCTGTGCTTCATGGCCGCGCTGCTGTGTGCGCTCGGGCTACTCGCCGCAAAGGTCGAAACGTGGCGCGCGGGCACGCAGATGCTGGGGTCGGAAATCTCGACGCAGGTGACCGGCCGAGTCGTCTCGATCGACCAGATGGAGAGCGGCCGCATCCGGCTGACCATCGACGTGACTTCGACCGCAAGGCCGAAATTGCGCTATATGCCGGAGCGGGTGCGGCTTTCGGCACGCAAGATCCCGGCAGACATGACAGCCGGATCCCTGATCATTGGATATGCCAAGTTGTTGCCGCCGACCGGTCCGGTGCGGCCGGAAAGCTACGACTTCTCCTTTGACAGTTATTTCGCCGGCATCGGCGGCAGCGGGTTCTTTCTCGGCAATCCAAAGCTTGTCGTCACCGATGACGGCGACATGCCGCTATCGGCCCGCCTTTCCTCAAGCGTAGAAAATGCCCGAGAAGCGATTGCCGACCACATCAGGGCCAGCATTGGTGGCGCCGAAGGTGAGATCGCCGCGGCGCTGATCGTCGGCGTGCGCGCCGGCATTCCCGATGAAATCAATGAAGCGATGCGGCGTACCGGCATCTACCACATCATCTCCATTTCAGGACTGCACATGGCGCTGGTCGCCGGCACCATCATGGGTCTGCTGCGCGGCGCCTTCGCCTTGTTTCCCGACTTTTCCGCGCGTCGTCCGGTCAAGAAATATGCCGCCGCCGCGGCACTGTTCTCGATCGCTGCCTATCTCATCATCTCTGGCGTCGTCGTTGCCGCCGAGCGCAGCTTCATCATGCTGGCGGTGATGCTGATTGCCGTTCTGTTCGATCGGGCGGCACTCACCATGCGCAATCTGGCGATCTCGGCGATCGCCGTCATCGTGGTGTCGCCGCACGAGGTGGTCGGCCCGAGCTTCCAGATGTCCTTCGCGGCAACCGCAGCACTTGTCGGCGCCTATGCCGGCTGGTCGGATCATCGCGCGGGGAAAACCAGACCGCCGCCGCCGAAGCGATCCTTGCCCGGCTTCCTGACGCGAAAATTCCTGCTGGCGGCGGGCGGCTTGGCCATGACATCCATCATCGCCGGCGGCGCCACGGCGCTGTTTGCTATCTGGCATTTTCAGCGTGTGTCGCCGCTAAGCCTGTTCGCCAATCTGGCCATCATGCCAATCGTGTCACTAGTTGTCATGCCTTTCGCCGTCCTCAGTGCGCTGGCGATGCCCTTCGGCGCCGATGGTCCATTCCTTTATGTGATGGGCAAGGGCCTGACCGCGATGATCGCCATGTCCGGATGGATTTCCGAGCGTTCGCCCGTCGATGGAGTCGGATTGATTTCGCAGCAGTCTGTCCTGCTGGTGGCGATTGCCCTGGTCATCGCGACGATGGCGACGACATGGCTGCGGCTCGCCGCTCTTCCCTTCGCGCTTGCCGGCCTGCTGACCGTTTCGGATACGCGCACACCCGACGTGCTGATCTCCGAGGACGCTCGACTGGTTGCGTTGCCGATCGGCGGCGGCGAGTTCGCCGTCAGCCGCGCACGGCCGAACGAATTCACCGTCGACAACTGGAAGCGCGCACTGACATCCGAAACCATCGTCGTGCCGGAAGTCTTCACCCAAGGAGACGCACAATTCGAGATCGCGGATGCCCCGGAACTGCCGCCGGGATCGCCGTTCTATTGCACGTCAGGCGTTTGTCTCGCCAAGCACACGTCCGGCGCGATCATTGCTTATGTCGAGGATCGCAAGGACACGTGGAAAGCCTGCGGCTTCGCCGGGCTGATCGTAATCAATGACGCGACGGCCTATGACGCTTGTCACGATCCGCTGGTTCTCGTCATCACCAAGCGACAACTGGCTCGCAAAGGCAGTGCTGCCGTCTTCTTCGATCGCCAGTCGGCGACCGCGCCGGCAACCGTCAGCTTCGCGGTGGACAGGCCCTACCGGCCTTGGCATGAACAACGCAAATTCTCACGCGAGGCGAGGGGACTGCCGCCCTTCAAGAGACCCGAGAAGCCAGTGGTTAAACCGCAGCTGCCTCAGTAGCGGCGGATCAGGCCGACGAGCTTGCCTTGCACCTTGACCCTGTCCGGCCCGAAAATACGGGTTTCATAGGCCGGATTGGCGGCTTCGAGAGCAATCGAGGCGCCCTTGCGGCGGAACCGCTTCAGCGTCGCTTCCTCTTCATCGACCAGCGCCACGATGATTTCGCCGGGGCTCGCCGTGTCGGCATTGCGGATGATGACGGTGTCGCCGTCGAAAATGCCGGCCTCGATCATCGAGTCGCCCTTGACCTCCAGCGCATAGTGCTCGCCGCCCATGATCATGTCCGGCGGCACCGAGATCGAATGCGTCTGATGCTGAATGGCGTCGATCGGCACACCGGCAGCGATGCGGCCCATCACCGGGATCGACACCGCGGAGACCACGTCGTCGTCATTGCCGGCCGAAGACATCCGCGAAAGCGCCGGCTTGATCTGCCGGCCAAGGCCGCCTTGACCAAGACTGCCCTGGATGACGCTTGGCGAGAATTTTTTTGCCGCGTTGAGGCCGGGCGCGATCGAATCCGGCAGCCGCAGCACTTCCAGCGCGCGTGCCCGGTTGGGCAGCCGGCGAATGAAGCCGCGCTCCTCCAGTGCCGTAATCAGCCGGTGAATCCCGGATTTGGAGGCAAGATCGAGCGCCTCCTTCATCTCATCGAAGGATGGCGGAATGCCGCTTTCCTTCAGGCGTTCATGGATGAACATCAGCAGTTCGTGTTGCTTGCGCGTCAGCATGGCGGCCCCCAGGGTACCTGAAACCAGAATCAGAAAAACAAACCCAGAACAAACACTATCTGTTCCAGTTGTGTTCTGCAACCGTTTAAAGTTTAATGAATTTGTTAAGGTGGCGGAAATTATTCCGCGGTTGCAAGCGGATCTCGTCGACGCCTGCATGCCGTCGCAGTGCGCTTTCCGACATTGAAATTGTTATGGTTAATAGCCTGTGGCCCATCCCGAGATCAGGCCTGGCATGGCTGCCGACAGGCCCCTCGACGGTGGGCTTTCCAGCTTTCGTTTGCCGTGAACGAAACGAAGCCAAAACGCCAACCTTGGTTAATTATTGTAGCCTGCACTGGCCACCAGCAACGAACGCATGTGCGAGCTGGAAATTCGTCTCTTCGTCATCCGACCAAGGGGAGAGTCTATGACAACAGATCGTCGAGACGGCTGCGTTAGGTAACGGCCTCCTTGACGGCGAAACGCTGGTCCTTCCATGCACCCGTGCGCAGAATGTCTTCCAGCACCTCGACCGCCAGCCACACATCCTTGTAGCCGACATAGAGCGGCGTGAAGCCGAAACGGATGGTCGATGGCGCGCGGAAATCACCGATCACGCCACGCTCGATCAGCGCCCGCATGATTTGATAGCCATGATCGTGAAGGAACGACACCTGGCTGCCGCGGCTGGTCGTGTCGCGGGTGGTCTCCAGCGTGAGACCATAGGCGCCGCACTTTGCTTCGACGAGCTGGATGAACAGTTCGGTCAGCGCGACGCTTTTCTTTCGCAATGCCGCCATGTCGACGTCGTTCCAGATGGCAAGCGCACCCTTGAGCGCCCGCATCGACAGGACCGGCTGCGTGCCGCACAGAAAGCGGCGGATACCGGTGCCGGCCACGTAACCCTGTTCGAAGGCAAAGGGCCGCGCATGCCCCCACCAGCCGCTGAGTGGCTGGCTGATCTCGCCGTGGTGGCGCCGGGCGGCATAGATGAAGGCCGGCGCGCCCGGACCGCCGTTGAGGTACTTGTAGGTGCAGCCGATGGCGAAGTCGGCATTTGCGTGATCGAGCTCGACCGGCAGAGCGCCGGCGGTGTGGCATAGATCCCAGACGACCAGCGCTCCGGCCGCATGAGCCTTACGCGTCAGCGCCGCCATGTCGCGCAGTTCACCCGATTTGTAATTGACGTGGTTGACCAGCACCACCGCGACGCTTTCGTCGATCAGTTCTTCGATGGTTGGCGCGTCGACGCCCGCGAGGCGCAGCAGGACGCCATCCCGGGTCGAGGCCACGCCTTCGGCGATGTACAGGTCGGTGGGAAAACTGTCGCCCTCGGCGACGATGGCCAACCGGCCGGGCCGCATCTCCAGCGCCGCATGCAACACCTTGTAGATGTTGGTCGACGTCGTGTCGCAGACGACGGTCTGGCCGGCCCCGGCTCCTATCAGGCGCCCGAGCTGGTCACCGAGTTCGATCGGCATCTCGAACCATCCGGCTGTATTCCAGGCCCGGATGAGACCCTGGGCCCATTCCTGGGTCGCCGCCTGCTGCAGCTCGCCAAAAACGGCATGAGACGCTGCCCCAAGTGAATTGCCGTCGAGATAGATCACGCCTTCCGGCAGAATGAAACGATGGCGCATGGCACGCAGCGGATCCGTGGCATCCATCGCTTCGATTGCAGCGAGATCAGGAATTCCACCCATGGTCAGTCCTCGGTTGTTCGCGAAGGTTTTCCGCCACAGAGCGTCCCCTCAGTGAGCTTGTTTTCATTTCGATGATGTCAGAGCCGGGTGCGGACCGTCCACAACTCCGGGAACAGCACGACCTCGAGCATCTTCTTGAGATACGAAGCACCCGACGTGCCGCCGGTGCCGCGTTTCAGGCCGATGATGCGCTCGACCGTGGTGACGTGGTTGAAGCGCCACCGGCGGAAATAGTCCTCGAAGTCGACCAGCTTCTCGGCCAGTTCGTAGAACATCCAGTAACGCTGCGGATCACGGTAAATGGTCTGCCAGGCGACCAGAACCTCTTCATTTTCGGTTCGCGTTTCACGCCAGTCCGTGCGCCTGGCATCAGTGCCGATGTCGAATCCGTTGCGCGCCAGAAGCAGCAGCGCTTCGTCGTAGAGCGATGGCTCGGCCAGGATCGCCTCCAGCTTTCCGCTGAGGTCAGGCCGGTGCTTGTGCGGCCCGAGCATGGCGAGGTTGCGGTTGCCGGCCATGAACTCGATGGCGCGATACTGCCAGGACTGAAAACCCGAGGACTGGCCGAGCGCGTCGCGGAACTCGGTGTATTCGCTGGGGGTCATCGTCCGCAGCACGTCCCAGGCGTTGTTCAACTGCTCGAAGATGCGGGCGACGCGCGACAGCATCTTGAAGCTCGGCTCGAGCCGGTCGGCGCGGATAGAACGGATCGCAGCGCCAATCTCGTGCAAAGCGAGCTTCATCCACAGTTCGGAGGTTTGATGCTGGATAATGAACAGCATCTCGTCGTGCGCCGACGACAGCGGCGTCTGGGCCTCCAGCACTTTCTCAAGGTGCAGGTAGTCGCTGTAGGACATGCGCTCCTTGAACGACATCTGTGCGCCTTCGGACGCCGGATCGTATGGCTCGCTCAATTGATTTTCTCCGTGCGCAGCCGGAAGCGCTGGATCTTGCCGGTCTGGGTCTTGGGCAGAGCGGCGATGAATTTCACCGATCGCGGGTATTTGTAGGGCGCGATCGTTGCCTTGACGTGGTCCTGCAGGCGCTTGGTGGTCAACGCGTCAGGCGCCACGCCCTGCGCCAGCACGACATGCGCCTCGACGATCTGGCCGCGTTCGGCATCGTCTGCGCCGATCACCGCGCATTCGGCGACGTCGGGATGCGACAGCAGTGCTGCCTCGACCTCGGGGCCGGCGATGTTGTAGCCGGCGCTGACGATCATGTCGTCGGAGCGCGCGGCGAAATGGAAGAACCCGTCTTCGTCCTGCGTGAAGGTGTCGCCGGTGAGGTTCCAGCCGTCGCGGACGTATTCCTTCTGCCTGTTGTCGGCCATGTAGCGGCAGCCGGTCGGGCCGCGCACCGCCAGCCTGCCGGTTGTGCCGCGCGGCACCTCGCGCATCTCGTCATCGACGATGCGCGCCTCATAGCCGCCCACCGGCTTGCCGGTCGACGCGGGCTTCATGTCGTCAAAGCGGTTGGAGATGAAGATGTGCAGCATTTCGGTGGCGCCGATGCCGTCGAGGATCGGCTTGCCGGTCTTTTGCGTCCACTCCTCGAAAACCGGAGCGGGCAAGGTTTCGCCGGCCGAAACGGCGACGCGCAGCGATGACAGGTCGGCTCCTTCATCCATGGCCTTCAGCATGGCGCGGTAGGCGGTCGGCGCGGTGAAGGAGATCGTCGCTTTGTAGGTTTCGATGATGTGGATCATGTTGGGCGGCGTCGCCTGCTCCAGCAGCGTTGCCGCCGCACCGAAGCGCAGCGGGAAGATGGCGAGCCCGCCAAGGCCGAAGGTGAAGGCCAGCGGCGGCGAGCCGACAAAGATGTCGTCCGGCGTCACCTGGAGGATTTCGCGGGCATAGGCGTCGGCGATGATCAGGAGGTCGCGGTGGAAATGCATCGTCGCCTTCGGCACGCCTGTCGTACCCGAGGTGAAGCCGAGCAGCGCGACATCGTCGCGGCCTGTGTTGACGGCAGTGAGTGTCACCGGCTTGTCGAGCGCGGCACGATCCAGTTCGGCATCGTGGTTGGCGGTGCCGTCGAAGCCGATGACCTGCTTGAGGAATGCGCTGTCCTTGGCGCAGGCGGTCATCTCGTCCATCAACCTGGTGTCGCAGAGCGCGACCGTGATTTCCGCCTTGTCGACGATCTTGGCGAGTTCGCCGGCGCGCAGCATCGGCATGGTGTTGACGACCACGGCGCCGACCTTGGTGGCAGCCAGCCAGCAGGCGACCATTGCGGGGTTGTTGGCCGAACGGATCAGCACCCGGTTGCCCGGCTTGACGCCATAATTCTCGACCAGCGCGTGGGCCAGCCTGTTCGTCCAGTCGGACAGTTCCTTGTAGGTGCGGCGGCGGCCATTGCCGATCAGCGCGGTATGGTCGCCCAGGCCTTTCTCGACCAGCCTGTCGGTCAGTTCGACGCCGGCGTTGAGGCGTTCGGGATAGTCAAAGCCATCGAGCAGGATATCGGGCCATTGCTCCGGCGGCGGCAGGTGATCGCGCGTGAACGTGTCGATATGCGCTGAAGGCCCAAGCATGTCGCCGCTATCCCATCTGCTGGACGGCCAGTGCGCGAGGCGCCTGGCCGGATGTGGTGGATCTAAAGGTCCTGCTTTTGAGGAGGCTTCGTGCCGCCGTTGCCCCTGCTCGGGATGCCACCAGAAGAGTGCACATCTGCAGGTTTTGGGCAGCACAGCAGACCTCCCATTGTCGGCTGTTCGTCAGGGCAGGATCGCACCAGTCGAAATTTGTTTCAAGCCTAAAATGTTTTTGGTCTGGAGCATTGACGCATGGCATGGCGGTGGCCATTGCTAGCGCAGAAACGAGCCATTCCGGGGGAGGGTGCCGATGTTCGAACGTCACATTGCCGATTGGGACAGCGCCTATGCCAACGGCGCGAACATTGCCGGCAGCGATCGCTGGCCGGCAGCGTGGGCGGAACCCGCGCAAGCGTTTCGCAATGCGCTTTCGGCAGAGGGCCGGGCACGGCTCGACATCGCCTATGGTGACGGACCGCGCAATCGGTTGGATATTTTCCTTCCCAAAGCCGCTCCCAAGGGGCTCGTGGTGTTCATCCATGGCGGTTACTGGCTGGAGTCCGACAAGAGCACGTGGTCGCACCTCGCCAATGGCGCGGTCGGCAGCGGCTTCGCCGTTGCGATGCCCTCCTACACGCTGTGCCCGGACATACGCATCGCCGGCATCGTCAGCGAAATCGGCACGGCGATCGGCAAGGCAGCGGCAATGGTCGGGGGACCGCTGATGCTGACCGGGCATTCGGCCGGCGGCCATCTCGCCAGCCGCATGGTGACCCTATCAACGCCCCTGGCGGCCGATGTGGCGCGGCGCATACGTCATGTCGTTTCGATTTCGGGCCTGCATGACCTGCGTCCGCTCATGCGCACCGGCATGAACGCGGCGCTGGCTATCGACGAGCACGAGGCGCTGACGGAAAGCCCGGCGCTGCTGCGGCCCATGGATGGTGCCCGCATCACCTGCTGGGCCGGTGGCGGCGAGCGCGCCGAATTCCTGCGCCAGAATGCTCTGCTTGCCAACATCTGGACCGGCCTTGGCGCCATCACCAGCACCGTGGTCGAGCCCGACCGGCATCATTACGACATTGTCGACGGCCTTGCCGATCCGGCGCATCCGCTAACCCGGACCCTGATCTCGGAATAGAGCCGAGATCATTTTCTCGTCTGTTATGAAGGGCTTGTCTGGGGTTCCTCAGCGCAGCATCAGCACGCTGCAAGCCCCGCCTGCGGCTGCTGCGGGGGCAAAGGGCGCCCGCACGATCAGCCCGTTGGCGTCGGCCAGCATTCTCAGCATCGAGGAATCCTGGATGCCGAACGGCGTCGCCACCAGCGCGCCGTCATCTTCCCTGACCACGGCCCGCACATAATCCTGGCGCAGGTCATTGGCCGGCATTGCGGCGCCCAATCGCACCGAGCGTATGTCCTGGCGATGGTCGCGGCCGCCGAGCCGCGCCAGCAGCGGCTTCAGGAACAGCTGCGAGCAGACCAGGCTTGCCACCGGGTTGCCGGGCAGGCCAATGCACCTGATATCGCCGAGGCGGCCGAACATCAGCGGCTTGCCGGGGCGCATGGCGATCTTCCAGAAGCCGAGCGTCATGCCTTCGCCGGTCAGCACATCGTGGATCAGGTCGTGGTCGCCGACCGAGGCGCCACCAAGCGTCACGATGACATCGGCGCCGGCCGCGACCGCTTGTCTGACCAGCGCGGCGATCACATCCTTGCGATCGGCGGCAATGCCGAGATCGAGCGCGCGGGCGCCGACGGACTGTGCGGCGGCGGCAACGCCATAGGCATTGGACGAGATGATTTGGTCCGGCCCGAGTTCGCTGCCGGGCGGCAACAATTCGTCGCCGGTGGCGATGATGGCGACCAGCGGCCGTTTTACCACGCCGACCCGGGGGTGGTTGGCCGATGCCGCCAGCGACAGCGCCGCCGGGTCGAGCACGCGGCCTTTTTCCAGCAGCACGTCGCCCTTTGAAAAATCGAGCCCGATGCGGCGGATGTTGCGTCCTTCAGCGGTCGGTTCGGTTACTCCGATGTCGCCGCCGCCGAGATCCCTGACATTTTCCTGGATGACGATGGTGTCGGCGCCTTCGGGAAGCGGCGCGCCGGTGAAGATGCGCACCGCCTGTGCCTTGCCGACCACGCCGTCAAACCCACGCCCGGCTGGGGCCATGCCGATCACAGAAAGTCTCGATGGCACCGACGCCACATCGGCGGCACGCGCCGCATAGCCGTCCATGGCGGAAGCATTGAAGGGCGGCTGGGTGCGCAGCGCAATGACCGGTTCCGCCAGCACACGATCCGCGGCCTCGAGGAGCGGAACGCTTTCGCCGGCCAGCGGCGCAGCGCCTTCGAGCAGGCGCTCGAGCGCCTCGGCGACCGGAACCAGCGCCATTAGGAACTCGCCTTGTGGTCGCCGGCCTTATAGTCGCTTGACTTGCCGCCAGTCTTTTCGACCAGCCGGATGCCGGAGATGACCATGGCGCGATCCACCGCCTTGGCCATGTCGTAGATGGTCAGGCAAGCGACGGAGGCGGCCGTCAGCGCTTCCATCTCGACGCCCGTCTTGCCGGTGACGCGGGCGAGTGCGGTGACCTTCAGTCCCGGCAAAGCATGGTCGGGCTCGATGTCGACGGAAACCTTGGTCAGCAGCAGCGGATGGCAGAGCGGGATCAGTTCATGGGTCTTCTTTGCCGCCATGATGCCGGCGATGCGCGCGGTGCCGAGCACATCGCCCTTCTTGGCGTTGCCAGCGAGAATCATGGTCAGGGTCTCGGGCTGCATCGCGACAAAGCCTTCGGCGATCGCCGTACGCGTCGTCTCTGCCTTGTCGCCGACATCGACCATGTTGGCCTCGCCCTGGGCGCCAAGATGGGTGAGGGCCGATGTCATCGTCAGACCACCATAGAGCGACGTGCGTCCATTCGGACGCACAAAGTACGCTCTATCACTTGGAATCTATGCATCGTGCTCTCCGAAAATCGATTCCGATTTTCGGGCCGATGCATCCGCTGCCTTGCCCGTCAGCAGCAGGCGCGTGGCCGCGGTGACATCCTGTTGCCGCATCAGGCTCTCGCCGACGAGGAAGGTGTCGATGCCGGTCTTCTGCATCCTGAGGCAGTCGTCATGGCTGAAAATACCGCTCTCGCTGACCAGCAGGCGGCCGCCCGGTACCATAGGCGCCAGCCGCTCCGACGTTTTAAGGCTGGTTTCGAATGTTCTCAGATTGCGGTTGTTGATGCCGATCAACTGCGATGACAGTTTTACCGCGCGCAGCGTCTCGGCCTCGTCATGCACCTCGATCAGCGCATCCATGCCGAGTTCGAATGCCGTTGTCTCAAGCTCGCTCGCCAGGGCGTCATTAACGCTCGCCATGATGATCAGGATGGCATCAGCGCCCCAGGCGCGGGCTTCGTAGACCTGATACGGATCGAACAGGAAATCCTTGCGCAGTGCGGGCAGGGCGACGGCGGCTCGCGCCTTGGTGAGAAACTCCGGCGCGCCCTGGAAAGACGGCGCGTCGGTCAGCACCGAAAGACAGGCGGCGCCGCCTTTCTCATAGGCCTGCGCCAATGCTGGCGGATCGAAATCGGCCCGGATCAACCCCTTGGAAGGGCTCGCCTTCTTGATTTCGGCGATCAGCGCAAAGGCGCCGGATCTGCGCTTTGCCTCAAGCGCGGCAAGGAAGCCGCGCGGTGCGTCGGCATCTTTTGCCCGCGCCTTGATTTCGACCAGCGGTACACGTGCCTTTGCCGCCGCGATCTCGTCGCGCTTGTAGGCCTCGATCTTGCGAAGAATATCAGACACGTTTTATCCGTTCGAAATCTCGACCAGCCTGTCGAGCACTTGCAGGGCCCGGCCGCTGTCGATGGCTTGCGCGGCGAACGCGATGCCGTCACCAAGCGTCGTCGCTTTGCCCGCAACGACCAGGCCGGCGCCGGCATTCATCAGCACGGTGTCTCGATAGGCGCCGGCAGCACCGCCCAGCATATCGCGCAATGCCGTGGCGTTGTAGGCCGCGTCGCCGCCGCGCAATTCATCCTTGGTATGGCGCGCCAGCCCAACCGCTTCAGGGGTTAGCGTGAAGCTGCGGATCTCGCCGCCGATCAGTTCGGCGACCTGCGTCTCGCCGGTGGTGGTGATCTCGTCATAGCCGTCGCCATGGGCAACCCAGGCATGCTCGGCGCCCAGCGCCTTCAGCGTCTCGGCCACCGGCAGAATCCATTCCGGCAGGAACACGCCGACCATCTGCCGTTTGACGCCAGCCGGATTGATGAGAGGCCCGAGCAGGTTGAAGATGGTGCGGGTGCCGAGCTCGACTCGGGTCGGCCCTACATACTTCATTGCCGGGTGGTGCGCGGGCGCGAACATGAAGCCGACGCCCGCTTCATGGATGCAACGGCCGATGAATTCGGGCGAGATGTCGATCTTGACGCCAAGCGCAATCAGCACGTCGGCGGACCCTGTCAGCGAGGACAGACCGCGATTGCCATGCTTGGCGACGGGCACGCCGCTGCCGGCGATGACGAAGGCCGATGCCGTCGAAATGTTGACACTGTGGGAATTGTCGCCGCCCGTGCCGACGATGTCGATGGCGCCGTCCGGTGCGTCGACACGCAGCATCCTGGCGCGCATGGTGGCGACGGCGGCGGAAAGCTCGCTCACCGTCTCGCCGCGCACGCGCAGCGCCATCAGGAAGCCGCCGATCTGGCCGGGCGTGGCGTCACCCGACATGATGATGTCGAAGGCCTCGCGCGCTTCCTCGAAGGAAAGCGCGCTGCCGGTCGCGACCTTGGCGATATGGGTTTTCAGCGCGCTCATCTTGTCGAGGCTTGGGCAACGGCGGCCTGATCGATGCGAACGTCGTACTGCGTCTGCAACTGCGCCACCAGCTGATCGAGCAGGTCATCCGACATGCCGGAGGTGAAGGATTTCTGCGCATCGTCCGGCACCGAGCTGGCATCGGCCCCGGCGGGCTCGAACACTTCGGCGACCTTGTACAGGATCTGACCGTCGCCGGTGGGCGAGGGGATCAGGCCGGTGCCGCCTTCGCCGACGCCGAACATCGCCGCCGCACCCTCCTTGCCGAAATCGACATCGTCGGCCTCGCGCTTGACGCCGCGCTTGGTCTGCTTCTCCAGCTTGAGCTCACTGGCAATAACGTCGAGCGTGGCACCGGCCTTGAGCCGCTTTTCGAGCTCGTCAGCCTTGGCGGCGAGCCGCTTGGTGGTCTCAGCTGCCGTCCAGTCGGCGACGGCTTTCTGATGGACCTCGTCCAGCGTGCGGTCGCGAGCCGGCGTGACGGAAGCCACTTCGTAGAAGACAAAACCATTGTCTGCCGTGGTCAAAGCTTCGTTCTCCGTGCCGGGTTCGGCATCGAAGACAGCCTTGATCAGTTCCGGCGATTGCGGCAGGTCCTTGACGATGCTCGCGTCAGGCCGCAATCCGCTGCGATCGATGGCGTCGATGGTGATGAGCTTCAGCTTCAGCTTGGTGGCGGCGTCGGCCAGCGAACTGCCGGCGGCGCGGGTATCTTCATAGCTGTCACGCACGTCCAGAAGGATGCGGCTTGCCTCGCCCAGCGCCAGGTCCTTGCGTATCTGGTCGGACACCTCGGTCAGCGGCTTCACCACCTCGGGCTTGATTTCGGTGACGCGCAGCAGCACCGGGCCGAAGGCGCCCTGCACGACCTGACTGACTTCGTTGGCATTGAGCGCGAAGGCCGCGTCGGCGACAGCCTTGTCGGCGATCTTGTCCTTGGCCAGCGTGCCGAGCAGCGTATCGGCCGGGGTCTTGCCTTCCGCCGTGACGAGCTTGTCGAAGGTGGCGCCGGCCTTGAGCGAATCGAACGCGGCCTTGGCCGCATCCGGCGTCTTGAACACAAGCTGCTCGATGGTGCGCAGTTCCGGCGTGGTGTAGCGCGCCTTGTTCTTGTTGTAGTCGTCGCTGACCTGGCTGTCGGTGACGGCGGTCGTGTCCATGATGTCGACCGGTTCGAGGCGGACATAGGAGAATTTGCGGTATTCAGGCGCGGCGTATGTCTTCTTGTTGGCTTCGAAATAGGCTGAAAGCACGCTGTCGGAAGGCGCCTGGATCGGCTCCACCAGTGCCTTGGGCAGGGTCAAATAGTCGATGGTGCGGTCTTCGCCGCGATAAAGCGCAACCGCCTTGAAGAAAGTGTCCGGAGCCTTGAGGCCATCCGAGACCGCTTCGACGATCTGCTGGCGCACCGCCACCTGGGCACGGTTCTTCAGATAGTCCTCGGGCCGCATGCCAACCTGCCGCAGCATGTATTCGAATGTTTTGCGGTCGAACTGGCCGCCTGGGCCCTTGAATGCCGGGTCTTCGCGCGTCAGCTCGGCCAGCCGATCCTTGGAAAGTCCGAGGCCCAGTTTGCGTGCCTGTTCGTCGAGAACGGCGCCCGAAACGAGCTGAGCCAGCACCTGGTTGTCGACGCCGAGCGCCTTTGCCTGTTCGTGGCTGAGACGCTGGCCGAACTGCTGCGACATGACGGCGAGCTGGCGATCATAGGCGAGACGGTATTCGTTGATCGACACTTTGGTGCCGCCAGCGGTTATAACCGAATCATGGCCGGCGAAACCGCCCATCAGCCGTCCGGAAATGCCCCAGACCAAAAAGCTGAGCACCAGCAACACCAACAGCCCCTTCGCGACCCAGGTGCCTGCCGCGCTTCTCAATATACCAAGCATTTTTACTTCCGATTTATGCGCATTTTCGCATGCGCCGAGTCTGAAACAAGCGCAATAGCGCCCTTCCGGTCCACTGTCGATTGCTTTGTGGCCTGATTTTGGTAGTGAGGTCCAGAGCCCGATATTGCCCGGAGAAGCAAACCCATGACACCAGGAATTCGCCCGCTCGTCGCCGGCAACTGGAAAATGAACGGCACCAGTGCCTCCCTCAACGAGCTCAGGATGATCGGCAACGGTTTCATGAGCGGGCTCGATGCGGAGACCGAGGCGCTGGTTTGCGTTCCCGCGACCCTGCTTGCCCACGCCGCGGAGATCCTGTCGCGCACGCCGGTGCATGCCGGCGGCGAGGATTGCCACACCAAGGAGAGCGGCGCCTACACCGGCTGCATCTCGGCGGAAATGCTCAAGGATGCCGGCGCCAGCCATGTCATCGTCGGCCATTCGGAATGCCGCGAGCAACGCGGCGAGGATGACGCGACGGTCCAGGCCAAGGCCTCCGCCGCCTGGCGCGCCGGGCTTGTGGCCATCATTTGCATTGGCGAGACGCTGCAGCAGCGTGAATCGGGCGCGACGCTCGACGTGCTGTCGCGGCAGGTCGACGGCTCGGTGCCGCCAAGCGCTACCCCGTCCAACACCATCATTGCCTATGAGCCGGTATGGGCGATCGGCACCGGCCTGACGCCGACCGCCGCCGATGTGGCTGAAGCACACGCACATATCCGCGAAAAGCTGTCGGAAAAGCTCGGCAGCGTTGCGGCGAAGGTGCGCATTCTCTATGGCGGCTCGGTCAAGCCCTCCAACGCGGTCGAACTGCTCGGCGTCAGGAATGTCGACGGCGCCCTTGTCGGCGGCGCCAGCCTGAAAGCGGCTGATTTTCTCGCCATCGCCGAGGCTTATCGCAATATTGCTTGAAGACATTTGCCACGCCGGACGGGGCTTCCGGCGCCGGAAATCGTTGCAAAGGGCGGGTTGCTTCCCATATTCCGGCCACGGGCTTGGAAATGCCGTCAAAGCATTGTATTGAGCCGCCTCCAATTCACCGGTCGTGTCCGCGGCCGGGCAAGGCCTTGCCAGGATAAACTATGGAAACCGTACTGATCGTCATCCATCTCATGGTCGTGCTCGCCCTTGTCGGCGTAGTGCTGCTGCAGCGTTCCGAAGGCGGCGGCCTCGGCATCGGTGGCGGATCCGGCTTCATGACCGCGCGCGGCGCAGCCAATGCGCTGACGCGTGCGACGGCGATCCTGGCGGCTGCCTTCTTCGCCACGTCGCTGACACTGTCGATCGTTGCCCGCTACGGCGAGAAGCCGATCGACATCCTCGACCGAGTGCCGGCGACATCGGATGGTGCCGGCAAGGGCGTGCTCAACCAATTGCCCGGCACGACCACCCCGGCGCCTGCCGGTAACGCCAAGCCGACGCCGCCATCCGGCAACGACGCTGCGGCTCCGGCGACTGCCCCGGCCATGGCGCCTGCCGCTGGTTCGGCGCCGCCGGCAACCAATGGCGCCGCTCCTGCCGCGCCGGCGACTCCGCAGGTCCCGAACCAGTAGTCTTCGGCGCCTGAAGCCGCGATATGTGCTCGTTTGAACACAGTCGCGGCAAATGCAGCAGGATCACAAAGATTCGACTGGGTGAGGCACGACCTCACGCTTGAGGCCCCCGCGCTTATTCGACTATAGATTGCGCGCGGCATTTCCGGCGCCCTTGGGGGGCGCTGGGCGACGCCGTGGGCAACAAGCATAGAACGATCGGATCTTCGCCATGCAGCTTCGCAGCTTCATTTTCCTGGGACTTTGCGCCGCACTCGGCATGAGTTCCCCCGCTTTCGCTGGCGTTCCGGCCAATATGGCCGCACAGCCTTCGGTTGAAACAACCTCCGCCATCAACGTCGCCGTCAAAAGTGATGCGACGCAGTTGAAGCTTCTCAAGAAGAAGAAAAACCCGACGCCGGACGACCTCGCCCAGATCAAGAAGATCGAGGCCAAGATCGTTGCCGACAAGGAAGCCGCCAAAGCCAAGGCGCTCGAAGCCAGGAAACTGGCGATGCGCGAGGCGGCCAAGGCCAAGGCCGACGCGGAACGGCAGGCGTTCCTGGCCAAGAGGGGCAAGAACGCGCAGGCGACCGAGGTGGCCGATGCCAAGCCGGCCAAGAAGCAGGCTGCCAAGATCGTCGAGCCAATCGAATCGATCGCGCCGATCCAGTCGGCCGAGCCGCTTCCCGCGGAGGCGATGAACGTCGCCTTGACCGGCAATAATGGCGAGCTGCGCAGCGAGGTCATCGGCCAGAAGCAGCCGAGCAGCGGCGGTCTGTTCGCCGGTCTCTTCGGCGGCACCTCGTCCGGGTCGTCGATCTCATATCTTCCCGAGACACGGGCTCTCGACCAGGCTCTCGCCAAGAAGGAAGCCAAGAAGCAGTTCAAGGTGAAGCCGGAATTCGTGCCGCAGGACGTGGAGTTTACCGGTTACGATGCCGGCACCATCGTCATCGACACCAGCGCGCGGCGCCTCTACCTCGTCGAATCGTCCTCGACCGCGCGCCGCTATGCCATTGCGGTCGGCCGCGAAGGCCTGCAGTTCAAGGGCACGGTTGCGGTCGGCGACAAGCAGGAATGGCCGCGCTGGATCCCGACGCTGGACATGCAGAAGCGCGAGCCGAAGCATTACGGCCAGTACAAGGACGGCATGCCTGGCGGTGGTCAGAATCCGCTCGGCGCACGCGCTATCTATCTCTATGACGGCAAGAAGGACACGCATCTGCGCATCCACGGCACCATCGCGCCGCAGTCGATCGGAACCAGCGCCTCGAATGGCTGCTTCCGCATGATCAACGAGCACGTCATGGACCTCTACAGCCGCGTCAGGGTCGGCACCAAGGTCGTTATCATCTGACGTTTCCATCATTCTGCCGAAAGGGCCGGCTCAGCCGGCCCTTTTGTTTTGCCCTGTTCACGACCCGAGCGCCTTCTTGGGAAAAAGCCTTCGCGGTGGTTTTTTCTCTGGCGGAATCAATCCGGCCGCGTTAAGCGATGACTCCCATGGCGCGATATGTATTCATCACAGGCGGCGTGGTTTCCTCACTTGGAAAAGGCATAGCCGCAGCGGCCCTTGGGGCTCTCCTGCAGGCGCGAGGCTATCGCGCACGCATCAAAAAACTCGATCCCTACCTGAATGTCGATCCGGGCACGATGTCGCCGTATCAGCATGGCGAGGTTTTCGTCACCGACGACGGTGCGGAAACCGATCTCGATCTTGGCCATTACGAGCGCTTCACAGGCCGCTCCGCCAATCAGCAGGACAACATCACCACCGGCCGGATTTACAAGAACATCATAGAGCGCGAGCGGCGCGGCGACTATCTCGGCGCCACCGTGCAAGTCATTCCGCATGTCACCGACGAGATCAAGAATTTCGTCCTCAACGGCAATGACGACTATGATTTCGTGCTGTGCGAGATCGGCGGCACGGTCGGCGATATCGAGGCGATGCCGTTCCTCGAGGCTATACGCCAGCTCGGCAACGACCTGCCGCGCAACAACGCCGTCTACGTCCATCTGACGCTGATGCCCTACATCCCGACGGCCGGCGAGTTGAAGACCAAGCCGACCCAGCATTCGGTCAAGGAACTGCGCGGCATCGGTATCGCGCCCGACATCCTGCTGGTCCGCGCCGATCGCGCCATCCCCAAGGAAGAGCGCAGAAAGCTGTCGCTGTTCTGCAATGTGCGCGAAAGTGCCGTGATCCAGGCGCTCGACGTGCCGCATATCTACGATGTGCCGATGGCCTATCACAAGGAAGGGCTCGATTCGGAAGTGCTGGCCGCCTTCGGCATCGATCCGGCGCCGAAGCCGCGCATGGAGCCCTGGCAGGCGGTGTCCAACCGCATCCACAATCCCGAAGGCGAGGTCACTATCGCCGTGGTCGGCAAATATACCGGCCTCAAGGATGCCTACAAATCGCTGATCGAAGCGCTCTCGCATGGCGGCCTGGCCAACCACGTCAAGGTCAAGCTCGACTGGATCGAATCGGAGATCTTCGAAAAGGAGGATCCGACGCCCTGGCTGGAAAAGGTGCATGGCATCCTGGTTCCCGGCGGCTTTGGCGAGCGCGGCTCCGAAGGCAAGATCCTGGCGGCGAAATTCGCGCGTGAGCGAAAAGTGCCGTATTTCGGCATCTGCTTCGGCATGCAGATGGCTTGCATCGAGGCGGCGCGGTCGCTGGCCGGCGTGGAGCATGCGTCCTCGACCGAGTTCGGTCCGACTGAGGAACCGGTCGTCGGCCTGATGACCGAATGGCTGAAAGGCAACATGCTGGAGAAGCGCCGCGAAACCGGCGATCTCGGCGGCACGATGCGGCTCGGCGCCTATCAGGCCGAGCTCGCCAAGGGATCCAAGATCGCCGAGATCTATGGCGACACGCAGATTTCCGAGCGCCATCGCCACCGCTACGAGGTTAATGTCGACTACAAGGAGCGGCTCGAGGATTGCGGCTTGGTGTTTGCCGGCATGTCGCCCGACGGCGTGCTGCCGGAAACGGTCGAGTATCCCGACCATCCCTGGTTCATCGGCGTGCAGTATCACCCGGAACTGAAAAGCCGGCCGCTCGACCCGCATCCGCTGTTTGCCAGTTTCATCGAGGCGGCGGTGGAACAGAGCCGACTAGTGTAGCTCTAAATCAAAGAGATAGAGCATGATGTCTGGACAAACGGTGCCCGTTTGTCCGAGAAAACCGCTTCACACTTTTCGGCATCATGCTCTAGGCCGGTCGGACTATGCAGACCTATGTCGCGCTGCTTTACAGCATCATCCTGGGCGAGGGGCGACGGGTCGTCATGGCCGACCTCAAGGCCATGGCCGAGGAGCTCGGGCTGAACAACCCGCGCACGCTGGTGGCGACCGGCAATCTGTTGTTCGAGGCGCCGGCAACGGACATCGCCGATCTGGAACGGCGGCTGGAAGCAGCCTTCGAAAAGACCTTCGGCCGCCATGTCGATATCATCGTGCGCGGTGCCGAGGACTGGCTGAAGCTTGCCGCCGGCAATCCGTTTCCGGACGAATCCGCCGAGGCAGGCGACCAGGTGGCCGTGCGGGTGATGCGCAAACCTGCACCCGTGGACGCCGTGGCGGCGCTCCAAACCTATATCGCCGAGAACGAGAAGGTTGTGTCGGTCGGCGGAGACATCTGGGTCGTCTTTTCACGCGAGAGGCCAAGTTCGCGGCTGCTTGCGGCGACCAACCACAAACGCATGGGCATCGGCACCTCGCGCAACTGGAACACCGTGCGCAGACTGGTCGAGATGGTGGACAGTAGGCAGTAGGCAGTAGGCAGTAGGCAGTAGGCAGTAGGCAAGCTGTTCTCTGCTCGCCAGCACCTACTGCCTCATTTTCAAGCCTTTGCCGTCTTCGCTCCGGCGCCCAAAGCGGCGGTGCGCAGCACATAGTAGATGATGCCGGCAATCGCCACGCCGAAGAACCAGCCATAGACGCCCCACCAGGACGGCAGCCAGTTGGTGAAGTTCGGCAGGATCGATGAGAAAATGGCGCCGATGCCGGCTGCGATGAAGGCGTTGACGTGCCAGCCGCCCTGGAAGCGGAACTCGCCGTCCTCGCGATAGAGCGCCTCGACGTCGACCTCGCCCTTCCGGATCAGATAGTAGTCGACCATCATCACCCCGAAGATCGGCCCCATCGTCGCGCCGATGATGTTGACGAAGGAAGCTGCACTGCCTTCCCATGGCGCAAAGGGATAGAGCACGAGCGCGATGACGGCCGCGATGTAGCCGCCCTTCTTGAAGTCGATCTGCCGGGGAAAGACGTTGGAGAAGTCGAAGGCCGGCGAGACGAAGTTTGCCACCACATTGATGCCGAGTGTTGCTACTGCAAAGGTCAAGGCTGCGAGTGCTGCCAGGAACCAGCTGTCGAATTTCGCCGAGATCTGGTCGGGATGCAGCAGCACTTCGCCATAGACGTCAAAGGCGGCAATGGTGGTGACGCCGGCGACCAGCGAGAACAGGATCAGGTTGATCGGCAAGCCCCAGATGTTGCCCTTACGCAGCGATGCCTTGTCTGGCGCGTAACGGGCGAAATCGCAGAAATTGAGATAGAGCGCGGAAAAGTAGGTGACCCAGATCGCCGCCACCGCAAACAGCGATGTCCAGGAACCCGGCGTGCCGGGCACGCCCGCATCCTTGGTCTTGTCCAGCAGCACATCCATCGGGATGTCGCTGGTGAAGGCAAATCTCCCGGATTTGACGCAGAGATAGATCGCCAGCACCAGCATCATCACCCAGACCGCTGGCCCGGCCCAGTCCTGAAAGCGGCGCACTGTTTCCATGCCGTTCTGGATGATCAGCAGTTGCAGCGCCCAGATGACCACGAAACAGATCACTTCGAGGCCAGTATGGCCGAGGAAATGCGTGCTGGCGTTGAAGTCGGCGAACCATTGTGAACGTATCAAAAGCGCCACGATGGCGCCGGAGGCGGCGGCCGTCTGTGCGCCATACCAGAAGCAGGCGACGACGGCGCGCACCAGCGCCGGTATGTTGGCGCCCCAGATACCGAAGGAGGCGCGGGCTAGCACGGGGTAGGGCACGCCGGTCTTGACCCCGGCATAGCCGACCATGTTCATCATCACGTAGATGATCAGCGAACCGATGCCGATGGCGATGATGAAGTTGACGAAGCCGCCGCAGAACAGGAACAGGCTTGCCGCCAGATAGTAGCCCCAGAGGCTGTGAACGTCCGACGTCCAGACGTTGAAGATCGAGAATGGTCCCCAGTTTCGGATTTTGGCTGGAGCCAGATCCTCGTTGTACAGATCAGGTGAAGCACCCTGTATTGTCATTGCAATGTTCCCCTTTTGCAGCACGCGCCCTCACGCGTTGGCCGCGTGCAGGTTAAGCCTGACGCCGGGGAACGGACAAGCAACCTATTTGCCGGCTTTGGCCTTAAAGATATTCAATGCGAACTGCGATTATCGACGGGCCGCGATGGTGGGCCGCCTCTGCACTTGGCGATCGATGATTCGAAATTCGACGTTGGGATTTCAATCTGAAGCAGCTCCCGGCACTCCCGACATCCGCCGGCAACGGCAGAGTCCGTCTAAGCGATGGTCATCACCCGCTTGTGGTCCGCGACTTCGGCGAGCAGCCAATCCTGAAACAGGCCGGTGCCTGGCTTGTTGCCGATGCTGCGGCGCTGATGCAGGTAAATGCCGGCCGGGTAGGTGTGGCGGGCACGGAACGGGGCGACAAGTTTGCCTTGCTGCAGAAAATCTTGCGCCATCATCGTGTCCGCAAGCGCTATTCCAGCGCCATTGATCGCCTCGCGCATGATCAGCGTGCAGTCATCCAGTGTTGTGCTGGATTTCGGCGTCGTGTCCAAAACACCTTCCTGTTCCAGCCACCGCTTCCACCTCATGGTCTCGCATTCATGGATCAAATGATGATTGACCAGATCGGCTGGCGATCGCAGCGGCACCGGCCCCTCCAGCAGCGAAGGCGCACAGACCGGCGTCAGCAGCAGTGGGATCAGCAGTGTCAAAGCCGGGCCGGCCTTGTAGACGAACTCGTCGACAATGGCCAAATCGAAATTGGCCCGCTTGCCTGAAGTGGAGATCTCCAGATCCACGGACGGATGCAACCGGCGAAAGTTCGGTAACCTGTCCGCCAGCCAAAGGTTCAGAACGGCCGGTACGCACAAGACCCGGACACGTTGGATCTTGCTGTGGCGCGAGCCCTCGGAGAGGCTGACGTCGTCGGTGGCGCGCCAGATGGCCTCGAACGCCTCGGAGAGGCTACGCGCATAGTAAGAGCCCCTGATGGTTGGCGTTATCTGGCGAAAGCCGCGCTCGAACAGGTCCTGGCCGAGATTCCTTTCAAGCGCACGGATGTGGCGGCTGACAGCTGAGGGCGTCAGATGCAATTCTTCCGCCGCGTCCTTGACGCTGCCGAGGCGAGCGGCGGCCTCGAAAGCGCGCATGCCATTGAGTGAGGGTAGGGCCATTGGCCGATCATGAATTGTCAGTTGAGTTTTTGTCAATCGACATGGGCAGAATTGGCGTTTGATCGCCTGCCCCATTAGGGGATACCCAAAAGGCAAGAGTAACTAAGTCGTCTCAAGAAACGACTATTTGGGGACACCGGCACCATACCATCAACGGCTGAGACCGGCTTGACCAGTCTCACCGGTGGAGAGCGAAGCTTTGCTCGGTATCGCTGCAAATTGGAGAGAACACCAGCCTATGCCTCAATCGCCAGCGCCGGTCTTCGAAACCGCGGACGAGATTTCCGCGGAAACCTCCGTCGTTGTGATTTTGCAAACTGCCCAAACAGGCTTTGGCCCCCGGGCAGCGGCTCTGGACGTTGAGATGAGCGGGATTCTGTCGCGTGCCTGCTCCGACCCGGCCGCCTTGGCCGAATCCGGCACCTGCATCGATCTTATCGCCCCGCAAGCGGTATCGACCAAGCGCGTGATCGTCCTGGCCTTGGGCAAAGCTGAAGCCGTAACGACCCTGTCCTTGGCGCGCGCCGGCGGTTTGCTTGCCGCGCATCTGGAAGGCAAGGGGGAATGCGCGGCCACCCTGGTCCTGGACCCCATCGCCGGCGTTGACCTGTCCGGCGCCGAAATCCTGGCGCGTGTCGCGCTTGGCATGCGGTTGCGGCGCTATCGTTTCGACATGCGCAACCGGCGGCAAGGGGCGGGAGCGGATCGAACCTTGCGGGTGAAACTGGTCGGGGCAGGCGGCCCGGACCTGACCTCGGCGCTGGCGCGGATCAATGCCATCGCGGATGGTGTCGAATATGCACGGACCCTGGTTAATTTGCCGCCGAACCATCTCCACCCCGACAATTTCCACGACCATCTGGAACCGCTTCGTGAAGCCGGCATCGACATCGAAATGCTCGATGCCGCGCAACTGAAAGAGCTCGGCATGAATGCGCTCCTGGCCGTTGGGTCGGGCTCGGCACGGCCGCCACGGGTTGCTGTCCTGCGCTATCGCGGCAAGGGTGCTCCCGCCCAACCGCTCGCTTTCGTCGGCAAGGGCGTCTGTTTCGATTCCGGTGGCCTCTGCATCAAGGGCGGGGCGCAGATGTTCGACATGAAGGCCGATATGGGTGGGGCGGCGGCGGTGGTCGGCCTGCTGATAGCGCTCGCCCGGCAAGGCAGCCCGGTACACGTTGTCGGCGTTCTTGGTATCGCCGAGAACATGCCGTCCGGCACCGCGCTCAAACCGCGCGACATCATCACGACGGCCTCGGGACAGACCGTGGAAGTGTTCGACACGGACGCGGAAGGACGCCTGCTTCTGGCCGACTGCCTCCACTATGCGGCCACGCGCTTCAACCCTTCGGTGATCGTCGATCTGGCGACGCTGACCTATTCGGTGACACGTGGCCTGGGGTCGATATTTGCCGGCCTGTTCAGCACCGACGATGCCATCGCGTCACAGATGATCGCGGCCGGAGAAACGGTCGGCGAGCGATTCTGGCGGCTGCCGCTCGACCGGGCCTACGATGAGGGTCTGCAATCGCCATTTGCCGACCTGCGGCATCATGCCAAGGACATGGAAGACGGCGACGCTCCCTATGCCGCGGCCTTCCTGCGCCATTTCACGGAAGATCGCCCCTGGGTGCATCTCGACATCGCCAGCAAGGAACTGACCGATACGGATCGGCCTCTTGGCAGGCAAGGTGCCACGGCATTTGGCGTGCAAATGCTGGAAGAGTGGGTGCAGGTCACCCGCAACATGAGCTAGGCGCCCGCCGTCACGGACAAATACAAGATGCCTTCAATCGCACTGGGAACTGGGATGTCATCTGAGATCATCGGCAAGGAAGGACGGGCCGCTTTCGGTGCCTACGAGACTTGGTATCGAATCTCCGGCGAACTTGGTGGCGAAAAGGCCCCGGTGGTGATCCTGCACGGCGGGCCGGGTGTCGCCCACAACTATGTCGATGCCTACAGGCTTCTTGCCCGAAGAGATCGCGCCGTCATCCACTACGACCAATTGGGCTGCGGCAATTCCACTTTGTTGCCTGGGAAAGGCGCCGATTTCTGGACACCTCGGCTCTTCATCGATGAGCTTGAAAACCTGGTCGACCACCTTGGCATTCGGGTCGGCTTCCACGTGCTCGGCCAGAGCTGGGGCGGCATGCTGGGTGCCGAATATGCGGTCACGCGGCCGCAGGGTCTGAAGTCGCTGACCATCGCCAATTCGCCCGCTTCTATGAAGCTGTGGGTCGAAGAGGCCAACCGGCTGCGCGCCGACCTGCCGGGGGATGTGCAGGAGACACTGACCCGGCACGAGCAGGCCGGCACCACGGACGATCCGGCGTACCAGGCGGCGACGATG
The DNA here is from genome assembly GCF_003952545.1 of Mesorhizobium sp. M7D.F.Ca.US.005.01.1.1. NCBI lineage: Bacteria > Pseudomonadati > Pseudomonadota > Alphaproteobacteria > Hyphomicrobiales > Phyllobacteriaceae > Mesorhizobium > Mesorhizobium sp. M7D.F.Ca.US.005.01.1.1. The sequence goes on from NZ_CP034453.1 coordinate 4,261,114, forward strand.
GCGTTCTACGAGCGGCATGTCTGCCGGGTCGTGCCTTTCCCGCCTGAAGTCACCGAGAGTTTCGCCCAGGTCGTGCGCAATCCGACAGTCTATCATCTGATGAATGGGCCGAACGAGTTCCATGTCATCGGAACGCTGAAGAATTGGAGCATCGTCGACCGCCTGCCGGCCATCGATGTTCCCACACTGATCATCTCCGGACGTCACGACGAGGCCACGCCCGCGACCGTGCAGCCCTACAAGGACGGCATCAGAGGGTCGCGCTGGGAGATATTCGAGCATTCCAGCCACATGCCGCATGTCGAAGAGCAGGATCTATGCATGCGGGTGGTGGGAGACTTCCTGGACCACAACGACAACTGAAAAAAGGGGAATAAAGGCATGAAGAAACTGCTTCTGGCGGCGTCAGCTGCCGCATTGCTGGCCGGCACATGGCTGGCCCGGCACAGGCCGAATATCTCAAGGAGCACCGCGGCGGCACCATTCGCCTTCTGGCCCGCTCCGCGGCGGGAACGCTCGATCCGCACATCAATTACACCGACCAGGGCTGGCAGATGTACCAGCCGATCTATGACGGCCTGGTGGCCTTCCGCAAGGCCGAAGGCATGGACGGCTTCACCATTGTTCCCGATCTGGCCGAGGCCCTGCCGCAGGTCAGCAATGACGGCAAAACCTTCACCTTCAAGCTGCGCAAGGGCATCAAGTTCTCCAGCGGTCAGGACCTTGGCGTCAAGGACGTTGTCGCTTCCTTCCAGCGCATCTTCAAGGTTTCCGGGCCGACCTCCGGCACTTTCTATGCCGGCATCGTCGGCGCCGACAAATGCTTGGCCGACACCAAGAGCTGCACTCTGGAAGGCGGCGTTGTCGCTGACGAAGCGGCCGGCACCATCACCATCAACATCACCAAGCCGGATGCCGAGCTGCTCTACAAGCTTGCCTTGCCCCATGCCGTGGTCCTGCCGGCGGATACGCCCGCGGAAGACATGGGTTCCAAGCCCATTCCCAGCACCGGCGCGTACATGATCTCCGTTTTCGACCCCAACAAGGGCATGACGGTTTCCCGCAACCCCAATTTCAAGCAGTGGAGCGAGGAAGCGCAGCCGGACGGCTATCCGGATGTCGTCCAGTATGATTTCGGCCTGTCCGAGGAAGCAGCCGTCACGGCGATCCAGAACAGCGAGGCGGACTGGATGTTCGACGCGCTGCCGAGCGACCGCCTGGGCGAACTTGGCAGCAGGTCCATGGACCAGCTGCACATCTCGCCGCTCTCAGCGTGGTGGTACGCGCCGCTGAACAACCGTCTCGCGCCGTTCGACAATGAAAAGGCCCGTCAGGCCGTTGCCTATGCGATCGACCGCAACACGCTGGTCAAGCTGTTCGGTGGCAAGGTGCTGGCCTCGCCGGTCTGTCAGGTCCTGCCGCCGGACTTCCCTGGCCATGAAGACTATTGCCCCTTCACCAAGAATCCAGGCGCCAAATGGTCGGCGCCTGATCTCGACAAGGCGAAGCAGCTCGTCGAGGAATCCGGCACCAAGGGTCAGAAGGTGACCATCATCGTCGAGGACACCGCCATTTCGCGGTCCATCGGTGTCTATCTGCAGACCGTGCTGACCAGCATCGGCTATGTCGCCGACGTCAAGCCGATCTCGTCCAACATCCAGTTCACCTACATTCAGAACACCAACAACAAAGTGCAGATGTCCGTCACCCAATGGTACAAGGACTATCCCGCGGCTTCGGACTTCCTGAACATCCTGTTCAGCTGCGCCTCCTTCCGTGAAGGTTCGGACGCGTCGATCAACATCGCCGGCTTCTGCGACAAGGAGATCGACGCCAAGATGCAAAAGGCGCTGGACCTCGGCGTGACCGACCAGAAAGCCGCCGACAAATTGTGGGCCGAAGTCGACAGGCAAGTCACGGACAAGGCGCCGGCCGTTGGCCTTTTCACGCCGAAGCGGCTTGACTTCGTCAGCAAACGCCTTGGCAATTTCAAGTTCAACCGGCAGTTCAACTGGATGATCACCCAGTCCTGGGTGCAGTAACGAACTGCGGAGGGGCACGCCGGTGTCGAACGTAGCTGTCGCCGCGCCGCGCAAGACGCGAGGGCCCTGGGCCGTCGCGTTTGCGAAGCTGGCAAGGGACAGGGCTGCCATGGCATCCCTGGCCGTGTTCCTCCTCATCGTCCTTGCCTGTCTCAGTGCGCCTCTCTACGCGAAATGGGCCGGCGTGGACCCATTTGCCTCGACCCTCGACGCCGTCATCCAGATCGACGGCGCCGACGTTCCGGTCATGGAACAATCGACGGAAGGGCTCGGGCTTGGCTACACGCCGCTCGGCCCGACCTGGCGGCTCGGCAATTACTTCCTCGGCGCCGATAGCCAGGGGCGCGATGTCATGGCCAGGATGCTCTATGGCGGGCTCAGCTCGCTGCTGATCTCCGGAGCAGCCACCATCTTCACCCTGATTCTGGGAACGGCGGCGGGATTGATCGCCGGCTATTTCGGCGGTGTCACCGACACGGTGCTGTCGCGCTTCCTGGACGTCCTGTGGGCGTTTCCGATCTACCTCTTGGCGATTTCACTTTCCATCGTCACCATCGCCCATGGCATCAGGATCGGGCCGATCGAGATCGAGTCCGGCAGTCTGTGGCTGCCGGTCATCATCATCGGCATCGTCTATGTGCCCTATGTGGCGCGACCGATACGCGGTCAGGTTCTGTCGCTGCGCAACAGCGAGTTCGTGCTGGCGGCGATCAATCTGGGCGTACCGGGTCCGAGGATCCTGTGGCGCGATATCCTACCCAACGTCACCACCACGCTCATCGTCTTCGTGCCGCTGATGATGGCGCTGAACATGCTTACGGAATCAGCTCTTTCCTTCCTTTCGATCGGTGTGCAGCCGCCCGCCGCAAGCTGGGGCACCATCATCCAGGATGGGCAGGCGCTGCTTTACACGCGGCCACTGGTGGCGCTGGTGCCCGGCCTGGCGATCGCGGTTTCCGTCATGGCGCTGAATGTCTTCGGCGACGGGCTGCGCGATGCGCTCGACCCGCGCTCCAAGGTTCGGCTGGGGCGCGACTGATGATCTACGCAATCCTGCGCCGTTTCGGTCAGATGCTGTTCGTGATGTTCGGCATCTCGGTCATCGTCTTCCTGATTTTCTTCGCAACGCCGGGCGCCGACCCGGCAGCGCGCATCGCCGGCCGCAATGCATCGCCCGAAGTGCTGGAAGCGGTGCGCCACAGCTTCGGCTTCGACCGGCCGCTCTACGTACAATATGCGAAGATGATGGAGAAGATCTTCGTCACAGGCGATCTGACCTCCTTCGTCAATCGTGGCTGGAAGGTGGTGCCGGCGGTGCTGGATTCGATCCCGGTCACGCTTTCGCTGGTCTTCGGGGCGGCGATCCTGTGGGTCGTTGTCTCCATCATCATCGGCATCGTCGCTGCCGCCACGCGCGACAGCTGGCTGGACAAGCTTCTGATGGCTCTGGGATTGCTCGGCATTTCCATGCCGGTCTACTGGCTGGGCGAGGTCATGAACCTGATCACCCAGAGCCGCTATCACGACAGCTGGGCGTTCTCTTGGGTGCCACCGCTCGGCTACAAGAATTTCTCCGACGATCCGAAAGGCTGGTTCCTGACCCTGGTCATTCCGTGGATCACGCTGGCCATCCTCTACATCGGCATTTACGGGCGCGTGTTACGCGCGGCGATCATCGAAACCCTGCAGGAAGACTATATCCGTACGGCTCGGGCCAAAGGCCTGTCGGAGACCCGCATCCTGCTGCGCCATGCCTTGCGCACGTCGCTTATTGCGTTCGTCACCCTGTTCGGCCTGGACTTCGGCGCACTAGTGGGAGGCTCCGCCTTGCTGACGGAGGTGGTGTTCGGGCTGCACGGCATCGGCAAGCTCACCTATGACGCGCTGCAGAATCTCGATCTGCCGATGATCATGGCAACGGTGATGTACGCTTCCATGTTCGTGGTGATCGCCAATGCGGTCATCGATTTCGTCTACATCCTTCTCGATCCGCGCCTGAGGACATCATGATACTGTCGGTGCGCGACCTCAGGGTGTCTTTCCGCACCAATGACGGCCTGGTGCGGGCCATCGATGGCGTTTCCTTTGACCTCGAAGAGAGCGAGATCCTCGGTGTCGTCGGCGAATCCGGTTCCGGCAAGACGGTGTCGCTGCTAGCCGTCATGGGCCTCATCACCGATCCCAACGCCGAGATAAAAGGCTCGATCCGCTACAAGGGCCGCGAGCTCGTGGGACTGCCCGCGCGCGAACTCAGGCGGCTGCGCGGCAACGAGATCGCGATGATCTTCCAGGACCCGATGACCGCGCTGACGCCAGTCTACACGATTGGCTGGCAGATCGCCGAACAGATCCGCGCGCATCGCAACATCAGCAAGTCCAAGGCTATGGAGCGTGTGGAAGAACTGCTGGCCGAGGTGAGTTTTCCGAACCCGCACGAGGCGATGTCGCGCTACCCGCACCAGCTTTCCGGCGGCATGCGTCAACGGGCGGTGATCGCAATGGCTTTGTCGTGCAATCCGGCACTGCTGGTGGCGGACGAGCCGACCACGGCGCTCGACGTCACGGTGCAGGCCGGCATTCTCGACCTGGTGCGCAAGCTGCGCGCGACACACAAGTCGGCGGTTGTCTTCATCACGCATGACATGGGCGTGGTCTCCGAACTCGCCGACCGCGTCATGGTCATGTATGCCGGCCGGGTGGTGGAACGCGGCAGTCGCGCGGAGCTGTTTTCCGATCCGCGACACCCCTATACGCGTGCGCTGCTCGGTTCGATCCCGCCGCTGACCGGCGAGAAACCGCGGCGGCTGCCGGCCATTCCCGGTTCGCCGCCGTCCTTGCTGCGATTGCCGCAAGGCTGTGCTTTTGGTCCGCGATGCCCGGTTCACTACGAGCCCTGCACGGCCGGCAAGCCCGACCTTAGGGGCGGCACCCACGCGGCGGCATGCTTCAGGGTGGCACAGGCATGAGCGGACCGATGATCGACAAAGACCGCCCGATCCTCGAGACGCGTTCGCTGGGAAAGCGTTTTTCGATCGGCACCCGTTTTTCTGCCGAAGGCAAGCGAACCGTGCATGCGGTCGACAATGTTTCCCTGACCGTGTGGCGCGGCGAGACAGTCGGGCTGGTCGGCGAATCCGGATGCGGCAAGTCCACGCTGGCGCGCTGCCTGGTGAGACTCTACGACATATCAGACGGCCAGCTTCTGTTCGAAGGTGACGACATCACCTCGAAGTCGCTGTCCGAACTCAGGCCGCTCCGGCGCCGCCTGCAAATGGTTTTCCAGGACCCGTCGGCGTCGCTCAATCCGCGCCGGCGCGTCGGCGACCTGGTGGCCGAGCCGCTGCGTATCCATAGCAAGCTTTCGTCGAGCGAGATCAACAAACGCGTAGCGGTACTGTTCGACCTCGTCGGGCTGCAGCCTGATCATGTCATGCGGTATCCGCATGAATTCTCTGGCGGACAGCGCCAGCGTGTCGGCATCGCCCGAGCCATTGCATTGAACCCTGATCTCGTCGTGTTGGACGAACCCGTCTCCGCGCTCGACGTGTCGGTGCAGGCGCAAATCGTCAACCTGCTTGCCGATCTGCAGGAGAAGCTGCACCTCACCTACATCTTCATCGCTCACGACTTGTCCGTCGTGCGCCAGGTGTCGACCCGCATCGCGGTCATGTATCTCGGCTCGATCGTCGAGGAAGGGCCGGCGGAGGAGGTGTTTGCAGCACCAGCCCATCCTTATAGCCAGGCGCTGATCTCGGCGGTTCCCGTTGTGGAGACGACGCCCAGCGGAACGCGCAAGCGCATCATTCTCACCGGCGACGTACCGAGTCCGCTCAACCCTCCGTCCGGGTGCCGTTTCCACCCCCGATGCCCGATCGCAGCGGAGCGCTGCCGTTCGGAGCGGCCGCAACTGAGGGAATACCGACCGGGTCGCAAAGTCGCCTGCCACTTCCCGACGGTATAGGCGACATTCATCACCGCGCGCGGTGATCGCATTCGCTTGACAGATTTTTAAAGATTCCATTTTTTTGTGGAACCAACTGGCGGATTGTGCGTTTGGTGGGGTTCGATCGAGCGCATCGCGGTCGACCGGGAGGAAACGATGGATTATCTGCATTTCTTTTCGCCTGTGCGAATTTCGCGCGGGCAGGGGCATCCTGCTGAAGAAATCGATAGTGTTGCCGAGGCCATGGTGTTCTTGCGGAAATGGCCGACGGGACGGCGCGGTCCGGTTTATCGGTGCGCGCTGAATTGCTGCTCGGCCGCTTTGTCGGGCCAGATGTCGGCCGAGGAAGCAAGGAAAGCGTTCACGGGCTTTGCCCGCATCACGCGCCTTCTCGATGATGACATGGCGCTGCCGATGGCCGGCGAAAACATGGCAAGCGTGTACGCGCTGCGGCGTTAGCCGCCTGTTGTCTTGACGGTTTTGCGAGGTCTCGCGCCGCGGCAGCGCGGGTCTTGTCTTGCGCCGTTGCCGATGCCCAGTCGTCAATACCCCGAGGATGATCGCCTTCGTATCCACGGCCGATCACTGCGGAGGCCGAGGCGGCGGTCGCTTGACTGAATACCGCGGATCATTCGCTCATATTGTGAAGCGCATCGTGCCTGACGATTTCGACGCTGCGCAGGTTGAGCAGGCGGATGACGCCCTTGTCCTTCAGTCGGGTGAAAACCCGCGACACGGTCTCGATGGTGAGGCCGAGATAATCACCGATGTCCATACGCGACATTGGTAGTTCCACCTGCCGCAATCCGCCCTGCCGCTCCGCTATGTCGACGAGGAACGCGGCGACGCGTTCGATGGCGCTCTGGCGACCCAGGACCAGAAGGTGTTCCTGAGCTCTGGTCAACCCTTTTAGCGCCAGGGGCAGCAACTGATGGGACATGTCCGCTCCAGCCGTGAGGCGGAAGACGCGGACCCCGGTGGAATTGATCGCTTCAGCAAAGAAATGGTGCGTCGTGTCGGCTTCGAAGCCGAATGTCTCTCCGGCGAGATGAAAGGCACTGATCTGCCGGCGGCCGTCGGCAAGCAGGCGGTAGACGCGGACGGCGCCGAATTCCACCTGGTAGAAGGCTCCGGCCTTTTCGCCCTGGGCGTAGATTTCGGCGCCGGCGGGATAGAAGCCGAGTGGTTGCAGCAGCGCGGGCTCGAAAGCCTCCGGCCGGTTGGGCAGGGCAGACCGTGAAGGCAGCGAAATTCTGGAGGCGGTGTAGGCGTGCATGGCTGTTTCCCGGTTGATCCGTGACACAGCAATCGCGCGAATCCGTGGGTCGCGAAATTCGGTTTTATCCCTACGGGAAACTACCTAGAGCCGCTCCTCTTGAACCGGTCCAGCCATCGCTTTCGCCGGTCGCGGCAGTGAAGACAACTATTCACTCGCCTCGCGGCCCGACACCTGCTCGATCAAGATACGAAAGAAAACGTGGGGTGCGCTGTCCGACACCGGAGGCATGACCGGCTTGAGGGCGCCGGGCTCCCACCAGTCAGCGTGCTTGCTCAACACCGACCATGCGTGGTCGCGCTCGAGCTTGTGACCAATCCGGTCCGGCAGTTCTTCATAGCGGCCATCGACGACGACGCTTCTCCAGCCTCGCCCCTGGCCGCGTTCGCCCACCTGGACGGACACCAGTGGATTGGCGCGCATCCAGTCGATCTTCTTGCCGGGCATGGAAAACGCGTAGAGGTGGTTGTCGGCGTGCGCATAGTGCACCGGCACCACATAGGGCTGCCCATCCTTCGCGCACGCCAGATGGCCGACACGGTTGGCGGTCAGCATTTTCGTGCATTCTAGGGCGGATAATGTGCGGATCAGCATGTGCGAGCTCCTGAGTTTATTGGCCGTCCCACAGACTGTTGGCCCAGTCGCCGGGGGGCGGTCATTGATCGCGATCAAGGCAGGCTTACCGCTCGCGGGCAGCGGCATGAGCGGCAATTTCGCAAAATGATTCAAATCAAGGCGCGGCTTGCCGCTTCCCCCGATCATGGGGAGATGTGGAAGCCAATCCTGAGCGCTCCGTTTGGTCGCGAACTCGAACTCGCCGTCTTCGACGAGGATGGCGAACATGCGCTCGTATTTCCCTGTATAAAGGGCCAGCAGGGTTGGAAGAATGCTGGGACTGGCGTGCGCGTCGATATCCGCCCGACCCATTGGCGCTACTGGAAGTCGAAGGCAGTGCCGACAGACGACGGCAAGTCTCTCGGGGACGCTTGCTAGGGTTTGGATTCCACGATCAATGCCATGCGCACGAGATGCGACAGGCTGCTCGCGGCCATCTTGCTCATCACATTGGCACGATGAATCTCGACGGTGCGCGGACTGATACCCAGATCATAAGCGATCGTCTTGTTGGGCAGACCCGAAACGAGCCCGTCCAGAACCTGCCGCTCCCGCTCCGAAAGTGTGGCCAGGCGCGCGTGGATTTCCGCGGATTGCGGATGCGTTGCGCCTACCTGATCGCGGTTGTCCAACGCCGAGCGGATCGCATCGATCAAAACCTGGTCGTCGAACGGTTTTTCAATGAAGTCGGAAGCCCCTTCCTTCATCGCTTGAACGGCCAGCGCCACATCGGCGTGCCCCGTCATGACGATCACCGGAAGTGTATGGGAGCGCATTCTGAGTTGGCGCAGGAACTCGATGCCGTCAATGCCAGGCATACGCACGTCGGTCACGATGCAACCGTCGATCTGGCCTGTCGCCGTGGACAGAAAGGCGGTGGCCGATTCGTGCAGGCGCACGGCGAAGTCGGCCGTTCCCAGAAGAAAGCCAAGCGATTTGCGGACGTCCACATCGTCGTCGACCACATGCACGACATCGTTACCGGCCATTGGCAACCTCTTCCCTTTCAACGATGCGCAAGGTGAAGCGGAAAGCCGTCCCTCCGCCGGGAACGGCTTCTGCCCAGATGTGGCCGCCATGCGACTCGACGATGGTACGACAAATGGAAAGACCGACACCCATACCCTGCTTCTTGGTGGTGACAAAGGGTTGGAAAAGCTGGGCCGAGACTTCCGGCGCAATCCCTGTACCCGTATCGATCACGCTTACCTCGGCCATCCCGTCATTCCGGGCTACGGTCATGACGTGCAATTCGCGACGCGGTACACCTTGCATGGCCTCCACCGCGTTGCGCATCAAATTCAGCAGAACCTGCTGAATCTGGATGCGGTCAGTCAGGACCAGTTCGGCGGCGGGATCAAGCTTGTAGCTGACGCGCATATCGATTTCCCGTGCACCGACCAAAGCAAGTGAGGAGGCTTCCTCGATCAGCACCGGCAGATGCTCGACCTGACGCTCGCTCTCGCCTCTCGCGACGAAATCCCTGAGGTGTCGGATGACATCTCCGGCGCGCAAAGCCTGCTCGGCGGCCTTTTCGACGGCCTCACGCAGCATCGGCGCGTGCTCATCAGAGCTCTTCTCGAGCAGTCGGCGGCTGCCCTTGAGGTAGTTCGTGATGGCGGTGAGCGGCTGGTTGATCTCATGTGCAAGCGTCGAAGCCATTTCGCCGAGCGCGGTGAATCGTGCCATGTGGAGCAGTTCCAGCTGCTGTTCCTGGATTCGCGCTTCCGCCCTGTGGCGCTCGGTCAGGTCGCGGCAGAAGCCGGTAAAGAAGCGCCCGGTTCCAGGATTCATCTCGCCGACGGAAAGCTCCATCGGGAAAGTCGTGCCATCCTTGCGTGCCCCGGTCACAGTGCGGCCGAGCCCGATGATCCGGCGCTCTCCCGTCGTCAGGTAGCGAAGCAGATAGGCGTCATGCTCGTCGCGGTAGGGCGAGGGCATCAGCATTTTCACGTTTTGACCGATGACTTCGCCTGACTGGTAGCCGAACAGCGCTTCGGCAGCGGTGCTGAAGGATTGAATCCCACCTTGCTCGTCGATGACGACCATCGCGTCCGGCACTGTTGCCAGGATCGACCGCAAATGGTCCTCACGCAGCCGAAGTGCTGCGTTCGCAAAGGAGAGTTCGCTGACATCAGTACCTTCAATGAAGATCGCGGTGATACGGCCATCGTCAGCCTTGACTGGCTGATAGACAAAATCAAGGATGCGCTCTTCGACCGGGCCGTCAGCTGTGTTGCGAAGGCCAACCTTCACCCCGTGGCCGATGTAGGGCTCGCCGGTCGTGTACACATGGTCCAGATGTTCGAAAAACTCATTCCCTTCGAGCTCGGGAAAGGCGTCCCGCACTGACTTTCCAATCACTTGCCTGTGGCCAGTCAATCGCTGGTAGGCGGCATTGGTCAGCTCGAAAATGTGACCTGGCTCGCGCAGCAGCGCTATAAAGCCGGGAGCCTGATCGAACATTTGAGACAACAGTGATTTCAGTGTCGTCCCGCCGGGTGACAAACTGAGCGCTTCGTCTTTGATCACCTAAAGTTCCTGGGTTCGAGACGGTGCTACCGGGGCTAACTATCACTTCTCTCCATACACGCAAAACGGATCGAGGCCGACGTTTTCGCATGCAGATGCAATTGGCTGGTTCCTTGACGTGCATCAAAGCCTCGGGCGCTGGCGAATGCAATTCATCGCGTATTCGACGGTTCCAGTGAAAGGCGCCTGCAATGTCCTACAAGTCGATTATCGTGAACCTCGCGGTAGATGCACCTCCGGCGGCCATGGTGAGATTGGGGATCGAGCTCGCGGAACGGTTTGGCGCCCGTCTCATCGGTCTGGCGGCAGCGGATGTCCCGCCACTGGTCGCGACAGGCGACGGCATGGTCTACGAAGGCGAGATCATGCAGATCCAGCGCACGGAAATCGAAAAGCGGCTTGCCGAACTGCGTGCCGAATTCGAGCGATTGGTTCCGGCTTCGATCTTCAGCGAATGGGGGCAAGCCGTTTGCAGCCCAACCCGCTTCCTGAGCGTTTCGGCCCGAGCGGCTGACCTCATCGTTACCGGTGAGGCAGGAGACAATGTGTTTCGCGCCGTCGATATCGGCAGCCTGGTACTCGGCACTGGACGGCCGGTCCTGGTCGCCTCGAGCAATGTCGAGCATGTCATGGCGAAAACCGTGCTGGTTGCCTGGAAAGACACCAGGGAGGCGCGGCGGGCGATAGCAGATGCATTGCCTTTCTTGGCCACGGCTAACGAAGTGGTCGTTGCCACAATAGATACCGACCGCGACGAGAGCATCCGCGACAGCCTCGCCGATGTCGCGGTTTTTCTCGAACACCATGGCATCAAGTCCCGAACCGAACTGATTGCCGGCGAGGCTGACGGCGACCGGTTGCTGACATTTGCGCGGTCGATCCATGCGGACCTGATCGTCTCGGGTGCCTATGGGCACAGCCGTCTGCGGGAATGGGCGTTCGGCGGGGTCACGCGCTCGCTGATCGAGGAAAGCGGCATCAACCGCTTCATGTCGTATTGATGGGTCGACGTCCCAGCAGTCGAGTGCGCGGCGGGTGGGTTCAGGAACTTCAATTCACCCCTTTCGCCGCCTTGGCTTGGCAACGGCTCCGTCTGTTGACCGAGATCAAGTCGTTGGCCGCCTGCATGGCTATGATTCTCAAAAGGCAGGAGTGACCAAGATGAGCTTTCTCGATTACCTGATTTCAGTCGACGCCAGGGCCGCGTTGATGGGTCGCATGATGCGCAAGCTTGGTGTCGACAGGCAGTTGAAAGTGGTGCCGGACCATGCAGCCGTCACCGATCGGGCGGTCAATCGCTGCCGATCCTGCGGCCATCAAGACGAATGCTCGACTTGGCTCGACCAAAACGAGCAAGCCGATGCTCCGCCAGATTATTGCCGCAACCGCGACCTGATCGTACGGCTGCAGCATGTGGCCGGCCAGCGTTAGAACGTCGAGCGGCTACGCACAGTTCGCCTCGGGAAAATGTCGGTGGTAGCCCCTTGGCTACGAGACCAGGATGACGGACAACGGCTCGGCGCAAAATAGATTGTCCTCAACGCCTTTGACGCCGGCGACGTTTTCGGCCGCTACGATGGCTGCCTGGCGCTCGCGTTCGTCGAAGATGGCGCCGCTCAGTTTTACGATCCCTTTGTCGACAGTGACATTGATCAGGTCCTTGCCAGCCCATTTCTGCGCTGCAAGCTCCGCGACGATGCTCTGGCGTATCTGTTCGTCGTCAATGGTCGTCGGAGTTGAGGTTGGCTGCGTGTGAAGCAGCGCACGAAGAAGATCGGAGCGGGCAATCATGCCGACAACTTTACCACCGTTGACGATCGGGACGCGTTTGATGCGGTGATGCGTCATCAACTCGACGACCTCGGCAAGCGATGCATTGGGGGATGCCGTGACGACGCTGTCGGTCATCACCTCCTCGACCCGCCTTCCGTTGGCGAGGACATATTCTTCGGCAACTCTTCCCGGGCTGACAAGAAATTCCAGCCAGCGTGGGCGCTTGCGCTGCGTGCCCAGCTCTCCGCGGCGCAGGAAGTCGCCCTCGCTGATAATGCCCACCAGAACGCCGTCGATGCGAATGACGGGAAGCCCGCTGATCTTGCTGGAGAGCATCAATCCGGCCGCATCGGCGATCGACGCAGACGGATCTATTGCAACGACCGGCGTGGTCATTATGGTTTTGGCTTGCATGCCAACCTCCTCAGACACTTTATCCTTTGCTTATCGAGGCCACGCGTGCCGTGTCTTGATCTGAATCATTTTCAGATTGCGAAACTGCAACGAAGGCGGCCCGAAGGCGATTTATGAAGAGGCCTCGCAAAACGCGGAGACCTCATCGTGAAACAGCGCAGTTCGATCGACCCAGACATGGTCGTTGACGAAATCATGACGAAATGGCCGACAACGGTGGCTGTGGTGTTGAGATACAAGATGCTCTGCGTCGGGTGTCCGATCGGCACATTCCATACCGTGGCCGAAGCATGCCGGGAACATCGGATCGATGAGGGCGACTTTCTTGTCGAACTCGAAGCGGCCGTTCGAGGAAAACGGTGACGGTCAGCCCTTGTCCCGGTTCTCGGCCAGAACCACAAGGCGATGCGCATCCTTGACCGTGACCTTCTGGCGCCCGCTGACGATGATCCCTTTCTCCTCCCACTTGCTCAGCAGCCGGCTGACCGTGTGAAGCGTCGTCCCCGTCATCTCGGCAATGTCCTGCCTCGAGATCGGGAAGTCGATTTCGATGCCGCTATCGGTCTTTCGGCCGGTCTGGTTTGCCAATCGCAGCAGCGCATGCGCAACCCGCTGCTCCACCTGTTCCGTCGACATCTCCACCACCCGCGTCTGCGTCTCCTGCAGCCTGCTTCCAACCGTCCTGTAGGTGGCCGCCCCAAACACGGGGAAGCGTCTCGCCAGATCGGGCCACAGAGCGTTTGGCCAGGCCAGCACCACGCAGTCTACCGCCGCGACGGCGCTGGCTGGGTAGGTCGTCCGGCCAAGTGCCGCGGCGACGCCAAAGATCTCGCCTTCGCTGATGTATCTGGCGATGACCTGTTGTCCGTCCGGCGTGGTGCGAACGACACGGATGTGCCCGGCGATCAGCACGAAGAAGGAATGAGCCTCGGCTTCCTGCGCGAAGATCGCCGTCTCCTTAGCATAGCGAGACGACCGCGCATCTCGCAGGATCTCGCTCTGCTCGTCGGGCGTCAGACCCTGGAAGAGCGGCAGTCGCGAAATCAGCGATCGGTCCAGCGCAGCCAAGCGGATTCCTCACGGCCTTAGGGTTCCGCATCAGTCGTGCGGGAGACCTTTCTTATCTTGAGTTTGCGCCAGCGCAAATTGTCCCCGACCGCATCAGGCTAAATGGCATGGAACGGCGCAATGCCGCGAAGACGAAACAAAGGACAAATTGATGAAACTCTCCATCCTCGCCGCCGCAGTCTCCATCCTGGCGCTCGCCAGCGGCGCAAGCGCCGAAGAGCATGTGGTGCAAATGCTCAACAAGGGCGAAAAGGGCGCCATGGTTTTCCAGCCAGCCTTCGTCAAGGCAGCCCCCGGCGATACCGTCAAGTTCGTGCCGACCGACAAGACGCATGATGCCGAGTCTATCAAGGGTATGCTTCCGGATGGCGCTGAGCCTTTCAAGGGAAAGCCCAGCGAGGAAATCACCGTTACGCTGACAAAGGAGGGCGTCTACGGCGTCAAATGCGCCCCCCACTACGGCATGGGCATGGTCGCCCTGATCGTTGTCGGCAAGCCGGTCAATCTCGATGCCGCCAAGGCGGTCAAGCACCCTGGGAAGGCAAAGACGGTGTTTGCCGACCTGTTCACCCAGGTTCCGGCCAACTGACCAGCATACAGCCTGCCTGCCATAAGTGGGGCGGGCACGGGCCGGACGGACCGAGGGCGGCGGTTCATCCGGCCCTGTTCATTTGGAGACGCTAATCATGGGGATTCCACGCCTGCGGGCCTACACAGGGCCCGCGTTTCTTTCCTACGGATTCAGGCCCTTCTTCGTCCTTGGGTCGCTGTATGCCGCGCTCTCCATTCTGCTTTGGCTGCCGATGTATGCCGGCGAACTCGATGCCCACAGTGCGTTCGTCGCCGTCGACTGGCATATTCACGAGATGCTGTTCGGCTATCTGCCAGCGATCGTTACCGGGTTCCTGCTGACCGCCATCCCGAACTGGACCGGCCGGCTGCCCGTGCAAGGCCTGCCGCTGTTGGCGCTGGTGGTCCTGTGGCTTGCCGGCCGTGTCGCTGTCTTCTTCTCGGCAGATATCGGCTGGGAAGCAGCCGCCGTGATCGATGGCTCATTTCTGCTTACGGTCGCCGCTGCGGCGGCACGTGAAATCGTCGTCGGACGCAACTGGCGCAATCTCAAGGTGCTGCTGCCGCTTGCCGTCCTGGCGTGCGCCAACGGCGCGTTCCATATCGAGGCGCACAGCCAAGGCATATCGGACATCAGCCGCAGGCTCGGTACGGCTGCAGCGATCGTGCTCATCTCGCTGATCGGTGGGCGTATCATTCCAAGCTTCACGCGCAACTGGCTCGTCCGCGAAAACCCTGGCAGGCTGCCTGCGCCGTTCGGCCGTTTTGACATCGCATCGATAGCCATCTCAGCCATCGCGCTGGGAGCATGGACGTTCGCTCCTGACAACCGCGCCTCAGGAATGCTTATGGCCGTCGCTGCAATCTGCCAGGCGTGGCGTCTGTCGCGCTGGGCTGGCGAACGCACATTGCGAGATCCGCTCGTGCTCATCCTCCATCTTGCATATGCCTTCGTGCCGGTCGGCCTCGCCCTTGTCTCGGTTTCGATCTTCTTTCCTGCCGCCGTGCCGGCTGCTGCTGGGCTCCACGCGCTCGGAACGGGCGCGGTCGGCGCCATGACGCTCGCCGTGATGACCCGCGCAACGCTCGGGCACACCGGACGAGCGCTCAAGGCTGGGAACGGCGCCTCGTTCATCTTCTTGGCCATCCTGCTCGCGGGAACATTGAGAGTCCTGGCCGCCTTCGTCCCCTCTGGCACGTTGATCGATATGGCCGGCGCCGCATGGGTGGCGGCATTCGTCGGCTTCCTCCTGATCCACGGAACCGCGTTGACGACACCAAAGGTACGGTGAGGCGAGGGAAGGGCGATGGGCGGGCTCGCGACGGTCGAGAAGACGTGGCCCGCTATTCCTGCTTTCAGACGATGCCAAGCCAGCCAAGAATCCGGCTTGCCCATCCCGAATGGTCCCGGACCAATCTGAATCCCAGATTGTCGGGAGGCGTGCCAACCGCACAGCCTCCGCTTTTCCCGTCACTGACGAAGTTCGACATGTAAGCTCTGTGAAGTCCTTCAAGCACGTGGACGCCGCAATTGTCGACCGAGCTCGCAACACCACTTCCATCCGCAGCCAACGTGGTGCGGACATAGCAGGTCGAAGTCCACTCCCAGACGTTGCCGGAAAAGTCGGCGAGGCCCAGGGAATTGAAACCAAACGAGCCACGGCTCTTGGGCATCGGGTCCGGTTTGCGATTGAGGTCCACCTCGGCCTTGTAGCTGGTGAGCCAACGTCTGGCGGGGTTGTTGGCGTCGTTTTCGACACCCTCGAATTCGCCTGCGAACCGCTCCGCCGCGGCAAAGGCCCACTCCTCGTCGGATGGCAGCCGCCATTGGCCGCCGGTCACTTGCGAATACCACCGGGCATAGGCATTCGCATCGAGATAGCTCACTCCGGTGACGGGAGCATTGCTGGGGATCGCGCGCGTCTCCTGTGCCGGCTGACAGACGCCAGCCGACACGCAGTCCGCATAGTCGGCCGCGCCAACCTGGTAGGCCATGATTTCGAGAGGTCTGCTGAGTTGCCGCTCGATGCGGGGATTGCCTTGCGGGCGTCCCTCTTTCAGGAACTCGCCCGGAGTCGGATAGATGATCGAACCGGAAAGCAAGACAACTGTCATGGCGACGGGGTGGGGTTGTCGATCCCCGAAGACCGCCTGTAACGAGAGACCTACCGGAACAGCAGCGGCGGCCAGGGCGACCGGCAGAACCTTCAGGATGAAAGGAGACATGGCTTTTGTCCATGCCCGGACAGCGACGCCGTCCGGGCATTTTGGAGTGCCGTCAGTTGGTGGCTATAGGTTTGGGCGCCTCGACCTGCGTCATCAGATCATCATTCCACTGGCCTTCGACCATGAAGTGAGCGGTCGCTCCGAGTTCCACGGCCTCGATCAGATTGTGATTGACGTAGGCGTAGATGCCTGGCTGCAGGAAGGTATAGAGCGCCGAGCCCGCCGAGCCGCCACGGATGAACCAGGTCTCCAGATCCTTGGCAGGCGGATTGGCGAACTTGCCCTGTTCCCAGACATAGTCGCCGTGTCCACCGATCAGGTGAGGCCGGGTATCGCGGTTGGCCTGTGAGTGGACGATCAACACGGTCTCGCCGACTTTCGCCTTCATGGCGTTGTCACCGGTCAGGGATCCGACCTTGCCGTTAAACACGACATGCGTCGGGATCAGCCCGCGCATGACCTTGACGATATCGTCGTATCCGTCACCGGCCGATTCGTAACTCTTGAAATTGCCCTTCTCATCGCGCGGGATATAGAAGTCGCTCTCGCCGATATAGAAGATCTTGTCGTATTTGACCGGTTCGCCCCTGTCGTTCCTGAGCCCGTCGCGCGGCAGCACCATGATGGCGCCGCTCATGCCGGAGACGACATGCCAAGGGATCATCGCGCCACCAGGTGCACAGTGATAGACGAACGTTCCCGTTCGCGTCGCCTTGAAGCGCAAGGTCACCTGTTCGCCGGGATTGATCAGGGTGAGGCCACCGCCACCCAGCCCGCCTGTTGCGGCGTGGAAGTCGATGTTGTGGGCGAGGGAGTTGGTGTCTGGATTGATGAGCGTCAGCTCGAGATAGTCGTCCTGATGCACGACCATCAGCGGGCCGGGGATCGAGCCGTTGTAGGTCATCGCATTGAGCGTCGTGCCGTCGGCGTCGATGACAAGAGGCTTTTCCTCGATCGTGATGGTGAACTCGACGATCTTGGGTCCACCCTTGGCGACCTGATCGTGCGGATGCACAAACGGCGGTGCCACAAGCGCGATCTTTTCGCGCGCGAGCCCTCGAATGTCCGCCTTTGTCACAGTTGCTGAAAATGCGGGCAGTGCTGCCACGGCGGCAGCGCCAATCGCTGCCCCGAACAGAGCTTCACGTCGCGTGATCATGTCAGTCTCCTATCTCTCAACCGTTGCGGATGAATAGAATTTACCTGAGCTGACGCAGCGTTTCTTTGCGCTGGCGCAAATTGAAAGAGTTAAATCCAGGCAAGCTGCAGCTTCGGACACGGCAATGTTTCGCGTTATTCGAGCTTTTTGGGATTATTCGAGCCAGGGACATGCGGCGGTGTAGTTTTCTGCCCCACCGCCATTAGAGGCTACTTGGCTTTCGATCAGTGATCCAGCTTGTCTTCTCGATCGATAAGGATCCGCTCGGCGGCGCCGTCGAGATCTTCATACTGGCCACTCTTCAAAGCCCACAGGAAGCCCCCCAAGCCAAGCGCACCAAGGAAGAGGGCCACAGGTATGAGGTAGGCAAGGGTCGTCATGAGAATCGGGCCAATCTGGTGATGTCGGAACGGCTGTCGCGCCGCACATCTTTCGCTGGCGAATTTGGTATGGAACTCTGCAGACGCAGCGCATTTCCGATCACAAGCAGCGAAGAAGCGGACATGGCAATCGCTGCGATAAGAGGCGTGACGTGGCCCAGGATGGCGATCGGCACGGCGACGGCATTATAGACGATCGCAATCGCGATGTTCTGGCGTATCAGGTGTCCCGCCTTGCGCGAGACGTCCAGCGCGAGAGGCACTGCCAGAAGGCTTTCGCGCAGGAACACGAAGTCGGCCGCATTGCGGCCAATGTCGGCGGCGGTGGCCGGTGCGATCGAGACATACGCCGCGCTCAGCGCCGGCGTGTCGTTGAGGCCGTCGCCAACCATCAGAACCTTGTGTCCGTCTTTCGCCAGGGTCTCGATGCATTCGACCTTACCGGACGGCAGCAGGCACGGAACGAAGTCGTCGACACCCAGCATTTCTGCAACTTCGCCGCAGGCGCCCGCGGTATCGCCCGACAGCATTTGCACCGACACCCCAGCATCATTCAATTGCCCGATCGCCGCCTTGGCGTCGGCGCGCAGAGCGTCCTCAAAATTGAAGGTGGCGACAATGAACCCGTCTTTTGTCAACACCGTTCCGCCATAGCCATGTTTGCCTTCGCCGCCGGTCCGGGCCTTCCATCCAGCCCATCCGCGTCGACCCAGCCGCCAGATACTTCCGGCGACAGTGGCTTCGATTCCGAACCCCGGATGCTCAGTGACGGCATCGAATTTGTGCTGCCCGCCAGGGCGGGCAAAACCGGCTATGGCCTTTGAAAACGGGTGACGCGAGTGCGCAGCCATGTCGGCCGCGATTGCCAGCATGGTCGGATCGATCGCTGACGCATTGATGAGCCGGGGCTGTCCAAGCGTGAGCGTTCCGGTCTTGTCGAACACCGCTGTATCAATCGTCGCCAGGCGCTCCATGGCCGAACCGTCCTTGACCATGATGCCGTTCTCGAACAGGCGCCGCGCCGCGACCACCTGCACGATCGGCACGGCGAGGCCGAGTGCGCACGGGCATGTGATGATGAGAACGGCAATGGCGATGGTTATCGCCCGGTGCCAGTCGCCAGTCGCCGCCATCCAGCCAAGGAACGTCGCGAAGGCTGTGAGATGAACCACCGGGGCATAGAGCGCCGAAACGCGATCGGCGATCCGGCGATAATGCGCGCGGCCGCCCTCTGCGGCTTCCATGAGCCGAACCATTTCCGCCAGAAACGAATCTTTCGCGGCCGCTGCCGCCTCAATCGTCAGCGGGCCGGTAAGATTGAGGACACCGGCCTGCACGGCTTCGCCTGCCGCCACGTTTCGAGGCGTGCTCTCGCCGGAAACCAACGAGCAGTCCAGATCCGAGGCCCCTTTAATGATCTTGCCGTCGACGGGGATCCTTTCGCCCGCCGCGATCAACAGCAGCATGCCGGGTTCGATCTCGCCAACCGGCAGATAGTCGCGTGCGCCGTCGTTGCGCAGCACCATGGCGCCACGTGCGGCCAACTGGGACAGGCCTTTCACGGCGGTCCGGGCACGTTCGCGCATCACGTGATCCAACGTGCGACCGATCAACAGGAAAAACAGCAGCGATACCGACGCGTCGAAATAGGCGTGATCGCCGTGGTTGATCGTCTCATAGAGACTCATGGCGTAGGCGAGGGACACCCCGACCGCGATCGGCACATCCATGTTCATGCGGCCGTGACGCAGCGCATTCCAGGCCGAGCGGAAGAAGATGCCGCCGGCGAAGGCCAGTGCCGGGATCGCGATCAGCGCCGAGACCCAATGAAACAGGTCCCGCGTTGCGCCTTCGGCGCCGGACCAGACCGAGACTGAAAGCAGCATGATATTGCCCGCCGCAAAGCCGGCGACAGCAACGGCGCGGATCAGTTCCGAAAGCGTCTTGTCCTTGTTATCGACTTCAGGGTCGAACAGATGCGCCTCGTAACCCAGCCGTCCCAGCGCGGCGACGAATGGTGGTACTTGGCTCCCACGCCAGCGGACCACGACCCGCTTCGTGGACAGGTTGACACGAGCACTCTCGACTTGATCGAGCTTTCCCAGTGCTGTCTCGATCGCCTGGATGCAGGCCGCGCAATGAACCGCAGGGACTGAAAGATCGGTCTGGCGGAGATCATCGCCAAGCGATCTGCTCGCCAGCCTGATTTCCTGGCTGGACGGCAGGACCGATGCGGTGTTGACCAGATCAAGCGCCATTTCGGCGCCCGGTGCACAACAACTCATTGCAGCGCTCCATTGGAAATCATGATCCTGCGGACGTCGCGATACGGTTTATCCAGACCGGCATCGGCGTCGACTTCGACAATCCAGACGCCATCCTTCGGCATGTGCTGCGCGGCGAATTCCTGGCCAGAGGCGAGGGCGAGCGTGACGGACTTGTCCTCTTTCTCGTATGCGGGATGGCGAAACAGCACCTTGACGCCATGCAAGGGAACCGGCTTGCCGGCGGCATCGGTGAGGCTGTAGCGGACCTCGCCCCATGCGATGGTCAGCTTGCCGGTCCAGCCAAGTGCTGCCTGCGCGCGACCCTCCTCGGCCTTCTTGTTGAATTGCTGGCTCGCCACATAGGTGTTTTCGACGACAAGGCCGGTCCAGCTCGTGTTGGCGAGCGTGGCCATCGTCAGATTGACCGCGATGACCACGCCGAAGAAGGCAAGGATGGTGAACAGCATGTGCCTGCCTGTGAATTCGCGGGTTTTTTGAGTTCTGGCGCTCATCTGGCAGTCTCCGGCGCGTTGAAGGTGGCGGTGTATTCGTCCGACTCGAAGCTCGCCTTGTCCTCGACACGGAACGTGAAGGTCTGCGCTGTGCCCTGGATTTGATCCGCCGGCTGGCGCACGAAGACCTTCAGCATTTTCAGGCGATCGGGCTCGACCGGGATGGCAAAGGAGCGGCCTGCCTTAATGTCGTCCCCGACCACGCTCATTTCGCCCCCTTGCAAGCCCTGCATAGTGACAACAATGGTCCGCGGTTCGGGGATCATGTTGAGCAGCTTGACGGTGTAGCCATTGCGGATCGAGCCGTCGGACAGCGTGACGAATTGCGGATTGCGGTCATGCAGCACGTTCACTTCGAGCCGATCGCGCGTCAGCAGCGAATAGAGCAGACCCAGGCCGATCAGCGACCACATACCCATGTAGACATAGGTGCGCGGCCGGAAGATCTTGCTGACATGGAAATGCGCCACCTTGTCGGAGAACAGGCCATCAGCGCTCCTGACCAGCGACGGGTTGACTGAACCGGAGCCGCCCGCGGTCGCCAGCATCATGTTGGCGTTGTAATCGGAGAGCGTCGCGTAGGAGATCAGTCCATGCTCCCTGCCGAGCTTGTCCATGACGCCGTCGCAGGCGTCGATGCAAAGCGCGCAGGTGATGCATTCGAGCTGTTGGCCGTCGCGAATGTCGATCCCCATCGGGCAGACCGCGACGCAGGCATTGCAGTCGACGCAGTCGCCGACGGACTGACCTGCTGCCACGACCTTCTTGGCGTGACGCGAACGTGGTTCGCCGCGCCAGTCGTTGTAAGTGACGGTGAGGGAATTTTCGTCGAGCATCGCCGCCTGGATGCGTGGCCATGGGCACATGTAGGTGCAGACCTGCTCGCGCATCAGCCCACCGAACGTATAGGTCGTCGCCGTCAACACGGCGACGGTGATGTAGGCGACGGGGGCTGCGGTGCCGGTGAAAAGTTCGCGAGCCAACGTAGGCGCATCGGCGAAATAGAATATCCAGGCGCCCCCGGTCGCAGCACCTATGACCAGCCAGATGGCGTGTTTCGATACCCGCAGCGCAAGCTTGCGGGCGGTCCAGGGACCGGCATCGAGTTTCATGCGTGCGTTGCGATCACCCTCGATGGCGCGCTCGACAACCAGAAACAGATCGACCCAGACGGTCTGCGGACATGTATAGCCGCACCAGGCACGACCGATAGTCGACGTGATCAGGAAAAGACCGACGCCGGCCATGATCAGAAGGCCGGCCACATAGTAGAATTCCTGCGGCCATATCTCGATGAAGAAGAAGTAGAAGCGCCGGTTGGCGAGATCGAGCAGCACGGCCTGGTCCGGGGCGAACGGGCCACGGTCCCATCGCAACCACGGTGTCAGATAGTAGATACCGAGTGTGATCGCCATCACCAGCCACTTGAACCGGCGAAAGCTTCCCGTTGCCCGTTTCGGGAATATCTTCTTGCGCGCGGCATACATTGGCTGGCGCACTTTGGCGGAGTTCACCGCTTCGGCTTCGAGCCGCTCTACCTGCGTATTGTCCAGCACATGCATCTCCACTCGCGCAGGCGACAATCTGCCCATGCCCGGGCTGCCAGCGTATGGGAGTCTTGCCGCGGGGCGGGGGCAGGCGCGTTGATGCAAGTCAATTGCCGGTGCCGAATACAGGTCGAGGCCCGGCATGGCCGGGCCTCGTCGCTTGGCTGGCGAAGGGTGGGAACAGGTCCCCGCTTCCTATTCCCCACCACCAAGCGAATGAATGTAGACGGCGAGTTCCTTGACCTTGGTCTCGCCCAGGCGTGCGCCCCAGGCCGGCATGACGCCCTGTTTTGGCGCACGGACCTGTGCGGCGATGGCTGTCTCGCCGGATCCATAGAGCCAGATCGCATCGGTCAGGTCGGGCGCGCCGAGCTCCTTGTTGCCCTTTGCATTGTCGCCATGACAGGCCACGCAATTTTCGGCAAAGACCTTGGCGCCGGGCTCGACGAGGCTGGCATCCTGGACCTTTCCCGACAGGCTGGCGACATAGGTGCTGACCTGAGCGATCTGGTCAGTGGTTATGATGTCGCCAAAGGCAGGCATTTCCGACAGGCGCGTGTCCGGATCGGACGCGAAGCGGATGCCGTGCGTGATCGTCTGCTGGATCTGCTCGGCCTTGCCGCCCCACAGCCAGTCGTCGTCGTTGAGATTGGGAAAGCCCTTGGAACCTTGGGCGCCGGAGCCATGGCATTGTACGCAATTGACCTTGAAAGCGGCGCCACCGGCGGCGGTTGCGAATTCGCGCAGGCCATCGTCCGCGGCAATCTCCGAGACGCTCTTGGACTCCACCGCCGAGATATATTTGCCCTTCGCGACCTCAGCCACAGCCAGTTCGTTCTTGACATCGTTGCGGCTGGAATAGCCGAGCACGCCCTTCGTCGCCGAGTGCAGCAGCGGCCATGCCGGATAGGCGATGGTGTAGCCGATGGCCCAGACAATGGTGACGTAAAACGTGATGACCCACCAGCGCGGAAGCGGGTTGTTGAGCTCCCTTATGCCATCCCACTCATGGCCGGTGGTTGAGACACCGGAGACCTGGTCGATATGCTCATTGCTCATGATCAGTCATCCTCAAGGGGGATCCGGGCAGCCTCGTCGGCCAGCTTGCGGCTGCCGGGGCGAAGGGCGAAGACAATTGCCCCGACAAAGAAAAGCGCCATGCCGACCAAACCCCAGCTGTCGGCAAACTCCCGCATCAAATTGTAATCCATGGATAAAACTCCTCAGCGATATCCTGCGGCATCGTCGTAGTTCTTGAAGTCAACCAGCGTGCCGAGCATCTGGAGATAGGCGACGAGGGCATCCATTTCGGTGACCTGTTGCGGGTTGCCGTCGAAGTCGCCGACCTTGGCTTTCGGATAGCGTGCTTCGAGGCCGGATGTGTCCGCGTTGGGATCGGCCTGCGCCATAAGGTCGGCATTGGCGTGCGCGATCATGTCATCGTTGTAGGGGACGCCGACCCGCCTGTTGGCGACCAGATGGGTCGAGAAATCCTTCACCTCGATCGGGGCGTCCTTCAGGAACGCGTAGCTCGGCATGATCGATTCCGGCACCACCGAACGCGGATCCGTAAGGTGCTGAACGTGCCATCCATTCGAGTAGCGGTCGCCGACCCGGGCGAGGTCCGGCCCGGTTCGCTTCGATCCCCACTGGAAAGGGTGATCGTACATCGACTCGGCCGCCAAGCTGTAGTGACCGTAGCGCTCGACCTCGTCGCGGAATGGCCTGATCATCTGGCTGTGGCAGAGGTAGCAGCCCTCACGCACATAGATGTTGCGGCCGGCGAGTTCCAGCGGCGAGTAAGGCCGCATGCCTTCGACCTTCTCGATGGTGTTGTCGAGATAGAAGAGCGGTGCGATCTCGACGATGCCGCCGACCGTCACCACCAGAAGGGAGCCAACGAGAAGAAGCGTGGCGTTCTTCTCGATGATCGCGTGTCTGTCCATCAAGCCCATTGTCTGGCTCCTTATTCGGCAGGCTGAAGGGCGGGAACCGAGCCGGGCATCGGCTCCTCCTCGCGCTGGTATCCCAGGATCGTCATGGTAATGTTCCAGGCCATGATCAGGGCGCCGGAGAGGTACATGGCCCCGCCGATGGCGCGCATGACATAGTAGGGGTGCATGGCGGCCACGGTTTCAGCGAATGAGTAGACCAGAAAGCCCTGCTCGTCGTATTCGCGCCACATCAGGCCCTGCATGATGCCGGACACCCACATCACTGCGGCGTAGACGACGATCCCGAGTGTCGCCAGCCAGAAGTGCCAGGTGACCAGCCTCAGCGAGTAGAGCCGTTGACGGTTCCAGAGCTTCGGCGCCATGTAGTAGATCGCACCGAACGAGATCATGCCGACCCAGCCGAGCGCGCCGGAATGGACGTGTCCGATGGTCCAGTCGGTATAGTGCGACAGCGAGTTGACCGTCTTGATCGACATCATCGGCCCCTCGAAGGTCGACATGCCGTAGAAGGCGATGGCCATCACCATCATGCGGATGATCGGATCGGTGCGGAGCTTGTCCCAGGCGCCTGATAGCGTCATCAGGCCGTTGATCATGCCACCCCATGACGGCATCCACAGCATGATCGAGAACACCATGCCGAGCGTCTGCGCCCAATCGGGCAGGGCGGTGTAGTGCAGATGGTGCGGGCCTGCCCAGATGTAGAGGAAGATCAGCGCCCAGAAGTGAATGATGGAGAGACGGTATGAGTAGACCGGCCGGTTCGCTTGCTTGGGCACGAAGTAATACATCATGCCGAGGAAGCCGGCGGTGAGGAAGAAGCCGACGGCGTTGTGGCCGTACCACCACTGTATCAGCGCGTCCTGGACGCCGGAGAAGGCGGAGTAGCTCTTCGAGCCGAGAAACGAAACCGGCATCGACAGGTTGTTGACCACATGCAGCATCGCGACGGTGATGATGAAGGACAGGTAGAACCAGTTGGCGACGTAGATATGCGGCTCCTTGCGCTTCAGGATCGTGCCGAGGAACAGGATGAGATAGGCGACCCAGACGATGGTCAGCCAGATGTCGACGTACCATTCGGGTTCGGCGTATTCGCGGCTCTCGGTGATGCCGAGCAGGTAGCCAGTCGCCGCCATGACGATGAAGAGCTGGTAGCCCCAGAACACGAACCAGGCGAGATCACCACCGAACAGGCGGGCGCGGCAGGTTCGTTGCACGACATACAATGATGTGCACAGCAGTGCGTTGCCGCCGAAGGCAAAGACTACGCCCGATGTATGCAGCGGCCGCAAACGGCCGAAGTTGAACCAGGGCTGGATGTTGAGATCGGGGTAGGCAAGCTGCAGCGCGATGACCACGCCGACAAGCATGCCGACGACACCCCAGAACATGGTGGCGATCGTGCCGTAGCGGATTGGACCATCCATGTAAGCGGATGGGTCAATCGGAGCGGCCACCTGGAAATTCGTGTTGCGGATGAGGATGGCGACAAAACCAAGCAACACAAAAAACAGCACCCACATATGCTGTCGAAATGGCTGGTCCGCGCCGAAGCCAGCGGCCGCTAGGGCCGCGAATGTGAAAAGGCTCAAAGCGAAGATTTGCGTGCCGAACTTCATGAGATATCCCCGACCTCGGATTCCGATGCGCGGACGCCAATCCGCGTAGACACCAATTCAGCAGTCGCGTTGTCGCCGCCTTGATCCATGTCAAAGCCCAGCCCTTTCTGATTGGGCAGCGTGGTCTTGCAAACGAACGGAGGCCGCCGTTGAGCCAGAAGAAAGGGCTGGGATCGTCGCTGTTCGAAGCAGGCGACGAAAATCCCGCACCAACTGATCGATCCAGCAGGGAAGTGGTCCCGGCTGCGGTGATGAAGCGCGCGCACAGGGAAAAGCTGCAGCTCTGCGACGCCCTGGAAAGAATTGCGGACGCCTTGCCCAGCGTCGATCGTCTGAAGTGCCTCGGCGCGGCCAACGCGATCATTCCGCTGCTGCGCAACATTCATCAATACGAAGAGGCGGTGATCTTCCCTGCTTACGAGGACGCCGTGGTCGGCAGCAATGCGAACCTTGCCTCAACCCGGCGATTGCGGGCCGAACATGTGGAAGACGAATGCTTTGCCGGTGAGGTGACCGAAATTCTGCTGGCCATCGGTCATGGCGAGACGGTCGAGAACCCCGAAGCCATCGGCTTCATGTTGCGCGGCCTGTTCGAGAACTTGCGCCGGCACATCGCGTTTGAACGCGAGCATGTCTTGCCGATGATCGGGATCGTCGACCGGGACTAGAGCAATTCACCGTTTCACGGAAACGGCGAAGCGCTCTAACTCTTTGTTTTGACGCAATTCCCAAGGGAAAGCGCTATGCGCTTTTCCCGGGAAAACCGTTTCGCGCTTTTCCTGGAATTGCTCTAGGCGCCGGAGCGGCTCGCCAACCGGGCAAGGCTGTCCACGGTCACATGGCGGTTGTTGTCGATCCGGATCACGCTATCCGTCCGCAGCCGGGTCAACTGGCGGCTCACCGTTTCGATCGTCAGGCCGAGGAAATCGGCGATGTCGGCACGTGTGAGCGGCAGCTCGAAGCTCGTCGAGTTGGTGTTTGGATCAAGCGTGGGATCGATGTTTCTGGCAATCATCAGCAGAAAGCTCGCCACTTTTTCCGCAGCGGTCTTGCGTCCCAGCGTGACCATCCAGTCGCGTGCATCGTCGAGTTCGTTCAGCGTCTGCTTGAGCAGGCGGTGCTCGAGCTCCGGCGACTCCCTCATCATCCTTTCGACGGACGCCCTTGGAAATGAACACAAGGAGACGGCAGTTGCCGCTTCCGCGTTGATCGCGCTTTCCACCTTGAATGGCCGTCCCAGAAAATCGGGGGCAAACTGAAGCCCGACAATCTGCTGGCGCCCATCCGAAAGGCTTTTCGTCAGCTTCACCACGCCGGAAAGCACGTTGGAATAGCTGTCGACGGTTTCGGCGTCGCCAATCAATTCTACCCCCGGTTCAATGGTGTGCTTTGACGAGGTCTTGGCGAGCCCGACCAATTGATCGGGATCGAGCGCGCCGCAGACGCCACGGTGGCGCGCTTCGCACGATTGACAAAGCACGGGAATGCCGGTGCTGTGAACATCCTGACGCACTGTCACCACGATCGCCCAAAAAATGAAAAACTCGGGCAGGGTATAGCATCAGCCCAAGAAAAAGCCCTTGCGGCAGTTTGTCCGCAGAAAGATGCTATTGACCGAAATCAAGGCTGTCGGCGTCCAAATGGATCAATCTCGCGCCATTCAAAGTGGAGCGGATAGAGACATGCGGCCAGACATAGTTGCCAGACTTGGCGAGAACGTGCCGCGCTATACGAGCTATCCGACAGCGCCGCATTTTAATGCAAGTGTTGATGCCGCCATTTGTCGTGGCTGGCTGCAGGGGCTCGATGAGGGCGACGAAATCTCGCTCTATCTGCACATACCGTACTGCGACAAGCTTTGCTGGTTCTGCGCCTGCCATACCAAGCAGACACGCCACTACGAACCGGTGACTGCATATCTGCGCTCACTGCATGCCGAGATCGCAACCGTCGCCAGTCTTGTCGCAGGCAAAGGCCGCGTGCGTGCCGTCCATTTCGGCGGCGGTTCACCGACGATGCTCAAACCGGCGGATATGGTGGCGCTGGGAACTGTTCTGCGCAACAGCTTCGCCTTTCTTCCTGGTGCCAAGATCAGCGTCGAGATCGAACCCAACGATATGGACGATGCCCGCCTCGATGCGCTCGCCGAGATCGGCATGACCCGCGCGAGCCTCGGTGTCCAGGACTTCGATCCGAAGGTGCAAAAGGCGATCAACCGCGAGCAGACGTTCTTGCAGACCAAGACGGTCGTCGACGGCGTTCGTTCGCGCGGCGTCGAATCCGTCAATCTGGACCTGCTCTACGGCCTGCCGCACCAGACCCGGGAAAGCGTCTCCTCCACGGTCGCGCAGGCACTGACCCTGGAGCCGGACCGTATAGCGCTTTTTGGCTACGCGCATGTGCCGTGGTTCAAGAAACATCAGACGATGATCGACGAGGCATGGCTGCCGGATCCGAAAGAGCGGTTTGCCCAGTCGCAACTGGCCTCTTGTCTGATGCTTAACGCAGGGTATGAGCCCGTCGGCTTCGACCATTTCGCCAAGCCCAACGATGCGTTGGCTATAGCGGCCCGCACCGGCTGCTTGCGCCGGAATTTCCAAGGCTACACCGAGGATCGCTGCGAAACGTTGATCGGCCTTGGCCCGTCGTCCATCAGCCAGTTTCGCCAAGGCTATGTACAAAATATGCCTTCGACCGCCGAGTATGCGCGCATGGTCGCCGACGGCGGACTGGCCGCGGTCCGCGGTATCGCGCTTTCCGACGACGACCGCGTTCGCGGCTGGATCATCGAGCGGCTGATGTGCGACTTCGGCTTCTCGGCGATCGAACTGGTGGAGCGCTTTGGCGAAGTTGGCCAAAGACTTCTCGTGAAAGCAAGTTCCACGGCCCTTCACGATCCTGCGCGGTTGCTTGAACTCAACGGTGACCGCTTCGTCGTGCCAGCGGAAAGCCGGCCCTTTGTCAGGAGCGTCGCGGCAAAGTTCGACAAATATTTCGAAACCGGGAAAGCCAGGCATTCGGTGGCGGTCTGAGCATCGCCGTCAGAAATGCTCGCCGGCCTTGAACGGGCCGATGCGGGTGCCTGCCGCGATCAAATAGGCGGTCGACCAGCCGATGAGCAGGAACCCGTTTACGCCCTCGAGCGCCGCCAGGACACGCCACGCATGAGCGGGCACGATGTCGCCGTAGCCGACCGTCGAAAAGGTGATGGTCGAAAAATAGAGTGCGGTCTCGAAGTCGGCGAAGATATCGAGCAACCGGTATAGTCCTGCCCACAGCCACACCTCCGCTGTCATGATGGCGAAGAGCCCCATCACCACGCTGATCATCGCGACGATCCGGCTGCGGCGCCCATGCATGCGAAACCGGGCGACAAGGTATCCCATTGCATGCGTGACGGCGATCAGACCAAACGTATGGACCAGGACCGTCAGACTTATGACGATGGTACCGATGAGCAGATTGAGGACCATGCGTGGAACCTAGCCATCCAGAGCCCTTGGTCCTTGTGCGAGATCAAATCCTTCATGGCATGCTGCAAACCGTGACCATTGAATGTGTGCACCATGTGCACAGTGAAGTCGCCTCCAGCAAAAAGTGGCTCTCAGCTCCGGCCCGACGGTCTTTGGACAGGCCTTGCGTGGACAAAGCCCGTGCGGTTGTTTCTACATCAATCCGCCAAGCGATTGGTTGTGCGCCACTCCTCGTATTCGCCGCGGGCATCGTCATGCAGCGGATAGTAGCGCTGCAGCGGAGCACCCTGCATCAGCTTCATTCGGGAAAAATCTTCCCACTCGTGATGGATCTTTGACGTTTCGATGACCTGCGCCGCAAGCGCGATAGGCAGGACGACGGCTCCGTCGTCGTCGGCCACGATGATGTCGCCAGGAATGACGGTGACACCGCCGCAGGCTATTGGCACGTTGACCGCGAACGGCATCAGGCCGGTCTGGGTGTGGAAGTTGGGTGTCCAGCCTCGCACCCAGAGCGGCAGGTCGAGTTTCTTGAGGTTGGGATAGTCGCGCAGACATCCGTCGATAACCATGCCGGCGCCGCCGCGGCCCTTGAAATAGGTCGACATCATGTCGCCGAAGACACCGGCGCTCATGTCGCCACGCGCATCAACGACGACGATGTCGCCTTCCTGCACGTGGTAGAGCACATGACGGTGGAGCTGTTTCTCCGGGTCGGCATATTCGCCTTCGCCGTAGAGATCCTCGCGCTTGGGCATGAACTGCAGCGTCAGCGCGGGGCCGACGATCGACTTGCCCTTGTTCCAGCTCACCGGCCCCATGATGTGCGGGTTGCGGATGCCCATGTGCCCCAGCGTGCCGGCGACCGTTGCCGAGCCGATGTCCCTAAGCGCATCGAGGAGGTCCCTGGGCGGCCGGATGATATCGGGCGTATGGGTCATGGCAAATCTCCTTTGGCCCGCAGGGCCTACCAGTTGGTGACCGAGCCGTCGGTCCGGCGCAGATGGGGGGCTTCCCAGAACTTGAAGCTTTGCTTCTTGACCAGCGCCTCATCCACCTCGACGCCGAGGCCGGGTGCGTCGCCAACTTCATAGACGGCGTCTGTGAGCTTCGGCTGAACCGGGAAGATGCCGGCATCGTCGAAACCGTGATAGAGTTCACCGGGCGAGGCGCGGGTTTCGAGCCAGGCAAAGTTGGCGACCGCCGCCGAAAAATGGATCGTCGCCGCGGTGCAGATCGGCCCGAGCGGATTGTGCGGCATCATATCGACGTAATGTGCCTCGCTCCAGCCGGCGACCTTCATCGCCTCGGTCAGGCCGCCCACATTGCAGACGTCAATGCGGTTGAATTGGTGGATGCCGCGCTCGATGTATGGCAGGAATTGCCACTTGCTCGAAAACTCCTCGCCGATCGCGAAAGGCACGTCGGTGAGTTTCCTGAGTGCCTCATAGGCTTCCGGCGTTTCGTCACGGATCGGTTCCTCAAGGAAATCGAGCGTGCCCGACGGCATCTTCTGGCAATAGCTGGCGGCTTCCGCGACAGACAGGCGATGATGGTAGTCAACGCCCAGCACCACCGTCTCGCCGAGCTCCTCGCGAGCCTTGACGCACCATTTCGCCGTCTCGGCGATGCTCTTTCGAGGCTCATAGACGCCGCGGCTGTCATGGTCGGCCGGGAAGAGGCGGATGGCGCCCCATCCCATCGCCATGAGTTCCCTGGCTTGCTCGATTATTTGAGGACCGCAAGGGCCTTTGGTTGTTGCGAAAGTAGGGACATGATTGCGCTGCTTGCCGCCGAGCAACTGATAGACCGGCACACCCAGCGCCTTGCCCTTGATGTCGTGCAGCGCGATGTCGATGGCCGAGATCGCCGCGGTGAGCACGCGCCCGCCCTCGAAATACTGGCTGCGATACATCTCCTGCCACAGCGCGCCAATGGCGAAGGGATCGCGGCCGACCAGGAACTCGCGATAGTGCTCAATAGCGCCGACGACGGCCTTCTCGCGGCCGGACAGCCCGCTCTCGCCCCAGCCGTAAATGCCTTCGTCGGTTTCCACCTTGACGATGAGCTGGTTGCGGATGCCGACCCAGGTCGGGTAGGGGATGATCGCGGTGATTTTCATGAGATTGCCGCTACGCCGCCTTCAGCGCCATTGTCGTCTCGCCGTCGAACAGGTGCATCTTGTTTTGGTCGAACTCGATCCAGACGGGCTCGTCGGGCGAGATCGCGACGCTCGGCTCAAGGCTGACCACCACGACCGCAGCACCCAGATAGACCTGCACGAAGGTGATGTCGCCGGTCGGCTCGACGGTGTAGACCTTGCCGGGCACGGCGCCCGGCGATGCCTGTTTGTGCAGCCTGACGGTACTGTGGCGCGCGCCGAGTACGATTTTGTCCGAGCTGGCCGACAGAGCCTTGCGCGCATTGGCGGGAGACAGCGGCAGATTCCAGCCTTCAGGGCTTTGCAACGACATGTCGGTGCCCCTGGTGACGGCCGTCAACGGCACCAGGCTCATCGCCGGACTGCCGACGAAACTGGCGACGAACGTGTTCACGGGATTGTCGAAGACTTGGGCAGGCGAATCGTATTGCTGCAGCACGCCCCCGCTCATCACCGCCATCTTATCGGCCATGGTGACGGCTTCGAGCTGGTCGTGCGTGACATAGATTACCGTCGCGCTGAGATCGCGCTGGAAGCGTTTCAGCTCAGAGCGCATCTGCACGCGCAGCTTGGCGTCGAGATTGGACAGAGGTTCGTCCATCAGGAAGACTTTTGGGTCGCGTACCAGCGCCCGGCCGAGCGCGACGCGCTGCTGCTGGCCTCCGGACAGTTCGCGCGGCAGCCGCTTCAGAAGGTGGACGATGTCGAGCACCTTGGCGGCTTCCATTACCTTCCTTTCGATGTCCGGCTTGGCAAGTTTTCGCATCTTCAGCGGAAAAGCCAGGTTCTGGAACACCGTCTTGTTGGGGTAGAGCGCGTAATTCTGAAAGACCATGGCGATATCCCGGTCCTTGGGATCGAGATCGTTGACCAGGGTGTCGCCGATGTAGATGTCGCCGCCCGATATCGGCATCAGCCCGGCCACCAGGTTGAGCGTCGTCGTCTTGCCGCAGCCGGAAGGCCCGACCAGCGCAACGAACTCACCGTCCTCGACGGTCAGCGACACATGATTGACAGCATAGAGATTGCCATAGGTCTTGACGACTTCTCGCAGAACGACCTGGGCCATGCGGCTTCTTCCCCTTACGCAGTCACGACTTCACGGCGCCTTCTGTCAGGGCGCGAACGAAATATTTCTGTAGCACCAGGAACAGGACCACGACCGGCACGCTCATCAGGAAGGTTGCCGCCATCAGGCCGGGCCAGTCGGTGGCGAACTCGGTGAAGTAGCGCTGGATACCCACCGGCAAGGTCAACTTGTCCTTGTTGTTCAGGAACGTGACGGCATAGACGTACTCGTTCCAGGCACCGATGAACGAGAAGATCGACGTGGCGATGATGCCTGGCGACGAGAGCGGCAGCACGATCATGTAGAAGGCCTGGAAGCGCGTCGCCCCATCGATCCGCGCCGCCTGCTCGAGCTGGATCGGGATGTTGTCGTAGAACCCCTTGAGCAGCCAGATCGAGAGCGGCAGGCCAAACGTCAGATAGGTCAGGATCAGGGATGTGTGGGTGCCCACCAGCCCGAGCCGGCGCATCAGCAGGAACAGCGGCATCAGGAAAACGACCGCGGGAAACATGTTCCTGACCAGCACCGCGAAGAACAGGAACGTGCGGCCCGGAAAGCGGAATCGCGAAAAGGCATATGCCGCCGGCACCGCGACGACGACGCCGAGGATCGTCGTCGCCACCGAAACGTAGAGGCTGTTCCAGAAATATTGCAGGAATTCGTGGCCGACCGAGTTCGAGGGATCGAGCAGCTTGCGGTAGTTTTCGAGTGTCGGCTCGGCCGGCCACCACTGCGGCGGGTATTGCATGGCGGCGAATTGCGACTTCAGCGATGTCAGCACCATCCACGCCATCGGCAGGACTGTGAAGATCAACAGGAACAGCAGGAAGACGCGACCGCTCCATCGCCACCAGTCAATGGGTTTTCTGGCAGCGGAACGGCTGGTGTCGGCGAGGGTACTGGTCATGCCCTGGCCTCGTCGCCGCGCGTCAGTGCCTTCACGTAGAAGTAGCCCAGCGTCATCAGCACGACGAACAGAATGACTGCGTAGGCCGATGCCAGACCCCAGCGCTGGCGCCCGAAGGCGAGCTGATAGATCTGGGTGATCCAGATGTCGGAAGCGCCAGCAGGCCCGCCGCCCGTCATCACCCACGGGATGATGAAGGAGTTGAAGTTCGCCACCATTAACAGCAGCAGCGTGACCATCGAGACGCCTTTCAGGTGGGGAAAGGTCACGTGCCAGAAGCGTTGCCAGGTATTGGCGCCATCGACCTGGGCTGCCCGCAGCAACTGGTCGGGCACGGTCTGCAGGCCGGCCATCAGCATGATCATGGCGAAGGAGAATTCCCGCCAGATGTTGACGACGATGAGCGAGGGCAGGGCCGTGTACAGATTGTCGAGGAAGTTGATCGGCCTGTCGGTGAAACCGAATTGCACCGACAGTGCGCCGATCACGCCGAAATCCGAATGGTAGAGCCATTTCCAGACATAGGACGCGGCAACGGCGCTGACGACATAGGGGACGAGCAAAACGGCGCGAAGCACGCCACGGCCGGCGAACTCGCGGTGCAGCGCCAAAGCAGCGCAGAGCCCGAGCAGGAAGGAGATGAGCGTCGAGGATATGGTCCAGATCAGCGTGTTGACGGTGACATCACGGAACGACTGGCTGGTCAGGATGGTGACGTAATTGTCGAGCCCGACATAGACCTTGTCCTTCATCTGAAGGTTGGCGGGCGTTTTGAAAAGGCTGAGCTCAAGCGTGTAGTAGACGGGATAGGCGATGACGATCATCATCACCGCGAGCGCCGGAAGCACGTAGAGGTAGTCCGCGCGATGGTTCACCACCCGCTGCAGAAGGCCAACGCGCCTTCCCGGTGCAGGGGCCAGTTCCGTGGCGATGCTCACGGGCTACATCCTTTGTTGGAAGACGTGGGGACCGGCAGCACGAAGGCTGCCGGCCGTTCCAGGGCGGGACGGGACTTACACCTCGCCAAGTTATAAGCCGCCAAGCAGCGCCTTGACCTTCGCGGCGGCGTCATCGGCAGCCGCATCGACCGTCATCTTGCCCGTCAAGGCATTCTGCAGCATGTCCGGGACAATGATGTTCATAATCTCCGGCGCTTCCGGGACGACCGGGAAAGGAATGCCGTTGGGCAGCATGGATGTCGTCACGTCGAGGAACTTGATCTGCTCAAGACGCTCCTTCATCCACTTGGTCTTGAAGCCGCGCAAATTGCCGGGGTTCGAACCGACCCAGTTAAGCCGCGTCGACCATTCCGGGCTTGTCCACATGCAGATGAGTGCCTTCACCGCCATCTCGTCGGTTCCGCCGTCCACATACTCCGGCTTGAGGACATGAATGTTGGAGCCGCCGAACACCACGGCGCGCCGCGCCGGACCTTCAGGAATCAGGCCATAGCGCATGTTCGCCACCACGGCGTCGGCAACTTTCTTGTCGGCGCCGGTTGCCTTGGATGCCAGGTCCACCATCTTGGCGTATTCGGCCGGATGGGCGATCATCATGGCCAACTGGCCGGCAATGAACGGGCCCTGGTTCTCGTTTTGCGTGTTGGTGAGCGCGGAGACCGGGACCGATTTGTCGCGCACATACATGTCGTAGGCAGCCTGCAGCGCGGCCTTTGCGCCGGGGCTGTTGAGACCGATGTTTTTGTAGGTCGGGGCCGGGTCGGCTTCGTCGAGCGCCGCGCCGCCGTAGGCCCACAGTTGCGGCATGAAGCGGAACGGCGTGTTGCCGGCGTTCTGCTTGGCCACCAGGCCGTAACCGGCAATGCCGAGCTTGTCGTGGATTTGCTTGGAGTCTTTGACGACTTCATCCCATGTCGCTGGCGGCTTGTCCCCATCGAGGCCGGCATCCTTGAATATCTTGGCGTTCCAGATGAAGGCCATGGTCTCGTTGTTGGTCGGGATGCCGTAGGTCTTGCCGTCATAGGTGACCGACTTCAAGGCACCGGGCCAGAAGTCCGCTGTCTTGTATCCGACGTCTTC
This sequence comes from Mesorhizobium sp. M7D.F.Ca.US.005.01.1.1, assembly GCF_003952545.1. Lineage (NCBI taxonomy): Bacteria > Pseudomonadati > Pseudomonadota > Alphaproteobacteria > Hyphomicrobiales > Phyllobacteriaceae > Mesorhizobium > Mesorhizobium sp. M7D.F.Ca.US.005.01.1.1. The sequence goes on from NZ_CP034453.1 coordinate 4,296,664, forward strand.
GGGCTTCAGCTCCTGCAAGTACCCCTTGGCCGCAAATTCCACGCCGCCCAGGATCTGCAGCCGCACGACCATGGGGCCGGCATTGCCCAGCAAGGCCGTGCGAAACTTGTCGAGAAGATCGTTGTAATTGATGTTCTGCGCATCGGTCTGGATGTTCGGGTAGGTCGCCTTCCACGCCACCCAGAACTCCTTGTCCATCTGCTTGGTGATTTCGGGCTCGGCATCGGACGGACCGGTGTACCAGTAGGTCAGGCGACCCTTGTAATCGAGCGGCACGACCTTGGAGCACTCGGCGGCAGTGTTGACTTCCTCGGTGCCGGCAATACTGCGGACATATTCCGGAGACCATTTGCTGATGTCGACGCTTTGCGCATGGACCGCGGTGGACATCATCGATGCGGCCAGTGCGAGCGCCACCGAGGATGTCAGGACCTGCCGGCGGCTCTGACGACCGGCCTCAGCTGCGCGATTTCTCGAATTCTTCATTGAGATTTCTCCTCCTCACGGCGGCGGCCAGCCCAGCTATTCGGCAGGGCGTCCGACCCACAGCTTGCGCTCCTCCCTGGGCGGTCGAATTCGTTCCGACTTCAGCCAAGGTTCGTGAGACTTCCAGACAAAATTGTATCTGTCAACCTGGATGAAATCGTACATTCTTTTGGCAAGTTAACGTACTATGGGCTTGGCTAACGCGAAAAAGCTGCATAAAACCGGCATCCATGGGCGAAATCACACTCATCGACGGACCATCAGGGGACAGACCATCGGGGGAAACCTTCGATCAACCCGGCTGGGTCTATGAAATGATCCGCGACGAGATTATTTCGGGTCGCCTCGGACCCAATGTGAGGCTCAAGATCGCGGATCTGGCTGCCCAATACGGCACGTCGACCAATCCGATCCGCGAGGCGCTGCAGCAATTGCGCGGAGAGGGCTTTGTCCTGATCGAGCCCAATCGCGGCGCCCGCGTTCGGCCGATCGATGAAACCTTCGTGCGTGACATCATCGAGATCGAGGTGCTGATCGAGCCGGCGCTGACGCGCTGGTTCGTCTCGATCGTCGATGATGCGGACATTGCCAGGCTTGAGGCGGCGCAGGCCGCGATCGAAGAACTCAACTTCGCCGATCTGTCCCAGCACGGCGTGCTCGACACGCGTTTTCACCAACTGATCTACGACCGCCACTACAACCGGCATGCCGCCGAGCTCTGGTGGAAACATCGCGAGATCCTGCGCGCCATCAGCCGCCGCTTTCCGACATCGCTCAGCCGGCGCATGGCTGTGCTGCGCGAGCACCGCGAACTGATCGAACGCATCAAGGCGCAGGATGCGGACGGCGCAGCCGCCGTAGTGGCCAGGCACGTGGAAGGATCTGGCCGCCATATCATCGAACAGATGGGGGTAGCCAGGCGAGCGGGCCAGGCAGGCGTCAAATCCTGACCAGTAAGTGGGCCAAATCCTGACCAGTAGGAGAATGGTACGATGGCGAGAGACAGCAGTGCAGCTGAGACGATCGAGAACAATGTCCGCAGCGGTTCGCGGCCGAGCGATCTGCGCATCACCGACCTGCGCGTTGCCGAGATCGTCGGCGCGCCGTTCACCTCGGCGCTCATCAAGATCTACACCAACCAGGGCATTGTCGGGCTTGGTGAGGTACGCGACGGCGCCAGCGCGACCTATGCGCTGATGCTCAAGAGCCGGTTGCTGGGCGAGAATCCCTGTGACATCGACCGGCTGTTCCGCCGCATCAAGCAATTTGGCGGTCATGGCCGGCAGGGTGGCGGTGTCTCGGCAGTCGAGATCGCCCTGTGGGACCTTGCCGGCAAGGCGTATGGCGTGCCCATCTACCAGATGCTCGGCGGACGGTTCCGCGACAAGGTGCGTGTCTATTGCGACACCGATGCGGAGAAGCCCAGTGGCACCGAGACCGGCAAGCGGCTCAAGGCGCGGATGGATCTCGGCTTCACCTTCCTCAAGATGGACCTCGGGCTGGCGCAGATCTCCCACATCCCAGGCGCTGTGGTCGCGCCGGCTGGCGTGCTCGACGGTTTCCGCACGCATGCCAGCCGCGGTCGGGCACGCACGCTGGATGAACGCCGGGCACGCAATGCCGCCTATGACGCGCAGAACGTGCCGCATCCCTTCACCGGCCTCCACTTCACCGAAAAGGGCATCGACCTGCTCGATCAATATATCCACGAGGTCCGCGAGGTGATCGGCTACGAGATCCCGCTCGCCATCGACCATGTCGGCCACATCTCGCTGCAGGACGGCATCCGTCTCGCCCGGCGGATCGAGAAATACGCACCAGCCTGGCTCGAGGACGTGATCCCCTGGCAGTACACCGAACAGTATCGGCAGCTGCAGCAGGCTACGTCCGTGCCGATCTGCACCGGTGAGGACATCTATCTCAAGGAAGGTTTCGAGCCGCTGCTCAACGCCGGCATTTCGGTCATCCACCCGGACTTGCTTACGTCAGGCGGCATCCTCGAGACGAAGAAGATCGGCGACGCGGCGCAGGACCATGGCGTTGCCATGGCTATTCACATGGCGGAGAGCCCGATCGCCGCCATGGCGGCCGCCCATGTCGCCGTGGCCACGGAAAACTTCATGGCGCTCGAATACCACAGCGTCGAGGTCGACTGGTGGGACGATATCGTCACCGGCCTGCCCAAGCCGCTGGTCAAGGACGGCTTCATCACCGTCCCCGACAGACCGGGCCTGGGCATCGACGACGTCGTCGACGAAGTGATCAGCCAGCACCTGCAGCCCGGCATCACCGGCATCTGGCAGCCGACCGATCACTGGGACGATGAATATTCCTGGGACCGCACCTGGAGCTGACTCTACACCTCTCCCCGGGGAGAGGTGAACAGAAGGATCGACCATGATCTACGAACTTCGCATTTACGACTGCCTGCCGGGCGAGCTGCCGGCACTGCTCAAGCGTTTCAACGACCATACCTTGGCGCTGTGGGATAAGCACGGCATCCGCCAGGCCGGGTTCTTCACCACGGTGGTTGGCGAAAGCAGCAATCGACTGACCTATTTCGTCGCCTGGGAATCCCTTGCCGAGCGCGAAGTGAAATGGAAGGCCTTCACCACCGATCCGGCATGGCTCAAGGTCCGCGACGAGTCCGAGCGCGATGGCCCGATCCTGGCCAATATTTCCAGCCAGTTTCTCGCGCCAACCGCCTTCTCGTCGGTGAAATAGAGGACATCATGAAGATCACCGATCTCCGGTGCGCCGTCATCGGCAAACATCCCATCGTCCGCATCGTGACCGATGAAGGTCTTTATGGCCTCGGCGAGGTTGAGTACACCAAGCCCTATCTCAAGCCCTGGGTCCTGCATTTCCGCGAGGCGCTGATCGGTGAAGATCCGACCGACGTCGAACGCTGCATGCTGAAGATCCGGCAGCGCGGCTCGTTCAAGCCTTATGGCGCCGCCGTCAGCGCCATCGAGCACGCTCTCTGGGACATCGCCGGCAAGGCGGCCGGCGTTCCAGTCTACAAGCTGCTCGGCGGCAAGGTGCGCGACAAGGTGCGGGTCTACAACGGCTCCATCCGCAAAAAAAGGACCGGCGACAAGCCCGAGGACTACGCGGCCGACGTCAAGTGGATGATGGAGCGGCCCGAAAACTTCTTCATGGTCAAGCAGGGCATCAGCTTCCACTCCAACATGAAGACGAGCGTGCCCGACTTCCACTACGGCGTCCGCCAGCCGCCGACCTATCACGGGGCGATGGACCAGGGGCAGATCAGCGAGCGCGGCATGGCGCATATGATCGAATGCGTCATCGCCATGAAGGAGGTGCTCGGCGACAAGGTTTCGCTCGCGCTTGATTGCGGCCCCGGCTGGTTTCTGCCGGACGCCATCCGCTTCGCGCAGGCGGTGGAAAAATACAATCTCATGTGGCTCGAGGACATGCTGACGGGCGACTACGTGCCATGGGTCAATCCGCAGGCCTACCGCGAACTCACGACATCCACGTCCACCCCTATCCACACAGGAGAGCAGATTTACCTGCGTCATAACTTCAAGGAACTGATCGAAACGCAGGCGGTCCGCATCATCGGTCCGGACCCCGCAGATATCGGCGGCATCGCCGAGCTCAAATGGGTGGCCGAACATGCCTACATGCATTCGATCATGATGGCACCGCACGGCACGGCGAATGGTCTCCTCGGCCTCGGCGCGCTGATCAATGTCTGCGCAACTCTGCCCGCCAACTACATCGCCTTCGAATACCCCAGCGCCTCCGACCCCTGGTGGGAGGATATCGTTATTGGCCTGCCAACGCGGATCGTGAAGGATTCGATGATCGACTTGCTCGAAGCTCCCGGATTGGGCGTGGACATCGATGCCGCAGGCGCAAAGAAGTATCTCAAGGAAGAGGACGCCGGTTTCTTCGACTGAATAGACATCGCGTACCGTACGGGCACACTTCGAGGCATCGCTTGCCGGGGCCAACCTGTTGGTCGCGTGTGGCGTTGCCGGCTGCTCCGGAGTGCACTAGACTAACCGCTTTCGTGTGCACTATGTGCAACAAGAACGTCGATGTAGCCATGTGGCTTTCCGTTGCGGTGGCGTAGGCGGGCGCCTTTTGCCAACTGGTCTGTCTTTCCAATCGGGAATTGGATCGACCTAGATCAAAAGAAGACAATGAAATTAATATAACAGACAACAAACTTGCTACTGCGCCGATGATGGACTGGGCGGATAGACTAGTAAAATCAACGTGTTATAAGGGTTCGTGTGCATAAACTACACACGAAAGTCCTGCTTCTCTTCCATTTTCGTTCCTGCGATGGAGTATCCGATGGGTATCTTCGGACCCCGTTCAACATCGGTGCTGACCTGTCATGCGAAGATCGTCGCAGGTACATCCGCGATCTACCGTTTGCCGGATAGCCGACGGACGTACAGGATGGTTCTCTCAAGCTGCCGGCTGCATGGCTCCCCTCAGCGGCATGCCCCTAAATTAGTTTCTGGATGGTTCACCAACCATGCGAAATTCATATGAAGGGTAGGGGCTGCCTAACCACTTCTTTATCAATACTTCACCATAGGGACAACGGTCCGGGAACCTTTCTGATCGCTGCGGACTTCTGGGATTCACTGCGAATCCAACCAAATGAAGGGGTCTCCGCATGAAAGTCACTGCAGCAGGTATCGACCGCATCAAGATCGGCAATGCGGACGCGAGCGGCCAAGACGCACAATTCGTCGTTTGGCTTTATCTTCAGGTTGACGAAGGCGGCACACAGACCGGTCAGGAACTGGTGGTGTCTATACCATACGACGCGCATATGACGTTCGACGATCTCGCCACCCAGGCTTTCGAGAAGGCGCACGCCATGCTTCGCGCGTGCTGCGAGATAGATCAGTCCATGTGGTGGAAGCAGTTCAACCGCAGCCTTGCGCCGCTGCCCGAATGGACACCGGGTGCGCAGTAGCTGGCAGAACCTTCATTGCCGCTGCGTGGCGGCAACGTCGCTAGTCTAAAGGCTGGAATGTTGCCATTCTTCTCGTCGACCGGAACGATCAGGTTGCGCCATTGGCGGACACCCGAAGCAGAACGTTCCCTTCTCTGACATAACCGCTTTGGCGTGGGCGAGTAGCGGCCAACGGCAAGATCTTCTTCCTATGCAAATAGCTCGGACTGAACCGGCGAGGTCTAAGTTTCGCTGCTTGGGAAATGTGCCTCAGCCTCATTCGGCTCAAACAAGTTCACCCGAAAATCGCAAGCCAGTCCTGACCTTTCGAACGTCAGGACGATTCGGCCTGCCGAGTCGGAGGCGAATATGCGCTCCAGAAGCTGGGTGCCAAACCCCTTGCGCTCGATAGGGCCGACGGTTGGGCCGCCTGTCTCTCGCCATTCGAGTTCAAGTCGGCGTTGCTGTTTTTGACCAACAAGCTTCCAGGATATCGAAACCTTGCCCTTTGCATTCGACAGCGCCCCATATTTGATTGCATTTGTCGTAAGTTCATGAAGCGCGAGAGCAAATGAGAGGGCGACGTTTGGCGGAAGCCAAACCTTGCCGCCGCTGATTTGAAAGCGCTCGATCGATGCATGCGGCTTGATTGACGCTGTGATCAGATCATTGAGATCGGCACCGCTCCAGTTCTGTTGCGTAAGGATGTCGTGCGCCTTTGCCAGCGAGATGAGCCGGTTGGACAGGGTCCGTCCTGCCTCGGGCAACGTCGTAGCGTTGCGGATCGTCTGGCTTGCGATGGATCGGACCACCGCAAGCGTGTTCTTGACGCGGTGATTCAGTTCATTCACCAGCAATTTGCGGTGCTCTTCGCCGCGTTTACGGTCCGTGATGTCCAGGCTGATTTGCACAGCGCCAATAATGTTGCCGCTTGGGCTGCGGATCGGACGCGCGCTCGACAGCAGGAAGCGCTCCACGCCTGATGGAAGGGTGTAGGCGAACTCTTCGTTGTCGGTCAGCTCTCCGCGCATTGCCCGGCTTAGAGGTCGGTCTTCACGGCTTACGGTGTGGCCGTCCTTGACTGCGACGGTGTTGATCACCAGATCGGGCGCCCCAAAGGATTTACGGACGTCCGTCGGTAAACCCATGAGTTCGGCCGCGAAGCGATTGCGGATCACCTGGAGCGCTTTCGGGTCATAGGTGAACCAGACCGCCGCCGGCACCGTCTCCAGCACTGTCTCCAACTCATACCGACGCTCAGCGATGGCTCGCTCTGCGTCAACCAGCGCCTGCGCGATAGCAGCGAACTCGGCAACCGAGGTTGACATGGGTTCAACGGTGCGGCCGTGGCCCAGCGCCTCAGCGCGAGCGGCAAGGTCGGCGGTCGCTCCAGTGAAGCGCTTTCCAACGACGTACCCGAGGGCGATTGACACAAGAAGCGCCAGGAGGCCTATCCCGCAAATTGCCGCGAGCGAGCGCCACAGCGGCGCCTGCACGTCCGAAAGCGGCATGTTGGCGGTATAAAACCAATCGGAATATGACGATCGGTAGTAGCCTGCCAGTAGCGTGATGCCTTCGTAGTTGCGGGACGTGAAGCTGCCGGAGCGGCCAACGATTTTTTCCAGATATTCTGGCAATCCGGGCTTGCCGGTCATCTCCTCGTGCGACCTGGAACGTGCCACGTAATTACCGTCGCGATCTCCAATGCCCACCGTCCACCCCTCAGGCACCGCAGGCATCATCACATCGCGAATGCGCGCGGTTGGGACAGAAATCGAAAGGACCAGGTCTTCGCCCGTCGGAGCCGGCACCTTTGTGGCAACAGCGATGCGGTAGGTTTTCGAATCCTTGCTGGCGAAGACATCGCTGACGAAAACGCCAGACGCTCTGAGTTTCTCCCGATCCCCCGCCGATATCGGTTCGATCGGCGGCAGATCAGCACCGTACCCGATCTCTGTATTCAACAGTTGATTACGCTCTAAATCGCGCAGGACGATGATCCGGTCCGTCCCTTCGACCAGGCTGAGCGCCTCGCCGCGAAAGGCCTCCAGATCGCCATTGGCGAGAGCAGCCGATTTCGACAGACCGTTGAGAGTCGTTTGGAGGTTGGCTAGTTCGCCCTCGACTACGAGCGAAACCTGCCGGGCAGTCTGCAGTGCATCCTGCTCGAAGCGGGATCGCTCGTGCAGAGCATATTGGACCAGCAGATAGGCCGCGAAGAGCCAGACGGGTACCACCGCGGCAGCGATCAGACCAAGCAGGTGCGATCGTGCTGATCGACGAGGCAAATGTTGCTTCCCCTGCCGCCCCAGAAACTTCACCAACCATAATCGCAAGCCTGCGAACAGCAAGCTTTAGTTCAAGCGAACGCGATCGAGCCGGTTTGCAAGCGGCAGATGACTGCCAGTGATCCAAAGCAGAAAGGTCAGGAACGCGCTTCATGGCGATCGTTCGGGCTAGCGGCACTGTCTCCCAAAAGCATTTCGCTGGCATTCTCTTGACTATGCTGTATCGCTCGACGGACCGCCTCTGTCGCTGTGGCGCTCCCATGCAACGGCCAGGTCGAGAGAATGAACCGGACTATCAAGGACGCCACCGTCAAGCGCTTCTACTACGAGAGCCACGACCAACTGCGCACCCATCTCGCCGACTTCGTCGCCGCCTACAACTTCGCCCGCAGGCTCAAGACCCTCAAGGGCCTCACACCCTATGAGTCCATCTGCAAGGCTTGGGCCACTCAGCCCGAACGCTTCAAACTCAATCCGCTCCAGCAAATGCCGGGACCAAACATCTAGGCTCGTAATCGATTGCCACACGTTTTCAAATTCGTCCGTTAGTGCTAACGGCAGGTAAGGTAGGCAGTCGGGAGGGGTAGGCGACGCTTCCGGCGCCGTCACTGTGGACCGCTCGTCGAGACCCAAAGCGGTTGTGGCGTCACTCTATCAACCTCGGCAAGTCAGTTCGAAACGGCCGATCTGAACTTGCTCGGTGGTTGACCATAAGTCTGACGGAAGAGCCTCGAGAAATGCGAGGCGTTTTCAAAGCCGACCTCGATCGCGATCTCGATCATCGGAGCCCGGGTCTGCATCAGGAGGTATTTCGCTCGCTCCAGACGCACCCTTGTGTAGACAACCGCCGGAGAACTGTTTGTTTTCTCCATGAAGAGGCGCTCGAGTTGCCTTCGTGATAGTCCAACCAAGGCGGCCAATTTGGGAATGGAGATTCTATTCTCGACATGGTTCTCCATGATGATGAGCGCAGCCTTGAGTCTGGGATCCTGGCTCTCGATGGCAAGCGGTCTGCGCGGCTGGATGTCCGACGCCGAGCGCGCCTTCTCGATCTGCAGCACTTCGAGTGCGTTTGTCTCGGCCTCCCTGCTGATATGGCGCCTGACGATCGACGCGGCCATATCTGCCGCGCTGCTGCCGCCGGCACATGATCCCCTGGTGCGGTCAAGATTGAACAGACGGTCCGCCCTGACCGCGTGATCCGGGAAGCGCTCGCGGAAAGCCTGAAAATGGAGCCAGCTGACGCAAGTCTGATGGTACTTCATCAGGCCAGCCTCGGCCAGGATGAACGTTCCCGTGCAGACCCCAATCAAGGGGACCTTCGCAGCGGCGGCCCGCTTGAGGTAGCTGACTGTCTCGCTGTCGACCGGAAATTCACCGTTCAGCAGCCCGCCGACGACCACGATATAGTTGAACTCTCTCGGGTCCACGAAATCCGATGTCGGCGCGACCTGGACTCCGCAACTGGAGGTGATCAGGTTTCGGGTGCTCGCCAGGAGCTGCCAATCGGCCAAAACCCTGCCGGATTTGTCGGTCTCGTCGCTCGCCAATCTTAGCGTGTCGACGAACAGCGCGAACGCGGAAAGGGTGAAGGAGCGAGCGAGGACAAAGCCGATCTTCAATCGGTCGATGCCGGGTGCTTCTTCCGCCGATTTCTTCACCGCCTGCCTCCGTCCTTATCTGGCCGACAGCGCCTTACGATGTCGCAGTGCCCGCAAGCGAATATCGGAACGAATGGTCGCACCCGCGGCGATCAGCTGCATCAGTTCGCCGATGCAATCGATCGTCGTCCGCCGGCAATCCACAAACACCTTACCCTTTGCCATCGTCGCACAGCCCGGCTGTCGGTGCACCTACTGCTTCACCGAGGTGGAGGTTCCCCAGGTATCGGACAGCACATAGCCTTGGGGGTACGGATCGGTTGGATCGAGATAGTAGCTGTGCTCGCCCGTGATCCAGGCCCGGCCGGTGATCTCCGGAACGATCGCCTTGCGATCGCCGATCTGCGTCAGCTCCAGGATCCTGCCGGTGAAGCGCGAGCCGATGATCGATTCATGGATCAACACGTCGCCAACGCCCATCAGGCCGCGTGCCTGCAGCACGGCCATGCGGGCCGATGTGCCGGTTCCGGTCGGGCTGCGGTCCGAGCGGCCCGGCGAGACGATGCAGGTGTTGCGGGTGACGTTGCCAGGGCCCTGGAACGGCATGGCGAACTGCACAATCGACACGCCGCGCACATGGTCGAATTCCGGATGGACGACATCGAGCTGTTCGCGCGCGGCCCGTCGGACCTTCTCACCGGCGACCGCCAGCTCGCGAGCCTCATTGGGAGCAACCGAAAAGCCGAGCGCCTTGGCATCGACGATTGCATAGAACATGCCGCCATAGGCGATATCGACCTTGAGCGTGCCTAGCCCCTCGACCTCGATATTGGCATCCAGGCGATCGACAAAGGCGGGTGCATTGCGGAAAGTGATCGACAGGCATTTGCCGTCGCGGCATTCGGCGCGAACTTCGATGACGCCACCCGGCATGTCGAGCTTGAAGCGTGTCTCGGGCTCCTGCATCGGCACCATGCCGGTTTCGAGCAGTACGGTGGCAACGCAGATCGTGTTGGAACCGGACATCGGAGGATATTCCGTCGGCTCCATGATGATGGCACCGGCGACGCAATCCTCGCGCGTCGACGGAACCAGGAGATTGACGTGCCGAGCAACGCTGCCGCGCGGTTCGCAGATCAGCATCCGCCTTATGTGGTCGTGATCACGTTCCATCGTGATCATCTTGTCCATCATCGTGAGACCCGCCGGCGGCAGGACGCCTCCGACGATGACATCACCGACTTCACCTTCGGCATGACAGCCGACGACACGAATGGAGGCTTTCGTACGCATTGTTGTTCCTTGTCGATTGCAAGCCTACGCGGCGAAACGAGCAGCGAGTCCCGAAGTTCAAGCCACATGTCTCCCACGGTGAAACCTTCCGGGAAAGCATCATCATTGTCCAACACGATCGTGTTCAGCCACGCGCCCGACGCTATCCCTGCGTTTGGTTCCGCCTACTTGATCTGGAATCCGTGGGCCAACGGATCGCGATCGTCCACGAATATCGTGTTGTGGCCGATGATCCGTGCCCAACCGCCGACACTGGGCTTGATGCCCTTGAAGGGTCCGACATCGGCCTCGGCTTCGATGCGGCCCTCGAACACGGTGCCGATCAGGCTTTCCTGGCGGAAGGTGTCGCCGACCTTCAGTCGTCCCTTCCCATAGAGTTGCGCCAGGCGAGCCGAAGTCGTCCCGGTGCCGCCCGGCGAACGGTCGATCGCCTGGAGCGGAGCGGGGGCTTGCCCACATCGCACATATCATCGATATGAAGGTCAATGAGTTTGCCGAAGGTCTTCAGGCGCGAAATTCGCGACTCGCTGGGTGTCTTGCCGCGGTCGATCTGACGTTCATCATCTATTGCCCAAAGTCGGGCATCGTCGCGCCGCAGAAACGTCTCGCTGACATAGTGGCCTTTGCGGCGGACCTGAACGCGCCAAGAGCCCGAAGGGAGTCTTGTGAAAGTGGCCATCTTTCGTGTGTACTCAGATGTCGAAACGTGGCGAAAAGCGTCGCATGGGGGCGTAAATTCGTGTGCACTTGGTGCGAGCTAACCAGTTGAGACTATTAGAAAAATGAAGCAATATCAAGCACATAGAGTGGCCGTGGCGCCCATGATGGACTGGACGGACCGACATTGCCGGTTCTTCCATCGCCAGCTGACAAGCCGTGCGCTGCTCTACACCGAGATGGTGGTCGCCGACGCGGTCATTCATGGCGCACGCGAGCGGCTGCTCGGCTTCGACGCGGCGGAACATCCGGTCGCGCTGCAGCTCGGTGGCTCGGATCGCGAAAAACTCGCCGAGGCGGCGCGCATCGGCGAGGCTTTTGGCTACGACGAGATCAACCTCAATGTCGGCTGTCCGTCAGACCGCGTCCAGTCGGGTACGTTCGGCGCCTGCCTGATGAAGGTGCCGGACCTCGTCGCCGGCTGCGTCGCGGCGATGAAGGCGGCGGCGACAATTCCCGTCACCGTCAAATGCCGCATCGGCGTCGACGACCAGGATCCGGAGCCGGCCCTCGACGCGCTGGCGGATGGTGTTTTCGGCGCCGGCGCTGACGCGCTGTGGGTGCATGCGCGCAAGGCGTGGCTGGAAGGGCTGAGTCCCAAGGAGAACCGTGACATCCCGCCGCTGGACTATGGCCGCGTGTATCGGCTGAAGGCCAGAAAACAAAACGAATTCATCGGCATCAATGGCGGCATTCAGTCCCTTGAAGAGGCGCGGGCGCATCTCGATCATGTCGATGGCGCCATGCTTGGCCGCGCCGCCTACCACACGCCTGGCATCCTGGCCGGCGTGGATGCCGCTTTCTACGGCGCCAAGCCCGAGGCGTTCGACTTCGCCGCGCTGATCGATGCCATGGCGGACTATGCGGCACGCCATATCGAGCAGGGCGGGCGGCTTGGCCATGTCACCCGCCATATGGTCGGCCTGTTCCATGGCTTGCCCGGCGCGCGCCGCTACCGCCAGATCCTGTCCAGCGACGCCGTCCGGCCCGGAGCCGGGCCGGACGTGCTGAAGACGGCGTTCGCAGCCGTCGAGCTCAGTGGAGTGGCGGCCGAAGCGGCCTGAGTCTGGGAGCCGGAGCTCAATCCCTGAGGATCATGCGGTCGCCGCGCACGTCGAAACCCGACAGCGAGCCGATGAAGTTCATGCCGAGCAGGCTCTGGCTGAGCATGCCAGGTGCAGCGATCATCACCGGCATGTCCCTGCGCATGATGCCGCCGATCGCAATCTGATCGGTTTTCACGGCCGCGGCGCGCGCTATGCCGTTGGCGGTCGAAACCGGGATGGTGTAGTTGAGCGCCGCTGGATTGAATCCGGCGGCTTGCGCGTCTTCGGACGTCAGCACGGTGCTGGTCGCGCCGGTATCCACCACGGCTCGGACCGGATTGCCATTGACCAGGATGCGCGCTTCGAAATGGCCGTTGTCCGCCTTGTCGAGCGTCACCGTGGCGTGGCCGTCTTCGACACCCAGGGCCAGCGGGCTGCCGGGAACAAGGCCTGCGGTCACGCGGCTGGCGACATCCTGCAGTTCATAGCGATATTGGTAGCCGGCGATCAGCGCGAGCACGATCGCCACCCAGGCGCCGAGGTTGCGGGCCATAGCGCCCAATGGCCTGCCCGAGCGAAGCAGGCCAGCGCCGATGAGGGCGCCAAAGGCGCCGAGCCAGATCAGCCGGCTGAAATCATAATTCTCGACGCCAAGCGTGCTGCCGGCGGAATCGTTGAGCATGAGCAGGACTGCTCCCACCCCGATCGCGGCCATCAATATCCAGAACAGTCGGCTCATCCCCGTGGTCGCCTCACGAAAGCGCGTCGCGTTCGCGCGCCATGCGGGTGCGGCGCGTTTCCCGGCGCGGCCGGCGCTCGACCGTTTCCAGCCGGGCCGGCAACTCGGCCATGACGGTGCGGCGCGTTTCCGGCGTCATCCCGATCCAGGCGCCGATTTCCTCGCGCGTGCGGCCACACCCGAAACAGAAGCCGGTTTTCATGTCGATCGAACAGACCAGGATGCACGGGGATTCGATGGCCGTCATGACTTTCTCTTGGGCTTCCAACCGGAATCCCTTGTTCCATCTCCACATGGTGCAACGGCAATGCCAATGCAAGCCCTCGCGATTGCGCCCTTCGCAGCCACCTTTGCGGCAAATGCAGGACCATGATCCAGGAGGTTGTGTCAACCGCGCAAGGCGGCTATGCCGCTCACCAACTCCAGGGAATGATCGCCAACGTGATGACCAGCGCACTGCCTTTCGACGATTTCCGCAACCTGCTGGCCAATCTGCCGGCGGCCGACACGGCAGCCGAAACCCGCGTGCGCACGCTGTTTGCCAAGGCCGACAAATCAGGCAATTCGCTTGGCCGCATCGAGGACATCGCCGCGTGGCTCGCCGCCTGGAGCGGGCGGGCTCCGCCCGCGGTGACAAGACCACTGATGGCGGTCTTTGCCGGCAATCACGGTGTTGTCAGGCACGGCATTTCGCCACGGCCGGTGGCGGCGACCGCCAATGCGGTCGAGCTTTGCGCCGCCGGAGGTGCTGCGATCAACCAGATCTGCATTGCCAACGATCTCGGGCTGAAGGTCTTCGATCTTGCCCTGCACATCCCGACCGCCGACATCACCTGTCATGCCGCACTGGATGAGCGCGGCTGTGCCGCCACCATGGCCTTTGGCATGGAAGCGATCGCGGGCGGTACCGATCTCTTGTGCCTTGGTGATCTCGGCGTCGGCAACTCCACCGTCGCCGCAGCCTTGTTTGCGGCGCTGTTCGGGGGCAGGGGCGCCGACTGGGTCGGCCCGGGGTCGGGCGCCGATGCGGCAATGCAGGCACGCAAGGCTGAAGTGGTCGATGCGGCGCTGACTTTTCACGGCGGCCATCTCGGCGACCCCCTCGAGGCGCTGCGCCGGGTCGGCGGCCGTGAGTTCGCAGCGATTGCCGGCGCCATCCTTGCCGCCCGGATGCAGAAGATTCCGGTGCTGCTCGACGGGCTTGCCGCAACGGCCGCCGCAGCGCTGCTGCATGCCGCCAACCCCGTCGCGCTCGATCATTGCCTGCTGGCCAGCCTGTCGCCGGAGCCCGCGCATGCCCGGGCTGCTCAACGCCTCGGCCTGCGCCCGCTGCTTGATTTTGGCATCAGCCATGGCGAGGGGGCAGGGGCCGCCCTTGCCGCCGGTCTGGTCAAGGCAGCTGCGCTGACCAGCTCAGGCATGGCAGCTGCGGTACGCGGCTAGGATCTTGGCGTATCAGCGCCGCAGATTGGGAATGCGGTAGACGACAGAGGCATATTTCGGGTTGGAGCGGCTGCCGATTACTACGCCCCAAAGGCGTTCCGCTATTCTTCTGCTGGCCACGTTCCTTTCGGCAACCGGATATTCGAAGCAGTCCGGTTCGAGTGTCTCGGAGGCCCAGTCAGCAACAGCAGCAATTGCCTCTCTGCCAAGGCCGTTTCCTTGAGCGTCTTCTCTGATCCAGATCCCGAGCTCGGGACACGCGGTCTTCGCCGCATGAAGGCCGACAAGCCCCAGACAGCGATCGTCCGCCAATGCACGCACAACAAAGTGCAAATCCGATCCGTCGTGGATTGGCGCCAGCCAGGATCGCCATACCTTGGCAAAGGCCGCCAGCGATTGAGGTGGTTTCCACTGCATGAAACGGGTGATGGCGGGAGAGATGGCGGCAAAGAGGTCTTCGGCATCGTCGGCTGTAAACAGCTTCAGGCGAAGGCGCTCTGACTTGATCTCGATGCCACCGGCATCCCAATCGTCAGCCGTCATTGCGGTGTGCGATCCTTCTTTCTTTCTGGCCCGGGTCGACGCGAACCACAGGGGCGCCTATCGCCGTCTCGCCGCCACCGCGGCGGTCGGCAGCGCGGGCAGTTCCTCCATCACCCGGCTCAGCGGGAAGATGGCAATCGCCTCTGTCCCTTCGCGCAGCTTGGAATGAAGTTCGAACTCGCCGCCATGCATGGCAAGCAGGCCCTGCACGATCGGCAGGCCAAGCCCGGTGCCTTGCTCGGCGCTCTTGATGGCGATCGACCCCTGGCCGAAGGCTGAGAGCACCACCGGGATCTCGTCTTCCGGTATGCCCGGGCCATTGTCCTTGACCGACATGTATTGCCCGCCGCCCGCCGTCCAGCCGACGCGGACGCGGATTTCGCCGCCGGTGGCGGTGAATTTTATCGCATTCGACAGAAGGTTGAGCGTGATCTGCCGCACCGCCCGCTCGTCGGCGAACAGGCGTGGCAACTGATGCTCGAAATCCTGGACGACGCGGATATCCTTGTTGCGCGCCCTCAGTTCCATCATGTGACAGCAATCCTCGACGATGTTCAGCAGCATCACCGGCTCTTCATTGAGCTGGTACCGACCGGCCTCGATGCGCGACAGGTCGAGAATCTCATTGATCAGGTCGAGCAGATGCTGGCCGGATTCGTGCACATCGTGGGCGTAGTCGCGATAGGTGGGATTGCTCATCGGTCCCAGCACCTCGTTCGACATCACCTCGGAAAAGCCGAGAATGGCATTGAGCGGCGTGCGCAGCTCGTGGCTCATCGAAGCGAGGAACCGCGATTTCGCCAGATTGGCATCTTCCGCCCGCCGCCGCGCCTCGTCCGACATCGATTTCGCCGTCTCCAGTTCGGCGATCAGCGCATCCTTTTCGGAGCGGAACGACAACACCATCAGGGACGAGCGGTTGAGGTGACGGGCCACATAGGCAAAGAAGGGCAGCGACACGACCAGCAGTCCGGCCATGATCGCCTCAACCGGCATCCATAGCTTGAAGCCGGCATAGGCGTAGAGCGCCACGGGAACGGCAAACGTCGCCAATAGCGCCCCACCCAGGGATGAGGTCATCACCGCGGTCGTCGCCATGGCGAACAGCAACACCACGGCTTTGACCAACTGGAACTGGTCGACCTGGCAGGCGTCGCAGCCAAGCCAGACGAACCAGCCCCAGCCGAGACCGCAAAGGAAATGGCAGATCAGGAATTCCCGTCGTGTTTGCAAAGGGTTGAGGTCGGAAGCTTCCGTACGTTCAATGCGCCGCGCCATGAAGGCGACGATGGTGTAGCAGGTCAGTGTGAACAGCGCCCAGAGCCCGATTTCGTTACCGACGCCGGCCAGCCGGCCGGCAGCCGCGATCGCCAGGATGAGAAGCGGGATGGCGATGGCGCCGCTTGTCATTGCGCGGGCGTGGAGCTTCAGCAGTTCGCGATCGAAATCGGGATTGCCGGCCTGCTGCGAAAGACGGTCACGCGTCTTGCGCACCGCGCGCGCCACATCGCTGTTGCGATGAGGTTTCCTGCGGTCCACAATGAACTTGTCCGCTGTGTTCGAGCGTTGCAAGGGCATCAAAACTTCAATTTATGCGAGCAGCGGTTTCCAAGTGTTAAGCTACGTTCGAATGATTAACCAACCGTTTGCCATATGAGCCGATCCTGGTCGCCGAGGCCGCGCCGGCGATACGTTGCGCCACCCAGAAGCCTGTGGCGCCGGCTGGTGGATTACGGGCTTACATCAATCATTCTCGGGCTGCTGATCCTGCTGGCGGCCCGCCTCGACCGGTTTGAAACCCGCAAGACGCAAGGCGTGGCAATCATCAACGACGGCGATTCGATCACGCTTGGCACTGAGCGTATCCGTATGCGAGGCATCGATGCTCCGGAATATACGCAGACCTGCCGCAGGAATGGCGCCGACTATCCCTGCGGCACGCTTGCGCGTCAGTCGCTAGTTCGCCTGATCGCCGGTAAGCCCGTCTCCTGTGCCGGCTGGCAGCGTGATCGTTATGGCCGGCTGCTCGGCGACTGCACCGCCGGCGGCAAGGATCTCAACCGCGCGCAGGTTGAGGCGGGCTGGGCGGTTGCCTATGGCGACTTCGAGAGCGAGGAAGCCATCGCCCGCGCAGGAAAGGCCGGCATCTGGGCGGGAACGTTCGACCAGCCGCAAGACTGGCGCGACACCCATCACGGCGAAGTCGTCGAGAGAAAGCACGGCACACTGGCGTCGATCGGCGACGCCGTGCGCGAGATTTTCCGCTTCTGGTGATGCGCATCTTGGCACTTGATCGAGAACGAATGGGAGGATGGATATGAAGCTCTTCGACGGCGGCCGGGCGCCCAATCCGCGGCGGGTCCGCGTTTTCCTCGCCGAGAAAGGCATCACGGTTCCGCAGGTGGCCATCGACATGGGGGCGCTGGAGCACAGACAACAGGCGATCAGCTCGCGCAACCCCTTGCAGCGTCTGCCGGTACTGGAACTCGACGACGGCACCGTCATCACCGAATCCGTCGCCATCTGCCGTTATTTCGAGGAGCTGCATCCGGAGCCCGCTTTGTTCGGGCGTGGCGCAGTCGGCAAGGCGCAGGTCGAGATGTGGCAGAGACGGATGGAATTCAATTTGCTCAGTTGCGTCGCGCAGGCTTTCCGCCACATCCATCCGGCCATGAAGGAGTGGGAAATCCCGCAGATTCCCGAATGGGGTGAGGCCAACAAGCCGAAGGCCGTGCAGTTCCTCAGGCTGCTGGACGTCGAACTGGGAAGCCGGGAATTCATCGCCGGCGACAGCTATTCGATCGCCGATATCACCGGCCTGATCGCCGTCGACTTCATGAAGCCGGCACGCATCAAGGTGCCGGATGAATGCGCGAATGTGTTGCGCTGGCATCAGGCCGTCTCCAGCCGACCAAGCGCATCAGCCTGAGAATGACTGTCGAACTCGAAAGCTTCACCGCGACGGTCCGCGCTTGCCGCATCTGCGTGGAAAACCCGGTCGGCAAGCCGTTGCCGCACGAACCACGCCCGGTGTTGCGACCCTCGTCCAGCGCCCGCATCCTGATCGCCAGCCAGGCGCCGGGGACCAAGGTGCATCTATCGGGCATGCCGTTCACCGATGCCTCCGGCGACCGCTTGCGCAGTTGGCTTGATGTGACGAGCGACGAATTCTACGACATCGAAAAATTCGCCATCGTGCCGATGGGCTTCTGCTTTCCCGGCCAGGACGCCAAGGGCGGAGACCTGCCGCCGAGGCGCGAATGTGCACCGGCCTGGCGCGCGCCTTTGATGGCCTTGATGCCACGGATCGACCTGGTGCTGACGATCGGCATCTACGCGCAGTCCTGGCACATGGGTGTGGCGCGCCGGCCCTCGCTGACGGAAACGGTGATGGACTGGCGCGCCATCTGGGAGAATTCCGTCGGCCTGAAAGTGCTGCCGTTGCCGCATCCGTCGTGGCGCAACACCGGCTGGCTGAAGAAGAATCCATGGTTTGAAATGGATTTGCTGCCTTTTCTGCGTTCGGAAATCCGCTATCGCCTTAGCTGACCTTTCAGCAAGAAATCACTCGCTTTTCCATCAATCGGCAGAATTTATTTCTTGTGAAAGGCCGGAGTAAGGGGGAATATAGCCAATCTATTCCCCCAGGGAGCAAAAAATGGACCGCCTTGATAGAAAAATCCTCCGCCTTTTGCAGGAGGATGCGACACTCGCGGTCGCCGACGTCGCCAAGAAAGTCGGCCTGTCGACGACGCCTTGCTGGCGGCGCATCCAGAAGCTCGAGGAAGAGGGCGTCATCAAGCGGCGCGTTGCCATTCTCGACCATGAAAAGGTCAATGTGCGCGTCACCGTCTTCGTGTCGATCCGCACCAATTCGCACAGCCATGAATGGCTGCGGCGTTTCTCGGAAGTCATCCAGGAGTTTCCCGAGGTGGTCGAGTTCTACCGCATGAGCGGCGACGTCGACTATCTTCTGCGCGTCGTAGTGCCCGACATCGCCGCCTATGACGCCTTCTACAAGCGACTGATCGCCAAGATCGAAATCCGTGATGTGTCGTCGTCCTTCGCCATGGAGCAGATCAAGTACACGACCGAAATCCCGCTCGATTACATGGTACTGGACAAGGAATCGGGTGCCAACGCTGCTTGAACTTGGCCTTGCGTAAGGTCGTCCCGCCTAGTTCTTCTTTTTGTTGAGGAAACTCCAGGGCGAGTTCACCGGCAAGGTGATGGTGTCCGGCACGTTGTGGACGGCGGCCACCTCTGCCTTGCGCATCGTGTAGCCGGATTGGATGACGCTGACGCCATCGAGGATGAACAGCTGGCTCTTCTCCATGTCCGGCTTCAGCGCTCCGGTGACGGCGACCGGCTGATAGGCTTCCGACATCTTGTAGGGGTGAGCCGGCGTGACCAGGACGATCTGGTTGGGCGGCGGCGTCGGCATGTGGCTGCAGGCACCTGTCCACGGCACCAGCAGAAACTGATAGACAAGGTCGCCGTCGCGATCGACAGGCAATGCATAGCCGGCTAGCTGAATGCTTTTGTCCTGCAGATTGACGGACAGCGTCTCGCCATGGTCGGGCAATTTTGCCGCGATCATCGGCAGGCCGACGTTTTCGGCAGCGGATTGCGTGGCCGGGCGCAGATCCTTCCAGAATATGTGCGCGGTCTCAGCCGAGGCATCGACGGCAGCGGAGACACACAACGCAGCTACGAGCACTATGGTTGATCTGACATGGTTGCTCATGGGCCGCGTCCTTTGAATCTGAAGTAAAGACGCCGCCACCAATGACGTCAACGCTCGAGCCGCATCACATGTCGGCGAGAACCGGCCATACCGGTCTCGCGGAAGCCACGGGCGGCAAACATGTCGCGAAAGCCCATGAAACTGTAACTCGGCGACGCCTGATCGACCGGGTACGCCTCGATCGTGCCGGCGCCCTTGGCGAAGGCGTGATCTATCGCCGCGTCGAGCAGCGCCGACGCCAGCCCGCCGCCGCGCAAAGCCCTTGGCACATAGAAGCAGACGATCGACCACACGCCGGTCTCGCTGTCGTCCTGCTGCCGGGAGAGCCGGCGATAGGTCTGGCGCGGCGCAACCGAGCACCAGCCGACGGTTTTGCCTTCAATGTGGGCGACGATGCCAACGGGTGTATCGGCCTCGATGAGCGAAATGATCGCCCGTTTCTTCTCGTCGTTCGAGACATGCTCGCGGCTGGGAAGGTTGCGCCAGGCCATGCACCAGCAATATTTCGGCCCGCCCGGCTGCTCGAACAGGTTTTCGAAATCGGCGCGTGTCGATCGCGTCACCTCCGAGAAGCTGATTTCCGCCCCGTCAGCCTTTCCTGGCGGCGATACGCTCGAGCGTCTTGGCATTGGTCAGCTCCCTCACTGCGTCCTTGCCGATCCAGCGCGCCGTCTTGTCGGTCGACTGCGCCAGCCGTTCGGCGACAGCAAGGGCAGCGCTATGCATCTCCATCGAGCGTTTGCCGATCGAACGAAGCGCCCAGTTTACGGCCTTCTTTACGAAATTGCGGCTGTCGGCGGCATGCGCTTCGATGATCGGCAGGAAGCCGAGGAAAGTCGCTACCGGCTCTTGTTTCCGGTGAACGACAGACCAGGCCATCATGGCAAAGGCCGTGCGCCGAACGAATTCCCGCTCATCGGCCGCGAACTCTTCGATCAGTTCCTTCCAGGCGTCCGTATCGACGAAGAGATCGGAGACGCCGTCGACGATATCCCAGGAATCGAAGGACGTCGCCCATTGCCTTGCATCAGCTGCGGAAAAACGCTTCGGGTCAGCCGTGACGGAAGCGATGAACTGCGCCTCCATGATGCCGGTGTCCCATAGCTCGAAGGCGCGCTCGTGGTTGCGTTTGATCGTCCGCGCAATCTGCCGCTGCACGCCGTGCGAGATGCCGAGGGCGCGCTCGATCTTGATGCCGTAGCGCACCATGCCAAGGCGGTTCTCCTCCGAGCCGATGGTGCGCAGGTGGGCGACAATTTCTCCGGCACTGGATTGAGGCGAGAGCGCTGCCACCGCAGAAACCTATTTTTCGAGACGCGCCAGCAGCGAAGACGTGTCCCAACGCTTGCCGCCCATCGCCTGCACATCCTTGTAGAACTGGTCGATAAGCGCCGTCACCGGCAATTTGGCGCCATTGCGGTCAGCTTCCGCCAGGCAGATGCCGAGGTCCTTGCGCATCCAGTCGACGGCGAAGCCGAAATCATATTTGCCGGCATTCATCGTCTTGTGGCGGTTCTCCATCTGCCAGGAACCGGCGGCGCCCTTGGAAATCACCTCGATCACCTTCTCGATGTCGAGCCCGGCCTTCTTGCCGAAATGGATGCCTTCGGCCAGGCCCTGGACAAGGCCGGCGATGGTGATCTGGTTGATCATCTTGGTGAGCTGACCAGCACCGGCCGACCCCATCAGGCCGACCATGCGGGCAAAGGCGTCGATGACGGGCCTGGCCCTGTCGAAAGCGTCCTGCTCGCCGCCGACCATGACG
Organism: Mesorhizobium sp. M7D.F.Ca.US.005.01.1.1; assembly: GCF_003952545.1. Classification (NCBI taxonomy): domain Bacteria; kingdom Pseudomonadati; phylum Pseudomonadota; class Alphaproteobacteria; order Hyphomicrobiales; family Phyllobacteriaceae; genus Mesorhizobium; species Mesorhizobium sp. M7D.F.Ca.US.005.01.1.1. The sequence goes on from NZ_CP034453.1 coordinate 4,318,280, forward strand.
GTCAGCGCGCCATTCTCGGCGCCGGCCTGGCCGCCGGAGACAGGCGCGTCGAGAAACGAAAAACCGCCGGCTTGCGCCGCCGCCGCCAGCTCGCGTGCGACCTCGGCCGAGGCCGTGGTGTTGTCGATGAAGACCGAACCCTTCTTCATCGATTTGAAGGCGCCTTCCGGACCCGTCGTCACCGACCTCAAATCGTCGTCATTGCCGACACAGGAGAAGACAAAGTCCTTGCCCTCGGCGGCCTGCGCCGGCGTCACAGCCAGGCTGCCGCCATGCTGGCCAACCCATTGCTCGGCCTTGGCCTTGGTGCGGTTGTAGACGGTGACGTCGTGGCCACCCTTGTTCCTCAAGTGCCCGGCCATCGGATAGCCCATCACACCAAGACCGAGAAATGCAACAGATGCCATGAACTTGCCCTTCAGAATGGAAACGAAATTTGCTGCGAAAGCTCCGGAGCAATTCCAGGAAAAGTGTGAAGCGGTTTTCCCAGGAAAGCGCGTAACGCTTTCCCTAGAGGAATTGCGTCAAAACAAGAAGATAGAGCGGTCGGCGTTTCTATGAAACGACGAACCGTTCTAGGCTCTGCGCTCAATTCGTCAAGACGCGTATGGCCGGATCAACTGGTGCAGCCGAACTGAAAATAGTCAGCGTTTCAGGTGAATGGTGATCCGTCGCTCGATCCATTCAATGCCATGGCGCAATATCTCGACCATCACCAGATAGACGAGGGCGACCCAGATATAGGCCTGAATATCGAACGAGTTGGCGAAGGCGAGCTTTGCATTGCCCATCAGATCGTAGACCGTGATGATGGCGACGATGGCGGACGCCTTGACCATCAGGATCAGTTCGTTGCCATAGGGCCGCAAGGCGACGATCAAGGCCTGCGGCAGGATGATCTTACGCAACGTCTGCAATTTGTGTAGGCCAAGCGAGGCCGCCCCTTCCCATTGTCCTCTTGGCACGCTCTCTATGGCGCCGCGCAGGATCTCCGCCTGGTAGGCGGCGGTGTTGAGCGCAAAGGCAAAGACGCCGCAGTTGAACGCGTCCTTGAAAAAATCCCAGAGACCAACCGACTGGAGTTCGACGCGGAACGAGCCCAATCCGTAGTAGACCAGATAGGTCTGGACCAGCAGCGGCGTGCCGCGGAAGAAATAGACATAGCAATAGGCGAGGCCGGACAGGACCCGGTTGCTGGACATACGCCCATAAGCGACAGGCACCGACAGTATCGCACCCAGCACCATCGATATGGAAACCAGCGCGAGCGTTACCCCAAGCCCTCGCAAATAGGCTGGCGCATATTTGGCGAAGAAGTCGGCATTCCAGGCAAGGACCAGATAGCTGACGATGCCGATGCCGAACAAAATCCACAGGCAGACCAGCGCATAACCGACGATACGCCTGCGCGGCCAGCCGCGTGCCCGTGGCGGGGGCCGTTCGACCATTGTGGCCGTGGCGCTCATCGCTGGGCCTCCCGCCGGCCAAGCGAGCGCAGAATCGCGCTGGTGGCGAAGGACGACACGACGGCCAGGCCAAGAAAGACCAGGGAGGCGACGCCAAAGAACAGGAAAGCGTGCTTGGTGACGCGGGCGGCAATGCTGGCATTGCGCAGCGTTTCCGCGAGGCCGACGACCGACACGAGCGAGGTGTCCTTGAGCAAGCTCAGCCAGCAGTTCTCCAGGCCGGGAAAGGCGATGCGCAGCAGCTGCGGCACGATCACCTTGCGCATGGTCAGCCAGTTGGAAAGACCGATGGCATAGCCGCCCTCATACTGGCCTTTGGGAATGGCACGGAAGGCGGAGAGGAAAACCTCGCTGGCATAGGACGAGAAGATCAGCGCGAGCACGATCATCCCGGCGACGAAGCTGTTGACGTCGATGGTGGCATCCGGCCTGAAATACCGGATGAGATGCTGCAGCAGGATCGGCATGCCGAAGAAGAACAGGAAAAGCGTCACCAGCTCCGGCAGGCCGCGAAAGACCGTGGTGTAGATGTTGGCGGCAAGGCGCAGCGAGGGTTCTTCGGACTGCTTGGCGAGTGCAATGAAAAAGCCGATCGTCAATCCGATGGGCAGCGTGGCAAGCGCAAGCGCGACGGTGATCAGTGCGCCATAGGCGATATCGTCAAGCCAGCCATCGGGTCCCCAACTGAGAAGTGTCCATATGCTCTGGGCTGGCATTGACCGGTCTTATCTCCACGGCGTTCCCGAGACGAATAGAAAGACGGCGGGGAAATTCCCCGCCGTCTTGACCCCTGGTTTATCAGGACTCGGCGCCGAAGACGTCGAACTTGAAGTACTTGTCGTTGATTTCCTTGTATTTTCCATTGGCGCGGATGGCATCGATGGCCGAATTGAGCTTGTTGACCAGATCGGTCTCGCCCTTGCGTACGGCAATGCCGGCGCCCGGCCCGAAAATCTCGACCGGTTGCGGCGACGGCTGGCCGAGAATCTTGCAGCAAGCGCCATCAGGCGAATCCAGCCACTGTTGCAGCACGACGATATCGTCCTCGATGGCGTCGAGACGACCATTGGCAAGATCTGCCTGCTCCTCGGGGCTGCTCGGATAGCCCTTGACGGTGCTGTCGGTGTAGGTCTTCGAAGCATAGTTGAAATGCGTGGTCGTGGTGGCGACACCAATCGACTTGCCGGCGAGATCTTCCTTGGTCACGCCTTTCAGCGTACTGTCCTTGGGCACGGCGAGCGCCGACGGCGTGTTGTAGTATTTGTTCGAGAAGTCGACCTTCTCCTTGCGCTCGGGCGTAATCGACATCGAAGCGACGATGGCGTCGAACTTGCCGGCCTGGAGGGCTGGAATGATGCCGTCCCAATCCTGAGCGACGAAGGTGCACTTGACCTTCATCTCATCACAAAGCGCCTTGGCGATGTCGATGTCGAAGCCCACGAGCTGGCCGTCGGACGTCAAATTGTTGAATGGCGGGTAGGCGCCTTCGGTGCCGATCCGCAGGGTCTTTTCCTGGGCCTGGGCTACGCCGAGCGTCAGCAGCGCGGCCGATGCGGCAAGCGCGATACGCAGTGAAATACGCATGATGGTCCTCTCTTTATGGTCCCGGCCGTCGTTCCGAACGGCTCTGTGGGGCGGTGCTTTTGACCGCCCGCTGGCGCGATACTCCCACTCTTTCCAAGAAAAAAGCAACTGCAAAACCACAAAAATGGGCAAGGCTATTCTGCTGCTGCGTCAGCGCTCAAGCAACGAGCCCAGTGGCGCGCTCGATGAAGTCGGCTATCGACTTTGCATCGTCGAGATCGAACACCGGCAGGTGCTCGCCTTCAGCCGCAAAATCGGCGGCGACGGCGACGATGTTGGGATCCCCTGCCGAAAGCGGCGTGCGGTCCTTCGCTTCCAGCCGGCGGGTTTCGATCTTGCGGTGGGCTTCGCGCTTGTAGCCCTCAACCAGCACCAGGTCGCATGGCGCAAGCCGCGACAAGATAGTCTCCAAAGTCGGCTCATCCTCACCGCGCAGCTCATGCATCAGTGCCCAGCGAACGCCGGAGACGATCGCGACTTCGGTAGCGCCGGCTTGCCGATGGCGAAAACTGTCGGCGCCCGGCTTGTCGATGTCGAAGTCATGATGGGCATGTTTCACCGTCGACACTTTCCAGCCGCGCCGGACAAGCTCGGCGACCAGCTTTTCGGTCAATGTCGTCTTGCCGGAATTTTTCCAGCCGGTGATGCCGAAGATGCGTCTGTTCATGGCTTCATGCTCTGCAACAGACGCTCGGCAGAGACAAGATCATTAGGGTCGTTGATGTTGAAGAAGGGGTCGACCCCGGCCGATTGCAGAATCGGGAATTCCACCTCGACAAAACCGTGCCGGTCGATGAAAGCCGACACCCGCCTGTTGTCCTCGTCGACCAGAAAGTGCCGCAAGGCGTCTCGGCAGTCCGTCGGCCAGAGCGCGAAAGTCGGGTGCCGTTTGCCGGCCGAGCAAGCGACGGCAATTGAACCTGGACTTTGATCGGTGGCCGCAGCCAGCCGTTCGACGAGATCCAGCGGCAGGAAGGGCGTGTCGCCGGCAGCGGTGACGATCGCCGTGCAAGCCGTGTTGGCGGCGGCCCATTCGAGGCCGGTCAGGATTCCCGCAAGCGGCCCGGCAAAGCCGGTCACCATGTCGGCAAGCACCGGGAGGCCAAAGCGGGTGAACCGCGCCGGATCGCCATTGGCGCTGAGCGCCAGGGGGGCTGTCTGCGGGCCAAAGCGCGAGACGACCTGGTCAAGCACGCAGCCGCTGCCAAGCGGCAACAGGCTCTTGTCGCCACCGCCCATCCGTCTTGATTGGCCGCCGGCCAGAATGATCCCCGCAATGTCTCGCTTCATGCCATGGAGCCTGTACGCCAGCCGCCGGAAATCACAAGAACCTTCAAATGACCTGGCTAGATTCCGTCGGGCACCATGGTCGGCCCCGTGCTTTCGGCGACGATCTTTCGCCGGCCGACCACTCGCTCGCGGTAGAGCGCATAGAGGCCGGAGCCGATGATGATGGTGGCGCCGACGATCATCGGAAGATCGGGAATATCGGCGAAGATGAACAGGCCAAGCAGAATCGACCAGATCAGCGCCGTATAGCGGAACGGCGCGATGAAGGAGATGTCGCCCGCCCGCATCGCCATGATGATGAACTGATAGCCGATCAGCACCAGGACAGCAGCCAAGGCCAACAAGGCCGTGCTGTTGCCCGTCATCGGTGTCCAGCCTCCCATCGGCGACAACAGCGAAGCGCCGACAATTGTCATGGCAAGCGCGGTCGCGGTCGACACCAGCAATGTCGGAATGGCCTGGGGAATCCGCTTGGTGGCGAGATCGCGCACCGCGCAGCAGGCGACGCTGGCCAGCGCCGACAGCGAGTAGATGCTGAACCCTTCGAAGCCCGGCCGCACGATGATCAGCACGCCGGCAAATCCGATGGCGATGGCCAGCCAGCGTCGCCATCCGACAGCCTCGCCGAAGACAAGAGCTGCCCCCATCGTCACCGCCAGCGGCAGCGCCTGCAGCACCGCCGAAACATTGGCGATCGGCAAATGGGCGAGGGCGACGAGGAAACTCACTGTTGCGCCGGCTTCGCTGATCACGCGCAGGACCACCAGAGGCTGCAGCATCGAGGCTAGGCGGGCGAGCGCTCCGCGCTGCCAGGCGAGCAGGCCGACTAAAAGTGAAGCGAAGGCGCCACGGATCAACATGACCTGCGCCATGTTCATCGATTGCGACGAGTATTTGGTGATGGCGTCGTTGAGGCAGAAGCCGGCCATCGCCACCACCATGAACAACGCGCCGCGAAGATTTGGAGACAGGGGCAAGACGGCTACCGGTTCTGCTATGCAGCAAGCCTGTAACAGCAAGGCATGAATCAGCAACAGCAAAGGGCTGGGCCACAGCCTTGTTTGTGGCCCAGAAGATCGCCTGTATTGGCGGCAGAGCTTACTTTTTCGGCGTCAGCACCTCGGTGCCATTGCCTTCCTTGCCGGCGATCGTCCACAGACCGTGCAGCGAGCCGTCGTCCATCATCTTGTAGACGACGAGGCCGATATCCTTGCCCATGACATAGCCGGCGGAGAAGGCGTCATCGTTGCGCATGCAGATGCCGTCGGAAGATGAGCCGCCCGTCTCCCAGTGGATGGTGCAGGTCGTTCCGCTGGTCAGCGCGATGGTTGCCTCGCCGTCATAGGCAGAGCCGTCGAAGTTGGTGCCGGCGACGGTATAGGTGCCGCCGATCGACTGGGCCGCCGCGGGCAGGGCGGCGAGGCCAAGCAATGCAAGAGAAAGAACGAGTTTGCGCATGGTGTATTCCCCCTGTGAGCGAAGAGCCGCTTCCAGGGGAAGGCTAGGCTGGAACAAGCTGGCCGTAAATCCGGCTGCGGTTCGCGAACAAGACTTTTTCTGGGGTGTGGTCCGAAACCGTCATGGCCCCTTGAGACTGCCAGCGATGGCGCCGACCAGCGGGTCGTATTTCGGCTTCAGGGCCGGCGGGTAGTCGACCCACACCGTGCGGATGACACCATCTCTGCCAAACAGGCGCCGCTCGTAAAAGACCTTCCCATCCTTCAAGCCCGACAGCACTGCCCAGTCCTTTCCGGCCTTGCTGTAGGTGACCTTGTAGCCCGGCTCCTTGCTCGCCTTCTCCGCCGCGACAAAGCCTTTCGGCGTGTCGTCGTCGATGTTGAGGATGCCCGAGCAGATCAGGCTGGCGCCATCGGCACTCAGCCATTGCTGTCCGTCGCCATTGTCGGGCTCGGGCTGGCGCTCGGTGAAGACATCGTCGGGAAAGGTGCAGACGGTGCCGAAGCGCTCGTTCACATAGGTGAACGGCGCGGCAATTGCGGTGGTCGCCGCGATCGCAGCGAAAAACGTCCCGATTGAAAAGAGCCGCCGCATGTCTTGCCCCGAAGTCGATGACCGCACGGCAACTCTTGCACAGATCGGCGGGAAGGTCAGCCGCCGGTGACGCTCATGTGCCGCGACACCGATGGGCGGCTGGTGCGGCGGTCGATGATGAAGTCATGGCCTTTCGGCTTGCGGCCGATCGCTTCGTCTATTGCCGCGGCGACCAGTTCGTTGCCTTCGGAGGCCCGCAACGGCGCGCGCAGGTCAGCGGCATCTTCCTGGCCGAGGCACATATAGAGGGTGCCGGTGCAGGTCAGCCGGACGCGGTTGCAGCTCTCGCAGAAATTATGCGTCATCGGCGTGATGAAGCCGAGCCGTCCGCCGGTTTCGGCGACATGGACGTAGCGGGCCGGGCCGCCGGTCTTGAAGGGAATGTCGGTCAGCGTGAACTGTCGCTCCAGCGACGCGCGCAGCAGCGAAAGCGGCAGATACTGGTCGGTGCGGTCGGCGTCGATCTCACCCATCGGCATGGTTTCGATGACCGTCAGGTCCATGCCGCGGCCATGCGCCCAGCGCATCATCTCGGGCAGCTCGGCGTCGTTGAAATCCTTCAGCGCCACCGCGTTGAGCTTGACCTTCAACCCGGCCGCCTGCGCGGCATCGATGCCTTGCATGACCTTGTCGAGATGGCCCCAGCGGGTGATCTTGTGGAACTTGTCGGCATCGAGCGTATCGAGCGAGACATTGATGCGCTTGACGCCGCAATCGGCGAGTTCTGCGGCAAAGCGCGACAGCTGCGAGCCGTTGGTGGTCAGTGTCAGTTCTTCCAGCGCGCCGCTGTCGAGATGCCGCGACAGCTGGCGCACCAGATGCATGATGTTCTTGCGCACCAGTGGCTCACCGCCGGTGAGGCGCAATCTCCTGACGCCCTTTTCGATGAAGACCGTGCAGAGCCGGTCGAGTTCTTCCAGCGACAGCAGGTCCTTCTTCGGCAGGAAGGCCATGTCCTCGGCCATGCAATAGGTGCAACGGAAATCGCAGCGGTCGGTGACCGACACCCTGAGATAGCTGATCGTGCGACCGAAAGGGTCGATCATGTCCATGCTTCAAACGCTTTCCGTGGCCGTGAACGGCGTCGTTATATACCGCTATGTGATACGATGCGGCCGTTCATTCAAGATACCGCCTCTCGATCTTTGGTAACATCTCTGCGCCGACATCGCATGTCGGTCGGCCTGAAACAGGCTTTTCCCGTTTGGAGAAGCGGCGTAGGGAAAGTGGATGATACGGGATCGAACAGCATGACCGCACCGAAAGAACTCCGGGTCTCGAAGGACCGCAAACTGCTGTCGGTCACCTTTCCCGACCATCGGCCGTTCGAACTGCCGGCGGAATTGCTGCGTGTCGCCTCGCCATCGGCCGAAGTGCAGGGCCATTCGCCCGAACAGCGGGTGACGGTCCCCGGCAAGCGCAATGTGGCCATTCTCAAGATCGAGCCGGTTGGCAACTACGCCGTGCGCATCACCTTCGACGATTTCCACGACACCGGTATCTTCACCTGGAATTACCTGCACACGCTCGGCCACGAGAAGGATGCGCGCTGGGACGCCTATCTCGCCGAGCTTGCGGAAAAGGGCCTGAGCCGGGACCGCTAGCCTTGGGCGTGCTGGTGTCGTGAAGACGTCACACATCTGGAGTAGCGCCGGCAAAGGTTTGGAGATGAAAAAGATGTCCGTCATCACCACGGTCGAGCAACTTGAGGCGCTCTATGGCGTCCCAGGCGAGGCCTCGCTGGTCAAGGAACTCGACCACGTCATTCCAGAGTATGCCGCCTTCATCGAAGCCTCGCCTTTCGTCGCGCTGGCGACCGGCGGGCCGGAGGGGCTGGACTGTTCGCCGCGCGGCGATCTCGCCGGCTTCGTGCGCATTCACGATCCGAAAACGCTGATGATGCCGGACCGTCGCGGCAACAACCGCGCCGATTCGCTCAGAAACATCATCCGCGACCCGCGCGTCGGCCTGCTGTTCCTGGTGCCGGGCTCCGGCACGACGCTGCGCGTCAATGGTCGTGCTCATATCACCATGGATACAGCGCTGTGTGCTTCCTTCATGGTGGACGGCAAGGCCGCGCGCTCGGTGACCGTTGTCGATGTCGATTCGGTCTATTTCCAATGCGCCCGCGCCATTGTCCGCTCCGAGCTCTGGAATCCGGCAAGGCATGTCGACCCGAAGTCGCTGCCGACACCCGGACGGATCCTGGAAATCACCAGCCGCAAGACCATCGACGGCGAGACCTACGACAAGGAATGGCCGGAGCGGGCGAAGAAGACGATGTGGTAAGTCTGGGCTGAAAGGGGCGCTCAAGCCTCTTTCAGAACCTCATAGATCTTGCGCATCTGATCGCCGATCATGTCGCACTGTTCCGGTGTCGACTGGCTCATCGCCTTCTCGATCAGCGCCATATGCACTTTCAGCGCCTGCATCAGCAGCGCCTCGCCGGCTTCCGTCAGGGCGAGCCGCAAGATTCGCTTGTCCTTTTCATCGCCTTCGCGGCGCAGCAGGCCGCGCGCTTCCAGCTGCGGCAGCAGCATGGTGATGTTGGAACGGCCGACGAGCAGCTTGCGTGCAAGGTCGTGCTGCGACATGCCGGGATGGCGGTAGAGGTTCATCAGCACGTCGAGCTGCGCCGGCTTCAGGTCGAGCGGCGCGAGCTTCACCGCCAGCGTGCGTTCCAGCACATGGCAGGCGCGCGCCACCGCGACCCAGTTGCGAAAACGCGGGTTGTCCCAAGGTAGCTCTTGTTTATTGTTCATCTTTGAACTATTATGTTCATGCTTGAACGTATGGATGGATTCTCACTATGGCATCATTCGGGCTGAAGGTCATCCGGGGCGTGTTTGGTGCGGCCGAGCGTGTCGCGCCACGCCTGACCGGGCGAGCGGCGTTCGAATTGTTCTGCCGCACGCCGAGCGTCAAGGCGCTCAGCGATGGCGAGCGCCGCGCCATCGATCGCGCTGCCGAGTTTATGACTGAGGCGCGTCATCACCGGCTGAAGACCGCGACCGGCTGCGTCATGGTGCACGAGTTCCGACCGGAGCCGGGCAGGGCAGTCGCCGGCACGGTGCTTGTCGTCCATGGCTGGCGCTCACGCACCGAATATATGCGCGCGTTGATCGAAGGCTATCGTGCCGCCGGCTACAGGGTCGTTTCGCTTGACTTGCCTGGCCACGGCCAGTCGCAGGGCCGGCGGTTGAACATGGTCAATGCGGTGGATGCGGTGCGGGTTGCCGGCGAATGGTTCGGCCCGTTCGTGGCGGCGGTCGGCCATTCCTTCGGCGGCGCAGTCGCCGCCAATGCCATCGCCGGTTCGGTCAAGAACATTCCGCCACTGGCGGCCGGACGACTGGTGCTGATTGCGGCGCCAAGTTCCCTGCCGGCGATTTTTGCCGACTTCAGCCGGATGCTCAATGTCGGGCCGCGTTCACAGGTCGCCATGGCTGACCGTGTCGAACATCTTTCCGGCAGGCCTCTGCACGAATTCACCGGCGACCGCCAACTCGCCCAGGCGCCGGTGCCGACCCTGGTCATCCACGCACCGGACGACCGCGAAGTCTCGGCCGATCATGCAAGGCGCTATGCCGGCGCAGGCGCCCATGTGCGGCTCTACTGGGCCGATGGGCTCGGCCACCGCCGTATCCTTGCGGACAAGGGTGTGATCGAACGCGCGGTCGGCTTCGTGACGCATCGCGAGCCGTCGCTGCTGCATTGAGCGTCGATCGAGTTTACTTCTTCTTTTCACCGGGTTCGACCGGCAGTCCGGCGGCTTTCCAGGCGGTGTAGCCGCCAAGGATGTGCTTGACCGGCGAAAGCCCCATGTCCTGCGCCGTCTTGGTGGCCAGCGCCGAGCGCCAGCCGCCTGCACAGAAGAAGACGAAGCTCTTTCCCGAAGCGAAGAATGGCTTGTGGTAAGGGCTTTCGGGATCGATCCAGAATTCCAGCATGCCTCGGGTGACATGTTTGGCGCCGGGAATCCTGCCGTCGCGTTCCACCTCGCGAGGGTCGCGCAGATCGACGAAAATGGTGTCTTCATCGTCGAGCAGTCCGGCTGCTTCCTCCGGCGAAACCACTTCAATCTCGGCGTTCGCCTCGTCCAGCAGTTCGCGATAACCCTTTTTCACGCTCTCGTCCCTCCCGGCCTTGCCGGCGAATTTCGAGCATACTGGCGGGCGTTTGTCACGCTGCGTCGGTGCCGGCCAACATCTTCCAGGCAGCCATGGCCCCAGCCACCGTCGCCAGCAGGGCGGCGTACGATGCCCCGTCGCGTGCCTGGATCGACATGCCGTGCTGAACCGTGGCGAAGAAGGTCGCGACGGCGCTGGCGTCGAAATCCGCCGGCAGTTCGCCTTCGGCAACGCCGCGCTCGAGACGCTTCTGCAGCGCGCTATGGTTTTCGGCGCGGCGGCGGCGCAGATCATCGCAGATGGCGCCGCGGCTCGAGTCCTGATGCAGCGCGCCAAGCGCGACCAGGCAGCCCTGCGGGCGATCGGTCTGCGCATAGGCTTTCGCCGTCAGGCACAGAAATTGTTCGATCGCCAGCCGCGCGGTCGGTGCTTCCTCCAGCGCCAGCCAGATGTCGGCGCCCTCGGTGCGCGAATAAAGCTCCGTCGCCTCGAGGAACAGCGCCTCCTTGCTGCCGAAGGCGGCATAGAGGCTGGGCGAGTTGATGCCCATGGCGGCGGTCAGCTCGCTCATCGATGCGCCTTCGTAGCCACGCGCCCAAAAGACCTCCATCGCGCAGCGCAATGCCGAGGTTCGATCGAAGGTGCGGGGACGGCCTCGTTCCGACATGGTGCTCTTTTCTGTGTTGATCGATACATAATTCAGTTGACGCCGACGGGCAAGGCTGACAGATATTTATGTATCGATCATTACAAAAAGGAGAAATCGATGTCATCCAATCAACTGGGCGGCAAGGCCGCGCTCGTCACCGGCGGCAGTCGCGGCATCGGTGCGGCAATAGCGCGACGTCTCGCGGCCGATGGTGCCAGTGTCGCGCTGACTTATGTACATGGCGAGGAGCAGGCCCGTGCTGTTGTCGCCGACATCGAGGCCAAGGGCGGCCGCGCCATAGCGCTCAAGGCCGACAACCGCGATGCCGTGGCCATAGACAAGGCCGTCGACGACGCCGTGACCGCATTCGGGCGGCTCGACATCCTGGTCAACAGCGCCGGCATCTGGCGTACCGCGCCGATCGATACGCTGTCGCTGGCCGATTTCGATGAAACGATGGAGGTCAATCTCAGAGCCCCGTTCATCGCCTCGAAGGCGGCAGCCGCGCATATGGGTGAGGGCGGCAGGATCATCTCGATCGGCAGCAATCTCGCCGAACGGGTCACCGACACCAGTCTTGGCGCCTATTCGACCAGCAAGGCGGCGCTGGTCGGCCTGACCAAGGCGCTGGCGCGCGACCTTGGCCCGCGCGGCATCACTGCCAATGTCGTTCATCCCGGTTCGACCGACACCGACATGAACCCGGCCGATGGCCCGCATGCCGAACACCAGCGCCAGAAGATGGCGACACCGCGCTTCGGCAAGGCCGAGGACATCGCCGGCATGGTCGCCTGGCTGGCAGGCCCGGAGGGCCGTTTCGTGACCGGCGCCGCGCTGACCATCGATGGCGGCGCCAACGCCTGATCCGCAAGGGATTTCACGGCTGGAGCGGAAACACCTTCTGCTCCAGCCGTCACGATGTTGTGAAACCGTTCTGCAACAGGCGTTCCAAAATTTATGAAAGCTTAACGAAATCGGTATGAATCAGTATAGTCGCGCCTTACATCCGCCATGCGGTGAGCGGGACGATCGAGCGTGCGGAACGGGAACCGGTTGCGACCGGAGCGGGTGATCCATGAAATTCCTCGGAAACAAAGCAACCGTGATGCCGCTGATGGCGATCACGGCAACGCTCGCTTTCGGTGTGCCTCAGGCAGGCGCGCAGGGGCTCTTCGACATGCTTTTCGGCGGCGGCGTCAAGCGCGCGCCGCAAGGCGAGTTTCCGCCCCCGCCACCGAAGCACAAGCCAAAAGCCCCGGCCGGCGCCGGCGGCGGCGTGAAAATCAGCAGCCCGTCCTACTACACCTACAAGGCCGATCGGCTGGTCCGCATCGACTTCTCGGCGCTGACTGCAGCGCCGCAGCCGGCGACCCCGCAGGACGCTGCCTTCGTTCCGCCAGCCACGGGTGCTGCGTTTCGTGATGCGGTTGCCAGCTTGGGTGACTACGAACTCTACGCCGAGCCTGATATCGCCAAGGCGCTGATCGCCTATTACTCGGCCAATCCGGATTTCATCTGGGTAACCGGAACCAGCCTCAACAGCCGTGCGCAGGATGCGGTGCGCGTCCTTGGCGAGGCTGCAAGCTATGGCCTCACACCCGCCGACTACACGGTCGAAGTGCCTGCCGCCGGCACATCGACGGCTGACGCCAATGCGCAACTGAAAGAGCTCGTCCGCTTCGAGATGGCGCTTTCGGCGCGCGTGCTGCGCTATGCCCATGACGCCCAGAACGGCCGCGTCGAGCCCAACCGCATGACCGGCTACTATGATTTCCCGGCCAAGCCGCTCGACTTGCAAGGCGTACTGAAGACGCTGGCGCATACCCAGGAAGTGCGCACCTATCTCGAATCGCGGCATCCGCAGAATGCGGAATACCAGGCGCTGCGCGTCGAACTGGAATCCCTGCAGGCCAGTGCGGAAAACGAAATCGTCGTCGACCCCAAACTGCTGCTGAAGCCGGGCGAAACCAGCCCCGAACTGCCGAAGCTGCTGACACTGATCGCGCGTAATCTCGATGACGAGACGGGCGGCGCCTATGGCGAGATCCTGTCCAGGCTGGCCACCAGCGAAGTCTATGACCCGGAACTGGTTCCGATCATCAAGGCCGTGCAGCAAAAGGCAGGCATGAAGGGCGACGGCGTCATCGGGCCGCGCACCGTCGCGACGCTGGCCGGAACATCCAAGGCCGACAAGCTGCTGAAGGTGGAAGTGGCGCTGGAAGAACTGCGCTGGCTGCCCTCCGATCTCGGCAGCCCGCGTGTCTTCATCAACCAGCCGGCCTTCACCGCGAGTTACATCGACAATGGCGAGGAGAAGCTGAAGACGCGTGTGGTCGTCGGCCGGACCACCAACCAGACCGCCTTCTTCTACGACCAGATCAAGCAGGTCGATTTCCATCCCTATTGGGGTGTGCCGCAGTCGATCATCGTCAACGAGATGCTGCCCAGATTGCGCAACGATCCCGGCTATCTCGACCGGGCCGGCTACGAGGTGACCGATTCGCGCGGCAAGCGTATTCCTTCGTCGGCGGTCAACTGGGGCGCCTATGGCGCCAACATCCCCTACAGCGTGCGCCAGCAGCCGAGCGAGGCCAATGCGCTGGGCGAGCTGAAGATCCTGTTCCCCAACAAGCACGCGATCTACATGCATGACACGCCGCAGAAATCGTTCTTCAAGCAAGACATGCGTGCGCTTAGCCATGGCTGCGTGCGGCTGCAGGACCCGCGCGGTATGGCGGCCGCGGTGCTCGGCACCTCGGTGGACGACATCGCCGAGAAGTTGAAGCACGGCCACTCGACCGAGAATGTGACACGCACGATCCCTGTCTATGTCGCCTATTTCACCGCCTGGCCTGACCTGTCCGGCAAGGTCGAGTATTTCGGCGACGTCTACGACCGCGACACACGGCTGAAGCAGGCCCTGGACGCCACCGAGGCGGTGCGTTCGCCGTCGAGTTGAGGCAAGAAGCCCCTCGGCCTCTATCGCTCGGACAGCGGTCGCCGGAAGCCGGCGTCCCGCCCAGCGATCAGCCAATAGAGCAACCCGGCGACAAGGCCGGCAGCGGCAATGATGCCGATGTCGGCCCAGCGTTCCGGGTCCATGTCCTCCGGCGCACTCGGCCAGATCAGGGCGAAACCGCCGACCGCGGCGGCGGCGCCGAAGACCATGTGCAGCAGGAAGTTGCGCAACGAGAAGAACTCGGCAATCAGCGCGAAGATCAGCGTCTGCAGCGCGGTCACCACAATCGTCAGGAAATAGACGAACATGCCGAGCGGCGGCACCACCAGGACCGCGATCGGCGAAACGCCCATGACGTCGAAATAATCGGGCGCGTTGGGCAAGGAACTGAGCGCGGCATAGATGACCGCGATGGCGATCAGGCCAACCAGCACCGACACAAAGTAGCCGGCTAACATCATCAACACGCGCTTCAGTATGTGCTTCGCCGTCGCCATGCCCATCCCCAATGCGGCACCTAGCAAGACAGTCAGCCATCAAAGCAAGACTGACGCAAGGGGAGGGGTAAAGTGGTGCCGGCCCCGCCAGCCTTTCGAACGCGGAAGCACGGTTTAGGTGTGTTGAGATTCAGGTCAGGCCGAGTCGAGAGCGGCGGGTTTCGAGAACCGGTGCGGAGCGTACTTAAAGTACGTGAGCACAGTTCTACCGCGACGCGGTAGAACGGGGAAGCGCAGAAAACTGCTGTTCGCAGGCCGGCCTCGCCTGAATCTCAACCCACCTTAGGCGCCGCCGCACATGTGCTGCGAGTCCGGCAAGGCCCAGCTGCCTTTTGCGACGATGCCCAGGGAATAATAGACCCGGCCGCGTTCATCGTCTTTCGGGCAATCCCTCGGAATCGAGATCAGGCACATCTCGACCGGTTCGCCGACCTTCGAGGCGGCCAGGCCAGGCTCGCGATCATAGGAGACAGCGGTGCCGCCATTGGTGAATGTCGCGGCGCTGCCCGCCTCGGGACCGGCCGTTTCCAGCGGATCGTCGCCAAGTCGTGTGGTGAGCGTCTCGATATGGGTGGACGCGCATTGCCCGATCCCTAGGGGCAGGGGCTGGTCGGTCCCTGCCGGGTTGCGTGCCGCGGTTTCCAGCGCCTTCTTGCCGATCAGCGCAATATTGTAATCCTGCACCCATGACTGCGCATTGCCGTAGGTTTGCAGCGCGTTGTTCAGCGCGCTGACGATGCAGGCCGTGTCGCCACCGCAGGCATTGCGGTCGGCGATCAGCCCGCGGGCGATCATGCGCTTGTCGCCGCCGAACGCCGGCTCGAAATCCTTGAACGCCTTTGAGATCAGCAGATCGATGGCCGACAGCTGCGGGTCGGCACAGATCGCCTTTTCCGCCGATAGACGTGCCTTGCCGCAGTCGAAGGACGGCCCGTCGGCCAGCGCCGGAGCGGCACCAAGGATGCCGCCGGCCAGGAAGGTAACGAGCACAAGCAAAGAAAAGATTCGAACGGAAGATCGCATGCATGCCCCCAAGCCGGCAGAATTGCCTCAAGGCGCCGCCAGCGCCTGACCTGGATATCATACGCCAAGGATGGGCAATTTGGGGCGAAAGCAGTGGTCTGCCCGCGACCCTTATTTTGGCTCGGCTGTCACGGGATCGTAGGTGATTTCGACCTTCGCCTTGTCCGACGTGTAGTAGGTGACGGTGTAGGCGCCACTATCCCAGTCGACCTCTTTCACATAGCGAAAGCCGTCGCGTTGTTCGACCTTGGCGATTATCTCCGACAATTTCTTGGCATTGGGCAGCGGCAGCGGAGCGTCGTCCGCGGCCAAAGCCGGCCCGACGGCAAGAAGAACGGCGACGCTGGTCGCCAGCAGAAATCTGGACATGGCTTTCCCTCAATTTTCCTCGGACAGAAACTCGCTGGCGTGCCGGTTTGTTCCGCAGCTGGAATGCAGGGCCATTCAGCGCGCTGATTTGCAGTTAACCGGAAGAAAAAAGCCATGCGCCAAAAAACCACGGATGCGCCACTTCACTATTCGTGGCCATAGGATGTTGGCGCTTGCTGCCTGTTCGAAAGGCCACCGCCCGCTTAACTTACGCGGCGCGTCGTTGAGCGGGGTGGAGACCTGAACGGGTTCGACGAGGGTCGACGGCGGTCACGATGCCGTGGTGGTGATCGCAATAGACGCGATCCGGCGAAGTTGGCCCAGCACAAAAACGATAACCGCCGGGTACTGACCGGTCTTCGCTCACCGGGAAGCGGCACTGGTAGACGCCTAGCTGAATGAGGGGGACGTCTTTCGAAATTGGTCTGATATTTTCGGGCATGGTTTTTCAGGTTCCTGGTTCATAGCCATTGCCGGCTGACAGTCGCAGTGCAACCGCGTCAGGGCGAGCGTCTCTCGTTTTGGAGGGCTGTGGATCACCATATGGTGTTGGTCGCCGCGTCAATGAAGCCCGAGGCCCTGCTTTCGGAAGCCAATCGTTGCGACTTAAGGCCACACTTGCCGCCAGGAGGGCGAGTTGCGGGAGCGAATACATATTTTGTCAGCAGACAGTGTGGTCGCGTCCCAGAGCATCTCTTCGAACCGTTGCGCCGGTGCTATGGTGTGCCTGCATGATCAGACAGCAGGGATATGAGGCATGCCCAAAATCACCCGCCGTACACTTCTTGCGTTCACCGCCGTGGCCTCGGTCATCGAACCGACGTTTGCTGAAGGGGAAGGTGCCTCACCCGAATTGCGGGCGCTGATCGGAGCCCATGAAGCCACCTATGTCGAGCTTCACAGGGTTGTTCATCAAGCGGGCAGCAGCAGCCACGAACGCAAGCGGGCAGACCGGATTGAACAGGAAGCATTGCTGGCCATCTGCTCCTATCCTGCTATCAGCCGAGGCGACCGCCGGGCCAAGGCCGACTACCTGTTGACCACTGAGGCTCGGGGTGAACTCGACCTGGAAGAGCACATGCAGGCCATCCTGCACTCGATGAAGTGCTGACCGTGGCTCGACCGGCCCATCGGCACAACCAGACATCGCCGACTTTACCTTTATTCCACAGCTGGAATGCAGGGCCACTTCGGCCCACAGACGTACCGCGGTCCGGAAGAAGGCCGAGCACCAAAAAACCACGATGCGCCGCTTCACTATCCGTGGCCATAGTGGGCCGGCGGGTTCATTGGGGGTTTAAATGCGCACACGTCACATCGTCATGCTTGCACTGTCAGTGCTTTCCATCCCGGCCGTTTCCGTGCCCGTGCAGAAAGCCCGAGCGCTGGAGCCGGAACGCTACACGGTCTATTGCGCCAACGACCGCATCGAGGTTTCGTTCTGGGATCTCGAGCAGATGAAGGTCCGAAACGGCTCGGACGTTTGCCAGTTCCAGAGCTACACGAGCTAAAGCAGCGCCTTGAACTTCGCTCAGAAGAATTTTGGCGGGGAAGGGGCGGATTGTAGTTGCTGAGGCGTTCGTCAAGCCTATGGAAGCGCGGCGCAGAGCCGCCCGTTTCTTCCAGGCGATGCATCATCGGGAACCGATGTCGCATTTGACGGTTACGTCTTCCAGAGACAACCGCACCGGTCACTTCTGGCCGCTTCGCACTTGTCGAAGACAGATCGGCCAATTCGATGAACAGGCGGCATTATCTGGTTGGCGGAGGCGCCCTCGTGGTCGCCGGTGCCGGAGTTGCCTTTTTAGGGCTCCGAAACATGGGTTCGATGGAGGACTACAACGCCTCGGTGGCCGCGACCCGCTCGGCATTGACGCAAGCGCCTGGGATGAGCGACCTGATCCGCTACGCTACGCTGGCGGCGAACAGCCACAACACCCAGCCGTGGCGGTTCAGGATCAGCGACGCCGGGATCGAAATCCTGCCCGACTTGACGCGACAGATCGCTATCGTTGACCCCGACAATCACCATCTTTTCGCCAGCCTTGGCTGCGCGGCTGAGAATTTGGCCATTGCCTGCGGCGCCCGAAGCAGGCCGGGCGAACTCAGTTTCGGGCCGGAGAATGACGGTGGCGTGATGTACACGTTCGGGGGTGGGGCACCTGCCGAGCCCGCTCTGTTCGATGCGATCCCAAAGCGGCAATCAACGCGCGGCGACTACGACGGCAAAGCCGTCAGCAACCGCGACTTGCAGACACTTTCCGCCGCTGCGGCCGTGCCGGGCGTCGATCTCGTTCTGACCACGGATCGGGCACGGATCGAGCGCGTGCGCGACCTGGTCCTCGCGGGCAACACCGCGCAGATCGCCGACGCCGCCTTCGTGCGGGAGCTGAAGGCTTGGCTGCGCTTCAGCCCCCGGCAGGCGATCTTGACCGGTGACGGCCTCTTCAGTGCATCAAGCGGCAATCCCGCCCTTCCGGCCTGGCTTGGTCCGATTATGTTCGATCTCGTTTTCAAAGCCAAAGCCGAGAACGAAAAATACGCAAGACAACTCGCCTCTTCGGCAGGTATCGCCGTCTTCGTCGCGCGGAAGGAAGACCGTGAGCATTGGGTCCTGGCGGGCCGCGCCTGCCAGCGTTTCGCGTTGCAAGCCACCGCGCTCGGCCTCAAGCATGCTTTCATCAACCAGCCCGTCGAAGTCGCCAGCCTGCGGCCGGACCTGGCGGCACTTGTCGGTCTGCCCGGTCGGCGACCTGATCTCGTCATGCGCTTCGGCTATGGAGCCGCGCTCCCCTTTTCGGCACGCCGGCCCGCGGAAAGTGTGATCCTATCTTGAACGCTCCTGCGCAGGGCTCATCCTCCTCGGCGGCGCGGCTCGTGACCATCAAGGTCATTCACACCATCGTCTGGGTCTTTTTCGTCGCGTGCATCCTCGCAATCTGGGTGTTCGCCTTGCGGGACGACTATGTCCATGCCGCCCTATCGATCGGTGTCGTCCTGGTAGAGGTGCTCGTGCTGGTCCTGAACGGATGGCAATGCCCGCTCACATCCGTTGCCGCGCGCTACACCGACGAGCGGCGCGACAACTTCGATATCTACCTTCCAGAATGGCTTGCACGTCACAACAAGCTGATCTTCGGTACCCTCTATGTGGCTGGGATAGCGGCCACCCTCGCGAGGTGGAGCAATGCGTCAAGATAGGAAGGCCGCTTAATGGCTGAGGATGCTGTTCTAATCGGGAAGCGGTTGCCGGCCGCTGTCCATGACCTTGCGCTGCGGCTCGGTGTCAGACCCGGCACGAGCCGAACGACGGTCAAGCTCAAGCAAACAGGACGGATGAAACAGAAGCTTGAAGCCACGTCCTGGATGTCATTTACCGCAACGCAGACGATCTCGACTTCCGAATGTGCCTTCGATTGGCGGGCGCGGTTTGGTCCCTTTGGTATGATCTCGGCGCGCGATGCCTTGAAAGGCGGCCAGGGGCAGCTTGATATCATGGCGCTTGGCGTCATTCCGCTCGCCCGCGCCGAGCACTCGTCGGCGCTTATGCGCGGCGAGCTGATGCGATACCTCGCCGAACTTGCCTGGGCGCCCGACGCTATTTTGCTCAACAGCGCGCTGCGCTGGCGGGAAGACGGTCCCGACAGGCTCGCCGTGAGCGCCGGTATGGGAGAAACAGCGGTCGAAGTCACGCTCAGCCTCGACGGCGACGGGAGGATTGCTGGTGCCTTCGCGCCCGACAGGCCGCGTTCGGCCACGGCACCAATCCTGCCAACGCCATGGCGCGGCCGTTTCTCCGACTATCGCCGTCACGGCAATATGTGGCTTCCGTTTGCCGGGGAGGTCGCCTGGGAAATCGACGGCAAGGAGATCGTCTATTGGCAAGGCCGGATCGACCGTTGGGAGGCGTTCGACGATAGCGCCTGATCTTGCACCACAAGCCCAACCCGCCGACGGTCTTTTCTGATCACGCGCCAGTCAGCTTTTTTCAGGGATTTCCATGAAAGCCAAATCATCCAACCAATCTTGTTGGCTAGATGGTGGGCGATGCAGGGATTGAACCTGCGACCCCACCCGTGTGAAGGGTGTGCTCTCCCGCTGAGCTAATCGCCCGCTCGTTGCCCGAAGGCCAAGCGAGCCGCGATATAAGGGAGGCAGGTGCGGTAAGTCAAGGCGGTGTCCGGCGTTCTGACAAGGATCGGATTTGCTGTCCTTTCGGCCCTGTCTCCGACCGACGCCGGCCGCTTTCCGGTCAGTTTCCCGCAGCAGCGATCAGCTTCTGCGCCAGGTCGAGCGTCAGCGCGTCGAAATGCGAGATCACCGCCGAGGGCTCGAACTCCCGCACATGGCGGTCGGTGTAGCCGAAATCGACCGCCACCACCGGAATGCCGGCGGCTTTGGCGGTGTCGATGTCGGTTTGCGAATCGCCGACCATCAGCGCGCGATGCGGGTCGCCGCCGGCCAGCTTGATGGTCTCGATCAGATGGCGCGGGTCGGGTTTGCGGAAGGCGAACGTGTCCTGTCCGGCAATCGCGGCGAAATGTTTGGTCAGGCCGAGCGCCTCGATCAGCGCCAGCGAGTTGGCTTCGTATTTGTTGGTGCAGATGGCCAGGAGATAGCCGGCCTTCTCGAAGCGCGCGATCGCCTCGACGACACCGGGGTAGGGGCGTGACTTGCCGGGGATGTTGATTGTGTAGTGGTCGAGGAAGAGTTTCAGCAGCCGGTCGTGCTCCGCGACATCGAGCGATCGCTGCTGGGCCGCGTGCGCCCGCTCGATCATCACCCGGCCGCCGTGACCGACAAAGCGCCTGAAGCCGGCCTCGTCGACCGCCGCGAGCGCGCTGGCGGCAAGGCTGTGGTTCAAGCTGTCGAGCAGGTCCGGCGCTGTGTCGATCAGCGTACCGTCGAGGTCGAACACGATGATCGGGCGGGTCATGGTCAGTCCTGCGCAGATTTGTACAAGGGGGAGGCGATAAAGGCTGCGACGCGTCATGGCAAGCTGACTGGCGGCAAGCCGGCTTGGCAAAGCTCGCTCAGGCAGCCCAAGAGCTGGACATTTCGCGGCGAGCTGCCCGAAATGAAAAACCCGCCACGGCGGCGGGTCGTTGGCGCAAATCAGCACCATCGACAAATATGTAGCATAGCTGCCGTCACCGGATCAAGAAAAAATTCCTATCATGGCTGCCCGCGCTCATTGTCCGCGCGTGCACAACATGCCTCTCGCCAACAGCAGCAGGCCGCTGCCAAGGGCTTTGACCAGACCGGCAAAGATGCTAGGAGCCCAAAACGTCAGGTTTCGGGGCAGCAAGCGGCATGGATGCAAGGCAATTGAAGGTCGAAGCCGCACGCGCGGCGCTCACTTATGTGAGCGACGGCATGCGGCTCGGCATCGGCACCGGCACCACGGCCGAAGAGTTCGTGCGGCTGCTTGCCGAAAAGGTCGCCACCGGCATGACCATCGTCGGCGTGCCGACTTCGGAGCGAACCGCGTTGCTGTGCCGGGAGCTCGGCGTGCCGTTGTCGACGCTGGAGGAAACACCTGAGCTCGACCTCACCGTCGACGGCGCCGACGAAGTCGACCCGGAGCTGACCTTGATCAAGGGCGGCGGCGGCGCGCTGCTGCGCGAGAAGATCGTCGCCGCGGCGTCCCAGCGCATGATCGTTATTGCCGACCGGTCGAAGATGGTCGAGACGCTCGGCCGTTTTCCCCTGCCGATCGAAGTCAACAAGTTCGGCCTGCGCGCCACCGAAATCGCGATTGGCGCCGCGGCTGAACAGCTCGGCCTTTCCGGTCCGGTTATATTGAGGATGACGGGGGACCAGGCTTTTGTTACAGACGGCGGCCATTTTATCCTCGATGCATCTTTTGGCCGCATTCCGGATACAAGAGCGCTTTCGAATGCTCTCCACGCCATTCCGGGCGTGGTCGAGCATGGTCTTTTCATCGGGCTGGCTTCAGCGGCCATCATCGCCGGCGGCGACGGTATACAAACCGTCCATGCCGCCCGAAAACCAGGGAGTTCTACCGATCATGATGTTGCATAACCGGGTTCGCAGCCTTTGCGCCGTTCTGGCGGCCTCGGCCGTTCTTGCCTTCTCTTCGCCGGCGTTTTCACAGGATGTCACGGAATCGCACCTGAAGGCCGCCCGCGCGGCCGTCGCGGCGATCCACGCGACCGACCCGTTCGACAACATCCTGCCGCAGGCGGCCGCCGCGCTTGAGTCGCAGCTCATCCAGAAGAACCCGGACATGCAGGAACTGATCGGCAAGACGATCAGCGAGAAGGCGCTGGCGCTGGCTTCGCGCCGCGCTGACCTCGAGAAGGAAGCAGCACTCGCTTACGCAAAAGTGTTCTCCGAAAAGGAACTGACCGATATCGCCGCCTTCTACAATTCCGATTCGGGCAAGAAGCTGCTCGACAGCGGCCCGACGGTGACCCGCGACCTGGTCAAGGCAGCCGACATCTGGCAGAACGGCCTCGGTCGCGATCTTGCCCAGCAGGTCGGCGAAACGTTGGCGGCTGCCGCCAAGGCAAAGGCGCAGGCAGCACCAGCGGCGCCCGCGGACGGAGCCGCTCCGGCGGATGACGCAGCACCGGCCGATGGTGCGGCCCCCGCGGACAACAACTGATCCTGCATTTCAAAACGGCCTAGAGCCCTGGGGCTCTAGCTCTTTATTTGAGCATGATCTCTGGACAAACGGTTTCCGTTTGTCCGAGAAAACCGGATTCCACTTTTCGGGATCATGCTCAAGCGGCCATCAGCAAAAGCCCGGCTTGTCCGGGCTTTTCTTTTGACGTTTTGCGGCCTACCTGTCTCTCACATTTCTGAAGCCTAGGGAGCCGCGTCATGGCCGGTTACGACTACGATCTTTTCGTCATCGGCGGCGGCTCGGGCGGGGTGCGCGCGGCGCGTGTGGCGGCCGCGCTCGGCAAGCGCGTCGGCATCGCCGAGGAATACCGCTATGGCGGCACCTGCGTCATCCGCGGCTGCGTGCCGAAAAAACTCTATGTCTATGCCTCGCAATTTCCCGAGCATTTTGCCGATGCCGCCGGCTATGGCTGGACGGTGCCGGAAGCCAGTTTCGACTGGCAGACGCTGGTTGCCAACAAGGATCGCGAGATCAGCCGGCTGGAGGCGATCTACAAGAGGAACGTCGAGGGCGCCGGCGGCGAGGCTTTTCATTCGCGCGCCATGATCGTCGACCCGCATGTGGTGCATCTTCTCAGCGAGGATCGCACCGTCACATCAGACCAGATCCTGATCGCCACCGGCGGCCGCCCGGCGGCGCATCCGGCGCTGCCCGGCCACGAACATTGCATCTTTTCCAACGAGGCTTTCGACCTCAAGGAGCTGCCCAAGGCGATCATGATCGAAGGCGGCGGCTACATCGCCGTCGAATTCGCCAACATCTTCCACGGCCTCGGCGTCGACACCACGCTGGTCTATCGCGGCAAGGAGATCCTCAGCCGCTTCGACATGGATCTGCGGCGCATGCTGCACGAGACGATGGAGAAGAAGGGGATAAAGATCCTCTGCCATTCCGTATCCGAATGGGTGCGCAAGCGGCCGGACGGCCGGCTCGACGCGCTCGTCAGCGGCGGCAAGGTGCTGACGGTCGACCAGGTGATGCTGGCCATCGGCCGCATTCCCAACACCGAGAATATGGGCCTGGAAGGCATCGGTCTGGAGATGACCAAGACCGGCGCGATCGCGGTCGACGAATACTCGCGCACCAACGTCGACAACATCTGGGCGATCGGCGACGTCACCAACCGCGTACAACTGACGCCGGTGGCGATCCACGAGGCGATGTGTTTCATCGAAACCGCCTTCAAGGGAAATCCGACCGCACCCGACCACCAGACGATCGCGACCGCAGTGTTTTCACAGCCGGAGATCGGCACCGTCGGCCTGTCTGAGGACGATGCCGTCAAACGATTCCCCGACATCGAGATCTACCGCGCGACATTCCGGCCGATGCGGCACACGCTGTCCGGGCGCGACGAGAAGATGCTGATGAAGCTGGTGGTCGATGGCGCGTCGAAGAAAGTGCTTGGCGCCCACATATTGGGGCCGGATGCCGGCGAGATGGCGCAGCTTCTCGCCATTCCGCTGAAAGCCGGGCTGACCAAGGATGATTTCGACCGGACAATGGCGGTGCATCCGACAGCGGCGGAAGAACTGGTCACCATGTACAAGCCGACCTATCGCGTGAAGGACGGCGAGCGCGTCGGCTGATGCCGGTTGGCTCGTCGCCAAGGGAGCAATCAATGCCCGCACCGCTCGACCATGACTTTGGCGGACGCGTCGATCAGGTTGTCGACAGGGCCGTCGAGGAGGAGCGCATTGTCGGCGCGGTGATCCTTGTCGCCCGACGCGGCGAAATCCTCTACAGCCGCGCCGCCGGCCTTGCGGACCGCGAATCCAGGAAACCGATGGCGGCGGACGCGATCTTCCGGCTGGCGTCGGTGACCAAACCCGTCGTCGCGACCGCGGCACTTGCTCTCGTCGAAGCTGGCGTGATCGGCCTCGACGATCCCACAGCGAAATTCATCCCTGAATTCCGGCCGAAGCTGGTGGATGGCAGCGCGCCCGTCATTACCCTGCGACAGCTGCTGACGCACACCGCCGGCCTGACCTACGGTTTCCGCGAAGCGGCCGGCGGACCCTATCATCGCGCCGGGGTCTCCGACGGTCTCGACCAGCCCGGTCTTTCGATGGCCGAGAACCTCAGCCGCGTCGCCTCGGTGCCGCTGTCTTATGTGCCGGGGACAGGCTGGGGTTATTCGGTGGCGATGGATGTGCTGGGCGAAGTCATGGCGAGAGCCACTGGCGCCACCCTGCCGGAGCTGGTCGATCGCCTGGTCGTCCAGCCGCTCGGCATGGATGACGCAGCCTTTGTCGTGCGCGATCGATCGCGGCTGGTGACGCCTTACGCCGATGGACCCGGCAAGGCCATCGCCATGGGCGAGCAACATCGCGTGCCCTTCGGCGATGGCGCCATCTCATTTTCGCCTGGGCGCGTCTTCGATCCCGCGTCTTTCGCCTCGGGCGGCACCGGCATGAACGGCACCGCCGGCGACGTCCTCAAGCTTCTTGAGGCGCTGCGTTCCAGGGGTGAATCGGTTATCCGCCCAGAAACGGCAGCGGCTATGACCACGGACGCAATAGCGGGCCTGGAGACCACCATGCCCGGCTGGGGCTGGGGTCTCGGATTTGGCGTCCTGCGCGACCCGCTTGCCGCGTCGACGCCGCAGGCCGCCGGCACCTGGCGGTGGGGCGGTGTCTACGGTCATTCCTGGTTCGTGGATCCGTCGCTCGACCTGACGGTGGTGGCGCTGACCAACACCGCCATATCAGGCATGACGGGCGCCTTCCCCGATGCACTGCGCGACGCGGTCTATGGCAGGCAAACCTGAGACGGGGAAGGGCGGAACCCACCGCCGGCGATGGCCGGCGGCGGAGACAGGTGTGCCGCTCAGAGCAGCGTTCCGCGCAGGATCACCAGCGCCACCGAGAAATAGATCACCAGCCCGGTGACATCGACCAGCGTGGCGACGAAGGGAGCCGATGCGCTGGCCGGATCGAAGCCGATGCGTTTCAAGGCGAACGGCAGCATCGACCCCGACAGCGAACCGAAGGTGACGATGCCGACCAGTGCCGCGCCGACCGTCGTGGCGATCAGCGGCCAGTGCGGGCCATAGTCGTAGAAGCCCATATATTGCCAGAGCGCGATGCGGCAGATGCCGACCACGCCCAGCATGGCGCCGAGCACGAGGCCAGTCGGCAGCTCGCGCAGCGCCACCCGCCACCAGTCACGAAGACCGATCTCGCGCAGCGCCAGCGCCCGGATGACGAGCGACGTCGCCTGCGAGCCGGAATTGCCGCCCGAGCTCATGATCAACGGGATGAACAGCGTCAGCACGATCGCCTTCTCCAACTCGCCCTCATAGCTTTGCATGGCGTTGGCCGTCAGCATCTCTGAGATGAACAGCGCGCACAGCCAGCCGCCGCGCTTCTTGATCATGGCGAGGAAGCTCATCTTCATATACGGCTCGTCGAGGGCTTCCATGCCGCCGAAACGATGGACGTCCTCGGTCGTCTCCTCGATCATCGTGTCGATGATGTCGTCGATGGTGACGATGCCGAGGATCTTGCCGTGATCGACGACCGGGACGGCAAGCAGATCGTATTTGGAGATCGTCTGTGCCAGGGTTTCGCGATCGGTCAGCGGGCTGACCGTCACCGGAACACGATCCGGTGCCACCGTCATGATCGAGTCGTCCGGCTCACCGGTGATCAGCCGGCGCAGGCCGGTCGACCGCACAAGCAGGTGCGTTTCCGGATCGACGACATAGATCGCGTAGACGGTCTCGCGCGTCCGCTCGACCTTGCGGATGTAGTCGAGCGTGCGGCCCACGGTCCAGTCCGAGGGTACGCTGACGAACTCCGTCGTCATGATCGATGCGGCACTGCCTTCGGGATAACCGAGAATGGAAAGCAGCGTTACGCGCAGCGGTGGTGCAAGCCCGCCGAGCAGCTCGGAACGGGCCGGCTCGTCGAGTTCGCGCAGGATGTCGGCGGCGCGGTCGACCGACATGGCGGTGAGCAGCTTGCCCGCCTTGGCGCGCGGCAGCGCCTCCATGAGTTCGGACGCGCCGTCGAGTTCAGGCTGGTCGAAGATCTCGACCAGCCGCTCGAACGTCACTTCACAAAGCAGTTCCGTCGCGGTTTCCCGCGGCTCCCTGTTCAGGGCCTCGACAATGTCGGCGACGTGATCGTTGGCTAGGATACGGGCGATGGCGACGGCCTCGTCGCTCGCTACGGCGGTAAATTCGTTCATGGCTCACTCCTTGCCGTCCGGCAGGACATGAACCATTAGAGGTCACGTCTAGGCGGACGGCGGTTGCGTTCGACTGTGACTGTCGCCAGGCATGGCGCGGTGACCTTTCCGCTTGCGGGTTCGCGTTTGACTGTCTGCAAGCGGGCGCAACATAGGAGCGCGCCTTGCCGTGTCAATCGCAGTGAGGAAGGAAAATGCCGGCGGGCAGCCGAGATCGCGCGACTGTGATCGCAGGCAGCCGCATGACACGGCCGGCTCGGATCAGAGCGTCTTTATTTCTGCTTTAGCCGGCGCGAGAAACGCAGCCACTTGTCCTCGACCGGCCTTGGGACCGGCCTTGGCTGCGCGAGAATGGTGGTGAGTTCGACAGGCAGGGTCGGAACCAGCGGCTTCTTGGTGGCGACGCCGTCGGCGATCGCGACGATGCTGTGATAGAATTCGCTGCCGGTCATCGATCGCGGCGCCACCGCCTCGTGCATGACGCTGATCACCGTGACATCGGGGCAGTTGTCCTTGATGGCCTGGTGGAAAGCAATTTTGCCATCGGGGTCGAGCGCGCCGGTTGCCTCGTCGAGGAACAGCAATCCCGGTTGCTGCAGCACGATGCGGGCCACCACCAGCTTCTGTTTCTGGCCGCCCGACAGGACCTGATCCCAGCTTTTGCCTTCGCGGTTTTCGTCGGCCATGTGCTCGATAAAGTCGCCCAGGCCGGCCTTGTGCAGCGCTGATGCGACCTGCGCGTCGCCATGGTCGTGCTCGGAGCCGGGCAGGCAGACTAGCTGTTTCAGCGACACCGGCTGCAGCTTGACCTCCTGGGCAGCATAGAAACTCTTGACGCCTTCAGGGAAGACAATGGTGCCGCGGCCATAGGGCCACAGGCCGTTGATCGCCTTGATCAGCGAAGTCTTGCCGCAACCGGACTCGCCTTTCAGGAAGGTCCATTCGCCGCGCCGGAAGCGCAAATTGGCGGCACTGAGGAAGGGCGTCGCATCCTCGCCCTGATGCGCCAGTTCGAGCTTCTGGATGGTCAGACCGAAAACCGGGTTCTGGCTGGCATAGTGGAAGTCGGAGCGGCCGGTCTGGCTGTAGAATTCCTGCGGATGCTGGACATTCTCGATCGCATTGGCCAGCTCGGTGACACGCTGGCTGTTGGCGCGCAGCGTGGCGATGGCGGGCATGACGTGGATGAACCACGAACACTGGCCGATCAACGAATTGACCAGTTCGGAGCCGGTTATGTAGCCCTTGAGATCGAGACCGTTGTGGATGAACGGCACCAGGCCCGGTCCGTAGGCGACAATGCGGGCGCCGATGAAATTATAGATCAGCTCGAACGACATGTAGACCGTGTTGACGATGTTCAGCCGCGTCCAGGTGCCGTCGATATCGACATAGAGCCGGCCATGCATGGTCCTTTGCACGCCTTCGCCCTGAGACGCCGCGACATGGAAGCTGCGGCGCAGGAACGTCGTCAGCTCGCCGCGATAGCTGCCCTCGGCTTGCTGCATCCTGACGTTGAGGCGCTCGAGCAGGCCGCCGAGCTTGACCGCGATCCATGTGTTCAGCGGCACATAGGTGGCGACGGCCAGGAAGGCGAGGACAGCGCTGCCATAGTTGCCGAGGAACTCCAGCCCCTTCACCTCGACGGAGTTTTCGAGCAGCTTCTGGCCGACGAAATAGAGCGAGGTGGCGACGCCCAGCACGCCCATGGCGAGCCCGATGGCACCGCCGGTCATGTCCTTGATGGATTCCTGGACGCGCTGATCGATGTTGTCGGGGGCGGGCGCGCCGCTGCCGGTCGACGCATGCTGCGCATGGAAATGCGTATGATTGCCATCCAGCAACGCTTCATTGAAGCGGCTGTCCAGCCAGCCGCGCCATTTGCGGTGCAATGTCGCTGAGACAAGGTTGCGGATGCCAGTGAAGCCGGCGTCCTTGAGCAGGACCAGCAGCACGAGGATGCCGGCATTGACCAGCAGCGAGCGAAGCGGCGTGGTGTTGGCCGCGTCATGGAAGAAGGCGATCGAGTTGACCAGTTCGCCGGAGGCTTCAGCGAACCAGACACCGGCCTTGCTGGACAGCGCGGTGAGCAGCGCAATCACCAGCGTCAGTGTCCAGGCTTCCTTCCAGCGGTCCGAGACCCAGTAGGCCCGCATCAGGCCCCAGAAGCTGCGCATCGACGATACCGGCGTCAGAAGCGATCGCCTTGCGGCATCGCGAAGTGTTTTTTCCGGTACTGACTCTTGCGATGGTCTACCGACCCGAATCACGATCCCGCCCAAACCTTTTTTCTTTTGTTACGGATGGTAACACCAATTGATCATTTTCCATTAATTTTTAAAGCTGGCCAAACTGATTACACCCAACGGCCGTTGCCAAGAGGCAACAGATGACACGCCGAAATATAGCGACAACAGCCGGCAAAAATCAGGATATCATTATTGATTTCAAACGCTTGATCTGCGGAGACATGCCGTCGAGGAAGCTTCCCTCAGGGAAGGTTATCGCACGGTTTTGTGAACTAGAAATCGTACGGATCGAGCGATTTTCTCAGAGCGGGCTGGCCCGAACATCGGAAAATTTGCCGTTCGTGACCTCGCCAGGCTTGCCGTTATCGTTCTTGCCGGAGGCAGGAAGTGACCGGAAAATCGTCCGAGCGGCGCGTTCCGTCTTGTCGGGTCAGCTCACGACCTGCGTTTGACAATTCATTCGTTCGGGATTGAACCTTGCCTGGCATTGTCGACACTCATGCGTGTCCGGTTCTCCAACAAGGAAGCTCCCAATGCTTGCACGCGCGGCCGCAATCCTGTTCCTCTTCGCCTGGCTGCCCCTATTTGCCTCTGTACCTTTGGCCCATGCCGCCGAGCAGGGCATCCCGGCAAGCGCCGACGGCCAGATCGAGTTCAACACGCCATCCGGCAACATCGGCTGCATCTACACGGCGAAAGGCGGCACCAGCACCTATGAGCCGAAGGATGGCGGCCCGGAATTGAGTTGCTCGCGCGTCGAGCCGAGCTATGTCACCATCATCCTAGGCCCCAAGGGACCGGCGACACTGATCAAAAACCCAGGCGAGCAAGGCTGCTGCAGCGATGTCGACAAGCTTGGCTACGGCAACAGCTGGAGCGCAGGGCGGTTCTCGTGCCAGTCGTCAACCAAGGGACTGGCCTGCACGGCCACAAACGGCCATGGATTTTTCATCAGCAAGGCAAAGGTGACGGTGAAGTAAGACTTGCTCCTCCTGTCGGGAAAGGAGAAGGGTGGCCGGCCTCAGCCGACCTTTTCCAATTCGCCGCGCGCCTTGGCAGCCGCCACCTGACGAATGGCATCAGCCAGGGTATCGGCATCCTGCGCGCCCATGACCGCGTATTTGCCCTCGAGCAGGAAGCACGGCACGCCAGATATGCCCATTCGCGACGCGGTGGCGATCTCGGTGCGAACCGCCTCGACATCGGCGTCAGTCGGCAAAAGCGTGGCAACGACGGACGCGTCCATGCCGGCCTCGCGCGCGGCTTCGATCAGAACGGCATGGTCGCCGATGTTGGCGCCTTCCTCGAAATTCAGCTGGAACAGCCGGCGCACAAGCCTGTTCTGCACGGCTTCGCTGGCGGCACCCGCCCAGCGGATCAGGCGGTGCGCATCCAGCGTGTTCGGCGCCACCTTGATGGTGTCGAAGGCGAAGGAGATGCCTTCGACTTCGCCGAGCGGCTCGATGCGGCCATGAATCTCGCGGATACGCTCGTCGCTGCCGAACTTGGCCAGCATGTATTCGTGGCGATCCTTGCCTTGCGGCGGAATGGTCGGATCGAGTTGGAATGGCCGCCAGCGAATATGCACGTCAACATTGCCGACAGCCGCGATCGCTCTGTCGAGCCGCTTCTGCCCGATGAAGCACCATGGGCAGACCACATCGGACACCACATCGACGGTGATGGCGCTCATCTCGCTCATCTCGATCTCCTGTATCTTCAATTTGGCTTGCGCCACCAGGTCGGCAGTTGATAGCCAAATATGGGCGTCTTTTGCGGATGTTCCAGATAGTTCCAGTAAGCAATCCATTGCTGCGTGTTGTGCTGCATCGGCACCATGTAGTTGCCGGAGATCAGCAGCCGGTCGAGAACGCGAACCGCAGCGACATAATCCTCCTTCGAGCGGGCGCGCAGCATCGCTTCGATTGCCGCGTCCACCGCCGGATCGGCGACGCCGGCAAGATTGAACGAGCCTTCCGTCCTGGCCGCGGCCGAACTCCAACGCCCGGTCTGCTCGATGCCGGGCGACAGCGAATTGTTGAAGCCGCTCGATCCAACCAGGACCTCGAAATCGAAGCGCTGCTTGCGCGACTGGATCTGATCGCCGTCAAGGCTGCGAATGGTGACATTGATGCCGATCTTCTCCAGCGTGCGCTGGTAGATGCCGGCAAGGCGCTCCTCGTCCTGCGAGGCGGTCAGTATCTCGAAACCGAAAGGTTTGCCCTCGGCATCGAGCATTATCCCGTCCTGCACATGATAACCGGCGCTTTTCAAGAGATCGAAGGCTGCCTTCAGCACGCGGCGGTCCTGGCCGGATCCGTCAGTCACCGGTGGCCGGTACGTGCCGTCCATGACATTGGCCGGCACGCGGCCGGGGTAGGGCGCCAGAAGCGCCTTCTCCCTGTCGTCGGCCGGATGACCGATCGCGGAAAGCTCCGAATTCTGCCAGTAACTCATCGTGCGCGTGTATTTGCCGCCAAACAGGTTCTTGTTGGCCCATTCGAAGTCGTAGAGCATGCCGAGCGCGCGCCGCACGGCCGGATTGGCGAATTTCTGCAGCCTTGTGTTGAACAGGAAGCCGGTCACGACGGGCGGAATGCCGGTGTCGAAGGTTTGCGCGACCACATCGCCCTTGTGGAAGGCCGGAAAATCGAGATCGCGCTCGCGCTTGACCGGGTCGCTGTCATCGTCGATGGCGCAAAGGCCTTTCTTGAACGCTTCGAGCTTGGCGTTGGCGTTGAGGAAATACTCGATGGTGATCTGGTCGTAATTGTCGAAACCGCGCTTGGCAGGGACATCCTTGCCCCAGTAATCCGGGTTGCGCTTGAACACGATGCGCTGGCCGGGCTGTACCTGCGCGATCGTATAGGGACCACTGCCGATCACCGGCTTCAGCGTCGTCTTGTCGAAGGTCTCCTTGTCGAAGGCGTGCTTCGGGATGATCGGCGTCAGCGCGATGATCAGCGGGAATTCGCGATCGGCCTTGTCGTTGAAGGTGAAGCGCACACTGTGGTCGCCGGTCTTTTCGAGCTTGGCGACCCTGGCCATGCGGTCGCTGTAGGGCGGTCGCCCTTTCTCGGTGTAGACGTCATAGCTGAACAGCACGTCCTCCGGCGTCACCGGCTGGCCGTCCGACCACTTGGCTTTCGGATTGAGGTGGAATTCGATGCTCTTGCGCTCGGGATCCATGTCGGCCGTGTCGGCCAGCAGCCCGTAGAGCGTGAAAGCCTCGTCGGCATTGCGCTGCATCAGCGGTTCGAAAACCAGATTGCCGAAGATCGTGTCCATCATGCCGCGCGCCGTCGTGCGCAGGCTCTTGAGGATGAAAGGGTTGAGATTGTCGAAGCTGCCGACGACGCAATAGGTGATCGAGCCACCCTTCGGCGCATCGGGATTGACGTAGTTGAAATGCGTGTAGTCGGGCGGCAGCGCCGGTTCGCCCTGCATGGCGATCGCGTGCTTCGGCTCCGATGCGGCCGGCTGATGCGAAAGTGCGAGAAACGATATCGCGGTGATCAGCCAAACAAGAACGCGGCCCATGACCGTCTCCTTACTGGGTCGGCTTGATGATTCGGTGTGCACCCTAGCATGAGGCGGCTGCGCGCCAGCCAACCGCGCGCTCAACAATTGCTGACGTCGGGCTGGATTCGGCCTCGCTTGCAGTGTAACACGCCCTCCGAAGTCATTCTGTTGCCTCATTTCGGCAACAGGTAGCTGGACCACACGGCACGAAGAAGCCGGTCCCGGGATCATTTGAGAGGAAGTGCACGACATGACGAGCCTGAACAGCAACGCGTACCGCCTGTCGGTCATGGCCGCTGGCGTGATCGGCTTTCTGGGCGCAGGACTTCCCGCTGCTTCCGCACAGCAGCAACAGCAGATTCCGCAAGGCTGGTTCAAGGCCTGCACCAAGCAGGAAGACGTCGACATCTGCAATGTCCAGAACATCACCACCGCCGGCAATGGCCAGCTGGTCACCGGCGTCAGCTTGATCGAGCTCAAGGGCAAAGTGAACCGCAAGGTGTTCCAGGTGACGGTCCCGACCGGTCGTCTGGTGCCTCCCGGCATCGGCCTGCAGATCGACACCGGCAAGGCGCAGAAGCTCGACTATGTGATTTGCTTCCCGGATCGTTGCGTGGCGGAAGTGCCGCTGACCGATCAGCTTGTCGCCTCTTTCAAGAAAGGCCAGGCGATCACGCTGACCTCCGTCAATTTCCAGAACCAGCCCAATCCGATCAAGATCGCCCTGCAGGGCTTCAGCGGCGCCTATGACGGCCCGGCGCTGCAGCAGTCGGACATCGAGGACCGGCAGAAGAAGCTTCAGGACTTCGTCACCAAGAACAACCAGGATTTCGCCAAGAAGCTCAAGGAAGAGCAGGACAAGGCGAAGACCGCCAACTGATCAGCCGATATCGCCGAGCCAATAAAAAAGCGGGGTCATGCCCCGCTTTTTTCGTGACCCTGGTGGGTCAGTGCCTCGACTGCCGTTTCGGCTGGTAGCCCCCATCCGGCTTCTTGTCGAACATCTCCTTGATCTGCGGATGCCGGACCGGTTCACCCGACTGATCCTCCAGCAGATTCTGCTCGGAGACATAGGCGATGTATTCGGTCTCCGAGTTCTCGGCGAGCAGATGGTAGAAAGGTTGATCCTTGCGCGGCCTAACGTCGGCGGGGATGGCTTCGTACCATTCGTCGGTGTTGGCGAATTGCGGATCGACGTCGAAAATGATGCCCCGGAATGGAAACAGCCGGTGGCGAACCACCTGTCCGATTGCGAATTTGGCTGTTTTCATCGTACTCACCACTGAATTCCTTGAGCTTATTTGGCGCAGACGGCTCATCAATTCAATCCCGAAGCGTCCAAGCGCGCCTCTAAGCTACGCAGGACGCGATGCAAAGGTTTGCAGCACGCGACGATGTCGACGACGCAGATTATCGGAAACGTTCGGAAATTCGCTGTCAGCGTGCCGGCCTTCGCAGGCCGCCGGCCAGTGCCGCGAAACCGCTGCCGGGACGAAGTCCCTCGCGCATGAAAAAGGCGCGAAGCGGCGCGAAGCCACCGAGCGCGCCGAGCCCGGCAACGCGGGCCATCTGCGCCGGCAGCATGTCGGATAGCAGCGACATGTTGAGCAGGTTGACCGCGCTGCTGCGCGCCAGAATATCGGGCCGACGCTTGAAGTCATAGGCTGCCAAGGCCTTGGCGGCGCCGGGATCGCTCCGATTTTCACAAGCGATTCCAATCAGATCGTCGACATCCCTGATGCCGAGATTGAGGCCTTGCGCGCCGATCGGCGGAAACACATGGGCGGCTTCTCCGACCAACGCCACACGGTCTCGCGCGAAACGCAGCGGCGTCACCGCCGAAAGCGGGTAGATCTGCCGGCCCGGCTCGATCGTCACCCGGCCCAGCATCGACTGCATCTGCTGTTCGACCCGCATCGAAAGCGTCGCATCGTCCAATGCGGCGAGTTCAGTCGCCGTCTCGGGCCTCACCACCCAAACCAGGCTCGAGCGATTGCCGGGAAGGGGAACCTGCGTGAACGGGCCGGTTTCGGTGTGGAATTCCGTCGAGGTGAAGGCGTGGTCGCCGCTGTGGCGGAAATTGAGGACAAAAGCCGCCTGCGGATAGGAGCGAGCCGAGGTCGAGATGCCGGCTGCCTGGCGCGCCGGCGACAAGCGTCCGTCCGCGGCGACCGCCAGCGATGCATCCACCGAGCTGCCGTCGCTCAGGACGGCACGGACGTGCTCGGCATCGAGGTGCCAGGTCGCCACCATCGACTTCAGCCATTCGATGCCGGCATGCGCGGCAACCTTGCTGGCGAGTGCCGGATTGAGCACGCTGTTGGGCAGGTTCAGCCCGAACTGGTCCTCATCGATCTCGCTTGCGCGAAAGGTGACGACCGGGCTGCGGATCAACCGGCTGGTCGCGTCGACGATGCGCATGACTTTCAGGGGCGCCGCCTTGGGCTTGATGTCTTCGAGCACGCCCAGCCGCTCAAGCACTTTCAAGGCGGGGTTCATCAGGGCCGTTGTGCGGCCATCGGGGGCAGTGGCCTCCGGCCCAACCAGCGTCACCGGGAAACCTGCGGCGGCAAAACCGAGCGCCGCGATCAGTCCTGCCGGCCCCGTGCCAGCAACCAGTATCCGCGCAGTTTGCTCATGCTCCAAGATCGGCTTCCGGCTTGCAGTGCGAGGCGGTCTACCCGACCCGCCGTTCGATAGGCATATAGGTCAGATCATGCCGCTTGATCAACGCGGCGATTCGGCCCATTCGAATGACATGACCGGCCAGCAAGACGACTTCAGCCATCTCGACCGCGCCGGCCGCGCCATGGCGAGCATCGCACGAAATCCTCGCGTCACGGTAAACGTCGTTGTCGGCGCCTGTATCTTGCTTGCCTGGCTGTCTCTTGCCGCGATGGCAATCCGCAGCGCTGAAGGCAGGATTGCAGGCGTCAGCACCCCTGGCGACACGATCCTGCGCAATCTGCCGCGATTGCCGCTGCCCGATTTCCTGGAACGGTTCTTTGCGCTCTGCCTCTCGCCGGTGCCTCTGGACGCAAGTCTCGGCCTGCAGGTCGGCGCGCTCGTTTTCATGTGGTTCCTGATGGCGATCGCAACGATGCTGCCTTCGGCCGCGCCGATGATCCGCACCTATTGCGAGATCGCCGATACGGCTCGCATCAAGGGCGAACCAGTCGTCCATCCGCTGGTGCTGGTCGCTGGTTACCTCAGCGTCTGGCTCGCTGCCTCAGTGATGTTCGCGGCGCTGACCCTGGCCGCCCATGCATTCTCCGCTTCAGGCGAGATGCTCGACCCGGTCGTCGGCGCTGCCGGCGCGCTCGCTCTGCTGGTCGCCGGCCTCTATCAGTTCAGTGGCCTGAAGGAAGCCTGCCTGAAGAAATGCAAGAACCCGTTCTCGATCCTTTTCGCGAACTGGAGCGCCAGGCCGGCCAGCATCTTCCGGCTTGGCGTCATGCAAGGCCTGTGGTGCCTCGGCTGCTGCTGGGCGTTGATGCTGGTGATGTTCGCCGTCGGCGTCATGAACGTCTTCTGGATGGCGCTGATCGGGCTGTTCACCCTGATCGAAAAACAAACGGCCAGCAGGGTTCCAACCCGGCTGGCCGGTGCGATACTGCTTGTCTGGGCAGCAGCGCTGCTAGTAGTCTCGCTGTGAGTGGGGGAAAATCGATGGCAGATCATAACTGGGCAATGAAGGGAGAGCTTGTACTCTCCTGCAATTGCGCGGTTTTTTGCCCTTGCGTGCTGTCCCTCGGCAACCATCCGCCAACCGAAGGCTATTGCCAGACCTGGGCCGGGTTTCGCATCGATGCCGGCCATTTCGGCGACGTCGACCTGTCCAATCTCAATCTTGGGCTGGTCATGGAAATCCCCGGTTACATGAGCCGCGGCAACTGGACCGCCGGCCTGTTCATCGACAAGCGAGCCTCGGTCTACGCGGTCAAGGCGCTGACCAAGATCTTCACCGGCAAGGCGGGCGGAACCACATCGCTGCTCTCCATCCTGGTCGGCAAATTCCTCGGCGTCGAACAGGTGCCGATTACCTATGAGACGCGTGACAAGACGCGCATCTTCCAGATACCGAAGATCATCGAAGGGGCGGTGACACCCATCCCCGGCAAGGACCGCGACAAGGATACGGTGATCAGCAATTCTGAATACTGGATCGCGCCGGAGATCATCGTGGCCAGGTCCGACAAAAGCAAGATGCGGGCTTTCGGCCGCAACTGGAATTTCGCCGGCCGTTCGGCCGAAATCTGCAAGCTGGATTGGCGGGGCCCGTGAGCAAGAACACAACGGCCAGAAAAGCCGCCAAGAAGATCACGGACCGGATTCCGCGGCCGAAGAAGAAAGTCACCTGGCCGCAGGCAAGGGCGTTCTCCGTCCATCTCTTGACCGCATCGGGCTCGTTCCTGGCCTTCCTGTCGCTGGTGGCGGCAAGCGAAGAGCGCTGGACGGCGATGTTCTGGTGGCTCGGGCTGGCGCTGTTCGTCGACGGCATCGACGGGCCGATCGCGCGCAAGCTCGAGGTCAAGGAGATCCTGCCGACCTGGTCGGGCGAACTGCTCGACAACATCATCGACTACGTGACCTATGTGCTGATCCCGGCCTTCGCGCTCTATCAGCGCGGCTTCATGGGCGAAGGCCTGTCGTTCCTGTCGGCGGCGATCATCGTCGTCTCCAGCGCCATCTACTATGCCGATACCGGCATGAAGACGAAGGAGAATTTCTTCAAGGGATTCCCGGTGGTCTGGAACATGGTGGTGTTCACGCTGTTCGTCATCGAGCCCGGACAATGGGTTTCGTTCGCGGTGGTGGTGGCGGCCGGCATTCTGACTTTCGTGCCGATCAACTTCATCCATCCGGTGCGTGTGGTGCGGCTGCGGCGCATCAATCTTGCGATGACCCTTTTGTGGTGCGCTTTCGGCGCGCTTGCCCTGGCGCAGGCGGCACTTGCCGCCTTCTATGATCAGATCGGCGTGCTCGGCGAACAGGTCAGCACCTTCACCAAGATCGGCATCACCATCACCGGGCTCTACCTTGCCTGCATCGGTGGCGTCATGCAGTTCTTTCCCAACCTCGGTGCCAAAAAGGCCTGATCAGCCACTCTTCTCAAGGAAGCCTGACGATGTCCAAAGCGATCCGTATCCACGCCCATGGCGGCCCGGAAGTCCTGACCTATGAGGACGCGGAACCCGGCCAGCCGGGATCGGGGCAGATCCTGATCCGGCACACGGCGATCGGCCTCAATTTCATCGATGTCTATCATCGCTCTGGCCTTTATCCGCCGCCCGGCGGCTTCCCGCTTGTTCCCGGCAGTGAAGCCGCCGGCGTGGTGCTGGAGGTTGGCGAGGGCGTCGACTGGCTGAAGCCGGGCGATCGCATCGCCTATGCCGTGACGACGGGGGCCTACGCGCAAGAGCGCGTCATCGATGCCAGCCGCGTCGTCAAGGTTCCGGATGGCGTCAGCGACGAACAGGCCGCCGCGATGATGCTGAAGGGCATGACCGCGGAATATCTGCTGCGCCGGACGTTCAAGGTGAAAGCCGGCGACACGATCCTGTTCCATGCCGCGGCAGGCGGCGTCGGGCTGATCCTCGGCCAATGGGCGAAACATCTCGGCGCGACCGTCATCGGCACCGCCAGCTCGTCCGACAAGATCGAACTCGCCAAGGCGCACGGCTTCGACCATGTCATCAACTACAAGGAACAGGATTTCGTCGCCGGCGTCGCCGCCATCACCGGCGGCAGGAAATGCGACGTCGTCTACGATTCGGTCGGCAACGACACGTTTCCGGCTTCACTCGACTGCCTGAGGCCGCTTGGCATGTTCGTCAGTTTTGGTCAGTCCTCGGGACCTATCCCGCCGTTCAGCATGTCGTTGCTGGCACAGAAGGGCTCGTTGTTCGCAACAAGGCCGACGCTGTTCGTCTACAATGCGAAACGCGAGGACCTCGAGGCCTCCGCCGCAGCCCTGTTCGAAGTCGTGCTCACTGGCGCCGTCAAGATCAAGATCAACCAGCGCTATGCGCTCAAGGACGCCGGCAAAGCGCATTCCGACCTCGAGGGCCGCAGGACCACAGGGACGACCATTCTCATCCCTTAGTCCGTTCTGCCTTGCTAATCCTTGAATTTCCGCTGAAATTCTTGAAGCTCTTTCAAGACGCGTGCCGCTTTCCGATGAGAGCCGGCCGCGCCTACCATGCTTGCGGGAACACAGAACATATCTGGCTAACCAGATGGGAGGCACTGTGAGTGCAAATCAGGACGGCACGAACCTGCTCGAGGTCCGTGGCCTCACCAAGATATTCGGCACGCTGACGGCGTGCGATCATATCGATCTCGACATCGCCAGAGGTGAAATCCACGCCTTGCTCGGCGAAAACGGCGCCGGCAAGTCGACGCTGGTCAAGATGCTGTTCGGCTCGCTGGAGCCCAATTCCGGCGAGATCTTCTGGAACGGCCAGGCCGTCAGGATTTCCAGCCCCGGCGTCGCGAAAAAGCTCGGCATCGGCATGGTGTTCCAGCATTTCTCGCTGTTCGAAGCGCTGACCGCGGCCGAAAACATCGCGCTGTCGCTGGACGACGGTTCGCCGATCAGCAGCATCGCGGCGAAGGCGAGAGCGCTTTCCTTCAGCTATGGCCTGCCGCTCGATCCTGAATCGCTGGTCGGCGACCTGTCGGTGGGCGAGCGCCAGCGCATCGAGATCATCCGCTGCCTGCTGCAGACGCCACAGCTCATCATCCTCGACGAACCGACCTCGGTGCTGACGCCGCAGGAAGCCGACAAGCTGTTCGAGACGCTGGAGCGTCTGCGTTCGGAGGGCAAATCCATCCTCTACATCTCGCACCGGCTCGAAGAGGTCAAACGCATCTGCGACCGCGCCACCGTGCTGCGCCACGGCAAGGTCGTCGGCCACTGCAACCCGCGTGAGGAAACAGCCTCTTCGCTGGCCCGCATGATGGTCGGCAACGAGGTGCAGGCCGTGGTGCGCGCACCGGTCGAGGGCATCGCCACGGCGCAACCGCTGCTCGAAATCCGCAACCTCAGCCGCAAGCCGGCAACGCCGTTCTCGATCCCGCTCAAGGGCATCAACCTGAATGTCCGGGCCGGCGAGGTGATCGGCATCGCGGGCGTCGCCGGCAACGGCCAGGGCGAGTTCTTTGAATCCGTCTCCGGCGAGGTGTTGCAGCAGGATGCCGCCTCGGTGCGCATCCGCGGCAAGGACGCAGGTGGCCTCACCATCACCGGACGGCGCCTGCTGGGTGCTGCCTTCGTGCCGGAAGAGCGCCTCGGCCACGGTGCCGCGCCACGCATGAAGCTTTCCGAGAACCTGCTGCTGTCGCGCCATGCAACCGACGGCAAGGCGTTTGTCGGCACTGGGGGAATGGTCAAGGGCGCCGCCATCTACGCTGCCGCCCAACGCATCATCGAGGCGATGGACGTGCGCAAGAGCGCGCCGGATCCGGAGGCCGCGGCACTTTCAGGCGGCAATCTGCAGAAATTCATCGTCGGCCGCGAACTCGACCGTCGGCCTGATGTCATGGTGGTCAACCAGCCGACCTGGGGCGTCGATGCGGGTGCTGCCGCTCACATCCGCCAAGCCTTGATCGAGTTGTCACGCAGCGGATCGGCGGTGCTGGTGATCAGCCAGGATCTCGACGAGCTGTTCGAGATATCGGATGCGATCGCCGTCATGCACAATGGCGTGCTGTCGAAGCCGATGCCGATCGCCGAGGCCACCTTCGAGAAGGTCGGTTTGCTGATGGGCGGCGCCGAACCCGGTCACGCCGAACACACGCTGGAGACGGCATGATGCGCCTCGAACTCGTCAAACGCCCGCAGCGCTCCGCGCTGTTTTCGGCCCTGTCGCCGTTCATCGCCTTCGCGCTGACGATCATCGCCGGTGCCATCATGTTCGCGCTGCTCGGCGTCAATCCGCTGACCGCGTTCAATATCTATTTCATCGAACCGATCAGCCAGGTCTGGCAGTTGCATGAGCTGGCGATCAAGGCAGCGCCGCTCATCCTGATCGCCGTTGGCCTGTCGGTCTGCTACAAGGCCAACATCTGGAACATCGGGGCCGAAGGCCAGTTCATCCTGGGCGGCATTGTCGGCTCGATCATTCCGGTGCTGTTTCCGCAGTTCGAAGGCCCGCTGGTGCTGCCGCTGATGCTTTTGCTCGGCATGGTCGGCGGCGCCGCCTATGCGGCAATCCCGGCCTTGCTCAAGACGCGCTTCGGCACCAACGAGATCTTGACCAGCTTGATGCTGGTCTATGTCGCTCAATTGTTCCTCGACTGGCTGGTGCGCGGCCCATGGCGCGATCCGCAGGGCCATGGCTTCCCACAGACGATCCAGTTCGGCGACTCGGCCGTGTTGCCGGAACTTATGCCGGATGCCGGGCGGGCGAACTGGGGATTTGTCTTCGCGCTGGTCGCCGCGGTGCTGGTCTGGATCCTGATGAGCCGCATGCTGAAAGGTTTTGAGGTGCGGGTGCTGGGCTCAAGCCCAAGGGCAGGGCGCTTCGCCGGCTTCGGCCTCAACCGCATGGTGTTCTTCGCCTTCCTGCTGTCGGGTGCGTTGGCAGGGCTTGCCGGCATCTCGGAAGTCTCTGGCGCCATCGGCCAGCTGCAGCCTGTCATTTCGCCCGGCTACGGCTTCACCGCCATCATCGTGGCGTTCCTTGGCCGTCTCAACCCGCTTGGCATCGTTGCCGCCGGACTGGTGCTGGCGCTGACCTATCTCGGCGGCGAAGCGGTACAAAGCGCGCTCGGCATTTCCGACAAGGTGGCGCGGGTGTTCCAGGGCATGCTTTTGTTCTTCGTGCTCGGCTGCGACACGCTCATCCACTACCGCATTCGCCTGATCGGCCTGGCGCTGACCAAACCGCAGGATGCCGCGAAACTCGAAGCGGCGCCAAAGTTGAAGGAAGCCCGTTGATGGACATCACCATAAACATCCTTCTGACCATCGCCACGGCGGCAACGCCGCTGCTGATCGCGGCGATCGGCGAACTGGTCGTCGAGCGCGCCGGCGTGCTCAATCTCGGCGTTGAAGGCATGATGATCATGGGCGCCGTCGGCGGCTTCGGCGCCAGCTATCTCACGGGCTCGCCCTGGATCGGCCTCCTGGCGGCCATCGCCATGGGCGCGGTGTTCTCGCTGCTGTTTGCCGTCATGACGCTGTCGCTGGCCACCAACCAGGTCGCGACCGGGCTGTCGCTGACGCTACTCGGTCTCGGCCTATCCGGCATGATGGGCACCAGCTTCGTCGGCCAGCCCGGCGAACGGCTGCCCAACATCGACATCCCTGGCCTGACCTCGATCCCGGTGATCGGCAGATTGCTGTTCGGCCAGGATCCGATCTTCTACATCTCAATTGCCCTGACCGCTGCCGTCATGTGGTTCCTGTTCAAGACCCGTACCGGGCTGACGCTGCGCTCGATCGGCGACAGCCATACGTCGGCGCATGCGCTCGGCATCAAGGTCATCCGCTACCGTTATCTCGCGGTCATCTTCGGCGGCGCCTGTGCCGGCCTCGCCGGCGGCCACCTGTCGCTGGTCTACACGCCGCAATGGGTGGAGAACATGAGTGCCGGCCGCGGCTGGATCGCGCTAGCGCTGGTGGTGTTTGCCTCGTGGCGGCCATGGCGGGTGCTGGCCGGCGCCTACATCTTCGGCGCGGTGTGGATCGGACAGCTTCATGCACAGGCTTTTGGCATTCCAGTGCCTTCACAGTTCCTTTCTTCGCTGCCCTATCTGGCAACCGTCGTGGTTCTCGTTCTAATCTCGCGCAACAAGCGTCTGACGATGATGAACACGCCGGCTTCCTTGGGGCAGCCATTCGTTCCGGATCGTTGACAACAAAAACAAACGGGAAGCTCCAAGGCTTAACTCAGAGAGGTAACACAATGAAAAAACTGCTTATTGCCCTGATGACCACGACCGCCGCCCTATCGCTGGCGGCAACCGCCGAGGCTGCGGACAAGCTGAAGGCCTGCTGGGTCTATACCGGCCCGATCGGCGATTTCGGCTATTCCTATCAGCACGATCAGGGCCGTCTCGAGGTGGAGAAGGCGCTCGGCGACAAGGTCGAGACCGCCTATCTCGAAAACGTCTCCGAAGGCCCCGACGCCGACCGCGCTTTTGAGCGTCTGGCGCGCGAAGGCTGCAAGATCATCTTCGGTACATCCTTTGGCTTCATGGACCCGGAAGTGAAGGTCGCCAAGAAATTCCCAAAGGTGATGTTCGAGCACGCAACCGGCTACAAGACATCAGACAATCTCGGCATCTACAATGCGCGTTTCTATGAAGGCCGCTATGTGCTCGGCCAGATCGCCGCAAAAGAATCGAAGGCCGGCGTTGCCGGCTACATCGTTTCCTTCCCGATCCCCGAAGTGGTGATGGGCATCAACTCCTTCATGCTCGGTGCACAGTCGATCAACCCGAACTTCAAGGCCAAGATCGTCTGGGTGAACTCGTGGTTCGATCCGGGCAAGGAAGCCGACGCCGCCAAGGCGCTGTTCGACCAGGGCGCCGACATCATCGTCCAGCACACCGATTCGACCGCTGCCCTGCAGGTGGCGGAAGAACGCAAGCTGCACGGCTTCGGCCAGTCCTCCGACATGATCAAGTTCGCGCCGAACGCGCAGCTGACCTCACTTACCGACGAATGGGGTCCCTACTACATCAGCCGGGTCCAGGCAGCCCTCGACGGCACCTGGAAGCCGGACAATGTCTGGCTTGGTATCAAGGACGGCGCGGTCAAGCTCGCCCCCTTCACCAACATGCCCGACGATGTGAAGGCGATGGCTGAGGCGACCGAAAAGAAGATCGCCGGCGGCTGGAACCCCTTCACCGGACCGGTTGCCAAGCAGGACGGCACGCCTTGGCTGAAGGATGGCGAAGTCGCCGACGACGGCACGCTGCTCGGCATGAACTTCTATGTGAAGGGCGTCGACGACAAGCTGCCGCAGTAAGCAGCCCAAGATATCAATGAAGAGGGCGCCGCGAGGCGCCCTTTTCATTCGGCGGGCTGCGCCTTAACCGAGACGCGACGAAATCGAGTCAGTCCAGCATCGACCGCGCGGCCAAGCCAAATCCTCAGCAGCCGCTGCGCGGGTCGTTCGCAGGTGCGCCAGATCGCCCACGAAACGAAGAGCATGAGCGCAATGCAGCCAAAGGCGGCAAACCATTTCCCGACCATGGGTGCTGCGGCATTGATAGCGAGATAGCCGATCTCCTGGTGCAGCAGGTAGAGCGGATAGGTCAGCCCGCCCAAGGCCAGAGTGAGTGAGGATGGCCTGACACGGCCGCGCAGCAGGACCGCGCCGATCAGCGCGCCATGCATGACGATATTGGCAACGACCAGATTGGCCGACGAAACGGCAATGCCGTAGTGGCCAAGCATCCAGTGCTGCGTCACCGATAGCGTTCCGCAGGAGATCAGGAACGCGGCGGCAAGCAGCAGCAAGGCCGGCAGTGAACGGCCATGTGCATGGATGTGGTGGACCAGCATGCCAGCGGCGAAGAACGGCCCGAACTCGGTGATGAACAGCAGCCTGGCGGCGCCGCTGCCAACAAAGAATTCGTTCAAGGCCGAGATCGCCAGCCAGACGAAGATCACTTCCAGCTTACGTTTCTGGAAGAGCCCGGTGAACAGGGCCAGCGTCACCCATCCATAGAACACCAGTTCAAGCACGATCGACCAGTAGACGCCGT
This sequence comes from Mesorhizobium sp. M7D.F.Ca.US.005.01.1.1, assembly GCF_003952545.1. NCBI lineage: Bacteria > Pseudomonadati > Pseudomonadota > Alphaproteobacteria > Hyphomicrobiales > Phyllobacteriaceae > Mesorhizobium > Mesorhizobium sp. M7D.F.Ca.US.005.01.1.1. The sequence continues at coordinate 4,362,640 of NZ_CP034453.1, forward strand.
CCATGAAGGGTTGGCCGAAGGCCGGTGCAAACATCGACAGATTGGCGGCATACTGACCGAGAGAGACCGGAAGCAGCGGTGAGCCGGCAAGGGCGACAACCGCGAAGGTGATCGTCATGCAGAGCAGGAAACCCGGATAGAGGCGAACGAACCGCGCGATCGCAAACTGGTCCCAGGTGCGGTTTTCCGCCGACCAGGCAATGACGAAACCGCTGATCAGGAAGAACAAATTGACGCCGAGATAGCCGTAGAGAGCCACCGGTGCGGCAATCGGATAGCCCTCGGCAAGGTAGCCTTCGGCCGCCGCGCCACGGAAGAAATAGTGAAAGAACACAACGGCAAGTGCAGCCGCCAGCCTGAGCAGGTCCAGCGTTGCGATATAATCCTGCCCAGCAGGTCTGGTGTTCATCCGAGTTCCCGCTTTTACGATCCGGAAACCATAGAGCGGATCGCGGCTGAGCGGGTTAAGACGGCTGAATTATCGCTAGATGTAGTAAATACGGGGCCCGTCAGACCGCCGAACCGTAGAGATCGTAGGCATCGGCACGGTCGATCTTGACGGTGACGATGTCGCCTTGGCGCAGCGGGCGGCGCGACTGGATATGCACCGAGCCGTCGATCTCGGGCGCGTCGTATTTGGTGCGGCCCTTTGCCGATGTGCCATGCGCCTCGTCGATCAGCACCGGCAAGCGCTTGCCGACCTTCTTGGCCAGCTGCGTCGCCGAAATCTTCTGCTGGCGCTGCATGAAGCGGTGCCAGCGCGCCTCCTTGATCTCCTGCGGGACCTGTTCGAGCCCAAGATCGTTGGAACGGGCGCCACGGACCGGCTCGTATTTGAAGCAGCCGGCGCGATCGATCTTCGCCTCATCGAGCCAGTCGAGCAGCATCTCGAAATCGTCGTCCGTTTCGCCGGGAAAGCCAACGATGAAGGTCGAGCGGATGGCGAGATCCGGGCAGACCTCGCGCCAGCCGCGAATGCGCTCGAGCGTCTTTTCGCCATGCGCCGGCCGCCGCATGTTCTTCAACACCTGCGGCGAAGCGTGCTGGAAGGGGATATCCAGATAGGGGAGGATCTTGCCTTCCGCCATCAGCGGGATGACATCGGCGACATGCGGGTAGGGGTAGACATAGTGCATGCGCACCCAGATGCCGAGCTTGCCCAGTTCTTCGGAGAGATCGAGGAATTTCGCACGGACTTCGCGGTCGCCGAACATGCTGGTCTGGTACTTGATGTCGATGCCGTAGGCGCTGGTGTCCTGCGAGATGACCAGGAGCTCCTTGACGCCAGCTTTGGCCAGTTTCTCGGCCTCGCGCAGCACATCGGCCGCCGGTCGCGAGACGAGGTCGCCACGCAGAGCGGGAATGATGCAGAAGGTGCAGCGGTTGTTGCAGCCTTCGGAAATCTTGAGATAGGCGTAGTGGCGCGGCGTCAGCTTGACGCCCTGCGGCGGCAAGAGATCGATATAGGGGTCGTGCGAGGGCGGTGCGGCCTCGTGCACGGCGGCCATCACGCTCTCATAGGCCTGCGGTCCGGTGATCGCCAGCACATTGGGGTGCCTCTCGCGAATGACATCCGGTTCGGCGCCGAGGCAGCCGGTGACGATGACCCTGCCGTTTTCCGAAAGCGCGGAGCCGATGGCATTGAGTGACTCGTCGCGGGCGGAATCGAGAAAGCCGCAGGTGTTGACGACGACCAGGTCGGCGCCGTCATGCTTGCGGGCGATCTCGTAGCCTTCGGCGCGCAGGCGCGTGATGATGCGTTCCGAATCCACAAGGGCTTTCGGGCATCCAAGACTGACAAAACTCACGCGAGGAGCGGACATAGAGGGTTTCCGGGCTTTTCAGGATTGCCGGCGCAGTACCACACTTATTGCGGCATTGGTATGGGCACGGCTGCGATGCGGCAAAACGCATGGCGATTGCGCTGCGGACCTCGCTTTGCGGATCGAAGACGAGGCAGGCCGGCAGCCTCAGCTGACCGCGTTGTTTAGATGCGGCCAGACTTCCACCGTGCCACGATAGACCATGTCCAACGCGACATAGAAAATGATCAGCAGGCCGACATAGGCGATCCAGCGGTGGCGATGCAGCAGTTTTGCGATGAAAGTCGCGGCGAGCCCCATCAGCGCGATCGACAGCACGAGGCCGATGACCAGCACCGGGAAATGATCGCGCGCGGCACCCGCGACCGCCAGCACGTTGTCGAGCGACATCGACACGTCGGCGACGACAATCTGCAATGCGGCCTGGCCGAGCGTCTTGCGCTTCGTCTTGCCGGCCACCGCATTGTCGCTGTTGAGATCGGAGTTCGACAGCGCCTCGGTCGCCTCCAGCTCATCGGCATGGGACGTGCGCAGCTCGCGGTACATCTTCCAGCAGACCCACAGCAGCAAGATACCGCCAGCCAGCAGCAGGCCGACGATCGCCAGCAGCTTGACGGTAACCGCGGCAAAGCCGATGCGCAGCACCGTTGCCGCCAGCACACCGATGAGGATCGCCTTCTTGCGTTGTTCGGCCGGCAGGCCGGCAGCGGCAAGGCCGATGACGATCGCATTGTCGCCGGCAAGCACGAGGTCGATGGCGATGACCTGGAGCAGGGCGGTCAGGCTGGCAGCGCTGAAAATGTCCATCGACCGGAAGCCCTTGCTGGTTTGCCGAGTGTTCGTCGATTATCCAGACGGCCCTAACTTGGTGGTCCCTTGGCGTCAAGGGATCACTCGTGGTGACCTCACCGAAGCATCTTCGGGTCAAAACCGGATCAAAGACTCTGCAGCACTCGCCGGCAAGCCGGGCAAAACCGCCGCGGCCGATCATAAATCAATCGTAGAGATTGTACTTTGCCCAATCTGCTTCCGGAATCTCGTCACCGATCCGGTAGCGGAGCTGCAGAACTTCCATATGGTCGGGCGCCGTCTGGCACTTGAATTTCAGCCGGTACCATTGCCCGTTGCTGCGAAACGCAGCGCCGGGGCTTTTGATTGCATCAGCACCCATCTCGGGCGTCGCGAAGGCGTAGGCGACGACGCGATCGGCTTTGAACTTTCGATCGTCGTGGGTGATCCGGTCGAGCACTTCGGCGTCACAACGCTGTTCAAGACGGGTTTGGGGATCGAGTTTCATCAAGCCGGCGCGCAATGCACTGTCCATTGCGTTGGCTGGAAAACTCAGTGTCACAGACGCCAAGGCGGTCATGCAGAGCTTCTTCATGGGCGGGACAAGCAACATATTTTGTCGGAGAAATCAACCAACGGGACCGGCTCGGACCCCGCAGGCATCATCAATCAAATGGCCGATGCGTTCAAAATTGCGTGTCGGGATTCATCATGCGATGCCTGCGGCCAACGGACCAACGAGGCGCGGCCGGCATCGGTGAGATCGTAGAGGCCGCGGTCGACGCGCGCGAACCAGCCATAGACATTGTGCTGCAGGATCTTCGGCGCGAGCGGCGTCAGCGCCTTCAGATCACGCGGGCGCCTGGGTCCGTCCACCATGGCGGCAGCGCAGGCGAGGGCGCTTTGGCGATAGGCCGTCATGATCGGATTGCGCGATCCTCCTCCAGCAACAGGATCGCCGCGACGGCGCTGGTGCTCGTCGACCAGGCGAGAGCGCCGGCGTGCATTGTTGCGCGGCGCCGGCGCGATCGGGCTGAGAAGCACCTCGACCCGGTCCGTCGCGGTGACGCCAAGCAGACCGAAGCCAAGGCGGCGGCAGAGATTGCGGAACCTGGCATCGCTCTCGCGTCCCTTGCCGCGAGCCGATAGGCGCGCGGCAAGCCACACCTCGTCACAGGCGGCCGCGCGATCGACGCCTTGCAGCACAAGTTCCAGATTGAACTGCAGCTTCAGTTCGCAGATGACAACGACAGGCGGCTCCCCCTCGCGCAATGCAACAATATCGCAGCCACCGATCTCGCCTTTCACGACGAAATCCAGGTTTTCGAGGAACCGCTTCACCGGCGCATAGAGTGAGGTCTCGTTCATGCCTCGAAGGTTTAGCCGATTCGAGGCGAAAAGCCTTCAGACCTCGTGGCTGCCCGAAGCCATCGAGCAACCCGCTCGATGCCGTCGAATCTGGCGGCCGCCGCAATCCGCTACGGATTCTCAGGCTATGTCCGCGGGCTCGGCTTTACGTTTTCGCCCGGTGATCATAGCTCGGACAAGGTTTTCGCGATGGCGAAAGCTTGCCAGCGCAACGCCGCTGCTGCCGGCAGCGAGCGCCGGTCCTGCGACCATGCCGGCGAGAGCGGCGAGAACGAGTGTGCGATACATGATGGCTCCATTCGGGAGGTTGGGCGCGAATGTCGCGCCTGTGGGTGGGATTTCGATCAGGTCCGGTCAGACGGCCGTGACCGTCGTTGGTGCGACCTAGCCAATTCAACCTGACAACTGGCTGACAACTGCATCCGCGCCGCTGATGGGCCGCCCAACCAAATTTTCACTGTCAGCTTGTTGTCAGCGTGGCTGTTCTAGCCGAGTGCCGCGACCACGAATCATTCCCCAATCAGTCCTTGCGGGGTCGCCGCAAGCGATCAGGAGCCTTTCGAACATGCAGCCCTTCAAGACCGGACTGGTCCTCGTCCTACTAGCCGTGTCGGCACCCGCCTTCGCCAACACGATCGTAAACGTCAAGCTGTGGGACAAGGATGGCGTAGCGAACCCCGATGCAAAGATGGGAATGGGCATGCCGGCAAACATGAGCATGGCAACCATGAGGATCAAGCTGGACCAGACCGTCGTATCAGCAGGCAAGGTGACCTTCGAGGTTCAGAACAGCTCCAAGGACACGGTCCATGAGATGATCGTGGTGCCGGTGAGCGACGCCAAAAGGACAACGCTGCCCTATGTGCCAAATGAAAACCGCGTCAACGAGGATGCGGCAGGCCATCTCGGCGAAGTCTCCGAGCTTGATCCGGGCAAGACCGGATCACTGACGCTAGACCTCAAGCCTGGCAACTATGCCGTCTTTTGCAACATTCCCGGCCACTTCATGAATGGAATGTGGGCGACCATCCTGGTCAAGTAGGCCGTGATTTGATGAGGCACCCGCCGCGCCAAAGGAGCGGCGGGTTTTTGGTTTCATGTCCGTCGATGCCAACCCGTCAGGCTTCAGTGCTCTGCGCTGCTCGCTTCACAAGCTTCCTGCGGGGCAGGAGCGGATAGCCGATCTGGCCGAAATAGGTGGAGGGGATCGGATCATCGACGCCGTACTTCTCCGGCACCTTGTCACCGGTGACATTGTAGGTGCCGAACAGCACGTCGAGGAAAGGCAACTGCCCGGCGAAGTTCTTGTCATAGGCTTCGCGCTGGTTGGCATGGTGCCAGCGATGGAACTGCGGGCTGGCGATCAGCCACTTCAAGGGGCCGAACGGAATCCGCACGTTGGAATGAACAAGCATCGTGTGGCCAAAGTAGATCATCGAAAAGAGGGCGATTGAGGCGTCGGAGAAGCCGAGGAAATAGACCGGCGTCAGCGATACTGCCTTCGTGACGATGATGTCGACCGGATGATTATGGAAAGCACCGAGCCAATCCAGTTCCTCGATGCCATGGTGAACTGCATGGAACTTCCAAAGTGCAGGGATTTTGTGGAAGGCTCGATGTGCCCAATAGACGCCGATATCGGTGATGAGGATGATCTCCGCAACCTGCAGCCAGACGGGCTGACCGCTGACGGCTTGCGTTATCGATTGCGGGACGAGCATTTCAGCGGCGCCGAGGGCACCGGCCGCTATCATGACGATGGCAACTTTTACGATGAAGCCGTTGAACAGCAGATAGATCAGGTCGACAGCCAGACCCTTGCGGAAAATCTTCTGCGGCCGCTCGGCAAACAGATGTTCGAACGGAATGAAGATCAGCGCGCAGATCAACAGTGCCTTGATACCAAAGATATCCATCCATTCGCCCCGGCGCGCCGTCTGCGCCTCTGAGAAGAACCACATCTCCCTTTCCAAAGGGCTAAAGGCTCTGCCGTTTTTGGGTGGCGGACCGCCTGACGATGACGAGCCCCACGCTGTCGCGCTGCGATAAACAGGATCCCGCGACCGATATCGGCTGTCAAAGTCCAACAAGGTCGGCCTGAAACCTGCTATTCCCGATGCATCCCGACGCTGTGTCGTAGTAAGCGGAACGTGCGAGCAATGTCGCCGAACGCGACGGCTCGGAGTAATGGGACCGTCGAACACGGTTCCTTGACAAGGCTTCGAACTGTTCGTGTCCTAGCCGTCAAGACCCCAAAGATCCGGGTTGCGTTTGAAATATTCAATCAGCATCTCGGTGAGCACCCGCACTTTCCGCGTAGGATGCTGACCCGGCGGGCGGACGACATACGCGGCTCCCGGAGGCACCGGATAGCGTGTCATGATCGGGACCAGCGCACCGGAGGCCACATATTCATGTGTGATGCAATCGGGGAGCCAGGCGATGCCGAGACCTGCCGCCGCCGCAGCGGCAAGCGCCGTGGCGCTGTCGGCCTTGAACCTGCCCTGCGGCTGGACCGTAACAATCTTGTCGCCATCTATGAACTGCCAGGCTTCCGTTCCCTGCATGAGGGCCTGATGGGTGACGAGTTCGTCCGGAGTCTCGGGTGGTACGTGCGCTTTGATGTAATCCGGGCTCGCGACAAGCTTTCCATGGATCGGCCCGACGCGCTTCGCGATTAGGTTGGAGTCCTGAAGGTAGGCGCCCCGGATCGCGCAATCGAAACCCTCTGCGATGAGATCGACGAAGCGATCGCTGTAAGAAGTATGGATGTGAAGCTTCGGGTGCAGACGCGCCATTTCCGCTAGCACGGGGGCGAAATGGGTCGCGCCGAAAGTAAGCGGCATGGCAACCCTCAGGCGGCCGCGCAGCTCACCTGTGGGGAGGATCGTTTCCCTGGCCGTATCAATCTCGGCGCTGGCTCGGGCCGCATGGTCTCTGAACGTGATGCCCGCTTCTGTGAGCGAGGCGCCGCGGGTCGTTCGTGCAAGCAGCTGGACGCCAAGTTCCGCTTCAACCCGAAAGAGCCGCCGACTGACGATTGACTTGGAGACGCCGAGCCGGCGCGCGGCGGCCGATACGCCCCCGGCGTCGGCCACTGCGACGAATGTCTGTAGATCTTCGATGTCCATTGGCGTTCCTCGTTTAGCGACACAGCTTGCCTGAACATGGCACTACCGCATCACCAAAAGGAACAGCAAATTGCGTCCAGGCAACGTCGCCCGCCGGCGCATGTCTCCCATGAACCCATTGCCGTCCATCGCGACGGAGAAAGGACGTCTTTATGACCCCTCGTAACGGCCTTGATTCACTTCTTCGCCCCGAGGATTCGGTCCTCGTTCTGATCGATCACCAACCTTATCAGCTCGCAAACCTGAACAGCCACGATCCGCACATGGTGGTCAACAACACGACCGCGCTGGCGAAGCTGGCAAAAGCCTTCAATGTTCCGACCATTCTCACCAGCGTGATCGCGGCGCGCGGTGGACTTCTCTTTAAGCAGATCACCGAGGTATTTCCGGACCAGGAAGTCATCGATCGCACCTGGGTGAACACCTGGCAGGACGAGAATGTGGTGAGCGTCGTCAAGGCGACTGGCCGCAAGCAGCTGATCATCGCCGGTCTGTGGACCGAGGTCTGCGTCGCAATGCCTGTCATCCAGGCCGCCGGCGAAGGCTGGGACGTGACCGTGATCACCGACGCGTCGGGCGGGATTTCGAAGGAGTCTCACGAAATTGCCATCCAGCGGATGATCGCGGCCGGCGCGAACGTGATGACCGTGATGGCGCTCGCTGGCGAATGGCAACGCGATTGGGCGCGCACCGAGCATGTCGAGGAGCTGACCGAGATTCTCGTCCAGCACTTCGGCGGCAGCGGCATCGCGTACCTCTGGGAGCAGCAGCTGCTCAACACGCCGGTGCCGAGCACCGCGGGCTGAGCTGGGCGGAGGTGACGAAAGCTTGAGCGATTCAGCGCCAACACGCTGACTGCTTATCGAGCCACATTATCCCCGCCCCCAAAAGACGGCCGCCCATGTGCCTGAGTGCTGGGCGGCCGGCATGTGGTTAGTTGGTCACTAACCGAAAATCGCCAAACCCCATGTTTCCCGGGCTTTCCAAGGGTTGACTTGGCGGAGGAAGTGGGATTCGAACCCACGGTGAGCTTGCACCCACGCCGGTTTTCAAGACCGGTGCCTTAAACCGCTCGGCCATTCCTCCAGCTGTCGCGGTCCACTGCTCTAGTGTGCCCGACAAAGCCCTGTCAACCGGCAGACATGGCCTGGCAGAAGTGGGGCCAGCCGTTCTGTGGTAGGCGGCACGACCTTGCCTTCGCGCGGAAGAGCGGAAAGTGGCGACTTTTCAGGGTGGTCGGCACGGTGAGGGCGTCACAATCTTGCCCGGTTCCGGCCACAATCGGTTAATACCGTGATAAACAATTCCTGCGCACAAAGGATCGGGGTTTTAGGCGTCGTTAGAATTCGTCGAGTGAGTGTTTTGGCTCCTCTGATGGTTGAATGCGGCGCCTTGAGTTGAGACTGAAGGGGACATCAGGAAAATGCAGGCTGTGACGCACCCGCGTCTTCGTCGCGCTGCTACAGTCGCGTTGTTGGCCGTGTCGGCCGCCTTGCTGGCGGCTTGCGCGTCGCAACCTGAGCCCAAAGCGATGGTCTACAAGAAGACCCGCTCCAAGGAATATTTCTCCGAATCCGAATATGGCGTGAAGGCAAGCCCGCGTGTGTTCTCCCAGAACGGGCGCATGCAACGTGGCGGCGGCAGGGATCAGCTCGGCAAGCCCTATCAGGTCCGCGGCAAGTGGTATTATCCCAAGGAAGACAAGCGCTACGCCAAGGTCGGTCTGGCGTCCTGGTATGGCGATGCCTTCCACGGCCGGCTTACCGCCAATGGCGAAGTCTACGACATGACGCATCTGACGGCGGCGCATCCGACCATGCCGCTGCCAAGCTATGCCCGCGTCACCAATCTCAAGACCGGCAGTTCGGTCATCGTTCGCGTCAACGATCGCGGCCCGTATCACGAAGGCCGCATCATCGATGTGTCGGAGCGCGCAGCCCAGATGCTTGACTATGCCAACATCGGCACCGCTCAAGTGAAGGTCGAGTATGTCGGCCGTGCACCGCTCGACGGCGATGACGACCAGTATCTGATGGCTTCCTACCACCCCGGCAACAGGGCGCCGGATCCGTCGGACGGGCTGCCGACCGGCGTCATGGTCGCCATGAACGGGCCTTCGCCAAGCCTGCCTGCTGGCGCCGCCGCCGTGCCGTTTCCGGGTCAGTTGACCGATTCAGGCTCGGTCCAGCCGGTGATGTCGGCACAGACGCCGGCTTACGGCGATCTGGCGCTGCCCGATTTCGGCCCGATCGTGCCGGAACGCCCGGAAATCAGTCTGCCGCCGCAATCACCGTTTGCCGTGGCCTCGCTGTCCTATGCGGACGAGCGGGTGGAACGCGCCTCCAATGCTTTTGCCGCACTGGGTAGCGACGGCATGTCGCCGGCTGATGTGCTTCAATCGTGGAAGCGGCAGCCGCCCACGGCCGGTCCGCCCACCGACTATGTCGCGGCTGGTTCGTTCGAGGATGCAGCGGAGGCCAAGCGCATCGCCGCTCAGCTTGCCGCGTATGGCAAGATCGAGATCCAGCGCTCGGAACTCGATGGCGAGGATTGGTATTCGGTCAATCTCTATCCCGATGGCCACCGCAATCTGGATGATTTGCTGCAGGCAGCCTGGTCGCACGGCGCGCCCGATGCGCTGGCTGTGCGCAACTGAGCGCAAGCCAGGTCGGATTTCCGCTGCGCGGTTGATCCGCCGCGAAACGCGCGGTTGATCCGCTGCGGGAAAAGCTTGATACTTTTCGCGGGCTTGCCGGCCGTGCCGGCCAACGGGTCGAACATCATGCAATTTCGCTTGCTCCCGCCTCTCGCCGGGCTTCTAATTTTTGGCCTGCTGCTGTTTTCCCAGAATCCGGCCCATGCGCAGCTTTTCGAGACCAAAGCCGCGCAGGTCTTCATGATCGACGCAGAGACCGGAACGGTGCTGTTTTCGAAGGATGCCGACAAGCCGATACCGCCGGCCTCGATGGCCAAGCTGATGACCATGGAAGTGGTTTTCAACGCCATCAAGTCCGGCCGCCTGAAGCTCGACGACACGTTCGTGGTCAGTGAAAACGCCTGGCGCAAGGGCGGCGCGCCTTCGGGGACATCGACGATGTTTGCCAAGCTCAAGTCGTCGATCCGGCTCGAGGACCTGATCCAGGGCGTGACCGTGCAGGCCGCCAATGACGGCTGCATCGTCATCGCCGAAGGCATGTCCGGATCCGAAGACAATTTTGCCGCGCAGATGACCGAACGCGCCCGCCAGATCGGCCTCAAGACCTCGACTTTCGTCAATTCGACCGGCCTGCCGGCGGATGGCCAGCAGACGACCGTGCGCGAGCTTGCGCAGCTGGCTGTGCACCTGTGGCGCGATTATCCGGATTTCTATCGTTATTACAGCCAGAAGGATTTTACCTGGAACAAGATCTCGCAGAGGAACCGCAATCCGCTGCTGGCGATGGATATCGGTGCCGATGGCCTGGCGGTCGGCGCGAGCGAGGCGTCGGGTTTCGGCATCGTCGGTTCGGTCAGCCACAACGGCACGCGGGTGATCGCGGCGATGAGCGGACTGGCCAACGACAAGGAACGTGCCGAGGAGGCGCGGAAGCTGCTCGACTGGGGCGTCCGCTCCTTCGAGAAGACCGAAATCTTCGCCAAGGATGAGGTGGTCGGCGAGGCGCAGGTTTTTGGCGGCGCGAAATCCGGCGTGACGCTGAAGGCCAAGGGCCCGATCGACATCTTCCTGCCGATCACCAACCGCGACAAGCTGACGGCCAGGATCGTCTACAACGGCCCGGTTGCGGCACCGGTGGAGGAGGGGCAGCCGGTTGGGGCGCTGCGGGTCTGGATCGGCGACACGCTGAGCCAGGAGACGCCGCTTTTCGCCGCCGAATCGATCGGCGTCGGCACGCTGCCGCAGCGCGCGCTCGATGCCGTCAAGGAACTGGCGATCGGCTGGCTGCGCTAATGCATGTCGCTCAAAAGTGGCCCCGGTTTGGAGTGCGCCCCTTGGGATGGACACTGATCAGGCTGCAGTTTTGCCCGTCTGCCGGATGTGTTGATCCTCGAACTGTTGCGGGCTGAGATATCCCAGCGCCGAATGGAGCCTGCGTTTGTTGTAGACTTGGTCGATGAAGTGGGGAAGGTGCTCGGCAACCTCCTCGAAGGTTTCAAGCGCCATCGGATAAACCGCCTCGAGCTTCAGGGTCTTCATGAAGCTCTCCGCTTTGGCATTGTCATAAGGATTGCCCTTGCGGCCCATCGAGCCGGCCAGACCGTGGCCGGTGAGAAGCTGCCGGTAAGTCTCGGCGGCATATTGGGAGCCGCGATCGGAATGGTGAACGCAGCCTGGCGGTGGCTTTCTGCGCTCGATTGCGGCGCGCAAGGCGGCGCCCGTCAGGCGGGCATCGATGGCGCGGCTGATGGCGTAGCCGACGATCATGCGCGACCAGACATCGAGAATGATGGCGACGTAGACGAAGCGGACCGGCAGCGCGACATAGGTGATGTCGCCGACCCAGAGTTGGTTCGGACCGGTCGGGACGATGTCCTTTGCCAGATTGGGGAAGATCGGACTGTTGTGATTGCTGTCGGTCGTGGCGACGAACCGGCGTCTGACCTTCGGTTGCAGGCCGTGATCGCGCATCAGGCGGCGGATCTTCTTGTGGTTCACCACAAAGCCTTGCTGGCGCAAGGCCGCGCCCACGCGGCGATAGCCATAAAACTCGAATTCGTCGCAGATCGCGAACATCGTCTCGACGATAGCGGTGTCATCGGCCGGCCATTGCGGACGGTCATAAAAGGTCGAACGCGCCAGATCCATCAGCCGGCATCCTTCGGCGATAGAGAGGCCGGGGGGCCGATGATGGCGGATGTAATCCCGCTTTTCGGCCGCGGAGCATTCTTCAGAGCCCCCTTTAGAAACTCCAGCTCCAGAGCCTGCTTGCCGACCAGCCGCTCAAGCGCGGCGATCCGCGCCTCATATTCCGTGATCAGAGTGGCAGAAGCCGTATCTTCATCGAAGCCGCCTGCCTCATACTTGCCAATCCAGACACGGATCAGGGTGCGGGTGACGTCATGCCGTTTCGCCAAACTGTGCAGCGTCTCGCCCGACAGATATTCCTGCACCACCTGACGCTTGAACGTGATGCTGTAACTACGATGTCTTGCCATGGTTCTCTCTCCGAAAACCCGACAGCCATGGTCAATTCCTCAGGACGATCTGTCCACCCCTAGGGGCGCACTCCAGTTATGGCGGGAACGACATGCATAAAAGCAAAAAATCGACGGCATGGACGTTTTCCCGAACGCGGACTATCTAGAGCGCTACAATCAATCCACTCATGCAAGGACAAAGGCCTTTCGATTGGCGCGCGGATTTTTCATCACCTTCGAGGGCGGCGAAGGAGCAGGCAAGTCGACGCAGATTGAGCGGCTGGCCAGGAAGATGCGCGCCAAGAAATACGATGTCCTCCTTACTCGTGAACCGGGCGGCTCGCCGGGCGCCGAAGCGGTCAGGCATGTGCTGCTTTCGGGCGCCGCCGAACCGTTCGGGCCGAAGATGGAAGCGCTGCTTTTCGCCGCCGCGCGGTCCGACCATGTCGAGCAGGTCATCCGGCCGGCGGTCGAGCGTGGCTCCATCGTGCTTTGTGACCGTTTCCTCGATTCCTCGCGCGTCTACCAGGGCGTCACCGGCGGCATCGATCCGGCGTTCATGGACACGCTGGAGCAGGTCGCCATCAACGGCATGATGCCGGACATGACGCTGATCTTCGACATCGATCCGGCCGAAGGCCTGAGGCGCGCAACGCTGCGGCGCGGTACCGAGGCAGCCGCCGACCGCTTCGAAAAGGAGACGCTAGCGATCCACCAGGCCCGCCGCGAGGCGTTTCTGGCGATCGCGGAGGCCGAGCCGGAACGCTGTATCGTCGTCGACGCAGCCGCCGATCCCGATGCGGTCGAGAATGTCGTCACCGCCGCCGTCTTCGCGGCGCTGGAAGCGAGAGCGCCGGCGCGCGACAGGCAGGCGACACCGGCATGATTTTTGAGCGCATCGCACCCGAACAGCACGACACGCTGGACGGCGTGCCCGAGCCATCCGAAACGCGACGCCTGGTCGGGCACAGCCAAGCCGCTGATATGCTCACCGCCGCCTATCGCGCGGGAAAGCTGCCGCATGCGCTGATCTTCTCCGGACCGGTCGGCATCGGCAAGGCGACGCTCGCCTTCCATCTTGCGCATCATCTCCTGAAGCACCCGGATTTCGCGCAGGCGCCGGAAAGCCTTGCCACTCCCGATCCGGCGTCGTCGCTGTTTCGCCAGATCGCCACCGGGGCGCATCCCGGCGTGCTGCATCTGACCCGGCCGCTGAACGACAAGACCAAGAGCTTCAAGACCGTTGTCACCGTCGATGAAATCCGCAAGGTCAACCGCTTCCTGTCGCTGACCTCACATGACGGCAGCTACCGGGTCGTCATCGTCGACCCGGCCGACGACATGAACGCCAATGCCGCCAATGCCTTGCTGAAGAATCTTGAAGAGCCGCCGGCACGAACCCTGTTCATCCTGATCGTCCACGCACCGGGGAGCCTGCTGCCGACGATCCGGTCGCGCTGTCAGGTGGTGCGATTGACACCGCTCGACGGCGATGAGCTGATGGCTGTGCTGGAAACGGCGGAACCGCCGCCGCCGGACGACCCGGTGGCGCGCGCGGCACTGGTCGAGCGGGCAGGGGGCAGCGCGCGCAACGCCATCCTGTTGACGCAGTATGGCGGGCTGGAGATCGCCTCGACGCTCGACGCCCTGGTCACGGGAAGAAAGAGCGATGTCGGCGGCGCGTTTCGCCTTGCCGAAGCCGTGGCCGGCCGCGACCAGGCGATCCAGTTCGACATCTTCAACCGCCGGGCGCTGGACCTGTTGTCTGACGCGGCAAGCCAGGCAGCACTGGCGGGCGATCTCGCACGAGCCAAAACGCTGTCGGACACTTGGCATGAGGCGCTTGACGCAATATCTGAGACCGACACCTACAATCTCGACAAGAAGCAGCACGCCCTGACCATGATCGACCGCCTGAATTCTGCAATGCGAATGTGACGGCCTTCGGAATGGCAATCGCCATTCCGGGAGGGTTCGATGTATGCGGCTGTTTTCAGGCGACGGCCGTGTTCTCCGCCTGGCTTGCTCGCTGTACCGCGAGCGCAGCATCATACTTCGCGCGATTGGCCCAGTAGATGGTGGCGAACAGCAGCGCTTGGTCGCGGAAAGGAACATGGTCGACCGTGTCCATGGTGGCTTCGGCTTGAATCCAGTCAGCGTGAAAGTCGGCGGCTGCCTTCCTGTCGCCACCGAGAGCCATCTGCTGGAATCGATGCATATGATCCTCGATGTCAAGGTAGCGGTCGGCCCAAACGATCGACCATTGCCGGTTCTGCATGGTGAACTTGCGGATCCATCGCTCGCTCAGGTCCATGTCTCCTTCGGGTTTGGAATACATGACGTTGCGGCGCGCTTCGAGCAGTGTGTTGGTGGCGACGACTTCATTCTCACGCCACAGAAGCCGCATCGCTGGATCATTCAGAAACCGGTCCGCGTAAATGGGATGAGGAAAGGCACTTTCTCGGAGCCCCTCGATCTTGAAATAGATCAGCAGTTCGGAAGCCACGCTGGCCTCGAGTTCATTGCGCTCCATCTTGCCATGGAAAGCCTCGAATCCGATGCCCGGGATGAAGGGCATATGCGCGGCGTGCCAGATTTCATGCAGAAGGTAGAGATCCTCGATGGCCGGGGCGTTGTAGTCATCCCGGCGCATTGTCAGTCCCCACCAGGTGCAGAAGTGCGCGCGCTCCAGGCGGTCGTTGGTGGTTTCGCAGCTGAAGCGGGGCAGGCGGGCATACTGATCGACTATGCTGTGGACATAGCCGCCTTGGCGATGCGAGGATCGGAATGCTTCTGTCTTCCAATGCGCTAGGCAGTGGGCATGGATGTCATCGCTCGTCACGAGCGGAAGCAAATTCTTCATGGCAACGTCCCAGAATTCGGACTGGCCATGCCGATCCGTTCCGCCATTCCCGGCGTCAGGCACAAGCGTGGCCGGGCGTCGATCGCGCCGGGGGCGCGCGTGAGATAGGAGACAAGATCCGGATCGATATCCGCGTCTGCCGATCCTCGAGCCAGAATGAAGATGTCCGCCGACATCAAGGTTAGGCCGAGAGTGTGGCCGGCATGTTCTGCCACGCTCTGTTGAATGCTGGCGTAACGACGCGCCATGGCGAAGACGTCGAACCGCTCCATAAGCCGTATTCCCAGTTGCAGCGATGTCAGGTTCTTGAACCATTGATTGCCAAACAGACCGAGATTCTCCGATCGGCAGAACACCCCGCCTATGCGGTCGTAGTAGGCGCCGAACGGCTTGGACAGGCTGATCACAACGGCGCTCACGCAAGGCGCGTTGGCGAGGATCGTCTCTATCGGAGGCTCGGCGGTCGCCCCGACATAGGTCAAATCGAGAACGAGCTGGGCCGGGTTCGCGCGTTGGCTCAACCGACGCAGAAAGGCATTGGCCTCCGGCCACACCATGCCGTCGATGGCCGAAGGTTGGCTGAGACAAAGCAGATCCTGGGGATTGACGGTATCGGCAACATCGCGCCAGGCGTGGCGTTCATATTCCGCAACTGGAACGCTGCACGCTTCCGCATAGGCTTTGTAACCCTCATATTCGCCGCGAAAGATTACAAGCCGAGGTGAAAACCTCTCGACGCGAGCGCGGTTGCCATAGTCCGCAATCAGATGAAAAAGCGGCTCGCTTGCACCGGCGGTCGGATAGCTGAATAGAAAGTCAGCCGCGTCCACTGGCGCCATCGGCTTCGCCCAACTGAGCCAGGTGTCGAAGAACCGCCTGTGCAGTGCGTTCTGCTTTCCGGTCCAGGCATGGCGAAACTGATCGAGATAGGCGGCGCGGATCGGATCGGGGCCATTTCCCCCGCTACTGCCAAGCAACTCGGCCTTCACTGTTTCAATTTCGGGAGTGACGAGGGCGTAAACGGTTTTGCTGGCGCCGGCCTGACGCAAGCGCACATCAAGGTTCTGTCGCGGATCATATTGTGTGGTCGTGGCCATGCCGGTCTGCCTTTTGCATTGCTGCGAAACTACGGATCGCGACCTACCTTTGCAACGGCCCAACAATAGGCGCTCGGCTGGTGTCATCGAAGCAGCGCTGGCTCCGGCGACACGACCAAGGTCGGGACTTGGCATGAGGCCCTGGACGCTATATCTGAGACCGACACCTACAATCTCGACAAGAAGCAGCACGCCCTGACCATGATCGACCGCCTGAATTCTGCAATGCGAATGTGACGGCCTTTTCTATGCATGCCGTTGCCCCCAAAACCGGGGCCACTTTTGGGCGGCATGCATTGGCCTCGGGATGGCAATCGCCGGCCCGATGCGATATCCACCGCCACGCCTTTCCATTCAGACATTCATGACGGTTCATTCATGTCACGCGACAAATTCTACATCACCACCCCGATCTTTTATCCGAACGGCAAGCCGCATATCGGCCACGCTTATACGGTTATTGCTACCGACGCGCTGGCTCGCTTCCAGCGCCTGGACGGCAAGGACGTGTTCTTCCTGACCGGCACCGACGAACATGGCCTCAAGATGCAGCAGACGGCCGAGAAGGAAGGCATAACGCCACTGGCGCTGGCCGACCGCAATTCGGCGATTTTCCGCGCGATGACCGAGGCGATGGGCGGTTCGAATGACGAGTACATTCGCACGACGGAGCCGCGGCACTACGAATCCTGCCAGGCAATCTGGAAAGCGATGGCCGCCAATGGCGACATCTATCTCGACCGCTATAGCGGCTGGTACTCGGTCCGCCAGGAAGCCTATTTCGACGAAGGCGAGACGACAGTCGGCGACGACGGCGTGCGTCGCGAACCGCTTGGCTCGCCCGTCGAATGGAACGAGGAAGAAAGCTACTTCTTCAGGCTTTCGGCCTATCAGGACAAATTGCTGGCACTTTATGAAAGCCAGCCCGACTTCGTCGGCCCGACTGAGCGCCGCAACGAGGTGCTCAGCTTCGTCAAGTCCGGGCTGAAGGATCTGTCGATTTCGCGCACGACCTTCAAATGGGGCGTGCCGGTGCCGGGCGACGACAAGCATGTGATGTATGTCTGGGTCGACGCCTTGACCAACTACATCACCGCCGCCGGCTATCCCGACACAAAGGCCGAGCAATGGCGCTATTGGCCGGCAACGCACATCATCGGCAAGGACATTGTCCGCTTCCATGCGGTCTATTGGCCAGCCTTTCTGATGTCGGCCGGTATCGAGTTGCCAAAGCGCGTTTTCGCGCATGGCTTCCTGTTCAACCGCGGCGAGAAAATGTCGAAATCGGTTGGCAACGTCGTCGATCCATTCGCGATGGTCGAGCACTACGGCCTCGACCAGGTGCGGTATTTCTTCCTGCGCGAGGTGCCGTTCGGCAACGACGGCAGCTACAGCCATGAAGCGATCGTCAACCGTACCAATGCCGACCTTGCCAATGGTCTTGGCAATCTGGCACAGCGCTCGCTGTCGATGATCGCCAAGAACTGCGGCGGCGTGGTGCCGCAACGCGGCGACCTGACGGATGCCGACAGCGCGATCCTGGACCAGGCCGTCGCCGCTCTCGATACGGCGCGCAAGGCGATGGCCGAGCAGGGCATCCATCTGGCGCTGGCAGCGGTCTTCGGCGTGGTGGCGGAAGCCGATCGCTACTTCGCCGGCGAGGCACCATGGGCAGTGAAGAAGACCAATCCGGAGCGGATGGAAACCGTGTTGTGGACGACGGCCGAAGTCGTGCGTCGCGTGGCGGTGCTGTGTCAGCCCTTCGTCCCGGGCTCGGCCAACAAACTGCTCGATCTGCTGGCGGTCCCGGCGGACAGGCGCGATTTCACGCATGTCCACGCGGACCATGCGCTGGTGCCGGGCACTGCGTTGCCCGTGCCGGAAGGGGTGTTTCCGCGTTACGTCGAACAGCCGGACGCGAAAATCTGATGCTCGTCGACAGCCACTGCCATCTGGATTTTCCAGATTTCGCCGAGGAGCGGGCGGCTATTGTCGCCCGCGCCAAGGCGGCCGGAATCGGCCGCATGGTGACGATCTCGACCCGCGTGAAGCGGTTTCAGCAAATTCTTGAAATCGCAGATACTTTCGATGAAGTATACTGTTCGGTCGGCACCCATCCGCACAATGCCGCCGAAGAGCTGGATGTGACGTCGACCGATCTGGTGCGGCTGGCTGCCCATCCCAAGGTGGTGGCGATCGGCGAGGCCGGTCTCGACTATTTCTACGACAAGGCGCCACGCGACGCTCAGGCGCAAGGGTTTCGCAATCACATCGCCGCCGCACGCGAGACGGGGCTGCCGCTGGTCATCCATTCGCGCGATGCCGATGCCGATATGGCTGATATTCTCGAGGACGAAACAGGGAAGGGCGCCTTCCCCTTCATCCTGCATTGCTTTTCTTCGGGGCGTCGGCTTGCCGAAATCGGTGTCGCGCTCGGCGGCTACGTGTCCTTTTCGGGCATCCTGACCTTCAAGAATTCAGCTGAGTTGCGTGCCATCGCCGCCGATGTGCCGCATGACCGCCTGCTGGTCGAAACCGACGCGCCCTATCTGGCGCCCGTGCCATTTCGCGGCAAGCGCAACGAGCCGGCCTATGTCGCCCATACCGCCAGGGTGCTGGCCGAAACAATCGGCGTCAGCGAGGCTGAAATCGCTGATTTGACGACGAACAATTTCTTCCGCCTGTTCGGCAAGATGCCGCGACCTGCTGAACGATGATTGACCGCCTGCGCCTCACCATTCTCGGCTGCGGCTCGTCGCCAGGTACGCCGCGCATCACCGGCGACTGGGGCAATTGCGACCCGGACAATCCGAAGAACCGGCGCACGCGCGCCGCCGCGCTCGTCGAGCGGATCGCGGCGAATGGCAGCCGCACGACTGTCGTCATCGACACCGGACCGGATTTTCGTCAGCAGATGCTGCTGGCTTGCGTCAAACGCATCGACGCGGTCGTCTATACGCACCCGCACGCCGACCATATACACGGCATCGACGATCTGCGCGGTTTCGTCCTCGATCGGCGTCAGCTGATCGATGTCCATGCCGACAAGGCCACCATGCTTCGGCTGCAGGAAGCGTTCGGATACTGCTTCGAGACGCCACAAGGCAGTTCCTATCCGCCGATCGTTAGGCCGCATCTCATCGACCACGCCAGGCCGGTGGTCATCGAAGGAGAGGGGGGTGCCCTCACCCTCGAGCCGTTGCCGCAAATCCACGGCGACATCATATCGCTCGGCTTCCGCATCGGCGCGCTCGCTTATTGTCCTGACATTAGTGGCTTTCCGGAGGCCACCGCCGAACGGCTGCGCGACCTCGACGAGCTTGTCATCGACGCGCTGCAGTACCGGACGCACCCAAGTCATTTGTCACTTGGCGAGGCGCTTGAATGGATCGAGCGGCTAGCGCCAGGACACGCCGTGCTGACGCATATGCACGTGCCGCTCGACTACGCTACGGTGATGGCCGAGACGCCAGCCAATGTCGAACCCGCCTATGACGGCATGGTGATTGAAATCCCTTATGAATCAGCGTGATGCGAATAGACCTTCATAAAGTCTTCCGGCTCTTTGGCGCAAATATCAGCAGCGTTCCGATCCGCTCGTAACCCATCCGGGGATAAAGCAGCGCCCCGGCGTGGGTTGCAGCCAGCACCGAGCACCTCGACCCACGCGCCCGATCATCGCGCAACATTTTCGACATCAGAGCCTGGCCAATGCCGCGACGCCGGTGCGAAGGCTCGACATACATGCTCGAACACCACGTGGCTCCCGCGGCATCCAAGCTGCGCACGCGCCCAACGATATCGGTGCCATCGACTGCCACATACTGGCGGAACGGAGCGCTGTCGCCGAGCAAATCGACCGCGATCGGCTGCCTGCGGATGATCTTTCCCAACTGCGCCGCCCGTTCGGCTGTCTGCACGCGTTCGACTGAAGCAACCGCTGGCGGGCTCGGAATCTGGCGCAATCGGTGGACGAAAAAGCCCTCGGTCCGAAGCAGCCGGTAGCCAAGAGCTTTGTAGGCGGTTCGTGTCGGCCCATCCGGATTCTCGTTCGCGACCACAACGGAAATAGCAAAGCCCGGCCGTGCATGCTGCCGCACAATGGCATCGGCCTCTTGAGCGGCGACGTCATGGACGACCCATTCCTCGCCACGGTAGTCGCGAGGATTCTTGCGCTCGGCATCGCGCATCAGCCACAACGGTCCGACGCGGCTAGCCTCGTAAGGAAACGTGCGGCTTCTATCGGCGCTGTAGCCATGCACGAACACGTCGATCGCCGCTTCGATCTGGCTGCTTGCTCTCGTCATTTCAACAGCCTAGCGTTGGCTATCCGCTCAAGGCAATACGCCACAATCGGCTCAAGCCTATGAAAATCAGCGGGAATTTCCAGTTCTTGGCCGATGCGTTAGTTCCATAATCTATCTTATGCGACTTTCTGATGTAGCGGCTATTTAGAGATGCGACACATGGGCAAGTTAGAGATGCGACATTTGCATCTAGCCCCGCTCTCGATCAACCGCTAACCTCAGGGGCAAAATTCAGCAACGCAACACACTTCAACCCGAGCCTAAGGACCAACAGGCCAGGCGTTTTTGGAGGAGCGCGTTGTCGTGGGTTTTGTAATTTCGATGTCAGGTAAGGAACTTAGCCGCCTAGAAGCAGTCCAACGAGTTCGCGATCGCCATCTCAGCATCATCCATGCCGCTGAGATGCTTAGAATAAGCCGAAGTCAGATGCACAGATTGCTCCAGGCTTATGACCAGTTCGGTGCGCCTGGATTGGTTTCTAAAAAGCGTGGCCAGCCCAGTAATCGTCAGCACAGTCCTGAGTTGAAGAACACGGTTCTCGACCTGGTGCGTGACCACTACTACGATTTCGGACCTACGTTGGCCTGCGAGAAGCTGGTTGAACGTCATCATATTGCCGTCAGCAAGGAGACGCTTCGTAAGTGGATGACCGAATCGGGCATTTGGATGTCCCGTTCGGCACGCAGACGCCAGCTACACCAGCCACGAGGTCGACGAGACTGTTTTGGTGAGCTTGTCCAGATCGATGGATCGCACCATTGGTGGTTCGAGGGTCGAGGGCCAAAATGTGCCCTTCTCGTCTTTATTGATGACGCCACAGGCAAGCTCTTGCAGCTGCGTTTCGCCGGGTCGGAGAACACTTTTGACTATTTCCGCGCGGCCACGTCCTACATTGAAGAATGGGGTAAGCCGGTGGCCTTCTACAGCGACAAGCACGGTGTCTTCCGCACCACGCACGGATCCGAGAAGGACCGAAGCAGCGGGCTGACGCAATTCTCTCGCGCGCTGCGCGAGTTAAACATCGACATCATCTGCGCCAACACTCCTCAAGCGAAGGGCAGAGTGGAGCGGGCCAATCAGACACTCCAGGATCGTTTGGTGAAGGAGCTGAGCTTCGAGGTATCAATACGATCGAAGATGCAAATGCCTATGTCCGCGAGTTCATTGCGGATTTCAACTCGCGCTTTGCAAAGTTGCCTCATAATCCGAAAGATCTGCACCGCCCGCTGGCTGAACATGAGGATCTCGATTCAGCAATGTGTCACAAGGAGGTTCGCAAGCTATCGGAGGCTTTGACGCTGCGCTACGACAAGGTGATGTTCATCTTGGAGCCATCGGATGTGGCCAAGCGCCTAGCGGGAGCAAAGGTCGTGGTGTGCGACTACCCTGACGGTCGGCTCGAGATCACTCATGACGGGACTTCCCTGCCCTACAAGACCTTCGACACACTGCAATCCGTCCACAGATCGGAGATTGTCGAACACAAGCGACTCGACGCTACGTTGACATGGATCGCTGAGCAGCAGGAGAGTCGTGAAGTGCATCGCAGCCAGCACGCACCTCGACGCACAGGTCAGGAAGACCACATGTTCGGCATCCCCGATGGTAGCCGGAGCAACGGCTATGTGAAGCGGGGGCGTAAGCCTGGGCGTCGAACCGATTTCACGAATGATCCGAAGGTCATAGCCCGACGTGAGAAGGCTTTGGCCAAGATCGACGAGTTTGAACGGATGATTGCTGCTGGATGACTTGTCGCGAACAGATGGGCTAACGATGTGATCCACATGGTGAGTTCGTTCCGTATCGAACACGGAACTGTAGCAACTTCTGAACGAGGTTGATTTCTGCCCTGGGAACCTCACCTTTCCTAAAAGCTAGCGTCGCGGCAGGCTTACCTGTGCAATCCCTGCGGATAGCCCTCATCACAGGGCCATATATGAATACGTAGTGGTTCAAGTCGACGCAGTTGGCGAGCGTAGTAGACACGAGGTTGCCTTCGTCATCGCAACTTGACGTGTAATGATAGCTCTTGGCTGTTTCAGCGAGCCTGTTGAGTGCTGCCGTTTCGCTGAACATCCCCCAAAATATATAGCCACCAACTCCTGTGACGATAAACAGTGTTCCCAACCGTAGTGTCATCCGCGTTAAAGTTGGTGAAGATTCATCGTCTTGCATTCGAGCCCCGTAGCTGGTTCGAGAACCCGTAATTTTGCTAGCGGAGCTAGCCATATTACGTCTGCCAACGAGAAACCTAGAGCCGAATGCACATTCTGTCACTCGCCCCCGATCGGGCTGCGCAACCCTGACCAGCTTACGCCCGATCGGGTGTTTAGGTCTGCGCCAGGAACACGTCGCTGTCGCATTTCTATTTTGCTAATGGCGTCGCATCTCTATTGCGCGATGACATCTGATGTGGATGCGCCTCCGGTCGAATCGTAGGCTAACGGGTCTGGCACCCTCTCATGTCATCAGGCAGCGTCCGTGAGGAAGCGAACGCCTGTAACATGTCCCAATGCTCAGCGAGCTTGCCACCCTCAATCCGATGTTCGGCGACCATTCCCTTCCTCGCCGGCTTTACGGATCACGAGCCAGTCTGGATCCTGCAGATCGACACCCATATCGACTGGCGCGACGAGTGCACGGCGAACGGCTATTCGAGCCCGATGCGCGGGCGAGCGAGATGCCGCATGTCGGCGGCATCGTGCCGTCCGGCAGGTTTGACATCACAGCCCTGCTCTTCGCCGTAGACCGGCCCAAAAGCGCTTGAGCGAGCTTGTGGTTGAAATGCCCTTTTCCACACCTGGGTATTCGATCTTGTCTTGTCCGACCGGTTCGTCGCTCCAGACTATGTTGAAAGCAATGCCTTTGAGCCCCAATCCCCCGATCCGGCGCACGATCGTCTCCTGCAGATAGATATCGGATATTCGCACGCCACCGGCACGCTCTGGCAGCTTGAATATCTCGGCGCCGCCAATTGCGCCCGGTCGAAGGACGAGGCCTTCGATCGCCATTATGCCGCCATCGTCAAAGCGAACGATCTTTGAGCGTTCTTCGTCAAGCGCATCGACCACGGTGGTGACATTGAAGAGCGATATGGCCTCGTCAGAACGAAGCGGCAGGAATTCACCGTACGGTTCGAGGATTGACCGCAGCAACGTCAACGCCCTCGCCCGCACGATGAGCACATGCTCACCAAGCCATGGAAAATCTGAATAGTGGCGGAGCGTTCCGTCGTCATGCTCGCGCAGGAATTTCATCCGGGGCGGATGCCATCGTGTCTGCTTCTGGCCACCGAGCGCCGAGAACAGCTCGTAGTCGTCCGCCTGACGGGGAAGGACCCATTCCTGTTCCTCCAGCACGCTCAGAACATAGATTTTCATCCGATCTCCCGCACGTCATTGCCCTAAGCCTCCTGCGCGGTGCTTCGCGCGCCCCTCACCGCTGGCCCGCAACTGCCGTTCGCGGCACCGGCGGCAATTCGGGGGCATCCAGTCCCCCGAAAGGGTCGCGCCAGGCATCGATCTCTCCAAGCCGACGATACCAGCAGCTGACAGAGGAATAGTCGTCGAGCGGCAGTCTGGCGGCATCGTTGAACGGGAGAAATGTCGCCATTCGGAAGTCGGCATAGGAAACCGAATTTCCGACCAGCCATTGCCGCTCGAAAAGCACGGCGTCGAGTATCGCGGCGGCCGCGCGGAAATGTCTTAGCCCCTCCTCCACGCGCTCCTGATCGATCGGGCCTATGCCGTAGCGCTGTTTGGTGCCACGTTCGAAATGCACCGTGTCGCAAGCGAATGCGAAGTGCTCCTTGCCCCAACTAAGCCATCGGATCATCTCGGGTTCGTCATCGCCGGTGCGCCAGAAATTTGAATGCGCACTGCGCGAGAGCCGGCAGGCTATGGCGTCCGCCTCCCAGAGACTTTTTCCTCCGTCTTCCACAAGGATGGGCAGTGAGAGATTGGGATTTAACGGGCGATATTTCTCCGCTTGCCCCCGAGCGAATGGCGAGGCGAATTCAAAGTCGACTTTCGCGTCGAGATAGCGTGCCACCGCGACCGCGAGCCGAGGATTGGGATTGCGGCTGAAATACAGCTTCATCGGGCACTGCCGGTGTGGCGGGATCTGCTGATCAGGGGCGTCATAGCAGCCGTATCTGATAGCTCAGCACGCGCTTCGCACCGGGCGCGATCAGCATCAGGCCTGGCTTGTCGACAAAATCGCCGTCGAAGTCCACTGGGCTTGCAATGCCGTGCCAGGGTTCGATGCACAGGAACGGCGCGCCACCCGGCTTTGACCAGATGCCCAATTCCTGAACTCCTTGCCACGACATCTCGATCGCCGGACCATGCTCGGCGGCGTAGCGCACACTGGTGCTGGCAGGCCGATCCAGAATGACCGCGTCCTCGTCAAACAGCCGTTCGGAGAGCTTGAGGACGTTGCCTTCGACTGGCGTTGGCTGCGGCGTCGGCAACAGCAGGCCGTCCTTCAGGCGACGGATCGGCGCTTGCTCGGCGGAGGAAAAGGTCAGCCGGTAATCCGTCTTGGCTAGATCCGGCAGCAAGGGCCAATTGAACGCCGGGTGCGCCCCGATCGATGCCGGCAGCGGCTCGTCGCCGGTGTTGGCGATGTCGAAGCTCACACTGAGTTGCTTGCGGTCCAGCGCGTAGGTCACCGCCAGGCGAAAGGCGAAGGGGTAGTGCGCGCGGGTGTCGGCGTCATCGGTGAGGACCAACGTGCAGGACTTTGGCCCCCTCTGCGCCCAGGCAAACGGCTTGTCGCGCGCGAAGCCGTGCTGGCTCATCGGATAGGTCTGGCCTTGATGGTGCAACCGGTCGCCCTTCAGCCGCCCGACGATCGGGAACAGCACCGGCGAGTGACGCCGCCATTCCGGGCCGGCCTGCCATAGAAACTCTATGCCGTCGGCATCGCGCAGGGAGACCAGTTCAGCGCCCTGCCCGACGACGGTCGCCGAGATGCCGTCACCGTGAAGCGTCAGGCTGTCTTGTTCCATGCGTCCTCGCGGCTATCAGGCGTGGCCGGCAGGCTAGCAAAGGGCAACGCCTGAACTCAAGAGCGGCAGACCTATATCGCACCTCACTCCGCTGTGATGAACGATCCACCGCGCATGGCAAATGCTGCCTCAAATGAAAAACCGTGGCCGGAGGTTTCCCTCCAGCCACGGCAAGATACGAAATGTTGCCTGCTACGGTCCGGACTACTCGCGTTCGCCAGTGAAGTTCAGCAGCAGCTGGAAGATGTTGATGAAGTTCAGATAGAGCGAGAAGGCGCCGAAGACGGCGAGCTTCTGGCGCGATTCCGCGTCGAAATTCTCGGCATACTGTTCTTTGATCGTTTGCGTGTCCCAGGCGGTCAGGCCGATGAATACGGCAATGCCGATCACCGAGATGGCGAACTGCAGTGCGGTCGAGCCGAGGAAGATGTTGACGATGCTGGCGATCACCACACCGATCAGGCCCATGATCAGGAACGACGAGAACTGGGTCAGGTCACGCTTGGTCGTGTAGCCGTAGAGGCTGGTGGCGCCGAACATGGTGGCGGCGATAAAGAAGGTGCGCGCGATGCTGGTTCCGGTGAAGACCAGGAACACGGAGGCGAGCGAAAGGCCCATGACCGCGCAGAAGGCCCAGAACATCGCCTGGGCGCTGGCTGCCGACATGGTCTGCATCTTGAACGAGAACAGCATGACGAAGGCGAGCGGCGCCAGCATCACCACCCATTTCAGCGGGCTGGAGAAGATCGGCACATAGAGCGCCGGCGTCGATGAGATCATGAAGGCGACCAGGCCGGTGACCACCAGGCCGACGCCCATGTAGTTGTAGACGCGCAGCATGTGCTGGCGCAGGCCCTCGTCGAAGATGGCGCCGGTTTGGGCGCCGGCGCCGACGCGGTATCCCAGATTGGGGGTGTTCATTTGCGTTCTCCTTTGTGGATCGGTCAGTACAGCGTGGATCGATCAGTAAAGCGTCTTGGCGAGCGTCTCGGCGGCGCGGTCGAGGTCGTGGACCTCGCTTCGTCCGACCACCGCATAGGCGACCTCGCCGATCTGGAAATAGGCCGAGGAAATATCGCCCGAAGGCGCGATGGTCGGCTTGACGACGTCGAAGGTTCCGGGCCGGATCGCGAACAGCGACACCAGCCCCATGTCTTTCGTCTCGACCGCCATCTCGACGCTCGGGCCAAAGCGCGAGGGATAGATCTGCACGTCACGGACCTTCCAGTCCGCCGGCAGCGACGGCATGACAATGGCGGTCGCGGCGCGAATCTCGCCGGCGTTGTAATTGGGTGCTTCGGGCTGCGACGGCATGCTCTCGCGCACCAGCGTCGTTCTGTGGGCCCGCACCGCTTCGTCGACATAGGCGGGCGGCTGCGGCGAGGCGACGACCTTGGTCACCGACATCGGCCCGATGATGCCGTTCGCCAGCCAGCCGGCGGCAACGAAGGCGGCCACCGCCGCCGCGCGCTGCAGCACACCGAAGATGCGGCCGCGCGCAAGCCCCCTCTCCAGCCGCCGCGCGGCATCGGCAGTCGCGGGCCGCGCCATGCCCTTGGAGCCGGCAAGCGCCACGCGCAGTTCATCGCGGGTCCTGAGATCCGACATCACGCGTGCCGCGGCCTCCGGCCGAGCGGACAGAAAAGCCTCGACCTCGATGCGGCGGGTGACGTCGACCTGGTCGTCGACATAGGCGTCGAGGTCGATATCCGTCACGGGGTCGACAGTTGCGGTCATGACGGGCCTCCAACGATCTTGAGATGGTTTTTCGCCTTTGCGGGAGCCGCCTCCATCTCGCGCAATGCGGCGCGCGCCCTGCCTATGCGCGACATCAGCGTGCCCAGCGGCACGCCGCTGGCATCGGCGGCTTGGCTGTAGGAAAGGCCTTCGATGGCGACGAGGTGCAGCGCTGAACGCTGTTCTTCCGGCAGGCTGAAAAAGGCCTCGCGCACCTGCGCCAAGCGCAGCGAATGCTCCTGCGGCGCCGGGGTGCTGCCCTCGGCAAGATATCCGGCCTGTTCGACGCGCGCCGCTTCGGACCTGCGCGACCGCATTTTGTCGATGAAGGTGTTGTGGACGATCGACAGCAGCCAGGCGCGCAGGTTTCCACCAGAGCGAAAGGTGCCACGCCGTTCATAGGCGCGCACCAGCGCGTCGTGGACGAGATCCTCGGCATCCGTGCTGTTCCGCGTCAGCGAGCGCGCGTAGCGGCGCAGCGAACCGAGCTGTCCTATGATGTCAAAGCGTGGCATCGACGGTTTCATGTCCTGTTTACGGAGCATGTGGGGATTTTAATCCCTGCCCTGCCAATCTTCTTAATCGGGTTCGCTGCAGGACGTCGTTCGCTTCTGCCCTCGCCTCATGACCGACTTCACGCCCGACGGAGATTCTCCGGTTTCGGCGCTGTTACACCACAGGCGCGCAAGACCCATCTGCGCCCGTCGCTGCGGAAATCAGTGATGCTGAGCGGCTCGATGTCGATCTTCCAACAGGCGGCGAGCGGGGCACCGAGAACATGCAGGATCGCGGTGCGAACAACGCTGGCATGGGTTATCGCGACGGTGTGGCCGCGCTCGGCGATCAACCCGTCCATCAGGTTCGAGGCTCTGCTCGCGACGTCGGCCAGCGACTCGCCACCATGCGGAGCCGCATCGGGATCGGTGAGCCAGGCGGCGATGCCCTCGGGGTGCTCGGCCTGGATCTCGTCAAAACGCTTGCCGGCCCAGCTTCCATGGTCCTGGTCCGCCAGAAGCGGTTCGATCGAGGCGTCCAACGACAGCGCCCCAGCACTTTGGCGTGCGCGAAGTGCTGGACTTGTCCACACGCGGTCGGCGCGACGCAGTGTTGCGCTCATCGCCTTCGCAAGGGTGATCGAGCGCGGCTCGAGCGGCTCGTCCAGCGGAAACGACCCTTGCCGGGTTGCCGCCGTGGCGCCGTTGCAGATCATCGTCAGACGTACGAGCATCCGGCAGCTATCCCTCGATCACACCTCGTTGGCCAGCAATAGCGCCGTCTGAATGATCTCGCCATCGAGTTGCAGCTCTGTACGCCGATGAACCGGCACGGTCGCGCTACCGTGACCGGCAGGCGTTCAGTTGAGGTGCCACCGATGGTCGCTTGGTCGAATGACGATCAAGGCCTTTCGCCGCGCCGCAGCTTGCCTTCAATCGCGGCAATCACCGGCATCAGATCGGCCACGCCCTTGACGACAAAATGCGCGCCGGCGGCAGTGAGCTTGGCCGATGCCTCGGCCCGTTTCATCCTGAACACATCCGGAGCCAGAGCCTGCGTCTCCGCCAGCGTGTGGCCGAAGACATTGCCGGTCACCGCCACGCCGACGGTCCACGCGCCCGCATTGATACCCTCGGCGATACCGACCTCGGTGTCGTCGACCTTGACACACAGCCACGGCGGATAGACGCCGAGTTCGGTCAGTGCTTTCCAGAGCATGAACGGTGTCGGCCTGCCGGCGGGCGTGTCGCCAGTGCACACCAGGCAATCCGGCGAAAAGCCCTGCGCTGCGGCAACCGGCAGGATTTCCGCCATGATGTCGCGCGTGTAGCCGGTGGTGGTGCCGATCTTGAGGCCGCGCTTCCGCAGCGCCCTGACCACATCGACAACACCGGGAATGACATCGGAGAACCGCGCCGCCACAGCCCGGTTCTTCGGCACGAACACATCATAGATTGCGTCGATGTCGGCCTCCGTCGCGATATGACCGTGCTGCTCCGTCCAGGCGGCAGCGATCCTGGGCTGGGCCAGCAATGCTGCGATATGCGGGCGCTTGGCCATTCCCATCGGCCCCCTCGCCTCATCGACGCTGATCGCCACGCCGAATTCAGCGAAGGCCTCGACAAAGACGCCCATCGGCGCCAGCGAGCCGTGATCGACAACGGTGCCGGCCCAGTCGAAGACGACGGCGCGAAGCAAACCGGGGGTGGCCATCATGCGATCTTCCTGGCGTCTGCCGTGGTTGAACCGAAAAGTTCATCGACCACCTCTTCGGCGATCGCGAATGAGGTGCTGGCGCCGGTGCCGCTGGTGATCATGACCAGCCGTACGCCCTCGCGCGGCGCGTCGGCGAACATGGTGCGACCGGTTGCCGAGGCATAGATGCCGGTCCAGCGTTCCAGCACGCGCGGCGGGGGACCGCCAAAGACGGCGCTGAACTCCTCAAGGATGATCTCGTCGACGCGCTCCGAGGCAAACGGATCCGGCGTCACCGCATAGTGATGTGAATCGCCGACCACCAGCGTGCCGTCGGCACTCTGCACGACGATCAGATGCACGCCGTTGTCGAGTGCGTCGCCCTGCTCGGCTTCCAGCCGACGTCGCAAGGCGGTGGCTTCGGGCAAAGCAGCATAGCCGCTATAACGCGCCAGCCCAAGATCCGACATCACCGCCGCCGGCAACCGGAAGCCGGGATCGGCAAGGCGCATCATCTGCAATTTGCAGCGGGTGACGCCGTATTGCGCGATACGATCGGGGTAAAGCGTGGCCAGGTCGTCACCAGGGCAGACGATCACCTTGTCGGCGAAAACCAGGCCCCGGCTGGTCTCGATGTCAGGCGGCTCGATCTGGTGTACCGCCGTTTCGCGCCGGAATTCCACGCCATGCTTTTCGGCGAGGAAGGCCGCAAGCTGCGGGATGGCCTGGCGCGACTCGACACGCACGTCGTGCGGGCTCCACAGGCCGCCGGCAAAATCCTGGCCCGCCAGTTCGGGAAAATCGCTGCGAAGCGCTTCAGGTTCGAGCAGCAAACAGCCCTCGCCCATCTCGGTTTGAAGAAATGCCTCGACCACCGCGCGCGCTTCCGGGCGGCGCGCGACGACGACCACGCCGCGCTGGATGACTTCGATGCCGGCGGGCGCGGCCACATCCAGCCAGATGTCGCGGGATCGCATGGCACGGCGCCATACCTGGCCGCGTTCCTGGCCACTGACGGTCACGAAGCCGAAATTGCGCACCGAAGCGCCGTTGGCCTGGGCGTCGCGGTCGATGACGACGACGCTGAGACCACGACGGACCGCGGCGAGTGCATGGGCGAGACCGACAATGCCGGCTCCGACGATGGCGAGATCGAATTTTTCTTGCCGGCTCATCGTCGTTTCACACCATCATTCTCATGCTTCGTCCTGGAAACGCTATTCAAACTACGCCGATGTGACAGGAACGTGTAGGGCGCTCCGCCCTCTCGTACATATAGCCTGCCCGATGCCGGCCAGTGTTAGGGCAATGCTCGATGCGATGCATTCGGGCAGCTTTGCACGGGCTGAAGCGGTAGTAAAAGCGCTGGCGAAATGCGTTCGATTTGCGTATCACTCCGCCGCGCCAATGGAACCATTTTCGATGTTTGAAGCCCTGCAGCCCGCCCCCGCCGACAAGATCCTGGCCCTGATCGGCCTTTATCGCGCCGACCCGCGTCCCGACAAGGTCGACCTCGGCGTCGGCGTCTACAAGGATCGCGACGGCAAGACGCCGGTCATGCGCGCCGTGCGCGAAGCCGAAAAGCGGTTGCTGCAGGGTCAGGACACCAAGACCTATCTCGGCCTTGCCGGCGATACCGGCTTCAACGCTGTGATGGCCAAGCTCGCCTTTGGTCCGGGCGCCGACATGACGCGCATCCGTGCGGCACAGGCGCCCGGCGGCTCCGGCGCGCTGCGGCTGGTGGCGGAACTGCTCAAGCGGACACGCTCCGATGCAACCATCTGGCTGTCGGACCCGACTTGGCCGAACCACATGCCGGTGATGCGCGCCGCCGGCCTGCAGATCCGCGAATACCCCTATTTCGATGCCGCCTCGGGCGCCGTTCGTTTCGACGACATGCTGGCAGCGCTGCGGACGGCAAACAGCGGCGACGTCGTGCTGCTGCATGGCTGCTGCCACAACCCGACCGGCGCCAATCTGGATGCGGCCCAGTGGGCAGCCGTTGCCGATCTGGTCGTCGAGCGCGAGCTGCTGCCGTTTGTCGACATCGCCTATCAGGGCTTTGGCGATGGCCTTGAGGCCGACGCCCTCGGCTTGCGCCTGCTGGCGGCAAAAGTTCCGGAAATGGTCGTCGCGTCGAGCTGCTCGAAGAATTTCGCCGTCTACCGCGACCGCGTCGGCGCGGCGATGATCCTGGCCAGGGACGGCGCACAGGCCGACGTGGCGATGAGCCAGATGCTGTCGGCGGCGCGCGCCATGTATTCGATGCCGCCGGACCATGGTGCTGCCGCGGTGCGCATCGTGCTGGAAGATGCAGCCTTGCGTGCGGACTGGGAGGCCGAGCTTGAAGAGATGCGCCTGCGCATGCTCAGGCTCCGCGTCCAGTTCGCCGAGGCGCTGCGCCGGCAGTCCAATTCCGACCGTTTCGATTTCGTCGCCAGCCATCGCGGCATGTTCTCCCGCCTAGGCCTCACGGAAGCGCAGGTCGAGCGGCTGCGCGCCGAGCACGGCGTCTACATGGTCGGCGACAGCCGCATCAACGTCGCCGGCCTGCCCGAGGACGGGATGGACGAACTCGCCAAGGCGATCGTTTCTGTCCTCGACTGACGGGGCTCACCTGTGGACAAGGCGCCTTCGCCGGCTGACAGCGTTGGCAGCGCGGGCGGCGGCGCGATAGCATCCATCGTATGACGCCATCGAAAGACATTTCGCGCCTGATCGAGATCATGGCGGCGCTGCGCGCGCCGAAGACCGGCTGCCCGTGGGACATCGAACAGGATTTCTCGACCATTGCGCCCTACACGATCGAGGAAGCCTATGAGGTGGCGGACGCCATCGCGCGCGGCGATCTCGACGATCTGCGCGACGAACTGGGCGACCTTCTGCTGCAGGTCGTCTATCATGCGCAAATGGCCGAGGAAGCCGGCGAATTTGCCTTCCCCGACGTGGTGCAAGCCATCACGACGAAGATGATCCGACGCCATCCGCATGTCTTTGGCGACGAAAAGGCCCGCAGCGCTGGCATGGCCAAGGGCATGTGGGAGAAGATCAAGGCCGAAGAAAAGGCTGAGAAGCGAAGCGCTCGCCTTGCCCGCGGTCTCGATCCCGAAGACAATGGTAAGGGGTTTCTGGACAGCGTCCCGGTCGCCCTGCCCGCGCTGACGCGGGCGTTGAAACTTCAGGAGAAGGCCGCCCGCGTCGGCTTCGACTGGAGCGAAGCAGCGCCCATTCTCGACAAGATCGAGGAAGAGATCGGCGAATTGCGTGAGGCGCTGGCCAAGGGCGACACCGCCTCGATCAAGGACGAGTTCGGCGACATGCTGTTTGCGGTCGTCAATCTCGGCCGCCACCTCAAGCTCGATTCGGAAGCGGCGCTGAGCGGCACCAACGAGAAGTTCCGTTCACGCTTCCATTATGTCGAGCAAGCCCTGGAAAAATCCGGCAACACGCTGGAAAAGGCGACCTTGTCCGAGATGGAGACGCTCTGGCAGGAAGCAAAGACCGCGAAGTAAGTTGCATTACCCGTTGTTTTTACGACGCAATCTGCTTTCGATCTCTTCGCGAGCGCTTTGCGTGGCCTTGAGCGAGATGGTGGCGCTGCCGTCATCATTGTCGCTTCGCGAAACGACGTCGCCATTGCGATAAAGCCAGTCGACAAGGCCGAACTGTGCCGGCTCGATCGTCACCGTCAGGTCTTCGAGCTCGCCGGCCATCCGTGTTTCGATGATCGCCTTCAGCGCATCGATACCCTCGCCGGTCACCGCCGACACAGCAATCGGCGGCGCCTTGCTGGCGTCGGCGCCATCGGCAAGCAGCCGGCTGCGGTTGCCCTCGTCGAGCCGATCGATCTTGTTCCACACTTCGATCACACGCTTTGCGTCGCCGGCATCGACACCGAGGTCGGCCAGGATGCGCTCGACATCCTCGGCCTGGGCGGCTGTATCGGGGTCAGAAATGTCGCGCAGGTGAAGGACGAGGTCGGCCTCGACCACCTCTTCCAGGGTGGCGCGGAAAGCGGCGATCAGATGCGTCGGCAGGTCCGAGATGAAGCCGACCGTGTCCGAAAGGATGATCGGCGTGCCATGCGGCAGGCGCACGCGGCGCAGCGTCGGGTCAAGCGTGGCAAACAGCATGTCCTGCGCCAGTACGTCTGCTCCGGTCAGCCGGTTGAACAGCGTCGACTTGCCGGCATTGGTGTAGCCGACGATCGCCACCACCGGGAACGGCACCTTCCTGCGCTTGGCACGGTGCAGGTCGCGCGTGCGGCGCACCGTTTCCAGCTCGTGCTTCAGCTTGATGATCTTTTCCTGCAACTGCCGCCGATCGGATTCGATCTGCGTTTCGCCGGGGCCACCGAGGAAGCCGGCGCCGCCGCGCTGGCGCTCAAGGTGGGTCCAGCTGCGTACGAGGCGGCCCTTCTGGTAGTTGAGATGAGCGAGCTCAACCTGCAGCGTGCCTTCCTTGGTGCGTGCACGCTCGCCGAAGATTTCGAGGATCAGCCCGGTGCGATCCAGCACCTTGGCGTTCAGCTCTTTCTCGAGATTGCGCTGCTGCACAGGGGTTAGCGGATGGTCGACGACGACCACTTCCGCATGTCCCTCTTTGACGATTTCAGCGAACTCGGCGACCTTGCCGCTGCCGAGCAATGTCGCCGGGCGCGGATCGTTGACGGTGACCACCGCTGTGTGAATCAGATCAAGGTTGATGGCGCGGGCAAGGCCGACGGCCTCGTCGTGGCGAGCGTCAGCCGAACGCATCAGCCGTGGGCGGTTGGTCTCGTCGTCGTTGCGCTGGTGGCGGGTAAGGACGGGCACAATGACAACGGCCCGGGTCGGGCCGTTGGCTTCCGTCCCGGGATGATGCGCTGGTTTTCCGCGAACGGTGGCGTCCGCGTCTTTCTCACGTGCCAATCAGGCGCCCTGGCTTTCCTCGCCATCGAACATCTGAACCGGCTGGCTCGGCATGATCGTGGAAATGGCGTGCTTGTAGACGAGCTGGGAGTGACCGTCACGGCGCAGCAGCACACAGAAATTGTCGAACGAAGTGACCACGCCGGTCAGCTTGACGCCGTTGATGAGGAAGATGGTGAGTGGGTTCTTGCTCTTGCGAACTGAATTCAGGAACAGGTCCTGAAGGTTTTGCGATCGTTCCGCCATTGTTCTTGTCTTTCGCCGATCCCCTTCGGTTTGCAAGCCAATGCGCCAAATTAACGGGCGCATGTCAAGCTCGCAAACACCGTCTTGTCGTCAGTAACGACAAGCAGAACGAGATATATTGATGTTCATTCCACCTGTGCGGTTATCAGGCTGGACTTTTTTCCGCAATGTCAAAAAAGGCTTGCCGCAAGGAAAGTGTTATTGAGCCGGGGTGCCCGCTGGCGACCGTATCGCCGTCGATGGCCACCACAGGCATGGCAATTGTCGTTGCGGAACTGATGAACGCCTCGCGTGCCGCCTTGGCCTCGGCAACGGAAAAGCCGCGCTCCTCGATCTTCAGGCCTAGCTTGGCCGCCACTTCAAACATGGTCGTGCGGGTGATGCCGCGCAGGATGCCATGCTCGGCCGGCCTGGTGACCAGGACGCCGTCCCTGGTGACGATCCAGGCGTTGGACGAGCCGCCTTCCTTGACGTTACCGTCGGTGTCGACGAACCAGGCTTCCTGGGCGCCGGCCTCCTTGGCCTTCTGCTTGGCCAAGACATTGGGCAGCAACCCGACGCTCTTGATGTCGACGCGGTCCCAGCGGTTTTCCGGCACGGTAATGACCGCGATGCCGGTCTCGGCTCGCTTTGCACCAGCGGCGGGATCGGCCTTCCTGGCAGTCACCACCAGGGATGGCTTGGTGTCGGCGGAAGGGAAGACAAAGTCGCGGCTGGCAACGCCGCGCGTCACCTGGACATAGACCAGGCCGTTGGCGACATGATTGCGGTTGACCACCTCGCGCAGGATCAGCGGCAGCACGTGAGAGGTGACTGGCCAGGCGATTGACAATTCGGTCAGCGAGCGGTTCAGCCGGGCCAGATGGCGCGGCATGTCGACGATGAAGCCACGCGCCACCTCGCAGACCTCATAGACACCGTCGGCGAACTGATAGCCGCGATCCTCGATATGCACGGCAGCGTCGGCATGAGCGACGTAGCGCCCGTTGACATAGGCAATGCGCGGCATGGGCAACCTCTAAGAAAGTCTCGGGGCTTTCTTATGCGATTCCGCCGCCGCCGTAACCGGCAAATGCTTGGTACAGGCGCGGCTGGCTGGGCGCTGCGCGTCAGACGCCCAGCGACTTCAGCTTGCGGTGCAAGGCGGAGCGCTCCATGCCGATGAACTCGGCGGTTTTCGAGATGTTGCCGCCGAAGCGGTTGATCTGGGCGATCAGATAGTCCTTCTCGAACTGTTCGCGCGCCTCGCGCAGTGGCAGCGCCATGATGTGCTGGTCGGATTGATTCGGCGTTCGCGGCATGACATCACCAATCTCGGCCGGCAAAAGGTCCGCAGTGATTGGCGCATCGACGTCATCGCCGCGCGCCAGGATCATCAGCCGCTCGACATTGTTGCGCAGCTGGCGAACGTTGCCCGGCCAATTATGCGCCTGCAGCACGGCCAGCGCATCATCGCCAATACGGCGCGGCTTGATGCCAGCCTGGCGGGCGATCTGCTTCATAAAATTGTCGACGAGATAGGGAATGTCTTCGCGCCGCTCGGCCAGTCCCGGCACCATGACCGGGACCACCGCCAGGCGATGATAAAGATCCTCACGGAAACGGCCGTCGGCGATCATCGCTTCGAGGTTCTGCGAGGTCGAGGAGATGATGCGGACATCGACCTTGACCCGCTTGGTGCCCCCTACCCGCTCGAACTGTTGCTCGACCAGCACGCGCAGGATCTTGTTTTGCGTCTCGCGCGGCATATCGGCCACCTCGTCGATGTAGAGGATGCCCCGATGAGCCTCCTCGAGCGCGCCGACCTTGCGCTCGACGCCGTTCGATTCGGTGCCGAACAGCTCGATCTCCATGCGCTCGGGCGTGATGTTGGCGGCGCTCAGCGTCACGAATGGTGCGGTCTTGCGCGCCGACAGCGTGTGGATGGCGCGCGCGGCCAGTTCCTTGCCCGAGCCTGACGGACCGATGATCATGACGCGGCTGTTGGTCGGCGCGACGCGTTCGATGGTCTGGCGCAACTGGCTCATCGCCGACGACATGCCGATCAGGTCGAAGGTTTCGCCGCTGCGCAGCTTGAGGTCGGAAACCTCGCGCCGCAATTTCGAGGTCTCGAGCGCACGCTCGGCAATGAGGATCAGCCTGTCGGCCTTGAACGGTTTTTCGATGAAGTCATAGGCGCCGCGAC
The DNA here is from genome assembly GCF_003952545.1 of Mesorhizobium sp. M7D.F.Ca.US.005.01.1.1. Taxonomy (NCBI): domain Bacteria; kingdom Pseudomonadati; phylum Pseudomonadota; class Alphaproteobacteria; order Hyphomicrobiales; family Phyllobacteriaceae; genus Mesorhizobium; species Mesorhizobium sp. M7D.F.Ca.US.005.01.1.1. The sequence continues at coordinate 4,399,433 of NZ_CP034453.1, forward strand.
GGATGGCGGAGACCGCCGTTTCGATGTTGCCGTGGCCCGAAATCATCACCACGGGCAAGGTCGGGTGCATCGTCTTGATCTCGTCGAGCAGCGCCAACCCGTCCAGGCGCGAGCCCTGCAGCCAGATGTCGAGGAAAATCAGCCGCGGCGCCCGGTCGGCGATCGCCGCCAACGCGCTGTCGGCATCGAATGCCGTGCGGGTTTCGTGACCTTCGTCGCTCAGGATGCCCGCGACGAGTTCACGGATGTCTTCCTCGTCATCGACGATGAGAATATCAGACGCCATTACCGACCTTTTCAGTTTCTCGTTCGTTTTCCGTCCTGCTTTCGCCGCGCGAAGCCGCAACGGCCGCAGGCGGCAGGATGATGCTGATCATCGCGCCGCGCCCATTGTGGAAATCCGCAGGTGCATCATGAAGTTCCAGTCTGCCACCATGGTCCTCCACGATCTTCTTGACGATAGCGAGACCGAGCCCGGTGCCCTTCTCGCGTGTGGTCATATAGGGCTCAAGCAGCCGTTGGCGATTCTCGCGCGGCAGGCCTTTGCCATTGTCGATGACGTCAATGCGAATCACACCATTCTGGCGCCCGGCTTGAATCCGGATTATGCCGTGCGAACCGTCCTTCTGTTCCAATCCATCGATCGCCTCGGCGGCGTTCTTGATCACATTGCCGAAAGCCTGCGCCATCAGGCGGCTGTCGAACGTGCCCTTGAGCGGCTCGTTGCCGAACACGCGCTCGAAAGCAATGTCGGCGCGGCTGACTTCAACCAGGAACGAGGCCTCGCGCAAGGATTCGCGCAGGTCGATGGCTTTCATCTCGGGCTTAGGCATCCGCGCGAAAGCGGAGAATTCGTCGACCATGCGGCCGATATCCTCGACCTGCCGGATGATGGTGTCGGTGCATTGATCGAAAATCTCGCGGTCCTCGGTGATGACCTTGCCGAAGCGTCGCTTGATGCGCTCGGCCGAAAGCTGGATCGGTGTCAGCGGATTCTTGATCTCGTGGGCGATGCGCCGCGCCACGTCGGCCCAGGCGGAGGAGCGCTGCGCCTGAACCAGATCGGTGATGTCGTCGACCGTCACGACATAGGATTTTTCCTCCGAGCCGTCGTCGCCAGCCTCGATGGTGATCTGCACGTTGAAGGTCCGCTCGGCGCCGGCGCGATAGAAGGTCACCTGCTCACGATAGACAGGCTTGCCGGACTTGCGGCCGATCTCGAAGACGCGGCCGACATGCGGCAGCACGGCGGAGAGGTTCTGCCCAAGCGCCGCGCTGGCGGAGATGGCCAGCATCGCCTCGGCCGAGCGGTTGACGATAGTAACGATGCCGTAGGGATCGACGCCGATGACGCCTGCGGTGACGCCGGCAAGCACGGCTTCCGAGAAGCGGCGCCGTTCGTCGATCAGGTCCTTGGCCGACAGGATTTCGTTGCGCTGTGATTTCAGTTCCAGAAGCATCTTGTTGAACGTGTCGCCGAGCGAAGCGACATCGCCGTCCGAAGGCCTGACGGGAACCGCAACGTCGAGATTGCCGGTCGCCACCTCGTCGGCGGCGCCGATAAGCTGGCGAATGGGCCGCACAAGACGGTCGGCAACCGCAATGCCGGTCCAGATGGCGGACAGGATGATGATCAGCGTCAGCGACAGATAGGGCAGCGCGAAGGCCACCTGCGAGGTGCGGCGGTTGTCTTCCAGACCACGATATTCGTCGGTGTTGGACCTGACGATCTGCCGCGCCTTGATCACTTCGGGATCGACGAGGCGAATGGTGTAGAGATAGAGCCCTTCGATCTCGCGCAGCTTGACGATGGCGCCCATGATGTTGCGCGTTTTCGGCTCGATCAGCACCGGCTTGCCATCGGAAGCGCTGGACACGGCGCCTTCCGGTGGCTCGGGCATGGCGAAATCCGTATCGGTCTTGGCGCTCATGACGAAAGAGCCGTCCGGCTTGATCAGCGCCGCATGGGCCAGCGACCGGCCTACGGCTTCCTTGTTCATCAGGTCGAGAAAGCCAGTGCGATCAAGGCCGTAGAGCGTGCGGGACGCATCGAGATCATAGGCCATCGACAGTGTCGTGCCCTGGAGGTTGCGGGCATTTTCCTGGACATAGGCGTCGGCGATCGACAGCGACGAATTGACGATCGTCTTGGTGCGGATCTCGAACCAGCGGTCGAGACCGATGTCGAGCGTGATCGAGGCGATGATGGCCACCATGATGGCGGGAATGGCGGCGACCAGAGCGAACATGGCGACGATGCGCACGTGCAGCCGCGAGGCGGCCTTGCCGTGCCGGCGCGCCATGAGGATGCGGTGCACTTCACGTCCGACCAGCGCGATGAGAAACAGAACGAAAGCCGCGTTGAGGGCAATCAGCGCCAGCGTGGTCGATTCGTTGGGCGTGATCGGCGTCGCGCCGACAAGGATGGTGAACGAGATCGCCGCCGTCACCAGGGCGCCCACAACCGCGACCACGCCGGGCAGCGCCAGCAGCCGGCGCCCGTCACGCGTGCCGGGTTCGCTGAAAAGCGGTTGGTTTGTTGTCGGTGCCTGCGGAGCCATGTCGCCGTCTAGAGCCATGATTGCGTCGGATGTATGCAACGCATTGTGGCGATTATGCAACAAGTGTGACCGAGACGGAAATCTTTCGCGAGCCGTCCCCCGAAAAGAGCCCGACCTTCAGATCAGGCTCAGCCCTGCCGCGATGATTTGTAGACGTTGACGCCGAGTTCGCGAATCTTCTTGCGCAGCGTGTTGCGGTTTAAGCCCAACAATTCCGCCGCCTTGATCTGGTTGCCGCGAGTTGCCGTCATCGAGGCCAGGACGAGCGGATATTCGACCTCGGACAGGATGCGCTGATAAAGTCCGGCGGGTGGCAAATCGCCGGCAAACGAGGCGAAATAGCGCTGCAGGAAGTGCTCCACAGCCTGGCCGATCGACAGGTCGTCGGGAATGAGATTGCCGCCGCCCGGCACCACCGGGCGTTCGCCGGTTTTGAGCTCGGCCTCGATGATCTCGGCGGAAATCTCGTCCTGCGAATAGAGTGCGGCGAGCCTGCGAACGAGGTTTTCCAGTTCGCGCACATTGCCCGGCCATGGATAGCGCTTCATCAGTTCGATGCCGCCGGACGAGATGCGTTTGGTCTGCAGGCCTTCCATCTCGCCGAGTTTGAAGAAGTGGCGGACGAGGTCCGGCACGTCCTCGGAGCGCTCGCGCAGCGCGGGCAACCTGAGCGGCACGACGTTGAGGCGATAGAACAGATCCTCGCGGAAGAGCCCCTGGTTGATCAGCGTGCGCAGATCCTTGTTGGTGGCGGCGACGATGCGCACATCGGTCTTGATCGGCGTTCGTCCGCCAACCGTGGTGTATTCGCCCTGCTGCAACACACGTAGCAGGCGCGTCTGCGCCTCCATCGGCATGTCGCCGATCTCGTCGAGGAACAATGTACCGCCTTCGGCCTGTTCGAAACGCCCTGTCGAGCGATTCTGCGCGCCGGTGAAGGCGCCCTTCTCGTGGCCGAACAGTTCCGATTCGATCAGATCGCGCGGGATCGCCGCCATGTTGATGGCAACGAACGGGCCGCCGCGACGGCGGCCATATTCATGCAAAGCGCGCGCCACCAACTCCTTGCCGGTGCCGGATTCGCCCGAGATCATCACCGTCAGGTCGGTCTGCATCATGCGCGCCAGCATGCGGTAGATGTCCTGCATGGCGGCCGAGCGGCCGACCAGCGGCATTGCGTCGGGCTGCTCTTCCGGCCGCGCATCGATCTTCGGCCGCCGCGGCTCGGAAAGCGCCCGGTTGACGATGCTGAGCAGTTCGGTCAGGTCGAACGGCTTCGGCAGATATTCATAGGCGCCGGTTTCGGATGCGCGGATCGCCGTCATGAAGGTGTTCTGGGCGCTCATGACGATGACCGGCAGTTCAGGCCGCGCCTTCTTGATGCGCGGCAGCATGTCGAAGGCGTTTTCGTCCGGCATCACCACATCGGTGATGACCAGATCGCCCTCGCCCGCCGCCACCCAGCGCCACAGCGTCGAAGCGTTGGAGGTGACGCGCACCTCGTGACCGACGCGCGAAAGCGCCTGGTTGAGAACGGTGCGGATCGCCGCATCGTCGTCGGCGACGAGAATATTGCCGCGAACAGTCATTTGCGGTCTCCTTCACCGTCTTCATCGGCGCCGTATGGTGCTTCTTTCCAGGCCGGCATCAGGATGCGGAATGTGGTCCCACGCGGCGTCGATTCGCATTCGATGATGCCGCCATGCTCGCCAACGATCTTGGCGACCAACGCAAGACCCAATCCGGAGCCGTTCGGCTTGGTGGTGATGAACGGATCGAACAGGATCGGCAAAATATCTTCCGAGACGCCGGAGCCATTGTCGCGCACGCAGAATTCCAGCGGCAGCGATACGCGATCCTGCGTACCCGGCACGGAAACGCGGATGCCGGGCCGGAAGGCGGTCGACAGCACGATCTCGCCCTGTGGGTCGCTGCCGATTGCCTCGGCGGCGTTCTTGACCAGGTTGAGGAACACCTGGATGAGCTGGTCACGGTTGGCAAACACCGGAGGCAATGAAGGATCATAATCCTCCATTATCTTGATTCTCTTGGAAAAACCGTTTTTGGCGATGGCCTTCACATGGTCGAGCACGACATGGATGTTGACGGGATAGCGATCGATCGGCCGCTCGTCGGAAAACACCTCCATGCGGTCGACCAGCGACACGATGCGGTCCGTCTCGTCGGTGATCAGCCGCGTCAGCGCGCGATCCTCGTCGGAAGCCGACAGTTCGAGCAACTGGGCGGCACCACGGATGCCGGAGAGCGGGTTCTTGATCTCATGGGCAAGCATCGCCGCCAGGCCGGTGACCGAGCGTGCCGCGCCGCGATGCGTCATCTGCCGGTCGATCTTGTCGGCCATCGACCGTTCCTGGAACATCACCACGACGGAGCCCGGATATTCCGGCACCGGGGCGACGTAGAGATCGACGACCTTCTCGATGCCCAGGCGCGGCGACGACACGTCGACGCGGTACTCGTTGACCGGGGCCCGACGCTCGCGCACCTGATCGACCAGCGTCAGCAGCGGGCTGCCGAAGGGAATGAGCTTGGACAGCGTGTTGCGCGCCAGCATCGTCGCGCTCGAGCGAAAGAAGTCTTCCGCGTCGGCGTTGGCGTAGGTGATGAACCCTTGCTCGCTGATCATGATCACCGGGCGGCGGATGGTGTTGAGCACGATCTGGGCGGCATCCGCCATTTCAGCGCCCTGGCCAGCGGCGGCGTTCATGCGGCGCTCCGCAGGTTCAAAGGTTGCGGATCGCGCGAAAACACATCGCGCAGCAAGGCAATGACGCGTGCGGGCTCGAATGCGGTCAGTATGGCCTTTCGGCTGTCGTCTGCGAGACCGCCGGCATGACGATCGAGATACCAGCCGAGGTGCTTGCGCGCCTGGCGCAGACCGCTCTCGACACCGTAGAGCGCGAGCATGTCCTCATAGTGCGCCACGATGTAGTCAGTCAGCACCGTCGAGCCCTGTGGGAGATTTGGCGTTGTTTCGCCTGTCGCTGCCGCCGCAATGCCGCCCGCGATCCAGGGCGCGCCATAATGCGCGCGGCCGATCATCACAGCGTCTGCACCCGACTGATCGAGGATAGCAGCCGCTTCTGCTGGCGAAGACACGTCGCCGTTGGCGACGACCGGGATGGACACGGCTTCTTTGACGCGGGCGATGGCGCGCCAGTCGGCCTTGCCTTGATAGAACTGGCAGCGCGTGCGGCCGTGCACGGTCACCATCCTGACGCCTGCCTGTTCGGCGCGGCGCGCCAGCATCGGCGCGTTGAGCGCGCCTTCGTCCCAGCCCAGCCGCATCTTGACCGTCACCGGCACCTCGACCGCGCCGACAACGGCGTCGATCAGCGACAGTGCATGGTCGAGATCCAGCATCAATGCCGAGCCGGCATAGCCACCAGTGACCTTCTTGGCCGGGCAGCCCATGTTGATGTCGATGATGTCGGCGCCCTCGCCGGCGGCGATTCGCGCGCCTTCGGCCATGTGCGCCGCCTCGCGGCCGGCAAGCTGGACCATATGGACCGGCAGGCCGGAGTGGCGTATGCGCAGGTTGAAACCGGCCCTGCCCTTGGCAAGCTCGCCGCTGGCCACCATTTCGGACACGACCAGGCCCGCGCCGTGCGCGTGGGCGCGCTGCCGGAACGGCTCGTCGGTAATTCCCGACATCGGTGCGAGGAACACGCGATTGCGGATTCCCACACCACCGACATCGAGCGGCGCGGCCAATTTGGTCAAGTTAACCATGCACAAAAACCAAGCATGTTCATTCGTTGCACATTCTCTAGCCAGAACCGCCGCAATGTGCAACGCGGAATGACGCCACATTAAGGCGCAATTGGGAAAATGCTGGCCTTCGGGATTGGCTGTGACCAAAGCGCCGCGCGTCCTTCAGGAGGCGCTAAGGACGCTTTGGAATTTCATAGTTAGCGCATGATCTTTCCGAAAACCGATTACACTTTTCGGGATCGTGCGCTAGGACCAATCTGCAATGACTGACGCAAGTGAAAATCACGTTTCGAGTGCGGATGGCAAGGTCGCGGTGGTGATCGTTGCGGCCGGCCGTGGCGCGCGCGCCGGACAGGCCAACGGGCCGAAGCAATATCAACACATTGGCGGCTTTGCCGTCATCGCGCACACGCTGGAAATTTTTCTTGCCCACCCGCGGACCAGCGAGATTGTCGTCGCCATCCATGCCGACGACCACGAGCTGTTCCGGCAGGCGGCGGGCGCCAATGCCGAGCGCGTCACCGCTGTCATGGGTGGGGCGACCAGGCAGGAGTCTGTCCGGCTCGGATTGCTTGCGCTGAGAGGCCACGCTCCGGCGCAGGTTCTGATCCACGACGCCGTGCGTCCGTTCGTCGATGCGGAGTTGATCGACCGCACCATCGCCGCAATCGGCGAGCGCGAGGGCGCGTTGCCCGCTTTGCCCGTCGCCGACACGCTGAAGCGCGAGTCAGCCTCTGGCGTGGTTGGCGAAACCGTTTCGCGCAGCGGGCTCCACGCGGCGCAAACGCCACAGGGCTTTCCATTCTGGCCTATCCTTGCCGCGCATGAGAAAGCCCATCATCTGGGAAAAATGGATTTTACCGACGACGCGGCGATCGCCGAATGGGCGCATATTCCGGTAAAGATCGTTCCGGGCTCGCCGGACAATATCAAACTCACCTGGGCACGGGATATTGCGATGGCGGACCAGCGGCTTTCCGGCGAACGTGTTCGCTTCCCCGACATCCGTACCGGCAATGGCTACGACGTCCACGCCTTCGAACCCGGCGACCATGTCACCCTGTGTGGCGTCGCCATTGCGCATGACAAGAAACTGTCCGGCCATTCCGACGCCGATGTCGGCCTGCACGCCCTGACCGATGCGCTGCTGGCGACTTGCGGCGCCGGCGACATCGGCACGCATTTTCCGCCGTCCGACCCGCAGTGGAAAGGCGCTGCTTCCCGGATCTTCGTCGAGCATGCGGCAAGGCTGGTGCGCGAGCGCGGCGGACGGATCGCCAATGCCGATATCACGCTGATCTGCGAGGCGCCGCGCGTCGGCCCGCATCGCGAGGCGATGACCGCAGCCCTTTCGCAGATGCTGGCAATTTCACCGGACCGCATCTCGATCAAGGCGACAACCAATGAGAAGCTCGGCTTTGTCGGGCGCGAGGAAGGCATTGCGGCGATCGCCACCGCCAGCGTGGTCTTTCCCGGCGAGGTGCCGGAATGAGCAACAACGAGCTGGCAAATGCCCTGCTGCAAGCCTGCCAGAAGCGCGGCGTCATGCTGGCGACGGCGGAAAGCTGCACCGGCGGTATGATCATCGCCGCGCTGACCGACATCGCCGGTTCCTCCGCTGTGGTCGATCGCGGCTTCATCACCTATTCCAACGAAGCCAAGGTGGACATGCTCGGTGTTTCCGCCGCCACGCTCGAGGCGCACGGCGCGGTTTCGCGCGAGACGGCGACTGAAATGGCAACAGGCGCGCTTGCCCGTTCGCGCGCCGGGCTGACCCTGGCTGTCACCGGCATTGCCGGGCCAGGCGGCGGTTCGGCGGAAAAACCGATCGGGCTGGTCTGGTTCGGGGTTGCGCTGGCGGACCGACCGGTTGTCGCCGAGCGCCAGCTTTTTACAGACGGGGGCCGCGATTTCATTCGCCGCGAAACGGTCAGGCATGCGCTGGAACTCGGCTTGCGCGCGCTCACAGACGTGGGTTTGGCCAGTTGGTAGGCTAAATTTGCGATTCTGCTTTCGATGCCGGGCTGCCTTGCCCCAGGCGTGGCTCCGTCCCAGCCAGCAGCCGCTGAATGTTGGCGCGATGGCGCACAATCACGTAAATGCTGCCTGCGATCACCAGCAATCGATAGGGTAATGGTTGCTCCAAATCGCAGATGAGGGCGATCGCAGTCAACGCCGCCAGCATCGAACCCAAGGAAACAATTCGAAAAACGGCCAGCACAGCGCCAAAAACCGCTGCGGCACCTACACCCACCGGCCAGGACAGCGCCAGCAACACGCCGAGCCCCGCCGCAGCGGATTTGCCGCCTGTAAAATTCAACCAGATCGAACGGCCGTGCCCCAACAACACGGCAAGTCCGGCCAGGCAAACAGCCCAGGGCAGCCAGGTTTGCAGATCAAACGCAGTTGGCGGCGTGACGAACGGCAACGTGGAGAACCAGGGATAAAACCAGCTGGCAAAGATGATCGCCGCTGCACCTTTCAGCACATCCACAAGCAGGACCACCAACGCAGGCCATTTCCCAAGGGTCCGCAACACGTTCGTTGCGCCAGTGGATTTGGAGCCATGCTCTCGGATATCAATGCCCTTGAGCAGTTTCCCCGCCAGATAGCCCGTGGGCGTAGAACCGAAGAGATAGGCGATCGCCAATCCAACCCCACTCGCTATCCAGAAAAGCATGGGATTCACCTCGACGTTCTAATTTCGGCCAATCATCAATCCTATGGATTGTCGCGATCTGGGGTAAGGCGGAAACCTATAGCCCTGGGTTTTTGGTTCGCTTGGGATATTGCACCCTCGGAGCACCTTGCGTGGTGACCCCGGAGGCCTCAAGCCGGTTTTGCGCCGTAAATGACATCCGCGCGCTTTTCGAAAGCCTCGGCGAACATGCGGAAGGCGCGGTCGAACATGGTGCCCATCACCGCGCCGAGAATACGGCTCTTGAACTCGTAGTCGATGAAGAAGCGGACGGCACAGCCGGCGCCGTCCGGTTCGAAACGCCAGACATTGCTCAGATATTTGAACGGGCCGTCGATGTATTTCACGTCGATGGTGTTCTCGTCAGGCTTCAGCAGCACCTGCGTCGTGAAGGTTTCGCGGATCGCCTTGTAGCCGATGCTCATGTCGGCAAGGAGAACCGTGCGTCCGTCGCGCTCCTTGCGCGAACGAACCGTCAGCGCTTCGCAAAGCGGCAGGAATTGCGGATAGGATTCGATGTCGGCGACCAGCGCGAACATCTGCTCCGGGGTGTGGGATACGCGGCGGGTGGCTTCGAATTTCGGCATGAAACCAGCTGATTAAGCTGATTTCTTGAGCTGGGCTTCCCGTGCCGCCCGCAACCGGGCGAAATCGTCGCCGGCATGATGCGACGAGCGCGTCAGCGGGCTCGACGCCACCAGCAGGAAACCCTTGGTCCGGCCGATCGTCTCGAAGGACTTGAATTCCTCCGGGGTGACGAAACGGATCACCGGATGGTGCTTCTTCGACGGCTGCAAATACTGGCCGATGGTCATGAAGTCGACATTGGCCGACCGCAGATCGTCCATCAGCTGCAGGATTTCATTCCGCTCTTCGCCCAGACCCACCATGATGCCGGACTTGGTGAAGATCGACGGGTCGAGCTCCTTGACCCGCTGCAACAGCCGGATCGAATGGAAATAGCGGGCACCTGGACGAACCGTCAGATAGTTCGACGGCACGGTTTCGAGATTATGGTTGAAGACGTCGGGTTTGGCCGCCACGACGATCTCCAGCGCGCCGTCCTTGCGCAGGAAATCGGGCGTCAGGATTTCGATCGTCGTCAACGGCGTTGCCGCGCGGATGGCGCGGATGACCTCGGCGAAATGCTGTGCACCGCCATCGGCGAGATCGTCGCGGTCGACCGAGGTGATGACGACATGGGTCAGGCCCATCTGCTTGACGGCGTGCGCGACGCGGGCCGGCTCATCGGCATCAAGAGCTGTCGGAATGCCGGTGGCGACGTTGCAAAACGCGCAGGCGCGCGTGCAGATCTCGCCCATGATCATGAAGGTGGCGTGCTTCTTTTCCCAGCACTCGCCGATGTTGGGGCAGCCGGCCTCTTCGCAGACCGTCACCAGCTTGTGCGATTTGACGATTTCGCGCGTTTCGGCATAGCCCTTCGACATCGGCGCCTTGACGCGAATCCAGTCGGGCTTGCGCAGCACATCCTGATCAGGCTTGTGCGCCTTTTCCGGATGCCGCAAGCGCGGAGCGTTGGCGATCGTATCGAGGACAGTGACCATCGGGAAACCTGGTTCATTCGCGACCGCCAGTCAGGCGTTCGCTGTCATAACTTCATCTAAGACTTTTTAACGCAAAGAAAAAGGCCGCGACGGCGCATGCCGCAACAGCCTTTTTCGCATAGCAGCTCTTCAGTGATGTTAACGGCGCACCAGACGCCCCGCCCAGATCAGCAGGCAGGCTCCGATAAAGCCGGTGATCAGATAGGCGGTCCAGCCGATACCGAACACACCGATGTTGAGTGCCTGGAGGATGGCGTTCAGCACGACCGCGCCGACGATACCCAAAACAATGTTCATGAAGATGCCGGTGTTGCTCTTCATGACCATTTCGGCGAGCCAGCCTGCCAGGCCGCCGATGATGATGGCTGCAATCCAGCCGACGCCATTCAGGTGCATATGCCTTCTCCTTGTGTGATGGATGAAAATGCATCCGCAAACTAAGTACCTTGCCGCCGGGTTCCATCTGTACCAGCGCTTTCAATTTATCACGCGTTGAGCGCGCGGCCATAGGCGTCGAGCACGCTTTCCTTCATCATCTCCGACAGCGTCGGGTGCGGGAAAATGGTGTGCATCAGTTCTTCCTCGGTCGTCTCCAGGTTCATCGCCACGACAAAACCCTGGATCAGTTCGGTCACTTCGGCGCCGACCATGTGGGCGCCGAGCAGTTGGCCGGTCTTCTTGTCGAAGATGGTCTTGATGAAGCCCTGGTCCTCACCGAGCGCGATGGCCTTGCCATTGGCGGCGAACTGGAAGCGCCCGACGCGGATGTCCTTGCCCTCTGCCTTGGCCTTCGCTTCCGTCAGGCCAACGGACGCGACCTGCGGATTGCAATAGGTGCAGCCGGGGATCTTGAGCTTGTCAGTGGCGTGCACGCCGGGGAAATTGGCGATTTTTTCGACGCACACCACGCCCTCATGCTCGGCCTTGTGGGCGAGCATCGGCGGGCCGGCGACGTCGCCGATGGCGTAAATGCCGGGTACATTTGTCTTACCGTAGCCGTCGATGACGATGCAGCCGCGTTCGGTCTTCACGCCGAGCGCTTCCAGCCCGAGATTCTCGATGTTGCCCTGCACGCCGACGGCCGAGATCATGCGGTCGGCGGTGATCTTCTCGACCTTGCCGTCCTTCATCTCAACATGTGCGGTGACCGAGTTGGCACCCTTCTCCACCTTGGTCACCTTTGCTTCGAGGATGATCTTCATGCCTTGCTTCTCGAACTGCTTCTGCGCGAATTTCGAGACTTCGGCGTCCTCGACCGGCATCACCGCAGGCAACAGCTCGACCACCGTCACGTCGGCGCCCATGGTGCGATAGAAGGATGCGAATTCGATGCCGATGGCGCCCGAACCCATCACCAGCAGCGACTTCGGCATTTCCGGCGGCACCATCGCCTCGAAATAGGTCCAGATCAGCTTGCCATCCGGCTCGATGCCGGGCAGCGCGCGCGGCCGCGCTCCCGTCGCCAGGATGATGTGCTTGGCGGTGTAGGTGCCCTCGCCCTTGACGCCTTTCGGCACCGGCGGCTGCGGCTCCATCGGCTTCTTGGCCGTCTTTGACACGACGATTTCGCCGGGTTTCGAGAGCTTGGCCTCGCCCCAGATGACGTCGACCTTGTTCTTCTTCATCAGGAAGGCAACACCGCCATTGAGCCGCAACGAGACTTTTCGCGATCGGTCGACCACCGCCGACGTGTCGACGCTGACCTTGCCGTCGAGCTTCAGCCCGTAGTCCTTCAGGTGATCCGAATAGTGCATGATCTCGGCCGAGCGCAGCAGCGCCTTGGTCGGGATGCAGCCCCAGTTGAGGCAGATGCCGCCGAGATGCTCGCGCTCGACGATCGCCGTCTTGAAGCCAAGCTGTGCGGAACGCACCGCGGTGACATAGCCGCCAGGGCCGGAGCCGATGATAATGACGTCGTAGTTCTCAGCCACGGTATTTCTCCTTCACAATTCCAGCATGACGCGCACGATCGGCGTCAGCGCCTTGCCGATTTCTCGCGTGTTTTCGGCATCGAGGTGAACGCCATCGAGCGGTGTGGTTTGGGCCACGCTGCCGGCGTCGAAGAAGCCACAGCCGGCTTCGTCGGCGAGCGCGGCATATTGCGGTGCCAAAAACTTCGAGGCGTCATCGCCACCGGCGAACATTTCCTTGAAGTCGGCATTTTCGGTGCGGCTGACTACAGGCGGCGCAACGATCAGGATCTGCGGCGCCGGCCAGTCGAACGGGTAGTCGTGACCACGCACGATGTCGATCAACCGCTGGATGCCTTGCTTGGCCGCGACCGGATTGCCGTGGATCCACGGCTTCATGTCGTTGGCGCCGAGCATGATGACAATCAGGTCGATCGGCGCATGCGTCGTCAGGACCGTCGGCAGCAGCCTGGCGCCGTTGCGATCAGCACCGGCCAGATGATCGTCGAAGGCCGTGGTGCGGCCGTTGAGGCCATCGGCAATCACTTGCACGCCGGCGCCTAACGCTGCTTGCAGCACGCTCGGCCAGCGGTCTTCCAGCGCATGGCGGCCGCCTTCGGCATTGTAGCCCCAGGTCAGCGAGTCGCCGTAACAAAGAACCGTCTTCATGCGCCCACCCGTGCGTTGATCAAACCGCGTCCCACCCGCCAGCGCACGAACAGCCAGTGAACCAGCACAGTGGCCAGGTTCGGCAAAACCAGGCCGGCGATGATTGGCATGTCACCTCCCCACTGGCGCTTGCCGATCGGCTGGAAGAACGTCCAGCCGATCAAGCCGAGTCCGATCAGCACGAACAGGACAATCGCGCAAAGGGCCAGCCAGTCGATGATCGCCGGTGCGTTCGAAAAGAGCTGTGCAATGAAAAACACGATCGTCACGCAAATGGTGACAAGCGCGGACGCCATGAACACGAGAATGTATTCTTCCTGCGCATCGGTTTCGACCGCCAGCAATTGAGCGACGAGGCCGCCGGCGAATCCGGAAAGAATGAAAGCGAAGAGGCTGGTGAAGACCATCCGCACCGCCCTCTCCCGTCCTAAACCAGCATGCCCATCGGGTTCTCGATCAGCCGCTTGAAGGCGACCAGCAATTCGGCGCCCAGCGCACCGTCGACGGCGCGGTGGTCGGTCGACAGCGTCACCGACATCACGGTGGCGATCTTGATCTCGCCGTTCTTGACCACTGCCCGCTCCTCGCCGGCACCGACCGCCAGGATGGTGGCATGCGGCGGGTTGATGACTGCGGCAAAATCCTTGATGCCGAACATGCCGAGATTGGACACCGCCGTGGTGCCGCCCTGATACTCTTCCGGCTTCAGCTTGCGGCTGCGGGCGCGGCTGGCCAGATCCTTCATCTCGTTGGAGATGGTGGACAGCGTCTTTTCATCGGCATGCCGAATGATCGGCGTGATCAGGCCGCCGGGGATCGACACCGCGACACCGACATCGGCATGCTTGTGCTTGACCATGGCGGTTTCGGTCCATGACGCATTGGCATCGGGCACCGCCTTCAGCGCCAGCGCCATCGCCTTGATCACCATGTCGTTGACCGACAGCTTGTAGGCGGGTGCATCACCCTTGTCGGTCTTCTTCACTGGCGCTGCCGCATTGATCTGCGTGCGCAGCGCCAGCAGTGCATCGAGTTCACAGTCAAGCGTCAGGTAGAAATGCGGGATGGTGGTCTTGGCCTCGACCAGCCGGCGCGCGATGGTCTTGCGCATATTGTCATGCGGCACGAGGTCGTAGGAGCCCGCCTCGAACAGCTTCAGCACCTGATCGTCCGACATCGCCTTGACCGCAGGGGCGGCAGCAGACGGAGCCACTGGCGCGCCAGCGGGCGCGGCCTTGGCGGCAGGCTTGGCACCGCCACCGGCAATCGCCGCGTCGACATCGGCCTTCACCACCCGGCCATGCGGGCCGGTGCCGGTCACAGCAGAGACATCGACGCCAGCTTCCCTGGCGATGCGGCGCGCAAGCGGCGAGGCGAAGGTGCGCTCGCCAGCCGCGTGGCCGTTGGCAACCGGAGCCGCCTCTGCCTTGGGTGCGGCTGCGGCAGGCTCGGCCTTTGGTGCCTCAGCCTTTGGTGCTTCCGCCTTCGGCGCATCCGCTTTCGGAGCCTCGGCTTTCGCTGGTGCGGCAGCACCACCGCTTTTCGCGGCAGCGCCGGCATCCTCGCCTTCGGCGGCAAGCACGGCGATCAACGCATTGACCTTGACGCCTTCGGTTCCGGCGGGAACGACGAGCTTTGCAACCGTGCCCTCATCGACAGCTTCGACTTCCATCGTTGCCTTGTCCGTCTCGATCTCGGCGATGACATCGCCGGGCGAAACCTTGTCGCCCTCCTTGACGAGCCACTTGGACAGATTGCCCTCTTCCATTGTGGGCGACAGGGCCGGCATGGTGATGTTGATTGGCATTTTGTCCTCCCGCCCGGTTCAGCGATACGTGACGGCTTTGACCGCCTCGATGACCTCGCCGACATTCGGCAAAGCTAGTTTCTCGAGGTTGGCCGCATAGGGCATAGGGACGTCCTTGCCGGCAATGGTGATGACCGGCGCGTCGAGGAAATCGAAGGCGCGCTGCGACACCTGGTTGGCGATATGGTCGCCGACCGAGCTCTGCGGATATCCCTCTTCGACAACGATCAGCCGGTTGGTCTTCTTGACCGAGGCGACGATGGTATCGAGGTCGAGCGGGCGGATGGTCCTGAGATCGATGATCTCGACGTCGATGCCCATGCCGCGCAACTCGGCTTCAGCCTTGACCGCATAGGTCATGCCGATGCCGAAGGACACGATGGTGACGTCCTTGCCGGTCTTGTGGATGCGCGCCTTGCCGATCGGCAGCACGAAGTCATCGAGCTTCGGCACGTCGAAGGACTGGCCGTAAAGGATTTCGTTCTCGAGGAAGATTACCGGGTTCGGATCGCGGATCGCCGCCTTCAGCAAGCCCTTGGCGTCGGCGGCGGTGTAAGGCATCACCACTTTCAGGCCCGGAATGTGGCTATACCAGGCGGCATAGCACTGCGAGTGCTGGGCAGCGACCCGGGCGGCGGCGCCGTTCGGTCCCCGGAACACGATCGGCGCGCCCATCTGGCCGCCCGACATATAGAGCGTCTTGGCGGCGGAGTTGATGATCTGGTCGATCGCCTGCATGGCGAAGTTGAAGGTCATGAACTCGACGATCGGCTTCAGGCCAGCCATCGCAGCACCAACGCCAACGCCGGCAAAGCCATGCTCGGTGATCGGCGTGTCGACGACGCGCCGCGGCCCGAACTCCTGCAGCAACCCTTGTGTGATCTTGTAGGCGCCCTGGTATTCGGCGACCTCCTCGCCCATGACGAAGACATCGCCATCGCGGCGCATTTCCTCGGCCATCGCGTCACGCAGCGCTTCACGCACCGTGGTCGAGACCATCTCCGTGCCGGCCGGAATGTCCGGATCGGCGGCGATTTCCGTCTTTGGAGCAGCAGCCACCGGCGCGGCAGCCGGCTTTGTGGCCTCCGCCTTGTCCTCGGCGGCGGCTGGAGCCTCTGCCTTTGCGGGTGCTTCCACCTTGGCGGAAGCCGCGGCCTTGCCGATATCACCGGCACTTTCGCCGTCCTGCAACAGCACGGCGATGGGTGTGTTGACCTTGACGCCTTCGGTGCCGGCAGCGATCAGGATCTTGCCCAGCGTGCCTTCGTCAACGGCTTCGACTTCCATCGTCGCCTTGTCGGTCTCGATCTCGGCGATGACGTCGCCGGCGACGACCTTGTCGCCCTCGTTCTTCAACCACTTGGAAAGATTGCCCTCTTCCATGGTCGGCGAGAGAGCGGGCATGAGAATTTCGATCGGCATGTCCTTGCCCTCCCGTTACAATACGATATTGGTCCAGAGCTCGGACGGATCCGGCTCCGCGTCGTTCTGGGCAAATTCGGCGGCGTCGGCGACGATGTCGCGGACCTCCTTGTCGATGGTCTTGAGTTCGTCCTCGGTCGCCCACTTCTTCTCGATCAGCCGCGCCTTGACCTGTTCGATCGGGTCATGCTCGGAGCGCATCTTCTGCACTTCTTCCTTGGAGCGATACTTCGCCGGATCGGACATCGAGTGGCCGCGATAGCGATAGGTCTGCATTTCGAGGATCAATGGGCCGTTGCCGGCACGGCACCATTCGGTGGCCAGGTCGCCCGCCGCCTTGACGGCGCGGACATCCATGCCGTCGACCTGGATGCCGGGAATCTTGAACGAGGCGCCGCGATGCGAAAAGTCCGTCTCGGCCGACGAGCGCGAGACCGAGGTGCCCATGGCATAGCGGTTGTTCTCGATAATGTAGATCACCGGCAGCTTCCACAGCGAGGCCATGTTGAAGCTTTCATAGACCTGGCCCTGGTTGGCCGCACCGTCGCCGAAATAGGTCAGCGAGACATTGTTGTTGTCGCGGTAGCGGTTGGCGAAGGCCAAGCCCGTGCCGAGCGACACCTGCGCGCCGACGATGCCGTGGCCGCCGTAAAAGTGCTTTTCCTTGGAGAACATATGCATGGAGCCGCCCTTGCCCCGTGACAAGCCGCCGCGACGCCCGGTCAGCTCGGCCATGACGCCACGCGGCGACAGCTCCATCGCCAGCATGTGACCGTGGTCGCGATAGGCGGTGATCATCTGATCGCCGTCGATCAGCGCCATCTTCATGCCGGTGACGACCGCTTCCTGGCCGATATAGAGATGGCAGAAGCCGCCGATGAAGCCCATGCCGTAAAGCTGGCCGGCCTTTTCCTCGAAGCGGCGGATGAGCAGCATGTGCCGGTAAGCGGCAAGCTCTTCGTCCTTGGTGAATTCGGCGGGCTTGGGGGCCGAAAGCCCCGATTTGCCGTCGGATTTGGATTTGGCAGGCGCTTTTCTGGCGGCGGTGGCCATGCATCACTCCCTGTTGGCGTCTCTTTGTGGACATTAGAGCAGAGGAAATCTGCTCTGGGGAGATCAGCTCCTCCCCACCGATTTCAGGGAGGCTAACACGCGTTAAAGCGTTGCGCCATGCCGAATTTGCATAGCTGGCATGCGCCTAAGCGATTAAAATCATTGAAAATATTGGCGATTAACTCGATATCGGTTATTTCGCCGACGCCGGCAACATGATGGTGATTTCATCAGCCTGGGACAGATTGAGCGCCTTGCGCGCCTGCTCGTCGAGCATGTCCTTCTCCAGCGTGCCTTCATGCATCAGTCGAACGCGGCGCTCGAGTTCCATGCGGCGCGCCTTGATCGCATCGAGCTGGCTCTGCAGCGCAACCGTCTGGGCTTCCAGCTGATATTTCGAATAGATGCCGAATTCACCGTGATAGGCATGAAAGCCGAAATAGGCCAGGAACGCCACGCAGAGCGAGGGAATGATCAGCCGGCCGGTGTTTCTCTGCTTGTGCTGACGCGTCCACATCGCCCGATTCCTCTCGGCCGCGAACTCAGGCGGCTCACGACCTTTTTCGCCCGATTGTGCTTAACGGACGGTTACGGGTGACCGGTTTGGCGAGCCGAAATGAAAAAGGGCGGGAATGCTCCCGCCCTTTCATCCGATATCCGGGATCCCGAATCCCGAATGCTTGCGGATCAACCCTTGACCACCGACTTGCCGGCATAGCTTGCCTGCTTGCCGAGCTCTTCCTCGATGCGGATCAGCTGATTGTACTTGGCCATGCGGTCGGAGCGCGACAGCGAGCCGGTCTTGATCTGTCCGCAATTGGTGGCAACCGCGAGATCGGCGATGGTCGAATCCTCGGTTTCGCCCGAGCGGTGAGACATGACGGCGGTGTAGCCGGCCTTGTGCGCGGTTTCGACGGCGTCGAGCGTTTCCGTCAGCGAGCCGATCTGGTTGACCTTGACCAGGATCGAATTGGCAACGCCCATGCGGATGCCGTCGCGCAGCCGTGCGGTGTTGGTGACGAACAGGTCGTCGCCGACCAGCTGGGTCTTCTTGCCGATCAGGTCGGTGAGGTACTTCCAGCCTTCCCAGTCGTCCTCGCCCAAGCCGTCCTCGATCGAGATGATCGGATAATCGGCGGCAAGCTTGGCCAGGTATTTGGCCTGGGCCTTGGGGTCACGTGTCTTCTTCTCGCCCTCATAGACGTAGTTGCCGTCCTTGAAGAACTCGGTCGCCGCGCAATCAAGGCCGAGCGCGATCTCCTCGCCCGGCTTGAAGCCGGCCTGCTCGATCGATTCCATGATGAAGTCGAGCGCCACCGGCGCGCTTTTCAGGTTCGGGGCAAAGCCGCCCTCATCGCCGACATTGGTGTTGTGGCCGGCGTCCTTCAGTTTCTTGCGCAACGTGTGGAAGATTTCCGAACCCCAGCGCACCCCTTCGCGCAGCGTCGGCGCGCCGATCGGCATGATCATGAATTCCTGGAAGTCGATGGGGTTGTCGGCATGCGCGCCGCCATTGATGATGTTCATCATCGGCACCGGCAGGACATGCGCCTTGGTGCCGCCGACATAGCGGTAGAGCGGCAGGCCGGCGGCATCGGCAGCGGCCTTGGCCACCGCCAGGGAGACGCCGAGAATGGCGTTGGCGCCGAGCCGGCTCTTGTTGGGCGTGCCGTCAAGCTCGATCATGGTCTGGTCGATATGGATCTGGTTTTCGGCCTCCATGCCGCCGATCGCCTCGAACAACTCACCGTTCACCGCTTCGACGGCCTTGAGCACGCCCTTGCCGAGATAGCGGGCGCCGCCGTCGCGCAGTTCGACGGCCTCGTGGGCACCGGTCGAGGCGCCCGACGGGACCGCCGCGCGGCCCATCGAGCCGTCTTCGAGAATGACATCGACCTCGACGGTCGGATTTCCACGGCTGTCCAGGATTTCACGCCCGACAATGTCGATGATGGCGGTCATTTGCGATGTCCTCGATTGATCTGACTGATGTCGCGCACGTCTTAGCCAAAGTGCTGCAAAAGGCAATCGGCCGGCTCGCAATTATTGCCGTGGCGTCAGCCCCGAACGATTCACGAAGCGCAAATCGCTGTCATCATAAGTCATGTACGGCGGACCGGCTTGCGGCTATGATGTGGGTGCGCGGGGCGAAACAGGAGGAGTTTCGCCATGTCCCAGTTGAGCGGTATCGTGAGTTTGTTCCTGATCGCGGCTGCGTTCCTGACGTCGTGCGACAATCAGCAGTCGCCACCCAAGGCGATGGCCCCCGTGCACATCAGCGAATAGCTGCCACATCAAACCAAAATGGCCCCGTCTCGACGGGGCCATTTTGGTTTTGAGCCGTCAGTGCCAGTAAGGCGTGACCTTGTAGTAGTCGTAGGAGGCGTCGCGAGCGGTCTCGCCATCCGCGTCGGTCAGTTCGTTGATCGAATAGGCAGGCGCCGCCTTCAACTGCTCCTTGGAGAACGGCACGACATAGCCGCCCTTGTCCTCGTCATAGTCGAGGCTGGCCCACGGAATGGCATGATATTTTTCGCCGATGCCGAGGAAGCCTCCGAAACCAATCACCGCGAACATGATGCCGTTCGACGTCTTGTCGAGCATGACGTCCTGGATGCTGCCGATGCTCTTGCCTTCGGTGTTGTAGACCGAAGTGCCGATGACTCGCGAAGCGGCAATGGCTTGGGTGTGGCCCGTCTGGGTTGTCATGATGTGCTCCTCATTGTCGTTGATCTATGCTTTGACAATGAGGGGCGCGGGCGAAAGTTCCCGACTTTTTTCGGCGACGATCGGTTCACTCCGCGAGGATGAAGGTGACCTTCATGTTGACGCGATAGGCAGCAATCTTGCCGTCTTCGACAACGATCTTCTGATCCTGGATCCAGGCGCCTTCGACGTTCTTCAGGGTTTTCGAAGCGCGCGCAATTCCCTTTTCGATGGCGTCCTGAAAGCTCTTCTTCGACGATGATGTGATTTCGGTGACGCGGGCAACAGACATGGCTTCCTCCTGCCAAAACGCTCATTTGCCGGGCAAGCGTACAGCCGGCTTATGCCGATCACAAGCGCTGGCGCCCCTGGGACCATTGTCATGCCGCCGCCCGGCGTGGCATTGAAGGGGCGTCCAGTCGTTTGGGGAGGCGGCAATGGCCCGAAGGCGCAGTCAGCAGCCAGCAGCGGCGCAGCCGCCGGTGGTCGACGCCAATGCCGCCAACGCGTCCAGCGGCTACTTCTTTGCCGGCGCCATGGTGCTGATCGCCATCCTGATCCCCTGGTATTTCGAGCTGCCGCTCAACTTCGATGTGACCGACCGCGAATTCAATCCGCTCGTCTTCGTACCGGTCGTGTTCGCGGTGATCGGGCTCTACGCGTTGCCAAAGGCGATCCGCGACACGCTGCGCGTGCGCAAATTCGGTGCGACGACACTGCAGGCCGGCCCGGCAAGACCCGGCGGACACTTCGAGGGCCTGGTTCGCTCCAGCCGCGACCTCAGCCCCAGCGGCGACTACACCGTCCTACTTCGTTGCATTCGCACCTACCGCGTCGGCGGACCAATTGTGAACACCATCGCGGAGGACAAATCGACCTACAAGGAAGAACTCAAATACCAGGAAAAGCTCGTCGTCCCGCGTGGTTCGGTGCAGTCGAGCGCGGGCATCCCCTTTGCGTTCGCAATCCCGGCGGACGCGCTGCCATCCAACGGACCGCCGGTCTACGAGCGCCAGCACGGTAATGTCCGCTGGATCCTGACGGTCACGGCGCCGATGCCGGGCGTCGACTATTATGCGGTGTTCGCGATCGACATGAGGCGGTCGGGCCAGAACAACTGATGCGATGCCGGAAGTATCCTCGGACGTTTCAGAGGCCCTTGGCGATGCGGTCGAATGCCATCAGCCGCTCGAGCAGGGCCGGCATGTCCTTCAACGGCAGCATGTTCGGGCCGTCGGAAGAGGTCGAATTATCCGGATCCTGGTGGGTCTCGATGAACACGCCGGCAACGCCGACAGCGACAGCCGCGCGGGCCAGCGTCTCGACAAAGCGGCGTTCACCACCCGAGGATCCGCCCTGCCCGCCCGGCTGCTGCACCGAGTGCGTGGCGTCGAAGATCACCGGCGCGCCGATCTCGGCCATGATGGGCAGAGCACGCATGTCGGACACCAGTGTGTTGTAGCCAAAGGACGCGCCGCGCTCGGTGGTCAGCACATTGGCGTTGCCGGAGCCGGTAATCTTGGCGACGACGTTCTTCATGTCCCAAGGGGCGAGGAATTGTCCCTTCTTCACGTTGATCACCTTGCCGGTTTTGGCGGCGGCGACCAGCATGTCGGTCTGGCGCGACAGGAAAGCCGGAATCTGCAGGACGTCCACATGCGGCGCGACGATGGCGCACTGCTCCTCGGTGTGGACATCGGTCAGCACGGGGAGTGAAAATTCCTTGCGCAGTTCGTCGAAGACGGGAAGGGCTGCGTCCATGCCGGCACCCCGGGTCGCGGACAGTGAGGTGCGGTTAGCCTTGTCGTAGCTGGTCTTGTAGACGAGGCCTATGCCGAGCTTGCCGGTCAGTTCCTTCAGCGCGCCGGCCATGTCGAAGGCATGCTGGCGCGATTCAAACTGGCAAGGGCCGGCGATCAGCGACAGCGCCGCATTGTTGTCGAAGACGACATTGCCGACGGTTACCGACGAATTGGGCGCTTGCGGCTTGCTCATGGGATCTCCCGGAAAATGAAAGCCGCGCCCTGTCCAGGCGCAGGCTGCACGACAATATCATTGCCCGCTATATCGTGTTGGATGGAATTGGCTGCAAGCAGCCTCGATGTGACATCGGCGCACCGGACCGAAAAGACCACAGCGGCGAAGCGAAGGTCCGTCGGCGCGCCAGCCGGCAGGCCAAAGCGCGCGGTGAAAGACGCGCGGTCAAGCACGGTCAAATCTGCATTCGGCAAGTGAAACGTGCCGCCATGCCCATTGGCGGTCGGAGCGTCCACCGCCACGGAAATCAGCCGACGCTGTACTCCAGGCGCATCGCTGACCGCAACGATCTCGACAATTCCGGTGGCGCCGTTGGCGTGGGCCTGCAAAGCCGTGCGGTCCACATCAGGCGCGTTGACCCGCTCGCAGGCAAACAGGAAGGCGTCCGTGGCTTCGGCTCCGGCCGCGAAGGCGAGCTTGAACGATGCGATGTCGCTTTTGCCCGCCGTGTCCGTGAAGGCGCGCGAGAAGCTCAGCATGTCGCCCGCCGAGATGCCTGCTTCGAGGTAGCGCGCATGGTCGGCGTCGACGTTGCCGGTTGCAAGGACCATCGCCGAAAAGCCCTCATCGCCGTTGCTCTCGCGATAGATGCGGTCGCGCGTGACGAACACATTGCTCTCTGCAATGGCCTGCGTCGCGGCCCGTTCATCACCGATCGCCAGCGGCTCCAGATAGGCGCCATCGGCGAGGAACACACAGCAGTTTTCGGTTCCGAAGGGATGGATGCCGGTCGGGGCAACGACGAAGCCAAGCGCGGCGAGCCGGGCTCGCGCCACCTCAAGGCTCTGCGTCGGCAGCACCAGATGATCGAGCGGATGAGCGCCGGCTTCTGTGGTTAGGGTCATGCAGGCGCGATGTGCATCATTCCGCAAACAGGTTCAAGACATGATCGCAATCCCGGCCAGTTCGCCCCGCCAGTTCACCGAAGCCGAAAAAAAAGACATCAGCTGGGGCAGTCCTCGATCAGCCGCTGGCCACGACATCGGCGGAATAACGCAGTTCGCGCATTGGTTTGACCTTGCTGGTGGTCTGCGCGTAGAGCGGGTGCGCCTTGTAGGCGGCCAGCGCGACGTCATCGGCGAACTCCGCATAGACGACCACGTCGACCTCGTCCGACAGCGGATCGACCTTGGTGTTCAAGGTGACCTCGAAAAGGCTGGAATGGGGGATGTTGCCGAGCGCCAACAGACCGGTGCGCACGGCCTCGACATCCTCTTTACGCCGCGCGCTGAAGAAAACGATATGTCGGATCAACCCCGCCTCCTCGATCAAAATGCTGGGGTCTTTTGTGACGGCAGGACGGTGGCGTCAATCGACAAGGATGTCGCGGCTGCCAGTCGTTCGAATGGACGCTAGCCGGTGACGGATCGCACGACGTGCGAGACACCCCTCACCGTGGAGTCCAGATACCGGCCCTGATTGTATAGGCCGTCCCAGATCAGGAAAAACGTGATGGCGGCAATGACGACTACATAACGCATGGCTAAATCTATCGCACAAGCAAGGGAGCAGCCATAGGCGTTTTTGGCGCGTTCGGCCCTTGCTGTGTAAAAGGCAGATCCACGCCAGCGAGAGCGACCCCGCTTGGCACAGCCCCGTTTGCAGCCTGCCTCTTGAAGTCCCCCCTCATGACGTGGAAGATTGTCGCAGGGATTCACTGGGAAGTGCTGAAGCTCAGGGAAAAGGAGCGCGCGCTTTTCGTTCGAGCCCGCCCTTCACTCAGCCGGTCAGCACCCGTGATGAGGCAAAGGCGTTCGAACCCGGCGAATGATCCAAGAGAACCGCGGCCCGGCAATTTGCGCCGACACCGCGGAAATCCAGGGGCGTGAGATGGCACACAAGGAACATTTTGGCGCAGCATTGAGCGACGCGGTCAGGCTGGACGAATTCAATTTTGCCGAGATCGTCAAGGGCCTGCCGGCCAAGGCCCGCATGGTGCTGTCAGCGGCGATGAACCTGCCACGCGGGTCGCTCAAGGTCAGGATGCCGGACGGGCGCGCCGTCCTCGTCGGCGGCAAGGGACCCGGCCCGGACGCCGAACTGGTGCTCAAGAACTGGCGCTTGCCCGGCCGCGCCTTTTCTGGCGGCACGATCGGCGTTGCCGAATCCTACATGGACGGCGATTGGGACAGCCCCGACGTGACCAGCTTCCTGGAGCTGTTCGTGGTCAATTCGGTCGTCGGCGAGCGTATCGCGGGCGGCACCAGCTGGCTGATCAATACCGTCCAGCGCATTCGCCACTGGTTCAACCAGAACACGCGCACCGGCTCGAAGCGCAACATCTCGGCGCATTACGACCTCGGCAACGCCTTCTACAAGGAATGGCTCGATCCGAGCATGACCTATTCCTCGGCGCTCTACACGACAGGTGCCAACGACCTGGAAAGCGCCCAGGCCGCCAAATATCGTGCGTTGGCGAAGGATACAGGGATCGGTCCGAAGGACCACGTGCTGGAAATCGGCTGCGGCTGGGGCGGCTTCGCCGAATTCGCAGCACGCGAGATCGGCTGCCGGGTGACCGGGCTGACGATCAGCCGCGAGCAGCACGACTTCGCCAAGGCGCGTATCGCCAAGGCCGGGCTTGCCGACAAGGTCGACATCAAGCTGCAGGACTATCGCGACGAAACCGGCACCTATGACCGCATCGCCTCGATCGAGATGTTCGAGGCGGTCGGCGAGAAATACTGGCCTGTGTTTTTCGGCAAGATGAAGGCCTGCCTGAGGCCCGGCGGCACCGCCGGCCTGCAGATCATCACCATCAACGAAGCCGCCTACGACACGTATCGCGCAAGGCCCGATTTCATCCAGCGCTACGTTTTCCCGGGCGGCATGCTGCCGACGCCGTCGATCCTGAAAGCACTCGGCAAGGATCACGGCCTTGCCCATCTGCGCGAGCGCGTGTTTCCGGACGATTACGCGCGTACGCTCGCCGAATGGCGCCACCGGTTCTGGGCGTCATGGGAGAAGATCGTCCCGCTCGGTTTCGACGACCGCTTCAAGAAGCTCTGGGAGTTCTACCTGCACTATTGCGAGGCCGGATTCCGCGCCAGCTACATCGACGTGCGCCAGGTCGTCTACAAGGCGTAGGTCGACGACTCTTCGATTTCATTGCCGCTGACCAGCCTATGTCGAGCATGATCTCGACATAGCCGCGCGGTCGCCGTCAAAAAGTCCGATCGCGAAGCAGGATACCGCGCAGACGGACGAATCGGAAATCACCTGATGCGCAAACGGACGATCTTCTTCGGCGTCATTGTTGTCGCTGCGGCGGGCATCTGGGTCAACAACACCTCGCTGTTGTCGAGCCGCCCCGCCGGCAGCCCGGAGGTGCTGGCCCATCGCGGCCTTGCCCAGGACTATTTGCGCGCAGGCATGACAGGAGAGACCTGTACGGCCAGTCGCATGTTGCCGCCGCGCCATGCCTACCTCGAAAACACGATTGCCTCGATGGAGGCCGCCTTCGCGCTGGGCGCTGACGCGCTTGAACTGGATGTCCACCCGACGACGGACGGCAAGTTCGCCGTCTTCCACGACTGGACGCTGGATTGTCGCACGGAAGGCAAGGGAGAAACACGCAACCATTCCATGGCCGAGTTGAAGACGCTCGATGTCGGCTATGGCTACACCGCGGATGGCGGCAAGAGCTTTCCCTTTCGCGGCAAGGGTATCGGCATGATGCCATCGCTGGATGAGGTTCTGTCGCATTTCCCGGCCCACCGCTTCAACATCAACGTCAAGAGCAACGACCCGGGCGAAGGCGAAAAGCTGGCCGCACGGCTCGCCACGCTGTCGCCTGCCGAACGCTTCTATCTGTCGGTCTATGGCGGCGACAAGCCGGTTGCGGCGGTCAAGGCCGCGCTACCGGACATGCATACGCTAAGCCGCGCGTCGCTGACGCAATGCATCCTGCGCTATGCCGCGCTTGGCTGGAGTGGCTACGTTCCAGATGCCTGTCGCAAAGGCACCTTGCTCATCCCCGTCAACATCGCGAAATGGATGTGGGGTTGGCCGAACCGGTTTCTCGATCGCATGCAAGGCGTCGATAGCCGCGTCTACCTGCTCGGCCCTTATTCCGGCGGCGACTTTTCGCAAGGGCTCGACGATCCCGAACTGATCAAGCAGCTGCCGAATGGCTATTCCGGCGGCATTTCCACGGATGCGCTGGATCTCATCATGCCTGACATCAAGGAGCGGTTCGCGCCGCCGGCTGAATCCACGCCATAGGGCCTGGATTCGAGCCGACCCGAACCACCCTTCAAAGCAGGATGCGGTATTTCGCGAATCCTGCTTCGCCCTCACCCGCCGGCTCGATCTTCAGCAACTTCACCTCGGCAATGAAATCCTTCGCCCT
Source organism: Mesorhizobium sp. M7D.F.Ca.US.005.01.1.1 (assembly GCF_003952545.1). Lineage (NCBI taxonomy): Bacteria > Pseudomonadati > Pseudomonadota > Alphaproteobacteria > Hyphomicrobiales > Phyllobacteriaceae > Mesorhizobium > Mesorhizobium sp. M7D.F.Ca.US.005.01.1.1. Next base: position 4,425,947 of record NZ_CP034453.1, read on the forward strand.
GGCGCCGGTTTCGAACACGGCGCTGCTTCCAGGCAATGGTGCGAACGACCAGTTGCCGTCCGCCGACGGGTTGATCGTGCCCTCGCTGACGATGTAGCGAACGATGACGTCGCGATTGGTGTCCGGCGCTTCGTAGATGATCTTCGAGGCATTGATGTCGGGGAAATTGCCGCCGCCGCCGGCCCGGTAATTGTTGGTCGCAACGACGAATTTTTGTTTGGGATCAATTGGTTTTCCATCGAAACTCAGGTCGACGATACGGTTGGCGCCGGCGTTCGCCAGCCCGCCCTTGGCATCGTATTTCGGCGGCTGCGACAGATCTATCCTGTAGGTGACGCCGTCGATGACGTCGAAATTGTAGGATGGGAAGTCGGTGTTGATCAGGGCCTGATCGGCCTTCCCTGGCTCGATCCGGTTGAAGATGCCGGCCGACATTTCCAGCCATTCCTTGACCTGCGCACCGGTGATTTCGACCGCACGCACGGTGTTGGGATAGAGGTAGAGGTCGGCAACGTTCTTGATAGCGATATCGCCTGCCGGCACGTCGGTATAATAGTCGGCGCCGTTGCGCCCGCCGGCCTTGAACGGAGCGGCCGCCGACAGCAGCGGCACATCCTTCCATTGCGTGTTCTTCAGGATATCCCTGAGGTACCAGGTCTGCGCCTGGCTAACGACCTGCACCGACGGATCGTCGGCGACCAGCGCGAAATAGGAATAGAGCGGCGCGGAGGTCTTGCCGACGGGACGCCGCACATACGCCAATGTCGCCTGGTGGTCCTGCTCGAGTGCCGCGATGATGCGCTTGTCGTCGGGGACAGTCGGCTTGTTCTTGTTGTCGACGCGCTCGAAGATCGGCCGCGCCTCGGAAGTGGCTGAAACGACCTTCCATTTCGACCCGTCGCGTTCCAGCATCAGGTCGATCAGCCCCATATGCGAGCCCCAGAATCCACCCATGACGGCGGGTTTGCCCTGCAGCGTGCCTTTCTGCGTGTCGACACCTTCAAGCGACTGGAAGTCCTTCTTGCCGGGGAACACCAGATGCTGGTGACCGGTGAACACCGCATCGATGCCATCGACACCGGCGACAAAGAACGAAGCGTTCTCCATCATGTCGCCCTGCTTCACGTCGATGCCGGAATGCGAGAGCGCGATGACGATGTCGGCGCCCTCTTCCTTCATCTGCGGCACCCAGGCCTTGGCCGCCTCGACCATGTCACGCGTCTTGACGCTGCCTTCGAGGTTCTTGAGATCCCAGACCATGATCTGCGGCGGCACGAAGCCGATGATGCCGATCCTGATCGGCAACTCGGCGCCCGAACCGTCCTTGATCTTCTTGTCGAGGATGACATAGGGCTTGAGGTAGAGTTTGTCGTCGCGCGGGTTCGCGGCCAGCTCGGTGCCGCGGATCAGATTGGCGCAGACGAAGGGGAAATTAGCGCCGGCCAGCACCTTGTCCAGGAATGACAGGCCGTAGTTGAATTCGTGGTTGCCGAGCGTCGAGCACTCGTAGCCGAGCAGGTTCATGCCTTTCATGATCGGATGCAGGTCGCCGTCCTTCAGGCCCTTCTCATAGGCGATGTAGTCGCCCATCGGATTGCCCTGCAGCAGGTCGCCATTGTCGATCAGCATGGAATTCACGGCTTCCTTGCGTACGGCGTCGATCAGGGAAGCCGTACGCGACAGCCCCATCGTGTCGTTCGCTTTGTCGGCGTAATAATCGTAAGGCAGCACGTTCACATGGATGTCGGTGGTTTCCATGATCCGGAGATGCGCCTGGTTACCTTGAGCGCGGGCTGAGAACGGATGCAGCATGATCAGTGCCCCTGCGGCGGCGCCCGCAAGGAGATCGCGGCGGGATACGGGATGGAGCAGTTGCGACATGTTTTCTCCTTCGACGACGTAACAGGCCCTGCCCCAAAGCGAATTTCGCTCTGAAACTCATCCAAGTCCATTCAAGAAGTTGCGCGCGCCAAACATCAGTCGATCAGCAACAGATGACGCGCGGATGAACATACGCAGCCGGAGAAGATCAGCCCTTGTCGTCGTCGCCCTGGGTGATCAGCCGCGCGCTGCGCTGGCCCGTCGCGTAGATCCATAGCCAGCTCAACGAAACCGCAAGCCGGTTGCGAAAGCCGATCAGGAAATAGATGTGAGCAATCCCCCACAGCCACCAGGCCGCCCAGCCGGTCAGCTTGATCCAGCCGAAATCGATCACCGCGGCGCGCTTGCCGATCGTGGCGAGATCGCCGTCATGCCGGTAGCGGAACGGCCGCGCGCCGGTGTCGCCGGCAAGCCGCGCCTTCAAGGTGGTGGCAACATGCCGGCCCTGCTGCTTGGCGGCTGGTGCTACGCCGGGAACGGGCCGCCCGTCAGGCCGCAGGACATGAGCGGCATCGCCGATGACGAAAATCTCCGGGCTGCCAGGCACGCTCAGATCAGGCTCGACCAGCACCCTGCCCGCCCGGTCCGCGGCCGCGCCGAGCCATTCGGCGGCTGGTGAAGCGGCAACGCCCGCCGCCCACAGGATCGTCTTCGCCGCCAATTGCTTGTCGCCGAAGACGACGCCCTCGGCGTCGCAACGCGTAACAGCCCGGCCGAGTTCGATCGTTACGCCCAGCCGCTCGAGCGCCTTGCCGGCATAGTCGGAAAGTTTCGGTGCGAAATTGGCAAGGATGCGGTCACCGGCTTCGATCAGCACCACGCGCGTTTGCCGCGTGTCGATGTTGCGAAACTCGCCGTGCAGCGTGTCGTGCGCGAGCTCGACGATGGTGCCGGCCAGCTCAACGCCGGTCGGCCCGCCGCCGACGATTGCAATGGTCAGCAGCGCCTGGCGTTTGGCGGGATCGGTTTCTCGCTCGGCCTGCTCGAAGGCCAAAAGAATGCGCCGCCGAACCGTGGTGGCGTCCTCCAGCGTCTTCAGGCCGGGCGCGAAAGACTCCCATTCGTCATGGCCGAAATAGGCGTGGCGGGCACCGGTGGCGAGCAGCAGCGTGTCGTAAGCGACCGCGCTACCGTCATCGAGCAGGACTTTTTTGCCGGCACGATCGATGCCGACAACATTGGCAAGCAGCGTCGTCACATCCTTGCGCTTGCGCAGGAGGTGGCGGACCGGCCAAGCGATCTCGGACGTCGCCAGCGCCGTGGTCGCCACCTGGTAGAGCAGTGGCTGGAAAAGGTGATGGTTGCGCTTGTCGATCATGGTGATGCGCACCGGTGCGCCACCAAGCGCTCGCGTGAATTCGAGACCACCGAAACCCGCGCCGACAACGACGATACGAAGGCTGGCCTGGTTCATCTCAATTCACCCCTGACGGGCAATATTGCCTGCCCCAGATGTAGGCACTTTTGTGCAACGCAGCAACAGACCGCCGGTGCCTGAGACTCGTCGTTCCATGTCGTGAATGCACATGTTGTATCGTATCGCGAGGTATAGCGTCATCGAACACGCGATGAGGTGAGGCATGGCCGACGATCATGACGATGAGGCTCCGGCGCAATATTCTTCGCCGCCCTGTTTCATGCATGAACTCGATCCGGAATTCCGTGCGCCTCTAAGCGACTGGACCGATGTTAGGCGCTGGCGCAAGGCCGAGCGCGAACGCCTGATCGCCGCGCGTCTTGCCGTTTCGGCCGACGCGCGAACCGTCATGTCGCAACGCATCGCCGAAGGCCTCGACGCGATCATCGGCGAGATCGCCGGCCGCATGGTCAGCCTTTACTGGCCGTTTCGCGGCGAGCCGGATCTACGGCCATGGATGGCGTCCATCAATGAACGCGGTGGCCGCACAGCGCTGCCTATTGTCGTGGAGAAAGGGCAACCGCTGATCTTCCGTACCTACAAATCCGGAGATCGGCTGGAAAAAGGCATCTGGAACATCCCGATCCCCGCCGAGGGCGATCCGGTGCTGCCCGACATCGTCATCTCGCCGATCGTCGGCATCGATCCGTCAAACTATCGCCTGGGCTATGGTGGCGGCTTCTTCGACCGCACACTGGCCGCCATGCCATTCAAGCCGCTGGTCATCGGCGTCGGCTATGAGCTGCAGCGTATCGCGACCATCTATCCGCAACCGCACGATATCCCGATGGATCGGATCGTAACGGTGACCTAGGCCATTTCCGGCTTCATGCCCATGGCGGTCCGGTCGACGATTTCGCGCAAGGCAAAGGACGAATTGATCTTGGTCACATGCGGCATCGCCGACAGCCATTCCTTGTGGATGCGCTCATAGTCGACGAGATCCTTTGCCGCGATGCGCAGGATGTAGTCGTATTCGCCCGACATCAGATGGCACGACAGCACGTTCGGGCAGCGCTTGATCGCCGCCTCGAAATCCGACAGCGTCTTCTCGAACTGTCCCGACAGCGATATGTGCACGATCGCCGTCATCTGGTGGCCAAGTGCTGCATTGGAAAGCCGGGCGTGGTAGCCGCGGATGGTTCCGGATTTCTCCAGATTGTCGAGCCGGCGCGAACAGGCCGACTGCGACAGGCCAACCTTCTCGGCAAGTGCTGCATTGGGTATCCTGCCATCCTTCTGCAGAGTCTCGAGAATGGCGATATCAATCCTGTCGAGCGGCATTTTTCGTGAATCCTGCGAATATCCTGCTATTTTTCGCAACAATTATCGAAACGCGCCCATCCGCGCAAGCGCATTCGCAAACACCTGCACACCGATTCGTGGTTCACTCCATCCATACAGGGAACGAGCCCAAAAGGGCCGGATCAGGAGAAGAAAATGCGCGTCGGCTGCCCCAAGGAAATCAAGAACCACGAATATCGCGTCGGCCTCACCCCCGGCTCGGTCCGCGAATATGTCGCCCACGGCCACGAAGTGCTGGTCGAGACCGGCGCCGGGGCCGGCATCGGCGCCGATGACAACGCCTACCGCGCCGCCGGCGCCACGATTGCCAAGACGGCCGCCGACGTGTTCGCCAAGTCGGACATGATCGTCAAGGTCAAGGAGCCGCAGCCCAACGAATGGGCGCAGCTGCGCGAAGGCCAGATCCTGTACACCTATCTTCATCTTGCCCCGGATCCGGAACAGACCAAGGGCCTGCTTGCGTCCGGCGTGACGGCAATCGCCTACGAGACCGTGACCGACGATCGTGGCGGCCTGCCGCTGCTAGCGCCGATGTCGGAAGTCGCCGGACGTCTGTCGATCCAGGCCGGAGCCACGGCGCTGCAGAAGGCCAATGGCGGCCGCGGCGTGCTGCTCGGCGGCGTGCCCGGCGTGCTGCCCGGCAAGGTCACCGTGCTCGGCGGCGGCGTCGTCGGCCTGCATGCTGCCAGGATGGCGGTCGGGCTTGGAGCCGATGTCACCATCATCGATCGTTCGATCCCGAGATTGCGCCAGCTCGACGACCTCTTCACCGGTCGCGTCCATACCCGCTACTCGACTGTCGAAGCGCTGGAAGAAGAGTGCTTTTCGGCCGACATCGTCGTCGGCGCCGTGCTGATCCCGGGCGCTGCGGCACCCAAGCTGGTTTCGCGCGAAATGCTGTCGGGCATGAAGAAAGGCTCGGTCCTGGTCGACGTCGCCATCGACCAGGGCGGCTGCTTCGAGACCTCGCATGCCACCACCCATGCCGATCCGACCTACGAGGTCGATGGCGTCATCCACTATTGCGTCGCCAATATGCCGGGCGCCGTGCCGGTCACGTCGGCCCATGCGCTCAATAACGCGACGCTTCACTACGGCCTGCAGCTTGCCGACAAGGGCCTGAAGGCGCTGGTCGACGATCACCATTTGCGCAACGGCCTCAACGTCCACAAGGGCAAGATCACCAACCGGGCAGTCGCCGAAGCGCTCGGCTACGAACTGGCCGAGCCGAAAGCCGTTCTCGCGGCCTGAAATCTCACCTAGGAAAACTTTCTCCTGTCAGCCCGCCGGTTTACGCCGGCGGGTTTTTCCTTTGAGAAATCAAGGATATCGGCGCCTGTTTTTCAGGCAATTCGGAATCAAAAACATGTGCCGTTACGGCACTTTGCCTAACATTGTTGCATTTTTGCCATACCTAAATCAGCCGACTCCTTGCTAGGAAGATTCCGGGCTTATTAATTAGGGGTTTGGGCTATGTTCATTCGCGTTTCTGCGAAGTCTTTTCTTTTTTCCGCTGTGTCACTCGTAGCTTTGATATCTGCCGCTCACGCGGCCGACGTCGTGCAGCCAGTCGAAGCGAGCGGCTTCAACTGGAGCGGAGCCTACGTCGGCATTGGCGGCGGCTTTGGCACCAGTGTGCATAAGTTCAGCGTGCCGGGCCTGGGCTTCAATGGCCTTGGTGGAAATGGCGTGTTTGGTGAATTGACCGCAGGCTACGACTACATGGTTTCGGAGCGTTTCCTGCTCGGCGGTTTCATCGACGCGAGTTTGAGCAATATCGGTCCCTCGTTGAGCATTGCAGGTGGCGATGTCGATCTGACAAACTCCTATGGCTTCGATGTTGGCCTGCGCGCCGGCTACCTGCTCAATCAGAATACGCTGGGCTATGTGCTCGGTGGCTATACCTGGCAGCATTTCAAGCTTGATGGGTCGGGCGCAGCGGACGGCTTGGAATTTTCGCAGGACCGCAGTGGCTATGTTCTCGGCGTTGGCATGGAAACCGTGCTGCGTGGCAACTGGACGCTGAAGACCGAATATCGCTATGCAGACTACGGCGACAAGTCGGTCCTCGATCTTGGCGGCGCCTCTCTGAACGTCGAGCCGTCCACCCACACCTTCCATATTGCTGCCAACTATCGCTTCGGCGCGCAGAATGGTGGCGGCACTTCTTTTGCTACCCCAGCCTACAACTGGAGCGGGTTCTATGTTGGAGGTGCGCTCGGTGCCGGCACGATGGTGCATGACCTGACGCTCCTAGGTGCCGTTGAGTTGGACGGCATCGGCGGCGAAGGCGTGTTCGGCGAGGCCAGCGTCGGTTATGATCATGATTTCGGCAGCTGGGTCGCAGGCGTTCAGTTGGACGCCCGTTATTCTGGCATCCAGTCCAAGCTCGATCTCGGCGGTGGCTCAATCAAGGGCGACGCCGACTATGGCTTCGATGCCCTCGCTCGAATTGGTGCCAAGGTCAACGAATCAACCCTGGCCTATGTGCTCGGCGGTTACAGCTGGCAGCATTTTGATCTGCATGCAGAAGCACCGGGTGGCGGCAGCGCCGACATCTACGACTGGGGCTCCAGCGGCTTCTCGATCGGTGGAGGCCTGGAAACAGCCGTTTCCAGCAATATGACCGTCGGTCTCGAGTACCGCTATTCGCAGTATCAGAAGGAAGACTTCGGCTCGGGTGGTTTCCTCGAAGACACCCCGTCCTTCCAGACCGTGCGTCTCGGCGCGAAGTACAAGTTCAACTAAAAGGCCCTCCAGCCAAACAGTTGCAGCCCGTCGGCCTCGCCGGCGGGTTTTTTCTTTGCGCGGACAATCCTTGCGAAAAACGCGGGCAACAAAAAAGCGGAGCCAAAGCCCCGCTTCCTCGATATCGAGATTTGCCGCCGGTTCATCCGCGGTCGGCAAATCGATCGACAATCGCTTTCTATCGCGATTGTGCGACGGGAGTACGACAGCGTCTCCCGTCGGCAATCCCGGCGCCTCATGCGCGCTCGATGCGGCACTGGTAGCAATTGTTGCGCGCCGAGCGGACATGGACGTAGGCGATATCGTCCCGTTCCAACAAGGTGGCGGCCCGCGCGGTGATGTCTCCGGTTGGGATGACACCGCCACTGCCATAGACGATACGATCATCGCTGCCATAGCCGCGCACGATGTAGTCGGGGCTTTCAAGTATCTCGGGAAGTGCTTCGCTCCCGGAGGCACGGTCGCATTCTTCGGCATGCAGGAAGATCGGCCCGGTCTCGGCATAGGGCTGAAGCTGCGGGAATGGCCGGTAGGCCAGAATGAGGTAAGCGTCACCGGCGGCGATGTTTCTCAGGCAGTGCCGGCAAGGCATGCCGTCACCGTCGGAAATTTTGCGCTCGGGCGTCTGGCCATAAGCGTCGGAGCCGCCGCGCTGCAGAGCTCTGACATCTTCGGTCGGCAAGGCCTTGAACTGGATTGTCATGGTAAAATCTCCGGTGTCGTTGACCGGAAATTATGCCCTCAGATCCACGCTTCCCACCCGATTCCCGCCAAATGTCGAAGGACCGATCGACTTTCTGCGATCGGTCCCGGACCAGATCTGTTCACATCAGTTGTCCCTTCAATCATGATTAGCCAGCTAAACAATGCATGTCGTCCTTCGTGAGATCAGCGTATGAAATCGTCGAAGCGGCGCAACGTCACCCGGCGATTCTGCCAATTCTCGTTCTGCGTCTGCACCAGCAGGAACTCCTCACCGTAACCAACGGTTTCCAGTGCATAGCCGGGCACACCGAATTCGCGCACCAGCGTGCGTTTGAGCGAAGCGGCGCGCTGTTCGGACAGGGCCTGGTTCGACTGGAAAGAGCCGACGGCGTCGGTATGGCCCTCGATCAGCACGCGGGCGCCGGGATCGCGGCGCAGGATGCGCCGCAGCGCATCGGCGATGTTTTCGATCTTGTCGTATTGCGAGTTGGAAATGGCCGCCGAACCGAAGGCGAAGTTGATCGACTGGATATCGATCGAGCGGGCCATGCGGCGCAAATCCGGGCGCCGCTTGAATTCGCGGATGGTGACGCGCTCGTTTGGCCGCAACTTCACGCGGGGTGCTGCCTCAAGCTTCCGCTCGATCGTCGCGGCCGAAGGCGTGGTCGCCTGGGCGGCGGCAAGGCTCGGCATGGCAATGGCCGCGATCAGCGCGGCGGCAAGTGTACGGCGGGTCAGCATATTTTCGTCTCCTTCGGCCTTGGCCGCATTGATGGTGCAGGCAACATGCCAAAGGCAGCCTGAAGCGCCGATGAACGGCGAGTTCAGATTCCAGCTGATGTCAGATTCCGGCTGGTGTCACGGCCGCATGACGCTGGCCGAGCGTTCGGGGAACGGCAACGGATGCACGGTCTCCTTCTTTTGCGCCACCGGTGCAAAACCAAGCTTCTGGTAGAGTGGCAAAGCCGCGGGATGATCGAGCGTGCAGGTCTGCACCGTCACCCGCTTCGGTCCGTACGACCATGCGGCGGCGATGGCAGAGCCCAGGAACCAGCGGCCGATGCCTTGCCCGGTCGCATGTTCCATCATGCCGAAATAGGCGAGTTCGACGTCTTCCGGCAGATGCGGCTTGAGATCGAAGAAGCCGGCCGGTGCGCCGTCGAGATAGAGCACCCTGATGTCGCGGTCTTCGCGGTGGATGCCGGCGGAAAGCTCGTCATCATCCAGCCGCAGCACATTGACCCAGTGCCATTTGCGCCCCACCCGGTCCATCAGATACCGATAGAAATGCAGCGGAATATCCTTGGTCTTCAGCAGCGCGACCTGACGGTTGTAAGGCACAGGCGGCGAATAGGCCGGCGGCACATGCATCTCGAGGAACGTCACCGTGACTTCGATATCTTCCAGCACGCCGTTTTCCATCGTCTTCATTCCTTGCCAGTCACGACAGGCGTGTCGGAAAGCCCACCCCACTCCGTCCATGAGCCGTCGTAAAGCCTGTTGTCGGTATGGCCAAGCGTTTCCAGCGCCAGCGTCACCACCGCGGCTGTAATGCCGGAACCACATGAGGTGACGGCGGGTTTCGACAGATCGATGCCGGCGTCCTCGATCACCTTGCGCAGGCGGTCCTTCGACAACAGCTCGCCATTTTCCGACAGCGCCGAATAGGGCAGATTGCGCGCGCCAGGCATATGGCCGGAGCGGATACCCGCGCGCGGTTCAGGCTCGGTGCCGGTAAAGCGGCCCGGCCCACGGGCATCGGCGATCTGGCTCGCCCTGGTGTCGACGATCCTGCGCATGTCAGCGAGGCTGGCAACGCGCCCGGCGTCGAAATCGGCATGAAACACGCCTGGCGCGATCTTCGTCGGTTCGGCCGTTACCGGCCGGCCGGCGGCTTTCCAGCTATCGAAGCCGCCGTCTAGAATATAGGTCTGGAACACGCCCATCACCCGGAACATCCACCATGCCCGAGGTGCGGAGAAGAAACCCGGACCGTCATAGACGACGATGGTGTCATCGGCCGAGACGCCCATGGCGCCCACATACTGGGCGAAATGCTGCGGCGACGGCAACGTATGCGGCAGGGACGAATCCGGGTCAGAAACAGCATCCTGATCCAGGAACCGTGCGCCCGGAATGTGCGCCGCCTCGTATTCACCGCGCGCATCGCGCTTTTGCGCCGGAAGATACCAGGACGCGTCGACAATCGTCAGGCCCGGCTCGCCGAGACGCTGCTGCAGCCAGTCTGCGTCGATGGTGAAAGGACTGTCTTGGGCCATTCTTGTTCTCCTGCTCGCCTTTTGGCGATCACTGTCTGTTTAGACCGCCGGCATCGGGCCGAAGCGGATGCGGAAGCGCCTGTTTTCGCGGCCCTTCTTCTCGATCTTGCCGATGTGGATTTCGCCGACTTCGCCGGTGCTTTTGACATGGGTGCCGCCGCAGGGCTGGCTGTCCACCGAAGCGTTGTCGCCGATGCAGACCAGGCGGATCTTGCCGGTGCCGACAGGTGGCCGCACATTCTTGGATTTGACCAGGCCGGGGTTCGCGGCCAGTTCCTCGTCGCTGATCAGCCTGACAAAGATCAGGTGATCGGCCCGCACCAGCTCCATCAGCCCTGCGGTGACGTCCTCCTTGGTGAAGCCGGCATCGGGAGCATCGAAATCGACACGGCTGTCGTCTTCTGAAACCGAAGCACCCGTGATCGGGAATGGGCAGACGACGGTGAGCAGATGGCAGGCAGCATGCATGCGCATCAAGAGATGCCGCCGCTCCCAGTCGATGGCGAGTTTCATCCGCTCGCCGACCTGCGGAACCGCTTGCTCCGGCGCCGGCACATGGATGATCTCGTCCTTTGTCTCGCCCGTAATGGTGGCGGCGATGGCGATGCGGCCGCCGTCGCCGCGCTCGACATAGCCGGTGTCGCCCGGCTGACCACCTGACGTGGCGTAGAAGATCGTCCGGTCGAGAATGATGCCGCCGCGATCGTTGACGGCAACAACCGTCGCATCCGCCGTGCGCAGATAGGCGTCGTCACGAAACAGGGCATCCGTCCTGTACGCCATCAGGCGACTTTCTCGAACGGCACCGAGATCGTGCTCTTCATCTCCATCCAACCCGGCACCGGCAGCTGCTTCTCGCGCAGGAATTCCGGGTTGAACAGCTTCGACTGATAGCGTGAGCCGTAGTCGCAGAGAATGGTCACAATGGTGTGGCCGGGGCCTAATTCCCTTGCCAGACGGATCGCGCCGGCAATGTTGATGCCGGTCGAGCCGCCGACGCAAAGGCCCTCTTCCTGGATCAGGTCGAAGACGATCGGCAGCGCCTCCTCATCGGGGATCTGGAATGAAAAATCCGGCGTGAACCCTTCGAGATTGGCGGTGATGCGCCCCTGCCCGATGCCTTCGGTGATCGAGCTGCCTTCGGACTTCAGCTCGCCGCTGGTATAGAAGGAGTAGAGCGCAGCCCCTAGCGGATCGGCGAGCGCGATCTTCACATCCTTGCTTTTCGCCTTTAGCCCGAAGGCGACGCCGGCCAGCGTTCCGCCCGAACCGACCGCCGAGACAAAGCCATCGACCTTGCCGCCTGTCTGGTTCCAGATTTCTTCCGCCGTGGTGCGAATATGGCCGTCACGGTTGGCGACATTGTCGAACTGATTGGCCCAGATGGCGCCGTTCGGCTCGGTCCTTGCCAGTTGCTCGGCCAGCCGCCCCGACAGTTTCACGTAATTGTTGGGGTTCTTGTATGGCACCGCAGGCACCTCGATCAGCTCGGCGCCGAGCAGTTTGATCGTGTCCTTCTTCTCCTGGCTCTGTGTGTCCGGAATGACGATGACGGTGCGGTAGCCGAGCGCCTTGGCGACCAGCGTCAACCCGATGCCGGTGTTGCCGGCCGTCCCTTCGACGATGACGCCGCCTGGCTTCAGCAGCCCGCGCTGCTCGGCGTCGCGGATGATGAACAGGCCCGCGCGATCCTTGACCGACTGGCCCGGATTCATGAATTCGGCCTTGCCCAGGATCTCGCAGCCGGTTTGCTCGGAAGCTTTGTTGAGGCGGATCAGAGGCGTGTTGCCGATCGCGTCGATCACAGAACGGGGCATTCAGGATTCCTTGTGTGCATGCGCCGAAACCCTAGAAACCCGACGCTTCGGTTTCAAGGCAAGAATTTGTCTGGTCCAGTCGCATTTGCGGTACTGTAGTTGCGTCAACGCTTCCCGAGACCGACCTCTTGCGCCACTGTTCATTTCCGGCTGACGTTGAAAAGCAGCTTTTCATTCGATTTCTTCACCGCTAGAGCAAAGCATCAACAAGTCGACAGGGCGCAGCATGACACTCTACCGGGCCAACCCGAAGCACGGCGTCGCCTGGATCACGGGTGGCAGCAGCGGCATCGGCCGAGCGCTGGCCAGGGATCTTGCGTCCCAGGGCTATGCCGTGGCGGTGACAGCGCTCGACGACGATCCGATCGACACGCTTGTCGTCGAGACCGCGCAGATGCCGGGCAGTGTCACGGCCTTTCCCTGCGACGTCACCGACGAGCCGCGCATGGCAAGAACCGTCGCCGCGATCGAGAAGGAACTCGGTCCCATCGTGCTCGCCATCTTCAATGCTGGAAACTACATCTCGACGCCGGGTGAAAATCTTGTCGTCAACGACTTTCGCCGGACCTTCGAGGTCAACTATTTCGGCATCATCAACGGCCTGGTGCCCGTCATCGAACGCATGCGTGTACGGGCACGCGGCCATGTCGTGCTGGTCGGCTCCGTCACGTCCTATTTCGGCTGGCCGACAACGGCCGCCTATGGCGGCACCAAGGCGGCAATCAACATCCTGGCCGAGTCGCTGAAGTATGATTTCGACAAGATGAACGTGCGCATCCAGGTGTTCAATCCTGGCTTCATCGACACCCCGCTGACCGAGAAGAACATGCTGCCGATGCCGGGGCTGATGCCGGTCAGCCGCGCGTCGCGTCGCATGGCGCGGGGCATCAAGTCCGGTGGCTTCGAAGTCACCTTCCCGCGCCGGACAAGCTGGCCGCTGAAACTGCTCGGCCTGCTGCCGAGGCCGCTGTGCAGAGGGGTGATCAGCCTGACGACCAGCTGGAAGGCGCGGCCGCTGCACTATGACCGCAAGCCGCCAATCGAATAGATCCGTTGACGAAGCTGGCGGGCTTCCCGCTTCGGGCTGCCGTTTGCCTGTTGATGGCCGCTGCCATAGGTTGAAATCGTGTTGCGTGGAGTCTGCGATGGGGCGACGGATCGTGCTTGCTGTGCTGGGCCTTGTCGCCATCCTCGCACTGGCCTTCGTGCTCGGCCCACGCGTTCCTATCGACACCACGATCCGTTTCGATCCCTCGATCATCGGCGACGATCCGCAGGCCTATGTGGCAACGGTGGAAGCCGCGGTGCCCGGAATCCGTGACGGGCTGGAGAAGGAGATCGTCTGGGCCAATCCGATGGTGCATGCGAAGACGCCGCTGTCGATCGTATACATCCACGGCTTTTCCGCATCGAAGGGCGAGGTCCGCCCACTGCCCGACGACGTGGCCGACCAGCTCGACGCCAATCTCTTTTACACGCGCCTTACCGGCCACGGGCAGGACGGTGCGGCGATGACGCAAGGCAGCATCAATGCCTGGGTCAACGACTATGAGGAGGCGCTCGCCATCGGCCGGGCAATCGGCGACAAGGTGATCGTCATCTGCACCTCGACCGGCGGCTCGCTGGCGGTATGGGCCGCGACGCAGCCGGGCGCTTCGGACGGTGTCGCGGCGATCGCGTTCATCTCGCCGAATTTTGGCGTGAAGGCTTCGGGCGCCGAAATCCTGACCATGCCGTGGGGCAAACAGATTGCAAAACTTGTCGCTGGCAAGGAACACAGCTTCGTGCCGCGCAACGCGCTGCATGAAAAATTCTGGACCACCCACTACCCGATCGAGGCGACCTTGCCGATGCAGGCGCTGACCGAGCTCGCCTATGGCGCGCCGGTTGAGAAGGCGGCCATCCCTGCTTTGTTCATCTTCTCGGATTCGGACAAAGTCGTGCGGCCCGACCGCACCCGCGAGATTGCCGGGCGCTGGGGCGCGCCGCATGAACTGGTTCCGGTCGACGACACCGGCGACCCGGACAATCACGTCATTGCCGGCGACGCGCTGTCGCCGTCGACCACGACCTTTCTGGCGCAAAGGATTGCCGTCTGGGTCGAGGCGGTGGTGAAGTAGCAAATGAGAAAGGGCGACCGAAGCATCGCTTCAGCCGCCCTTTCCTATGTCGGTCTCGGCAATCAGCCAGCCTGAACGTGACTGATTACAACGCGGTTTGGCTTACGCCGCCCGCGCCGCCGGACGCTTGCCGCCGAAGCGACGCTTGTTGTTGCCCTTGAAGGCCGGCTTGGCGCCTTCCGGCTTGCGCTCGCCTGCGAAGGCCGGCTTGTCGCCGAAGCGCTTCTTGCCAAAGCCGTTGCCTTTGTTCTCGCCACCGGGCCGCCTGCCGTCGCGACGGCCATTGCGGTCGTTGCGGTCATTGGCCGGCTCGAAGCGCTCGTTCTTTTCAGCCGGATTGCGCTGCGGATCGGGGCTGCCGAGATGGTCGGCAACGATCGGCAGCTTGGTGCGGATGATACGCTCGACCTGGCGGAGCTTGCTGTTCTCGGAAGGATCGCAAAGCGTGATCGCGATGCCGTCCATGCCGTTGCGGCCGGTGCGGCCGATGCGATGCACATAGCTCTCCGCTTCGTCCGGCAGGTCGAAATTCACGACGTGGCTGATGCCGGGCACGTCGATGCCGCGCGCCGCGATGTCGGTCGCCACCAGAATGCGCACCGAACCCTCGCGGAAATCGTTGAGCGCCTTCTGACGGGCATTCTGCGACTTGTTGCCGTGGATGACGGCGGCCTTGAAGCCGTCGCGCTCGAGATCCTTGGTCACCCTGTCGGCACCATGCTTGGTGCGCGAAAAGATAATGACGGACTTCATCGCTTCATCGGCGAGCATCGTCGACAGCACCTGGCGCTTCTGCTTGGTGCGGGCAAAGACGACGCCTTGCACGATCTCGGCCGCTGCCGTGCTTTGCGGCGCGACTTCGACGCGGATCGGGTTCTTCAAGAGGCCCTTGGCCAGTTCTGCGATTTCATTGGGCATGGTCGCCGAGAACAGCACCGTCTGACGGTCGGGGGCGGTCGCCTTGGCGATGCGCTTGACGTCGTTGATGAAGCCCATGTCGAGCATGCGGTCGCCCTCGTCCAGCACCAGCCATTTGGTGTCGGCGAGCACGAGGTCGCCTTCACGCACCAGGTCGGTCAACCGGCCGGGCGTTGCGATCAGGATGTCGACGCCGGGGGCAACCTTCTTCACCTGGCTGAAGCGCGAGACACCGCCAAGCACGAGCGCGGTCGAAACATGCGCGCCCTTGGCGAGGATCTTGATGGTGTCTTCGATCTGCACGGCGAGTTCGCGCGTCGGCGCCAGAATCAGCGCACGCGCCGTCTTCGGCCGGCGCTTGGTGCCGAGTGCGATGATCTTCGACAGGATCGGCAGCGCGAAGGCCGCGGTCTTGCCGGAGCCGGTCTGGGCGATGCCGAAAATGTCACGGCCTTCCATCTGCGGCGGGATCGCCTGCGCCTGGATCGGCTTCGGCTCGGTGAAGCCGGCGTTGTGGGTGGCCTTGAGCAGCGCGCCCGTAATACCCAGTGCCGCGAAACCAGTAAGTTCCGCAGTGTTGCTACCGGGCAAAGTGTTTTCGTTGGTCAAAATAATCTTCTTTCACGCGGCTCTTGGCCGCAAACATCGATGGCGGCAGGGCGCAACCTGCCGTCGAAAAAATTGATATGGAACGACAAGGCGGGCGGACAGTAACGTCCACTCGGCTGCGCTGTCGTGCCCGCAGGCATCATGCCACGGGGCTTTTTCGCCGCTTTGTGATGTACCGGAAAGAGGAGGCCGATATACCGGAAAGAGGGAAAACAGACGCAACCAGTCTCATTCGTCGAGAAGGCCGGATTCGTTCCCGGCCCAAGCGCCTATGGGCTGCATATGGCTGAGTTCGCCCCGAATTGCAAGGGGCTTCATGTTGCAGCGCAGCAAAACCCATGACGCAAGCGGCGCTTGCGCTCGCTTGCCGGCACGATTACCACGAAATGCCGCTGGCTTGGGAGGTAATCGATGAAAGACGTTCTGAAGGAACTCGAGCGGCGCCGCGAGATCGCCCGCATGGGCGGCGGCCAGGCCCGCATCGATGCCCAGCACAAGAAGGGCAAGCTCACCGCGCGCGAACGCATCGAGGTGTTTCTCGACGAGGGCTCGTTCGAGGAATTCGACATGTATGTCGAGCACCGCTCGACCGATTTCGGCATGGAGAAGTCCAAGATCGCCGGCGACGGCGTCGTCACCGGCTGGGGCACCGTCAACGGCCGCCCGGTCTATCTCTTTGCCAAGGATTTTACCGTGTTCGGTGGCTCGCTGTCGGAAGCGCATGCCGAGAAAGTCATCAAGGTGCAGGAGATGGCGCTGCGCAACCGGGCGCCGATCATCGGCCTCTACGATGCCGGCGGCGCGCGCATCCAGGAGGGCGTCGCGGCACTCGGCGGCTATGCCGAGATCTTTCAGCGCAACGTGCTCGCCTCCGGCGTCATTCCGCAGATCTCGGTGATTATGGGCCCTTGCGCCGGCGGCGACGTCTATTCGCCTGCCATGACCGACTTCATCTTCATGGTGCGCGACACTTCCTATATGTTCGTCACCGGACCGGATGTGGTGAAGACCGTCACCAACGAGACGGTGACCGCCGAGAGCCTCGGCGGCGCCTCCGTCCACACGACGAAATCCTCGATCGCCGACGGCGCCTATGACAATGACGTCGAGGCGCTGCTGCAGATGCGCCGGCTGGTCGACCTGCTGCCGGCCTCCAACACGTCGGAGCTTCCCGAGATCGAATGCTACCAGTCGGTCACCGACCATGATCTGTCGCTCGACCGGCTGATTCCCGACAACGCCAACAAGCCCTACGACATCAAGGAGCTGATCATGAAGGTCGCCGACGAAGGCGATTTCTTCGAGATCCAGCAGAATTTCGCCAAGAACATCGTCACCGGCTTCGGCCGCGTCGAGGGCCGCACGGTCGGCTTCGTCGCCAACCAGCCGATGGTGCTGGCCGGGGTGCTCGATTCGGACGCCAGCCGCAAAGCGGCGCGCTTTGTGCGCTTCTGCGACTGTTTTTCGATCCCGATCGTCACCTTCGTCGATGTTCCAGGCTTCCTGCCTGGCACCGCGCAGGAATATGGTGGGCTGATCAAGCATGGCGCGAAGCTCCTGTTCGCCTATGCCGAGGCGACCGTGCCGAAGATCACCGTCATCACCCGCAAAGCCTATGGCGGCGCCTATGACGTGATGGCCTCAAAACATCTGCGCGGCGACATGAACTATGCCTGGCCGACGGCGCAGATTGCGGTGATGGGCGCCAGGGGCGCGGTCGAGATCATCTATCGCAAGGACATCGGCGACGCCGAAAAGATCGCAGCCCATACAAAGGCTTACGAGGATCGCTTCCTGTCGCCCTTCGTCGCCGCCGAGCGCGGTTATGTTGACGAGGTGATCATGCCGCACTCGACCCGCCGCCGCATCGCGCGGGCACTGCGCATGCTGCGCAACAAGGACATGCAGAACCCCTGGAAGAAGCACGACAACATCCCGCTGTGAGGCGCTGGCAGCTTACTCCTCTTCCGCCGCGCCAAACCCCGCCCCCACGGTGGCGCGGACAGGGCTGGCCCAAGGCGTCGCGTGATTGTCGATACGCATCTGGAAGATGAAATAGGTCGGCGAGCAGAAGCCGATGCCTTTGACTTTGCCGATGCCAGGCGTGTCCGGTGGCAGCGACTGGCACATATAGTCCTCGCGGCAGAAATGATCGGCCGAACAGGCCGGCCGGTTGCCGCGATTGACGGCGCCGCCAAGGCACTGGTCGAAATTGTTGGTGGCCACGCAGATGTCGAATTTCTTGCCGCCGACCAGCCCGCAGATCTCGTTCGGCATCGGCTTGCCAGCTTTGAAGGTCGCGAAGGCACGGTCCTTGTCATCGCAGCCGCGATAGGCGATGCCGCCCGGCACGCCAATCTTCGGCGGGCGGCAGGTGTAAGCGGTGCGCGAGATATCCGGTGCGAAGGCCGCGAACTGGCCCGATATGCTGTAGCGGTCGTTGAAAGGCTGCGCCACATTGCTGGCGATCGAGCCGGTCAGACAAGGATGCCCGGAAAACATGTCAGCGCTGTCCTTGGGGAGCAGGCATTGCGCCAGTTTGATGCGCACACCTGAAGCGGTGGCCAGCGGCGTGCAGACCGTGCCGCCGCCGCATTGCCAGCTTGCGCTGAAGCGGGCCGCATCTTCCGGCATCAGGCACGGCATAGCCATTTCGGCCGGCGCATAGTCGACCGCGCCAGCATCCGTCCAGACCGCAGGCGGCGCAAAGGAGAGTGGACGGAAGCGGTTCGGCTGCTTGGCTTCGGCCGTGGCGCTGAGCCAGGCTTGGCGGCGCGGAATCTCGGCATGAAGATGCGGTGAAATACCAACCTCGATGCGATTGAGCGGCGACGTCGTCTTGTCGTCGAGGCCGATGAAATGGAACCCGGCGGTTGAACCGGCCTGATGGCACCCCTGGCAGGCGCCATTGTCCAGCCGCTCGACCAGCGCCTCCGGCGTGCGCACCAGTTTCAGCGCGGAATAACCGAGCGCTGCAAATTCCTTGGGCTGGAATAATTGCGTATACGGATGATTGGCCTGCCGCGCACTGCCGAAAGTCGACCATGAGATGATTTTCCTGGCCAGGAACTCGTCGGGAATTTCATAGACGCCTTCATCGATCGCCGGCAGATTGGCGCCGACATAGGCCGCGAGCCGTGCTTTCAGCGCCGCGTTCTGCGAGAGCCCTGCGGTGTCGGGCGTGTTCTCCAGCGGCTTCTGGCTGATATCAGCGCCATCGATGCCGAATATCCGCATGAGATAGGCGGCCTGACCGCCGAACTCGGTTTCCTGGCCGGAGGGAAAGCGCACCACCTGTGCGTTGACCTCCAACTGCTTGAAGGTCAGCCCGGCCTTCTCCAGCGGTCCGCCGGACAGCCAGCCGGCATCGACGCTCTCGTCAAGCTGTGGCGTCCAGCGCCCGGCAACACCGACGCAGCCGCCATCGGCATCGGGGGCCGCGCTGTAGACGGCATTGAAATTGAACGGCAGGCGCGACGCCAGCTGCTTGCCGTTTTTCCGAAAGCTGTAGGCCAGGCGGTAGATGAAGCGCACCTCGCCGCAGCTCTTGTCGCCCCGCAGCACAGCAAAGTCGCGACGATCGAGCCGGTTGACGACGCCGACCAGCCGAAAGCGCGCAGCATCGGTCTTCAGCCAGCGCATGTCCATGATGCGGCCGACATTGCCGTCGGTGACCTCGTAGAGCGGGCGCCCGCCGGCCTTCATGTCGGCGCGCAGTGCCGCAACATCGGAGGCAACCGTTTCGACGATGGCGTGATAGGCCGGCGCCTCGTCGTAGAGCGTCTTCAGACCGTCTTCGCCGTCGACCCCGAAAACATCGGCGAAACCGAAACCCTTGGCATCGAGCGCGACGAGCACCGCCGGATTGTCGACGACGGTCACCGGACTTTCGGCGCGTGCTGCCGACGCCACGAAGGCAGCAAAGAGAGTGGCGAGCAACAGAGCCAGGGCGCGGCTCATTCAGCAGCCGTGCGCGCGTCGAAGAGTTCGCGCAACACCGGCAGCAGCGCCAGCGGCAGATCCTCGGCGATCAGGCCGGGTCCGAACCGACTGCCGGCTTCGGCATGCAGCCACACCGCCGCGCAGGTGCCCTCGAAGAGCGGCATGCCTTGTGCGAGCAGACCGGCAATGATGCCCGACAGCACGTCACCTGACCCGGCTGTGGCCAGCCATGCCGCGCCATTAGAATTGATCGCCGCCTTGCCATCGGGAGCAGCGATCACCGTGTCGGCGCCCTTGTAGACGATGACGGCATTGGCCCGCACGGCGGCCGCACGCGCCTTGGCCAATTTCGACAGCGTCTTGTCGCCGGCGATATCGGGGAACAATCGGCCGAATTCACCCTCATGCGGCGTTATCGCCAACACTGGAGCGTTTGGCTGACGGGCGGCTTCGAACAGCGCCTGGGGTTGATGGGCCAGAGAGGTGATTGCATCGGCATCAAGAACGATCGCACTGGCGTGGCTTGCGGTCGCCTCGTCGCGTGCACCATCCGCCAAAGCCTTGATCAGTTGCAGGGCAAAATCGCCGACCTTGGGCTCTGGCCCGAGCCCCGGTCCGAACACCAGCGCCTCGGGATGGCGCGCCGTCAGAAATTCCTGCACCTCTTCGAGCGAACCCCCCTCGCGCAGCATGATCGAGGTCAGGTGTGTCGCGTTCACCTGCATGGCATTGGGCGGCGACAGCACGGTGACCGCCCCTGCCCCGCTTCTCGCGGCGGCCATCGCCGACAGCCGCGCCGCGCCCGTCGCGCTGGGGCCGCCGGAAAAGACGCCGACATGGCCACGCTTGTATTTGTGCGCGTCCACCGCCGGCACGGGAAATTCCCGCAACCACAGGTCCGGCACATTCTCGAAGGTCGACACAGCGAGCTGGGCGATGATGCCGTCGCCGATGCCGATGTCGGCGAGCACGATTTCACCGCATTGCCCGCGCCCCGGCAGCAGCAGGTGGCCAGGTTTCTTCCGTGCGAAGGTGACGGTGACCTCGGCGCGAAACGCCCTGCCCAATATGTCGCCGCTGGTTCCCGAGACGCCCGACGGCAGGTCGACCGCGACCACAGGCAGGCGCAGGGCTGTTACGGTATCGACGGCTTTCGCGGCATCGCCGGACAGCGGCTTGGACAGCCCTGCCCCATAGAGCGCGTCGACCACGATCGAGCCGGCCTCGGCGTCGAAACCAGAAAGCGGCAGGGGTTTGATCGGGCACTCCGCCGCGGCGAGCGCCGCATCGCTTTCCGGCCTCGGCGCTCCGGATGACCAGATCGTTGTGCCGACGCCGCTGCCGGCCAGGATGCGGGCGACGACATAGCCATCACCGCCATTGTTGCCTGGACCGCACAGCACATGAACGTGCGTCGCTGCGGGATAGCGCTTGAGAATCTCAGCCGCGACCGCTTCACCCGCGCGCCGCATCAGGCCGATGCCGTCGGCTGGACCGGCGGCAATCGTCAGCCGATCGGCCTCGCTCATTTCGGCGGAGATAAGAAGTTCGTTGCTCATGGATTGCCGATCCGCATGCGATCAAGCATTGTCCAATTTTCGATCCGAAGCAAACAAAGGGGAGTTGCCGAGATTTGCAGCCATATCGTCGGCATGAGGGCATTGCAGGCACGAAATTGCCTGAAGGATAGGCGATGTGCCTAATTTTTGTGCGGACGCAGGTGCCGGCGCTGTGTAGGCTCCAGCAGCCCATGCCGCTTCCGGTGCAGCGAATGACGCGAATTTGCATCCCGGCGCGGCGCGGCTTTGAAATCGTATGAGACCGCTTCGAATCCGTCCAACTGGCACAGTTCGTGCTTGATGGAGGCGCAAGCGGGGGGTCACAACCCGTTTTTTTGGCAGTGGAGGCCACTTTTTACATGAAAAAGATCGAAGCGATCATCAAGCCATTCAAGCTGGACGAAGTGAAGGAAGCGCTTCAGGAGGCCGGACTGCAAGGCATCACTGTCACCGAGGCAAAAGGCTTCGGTCGTCAGAAGGGTCATACCGAACTCTACCGCGGCGCCGAATATGTCGTCGATTTCCTGCCCAAGGTGAAGATCGAAGTCGTGCTTGGCGACGATGCGGTCGAAGGCGCGATCGAGGCCATCCGCAAGGCGGCCCAGACCGGCCGTATTGGCGACGGCAAGATCTTCGTTTCCAATATCGAGGAAGTCGTGCGAATCCGCACCGGCGAAACGGGCATGGACGCGGTCTGACCCGACCCGGCCATCCTCCTGAAAACGTCATCATCAAAAAACGTCATCACACAGGGATACATGACATGACGACAGCCAAAGACATCATGAAGCAGATCAAGGACAACGACGTGAAATTCGTCGACCTGCGCTTCACAGACCCGAAGGGCAAGCTGCAGCACGTGACAATGGATGTCATCGAGGTCGAGGAAGACATGTTCGCCGATGGCGTGATGTTCGACGGCTCGTCGATTGCCGGCTGGAAGGCCATCAACGAGTCCGACATGGTGCTGATGCCCGATCCGGAAACGGTCCACATGGACCCGTTCTTCGCGCAGTCGACCATGGTCATCCTGTGCGATATCCTCGATCCGGTTTCGGGTGAATCCTACAATCGCGATCCGCGCGGTACGGCCAAGAAGGCCGAGGCCTACATGAAGGCGGAAGGCATCGGCGACACCATCTTTGTCGGCCCGGAAGCCGAATTCTTCGTCTTCGACGACGTGAAATACAAGGCTGACCCCTACAACACGGGCTTCAAGCTCGACTCCACAGAACTGCCGTCGAACGACGACACCGACTATGAGACCGGCAATCTCGGCCACCGCCCGCGCGTCAAGGGCGGCTACTTCCCGGTACCGCCGATCGACAGCGCACAGGACATGCGCTCGGAAATGCTGACCGTGCTCGCCGAAATGGGCGTGCGCGTCGAAAAGCACCATCACGAGGTGGCGGCTGCCCAGCATGAACTTGGCATCAAGTTCGACGCGCTGGTGCGCAACGCCGACAAGATGCTGATCTACAAGTACGTCGTGCACCAGGTCGCCAATGCCTACGGCAAAACGGCGACCTTCATGCCGAAGCCGATCTTCGGCGACAACGGCTCGGGCATGCACGTCCACATGTCGATCTGGAAGAACGGCAAGCCGACCTTCGCCGGCAATGAATATGCCGGCCTGTCGGAGAGCTGCCTGTTCTACATCGGCGGCATCATCAAGCACGCCAAGGCGATCAACGCCTTCACCAATCCGCTGACCAACTCCTACAAGCGTCTGGTGCCGGGTTACGAAGCGCCGGTGCTGCTCGCCTATTCGGCGCGCAACCGCTCGGCGTCCTGCCGTATCCCGTTCGGCTCGTCACCGAAGGCCAAGCGCGTCGAGATCCGCTTCCCCGATCCGGGCGCGAACCCCTATCTCGGCTTCGCGGCGCTGCTGATGGCTGGTCTCGACGGTATCAAGAACAAGATCCATCCCGGCCAGCCGATGGACAAGGATCTTTACGACCTGCCGCCCAAGGAACTGAAGAAGATCCCGACCGTCTGCGGCTCGCTGCGTGAAGCACTGCAGAGTCTCGACAAGGATCGCGGCTTCCTGAAAGCCGGCGGCGTCTTCGACGACGACCAGATCGACAGCTACATCGAGCTGAAGATGGCCGAGGTGATGCGCTTCGAAATGACACCGCATCCGGTCGAGTACGACATGTACTATTCCGTCTGAGATTCAATCTCAGACTAAGATTCAATATTATGTTCAAGCCCTTGAAAGATTTCTCTCTTTCAAGGGCTTTTTGCTGCGCTCCGATAGGGCGTGCCTGCTGATCGGCGTGCGAAAGCGGGCCGACTCGACATAAGCAGCGTATCTGCGTTGAGTTTTCGACGATCGTGCGCATGCCTGGGTTCATAGGCGCGCGGTCTATCGGCACGCACGATACGTCGATCCGGTGACGTCAGTCCCAGGCTCAGCAAAGTCCGATGAATGGAAAGCGGATCACAATTTGATCGCGAACATGAAGCCAGGAGCGAGCGGAGCACTGTCTCAGGCTACAGTGACCGCTCGTCCGGCGCCCCCGCCAATGCCGCCGTTCAAGAAAACCCCGCCCGTCCGAACAGCATTGCGTGACGTAACCCCAAGGCCTGCGAGTACGCATGCTGCACTGCGATCTGTCAACGCCACCAACCGGGCTGTGGATGGCCAATTTCGTTGCATGAACAGATGCTTATGGAAGGGTCTTTGCCACAGATGAATGCTGGAAAAGGCGGTTTTCCGGGCTTTCTGACAAACCATCACTGGAAATGGACACGGCGACGGCCCGGATTCCGGTGGCATTCTCGACCGCCGGAATTGCCTGACTTTTTCTGGGTGCTTTTGGCTCGAGATGCGATCTGCCGGGTAGCGGCCAAAAAGAACCCCGGCCTGGGCCGAGGTTCTTGCAAGAGCAGACCGTCGGAGGGACGTGGATCTACCCTGCAAGCTCGTCGCGACCGTGCAGGTTCCAGTCCGTTCGCCTGGCTAGGACCAGCAGGTAGTAGACAGCAGCCACGACCATGATCAGCCCCGTCGCGATCAGGCTCGGACGGCCGAAGGCGACGTCCAGGTAGTTCTGGTAGGCGACGTAGATCAGCGCCAGGAAAGCGAGGACGGCCGGGACCGGGAAGAGCGGCATGCGATAGTGCCCGCCATCGGTGTGCCGCTGCGGCGACCGACAAACGCCGCCACGCACAGCAAGGCATAGATGACCACCAGCGACGTGCCGTTGACGACCAGCAGCAGGTTGATGTCGATGAAGCAGGCGACGGCCGCCAGCACCGCCACAACGATGGTGGCGATCCAAGGCGAGGCGTAGATGCCATGGACCGAGGCGACGGCGGCGTTGATCGGGCCGAACCAGGTCTTGTCGCGGCCGGAACTGAACAGCAGCCGGGCCGCCTGCAGGATAATGGCGATCTCGGCCACCGAAGAGAGCTACGGCCATATGGACTTCATTCCGTGGGGGCGCATGGACGCCTTCTACGCCGCTGTTGTGCAGGCGACCGAGGAGGCCGTGCTGAATGCCCTGGTCGCCAACCAGGAGATGATTGGCCGCGACGGCAACCGCACGCCTGCCCTGCCGCATGACAAGGTTGTGGCCGCGCTGAAAGCGCGTGGTGTCATCATCGGTTGATCCCTGGCCCGCTGTATCCTGGACGGCGGCAGTAACCCGTCCTCCGACGAC
Organism: Mesorhizobium sp. M7D.F.Ca.US.005.01.1.1; assembly: GCF_003952545.1. Lineage (NCBI taxonomy): Bacteria > Pseudomonadati > Pseudomonadota > Alphaproteobacteria > Hyphomicrobiales > Phyllobacteriaceae > Mesorhizobium > Mesorhizobium sp. M7D.F.Ca.US.005.01.1.1. The sequence goes on from NZ_CP034453.1 coordinate 4,450,915, forward strand.
AGACCTCTTGGCTAGCAATACTGCTGGACTCAGTCAGCGAGCACAACGGCTCACACCGGATCTGAGGTTATCGACATCCAGGCCTTCGTTTTTCAGTCATCTCTCCAATTTTCACGATCGGATTCACCCGGCCATAAATCTATCCATCTATCTCTAGGCAACGAAGATGGAGTGTTGCCAGATGATCCCGAAGCGAGTTGTTTCAGCGCTATTGGCCGCCCTGATCGTCTCGGCGCAGCCTTCCCTGGCATTCGGCGGCAGCCTCCAACTCCAACAACTCAGCCCAAGCGACAGAGCGGCATTCGACGCTATCGTCAGCGCCGTCGACAATTGGCAGAGCGATCCCGCCCAGGTCGCGAAGGTTCAAGCGGATATCAAGAATTTCAGCGCCAGCCACCCCGATTTTGTCCCCATTCAGGTCGAGGCAGCCTACGCGAAATCGTTGTACGTTTCGGACGGGCTCGGCACGATCATTGGAAGCAAGTCGTTCACTCCCATTATTGTAGAGCTGCAAAAGCGCGATCCGACCTATGCCAGGTCCTACATCCTGGGTGCCCGGGCCTTCATTTTTTCTGGCGACTTGGCAAGCGCCAGACCGCAGCTCGCCAAGGCAGCTGAACTCGATGGCAACGCCCCCTGGGCCGATCTGACCTGGGCTCTGCTGTTCGATCGCGCCGGCGAGCGAAACAAGGCTGCGACGTCGGCCAGGGCCAGTCTCGCCAAAGCGGCAGGACAACCCCTGGCAATGGCCAAGGCAATCGTGATAATCGCAAGAAATGGCGGCGTCCCGGACGACAAATCCGCTGAAATGCTCGCGGACCAGATTTACCGAATCGAGGGAAACGCCTCGACTTTAACAACCGTCATCTCGGAGACCTTGGATCGGGACAGCTTTCAGCCGGGGCTCCTGCAGACTCTCGCGCAGCTTGCGCAGCGCGTTTCGAGTGCGTCGGCGCCAACCCCCAAATTTCAGCTTCAGATCGCACGCTGGTACCTGTCGGCGGGATATATGTATGAGGAGGCTGGGGCTGCCCGGTATCAGCAGGACTACGCGAAGGCCGCGCTCGATACGTTGGACAAGATCCAGGATGCACCGGACGTCGCCCAAATGGCCTGGAACCTGCGTTTCGCCATTGCCGCGAGCAATGATGATTTGCCCCAAATGCAACAGCTGATTGCGGACGGCGAGAAGAAAAATTACTCGGTGCAGACGATGGCGCACAACAAAGGCGTTCTCCTCTACGCCCAAAAGAAATTCAAAGAGTTGATCGCGCTCTACAAGGAAGCAGGCCTGCCGGATGACAATTTGCTTGCAAGGGCCAATGAACGTGGCGGCAGCGTGGAATTCGCCAAGCGTTACTATTTGCGTCAATTGGAAATGTTGCCGACCGCTCCAAACCTTAACGGGAACTATGCAAGTTTTCTGCTGACGCGCTTTGCGGATGCCGATGGCGCCATCGAATATGCGGGAAAGGCAATGGCGCTGATGCCTTATGAGAACGCCCGCCAAACTCTCTCGCTTGCCTTGCTTCTGAAGTCGGGCCGCTACGTCCGCAGCGGAAATCTGCCTGAGGCGAGGAACACGTTCGAGCAAGCCAGCCTGGTGGGAATAGATCCGGACTACGCCAGAAAATGGTGCTTCGATTTCTGTGACGATGTGAAGGCCGCGCTTCAGGCATTTCAGTAGAGCGAGCGGCGCGCCAAGGTTCCATTACAAAAAAGAACCCCAGCTTTCGCCGGGGTTCTTGCTTGGGAAGACCATAGGATGGACCTGAGACGGCCACGGCAGGTTTCCGCCGTGACGAAGGCTCAAGCCGCAGCCGAAACCTGGGCGCTTGCCGGCACCGAAGCGATCGTCTTCAGGATCTGCGAGGCGATCTGGTAGGGGTCGCCTTGCGAGTTCGGACGACGATCTTCCAGATAGCCCTTGTAGTCGCTCTTGATGAAGGAATGCGGCACGCGGATCGAGGCGCCACGGTCGGCGATGCCATAGCTGAACCGGTTCCACGGTGCGGTCTCGTGCTTGCCGGTCAAGCGCTTGTCGTTGTCCGGACCGTACACGGCGATGTGATCCATCAGGTTCTTGTCGAAAGCCGCCATCAGCGCTTCGAAATAGGCCTTGCCGCCGACTTCACGCATATAGGCGGTCGAGAAGTTGGCGTGCATGCCCGAACCGTTCCAGTCGGTGTCGCCGAGCGGCTTGCAGTGGTATTCGATGTCGATGCCGTATTTCTCGGTCAGGCGCTGCATCAGGTAGCGGGCCATCCACATCTGGTCGGCGGCTTTCTTGGAGCCCTTGCCGAAAATCTGGAATTCCCACTGGCCCTTGGCCACTTCGGCGTTGATGCCTTCGTGGTTGATGCCGGCGGCGAGACAGAGGTCGAGATGCTCCTCGACAATCTGGCGCGCGACGGAGCCGACATTGGAATAGCCGACGCCAGTATAGTACGGGCCCTGCGGTGCGGGATAGCCGCTCTCGGGGAAGCCGAGCGGGCGGCCGTCCTTGTAGAAGAAGTATTCCTGCTCGAAGCCGAACCAGGCGCCTTCGTCATCGAGAATGGTGGCGCGCTTGTTGGAGGCATGCGGCGTGACACCATCGGGCATCATGACTTCGCACATGACCAGCACGCCGTTTGTGCGGGCTGGATCCGGATAGATGGCAACCGGCTTCAGCACGCAGTCGGAGCTGTGGCCCTCGGCCTGCTGGGTCGAGGAACCATCGAAGCCCCACAGCGGAAGCTGCTCAAGCGTCGGGAATTCGGCGAATTCCTTGATCTGCGTCTTGCCGCGAAGGTTGGGGACCGGGGTGTATCCATCGAGCCAAATGTACTCGAGCTTGTATTTCGTCATTCTAGCCTCTCGTTGCTTGATCACCGAACACTGAACGGCGTCGACATGCGTCTGCCTTCAGCAGCCGGCCCTGCCGGATCCTTAAAATGCAATTCGTGTGCCATTCTTCGCCTGGAGGGTGCGGCAAAATTGACGCGGCATTCCATTGAAGTTGGCAAGCCGCCTAAGCAATGCGTCCAGATCAATCACAGCCGCAATACGCACAAATAATAGGCAAATACTGATCTTTTGGTAGGCATATTGCCTAACTTGATTGCAGACCTTATCTTCGGATCAAGTTGAATCGACAAGGTTCGGCAGAAGAAAGGATCCCGACAATGGAAATCATTTCCACGCGACCGTCGGCCAAAATTCTGATGTTCCCGGCGGCAGCGCGCGCTACTGCCTCAAATTTGAGCGGCAAGGCTAAGTTTGCGGCAGAGATTGCCTCGCTGCGCGGTGTACGGACGGATTTCGGCGACGGCTGGTATCACGATGCGGCCATCGAGGAAGAGGCCCAGGGCCCCAAGATCTAGCGCTGCGTGCACATCGCTTCTGATCAATTGAAAAGCCCGGCGCGATCGCTCGCGCCGGGCTTTTCTTTGTATGATGAGCCGTCGGCTACTTGGCGTGTAGGTCGGTTCCCAGCGTATCCTTGACGAAGATCATACCGATGATCAGCGTCATCGCCGCGATCACGATCGGGTACCAGAGACCATAATAGATGTCGCCCTTGGCCGCGCTCAAGGCGAAGACTGTCGCCGGGAGCAAGCCGCCGAACCAGCCATTGCCGATGTGATAGGGCAGCGACATGCCGGTATAACGGATGCGGGTCGGGAACATCTCGACCAGAATCGCGGCGATCGGTCCGTAAACCATGGTCACGTAGAGGATCAGGATGAACAGGATGCCGATGACCTTTGTCCAGTTGACCTGCGCGGGGTCGGCAAACATCGCGAACGCGCCGGACGCTGGAATGCTGTAGACGGTCACATCGGCGGTGGCGCCAGCGGCTTCATCGGCCGTCAGCACCTTGTCCTTGACCGCCTGGGCGACCGGAACTGTTGCCTTCTCGCCTGCGCGAATAGCGACGGCATCGAGCTTCAGTTCAGGATTGGCCGCGACGAAGGCGTCAAGCTTCTGGTCGGCGACCTTGGAGGCGGCACGCTTCAGCGGATAGCCGCCATCCTTGAGTGCCATGTTGACCGCCTTGGTGAAGGCAGCATCCTTGGTCTTGGCCTGATCGCCGGCAGCGATGGCGTCGTAAGATTCGACCGTTTCACCGCCGACCTTCACCGTTGCCGAGGTCCCAGGCGCCGCGCTGGTGACGATGTCATACGGCACCGAACTCTTGGCAAGGAACGACGTGGCGATGTCGCACGACGTGGTGAATTTTGCCGTGCCGACCGGGTTGAACTGGAACTTGCAGTCGCCGGGCGCCACGGTAACCGTCGCACGCGTGTTCTGCTGAGCGGCGGCCAGCGTCGGATTGGCTGCCCAGGTCAATGCCTTGAACAGCGGAAAGTAGGTGAAGATCGCCAGAGCCAGCCCCGCCATGATAATCGGCTTGCGGCCGATCTTGTCGGAGAGCCAACCGAACACGACAAAGAAGATGGAACCCAACGCCAAGGCGATTGCGATCAGGATGTTGACCGTCTGCAGGTCGACCTTGAGCACGTTCTGCAGGAAGAACAGAGCGTAGAACTGGCCGGAGTACCAGACCACAGCCTGGCCGGCGGTGAGGCCGAGAAGGGCCAGGATCGCGATCTTGGCATTCTTCCACTGACCGAAGGCTTCCGTCAGCGGAGCCTTGGAGCCCTTGCCCTCGTCCTTCATCCGCTGGAAGGTTGGCGACTCACTGAGCGTTAGGCGAATCCAGACCGATACGCCAAGCAGGATGACCGAGACGAGGAACGGAATGCGCCAGCCCCAGGCGGCGAAGTCTTCCTTGCTCAACATTGCTTGAACGCCGAGGATGATGATCAGCGACAGGAACAGGCCGAGTGTTGCCGTCGTCTGGATCCACGAGGTGTAGAAGCCACGGCGGTCGTCGGGGGCGTGTTCGGCGACATAGGTTGCCGCACCGCCATATTCGCCCCCAAGCGCCAAGCCCTGCAGCATTCGCAGCGCGACCAGGATGATGGGGGCTGCGATGCCCCAGCTCGCGGAACCTGGAAGCAGGCCGACCAGGAACGTCGAACTGCCCATGATCAGGATGGTCACAAGAAACGTATATTTGCGGCCTACGAGATCGCCGATACGGCCGAACACCAGCGCGCCGAATGGGCGCACCAGGAAGCCGGCAGCGAAAGCCAACAGGGCGAAGATGTTGCGTGTCGCTTCGGGATACTGGCTGAAGAACGTGGCGCCGATAAAGGCCGCCAGCGAGCCGTAGAGATAGAAATCATACCATTCGAAAACGGTGCCGAGCGAGGAAGCGAAGATGACTTTCTTCTCGTCTCGCGTCATGCCGCGGCTTGCTCCGCCGGCGGTTGATGCCATTGCCATTGAGTTATCCTCCCGTGAGACCCTTGTCCTCGATACTGCGCGACAATGTCCGTGTTCTCCTCCGAACGCGGACTCAAGCACAGCCATCACGGAAAAAATGACAGAAAGCAGCCGCCAAAGGCAGCGCGTCTTTGGGATTATGACTTTGGTATTAGGTGCGCTGCGGGATGAAGCGGAGCGGGCGGCGAAACCCGTCAGCCCTTGAGCGCTTCGAGCAGGCCGATAGCGGCCATCATGTCGCGCTTGCGGGCCGCGCGGCGCGCGACCGCTTCGGCGTCCTGCCCCCATTGCTCGATTTGCCAGTCCTCGTCGACATGGCCGGCAGCCCAGGCAGCCTCAGCGTCGAGCTCGCCGAAATCGACAGCCAGTGCCAGCAGCGCCGAACCGGTCAGCGACGTCATCACGTGGATGGCGGCCAGCCGCAGCGGTTCGGCGCGCTGGGCAAGATGGCTGCCCAGCACGGCGATGCTTTCGCGTGGCTGCTCGACATGGATGATCCCCTCAGCGAGATTGAAGCGGGCCCCAAGCGTCGCCCTCGCCCAGTCGATCACCGGGTCCCAATGCTGGTTCTGCCGCTCCACCAGCCCCTGCGGCGCGTCGGCGCGGTAACAGAGCAGATCGGATGAGGCGAAGCGGAGAATGTCTTCCAGCACCGCCTGCGGATCGCTGGCGACGCCATCGATAGCGGTGTTCACAAGCCGCATCACCGGCATGGTCACCGGATCAATGGTCTCGCCCTGTGCGGCGAATTCGTCGGCGACGAGCGCTGCTGCTGCCTCGGTCGGCAGGGCCAGCAGTGCCTTGCCCGGCGTGCGCACTGGCTTGCCGTCGAGATGCACGGCAAAGCCGTCTTCCACCGGCGCGACCGAGACGGTCTTGTAGAAGCGCTTCGGCAGATGCGTTTTCATCTGGATCTGGGCGCGACGCACAGGATCGGGATCGGAAAGATATTTGCCCGCTTCGAGGTCGTTGAGGATATCACGCATAGAAGTCTCTCTCACACCGGCGTCAGCTTGCGCACCGGCCGGTTGACGATGATCAGACCGGCAGCAATCAGGCCAAGTGCCAGAAAAATGCGCATGGTCAGCGGCTCATTCAAGAACATGGCGCCGCACAAAACGCCGAAAACCGGCGACAGGAAGGTGAAACTGGACAGGCCTGACGCCGGATAGCGCCGCAGCAGCCAGAACCACAGCACATAGGTAAAGGCGACGATGTAGACCGCCTGGAAAAGCAGAGCCAAAGTCGGCAGCACGGTCAGGTCGCGAACAGGCGGACCGGCGAGAGGCAGCACCAATATGCCGACGATTGCAGCACCGGCGAGCTGATAGAGCAGAAGCTTTTCAGCACTCGCCTCCACCAGCTTCGAACGCTTGATGAGAATGTTGGTCAAGGCCCAGAAAAATCCGGAGCCAAGACTCAGGAGATCGCCGAACAACATGTCTCCGCTACCGCCAAGCTTGTCGGAAAAAACCGCGGCAAGGCCGGCAAACGCCAGCAGCAGGCCAAGGAACTTGCGCAGGGTGATCTGTTCGCCGAGCAGGAAATGGCCGCCGAGCAGCATCCAGAACGGCATTGTGTTGACCAGCAGCGTGTTGCGGGCAACGGTGGTGTGCTCCAGACCAACATAAAGGCAAAGGAACTCGATGCCGAAAAGCACGCCCACCGTGATGCCGGCGAGCAATGTCCCATCATGCGTGAAAAGCGCTATGCCGCGCCACCGGCACCAGGCGAAGACGCAAAGACCGCCGATGATCGAGCGCGCAATCGACAGGAAGACGGGGTCGTAGCCGGCGTAGGAGACCTTGGCGGCGACGTAGTTCAGCCCCCAGGAAAATGTCAGACCGACCATGATGGCGGCGGCGGCCAGGTCGACCGTGTCGCGCCGGTCGAGCGTGTCGGTGGCGCCGCTCAAGATCAGTCCTCCGCGCTGGCGTCGTCGAAGCCGATCAGGTTCCAGCTCTGGCGCATATGCGGCGGCATTGGCGCGGTGACATCGATGATACCCTTGTCCGGATGCGGAATGATGATGCGGCGGGCGTGCAGATGCAGGCGGTTTTGAATACCGCCGGGGAAATCCCAGTTGGTGTCGGCCTCGAAATATTTCGGATCGCCCAGGATCGGGCAGCCGATGTAAGCGGCATGGACACGAAGCTGGTGGGTGCGGCCCGTGTAGGGCTCCATTTCCAGCCAGGTCATCGTCTGCGCCGCCTGTTCGATGATGCGGTAATAGGAGACGGCGTGGTCGGCGCCCTTTTCGCCATGCGCGGCGACACGGACACGGTCACCGTCCGGCGTCGGCTCCTTGATCAGCCAGGTCGAGATCTTGTCCTCGCGCTTGGGCGGCACGCCCTTGACCAGTGCCCAATAGGTCTTCTTGGTCTCGCGGGCGCGAAACGCTTCCGAGAGCTTCATGGCGGCAAGCCGGGTGCGGGCGACGACCAGCACGCCCGAGGTGTCGCGATCGAGCCGGTGCACGAGCCGCGGCTTCTCGCCCTTCTGGTTGCGCCAGGCCTCCAGCATGTCGTCGACATTGCGGGTGACGCCCGAGCCGCCTTGCACGGCAAGGCCCGCCGGCTTGTTGAAGACAAAGACCTTGGGATCTTCATGGATCAGCATCTTGGCGAGAACATCGGCATCGCCCTGGTTGCGGATCGAGTGACCGGTCAGCGCGCTCTCGCCCTTCTTGTCCACCTCAAGCGGCGGCACGCGCACCATCTGGCCGGGCTCGACACGGGTGTCGGCCTTGACGCGGCCGCCGTCGACGCGGATCTGGCCGGAGCGCAGCAGCTTTTGCAGGTGGCCAAAACCAAGGCCCGGGAAGTGGGTCTTGAACCAGCGATCGAGCCGCATGCCCGCCTCGCCGGCCTCCACCGTAATCTGTTCAACGCCTGCCATATCTTTTCGCTTATCCGGTTCCCAAGCAGGGCTCGGCCTGCTCTCGGCGCGGCAATAGCATTATGAAACGGTTCTTGCGAGCCAAAGTCCCAGAAACAGGGCGATAATGGCGCCAATGACGCTGGCAAGGGCATATCCGAACGCCGGCAACGTGGCTCCCCGCTCCCAAAGCGTCGCGAAATCGAGCGAGAACGCGGAAAAAGTGGTGAAGCCGCCGAGGATGCCGGTGGCAATGAACAGCCTGAGCTCGTTCGATCCGCCGCGGCGCGCCAAGATGGCGATGAACAGGCCCATGGCGAACGAGCCGGCGATGTTGATGGCCATCGTGCCCCAGGGATAGTTGGGGCCGACAAGGCGCAGCGCGCCCATGCTGGTGAGATGACGAATACCGGCGCCGATGCCGCCACCGACCACAACGAGAAGCAGATTGAACATGACCGTTACTGCCCCTGACGGGACGGCGAGGTCAATCCCCTGTTTGCGTAGGCGCAGGCACCGCGCAAACAGTTGAACGCGTCAGGAACCGCCGCTCGCGCCCATTGTCGAGCGAGAACATGCCACCCCTGCCCGGCACGACGTCGATGATGAGATCGGTGTGCTTCCACACCTCATATTGTGAAGCGCTGATATAGACCGGCGTCTTGTCGATCTCGCCGAGCAGCACATCATTGTCACCGACGATGAAATCCCCCTGGGGATAGCACATGGGCGAGGAGCCATCACAACAACCGCCCGACTGGTGAAACAACACCGGACCATGGTCGGCGATGATTTCAGCTAGAAAGGTTCTGGCTGCCGGCGTGACTGAGACTTTTCCCAGGGAAACCTTGTCGAGCATGCCGTCCTCCATCAGGAGCGCCTTCTTCAAGAAGACACCGAGGCGCGGCCGGTCAGCCGCGCCTCTTGCACAGATCGTGCATGATCGTTCGGAAAAGGATCATGCGCCGCTTCGGGAGGCGATCAGAAGAAGCCGAGTTTCTTCGGGCTGTAGCTGACCAGCATGTTCTTGGTCTGCTGATAGTGATCGAGCATCATCTTGTGGTTCTCGCGGCCGATGCCGGACTGCTTGTAACCGCCGAACGCGGCGTGCGCAGGATAGGCATGGTAGCAGTTGGTCCAGACGCGTCCGGCCTGGATGGCACGGCCGAAACGGTAACAGCGATTCGCGTCGCGGCTCCAGATGCCGGCGCCGAGGCCGTAGAGCGTGTCATTGGCGATCGACAGCGCTTCGTCATCATCCTTGAAAGTGGTGACAGAAACCACCGGCCCAAAGATCTCCTCCTGGAAGACGCGCATCTTGTTGTGACCCCTGAACACGGTCGGCTTGACGTAATAGCCGCCCGCCAGATCGCCCGGCAGATGGTTCTGTTCGCCACCGATCAGCACTTCGGCACCTTCCTGCCGGCCGATGTCGAAATAGCTCAGGATCTTTTCCAGCTGTTCGCTCGACGCCTGCGCGCCGATCATCGTTGCCGGATCGAGCGGATCGCCCTGGACGATTGCCTCGACCCGCTTCAGAGCCTTTTCCATGAACTTGTCGTAGATCTTCTCATGCACCAGCGCCCGGCTCGGACAGGTGCAGACCTCGCCCTGATTGAGCGCGAACATGACGAAGCCTTCGATCGCCTTGTCGAAGAAGTCGTCGTCCTCCGATGTCACGTCCTGGAAGAAGATGTTGGGCGACTTGCCGCCGAGCTCGAGCGTCACCGGGATGAGGTTCTGGCTCGCATATTGCGAGATCAGCCGGCCGGTCGTCGTCTCGCCGGTGAAGGCGATCTTGGCGATGCGGTTCGACGAAGCGAGCGGCTTGCCGGCCTCGAGGCCAAAGCCGTTGACGATGTTGAGCACGCCATCGGGCAAGAGGTCGCCGACAAGGTCAGCCCACAGCATGATGGTGGCGGGCGTCTGTTCGGCCGGCTTCAGCACGACGCAATTGCCGGCGGCAAGTGCGGGCGCCAGCTTCCACACCGCCATCAGCAGCGGGAAGTTCCAGGGAATGATCTGACCGACGACGCCAAGCGGCTCGTGGAAATGATAGGCGACGGTGTCGTGATCGATCTCGGAGATGCCGCCTTCCTGGCTGCGCACGGCGCTGGCGAAATACCGGAAATGATCGATGGCCAGCGGCAGATCGGCGGCGGTCGTCTCGCGGATCGGCTTGCCATTGTCCCAGGTCTCGGCGAGGGCCAGCAGATCGAGATTGTCCTCCATGCGGTCGGCGATGCGGTTGAGGATCAGCGCGCGGGCGGCGGCGCTTGTCCTGCCCCAGGCATCCTTGGCCCTATGCGCGGAGTCGAGCGCTGCCTCGATGTCCCTGGCGTCGGACCGAGCGACCTCGCCCAGCGGCCGGCCGTTCACCGGCGAGATGTTCTCGAAATACTTTCCGGACAGCGGTGCCACCCATTTGCCGCCGATAAAGTTGTCATAGCGCTTGGCGAAGGGAACCTTGGCCGTGCGGGAAAATTCCACCTTGTTCATTGTCTTCCTCCCAATATGCAGCGCCACGGGATGTGACGTGTCACTGGGAAGAGTTGCGGATGGGCTCGGACTTGTCAGCCCATGCCCAGCATTCGACCGGTGCCGAGTGTCGCAGATCTGCGACAGCTCTGCCCCTCAAAGCTCAGTGCGGGCGGCGGATGCCGAAGCGGGCGAGCTTGCGATGCAAGGTGGCGCGTGAAATTCCAAGATTGTTGGCGGCGGCCGAAACATTGCCTTCGGCGCGCGCGATGGCGCGCTGCACCACGCCGCGCTCTGCTTCGCCCAGGTCTTCAGCGGCCCCGGCCGAGCCACCAAGGATATCGGCGGCCGGCAACCCCTTGACCAAGGTCTGTTGGGTGATGCCGAGAGCCAGGCGCGCCGAGCGCGTCGCGCCCACCACCAGATCGTCGGCATCGACAGCAATCAGCGCACCGGCACTGCGCTCGGCGACCGGCGCCAGCAAGATGCGTGCATTGGAAAACGCCAGGCGGAAATTCTCGGCCTCGATGCGGCGCGCGGCATCGCCAACCGCAATGGCGATCAGGTTGACAAAGCCTTCGGTCAGGTCCGACCGGCATGACGAGACATCGAGTGCCGCCGCCAGATTGCCTTCATGATCGAAGATCGGCGCGGTGGTGCAACTGAGCAGTGTGTTGCGCGCGAAGAAATGCTGGTCGCGATGAATGGTGAGGGCGCGCTGATCGGCAAGGCATGTGCCGATGCCGTTGGTGCCTTCGGAGTCCTCACTCCAGACGGTGCCCGTCCACAGGCCCCACTCGTCGAACGTGTCGTCGTCGGCAACAGCGCCGCGGCGGTCGACCGGGATGCCTTCACTGTCGGCAAGCAGCACGCAGCAACCAACCCCGCCGACAGCCATGTATAGCCGGTCAAGGCTGGCATCGGCGGCACGGCGCAACGGTTCCATACGCTGCCTGGCTTGCCTCAGTTCGCCTTCGGTCAAGCGTCGTGGCGCCTGTCGCTCGGCTGGATCGAGACCGTGCAATGTGAGCGAACGCCGCCAAGAGGCAACCAACGCCGAGCGCGCCGCATCGTTGCTGGCGATTGAGGCCTGGATAAAATCCGAATGATGACCCGTCGGCTGCCGTCCGTTCACCTTATCCTCCCAAGGCGACTGTCGCTTCCAACTCAACAGCAGCGTTATATCCTCCCTGATATATCCGCTGCATCAAGTTGTAGAGGAACGAGGCTCGCCGGCGCTATAAGACGATGGTGTAATAACAGCCGCGAAGAGTGACTGGGAGCCCTGCCCAAACGCTGTCGTCACCACTCAGGTGTTGTCCAGCCTGGGTACTTCTTCCTGAGGTCGGCGTAGAGGGCATCTATTTCCGTTTTGCTGACCGGGCGCACCTGTTCGTAGAGGTAGCCCATGACGTCGCCGGACAACTGATAAGCCGCGACGCGCCTATAGGCTGGGCCGATGCCTTTGCCTTCGACAATATATTGGTCCGGTATCGTGACACAGAGCTGCGCGCCCGACTGCAAATGGGTGACGGGCGGGTCGGTTACGACGATATATCTGGATTTCAGCACTCCCGGCCTGAATTGATCGCGACTATCGACCTGACAGGTCCACTCGATACGGGGGTAAAGATCTTTATCCATTTCATACAACAACGAGTCGCTCATGACCGAGCCGGAGGCAAATACCGAAAAACGGTCCTCGGGTCGCATTCTTCCAACAAGATCATCGATGAGGCGTCTGTATTCAGAGAGATTGTCGAGGTGAAGAGGGAGCGTGGCTTCCCTGGCAAAGACGTCGCTGATCGGCGATAGCATCTGGCGGCCAAGCGGAAAAAAGGTGCCAAAAAAAGCAAGTCCAGTGGCTACCGATATCGCGGCAGTCGACCATCGCGATCTCAGCGCCGGCATCGAAACGATCGCAACGATTGCCTGGGCATAGGCAGGAAAGAGCCAAAGAAACATCGGCATTGAATGATGACGGTCCGGATCCTGCATCCGGGTGAAGAGGAAAAAGGTGAGAGCCGAGGCAACGGCACAGAACAGGGAAAATCTGTTTCGGCGTATGACGGAGATGTAAAGGCCAACTACGATCAACAGCCAGTTCACATAGCTGAGCCGGGATCCTATCTGGTCAACCTGCGAAACGAAGCTCGTCTTGTATCCGCTGTAAAGGTCGCCATAGCTGGTTCCCAGGATCTTGAGGATCAAGGGTTGCTGGAAGGTCAATGCGGCTCCGACGACAACGAGAACCGCACACAAACCTCCGACGGCGGTATTCCGGAGTGCCGGAAAGTCCCGGTCTTTTGCGACCTGCAGAAGACAGAACAAGGCTGCGGAAATTCCGACCCCGATGACAGGATAGGCATACCAGCGGCGCAGCACGAACGCCAACCACAGACATATGCCGACGCGTACTCCGCTGATCACCGGTTCATGGGTCAGGAACCTCGATTTCCAAAGAAAATAGGTTGCCGCGGAGAGCGCGAGGCAGCCGGCAACATCAGGCAATCCACGAAGCGTCGCCGCCCAGAACGGCGTGTAGAGAAAGGCCGCAATCCATACCGCGAGCCAGCTTCGGGATGAAGATGTCTCGGTCGCCGCCTCCAGATAGCTCATTCTGCCGATGAAAAGGGCGGTCGGGACCAGGTAAATAGCGACTATTCCGGCGATGTATGAAAACCTCGAATCGCCAAAGACGATGTGAAACGGCATCAGCGGCACCAGGATTGCCGCACTGTAGTCTTCCGTTGCGATTGAGGCCCTCAAGTGGCTGAGCCACTCGAGAGGACTCTGGACCAAGAGCGTGCCCTGCCGATTGAACGTGTCGAAATAGGCAGCGAAGTCCCAATAATAGACAGGCTCTTCAAGGCTTACGTAAATGACTGCAAGAGCAACTCCCAGCAAGACGGTGCATAGATACGTTCCTGTCCAAAATCCGAGAGATTTATTCTTCGTCACTTGCGGCCGCCAGAAGGAGAAGAAGTAGGGCTGTCAAAGTCAACCCAAGACATCGTTTATGCAGCCAGGAGCCGTTCCGGCGCATGAGCGGCCGACAAGGATGGCCAAGTCTCATACATTCAGAGCACCCAAATGCTGCCGGCAGAACCGACTGCTCTGAGTTTAAAGCTCAGGTCGTCCCGGCTTTCTTCGGCTTGGTCGAACCGATCATCTTCCAGTTCTTGTAGAACATGGAATTGATGCGCTCGACGCTTACCGAGACGATTGCGAGCATGCCCGCGATCAGCCCCGGAACCGGGGACGGACGGATGATGTCCATGAACACGCAGTAACGACGGCCGTCATACTCGTTGACCGAGCGATGCAGCAGCGTGTCGTCGAAGATGAACAGCGGATTGTCGTACCAGTAGTTCTTGACGTTGCCGCACTCGACGAAAATCTCCGATTTCACCGGGATCAGATTGTAGAGGATGCGCAGGCTCAGCCGCAGCGGGCCGAAGTGCCAGGACGTTGATTCGCGCTTGCTGAACACGGAAACGGCGATGGTCTTGATGTATTTGAAATCCTTGTTGAACTCGGCGACATTGTCGATCTTGTGCTTACCGTACCACTGGTAGACATACATGCCGCGCCGGCCGGTGCCGAAATTGGCGTCGATGTCGGCGATGATCTCGTCCTTGCGCGCCTTGAAGATGTCCAGGACCTCATTGACCTCGCGCTGATAGTCGGCGGGAAACTGCTCCAGCTTCCAGACGCCAGGATTTCTGTAGCACAGCAAGTCGACCAGCAGATTGAAAGGCGAAAGCAGCCAGGTGAACAGGCCGTTGCCTAGGAAATAACCGCTGAACAGTGACAAATCCTTCCTGTCGTTGCGCAGCACGTCGATCAGGCCGCAAACGATGAAGATCGTCGTCAGGATGGGGATGAAATAGAAGCCAAGGGCAAGAAGCGGGATGGCAATGGCGAATTTGCGAAGGGATTTGCGAAGGTTTTTTGTCATTTTTCCACGCGCGAAGCGCGATCCTGTTGCGAATGAGGTGCCCAAATCACGGCAACGACCACCGCCCGGCCGTGCGCCTTGATAAGGTTTTTTGGGTCACCACACAACGGCCGCGGTATCGTGGCCGGCTGGCTGCCTGATGAAGCCTGCCGGTATCAGGTCAATGCACCGCCGGCAGGCCAAGCTCGTCCCATTTTTCCCTGGGAACCAGATCGCCAACCAGGAATTCGAAGCCGACGACGCTTTCACCGTCCCCAGCCAGTTGGCATCTGAACTTCAGACCATACCAGTTTCTGCGACTGCGGAAAGCCGCACCATTCGCGGCGATCGTGGTTCCAGTGATTTTTTCCTCCGCCGTTGCGTAAGGCACCACCCGCTCCGGCTGATAATCCGTGCGCCATCGGCGGATCTGATCCATGGCTTCGAGATTGCACAACTGCACCATGCGCTCGTCGGACGCGAAGGTGGCGAGATCGGCGCGCGCCTGCCGGCTGCGCGGATCGGCCAGCGTCTTGGCCGACAGCATTTCGGTCGGCCGGATCATGGCCGGCGCGGTGGGCGGTTGGGGTATGGGCGGGCTCGCAGCGGGCGGCGGCACCGCTGCCCGCACTTCGGGCACTGTCGGCGGGACGGGAGCAGGCGGCGGCCTGGTTGAGGCCTCGAACTGCTGGGGCGTCAGGATGTCGACCGACACCCGCTCTTCCTCCAGCCGTTTCGGCGGCTTCGGCAACGGCATCACGGCCAGCATCGCAGCGAGAAGCGCGTGGAGAGCGACCGCGGCGGAAATGCCCCAAGGCGAAGCCTCGTTTCGAAGCGTGACGACGACCGGGTCACGCAAACCCGCTATTCCCGCTCTTTGCGCAGCTTCGCCCAATAATCGAGCCGCTTCCTGATGTCGCGCTCGAAGCCGCGCTCGGGCGGATCATAGAAGGTCTGGCGGCCCATCTTCTCGGGAAAGTAATCCTGCCCCGAAAAGGCATCCGGCTCGTCATGGTCGTAACGATAGCCGGCGCCGTAATCCTCCTCTTTCATCAGCTTGGTCGGCGCGTTGAGGATGTGCTTGGGCGGCAGCAGCGAGCCATGTTCCTTCGCGGCCCGCGTGGCCGCTTTGAAAGCGTTGTAGACGGCGTTGGATTTGGGTGCGGTGGCGAGATAGACGGTGGCCTCGGCAAAGGCGAGTTCGCCCTCGGGCGAGCCGAGATAGTCGTAGGCATCCTTAGCGGCGTTGGCGACGACAAGCGCCTGCGGGTCGGCAAGGCCGATGTCCTCCATCGCCATGCGCACCAGCCGGCGGCCGAGATAGAGCGGATCCTCGCCGGCATCGAACATGCGCGCGAGATAATAAAGAGCCGCATCGGGATCGGAGCCGCGCACCGATTTGTGCAGCGCCGAGATCAGATTGTAGTGGCCGTCCTGGCCCTTGTCGTAGATCGGGGCGCGGCGCTGGACGATGCGCTGCAATCCCTCAGGATCGAAGACCTCGCCGGGCTTTGCTGCCCGCCAGACTTCCTCTGCCAGGGTAAGAGAGGCGCGGCCGTCGCCATCGCTCATGCGGATCAGCATGGCCCGCGCCTCGTCGTCGAGCGGCAGCGCCCTGCCCTCGGTCTCCTCGGCCCGCACCATCAGCTTGGCGATGCTCTCCTCGCCCAGCGAATGGAAGACCAGAACGCGCGCGCGGGATAACAAGGCCGCATTCAGTTCGAAGGACGGGTTTTCGGTCGTGGCGCCAACCAGCACGACGGTTCCGTCTTCCATGACAGGGAGGAAACTGTCCTGCTGGGCGCGGTTGAAGCGATGGATCTCGTCGACGAACAGCAAGGTCTGGCGGCCATTGGCGCGGCGTAGCTTGGCTGCTTCGAACACCTTCTTCAGGTCGGCGACACCGGAAAAGACCGCTGATATCTGCTCGAAGGCCAGGCTGGTTTCGCCGGCGAGCAGCCGCGCCACCGTGGTCTTGCCGGTACCGGGCGGACCCCAGAAGATCATTGAGCCGAGCGAACCAGAACCAATCAGCCTGGTCAGCGCGCCGTCAGGGCCGGTCAGATGCTCCTGGCCGACGACCTCGCCAAGATTCTTGGGCCGCAGCCTGTCGGCCAGCGGCCGCCCAAGCGGCGCCTTTTCCGGTTCATCGACGCTGAACAGATCGGCCATGCACTTCTTTTTCGTTGGAGCATGAGCCCGAATTCATGGGTCGTGCTCTAATAACGCAACACCTGACGCAGTATCTGCCCGCCACGCTCTACGGTAAAGCGCCACCAGCGCGTATCCGTCTTGGCCGCCTGCTCCAGGGTCGCGGCGGTATCGATGGTGGTGCCGTTCACTTCGCGCACGATGTCGCCCGGCTGGAAACCGAAATCGGCGGCCGGCGAATCGCGGTTGATGTCGACCACGGTGACGCCCTTGATGTCGGTGCGCAGGCCAAGCTTCTGGGCGAGCCGAGGCGACAGTTCCGCGACCTTGGCGCCTGAGAACGGGCTGCGGCCGTGCAGCGTCACTTCGGCAGCCTTCATGCCTTCCGGAGCGCGCTCCAGCGCGATGTCCATCGCCGCTTGCTGGCCTTTGGTCAGAACCGCGAAATTCGCGGCGGTGCCTATCGACAGCGTCGCCATCCGGTAGTCCAGAGCTTCGATGCTTTCGACCGGCTTGCCGTTGAGCTGCAGCACGACGTCACCGGGCTTGAGCCCTGCCTTGGCGGCCGGTCCGGTCGCCTCGACGGACGAGACCAGTGCACCGGTCGGCTTCTCCATGCCGAGCGATTCGGCGATCTGCGGCGTCACCGCTTCGAACTCGGCGCCGATATAGGGCCGCTCGAAGAAGTCGAGCCCGGCCTTGGCCGCGTCGGCAAAGGCGCGAACCATGTTCGAGGGAATGGCAAAGCCAATGCCGATTGAGCCGCCGCTGCGGCTGTAGATGGCCGTGTTGATGCCGACCAGCTGGCCGCCCATGTTGATCAGCGCACCGCCGGAATTGCCCGGATTGATTGCGGCGTCGGTCTGGATGAAGAAGCTTGAGTCGGAAACACCGATATGGCTGCGGGCAAGTGCCGAGACGATACCGCTGGTGGTGGTCTGACCGACGCCAAAGGGGTTGCCGATGGCCAGCAGCAGATCGCCGACCTCGAGCGCATCGGAATCACCGATGGCAATGACCGGAAACGGCTTGTCCGAGGTGATCTTGAGCACGGCAAGGTCGAGCGTCTCGTCCTTGAGCAGCACCTTGCTGTCGAACTCGCGCCCGTCCGCGGTCGCCACCTTGACCTGATCGGCATCCTTGATGACGTGGTAATTGGTGACCACGACGCCGGTCGGGTCGACCAGCACGCCGGAACCCAGGGAAGACTGCGCCCGCGGTTGCGAACGACCGAAGAATTCCTCGAAGAAGGGATCGCCGTCGAAAGGCGATGTCACCTTGGCGGTCTGCGAGGCATAGACATTGACCACGGCCGGCGCCGTCTGCTTGACCAGCGGCGCAAACGACAGCTGCACCTCCTCGCGGCCGAACGGCACACGCTTGTCGGGACCAGACGTGGCGTTCTCGCCTTCGACGCCATGCAGCAGATCGGTCAGCACATCGGACAGACCGGGATCGGTCTTGGTCTCCTCGGCCAACGCCTGCCTGACCACCGGCGCGGCCGCAAACGCCATCATGGCGAAGAGCAGAACAAGGGACAGTCGGTTGGCGCGCATTCACGAATCCTCCAAGGCAAGTTCGGGGGCATTGTCCCGACGATTGTGCAAAATGAAAGGCTAAGCCGCTGAAATCCGATTATTTTGGGCAAACACCCTTGGTTCTGGCCAAAAGATCGGCTTTGGCCGCAATCTACTGCTTCCAGAAAACAAAAAAGGGGCCCGCAGGCCCCTTTGAATTCAATCCGGAGAACCGAGCCTTATGCGGCTGCGGCGTCCGCGTCGGTGCCTTCGGCTTCGATACGAGCGCGGTCGCCGGCGCCCTTGGCCGAGGTGTCGCGATCGACGAACTCGATGACGGCCATCGCGGCGTTGTCACCGTGGCGGAAGCCGGCCTTCATGATGCGCAGATAGCCGCCGTTGCGGTTGGCATAGCGCGGAGCGATGGTGTCGAACAGGCGCTTGACGACGCCTTCGTTACCGATCTGGGCAATCACCTGGCGGCGGGCGTGCAGGTCGCCACGCTTGCCGAGCGTCACCAGCTTCTCGACGATCGGACGCAAATCCTTCGCCTTCGGCAAGGTCGTGACGATCTGCTCGTGCTCGAGCAGCGACACGGCGAGGTTGGCGAACATCGACTTGCGATGGCTAATGCTTCGGGCGAAGCGACGGCCTTTGAAACCGTGGCGCATGGCTCTTTTCCTTCTTCAGTTGTTCAAGAGGCCGCGGCCTCTGATGGTTTTCCGCATGACCGTCGGATCGAGCGGCCCACGCCGCCGATCCTTGGAATTCATGCTCAATATTGGTCTTCGTAACGCTTGGCGAGGTCTTCGATGTTTTCCGGCGGCCAGTCCGGCACTTCCATGCCGAGGTGCAGGCCCATCGCCGCGAGAACTTCCTTGATCTCGTTCAGCGACTTGCGGCCGAAGTTCGGGGTGCGCAGCATCTCGGCTTCGGTCTTCTGGATCAGGTCGCCGATATAGACGATGTTGTCGTTCTTCAGGCAGTTGGCCGAACGCACCGAAAGCTCGAGTTCGTCGACCTTCTTGAGCAGCGCCGGGTTGAAGGCGAGCTCGGTGACGGCCTCGGCAGCGACTTCCTTCTGCGGCTCGTCGAAGTTGACGAACAGGCCGAGCTGGTCCTGCAGGATGCGGGCGGCGAAAGCCACCGCGTCCTCGCCGGTGATCGAACCGTCGGTCTCGATCGTCATGGTCAGCTTGTCATAATCGAGAACTTGGCCCTCGCGGGTGTTCTCGACCTTGTAGGAGACCTTCTTGACCGGCGAATAGAGGCTGTCGACCGGGATCAGGCCGATCGGCGCGTCTTCGGCGCGGTTGCGGTCGGCCGGCACGTAACCCTTGCCGGTGTCGACGGTGAATTCCATGCGGATTTCAGCGCCTTCGTCCAGCGTGCAGATGACGTGGTCGGGGTTGAGGATCTCAACGTCGCCAACCGTCTGGATGTCGCCGGCGAGAACCGCACCCGGTCCCTGCTTGCGAACGACCATGCGCTTGGGGCCATCGCCTTCCATACGGATAGCGATTTCCTTGATATTCAACACGATGTCGGTCACGTCCTCGCGCACGCCGGCGATGGACGAGAATTCATGCAGAACGCCGTCGATCTGCACGGCGGTAACAGCCGCACCGCGCAGCGAAGACAGAAGCACGCGGCGCAGCGCGTTGCCCAGCGTCAGGCCAAAGCCACGCTCGAGCGGCTCGGCGACCAGCGTGGTCAGCGTCTTCTTCTTCGACGAGAACTCGATCTTGTTCGGCTTGATCAGTTCCTGCCAATTTTTCTGGATCATGATGCTTTCCTTCCGTTGACCCGCCACCATCCAATCGTGGCGGGCGACCTGGAATGCCGTGGAGGAGCGCCCAAGGGGCGCTCGCGCGACGTTCGGTAAATTGCTTAGACGCGACGCTTCTTGCGCGGGCGGCAGCCATTGTGCGGGATCGGCGTCACATCACGGATCGAGGTGATGGTGAAGCCTGCCGCCTGCAGGGCGCGCAATGCCGACTCACGACCGGAGCCAGGTCCGCAGACCTCGACTTCGAGCATGCGCATGCCGTGTTCCTGGGCCTTCTTGGCAACATCCTCGGCAGCCATCTGAGCAGCGAACGGGGTCGACTTGCGCGACCCCTTGAAGCCCTGGGCACCGGCCGACGACCAGGCAATCGAATTGCCCTGCGCGTCGGTGATGGTGATCATCGTGTTGTTGAAGGTCGAATTGACGTGGGCAACGCCCGACGAGATGTTCTTGCGTTCGCGACGGCGAACACGAGCGGCTTCCTTGGCCATGACAGTCCTTTCAGTTGATCTCTACACCGCCGTAATGCCAGCGGCTCCACCTAGGAGAAAGGCAGCAGGGGAATATGGCAGTAGGGCAGTATGTCTGCCGATCCTATTGCCTTACCGCCCTACTCCCTTACTGCCCTAAATTACTTCTTCTTGCCGGCGATCGACTTGGCCGGGCCCTTGCGGGTGCGCGCATTGGTATGCGTGCGCTGGCCGCGGACCGGCAGCGAGCGGCGGTGACGCAGGCCGCGGTAGCAGCCGAGGTCCATGAGCCGCTTGATGTTCATCGAGACTTCGCGGCGCAGGTCGCCTTCGACCTGGTAGTCGCGGTCGATGGTTTCGCGGATCTGCAGCACTTCCGCGTCGGTCAGCTGGTTGACGCGACGCTCGGCCGGGATGCCGACCTTGTCGACGATCTCCTGGGCGAACTTCTTGCCAATGCCGTGAATGTACTGAAGCGCAATGACAACGCGCTTGTTGGTCGGAATATTGACGCCGGCTATACGAGCCATGTTCTTCCCTTCTCCATGTGGGCCGGCCAATCCTCAAAAACAAGGCAGGCCCGGCGCTATCTTAAGTTGCCCCGCGTCCGGTGGAGGCCGGCCCATGCGGGAGTTTCCAGTTCAAAGCAGCTGCCTTGCCCTTGCGGACAAGCAAAGCTCATGCCTGATAGGAAGACGGGCCGCCATACCGCAGCGAACCGCTTCCGTCAAGTGCAATCGTTAATTTCCCCGCGTTGCGTCCTTGAGCACCGCTTCGATCTGTTCCGTCACGGCATCGATATCGGCCATGCCGTCGACGCTCCGGAGCTTGCCCTTGGCGTAGTAGTAGCCAATCAGCGGCGACGTCTTCTTGTAGTATTCCCTCAGACGCTCTTCGAACACGGTCGGATTGTCGTCCTTGCGAACGGGCAGACCGGCGGCCTGTGCCTCGTTGGCGCGCTTGACTATACGCCCAACCAGCGCCTTGTCGTCGACGACGAGTTCAACGACGGCGTCGAGGCCCTGGGAGCGATCCGAAAGCATCTGCTCGACCGCGTCCGCCTGCACCAGGGTCCGCGGATATCCGTCGAGGATGAACCCCTTGGCACAATCTGCCTGATCGATACGCTCGGCGACGATCGCGTTGACGATGGCGTCGGAGACCAGCTCACCGGCATCCATCACCGCCTTGGCGCGCTTGCCGACTTCGGTGCCTGCCTGGACGGCAGCACGCAGCATGTCGCCCGTCGAAAGCTGGGGTATGCCGTGTTTTTCTACCAGTCTTTGTGCTTGCGTCCCCTTGCCCGCTCCTGGCGGCCCAAGCAATATCAACCTCATCTGGCTTTCTTCCCCCCGCGCAGCTTCGACTTCTTGATCAGGCCTTCATACTGGTGCGCAATCAGGTGACCCTGAATCTGCGCAACCGTATCGAGCGTGACACTGACCACGATCAGAAGCGATGTGCCACCAAGGTAGAATGGTACGCCAGTCGCCGAGATCAGGAACTCCGGCAGCAGGCACACCAGCACCAGATAGATGGCGCCGACGACGGTGATGCGGGTGAGAACGTAATCGATGTAATCGGCAGTGCGCTCGCCCGGACGATAGCCCGGGATGAAGCCCGAATGCTTCTTGAGCTGGTCGGCGGTGTCCTTCGGGTTGAAGACAATCGCAGTGTAGAAGAAGGCGAAGAACACGATCATCGCCGCATAGAATGCCATGTAGAGCGGCTGGCCGTGGCCGAGCGAGGCGAGCACGGTGCTTGCCCAGGCCGGCATGTTGGTCGTCTGCGAGAAGCCGGCGACGGTGGCCGGCAGCAACAGCAGCGACGAGGCGAAGATCGGCGGAATGACGCCCGATGTGTTGAGCTTCAGCGGCAGGTGCGAGGTATCGCCCTGGAACATGCGGTTGCCGACCTGGCGCTTCGGATACTGGATCAGCAAGCGGCGCTGGGCGCGCTCGAAGAACACGATGAGCGCAATGACGACGATGGCCAGCACGATGATCGCCAGGATCAGGCCGGTCGACAGCGCGCCGGTGCGGCCAAGCTCCAGCGTGCCGGAGATGGCGTGCGGCAGGCCGGCGACGATGCCGGAGAAGATGATCAGCGAAATGCCGTTGCCGATGCCGCGGGCGGTGATCTGCTCGCCCAGCCACATCAGGAACATGGTGCCGCCGACCAGCGTGACGACGGTCGAGATACGGAAGAACATGCCGGGATCGCTGACGATGCCGTTGCCGCCTTCGAGGCCCACCGAAATACCATAGGCCTGAACCAGCGCCAAAAGCACGGTGCCGTAGCGTGTGTACTGGTTGATGACCTTGCGGCCCTGTTCGCCTTCCTTCTTCAGCGCTTCCAGCGACGGGATGACCGAGGTCATCAGCTGCATGATGATGGAGGCGGAGATGTAAGGCATGATGCCGAGCGCAAAGATCGCCATGCGCTGCACGGCGCCGCCGGCGAACATGTTGAACATGCCGAGCACGCCCTTGCTCTGTGAGGAGAAGGCCTGAGCGAAGGCGTCGGGATTGATACCGGGAAGCGGAATGTAGGTGCCGAGGCGATAGACGAGCAGCGCGCCGATCGTGAACCAGATGCGTTTCTTAAGATCCTCCGCCTTGGCGAAGGCCGAGAAATTCAGATTCGAGGCTAATTGTTCAGCAGCCGAAGCCATGCCTGATTCTCCGCTTGGTAACGCTTGATGGCCCTTGAGGTCAGGCGGTGCGTTTCACCGAAGCTCACGAGATAAGCTCCGGGCTCTAAACATGCAAGCGGCCGCGTTGACGCGGCCGCCTAATCGAGCAGATCAAAGCGCAATCGTGAGCAAGAACGGATCCCGCTCCGGCCGATCGCGCTTCAAATTGCTGTTACTCAGCAGCTGCCTTTTCCTGCGGCAGCTTGACCGAACCGCCGGCCTTTTCGATCTTCTCGATCGCGGCCTTGGAGGCGCCGGCAACGTCAAAGGCCAGCTTCGCCTTGATCTCGCCGTCCGAGAGGATGCGCACACCGTCCTTGACGCGGCGGATGACGCCGGCGGCAACCAGCGATTCAGCCGTCACGGTTGCCTTGGCGTCGAGCTTCTTGGCGTCGATGGCCACCTGGATGCGGGCCAGCGACACGACAGTGAAGCTCTTGGCGAAGATGTTGTTGAAGCCACGCTTCGGCAGGCGCCGGTAGAGCGGCATCTGGCCACCCTCGAAGCCGTTGATGGCGACGCCGGAGCGTGCCTTCTGGCCCTTGACGCCGCGGCCGCCGGTCTTGCCGGAGCCGGAGCCGATACCACGGCCGAGACGCTTCTTGGAGTGCGTCGCGCCGTCCTTGTCACGCAGATCGTTGAGTTTCATCTGAGTTCTCCTGCGCTCTGGCTCAGCCCTCGTCCACGACGCGGACGAGATGCTGGACGGCAGCGATCATGCCGCGCACGGAGGGCGTATCTTCCAGTGTGCGCTGCTTGTGCATCTTGTTGAGGCCGAGGCCGACCAGCGTCGCGCGCTGTTCCTTCGGACGGCGGATCGGCGAACCGATCTGCTCAACGGTGATGGTCTTGGTTGCTTTCTTGGCCATGGTCAAAATCCCTGGTCAGATCGACTATTCTTCAGCCGCAACGGCGGTGCCGCGGCGGGCCTGAAGGGTCGAATACTTGATGCCGCGAGCAGCAGCCACATCCTTGGGATGCATCTGGCTCTTCAGCGCGTCGAAGGTGGCGCGAACCATGTTGTAGGGGTTCGACGAACCCATCGACTTGGCGACCACGTCATGCATGCCGAGCGTCTCGAAGACAGCGCGCATCGGGCCACCGGCGATGATGCCGGTACCTTGCTTGGCAGCGCGCAGCAGCACGCGTCCCGCGCCCCAGCGTCCTTCGACGTCGTGATGCAGCGTACGACCCGAGCGCAGCGGCACGAAGATCATGTCGCGCTTGGCCGATTCAGTTGCCTTGCGGATAGCTTCCGGCACTTCGCGCGCCTTGCCGTGACCAAAGCCGACGCGGCCCTTCTGGTCGCCGACGACGACGAGTGCTGCAAAACCGAAGCGACGGCCGCCCTTGACGACCTTGGCGACGCGGTTGATGTGGACGAGCTTGTCCACCATGCCGTCATCGCGTTCTTCACGATCGCGGCCGCGGCCGCCATCCCTACGTTCCTGTGCCATATCCTGTTCCTTGTTTTTTTCCGGAAGCACGGTTGCTGATAAGATCCGGCGCCTCTGTGGGTCACCGGGGGCGAAATCATTTCCTTCGCATAATCTTTATCCGAAAAGTCTGCAACTTTTCGGGATCATGCTTAGAAGCTAAGACCGCCTTCGCGGGCAGCCTCGGCGAGCGCCTTGACGCGGCCGTGATAGATGTAGGCGCCACGGTCGAAGACGACTTCCTTGACGCCGGCCTTGGTGGCGCGCTCGGCGATCAGCTTGCCGATCGCGGCGGCAGCGGCGGTGTCGGCACCGGTCTTGAGCGAACCCTTGAGGTCCTTCTCGAGCGTCGAAGCGGCGGCAATGGTGTGGCCCTTGGCGTCGTCGATGACCTGCACGTAGATGTTCTTCGACGTGCGGTGGACCGACAGACGCGGGCGCTCACCAGCGACCTTCTTGATCTGACGGCGGACGCGCTGCGCGCGGCGCTGGATGGATTCCTTGGTAGCCATGATAGTTCCTTGCCTTCAAAAAACGGGGGCCGCCATGTGCGGTAGGCGAATGCGCCTCCCGCGACCGCTCCCCGCGGCGTTGCACTTCCTTAGCTTGGTCTTTTTCGAAAAGTCTTCAACCTTTCGGGGCCAAGCCCACTACTTCTTCTTGCCTTCCTTGCGGACGATCTTCTCGCCAGCATAGCGGACGCCCTTGCCCTTGTAGGGCTCGGGACCACGATACTCGCGGATCTCGGCCGCAACCTGGCCGACCTGCTGCTTGTCGATGCCGGCCACGGTGATTTCAGTCGGCTTCGGCACCGTGATGGTGATGCCCTGCGGCGTCTCGTAGACGACGTCATGGCTGAAGCCAAGTGCCAGCTGCAGGTTCTTGCCCTGAAGTGCCGCGCGATAGCCGACGCCGGTGATCTCGAGCTTCTTTTCGAAACCGTCCTTGACGCCCTGCAGGATGTTGACGATCTGCGTGCGCGACATGCCCCACTTGGAGCGGGCGGTCTTGGTCTGGTCGCGCGGCTGGACAGCGATCTCGCTGCCTTCCATCTTGACCAGGACTTCGTCGTTCACCACGAACTTCAGCTCACCCTTGGGGCCCTTCGCCGTCACGGTCTGGCCATTGACGGTCGCGGTCACGCCCTGCGGCAGCGAAACGGGTTTCTTTCCAATACGAGACATTTTGTTGTCCTCGTCACTTCTCTTGTTTCAGGTCTCTGTCTTCGGGAACGATCCGAAGACCGGATTCCACTTTGCGGTCAACTGCCAGATCAGAAGATCTGGCAGAGGATTTCACCGCCGACATTCTGTTCACGTGCTTCGTGGTCGGCCATCACGCCTTTCGGTGTCGAAAGGATGGCGATGCCGAGGCCGTTGGCAACCTGCGGAATCGACTTGGCCGAAACATAGACGCGGCGGCCTGGCTTCGAGACACGGGCGATTTCGCGCACGACCGGCGCGCCGTCGAAATACTTCAACTCGATCTCGATTTCGGACTTGCCGTTGTCGAAGTCGGTCTGGCTGTAATCACGGATATAGCCTTCAGCCTTCAGCACGTCGAGGACGCGGGTGCGCAGACGCGAAGCCGGCGTCGAAACGCTCGACTTCTTGCGGCCATACGCGTTGCGGATGCGGGTCAGCATATCGCCGAGAGGATCGCTCAATGACATGTTATGTCCTCCTTACCAGCTCGACTTGACCAGGCCCGGGATCTGGCCGTTATTGCCGAGATCACGAAGCGCGATGCGCGATACTTTGAGCTTGCGATAGTAGGCGCGCGGACGGCCGGTGACTTCGCAGCGGTTGCGGATGCGGATCTTGGCCGAGTTGCGCGGCATGGCAGCAAGCTTGAGCTGAGCGCGGAAGCGCTCTTCCATCGGCTTGGACTGATCCATGATGATCGCCTTCAGGGCAGCCCGCTTGGGACCGTACTGGTCGGCAAGCTTGCGGCGCCTGTTGTTCTTCTCGACTGAGCTGGTCTTTGCCATTTCAGATTTTTCCTTTTCTCGCTGCCGTTACTGGCGGAAGGGGAAGTTGAAGGCCTTGAGCAATGCCCTGGCTTCGTCGTCCGTCTTCGCAGTCGTACAAACGATGACGTCCATGCCCCAGATCTGATCAACCTTGTCGTAGTTGATCTCCGGGAACACGATGTGTTCCTTGATGCCCATGGCATAGTTGCCACGGCCATCGAAGCTCTTCGGATTCAGTCCGCGGAAGTCGCGGACGCGTGGCAGTGCGATGTTCACGAGGCGATCGAGGAACTCGTACATGCGTTCCTTGCGCAGCGTGACCTTGGCGCCGATCGGCATCTTCTCGCGGACCTTGAAGCCGGCGATCGAGTTGCGGGCGCGGGTGACGACGGCCTTCTGGCCGGCGATCATGGCCAGGTCTTCGGCCGCGATCGAAGGCTTCTTCGAATCGGCGGTCGCTTCGCCAACGCCCATGTTCAGCACGATCTTGTCGATGCGTGGAACCTGCATCTCATTGTCGTAGCCGAACTGTTCCTGCAGCGCCTTGCGGATGGTCTCATTGTAGACCTGCTTGAGGCGCGGCGTGTTCTGAGCCTTGGACTGTTTGCTTTCAGCCTTGGGCTTCGTGGTTTGAGCCTTAGCCATTGATGACTTCTCCCGAGCGCTTGGCGACGCGCACCTTCTTGCCGTCCTTCTGGAAGATGAAACCGACGCGGGTCGGCTTGCCATCCTTGGGGTCGGCCAGCGCGATGTTCGACAGCTGGATCGGCGCTTCCTTGGTGATGATCCCGCCCTCTTGGGACTGGGACTGCTTCTGGTGACGACGGATCATGTTGACGCCGCGCACCAGCGCGGTGTCTTCCTTCGGCTGTACCGAGAGGACTTCGCCCGAACGGCCCTTGTCCTTGCCGGCCAGCACGACGACCTTGTCGCCTTTTCTAATCTTTTGCATTGGTCCGGCTCCTTACAGCACTTCAGGCGCGAGCGAGATGATCTTCATGTGGTTCTTGGCGCGGAGTTCGCGCGGAACCGGTCCGAAGATACGCGTGCCGATCGGCTCTTTCTTGTTGTCGACGAGAACGGCCGCGTTCTTGTCGAAACGGATCACGCTGCCGTCCGGGCGGCGGATGTCCTTGGCCGTGCGAACCACGACCGCCTTCATCACATCGCCCTTCTTTACGCGGCCGCGCGGAATGGCTTCCTTGATCGACACCACGATGATGTCGCCCACAGAAGCGTATTTCCGCTTCGAGCCGCCCAGCACCTTGATGCACATGACACGACGGGCGCCGGAATTATCCGCGACGTCGAGGTTTGTTTGCATCTGAATCATGACTGGCCGCCTTCTTCTTTTCTAACGGGATGGGCTCAAAGCCCCTCCCCGGTCTGTCCAAAATTCGTTGTTTACGCCTGGTCCGAAGACACGACGATCCAGCGCTTATCCTTGGAAATCGGCTTCGATTCCTGGATGAACACCTGATCGCCTACCTTGTGGGCGTTGTTCTCGTCGTGCGCCTTGTACTTCTTGGTCATGCGCACGGTCTTCTTCATCACGGGATGCGTGAAGCGCCGTTCGACCTTGACGACAACCGTCTTCTCGTTCTTGTCGCTGACGACGGTGCCCTGCAGAATGCGCTTTGGCATGGTTTTCGTCCTTAAGCCTTCTTAGCCGCGGACTTTTCCGCAGCGATGGTCTTGATACGCGCAATGTCCTTACGGACCTGTCTCACGCGCGCGGTCTTCTCGAGCTGGCCGGTGGCCTTCTGGAAGCGCAGATTGAACTGCTCCTTCTTCAGGCTGGCCAGGTCGTCGGTCAGCTGGTCCTGGGTCTTGGTCCGGATGTCTTCGGCTTTCATATCAGCCCGTCCTTATTCTGCGATGCGCTGCACGAAGCGCGTCTTGACCGAGAGCTTGGCCGCGCCGAGACGCAGTGCCTCACGGGCGGTTTCTTCATTGACGCCGTCGATCTCGAACATGATGCGGCCCGGCTTGACGCGCGCCGCCCAATAATCGACCGCGCCCTTGCCCTTACCCATGCGGACTTCGGTCGGCTTCGAAGTGACCGGCACGTCCGGGAAAATACGGATCCAGACGCGACCAGCGCGCTTCATTTCACGAGTGATCGCGCGGCGGGCCGCCTCAATCTCACGTGCGGTGACGCGGTTCGGCTCAAGCGCCTTCAGCCCGAAACCACCGAAATCCAGGTTGGTGCCGCCCTTTGCGGTGCCATGGATACGGCCCTTGAACTGCTTGCGGAACTTTGTGCGCTTTGGCTGCAGCATCGTTCTAACTCCAAATTCCTAAATGTCTCAGGCGTTTTCGCGACGACGACCGCGTTCGCGATCACCACCACCGCCATGCGCTGCATCGCTTTCGCTGGCCCGACGCTCCGAAGCCATCGGGTCATGCTCAAGGATCTCGCCCTTGAACACCCAGACCTTGACGCCGCAGATGCCGTAAGCGGTGTGCGCTTCGGCCGTGCCGTAGTCGACGTCCGCACGCAGCGTATGCAGCGGCACGCGGCCTTCGCGATACCATTCCATGCGCGCGATCTCGGCGCCGCCGAGACGGCCGGCGCAGTTGATGCGGATGCCTTCGGCACCGAGGCGCATCGCCGACTGAACGGCACGCTTCATGGCGCGGCGGAACGCAATACGACGCTCGAGCTGCTGGGCAATCGACTGAGCGACCAGGGTCGCGTCGATTTCCGGCTTACGCACTTCAACGATGTTGAGGTGCGTCTCGGACTTCGTCATCTCCATCAGCTTCTTGCGAAGCTTCTCGATGTCGGCGCCCTTCTTGCCGATGATCAGACCTGGGCGCGCGGCGTGAATGGTGACGCGGCACTTCTTGTGCGGACGCTCGATCACGACCTTCGAGATGGCAGCCTGCTTGAGCTCCTTCTCGAGATACTTGCGGATCTTGATGTCCTCATGCAGCAGCTTGCCGTACTCGCCGGTGTTCGCGAACCAGCGCGAATCCCAGGTGCGGTTGATGCCGAGGCGAAGACCGATCGGATTGACTTTCTGGCCCATTATGCGGCCTCCCCTTTTTCTTCGACTTCACGAACGACGATCGTGAGGTGCGAGAACGGCTTCTCGATACGGCTGGCGCGACCACGGCCACGGGCATGGAACCGCTTCATGACGATCGACTTGCCGACATAGGCTTCCGCCACGATCAGTGCATCGACATCCAGGTCGTGGTTGTTTTCCGCGTTGGCGATTGCCGATTCCAGCGTCTTCTTGACCGTGCCGGAAATCCGCTTGGCCGAGAATTCGAGATCGGAAAGCGCTGTCGCGACCTTCTTGCCGCGGATCAGCGCGGCAACGAGGTTCAGCTTCTGCGGGCTGATACGGATCGTGCGCAATACGGCGCGCGCTTCGTTATCAGCAAGCCTGCGCGGAGCTTTGGCCTTGCCCATGATTATTTCCTCTTCGCCTTCTTATCCGCGCCGTGACCGTAATAGGTCCGGGTCGGAGCGAATTCACCGAACTTGTGACCGACCATGTCCTCGTTCACCGAGACGGGAACATGCTTCTGGCCGTTGTAGACACCGAAGGTGAAGCCGACGAACTGCGGCAGGATGGTGGAGCGACGGCTCCACATCTTGATCACCTCATTGCGACCACCTTCACGAACCTTGTCCACCTTCTTGAGAAGGTAGCCGTCAATGAAGGGGCCTTTCCAAATCGAACGAGTCACTTGGCGTTACCTCTTCTTAGCTCTTGCGCTGATGGCGCGAGCGCAGGATGAACTTGTCGGTCGCCTTGTTGGACCGCGTCTTCTTGCCCTTGGTCGGCTTGCCCCAGGGCGAAACCGGATGGCGGCCACCCGAGGTGCGGCCTTCGCCGCCGCCGTGCGGATGGTCGACCGGGTTCATGGTCACGCCGCGATTGTGCGGGCGCTTGCCACGCCAAACCGTGCGACCGGCCTTGCCGTCATTGATGTTGCCGTGGTCCGGATTGGACACGGCGCCGACAGTGGCCATGCAGGAGCCGTGAACGACACGCTGCTCGCCCGAATTGAGGCGCAGGATCGCCATGCCCTGGTCACGACCGACCAGCTGACCGTAACCACCTGCCGAACGGGCGACCTGAGCGCCCTTGCCCGGCTTCAGCTCGATGTTGTGGACGATGGTGCCGACCGGCATCGAAGCCAGCGGCATCGCATTGCCCGGCTTCACGTCGACCGATTCACCGGACACGATCTTGTCGCCGGGAGCCAGACGCTGCGGAGCGATGATGTAGGACAGCTCGCCATCGTCGTACTTGATCAGCGCGATGAAGGCAGTGCGGTTCGGATCGTATTCAATGCGCTCGACCGTGCCGACGACGTCGAACTTGCGGCGCTTGAAGTCGATGATGCGGTACGAACGCTTGTGACCACCGCCGATGAAGCGGGCGGTGATGCGGCCGTGGTTGTTGCGGCCGCCCGACTTGGTCAGGCCTTCGGTCAGACCCTTGACGGGCTTGCCCTTGTAGAGGCCCGAGCGGTCGACGATGACCAGCTGACGGGTGCTGGGCGTTACCGGGTTGAATTTTTTCAGTGCCATGTTTCTGTCCTCGCGGCCTTGCTCAGAGACCCGTCGCGACGTCGATCGACTGGCCATCGGCCAGCGTCACAATCGCCTTCTTGACGTCGCTCTGGCGGCCAACCGTGCCACGGAAGCGCTTGATCTTGCCCTTGCGGACAAGCGTGTTCACGGCCATCACCTTGACGCCGAACAGCGCTTCGACGGCGGCCTTGATTTCCGGCTTCGACGCCTTCTTGGCGACGTTGAAGACGACCTGGTTCTGCTCGGAGGCCATGGTCGACTTTTCGGTGATCGCCGGCGAGACGATCACGTCGTAGTGACGAAGGTCGGTCATTTAAAGCGCTCCTCGAGAGCCTCGACGGCGGCCTTCGAAAGGACCAGCGTGCCGCGGCGCAGAATGTCGTAGACGTTGATGCCCTGAATGGGCAGCACGTCGATGTTGGGGATGTTCGTCGCCGCCAGCTTGAAGTTCTTGTCAAGCTCGGCGCCGCCGATCAGCAAAGCGTTGGTCAGGCCCAGCGTCGCGAAATTCGCGATCAGCGCCTTCGTCTTGGCCTCGGTCAGCTTCAGCTCGTCGATGATGATGATCGACGCGCTCTTGGCCTTGGCCGAGAGAGCATGCTTGAGGCCGAGCGCACGAACCTTCTTCGGCAGTTCGTGCTCGTGGCTGCGAACGACCGGGCCGTGGGCCTTGCCGCCGCCGCGGAACTGCGGAGCGCGTGCCGAATGGTGACGGGCGCGGCCCGTACCCTTCTGCTTGTACATCTTGGCACCGGTGCGCGCGATCTCGGCGCGGCCCTTGGCCTTGTGCGTGCCCTGCTGCTTCTTGGCAAGCTGCCAGCGCACGACGCGCTGCAGGATGTCTTCGCGCGGATCAAGGCCGAAAATCTCGTCGGAGAGTTCCACCTTGCCGGCGTCCTTGCCGCCCAGCGTTGTGATCTTGAGATCCATTATTCCGCTCCCTCTGTGGCCGGAGCCTCGTTCTTGGCGCCACTTTCGGCAGCGACGGCGCGGATCGCGGCAGGCTTCGGCGCATTGGCCGGCAGCGCCACCTTGGCCGCATCGCGGACCAGGATCCAGGCGCCCTTCGATCCGGGAACCGCACCGCGGATCAGGATCAGGCCGCGGTCGGCGTCGGTCGATACGATCTCGACATTCTGCGTGGTGACGCGGGTGTCGCCCATGTGGCCAGCCATATGCTTGCCCTTGAACACCTTACCCGGGTCCTGGCGCTGACCGGTCGAACCGTGCGTACGGTGCGAAACCGAGTTACCGTGCGTTGCACGGCCACCGCCCATGTGGTGGCGCTTGATGACGCCCTGAAAACCCTTGCCGATCGTCGTGCCCGTCACATCGACCTTCTGGCCGGCGACGAAATGTTCGACGGTGATCTCGGCGCCGACATCGATCATGTTGTCGGCGGAGACGCGGAACTCGGCGACCTTCGCCTTCGGCTCGACGGAAGCGGTCGCGAAATGGCCGCGCATCGCCTTCGACGTGTTCTTCACCTTGGCAAGGCCAACGCCGAGCTGAACGGCGGTGTAGCCATTCTTCTCTTGCGTGCGCTGGGCCACGACCTGGCAGTTCTCCATCAGGAGAACGGTGACGGGAACATGTTCCCCGGCATCGTTGTAGATGCGGGTCATTCCCACCTTCTTTGCAATCACACCTGAACGCATCGGTTCAATTCCTTTAGAGTTCCGGGCCAGGGGCACCGCCCCTTACCGCGCTCTCATTCCCTTAGAGCTTGATCTCGACGTCGACGCCGGCGGCCAGATCGAGCTTCATCAAAGCATCGACCGTCTGCGGGGTCGGATCGACGATGTCGAGCAGACGCTTGTGCGTGCGCATCTCGAACTGCTCGCGGCTCTTCTTGTCGACGTGAGGCGACCGGTTGACCGTGAACTTTTCGATCCGCGTCGGCAGCGGAATGGGGCCGCGGACGTTTGCGCCGGTACGCTTGGCCGTCGACACGATTTCCTTCGTCGAGGCGTCGAGCACGCGGTGGTCAAACGCCTTCAGGCGGATGCGGATATTCTGTCCGTTCATGCGTCACTTCCTTGTTCTGGCGCGGCGCGGGCAACTCCCGCGCCCGCGACAGATCGGTTTAAGTCCAAATTACTCTTTGATGGTGACGACGATGCCGGCACCGACGGTGCGGCCGCCTTCACGGATGGCGAAGCGCAGCTTCTCTTCCATGGCGATCGGCACGATCAGCTCGACATCGACCGTGATGTTGTCGCCCGGCATCACCATCTCGGTGCCTTCCGGCAGCGACACGATGCCGGTCACGTCGGTCGTGCGGAAGTAGAACTGCGGACGGTAGTTGGTGAAGAACGGCGTGTGACGGCCACCTTCGTCCTTGGTCAGGATGTAGGCTTCGGCCACGAACTTCTTGTGCGGCTTCACCGTGCCGGGCTTGGCCAGAACCTGGCCGCGCTCGACACCTTCACGGTCAACGCCGCGCAGCAGCGCGCCGATGTTGTCGCCGGCCTGGCCCTGATCGAGCAGCTTGCGGAACATCTCGACGCCGGTGCAGGTCGTCTTGGTCGTCGGACGGATGCCGATGATCTCGAGTTCCTCGCCAACCTTGACAATGCCACGCTCGACGCGGCCGGTCACCACCGTGCCGCGGCCCGAGATCGAGAACACG
This sequence comes from Mesorhizobium sp. M7D.F.Ca.US.005.01.1.1, assembly GCF_003952545.1. Taxonomy (NCBI): domain Bacteria; kingdom Pseudomonadati; phylum Pseudomonadota; class Alphaproteobacteria; order Hyphomicrobiales; family Phyllobacteriaceae; genus Mesorhizobium; species Mesorhizobium sp. M7D.F.Ca.US.005.01.1.1. Next base: position 4,484,767 of record NZ_CP034453.1, read on the forward strand.
TCTTCGATCGGCATCAGGAACGGCTTGTCGAGCGGACGAACCGGCGTCGGGATGTAGGCATCGACCGCAGCCATCAGCTCGCGGATCGCGTCTTCGCCGATCTTCTTGTCCGAATCTTCCAAAGCAGCCAGAGCCGAACCCTTGACGATCGGAATGTCGTCGCCGGGGAACTCGTTCTTGGTCAGAAGCTCGCGAACCTCGAGCTCGACCAGTTCGAGCAGCTCCGCGTCGTCGACCTGGTCGACCTTGTTCAGGAACACCACGATCGACGGCACGCCGACCTGACGGGCAAGCAGGATGTGCTCGCGGGTCTGCGGCATCGGGCCGTCGGCAGCCGACACGACCAGGATCGCGCCGTCCATCTGCGCGGCACCGGTGATCATGTTCTTCACATAGTCGGCGTGGCCGGGGCAGTCGACGTGAGCGTAGTGGCGGTTGGCCGTCTCGTATTCGACGTGCGCCGTCGAGATCGTGATGCCGCGCGCCTTTTCTTCAGGGGCAGCGTCGATCTGGTCATAGCGCTTGTATTCGCCAAAATACTTGGTGATCGCCGCCGTCAGCGACGTCTTGCCATGGTCGACGTGGCCAATCGTGCCGATGTTCACGTGAGGCTTGTTACGCTCGAATTTACCTTTGGCCATAATCGTTCTCCGTCTATTCTACCCGCTTGGGGGAAATTGTTATTCGCTCTTCAGATCCGGCGCCGCGCAAAGGACGCGACCCGGTGGCTAAAGAACCCTTACGCGTATTTCTTCTGGACTTCCTGGGCCACCGCAGTAGGGACCGGCTCGTAGTGATCGAACTGCATCGTGTAGGCCGCACGGCCCTGGCTCATCGAGCGCAAATTGTCGACATACTTGAACATGTTGGCGAGCGGCACCATCGCGTTGATGACCACTGCAACGCCACGCGCTTCCTGACCCTGTATCTGGCCACGACGACCGTTCAGATCGCCGATGACGCTGCCGACGTAGTCTTCCGGCGTCACGACTTCGACCTTCATGATCGGCTCGAGCAGCTGCACGCCAAGCTTGGGTGCGGCTTCACGGAAGCAGGCGCGGCCGGCGATTTCGAAGGCCAGAACGCTGGAGTCAACATCGTGGTAGGCGCCATCGATCAGCGTCGCCTTGACGCCGATCATCGGGAAGCCAGCGAACGGACCCGAGGTCATGACGCTGTTGATACCCTTTTCGACACCCGGGATGTATTCCTTCGGCACGGCACCGCCGACGATCTTGGTATCGAACTCGAACTCGCTGCTGTCCGGGTTCGGCTCGAAGACGATCTTGACGCGAGCGAACTGACCGGTACCGCCGGTCTGCTTCTTGTGCGTGTAATCCTGCTCGTGCCTGCGGGTGATCGTCTCGCGATAAGCCACCTGCGGCGCGCCGACATTGGCCTCGACCTTGAACTCGCGACGCATGCGGTCGACGATGATGTCGAGGTGAAGTTCGCCCATGCCGGAAATGATGGTCTGGCCGCTTTCCTCATCGGTCTTGACGCGGAAGGACGGATCCTCAGCGGCCAGGCGGTGAAGGGCGAGGCCCATCTTTTCCTGGTCGTTCTTGGTCTTCGGCTCGATGGCGATCTGGATGACCGGATCGGGGAATTCCATGCGCTCGAGGATGACCGGATGCAGCGGATCACTGAGCGTGTCGCCGGTGGTCGTGTCCTTGAGACCGGCAAGAGCAACGATGTCGCCGGCAAAAGCCTCTTCGACGTCGGCGCGCGAGTTCGCATGCATCTGCAGCATGCGGCCGATGCGCTCTTTCTTGCCCTTCACGGTGTTGTCGACCGAGATGCCCTTGGTGAGCTTGCCCGAATAGATGCGGGCAAAGGTCAGCGAACCGACGAACGGGTCGTTCATGATCTTGAAGGCGAGCATCGACAGCGGCTCGTTGTCGTCGGCATGACGCTCGATCTCGGCGTCGGTCTTGGCATCGACGCCCTTGATGGCGGGAACATCGGCCGGCGACGGCAGATATTCGACGACGGCGTCGAGCAGCGGCTGCACGCCCTTGTTCTTGAAGGCCGAGCCACAGAACATCGGATAGAACTTCACCGCGATGGTGCCCTTGCGGATCAGCGCGCGGATCTCGTCATTCGATGGCATCTTGCCTTCGAGGTAATTCTCAAGCGCCGTCTCGTCCATTTCGACGGCGGCCTCGATCATCTTCTCGCGGTATTCTTCGGCACGAGCCTTGAGGTCTTCCGGGATCTCGACGATGTCCCAGGCAGCGCCCAGCGTCTCGTCGCGCCAGACCAGCGCGTTCATTTCGACGAGGTCGACAACGCCCTTGAACTCGGTCTCGGCGCCGATCGGCAGCTGCATGACGACGGCATGTGCACCTAGGCGCGAACCGATCATCTCGACCGAGCGGTAGAAGTCGGCGCCGATCTTGTCCATCTTGTTGCAGAAGATCATGCGCGGAACGCGATACTTGTCGGCCTGGCGCCAGACGGTCTCCGTCTGCGGCTCGACGCCGGCATTGGCATCGAGCAGCGCGATGGCGCCGTCGAGAACGCGCAGCGAACGCTCGACTTCGATGGTGAAGTCGACGTGGCCGGGGGTGTCGATGATGTTGAAGCGGTACATCTTGCCGCTGCGACCCTTCCAGAAGGTCGTGGTCGCGGCGGACGTGATGGTGATGCCGCGCTCCTGCTCCTGCTCCATCCAATCCATGGTGGCAGCGCCGTCGTGGACTTCGCCGATCTTGTGCGACTTGCCCGTGTAATAGAGGACGCGCTCGGTGGTCGTCGTCTTGCCGGCGTCAATATGCGCCATGATACCGAAATTGCGGTAGTCTTCGATTTTGTATTCGCGGGCCATCGTAGCTGCCTCTCAGTCTCGTTCGCGCTTTACCAGCGGTAGTGCGCGAAAGCGCGGTTGGCTTCAGCCATCTTGTGGGTGTCTTCACGCTTCTTGACGGCCGTGCCGCGGTTGTTGGCCGCGTCCATCAGCTCGCCAGAGAGGCGGTCGACCATCGTGGTCTCGTTGCGGTTGCGGGCCGCTGCGATCAGCCAGCGAATGGCCAATGCCTGGCGGCGCTCGGGGCGCACGTCGACCGGAACCTGGTAGGTGGCGCCGCCGACACGACGCGAACGCACTTCCACATGCGGCGCAACATTGTCGAGCGCCTGATGGAAGACGGTGACCGGCTCCTGCTTGGTCTTCGACTGAACCTGGTCGAGCGCGCCGTAGACGATGGTCTCGGCGACCGACTTCTTACCGTCATACATGACGGCGTTCATGAACTTGGTGACGATCAGATCGCCGAACTTCGGGTCCGGATTGATCTCACGCTTTTCTGCACTGTGACGACGCGACATGGCTTTTGTCTCTCAATCTCATAGCCCGACGCACTCAAGGAGCGCCAAGGCCGGAAAATCTTACTTCGGACGCTTGGCGCCGTACTTCGAACGGCGCTGCTTGCGGTTCTTCACACCCTGCGTGTCGAGCACGCCGCGGATGATGTGGTAGCGAACGCCCGGAAGATCCTTGACGCGGCCGCCGCGGATCATCACCACGGAGTGTTCCTGAAGGTTGTGGCCTTCGCCGGGGATGTACCCGATCACTTCAAAACCATTGGTCAGGCGGATCTTGGCCACCTTGCGCAGCGCCGAGTTCGGCTTCTTCGGCGTCGTTGTATAGACGCGCGTGCAGACGCCCCGCTTCTGCGGGTTCTGCTGCATGGCCGGGACCTTGTTGCGCTTCACCGGCGCAATGCGCGGCTTGCGGATCAGCTGGTTGACGGTAGGCATTAAACCCTCTTGTCTCTCAATTCCGTGTCTCGCCCGGTCAGGGCCGCTCAAAGCGTCATTTCCATACGCAAATTCGGGCCACAAACCGCGCCTCGCGGTCTTGCCCGAACAAATGGCAGAGGAAGCGGAAGCCGCTTCGTGCACGCCGGAAATGTCTTTTCGCTCGTAAAACGAACCCTGTTTGAGGCAAACTCCAAAGCGTGTCGCTTCGGAAGGGAGAGCCTCACATCGGTTCTGACTGGCCGGCTTCTACTAGCAAGCCCACGAACCGTCAAGCCCGGAGCAGCAAATATTGCGCGCCGGCCAGAGCTTGGCAGCCATGTGAAAAACGCATGTAATTTTCTTTCGCAATTTTGCAAGAGCGAGGAAGAAAGTGACCAGGTTTGCGCTGTTGCGCGGCCCCTCTTCATGCGAAAAGGCCGCATGAGCAGTCAAAATCCCCTCGCCCGCCCACACATTGCCAAGAGGAATCGACCCGTGAACGACAATGAAGAGCGCCCGGTCACCATCATCACCGGTCGGGTGTGGAAGAAAAAGGGCGGCAAACCGGAAGGCGTGCATGTGATGCTGGTCGCGCCCGACGACGATTCGGCAGTGCGCCGGGCACTCGAATCGCTTGCCGCGGAAGGTTACGCCGAGGCCGAACTCGACCAGATCGGCGACATGGACGGCATACCCGACGAAGAGCCGCATATCTCCGCCTTCCAGGGCGCGCTCGAAGGCGAAGTGTCGATCGTTACCTTCGACGTGCCGATCTGAAACCAGGGCGCCGATCATGGCAGGATCAAAAGCTGTTGGACCTGCATCCCGGGACTGGGCCGACCGGGCGGTCGCCGCGATCGAAGCCGACCAGCACCGCTCGGCCGATACGCACCTCTGGAAGCTGGATCTGCCGGCACTGGCTGGCATCGACTTCTACCTCAAGGACGAATCCACCCATCCAACCGGCAGCCTGAAGCATCGGCTGGCGCGTTCGCTGTTTCTCTATGCGCTGTGCAACGGCCTCATCCGTGAAGGCTCGCCGGTGATCGAAGCGTCATCGGGCTCGACGGCGGTGTCGGAAGCCTATTTCGCCCGCATGATCGGTGTGCCGTTCTATGCCGTGATGCCGCGATCGACCTCGCGCGAAAAGATTACCGCGATCGAGCACTATGGCGGCAAGTGCCATTTCATCGACGACGGCCGACGCATCTATGCCGAGTCGGCGGAACTGGCGGCGCGGCTAGGCGGTCATTTCATGGACCAGTTCACCCATGCCGAACGCGCTACCGACTGGCGCGGCAACAACAACATCGCCGATTCCATCTTCGGGCAGATGCGCGAAGAGCAGCATCCGATCCCGACCTGGATCGTCATGAGCGCCGGCACCGGCGGTACCACCGCCACGATCGGCCGCTATCTGCGCTACAAGCGGCATGCAACGCGGCTTTCGGTCGCCGACGTCGAGCGTTCGGCCTTCTTCGACAGCTTTGCCACGCATGACCGTGACTGTCGCTGCGAGCAGCCGTCGCGCATCGAGGGCATCGGCCGGCCGCGCGTCGAACCATCCTTCGTGCCCGGCGTCATCGATCACATGCTGCGGGTGCCGGACGCGGTGTCGCTGGCGGCGATGCGGGTGCTGTCGCGCCAACTCGGCCGCCGTGTCGGCGGGTCGACCGGCACCAACTTCGTCGCCATGTGCTTTCTGGCGGCGCGCATGGTTGAGGAAGGCAAAGCCGGCTCGCTGGTGACGCTGATCTGCGATTCCGGCGACCGCTATGCCAACACCTATTATTCCGACGACTGGCTGGGCGCGACCGGCCTCGACCCCTCACCGTTCGAAGCAGCCATCGAGGCCTTTCTGGCCGGCGAAAGGCTGGCGCTGCAGTTCGAGGAAAGCTGGGGCTGACCTTTCGGCGTCAGCTTGCTGGCTCCGGCTTGCCCGGGGCAAGTGTTCTGATAAGAAACGCTCTTCATCACTCAACAGACGGAGCGGCCGTGTCCCAGCCCATCAAGATTGGCATCGTCGGCGTCGGCAAGATCGTCCGCGACCAGCACCTGCCGGCCCTGGCGAAAGACCCGAACTATCGCCTCACCGCGGCTGCCAGTCGGCATGGCAAGGTGGAAAACATCCCGAACTTCCCCACGATCGAAGCCATCCTCGACGCCGTGCCCGAGCTCGAGGCCGTATCGCTCTGCATGCCGCCGCAGTTCCGCTACGATGCGGCGCGGACGGCGCTGATGGCGAAGAGGCATGTCTTCCTGGAGAAGCCGCCAGGCGCCACTGTCAGCGAGGTCGAAGACCTCAAGGCATTAGCCGCGCAGAACGGCGTCTCGCTGTTCGCCAGCTGGCACTCGCGCTATGCGCCGGCGGTCGAAGCCGCGCGTGCCTTCCTGAACTCGACCAAGATCAGATCGGCCGCCATCAACTGGAAGGAAGACGTGCGCCGCTGGCATCCGAACCAGGAGTGGATCTGGGCTCCCGGCGGTTTTGGCGTCTTCGATCCCGGCATCAACGCGCTGTCGATTGCCACCCATATCCTGCCGCCGATGTTCATCACTTCGGCGGTTCTGGATTTCCCTGAAAACCGCGCCTCCCCGGTTGCCGCGCGCGTCGCCTTCCGCACCTCGAATGGCTTGCCGGTGACGATGGACCTCGACTGGCTGCAGACAGGCCCGCAAAGCTGGGACATCCTGGCCGACACCGACAAGGGCGCAATGGTGCTGTCGGGCGGCGGCACCAAGCTCGCCATCGACGGCAAGGTGGTTCACGACGAGCCGGAGGCCGAGTACCCGATGCTCTACCGGCGCTTTGCCGAAATCGTCCGCGCCGGCGTTTCCGATGTCGATCTGGCTCCACTCCAGCACGTCGCCGACGCCTTCATGCTCGGCAAGCGCAATGTGGTCGAGGCTTTCTTCGACTGAATTCTGATACCGGAACCGCACTCGCTGACAGCTCGCGGGGGTCGCAGGCCGGGAATGGTCGCGCGACCGGATTGTCGCGCGACTGGGATCCAGCGGATCGCTTGAATCAAATCTTGGTCCTGCAACCGGCACGCCTGACCATGTCGGCTATGATCAATGGCGTGGCCGGTGTCTGGGACCAGTCGCCCTGACGGGGCGCGCCCGCTTCAAGGGCGGCGCGCACCGCGCCCGTATCCAGGCTGAAAGAACTCTTGCAGGAAACGGGGCCACCCTTGCCGATCGTGTCGACGATCACGCCGGCGGCTTCGCCGACGCCGGCGACATAGGCAACGAGCGTTTGCCTAGCGATCGGGCTCGTACCGGCCTTGTCGAGCATCTCCATCACCTGCCCCACCGATATCCGACCTGTCGCGGTCGATGGAAGGGCGACGGCAGCAAAAGGCGTCATGAACGCCGTCACAACAACAATGGCGGCCACGGCAATCTCGCGTTTGAACGAAGGCATAGGTTTCTCCTGTGAGGTGGAATTGACAAGAATCATCATTGTGCATAAATTAATTATTTTAAAACGATAATTTCTTTCGATGGAGCGATGTTGCCAATGATTGAACCTGTCATCACGGCTGCCGCCGCCGATCCTGACCGCCAGGCCAGATTGGAAACGCATCCGCCTTTTCAGCCTGGTGCTGGCGAGATGTTTTGTCGTCCTCGCCATGCTGTTGACCGTTGGTCTGCTGTTCTACTGGCTCAGCGTCTCCGCCGGTTCGATCGCGGCCGATGCGCAGATCCCACAGGAATGGCTGAGCGAGCTTGGCCTCGGTCGAAGACTGATCGGGTTCGCGATCTCGTTCGTGCCGCTTGCCTGCCTCGTCTTCGCGCTCATGGCCGCCAGACGCTGCTTCGGCGCTTTCGCGTCCGGAAACTTCTTCGGTCAGGGCGCCATCAGCAATTTGCGATACTTTGGCCTCGGCCTGCTGGCATCCGCCTTGCTGAAACCGGTTTCGGCGGCGGCATTGTCCGTTCTCTTGAGCTGGGACGCGCCTGCCGGCCAGCACCGGCTGACGCTCGGTCTCGACAGCGACACGATGCTGGCCTTGCTGGCAGCTTGCATCGTCGCGGTGATCACCTGGGTCATGGCCGAGGCATCGGCACTCGCCGAAGAAAACGCGCAGTTCATCTGATGATGAGGATCAGCTCATGCCCATAAGGGTCAGGCTCAATGTCGTCCTCGCCGAACGAAACGTGAAGTCAAAGGACCTAGCCGAATATGTCGGCATCACCGAGGCCAATCTTTCCCTTTTGAAGCAGGGAAAGGTCAAGGGTATCCGGTTCGATACGCTGGAGCGCATCTGCGACTACCTCGACTGCCAGCCGGGCGATCTGCTTCGCTTCGAGAGGCTGTCCGAATAGCACAAAGAAATAGGCCGCCGGGTTGCCCCGACGGCCTTGTTGCCTGAGATTCCTGGAGCGGTTCATCGAAACGACGAACCGCTCTATTTTTTGTTTTGGCCGCCGCGCTTACTGCGCGGCGGTTGTCATGTCGGCCAGCATCGGCTCGGCGACTTCCACACCGGAGGCCTTGCGGCGCTCGTCGATGATCAGCTCGTCGCGCGAGGTGGCGATGCGCCGAATCTGGCTCATCGTGCCGCCGGTGCCGGCCGGGATCAGCCGGCCGACGATGACGTTTTCCTTCAAGCCCTGCAGCATGTCGGTCTTGCCGGCAACGGCAGCTTCCGTCAGCACTCGGGTCGTCTCCTGGAAGGAGGCGGCCGAGATGAAGGACGGCGTCTGCAGCGATGCCTTGGTGATGCCGAGCAGAACCGGCAGGCCTTCGGCCGGCTTCTTGCCGTCCTCGACCAGACGCTCGTTGACCTCTTCCAGTTCGATCACGTCGACATGATCGCCCGGGATGTAGGTCGAGTCGCCCTGCACCGTGATCTCGACCTTCTGCAGCATCTGGCGAACGATCACCTCGATGTGCTTGTCGTTGATCGACACGCCCTGCAGACGGTAGACCTCCTGGATCTCGTTGACGAGGTAGGAAGCAAGTGCCTCCACGCCCTTGATCGCCAGGATGTCGTGCGGCGCCGGATTGCCGTCGAGGATGTAGTCGCCCTTCTCGATGACGTCGCCGTCCTGGAGATGGAACGGCTTGCCCTTCGGGATCAGGTATTCGACCGGCTCAAGCGTCGAGTCATGCGGCTCGATGATGATGCGACGCTTGTTCTTGTAGTCGCGGCCGAAGCGGATCGTGCCGTCGATCTCGGCGATGATGGCGTGATCCTTCGGACGACGTGCCTCGAACAGTTCGGCAACACGCGGCAGACCGCCGGTGATGTCCTTGGTCTTGGCGCTTTCCATCGGAATACGCGCCAGCACGTCGCCGGGACGAACCTGCGAGCCCGGCTCGACCGAAAGAATGGCTTCGACCGAGAGCAGGAAGCGGGCGTCGCCACCCTTCGACAGCTTGCCGACCTTGCCCTTGGCGTCCTGGATCGCAATCGCAGGCTTCAGGTCGTTGCCGCGTGGCGTCGAGCGCCAGTCGATGACCTCACGCTTGGTGATGCCGGTCGATTCGTCGGCCGTTTCCTGAACGGAAATGCCGTCGACCAGATCCTCGTACGACACCCTGCCCTCGATTTCGGTGAGGACCGGACGGGTGTAGGGATCCCACTCGGCGATACGCTGGCCGCGCTTCACCTTGTCACCATCGTCCACGAAGATGCGCGAACCATAGGTGAGGCGGTGCGAGGCGCGCTCCTTGCCGGCTTCGTCGAGGATCAGCACCGCCATGTTGCGGCCCATGACCATCTGCTGGCCGTCGGAGTTGCGCACCACGTTGCGGTTGCGGATCTCGACCTTGCCCTCATACGAGGCTTCAAGGAACGAGCTGTCCACCACCTGCGCGGTACCGCCCATGTGGAAGGTACGCATGGTGAGCTGCGTACCCGGCTCGCCGATCGACTGCGCCGCGATGACGCCGACAGCTTCACCCTGGTTGACGGGGGTGCCGCGGGCAAGATCGCGACCGTAGCAGACCGCGCAGACGCCAACCCTGACTTCGCAAGTCAGTGCCGAGCGGATGCGGACCGACTGGACGCCGGCCTTTTCGATCTGTTCCACGTCACGCTCGTCCATCAGCGTTCCGGCCTTGACCAGAATCTCGCCCGACACCGGATGGGTGATGTCGTCGAGCGACGTACGGCCCAGCACGCGCTGGCCAACCGATGCGACGACCTGACCGGCATCGACGATCGGCTGCATGGTGAGGCCCTTGTCGGTGCCGCAGTCGACGGAGTTGACGATGCAATCCTGCGCCACGTCGACCAGACGACGGGTGAGGTAACCCGAGTTCGCCGTCTTCAAGGCGGTGTCGGCCAGACCCTTGCGGGCGCCGTGGGTCGAGTTGAAGTACTCGAGCACGGTCAGGCCTTCCTTGAAGTTCGAGATGATCGGCGTCTCGATGATTTCACCCGACGGCTTGGCCATAAGGCCGCGCATGCCGGCGAGCTGGCGCATCTGGGTGGGCGAGCCACGCGCACCGGAGTGCGACATCATGTAGATCGAGTTCATCGGCTTCTGACGGCCATTGTCCTCGAACTCGACCGCCTTGATGCGGGCCATCATTTCGTCGGCGACCTTTTCCGAGCACTTGGCCCAGGCGTCGACGACCTTGTTGTACTTCTCGCCCTGCGTGATCAGGCCGTCATTGTACTGCTGCTCGTATTCCTTGGCCAAAGCCTCGGTGTCGGAGACCAGCTTGATCTTGGCGTCCGGGATCAGCATGTCGTCCTTGCCGAACGAAATGCCGGCGCGGCAGGCATGGCTGAAGCCGAGTGCCATGATGCGGTCGCAGAAAATGACCGTCTCCTTCTGACCGCAGTGGCGGTAGACGGTGTCGATCATCTTGGAGATGTTCTTCTTGGTCATCTCCTGGTTGGCGGTCTCGTAAGGCACGTTGACGTTCTTCGGCAGAAGCTCGCCGATGATCATGCGGCCAGGGGTGGTGTCATGGATCTTCGACACGACCTTGCCTTCGGCGTCGACCGTACGGAAACGACCCTTGATCTTCGAGTGCAGCGTCACCGCCTTGGTCTCGAGCGCGTGCTGGAGTTCGCCCATGTCGGCAAACACCATGCCTTCGCCCGGCTCGTTCTGGTTGACGATCGAGAGATAATAGAGACCAAGAACCATGTCCTGCGACGGCACGATGATCGGCGCGCCGGAAGCCGGGTGCAGGATGTTGTTGGTCGACATCATCAGCACGCGGGCTTCAAGCTGCGCTTCCAGCGACAGCGGCACGTGAACAGCCATCTGGTCGCCGTCGAAGTCGGCGTTGAAGGCCGTGCAGACCAGCGGGTGCAGCTGGATCGCCTTGCCTTCGATCAGGATCGGCTCGAACGCCTGGATGCCGAGACGGTGCAGCGTCGGCGCACGGTTCAGCAGCACCGGATGCTCACGGATGACCTCGTCGAGGATATCCCAGACTTCCGGACGCTCCTTCTCGACCAGCTTCTTCGCCTGTTTGACGGTCGAGGAGTAACCCTTGGCGTCGAGACGGGCGTAGATGAAGGGCTTGAACAGTTCGAGCGCCATCTTCTTAGGCAGGCCGCACTGGTGCAGCTTGAGCTCCGGACCGGTCACGATGACCGAGCGGCCGGAATAGTCGACGCGCTTGCCGAGCAGGTTCTGACGGAACCGGCCCTGCTTGCCCTTGAGCATGTCGGACAGCGACTTCAGCGGGCGCTTGTTGGCGCCGGTGATGACGCGGCCGCGACGGCCGTTGTCGAACAGCGCATCGACGGCTTCCTGCAGCATGCGCTTTTCATTGCGCACGATGATGCCAGGAGCGCGCAGCTCGATCAGCCGCTTCAGACGGTTGTTGCGGTTGATGACGCGACGATAGAGGTCGTTCAGATCCGACGTGGCGAAGCGTCCACCATCCAGAGGAACCAGCGGACGCAGGTCCGGCGGGATCACCGGAACCACCTTCATGATCATCCATTCCGGACGGTTGCCGGATTCCATGAAGTTCTCGACGACCTTGAGCCGCTTCAGATACTTCTTCTGCTTCAGCTCGGAGGTGGTCGAAGCCAGCTCCGAACGCAGGTCGCCGGCGATCTTCTCCAGGTCCATGCCGGCCAGGAGGTCATGAATGGCCTCGGCGCCGATCATGGCGGTGAACGAGTCCTCGCCATACTCGTCGACGGCGATCATGTACTCTTCCTCGCTGAGCAGCTGGTGCTCCTTCAGCGCGGTGAGGCCGGGTTCGGTGACGATGTAGTTCTCGAAGTAGAGGACGCGCTCGATGTCCTTCAGGGTCATGTCGAGCAGCGTGCCGATGCGCGACGGCAGCGACTTCAGGAACCAGATATGGGCGACGGGCGCGGCCAGTTCGATATGGCCCATGCGCTCGCGGCGAACGCGCGACAGCGTGACTTCGACGCCGCACTTCTCGCAGATGACGCCCTTGTACTTCATGCGCTTGTACTTGCCGCACAGGCACTCATAGTCCTTGATCGGGCCAAAAATGCGCGCGCAGAACAGACCGTCACGCTCCGGCTTGAAGGTGCGGTAGTTGATGGTCTCCGGCTTCTTGATCTCGCCGAAAGACCAGGACAGAATCTTCTCAGGGCTGGCAAGCGATATCCGGATGGAATCGAACACCTGCGCAGGCGCCTGCGGATTGAAGAGATTCATGACCTCTTGGTTCATGCCGTTCTCCTTTTCGGGGTCCTCGAAAACCCCTTGCATCTAGCGCGGGCCAAACGCCCGCCGTCTTGTGTCGGCCACCGGCCGAAGAATTTGGTGCGCTCGGTCGCGATTTCCGCGACCGAGCGTCTTGTTTACTCGGCCGCGCCCTACTCAGCTGCGTCTGGCAGCCGGATCGGGTTGTCGTCGAGCTTGGTGTTCTCCAGCTCGACATTGAGGCCGAGAGACCGCATTTCCTTGACGAGAACGTTGAAGCTCTCGGGAATGCCGGCCTCGAAGGTGTCGTCGCCACGGACGATCGCCTCGTAGACCTTGGTGCGGCCGGCGACGTCGTCCGACTTCACCGTCAGCATTTCCTGCAGCGTGTAGGCGGCGCCATATGCTTCGAGCGCCCAGACCTCCATCTCGCCGAAGCGCTGGCCACCGAACTGCGCCTTGCCGCCCAGCGGCTGCTGGGTGACGAGCGAGTACGGACCGATCGAACGCGCGTGGATCTTGTCGTCCACGAGATGGTGAAGCTTGAGCATATAGATATAGCCCATCGTCACCTTGCGATCGAACGGCTCGCCCGTGCGTCCGTCATAGAGCTGCGACTGACCGCTGGTGTGCAGGCCCGCCTGCTCCAGCATGATGTTGATGTCAGCCTCGTGCGCGCCGTCGAACACCGGGGTCGCGATAGAGACGCCGCGGCGCATCTGCTCGCTGAGGCGAACAATGCTCTCGTCGTCATACTCGCGAACCGGCTCGTTGCGGTCGTTGGCCGGGATGAAGCTTTCGAGCGTCTTGCGCAGCGGCTTGATGTCGCCCGCCACCTTATACGCGTCGATCAGCTCGCCGATCTTCTTGCCCATGCCCGCGCATGCCCAGCCCAGATGCGTTTCCAGGATCTGGCCGACATTCATGCGGCTCGGCACACCCAGCGGGTTGAGCACAATATCGGCATGCGTGCCGTCCTCGAGGAAAGGCATATCCTCGACCGGAACGATCCGCGACACGACACCCTTGTTGCCGTGACGGCCGGCCATCTTGTCGCCGGGCTGCATCTTGCGCTTCACGGCCACGAAGACCTTGACCATCTTCATGACGCCCGGAGGCATTTCGTCGCCGCGCTGGACCTTCTCGACCTTGTCCATGAAACGCTGTTCGAGCGCCTTCTTGGAGTCGTCGTACTGGCCACGCAGGGCTTCGAGTTCGCTCTGGAGCTTTTCGTTCTCCACGGCAAACTGCCACCACTGCGAACGCGGATACTCGTCGAGCGTATCCTTGGACAGCGTCGAGCCCTTCTTGAAGCCCTTCGGTCCAGCAATCGCTTCCTTGCCGACGAGCACGTCGGAAAGACGCGCGTAGACGTTGCGGTCCAGAATGGCCTGCTCGTCGTCGCGGTCCTTGGCGAGGCGTTCGATCTCCTCGCGCTCGATCGCCATGGCGCGCTCGTCCTTCTCCACACCGTGGCGATTGAACACGCGCACCTCGACGACGGTGCCGAAAGTGCCCGGAGGCATGCGCATCGAGGTGTCGCGCACGTCCGATGCCTTTTCGCCGAAGATGGCGCGCAGAAGCTTCTCTTCCGGCGTCATCGGGCTTTCGCCCTTCGGCGTGATCTTGCCGACCAGGATGTCGCCCGGCTGAACTTCCGCACCGATATAGACGATGCCGGCTTCGTCGAGGTTCTTCAGCGCTTCTTCCGAGACGTTCGGGATATCGCGCGTGATTTCCTCCGGCCCGAGCTTGGTATCGCGCGCCATGACCTCGAACTCCTCGATATGGATCGAGGTGAAGACGTCATCGGCGACGATGCGTTCGGACAGGAGGATCGAGTCCTCGTAGTTGTAGCCGTTCCACGGCATGAACGCGACCAGCACGTTGCGGCCGAGCGCCAGATCACCGAGCTCGGTCGACGGACCGTCGGCGATGATGTCGCCCTTGTTGACCCGGTCGCCCATGCGAACCAGCGGACGCTGGTTGATGCAGGTGTTCTGGTTCGAACGCTGGAACTTCATCAGCCGGTAGATATCGACGCCGGACTTGCCCGGATCGAGATCTTCGGTGGCGCGGATAACGATACGTGTCGCGTCCACCTGGTCGACGATGCCGCCGCGGCGGGCGCCGATGGCGGCGCCCGAGTCACGGGCGACGATCGGCTCCATGCCGGTGCCGACGAACGGCGCCTCGGCGCGCACCAGCGGCACGGCCTGACGCTGCATGTTCGAGCCCATCAGAGCGCGGTTGGCGTCGTCGTTTTCCAGGAACGGGATCAGGGCCGCGGCCACCGACACCATCTGCTTGGGCGAAACGTCCATCAGATCGACGTTTTCGCGCGGCGCCATCATCACTTCGCCGGCGCTGCGGCAAATGACGAATTCGTCGACGAAACCACCGTTCTTGTCGAGCTCGGCGTTGGCCTGCGCGACATGGTGCTTGGCCTCTTCCATCGCCGAGAGATAGACGACGTCATTGGTCAGCTTGCCGTCGACGATCTTGCGGTACGGGCTCTCGATGAAGCCGTACTTGTTGACGCGCGCGAAAGTGGCCAGCGAGTTGATCAGACCGATATTCGGGCCTTCCGGCGTCTCGATCGGGCAGATACGGCCGTAATGCGTCGGGTGCACGTCGCGCACCTCGAAACCGGCGCGCTCGCGGGTCAGACCGCCCGGTCCAAGCGCCGAGAGGCGACGCTTGTGGGTGATCTCCGACAGCGGGTTGGTCTGATCCATGAACTGCGACAGCTGCGAGGAACCGAAGAACTCACGCACGGCGGCAGCCGCCGGCTTGGCGTTGATCAGATCCTGCGGCATGACCGTGTCGATCTCGATCGAGGACATACGCTCCTTGATCGCGCGCTCCATACGCAGCAGGCCGACGCGGTACTGGTTTTCCATCAGCTCGCCGACCGAACGCACGCGACGGTTGCCGAGATTGTCGATGTCGTCGATTTCGCCCTTGCCGTCACGCAGTTCGACCAGCGTCCTGACCACGGCCAGGATGTCGTCCTTGCGCAGCACGCGCACGGTGTCCTCGGCCTTGAGCTCGAGGCGCATGTTCATCTTGACGCGGCCGACGGCCGACAAATCGTAGCGCTCACTGTCGAAGAACAGCGAGTTGAACATGGCTTCGGCGGTTTCGAGCGTCGGCGGCTCGCCGGGGCGCATGACACGATAGATGTCGAACAGCGCGTCCTGGCGGCTCTCGTTCTTGTCGACGTTGAGCGTGTTGCGGATATAGGCGCCGACATTGACGTGGTCGATGTCGAGAACCTTGATCTCGTCTTCGCCGGTGCCGAGCAGAACCTTCAGCGTCTTCTCGTCGATCTCGTCGCCGGCCTCGAGGAAGATCTCGCCGGTGCCGTAGTTGACGATGTCCTCGGCCAGATAGTTCCCGAGCAGATCCTCGTCGGTCGCCTTGATCGCCTTGAGACCCTTTTCGCCAAGGGCCCGTGCCTGGCGTGCGGTGATCTTCTTGCCGGCTTCGACAACGACTTCGCCCGTATCGGCATCGACCAGGTCGCCGACAGCCTTGAGGCCGCGGAAACGCTCGACGTTGAACGGAATGCGCCAATGGTCGCCGGCGCGCTTATAGGTGATCTTGTTGTAGAAGGTCGACAGGATCTCTTCGCCATCCATGCCGAGCGCCATCAGCAGCGACGTCACCGGAATCTTGCGGCGGCGATCGATGCGGGCGTGCACGACGTCCTTGGAATCGAACTCGATGTCGAGCCACGAGCCACGATAGGGAATGACGCGCGCGGCAAACAGAAGCTTGCCCGACGAGTGCGACTTGCCCTTGTCATGGTCGAAGAAGACGCCCGGCGAACGGTGCATCTGCGAAACGATGACGCGCTCGGTGCCGTTGACGATGAAGGTGCCGTTCAGGGTCATGAGCGGCATGTCGCCCATGTAGACGTCCTGCTCCTTGATGTCCTTGATGGACTTGGCGCCGGTATCCTCGTCGATATCGAACACGATGAGGCGCAGCGTCACCTTGAGCGGTGCGGCATAGGTGAGGTCGCGCTGACGGCATTCGTCAACGTCGAATTTCGGTCCTTCGAACTCGTACTTCACGAACTCCAACATCGAGGAGCCGGAAAAATCGAAGATCGGGAAGACCGACTTGAAAACGGCCTGCAGTCCCTCGTCCGGACGCCCACCCTTGGGCTCCGCCACCATCAAGAACTGGTCATAGGATGCCTTCTGAACCTCGATCAGGTTCGGCATCTCCGCAACTTCCGGGATCTTTCCGAAGAACTTGCGTACGCGTCTGCGGCCATTGAAAGTCTGGGTCTGGGCCATCGTCGCTCCTTAGCTCTAAACTCGGGACGAGCCTCGCCGCGGCTCGCCTTGCATGCTGGGCCACCTTGGCGGCAACCCTCTGTCTGTTTTCCCGGCGCCTGTCGGCGGCCGGCTAGAACGGGAGAAAACCCGTTTCCTGAAGGCCGGTTTTCGGCCCTCAGGAAAGAGGTTCTCGTACGTCTCGCGCTACGCGTGCTCCCTTCCAGCGAAGGGAGTGGCGGACGGCGCGAGGCCGCCCGCCGCTTTTACGCTTACTTCAGTTCGACCTTGGCGCCGGCTGCTTCCAGCTGGGCCTTGAACTTGTCAGCGTCGGCCTTGGAAACGGCTTCCTTGACCGGCTTCGGAGCCGCTTCGACCAGATCCTTGGCTTCCTTGAGGCCAAGACCGGTGATGGCGCGGACTTCCTTGATGACGTTGATCTTCTGAGCGCCTGCCTCGGTGAGGACGACGTCGAATTCCGTCTTTTCCTCGGCCGGAGCAGCAGCGGCCGCAGCGCCGCCAGCAGCGGCAACCGCCACCGGAGCAGCGGCGGAAACGCCCCACTTTTCTTCCAGAAGCTTCGACAGCTCGGCCGCCTCGAGGACGGTCAGCTTCGAAAGGTCGTCTACGATCTTTGCGAGATCAGCCATTGTTGTATTCCTTCATAAGGTTCGAACGTGTGTTTGTGATAGCGAGGAACGGCCTCATGCCGCCTCGTCCTTCCGGGCGTAAGCGCCGATGACGCGCGCGACCGAAGCCGCTGGCGCATTGACGATCTGGGCGATCCGGGTTGCCGGCGTGGCGATCATGCCAACCAGCCTGGCGCGCAGCTCATCGAGCGACGGAAGTGTGGCGAGTGCCTTCACACCGTCGGCGTTGAGCGAGGTGGTGCCCATTGCGCCGCCGAGAATGACGAGCTTGTCATTTCCCTTGGCGAAATCGGACGCGACCTTCGGCGCCGCAATCGGATCCTCCGAATAAGCAATCAGCGTCTGTCCCTTGAACAGCTCGATGATCGATGCGGAGTCCGTGCCCTGAAGAGCGATTTTGGCGAGACGGTTCTTCGCGACTTTGACGGTGCCACCGGCGGCGCGCATTTTCGACCGAAGGTCGTTCATTTGCGCGACGGTGATACCGGCGTAGTGGGCCACGACCACTGAACCTGCGTTCGAGAACGCACCGTTCAGGCCCGTGACGAGTTCGCGTTTTTCCGCTCTGTCCACTGCCTATCTCCAGTTGACCCCTGCCCCATTAACGAGGACAGGCGTCGGGTTGCCTTTGTCGGCCGGGCCATCCAGTAACGGATCTCCCGAACGACGCTCGAGGATCCTGCCCCCTTTCGCCACATCGACAGTCAAGCCGGCGATGCGCAGACAAAAGGCAAACACGGTTCGAACCTTTCATTGGAGCAATCGCTCCGTTGTCCGGTCTTCACCCGTCTCATGCAGGCCCAAATCGAATTAAGGCTTCTGGGCCGCCTGCAATCTCGGACAGGATGTCCGGAAACCTCTCGGCTTCCGGTACCGGGCCGCCGACAAGTCGGAGGCCCGGAATTCACTTGCGGATCAGCCCTTTAGCGGCCGATCCAAATGTTCGTATCAGGACGCTGTGAGCGTCGCGACGTCGAGCTTGAGGCCCGGGCCCATCGTCGAGGTGACCGACACCTTCTTGACGTAGTTGCCCTTGGCGCCAGCCGGCTTTGCCTTGGTCACGGCGTCGGCGAAGGCACGGATGTTCTCTTCCAGAGCCTTGACCTCGAAAGAGACCTTGCCGACGCCGGCATGAACGATGCCGGCCTTCTCGACACGGAACTCGACTGCGCCGCCCTTGGATGCCTTGACGGCGGCGGCAACGTCGGTGGTGACGGTGCCGACCTTCGGGTTCGGCATCATGCCGCGCGGGCCGAGCACCTTACCGAGACGGCCGACCAGCGGCATCATGTCCGGCGTGGCGATGCAGCGATCGAAATCGATCGTGCCCTTCTGGACGATGTCGACCAGATCCTCGGCACCAACGATGTCGGCGCCAGCGGCGCGCGCTTCGTCAGCCTTGTCGCCGCGCGCAAACACGGCGACGCGCACCGAGCGGCCGGTGCCGTTCGGCAGGTTGACCACGCCGCGGACCATCTGGTCGGCATGGCGCGGGTCGACGCCGAGGTTCATGGCGACTTCGATGGTCTCGTCGAACTTGACCGAGGAACGGTCCTTGAGCAGCTTCAGCGCATCACCCAGGGCATAAGCCTTGTTGGGATCAATGCCTTCGCGGGTCTTCGATACACGCTTTGCAATCTTTGCCATGATCTTAGCCCACCACTTCCAGACCCATCGAGCGGGCGGAGCCCTCGACCATGCGCATGGCCGCTTCGACGTCGTTTGCGTTCAGATCCTTCATCTTCGCGGTGGCAATCTCGCGGACCTTTTCACGCGAAACCGTACCGGCCTTGACCTTGCCCGGCTCCTTGGAACCAGATGTCAGGTTCGCCGCCTTCTTCAGGAAGTAGCTCACCGGCGCCGTCTTCATGACGAAGGTGAAGGACTTGTCCTGATAGTAGGTGATGACGACCGGAACCGGCGATCCCTTTTCCATTTCCTGGGTCTGCGCGTTGAACGCCTTGCAGAATTCCATGATGTTGATGCCACGCTGACCAAGCGCCGGGCCGATCGGGGGAGACGGCGTAGCCGATCCCGCTTTCACCTGGAGCTTGAGCTGGCCTGCAATTTTCTTAGCCATCTCTTTTCCTGCCTTTGTCTATGCCGGACTTGCCGGCGGTTGCAGTCTGGTGGTGCGATCCATGCGGCCGGCTAAAGCCGCATTCGTCTCCCACCGTTCCCAAGAGCCGCGCGATCTCCGCGCCGCTCTTCCCTGCCGCGCTTGGCGGCAGGATTTCGGATCAGCCCTTTTCGACCTGTCCGAATTCCAGATCGACAGGCACGGCGCGCCCGAAGATCGAAACTTCCACCTTGAGCCGTGCCCGCTCCTCGTCCACTTCCTGGACGAAACCGTTGAACGACGCGAAGGGACCATCCGAAACGCGGATCGCTTCGCCGATCTCGAACGTGACCGAGGGCTTGGGCCGCTCGACGCCTTCCTGCACCTGGTTCAGGATGCGCTGCGCTTCCGCCTCGGTGATCGGCACCGGCTTGGAGTCACCCAGGAAGCCGGTGACCTTCGGCGTGTTCTTGACCAACGAGAACACAGCGTCGGTCAGGTTGGCCTTCAGGAGCACATAGCCCGGGAAGAACTTGCGCTCGGCATCGACCTTGCGGCCGCGACGAACTTCGACGACCTTCTCGGTCGGAACCACGATCTGGTGGATATCGGCGGACAGGCCCTTCTGCTTGGCCTTGTTCTCGATATCCTCGGCGACCTTCTTTTCAAAGTTCGAATAGGCGTGGACGATGTACCAGCGCGCGGTCATTTCAAGACTTCTCCGTAATCGCCGGACTTAGCGTCCGATGCCCAGAATCTGTTCGACCGCGAGGCCCATGAGCTGATCAGCGGTGAAGAAAAAGATCATCGCGATCACTGCGAAGGCCAGAACCATCACCGTCGAGATCATCGTTTCGCGCCGCGACGGCCAAGTCACCTTGGCGGTCTCCGCGCGGACCTGCTGGAGAAAGACGAAAGGATTTGTGGTTTTCGAAGCCATATGCCGCTCTGTCTTCAAGACCCGTTGGCCGGGTCTCCTGGATGATCCCGCTGGCCGGGACGTGCCGCCTGAGCCCAATCTCGCGCCGAATCAGCGCAATCATTTCGCCCATGCAAATCAGACGCGTAAAGCCGGCTTCCCAGCTCCACGCGTCGCGTGTCTGTTTCGTCTACATAAAACCGATTCTTGATCCACGCAAGTGGCAAGTGTCCGCTTTATGACCAAACGCCGCCTCGGAACCATCCAGTCGTTCCGTCCCGGCTATGGCGCCCTTATGCCCCAAGAGAGCTAATATGGCAAGCGGGTCGCCGATTTTCAAAGGGCAGACCATAGAAACATCGTTTTGAAACGCCATTTCGAGAAATGGCGAAACATCACGTCGAGTGCCATTTCGAGAAATGGCACGGGCAGCAGGGCTCGAACCTACGACCTGCGGTTTTGGAGACCGCCGCTCTACCAACTGAGCTATGCCCGTATCGTGCGCATGTCGGCGCAGCAGGCGCTTCCTAAAAGCTTCCGCACGCTCTGTAAAGAGCGGTTTGCAAGCAAACGCGCCTTAATCCCTGCGCCAGAAACCGGGATAGGTGACGACCGACCCGTCGCGGTCGATCTCAAGGTCCCGCCTGAAGTCGCTGGCGCGCGATTCATGAGATATCGCCTGCCCTCTTCACGCCCTCTCGGTGGGACGGCCGGAGCTATTTGGCGTCCGGTACTCGATAGGGGCCTCCCTGCACGCCCCAGCCCCAGGCCGGCATCGGTTCCGTCTCAGGATCGCAGGTCTCGCCGAGATTGGAATTCATCTTGGCCAGCCGCGATCCCCATTCGACATAGCCCATGAAGGCCGAACGGAATTCCGGATCGTCGGGCAGGCCGACCGCGTCGGCGGCATCGGCCAGGAGGTTGATCCAGCGGCGGCGCTGCTCCTCCGTCAGATGCTTGCCCAGATGGTGCATGACCATCTCGCGATGGCCGCCAAATTGCTCGCTATAGGTTTTTGGCCCGCCGAAAACCTCGCCGATGAAGGCCGCGACATGGGCGGGATGATCCGGCGACATGGACTTGAACACCGGCCCGACGATCGGGTCCTGCGCCACCTTGTCATAGAAAGTCTGGGTCAGCCGGTTCAAGGCCTCGCTGCCGCCGGCCCATTCGTAGAGTGTCGGGATATCCTGGCTCATTCTCGATCCTCCGCCAGCCCCGGCGCCGCAGCAGTAACGATAGCGGAAAAATCGGGAGTGCCTCAACCTGCCTCGATGGCCAGTTTCCGACGTCGACGCGCTCTACAATTTGGCGGGCGCGTCAGCCTCGGCATTGGCGGAAGGCCGGATCCGGCAATTCTCGGGTTTCGGCACCGCCTCGCAGATGGTGGCGCCGGTCAGCGCGTCGACCGATTGCGGGCTCGTCGTCAGCCCGACCTTCAGCATCATGTCGGGTTCCAGTTGGCGCTCGACCGAGCGCCGCTCGATCGCTGTGAACAGAGCGGGATCGATCGCCATCTCCTCGAGATAGGCCTTGACCATCTGCTTTTGCCCCATCGGATACAGGCTAAGCCGCGCCCGTGGACCGACAAGCCGCCTGACGCCACCGGCAAGCATGAGCGCGCAGGCCG
The DNA here is from genome assembly GCF_003952545.1 of Mesorhizobium sp. M7D.F.Ca.US.005.01.1.1. NCBI lineage: Bacteria > Pseudomonadati > Pseudomonadota > Alphaproteobacteria > Hyphomicrobiales > Phyllobacteriaceae > Mesorhizobium > Mesorhizobium sp. M7D.F.Ca.US.005.01.1.1. The sequence goes on from NZ_CP034453.1 coordinate 4,506,668, forward strand.
AATCGCACTCCACGCCCGCATCGGTGCTCAGCCCGGCATAGGCGCCCTCGTTGGCAAGGCAACTCCACTCGCCCGGGTCACAGCCGACGAAATCGGTGCGGCCAACGGCGACGTCGAGCTTCTTTTCATGGATAAGCCGTCCCGCCGCCAGGGCGCTGAACAGGTCGCCTCCCGTTGAGCTGATCACGACCGGCAGTTGCCGGTTGCCGAGCGTTGCGAGCAATTGGTGCAGCTTCTGCGGGGTCCGAGGGGTGATCGCGCCTTGCGCCGAAATCCATTCCGGGCAGTCGGGATTGCAGAGCGGGTTGCTGCCGCGAACCACGAAAAAGCGCATGTCTTCGTCGTGCTGCACCCCCTCGGGCTCCACCGGTGGCGGGGTGGGCCTGGCTGCGGCCGTCGGGCCATCGGCTGGCTTGTTCCCCGGTATTTCGAGGCAATTCGCGGCCAACAGATCCGGCCTGCACAGGCTGGCGGCGGTCAACAGGCCTACCGAGTCGGCACTGGTGACCAACTTCATCGCCAGCATGTCGTCGAGGCCGATCTGCTGGATGTCGCTGGCGGGGGTGCCCTTCATCGTTTCGAGCACGCTTTGTTCGATGCCCATCTCGTTGAGATAGGCCGCCAGCCTTTTCTCGACCGACTTGCTCATCTCGTAGGTCTTGTAGCTGCCGGCGTTTTTACGGCTGACGATCTTTGTGTCGAGGACCTTCTTCTTGCCTCCCACGATGCGGTAGGTGGTCCGGTATTGCAATTTCGTGCGGATGTAGGTCGTGGTGATCTGATGGACGCCGAGATAGGCCCATTCGCCTGCTACACGCCGGACACCGCCGGCAAACATCAACGGACAGGCGGAGTTGCACATGGCGCCATAGTCAATGACATCGCCGAAGTAGCGGGCGGCATTCTTGTCACGGTCCTGGCAACCCTTCGCGTCGGGCTGGCAACCGGAGAACACCGTCTTGCCAATGGCAATATCGAGCTTGTTCTTGCGGATCAGCCGGCCAAGCGTCAGTGCCGCCTCGACATTGCCGCCGGGAGAGTTGACGACGATCGGCAGCTTTCGCCCGCCAAGCGTCTTCAGCATGCGTTTGAACAGAGCCGGCGTTCCGGCTTCTATCGAGCCTTCTGCCGAGATCCACTCCGGGCAGATCGGCTCGCACCCCAGTGCATTGCTGCGGACAATGCCAAACTGCATCGTTGGACCGAGATCCGGGGCCGTATCCGCCGCAAAGGCACGTCCCGTGACAAGCAACGCCAGCAGGCAGATCAGCCGCAGCGACCACAATGCCCGACGATGGAAAAGGCGCCCTGGAACCATCTGGAAAAAAGCCCTTGATGCAACCTATACTAGACGAGGTCCAAAGGCTTGCAACAGGGTCTGGGCGACATCACGGGGCACCGATCCCTGGGCAAAAGAAAAGGGCGGCCTCAAGGACCGCCCTTTCCGTTTCGAACCTGACCGGCACAGGCCGGCGTCGGTTATTCCTTGATGGTGACGACGATGCCGGCACCGACGGTGCGGCCGCCTTCACGGATGGCGAAGCGCAGCTTCTCTTCCATGGCGATCGGCACGATCAGCTCGACATCGACCGTGATGTTGTCGCCCGGCATCACCATCTCGGTGCCTTCCGGCAGCGACACGATGCCGGTCACGTCGGTCGTGCGGAAGTAGAACTGCGGACGGTAGTTGGTGAAGAACGGCGTGTGACGGCCACCTTCGTCCTTGGTCAGGATGTAGGCTTCGGCCACGAACTTCTTGTGCGGCTTCACCGTACCGGGCTTCGCCAGAACCTGGCCGCGCTCGACACCTTCACGATCAACGCCGCGCAGCAGCGCGCCGATGTTGTCGCCAGCCTGGCCCTGATCGAGCAGCTTGCGGAACATCTCGACGCCGGTGCAGGTCGTCTTGGTCGTCGGACGGATGCCGATGATCTCGAGTTCCTCGCCAACCTTGACAATGCCACGCTCGACGCGGCCGGTCACGACCGTGCCGCGGCCCGAGATCGAGAACACGTCTTCGATCGGCATCAGGAACGGCTTGTCGAGCGGACGAACCGGCGTCGGGATGTAGGCATCGACCGCAGCCATCAGCTCGCGGATCGCGTCCTCGCCGATCTTCTTGTCCGAATCTTCCAAAGCAGCCAGAGCCGAACCCTTGACGATCGGAATGTCGTCGCCGGGGAACTCGTTCTTGGTCAGAAGCTCGCGAACCTCGAGCTCGACCAGTTCGAGCAGCTCCGCGTCGTCGACCTGGTCGACCTTGTTCAGGAACACCACGATCGACGGCACGCCGACCTGACGGGCCAGCAGGATGTGCTCGCGGGTCTGCGGCATCGGGCCGTCGGCGGCCGACACGACCAGGATCGCGCCGTCCATCTGCGCGGCACCGGTGATCATGTTCTTCACATAGTCGGCGTGGCCGGGGCAGTCGACGTGAGCGTAGTGGCGGTTGGCCGTCTCGTATTCGACGTGCGCCGTCGAGATCGTGATGCCGCGCGCCTTTTCTTCAGGGGCAGCGTCGATCTGGTCGTAGCGCTTGTATTCGCCAAAATACTTGGTGATCGCCGCCGTCAGCGACGTCTTGCCATGGTCGACGTGGCCAATCGTGCCGATGTTCACGTGAGGCTTGTTACGCTCGAATTTACCTTTTGCCATAGTCTCTTTCCTTGGACGGCCTGGACCTTCAGTTCAGTCGAATGCGGGGCGATTAGCGACAAAGGCCAAAAAACACAAGCGTCTTTTGGCTGGGTGCCGTGTCACTCAGTCCGAACCATCGATCCGATTGCGGGGATGTGGCGCTGATATAGGAAGGCCGGAGACGAAATGAAATGGGTGACAGACCGATGCATCGAAGCCGCGATAGCGCGGCCTTGCTTGCCCGCCCTGTCTGATTCAAGGCCAGGCCATGGCCCATTGCGGTCGCAACCGGGGTCTGATGTTGTGACCGAATGCATTTTATCCCTGCCTCCATCCGCGGCCCGCTGTTCATGATCGTCTCGACGGGGTCGTATCTCGTCAACGACACGATGATGAAGCTCGCGACGGCGGGCCTGCCGTCCTATGAAGTGCTGTTTCTGCGCGGCGTGGCGGCAGCGCTCTGGGGCTTCCCGCTGTTGTTCGCGCTGGGCTACGGCAAGCAGATCCCGCTGATCTTCGACAAGCGCGTGCTGCACAGGAACCTGCTCGAGATGGCAGCGATCCTTTGCTATGTCGTGGCGCTCGCCAACATGCAGATCGCGGATTCCACCGCACTCGGACAGATCACGCCGCTGTTGATGCTGGTCGGCTCCTCGATCCTGTTTGGCGAACGGATCGGCGGCCAGCGCATGGCGCTGATCGGGCTTGGCTTCATCGGCGCGCTGATGGTGGCGCAGCCGACCATGCAAGGCATTTCGGTCTACGCGCTGCTGGCGCTCGGCAACGCCGCGCTTGCGGCGGCGCGCGACCTTGCCGGCAGACGGGTCGCGGCCGAAGTGCCGGGGATGATCGTGGCGATTTCCGCCGTCGTGGTGGTGCTGATCGGCGCCGGTGCCGCGCATCTGGTTTCCGAGCGCTGGGTCGTGCCCGGGACGCACCACCTGCTGCTGATGGCCGGCGCCGGTTTTTTCCTGATCTTCGGCCACTTCTTCATCTTCATGGCCTACCGCGTCGGGCCGACCAGCGCCGTGGCACCGTTCTACTATTGCTTCACCGTCTGGGCGGTCATTTCAGGCCTGCTGGTGTTCGGGCAATTCCCCAACACGCTGGCGGTCTGCGGTATCCTGCTGGTTGTCGGCAGCGGGCTGACCATCGTGTCGCTGGATCAGCGCCAGCGCCGGCTGGCCGTCGTCGCATAGCCTCACCACCCAAGCAGGCGCTCACGCACGAGTTGTTGCCGAGCCGGAAAAAGATTGTCTAACCGGCGAAGACCCGTCGAATCGACGACGGCATGATCAATCAGGGGAGTTCCCATGACCGATTTTGACCAGAACAAGAACTCCGACGCCGAGCACAAGGCCGCCATCCGCAAGTCGCTTGTCGGCTGGGCGGTGTTCATCGCGGGAACGCTGATCTTCTTCGCCGCCGCCGACGCGGTGTTGATGCCATAGGCGAGCCGCTGCTGGGTATGCCGGCCCTGAGCCGTTCTCCTCGCCTCCCAGCAGCAATAGTTCGAAACTTCAGACGATCCGGCTGGCGCCTAAAGCGTCCGCTTTGCGCTGAACTGATGGTAAGCCCACAGGACGACCACCGCGCCAACCACCGCGACGATCAGGCTGTAGATGTTGAGGCCGGTGACGCCCGAGGCGCCGAAGGCACTGAAGATCAGGCCGCCGACAATGGCGCCGACGATGCCAAGCACGATATCCATGAGCATGCCCTGGCCGGTCTTGTTGACGATCTTGCTGCCGATGAAGCCGGCGACCACGCCGAGAATGATCCAGCTGATGATACCCATTTTTTTCCTCTCCATCCCCTGCCAGCCGAACATTTTCATATGATTGTCAAAACCTCAAGCCAGCTTGAAATTCCGCCCGAATGCTCCATTGTTGAGCAGGGCTCGGGCTTGGTCGCTATGGAGGATCCACTATGGGACTTTTTGACAATGCCGTTCCCGGCGGCAACATCACCAAACCACTGATGATCGCGCTCGGCGCATTGCTGGTCGGAAAAATGCTGAGCGGTAGAAGTGCCGAACAGCCCGAGCAGTCTCCCGCTCCTGCTCCAACCGGCCCCGCTCCGACGGAAACCACGTCCGCCGATGGCGGCCTGGTTGGCGGATTGGGCGGCCTGCTCGACAAGCTCAGAAATGCCGGCCATGGCAATGCCGCGGATTCCTGGGTCGGCACCGGCCAAAACCAGCCGATCAACGCCAATGATCTCGGCACTGCAATCGGACCGCAGATCATACGCGAGATCGCGCAACGGACCGGAATGGACGAGCAGGAACTGCTCAAGCAACTGTCTACGGCCTTGCCCGGCATCGTCGACAAGCTGACGCCGAACGGCCAGGTGCCGCAGCAGCACCAGGTCGCATCCGCGTTCAACAGCTAGCGCGTCGCGGACACCGCGATTGGAGCACTGCGCCCGGTGCGCGGTGTTTCGGTTTGCCGGGGATGAGTGTCTGGAGCGGGTAGCGGGAATCGAACCCGCATATTCAGCTTGGAAGGCTGCTGCTCTACCACTGAGCTATACCCGCGCCGTTCCTGAAGTACCGGATTCACCCGAAAAGCGCCATGCACTTTTCGGTCCGATTCTTTTCGCGTTTCAGGGCTTCCGGGCCGGCAGTGGTGGAGAGGGTTGGATTCGAACCAACGTAAGCTAAGCTAACGGATTTACAGTCCGTCCCCTTTAACCACTCGGGCACCTCTCCAGTCTGCCGCCGGAGCCATGCAACGAGGCATTCGCGCCAATCCGGACCCGAGTTATGTGTTCTCCGAAACCAGCGCAGCGCCTTATGGCGGCAAGCCCATTGGGTGTCAACCGCGCAACAAGGGTTTTTCGATGTTGTTCGCCGGCAGCGACGACGGGCCATATCCATGGCCGGAGGACACGGCTATAGAAGCCAGCCATGAGCGATAAAACCAACACTCCCAAAGACACCCATTACGCCAAGCTGCGCCGCGCCTATCGCGACGAGAAAAGCGGCGGTGCACCGGCGTTCAGGCCCCGACAGCCGGTTCCGCCGGGCGAAAATGCCGCGGACGGCCTGGTGCGGCTCTATGGCTTGCACACGGTGCGCGCCGCACTCGACAATCCGCGCCGCAAGATCAGAAGGATGCTGGTGACGCGCAACGCGGCCGAGCGCCTGGAAATCGCCGATCTCGCCGCCCTGCCCTTCAAGACGGAACTGGTCGAACCCAGGGACATTGACAAGATCACCGGATCGGACGCCGTGCATCAGGGTGTGCTGATCGAGGCCGAGCCGCTGAAACCGAAGCGGCTTGACGCTCTTGGCGATGCAAAGCTGGTTCTGGTGCTCGATCAGGTCACCGACCCGCACAATGTCGGCGCCATCCTGCGCTCGGCGGTCGCCTTTGGCGCTGGCGCGCTGATCACCACGGCCCGCCACAGCCCGCAGGAATCGGGTGTGCTGGCGAAATCCGCCTCCGGTGCGCTGGAGCACATCGACCAGATCGAGGTGAAGAACCTCGCCGACGCGCTCGGCCAGCTGCACGAGGCCGGCTTCCGCACCATCGGGCTTGATTCGGACGCACCTGCGGAACTCGAAAAGAGCTTTGCCGGAGAAAAGATCGCGCTGGTGCTGGGCGCCGAAGGCAAGGGCCTGCGCCAGAAGACACGCGAAACGGTGACCACTCTGGCGCGGCTCGACATGCCCGGCGCGATCCATTCGCTCAACGTATCGAATGCCGCGGCGATCAGCCTTTACGTGGCGCGGACATTTTTGAAGCGCGGCTAAGCCAAAAAACATCTCGAAACGAGAAACGGGTTCCAGCGACAGACGCCGGAACCCGTTCTTCGATGGGCCAAGAGTTGGCGGCTTGGGAACGTTGCGCCGCCCGCTCCCGACCTATGCCGCTTTGCCCCGGGTGTCGGCTGCCTCGCTGCCGACCTCGAAATTGGCCATCCGCTCCAGCGCCCTGACCAGCGCCGAATGATCCTCCTTGGCGCCGCCATTGGCCGCGCAGGAATTGAAAAGCTGCTGCGTGGTGGACGTGTTGGGCAGCGACACGCCCAGCGCCTTCGCGCCCTCCAGCGCGAGGTTCAAATCCTTCTGGTGCAGTTCGATGCGGAAGCCCGGCGCGAAGGTGCGCTTGACCATGCGCTCGCCATGCACTTCCAGGATGCGCGAAGCCGCCAGGCCGCCCATCAGCGCCTGCCGGACCTTGGCCGGGTCGGCGCCGGCTTTCGACGCAAAAACAAGCGCTTCGGCGACGGCTTCAATGGTCAGCGCGACGACGATCTGGTTGGCCACCTTGGTGGTCTGGCCAACGCCGTTCGGTCCGACCAGGGTGATATTCTTGCCCATCGTCTCGAAGACGGGTTTGGCGCGCTCGAACGGCTTTTCCTCGCCGCCGACCATGATGGTCAGCGACGCCGCCTTGGCGCCAACCTCGCCGCCCGAGACCGGTGCATCGAGATAGTCGCAGCCCAGATCGTTGATTTTCCCAGCAAAAACCTTGGTCTCGATCGGCGAGATCGAGCTCATATCGACGACCAGCTTGCCCTTCGACAATCCCGATGCGACGCCATTCTCGCCGAACAGCACATCGGCCACCTGCGGGGTGTCGGGCACCATCAGGATGATGATGTCGGCAGCCTTGGCCACGGCCGCATGGCCGGCGACTGACTTCAGACCCTTGGCGATGAGATCGGCGGCGGGTTTCGATCGATGGTTGCTGGCGATGACATGATAGCCCGCATCCAGCAGGTGCCCCGCCATCGGTGCGCCCATGATGCCGAGGCCGATGAAGCCGATGGTTTCCATTGTGGTTCTCCGTCTTTTGTTAGGCCGCGTTCTGTCACGCCCCCCTCTGTCCTGCCGGACATCTCCCCCACGAGGGGGGAGATTGGATGTCACCGCTGCCTTCGCCAATTGTTGAAGCTGCCAAAGTTGCGAGCCGGCGCCGAAGCTGCCGATCTCCCCACCCGTGGGGGAGATGGCCGGCAGGCCAGAGGGGGGCGCGAAGGAACGCGAGTTCGACTGCGATAGCCGCTACGCCGCGGCACTGCCCTGCCCGGCCAGTTCCCTGAACCACCCCAACCCAGCCTCCGTACCCGCCTTCGGCTTGTACTCAGCCCCGACCCAGCCGGAATAGCCGATGCGGTCGATGTGCTCGTAGAGGAAAGGAAAATTGATCTCGCCCGTCCCCGGCTCGTGACGGCCGGGATTGTCCGCAAGCTGGATATGCGCGATGCGGCCAAGGTTTGCCTCGATGGTACGGGCGAGATCCCCCTCCATGATCTGCATGTGATAGATGTCGTATTGCAGGAAAAGATTTTTCGAGCCGACACGATCGATCAGCGCCAAGGCTTGATCCGAATAGTTGAGGAAGAAGCCCGGAATATCGCGCGTGTTGATCGGCTCGATCAACAGCCTGATGCCGGCCTGCTCCAGCTTCTCCGCCGCGAAGGCGAGGTTTTCGGCAAAGACATCCTCCAGCACCTTGCGGTCGGCGCCGGCGGGCGCGATGCCGGCCAGGCAATTGACCTGCTGGCAGCCAAGCGCCTGCGCATAGGTGATCGCCTTGGCGATGCCCTGGCGGAATTCCGGCACGCGGTCCGGCAGCACGGCAATGCCGCGCTCGCCCTTGCCCCAGTCGCCGGCGGGCAGGTTGAACAGCACCTGGGTCAGGCCGTTCTTCTTCAATCGGGCAGCGACGACATCGGGCGCATGGTCGTAGGGGCCGATATATTCGACGCCCTTGAAGCCGGCGCGGGCGGCGGCATCGAAACGGTCGAGGAAATCATGCTCGCCAAAGAGCATCGACAGATTGGCTGAAAAACGCGGCATTCTTTTTCTCCTTACTGTTCACCAGCCCAAGGCGTGTCGAGATTCAGGTCAGGCCGAGCCGAAAGCGGTGGCTTGCGAGAACCGGAGCGGAGCGTACTTCAGGTACGTGAGCACAGTTCTACCGCGACGCGGTAGAACGGGGAAGCGCAGGAAACCGCCGCTTGCAGGCCGGCCTCACCTGAATATTGGCACGCCTTAGTCCAGCATGACGATCGAAGTCGGCGCATCTTCGTGGCTCTCGGCAAGGTCCTCGAATTCGGTCACCTTGTCGATCTCCGTGCCCATGGAGATGTTGGTGACGCGCTCGAGGATGAATTCGAGCACGACCGGCACCTGATGTTCTTTCATCAGCCGCTGCGCCTCCTTGAAGACACCCGCGAACTCTTCCGGCTTGCGCACCCTGACCGCCTTGCAGCCCATGGCTTCGGCAACGGCGACGTGGTCGACGCCATAGCCGGCCTCGGGATCGCCTGAGCGGTTGATGTTCTCGAAAGCGAGACTGACCTCGAAATCCATCGAAAAACCGCGCTGCGCCTGGCGGATCAGGCCGAGATAGGCGTTGTTCACGACGACATGCAGATAGGGCAATTTGTGCTGTGCGCCGACCGCCAGTTCCTCGATCATGAACTGGAAATCATAGTCGCCCGACAGCGCCACGATGGTGCGGTCGGGATCGGCGGCGCGCACGCCAAGCGCTGCCGGCAAGGTCCAGCCGAGCGGGCCGGCCTGACCGCAATTGATCCAGTTGCGCGGCTTGTAGACATGCAGGAACTGCGCGCCGGCGATCTGCGACAGGCCGATCGTGGTGACATAGGTGACGTCGCGGCCGAACGCCTTGTTCATCTCCTCGTAGACACGCTGCGGCTTCAGCGGCACCTGGTCGAAATGCGTCTTGCGCTTCATCGTCTTCTTGCGGGCCTGGCATTCCTTCGCCCAGCCCGACCAGTCGCGCAGCTTGCCGGCCGTCTTCCATTCGGTGGCGACGTCGAGCAGCATCTTCAGTGCGGCGCCTGCATCCGAGACGACGCCGAGGTCCGGCGCGAAGACACGGCCGATCTGCGTCGGCTCGATGTCGACATGGATGAACTTTTTCCCCTTTGTATAAACGTCGACGGAGCCGGTGTGGCGGTTGGCCCAGCGGTTGCCGATGCCGAAGACGAAGTCGGCTTCCAGCATCGTCGCATTGCCATAGCGGTGCGACGTCTGCAGCCCGCACATGCCGGCCATCAGCCGGTGGTCGTCGGGGATTGCGCCCCAACCCATCAAGGTCGGGATGACCGGCACGCCCGAAATTTCCGCGAATTCGATGAGCAGATCCGACGCATCGGCGTTGATGATGCCGCCGCCGGCGACGATCAGCGGCTTTTCGGCCGCGTTGAGCATGGTCAACGCCTTTTCGGCCTGGGCGCGCGTCATCGCCGGCTTGAACGGCGTCAACGGCTCATAGGCATCGATGTCGAACTCGATCTCGGCCAGCTGAACGTCGACCGGCAGGTCGATCAGCACCGGGCCGGGCCGCGACGAGCGCATCAGGTGAAACGCCTTCTGCAGCGCCATCGGCACCAGATAAGGCTCCATGACGGTGACCGCCCATTTGGCGACCGGGGCGGCAATGGCTGATATGTCGACGGCCTGGAAATCCTCCTTGTTCAGCCGGGCGCGGGGCGCCTGGCCGGTGATGCACAGGATCGGAATGGAATCCGCGGCGGCCGAGTAAAGCCCGGTGATCATGTCGGTGCCGGCCGGACCCGAGGTGCCGATGCACAGGCCGATATTGCCTGCCTTGGCGCGGGTATAGCCTTCCGCCATATGCGAGGCGGCCTCGACGTGGCGGGCAAGCACGTGGCGGATCGTCCCCCTCGCCTTCAGCGCCGAATAGAACGGATTGATCGCCGCGCCCGGCACGCCGAAAGCGCAGGAAATGCCTTCCTTTTCGAGAACGAGAACCGCGGCATCGACAGCGCGCATCCTGGCCATTTTCCAGCCCTCACGGGTTTGTCATTGTTGGATCGGCTAAGGATGTCAGCAAGCCGGCTATTTTTCAATTTTTTCAGAATATTTTTTCATTTCTAGAAAACGACGTCATATTTATGATTTTATTGGATTTTTCGTTTTCCAGGAATTTGTCCTGCTGCCGGAGTGAAAAACTTTTTCATTGTGCATCGGGCGAAATCGACAGAGAATGACGCCATGGAAACCACTGAAAAACGCCAGCGCGGCCGGCCGCGCGCTTTCAACGGGCCCTCGGAGGCCAGTTCGGTGCAGTCGCTCGACCGGGCGCTGCGCATCCTGGCCATTGTCGCGGAAGGCAGCGGCCTGTCGCTGAGCGAGATATCGGCGCAGAGCGGCCTTGCCGCCTCCACGGCCTACCGCATGCTGACGACGCTGCAAAACCACGGCATGGTCGAATTCGACACATCAGACCAGCTGTGGTCGATCGGCGTCGAGACCTACCGCATGGGCGCGGCCTTCCTGCGTCGCCGCAAGCTGGTCGACCGCGCCCGTGTCGTCATGCAGGAGTTGATGGAGAGAACGGGCGAGACCGCCAATCTCGGTGTCGCCGAGGATGATTGCGTGGTGTTCGTCAGCCAGGTCGAGACGCATCAGGCGATCCGCGCCTTCTTCCGGCCGGGCACGCGCAGCCCCTTCCATGCGTCCGGCATCGGCAAGGCGGTGCTGGCGCATCTCGAGCCGGAGCGGGTCGGCGTCATCCTGCGCAAGGCCGGCCTGCAGCGCTTCACCGACAAGACGCTGTCCGACATTTCGGCGCTCGCCCACGATCTGGCGAGAATAAAGCTGCGTGGCTGGTCGGTCGACGACGAGGAGCGGCACCCCGGCATGCGCTGCGTGGCAGCAGCCATCTTCAACGAATTCGGCGAGCCGATCGGCGGCGTCTCGGTCTCCGGGCCGACCGTGCGGGTGACGCCGGAGCGGCTGGCCGAGATCGGCCCGCTGGTACGCGACGCAGCGGCCGAGGTGACCAGGATGATCGGCGGCGTCAGCTCGGCTTGAGATCATGCGGACAGCGAAAGAGGGGCGGTGGGGCGCCCCTCTTCAGCTGATTGAAACGCCACCTCCTCTCAGAGCCGGCAGTAGTGACGATAGCCGTCGTGGCCGACATAGGTGTCGGAGTCCACGTCGTAGCTCGCGTAACGATCGTAGCAGCGGCGGACGTGCCACGAACCGCCGTCTTCGTCGACATAGACGGTGCGGGGCTGCTGGGCGAGCAGGCTGCCGAGGACGAAGCCGCCGACGCCGGCGGCAATGCCGATGCCGAGGTCGTGGTGATGGCTGTGAGCAGCCGAAGGCTGGACGGTGCCGACCAGCGTGGTGGCGGCGACGGCGGTGGCGATGAGGCCGGAAACGAGTGTGTTCTTGAACATGATGATCTCCTTGCTTCGTTGACCGAGGCGACATCCGCCTCTTGATCATCAGTCGTTGCGGCCAGGAAAAAGGTTCGAATCTTTTTTCGATTTTTCTGGAGCCGAGGAAATCAGCCAGTTGCAGGTCTTTCGACGCGATGCCCCTGGACCGCGTAGCGTTCGAATTTGGACCTTGATATCGAACTTGCAGGCGGGTCCCGGGGCTTCCGGCGTCAAACGCAAAAAGGGCGGCCGAAGCCGCCCTCCTGGAAGAATGGGTCCCTCCATCAAAGGAAAATGATCACCCTGCCGTGCCTGTGGTGATGATGGTTGTGCTTCCACCAGAACTTCTTGAAGTGCTTGTTGTGGTGGTGATGATGATGGCCGTGCATGCCGTGGGCTGACGACGTGCCGACAGTGCCGGCGAGCGCGCCAGTGGCGACGAAAATGGCGACGAGGCCTGAGGTGAGAGTGCGCTTGAACATGATGATCTCCTGGATCCTTGATCGAGGCGACCCATTCGCCTCTGGAGATCAGTCGGCGCTGCGCGGGAAAAGGTTCGATAGGTCGAGGAGATTTCTTCGAGGGGGAACCCTATTCCCCTATTCCCCTATTCCCCTATTCCCCTATTCCCTTACTGCCTCTCTCTCACCCCATCCCCGTGACATGGCGCAGCCAGAAAGCGAGCGCGATGAAACCGATGATGGTGGTGACGCCGGTCCAGTCGACATTGGCCTTCTTCACATCGCTGATGATCTTCACCAGCAGCATCCAGGCCACGAAGATGATCGGGAGAATGATGACAAATCTGATCATGCGACACCCCTGCTCGAAGCGATTGCACCTCCCCCTTATGTAGGAAGCAATCCGGCGCTTTTCAGGATGCCCCTCCCCGATGGCGCATGCGGCATGCCGGGAAAAAACGGAGTTTTGTCTTTACTGGCGCAACAAATATGCTAACGGGAGCGCCGTGCCCTTGTAGCTCAGCTGGTAGAGCAGCGGTTTTGTAAACCGAAGGTCGGCGGTTCGATTCCGTCCGGGGGCACCAGCAAAATCAATCACTTAGTAGCGTTCTAATGCTTTCTGGATACGAAGATCGCATCTACGGGTAATCTCAGGGGTAAAGTGGCGCGTTAGCTCAGTTGGTAGAGGAACCCGCATCATCGGCTATTTCAAGCGCCTGTCGCCCGTCCGACGCGTCTAACGAGACTAATTCCAAGATCATCTCTGGTATGCGAAGTAGGTCGCGATGCCCGAAAAGGCCTCACAAAATTCCTTGGCGTCCTGGTGGGACAGGATTATGCTTTTCCCATCGAAATTGAGATACAATTGCGGACCTTCGCCTGCATAGCCCGTTGTCCCGACCTCTATAGGTACTTTGTCCTTGCTGACGCAGTCGGTGACTGTTTTGTCAAAGTAGGTGATGGTTCCCATAGATCTAATCCCTTTCGCCGGCAACCTACTGCCCTAGAATCACGAGCGCCATCTTCTTCGGTGCGACGAGAGATTTCAATCAGCGTTAGACCGCTGGCCTTGGTGGCCGGCACCACTACGCCCATTCACCTTTGAGTTGGGCAAACTCGTCTGGATGCGCTTCGCGAACGTGCCCAACGGGATATGATCCATGAGATGTGATTCCCTTGCGGTAGTCCGCCATTCCAGAACGAGGCGGACGACCATCTCGACTTCATGGGTCCAATGACTGAGTACCCGCGCCTTGCCTACAGCATGAAGGCCGTTCGCAAGGCAGGCGACCGGCTGGCGAAACCTATTCAGTTCGGGCGAGACATCACTGTCGGCCAGTACGCGGAAGCACTCGAAATCTTCTCAATCGCCAATAGCTGGCGCGACTCGCACTTCTGGCCAATGCGGAGCGTTCGGTTCTCTGTCGGTCATCACATCAGAACCTTGCACCTGAAGGGCGATATGGCCTCTCGTCCGAAGCGGATGGCGTCCATTCGTCGGAAACTTCGAGAGTCCCCCACCAACTTAGACACCATGAACGACATTGGTGGATGCCGGGCCATCATGGCCGACATCAAAGGAGTTCGTGCACTTCTCGCATCGATGCGAAACAAATTCCCCCATGACGTCCACCACCGGGAATTCAACTATATCGATGAGCCGAAGCATGACGGCTATCGAGGCCATCACATGGTCTTCAAATATCGACCAAGAGATGCCGATACTGAGGCTTTCGAGGGACGACGCATCGAATTGCAGGTTCGGACCCGACTTCAGCACTCATGGGCAACTGCTGTTGAGGCTGTCGGGCTATTCCGGGGCCAGGATTTGAAGCACGGAAAGGGTGAACTAGACTGGCTACGCCTTTTCGAGCTTATGTCAGCCGAATTCGCCCACGTTGAGGAATGTCCAGCCCATGCCGGCGTTCCGGATCACGATGATCGGGTTCGAGAATTACGCGACATTAACAAGCGTGTTGGTGCGACTAGCATACTAGAGGACATCAAGAATCTAACCCATTACTCGGAAAACTTCGTACAGCCGACCGAAAAGTCTCGATACTATCTGCTCCGATACGGCAAAGACCATAACGTGACCATCGAACCATTCTGGACGCTCATGTTAGGCGCACGGAGCTTGGAAGATGTAGAGCAACAAATCGAGCTGGGGGACAACGACGCAAAGGCGGTTTTGGTTGAGGTCGATAAGGTCGATAAGCTCGTCGAAATGTATCCGAATTACTTCGGAGACGTTTCCTTGTTCGTTCGTAATCTGAAATCCATCTGCACCGGGAAAGCGGCTATCGAATACAGTCTAGCCCCGCAGCAGGTGGTCGCTCCGAAGCCATACGAAAAGCCCGATTATGGTTGGCTTAAGCGTCGCTTTCGTTTGAAGTAGCATCGGTAGCTAAGCCTGCGTACATCGGCAGATTCACCCCTACGATTACCCCTGCCCGCGCCTATTGCGCTGATGGAATCGTTGACCGTTGAATTAATTACAATTCATCGTCGGTTTGGTTGAGGCAGCCTCTGTTTGAATGTTTGCTGCTCATCCTACACCAGACCAAGCCGGCTGGATTGGTTGGATGGAACACATGCGCGGCGATGCACCTATGTAGCCCGATTTTTCTTCAGAGCCGTCAGGCGTGAGAGAAGCGAGGTGTACTGGTAGACAGCTTTTAGAAGCTCCTTGGCAAGTTCAATAGCAAGCTCTGCCTCTACCTCTCCAATCTTGTCATAATCCTTCGCTTCGATGTGCGCGGCATCATTTCCAAGAATCCGCAGTTCGTCAGCTGCATTTAGCAATTCGGATGGAATTATTGCCACCGCACTCAATGCAGCCACGCGTGCCTTTAAATTTGATCCAACCGCTTTTTTGTCCTCGCACAATTCCTCAAGGGTGCGGCGCACCATGAGTGCGGATGCCCGATAACAGCCGGACGCATGGCATTTAACAGCCTCTTCCAGCGATGCCAAAATACCCGGCGGCAAATTGCTGGCGTCGAAATCGATCACTTCGGGTGGGAAAGTCACTGCCGCTCCACCCGGCGACTGCCGAGCAAAAAACAACACCGAATTGCATTCAGTGTTTGGACAGACCCGAATTCCAAACATCCTCGTACCGATCGGCACATACCGCCCGCTTTCGCTCTTTTCGATTACGGCGCTGTTTGCGTCGTTCAGGCCAACGTGGGAAAAACTTCCTACGTGCCTGCACGCTGGACATCTCACGTTGATCGACGGTGGATCAGACAGCGTAAAATGCCCGGTGGTTTTCAAATACAAGAGTGGATCCCCCCCTACAGCGACTTGCGCTCGCGCACTACCATGCGGCGAGGATTTCGCAAAAGAGGTTATTATGTGCGCGCGGTCAATCTAGGAAGCCGCACTCCTAGCCCGCCTCAGGA
This sequence comes from Mesorhizobium sp. M7D.F.Ca.US.005.01.1.1, assembly GCF_003952545.1. Taxonomy (NCBI): domain Bacteria; kingdom Pseudomonadati; phylum Pseudomonadota; class Alphaproteobacteria; order Hyphomicrobiales; family Phyllobacteriaceae; genus Mesorhizobium; species Mesorhizobium sp. M7D.F.Ca.US.005.01.1.1. The sequence goes on from NZ_CP034453.1 coordinate 4,522,353, forward strand.
GGAGGTTGAGAAACTTAGAGAAGATAGCGAACCGAGCGCGGACGGTTGAGAAACCGATAAATATGCTCCCGATTTCGGCGGAGTCGACCGATCGTAAAAAGCGTGCAATTTCGCCCTCAAACCGGAGGAAGGCGCCATCACTCGCCCGGTTGTGGAGGCCGAGGACCATGCCACCACCTCCATAAAAGAAGTCCAACACCAGCTACAGCGCTGACGATGGTAACGATGTTCGCGCCGTCGGCGAGAAAATCGCTATAGATGCTGGCTGTCATTGGGGCTCCTTTCAGACGGACTCTGCCATTAGCAAGAATCTATCGAGGAGCTTTTTGGAGTGTATGTCGGCTGCAAGCCATTTTCATCAACAATAACGGGCTGAGAAGTCGACAGCGCGCCCGGATGCAACCAACGCCGCCTCTAGAGCTTGCGGGCGAACCCCGCAACATCGTGGTGATCAAGGGAGTTTCTCCCCTCACACCGCAATCGCCGCCACCAATATCCGGTTCTGCCTCCGGATCGCCGCGCGTAATTCCGGTATCTTCGCCGCGTCGCGCTTCACGAACTCGATGAACATCATGTTCATGTTGTTGAAGATCAGTTCGCCGAGTGCCGCCCCGTCGATATCCTGGCGCACCAGCCCAATCTCCTGCAGCCGGGCGATCAGGGCGCGGATCTGTTCGGTCAGCGCGCGGTCGAGCGCGGTGTAGGCCTGGCCGAACGGGCTGTCGGGCAGTTGCGTCGAGATCGCCATCGCCTGCCGCCACATCTCCTTGCTGAGATAGTGCAGCGAGTGCTCGATATAGATGCCGATCAGCGTGTCCAGCGCATCGCCGACATTGGCCGGCGGCCTGGCGACGACGCCTTGACCGGCATTGAGCACCTCGTTGACCTCCAGCGAGACGATGGCGCCGAGGATGTCGCCCTTGTTCTCATAGTAATTGTAGATGGTGCCGACCGAGACCTCGGCTTGCGCGGCGATCGCCTCGATCTTGGCGCCTTCGTAGCCGGCCTCGCGAAACAGTTCCGCCGCCGCCTCGATGATGCGCCGGTGCCGATCCGCTTTTTGCCTTGCCCGCAATCCGCTCATCCCAGCCTCTTGCCATAAAAACAGAATTGACTCAATTTTAGAATTGGTTCAATTTTTTGCAAGAAGCCACAAAGGCAAGGGAGAACACTCGATGTCCGCACAATCCGCATCCAGGAATCCGCGTTCCATGCTGAAGAGCCATCTGCATGCCGCGTGCGCTGCCACGGCGCTGTTGCTCGGAGCCGGCAGCGCTGCCCAGGCCGCCGACCTCAACGCGCTGATCTGGTGCGATCATGCCGATCCGGCGCTGCTGCAGCCTTTCGAGGAGGCCAATGGCGTCAAGGTCAACGTCAAGGAATTCGAGGGCACTGGGGCCGGCCTCGCCATCGTCGAACAGTCGCAGCCCGGCGACTGGGACGTGATGGTGATCGACAGCATCGACGTGCCGCGCGGTGTCGAAAAGGGCCTGTTCGAGCCGCTGCCAGAAGACAAACTGCCGCTGGCCGACCTGTTCCCGCAGGTGAAGATGGACGGCTCCACCGTCGTCGGTGGCAAGCGCTACGGCATCACCGAAAAGTTCGGCTACAACACGATCGGCTACAACAAGACCAAGGTCGATCCGGCCGACATGCAGTCGATGGCGGCCCTCACCGGCGACAAGTACAAGGGCAAGGTCGCCATCTACGACTATTATCTGCCGGTCATCGGCATGGCGGCACTGGCCATCGGCAAGAAGACAGCCGACCTCACCGAAGCCGATCTTCCAGCCCTCAAGGACGAGCTTTTGAAGATGAAGGCCAACGCCAAGCTGGTCGGCGAAGTGACCGCCAGCCAGACGGCGCTAGCGACAGGCGAGGTCGACATACTGGTCGGCGGCGGCGAATGGGTGACGGCGGGCCTTGCCAAGGAAAACCCGGCGCTCGACTTCTCCATTCCAAAGGAAGGTGCGGTTCTGTGGTCGCAGTCGCTGGCCATGTTCAAGGACTCCAAAAACAAGGACATGGCGCTGAAATTCATCCAGTACATTATGAGCCCGGAGGGCCAGGCGCGGCTTGCCACTTCCTCCTGCTACTGGGGCATGCCGGCGAACACCAAGGCAACTTTGACCGACGACCAGAAGAAGGTCCTGCGCTTCGACGAGCAGCCGGGCTTCCTGGCGCGCGCCCAGGCCTATCCGGCGCCGAATGCCGATCTCGACAAGAAGATGCAGGACATGTGGACCGAAATGCTGCAGGCAAAATGAGCAGACATCGCTCATGAGCAGCTCGGCAAACAACCTCCCACGGGCGGGCTCTGCCCTGCCCCGGGCGGGCCGCGCCCTGCCCTGGGCGCTGGTCACGCCGGCGCTCGGCTGGACGCTGCTGTTCTTCGTGCTGCCCTTCATCGCCATGGGGTTTTCCAGCCTGACGGCGCATGAGGGCGGCGGCTTCACGGCGTCCAACTACAGCCAATTCTTCACCAACCCCTCCTACTGGCAGGCGATGGTGAATTCGCTTCAGGTGACGGCGATAGTCACCGTGATCTCGGTGCTGCTCGCCTACCCCTTTGCCTGGATCCTCGCCGAACAGGTGCCGGAGCGCTGGCAGCGGCTGGCGCTGATGCTGGCGGTGCTGCCGTTCTGGACCTCCTATGTCGTGCGCTCCTACTCCTGGCTGCTGGTGCTGGCGCAGAACGGCGTCGTCAACCGTGCGCTGACCGGCTCCGGCCTGGTTGCGGAACCGGTGCAACTCGCCAACACCCGTTTCGCCACCGTCACCGGCTTCGTGCATTTCTTCGTCATGCTGTTGACGCTGACGATTTTTGCCAACCTCAAGCAGTTGAGCCCGAGCTACCGCAAAGCGGCGGCCGATCTCGGCGCCGGGCCGGTGCGCACCTTCCTGCATGTCGTGCTGCCGCTGACCTTGCCCGGCATCATGGTCGGCGCCTTCCTCACCTTCGTGCTGTGCATCGGCGACTACATCACGCCGCAGATCCTGGGCGGCAACAACGAGCTGCTGATGCCGCAGCTGGTGATGATGCAGATCGGCCGGCGCGGCGACTTTCCGCTGGCCTCGGCGCTGTCGATCATCCTGATGGCGTTGGTCACCATTGCCTACCTCGCCTGCGCCCGCTGGCTGAAGATCGAGCGGGCCTGAGATGCGCCAGCTCGTCCGCATCGCCTCCTGGCTCTACGCGATCGCCGTCTACGGCTTCATCTTCCTGCCGGTTATCGTGCTGGTGCTGTTTTCGCTGCAGGCGACGTCGTTTCCGATCCCGCCCTTCACCGGGCCATCGCTGCGCTGGTACGAAGCGGTGCTCTCCGATGTCAGGCTGACCTCGGCGCTGGTCAATTCGCTGCTGGTGGCGTCCATCTCGTCGGTCGCCGCCGTCACGCTCGGCTTCCTTTCCGCCTGGGGTTTTGCGCGTTTTGTCCTGCCCGGCTCCGGACTGCTGCGCGGCCTGATCACGCTGCCGCTGACGGTCAGCTATCTCATCATCGGCATGGGGCTTCTGGTGCTGTTCAACTGGGCCGGCGTGCCGAAATCGCTGCTGGCCGCCGGCATCGGCCATGTCGTGATCAACCTGCCGCTGTGCTTCGCCATCATCTACAGCCAGATGGGCGACCACCAGATCAACATCGAACGCGCCGCGCGCGACCTCAGCGCGCCGGAATGGAAGGTGCTGCTGCTGATCACCGTGCCGGTCATGGCGCCGGCTATCTTCGCCGGTTTCTTCCTGTCGATGACCTTCTCCTGGGACGAGTTCGTGATCTCCTTCCTGCTCACCCGCTTCGACACCACGTTGCCCGTCGAAATCTGGAACCTGCTGCGTTCCGGCCTCAACCCCAAGACCAATGCGGTCGGCTCGCTGGTCTTCGCCGTCTCCATCGTCCTGGTGGTGTTTTTTGAACTGACATTGCTTCGGAGAAAGCCGGCATGAGCGCGCCCCTTGTCGACATCAGCAGTGTCTCGCATCGCTTCGGCCAGCACACCGTGCTGAAGGATGTCTCGCTGCAGATCGAGCCGGGCAGCTACACGATCCTGCTCGGGCCCTCGGGCTCCGGCAAGACGACGCTGTTGTCCATTCTGGGTGGCTTCGTCACGCCCAGCGAAGGCAAGGTGTTCATCCGTGGCGAGGACTGCACGTCGGTGCCGCCGGCGAAACGGCCGACCACGACGGTGTTCCAGGACTATGCGCTGTTTCCGCATATGAGCGTCGGCAGCAATGTCGGCTTCGGCCTGCGCATGCAAGGCGTCGATGGCGCTACCCGGGCGGTAAAGGCACGCGAGGCGCTGGCCTTGGTCGGATTGGCCGCCGCCTTCGACAAGAAGCCGCATCAGCTTTCCGGCGGCCAGCGGCAGCGTGTGGCGCTGGCGCGTGCGCTGGTGATCGAACCGGCGGTGCTGTTGCTCGACGAGCCGCTCGGCGCGCTCGACCTCAAATTGCGCCGGCAGATGCAGGATGAGTTGAAAGCGATCCAGAAGCGCGTCGGCACCGCCTTCATCCACGTCACCCACGACCAGGAAGAGGCGATGGCGCTGGCCGACCATTGCGTGGTGATGAATGACGGGCGCATCGAGGACGAAGGTCCGCCCGAGCGCGTCTACGCACGGCCGGCGACGCGCTTTTCCGCCACCTTCATGGGCGAAAGCACGATCCTTGCCGGCACGATCACTGAGGCAAAGGAGAGGACAAGCACCGTCGCGACGCCGGTCGGGCCGGTCTCGCTGCCCGGCGCGCTGCCGGCAGGCTCCGCCGTTGTGCTGGCCATACGGCCGGAGCATCTTGTCTTCGGCGAGGCCGGCGGTGGTGTCAGGCTCGGCACGGCCGAGGTGAGCGACGTCGTCTTCCAGGGCAGCTTCAAGCGCGTGCTCGCGGCTTCCATCGAAGATCCTTCGGTGCAATTCATCGCCAAGCTGCCCGCGACAGCGACCGTCCAGCCGGGCGACACGGTCGCGATTTCCTGCGATACCGACCGGATCATCCTGCTGGCGGATTGAACATGGCAACGCTTCCGCTCATCGAGGCACCAGACTGGTACGAGACCATCCGCATGAGCGATGGCGTAACCTTGATCCACGAGCCGTGGATAAAACCGTTCTTCCGCTGCAACATGTGGCATGTGCGTGGCCGCGACCGCGACCTTCTGTTCGACACCGGGCTTGGCCATTTCAGCCTCCGGCGTCACGTGCCGCTGGTGAGCGAGCGCAAGCTGACCTGCGTTGCCAGCCATACGCATTTCGACCATATCGGCTGCCACCACGAATTTCCCGACCGCTGCGTGCACGCGGCCGAGGCCGACATCCTCGCCGATCCGCGCAACGAATGGACGGCTGCCGGCACCTATGCGACCGACGAGATGTTCGACGCCATGCCGCAAGGCTGGGACACGGCGCGCTACGGCATTCTGCCCGCACCCGCCGGCCGCCTGCTCGCACAGGGCGATGTCGTCGATCTCGGCGACCGTGTCTTCGAGGTGATCCACACGCCTGGCCATTCCCCCGGCGGCATCGCGCTCTACGAAAACAGGACGGGCATCCTGTTATCCGGCGACATCATCTATGACGGCCCGCTGATCGACGATGTCTACCACTCGGATATATCAGACTACATGGCAACGCTCATGCGCCTGCGCGACCTCGACGTCTCGGTCGTGCATGGCGGCCATTTTCCGAGTTTCGGCAAGGTGCGCTACCGCCAGCTTGTCGACGAGTATCTGGAACAGAAGCGGCAAGCCGGCTGCCATCTGCGGCAGCCCTGAGAGCGGTTAGCGCATCAGTTCGAAATGCCGCGGAAACGCCTGATGCAGCAGGAGCAGCATGGTCTTGCGCAGCACGTTGGTGTCACGACCGCGAGGGTTCAGGTGATCCCAATACCAGGCGCCATGAACCAGATAATTCAGGCTCTCTGACAGGGTGTCTATGTCGACGCCGGTATAGCCGCCGCTGCGCGAAATCTCGATCAGCAGTTCGCGCGCCTCGGCGGTGTAGGCAAGGTCGCTCGGCAGGCCGATCTCGTTGTAGATCTGCATGCTCTTGCGGTCGCTGGAGAACACGACAAAGACCGAAACCCATTTCGGATGCTGCCGGGCGAAGTTTTGCGCGCAGTTGACCGCCCCGAGCAGGCGCTCGACCGGCGACAAGCCGGGCGCCCGCACCAGCGTAACCCACAATTCATCGTATCGATCACTGAGATACTGCAGGACGGCCCGGAACAGGTTCTCCTTGCTGCGAAAATGGAAGACGACCAGGGCATTGGACGAGCCGACATGCTCGGCGATGCGCTGCATGGTGACGCTTGCCAGCCCCTCCTCCGCGATGAGTTCGATGGTGGCGTCTATGATCCGCTGCACGCTGGCTTCGCCGCGCTCGCGCCGACGGTCCTTGGGCGGCGCGGCATCATTTGCCGAAACCCCGTCCTTGGCCATTGCGCCTTTGCGTTTTGCCGCTGCAGCCTTTTGTTGCGCCATCTTCGTCCAGTTCCTTTCGGACCTTGTGGCGGCGATCGCCGGTGCCGCCACGGATCCGTCTATTCGAGGTGCCCGGCGTCGGCTCACCACAAGCGAAGCCGGAGATCAAGCACCATCGCGGCAAGGGCCGCATCGCCCGATCAGAGCGACGGGCGCGTTTCGGTGTTTGTGTACCATTGTCCCTTGGCCGTCTCATAGGCCATGGCCGCCCGGAAAACATCGGCGTCGCAATAGGTGCGGCCGACGATCTGGATGCCTGTCGGCACGCCGCTTGCCGCCCGGCCCGAAGGCACGGACAGAACAGGACAGCGGCTCATCATGTTGAACGGCGTCGTCATCACCCAGCCCAGCGACGGGTTCACCTGCTTGCCGTTGATCTCAACCGTACCCGTGGTCTGATCGAACTCCGCCGGCACGGAGGGAAGCGCGTTGGTCGGGCAGATTAGGACATCGTAGGTCTCCAGCAGCGGCCCCAGCGTCTGGTACATCCTGGCCGCCACGTCGAGGGTCCCGACAAAATCCGCGGCTTTGGACTTCTGCCCGTCCTCGGCGAACTGCCTGGCATAGGTCGTCATGTCCTTGCCGTGCTCCTTGAGCAATTGCGACAGCGAGGCGCCGAAGAGATGTTCGAGATAAGCCATGCCGGCCTTGAGCACGTCATCGCCCCAGCCCAAATCGACTTCCTCGACCGTGGCGCCAAGCGAGCGGAACACATCGCAGGCCGCAAGCGTGTTCTTGCGCACATCGGCATCCACTTCGAAAGAACCAAGGTCCATCGAGAAAGCAATCTTCCAGCCCTTGATCGGCTTGTAATCCAGCGGCAGGCGCAGTTTTGGGCGCAGCGTGGCGATGTCGAGCGGGCTCGGTCCGGACATGACGTTCTGCAGCAGGATCGCATCCCCGACGTTTCGCGCCAGCGGTCCGGTGTGGCAGTAGAAGTCGAGGTTGAACGGCGGCTCGTCCGGATTGCGGCCATAGGGCGGCTTGAAGCCGACAAGACCGCAGGCCGACGCTGGAATGCGGATCGATCCGGCAATGTCCGAGCCGGTGGCGATCGACGACGTGCCGGAAGCCAGCGTCGCCGCGGAACCTCCCGACGAACCGCCAGGGGTGAAATCCGGATTCCACGGATTGCGCGTCACGCCCCAGCGTCTCGACCAGGTGTAGCCGGCGCAGCTGAATTCAGGCGTCGCCGTACGGGCATGGACGATGCCTCCGGCCTTGATGATGCGCTCGTTCATCGTCGAGGTATGACCACCGATGGCATCCTTCGACAGCAGCGAGCCGTTCGATGTCGGCTTGCCCTTGATATAGCTCTCGTCCTTGATACCGATGGGCAGCCCCTCGAGCGCCCCGGTGCGGGCGCCCTTGGCGTATTTGGCCTCGGCTTTCCTGGCCAGATCCATCGCCTCGTCGAAATGCGTGAAGGTGAAGCAGTTGATCGTCGGCTTCGTGGCCTCGGCGCGGCGGATGGTGGCCTGCATCAAGTCGACAGGCGAAAGTTTCTTCGCCTTGAACAGCCGCAGCGCCTCGCTGGCCGGCATGTAGCAAAGGTCGAGATCGGTCATGGGAAGTCTCCTGCGATCGGCGGATCGCGTTTGGCATGAATAGACAGGAGGTGGCCGCGCCGCGTGTGCGGCGCGGAGAACCCGGATCAGGTCATTTCTGAAGGTCGGTCCAGATTTTCGTGTAGAGCGCCTGCACATCCGGCGGACAGGCCTGCATGAACTGGCCCTTGGCGGCGAACTCGGCGGGAACATCGACTTCCGGCACCCCTTTCATGTCCGCGGGCATGAAGGCTTCCGAGCCCTTGATGCCGTTGGCATAGCGGGCAAAGGCCGAGATCAGAGCGGCATTTTGCGGATCCATGACGAAGTTCTGGAAGAGCTTGGCATTTTCGACGTTTTTGGCGTCCTTCAGCACCGCGACATTGTCCATCCAGATCGGATAGCCTTCCTTGGGATAGCCATAGGCGATCTTGTCGTTCTGCAACCGCTGGCGCAGCGATATGCCGTTCCAGTTGACCCCGGCGGCGATGTCGCCCTTGCCCAGGCCATCGACGGCGCCGTAGTCGAAGGACAGCCATTTTGCCTTGGCCTCGACCAGCTTGTCGCGCACCTTCTTCAGCACCACCTTGTCGGCCGTGCAGTACTGGCCGCCTTCATAGGCGATGGCGAGGAACATGATGTCACCCATCTCGGGCACGACATTGATCTTGCCGACGAGCTCGGGCGGCGGGTCGAGGAAGATCGCGGACGTGTTGATGTCGCCGGAATAGACCGACTTGTTGACCGACACGCCGGTCGTGCCCCACTGCCATGGAACGGTGTATTTGCGGCCCGGATCGAATGGCACGTCGACCCATTTCGGGTCCATATTCTTGAAATTCTCCATGTTGTTGGGATCGGTCTCCAGCAGCAGGCCTTCGCTGATCCAGATCGGAACGACGCTTGCCGAAGGCACGACGATGTCGAAACCGGCGCCGCCCTGGCGGATCTTGGCAAGTGCAGTGTCGTTGGAATCGAAGTCGGTGACGGTGACCTTGACCTTGTAGGTCTCCTCGAACTTCTTGATCAGGTCGGGGCTGGTGTAGTTGCCCCAATTGTAGATGTTGAGCTCGCCCTCGGCACGGGCCACGCCCGTGACAGTCAGCAACGACAGCCCGATGGCCGTCGCGGTCAGTTTCCAGTTCATGCTCCATGCTCCCATTGTTGGGACCGGCGGCGTTACGGCCTCAGGTCCGTTTCCGGCTGACGAAAAAGAAAGCGGTGACGATGCCGATCGACAGCACCAGGAAGGCTGTCGAGATTGCATTGATCTCGGGTGTGACGCCGCGGCGGATCTGGCCGAGCATGTAGGTGGGCAGCGTGTCCTGGCCACCGGATTTGACGAATTCGGTGATGACGACGTCATCTAGCGAGACGACGAAGGCGAGCATCAGCCCGGCCAGAATGCCCGGCCAAAGCAGCGGCAAGGTCACGTGCCGGAACGTCTTCCATTTGGTCGCGTAGAGGTCGGCCGCCGCGGTTTCGAGCGCCAGGTCCATGCTTTCGAGTCGCGCCCGGATCGGCAGATAGGCAAAGGGGACGCAGAAAGCGGTGTGCGCGGCGATGAGGTAGCCGAGGCCGGAATAGCCGGTCCAGATCTTGATGCGCGAAAACACGATCAGCAACGCCACCGCGGTCACGATCTCCGGCACCATAAGCGGCTGGTTGATGAAGGCGTATTTGAAGGTCAGTCCGCGATAGGGTTTGGTCCGGGTCGTCGCCAGTGCCGCCATGGTCGCCGAGATCGTCGCCAGCAGCGCAGCGACGGCCGCGATCTGGAACGAGCGGATCGACGATTCGATCACCAGCCCGTTGTTCCAGGCCACATGGAACCAGCGCAGCGAAAAGCCCTTCCAGATCGCCAGCGAGTCATTGTCGTTGAAGGCGTAGACCACCAGCGTGGCGATCGGCAGATAGAGCAGGAAGAAACACAGTATCGCCAGGCTGACGAAGCCATTCTGCCGCCGGACGTCGAAGCGCTTAGCCATGGGCGCCATCCGACCTGGTCGTGTTGCGGACATAGAAGAGCAGCGCCACCATGACGATCACCATCAAGGTGATCGACAGTGCCGCACCGAGCGGCCAGTTGCGACCTGCTCCGAACTGCAGCTCGATCAGATTGCCGATCATCAGATTGGTGCCGCCGCCCAGCACGCGCGGCGTCACATAGGCGCCAAGCGAAGGAATGAAGACCAGGATCGAGCCGGCGACGATGCCCGGCGTGACCAACGGGACGATGATGCGCTTCAACACCTCGAACCGTGTCGCGTAGAGATCATAGCCCGCCTCGACAAGGCGGAAGTCGATCTTCTCCATGCTGGCGTAGAGCGGCAGCACCATCAGCGGCAGGAAGACGTAGACCATGCCGGCGAGCACGGCGAAATTGGTGTACATGAGCTGGATGGGATGGTCGGTGATGCCAAGCGCTTGCAGCGCCGAATTGATGATGCCGTCATTACGCAGCACCTCCTGCATGGCGAAGGTGCGGATCAGAAGGTTGGTCCAGAACGGTATGGTGATCAGGAACAGCCAGATATCACGCCGGTGATCTGGCCGCGTGGCGATGAAATAGGCGGTGGGAAAGCCGAGGATCAGAGTCAGCACGGTGGTTGCCAGCGACAGCGACACCGAGCGCCAGAAGATCGACAGATAGGCCGTGGCGAAGGACAGCGTGTCGTCAAAGACATCGCGCTCGAACAGCACGCTCACCCAGGCGTCGGTCGAGAACTGCCATTTCACATCGCCGTAATTGCCTGGCGTCAGGAAGGAATAGACGACCACGATCAGCAGCGGCCCAAGCGCCGCGAGGAAGACGATCAGCAGTGCCGGGGCCGAAAGCAGCCAGCGCAACCGGATATCGTCACGTTCAGCCTTTTCGGCGACCCCACTCGCTGTTGCCATGGCCTCTAATCCTTCAGCAACTGCGCGGCATTGTCGCCGATCTGAATGCCGACCCTGGTGCCGTTTTCGAAACCGCAGCCGGCGCTGCGCGAATTCTGCTGGCGCACCATGAAGACATCGCCTTCGTCCAGCCGGACATGAATATGCGTGTCGGTGCCGAAATAGACGATGTTCTCGATCGTGCCGCTGAGATCGCCGCGGCCTTTGACGAGCTTCGCGTGCTCGGGCCGGACCATCAGCGTTGCATTGCCGCCCGCGCGGAAGTCCACGGCGGCGGTCGCGCAAATCCTGGCACCCGAGCACAAGGTGACCTGCGCCTGGCCATTACCGGCGCTTTCAACCGTGCCGGTCAGGAAGTTCGTCTCGCCGATGAAGTCGGCGACGAAGCGCTCCGCCGGGTGGTCATAGACATCCCATGGCGTGCCGACCTGCAGGATGTTGCCCGACGACATGACCGCGATGCGGTCCGACATGGTCAGCGCTTCTTCCTGGTCGTGGGTGACGAAGATGAAGGTGATGCCGGTCTCGTGCTGCAGCCGCTTCAGCTCGATCTGCATTTCCTTGCGCAGCTTGTAGTCGAGCGCCGACAGCGGCTCGTCGAGCAGCAGCACTTTCGGCTGCGGCGCGAGCGCCCGGGCCAGCGCCACGCGCTGCTGCTGGCCGCCGGAGATCTGGCTGGTGCGCCGGTTCTTCAAGTCCTGCATGTGGACGAGTTTCAGCATGGCGTCGACGCGCGCTTCGATCTCGGCTTTCGGCCTGCCCAGCATCTTCAGGCCGAAGCCGATGTTGTCGGCGACCGTCATGTGCGGGAACAGCGCATAGGACTGGAAGACAGTGTTGACCGGCCGCTTGAACGGCGGCAGCGGCGCGATGTCCTGGCCATAGAGCAGGATCTCGCCGTCGGTTGGAAAGTCGAAGCCGGCAATCAGCCGCAGCAGCGTCGTCTTTCCGCAGCCGGATGGGCCCAGCAGCGTGAAGAATTCATTTTCGCGGATCGCGACGGAGACATTATCGAGCGCTCTGACCGAATCCTGGCCGGTTCCCCGAAAGACCCTGGTGACGCCCTTCGCCTCAACGGCGGGCCGCATGGCTGTCAAGATATTCCCCTCTCCTCGGTGGCCATTCACCCGCTAACGCCGGCTGGCCAACTCAATCCTCGACCTCAGGAATAACTATGACTAAACATACAGTCAATATCTTTTTGCCGGCATGACCACGGCATCAACCAGTGATGCTGTGGCCGATGCGCCGGTGAACCCGTCATGAGATGGTCAAGGACGAGGCCATTGATGAATTGGGGCAAGTTTGCGGCGCCAACCTGCAGGTGGTGGCGCAGTGAATGGACGTTCTTTGCGTCAGATCCTCAGCCGCGCATGCGTCGTGCCGCTGGTCATCAGGCCGATGATCCATATGCCTCGGGAGTTACAGCGCCCTTTGGGGGCATGGCGCTCCGGCGGCGTCACCACAGCGCGACGCCGTGGGCTGAGGTCGGAAGCTCGTCTCTTCGGACTGGCGCACCAGTTCGGCAAAGAGAAGCGCGAAGCTTCCCAACATCAGGAAGACGATGATCAGGCGTGTTACCGGCAATAGGTCGGCCTCGACTGGCTAGCCCCCACGCCACCCATCCACTGCCGGCTAACATGGCCGACCTGGCTTTACGAGAGCTTAAGCCCGGTCTTAACCATCACATTCGCGTAGCCTTTGACATGATGCGCGAACGGCAAGTCCGCATCCCGCCGTTGCGCGGCCGCCTTGCCATCCGGGATGGCTTGTCACGGAATAGCGGCTCCCTTTGCAGACGCACCCCGCCCATGCTACCCCGGCGCTGGCGCGGCCCAGCAACCGGCCGCTGCCAACCGGTCGTCATCGGGGAGCCATGAGCAAAGCCGCCAGCCGTATCGCCTTCGTCTCGTCCGACACCACTGACGCCAAGACGGCGTTGGAAAGCCTGTCGGCGCGCTATGGCCAATCCTCCGTCGAGGATGCCGAGATCGTCGTTGCGCTTGGCGGTGACGGCTTCCTGCTGCAGACCCTGCGCGACACGATGGGGACCGGCAAGAAGGTCTATGGCATGAACCGTGGCACCATCGGTTTCCTGATGAACGAATACCGGTCCGGTGGCCTCACCGAGCGTATCGCGGCCGCCGTCGCCGAAACGATCCGCCCGCTGGAGATGCTGGCCGTCACCTCGGACGGCGAAACGGTTTCGGCGCTGGCGATCAACGAGGTGGCGCTGTGGCGCCAATCCTACCAGACGGCCAAGATCCGTATCACCGTCGACGAGCAGGTCCGGCTCGAGGAACTGAGCTGCGACGGCGTGATGATCGCGACGCCTGCCGGATCCACCGCCTACAATCTTTCGGCGCACGGGCCGATCCTGCCGCTCGATGCGCCACTGCTGGCGCTGACCCCGGTCAGCCCGTTTCGCCCGCGCCGCTGGCGCGGTGCGCTGCTCTCCAACAAGGCGACCGTGCGCTTCGACATTCTCGAGCCGGAAAAGCGGCCGGTGAACGCCGCCGCCGACCATACCGAGGTCAAGGCGGTGACCTCGGTAACGGTACGGGAATCACCAACGGCGACAGCAACGTTGCTGTTCGATCCCAATCATTCCTGGAACGAGCGCATTCTGGCCGAGCAGTTCCGCTACTGAGCCGGCGCAGTGACCGACACCTCGATTAAGCATCCCGATTCTTCACAATCGCACCAATGCCGCCCGTTTCTGTTGACAAATCGCGGGCTTGCGCCTAATCGCAATACCAATCTTGCAGGCGCGTGGCGCTTGCCGCGACAGACGCCGTTGCGCTTCCCCGAACCAGCCAAAGACAACAACACTTGTCCTCAGACACCACGACCGCTCAAGAAGCGTTGACCTTCGCAGACCTCGGCCTGTCGCCGAAGGTCCTTTCCGCAGTCACCGACGCCGGCTACACCCAGCCGACGCCGATCCAGGCTGGTGCCATTCCGCACGCCTTGCTCGGTAAGGATATTCTGGGCATCGCCCAGACCGGCACAGGGAAAACGGCTTCCTTTGTGCTGCCAATGCTGACCCGCCTCGAAAAAGGCAGGGCTCGTGCCCGCATGCCGCGCACGCTGATCCTGGAGCCGACGCGCGAGCTCGCCGCACAGGTCGAAGAGAATTTCATCAGATACGGCAAGAACCACAAGCTCAACATCGCACTTCTGATCGGCGGCGTGTCGTTCGACGAACAGGACAAGAAGTTGGAGCGCGGTGCCGACGTGCTGATCGCGACGCCCGGCCGCCTGCTCGACCACCGCGAACGCGGCAAGTTGCTGCTCAACGGCGTCGAGATCCTCGTCATCGACGAAGCGGACCGTATGCTCGACATGGGCTTCATTCCCGACATCGAGCGCATCTGCGAGATGATTCCGTTCACCAGGCAGACGCTGTTCTTCTCGGCGACGATGCCGCCCGAAATCACCAAGCTCACCGAAAAGTTCCTGCATGCGCCGGTGCGCGTCGAAGTCTCGAAGGCCGCGTCCGCGGCGACCAACATCATCCAGCGGCTGGTCAAATCCGGCTCCAAGCCATGGGACAAGCGCGAGACATTGCGCAACCTCATCAAGGCTGAGGATGCGGAACTGAAGAACGCCATCATCTTCTGCAACCGCAAGGTCGAAGTGTCGGAGCTGTTCCGCTCGCTGCTGAAGTATGATTTCGACGCCGGTGCGTTGCATGGCGACATGGACCAGCGCGCGCGCATGCAGATGCTGGCCAATTTCCGCGACGGCAAGCTGCGCTACCTCGTCGCTTCCGACGTCGCCGCGCGCGGCCTCGACATCCCCGATGTCAGCCACGTCTTCAACTACGACGTGCCGATCCATGCCGAGGATTATGTCCACCGCATTGGCCGCACTGGCCGCGCCGGGCGCTCTGGAAAATCCTTCACCATCGCGACCAAGTCGGATACCAAGTACATCGACGCCATCGAGCGGCTGATTGGCAACAAGATCGAATGGCATGACGGCGACCTGTCGACAGTGGTCGCCAGCGAAGGCGGCGAGGACGACGCTCCGCGCCGTGGCAAGGGCGCCCCGCGCCGTGCCGGCCGCAAGGACGATGACCGCAAGGACCGGGGTGAGCGCAAACCGCGCGAACGCCACGCCAGGCCAAGCGAAGATGCGGCACCGGCAATGGTACGCGAGGAGCAGCCTGATGTGGTCGAGACCGCGGTCGCCGACATCGGCGAACGGCGCTCGCGCAAGGAAGCGATCCGTTCGGAAAACACCGAGCGCAAATCATCCGATCGCAACGAGCAGCGCGCACCGGAACGCGGCGACACCAGGCCGCAGCGCGACAGCAACCGCCCTGCCCGCCAACGCCACCAGGAAGATAACGACTCCACCGTCGGCTTCGGCGATGACATGCCGGCCTTCATGCGGATCGTCGCCAAGGTCTGACCCCGAGCGCTTTCGAAGGCAAGCCAGCCATCCGGCTTGCCTTCTCGACAAGGCTCCCAAAGCGTGTCGCGTCTGAACGGGGTTCAAACGACCCGCTTTAAGTCTCTGTTCATGTCGACATGGATCAGCCTGGTTCGCCCGTTACATTGGCCCGGGCATCATCTTGGTCGGCTTTTCCAGCATCGGAAACTCGGCCTTGTTGCATTTCACGTTCGGGTTCGTCGGACTGAACATGCCGTTCGGGTTGTCCCCGAGCCAGGCGTGAAGATCATAGTGGACGAACTCTTTCGGGATGAGCGGATAGTGTCCCTCCATCGGGCCCATGAAGGTTTGGCCAAACAGCTTCGGCGGTGCCTTGATGTCCGGCGTCAGCGGCACGAGCCATTCCACGCCCACCAGGCGCAGGCCCTTCTTGGTCGGTTCGTAAATCAGCACATTGGGGTGCATCGGGTCGAGTTTCTGGCCGACACTCGGGACATTGACGAAATGGATACCCATGGCGCCCTTCGGGTAATCCATCGCGCCCGGTATCTTTTCTCCGCTGTAATAGACGCAGCCGACTGTCGACAGATAAAGGTCGCGGACGGCGGCGGTGTAGTCCTCATATTTGGCGAGCGACTTTTTCAAGGCATCGATGTCGGCCTTGTTGGCGTCCTCGGCCAGGGCCGTAGCGATGCCCAACCATGCGCTTGCGAGACTTGTTAAAGCGAGGACGCCGCAGCGCCCAAGGGTGGCTGTTCTTGCCATGCATTCCTCCCAGACTTTCTGATCTGGCCGTGCAAGACCGAGGCGGAAAAATGCTGATTGCGCGGCCAGTTTGTACCGCCTCATCCCCTCCGGAACAGCAATGATGCTATTCCTTTGCATGGCTGCGCGAAAGCTCTTATTTTAGCAGCGACTAATCCTATAGTGCCCCATCTGAAGAGCGCCGACATCAGCTCAAGCAAAAACGGCCCCCACGCGGGGGCCGTTTCGCATTGATTTGCCGAACAGCTCAGGTGAGCGGCGACAACTGAATCTCGACACGGCGGTTCTGGGCGCGGCCTTCGGCTGTCGCATTGGACGCGACGGGACGCGTCTTGCCGAAACCGGTGACGGCGAAGCGGCGCTGATCGACGCCCTGGCCGGACAGATAGTTGGCGACGGCCAGCGCGCGGCGCTGCGACAAGTCGAAATTGTGCTGGTCACCGCCGGTCGAATCGGTGTGGCCGAAGACGTCGACCGTGGTCTGCTTGAACTTCTTCAGCACCAGCGCAACCGAGTTCAGCACCTGGTAGAAGCCGGGCTTCACCGCATCCTGATCCGAGTTGAAGGTGATGTCCGACGGCATGTTGAGGATGATCTGGTCGCCGCTACGGGTGACGCTGACGCCGGTGCCCTCGAGCTGCCGGCGCAGTTCGGCTTCGTTCTGGTCCATGGTGGCGCCGATGGCGCCGCCGGCCAGCGCGCCGATGCCGGCGCCGATCAGCGCGTTGCGGCGGTCATTGCCGCCAGCAAGCAAGCCAAGGCTGGCACCCGCCAGGGCGCCAAGGCCGGCGCCGGCCGCCGTGTTGGAAATCTTCTGGTCGCCGGTATACGGATCGGTGGTGGTGCAGGCACTCACGAGCACAGCCGTCGCCACGACGACGAGCACAGTCTTTTTCATAGGATCGTCCCTCTCCAAGTCACGCCTTGCGGTGGCGCCAAATCAGCCCTTCCCGCGACTTGTACCATGAATTGCGGCGAAAAGCGGAACGGCAAAAGCGCCGCCCATGGCTTTTCCCGGAGGACTAATGCCCGACGAAAGCGCCGCATCGCCGTGCCGGAATGGCCTGATCAGGCTACCAGAGATTCTTGCCGTCGATGATCACCACTTCGACCTTGTCGAGATCGAAATCGTCGAACAGCCGCGAGTTGACGCTGATCTTGGGATTGTCGAAATCCGGCTCGCCGGTCGACCAGTCCGGCGTTTCGGTAAAGGTGCCGCAGCCGCAGGTGGCGCAAAAACCGTGCCTTACGGTTTTCGACCCCCACTCGTAGACAGAAACGTTCTCCGGCGGGCTGGTAAGCTTGAATTGCGATGGAACGTAGTAGGCCCAGAGCGAGCCGCGTTTCGAGCAGAACGAACAGGTGCATTGCGTCACCGTCCGCGGTGCCTGCGAAACCTCGAATGTCGTCGCCTTGCAATGACAGCTTGCCTTGATGGTCATCAACGAACTCCTCCTGTCGCCCGCCGCCCTGTACGGCAAAGGCAGCATAAGGAGGTGCTCCTGACAACTGTCTGTCAGCAGGCATCCACCGAACCGCGGAAACCCGGCCTGTCGTCAATAAGAGCGCGGCGGCACGAACAGGCAGATTGTCTTGCCAGCGTCGAGACCGGCCTGATGCGCGCACCAGTGAAACTCGCCGTCCGGGCTGTCCTTGACGCGCTTGTCGCTCATTGGAACGACCTCACCCGTTCCGGCGATGACATAGCCCTCGGGCTTCTCCAACACTTCGCCGGTATGGGTGGTGCGACAATCATAGTTGGCGCAGCATGCGAATGGGTAACTCCAGCCTTGCGGCTTTGCCGCCGTGGGCGTGGCGTCATGTGCGAAGGCAGGTGCCGTCAGCATTGCGGTCGCGCCGATTGCGAGCAGGGAAAACAAAAGTCGGCCAGCCGGTTGAACGGCATTGGCCGATCTGGATGTGGCAGCAGACATGGAAACGTTCCTTTCAAACGAGCGTCAAGCGTTTCGCTTGCCCGTTCCCGGAACGTGTCTTCCCAGCGGCCAGATCGTCAGCTTGCAGATATGCCGCGACCGGCCATAAATGCTTTTTGTCTCCCCTCAATGCCGTGATGGTGAGCGCAAATGTGAGTCGACGCAAGAAATTGCTGCGTGGCCGGCCGAAGCCTATTCGTCGACGGATCCAGCTGCCACGACGTGCTCTTCATACTGCGGCAGATCGTCAGCGATGGTGAACCAGCCGGCCTTCGAGCCGACGAAAATATGCGCGGTCGGACGGATGGCCGGATCGTCGACGAGGGTTCCCATGGCGACATGGACGTAGGCGCCATCGCGCACGAGCGAATAAAGCAAGGAGCCGCACCGGCCGCAATGCGCGTCATGGCCGCTTTCGTCGCCGAAGATCAGGAGCTTGTCTTGCCCCGCGGTGAGGGCAAACTTGCCGCGTTCGATGCCGGCGAAAGGCTTGAAGGCCGAACCGGTGGTGCGCCGGCAGTTCGAACAATGGCAATTCCCGGCATAGATGAATTCGTCGGCGACCTCGTAGTGAACCGCGCCGCAAAAGCACTTTCCGGTGAGCTTGCTCGGCACTCTCTCCTCCGTCGCTGTGGTGCGCAGGGTATGTTCAGATTCAGGTCAGCCCGAGTTTGCAGGCCGGCCTCACCTGAATATGAGCATACACTAGTCCAGGTCCGCCACGGCTTCACCGGCACCGCCTTCGATGCGCTGCGACAACGAGGCTTCCATGAAATCGTCGAGGTCGCCATCGAGCACGCTCGACGGGCTGGTGCTCTCGACGCCGGTGCGGAGATCCTTCACCAGCTGATAGGGCTGCAGCACATAGGAGCGGATCTGGTGACCCCAGCCGATATCGCTCTTCGACGCTTCGGTGGCGTTTGCAACCGCCTCGCGCTTCTTCAGCTCTTCCTCGTAGAGGCGCGAGCGCAGCATTTCCCAGGCCTTGGCCTTGTTCTTGTGCTGTGAACGTTCGGCCTGGCAGGCGACGGCGATGCCGGTGGCCAGATGCGTGATACGCACCGCCGAATCGGTGGTGTTGACGTGCTGGCCGCCGGAGCCGGACGAGCGATAGGTGTCGATGCGGACGTCGGATTCGGAAACGTCGATCTCGATCGTGTCGTCGATGACCGGATAGACCCAGACGCTGGCGAAGGACGTGTGCCGGCGCGCATTGCTGTCATAGGGCGAAATACGCACCAGGCGATGCACGCCCGATTCCGTCTTCATCCAGCCATAGGCATTGTGGCCCTTGATCATCAACGTGGCGGACTTGATGCCCGCTTCTTCGCCGTCATGCATTTCCAGCACCTCGACCTTGAAGCGGCGTCGCTCGGCCCAGCGCGTATACATGCGCAGCAGCATCGAGGCCCAATCCTGGCTTTCGGTGCCGCCGGCACCGGCATGGATTTCGAGATAGGTGTCGTTGGCGTCGGCTTCACCCGACAGCAGCGTCTCGACCTGGCGCGCCTTCGCCTCGCCCTGCATCGAGCGGATCGCGGCTTCAGCCTCGGCGATGACGCCCTCGTCGCGTTCTTCCTCGCCGAGCTCGATCAGGCCGATATTGTCTTCCAGCGCCTGCGTCAGACCTTTCACCGAGGCGATGCCTTCTTCGAGGCCCTGGCGTTCGCGCATCAGCTTCTGCGCTTCCAGCGGCTCGTTCCAGAGGCTGGCATCCTCGGCGCGCACATTGAGGTATTCAAGCCGCTTTATGGCCTGATCCCAGTCAAAGATGCCTCCTCAGCAGGGTTATCGCCTGCCTGATCTCGTCGACAATATTCTGCGTTTCCGCGCGCATGGCTGGCTGTTCTGTCCTGTTTGCTGAAATCGGTCGGCGCGATACATAGGGAGGCCGCCGCCGGCTGTAAAGCAAAATGGGCTGGCGCAAGGCCAGCCCATCCGCTCCTGAAAATCGTCAGTAGAGGCCGCCGCCGCCGGACTGGATGGCTTGATTGGCCTGCGGCGACAGCGCGCCACCGGTGGCATTGGAGCCGTCGGCGCCCATGCCGATCACCCAATAGCTGTCGGCGGGACCGGTGCCCGGCTTGAAGGCTTCGATGATGGTGCCGGGATCGCCCGATGCGGCACGCATGCCGGTCTTGCGATTGATGGCGACCAGGTTCATGCCTTCGGGCACCTTGAAGTCGACATTGGGCGTGCCGTCCAGCGCCACCCGCATGAAGTCCTTGAAGATTGGTGCTGCGAGACCACCACCGGTGGCGCCATGACCCAGGCCGCGCGGCGTGTCGTAGCCCATGTAGAGACCGACGACGAGGTTGGGCGTGTAACCGATGAACCAGGCGTCCTTTTCGTCGTTCGTCGTTCCGGTCTTGCCGGCGATATGGCGGCCGAGTTCGCCGATGGTGGCACCGGTGCCGCGCTGCACGACACCCTCCATCATCGAAGTGATCTGGTAGGCCGTCATCGGATCGAGCACCTGCTCGGAATTGTCAACCAGTTCAGGCTCCGGCTGGTTCTGCCATTCGGGCGCATTGCAGCCCTGGCAGCCACGTTCATCCTGCTTGAACACCGTCTTGCCGTAGCGATCCTGGATGCGGTCGATGAGCGACGGTTTGATCGACTTGCCGCCATTGGCCATGATCGAATAGGCCGACACCATGCGCATCACGGTCGTTTCGCCGGAGCCCAGCGCCATCGGCAGATAGGGCGCCAGATGGTCGTAGACGCCAAAGCGCTCGGCATATTCGACGACCAGCTTCATGCCCATGTCATTGGCAAGCCGCACCGTCATCAGGTTGCGCGACTTCTCGATGCCGGAGCGCAGGGTCGCCGGACCAGCGACGGTCCCGTCGTAGTTCTTCGGCGTCCAGGTCGTGTTGCCGCTCTGGATGGTGATCGGCCCGTCCATGATCACCGAAGCCGGCGTATAGCCATTGTCGAGCGCCGCCGAGTAGACGATCGGCTTGAACGAGGAGCCCGGCTGGCGCATGGCTTGCGTCGCGCGGTTGAATTCGGACTGCGCGTAGGAGAAGCCGCCGACCATGGCCAGCACGCGGCCGGTATGCGGATCCATGGCGATCAGGCCGCCCTCAACCTCCGGAACCTGGCGCAAGCTGTAGGCATTGTCGGAGCCATCGTTCTTCTGCACAAAGATGACGTCGCCCGGCTTCAACACCTCCGCCGGCGACTTGGCCTTGACGGTCTTGCCGTCGACCACATGGCGCATGGCAAAACCCATGTCCTCCTTGCTGACGGTGCCTTCGACGCGTTCCTTGACGATGTCGCCGGATGCCTGGCGCGCGGGCTGCAGGCCGATCGACAGGCCTGTCGCCGAACTGTCGAGCACGACGGCGAGCGACCACTCGGGAACATCCTCCAGCCCCTTGACGGCGCCCAGCGGGACGCCCCAATCGCCGGACACGTCGATTGATTTCACCGGTCCGCGATAGCCGCGCAGCGTGTCGTATTTCATCAAACCGTTCTGCATCGCCGTGCGGGCAATGAGCTGGACCTTCGGGTCAAGGGTGGTGCGAATGGACAGGCCGCCCTCATAGAGCGCGTTCTCGCCATAGCGGGCGATGATCTGCCGGCGAACCTCTTCCGTGAAATACTCGCCGGCGAAAAGATAGGAGCCGGTGCGGCGCGGGGCAACGCCAAGCGGCTCGGCCTTCGCTTTCGCACCCTCTTCGGGGGTGACGTAGCCGTTCTCGACCATCTGGCCGATGACCCAGTTTCGCCGCTCAAGCGCGCGATCGGCATGCTTGAAGGGATTGTAGTTGGCCGGACCTTTCGGCAGCGATGCCAGATAAGCGGCCTCGGCCACCGTCAATTCGTTCACCGACTTGTCGAAATAGGTCAGTGCGGCGCCGGCCACACCATAGGCGTTGAAGCCAAAGAAAATCTCATTGAGATAAAGCTCAAGGATACGGTCCTTGGAATAGGCCTGTTCGATGCGAAACGAAAGGATGGCCTCCTTGACCTTGCGTTCCAGGGAGCGCTCGTTAGTGAGGAGGAAGTTTTTGGCAACCTGTTGGGTGATCGTCGAACCGCCCTGCATCGGTCCACCCGAAACGTAAGTGAGCGCCGCGCGGCCCAATCCCGTTATGTCCACGCCAGGGTGGGTGTAGAAATTCTTGTCCTCGGCCGACAGAAAGGCCGCCTTGACACGGTCGGGGATCGCCTGAATCGGCAAATACAGGCGCCGTTCGCGCGCATATTCCGCCATGAGAGAGCCATCCGAGGCGTGGAT
This sequence comes from Mesorhizobium sp. M7D.F.Ca.US.005.01.1.1, assembly GCF_003952545.1. Classification (NCBI taxonomy): domain Bacteria; kingdom Pseudomonadati; phylum Pseudomonadota; class Alphaproteobacteria; order Hyphomicrobiales; family Phyllobacteriaceae; genus Mesorhizobium; species Mesorhizobium sp. M7D.F.Ca.US.005.01.1.1. The sequence continues at coordinate 4,544,623 of NZ_CP034453.1, forward strand.
GCGGGTAGTCACCGGCGGCTCGTACTTGGCCAGCACTTCGTAGTCAGGCAGATCCTTTGCCACATGGCCGATGTAGATCGCAACGCCCGCCGCGACCAGAAGGGCCAGCGTCGTGCCGATGCCAAAAAAATAGCCAATGAGACGAATCATACCCGCTCCAGTCCTTGGTTCGGGAATTTCCTAAACGAAGCCGCCTTTCGCGCAAGCTTTCGAGCCGGTCCCAATCCGTAATCGAAAACCCTTGTCGCCACCATGTGGACAAAATACGGCAATGCCGGATTTCGCGGCCGCGAGCCGGAAATAAAAGCACCGGGTGTTGTCGTCGCGCAACGCCGCCTCTGGTTGCAGGCGCCGCCGGGCATGTCAGCCTCCGGTTCCCGGTCCGGCCTTGGCTGAAGCAAAAAGCGCGACGGCATTGGTTATGCTCTGGGCGGCCTTGCCTCGCCAGTCGGCGTTGAGCAGCTGCGCCTCGTCCTTGGCGTTCGAGAGGTAACCGAGTTCGACCAGCACGGACGGCACATCGGGTGCCTTGAGCACCTTGAAGCCCGCCGAACGCTGGGGATTGTTGATAAGGCCGACGCTGGTCGACAGCTGGCCGACCAGCGTGTGGGCGAAACTCATCGAGAAATTGTGCGTTTCGCGGCGGATCAGGTCGATCAGGATGTCGGTGACTTCCTTGTTGTCGTTCTTGATCTCCATGCCGGCGAACTGGTCGGAGAGGTTTTCTCGGTCGGCAAGCGCCTGCGCCTCGGGATCCGAAGCCCTGTCGGAGACGGTGTAGACGGTGGCGCCGCGAATGCCCTTGACGCTGATTGTGTCGGCATGGATGGAAATGAGCAGGTCGGCCTCATGCTGCCGGGCAATGCGCACGCGATCGTCCAGACGTAGGAATTCGTCTGTGTCGCGCGTCATGAACACATCGTAATTGCCGACGGCTGCGAGTTTGTCGCGCAGCTCCGTGGCGAAGGCCAGCGTGACGTTCTTCTCGATGGTGCCGTTCAGGCCCTCGGCGCCGCCGTCGATGCCGCCATGGCCGGGGTCAATGACCACGGTGAAACGATGGCCCGGATTGGAGACCGGTCCGGTGCCGACCCGCCCTCCCTTGTCGGTCGAAACCGTCGATCCGGTGGTCAGCGCCTGATTTGCAAGTGCGGCATCAAACTCGCGTGAGGAGACTGCCGACATGTCGATGGCAATGCGGTAGCCGGTTCCGTCCTCATTCTTGAGCACATCGAGCTTGTCGACGGCGAACGGTCCCTTGCCGGTGAGGATCAGCCGCGAAACGCCCTCGCCGAGTTCGCCCAGGCGCACACCCTTGACCAGGCCGCGTGCTTTCAAATCCTTGGCGTCAATGGCGAATCTCGTATTGGCGAGATCGATGACAAGGCGGTTGGGGCCGCGCAACAGGAACCATTTGATATCGGGTTCGCGATCGAAATCCATGACGATGCGCATCTTGGTGGCATCGCCGGCCATCTTGTAGCCTTTTGCCACCAGCGGAGCGTCGGCGGCATTGGCAATCGAGGAAAAGGCAGAACAGATCGCCAGCAGCAGCAAGAGGCGGAAGGCGCAGAGAATCCGGCCGCCAACACGACATCCCTTGTCTGTGAAGTCTGCCAGTCCCATCTCTCTTCCAGTCGCTCCCGGTTTGGCGCCAGGCGCCCGGTCGTTTCGTCGAAATGCCGGTTAGGCCGCGAACTCGATTAACGATTGGTATCCAGAGAAGGTTAACCAAGCCTTTTTATGCAAGGATCGTAACCCAGACTTACGTTACGGAACTGCTTTTTGCCGGCATCGGAAATCGGGGTTGCCTTCCACCCCGCCAAATCATAAAAGCGATGGTGGATCACTGCAATCCTGGAACCGCCCTCCTCCGCAGCTTCCTGCTACAGGGTCAGATGAAAAAGGCGGCTCCTTTCGCTTCACGCGAAAAGGGTTCAGGTGATCGCGACGAATTTCGCAGGTGTGCGCCCGTGGCGGGGGAATCGCCTGCGTGAGGAAAACGGCCGGGTTTGTTCCCGCGCCGGCTCTGTATGAGCAAACAAGCTGGTCCGGTTCGTCCGGGCTTTGGTTCAAAAGGTTCTGCTGGTGACGATGGCTTCAAGCGCAATCATGGAAAGGTCCGCATCAAACCGCGCCATTGTGGCTGCGGGCGGCACCGCCATGGCGCTCAAGCGACGGCCGGCGGACGTTAAGATATCCGGCACCCACACTCCAGACACGCAACAGCAGGCATTGCCTCGCAAGCTGCGGCTGACGGCTGCCGGGGGGAAACGAAATAATGCCCAACAAAATGCTGATAGACGCCTCCCACCCGGAGGAAACACGCGTTGTCGTCGTTCGCGGTAACCGTATTGAAGAATTCGACTTTGAATCCCAGGACAAGAAGCAGCTCAAAGGAAACATCTACCTAGCCCGCGTAACGCGCGTAGAGCCCTCCCTACAGGCAGCCTTTGTCGAATATGGCGGCAACCGTCACGGTTTTCTCGCCTTCAGTGAAATTCACCCTGACTACTACCAGATTCCGGTCGCCGATCGTCAGGCACTGCTGCGCGCCGAAGCGCAGGAGGCCGAGGACGAGGAAAACGAGGACGGCGACGGCGATGATCGCCAGAGCCGCGATCGTGGGCGGCGCGGCCGCCGGCGCGGCGGCAAGCCCCGCGACCGCGGTGAGCACAAGCGCGATGCAGCCGATTCCGACGAGGCAAGCGAAGGCAGCGACAATGGCGACATCGTTGTCGAAGAGATCTCCCACACCTCCGAGATCATCGAACACGCGGCCGATACATCAGAACATTCGGATGCCTCGGAGCATGCCGGCGCGTCCGAGCATGACGAAGCTTCAGCCGAGCAGGACGAAACCGAAACCCGCGAGGGTGGCCCGACATCGATCGCCGCCGCGGTCGAAGGCGATGTGATTTCCGAAGCCGTTCCCCAAGCGGAACAGGGCAGCGAAGCGACGTCAGGCGACAATGATCGCGGCATGCTCGAGGAAGTGCAGTCCTCGCATCCGGACGATCACGAGGTCGAATCGGTCGGCGCCGAGGATGCGCTGGAAGAAGTGCGCAACCGCCGCAAGCCGGTGCGCCGCCAGTACAAGATCCAGGAAGTGATCAAGCGCCGGCAGATCCTGCTGGTGCAGGTCGTCAAGGAAGAGCGCGGCAACAAGGGTGCGGCCCTCACCACCTATCTGTCGCTTGCCGGCCGCTATTCGGTGCTGATGCCGAACACCGCGCGCGGCGGCGGGATTTCGCGCAAGATCACCAGCGCGGTCGACCGCAAGCGTCTGAAGGAGGTCGTTGCCGATCTCGAAGTGCCGCAAGGCATGGGCGTCATCCTGCGCACCGCCGGCGAGAGCCGCACCAAGGCCGAGATCAAGCGCGACTACGAATATCTGATGCGGCTTTGGGAAAATGTCCGCAATCTCACCTTGCAGTCCACGGCTCCCGCCCTGGTCTATGAGGAAGGCAGCCTGATCAAGCGTTCGGTGCGCGACCTCTACAACAAGGATATCGACGAGATTCTTGTCTCCGGCGAGGAAGGCTATCGCGAGGCCAAGGACTTCATGCGCATGCTGATGCCGAGCCACGCCAAAGTGGTTCAGCCGTTCCGCGACACGACGCCTATCTTCGTGCGCAACGGCATCGAGGCGCAGCTCGACCGCATGCTGCAGCCGCAGGTGACGCTGAAGAGCGGCGGCTACATCATCATCAACCAGACCGAGGCGCTGGTTGCCATCGACGTCAATTCGGGCCGCTCCACCAAGGAGCATTCGATCGAGGACACCGCGCTCCACACCAATCTGGAAGCGGCCGAGGAAGTCGCGCGTCAGCTCAGGCTGCGCGACCTTGCCGGCCTGATCGTCATCGACTTCATCGACATGGAGGAGAACCGCAACAACCGCTCCGTCGAGAAGCGGCTGAAGGATCACCTCAAGAACGATCGTGCGCGCATCCAGGTCGGCCGTATCTCGCATTTCGGCCTGATGGAGATGTCACGCCAGCGCATCCGCGCCAGCGTGCTGGAATCGACCATGAAGCCCTGCCCGCATTGCGGCGGCACCGGCCATGTGCGCTCCGATTCGTCGGTCGCGCTGATGGTGGTGCGGGCGATCGAGGAATTCCTGCTCAAGGATTCGCGCAGCCACATCACGGTGCGGACGCCAGCGGCGACCGCACTCTATGTACTCAACCACAAGCGCGGCACGCTGGTGGAACTCGAAAGCCGCTTTGGGCTGACGATCACCGTCGAGGCCGACGATTCGGTCGGTGCGCAGCACTATGCGATCTTCCGCGGCGCGCTGGCTGAAAAGCCGGAAGGCTTTGTCGAGGCGCGCAGCTTCCCGGCTTATGTCGAGCCGGAAGAGCCCGAGGACGAGATTGTCGTCGTCGAGGAAGACGATGAAGCGCCGGTGCAGGCCGAACAGCCACGCCAGCAGCCGCAGCAACAACAGCCGCGGCCTGCCGCCGGTGGCGAGGAAGGCGAAGGCCGCGACCGCAAGCGCCGCAAGCGTCGGCGTCGTCGCGGTGGCAAGGATCGCGACCGCGAACATGGCGCCCCTGCGGACGGTGCTTCCGTCTCGGCGTCAGCCGATGAGTTCTCCGACTCGGCCGCCAGCGATAGCGACGCGGAAGCGGACGACAACGCCACTGTTGGTGTTGCCGAAACGTCGGAAACGGTTGAGGCGTCGGACGAAGGCCAGGGCACTTCGGATGAAGGCCCGGGCAAGAAGCGCCGGCGCGGCAAGCGCGGCGGCAAGCGCAACCGCCGCGAAGACGGTGAAGGCGAGGCCGAGGCAAGCGCTGGCGAAACAGCCGACGCATCTGAAGTCGAAGTCTCGGCAACCGAGGTGATCGCCAGCGAGCCGGAAATTGCCGCGCCGGCCGAAGAGCCTGTGGTGCTTGCTCCGGCCAATGACGACGCGCCGAGCACAGAGAAGCCGAAGAAGCCACGTCGTGCCGCCAAGCCGAAGAAGGCCGCGGCCGAGGTGGTCGCCGAGGAGCCGGCTGCCGAAGCGGTCGCTGAAGAAGCACTGGTAGGGACGCCGGCGGCTGCGCCCGACGAAACAGCCGTCGCAGCCGCCGTCAAGGATGCACCGAAGGCCCGCCCGTCAAGGCGCAAGCCGGCGGCCGTCGATGCACCGGTCGTGCCAGTGGTGTCTTCGACCGTTGCGGAAGAGCCCGCAGCCAAGACCGAGGACAAGCCGAAGCGCGCCGGCTGGTGGCAGCGGAAAGGTTTTTTCTAAACCTTTCCGCCACTTGAAGTGATTTTTTGACAAGAAGAACCCCGCGCCATCGAAAGACGGCGCGGGATTTTTCATATCTGGCATTCCGATGGGCCGCGAAGCGCTTTACGGCGCGAAGATCGACCAGTTCATCATCCTGGCCAGCTTTTCCAGAGCGATCGAACCCAGCTTGGAATTGCCGTTGGCATTGAGGCCGGGCGACCAGACGGCAAGCGAGGCCACGCCCGGCACGATACCCAATATGCCGCCGCCGACGCCGCTCTTGCCTGGAATGCCGACGCGGAAGGCAAAATCGCCGGAGCCGTCATAGTGGCCGCAGGTCAGCATCATCGCGCCGATGCGGCGTGCCCGCTCGGCCGACACCACGGAATGCCCGGTCGCCGGGTTCTTGCCGCCATTGGCGAGGAAGCGGCCAGCGAGCGCCAGTTGCCGGCAACTCATGGCGATGGCGCAATGGTGGAAGTAGACGCCTAGCGCCAGCTCCGGCGCATGGTGGAGATTGCCAAAGGATTTCATGTAGTTGGCAAGCGCGAAGTTGCGGTACCCGGTGGCCCGTTCGGACGCGGCGACCTCGCGGTCGATGATGATCGTCTCGTCGTCGGCCAGAAACTGGATGAAGCGCAGGATTTCGCCGATCGCCTCACGCGGCTGGTGGCCGGCAAGCAGGATGTCGGAAATGACGATGGCGCCGGCATTGATGAACGGATTGCGCGGAATGCCGTTCTCGTGCTCGAGCTGCACGATCGAGTTGAACGGATTGCCTGACGGTTCGCGTCCGACCCGCTGCCACAGCGCGTCGCCAACATTGCCGAGCGCCAGTGTCAGGGTGAACACTTTCGAGATGCTCTGGATCGAAAAGGCCTGTTCGGCGTCACCCGCCATCAGCACGCGGCCGTCATTGGTGACGGCCGCGATGCCGAACTTCTTCGGATCGACCTTGCCCAGCTGCGGAATGTAGGTGGCGACATCACCACGATCGGTGCGCTCGGCCATTTCGGCTGCGACTTCGGCCAATGCCTGATCAAGTTTGGGGGCTTGTTCGAGTTCCGGCATGGCCCTACCTCAACCAGCGTTCGATGCGCGCCATTGCCTCGACCATGTCGTCGTGGCTGCCGGCGTAGGAGAAACGCATGGTCCGGTGCCCCGCCTGCGTGTCGAAGTCGCGGCCAGGCGTTGCCGCCACATGCGCCTCGGCCAGCATCTTGCGTGCAAAGGCCATGCTGTCGTTGGTGTGCCTGGTGACGTCGCAGAAGGCGTAAAAGGCGCCGTCCATTGGCGCCGCCAGCGGAAAGCCGAGTTCCGGCAAACGTTTCATCAAGAGCTCACGATTCCAGGCGTAACGGCCTTTCACCGCCTCCAGCTCCTCAGTTGCCCTGAACGCCTCGATCGCGGCAATCTGCGATAATTCAGGCGGCGAGATGTAGAGGCTCTGGGCGACGCGCTCGACCGGGCGCACTAGGTCTTGCGGCAGCACCATCCAGCCGATGCGCCAGCCGGTCATGCAATAGTATTTCGAAAACGAGTTGATCACCGTCACGTCGCCTCCGTAGGCAAGCGCCGTGGTGTCGGGTGCGGCGTAGGCCAGCCGATGGTAGATCTCGTCGGAGATGACGGCGATGCCGAGGTCTTGTGCCGTCCTCACCAGAGCCCCCAGTTCATCGGCCGGAATGACCGCGCCTGTTGGATTGGCCGGACTGGCGAACAGAACACCTTTCAGCGGCTTTCCACGATGCGCGGTCTCGAGATGGCCGGCATGCAGGTAGGCGGCGTCGCCGAGCTCGATCTCGACCACGTCGATGCCGAGTGCGGCCATGATGTTGCGATAGGCGGGATAGCCGGGCGCTGCGATGGCAACGCGGTCACCCGGGTCGAACATCGCCAGGAAGGCGAGGTTGAAGGCGGCCGACGACCCGGTCGTCACCGCGATCCGGCCGGGCTCGATATCAAGCCCGTAGTGATCAGCGTAGTGTCCGGCGATCGCCTTGCGCAAGGCGGCGAGGCCGAGCGCGTCGGTGTAGCCGATGCGTCCGTCCTGCAGCGCCTTGGCCGCGGCCGCACGAACCAGAACCGGCGCGGGATCGGAGGGCTGGCCGACGGCCATCGAAACAACCGGCACGCCCTCGGCCTTCAGCCGGTTTGCCTCTGCCAGAATGTCCATGGCATGGAAGGGTTCGACATTGCCACGGCGTGAGAGCGAAACGACCATTTAACCAGTATTCCCGATGACTGACGGCGCCAAGCACTGGCGCATGTGCCGCACAAATGCCCGATTGATGTGAGGATCACAAGTTGAGGAAGTTTCCGGCGCCGACTTTTCATCTTTCGCCCGCTCGTCTACCAGTGGAGCCATCATGTTGAGCCGACCCAGATCGACGATTGCCCAGGCAGCGCGCGTCTTCGCGACGCTTTCGCTTGGCGTAGCCGTTGCAATGGCGAGTTCGGTCAGCGCCTTTGCCCAGAACGTGCCGGTGGTGCGCGACGCCGAGATCGAGGCGCTGGTGCGCGATTACGCACGGCCGATCTTCAGGGCGGCGGGTCTGGCGAATGACGGCATCGACATCGTTCTGGTCAACGACCAGAGTTTCAACGCCTTTGTCACCGGGCGCCGGCTGTTCATCAACACCGGCGCGCTGATGACGGCCGAAACGCCCAACGAGATCATCGGCGTCATTGCCCACGAAGCCGGCCATATCGCCGGCGGCCACCAGCAGAAGCTGCGCGACCAGCTCGAACGCGCCAAGACGATGGCCATCATTGCGACATTGCTTGGCGCCGGCGCCATCGTCGCCGGTGCAACCACCAACAGCCGCGGCCTTGCCGGTGCGGGCATGGGTGTGGCTGCCGGCGGCGGCGAGATGGCACAGCGCAGCATCCTCGCCTATCAGCGCACCGAGGAGATGACCGCCGACCGCTCGGCGATCACCTATCTCAACGCCACCGGCCAATCCGGCATGGGCATGCTGAAGACGTTCCATCGCTTCCAAACGGCACTGTCGCTGTCGGGCGCGCAGGTCGATCCCTATCGGATCAGCCATCCGATGCCGCAGGACCGCATCGCCAATCTTGAAGTGCTGGTGAAACAGAGCCCCAATGTCGACAAGCTCGACCCGCCCGCGCTGCAGCAGCGTCATGACATGATGCGGGTGAAGATCGCCGTCTATATGGAAGGCCAGGCCGCCGCGTCGCGTTTGATGCGCAAGATGCAAGGGACCCTCGCCGCGCAATATGGCGATGCCCAGTCGACCTACCTGTTCGGCAGTATCGCCGCCGCGCTCGCCAAGACCAATGCACTGATCAAGGCGCAGCCGAAGAACGCCTATTTCCAGGAATTGCGCGGCGATATCCTGATGAAGGCGAACAAGCCCAAGGATGCCGCGGACGCCTATGCCAAGGCGGTCAGCCTCGATCCGGCGCGGTCCGGATTGCTGCCTGTCTCCCTTGGCCAGGCACTGATGGCCGTCGGCACGCCTGACTCCCTGAAAAAAGCCGTCGTGCAGATCAACAATGGCCTCGGACGCGACAAGGAAAATTCAGCCGGGTATCGCTATCTGGCACAGGCCTATGGCGAGCTGGGCGACATACCGGGCGCCGAACTTGCCACCGCCGAAGGCCATTTCTATTCCGGTAACTACAAGGATGCGAAGATTTTCGCCATGCGGGCGCAGCAAGAGATGAAGCGTGGCGAGCCGCGCTGGCTTCGCGCCCAGGATATCATAAACTACAGGCCATCAACCAAGATCAAGTGAACCTTCCGGTCGCGCGCTGCGACATAGCCAGACCGGAAAACAGGTAGAAGGAACAGGAACGATGAAAAAGGCACTGCTGTTGGGCACCACGGGGGTTGCGGTCGCCCTGGCCATGCTGGCTTTCGGATTCGTGGCCGGAAGTCCACAGATTGCCAGGGCTGGTACCGCGCAGCCCGTCGAGACGGCGGCGGCCGACACCAAGATCGACCGCGCCGAGGTCGAAGGCATCATCCGCGATTATCTGTTGAAGAACCCGGAAGTCCTTCTGGAAGTTCAGGACGCGCTTGAGGCCAAGCAGAAGGAAGAGCAGCGCATCGCTCATCTCGGCGTGATCAAGAATGCCAAGGACCAGATATTCAACTCCGCCTTCGACGGCGTCGTCGGCAACCCGAACGGCAAGGTCACCATCGTCGAGTTCTACGACTACAATTGTGGCTTCTGCAAACGCGCCATCGACGACATGCGGGCGCTGACCAAGTCCGATCCGGACCTGCGCTTCGTGCTTAAGGAATTCCCCATCCTCGGACCGGATTCGCAGAAGGCGAGCGTCGTTTCGATGGCCTTCCACCTGATGAAGCCGGAAAAGTACGGCGAGTTCCACAATGCGCTGCTCGGCGGCCAGGGACGCGCAACCGAGGCGGCGGCCATCAAGGTCGCGCTGTCGCTCGGTGCCGACGAAGCGGCGCTGCGTGAGAAAATGAAGGACCCGACAATCAACGAGGCCCTCGCCAAGACCTACGATCTTGCCAACAAGCTGGCGATCACCGGAACGCCGTCCTACGTGGTCGGCAACGAGGTCGTGTTCGGGGCGCTTGGGCAGGAAGTGCTGGCTGAAAAGATCGAGGCGGCGAAAGCCGCGCTTTGATTTGCTCACCGGCATATGTCTCACGGCCACATTTCCACCCGTTGTGGACAGTGAAAGAACGCACTTGCGCTCTTTCCGCGGGCAGCTATGCCCATTATAGAGGGCCCAACGCGCCGGCTTGATGCCGGCGCCGGAAAAGGTCGGTTTTTTTGAAAACGGTTTTCGTCCTGAACGGTCCCAATCTCAACGCGCTCGGCAAGCGCGAGCCGGGCATCTATGGCGGCAAGACGCTGGCCGCCATCGCCGAGGACTGCAAGCAGGCCGGCACGGCACTCGGGCTCGAGATCGATTTCCGCCAGTCGAACCATGAGGGCGACCTTGTCGACTGGATCCAGGAAGCCGGCGACAAGGCTGTCGGCATCGTCATCAATCCAGGCGCCTACAGCCACACCTCGATTGCCATTCACGACGCCATCCGCGCCATAGCGCCGCTGCCCGTCGCCGAAGTGCATCTTTCCAACATCCATGCGCGGGAACCATTCCGCCACGTCTCCATGGTCGCGCCGGTCGCCGTCGGCATGATCTGTGGCTTTGGGCCGCTCGGCTACACGCTGGCATTGCAGGCGCTGGCAGCACGCCTATGACCGGCCAACAAACAGAAGGCTCGAAAATGTCGATAAAGAAGACCGGTGTTGACCAGCAGCTGATCCGCGATCTGGCGGGCATACTGAACGACACCAACCTGACCGAGATCGAGGTCGAACTGGGCGACCTGAAGGTGCGCGTCTCGCGCCAGGCACCGGCCGTTCATGCGATCGCAGCGCCGCAGCCGGCCTATGCCCCGGCAGCAGCCCAAGCTGCCGCCATCGCTGTGCCTGTTGTAGCCGACCTTTCCAAGAATGCGGTCACCTCGCCGATGGTCGGTACCGCCTATCTGGCGCCGTCGCCGGATGCCAAGGCATTCATCGAGGTCGGCCAGAAGGTCAAGGAAGGCCAGACGCTGTTGATCATCGAAGCGATGAAGACGATGAACCAGATCCCCTCGCCGCGCGCCGGTACTGTGACGGCGATCCTGTTCGAGGATTCGCAGCCGGTCGAATATGGCATGCCGCTCGTCGTGATCGAGTAGAGCGGGCCTGATGTTCCAGAAGATCCTCATCGCCAATCGCGGCGAAATCGCCCTCCGGGTCCTGCGCGCCTGCAAGGAACTCGGCATCCAGACGGTGGTGGTGCATTCGACCGCCGACGCCGACGCCATGCATGTGCGGCTCGCCGACGAGAGCGTCTGCATCGGCCCGCCGCCATCGCGCGACAGCTACCTCAACATCCATCAGATCGTCGCCGCCTGCGAGATCACCGGCGCTGATGCCGTGCATCCGGGTTACGGCTTCCTGTCGGAGAACGCCAAGTTCGCCGACATACTGGCCGCGCACAACATCACCTTCATCGGCCCATCCGGCGACCATATCCGCATCATGGGCGACAAGATCGAGGCCAAGCGCACCGCCAAGCGTCTCGGCATTCCGGTTGTGCCAGGTTCCGACGGCGCCGTCACCGATCAAAAGGAAGCCAGGCGCATTGCCGCCGAGATCGGCTATCCCGTGATCATCAAGGCCTCGGCCGGCGGTGGCGGGCGCGGTATGAAGGTCGCCCTCACCGAAGCTGATCTCGAGATCGCCTTGCAGACAGCAAGCACGGAAGCCGGTGCGGCCTTCGGCGACGATGCCGTCTACATCGAGAAATATCTGGAAAAGCCGCGCCACATCGAGGTGCAGGTGTTCGGCGACGGCTTTGGCCGCGGCGTGCATTTCGGCGAGCGCGACTGTTCCTTGCAGCGCCGCCACCAGAAGGTCTGGGAAGAGGCGCCCTCGCCGGCCCTCAATGCCGAAGAACGCGCCCGCATCGGCGGTATCTGCGCCAAGGCCATCGCCGACCTCGGCTATTCCGGCGCCGGGACCATCGAATTCCTCTACGAGAACGGCGAGTTCTATTTCATCGAGATGAACACGCGCCTGCAGGTAGAGCATCCGGTGACCGAAGCCATCACCGGCATCGATCTCGTGCACGAGCAGATCCGCGTCGCCTCCGGCGGCGGCCTGTCGGTGAAGCAGGAGGACATCAAGTTCAACGGCCACGCCATCGAATGCCGCATCAACGCCGAGGACCCGCGCACCTTCACGCCCTCGCCCGGCACGATCACCCACTTCCACACGCCGGGCGGCCTCGGCATCCGCGTCGATTCCGGCGTCTATTCCGGCTACAAGATCCCGCCCTATTATGACAGCCTGATCGGCAAGCTGATCGTGCATGGGCGCAACCGCGTCGAGTGCATGATGCGGCTGCGCCGGGCGCTCGATGAATTCGTCGTCGACGGCATCAAGACGACGCTGCCGCTGTTTCGTGATCTCGTCGGCAATGCCGACATCGCCAATGGCGACTACGACATCCACTGGCTGGAAAAATATCTGGCCAAGGAAGAGTAGCGCGCAGACGCGATGACCCGTCCCTACGCGCCCGGCTATCGCATCCCCACCGACCTTTTGCTTAAGGCCTATGCCTCGGGCGTCTTCCCGATGGCCGAAAGCGCCGGCGACCCGGAGGTGTTCTGGGTGCGCCCAGAGACGCGCGGCATCATTCCACTCGATGGTTTTCACGCGCCGAAAAGCCTGAAGAAAACGATCAAGAAGCACCCTTTCGACATCCGTTTCGATTTCGATTTCGAAGCCACGATCGACGGTTGCGCGGAAAAACGTGCGGAACGGCGGTCGACCTGGATCAACGCGCCGATCCGCGAAGCCTATGTCGAACTGCATCGGATAGGGCATTGCCATTCGGTCGAGGCGTGGCGCGAGGACCGGCTGGTCGGCGGTCTCTATGGCGTATCGCTTGGCCGGGTGTTTTTTGGCGAAAGCATGTTCGCCAGGGAGACGGACGCCTCCAAGACCTGCCTTTTCCATCTCGTCGAGCGGCTGAAGGCACGCGGCTTTGCTCTGCTTGATACGCAGTTTACCACCGAGCACCTCAAGCGCTTCGGCGCGATCGACGTGCCGCGCGGCAAATACGAGAAGATGCTGGCCGACGCACTGAAGGGCGAGGCCGTATTCTACCCCTGACGATTGAGCCCCTTATTTCCCGGAAGCGGCTTCCATCGGCGTATGCGCATGGAACATCATCTTCCAGCCATTGACGCGATGGACATAGCCGGTGCTGACCAGGGCCGCGTAGGTTTCGCCGTTCTCCCGCGTGGCATGCGCCTCGTAGGTCAGCATGACAATGTCGCTGCCCGGCTCGATGATACCCTTGAGGTCGATCTTCAGGTCCCGCCAACGGTTGGGCCTGGTTGCGGTCTTGGCGAGATCAGCATTGTCCATCGCCTTGGCCATCTGCGGAAATGCCACCAGGCATTCGGTGTCGGCATTGGCCGCATAGTAGGCCGCGTCGCCCGTCCAGAACCCCTTTTCGAGCTCCAGCAACTCTTTCTTGCCGGCGGTGATCCGCTTGCTGTCTGACATCGGAAAATCCTCCCTGCGCATAAATGCACGGTCGTCAGGCCCAACGCATGGTGGCCAGGACGGTTCCGAAGGATCAGTTGGAGTCGGTCGTATCGGGTTCCGAAGCGTCCGGCTCGGCCACATCAGGCTCGGTCACATCTGGAGTGGCTGCGGGCTTCGGTTTGGCTGCGGCAGGCTTGGGTGCCTCGGCTTTGGTTGCGTCGGCCTTGGCGCCGTCGGGCGCCGGCACATCCGACTTCTGCTTGCATTCCTTCAGCCAGACGTCATAGACGGCATGTTCGACGGCGTTGAGGCCGGGGCTTTCGGCAAACATCCAGCCGGTGAAGATGCGGCGGATCTTGCGGTCGAGCGTGATCTCGTCGACCTCGACGAAGGAATCCGTCTTCGGCTCCTCGGTCTGCGGCCGCGAATAGCAGACGCGCGGCGTCACCTGCAAAGCACCGAACTGTACGGTCTCGTCGATATAGACATCGAAGGTGATGATGCGGCCGGTGATCTTGTCGATGCCGGCAAACTCGGCGACGGGATTGGTGACCCGGTTCGCTCCCGGCGCCGGCGCCGGCGCGGCGGGTTCAGGCGAAGCCGCGAGGGCCGCGGTGCTGACGGCAAGGCCGGCGGCTACCATCAGGCCGCCCATCGATGTCAGGCTGAAAAAGCTCATATAGGGGTACCGGTGGTTCGCGCCCGGGTGATTCTGTCGATCGCCAAGGCTAGTCGCCGTTTTCTGATCAGCAAGCAGCTAAACACCAATTGTGGCGATAAAGGACCGGCTTGCACCTTGCGCCGTTACAAGTCGGGGCCGTTACGACCCGGGCGTCCAGGCGTCATAGTCGCCGGTGACCTGCGGGCGGTGCTGATTGGTCAGTACCGAACCCTTCGGACGATAGGCTGCCGGAGTGCCGGTCAGATTGGGCTGATGCGACTTCTGCCAGTCGCGCGGCTTGTAGTCTTCGCCGGACGGCGCGACGTCGACACGGTGATGTATCCAGCCGTGCCAGCCAGGCGGTATCGCTGAGGCTTCCGAATAGTTGCGGTAGATGACCCAGCGGCGCGTGCGGCCTTCCGAATCGATGCCGCCCTCATAATAGATGTTGCCCGTCTCGTCCTGGCCGACCCTCTTGCCATGCCGCCAGGTGTGCAGGCGCGTTCCCAGCGTCTGGCTGTTCCACCAGGTGAAAAACTGCGTAAGGAAAGTCTTCATCACAAAACCCTCGCGCCGACGGCGCCCGTTTCCTGCTTATGGCGTCAGGCCTTGCCGAAGGCAAGGCTTTTGCCACGTGGAGCGCGCAAATGGCTTGCCGGAAACCCGATACAAGCCTGTGATCTTTCCGGGCGACAGGATGGGCGCTTGCCAAGCCTTTGCGGTCTTTCTAAAGCTCTGCGCGCCCATGCGGGCATCCAGCCCGGCTTGAGGCCGAAGGAGGTGACGATTGGCCACGGAATTGCCGACCACCGATATCCGCATCAGCACTGAGGCGATTCGCCGCCGCAAGGCCGGCACGCCGATTGTCTGCCTGACCGCCTACACCTACCCCGTCGCCCGTCTGCTCGACAACCATGTCGACCTGCTTCTGGTCGGCGACAGTGTCGCCATGGTCCTGCATGGCTACAAGACGACGCTGGGCGCCTCGCTGGAGATGATGATCGCGCATGGCCAGGCGGTGATGCGCGGCTCGGCCAAGGCCTGCGTCGTCGTCGACCTGCCGGCTGGCACCTATGAGGCTTCGGCGACACAAGCCGTTGCCTCGGCGCGGCGGGTCATCGACGAAACCGGCTGCCAGGCGGTGAAGCTCGAAGGCGGCGTCGACATGACCAGCCAGATCGCGGCCATCGTCGCCGCCGGCATTCCGGTGATGGGACATATCGGCCTGCAGCCGCAATCGGTCGAGAAGGACGGCGGCTACAAGATCAAGGGCCGCACCGAGGAGGCTGTCGCGGCTTTGCTTCGCGATGCGCTTGCCGTCGAGAACGCAGGGGCTTTCTCGGTGGTCATCGAAGGCACGGTCGAGGCCGTCGCCGCCGATATCACCCGCCGCATCGCCATTCCAACCATCGGCATCGGCGCCAGCGGCGACTGCGACGGCCAGATCCTGGTCATCGACGACATGGTCGGGCTCACCGTCGACCGCGTGCCGAAATTCGTCAAGGAATATGCCGATCTGCGCAGCGTGATCTCGCGTGCCGCCGAAACCTACGCGGCGGAGGTGCGAAGCCGGACATTCCCCGGCCCCGGCCATGTCTTTTCGGCGACAAAGAGCAGGGATGACGCATGAACCAACCCGTCGCCGTCGACAGCGTTGCCGCACTTCGCGCGCAAATCCGTGACTGGCGGCGCGATGGCCTTCGTGTCGCCATGGTGCCGACCATGGGCGCATTGCATGACGGGCACATCTCGCTGGTCAGGATCGCGCTCGAAAGGGCCGATCGCTGCGTCGTGTCGATCTTCGTCAACCCGACGCAGTTCGCGCCGACCGAAGACCTCGACAAATACCCGCGCCAGCTCGCCCGCGACCTCGACCGGCTGGGCGTGGCAAAAGCCGACCTTGCCTTCACACCGACGGTTGGCGAGATGTATCCTGCCGGCTTCGCTACAAAAATCTCGGTCGGCGGCCCCTCAGCCGGGCTCGAATCGGACTTTCGGCCGACCTTTTTCGACGGCGTCGCCACCGTGGTGGCAAAGCTCCTCCTACAGGCAACGCCCGACTGTGCGGTCTTTGGCGAGAAGGACTACCAGCAGCTTTGCGTCGTCAGGCAGCTCTGCCGCGACCTCGACCTGCCCGTCGACATCATCGGCGCACCGACGATACGCGACGCCCATGGTCTCGCCATGTCGTCACGCAACGCCTATCTCAGTGAGGCCGAACTGAACATCGCCCGCCAGTTCAACGTGATATTGCGCAACACGGCGGTGGCTCTGGCAGCAGGCGCCGACCAGAGCGACGCAACCGAAGAGGCCAGCAGCGCCCTCGTCACCGCCGGCTTCCAAAAGGTCGACTATGTCGAGGCCCGCGAAAGCCGGAAGCTTGCGCCATGGCGCCGAGACCGCGAAGGGCGCCTGCTCGCGGCCGCATGGCTCGGCAAGACCAGGCTGATCGACAATGTGGAGGTTGCCTCTACCTAAAGTGGATCGTCGATGCGGCGGCTTTCTGCCCGCGCCTACGGCTCTCCTATTCGTCCGCTGCTCCTGACGAACAATTGCCCCACGAGGATCCCGACAATGCCTGCGCAGGCTTTCACGACTGCGTCGGAAAGCTGCGCGTGGCGACCGGGATCAATGATCTGAAGCAGTTCCAATATGCCGGCGGTCACAGCCACGAAGATCACGGCTTGATACAGTCGATTGGGGAAGCCGAGCGCCAGGGCGAAGCCCAACAGGACATAGGCCAAGGCACGCTCAACATTCGCTTCGGCGATGTGCGGCCGCATCTGGATCGGAGACAAGGTCGCGAAAATGATGATGGCGAGCAGCGCCAACGCTACAGTGCGGGACAGTTTGGTCATGCCCTTGCATATCCGTGGTAAGCCGGCACAGCAAATGCCGGGATGACGCATGGCCGGATCGCTGCCGTCATGCCGTGACGCCCACCGGTGGCTTTCGTCGAACTATTCCTCGGTCGGCATATGCAGATACATAGACTGGATGCCGACCCGACCCGGCCCGGTGAACCGGTTGACGATGAAATTCATGTTGGCGCCGAAGAAGCCGCTCGAGAGGCGGTCGATCTTGGTTTCCATCCTGACCGAGACATCCTTGAACAGCCAGCCACCCGGTTCGATGTCTATGGTTTCGCCGGCGGCGAGCGTCTTTTCGAAGACATTGCCATAGCCGTGCAGCCAGACGATGCCGTCGCCGGAATCGCCGCGAAAACGGTCGATGAAGAAGCCGCTCTGGCCAAACAGCATCGTCGCCAGGCCGCGCACGCGCTCGAAGGTGTAGTCGACATTGCCGGTGGCGGCGAGAAACTGGTGCTCGCGCACCTGGATCTCCTCGCCGTGCCTGAGATGGATCGGCACGATGTGGCCCGGCCCATCGCGGCTGAAGGCAACGATGCCCGCCCCCGACGCCTCGGTGACGAAGATCTGCATGCCGGCCATCATGCGCTTCAGCGCACCCTTCAGCGATTTCAGGCCGATGGTGATGGTGGAATTCTTCCACAAAAGGATGTGATGCTCGAAATAGACCGGCATCCGCGTCACATCGACCGAAAGCACCGGCACCAGCTCGCCCGCTATATGATAGGTGACGCCGCCAAAGGTCTCGTCCGACACCTGTGTCGGCATCAGTTCCGGCAAGCTTGGCATGAACATCCCCCTCGCGCCGTCGCGTCCCTTGGATGCGGACGCGGGCTCAGGCAGCGTTGATACGACTGCGGGGGCCGGTCAAATCAAAAACGCGAGACAATTGCCGGCCGGGCTGTCTATCCGAGCGACTTCTCGAAACTCAGCGTCGTCGGCCTTGCGGTCTCATGAGTATCCGCGGCGGCGCTGACGGGCAAGAAACCCTTCGATCGGTAGAAAGCAATGGCAGCGCCATTGGCCTCCTCGACCTCGACACGCAGCGTTCGCGCTTCCGGGAAACTGGTTTCGACCTCGTCGAGCAGTGCTTGTCCAATCCCGCGCCTTTGGCAGTCCGGATGGACGTAGAGCTGGTTCAACAGAATGACCTTCGCATCGGCGGTGGCCGCGGCGAAAGCCATGCCGCCGATGCGCTTGCCATCATCGGCCACCAGGAACTCCGAGTTCGGCCGTGTCAGCCGCGAGCGGAGCGAGGCAATCGAGTGCCATTCATCGGTGATCTCGGTGACTTTGGCAGCGCCATAGATGGCGTCATAGGTCGCATGCCAGGTTTCCACCAGCAGCGTCCGCACAGCGGCAAGGTCGCGCTCTCCGGCGGTGCGGACGAACATGGATTCTTTCCCCGCCTATGCTGCGACCGGCTTGTGCCGGAAGTCGATCACGGCAAGCAGCACGACCCAGACCAGAAGCACCATGCTGCCCGGCATGTTGGCCGCCATGGCGGTGTCGGAGAAACCGGTTGCCGCGGTAGCGAAACCGCCGATCAGGACACCCACGGCGCCGGCGCCGCCAAGCGACGACAGCCACAACGGACTGTGCCTAGCCTGACGCAGGGCGACATTGGCGAGCAAAACCGTCAAGCCGAGCAGCATGGCACTGATCGCGGCAAAGCCGACTTCGATCTGGCGCACGGCGAAGGCGGCACTGAACAACGATGGTTTTGTCGCCGCATCAGCCATTGCCCAGGCATCGACCACCGCTTTCAGCGCAATGCCGTCGACGGCCTGCAAGGCAGCTGCCGCCGCCAGAGACGCTGCGCCGAATACGGTCGTCAGAAGCGCCCAGCCACGAAGCGGGCCGGCCGACGGACGGCCAAGGATGAGCACCAGGCCGGCGACCATAGACAGGACGCCGGCAAGCTGTGCCATGTGGCTGAACAGCCAGACAGGGTCGGCGGCATATTCACGGAAGGCGCGAAGCGCATCATTCGGGTCTTCATGCATCGGATGAAGCAGCGTGCCGACAAAAAGCAGCACGGCGCCGGCAATCAACAGAGCCGACGAGACGCTTGCCGGGTTTCCCGGGTTCGGGTCTCCGCTCATTGATCCGCTATGCCGAGCTTAGTCTTCACCAGGTCGTTGACCGCTTGCGGGTTGGCCTTGCCGCCGGTCGCCTTCATCACCTGGCCAACGAACCAGCCGGCCATGCTCGGCTTGGCGCGCGCCTGTTCGACCTTGTCGGGGTTGGCAGCGATCACCTCATCGACAGCCTTCTCGATGGCGCCGGTGTCGGTGACCTGCTTCATGCCACGGCTTTCGACCAGCTGGCGCGGATCGCCGCCCTCGTTCCAGACGATCTCGAACAGGTCCTTGGCGATCTTGCCGGAGATGGTGCCATCCTTGATCAGGTCGATGACCGCGCCGAGCTGGTCGGGCGAAACCGGAGCGTTTTCAATGTCCTTTCCGGCCTTGTTCAATTGCCCGAGCAGATCGTTGATGACCCAGTTGGCGGCGAGCTTGCCGTCGCGGCCGGCGGCCACCTTCTCGAAATAGTCGGCGATCGGCTTTTCCGACACCAGGATCGAGGCGTCATAGGTCGACAGGCCGAGCGACACGATCAGCCGCGCCTTCTTGTCGTCGGGCAGTTCCGGCAATTCCTTGGCCAGTGCATCGACATAAGCCTGGTCGAATTCCAGCGGCAGAAGATCCGGATCGGGGAAGTAGCGGTAATCATGCGCCTCTTCCTTGGAGCGCATCGAACGCGTCTCGCCCTTGACGGCGTCGAACAACCGCGTTTCCTGGTCGATCTTGCCGCCATCCTCGAGAATGGCGATCTGCCGGCGCGCCTCGTAGTCGATGGCCTGGCCGATGAAGCGGATCGAGTTGACGTTCTTGATCTCGCAGCGCGTGCCGAACTCGCCGCCCGGCTTGCGCACCGAGACGTTGACGTCGGCGCGCATCGAACCTTCGTCCATGTTGCCGTCGCAAGTGCCGAGATAACGCACAATGGTGCGCAGCTTGGTGACATAGGCCTTGGCTTCGTCGGCCGAGCGCATATCCGGTTTGGAGACGATTTCCATCAGCGCCACGCCGGAGCGATTCAGGTCGACATAGGACATGGTCGGATGCTGGTCGTGCATCGACTTGCCGGCATCCTGCTCCAGATGCAGCCGCTCGATGCCGACCTCGATGTCCTCGAATTCGCCCTGGCGGTCCGGGCCGACCGAGACGATCACGGTGCCCTCGCCGACGATTGGCTGCTTGAACTGCGAGATCTGGTAGCCCTGCGGCAGGTCGGGATAAAAGTAGTTTTTCCGGTCGAAGACCGACTTGTGGTTGATCTGCGCCTTCAGCCCAAGGCCGGTGCGGATCGCCTGCTTGACGCATTCCTCGTTGATGACGGGCAGCATGCCGGGCATCGCCGCATCGATCAGGCTGACATTGGCGTTAGGCGCCGCGCCGAAAGCGGTCGAGGCGCCCGAAAACAGCTTTGCTTCCGATGTGATCTGCGCATGGACCTCGAGGCCGATGATGATCTCCCAATCGCCGGTGGCGCCGGAAACAAGGCGCTTGGCGTCGGGCGTGCGGGTGTCGATGAGGGACATTTTGGCCTGCGTATTGGAACTACGGATTATGCGTTTA
This sequence comes from Mesorhizobium sp. M7D.F.Ca.US.005.01.1.1, assembly GCF_003952545.1. Classification (NCBI taxonomy): domain Bacteria; kingdom Pseudomonadati; phylum Pseudomonadota; class Alphaproteobacteria; order Hyphomicrobiales; family Phyllobacteriaceae; genus Mesorhizobium; species Mesorhizobium sp. M7D.F.Ca.US.005.01.1.1. The sequence goes on from NZ_CP034453.1 coordinate 4,565,088, forward strand.
CGCATATTTTGGTGTGCAACTTCGCTAGTGCAAACCGCCAAAAGAGACAAGCGCAAAGCCGCAGACTGGCCTTTTCAGCCGCTTTCGCCTATTAGATGTCCATTCCAATGGAGAGTGGATGTCCACTTACGCTCAGTCCCGGTAAGGCCCTGACCTCCTAGCGAGGCAGGGCAGAAAACCTGAAACCCCGCGCCGCGAAGCTTCGCGGCGGCGGCATTTTTTGTTTTCCCGGAAAACTCTCCCATGGATATTTCGCGCATAGAACAGCGCATCCTGCACCTGCTCGCGCAGGGCGGACGCATTGAAATAGAAAAGAACGAGAAAAAGCGGATCGCCTCCGTCAAATGCCTGACCCGCGATGGCTGGCACTATCCGGGCGTCGATCTCGACATGTTTCGAAAACTGAAGCGGAAGAAGGCGGTTTCTTCGTCGGGAGGCGGACCCTACCGCATCACCCGGCGCGGGCTCGAACTCGTCCGTTCCGAACTCGACAACAGGTAGATACGGCTCCCGCCGGTCGGTTCTCCGGCCGGCGGTTCCCTTCACCGCTCAGGCGGTGGCGATATAGGCCCTGATCTCGTCGGCCTCGCGTTCGACATCCTCGATGCGGCGCTTGACCACGTCGCCGATGGACACGATGCCATCGAGCATGCCGTCCTTTTCCACCGGCAGATGGCGGAAACGGCCTCGGGTCATGATCTCCATCACCTCGTTGACGGTGTGGTTTTCGTTGCAGATCTTCACCTTCGGCGTCATCGCCGAACGCACGGCGATATCGAGCGCGGCTCCACCTTCGCGGGCGACAACCCGCACAATGTCGCGCTCTGAAAGGATGCCGACGATCTTGTGATCGCCATTGGTGATGACCAGCGCACCGATCTTGTGTTCTGCCAGGATGCGGATGGCTTCGCTAAGCTTTTCGTTCGGCCCGAGCGTGAACACGTCATGGCCTTTTTTCTCGAGAATTGCCTTAACCGTCATGGCGTCCTCCTCTGCTTTGCCTGCCGGTTCCTGCCCTGACCGGCCTTCACATAAGAGTGAACATCGTGCGCCGCGATCGGTTGCATTTCAAGTGCGGTCGTCGGTCTCCCATTCAGGCGCCTGCCATCGCCTGTCGAACCAGCGCAGGCCGAAGAAGCCCGCGACAAAGCCGCCAATATGGGCTTCCCAGGCGATCTGGCCGTCTACCCCCGGGGCAAAGCCGAGAAGGCCTGTGGCGAGATTGATGATCATCCACACGGCAAGGAAGATCACGACGCCGCGCAAGCGCAATACGAATGCGATCGGCAGCACAGGACCGGCGAAAGCCGCCTTGCCGGCCGAACGGTCGGTGCGGAAGCCAAAACGCGCCGCAGCCCCCATCATGCCTGATATCGCACCGGAAGCGCCGACCAGCGGCGCCTCTCCGTAAGGGTGCACCGCCCAGAAAAGCGCGACCGAAGCCAGCCCGGTCACGGCAAAGAACAGCGCGAACCAGAGCGTGCCGAGGCGATTTGCCAACGGCGAACCGAAAGCGGCGAGCCACACCATGTTGATGGCAATGTGGGCAAGGCCACCATGCATGAAGGCGTAGGTGAAGGGCCGGGAAAACAGGAACCAGTCGAAGCCGTATTGGCCGGTGTAGAGAACAGGGATGAAGGCCCCGTTATACAGCAGTGTCATCTGCTGGGATTCGCTCAGCACATACTGCTGCAGCAGATAGACGGCCACGCAGATGCCGATCACCGCCAGCACCACGGGCGGCAGATTGAACACCGGCTCGCGCCGCTGTGGCGGCGCGTCCTGGACCGGGTCGGCATCCGGGGGCGTTACCGGTTCACTCATTGAAGTTGCACTCACTGCGGGATTCGGGATTCGAGCATCTAGATCACCGCGGACCGAACAGCAAACCGCGAATCGCTGGGCGCGAATCAAAAAAGAAGCCGTTCAAGGTTTCCCTTGAACGGCTGGTCGAGCCCCCTGCTCCCCTAAAACTCTTGACTGAAGTGCTGCCGATCGTCGCGAAACGACCGCTTCTGGAGTGGTTTTCATGTGCCACGGGGCTCGCTTCGATGCAATGTAAACCACTTGTTAACCTTAACGACCCCGACCCGTGAACAAGTGTTAACGACGCTGGCACGCTTCCTGCTCCGCAACGCATGTAAGTCATCGGAGGGCGCCCTTCTGTTCACCGATGGGACATCAGACGACAGATTGCGCGGAGCAGCATAGCATGAACCAGAACGGATCGATCACGCTGTTCCAATATTGGAACCGCCTGCGTGACGGACGCCCTGCCCCGAAGCGTTCGGAGGTCGAGCCGGCGGACATCAAATCGCTGCTGGCCGACACCTTTATCCTGGAACGGGACACGCGCGGGCAAGCCGTATTCCGGCTCGCAGGCACCAGGCTTTGCGCCTGCTATGGCCGCGAGCTCAAGGGATTTTCCTTTCCGTCTCTGTGGCGCGAGAAGGATCAGCGGCTCGTTTCGCGGCTGATCCACGGCGTCTTCGACCAGAAATCGGTCGTGCTCATCAGCTATGAGGGCTTCAGCCGCAACGGACGCTCCAACAAGTTCGAGCTGCTTGCCCTGCCGCTTGACGGCGGCGTCGAAAATCCGCGCTGCCTGGGCGTGATCAGCGCCGTGGAGAAGCCCTTCTGGCTGGGTGCCGACCCGATCACCGACGCGTTGATCGATTCGATCCGCGTCATCGATCCGGAAAAGGAGCTCCTGAACAACCGCCCGGCGATCGATGTTCCCTCGCTCGTTCCCGATGAACTCGGCGCACCCGAGACGATCTCGGCGCTCGGCCGGGCGCGCCGCATCCGCCATCTCGTCGTCTTCGATGGCGGGCGCGAGGAATAGTCCGCAATCTCGCGGCTTGATGCATAAAAACAAAACGCCTAGAGCGCCCGCTTTTCCCCTTTGTTAACCCGCTTTGTTGTACTTCTCTGATGAAGTTCCTCGCATCGATGCGTGGGATGCCAAACGGGGTGCAGGCAGTCATGAGGTCAGCGGCGGTCGACTACGCACCGTCCCAAGCTGAAAGGCGTAACTTTCAGCGCGTCCGGGTCAAGATATACGGGCGCTTCATGCTGGAAGACCGCACCGAGCACCCCTGCCAGGTCGTCGACATGTCTCCGGGCAATGTCGCGTTTCGCACCGACCGCATCGGCATGCCCGGCGAAAAGATCATCGCCTACATCGATCATATCGGCCGCATCGAAGGTGTCGTCACGCGCACCTTGCAGGACGGTTTCGCGATGACCGTCATTGCGTCGGATCGCAAGAAGGACAAGCTCGCCGCGCAATTGACCTGGCTTGCCAACAAGCACGAACTCGACCTGCCGGAAGACCGTCGCCACGAACGCGTCGCGCCGCGCAATCCGACCAGCGTGCTGCAGCTCACCGACGGCCGTCAGTATCAGTGCCGCATCATCGACCTGTCGCTCTCCGGTGCAGCCATCGAGATCGACGTCAAGCCGGCGATCGGCGTCCAGGTCATGCTCGGCACCATGCGCGGGCAGGTCGTGCGCCATTTCGAGGACGGCGTCGCGATCGAATTCGCCGTCATCCAGCGCCCCGAAACGCTCGATTCCGAATTCAACACGCCGCGCGCCTGACAAGGCCCGGCAGCAACACCGGGAAGCCGGCCCTCGCGGCCGGTTTTTTCGTTGTTACGTCCATGACCAGCGTGCTTCGGCTGCTGCCGGCAAGACTTACGTGACTATCAACGCACGAGGGTCAAGGCTTCAAAGCCAAACAATTTAATACTCAAATGATTCAAATTTTACGTTTATTCTATTGGCGTTTTACTCAATATCTACTTCGCGCTTTTGCCTCAAATAAATCCACATGTGGCAATGTCTCCTTCGAACGGGGAGACTACAACAATGAAGAAAACGAGGGGCAAGCTGTTGCTGGTGGCAATGGCGATGCAGCTTTCCGCTTGGGGATCAGCATATGCCGCGGGACCGGCCTATATGCACACCGGCGGACGCACCACGCAGCCTGTTGGCCATTATGAATTCTGCCAGCGCATTGCTGGCGAATGCAGCGAAAGAACCGCGAAGGGCGCGCCGGTCGAGTTGACCCGCAAACTGTGGGCGACGATCGTCAACATCAACAATTCGGTCAACACCCGCATCAAGCCGCGCACCGACATGGAAAACTACGGTGTCGAGGAATACTGGGCCTATCCCGACAATGGCTATGGCGATTGCGAGGACTACGCACTGGAGAAGCGTCGCGAATTGATGGATGCAGGCGTGCCCGCCGGCAATCTGCTGATGACGGTCGCGCGCCAGCCGAATGGCGACGGCCACGCGGTGCTGACCGTGCGCACCAGCCTGGGCGAGTTCATCCTCGACAATCTGGAGACCAAGGTGCTGTCCTGGACGGACACCGACTACACCTATCTCAAGCGCCAGTCCGATCAGAATTCCGGCGTTTGGGTGACGATCAACGACGGCCGCTCCGACGCGGTCGCCAGCGTCCGCTAAGGGCGCGACGAGAAACCCGGTCGAGTCCCCACCCTCCCCGTCCCCAACGACCGGGTCAAAGGAGCCGGCCCCGTCCCCGGGCCGGCTCCGCCATTTCTGGCGGAGGCAGTTCGAAAACCAATCAGCTTGGAGTGGCTGAAAAATCGCAATCTCATTCAGTCGAATCGTCCCGTCTTTCCACGCGCAGGAGATCGGGGCACTATAGGCCGTCAGTTTAGCCTTCAGGATCACGGTGATGTTGGAAATCCCGGAAGATCGATGCGAGCGCCATCGTCTGTTCAAGGCTATCGACGATGCCTTCAAGGCCGGCGACTTCGACGGCCTCGGCGTGGCCTTGGGCGGCTCACCCTGCTGGTTCGACGAGCGCATGCCGTTCGAATTCGGCCTTGGCCATCCGCTGGAATATGCGATCTATTGGAGCCCCGTCGGCTTCATCTCGACCTTACTCGATGCCGGCTCGGATCCGAATTATCAGGATCACGGCGGGTTTCCGTCCATCATTGCGGCGCTGTCCACCGACAGAGCAGACAGGCTGGACATCGTGCGGGTATTGATCGACGGCGGTGCTGCCCCCAACATGCGGGGCGTCAACGACTGGACGCCGCTTCACTATTCGGTGGCCATCCGCAGTGTCGATGCGATCCGCCTGCTTTTGGCAGCGGGCGCCGACCCGGCGCTCGAAACCCGCATCGATGACTACAGGACAGCCATCGAGGAAGCCGAGATTGCCGGTTTTGAAGCCGGTGCTTCATTGCTGCGCGATGCGATGGTCGGGCGCAGCTCCAACGGACAGTGAGTTGGGCGCGGCGAAACTATCACCGACAGGTGGCCAAGCTGACCTCAGACCTTCTTCAACCCCGCCTTGAAGCGCTTGCCATTGGCAACGTAATGCGCCGCCGAGCCGCGCAACCTTGCCACGGCCGCGTCGTCCAGCACCCTGATCACCTTGGCAGGTGAGCCGACGATCAGCGAATTGTCCGGGAATTCCTTGCCTTCGGTGACCAGCGCGCCGGCGCCGACCAGCGAATTCCTGCCGATTTTCGCGCCGTTCAGCACGATGGCGCCCATGCCGATCAGGCTGTTGTCGCCGATCGTACAACCATGCAGCAAGGCGCGGTGGCCGATCGTACAGCCCTCGCCAATGGTCAGCGGAAAGCCGGGATCGGTGTGCATCACCGTATGTTCCTGCACGTTGGTGTCGGCACCGATGACGATGGGCTCATTGTCGCCGCGAATGACGGTGCCGAACCAGAAGCCGGCGTTGCGGCCGACCCGCACGTCGCCGATCAGCGTCGCATCGGGCGCGATCCAGTTTGAGTCCGCATCCGCGAAGCTGGGCTCCGTTCCATCGATCGCATAAAGCGGCATTTTCGGTCTCCGAATCGTCTCAGGCTGGCAATTCGGACCCTAGGAGACGGATCGTCCATGAGGCAATGGCAAGCACGACGACGCCCAGCGCCAAGGACCAGGCAATCGCCGTGCAGCCGCAAGACATCAGTGCCAACTTGGAAATGCGGCGCTCACGCCGGGCATCGATGGCATCGTTGACCAGCATGAAGGGCCCGGCACAAGCCGTCGCGAGCAGCGAGCGCAAAACATGTGACGGCGAAACATAGGGTTCGGTGAAGGCGACCTTGCGGCCCGACACCAGTTCCATGGCCGATCCAGCCAACCCGCAGGCCGTCAGCCCGACGACAAAAGCGAAGAGTGTGAGTTCCAGCGGTTCCATCTTAACTTTCCATTTACCATGAAATTGCACAGTCGTTCCATGAAGGCTGCAAGAGCCATGCCGTGCGATGTGTGCCGCCCAGGGACACCAGAGGCGGACAGGCGGCCCGAGATCCGAGGACTGAGATGAAGCAGGCAGCGCTCGCCAACGGCCCCGAACTCACGGTGGTCGATTCCAGGCTGATGAAGCGGGTGTTCTACGGGTTCGCGGCGCTGGCGCTGCTGTCGGTGGCGATCAGCCTTGGCGGCAAATGGTTCGGCCATTCGATCGCCATGGCCGGATACACCGACGACGCAACGGTCCACCAGGTGGTGATCGCCAACAATGTCATTGCCGTGCCGGCCAACACCATCCGTTTCGCCCAGGCCCGGCGCGACGGCATCGCTTCGCGGCTCGACCTCTATCTGCGCTATCCCCAGATGGACGGCTACAGCGAGGCGGCGCGCGACGATTTCAATCACAAGGGGACCGGCAAGAGCATCATCTTCCTGTCCTTCGAACAGCAGATGATGTCGCGTGACATGAGTGGCCGCTTCGCGCCGATCTACAGCGCGTTGATCACCCAGCCCGGCATTGCGGGACCTGACGGCACGACGGTGTACGGTTTCAACGAGAAATCAGGCTATCTCAACGAGGTGCTGGTTGTCGGCAAGCGCCCCGGCAAGGACCCGTTCGTGGCCCGTTGCCTGAGCGGGCCGAGTGCCGAGGAATCGCTGGCGCCTTGCGAGCGCGACATCCAGGTCGGCGACGAGCTCAGCCTCACCTATCGCTTCCCTAGGGAGTTTTTGGGTGATTGGCAGGCGCTCGACGCGGCAATCGCCACCGAAGCCGGGCGCGTCCTAAAAGCGGGACATTAAGGAAGCCTCGAGAAATCCGGCTGGCCGGCCGCATTCGAGGCGGAGCCGGCCGAGCGCAAGACTGCAGGCTCAGGCCAGATCGATGTCGAGGATCGCCATCGAAAAATTGTAGTCGCCGTCGTCCTCGTCCTTGAAGACGATGCCGAGGAATTCGTCGCCGACATAGACCTCGGCCGAATCGTCCTTGCGCGGCCGTGCCTTGACCTCGAGCTTGGGGTTCTGGAAGACGCGCTTGAAATACGCGTCCAGCTTTCTGATTTCGTCCGGCTTCAACAGTCTTCTCCGATCATCGGGCTTGCTCGTTCGAACGCGCTTCTGGCACGTCGACAATGGCGATGTAAAGGCAAGCGGCCTGATAAGGCGAGACAACCACCCGCTCATGCAAGCGGCCGGAATCCGGCAGCAGGCGGCGGCCTCGTGAAAATCAGATGTCGAAGCTGACGACCTGATCCATCGTCTGCGACGGCAGAAGCTGGTCCATCTGGCGCGACGGTTGATCGCAGCCGGTCTCGCCGACGACACGGGCCGGCACGCCGGCAACCGTCTTGTTGTGCGGCACTGGCGACAGCACCACCGAGCCTGCCGCGATCTTCGAGCAATGGCCGATTTCGATGTTGCCGAGGATCTTGGCGCCGGCGCCGATCAGCACGCCGTAGCGGATCTTGGGGTGACGGTCGCCGCCGGCCTTGCCGGTACCGCCCAGCGTCACGCCATGCAGGATCGACACATCGTCCTCGATGACCGCCGTCTCGCCGACCACGAGGCCGGTGGCGTGGTCGATGAAGATGCCCTTGCCGATGCGGGCGGCCGGGTTGATGTCGGTCTGGAAGACCGAGGACGAGCGGCTCTGCAGATAGAGCGCGAAATCCTTGCGGCCCTGGTTCCAGAGCCAATGCGCCAGCCGATGCGTCTGGATGGCGTGGAAACCCTTGAAATAGAGCACCGGCATGATGAAGCGGTCGCAGGCCGGATCGCGATCGTAATAGGCCTGGATGTCGACGCGCACGGTCGTTGGCCAGTCCTTGTCGTCGGCCAGCATGGACTTGAACGTCTGGCGGATGAGATCGGAGCCGATGTCCTGGTGGTCCAGCCGCTCGGCCAGCCGATGGATAACCGCTTCCTCCAGGCTGTCCTGGTTGAGGATGGTCGAATAGAGGAATGCGGCGAGCAGCGGGTCGCGGTTGACCGCCTCCATCGCCTCGTCGCGGATCGAACGCCAGATCGGATCGACCGGCTGCAATGCGCTGTGTCGGGAAATGCTGATGCTGTTCATCGCCGTCTCGTCCTGCGCCCTGCCGGGCTTGCCTGTTGCGCTTGCCTGTTGTCTGGCCGCACATATAAGCCAGATCATAGCACGATTGAACTCAATTTTCCTTAGTGCTTTGTCAAATGGATTTGGTTCGCGGGAATTCAAGCAGCCATGGAAAACGAACCCTTGATCGACGACGCGCTGAAAAGCGAGCTCTCAGCACTCTACCGGGCCAAGAGCCGCCACTACCACAACCTTGCCCATATCGAGGCGATGCTGGGCCTGGCAGGCGACTATCGAGGCTCGCTCGGCGATCCCGAGGCGATCGAAGCGGCGATCTGGTTCCACGATGCCATCTATGACAGCAAGGCCAAGGACAACGAGGCGCAAAGTGCTGCCCTTGCCGAGAAAAGGCTGGCGAGCCGCTCGGATCCGTCACGCCTCAATCGTATCTCGGCGATGATCGTCGCCACCGCCACGCACCAACTGCCGCCGTTCGACGACGCGACGGCCACACGGGACGCAAGTCTTTTCCTCGACATGGATCTGTCGATCCTGGGTGCCGCGCCGGATGCCTTCGACGCCTATGAGCGCGCCGTACGGCGCGAGTACGCCTGGGTGGAGGAGCCGATGTGGCGGGCTGGACGCAGTGCGGTCCTGAAGAATTTCCTCGCCCGCCCACACATTTTCCACACCGAAGAGTTTCGCCAGCGCTTCGAACCGCAGGCCAGGCTGAACATGGCGCGGTCGCTGGCGGCCCTCACAAACAGCTAGACCAGGAGCAATTAGGTAAAGGGCGCCTATTGTCGATGCCAGCATCGCCAGAATGGCCAAGCCTGCCATCAACGACAGCCCATTGAGAACGATCCCCGGAAGCCGTCCGCTCAGAGCGGATTCTCGGCATAGAACTCCAGCACGCGCTGCTTGAAGGTCTTGTCCCCGACGGCCAGCATATGGTCACGGCCCTCGATGTGAAAGGCCCTGGCGTTCGGCATCAATGCTGCAAGCTCATCGGGCGAACCGCCAATGTCGTCGGTCGTGCCGACGGCGACCAGCGTCGGCTGGGCAATGCGGCCAATATCCTGCTCGCTCAGCAATTCCCGCGATTTGGCGATGCAAGCGGCCAAGGCACGGCGATCGCTGCGGGTCTGGTCGGCAAATGCGCGAAACGACCTGCCGCGCGGATGGTTGGTCGCGGCCGGATCATCGGCAAGCAGTGCGGCGGCGATCGGATCCCAATCGCCGACACCATCGATCATGCCGATGCCGAGACCGCCAAAGACCAGCGTCGCCACCTTGTCCGGATCGGACAGTGCCATGAACGCCGCGATGCGCGCGCCCATCGAATAGCCCATGACATGGGCGCGCTCGATGCCGAGATGGCCGAGCAAGGCAGCCGCATCGGAGGCCATCTTGACCGGTGTATAATCGGCCTCCTCATAGCTCTTGGATGACGAGCCGTGGCCGCGATTGTCGAAGGCAATGGCGCGGTAACCGGCATCGTTCAGCGTCTTGAACCAGCCGGGCGATACCCAGTTGACATAATGGCTCGAAGCGAAGCCGTGGATCATGAGCACCGGGTCGCCCTCGCCCGAGGCCGGCTGGCGGTCGAGGAAGGCAAGGTCGAAGCCGTCATGTGTGAAAAACTGCATGAGCGATCCCGCCTGCCCGCTCAACCGGCACCGCCATTGGGCGCGTCGCCCTTGTCGGCGGGCGGCATGCTCGGGCCAGACACTGTGCCCACGGCCGGATGGCGCAACAGGTCGCCATACTCGATGCCGTTCCTGGCGGCCGTGCCGGCCTTGAGCTCGAGCACGAAACGCACCGGTACACCGGGCGAAATAACGGCGTCGGATTGCGGCTCGCCGTGCTTGACCGCCCGAATCTTACCGTCCTGGCCGACAAAGATCAGATCAAGCGGCATCGGCGTGTTGTGCATCCAGAAGCCAACCTGCTGCTGGACCTCGAAGACGAACAGCATGCCGTGGTCGTCCGCCATGTCCTGGCGATACATCAAACCGGCCTCGCGCTCGGCGGCGGTGTCGGCGACTTCGATGGAAAAGGAGCGATCGCCGCCTTTCGTCACCACGACCAGTGGCGCCGGATCGGCCGGAAGAATCATCGCCCGGCCTTCCGCCGAGATTGGCTTTTCGGAATAGAAGTAAGCACCGGCGGCAACGACGGCAATTGCTGCGCACATCACGCCCGCAGTCAGCCAGTTCCTGTGAGCCATTCGAGATCCTCGACCGGAGATCGCCCTAGTGCGAGACCGGCAAGGTCCCCATATCGGGGTGAATTTCGGCGGCCATAAGGCCTTTGTCGCCGCGTCCGAAACGAACCAGAACGACCTGCCCAGGCCGAAGCTCGGTGATGCCGTAACGGCGCAACGTCTCCATGTGGACGAATATGTCTTCGGTGCCTTCGCCGCGGGTGAGAAAACCAAACCCCTTGGTGCGGTTGAACCATTTCACTAGGGCGCGTTCGAGACCGCTCTCCGGCGTCACCGCGATATGGGTGCGCTGCTCCTGCATCTCGGCCGGATGGACCGCCGTGGTGACATCCATGGAGAGCACCCGAAAGGCCTGCAATCCACGGTCGCCTTGCTTGACGAGACAGACGACGCGCGCGCCCTCCAGAGCCGTCTGGAAGCCGTCCCTTCGAAGACATGTCACATGGAGGAGGATGTCGCCCGAGATTCCGTCATCCGGGAGAATGAAACCATAACCCTTGGCCACATCGAACCACTTGATGGCGCCGGCTACTTCGAGCAGATCAGCGGCATCGCCGCCTTCGTCACGCTGCAAGGCGTCGCCAAGGGTTCCGTCCCGCCCCGTCAAAGAGGCCTTTTCCCCCATAAGAATGCCCCCTTGTTTCAAGAACACCGCAACTGATTCTTGACACCAGATTAACACCGCGGCTTCCGGTGTGTGCAAGACCTGCCGTGCCTTTTTTCACGGTTCATTGGGGGAATACCGGATTTGTTCTTTGCCGGCATTGCGCACTGCCGCATGATTGCCCTTTGACAGGGCCGACCCTATGTTGCACCGCAACGCAATTTATCGAGGAAATCACATGCGCTATCTGCACACCATGGTCCGCGTCGCCGACGTCGATGCCTCGCTCGATTTCTACTGCAACAAGCTCGGCCTCAAGGAGGTGCGACGCTACGAAAACGAACAAGGCCGCTTCACGCTGATCTTCCTCGCGGCCTCCGAAGACGAGCAAAGCGGCATCGCCGACAAAGCGCCGCTGGTCGAACTGACCTACAATTGGGATCCGGAAGACTACAAGGGCGGGCGCAATTTCGGCCACCTCGCCTATGAGGTCGACGATATCTACGCCACCTGCCAACATCTGATGGACAATGGCGTCATCATCAACCGGCCGCCGCGCGACGGCAACATGGCCTTCATCAGGTCGCCGGACGGCATCTCGATCGAGCTTTTGCAAAAAGGCCCGGCCAAGGCCAAGGCCGAACCGTGGGCTTCGATGGCAAACACCGGAAGCTGGTAGTCCATCACGCTGTCTTGAGCGGATAATGCTCGGCTGACAGGTCCGGTACCGTTTGGTATTTCCCGGGACGGCGCCTATCTGTCCAGCTGTGGCGCCTGCCTTTGTTTTATGCATGTCGTTCCCTCAAAACTGGAGTGCGCCCCTAGGGGTGGACAGATCGTCCTGAGGAATTGACCATGGCTGTCGGGTTTTCGGAGAGAGAACCATGGCAAGACATCGTAGTTACAGCATCACGTTCAAGCGTCAGGTGGTGCAGGAATATCTGTCGGGCGAGACGCTGCACAGTTTGGCGAAACGGCATGACGTCACCCGCACCCTGATCCGTGTCTGGATTGGCAAGTATGAGGCAGGCGGCTTCGATGAAGATACGGCTTCTGCCACTCTGATCACGGAATATGAGGCGCGGATCGCCGCGCTTGAGCGGCTGGTCGGCAAGCAGGCTCTGGAGCTGGAGTTTCTAAAGGGGGCTCTGAAGAATGCTCCGCGGCCGAAAAGCGGGATTACATCCGCCATCATCGGCCCCCCGGCCTCTCTATCGCCGAAGGATGCCGGCTGATGGATCTGGCGCGTTCGACCTTTTATGACCGTCCGCAATGGCCGGCCGATGACACCGCTATCGTCGAGACGATGTTCGCGATCTGCGACGAATTCGAGTTTTATGGCTATCGCCGCGTGGGCGCGGCCTTGCGCCAGCAAGGCTTTGTGGTGAACCACAAGAAGATCCGCCGCCTGATGCGCGATCACGGCCTGCAACCGAAGGTCAGACGCCGGTTCGTCGCCACGACCGACAGCAATCACAACAGTCCGATCTTCCCCAATCTGGCAAAGGACATCGTCCCGACCGGTCCGAACCAACTCTGGGTCGGCGACATCACCTATGTCGCGCTGCCGGTCCGCTTCGTCTACGTCGCCATCATTCTCGATGTCTGGTCGCGCATGATCGTCGGCTACGCCATCAGCCGCGCCATCGATGCCCGCCTGACGGGCGCCGCCTTGCGCGCCGCAATCGAGCGCAGAAAGCCACCGCCAGGCTGCGTTCACCATTCCGATCGCGGCTCCCAATATGCCGCCGAGACTTACCGGCAGCTTCTCACCGGCCACGGTCTGGCCGGCTCGATGGGCCGCAAGGGCAATCCTTATGACAATGCCAAAGCGGAGAGCTTCATGAAGACCCTGAAGCTCGAGGCGGTTTATCCGATGGCGCTTGAAACCTTCGAGGAGGTTGCCGAGCACCTTCCCCACTTCATCGACCAAGTCTACAACAAACGCAGGCTCCATTCGGCGCTGGGATATCTCAGCCCGCAACAGTTCGAGGATCAACACATCCGGCAGACGGGCAAAACTGCAGCCTGATCAGTGTCCATCCCAAGGGGCGCACTCCAAACCGGGGCCACTTTTGAGCGACATGCATCAGGCTGGCGCCAAGCCACACAAACAAGCGCTTGCCCAGGAGAGTTCATGCCGACCAGCCATGCCGACGTCACCACCGAACATGCCAGCCGCTACCTCCAGCAGCTCTGCAAGCACTGGGCGCACAAATTCCCGGTCGAGTTCGATCCCAATCATGGCACCATCGATCTCTCAATGGGCCGCACAGTTCTGGACGCAGACGCGAGCGCTCTTCATATCGCGGTGACGACTGACGAGGGCGGATCGCTCGAGCGCCTGGAAAGCGTCGTCGCAGATCACATCAAGCGCTTTGCTTTCCGCGAAGAACTGACCTTCGACTGGAAACCCGCTCCGGCAGCCTAGGCGGCGACTTACTTCTCACCAGCCTGGGCGGCCATCGCCAGCAGCGCCTGCACCGAGCGCCAGTTGCGCGCGGTGCCCGGCACTTTCAGCGTGCGCGGGATCAGCCCGGCAAACACCGATTTGCCCAGCCCGTCCGGCGCGCTGAGGTAGAGCACATCGCCCTTGATCTCGAAGCGTTCGGAGCCGGTGCACTTTTCGGCCAGCCGCGCCGCCTCATCGGCGGTCGGCTCGCGCTCCAGCACATAGGCGTGCAGCTTCGTGTGGTCCGCGGCAACTTCCGGATAGGGATTTTCGCTCACCAACCGCTCGAACCATGAGAGATCGCGCACCATGATGCGCGAATAGAAACCCCATTTCTTCTCGAAGGCTGCTTCGATCTGTTTCGTCAGCGTCGCCGCGTCGCCCTTGTCAGCCCGGAACACGGCATTGCCGCTCTGCACATAGGTGGCGACATCGGAAAAGCCGAGATTCTCGAAGAACGACCGCAGCTCCGCCATCTTGACGATGCGGTTGCCGCCGACATTGATGCCGGAAAACAGCGCGACGAAGATTTTTCCGGCACCGCTCATATGATGAACCCAGCCAATGTCTCGTTGTCGGTGATGTCCTGATACTGGACCCCCTCGGCCTCGAAGTTCGCCTTGAGCAGATCGAAATTGCGGCGGTCCTTGGTTTCGATGCCGATCAGCACCGAACCGAAATTGCGCGCCGATTTCTTCAGATATTCGAAGCGGGCGATGTCGTCGTCGGGACCGAGCAGTTCGAGGAAGTCGCGCAGCGCGCCCGGTCGTTGCGGAAAGCGGATGATGAAGTATTTCTTCAGCCCCTCGAAGCGCAGCGCCCGTTCCTTGACGTCCGGCAGCCGCTCGAAATCGAAATTGCCGCCCGAAACCACGGCAATGATCGTCTTGCCCCTGATCTCCTTCCTGGAGAAATCCTTGAGCGCATCGATCGCCAGCGCGCCGGCCGGCTCCAGCACGACGCCCTCGACGTTGAGCATCTCGATCATGGTGGCGCAGAGCCGGTTTTCCGGGATCAGCCGCACCGTGTCGGCCGGGAAATCCTTGAGATGCCGCAACGGCTCGCGGCCGATCTCTGCCACCGCCGCGCCATCGACGAAATTGTCGACCTTGGCGAGTTTGAGCCGTTTTCCCGCAGCGAGGCTCTCGCGCAGGCTCGGCGCGCCGGCCGGCTCGCAGAAGACGAAGCGCGCTTCCCGGCCCTGATCGGCGAAAAAGTGGGTGACGCCGGCGGCAAGCCCGCCACCGCCAACCGGCAGCATGATGATATCGGGCATGCGGGCGCCCGGCATCTGGTCTGCGATCTCATAGGCGACGGTTGCCTGCCCCTCGATGATGTCCTTGTGGTCGAAGGGCGGCACCATATGGGCGCCGGAGCTTTCGGTGAATTCGAAGGCGGCGCGATAGCAGTCGTCGAAAAAATCGCCGACCAGCCTGATCTCGATGAAATCGCCGCCGAACAGCCTGGTCTTGTCGATCTTCTGCTGCGGCGTCGTCACCGGCATGAATACAACGCCTCGTCTGCCGAAATGGCGGCAGACGAAAGCAAAGCCCTGCGCATGGTTGCCGGCGGACGCACAGACGAACAGTTCAGCCTCGTTGCCAGCCGCCAGCGTCTTGCGGAAGAAATTGAAGGCGCCGCGGATCTTGTAGGAGCGCACCGGCGACAGATCCTCGCGCTTGAGCAGCACCCGCGCACCGGTCTTTTTCGACAGATAGTCGTTTTCCTGCAGCGGCGTTTCCGGGAAGATCTGGCGGATCGCGGCGGCCGCGGCAGCAACGCGGGAAGAGAAACTGTTCATCGCAAAACCACCTCGCGCCGCATGTCGTCTGCGGACCTCTATCATTGTTCGGGCCGCGCACCGGCTGTTTGTGGCGCGCCCCGCCTTCGCGCAGCCGGCTCAGCCTATTGCATATCCGTCCTCGCGGCGCCATTGTCCGGCATACATACTCTCCCGCAACGGGCATTCGTAAAACCCTTGCAAACACTTGGAGGCGTTTGTTCATGCCGTCGTATCGGTCGGCCTGAAATCCATGTCCTTGCCGGAATCGGTGCGCTGGCGGTGATGCCGCTCATTGCGCCGCCACGCAGGCGTTTCTCCCGCCATTTTGGCTTTCGCGCAACACTGCGACGGCTGTAACCGGGCGCTGATCAGATTTCGACTGGACACGACTTAGTTCTGCCGCACTCTCCCTGTCCGGGAGGTGTCGCGGGGGTAGACAGGCCTTTCGGCCGGAGTTGGAATTTCAGGCGTGCCTTTGAAGAAGATCTTTACCGTTGTCCTAGCTTTGTTCGTCGCCGGCTGCGCCGGCTCGCAAACACAGGAACTGCTGGGTAGCGCCATGGTGTCCGCTCCGGTGACGGAGATCGCCGGCAACCACAGCATCTTCATCGCCACGACGCGCAAGAAGTCCGACGATCCCAACAAGGTTTTCGACGGCGAGCGCTCGGCCACGCTGAACTACGCCCGCGTCAACGTCACCGTTCCGGGGCTCCACAAGACCGGCCAGATCGAGCGGCGCTCGCGCGGCAAGTCGGATGACCCGGCCAAATATTTCATGGCTTCCGAGGTCGTCGGCTACGATACACAGCCGAAATTCTCCAGCGCCCTCAACGCCGACATCGCCGCGCGTGGCGGCCGTGTCATGGTCTTCGTGCATGGCTACAACACCGGCTTCGATGCCGCCGTCTATCGCCTGACCCAGATCGTCCACGATTCCGGCTATCCCGGCACGCCCGTGCTGTTTTCCTGGGCATCGGGCGCCAGGACCACCGATTATGTCTATGACAAGGAAAGCGCCAGTGCTGCCCGAGACCAGCTGGAAGTGACGCTCAGGATGCTGCAGCAGTCGGGCGCACGGCGCATCGACATCGTCGCGCATTCGCTCGGAACCTGGGTCACCATGGAAACGCTGCGCCAGATGGCCATCACCGGCGACCGCGATCTCGGCGGCAAGCTGGGCGACGTGGTGCTGGCTTCGCCCGACATCGATGTCGACGTGTTCAAGAGCCAGATGCGGCGCTACGGCAAGCCCGACAAGCCGTTCATCCTGCTGTTGTCCGACGACGATCGGGCGCTGAGGCTCTCCGGCCTGATCGCCGGTTCGCGGCCGCGCGTCGGCGACTACAAGGATGCCGCCGATCTTGCCTCCTACGGCGTGACGGTCGTCGACCTCTCCAAGGTCAAGGGAAGCGACAGCTTCAACCATACGAAATTCGCCGACAATCCGACGCTGGTGAAGATGATCGGCCAGCGGTTGCGCGAGGATGACGGCTTTGCCAGCGACCGTGACGTGACGGATCGCATCGGCCTGCTTGGGCAATAGAGGCGGTCCCGCGGTTTTCGCCGTGCCTGTTCACCATCGCGGACATATGGACTCACTTTGAACTGGACCGCGCCGGCCTCTGGCTTTATCGGGATAGCCAGCGACGTCATGCGTTTGACGTCCCCCTTTGCGGGAGCCGGCGTGTGACCGTGCGTTCGAAGAGCTACCTCGTCGTTGCGTTCGCGCTCGCTGTCACCGGCTGCGCCGGCCAGAACACGCATGACCTGCTCAACAAGACAACGATCGCGGTGCCCGCTTCCAACATCGCGGCCACGCATGAGATCTTCGTTGCCACGACCCGCCAGAAGGCAACCAAGGATCCCCGACAGGTGTTCGACGGTGATCGCTCGCCGACCACCAGCTTTGCCCGTGTCGACGTCACCGTTCCGAAAAGCCATCAGGTCGGCGCCATCGAGCGGGCCAAGGGATCCGCCAACAGCAATCCGGCCAAGGACTTCACCGCCAAGGACGTCGCCTTCTACGAAGGCGCGCCGCAATTCGCCAAGGCGGTCGGCGCCGACATCACCATGCGCGGCGACCGCGCGCTGGTTTTCGTGCACGGTTTCAACAACGGGTTCGATGACGGCATCTACCGGCTGACACAGATCGCGCACGACACCAAGTATCCCGGTACGCCGGTGCTGTTTTCCTGGGCTTCAAGCGCCAAGACAACAGGGTACCTCTATGACAAGGACAGCGCCAATGCCGCGCGCGACGACCTTGAGGCAACGTTGCGGATGCTCGCCAAGACCCAGGTAAAGAGCATCGACATCATCGCCCATTCGATGGGAACCTGGGTGACCATGGAAGCGCTGCGCCAGCTCGCCATCACCGGCGATCGCGATCTCGGCGGCAAGCTCGGCTATGTTATCCTGGCCTCGCCCGACATCGATGTCGACGTGTTCAAGAAGCAGATGATCCGTTACGGCAAACCCACCAAGCCTTTCGCCATCCTGCTTTCAGGCGACGATCGGGCTTTGAAGCTCTCCTCCTTCATCTCCGGCGACAAGCCACGCGTCGGCGACTACGGCAACGCGGCGGACCTCGCCAGCTATGGCGTGTCAGTCGTCGACCTGACCAAGACCAAGAGCGGCGACCAACTGAACCACGCCAAATTTGCCGACAACCCGTTCATGGTGCAATTGCTCGGCGACCGGCTGCGCGCGCCCGCCGGCCTGGCTTCGGACGAGACAGCGCCCGCACAACTCGACAATCTCGGCCAGGGCCTCGGCAAGGCTGTCGGCTCGGTTGCCGAAATCGTCATCACCACGCCGTTCAGGGTGCTGACCATCGCCACTGGCGGGTGACTACCATCAACAAGCGTAAGGGTATGCCGAGATTCGGGTCAGGCCGAGTCGAGAATGGCGGCTTTCGAGAACCGGAGCGGAACGTACTTTAAGTACGTGAGCTCAGTTCTACCGCGACGCGGTAGAACGGGGAAGCGCAGAAAGCCACCATTCGCAGGCCGGCCTCACCCGAATATCGATATACCCTAGACGAAGAGATCGACCTTCTGGAACGTCGTCACATCAATCAGGCCGACATCGGAAATCCTGAGTTCGGGAATGACGACCAGCGCCAGCAGCGAATGCTGCATGTATGCGTTGTTTAGCGAACAGCCCATCTTGCGCATTGCCTCGGTGAGTTTCTCCGCCTTGGCCGCGACGATTTCCGCCCGCTCGTCCGACATCAGCCCGGCGATCGGCATTTCGACCAGCGCCAGTTCCTTGCCCTTGGAGAACAGCACGACGCCGCCACCGACCTCGCCCAGACGGTTGACCGCCAGCGCCATGTCCTGCTTGTTGGTGCCGACGCAGATGATGTGGTGGGCGTCATGCGCCACGCTGGACGCCATGGCGCAGTCGCCCATGTAGCCGAAGCCGGAGACAAAGGCGTTGGTGACGCCGCCCGTGCCCCGGTGGCGCTCGACCAGCGCGATCTGGCAGATGTCGTTGCGACGATCCATGGCGACCAGTCCGTCCTCGACCGGCAGATCGGCCTCCAGCGCGCGCGTCGGCGCCTGGTTTTCGATGACGCCGATGACGCGCACCCGCACCTCGTTGGCGCCCTTGGGGGCGGCGATGTCGAAGTCGCCAGCCTTGAGCCTCTTGCCGAGCTTGACGGTGTTCTTCGCCGTCCGGGGATAGTCATAGGCCGGAATATCGATTTCGAGCTTGCCGCCCTTGGCCAGCCTGACGCCGCGTGCATAGACCTCGTCGATGGTCATTGCGGCGAGATCCGAGACGATCAGCAGGTCGGCCAGCCGCCCCGGCGCAATCGAACCGATCTCGCGCTCCAGTTTGAAATGCTGGGCGGTATTGAGCGTCGCCATCTGGATCGCCGTCACCGGCTTCAACCCCTGTTGGATGGCGTGGCGCACCACGCGGTCCATATGGCCTTCCTGAACCAGCGTGCCGGAATGGCTATCGTCGGTGCACAGGATGAAGTTGCGCGGATCGATGCCGCTCTCGGTCACCGCCTTGATCTGCGAGGCGACGTCGTACCAAGCCGAGCCCAGCCGCAGCATCGCCTTCATGCCCTGGCGCACCCGGGCAATGGCGTCCTCGGCGCGCGTACCCTCATGATCGTCCTCGGGGCCGCCGGCGACATAGCCATGGAACGGCAGGCCGAGATCGCGCGAGGCATAGTGACCGCCAACCGTTTTCCCCGCTTTCACCGTCGCGGCGATCTCGCCCGACATGACAGGATCGTTGGCGACGACGCCGGGGAAATTCATCACTTCACCCAGTCCGATGATGTTTTCCCAGGTCATCGCCTCGGTGACGTCTGCGACCGTCAGCTCGGCGCCGGCGTGTTCCAGCCCCGGCGCCGAGGGCACGCATGACGGCATCTGCACATGCACGTTGATGGGCATCGCCACAGCTTCGTCATGCATCAGCCGCACGCCGGGCAGACCCAGTACATTGGCGATCTCGTGCGGGTCGATGAACATCGAAGTGGTGCCGTGCGGAATGACAGCGCGGCAGAACTCGGTCACCGTCACCATGCCGCTTTCGACATGCATGTGCGCGTCGCAGAGACCGGGCACCAGGTAGCGCCCGCCGGCGTCAACCACCTTGGTACCCTGGCCGATGGCATGGCTGGCGTTCGGCCCGCAATAGGCAAAGCGGCCGCCGGCAATGGCGATGTCGGTACCGGCGATGATCTCGCCCGAATGGACATTCACCCAGCGGCCGTTGCGCACGACGAGATCGGCGGGTTTGCGCCCCATGGCGACATCGACCAGATATGTCGCCATCTCGGTCCAGGGTTTGGGTTTTGCGGGCCTTGCGGGCTTGGCTTTCGTCATTGGCGATTCCTCGGTTGGGGCCAGTGTCGCAAATGTAGGCTGGCGCCGCCAGAGCTGTCGGTCCGACATCCGGCGGCAGGCCAGGCTTGTTGACTAATCCGGCTAAAACGCGATGCTGACTGCGGATCGAGCTGCAAGAGGGAAACATGACCCGTTTTTGGAAAGCGTTCGCCATCATCTTGTTCACAGCGTCGACCACTTTTGCCGCCGCCGAGGAACGTTGGCAGACCTTGCCGGAGCCGGCGGCCATGCCCAAACCCGATCAGAGCGGATATGCGCCGGTGAAGGGCATCCAGATGTACTACGCCGTTTTCGGCGCGGGCGACCCGGTGCTGCTCATCCATGGTGGCCTCGGCCACGCCGACATCTGGGCCAGCCAGGTGGCCACGCTTTCCAAGACGCACAAGGTGATAGTCGCCGACAGCCGTGGCCACGGTCGCTCCACCCGCACCGAGCAGCCTTACGGCTACGACTTGATGGCGTCGGACTATCTGGCGCTGCTCGACTACCTGAAGATCGACAGGACCGCGGTTGTCGGATGGAGCGATGGCGGCATTATCGGTATCGACATCGCGCTGCATCATCCGGAGCGGCTGACAAGGCTCTTTGCGCAAGCCGCCAACGTAACCACCGATGGCGTCGATCCCGGCGTGATGACCAACAAGACCTTTGCCGCCTACATCGACCGCTCCGGCCGCGACTACAAGAAGATGTCAAAGACGCCGGACCAGTATGACGCCTTCGTGGCGCAGATGAGCCATATGTGGGAGAGCGAGCCGGCGTGGACCAAGGAACAGCTCGCCAAGATAACCACGCCGACGGCGATCGTTGCCGGCGACCATGATGAGGCGATCAAGCGCGAACACACCGAATACATCGCCTCCGCCATCCCGGGCGCGAAGCTGATCATCCTACCCAACGCCAGTCATTTCGCCATGCTGCAAGCGCCGGATGAGTATAGCCAGGCGGCGCTGGACTTCATCGACGCCAAATAGGGATTCTGTGCGGCAGAAAGGGGATTGCGATTGTTGAGCAATGGGATTCCGTTTTGCGGCGAATGTGGTTATCCTCGCCGCAAGGATCTTTCTGAATCGTCATTTCGGGGAGTTCGATGCATCGACTGATGGTCGCAAGTGCCGGTTTCCTTGCCGCTCTGGCCATGCCGGCTTTCGCAGCCGACCCGGCGGTCGACCTGCCGATGACCGCGCCCGGCTTCGACTGGACGGGTTACTATGCCGGCATGCAGGCCGGCTATGGCTGGGGCCGATCCGATATATCAGTGACAGAAGGCGCGCCGTTTTCAATCTCGCCCGACATCGACGGCGGCTTCGTCGGTGGCCATGTCGCCGGCCTTTGGCAGTTCGACCAGGCGGTGCTAGGCGCCGAGGCAGATCTCAACTATTCCTCGATCGAAGGCACGACGGAATCGGGCCTGGGAAGCACATTTGGCACCGACGTCAAGTGGTTCGGGTCGGTCAACGCCAAGGCCGGCTACGCGATGGATCGCCTGCTGGTCTACGGCGTTGGCGGCATCGCCTTTGCCGGCATCGAAACGTCGCAAGTCGCGGGGCCGGCGTTCACCACCACGCGCACAAATGTCGGCTGGACCGTCGGGGCCGGCGTCGACTATGCGCTGACCGACAAATTCGTCGTCGGCGCGCAGTATCGCTACTATGATTTCGGCTCCGAGCATTACGACACGCCGGAACCCTTCAACGATCGCGATCAGAATGTGAAGCTGAACACGGTCGGCATCAATTTGAGCTACAAGTTCTGATCGCTCCCGTTCAGTGCCGGTGTGTTGCGAACGGGTTGCAAGCCGGAATTCCGATCGTTGCTCTTCCGAGAATATGGGGCGGACATTCGTCTCTCGATCCAGCCTTGCGCGAGTGTCAGGATGGAGACCATGACGAGATAATAGAGGAACGCGCAGGCATACCATTCGGTGAACCGGAAGCTCGCCGATATGGACAGGGAGGTTGTTGTCATCAATTCCCGCAGCGAGATCGTGTACGCCAGGGACGTCGATTTCAGCAAGGAAATGAATTCATTCATCAGAGACGGCAAGGCGATACGCATTGCCTGAGGCATGACGACCAAGCGAAAGGCCTGAAATTTGGTAAGCCCAAGTGCGGCAGCCGCCTCCCTCTGGCCAGCCCCCAGAGACCCAAGTGCGGCGCGCATGATTTCCGCGTTATAGGCCACACCGACCAGGGTCATGCCAATGTAAGCGGCAATGAACGGGGTGAACCACGACGAGCGGAATATCGGAAACAGTTGCGGCAAGCCGTTCCAGATAAACAACAGCACCAGGATCATGGGCGCACTTCTGAACAGCCAGACATAGGCCAACAGGACCCAGCGGACCGAAGCGTGCTTGGAGCTTAACCCGATCGCCACAGGTAAACACAGCGTGAAGGCTGTCACCTGGACGCAGATCGAAAGGCCGATCGTTATTAGAGCGCCCTGGATCAAGGCGGGGCTGATGAGAGCTTGAAGGAAAATGATCGGATCAAACAGCACGTCGGCCCCGCGCTTCTTGCCTACGAGTCAAAGTCTACGTCGAAACCAGACTCGGGAAAATTGTACTTCTTCGATATCTCGCCAAACGTTCCTTGCTTCTTGAGCGCCTTAAGCGCCGACCTCAGCAACGCCAGGTCTTCCGGCGATTTCTGGATGTATATGCCGAACTGGAACTCGGAGGGATAGGTGTACACGACCTTGATCTTGTCACCGGTCTGTTTGGTGCGAACGCCAGCTTCAGCCGCTTCGGTCAGCGTTGCATCGGCTCGCCCGATCATGACCTGCTGGGTCGCCGCGACCTGCGATTCATAGGTCTGGAAGGTGACAAGCGCCTTGCCCTCCGCCTTGAACTTCTTGTTCATCTCGTCGGGTGCATCGGCGTAAGACGTCCCGGCTTCGATCGCCAGCGACTTGCCGGCAAGGTCGTCCGGGGTCTTGATCGCATTGTTCGTCGCGGCAGTGACGATCACGGTCGACGATTTCAGATAGGGCACCCCATCATAGGATTGACGGCGCTTGTCGTTGAGATAGATGCCACTGATGACGAGCGAGCAGCGACTTGCCTGCAGCGACGGCAGAAGCCCGTCAAAGCCTGAGACCACGAATGTGATGTCGGCGCCCCAGAATTTGGCAAGCGCATCGGCGACATCTATGTCGACGCCGACCGGTCGCGTGTCGGTTGGCTTGTCCATGTAGGTGAATGGTGGAAAGCCGGCCGTGGTGCACACGGTGAGGTGTCCGTCGCGTATGAACGAGGGCGCAGCTGTTTGAGCAAGAGCGGTTTGGCTGAGCAGTGTTGCGCCCAACACAGAAGTGATGTGGCATGCACGTAGCATCGTTCGTTTCATGGCAATTCCCCTGTTGCAATTCGGCTTTTTATTGACGCCTCGACAATCGAGCTCCATGCCGAGGCGTCGAATGCACGCAGCACGACCGGATCGACATGCCCGTCCTGGCGGGCGACGAGCAGGTATTGCATCATCGCCGTTTCGCTCGGCATCTCGAAAATCTGCACGAAATCGTAGGCGCCCATTGTGGCGTAGAGGGCGACGCTGCGCCCACCGAGATCTTCGACTCGTTCACGACTGACCCGAGCGCGCTCCGGAGAATTGGCAATCTCGTCGAGCCCCCGCTGCGTGAGACGCATCAGAGAGATGAAATAAGGCATTGCACCAATCCAGTTGGTTTCGATCAGGTGTTGGCCGAGGACGCGTCCAATGCGCGAAGGCCCGCCATCACATCCGCCGCCCTTGAGACGACACCGTAGATGCCGTCCTCGACGGTGACCATGTGAACGGCGGCGTCATGGGCGTACTGGTCGCCGCTGGCGCAGGCATCCTCGATCAGCAGGCATTGGTAATTTCTGTCCGCCGCCTCACGCATTGTCGTGCTCACGCAAACGTCCGTCGTGCAGCCGCTGAAAAGCAGGTGGGAAATCCCCCTGGCCCGCAGGACATGATCGAGGTCGGTATGGGTGAATGCACCGTTGGCGGTCTTGTCGATGACGACGTCGTTGGCGTGGACGGTGATTTCCGGGACAATCTCAAAACCTGGCGACGAGCGCAAAAGGACTTGGGTTCCCTCGAGCCCCGCACGTTTGCGACGCCAGCGCTCATAGGGAGTCATATCGGCCATGTCGGCGCGATAGCCCTGCCTGGTATGCAGGATCAGGCACCCCCCCGTGCGGGCGGCATGTATCAGAGCATTCACCGTCGGCAAAATCGCTCGCAACGGTGCGGGATCGTAGCCTTTTCTGGCGAAATAGCCGTCGGAAGACAGGAAATCGACCTGAAGGTCGATGACGAGAAGAGCCGTCACCTTGGGATCGAGATTTCCGTCATAGGGATAATCGAAAGGACGCGACCTGATCCACTTTGTTCCTGTCATTGGGCGCCCCGGCTTGTTGCTCGACGCCGAAACTAGGACAAGCCAATTGTTTTGACAAACCAAATGATTTATACAATTTCAAGTTAGTACAGCTAAACAATAGAGATGAAGCACCCACACGGCCTGGCCTATCTTCGCGTCTTCGAAACGGTTGCTCGGGTTGGTTCCGTGCGCGCGGCTGCGACCGAGCTGAGCGTCACGCCCGGCGCTGTAAGCCAGCAGGTGCGCAACCTGCAGGACACCCTTGGTGTCGCCCTGTTCGTCAGGGACGGGCGGCGCCTGCGCCTGACGGAAGCTGGAAAGACATTGCAGCGCTCAGCGGCGATAGCTTTTTCCGAGATCGACACGTGCGTTGATGAAATTGCCAGGCCCGCACCATCGGCGGGACCTCGATCCGTCACGATTGCGGTGCCACCGGCTCTCGCGGTTTCATGGTTCACGACCCAGATGTTCGACTTTGCCCAGGTTGAAGGCCTTACGTCCTTTCGTATGATTCCCGCGGTTGATTTCAGCCAGATCGACTGGCGCTCGACCGACATCGCGATCGTCTACGGTTCACCGCCCTGGAAGGGCTTTTCCTGGAGCCTCATGGCCAACGTCGCCCTGCGACCCGTTTGCAGCCCGAAACTGCTGAATGCCTCACCATCATTGAGATCGCCGCGCGACGTGACGGAACACTGGCTTTTGCACGAGGACGACGGCAGTGAATGGCTGCGGTGGCTGACAGCGGCGAATGTATCGCAAGTCACCTCGCGCAACGCATATTTCGGCACATTGATGATGGCGATAACCGCGGCTCTTGAAGGGCGCGGACTTGCTCTGGTCAGTGACTTCCTTGCGTCCGAATACCTTCATTCAGGACGACTGGTCAGGCCGTTCGAGACGGCAATCGAGGCTTCACGGAGCTACTATTGTGTCTGCGCCGACAGCCGCGCCGCCGATCCGCAGATCATGCGGATGACAGAGTGGATCATAGACCGATCGAGAGCACCGCAACGAGTTTGAACGGGAAAGCGTTCGGCACTTGTCTTGGCCTCGCCACAGCGTGATTTGAACCCTTGTCCGCCCAAGGCGCGTGGAACAAATGGTTCGGGTCGGTTAACGCCATGTCCGGCTGCGCCATGGACCGCCTGCCGGTCTATGGGATTGGCGGCATCGCCTCCGCCGGCATCGAACCGCGATCAGAATGTGAAGCTAAACACTATCGGCATGAACCTCACCAGCAGCGTAACGCTGCTGGCTAAGGCCGAGGAGCTATCTTGGTGGAAGGGAGGCGGCCGACGCTCCCAGTGGGCGGGGGGAATGGGTTGGGCCTGAGAGGCGCCGGCCTTGGTGGATCAAATCCACCACACAGGCATCCTACCAGCACCCGCGGCGCCGATAATTCCGTGATCGCGCCAGTATCATCAAGCCGCCCGGTCTGTTTGCACGTTCGGCCAGGACCCAAGAACACGACTTGACGGCCTGTGTCTGGCGTCTGAAAAGGGCTGGCCTGCGGACGTGGCGGAATTGGTAGACGCAAGGGACTTAAAATCCCTCGATCTCTGATCGTACGGGTTCGATTCCCGTCGTCCGCACCACTGCTGTGATTTGTGCAAGATTCGGCTTGAACCAGCCCGGAAACGACGGCGTTCCCAGCGCAGCCATCAAATGTCAGGCGTCGCGACACGAACCATGAACTGAAGGGGCAGCGCCGGTGTCCTGCTCACAGTGACGCCATACCGACAAGGGTTTGCGCGTGAGCATAGAGCTCGCGGCCGGCTCGCCGATATTCGATCTCCTCGCCGCTACAAACGACCATGAACTGCGCCGCGAACTCATGGGTGGTTGTGGCCGGGGTTGCGAGCATGGTTTCCACGATACTGGACATGTCAGCATACACGCGAACCAGATCATTGTCGGAAATGTCAAAGGAGATCGATTCCCTGAGCGCCACCCAACGCCGAAAGCTTGCCAGGATCGGCCTTTCGTTCAAGTTTGCAGCAGAAGCCCTTTCCACTGCAGCGGCTCCTATTGCTGGAATGGAGACGACTGTGCCGAGCACAGTGCGACTGGTCGTTGCATGAAAAGTCATGTCCAAGTCCCTACGGTTGCAGCCAACTTTCTACGGTCGACAACCCGAAGCTGCATTGCTCTAAATCAAAATCATTGGCAAACGAGCCGAACCGAAGGAACACGCGCCAGATGGCTGCGCGCCGCATAACAAACGGCCCGGCACGCTCGCAGTCGGGGGGACGTTGGGGTCATGCCGGGCCGTTGCGGGTGGGCTTGGTTTGGGATCTTGCCCCGCACCGACCAGCGTATATCTATATTAGCCACGTCTCAATTAAGACTGAAGTCCTGCCGACCAAGAGCTCTTTGTTTTAACGCAATTCCGCACGGAGAACCGTTTCACACTTTTCCTGGAATTGCTCTAGCGGCCCAAGGGTTGCCTGGAAAGCGAAACCAGCTCTAGCTCGTCAGTTACGCCGGCCATGTAGTTTGCGATGATCCGAGACGCGAGCGCGCTGCGCGCTTCAGTCGATTGGCTGTTGAGCTTAAGTTGCTCAAAAACGCGCCCCAACAAGGCCAGTTCGGATGGATCAAAAATCCCTGCTTCCGTTGCTTTTCTCCGAATAGGCACGCGACCTCCCAACTCAGTATATTTGAATGCCAAGGCGCTCACGCCTTCGCCACCGCACCACAGCTCGATAGCTGGCGTCATCTTCAGGCACTAGAAGGACGAAACGGTCTGGAATTGTGACGCCAGGGTCCACCCGCAATTCCGCACCATGAGCGTGTTGATTTCTAACGGAGCAACCGATCTTCGCATCGTCCGTGATGATCGTCGCATCCTTCAGGACAATCCCACGAGCGTGAGAGCGTCGCTCCATTGGCGGATCAATGGGGGGCATGGTGTTATTCTTTCCGTAAATCCAGCAGTGAACGGTTGATGGACTTCAAACGCATGCTTGACTCGCAAAACCACGATTCAATTAGCTAGCACTAAAATGGTTCCCAAAACGCAAAGCCGACAGCGCTTCGTCTGTCCTGCCCTCGAGAAGCGCCCTCGCGGCCATCCATGACCTGCTTTGATGGCACCCATTTTCCAGCGCTCCGATGCCGGCAAGGCGCCGGATAGCCGCAGAGGGTCAAGCAGGGATCGGGTTCAGCTTCAGATGCTGGATCAGAATAATCGTCTTGGCATCGATGATGCGACCGTCGGAGATGCCGGCCAGCGCCTCGTCGAGCGGCATTTCCAGCACCTCGATGTCCTCGCCCTCTTCCGGCGCGCCGCCGCCGGCCGAGATGCGGTCGGCGGGCGAATAGCGGGCGACGAAGAACCAGAGCCGTTCGGTGACGCTGCCCGGGCTCATATAGGGCGAAAAAAGCCGCTCGACGTTCTGCAGCCGGTAGCCGAGTTCTTCCTCAGCTTCCTTGCGGATGGCGGTCTCTGGATCGTTCTCGTCGAGCAGCCCGGCACAGGCCTCGATCAGCGGCTCGCGATGGCCGGTGACGTAGGCGGGATAGCGGAACTGGCGCACCAGAAGCACGGTCGAACGCGAAGGATCGTAAGGCAGGATCACAGCGCCGTCGCCGCGATCATAGGTCTGGCGTACCTGCGTCTCCCACTCGCCGTCACGCCGGCGGTAGTCGAGGACGGTCTTCTTCAGGACGGCCCAGTCGTCGGAGAGTATCTCTTCCGAACGGATGCGAATGCGATCTTCCATCACGGTCTCCATGCTACCCGGCCGAGGCGTAGCCGCGAACCGGCATTTGCGCAATGTAGGCAATCGGTTCAAAAAGGCGCTTCACCGTCTCGTGTCTGGCGCGCTTCCGATCCATTGCCTAGATAGCGGCTTACCCCTCCCGGAGCCCCATTTCATGACAGCATCGCTTTTCCAGCCGATCACTCTCGACGGCCTCACCTTCCCCAATCGCATCGCAGTCGCGCCGATGTGCCAGTATTCGGCCGAAGACGGCTCGGCCAGCGACTGGCACCTCTATCACTGGATGAACCTTGCCATGTCCGGCGCCGGCATGGTCACGGTCGAGATGACCGATGTCGAGCGGCGCGGGCGCATCACGCATGGCTGCCTCGGCCTCTATTCCGAAGACAATGAGGCCGCCGCCCGCCGGACGCTGGATGCGGCAAGACGCGTCGCCGCACCCGGTACGAAATTCGGCTCTCAGCTTGCCCATGCCGGCCGCAAGGCCTCGAACCGCAAGCCGTGGGAGGGCGGCGGTCCGCTGCAGCCAAACGAGGATCCCTGGCAGACCGTGTCGGCCTCGGCCATCGCCTACGATACCGGCTGGAACGTGCCGCACGCGCTGGAGGACGACGAGATCCTGCAGCTCATCGAACGATTCACTGATGCGGCGAGGCGTGCCGAACGCGCTGGCTTCGATTTCCTCGAACTGCATGCCGCGCACGGCTATCTGATCTTCCAGTTCCTGTCGCCCTTGTCCAACCAGCGCACTGACCGCTGGGGTGGCTCGCTGGAAAACCGCATGCGTCTTGTCGTCGAGATCGCCAAGGCGGTGCGGAAGGCAACGCCAAGGCTGATGCTCGGCGCGCGGCTGTCGGTGAAGGATTGGGTCGATGGCGGCTTCGACGTCGAGGACGCGATCGAAGTGGCAAAAGCACTGAAGGATTTGGGTGTCGCCTATCTCTGCTGCTCGAGCGGCGGCAATTCACCGCTGCAGAAATTGCCCACCGGTCCCGGCTACCAGGTGCATCTGGCGGAAGCCGTGCGCAAGGGTGCGGATATTCCGACCCGTGCGGTCGGCCTGATCGACGACCCAAAGCAGGCCGAAGCGATCCTCGCCGAGGGTCGCGCCGACATGGTGGCGCTGGCGCGCGCCTTCCTGGCCGATCCACGCTGGGGATGGCGTGCGGCGGCGACGTTCAGCGAGACAATCCACCCGGCGCCACAGCTTGCCCGTTCGGTGACCACGATGCAGCACTGGATGAAGGCGGCGGGCTGATCGGCGCGTTCTCTACCGGCGCGGTGTTGCCTCCTAGCCCTGGACAGTTTGCCACAGCTTCGCTTCAATTTTACTCGCAACCTGTTACGTTGGGTGAGGCTGCGGCGGGCGTGGCCGGGCTTGGGAGGAGATCATGTCGTTCAGGGCATTCTTGCCGGTTGCAGCGCTGACCGTTGTGGCCGGACTTTGGATCGGCACATCGACGCCGGCCGGCGCACAATATTGCGAGGGCACGGTGCACGGCCTGTCCGGCCGCTACAATCTGGCGACAGGAAGCGGCTTTCTTGCTGTGCGGACACGGCCGAACTCATCGTCGCGGATGATCGGCCAGTTGTTCAATGGCGATCATACCGAGATCTTCGACCGACGCGGCAACTGGTATCAGGTCGAAATCGGCGGCCGGACCGGCTGGGCAAACGCACGCTGGCTGCGCAACGATTGCGGCTACTGAGACATCAGTGCATGTCACCCAAAAGTGGATCCGGTTTTGGGATAACGACATGCATCGAACAAAGACCTAAGTCGCGTCGCAAACGCGACGCGACTTTTGGGCGCAGGCTGAAGGCCATGGTTGCAACCAAATTGGCTGCTTTGCGTTGCGGCCATGATGGACAACAAACCTTTTGAAGTGCCGGTCGTCGTCGAACTTGGCCACGTCGGCAAATATCGCCATATCCGCAGCGCCCAGGAGGCGGCTGAGTGCCTGATGACCGTGTGGCCGCTCAATCGCGGCCCGCGCCATCGTGATGCGCTCGACACTTGCCTCAAAGTACTGGAAGGTTATCGTTCGACTGCAGATGCGCGCCGGGCGCTGATTGAAGCCGCCAAGGAATCGGAAGTGCTGGTGCCCGACGACAGACTGCCAGACGACCGGCTGCATTGAGCAGACGGACCTTTCAACTGGAGGTTTTCATGGCGAAGCTGACTTACAAGGTCGTCGAGCATGACGGCGGCTGGGCCTACAAGGTCGGAGCGACCTTTTCGGAGACGTTTCCCACCCATCAGGACGCCTTGCGCGCCGCCGAAATCGCCTCGGCCGAGCAGCAAGTCGCCGGAGCCACGGACGGCATCCAGTACGAGGACGCCGAAGGCAAATGGCATGAGGAACTGGCCGATGGCCGGGATCGACCGCAGACAGAGGTCTCCGACTAACCCTTCGTCAGGGAGTCGACCGCGGACGCCCGGAGAGAAGGGCGTCTCGCGGCAGTAGAAGCCTGCGGCTGACTATTTGCCGCAGTACTGGTCGTTGACGTTCCCCTGAGCATTCGCATCAGGACCGGCGGTGTTGGAGGCGCAGGGCCCGGCTGCGCCGGGGTTGCCGAGGGTGTTCAGCCCGGAGCTGTCGCCATTGATGCTACCAGTTGTGGTAGTGTCCACAGACGATGAATCCTCATTGCCGAAGAGCCAGTTGTGATGGAGCCAATCTTGATGATTGCCGTCCGACGACTGCTCCATCGCCGATGTGGCGAGACCGATCGTGAGAACGGATGCTGCGAGAAGTTTCCTGTACATTGAATTACTCCGTATCTTGGCCGCCTTGGGTGCGACACGGGTAAAACCCGCCAATGAGTCGAATGGTTCATTGAAATTGTTGTGAAGCCGGGTTGATGTCGGATCGGAAAGCACGGGCCGCAATGCGTTTGATGAACGCGATGACCCGTTCCGGCTCGTTGAATTGCGGCATGTGCCCGAGGCCGTCGACAGATTCGAACTCAAGCCTTTCGATCTTGTTCTGCATGGGCTCGCCGTGGGTACGGATATCGATAACGCGATCGGCCGTACCGAAAAGAATGCCGGCCGGCATGACGATCTCGCTATAACGACCCTCGATGCGGCCGAGATCTTGTTCTACCGCCACGACATCGGAGGACGTGGCGTAGAAATGGGCTGGTCTCAGCCCCAGCCACCCACCTCCGTCGACCATGTAGTCGGCAGGAGAAGCCTGTGGCGCGAAGATGAATTCCATTGTCGGCCGCGCATATCTAAGGCTCGTCGGTATCGCCAGCGTATAGCTCATGATCCGGCGCCACAGGCGTGACGGGATATAGAGCGAGCCCAGCTTTTCACGCGCACCGGCTTCCATGTGGGTCAATGGCGACAACAAGGCGATGCCGGAAATCACCTCGGGGTGCTCCACGGCAAGGGTCAGCGCGATGGCGCCGCCGAGGGAATGACCGACCACCAGCGGCCTTTCCAGCCCAAGCGCTTCGATGAAGCCTCGCACGATTCCAGCCTGTTCGGGCAGGCCACCGGAGGCGCCGCTGGCGCGCACCGAATAGCCCGCACCCGGTCGGTCGAGCGCGATCAGCCGGTAGCCCGGGCCGAATCGTCCGAACAGAGTGTGCCGGAAATGATGGAGCTGAGCGCCAAGCCCATGCACGAAGACGATCGGCCGCCCCTCACCCTGATCGACATAGTGGATGCGGTTGCCGTGGATCTCGATGAATTTTCCGACCGGCGGCACCAGCCTTTCGGCCTTGGCCGCGATCCACAGCGTCGCCAGCACCAGACTGGCGATCCCCAAGACTGCCAGCAACACCAGAACGACCAGCAGCCACGACAGAATCGACAGGAGCATTGTTCACCCGGATCAGAGCCTGGTTGAGCTTAGCCGCATCCGGTGCCGCTGCAACCTTGCATCGAAACGGGGGCGGCATTGCGGCCGCTGCCGCGCCGCGCTATCTCAGGCGACCTTTCTTGCCGGAGCTTCCCATGCCTGAAATCGTAACCGCCGCCATGCTCGTCATCGGCGATGAGATTCTGTCCGGCCGCACCAAGGACAAGAACATCGGCCATCTCGCCGACATCATGACGGCGATCGGCATCGACCTGAAGGAAGTGCGCATCGTCCCGGACGAGGAAGACGAGATCATTGCTGCGGTGAATGCCGTGCGCGTCCGCTACACTTATGTGTTCACCACCGGCGGCATTGGCCCGACGCATGACGACATCACGGCCGATTCCATTTCCAAGGCCTTCGGCGTGCCTTGTGAATACGATGCCAAGGCCTACGCGACGCTGGAGGCAAGCTATGCCGCACGCGGCATCGAATATACCGAGGCCCGCAAGCGCATGGCACGGATGCCGCGAGGCGCCGATCTCATCGACAATCCGGTGTCGGTCGCGCCCGGCTTCCGCATCGGCAACGTCCATGTCATGGCCGGTGTGCCATCGATTTTCCAGGCCATGCTCGATAATGTCGTGCCGACGCTGAAGGCCGGCACGAAAATGCTGTCGGCAACCGTGCCCTGCCCGTTCGGCGAAGGCCTCATCGGCGGGCCGCTGGGCGACATCCAGAAAGCGCATCCGGACACGATCATCGGCTCCTACCCGAAATATGGCGACGGCAAGTTCTGGACCGAACTGGTCGTGCGTGCCCGCAGCCAGGAGGCGCTGGACGCCGCCCGCGCCGATGTCGAGGCAATGGTCACCGGGTTCGCCAACAATCCCGGCTGATCCGGTCCAGACCGGAACCAAGCACGACGCTGCAACGTTTCCTCGGCGCGAGTTCGATAGCTCGTAGACTGAGGGATCATCATGCGATTCAAAACCATCGTCGCCATTCTGCAGAACGAGCAGGACGCGGAGCGGGTGCTCGACTGTGCCATTCCGCTCGCCACCCGGTTCCAGAGCCATCTGATCGGCATCCACGCCGAAACGCTTCCCGTGCCCTACACCTCTGCCACAGGCTTTCCGGACACCGAGTTCCTGCAGGTTTCGGCCGACATGAACCGGGAGCGGGCCGAAAAGCTGCAGGCCGTGTTTCTCAGGCATATCGAGAATTCCGGTCTATCCTTCGAGTGGCGAAGCCTGGAGAGTTTTTCGGGCGACAGTGCGCTGACCGGGATTTCAAGCGTGCGGGCCGCCGACCTGATCATAGCGGCGCAGCGCGAAACGGGCGGTGACCCGAGCGCGGATGTCGACACGCTGGTCTATGACGCCGGCCGGCCGGTGCTGGTGGTGCCGCATGCGGGTCCGCTGGTCACCACCTTCAAACACGTGCTGCTCGCCTGGAACGGCAGCAAGGAAGCGGCGCGCGCCGCCTTCGACGCGCTGCCCTTCATCATCGAAGCCGAGAAGACCGACATATTGGTCATCGACCCCCCTGAAACGCTCGACGACAGCCCAGAGGCCGCCGGGGCCGAAATCGCGTCCGCGCTATCGCGCCACGGCGCCACCGTGAGCGTCTCGGTGCAGCGTTCGGGCGGCAATTCGATCGATGACATCATCCAGACCAGGATCGCGGAGACCGGCGCCGACCTGCTGGTGCTCGGCGCCTACAGCCACTCATGGCTGCGCCAGCTTCTGTTCGGCGGCGTGACGCGCACGGTGCTGCGCACCGCGCCGGTGGCAGCCTTCCTGTCGCGCTGATGCCTGTCGCTCAAAAAATGGCTCCGGTTTTGAGACAACGACATGCATGCAAGCAGAGACTTGAGGCGCGTCGCATGAATCCGTTTCGACGCGACACGCTTTAAGTCCACAGCGATCTCTGAGGCCTGCCCTTGCCAAGGCCCCTGCTCTTGCCAAGACAGGGGCTTTCCGGCTAATTCCGCGCGCATTCCCCTGTTTTCTTGCGCGCGATCCCCGCGTGCTGCGGAGTGCGCGACATGTCCCTTCCCGAAAAAGCCTTTCCGGTCTCCTGGGACCAGTTCCATCGTGACGCCCGCGCGCTCGCCTGGCGGCTGGCCGGCGCCAACAAGGGGCAGTGGAAAGCGATCGTCTGCATCACGCGAGGCGGGCTGGTCCCCGCCGCGATCATCTCGCGTGAGCTTGGCATCCGCGTCATCGAAACCGTCTGCGTCGCCTCCTATCACGACTATACCAGCCAGGGGCAGCTGCAGGTCCTCAAAGAGATCACCCCAGCCCTGCTCGCCGAAGACGGCGCCGGCGTGCTGATCATCGACGACCTGACCGACACCGGCAAGACAGCGGGCATCGTGCGCGCGATGATGCCCAAGGCGCATTTCGCCACCGTCTACGCCAAGCCGAAAGGCCGGCCGCTGGTCGATACTTTCGTCACTGAAGTCAGCCAGGACACCTGGATCTATTTCCCGTGGGACATGGGCTTCACATACCAGAAGCCGATCGCCGACGACCACGCCGGCTGATTCGCCACAACCTGCCTGTTACATACCAGCAGCTTGCACCGGGCATGATTTGCTTTCGCAAACGGGCCTGGCAGGCCAGATATTTTGCGAAATCGACGTCTATTGGTGGAAATCGGCCAGACGAGTGAAATTTTTTACTTTTATTGCCGACAATTAGCCGTAAGATTCATGAGGCGGCAAACGATTCTGGAGGCTGGGGCTAGCTTCTCCGATGTTGACGAGGCCAACGACGCACAACCATCTGGTCGAAAGGGTCCGGCGACTCTTCGGCACCGCACCCTGTCGCCTACAGGTTGCCGCCCTGCCCTGGCGCGATACCGGGAACGGCGTCGAGATCATGCTGATCACCAGTCGCGATACCGGTCGCTGGGTTTTGCCCAAGGGCTGGCCAGAGGCCAGGGAGCCGCTCTGCGAGGCCGCGGCGCGCGAGGCCGGCGAGGAAGCCGGGCTGCGCGGCAGTGTCTCTCATCTCGAAGCCGGCCGTTACTTCTACGCCAAGGTACTGGCTTCCGGCGAAGAAGTGCCGTGCGAGGTCCTGGTGTTCCCGCTGCACGTCGACAAGATCGCCGACCGCTGGAAGGAAAAACACTCCCGCACCCGCAAATGGGTCAGTTCCAGCGAAGCGGTGCACATGATCAACGAACCTGATCTTTGCCAGATTATCGCCTATTTCTGCGCCGACCCGCACAGCTTTCCCTAAACGGGACATTGGATGGCCGCACCGCGCGCCCAAGTTGTAAACCAGTTCGGCTTGCAAGGCACGATACGCATTTGCGCATCAACGTGAATGCTTTGCTAAGGAATCAAAGGTAGGATTCGGCAGCTCTGGTATTTTTCAGCGATGTCGAACCCTGCAAATCCGATTCCGAACGTGTCCGACGAGCCCCAGCGCGAGCATCGTCCGCGTGTGCTCAAGGGCGGGTCAATCATTACCGGAATTTCGAATTCGGAAGTCGGTTGCACGCTGCGCAATCAGCACGAAAGTGGCGCCGAACTGAAGATACCGCTCGAAGCCCGGGTTCCAGATCACTTTCTTCTCTATGTGCCGCTCGACGGCATTGCCTATCGGTGCGAGGTCCGCTGGCGGCACAACGACCGTATCGGGGTGCAGTTCACCAGCACCGAGCCAAAACCCCGGCTGCATTACGGCTGATCCTGCCGGGACCTGGGGTTGGCAAGCCGACCACCAGCCAATCTCGAAAAACATCAAGCTAGCGGCTATGGCTGGCCGTTCCGCCAACCCAGACGCGTTTCAATACGCCCCGCGCTCAGTTTGACCAGCGCAGCCAGGTCCGGGTTCTTTTGTTTCAGCTTCAGATCGGGAACGACGATCGAGATCGTCGCGCGACAGGCTCCCAGATTGTCGCGGATCGGAGCGGCGATACAGGCGACTGAAAAATCGGATTCGCCGGCCTGGATCGACAGCCCCTGCGCCAGCGTCGCTGCGGATGCCTTGGCAAGCACATTCTTGTCGGTTTCGGCGCGCCCCGTCGGCGAGGCCGTCGCCGAGCGGGCGAATATCTCCAGACGCTCGGCTTCCGGCAAATGACCGACTAACAGCCGGCCCGAGGCGGTCCAGTTGAGCGGCGTGCGCGTGCCGACGCGCGACGTCACCTGGAAATGATCCTTGCCCTCTTCCATGGCGAAGACGACCATGTGGTCGCCATCGCGACCACATATCTGGACGGTCTCTTTCGAATTCTGGGCCAGTTCATGCATTTCCTGCACCGCAACGTTGAGCAGGTCGAGGGTGCGGGCATAGGTCAAGCCATATTGATATAGCCGCGGCCCGAGCCACAACAGGCCGCCATCCTTGCGGTCCAGAAGCTCCTTCTCGACCATGTCGTCGACAATGACATAGATGGTCGACAGCGGTGCGCCGATATCGCGCGCGATCTCATAGGCGGTTGCAGGCCGTCCCTGCCGCTGCAGGCAATCCAGAATTTGCAACGCACGGTCAATGCCGCTGGTACGCGACCGGCGCGGCTCTGTAGCGACCTTGGTGCTGCTCAGGTCTCGATCGGTTGTCGTCGTTGCCATGAGGCCTCGGGGTTCATCGCGCATGGTTGTCACAGGGCAGTAGCATGGCGGCAGTCAATCCGGCCAGTTGAGGATTGCCGCCTCGCTGGCGAGGACGCGCTCGTTGAAAGGCGTCGCGATGATTTCATTCGACTTGCGCGCAATATCGAGTTCCTCGCCAAGCCGGGCAGCCACGACGAACTCTTCGTCCGGATGAAGGTTGCAGGGGTCGAGAAGGAAATAGCCATGCTCGACTTCGTGGTCGCGCACGATCACCGGCCGGTCGCCGGCGGCCAGACGATCGGCGAGATCCCATGCGGTGATGCGGGCCTGTGCCGGATCGATCGTAAGCTTCAGGCGGTCGAGCGGGTTGTTGGTCGGATCGGGCTCGATGCTGACATTGACGCCAGCCCGCCCTTCAAGCGTCTCTATCCAGCAATCGAGCGCCCTGCGTTCGCGGGCACGAATGGCGTCATGGTCACGCACCTTCCAGGCCTGAAGTGCCGCGAGCGCCCCGACGATGCCCTCCTTGCCCACCTTCATGCCACGGCCGATGCCGCGGTTCTGCAGGTAGACGTTGCGAACCCTTTCCTTCGGCCCTGCAACGATGCCGGAGGTCGGACCGCCAAGGAATTTGTGGCCGGAATAAAGGACGAGATCGGCGCCGGCTGCGAGAAAGCCGGTGAGATCATATTCCGACGCCGCATCGACGATGACAGGCACGCCACGCGCGTGCGCAACCTCGGCAAAGATCGCCAGCGGTATCTGGGCATAGTCGACCACATGATGCGAAACGACAAAGACCGCCGCCGCGGTGCGATCGGTGATGGCACCAGCCAGATGATAGGCCGAAGCGCTGGTCGCCTGGCCAACCGGGACGACCTTGGCGCCGGTCAGCCGGATCGCCTGTTCCACCGGCGCACCATAGGAGATCATGTGCCCGGACTGGATCAGCACCTCGTCTTTCAGGCCTGATGTGTCGGGCAGCCGCTCGATCGCCCAGAGGTTAGGCCCGGTCATGCAGGCAGCCACGGCAAGACTGATCGCCGCCGAACAGGAAGCCGTGATGAAGCCGGCTTCGGCGCCGGTCAATTGCGCAATGGCGGCACTGGCACGCCGATGCAGGTCGCCCATTTCGACGAATTCGCCGAGGATGGCGGAGACGGCCTCGACCGCTTGCGGGACGACGATGGAGGCACCAAGCGAGGTCATCGTGCCGGACACGTTGATGACGGGCCTCAAGCCCAGCTGGCGGCGGATGTTGTCGGGTCTGTTGTGCTTGGTCATGTCCTGTCCTCAGTCGATCGCTATGACGGCTTCGATCTCGACGGTGATGCGGCCGGGCAAGGAGCCATGGCCTACCGCTGAACGCGCGTGGATACCGGCTTCCTGGAAAACATCGATAAGCAGGTCCGAACAGCCATTGATGACAGCCGGATGGTCGGCAAAGTCGGGTGTCGCGTTGACCATGCCGAACAGCTTGACCACACGCCGCACACGGCGCAAGTCGCCCAGGGCCGTGTGCATGACGGCGATCAGGTTGATGCCCGTCAGCCGGGCATGGGCATAGGCCTCGTCAATGGTGACGTCGGCGCCGACCTTGCCGGTATGGAGCCGGCCATCGGCTTCGCTCGGTCCCTGGCCGGACAGGAACAGCAGCTTTCCCTCCTGGACGTGGGTGACAAAATTGGCGATTGGCGACGGCGCCTCGGGCAGCGTTATGCCAAGCGCCGAAAGCCGGCTGTAGGGCGTGCTGTCCGGATGCTTGAACAGCTCGGAAAAGGTCATTTCAAACTCCAGTCAGACATTTTTTCATTGTGGCGGATGCATGCCACGTGATGTCCGCCGCCGACAGGCTCGACCGGCGGCACGGTTTCAGCGCAGGCCGCGATCGCTTCCGGACAGCGGGTGCGGAAGACGCAGCCGGAAGGCGGATCGATCGGGCTCGGGATGTCGCCATGCAAAGGTATGTGCGAGCGGCGCCGCGTCGGGTCCGGCACGGGCGCCGTCGCCAGCAGGGCTTTCGTGTAGGGGTGGCGTGGCGCGGCATAGACAAGGCGGCTCGGGCCGCGCTCCATGACGCGACCGAGATACATGACCACCACCTCGTCGCAAAGATATTCGACCACCGAGAGATCATGGGCGATGAACAGCAGCGTCAGGCCAAGCTTTTTCTGCAGGTCGCCAAACAGATTGAGCACCTGTGCCTGCACCGAGACATCGAGCGCCGAAACCGGTTCGTC
This sequence comes from Mesorhizobium sp. M7D.F.Ca.US.005.01.1.1, assembly GCF_003952545.1. Classification (NCBI taxonomy): domain Bacteria; kingdom Pseudomonadati; phylum Pseudomonadota; class Alphaproteobacteria; order Hyphomicrobiales; family Phyllobacteriaceae; genus Mesorhizobium; species Mesorhizobium sp. M7D.F.Ca.US.005.01.1.1. The sequence goes on from NZ_CP034453.1 coordinate 4,604,075, forward strand.
GGCGACGATGAATTGCGGCTCGACGGCGAGCGCGCGCGCGATGCCGATGCGCTGGCGCTGGCCGCCGGAGAATTCGTGCGGATAGCGGCTGGCGTGGTCCGGCGACAGCCCGACCAGCGTCAGCAGCTCGGCGACCCGCTCCGCCCGCTTTTTGCCGCGGGGAAAGCCGCGCGCGTCAAGCGCCTCGCCGATGATAGCGGCGACCCGCATACGGGGATTGAGGCTGGAAAACGGATCCTGGAAGACGATCTGCAACTTCTGCCGATAGGCGCGCATGTCGCGCGACGACAGTGAGAACAGGTCGACGCCGTCGAACAGCGCCTTGCCGCCCGTCGGTTCAACCAGCCGCAGCAAGGCCCGGCCGGCGGTGGTCTTGCCCGAACCGGACTCGCCGACAAGGCCTACGGTCGAGCCGCGTTGGACATCAAAACTGACATCCTCGACCGCATGCACGATGCGGCCGTTGCGCGCTGGAAAATGCTTGGTCAGGCCCTGCACGCTGAGCAGCGGCTGCGCCTCGACGGTTTGGACAAGCGCGCTCATAGCTCGGCGCTCCTGATGCAGCGGGAAGCACCGTGCGGGCCTGCCGGCACGAGTGCGGGCGGTGCTGCCCGACACGGCGCTATGGCGAAATCGCAGCGCGGCTCGAAGGCACAACCTGGCGGCAGATTGGTGATCGGCGGCACGCTGCCAGGGATCGAATAGAGCGCACGGCGCTCGCCGGCGGCGTCGATGTCGCGGGCGGCGTTCGGCGTGCAGGCCAGCAGGCCCCTGGTGTAGGGATGGCGCTGATGCGCGAACAGATCGTTGACCGGCGCCTGTTCGACGACGCGGCCGCCATACATGACAACCACATCATGGGCGATTTCGGCGACGACACCGAGATTGTGGGTGATGAACAGGATCGACATACCCATCTCGGCCTGCAGCCGGCGCAGAAGGTCGAGGATCTGCGCCTGGATGGTGACGTCGAGCGCTGTGGTCGGCTCATCGGCGATCAGCAGAGACGGGCTGCACGACAGCGCCATGGCGATCATGACGCGCTGGCGCATGCCGCCGGACATCTGGTGCGGATAGTCGTCCAGACGCGATTCGGCGTCGGGGATTTCGACATGCTTCAGCATGGCGAGCGCGCGCTTGCGCGCTTCGCGACGATCGACCGGCTCATGCAACGCGATCATCTCGCCGATTTGGTCGCCGACCGTGAACAGCGGGTTGAGGCTGGTCATCGGCTCCTGGAAGATCATCGCGATCTCCGAGCCGCGCATTTTCCGAAACTGCTTCTGGCTGAAGCCGGCAAGATCGTGGACGCGCTCTTGCCTGTCGCGAAACAGGATGCTGCCGCCGGCAATCGCACCCGGCCGCGACAGAAGCCCCATGATGGAGAGGCTGGTGACGGATTTTCCCGAGCCGGATTCGCCGACCACCGCGAGTGTCTTGCCGCGCTTCAGATCGAAGGTCACGCCATCCACCGCCTTGGCCGTCAGCCGGCGCGTCACGAACCACGTCCGCAGATCGCGAACCGACAGGATGACGTCGCTGGCGAACGGCTCTGTCACGACTTCCACCCGCAATGCGGACAGGCGTGGGGACCGCCCTCGCCTTGCCTGGGCATATGGCGATGAGCTGCAACGGCGTGGGCGCCCAGAATGGCATGACGCGGTTCAAACAGCCGGTGCAGTGTGCTCGGCACGCCTTGGGAATCGCGCACGGTCAGATCGGCGTCGACAACATCGAACAGCGTGAACTCCGCCGCCTTGCCTTTATCCAGCAAGCCGTCGGTCGGCAGGCGGATGGCGCGGCGCGGCGCGGTGGTCGAGGCCGCCACCACATCCTCGAATTTCATGCCGAGCGACAACAGCTTGGACATGGTGGTGGCCATGTCCCAGACCGACGTATCCAGCGAGCGGTTGTGGAGATCGGTCGAGATCGTTGCCGGCGGCAGGCCGCGCTCGAGGGCCGCCTTGGCGACATCGAAGGAGAAGGACGCGCCGCCGTGACCGACATCGAGCACGATGCCTCGCGCCGCCGCCTGTTCGGCCAGCAGGTAGAGATCGTCGTCCTCGATGATCGAGCCGCCGGCCTTGCCGTTGAAGCAATGGGTGACGATGTCGCCTTCGGTCAAAAGGCCGAGCACGTCGTCGTAGAGCGGCGGCGGCTCGCCGACATGCACCATAATGGGCAGCTTGAGGATGCGGCTGAGTTTCTTGGCCAACCGGACGGGCGTCAGATCCCAGCCGCCTGTTATGACATGGCTGGCGCGGACTTTCAGGCCAACGATGACGTCGCGGTTGGCCTCGACCGTGGCGATGACGCGGTCGAAATCGATCGAACGCATGTCGATCAGCTCGCTGACGCGGTTGCAGGCGACGAGGCCGATCGAACCGATGTTCAGGAAGGCGTAGACGTTCTCCTTGGCAGGTTCGATGATGAATTCACGAAAGCCGTGGAAATTGGCCTCGCCGGCCGAGCCGGCATCGACCATCGTGGTCACGCCACGGGCCGCGCCACATTGTTCAGGGCGCAGCGAGATATCCGTGCCGCCATACCAGACATGGACATGGAGATCGGTCCAGCCGGGTGACAGAAACGCACCCTTGGCATCGACTGTGTTGACGCCCTCGCCCGCTGCAATCGCTGACGCGGTCTCGGCGATGCGGCCCTGCTCGTCGACCAGCACGTCGATCGGCTGATCGAAGCCGCCGCCGAACCCGACGGGTCTGGCGCCCTTGATGAGCAGCGGCCGGTCGGCCTTTTGGAAACGATTGCCGAACATCAGATATCCTTTGCCAGACGGGGGTCGAGAAGATCGCGCAGTCCATCGCCGACGAGCTGCAGCGACAGCACCGTGACGACGATGGCGGCACCTGGAAACATCATGACCCAGGGCGCCTGATCCATGTATTGGCGACCGGTGGCGATCATGGTGCCCCAGGTCGGAATGTCGGGCGAAATGCCGACGCCGAGGAAGGATAGGCCGGCTTCCGCCAGGATGGCGTTGGCGAAGATGAAGGTGCCCTGCACCAAGAGCGGCGAGGTGACGTTGCGCAGCACGTGGCGGATCAGGATGATTGGCGTCGGCACGCCCAGCGCGCGCGCCGCCTCGACATAGGGAAGTTCGCGGATGACCAGTGTCGAGGCCCGCACGACGCGCGCAAGCCGGGGCGCATAGACGATGCCGAGCGCGATGACCACATTGACCGCGGTCGCGCCGAGTGCTGCCACCAGCGCGATGGCGAGCAGGATATCCGGGAATGCCATCATCGCATCGATCAGCCGCGAGACCGGCGCATCGAGCCGCTTAAAGTAGCCCGATGTCAGCCCGAGGATGGTGCCGATGATCGACGAAAAAATAACCACGGCGAAGCCGACGCTGAGCGAGGTGCGCGCGGCATAGAGCATGCGGGTGAAGACATCGCGGCCGAGATCGTCGGTGCCGAACAGATGGTCGAGGCTCGGCGGGTGCAGCCGGCTGGCGATGGAGAGCTTTGACGGCGCGTAGGGAGCGATGACGGGCGCCAGGATCGCAGCCAGCACGATGATCACCAGCACGGCGATGCCGGCGGCCGATGTCGGCCGGCCCAGCAGCCGTGAAAGGATGTTGGGCTCGGAGCGGAGCGGGATCGAGATCGCGGCCATCAGTAGCGAACCCTGGGATCGACCGCGAGATACAGCATGTCGATGGCGAAATTGACCAGCACGTAAAGCCCGGCAATGACCAGCAGCGCGCCCTGGATGACGGGATAGTCGCGTCTCAGCACCGCCGAGACGACGAGGCTGCCGACGCCTGGCAAGCCGAACACCGTCTCGGTCACCACCGCTCCGGAAATGAGTAGGGCTGCGGTCAGGCCGATGACGGTGAGGATGGGGATCAGCGCATTCTTGAAGGCATGCTTCAGCACCACGCGCCATTCGCTCATGCCCTTGGAGCGTGCGGTGCGCACATAGTCGTCGTTGAGCACGTCGAGCATCGAGGCGCGGGTGAAGCGCGTGATCAGCGCCGAAGAGACGAGGCCGAGCGCCAGCGCCGGCAATACGAGATGGTTCAGCCTGTCGGCAAAGGATGCGCCCGGCCCGCCATAGCCTGACGTGTCGAACCAGCCGAGTTTTACGGCGAAGAACTGGATGAACAGCAGCCCCAGCCAGAAGCTCGGCACGCTGGCCGCGAACATGGCGATGGTGGTCGTTGCCTGATCGAAGACCGAACCACGCTTGTAGGCGGCCAGTATGCCGACCGGCAAGGCGATCAGCGTCGCGATCAGCAGCGAGAACACGGTGAGGAAGAAGGTCGGCTCGGCACGCTGCGCAAGTGCTGATGTGACCGGCTCGCCAAGGAAGATCGACTGACCGAAATCTCCTTGCACCACGCCAAGCACATAGCGTCCGAACTGTTCGAGAATCGAGCCGTCGAGCCCGAGCCTGGAGCGAAGTGCTGCGATGTCGGCGGCCGACGCGTCGGGGCCGAGCATCACCGCTGCCGGATCGCCTGGTGTCACGCGCACGATGACGAAGACGATGGTGACCACCAGCGCCATGACGACGATCATGCCGAAAAGTCTGTTGAGGATCGAGCGCAGCATCGGTTCAGCCTGTCCCTTCCACAATCCATCGAAACGGTCTTGTCGAGCGCCGGCAAAAGTCTGGCCGGCGCCCGGTTGCGGGAGGAACTACTTGCCTTCCAGATAGGCGTTCCAGAAATACGGCCATGGCGCCGGGGTCACGCCCTTGAGCGTCGGCGCCTGGGCGGCCAATGCGTTGAAGTCGCCGATCTTGACCGCCGGAACCTCGTCGAAGACCGCCTTTTGCACGTCGGCGAACAGCGCGACGCGCTTGGCCGGATCGGACTCGGCATTGAAGGCACCCAGCACCTGGTGCTTGCGGTCGGAAACCCACCAGCCCGGCGAGGAATCCGACATGATGCCGGTCAGCGAGGGCTCAGGCAGGAACGGGCTGTGGGTGATGTAGATGTCCCAGAGCGCCGGATCGGTGCGGTTCTTGGTCAATGTCGCCCATTCGACCACGTCGAGCTGGACCTGGAAACCGGCGGCCTTGAGATACTCCGCGGCAACCTGCGCCATCTTGTAGTGGAATTCGTACTGGCGGCTGGTGAGGATACGCAACGGCTTGCCGTCGTAACCGGCCTCTTTCAGCAGTGCGGCGGCGCCCTCGGTGTCGCCGTCGGGCTTGTAGGCTTCGACGCCGGCCTCGGTGTGCCAGGCATAGCCTTCGGGATAGAGCGCTCCGTCGGCGGCGAAGAAATCCTTCGACCCGAAGGCGGCAAGCAGCATGTCGTTGGGCGCCAGTGCCGCCTGGATCGCCTTGCGGATGCGGATGTCGGCGTTCAGTCCCTGCTTGGTGTTGAGGACGAAAACCGGCCAGCCGAAGGGTTTCAGGATGACGGGCGCGGTCTTGCCGCCGGAAATCTTGTCGAACGATTCCACGGGCAATGAATCGGCATAGGCGAACTGGCCGGCAACCGCACCCTCGACGCGGGTGTTGGCATCGGGGACCGGCACGAAACGGATTTCGTCGAGATATTGCTTTCTGGCACCGCCATAACCGTTTGGCTCGCCATCGCGCGACTTGTAGCCGTCGAAGCGGGCAAGCTGGATGAACTGGTCGGGCTTGCGGTCCTTCAGCATATAGGGGCCGGTGCCGACAAAACTGGTCAGCGGGTCCTGCCCTGCATTCTCGGAGGGAATGATGATGGCGGCGGCGTTGTTGAGCGACAACAGCGCCAGCAGTGGCGCGAATGGCTTCTTGAGCGTGATCTTGACCGTGCCGTCGTCGACCGCATCCACCGACGCGATGACCTCGGCGGCCTGCTTGCCGCGCGTGGCGATTTTCATCCAGCGCTGCAGCGACGCGACGACGTCGGCCGAGTTCATATCGCTGCCGTCATGGAACTTCACGCCGGTTCTGAGCTTGATGGTGTAGACGAGCCCGTCAGGTGAAATCTGCGGCATGTCGGCGGCGAGAAGCGGCGTGATGCCCCAATCCTTGTCGAAGGTGTAAAGCGTTTCGTAGATGTGCTGCGTGACGATGCCGACGAGATCGGCGGTCGACGCCATTGGATCGAGCGTTGGCGGTTCGCCGATCGTGGCCACATCGATGACGCCGCCCTTGGCGGGCTCGGCCCAGACATTGCCCGTCGCCGGCAGCATAAGCGCGGCGAGCGAAGCTGCGATTTGGAAAAAGCGCTTCATCTTGGTTCCCTTCGCATCTATTCCATATTTATGGAATTTATATCTTAGTTACGGACTAGTAGATGCATCAGCCCTTCGCAACGTCAAGTTTTTTCTCCCCGGGTTGCCTCGTCGTCCGAATCCGGGAATCGATTTGCGCCGCCATTCCCGACCGATCGCCCATTTCACCGGCAGATTGACGTATCGCCATGGAATTGGACCTCTGTGGCCAGCGCAGATGGCGGCAATCCAGGGCAAACGGCGGCTTGCCCAAGGGCAAACGGTGGCTTGCTCAAGGGCAAACGGCGGCTTGCGATCATGCCAAAGCGAATTCCGCTCAGCCGGCTTTCTATCCCCGTTATCCACATATGTGACACACAAGATGTTGGGGTCACAAAAGCTACGCAAACGAATCCTTGACGGCGCAAAACGAGTCGCCTTTTATAGGCCATGCGCTCCTGTTGAGAGTGCGACCGGAAAGTTCTGAGCCCGGTCTTTTTCCCGGATTATGTGCGTTTTTGCCCGCATTTCCGCCTGTTTACGAGGCCGGCGGAAGCGTTGGGATTGTGGGGTGGTTGGGGACGATAGGGACAATTGTCGGACTGGAATAAATTGTCTGTTAATACTATATTTAGTGTTTGCAGGTAGGTTCGACGCTAGATAGTGTGAATTTCCCTCGAGCGAGGGAATCGGAAAAAATCAGTTTTGAGGGACCCGCGGGTTCGTCGGCGCGTTGGACATGCACTTCGCAAGGAGTTTGACCAGCAGGGCCGGTGGAGACTGCAAAATGGAGAGCCGGCCGTTTTCGAACGCCGGCAGACGGCGGACATGCGCGTTTCGCATTGGGGGCAGAAATCCCTGGGGAAAAGCGCTATATATAGACAAAAGGGACCGGACCAATGCGCATCGAGCGTCGTTTCACCAAGCCAGGACAATCTGCCTACGCGGAGATCGAATTCCGCAAGGCGCTTTCGGAGATCAAGAATCCGGATGGTTCGGTGGTGTTCCGCTTGGACAATATCGACGTGCCGGCGCAGTTCTCCCAGGTTGCCGCCGACATCCTGGCGCAGAAGTATTTCCGCAAGGCCGGTGTCCCCGCGCGCCTGAAGAAGATCGAGGAGAACGACGTCCCCTCCTTCCTGTGGCGCTCCGTCGCCGATGAGGCCGAACTGGCAAAGCTGCCGGAAGCCGAGCGCTACGGCTCCGAGATCGACGCCCGCCAGGTCTTCGATCGGTTGGCCGGCACCTGGACCTATTGGGGCTGGAAGGGCGGCTACTTCAAGGCGTCGGAGGAAGACGCGCGCGCCTTCCGTGACGAGCTTGCCTATATGCTGGCCACCCAGCGCGTGGCGCCGAATTCGCCGCAATGGTTCAACACCGGCCTGCATTGGGCCTATGGCATCGACGGCCCCAGCCAGGGCCACTTCTATGTCGACCCGTTCACCGGCAAGCTGACCAAGTCGAAGTCCTCCTACGAGCATCCGCAGCCGCATGCCTGCTTCATCCAGGGCGTGCAGGACGACCTCGTCAACGAGGGCGGCATCATGGACCTGTGGGTGCGTGAAGCGCGCCTGTTCAAATACGGCTCCGGCACCGGCTCCAACTTCTCGCTGCTGCGCGGCGAAGGCGAAAAGCTGTCGGGCGGCGGCCGCTCGTCCGGTCTGATGAGCTTCCTCAAGATCGGCGACCGCGCGGCGGGCGCCATCAAGTCGGGCGGCACGACGCGCCGCGCCGCGAAAATGGTCATCGTCGACGCCGACCACCCCGATATCGAGGAATTCATCGACTGGAAGGTCAATGAAGAGCAGAAGGTCGCCTCGCTGGTGACCGGCTCGAAGATCGTCAAGAAGCATCTCGAAGCGATCATGAAGGCCTGCGTCAACTGCGAAGGCAATGGCGACGACTGCTTCGATCCGGCCATCAACACCGCGCTGAAGCGCGAGATCAAGGCGGCCAAGAAGTCCGCCGTGCCGGAGAACTACATCTACCGCGTCATCCAGTTCGCCAAGCAGGGCTATTCGTCGATGTCGTTCAAGACCTACGACACCGACTGGGATTCGGATGCCTACCTGACCGTTTCGGGCCAGAACTCCAACAATTCGGTGTCGCTGAAGGACAATTTCCTGCGCGCCGTCGAGGACGATGCCGACTGGCACCTGACCGCCCGCAAGGACGGCAAGGTATTGAAGACGCTGAAGGCTCGCGACCTCTGGGAAAAGATCGGTTACGCCGCCTGGGCTTCGGCCGATCCGGGCCTGCACTTCAACACGACGATGAACGACTGGCACACCTGCGCTTCCGCCGGTGCGATCCGGGCGTCCAACCCGTGCTCGGAATACATGTTCCTCGACGACACGGCCTGCAACCTCGCCTCGATCAACCTGCTGCCCTACCGCAACGCGGATGGCACCATCGACATCGCTGCCTACGAGCACACGGTGCGGCTGTGGACCGTCGTTCTCGAAATCTCGGTCATGATGGCGCAGTTCCCATCGAAGGAGATCGCCAAGCAGTCCTACGAATACCGCACGCTCGGCCTCGGCTATGCCAACATTGGCGGCCTGCTGATGACGTCTGGCATTCCCTATGACTCCGACGAAGGCCGCGCGATCTGCGCCGCACTCACCGCCATCATGACCGGCGTCGCCTACGCCACTTCGGCCGAGATGGCTTCCGAGCTCGGCGCCTTCGCCGACTACGACCGCAATGCGCAGAACATGCTGCGCGTCATGCGCAACCATCGCCGTGCCGCCTATGGCGAGAAGCAGGGCTATGAGAAGCTCGCCGTCAACCCGGTGCCGCTGGTCGCTTCCGACCTGAAGCAGCAGGACCTTGCCACCCACGCCAAGGCTGCCTGGGACCGCGCCATCGAGCTTGGCGAGGAGCATGGCTACCGCAATGCGCAGGCAACCGTGATCGCGCCGACCGGCACGATCGGCCTGGTCATGGATTGCGACACCACCGGCATCGAGCCCGACTTCGCCCTGGTGAAGTTCAAGAAGCTCGCCGGCGGCGGCTACTTCAAGATCATCAACCGCGCCGTGCCGGAAGCGCTGCGCACGCTCGGCTACTCCGAAGCCCAGATCGGCGAGATGGAGGCTTATGCGGTCGGCCACGGCAACCTCAACCAGGCGCCGGCAATCAACCCCGGCGCGCTCAAGGCCAAGGGTTTCACCGACGACAAGATCGCGGCGCTCAATGCAGCCTTGAAGTCGGCCTTCGACATCAAGTTCGTCTTCAACCAGTGGACGCTCGGCGCCGACTGGGTGAAGGAGACGTTTGGCTTCACCGACGAGCAGCTCAACGACTTCTCGTTCGAGATCCTGCCGGCGCTCGGCTTCTCCAGGAAGGACATCGAGGCCGCGAACATCCATGTCTGCGGTGCGATGACGCTGGAAGGCGCGCCCTTCCTCAAGGCCGAACACCTGGCCGTGTTCGACTGCGCCAGCCCGTGCGGCAAGATCGGCAAGCGCTCGCTGTCGATCAACAGCCACATCCAGATGATGGCGGCCGCACAGCCCTTCATCTCCGGCGCCATCTCCAAGACCATCAACATGCCCAACGATGCCACGGTGGAAGACGCCAAGGGCGCCTACATGCTGTCGTGGAAGCTGGCGCTGAAGGCCAACGCGCTCTACCGCGACGGCTCGAAGCTATCGCAGCCGCTCAATTCCTCGCTGCTCGCCGATGGCGAGGACGACGAGGACGAAGCCCTCGAGCAACTGATCGCCGCACCGGCGGCGGCACGCGCGGCGCAGATCACCGAGCGGATCGTCGAGCGCATCATCGAGCGCGTGTCGCGCGAGCAGGAAAAGCTGCCCGGCCGCCGCAAGGGCTACACGCAGAAGGCCAAGATCGGTGGCAACACCATCTTCCTGCGCACCGGCGAATATGACGATGGCCGTCTCGGCGAGATCTTCATCGACATGAACAAGGAAGGCGCGACGCTGCGTGGCCTTCTCAACAACTTCGCCATCGCCATCTCGCTCGGCCTGCAATACGGCGTGCCGCTCGACGAATATGTGCACGCCTTCACCTTCACCAAATTCGAGCCGGCCGGCATGGTGCAGGGCAACGATGCCATCAAGAGCGCGACGTCGATCCTCGACTACGTGTTCCGCGAACTGGCGATCTCCTATCTCGGCCGCAACGACCTCGCCCATGTCGACCAGTCGGACTTTTCCAACACCGCGCTTGGCCGTGGCATCAGCGAAGGCAAGACGGATGCGGTCTCCAAGGGCCTGACCCGTGGCGCCTCGCCGGTGAAGCTGGTGTCGCGCGTCAGCGGCAATGATCCGAAAGGCTTTGCAGCTCCCTCGGGCGCCCCTGCCCGATCAGTGCCAACAGCCTTCTCCGGCTCCAACGTGCTGGCCCTGAAACCGGCCAGCGACGAAGCGGTCGCCTACAAGCGCGACTATGAGGAGCGGGCGAAGGATCTGGCCGAGGACATCGCCTTCGAAGAAGCGGCAGGTGTTGCTTCCGACGCCACGGCGGGATTGTTCACCGACGCCGCGGCCGTTGAGGCGGCCGAGGCCAAGAAACTCGCCAACGACCGCCGCGCCAGGTCACTGCTCCAGGGCTACACCGGCAATTCCTGCTCCGAGTGCCAGAACTTCACGATGGTGCGGAACGGGACTTGCGAGAAGTGCGATACTTGTGGTGCGACGAGCGGGTGCAGCTGAGGGGATTTGATTGAGCCCAAAAGTCGTAAATGCAACGACGCCGACAATCCTAGATTTCGGCGTCGTTGAAAGCGGTATACGGGAACGTGAGAGCGCCAGCGTCTCGCGCAGCGATGCATTTACTAGACTTGCCTTAGAAACTGTCTTTGGGCTACCTCAACCAGAAGTCGACGAGTATATTGTTGACGGCTTTGATGACCGCGGCATCGATATTGTCTATATCGATCACGACAATCGTGTAATAAATATCGGGTCATGCAAGACGGTTGTCTCATATAAGAATTCTCGGAAGAATTTCCCTGGCGACGAAATTGATAAAATAATCTCTTTTGTTGAAGACCTCGTTCTTAACCGCGAGGATATGCTCAAAACATGCAACGGCCCTCTAGCTGCAAAAGTTAGGGAGATATGGGATATTTTTGCGGAAGAAAGCTATCGGATTTCGGTTCATCTCTTTTCAAACCAGGCCACGCTTCAAAAAGATGCTCACAACCGACTAGTTGAAGCTCTGAGCCGTCACGAAATTGCGCTGTTCGAATATGGGTTGTTCGAGCTATCTCACGGGGTCGTAAAGGCCACTAAGCCTCGGTTCAAAAAGAAGATTGTTCCGTCAGATGATGCCGCGTTCGGTGTAAAAGAAGCCAACAAGCGGGCGGTCATGCTGAAGGTCTCGTTGAAGGAACTGACGCAGTTTCTCAGCGCAGAAAATGAAGTATTCGATGAGCGATTAATCTGGCAAAACGTTCGATATTTTCTTGGCTTGGACAATGAGGTCAATAGGGAAATCCGGGAAACATTGCTGTCCGGGCAGGCAAGCGATTTTTGGTTCTTAAACTCCGGCCTTACAATCGTTTGCGAACAGATAGTTTCCGTAGCGAATGGCAGACATCCCATAACGATGGTAAACCCTCAGATCGTGAATGGCTGCCAAACCGCGACGGTCATTCATGCAGTTTCGACCGGAACCATGGCCGACCTGGACAACGGCTATGTTCATGTGAAAATCATCGAAACGAACGATAGTACATTTATCGAGCGGGTTGCCCTTGCAAGCAACACGCAAAGCCGCATCTTGAATCGCGACTTGAGAGCAAACGACAACATACAGCGCCAACTGGTCGAGTGTCTTCGACCTCACAACTATTTCTATGTTAGGAAGCGCGGAGAGAACGCACCTCGTCCAGGAATGAGGATGATCGATGCGGCGAGAGCAGGCCAACTCGTGCTGGCGTACCTTTGCGGCGAGCCGACAAAGAGCAAAACCAACTCTAACGATATATTTGGCGATCTATATGAAGAGGCTTTCAATCCTCACGCAGTAACGCCCGAGATAATTATCGCGGCGCACGAATGTTATTCCGTGATCGAGCGCCGCAGAAAAGAGATTCTGGCCTGGCAGGCATCGGTTACTCGAAATTCTTTTGAGGAATCATGGCTGATCGAAGGCCACTTTCATTTGCTATTCGTCATTGGTGAACTCATGCGCCGGGCTTCCATCCCGTTGGCAGAGACGACAATAGCCATTGGCTTGATTGAGAAGGCAAGCAGCATCCTGAGGACTTTTGTCGAGCGGAATCAAAAAGTTGCAAACTATCGACTCTTCCGTTTGGCCAGATCTCGGGAGGAAATCCTGAAGATCATCGACAATAACTCCAAGCCGGATGAGGCTAACCCGGTTCAGATTGAGCTATTCTAACATGTAGGGTCGGCGTAACGCCTACAACACCCGCAGCGTCTGCTCATCAAACAACGGCTCGTCCTGGCCGATGCGGACGAACAGCAGCTTGCGCCCCTCACCCGCAGGCACCTCGAAATACTGGATGCCGTCAGGCATTTCGCCCCAGTCGCCGCAGGGCGGCTCCGGAACCTCGTTGGGGTCGGCTAGCGCTTTCAGTTCTTTCGCGTAGGCAGCGTCCGGGCTGAATGTGTAGCGCTTGACGCCGGCGGGTACTGTGCCCTCGGTGTAAGGCGCCAGCACGCAGCGGGCGCTGACGGCCTTGTCGGTCTTTTGCAGGAACAGGCGTTGCAAGGCAGCCTCGCCGGTTTCGCCGGACCTGATGTCATACAACTCGACAAGAGGGTCGGCCGCGCCGCCATCGCTGTATTTGATGGCGAGCGCATTGCCGGCGAATTCGAAGTGGATCTGGCGGAAGCCGAAGTCGCAGCGCTGAACCCAGGCGGCCAGCCCGACATTTTTGTCCGTCAGCCTTTCCCAGACGCATTTGTCGATCGGCGGGCGCGATGGCGCCGGCTCGTCCGCACGCGCCACGGTGATTGTCGTCGCGGATGCAAGCAGGGCGCTGGCCCAGGTGATCGATCTCATGGCGCTATTCATCGCTGCATCCTGTCAAGGTGAAGGCATCCCAGGCCGAGCCGTCGGGATTGGCATTTGCGAAATCGGCTCCTTCGGTGAAAGCCACGCCGAAATCGGGCAAAAGCAGCCCTTTCGGCGCGGGTGTCGTTTCGCGCGAATTCAGCTGTTCGGCGCCGCCGCCGGTCAGGGCATAGATTTGGCCCATCCATATCCTGCACAGGCCGCTGCCATCCTGAAGGCCCACTTCGCGGTCGTCGTCTGTGCAGGTGTGGCGGATGGTGCCGAGCGGAAATGAATTCCTACCGTTGGTCCAGGTGATGTCGGCCGGCAGGCTTGTGCCGGTGTTGGGCACGGTCAGCGAAAACACCTGCGCCGTCAGCGCCGCCGGCTCGTTGGCGAGCGGCCGGAATTGCATGACCGCGCCCGAGCGCGGCTCGCGATAGGTGGCGTGGCTCAGCAGACAGTCTTTTGCGAAGGCCGCAGGCATCGGGCCGAGCAAGCCCAGGAAAACAAAGGCCAGTGTGCGGGTGATCATCAGATGTCTCTGGGAAAGCGTTGCCTGGGCCGCACAGTCGCATCATCCGCGCAAAAGCATAAGCGAAATCCGGAACGGCTGGGTCTGTCCGCTCCTGGACGAAAACTTATCCTGTACCCACGGCGACAGCCTGTATGGTCGAGCACAGCGGCCCAGGAGACAGATGATGCGGCGTTTGGTGATGACGATGGCAATGTCCGCATTTGCGGGCGGCCCGGCACTGGCGGCGGCGCCCTATGTCGGGGCATGGTCCAGCGACCGGCTGAACTGCAGTGCGGCGGCCGACGTCCAACGCGAAACCGTCTTCACTGTAGACCAGGCTGCCCTGTCGCTTCCCGAGTTTGGCTGCGAGCACGCGACATTTCGCAAAAATCCGACCGGATGGGTGGTGCGGGCAAGCCAATGCTACGGCTCTGACCCGTCGCTCGAAGAGCCGTTCACGCGTGTCATCCACATCGTCAGGCACGGCGCCACGCTGCGGTTCACCTGGCCTGGCTTCGACAGCGGCCCCCTCGTCCGCTGCTGAATGCGTCCATCGCCTCAGAACAGCCCGACCAGAAACGCGGCGCCACCGAGAAAGCCTGCCGAGCAGACCCACAGCAACCACAGCCCGCGCACCCGGCATTCGAGCACCGCCGAGGCGGGGTTGGCGGGGTCATAGTGGACGTCGACCTTGCTACCCTCGACATACTGTCGTGCCTGGCCGCCGACGAGGCCGGGCAGCGAAGCCGTCACGGTGGCGCCGAAGGTCACGCGATCGGCGCTGTAGCGCTGGCCGGCGACGCCATAGGAGTAGACGATGCGAGATTTGAAGACGGTGCGCCAGCGTCGATAGCCTGAATGGCTTCGAAGCGCCTGCAGGCCCGAGGACTCGATGCGACCGGCCGCGATCGGCCATTTTGCCCCCTGCTCCGCCAACGATTTCTGGGCGAAACCCATGCGCAGGATAAACAGACCCATGAACAGCAGCAGCGCTCCCGCGCCGAGGTTCTGCGGCTTGGGCAGATGCGGGCCGATCGCTTCCAGCACACCGCCGACGGAAAACACCAGCACCAGCGCGCCGACCACCAGTCCGGCCGAAAGCTGGACCATGAACTTGAAGGCGCCTTCGGGCATGGTGCGCTCGATCACGGCTTTGCTCGGAGCCGCCGGATCATAGAACACGGTCACCTCAGCACCGCGGGGAAACCGTGCAAGGGTCTCCTTGACTTCAAAATTCCCCAGATTCTCCTGCACGCTGTAGCGCGAACCGCGAAATGTCTTGCCGCCAACCTTGTATTCGAAGGTGATCGCCGGAAAATTGCGGATCTCGGTGGAATCGCTGCTGTCCGAACCGCTGCCAGAGCTGCGGACCTCGCGTGCCTCAACGCGCGAAGAGACGATCTTTCCCGGCGCCGGCAACCAGCGGCTGACCGCCTTCACTTCTCGCCATTTCAGAAAGGTGACGATCGACAGCCCGCCGGCGACCGCGCAGGCAAAGCCGACAAGCAGAATCTTGAGCTCCAACTCGTCTCCCCCCAGGAGTGCAGGAGCCTGCACATAGACAGCAAGGCCGCGGCAATGTCTCGTATATTCGAGAAGCCGCCTCTCCAGAAAGGAAAAGACCGTCTTCCGTTGATCCAGATCAACGCACATGCACCGCTCATGCTGTCTCCTCGACACTCATCGAAGGGAGAACGAGCGTGTCGACTTACGACCTCATGGTTATCACCGCAGTGCTAGTCTGTTTCGGGTCATTCTCTGCAGTCCTGGCCTATGCCACCCTCGATGAATCGCGTCGCCGGCCACGCAGATAAGAGCAGCGCAAACAGCGACAGTCCACGCCGCGTCATGCTGGCCTGATAGCCAGGAAGGTGTTCCATTCTTCGCGATCGCGGCCGACGTTGAAATCGTCCCTGATCAGGACCAGCCCGGCGCTTTCGAGACGGGCCGCGAAGTCGTCCCTGCGCCAGTAGACCGTATGATATTCGCCTGACGTCTCACCATCGCCATTGCGCATAGATACGAGAAAGGCGCCGCCTGGCCGCAGCGACCCGGCTATCTTGGCAAGGACCTGGTCGGTCTGGTCGCGCGGCACATGGATCAGGACGCACAGGGCCAGCACCGCGTCGTAGGGGCCGCCGAGATCATCGGTGAGGAGATCGAGGAGTTCGCCGCGCTTGCCGCGCGCGGCCTGCAGCTCCAGAAACCGCTTCGTCGCGTCGGTGCGCCGAACCTTGACGCCCAAACTCTCCAGAAAGTCCGCATCGTATCCCGCTCCGGACCCAACTTCCAGAATCTGGCCGCTGGTACCGGCGATCGCCACAAGGCGCTTCAGCGATGCCTGCTCCCTCTCGTTGGGAACATGCCTCACGATGGCATCGTACTGTTCCGCATAATCCTCATAAGCACTGATCGTTTGACGGCTCTTCGCCAGATCCTGCGATGACACGCTCATCTTTCCCTCCCTTGCATTCTAAGTCGGTCAAAGAGACTTGCCTCAGCGGATGCTGCCGTTGGGAACATGTCCGTCGAGCATGCCGATATCGCGCAGGAAGTGGTCCGACAGGCAACGGCGATCGAGCAGGCGGCGCGAGCGGGGCCTGAACGGTGCGATGAAGAGATCGAGCGTCGGGCGACGAAGCGCGTTGTAGAGGGTCGTGGTCATTGCCGTGTCCTTCCGGGTTCGAGTTGATGGACAGAGCATGCCTCTTTCCAGCCTTGGATTCCAATCGAACGTCGCGTATCATGCATCAGGAGGATTGATGCGTCATGAGTTGGGAGCTGCCGCCGCTAGGCGCTATTAGGGTGTTTGAGGCCGCAGCGCGGCTGGGCAGTTTCACCAAGGCCGCCGAAGAACTCGGCATGACCCAGTCAGCGGCCAGCTATCAGATCAAAGTGCTGGAAGAACGCGCCGGGACGCCGCTTTTCATAAGGAAAACAAGGCAGATCGTGCTGACCGAGGCTGGGCAGCAGTTGGCGCCGCACGCAACCGGCGCGTTCTCGGCCCTGGCGGATGCATGGGTCGCCACCAAGGGCGGAGCGACCGGCGTGCTTTCCGTCACGACCATGGAAACATTCGCAACGAACTGGCTGGCCGTATGGCTTGGAACATTCCAGCTGATGCATCCCGATCTTGCCGTGAAGGTGAATACATCGGCCCGGCTGGTCGATTTCACCCGCGAGGACATGGATATCGGCATCAGAACCGGCACCGGAAAATGGCCCGGCCTGGCGGCGCATTATCTGTTCAAGGCGGACTACACGCCAATGCTCAGCCCCAAGCTGGCCGAGAGCGTGGGCGGTATTCGCCACCCCGAGGATCTCTACAAGGTAGCGCTATGCTGTGCGACCGATCCCTGGTGGAAAATCTGGTTCGAAGCAGCCGGCGTGCCCTTCGATCCCGATCGCGTCATCGCGGGTCCAATGCTGGGTTCGCAGGCTTATGATGCGATGGCGGCACTGACCGATCAGGGCGCCGCGATCCTCACCCGCAACATCTACAGCGCCCTTTTGGCAAAGGGCCAGTTGATACAGCCGTTCGAAGTCCTCGGCTCCGACGGCGACGGCTATTGGCTGGTGCACCTGGAAAGCCGCCGCAACACGCCGAAGATCAAGGTGTTCCGCGACTGGGTGCTGGCGCAGACGGCGGATATCAGGGAGAGCGAAGCACGTCGGATCTGACGGCTGTCTCAGTCGGCGTCGGCGACGGTCTGCCGGCCACCGGCCCAATTGCGCCATTGCCGTTCGTCGCCGTGGAAGACGTTGAGGTCGATGCGGCCGGTGACGCCATGCGACAGGCCGGAGCCGGAATACTGCCAGAACAGCCATTTGCGGTCGGGGTAGACCTTGGATGGATGCCGCGCCACAGCGCGCACCCAGAACGGATAATCGAGGAATTCACCCCTGAGATTGTCACGGTAGAAATCAGGCGCGGTGTAGATGATGGGCCGCTGGCCGTAATGGCGTTCCAGCTTGTCCATGAACACCTGCATCTTCTCCAGCACCTTTTCGCGCGACGGCCGCCGCTTGCAGCTGGACTCGCCGTTCCACTCGACGTCGATCACCGGCGGCAGCGCGCCTTCGACCCTGGGCACATTGCGGATGAACCAGTCGGCCTGTTCGCCGGCCGTGCGACACCAGTAGAAGAAGTGGTAAGCGCCACGCTTCAGGCCGGCAGCGTCGGCATTGCGCCAGTTCTTCATGAACATCGGATCGAGATGATCACCACCGTCGGTCGCCTTGATGTAGGCGAAGTTGGCGCCCTGGACGCGCAGCTTGTCCCAGTTGACGTTGCCTTGCCAGCGTGAGACGTCGACGCCGTGCACGGCAAGATGGCGGGGCGAACCCTTGCCGAAATTGATCGGCTTGGCATCGCGAAAACCATAGCGGGTGACCGGCCCGGCAAGCATCGGAGGCGCCGCGCGGCTCAAGAGCCTCGGCGGCGATACCAGGGCCGCCGGCTCGATCGAGGGCTCGATGCTGTCCGACGGTTCCGGCGCTGAAAGTGCCACCGTCTCTTCCTCCGCCAGACCGAAAGGCCGCGGACTTTCGTCCGGGTCATTGTCAGACATGGGCGCCATTTCGACCCTTGGCGCGCGCTTGGCCATTGCCTGGGGGACTGCCGCTATAGGTGCCGGCGGCCGGATCACGGAACTGGTGGTTTCGCTCGACGGTTTCTGCAAATCCAAGGCATCGATGCCGGCCGTCGACGTGCAGCCGGCAAGGCATAACGATGCGATCAAGAAACTGATAGCGCCCGGAATCCGCATCTGGACCTGTACTCAAAACACAACAGACCGAGGGCAAAATGACAGCCAACGGACAAACCGGATCAGTTATGAATGAGAAATTACCAATAAAGTTTGAATCAAGGATTATTAGTCGGAGCGAAGGTTGGCGAACGGGGTTCGCGACGGCCAAGCGAGAGTCGGAAAGAGAGCTCGGGCGCTAGCCATTCTTCCTGAAGACGCCAATCATCGGCCCCAAATTCCAGTAGTCGTCGTTGCGGCCGATGGCAGGCGCAAACAGGCTGGATATCGTGCCGTCGAGGAACAGCGCGTTGTCGCAGCCGAGCGCGTCGCGGAAAAGCCGGGCGAAGGCATGGAAGGTCACCGTGCCGTTCGAAATCGCAAACACCGCAACGCCGTCCTTTCGCACCCCGACCCCGTCGCGGGTTTTTCGCGAGGTGCTGTCGGCCTGGAATTTCGGATGCAGCTGGCCGTCGATCACCAGCATTGGCCCGGATTGCGTCGCATAATCGACGCTCGGACGCCTTTTCACAAAATCCCTGGTGGCGCGGACCGCGGCCTTGCCGTCGCGCATGTAGAAAATACCGTTCGGCTGCAGGGAAAAATTGCCGCTTCCCGATCCCGTCTTCACATCAGCCATTTCCTGGCCGTGCTCGACATAGAGACCGACCGGCGCGAGGTTCGGGTGATACATGCCGGCATTGATGCCGAACAGCATCGTGCGCCCGGCCGCCTGCTGCGCGGCATGGAGATTGTGCAGCGACTGAAATGGCTTGCCCGCCGGATCCTTCCAGAACAACTCGACCTGATATCGTTTCGGGTCGACCTCGCACACGAGATAGCTGGTCGCCTCGAAGGCGAAGTCCCGGCATGGCGGCAGCGAGGCAACCCACTGGCCCAACCCCATGCCGAGTGTCGCCACCGACGGCAGCGCGCCCTTGGCGAGCGCCAGCAGCAATGGGACCGATTGCAGAAAGGTCAAAAAATCCATGCGCGTACCGGAATCGAAGTTCGAGGCCCGGTACGGATATAGCCCGTTTCAAGCGATACTGTGGAAGACTCAGGCGCGCTTAGACAAGCCATCCCATGGCGACGCACAGTAGCAGGACGACACCGAGCACGCCGCGATAGATGACGAACGGCCAGGCCGAAAAACGCTCCAGCACGCGCATCAGCCCCCATATGGCGAAGAAGGCGGAGATCGAGGCAACGACCAGCCCGACGGCGAGGACCGACCAGCCATGGGCGTCGAGATGGACCTTGTGCAGTTCCCAAAGCTCCTTGAGACCGGCGAGCGCAATCGCGGGCAACCCGAGCAGGAACGAGAAGCGCGCCGCTTCGGCCCGCTTGAAGCCGAGCCCCAGTGCTGCGGTCAGGGTCGAGCCGGAGCGCGACACGCCGGGGATAAGCGCACCGATCTGGGCAACACCGACGAGCAGCGCATCCGCCAGCGACGCTTCGCCCATGCTGCGCCGGTGGCGTGCAAAAATCTCGGCCAGCGCCAGCAGGATCGCCATGGCGATGCAGGCCCAGCCGATCACAGTCAGGCTGCGCAGCGGCGAATTGCAGGCGTTGAGCACGCCCGATAGGGCAACGCCGGCGATGACGATCGGGATCGTCGCCAATATGATCCAGAGCGCCAGCCGGAAATGCCGGTCAGCGAAATCGCGTCGCGCCAGTGCGTCGAGCGACCCAAACAGGATATCCCTGACGTCACTCCAGAAATAGCTGACCACCGCGGCAAGGGCCGCGAGTTGCATGGCGGCGGAGAAGGCGGAGCCGGGATCCTGCCAGCCGAGTACGGCCGGCACGATGCGCATATGGGCGGTCGAGGAAATCGGCAGCAGTTCGGTGATGCCTTGCACCACGCCGAGGAACGCCACCTTGGCAAATCCCAAGCCGACGAAGCCCGTGTCCAGGCCTTGAGTGCAGATGTCGGCCAATGTCGAATTCCATGCATGAGAGATCGGACTTGCGCGGAGAGACCAGCATCGGTCAATCCCGGGCAAGCCTTATCGTCATGGGCAGGATAATCAATTTACGGATTTGTAAGCTGGTGCCGGGATGCACGCGATTCAAAACCAGCCCACCTTGGGGCCAGCTTGAGATTCACAGGGAAAATCGCGACGTGATTAGTCGCAACGCGATTTACGGGCAGAGCCAGAGTTTCTGGCATGTCCTGGCGATCACATGCGCCGGCGGCACGTCAGGTTCATCGACGGAGGGCCGGCGAACCCGTTCGAGCAGCATGCGCACCTGTTCGGGGCGCACACGATCGCGCTCCATCACAAGCAGGACCATCGGATCGCTCAAAAGCTCATCCAGGGTGCTGATGCTGTCGTTCATCCGTCGTCTCCTCGAATGCCGTGCCCGCGCCCCTTAAATAGGGAGACAAAGATGGCCCGCCAATGACGCTTTGCCGGCTATCTCGTGTCTCTTTCGATTAAATTTTGGTCATGGTTACGCTCTTCCTTCTCTCCCTGCGGACGAAGGAAAACTAGCCTGGCGGCGGAGCGCCTTCGTACTGCGGCAAGCCGTCATCGAGCATCAGCCAGGGCTGCTTCGAGGCCGTGAAAATATGCATTTGCGGCTTGAAAACAGAGGGATCGTCGAGCGAACCGGTGGTGATGCCGATAATCCCCGCGGAATCGCGCCGGGAGAACATCGTCGTGCCGCAACTCGGGCAAAAGCCGCGCTTGAGGTCCGGCGAGGAGTTTATCGTCGCCAGTGGCCCGTCGACCGTCAAATCGTCGATGCGAAACAGCACGCGGGCGTTGAAGGCGGCACCGATCGCCTTCTGGCAAATCCGGCAGTGGCAGATGCGTTCGTTGATGGGAGCCGCGTCCGTGCGGTAGCGCACCGCCTTGCACAGGCATCCGCCCTCATATCTTGCCATCGCCCGGATCCATTGGTGGAGAGAATAAGCGGCACCGTAGCGGCGGGACCGATTGGGTCAATTGAAAAGCTTTGATACAACGTCATCGATTATCGTGATGCGGATGGAACCGAAGCCATGACGCCGGACATCGAAACCATCGGCATTGCGGACCTGTTCGGGCCGCCCTCGCCCGCTCGCGACCGCACCGACGCCAGGATCATGGCGGCAGCCTCCGGAATCGGCTTCATGGCGGTCCGGGACTTTCCCGGCGACGACTGGCTGACGCCGGACAAACGCGCACAATTGCTGCGCATCTTCTCGCTTGCCGACGCCGAGAAGCAGAAACTGCTGCGCTGGAATTTCGACCGCACGAAAAAGAACGTCTATCGCGGCTGGTTCCCGCTGCAGCCGACAGCCGTTTCCTACAAGGAAGGCGTCGACATGGGACCGGATCTCGCCCATGCGACTGATGTCCCGGCTTCCGACGATCCGTTGTGCGAGCCGACACCCTTGCCGACCGAAGACGCTCTGCCCGGCTGGCGCGCGGCGGCGGCGGATTATTACCGCGCGATGGAGACTGTGGGCAACGCACTGATGCGCTCGATCGCCCGCGGGCTTGGCCTGCCGGAAACCATCTTCGACGCCTATTTCAAGCATGGCATCTCGACGCTGCGGCTGATCCGTTATCCCCTGCGGGACGCCAATGCCGGGGTCGACACCAGCGGGCCGGAGTTTTCGGTTGTCCACAAGGGTGAGACGCGCACCATCATCGGCCGCGAGCATGCCGATTCCGGCTTCGTCACCTTGCTGGCGCAGGACGGCGTCGAGGGCTTGCAGGCCAAGAACCTTGCCGGCGAATGGATCGACGTGCCGCCGGCCAACGGCACGCTTGCGGTCAATTTCGGCCAGCTGCTGGAACGCTGGACCGGCGGGCGCGTCCGGGCAACGCGGCACCGGGTGATTGCCCCGAAGACGGCGCGCTTCTCGATCCCGTTCTTCTACGAACCGCGCGTCGACGCCGAGATTGCGCCGTTGCCGCTGACCGGCGCGGAGCCCTTCGAGCCGTTTCTCTACGGCGACTATCTCTGGGAAGCGGCGACGAATTTCGTCGAGATGAGCGGCATCAAGCATCTCAGGCAGCCGCGCCGCGCCAAGGCTTCATAAACAAAGCCGCCGGCCGCCTCATGAGAGACGGCCGGCGGGAATCGACGGGCAGTCATTCCGTTTCGCTGACGACCTCGTCCCAGGTCTTCACCTTGGTCTCGCCATTGAGGAAAGGCAGCGCGGCGGCCGTCAGCTCGGGGGCGAAAAAGACGTCGTAATGGGTGCGGTTGGGCAGTATCGCCAGGCGGTTCTGTGACAGGTTCTCGCGCATCCAGCCGGCGTCTTTCAGTCCGCCGCCGAGCATCTGGTAGAACTTGATCTCATGCTCGGGCCGGTACATGTCGCTGTCGCCATAGGCCAGCATGACCGGCATCTTCAGCTTGGCGACGTCGGCGGAGTAGTCGTAGTCCTGGCGCATGAAATTGCCGAGCGCGTCGAGCAGCTTCGGGAAATCCTGCGGACGTGGCGCCACTGCCATGTAGGATTTGTACATCGGCGTGTCCTTCATGAAATCGGCCGCCGCCGCACTGACCTGCGCCTGCTGGCCGCGCATCTCGGCGTAGAAGCCGTCCGCGGCGTAGCCGGTCGACACCAGGACAAGCCGGCGCACCGCTTCAGGATGCTGGACGGCCATGCGGAAGGCGACGCCGCCGCCCAGCGAATAGCCCATGACGTCGACCTTGTCGTAGCCAAGCGCCTTGACGATATCAGCCATGTCGTCGCCCATCGCCTCCAGACTGAACGGCCGCTCGCCGAGCGCCGTGCGGCCATGACCTTGCAGGTCGACACCGATGATGGTGCGGTTTTCGGCAAGCTTGGGCAGGAGCGGCGCGAACATGTCCGTGGTGCCGAGGCCGCCATGCAGCAGGAGCAGCGGCTCGCCCTTGCCGTAGATGGCATAATAGTAGGTCAGGCCGTTGATCGGCAGCAGGCCGGACTTCTCCGGCTTCGGCAGTGCGTTCGTTTCGGTCGTCATGGCGGATTTGGTCTCCTCTGCATTGGTGATGCCCGGGCAGCCAAGAAGCGCTGCGGCCGAAACAAGAATGGCGAAAATCAGGGTTTTGGACATATCGATCTCCTCTCGTCCTGCCGATATCAAAGCGTTTTGGCGAGGTCTTCGAGCTGGTCGGTGCACTGGCCCCAGCCCTCGTGGAAACCCATCTTCTCGTGCTGTTCGCGGTCGGCGGCGCTCCAATGCCTGACCCGAGCGATATAGCGGGTCTTGCCGTTGCCCTCGTCCTCGAAGGTCAGCACGCCGGTCATGAACGGCTTTTCCGACGGCTCCCATGCCTGGGTATAGGCATCGGTGAAGACGATCTTCTTGCCGGGAACGACTTCGAGGAAGACGCCTGGGTTGGGGTATTCGTTGCCATCGGGGCTCGCCATGACGACAAGGCTCGAGCCGCCGGTGCGCACATCCATTTCGGCGCGCGGCGTCGTCCACGGTTTTGGCGAGAACCATTGCGTCACCAGTTTCGGGTCGGTCCAGCAGCGATAGACGTTTTCGCGCGGCGCATCGATGATGCGGGCCAGAACCAGTTCACGGTCATTGGCGGGGGCGATGTCGAGCTTGGTGGTCATGATGGTGTCCTCGGTGTGGGTTTGATCTGGCTTGCGTCCCAAGGACGAGCCGATGAACCGCAAACCGACACCGCCAGCGAAAAATTCTGGGGTATGCTTGTGCTGTGTGGAGAGTGCCTAGCGAATTAAGGCCGCGTCAGTGGCGCTTGGCTTGCACCAGATAGGCCTCTATCTCGGTCTCGCCGAGCCACTTTGCCGCCTCCAGCCGATGCAGGCCTTCGACGAGGATATGGCGCTTGCCGTCGTGGCGAACCTGGATCGGCGTCTTCATGCCATTCTCCAGGATGTCCTCGGCCAGATGACGGACGGTCTCGGGATGCAGCGTCTTCTTGCGCGCCGTCGGCACGTAGATCTCGTCGACCTTGACCTTTTGCACTCTGAGCATGCCGACCCCCGTGGCGGAAACGCCGCCTCCCCTGAGATAGTCCGTTTGATGGAGTCGGCCAAGGGTGCGGCTAACGAATACGATGCCGAAGGTCATTCTCATAAGATGCCATGACAGCAGACCGTTTGCCTGTCGGCGTGCGTTTCGATATTGCGTCGGCGCGATCGTCGATGGCCACTGAGGCAAAAAACCCATGAGCAAATCTCTCGTCACCTTTGTCGGCGTCGCTCATCCCTGGATGTGCGACGTGATGGGGCACGTGAATGTGCGTCACTACGCTGCGATGTTCGACGACGCCAGCTTCCAGCTTCTCGGCCATATCGCCGGACAGGACGACAACCAGGCGTCGCAAATCGGATGGGCCGATGTGCGCACCGAAATCGACTATCGCCATGAAACGAAAGCCGGTGCGCTCATCGCTATCCGCTCGCATGTCGTGAAGATCGGCCGCACCTCCATCACCTTCGAACAGGTTATGTCGGGCTCGCTAGACGGCGTCGTCCGTGCATCGAGCCGGACGACCAGCGTGCGCTTCGACCTCGCCGCGCGCACCTCTGTGGCGCTGGACGAGCCAATGCGGAACCGCGCGGCGACCTTACTGATCGAATAAGCCTGTCTCGGCCGGTCAGCCTTGGTAGATGCGGTCCTCGAGCGGTGTCTCGGCGATCAACGTCTGTAGCCCGGACAGCAGCGCCTTCTCGGCGCGGTTCATCGCCTTGTCCGGATTGACCAGCAGGAAGATGTCGATGGCCGGCGGCGCGTCGTAGGGCGGCAGCCGCCACAGCGCTCCATCCGCCACGTCACGCCGCGCGACATGCAGCGGCAGCGGGCCGATGCCGAGCCCGGCGACGATCATGCGCCGCACCTCTTCCAGGCTCGAGGACACACCGACGACATCGGCGTTCAGCCGGGCCTCGCTGCGCAACAGCGCGACCGGCCGCAACGCATCCGAAATATGGTCGGTCTGGAACGATACCGAGGGTTCGCCACGGAGATCGGCCAGCGTCAGTCCGGTTTGCCCATAAAGCCTGTGCTGCGGCCCACAGAAGAAGCCGAAGAACTCGCGGTAGACCATCGCATATTCCAGCGCCGGATCGCGCTGGCTGACCAGGCAGATGCCGAAGGAGGCACGCCGCTCCCTGACCTGCTTGGCGACTTCAGTGCTTGCCGCGACTGAAATGGTGATGCTGGCGCGCGGGTAGTTGCGGTGGAACTCGGACAGCGCCTGATCGAAGAGCGGCGAGACGACATGGCTTGCCGTCGCGATCATCACATGGCCGGTGACGTCGTCGCTGATGCCGCGCATCAGCAGCGGCAGTTGCGATATGGTGCCGAACACCTCGACGCTCTGCTCATAGAGAAGCCGTCCGACCTCGGTGAGTTCGAAACGTGTCGCGTCGCGCTCGACCAGACGCCGGCCTACCCGGTCTTCCAGCCGCCGCAGCGCGTTGCTGACGCTTGGCTGCTTGAGGTTCAGCCGCTCGGCGGCACGCGTGATACTCTTGACCTCCGCGATGACGACGAAGGTCCGCAGAAGGTTCCAGTCCAGATCCCACACCAGTCGTTCGGGGCGCGGCAAAGCCATTCCTGATATCTATGCTCCCTATTCCCATTATCTATTTGCGCAATGATGCCGCAAAGGCAATCATTGATGACAGGAAAGCGTCTGTACGCCTCCCAAGAACAAACCTTGCGCGCCATCCAGAGGACAGGAAATCAGATGAACAGAGTATTTTCCGGCATCGCCGTTGCGGCCCTGCTGCTTGCGTCGACCTTCACGGCCGTTTCGGCCAGGGCCGACGACCTCGAGAAGATCAAGGCTGCGGGCGAGCTGAAGATTTCCATGAGCGGTCAGTATCCACCCTTCAACTTCGTCAACGACCAGAATGAAGTCGTCGGCTTCGACGCCGATATCGGCAAGGCCATCGCCGAGCGCATCGGCGTCAAGGGCACCATTATCACCACGGCCTGGGACGGCATCATCGCCGGGCTGCTCGCCAACAAATACGACACCGTCGTCGGCTCGATGACGATCACGCCCGAGCGCGAAAAGGTGGTCGATTTCGTCGGGCCTTACTACCACGCCGGCCGCGCCGTTTTTGTCAGCGAGGCGTCCAAGGTGCAGAGCCTCGACGACCTCAAGGGCAAGACCATTGGTGTGACGCTGGGCGAGACCCACGAGAAATGGGCACGCGAAAAGGGCGGCTGGGATATCCGCACCTACAAGGGCCTGCCGGAACTGCTGCTGGAGCTGAGGGCCGGCCGTGTCGACGCCATCGTCGTCGACAACATTCCGGTCATGGTTGCCGTCAAGGAGACGGGCGAGAAGGTCCGCAAGCTCAACACGCCCGATATCGAAGGCGGCGCTGTTGCCATCGGCATCGCCATCCGCAAAGACAATCCTGAGCTCAAGGCTGCCATGCAGAAGGCGCTGGACGACATGCTGGCGGACGGCAGCTACGAAAAGATCTCGATGAAGTGGGTCGGCAGCGACATCCGCTGACCCCTCCCTGGTTTCAGGCGGCCAAAGCCGTCTGAAGCGTCACTCCTGCTGGGCCCTTTCATGGATTTCTCCTTGATGCAGCGTGTCTTCCCGTTCTTCGTGGAAGCTGCCCTGGTGACGATCGAGATCACGGTGCTGGCCCTGATCCTGGGCCTTGCGGCTGCTTCATTAGCCGCGGCCGCCAAGATGTCGAGGTCGGCAATCCTGCGGACCATCGGCACGCTCTATGTCAGCCTGTTTCGCGGCACGCCGTGCCTGATCCAGCTCTTCGTGCTCTATTTCGGCGGCCCGCAGATCGGGATCAATCTGGAGCCGTTCGCCGCGGGCGTCATCGGCCTCGGCCTCAACATCGGCGCCTATATGGCGGAATCGATCCGTGGCGCGCTGGTCGCGGTCGACAGAGGCCAGACCGAGGCTGCCCGCACAATCGGCTTCAGCCGTTTCCAGACGCTGCGCAAGGTCGTGCTGCCGCAGGCCGCGCGGCTGATGATCCGGCCGCTCGGGGTCAATACGGTTGCTTTGTTGAAGGGATCCGCATTGGTGTCGACCATTTCAGTCGTCGAACTGACCTACACCGCCCAGCGCTTCATCGGCTCCACCTACAAGCCGTTCGAGATCTTCGGCGTTGCAGCCCTGCTCTACATGATCATGGTCTACGCGGTTGCGCGGGTCGTCGACCTTCTCGACAAACGCTTCGCCATCGTCTGACCGGAGAGAGCACGATGCAAGGTTTGGATTTCACCGTCGTCGCGCCCTACTGGGACCTTCTGCTGATCGGCGCCTGGTGGACCGCGGTGCTGACCATTTCGGCGGGCGCGCTCAGCTTCGTCGGCGGCATCCTGTTTGCGGTCACCGTGCTCTATGCCCCGAAGATCGTTGCCTATCCCGTGCGCGCGCTCATGTGGGTGTTCATGGGTACGCCGCTGCTGCTGCAGCTGTTCCTGATCTATTTCGGCCTGGTGCAGATCGGCATCGACATCCCTGCCCTTGCCGCCGGCATTGTCGGGCTTGGCCTGCATTTTGCGGTCTACAATGCCGACATCATCCGCGCCGGCATCGTGGCCGTCGATGTCGGCCAGACAGAGGGTGCGCGCAGCATCGGCTTCGGCAAGTGGCAGACGCTGCGCCATGTCGTGATACCGCAAGCCATCCGCAACACCGCGCCGCCGATCGGCGGCAACCTGATCGCGTTGCTGAAGGAATCCTCGATCGTCTCGGTCATCGGCATCGCCGAGCTGGTCCATTCGGCCCAGCTGGCGATCAGCGAAACGTTCCGCCCGTTCGAGTTCTACATCACCGCAGCGGCGCTCTACTACATTCTCAACCTTGTGCTCGAGGCGGCCTTGCGCCTGTTCGAAAGACATGTGGAGGCTTCCCGATGAGCACACAGCGGCCCATGGTCGAGGTTCGCGGTGCGCGCAAATCGTTCGGCGCCGTCGAGGTCCTCAGAGGTATCGACCTGTCTGTCGATCGCGGTCAGATCGTCGCGATCATCGGGCCGAGCGGCTCCGGCAAGAGCACGCTGCTGCGCTCCATCAACCATCTGGAATCCTTGAATTCCGGTGAAGTCTGGCTCGACGGCGTGCAGGTCAACCAGCCCTTGCACGGCCAGGCCTTCGAGCGGCACATCAACAAGGTGCGCCAGCAGATGGGCATGGTGTTTCAGCACTTCAATCTGTTCCCGCATCTGACCGTGCTCGAGAACATTTCCATGGGACCGATCATCCTCAAGGGAATGACCAAAAGTGACGCGCATGCGCTGGCGCATAGCCTCTTGTCCAAGGTCGGGCTCGCCGACAAGATCGACGCCTATCCCTCGCGGCTTTCGGGCGGCCAGAAGCAGCGCGTGGCGATTGCCCGTGCGCTGGCGATGCAGCCCAAGGTGATGCTGTTCGACGAAGCCACCTCGGCGCTTGACCCGGAACTGGTCGACGAGGTCAACGCGGTGATGAAACAGCTTGCCGCCGAACACATGACCATGCTCATCGTAACACATGAGATGCGCTTTGCCGGCGAGGTGGCGGACAGGGTGCTGTTCATGGATGGCGGCGTGATCGTCGAGGAAGGCCCGCCCGGCGACATGTTCCGCGCGCCGCAGAAGGAACGCACGCGCACCTTCCTCAAGAAATACCTTTCCGCCTGAGTGTGACCATGACCAGACCAAACACGGAATTCCCCGATTTCGGACTGACGCCGGAGCAGCGCCGGCACGCGGTGCGCGGCCATTACTACGAGTGGCCAGGCATGGATGGCGAGCGCGGTGAGATCTGGTGCTACAGCGACCGTTTTTCCTATCGCGCCGGCGAGACGGTGACGCTTCATGTCAGTTCGACGGCGCCGTCCTTCAGCATGGCGATCATCCGCGACGGCGGCACCGAGACCAAAGTGTTCGAGAAATCGGGCATCGCGTCGCGTTGGCAGGACAGTCCTGACCAGTGTTCAGCCGAAGGTTGCGGCTGGGAAGCGTCGTTCGAATTCCGTGTCGGGAACGACTGGCCGTCCGGTGCCTACCGGGTCACGCTGACCGCAGACGGTCGCGACGGCAAGCCGATCCAATGCCACCATATTTTCATCGTCAGCCCGCAGCCAGGCAAGAAACCCGGCCGTGTGCTGCAGGTGGCGGCGACGGGCACCTGGCTGGCTTACAACACCTGGGGCGGTTCCAACCACTACCAGGGCATTACCGGGCCGGATCGCAATCAGTATTCACCCATCGTGTCGACGCAGCGCCCGTGGTGTCGCGGCTTCGTCGTGCTGCCGAAAGACGCGCCGCGCGTACCGCTGGAAGTCGCCGTGCCACCGAAGACCGTGCCGCGCTATCCGCATATGGAGTGGGCGCTCGCCACCGGCCATTCGAAGAAATACGCTTCGTCGGGCTGGGCCAGTTATGACAGCCACTTCTTCCGCTTCGCCGAACGAGCCGGCTATCAAGTCGATCTCGCCAGCCAGCATGATCTGCATTTTTCGCCGGAAACTCTCGACGGTTACGACTGCGCCGTCTTCGTCGGTCATGACGAATACTGGACCTGGGAGATGCGCGACGCCGTCGACACCTATGTCGAGCGCGGTGGTCATGCGGCGCGCTTTGCCGGCAATTTCATGTGGCAGACGCGGCTGGAGGACGAGGGCCGCAGGCAGATCTGCTACAAATATCGCTCGCGTGCCGAGGACCCGGCCTATCTCCCGGGCGGCGACGTCACCCGCGCCACCAACTCCTGGGAGGCGCCGGAAATCGGCCGGCCAGGATCCGCGACCTTCGGGCTCAACGCGACCCGCGGCCTCTATGCCGGCTGGGGCGGCTGCGCGCCGCGCGGTGTGCGTGGCTTTCCGGTCTACCGGCCGGAACACTGGGCGTTCGCCGGCACCGGCATCTACTATGGTGACCTGCTGGGCGCCGGCAGCCATGTCTATGGCTATGAGGTCGACGGGCTCGAGTTCGAGATACGCGGCGGCCTGCCCTACCCGACCGCCACCAGCGGCGCGCCTGTTGGCCTGCAGGTTCTCGCCGTCGGCATGGCCTCTCAGGTCGAGGAAAGCGCCGACATCCCGATCGAGGACCAGTTCCTCACCGATGAGGATGGCCGCTTCACCGCCGAGACTTTGTTCGGCGAGGCGAGCGACGCCAATCTGGAAAGGGTCAAACGCGGCAACGGCATGATCGTCAATTTCCCACGCGGCAAGGGCGAGGTGTTCCATGCCGGAAGCTGCGAATGGGTCGCCGGCCTGCTAAGACAAGACCCGATGGTCGAACGCGTTACCAAGAATGTCCTCGATCGTTACCTCGGAAAGCCCTGACATGTCGAAAGTCCAATCCGCCGCTCAAGAAACCGAAGCCCGGCGAGAATCGCATCTGTTCTATCTGTCCAGCCTGCGCCGGCCGCTGATCGACCGCGCCGAGGGCATCTATATGTGGACGCAGGACGGCCGCCGCTTCATCGACGGCTCGAGCGGCCCGATGGTCGCCAATATCGGCCACTCCAACCGCAACGTGCTGGATGCCATGAAGCGGCAGATGGACCGCGCCACCTTCGCCTATCGCCTGCATTTCGAGAACGAGCCGGCGGAAGAGCTGGCGCGGGAGCTCGCCGGCAAGCTGCCGGAAGGCATGGACCGCATCTTCTTCGTCTCCGGTGGCTCGGAAGCGACGGAATCCTGTATCAAGCTGGCGCGGCAATGGGCGGTCGCCACCGGCCAGGCCAGCCGCTGGAAGGTGATCACGCGCTTTCCCTCCTATCATGGCGGCACGCTGGGTTCGCTCTCGATCACCGGCGACGATGCGCTGGCCGAAACGTTCGAGCCGATGATGCGGGTGATGCCGACCGTGCCGGCGCCGAATGCCTGGCGCGACCGCGACAATCTTTCGATGGAACAGCGCGGCATCCGCTATGCCGACATGCTGGAGGAGAAGATCCTGGCCGAAGGCCCGGACAGCGTGGTCGCCTTCATCATGGAGCCGATCGGGGGTGCTGCGACCGCGGCCCTGGTGGCGCCGGACAGCTATTATCCACGCATCCGCGAGATCTGCGACCGCTACGGCATCCTGCTCATCCACGACGAAGTGATGAGCGGGGCCGGCCGCACCGGCAAATTCCTCGGCGGCGACCACTGGAACTGCAAGCCCGACATCGTCGCGCTGTCGAAGGGGCTGGGCTCCGGCTATGCGCCGCTTGGCGCGCTGGCCGCCCCGATGCGGCTGGTGCAGCCGCTGCTCGACGCGGGCGGCTTCCAGCACGGCCACACCTATGCCGGCAACCCGCTGGCTTGCGCCGCCGGACTGGCCGTGCTCGGCGAAATGGACCGACTCGGCTTGATCGCCAATGCGGCTGCCATGGGCGACGTGCTGATGGACGGGCTGAAAGGGCTGGCGAAGCGGTTTCCGTTCATCGCCGACGTGCGCGGCAAGGGCCTGCTCACCGGCGCCCAGATGGTTGCCGATCCTGAGACCCTGAGGCCGATCGACCAGACCAAGAAGGCCACGCAGAGGCTGCTCGACCTCGCCTATGAGCGCGGGTTGATCATCTATGGCCGCAGGGTCAAGGGCGGCGTCGACGGCGACAATTTCATGGTCGCGCCGCCGATGATCGTCACCAGGGAACAGGTCGGCGAGATCGTCTCCATCATCGGCGACTCGCTGGAGGTTCTGGCCTCCGAACTCGACCTGCCGGTCGAAGGCCAGGGGTAAAAGAATGGCGCCGCGCAAAGTCATCATCACCTGCGCCGTCACCGGCTCGGTGCACACGCCGTCGATGTCGCCCTATCTGCCGGTGACGCCGGACCAGATCGCCGCCGACGCGATTGCGGCGGCCGAAGCCGGCGCCTCGATCCTGCATCTGCACGCCCGTGACCCCAGGGATGGCCGCCCGACCGCCGATCCGGACGTCTACATGCAGTTCCTGCCGCGCATCAAGCAGGCGACCGATGCGGTGATCAACATCACCACCGGCGGCTCGTCGCTGATGACGCTGGACCAGCGGCTGGCTGCACCGCTAAGGGCCGAACCCGAAATGTGCTCACTCAACATGGGCTCGATGAATTTCGCGCTGTTCCCGATGCTCGACAAACCGAGGGAATGGCAGCACGAATGGGAGCCGAAGCTGCTCGAAGCCACCCGGGACACCATCTTCAAGAACACCTTTGCCGATATGGAGGGCGTGCTGGAGCGGTTGGGCAAGGGCTGCGGCACGCGCTTCGAATTCGAATGCTACGATGTCGGCCATCTCTATTCGCTGGCGCATTTCCGCGACCGGGGTCTGGTGTCGGGACCGCTGTTCATCCAGTTCGTGCTGGGCATATTGGGCGGCATCGGCGCCGACCCTGACAACCTCGTCCATATGAAGCGGATCGCCGACAAATTGTTTGGCGACAGCTACCAGTTCTCCGTGCTGGCCGCCGGCCGCCAGCAGATGCCGTTGATCTCGATCGCCGCGGCGATGGGCGGCAATGTCCGGGTCGGGCTGGAAGACAGTCTCTATGACGGCCGCCAGCTGGCGAAATCCAATGCCGATCAGGTGCGCCGTATCCGTGGCATTCTCGACGGGCTGTCGCTGGAGGTTGCCACGCCCACCGAAGCGCGCGACATGCTGGCGCTCAAGGGCGGCGACCGGGTGGCGTTTTGAGAGACGACCGTGACCAATCCAACATCCGATGACGTCCTGTTACGCCCCGGCCGAGTGGAAGACGTCGAAACGATCCACACGGCGATCCTGAAACTCGGCACGCATATTGGCGCGCCCGAGGAGATCATTTCGACAGCAGATGATCTGCGCACCTATGGCTTTGGCGAAAAGCCCGCCTTCTCGACCCTGATCGCCGAAGTGGATGGGGAATTTGCCGGCCTGTGCCTGCATTTTCCGATCTTTTCGACCTGGATGGGGCGGCCTGGCGTCTATGTGCAGGATCTCTATGTCGAGGATCGGTTCCGCGGCCGCAAGATCGGCGAGCGGCTGCTGCGGCACGTTGCGGCGCAGTGCCGAAAGGAAGGTGGCGTCTATCTCCGGCTGTCCGTCGACACCGACAATGAAGGTGCCAAGGCCTTCTACGAGAGGCTGGGCATCGCCTGGTCGAGCTACGAGCAAACGCAGAAGATCATCGGCGAGGCGTTCTTTGCGTTCGCCGACGCGGCCGAAAATGGGGATCAGGAATGAAAGCCTTCTATGCCGAGGAACAGAAGCGCCACGACCCCAAGGCCTTTCTTTCGAGCGGTGCGGCACAGCCCAATCCGGAAAAGCCGGAGCGCGTCGAGAGATTATTAGCCGGCGCATTATCTGCAGGTTGCACAATCGAGCGGCCTCGGGATCACGAGCTCGGTCCTGTCTCAGCGGTGCACACGCCGGAATATCTGGATTTCCTCGAGCACATCTACACGCGCTGGCAGCGCATCGAAGGCGCGTCGGCTGAAGTGATCCCGAACATCCATCCGATTGCGCGCAACGGCTCCTATCCGGCCTCGGCGGTCGGCCAGGCCGGTTATCACATGGCCGACACCGCTTGCCCGATCTCGGGCGAAACATGGCAGAGCGCGCTGTGGAGCGCCTGGAGCGCGGTGGACGCGGCCGAGGCGGTGACGTCAGGCGCGCCGGCCGCCTACGCTCTGTGCCGCCCACCTGGCCACCATGCCTTCGCCGACGTCGCCGGCGGCTTCTGTTTCATCAACAACTCGGCCGTTGCCGCGCAGGTCTTGCGCAGGACGGCGTCGCGCGTGGCGATCCTCGATGTCGACTTGCATCACGGCAACGGCACGCAAGGGATCTTCTATATGCGGCCGGACGTACTCACCGTCTCGCTGCATGCCGATCCGGTGCGCTTCTATCCGTTCTTCTGGGGCCATGCCGACGAGCGCGGCGAAGGCCCCGGCCTCGGCTACAATTTCAACCTGCCACTGCCGCGCAAATCCGCCGACGCGGCGTTTCTCGCAGCGCTCGAGGTGGCGTTCCAGCGCATCCGTGCCTTTTCGCCGGACGCGCTGGTCGTGGCGCTCGGCCTCGATGCGTTCGAAGGCGATCCGTTCGGGGGGCTTTCGGTGTCGACGCCTGGCTTCTCGCGCATTGGCGAGGCCATCGCCAAGCTCGGCCTGCCGACGGTCATCGTCCAGGAGGGCGGCTACCTCTGCGACGAACTCGGTGACAACCTCACTGCGTTCCTCACCGGCTTCGGCGGCAAGACGCGATGAATGCTCAAGCCAGCGTCAGGAGCGCTGCTGCCTGAGCATGGCGATAACCCGGTGCACACTCTCCAGCGTCTCGTCGATTTCGGCTGTAGTGTTGTAGTGGGCAATGCCGATGCGCACGACGCCATGCTCGGCCGGAATGCCCAATTGGTGGACGATCTCCCAGGCGTAGTTGTGCCCCGACCACAGGAAGATGTTTTCGGCATTCATCTGCCGAACGATCGTCTCCGGCACGATACCGTCGACGGTGAAGGAAACCGTCGGCACGCGCTCGCTGAGCCGCTTCGAATCGGTGATGCCGTGGATGGTCAGACCTGAAATGTCGGAGAGGCCGTCGATCAGCTGTTGCGCCAGCGGGTTTTCATAGGCGATCGAAACCGCAAACGCCTTGGCAATCTTCTGCCTTCTTGAACCGCCCTCGCCTGCCGCCGCGCCAAGGTCGGCAAAGTAGTCGACCGCGGCGGTGAGCCCGGCCATCAGCTCGATCTGCGGTGTACCCAGTTCAAACCGCTCCGGCAGGCCATTGGACGAACAGCGGCATTTGTAGGGCTGCAAGTCATCGATGACGTCGCGCCGTCCCCACAAAATGCCCATGTGCGGACCGAAGAATTTGTAAGCCGAACAGATCAGGAAATCGCAGCCGAGTTCCCGAACATCGATCAAACCGTGCGGCGCGAACTGCACGGCATCGACATAGACCAGCGCGCCGGCGTTCCTGGCGATGGCGGTCAGCGCCTTCACGCGATTGATGGAACCGGTCAGGTTGCTGGCGTAGTTCAACGCAACCAACCGTGTCTTCTCGGAAAGCAGACCAGCCAGAGTCGCCTCTTCGACCTGCCAGCTCTTTTCGTCGAACGGCAGCCAGCGCACGACGAGGCCGAGGTCCTCGGCCAGCTGCAGCCAGGGCGATACGTTGCCCTCATGGTCCATGCGGGTGAGGATGATCTCGTCGCCGGGCTTCATCGTGCGGCCGAGCGTGCGCGACATGTGATAGGTCAGCGTCGTCATGTTGGCGCCGATGATGATTTCCTCGGGGCTTGCGGCGCCAAGGAAATCGGCCATTGCCTGATGCGCCTCATCGACGACAGCTTGCGCGGCAATCGTCGTTTCGAAATAGCCGCCAAGATTGGCATTGGTGGTCAAGAGACAGCGCGACACGGCCTCGGCGACCGCCTTTGGCACCTGCGTCCCGGCTGGGTTGTCGAGATAGATGCGGCGGCGGCCATTGTCGGCCAGGGACAGCGCCGGAAATCGTTCGCGGACCAGCTCTATCGGAAAATTCATGATTGCCCGGCTCCCTTGTAATAATTGAATAATCGGCCGCAGCCAATCCCGTTCAAGGACAGGGATTGCCGACCCGCTGGTGGATCGCGTCCACCGCTTTCTGCATCTCTTCGGTCCAGACGATTTCGACGGAAGACAGCGCCATGTCGAGCTGCGAAAGCGTCGTCGCGCCGATGATGTTGGAGGTCACGAACGGCCGGCTCGAGACATAGGCATTGGCAAACAGAGCCGGCTCCAGGCCAAACGAGCGCGCCAGCTCATTGTATTCGAGCTGTGCTTCGGCGGCGTTAGGCGTCTCGTAGCGCTGGCCGCGATTGAACAGCTGTGAGCGCGAGCCCTGCGGGCGCGCGCCATGGTCGTATTTGCCGGTGAGGTAGCCCTGCGCCAGTGGCGAATAGGGGAGCAACGACACCTGCTCGCGCTCGCAGACCTCGGCAAGATTCACCTCGAAGGTGCGGTTGACGAGATTGTAGGCGTTCTGGATCGACGCGACGCGGGGTCCGATCCCTTTGTCAGCCTCCGCAAGGAACCGCATCACACCCCAGGAACTCTCGTTCGACAGGCCGAAATGGCGGATCTTTCCGGCCTTCACCAGTTCGTCGAACACGGCGAGCGTCTCGGCAATCGGCGTTTCGTCAGCCGGAGCGCCGACAGAATCGGCGCGCGGCGATACGGCGCCGACGCGCGTCGGGTTAGCGCCCCAGGGAATGTCGCGTTCGGGCCAATGGATCTGATAGAGGTCGAGATAGTCGGTGCCGAGCTTGGCCAGTGACTTGTCGACGGCGTCAAAAATATCGGCGCGCACCAGCTGCGATGGCCTGTCGCCGCGAAACCAGCGGTTGGCCGTGCGGCCAACAACCTTGGAGGCCAGGATCACCTTGTCGCGGTTGCGATTGGCCTTCATCCAGCTGCCGATGATCTTTTCGGTCCGCCCTTGTGTCTCGGCCTTGGGCGGGATCGGGTAGAGCTCGGCAGTGTCGATGAAATTGACGCCGCGCGAAAAGGCCAGGTCCATCTGGGCGTGGCCCTCGGCCTCGGTGTTCTGCTGGCCCCAGGTCATGGAGCCCAGGCAGATCTGGGTAACAAGAAGATCGGTCCGACCGAGACGGCGCTTGTGCATGGAATTCTGCTCCGGAGGGAAAGCGTGCGCGGTAGCGCGGGAGGAAGCGCATCTATAGGCAAAGCAGAGGCGCTCTCCAAGCCTCGGCAGACCGACTTTTGCGTGAACCAGCTGCGTTTAGCGGCGAGCGCCGGCCAGCGCGCGGCGCTTCGCTTCGTCGATCAGCATGTTGGCCACCTGCATGCGGATCATGGCGCGCTGGCGCAGATGCGGGGCGACACGGTCGGGATGGTTGGCAAAGGCAAAGCTGCGGCGCATGCGGCTGAAGTCAGCGATCTGCTTGGGCTGGTTGAGACCAAGTTCAACCGCGATGGATTCGGGATCGATTGGCGGCAGCTTTTCCTCGGGCTTTGGTTCTTCGCCGGCGAGAGCCAGCCTGGCGTGTTCGAGCAAGGCGGCGAATTCGGTCGCCAGATCAGCACCCGCCTCGCGATATTCGGTGGCAAAGCCGCTGCCCGAAACCTTGATGCGGCCGGAATGGAGTTCATCGGCCACCGAGAGATAGTCGAACGGGATGGATGGACGAGCGCCGGCCTCTTCGCCCTCGATCTCGTCATCCCCAATTCCGTCGCCCTTGTCGGAAGCGACGAAGAGGTCGTCGAGCAACGAAGCGAAATCCCGCTTGGCGCCAGTAGCGATGTCAGCCTCCCTTGCCCGACCGTGCAAGCTTCAGAGCATAGAGCCGGCTCGTTAAAAATGCATGCCACCGATCTTAACGAATTTAGCCGTTGCGCGGGTTCGCCGCTTCAACCTCCTCAATCCCAAAAACAAAAAGCCGGACTGCACTTTCATGCAGTCCGGAATTCGCCAGGAGTGGCGAGGAAAAACCGGCCATGTAGCCAGCATTCGAGGCTACGGTGCGCGGCGCGCAAAAGTTTCGATCGATTCAGGAAATGGCGAAAAAAATTCGCCAAGACATGGCAGGCATGCAAATGCTGCACTGCACAATTGTCACGATTCACCTATACTGGCTGGCGTGGAGGACCAAACTGGAGCCTGAATCATGGGTTTCTTCACTGAAATGTTCGCACGGCCGCGCCCGCAGGAGCATCTGAGATACCGCTCGGCGCTCGCACTGCTCCATGCAATGAGCAATGCCGACCGCGCCGACATCGGCATCAAGCCGGCCGATTTTCCGCGCATCGCCCGCGAAATGTCCATTCGCTAACTGCCATCGGAGTCGTCAGATGTCCCGGATCAGTCCGGGACATCTCGAAAAGTCAATCCTCAGCGCGCTCCCAGGAACGTCGCCTTGCCCAACGGCACGCCATTGTGGCGAAGGATGTCGTAAGCCGTGGTGAGGTGGAAATAGAAGTTGGGCATGGCCACATGCAGCAGATACTGCATGCCAGGCATCGAACTTTCGCGTCCGCCAAGCTTCAGCTCGATGATCTTGTCGTCGGAGCCCTCGAACTCGGCCGCCGAAAACGTCGTCAGAAGGTCCAGGGTCTTCGTGATGCGTGCCTGGATATCGGCGAAACTCGCCTCATTGTCCTCGTATCTCGGCACTTCGCGACCGGCGAGCCGGGACGGCGCGCCCTTGGCGTGATCAGTGGCGATCTGCACCTGCCGGGTCAGAGCGTACATGTCGGGCGCCAGCCGAGAGGTCAAAAACACCTGCGGATCGATCTTGCGGTCAAGCGCATTCTGTTCGGCGGTCGCCAGCACATTGGAAAGTGCTTTCAGCCTGGCTGAAAACACAGGCACGGATGCCTCATACATCGATATCGTCACGTCAAATCTCCTGCCCGGCCGAACGCCGGCGGACGCGACGTAGCGCCTTCGCGCAGGATTTTTCAAGACTGCCGACGCCGCGTCACCACGTTGCCGCAATCGCCAGAGTAGAATCTGCCCATCGAGCGGAGATTCCCGATGAGACGCGCCCTTTTCGCAGCGACTGCCTTTCTCTCCCTTGCCCCGATCGGCCAGACGGCATTGGCCGCCGAAGATGCACCCGAAGCGCCTTATGTCGACGACCGGTCGAGCGCCGATGCGGTTGTCCGTTCGCTCTACAGCGCCATCAGCCGGCACGAATTCGCCCGTGCGTGGGGGTATTTCGGCGATACAAAGCCGGCAAAGGATTTCGACAGTTTCGTCAAGGGTTATGACGGCACTGACAAGGTCGAGGTCGCCACCGGAGCTGTCTCCGACGAAGGTGCGGCCGGCAGCATTTTCTACAACGTCCCCGTCGCCATCCGCGCCACCGACAAGAGCGGCGGCGAAAAGGTGTTTGCTGGCTGCTATACGCTGCGCCAGGTGAATGCCCAGATCCAGGCGGCTCCGCCCTTCGATCCGATCCACATCGAAAAAGGCGCGCTGAAACCCTCCACCGCCGATTTCGAGGAGGCGCTGCCGCCTAGCTGCGGCGACGGCCCACCACCGCCGAAGAAAGACACCGCACTGGAGCAGGCCAAGAAAGCCTTTCTGGCGACCTATGGCGACCAGTGCGACAAGCAGTTCCTCGCCGATGAGCCGACCGTTTTTTCGATCAAATACAAGGACAAGGATGCGCAGCCCGGCGATCCCGACAAGGAGACACGGCTGTTCCATTTTTCCTGCTCGGCCGCGGCCTACAATGAAAGCTCGATTTACTACATGACCGACGACGTCTCGGGCGTGCAGCAATTGCAGTTCGCCGAACCCAAGATGGACATCCGCTACGAAAACAATGACAGCGACGGCAAATTGCTGGGCATGACTATCGTCGGTTTCCAGACGTCCGGCTGGGCGGTCAATTCCGACTATGACGAGGCTGCCCACACGATCACCACGTTCAACAAGTGGCGCGGCGTCGGCGATGCGTCCGACGCGGGGACGTATCTGTTTAGCAACGGCAATTTCTCGCTGGTCCAGTACGACGTCGATGCGTCCTATGACGGCGAGCAAAATCCGCAGACGGTTGTCGACTACAACACCGCGCCTTGAGCGCCACACGGACTTGCCGGCAGCACCGATCAGGGCGCCTTCGACAGCATCCAGTTGAGCGTGCCGCGCCAGTCGGTCATGCGGATCGGCGTGCCGTGGGTACCGGTTTCGAAGCGAACGAAACGGGTCGGATAGGTCTTCGATTTGGCCAGGATCGAGCGAAAGAACGCCTCCTGGTTTGCCACTGGAAAGACCACGTCGTGGCTGCCCTGGCCGAAGAAGACCGGGACATGGCGCCTGAAGGCGGGGCTGGCGAGGAAACTCTCATCCCAAAGCGAGCCGAGCAGCAGCAGCCCATTGATGCGCCGGCCGGTGTCACTGCGGGCGGCAAGCTTCCAGCACAGCGCACCGCCCATCGAGCCGCAGGCGACGAAGATCTTCGCACCGGGCGATTGTTCGGCATAGTGACCGATCAGCGCCGCCACCTGCGCCGCTCCCGTATCGCCGAAATCGGTAAAATCCGGGCTGAGATAGAGGCCGCCATTGCCGGCCATCAAATTCTTCAGCCGGTTGAAATTGCCGCCGAAGGTGAAGTCGTCGACGCCTTGCTTGCGGCTGCCGCCCTGCCCGTGCAGGTAAAGCACGATGATGCCGGCGCCCTCGGTCTTGCCGACCGCAACATGCCTGACATCGCCGGCATCGGTCTTCAGGAGCAGATCCTGCTGCACCTTGCGAACGCTGGTGTCGGTGTATTGGGCGTTCACCCGGCGCTCGGGCACCTGGTCACGCTGGTTGATGTCGCGCATCTCGCGGTAATCGATGACGGTGTAGGCACCGTTGGCGTCTGACGACAAAGTGGCTGGATAGGCGAAGAGATCGTCCTTGAAGGGTTTTAAGGACGGCGTCTGACTTAGTGCGACCGACGGCAGCAGCGTGGTCGCGACTACAAAGGCACAGAAAAATTGGCGGCAAAAAAACATGCCCAAGGCATGCGTAATTCGGCTTGGGTTTGTCAATCCTGCAGCACGCCGCCGGCGCCTTCCAGCGCCTCGCGTGTATCGACATCGACAGACGCCGCCGCGCCGATCTCGACATCGATGACATCGAGCCCTTCGGTCTCGACCAGATGGCGTGCCCCGGTGTCGCCTTCGAGATGGGCGATCGCCGGAAACAGCGAACGCGGCAAAAGCACCGGGTTGCCGCGCTTGCCGTCATGCGAGGCGCGGACCACCGAATTGCCGCCGGCCTTGCGGAATGTATCGATCAACCTGTCGAGGTCATCGGACGTGATATCAGGCATGTCACCGAGAACGATCATCACACCGGCGGAATCGTCGGGCAGATAGGCAATGCCGGCCTTCAGCGAAGTGGAGAGGCCCTCGGTAAAATCGGGATTGTCGGCGAAGGTCACATCTAGGCCCGCCAGCGCCGTGCGCACCCGCTCGCGCTGGTGGCCGGTGACGACAATCGTGCTAGACGCCTTCGAGCCGAGTGCCCGCTCGGCAGTGCGGCGCACCAGCGGCTTGCCGTCGAACAGCGCCAGCAGCTTGTTCGGCCCGCCCATGCGGCTCGACCGTCCCGCCGCCAGAAGCACGATGCCAACCTTGAGCTGGCTTTTGACCGGCAGCGGTTCGCGCGGCTGCGGCCGTGTCGGGATTTCCATCAGCAGCCCGCCGACCCCCATGCCGGCAATATCCCTGGCGGTCACGTCGAGGCCGGCGATCAGCCTGTCGAGCACCCAGTCGAAGCCGTTCTCCTTGGGACTGCGGGCGCAGCCGGGTGCGCCGATGACGCGCTTGCCGTCGAGTGTACCCAGCACCAGCAGACTGCCGGGATCGACCGGCATGCCCGCACGGATGACGGTACCACCCGCTTTCTCGATCGCGGCCGGAACGACATCGGCGAAATCGCTCATTGCCGAGGCGCCGAAGATCACCACCATGTCGTTGTCGCGCGCCAGTGACGCCGCGGCCTCCGCGACGGGCGCGATCTCATGCGGCGTGCGGCGCTCCGCCGTCAGCCTGCCGCCGGTGCGCGCCAGCCGCGCTTCGGTGACGCGCAGTGTCTTGTCCAGCACACTTGGCTTGATGCCCGGCAGAACCGTCTGGATGACGCCGACACGCACCGGCTTGTAGGCATTGACGGCAAAGATCTCACCACCGGCGCAGATTTTTGTCGCCGCGTCGACCAACGCCGAACTGACCGCGAAGGGAATGATCTTCACCGTCGCGACCATCTGGCCCTTCTCGACCGGTGCATGCTGCGCCAGTGTGGCGATGGTGATGGCCGGATCGATGGCATTGATGGCATCGATCATAGCGGCATCGACCGTGAAGATGCCCGACGCTTTGGCATGGAGATTGACCCGCCCGGTCGCGGCCGACCTGGCCTCGATGCCGCGAAAGGTCATGCTTTCGGCTATTCGTTGAGCGGCGGCATCCTCGCCGAGGTCGTCGGCGGCCAGTACGGCTGCAACGACCTGCGAAATGCCGGCGGCCCGCAGCAGCGCCACATCTTCGGCGCTCAGCCTGTGCGCCTTGCGAAAGCGGCGTTCACCGGCGGTGGTGGCGTGCGCCAGCACCGCGCCTTCCGCCATCTCGACCGGGATCGGGCCGAATTTCACGCGACGGCGCCTTTTGCGTCCAGCCCGCGCGAACGGAAGGCGAGGATCGCTTGCGCCAACACCGCAACGGCGATCTCGGCCGGGCTGGCAGCACCAATATCGAGCCCGATCGGCGCATGGATACGGGCGATCTGGTCAGTGGTTGCGCCCAGCGCCAGCAGGCGTTCGACCCGCTTGGCGTGCGTCTTGCGGCTGCCCAGTGCGCCGACATAGAAGCAGTTGGCATCGAGCGCTGCTTTCAGAGCGAAATCATCGACCTTCGGGTCATGGGTGACAGCGACAAGTGCGGTGTAGCTGTCGAGCGGCTGGCGCTTCAGCACATCCTCCGGCCATTCGGCATGAAGCGCCACGTCAGGGAAGCGGTCCGGCGTGGCGAAGGCGGTGCGGGGGTCGATTATCTCCACGGGATAGCCGGCGATTTTCGCCATCGGCGCCAGCGCCTGGCTGATATGGACAGCGCCAATCACCACCAGACGCGGCTGCGGCAGATGCGCGTTGAGAAAGAAGGTTCGACCCTCTGCTTCGACCGATCCGGAATTGCCGGTGCGGAATGCTTTCGCGATGGCAGCGCCGAGATCGCCGGCGACCTGGTCGCCCTCGCGCACGATGCGGTCGCGACCATCACCAAGGTCGGTGACAAGGATCGCCGCGCGGCGGGCACGGCGTTCGGCATTGAGCGTTTTCAGCGCGTAGGG
This sequence comes from Mesorhizobium sp. M7D.F.Ca.US.005.01.1.1, assembly GCF_003952545.1. Classification (NCBI taxonomy): domain Bacteria; kingdom Pseudomonadati; phylum Pseudomonadota; class Alphaproteobacteria; order Hyphomicrobiales; family Phyllobacteriaceae; genus Mesorhizobium; species Mesorhizobium sp. M7D.F.Ca.US.005.01.1.1. The sequence continues at coordinate 4,647,225 of NZ_CP034453.1, forward strand.
GTCCATTCGAGATCAGCCCAGCCTTTCCACGTACACCTTGATGCGGCCACCACAGGACAGGCCGACCTGCCAGGCGGTTTCGTCGGCGACACCGAACTCCAGCATCCTGGCCTTGCCGCTGTCGATGACGTCGATGGCCTCGGTGACAACAGCGCCTTCGACGCAGCCGCCCGAAACGGAGCCGTGGAAATTGCCGTCCGCGTCGATGACCAGATGGCTGCCTACAGGTCGGGGCGCCGAACCCCAGGTCTCGACCACTGTCGCGATGGCCACGTCCTTGCCGTCCTTCATCCAGCCTTCCGCGATGATCAGCGGATCGCGGGCCTCATCCAGATAAATGCTGTTTTCCATGACCGTTTCTCTAGGAGTCTGTTTTTCTTGAGGATCCGTTTTCGGATTGGAAAGATATGGTTATGCGGCGTGCCTCGCGCCAGCGTCCAGCCATCGGCGCGGATCGACGGATTGTATCGATTTCTTGTCCAGCGACGCGCAGAGATCGGCGAGCGCATCGAGATTGTGCACCGAGCGGAACTCGTCGACATGCGGCAGCATCGCCTTGACGCCACGGGCGCGCGCCTGGAAACCGTCGAAGCGCAGCAATGGGTTCAGCCAGATCAACCGCCGGCAGGATTTGTGCAAGCGCTCCATTTCCTCCGACAGGCCGCCGACATCGTCACGCTCCAACCCGTCGGTGATCAGAAGCACGACCGCGCCCTGCCCCAGCACGCGGCGCGACCATATCAGGTTGAACTCGGCCAGTGTGTCGCCGATGCGGGTGCCGCCCGACCAGTCCTTGACCGCCGCCGAACAGTCGGCAAGTGCGGCATCCGGGTCGCGATGGCGCATCTGCCGGGTCAGGTTGGTCAGCCTTGTGCCGAAGACGAACGTGTGCACGCGCCGGCGTTTTTCCGTGAGCGCGTGCAGGAAATGCAGGAAAATGCGCGTGTATTGGCTCATCGAGCCGGAAATGTCGGCCAGCACCACCAGCGGCGGATGAACTTCGCGCGGTGAGCGGAATTTTGGCAGGATCAGTTCGCCGCCGGTGCGCGCGGCCGAACGCATCATGGCGCGCGGATCGATGCGGCGCCCATGCGCATCGGCCTTGAAGCGCCGCGTCCGCACCATGTCGAAAGGCAGCCGCAGTTGCGCGATCGCCTTTTTCGCGTCGGCCATTTCGGCGGCGTTCATCTGGGCAAAATCCTTGGCCCGCAGCACCTCGTTGCCGGAGAAGGTGAAGCGGGCGTCGACCTCGATCTCGGGGATTTCTTGGCGCGGCTGGTTCTTCTGGTGGCCTTCGAACATCGCCTGACTGACGCGGTTTTCGGCCGTGCGGGGTTTTTGCTTTTCCCTGACATCAGGCGCCACCGGCGAAAACATCGCCAGCATCTTCTCGATCAGTTCGCGCGACTTCCAGAACAGCCGGAAGGCCTCGTCGAAAGTGGCGTGATCCTCATGCCTGGACACCAGCACGGCGTGCAGCGTCCAGTAGAAATCGTCGCGCGACCCTATGCCGGCGACCAGCACCGCCTCGATGGCATCCTTGACCGAGGCCGGCCCGACCCGCATGCCGGCCTTTCGCAAGGTGCGGGCGAAATAGACGATGTTGTCGGCGATCCGCCCATCCGCCGTCGCTTCTTTCGGTTCGGGGCGCGGCATCGCCTACTCCGCCGCCGAAAGCTCGGCCTTCACCTCGTTGAGGATGCGCCGGCCTTCGCCCTGTTCGATGCGGGCAATGTCGTCCTGGTATTTCAACAGCACGCCGATCGTGTCGGACACGGTTTCCGGATCGAGCGCCACCTTGTCGAGCTCGGTCAGCGCGCCGGCCCAATCGATGGTTTCGGCGACACCCGGCACCTTGAACAGCTCGATCTGGCGCAGCTTCTGGATGAAGGAGACCACTTCGGCCGAAAGCCGCTGGTTGGCCTGCGGCACCTTGCGGCGCACGATCTCCAGCTCGCGCTCGGCATTGGGATAGTCGACCCAGTGATAGAGGCAGCGCCGCTTCAGCGCATCGTGGATCTCTCGGGTGCGGTTGGTGGTGATGATGACGATCGGCGGTTCTTCCGCCTTGATGGTGCCGAGTTCGGGCACCGTCACCTGGAAGTCGGACAGGATTTCGAGCAGGAAAGCCTCGAACGCCTCGTCGGTGCGGTCGAGCTCGTCGATCAGGAAGACCGGGGCGGCGCCCGTCTTGCCGGTCAGCGCATCGAGCACCGGGCGGCGGATCAGGTATTTTTCGGAGAAGACGTTGCGCTCCATGGCGGAGCGCTCGACCTTGCCGGCTGCCTCCTCCATGCGGATCTCGATCATCTGCGCGGCGTAGTTCCACTCATAGACGGCGGACGAGACGTCGAGGCCTTCATAGCATTGCAGGCGGATCAGCCGGCGGCCGAGCGCCTGCGCCAACACCTTGGCGATCTCGGTCTTGCCGACGCCGGCCTCGCCCTCGAGGAACAGCGGCCGCTTCATGCGCAACGACAGGAACAGCACGGTCGCCAGCGACCGGTCCGCCACATAGTCCGCGCCGGTCAGGAGATCGAGCGTCTCGTCGATCGTCCGCGGCGCGGCGCGCGGTTTCAGCTCGGTCATTCTTTCTCCGTGAACGCCGCCGCTCCGCTTTCCAGTACGTGGTAGCCGCGGGCGTGGTAGATCAGCGGCCGCAAATTATCGCCCATCCGCAGGCCTGTCACCTTGCCAAAAAGCACACGATGGGTGGCCAGGTCCTTGGTGTCGATCAATTCGCAGTCGAACACGGCGAGCGCGCCCTTCAGCGTTGGCGCGCCAGTGGAGATCACGTCCCACTCGCCGAGCGCGAAGCGCTCCTCGACCGGCAGGCCGGTGATGCCGGAAAAGCCGACCGACAACGGCTCCTGGTGCGAAGCCAGCGTGTTCAAGGCAAATTTGCCGTTTTTAACGAACGGCTCGTTCTTGGCATTTTCGCGGTTGAGACAGACCAGAATGGTCGGCGGGGTATCCGACACCGAACAGGCCGCGATCACCGTCGCGCCGCGCTTGCCGGCCGGCCCGTCGGTGGTGACCACATGGACGTGGCCGGCAAAATGGCTCATCGCGTCGCGATAGGCCTGCGGCCCAATGTCGTTCTTCTTCAGCACCGTATTTCTTCCATGGTCAGGATCCTACCGACATATATGGCCAGACATAGCCCGCCACAAGCGAAGTGCCTGAGCTATATCCCGAAATTCGCGTGTTGCACCAAGGCCGGGCAGCCTTTAGGTCTTGGCGGCAATAGTGCCAGGACCTTAGAACCGGCACGGAGGACTTCATCGCTCGAATGCGACCCAGGACAAGAACAATAGCGGCGCTGTTCTGGCTGTTCATGGCCAGCGCCGCCAGCGCCCAGACGCTGCTGGTCGGCGTCGCCGCGCCCCTGTCGGGACCATCGGCCATTCTCGGCAAGCAGATCGAGGCCGGCACCGGTCTGGCGGCCGAAGCGAACGGCATCGCACTCAAGACCGTAGATGACGCCTGCACCGCCGACGGCGGCGCTGCGGCGGCCAGGGAATTCGTCGCGGCCAAGGTCAATATCGTGGTCGGCTTTCTCTGCACCGAGGCGATCGAGGCAGCGATGCCGATCCTGAAGGACGCCAACATTCCGGTCATAACCGTTGGCGTGCGAACCGAAAGCCTGACCGACCGCCGCGCCAAGACCGGCTGGCCGGTCTATCGCCTCGGGCCGCGCGGCGACGATGAGCGCAACACTGTCGCCTCTGCCCTCACCCATCTGTGGCAGAACGAGCTGTTCGCCATCATCGACGACGGCACCATCTATGGCCGTGAAATCGCCGAAACGTTGCGGGCTGCGGCCGAGCAGGCGGCGCTGAAACCGGTATTCACAGACACGTTCCGGCCACAGCTCGACAATCAGATCGGCATGATCGGTCGGCTGAAGAAGGCCGGCGCCACGCATGTTTTTGCCGGCGGCGACGGCGACGACATCGCTATCATGGGCCGCGATGCCGCACAGCTCCAGGCCGGTATCGTCTTTGCCGGCGGCGAAAATCTCCGCACACCGCCGGGCGATGTGCCTTATGCCGTGGGCACACTGATGATCGCACCGCCGGAATGGGCCGATGTCGCCGACCCCAAAGTTCTGGCGGCCTTTGCCACGCAGAAGATCGTGCCTGACGGCTATACGCTGCCCGCCTTTGCGGCGGTCGAAATCGCCAAGGCGGCGGCAGGCTTGTCTGAAAGCTCGGGCAAGCCGCTGGCTGAAGCCCTGACCGGACAGGATTTCACCACTGCGATCGGGCCGATCCGCTTTGATGCGAAAGGCGATCTCAGCCAGAGCCCCTATCGCGTCTTCCGCTTCGACGGCACACGCTTTGCGCCCTTGGAAAGCAACTGATGTTTCGCACCGGCCCGCGCAACCTGATCACCGACGTTGCCGGCCTGCGCGTCGGCAATGCGTCGGATGCCAGGCTGAAATCAGGCGTCACGACGATCCTTTGCGATGGGCCGACGGTGGCGGGCGTCCAGATCCTGGGCGGTGCGCCGGGCACCCGCGAGACCGATCTGCTCGAGCCGCACAATTCGGTCGAGGTGGTGCACGCCGTGGTGCTTTCTGGCGGCTCGGCTTTCGGCCTCGACGCGGCATCCGGGGTGCAGGCGGCGTTGCGCGAACGCGGCATCGGCCTGGAGGTCGGCGGTTTTCGCGTGCCGATCGTGCCATCGGCGATCCTGTTCGACCTGCGCAATGGCGGCGACAAGGATTGGGGCCGTTATCCACCCTACCGTGAGCTTGGCTATGAAGCAGTGCAAACCGCCACCGTCGATTTCCAACTCGGCACGATCGGCGCCGGCACCGGCGCGCTCACTTCGGGGCTGAAGGGCGGCCTCGGCTCCGCCTCGACGTTGCTGGACAGTGGCATCACCATCGGTGCGCTGGCCGCCGTCAATCCGACCGGTTCGGTAACCGTTAGCCGAACCCGCCATTTCTGGGCGGCGCCGTTCGAAATCGGCGACGAATTCGGCGGGCTTGGCTATCCCTCGCCTATGCCGGACGACGCGAAGCAGATTCTTTTGAAATATCGCGACAAGCATTTTGGCAGGCAGATGGAGACCGGCGGCAACACCACCATCGCCGTCATTGCCACCGATGCGGTTCTCACCAAGGCTGCCGCCAAGCGCCTGGCGATATCGGCGCATGACGGGTTCGTGCGCGCCATCTGGCCGACACACACGCCGGCCGACGGCGACCTTGTGTTCGCGCTGGCGACAGGCACGAGCGGCATCGAACTTTCCGCCGACGCGGCAATCGACCTTTACGCCGCTGCCGGTGCCACGATGGCGCGTGCCATCAGCCGCGGCGTCTATGCAGCAACGCCTGCCGAAAACGATCTGTTTCCGGTCTGGTCGTCACGCTTGGGGTGACGCGAAGGGGTTGATCAGACCGGATCGGACTTTTCTTCCTCGAACGTCACCGCGACATCGGAATTCGCCGACAGCCAGACCTTTTTGCCATCGACCTCGGCAATCAGGCTCAGGGGAATGTAATGGTGATGGCCCTTGTGAGCGCCCTCGCCGCTATCGGCCTTGGTCAGCTTGATGCGCTGGCCGTCGACCTTGTCGACGGTGCCGACATGCACGCCGTCGGCGCCGACGACTTCCATATGCTCACGAATTTTGCTGGTGTCGGTCATGGTGGTTCTCCATTGGGACTGCCGACATTAACAAATGACGGGCCGATTGGATGCATCGGCTTTCGCACTGCACGACGTTTTGATTTCGTCGTGCTAGGGGATTTGAAACGATCACGGGGGTGAAGACCGATGCGAATGCTCTTTCTGTTTGCCGTTGGCTTGCTTGCACATTTTGCGACCTCGATCGCCGCACGTGCCGGCGATGTCGCCGAGCTTGAAATCCTCGGCTTCACCAAGGACGGCGGCGTCTTCGCTTTCGAGGAATATGGCGTGCAGGATGGATCGGGCTTTCCCTATGCCAACCGCTACTACATCGACACCAGCACCGACAGCTTCCTCAAGGGCACGCCGATCCGGGTCCGGCTCGAGGACGAGAATGCCAAACTGGACGCGGCGCGCCTTCAGGCCCGGCAAAAAGGCGAAGCCATTGTCAGCCAGGCCGAGCTGAGCGCCAACCGCGGCATCACTGCGGGTTTCAACCCGGTGACCGAGCTTTCGGCCGATCCGCACCGGATGGCGGTCAACCCGCGCCCGATCTTTTCGCCGGTAGACCCACCGCTCGAGTTCCGCCTCGATGAGGTCGGCATGAACAACACCGATGGTTGCGAGAGCCAGGGCGAGATCAATGGTTTCCGGCTGCTGCGCATAGAGGCGCAGGATGGCGGCACCACCAAGCTGCTGCACGAGGACAAGGCGATACCGAAAAGCCGGGGTTGCCCGAACGGCTATCGCATCGGCGCCGTGCAGACCTTTTCAATCGACAGTCTGAGCACCTATGCGGTGCTGATCGCGGTGCGCCAATACGGCTTCGAGGGGCCGGACTTTCGCTGGATCGCGGTGACCGGCCGGCTGTGACACCGCTTGTTCAACCCGCCAGGCGCGATCGTGCGCTGAACCGCCTTCGCCACGCGATACCGACGCCGCGCACAGCGTTTTTCGGCGCCTTATTGTGGGCGGTGACGATGGGCGCCAGCGCGCTCGTCACCCTGTTTTTGGACGACTGGGAGACACCGGCGAAAATCCGCATTGTCACCTTGCTGTTCGCCGTGGGAGCTGCGCTGGCCTTTCCGATTGGCCTGTTTGCGGCGCGGCTGGTGTCGCAGGGAAGGCGCTGGGAAGTCGCCTTCGCGGCGGCGTTCGTGTGCCTCGCCGCGGCGACGATCGGCCTGACCGGCGGGCTGTTTGCCTTGCAGTACCGCTCCTACTATGCCGAGTGGCATGCACCTGCTTTCACCCACACCTGGGCCCTCCAGTTCGTCTTCACGACGTTGATCGCGCTCTATCAGTTCGTCGTGCTGGGCATCCGGCTTTATTTTCCGCTGGGTTTCGTCGCGTTGTTTGCCGCGGGCGTCTGGTTTGCGCGCCAGCAGCGTTGAGCATTTTGCCCGCCTCTGTTAGGACGCGGGCAAACTTCTCGATACGTCAGGACTGACCGATGATCCCTCGCTATTCCCGGCCGGAAATGGTCGCCATCTGGTCGCCCGAAACCCGGTTCCGCATCTGGTTCGAGATCGAAGCCTATGCGTGCGATGCATTGGCCGAACTCGGCGTCATCCCCAGGGAAGCGGCAAAAACCATCTGGGAAAAGGGCAGTGCGGCAAAATTCGATGTCGAGGCGATCGACGAGATCGAGCGCGTCACCAAGCATGACGTCATTGCCTTCCTCACTCATCTTGCCGAATTCGTCGGGCCGGATGCGCGCTTCATCCACCAGGGCATGACGTCTTCCGACGTTCTCGACACCTGCTTTGCCGTGCAGCTTACCCGCGCCAGCGACATCCTGCTCGCCAACATCGACGGCCTGCTTGCAGCACTGAAGCGCCGTGCCTTCGAGCACAAGGACACCGTCACCATTGGCCGCAGCCACGGCATCCATGCCGAGCCGACCACCTTCGGCGTCAAGCTGGCGCAGGCCTATGCCGAGTTCTCGCGGTGCCGCGAACGCCTGGTGCATGCGCGCGAAGACATCGCCACCTGCGCGATTTCGGGCGCGGTCGGCACCTTTGCCAACATCGACCCCTATGTCGAGGAACATGTGGCGGCAAAGCTTGGCCTGAAGCCCGAGCCGGTGTCGACGCAAGTGATTCCGCGCGACCGCCATGCCATGTTCTTCGCCACGCTCGGTGTCATCGCCTCGTCGGTCGAGCGGCTGTCGATCGAAATCCGGCATTTGCAGCGCACCGAAGTGCTGGAAGCGGAAGAGTATTTTTCGCCGGGCCAAAAGGGTTCATCGGCAATGCCGCACAAGCGCAACCCGGTGCTGACCGAAAACCTCACCGGCCTTGCCCGCATGGTGCGCTCCATGGCGCTCCCGGCGATGGAGAATGTGGCACTCTGGCACGAGCGCGACATCTCGCATTCCTCGGTCGAGCGCATGATCGGGCCGGACGCCACGGTGACGCTCGATTTCGCGCTGTCACGGCTGACCGGCGTCATCGACAAGCTGCTCGTCTATCCCGAGAACATGCTGAAGAACATGAACAAGTTCCGCGGTCTCGTGCATTCGCAGCGCGTCATGCTGGCGCTGACGCAGGCCGGCCTGTCACGTGAAGACTCCTACCGGCTGGTGCAGCGCAACGCCATGAAAGTTTGGGAGCAAGGCGCTGATTTTCTTGAAGAACTTTTGGCCGACAAGGAAGTGATCGCAGCGCTGCCGGAAGCCGAAATCCGCGAGAAATTCGACCTGGGCTATCACACCAAGCATGTCGACACGATCTTCAAGCGGGTGTTCGGGGAGGCCTGAGACACGTCCGGAATAAAAAGAGGTCCGCAGGCCATAGCCGGCGGACCTCTTTTTTGTTTGATGTTCCGGAGGCCGGTCAGGCCTTGCCGGGAACAGCCCTGATCACCGTGCCCCAGGGATCTTCACGGGTTACCGGGCTCGTCACATTGTCCGAACGCATTTCGACCCAGGCCAGACCAGACCGGGTGGAATCGCGGCGGCCGGCGCCCGAACTCTGCCAGGCGTTGGCGCCGATGTGATGGTGATAGCCGCCCGACGACAAGAACACCGCCTGGCCGCCATATTTGGCCATCGTGTCGAAGCCGAATTCCTGGTTCCACCAGGCTTCGGCGTCTTCCGGCCTGCCGACGCGCAGGTGGACATGGCCGACAATGCTGTTTTCCGGCGCGCCCTGCCAACCAGCGTCACCCGCCGGTACTTCGGCAACGACGGACGGGATGTTCAGCCGCTCCGTCGCCATGGCTATCTTGTCGCCATTCCACTTCCAGTCCTTGGGAAGGCGATCTGCATAGATCTCGATGCCATTGCCTTCGGGATCGGTCAGATAGAGCGCTTCGCTGACCAGATGGTCGGAAGCGCCCTCGATAGCGATCTTGTCTGATATGGCGTGGTTGATCCAGCGGCCGAGATCGGCGCGGCTGGGCAGCAGGAAGGCTGTATGGAAGAGGCCGGCGCTACGCGGATCATCCGGCTTGGCCGAAGGATCGGCCTCGATGACCAGCAGCGGACGGTTGGCGGCGCCCAGCGTGATCGCACCATCGGCGCGGCTCAACTCCTGCAGACCAACAACTTTGCGATAATATGCGGCAAGACTTTCGGCGTCGCGTGCCTTCAACCCGACGCGGGCAACGCTGACCGGGGTGGTGGCGGCAAAAGGCAGTTCACTCATCAGATGCTCCGTTCGACCGGCTTGCGATGAAACTCCCAGGGCGAGAAGCCCCGCGCCGCCAATCATTGTACGTCGTGTCAGTTCCAAAGTCAGGGTTCCCGCACACGGCTGTTTCTTTTCCTGACCACAGATCGTCCATCGGCATCGTTCACACAAGACGCGAAGAAGCGAACATCGTGTTCACTATTGTGATCAAGAGCGCTGTTCGTGCCCGTTGCACGAAGCGGCGCTGCTCGCTATCTCAGCGTCATGAAGGTTAGAGACGCAGATATTCTCATCGTGCCGGGTTACACCAATTCCGGCCCCGATCATTGGCAGAGCCGATGGCAGTCGAAGCTGTCGACGGCGCGCCGCGTCGAGCAAACGGAATGGTCGAAGCCGGTGCGTGAGGACTGGACGGCGAGCGTGGCCAAGGCCGTCAACGAGGCCGAGAAACCGGTCGTCCTGGTCGCGCACTCGCTTGGTGTCGCCGCGGCGGTGCAAGCCATTGCGCAGTTCAGGAAGCCGGTTGCCGGGGCCTTCTTCGTGGCGCCGCCCGATGTCGCCAATCCCAAGGTCAAGCCGAGGCATCTGATGACCTTCGGTCCCTACCCGCGCGAGCCGCTGCCTTTTCCATCCATCGTCATCGCCAGCCGCAACGACCCGTTCTGCGCCTTCGATGTCGCCGAGGACATCGCCGGGGCGTGGGGCTCACTGTTCATCGATGCCGGCGAGACCGGTCACCTCAACGCGGATTCGGGCTTCGGGCCGTGGCCCGAAGGTTCGATGACCTTCGCCAAATTCCTGACGGATCTGAAGGCCTGAGCGTCTTCAGGAGTCGATCGAATCCCTGACGCTCTTGATCAGGGTTTTTGCGCCGAGCCCGATCAGCGCGTGTTCCGAGCCCATGGCCAGCAGGCGGTAGCCCATCGACACGACACGGCCGGCAATTGCCGGCTCGACGACATAGATCGCGGCGTGCTTTCCGGCCTTGCGGGTGCGCTCGGCGACCGAAGCCACCGTCTCCATCATGCTTTCCAGCGTCGAATTGATCGTGGCGCCATTGCTCCAGGCGATCGAGAAATCCGATGGTCCGAGGAAGATGCCGTCGATGCCCGGCGTGTCGAGGATGCCATCGAGCGCATCAAGGGCCGCCCGCGTCTCGACCATGGCGAAAGCCATGGTGCGCTGGTTGGAGTCGCGCAGCCAGTCGGCCTGGTCGCCCTTGCCGTGGCGCGGAAAAGCGTAGGTTGGCCCCCAGGAGCGCTCGCCGAGCGGTGGATATTTCATCGCGGCCGCGAACAGTTTTGCATCGGCAACCGAGTTCACCATCGGAGCGATGACAGCCTCGGCGCCGAAGTCGAGCGCGCGGCTTGCCATGTCGAAACGGCCGACGGGAATGCGCACCAGCGCCGGCTTGCCGGCAGCGAGCACCGGCACCAGGCCACGCAGCACGCTGTCCTCGTGATGACCGCCATGCTGCATGTCGAGCGTAACGGCGTCGAAACCCTGCTTGGCGACGATTTCGACGGTCAAGGCATCCGGCACACCGGACCATGCGGTGAACAGCGTTTCATCGGCGGCAAGGCGGGACTTCAGGGACATGGACTCTTTCCTCGTTAACATCAGCAGTTTCAGCCGGAAACCGCGGCAAAGGCAAAGAAAAACCGCCCGGATAGGCCGGGCGGTCGATTGGTCCAGTCATTCTTTGTCTGTCGCAGGTTCTCTGTCGCAAAAACCGTGGGACACTTTTGCGGAACCGGCTTTGGCCCGGATCAGGTGTTCTTGATCTGCTCGATCGCCTGCGCCATCAGCTCGTCCATGGTGCGGCGGATCTGATGGTCAGACTGGTCGACGCCGGCCGCGTCGAAATCCTTGCGGATCTTGCGGAACACGTCGTGGTCGCCGGCTTCCTCGATGTCGGAAATAACCACTTCCTTGGCATAGGCGTCGGCGTCGGCGCCCGACTTTCCGAGCTTTTCGGCGGCCCACAGGCCGAGCGCCTTGTTGCGGCGCGCCGAGGCTTTGAACCGAAGTTCCTCGTCGAAAGCAAATTTGCGCTCGAAGCCCTCTTCGCGGTCTTTCATGCTGCTCATGGCGTCCCTCCGGGTCAAATTCGATTCGTTGGCAGTGAATATGTGTGTTGCCAAAGCACAAACCAAAAGGTCGCGGGCCGGTCAATACGCTTCATCGCATGCTGCGCTGCGGCATTTCAGTCCCGAAAGCGGTTGATTGGAAGGATTTGCCGATTGAGCAAACGATGTGATTGGGATAGACCCGGCATTGAACCCCACCGTAGCCGCACTATTTCAGGCAGACGGACAGAAAATGGTCTGATACCGCCTGTCCGAAACCCCAGAGAAAAATCAGATGAAAAATCGCCGCCGCATTTATGAAGGCAAGGCCAAGATCCTCTATGAGGGACCCGAACCGGGCACGCTTATCCAGTTCTTCAAGGATGATGCAACCGCGTTCAACAAGAAGAAGCATGAAGTCATCGACGGCAAGGGCGTCCTCAACAACCGCATTTCCGAGTACATCTTCAACCATCTCAACCGCATGGGCATCCCGACCCATTTCATCCGCCGGCTGAACATGCGCGAGCAGCTGATCAAGGAAGTCGAGATCATTCCGCTCGAAGTGGTGGTGCGCAATGTTGCCGCCGGTTCGCTGTCCAAGCGCCTCGGCATCGAGGAAGGCACCGTTTTGCCGCGCTCGATCATCGAATTCTATTACAAGGCCGATGCGCTCGACGACCCGATGGTTTCGGAAGAACACATCACCGCCTTCGGCTGGGCGAGCCCGCAGGAAATCGACGACGTCATGGCGCTGGCCATCCGTGTCAACGACTTCCTCTCCGGCCTGTTCATGGGCGTCGGCATCCAGCTCGTCGACTTCAAGATCGAATGCGGCCGCCTGTTCGAGGGCGACATGATGCGCATCGTCGTCGCCGATGAAATTTCGCCGGACTCGTGCCGGCTGTGGGACGTGGCGACGCAGGACAAGCTCGACAAGGACCGTTTCCGCCGCGACATGGGCGGCCTTGTCGAGGCCTACCAGGAAGTTGCCCGCCGCCTCGGCATCATGAACGAGAACGAGCCGCCGCGCCCGACCGGCCCTGTGCTTGTCGCCTCGACCGAAGGCATCAAAGGCAAGCCGCACTGATTGCGGCTTGCAACCCGATAGTCAGAACAGGAGCATGTCCAGCGTGATCAAGGCCCGCATTACCGTCACCCTTAAGAACGGCGTGCTCGACCCGCAAGGCAAGGCGATCGAACACGCATTGTCCGGCCTGGGCTTCGGCGGCGTCGGCGCGGTGCGGCAGGGCAAGGTGTTCGACGTCGAGCTGGCGGAAAGCGACAAGGCCAAGGCCGAAGCGGACCTCAAGGCCATGTGCGACAAGCTGCTGGCGAATACGGTGATTGAGAATTATAGTGTGACACTTACCTGAGGTTGTGTCGGAGGCACTATGCCGGAAGTCACGAATGAATTGATGTTCGAGCTTCTGAAGCGCGTGCATCACGAAATCGGTGAGCTTCGTCAGGATGTCTCCGAGACGAAACGGGAATTGAATGTGATGCGGGGTCACATGGTGGCCACGCAAAGCGACATTCATAACGTTTATGGCATTCTCGCCCGACAAGACGAGCGCCTTGAACGCATAGACAGACGTCTGGACCTGCGCGAACTCGCCGAAACACAGAGGCCTTACGAACCGAAATGAAATCAGCCGTCGTCCTCCTGCCTGGCCTCAACCGCGACCGCGATATGATCGCCGCCCTGACCAAGATTTCCGGAAAGCCGCCGGTCACCGTCTGGCAGACCGACACCGAAATCCCCGATGTCGACCTGATCGCCATTCCGGGCGGTTTTTCCTTCGGCGACTATCTGCGCTGCGGCGCGATTGCCGCGCGCATGCCGGTCATGCGGGCGGTTGCCGAAAAGGCGGCGCAAGGCGTTACGGTCATCGGCGTCTGCAACGGTTTCCAGATCCTGGTCGAGGCCGGCCTGCTGCCGGGCGCCTTGATGCGCAACACCTCGCTGAAATTCGTCTGCCGGCAGGTGAAGCTCGAGATCACCAATGCCAACACCATGTTCACCCGCCGTTATCAGCCGGGTCAGATCATCCGTTCGCCAGTCGCGCATCATGACGGCAATTATTTCGCCGATGCCGACACACTTGCCCGCCTCGAAGGCGAAGGCCAGGTGGTCTTCCGCTATGCCGACGGCACCAATCCCAACGGCTCGATCAACGACATTGCCGGCATCGTCAACAGCCAGGGCAACGTGCTCGGCCTGATGCCGCACCCGGAAAACCTGATCGAAGCAGCCCATGGCGGCACGGACGGCCGTGGACTGTTCGAAAGTGTCCTCGGCATCGCTGCCTGACGTCATCGAAGCGAACAGCTTGAAAACAGCCGGACATTCCTGTCTCTTTATCAGGGCAAGTCCGATTCATTGGGGAGAGAGACGGTCATGAAACTCTATTCGCGGCCGTTGTCGCCCTACTCGTCGATCGTGCGGGCACTAGCCTACATCAAGGATGTGCCGCTCAAGATCATCGCGCCGCCACCGGGTTTTCCGATCCCTGAAGCGTTTCGCGCCATCTCACCGATGAACCGGATTCCGGTGCTGATCACCGGTTCGGGCGAAACCATCGTCGAGTCGGTGGTCATCGCCGAATATCTCGAGGAACGGTTTCCGGAACCGGCGCTGCTGCCGCCCGACTCCAAGGACCGTGCGCTGGTGCGCATGTTCGCCCGCATCACCGATCTCGATGTGCTGACCCCAACTATGAAGCTTTTCGAACTTCATTTCGGGCCGAAGCGAAACACTGTCGAGATCGACGCCCAATTCGCCCGCCTGCATCACGGGCTGGCGGCTATCGAGGCGCGCATGGCGCAAGGGCCTTTCGCGCTCGGTGACGACATCAGTTTCGCCGATGCCTGGCTGACACCGACACGGTTCATCTTCAACAATTTCCGCGCCATGACAGGGCGCCACGACCTGCTCGACGCCTATCCCAAATTCGATGCCTATGAGCAGATCGCCTCGCAGCACCCGGCATTGTCGCGGGTGTGGGGCGAGATGACCGACGGTTCGAAGATCTTTCTGTCCGAACTTGAGATGGGTGCCGCTTGATCAGGAGCAAGACGATCGCGCTGGTTGCCGCGGCCGGTTTCGCCTTGGTGTCCTGCCAGTCGACCCCGAAGAGCACGCCAGTCCCGTCAGGCAAAAGTGCAGCGCTTCTGGCCATGGAACAAGTGGCGATAGCGGCCCACAAATGCTGGATCGCTAGCAAGGACCCGGCCTTCAAACAGTATCAGATGGCCAACGAACTGAATTCGTTCAGCGGCACACCGCGTTTCCTGCTGGTGCCGGCCAAGCACTATGGCGGCAAACCGCTGCTGGTCGTGCAGGCGCAAGGCAATTCAAGCCGCGTCGATGCCTTCGGCCCGCTGATGAACGACCCGCTCGGCGCCCGCATCGGCTCTGACATCGCCCGCTGGCAAGCCGGCAATCCGGCCTGCGCCGCGACAGCCTAGCCCATGGGCCGGTTCCTGCAGATCGCGGGTCTGGTCATCGGTCTGGCCGGGCTCGTCCTGCAGTTCTGCATCACCATTCCGGCGTCGATGGAAGCCGGTCGAAGCCTGCTTGGCTCCATCGTCTTCCTGTTCAGCTTCTTCACCATCCTGACCAACATCGGCGCGGTGCTGGTGCATACGTCGCTGCTGTCGCCCTCTGGCTATGCCTGGCTGCCGGCCTTCGCCGGGAGACGGATACGGGCCGGCGTTGCGGTTTCGATCACGCTGGTCTTCATCATCTATGCCACGGTGCTGGCACAACTCTGGCAACCGCAGGGACTGTTCCTGCTCTGCGATGTCCTGCTGCATTATGTGACGCCGGTGCTGTTCGTGCTGTGGTGGCTGATATCAGGCGCCGACGGCAGGACACGCTGGAGCGACATTTCCTGGTGGGTGCTCTATCCCATCGCCTATCTGATCTATGCGCTGGCGCGGGCGCCGCTTGCCGGCGAGGTGCCCTACCCGTTCCTTGACGTCGCCAAGAACGGCGCAGCCAGCGTCGCGATCTCGGCGCTGGCCATCACTGGACTTTTTCTCGTGCTGTGCGTGGTCGCCGTCCTTGCAGACCATGGCATTGCACGCACCAGGGCTCCAAAACTCCGCTAGCTTCAGTCCCAGAACGGCCTGATGCCCTCGAGGTGGGCATCGCAGCGCGAAATGCCGATATCCTTGAGCTGGTCGTCGGTCATTTCCAGCAGCGCCAGCCGGCTGCGGCGGCGCTCCAGCAGGTTGTCGATCCATCTCGCCAGCGATCTGACCAGGCGCACCAGACGGCTGACAAAGCCGCGCTGACCCGATGGGCGTGTCGATTGGCCTGATAACGCGGCGCCCGAATGACGAATTGTCGCGATTGTATTCATTTTCTTTCTACCAGAATTCTAAATTGCACCCTTTTTGGCACGCGATTGATATGTATTGACTCAGAATTCGACGCAATATAGAAAATTGTCACCATGACAAATTGGCTTCCAGATCTCACTGCCGGCTCCGGCCCGCTGTATCAGCGGCTGGCGGATTCCATCGAAACGGACATCGATCGGGGCGTGATCGATGCCGGCGCAAAGCTGCCGCCGCAGCGCGACCTCGCCTACGACATCGGCACCACCGTCGGCACCGTCGGCCGGGCCTATCAATTGCTGCGCGAGCGCGGGCTGGTCAGCGGCGAAGTCGGACGCGGAACCTATGTGCTCGGCCAGCGCGCCGATGGCGCAAAACCGGACTTCCTGGCTCCGGACGTCAGCGGCGAAGGCATACGCACGATCGATGCGCCGCGCGGCGAGCTGCGTTTCGACAGCATGGCGGCGCCCGACGTCGGCCAGGGCGCTGATGTCTCCGGTGTCCTGTCGCGCGTGGCGCAGGACCATCCACATGAGATTTCAAGCTACGTCAGGGATTTTCCCGACCGCTGGTACGAAGCCGGCGCCCGTTGGCTGTCGCGCAATTCGTTTCACCCAAATGCCGACGCCATTGTCCCGACGCTCGGCACCCATGCCGCGGTGATGGCAGCGATCGCCGCGCTGACCACGCCGGGCGAATATGTCGCCTTCGAGCACCTCACCTATTCACAGATTTCCCGCAGCGCCGGTCTGATCGGCCGGCGGACGGCCTTGGTGGCATCGGACGATGAAGGCATCGATCCCCAGGATTTCGAGCGCGTCTGCGCGCAAAAGCATCCCAAGATGATCTTCCTGATGCCGACGGTGCAGAATCCGACACTGGTGACCTTGTCGGCGGCGCGCCGCGAAGCAATCGCGCGCGTCGCACGCGAATACAATGTCGTTCTCATCGAGGACGATCTCTATGGCCACCTCACCGATGATCCGACGCCGTTGCTGGCCGAGTATGCCCCTGAACGCACCATTGTCGCCGGCGGCCTGTCGAAGTCGGTCGCGGCCGGTGTGCGCGGCGGCTGGCTCTCCTGCCCGCCCGCCTACCGCCACCGCATCCGTGTCGCCCACAAGATGATGACCGGCGGGATGCCCTTCCTGCTGGCGGAGCTGAATGCCCGCTTGGTGCTTTCCGGTCAGGCCGGCGATATCCGCAAGCGCAGCATCGCCGAAATCAGCGCCCGCATCGCGATCGTGCGCGAGACTTTGGCCGGCTTCGCGTTCAAGTCGCACGACAAGGTGCCCTTTGTCTGGCTGACTTTGCCCGACCCGTGGCTTTCCGGCACCTTCAAGAATGCTTGCCTCGAGCACGGGGTGCTGATCAATGACGAGGACCAGTTCAAGGCCGGTCGCTCCGAGCAGACTTTCCACGGCATCCGCTTCGGCATTTCACAGCCGAGACAACGCAAGGATATCGCCGAAGGCGTCGCGGTGATCCGGCGTCTGCTGGATGAAGGCCGCGCCGGCTACGACAGCTTCTCGTGAGAGAACTCGCGACTGACAGGCCTATCATTTCTTATGCGTCGGCTTGGCGCAGAGCAGCCCCTGCATGGCTCTCAGATCAGCCCTCTGCCTTGAAGTTCTTGGCTTCCTTCTCGGCGTTGTCTTTCCCGTGCTTCTCAGCCAGCTCCTTGGCCTGCCCAGGTGAAACGTCGGTGGTCTCCGCGATATGCATAGCCTCCTTGTCCGAGAGGCGATTGTCTTTCTTGCCCTGCTTGGTGGCCATGGTCCAAATCTCCTGATTGGTTGGAGACCTAACGGCCGGAATGTCATCCCGTTCCTCAATGGCGGTGCAGAAGCCGTTCCTTGTAGCTTTCCATTGTTTTTCAGCATTCGATGGGGTGTATTGGCTCCCAAGCTTGCGATAAGACGGGACTCAAAACCCCAACGCCCCGGACACAAATCGCCGCCCATGACCATTTCCAATTCCGTGCCGATCACCCCCGAGCTCATTGCCGCGCACGGGCTGAAGCCCGACGAGTATCAGCGCATTCTCGATCTTGTCGGCCGTGAGCCGAGCTTCACCGAACTCGGCATCTTCTCGGCGATGTGGAATGAGCACTGCTCCTACAAATCCTCGAAGAAGTGGCTGCGCACGCTGCCCACCACCGGCCCGCGGGTTATCCAGGGGCCGGGCGAGAATGCCGGCGTGGTCGACATTGGCGACGGCGACTGCGTCGTCTTCAAGATGGAGAGCCACAACCACCCGTCCTACATCGAGCCCTATCAGGGTGCTGCGACCGGCGTTGGCGGCATCCTGCGCGACGTCTTCACCATGGGCGCGCGGCCGATCGCGGCGATGAATGCGTTGCGCTTTGGCGCGCCTGACCACCCCAAGACCAGGCATCTCGTTTCGGGCGTGGTCTCCGGTGTCGGCGGCTATGGCAACGCCTTCGGCGTGCCGACGGTCGGCGGCGAGGTCAATTTCGACGCCCGCTACAACGGCAACATCCTGGTCAACGCTTTTGCAGCGGGCCTGGCCAAGACCGACGCGATTTTCCTGTCGGAAGCCAAGGGCGTCGGCCTGCCGGTCGTCTATCTCGGCGCCAAGACAGGCCGTGATGGCGTCGGCGGCGCCACAATGGCCTCGGCCGAATTCGACGACAAGATCGACGAGAAGCGCCCGACCGTGCAGGTCGGCGACCCCTTCACCGAAAAATGCCTGCTGGAAGCCTGCCTCGAACTGATGGCCTCGGGCGCCGTCATTGCCATCCAGGACATGGGTGCGGCCGGCCTCACCTGCTCGGCGGTCGAAATGGGCGCCAAGGGCGACCTCGGCATCGAGCTCGATCTCGACAAGGTGCCGGTGCGCGAAGAGCGCATGAGCGCCTACGAAATGATGCTTTCGGAAAGCCAGGAGCGCATGCTGATGGTGCTGCGCCCGGAAAAAGAAAAGGAAGCCGAGGCGATCTTCCACAAATGGGGGCTCGACTTCGCCATCGTCGGCAAGACCACCGACGATCTGCGCTTCCGCGTGCTGCACCAGGGCGACGAGGTCGCCAACCTGCCGATCAAGGATCTCGGCGACAAGGCTCCGGAATATGACCGGCCATGGGTCGAGCCGAAGAAGCCGGCGCCGCTGGCCGCCAATGACGTTCCACAGGCCGATGTTGCCGATGCGCTGCTGAAGCTGCTCGGCGGTCCCGACCTGTCCTCGCGCCGTTGGGTCTGGGAGCAGTATGACACGCTGATCCAGGGCAATTCGCTGCAGCTTCCCGGCGGCGATGCCGGTGTGGTCCGGGTCGAAGGCCATGCGACCAAGGCGCTCGCCTTCTCCTCCGATGTGACGCCGCGCTATTGCGAGGCTGATCCCTATGAGGGCGGCAAGCAGGCGGTGGCCGAATGCTGGCGCAACCTGACCGCCACCGGCGCTCTGCCGCTGGCTGCCACCGACAACCTCAATTTCGGCAATCCGGAACGGCCCGAGATCATGGGGCAGCTGGTTGGCGCGGTGAAAGGCATCGGCGATGCCTGCCGCGCTCTTGGCTTCCCGATCGTCTCCGGCAACGTCTCGCTCTACAACGAGACCAACGGCCAGGGCATTCTGCCGACACCGACCATCGGCGGCGTCGGCCTGATCGCCGACTGGTCGAAGATGGTGCGGACTGGCTTTGCGGCGCCAGGCCAGATGATCCTGCTGGTTGGCGCGCCCGCCTCCTGGGGAACGCATCTTGGCCAATCGGTCTATTTCAGGGACATCCACGGCCGCACGGATGGCCCGCCGCCGCCGGTCGACCTTGAGCATGAAAAACGCGTCGGCGACCACGTGCGTTCGCTGATCGCATCCGGCATCGTCACGGCGGCGCATGATGTTTCCGATGGCGGCATCGCCGTGGCTCTGGCCGAAATGGCGATGGCGTCAGGTATCGGCGCCACCGTTCCCGGGCTCGTCGGCACTGACCCGATCCCGGTCTGGTTCGGCGAGGACCAGGGTCGCTATTTGCTGACGCTGTCGATCGACCCGCATGGCGATGAATGGGACTCCATTCGCAAGCAGCAGAGCGAACTCGGCATCTTCGCGCCGTGGATCGGCTCAACCGGCGGCAGCGTGCTGAAGCTTGGCGAGGCGCGGTCAATCCCGGTCAGCGAATTGACCGGGGCCCACGAAGGCTGGTTCCCGCGCTTCATGGATCAGGCCAGTTGACGAGAGCATGATCCCGAAAAGTGGGAACCGGTTTTCGGAAAAGGTCATGCTCAATCACAGGAAACTGGCCGCCCGGGCGCTGCTTGCAGTCGTTTTCTGGCCGTCGCTGTTCTTCTTCTGGTTCCTCGGGCCGTTCGTCTTTTTCCTGCTGTCGACGACCTCGAGCGAGGTTTGCGCCCGGCTGGAAACGCGCGTGCAGTTTCTTGCCGCGGCCAACGGCGCCATCCCGATGCTGGCGCTGCAGAACCTCATCTACGCGGTCCCGATCGTCTGCCTGGTGCTGTGGGGCCGCCTCGCGCCGGATCCGGCACGGGCAAGGCATATCGTCACCTGCATCAAGCTTTTTGCCAGCGCGGCAGTCGTCGGGGCGTTGTGGGAGTACGGCTCGTCACTTGTCTGCGACGGTTACGGACAACCGTTCTTCTCGACCGCCTGGCAGATGACGAGTTATCTTCCCATCGTCAGCCTGGCTGTCAACGTTCCGCTCTATGTGCTGGCCTTCAGCCTTGGTCGCGCTTTCTCGACGCGCGAGGACGTTGCCGAGGATGAAGCAAGCCCACCGGCCTAGGTCTTCCCTGAAGTTCCCGGAACCGTCTTGCCCTTGGCGGGACAGAACGGCTTCAATCCGGACCGGAAAGGCTTTAGGCTCGCCCGACTCTCATCTTATGGCCGGCTACCGGCCGCTCGAAACAGGATTTTGCCATGGCAATGGATGCCCACGACATCGAAAAACTGATCAAGGACGGCATTCCGGACGCCAAGGTGACGATTCGCGACCTCGCCGGCGACGGCGACCATTATGCGGCCGAGGTGGTGGCCGAGAGCTTTCGGGGAAAAAGCCGCGTCCAGCAGCACCAGATGGTCTATGACGCGCTGAAGGGCAATATGGGCGGGGTGTTGCACGCACTCGCCTTGCAGACCAGCGTTCCTGACTGACCCGCAACGGACGTAGACTGCAACCACGCGAATCAGTGTTGCGACAGCCGCTTGGCCCAACACGGCCCATCCTTTGCGCCATTTCAGCCACGGCACGGCTAATGTCTTGTTTCGAGCAATCGTTGGGTTTATTTGAAGGGATATGTTTCGAGCCTGACTCCCACAGGCGGCAAAGGATATTCCATGAGCGGTATCAACGACTACATCGACAACGAAGTGAAGGGCAACGACGTCGTCCTTTTCATGAAGGGCACGCCCGGTTTCCCGCAATGCGGATTTTCCGGCCAGGTCGTCCAGATCCTCGACTATATCGGCGCCGACTATAAAGGCGTCAACGTTCTGGACTCCGCCGAACTGCGCCAGGGCATCAAGGAATATTCCAACTGGCCGACGATCCCGCAGCTCTACGTCAAGGGCGAATTCGTCGGCGGCTGCGATATCATCCGCGAGATGTTCCAGGCGGGCGAACTCCAGACATTCCTGGTCGAAAAGGGCGTCAGCGTCAAAGGCGCCGCCTGATTTCTGTTTTTCGTGCATGTCGTCTGCCTGAAACAGCCGTACAGTTTCGGCGACGTGCACCAAACGCCAGGGCAGCCCCACCTCGGCAATTTTTATGTCCTGAACCCAGGACCAAGACGAGCCAATGCGCCGGCCCGCCGGCGCATTTTCGTTTGAAAGATCGGACTTGCCGTGGACCAGCAAAAATCAGCGCCGCAATCGGCAAGCAAACTGCCTATTCCACGCTGGGAGTTCATCGCGTTGTGCGCGGCGCTGATGGCGCTGAATTCGCTGGCCATCGACATCATGCTGCCGGCTCTGCAGCAGATCGGCGCCTCGCTCGGCGTCGAAAATGAAAACCACCGGCAGTACGTCATAACGGCCTACATTCTGGGCTTCGGCGGCGGCCAACTGTTCTTCGGACCGATCTCGGATCGCTTCGGCCGTCGCGCACCGCTGGTCGCCGGGCTGGTGATCTATGTCGCCGCGGCCGCGGCGGCCGCCGTTGCACCAAGCTTTGAAACACTTCTACTGTGCCGGGCCGTGCAAGGTATCGGTGCGGCCGCGACCCGCGTCATCGCCGTCTCGATCGTGCGCGACACATTCGACGGCCGGCGCATGGCCGAGGTGATGTCGCTGATCTTCATGGTGTTCATGGCGATACCGGTCATTGCTCCCGGCATCGGCCAGTTCATCATGCTGTTTGCGACCTGGCATTGGATCTTCGTCACCATGGCCGTCGGTGCGCTCGTCGTCTCGACCTGGTCGCTGCTTCGCCTGCCTGAAACACTGCACCCCGAACATCGCCGACCGCTGAGCGTGAACTCGATTGTCGGTGGCTTTCGCATCGTGCTCACCAACCGCATTGCCATCTGCTATGCCTTCGCCAGCACCTTCGTTTTCGGCGCCATGTTCGGCTTCATCGCCTCGGCGCAGCAGATCTATGTCGACATATTCAACGTCGGCGAGATGTTCCCGGTCATCTTCGCCGGGGTTGCCGGCGTGCTTGCTTTCTCCAACTTTCTGAACTCGCGCCTTGTCGGCCGCATCGGCATGCGCCGTCTGTCGCAGAGCGCGCTGCTGCTGTTCCTGGTCATCAGCCTTGCCTGGCTGGTCGTTTCGCTGGAAATGAAGATGCCGCTGTGGCTGTTCATCGCCTTTTTTGCCAGCGCCATGCTTCCGTTCGGTGCGCTCGGCGCGAATTTCAACGCGTTGGCCATGGAGCCGCTCGGCCAACTGGCCGGCACGGCGTCGTCCATCCTGGGTTTCATGCAGACGTTTCTCGGCGGCATTCTCGGCACGCTGATCGGTCAGGCTTTCAACGGCACGGTAACACCACTGGCGGCCGGCTTCTGCAGCGTCTCTGTCGCAGCGCTGCTGATGATCTTCATCGCCGAGCGCGGCAAGATGTTCCAGCCACAGAACCCGCCCGTTCTAGGGCACATCACCGACTTGCACTAAATTGTTGTTTTGCGCATGTCGTTCTCCCAAAACCGACGCCACTTTTGGGCGACATGCATCAGGACGAACCTTCAAGGGCTGCCGTGAAGCGAGGCGCAAGCATACGCCCCGCGATTGCTCCACCCATGCTGTCCGAAAAGGGCAATGGCAAAGCGTCATCGAGTGCCCTGAGGATTGAAGCCACGAAGGCCCTGCTGAGCTGGGCATCGCTCCCCAGGTCGGAATATGTGGCGCGAGGCTTGCCGATCAGTGTGCCGTTGCGGCGAAGCGAGAACCGCAGCGTCAGGGACATGCCCGCGGTTCCGGGCGGCGGCTTCCAACAAGCATAGATAGCGTCCGACATCTCCTTTATCGTGTCGACGGGGTCGGGACTGCGGCAAGTGCGCTCCTGCGAACTTGCTTCGTGGGAGCTGGCAAACAGGGCGGCGGCAAGAGCCGCCGCGACAATTGCGAACCGAGGTTTCATTCGAGAGCCTCCGGATTTGCGTGAGATTGCATCGCGCTTTCAGCTGGCCGCAGGAATTGATCCTATTGCGCCCAGAGCTCGCGGCGCAATTCGTCCCAGCTTTCCCGATCGGGCGCGACAAGCAGGCCGCCGCCGAGATGCGAGGGCAGATAGCCGCTGCCGTCGAAGCGCGCGGCATGGCCGCCGGCCTCGGCATGGATCAGCACTCCGGCCAGATGGTCCCACGGCATCAGCTTGTTGTAGACGACGAAGTGGGCATGGCCGCTCGCCAACAGGCGATATTCGTGCGCCGCGCAGCGATAGGCGAATTGCGACAGGATTTTGGTCTGGTTGCGCGCCAGCCGCGACCGCTCCGGCTCGGGCATATATTGCCAGGAGACAGAGCCGGTCATTTCCGAGATCGGCGCGGGTGCTGCGACATGCACCCTCTCGATGCTGCCATGCGCATGCCGGATATGGCTGCCGGCGCCTCTTGCGCCGATCAGCCAGTCCTTGCCGACGGGATCGTGGATGATCCCGGCAACGGTCTCGCCCTTGATCACGACCGCCAGCATGACGCCGAACAAAGGCACGCCGGAGGCGAAGTTGAAAGTGCCGTCCACCGGGTCGATGACGAAAGCCAGATCGGCATCGCCCAACCCGTTCAACAGCGCTGGATTGTCGGAACAGGCCTCCTCGCCGACGACCATCGCCGAGGGGTAGCGCTCGCGCAGCCTGGCAGTGATGAGCCGCTCGGCGTTGACGTCGGCCTCGGTCACCAGGTCGGCGGCCGAGGTCTTCTGGCGGATGTCACCCTCGCCCAGCCGGCGAAAGCGCGGCATGATCTCGGCTTTTGCCGCATCGGACAGAAGGCCAGCGAGCCAGTCGATCGCAGTGTCGTCAAATGTCATCGGATATGTCTAGCCTTGTGCTGAGGGTCTCGTTGAGCGCCGCGAAATCGAACAGTTTTCTGTCAAGCAGATGCGAGGGCCTGCTGTTGGACAGTGCGCGTAGCATCGTGTCCTTGCGACCGGGCATGCGCTTTTCCAGGTCCTCGAGCATCGCCTTCATGGCGTTGCGCTGGAGACCTTCCTGGCTGCCGCAAAGATCGCAGGGAATGATCGGGAACTGCATTGCGGCAGCGAATCTTTCGAGGTCGACCTCGGCGCAGTAGCTCAACGGCCGCAGCACCATGACGTCGCCCTCGTCGTTGAGCAGCTTGGGCGGCATGGCGGCGAGACGGCCGCCATGGAACAGGTTCATGAAGAAGGTTTCGAGAATGTCCTCGCGATGGTGGCCGAGCACCAGCGCCGAGCACCCCTCCTCGCGCGCAATGCGGTAGAGATGGCCGCGCCTGAGACGCGAGCAGAGCGAGCAATAGGTGCTGCCCGCAGGCAGCTTGTCGGTGACGACGGAATAGGTGTCCTGATACTCGATGCGATGCGGGATGGCGTATCTGTCGAGATAGTCCGGCAGGATATGTTTGGGGAAATTCGGCTGGCCCTGATCGAGATTGCAGGCCAGCAGATCGACCGGCAGCAGCCCACGCCATTTGAGGTCGAGCAGCACGGCGAGCAGACCGTAGGAATCCTTGCCGCCCGACAGCGCGACCAGCCAGCGCTGGCCGGGCTTCACCATCGAGAAATCCTCGATCGCCTGTCGGGTCAGCCGCAGCAGCCGCTTGCGCAATTTGTTGAACTCGACCGAGGATGGCACATCGGCAAACAGCGGATGAAAGCCGCCCTCGATGTCGCTGGCTGGTTCAAGCGATTCGGCGTCTGGCAGCATGTTCATGGCGTCAGTTCCAAAATCCGGGAGCAACGACTGTCCGGCGCTTCGTTGCGCCCGGAATTAGCGGAGATGGCCGACAAAGAAAAGGCAGACAAAGAAAAGGCCGCCTCGACGGGCGGCCTTTGCATGGTATCGCAAAACGCGTTCGCTTAGCGCGAATAGAATTCGACGACCAGGTTCGGTTCCATCTGCACGGCGAACGGAACGTCCGCCAGGCCGGGGATGCGCGAGAAGGTCGCGACCATCTTGTTGTGATCGGCTTCGATGTAATCCGGCACGTCGCGTTCGGCCAGGCCGACCGCTTCGAGAACGATGACCAGCTGCTTCGACTTTTCGCGCACTTCGACGACATCGCCCGGCTTGCAGCGATACGAGCCGATGTTGACGCGCTTGCCGTTGACGTTGACGTGGCCGTGGTTGACGAACTGACGGGCGGCGAAAATGGTCGGCACGAACTTGGCGCGGTAGACGACCGCGTCGAGACGCGACTCGAGCAGGCCGATCAGGTTCTCCGAGGTGTCGCCCTTGCGGCGATCCGCCTCTTCATAGACCTTGCGGAACTGCTTTTCCGAAACGTCGCCATAGTGACCCTTCAGCTTCTGCTTGGCGCGCAGCTGCAGGCCGAAATCGGAAAGCTTGCCCTTGCGGCGCTGGCCATGCTGGCCGGGGCCGTATTCACGCTTGTTGACCGGGGACTTCGGGCGGCCCCAGATGTTTTCGCCAAGACGGCGGTCGATCTTGTACTTCGCGGATTCGCGCTTGCTCATCGCATTCCCTTTTCAAAACAACACACCCGGAACCTCATGGCCCGGGTGAAGGAAACGCGCCCTCCTCTGGCCCCCGTTTTCGAGACCTGACAGGGTTTTCCCACGCAACGCGGCGGAAAACCCACGGGACACGTCATTTCAAACAAGATAGTAGAATTGAGTTTCCACGCATCTTGCGCACATAAAGAAAACCACCGGGCATTGCGGCCCGGTGTTGGCGCGCTGATTAAACGGAGATTTAACCGGTGTCAAGCTTGTGGCTGGCGCGGCGCAACGCAACCCTATAGCGTTCACGACGTTGATGCGATGCCGGATGTGGCGGGAGGTTTGCGCCAACGGCACCAGGAAGGGATCTGGAGCTTGAGGAGTCCAATGAGCATGAAGAAGTTCTTCCTTACCTTGGCAGGCGCCGCGGTGCTTGCAGGTTCGATGGCGGTGGCGCCCGAACCGGCGATGGCGCGCCATTGGCATGGCCACAAACAAGTCTGCCGCATCATCGTCAAGAAGAGAGTGGTGTGGCGGCACGGCCATCGCAGGGTGATCGTCGAGCGGATACGGCGCTGCCATCGCTGGTAAGGCAAAACATTTGCCCGGAGATTCTGCTTAAGGAAACAAGGCCCGCAGTTCCGCTGCGGGCCTTGTTTCCTTGGGCCGGCGTTTCGCGAATGACACACTCAGTCTTTCGACTTCTTTTCCGGCAGCCCTTTGCGCTTGGTCTCGGCGAATTCCTCGAGCTGCTTTTCACTCATGGATTCGTACATTCCTCTGGAAGCGCCTTTGAGCTCGCTCTTTTTCGTCTCGCCGCGCTTGGCGGAGAGTGCGGCGCCGGCGGCTTTCTGCTGAGCTTTCGAGGTGGCTGGCATGGCGGTTTCTCCTTTGCTGTCAGGAGAAACGCGAGGCTTCGGCGGTGGTTCCAGCGCCGGCGATCCAGTCCCTCAGCCGGCTGTGCCAGCCCATCAGGCGGCCGGCTTTGGCGATTTTCGTTGGCAGCCTTCCCGCCTCCAGAGCCCTGGTGTAGGACGGCTGAATGAAATCACTGACCGATCCCTCGCAAGCACTCTCCACCGGCCTCGCGAAAATCCGCACCGAATTCCACGTGCCGGATGGATTTCCGGTAGCCGTAATGGCCGCCGCGGAGGCGGCGGCCAAACGTTTGCCCAACCAGCATGCCGATCGAACTGATATACCCTTCGTCACGCTCGATCCGGCAGCCTCCACCGATCTTGATCAGGCGTTTTCAATCGAGGCGAGCGGCAGCGATCTTCTGCTGCATTATGCCATTGCCGACGTAGCCTGGTTCGTCGAAGACGGCGACGCGATCGATCTCGAGGCCTGGACGCGAGGCGAGACGCTTTACTTGCCGGACGGCAAGGCCGGTCTATATCCGCCGGCACTTGCCGAGGGTGCGGCGAGCCTGTTGCCGGATGGACCGCGTCCAGCTGTCATCTTCACCGTTCGGGTCGCTGGGGACGGTCTGGTGAAATTGGACGGCGCGGAGCGGGCAATCATCCAAAGCCGCGCGAAGCTCGCCTATGACAGCGTGCGGGCCTCCGATGTCCCGGCCGGCTTTGCCGAAATGGCGCGACGCATGGCGATGAACGAAAAGGGTCGTGGCGCGTCCCGCGTCGACCCGCCCGAGCAGGAGGTGGAAAGGCTGGCCGATGGCACATTCCGGCTTTCGTTCAGACCGCTGCTGCAATCCGAGCAAGACAACGCCGCGCTTTCGCTGGCCGCCAACATGGCGATTGCCGATGCCATGCTTGCGCACCATACCGGGTTGTTCCGTGTGATGTCGGAGCCAGATGCTTTCAAGGTGCAAAGACTGCGCAACGCGGCACAGGCTCTGGGACTGTCTTGGCCGGCCTCCACCAGCTTGCGTGACTATCAGCGAACCCTTGACCCGGCCGATCCGCAACAGGCGGCGCTGATGCTGGAAATCCGCCATGCAAGCCCCGGCGCATCTTACCAACCCTACAAAGAGGGGGTTGTCCCCTGGCATGAGGCGATGGCTGCGACCTATGCTCATGCAACGGCGCCGCTCAGGCGGCTGGCCGATCGCTACGTCGTGCGCTGCGCGCTGGCGATCGCCAACGGCCAGCCCGTGCCGCAGGCCGTCACCGATGCGTTCGCTGGACTGCCGAAGGTGATGGGGCGTGCGGATGCCAGCGCTTCGCAGATCAACCATGCGGCCATCGACCTTGCCGAGGCGGTCATGCTCAGGGGACGCGAGGGAGAGACGTTCAGAGCCGTCGTGACCGACGTCAACCATGGCGTGCGCGTCCAACTTGCCGACATGCCTATCGTGGCCAACCTGAAGGCCTCCGGGCTCGAACAGGGTGATGGCCTGACTCTAAGGTTGGTCTCGGCCGATCCGGATCAACGCAGCATCGTGTTCGAACCTGCCTGAACGGCAGACGGTCCGGTCACGGCCTAGCGCACGACCAGTCCAAAGCCCTGCATCAGCCGGCTGGTTGCGAAGTCCACCTTGCCGGAGGTAAAGACGGCGATGTCGGGCTCGCCCATCGGCAGCGGTCGATCGACCGGCGCCAGCAGCGACATGGCGCGGCGGGCGATCGCTTCGGCCGGGTCGATCCAGTCGACCGGCCAGGGCGCGGTCTTGCGCATGCGATTGGCCAGGAACGGATAATGGGTGCAGCCGAGTACGATGATGTCGGTGCGGGCGCCGTCCTTCTCGACAAAGCATGGCGCGATCTCCTCGCGCACGATCTCCTCGTCGACGAACCCCTGGCGCATATAGATTTCGGCCAGCGGCGCCAGCCGGTCCGAGCCGACCAGCCGCACGTGGCATTTCTGCGCCCATTTGCTGATTAGGTCGCGCGTGTATTGACGCTTGACCGTGCCAGGCGTCGCCAGCACCGAGACGAGCCCGGAGCGGGTGCGTTCCGCCGCCGGCTTGATCGCTGGAACCGTGCCGACAAAGGGATGACCGGGGAATTTCTGGCGCAACGCGTCAATCACCAGCGTCGACGCCGTGTTGCAGGGAATGACCGAAATCTCGGGCCGGAATTTCTCCAGCAGCATGCCGAACAGCCCAAGGATATGGGCGTTAAGGGCCGGCTCCTCCCAGGCGCCATAGGGGAAAGCGGCATCGTCGGCGACGTAGACAAAGCGACGGTCAGGCATCAGCACCCGCGCCTCGCGCAGCACAGTAAGCCCGCCGATGCCCGAATCGAACATCAGGATCGGCCGCTCAGTCATTGTCGGTTCCCTTGCCGCCCAGCGGCGGCGTGTCACTGTCGTCACCATTGGCGGCGTCACCATTGGCGGCGGGCGGCTGGCGACCCACTTCCGCCTTGCGGGCACGCGCGGCGGCCGCGGGCAGGCGCCGTGGATCATCGCCAGGGGAACCATCGCCGCGCGGCATCGCCGGCGAAAACCGGTCGAGCGACGAGATGATGCCGCGCAGCACCTTCAACTCCGGTTCGGCAAAACCGGCGCGCGTCAGCACAGCGCGCAGATTGTCGATCATTTTCGGCTTCTTCGGTGCCGGCCGGAAATAGCCGCGCGCTTCCAGGGCGCCTTCGAGATAGGCGAACAGACCGTGTAGCTCTTCCTTGCTTGCCGGCTTCATGTCCGGACCGGAAAAATTGGTCTTCGTCTCGTCTTCCAGGCCGGACTTCATCCACTCGTAGGACATCAGCAGCGCGGCCTGGGCAATGTTGAGCGAGGAGAAATCGGGATCGACCGGAAAGGTCACGATCTCGTCGGCAAGGCCGACCTCGTCGTTGTAGAGACCAAAACGCTCGCGCCCGAACAGGATGCCGGTGCGCTGGCCCATTGCGTGACGGGTCCGCAGCACCCTGCCCGCTTCCACCGGCCCGCGCACGGATTTGAAGCCATCGCGTTGCCTGGCCGTGGTGGCGAAGACAAAGTTCAGGTCGGCGAGCGCCGAGGCCAGATCGTCGAAGACGGTGACGGCGTCGATGACATGATCGGCGCGGCTGGCCGCCGCGCGTGCCTTCTCGCTCGGCCAACCGTCACGAGGGTTGACGAGACGCAGCTCCGACAGACCGAAATTGGCCATGGCGCGCGCGACCATGCCGATGTTCTCACCGAGCTGCGGCTCGACCAGGATGATCGCCGGGCCGGTGGCTGGAATGGTCATGGCGTCTTCAGTGGCTGGCATGATTGTCAATGAACTGCTGTTTGCGGCATTTCAGCGTCCCCTGCCATATTCAGCCGCGAAAATGAAGCATTCGCAAATGATGGAGGCCAGGGCCTCACATTCGTGACCGATCGCCGTTTGCGTGGCCAAAAACGCTTTGATATACGGGCGGCATCTCCCGGTCGAACGCCACGTGGGCAAGGCCGTCCTATTTCCCAGCAACGAGGCATTCTTTCCATGGCGAAGATCAAGGTGGCGAACCCGGTCGTCGAACTCGACGGCGACGAGATGACCCGTATCATCTGGCAGTTCATCAAGGACAAGCTGATCCACCCTTATCTCGACCTGAAGCTGGAATATTACGACCTCGGCATCGAGCATCGTGACGCCACCAACGACCAGGTGACCATCGATTCGGCCAACGCCATCAAGAAATACGGCGTCGGCGTGAAATGCGCGACGATCACCCCCGACGAGCAGCGCGTCGAGGAGTTCAAGCTGAAGAAGATGTGGAAGTCGCCGAACGGCACCATCCGCAATATCCTCGGCGGCACCATCTTCCGCGAGCCGATCATCATGAAGAACGTGCCGCGCCTGGTGCCTGGCTGGACCAAGCCGATCATCGTCGGCCGTCATGCCTTCGGCGATCAGTACCGCGCCACCGATTTCCGCTTTCCCGGTAAGGGCAAGCTGACGATCAAGTTCGTCGGCGAGGACGGCAAGGTCATCGAGCATGACGTCTACGACGCACCGGGCGCCGGCGTCGCCATGGCCATGTACAATCTCGACGACTCGATCCGCGAATTCGCGCGGGCCTCGCTGAACTACGGCCTGCTGCGCAACTATCCGGTCTATCTGTCGACCAAGAACACCATCCTCAAGGCCTATGACGGCCGCTTCAAGGACATCTTCCAGGAAGTCTACGAGGCGGAATTCGAGGCCGAGTTCAAGTCGAAGAAACTGTGGTACGAGCACCGCCTGATCGACGACATGGTGGCCTCCGCCCTGAAATGGTCGGGCGGCTATGTCTGGGCCTGCAAGAACTATGACGGTGACGTCCAGTCCGACACGGTCGCGCAAGGCTTTGGCTCGCTCGGCCTGATGACCTCGGTGCTGATGACGCCGGACGGCAAGACGGTGGAAGCCGAGGCCGCGCACGGGACCGTCACCCGCCACTACCGCCAGCACCAGAAGGGCGAGGAAACCTCGACCAACTCGATCGCCTCGATCTTCGCCTGGACGCGTGGTCTCGCCCACCGCGCCAAGCTCGACGACAATGCCGAGTTGAAGCGCTTTGCCGAGACGCTGGAAAAGGTCTGCATCCAGACGGTCGAGTCCGGCTTCATGACCAAGGACCTGTCGCTGCTGATCGGCCCCGACCAGCCCTGGCTTTCGACCTCGGGTTTTCTCGACAAGATCGACGAGAACCTGCAGAAGGCGATGGCCTGACCGGCAACCGGCATGGGCAAGCCCACCGTCTACGGGGCGGATTACAGCGTCTATGTACGCATCGTCCGCCTCGCCCTCGCGGAAAAAGACATCGACTACGAGCTTGTGCCGGTCGATGTCTTTGCTGCCGAGGGCATTCCCGCCTGGTATTTCGAGCACCATCCGTTCGGTCGCATCCCGGCGTTCTCGTATGACGGGTTTCGGCTCTTCGAGACGAGCGCGATCGCGCGCTATGTCGACGAGGCTTTCGCAGGACCAGATCTCCAGCCAACGGACGCTCGCGCCCGCGCAACCATGAACCAGATCATCGGCATGCTCGACGCCTATGCCTACAGGTCGATGGTCTGGGATGTCGCCGTCGAGCGGCTGGAGA
This sequence comes from Mesorhizobium sp. M7D.F.Ca.US.005.01.1.1, assembly GCF_003952545.1. Taxonomy (NCBI): domain Bacteria; kingdom Pseudomonadati; phylum Pseudomonadota; class Alphaproteobacteria; order Hyphomicrobiales; family Phyllobacteriaceae; genus Mesorhizobium; species Mesorhizobium sp. M7D.F.Ca.US.005.01.1.1. The sequence goes on from NZ_CP034453.1 coordinate 4,678,958, forward strand.
AGGAGGCGCCCGACGAGACGCTGATCGCCAACGGGCTTTCACAGGCGAGCAAAGCGCTTCAGACACTCGCCTCGCTGAAAGCGCCGGGGCCGTGGCTGTTGGGCGATCGGCTGACACTGGCCGATCTGCACGCAGCGCCGATCATCGGTTATTTTCTCAAAGTCAGTGAAGGGCAAAAGCTGCTGGCCGAATTTCCTGAAATCCAGGCTTGGTGGGACCGGATTTCAGCGCGCGCCAGCTTTGCCGCGACCACTCCGGCGGCCTGAGCCCACCTTCATTCCGGAAGGTAGATTTCCGCCTTCATGAAGGTCTTGGCGCGACCCAGGATCAGCACACGATCTCCGGCCAGGTCGCACAAAAGGTGCCCGCCGCGCTCCAAGCGGATGAAAGGCGCCGATCCTGAGCAAATCGGGAACGAAAGACCGCACGGACTGCTCATCGGCAAACTCGACGAACAGGTTCTCGAAATTACGAAAGCCTGCAACCGGATGCGGGGACAAAATATCCCGCAGCGCCGATACGGTTTCGCCATCGACAGGTTGCGGCGGAAAACAGGGCAGGTCGAGCTGATAGGCGCCCTGCCGCTGGGAGACCCGCAACTCGCCTACCCGTGTGGCAAAGGCCATGTCGTCAGCCACATTGTGTTGCGAAGCCAACACATGGGCAGTCGCCAGCGTGGCATGGCCACAGAAGTCGACTTCGTGAACCGGCGTGAACCAGCGCAAATCCCAGCCCTTGCCATTGCGCCGCGCAAAGGCGGTCTCGGCCAGATTGTTCTCGTTCGCGATGGCCTGCATGACATCGTCCGCCAGCCAGTCCTCCAGGATGAGGACGGCGGCGGGATTACCCTGAAAGGCCCGGTCGGCAAAAGCGTCTACCTGATACATGATCAGCGTGGGCACGGCACCCTCCAGATGTCAGCCAGGCAGCCGGCTGTCAGGCCGGCCACGCTTCGAGGGGTGCTGGTTTACGCCGCCTCGCTGATCGCAGCCCTCACCGCCGCAATCGCATCATTGGCCTTGGAAGCATCGGGGCCACCGGCCTGCGCCATATCGGGCCGACCGCCGCCGCCCTGCCCGCCCAGTGCGGCGGAGGCGACGCGCACCAGGTCGACGGCGCTGAAGCGGCCGACGAGATCGTCGGTGACGGCGACCACAACACTCGCCTTGTTGTCCTCACCGGCGCCGACGAAGACGACGACGCCGGAACCGAGCGAACTCTTGCCAGCATCGGCCAGCGGCTTCAAATCCTTGGGCGAGACCCCGGAGACCGCCTTGCCAAGGAAGCCGACACCGGCCACGGTCTCGTTCTCCGACGGCGCACCAGCGGCAGCACCGCCGCCCAGCGCCAGCTTCTTGCGCGCTTCGGTCAGTTCCTTTTCGAGCTTCTTTCGCTCATCGAGCAGCGCCTCGACACGCGCCGGCACGTCGGCCGGCGAGATCTTCAGTGTCGCGGCGACCGATTTCAGACGCCGGTCCTGCTCATCGAGATGCCTGCGCGCGGCTTCGCCGGTCAACGCCTCGATGCGGCGTACGCCGGCGGCGACCGCACTGTCCGACACGACACGCACCAGGCCAATGTCGCCGGTCGCCCTGACATGCGTGCCGCCGCAGAGCTCGACCGAATAGGGCCGGTTGGCCTTGGCGCCATGCACGCCGGTGCCCATCGACACGACGCGCACTTCGTCGCCATATTTCTCGCCAAACAGCGCCATGGCGCCTTCGGCGATGGCATCGTCGACCGACATCAGGCGCGTGGACACCGGGCTGTTCTGGACGACGATCTCGTTGGCCATGCGCTCGACCTCTTCGAGATCCTCTGGCGAAATGGGCTTGTTGTGCGAGATGTCGAAGCGCAGGCGCTCCGGCGCCACCAGCGAACCCTTCTGCGCGACATGGCTGCCCAGCACCTCGCGCAGCGCCTCATGGATCAGATGCGTCGCGGAATGGTTGGCGCGCAGCCTGGTGCGGCGCGCGTGATCGACCTTCAACTCGACGGCGGCGCCCGTCTTGACGGTGCCGCTGGCCACCTTGCCGACATGGACGAACAGCCCATCAGCCTTCTTTTGCGTATCCGAAACCTCGATCGAAAAACCTTCGCCTGAAATGATACCGGTGTCGCCCATCTGGCCGCCGGACTCGGCATAGAACGGCGTCTGGTTGACGACGATCGCCACCGCGTCGCCCTTGCCGGCGCTGTCGACAGTCTTGCCGTCCCGGACAAGCGCCTGGATGATGCCTTCCGCAGCTTCAGTCTCGTAGCCGAGGAACTCGGTGGCGCCTGCCTTCTCGCGCACGGAGAACCAGACGGTCTCGGTGGCCGCGTCGCCAGACCCGGCCCAATGCTTGCGCGCCTCGGCTTTCTGCTGCTCCATCGCATTGGTGAAGCCGGCAAGATCGACCGAGATGCTGCGCTGGCGCAGCGCATCCTGTGTCAGATCGAGCGGGAAGCCGTAGGTGTCGTAGAGCTTGAAGGCCGTTTCACCGTCCAGCATGTCGCCGGCATGCAGCGTTTCCGTCGCCTCGGAGAGCAGGCCGAGGCCGCGCACCAGCGTCTTGCGAAACCTGGTCTCCTCAAGCTTGAGGGTCTCGGTGATCAACTGTTCGCCGCGCAGCAATTCAGGATAGGCCTGGCCCATTTCGCGCACCAGCGCCGGCACCAGCTTCCACATCAGCGGCTCGCTGGCACCGAGTAACTGCGCATGGCGCATGGCGCGGCGCATGATGCGGCGCAGGACATAGCCCCGGCCTTCGTTCGACGGCAGCACGCCGTCGGCCACCAGGAAGGAGGACGAGCGCAGATGATCGGCAATGACGCGGAAGGACGCGACCGTCTCCTTGTCGGGACCATGCCCGATGGCGGACGAGGCCGCGTCGATCAGATGACGGAACAGATCGGTCTCGAAGACGCTTTCCACCCCCTGCAGGATGGACGCCATGCGCTCCAGGCCCATGCCGGTGTCGATCGACGGGCGCGGCAGGTCGATGCGCTCCTCCTTCGTCACCTGTTCATACTGCATGAACACCAGGTTCCAGAACTCGAGGAAACGGTCGCCATCCTCCTCCGGGCTGCCGGGAGGTCCGCCCCAGATGTGTTCGCCACGGTCGATGAATATCTCCGAGCACGGCCCGCAGGGTCCAGTATCGCCCATTGCCCAGAAATTGTCCGAGGTCGCGATGCGAATGATGCGATCGTCCGAAAACCCGGCGATCTTCTTCCAGATGCCGGCCGCCTCGTCGTCCGTGTGATAGACGGTGACCAGCAGCTTGTCCTTGTTCAGCCCGAACTCCTTGGTGATCAGGTTCCAGGCAAGCTCGATGGCGCGCTCCTTGAAATAATCGCCAAAGGAGAAATTGCCGAGCATTTCGAAAAAGGTCAGATGGCGCGCGGTATAGCCGACATTGTCGAGATCGTTGTGCTTGCCGCCGGCGCGAACGCTCTTCTGGGCGGTCGAGGCGCGCGAATAGGGCCGCTTCTCCAGGCCGGTGAAGACGTTCTTGAACTGCACCATGCCGGCGTTGGTGAACATCAGCGTCGGGTCGTTGCGCGGCACCAGCGGGCTCGACGCGACGATCTCGTGACCCTCCTTGCGGAAGTAGTCGAGAAATGTCGACCGGATTTCGTTCACGCCACTCATGAATGCTGCCTTTTCGGAAGAGCCGCCGGCAAACCGACGGAAATGGGCTCTGCGTTTTAGAAGATAGGACTTGGCCTTTTAGCCGCCGCGCTTCACCCTGTCCAGAAACACGGAATTGGTCCAATCCATGGCCCCTGCCGGCAGTTCGAACCCGCTTGGTTTTGCCGCCAAAACGCAAAACCGCCGGCACTGGGCCGACGGTTTCGAAACGCAATACTCGGAACTCGATTACATAAGCCTGAGATAATAGAACGCGATTATGGCCGAACTCCGGCCGGCATCGCGCACGAAGCTGTTACATCGCGCCGGATTCTTCCTCGAAACCGTCGTCGCCACCTTCAGAGCCGCCATTCTCAAGGAACTTCTCGGCGATCAGCCCGGCATTCTGCCTGAGCGCCAGTTCGATCTCGCGCGCGGTGTCGGGGTTATCACGCAGGAACAGCTTGGCATTCTCGCGACCCTGGCCGAGACGCTGCGAATTGTAGGAGAACCATGCGCCCGACTTCTCGACCACGCCGGCCTTGACTCCGAGATCGACCAGTTCGCCGGTCTTGGACACGCCTTCACCATACATGATGTCGAACTCAACCACCTTGAAGGGCGGTGCCAGCTTGTTCTTGACCACCTTGACACGGGTCTGGTTGCCGACGACCTCGTCGCGGTCCTTGACCGAACCGATGCGGCGGATATCGAGGCGCACCGAAGCGTAGAATTTCAGCGCGTTGCCGCCGGTGGTGGTTTCGGGCGAACCGAACATGACGCCGATCTTCATGCGGATCTGGTTGATGAAGATGACCATGGTGTTGGAGCGCGAGATCGAGGCCGTCAGCTTGCGCAGCGCCTGGCTCATCAAGCGGGCCTGCAGGCCGGGCAGCGAATCGCCCATCTCGCCTTCGATTTCGGCGCGTGGCGTCAACGCCGCGACCGAATCGACCACCAGCACGTCGATGGCGCCGGAGCGCACCAGCGTGTCGCAGATTTCCAGCGCCTGCTCACCAGTGTCGGGCTGCGAGATCAGGAGGTTTTCAAGATCGACGCCGAGCTTGCGGGCATAGACCGGGTCAAGTGCGTGCTCGGCATCGACGAAGGCGCAGATGCCGCCCTTCTTCTGAGCTTCGGCCACGGTGTGCAGGGCCAGCGTCGTCTTGCCCGAGCTTTCCGGCCCGTAGATCTCGACGATGCGGCCGCGCGGCAGGCCACCGACGCCAAGCGCGATGTCGAGCCCAAGCGAGCCGGTCGGCACCGTTTCGATCTCGACGACCTGCTCGTTCGCGCCGAGCCGCATGATCGAGCCCTTGCCGAAAGCCCGCTCGATCTGCGACAGCGCCGCATCCAGAGCCTTTGATTTGTCCACTGCCTTATCCTCTACAAGCCGCAAAGAATTCTGAGCCATGATACATCACCCCTTGGTCGTCAATGAAGGCCGGACAATCCGTAATCCCTGCCATTTTGTACCTTTTTTGTTCTCGTTTGGCAAGAGGGGTCAAATATCTGAAAAACAATCAATATCCAGATTTGTTCTTTTTTTGTCTCACGATTTCGTTTCACGATGCATCCCGCATTGGGCCAGACGGCTCGATTGTTTCGATCTGCCGAATCGCTGCCTTGCATGCGAAGCTTCGTCACGCAGCCTAGCGCTTGTGCGGCTGGAATAACAAAGGTCATATCGCCGGCATGCTGAAATCCGCGAAAATACTGGCCGTAGGCGGCGCCCATATCGACCGGCGCGGTCAGGTGTCCGGCCCCTACGTGCCTGCCGCCTCCAATCCCGGCACGATGCGCGAGGATGTCGGCGGCGGCGTCTTCAACGCTTTGCGCAGTGCGGTGCTTCGTGGCGTCTCCGCGTCGCTCATGTCGGTGCGCGGCGGCGATGCCGCCGCAGACACCGTTTCGCGAGCCATTGCCGAGGCAGGTATTGCCGACCTGTCCGCGGTGTTCCTCGACCGCACCACGCCGAGCTATACGGCGCTGATCGACCGCGAGGGCGAGCTGATCGTCGGCTTTGCCGACATGGCGCTCTATGACCTGGCGTTTCCCAAGCAGATCAGGCGCTCCAAGGTACGGGAGGTGATTGCTGCCGCCGATGCCGTCTTCTGCGACGCCAACCTGCCGACGGCGGCACTGGAGCGGCTGGTTTCGCTTGCCGCCGGCAAACCCGTCTTCGCCATTGCCATTTCGCCGGCCAAGATCGTGCGTTTGAAGCCGGTGCTTGGCGATCTGGCCGTCGTCTTCATGAACCGGCGCGAAGCGATCGCGCTGGCAGACCTGGACGCTGCGGCTTCTCCGCAAGACATCGTCGACGGGCTGAGACGCGCAGGGCTCAAAAGCGGCGTGGTGACGGCGGGCGGTGGCCCCATGCTGGGCTTCGATGAAGCCGGCGCCTTCTCGATCCTGCCGCCGCCGCCAAGAAAGGTCGCTGACGTCACCGGCGCCGGCGACGCGCTGGCGGGCTCAACCGTCGCTGCCTTGCTGCGCGGCCTGTCGCTGCGGGTCGCCCTGCGCGACGGCATTGCCGCGGCGACGCTTGCCATCGAAAGCGCCAACGCCGTTCCGGATTTCACCACGGCGAGCTTCGCGGAAGCGTTGGCTCTTGTGCCGGATGCGCAGGAAGTGGCATGAGACCGGCAAATTCATAGCGCCGCAGTGTTGCCGAGCGTCCCGATGGACGCGCCGCACTCCGGATTGGAGATCAAGATGACCCCAGAGACCGCCCGCCCCTTCATCGACATCCACGCGCCGGTGGCACAGGCCCTGGCCGCCGGTCGGTCGGTGGTGGCGCTGGAAAGCACCATCATCACCCATGGCATGCCCTACCCCGACAATGGCGCCATGGCGGCCGATGTCGAAAAGATCATCACCGATGGCGGCGCCGTGCCGGCGACGATCGCCGTGGTTGGCGGGCGCATCAAGATCGGGCTTTCGGACGGCGAACGCGAATCGCTGGCGATGACGGGCGACGCCATGAAGCTGTCGCGCGCCGATCTCGGTTTTGCCGTGGCGCAAGGGCGCACCGGCGGCACCACCGTCGCCGCCACGATGATCGCGGCCCATATGGTGGGCATAAAAGTGTTCGCCACCGGCGGCATCGGCGGCGTGCACAAGGGCGCCGAAAAGAGCTTTGACATTTCCGCCGATCTCGACGAGCTGGCGCGCACCCCGGTCATTGTCGTGTCGGCCGGTGCCAAGGCCATCCTCGACATCGAAAAGACGCTGGAGGTGCTGGAGACGCGCGGCGTGCCGGTGATCGGCCATGGCTGCGAGACGATGCCGGCCTTTTGGTCGCGGCATTCGCCATTCCGCGCGCCGCTAACCCTGCACAGGCCGGAAGAGATCGCGCATTTCTACCAGACGAGGGCAGCGCTGGGGCTCGCCGGCGGCATGCTGATCGCCAATCCGGTGCCTGAGAACCACGAAATCCCGGCTGAAGAGATGGCCGGCTACATCGAAGCCGCGCAAAAGGCCGCCGAGGCGCTCAAGGTGACCGGCAAGGCGGTGACGCCGTTCCTGCTGTCGAAAATCCTCGAACTGACCGGCGGCCGGAGCCTGAAGACCAACATCGCGCTGGTGGAGAACAATGCGCGGCTGGCGGCAAAGATCGCGAAGGCGCTGTAGGGAGGGAAGTTCGACTACAGCCGGCGCAAAGCTAAAAGCGAACGCCGCGTTCCGTCACGCCCCCCTCTGTCCTGCCGGACATCTCCCCCTCAAGGGGGGAGATTGGCAGCTTCGGCATTCAGCTCACTTCTTCACCGCTGAAGGTTGGCGAACGCCGCGATGACATCCGATCTCCCCCCTTGAGGGGGAGATGTCCGGCAGGACAGAGGGGGTGCCTGTCCCTCCAATGTTCCGAATTATTTCCCCGCCCGCCGCCCCGCCTCATAGGCCCGGCGCGCCCAGACAGTCATCTCGTCGGGATCATCGAAAGCGCTGTCGGGAATGCTCCAGTAGGGCATGGCCACCAGCTTGCCGTGGCGCGAGCCGGTATAGGTCCATTGGGTGCAGCCGGCTGCCTCAAACTCGGGCGCGCTTTGCTCGTCGGCCTTCAGCATCAATTCGCCACGCAGCACGATGGCGACGATGACACCGTCGAAATAGATGCCCTTGCCGCCGAACAGTTTTCGGATGCTGACTGGGCCCAGGCCTTCAAAGAGTTCGGCGATGCGTTCATTGTCCATGCCGCGATCATGTCACCAGCATTTGGCCTTGTCATCGCCGCAACCAAAATCATGCTGACAGGTTGAGAGCCATCCGTCGGAGTTTTTCATCATGCCGCTTCTGCTAAAAGGGTCCTGCCGCTGCAACGCCGTGCGTTTCGAGGTGGAGAGCCACACGCCGGCGCCATTCATGCTGTGCTACTGCTCGATCTGCCGCAAACAGCAAGGCGGTGGCGGTTTTGCCATCAATCTCGGCGCCGACAGCGCGACGTTGAACATCAGGGGCAAAAGGAGCCTTGGCGTCTACCGGGCTGAGATCGAGGATGACGAGCATCCGCGGTGCGAGATCTCGACCGGTGAACGCAATTTCTGCCGCAAATGCGGCTCGGCGCTGTGGCTCTACGATCCGACCTGGCCGGAGTTGGTGCATCCCTTCGCTTCGGCGATCGACAACGACCTGCCTATTCCGCCGAGCCGGGTGCACCTGATGCTGAAATACAAGGCGAACTGGGTCGAACCGGTGGTTGGCAAGCACGACAAGGTCTTCGACGTCTATCCCGAGGAATCGATCGCCGACTGGCACAAGCGGACGGGCATGTGGGTGGAGTAGCGTTCTTCGCCCCGTTTACAGGGCGAAGGAAGATCAAGCGGAAGCGCGTGCCTCTGCCAGCGCCTTCAGGTCGGCTGGCTTCAGTTCGACGGATTCGCCGCAGCCACAGGCCGAGCTCTGGTTCGGATTGTGGAAGGTGAAGCCGGTGCGCAGCGTCGTCTGCTCGAAATCCATCTCGGTGCCGAACAGGAACAGGGCAGCCTCGGGCGCCACATAGACATGCGCGCCGTCGCGCTCGATGTGGTCGTCCTTGGTGTTGGGCTCGGTCACCAGATCGACCGTATATTCCATGCCGGCGCAGCCGCCCTTCTTGATGCCGAGGCGAATGCCGTGCGCGTTGTCGCGGGTGGCGACGATCTCGCGCACCCGGTCGGCGGCCTTTTCGGTCATCGTGATGACGGCGAAGCGTCCCATTCTTTTTCCTTCCATTCCATGCAGGTTCAAGGCCTGCCGAATGATTCCTCACCTAAAATGGTGAAGTTTTACCACTGGCGCAAGTGTGCCAGGCTCGACGCTAGTACCAGCCCACCGCGACCTGCGCCTCTTCCGACATGCGGTCGGCCGACCAGGGCGGGTCGAAGGTCATGTTGACCTCGACGCCGGAAACGCCTTCGACGGCGCCGACGGCGTTCTCCACCCAGCCGGGCATTTCGCCGGCGACAGGGCATCCGGGCGCGGTCAGCGTCATGTCGATCTTGACCGAGCGATTGTCCTCGATGTCGATCTTGTAGATGAGCCCAAGCTCGTAGATATCGGCCGGGATTTCCGGATCGTAGACGGTCTTCAGCGCCGAGACGATGTCGTCGGTCAGCCGCGCCAGTTCGTCGGCTGGAATGGCTGATCCCGAAACCAGCGCATTGGGCGCGGTTTCCGGAGTGGTCTCGGCTGCGATGCTCACATCATCCATGGTCGTCACCCAAAAAAATCGTCATCCGAAGAATTTGCGCGCTTTTTCAAGCGCCTCGGCCAAAGCGTCGACTTCGGCCCTGGTATTATACATGCCGAACGATGCTCTGCATGTGGAGGTTACACCAAAACGTTTCAACAGCGGCTGGGCGCAATGGGTGCCCGCCCGCACCGCAACGCCCTGCCTGTCTATCACCATCGACACGTCATGGGCATGAATGCCTTGCAGTTCGAACGAGATGATGGCGCCCTTGCCGGGCGCATCGCCGAAGATGCGCAGCGAATTGATAGCGCGCAGCCGCTCATGCGCGTAATTCTTGAGGTCTTCCTCGTGGGCTGCAATGCGCTCGCGGCCGACGCTTTCCATATAGTCGAGCGCAGCACCGAGCCCGATCGCCTGCACGATCGGCGGCGTACCGGCCTCGAAACGATGCGGCGGCTCGTTGTAGGTGACGATGTCTTCCGTCACCTCCTCGATCATCTCGCCGCCGCCCATGAAGGGTCGCATACCCTGGAGAATGTCCTTCTTGCCGTAGAGCACGCCGATGCCCGAGGGGCCGTAGACCTTGTGGCCGGTGAAGACGAAGAAGTCGCAGTCGAGAGCCTGCACGTCGATCGGCATATGCACAGCGCTCTGGCTGCCATCGACGAGGACGGGAATTCCACGCGCATGCGCGATGCGCACGATCTCCTTGATCGGCGTCACCGTGCCCAGCGCATTCGACATCTGCGTGATGGCGACAAGTTTCGTGCGGTCGGTCAGCCGCTTCTCGAATTCCTCGATGTGGAAGACACCGAGATCGTCAACCGGCACCCAGACCAGTTTCGCGCCCTGCCGCTCGCGGATGAAATGCCAGGGAACAATGTTGGAGTGGTGCTCCATGATCGACAGTACGATCTCGTCGCCCTCGCTGATGTTGGGCATGCCATAGCCATAGGCGACCGTGTTGATGGCCGAGGTCGTGTTCGAAGTGAAGATGATGTTGTCGGTGCTGGGCGCGTTGAGAAAACGGCGCACCGTCTCGCGGGCCTTCTCGTAGGCATCGGTCGCCGCATTGGACAGGAAATGCAGGCCGCGATGGACGTTGGCATATTCCTGGGAATAGGCGTGCTGGATGGTGTCGAGCACAACCTGCGGCTTCTGAGCCGAGGCGCCATTGTCGAGATAGACCAGTGGCTTGCCATAGACTTCCCGCGACAGGATCGGGAAATCGCGGCGGATCGCCTCGACGTCGTAGAAATCTCCGATCTTGCCCGGTGCGTTCATCACTTCACCCGTGTGCCACAAACCAGTCGTCGAGCCGCGCTTCCAGCGCCTCGACGATCATCTCGTCGTCCAGTTCCTCGATCACCTCGGCGACGAAGGCTTTCACGAGTAGCCCCCGCGCGGTCTTTTCGTCGACGCCGCGCGCCATCAGGTAGAACAGATGGTCGTGGTCGATTTCGGTGACCGTGGCGCCATGGCCGCAGACGACGTCGTCGGCGAAGATTTCCAGCTCCGGCTTGGTCGAGAACTCACCATCATCCGACAGGAGCAGCGTGTTGCAAGCCATCTTGGCGTTGGTCTTCTGCGCATATTGATGGACGTTGATGCGGCCCTGGAAGACGCCGCGCGCCTTGCCCGTCACCACGTTGCGGATGACTTCCGTCGAGGTCGTGTGCGGCACCGCGTGGTCCAGCACCATGGTCACGTCCGTATGGGTGTCGCCGGCCAGAAGGTTGATGCCGCGCAGTTTGAAGTCGGCGCCTTCGCCGGTCGTCCTGATCACGATCTCCTGGCGCACGAGCTTGCCGCCGGCATTCATGAAGAACACGGTCAGCTTCGAATTCTTGCCGAGATGCGCCTTGAACTGCGCCAGATGCGTTGCCGTTTCCGGCTGTTCCTGCACGATCAGCCACGTCACCTCGGCGCCCTCGCCCAGCACGAGCTGGCTGACCGAGCTGACCAGAGCAGCCCCGTCACCTGTCTGGCGCTCGACGATAACGGCCTTGGCGCCAGCGCCGACACGCACTGGCAGGCGCACATGGGTCTGGCCGCCTGCCTGCAGGTTCTGCAGTTCGATCGGCTTTTCGAGTTCCGCACCATCAGCGATATCGACAAAATACCCGTCGGCGACGAAAGCCGTGTTCAGTGCGCCGATGGCGTCGTCGCTGCCATAGGGATCGAGCCCCGGCGCGATGCTGCCGTCGGTCAGCTTTTCCGACAGGCGCTGGAAGGTGACGCCTTCAAGAGCCGGCACCTTCGCGTCGGACTTGCCGTTCAGGATCGACACCACGGTGGAGCCGTCGACGATCGGTGCAATGGCCTTGGCCATGGCGGCCGGATCGAAGTCCGGCACCGCATTCAACAGCCGGCGCAGGTCGGTGTAATGCCAGGATTCGACACGCCGCGTCGGCAGGCCGTGCTTGATCGTCTCGATGGCGTCGTCGCGCTTCAGCATCACCGCGCCGTCGCCCGGCAGCAGCGACAGCCGGTCGCCGAACGCGTCGATCAACGCTGTTTCGGCCGGTGTCCGCTGCGGTTGTGTGTGCATGTTCATCGGTATTACCTCTGGCATCTCACGCGGCTTCGCCGATCACGCCGGCATAGCCATTGGCCTCGAGGTCGATCGCCAGCGACTTGTCGCCCGACTTGATGACCTGGCCCTTGTAGAGCACGTGCACGGTGTCGGGCACGATGTGTTCGAGCAGGCGCTGGTAGTGGGTGATGACCAGGAACGCCCGGTCCGGCGCGCGTAGCGCGTTGACGCCGTCCGAAACGATCTTCAGCGCATCGATGTCGAGGCCGGAATCGGTCTCGTCGAGCACGCAGAGCTTCGGCTCCAAGAGCTTCATTTGCAGGATCTCGGCGCGCTTCTTCTCGCCGCCGGAGAAACCGACATTGAGCGGCCGCTTCAGCATCGCCATGTCCATGCTCAGCGATGCGGCTGCTTCCTTCACCCGCTTGAGGAATTCCGGGATCTTCAGCGGCTCCTCGCCACGCGCCTTGCGCTGCTCGTTCATCGCCACTTTCAGGAATTCCATGGTCGCAACGCCCGGTATCTCCATCGGATACTGGAAGGCGAGGAAAATGCCTGACGTTGCGCGCTCGGCCGGATCCATTTCGAGGATCGACTGGCCGTTGTAGAGGATGTCGCCCTCGGTCACTTCATAGTCCTCGCGGCCGGCGAGGATGTAGGACAGCGTCGACTTGCCCGAGCCGTTCGGCCCCATGATCGCGGCGACCTCGCCGGCTTTCACCGTCAGGTTCAAGCCACGGATGATTTCGGTGCCGTCATCGACGATGCGGGCGTGCAGGTTTCTGATTTCAAGCATTCTTTTGTTTCCTGAATATTTGCCCGGTCAGCCGACCGAGCCCTCAAGGCTAATCCCGATCAGCTTCTGTGCCTCGACGGCGAATTCCATCGGCAGTTGCTGAATGACGTCCTTGACGAAGCCGTTGACAATCAGCGCGATCGCTTCCTCTTCAGGGATGCCGCGCTGCATGACGTAGAATTTCTGGTCCTCGGAAATCTTCGACGTCGTCGCTTCGTGCTCGAACTGCGCGGTCGAGTTCTTGGCTTCCATGTAGGGCACGGTGTGCGCGCCGCACTGGTCGCCGATCAGCAGGGAATCACAGTTGGTGAAGTTGCGGGCGTTGGTCGCCTTGCGATGCGCGGAAACCTGGCCGCGATAGGTGTTCTGCGAGAAGCCGGCGGCGATGCCCTTGGAGATGATGCGGCTCGACGTGTTCTTGCCGAGATGGATCATCTTGGTGCCGCTGTCGACCTGCTGATAGCCGTTCGACACGGCGATCGAATAGAACTCGCCCGAGGAATCGTCGCCGCGCAGGATGCAGCTCGGATATTTCCAGGTGATCGCCGAACCGGTCTCGACCTGGGTCCACGAGATCTTCGAGCGGTCGCCGCGGCAGTCGCCGCGCTTGGTGACGAAATTGTAGATGCCGCCTTTGCCCTCTGCGTCGCCGGGGTACCAGTTCTGCACCGTCGAATATTTGATCTCTGCATCGTCGAGCGCCACCAGTTCAACGACGGCGGCATGCAACTGGTTCTCGTCGCGCTGCGGCGCCGTGCAGCCTTCGAGATAGGAGACGTAAGCCCCCTCCTCGGCGATGATCAGCGTACGTTCGAACTGGCCGGTGTTCTTCTCGTTCATGCGGAAATAGGTCGACAGTTCCATCGGGCAGCGCACGCCCTTGGGCACAAAGACGAACGAGCCGTCGGTGAACACGGCCGAATTCAGCGTCGCGTAATAATTGTCGGAAGTCGGCACGACCGAGCCGAGATATTTCTTCACCAGCTCCGGATGCTCGCGGATGGCCTCCGAGATCGAGCAGAAGATGACGCCGGCCTGCGCCAGCTCCTTCTTGAAGGTGGTGACGACGGAGACGGAATCGAACACGGCATCGACGGCTACGCGGCCCGACTTGTAGACATTGTCGCTGACTTCCTCGAGCTCCGAAGCGTCGGTCTTCTGCACGCCGGCGAGGATTTCCTGCTCCCGCAGTGGAATGCCGAGCTTCTCGTAGACCTTCAAGAGTTCGGGATCGACATCGCTCAGCGAGGTCGGGCCGGGCGTGCTCTTGGGCGCCGCGTAGAAGTAGATGTCCTGGAAATCGATCTTGGGATAGTGGACGCGCGCCCAGGTCGGCTCGTCAAGCGTCAGCCAGCGGCGATACGCTTCCAGACGCCATTCCAGCATCCAGGACGGTTCGTCCTTCTTGGCCGAAATGAAACGGATGATGTCTTCGCTGAGGCCCTTGGGGGCCTTATCGACAGCGATTTCGGTCTGGAACCCGTATTTGTATTGGTCGACGTCGATCTTTCGGACCCGATCGATCGTGTCCTGCACAGCAGGCATATGCGTTCTCCATCCACGCCGGGGTCAAGGCCCGACAGTTTTCAAACTATGGCACCGCCAAAACGAACCCCAAAAAGGCGCTCGCGGCAGCGTAAGTTTCATATAGTGCGTCTCGACCGGAAATTCACCCGGCCAGCATGAAACGCACGGCTCTACCAGGCCGAAAGGCCCGAAATTGTCCAACCGCTCATGCGGCTTTTTCTCTGTCCGCCCTACGCGCGGCAATCCCCGCCAACGCGACGCGGAAAAGCTCGATGTCTTCCGCACCGGTCGCTGGACCGATCGACACGCGCAAGGCGCCAAGGCTGTCACCGTATCCCATGGCTTTCAGCACATGGCTCGGCCCGACCTTGCCCGACGAACAGGCGGAGCCGGCCGACAGCGCCACACCGGCCAGATCGAAGGCGATCTGCGCGGTTTCAGCTTTGACGCCCGCAATAGCGAAGAATGTCGTGTTGGCAAGCCTTGGCGCACCGGTTCCAAAGATTTCCGCGTCCGGCACCAGCGTTTTCATGATGGCCTCGATCTCGTCGCGGCGATGGCGCACCGCATCCATGGCCTGCAGTCCGGCAAGCGCCTCGCGTGCCGCGGCGCCAAAACCGGCAATGGCGGCGAGGTTTTCGGTGCCGCCGCGATGGCCCTTTTCCTGGCCACCGCCATTGATCAGCGGCTTCGGCATCATCAGATCGGAAGCGGCGACGATGGCGCCGACGCCCTTGGGACCGCCGATCTTGTGCGAAGATAGTATCAGATAATCGGCGTAACCCGCTGATAGATCGATCGAAACGCGGCCCGCGGCCTGGACCGCGTCGACGACAAGGATGCCGCCCGCAGCCTTGACGATCCCGGCGATGCGATCGATCGGCTGGATGACGCCGGTCTCGTTGTTGGCGGCATGGATGGCGACCAGCGGCAGGCCATCGGCCTTGTCATGGCGGCCGAGCGCCGCAGCCAGGGCACCGAGATCGGCAATGCCATTGGCATCGACGCCGATCCGCGTCACCTGTGCCGCCGGAAAGCGTCCGCCGTTCAGCAGGCAGGGATGGTCTGCCTCGGACACGTAGAGCCGGCTCATGCGCACAGTGCCGCGCCCCATCTGCCAGTCGGGTGCAAGCAGCGTCGAGGCGGCTTCCGTCGCGCCGGAGGTGAAAACGACATGCTCTGATTTGGTGTCGACCAGTGCCGCGACGTCACGCCTGGCGGTCTCGATCAGGCGGCGTGCGGCGCGCCCTTCGGCGTGGACCGATGACGGGTTGGCGGCGACATCAAGCGCCGCGACCATAGCCTCGCGGGCCGCGGCAAGCAGCGGTGCACTGGCATTATAGTCGAGATAGGCGCGTATTGCGGCCATTTTCGTCCAGTTGGTCCTGCTAGAAGCCATTCCGCTGTCGTATCGCGTTATTTCCTTGAAATTCCAAGGCGAGCCGTCCTATTTACGCGGCTTGCGGCGCGGGTGGCCGGGCTCGATGTCTTGCCACTCAGTTTTGAACAATTCTAAACTAGCTTCTAAGAAGACGCTCGCCCTGCGTCAAGGCCAGAGGAAGACACGTTCCGGGCGCCGCGCATTCGTATACCAAGTGGAGTATTTCATGCCTGAGGTCATTTTCACCGGTCCTGCCGGCCGCCTGGAGGGACGTTATCAGCCTTCCAAGGAAAAGAGCGCGCCGATTGCCATCGTCCTGCACCCGCACCCCCAGTTCGGCGGCACGATGAACAACAAGATCGTCTACGACCTCTTCTATATGTTCCAGAAGCGGGATTTCACCACGCTTCGCTTCAATTTCCGCGGCATCGGCCGCAGCCAGGGCGAGTTCGACCATGGCACCGGCGAGCTGTCGGATGCCGCCGCAGCGCTGGATTGGGTGCAGTCGCTGCACCCGGATTCCAAGAGCTGCTGGGTTGCCGGCTATTCCTTCGGCTCCTGGATCGGCATGCAGCTTTTGATGCGCCGGCCGGAGATCGAGGGCTTCATCTCGATCGCGCCGCAGCCTAACACCTATGATTTCTCGTTCCTGGCGCCCTGCCCGTCCTCGGGCCTGATCATCCATGGCGATGCCGACAAGGTGGCGCCGCCGAAGGATGTGCAGGGCCTGGTCGACAAGCTGCACACGCAAAAGGGCATCACCATCACGCAGAAGACCTTGCCCGGCGCCAACCATTTCTTCTCCAATGACGCCGACCTGCTGCTCGAGGAATGCGCTGATTATCTCGACCGCCGGCTGGCCGGTGAATTGTCGGATCCGCGCCCGAAGCGGTTGAGATAAGCAAAGGACGAAGCGGCGGCGATGTACCAGCCTCCTCATTTCAGGGAAACGCGGCCGGAGATCCTGCATGGGTTGATCCGGACGCATCCGCTGGGCCTGTTGGTTTCCAACGGGCCCGAGGGGCCGGTCGCCAACGCCATCCCGTTCCTGCTCGACGCGGACGTTGGGCCGAACGGCCGGCTGCGCGCCCATCTGGCGCGGGCCAACCCGCAATGGCGCCTGTTGGCCGACAATCCGGCTTCACCCGTGCTGATCGTCTTCCAGGGCAGCGACGCCTATGTGACGCCGTCCTGGTACGAGACCAAGCGCGAGACCGGCAAGGTGGTGCCGACCTGGAACTATGCCATCGTGCAGGTGCGCGGCACCGTGAAGGTGATGGATGACCAGGCCTGGCTGGCGCAGCAGATCGCCGATCTGACCGTGTCCCAGGAAGGCGCTCGCGCGGCACCCTGGGCGGTGACCGATGCGCCGGCGCCGTTCATCCAGTCGCAGATCAAGGGCATTATCGGGCTGGAAATCGAGATCAGCGAAATCCACGGCAAGTGGAAGGTCAGCCAGAACCGGCCTGTGGCCGATCGCGTCGGCGTTGCGCAAGGGCTCGAAAGCGAGGAGCACTCGTCGCCCGACATGGCCGGCCTGGTCAGATCCTATGGCGGGCTGGACGGCAATTAGCGCCAAGATCTGAGGCTTGGTACCCGGTGTGACGCTCCTCCATCGATCTCCGTAGATCGGCATCGACGCGTCGAGGTTTTGGCGGCAAGCGAACCCAACGAAGTTCTGAGGAGGGTGGTGAGCCGCCGTTGCTGGAGATACACTTCGCCGCGAATTCCGAACCGTGGACTTGAAGCAGGCGATGATTGATGACGCTGAACTCGTGCGCCTGATGAAGGCAATCGCATCGGCTGACGGCACGGTGGTGTTTGGCTTGCTGAACGCCTTTCCTGCCCTCGCCAAGGCGACCCTGAAAGAGGGCGCGATGGGCACGGCGACAGATCCCTTTCTGACCGAGATTAAGCACTACGTTTATGCTGGCGACACTGCGCTTCACGTCGCGGCGGCGGCCCATTGGCCTGAGGTTGCGCGCGCGCTAATCGGCCTTGGCGCAGACGTCACGGCGGGAAACCGACGGAGTGCGACGCCGCTTCACTACGCGGCCGATGGAATTCCGGGGTCGCCCAAGTGGAATCCGGTTCGCCAATCCGCGACCGTCGCCTTGCTGATCGCGTCAGGGGCCGATCCGAACGCCGTCGATCAAAACGGCGTCACGCCTTTGCATCGCGCCGTTAGAACTCGCTGCGCGGCAGCGGCGAGCACACTCCTTGACGGCGGCGCCGACGCTCTGCTCAAGAACGGGAATGGTTCGACGCCAATGTTTCTTGCGACGCGGCCGACCGGCCGCGGCGGCAGCGGCTCCCCAGAGGCAAAGGCGCAGCAGGCGGAGATCATCCGACTGCTTGAGCGCTATGGCGCGACGCCATAGACGCAATACCTTGTCTCAGACTGATCCTAGACTGCCCGCTATGGGCCGCGAACGGCCAGCGGCGCCCCCCGCCAGGAAGCCGCTATCTACGAGCCGGCGAAATTGCCTGTTTCGACGGGTAGCAAGCGTCTGATTTTAACCACTAGGCCCTGGCAGCGGGGTCTGCCCGTTTCACGTCGCCAAACCATACCAAGCGAAACGTCTTCTTGCGGGCCGGCAATCCCGACGGCATCGGCCGAAAGATGAAGCCGAGCCGGGCAAAGACCAACCCGCAAGCAAGCGCGAAAGCGCAGCCGAGGCCAAAGCCGGCGACGGTGTCGCTGGGATAGTGCGCGCCGACGAAGACCCGCGTCGAGGCGATGCAGGCGGTGACCGCCAGGGCGATGTACCAGCGCCTTGGGAACAACAGCAGGGCGACCCCGAACACGGCGCCCATTGTCGTTGCATGGCCGGACGGGAAGCCGGCGAAGCGTGCATCAAAAGCGAAGGGATGCAGCGACAACACCCCGAAATCATTGAAATACATCGGCCGAGCCCGGCCGATCGCGTATTTCAGCACATTGACGGCGAGGCCGGACAGGCCAACGGCGCCCAGCACCAGAAAAGCCAGGCAGGTCCAGTTGTAGGCGAGCATCAGCGAACGCCTTGAAAGGCTTCGCCAGTCCGTCAGGTTGGCGGCGACGAGCAGAAGCGCCGACGGAATGAGATACCAGCCACCCAGGCCGAACTGCGTGAAAAAATCGGCCAGATGGACGAACCCCGGCGACCATTGGTCGCGAAGCATTCCAGCCGGGGTGTCGAGGCGGACAAATGCCGCCGCCGTCAGCAAAATCCACACCAGCACCCAGACCGACCACAAAATGTTCGGGTATCTGGCGGGGCGAGCGGCAAAGCGCTTTCTTGCGATCTGGATCGTATCGCGAAAATTGTCGACCGATCGGCGCCCCACTCCAAGGAGCATAGCGGAAACGGAAGGACGCGATTTCACCAGCATTTGAAATTCGACCGCATTGTTGCCGTCATGGGCATCGACGAGCCGTCATGGGGCCACACGATAAAGGCCGAGCGACAGTTTGTCTCCCGACGAATAGTTGAGGCCGTCGACTTCGGCAACGCGGGTCGCCGACTTGCCTTGCGCCGCCAGCAGGCCATTCAGTTTCTGCTCGTCCCCGATTTGTGCCAGCGCCAGAGCGCAGGCCGGATCGCCAAGCAGATGTTTGGCAACGCCATCGACATCGGTCAGGACGGTCTTGGTGCCCACCAGGAACACCAGGCTCGGCTCGTGATATTCAGCCGAGGCGAGCACCGAGGTGTCGCAAGGCTTGTTCGCTTTGACCGCAGCCTCGATCGCCGGGCTCAGCCAGATCGGCTTCAGCGAAGGCGCGATGACGCCGAACAACAGCCCATAAGTGATGCCGGCACAGACCGCGATGGCGCCGATGCGGCGCAGCGGCACTTGCAGCTGCCGCGAAAAGGCGAAATAGCCCGCCCCCAGTGCCGCCGCGGCTGCCGGAATGCTCCACCAGGAGAAGGCGCCGGTAAGGTAGATCGGCGCTCCGATGCAGACCGCCGCCAGACCCAGGCTGACCACGGCAAGACCGAAGGCGGTCGACCACCACAACCAATCCTGCCAGCGCCTGAGCGGCGCATTCGCCTCCTGCGGCGGCAAAGTCAGAAGCCAGCCGATCAGCAGCGCCATGCCGGGATAGGCAGGCAGGACATAGTGCGGAAGCTTGGTCGGGATCAGTTCGAACACCAGCCAGAACGGAATGTACCAGGCGAGGCAGAAACGCAGCCGCGGATCGTCGCGCAGCCGGTTGAGGGCCTGGAGCCCGGCGCCGACCGCGATCAGCCCGAAGGGCCACATGAACAGCGAATAGGTCAGCATGTAGAAACCGGGCGGCAGTCCGTGCGATTCCTCGCCAGACGCCACCTTGGCCACCATGTCCTTGCCGACGGCATCCTGGAGAAAGGCGCCGCCGCTCTTCCAGGTGATGAGGACGACCCAGGGCAGCACGATGAGCAGCACCAGGGCGACACCGCGCACGAGCTTCAGCTTCAGGAGCCAGCGCCAATCACGTTCGAAGGCAAACAGCGTGGCGACCGTCAGCACCGACAACAGCGGGGCCACCGGCCCCTTGATAAGTATCCCCAAGCCTTGGGCCGCCCAGAATATCCACGGCAGATGGCTGGCTACCGGTTCGTTCCGGCGCGCTGCCAGATAGATCTGGGCGAGCGCGCCTTGCGCCGCCACGCAACAGGCCAGCAGCATGGCGTCGGTCTTGGCGTCGCGCCCCTCGAAGGCGGTGGCGAAGATCGCCGCCATCATCAGGCCGGCGGCGAGACCTGCATTGGCCCCGAACAGCTTCGTGCCCGTCCAGGCGATGCCGACGACGGCCAGGGCAATGCCAAACATGGAGACGAGGCGGTAGACCCAGATCGGCGCCGCCGCCCCCTCGCCGCTCAGCGCCACGGCCACCGATTGCAGCCAGTAGATGCCGATCGGCTTCTTGTAGCGCGAGGCATCCTGAAAACGGATGTCGACATAGTCGGAGGTTTCGACCATCTGCTTGGTGGCCTGGACAAAACGCGACTCGTCGCGGTCGACCGGTGGAAGGCTCATCAGCCCGCCGAAAGTCATCAGCAGGCTGAACAGAAAGAGGATGAGATAGTTCCTGTTCATCGCGGAGCTTTCCGGATCTGATCTGCGGGATGGCCCCGTCGCGGCGCTTCAGGCCCTGCCCTGCGCGGCGCCTCAATACGCCAGCCAAAAGAATGAGGCAAGAAGTGGCCTGGCCATCCCCGCACGCCGCGAAACCGGAAACCACTTTTGCCGATCGCTGGACCTTTGTCTGGCGCGCGATCAGACGCAAAACCGGAAACCACTTTTGCTGATCGCGCTTGGATGCTAAACGCCCGCGTTCATGCACGCCTGAGCCACAGCGGCCGGGCGCTTTCGGGAAAGAAACAATGTCCGCCTTCAAATCCGACTTCCTGCGCACGATGAGCGAGCGCGGTTTCATTCACCAGACTTCGGATGATGCCGGCCTCGACGCAATCTTCGCCAAGGAGACGGTGACGGCCTATATCGGCTTCGACGCGACCGCCAAGAGCCTGCACGCCGGCTCGCTGATCCAGATCATGATGCTGCACTGGCTGCAGCAGACGGGTCATCGGCCGATCGCGCTGATGGGCGGCGGCACCTCGATGATCGGCGATCCGTCGTTCAAGGACGAGGCGCGCAAGCTTTTGACCCCGCAGGACATCGACGACAACCTTGCCGGCATCCGCCGCAACTTCATGCCCTACCTCAAATTCGGCAGCGGTCCCAACGATGCCATCATGGTCAACAACGCCGACTGGCTGATGGAGATCAACTACGTCAATTTCCTGCGTGATGTTGGCCGCCACTTTTCCGTCAACCGCATGCTGGCCTTCGATTCCGTCAAGCTTCGGCTCGATCGCGAGCAGTCGCTGTCGTTCCTCGAATTCAACTACATGATCCTGCAGGCCTATGATTTCGTCGAGCTTTACAAGCGTCTCGGCTGCCGGCTGCAGATGGGCGGCTCCGACCAGTGGGGCAACATTATCAACGGCATCGATCTCGGCCGCCGCATGGAGGACGCGCAGCTTTATGCACTGACCACGCCGCTTCTCACAACCTCGTCCGGCGCCAAGATGGGCAAGTCTGCCTCGGGCGCGGTCTGGCTCGATGCGGAGATGCTGAGCCCTGAAGATTTTTACCAATACTGGCGCAACACCGAGGATGATGACGTCTCGCGCTTTCTGAAACTTTATACCACTTTGCCAATGGATGAGATTGCAGAACTATCAAAGGCTAGTGGCGCTGAATTAAACGACGTAAAGAAAAGGCTCGCCCGCGAGGTAACCGCATTGCTCCACGGCCGCGAGGCAGCAGAGAAAGCCGCGTCGCTTGCGCAGAAAGTTTTTGAAGAGGGAGGTTACTCCCTCAATCTCCCCACTCTTGAATATCCGCATGATATGTTCGTAAGAGGCATCGGAATATTGACAGCCAACGTTGAACTTGGTTTCGCAACATCCAACAGTGAATCAAGGAGGCAGGTCGCAAACAATGCAATTCGCATCAACGATAATCTAATTACAGATGAAAAATACATCATAACGGTAAAAGATTTAAACAATGACGGCGTTGTAAAAATATCTAACGGCAAGAAAAAGCATAAACTCCTTAGGGATAAAGGATAATTACCGGTACTCGAAGATCGACCTGAATATTCCAGGCGCGATCACCGACAGCGGATTGACGTCCAGCAGCGGCTTGTTGGCATTGCCTTTGAGCCGGTAGGTGACGCCGATCAGGCCACGGTCGCGGCCATTGCCGAGCAACGCGCCAACGATGGGCAATTCGCCGAAGATGCGATTGAGGCCATAGACCGGCATGAAGGTGCCGGTCATGTCCATGTTGTTGTTCTGGTCGTAGAGCGTGCCCTGGAACGTCGTGCCGATGCGGGGGCCGCGCAGCACGCCATTGGCGATTTTCAGGTAGCCGCTGCCCTTGTCGATCTCGGCGTAACCGCGTTCGAACTTCACCCGCGACGTGTCCAGCTTGCCCTTGACCGCCTGATTGAGGCTGCGGTTGTCGCCGGCCGGCGTGGTCGAGACAATGGAGGCCAGCTTCGGTTCGTTGACCACGAAAAAGTTGCTGGTGTCGACCTTGCCCTTCAGCGATCCGTCGCTCGGTCCCGCCAGCGCCAGGGTGATCGCTCCGCCTTCCATATGCTCGTAGATGTTGAGGAACCTGAGGATGGCGCCAGCGTCCGCGGACTGCATGTTGAGCGCGCGCTGGCCAGCGCCAGTGGTGTTGCTGATGCTGATCGCAGCGCCCGAACTTGCCGTGGCGCTGACCTTCAGCCCGTTCACCCGCGATCCGACCGCGCTGTAGTCGAGCTTCAGATTGGACAATTGCTCGTCGTGGAAACCGGTCAGCTGATCGACATCGGCGCTGACGGAAATGGCATCGGAACCGGTCGTCTTGGTGGCCGTGTCGACGTCCGAGGTGAACTGCTTGATGAGCGAGCGTGCATCCAGCGCGCTGCCTGATATGTCGACCGCATAGCCCTTGCCGGATCGCTTCACGGATACCGCAACGTCGTCGCCCCTGTTCAAGGTGACCTTGCTGAACCGCGCCGACGACAGCGCGCCATTGACCAGCACGATGCTGCCGTCGATGGAGAAGGTCTTTCCGTCGAGATTAAAGTCGGACAGCGTCGTGGTGTCGCCGGACTTGGTCATGACGAAGGTGACATTGGCGGGAACCCCTGCCCCCTTGCTCCAACCCGCCCAGGGAATGTCCAGCCTGGCATTGGTCAGATCGGCCGAGACGTTCTGGTCGCCGCTGCCGCTCTTGTCGATAGCGACCTTCACCGTTCCGCCAAGCAGCGGCTTCAAGCCGGGCATGGCGGCGGCGCGGATCTTGTCGTCGAGCACCAGGGTCACCTTGCGGCTGCGCGCCGGCCCGTCATCCCTGAGCGGCTCGATCAGATCGAGTTCGGCCGGAATGCCGTTCAGCAACGCCTTGGCGGAGATCACCGCCTTTGCAGGGTCGACCGTGATCGAACCGTCTGCATCCGTCACGACCTGCCCCTCGAAAGGCTTGGCCAAGGACATACCGGTGTAGTCGAGCGACACCAGCCAATCGAGTTTCGAACTGTCGACGCCGGACTGCAGCGGAATATCCGCCTTGACGTGGCCGGTGACGCTGCCCGACAGCTCTTCCGGCAGAATGCCGACATGGCGCATGGCGTTGATCGGCTCGTAGGATGCGAGCTCGGCAACAGCGGATGCGTCGCCATCGACGTCGATGTCGAGCGCGCCGACGACCGGCGGGCGGTTGGCCGCCTTGACCGTCAGCGTGCCATTGCTGGCTGCCACGGTGCGACCGCTGGGCATATAGACGGTACCCGAGGACAAGGAGATATCGACATCGTTGCCGTGGAAGCCGACGACGCCAACCGCATCGCGTATCGGCGGGATGCGGCCGGCGGTGTCGAAGCGCGATCCCTCGATCTGGAAGCGGCCGAACACCTCGTCGGCGGACAGCGGCACGCCGTTGCCCAGGCGGCCCGGCACGACCTGGAACTGGAGGTTGGCGTCGACGACGCGGCCGCCGAACAGATTGGCCAGCACCCACAGCCGGGCGTTGCGCGCTGAAAACCATGGCCACAGCTGCTTGACGTGAGAGACCTGCATGTTGTGGATGTTGAACGCCAGATTGATCCCCGGCGCCTTGCCGTCGACGAACGCCACGGCGGCGGTGCCGAGCACCTCGCCGGAGGCAGCGGACCGAAGCGCGATCTGCTCGGCGACCAGCCTGTGGCTCACCGTGTTGTAGACACCGGCAATCCGGGCGAGGAAGGTGAGCGCTGGCTCAGGCGACTCCGAAGGTGCCAGCGACGAACCGTCGCTGGTCAGGTCGTAGCGATAGGACGGCTCCTCGCCCGCCGCTCCGGTTGCCGGTTTCGGCCCGATCGAACCAGCGAAATCGAATGTCGAGCGGCCGGTCTTCAACAGCAATCTGTCGACCTGGACCTTGTTGCTGCCGGCAACCAGCGTCGCATTGACATCGACGTTGGCCGGAAGCAGCCCACGCGTGCCGAGATCGAGGATCGAGCCCGTCGATGACAACGCGGCCGTGAGCCGCGATGCATTCACGCCGAACCCTTCCGATCCTGTCAGTTTCAGCGTGACCGCGCCCAACTTGCCGGCAGCGGCCGTCGTGTCACCGGCATCCGCCAGATCGATGCTCGCATCCAGCGCCGTGACACGGTGCGCCGCGATATCGCGGGTGGCGGAAGCTGCAACGGTAACCGTCCTGCCGTCGACATCCGCCTTGGAGGAAAACTGCATGCCGCCCGGTCCCGACTGCACGACGGTGGCGTCGGTTATCTTGAAGAGCTTGATCGCTGCAGTTTCGGGCAGCACGAATTCGACATTGCGAAGATCGATCTGGCGCAGCGAATCTTCCCGCACGGCATCGAGTGCCCGGTTGACGTTTCCGAACACCGCAGTGGACAGCTTCTCCGGATCGATGAGGCCGTCCTCATTGCGCAGCGCGGCGGTCCAGTCGCCGCCTGACGGCATCGCGGCGACGACAATGTGGGCATCGGAGATCCTGGCGCTGGTCAGCCGCACATCGCCCCACAGCAGCGGGACCAGGCGCACGCCAAAGCGCACGCGGCCGGCATCGGCCATCGGCTTGCCGTCTGATGTCTTCAGGCTGACGTCGCTGACCTGGAGCGCGACGAAACTCGAACTGTCGAGCGTGATGCGGGCAGGCCCGACCGCGACACTGACATCGACACCGGCCAGTTTCTCAAGAGCCGTTTCCGCCTCGGTACGAAGCCGGTCGGCCCCGATGCCGGAGGCACCAACCAGATAAACGAGCACGGCCGCCAGCAGCACAAGAGCGACCAAGCCGGCAAACAGCCGCGACAGCATGCGAAAGCCGCGCCCGATCGACGCCTGACCGAGCGGCGGCACGCGGCAGGCGGACGGAAAGGCCGCCAGGTCGGTGATCTCATCACGCCTGAACCGGATCTTCTCGTGCTGCGGTTGCTCCTGATCCACGCAATTTTCCGTTGTACGAACTCGATCGTGGACGAATCCCCGTTCGACACTATATCGGTGTGGCTTGGCGCGTAACCACAAACAAGGGCATCGATATGGCTGACCTCGACGTAGGCGATCTGGCGCCGCAATTCGATCTGCCCCGCGATGGTGGTGGGTCGCTCAGCCTCGCTGCCTCGTCCGGAAAACCCGTCGTCCTCTATTTCTATCCTCAGGACGACACGACGAGCTGCACGCAAGAGGCAATAAGTTTTTCGCAGTTGAAGCCGGAGTTCGAGAAGGCCGGTGCCGTCGTGATCGGCCTCTCACCTGACAACGCCAAAAAGCACGACAAGTTCAAGTCGAAATACAATCTCACCGTCGACCTCGCCGCCGACGAGGAGCGCAAGGTGATCGAAGCCTACCATCTGTGGGTCGAGAAATCGATGTACGGCCGCAAATACATGGGCGTCGAGCGCGCGACGTTCCTGATCGGCCGCGACGGGCGGATCGCCAGGATCTGGCGCAAGGTCCGGGTCAAGGGCCATGCCGAGGACGTGCTCGAGGCCGTTCGCGCCCTTTGAGGTTTTGCCGGCACGGCTGACTTCCTACAACCCTACGCCCGTCTGGCGGGCAATCGCCGCCAGCAAGCCGGCGCCGCAAGCCTTTGTTAACCCTAATAATGTGTAATCGAGCTGTCGTGGTGTCGTAACCGAAAGCTTGGTCCCGTGAACGCAACCGGTCAGTCAGCAGTCTTCGGCAGGCGCAAGGAGCCCCATACGGTCATCATCGCCCGGGGCAACGAGATCAGGCACTTCACGATCCGCCCCTGGCTCGTGGCCTTTATTGGCTCGGCGCTCGCTGCCATTGCCATCGGCTACCTCATGGCCACCTCCTATCTCGTACTGCGCGACGACCTGATCGGCGCCACCACGGCGCGGCAGGCGCGCATGCAGCAAGCCTATGAAGACCGCATTTCGGCGCTTCGCGCCCAGGTCGACCGCATCACCAGTCGCCAGTTGCTCGACCAGCAATTGATGGAAACCAAGGTCAGCGAACTGCTTGAACGCCAGAGCCAGCTGAGTCAGCGCCACGGTCGGCTTGGCCCGCTGCTTGAACGCGCCGAGAACGAAGTCGGCGCGGCGCCGGCCGAAGATCCGGCAGCGGTTGCGAAGCCGGACAAACGCACCGAAGTGACCGGCAGCATCGCCCCACCTGCGCAGAGCTATGCGGTCGCCAGCCTGAGCGCCGACCTCGGCTCCGGCGACACCAGGCCATTCTCGCTGTGGTCGACGCGCTCCGATCCACTGCCCAACGATTCAGCCGCAGATCGTGCCGACAAGCTGTTCGTCTCGATCAACCAGTCGCTGAAATCCATCGAGAGCGACCAGCTCACCCGCATCAGCACGCTTGCCGACAACGCCTACAAGAGCGCCGACGCGATCACCCAGGCGCTTCAAGCAGCCGGGCTGCCCGTCGACAGCGACTTCGGCAAGGGCGATAGCGATGTCGGCGGACCGCTGATCCCACTCGACAGTTCGATGATGTTCGACAGCAAGGTCAAGGAGTTGGACGAAGCGCTTGACGCGCTCGACCACCTCAAGAAGGAAGCGCGCCAGCTGCCGCTCACCAATCCGGCGCCGGGCCACTCCGTCACCAGCCCGTTCGGCGTGCGCACCGACCCTATCCTCGGCACCGCGGCACTCCATTCCGGCATGGATTTCAGGGCGCCGATCGGTATGGCCGCAAAGGTCACGGCGCCCGGCATCGTCACCAAGGCAGGTTGGAACGGCGGCTATGGCCGCATGGTGGAAGTCGACCACGGCAATGGTTTTGCGACGCGCTACGGACATCTCAGCGAGATCGACGTGACTGTGGGCGAGAAACTGGACGCCGGCGCCGTCATCGGCAAGACCGGCAGCAGCGGCCGCTCGACCGGCCCGCATTTGCACTACGAGGTCCGCCACAATGGCGAAGCCATCGATCCCCTGCGCTTCCTGACTGTCGGCAAGAAGGTCGCCCAGTATCTGTAGGCGATTTCGGGATTCTGCTCGATGCGGCCGATGGCCGATCGTGGCCGTTGATGGACCATGAGCGCTTTCCACCGTCCGTTGGTCAGTTTTCCCGGTGCATCGACAGAAACGAGGTCGCTGCCGAAACCAGGGTGGCCGCGCCGACCTTCAAGGCGGCCTCATCGACGCGAAACCGGGCATGGTGAAGCGGAAACACCGATCCGACCGCCTCGTTGCGGATGCCGAGCCGGAAGTAGACCGACGGACACTTCTCGCTGTAGTAGCCAAAGTCGTCCGCGATCGTCCATCCAGGCGTGCTGAGAACATTGTCAACCCCGATGCAGGCCTTGGCACTGGCGACAATCAACTCCGTCATCTCGACGTCGTTGACGACGCCGGGTTCGCCCTTGTGGATGTCGAGCTGCACACTGGCGCCGTGGGCCGTTGCTATTGCCTCCAATATCGCACGAACGCGCCGCCAGGCCCGCTCGCGGGTGGCGTCGCTGCCGCTGCGGATGGTGCCTTTCAAGGTGACCTTGCCGGCGATCACGTTGTAGGCGTTGCCGCCGTTGATGCCGGTGACTGAAATGACCAGGGGATCGTAGGGATCGATCTCGCGCGAGACGATCTTCTGCAATTCCCCGACCATGGCGCAGGCTACGGCAATCGCGTCGATGCCCTCATACGGCTTTGCCGCATGCGCGGCCGAGCCGGTGACGAAAACATCAAATGTATCGCAGGCCAGAGTATAAGGGCCGGAACTCACGGCGATCTTGCCGGTCGGCGTGTACGGATCGACGTGGACGCAGATGGCGGCGTCGATGTCGTCGAGAAGCCCCTCCTCCACCACCCGCTTGCCGCCCGACGGTTCGTCTTCCTCCGCCGGCTGGAAGAACAGGCGGACGGTTCCGCCAAAGTCGTCCCTTGACTGGTGAAGATGCGCGGCGACCGCAAAGGCCATCGATGCGTGCGCATCATGGCCGCAGGCATGCATCACACCTGGGTTCATCGATGCGAATTCGACACCGGACTCCTCCTCGATCGGCAAGGCGTCGATGTCGGCGCGAATAGCCAGCTTTCGATTTGACGGCTTGCCGGTGCCGACAATGTCGACCGCGAGGCCAAAGCCCGCGACATCGCGAATGTCGGCAATTCCCTGATCCACCAGCATCTGCCTGAGATAACGCTGCGTGTTGGCTTCGCGGTTCGAAAGCTCCGGATTGCGGTGCAGATGGCGGCGGATCTCGATCATCCGGTCGAGAATTCCGGCATCGATATCGGTCGTGTCGGGATTCGCAGAACCGCTTGCCATGGCCGGACCCTCAGGATTTGACATGGATCTCTCGCGGGAACCTGGTCAGCGTCTCATGGCCGGTTTCGGTGACCAGGATGGTCTCGCTGATCTCGATGCCCCAGCCGTCCATCCACATGCCGAGGATGGAATGCACGACGTTGCCCGGTTCAAGCACAGTCTTGTCGCCCGGCCTGAGGCTGATCGTGTGCTCGCCCCAATCCGGCGGATAGGCGACGCCGATCGAATAGCCGATGCGCGACTCCTTCTTCAGTCCGTAGCGTTGAATGACCTTGCGCCAAGCGCCCTCGACCGCTTCGGCTGATGTTCCCGGCCTGACCGCATCGAGCACCGCATCCATGCCTTCGAGCACCGCTTTTGCCGTATCCGAGACATTTGTCGGTGTTTTGCCAAGCTGCAGGGTTCGCGCCAGCCCGGCGGCATAGCGGCGGCAGACGCCGGCAAGTTCGAGCGCAATCGTCTCGTTGTCCCCAAACCGCCTGTCGCTCCACATGATGTGCGGCGCGGACGCATTTTCGCCGCCGAGAATTGTCGGCGGCAGCGCGGTGATGTCACCCGCGAAGTCCGCACTACCGGCGATCTGCGCCGCCTGGATGGCGGCGATGGCATCGCACTCGCGAACACCCGGCGCGATCACTTCGAAGGCCCGCGTGACGGCCGCTTCGGCCAAGGTCGATGCCTTGCGCAAATAGGCGATCTCGGGCGCCGATTTGACCGCTCTGATCCAGTTCACCAGCAGATCGGCATCATGCCATTTTGCGTTGGGAAGTCCGGCGACAAGCCTGGCATGTGCTTTGGGAGAGAAATAATAGGCTTCGAGTTCGATGCCGATGTGTCTGAGACCCCAGCCCTTCGCGACGATCCAATCCGCGATCCAGTCCATGGGATGGCGGTCGACACGCTGGACGTGGTCCTCCGGGAAGCCAACCACGTTTTCCGGCTTCATCCAGGCTGTCAGAAGACCGCCGGCCGCATCCATGGCGCGCCCGATCCAGACCGGCTCAACGTCTTCGACTGGAACGAGCACCACCTGGGGCGTGTAGAATGACCAGCCATCATAGCCGGTGATGTAGTGCTGGTTGGCAACGTCGTTGACGACAAGGAGTTCGAGACCGCGTTTGGCCATCTCGGTGCGGATCTTGCGCAGCCGCTGTTGGTACTCGTCGCGGGCAAACGGCAATTCGATCATCTTTGCTCCATGCTTTGTCGGATCAACGGTCGGGTTCGCCACCTTTGAAACGGTTTCGACAAGCCGGCAATCAGCCAGCGCGGCGCGTAAGCAGGTCCTGAGCAGGATGCGTCCTTTCACGGCCTTCCATGGATTCGGGTTTCGCCACCATTTATTTTTGAATTCCATTTGACTGAATAAATAAGCGGTGCCAAGTTACCCTCTCCAAGGGGCGCACGTCATGGCACTGCGGGGGACCAATCAGGAGTTCGGGCGGCCGTACAACCGGCGCATCGTGCTTGAGTCCATCCGCCTGCATGGACCGATCGCCCGCGGCGAGATTGCCCGGCGTGTCGGCCTCACCGTCCAGACCGTGTCGACCATCGTCCGCGAACTGGAAGACCAAGGCTACATCCTGTCGCTGCGCGAAGAGCCGAAGGGGCGCGGCCTGCCCCCGGCGACCCTGCGCATCAACCCCGAGGGCGGCTATGCCGTCGGCGTCCACATCACCCCGCTCGGCATCAGTGCCGCCTTGATCAATCTGAGCGGCGACGTGATCGAGAGCAACTATCGCGAAGCTCCGAACGCGGCGCCGGACCATGCCTTCGACCTGATCGGGGCGATGGTGATCGAATTGACCAGACTGCGGGCTGGCGGACGGGTGCTCGGGGTCGGCCTGGCCCTGCCCGGACCGTTCGGCGTCGAATCCATGAGTTTTGTCGGCCCGACCACCATGACCGGCTGGAAGGATGTGGCGCTGCGCGAGCGGCTGGCTGCCTCGACCGGATTGCCGGCCTTCTTTGAAACCGACATGGCGGCAGCGGCCATGGGCGAGCGCCTCTACGGCCTCGGCGCCCAGTTTTCCGAATACTACTATCTCTATTTCGGCGTCGGCCTTGGCGGTGTCATGGTTCATGACGGCGGCGCCTTGCGCGGCGCCTGGGGAAATGCCGGCGAGATCGGACACATTCCCGTCGTTCCCGGCGGCGAGGCTTGCCCGTGCGGCAACAGCGGCTGTCTCGAAAGATACCTCTCGCTCGAGGCGCTTCGGCGCTGGAACGGCAGCGAGGCCGATTGGGTGGCTGAAGTCGGCCCGATCTTCCACAATGCCGTCGCCATCATCGAGAACCTGTTCGACCCGGAGACGGTCATCCTCGGCGGGCTGGCATCCGCCGATCTGCTCGAACGGCTGGCTGGTTCGGCCGGCGGCTTGCACAACTCCGTTTCCGCACGGAAGGACCGCACGACGCCTCGAATTCTCGTCGCGCGCGGCGGGCAACATTCGGTGTTGCGCGGTGCTGCCGCCCTTGCGGTTTCGGGGGTGCTGTCACCCCGCTTCGGGCAGATGTTCGCTGCCGAACGCGAGCGCGAGCGCGACCTTCTCAAAGCCAGGGAGATTGCGGCATGAACGAACCCCTGCTGGTGCTCGACAACGTCACCAAGAACTATGGCGCGATCGAAGCGCTCAAGGGGATCAGCTTCTCGATCGGCAAGGGCGAGGTCGTGGCGCTGCTGGGCGACAATGGCGCCGGCAAATCGACGCTGGTCAAGATCATCGCAGGCGGACTGGAGCCGACCTCGGGCCGTATGCTGTTCGAAGGCAAGGAATTTCTTGCCCGGTCGCCCGCCGAGGCCAAGGCGGCGGGCATCGAGACCGTCTACCAGGACCTGTCGCTGTGCACCAATGTCGACGTGGTCGCCAATTTCTTCATGGGCCGCGAGATCACCCGGAAGGTTCTCGGCATTCCCGTGCTCGACGAGCGCGCCATGGAAGCCGTCGTCGGAAAGGCGCTGGCCAGCGCCGGGACCCGCATTCCCTCGCTGCGCACCAATGTCGAGCATCTTTCGGGCGGCCAGCGGCAGGCCATCGAGCTGAACCGGTTCGTGCACTGGGGCGGCAAGCTGGTGCTGCTCGACGAACCGTTCGCAGCGCTTGGCGTCGAACAGACGCGGCGCGGCCTCGACATGATCCGCCAGGTGGCGAACCAGGGCATCGGCGTCGTCATCATCACCCATATCATGCAGCAGGCCTTCCAGGTCGCCGACCGGATCGTGGTGATCCGGCAAGGCGTCGTGGCCGGCGATGTCGCACGCAACAAAACAAGTCCCGATGCGGTGATCAACATGATCACCGGAGAGA
Source organism: Mesorhizobium sp. M7D.F.Ca.US.005.01.1.1 (assembly GCF_003952545.1). Classification (NCBI taxonomy): domain Bacteria; kingdom Pseudomonadati; phylum Pseudomonadota; class Alphaproteobacteria; order Hyphomicrobiales; family Phyllobacteriaceae; genus Mesorhizobium; species Mesorhizobium sp. M7D.F.Ca.US.005.01.1.1. Next base: position 4,711,085 of record NZ_CP034453.1, read on the forward strand.
CGCTTGCCGGTGCCGGACCGGCGGGCTGAGGGACAAAAGAGGGGTCCGGCTTAAGAGGAGCGAACGACATGAAGCGAATACTTCTTGCTGTCTTCGGTATCCTGGCACTGGCCTTTGCCACGCTCACGCCGGCATTCGCCCAGTCCAAGGGTATCGTCTACTATATGGTGCCGACCCTGCTGGACGAGTTCCAGACCGGCTCGGTGAGCGCGCTGGAACTGTTCCTGAAGCAGACTGGCTACGAGATGAAGACGCTGAACGCCGACAACAAGACCGACGCCCAGCAGTCGCAGATGAACGACGTCATCGCGCTGAAGCCGGCGGCGATCATTCTTGCCGCCGTCGATTTCAATGCACTGAAGCCGTCCATTGAAGCCGCCCGCGCAGCCGGCATCCCGGTTGTCGAGTTCGACCGCCAGATCACGTCGACACCATCCGACTTCACCTCTGTCGCCGGAACGGTCGAGATCGGCTACGTCGCCGCCGACCAAGCCGAGAAGCTGCTGAAAGCAAAGAACGGCTCGGTGAAGGGCAAGGTCCTGCAGGTGCTCGGCGACCCCGGCGACCCCTACACGCTCGACATCCAGAAGGGCTTTGAAGAGAAGATGAAGGCGTTTCCGGACGTCAAGATCATCTCGCTTCCGGCCATGCAATGGGAAGCCAGCAATGCCGGCACCATCGTTGCCGACCAGATGCTGGCCAACCCCGACATCGACCTGATCTTCAGCCATGCCGCGCACCTTTCGGTGGCTGCCGTTGCCTCGCTCGAGGCCGCCGGCAAGAAGCCGGGCGACGTCATGCTGATGAGCTCGAACGGCGCTCCGGTCGGCCTCGACCTGATCCGCAAAGGCTGGCTCAACGTCGAAGTCGAGCAGCCGCTCTACGCGCAGGCCGCGGCTGTCGCCATGTTCATGGACAAGATCGCCAAGAAGGAAGAGATCAAGCCCGGCGAATACGACGTGCTCGGCCTGAAATCGACCGTCACCAAGGAAGCCTGGGGCCCGAACATCAAGATCCCGGGTGCCGCCATCACCAAGGAAAATGTCGACAACCCGGCCTTCTGGGGCAACCAGAAGCCACCGACGGACACCGTCAAATCAGTCGAATAGTCATTTGAAAGCGCTCCGGGCCGTAGCGGCCCGGAGCCTGCCCTTTCACAACGCCGCGTCCAAAGGGACGCCGTGGCGAATTTGAATCCGCGCCTTAACCCGACGAAATCGAGTTGATTTCGCGGGGGGCGCCAACCGGATCAGCCCATGAACCCGCGCACACGCAAAGCCCTGGAGTTCGTTCTCGACAACCTCGTCTGGTTCATGTTGCTGTTCGTGCTGGTGGTCTTCTCGATCTTCGTCCCGAACTATTTCCAGCTCGGTATCTTCGCTAACATCATCGAGGCGTCCAGCGTGCTCGGCGTCATGTCGATCGGCCTGGCACTGGTGATCATCGCCGGTCACATGGACCTGTCGGTCGAATCCGTGGCAGCGCTCAGCGCCATGGCGGTCGGCATCCTGTTCTGCTCGTCCGGAATAGGGCTTGGCGTTCAATTGCATCCCGAATGGCTGATGGTTCCGGTGTCGCTGCTGCTGGCGCTGGCCGTCGGCGGCCTCATCGGCGCTTTCAACGGCTATCTGGTGGTCAAGGTGAAGATGAGCGCCTTCATCATCACGCTGGCGTCCTACATCTGGGTGCGTGGCCTCGTGCTCGTGATTTCGGGCGGCCGCTCGGCGCAGGACCTGGCGCCGGCCATCCGCTGGTTCGGCATCCAGCGCCTTATCGGCCTGCCGCTCACCGCCTGGATCGCGGTGGCCTGTTTCGTCGTCTTCTCGCTGATCATGGCCAAGACGCCGTTCGGCCGGCATCTCGTGATGATCGGCGGCAACGAGACGGCCACCTTCCGCGCCGGCATCCGGGTGAACCGCAATCTCATCATCGCCTTCGTTCTCGCCGGCGCCATCGCCGGTCTTGCCGGCTGGCTGCTGGCGATCCGCACCTCAGGCGCCACCGCCAATCTCGGCGTCGGTCTGCTATTCAACGCCTTCGCCGCCGTCGTAATCGGCGGCGTCAGTCTGAAAGGCGGCGTCGGCACCCTGCCTGGCGTCTATGCCGGCGTGCTGTTGCTCTCAGCCATCAACACGGCGATCAACCTGATGGGCCTGCCGGCCAACTTCACCCAGGTGATCCATGGCCTGCTGGTGCTGGCCGCCGTGCTGCTCGACGCTTTCAAGCAAACCATCCGCCAAAGACTCGCATGACAGGACGGCTCGCATGACCGGACGACTGAAAGACAAGGTGGCGCTGATCGTCGGCAGCGCCCGCGGCATCGGCAAGGGCATTGCACTCCGCTTTGCCGAGGAAGGCGCGAGGCTGGTGCTGGCCGACACCGAAGTCGAGGCCGGGCAAGCGACCGCGCACGAGCTGGGCGTTCCCTTCATCCGCACCGATATCTCGCAAATGAGCGATGCCGAGGCAGCCGTCGCGCTGGCGCTCAAGCTCCATGGCCGCCTCGACATCATCGTGCAGAATGCCGGCATCTATCCCTGGCAGCTGATCGAAAACACCAGCGCCGACGACTGGGACCGCGTCATGGCGGTCAATCTGCGCGGCACCTTCAATGCCAGCCGCGCGGCCCTGGTGCCGATGAAGGCGCAAGGCTTTGGCCGCATGCTCTACACCTCCTCCATCACCGGCCCGCATGTCACCAGCCCCGGCCATGGCCATTATTCGGCCAGCAAGGCCGGCATCAACGGCTTCATCCGTGCGGCGGCGCTCGAATTCTCCGGTTACGGCATCACCGTCAACGGTGTCGAGCCCGGCAACATCCTCACCGAGGCCATCGAACTGCATCGGGGTGCTGCCTACATCAAGAACATGGAGGACTCCATTCCACTCGGCCGCCTCGGCAGCCCGCGCGACGTCGCCAACGCCTTCCTGTTCCTCGCCTCCGACGATGCCAGCTACATCACCGGCACGACCATCATCGTCGATGGCGGCCAACTGCTGCCGGAAGGTAACGACTTCCGGCTCCTGCCGCCGTGATCGTTGCAGGAATGACGATGGACCGCTGAGTCCCTGACAACAAGCGGGAATAAGAGCCGTACTTCAAGCGACAGATCCATCGCCCGCGCATTAGTTGCAAACATTCCCCCCACAAGTTGCAGCGGAACAACTTCGCATCTCAAAGGTTGTTCATCTAGTGCTGATCAAGGGGGATGTTTGGCAATGGCCAATAAAATCAGAACCAGTCATATCTACCAGCGGGCTCATGCTTTGGCCGAGGGTGGTGTCCACCACTCGCCAGCCGAGATCATTGCCGCATTGCTCGCCGAGGGCTACCCGGAAGCGGCCGAGTTGCTGAACTCCAGAAACATTCATGCCGATCTGCTGCGGGTTTGTGACGCGGCGGCGAATGGACAGCCAGGCACGCCATACCGTGGGCTTCGTCATTGACGCGGCCGTGGATGGGTCGTGTGATTGGAATGGTGGGCGATGACGGGCTCGAACCGCCGACATCTTCGGTGTAAACGAAGCGCTCTACCAACTGAGCTAATCGCCCGCTCCGGGCCGGACCTTTAAGCGGTCAGGATCGGCTTCGCAAGGCCAAATGAGCGCAAGACGCCTTGGTTGGATGCCGGTTTTGCCAACAAAACGCCGGCTGTCAAAAAACCTTCTCCTGTTTGCTGTTATGCTGTCCTGTCACGCTTGACACCCGGTGGCGAACCCCTTATCCAGCGCCCCAACGACGAACACGGCTGACACGTGTTCGCCATGCGCGGGTGTAGCTCAGTTGGTTAGAGTGCCGGCCTGTCACGCCGGAGGTCGCGGGTTCGAGCCCCGTCACTCGCGCCACCCTCCAACCCCTTGTTCTGCAAGGGTTTCAAGGAGGGTGGCGTTGAAGCAAGTTTGGTCAAGTTTCAATTTTTTTTTGCGCCAAGTTTCAACTTTTTGAACATGCTGACTGGCGGTCCCCTGAACTGGCGTTTCAGCAAGGCACAGGCCGGCCTCGGCGCGCTAGGCGATCTCGGCTCACACCATATTGACCAGGCGCGCTTCCTTGTCGGCGAGGTCGCCGAGGTCGCGGCCATGACTGGAACATGGAGCAAGGATTCCTCAAACCAGATCCTTGACGTCAACGACGATGCTTTCGTCTGCGCGGCACGGCTCGAAAACGGAGCGACGGCGGCGTTCGAAGCGACGCGCGTGGCTGGAGCCCACAATCTCGGCGGCTTCATCGAGTTCGACGGCACAAGAGGCTCCGTCGCTTTCCACATGGAGCGGCTGAACGAGTTGGTCATCTACGAGCCGAAGCGCGGTCCACGGGTGCAGATGGTGACGCAGGCCGGCCATCCTTACAGCGACTTCTGGCTGCCGATGGGCATCCAGGGCCAGCATCCGCTCGGCTGGAACGAGTGTTTCGCCCATCCAGGCTAGACACATGCTGGAGGCCGTGGAAGGCGGCAAGCCGATCGCACCGCGAGCCACGTTCGAGGACGGCTACCGTGTTGCCGAAACCGTCGATGCAATTGCTCGGTCGGCTGAATCGAGAACCTTCGAAGCCGTCAGGTTCCGGTCCTGAGTTCGCGGAATGCCGTTCTATGCAAATGCCGTTGGCAGCCCCCGACGCGGACTTTTCAACATCGGTCAGAAGCGGACTCTCCCAGGTGAAAGCGCACATGACAGCTTGGCGCCGCATATCGGCCGTCGAGAAGCGCTTTTTATTTCCTGAAGGCAGACATGGCCGACCACCACACTCCAGGTCCTCCAAAGCCTGCCCCGCATGATCCGCTTACTCAAATAATACTCGCCCCCCGGCGTCAGATCCTGCGAAGCGCGTCGGCGGGGAGAAGACGTGTAGCGCGCCAGGCCGGGTAGAGCGCGCCGAGGGGGCCAGCGATGAAGACGAAGATCAGCGCCTGCGCGATCGACCAGCCTGACAGGTACGGCACGATCAAGCCCGCCGCGAAGTTTGTCTTCGCCGCCATCTCCATCGTGAGGACGCCGAGAATGATCCCGATGACCCCGCCGGCTGCGCTCATGATCACGCCTTCGATGAGAATGAGCCGAAGAATTCGCCGCGGTGACCAGCCAAGCGCCGCGAGAACTCCAATCTCGAACGTCCGTTCGTTCACGGCCATCAGAAGTGTATTGGCGACGGCGACAGAGGCCATCGCCATGACAACCAGTGAAATTGTCTGGGCAATCGCCCGAAGCAGATCGAAGATACGGATGCTGCTGGAAAACTGCTCGGTGTCACCTACCTCAAACCCCTGTGCGGCTGCGATGAGCCGGGTTCGGGCAACGGCGATGTCATTCTTGTCGAGTGGGCGCTTCAACCTCACCTCGTACAAGGTAAAAACGTCCTCCCGCGACAGGAGTTGCTGCAGTCCTTCAAGCGGAACGATCGCGCTGTTCTGGTTCAGCACGGACGAGAACGACGCGATGCCGACAATCCTATAGGGCTGGAACTGCAGCTCGACGGTATCACCCACCCGCTTGTCCAATGCGCTGGCGATCGATTCGCCAAGGATCACGGACCACTGGTCCCCCGGTGCAGGGATTCGCCCCGCCAGGAGGTGCATGTCTTTCCACAGGAAGCTGTCGCTCGGCCAGCCGGCCATGACAATATTTGCAGCGTCGTCAGCGGTGGTGATGTTCAGGAGAATGCCCGACACGGCCTCGACGTTTGGTACCGCGGAAAGCCCGGAGCTCAGCGACTTGGGCACGGCGCTGCTCACGAGGTTGAACGCACTGCGTTGGCTCACCACCAAGTCCGCACCGTTCTCATTGATTCCTGAAGCAAATGAGTGCTGGACGCCAGCGGTCAGGCCGGTAAGCGCCACAAACCCCGCGACCGCCAGAGCGATGCCGAGAACCGTGAGGAGGGTGCGAAGCGGGCGCGAAATGAGACCGCGCAAGGGAAGGGTCAGCTCTGTCATGGGTTAGCGGATCCGCAACGTCGGCGCGGGCGTCGACATCGCCGTCATTCGGTTGTCCGAACGGATGCGGCCGTCGGATATCTCGACGCGCCGACCGCACAGCGCGGCCACGTCCTCGTCATGGGTCACCACGATCACTGCGGTACCGAACTCGCGATGCGCGTTGCCAATGATGCTCATCACGGACTGGCTCGTCTGCACGTCGAGACTTCCTGTCGGCTCGTCCGCAACGAGAAGCTTCGGACGGTTGGCAAGCGCCCGCGCAATTGCAAGCCGCTGACGTTCGCCGCCCGAAAGCTCGGCCGGCCGGAGCGTAGCGCGTTCGGCAAGACCGAAATGTGCCAGAAGTTCGAGCGCGCGAACGCGACGCTGCCGCGCTCCGCCGAGGTTTCCCAACAAAGCCACCTCGATATTCTCGCGCGCCGATAAGGACTGGAGCAGGAAGAAGTTCTGGAAAACGATGCCGATCCTGCTGGCCCGCACGGCTGCCCATGCTGCCCTCCCGTTGACGGCCCGTCCTTCGAACCGAACTTCGCCGCGCGTCGGCCGGTCGAGGCCGCAGACCAGGTTCAGGATCGTGGACTTGCCGCTCCCGCTGCGGCCGACAATGGCGACGGTCTCATCATCCTCGATCGCAAGCGACACACCGTCAACGGCGACAATACGACCGCCATCAAAGTCGCGGCCGACATTGCTCAATTCGACGAGGAGGGACATGAGCACAAGCGAGGCGTCATACCCGGCCTTTCCTGAGATCGGCGACAAGTGCTGGGATCGAGCCGCCGTTGCCGGCGAGCAGTTGGCCAACACGGTCCCGCTGCTGCACGGTCACGGAGCCGCCGTCGACAAAGACATCGCCGATGCAGAGCTGTCCGCGGCAGTGGCGGACACGCCAGTCCACTGGCGTTGGGCCGTGTAGCGGCCGGCGGAATTCGCTGCGCACCAGGATGTCGCCGTTAGCCAGAGCCTTTGTGCCGAGCACGGTGAAAGTCTTGTCCTGCGTCCGCTCCAGCCTTTCGGCCAGCCTGTGTGCAATAGCATACAGAAGCGCATCGACCACCGAGGCGCGGTCGTCTGCACTCGCCCGGCGCCAATACGTCCCGAGCACGGCTTGCGCGATCCCCCTACCGTCGAACGCCGCGGAGATCGAGCGGAGCTGCGACTCTGCAGGTCCACCGTGCCCAAGCACTATCGCCGCCTGGCGCACAGTCTCAACCAACTTGACCGCGTCACTCTGCTCATCGGCAGCTGCCGAAAGCGATGGGGCGCAGATCGCGAGTAGCACCGGGACAAGCAACAGCCGGGCCAAAGCTGCCCAGCTTGCGTACGACCATGGGCCTGCTGTCATGATCCTATGTCATCCAATGCGCTGTTGGCTGTCAACATCGAGCGTCTCGGGAGCCTGTAGAGACGCATGCCCAAAAGCGGCAGCCAGCGGTTCGAGGCGAGCGACCCGCGCTTTCTGCCTTTCCGTCAGGTCGGGATGGCGGCTACGCACCTGTTTGCCGAACGTCGCGGCGACCTGCAGTATCCGCTCCTCGCAGCCGCGGGAAAATGGCAGGCCCAGTTCACGGTAGATCCGCTTCATCTCACCCACGGGGTCGGCGGTGAGATCCTGCAGCCGCACTTCCGCGAGGTCGGCGGCTGGAATCTGAGCTCTATCGGCTAGATAGTGCATCTCTGTCGCGAGATATTCGCAGGTGATGATCTCCTCCTGCTCATCCTCGGGCAGTGGCGGCTGCAGGGCGAACGCACGTTGCAATTCGCGCGCCAGAAGGAGGTTGGACCGGAACACGACTTCCGGCGAACGGGAGATGTGGACAAACTTGGCGCCCGGAAACAGTTCCTGGAGGTAGCGGACGCGCGCCGTATGGCTCGGCGATTTGAGCAGAAGTCGCCGTCCGCCTGCAACGAGAGTAAGCTTCTGAACGAAACCGAACTGATGCGAGCGCCAGCGGCTTAACTCCCCCTTCGAAAGCGCGTCGAGATCGTGAAATCGATTAAAGAAGGCTTGCCGGCGGGGAAGTATGGCGCGTCCCGCGAGGACGGACATCCCTCCCAGATTGTTCAACGCGAAGTCGTCCTCCCCCGGCAGCTTGGCGCCCACTGGCACGACTGCGCCAAGGCGCGTCAACGGCAGCAACGGCACGAAAAGGTAGCGCAGGAGAAACCATCCAGGGACGAATGCCTGAGGGGCCAGGACCTGCGGCCAACTCGGCGATCTCAGGTCTGGGTCGGCTGCCAGCAGGTTCTGCAAAAACGTCGTTCCGGATCGGAAGTAGCCGAGGACGAACACGGGGGCATTATCCCTCCCCATCTGGGGAGGTCGTAGCCGCAGCCATGCCGCAAGGATCACGCGCTCCGGCAGGGAGGCGACTGTATTGACCCCCGAAAGCAGGAGCAGGAGCACCAGGCGCGGCCAGTAGGCGGGGGGAATGTTACCTTCCGCGCGCCATAGAATCCGCAGCACGGCGTCAAGAGGTGCCACGCACATGAAGTGCGGATACGGCAAATAGGGCGCCAGCCGACGGGCTGCGAGCGAGATGCTTTCGTGCAGGGCCTTCATCAGGCAGTCCGGAACATCATGGTCTCGGTGGTCAATCCCGGCCCAAACGCCATGCCGCAGCCGAGCAAGCCCGACGGCTCCTTCAGCATTTCAGCCATCACGAACATCACGGTCGCCGATGACATATTGCCGTATTGCCGGAGCACTTCGCGCGATACGGCGAGCGCGGTCGGCTCCAGTTTGAGTGCCCGCTCGACCGCGTCGAGCACAGAGCGGCCGCCGGGATGCACCGCCCACAAATCGATCTCCTTGGCGGGCCTGCCGCCGAGGATGGCCGCATGGTCGTTGCGCAGCGTCTCGCGAACCGCGCCGGGAACCTGGCCGGACAGCACCATCTCAAAACCGGCGTCGCGGATGTGCCAGCTCATCAACTCCTTGCGCTCCACTGCCACGATGGCGTGGAAGCTTTCCAGCAGGATGCCGTGCGGTTCGGCCGTTACCAGTGCGGCCGCGCAACCGTCGCCCCACAGGCAGAACGAGATCAGCTTCTCAAGCTCGGTGGCTTCCCTGAAATGCAGCGTGCACAATTCGATGTTGACGATCAGCACTCGGGCGTTCGGGTCGGAGCGCACGATATGGCGAGACAGCTTCAAGGCGTTGATGGCGGCATAGCATCCCATGAAGCCGACGATGGTGCGCTCGACCGACGTCGGCAGGCCGCATCGCTGCACCAGTTCGAGGTCGATGCCAGGCGCTGAAAAGCCGGTGCAGCTCGTCACGATCAAATGCGTGATCAGCGAGCGGTCGTCGTCGGCCAGCAGCGTGTCGACGGCCTTTTGCGCGAGCTCCGGCGCGGCGGCTTCGTACATCTGCATACGAATTGCTGTGCTGGCGAAGGAGCCCCTGACCGAGGTGCCGTCACGGTCGATTGCCCCGCCGCGCGGATCGTCGGCGGGCGCAAAGCAGGAATAGCGATGTTCGATGCCGGCGAGACTGACCATTCGCTCGAAAAGCGTAAGACGCTGGGCATCGTTTTCAAGCAGCGAAGCTCCATAGCGGAGGAAGAATTGATGCACGTCGTGTTCTGGAACTGACGTGGCAATACGGTTCAGATACGCTTGAGAGGACAAAATTGCTCCGACAATGAGCCCAATCGGGTCTCATAAGAGGTCTAGGAATTGGGGAAGCGTTTCCTAAGGCAAACGTCGGCATAAGGTATTTTATTGCGCGGTGCCGATATTTCTCATTAGCAAACTGTGATACCAGCCTCCGATCTTGTATGAAAGGGGCCGACCTTCGGCTTCGCCGTCCGGACTGAGTTCACATGCGAGTTCCGCCATGAACAGTGCGCGGCCATAAAGGTACGACCGAATTCTATTTGCCGGATTGCCGGCTGAAGCCTTAGATTTCCGATCCATCGCATGACCGACATAAACATCAGGCATCTGGAGCCAGAACTCCTCGACGGCCTCCCGGCCGACGATCCTGGTGCGATTGCATCCCGTCGTGATCTCGTTCGTATCAACGCATTGATGTTCCAGGCCAGGATCATGGCATCGCTCTTGCGAACGAACGTGCCGACAGCGCCGCTGCGCATCCTCGAACTCGGTGCCGGTGACGGAAAGTTCATGCTGAGAGTGGCGCGGCTGATGGCGCGGCGTTGGCCCGATGTGGAGATCGTCATGGTCGACAGGATCGACCTGATCAGCAAGGATGTGTGCAACTCTTTCGCTGAATTTGGTTGGCGGGCGCAACCTGTAACCGCCGATATATTCGATTGGACAGGGGACAGGCCCTTCGATCTTGTTTGCGCCAACCTCATCCTCCATCACTTCGACGACACGCGCCTCCTGGAGCTGTTTTCCCGGATCATGACGATGGCCCCGATGCTCGTCGCGACGGAGCCGCTCAGGGCCAAGGGGCCACTTGCCGCTACGCGGCTCCTGCGACTGATCGGCGCCTGCGCGGTTACACTGAACGACGCGACGCAAAGTGTCCGCTCCGGTTTTCGCGGCACGGAACTTTCACAATTGTGGCAGCTGTCAGGTGGAATGCCCGTGATGGAGGCCCGCAAAGGCCTATTCACTCAAGGTTTTGTAGGTGCCAGTATGCCCGGCACCAAATGATGCACGACGCAATTGTCATCGGTGCCGGCCCTGCCGGCAGTTCTACCGCCATTGCGCTGGCCCAACATGGTTGGTCGGTGGCGATGGTGGAGAAGGTCGCGTTTCCTCGCCGAAAGGTCTGCGGCGAATTCATGTCGGGCACCAGCCTTGCCTTGCTCGACCAGTTGGGCGTCGGCGAAACTTGGCGCGCGGAAGCCGGCCCCGAAATACGTCGCGTCGGGTTCTTTTCTGGCGATGTTTCAGCCGAGGCGCGAATGCCGAGCGCCAAGACGGGTCTCGGCCGCGCTCTCGGCCGCGATCGTTTGGATTACATGTTGTTACAGGCCGCCGAACGCGCGGGTGTCGAAATTCTCCAGCCTTGCAAGGCTGTCGCTATTCGTCGGCACGATGATTTGCAGTTTGTGACCGTGGAGGCGGGCCAGCAACAAAAGGTTGTTAGCGCACCTGTAATTATTGCCGCGCACGGATCCTGGGAAATCGGGAAACTCCCAAGCCAGTTTGAAAGAGCGAGCCAACCTTCTGACCTTTTCGGTTTCAAAGCGCATTTTACCGGCGCCGCGCTGGCGCCCGACCTGATGCCGCTGCTGGTATTCCAGGGCGGCTATGGGGGAATGGTAACGGCAGACCATGGCCGGGCTTCAATTTCCTGCTGCATCCGCCGAGATGTTCTATCCGGCCTGCGCCGGCGTTATGGAAACATTGCGGCGTCGGATGCATTGTGGCGCCACGTCGTGGCCTCGTGCCGAGGCGTGGAAACTGTGCTGGCCGGTGCCGAATTGGATGGCCCATGGCTCGCCGCGGGACCGATCCATCCCGGTATTCGAGCTGGCTATGATCAGGGCATCTTCCGCGTCGGCAACATCGCAGGTGAGTCACACCCTGTAATCGCGGAAGGGATTTCGATGGCGCTGCAATCCGGCTGGCTCCTTGCGAGAGAACTGATCGCGTTGGGTAAAGGTCACGAGGGCCACGACGAGGCCGGACGTCGCTACGAAAGGGAATGGCGTCGGCAATTCTCGACCCGTGTGCGTGCCGCAGCCTTGATTGCCCGAATAGCGCTTGGGCCTGGCAGCGGGATGGTGATGCGCGCCGTGATCAAGAACTTTCCGGCGGCTTTAACGCTTGGCGCTCGATTGAGTGGAAAGACCCGGCCTGTTCCGGGTTTTTGACGTCAAGCAGCGCGGCTCACTGGGCGTCACCTGACGGTGTACCAACGTGGCGGTTGACCGTGACGAGGTCTCAGAACACGCCCGCAATTCGATCGTGCGTTCTACACCGATCTTCCACTAAGAAATGGACAGGATCTCGAGTTCGCGCTGCCCCAGCTGGACAACGTCGCCAACGGTTTTGCCAGTCAGCGCGATGGCAACCGGCGAACCATACGATACGGAAGCCTGAGACGGGTTGGCCTCATCCTCACCGACGATGCGAAAGGTCTGAGTGCGGCCATCGTCACGCTCGAAGGTAATGGTGTGACCGAAGGCGATCACTTCGTTGGACGTCGGCACCGACATAAGCTGAGCCGTACGGACGCGCTCGGCATAGTAGCGCATATCTCGAACCGGGACCGCCGACTGCCGTCGCCTCTCGTTGATATCTTCCAGCACGTTAACGGCCTCGAGAGCCTGCTGAGCGCGAGCCAATTCCTCCTGCAGCATCTTGAGGCCCCCTCGGTGACGAGGTTGATCCGATCGGAGATAGCGCGAGCCGGCGCTTTCCTCCTTGGCAAATGCGACGCGCAATTGGTCTGGACTCCGTGTCGAACACTGTCGGCAATCCGAAAACCTACAGCCGACAATAAAGCAGCAACAAATTTGACGGCTGACTTTGGCGGAAACGGAATGTCCACAAAGGCTCGACGACAGCTCTGCTCCCTTGCCTTCAATGCCAGAACCGGACGGTCCTCTTCCGGCCCCAAACAAGACATTGGAAGTCGGTGCGCAGGCTGCCCGCTACTGGCACAAAGCAGACTTGGGCGCTGCATTTTGCCGTTTGGGAATAACCACGGCTTGAGGACATTTTCTTATTGCACCCCCTCACGGTGCCAAACTCCCCTGCTCCACCTCCCCGGCATTGGGATCACCAGGCGCCGTCGCCCAGGCGAGTTCCCCCAGCGTCACGGTGCGCCTTCAGGTCCCATCGAGCTGGCAGACGATGAGGCCCTGCTCCTCGATATAGGTCAAGAGGCGCGGGGCGCGGCGCAGTGAGTGCGAGCCATAGGCGCGGGCGATTGCGGCGTCGCTCGGGCATGGCCAGCCTTCCTTCGCCGCACGCGCGATCATCATGAACACGCCCTGCATATCGTCGGGCAGCAGCGAGGCGCGCACCGAGACGTCCTGCCAGGCGTCATCGCCCGCTGCCATGTCGGAGCCCAGCCCAGCGCGGGCGCGCGTCAGCATGCGGCGGAATTCGGCCAAATCGGGCCCGCAGCCCTCCGTCCTCGTGCGTCTCAAAGCGTTAGCGAAAACTAATATTAATCGGCATCGTCCAAGAAAATATGCCTATAATTTTGGCATATGTACAAAATTTTAATCAATTTTTTCTGGTCATCATGTCTTACTATCATCACCGGGGCTGACTCTTTGCTACTTATTCAGGGTATGTCTACAGAACGGTCGATGTTATGGTGGGTCGAGTGACGATTCCCTTGGAACGATATTGTTCGTTGCAACGTTGCTCGGGAAGCGGTAGCCGGGACTCTTATCGAATGATTTGAGAGGCCAGGCACCACGAGGAAGGATTTCTGATGAGCACCATCACGAACGCCAAAGGCATCCCTCTTCCCTACACCGGTGCTTCCACCCATTGGTTCTCGGCAACCGGGTCCGGACCGGAACTGCACGGCACGCCCGGCAACGACTCCTTCTGGGGAGACAGCAGTGTCAATGTCACAATGTACGGTGGCGCGGGCGACGACTACTATCATCTCTATTCCACGATCAACAAGGCGGTCGAGGATCCTGGGGCAGGTGTCGACACGATCGACACTTGGATGAGCTACAAGCTGCCCGCTAATTTCGAAAACCTCGTAGTCACCGGCGATGGCCGCTACGCGTTCGGCAATGCGCTGGACAACATCATCACGGGCGGCGCTGGCAGCCAGACGCTGGATGGCGGCAAGGGCAATGATGTCCTCATCGGCGGCGACGGTGCCGACGTCTTCATCGTCTCGAAGGGCAACGGAAGCGACCTGATCTTCGATTTCGGCGCGACGGACACCGTGCGTCTCAATGGCTACGCCCTCACCTCGTTCGAGGCCGTACAGGCCAACATGGTCCAGGCGGGAGCGAATGTGCAGCTCAACCTCGGCTCCAGCGAGGTTCTGGTGTTCAACAACACCACGATCGACAAGTTTCAGCCCGCCCAGTTCGAACTGCCGATCGACAAAACGGGCATGACAGTGTCCTTCGTCGACTACTTCAACACGCTGAATCTCTGGAACGGCCACAGCGGCACCTGGGATTCCAACTTCTGGTGGGGCGCTCCGAACGGCAGCACGCTGACCCAGAACGGCGAGCTGCAATGGTACATCGACGCCAATTACGGCCCGACGAGTTCCGTCCACCCGTTCAGCGTGGCAAACGGCGTTCTCACCATCACCGCGGCGCAGGCCCCGGACGACATCAAGCCGCTCATCAACAATTACGAATACACTTCCGGGATCCTGACGACGCACGACACCTTCTCGCAGACCTATGGCTATTTCGAAATGCGCGCCGACCTGCCCGAAACGGCCGGAGCATGGCCAGCCTTCTGGCTGCTGCCGGAAGACGGCTCGTGGCCGCCGGAGCTGGACGTGCTCGAAATGCGCGGCCAGGAACCGAACACGCTGCAGATGACGGCGCACACCAACGAGACGGGACAGCACACCAAGATTTCGTCCTCGGTGAATGTTTCGAACACCGATGGCTTCCACACCTACGGCGTGCTGTGGACGCCGGATCAGCTGATCTGGACCTACGATGGCGTCAAGGTCGCCGAGGCCGCGACGCCGTCGGATATGCATAGCCCGATGTATATGCTGGTCGATCTCGCGGTCGGCGGTTTCGCCGGGGCGCCTCCCGACCATCTGGCGACGCCGGCACAAATGAAGATCGACTATATCCGCGCCTACACGCTGGACGATGTGCAGCAGAGCCATCTGAGCATAACAGGCGAGCACACGGTCTAGGCGACCAGCGCGATGTTGCGGGATCATGTGCCATTGAGGGATGTGACGAGGCAGCAGGGCCTGCGGTCGGTGTTCATGCGCGCCATTGCCGATATCGGCGTCTTCTCGCTGCTGATCAACATCCTGCTGTTGGTGATCCCGCTCTATCTGCTGCAGGTGTATGATCGCGTGCTGCCATCCTCCAGCATCGAGACGCTGCTTTATTTGTCGGCCATGGCGGTTGTCGCGCTCGCCTTCCTCGGCTTGCTGGACGCGGTCCGCGCCATTTACACGCAGCGCGTCGCCGCTACGGTCGATCAGAAACTGGGGGCGACGACATTCGCCGTCTCGCTTGGCGCCAAATATGCCGGCGGCGGCCTGTCGCCGCTGCGCGACCTGGCCTCGGTCTGCGCCTTCATCAGGTCGCGCGGCGTGGCGGTGCTGTTCGACCTGCCCTTTGCTCCTGTCTTTCTCGCCCTGCTCTATCTCATCCATCCTGTTCTGTTCTGGCTGACGCTCGCCGGCGCGGTGCTTTTGTTTCTTCTGGTCGTGGCCAATCAGCTTGCCATTGGCAGGAACGATGCCCTGTCGGCGGAACGCTCGGCCGCCGCGAGCCAGGCGGAGCAGGCCTTTGCCCGCAATGCCGAAACGCTGCGCGCCATGGGCATGGTGCGGGCCGCCGCCGAGGTGTGGGGCAGGCACGTCGCGGAAGCGCTCACCCTGCATGACCGTTCATCGAGCGCCAACGCGATCTTCAGCGCGGCGTCGCGGGCGCTGCGCATGATGCTGCAGCTGGCAATACTGGGCGCCGGCGCATGGCTGGTGCTGCAGGGGCAGATGACAGCCGGCATGATCTTCGCGTCCTCGCTGGTGTCGTCGCGCGCGCTGCAGCCACTCGACCAGCTGATCGGATCATGGCGGCAGATCGTCGACGCCAGGCGTTCGTGGAAGCGGCTGGAGACCGCGCTTGCGGCACGTCCGGCGGAAGCGCGGAAGCTGACATTGCCGGACCCCTCCGGCGCGATCACCGCGCAGGACCTTTTCTTCATCGCGCCGAATGCCTCCTTCGGCACGGAACCCATCCTCAAGCGGCTGAATTTTGTGATCGGCGCCGGCGAGGCGGTGGCAATCATCGGCCCGAGCGGCGCCGGCAA
Organism: Mesorhizobium sp. M7D.F.Ca.US.005.01.1.1; assembly: GCF_003952545.1. Lineage (NCBI taxonomy): Bacteria > Pseudomonadati > Pseudomonadota > Alphaproteobacteria > Hyphomicrobiales > Phyllobacteriaceae > Mesorhizobium > Mesorhizobium sp. M7D.F.Ca.US.005.01.1.1. The sequence goes on from NZ_CP034453.1 coordinate 4,726,954, forward strand.
ATCCACGCTGGCGAAATTGCTTGTCGGCGCGCTCCAGCCGACCGGTGGCTCGGTCAGGATCGACGGTGCCGACCTCAGGACCTGGGACGAAAACCAGCTCGGAAAGCACATCGGCTACCTCGCGCAAGAAGTGGAGCTTTTTCCCGGATCGATCGCGCAGAATGTTGCCCGCTTCGACCCCGATGCCGATGACCCCGCGATCGTCGAAGCCGCCAGGCGCGCCGAGGCGCACGAGCTGATCCTGGCGCAGCGCGACGGCTACCAGGCCGCCATCGGTCTATCCAGCACGACGCTGTCGGGTGGCGAGCGCCAGCGGATCGGGCTGGCGCGCGCCTTCTACGGCAATCCGCGCATTCTCGTCCTGGACGAGCCCAGTACCCATCTCGACGGCAGCGGCGAAGCGGCGCTCGAAGCGGTGCTTTCCGCCGCCAAAGCGGCGGGCGTTACGGCAATCGTGATAACGCACCGCCCTTCGATCGCCGCGGCCTGCGACCGCGTGATGCTTCTGCGCGGTGGAGTGGTCGAAGCCTTCGGTCCAAGCGGCGACGTGTTGCGGCAGTCGACCGCCGGCAAGGGCCTTCCCCCACAGCGCAACACGGTGGTGACAGGGTCGTTCGCCACGACGATCCGCGGCACCTCGCATAACGTCTGCTTTGGATCGTGAGGATGGCGGCGCAGAGCTTGGCCTGGGAAGGCCGACCACGCACCGACCTCCGGCGGGTGGCCTTCACTGGCTACGCCGCAATAGCACTATTGGCGGGCTGCTTCGGCTATTGGGCCGTCAGCGCGCCCTTGGCCGGCGCGGTGATCACGCAAGGCACGATCTCGGCGGCGGGCGGAAACATTCTCATTCAGCATCCCGAAGGCGGCATCATCCAGGAGTTGCTGGTCCATGAAGGTGATCGCGTGCAACAGGCCCAGGATCTGATCCTGCTCGATCGAACAGCCGCGCAGGCCGAGTTCAACCGGCTGACGAGACAGTCGATCGCGCTCAAGGCGAGCGCCTCGCGGCTGGAGGCGGAACGCGACGGATTGGACCGGCTCGCGCCAATCACAGGGACCGCGCCAGCACCGTTCCAGCACGATTTCGAGACTCTGGTTCGAGAACAGCAGAAGGAATTCAGCGCCAGGCTCGCTCGGTTTCGATCGGAACAATCGATCCTCACGCAACGGGTTGCCATGCATCGCCAGTCGGTCGTGGGATTGCAGGCCCAGAAACTCGCCATCCAGCAACAGGCCGAAATCGTGAAGAAAGAGCTCGGCATCAAGACCAACCTGTTGGACAAGGGCCTCACCAATCGCAGCGAATATTCGCAGCTTTTGCGCAGCGAGGCAGATCTCGTCGGGCAGACCGGCGCGCTGGAGGCGGATCTTGCGGCGACCGCCACCCAGATCGTCGAAGCGCAGGCGCAGATCGAGCGTGCGACCACGCAACGCGTGGAGGAAGCGCTGACCAAGCTGGACGACGTCCGTACCAACCTGGCCGACATAGAGGAACAGATACGGGCAGCCGAGGCGGTGCTGAGGCGAACAACGATCAAGGCGCCGGCCGCGGGCATCGTGGTGTCGTCGACCTATAATTCCAAGGGAAGCGTGATTGCCCCCGGACAGAAGATCATGGAGATCCTGCCCACGGCATCGGGCCTGATCGTCGATGCACGGCTGCGGACGAAGGACATCGATCAGGTTCGTGTGGGCCAGCCGGCAAAACTGCGATTGTCCGCGTTGAACATGCGGCTCACCCCTGAGATTTCAGCCACGGTGACACAGGTTTCCGCGGACCGGCTTATCGACGAGGCTACGCACGAACCCTATTTCCGGGCCAAGCTGAAGATTGCCCCCGACCTACCGCCCGGCGTGATAGCGGAGCAGCTTTACCCTGGAATGCCGGTCGAGGCGTTCATCAGCACCGACGACCGGACTTTCTTCGAGTATCTCGCACGGCCGATGCTCGATTCCTTCGCTCGCGCTTTCACGGAACGGTAGATGTTGCGGGCCGCATAATCCGTCGGCACGCCGTCAATATCGCCAGGGGATGCCCACGCCAACTTGAATATATCCGCTCGGCTGGCCCCTGAGAGCTTCTCAGGGCGAATGATGCCGCAACCTTCGGCCTTCAGCTTTGCAACTTGGGTTTCAAGGTCCTTGTCGACGGTGCTGGAAGGTACCGCGCGCCTCTCGTGGCGCCAAACGCGACCCAGCACGTACCGAATTTGGTCCAGCCGGCGGTGCGCGACCTCACCAGGCGCTCTTTGACAATTTTGCCATGCGCTGCCCTAACCTCACCCCCTCGCCAGCAGCGCCTCGACCTCCTGCAGCGTCGGCATCGACGGCGCGGTCCCTGGTCGCGTCACCGAAATGCCGGCGACGGCACAAGCAAAGCGCACGGCTTGCAACGGCTCCACGCCCCGCGACAACGCGGCGGCAAGACCACCATTGAAGGCATCGCCCGCCCCTGTGGTTTCGACCACGGCTCCCGCACTGACGGCAGGTACATGGTCGGAGCGCTCCTTCGAGTGCAAAAGCGCGCCCTTGTCACCCAGTGTGACGATGACCGTGCCGACGCCCTTTTCGAGCAGCTTGTCCGCGGCGCGCCGCGCGTCGTCAACCGAGGAGACCTTCATCCCGGTCAATTCCTCCGTCTCCGTCTCGTTGGGCGTGAGGTAGTCGCACAGCGTGTAGATGCGGTCGGGAAGTTTTGCCGCCGGGGCCGGGTTGAGGATCGTCGTCACCCCTGCCCCACGCGCGATCTCCAGCGCCCGCATAGCGGCTTCGATCGGCTGTTCGAGCTGCGTGACGAAGACGCTGGCACTGCTGATCAGCGCGGCATTGGCTTCGATATCGGCTGGCGAGATCAGCATGGCAGCACCGGGGCTGACGATGATGGCGTTGTTGCCGGTGGTCTCCTCGACGAAGATGTAGGCCGCACCGGTATAGCTTTCCGGCGTGTCGATGACGGCATTCTTGACGCCCGCCTGCGCCCAGGTCTGCCTGGCCATGTCGGCGAAGGGGTCGACGCCGAGGCGGGTGAGGAAGGTGACGTCGGCGCCGAGCTTGCCGGCGGCGACCGCCTGGTTCGAGCCCTTGCCGCCCGGACCCAGCGTGAAGGATGTGCCGAGGATGGTTTCGCCCATGCGCGGCTGCCGCTGCGCCCTGTAGGCGGTGTCGGCGACGAACACACCCAGGATGACGACAGGCTTGCCCGAGGCCATGCCGCTACTCCGCATCCGGCGGCACGACGCCCTTGCGGAAGGCGAAGCAGCCATAGAAGCGGCGTTCGCCGGTCTGGATGACGCAATAGGCCTGTTTGGCGCGCTCGTAGAAGGCGTAGCGCTCGACCGCTATCATCGGCCAGGACTTGCCCTCGGCCTGGTCGACTTCCTTCTGCACCTCTTTCTGCACAGCCGGAATCTCGTCCGGCTTGCCGACGATCTCCATGCGCGCGGCGGAGTCGTCGACGAACGTGTCCAGCGGGTAGAGCGACAGCACCGCCTTTGCCACCTCGGCGGCCGAGGCATCGATGCGCAGCAGGCGGCCGAGCGCGGTCTGGCGCGCCACCGAATCGGACGGAAAATTGGTGTCGGCGATGATCAAATCATCGCCATGGCCCATCGCCCGCAATGCCTGCAGCACGTCGGCATTGAGCAGCGGGTTGATGCCTTTGAGCATGATAGTCCTCGTGAAGTCCGGTTGAGATCAGAGACGCTTGCCGGTGTCGGCGTCGAAAAGATGGATCTGGTCGAGCCGCGGCTTCAGGGTCAGCGTGTCGCCGGGCTTGAAGTCGTGGCGCTCGCGAAACAGCGCCACCATCTCGCCGTCGCCGAAGCGCAGGAACACCAGCGTTTCCGAGCCGGTCGGCTCAACCACCGAAATCTTCGCCGGCACGCCATCGGGATGGATCTCGAGATGTTCCGGGCGCACGCCATAGACGACCGCCTGGCCGTCCTGCGCGGCATTGCCTGGTGCAATCGGGAACAGCGTGCCCGCGATGTCGACACCGGGCTTGGCGCCCTTGCGCATGACGCCCTTGAGCAGGTTCATCGAAGGCGAGCCGATGAAGCCGGCGACAAACAGATTGGCCGGTCGGTCGAACAGTTCCAGCGGCGCGCCGACCTGCTCGATACGGCCGTCACGCATGACGACGATCTTGTCGGCCATGGTCATGGCCTCGATCTGGTCGTGGGTGACGTAGATGGTGGTGGTCTTCAGCCGCTGGTGCAGTTCCTTGATCTCGGTGCGCATCTGCACGCGCAGCTTGGCGTCGAGATTGGAGAGCGGCTCGTCGAACAGGAACACCTGCGGATTGCGCACGATCGCGCGGCCCATGGCAACGCGCTGGCGCTGGCCGCCGGAAAGCTGCCTGGGATAGCGCTTCAGATAGGGATTGAGGTCGAGGATGTCGGCGGCGCGCTTGACCCGCTGGGCCACCTCGGCCGGATCGGTTTTCCGCAGCTTGAGCGCAAAGGCCATGTTCTGCTCGACGGTCTTGTGCGGATAGAGCGCATAGTTCTGGAACACCATGGCGATGTCGCGCTTGGCCGGCGGCAAATGGTTGACGACGCGGTCGCCAATGGCGATCGTGCCGGCGGAGACGGTCTCCAGCCCGGCCACCATCCTGAGCAGCGTGGACTTGCCGCAACCCGAAGGGCCAACCAGCACCACGAACTGTCCGTCGGCGATGTCGACGCTGACTTCGTGCAGAACCTTGACCGTTCCGAACGCCTTGGCCACCTTGCTGATCGCGACTTGAGCCATATACTCCCCTTCCGGCTCCCACTGGCCGTAGGCGCAGAAGCTAACCAACGCGACCGGTCAGGGCAAGTCAGTCTCTTATAGATAAAAACCTGTTCTCGTTGACACGGCGTTTGGTTGTGAGAATAGTGGCGGACGCTGGTCCGAATGCCGGTTACCCGATCCGCAAAATCGGAACTTCAATCGAGCAGGTGGGGTCCTGCGCAGTTCGTTTCCGAGCCGGGAGAATCGTTGGCGCTCCAGCGTCCGACAAGGTTGGTCATATCCATTCACGCTGATGTTCTGGGAGGAATAGTCGATGAGAACAGGTCTTTACGATAAACTGATCCGTGCCGGCGCCACACGGCGCGACATATTGAAGGGTGCGGCCAGCATGGCCGCGATCGCCGCCGCATCCGGCGCCGGGCTTGGCGCCTTGACGCGCCCGGCTTCCGCGGCAAGCGAGTTGCGCTCCAAAATCCTGCAGATCCCCGGCGTCGGCAAGGGCCAGCCGACGGATGCCGATTTCCAGAAGGTCGGTGAACTCTGCCTCGAGGCCACCAAGGCCAACGTCAAGGAAGGCGAATTCGCCGGCGTCGAGCTGACCTTCATGGGTCTCAACAACCAGAACCTGCACAATGTGCTGTTCCGTGGCTTCCTGAAGCCATGGGAGACCTATACCGGCGCCAAGATCAACTGGATCGACCTGGCGCAGGCCGACTACAACGCCCGCCTGCAGCAGTCGATCGCTACCGGCACCGTCGATTTCGACATCATCGAAATGGGCGCACCGTTCGAAGGCGATGTCTGCGGCAAGGGCCTGACGTCGGAAATGCCCGACTGGGTCAAGAGCCAGATCGATTTCGACGATCTCGTCAACTATCTGAAGCCGCCGGTCGGCACGTGGGACGGCAAGCAGTATCGCGTGACCATTGACGGCGACGCGCACAATTTCAACTACCGCACCGACGTGTTCGCCGATGCCGACCTCGCCAAGGCCTGGAAGGACGGCGGCGGTGAAGGCGAGTGGGGCGTGCCGAAGACCTGGCAACAGGTGCAGGCGGCTACCAAGTTCCTCAAGGGCAAGAAATTCAAGGGCCAGGACGTCTATGGCTATCTCGATGCACCAAAGCCCTGGGGCGGTTTCGGCTTCTACTTCCTTGGCAGCCGCGCCACCGCCTATGCCAAGCATCCTGACGACAAGGCCTGGCTGTTCGACGCCGACACGATGAAGCCGCGCATCAACAACCCGGCCTGGGTGCGCGCCATCCAGGACGTCATTGACGCGTTGCCATCCGAACCCGCCGACCAGATCAATGCCGATCCGAATACGACTGCCTTCCAGCAGTTCCTGGCCGGCACCGGCTCGATGATCCCCTGGTGGGGTGACGTCGGCTCCAACGTCAAGACCAACGACTCGTCGGTCATTGGCGACGTCACCGGCTTCTCGATCCTGCCGGGCTCGGACGATGTCTACAATTCCAAGACCGGCAAGTGGGACAAGCTCGCCAGCGGCCCGAACTATGCGCCGAACTGCGCCTATCTCGGCTGGGGCGTCTATGTCATGGCCCGCGTCGATGCCGACGAGAAGAAGAAGAAGGCGGCATGGTCGGCTGCCGCCCATCTCGGCGGCAAGGACCTGTCGATCTGGACGGCGATGTATCCGTCGGGCTTCCAGCCCTACCGCAACTCGCATTTCGACATTCCGGAGTGGGTGGCGGCAGGCTATGACGAGGCCTTCATCACCTCGTATCTGAAGTCGGAAGGCGACTCGTACAACCATCCGAACGCGGCGATCGAGCCACGCATCCCCGGCATCTTCCAGTACTACAGCGCCGCCGAGGACATTCTGGCCAACACCTTCGCCGGCAAGATGAAGGCGCAGGAAGGCGCCGACGCCATTGCCGCGGCCTGGGAGAAGCTCACCGACCAGATCGGTCGCGAAAAGCAGGTCAAGCTCTACAAGGCCTCGCTCGGCATGTAGGCTGGCTGTGAACCCGTGGTCCGGCAGCGAAGGCTTGCCGGACCACAATAACCTGCTTCCTCGCGGAAGCCTCCTGAACGGGCGAGATTTGTGGCTGACCAGACTTCGACCGCAAACCAGTGGCCGGCAGACGCCGCCCCTTACGACCAGATTTCACCGGCCCGCAGACGGCTTGGCTTTGCATTGATGGCCGCGGCGACGCTTGGCCTGCTAGCGGTGATCGCGTTCGAGATTTTCTACAAGGCTGAAGCCGAAACCTGGCGCCCCGTCGTCTATGCCTATGTGTTGTGGGGCGTGGCGCTCGGCATCGGCCAGGTGCTGACGCGCGGCGAGGACGGCCAGCGTGCCCTGTTCCTGCTGCCGGCGCTGCTGTTTACCATCGCCATGGTGATCTTCCCGACGCTGTTCGGCTTCTATATCGCGCTCACCGACTGGAACCTCAGCTCCTTCAGCGGCCGCAGGTTCAACGGGCTCGACAATTTCTGGCAGATGCTGGACGATCCCTACTACCGCAATGCGCTGTTCAACATGGTGCTCTATGTGCTGGCGGTGGCGGTCGAATATGTGATTGCCTTTGGCCTGGCGCTGTTGCTCAACGCGCAGATCCGGGCGCGAAAATTCTTCCGCGTGGTCTTCCTGATGCCGCTGATGCTGTCGCCGGTCGCGGTGTCGTGGATGATCGGCAAATCGCTGATGGAATACCGGTTCGGACCGGCCGCAACGCTGGCGCGCCATCTCGGCTGGGAAAATCCAGCCTTCTTCTCTGACCCGATCATCGCGCGCATCGCCATCATGATGCTGGATGCCTGGACCTTCATTCCGTTCATGATGATCATGCTGCTGGCCGGGCTGCAGGCGATGTCGCGCGAGGTGTTGGAGGCCGCACGCGTCGACGGCGCCAATGCGTGGCAGACCTTCTGGCAGGTCACTTTCCCGCTAATGCTACCGGTTTCGGTGACGGCGTTGATCCTGCGCATCATCTTCAAGCTGAAGCTTGCCGACATCATCATCACGGTGACGTCGGGTGGCCCGGGCGGTGCGACCGATTCCGTGTCTAGCTTCATCTACCGCGAATATCGCGACCGCTCGAACGTCGGCTACGGAACCATGCTGGCGATGGCCTATCTGGTGATCATCGTCGTGTTCGTCACCTGGCTGCTGAAATTCGCCAACCGTTTTGTCCGCAATGTGAATTGAGCCAAGATGAGCGTTCAGACCACCGAATATGTAGCCTCGGAGATCCGCTCACCGGCGAGCTTCCTCGCCAGCCGCGTCTTCATCTATGGGGCGCTGGCCTTCTGGGCGTTCATCTGCCTGTTTCCGATCTACTGGACGATCACGACCTCGTTCAAGACCGCGGTTGATGTCACGCAAGGCCATCTCATCCCCTTCGTCGACTTCCAGCCGGACTGGAAGGGCTGGCGCTCGCTCGGCCTGTCGCCGGACTCGATCTTCCAGACCTCTACGGTGCGCGAGGAGTTCCTCAAGCGCTTCATGAATTCGGTGATCACCTCGGTCGGCGCGTCGAGCCTCGCCATCGTCATCGGCAGCCTCGCCGCCTACGGGCTCACCCGCTATCGCTACCATTTCGCCTGGTTCAAGAATGAGGACATCTCGTTCTTCTTCCTGTCGCAGCTGATCCTGCCGCCGGTGGTGCTGGCGCTGCCGTTCCTGGTGCTCTATCGCGAAGTCGGCCTGCTCGACACGCGCATCGGGCTGATCCTGCTCTACACGCTGATGGTGCTGCCGATCGTCATCTGGATCATGCGCGACCAATTCAACTCGATCCCGGTCGAGCTCGAGGAAGCAGCGCTCGTCGACGGGCTGTCGATCTGGGGCGCCTTCTTCCGCATCGTCATGCCGATCGCGCTGCCGGGCATGGTCGCCGCCTTCATCCTGGCAATGGTGCTGTGCTGGAATGAGTATTTCTTCGCCGCCCTTTTGACCTCGACCGACGCCAAGACCATCCCCGTCATGGTGGCGAGCCAGACCGGCTCGCAAGGCATCAACTGGTGGTCGATGGCGGCGCTTGCCACTGCCGCGATAGCGCCACTCGCCGTCATCGGCATTGCGCTCGAACGCTATCTGATCATGGGCATGACCGCGGGAGCGGTGAAGTAGCAGGGCCAGCCTTCCCTTCTCCCCTTGTGGGGTGAGCAGCCGGTTCGCCGAAGGCGAATTCATCGTGCCGGTGGCACGATGAAAGGCCGGCGAACGCCGGGACGCTGCCAAGCAGCGGGGACACGGTAGGTGGATCGGCCACCCCGGCCCTTCGCAGGCTCAGGGCGTTCGAAGCTCGAAAAGCCAAGCAATTGGCTTTTCGTCCGCTACGCAGACCGCTTCTCACCCCGCAAGGGGAGGAGGAAGAACCGCGCTAGGCTCTTAGAATTGTGCGCAGGTGATCCATGATCATGGCGACGCCCTTCTGCCCGAGTTCCGCTGAAGCATCCCTGGCACTCGCCGTATACCAGCTCTTGTTGTCTTCGAAGTGGCCAGCATCGACAGCCTCCGGGCATAGCGCCAGCATCAGTGAGGTCTCGCCGATGCCGGCATGGTCGAACGGGTACTTGCCGTTCATGTCAGCCGACATCAGCGGATGCACCTGCACCCAGTTGAAGAAATTCTCACCCGCAGCGTGTCCAGAATAGTAGTCGGCCATCGCCTGAGAGCCCCACCAGCCCTCGCCGCGTTCCTTCTCGAGAAAGCGGAAGATCGCCTGCCGACCGGCGGTCTTGAACGCCAGATCGGTCGGCATGCCGGCGGCGAAATTCTCGGTCTGGTGGTGGATGATGGCGTGGATGTTGCGAAAGCCGATGCGCAGCAGGCTGTAGAACAGCTCCTCGCCGAACGGCGCCAGCGCGTTGCCGCCGACCTGCACCGAGCCGCTGCCTTCCGGCGGCGCCACCGCATAGCTCGCAGCACCGTAGTAGAAGGGCGGCAGGATGACGACGTCCTTCTCCTTTTCGAACAGCTCCAGCGTCTTGACGACGGCCAGCGTGTCCATACCGACCGCCATGTGTTCGCCGTGGTATTCGAGCACGCCAAGCGGCAGAGCGACCGGCCAGTTCTCGGCGATCGCCTTGCGGATCTGGTGCGGCAGCATCAGTTCATAGCGCATGATCTATTCCATGTTGGTGTGGCGGGCGCGCATCGCTTCGGGCGACGCGCCGATCAAATCCTTAAGCTTCAGCACCATCGCCTCGAACAGCAGGAACAGCGCGCCTTCGAACACCGAGCCCATCGGCAGCACCGATGTCTTCTGTGCCCCCTGATCGTTGGCCATGGTCTGCGCGGGGATGAGCAGCGTGAAATCGGCGCGCTGTGCCGCACCGCTTTCGGCCTGGGCGGTCAGCAGCAGGTTGGTTGCACCGGCATCGTGCGCAACCTGCATGAGGGTCAGCACGGTCGAAGTCTCTCCCGGCCCGGAGCTGACCAGGAAAACATCCCCCTGCCCCAGCGGCGGCGTGGTCATGTCGCCGACCACGGCGACAGGCAGGCCCAGATGGTAGAGCCGCATCGCAAAACCCTTGACCTGCAAGGCCTCGCGGCCGCAGCCGTAGACGACGATCAGTCGGGCGCTCGCCAGCATCTTGCAGGCGGCGTCGATCCGGCTCTCATCGATGCGCGCCAGCACGCCGCCGAGTTCGTCAAGCGCGGTCTCGAACAGGCTTTTGCTCTTGTCGCTCACCGCAAACCTGCCATTGAAATCATCCTGGGATTTTGCCGCCCTTGCTGCCGCGAACAGCTTGATTTTGCTCATGCTAGCAACCGCGAAAATGCGTGTCCAACGCGCAGCTACGCTTTTGCCAGATCACAGGCATGATAGTGTCATGTCAGACAAATCAAACGAGGCAAACGGCAGGATATGAAGACACGGCATTTCGACCGCATCGGCAATGGCGGCATCAGTTTTACCGAACTCGGCTTCGGCACGGCGCCGCTCGGCAACCTCTATCGTGCCGTCTCGGACGAGGACGCCAACGCCACGCTGGAAGCCGCCTGGGCGACCGGCTGCCGCTACTACGACACCGCGCCGCTGTACGGGCTTGGCCTGTCGGAAACGCGGCTCAACCCGTTCCTGCGCGGCAAGAAGCGCGACGACTACGTGCTGTCGAGCAAGGTCGGTCGCATCATGCGCGCCTGCCCGCCGGAAGAGCGTACCGGCATCGGCAAGTTCTTCGACACGCCGTCGCGCCGCGAGGTGTACGACTACAGCTATGACGGCGTCATGCGCTCGTTCGAAGCCTCGCTGGAGCGTCTCGGCGTCGACCGTATCGACATCCTCTTCGTGCATGATGTCGACATCTTCACCCATGGCAGCAAGGAAGCGTCCGACCGGCGCATCGAGGAGTTCATGCGCTCGGGCTATTATGGCTTGCTCTCGCTCCGCGACCAGGGCGTCATCAAGGCGTTCGGTGGCGGCATCAACGAATGGCAGGTTGCGCAGACGCTGGCTGAGCGCGGCGACTTCGACCTGTTCTTGCTGGCCGGGCGCTATACGCTGCTGGAACAGGAGGCGCTGGCATCCTTCCTGCCGCTCTGCCAGGCACGCGGTATCGGCATCGTTCTCGGCGGGCCCTACAACTCCGGCATCCTTGCAACAGGGCCGAAGCCAGGCGCCTACTACAATTACTCCGAAGCACCGAAGGACATCCTCGACCGGGTCGCCGGCATCGAGAGCGTCTGCAAGCGCCATGGCGTGCGGCTGATCGAGGCCGCCCTGCAATTCCCGCTGCTGCACCCCTCGGTCGTCTCGGTGATCCCCGGTGGCCAGCGGCCGAGCGAAGTCGAGAGCAACCGCTCGCTGCTCGATGCGAAACTGCCCGCAGCGCTTTGGGCCGATCTCAAGAAGGAAGGTCTGATGCACCCTGAAGCGCCGACCGCATAAGCCGGCCGCCATCGCGTCAGCGTCGGGCACAAAAATGAAAAGCCGGGCAAGCCCGGCTTTTCTGGTCGCGTGTACCTGCGTAGGCCACGAAAATGAAAAGCCGGGCAAGCCCGGCTTTTCTGGTCTCTGAAAAGAAAAAGCGCTTAGTTGACTGCGTCCTTGAGGCCTTTGCCGGCCGAGAACTTCGGCACGGTGCGTGCCGGAATCTTCACTTCGGCGCCGGTCTGAGGATTGCGGCCGGTCGACGCCGCACGCTTTGACACGGTGAAATTGCCAAAGCCGACAAGCCGGACATCGCCGCCCTTCTTCAGTTCACCGGTGATCACGGAAAATACCGCATCGACCGCCGACTGCGCGTCACCCTTCGAAATGCTCGCGGCGTCGGCGACAGCGGATACCAGTTCGTTCTTGTTCATAAAAATTCCCTTCCATGAGAACACCGGAACTATCGACTCATCCGGCAGGAAACGGACTTTAGAAAGAAGCGTTCCCGCAACCAAGTCGAAAAGGCAGGAAAAAAGCGGAAAAAGCCCGGAAATGCTGGGTTTTTCACATGAAAAAGCCGGGCGCTAGGCCCGGCTCTCTGTTTGTGCACTGCAACCTTAGCGAAAACCAACGCATGGCCCCGAAAACCGTGGCCGGTTTTCGGAAAGGACCATACGCAAGTCCAAGGCACTAGAGCGTCCTTTGCGTCCAAGTGGACGGCGGCGCTCTAATGCGCCAGAGGCTTTCCAGCGTCGTCGGCACTGTCTGTCGCGGCCGGCGGATTGACCGGTTCGACCCATTCGATCGGCTCCGGCATACGCACCAGCGCGTGGCGCAAAACCTCACCGACCCGTGAGACCGGAATGATCTCCATGCCGTTCTTCACATTGTCCGGAATCTCCGCCAGGTCCTTGGCGTTGTCTTCCGGGATCAGCACCTTCTTGATGCCGCCGCGCAGTGCGGCGAGCAGCTTCTCCTTGAGCCCGCCGATCGGCAAGATGCGGCCGCGAAGCGTTATCTCGCCGGTCATCGCCACATCCGCCCGGACCGGAATACCCGTCAGTACCGACACAATGGCTGTCGCCATGGCAGCACCTGCGGACGGGCCGTCCTTCGGCGTGGCGCCTTCCGGCAAGTGCACGTGGATGTCGCGCTTGTCGAACAGAGGCGGCTCGATGCCGAAATCGACGGCGCGCGAGCGGACATAGGAGGCCGCCGCCGAAATCGATTCCTTCATCACGTCGCGCAGATTGCCGGTCACCGTCATGCGGCCCTTGCCGGGCATCATGACGCCTTCGACCGTCAGCAGCTCGCCGCCAACTTCCGTCCAGGCAAGACCTGTAACGACACCGACCTGATCGTCAGCCTCGACCTGACCGAAGCGGAAGCGCTGAACACCAAGGTAATCGGCAAGGTTCGCCGCCGTGATGCTCACCGTCTTCTTCTTCGTCTTCAGAATCTCGGTCACCGCCTTGCGCCCGAGCTTCATCAGCTCGCGCTCCAGGCTCCTGACGCCCGCTTCACGGGTGTAGGTCTGGACGATGGCACGGATCGCGTCCTCACCGACGGAAAACTCCTTCGGCTGCAGCGCGTGATCGCGGATCACCTTCGGCATCAGGTGCCGCTTGGCGATCTCGATCTTCTCGTCCTCGGTGTAGCCGGCGATACGGATGATCTCCATGCGGTCCATCAAGGGCGCCGGGATGTTCAGCGTATTCGCCGTCGTCACGAACATCACGCTCGACAGGTCGTACTCGACCTCAAGGTAGTGGTCCATGAACGTCGAGTTCTGTTCCGGATCGAGCACCTCGAGCAACGCCGACGACGGATCGCCACGGAAGTCCTGGCCCATCTTGTCGATCTCGTCGAGCAGGAAGAGCGGATTGGACTTCTTCGCCTTCTTCATCGACTGGATGACCTTGCCGGGCATCGAGCCGATATAGGTGCGGCGGTGGCCACGGATCTCGGCCTCGTCACGCACACCGCCCAGCGCCATGCGGATGAACTCACGTCCAGTCGCCTTGGCGATCGACTTGCCGAGCGAGGTCTTGCCGACGCCGGGAGGGCCGACGAGGCACAGGATCGGCCCCTTCAGCTTCTTCTGGCGGCTTTGCACGGCGAGATACTCGACGATGCGCTCCTTGACCTTGTCGAGGCCGAAATGATCGGTATCGAGCACGTTCTGCGCGAAAGCCAGGTCCTGTTTGACCTTGGAGTTCTTGCCCCACGGGATCGACAGGATCCAGTCGAGATAGTTGCGCACGACGGTCGATTCCGCCGACATCGGCGACATCGTCCTGAGCTTCTTCAACTCGGCTTCCGCCTTTTCGCGGGCCTCCTTGGAGAGCTTGGTCTTCTTGATGCGCGCCTCGATCTCGGCGGCTTCGTCGCGGCCGTCCTCGCCCTCGCCGAGCTCCTTCTGGATCGCCTTCATCTGCTCGTTGAGGTAGTATTCGCGCTGCGTCTTCTCCATCTGGCGCTTGACGCGTGAACGGATGCGCTTCTCCACCTGCAGGACGGAGATTTCGGCTTCCATGAAGCCCATCGCCTTTTCCAGCCGCTCCTTGACCGAGAGCGTGGCCAGCATTTCCTGCTTTTCAGGAATCTTGATGGCGAGATGCGAGGCAACCGTGTCGGCGAGCTTGGAATAGTCGTCGATCTGGCTGGCGGCACCCACCACTTCGGGCGAGATCTTCTTGTTCAGCTTGACGTAATTCTCGAAATCGGTGACGACCGAACGGGCCAGCGCCTCGACCTCGACCTCTTCCTCTTCCGGCTCGACCAGCGCCGCAGCGCGGGCCTCGTGGAAGTCGGGACGGTCGGTGAACGAGACGATTTTCGCGCGCGAGGCGCCCTCGACCAGAACCTTGACGGTGCCGTCGGGCAGCTTCAGCAATTGCAGCACGTTGGCGAGCGTGCCGATGTCAAAGATGGCATCGGGCTCGGGATCGTCGTCGGCGGCATTCATCTGGGTGGCAAGCAGAATCTGCTTTTCCTGACCCATCACCTCTTCCAGCGCCTTGATCGACTTCTCACGCCCGACGAAGAGTGGAACGATCATGTGCGGAAACACCACGATGTCGCGCAGTGGGAGGACTGCGAAGACGCCGTCGCTGGGAGCCTTGGATACTTTGGCCATTGTCCAACCTTTCATATCGCGGCCGCCAATCAGCCAACCGCGAATCCTATATTAACGACCGGGGATCGTTCCGCCTACCACCGTTTGTGACGGGAGTTTTACAGCACAGAAATCGGGCACCTCGGCCTTCTCCAATTAGTTGGATGCACGATCCACAAAGATCAAGGGGCGAGCACAAATCCGCACCTCCAACTTGCCCTGAAGTGACACATTTGCGACGCCAAGACCGGGCTCGCCCACAAAACCCTGGGCGACAGCAAAACGGCGCCTTGCGGCGCCGTTTCAGAATTTCGCTGCGGGCTCATGTCAGGCGCTGACATTGCCCTTCTTTTCCTTCTGCTCGGAGTAGATGTAGAGCGGCCGGGCACTGCCGGTCACCACCTCCTCCGAAATCACCACTTCGCGCACGCCTTCGAGCGCCGGAAGTTCGAACATCGTGTCGAGCAGGATCGCTTCCATGATCGAACGCAGGCCGCGGGCGCCGGTCTTGCGCTCGATGGCGCGCTTGGCGATCGCCGACAGGGCGTTCTCGTGGAAGGTCAGGTCGACATTCTCCATCTCGAACAGACGCTGGTACTGCTTGACCAGCGCGTTCTTCGGCTCGGTCAGGATCTGGATCAGCGCCGGCTCGTCGAGGTCCTCCAGCGTCGCCAGAACCGGCAGACGGCCGACAAACTCGGGGATGAGGCCGAACTTCAACAAATCCTCTGGCTCGACCAGGCGGAACACGTCACCGGTGCGGCGATCCTCGGGCGAAGCGACGATGGCGCCGAAGCCGATCGATGTCTTGCGGCCGCGATCGGAGATGATCTTGTCCAGGCCGGCGAAGGCGCCGCCGCAGATGAACAGGATGTTGGCGGTGTCGACCTGCAGGAATTCCTGCTGCGGATGCTTCCTGCCGCCCTGCGGCGGCACGGAGGCAACCGTGCCTTCCATGATCTTCAGCAAAGCCTGCTGCACGCCCTCGCCCGACACGTCGCGGGTGATCGAGGGATTGTCGGACTTGCGCGAGATCTTGTCGATTTCGTCGATGTAGACAATGCCGCGCTGGGCCCGCTCGACATTGTAGTCGGCCGACTGCAACAGCTTCAGGATGATGTTTTCGACGTCCTCGCCGACATAGCCGGCTTCGGTCAGCGTCGTGGCATCAGCCATGGTGAAGGGCACGTCGATGATGCGGGCCAACGTCTGCGCAAGCAGCGTCTTGCCGCAACCGGTCGGGCCGATCAGCAGGATATTCGACTTCGCCAGCTCGACATCGTTGTTCTTGCCGGCATGCGCGAGGCGCTTGTAGTGGTTGTGGACCGCCACCGACAGCACGCGTTTGGCGTAGGGCTGGCCGATGACGTAGTCGTCGAGAACCTTGAGGATCTCCTGCGGTGTCGGCACGCCCTCGCGCGACTTCACCATCGAGGTCTTGTTCTCCTCGCGGATGATGTCCATGCAGAGCTCGACGCACTCGTCGCAGATGAAGACCGTCGGACCGGCGATCAGCTTGCGCACTTCGTGCTGGCTTTTGCCGCAAAACGAGCAGTAAAGCGTGTTCTTGGAATCGCCGCTGTTGTTGCCGACCTTGCTCATTTTCATGTCCTTTCATGGCCGCCCGCCGATGGTCTGGCTGAAAGGGCGCATACTCTATCTATCGCGGGAATCCGCCGCCGCCAGTGTGTCCCGGCTCCCGCAACGCATTCCGTACGAAACACAAATCAGAAAACGTGGCAATGATTCGCGACAACCCCGCATAAAGCTAAGCCGCCGAAACTCAACATAGCCTTAACGTAGGCAATCCTGTCCCCCGAGGGAACAGCCAATTGTGGCCGAAATGCCGCAAGACGCACCAAAAGCGCGTGATGCCGCCATCCAACTGCCAACTAGCCCTTATGCCACAGCACCTTCAGCCGGCTCGCGCGACGAAATGACCTTGTCGATGAGGCCGAAATCCCTGGCTTCGTCGGCGGTCATGAAATGGTCGCGGTCGAGCGTCTTCTCGATCTCTTCGTAGCTCTTGCCGGTGTGCTTGACGTAGACCTCGTTGAGGCGACGCTTCAGCTTGATGATGTCCTGGGCATGGCGCTCGATGTCGGACGCCTGGCCCTGGAAGCCGCCGGAAGGCTGGTGAACCATGATACGGGCGTTCGGCGTGGCAAAGCGCATGTCCTTGTGGCCGGCAGTCAAGAGCAGCGAGCCCATCGAGGCCGCCTGGCCGATGCAGAGCGTCGACACCGCCGGCTTGATGAACTGCATGGTGTCGTAGATCGCCATGCCCGAGGTGACGACGCCGCCCGGCGAATTGATGTAGAGGTTGATTTCCTTCTTCGGATTCTCGGCTTCCAGGAACAGCAGCTGCGCGCAGACCAGCGTCGCCATGCCGTCCTCGACCGGACCGGTGATGAAAATGATGCGCTCCTTGAGGAGGCGAGAGAAAATGTCGTAGGCCCGCTCGCCACGATTGGTCTGTTCGACCACCATCGGAACGAGGTTCATGTAGGTTTCGACGGGGTTCTTCATCAGATATCTCTTATCTCGCGGTGGGATTCCGGCGCCGGGAATGCTGGCAGATCGGGCAGAATCGGTTCTGGATCGTTATTCCGTAAATAGGATGCCGGCTCATCCTTGTGCAAGGCCGACCCCTCCTAGCCATCTGGGTAAGTCGAATCAAGGTTACATTTCACGGGATTCATCGACCTGTGCCGTGATCGTTCGGCGGTGTCGTCACCACCGTAGCAATTTCTTAACCGCATCGCTTAACGAAATGCGCCGAAATCGCTTTTCTCCGAGGCGGCTTCCCCTACAATTCAGCGTTGAACCTACGCGTAGAGTTCAACAGGGGGAGTGCCATGTCTGGGAAAACCGCATGCTTCACCATTGCCGGGCTGACCATGCTCGGCACGATTTCGCAGACGGCGGCCGGCGGCCGCGCCGTCGAATGCTATGAACCCGTCCGAACGCCTGATGTCTACGACACCGTATACGAAGACGTGCTGGTCAGTCCGCCCGGCCAGCAGGTCGTCGACTATGTCCCTGCCATCTACGGCACCCGCGAACGCGTGGTGATGACCGTTCCGGCACATGTGACCTACGAGGTCGTGCCCGCCGTCACCCGCACCGTCTACCATACGGTCCGGGTCGATGGCGGCGGCTATTCCTGGGAATGGCGCGTCATCCATGGCCGCAAGGTGCTCTGCAAGATCTGGCACAAGGCGCGTTATGAGCGCGTCGCCGAAACCGTCGTGATCCAGCCCGAACGCACGCGCCGTGTCGTCATTCCCGCACAGTACGACAGCATCGCCGAGGAGGTGCTGGTGCAGCCGGAACAGAGACGCGTCATCGATGTTCCCGCCTCTTACCAGACCGTCGCGCGCCGCGTGCTGGTCCGTGAAGGGTCTTCAGGCTGGCGCCGCGTGCATATTCCCAGGCATTGCCAGGATTAGGTCAAGCGTCGGCGGCATTCAGGCCACCTCCGCCCGCAGCCATGCCTTCAGGCCGGCGATATCGCCATCACCAATGGCGGCGGCAACGCGCCGGCCGACCGCCGCCCCGAATTTGTAGCCATGGCCGGAGCAGGCCGAGACGATCAGGCACTTCCCCTTTTCATGCGCCATGAATTTCTCGTCGGCGGTGAAAGTGTAGGCGCAGGTAACGACTTCGATCACCCGGTACTCATCGATGCGGGCGATCGGCGGCGAAAACAGGTTGCGGATCGCCTCGCCCTCGCCGACCACCGGCTGACGGTTCCAGTCGGCGTCGCTGGTCGGCACCCTGTGCAATCCGGACCCGAATTTCATGCCGGCGCCGCCGGAGGGCGGGATCACATAGCCGTCGACCGTGCCACCGATATCGAGGACGACCGGTGACGCCTGCCAGGCGGCCTTGAGGTCGGCCGGCGGTTCGACATAGGCGAGTGCGGTTCGATATGTCTTCAGTTCGCCGTCCAGTTCCGGAAACAGTTTCAGCACCCAGGCACCTGCCGTGACGACGATGCGGTCGGCCTGCATCGTCTCGCCGCTTTCTAGCACGATATGGCCGGCCTCGGAGTCGATCGCGGTGACCTTGCTGTGTTCGTAGACATTGGCGCCGTTGGCGCGCAGCCACTTTGCCAGACCGGAGGCGATCTTGCGGCAATGCAGCGCGCCGCCTTCAGTCGAAAAATAGGCATAGCGGAACGAACCGGCTTCGAGAAACGGCCAGCGCTTCACGGCTGCATCCGGCTCCAGCAATTCGAAGGGAAAATTGCCCTCTTCCAGTCCCTCACGGTATTCCTCGGCCTCGTCGCCCGGCTCGCGCGAAATGCAGACAAATCCGCGCGCATCGAGATGGCTTTCGCCGAGATCGGCCCACATCTCGTCCCACGCCTGGTAAGCTTCGGTGATCAACCGGCCATAGCCGGTTCCCGCCCGGTAGGCGCGGCGGATGATGCGGTGGTGGTCGCCCGACGCTGCCAGCGGGTTGGGGATCGGCCCCTGCTCGACGATGGAAACGCTGTGACCGGCCTTGACCAGCGACCACGCCGTGGAGAGACCAGCGATACCCGCGCCGACAACGATCACATTCATCAAATCAGTCTTTCCGCAGCCGGTCGGCTGGCTCAACGCATTGGGTTGCGGGCGCCAACATACGGTCTGGAACCCGGCTGGCAAGCCGCGCTATTGGTCTGGCATGAGCAAATTGACGCCGCCCACCCTGGCCTTTGATCCAGCCACTCGTCACCTGCGGCTGGACCCGCACGAGCCGACCTTCTTCCAGAACCCTTACGAGGCCTATGCCTTTCTGCACGGCGCATCGAACGCATTCTTCTGGGAAGAATTCGGCTTCTGGTGCTTTGGCGGTTTCGATGACGTCAACCGGCTGCTGCGCGACCGCCGCTTCGGCCGCCAGAACCCGGCCGGCATTCCAGACAGCCGCGGCATCGGCCAGGATCGCAGCCATCTCAGCGCCTTTGACGGCATCGAAGCCAATTCCATGCTGGAGCTCGAGCCACCGGTGCACACGCGGCTGAGAACGCTGGTCAATCGTGCCTTCGTCTCGCGCCAGGTGGAACGGCTGCGGCCGCGTGTCGAAGCGCTCGCCAACGACCTGATCGACCGCTTCGAACCGGGCCAGGCCGTCGACCTGCTGCCCGCCTTCGCCGCGCCCTTGCCGATCACCATCATTGCCGAAATGCTCGGCGTGCCGGTCGAAATGGGGCCGCAACTGCTCGACTGGTCGCACCGGATGGTCGCCATGTACATCCACGGCCGCACACGCGAAACCGAGGAGGCGGCCAATCGCGCCGCGGGCGAATTTGCCGATTTCCTGCGTTTCCATGTCACCGAGCGGCGCAAGAACCCCGGCGACGACCTGCTGTCGCTGCTGATCTCGGCGCAGGAGGACGGTGAGAGGCTGTCGGAGGACGAGATGGTGTCCTCTGCGATCCTGCTGCTCAATGCCGGTCATGAAGCGACGGTGCATCAGACCGGCAACGCTGTCCGCTCCATCCTTATGCAAGGCGGCGATGTCAGCCGCTTCTTCGGTTCACCAGAAGCGGCCGCGGCAACGGTCGAGGAATGCCTGCGCTTCGACGCGCCGCTGCACATGTTCACGCGCTACGCCTATCAGGAGATCGAGGTCTCGCCCGGTATCGTGGTGCAGCCGGGCCAGACGATCGGGCTGCTGCTCGGCATGGCCAACCATGACCCGCGCGCCTTCGCCGAACCGCAAGCCTTCCGGCCGGATCGCGCGGACCAGAAGAATGTATCCTTCGGCGCCGGCATCCATTTCTGCATCGGTGCACCGCTGGCCCGGCTCGAATTGCAGGTGTCGCTGAAGACCCTGTTCGAGCGCCACCCAAAGCTCCATCTTGCCGAAAGGCCAAGCTTCCGCGACACTTACCACTTCCATGGGCTGGAAACGCTCGCCGTCGGCTTCTGACGATCGCGGGCCAGGGGCTGCGATATGAGGTTGTTTTCGAGACCGACGACGGCGTTCGCAGTGGCAATGCTTTGTCTATGCCTGGGGACAGCGCATGCCCAGGATCTGCCCGAAAACATCCCGTGGGCAAACAGCGTTGCGATCGCCGAGAAGATGGCGACCGGCCTGTTGGGGCAGAAGACCGGATCGAAGGACTTTCCCGCGGCATCCTTTGCCGTCGCGGTCGATCTCAACCTTGACGGATTTGCGGAAATCTTCGCCTATCGCCATGCGCCGGATTGCGACGGCATCCGTTGCGGCAACTTCATGTTCGTCCTGGAAGGCAACAGCTATCACGAGGTTCTCGGCGACATTCCAGGCGCAAGACTGGCGCCGCAGGACAAAATCGCGCTCGGGGCCTTCAAGCGAAACGGTTTTCTCGACATGCAGTTCGACCAGATGACGATAAGTTGGGACGGCAAGCGCTATGCCGACGCCTCCAGCTTTCCGGCCTCATCGCTCGACGGCGCGGCCTTCCTGACGGCTTGCCAGAAAAGCAAATCCAACGAGCAACCGGCCGACGGCGAAGCCGAGCGCGTGAGCGCTGAATGCCAATGCCAGCTTAACCGGTTTCAGGTGACCAGCTTCACGCAGGCCGATCTCGACATGTACACCGCGTCGCTGGGGGAGAATTTCGACTATCCGACGGGCGGGAAAGAGATTGCCTGGCAGGCGCTTCTGAAAAATGCCGAGGACGTCGGCACAGGCTGCAATGTCGCCAGCGGCAAGAGCCAATGGCCGCCAGCCTATTTCAACCATGGCGACCAGCCGCAGCAAAAGCTGAATTTCGACGGCTTTCTCGATGCCTGTCCGGCTCAGGCTTTCATCCTCACCAACCACAAGATTGGCTCGCCGGACCGTGCGCTCACCCTTTGCGGCTGCCTTGCGCGCGAAGTGCCGACCCAGGGCATTGGCCAGGAAGGGCTCGATCTGCTGACGCAATATTATCGCGACGAGATCTCCGACGCGGATGTCGAGGCACAGGATGCCGACGTCCTGGCCTTCCACGACAAGGCGTCGGAAGCTTGCCTCAGCCAGTTTCCGGCAAAATAGGATGGCGACACTTTGCCTGACATGACCGAGTTGAAATTCGCCTTCCTGGAAGAGCCGCCATTCTGCTTCACCGGCGCATCGGGCGAGGTTTCCGGCTGTGACGTCAAGCTTGCGCGCCGCCTCGGTGACATGCTCGGATTGGCGAGCTTCAGCCCGATCGAAACCGAATTCGCTGAACTGCTACCGGGGCTGGTCGCGGGCCGCTGGACCATGACGACCGGCCTGTTCGTCTCCGAAGAACGCAAGCAGCTTGTCGATTTCACACGGCCGATCTGGGCGTTGCAGGACGGGTTGCTGGTGGCGAAAGACAATCCGCGCGGCTTTCGCGGCTACCAATCCATCGCTGAGAACCAGAAGGCGTTGATTGGCGTCATAACCGATCAGGTTCAGCATCTTACCGCGTTGCACAACGGAATCGCGCCTGAGCAGGTCAGGATGTTTGCAACTCAGGCGGATGCGGCACAGGCTGTCGCCGATGGCACGGTGCACGCTTATGCCAGCGTTGCGATGGCGCATCGAGGTTATCTGGCGCAGCGGCCCGACATGCCGCTTGGGTTTGTCGAGATTCCTCCGATTGAAAAGCAACCGTCGGCCGGCGCCTTTGCGATCGCCAAGGGCAACAGCGCCCTGCTCCGGCACATCGATTCCTGTCTCGGCGAATTGCTGGGCAGCGACTGGCACCGGCAGATGATGGCCCGATACGGATTTTCGGACAGCGATATCGATCGCGTCGTCTGATCCGTTCCCGATGCCTACAACTTGATTACATATTCCTTGCGGGTCGTTTCAAGCACTTCCCAGCTTCCCCTAAAGCCGGGCCTCAGCACGAAGCTGTCGCCCGCCTTGACGGTGCGCGCTTGCCCGCCGTCCTCCGCGATCACCGAAACGCCGGACAGGATGTGGCAGAACTCCCACTCGTCATAGACGATGCGCCACTTGCCGGGAGTCGATTCCCAGATGCCGGCGTAAAGGCCGCCCTCCCGCTCCTCGACATTCCAGGTGCGGAATTTCGGATCACCCGAGATCAGCCGATCCGGCGCCGGCGCGCCCTGTTCGGCGTCGACAGTGTCGACGCCGATGGCAAGAAATTTTGGCTCGGCCATGATCGGTCAGACCTTGGCGAGCGCCTGTTCGAGGTCGGCGACGATGTCGTTGACGTCCTCGATGCCGATGGAGAGCCGCACGGTGTCCGGGCCCGCGCCGGCCTTGACCTTCTGCTCGTCGGAAAGCTGGCGGTGCGTGGTCGACGCCGGGTGGATAACCAGCGACTTGGTGTCGCCGACATTGGCGAGGTGTGAGAACAGTTCGAGCGCCTCGACGAATTTCACGCCGGCGTCATAGCCGCCCTTGAGAGCGAAGGTGAACACGGCGCCCGCGCCAAGCGGCGAGTACTTCTTCTGCAGCGCGTTGTTCTTGTCGCTGGGCAGGCCGGGGTAGTTCACCGAGGCAACCTTGGGGTGGTTGGACAGCCAGGCGGCGACCGTCACGGCGTTGTCGCAGTGGCGCTGCATGCGCAGAGGCAAGGTTTCCAGGCCGGTCAGGATGAGGAAGGCGTTGAACGGCGAGATCGCCGGGCCGAGATCGCGCAGGCCGAGCACGCGCGCGGCAATAGCGAAGGCGAAATTGCCGAAGGTTTCATGCAGGACGAGGCCGCCATATTCAGGGCGCGGTTCCGACAGCATCGGGTATTTTCCCGACTTCGACCAGTCGAAGGTGCCGCCATCGACAATGGCGCCGCCGATCGAATTGCCATGGCCGCCGATGAATTTGGTCAGCGAATGCACGACGATGTCGGCGCCATGCTCGATCGGCCGGATCAGGTAGGGCGAGGCCAGCGTGTTGTCGACGATCAGCGGCAGGCCGTGCTTGCGCGCGATGTCGCCGATCTTCTCGATATCGACGAAAGTGCCGCCCGGATTGGCGAGGCTCTCGATAAAGATCGCCTTGGTTCTGTCGTCGATCTGGCTCTCGAAGGTCGAGATGTCGTTGGTGTCGGCCCAGCGCACCTCCCAGCCATAATTCTTGAAGGCATGGCCGAACTGGTTGATCGAGCCGCCATAGAGCTTGTTGGCGGCAACGAAATTGTCGCCCGGCTGCATCAGATTGTGGAACACGATGACCTGCGCGGCATGGCCGGAGGCGACCGCTAGTGCCGCCGTGCCGCCTTCGAGGGCCGCCATGCGCTCTTCCAGCACCGCCTGCGTCGGGTTCATGATGCGGGTGTAGATGTTGCCGAAGGCCTTCAGCCCGAACAGCGAGGCGGCATGGTCGGCATCATCGAAGACGAAGGAGGTCGTCTGGTAGATCGGCGTGGCGCGTGCGCCGGTCGCCGGATCTGGCTTGGCGCCGGCATGGACGGCGAGCGTATTGAAACCTGGCGTGCGGGTCACTGAAAACCTCCCTGAAAAACCTTCTGAAATTCGCTGGGCATTCTTGGCGAAGCCCGGCCTCGAATGCAAAGAAGAAAATACCCTTCCGTGCGGGATCTTTTATGAAGCGGCAGGAAAATACTGCGTTTGTCGGAATAATTTTGCGCTTTCGCCCCTCGCCTATTTCTGGCGAACGCCGAAACTCTGGAATCCGGCGCGCATCAGCGGCTTCTTCGACGACAGCACACCGGAGTTGACGCCGGTCCAGCCGATCTCGCCGGACAGCTTGCCATATTCGATCTTGGGGCAGCGGTTCATCACCACCTTGATGCCGGCGGCCTCGGCGCGCGCGGCGGCCTCGTCATGGCGCACGCCGAGCTGCATCCAGATGACTTTCGGCAAGGGATCGAGCCGCAACGCCTCGTCGACGATGCCAGGCACTGCCGCCGGGGCACGAAAGATGTCGACCATATCGATCGGCTCCGGAATATCGGCCAACCTGGCATAGGTCATTCGACGGAGGATCTCCTTGCCGGCCTGACCAGGATTGATCGGAAACACCGAAAAGCCCTTGGCCAGCAGATATTTCAGCACGAAATAGCTCGGTCGCACATCGTTGGCGGATGCGCCGACCATGGCGACGGTCTTCACCGAATTGAGGATGCCGGCGATGTAGGTGTTGTCGTAACTATCGTGGTTCATGCGGCTTCCTGCGGTAGTGATAGCGGTAAAGTTCACGGCTGAACCCAAGCGAGGCGTAGAGTGCGCGGGCCGGCGCGTTGTCGGCCACCACCTGCAAGCATGCCCCCGACGCCCCTGCCCGCCGCGCCCAGTCGATGAGGCCGCCGACGGTCTTGCGGCCCAAGCCTTGCTGCCTGAAACGGCCATCGGTTTCAACCGATTCCACCACAAGCAGGCCATTGCGGATGACACCATAGGCCAAGGCGGCAATTTCGCTGTCGCGTTCACATGACACAAATGCCCGGTCCCCGAGGATCAGTCCGGTCATCTCGCGAAAGATGCGGCGCTCGGCGTCGTCAAAGGCCCCCATGTGGAACCGCGCCGCGAGCCAGTCCTCGTCCGGCACCTTCGAAACGGTGACCTGCTCGTCGCGGACTTCAGCCAGGTCGCCGATCCCGGCATGGAGATGGATCGTACCGCCTTCCGGCTGGTAGCCGCGATAGTCGAGTACGGCTTCGAGCTCGCCGGCGATGTCGGGAACCCGAAACAACGGCGTCTGGCCGTGGCCGATGTAGAAGGACTCGGCGGCGTCGATGACAGCATCAGGCGCGCCACGCTTGCCGCGCAAGGGATTGGCCGAATTGGTGCGCCGGATGCGTCCGCCCGATCGCCGCAGAAGCCAGCCATCAACAACCGTCTCGGCCGCCGCCGGCCAGCCTTCGCGGCACGCCTGCTCGATGCGCCAGTTGAGATCATCGTCGCCGGCGCTCACGCGTCATCCTCCCGCAGCGCTTCCTCCATAAAGGCCTGCGGATCGGTGCAGAAGTCGCGCATCATGCGAAAATGATCGGTATCGCTGAAATCGGTCGGGTCGAGTCCGAACCGGCTGATGCGGAACAGCCGTGCGCCGGGACAGGCCATCAGCAACGGCGAGTGCGTCGCCATGATCACTTGCGCGGCGCCCGACTGGTCCATGCGCCGCAGCATCTTCAACAGTTCGATCTGCCGCGACGGCGACAGCGCGCTTTCGGGCTCGTCGAGGATGTAGATGCCTTGCCGGCGGCAGCGTTCCTCGAAGAAGCGAATGAAGCCTTCGCCATGCGACCAGGACAGGAAATCCGGCGGCGGCGGCTTGAAGGGGTCTTCCAGCGCTGCCTGGTCGAGGTAGCGGGCGACCGAGTAAAAAGATTCGGCGCGAAAGAACCAACCGGCGGTGACTTTCGGCAGCCAGTGGCCGCGAAAAGTGTTCGCCAATGCGGCGCCGCTCTTGTCGATGGCGCTGGAATGGTCGACCGGGCGGTAGCCCTTGCCGCCGCCGGCCTCGTCATAGCCGGCCAGCGCGCCGATCGCCTCGAGCAGCGTCGATTTGCCGGTGCCGTTCTCGCCGACAATGATGGTGATCGGCGTGGTGAATTCGAGTTCGAAGTCATGGCCGCGAAACAGCGGCAGGTTCCAGGGGTATTTTTCCCAATCCTCGACCCGCGCGGGATCAAGCAGGATGCGCTTGAGGTAGGGAGCTTTGAGCCGCGTCAGCTGCTTGCGATGGGCCATCAGCCAGGCAGCGAAATCGTGCCGTCTTCCGCGATCGGAAAGGCCGGATTGTGCGCCACTTCCCAGACATGCCCGTCCGCATCGGCGAAATAGCCGTACCAGCCGCCCCAGAAGGCACGGCCGGCCGGCTTGACGATGCGGCCGCCGGCTTTTTGCGCCATGGCGAGCACCTCGTCGACCTCGGCGTCGGAGCGGGTGTTGTAGGCGAGATAGACGGCGGACGGCGCCCCAGCGAAGGCAATGCCGGAATCCTCCTCGGCGCTGGCGCGCGGGAACAGGCCGAGAATGACGCCGCCCATCTGGAAGAAGGCAACACCGTCGGTGATGCCGGCATGACGGGTCAGGCCCATCGCCTCATAGAAGCGCACCGCGCGGTCGAGATCGTCAGTCGCGATCGTTATGATGGAAATGCGTGGTTCCACGATTACTCGTCCGTCCATTCCGGCTTGCGCTTGCCGATGAAGGCGCCAATGCCTTCCTCCGCGTCGCGTGCCAGCATGTTCTCGACCATGATGCGGCCGGTATAGGCATAGGCGTCCGCCAATCCCATTTCGGCCTGCGCGTAAAACGCCTCCTTGCCAGTCTTGATCACCAAAGATGATTTGGAAGCAATGGTTTGCGCGTATTTGGTGACAATCTGATTCAGGTACTCGCGCGGCACGACTCGGTTGACCAGACCGAACTCCTTGGCGGTTGCCGCATCGATGGTCTCGCCGGTCAACAGCATCTCCATCGCATGCTTGCGCGAAACGTTGCGCGACAGCGCCACCATGGGCGTCGAACAGAACAGGCCGATGTTGACGCCCGGCGTGCAGAACGTTGCCTCGTGCGAGGCGATCGCCAGATCGCAACTGGCGACCAGTTGCAGCCCCGCCGCGGTGGCCAGGCCGTCGACCTCGGCGATGACAGGCAAGGGATGACGCACGATCGCCTGCATCAGCGTCGCACAAGCCGCAAACGTCTCTGCGAAGAAGGCCTTGCCATGATCGGCATCGGCGCGGCGCGCGGTCATTTCCTTGAGATCATGGCCGGCGCAGAACACCTTGCCGGCCGCCGACAAAACGATGACGCGAACGGCCTTGTTGGTCTTGGCGCGCTCAAGTTCGGCCGTCAGCGCCGCCATCACCATCAGCGACAGGGCGTTGGCGGGCGGATTGGCGAGCGTGAGGCGCAGCACGCCCTTGTCCAGTTGTGCGACAACCGGACCTTCAATGGCGGCAGGCTTGATGGCAAGGATTTCGGCCATGGATAAGGTCTCCGCGATTCCGCTCGGGGCTGCCAGAGTATCTAATACCGGATCGGATTTCGTCCAACACCCATCGCTTGCGCCAGGGGACGAAGGTTGCCAGAAATGCCGCGCTGCCCATACAGCTACGCACAAAACGAGAGACCGACATGCCCGCCCAAACCAACCTGAAGCCGGTGCTGACCGCGCAACAAGTCAATGCGCTGATGGAAACCGTCTATCCGCAGCTCAATGAGCAGTTCAAATATTTCGAGGCGATCGACGTGTTCCCTGGCGGCTGCACCGTGCGGCTCAATGCCGGCGAGCGGCACCTGCGTCCCGGCGGCACCGTATCCGGCCCCTCGCTGTTCACGCTGGCCGACATCGGCGGTTATGTCTGCGTGCTGTCGCATGCCGGGCCGGACGCGCTTTCCGTTACCGTCAACCTCGACATCAATTTCGTCCGCAAGGCCGAGGCTGGACCGATCGACGGCCATTGCCGCATTCTGAAGCTGGGAAAGAGCCTGATGGTGTTCGACATCGACATCGTCGCCGGCGCGGACGGACACACGGTGGCGCACGCCACCGGCACCTATTCGATCCCTCCGAAGAGAAATCACGATGTGGTAAAATAATACCTTTTACCTAAACTATTGTTTTTGCAGCCCTTTACCTGCTATCGACCGTTTCGCGCGTCTTGACGCCACAACCACCCTCGCCTATAAGCCCTCACGAAGCAGCGGCCCGCAAAGGCCGCCGTTTTGTTATTGGCGGCGGGCAAGCGCTTTTCGCCAATCCAAGCAACAAGAAACGCCTTCCCTCGTGAAGGTCAGAACCGAGAGCAGAAAACATGACAACCTTTTCGCAGAAGCCTGCGGATGTGGTGAAGAAGTGGATCCTGATCGACGCCGAAGGTCTCGTCGTCGGTCGTCTGGCCACTGTCATCGCCAATCATCTTCGCGGCAAGCACAAGCCGACCTTCACTCCGCATGTCGACGACGGCGACAACGTCATCGTCATCAATGCCGACAAGGTGGTGTTCACCGGCAAGAAGTTCACCGACAAGGTCTATTACTGGCACACCGGCCACCCAGGCGGCATCAAGGAGCGCACCGCGCGCCAGCTGCTCGAGGGTCGTTTCCCCGAGCGTGTCGTCGAGAAGGCCGTTGAGCGCATGGTCCCGCGTGGCCCGCTCGGCCGTCGCCAGATGAAGAACCTGCGCGTCTATGCAGGTGCCGAGCATCCGCATGTCGCCCAGCAGCCCGTTGTACTCGACGTGGCCAAGCTGAACGCCAAGAACAAGAAGGTCGCATAAGATGGCTGAGCTTTCCTCGCTCGCAGAACTGGGCGCCGCCACCGGCAACACCAACACCCAGCCGGCAGCCCCCGTCCACGTCCAGAAGCTCGACAAGTCGGGCCGCGCCTATGCCACCGGCAAGCGCAAGAACGCCATTGCGCGCGTCTGGGTGAAGCCGGGTTCCGGCAAGATCATCGTCAACGACAAGGAATTCGCGACCTATTTCGCGCGTCCGGTCCTGCAGATGATCCTCAACCAGCCGATCATCGCCTCCAACCGCGCCGGCCAGTACGACATCGTCGCGACCGTTGTCGGCGGCGGTCTCTCCGGCCAGGCCGGCGCCGTGCGCCACGGCATCTCCAAGGCGCTGACCTACTACGAGCCGACGCTGCGCGCCGTGCTCAAGAAGGGTGGCTTCCTGACCCGCGACAGCCGCGTCGTCGAGCGCAAGAAGTACGGCAAGGCGAAGGCCCGTCGTTCGTTCCAGTTCTCGAAGCGCTAAGCGTTCCGAAATTCAGACAATCGAAAGGCCGCCTCCGGGCGGCCTTTTTGTTTGCGGCTCGGCAGGGAGGTAGAAGAGCGCGGCACCCTACCTCCCTTCGATGAGGAGGTCGGCGCGCAGCGCCGGGTGGGGTGATGGCGCCGGGGCGGCAATGCCTGGCGGCAGACCTCAAGGCCTGCCGGCCTTGATGAAATCAATAAACGCTCGCAGCGGGGCTGGCACCAGGCGCCGGCCGGGATAGTAGAGGAACGGCCCGGGAAAACTCGGCCACCACGGTTCGAGAATGGGCTCAAGGGCGCCGCTTTCGAAGTAAGGGCGGAGCCAGCCCTCGAAGAGGCCGATGATGCCGGTGCCGGCGATGGCCGCGTCGACGGCAAGATCGGTCGCCCCGCCGATCCGCACGATCAACGGCCCCGTCGGATCGACCCGCACCACCTCGCCGTCGCGCTCGAATTCCCAGGGCAGCATCGCACCGCTGGCAAAGCGCCCGCGCACGCAAGAGTGGCCAAGCAGGTCGCTCGGGTGTTCCGGGCGCCCATGGCGAGCAAGATAGGCAGGGCTGGCGGCGGTCGCGAAATGCTGCACGCGCGGCCCGATCGGCACCGCGATCATGTCCTGTTCCAGCCGCTCGTCATAGCGGATGCCGGCGTCGCACCCGGCTGCCAGCACGTCGACAAAGTTCTCGTCGGCGATCACCTCCAGCCGGATACCGGGGTAAGCGGCGAGGAAACCCGGCACGATATCGGGCAATATCAGCCGCGCGGCGCTGACCGGCACATTGAGACGCAACGAGCCCGCCGGCCTGTCGCGAAAGCCGTTCACCACGTCCAGCGCCGCCTCCACCTCCGACAGCGCCGGGCCGAGCCGCTCCAGCAGGCTGAGGCCCGCCTCAGTCGGGACAACGCTCCGCGTCGTGCGGTTGAACAGCCTGACACCGAGCTGCACTTCCAGGCGACGCACCGCCTCACTCAAGCCGGAGGCGCTGCCGCCGCTCGCACGCGCGCCGTCGCGGAAGCCGCCAGCGCGCGCCACCGCCACGAAGGCGTTCAGGTCACTAAGGTCCATCATTGTCCGTAATTCCGCACAGCCTGTGTGAATTGTACCTGATTATCACGAGGTTGAGCAGCGCCTATCTCTGTCTCCTCAAAGGAGATCAATCATGTCCAACATCCAACAATCCGGCACCTTCACCCTTGGCAGCCACACCGTGAAACGGCTCGGCTACGGTGCCATGCAACTCGCCGGACCCGGCGTGTTCGGGCCGCCTAGGGACCATGACGCTGCATTGGCCGTGCTGCGCGAGGCCATTGCGCAAGGCGTCGACCACATCGATACCAGCGACTTTTACGGTCCGCACGTCACCAACCGGCTGATCCGCGAGGCCCTGGCACCCTACAAGGACGATCTCGTCATCGTCACCAAGATCGGCGCCCGCCGCGGCATGGATGGGTCGTGGTTGCCGGCCTTCTCTCCCGAAGCGCTGACCCAGGCGGTGCACGACAACCTAAGCAATCTCGGGCTCGAAGTGCTCGAAGTGGTCAATTTGCGCATCATGTTCGATACCCATGGTCCGGCCGAGGGATCGATCGAAGCGCCGCTCACCGTGCTGGCCGGGCTTCAACAACAGGGCCTGGTCCGGCACATCGGGCTGAGCAACGTGACGTCGGCGCAGATCGCCGAAGGGCGCCGGATCGCCGAGATCGTCTGCGTGCAGAACCAGTACAATCTGGCACATCGCGACGACGACGCCCTAATCGACGACCTTGCCCGCGACGGCATTGCCTATGTGCCGTTCTTCCCGCTCGGCGGCTTCAATCCACTGCAATCTTCCACCCTGTCGAAAGTCGCAGCGCGCCTCGGCGCCACACCCATGCAGGTCGCGCTCGCCTGGCTGCTGCGCCGCGCGCCCAACATCCTGCTGATCCCCGGCACATCGTCGGTCGGGCATCTCAGGGAAAACCTAGCGGCGGGTGAACTCGAATTGCCACAGGATGTGCTCAGCGAACTGGACGGCGTGGCGCTGGCGGCTTGAAGCTAGCCAATCTCCCCCCTCGTGGGGGAGATTGGCTGCCGCAGCCGCCGCTTAGTTGATACTCGCCGTATTCGCCGGCTCAGCCGGCCGCGCCTCATCAGCATAAGGCACGCGAAAACCGTTCGCCGCCAGCCAGTCGATGGCCGCCTTCGGCTCGTCGGTCTGGATGATGGTGGCGCCCCGATCAGCCCAAAAACCCCAGCTTTCGCGCGGCAGGCTGGCTTGCACTGCCAGTTCGTCGCCGCGGCCGCCAGCCAGGAAGCCGCCCGGCTTGTTGACGATGGCGTAGGTGTCGGCCCAGATGTGCCAGTTGCCCCTCACCGCGGCCGCGCGCATGCGCGTGCTGAACAGTGGTCCGCCGGTCTCGGTCAATTTCTCGGCGCCTGCCCGCCAGTTGATCAGCTCGATCGCACGCGGCGAAAAGGCACCGTCGACCGTCTCGGCGAAACCGGCATCATGCACCGCGTCGTCGGCGATGATGGGCATGAACTGGAAGCCGCCGCCGATGGCGCCCATGGCGGCCTTGACCGCGGAAATCCGCTGTGAATTCCACAGGTTCTCCTTGACGATGACCTGCTCGGCCATGCCGAGGTCGCGGGCGACCGCGATCATGCCTGGGAGGTCGCCGACTTCGAGCTTGTTGTCGAGATTGATGAGGATCCTGTCCCTGGTCGCCATGAGCATCTCGCGCAGCGTCGAGACTGTCTCGTCGGTGACGGCGCCGGTGCCCTCAATCACAAGCCTGCAGGTCTTGAGCTCGGCCAGCGTGTATTTGACCACCTCGCCCTTGCAGGTCGTGGTGCGGTCGAGCCAGCTGTCATGCATGACGACGAACTCACCGTCCTTCGAGCGCCGGATGTCGACCTCGACGATCTCGGCGCCCATGGCGATCGAACCTTCCACAGCGGCAATCGAATTCTCCGCATAAAGCGTCTTGCCAGCCTGCATGCTACCGGCGCGATGCGCGGCCACCATGACGTGGTCGCGCCACTGGTTGGCATGCTCGAAGCGGTCGAGGATCTGTCTGGCGCGGGTTTCGCCGGCCAAGGCTTGGCCAGAGGCAGCCGCCAAGGCCGCGGAAAACAGAAGGCTCAGCCAAAGGGTCCGCATCGAGAATCGCTCCTTGCCGGATCGAAACCCGGATAGGCGATGCCCGTGACATCTGGGTGAACGAAGCCGGCTAGCGGATTTCTGGTTTGAGCATGATCTCTGGACAAACGGTTTCCGTTTGTCCGAGAAAACCGGCTTCCACTTTTCGGGATCATGCTCGCAAAAGCTCTCCTCAGATGCGTTTCGAGAGCCGGCGGAACCACGCCATGGCCGGCATCTCGACGAAACGCCAGGTGATCCAGGATGCGGCGATGGTGGCGGCGAGCATGACGACGATCGCCACCGCTCCCGTCCAGCCGGCGCCGAAGCCGGTGGCAGGCTGGCCGCGCAGCATGAAGTCGCCAATCAGGCCGAGGCCGAGTTTGCGCTCGACGAGCCCAGCGACGTTGATCAGGCGCGCCTGGACGAAGATGTGGACCATGTAGATCGAATAGGACAGCGCGCCGAGCGTCAGCATGACCGGGGCTCTCAGCAAGGCGCTGATCCAGCCGCCTTCATGGGCGAACAGAAACAGCGCCAGCGCGAACACCAGGGGTGCCGCGATGCCGAAATCATTGCCGCCGGCCAGCGAAACAAAAAGCACGATGACGGCCACCATGACGATTTCGGCAAGGGTCCAGTCCATCCGTGGGCCGCTTCTGGCGAGGACCTGTCGTGCCCCTGCAATGGAATCATGCTGAAACCAGGCCAGCAAGGCGCCGAGCGAGAAGCCGTACAGGCAGCGGATAAAGCCGAAATCGAAGGACACATCCATATGATGGGTCGAGAAGCCGAGCAGGAACAGCGGCGCGGTGACGGCGGCGGCAACGAACCATATCCAGGCGCGTGCGCCAGCGACGAAGACCACGCCAGCGAACAGGAGATAGGCGAAGAACTCGGCCGAAATGCTCCAGCTTGGGGCATTCCAGGTCAATTGATCCTCGAAGCCGACACCCTGCAGCAGGAGAAGATTGGCAAGCAGACTCCTAGGGTCGAAGCCGCCGGTGAAGGGAGCAGCACCGGTGCCATGCAGTTGCGGCAACATCAGGCGCAGCAGCTCGAAGCCGGCAAAGGCGGCAAGCATGAGCAGATGCAGCGGGTAGATGCGACCGAAACGGACCAGGGCGAAGCGAGCAACCTGTTCCGGCTGATTGAGCCGATCGCCGTAGCTGCTGGCAATGACGAAACCGGACAGAACGAAGAAGAAATCGACGAAGAGATAGGACGAACCGATGAAGGCGCTTTGCGAAACCGTCGAACCGGTCGGGAAGTGAAACAGTGCCACCAGAAGCGCACAGATACCGCGCCACGAATCAAGGACCAGGAAGCGTTCACCGGCGATCGTACCGGTGTGGGTCGACGCCGCGGCACGCGTGGGGTTGAGAAATGCCGTCTGCGTCATGATGATACAAATCCTGTCTTGCCGTGGCACTCGCGCAGCGCCACTCCGTCTCGCCAAGCTGTGACTGGCATCTTCCGTGCCGGTTCTGTAGTTGTTGCACCCCGATGAAAAACGAGGATCCGTAATGGCGAACAACAACATCGACAACGCCTTCACCGCCCGTTCCAAAACGGGCGCCGCATTCGAGCCGACCTACTCCGGCGCGCTGTCGTTCATGCGGCGCAAATACACCAAGGACGTGAAGGGCGCGGATGCGGTGGTGTGGGGTATTCCCTTCGATGCCGCCGTCACCAACCGGCCCGGCGCCCGCTTCGGGCCGCAGGCGATTCGCCGCGCCTCGGCGATCCTCGACAACGACCCGCAATATCCGTTCTCACGCGATCTGTTCGAGCATCTGGCGGTCGTCGACTATGGCGATTGCCTGCTCGACTCGGGCAACCACCAGAAGACGCCCGGCACGATCGAGCGCGAAGCGGCGAAGATCCTCAAATCCGGCGCCTTCCTGCTGACGCTCGGCGGCGACCATTTCGTCACCTGGCCGCTGCTCAAGGCGCATGCCGCCATCCATGGGCCGCTCGCTTTGGTGCAATTCGACGCCCATCAGGATACCTGGCCGGACGACGGCAAGCGCATCGACCACGGATCCTTCGTCGGCCGCGCCGTCAAGGAAGGCATCATCGATCCCGACCGGTCGATCCAGATCGGCATCCGCACCCATGCGCCCGACACGTTCGGCATCAAGATCCTCTACGGTCATGAAATCGAGGAGATGCGGGCATCCGACATCGCCTACGCCATCGTCGACCGCACCGGCGGCAAGAAGACCTATCTCACCTTCGACATCGACTGCCTCGATCCGGCCTATGCGCCGGGAACCGGCACGCCGGTTGCCGGCGGACCGTCCTCGGCGAAGATCCTTTCGACGCTGCGCCAGCTCAACCAGATCGATATTGTCGGCGCCGATGTCGTAGAGGTTGCGCCGGCCTATGATCACGCCGATATAACGGCGATCGCCGGCTCCATGGTGGCCATGCAATATCTCGGCCTGCTGGCGGAGCGAAAGGCACGGCTTGAAGAGCTGAACAACGGCCATCACAACGGTGCCGCAGTGAACCACGGTAACGGCATATAGTCCTAGAATATCAGGGAATTTGATCAATCCATGAAACCGAAAATCTTCATCGACGGCGAACACGGCACCACCGGCCTGCAGATCCGGGCGCTGCTTGCCGAGCGCGGCGACCTGGAAATCATCTCGGTTCCCGCCGAGCGCCGCAAGGAAACGGCGGCGCGCGCCGAGCTCCTCAATGCCGCCGATGTCGCGATCCTGTGCCTGCCCGACGATGCGGCGAAGGAAAGCGTCTCGCTGATCGCCAACGACACCACCAAGGTCATCGATGCGTCGACCGCGCATCGCGTGGCGGAAGGCTGGGCGTATGGTTTCGCCGAGATGGACAAGACGCAGGCGAAGACGATTGCCTCGGCAAAACGCGTCGCCAACCCCGGCTGCTGGCCGCAAGGACCGATCGCAACGCTGCGGCCGCTGGTCACCGCCGGCCTGCTGCCGGCGGATTTCCCGATCACCGTCAACGGCATTTCGGGCTATTCGGGCGGCGGACGGCCGATGATCGAGGACTATGTCGCCAAGGGCGAGGACGCCTCGGAATTCCTGCCCTACGGCCTTACCCTGCAGCACAAGCACGTGCCGGAATTGAGGGCCTATGCCAGGCTGTCGCATGATCCGATCATGCAGCCGGCGGTCGGGAATTTCGCGCAAGGTATGATCACCGTCGTGCCGTTGCAGCTTGGTGGCCTCGACCATGTGCCGACCGGTGCGGAACTGCATGCGGCAATTGCCGACCATTTCGCCGCCATCAAGGGCGGCGTGGTCGAGGTGGCGCCCTATGCGCATTCGGAGCGGATGCCGGAGATCGATCCGGAGATCTACAACGGCACCAACCGGATGAAGGTCTATGTCTTCGCCAACGACAAACGGGCGCAGGCCCTGCTGCTGGCGGTCTATGACAATCTCGGCAAGGGCGCCTCGGGCGCTGCCGTCCAGAACATGGACCTGATGCTCGGCCTCTGATGGACGCGCCAGCCTTTCCGGTGCGCTGGAAGGTCAGCGCGCCCGAACTCATTGCCGAGACCTTTTCGAGCCGCATCTGGAAGGTTTTGCGCGAAGACGGCTCGCCGGCGATCGTCAAGGCACTCCAGCCTTTCGATGATATCGCCGACGAGTTGCGCGGAGAGCATTACCTCGCCTGGCGGCGCGGCGAAGGCGCGGTGCGCCTGCTCGGTCGCGACGGCCACAGCATGCTGCTCGAATATGCCGGTGAAACTCTTATGCGGCAGGTGCTCGACGAACAGGGCGACTTTGCGGCGACCGCAATTGCGGCCGACGTGATGGCAAAACTGTTTTCGCCTGGGAAAGACCCCTTCCCGCCCGATCTTCAACCGCTGAGGGAACGGTTCGCCAGCCTGTTCAGGAAAGCCGCATCCGATCGCGACGCCGGCCATGACAGCCTCTATGTCGAGGCCGCCATCGTTGCCGATCGGTTGCTGGCCAATCCGCACGATATCAGGCCCCTGCATGGCGACCTGCATCACGAAAACATCCTGCACGGGCCGCGCGGCTGGCTGGCGATCGATCCGAAGGGCGTTCTCGGCGACCCCGGCTTCGACGCCGCGAACATGTTCTACAACCCGCTCGACCGCGATGAACTTTGCCTCGATCCGGAGCGAACAGCACATATGGCGGAAGTCTTTGCCAGAACACTGGGCCAGACACCACCAGCCATCCTCGATCATGCCATCGCCTATGGGTGCCTGTCGGCGTCCTGGCATCATGAGGACGGCAACGCGGTCGAGGAGAATCGCGAATTGTCGATCGCCGGGGCGATCCGGGCGGTGCGGGCAAGCTTCTGATCGCACGGGGCACGGCGCGGTGCTAACCGCTTGTTCACCACAATGGGCTACTGACTGGTCTCGGCTCCACTTCGGGATTTGTCATGGTCAGCGCGATTTCGGGTTCCTCACCGGCAACCCAGCATTCCTCGTCCAGTTCGTCGAGCAATGCAGCCCAGGAGGCCGCG
This sequence comes from Mesorhizobium sp. M7D.F.Ca.US.005.01.1.1, assembly GCF_003952545.1. Taxonomy (NCBI): domain Bacteria; kingdom Pseudomonadati; phylum Pseudomonadota; class Alphaproteobacteria; order Hyphomicrobiales; family Phyllobacteriaceae; genus Mesorhizobium; species Mesorhizobium sp. M7D.F.Ca.US.005.01.1.1. The sequence goes on from NZ_CP034453.1 coordinate 4,763,923, forward strand.
CTCGAAAAGCAGATTCAGGATTTGGAAGACCAGGCCAAGGCCATCAAGGATCAGGTCAAGGCCGCCCAGGTGCAGCAGGATATCGCCGTGGCCCAAGCCAAGCTCGATGCGCTCAAGGCCGCCGACAAGGCAGCCAAGGCCGATCAGGGGCAGTCTGCACCATCCGCCGCAGCGTTGCGTCAGGCGGAGTTCGACGGCGAGAAGACGACATCGTCAAACGAATTTTGGATGTAACTGGCGAATTCTGGATGTAATTGGCCGATCGGCTCGGGATCAGCTCCTGAGCGCGATATCGTGCGGCAAGGGATAGGCGCCCTTGGTGCCGCGCCAATGCGCTGATGCAAAGCCCAGCACGATCAGTGCAAAGGCTTGATGGGTCAGCGCCATATGCAGCGGCACATGCATCAGCAGCGTGCCGATGCCGATCGAGGCCTGCACCAGCACCAGCAGAAACAGCAACGTCGCGCGCCGCGCATGCGTTGAGCCTGGCAGCCGCCGGCGCGTGGCGATCATGTGCCACAAGGCCACGATGAACACCGTATAGGCGCCGAGCCGATGGATGAACTGCACTGTCTTCGGGCTTTCGAAGAAGTTGCGCCATGCCGGCTCGAGGATCAGCAGATCGCCAGGGATGATCTTGCCATCCATCAGCGGCCAGGTGTTGTAGCTCAAGCCGGCGTCGAGCCCGGCGACCAGGCCTCCGAGATAGATCTGGATCAGCGCCAGCAGCACGATGAAGCCAGCGAGCCTCTGTGTCGACCGATCGGCGGCGGGTTCGGAATGCGGCGCCAGTCCGCGCGCGACCACCATGGTCGCGGTGAAGATCAGCGCGGCAAGTGTCAGATGGGTCGCCAGCCGGTACTGGCTGACGGAGACCCGGTCGACCAGACCGGAGGCCACCATCCACCAGCCGATGGCGCCCTGCAGGCCGCCGAGCAAGAGAATGCCCACGAGTTTCGGTCCCAGGCCGCGCTCGACGCGGCGCGTCGCCCAGAAGAACAGCAGCGGCAGGGCAAAGACCAGGCCGACGCTGCGCGCCAGGATGCGGTGCGCCCATTCCCACCAGAAGATCGACTTGAAGGCCTCGATGCTCATGCCCTTGTTGAGCTCGGCATATTGCGGGATCTGCTGATAGAGCTGGAATTCCTCTTGCCACTCGGCGTCGTTGAGCGGCGGTATCACGCCGTGGATCGGCTGCCACTCCGTAATCGACAGGCCGGAATCGGTTAGCCTCGTGGCGCCGCCGACCAGCACCAGCGCAAACAGCACCAGAAGCACCACATAGAGCCAGCCGCGCAGCAGCGCCCGGTTATGCAGGTCGCGGTCGCGGGCGACGTATGGCGCGGCAGCTGATATGGCAGCCATGATCTTGTCCCGGCAGGTTGGTTTGGCGGATTGGTGGACCATCGCACCCGTGCTGGCAAGGCCATGCGGCGCGGCACGCCGTCGCGCCGCGCCTCACCGGTTGCACAGCTTCGCGTCAAGGCCTATGCGGGGCAACAGCCCTTGAGCTTGCCGGGCCGCCTGTGCGAATTGCCGGCATGCTCGACCAGGAGACCAACCATGCCCCTGCGCCTGAAAAAGCTGATCGGAATGTTCCTGCTGGTGGCGCTGGTCATCATCTATGCGCTGGTCGCATCGATCTTCGCTGTCGCCCGGCTATCGGAGTCCGGCCCGTGGGTGCATTTCCTGTTCTTCCTGCTCAGCGGCCTGCTCTGGGTGCTGCCGGCGATGGGCATCATCAAATGGCTGATGCTGGAGCCACGGACCAAGCGCTAGGCGGAACCCGACCCCATCAGATGGTAACGACCATCTTGCCGGCATTGGCGAGCGGCGTCGTCACGCCCGACAGCATGGTGCGGATATGGGCAAGGCTCTGGTAGCGGCCGTTGACTGAAATGCGCGGCAAGGCATGCAGGAAGCCGGCATGCTCGGCACGCAGCACACCGTGGCGCGTCGTCACGGCGGAGGTGTAGCCGGCGTCGCGGGCAAAGCCCACCTCGCGGCAGCCGACAGCGCTGGCATAACCATAGGGGTAGGCGAAATGGCTGGGCTTCTCGCCCAGTTCGGCCTGCAACATGCCGCGCACGGCGCCGATCTCGTGCCGGGCACCGGTTTCGGAAAGCCGCTTCAGATTGCTGTGGTTGATCGTGTGGGCGCCGATCGTCACCAGCGGATGCGCGGCCATGCCGCGGATCTCGTCCCAGCTCATCAATGTGCGCAATCGCGGGCCGTCGGCGTCGATGCCATTTGAGCGAGCCAGATCGCGCAACACCGCCTGCAGGTCCTCCTCGCGGACTTCGGAGGTGAGATAGGCGTGCAGGCGTGCATTGGCCTGCAGTTTCTTCGCAGGTGTCGAGCAATCGATCGTCAGGGGACCATTCGGTCGCGTCAGAGTGAGGCTATCGCGCGCTTTGACGATATCCTCGACCACATCCCACCACAGGTCGGCCGTGCCGTTGATCAGCCCCGGCGCTACATAGATGGTGATCGGCGCGCCGTGCTTCTCCAGCACCGGCAGCGCCTCGGTCATGTTGTCGCGATAAGCGTCGTCGGCGGTGATGGTGGCAAACTCGCCGCCCTTGCCGCCTGCCTTGATGCGCTCAACGGCTTCGTCCATGGAGACAAAGGCATAACCATGCGCCTTCATGTCGGCGATCATGGCATCGAGGAAACCGGGGGCAATGTTGAGATGCCGGTTGACGCTGTCGGGCCTTTCCGGCGTCGCGGTAACGCGATGCAGCATCAGGATGGCGCCGATGCCGCCGATGAACGGTTTGGCCAGCGGTGCGAGACCGGTATAGCGGGCGACGTTCAGCGCCAGTTTCCGGATTGCCTCCCCGCCGTCGATCATTCATTCACCTTTTGCGCCTAGGCTGATCCAAGCACGGAATGCGCCTACGCGAACCCCCAAATCGCGATCAATACGCCCTAAGGATTGAGGTATGGTTGACGCTGCAGCGTCATTTGACGGCAATCGGCTTGCGGCGACCGAGGCGTCGTCGCGCGCCTTGCCACGGAACCATGCCGGCCTGTCGATTTCAGTGGCGTCCACGGACGGACTGGTGGCCTATGCCGAGTTCTGCCGCTCGGCCCTGTTTGCACCGCCGCAGAGTGCTGCCTGGATCCTGAGCTGGGCTGCCGAGGTCCGACCGGATCTGCTCGTTGCGACACTGAGCACCGAAGGCAAGCCGGTTTTCTCGTTGGCCCTGGAGGTCACCGCCAGCGGTCCGTTCCGCGTCGCCCGCTTAATGGGTGGCCGCCACGCCAATGGCAACTTCGTCGCCGCGGATCCGCACTGGCTGGCCAGATCAGATGTTCCGGCCATCCGAGCGATGCTGACGGCCATCGCCAAGGCACGTCCGGACATCGATCTCGTCGCACTGGAACGATTGCTGCCCGATCTCGACGGCGTCGCCAATCCCCTAGGCGCGCTTGACCATTTTGCCAGCCCCAATCTGTCGCTGGCCGTTGACCTCGACGGCGGCTTCGATGCGCTGCTTTCTCGCGCCAGCGGCAAACGCAAGCGCAAGAAGCACCGTTCGCAGACACGCAAGTTCGAAGCCGTCGGCAGTCATCGCCGCATCGAAGCCAGAACCGCCGACGAGGCGAACAGGCTGCTCGACGCCTTTTTCGAGATGAAGGAATTCCGCTTCCGCAAGATGGGCATCGCCAACGTCTTCGGCGACAGGCAGGTGCGCGGCTTCTTCCGCGCGCTGTTTTCGCAAGCGCTTGCCGAGGACGAGCCCTCCTTCATGCTGCACGGGCTCGAGGTTGCCGGCAAGCTGCGCGCCATCACCGGGTCGAGCCGTTCAGGCAAGCGACTGATCTGCGAGTTCGGCGCGATCGCCGAGGACGATCTCGGCCACACCAGCCCCGGCGATTTCCTGTTCTTCGACAACATCCAGGAAGCCTGCGAGGCCGGTTTCAAGGTCTATGATTTCTCGGTCGGCGACGAGCCTTACAAGCGGCTGTGGTGTGATATCGAAACCCGGCATTTCGAAGTGCTGATACCGCTGACCCTGAAGGGCCGCGTGCTGGCGCTGGCGCTTCGGCAAGGCACAGGGCTCAAGGCCTTCATCAAGAACAGCCCGACGATCTGGAAGCTGACCAAGATGCTGCGCCGCAGGGCGGCCGGACAGGCAGCGCCCGCCGAAGACGATAGCTAAGGCCATGAAGCCGACCATCCGCACACTGTCGCTGCAGGAGCTGGCGGTTCTCGTCGACTGGGCGGCCGCAGAAGGCTGGAACCCAGGCCTTGAAGACGCGGCGATGTTCCAGGCCGCGGACCCGGAAGGCTTCATCGGCGCCTTTGTCGGCAACGAAATGGTCGCCGCAGTGTCGGCAGTGGCCTATGGAAGCGAGTTCGGTTTCATCGGCCTCTACATCTGCCGGCCGGACATGCGCGGCAAAGGCTACGGCAAGGCGGTGTGGAACGCTGGGATGACGAGACTTGCCGGCCGCACTATCGGCCTCGACGGCGTCGCCGAGCAGCAGGCCAATTACCGGAGCAAGGGCTTCAGGCCGGCTTACGAGACCATCCGCTACAGCGGGCGCACGGCAGGCCCGGCGGTCAACGCCGACGGACTGAGGACAGTGACGACTGAGCTCGTGCCCGACATCATCGCCTATGACACGCATTGTTTTCCGGGACCGCGGCGGGCGTTCCTGCATCGATGGCTGCAGGCACCGCATCACGGGCTGGCGGCGATCAGTTCACGCGGCACCACCGGCTACGCCGTGGCGCGGCCGTGCCGTTCCGGCTTCAAGATCGGCCCGCTGTTTGCCGACGACCTGAAAATCGCCCTGCAATTGCTGGATGGACTGGCTGGTACCTGCGGGAGCGGCGACCTGCATATCGACGTCCCCGCCGATAATATCGGTTTCATAGCCGCACTCGAGTCGGGCGGCTTTGCGCCGACCTTCGCCACCACCCGCATGTACAAGGGCCCGGCTCCGAAGCTTGGGCCGCAGCGGCTGTTCGGCGTAACGACCCTGGAACTGGGATAGAGATCAGACGCCGCCCGAACGGGCCTCCGCCAAGCGATCCGCGGCTCTCTCAGGCGGCGGCTGTGCGCCGTCCCGGCACCGGATTGCCGGGCGGTTCGTGGCCGAGCGGCGTCACCAGCGTCAGGTCGGGATAACCATTCTCGATCAGCCTGACCGCGGCCTGCGTCACCTCGTCGTCCGGCTCCAGCATGGAGAGAAAGACCTCGGTGGCATCGCCGGCCAGACGGCTGATGCCTTGCGCGTCGGCCGGTCCGCATTCGACCACGACCAGATCATAGGCCGTTGTCAGCGACTGCATGATGATCGGCAGCCGGTCGGCGGCGCGCATGGCGCGGACCGGATCGGCGGTGCCGACCGGAATGACGTGACAGTCCGAATAGAGATCGGCGTGGATGACGTCGCTGAACTGCGCTTCCGAAGCGAGCAGATTGGTGATGCCGGGGAAAAGCCCGCTGTCCAGCATCGGCCGCGAGGCCGCCCCCGAAGCGGTCAGGTCCAGCAACAGCACGCGCAGGCCGCCGTCCGCGACCTCGCGGGCCACCAGGATCGCCGATGCCGCCGCCTCGTCGCCCTCCGGCGAGACGAATATGGCGCGCGCCGCACCGCTGGCGATCAGCTTTTCGGCGGCCTTCTCGATGTCGATCTCGCCCAGAGTGGAACGCACCGGTTCGGGCTCGGCAACCGTCTGCTCGGTGGTCGCCGCATCGGGCATCGCACCCCTATCAGTCGCCTCGGCCCTATAGGGCATCGTGGCCGTGTGGAGCTCGGCCTCCGCTTCAACCAGACGGTCCCCCATTTCCTGGCGAACGACGGAATCCTGAGGGATCGCGGGTTCCGCGCGGACAGCCGGCATTGCGACCCTATCAGGTGCCTGCGCGACATGTGGCATTGCGACCTCATCGATCCGCTCGAAGCGGGAACCGGTCGCCGGCCGCATCGCGCGGCCTGAAAACAGCTCCCGCAGCAGCGTCACGATAGCCATGATCAGCAGCGATGCGGCGAAAGCGGCGCCAACGATCGGCCCGACCTTCGGGAAATAGGCCTCGGAGGGAACCGACGCTTTTGAGGCGATCCGGGCGTCGACCGGCAGATAGTTGCGATCCTGGCGCGAAGCCGCTTCGCGGTAGTTGGTCAGATACAGTTCGAGTTGCTGCCGTTTGGCAGTCGCGTCGCGCTGCAGCGCGTCGAGATCGACCTGCTGCTCACCGGCCTGCGCCGAAGCCGCCTTCAACGTGTTGACGTCGGCGACAAGCTGGTTCTCGCGGGCCTTTGCCGTCTCGGCCTGCATCAACAGGCCTTTCATGATCTTCTGGGCCTCGCTACGGATCTGCACGTCGAGATCGGCCAGTTGCGATTTCAGCGCGCGAATACGCGGATGATTGCCAAGCAGCGTCGTCGACAGATCGGCGATGTTGGAGCGCAATTCGACCTGGCGCTCGCGCAAACGCTGGATCAGATCCGATGACAAAACCTCCGGCACGGCATCCAGCGAACCGCCATTCTGCAGCGCCCTGCGCACGCCGTCGGCTGTCGCTTCGGCCGCGGCGCGATTGGCGCGCACTTTCGACAGTTCGCTCGACAGCTCCGAAAGCTGCTGGGTGGCCAGCACCGAATTGTTGCCACCCATCAGAAGATCGGACTGTGAGCGGTAGGCGGCGACTTTCGCCTCGGCGGTTTTGACCTGCTGCTGCAGATCGGCGATCTCCGGCGCCAGAAAGTCGGCGGCAGCGTTGTTCGATTCCAGCTTGGCCGCCCCTTGCCCCGCTATATAGGCGGCGGCAATGGCGTCCGGTATGGCGGCCGCCAGCTTGGGATCTTCCGATGAGAACTCGATAGCAATGATGCGGGTCTTCTCGACGCCATAGACGTTGAGCTTCTCGTGCATTTTCTTGAGGACGCGCTCTTCCGTCGGAATTTCCATCGGGTCGCTTTTCAGGCCAACTAGAACCAGAGCACGGCTCAACGGCGACATATCGAGCGCTTCGTCGAACTCGGGCAGCTTTTCCAGACCAAGCTTTTGCGCGACCTGCTTGAGGATTTCGTTGGAGGAAATTATCTGGACCTGGGTGGCGACGCCTTGTTCGTCGAGAATTGGCTTGTCGGTGTCGTTGTTGTTGCTGGCCGGCCGCGTATAGACGGATTCACGCGGAGCGATCTCCACCTGCGTCTCGGCCTTATAGTGCCGAGTCGCCAGCGAAGCGAAGGCGAACGCCAGCCCCGTCACCACCAGGACGACGACGACTATGCGCAGCCAGTTCCTCGCTAGGCTGGCGAAGAGCTGCCTGAGATCGACGTCGACATCTGCGGCCGCGGACTGAACGGACATGCATCCCTACTCCGATACTGGGTCAGCACGTACCGTAAACAACTATGGTAACTCAGCCGTTAAGATCGCGGTAAGTTCCCGTTAGGGTTTACTGGCGGGCGATAAACAAAACCGCCAAAAATCGTAAAACTCTTGTCGATGCGCCGCGTGTCGGCCGCTCCCTTTACCGGCCATTAACCCTAACAGGATGATAACGGGCCTCGATCCCTGATGTTTGCTGCGACGCTGCAGCGGCCAGTCGAAGGTACCTGTCCGGTCATGAAAAGCACTGCTTCCCTGTTTCGCGCTCTGCTTGCCGTATCGATGCTTGCTGGCTGTTCCAGTTACCGGCCGACGCCGGCAGCCTTCCATGAGGTGCTCGATCAGCCCTATCGTCTTGGCGCCGGCGACCGCGTCCGCGTCACCGTGTTCGAGCAGGACGGGCTGACCAACACCTACAGCGTCGACCAGTCCGGCTACCTCTCCTTCCCGCTTGTCGGCGCCATACCGGCGCGCGGCCACACCGCGCAGCAGATGGAAAAGGCAATCGCCGACAAATTGCGGCAAGGCTACCTGCGCGATCCCGACGTCTCGGTCGAGATCGACCGCTACCGGCCGATCTTCGTCATGGGCGAAGTCGGAGCCGCGGGGCAATACTCTTACGTCCCCGGCCTGACGGTGCAGAAGGCAATCGCCATTGCCGGCGGTTTCTCGCCGCGCGCCAATCAGGAAAGCGTCGACATCACCCGCGACATCAACGGCAAGGTGATGACCGGCCGCGTGGTCACCTCTGACCCGCTGCTGCCCGGCGATACCGTCTACGTCCGCGAACGTCTGTTCTGACAGATACCAAGTGGCGGACACACTCAGGATCGTCCATTGCTTTCGTTCACCCGTCGGAGGAATTTTCCGGCATGTGCGCGATCTGACCGAGGCGCAGGTCGCGGCCGGGCATTCCGTCGGTATCGTCTGCGATTCGACCACCGGCGGCGAGTTCGAGGAACATCTGTTCGAGCAGATGCAGGACATGCTGGCGCTCGGCATCCATCGCACGCCGATGCAGCGCCATGTCGGCCCGGGCGACCTTGCCTCGGCCTGGCGCACTTACAGGATCATCAAGGAATTGCGGCCGGACGTGTTGCACGGGCACGGCGCCAAGGGTGGCGCTTATGCCCGTCTGTTCGGCTCATTGTTGCGGGTATCAAGGTCTCGCGTAGCCCGCCTTTATTCACCGCATGGTGGCTCTCTCCACTATGACGAGAACACGACCACCGGAAAGCTGTTCTTCGCGCTCGAGCGCTTCATGGCCCGCTTCACCGACTACCTGCTGTTTGTCTCCGACTATGAACGGCGAACATATCGCAGGAAGGTCGGCGAGCCGCCCATTCCCAACGCCCTGGTCTATAACGGCCTGCGCGCCACCGAATTCGAACCGGTGGTCACGGAGCCCGACGCGGCCGATCTGCTCTATATCGGGATGATGCGCGACCTGAAGGGACCGGACATCTTCATCGATGCACTGGCCCTCGCCGGCCCCCAGTTCGGCCGCGCGCTGACCGCGGTGATGGTCGGCGACGGAGACGACCTGCCGCGTTACCACGCGCAAGTGAAACGCCTCGGGATTGAGCGCCATGTCCGCTTCCTGCCGCCGATGCCGGCCAGGGAGGCTTTTGCGCTGGCGGCGCTCGTCATCGTTCCCTCGCGCGCCGAGGCCATGCCCTATATCGTGCTGGAAACGCTTGCCGCGGGAAAGCCGATGATCGCAACCGCGGTCGGCGGCATTCCAGAGATCTTCGGCACCGGTTCCCCTGCCCTGATCCGCCCCGACCCGGTCGAGCTTGCCGACAAGATGAGCCAGGCGCTGGCCGACCCCGCCGCCTATCACGACCTGATGCCCGATGGCGCCGACCTCAAGGCGCGCTTCGGCGCCGATGTGATGGCCGCCGACATCGAGAAGGCCTACTTCGCCGCGCTCGGCAAATAGACGCAAAGGCCAAGCCGTTTCAAAGCCACGGGTTGTTTCAAGGGTTTCTTAGCTCTCTTTTGCTATTCACCGAAGGGAAGCTTGCGGAAAGCCCCATGAACGAGATCGACCCCGCGCGCCGCTTTTCACCAGAGGCGGTGCGTAAATTCGACGGCCCGGCCGATGGCGACACGCCAAGCGGCATGAACGATGTCGCCCGCCAGGTCGCTTCGCAGTACAGGCGCGATACCATGTCGCCGATCATGGTCAGCGGCGTCCTGCGCATGGTCGAATTCGGGTTGTTGCTGCTGTCCGGGCTCGGCGTCTATTTCCATTATGTCGGGTTCTTCAACTATCTCGCCTGGCAATATCCGCTGACGATCGCGGCCGCGTCGTTCCTTGCCGTGGTGCTGCTCGACGTCACCGACTGCTACCAGATCGTCGCCCTGATGCGGCCCATCGCCAATTTCAGCCGCATCCTGCTGGCCTGGGCTGGCGCCTTCGCGCTGATGGCGTTGACCGCGTTCGCCACGAAGATGTCGGAAGACTATTCGCGCCTTTTGTTCGGCACGTGGTTCGTCATCGGCTTCGTTCTCATCTTCGGCCTCAGGCTGGTGATGTCGAAGCTGATCCGGGCCTGGGCGCGTGATGGCCGCATGGAGCGGCGCGCCGTGATCGTCGGCGGCGGCAAGGCGGCGGAAGTCCTGATCCGCTCGGTCGAAAAACAGCCCTACAACGATATCCGCATCTGCGGCATCTTCGACGATCGCGGCGACAAGCGCTCGCCGCCCATCGTCGCTGGCTATCCCAAGCTCGGCACCATTTCGGAACTGATCGAATTCGCTCGCATCGCCCGCATCGACATGCTGATCGTATCGCTGCCGCTGACCGCCGAATCGCGCGTGCTGCAGTTGCTGAAGAAGCTGTGGGTGCTGCCGGTCGACATCCGGCTGTCGGCGCATTCCAACGCGCTGCAGTTTCGCCCGCGCGCCTATTCCTACATCGGCGCGGTGCCGATGCTCGACATCTTCGACAAGCCGATCAACGACTGGGATTCGGTTGCCAAGCGCGCCTTCGACATCGTCTTCAGTCTGATCGGCATCGTGGTGTTCTCGCCGGTGATGCTGGCGACCGCGATCGCTATCAAGCTCGACAGCAAGGGGCCGGTGCTGTTCCACCAGAAGCGGCACGGTTTCAACAACGAGATCATCGAGGTCTACAAGTTCCGCTCGATGTATACGGACAAGGCCGACCCGACCGCCAAGCAGACGGTGACCAAGAACGACCCGCGCGTCACCCGCGTCGGCCGCTTCATCCGCAAGACCTCGATCGACGAGCTGCCGCAGTTCTTCAACTCGCTCTTGGGTTCGCTGTCGTTGGTCGGTCCACGCCCGCATGCCATCGCCGCGCAGTCGCACAATCTGCTCTACAACGAAGTGGTCGACGGCTATTTCGCGCGCCACAAGGTCAAGCCCGGCGTCACCGGCTGGGCGCAGATCAATGGCTGGCGCGGCGAGATGGACACCAACGAGAAGATCCGCATGCGGACGGAATATGATCTCTACTACATCGAGAACTGGTCGCTGCTGTTCGATTTGCGGATCCTGTTCCTGACGCCGATCCGGCTCTTGAACACGGAAAACGCCTATTGACCGCGATTTCCCACGAGCTGCCGCAGGCTGCGGTCAACGCCAAGCTGACCGCGCTGATTTCCTCGGGCGCGGTCTTCCTCGGCATTCTGCTGTCCGGCTTCGTCATCAGCGAGCCGGCGCCTTATGAACTCTACATGGCCGGGCTGATCGCCATCTGGGCGCTTTTCGGCTTGAGGATTTCCCGCGCGGCCACGCCGCTCCTGGTGCTGCTGGTGACGATGAACATCGGCGGCATGATCTCCATGACGCAGATGGCGGACCTCGCCAACACGCCGCTCTATCTCGCCGTGTCGCTGTTTCTCGCCTTCAGCGCGGTGTTCTTCGCATCGATCACTGCTGTGCAGCCGAGCCTCTACCGACTGATCTTCATTGCCTACGTGGTTTCCGCCGTGGCGACCTCGCTGCTTGGCATTGCAGGCTATTTCCACGCCTTTCCGGGCGCCGAAATGTTCACCAAATACGACCGTGCCGCCGGCGCCTTCCAGGACCCGAACGTGTTCGGACCGTTCCTGGTGCTGCCCGGCATCTATCTGCTCTATCTGCTTTTGACCGGACCGGTCACGCGCATGCCGCTGCTGGCGGTGCCGCTGCTGATCATCACCGCGGGCATCTTCTTTTCCTTCTCGCGCGGCGCCTGGGGCATGTTCGCCGTCTCGGCTGTCCTGCTCACCGGCTGCCTGTTCCTGCAAAGCGCCAGCGGCATGTTCCGCCTGCGCGTGGTGGTGATGACGATTGCCGCGCTGGCATTGCTGGTCGTCGCCATGATCGTCATCCTGCAGTTGCCCGGCGTGTCGGAGATGTTTTCCAACCGCGCCCATCTCGAGCAGAGCTACGACACCGCCCGCCTCGGCCGCTTCGCCCGCTACGGCATCGGCTTCCAGATGGCGATGGAGCATCCGTTCGGCATCGGCCCGCTGGTCTTCGGCACGATCTTCGGTGAAGACACCCACGACATCTGGCTGAAGATGCTGATGGATTATGGCTGGCTTGGCTTCGTGTCGTTCCTCACGCTCGTCGCCTGGACGATGGCAGCCGGATTCCGCATCCTGCTGCGCGACCGGCCGTGGCAGCCCTATCTCCTGTGCGCCTATGTCGCCTTCATCGGCAATATCGGGCTCGGCACCTTCATCGACATCGACCACTGGCGCCATGTCTACCTGCTGCTCGGCCTGATCTGGGGCGCCATCGCGCTGGAATACCGCCACCAGCTGCTGTTGCGGCCTGCCTTGCAGCGCTCGTCAGCACCCGCAATCGCAGCGGGATAAAAGTCGCGGAATTCGGTTGACCCGCACGGGGTTATCACGATACATCGCGACCGGTCCGGAGTGTAGCGCAGCCCGGTAGCGCACTTGACTGGGGGTCAAGGGGTCGTCGGTTCGAATCCGGCCACTCCGACCAATTCAACGCAGGACTTGCCCCCGAAGTCCACCTCTATTTTCCACTCATTTTGCAGACAGGGTAACACTGAAGGTAACAACCACTCTCTTCTTCCGAGAGTGAAGGACGAAAGCGATGGCAACCGATACCGTAACACTTGGCGACAAACCGATCGACGTCGATGCTTTGTTTGCCCCGTTGCAGAAAGCCCTGGGCAAGATTGTCATCGAATGGGGTACGCTCCAGGACGACTTGGGCCAATTGTTCGCAGTTGTGATGCGCCATTTACCGGACGGCATGCACATCGCCTTTTCGGCTTGGCAGAGCCACAGCAACGATAGAGCGCAGCGCGAAATGCTGCGATCTGTAGCCAGCGCTCGATTCAACCCGGACCAGTCAAAGAAACCGGCCGACGCTCTTCTTCTAGAGATAGAGTGGCTGCTTGGTCGGTGTGACAGCGTCTCGGAAGCGCGAAACAACTTTGTGCATGCATCCTACACGATGACGCACACCCCGAACGGCCCCGAGCTCTCATCAAGCGTCTTCTTTGGAAATCGTCGCTCGAAGAAGCTGGTGGACAAAGATCTGCTCGCCGACGCGGATAAGTGTAGCAGAAACATCCATGCGCTCGACAGGTTTTGCCGTAACTTGGTTGCCAGCGCCGCCTTTGGCAAACCGCTTCCCGGAAGGCCGCAACTGAACTAGCTAGCAGCGTTTCTGCACCCCGCTCTCGGAACAGGTCGAGTCGCGCTGCTTCTCTGCCTCGCGCGCCCTCCGGCAATGGTTGCCAGTCGGCCGACTTGACCTTCATCGTCCATTTCTCTTTGCGATCTCCCCAATGCCAGATGCCGACGACTTCCGAACCGTCGAACCAGGTCGAGACGTTCAACTTGGGAAAATGCAGCACGCGGGCCGCCCACCAAACCTTTTCGATGTCGTGGTCGCCTGGACCCTTTGCCCATGGAGTCCAGCCCTTGCCTGGCCGTTCCGTCAATTCGCTGTCTCGCATCTTCAACCCCAAGGAGCGACGGATAATTACGGGGTATATCTGACGCTGCAGGCAAGTCTACGAAATGTCAGCAGGCATAATTTGGCAGAATTTACCAGATTTGTTCTTCACTCTTGCACCAAATTCAACTTTAGGAGATGCTAATTCGGCCTTGGGAGGGCTGGGGGATGAAAATAAATGCATTTGTGGCACTTGGTGCCGCCGCAGCGCTATTCGGCTGCCAAACAAGCAATCAAGCTGATTACATGCAGATTGGATACGGGCCCAGTTTCGACGTCGCCCATGCTCAGTGCGAAATGCAAAAGGGGTCGGTTGACCAAGGCTATATTGCCATCGGGTCTCCGGGCTTTGTTGCAGGCGCCGGGATCGGCAATGCCCTGGGCAACTTGGCTGCCGAAGACCAATATATGAAAAACTGCCTCATCCTAAACGGATGGAAGCGTGCCCCGCATGGCCAAGGCGCTACGGCTGCTGCAGCCGTGGCTGCTGGCGCGCCACCGACACCCTATGGGATCCAGCGCGCACCTGGCAGCTGGATCAATACGGCGCTGCTGGACTGGTCAGACGCGAATAACAAGTGCGTTGCCGGCGATAAGGCCGCGTGTGGAGCTCGAGCGAAGCTTGGTGCGGAACTGAGAGCCGCCGGCATAAACCCGGCGCCGGTCTAGGGGCCATGCAGCGGAACCTAGCGATTTGCCTTGGCATCGTTCTGGCACTGAGCGGCTGCGCAGCGGACTATCTCAATCACTACGACGGCGTGACGCTCGCTGTCGGCGACGCCAATCGCGCCAACAGCCTCGCCCAGACGGTCGACCCATTCAATCCGAATAGCCAGAACACGCACATCGAGGGCGACGGGCAGCGCATTGCTGGTGTCGTTCAACAATTGCGGGGACCGGCCAATGCCGCCCCAGCCGGGGGGAACTGTCCGAAGGACGGCAGCACGGCGGCCGATGGTTCGCGATGTGGCGGGCGCTCCGCCGAAAGCCGTCCAAGGGGAGCAATGTGATGAGCTTCCGATTTCGTCGCAGCTTCAAGATCGCCCCGGGCCTCAGGCTAAACGTTGACAGGAAAAGCTTGAGTGTTCGGGGCCGGAGTCAAAGGCTTTGGGCTGACGTCGGGAACAGCCGGTAGCCGCGTCCCTAGCGGAGTTCCCGGCACCGGACTCAGCTACACGAAAAGGATTCGCGCGAAGGATACCGCGCCAGCAGTGGACGAGGATGCGAGCCAGACACCCGGGTCGCGCCCACTTGACTGGGGGTCAAGGGGTCGTCGGTTCGAATCCGGCCACTCCGACCAATTCAAAGCAGGACTTTCCCCCGAAGTCCGCCTCTCCAGATGTCCCGGGCAGATTGGCCAGATCTCGGATCGGGGCAAAATGTCAGACCATGGCCTCTACTGCTTGAACTCCGGGTGTTCCTGACCTTACCCTTGGCAGACATCCACCCACTCCGCGCCGGTAATCTCAACCATGCGCTGCGGGCTGATCCTCACCGCCGCATTGGTGGCGCCTGCCGCAGGCACCACCTCTTCGAATTCGCGCAGCGATACGTCGCAGAAGACCGGCAGCGGCGCCGGCAGGCCGAACGGGCAGACACCGCCGACCGGATGGCTCGTCGCCTCGACAACCTCGGCGGCGTCGAGCATGCGCGGCTTGCCGCCGAACTGGTCCTTGAACTTGCGGTTGTCCAGCCTGGCGATGCCGCTGGTCACCACCAGCATGGTGCGGTCGCCGACGCGCAGGCAGATCGTCTTGGCGATCTGCGCCGGCAGCACGCCATGCGCCTCAGCCGCCAGGGTCACCGTGGCCGAGCTCGCCTGCGTGACGATGACATCGATGTCGGGTGCGTGGGCGGCGAAGAAGGCACGAACGGAGTCCAGGCTCATGTCGAAAACCCATGGTTCAAAACCGTGAAGGACGGCGGATTGCGGTCCGGCAGCCAAGGCCGCCGCGCGTATAAGGACGTGCGACATAGAAATCGGCAAGCGCCAGGCTGAAGCGGAACGCTGCGGCAGGTACGAGGAAACCCGCCAAGGGGCCTTGGCGGGTTTCTCTAGCTCTAGAATGCTTGGCGCGGATCTATGCCAGGGATCGACCTTGCGCCGCCGGCGTCGGCACAGGGCTGATCAGAGCCTCCTGGGAAAGTCGAAGCGCGGACACAATACGACGCAGCTTCGACGGATCCGTTATCCTGCCGTTCTCGATATCCTCAATCTCGTCGACCGACAGTCCGCATGTCAGGGACAGCTTTTCCACGCTGTAGCCGCGGGCCTCCCGCATCGCTCTGAGGGTGCTGTAATCTGGCCCGCTCCCGTTGGTTGCCGGTTCGGAGAGGGCTTCGCTTTTTGCATTATGGGGCATTGGCAACTCCATGACTGAAAGAGTTTGATCAAATGAGGAGTGTTGCCTGAGACGATCGGGAAGATGCCCGCTCGGCAGCGATTTGCCAAGAGCCAAACGGACCGTCACGGGATCGTGAACCGGGTGCCTCGCGGCCCTCTCGTGCACACGTCGCGATCAAGTTGTTTTGAAGGCCCGATCGGCCTTTTGCCGGCAGTTTCGCCGCGCCCGTTCGTTATCTCCGAGTCGCTGGCGTGAAAACCATTCGGTTCCAGCCAGCTCGTTCCCGGAAGGACCTCTGCAATGAACTTGAAGACAATCATAATCGTGCTCGGCACGGTCTCCAGCCTTTCCGTCGCCGGTATGGGCAGCGCTCAAGCGGCGGACGCGCAGCGCGTGCGCGGCACCGTGGTCAGTTTCGAGCCATCGCTGCTCACCGTGAAAACCCGCCAGGGCGATACTTCGGCAATCAAGCTTAATGCCGACTGGAAGATCTCAGGCGTCGCCAACGCATCCGTAAAGGACATCAAGCAGGGCGATTTCCTCGGCATCGCCTCCGTGTCGAAAGCGGATGGCGGCAGCGGTGCCCTGGAGGTGGTGGTTTTCCCGGCCGCGCTGAAAGGCACTGGCGAAGGTGACCGTCCCTGGGACCTGCAGCCAAACAGCCGGATGACCAACGGCACCGTCGCCGACGTCACCGATGTAAGCGGTCGAGCGGTCACGCTGACCTATGACAATGGCCAGACCAAGAAGATTTCGATCCCCGACAACACGCCTGTCGTCACCTTCGCGCCGGCCACGCCGACCGACCTCAAGCCGGGCGCTACGGTCTTCGTTACCGCTCAGCGGGCCAGTAACGGCACGCTGAGCAGCAGTCGCGTCGTGGTCGGAAACAATGGTGTCGTTCCGCCGATGTAGTCGAACAGGGCGGCCAAGTCGCCGCCCTTCGATCTTGCCGCGGATGGTGGTGGCAGCCCGGATTCCTCAGAAACAGTCCAGAAACAAAATTCTACAATCGGGAAATACTGACGAAAAAAATCGGGAGCGTAATCCCATCCGCGGCGGTCGGGCTATCGCCCCGATTCATAGACGGCCGCGAAAGAAAGGAAACGATCCATGAAGAAGTCCCTCCTCTCAGCCCTCGGGCTTGCAGTTGCGCTGGCTTTCACGGTGCCGGTGATCGGCGCAACGAGCGCGGATGCGGCTCCGATGGCCAAGCATCATCGTCATCATCATCGTCATCACCACCACGTCCGCCATCACCACCACCATCATCATCACCACGTGAAGAAGACGATGAAGAAGACCTACTAAGCACACCAGACTGCCAACGAGAAGACCGGCCTTGGCTTCTTGTTCCGAGGCTGGCCTTCTCCGATCCTCGAGCCGCGATCGCGGACTGGATCGACAATTCACGCAAATCCAACGCCGCGACGCCTGCAAAACCTTTTACGAAAACAACAAATCGCGATACGGAATGGGATATATCTGACCGGCGATCTGCCCGGATCGGACTCAGCCAACAACGGCCGGGTATCCCTGATGACGGCCAAGGCCAATTTTTCCTGGACAGGACGCATTATTCTGTCGGTTGCACGCTTGTTGCTGACCGTTCGCCATCCCGCGCTTACAGTGCGGTTCGTGAAAAAACTCGGCTATCTGCCCAATCCGGCCGCGCCCGAAACATACCATGAAATGTTGCTCTGGCGAAAAATCCTCGACCGCAATCCACTGTTCGTAACACTGACCGACAAGCTTGCTGCCAAGGCTCATATAAGCAGCGCCTGCCCCGAACTTGCCTTGCCACGGACGCTCTGGTCAGGGCGCGACCCTGCCGACATTCCTCTCGATCTGCTGGCCGGCGATGTCATCGTCAAGACAAACCACGGCTGCGCGATGAACATATTCGTTGCCGGCGGCGACCCCAATCGCGGCCACATCATCGCCAAGGTGAGGCACTGGCTGAGAAAACGTTATGGCCGCCGCGATGGCGAATGGGCCTATTGGCCTGTCGTTCGCACCGTTTTCGTGGAAGAGCGGCTGGCGCTGTCCGGCACAAGGATCGCAACCGACATCAAGGTGCATGTTTGCGGCGGCGTGGTCACGCATGCCTGGGTCGAGGATAAGGCCGCGCGGCGTTCGCTGCTTTTGGATCGGGAAGCCAATCCATTGCCCGGGCGCGATCCGGACTATCCCCGCGAGGATCAGGCCGTGCCCGTCAATGCGCGGCTTCTGGACTATGTCCGCCAGGCGATATCGATTGCCCCTGCCATCGCCGGCAATCTCGACTACATCCGCATCGACTTCCTGGTCACCGATCATCGTCTCTACGCCGGCGAGATCGTCGTCTATCCAGGCGCGGGCTATGGCACTACCACCAATCCGGCGTTCGCCGGCGAAATCGAGCGGCTCTGGCGGCTCGACCAATCCGCCTTCCTGCGGCGGCACCACAAAGGTGCTGTGGCCCTATATGCCGAAGCACTTCGCGCCAAGCTCGCGAACTAAATTAGTCCCGGCCACGGCATTTCCATTTTTTGAAGGACAGGTCATGCCAGACCCGCGCCGCATCGGTCTCCGCGTCGATCAACCCGCCGGGCGGCTATGTGACGTTGCGCACCGAGCAGAATCTCCTGCTGGTGGTCACCGCCTGCTCGGTTGACTATTATCCAACCAATGGCGGGATCTGCACCGAAATCCATGTCGAGATCACCTCGACACAATGAGGAACGGCCTCCGATCCTGGTGCCGACATCGCTGCAAAATCATTGACTACACATAAAGACTTCTTTATATCCTTATTCGACTTCGAAACATGAAAGCCAATCCGATGACGACCACCAACCCGATCGATGCGCTGCTGGCTGAAAAGGGCGTGCTGCTGGCCGATGGTGCCACCGGCACCAATTTGTTCGCCATGGGTCTGGAGGCCGGCGAGGCACCCGAGCTGCTGAACGAAACGGCGCCCGACACCATCACCAGCCTGCACCAGAATTTCGTCGATGCCGGCGCCGACATCATCCTCACCAACTCGTTCGGCGGCACCCGTCACCGCTTGAAGCTTCACCATGCGCAGGATCGCGTGCATGCGCTGAACAAGCGCGCCGCCGAGCTCGCACGCGCTGTCGCCGACAGAGCGGGCCGCAAGGTGATCGTCGCCGGCTCGGTCGGCCCGACCGGCGAATTGCTGGTGCCGCTTGGCGCCATGACCTATGACGAGGCGGTCGATGCCTTCGCCGAGCAGATCGAGGGCCTCAAGGAAGGCGGCGCCGAAGTCGCCTGGATCGAGACGATGTCGGCTCCCGACGAGATCCGCGCCGCCGCCGAGGCTGCCATTCGCGTCGGCCTGCCCTACACCTACACCGGTTCCTTCGACACCGCCGGCCGCACCATGATGGGCCTGCTGCCGAAGGATATCCACGGCGTCACCGACGGACTTTCGCAAGCGCCGCTCGGCGTTGGTGCCAATTGCGGCGTCGGCGCGTCCGACATCTTGGCCTCGCTGCTCGACATGACCGAGGCGAAGCCGGAGGCGACGGTGATCGTCAAGGGCAATTGCGGCATTCCTGAATTCCGCGGCACCGAAATCCATTATTCCGGCACACCCGAACTGATGGCCGATTATGTGCGCCTCGCTGTCGACGGCGGCGCCAAAATTATCGGCGGCTGCTGCGGCACCTCGTTCCAGCATCTGGCCGCCATGCGCAAGGCGCTCGATGCGCACACCAAGGCGGATCGTCCGACGGTTGCCGCAATTGTCGAGCGCATCGGTCCGATGCGCAACAAGGTGGCGACGGAAAACACCGCCGAGACCAGTGAAGCCCGCCGCGAGCGCCGCCGCAGCCGCGCCTGACCTTATCAGTCTTCGATTATTCGCTGTTGTCGGCGTAGCTCGACTGCGCCGACTTGAAGTCGACCACATTGTCGCCGCTCATCGTCATCAGCGCGCCAGATGAAACCGGATCGGTTATCTGCTCCAGCATGATGCGGAAGCGGTCGTTGGTCAGTGCCGACATGGCGGTGTTGCGGGCAGCGGTGACATTGTCGCTGATACGCCTGGATTCCGCCGACGGTGCCGACGAAGCGGCTGGCCCTTGAGCTGGAAGGTCTCGTGCCGGCGGTATCGAGTTGGCGATAGTCCTGATCTGCAATTTCGGCTCCCTCAAGCCCAGTACACCTGTCCCGTGTAGCAAGAGGGAGTTGCGATCCGGTACCGGAAATGCCGTGCAATTTAACGACCCGGAAAATTCTCCGAAAAAAAGGCCGGCAAGGTTTCCCTCGCCGGCCTGCCTCACCCGCCCGTTGGTCGGTTTCCCGTATCAGAACGATCCCATCTGAAAGAAACCGGCCGTCATCACCACTACCGGTTACCGCCCAGCGCCGAGGCAAGGCGCACAAGCGAGAGGAACTCGGACCTGTACCCAAACGGGTCGGCTCCTCGAGCGGCAGTGGCAATCTCCATGATCTTGTCGTAACCGAACTTCGCGGTCGCATCCTCGTCGCGCAGCTTCTGGCCGAAGGCAGCAACGGCGACGGAGAAACGCTGGTCGGTGCTGGCCTGGTCGAAGGACGAAATCTCGTTGGCCGAGGTCACCGGCGTGGTGATCAGCTTCGAGACGTCTTCATTCGGCAGCTTGTAGCGGATCTTGACGAAGGCATATTCGTCCGCATTGGCGACGCCGCCATTGTCCACCGACGCCTGGCCATAACGCAGCGGATCGATCTGCTCGCCACCGCTGCCCTTGGGCGTGATCTCGTAGATCGCGGTGACCGAGTGGCCCGAACCGATATCGCCGGCATCGACGCGGTCATTGTTGAAATCCTCGCGGTTCAAGGCGCGGGTCTCGTAGCCAATCAGGCGATATTCCGAGACCTTGTTCGGGTTGAACTCGACCTGGATCTTCACGTCCTTGGCAATGGTGAACAGTGTCGAGGAGGCATCCTCGACAAGCACCTTTTCAGCTTCGGCCAGCGTGTCGATATAGGCGGCGGTGCCGTTGCCATTCTGGGCGATGGTCTGCATCATCTGGTCGTTCAGATTGCCCCGGCCGAAGCCGAACACCGACAGGAAGACACCGGTCTTGCGCTCCTTTTCGATCAGCCGCTTCAGATCATCATCGTCGCTCTGGCCGACATTGAAGTCGCCGTCAGTGGCAAGCATCACCCGGTTGACGCCATCCTTGACGAAGGATTTTTGCGCCAGCCTGTAGGCTTCCTTGATGCCCGCCTCGCCGGCTGTGCTGCCGCCAGGCGTCAAATTGTCGATGGCACTGAGAATCTTGTCCTTTTCGGACGCCTTGGTCGGCTCCAGGACTGTGCCGGCATCACCCGCATAGGTGACGATCGAGATGGTGTCGTCCGCCTTCAGCTTGCTGACCAGCAGCCGGAAAGCCGATTTGAGCAGCGGCAGCTTGTCGGGCTCGTCCATCGAGCCCGAGACATCGATCAGGAACACCAGATTGGCCTTCGGCTGCTCGGTCGGCTTGACGTCAAACCCCTTGATGGCGACGTGCATCAGCCTGGTCTGCGTGTTCCACGGCGTCGGCATCACGCTGACGGTCGAGTTGAACGGCGTCGAGGCCGACTCCGGGCCCTTCCAGTCATAGGGGAAGTAGTTGATCATCTCCTCGACGCGCACCGTATCGGCCTGCGGCAGGGTGCCCTGCTTCAGCGAGCTGCGCACGAAGGAATAGGAGGCCGTGTCGACGTCGATCGAGAAGGTCGAGACCGGGTCCTCAAGTGCTGCATGCACCGGATTGGTCTTGAAATCCTCGACGCGGTCGCGGTTTTCCTCCTGCGGCTGCATCTGGTCGGCCGGCAAGGTAGACGGCGGCTGCACCATCAGCTTGGACTCGGCCGGCATGCGGGCGGCCCGAGAGGTGCTGGGCGCGCTTATGGAGCCGTCCAGCGCAAACTCGCCCGTCGGAGCTGGCGCAGGAGGTGCAACGTTCGTCTTTCCGGCGTCGGCAGCATCCTGGCGGGGAGCGCCCGTCGCCGATTCCTGCTGTGCCGTACCACCAGCAATGGTCGATTCGGATTTCGGCGGCGAGGCCGGCGCCACAAGCGCATCGGCGGCGTCGCGGCTTTCCACATCCGCGTCGGCCTTCTTGTCCTTCTCCAACCCGGTCGGAGTTTGCTTCGGCTCAGCCGGCTTCAAGGTCGCCGGCTTGTCGGCCAGCGTCTCGGTGATCTTCTCGTCGCCACCGAATTTCGGCGGCTGTTCCCTCAGCAAATGGAAGGTGGCGTATCCGGCGATCGGCAGGGCGACAAGCCCGGCAAGAGCCGGCGTGGCAATGAGTTTCTTTTGCATGATCTCGCTCCAGAGCTCTTGTGCTCGCTCTGTGAGACGAAGCCCGCCGACCGATCCTTGGGTGACGGCAGAAATATTTTCCTGATCGTATGCGCGCAGAGCAGCTTCGAAAGCACGTGCCTTGGCATCCTGAGCGGGCGCCGGTGCCGCGATATCGCGCAGTCTGTTGAGTTCGTTGTCGTCGACCATGGTCACACTTCCCCGGCCGAGCGCATCAGCGTCTTCAGCCGTTTCTTCGCTTCATGGATGTGCCAGGAAACCGTCGTCTCCGAGATCGCCATCGCCTCGGCGGCGGCCGCGTGGCTCAGGCCCTCGCCATAGACCAGCAGCACGGCGTCGCGTTGCTTGTCCGGCAATTGCCGAACCGCCGCCCACAGCGCTTCGGCCGGGTCTTCTGGTTCGACTGACGCCTCGCCCGAGATCAGCGCATGGACGCCATAGGCCTCGGTCTTGACCGTCTCGCGCGCGGTCTTTCGCATCATGTCGCGCGCGGCGTTCATCGTCACGGAATAGAGCCATGTCGTGAAGGCGGCGCCGCCGCGATAGTCGCGGATCGCCTTGCCTAATCGCACACAGACTTCCTGGGCGATGTCTTCGGCATCGGCCTTCCGGCCGCACCAGCGATAGGCGGCGCGATAGACGAAGTCGTAGTGACGCTCCAGCAATGTGCTGAAGGCCCCCCTGTCTCCGCCCTTCGCCCGTCCGATCAGTTCGGCGTCGGAGGCTTCGCTTTCATCCAGCATCATCGCCATCATTTGCCTGTTGGACGAAGGCTAATGGCTAATCCTTGGGACAATGGGAAGATTTTTTTGAAAACGGCCGGATCGTGACCACCCACGCTCCCGCTTGACACATACATATCTCGGCGGTTATATGTCAATCAATAGCCACCGGGTTATCAATCCCAAATGACCAACGCTCACGATGTCCTGTTCAGAACGCTCTCCGATCCGACGCGTCGCGCGATCTTCGAGCGCCTGTGCCGGCAAGGCGAGCAGACGGTTGGCGCTTTGACAGCTCAGTCGGGTGTCTCGCAGCCAGCGGTGTCGAAGCATCTCGGCGTGCTCCGGCAGGCCGGACTGGTGCGCGACCGCCATGAGGGACGGCAGACCCATTATAGCGCCCAGCTCGCAGCGCTTTCTCCCCTGACCGACTGGACGAACCAGATGAACGCGTTCTGGCAAAGCCGGTTCGACGACCTCGAGAATTTGCTCAAAAGAATGGACCAATGATCAACACTGCGACCGAAACGCGCTCCGTCATCGTCGAACGTGAAATCCCCTATCCGCCGGAGAAGATCTGGCGTGCCCTCACCCAACCGCATCTGATCGAGGAGTGGCTGATGAAGAACAACTTCAAGCCAGTCGTGGACCACCGTTTCAATCTCAGCGCGGACTGGGGCGGCGTCGACTGCCAGGTCCAGACGGTCGAGCCCAACAAGACACTGTCCTACACCTGGGACACCAAGGATCTCGAGAGCGTCGTCACCTGGACGCTCACCGCTACGAGCACGGGAACCCATCTGCGCATGGAGCAGACGGGCTTCCGGCCGGATCAACAGCCATATTTCCGCGGCGCCACGGTCGGCTGGCAAAGGTTCCTTACTGCCCTGGAGGACGTCCTGGCGCGGCTGGATTGAAACCGCCGGCAAGCGGATTGCTGGTCCGCTTCGGCTCTTTTTGACAGGAGGTGCCATTGGACTGGAACAAGTGGATCCGGCAAATTCATCGCTGGCTGTCGATCATCTTTACGGTGACCGTCATCGCCAACTTCGCCACCATGGCATTTGGGCAGCCTCCCGCCTGGGTGGTCTACTCGCCGCTCTTGCCGCTCTTCCTGCTGCTGTTCAGCGGCCTTTACATGTTCGTGCTGCCCTATGCCGCCAAGGGGCGCGGCGCGCAGCGTGCCGGCGGATAGGAGTGGGCAGAATGGCCAAGGCGCAGGGACAATCGACCACGGCCAAGGCTGCGCCGGTCCTGCTTTCGGGCGGCAACCCGCAAATCGCCAAGGGCGACGGCGACGCCCTGGTGCAGGCCTACATCGCTGCAATGCCGGGCCGGAAGCGTGGTCTCGGCGAGCGTCTCGACGCGCTCACCGTGCGCAACGTGCCTGACGTTCGCAAGGCCGTGCGATGGAACTCGCCGTTCTACGGCATCGAGGGTCAAGGCTGGTTCGTGTCGTTTCATGTCTTCACCCACTACGTGAAGGTAACCTTCTTCAGAGGCATGTCGTTGCAGCCGATTCCACCCGGCGGCACGGCGAAAAGCAAGGACGTTCGCTGGATCGACATCCGCGAAGACGATGCGTTCGACGAGGCGCAAATGGCGGACTGGATCAAGCAGGCCGCTGCCCTGCCCGGCTGGATTCCGTAGCGGTCACAGAGGCAAGAATACGACAGAGGAGAAAGTGCGATGAAGATCAAGCTAACCAGCGTGTATGTGGACAACCAGGAAAACGCGCTGCGCTTCTACACCGACGTGCTGGGCTTCACCAAGAAGGCCGATTTCAGCAACGGGCCCTATCGCTGGCTGACCGTGGCCTCAGCTGAAGAGCCTGATGGAACGGAGCTGCAGCTCGCGCTCAACGACAACCCGGCCGCCAAAGCCTATCAGGAAGCCATCTTCAAGCAGGGTCAGCCCGCGGTCATGTTCTTCACCGACGACGTCAAGGGCGACTATGAGCGCATCAAGGCGAAGGGTGGCGCGTTTATCAAGCCGCCGACCGAGGTGACCGGTTCGACCATCGCCCAGCTGAACGACAGCTGCGGCAACCTCGTTCAGATCACCCAGCTGGCGCGCTGGTAACGGGCGGCGGTTGAAACGCGTCGAGGCATAGGAAGGCACCCAATGAACCCATCCGAACAGATCGACCAGCTGATCGCCGGCCTCACGGACTGGCGCGCCGAGATGCTCGCTGGCATCCGCAAGACCATCCTTGCAGCCGACCCGGACATCGTCGAGGAGTGGAAGTGGATGGGCAGCCCGGTATGGTGCCTCGACGGGAACATCGTGGTCGGCAACGCCCACAAGGACAAGGTGAAGCTCACCTTTTCCCACGGCGCGAGCCTGCCGGACCCCGACAAGCTGTTCAACAACGGTTTTGGCGGCAAGGTGTGGCGGGCAATCGATATCCTTGAGGGCGATAAGCTCGATGAGCGTGCCCTGAAAGACCTCGTCCGTGCCGCGATCGACTACAACCAGGCCAAAAAGAAGAAGAAAGCGCCGGCGGTTACTCGGGCGAAGGCGCAGAAGTAAGACTATGAAGCCGGTCGTGGATCGGCGCTTTCGACCCTAAGCCGCCTGCCCCGCCACCCAGCCCGACGACCACGCCCACTGGAAATTATAGCCACCCAGCCAACCCGTGACATCGACGGCTTCGCCGATGAAGAACAGGCCCGGCACGGATTTCGCCTGCATCGTTTTCTGCTCCAATCCGTTGGTGTCGACGCCGCCCAGTGTCACTTCGGCGGTGCGGTAGCCCTCTGAACCGGCAGGCTTGATGCGCCAGTCATTGACCGCAGCGGCGACGGTTTTGATCTGGGCATCGGAAAGATCGGCGAGGTTGCCGTCGATCCCGGTTCGCTCGGCTATCGACTGCGCCAGCCGCTTCGGCAGATGATTTGCCAGCACGGTCTGCACCGCTTGCCGTCCATTGCCGCGCTTGGCGATACGAATGATTTCCGCCACATCAACTCCCGGCAGCATGGCAATGCAGATTTCATCGCCCTCGCGCCAATAGGAAGAGATCTGCAGGATGGACGGTCCGCTGACACCGCGATGCGTGAACAGCATCGCTTCGGAAAACCGCGTCTTGCCGCAGGCGACTTCCGCGTCCACGGCGTTGCCGGCCAGGGGCGCCAGGCGCTCGAGCATGTTTGCATCGAAGGTCAGTGGCACCAGCGCCGGCCGCGTTTCGACAACGGCAAGGCCGAACCGTTCGGCAAGCTCATAGCCGAAGCCGGTCGCCCCCATCTTGGGGATCGACTTGCCGCCGCAGGCCACGACAACGGACTGGCAAGTGACCGTGCCCGTGGAGAGGGTGAGCACAAACCCCTCCTCGGTCTTGCGGACGTCCTCAACCCTGGTCGACAGTGCCAGCTCCACGCCCCTGTCCTGCATTTCCGAGATCAGCATGTCGATGATCTGGCGAGCCGAGCCGTCGCAGAACAACTGCCCCAGTGTCTTTTCGTGATAGGCGATGCGGTGGCGTTCGACGAGCGCAATGAAATCGCGCTGCGTATAGCGGCTAAGCGCCGAGATGCAGAAATGGGGATTGTCCGAGAGAAAGTTCTTCGGGCTGGCATGGATGTTGGTGAAATTGCACCGGCCGCCGCCGGAGATGCGGATTTTTTCGCCGGGCATTGCCGCATGATCGAGGATCAGCACCGAACGGCCGCGCTTGGCCGCTTCCACGGCGCACATCATTCCGGCGGCACCCGCGCCGATGATCACGACATCATAGGATTGCATCAGGCTATTCGTTCCCGCTCGACCCGCTAATCCGGGGCCGCGCCATTAGTGCTGCCTGATAGCGCGAACGGGACGGGCAGCCAACAGGCAAGGACAGCCGCGGAAAGGCTTAGATCAGGGTCTCGGCGAACAGCGTCGTCAATCGCTTCCAGTGGCGTTCCGCACCCGCGGCATTGAAAACGCTATGATCGGGTACGCACCAGCCATGCGCCATGCCGACATAGTTCTCGATGACATGGTCGACTTCCGCAACCCGCAGCGCCTCGGCCAGTCGCGCGGACTGTTCCGGCGGGAAACTTCTGTCGACGCCGGATGTGCCGACATAGACACGCGCCTTGATGGAGGCCGCCTTGCGATGCGGGCTGTCGGCGGCGTCGCTGGCCAGATTGCCGCCATGGAAGCTCGCGGCCGCCTCTATCCTGTCGGGATAGGTTGCGGCGGCATTCAGTGCCCGGCCGCCACCCATGCAGTAACCAACGGTGCCGACCGGTCCGGTGACGCCCTCGGCAGCAAGTGCATCGAGGAATGCACCGCTGTCGCTGATAGTCATATCCTGCGAGGTGCCTGTGACCAGCGCCATCAGCGCCGCCTTGGTCTTTTCCTCGACGAAGGCGGTCTTGGCGTCGAACGGCCCGTAAGGCGCATTGCGGTAGAACAGGTCGGGCACCAGCACCGCATAACCTTCATTAGCCAGCCGCTCAGCCATGCTGCTGAGCGCCGGCCGCGGACCGAAAGCATCCTGATAAAGAATGACGCCGGCCTTGGCCGGAGATGCGTTTGCCGAGCGGAAAAGCCCTGCTTTGGCAACGCCATCCCTGGTCTTGATCTGAAGGTCCTGCTTCGTCATCGCCCGCTCCGTTCGATTGATGCGCGATACATATCCGGCCAAGCCGATACGGCAAGGCGTTCCCTGAACGCGGCAGTCAACATTTCGTGCAGGATTGCGTGACGCGTTATCGGTCGTCGGCGCGCACGGTCCGTGCACCCACATGCAGCGCACGGCCGGCGCCGAGCCCCATGATGGCTGCGCCAAGCCCGAGCGCGACGAACAGCAAGGCCGACGCCGAAAAACTGCCGGTCCAGCCACGGATCAACCCCACCAGCAGCGGGCCGAATGCCGCCAGAACATAGCCCACACCTTGCGCCATGCCCGAAAGATGGGCCGCCACATGCGAATCCGGCGAACGCAGCACGATCAGGCTCATGGCAGCCGCGATCAGGCCGCCCTGCCCGATGCCTTGCAGGACCGCCCAGAACAGCACGGTCGAGGTCGGAGCGAAAAGAATGCCGAGCAGCGCAATCACCGCTGTGGCAACAAGCGCCACATTGATGCCGCGCTGGTCTTTCAGCCGCATCGCAAAGGACGGCACGGCAAGACACGTGATGACCTGCGCCATCACCGATACCGAAACCATGGCGCCGGCGGTGGCCGCGTCGAAACCGCGCTCGCGCAGGATCGGCGCCAGCCAGCCGAAGATGCAATAGGCAAGCGCTGACTGCAGCCCCATGAACAGCGTCACCTGCCAGGCCAAGCGATCGCGCCAAAGCCCGACGACGCGAAACCCTTGATGGCTGACCTGCCGCCGGCTGCCGAGCGCCTGCGGAATCCATATCAACAGCACGACCAGCGTCGGCGCCGCCCAGGCAGCGAGCGCTCCCGACCATGAACCCGTGACCAAATGCTCGATCGGCAGTGTGAAACCCGCGGCAGCGGCCGAACCGGCGCAGAGCGCCATGGTGTAGAGTCCGGTCATGACGGCGGCCCTGTCGGCAAAATCACGCTTCACCAGGCCCGGCAGCAGGACGTTGCCGATGGCTATGGCACCGCCGGCAAGGAAGGTGGCGACAAACAGCAAGGGAACCGATTCGAACCAGCGCAGCCCGGTGCCCAGCACCAGCAAGGCGAGCGCGCCGAGCAGCGTGCGTTCAGCCCCATAGCGTTGGGCAAGTTTTGGCGCGAAGGGCGCAAACAGACCCAGGCACAAAACGGGCAGCGTCGTCAGCAGGCTGGCGCCGGTCGTCGAAAGCCCGGTTGCCTGCATCACCTCCGGCAACAGCACCGACAGGCTGGAAAACAGCGGCCGCAGGCTGAAGGCGATCAGCACAAGGCTCGCGCCAAGCACAATACGTGCTGCACGGCTGCGCAGTTCAGGCGGCTGCGGTGCGGGCAGGCTGTCGACTTCCGCATCGATGAGCTCCAGCCCCTTGATGGCCTCGGATTGCGCCTTCGGGTCAGGCTGACGAAAACTCTGGTTCATTGCGAAAGCAGTCTTTCAAGTTGGGCAAGCACCGGCGCCATGAAGGCGCGGACGGCGGCAACCGCGCGCTCGGGATCGCTAGCGGCAATGGCCTCGACAATTGCCGCATGCGCCTGCTGGTCCGGTTCGGGCAGATTGCCGTCGAGCGTGGCGTGGATGGTCTCGGTGATGGCGGCGGTGAAGAAGTCGTAGAGCTCCATCATCGCCCTGTTGCCGGACGCGGCGACGACGGACTTGTGGAAAGCAAGGTCGCGGCGGATGAAGGCATCGCTTCCGCCGTCCGCAACGGTGCCGCGCTCGGCAAGCAGTTGGCGCATCCCTTCGAGATCGGCTGGCGTGTGGCGCAAGGCGGCGAGCCGTGCCGCCTCCAGGTCCAGCGCTGCCCGCGCCTCCCACTGATCGCGCAGGCCGCTGCGCTTGACCCGGTCGAGCGCGGCAGAGGTATCGACGGCAGAGCGCACATAGGTGCCCGAGCCCTGGCGCGTATCGAGCAACCCTTGCGAGACCAGCACCCGCACCGCTTCACGCACTGTGCCACGGCTCACCGACAAAAGATTGGTAAGGGCTGCCTCATTGGGAATACGCTCGCCGACGCCCCAGCGGCCGCTGACGATCTCGGCACGCAGGCTTTCGGCGGCGCTGTCGGTAAGATTGGTTCTGATGGCGGGTTGCATCGGCCTATTCATCAAGTCATCTGATGACTTGATGAATAGGCCCGCTTCTGTCGATCGTCAAGGCGCTCTTTTGGAACCCACAGTCACGCACCGATGCAAAACCCGTAAGGCAGGTTTCGATCAGCCGGCCACCGCCGCAAAGCTTGCCATGTGAAACGCCTGGACCTCCGGCGGATAGCGATAGGCCGTGCCATAGGGACAGGCATTGCGGTCGAGGCAGCCGCTGCTGCGGCACGCTTCGCCATTTGCTCCCCGCACATGCGCCAGACAGGATTGATGGGCGAATCCTTGCCCGGAATAGGCGTCGACCGGGCACGATTTCAGGCAGGGTTTCTCGACACAGCTATCGCAAAGATGGGGCGCTGCCTCAGCGGCTTGAACCGAAAGCTCGTCGTCGAACAGCAGCGCACCGCGATAGGCATGCCAGAGCCCGTATCGCGGATGCATGAGGATACCGAGCGGTGACGGCCTCAACCCCTCCGCCCGCATCGCCCATTGCTGGAACGGCAGATAAGGTCTGTCGGAAGGCGAAACGGCCCGCGCCCCGAATGTCTCCGCCACAGCGCCGATCACGTCGCGCGACCAGCTGTCGAGCGGATCGGCGATGGTCCGTGGTTGCTTTTCGCGCCAACGCAGGAAATGCGGCCAAGGGGCAGCACCCGCCTGCCCCACCAGTAGGATGGCCGCTGCCGGCGCACCCGATGAGCCCGTTGGCGGCGCATCGCCTGGCGTAAAATTGAAGCCGCCACGAAGAATAAGACCGTTGGCGAAAAGCGCCGCAGCAATGCGGTCAACGCTGCCGGCAGGCGCAATCATTCCTTCTTGACCGGATCGGAGAACGCGCTCCGCCAGACTTCCTTGTGGATGATGTTGGCGACTTTAGCCCCGCCTGATTCGGGCTCCTTTCAAGTGAAGGCGTCGGGCATCGACCCCTTCTTCTTGGCGATGAACTCCTTCAACGCTTCGTCGATGCTCGGATCGAGATACGGCGCCTCGTAGCTTTCCAGCCAGCGGCGGGCGAGATCGTTGGCACGCTGCGGCGCGGTCTTCTCGCCTTCGGCCAGCCATTGCTCGTAGGAATTGTTGTCGGCGATGTTGGAACGGTAGAAGGCGGTCTGGAAATTGGCCTGGGTGTGGTCGCAGCCGAGATAGTGACTGCCCGGCCCGACCTGGCGGATGGCATCCATCGCCTGGCCATTTTCCGACAGATCGACGCCCTCGGAAAACTTCTGCGTCATGCCGAGCTGGTCGATGTCCATCATGAATTTTTCATAGCAGGACGCCAGCCCGCCCTCGAGCCAGCCGGCCGAATGCAGCACGAAATTGGTGCCGGCCAGGATGGTCGAGTTCAGCGTGTTGGCGCTTTCATAGGCCGCCTGAGCATCCGGAACCTTGGACGCGCAGAGCGAGCCGCCGGTGCGGAACGGCAGGCCGAGGCGACGCGCCAGCTGCGCCGCGCCATAAGACACCAGCGACGGCTCCGGCGTGCCGAAGGTCGGCGCGCCCGACTGCATCGAGATCGACGAGGCGAAGGTGCCGAACAGCACCGGCGCGCCCGGACGAATCAGCTGCGTAAACGAGGCGCCGGCCAGCACTTCGGCCAGAACCTGCGTCAGCGTGCCGGCCACAGTCACCGGGCTCATCGCGCCGGCAAGGATGAATGGCGTGACGATGCAGGCCTGGTTGTGGCGCGCATAGACCTTCAGCGCCCCGAGCATGGTCTCGTCGAACACCATCGGCGAATTGGCGTTGATCAGGCTGGTCAGCACCGTGTTGTTCTCGACGAAATCGTCGCCGAACACGATCTTGGCCATGGCGACGGTATCTTCGGCGCGCTCCGGCGCTGTTACCGAGCCCATGAACGGCTTGTCGGAATATTTGATGTGGCTGTAGATCATGTCGAGGTGGCGCTTGTTGACCGGCACATCGACCGGTTCGCACACTGTGCCGCCCGAATGGTGGATCGACGGCGCCATATAGGCGAGCTTCACGAAATTCTGGAAATCCTCGATCGTCGCATAGCGCCTGACGCCATCGAGGTCGCGCACGAAGGGCGGGCCGTAGACCGGCGCGAAGACGGTGGCATTGCCGCCGATCTGCACCGAGCGCTCGGAATTGCGGGCATGCTGGGTGTAGACGGACGGCGCGGTCTTGAGCAGCGAACGGCACAGACCCTTCGGAAAGTGCACGCGCTCGCCCTTGACGTCGGCGCCGGCCTCTTTCCACAGTTGCAGCGCTTCCGCGTCATCGCGGAAGATGATGCCGATCTCCTCGAGCACCGTGTCGGTGTTCTTCTCGATCAGCGCCAGGCCTTCCTCGTCCAGCACCTCATAAACGTTGATCTTGCGCTTGATGTAGGTGAGCTGCGTGCCCGGACCGCCGCCCGAACGTGCTGCCCGCCGGGCAGCAGCCCCGCCGCTGGCGCCGCGCCCACGTCGCGCGTTTGACGCTTCCTGATCGACTGCCGCGTGTTCGCTCATGGTGGTTCTTCCCTGAATCTGTTCTTGTCTGGAATCCATAGCGGCTGCCTCTCGCCGCTTCTTGCCAGATCGTAGCCATGCACCCTATTCGAAACGGCCCGCCAGCGCCAACGCCTGTCGCAAAATCGACAAGAATTCCAAGAGAGTTACGGTCGCTTTCCTTTTGCGGGAAGTCGCAAATCAGCTATGGATACATGCCCTCAGCGGGTTAGGTATGAACGCGAATATTTTGTGCTTTGCGACATGGTCGCGATGCCGGCAGGAGCTCGATACAAATGTCCGACGACGAGATCATCCTTTCCGAACTTTCCGACGACGAGTTGGTGCAGCAGATGCACGACGATCTCTATGACGGGCTGAAGGAAGAGATCGAGGAAGGCACCAACATCCTGCTCGAGCGCGGTTGGGTGCCTTACAAGGTGCTGACCGAGGCGCTGGTCGAAGGCATGCGCATCGTCGGCGAGGATTTTCGCGACGGCATCCTGTTCGTGCCGGAAGTGCTGCTGTCGGCCAACGCGATGAAGGCCGGCATGTTCATCCTGCGTCCGCTGCTCGCCGCCACCGGCGCGCCCAAGCAGGGCAAGATGGTCATCGGCACCGTCAAGGGCGACATCCACGACATCGGCAAGAACCTCGTCGGCATGATGATGGAGGGCGCCGGCTTCGACGTCATCGACCTCGGCATCAACAATGCGGTCGAGAAGTATCTCGATGCGATCGAGCAGCATCAGCCCGACATCATCGGCATGTCGGCCCTGCTGACCACGACCATGCCCTACATGAAGGTCGTCATCGACACGATGAAGGAAAAGGGCATCCGCGACGACTATGTCGTGCTGGTCGGCGGCGCGCCGCTGAACGAGGAATTCGGCAAGGCCGTCGGCGCCGACGCCTATTGCCGCGACGCCGCGGTGGCGGTCGAGACCGCCAAGGACTACATGAAGCGCAAACACAATGTGCGGGCTTCGGCCTGACCCAAGGCATCAGGATGGATCGACAAGAAAAGCCGCGCCTTGCAGCGCGGCTTTTTTGTTCCCAGATGATGGACGAGGCTGCCAATCAGTTGGCGACAGTGTCCTTGACCGCCCTGGCCGTCGATTTGACGTCCTTGCCGACGCCGCGAACGGTGTTCGCGCAAGCCGTAAGGGCAAGGACACAAGCAAGAATGGCAATCGGCGTGATGCGTAGCAGTTTCATGGACGGTGTCTCCCTCAATAGATAAATTAGCGCCACAGCAACGAAGGCCGGCTCGACGGGTTCCATGGCCAAGACGCAAAAAACGAAACCGAATCAAGACGACAGGCTGCTCGTTATCGCCTGCGGGATGATTGCGCGCGAAGTTCTGGCCGTCAAGGAACAGCTCGGACTGGATCACCTCGACCTGACCTGCCTGCCGGCAGAATTTCATTTTTACCCGGACCGCATCGCCCCGGCCATGGACAAGGCAATCGAAAAGGCCAAGGCCGAAGGCTACACAAACATCTTCGTCGGCTATGCCGATTGCGGCACCGGCGGCCTGCTCGACCGTATCTGCGAGAAGCATGGCGTCGAGCGCATGGCCGGCCCGCACTGTTTCGCCTTCTATCAAGGCATGGACGCTTACGCGAAAATCGCCGACGACGACATGATGTCGTTCTATATGACCGATTTCCTGTGCCGGCAGTTCGACGCCTTCTTCATGAAGCCGCTCGGACTCGACAAGCACCCGGAGCTGATCAAGGACTATTTCGGCAACTACGAAAAGCTGATCTACCTTGCCCAGACCAACGATCCGGAACTCGACAAGGTCGCCGAAAAGGCTGCCAAAATGCTCGGTCTCGTCTATGAACGCCGCGCGACCGGTTATGGCGACCTTACGGCCGGAATGGCGCAAGCCGCTGCTGTCGCGGGCTAAGCAGCCCCCTCTTCCGTCCGCAGCGCTGCAAGCACATCGGCAAAGCTCGTCTTGCAGACGAAACCCAGCCTATCCCTTGCCCGCGACGCGTCATAGACGCGGTCGATGGAGGAAAACATCGTCCAGCCCTTTCGCGCATAAAGTGCTGGAAAATCCGGAAAATAGCGCGCGACGACCGACGGCGCATCAGCGATCAAGGCTGCGCAATCATCCGGGTGGAACGGCGTCGGCGCCGAGACGATGAAAATGTCGAAACCCAGCTGTGGCGCCTTTTCGAGGGCAAGGATGTGAGCCTCCGCCGCGTCCTCCACCTTCAGGCGCCGGAATAGCAATTCATTCGCCTTGGTGTTGGCATCCGACTGTTCGATCGCATGCGCCATGTCGTCGGCTTCGGGGAAGAAGCGGGCCGTGCGCAGCACCACCACCGGCAGTCCATGCTGGATATGATAGAGGCGGCAGAGATGCTCGGCTGAAAGCTTCGTGACGCCATAAATGTTGCGCGGCTCTGGCGACATCGCCTCCGTCAACCAGGCCGCCTTGCGTGCGCCACCCTTGAAGCCGTCGCGTATCGCCTGCGAAATCATCAGCGACGTCGTCGAGGTGAAAACGAAGCGCTGCACGCCGGCCGCCACCGCCGCGTCGAGCAGGTTCAGCGTGCCTTGCACATTGGTGGCGACGAAATCGCTGTTGGCACGGTTCTCGATGTTGGGCTTGTGCAGCGCGCCGCTGTGGATGATCGCCTCGATCCGATTGTCGCCGACGGTGCGCAAGACAAGGTCACGGTCGGCGATCGAGCCGATCATCTGCGTTTCCGCCGATGGCACAGGATCGAGTCCGGTGACGTCGTGCCCAAGCGCGCGCAGACGCGGCGCCAGCGCGCTGCCCAGCCAACCCGACGATCCCGTGAGCAAGATTCGCATTCGTCACACCATGATTTTTGACCGTGACGCTGTTAAGCACGGATGACAGGCGCCAGCGACCCGATAAGTTATGCACCAGCGGCGCTGCGCCAGACATCAACCGGGAGGCTTCCGATGACACTTCGCCCGCTGTTCGCCCTTGTCGGCATGCTCTGCTGCACGCTCCCTGCCCTCGCCGATGGCGAGGTGCAGAAACTCATCACCCCAGCCGACAAGGCACGGCTCGACAAATATGGCGAGACCCGCAAGGCAGCGCTCGCCGAGGCGAAAGCGGGCGATCCCGCCGAGGTCAAGCAACTCGATGCCTTGCTGGCAAAGCCGCTGGTGGCCTTCTCCGACAAGGACCTGACCGGCAACTGGCGGTGCCGCACCATCAAGGCCGGCGGACCTTTGCCGCTTGTCATCTATGGCTGGTTCAAGTGCAAGGTGACCGACGACGGTTCTGGCTGGCGGCTGGAAAAGATCAGCGGCTCGCAGCGCACCAAGGGCCGTTTCTTCGACGACGGCGAGAAACGCGCGATCTATCTCGGCTCCTTCTATGTCAACAGCGATCCGGCAAAGCCCTATGGCAGCGGCCCGCAAACCGACCAGGTCGGCTATGCCTTCCGCAACAGCGCCAAGGAATGGCGCATCGAATTCCCGGCGCCCTATTACGAATCGAAGCTCGATATCATCGAATTCAAGCGCTGACCGTGTGTCGAAGAGCTGATCACCAAGGATTAACCCGGACGCCCTAGCATCCCGCCCATTGTCGAGAACGGGTTGCTTGGAGGGGGCAAGATCCATGGCAGCATCAGAATCCAATACGCGTCCGATCGTGATCGTCACCGGAGGCGGCGCGCATGTCTGGGCGATCGTCAATGCGATCGCCGACCGCATCGGCCCTGTCAGCGTCGTCCTCGAAACGCCTGAATCCAAAAAGCAATTGCTGTTTGGCCGCGCTCGCCGCCACGGCTGGATTTCCGCAATAGGCCAGCTCGGCACGATGGTGCTGAGCAGGCTGGGCAAACGGCTCCTTGCCAGCCATGCCGCGCGGCTGATTGCCGAAGAGAAGCTCGAGATCGAGCCGCGGCCGGACCAGGAGATCATCCATGTTGCTTCCGCCAACAGGCCGGAGTGCCTTGAGGCGATCGAGAAGATCCAGCCTGGCGTTGTCCTGCTTAACGGCTGCAGGCTGTTGTCGAAGGGCATGCTGGCCAGGATGCCTTGCCCGGTGCTCAACTATCACGCCGGCATCACGCCGAAATACCGCGGCATGAATGGCGGCTACTGGGCGCTGACATCAGGCGATCCGTACAATTTCGGCACCACCGTTCATCTGGTCGATGCCGGCGTCGATACCGGCGCCGTGCTGAAACAGGTGCGCGGTCAGCCGAAACGCGGCGACACCATCTCTAGCTATGCACTGCGCCAAGCCGCGTTCTCGCGCGACATCTGCGTCGAGGCGGTCAGCGACGTGCTGGCGGGAAGAATCGCCACCGTCGACCCGGGCCTGCCGTCGCAACAATGGTATCACCCGACGATTTGGTTCTATCTCTGGACGGGCCTGAAAACCGGCATCTGGTAACGCGTTCCTCGCCCGGATTCGCATGTCGCGTGCCGGCTATTCCGATACGCAAAACCTGCCGCTGGCACACGCTGCAGACGAATAAACCCACCTTTCATTTTACGACATCCAAATGCGTCGCTTTTGAATGCGCGCGCGTCGTCCCATAACAAGCGGCCCACCTGCGCTTCCGGCAATGCTCCGATATCGAGGAGTGAGAATTCATGGCCGATCTGATCGTCGTCTACTGGCGCGACATCCCTGCCCAGGTCATCGTCAAGAGGGGTCGGCAAAACGCCAAGCGCGAACTGCCGCTGCGCTTCACCGAGGCGATCGACATGTGCGCCATGCGCACCGGCGCCGGCGGCACTGACGATTATCTGGCCGAATGGCGCAAGGCCGATCCCATTCCGGTCGGCGACGACCTCGAAGCCGAGGTCGAGAAGGCATTCAACGACCTCGACACGAAATACGACCGCGAGCGGCTGGTTGCTCTGGTCAAGGCGGGCGGCAAAGAAGATGTCTGAAACCATTCCTACCAAGGATGGGCCGGCGGTTACCCAGGCCACTCTGGTCAAGAAGGCAGCGCCGAAATCCGATTACAAGCCGGCCGACGTATCGCCGCAGCGGCGCGTGCAGCGCTCCTTCGCGGTCCGGCTGTGGTCGATCAGGCATTCGCGCCTGCTCGAATGGTTCTACGCCAAATTCGCCGACATGTTCCTGCTCCTCCATCCCTTGTGGAAAGGCATAGGCTACGGCCGTGTCGAAGGGCCGATCAAATTTGTCGAGAAGCGCGTCAAGGGCTTCATGTTCGACTGCCGCATGTGCGGCCAGTGCATCTTGTCCTCGACCGGCATGTCGTGCCCGATGAACTGCCCCAAGCAATTGCGCAACGGCCCTTGCGGCGGCGTGCGTGCCAACGGCAATTGCGAGGTCGAGCCCGATATGCCCTGCGTCTGGGTCAAGGCCTGGGAAGGCTCGCAGAACATGGTGCACAGCGAGAAAATCCTCACCGTGCAGAAGCCTGTCGACCAGTCGCTGCGCGAAACCTCGGCGTGGCTGCGGGTGACAGCGCAAGCCGCCGCCGCGCGCGAAGCAGCCGCTGCCGCCAAGAATGGGGCGGCAAACACCGGGGCATCGGCATGATCGGACGCCAGCGCGACGAGAATCCGGCCGGCATCGATCTGCCGCTCGACCCCCTGCCCGGCCACACCTCGCGCGGCCGGCTGGAGCGCGTACTTCGGCGCGGCGAGTTCGCGGTGACGACCGAGCTCAACCCGCCCGACAGCGCCGATCCGGAAGACGTTTACAACAGGGCAAAAATCTTCGACGGCTGGGTCGACGCCATCAACGCCGTCGACGCATCGGGCGCCAACTGCCACATGTCGTCGGTCGGCATCTGTGCGCTTTTGACCCGCATGGGCTATGCGCCGATCATGCAGATCGCCTGCCGCGACAAGAACCGCATCGCCATCCAGGGCGACGTGCTGGGCGGGGCCGCGATGGGCGTCGCCAACATGCTGTGCCTGACCGGAGACGGCGTGCAGGCCGGCGACCAGCCCGGCGCCAAGCCAGTGTTCGACCTCGACTGCATGTCGCTGTTGGAAACCTGCCGCATCATGCGCGACAATGGCAAGTTCCTGTCCGGCCGCAAGCTGACGACGCCGCCGCAGCTGTTCCTGGGTGCTGCGATCAATCCTTTCGCGCCGCCGATCGACTTCCGTCCGCATCGGCTGGGCAAGAAGATCGCCTCCGGCGCGCAATTCGTACAGAGCCAGTATTGCTTCGACGTGCCGATGTTCCGCACCTACATGCAGAAGGTGCGCGACCTCGGCTATACCGAAAAATGCTTCATCCTGGTTGGCGTCGGACCGCTGGCCTCCGCCAAGACGGCCAAATGGATCCGCTCGAACGTGCCGGGCATCCATATTCCCGATTCGGTCATCAAGCGGCTGGAAGGCGCGCAGGACCAGAAGAAGGAAGGCAAGCAGCTCTGCATCGACATCATCAACGAAGTGAAGGAAATATCAGGCGTTTCCGGCGTCCATGTGATGGCCTACCGGCAGGAGGAATATGTCGCCGAGATCGTCGATGAATCGGGCGTGCTCAAGGGCCGCCAGCCATGGAAACGCGAGATTCGCCGCGACGACCAGATGGTCGCCGACCGGCTCGAGCACATACTGCACGACGATATTACCGAAACCCAGGTGGACATGGTGAAGACCGCGCACTGACGGCGCGGACGGCCACCCATTCGCTTGAACGAAAACAGACAACGATATAAAGAAATCTTTATATCACGGCGGAGAGACTTCATGACCCGTACCATTGTCGCCTCGGCGACACGAGAAATCATCATCGGCTTCGACCAGCCGTTCTGCGTGATTGGTGAACGCATCAACCCGACCGGCCGCAAGAAGCTGGCCGCGGAGATGATCGCGGGCAATTTCGAGACCGTCATCAGGGACGCACTCGAGCAGGCAGCCTGTGGCGCCACCATGCTCGACGTCAATGCCGGCGTCACCTCGGTCAACCCGAACGAGACCGAACCCGGCCTTTTGGTGCAGACGCTGGAGATCGTGCAAGGGCTCGTCGACCTGCCGCTGTCGATCGATAGCTCGGTCACCGCCGCGATCGAAGCGGCTCTCAAGGTCGCCAAGGGCCGTCCGCTGGTCAACTCCGTCACCGGCGAGGAAGAAAAGCTCGAAGCCATCCTGCCGCTGGTCAAGAAGTACAACGTGCCTGTCGTCGCCATCTCCAACGACGAGACCGGCATTTCGATGGACCCGGACGTGCGCTTCGCCGTCGCCAAGAAGATCGTGCAGCGCTGCGCCGATTTCGGCATTCCGGCGCATGACGTCGTCGTCGACCCGCTGGTGATGCCGATCGGCGCGCTGGGCGACGCCGGCCGCCAGGTGTTCGCGCTGCTGCGCCGCCTGCGCGAGGAGCTCAAGGTCAACACCACGTGCGGCCTGTCCAACATCTCCTTCGGCCTGCCGCACCGCCACGGCATCAACGCCGCCTTCATCCCGATGGTGATCGGCGCCGGCATGACATCAGCCATCATGAACCCGGTGCGTCCGCAGGAAATGGAAGCGGTGCGCGGCGCCAATGTGCTGAACGGCACCGACGAGAACTGCACCAACTGGATTCGCACCTACAAGGACTACAAGCCGGCCGAAGGCGGCCAGGCGGTCGCCGCCCCGACGCAGGTCAACGCGCCGGGCGACGGCGCCAGCAATGGCGGCCGCCGCCGTGGCGGCCGTGAAGCCCGGATGGGCCGAGGATAAGCGCGCAATCGTGAATTCACCTGCAAACATCACCGACCCGCTCGTGCTGTTCATGCCGTCGGGCAAGCGCGGGCGGTTTCCTGTGGGCACCCCGGTGCTCGATGCCGCGCGCCAGCTTGGCGTCTATGTCGAAAGCGTCTGCGGCGGACGCGCCACCTGCGGGCGCTGCCAGATCGAGGTGCAGGAAGGCAATTTCGCCAAGCACAAGATCGTTTCCTCCAACGACCACATCACGCCCAAGGGCGCTAAGGAAGAGCGCTATGAGCGCGTCCGTGGCCTGCCCGAACGGCGCCGCCTCTCCTGCTCGGCGCAGATCCTCGGCGACCTCGTCATCGACGTGCCGCAGGACACCGTCATCAACGCGCAGACCATCCGCAAGGATGCCGACACCAGGGTTATCGCCCGCGATTCAGCGATCCGCATGTGTTATGTCGAGATCGAAGAGCCCGACATGCACAAGCCGCTCGGCGATCTCGACCGCCTGAAGATCGCGCTGATGCACGACTGGGGTCTGAAAAGCCTCGATTTCGATTTCTATCTGCTGCCGCAGGTGCAAGGCATCCTGCGCAAGGGCAACTGGACCGCGACCGCCGCCATCTACAAGGATGCCGACAGCGAGACCGCGCGCGTCGTAGCACTTTGGCCCGGCCTCAAGAACGAAGCCTATGGGCTGGCCTGCGATATCGGCTCGACCACCATTGCCATGCATCTGGTGTCGCTGCTGTCGGGCCGCGTCGCCGCCTCGTCGGGCACGTCGAACCCGCAGATCCGCTTCGGCGAGGATCTGATGAGCCGCGTCTCCTATGTGATGATGAATCCGGATGGCCGCGAAGGCATGACGGTGGCCGTGCGCGAGGCCATCTCGGGTCTCGTCGACAAAGTCTGCGCCGAAGGCAATGTCCAGCGCAACGACATCCTGGATTCCGTCTTCGTCGGCAATCCGATCATGCACCATCTGTTCCTCGGCATCGATCCGACCGAGCTTGGCGGCGCCCCTTTCGCACTGGCCGTCTCGGGCGCGGTGCACATCAAGGCCTCCGACATCGGCCTGAAGCTCAACCAGGGCGCCAGGCTCTATATGCTGCCTTGCATCGCCGGCCATGTCGGCGCCGACGCGGCGTCGGTGACGCTGTCGGAAGGCCCGCATCGCCAGGACGAGATGATGCTGATCGTCGACGTCGGCACCAATGCCGAGATCGTGCTCGGCAATCGCCAGCGGGTGGTTGCGGCCTCCTCGCCCACCGGCCCTGCCTTCGAGGGTGCCGAAATCTCCGGCGGCCAGCGCGCAGCGCCCGGCGCCATCGAGCGCGTGCGCATCGATCCCGACACGCTGGAGCCGAAATACCGCGTCATCGGCTCTGAGCTATGGTCCGACGAGCCGGGCTTCCTGGAGAGCGTGCAGGCAACCGGCGTCACCGGCATCTGCGGTTCCGGCATCATCGAAGTGGTGGCCGAGATGTATCTCGCCGGCATCATCTCGGAAGACGGCGTCATCGACGGCGGACTTTCGGCCCGCTCGCCGCGCGTCACCGCCAACGGCCGCACCTTCTCCTACGTGCTGAAGGAAGGCTCCGCCGCATTGAAGGAAGATGGGCCGAAGATCACCATCACCCAGACCGACGTGCGCGCCATCCAGCTCGCCAAGGCAGCACTCTATGCCGGCACCAAGCTATTGATGGAAAAGCAGAACACCGAGCATGTCGACCGCATCCATTTCGCTGGCGCCTTCGGTTCCTTCATCGACCCGAAATACGCCATGGTGCTGGGCCTGATCCCGGATTGCGACCTCGACAAGGTTTCGGCGGTCGGCAATGCCGCCGGTGCCGGTGCGCGCATGGCGCTGCTCAATCGTGGCTATCGCCGCGAGATCGAGGACACGGTCAGCAAGATCGAGAAGATCGAGACGGCGCTGGAACCGAAATTCCAGGAGCATTTCGTCTACGCCATGGCGCTGCCCAACAAGGTCGATCCGTT
This sequence comes from Mesorhizobium sp. M7D.F.Ca.US.005.01.1.1, assembly GCF_003952545.1. Classification (NCBI taxonomy): domain Bacteria; kingdom Pseudomonadati; phylum Pseudomonadota; class Alphaproteobacteria; order Hyphomicrobiales; family Phyllobacteriaceae; genus Mesorhizobium; species Mesorhizobium sp. M7D.F.Ca.US.005.01.1.1. Next base: position 4,805,392 of record NZ_CP034453.1, read on the forward strand.
CCCGAAACTGTCGGCGGCGGTGAAACTGCCGCCGCGCAAGACGGTCAGCGAGGATGGCATCGCCGGCGACGCCACCCCGCGCCGGCGTTCGCGCGAAGGCCACGCCGCGAGGCGCGGGCGGGAATAAATTAAGGCCCGTTGCAACGGATTCCGCCGAGGCGCCTTAGTCCTTTGTCTCATTCGACGGCAGCCGCGAGCCGGACCGCTGACCGACTGGCGGTATGCTTTTGGCGCGTGACGGGTTGAGATAGCCAGTCAGCGGCTTTTCAATCGCCAGATAAAGCATCGCGGAAAGCGAAATGCTGACAAAGGCAATCAGCGCCGGCTGCCAATTTGGCGGAACCCCAAGCCGCAGCATGATGCCAGTCACCACGACAACCACCAGCACATGCCAGATGTAGATCGAATACGAGGCACTGCCAAAAAATGTAAACAAGGCCATGGGGCTGAACGGTCTGGCACGCTCGGCAAAAACCGCTCCGGCAACGATCAGGGTTGCCGGAATACCCCAACGCAGGACACGAGGCATTTCAGGGTCAAGCATCTGGGCCGTCATCAACAGGAGAAATCCGCCGACAACCAGCGACAGCGCTAGCACAAGCTGGAGCCGGATATCCTCCATCCACAGCCGCCCGACGACAAGGCCGGCCGCGAACTCAAGCATCAGGGGAGAGGTAAAAGGATAGCCTCTGAGCAGCAGCAAGTTCAATGCGACCATTGCCGTCAGCACGCCGATCAGCGCGGCAAAACGCTGCCTCTCGCCGAGCAAGAGCGCCAAGGCGAAAATGACGTAAAACATCATTTCATAACACAGCGTCCAGCCCTGGATCACCACGGGGTGAAGTGACCCATCCTGCATGATCGGAACAAACAACAGCGAGCCGAAAAAATTTGCCGGGCTCAGCATATGTCCGAAGAGAAATTGCGGCTTGACGAAAATTGCCAGCGCGGTCAGCACCGTGACGATCCAATAAAGCGGCACGATACGAACAATCCGTCGCCACATGAAACGCTGCGGATCGACAGGGTGATCGACCGTGGTCACCCACATGATGAAACCGCTGATGACAAAAAAGAGGTCGACGCCTGCAGCGCCTACCGCGAACGGACCGCTGAACTGCTCGCTGATATGAAAGCAAACTACCGCGGAAGCGGCGAGTCCTCGAAGGTATTGAATACTGTGAATGTCATTCAAGCCGTACTCCTTACCAGCACCTCCTTACTAGCACCCTCAAAAATGCTGCAGTGCACAATAGCAGACGTCCGCCACCCGCTGTCAACCGGGCGAGGCCAAGAAGCGATCGCGCGGAGCGTCAATCACCTGCAATTTCGTTTGCATGCAAATGTTTCCGGATCGCCTGATCCGGAAACCAAAACGCTGTTTTCGTGAAATCGGCCAGATACATGGCAAGCGCATTTAACCGGCATCGAACGGCAGGCAGAAGATCGCTTTCAGCCGCCGCAACGCTCCAAGGGAGACAAAAGATGTCGATGCTCGAAAGCCTTGGCCGCTATGGCACGGCCATCAGGAATGCCCATGACCGCAGCAAGGCGCGGCGCCTGCTGAACAGCCTGCCGCCGGAGATCCAGAAGGATATTGGTTGGCCGGTGTCACCGCGATCCAGCGAAAAGGCAGCACTCATCAACACAATCTGGAGCGCCGCGCGCTGATGACCTTCGCCGACAAATGCAAATTGCTCGGCATGCGCCGGGGATCTCGCATGTCCTTGGCGACCGCCAGCAACCGGCTGCGTGCCGCACTTTTGCCGCGTCGCTGACCACTGCGGCGCGGATCACACCACCGTGTAGACATCGCGTAAAACTTGACATTTTCGGCCGCGGCACGATCTTCGAAGATAGTGGGGTTCTCTTAGTCGGCTTTGGCCGAAGTTCGTGTATTCGCATGCCAAGTTTGAAAAGCCATGTCGTGTCCTTCGTCCTGCGGCACAGCCGCAAGCAGGCGTTTGCCAGCCCGGAAAACCTGCAGCGCTGGATCGTGGCCGCGCGCAAGACCGAGAACCACCAGCCCCCTGCCTCGCTGCACCAGCGTCTCGGCATCGAGATGCATACGGTCGATGGCTTCCCCGTCTACGAAATCGCCCCCAGGACCGGCGAGCAGAAGCGGATTCTGTATCTGCACGGCGGCGCCTATGTCTTTGAAATCACGCCCTATCATTGGCATCTGATCGCCGACATGGCGGATCGGCTGGGTTATGGCATCACCGTGCCGATCTATCCCATCGCCCCCGAACACGATTTCCACGCCATGTTCGGCATGGTCGGCGATGTCTACCGGCAGATGCTCGACGAGACGGAGGCCGAAGACATCGTGTTCATGGGCGATTCCGCCGGCGGCAACATGGCCGTCGTGCTGACCATGATGGCCGCGGAAGAGGCCTTGCCGCTGCCGTCGCGCCATGTGCTTATTTCACCCGGTCTCGATATGTCGCTTTCGAACCCAAAACTCTTCGAGGCCGAACGCAACGACCCGTGGCTGGGCATTCCCGGCGGCCTGGAAGCGATCCGGATGTACAGCGCCGGCATCGACCGCAGCGACTGGCACATCAGCCCGGTCTACGGCGATCTGTCGGTGCTGCCGAAAACGCTGCTGTTGACCGGCTCGCGCGATCTTCTGACCCCCGACAATCTGATCTTCGCCGAGAAGGCGCGTGCCGCCGGCGTCGAGGTCGATGTCGTCCACGAGGAAGGCATGTTCCACGTCTGGCCGTTGATCGACATGCCGGAAGCACGCCGCGCCCGGCAGCACATCGTTGCTTTTCTCAGCGAGAACAGGGCCCCGATCAGGCAAGACATGAGGACAAGGTTCGAAGCGCCCTCCGCCGAAGCGGCGGAGTAGCGCTTTCTTTCTCTTCTGGATCGGCCCCTACTGGCGGATCAGAACTTGCCGGTTTCCCTAAACACTTCGAAGGTCGCGCGGATGTGGTCGGCAACCGCCTTGACCGGCGCGCTGGCGTCCGGCGCCACCACCATCGCCAGATTGTAGGTGCCGATGTCGGGCATGCCGTCCTTCGGGCAGAGTTCGACCATGTCGTTGCCGAGGAACGACTTCGGCAGCGGCGCCACCGCGAGATCGGACATGATCGCAGCGCGCTGGCCGGCCGTGTGCGCGCTCATATAGGCGATGCGATAATTGCGGCCTTCGCGGCCAAGCGCATCGAGCGCTCCGGCGCGCCAGGCGCAGCCCTCTTCCCACAGCGATACCGGCAAAGGCTCGCGCAGATGCGCGCAGCCGCCCTTGGCGCCGGCCCAGACGATCGGCTCCGTCAGCAGCACCTCGGCGCCAAGCGCACTGGTCTTGTAGGAATTGGTCAAGAGCGTGATGTCGAGCGCCCGGTCGTCCATGCGCCGGCGCAAATTGCTGCTCTGGTCGATGGTGACGTCGACGGCGATCGACGGATGCGACTGCGCAAAACGCTTCAGCACATGCGGCAGCACGCGCTCGCCGTAATCGTCCGGCGAACCAAGCCGCACCACACCGACAATCTCGGGAATGATGAACTTCGACACCACCTCGCGGTTGATCGACAGCAGCCGGCGGGCGTAGCCGAGCAGCATCTCGCCGTCCGTGGTCAGCGACACCGAGCGGGCGTCGCGCGCGAACACCGAACGGCCAAGAATGTCCTCCAGCTTCTTGATCTGCATGGAGACGGCCGATGGCGTGCGGAACACGGCATTGGCGGCGGTGGTGAAGCTGCCGGTCTCGGCAATCGCCACGAAAGTGCGCAAAACGTCGAGATCGAGCAGTGGCAGTGGATGATTGAGCGGGGCGTTCATGGGAACTGACCTTCAATTTTTCTGATACAAAGCATCATTCCATTTCGTTTGATTGAACATCAGATTGGGAGGATAGTCAACTCCATCGAAGCAGGTTGCTGCCACAAGCAGCCACGAAACGACCACGACACAAACCTGCAATCGACACGAAATGAAGCTGAAACAAACCTGACATAACCAACGCGCTGTCTGGCACCCGCCAGATGCCAAAGGAGAATGAAATGTCTATCCTGTCGTCCCTTGGTCGCATTGCGACCGAATTCAGCGCGGCCCGCGCCCGCTACCAGACCGAACGCGCCATCCGCTCCCTGCCGATCGAACTGCAGAAGGATATCGGCTGGCCTGAGGCTTCCGACACCAAGACCAATTCACGCAGTGGCGTCGGATCCTGGGCTGGAGCAAAGTAGATCGTGTGTAGCAAGTCCTGAAGGCCTGCCGCGCAATCGCCCGGCAGGCCTTCTCTGTTTTATTTGTATTCAAATGATTTTCGGAGCCATGCCGCCAGCGCATGACGCATATGAGAAAGCCGCATAGCAGCTCCTGTTTCCAATTAATGCCTTGTAAATAATCGCAAATTTCGGGCACCTTGCCCAAATTCTCCGCATTCGGTGTCGCATTTCATATCAAGCGCTTCGCTTTTGCGATTTAGTTTCTGCTTACACAAGCCTATATCAGCGCCAGCAAACGAGCTGCCCCACTCCATCAAGCGAAGGCGACCCGTCTGAGCAACAAATGGAGATGATTATGAAGCTTTTTGCACGCCTCTTTGCCCGCCGCGAAATGAACCTGACCACCGCTCTCGAGCGTCAGCGTCTTGCCAACACCATGCCCGGCCAGACCGGCGCCATGAATGCGGCGCGCCTCGGCTTCGTCGCCTGAAGATTTTCAAGGCAGCGCATCCCTGCCGCTGCTTTAAAATTGCAACGCCGCCTGGCTCCAGCCAGAGCGGCGTTTTTGTTCTGCCCGCAGGCCATATGTTGCCTGTCCCTTGAACAGTTGGTGCCACTTCCAGGGTTCGCTGCACGCCGATTGCCCATTTGCGACCCATGTCGCAAATATAATCTTGTCGCAGCGGCGTAGCCGATTGACAGACATGGTTTTTCCTGATGTCGCTATGCTATTCGCGACATCCTGTTCGCGTCATGGCTGCGTGAGGTTCCCTTGAACGCCGTAAAGCATCCGATCAAGCGATCGTTTGTATTCTTCCTTGTTCCCGATTTCACCATGATCGCTTTTGCGACCGCGCTCGACCCGCTGCGCTCGGCCAATCGCATGCTTGGCTACGAGGCCTATTGCTGGCGCCTTGCCAGCATCGACGGCAAGCCGGTGCGTGCCTCGAACGGGGTCGAATGCGCGGTCAACACCTCGCTCGAGGATGAACGCAAGAAGATGGCAGGCCCCGACCGGCCGAACATGGCCATCGTCTGCAGCGGCATCAATGTCGAGCGCTACCAGAACAAGTCCGCCTTCGCCTGGCTGCGCGAGGAATACAATCGCGGCGTTGCCGTCGGCGGCCTGTGCACCGGTGCGCATATCCTCGCCGCCGCCGGCCTGTTGTCCAACAAGCGCTGCGCCATCCACTGGGAGAACCTGCCGGGCTTTTCCGAGGCTTTCCCAAAGGCCAATGTCTTTGCCGACCTCTTCGAGATCGACCAGAACATCTACACCTGCGCCGGCGGCACCGCCGCACTCGACATGATGCTGAAGCTGATCGGCGACGACTTCGACGAAAATCTCGTCAACCGCGTCTGCGAGCAGGTGCTGACCGACCGCGTGCGCAGCCCGACCGACCGCCAGCGCCTGCCGCTGCGCGCTCGCCTCGGCGTCCAGAACTCGAAAGTGCTGACCATCATCGAACTGATGGAGGCAAACCTGTCCGAGCCGCTGTCGCTTATCGAGATCGCCGACCATGTCGACCTGTCGCGGCGTCAGATCGAACGACTGTTCCGCACCGAGATGGGCCGCTCCCCTGCCCGCTATTACCTCGAGATCCGGCTCGACCGCGCCAGGCACCTGCTGATCCAGTCGTCGATGCCGGTAGTCGAAGTGGCGGTCGCCTGCGGCTTCGTCTCGGCCTCGCATTTCTCAAAATGCTACCGCGAACTCTACGCCCGCTCGCCGCAGCAGGAGCGCGTCGACCGCAAGCAGCTGCTGGCGGCCTGATCCGATAGATCTGGGAAGCTTACGCCGTCTGCGCCGTGCGCATCGCTTCTACGCGGATGTCCTCGGTCAGCCGTGCCTTCAGCGCCGAGAATTCCGGGCTGGTCTTCAGCGTGTAGTGGCGCGGGTGCGGCAGGTCGACGGCGACATCCGACTTGATGCGGCCGGGCCGCGCCGTCATCACGATCACGCGCGAGGCCATGAAGATGGCTTCCTCGATGTCGTGAGTGACGAACAGCACCGTCTTCTTGCGCCGTTCCCAGATACCGAGCAAAAGCTCCTGCATCAGACCGCGGGTCTGGTTGTCGAGCGCGCCGAATGGCTCGTCCAGCAAAAGGATCTCGGGATCGTTGGCCAGCGCCCGTGCGATCGCCGTACGCTGCTGCATGCCGCCGGAGAGCTGCTTCGGCCAGTGGTTTTCGAACCCCTTCAGCCCGACAAGGTCAACATAGGAAGCAACGATCCCGTCCCGCTCCTCTTCGGGCATGCCGCGTTCGCGCAGGCCGAAGGCGATGTTTTCGGCGACTGTCAGCCAGGGAAACAGCGTGTAGGACTGGAAGACCATGCCGCGGTCCGGCCCCGGCCGGGTCACCGCCTTGCCGTCGAGCAGTACGCGGCCTTCGCTCGGCGCTTCCAAGCCGGCGACGATCCTGAGCAATGTCGACTTACCGCAGCCCGATGGTCCGAGGATGGTGATAAAGTCGTTGGCGGCGACTGCCAGGTCGATTGGCATCAAGGCCTTGACCGGTTCTCCGCCGCGCACGCCGGCGAAAGTGCGCGAGACGCCTTCGATGAGAAGCTTGCTCACGCCAGGCTCCACGGAAAGAGCCAGCGGTTGAAGGCCTTGAAGGCGAAATCGGACAACAGCCCGATCAGCCCGATGACGATGATGCCGAAGATGATCTGTCCCGTCGCCAGCCGCGACTGGCTGTTGATGATCATGTAGCCGATGCCGGATGACGAGCCGATCAGCTCGGCGACGATGACATAGGTCCAGGCCCAGCCGAGCACCAGACGCAGCGTCTCGGCGATCTCGGGCGCATTGGCCGGCATGATCACCCGTCTGACGATGCCGTTGTTGGTGGAGCCCAGCGTATAGGCAGCCTCGACCAGGTCGCGTCTTGTACTGCCGACCTTGACCGCGATGATCAGGATGATCTGGAACACCGAGCCGACGAAGATGACGAGCAGCTTCTCCAGCTCACCGATACCGGCCCACAAGATGAGCAGCGGAATGAAGGCCGAGGCCGGAAGATAGCGGGCGAAGGAGACGAATGGCTCCAGAAACGCCTCCACCGGCTTCCAGGCGCCCATCGCGATGCCGATCGGCACCGCGACAACCGACGCCAGCAGGAACCCGCCGAAAACCCGCCAGATGGTGATCAATATGTCGAGCCAGAAACGGTCCTCGACCAGCAGTCGCCAGCCGTCCCGCAGCATCGACAGCGGATCGGCGAGGAAGATGCGGTTGACGTGGCCGCCAAGCGTGATCCACGCCCAGAAGGCGACGAACAGCACGAAGAAGGAAATGCCGAGCACGGTCCGGATGCCCGGCGGTACTGGCTGCAAGGGGCGCATCGTCAAATCGTCCCCATCTTTCAAATCGTCATTTGTCCAGGAGAAGGCGGCGGCGCCAGGCGCCGCCGCATGATGGTCAAAGGCCGGACTGTCAGTTCGACACCGCGCTGGTGTCGGCCAGCGTGGTGACGTCGGGCGCTTCCTTGATCAGTCCCATCTGCAGCAGCAGCTCGCCGGCGGTCTTGGAAAAATCCTGGAATTCCTTGGTGAAGAACTGCTTGTTCTCCGCCTTGTCGGCCCATTTCAGGTACTTCGCCGAATCCTCGAACTCCTTGGCAGACTGCTTCACGTCGGCGCCCATGATCTCATAGGATTTCTGCGGATCGCTCTTGATCAGGTCGAGCGCGTCGAAATAGCTGTCGGCCAGCGCCTTGGCGGCATCCGGATTGGCCTTGAGGAATTCGGGCGTGCAGCCGACCGTGTCGAGCACCATCGGATAGTCGAGCGTCGTCGCCAGGATATGGCCCTGGTCGGACTTGTCGCGCACCGCCGAGATGAACGGCTCATAGGTGACGGCGGCATCATTCTGCCCGGCGAGGAAGGCCTGCGCCGCCGCGTCCGGCTCCAGATTGACGACGGTGACGTCCTTGGTCGACATGCCGGCCTTGTTCAGCACCCAGGCGAGCATGAAATAGGGCGACGTGCCCGGTGCCGAGGACGCGACATTCTTGCCCTTGAGATCGGCGACGGTCTTGATGTCGTTGCGGGCGACGATGCCGTCGGCGCCATAGGATTTGTCAAGCTGGAAGATCTGCTTGGTGGTGACGCCACTGGCGTTCCACACCAGCCAGGTCTCGACCGTGGTGGCCGCGCATTGCAGGTCGCCGCTGGCGATGGCGAGCGGCCGGCTCGCCTGCGGCACCTTCTTCAAGGTCACGTCGAGGCCGTGCTTCTCGAAGATGCCCGCCTGCTTGGCAAGCGTCAGCGGCGCGAAGCCGGTCCAGCCGCTGATGCCGATGGTGACTGAAGTGGCGGCCATCGCCGGTGCGGACAAGCCGGCGGCAAGTGTCAATGTTGCAGCAAGAACGGCGATCCTGGTCATGTCAGTTCCCCTTTTGTTTTCGCTGAGGAAATTGTCTCACAGACGCCAGTCAGCTTGTCAATGAACAGCTTGGTGAGGCACCCGGCCGGCCCGGCCGGTGAAGGCAGCTCGATCGGCGGCCCGTCCCGAAAACGGGTGCGTGCTGTCAGAAACCCAACATGGCCTTCAGTAGTCGTTGCAATAGCACTCCGCCGAAGAGATGCGGTCGTTCCAGTCGCTGCCACCAAAATCGCGGATCCTGCGCCTGATCTCGATGGAACGGCCGCCCATCCGGGAGTCCTCATAGGCAACGAGCGTGCAGCCGCGGCGCACGATCACCGACGACACACGGTCGTTCCAGAACTGGCCGCCACGAAAGTTTACGGAATCGTCAGGCCCCATACCGATGGACCGCCCGCGAAAATTCGCGTGCTCGAACATCATGCAGGCGGGCTCGTCATTGTATTGGGCGCAGGCGACGTCGGCAAAAAGCACGGACGCGACAGCAGTCAAGATGGCTAGACGTTTCATCTGATGTTTCCTCGGTTTTGACCGCGGCCCCCTCCGGTTGGATAGCGCGGTCCGGCCCTTTTGCCAATGCTTCGGCCGCCTAATGCATGTCGCCCAAAAGTGGCCCCGGTTTTGGGAGAACGACATGCATAAAAACAAAGAGCTAAAGCGCGTCGCCTGAATCCGTTCAAACGTGACGCGCTTTAGCGGCTGTCGAACATCCAGCTGCGGTTGCGCCACATTTTCTCGCCGACCAGGCAGTCGGTGGCGGGCCTGTCCTGCGCCAATACAACTGGCGGATGCGCGGCTTCTTCCGCCGCCCATTGCGGCGAGGCCGGACCGGCGAGTTCCAGCACCAGCTTGCGGCGGATGGCTTCGGGAAACTGCGTCCAATCGTTGACCGGGATCATGAAGGCTCCCGGACCACCAATGACGCAGTCGCTGTAGTAGCGATCGAGATTATTGACGTCGTAGGCGCCGGAAAAACCGCCTCGGGTCATCAGCGGCAGACCGTTGATGACGATGCCTTGCTTGATCAGCCCATCGCGGGTGAGGTTGACCGGCGCGCCCTGGTTGTTGGGACCGTCGCCCGAAATGTCGATGACCCGCTTCGTTCCCTGGTAGCCGCTTTCGGCGAACAGGTCGTTGCCGAACTCGAGCGCGCCGGAGATCGAGGTGCGTCGCGCGCTGTTGGGCGGCTGCGCGGACAATTGCGCAACCACGCGCTCCGCATCGGTGCGGCTGGCGATCACCGTCCACGGCACAATGACACGCTGCCAGGTGGTGCCGGCCCATTCGACATAGGTGACGGCGATCTTGCCATAGGCGCCATCGGCAATGGCCTGCAGCACATTGTCGTGCGTCAAGGCGGCTGCGTAGCCGTGACGCTGGATCTCGAGCTCCTCCGGCGACATCGACAGCGAAACGTCGACGGCCAGCACCAACTCGACATCGACAGGCTCATCCGCGAGGGACACTGGCGCCAGCCAGAGCGTCAGCGCGAACACGGCGCAGCCTAAAAGGAAATGTCTTGCGCACACAAAAGCAGACATGCCGCAAGGGTAGGCGAAAACAGCGTGTTTAAAAAGAGAAAAGCCCGGCCGATGCCAGGCTTTTGCTTCGTGCCTTTTGCGCCTGCGAGCACTCAGCTGCGCGGCTTCAAATTCTCCGGATCATAGAGCGGCTTGTAGCCGACAGCGGCCACTTCGACGGGATAGGTTTCGCCAAAATACTCGATGGTGAGCTTGCGGCCTTCCTGCGCGTACGCCCACGGCAGATAGGCAAGGCCGATGTTCTTGCCGATGGTCGGGCCGTACGCCATCGATGTGGTGAAGGACCGGCGGCCGAGTTCGTCGACCAGCGTCTCGCCGGTCTTCGGGTCCATCACCGGCATGGTACCGACGGGATAACGGGCAACGCCTTTTGAATCGACGTTTTCGGTCATCACCAGCGTACACAGCATGGCCGGCTGGTGCTCGCGGGCACGGAACTCGACATGCCTGGCCTTGCCGCAAAAGTCGTTCTCTTTGACCTTCGGACGGGCGAGATCCGCTTCGAGCAGATTGTACTCGGTCAAAAGGTCGGCGTTCTGCAGCCGCAGGCTCTTTTCCATGCGGCGCGTGTTGGCATAGGTCTCGACGCCGAAGGGCATGACGCCGGTCGAGCGCAAGGCATCCCAGACGGCCAGGCCGTCCTCGTAGCGCATGTGCAGCTCCCAGCCCTGCTCGCCGACATAGGAGATGCGGAAAGCGGTGACGTCCTTGCCGCCGATCCTGACCGGCTTGATCGCCGCGAACGGGAAGTTCTCGAGCGAAAGACCGTCCGGATTCTCGACCACCTTCTGCAAGGTCGCTCGGGCGTTCGGCCCCCAGATGCCGACGGTGACATACTTCTCGGTCACGTCGGTGATGGTGACATCAAAACCTTTGTCCTGCGCCGTGCGGCGCATGTACTGGAAGTCGCGTGGGCCGGCGTCCGCCCCGTCGATCAAACGACAGCGGTCGGCCATGCGGATGACGGTAAAGTCGGCGCGCACCATGCCTTCCTCGTCGAGGAAGTGGGTGTAGATGCCCTTGCCGATGTTGTTGTCGCCGCCGATCTTGGCCGCGCACAGCCATTCCAGCAGCGCGACATGGTCGGGACCTTCGATGTCGTACATGGCGAAATGCGACAGGTTGACGATGCCGCAATCCTCGCTCATGGCGAGATGTTCGGCATTGGAGACGCGCCAGAAATGGCGGTTGTCCCACTCGTTCTCACGCGCGGGCACCCGGTTGCCGTATTTCTCCAAGAGGTGCTCGTTGGCGGCGTAGCCATGGGCACGCTCCCAGCCGCCCAGCTCCATGAAATAGCCGCCGAGTTCCTTCTCGCGCTCCCAGAACGGCGAGCGCCGGATGTTGCGGGCTTTGGAGAAGGGTTCGCGCGGATGCACCGCCGGATTGTAGACCTTCATCGCCGTCTCGGTGCAGCGGTCCCAGATGAACTGCTCCTTCGTCTGGTGCGGATAGAAGCGCGCATAGTCGATGGCGTGATGATCGATCGCGGTGCGGCCGTCGGTCATCCAGTCGGCGATGAGCTTGCCCATGCCCGGGCCATCCTTGACCCAGATGGCGACGGCATACCACAGGCCTCGCACCTTCTGGCTTTCGCCCATCGACGGGCCGCCGTCGGCCGTCACCTGCAGCAAGCCGTTGAAGGAATGGCTTTCATTATAGCCGAGTTCGCCGAGGATCGGCGTCAGTTCCATGGCACGTTCGAGCGGCGCCAGGATCTGCTCCATGTCGAGATCGCGCTGCGAAGGCGAAAGCCGCGCCTGGTCCTTCTCCAAGAGGTCGCGCGGATGGCAAAGGCGCGGATTGGTCTCTTCATAATAACCCCATTCGATCTGCCCGCCCTCGGCGGTCTTGGGGTCGCCTGTGTCGCGCATATAGGCCGAGTTGCCCTGGTCGCGCAGCAGCGGCCAGCCGATCTCCTTGCCGGTGCCGGCGAACTCATTGTAGGGGCCAAAGAAGGTCAGCGGATGGTCGATCGGCATGACCGGCAGGTCTTCGCCGACCATCTCCGCGATCAGCCGGCCCCAAATGCCGGCGCAGACGACGACATAGTCTGCCTCGATGGTGCCGCGATCGGTCACCACGCCGGTGATACGGCCGTCCTTGACGACTAGCGACCTGGCCGATGTGTTGGCGAAGGATTTGAGCTTACCCGAGGCTTCCGCCTGGTCGACCAGCTTGCCGGCGACGGTCTGCGAGCGCGGAATGACGAGACCAGCATCGGGATCCCACAGGCCGCCCTGCACCATCGTTTCTTCGATCAGCGGAAATTTTTCCTTGATCTCTGCCGGTTCGATCAGCCGGGCGCGCGTGCCAAACGCCTTGGCCGAGGCGATCTTGCGCTTGATCTCCTCCATGCGGCTGTCATCGCCGACGCGCGCGACCTCGAGACCGCCGATGCGCGCGTAGTGGCCCAGCTTCTCGTAGAAATCGATGGAGTACAGCGTCGTCCAGCACGACAGGAAATCGTGGCTGGTCGTGTAGCAGAAGTCGGAGGCGTGCGCCGTCGAGCCGATATCGGTCGGGATGCCGGATTTGTCGATGCCGACGATATCATCCCAGCCGCGTTCGATCAGGTGATGGGCGATCGATGCGCCGACGATACCGCCCAGGCCGACGATGACGACCTTCGCCTTTTTCGGAAACTCTGCCATTGCCCGCGACTCCAAAGTGATAAAGCGGGGCGGACTATAGGGCGGAGCGGTGGCGCTGATGAAGCCTGTTTGCGACATTGGCAAAAAGCCGAGCGACCAGACGGCCGAATGGTTCACACCGGGCGCCTTGTGCGGCTCTCTTTTCGCTGGATCAGCTCAGGCGAAGGCCCAGACGTCCTCGGCCTGGAAGCCGACCTGGTAGCCCGCCGTCTTCAGCTTGACCACGACCTGGCCGATCTCCGGGGCGGGCAGCGCGCCGACCTCGACCTTGATCATGCCGGGGCGGTAGCGCTTGAGGTCGAGCTGTTCGAAGACGATCCAGTCGGCGCCCTCGCAATCGACGAGGAAGGCGTCGATATGGGTGATGCCGTTGCGATCGAGCAGCGTCTGCAGGGTCTCGGATGGCACCTCGATGTCCCTGAGATGTGGTGCGAACTTGTTGAAATTGGTGTCGGCCTCGCCCCAGGCATTCTTGCCCGACATCAGATTGGTGTCGGTGACCGACGAGCAGCCGATGAACTCGATCGGCAGCGTGCCGGCCTCGAGTGCGGCGGCATCGAAGGTATGGACGGTGATCGTGCCCTTGGCCTTTGTCACCGCCACCGGCTCGATGACGAAGCGGTCCGTGTCGGGATAATTGGCGCGCAGTCGTTTCTGATTGTACGGGATCGGCTCGACCAGCATGGCGCGTGCGCCAGCTATGCGGTGCAGCCACGGCGTCACATCGTCGAACAGTGCGCCGTCGCAGGCGCCGACATTGACCATCTGGAACGGTCGCCCTGCCCCACCAAAGCGCGCCTTCAGCGCCGCCTTGGCCAGGAACTTCGTGCCGCGCAGCGACGGGCCGCGATCGAGAACTCCCTTCGGAAGACCAAGCGACAGGGCAATGCGCGCCAGGCTGGATAGCGACCTCATGATTTGTCTCCGGGAATGATTTGCATGGCGGCGCGATTCTGGCCGCGAGCCACGGCTGCCCACAGCGCCATGAACTGCGTCGCCAGCAACAGGAATGGCGGGATCAGATGGGGGAAATAGATGCGGGTGTCGTGGATCGGGAAGACGGTGAACTTCGCCAGCGCACCGAGCACCAGTGCCGCAAACAGGATGCCGGCGCGGCGATCGAGGCGGAAGCCGGCGCGGGCGGCGGCAAACCAGCCGGCCAGTGCCAGCACCGACACACCGACCCAGCTGCTCAGGCTGACGGCGCGCAGCAGCGAGGTGGCGAAGGCCCTGAGATAGGCGACCACCGAGAATGGCGGCTCGAACCCGTCCATATTGTAGTGCTGTTCGATGCTGGAGAACCACAGATGTGGCCACCAGCCGGGATGATGGGCCCAGTGCGAAATGGCGAAATAGGCAACGAAGGAAGCGGCAAAACCGGCCAGCGCACCCCACGCCTTCTGCCGGTACGCGACCAGCAGCACAGCAAACACAGCAAGGAAAACAATATTGTCCGGCCGCACCATGAAGGCGAGAAAGAGCAGGATCGCCGTCGCCACCTCGCGGCCGCGGACATAGGCGTAGAGCCCGCCAAGCAACAGCGCTGAAGTGAGCAGATCCGGCGTCGAGGCACGCGCCGCATCGCCGAAATCAGCCATGATCAGCACCGCGCCGACTAAAGGCGCCAAGGCCAGCGCCCCCTCGGAGCGCAGCCACATCAGGGCGATCGCGCCGAACAGCAGCACGGAGAACACCTGTACCAGGCGCATCGCCTCGACCGGCGACATCACCGCGCTCATCGTCGACAGTATCTCGGCGTAGAGGAACTTGATCCGGTACATGCCGAGCAGAGAATGGAAATCGGCGGCATTCTCCGTCATGTGGCTGCGGAAGCCGCCGCCATCGTCGGTCAGCGCCTTGTAGTCGCCAGCTGAAACGCCGGCTTTCACGGTGCTATAGGCATAGTCGTGCAGTGCCTGGGCATCGGGATAGGTGCCCTGCTCTGCTATGGCGAGATAGGGCAGCATGTCCCAGTTGGCATCTGGCATCACCCAGGCGGTGAACGCAGTAAAAAGGATGTAGAGCGCGAAGGCCGCCGCGCCGATGGGTGCCGCCAGCCGAGCATAAGTCCCCTCGCCCCACGCCAGACCGGCCTCGGCGAGCCGGTCGAGTGGATTGTTCGGTGCGGGCGACCTGGTCAGCATTGTCGAACTCAGCGAGCTTCGTTTCTAACGGACTTGGCTTTTGACGAAGTCCTTCACGATCGACACGATGCCGCGCGACAGCAGGCCGTCGAAGGCATCGACGAAGCGGTCGACATGCTCACGCTGGCAGATCAGCGGCGGCTCGAGCCGGATGACGTTGCGGTTGTATTCGGTGAAGGCGACGAGCACGTCATAGTCGCGCAGCAGTAGCGCCCCGACGAAGCCCGACAGCGAGCCCTTCAGCTTGTCGTCGAGCACGCTGACGATCGGCCGCAGCACCATCGGCAAGGTCTGCGAGAAGTCGTGGAACTCCAGGCCGATCATAAAACCCTTGCCGCGCACATCCTTGATGATCTTCGGGTATTTTTCCCTAAGCGCCTGCAGCCGCTGCAACAGATAGTCGCCAGTGACGGCGGCATTGTCGATCAACCCCTCATCATAGAGCACGTTGAGCCCCTCGATCGAGGTGACGCAGGCCTCGCCCATGCCGCCGAAGGTCGCCATGGCATGGATCATCGCCGTCTTCGGCGTGCCATAGGCCTTCATATAGACCTCGCGCCGCGCAATCATCGCGCCGACCGCCGCCTTGCCGGCGCCGAGCGACTTGGCCAGCGCCGTCACATCGGGAATGACGCCGTAATGCTCGAAGGCATAGAAGCGGCCCGAACGGCCATAGCCGCACTGCACTTCGTCGGCGACCCACAGCACGCCGTACTGGTCGCACAGCGCGCGCAGCTTCTGCCAATATTCCGCCGGCGCCTGGATGATGCCGCCGCCGCCCTGGATGGTCTCGAGCACGATGACGCCGACCTCCGGGTCGGAGCGGAACAGGCGCTCGACCGCCTCGATGTCGGCGAACGGAATGCGGACGGTGTTATCGGCCATCTTGAAGTCGGCGCGGTAGAGCTGGCCGTCGGTGATGCCCAGCACGCCCTTGGTCTTGCCGTGGAAGGAATTCTCGGCATAGACGATCTTCGGCCGCTTTGGGCCGGCGGCGCGCTCGGCGAGCTTCACCGCCGCTTCCATGGCTTCCGAGCCGGACGAGCCCAAAAACACCATGTCGAGATCGCCGGGCGAGCACTTGGCGATGTTGTGCGCAAGTGCTGCCGCATATTGCGACATGAAGGCGATGGCGATTTCCTGGCGCTTCTCCTCCTGGAATTTCTTGCGTGCTTCCAGGATGCGCGGATGGTTGTGGCCGAAGGCCAGCGAACCGAAGCCGCCGAAGAAGTCGAGGATCTTGCGGCCGTTCTGGTCGATGTAGAACATGCCTTCGGCGCGCTCGATCTTGATCTTGTGGAAGCCGAGCAGCTTCATGAAATGCAGCTGGCCGGGGTTGAGATGCGCCTTGAACAGGTCGGTCATGCGGGCGACATCCATCGCCTTGGCCTGCTCGACACTGATCAGGTCGGGCTTGGCGATGGTGGCGGGCGACAGCGACGGCGCGCTGACCATGGTGCGCACGTTGGTCTGTTCGGGCTTGGCCATAACGGTCATTTCAATCTCCTGTCTGCACGCACGACCAGGATCGGGCGCAACGAAAGCTGTTTTGCGAGCCGCTATTCGGCGGGCACATGTGTGGTGACGACTGCGTGACCGGCCTTCTTGGCGCGGTACTCGCTATAGGCGGCGATCAGCATGTCCTCGTCGCGATACTGCGGCATCCAGCCGAGCTGACGCCCGGCCTTGGACACGTCGAGCACGCACTCCTCGTCGGCAATCAGATATTGCTCCGGATCCATGATCGGCATGTTCAAGAGGTCGAGCAGGTCGAGCGTGCGCTTGACCGCCCAGCCTGGCGTAGGCAACAGGATCGATTTCGAACCGGCATGTCTGATCAAATCGCCAAGTAACTTCTTCACCGGCGGCGGGTTGAGCGAACCCAGATTATAAGCCTCGTTTGGCACGCCGGCCTTCCAGGCCGCGCGGGCAGCTTCCGCACAATCGAAAACAGAAATGAACTGATAGGGGTTCCTGCCCGAACCGATCATCGGCACGGGAAGATTCCAGTCGATCAGCTTGAACAGTTTTTCCAGGATGCCGAGCCGGCCGGGGCCGATGATCAAACGCGGGCGAAACAGCGAGATCGACATGCCGCGCTTGCGCCATTCGGCCGCCAGCTCCTCGGTCTTCTGCTTCGACCAGCCATATTCGCCAAGCGGCGCGACCGGATGTTCTTCGGTCATCGGCTGGGTGACCGTGTGGCCGTAGATCATATCGGTCGTGTAGTGGACGAGCTTGGCTGCGCCGGCTCTGTCCATGGCCTGCATGATGTGCTCGGTGCCATGGAAATTCACCGGAAAGAAGAAATCGTGCCGCTTGGCGCGCACCTGGATCGGCGACAGCATCTTGGCCGACAGATTGTAGATCATGTCGTCGGCCTTGAGCCCAACCGAAGCGACCGACGCCGGATCGGTGACGTCGCATTGGATAAAGCGGACGCTACGGTAATGCGGCAGGTCGCTCTTGACGATGTCAGCGACGACAACCTCTTCACCATCGGCCACAAGCTTCGGGGCAAGGTGGCGGCCGACGAAACCGTCGCCGCCGAAAATCACATGTCTCATCGAACGATCTCGTTTGCTTGGATCTTGTCGGGCGTGATGGAAGCCGCCTGGTCCTCACGCTCTCGCCCGCTCTGCGCGATCAGCACCGTGCCGACGCAGATGAAGGCGATGCCGGCGATGCGCCAGCCATTGAGATCCTCGCGGAAGACGAAATAGGCGAAGATGGCGACGGCGACATAGGCGAGGCTGAGGAACGGATAGGCGAAGGAAAGCTCGACCTTGGACAGCACATAGAGATGCGAGGCCATCGAGATGACAAAGGTGCAGAGGCCCAGGAACACCCAAGGGCTGAAGACGATCTGCAACAGCTTGACGAGCGGATTGACGCCCTCGAACGAGATCGGCCCGAGCGACATCATGCCTTGCTTCAGCATCAGCTGTGCAGCAGCATTGGTCATGACCGTAAAGAGAATGAAGACGATGTATTTCATGTGTTCCAAGCCACCCCTTCACGTTTCCTATTACAAACCCGCAAACATTTCGTGAAGCCACAAGAATGTTTTGAGTGAACCGTTGATTTAACGATTCGGTAACCAATAATTACTCGAGTTTTATCTATTCCGCCGCCTCGACCGCACCTCGCCGCGTGTCCAGCTTCCTTGCCGTCCGCGCCCAGAAATCAGAAATGAAGGCGGGATCGCGCAGTGCTTCCAGCCGCTGCCATTCGGGAAAAGACGAAGCGAAGATGTCGGCGCCCATACGGGCGTCCTTGTAGGGGTTGACCGCGCCACCGGCCTCGACCGTGATCCGATCGAGGTCTCGCAACAAGGCGAGCGTCGCTGCCCCCCTGTTGGGGAAATCCAGCGTCAGCGTGTAGCCGGGGCGCGGGAACGAGAGCAGGGCCGGCGAGCGGATGGAGCCGAAGCGTTTCAGCACGGTGAGGAACGAGCCCTGCCCGGCTTGCCTTGCAGCCGCCAGCAGTGCCGGCACGGCCTCGCGCGCCGCCGCTTCCGGCACCACGCTCTGGTGCTGGAACAGCCCTTTAGGCCCGTATAGCCGGTTCCAGTCGCGCACGCCGTCAAGCGGAAAGAAGAAGCCCTGATATCCGGTCTGGCGCGCCACTGTTGCCCTGCCCTTCTTCCACCTGTAGGCGGCGTTGAAGGCTGTCAGGAACGGCCGGTTGAGCACATTGAACGGCGGCTGGACCGGCACCGAGAGATTGCCGCCGGCGCGCGAGGCGGCATGCGAGCCGTGCTCGGCGTGATTGCCTGACAACAGCAACCCGCGACCGCTGTTGCGACCGCCGGCAAGCTGATCGATCCAGGCGACCGCATACTCATTGGCCTGATCGGCCGCCGCGGCCAGGTCGAAGAATTCGCCGAGGTCGCGAAACGGCGTCGCCTTCTCGACGATGTCGAGGGAAGGAACCCGCATCAGCCGGATCGAGGCCGACAGGATGAGGCCGGTCAGCCCCATGCCGCCGATCGTCGCTGCAAACAGCCGCGCATTGCCCGATGCCGAGCAGCGAAGGGTCTTGCCGTCGGACCTGAGCAGCGTGAAGCTCTCGACATGGCAGCCGAATGTGCCGCGCCGGTGATGGTTCTTGCCATGCACGTCATTGGCGATGGCGCCGCCAAGCGTGACGAATTGGGTGCCTGGCACAACCGCCGGGAAGAAGCCGTAGGGGGCAGCGTGGGCGATGATGTCGGACAACAGCACGCCGGCATCCGCTTCGAGAACACCGGTTTCGGCGTTGAAGGCGCGGATCCGGTTCTGCGATCGCATATCGACGACCGCGCCGGCCTGGTTCTGGCAGGAATCGCCGTAGGAGCGGCCATTGCCATAGGCAAGCAAAGACGCTGGCTTCGCCTGACCGCCCTTCAGCAGCGCGATCCCCTCATCGGCACCGATGGCGCGTGGCGCCGATGGTGTGGCAAGGCCAAAGCTCGGGAACCGCTCCGTGGCCATGCCTACCAGCCCCCGACGACCAGCATCACCGCGCCGATCAGCACCACGATCTGGCTGCGCCAGTCGCGGATGATGAAGACGACCGGATCGTCATGCATCTCGTCGCGGCGCGCCAGGATCCAGACGCGTATGGTGAGATAAAGCACAATCGGCGCCAGCGGCCAGATCAGCCACGGATGCGGATAAAGCTGGCGCACCGCGACACTATCCATGTAGAGCGCCAGAACCAGCGCCGAGGAGAAGGCCGAGGCCATGCCGGCCTGGGCGACGATCTCCTGGTCTTCGGTGCGATAGCCGCGCCCGGCAATGCGCTCCCCAGGCGGAATGACGGTGGTGCGCAGTTCGACAAAGCGCTTCACCAGCGCCAGCGACAGGAAGAAGAAGATCGAGAAGGCAAGCAGCCAGAACGAGACATCGACGCCGGTCGCCGCCGCACCCGCCAGAACGCGGATGGTATAGAGACCGGCGAGCGTCAGCACGTCGACCAGCAGCATGCGCTTGAACGACAGCGAATAGGCCGTGGTGACGACCATGTAGCCGCCGAGCACAGCCAGGAATTCGGGCGGCAGAAACAGCCCCGTGCCGATGCCGATCGCCAAAAGCACCGCGATCGCGCCAAGCCCGAACGGGATCGACAGCGCACCGCTGGCGAACGGCCTGTTGCGCTTGGTGAGGTGCTTGCGGTCGAGCGCAAGGTCGAAGAAATCGTTGAGGATGTAGATGGCCGAGGCCACCGCGCTGAACGAGACGAATGCCAGCAGGCATTCCCAGATCATGTCCCAATTGAAGTATTCGTGCGAGAGCACCATCGGCACGGCGATCAGCGAGTTCTTCAGCCACTGATGCACGCGCAGCATCTTGACGATGGTCCGCAAATTCGGCTCCGGCGCCGGCATCGTCTCGGCGCCATGTGCTGCTTGCCAGCGCGCGGCATGACGGTCGGGTGCGACGACAATCGCGTTGCGCGCGGCGTCAAAGACCTGGAGATCATGGCGACTGTTGCCGGCGTAGTCGAAGCCGCCATCGCCATAGGCCGCGATCAGCGAGGCGCGCTTCCTGCCCGAGGTGAGATTGGCGAGACCGTCGGTGGCCAGCACCCGGTCGAATATGCCGAGATGGCTAGCGATTGCGTCTGCGAACTTGCGCGGCGTGCCGGTCGCCAGCACGATCTTGCGACCCTCGGCGTGCTCGGTCCGGAGGCGGCAAAGCAACACCTCGCGATAGGGCAGCGATGCCGGATCGATGTCGATGCGCTGCGCGATCGCCTGCTTCAGCCGCGCCGGCCCGCCGGCGGCCCAGAACGGCACGAGGAAGATATAGAGCGGGTTCTTCTTGAGAAGGATGAATAGCCCTTCCCACAACAGGTCGGTCGCGATCAGTGTGCCATCGAGATCGACCGCAAGCGGTATTGCGTTCCTGTCCGACCGCGCATCCATGTCCGTCCTGCCCTGCCAGCGTATGATCCGCAGAACGGATCTCGTTGCGCGCCGCGTTTCGGCGTCTTGAAGCTGGTATAGCCGGGAACGGCATATCGAACGTTAAAACGCCCGGTTGTAGGCGGCTGCCACCGCGGTATTTCCGGCGTCGTTGTTAAACAATCGCTACCGGAAACGATAAAAGGCCGAGCAAATTGCCCGGCCTTTCCAATCGTGCCGTCGGAATTACTTGATGCGGGCGACGCCGCCCGAGATTTCGACGGTTTCCGAACCGGTCAGGGCTTCGAGGTCGCCGTTCGGCAAGGTGACGAAACAGCCATTCGGGCAGAACTCAACCGTTTCGCCTCCGGCCAGCGCGAGGTCGGTCTTGCTGCCGCCCTCGGTCACGACCAGCGTGCGGGTCTCGGCGTCCTTGTTGACCGCGCTCGCGGCATGGGCCGAGCCGATGGCGGCGACCAGGGCGACGGCAGCGACGAGAGACTTCCACATGGTGCAATATCGGTGTTCCCACCGCCTCTGTTGCATTTCGCAAGGCATTTTCGCCTTTGCATGGGAGCTTATATGAGATGGAAGCTGAACCGCAACTGAATGCCGCATTCATGCCGCAATTGGCTTTCGGCGGGATTGCGGCCACAGATCCTGGGCCTAGTCCGGATCGGGTTTCTTGGTCTTGCGGGACTTGGCCAGTCGCTTCTTCTCCGCCTCGGCTTCGGCCTTCACCTGTTCCTGTTCGGCGAAGTCGGCCTCGATCTTGTCGTCGTCGGTCGGCCAGGCCTTGGGCTTGTGGATCTCGACGACGGCGCGCGGCGTCGAGGGAATTTCGATGTGCTCGCCGCTGAACCTTTCGAGCACGGCAAAACGGATGTCGTTTTGCGCGATGTTGCCGTTCATCACGTCGGCCAGGAACACGCGGATCTCGAACTCGAGCGCTGCTGTGCCGAAATTGGAAAACAGCACGAACGGTTCGGGGTTCTTCAGCACCAGCGGGTGGCTGCGTGCGATCTCCAGCAGGATGGCATGAACCTGCTTGACGTCGCTGCCATAGGCGACGCCGACCTTGATGTCGACGCGGCCGAGCTTGTTGCGGTGCGTCCAGTTGCCGACGGCGTTGTTGATCAGGTTCGAATTGGGCAGAATCACCGACTGCCGCTGGAAGGTCTCGATCTCGGTGGCGCGCACGCTGATCTTCTTGACCGTTCCGCTGACATCGCCGGCGACGATCCAGTCGCCGACCTTGAACGGCCGCTCGGCCAAAAGGATCAGGCCGGAGACGAAATTGGACACCACATTCTGCAGGCCAAAACCGATACCGAGGGAAAGAGCACCGGCGACCAGAGCAAGACTGGACAGGTCGATGCCCGCCGCCGAGATGCCGACGAGGGCCGCAAGCGCGACGCCGGCATAGCCGACCGCCAGCCGGATCGAATTGCGCACCCCGGTATCGACCTTGCCGCGCGCCATCACCGAACCGTCGAGCCAGCCCTGGAACCAGCGCGTCAGGAAATAGCCGATGACGAAGACGACGATGCCCGAAAGGATGCCGGTGACCGAAATCGTCACCGAGCCGATATTGATCCCGGTTGCGAGCTTGTAGGCCCAGGCCTCGATGTCGCCAGGCTGGAAGCCCCACATCAGCAGGATCAACGGCAGAAACACCAGCACGATCATCACATTGATAGCGACGCTGACGACAAGGCCGAGCTGGTCGAGCGCGGTATCCTCGTAGCTAGAATTGGCCGACAGCCAGCGCCCGACGGAGGTGTTGGCGAAAGCGCCCTCCTCGCCGATCGCCCGCGCCGACAGGAAGCCGATATAGGCGGTGATCAAGACGGTGCCCGTGACGACGACCTGCGAAGAGACAAACAGGCCAAGACCGATATAGCCGAGCAGTGCGGCGACTATGGTGAACAGGCCAAGCGCAAGTGATGTATATCGCAGCCACGCCGGCCACGGCCGCCAGCTTCCGTCACGCGCTTTGAAAGGCCTCAGCATCGCCATCAGGATCAGGATGACGCCGACGATGATGGTGGCGCCGAAACTGCGGGCGATGGTCAGCGAAAGCGGCGAGCCCATCTTGTCGTTAACGATCGACAGGAAATAGTTGAAGCCGATGACCACCGCCATGGCGGTCGTCAACCGCACCAACCAGCGCGCCGGCCCCGTTTCGACCGGTATAAGGCGCCAGTTCGGCAGTCGCGGCGACAGTGCTGCATTGGTCAGCCGGTTAACGCAGAACACAACCCCGATGACGGCCGCCAGCGCATTGAGGAACAGACCAATGTCGCCCCGCAAGACATTGTAATAATTGAAAAAGAAGATAGTCGAGCCGAGAAAGGCGCCGACCGCCAGCGTCGGCAGTAATGTCGACCAGAAGGCCACCGACAGGCGGCTGAGATAGGACGGGTCTTCATTGGTGGGGTCGGCCTCGAACACGCGCCCGAACAGGCGCCTGCCGCCAACCAGCAGCACCAGTGCCAGCCCGAGCGCCACGAAGGTTGCCGCCAGGATAGCCTGGAACTTGAACTTGAAGGCGAAGCTCAGCCAGGACGACACCGCCTTGTAGAAATTGCCGAATTCATCCCTGGCGTCGGAGAACACCTGCGGGCTCAGTGCATCGGACAGCACGTAGCGCTTGGTCAAAAGGTTACGGAACAGCTCGCTGCGCATGTTGCCGATCTTGTCGATTAGCCCGCTGATGCGGATAGAGAGCGTTTGCGCCACGGCGATGACCGAGTTGATTTCCGCCTTTTCCGACACCAGAGCCTGGCGTTCGCCGCTGACGATGTCAGGCTCCGGCGGCTGGCCGGCGGCGGGCGCAGCGCCAAGCTGCTCGAGCCGGCTGTTGATCTCGCCAAGGCGTGTGCGGAAGGCCAGCGCGCTGTTCAGCGATTGGTGTGACAGTTCCTCCAACTGCAAGCGGATATCGACGAGGCTGCCGTCGTCCTCGGCGTCCTGCTGGATCTGCTTCTCGAAATTGTCGGTCTTGGTCGTCAGGCTCTGCAGGATCTTCTGCTGGTCGGCGACCAGTCCGGCAGGCGCCTGGCCAAGCCCCTGTGCCACCGCATCGAACGACGGCGGCGCCGATACGACAAGCGTGAGGATCAAAATGAGACGAAGCAATCGGAAAAGCATGATTTGTTGGCGACTCATGGACGGCAAAGGCAATTTGAAAGCCTGTCCTTGATAAAGACGGCCATATCATGGGGCAAGCCGTCGCATCGATCACTCACCCCGGCCTGATCGGCGGCTCATCCGACCATTGTCCCCGTTGATCCCCGAGCAATGCGTCGGCCAGTCGAAAGGCAATGGCGCAATATTGGCTTTGCGGATGCGGCCTGCTCTATAGTCTGCCGCATCGCCCGAACCGGATGACAATGATGGCAGAGTACTCGGCCTTTTCGCTGCTCGCGAACGCGCTCAAGGGAAACAAGGACTGGAAACCGGCCTGGCGCAAGCCGGATCCGAAGGCGTCCTATGATGTCATCATTATCGGCGGCGGCGGCCACGGTCTGGCCACCGCCTACTATCTCGCCAAGGAACATGGCATAACCAATGTGGCGGTTGTGGAAAAGGGCTGGCTCGGCTCCGGCAATGTCGGCCGCAACACCACGGCCGTGCGCTCGAACTATCTGCTGCCGGCCAACACCCGCTTCTACGAACATTCGATGAAACTGTGGGAGAACCTATCGCACGAGCTCAACTACAACGTCATGTTCTCGCAACGCGGCTGCCTGAACCTGGCGCACACCCCGGCCCAGTTCGACGACTATGCCAGGCGCGGCAACGCCATGCGCCATCTCGGCGTCGACGCCGAACTGATGACGAAGGCTGAGATCAAACGCCTGATCCCGGCGCTCGATATCTCCGATGATGCACGCTTCCCCGTGGTCGGCGGCCTGATGCAACGGCGCGCCGGCACCGCCCGCCACGATGCGGTGGCCTGGGGCTATGCGCGCGGCGCCGATCGCCGCGGCGTCGACATCATCGAGAATTGCGAGGTCACCGGCTTCCTGCGCGACGGCGACCGCATCACCGGCGTGTCCACCTCGCGTGGCGACATCTGCGCCAAGAAGGTGGCGGTTGCGGTCGCCGGCAGCACCGGACGCGTCATGCAGCTGGCCGGCATCGAGACGATGCCGATCGAGAGCCATGTGCTGCAAGCCTTCGTCACCGAATCGCTGAAACCCTTCATCGACACGGTCGTGACCTTCGGCATGGGCCATTTCTACATGTCGCAGTCAGACAAGGGCGGTCTCATCTATGGCGGCGACATCGACGGCTACAATAGCTACGCCCAGCGCGGCAATTTGCCTGTTGTGGACGAGGTGATGAGCGAGATGCTGGCGCTGTTTCCGGGCCTTGCCCGCGTGCGCATGCTGCGCTCCTGGGGCGGTGTTTGCGATATGTCGATGGACGGCTCGCCGATCATCACCACCGGTCCCCTGCCCGGCATGTATCTCAACTGCGGCTGGTGCTATGGCGGCTTCAAGGCGACGCCGGCTTCCGGCTGGTGCTTTGCCTGGACCATCGCCAAGGACCAGCCACACGACCTCAACGCCCCCTTCACGCTCGACCGCTTCCACCGCGGCCTGGTGATCGACGACAAGGGCCAGGGTGCAAACCCCAGGCTGCATTAGACCTTGATCCGGAAAAGTGGATGCCGGTTTTCCGATAAGATCATGGTCAAACAAGAAGAATAGAATCCAATGTTGATCACTTGCCCCTATTGCGGCCCGCGCGACGTCATCGAATTCACCTATCAAGGTGACGGCAACCGTGAGCGTCCCGACCCCGCCTCGCAGAATTTCGAGGCGTGGAACGCCTATGTCTATGACCGGTTGAACCCGGCCGGCGACCACAACGAGATCTGGCAGCATTCCGGCGGTTGCCGCACGCATCTGCGGGTCGTGCGCAACACGCTGACGCATGAGATTTCCAGCGTTGCCTTTACGCGCGGCGATCATGGCTCGGCCGCGCGCCGCAAGGCGGAGGACAAGTCATGAGCCCCCGCCGCACCGACACTGGCGGCCGCATCGACCGGCTGAAAACCATCCGCTTCACCTTCGACGGGGCGCCCTACACCGGCCATGCCGGCGATACGCTGGCATCGGCGCTGCTGGCCAAGGGCGTCACGCTTTACGGACGTTCGTTCAAATACCACCGCCCGCGCGGCCTGCTCACCGCAGGTGTCGAGGAACCCAACGCCCTGGTGACGGTGCTGAAGGGCGAGGTCCGCGAGCCCAACATTCCGGCGACCATGGTCGAGATCCATGACGGGCTGGTCGCCGTCAGCCAGAACCGCTTTCCCTCGCTTGCCTGGGACATCAATGCCGTCAACCAGCTTGGCGGCAAGATCCTGTCGGCCGGGTTCTACTACAAGACCTTCATGGGACCTGTGTTCGGTCCGCTCAAAGGCACGCGCTTCTGGATGTTCTGCGAGCATTTCATCCGCCGCGCCGCCGGTCTCGGCAGCGCCGGATCGGCGAAGGACCCGGCCCGCTACGAACGCATGAACGCCTTTTGCGACGTGCTGGTGGTCGGCTCCGGGCCGGCCGGGCTGATGGCCGCCAAGACCGCCGCCGATCAGGGCGCGCGCGTCATGCTGGCCGATCTCGAGCCGCGTTTCGGCGGCTCGGCCAACTGGTCGGATGAAGCGATCGATGGCGCGCCGGCCGCCGATTGGGCCCGCCGTATCGTCGCCCAGCTCGCAGGCCGTGACAATGTCCGGCTTTTGCCGCGCACCACGGTGTGGGGCTACTACGACAACAACACGCTTGCCGCGCTCGAACGGGTCAGCGACCACAAGGAGCAGCTAGGCAAGGGCGAGCCGCGCCATCGCTACTGGGCGATCCGCGCCAAATCCGTGGTCCTGGCCACCGGCGCCTTTGAGCGGCCGCTCGTGTTCCCCGGCAATGACCGGCCAGGCGTGATGCTGGCGCATGCCGCCGAGCGCTATGCCAACGAATTCGGCGTGCTGTCGGGCGAGCGGATCGCACTGTTCACCAACAATGACAGCGCCTATCGCGCTGCCGTCGCCTTGAAGAAGGCGGGTGCCGCGGTCGTCGCCATCGCAGACATCAGGCCGGAACTTTCGTCGGAGATGCGCAAGCTGGCCGCGGAAGCCGAGGCCGAGATCTTTGCCGGCCATGCCGTCGTCGCCACCGAGGGCGGCAAGGCGCTGTCCGGCCTCAAGCTGCAACGCTTCGACATGACCAATGGCGCGCTGATCGGCGATGCGCGCAGCATCCATGCCGATTGCCTGCTGATGTCGGGCGGCTGGTCGCCGACCATCCATCTGGCCAGCCAGGCCGGCGCCAAGGCGGAATGGAACGCCGCGCGGCAGGCCTTCCTGCCACCGAAGCCGACACAGAGCTGGATCGGCGCCGGCGCCTTCACCGGTAGTTTTTCGACGCTCGAAGCGCTCGCCGAAGGACGCGCCGCCGGCCTTGCCGCCGCCGGCGGACAGAGCACACCGTCCGTGCTGCCGACCGTCGAAGCCGTACCCGGCGATCCCGATCCCGCGCCGGTGTTCGAGATCAGGGCCAAGGGCAAGAGCTTTGTCGATTTCCAGCACGACGTCACAGCCGAGGACGTGCGGCTGGCGCATCGCGAAGGCTTCGTTTCGGTCGAGCATCTGAAGCGCTACACCACGCTTGGCATGGCGACCGACCAGGGCAAGAGCTCCAACGTGCCCGGCCTTGCCATCATGGCCGAAGCGCTGGGCAAGCCGATCCCCGAGGTCGGCACGACGCGCTTCCGGCCACCCTTTGCGCCCGTGTCGATCGGCTCGCTGGCTGCGGAACGCTTCGGCGACCTGAAGCCCGAGCGGCTGACGCCGATGCATGACTGGCATCTCGCCAATGGCGCGACGATGTATTCCGCCGGCCTCTGGTACCGCCCGATGATCTATGGCCATGCCGGCGAGGCGGTCGAGCAGGCCTATGTGCGGGAAGCCAAGGCGACGCGCGAAAGCGCCGGCATCGTCGATGTCTCGACACTGGGCAAGATTGCCGTACAAGGGCCTGACGCCGCCCTATTCCTCGACCGCGTCTACACCAACATGTTTTCGACGCTGGCCGTCGGCAAGGCACGCTACGGTCTGATGCTGCGCGAGGACGGCCTAGCCTTCGACGACGGCACCACCTGGCGGCTCGGGGAGCAGGATTTCCTGATGACCACCACCACCGCCAATGCCGGCAAGGTGATGCAGCATCTGGAATATTTCCTCGACGTGATCTGGCCGGAGCTCAAGGTCCACGTCACCTCGGTGACCGACGAATGGGCAGGCGCCGCGATCGGCGGGCCAAAGGCTAGGGAGATCCTCGCCAAATGTGTCACCGGCACATCGGTCGACAATGCCACCCTGCCCTTTATGGGCATCGTGCGCGGCGAGATAGCAGGCGTGCCGGTAATGATCTGCCGGCTGTCCTTCTCCGGTGAAATGGCGTTCGAGGTCTATTCCGGCGCCGGCTACGGCACCCATGTCTGGGAAGCGCTTGTTGAAGCCGGCAAGCCGTTCGGGCTGGTCACCTACGGGCTCGAGGCGCTGGGCACGATGCGCATCGAAAAGGGTCATGTCACCGGCGCCGAGATCGACGGCCGCACCACGGCGCGCGACCTGCATCTCGACTGGATGCTGTCGAAGAAGAAGCCGTTCATCGGCTCGGCGATGATGGATCGCGAAGGCCTGATCGCGTCTGACCGTCTGGAACTGGTCGGCCTGATTTCGCTCGACAACAAGCCGCTCAACGGTGGCGCTCACATCGTCGAAGAGGTTGACGAAGCCAATCCGCACGGCTCGATCGGCCACATCACCGCCTGCTGCTACTCGCCGGCGCTCGGCAAGCATATCGCGCTGGCACTGGTCAAGGGCGGCAAGGCACGGCGCGGCACGCGCGCCCACGTCTCCGATCCCTTGCGCAACCGGTTCGGACCGGTCGAGATCGTCTCCAACCACTTCTTCGACCCGGACGGGAGCCGCATGCATGGTTGAGCGCCAATCACCGCTTGAGCCGGAATTTCACGTCGGCTCGCATGGCAATTTCGAGCACGGCGTCGAAATCATACTGACCGAGACCAGGCCCGGCTCGATTGTGCAGCTCGCCGCTTGGCCGGGCGAGGAGAAGAGGCTGATTGCAGCCATCCGCACCGTCACCGGGCTTGCTCTGCCCGATGGCGCCGGCGGTGGCCTGAGCGACGGCGTGAAGTCGGTGTTCGGCTTCGCGCCGGGAAAGTTCACTGTTGCCGACGAGGCCGAAGGGCTGGCCGCGGCCTTTGCCAAAGTGGTGACCCCGGCAATTGGTACGGTGACCGACCTGTCGCATGGTCGCACCGCCGTTCGTATTGCCGGGCCGAAGGCCGAATGGGTGCTGGCGAAATTCTTCGCCATCGACTTTTCGCTGCCGGCCTTTCCGGTTGGCGCCGGCCGCTCGACCACCCATCACGATGTCTTCGCCCAGATCCAGCGCACCGGCGCCGACCAGTTCGACATCTACGTCTTCCGCTCGTTCGCACGCTCGTTCTGGAAGGCGCTCTGCCATGCCAGCGAGGAAGTCGGCTACGAGGTGCAGTAGGCGGCGCGGCCCGACGGCCGCATCGCTTCTGCTTCTGGCATCAACGCCAGCCGGTTCTGCCGCTAGAGAATCGCGCCGCAGGCGCCCATGGTGGAAAAACGTGGCCGCCCAACCGGCCCAAGGGATGAAATCCCGTCTCACAGTCGGCACATTCGTTTGGTTCGAACATCTCCATGACCGCTGAACTATCCGCCGGCGCCACGGATCGCGCCGATGTGCCGGCCAGAGCCCTCCTCCTGCTGCCGCTGACGGTCGCCTGCGGTGTCTTCATGACCAGCCTAGACCAGAATGTCGTGGTGACGGCGCTGCCGGGTATCAGCGAAAGCCTCGGCCGTCCGCCCAGCCAGCTCGGCCTGCTTATCACCGTCTATGTCGCCAGCCTGATCATCTCGATGCCGCTTGGCGGTTGGGCCGCCGACCGCTTTGGCCTGCGCAACGTCTACTGCTTTGCCTTGCTGGCGTTCGCCGCCTCTTCGGCCCTGTGCGGACTGTCGAACGATATCTGGATGCTGGTCGGCGCGCGTGCACTGCAAGGCTTCGGCGGTGCCTTGATGGGCACGCTCGGCCAAGTCGTCATCCTATCGACCTTTCCGCGTAGCCGCACGCTCAAGATCAACATGTACATCTCGCTGGCCGGCCAGTCCGGACCGCTGGTCGGCCCGCTCGTCGGCGGCGCTCTGACCACCTACATTTCCTGGCGCTGGATCTTCTTCATCAATGTGCCGTTCGCGCTGGCGGCGGCAATTCTTGCCGCCTCGCTGTTTCCGACGATGACCAAGCCGGTGCGCACGCCGTTCGACTTTCCAGGCTTCCTGCTGGTTGGCAGCGGCATGGTGCTGCTCGTCTTCGGCATGGATTCGCTTGCCGCCAAGGACGCTGCCGGCGGCATCATTGCCGGCGAACTGGCGCTGGCGCTCGTCATCCTGACCGTCGCCTCGTTCTACTGCCTGCGCGTGCGCAATCCGCTGCTCGATCTCAAGCTCTTGCGCATCCGCACCTTCCGCATTTCGTTCCTCACCGGCGGCGGGCTGGACACGATCGGTCTCAGCTCCGTCGTCTTCCTGCTGCCGCTGATGTTCCAGCTCGGCTTCGGCATGAGCGCGGTGCAGGCGGGATCGCTGACCTTCGTCGCCGCGGTCGGCTCGGTGGCGATGCGCTTCTTCATGCCGCGCGTCCTCAACCGCTTCGGCTTCCGCCGCGTGCTGGTTTACAACACGCCGATCGTCGCCCTTATGGTCGCCGGCTTCGCCTTGATGCAGACGACCACGCCGGTCTGGATCGTGCTCGCCTACATCTTCGTCTTCGGCGTCTTCCGCTCCGCGCAATGGGCCTCGACCGGCAACCTCGCCTATTCCGACATCGCGCCCGAACAGCTCGCACGCTTCAGCGCGCTCTATTACATTTTGTGGCAGTTGGCAGTGGCGATCAGCGTCGGCCTGGCTGCCGCGGCACTGTCGTTTCTGGCCGGAGGTGGTCCAGCCATCGCCGACGACTTCCGCATCCTGTTCGTGATCGAGGGCGTCATCACGCTCTGCGCGCTGCTTGCCTACCTCAAGCTGACGCCGCAGGACGGCGCCCATGTCAGCGGCCACGGCGCCCAGATGAACACGGAATAGTGCATGCCGCCCATGTCGGTCGACTGGCCAGGCAGCCGCTATTCGCTGAACGTCACCCACTCTTCCAGAGGCACGCGGTCGGTGCGGAAGGTGTTTTCAGGTTTTGACGTGTCTTCATGGCCAAGCGCCATACCGCAGACGACGATCTCTTCGTCCGGAATGTTGAGCACCGGCCTGATCTGCCGGTGATAGGGGGCGAAGGCCGCTTGCGGACAGGTGTGCAGACCCCTGCCCCGCGCCGCGACCATGATGTTCTGCAGGAACATGCCGTAGTCGATCCATGAGCCCTGGTTGAGCCGGCGGTCGATGGTGAAGATCATACCGACCGGCGCATCGAAGAAGACGAAGTTGCGGTCGTGCTGGGCGCGCATCTTGTCGACCTCGCGGCGGCCGATGCCAAGCGCGCCATAGAGGCCGAAACCGTTGGCGCGGCGGCGGGTCAAATACGGCTCGAAGAACTGCGTGGGATAGTAGCGGTACTCGTCCCAATCGGCTTTTTCGGCGCGAATGCCGGAATTGAGAATGGCGTCTGATATCCGCTGCTTGGTCTCGCCCTTGGTGACGTAGACCTTCCACGGCTGCATGTTGGTGCCGGACGGAGCCCGCGCCGCAACCGCCAGGATGGCCCGGATGGTGTCGTCGTCGACCATGTCGGGCAGAAATGCGCGCACCGAACGGCGCGACAGGATTGCCTCGTCGACAATCTCGGCATCGCTCGCAATTCGGGTGTTGTTTTTCAGCATGGGCCGTCCCTTAACCCTCGTCTCGACCGGACGTCCCCACTCGCCGTTCGTGCCCGAGCCTTTGCATGAACCGCCAAAATCGCGCAAGCAAATCTTGTGCATCCGTGAAAATCCACTTGATTTTTTCACGAGCTTGATTTCTCATGAAATTTGACTGGATTTTTTCATGAAGTGAGCGTTTTGCCTTCGCCTACAGCAAGAACATTACAGGGACCTGACGAGCGCGTGCTGGCCGGCGATATCAGGGCCTTGCGCAGGGCGCGCGGGCTGACGCTCGCCGAGATCGGCCTGAAGCTTGGCCGTTCGGTCGGCTGGGTCAGCCAGGTCGAGCGTGGCCTGTCGACGCCGTCGCTCGGCGACCTCAGAGCCTTCGCCGAACTGTTCGGCGTGCCGATCAGCCTGTTCTTCAGCCATGACGTGCCTGTCGAAAGCGAGCGCGGCGTGATTGTACGCGCCGGCAGGCGCCGTACGCTTGGCACAAGCGAAACCGGCCTGGTGGAGGAGCTTCTGTCGCCCGACCTCGGCGGTAGTTTCGAGATGGTGCGTTCGGTCTTCGCGCCCGGCGCTGAGCTGAAGGCCGAGGCGCAGCGGCCGACCGAGGAAGCCGGATATGTCGCGTCCGGGCTGTTCGACATCGAGATAGCGGGCGTCTGGCATCGGCTTGGCGAAGGCGATTCCTTTCGCTTCGAAGGCAAGCCTTACCGCTGGCGAAATCCGGGAGCCGAACCGGCAATTGTCATCTGGGTGGTTTCGCCGCCGGTTTATTGAATGCATGTCGCCCAAAAGTGTGCAGCGGTTGGAGTGCGCCCCTAGGGGTGGACAGATCGTCCTGAGGAATTGACCATGGCTGTCGGGTTTTCGGAGAGAGAACCATGGCAAGACATCGTAGTTACAGCATCACGTTCAAGCGTCAGGTGGTGCAGGAATATCTGTCGGGCGAGACGCTGCACAGTTTGGCGAAACGGCATGACGTCACCCGCACCCTGATCCGTGTCTGGATTGGCAAGTATGAGGCAGGCGGCTTCGATGAAGATACGGCTTCTGCCACTCTGATCACGGAATATGAGGCGCGGATCGCCGCGCTTGAGCGGCTGGTCGGCAAGCAGGCTCTGGAGCTGGAGTTTCTAAAGGGGGCTCTGAAGAATGCTCCGCGGCCGAAAAGCGGGATTACATCCGCCATCATCGGCCCCCCGGCCTCTCTATCGCCGAAGGATGCCGGCTGATGGATCTGGCGCGTTCGACCTTTTATGACCGTCCGCAATGGCCGGCCGATGACACCGCTATCGTCGAGACGATGTTCGCGATCTGCGACGAATTCGAGTTTTATGGCTATCGCCGCGTGGGCGCGGCCTTGCGCCAGCAAGGCTTTGTGGTGAACCACAAGAAGATCCGCCGCCTGATGCGCGATCACGGCCTGCAACCGAAGGTCAGACGCCGGTTCGTCGCCACGACCGACAGCAATCACAACAGTCCGATCTTCCCCAATCTGGCAAAGGACATCGTCCCGACCGGTCCGAACCAACTCTGGGTCGGCGACATCACCTATGTCGCGCTGCCGGTCCGCTTCGTCTACGTCGCCATCATTCTCGATGTCTGGTCGCGCATGATCGTCGGCTACGCCATCAGCCGCGCCATCGATGCCCGCCTGACGGGCGCCGCCTTGCGCGCCGCAATCGAGCGCAGAAAGCCACCGCCAGGCTGCGTTCACCATTCCGATCGCGGCTCCCAATATGCCGCCGAGACTTACCGGCAGCTTCTCACCGGCCACGGTCTGGCCGGCTCGATGGGCCGCAAGGGCAATCCTTATGACAATGCCAAAGCGGAGAGCTTCATGAAGACCCTGAAGCTCGAGGCGGTTTATCCGATGGCGCTTGAAACCTTCGAGGAGGTTGCCGAGCACCTTCCCCACTTCATCGACCAAGTCTACAACAAACGCAGGCTCCATTCGGCGCTGGGATATCTCAGCCCGCAACAGTTCGAGGATCAACACATCCGGCAGACGGGCAAAACTGCAGCCTGATCAGTGTCCATCCCAAGGGGCGCACTCCAGGTTTTGGGACAACGACATGCATCAAAACAAAAATAAAAGCGCAACGCGCTGAAGATTTGGGAGAAGAACATGGCGGGTTTGCCGAGCACGGCGCGCGTGGTGATCATCGGAGGCGGTGCCGTCGGCACCTCCTCGCTCTATCATCTCGCCAAGGCAGGCTGGACCGACTGCGTGCTGCTCGAAAAGAACGAGCTGACCTCCGGCTCGACCTGGCATGCCGCCGGCAATGTGCCGACCTTCTCCTCGTCCTGGTCGCTGATGAACATGCAGCGCTATTCGACCGAGCTTTATCGCGGGCTGGCCGACGCGGTCGACTATCCCATGAACTATCACGTCACCGGCTCGCTGCGCCTTGCTCATACAAAAGAGCGCATGCAGGAATTTCAGCGCGCCAAGGGCATGGGCCGCTACCAGGGTATGGACATCGATATTGTCGGCGTCGACGAGATCAAGCGCCGTTATCCCTTCATCGAGACTCATGATCTGAAAGGCGCGCTCTACGATCCAAGCGACGGCGACATCGATCCGGCGCAGCTCACCCAGGCGCTGGCCAAGGGCGCGCGCGACATGGGTGCGAAGATCATCCGCTTCTGCCCGGTCACGGGCGTGCGCCGTGAGAACGACGAGTGGGTGGTCGAGACGGCACAAGGCGAGATCCGCTGCGAGATCGTCGTCAATGCCGCCGGCTACCGCGCCGCCGAAGTGGGCCGGATGTTCGGCCGCCACGTGCCGATGATGGTGATGAGCCATCAGTACATCCTGTTCGAGGAGATCCCCGAACTGGCGGCATGGTCGAAGGAACAGGGCAAAAAGCTGCCGCTGCTGCGCGACGTCGATACCTCCTACTATCTGCGTCAGGAAAAGAACGGCATGAACCTCGGCCCCTATGAGCGCAATTGCCGCGCGCATTGGGCCACCCACAACGATCCGATGCCGGAGGATTTTTCCTTCCAGCTGTTCCCCGACGATCTCGACCGGCTGGAACATTATCTGGCCGACGCCGTCGCCCGCGTGCCGATCCTGGGCACGGCTGGCCTGTCGAAAGTCATCAATGGGCCGATCCCCTATACGCCGGACGGCAACCCGCTGATCGGGCCGATGCCCGGCGTTCCCAATGCCTTCGAGGCCTGCGTCTTCACCTTCGGCATCGCCCAGGGCGGCGGCGCCGGCAAAGTGCTGGCCGAATGGGTGACTGAGGGCCAGACCGAATGGGACATGTGGTCGTGCGACCCGCGCCGCTTCACGTCCTTTGCCTCGGCGCCGGACTATTGCGTCGCGAAGGGCATGGAGATCTACGGCAACGAATACGCCATCCAGTTTCCGCGCCATGCCTGGCCTGAAGGCCGCGACCGCAAGCTGTCGCCGATCCACGATCGCATCAAGGCGATCGGCGGCCGCTTCGACGCTTACAATGGCTGGGAGCGCGCCACCTGGTACGCGCAAGACGGCGACGACATCTCCGAGGAGGCGACGCTGACCTTCCGCCGCGACGGGCCATGGCACCATCGCGTACGCGAGGAGTGCCTGGCCGTGCGTGACGCCGCCGGCATCTTGGACCTGCCGGGCTTCTCCCGCTTCAACCTCGAGGGTCCGGGCGCCGCCGAATGGCTCAGCCTGCAGGTCACCGGGCTGGTGCCGAAGCCCGGCCGCATCGGTCTTGTCTATTTTGCCGACGACAAGGGCCGCATCGTCACCGAAATGTCCGTCGTGCGCCACGACGAGAATGTAATGACGCTGATCACCGCAGCGGTCGCGCAATGGCATGATTTCGAGTGGCTGAAATCGCGCCTGCCCAAGGACGCACCGTTCAGGCTGATCGATCGGACCGAGGAATTCTCGACCCAGATCCTGGCCGGCCCCAACTCGCGAAAAATCCTCGCCGATGTCTGCGAAGCCGATCTCACTTTGCCATGGCTGACGCATCAGGAGACAAAGATCGCCGGTCGCTGGGCCAAACTGGTGCGCGTCTCCTTCGCCGGCGAACTCGGCTGGGAAATCCACACCAGGGTGGACGACACTGCAGCCATTTTCGACACCGTCTGTGCTTCAGGACAACAGCACGGACTGAAGCCGTTCGGCATGTATGCGCTGGATTCGCTGCGGCTCGAAAAGGGCTACCGCACCTGGAAAGGTGACCTGTCGACCGACTATTCGATCCTGCAGGGCGGGCTCGAGCGCTTCGTCAAATGGGACAAGCCCGACTTCCGTGGCAAGGCAGCGCTCCAGAACGAAAAGCAGCAAGGCGTGAAGAAACGCTTCGTCACGCTGGTCGTCGAGAACCCCGGCGACTGCGACGCCCCATCGGTGTCGACGTTGTGGCACGACGGCCAGATCGTCGGCGAGACGACCTCAGGCGGCTGGGGTCATCGCATCGACAAATCGATCGCACTCGGCATGCTGCGTGCGGACCTCGCCGAGCCGGGCACAGCAATCGAAGTCGAAATCTTCGGCGACCGTTTTCAGGCGATCGTGCAGAAGGACGAGCCACTGTGGGATCCGAAGAACGAGAGGCTGCGTGCATGAAGAAGGTCATCCTCACCGATGGCGGCATGGGCCAGGAGCTGGTCCGTCGCAGCCAATCCGAGCCGACACCGCTATGGTCGGCCAGGGTGCTGATCGATGAGCCGGATCTGGTGCGCGACCTGCATGCGGAATTCATCCGTGCCGGCGCCCGCGTCATCACCATCAACACCTATTCGGCGACACCCGAACGCCTGGCGCGTGAGGGCGCGGAAGATCTCTTCAAGCCATTGCAGAAGCGCGGCATCGAATTGGCCAGGCAAGCTTGCGAGCAGGCCGGTGAGGCAACCATCGCCGGCTGCCTGTCGCCGCTGTTCGGCAGCTACGCGCCGGCATTGACCATTTCGTATCAGGACACGCTCGACATCTACCGCCGCATCGTCTCCGAGCAGGCGGATGGTGTCGACCTGTTCCTCTGCGAAACCATGGCGTCCACCGAGGAAGCACGCGCTGCCGTCACCGCCGCATCTGAAAGCGGCAAGCCGGTATGGGTGTCGTGGACGCTGGCCGACCACGGCAAGCCGCGGCTGCGCAGCGGCGAGGCAATAGCCACCGCGGCAGGCGCGCTCGACGGCTTGGCTGTCGCCGCGCGGCTGCTCAACTGCTGCCGGCCCGAAGCGATCACCGCGGCCTTGCCTGAACTGATCGATCTCGGCGGCCCGGTCGGCGCCTATGCCAATGGCTTCACCTCCACCGAAGCGCTCAAGCACGGCGGCACAGTCGATGTGCTGCATGCCCGCCATGATCTCGGCCCGGACGCCTATGCCGACCAGGCGATCGGCTGGGTCGAGGCCGGCGCCGACATTGTCGGCGGCTGCTGCGAAGTCGGACCACAGCATATCGCCGCTCTGCGCGACCGGCTCGAACAGGCCGGCTACGAAATTTCGGGAGAAATACATGCCTAGACCATCGTCGCGCATTTCCGGCATCGTGCCTTCGGGCAAGGACGGCTGGGAAGTCCATTCGGCCGCCTGGGCCCGCAAGGCGGCCGGCGAAGACATCATCATGCTGTCGGTCGGCGATCACGACTTCGACACACCTTCTGAAACGATCGAGGCGTGCGTGACCGCGGTTCGCGGCAGCAACCACCACTACACGCCGCTTTCCGGCCTGCCGCGCCTGCGCAAGGCCATGGCGGCAGCCTCGAGCGCCTGCACCGGCGTCGAGACGACGCCGGATCAGGTCATCGCCACGCCGGGTGGCCAGGCGGCCCTCTACGCGGCCGTGCAAGCCGTGCTCGACCAAGGCGACCACGCGATCGTGGTGGCGCCCTATTACGCCACCTATCCCAACACGTTCAGCGCCGCCGGCGCCAGTTTCACCGTGGTCGAGACACCCGCCGAGGACGGCTTCCAACCACGTGCCGAGATGATCCGCGCAGCACTCCGGCCCAACACGCGCGCCATTCTCATCAACACACCGAACAACCCCACCGGTGCAGTCTATTCGCGAGAGCGGCTGGAGCAACTTGCCGAGATTTGCCGGGAGCATGACCTCTGGCTGCTGTCGGACGAAGTCTATTGGACGCTGGGTGGCGGCGAGCACGTCTCGCCGCGCTCCCTGCCAGAGATGGCCGAGCGCACTCTGGTCATCAATTCGATGTCCAAGAGCCACGGCATGACCGGCTGGCGCATGGGCTGGCTGACAGGCCCTGAAGCGATGATCACGTTGCTCACCAATCTCAATCTGGTGACCACTTACGGCCTGCCGGCCTTCATCTCGATCGCCTGCGCCGAGGCGCTTGAAAACCGCTATGGCGTCAAGGATATCGCCGAACGCTATGCGGCGCGTCGCTCCGTCTTCCTCGATGCCGTGCGCGGCATGAACGATGTCACCGTGCGCGGCTCCGAAGGCGGCATGTATGTCATGCTCGACATTTCGGCCGTCGAACCCGACGACGAGAAATTCGCCTTCGCTTTCCTCGACAAGGAGAACGTCGGCGTGATGCCGGGTTCCAGCTTCGGCGAGGCAGCCGCCGGCCACATCCGCATCAGCCTCTGCCAGCCCGAACCCATGCTGCAGGAAGCAGCGCTCCGGCTGCGCCGTTTCGCTTCCAGCTACCGTCGCGAGGCAGCATGACCGCCAAAGCCATCCCTACCAAAGCGAGGGCCGTCATCATCGGCGGCGGTGTTTCCGGCTGTTCGGTGGCCTATCACCTGGCAAAGCTCGGCTGGACCGACATCGTGCTGCTGGAACGCAAGCAGCTGACATCGGGCACGACATGGCATGCCGCCGGCCTGATCGGCCAGTTGCGCGGCTCCCAGAACATGACCCGGCTGGCGAAATATTCAGCCGACCTCTACGTCAAGCTGGAAGCCGAGACCGAAGTCGGCACCGGCATGCGCCAGGTCGGCTCCATCACCGTGGCGCTGACCGAAGAACGCAAGCACGAGATTTACAGACAGGCATCGCTCGCTCGCGCCTTCGATGTCGATGTCCGCGAAATTTCGCCCAATGAAGTCAAGCAGATGTACCCGCATCTGAATGTCTCGGACGTCGTCGGCGCCGTGCATCTGCCGCTCGACGGCCAGTGCGACCCTGCCAATATCGCGATGGCGCTGGCCAAGGGCGCGCGCCAGCGCGGCGCCACCATCGTCGAGAATGTGAAGGTCACCAAGGTCCACACCAGGGCTGGCCGCGTCACCGGGGTGTCCTGGGCACAGGGTGAAGACCAAGGCACCATCGAAGCCGACATCGTCGTCAACTGCGCCGGCATGTGGGCGCGCGAACTGGGAGCACAGAACGGCGTCACCATCCCGCTGCACGCCTGCGAGCATTTTTATCTCGTCACCGAGCCGATCCCCGGTCTCACCCGTCTGCCCGTGCTGCGCGTGCCTGACGAGTGCGCCTACTACAAGGAGGACGCCGGCAAGATGATGCTGGGCGCCTTCGAACCGGTGGCAAAGCCCTGGGGCATGGACGGCATCCGCGAGGATTTCTGCTTCGACCAACTGCCGGAGGATATGGACCATTTCGAGCCGATCCTCGAAATGGGCGTCAACCGCATGCCGATGCTGGCGACCGCCGGCATCCACACCTTCTTCAACGGTCCCGAGAGTTTTACCCCCGACGACCGCTACTATCTCGGCGAGGCGCCGGAGCTGTCCGGCTACTGGATGGCGACCGGCTACAATTCGATCGGCATCGTCTCCTCCGGCGGCGCCGGCATGGCGCTGGCGCAGTGGATCAATGACGGCGAAGCCCCCTTCGATCTGTGGGAAGTCGACATTCGCCGCGCCCAGCCGTTCCAGAAGAACCGCCGCTATCTCAAGGAGCGCGTCTCCGAAACGCTCGGCCTGCTCTATGCCGACCATTTCCCCTATCGTCAGATGGCGACCTCGAGGAATGTCAGGCGTTCGCCGCTGCACGAGCATCTGAAGGCGCGCGGCGCCGTCTTCGGCGAAGTCGCCGGCTGGGAGCGCGCCAACTGGTTTGCCCGTGAAGGCCAGGAGCGCGAATACCGCTATTCCTGGAAGCGCCAGAACTGGTTCGACAACCAGCGCGAAGAACACCTCGCGGTCAGGAAAAGCGTCGGCCTGTTCGACATGACTTCGTTCGGCAAGATCCGGGTTGAGGGCCGCGACGCCTGCGCCTTCCTGCAAAGACTGTGCGCCAACGACATGGACGTGGCCCCGGGCAAGATCGTCTACACCCAGATGCTCAACCAGCGCGGCGGCATCGAGAGCGACCTGACGGTGTCGCGGCTGTCGGAGACGGCGTTCTTTCTCGTCGTTCCAGGCGCCACGCTGCAGCGCGATCTCGCCTGGGTGCGCAAACATCTGACCGACGAATTCGTCGTCGT
Organism: Mesorhizobium sp. M7D.F.Ca.US.005.01.1.1; assembly: GCF_003952545.1. Taxonomy (NCBI): domain Bacteria; kingdom Pseudomonadati; phylum Pseudomonadota; class Alphaproteobacteria; order Hyphomicrobiales; family Phyllobacteriaceae; genus Mesorhizobium; species Mesorhizobium sp. M7D.F.Ca.US.005.01.1.1. Next base: position 4,845,521 of record NZ_CP034453.1, read on the forward strand.
CACCGATGTGACGGCGGCCGAAAGCGTGCTCTGCCTGATGGGGCCGGATGCGCGAAAGCTGATCCAGAAGGTCAGCCCCAACGATTTCTCCAACGAAACCAACCCGTTCGGCACGTTCCAGGAGATCGAGATCGGCATGGGCCTGGCCCGCGCCCACCGCGTCACCTATGTCGGAGAACTCGGCTGGGAGCTCTATGTCTCGACCGACCAGGCGGCCCATGTCTTCGAAGCGATCGAAGAGGCAGGCGCCGATGTCGGCCTGAAACTCTGCGGCCTGCACACGCTGGATTCCTGCCGCATCGAAAAGGCGTTTCGGCATTTCGGCCACGACATCACCGACGAGGACAATGTTCTGGAAGCAGGCCTTGGCTTCGCTGTGAAGACGGCCAAGGGCGACTTCATCGGCCGCGATGCCGTGCTGCGCAAGAAGGAAGCCGGGCTGAACCGCAGGCTGGTCCAGTTCCGGCTGAAAGACCCGCAACCCCTGCTCTTCCACAACGAGGCGATCCTGCGTGACGGCAAGATCGTCGGTCCGATCACGTCTGGCAATTACGGCCATCACCTCGGCGGCGCCGTCGGGCTGGGATACGTGCCGTGCCAGGGCGAGAGCGAGGCGGATGTGCTGGGCTCATCCTACGAGATCGAGATCGCCGGCGAGCGCTTTGCGGCGGAAGCGTCGCTGAAGCCGATGTATGATCCGAAGGCCGAGCGGGTGAAGATGTAGCGCAGTCTTTCTGCAAGTGAGGCGCCGCCCCTCATCTGCCTGCCGGCATCTTCTCCCCGTAAACGGGGCGAAGAAAGCTCTCCTAAAACCGCTCGAGCTTCCCTCGCACCTTCGCCAGAAATGCAGCCCGTGTCGCCGGCGTCGAGGAATCCATCAGATAGTGCGCTAGGAAAAAAGTCCGGCAACGTGTCGCGCACAGCGCCCGCATGCCGCGCAGCAGGGTCTTGCGTCCCGGCTGGCCGACGACCACGCTCCACCAGGTCGGCGCGCCGCAGGTGGTGATGACGCCGACCCTGGTCACATGCGTCATCAGCGACTTGATCCGACCCTTGCCGGCCGGCAGCTTGAAGGCGACGTCCGTCGCCCACACCCGGTCGAGCCAGCCCTTCAGCATCGCCGGCAACCCGTACCACCAGGTCGGATAGACGAACAGAATCGCTTCGGCCCAGTTGAGCAGCTCGAAATGCGGCTTCAGCGCCGGGTCCTGCGGCGCCTGGTCGTTGTAGGAGCGCCGCTCGTCGCAGCCCATCACCGGGTCGAATTTCTCGGCATAGAGGTCGAGCAGCCGCACCTCCCAGCCTCTTCGTGTCAGCACGTCGACGGCAGCGTCGCGAATTGCCGCACAGAAGCTTTCCGGCACCGGATGGCAGTAGACCACCAGCGCGCGCATCAGAACGCCTCCATGCGTGCCGCGACCTTGGCCATGAAAGCCTTGCGCGTGCGGTCGGTAGACAGGTTCATCGCGTAATGCGCGAGATAGCTCACCGGCGCGCCGGGTTTTACGGTGGCGCGCAGCATCCGCTTGATCAGCCTGCGCGGCGGATCGCCCATCAGCATGGCGCGGAACCGGCTGCCGCCATAAGTAGTCACCGCTGCAACCTTGCTTATGTTGTGCAGCGACGGCTGCACCTTGCCGTCGACCAGCTTGAACGACACGCCGGGCAGGAAGACGCGATCGAAAAAGCCTTTCAGGATGGCTGGAAAACCATAATTCCAGACCGGATAGGACAGCACCAGCGCATCCGCCCGCAGCAGGCGTTCGACATAGGGCGCCACAGCGTCGGCGGGGCCACGCTGGTTGTGATAGTCCAGCCGCTCCTGGCGTGTCAGCCGCGGATCGAAATCCTCGGCATAGAGATCGCAGTCGTCGACCGTATGGCCCGCCGCGGTCAACCGCTCGACGATCATCCGGTGCAGGCCGGCGTTGAAGCTGGTCTCGACCGGATGGGCGTAGAGCACGAGGATGTTCATCAGCCTGCCTTCTGCAGCCCCTTGAACAGGAATGTCCGGCCGGAACGATAGTCGTAGTCCGGGTTTTCCCAGGCGATCATCTTGCCGGGGTTGAGCAACCCTTGCGGATCGGTCTCGCGCTTGAAGGCAAGCTGCACCGCATCCGTCTGCTTCATGCCGCCCTCTTCCAGCGTGTAGCGATGCGGGTTGAAGATCGGGCAGCCATTCTCCTCATGCAGCCGCACGATCTCGTCGAGCCGCGCCTCGGTGGTGAACTTGACCAGCGGCAGGCCAAAGCAGGTGATGTTGCCGTCCAGCCGCACGAATTCGAGGTGCGAGAAAACCTCGCCCGGAAACATCGCATCCATCTTTTCGACCAGCGCCAACTGGTTAGGAAAGGGATAGAGCGACTGCAGATAGGTAATCGAAGGGTCGACGCGCAGCGCCCGGAGCGTCGTATGATTCCAGGCCAGCTCATAGGCCGGCGGCAGGCCCTTTTTCTCGTCCGGCGTCGCCGTGGCCGCATTGTAGATCACCTCGCCGCCGACGCGGCGGGTGAAGGCCAGGAAGGCATCGAGCCCATGCTGGGCCACCATGACGACGCAGATGCTTTGCCCTTCCCGGAGGAATTTCTGGTGCCGCTTGAAATAGAGCTGCGGCACGGGTGCCGCTATCGGCGTGATCAGCTTGGTCAGGATGCCGTCCTGGCACGCCAGCGTATTTCCGTAGCGGGCGGCATCCATGAAGCCGTCGAAACCGACAATGACGTCGACCCAGTCATAGGCTGCAGTCAGCGGCATCTCGACTTCCGATATGACGCCGTTGGTGCCGTAGGCGTGGGTGACCTTGTGCAGATCCTCGCCGGTGAGCTCGAGCACTTTCGGCTCGGCTTCCATGGTCACCACGCGCAGGCGAAGCACATTGCCGAAATCGCGCAGGCCGCCGAAATTGATCGAGCCGACGCCGCCCGAACCGCCGGCGATGAAGCCGCCGATCGAGGCCGTGTTGTAGGTGGACGGCGACAGCCGTAGCTCCTGCCCGGAATGCGCCCGCGTCGCCTTGTCGATATCGGCCAGGATCGCGCCTGGTCCGGTCACAACGCGACCTGGCGCGATCGACTTGATCTCGTTCATCTCGGCAAGGTTGAGCACCACACCGCCGGAGAGCGGCATCGCCTGGCCATAATTGCCGGTGCCGCTGCCGCGCGGCGTCACCGGCACACCATGCCGATGGCAGGCGGCAAGCACGCGGATCAGTTCGGCCTCGGTCTTCGGCGTCACGATCAGATCGCCGGTGACATGGTCGAGCTGCTGCTTCAGCACCGGGCTGTACCAGTAGAAGTCGCGGCTCTTCTGCTGGACGATGGCCGGATTGTCGTCGATCTTCAGGCCTTCGAGATCGCGTTTGAGCGCCGAAACGTCCATCATTCCACCATCAGTTCGTCGAGTTCGGCATAGTCGGGCAATTGCCGCTCGATCGCGCGCCCGGCGCGCACGACGATGCGATCCGATTCGGGCCGCGACAGCAATTCCGTCCAGCTTCGACCTTTGAACAGGATGAAATCGGCATCGCCGCCGCTGGCCAGTGTGCCGAAGCGGTCAAGCCGCATCACCTTGGCCGGCGTCGCGGTGACCGCTTGCGGCCAGTCGGAGACCGGATGGTCCAAATGCAGGATGCGCGTCGCCATGCGGTAGACCTCCAGCATGTCGAGATCGCCATAGGCGTAGAAGGGATCGCGCGTGTTGTCGGAAGCGACCGCCACAGGAATGCCCCTCGCCTTCATCTCGTGCAGCAGCGTCACGCCACGCCAGCGCGGCGTGGTTTGGTCAGCGCGCCGGTCCTGCAGATAGAGATTGCACATCGGCAGTGAGACGACGGCCAACCCGGCTTTCGCCACCTTGTCCAGCGTATCGAGCACGTCGAGGTCAGGCTGGCGCGCCAGCGAACAGCAATGGCCGACGAGGATCTTTCCTTCGAAACCGTTCCAGAGTGCGGCCTCGGCGATCTTCTTCAGCGAGATCGCGGCGATGTCATCGGTCTCGTCGGCATGGAAATCGAGATCGAGGCCATGCTTGATGGCTTGCGCGAAGACGTGGTCGAGCAGCTCTTCGAGATCCGGCACCATATAGGTGACAACACCGAGCACGCCCTTGGCCGCGGCAACCCTTTTTGCCAGCCGGTCGAACCATTTCCTGTCGCGAACGCCCTCGATGCCGAGCAGGCAGGCGCCCTGCAACTCGATGCGGCCGCGCCATGCCTCGCGCATCGCCTCGAACACCGGCCAAGAGATTTCCTCCTGCGGCGCGACGCTGTCGAGGTGGGTGCGCAGCGCCCTGGTGCCATGCGCGTAGGCGCAGCGCAGCGAAAAATCCATGCGCCGGGCAACGTCTTCGGCGCTCCAGCGTGCCGCACGATCGGCACCGGCGGCATTCAGCGCGCCCATGAAGGTGCCGTCGGGATTGGGTTTTCGCGGCCAGATATGGCCCTTGTCGATATGCGTGTGGCAGTCGACGAAACACGGCAGCACAATGCGGCCGCCAAGGTCGACAGCGTCCAGGGGCGTCGCTGCACGACGATGTGCGGAGATGGCTGCGATCTTGCCCTCGGTGACAGTGATGTCGGCAAGCGCAAAGCCATCGCGATCGAAACCAGCGCCAAGGCCTGGGCTCAGGGACGCGTGAAGCCTGACATTGGCGAGCCGGTATGAACCTGTGTTCGGAATCAAGGACCTAGCGCTCCTGCTTCAGTGCGCTTTCGTGCCAGCGCCGCAAAATGAGATGCGAAATCAGCGACAGCACGAGGAAAATCAAAATGCCGGTGAGCGAGATCAAGAACAGTGCCGCGAACAGCCGCGGCGCGTTGAGCCGGTAGCCAGCCTCGATGATGCGTGAGGCAAGGCCGGACGACTGGCCGGTGGTGCCGGCGACGAACTCGGCCACCACGGCGCCGATCAGCGACAGGCCGCCGGCGATCTTCAACCCGCCGAGGAAATAGGGCATCGCCGCCGGCAGTCTGAGATAGCGCAATTGCTGCCAGCGCGTCGCACCATTGAGCTTGAACATGTCGCGCAGATTGCGGTCGACGGAGTTGAGGCCAAGCGTGGTGTTGGACAGGATCGGAAAGAAAGCGACGATCCAGGCGCACAACAGAAGCTTGGTCGTCTGGTCGTTTACATAGATGTTGATCAGCGGAAAGATCGCCACGATCGGCGTCACCTGCAGCACGATGGCGAATGGGAAGAACGACATCTCGACCCATTTCGATTGCGCGAACAGCACCGCCAGCCCGACCCCGCCAATGACCGCCAGAGCCAGGCTGAGGAAGGTGATGCGCAAGGTGACGAGCAGTGAGGAAAACAGCAGGCCGGCATCGTTGTAGAGTGTCCACAGCACCACGCCGGGACGCGGCAGGATGTATTGCGGGATCGCGTTCCAGACGCATATGCGATCCCACAGCCATATCGCCAGGATCATGATCGCCAGCGGCAGCACCCAGCGGCCGATCCGTTCGAACCGCTCCTGGCGCACGCGGCGCGCTTCCTCGGGGTCGAGTTCGAGCACGCGCTCGTCAATGGCCGTCATGATGAGCGCCTGCTGTTGAATTGATGGCCTTGACCAACACATCGGAGGCCTGACGGCAGAGTGCCGCATAGTCGGGCGAGGTGCGAAACGCCTCGTCGCGCGGATAGGAGGCCTCGATGGCGAGTTCGTCGAACACCCTGCCCGGCCGCGCCGCCATGACGACGACACGGTTGGAGAGGAACACGCTTTCGAAGACGCTGTGGGTGACGAAGACGACGGTGAAACGTTCGTCCTGCCACAGTTCCAGCAGATCGTTGTTGAGCTTGAAGCGGGTGATCTCGTCGAGTGCCGCGAACGGCTCGTCCATCAACAGCACGCGCGGTTTGGTCACCATGGCCCGCGCGATCGAGACGCGCATCTTCATGCCGCCGGACAGTTCGCGCGGCACCGCGTCTTCGAAGCCGGTCAGATGCACCCGCGCCAGCATTTCCGTCACCGCCGGCGCGGCCTTGGCGCGGGAAATGCCTTTCAGCCGAAGCGGCAGCCAGACATTGTCGAAGACGCTGGCCCAGGGCAGCAGCGTCGGCTCCTGGAAAACGAAGCCGATGTTCGAGCGGTCAAGCGAGCCGCCGCCGCGCCAATCGAGCACGCCGGAGGTCGGCGTCGACAGGCCGGCGATCAGCCGCAGCGCCGTGGACTTGCCGCAACCCGACGGCCCGAGCAGGCTGAGGAAATCACCTTCCCGGATCGTCAGATTGACATCGCTCAGCGCAGTCACGCCGTTGGAGAAGACCTTGCCGACGCCCCTCAGCGCCAGCAATGTCGATGCCACGTCCGAGGCCGGCGCTTGCGCCACCTTTTCCCTTATCATGCCGGGACCGGCCTATTTCTTCAGGTCGAGCCCGACGCCCTTGTTGACGAAGGTCAGTGTGTAGGCCTTTTTGATGTCGATGCCGTCAGGCGTGACCTTGGCCTTGACCATCTTGTCGTAGAAACTTTTGATCCGCTCGTCGGTCATGGCGCCGATGCCGAGCTTCTCAGTGTCGCCGGAATCGGCAAGGCCGAACTTCTTCATCTGCTCGATCGAGAACGCGATCTGCTCGTCGCTCATGTCGGGATTGTCTTTCTTGATCAGGTCGTTGGCGGCCTTGTTGTCGCCGTAGAGATATTTGTACCAGCCCTTGGCCGAACCATCGACGAAGCACTGGACCACCTCCGGCTTCTTGTCGATCGTTTCCTGCATCACCTCGATCGTCGTCGAGTAGGTGTCCCAGCCATAGTCGGCAAGCAGGAACTGGTTCGGCACGAAGCCGCCTTCCTTCTTGACCGCGAACGGCTCGGAGGTGACGTAGCCCTGCTGGATCGACTTCTTGTTGGCGAGGAAGGGAGCGGTGTTGTAGGTGTAGGGCGCGCGCTTTGAGGCGTCGAAGCCGAGTTCGATGACCATCCACTGGAAGAAGGTCTGCACGCCCTCGTCGCCCAATATGTACTGGTCGGCGTTCTTCAGGTCTTCCCATTTGTCGAGCCCCTCGCCGGGGTGGGACATGATGACCTGCGGGTCTTTCTGGAAGTCGGCCGCCACCACGCGCATGGGAATGCCTTGCTGGACGGCATCGAAAGCCGACAGCAGATTGCCGCCCATGTAGAAATCGATCTTGCCGGCCAGCAGCATCGGCCGGCCGCTAACCTGCGGACCGCCCTGCATGATGGTGACGTCGAGGCCGCAGGCGGCGTAGGTGCCGTCCGCCACGGACTGATAATATCCGCCATGTTCCGGCTCGGCCAACCAGTTGGTGCCGAAGGTGACTTTTTCATTCGCAGCCGCACCCAGCGTGCTGGCTGCAAGCAAGGCCACAACCGCCACCGAGATCTTCTGTCTTCCGTACATCGACACCACCCTTTGTTTGCTCCGGCGCGCCACGCGCCAGGCTCGACACCAAAGATTCAAGAAGCAAGACACATGCCACCGGCGCCTTGCGCCGGGACCGCCCGCTGGAACGACATTGCACTGCCAAGGGCGGACGGGTCATGCTGTACGGAAGGCATCGTGCCTATTTTTTGAACGCCTGTCCACAATCGCTCGGGCAACATGCACCGCCATCTTGAAGGTGCAATGGGTCAGGCCTTAGGCTGGCGCTATCCAGGAGAATGCCATGTTCAAATTCCTCACCCCGAAGTCGATCAAGCCGCCCTTTGCCCGCTACAGCCACGGCGTCGAGGTGCCGCTCGGCAAGCGACTGGTGCTGTGCTCGGGTCAGGTCGCCATCACCGCGGACGACCAGATACCGGAAGACGCCGGCGCACAGGCCGAACTCTGCTTTCAAAACATCGCCGCGATTCTCGGCGAAGCCGGCCTGGGTCTGCAGGACATCGTCCGCATCAATGCCTATGTCACCGACCGCGCGCATCTGCGGCCGTATATGGACGTTCGCGACCGGCTGTTTTCCAGCCCCGCGCCGGCCTCGACTCTGATGGTCGTCTCGGGATTTGCCCGACCCGAATTCAAGGTCGAAGTTGAGGCCATCGCAGCCGGGTGATCGACAGACAAGTTCTGTCGCGCTAGGTCTGCCCGTCCATTGAAGAGGCATGACATGACTGTTGCGAAGAAACGTGTGTGGTGGGGCGACTACAGGACCACCGAATACGCCTCGATCGACCCCGAGGCGACGATCGCCGTGTTGCCGGTGGCGGCGATCGAGCAGCACGGGCCGCATCTGCCTGTCTCGACCGACACCTCGATCATGAATGGCATGCTCGACACGGTCATTTCGCGCCTGCCCGATGATCTCGACATCCGCATCCTGCCAGTGCAGGCGGTGGGCAAGTCGAACGAGCACCTGCACGCGCCGGGCACCCTCACTTTGCCGGCAACCACGTTGATCGAAGCCTGGACCGAACTCGGCCTGTCGATCGCGCGCGCCGGCGTGCGCAAGCTGATCGTTGTCAATTCGCATGGCGGCAACGAAGAGATCATGGGCATCGTCACGCGCGAACTGCGCGTGCGTGAAAACATGCTGGCGGTGAAGACCAGCTGGCAGCGCTTCGGCCGCCCGGCTGGCATGTACACCGAGCTCGAGGACCGCCACGGCATCCATGGCGGCGATGTCGAGACCTCGCTGATGCTGCATTTCCGGCCGGACCTTGTCGATATGGGCAAGGCCGACAATTTCGTCTCCAATGTCGCCAAGGCCGAGAAGGAATTCTCGCTGCTGCGCCACACCGGCACCCACGCCTTCGCCTGGATCGCCAGCGACCTCAACCCGAACGGCGTGGTCGGCGACGCCAGCATCGCGACGGCGGAGAAAGGCCGGCTGACATCGGAACATCAGGCCGATGGTTTCATCAGCCTGCTGCGGGATGTGCGCAAGGCGAAGCTCGCCGACTGGCTGAAGTAGCTAACCGTCTATCCTAAGCGCGAACGGCGTTCCTTCGAAGGCGTCGGCGCCGCGTCCGATTGCCTCGATCGCCTGGATCATGCGGCCGTTGCGATCTAGCAGTGCGTCGGCCACCGCAATCAGCCGCGGATTGGGTGTCGCCGATGGCGACAGCGCCCGCAGCGTCCGCGCCAGGTCGGCCTCGTCACGCTTCGGCGCCAGTGCGGCGGCGATGATGTAGGCCGAGGCGGTCGAGCGACTGATCCCGGCATAGCAGTGCACGACCATCGGCCTTGCCCGGTCCCAGCGGCGCGCAAAATCGAGCAGGTTGCGGACATGATCCTCGCCCGGCATGGTCATGCCGTCCTGCGCCACCGCTATGTCATGCATGACCAGATGTAAGTGGTTTTCCCTCGAGATCGAGGCCGGCCGCACCACTTCCGTGCCAGCGGCGAGCAGCGACAGCATGCGGTCGGCGCCGGTCCTGGCCACCGTTTCCTCGATCTTTGCCAGCGAGCAGACATGGATCATTGTTTTGAACCCTTCGATTGATCCTCGCGCCGCGCCGCCCATTCGGCAAGAGCGGATTCGAGCCGCTGCCATTCCTCCTGACTTCCCGGCAGGCCGGCGCGCAGGACATGCGGCCGGTCGGCAAAATGGCGAAGCAGGATGCCGTGCTCACCAAGGGCTGCAAACAGGCCGGCCGCATCGACCAGGCGGAGATAGCGGAACAGCGTGGTGCCACCAGCAACGGGAACGCCGAAGCGGCCGAACAGCACATCGAGCCGCGCCGATGCATCCGCAAGGGATGCCCGCACCGCGTTCTGCCAGCCGATATCGGCAAGCGCGCGGATGCCGTATTCCAGCGCCGGCCCGGCGACGGCCCATGGCCCGAACTGCGTTTCCAGCCGGTCGACCGTCACTGCATCGGAAAGTGCAAAGCCGAGCCGCAAGCCGGCCAGGCCGAAGAACTTGCCGAACGAGCGCAGCACGACGATGCCGCCCTGGCCAACGTCGCCCGCGAGGCTGTGCTCGCGTGGGCCGACATCCATGAACGCCTCGTCGACGACCAGCAGTCCACCCTTGGCGCGCAGTCCGGCGGCCAGCGCCAGCAAACAGTCGCGCTCGACGATGCGCCCATCCGGATTGTTCGGATTGACGATGATGGCAAGGTCGGCGTCCGCCAGATCAGCGAAATCGCTGACCTCGGTCACCTCGTGCCCGGCAATAGCCGCTGCGCGGGCATGTTCGGCATAGGTCGGACCCAGCACCAGCGCCTTGCCGGGCGCGATCAGCGAAGCGACGCGCGGCAACAGGATCTGCGTGCCCGGAGCCGCCGCGACGTTGGCTGGCGACGGCGCGCCATAGGCGCTGGCCGCGATCTCTATCAGGTCACGCGTGCGCGCGGCTTCCGGCAACCGCGACAGGGTGGTGGCGGGCAGGTCGAAAAGCGGATAGGAGTGCGGATTGATACCGGTCGAGAGGTCGACGAAAGGCCGCGAAGCGTTGGGGAAAAGCGCCCTCGCCCGGCCAAGACTTCCACCATGGTCCACCGCTCCTTCAAGAAGCTTCATGTCAGTCCTGATCGCTTTCCTGTCATTGGCCGTCGAATTCGCCCTCGGTTACCCGGACTGGCTGTTTCGCGCCATCGGCCATCCGGTGACGTGGTTCGGCAGGCTGATATCCTTTCTTGACCGCAGGCTCAACCACGCCACTGATCCCGACGCGCTGCGTCGCAAGCGTGGTGTCCAGGCGCTGCTGGTCATCGTGCTGGTGCCGGCGATAGTTGGCCTCGGCGTGCAGGTCCTGCTCTGGTTCGTTCCCATTGGGCTATTCATCACTGCCCTTCTGGCTACGTCGCTTCTGTCGCAGAAGAGCCTTTACGAGCATGTCGAGGCGGTGGCGGACGCACTCGATACCGGTGGCCTCGCTTTGGGTCGCGTGGCCGTCTCGCGAATCGTCGGCCGCGATCCCGAAACACTGGACAGGGCCGGTGTCTGCCGCGCGGCGATCGAGAGCCTGGCCGAGAATTTTTCCGACGGCATCGTTGCCCCCGCCTTCTGGACCGGCGTCGGCGGCCTGGGCGGCGGCGCTGCCTACAAGGCCGCCAACACCGCCGATTCGATGATCGGCCACCGCACCCCGCGCCACGAGGCCTTCGGCTGGGCGGCGGCGCGCTTCGACGATTGGATCAACCTGCCGGCGTCGCGGGTGACGGCGCTGCTGATCGTGCTGGCGGCTTTCCTGGTCAGGGGCGCCGATCCGCGCAATGCCTGGCATGCGGTGTGGCGCGACGCGAAAAAACACCGCTCGCCCAATGCCGGCTGGCCCGAAGCGGCGATGGCCGGTGCGCTCGGCCTGGCGCTCGCCGGGCCGCGCTTCTATGGCGGCGTCCTGGTCGACGACGTCTTCATGGGCGAAGGCGGGCGGCGCGAAGCCGACAGCGCCGACATAAGGCAGGCGCTGAAACTCTATCGCGTCGCCGACTATCTGCTGATCGCGTTGTTTGGGCTGGTCGCGGTTATTTTCATGGTGGCCTGATCTCACCCTCCCTTTTTTTGGGGGGTAAAAGCTCTCAGAACTCGATACCTTGCTGGGCCTTCACGCCTGCGGAAAAATGGTGCTTGGTCACGCCCATTTCGGTGACGAGGTCGGCGGCCTCGACCAGCGCCGGCTTGGCGTTGCGGCCGGTGACGACCACGTGCAGGCCCTCGCGCCGCGCTTTCAGCGCTGCAACCACCTTGTCGAGATCGAGATAGTCGTAGCGCAGCGCAATGTTGAGTTCATCGAGCACCAGAAGGCTGATCGACGGATCGGCCATCAGCTCAAGCACCTTGGCCCACGCGGCTTCGGCCGCGGCGATGTCGCGCTTCAGATCCTGCGTTTCCCAGGTGAACCCCTCGCCCATCGCGTGCCAGACGACGCGATCGCCGAAGGCGGCGAAGGCGTCTTTCTCGCCGGTATGCCATTTGCCCTTGATGAACTGGACGACTCCGACGCGCTTGCCGTAGCCGAGCATCCGCAGCGCGAGACCGAAGGCGGCTGTCGTCTTGCCTTTGCCCGGGCCGGTGTTGACGATGAGCAATCCCTTCTCGACCGTCTTGCTCGCCACTTCGGCATCCTGCACCGCCTTGCGCTTGGCCATCTTGGCGCGGTGGCGTTCTTCGTCCTTATCGTCGATGTCGGTCATATCATTTCACCTTGAGCGGCAGCCCCGCCACCATCAGCAGCACCGTATCGGCGACAGCAGCGACCTGCTGGTTGAGCCGTCCGGCGGCGTCGCGGAAACGGCGTGCCAGTGCATTATCCGGCACGATACCCTGGCCGACTTCATTGGACACCACGAACCAGGGTCCGCGCGGCCGAGACAGCACATCCGCCAGCCGACGGCATTCAAGCTCGATATCGTGATCGGCCAGCATATGATTGGTCAGCCACAGCGTCAGGCAGTCGACAAGCACAGGCTGGTTGTCAGGCAAGGCCCCGAGCGCGCCGGCGAGATCGAGCGGTGCGTCGATGGTCGTCCAGCCTTCGTCGCGCCGCGACCGGTGCAACGCGATGCGCTCATGCATCTCGTCGTCATAGGCTTGCGCCGTGGCGATATAGGTCCATGGCGGCAGCAAACCCGTCGCCAAGGTCTCGGCGTGCGCGCTCTTGCCGGAGCGCGCACCGCCGATGAGGAAGGTCAGGGCCTTGCTGTCAGGCAAAGCTGTCGCGCAGGCTGGTCGCCGTGCCGGTGAAGCGGCCGCGCACCACGCCGACGACCGCGCCGAGCACCAGCCAGAACACCAGATTGGTCACCGTCACCGCCACCACGAACTGGTGATGCAAGCCTTCCGGAATCGCCGTCTCGAAACTGTCGGGCTGCGGCGCGCCGACAATATGCGGTGCGACGATCAACGCTACGGCCAGGATCGCCAGCGGCAGCGACTTGCGGAACGCGATCAGGCCAAGGCCGATGGCGGTCGCCACCACGGTTGCCGTCCACCAGATCTGGCGCTGGGTGAGGTCGGCAGCCGGCATGGCCGGCAGTTCCGGCGGCAGGCCGAGGCCAGGCGCCAGCGTAAACACGGCAAAGCCGGCCAGGCCCCAGAACACGCCCTGGCGCCAATTGCCGATGCCGCCGGCGAATTCCGAAACCGCGACCAGGATCAAGGCGAAGCCGATGCCGGTGACGATATTGGCAAGCACGCTGAAGGCAAAACGCTCGAAACCGTCTGCCGGCGCCCAGCCTTCGTCTTCCGCCGGAGCCGCCGCTTCCGCCGGTGCCGGCGTGGCAGCGCTCATGGAGTTTGTTGCCGGCGCGGCCGAGTTCATCGCGTTGCCGCTGGCATCGGCAGGCACCGCTGGCGCGGCGGCATGGTCATGGCTGTGGCCGCCGCCGGCCTGTTCGTAGACTTCCGCCTTCAGGATCAGCGGCACGGTGGCATAGGCCTGCATGCAGGCGAGAGCGACGCCGGCCACGAGCCCTGCGATCGCCGCGATGAACACGACGTTGCGAAACAGGTTCATGATGTCAGATCCTCGTCAGTGGCAGGGAAACGCCATCGAATGGCGATAGTCGTGAGCCGCATTGTGGACCGCATCGATATGCGAGAAGCCGACAAAGCCCATCACGAAAATGCCGAGAAACGCAGCAAGAGCGAGCTGCATGAAGCGCGACTGCGAGGAGACGGAGGCGCCGAGGGAGACGGAAGCGGTAGTCATATCTTGTCCTTTCGCCCTCCACCCGAGGGCATCGAAGTCAGTTTCCTGTCGCCGGCAGGTCTCCTGGCTCGCGGATCAGCGCCCTTCCCCACCTTCCCGAAGAAAAAATCTTCAGTGGCATATGGAGAGGACTACCGCACACAGTTGCGGGGGCAGCCACGGCATTGGGCGAAACTCGCCCGCACCGCATTCCCTCTTGGCTCCAAAATGGAACCGACGACATTGGTGACTATAGGCAGAATCCTCGCCCCCGGCAAACCAAATTCCGCCGGCAACCATCGCGAATGCGTCGTACCAGCCGAGAGCTGCCGGTGCCGCAATTGACAATTTTCCTGGCCGGGTGTCGGCTGGCATCTCTAGAGGAAGCCAGCCATGCAGCCCATTGCCAGCGAGCGCGATCCCTACAATGGCCTGACCCGGGCCGAACCGACGCTGCCGTCATCAGCCTATTGGGATGCAGGCAGCTATCAAAAAGATCTCGACGCCATCTGGTATCGAAGCTGGCTGCTCGTCTGCCGCGAGGCCGACCTTGCGCAACCACTGGCTTTCCGCAGATTCCGCATCGGCACGCAAGACATCGTCGTGCTGCGGGACGAGACCGGCGAGCTGCGCGCCTTTCACAACACCTGCCGCCATCGCGGCTCGCAGCTTTGCCAGGAAAGCGAAGGCCGGCTGAAGGCGCGACTGATCACCTGCCCCTACCACGCCTGGTCCTATTCCCTGCGTGGCGACCTCGTGCGCGTGCCGTCGAAATCGCTGCCGCAAGGCTTCGACAAGGCCGACCACTCGCTCTATCGCGTCGCACTCTCGGTGTGGCGAGGTTTTGTTTTCGTCAATCTGCAGGAGGACGCGGCCGGTTCGGCGCAGGCATCCTTCGATCCGGCCTCCGGCGATCTCGGCAACTGGCCGCTGGAGACGCTGGTGAGCGGCCATGTGCTGCGCAAGGTGATGAACTGCAACTGGAAGATTTTTTGGGAAAACTTCAACGAGTGCCTGCATTGCCCGGGCGTCCACAAGGAGCTGTCGCGGCTGGTGCCAATCTATGGCCGCGGCCTGATGGGCCGTCACGACGATCCCGAATGGGTTCGCCATGCCGACAATGGCGCGCCGGAGTTTTCCGGCGGCCTGCGCGCCGGCGCCGAAACCTGGTCGCGCGACGGCCAGGCGCATGGGCCGGTCTTCTCGAGCTTGACACCGGCCGAGCGCACTGCGGGCCAGACATACGCCACCAGCCTGCCGTCGATGTTCGTCGTCGGCCATGTCGACTATGTCAGGTCAGTCCGGCTGGTGCCGCTCGGCCCCGAGCAGACCGAGCTTGTCGCGGAATGGCTGTTTTCGCCCGAAGCGCTCGCCACGACCGACATCGACAACATTGTCGCCTTCGGCACGCAGGTGCTGGAGGAGGATGCGACGATCTGCGAGGTCAACCAGAGAGGCCTGCACTCGATGCGCCACATGGCGGGCGTGCTGATGCCCGAGGAATACGACCTGCACCGTTTCCACAACTGGGTGCGCGAGCGGCATGCGGCACGCGAGGCAAGCGCCTAGCCGGCGACTAAAGCGATTTCGGCAGATAGCGCCACGTCACAAAGCCGCAAACCGCTGCCAGCAGGCCGAGCGTGACGAACACCGAGCCCAGGCCGAAAAAGGCCAGCACCACGGAATAGACCAGCGGCGGCGTCAGCTCGGAAAAGTCGAGATAGGTGCGATAGACCGCCGCCATCTGCGATCTTTCATAGGAGCGCACCGAGCGCATGAAGGCGGTCGAGCCGAGGGCGTCGAGCGCAATGGTGAAGAAGGCGCCGCAGAGCAGGAAGGCGCCGGTGAGCAGCGGCACGGTTTCGCCGACGAAGCCCGCCGCCAGCAGCGTGGCAGACATGGCGAAATAGGCAAATGTCATGGTCCTGCGGCCGCCGAAGCGCTTTCCTGCCTTGCCCCAGAAGATGGCCATGAACAGCAGCGCGTTGCCGGCCGAAACCAGCAGGCCGCCGGCCAGCTTGCCCTCGCCGGTGATCACCATGAACAGCGGCCCATAGACGAAGAACGTCGTCCAGAAACAGGAGCGGCCGAAAGCGATCAGCCACGCGAGCCGCAGCCTGGGCTGGGCGATGAAGCGGCCGATATTGGCCAGCGGATTGGCCGGGCGCGTCTTGCCCGGGCGGATCGACGGGTTGTCGCCGAGCCGGTAGGTCCAGAACAGCGCCAGCAACGCCATCGCGAACACCGCAACCGCACCATGCGCGGCATAGATGCCGAAGCGCGTGTAGAGGAAGATGCCGAGCGTCGGCCCGCCGGTCCAAGCCAACATCGACCACGCCATGCGCAGCGATTCGGCCTGCATGAAATCGGTCTTGCGGATGTGGTCCATGATGTAGAGGTTGAGCGTGATCGACAGCGCGCTTGCGCCCATCACGCGGCACAGCATGCCGGCCAGTTGCCCGGCAAGCGTGTCGGTGACGAAGAACAGCGAGCCGATGGCGAGCAGGCAGGCGCCGGCCGTGTAGACCCAGCGGCGGGCAAAGCGGCGGATTAGCATCGGCATGAACAATGTCACCGACAGGCCGAGCATCGCTACCACTGTGTAGAGGATCGAGACGATCTGCTCGTTGTGCAGGATCTCATAGGCCTGGATCGGGATGACGCTCGACACGGTGGCGCGAGCAAAGGATTCGACCGCGTAGAGCGAGGCGAAGGTGCGCGCGTCCGCGGCCTTGAGGGCCGGTAGCCAGATCGGATGGCGCACATGGGTGGACATTGCTTCCCCAAAGCAGAATCACCGGGCCAAATCTGCCGTGGCGATCCCTGCGCCAATAAGAGGAAACCGACGCGTATCCGGCGAAAAGCGAAGTCGGCCAAAGGCTTCCCGGCGCTGGCCTAATGCGGCGCCTGGTCCGGCGTCCTCGGCAAAGCTCCCGGTCTTCTTTTGTCCGGTGCAACCGTGATAGTCGTCTTGCAGGGCTGAATCAGAATGCGAGACCATGAGCATCCAAACGCCGACCGCACCCGTTCAGGATCGACCAAAGCGCATCGTCGCCATCGACATCGTGCGCGGCATCGCGCTGATCGCCATGGCGAGCTACCATTTCACCTGGGATCTGGAATTCTTCGGCTACACCGATCCCGGCCTGACCGCCTTCGGCTGGTGGAAGATCTACGCGCGCTGCATCGCCTCGACCTTCCTGTTCCTGGTTGGCGTCAGCCTGTACCTCGCCCATGGCCGACAAATCCGCTGGAACGGCTTCTGGAAGCGGTTCGCCATGGTCGCCGGAGCCGCGATCGCGATTTCGGTCGTCACCCGCATCGCCACGCCGGACGGCTTCATCTTCTTCGGCATATTGCACGAGATAGCGCTGGCAAGCCTGCTTGGCCTCGCCTTCTTGCGGCTGCCGGCTTTATTGACGCTGGTCGTTGCCGCGCTCGTCATCGCGGCGCCTGTCTATCTGCGCTTGGAGGCCTTTGATCACCCGTGGCTGTGGTGGGTCGGCCTGTCGGCGAACAATCCACGTTCCAACGACTACGTGCCCCTGTTGCCATGGTTCGGCGCTGTGCTTCTCGGCATCGGCGTCGCCAAGCTTGCCACGGGCGCGGGTGTCCTGACGGGGCTGGCGAACCTCAAGCCCGGCCGCTGGGCCAACCCGCTGCTTTTCATCGGCCGCCACAGCCTGGCCTTCTACCTGATCCACCAGCCGCTGCTGATCTGCTGCGTGTGGCTGTTCTCACAGATCATGCCGGCACAGGTCGAAACCCCGCAGGTGAACTTCCTCAAAACCTGCCAGCTGTCTTGCGAACAGTCGCGCGACACCGAGTTCTGTTCGAGCTACTGTGTCTGCATGCTCGATACGCTCGAGGGCGAGGCCACGCTTGATCGGCTCTACAACAACGACCAGACTGCGGAATGGAAGGCACATTTGTCCGATCTTGCCGGCATGTGCACAGCCAAAACCGATAGCAAGTTGATGGAGGAAGGGGTCCAATGACCGAGAACCAGCCGAAGCCGGGGATCATACCGTGGCCGCCGCTGATCTATACCGCCGCCATCGCCATCAGCATCGCGCTTGGCCTGCTCTATCCCCTGCCTTGGATCGGCGACATCCTGGGCGATATCCTTTTCGCCGCCGGTTGGGTGGCGCTGTTTGCCGTCGCCGCACTCTGGTTCACCGCGATCCGCACCATGATCCGGGCCAAAACCACACTCAACCCCAACGCGGTGCCCGATCACCTCGTCACCACAGGTCCCTTCGGCGTCACCCGCAATCCGATGTATCTGGCCAACACGCTGCTTTTGATCGGCGTCGCCTTTGTCTCAGGCATCGTGTGGTTCCTGCCGCTCGCGTTCATCGCCGCCTATGCCACGCAGAAGGCCGCGATCGAAGGCGAGGAAAAGGTGTTGGCCGCAAAGTTCGGCAAGAAATACCGCGATTACGCGAAAAGAGTACGGCGCTGGATCTGAGCTGGCGCCCCCTGGTTTCCATCGCGCAGATGGTTTTGACAGGTCGCTTTTGCTGCCAGGTGCACACTTCGGCGACTAGCCGAAACATCCATTCCGTCGTCATCCACGGGCGGAGCAAGGAGCGTAGCGACGCAGCGCAGGCCCGAGGATCCATGCCGCGACTTCTGCACGACACGCGATAGAATCCATCCGCTCAGGTATTCACACCAAGCTCAACCAGCCGCTCCACACAAGACTCCTCGGCCTGGTCGAGTTCGGCCAGCGTTTCTTCGAGGTCGCGGCGCTTCTGTCTGAGATCCTCGCGCTTTTCCTCGATGCGCTTGATCATCAGCTTGAGTTGACCGACTTCGCCGGGCGGCGTCTTGTACATCTGGATGATTTCGCGGATCTCGTTGATCGAGAAGCCAAGCCTTTTGCCGCGCATGATCTGGCGGATGAGGTGGCGATCGGACGGGCGAAACAGCCGCGTGCGACCGCGCCGCACCGGCTGCACCAGCCCTTCGTCCTCGTAGAAGCGCAGCGTCCGCGTCGACACGTCGAACTCGCGCGTCAACTCGGTGATCGAATAATATTCTCGCATTGCCACTCCCGCACGCCGGAATCCCAAACGATCGCCATGCGGCGCCCTTCCGTCCCGAACCAAAACCCATGCCATGCCGGAATCGATATGGCGCCCCGCGCAAGCCTCGCATGGCATTTACGTAAAAGTCAATTGAGACACGACAGGTGCCTTCACGGCACACCGAACCACCATGTAGCAATGCCGAGAAAGGCAAAGAAGCCGACGACATCGGTGACCGTGGTGACGAAAACCGCCGAAGCGACCGCCGGATCGACCTTGAAACGGTCGAGCAGCAGCGGGATCAGGATGCCGGCCAAGGCTGCCGCGAACATGTTGATGATCATCGCCGCCGC
Organism: Mesorhizobium sp. M7D.F.Ca.US.005.01.1.1; assembly: GCF_003952545.1. NCBI lineage: Bacteria > Pseudomonadati > Pseudomonadota > Alphaproteobacteria > Hyphomicrobiales > Phyllobacteriaceae > Mesorhizobium > Mesorhizobium sp. M7D.F.Ca.US.005.01.1.1. The sequence continues at coordinate 4,864,442 of NZ_CP034453.1, forward strand.
AATGATGCCGCCCAAATTGGGGTCGCGGAACCAGGCAGCGGCAACGATGCCGATCAGGATGGCGAAGACGATGCCGTTGATGAAGCCGACGCCCATCTCGCGGCGGATAATGCGGCCGGCATTGTAGATGTCGAGATCCCTGGTCGCCAGCGCTCGCACCGTCACGGTCATGGTCTGCGAGCCGGCATTGCCGCCCATGCCGGCGACGATCGGCATCAGCACCGCCAGCGCCACGATATGCTCGATCGTGCGGTCGAACAGACTGATCACCGATGCGGCCAGAAATGCCGTCAACAGATTGATCAACAGCCATGGAACGCGCGAGCGCGATGTGGAGAGAACACTGTCGGACAGTTCTTCATCGCCGACGCCGCCCATGCGCATCAGATCTTCCTCGGCCTCCTGCTGGATGACGTCGACCACGTCATCGATGGTCAGCACGCCGACCAGCCGCTCGTTCTCGTCGACGACGGCGGCCGACAATAGGTCATACTGTTCGAATTCCCGCGCCGCCTCTTCCTGATCCATGGTGGCGGGAATGGCGTGCCGTGTCTCATGCATGACCTCCTCGACCTTGACCGCGCGCCTGGTGCGCAGGATCTGGTCGAGGTCGATGGCGCCGAGCAGTTTGAAGGTCGGGTCGATGACGAAGATCTGGCTGAAGCGCTCAGGCAGGTTCTTGTCCTCGCGCATGTAGTCGATGGTCTGGCCGATCGTCCAGAACGGCGGCACCGCGACGAACTCGGTCTGCATGCGCCGGCCGGCCGTCTCTTCGGGATAGTCAAGCGAGCGGCGCAGCCTGATCCGCTCGGTGAACGGCAGCTGCGACAGGATCTCGTCCTGGTCTTCCTTCTCGAGGTCTTCGAGAATGTAGACGGCGTCGTCGGAATCGAGCTCCTGTACCGCCTGGGCGATCTGCGCATTGGGCAGATTGTCGACGATCTCCATACGGATCGCCTCGTCGACCTCGGTCAGCGACGAGAAGTCGAAGTCGGCGCCCAGGAGCTCGACCAGCGCGCGGCGCTGTTCGGGATGCAGCGCCTCGAGCAGGTCGCCGAGTTCCGACTGATGCAGGTCGTCGACTTCATGCTTGAGGGTCAGCGTATCGCGGTCGGCGATCGCCGCACCAATCCGCGCAAGGAAGGACGAAAGGACGGCCCCGTCCTCGCCATAGATGTCGGCGTGATGCTCCTCGGCGGCCCTGGCGCCGGTCGTCCGTTCGTGCTCGCCTTCCACCAGCGCCTCCCGCCATCGCAATCCCGGAAAAGGTGCAAATCAGGTCTAGAGCATCGCACCCAAAAGTGGAAACCGGTTTTGGGAAAATCCGACGCTCATTCCAGAGATAGCGCGGCAACATGAATCGATTTGGGAATTTGTCGCTCTAACGCTCGGAATATCAAACGAAATGCACACTCTCCTACCTGCTTCCCTTCACCGAGAGACGGTATTGCCGATGCCCGACCTGGAATGCCGATCCTGTCACAAACCAACGGGATACCGGTTCAGGGGACGCGACAGCACATGTCGCTGGGGAAAGAGCACCCTTGTGCGGTTGCGGCGATTGTCGTGGCACAGGGTCCGGATATCAGCCGGATCCGCCCATGTCCGCAACCGGTCCAGAACGGAAGCCCTTGAGCGCAAGGTCGGCGACAACGAACGAGGTCACATCAGGACAGCAACGCGTTCGCGTCGTTGTCGCCGAGCGCAATCCGCTTGTCATATCGGCGCTGCGCGAAATGCTGGAATGCGACGGACGTTTCGAATTGCTGAGCGCCGTGCAGAGCGGCAAGCAACTCCTGGAACTGGCGACGAAGACCAAATTCGATGTCGCCGTCATCGGCTGGAGGCTCGCCGACATGGACGGCGCGGATGTTCTGGCCGAGGTCCAGAGCCGCAAGCTCGATATGCGCATCACGGTGTTTTCCAACGACCATGACATCGGCATCCTGAAGCAGTGCGTACGGCTCGGGGCTCAGGGCTACTGCTTCCAGTTCGATGATCCGCATATTATCTTCGAGACGATCCTGGCCGTCGCGCATGGCCGCATCTGCATCCCCTACATCGACATCAACAAGGTCAACGACACGCCTTTGGCGCAGCTCACGGTGCGCGAGCGCGAGCTGCTGGCGGTGCTGTCCGACGGCTGGACCAACCTTCAGATCGCGACGCGCACGGGAATTTCCGAGAATACGGTCAAGTACCACCTCAAGAATCTCTACGACAAGCTTGACGTCCGCAACCGGGCGATGGCAGTCGCCCTCTATTCGAGCGAGAAGCGCCGCACTCCCAGGCTGCCTGTCGGGTAGGACGACCGGGTAAGCCAATGGGTAGGCCCAATGGGTAGGCCAAGTGGGTAGGCTCGCCCCACCCGCGCGCGGCGAGAACTTACCCGCCAAGGTGTTGTTGCTCCTCGCCGCCGAGACGACACTCCCCTCCATAAATCTCTAACATCGGAGGAGTTCGCGCATGGCTGGGTTCACCCACCTTTTTATTCCAGGACCCACCAACATTCCGGAGCAGGTCCGGCAAGCGATGAACCTGCCTATGGAGGACATGCGCGCCGCCTCGTTCCCTGAACTCACCCTGCCGCTGTTCGAGGACATCAAGAAGGTTTTCAAGAACGAAACCGGCCGCGTCTTCATCTACCCGTCGTCGGGCACCGGCGCTTGGGAGGCAGCCATGACCAATGTGCTTAGCCCCGGCGATCGCGTGCTGATGTCGCGCTTCGGCCAGTTCTCGCATCTATGGGTCGACATGGCCGAGCGCCTTGGCTTTGAGGTCGACGTTATCGACTGCGAGTGGGGAACCGGTGTGCCGCTCGACCTCTACGCGGAAAGGCTGAAGGCGGACAAGGCACACCGCATCAAGGCAGTCTTCTGCACGCAGAACGAGACCGCGACCGGCGTCACCAGCGATGTCGCCGGCTGCCGGGCCGTGCTCGACACGGCGAACCACCCTGCCCTTCTCTTTGTCGACGGCGTCTCGTCGATCGGCTCGATCGACTTCCGTCAGGAAGAATGGGGTGTCGACTGCGCCGTCAGCGGCTCGCAGAAAGGTTTCATGCTGCCAGCCGGCCTCGGCTTCCTCTCAGTCAGCAAGAAGGCGCTCGTCGCTTCCAGGGTCGCCTCTCACCGTCGCTGCTTCTTCTCGTTCGAGGACATGATCCGCGCCAACGACGCCGGGTATTTCCCCTATACGCCGGCGACGCAACTGCTGCGCGGCCTGCGCGCTTCGCTCGATCTGATCGCTGAAGAAGGGCTCGACAACATCTTCGCCCGTCACCATCGCCTCGCCGAAAGCGTGCGCAAGGCGGTCGACGCCTGGGGCCTGAAGCTCTGCGCGAAGGCGCCGAAATGGCACTCCGACACCGTCAGCGCCATCCTGGTGCCGGAAGGCATCGACAGCGGCGACGTCGTCAAGCGAGCCTACGGCACCTACCAGACGTCGCTCGGCGGCGGCCTCAACAAGGTGATGGGCAAGGTCTTCCGCATCGGCCATCTCGGCTGGCTGAACGAGGTGATGGTGCTGGCGTCACTGTCCGCCGCCGAACTGGCGCTGCTCGACTGCGGCGTCAAGCTGGCGCCGGGTTCCGGTGTCGGTGCCGCGATCGCGCATCTCCGCCGCTCGCCGCAGTCCGCCATCGCCGAAGCCGCCTGATCCGGGAGCACGCCATGAGCCACACGATCAACCATCTGAAGAAACTCCGGCTGCAGCGCAGCGAACTCGCCGTTCCCGGCTCCAGTCCCGAGATGATCGATAAGGCGGCGAACAGCGCCGCCGACTTCGTCTTCCTCGACATCGAGGACGCGGTGGCGCCGCCGGACAAGGAACGCGCCCGCAAGAACATCATCCAGGCGCTCAACGACATCGACTGGAACGCCAAGGGCAAGACCGTTTCGGTGCGCATCAACGGCCTCGACACGCACTACATGTACCGCGACGTGGTCGACGTGATGGAACAGGCCGGCGACCGGCTGGACACCATACTGGTGCCGAAGGTCGGCGTTCCGGCCGACCTCTACATGGTCGAGGCCATGGTCAATCAGATCGAGATGGCCAAGGGCTACAAGACCCGCGTCGGCCTCGAAGCCCTCATCGAGACGGCGCTCGGCATGGCAAATGTCGAAGCGATCGCCGCTACATCAGGCCGCCTGGAGGCGATGCATTTCGGCGTCGCCGACTATGCCGCGAGTTGCAAGGCGCGCACCGTCAACATCGGCGGCCTCAACCCCGACTATCCCGGCGACCAGTGGCATTTCGCTCTGTCGCGGATGACGGTTGCCTGCAGGGCCTACGGCCTGCGTGCCATCGACGGCCCGTTCGGCGATTTCTCCGACCCTGAGGGCTACATCGCCGGCGCAAGGCGCGCTGCGGCATTGGGCATCGAAGGCAAATGGGCGATCCATCCCTCGCAGATTGCGCTCGCCAATGACGTCTTCTCGCCGCCGGAAAAGGAGGTGACCCGCGCCAGGCGCATCCTCGAAGTGCTGAAGGAGGCCGAGGCGCAGGGCAAGGGCGCGGCAGCGCTCGACGGCAAGATGATCGACGCCGCTTCGGAACGCATGGCGCGCAATGTGCTGGTGGTCAACGAGGCGATCGAGCGCGCCGGCCAGACTGCGACGCACTGACAATTACCGGGAGGACAAAATGGACATTCACGAATACCAGGCCAAGGAACTGCTTGCCCGTCACGGCGTGCATGTGCCGCGCGGTGGACTGGCCTACAGCCCCGAACAGGCGACCTACCGGGCGCGCGAGATCGGCGGCAGCAAATGGGTGCTAAAGGCGCAGGTTCATTCCGGCGCGCGCGGCAAGGCCGGCGGCATCAAGCTCTGCGCCAACGACGAGGAGATCGCCAACGCGGCCGAAGCCATGCTCGGACGCAAGCTGGTGACCAACCAGACCGGTCCGCGCGGCAAGCTGATCTCGCGGCTCTATCTCGAGGAGGCCGTCGACATCGCGCAGGAACTCTATCTCGGCTTTGTGCTCGACCGCAAGGAAGAGCGCGTCATGATCGTGGCCTCCGCCGCCGGCGGCATGGAGATCGAGGAGATCTCTGAAAGAAAACCTGATTCCATCATCCGCGCCGTGGTCGATCCCGGTGTCGGCATGCAGGGCTTCCAGGCGCGCGAGATCGCTTTCGGCCTCGGACTTGAAAGCAACCTCATCGGCAAGGCGACCGAGACCATCCTCGGCTGCTACCAGGTGTTCCGCGACTATGACGCTTCGATGCTGGAGATCAATCCGCTGGTGGTGACCCGCGACGGCAATCTCGTCGCGCTCGACGCCAAGATGTCGTTCGACGAGAACGCGCTGTTCCGTCGCCCGGAAATCTCCGAACTGCGCGACAAGAGCCAGGAAGACCCGCGCGAGACTTTCGCCAGCGACCGCGGCCTCTCCTATGTCGGCCTCGACGGCAATATCGGCTGCATCATCAACGGCGCTGGCCTCGCCATGGCGACGATGGACATGATCAAGATCGCCGGCGGCGAACCGGCCAACTTCCTCGACATCGGCGGCGGCGCCTCGCCCGAGCGGGTGGCGAAATCCTTCCGCGCCGTGCTCGGCGACAAGAATGTCGAGACCATCCTGGTCAACATCTTCGCCGGCATCAACCGCTGCGACTGGGTCGCCGAGGGCGTCATCAAGGCGATCCGCGAAGTCGGCGTCGACGTGCCGCTGGTGGTCCGGCTCTCCGGCACCAAGGTCGAGGAAGGACGCCGCATCCTGGCCGATTCCGGCGAGAAAATTATCGTCGCCGACACATTGGCGGAAGCCGCCGAAAAAGCCGTCGCTGCCTGGCGCGCGGCCACCAAGAAAAAAGCAGCCTGAGGGAGGTCGAAAAAATGGCAATCCTGCTCAACCGCAACACACGCGTCATCGTCCAGGGCTTCACCGGCAAGATCGGCAGCTTCCATGCCGAGGACATGAAGCGATACGGCACCAAGCTGGTTGGCGGCGTCACCCCCGGCAAGGGCGGCCAAAAGCATCTCGGCCTGCCGGTGTTCAACACCGTCAAGGGCGCTGTGCGTGAGACCCGCGCCGAGGCGAGCATCGTCTTCGTGCCGCCGCCCTTCGCCGCCGATTCGATCATGGAAGCGGCGGATGCCGGCATCAAGCTCTGCGTCTGCATCACCGACGGCATCCCATCGCAGGACATGATGCAGGTCAAGCGCTACATGCGCCGCTACCGCTTCGAGGACCGCATGCGGCTGGTCGGCCCGAATTGCGCCGGGGTCATCACGCCCGGACAGGCGCTTATGGGCATCATGCCCGGCAGCATCTACCTCCCCGGGCGCGTCGGCATCGTCGGCCGCTCCGGCACGCTCGGCTACGAGGCCGCCTCGCAGATGAAGGCGCTGGGCATCGGCGTGTCGACCAGCGTCGGCATCGGCGGCGATCCGATCAACGGCTCGTCTTTCAAGGATATCCTGCAACTCTTCGAGCGTGACGAAGACACCGACGCTGTGGTGATGATTGGCGAGATCGGCGGACCGCAGGAAGCGGAAGCCGCGATCTGGGCGCGCGACAACATGCGCAAGCCGCTGATTGCCTATATCGCCGGGCTTTCCGCGCCAAAAGGCAGGCGCATGGGCCATGCCGGCGCCATCATCTCCGCCTTCGGCGAATCGGCGCAGGAAAAAGTCGAAATCCTCAAGGAGGCCGGTGTCGTCATCGTGCCGACGCCGGCCTCATTCGGCGAGGTCGTGGCCGATACGCTGGCGCGGACCAAGAAGGCGGCGTGACGGCCGACCGGGCGAAGCCCACATTGCGCAGTTTGAAGTCTGTTCGGGGTTGGTGGAAGCATCGCGCCCCGTCGATCGGCAGGGAAATTCGATGAAACCGCGATTGATTGTCACACGCAGATGGCCGGCCGCCGTCGAAGCGCTCCTCGCCGAGCGCTTCGACACCACGCTCAACGCAGACGACACGCCGCTGAGCGCTGCCGCGATGACTTCCGCCTTCACGGATTTTGACGCCATCCTGGCAACCGTCAGCGACCGCTTGCCTGGTGCGGTCTTTCCCGAAAGCGCAGCCCGCACCAGGATCATCGCCAATTTCGGCGTCGGCTTCAGCCATATCGATGTCGCGGCGGCCCGCGACCGCGACATCGTGGTGACCAACACCCCGGGCGTGCTGACCGATTGCACCGCCGATCTCGCCCTCAGCCTGATCTTGGCCGTCGCGCGCCGGACCGGTGAGGGCGAGCGGCAGCTGCGGGCCGGAGAGTGGCGTGGCTGGTCGCCGACGCACATGGCCGGCGCGAAGGTGTCGGGCAAGACCCTGGGTATTGTCGGCATGGGGCGCATCGGCAAGGCAACGGCCAGGCGAGCGCATTTCGGCTTCGGAATGAAGATCGTCTTCTTCAATCGGTCGCAGGTCGACGATGACGAGACGCGCGCCATGGGCGCGGTGCAGATGCCAACCTTGGAAGATGCGCTCGCGGCATCCGATTTCGTGTCGCTGCACTGTCCGGGCGGCGCGGAAAACCGCCATCTCATCGATGCTCGCAGCCTGCGGTTGATGAAACGCGGCGCATTCCTGATCAACACGGCACGCGGCGACGTCGTCGACCAGGATGCTCTGATCGGTGCACTGTAAAGACGCGAGATCGCGGGGGCGGGTCTCGACGTCTTTGCCGACGAGCCGGCCGTTCCGGAGGCGCTGAAGCAGTTGGAGAACGTCGTGCTGTTGCCGCATCTCGGCAGTGCGACCGAGGAGACGCGGGTGGCGATGGGCATGAAGGTGGTGGAGAACCTGACCGCCTTCTTCGAAGGTCGCCCGGTCCCCGGATCGGGTCGCCTGACAGCAGGCGCCGGTCTCGCTTCAGGGCGCTGCTGCAATTGCAATCGATGCGGACGAGGAAGCGGCTTTGGAACAAAGCAGACGTATCAAGTTTCGGGAGGACGAGCGCAGCCTTTTGTTGCGCCTGCTGCTTCAGGTCGCAAGCGCGCGTGAGCCCGAGATCGCCGCCGTTCTGAGCGGGCGCAGGTCGCTGGTCTCCCTCGCCGCGGAGCAGCGCATCCCAGCGCTTCAGGCGAGCGGCGTATGGTTCCAATTGCTGGCGATAGCAGACGAATTGCTTGCCATGCGGGTGCGCCGCGAGCTCGAGCAAGGCGCCGGTGTCGACGAAGTGCCCGGGTCCTTCGCCAGTGTGATCGCGCAGATGGCAGCGAACGGCCACTCAGCGGAGGAAGTCCAGGCGACACTCGATGAGCTTTGCGTCGGCCCGACCATGACTGCGCACCCGACGGAGGCCAAACGCGTCACGGTGCTGGAGATCCACCGCCGTATCTATCGCAAGCTGACCGAGCTCGACCAGCCGCGCTGGGCGCCGCGCGAACGCTCCCTGTTGGTCGCCGATCTGGAAAGCGAGATCGAGCTTCTGTGGATGACGGGCGAACTGCGACTGGAACGCCCGACTGTCGAACGCGAAATCGCCTGGGGCCTGCATTTCTTTCGCGAGGTCATCTTCGAGGCAACGCCACAGCTCTATGACAAGCTTCAAGGGGCCTTTGAGCGTCACTATCCGGGAAAGCCGATCAGAATTCCCTCCTTCATGCGCTATGCCTCGTGGATCGGCGGCGACCGCGATGGCAATCCAAATGTGACGGCCGCGGTCACAGCCCATGCCATGGTCGAATACCGCAATACCGCCATAGGCTGGTATCTGAGGCAGGTGCAGCGGCTGGCAACGGTGCTCAGCGCCAGCTCGAATATCATCGACCTGCCGGCCAGCTTCAAGCCGGCGCTGCAAACGGCGCTTGATAGAAGCGGACAGGCGCAAGAGATCGCCGCCCGCAATCCCGACGAACCGCTTCGCCAATTCGCTTCGGCCTTGCTTGCCCGGCTGGTGGCCACGCGAGATGGCGCTACGACGGCGTACCTCACGGCTGAGGCGTTTCGTGCCGATCTGAACGGGCTGACTTGCGTTCTCGAAGCGATTGGCGGACGCGCAGTGGCAAAGCGGTTCGTCCAGCCTCTCCTTTGGCAAGTCGGGAGCTTCGGCTTCCGAACGGTCTCGCTCGACATCCGGCAGAACTCCACGGTCGTCAACCGGGTGCTGGGCGAGTTGTTCGCGCTGACAAATCCCGCCGATCCGGTCGCAGCCGGCACGCCGCAATGGTCGGCGCGCATTCGCTTAAGCCTCAGCCAGGGCGAGCAGCTGGAGATCGACGCAGGCCGGCTCTCGCCTGAAGCAGGTGAACTGCTTTCGACATTCTCCGTCATCGCCAAGCACATCTCCAGCTCGGATGCCGACGCTGTCGGCTCCTTCATTCTCAGCATGACCCGCTCGGCTGACGATCTGCTCGCCGTCTATCTACTGGCGCAATATTGCGGACTTTCAACCGCGCCCGTTGGCGGCGGCACAATCAAGCTGCGGATCGTGCCATTGTTCGAGACCATCACCGACCTGCAGGCCGCCCCCGGCATCCTGAACGAATTGCTCGGCATTTCGCTGGTGAGGCGAACGGTGCGAGACTTCCGCGCGCGCCAGGAAATCATGCTTGGTTATTCGGATTCCAACAAAGACGGTGGTTTCCTGGCTTCCAACTGGGAATTGGCAAAAGTGCAAAAGCGCGTCGCTGCCGTCGGGCGCAGGCACAAGGTCAGGATCAGTTTCTTTCACGGCCGCGGCGGCTCCGTCAGCCGTGGCGGCGCGCCGACCGGCCGGGCGATCGCGGCGCAGCCGGCGGGTACAGTCGCCGGAGCCATGCGGGTGACGGAACAGGGCGAGGTCGTCTCGTCGAAATTCGCCAATCGCGGCACCGGCCTCAACCAGCTCGAGGTTCTCGCCGCCGGCGTGCTGGCCCATAGTGTCGGATCGCCCGGTGATGTCGAGCCCAAGGAAACGCCGGAGTTCGACGAAGCGCTGGAAGCGCTGGCAGGCATGTCGCAGGCGTCCTATGCCAGGTTGATGGCTGAGCCCGGCTTCCTCGATTATTTCAATCAGGCGAGCCCGGTCGCGGAACTGGCGCTGCTGAAAATGGGCTCACGGCCGGATCGCCGTTTCGGCGCCAGCGGCATTGCCGACCTGCGCGCCATCCCATGGGTGTTCGCCTGGAGCCAGAACCGTCACCTGTTGACCGGCTGGTATGGCATCGGCAGCGCGCTCAGCTCGTTCGTCACGGTGCGCGGCGAAGCCGGACGCGAACTTCTGGCCCGCATGTTCGAGCACTCGCGCTTCTTCCGCCTGATCATCGACGAGGCCGAGAAGACGCTCTACCAGTCCGACATGGAGATCGCGCGGCTCTACGCAGGCCTGGTGTCCGACAGCGATGCGGCCGAACGAATCTACGCTCGCATCGCCGCCGAATACGAGCTGACGCGACACCTGATCGGTGACCTCACGGGAGGTGATCTTTCCGCGCGCTTTCCGATGTTCAAACGGCGTTTCGACAATCTGCGACGACAGATGGATGACATTCACCGGCTGCAGGTCGATCTGCTGCGTGATGTCAGGGCAAATACCGGCACGGCGGATCAAAAGCGGGCTACCGACGCTCTGCTTGTATCGATCAATTGCATCTCGGCTGGCCTTGGGTGGACGGGATAGGCCGGGTTTGCCGAGCGGCCTGCGTCATCTCGAGACACCGTCCAAGGCCAGTCGCCCACATCGCCGGGCTTTCGGCGCCAAGGCCGCCGCATGGGCCATGCTGGCGTCGCTTGCCGCCCCGCTCGCCAGAAGCAATCTGTCAAGAGAATTTTGGTGCGGTCGAGAAGACTCGAACTTCCACGGGTTGCCCCACAGCGACCTCAACGCTGCGCGTCTACCAATTCCGCCACGACCGCACGTGGTAGAGCCGGAACCGACCGGCTCGCGGCGTGTAGCAAATCGTTTCCGGCGAAACAAGTGCACGGCAAGCAATAATGTCAGGCGATTGGCATAATGCTCCACAGGGCTCGAATGCAGTGCCGGAACTGGACGTTTCGGCCTGTTATTGCCATATGGATGGCAAATGCATGTCGCCCAAAAGTGCAAGGCGGTTTTGGGGCCACGACAGGCATAAGCAAAAAGCGACACCGTCATGCCAGAACGCAGCCAGATCGCCACGTCGTTCCTGCCGCTCCCCGGTTCGGCACCGGTCGAATGGCTGATCGAGCCTGGCCTCACCGCCTATCCCGATGCGATCGCCTTCATGGAGGCGCGCGCCGAGGCGATCCGAAGCGGCGCTGCCGGTGAAATAGTCTGGCTGGTCGAACATCCGCCGCTCTACACCGCCGGCACCAGCGCCCGCAGCGAGGATCTGATCGACGCCAGCCGCTTCCCGGTCTTCGCAGCCGGCCGCGGCGGCGAATACACCTATCATGGGCCGGGCCAGCGGGTCGCCTATGTGATGCTCGATCTCAAGCGGCGGCGCGAGGATGTCCGCGCCTTCGTTGCGGCGCTCGAACAGTGGATCATCGGCACGCTGGCCGCCTTCAACGTGCAGGGCGAACGCCGCGAGGACCGGGTCGGCGTCTGGGTGGTGCGGCCGGATCGGCCTGCCTTGCCCGACGGCTCGCCGGCCGAAGAGAAGATCGCGGCAATCGGCATCCGGCTGCGGCGCTGGGTCAGCTTTCATGGCATCGCCATCAATGTCGAGCCGGATCTCGACCATTTCAGCGGCATCGTGCCCTGCGGCGTGCAGGACCACGGCGTCACCAGCCTCGTCGACCTCGGCCTTCCCCTGACAATGGCCGACCTTGATCTGGCCCTGAAATCCGCCTTCGAGAATGTGTTCGGTCCCGCCACGGCTCTGCCTGTCGAAGCCCCGCGCAAGGCCGGTTGAGACTTACTGATCCGGCACGGCTCAAGGTGTGTTGAGATTCAGGTCAGGCCGAGTCGAAAATGGCTGATAGCGAGAACCGGAGCGGAGCGTACTTTTCGTACGTGAGCTCAGTTCTACCGCGACGCGGTAGAACGGGGAAGCGCAGGTATCAGCCATTTGCAGGCCGGCATCACCTGAATATCAACACACCTTAGATGAGCTGGGCGGAGGCCCACAGAACGCCGTAGCCATGGACGGCGAACACCGCCAGCAGCGCTGCCGCCATGGCCAAGCGGTCGACGGTGCGAATCGGCTTCAACTCGTGACGCGGCTTTACCCCGCTGCTCATCGTCAGCAGGCTGAGGATCGAAAACACCGCGCCCGTCCCGAGCAGAAAATTGGCGGAAAAACCGGCCTGCCACCCCACAGCCAGGAAAGCCGAGAGCAGGAAGAACGAGGCCAGCGCCAGCGCGATCGGCCCGGGGCAGATCTGACGCAGCACCTGGCCGCCGTCGAATTTCCACACCGGCACCAGATTGGCGATGTTGAACAGGGCGGCAAAACCAGCCAGAGCCGCCAGCAGCATTGCCGCCAGCCGATGCCCTTCCGCGCTGGCAAAGCTACTTGCGGCGATTGCGATCGGCACCAGGAAGGCGGAGAAGCCGGCGCCCATCAAGGCCACGAAGGCGACCTCGAAACGGCTGTCATAGGGCCGGCCGCCAATGGCGATGCCGCCGAGCAGCGGGATGAAGATCATCCGCGCCCTGTTGTGGCCCATCAGCCGAAATGCCGCCATGTGGCCGAGCTCGTGCAGGGCGACCACCGATGTGAGGATCGCGGCCAGCGCCAGCCCGCCGAAATGAAGCCCGAAGAACGGCCACAGGATCAATGCCGACAGCGCGGCGAAGCCGACCTGGCTCAGCGGATGCTCGAACCAGCCGCCCTTGCGATACTGCCCGGTCCGCGCCCAGCGCTGCAGCTTGGAGAGTTCGCGGCGCATGGCGAAATAGCGGAACACCAGGAAGGCAACGCCGCGATAGCGATCGGTCTGACTGAGCGTCACCCGCGTACCATTGCCCTCGGAAACGAGTTCGGTGGCTTCGCGAAAATCCTTCCAGAACGAGGCGTCGAGCGCGGTGTCCTCGATGACTCGCATCGAGAAGTGGCTGCCCTCGACCACGTCTTCAAACCGCGACTTGCGCTCGATCGGCTTGCCGTCGCGGCCCTCCCAGGACAGCATGATTCGAGCCACGCCCTCACCGTCCGGCGCTTCGGCCGAGAGTATCTCACCGGACCAGCCGGCATCGCTGCCGAGCGGCCACAGCGCCTGCCAGAGGCGCTGCCGGTCCGCTGCTATCACGCGGCTGAGCCGGACCGTGCGCAGACCAAGCGGCACGGTCATCAAGAGAAAGATTAGCCCGAGATTGCTGGCCACGAGAATGGCCGTGACGATGGGCGACACGCGACGTTGCTCCCTGTCTTTCAGGGCACCCTAACGTCGCGGCGGCAAGAAAAGCTTAACGGCAGAGCGGGTCATAACCCACTCAGGATCACGGCGGCGAATGCCGTCAAATCACATGGCTCCGATCCAGATCGCCATGGAAACGAGAAAGGTGCTCATGCAAACCAGTGAGATGACATCCTGAACCAGATCGGTCATAACTCTCTCCTGTTGTTGATATGTTCGCAGTTTGTTCTAATTTTGTTTCAAAGTCAACGACCACAATCCGGCTACATCAGGAATTTTCGGGCGATCAAATCGGCAGGGTTAAGAAAAGGTTGAGGACCGAGCGGCAGCTACCGATGGGCCAGATACAGGCATCAGTGGCGGACTGTCGGTGAGCCCGCCAAGGTTTGTCGAGACCGAGGTCAGCCCGAGCCCAGCGGCACCACTTTGCCGTCGGCCAACGTCACCCGCCGGTCCATGCGTGATGCCAGCTCGTGATTGTGGGTGGCGATCAGGGCCGCAAGGCCCGATTGCTTGACCAGCGCCGCCAGCGCCTCGAACACATAGGAGGCGGTGACCGGGTCGAGATTGCCGGTCGGCTCGTCCGCCAGCAGCACCAGCGGCGCATTGGCGACCGCACGCGCAATGGCGACGCGCTGCTGCTCGCCGCCGGAGAGTTCGGACGGCCGGTGCGACGCGCGCTTGCCGATCTGCATGTAGTCGAGCAGTTGTGCCGCGCGCTCGGTCGCGTCCTTGCGGCTCAGCCCTTTGATGAGCTGCGGCATCATGATGTTTTCCAGTGCCGAGAATTCCGGCAGCAAATGATGGAACTGGTAGACGAAGCCGACATCGTTGCGGCGGATCGACGTGCGTTCGTCGTCGGAGAGCCGCCCGCAGGCACGGCCGGCCAGGATGACGTCGCCGGCGTCGGGACGCTCCAGCAGGCCGGCAGTGTGCAGCAGCGTCGACTTGCCGGTGCCGGACGGCGCCACCAGCGCCACCATCTCACCGCGCTTCAGCGAGAAGTCCGCACCGTTGAGAATGGTGAGCTTGCGCGGTCCCTGGACATAGTGCCGCTCGACGCTCTTCAGCTCGATAATGACCTCGGCCATTACTCGTACCTCAAGGCTTCGACCGGATCGAGACGCGCGGCCCGCCATGCCGGAAACACCGTTGCCAGGAAGGACAGACCGAGCGCCATCAGGATGACATAGGTCGTCTCGCGCGGATCCATCTTCGCCGGCAGCTGGCTGAGGAAATAGAGTTCCGGGTTGAACAACACCTTGCCGGTCATCCACGAGAAGAACTGGCGGATGGATTCGATGTTGGTGCAGATCAGCACGCCGAGCAGCACGCCCGCGAGCGTGCCGGTCACGCCGATCGCCGCACCCGTCATCAGGAAGATGCGCAGGATGGCGCCACGCGACGCCCCCATGGTGCGCAGGATGGCGATGTCGTGCCCCTTGTCCTTCACCAGCATGATCAGGCCGGAGATGATGTTGAGCGCCGCCACCAGCACGATCAGCGTCAAGATCATGAACATGACATTGCGCTCGACCTGCAGGGCGGAGAAGAAGGTCTCGTTGCGCTGGCGCCAGTCGACCATGTCGATCGGCCGCTGCGCCGCCGCCTCCACCTTCGGTTTCAGCGCATCGACATCATCGGGATTGTCGACATAGATCTCGATCGTCTGCGCCCGGCCGTCCATGTTGAAATAAAGCTGCGCTTCGGAGAACGGCATGTAGACGATGGAGGTGTCGTATTCGGACATGCCGACTTCGAAGATCGCCGCGATCTTGTAGCCCTTCATGCGCGGCGTCGTGCCAATCGGGGTCACGTCGCCGTCCGGCGAGATCAAGGTGATGGTGTCACCAAGCGTCAGGCCGAGATTCTCGGCCATGCGCTTGCCGATGGCAACGCCCTCGCCGGTGTCGAAATCAGCGATCGAGCCCTGCTTGATGTTGCTGGCCACGATGGCGATCTTGCTGAGATCCTCGCCTCGGATGCCGCGCACCAGCGCTCCGGTTCCACCGCCGACATTGCCTTGCGCCAGCACCTGGCCGTCGATCAGCGGGATGGCGTATTTGACGCCTGATACACCGTTGATGCGGCCGGCGACCTGCGCATAGTCCTCAAGCGGCGAATCGAGCGGCTGCACGATCAGATGGCCATTGACGCCGAGGATGCGCGTCAACAGCTCCGCCCTAAAGCCGTTCATCACCGCCATCACCACGATCAGCGTGGCGACGCCCAGCATGATGCCGAGGAAGGAGATCGAGGCGATCACCGAGATCACCGTCTCCTGCCGCGAGCGCAGATAGCGCCACGCGACCATGCGCTCGAAGATGGAAAAGGGTCCGGCGCCCGCCGATCTTGCGCCACCGCCTCGCTCATGCAGCGACACCGAAGCGCTTCTTCGCGTCCGCGATCGGCAGCGTCTCGCGCTCGCCGGTCTTGCGATTCTTGATCTCGATCTCGCCGGCGGCCACGCCGCGCGGTCCGACGATCACCTGCCATGGCAGGCCGATCAGATCGGCGGTGGCGAACTTGCCGCCGGGCCGCTGGTCGGTGTCGTCATAGAGCACGTCCTTGCCGGCGGCGACGAAAGCGGCATGCAGCTCGTCGCAGACGCGGTCGCACTCGGCGTCGCCCGCCTTCATGTTGATCAGACCGATGTCGAACGGCGCCACAGCTTCGGGCCAGATGATGCCGTTGTCGTCATGGCTGGCTTCGATGATCGCCGCGACCAGGCGCGACGGACCGATGCCGTAGGAGCCGCCGGAGACGAAATGATCCTTGCCATCGGGCCCGGTCACTTGGCGCCCATGGGCTTGGAATACTTATCGCCGAAATGGACAGATGTGGCCGACCGATGCCGGATCGGTCGGGCGAACGGTGCCGCCCGACGAGACCGATGGCCGGCCGCGGCGAGGTGGACTGCGCGCGGCCGTGGCGGTGTCGTCACATCGGGCGGACTGGCCTTCGCTGATCGCGAGGAAGGCCCATCGGCGTCGCCGCCGTGACGCCGAGCGCGGCGCACGTCGGGCCAGATGATCGAGATGGCGCTTCGATGAGCCGCGACGCATGGGCCATCGCGCCGAGACCTTGTCACTCTCGCCGATCTTTTCCCACGCCGCCTCGTCATGCATCTCGTCGGTGGCGGCGTAGGGCGTCGTCCACGTCTTGACGATGTCGGCGATCTCGGCGTCGTTGGCAAAGTCGGTATTGGCGCCGGGCACATCGAGCGAAAGATAGTCGCGATGACAGAAGACCTGGCTCTCGCCGGTGTCGGCGAGGATGATGAATTCATGGCTGAGATCGCCGCCGATCGGCCCGGTGTCGGCCCGCATCGGTATAGCCTGCAGCCCCATGCGCGTGAAGGTCCGGAGATAGGACACGAACATCCTGTTGTAGGCCGCCCTTGCGCCCTCGAAGTCGAGGTCGAAGGAATAGGCGTCCTTCATCAGGAATTCGCGCGACCGCATGACGCCGAAGCGCGGCCGCACTTCGTCGCGGAACTTCCACTGGATGTGGTAGAGATTGAGCGGCAGGTCCTTGTAGGACTTCACGTAGGCGCGGACGATCTCGGTGACCACTTCCTCATTGGTCGGGCCGTAGAGCATGTCGCGGTCTTGCCGGTCCTTGATGCGCAGCATCTCCTTGCCGTAGTCGTCATAGCGGCCGCTTTCGCGCCACAGATCGGCCGACTGGATGGTCGGCATCAGGATTTCCAGCGCGCCGGCGCGATTCTGCTCCTCGCGGATGATGCGGCAGACCTTATCCAGCACCCGCTTGCCGAGCGGCAGCCACGAGAAGCTGCCCTGCCCCTGCTGGCGGATCATGCCGGCGCGCAGCATCAGCCGGTGCGAGACGATTTCAGCCTCGCGCGGATTTTCTTTGAGGATAGGCAGGAAATAGCGCGACAAACGCATGGACTGGTCCGTGAGTGAGGATGGCCGCGTCAGAATCGGCGCGACATTGGCTTGCTTGACCCGGCTTCATAGCCATTTCATGGCCGAATGGGAACCCAAACCCGGCGGCGCAGTGCCGCACGCGTCTTACTGGACGTTTCGAAAGCAAAGCCTGCCATACTATTGTGCAGTGCAGCACGAGAATGCCTGTTTCGAGGCAAAATTCTTCGTGACATTTTCATTCGCGTTAGGCTAATGTGCCCCGATAACCGAGAGGGTAGAAAAAAATCTGCTCTCCTACGCGGTCAAAGTCTTGGGAGGATGCGATCTAGGCGCGGTTACTCGCTGCCGCCGGAAACCGGAAACAGATCGGACGCGTTTAAATTGCAAGGCCTTGTGCCTTGCATTTTTTTTGTGCAATCATCTGCTTAGCGCAACGCGTTGCCAAACCGCCTTACCTTGCGTCAGCACTCCCCAGCCACAAAACGGCACGGCATTGCCGTCCGAAACCGCCCATGGTTCCGATGGATGAAAACGTCTTTTGCCGGACAGTCTATTTGGGCCGGACAGTCTATTTGGGCCGGACAGTCTATTTGGCTGGCGTCTGACCGAAATCCGGCACGATGTGGGGGATGTCGTTGAGGCTGTATCCCAGGCCATGCGTCAGGCCATAGAAAATGCCCATCAGGATCGCGGTGGCGACGGTGGTGCGGATCACGGCGCGCAGCATATGGGGGCCGCGCGGTGCACTCGGAACCGTGCCCAGCGTCACATCATGATCGTCGTCCTGCGTCTTCACGCTGAACGGCAGCACGGCAAACAGCACCACCCACCAGGTCGCGAAAAACAGGGCGGTGAACGAAACCCAGCTCATGATTGCTCCAGTTCGATCAGCGTGCCGAAGAAATCCTTCGGATGCAGGAACAGCACCGGCTTGCCATGGGCGCCGATCTTCGGGTTGCCGTCGCCCAGCACGCGGGCGCCGGCAGCCTTGAGCTGGTCGCGCGCGGCCAGGATGTCGTCGACCTCGTAGCAAAGATGATGCATGCCGCCGGAAGGGTTCTTCGCCAGGAAGGCGCCGATCGGCGATCCCTCGCCCAAAGGCTCGAGAAGTTCGATCTTGGTGTTGCCGACATTGACGAACACCACCGTGACGCCATGCTCCGGCAGCGCCTGCGGCTCCGTCACTTCGGCACCGAGCGTATTGCGGTAGGCGGCGACGGCAACAGCCAGCTCCGGTACGGCAAGCGCGACATGGTTCAAACGTCCAAGCATCGGTTTTTCCTCAGGGCAGTAAGGCAGTAGGGGAAAGCTGACCGTGCGCCTCGTGTCGAAATCCCTACTGCCCTATTCCCTTACTGCCCTATTCCCTTTCGTCACCTTGTGACGAACACCGTCACCAGCGGCTTCTTGCCCCAGGCTTCGTTGGCGGCACCGCGTACGGCGCGCCGTACGGCTTCTTGCACCAGGTCGAGGTCTTTTCGGCGCTGGCGGGGGATCGAGTCCACCGCGCCGATTGCCGCATCGATCATCAAATCTTCCAGCGTCTCGCCACGGCCATCGGCCTCGGCGACGCCGATGGCGACCAGATCGGGGTCTCCGGCAAGTTCATATTTGTCGTCGAGCACGACATTGACCGCGACATGGCCGGCAAAGGACAGTTTGCGCCGGTCGCGAATGCCCATCGCCTGATCGGTGCCGATCAGTCTGCCATCCTTGTAGACGCGGCCGAACGGCACTTGGTCGATGATGGTGGCAGGGCCGGGAGCGAGCCGCAGCATGTCGCCGTCGCGCACCTGCGCCACCTGGCCGATGCCGGACGTCGACATCAGCGACCCCTGCGCCACCAGATGCGCCGCCTCGCCATGCACGGGGACGCCGATCTGCGGGCGCACCCATTCATACATCTTGCGCAATTCGCTGCGCCGCGGATGGCCGGAGACATGCACCAGCGCGTCGCCGTCCTCGATGATCTTGACGCCGAGATCGATGAGGCGGTTCTTGATCTCGAGGATCGCCTTCTCATTGCCCGGAATCGTGCGCGAGGAAAACACCACCGTGTCGCCGGCCGTCAGCGACACCGACTTCATCTCTTCGCGCGACAGCTTGGCCAGTGCGGCAAGCGGTTCGCCCTGGCTGCCGGTGCAGATGATGACCAGGTTTTCGCGCGGGATGAAGCCAAAATCCTCCTCGGCGATGAACTCGGGCAGACCGTCCATGTAACCGAGCTCGCCAGCCACATCGATGACCCGCTTCAGCGAGCGGCCGAGCACCAGGCACTGGCGACCGGCATCGCGTGCCGCCCTGGCGATGGAGACGATGCGTCCGACATTGGAGGAAAACGTGGTGACGGCGACGCGGCCCTTGGCAGCCTGAATGACGCCCTTGAGGCCCTCGCCCACGGCCACTTCCGAAGGCGACTCGCCTTCGCGCAGCGCATTGGTCGAATCGCAGATCAGCGCCAGGACGCCCTTGTCACCATAGGCGCGGAAACGCGCCTCGTCGGTCTTCGGCCCGATCGTCGGCTCCGGGTCGATCTTCCAATCACCGGTGTGGATGACGGTGCCGGCCGGCGAGGTGATCGCCAGCGACATCGGCTCGGGGATCGAGTGCGCCACCGGAATGGCTTCGATCTCAAAGGGGCCGACGGTGAATTTCTCCCCCGCTTTGTAGATCGTGACCGGTATTTTCGGCGCACCTTGCTCGCCTTGTCGCTTGGCTTCGAGCAAGCCGGCGCTGAACGGCGTCATCCAGACCGGCGCCTTCAGCTTCGGCCAGGTGTCGAGCAGCGCGCCGTAGTGGTCTTCATGCGCATGGGTGATGATGATGCCGCGCAGATTGGCGAGGTTCTCCTCGATGAAGCGCGTGTCGGGCAGCACCAGGTCGACGCCGGGCAGGCTGGCATCGGGGAAGGTCACACCGACATCGATGACGATCCATTCGCGCGCACTGGGCGGGCCGTAGCCGTAAAGAGCGAAGTTCATGCCGATCTCGCCGACGCCGCCGAGCGGCACGAAGACGAGTTCGGCGTTTTCCGCTTTCGCCATGATTTTTCCCTTCCTGGCCCTCAGGCCAAGTCCATAAAGCAATTCCAGGAAAAGCGTCTAACGGTCTTCCCACAGGAATTGCGCAAAAACAAACACTTAGAGCCGTTCACGAACGGCTCTAGGCCCTGGCCGAAGCGACCGCGCCGAAATGCACGTCGCCGGCGGCGATCGTCAGAACCGAACCTTCATCGTCGCGGATCACGAAACGGCAGTCCTCGTCAATGGTTTCAAACACCCCACGCACCACATTACCGTCAATCCTGACAGCAACCTCGCCGCCGAGCCCCGCCGCGCGAGCCAACCACCGCCGCCTGACGGCGGCAAGTCCGCGCCCCTCATCCCAAACCCTTGCATTCTCGCTCCAGGCATCCGATAGCGCGAGGAACAGTGTCTCCGCATCGCATGCCGCACCCAGCGCGCGCAAGGATGTTGCGGGATAAGGCAAATCCTCAGGGTATGCCACCACATTGACGCCGATGCCGACCGCCACCGCGAAACGGCCGCCTTCCAGGATCGCCGATTCCAGCAGGATACCGGCCAGCTTGGCGCCCGACGCAAGCACGTCATTCGGCCATTTCAACTCGAAACGGTTTTTGCCTTCACTGGCGCCGTCGAGGCCGATGGCGATCCGGCCCTTTGGCACCACGGCGTCGAGTGCATCGGCCAGCGCCAGCCCGGCGACGAAGCCCAGCGTTGCGGCAAGGCGAAGCTCTGCCTTGGTGATGACGAGCAGCGTCGCCGCGAGGTTGCCCTCGGGCGTCGCCCAGACACGGCCGCGCCGGCCACGCCCGCTTTCCTGCTTCTTGGAAACGACCCACAATTTGCCCGGGTCACCTGCCCTGGCGTGATCCAGCGCCAGCGCATTGGTGGAGCCGACGCTGTCATGCGCCTCGAGCCGGAACCCTTCCGACGCCGAGGTTGGAGCCAGCCGAAATGCCATGCCGTCTAGAAAAACGTCTTGGCGGCGGCTTCGGCATAGGTGCCGATCGGTCCGCCGATCAGCACATAGAACAGCACGAAGGCGCCGGAGACGCCGAGCACGACACGCAATTCCGTCGCCATCGGCACAAAGCCACCGACCGGTTCGTCGAACCACATGATCTTGATGATGCGCAGGTAATAATAGGCGCCCACCACCGAGGCCAGCACGCCGATGATCGCCAGCGCGTAGAGATTGGCGTTGATGGCGGCGAGGAAGACGTACCATTTCCCCCAGAAGCCGGCGAGCGGCGGGATGCCTGCCAGCGAGAACATCAGGATGGTCAGGATCGTCGCCATGATCGGATTGGTCGACGACAGGCCGGCCAGATCGCTGATCTGCTCGACATTGCCGTCCTTGCGCCGCATGGCGAGGATGAAGGCGAAGGTGCCGAGCGTCATCACCAGATAGATCAGCATGTAGATGGCAACGCCGCGCACGCCGGCCTGGCTGTTGGCGGCAAGGCCGACCAGCGCGTAGCCCATATGGCCGATCGAGGAATAGGCCATCAGTCGCTTGATGTTGGTCTGGCCGATGGCCGCGAAGGCGCCCAGCGCCATCGAGGCGATCGAGATGAAGACGATGATCTGCTGCCAGTCGGAGGCGATCGGCTTGAACGCGCCCATGGTGACACGCACCATCAGCGCCATCGCCGCCATCTTGGGTGCCGCCGCCAGGAAGGCCGTCACTGGCGTCGGCGCGCCCTCGTAGACGTCGGGCGTCCACATGTGGAACGGCACCGCCGAGATCTTGAAGGCAAGGCCGGCCAACACGAAGACGAGACCGAAGACGAGGCCAAGCTGGCGCTCGCCGCTGCCGAGCGCCGTAGCGATCTCCTGGAAGCCGGTGTTGCCAGTGTAGCCGTAGACCAGGCTGATGCCATAGAGCAGCATGCCCGACGACAGCGCACCGAGAACGAAATATTTGAGGCCAGCCTCGGTCGAACGCAGATTGTCGCGATTAATCGCGCACAGCACGTAGATCGCCAGCGACTGCAGTTCGAGGCCGAGATAGAGCCCGATCATGCTGTTGGCCGAGATCATCAGCATCATGCCGAGCGTGCTGAGCAGCACCAATACGGGATATTCGAACTTGTCGAAATGCTCCGCCTTGGCGAAGCGCATCGACATCGCCAGCGTCACCGCCGAGCCGACCAGCGCCAGCACCTTCATGAAGCGGGCAAAGGAATCCTGGATGAAGGCGTTGCCATAGGCGCTGCCCTGCCCGGTTTGGAAGATCAGCCAGGCGCCCGCGACGACCAGCACGGCGACGGCAAGGCCGGTCACCGTGTTGGCGGTGTTGGCGCGCGAATAGGCGCCGACCATCAGCAGCGCCAGCGCGCCGACGGCAAGGATCAGCTCTGGCGTCGAGAGCGACAGGCTGGAGAGAAGGTCCGGCGTCATGGTTCGCAAAACCCTTGGGTTAATTCGCCGCCGCGGTCTGCGCGGCGCCGATGGATGCAGTGACATTGGTGACGAGCGACTTGACCGATTCGGCCGTCGCGTCGAAGACGGGTGCGGGATAGACGCCGAAGAAGATGACCAGCACGACCAGCGGGTAGATGATCAGCTTCTCGCGCGGCGACAGGTCGAGCAGGCCCTTCAGGCTGTCCTTGGTCAGCGCGCCGAAGATCACCCGGCGATAGAGCCAGAGCGCGTAGGCAGCCGACAGGATGACGCCGGTGGCGGCGAAGAACGCCACCCAGGTGTTGACCCGGAACACGCCGAGCATGGTCAGGAACTCGCCGACGAAGCCGCTGGTGCCGGGCAGGCCGACATTAGCCATGGTGAAGATCATGAACACGGTGGCGTATTTCGGCATGTTGTTGACCAAGCCGCCATAGGCCGCGATTTCGCGTGTGTGCATGCGGTCGTAGATGACGCCGACGCACAGGAACAGCGCGCCGGAGACGAGGCCGTGGCTGAGCATCTGGAAGATCGCGCCCTGCACGCCTTCCTGGTTCATGGCGAAGATGCCCATGGTGACGAAGCCCATATGGGCCACCGACGAATAGGCGATCAGCTTCTTCATGTCCTCCTGCATCAGCGCCACCAGCGAGGTGTAGATGATGGCGACGACCGAGAGCGCGAAGATCAGCGGCGCGAACATTTCGGACGCCAGCGGGAACATCGGCAAGGAGAAACGCAGGAAGCCGTACCCGCCCATCTTTAGCAGGATGGCGGCCAGGATCACCGAACCTGCCGTCGGCGCTTCAACGTGCGCGTCGGGCAACCAGGTGTGCACCGGCCACATCGGCATCTTCACCGCGAAGGACGCGAAGAAGGCAAGCCATAGCCAGGTCTGCATGTTGGCCGGGAAGTTGTGCGTCAGAAGCGTCGGGATGTCGGTCGTGCCGGACTGGTAGAACATCGCCATGATGGCGAGCAGCATCAGCACCGAGCCGGCCAGCGTGTAGAGGAAGAACTTGAACGAGGCGTAGACGCGCCGCTTGCCGCCCCAGACGCCGATGATGATGAACATCGGGATCAGGCCGGCTTCGAAGAAGACGTAGAACAGCACGATATCGAGTGCGCAGAACACGCCGATCATCAGCGTTTCGAGCAGCAGGAAGGCGATCATGTAGGCCTTGACGCGCTTCTCGATCGATTCCCACGACGCCAGGATGCAGAGCGGCATCAGGAAGGTCGTCAGGATGACGAACAGCATGGAGATGCCGTCGACGCCCATATGGTAGGAGATGCCGGAGTCGAGCCAGGCCACCTTCTCGACGAACTGGAAGCCGGCCTGCGAATTGTCGAAGCCAGTCCAGATGAACAGCGAGATGATGAACGTGAACGTCGTCGTCAACAGCGCAATGGCGCGGATGTTGCGGCGTGCATTTTCGCTGTCATCATTGATGAACAGGATAAGCAGCACACCAACCAGCGGCAGGAAGGTGACCAGCGAGAGGATTGGCCAAGCGGTCATCAGAGCATCATCCAGGTGACGAGTGCGGCAACGCCGATCAGCATGGCGAAGGCATAATGGTAGAGGTAGCCGGTCTGCAGCTTGACGACGCGGTTGGTGACATCGACGACGCGCGCCGAAATGCCATCCGGGCCGAGGCCGTCAATGATTGTGCCGTCGCCGGTCTTCCACAGGAAATGGCCGAGGCGCTTGGCGGGCCGCACGAACAGGAAATCGTAGAGCTCGTCGAAATACCACTTGTTGAGCAGAAAGGCGTAGAGCCCACGATGATGCGCTGCCAGATTGACCGGCATTTCCGGCGAGCGGATGTAGAACTTCCAGGCCAGCGCGAAGCCGATCAGCATGGCGATGAAGGGCGACAGCTCGACCCACAGCGGCAGTTCGTGGATCTCGTGCAGGATGTGGTTGTCCGGCAGCGCGAACAGCGATGCCTTCCAGAACTCGGCATAGCCCTCGCCGATGAAGGCGCCGTGGAAGATAATGCCGGCAAACAGTGCGCCGGCGGCCAGGATGAACAGCGGCACCAGCATCACCGGAGGCGATTCATGGACGTGGTGCATGACCTCGTGGCTCGCCCGCGGCTTGCCGTGGAAGGTCATGAAGATCAGCCGCCATGAGTAGAAGGAGGTGAAGCAGGCCGCGATGACGAGCAATATGAAGGCGAGGCCGGCAACCGAATTGTGGCCGGCAAAGGCGCTTTCGATGATGGCGTCCTTGGAGAAGAAGCCGGCGGTGCCGATGACCGTCACCGGGATGCCGACGCCGGTCAACGCCAGCGTGCCGATGACCATCATCCAGTAGGTGGTCGGGATCAGCTTGCGCAGTCCGCCCATCTTGCGCATGTCCTGCTCGTCGGAGACGGCATGGATGACCGAGCCAGAGCCGAGGAACAGCAGGGCCTTGAAGAAGGCATGCGTGAACAGGTGGAAGATCGCCGCGCCATAGGCGCCGACGCCGAGCGCCACGAACATGTAGCCGAGCTGCGAGCAGGTCGAATAAGCGATGACGCGCTTGATGTCGTTCTGCACGAGACCGACCGTGGCCGCGAAGAAGGCGGTGAAGGCGCCGATGAAGGTCACGACCGTCAGCGCCGAATGCGACAGCTCGAACAGCGGCGACAGCCGCGCCAGCATGAACACACCGGCCGTTACCATGGTGGCGGCATGGATCAGTGCGGAAACCGGCGTCGGGCCTTCCATGGCGTCCGGCAGCCAGGTGTGCAGCGGCACCTGCGCCGACTTGCCCATGGCGCCCATGAACAGCAGCAGGCAGACGATCGTCATGGCCGACTGCTTGTCCAGCGCATGCCCAAGGAAGGTCAGCACGGCGGCGCCCTGTGGCGCACCTTCGGCCGGAATGAACGTTGCCGCATTGGCGAAGATGGTGCCGAGATTGACCGAGCCGAACAGCACGAACAGGCCGAAGATGCCGAGCGCGAAACCGAAGTCGCCAACGCGGTTGACAACGAAGGCCTTTATTGCCGCGGCATTGGCCGACGGCTTCTTGTACCAGAAGCCGATCAGCAGGTAGGAGGCGAGGCCGACCCCTTCCCAGCCGAAGAACATCTGCACAAGATTGTCGGCCGTCACCAGCATCAGCATGGCGAAGGTGAACAGCGACAGATAGGCGAAGAAGCGCGGCCGGTTCGGATCGTGGTGCATGTAGCCGATCGAATAGATGTGAACCAGCGCCGACACGGTGTTGACCACCACCAGCATCACCACCGTCAACGTGTCGATCCGCAGCGCCCAGGATGCTTCCAGTCCGCCTGACTGGATCCAGCGCATCACCGGCACGGTGAACACCTCACCATGGCCGAAGCCGACGGTGAAGAAAGCGACCCACGACAACACCGCCGCGATCACCAGGAAACCGGAGGTGATGTATTCGGACGCCTTGGCGCCGAGCGACGTGCCGAACAGGCCGACGATCAGGAAGCCGAGCAGGGGAAGGAAGACGATGGCCTGATACATGGTGGTTCCGTCAACCCTTCATCATGTTCACGTCTTCGACCGCGATCGAGCCGCGGTTGCGGAAGAAGACGACGAGAATGGCAAGTCCGATGGCGGCTTCAGCCGCCGCGACCGTCAGCACGAACAGCGCGAACACCTGGCCGACCAGATCGCCGAGTGCTGCCGAAAAGGCGACGAAGTTGATGTTGACCGCCAGCAGGATCAGCTCGACCGACATCAGGATGACGATGACGTTCTTGCGGTTGAGGAAGATGCCGAACACGCCGAGCGTGAACAGGATCGCCGATACGGTCAGATAATGCGCGATGCCGACAACCATCTCAGAGCCCCTCGCCTGTCTTGACCTTGCGGATTTCCATTCCGGTCGCCGATGTGCGGCCGACCTGGGCTGCGATCGACTGCCGCTTGACGCCTGGTTTATGGCGCAGCGTCAGCACGATGGCGCCGATCATGGCGACCAGCAGCACGAGGCCCGAAATCTGGAAGTAGTAGAGGTAGTCCGTATAGAGGATGTCGCCGAGTGCGGCCGTATTGGTCCGCGTCGCGAGATCCGGGATGGGTTTCGAAACCGTCGAGGCGAGTTGCGGCGCGAATGTGTAGCCGCCGAGCACGACGATCAGCTCCGCCGCCAGGATCAGACCGACCAGCGCGCCGATCGGTGCATATTGCAGGGCGCCTTCCTTCATCTCGGCGAAATCGACATCGAGCATCATGACGACGAACAGGAAAAGCACCATCACCGCGCCGACATAGACGACGAGCAGGATCATCGCCAGGAACTCGGCCCCGGTCAGCATGAACAGGCCGGCGGCGTTGAAGAAGGTCAGGATCAGGAACAGCACCGAATGCACAGGGTTGCGCGACGAAATGACCATGAACGCCGACGCCACCGCGACAAAGGCGAAGAGGTAGAAAAAGGCCGCCTCTAGTCCACTCAACATGGGGTTCCCCCGGGTTCCTGTCCGAAACAGGACGTTCGTCCTGTTCGATTTTTGCGACCGCCTCCGGTCGGCAAGTTGCGTGTTTCCTTAGACGAGGCCCCTCGCCCCGTCCATGCGTCAAATATCAGCGGTACGGCGAGTCCAGCGAGATGTTGCGCGCCAGTTCGCGCTCCCACCGGTCGCCATTCGCCAACAGCTTGTCCTTGTCGTAGTAGAGTTCCTCGCGCGTCTCCGTCGCGAATTCGAAATTCGGCCCCTCGACGATGGCGTCGACCGGGCAGGCCTCCTGGCAGAAGCCGCAATAGATGCACTTCACCATGTCGATGTCGTAACGCACCGTACGGCGCGTGCCGTCATTGCGGCGCGGGCCGGCCTCGATGGTGATGGCCTGCGCCGGGCAGATCGCCTCGCACAATTTGCAGGCGATGCAGCGTTCCTCGCCATTGGGATAGCGGCGCAAAGCGTGCTCGCCCCGGAAGCGCGGGCTGGTCGGCCCCTTCTCGTGCGGATAGTTGATCGTCTCCTTCGGCGCGAAGAACTGGCGCATCGACAGGAAGAAGGCGCTGACGAAATCCTGCAGCAGCAGCGATTTTGCGGCTTGGGAAAGAGCGGACATCACGCAAACCCCGTGATCTTGAGGAAGGCAGCGGTGGCGACCACCATGAACAGCGAGATCGGCAGGAACACCTTCCAGCCGAGCCGCATCAGCTGGTCGTAACGGTAGCGCGGCACGAAAGCCTTCACCATGGAGATGCCGAAGAACACGAAGCAGACCTTCAGCACGAACCAGATGACGCCCGGCACCCAGGTGAACGGCGCGAAGTCGAAGGGCGGCAGCCAACCACCGAGGAACAGGATGGTGGCCAGCGCGCACATCAGCACGATGGCGACATACTCGCCGAGGAAGAACAGCAGGAACGGCGTCGACGAGTATTCGACCATGTGGCCGGCGACCAGTTCCGATTCGGCTTCCACCAGATCGAAGGGCGGCCGGTTCGTCTCGGCCAAGGCCGAGATGAAGAAGATGATGAACATCGGAAACAGCGCCAGCCAGTTCCAGTCGAGGAACGTATTGGGCAAGCCAAGCCGCGTACCAATTCCGTCATGCTGCGACAGCACGATATCGCTGAGGTTGAGCGAGCCGGCGGTTAGCAGCACGGTGACGATGACGAAGCCGATCGAGACTTCGTAGGACACCATCTGAGCCGCTGAACGCAGCGCACCGAGGAACGGATATTTCGAGTTCGACGCCCAGCCGCCCATGATCACGCCATAGACCTCGAGCGAGGAGATGGCGAAGACATAGAGGATGCCGACATTGACGTTGGCGATCGCCCAGCCCTGGCTCACCGGGATGACCGCCCAGGCGGAGATCGCCAGCACCGCCGACACCAGCGGCGCCAGCAGGAAGACGCCCTTGTTGGCGCCCGACGGAATGATCGGTTCCTTGAAGACGAATTTCAACAGATCGGCGAAAGCCTGCAACGTGCCCCAGGGGCCAACGACGTTCGGACCACGGCGCAGCTGCACCGCCGCCCAGATCTTGCGGTCGGCGTAGAGGATGTAAGCGACGAAGATCAGCAGAACGACGATCAGCACGACTGACTTCAAGAGGATCAGCAGCGCCGGCAGCACGTAGAAGGAGAAGAAAGTGTCCATGCTTATTCCGCCGCCTGCTTGAAGCCGCTCTTGGCCAGTGCCGAGCATTCCGCCATCACGGCCGATGCCCGCGCGATCGGGTTGGTCAGGTAGAAATCCGTGACGGGCGAGGTGAACGTTCCCTTGTTCAGCCGTCCGCCGAGCTTCGCCACCTTGGCGATGTCCTCGGCATTGCCGGCCGCGACCTGATCGATGCGGGCCAGATGCGGGTATTCGCCGTAAAGCTTGGCGCGCAGCTGCGGCAGCGAATCGAACGGCAGTTTCTTGTCCATCACATCCGACAGGGCCCGCAAAATCGCCCAGTCCTCGCGCGCATCGCCCGGCGCGAAGCCGGCGCGGTTGGTCTGCTGCACACGGCCTTCCGTGTTGACATAGGTGGCCGATTTTTCGGTGTAGGCAGCCGCCGGCAGGATGACGTTGGCGCGGTGCGCGCCCTGGTCGCCATGCGTGCCGATATAGACCACGAAGGCGCCGCCGGTCTTGGCCATGTCGATCTCGTCGGCACCGAGCAGGAACAGCAGCTCCATTTCGCCCAGCATGCCGGCAACGCTCTTGCCACCCTCGCCCGGCACGAAGCCGAGATCGAGACCGCCGACACGTCCGGCCGCATTGTGCAGCACGGCAAAGCCGTTCCAGTCCGCGCGAGCAGCGTTGACAGCGGTGGCGAGCTTGGCCGCCTGGCCGAGCACGGCCGCGCCATCGGCGCGCGCCAAAGCGCCCTGGCCGACGATGATCAGCGGATGCGTCGCCTTCTTCAGCACTTGGAAGAACGTGCCATTGCCGTCGGCCAGATCCTTCAGCGAATCCGGTCCGGCGCCCAGCTGTTCGTAGTCGTAGCGCGTGTCACCGACATCGCCGATAACGCCGACCGGCAGATTGCCGATCCGCCAGCGCTTGCGGATGCGGGCGTTGAGCACCGAGGCTTCATAGCGCGGGTTGGCGCCGATGATCAGCACCGCGTCGGCCTGCTCGATGCCTTCGATGGTCGGATTGAAGATGTAGCTCGCCCGGCCGAGCGCCGGATCGAGTGCGGCGCCATCCTGGCGGCAGTCGGTATTCTTCGAGCCGAGCGAGGCCATCAGCAGCTTGAGCGCATAGATTTCTTCAACGGCGGCCAAGTCACCGGCAATGGCGCCGATCTTTTCGGGTGCCGCCTTCGAAACCGCGTCCTTGATCGCGGCAAAGGCTTCGGCCCAGCTGGCGGGAACCAGCTTGCCGTCCTTGCGCACATAGGGGCGGTCGAGGCGCTGCGTGCGCAGGCCGTCCCAGATGAAGCGGGTCTTGTCGGAAATCCACTCCTCGTTCACCGCTTCGTTGACGCGCGGCAGGATGCGCATCACTTCGCGCCCTCGGCTGTCGACGCGGATCGCCGAGCCGACCGCATCCATCACGTCGATGGATTCGGTCTTGGTCAGCTCCCACGGCCGCGCCTGGAAGGCGAAGGGTTTTGAGGTCAGCGCGCCGACCGGGCAAAGGTCGATGACATTGCCCTGCAGCTCCGAGGTCATCGCCTGTTCGAGATAGGTGGTGATCTCGGCATCCTCGCCACGGCCGATCAGGCCAAGCTCGGAAATGCCGGCGACTTCCGTGGTGAAGCGGACGCAGCGCGTGCAATGGATGCAGCGGTTCATCACCGTCTTGACCAGCGGTCCGATATATTTGTCTTCGACCGCGCGCTTGTTCTCATGATAGCGCGAGGAATCGACGCCGAAGGCCATCGCCTGGTCCTGCAGGTCACATTCACCGCCCTGGTCGCAGATAGGGCAATCCAGCGGATGGTTGATCAGCAGGAACTCCATCACGCCTTCCCTGGCCTTCTTGACCATCGGCGTGTTGGTGAAGATTTCCGGCGCCTCGCCATTCGGCCCCGGACGCAGGTCGCGCACGTTCATGGCGCAGGAAGCCTGCGGCTTGGGCGGCCCGCCCTTCACCTCGATCAGGCACATGCGGCAATTGCCGGCGATCGACAGCCGCTCATGGAAGCAGAAGCGCGGCACTTCCGCGCCAGCGTCTTCCGCCGCCTGCAGCAGCGTGTAGTGGTCGGGTACAGTGATCTCTTTCCCGTCGACCTTGAGCTTTGCCATTCGCCTCAAACCCCTGCGGAGTTCCCGCAATCTCTTGTTCCAGGCACGGTCGAAACCGGACCCGGCATTTCATTCACTTCTTGACGGCGAGCGCCGCCGCTTGGGCTGTCCAATCGTCGCGACCGATGCGGCCGGTGAGCGACAGATAATCCTCGACCCAGGCAACCTCTTGCGGCGTCCATGCCGCGATCTGGCCATACGTCCAGATGCCCAGGCCGTTGAGAACTTTTTCAAGCTTGGGCCCGATGCCCGATATCGCCTTGAGATCCGCCGGCTCGGCGGGCTTTTCCATAGCCTCTGGCTGCCTGAAATCCTCGGGCATCAGCACATGGCCGGAGTCGCCGGTTGCCGGAACGGCATTTGCGGCCGGCACGGCAGTAGCGGCTTCCTTGGCGGCAATATCGGTGACTTCCTGGGCGAAGGACTGCGCCTCGGCAATCATGGTTTTCGCCGTCGCCCGCGCCTTGGTGGAGGAAGAATTCGGGTCGTCGAACTGCGCGACGCGCGCCTCGAAATCATCGACGATCGGCTGCAACAGCCGTTGCGAAGCTTCGGCCGCTCCCGAAAGCGCGCCCAGCCAGACGCCGAAAGCGTGGTTGGCGAGCCCAAGGCCAAGCGCCGACATCGCCGCCGCACCCGCCACAGGATGCACGAGAAGGTTGACGGCGCTGGCCATCTCCTTCGGCATCATCCTGGTCAAGTCCTGGTTCATCTTCTCGATCTGGTCCAAATTGGGCATCAGCGGGTTGGGTGTCGAATACGGCGCCATAGAGTTCTCCTGGTCGTTTTTTCGTTCGCCCGCCCCGGTTGTCTCAAATCGGGCCCTTGCCCGTATTTCAAATCGGGCACTTGCCCGTATTTCGCTTCGGGTTTTCGCCCGCATTCAGAAATTCTTCTATTCCGCCGCCACCATCACCGGCTCGGCTCGGTGCGCATTGCGCGAAAACTCGTCGATGCGCCGCTCCACCTCGCCGCGGAAATGCCGCATCAGGCCCTGGATCGGCCAAGCCGCCGCGTCGCCCAGCGCGCAGATCGTGTGGCCTTCGACCTGTTTGGTGACGTCGAGCAGCATGTCGATCTCGCGCTTCTGCGCCTCGCCGCGCACCAGCCGCTCCATCACCCGCCACATCCAGCCGGTGCCTTCGCGGCACGGCGTGCACTGGCCGCAGCTCTCATGCTTGTAGAAATAGGAAAGCCGCGCGATCGCCTTCACGATATCGGTCGACTTGTCCATGACGATGACAGCCGCCGTGCCAAGGCCGGATTTGAGGTCGCGCAGCGCGTCGAAATCCATCGGTGCGTCGATGATCTGCTCGGCCGGCACAAGCGGCACCGAAGCGCCGCCCGGAATGACCGCCAACAGATTGTCCCAGCCGCCGCGAATGCCGCCGCAATGCGTCTCGATCAGCTCGCGGAACGGGATCGACATCGCCTCTTCGACCGTGCACGGATTGTTGACGTGGCCGGAGATGCAAAACAGCTTGGTGCCGACATTGTTGGGCCGGCCGAAGGACGAGAACCAGGCTGCACCGCGGCGCAGGATGGTCGGCGCAACCGCGATCGATTCGACGTTGTTGACGGTGGTCGGGCAGCCATAGAGGCCGACATTGGCCGGGAATGGCGGCTTCAGCCTGGGCTGGCCCTTCTTGCCTTCGAGGCTTTCGAGGAGTGCTGTCTCCTCGCCGCAGATATAGGCGCCGGCGCCGTGGTGCATGTAGATGTCGAAATCATAGCCGGAGGTGTTGTTCTTGCCGATCAGCTTGGCCTCATAGGCCTCGTCGATGGCGCGCTGCAGCGCCTCGCGCTCACGGACGAACTCGCCGCGCACATAGATGTAGGCGGCAATCGCGCCCATAGCGAAACCGGCAAGCAGCGCACCCTCGACCAAAGTGTGCGGGTCATTGCGCAGAATGTCGCGGTCCTTGCAGGTGCCGGGCTCGGATTCGTCGGCATTGATGACGAGATAGCTCGGCCGGCCGTCGCTCTGCTTGGGCATGAACGACCATTTGAGCCCCGTCGGGAAGCCGGCGCCGCCACGGCCGCGCAGGCCCGACGCCTTCATCTCGTTGACGATCCACTCACGCCCCTTGGCGACGATGCCGGGCGTGTTGTCCCAGGCGCCGCGCGCCATCGCACCGGCCAACGACTTATCGAAGAGGCCGTAGATGTTGGTGAAGATGCGGTCTTTGTCCTGAAGCATTTTTCGTCCCTCAGACCGGCTTCTTGCCGAAGACGCGGATGTATTCGGCGACGCCACCCTTGGCGAGCGCCTTGGCCTGCTTGACCCAGTCGTCGCGATCGATGCGGCCATGGAAGGAGAGATAGCCGTCCACCCACTCGCGCTCGGCCTTCTTCCACGACGCAACCTGCGCGAAGGTGTAGATGCCGAGCGTATGCAGGATGCCCTCGATCTTCGGCCCGACGCCGGAGATCAGCTTGAGGTCGTCGACCAGTGCCGGTTTGTCGATGCCGGCCGGACGGTTCTTGTCTTCCAGCGATGGCTTGGCGGCTTTCGCGGCTGGCGCCTTGGTTTCCGGCGCCTTGAAAGCGGCTGCCGGCTCGGCCTTGGTCTTCGGACCATTGCGCTGCTTGGAAACCTGCTCGACCTCAGGCGCTGCCTTGTTGGCATTGGCGGCCGAATGCAGCGGCGCCGAAACGCTCGCCGCCTTTTCCGCAGCCGGCGCAACCTTGGCCTTTGACGGTGTCTTCAGGGCCGGGCTGGTTTCGGGAGCATCGGTCTTCGGCTTGCTGGCATTGGACGGTGCGACAGGGGCAGCGGCCGGTGCCGGAACGGGCGCAGCGATGATCGCGTCGGGCGCCGCTTTGGCGGCCTTGGCCGCCTCCCTGGCTTCCCTGTCGCGGGTCGACTTGAGGATCGCCTTTTCGCTCTTCAGGCTCGTGAGGCCGGAGGCCGGCTCCGAGCCGGTGCGACCGTCCTGCGGTCCGGGCTTGACCTCAGCACCCTTGCCGGCGCCGTAGAGATCGATGATTTCGGCCAGCCGTTCCGGGGTGAGGTCTTCGAAAGTATCTTTAAAGATCATGACCATCGGCGCGTTGACGCAAGCGCCAAGGCATTCGACCTCTTCCCACGACAGCGTGCCCTTGTCGTTGGTGTGGAACTGGTCGTGATGGATCTTTGACCGGCACACATCCATCAGCGCTTCCGAGCCGCGCAGCATGCAGGGCGTGGTGCCGCAGACCTGGATATGCGCACGCGTGCCGACCGGGTTCAACTGGTACTGCGTATAGAAGGTCGCGACCTCTAGGCCGCGGATACGGGGCATGCCGAGCATGTCGGAGATCGTCTCGATCGCCGCCTTCGTCACCCAGCCTTCCTGCTCCTGTGCGATCATTAGAAGCGGGATGATCGCCGACTGCTCCCGACCCTTCGGGTATTTCTTGATCCATTGCTTCGCAGCCGCGGCATTCGCCCGGTTGAAGGCGAAGGATGCTGGCTGGACGCTGGCTTCTGCGAGACGGCGGACTGACATTTAGCGATCGACCTCACCAAACACGATGTCGAGGGAGCCGAGAACGGCGGTGACGTCGGCCAGCATGTGGCCGCGGCAGAGGAAATCCATCGCTTGCAGATGCGCGAAGCCGGGCGCGCGCAGCTTGCAGCGATAGGGCTTGTTAGAGCCGTCGGAGACCAGATAGACGCCGAACTCACCCTTCGGCGCTTCGACCGCCGCATAGACCTCGCCGGCCGGCACGCGATAACCCTCGGTGTAGAGCTTGAAGTGATGGATCAGCGCTTCCATCGAGCGCTTCATCGCCTGGCGCTTCGGCGGCACCACCTTGCCGTCGAGGTTCGACACCGGGCCGGTGAGCTCCTTGCCGAGCAGAAGGTCGACGCACTGGCGCATGATCTTCGCCGACTGGCGCATCTCTTCCATGCGCACCAGATAACGGTCGAAGCAGTCGCCGTTCTTGCCGATCGGAATGTCGAAATCCATTTCCGAATAGCATTCATAGGGTTGCGATTTGCGCAAATCCCAGGCTGCACCCGAGCCGCGCACCATGACGCCTGAAAAACCCCAGGCCCACGCGTCGGCCAGCGAAACGGTGCCGATGTCGACATTGCGTTGCTTGAAGATGCGATTGCCGGTCAGCAGTTGATCGAGGTCGTCGATCGACTTCAGGAACGGGTCGATCCACTTGCCGATATCCTCGACAAGCTTCTGCGGCAGGTCCTGATGGACACCACCGGGGCGGAAATAGGCGGCATGCATGCGCGAACCGGAGGCGCGCTCATAGAACACCATCAGCTTTTCGCGCTCGACGAAGCCCCACAGCGGCGGCGTCAGCGCGCCGACATCCATCGCCTGCGTCGTCACATTGAGGATGTGCGACATGATGCGGCCGATTTCGCAGTAAAGCACGCGGATCAGCTGGCCGCGCTTCGGCACTTCGATGCCCAGCAGGCGCTCGGCGGCGAGCGCGAAAGCGTGCTCCTGATTCATCGGCGCGCAATAGTCGAGCCGGTCGAGGTAAGGGATCGCCTGCAAATAGGTTTTGGCTTCGATCAGCTTTTCGGTGCCGCGATGCAAGAGCCCGATATGCGGATCGACGCGATCGACGACTTCGCCGTCCAGCTCCAGAACGAGGCGCAAAACGCCGTGCGCCGCAGGGTGTTGCGGGCCGAAATTGATGTTGAAGTTGCGGACGGAGGTTTCAGCCATTCTGGCGCCTCAATTCGTCTTGGCTTTTTCGTCGCCGGGCAGGACGTAGTCCGTCCCTTCCCATGGCGAGAGAAAATCGAAATTGCGGAATTCCTGCTTGAGCTCGACCGGCTCATAGATGACGCGCTTGGCTTCGTCGTCGTAACGCACCTCGACAAAGCCGGTCAGCGGGAAATCCTTGCGCAGAGGATGGCCTTCGAAACCGTAGTCGGTCAGCAGGCGGCGAAGATCGGGATGGCCCGAGAACAGCACGCCATAGAGATCGTAGGTCTCACGCTCGAACCAGTCGGCGCCTGGGAACACACCAGTGATCGACGGCACCATGGTTTCCTCGTCGGCCTGCACCTTGACGCGAATGCGCACGTTCTGCTTCGGCGACAGGAGGTGATAGACGACGTCGAAACGCTTGGCCCGCGACGGATAGTCGGCGCCGCAGACGTCGATGATCGAGATGAATTGGCAGCGCGCATCGTCGCGCAGGAAGGTCATCACCTCGACCAGGTCGCGCGGCTCGACATGAACGGTAAGCTCGCCATAGGCGACATCAGCTTCGTTCACGCGGCCGATCAGCTTCTCGCCGAGATAGGTCGACAGTTCGCTCAGGGATGCGGTCATGGATTTACCGTTCGATCGTGCCGGTGCGGCGGATCTTCTTCTGCAGGAGAAGAATGCCGTAAAGCAGCGCTTCGGCGCTCGGCGGACAGCCGGGCACATAGATGTCGACCGGCACGATGCGGTCGCAGCCGCGCACCACCGAATAGGAATAGTGATAGTAGCCGCCGCCATTGGCGCAGGAACCCATCGAGATGACGTAGCGCGGCTCCGGCATCTGGTCGTAGACCTTGCGCAGCGCTGGCGCCATCTTGTTGGTCAGCGTGCCGGCGACGATCATGATGTCGGACTGGCGTGGAGACGCGCGCGGCGCGACGCCAAACCGCTCCGAGTCATAGCGCGGCATCGAGGTGTGGATCATCTCGACCGCGCAGCAGGCGAGACCGAAAGTCATGAACATCAGCGAGCCGCTGCGCGCCCAGGTGATAAGCGCCTCGGTCGAGGTGACGAGAAAGCCCTTGTCGGCCAGCTCATTGTTGATCTCGAGGAAGAACGGATCGTCCTCCCCCACCGGCCTGCCGGTGTTGGGATCGATGATACCTTTGGGCTTCGGCGCGACGAGGGTGCCTGAACTGTCGTTCAATCCCATTCCAGCGCTCCTTTTTTCCATTCATAGGCAAAGCCGATGGTCAGCACCGCCAGAAACACCATCATCGACCAGAAACCGAGCATGCCGATCTTCGAGAACGACACCGCCCACGGAAACAGGAAGGCCACTTCCAGGTCGAAGATGATGAACAGGATCGACACCAGGTAGAAACGGATGTCGAACTTCATGCGGGCGTCGTCGAACGAGTTGAAACCGCACTCGTAGGCGGAAAGCTTTTCAGGATCGGGATTGCGGTAAGCCACCAGGAAGGGCGCGGCCAGCAGCGCCAGGCCGACAACCAGCGCCACGCCTATGAACAGGACGATGGGCAGGTATGAGCTTAGAAGTGCGTTCATGCTCGGCTTTCCGTTGGCGCCAATCCACTTTGATTACAGCACCGGACCCTAATGCGGAAGCGTGACAGTTTAACCGCTGAACCGTTTTAAGGGCCTATGCTGCAACGCGGCGAGGGTTAGCGCAGCACTTCCAGCGAAGCAAGTCAAACCTTGTTCAAAACACTGACCTGGACGGCATATCCGGGGAAACTGGTCCGATCCGCTCCTGTTTGATTTCCTTCGTTTTTTACTCCACTTTTCTCTCCTGACATGGTTCCCGCCAAAACCCTGCTAGCATGGGCTGGAATCACCCATCCGACCCTCGGCCAAAACACTTCAAAGTGATGCCTGCATGAAGGAAAAGATCTCGCTCCCCATGGCCCGGCGCATCGCGCTTGCCGCCCAGGGGTTCCTCGATCCCCGTCCGGCCGGTACGCCCGACCGCCGGCATCTTGCCCGCACGCTCTCCCGCACCGGCCTGTTGCAGATCGATTCCGTCAGCGCGGTGGTGCGCGCTCATTATATGCCGCTCTATTCACGCCTTGGCCCCTACCCGCTCTCGCTGCTCGACAACGCGGCCGTGACGCGCAAGCGCACGGTGTTCGAATACTGGGCGCACGAGGCCTCCTTCCTGCCGGTCGAGACATATCCGCTGATGCGCTGGCGCATGCAGCGCGCCGAGCGCGGCGATGAAATGTATCTGGGGCTTGCCAAATGGGGCCGCGAGCACGCCGCCTATATCGAAGAGATCTACCGCCAGGTCGCCGATCGCGGCCCGATTGCCGCTTCCGCGCTCGAAGGCCAGAAAGGCTCGGGCGGCTGGTGGGGCTGGAGCCATGCCAAGCATGCCTTCGAATGGCTGTTCTGGGCCGGCCGCATCACCACGGCGCACCGCCGCGGTTTCGAGCGGTTCTATGATCTGCCCGAACGCGTGCTGCCGCAGGCGATCCTCGACCTACCGGTGCCGGCGGCCGAGGACGCGCACCGCGAATTGCTGCGCATTTCCGCCCGCGCCCATGGCATAGCGACGTCAGGCGACCTGCGCGACTACTTCCGCCTGTCGCCGGCCGACATGAAGGGCCGGCTGGAGGAACTGGTCGAAACAGGCGAGCTGCTGCCGGTGCGTGTCGAAGGTTGGGACAAGCCAGCCTATCTTCATAAAGACGCCCGTCTGCCCCGAAAGATCGAGGCCCGCGCCCTGCTGGCGCCGTTCGATCCCGTCGTCTTCGAGCGTTCGCGCACGGAGCGGCTGTTCGACTTCCACTACCGCATCGAGATCTACACGCCGGCCGACAAGCGGCAATACGGCTATTATGTCCTGCCGTTCCTGCTCGGCGACAGGATCGTCGCGCGCGTCGACCTCAAGGCCGATCGTCCGGCAAGTGTGCTGCGGGTCC
The DNA here is from genome assembly GCF_003952545.1 of Mesorhizobium sp. M7D.F.Ca.US.005.01.1.1. Classification (NCBI taxonomy): domain Bacteria; kingdom Pseudomonadati; phylum Pseudomonadota; class Alphaproteobacteria; order Hyphomicrobiales; family Phyllobacteriaceae; genus Mesorhizobium; species Mesorhizobium sp. M7D.F.Ca.US.005.01.1.1. The sequence continues at coordinate 4,902,779 of NZ_CP034453.1, forward strand.
ACGCAGCCTATGCCGAGCCCGGCGCGCCGCCTGAAACCGCTGCTCAGCTCTTCGAGGAATTGAAGCAGATGCAGGGTTGGCTGGGCCTCGAGCGCATCGAAGTGACGCCCGCCGGCGATTTGGGCCCGGCGCTGGCCGACATCGCCGTGTCGTAAGCTCGCGTTGACACCGCCGCCCGCAAAAGCCTAAATCCGGTTCCAGATGGTCCCTTGCCCGCAACGGCAAGGGCTAAGAGGGAATGCGGTGCGGGGCAAAATCCCAAATCCGCGGCTGTCCCCGCAACTGTAAGCGAAGAGCCAAGGCCGAAAGCCACTGGGAATGGTCCCGGGAAGGCGGCTACCAAGGCGATGACCCGCGAGCCAGGAGACCTGCCGTCTGCGACTGTAGAATCCGATCGCCCGGCGGGTTTCCGGGCAAGGAGCCCGATTTTTGGACCACGACAGCAGTTTTTCGGCTGGCACAGCGGATGTTTCGTCCGGCCATGACGATGCCTTGGCCGGCGTCACCGTCATCGTCTGCGCCTCCTGCCGCGACGAAACCGGCTCCGACGCTCATCCCCGCGCCGGCGAATCGCTGGCGGACGACACGCGCCGCGCCGCCTCTGGCGACAACATTCGCATCCGCAGCGTCGAATGCCTTGGCAATTGCAAGCGGCGCCTGAGTGCCGCCATCCTGCGCGACGGTTGCTGGAGCTATGTCTTCGGCGACCTGACCGCGACCAGCGGCGCCGACCTCGTCACCGGAGCCAAACTCTTCGCCACCTCGAAGGACGGCCTGATTCCGTGGCGCGGCCGTCCCGATAGCCTGAAGCGTGGCCTCGTTGCCCGCATCCCTCCCCTCGACCTGCTGAAGGACTGACCATGACCGCTCCAGATTCGTCTGCGAACCTCTCCCGTGTTCCCTGCACCGTCGTCACCGGCTTCCTCGGCGCCGGCAAGACGACGCTGGTCCGCCATCTCCTGGAAAACGCCGGCGGCAAGCGTATTGCCATCATCGTCAACGAATTCGGCGACATCGGCATCGATGGCGAGATACTGAAGGGCTGCGGCATCGACACATGCCCGGAGGAAAACATTGTCGAACTGGCCAATGGCTGCATCTGCTGCACCGTGGCCGACGATTTCGTCCCGGCGCTCGACCAGATCCTCGCGCTGACGCCGAGGGTCGACCACATTCTGATCGAGACCTCGGGCCTGGCGCTGCCCAAGCCGCTGGTCCAGGCTTTCCAGTGGCCGAGCGTGAAAAGCCGGGTCACCGTCGATGGCGTCATTGCCGTGGTCGACGGGCCGGCATTGGCCGAAGGCCGCGTCGCCAACGACATGGACGCCCTGCAGGCGCAGCGCGCTGAGGACGAAACGCTCGATCACGACGATCCGGTCGAAGAGGTGTTCGAGGACCAGATCGCCTGCGCCGACCTGATCATCCTGTCGAAAAGCGACCTGATGGACGCCGCCGGCACCGCCCGCGCCAACGCCATCATCAACGAACACTCCGCCCGCGCGGTGAAGATCGTGCCGACGTCGCATGGCAAGGTCGATCCCTCCGTGCTGCTCGGGCTCGGTCTGGCCGTCGAGGACGACATCGAGAACCGCAAGTCCCATCATGACGGCGCCTTCGACCATGAGCATGACGACTTCGACACCTTCATCGTCGACATTGCCTCGATCGCCAATCCGGACGAACTGGCAAAACGCGTCGCCACCGTCGCCGAGGAAGAGAACGTGCTGCGCGTGAAGGGATTCGTCGAGGTCGGCGGCAAGCCGATGCGGCTCTTGCTGCAGGCGGTCGGGCCGCGCGTCAACCACTACTATGACCGCGCCTGGACCGCCACGGACGACCGCCGTTCGCGCCTCGTCGTCATCGGCCTGAAGGGGCTGAACCGCCCGGCGATCGAGCGTATACTCGCCGGCTGATTTCGGACACGGGTTGCGATGCACATCCTAACCACAACATCCGCCTCGCTCGACGACCTCGCCGAGCCGGTCGATCTGCGGCAGACGCCGGCGGATGTCGTGGCCCTGTCCTTCACCGACAGCGATCTTGCCGGACTGGCGGCGGCCTGGAAAGCCGATGCTCACCGCCTGCCCTCGATGCGGCTGGCGGCGCTTCGTGACCTGCGCCACCCCATGTCCGTCGACCTCTGGGTCGACAGCGTCGCCCGTCACGCCAAAATCATCCTCGTGCGCATCCTCGGCGGCTACGACTGGTGGCGCTACGGCTGCGATCAGCTTGCCTCGACCGCCCGCGAGCGCGGCATAAAACTGGCGCTGCTGCCCGGCGAATGCCGCGACGAAGACCTAAGGCTGATTGAAGCCTCGACGCTGCCGCGCGAGGAGTTGGACGGCCTACTCGACTATTTCCGCGAGGGCGGCCCGGCGAATATGAGCGCGCTGGTGCATCGGTTGGCGCGGCTGGCGGGGGCGCAGGCAGAAACTGTCGAGCCGGTCGCGGTCCCAAAAGTTGGCTACTACGAACCCAACCGCGGCGTCGTCCCCCTCCCCCTCGAGGGGAGGGTCCGGCCGCAGGCCGGGGGTGGGGTCCTCTCCGAAGCACGCCGAGCTAAAGAAACACCGCGCCCGGTCCTACCGACCCCACCCGGCCCTGCGTGCCACCCTCCCCTCGAGGGGGAGGGAAAGGTCGTGCCGATCCTGTTCTACCGCTCGATGCTGCTGGCCGCCGATGTCGCGCCCATCGACGCCCTCTTTGAAGCGCTCAGCCAGCGCGGCATCGCCCCGGTCCCCATCTTCGTCTCCAGCCTCAAGGACCCGGCATCGCTGGCGTTCGTGGAAACCGCACTCGCCGCGCTCAAACCCGCCGCCATCATCACCGCGACCGCTTTCGCGTCCGGCGCCGAACCCGGCGTCGAAACCTTGTTCGACCGCGCCGGCGTGCCCGTCTTCCAGGTCATCGTCGCCACAACCCGCCGCGACATCTGGGAGAACAACCAGCGCGGCCTGGCGCCCGCCGACCTCGCCATGCATGTCGTGCTGCCCGAGCTCGATGGCCGCATCCTCGCCGGCGCCATTTCCTTCAAGGGCGAGAGTGAGACCGATCCAGCGCTTGGCCACCGCGCCTTCGCCAACCGGCCGGAGCCGGATCGCGTGGCGCAGGTCGCGGACCGTGTCGCGGCCTTCATCCGTCTGCAGGAGACGCCCCGCGCCGAGCGCAAGCTGGCCATCCTGATTCCGGATTATCCGAGCGCTCCTGGCCGCACCGGCTATGCGGTCGGCCTCGACGTGCCGTCCAGCGTGCTGGCCATGCTGCACGACCTGAGGGAACAGGGCTATGGCGTTGAAGGGATTCCGGAGACGCCGCGTGGGTTGCTGGATTTGATGGAAGCCAGCGATACTGGATTGACCTTGGATAACTACATTGCCTTCTCGACAGAGTTGCCGACTGCAGCAATCGCTGCGGTCGAAGCCGCTTGGGGCAAAGCGGAAGATGAGACGGGTCTGTGCGCCTCGCGCCAACCTTCGCGACCGACCGCCGCCCACTTCCCCTTCCGCGCCACGACCTTCGGCAACGTCACCGTAGCACTCGCCCCAGACCGTGGCCGCTCCGCCGACCGCCGCGCCGACTACCACGACCCAACGCTTCCCCCACGTCATGCGCTGATGGCCTTCGGCCTATGGCTGCGCAAATCGCTCGGCGTCCACGCGCTTGTCCATGTCGGCGCGCATGGCACGCTGGAATGGCTGCCCGGCAAAACCGTCGCGCTCTCGGAAAACTGCTTTCCCGAGATCGTCACCGGTCCCCTGCCCGTCATCTATCCCTTCATCGTCTCCAACCCAGGCGAGGCAGCGCAGGCCAAGCGCCGCATTGCCGCCGTTACCCTCGGTCATTTGCCGCCGCCCCTGACCGGCGCCGGATTGGATGAGGATCAGCACAAGCTCGAGCGGCTGGTCGACGAATATGCCCAGGCCGACGGGCTCGACCGTCGCCGCCGCGACCGCCTGGCCAAGCTGATCGTCGACACCGCGCAAAAGACCGGCCTCGCCTCCGAGGCTGGCGTTGCCAGGACCGACGCGCCCGATGAAGCGCTGCGCCGCATCGACGCCTGGCTCTGTGACCTCAAGGACTTCGCCATCAAGGACGGGCTGCATATCTATGGCCGCGCTCCGGAGGACGAGCCCGACGCCATGCGCCGCCAAAGTGCGGCGTCCGAGAAGGCGGCGCTGCTCGCCGGGCTCGATGGCCGCCACGTCAAGGCCGGTCCGGCCGGCGCGCCCGCGCGCGGCCGTTCCGACGTCTTGCCCACCGGCCGCAATCTGTTCACCTCGGACCCGCGCACCATGCCGACGCCGACCGCCTATGATCTGGGCAAGGCAGCGGCAGAGGAAGTCGTGCGCGGCTACATGCAGTCGCATGGCGACTGGCCGCGCTCGCTGGTCATCGATCTCTGGGGCTCGGCCTCGCTGCGCACCGGCGGCGAGGAGATCGCGCAAGGCCTGGCGCTGATGGGTTGCCGCCCGCAATGGGATTCGGCGACCGGCCGCATCACCGGCATCGAAGTGCTGCCTCCCGCCGCACTCGGCCGGCCGCGCGTCGACGTCACCTGGCGCATTTCAGGCCTGTTCCGCGACATGTTCCCAACCCAGATCGCACTGATCGATGCCGCCGCCAACGCGGTTGCCGCCCGCGACGAGGAGGATTCTGAAAACCCCCTCGCGGCCAAAACCCGCGCTGACGGCAAGATCAGCCCGCGCATCTTCGGCACCTCGCCCGGCACGTACGGCGCCGGCGTCGAGCATCTCATGTCCTCGGGCAACTGGGGCGCGCGCGAAGAGATCGGCCGCGCCTATCTCGACGCCACATCGCATGCCTATGGCGGCGCCGAGGGCGAAGGCATCTCCGCGCCCGGCGCCTTCGAGGGCCGCATCGCCGAGGCCGATCTTCTCGTCCACACCGGCGACGACCCCGGCCGCGACATCCTCGAAGGCTCCGCCGATGTCGCCTTCATCGGTGGCTTTTCCGCAGCACTTGCGGCGCTCGGCAGGAATGCCGACGTCATCGTGCTCGACACCACGGACCCGCAAAAGCCGAAGCCGCGCTCGGTCGGCGAGGCCGTATCGCGCGTCGTGCGTGCTCGAGCCGTCAATCCACGCTTCATATCTGGCCAGATGCGCCACGGCCCACGTGGTGCATCTGAATTCGCCGAAACCGTCGACCGGCTGGTCGGCTTTGCCGAAACCACTCACGCCATATCGGGAAGGCTGATCGAGGCGGTGCATGACGCCTATCTCGGCGATCCCATGGTCCGCGCTTTCATCCTGCGCGAGAACCCTGCCGCTGCCAAAGTCATCGCCGAGCGCTTCCTGTCGGCGCGCCGGCGTGGCCTCTGGCATCCCTTGCGCAATTCCATCGACGACGATCTCGCCGCCCTGATCGCCGAGGCGGAAGCGCTTGGGGTGGCGGCATGAACGTCTTCTCGCGTCGCGGCGCTTGTCCTGCACTCTCCGCCCCGATGCAAACCGGCGACGGTCTGCTGGTGCGGCTCAACCCGGTCGCGGGAGGCCCATCTTCTGGAGGCCCATCTTCTGGAGGATTATCGCCGAAGCTCTTGATCGCGATAGCCGAATCCGCTTTGCGGCACGGCAACGGCATCATGGAAGTCACCGCGCGCGGCAGCCTGCAGATACGCGGCTTGACGGCGCAAAGTGCGCCTCTGTTGGCGGCGGAGGTCGACGCGCTGGGCATCGCGGTGCGCACCGGCGTGCCGGTGGAAACCGGACCGCTGGCCGGTCTAGACCCGCAAGAGATTGCCGATCCCCGACCACTGGCGGAGCGGATCAGAGGGGCGATCGACGAGGCTGGGCTCTCGCAATGGCTGGGGCCGAAGGTTTCGGTCGTTGTCGATGGCGGCGGGCAGTTGGTCATGGACACGGTCACGGCCGATGTCAGGCTGAAGGCGGTGCGCGCAAGCGCTGGCATCCTGTGGGCTGTATCAGTTGCCGGTGACAGCCAAAGTGCGAACCTATTCGCAACGGTCGATGAAGACGCAGCGCGCGATGTCGCCGTTGCCGTGCTGAGGATGGTTGCCGAGAAAGGCCGCGAATCCCATGCAAGGGATTTGTCGGAGAGGCAGTTAAGATCGCTCGCCGGTTGGCACTCTGTGGCGCCCCCCTCTGTCCTGCCGGACATCTCCCCCACTTGGGGGGAGATTGCTCATTCACGCTCGCCTTCGCCAATTTCCGCGGCTGAAGGGGGAAAGCCAACGCCGAAACTGCCAATCTCCCCCCAAGTGGGGGAGATGTCCGGCAGGACAGAGGGGGGCGCCGTAGAGCACTCTCGCCGGCCAATTGGCGTCTTCAACGTAAGCCACGCCACCGCCCTCGGCATCGCTCTCCCCTATGGCAGCATGCCAGCGGACAAGATCATCGCCCTTGCCCAAAGCGCCCTCACGCACGGCACGTCAGAAATCCGCCTCGCCCCAGGCCGGGCCTTCCTTTTCGTTGGTCAACCAGCCGCCGCCAACTCATCGCTTCAGCGCACCGCCGCCACCCTCGGCTTCGTCACCTCCTCCGCCGACCCGCGCACGCGCATTGCCGCCTGCCCTGGCACTCCGGCCTGCGCCTCCGGCCGGATCGCCACGCGCGACATTGCCGAGACGATCGCCGCTGAAAACGCCGACATCCTCGACTTCACGCTGCACGTTTCCGGATGCGCCAAGGGCTGCGCCCACCCCGGCCCGGCTGCGCTAACGATAGTCGGCGGCGAAAACGGAGCCGGACTTGTCGTGAACGCGACGGCAAAGGCCCTTCCTGCCGGCTACAGGCCGGACTATGACGCCGCGCGCGGCATCGGCCGCGTCGCGGCAATGATCCGCAGCACACGATATCAAGGCGAAACCGCCGCCGCTTGCCTGACAAGGCTCGGGCCGGCCGGTATCGCCGAGGCTTACCGACAGGAATGAGCATGGGCGCCTACGACTACATCCATGACGGCACGGCGATCTATGAGCGCTCTTTCGCCATTATCCGCGCCGAGGCCGATCTTTCGCGCTTTTCCGAAGCCGAGGCCGATGTCGCCATCCGCATGATCCATGCCTGCGGCCAGGTCGAAGCATCAAGTCATTTTGTCTTCTCCAGCGATTTCGTTACCGCCGCCCGCGCCGCTTTGGCGGCTGGTGCGCCGATCTTCTGCGACGCGGAAATGGTCTCGCACGGCGTCACCCGCGCCCGGCTGCCCGCCGGCAACGAGGTGATCTGCACCTTGCGCGACCCGCGCACGCACGACATCGCCAGGGAGATCGGCAACACCCGTTCGGCTGCCGCGATCGACCTTTGGGGCGAACGCATGGCCGGTTCGGTGGTTGCCATCGGCAATGCGCCGACCGCGCTCTTCTACCTCCTGGAAAAACTGCGCGATGGCGCGCCCAAGCCGGCGGCCATCATCGGCATGCCGGTCGGCTTCGTCGGTGCTGCCGAATCAAAGGATGCGCTGGCCGAGAATTCCTACGGCGTTCCCTACGCCATCGTGCGTGGCCGGCTTGGTGGCAGCGCCGTGACCGCCGCCGCGCTCAATTCATTGGCGAGGCCGGGCCTGTGAATGCCCTTCTCAAAGGTCGTCTCGTTGGCGTCGGCACCGGTCCCGGCGACCCCGAACTGCTGACGCTGAAGGCCGCGCGAGCCTTGTCGGAAGCCGATGTCGTGGCCTATTTCGCCAAGCGCGGCAACAACAGCAACGCGCGCGCCATCGTCGAAACACGCTTCCGGCCGGATATGCTGGAGCTGCCGCTGCTCTATCCCGTCACCACCGAAATCGACAAGGATCACGACGACTACCGCTCGCAGATCACGGCTTTCTATGAGGAGTCGGCCGAAAAGGTCGCCGAACATCTCCAGGCTGGCAGAATGGTTGCCGTACTCTCCGAGGGCGACCCGCTTTTCTACGGATCTTACATGCATCTGCATGTGCGGCTCGCCCATCGCTTCCCGACAGAGGTCATTCCCGGCGTAACTGCCATGTCCGGCTGCTGGTCGCAGACTGGTGTCCCTATCGTCCAGGGCGACGACGTGTTGACCGTGCTGCCCGGCACGATGAGCGAGTTCGAGCTGATGCGCCGGTTGGCGGATACCGATGCCGCCGTCATCATGAAGGTCGGCCGCAACCTACCCAAGATCCGGCGGGCGCTGGAAGCCACCGGCAAGCTGACACGCGCCGTGTATGTCGAACGCGGCACCATGGCCGGCAGCGTCTCGATGAAGCTTGCCGACAAAAAGGACGACAAGGCGCCCTATTTCGCCATCGTGCTGGTCGCCGGCTGGTCCGGCCGCCCCGGGGCTTTGGGAGCGCAAGCATGAGCGGCCGTCTCACTGTGATCGGCCTCGGCCCCGGCAACGCCGATCAGGTCACCCCGGAAGCCACCCGCGCCGTCACCGAAGCCAAATTCTTTTACGGCTACAAACCCTATCTTGACCGGCTGGAGTTGCGCCCGGACCAGACCCGCGTCGCTTCCGACAACCGCGAGGAACTCGCCCGCTCCAAGGATGCCTTGACCAAGGCTGCCGAGGGCCATGACGTCGCTGTCGTCTCCGGCGGCGATCCCGGTGTCTTCGCCATGGCGGCCGCCGTCTGCGAGGCGATCGAAGCCGGCCCGGCCGAATGGCGTGCCGTCGATGTCGCCGTCGTGCCCGGCATCACCGCCATGCTTGCGGTTGCCGCTCGCATCGGCGCGCCGCTCGGCCATGATTTCTGCGCCATCTCGCTGTCCGACAATCTGAAGCCCTGGGAACTGATCGAGCTGCGCCTGCTGGCGGCGGCCGGCGCCGGCTTCGTCATCGCGCTCTACAATCCGATCAGCAAGGCGCGCCCCTGGCAGCTTGGCCGCGCCTTCGAGTGCCTGGCCGCAATCCTGCCAGGCACCACGCCGGTGATTTTCGGCCGCGCCGCCGGCCGTCCCGACGAGCGCATAGAGGTCTATCTGCTGGCCGATGTCGAGGCTGAGAAGGCCGACATGGCGACCTGCATCATCATCGGCTCGCCGGAAACCCGGATCATCAAGCGCGCCGAAAAGCCGGCGCTGGTCTACACGCCGCGCTCGTCGACGGGACGGACAAAATGATCGACCCCAAGTTGATCAACAATGGCGGCCAGCGCTTCGACGGTTTCAGCCGAGTTAACATCCGGCAACGCCGGCCTGCGCACCATCACCACCTCGATGCCAAGCGCCCGCGCCGCGGCAATCTTGCCGTAGGTTGCCTCGCCTCCGCTGTTCTTGGATACGACGACATCGATGCGATGCTTTTCGAGCAGCGCGCGTTCCTCCGCCTCGCGAAACGGGCCACGGGCCAACAGATATTCAGCATCGGGCACGGCCAGCTTCGGCTCGACGGGATCGACGCTGCGGATGAGATAATGATGCTGCGGTGCTGCCTCGAAGGCAGCGACCTCTTGCCGGCCCAATGCCAGGAAGACATGGCGCGGCGCCGGTCCAAGCGCCTGCGCGGCATAGCCAAACGTATCGACCTGCGTCCAGCGGTCGCCTTCGACAGGCTCCCAGCCGGGGCGTCGCAGGGCAAGGATCGGTACACCGGCGACGCGCGCGCCTTGCGCGGCATTGGCGGAGATTCGCGCCGCATAGGGATGCGTGGCGTCGATCAGCAGATCGGTGCCCGTCTCCCTGAGATAGACGGCCAACCCATCGGCACCGCCAAAGCCTCCGGTTCGCACCGGCACGCCTTGCGCGACCGGACTTTCGGTGCGGCCAGCCAGCGAAAGCATGACCGAGCAATCGGCACGCGCCGCCAGTTTTCCGGCCAGTTGCCGGGCTTCCGTGGTGCCGCCGAGGATCAGAATGCGGTGGGTCATCATGCCTGCTAAGGGTCCGCGCAGCGCCAAGCTCAACCCAAAATGGCTTACGGTGGTCGGCATCGGCGAGGACGGTTTAGCGGGTCTCGGCGACGAGGCCAAGCAGCTGATTGCCCAAGCGGAAGTCATCTTGGGCGGCAAGCGGCACCTCGCCCTTGTCGCTTCCTTCGCCAAGGGCGAGCCGCACCCATGGCCGGTTCCTTTCGATGCCGAGATGCGCGACGTGCTGGCGCTCGCCGGCAGGCGCGTCTGCGTGCTCGCTTCCGGCGATCCGTTCTTCCACGGCGTCGGCGCTACCCTCGCCCGCAAGGTCAAGCCACAGGAGATGCATGTCATTCCCGCGCCGTCAGCCGTCTCGCTGGCGGCCGCCCGGCTCGGCTGGGCACTGCAGGACACCGAAACCGTTTCGCTGCATGGCCGGCCGCTCGACCTGATACGGCCGCTGCTGCAGCCAGGCGCGCGCATTTTGGCACTGACGTCGGATAGCGATGCGCCGGCGGCGATCGCTCGCCTGCTCACCGAACTCGACTTCGGCGCCTCGCGGCTGACGATCCTGGAGGCGTTGGGCGGGCCAAACGAGAACCTGCGCTCGGCGCGCGCGGACGCCTTCGATCTCGAAAACATCAATCCGCTCAACGTTCTGGCGATCGAAGTTGAATCCGGTCCGGATGCGCGCGTCCTGCCGCTCACGGTTGGCCTTGCCGATCATCTGTTCGACCATGACGGCCAGATCACCAAACGCGAAATCCGCGCGATCACCCTGTCGGCGCTGGCGCCGAGACGCGGCGAATTGCTGTGGGATATCGGCGCCGGCTCCGGTTCCATCGGCATAGAATGGATGCTGGCCCACCCTTCCATGCGCACTATTGCCATCGAGGCCGATCCGATCCGCGCCGCCCGCATTGGCCGCAACGCCGCCGCCTGCGGCGTTCCCGGCCTTGTCGTGGTGGAGGGCAGCGCCCCCAAGGGGCTGGCCAGGCTGGACACGCCTGACGCGATCTTCATTGGCGGCGGTGGCAGCGATGCCGGCGTCTTGAACGCTGCCGTCAAGGCCCTGCGCCCGGGCGGCCGTCTGGTCGCCAACGCGGTGACGCTGGAGATGGAAACCTTGCTTCTTGCCCGCCATGTCTCGCTTGGCGGCGATCTCACCCGGATAAACATCTCCCGCGCGTCGCCGGTCGGCGCGATGCAGGCCTGGCGGCCGGCCATGCCGGTCACCCAATGGAGCTGGGTGAAGCCATGATGGTCGCGGGTATCGGCAGCCGAAAAGGCGTGAGTGTCGAGGATGTGCTTGCGGCGATCGAAACCGCGCTCGAAGCCCATGGGCTGGCGATGTCGGCGCTTTCGGCACTGGCGACGACTGAATTTAAACGCAATGAAGGCGCCATTTTCGCCGCTGGTCGTCAACTCAACCTCCCTGTCATAGTGGTGGACGTGGCCGAATCCGAACTGGCGCTCCCCCTCACCCAGCCTCCGCTTCGCTCGGCTGACCTCTCCCCGAGGGGAGAGGAGGTTACCAGCGTCGCCGCCAGTCTCTTCTCCCCAGCGGGGAGAAGGTGGCCCGAAGGGCCGGATGAGGGGGCCGCTTCGCTCAGCCTCTCGCAAGATGTCGCCGGCACACCATCGGTTTCCGAAGCATCCGCCCTTGCCGTCGCCGGCAAAGGCGCCAGATTGCTCGGCCCCCGCACGGTGCTCGGCCCGGTCACTTGCGCCATCGCCATCAGCGGAGACGCGCCATGACCGTCCATTTCATCGGCGCCGGTCCAGGTGCCGCCGACCTCATCACGCTGCGCGGCGCAAGGCTGCTGGCAAGCTGCCCGGTCTGCCTGCACGCCGGTTCGATCGTCGCGCCCGAACTCTTGGAGCACTGCGCGCCGGGGACAAAGCTGATCGACACCGCACCGATGTCGCTCGACGAGATCGAGGCCGAGTATGTCGCGACGCACAAGGCCGGCCATGATGTCGCCCGCCTGCATTCCGGAGACCTGTCGGTGTGGAGCGCTGTTGCCGAGCAGATCCGCCGGCTGGAAAAGCACGGCATTCCCTACACGCTGACGCCGGGCGTCCCCTCCTTCGCCGCTGCCGCCGCCGCACTTCGCCGCGAGCTGACCATTCCCGAAGTCGCGCAAAGCCTGGTGCTGACCCGGATCTCCGGACGTGCGTCAAAGATGCCGCCGGGCGAAACGCTGGCCGGCTTCGGCCGCACCGGCGCCACGCTGGCCATTCATCTGGCCATCCACGCCATCGACCGTGTCGTCGCCGAGCTGACGCCGCATTATGGCGGCGATTGCCCGGTGGCGATCGTCTTCCGCGCCTCCTGGCCGGACGAGCGTGTGCTGACCGGTACGCTGGCGACCATCGAAGCGCTGCTGGCCGCCGATCCGATGGAGCGCACGGCGATCATCTTCGTCGGCCGCTCGCTGGCGGCGGAAGATTTTGGCGAGAGTTCATTGTACGACGCCCACTACCAGCGGCGTTTTCGCGGACGGGACGGATTGTGAGCGGCAGCACCAAAAATACCGGCGAAAACGCCACGCTCGAACAGGCTTTGTCCCGGCTGAACTTCAAGCCGCGCCAACTGGAACCGGGCCATGTCTGGCTGGCCGGCGCCGGCCCCGGCGATCCCGGCTGCCTGACGCTCGAAGTGCTGGCGGCTTTGGCCGAAGCGGATGCTTTGGTCTATGACGCGCTGGTCTCTTCAGATGTCGTCGCCGTTGCCGAAAATGCCGAGCTATTCTTTGCCGGCAAGCGCGGCGGAAAACCATCGATGAAACAGGACGACATCACCGCCCTTTTGGTGCGGCTGGCGCGCGACGGCCGCCGCGTCGTCAGGCTGAAGGGCGGCGATCCCTATATTTTCGGCCGTGGCGGCGAAGAAGCTCTGGCGCTCGCGCGGCAAGGTATCCCCTTCCGCGTCCTGCCCGGCCTGACCTCCGGCCTCAGCGCGCTGGCCGCGACCGGCATCCCGGCCACCATGCGCGGCATCAACAAGGCGGTGATCCTGGCGACAGGCCACGCAGCCGGCACCGATGACGATCTCGACTGGGCAACAATCGCCCGTACCGGCCAGCCTGTCGTCGTCTATATGGGCATGGCGAACCTGCCCTTGATCGCCGCGGCACTGCTCGACGGCGGGTTGGCGCCGTCAACACCGGCGGCAGTGATCGTCGCTGCGACGACGCCGCAGGAACGAACCGTCGTCGCCACGCTCGCCACCATTGCCGAGGAAGCGGCCACCGCCGGTCTTGCCTCGCCGGCGCTGATCGTCGTCGGCGGCATCGTTGCCATGCGCGCGGCGCTGGTGGGGGAAGCATGACGGCCCGGGCCATCATCATCGGCGCGCCGCGCTCCGGCTCCGGCAAGACCAGCGTCACCATCGGCATCCTGCGCGCGCTGACCCGGCGCGGGCTGAAAGTACGCGGCGCCAAATCCGGCCCCGACTATATCGACCCCGGCTTCCACACCGCCGCCACGGGCCTGTCCGGCGTCAACCTCGACAGCTGGGCGATGCCGCCATCCCTCCTCAACGCGCTGGCAGCGCAAGCCGCCGGTGACACCGATTTCGTCATCCTCGAAAGCGCCATGGGCCTGTTCGACGGCATTCCGGCCTCGCCAGGCCGCACCGGTTCGGCGGCCGACCTGGCGCGGCTCTATGGCTTGCCGGTGCTGCTGGTTCTCGACGTCTCCGGCCAGTCGACCACCGCAGCCGCCGTCGCCAAGGGTTTTGCCACCTACGATCCTGATGTGCGCATGGCGGGTGTCGTGCTCAACCGGTTGGGCAGCGAACGCCACCGCAAGCTGTGCAGCGAGGCCATCGAGGCGATCGGACTGCCGGTCGTCGGCGCCATTCTGCGCGACCCGACCCTGAACCTGCCCGAGCGCCATCTCGGCCTCGTCCAGGCCGGCGAATATGATGACCTGATGGCGCATCTCGACCGGCTCGCCGACATGGCGGAAAGGTCGCTCGACCTCGATGCGATCATGGCGCTGGCGACACCCCTCACCCCGGCGTCTGGCGGCTTTGCTGACGCGCTAGCGCCGCCCGGTCAGCGCATCGCGCTGGCCGAGGATGCCGCCTTCACCTTCCTCTACCCGCATGTCGCCGCCTACTGGCGCAAGGCCGGTGCCGAAATCATTCCGTTCTCGCCGCTCGCCGACGAGGCACCCGACGCGGATTGCGATGCCTGCTGGGTGCCCGGCGGTTATCCCGAGCTTCACGCCGGCCGGCTCGCTGCAGCGGAGACTTTCAAAGCCGGAATGGCAAGATTTGCGGCGAAGAAGCCCATCCATGGCGAGTGCGGTGGTTTCATGGTGCTGGGCGAAGCTCTGGAGGATGCGTCAGGCGAAACGCATGCGATGCTCGGCCTGCTCGGCCATTCCACCAGCTTCGCCAAGCGCAAGATGAACCTCGGCTATCGCGAGGCGCGACTGCGTGCCGATTGCCCGCTGGGCTCAGCTGGCGCACTGATCCGTGGCCACGAATTCCACTATGCGCAGATGACCTCTACCGGCAATGACGAGCCGCTGGCCGAACTTGCCGATGGTCAGGGCAATCCGATCGGCGCCTCGGGCTACCGGCGCGGCCATGTCAGCGGCACCTTCTTCCATGCGATTGCGAGGGGCTAGAGCATGAAGTTCAAGAACCTGGCCCTTTCACCACGGCAGGTCGTCGACGACATCGCGCTCTGCCTGGTCTTCTTCACCCGTCTGCCGCTGCCTGGGTTCGACTTTCGCGGCCGCAGCCTTGCCGCCGCGATCTGGGCCGCCCCTGTCGCCGGCCTCGTCGTCGGTCTGATCGGCGCCATCGTCTTTGCCACGGCGGAACGGTTTGGCCTTGCCATGGGGCCGGCGGCCGCCCTTGCGCTTGTGGCAACCCTGCTCACCACCGGCTGTCTGCATGAGGACGGGCTATCCGACGTCGCCGACGGCTTTGGCGGCGGCAAATCGCGCGGCCGCAAACTTGAGATCATGCGCGACAGCCGCATCGGCGCTTATGGCGCCGCGGCGCTGGCTCTGTCGCTGCTGATCCGCTGGAGCGCGCTGTCGGAGTTCGTCGAGCCTACACAGGCGCTGTTCGCCCTCCTGGCCGCACACGCGGCCTCGCGCGGCCTGCTTGGCGCCTTCATGCATCTCTTACCCCCAGCGCGGATCGACGGCCTCTCGGCCGATGCCGGCACTGTCTCGGTCGAAACGGCAACAGCTAGCGCCGTGCTCGGCGCGATTCCACTCCTCTTGCTCGGGCTCGGCGGCGCCGTTTTCGCGCTCATCCTGCTTGGCCTGCTGTTTGCCGTATTCCGCGCCCTTTGCCTCAACCAGATCGGCGGCCAGACCGGCGACACGATCGGCGCACTGCAGCAGGCCGACTGCCGCGGCAAGCGAAATCGCGGTGCTGCTCGTCGCTTCCGTAGCCCTTTCCTGATTCCCTTTGGCCTGATTCCCTTTCGGAGACTTTACCCCCATGCCCTTCAAATCACTCGAAGAAAGAACTGCGCGCGCCTGCCTCGAACTGCCGCCGGCAGCGATACCGCTGCAAACGCGGTCGCACGCCGCCAGGACACGCTGACCAAGCCGCAAGGCAGCCTTGGCCGGCTGGAGACCATCGCCGCCTGGCTGGCGCGCTGGCAGGGCCGCGACTTGCCGAAACTCGACCGCGTCAAGGTTTTCGTCTTCGCCGGCAACCACGGCGTCACCGCGCAAGGCGTCTCGGCCTATCCCTCGGAAGTGACTGTGCAGATGGTGGCAAATTTCGCCGGCGGCGGTGCCGCCATCAACCAGCTTGCCCGCATGGCGGGTGCCGAACTCGACGTTATCCCGCTTGATCTCGACCATCCGACCGGCGATTTCACGCAAGTACCGGCAATGGACGAAGAGGCGTTTCTCGCGGCTGTCTCAGCCGGCTACGACGCGGTGACAAAAGATCTCGACCTGATCTGCTTCGGTGAAATGGGCATCGGCAACACGACGCCGGCGGCTGCCATCTCAGCAGCCCTGTTCGGCGGCGGTGCGGAAAAATGGACCGGGCGCGGCACCGGCGTCGATGACGCCGGCTTGAAGCGTAAGGTCGTCGCCATCGAAGCCGGCCTGAAGCGTCACGCGGCCACGCTCGCCGACCCGCTTGCTATCGCTGCCGCGCTCGGCGGCCGCGAACTCGCCGCCATCTTCGGCGCCACGCTGGCTGCCCGCCATCTCGGCATACCCGTGCTGCTCGACGGCTTTGTCTGCACCGCCGCCGCGGCACCGCTGGCAAAGCTGCACCCGACCGGCCTCGCCCACACAATCGCCGCTCACGTTTCGGCCGAATCAGGCCATCGCGGGCTGCTCGAAGCGCTCGGCCTGCCGCCGCTGCTCGATCTCGGCATGCGGCTCGGCGAAGGCTCCGGCGCCTGCCTCGCCGTCAACATCGTCCGCTCGGCGCTGGAGTGCCATGCCCGCATGGCAAGCTTTGCGGAAGCGGGGGTGTCGGAGAAGTAGTTATCCATTCCCCGTATCGGCCGACAAAGACGCCGTTGTCACGACAAAGGAAGCATCTTCCGGCAGCGGCGATTCTCAGATAGATTTTGCGGATGAAAAAACTTCATCCCGTCGCAGCTGCAGTGTCTATCGCCGTGGCGGTTGCTGTTGTGCTCCGTCACAGCAGCTATTCAAGTCATGCCCAATCGATACGGCATTTCGTTGTCTTCCTGGTCTTCTTGCATCGCGTCCGGAAAAGACGATGCGCTAGCGATGCTCACGGGGAAAAGAGCATTCGCCGGCATCTGGCCGGCATTCTTTCCGATTCGGCCGGCTTCTTAGCCGCATTTTTCAACGTGGCTGAATCGCCAAGAGATCCAGATAGCGCGGTCAATGAATCACGGTCAGACAGCCTGCCCGAGGCGCGTCAAACGCGTCTCGCTTTCAGGGTCTTTCCACCAAGTCTTTGAAGAATTTGGTGGGTGCGCACAGGATTGAACTGTGGACCCGCTGATTAAGAGTCAGCTGCTCTACCAACTGAGCTACGCACCCACTCGGCCGGCAAAAACCGGCGTTGGCGGGCATATAGCCGCCACCATCGGTCCTGTCCAGCCCTGCCGGAATCATTTCCCGACAAATCGCTTAAGTGCCGCAGATGGTCAGACGAACAGCTTGCCCTCCGCCACCTTGATCGCATTGCCGCCAATGCGCGCCGAGGCCAGTTTTCCGCCTTGCACGGTCAGTTCGAGGCGGATGCGCGAAGGCCGGCCCATCTCCAGCCCCTGCTCAATCCACAGCTGCGAAATGCCGTCGGTCGGCGCGTCGAAATGCATGATGGCGCCGGCAAAGGCAGCAGCGGCCGAGCCGGTCGCCGGATCCTCATAGGAAGGCGTGCCAGGCACGATCATGCGGACATGGAAGGCGCTTTCGTGGTTCACCGTCTCGCGGCAATAGACATAGGGACTGGCGAAGGCCCACTCGCTCTTGCGCGGCGCCAGTTCCGACCACGCCTGGTTGTCCAGCCGGACCCGGCCCGCCGCCTCGAGATTGGCAACCGGGATGGTCACATAAGGAACGCCGGCCGACCAGAACGCGACGCGGTGATTCTCGAAGCCGATCTCGTGCGGCGTCAACCCAAGGGCCGCACCGATCGCCTCCGGATCGGCCTCGAGCTTTAGCGGCTCCGGCAGCTTCGCCAGGTCGAACTCGGCAAAGGTGTTGCCGTCGTGCTTGCTGACGGCGCAACGCACCGGGCCGATATTCTCCTCCAGCACGAAGATGCCGGCGCCGCCCTCTTCCGCCAGTTCGGCCAGCGCAATCGCGGCGCCAACCGTCGGATGGCCGGCGAACGGCATTTCATAGTCGGGCGTGAAGATGCGGATGCGGTTTCGATGCTTTGGATTGTCCGGCGGCAACACGAAAACCGATTCGGACAGGTTGAATTCGCGCGCGATGGCCTGCATCGCGGCCGCGTCCAATCCCTTGCTGTCCAGCACGATGGCCAAGGGGTTGCCGGCCAGTCGCTCGGTCGTAAACACATCGTAGAGCAAGTAATTCCGGGTTTTCATTCCCTGCCTCAATCCCAACATGGGCGAAATTTAATTTGATATTTGAACCAGTAAGCCTGATCTGTGCACAGATAGGGACATTGCGCATCATAGGGGTCCAGCGTGGACCAGATTGTCAATCTGCCAAAGACGGAATCGGATTCCGCCATCGAGACGGCGCTTGGGCTCGACAGGCAAGGTCGGCGCAAGTCGCGCCGGCGCGGCTGGCTCTACGCGCTGCTGGCGCTGATCGTGCTCGCCGCCGGGCTTGGCGCCTATCAGTGGTATGCCGGCTCGCCGGCCAGGATTGATTATACCACCGTGCCTGCCGCCAAGGCCGACCTCACCGTCGCGGTCTCGGCAACCGGCACGCTGCAGCCCCTCACCCAGGTCGATATTTCCAGCCAGCTCTCAGGCATCGTCCGTTCGGTTTCGGTCGAGGAGAACCAGCAGGTCAAGAAGGGCGACGTGCTGGCGGCGCTCGACACCACCAAGCTGCAGGTCCAGATCGAACGAGCGGAGGCCTCCGCCAAGGGCGCGGCCGCCAATGTCGAGGACGCCACGGTAACGCTGACCGAAAACGAAAAGGCGCTTGTCCGCGCGGCGGCACTGACCAAGCGCGGCATGGCGACCGACCAGTCGCTCGAGGCCGCGACCGCGACGCGCGACCGTTCCAAGGCGGCGCTCGACAGCGCTCAGGCCAATCTCGCCATCGCCAATGCCGATCTGAAATCGCAGCAGACCGACCTTGCCAACAGCACCATCTATGCGCCGATCGACGGCATCGTGCTGACGCGCTCTGTCGATCCCGGCCAGACGGTCGCCTCTTCCCTGCAGGCACCGGTGCTGTTCATCATCGCCGCCGATCTCAGAAACATGGAACTGGTGGCAGCGGTCGACGAGGCCGACATCGGCGCGGTCAAATCCGGCCAGCATGCCCGCTTCACGGTGGATGCCTTCCCCGAGCGGCCGTTCGATGCCGAGATCCGCGACATCTCCTATGCCTCGGTCACCACCGACGGCGTCGTCACCTACAATGCGCGGCTTGAGGTCGACAACAACGAGCTGTTGCTGCGGCCCGGCATGACCGCCACCGTTTCGGTCGTCACCAAACAGGCCAAGGGCGTGCTCACCGTGCCGGCCACCGCCTTCCGCTATCGCCCGGCGCAGCAGGCCGCACGCGGCTGGAGCCTGAGCGACCTGTTCACCGGCCGCATGGGCCGCCCCGGCGGCAACCGCCAGCGCCAGGCCGCGACGGTGCCCACCGATGGCTCGCGCACCCTCTATGTGCTGGAGAACGGCCGTCCGCACCCGGTCAGCGTCAAGATCGGCTCAACCGACGGCGAACTGACCGAGATCCTTTCGGGCGTGGAAGAAGGCGCACAAATCATCACCGCGTCGCAGCAGCGGAGCTGATACCGTGGCTGCGGGCGCGACCCTCATCACCTTCGACAAGGTCTGGAAGAGCTATGGCCAGGGCGAGGCCAAGGTGCATGCGCTGGCCGGCGTCGACCTTGCCATCCGGCGTGGTGAATTCGTCGCCATCATGGGTCCGTCCGGCTCCGGCAAGTCGACGGCGATGAACATCATCGGCTGCCTCGACACGCCGACGGCCGGAACCTATTCCTTCATGGGCATCGACGCCGGCCGTCTCGACCGCAACCGCCGCGCCATGCTGCGCAACCTCTATGTCGGCTTCGTGTTCCAAGGCTACAATCTGCTGGCCCGCACCACGGCGGCCGAAAACGTCGAACTGCCGCTGATCTATCGCGGCGTGGCCAGCCGCGAGCGCCGCGACCTTGCCATGCAGGCATTGGCGGAGGTCGGCCTTGTCGGCCGCGAGCACCACACGCCGGCCGAACTGTCCGGCGGCCAGCAGCAGCGCGTGGCCATCGCACGCGCCATCGTCACCCGCCCGACGCTGCTCGTTGCCGACGAGCCGACCGGCAATCTCGACACCGCACGCACGCACGAGATCATGGAATTGCTGACCCGGCTGAACACCGAGCTTGGCCTGACCATCGCCATGGTCACGCATGAGGCCGACGTCGCCGACTATGCCGAACGCACCATCCGCTTCCTCGACGGCCACGTCGCCTCGGACACCATGAAGCTGGAGATGGCACAATGATCTGGGAAACCGTTCGCCTCTCACTCCGCTCGATCCGCCGCAACGTGCTGCGCTCGTTCCTGACCTTGCTCGGCATCGTCATCGGTGTTGCCGCCGTCATCGCCATGCTCACCATCGGCTCCGGCACCACTGAAAAGGTCAAGGCCGACATCTCCAAGCTTGGCAGCAATCTGCTGGTCGTCCGCTCCGGCCGTCCGGCCGGCCCCGGCGCTCCGGGCGGGCTCGACCAGGTGGTGCGTCCGCTGGCCGAAAAGGACCTGGCAGCACTCGTTGCGCACCTGACCGGCGCGCGCGCCATTTCGCCGGCCTCGCAAAAGCAGGTCCGCGTCATCTTCGGCACCGAGAGCCTGACCTCGGGCGTCACCGGCACCGACAGCGCCTATCTCGATGCGCGCGACTGGAAGCTGGTGTCGGGCCGCCCGTTCAGCGATTCCGAGACCCGCTCAGGCACCGGCGTGTGCCTGATCGGCGAGACGGTGCGCCAGCAGTTCTTCGGCGCCGGCGACCCTGAGGGCGAGATCATCCGCGTCAACCGAACCTCCTGCAAGATCATCGGCCTGCTCGAGCCCAAGGGCTATACCGGCTTCGGCCAGGACCAGGACAATGTCGTCCTGATGCCTCTGCACGCCTATCAGCGCCGCATCGCCGGCAACCGCGACATCGACAACATCTACATCGCCGCCGACGACCGCACGCCGACCAGCGAACTGCAGCCGCGCGTCGAGGACATTTTGCGTGACGCGCGCCGCATCACGCCCGAGCGCGAGAGCGATTTCGCCATCCGCGACATGACCCAGATCGCCGACGCCATGGCCAGCGCCACCACCACCATGACCGGCATGCTGGGCGCGGTCGCCGGCGTCAGCCTGCTGGTCGGCGGCATCGGCATCATGAACATCATGCTGGTGTCGGTCACCGAGCGCACCCGCGAGATCGGCATCAGGCTCGCCATCGGCGCGCATGAAAAGCACATCCTCATCCAGTTCCTGGTCGAGGCGACGGTGCTGTCGCTGCTCGGCGGCATCATCGGCATCCTGATCGGCCTGGCGCTGGCCGGCCTCGCCTCGGTGACGCTGACCATCCCGTTTGCGCCAAGCCCGGCGGTCATCCTGCTCGCCGTCGGCTTTTCGGCGCTGATCGGCATGGTGTTCGGCTTCTTCCCGGCGCTGCGCGGCGCCAGGCTCGACCCGATCGACGCGCTCAGGCACGAATAGGGCAAGCCGGCCGGAACGCGGCCAGCGCTCCGAACGATTTCGCACAGTCTTCGACGTTTCCACCTTGTCTCGCCACTGTCGGCGCACCGTTGGCGATGCTAGGGGAGTTCACCTTGGGTGGAGGAATAGCCAATGAGCAAGAAGGCGCGACTGATCCTGGCGATGGTCATCATCGAGGCCTTCCTTGCAGGCATCTGGTGGTATCTCGCCCGCTACGGCCTCGCCAATCCCGATCGCGTCACATCGGATTTTCAGGCAGTCGTCGGCCAGACGATGGGAATGGCGATGGGCGGCTTGCTGGGCATCGGCTTTATCCTGTTCCTCGTCGCCGCTCGCAATGATCGCAAGGCAGCACAGGACAACACGCGCAGTTAATCGACGCCCGAAAAATGCCACTCGATCAGCGGCTTCATGTGCGGTGACAGCCCGACCGGCAGGTCGGCGGCATGGCGGATGATCACCGGCCCTTCGATCTCCGGCTCTGTCTCGGTGGCGACGAAGGCTGAGATGCGTCGTGCGACCTCGTCGGCGGGCGCTGTTTCGTGATAGCGGCGGAAGATCACCGTGCCGCTGTTGGTCGACAGGGCGTGCCAGCGCTTGCCGCGTTCAGCACCTGACAGGTCGAGGCCGGTTTCCTCGCGCACCTCACGGATCATGTTGAAATCGACATCGACCTGCCCATCGCGAAAATCAACCGGCTCGAACGAGCCGGCGGCGAAATAGACGCGGCCGGCATTGACTGTCTGCAGGCCCATACGGATCGCCACCAGTGCATTGTCGCCAGCCACCAGCACTGCATGCGCATAGGCGTGCTCGGCGCCCGAATTCTCGCGCCGTTTTCGCCATAGCATGAAAGTCGAATAGGTGACCGCATGACAGCGGCCAACGAGACGGTTGTCGCGGTAGGCGAGTTGCGACAGCAGCACCACTGTGCCGTCGAATAGCGCCGGATTGGCCGCGATCTCGCGCTGCCAGTTCTCGGCGATCGCCTCTGCATTATCCAAGGCGAAGGGGTGCGGGTCGGGATCGAGCCGGACGTCGACGGCGTCGACCGGCAGGATGACATTGCGCGGCAGGTCGAAACTCATGTCGCTCAGGTCATATCCAGGGTGATGGCCACCGGGCAATGGTCCGACGCCTTCGGGCGGTCCCAGCCGGCTCGCGGAAAGCGCTCCACTTCCTGCCCCGGCGGAAAAATGGTGCGCCAGGGCTGGCCGTTGCGGATGATGTCGGGAACGGCCGTCGCGTTGCTGGCGGCAAGCCCCTTCGACAGCAAAATGTAGTCGAGCTGGCACAGATGCCGCTCTTCCGGTCCGCGCGTGTGGTACAAACTCCAGCGGTTCATCTCGGGGCGCCGCTCGACGACATTTTCGCAGAAGCCGCCTTCTGTCAGCACATTGATACAGGACACGGCCTCGTCGACCACCTCGAAGCGATAGCCGTCGATTGCGTCGCCGGCGATCTTCACGCGCTGGCGGTAATCATTCATGTCGCCGCAGATCGCCCACCGCTTGTCGGCGGCATGGTCCTTGCCAAAACGCTCCTCGATGATCCGTCGCACGGCTTGCGCCTCCGCGATGCGCACCGGCATCGTCGCCTCGCGCCCGTCGAGCCCGTTGCGCGGCGAGCCCATCGACTTGAAATGCACGAGGTAAAGCGTCAGCGGCACGCCGCCCACGGTGACGTCGACTTCCAGGCAATCGCGCCGAAAGATGCGTTCATTGGCCTGGTTGCCGAGTGCCGCAAGCTCCGGCGTGTGCAGTCCAAACTGTTCATAGGTGACATAGGCGTGGCTGGTCATGCGCACGAATTCGATCGGCTGGCCCTGCGCGGTTTCGTTGCGCATCATCACGGCAACGTCGATGCCGCGCGAATCATTGCCCGATGTGGTGTATTTCTGCCGGTAGCCCTGCCCCACCATCTTGAACAAATAGCCATATTCGAAGGCCTTCAGCGCCTCGATATTGTCGACCTCCTGCATACAGATGATGTCGGCGCGTGTGGCCGCGATCGCCAGCGCCGTCAGCTGGCGCGTGTCGTCGGACTGGGCAATGGCGCGGGCCTGCTCCAGCATCTTGTATTCGGCTTCGCTCTGGATATCGAACAGCGCCAGCGTGCGATCCTCGTTGAGCTGGTTGCGATAGCCGGAATAATCGAACCTGTTCATCAGGTTCTCGACATTGAAGGTGGCAAGGCGCAGCGACATGCCATGACATTTGCCCGCAAGTGCTGGAGAAAACAAGCTCGCAGGACCACCAGCGGAGATCGATTGGCCCTCGGGGCTTTCGCGCCATGGTTGACGGAACCTTTCCGTTCATCCGCCGTTCAGATGCAAACATCCATTGTTGCCCCATTCCTCGGGTGGGCGTGGGGCCTGTAACTCTTGGAGAGTGCAATGAATTCGCTCTTTTCTTCCACGGTCAAATCTGGGTTGATAGCCTTGGGTATCCTCTCTGGCGTCACGGCACCATCCGCCGCCGGACCGATCCTGCAGCCTAACATGTCGATCCCCACCAGTACGGCGGCGCCGACGGTCACGCCAGTGCGCGATAGCTGGGCGGGCGGCAATGACCGGCAGTTCAACAACGATTGGAGATGGCGCCGGTCGGGCAACTGGAACGGAGGCCGCAGACACTGGAACGGTGGAGGCAACTGGAACGGCGGCGGCAACTGGGATCGCGGAGACAATTGGCGTTGGCGCCGTCATCACTATCGCGGCGGCCGTTACCACGATGATGGAGCGGCCGCACTCCTGGGCCTTGGGCTAGGGCTTGGCATCGGCAGCATGTACAACAACTACAACTACTACGATGCACCGCCGCCGCGCCGCTACTACCGTGCCGGCCGGCTTTCGAGCGCCCATGTCCAATGGTGCTACAGCCGCTACCGGTCCTACCGGGCCTACGACAACACGTTCCAGCCCTACAACGGCCCGCGCCAGCAGTGCTACTCGCCCTATTGATGAGCTAGCCTGTAGCCAGAAATGAAAAACGGCGCCATATGGCGCCGTTTTTTGTTCTTCGAAGCTGCCGTTTTCGACGTATGGACTTTCGCTCAGTTTTTGGCCTTGTCGACCAGCTTGTTCTTGGAAATCCACGGCATCATCGCGCGCAGCTTGGCGCCGACTTCCTCGATCTGGTGGCTGTCATTGTTGCGGCGGATGCCCTTGAAGCGGGACATGCCGGCGCGGTACTCCTGCATCCATTCCGAGGTGAACTTGCCGGTCTGGATGTCCTTCAGCACGCGCTTCATCTCGGCCTTGGTCTCGGCGGTGATGATGCGTGGGCCCGAGACATATTCGCCCCATTCGGCGGTGTTCGAGATCGAGTAGTTCATGTTGGCGATGCCGCCTTCATAGATCAGGTCAACGATCAGCTTGACCTCGTGCAGGCACTCGAAATAGGCCATCTCAGGCGCATAGCCGGCTTCCACCAGCGTCTCGAAGCCGGCACGGATCAGTTCGACCAGACCGCCGCACAGCACGACCTGCTCGCCGAACAGATCGGTCTCGCACTCCTCGCGGAAATTGGTCTCGATGATGCCCGAACGGCCGCCGCCGACGCCGCAGGCGTAGGACAGTGCCAGGTCGAGCGCATTGCCCGAAGCGTCCTGGTTGACGGCGACCAGGCACGGCACGCCGCCGCCCTTCTGGTATTCGCCGCGCACCGTGTGGCCAGGGCCCTTCGGCGCGATCATGACGACATCGACCGTCGACTTCGGCTCGATCAGGCCGAAATGCACGTTGAGGCCGTGCGCGAAGGCGATCGCCGCACCGTCGCGGATGTTCGGGGCGATCTCGTTTTTGTAGATGTCGGCCTGCAATTCGTCGGGCGTTGCCATCATCATCAGGTCGGCCCATTTGGCGGCGTCCGCCACGCTCATCACCTTGAGCCCATCGGCTTCGACCTTCTTGGCGGTCGCGGAACCAGCCTTGAGGCCGATGGCGATCTCCTTGGCACCGGAATCCTTGAGGTTGAGCGCATGCGCCCTGCCCTGGCTGCCGTAGCCGATGATGGCGACCTTCTTGCCCTTGATCAGATTGAGATCAGCATCACGATCGTAGTAGACACGCATTTTTTCTTCCTTCCCGTTTTGAAGATCAGAGGCCTTGCGGCCCGGTTTTTGCTCCATGAAGAGCGAGAAACTGTTGCGTCGCCCGGGCGGCATCGCCGCCGATTGTCGCTTCAGTCAATTCCAGCCGGTCGCCGAGCAGCAGACGGATCTGCACGTCGCGGGCGACCAGCCCGAAAAAGGTGCGGAACGCCGTCTCGGCATCCGCAAAGTCGAGCAGCCCGGCCTGACGGCCTGCCTCAAGCACCGGCTTCAGCCGTTTGGCCAGCGCAAAGCGGCCGTTCTCCAGCACCACGGCGCCGAGATTGTCCTTGCCGGAACCGGCATGGCCGACCGCGACCCGGTTGAGCGCGATCGAGGTGTCACTGGAGATCACCTTCAGCCAATCGGAAGCGAAGCGTTCGAGGCTTGCGGTCAGCGAGGCCAGATCGAGCCCCTTGCCGTCGACCTGTGCCACCCGCACTTTCGAAGCTTGCCACTGCACCGTCGCCGTCAGCAGCCCGTCACGATCGCCGAACCATTTGTAGAGCGTTTCCTTGGAGCAGCTGGCGCGGCGCGCCACGGCGGTCATTGTGAGCTGATCGCCCTCCTCGACCAACAGCCGCAACGCTGCGTCGAGCACGGCCTTCTGCCGCTCCGTCAGCGCTTCGCTGGTGTCGATCTCGGGCACGCTGTGCAACACGCTCTTCTCTCGAAAGGCAGGGCTATCGGTTATTCCGGCGAGCCGTACCGTACGTTACGGTTCGCCTGATCTATGGCGTATTGTTCCGAGCCTTGCAAGCCCTATTTCTGTCTGGACGGCATCAGTGCCGGATGGCTTGCGCGGGGAAAGAAGATGCTGATCGGGTTGCTTGCCTTGACGGTTGCCGCCGCATTCTCCGGCGCTGCGATCTACGTCAGTGTTGCCGAACAGCCGGCGCGGCTTGCTCTCGACGACAGGGCACTGCTGCAGGAATGGCAGCCCTCCTACAAGCGCGGCGCCGCCATGCAGGCGTCGATTGCCATTGTCGCCTGCGTTCTCGGCCTAGCTGCTTGGTGGCAGACCAGCGGTTTTGCCTTCCTGGTTGGCGCGGTGTTGATCATCCTGCCCTGGCCATGGACGCTGATTACCATGATGCCGACCAACAGGGTGCTGGAGGCGATGGACGCGGGCGCCGGCAATCCTCAAGCCAGGTCCCTGATCGTCAAATGGGGCAACCTGCACCTGGTTCGCACGGCACTTGGCGTGCTGGCGACGCTGGCGTTTCTCTGGGGCAGCCATCTGGCCTGACCTAGCCAGGTCGGCTCGGCGCCATGGCATCAGTCCGCGACAGGCGGATGCCGTAACCGTCCAAGCAGAGCCGAGATCATGGTCAACTCATCCGCCGACAGTTTGGCGCCAACCAGTTCCGCGATCGACCGTCCGTAGACAGCCCACATCTGACGACGCGTCTCGCGACCGTTGGTCGTGATGCGGATGGTCTGGCCACGGCCGTCATCGGCCACCGGCAGTTTCTCGACGAGCCCATCGGCCTCGAGCCGGGCCAGCAGCCGCGAAATGTTGTATTGCGCAAACAGGGTGCGCTCGATCAGCTGGAACGGCCGCAGCCCGCCCTCGCCCGCCTCGGCAAGCTCGTGCAGCACGTCGTACCAGGCAAGCGGCGGCAGGCCAGCGGCCTTCAACGCCTCTTCAGCGCTTTCCATCAGCTGGCGCGAAACCCGCATCAGGCGGGCCCAGGCCTTGATGGCTCCGGGCGAAGGCGTGGCTTTCTTGGTCATGGTCCAACATAGGCGATAGATGCAGATGCATCAAGCTTGACGATCGATGCGCATGCATCTACATAGATGCAATTGCATTAACTTTGGAAAACCCGATGAACCACAAGCTCATTCTCGTCAGCCATGATCTGTGCCCCTATGTGCAGCGCGCCGCGATTTCACTGGCCGAAAAGGGCGTGCCGTTCGAGCGCGTCGACATCGACCTCGCCAACAAGCCGGACTGGTTCAAGGCGATCTCGCCGCTCGGCAAGGTGCCGCTGCTGCGCGTGCAGCGAAATGGCGAGGAAACGGTGATCTTCGAATCGGCCGTCATCCTCGAATTCCTCGAAGAGACGCAGGCCAACCCCCTCCACCCTGCCGACCCCTATGCCCGCGCCCGGCATCGTGCCTGGATCGAGTTCGGCTCGGCTACCCTCAACGCCATCGGCCGGTTCTATTCAGCGTCGGCCGAGGCCGGCTTCCTGGCCGAATCCAGCGCTCTGTCTGCCATGTTCGATCGTCTCGAAGCCGAACTGGCTGACGAGACTGGCGGACCCTGGTTCGCCGGCGAGCACTTTTCGCTGGTCGACGCCGTTTACGGTCCGGTCTTCCGCTATCTGGACGCCTTCGACCGGATGGGTGATTTCGGCATCCTGGACGGCAAACCGCTCGTTCGGGCCTGGCGCAAGGCGTTGAGTGAACGCCCGTCGATCAAGCACGCCGTGGCGCCTGACTATCCGCAAGGCCTGCATGCCTTCCTGCGAGCGAAGGGATCATACCTTTCGAGCCTCATTGGCCGAAGCGATCCCGTCAAACCGCTTGTACAAGCCCTATCCGCCTGAACGGATCGACCACGAGCAAGTTGTTTGCTCGCAGCCGTCAGTTCTCGAACATGACGAAGGCGGCCCAGACCCGCGGGTCCTGCGCGCCAGATATCTTGCCGTCGCGGGCATCGCGACGGGCCTGGCGCAGTGCTTCCGGATAGGTCTGCCCGGCGGCGAGATGATCGTAGAAGCTCACCATAAAGGCGGCGGTTCCCGCATCATCCACCGGCCATAGCGTCAGCAGCGAGCGCTTCGCACCGGCAATGTTGATCGCTGTCGGCAGGCCGCGCAAGCCGCCGACGAATGTCTCCTGGCCCCGGGCCGTCTCGCAAGCGGACAGGACAATGAGATCGAGGCCTGACAGATCCCAGGTCATCAATTCCATGCCGTACAGGCGGCCGTCATCATCGTCGCGCTTCATCGATTGCCGGTCTCCGGACCGCGACAGCACCACCTCGCTCTGCCACAGCGCGTTGACGGCGCCAACGCCGCCCTCTTTCTCGTCGCGATAGGCACCGTGCGTGGCCAGATGCGCAACCGTCGCCTGCTCCATGTCCTTGCGCAGCGCCTGCTCGCTGGCCGCCGTTCCGGTAAGCATCTCGACCGAGTATCGATTGCCGCTCAGGATCGAGGCAATCGCGTCGACCTCCTTGCGGGTACCCGGCAGCGGCTCGGCGCCCTTTTCCGATCCGCGCGTATAATCCAGACCACCGGCGAGCAAGGCTTTGCCGGTCTTGGGAAAACTCTGATCGACGCCGGCGTTCAACAAGGATTCCGGCCGCGTCAGCATACGCACGAGAAAGCGGTCATCAAGCGACGCGCCCTTGCTGTGCTGCAGCAAGGGAAACGGCACCGAAAACAATTTGCCGTCCGGCACCACGAAAAGCGTGTCGGCGCCACGAAGCGACGTCTCCAGAGGTGCGATGAGACCGGCATAGAGCCCGGTGAACGTAGCGTTCAGATCGACCAAAGTCACAGCGCCACGCTCCTGCGCGGAACGGGTCGATCTGAGGTTCGCCATGCGCGTTTCATGAGCAGCCGGGATCAGTCGGCGCGGATCGCCAAGATCATACAGGTGCGGCTGCTGATCCTTGCGCGTAACGATCGCATAGAGGCGCTCATCCTCCATCGGATCGGCGCTCTCGCGGTCCGCCCGCCACTTGCGGGTGATGAAGTAATCGACGAGCGCCTCATTGGGCTTCAGCAGCGTGTTGGCGGATGGCAGTGGCTTGTCCACAGCGCTCTGTCCGAAACTGTATCTGGTCGTGACTCTCGTGATCGCCTTTTCGTACGCCGCCTGAGCCTGATCGGGCTGCACGGCACCTGGATCGTCGGCACTGTCGCCACTGGAAGCAGCCTCCTGGTAGGCCAGGGACAGCCGTATCCCGGCCTGGATCAAATGCCGTGTCTCCATGTCGTTCGGATCGATCAAGCGCGACAGCCTGCGCAACTGATCCCGTTTGTCGTTTTCGAGCGTCGGCCAGCGGCGCGCCGCTTCAGCAAATGCCGGCACCGCCGATGCGTTGTTTTTTGCCAGCCGCGCATAGTCGTAGAGCATGTCATCGGCCAAGGCCCGGCTGGCTTCAGCGACGACCGGGTTGGCGGCCGTGCTCACCTGGAACCAATTCCAACGCAACATGTCGTCGTTGAGGGCCGCAAAATCGGCGGCTGCGGCCTCGGGATTCGACTTCGCCTTGAGGTTGGCCATAGCCTGCCGCGCGGCAAAGGTCAGCGGGTGCACCGAGCCGTATGTCGATCCGGCGATGCTATGGGCCCGATCGAGTTGGTTCATGCTGTTTTCGGTATCGCCCATGGCGGCGAAATGCGCGGCGAGCAGGTTGGCGATCTTGATTGCCAATATCTCGGGATAACTCGCGTCGTTGGTCAGCGGCAGCAAGCGTGCGAGCGTCGGCGCGTCGAGCGGCTGTGCACCCGAGAGCGCCCTGGTGTAGAGCAGCCACGCATCGGCCTGCTCGACCAGATTGCCTTCCTGCTTGAGAACGACGGCAATGTCCCGGTCCTGCTGGAAATAGCGCAAGGCCTCGTCGTACTTGGCGAGGTCGAGATAGTCCTGAGCCGTGTTGTTGGCGCTGACCAGAACATTGAAATGATTTGGCCCGTAGTAGCCGATGCGCTTCTCAATCACGTTCAGATCATACTGCAAGGCGCGGGTTGGCGCGCCCATCTGGCGCAGCATATCGGCCAGATTGTTCTGCAGTTTCCAGGTGAAGCGATCATCCTGACCAAGCACCCGCTCCGCAATCTCCAGATTGCGCTGGTCAACATTGATCGCCGCAGCGATTTGACCGAATGCGGCGATCCCTGTCGCCAGCACATCGTTGGCATACATGAGTTCCTGGGATTCCGTGCCATGGTAGTGGGCGTAGAGATTGGTTGCCGTAGCGCACATCGAAACGAAGCCCTGGTAGTCTTTCTCGGCCTGCTTCAGCATCGCGTAGTTGAGATAGAAATCGGCGCGCTTGGCGACATCCTGCTGCATCGCCCTGGTTTTCAGGCCTTCGGCAAAAATCTCCTCGGCGTTGTCGAGAATCTGGTTGTTGAGGAACGTCGCACCGGCGTTCGAGTAGCTCTCGACCGTAAATTCGTAGAGGTCGCTTCTGGCCGCATCGAGCAATGCTGCCCGCAACTGCGCATAACCTTCATCAAAGCGCCCCGCCTCCATCATCAGCTTGTAGGCCGCATCGATCCGGGCCTTCAGCGCCGCTTCGCTATCTGCTGGAGCCTGCTGACCGGCCTGGCCTGGCGTCTGGGCTTGCGCCGACGGCAAGGGCAGCACCACGACCGACGTGGCCAGGACAGACGCAACGACCTGCATCAGGCCTCGCGATTTTCGGACTATGGACATGACAGCGTTCATGCGGATCGGTCTGAGGCGAAAAGCTCTATGATGCGGTCGTATCATGACCCGGATTTTGTCCGAAATCCCACCGCGCCTCCGTCAGCCCGATGCGCTTGAACGGATCGATCACCGTGCCGGCCACCATCGAGGCAAGGAACTGCGGCGCCGGCGGGATTTTTGCCACCGTCGCCACCAGCCTGTCGCGGATGAAGGGCAGCGCCACCGAATCCGACTGGTAGAATGGCGTGAATGCCAGCGACAGTGCCTGGAAGACGCGGACATGCCAGCGCCGCGCCTTCGCATAGGCTTCAAGTGCTGCCTCGACATTGTCAGTCCGCGCCAGCGCATGGCTGAGCGCCGCGGCGTCGAGCAGCGCCATGTTGGCCCCTTGCCCGAGCTGCGGGCTGGTCGAGTGCGCCGCGTCACCGATGATGGCCAGCCGCCGCCCAACCGGTCGCTTCATCGTGTGGTGGCCATAGCGTGCCAGCGAGAGCTGGTCGAAACTGTCGATCTGGCTGGTGTACGCTTCGCTCTCGGGCCACAGCCGGACCACTCTCTCCTTCCAGGCGTCCAGGCCCCGGGCGCGCACCTCATCTGCATCCGACGGCTTCAGGCTCCAGAAGAATGCCGCCATCTTTTCAGCCCCCGGCTCCGGCCGACCGATCGGCAGCACGCCGATCATCACGCTCGCTTTGTCGTAGCGCTGCAGCAGCGCATGCTCGTCAAAACCTTCGCCGCGCCAACCGAGCGAGGCCCAGAACGCACCATAGGTCAATGGCCTCGGCTCGCATGGAGCGCTTACACTGCGTCGCAGTTTCGAGCGCGAACCGCTGGCGTCGACGACTAGGTCGAACGGCCCCGCCCTTCGTCCGTTGCCACAGATCAGCGTCGTCCGTTCGCCGGTCTCCAGCGCCTCGACTTCAACCCCGGTCTCGATGGCGATCGCCTCGCGCTGCGCATCGCGAAAGAGCACGCCGAACAAGGCTGCCCGATGCACCGCGAGCCCGAAGCGGCCACCGCGTTGCGCATCATAGCGGACGTCGAGCACGGTGCGGCCGCTGCGGGCGTCGGCGCCGTGCAGACGGTCGATGCGGCTGCCCAGTGCCAGTATGTCGTCGAGCAGACCAAGATCGGCCAGCACCGTCAGCCCGGTCGGCTGCAGGATCAGCCCGGAGCCGACCGGCTTCGGCTCGTCGAAGCGCTCGAAGACAGTGACCCGATGCCCGGCACGCTTGAGATAGAGCGCCATGGCCAGTCCCGCCGGCCCGGCGCCGGCAATTGCGATGTCGTAGGAAATGCCGATGCCCCCAAAGCCGAATGGCCGGGACAATCCTTCAGCGGCCGGACGAAATCAAGTTGCGGCTCCGGGCTTTTTCCGGCTCACGCCTGAGCGGCGTCAAAATCGGCGCGCGCTGCGCGCACCGCATCATGGTTGAGTTCGGCCCACAGAATCAATTGATGAAAGGCGCCGAACATGGAGCGCCCGAGATCGGTCAGGCTGTATTCGACGCTCGGTGGTTTGGTCGGGAACACTTCGCGATGCACATAGCCGTCGCGCTGAAGATCGTACAGCGTCTGGGTCAGCATGCGCTGCGAAATGTCGGGCACAAGGCGCCTCAACTCGCCGAAGCGATAGGGTTTTTCAGCCAAGGCCATCATCAGCAGCGATCTCCATTTGCCGCTAACGCCCTGGATGACATCACGAACCGGACAATTGGCAATATTGCCGCCGCCTGAGATCGCCTTGTAGATCTCCATCTTCGATTTCAGATTGATGATCTTGCCGTCCATGGCTGGTTCCCTGCCTGTGCCTACCTCCCGAAAAACTGCCTTCTTTACGGCACCGGGTCAATTCCTATTTTAGTGCTGGTCTCTTTTTGAGACCGACACTCGAACCGCCCTAGCGGCGCAATGTCAGGACCCTTCCATGACCGAAACCCTTCTCGTCACCGGCGCCTCCGGCCAGCTCGGCCGCGGCGTCATCCGCTATCTCCTGGACACGCACAAAGTTCCACCTGCAAGCATCATCGCCACAACCCGCAATCCGGAAAGCGTAGCCGATTTGGCCGCACGCGGCGTCGTTGTCAGGGCCGCCGATTTCAACGACGTGGCCTCGCTGGAAACCGCATTCAAGGGCGCCGACAAGGTGCTGATCATTTCGACCGGCGATCTCGATCTAAAAAGCGGCAGGCGCCTGAAGCAGCACGAGAATGCAGTCGCCGCAGCCAAAAACGCCGGCGTTTCGCACCTGTTCTACACCTCGATGCCCAATCCAGAACCGGTATCGCCGGTGCTGTTTGCCAATGATCACTTCAGCACCGAGCAGGCGATCAAGGCGAGCGGCATCCCCTACACGATCTTCCGCAACGGCTGGTACCAGGAGAACCTGTTCATGGCCCTGCCGCACGCGATCGCCTCGGGACACTGGTACACGTCCGCCGGCGACGGCCGCATTGCGCATGGCGCACGCGATGACATGGCAGCAGCGATCGCCGCCGGCCTTGCTTCCGGCTCGACCGAGAGCAGGACCTACACCTTGACCGGTCCGAATGCCTACACCACGGCAGAGATCGCGGCCCTGGTAAGCGAGGTTACCGGCAAGCCGCTGGAAGTTATTCAGGTTCCGGATGAGGCGCTTACCGAAGGTGTAAAGGCGGCAGGCGTGCCAGAGGATTTCGCTGATGTCGTCGTCTCCTTCGACGTCAACACGCGCTCCGGCCGCATCGCCATGGTGACCGACGCGATCGAGACGCTTTCAGGCAGGACGCCAAAGACGTTGAAGCAGTTCCTCGAGGCGAACAAGGCCGCCCTGGTTGGTTGACGGCCCGCGGTGCCGGAAGCCGAAATACCTGGCTTTCGGCACCGTTATTGCGATGTCTTGAGCAGCCCGAGCCGGATCAGGCTTTCGCCGGTCGCAGCCAGAGCGTCTTCGCGCGATCGCGGCGACCAGCCGAGCATGCGCACCGCCTTGGCGTTGGTGGCATTCTTGACTTTACCCAGTTCCGGCGCGAGCTGTGCGGCTTCCCCGTTGAACAGGCCCACGATCCGTACCAGCCAATCGGGAAGCTGCCTGGTCGAGATGCGCGCCGCCGCATCGCCCAATCGCGTTTTCAAAGTCTGGGCGATCTCCCGCACCGTCATGAAATCGCCGGCGATGGCCAGGAACCGCTCGCCCTTGGCGGCGGGATTGGTCATGGCACGCACATGCAGATCCGCCACGTCGCGTGCGTCGACGACGCCGAAGGACAGGCGTGGCAGCCCGGGCATGGCGCCGTTCATCATACGTTGGACAAATTCGGTGGAGGTGGAATGGTCGGACCCGAGAACCGGCCCGAAGATACCGACCGGATTGACGACGGCCAGCTCCAGCTTGCCACCCTCGGTGGCCACGAAATCCCAGGCAGCGCGTTCGGCCAAGGTCTTCGACTTCACATAGGCACTGACCTTGGCCGTAGGATCGGTCCAGCTCTCCTCGGTGAACGGCTGGCCTCCGGGCGGCATCTTGCCGTAACCGATCGCCGCGAAGGATGAGGTCAGCACGACGCGTCTGACATGGGCGTCTCGTGCGGCCCGCAGCACCCGTAACGCGCCCTCACGAGCCGGAATGATCAGCTCGTCTTCATGCTTCGGCACCCCGGGCGGGAATGGCGAGGCCACATGCAGGACGTAGTCGCAGCCAGCAACGGCTTGTGGCCAGCCCGCGTCGCTCATGAGATCGGCGATTGCAAAGGAGAGCCTGTCGCCCGGTTCAGTGCCACCAGCCTTGAGCATGGCCAGAACATCGGCTTCACGCTTGGCGGAGCGCACTGTCGTGCGCACGCGATACCCGGCGTTCAGCAGTTCGGCAATGCAGTGAGCACCGAGGAAGCCCGATCCGCCGGTGACAAGCACCAATTCGCCGCTCATGCCCGCCTCCGCAACTGTTGAAGTCTACGCGTTCGAGCCCGTCAGATCGCCACCTGCGTTCCGATCTCCACCACGCGTCCGGTCGGGATCTGGAAATACTCCGTCGCATCGGCCGCCGTACGCGCCAGGCCGATAAACAACCGATCCTGCCACAGCGGCATGCCGGAATTGGGCGAGGCCTTAAGCGAACGACGCGACAGGAAGAACGAAGTCGTCATGATGTCGAACTTCCAACCCTGCTTGCGGCAGATCGCCAGCGCGCGCGGGATGTTGGGCTGCTCCATGTAGCCGAAGGTCAGCGTCACCCGCATGAACAGCTCGTTGACCGTCTCCATCTTGACCCGGTCGCTGTCGGGCACCACCGGCTGCGGCGCCGTCACCACCGAAAGGATGACGTTCTGCTCATGCAGCACCTTGTAGTGCTTCAGGCTGTGCATCAGCGCGGTTGGCGCGCTGAGCGGATCGCTGGTCAGGAACACGGCGGTGCCGGACACCAGCTGCGGCTTTTTCTTCAACAGATTGCCGGCGAGGAAATCGAGCGGGATCTCGTTGCGGCGGGTCTTGTCGAACAGATAGCGGCTGCCGCGCACCCAGGTCCACATGGCCATGATGACCGCGAAGGCCACCGCCAGCGAGGCCCAACCGCCCTCGAACACCTTGACGATGTTGGAGGCAAAGAAGCCGATATCGATGAAGGCAAACAACGACGTCAGGGCGACTGCCGGCCAGAGGTTCCATTTCCAGATACGCATCATGATGACGAAGAGCAGGGTCGTCGTCACCAGCATGTTGCCGGTCACCGAGATGCCATAGGCGGAGGCCAGCCTGCTGGATTCGCCGAAGCCGACGACCAGCATCATCACCACCAGCGCCAGCAGGAGATTGACGCGCGGCATGTAGATTTGGCCGGACTGTTTCTCCGACGTGTGGAGTATTTCCAGGCGCGGCAGCATGTTGAGCTGCACCGCCTGCCTGGTCAGCGAAAAGGCGCCTGATATCACCGCCTGGCTGGCGATGACCGTCGCGGCGGTCGCCAGCACGACCATCGGGATCAGCGTCCAACCCCCATTCATCTCGAAGAATGGATGGCCGACGACCCCGCCATTGGCCAGCACGAAGGCGCCCTGCCCGGCATAGTTGAGCAGCAGGCAGGGAAACACGATCGCCAGCCAGGCGAGCACGATCGGCTTGCGGCCGAAATGGCCGAGATCGGCATAGAGCGCCTCGGCGCCGGTGACGGCGAGGAAGACGGCGCCGACGGTGACGAAGGCAACGTCGGGCGAATTGATCAGGAAGGCGACGATATAGTGGGGACTGATTGCCCACAGGATTTCCGGATCGGCGATGATGTGATTGAGGCCTGAAAGGCCAATGGCGAGGAACCACACGGCGGTAACCGGGCCGAACACCAAGCCGACACCACCCGTGCCGAACCGCTGCACCGCGAACACCATGGCAAGAATAACCAATGTCAGCGGCACCACATAGGGCTGGAAAGCAGGCGTGACGACATTCATGCCCTCGACCGCCGAAAGGACCGAGATAGCCGGCGTGATGACGGCATCGCCGAAAAACAGCGAGGCACCGACGATGCCGATAGCGAGAATGATCGCCGAGCGCGTCGGGAAGCTGCCGCGCGCCAGGGCCATCAGCGACAGCACGCCGCCCTCGCCGCGATTGTCGGCGCGCAGCACGAACATGATATATTTTACTGTGACCGTAATCGTGAGCGACCAGATAATCAGCGACAGCACGCCAAGGATGTCGCCACGGTCGGCGACATTGCCGCCGGACGAGGCGTGCAATGCCTCACGGAAGGCGTAGATCGGGCTGGTACCGATATCGCCGTAGACCACACCGAGCGCGCCCAGCATCAGAACCTTGGTGCTGTGCTGTTCGACTTCTGGATGGCTCGATTGTTCGACGGGTTCTGCCTCACTACCAGCATTGGTAAGGGCCATGGGCGACACTCCGATAAGCGCGCGGTGCTCTACGCTTGCTGCAATGCAATATCAAGTGCCGTCGCGTAATGGCTGCCATGCCTGCCACGCGAGGCTGCCATCGCTACCATCCGCAGGCCTTGAGGAACCGACCCACCGTGCCGGCCATGCCATACTCCAACGCGTCGGCTGTCAACCCGTGTCCGATCGACACTTCGGCCAATGCCGGAATGCGCCTGGCAAGTGCCGGCAGGTTGCTGACCACCAGATCGTGCCCGGCATTGACCTGAAGCCCGGCAGCAAAGGCGGCGTCGGCGGTTTTTCCCAGTCTTTCCAGCTCCTTGGCCGCCTTGGCGGAATCGGAATGATAGCTGCCGTAGGGACCCGTATAGAGCTCGATGCGGTCGGCGCCGGTGTCGTGTGCGGCCGCCACGCAATCGGGGTCCGGATCGGAAAACAGCGACACGCGAAAGCCCCCCTTCTTCAGACGCTTGACGATCGGAGTGAGGAACGCGGCCTGGGTCGCGAAGTTCCAGCCATGGTCCGATGTCGCCTGGGCCGGATCGTCCGGCACCAGCGTCACCTGTTCGGGCTGATGCTTTTCCACAAGCAGCAGGAAATCCTCGGTCGGATAGCCCTCGATGTTGAATTCCGCGCGCGGAAACTCGTCGTCGATCAGCGACCGTATCGCGGGCAGATCGGAGCGTCTTGTGTGCCGCTCGTCGGGGCGCGGATGCACCGTCAGCCCATGCGCCCCGGCCGCGAGCGCAATGCGGCCTAGGCCGGTGACGCTGGGCCACGGCAAGTCGCGCCGGTTGCGCAGCATGGCGATGGCATTGAGGTTGACGGAGAGCTTTGCGGGCATGCGGGCGGCCTCAAAAATCATTCGATGCGCCACCTATAATGCCTTTAACGGGAACAGTAATGCCTTTGGTGGGAACAGACTGGGGGTTTCGGGTGTTCCAAGGCTGACGAACGAGCCCGGGAAAGGAACCGCCCATGAATTTTCTCGATACCGTACCGGCGATCCGCCGTCTCGAGACCAGCCGTGACGACCTTTTCGCCATCGACGTCGTCGGGCACGTCTCTGCTGCCGATGGCGAAAACCTTTTCGGGCTGATGGAGGCTGCCTACGCCCTTCACCCGCGCATCGATGTGCTGGTGCGCCTCGTCGACCATGATGGCGTCGACTGGACCCATATCGCGGACGAAACCCTGAAGCAGGGCGCCATCCATGCATTGGAACATGTCGGCCGTTGCGCGACGATCGGCAAACCGGACTGGATAGCGGACGCTCAACGCTTTCTGCCGTCCTCACCGCCCATCGAAATCAGGCATTTCAAGGCGGAGGACGAGGCTGCCGCCTGGCAGTGGCTTGCCGCACAGCCTATCGGGGCAACAGCATCCGGCGCCCCTACCTGACGATCGTCAGCCGCTCGGCCGCCCGCGTTATGGCGGTGTAGAGCCAGCGCTGGCGGGTTTCCTTGAAGGCCCAGCTTTCATCGAACAGCACAATCTCGTTCCACTGCGAGCCCTGTGCCTTGTGCACGGTCAGCGCGTAGCCATAGTCGAAATCGTCGAAGCGCTTCTTCTGCTGCCAGGGGATGTCGGCATCCGGGTCCTCGAAGGCCGCCTTGAGCAGCTTGATCTTGGCGACGCCGCGGTCCGGATCGTCCTCTTCGGGAGAAACCAGCAGATTGATGCCGGGCTTCACCGTCTCGCGCGACGAGGTCATCACCTTCCACAGCGAGCCGTTGAGCAGCCCTTTGGCCGGATCGTTGCGCAGGCAGACCAGCTTGTCGCCGGCCTGCGGATAATCGGCATTGAAGCCTTTGAGTTCGCGCAGCCGCTGATTGTAGCGCCGCCGCGTGCGGTTGGTGCCGACCAGCACCTGGTCCGCCCTGAGCACCAGGTCCTGGGTAACATCTTCCTTGCCGATCACCTGCGCCGTGCCGTAGTCGCCACGCATGAACTCGCGGCCCTCGCGCACATCGAGCGCCAGCCGCAGGATCGGGTTGTCGCGCGCCTGCCGGTGGATTTCGGTGAGCAGGAAATCCGGCTCGTGGTCGGTGAAGAAGCCGCCACCCGAGATCGGCGGCAACTGGCCGGGGTCGCCGAGCACCAGGATCGGCGTGCCGAAACTCATCAGGTCGCGGCCAAGCTGTTCGTCGACCATCGAGCATTCGTCGATGACGACCAGTTTGGCCCGCGAGATCGGGCTCTGCCGGTTGAGCGAAAAGGTCGGCGACATCGAGGTCTTGCCGGTGACTTCGTCGGACACCGATTCCTCGCCTTTCGGCCTGTAGATCAGCGAATGGATGGTGCGCGCATTGACCGCGCCTTTCGAGCGCAGCACCTGTGCCGCCTTGCCGGTGAAGGCGGCGAACTGCACCTGGCCGTCGACATGTTCGGCGAAATAACGCGCCAGCGTCGTCTTGCCGGTGCCAGCATAGCCGAACAGCCGAAAAATCTGGGGCCGGCCCTCCTTGAGCCAGCGCGCCACCGCTTTCAGAGCCTCGTCCTGTTGGGGGGAGAATTCCATCGGTTCGACAGACCGGATTCGCGAGAGAAAGACAAGCTTGGCCGCCGGCATATCTGCCGCAGTCGGCGGCGAACGCAGCGCCTACAACGGAATGAAGCTATCAGTCAAAAACAAGAACGTAAAGGGAACAGATCCCTTCTTTCGGTCCGAAATCTGGCCTCGGTGAAAAACTGTCAGCCGTAGGCAGCCACTGCGGGCGGCGGTTCGTCGTCTGGAAACGGCCCCGGAACGGGGGCGTATCCGAAATAGCGGACACTCAAACGCGCCTGCCCTTTCGAAAGCAACCGCAGCGTATCCTCCAGCTTGAACATGTTGGTAAGCGGCACCAACGCGTCGATCTTGATGTCGGTCCCCAGGCCTTCCTGACCCTGAATTCTGCCGCGACGGCCCTTCAAATCGCTGACTATGCCGCGGACAGAATATTCCGGCGTGACCACCTCGACCTCCGTGATCGGCTCGAGCAGTTGCACGCCAAGCCTGGGCGCGGCTTCCCTGAAACAGGCACGACCGGCGATCTCGAAGGCCAAAGCCGAGGAGTCGGTTTGATGAAAGGCGCCATCGACCAACGTCGCCTTCACCCCGATCATCGGAGAACCGGCAAAGGGGCCGGAGACCAGGGCACTGCGCACTCCTTTTTCGACGCCGACGGCATGCTCATCGCGAACCGCGCCATTGGGAATCCGCGACACAAACACGAACTCCGGATCGTGCCCATTCGGCTCGAACAGCAGCTTCACGCGGGCAAACTGACCCATCCCATGTGACTGCTTCTTGTGCGTGTAATCCTGTTCGTGCTTGCGGGTGATCGTCTCGCGATAGGCCACATCCGGAGCACTGATATTCAGGGCGACCTCGAACTCGTTGACCAAGCGATGGATGATAAGATCAAGCTGAAGCTCGGCGTTGCCGGAGACAATTGTTTGCCCAGCTTCCTCGTCCCATGTGAAGCGGAAGCCGAGATCCTCATCCGCAAGGCTCGACAAGGCGATGCGCAGCTTTTCTTCATCGGCCTCCGACTTCGGCTCGATCGCAATTTCCAGTAAAGGCCAGGGCGCTGAAGCGATTTCCATCATGGCAATAATGTCGCCTGAAGCGTCAATATTTACAACCGGACGGGCAGCGAAATCCAGAGCAGCATAAAGGAAGTCTAGATTGGCCGAATGATGCCGTTTAGGCCGTACCTTATTGTCAGGGCCCCGGATCGTTCTCTAGCAAGATCGGCTTGCCGTGCGGGGTCGCATGCGCGGCGCGTTCCCAGGCGGCGGCGATCGTGTCGACATCGCTTTTGCCCGCGACACCCTTGGCGGCCAGCAGGCTTTCCAGCGCCGCCAACCAATGTTCGTAATAGTCGTGGCCGTCGGCAGCAGCACCGGGCTTCTTCACTTCGCTCGACAGCGCCTGCGCCCACTCAGTCCACGAGAACAGACCCTTGTCGTGCAGCGCCACCGTCATGGCGAAGGCTTCGGCCTGCCATGGCTCGGCAAACACCGGGGCATCGATGCCCGGTGGCAGCTCGGCCATATCCGTGTCACGCCGGCTCAAGATAGCTCTCCCAGGCGTCGATCGACACAACAAGCGTCGGATCGGCCCCCTCGCCCCAGATTTCCGATCCTTCGAAAACCACCGTGTAAACCCATTGCGGGTTTTCGCCGTCCCCATGCGCATTGCTGTCCGGGAAGACAAAGCCATCGCGCACAGCTTCGATCGTTCCATGCTTGCCGCGTGCGTAGCGCGGCAGCCGCGTGTGGCCGGTTGGGTTGAAGTTCTTGGTCCGCACGGGATCTCCGGCTTTGAACCGCGCCGGCGTCGCAACCGGCCGGTCGCAAGGCCCGCCCTTGGCCAGCACGGCCGGCACGTTTTCGGCCTTCAGCACCCTTTTCGGCGCCGCTGCCGGATCGACGGGCTTGCCGGCAGCGAGATCCCGCTCGCTGACGAAGCCGTGGCGCTTCAGCAATACCTCCAGCGCCTTGATCCAGATCTCGTAGTAGCTGGAGGTATAATAATCGGCGGGATGCAGCGATTCCCGCGCGTGCCGGCTCTCGTCGATGTTCCACGCGCCCATGGCGCCGGCAGTCAG
Organism: Mesorhizobium sp. M7D.F.Ca.US.005.01.1.1; assembly: GCF_003952545.1. Taxonomy (NCBI): domain Bacteria; kingdom Pseudomonadati; phylum Pseudomonadota; class Alphaproteobacteria; order Hyphomicrobiales; family Phyllobacteriaceae; genus Mesorhizobium; species Mesorhizobium sp. M7D.F.Ca.US.005.01.1.1. The sequence continues at coordinate 4,943,888 of NZ_CP034453.1, forward strand.
CGTCACACCGAGCGCCCGCCTTTCCCATGCGGTGTGGAAATAGGGTTCGTCCTTTTCGGGCGCGACCGGGCCGAATCCCATCTGCCCGCCAAGATCCTGCGGCCCATTCATGCCGGCTGTCTCGCCAGGCCGGTGCCGATCATCGCGTCGCGGCTCACCAGCTCCGCCAGCTGTTCCTCGCTCCAGCCCTCGGTACCCTCGGGCCGCATCGGCACGACGAGATAGCGCAGTTCGGCAGTGGAATCCCAGACGCGGATCTTCTTGTCCGCCGGCAGCGTCAGCCCGAACTCTTCCAGCACTCCACGCGGATCGATCACGGCGCGCGAACGATAGGGCGGCGCCTTGTACCAGACCGGCGGCAGGCCGAGCACCGACCACGGATAGCAGGAGCACAGCGTGCAGACGACGAGATTGTGCGTGTCCTCGGTGTTGAAGACAGCCTGCATGTGCTCGCCTTGCCGGCCAGTGTAGCTTAGCGATGCGATCGCCGCCGTCGCGTCGCGCTTCAGCCAGTCGGCATAGGCTGGATCGCTCCAGGCTTTCGCCACCACCCTGGCGCCGTTGCGCGGGCCGATTTTCGTCTCGTAGGTATCGACGATGACGTCGATCGCGGCCGGATCGATCAGCCCCTTCTGGGTGAGGATGGTTTCCAGTGCACGCACGCGGGCGGCAAACGGATCGAGTTCGTTGTCGTGGTCATGATCGTGTGACATGGCCGCAAAATACGGTCCCGATCATGCCGCTGCAAGCACGACGGCTTGGTCCAACGCCCGCCTTCAGGCGGCCTGCATTATTCGGCGGCCGCCCGCTGCGGTTCGGACAGCGCTTCTTCCCTGGCCTTGAACAACGAGAGCTGGTCGACATTTTCGACCGGGTCCGGCTCGCCCTTGCGCTTCGACCAAAGCCCGACCAGCCAGCCCGAGAAATTCTCCATGTAGACGTAGATCACCGGTGTCACGAACAAGGTCAACGCCTGCGAAGCCAGCAGGCCGCCGACAACGGCAACGCCCAACGGCTGGCGCAGCTCGGCGCTAGCGCCGGTGCCGAGCGCAATCGGAAACGTGCCCATCAGTGCCGCCAGCGTCGTCATCATGATCGGCCTGAAACGCATCAGGCACGCCTTGTGGATGGACTCCTTGGCGGACATGCCTTCTCGTCGCAGTTCGAGCGCGACGTCGACCATCATGATGCCGTTCTTCTTGACGATGCCGATCAGCATCAGGATGCCGATCACCGCGATGACAGACAGGTCCATACCGGCGAAGCGCAAGGCAACGACCGCCCCGAGCACGGCCGACGGCAGGCCGGTGAGGATTGTGAGCGGGTGGATGAAGCTCTCATACAGGATGCCGAGCACGATATAGATGGTCAGGATCGCGCCGCCGACCAGAAGACCCTGGTTGGCCAGCGAATCCTGGAAGGTCTTGGCCGTGCCGGCAAAGGTCGTCGAGATCGCCGTCGGCATGCCGATCTGCTCTTTGAGCGCGTTGATGCGCGTTACGCTGTCACCCAGCGCCACGCCCTGCGGCAGGTTGTAGGAGATCGTCACCGCCGGAAGCTGGCCGAGTTGGTTGACGGTCAGGGCGCCGGCCGTGCGATCGACGCGGGCGAAGGCGCCGAGCGGAACCAGGCTGCCGCTCGCCGTCTTCATCTGGATGGCGAGCATCCGCTCGGGCGACCATTCGATCTTGGGATCGAGCTCGGTAATGACTTCGTAGCTGTCGGCCGAGCCGAAGATTGTCGAAACCTGGTCGGTGCCGAACCCGCCATAGAGGGCGGAGCGCAGCGTGTCGGTATCGATGCCGAGCTGGGCGGCCTTGTCGCGATCCACCACCAGCGTCGCCTGCAGCGCATTGTTCTGCAGGTCGCTGGTGACATCGGTGAAGGTCGCATGGTCGGCCGCCATCGCGTCATTCATCTTCTGCGCCCAGATATCGGTCTGGCCGGTATCGAGGCCCTGAACCACGAGCTGGTAGGCGCTGGCCGACGAGCGCGAACCCAGCCTCAGGTTCTGCACCGGCTGCATGTAGGTCTCGATACCCGGCACATTGGCCAGTTGCTTGCGCAGATCCGACTGCACCTTCTCGATATTCGGGCGTTGGCTCTTGTCCTTCAACTGAACGTAGAGCTGGCCCTGGTTCAGCGCATTGTTGCCGCTGCCTGCCGACCATGCCACATGCGAAACATAGGGCGAATGGGAAAAGACGTTGGCCACCTGCCCTTGCAGCTTCACCATGGCGTCAAACGAAATGTCCTGTCGCGCGATGGTGGTCACCGATATCTGGCCGATATCCTCCTGCGGGAAGAAGCCCTTCGGCGAGATCTGGATCAGCCACACCGACGCTGCCGCGGTTCCGACGAAGACGAGGAACACCAGGAAGGTGTGCCGCAGGCAGAAGCTCAAGACCCGGTCGTAGCTGCGTGTGACGAGGTCCTGCTTATGGCCGGCACCATGCTTGTCGCGGTCGGCCTTGGTCACCGACAGCAGCCGCGAGCACAGCATCGGCGTCAGTGTCAGCGACACGAACATCGACGCCAGGATGGCGACCGTCACCACGACGGCGAACTCGTTGAAGATGCGCCCGATGACGCCGCCCATCAGCAGCACCGGGATGAACACCGCCACCAGCGAGATCGAGATCGAGATGATGGTGAAGCCGATTTCGCGCGCCCCCTTCAGCGACGCATCGAAGGCCGACAGCCCATCCTCCTCCATATGACGGAAGATGTTCTCCAGCATCACGATGGCGTCGTCGACGACGAGGCCCACCGCAAGCGTCAGGCCCATCAGCGAGATGTTGTCGATGGAAAAGCCGAACAGGAACATCGCGCCGAGCGTGGCGATCAGCGAGATCGGCACCGCCACGGCCGGGATGATAGTCGCCGTCACCCGGCGCAGGAACACGAAGATCACCATGATCACCAGGGCAATGGTGAGCAGCAGCGTGAACTGCACGTCGCTGACGGCCTGGCGGATCGAACTCGAGCGGTCGTTGAGCAGCTTGATGTCGGCGGCGGCCGGCATCTGGTCCTTGAAGGACGGCAGCATCGCCTTGACCTTGTCGACGACGTCGACGGTGTTGGCATCGGGCTGACGCTGCACCGCCATGATGATCGCGCGGGTACCATCGTACCAACTTGCGGTCGTGGTCGTCTGCACCGAATCGACGACGCGGGTCACCTCGCCCAGCCGTACCGGGTGACCGTTCTTGGTGGCGATGATGATGTTGGAGAAGCCAGCGGCGTCGTTGAGCTGCGTGTTGGCGGTGATGGTGAGCTGCTGCTTGTCGTTCTGGAGCACGCCGAGCGGCGTGTTGCTGTTGGCCGAGGCGACCGCCGTCTGCAGCTGGTCGATCGAGATGCCGCGCGCGGCAAGCGCGGTCGGATCGATCTGGATGCGCACCGCGTATTTCTGTTGGCCGAAGATCGAGACCTGCGCCACCCCGTCGATGGTCGACAGCGACGGCGAGATGACGTTTTCAGCGAAAGCATCGAGATCGGTCAGCGGAATCGTGTCGCTGACCAGCGACATCAAAAGGATCGGCGCGTCGGCCGGATTGACCTTGCGATAGCTCGGTGGCGCCGTCATCTGCGGCGGCAATGATTTCTGCGTGCGCGCGATCGCCGCCTGCACATCGGCGGCGGCTGCGTCGATGTCGCGGTTGAGCACGAACTGGATGGCGATCGAGGTTTGGCCAAGCGAGTTCGTAGTCGAGATCGAATCGATGCCGGCGATGGTGGCGAACTGCTTGATCAGCGGCGTCGCCACCGATGTCGCCATGGTTTCCGGCGAGGCGCCGGGCAGCGAAGCCGAGACGTTGACCACCGGGAATTCGGCGCTGGGCAGTGCCGCCACCGGCAGGAACTTGTACGCAAACAGTCCGCCCAGCACGAGGGCGAACGACATCAGAAGGGTGGCGACGGGCCTGCGAATGCAGAATTCGGAAATCATTGGGCAGCCTCGCCGGCATTGGTCGCCTCGGCCACCTTGGGCGCGGCAGCACTCGCCGTGGCCTTGCCTTCATGCACGGCGGCGCCGTCCTTCAGCCTTGTCTGGCCTTCGGTGACAACCTTCTCACCGCTTTTCAGCCCCTGGCTGATGGCGCTGTTCTCGCCTTCGGTCAGCGCCACTTGCACCGGCCGCATCTCGACGGTGTTGTCCGGCTTGACCACATAGACGAACGGCCCCTTCTGGCTGGGCTGCACCGCGACCGTCGGAACCGATGTCATCTGCGGCATGATGCCTGCGTCGAGCACGACATTCACATACTGGCCCGGCCACAGCGAAAGATCGGTGTTCGGCACACTCGCCCGCGTGGCAATCGTGCCCGACGCGGTGTCGACGCTGGAATCGACGAAATCGAGCGTGCCCTTGCCGATCGGCGTTGGATCACCGTCCTTGGTAAGGGTGACCGCCCCTTGCTGCGGATTGGCAAGCGCCTTGTGCAACAGCGCCAGGTTGCTTTCAGGCAGATTGAAGTTCACCTGCAGCGGATCCATCTGGGTGATGGTGACAAGCGGCGTCGCCGTGCTGCTGTTGCCGTTGCTGACGGTGACGAGGTCACCAACGGCGACGCTGACAGCGCCCAGCCTGCCGGAAATCGGCGCCGTGATGGTGGCAAAGCCAAGCTGGACATTGTCGGCGTCGATTGTCGCCTTGTCGGCATCGACAGTCGCCGCGGCAGCCTTCGCCGCAGCGACGGCCTGGTCGTAGGTCTGTTGTGTGCCAGCCTGCTTGGCGACCAGATCCTTGGCGCGCTGGAGATCGGACTGCGAGCTGGCGAGCATCGCCTGGTCCTTGGCGAGCGTCGCCTGGTCCTTGGCAAGCTGCGCCTTCAGCGCGCGATCATCGAGCGAGAACAGAACAGAACCGGTCTTCACCATCTGCCCGTCCTTGACGTCGATCGATACGATCTGGCTGGACACACGCGCATTGATATTGACGACGGCGGGAGAGGAGACGAAGCCGATCGCGTAACGCCGGATCGGGAAATCGGCGGTCGAGGCGACGGCCGAGAGGATGGAGGCCGAGCGCGCCGCGCTGGCGCCTTTCTTGTCCGAACCCGCAGCCGATTTGTCCGACGCGGCCACCTGCTTTGCGCCGAACAGCTGTTGAACCTTGCCCAGCGCATCAGGCGAAAGATAAAGCCACCCCGCCGCGCCCAGGCAAGCGACGGCAAGCAACGAAAGAACGACTTTTCCACGCATGGTCAAAGGCTCTCTCCACCCGACACGTCGTGGTCCGATGGTTCTATTCTAGCGCAAATCACGGCCCGTTGCCGCGATTTCGCCGAATAGATAGGACACGCCTTTGTCGGAAAAGGGCCAAAAGACGGCATTACGAAGATTTAATGTGCACTGCACAATGGATGTGCAATGCGGCATGGCTCCCGATCCGGACGGTACGCCGAGACTCCGGATCCTGTCTCTCGACGATCAGATGGTGCGCCCCAGGCCTATCTAAGCATCGGCCAAAGCGTCACCGCCAGCAGCACGCCCATTGCGATGTTGAACCATTTCAGCCGCACCGGGTCCGACAGGAAACCGCGCAGCGCAGTGCCGAAACCCGCCCACACCGAGACACTCGGCAAATTGACGATGGTGAAGGCCACGGCGATCAACACCACCGACAGGAACGGATGCTCCGGATTGGTGTAGACGGCCATGGCGGTGATCGCCATCACCCATGCCTTGGGATTGACCCACTGGAACGCCGCCGCATCGATGAAGCGCATCGGCTGCGCCTTCACCTCGCCCTTGCCGCTAAGCGAGCGCGACATGGCGATCTTCCAGGCAAGATAGAGCAGATAGGCGCCGCCGGCGATCTTCAATCCGGTGTGCAGCGCCGGGAACGCCGTCAGCACAGCGCCGAGGCCGAGGCCCACGGCGACCAGCAGCACCAGGAAACCGATGCTGATGCCCAGCATGTGCGGAACCGATCTGACGATGCCAAAATTCACGCCCGATGCCAGAAGCATGAGATTGTTCGGCCCGGGCGTGATCGACGTCACGAAGGCGTAGACAAGCAGGGCAAGGAATGCATCAAGCGACATGATATCCTCCCTGATAGGTCAGCATTATTGTCTCTTCCCGGCGACCGCGCAAAGGCCACGGGCGGGCCCACAGCGAGGCCAGGAGCCTCCCCCTTTTTCGAAGGCGTTAGGCCCCGGTTCGGGACGCTAACCGCCGAAGCCCTACATCGCCTGCGGGCCGCGGTTCAACGCCGCCACGCCGGTGCGGCAGATTTCGACCAGGCCGAGCGGCTTCATGATGGCAATGAACTGGTCGATCTTGGAGCCCTTGCCGGTGATCTCGAAGATGAAATGCTCGGTGTTGGCATCGATGACGCTGGCGCGGAACGCGTCGGCCAGTCGCAGGGCCTCGACGCGGGCCTCGCCTGTGCCGGCCACCTTGACGAGTGCCAGTTCGCGCTCCAGCGGCCGCTCCTGGCCGGATTCATGCGAACGCACGGTCAGGTCGACGACGCGGTGCACCGGCACGATGCGCTCGAGCTGATGCTTGATCTGCTCCAGCACATGCGGCGTGCCGCGCGTCACGATGGTGATGCGCGACAGGTGCTTCTCGTGTTCGGTCTCGGAGACGGTCAGGCTCTCGATGTTGTAGCCGCGCCCGGAAAACAGGCCGATGACCCGGGCAAGCACGCCCGGCTCGTTGTCGACCAGCACGGAAAGCGTGTGGTTTTCCGGCTTTTCCGTTTCCTTGGCGATGAAATAGGCGGAACCGGTCGGCTGTAGCTGTGCGTTCATGACATGAATCTCGATTTCAAGCTCTTGAGCTAATTCTCTGTTTGCGCACGGCTTCTCGCGACAGCCCTGCCTTGTATCTGCTGGCTACACCAGTTCCCTGCCCTTGGCGTCGATTGCGTTGGCCACCGCCTCGTCGGTCGCCTCGTCGGGCAACAGCATCTCGTTGTGCGCCTTGCCGGACGGGATCATCGGGAAGCAGTTGGCGAGCGTCGCCACGCGGCAATCGAACAGCACCGGCTTCTTCACCGATATCATCTCCTTGATCGCGTCGTCCAGTTCGTCCGGCTTCTCGCAGCGAATGCCGTGGCCGCCATAGGCCTCGGCCAGCTTGACGAAGTCCGGCATCGCTTCAGTGTAGGAATGCGACAGCCGGTTGCCGTGCAGCAGCTGCTGCCACTGCCGCACCATGCCCATATACTGGTTGTTCAAGATGAAGATCTTGATCGGCGCATTGTGCTGAACGGCAGCGCTCATCTCCTGCATCGTCATCTGCACTGAAGCGTCGCCGGCAATGTCGATGACCAGCGCGTGGGGATGCGCGATCTGCACGCCGAGCGCCGCCGGCAGGCCATAGCCCATCGTGCCCAGCCCGCCCGACGTCATCCAGCGGTTCGGCTTCTCGAAATGATAGTGCTGCGCCGCCCACATCTGGTGCTGGCCGACCTCGGTGGTGATGTAGGTGTCCATATCCTTGGTCAGCGCGTAGAGCCGCTCGATGGCGTATTGCGGCATGATCACGTCGTTGTTCATCTTGTAGGCGAGCGAGTCGCGCGCGCGCCATTTGGCGATCTGCTCCCACCAGGGGTAGAGCGCCTTCTTGTCGGCCTTGGCGCTCGCCCGCCACAGCCGCACCATATCCTCCAGCACCCGGCCGACATCGCCGATGATCGGCACCTCGGTGTGGACATTCTTGTTGATCGACGACGGATCGATGTCGATGTGGATCTTCTTCGAGTTCGGCGAGAAGGCGGTCAGCCGCCCGGTGATACGATCGTCGAAACGCGCGCCGATGCAGATCATCACGTCGCAGTCATGCATGGCCATGTTGGCTTCATAGGTGCCGTGCATGCCGAGCATGCCCATCCAGTTCTTGCCCGATGCCGGATAGGCACCGAGGCCCATCAGCGTCGAGGTGATCGGGAAACCGGTGAGATCGACCAGTTCGCGCAGCAGATGGCTCGCTTCCGGGCCGGAATTGATGACACCGCCGCCACTATAGATGATCGGCTTCCGGGCGCCCGCCATCAGCTCGACCGCCGCCTTGATCTTGTCCAGGTCACCCTGGACCTTGGGCTGGTAGCTGGTGCGCGGCGCGATCTGCGGCGGGACGTAGAATCCCTTGGCGAACTGCACGTCCTTCGGGATGTCGACGACGACCGGACCGGGGCGGCCGGTGGTCGCGACATGGAAAGCCTCGTGGATGGTCGCGGCGAGTTCGTTGACGTCCTTCACCAGCCAGTTGTGCTTGGTGCAGGGGCGCGTGATACCGACCGTATCGCATTCCTGAAACGCGTCCGAGCCGATCAGCGAGGTCGGCACCTGCCCGGTCAGGCAGACCAGCGGAATCGAATCCATCAGCGCGTCCTGCAGCGGCGTCACCGCATTGGTGGCTCCGGGGCCGGAGGTCACCAGCATCACGCCGGCCTTGCCGGTCGAGCGCGCATAGCCTTCCGCCGCATGGCCCGCGCCCTGCTCGTGGCGCACCAGGATGTGCTCGACCTCGTCCTGCTGAAAGATCTCGTCATAGATCGGAAGGACAGCGCCGCCCGGATAGCCGAAGACATGCTTGACGCCATTGTCCTTCAGCGCCTGCACCACCATTTCGGCACCTGTCATTTCGCGCCGCTCGTTCTGTCCGTTGCTCATCGGTCTGGTCCCGTACTGTCGCCATTTGGGCGTTGCTGGTCGTTTAGTCGTGTTTCAGGCAATAAAAAAGGCCCCGAGGGAGCCTGTGTCTTGCGCATGGGGGGTTTTCGCCCGGCGGTTACACCGCCTTGCCCACGCGCTTTCCTACGAGAATGAGTGCCGTTTTCATGGTGGCGGACACTAAGGGCGGGAAAGGCGGCCTGTCAACGGGAAAAATCGCGCCGGCGATGAAGACACTTCATGGCTCGGCAAATGACCATCACGATCGCGCGACGGACGCATCCTTCCCGACATCACGGCGCCGGAGCATCACTTCCATCGCCACCGCAAGGGCGCCCCCAAACCGGGTCCCGAATCGTGCTCTTCAGATAAGCCGTTGAAACCGCTTGAAACTATGGTGGGGCGTGACGAGGGCCGCTATCTCTGCCGATACTTGGCTTTCCGGCCGGCAAGTCCGGCGGAGCCACCATGACGATCTGGATTTCACGGGAGGAAACCTGATGCTCGACAAGGCCCCTAGCAAGAAACTGTCCGACCTGCTCGACCAATTCGGCGGCGCCGTCGCCGCCAATGATATCGAGAAAGCGGTCGATTGCTTTCAGGAGGATTGCTACTGGCGCGACCTCGTCACCTTCACCTGGAACATCAAGACCATGGAAGGCCGCGACCAGGTCCGCGACATGCTGAAAAGTCAGTTGTCGAAAACGAGGCCGTCACACTTTGCCATCGCCAAGGGCGAGGACGCGACCGAGAGCGGCGGGTTGATCGAGGGCTGGATCAGCTTCGAGACGGAGGTGGCGCGCGGCTTCGGTCATATCAGGCTGAAGGACGGCAAGATCTGGACGCTGCTGACCACCATGACCGAGTTGAAAGGTCACGAAGAGCCGGCGGGCTTCGCGCGGCCGATGGGCGCCAAACATGGTTCTGGTAAGAACCGTCCGACATGGAAGGAAGAACGCGAGAAGGAAGCCGCCGAGCTCGGCTTCAAGACACAGCCCTATACGGTCATCATCGGCGGCGGCCAGGGCGGCATCGCGCTTGGCGCGCGGCTGCGGCAGCTTGGCGTCCCGACCATCATCATCGAGAAGAACGAGCGAGCTGGCGACAGCTGGCGCAAACGCTACAAGTCGCTCTGCCTGCATGACCCGGTCTGGTACGACCATCTGCCCTATATCGATTTCCCGAGGAACTGGCCGGTCTTCTCGCCCAAGGACAAGATCGGCGACTGGCTGGAAATGTACACCAAGGTGATGGAGCTGAATTACTGGTCCTCGACCGAGGCCAAGAGCGCTTCCTATGACGACAAGAAGAAGGAATGGACTGTCGTCGTGCACCGCGACGGCAAGGACATCACGCTGAGGCCCAAGCAGCTGGTGCTGGCAACCGGACAGTCCGGCAAGGCCAATCTGCCGAAGTTCAAGGGCATGGAGAGTTTCAAGGGCGACCAGCATCACTCCTCGAAGCACCCCGGCCCCGACGCCTATGCCGGCAAAAAGGCCGTCGTCATCGGTTCCAACAATTCCGCCCACGACATCGCAGCCGCACTTTGGGAAGCCGGTGCAGACGTCACCATGGTGCAGCGCTCGAGTACCCACATCTCCAGATCCGACACGTTGATGGAAATCGGCCTGGGTTCGCTCTATTCGGAGCAGGCGCTGCAGAATGGCATCACCACGGCCAAGGCCGACCTGATCTTTGCTTCGCTGCCCTACAAGATCCTGCACGAGTTCCAGATTCCGGCCTATGCCGAGATGAAGAAGCGCGACGCGGCATTCTACAAGGGACTGGAAAAGGCCGGTTTCATGCTCGACTGGGGCGACGACGAGTCCGGCCTGTTCATGAAGTACCTCAGGCGCGGCTCTGGCTATTACATCGATGTCGGCGCCTCGCAACTGGTCATCGATGGTTCGATCAAGCTGAAGAGCGGCGTCGACGTCAAAGAGATCAAGGAGCATTCGGTCCTGCTCTCCGATAGATCGGAACTGCCTGCGGACCTCATCGTCTACGCCACCGGCTACGGCTCGATGAATGGCTGGGCCGCCGATCTGATATCGCGCGAAACCGCCGACAAGGTTGGCAAATGCTGGGGCCTCGGCTCGAACACCACCAAGGATCCCGGCCCTTGGGAAGGCGAGTTGCGCAACATGTGGAAGCCGACGCAACAGGAAGCGCTGTGGTTCCACGGCGGCAATTTGCACCAGTCACGCCACTATTCGCAATTCCTGTCGCTGCAATTGAAGGCGCGGCACGAAGGCATCGCGACGCCGGTCTACGGGCTGCAGCAGGTCCACCACAAGGGATAGTCAACCGGACAAGGCACCAAGGGAGGTGCGGCGAATGCCGCGCCTCCAGCATGCATATGAACAGGTGTCGAGCTTATGCCCGCCGTCAGGCGCGATCGCGAAAGTCGCTGACAACCCGCTGCAGCAGCGGCACGTAATCGCGAAACGTCCGCGTCTTCATGTTGGCGATCTTGCCGCTCTCATCCCAGATGCGGACTCGGACCGCTTCCTCGTGGAACGGGTTCTTGCGGAACTCGGCCACCTCCTCGGCGCTCATCGGTCCGCCTTGCAGCGACAGCGTATGCACCGAGGCCTGCGAGAGCTTGCCGAAATAGGTCGGGTCGGTGGCGCAGAGATAGCGCTTGGCCGCGACATGCAGCCTGACGCATTCGACGATGACAGGCGGAAAGAACGGCGCCAGCACCTCGCCACCAGCCTCGTCATGATGCTTGTCTTCGACATCCTCTGGCGAATAGGTGCCGAACTCGCTGGTGTAGTGGCCGATGTCGTGCAGCAGGGCCGCCGCGACCAGTTCGTCGGGCGCGCCGTCCTGTTCGGCGAACCAGGCGCCCTGCAGCATGTGCTCGGACATGGTGACGGGTTCACCGAGATAGGATTCCGCACCCCGGCGCTCGAAGATGTCGGCGATGAACTCGACGATGGTGTCCGCGTTCAGGTCCTGGCCGCTCATTCCGCCGCCTCCTTGAACCCGTGCTCGATCGCCGCGAGCGTCGACAGCAGGCCGTCCTTGTCGGCATAGCAACCCTGCAGCCAGCGTTTGCCGGTGCCGGAAAACGCCTTGCGGGCATGCATGACGCGCGTGTTGTCGACGATGAAAGCCTGCCCCACTTCGAGCTTGAAGGTCACCTCGAAGGATGGATCCTCGATCAGTTCTGCGAACCGGCGATAGGCGGCGTAGTAAGCCTCCATGTCGGCGAACGGCACATCGACCGTCGGCGCCAGCGAACGGTTGTTGAAGCGGATGCAGATCAGCTCGCCATCGGGCCCGAGCTCGATCATCGGCCGCTTTGCCTGCAACCGAACGCCGGAAGAGCCGGCATATTCGAAGCGCGCCGGGCATGAACTCAACAGCCGGAAGCCTTCGGGGTTCTCAGCCTGCAGCGCGGCCGCAACGGCAAACCCGTCAACGACACTGGACTCGCCACCCTCAACCGTATTTTCGATACAGGACAGGATCTGCAGTGTCGGCACCGGGTCGCGATAGGGATTGTCGGTGTGCGCCTGGAGGCCGAGATTCGTGTAGGCGAGATTGCTGGGATTGACCTCGGCGCGCACTTCGAACCAGCGCCCGTAATTGGTCTCCCTGATATAGCCGAACAGATCGGACACTTTGCAAAGCGCTCCGGATTCGGTGGGCAGATCGTCCATCACCGCGAAGCCATAGGCTTTCACCGCCGACAGCCATTGCCGCAAGACGGCTTGGTCGCCGCTGGCGGCAGAATAACCGGCGCGCGGGACCGAATTCTGCATGGTGGCCTTGGTCCATCGCACGGTGTCCTCGCCTGTCCAGCCGGGCTGGCGCGCTGCGTCGCGATCATAGGCGTTGGCGCTCAGCCATGCCGCCGGGAAACTCACCGTTTTTTGCTCGGGCACGAAGCTGATTTCCAGGGCGCCGCCCTTGATCGACGCGGCGCCGATCTTGGTGTCGGCGGGAATGTCGAGGATGGTGATGAGCCGTTGGCCGTTGCCGGCGCTGCGCGTCTTGTCGTCCAGCGCATTGTCGCGCAGCCACATGGCGTGGAAGCGCGTGCGCGACCCGTCCTTCCAGCCAAGGTCGATTGTTCTGCCTTCGTCGCCGATCCGCGCGTGGGTGAGCATGGAGATCCGTTCCTGTCCATTGCGTCCCCGCAGCCCGATCCGCAGGGTTTCGATTGCATGTTGGCCGCGCGACAGGCATAATTCAAATTATCATTTTTTGGCCAATGACCATAGTACACTAATGGCTCGAACAAACTCACCCCTGCCTCCCCTCGACTGGCTGCGCAGTTTCGAGGCCGCGGCGCGGCTGTCGAATTTCACCGCGGCGGCAGCCGAGCTTGGCCTTACTCAGGCGGCCGTCAGCCAGCACATCCGGTTTCTCGAGGAGCGGCTGAAGACGCGCCTGTTTTCGCGGCTGGCGCGCGGCGTCGCGCTGTCACCAGAGGGTGCAGCCTACCTGCCCCATATCCAGTCGGCCTTCGCCACCATCGGCAACAGCACCGCGGAATTGTTCGAGCCGCGCGCCGTCCAGACCGTTTCGATCCGCGCGCCGATCTCCTTTGCCTTGTTGATGCTCGCCCCGGCGCTGCCCGATCTGGCGAAGGCGCTGCCGCGCATCCAGCTCGACCTGGTGACGATCCATCGCCCTGCTGACTACGACTTGCCGGGCTCCGTGCTCGACATCCGCTTCGGCAACGGATCCTTTCCCGGCCGCGAAGCCGACAGGCTGACCGCCGAGCAGCTCGTGCCGGTGGCGGCGCCGGGCTTGGCCAGCGACGCAGACTGGACCTCCCTGCCGCTGCTTCTGGTTGCCGGCGCACGCGAGATGTGGGCGGAATGGTTCGCCGCCGCCGGGATGGCTGGCCACCCCAGGCGATCGCACCGCTTCGACAGTTTCGTCGCCGCCATGGAAGCGGCCAGCGCCGGCGCCGGAGTGTTACTGGGCTCGCGGCCACTGGTTGATGCGGCGCTCGACAGCAAGACGCTGGTCAGGCTTTCCGACTTCGAACTCTCCAGCACATCGGGGCATTTTCTGACCAAGGCGTCGACTGCCCGCCTGACCGGTGCCGAGCAGGATTTTCGCAACTGGCTGCTGTCGCGCCTCTCCGCGCCGGCATGACTGGCTACGAGATTGGCCCGATCCGCTTCCAGTAGATCAGTGTGCCGGTCAACCCGCCATGCGGCTTCAGGGCATAGTCCGGTATTTCGCCGGCCAGCGTGAAGCCCAACCGCTCATAGAGGCCTGAAGCGCCCTCCTCGGTTGCCGTGTCCAGAACCAGCAGCGTGCGCCCCTTCTCGATGGCGAGGCTCTCAGCGGCCCGCATCAGGCGCGTTCCCACACCCCGGCCCCGGCAACCGACTGATGTCATCAGCTTGGCGATCTCGGCCCGGTGCGGCTGGTTGGGCGGGCAGTCGAGCAGCAAGGTCACGGTGCCGACCAGGACCTCGCCGTCCCAAGCGCCAAGCACCGTCCTTTCCCCTCTCGCCGCGGCTGCCAGCGATTTCTCCCAGAACGCCCTTGCTGCCTGCGGCGCCAGCGGATGCATGAAGCTCACCGATCCGCCGGCCGCCACCGTCGCGACCAGCAATTCGGTCAGCATGTCCTGCATCCCAGCAGCCGGGGTCAGGGTTCCGATCTCGATCGAGTTCATGTGCAGGATGTCCTGTGATTGCGATAGATGCGAGCACATTGCCGTCAGTCCAGATGACGCACGCGGCGTCGCTTTCGCGCCGCCTTGATGGCGCTGATGCGTTCGGTGTCTTCTTCCCTGAGATGCCGCCCGCGCTCCAGAATCTCGAGCGTGTACTCCTCATAGGTCAGGCCAAGCCGCTCGGCTCTGTCCATGCGCAGCAGCATGACCTCGCGGCTCGGAGCCTTCCACGCCTTGGCATGGGCGGCCTGCCAGGCAAGGAATATGTAGGGATCGCCCTTGCCCCATGGCGGCCCCTTGTACTCATCGAGAGGCGGCCCCCCATTGTGGGAGCGCTTTGGTCTTCTCGCCATGATGTCAGCCCCTGACCAGCGCGACGAGATAGTCGGCACCGGTCTCCAGGGCATGGAAGGTGCAGTCCGACGGCGCTCCAAGCGCCAGGCAATCGCCTGGTTCGAGCCCGTGCACTACATCGCCCTCGACGAATTCGAGCCGCCCGGAAATGAGCCATATCTGCTGCTTGATGAAGGCGTAGGAGGCGGCCGGGAAGCTGACCTTGGCGCCCGCCGGCAGCTGCACCCTGATCAGCTCAAGCGGCATGTCGGAAGCCGGCGAAAGGTGCCGTCTGACATAGCCGGTATCGGGATCGCGCCACACCGGCTGGTCGGCCTCGCGCAGCAGCCCGCCACCCTGCAACTCCGCGCGCACGATCAAGGTTGACAGCGTCATGCCGAAGGCCGACGCGATGCGCACCAGAAGAGCCGCCGTCGGGCTGGTCTTGCCGCGCTCGATCGTGCTCAGCATCGCCTTCGAGACGCCAGAACGCTCGGCAAGTTCGGCCAGAGACCAGTCCCGCATGATCCTTTCGGCGTGTATCCTTCGGCCGATCGTCGAGGAAATATCGTTCGCTATATCATCCATACGTCTATTATAGCGAAATATGGATGTGGGAAAAGAGCCGCCTCGCGACGATTTTCTCGGGCTCCTTAATCCTCTCTACACCATCCAACCTCATCGGGCCTTAACCCCATTCCTGTAGGGTCGATACTCCAGGGGAAATGGGGATTGGCCTGTCCATGTATGTCGAACGCGAAGCCTCCGTTGGGGAACCGACATCGCAGGAGCGCCGCAACGCCGAGCAGAACGACAGACGCATCCTTGGCAATGTCGTGCAATGCGACGGCGCGCGTGCCACCATCAGCGCCTATGCGGACGATGTCGACGGCGCGGTGACCGGCCTGTGGACGGTCGGCAAGATGATTTCCATCAATCTTGGATCCACGCGAACCGTCGGCCTGGTCTACGAGATCGGCAAGTCGGATCGAGCCTGGAGCAATGAGGGCCAGAACGCGATCGAGGTCAGCATCGAACTGATCGGCGAAGTGCGTGACGGAGCCGAGCCCGGCGCCAGACCGGTCTTCGATCGCGGCATCACAACCTATCCGCATATCGGCGCCGTTGCGCACCGCATCCGCACCCGCGACCTGCAGGCGGTCTATGATCTCGCCGGGCGTCATTCGATCACCATCGGCACGCTCGCGCAGGACGAGACGATCGCCGCCAACATCGCCATCGACGACACGCTGGCGCGTCACTTCGCCATTGTCGGCACCACCGGTGTCGGCAAATCCACCGCCGTCTCGCTGCTGCTGCGCAAGTCGATCGCGGCACGGCCCGACCTGCGCATCCTGATCCTCGATCCGCACAATGAGTTCGCGGCGTCGCTGCCCGAATACTGCGTCAGGGTCGATTCCAAGACCTTGGATCTTCCGTTCTGGATGTTCACGCTGGAGGAATTCGCCGAGGTGCTGTTTCGGGGCCGTGAGACCGAGCCCGAAGAAATCGATGCCTTGCGCGACCTCATTCCGGCCGCCAAGAACCTTTACCGCAATCCGAATTCCGGCGCCTATCTGCGGCGCGGCAGCGATGCGCTGACCGCCGATACACCGGTGCCTTACCGTATCGCCGACCTCCTCAAGCAGATCGATGAGCGCATGGGCATGCTCGAAAGCAAAACCGATCGCCCGACGCTCCGATCGCTGAAGACGCGCATCGAATCGGCAGCTGCCGACCCACGCTACCGCTTCATGTTCAACTCGCGCCTGATCGAGGACACTATCCACGAGACGATCGGCAACATCTTCCGCGTGCCGCATCATGGCCGCCCGGTAACCTGCTTCGAGATGGCCGGCATGCCGTCCGAAGTGGTCAATTCCGTCTGTTCGGTGCTAGCGCGCCTGGCATTCGACCTCGCTCTGTGGAGCGAAGGCAAGCTGCAGCTTCTGTTTTTGTGCGAAGAAGCGCACCGCTATATGCCCGCCGATCCGCGTCTCGGCTTCGCGCCGACCAGGCATGCGCTTTCGCGCATCGCCAAGGAAGGTCGCAAGTATGGCTGTTATCTCGGCGTGGTCACCCAGCGCCCTGGAGAACTCGACCCGACCATCCTGTCGCAATGTTCGACCTTCTTCGCCATGCGGCTCGCCAATGAGCAGGACCAGGCGATCATCCGCTCGGCGATTGCCGACTCTTCCGCCTCGTCGCTTGCCTTCCTGTCCTCCATGGGCCAGCGCGAAGCCATCGCCTTTGGCGAAGGCGTAGCGACGACCATGCGGCTGAAGTTCGAAAAACTGCCGAGCCACCTGCTTCCCGGCACGGCCAAGCGCGAAGAGGCCGCCTCTTCGAAAGCCGGCGACGATGTCGATCTGGTGGCGATCGTCGAACGCCTGCGCAACGTGCCGAAACCAACGCAACAGGCGATGGCCTTCGCGGAAGTCGTCGATTCAGGCCGCCAGGCGGGCGATCCCGACTACCGCAAGCCACCCGCCACGCGCGCACCATCGGACGACGATTTCGACATGCGCTACGGTCTCAAGCCCGCAACCTTCGGCCTGCGCCCGCAAAACGATTAGGTCAGCAGCATCAAGTCCTCTGCCGACTGACCGAGAAGCCGCGCCAGGCTTCCGAGGCTCAGCTTCGTTAGCTTGCTTGGGTAAATCCCGAAAGGGAATTCATCAGGCCGAGTGCATGACGTGGCTTTCGAGAAGCCGGAGCGGAGCGGACATCTAGTCCGTGAGCACCGGAAGTCGAGAAAGCCGCGCCAGGCGACCGGCCTCATGAATTCTTCTTCGGGATTTTAGGCGCAGACGCGGTTGCGGCCTTGCCTCTTCGCCTCGTAGAGTTGGCGATCGGCACGGCGATAGAACTCTTCCGCCGTCTCCTTGCGGTCCCAGACGGCAAGCCCGACGCTGGTGGTGATCTTGAGGCGGACATTGCCTGAGAGCACCGACATGTTGGCGATCGCCTTGCGGATGCGCTCGGCAAACTTGCCCAGAAGCTCGGCATCCATGTTGGGCGTGACCACGGCGAACTCCTCGCCGCCCAATCGCGCCACCACGTCGTGGTAGCGCGTCATGTCCTTGAGACAGTTTGCGACGGCCTTGAGCACCTCGTCGCCAACGTCATGGCCGTGGGTGTCGTTGACCTGCTTGAAATGGTCGAGATCGAGGATCATCAGCCCGACGGGCTTTTCGATACGCCTGAACTCCTCGAGATACTCCTTCAGCGCATCGTCGAAATAGCGCCGGTTCTGCATGCCGGTCAGGCCGTCGGTCAGGGCCGCATGCTCGAGCGTTTCCGAGCGGGCGCTGAGCGAGACCGTCATGGCGCGCAGCTTGCCTTCTTCCGTCGCCTGTTTTCGGATCAGCGGATAGATGAAGAAAATGCCGAAGAACAGCGCAGTGGCCAGGAGCACGCCGGTCGCGAACAAAAGCTTGTTGAGATAGATGACCTTGTCCAGGCCCGAAGCCGTATGCAGCTCGTTGGCGAAGGATTGCAGAAGTCCATAGGCATGCAGCGTCACCAGGCCAGCGGCCAGGATCACGAAAATAAAGACGAAAAATGCTGATTCCGCCTTGTGGAAACGCATCTGCTCCCCAATGGAAAAGTGCCCACTGACCTTATGGCATGGGCGGGCTTACGGAGGGTTAACTTGGACAACCGCAACGAGAACCTTTCCTTGCAGGTAAACTTTTCTGGTTGCAATAGAAACAAGCGATCAGATCGTGGTTTCCAGATCGTCACCAGGGCGCAATCTCAGCCATTCCGGCTCCAGCTGATGCCTGAACCAGGTTGTCTGCCGCTTGGAATATTGCCTGGTCGCAATCTTGGCGCGTTCGATCGCCTCGGGAAAGCCAATCTCTCCGGCCATCGCGGCCTGCAGTTCGCGAACGCCGATCGCTTTCATCGCCGGCAAATCGCGACCGAGGCCAAGCGCCGATAGCCGCCGAACCTCGTCCAGCGCGCCTTTGTCCAGCATCTGGTCGAAGCGTTTTTCGATGCGGCCGACCAGCACCGCCCGGTCCGGCTCGATCACGAAGAAACGCGCGCTGCCCCTGTCGATGAGTGGCTGGCCGCGTTCTGCCTGCCATTCCCGGATCGAACGGCCCGACGCGTCGAGCACCTCCAATGCCCGCACGACACGCTGGCTGTCGGTCGGCTTCAGCGTCATGGCGGTCGCCGAATCCTCGCGCAGCAGCAGGCCGTGCAGCTTGACGGCGCCCTGCTCCTTCAACTCGTAACGCCAGCGGTCGCGGATCCGCTGCGGAATGTCGGGCATTTCCGAAATGCCCTCGGCCAGCGCGCGAAAATAGAGCCCGGTGCCGCCGACAAAGATTACGGGCCGGCCGGAGAGCGTGCCGTCGTCGATCAGCTTCATCACGTCGCGCAGCCAGGCGCCGGTGGAATAGGCTGTGGCCGGATGGACATGGCCGTAGAGGAAATGCGGTGCGCGCGCGAGGTCGGCCGCCTCCGGCCGGGCGGTCAGCACGTCTAGAACCGAATAGCCCTGCATGGAATCGGTGTTGACGATCACGCCACCCTTGCGTTCGGCCAGATCGAGCGCCAGCGCCGACTTGCCGCTGGCGGTCGGCCCGGCTATCAGGATCGCGTTCTTCACGCGGCCCTCGCCCGCCTGTCCGCCGGAATGTTCCATGCCGCTTGTCGCCACGCTTGTTTCCCGTCCCACTGAGCGCGCTTTGTCGCTGTCGCTTGCGAATATGGCGTCACGGTCGGTCGGCGCAAGCGCTGTTGTCTGGCTGGCTGAAGGGATTGCCTGCGATCTCGTCCTGCCCGAGGTGGCTGATGCCGCTGATACGAATGCCGCCTTGCGCACGGCACTCGCCACCGAGGCGGTCGACGTGATCGTCCAGCAGGCCGAAACCCGCCGCAAGAAAATCCTGATCGCCGACATGGATTCGACCATGATCGACCAGGAATGCATCGACGAACTGGCCGATGAGATCGGCGTCAAGGATCGGGTTGCCACGATTACCGCGCGATCGATGAATGGCGAGATCGCTTTCGAACCGGCCCTGCGCGAGCGGGTGGCGTTGCTCAAGGGTCTCGACGCCGCCGTGGTCGATCGCATCGTCGCCAATCGCCTGACGCTGGCCTCGGGCGGCCGCGCGCTGGTCCGGACCATGCGCGCCAATGGCGCCTGGACGGCACTCGTGTCCGGCGGATTCGAGGTCTTCACGACGCGCATCGCGGCCATGCTCGGCTTCCAGGAGAACCGCGCCAATCGCCTGCTCGAACAGGACGGCCGCTTCACCGGGCTGGTCGGCGAGCCGATCCTCGGCCGCGCCGCAAAGGCCGACGCGCTGCTCGAAATTTCAGCGCGGCTCGGCCTGACCCCCGCCGACGCCATCGCGGTCGGCGACGGCGCCAATGATCTCGACATGATCCGCCTGGCCGGTACCGGTGTCGCGCTTCACGCCAAGCCAACGGTCGCGGCACAGGCAAAGGTCCGCATCGACCATGGCGACCTGACTGCGCTGCTCTATGTGCAGGGCTACAAACAGGAAGAGTTTGTGCAATGAAACCAATGCGTACCGAGCGCCTGATCCTGCGCAACTGGGAGGATCGCGACCGCGCACTTTTCCATCGCATCAACTCCGACGAACAGGTGATGGAGTTCTTTCCGTTCCGCCGCGATCGCGCCGCCGCGGATGCCAAGATGGACGAGTTCCGGGCCTGGATCGCGGAGGACGGATACGGTTTTGCCGCCGCCGAGATCACCGCCACCGGTGAATCCATCGGCTTCATCGGTCTCCTCGACACCGATCATGTGCCATCCCTGCCCGCCGGCACCGTCGAGATCGGCTGGCGGCTGGCACCTGAGTTCTGGGGCAAGGGCTATGTCACCGAGGCAGCCGAAGCATGGCTGGCCTACGGCTTCGAGACGCTTGGCCTCGATGAAATCGTGTCATTCGCCGTCGCGGCCAACCGCCGCTCCACCGCCGTCATGCAACGCCTCGGCATGACCGCAGATCCGTCCGGCGATTTCGACCACCCCAGCATTCCCGACAGCCATCCCGCGCTCAAACGACACGTGCTCTACAGGCTGTCGCGCCAGGACTGGCAGGCAAGAAAAAGGGCGGCTCGCTAGCCGCCCTTTTCTTTCAGTGCTGTCGGATCTTCCGGAGCTCAGTCCATCCGTATCGTGACGAACCTGAGCTCGCCGGTCTTCGACGCCAGCATCAAGAGCGCATTCTTACGCCCCTGTTCCTTCAAGGCGCCGATCCGGTCCATGACGTCCTTGGGCGTGGCAACCGATTCCTGTGCGATCTCGGTGATCACCTCGCCCGGCTGGATGCCTCGCTCAGCGGCAGCCGAATCCTTGCTGACATCGGTGATGACGACACCGGAGACGTCGGCGGCAATGCTGAACTTCTTGCGCGTCTCGTCGTTCAGTTCGCCGACCGTCATGCCGAGCACCGAAGCCGTCGAAACGGCTGGAGCCTTGTCGCCCTTGTCCTGGTCGGTGTTGCTGCCGTCCTCGCCGCTGGCGAGCTTTTCGCCATCCTCGAGCCGGCCGAGCGTCACTTTCACGGTCTGCTCGACACCCTTGCGCACGATGAGCACGTCGACAGCCTTGCCGACCGGGCTTTCGGCGACGACGCGCGGCAGGTCGCGCATTTCATGGATGTCCTTGCCGTCGAACTTGATGATGACGTCGCCGGCCTGGATGGTCCCATTGTCGACCGGACCGCCCTTGATGACGCCGGCAACCAGCGCGCCCTTGGCAGTCGCCATGCCGAGGCTCTCGGCGATGTCGTCGGTCACCGGCTGGATGCGCACGCCGAGCCAGCCGCGCCGTGTCTCGCCGAACTGGCGCAACTGGTCGACGACGCCCGAGGCGAGCTGGGAGGGAATGGAGAAGCCGATGCCGATCGAGCCGCCGGAAGGCGAAATGATCGCGGTGTTGATGCCGATGACCTCGCCCGCACTGTTGAACAGCGGTCCGCCGGAATTGCCACGGTTGATCGCGGCATCGGTCTGGATGAAGTCGTCATAGGGGCCGGAATTGATGTCGCGGTTGCGGGCGGAGACGATGCCGACCGTCACCGTGCCGCCGAGGCCGAACGGATTGCCGATCGCCATCACCCAGTCGCCGACGCGCATCTTGGTGGAATCGCCGAACTTCACGGCTGTCAGCTTGTGGCCCTTCGGATCGACCTTCAGCACCGCGACATCCGTCTTGGTATCGGTGCCGACCAGCGTCGCCTTCAAGGTGATGCCGTCGGAGAAATTGACCTCGATGTCGTCGGCGTCGGCGATGACATGGTTGTTGGTGACGACGATGCCTTGCTCGGCATCAATGACGAAGCCGGAGCCCAGAGACTGCACCTTCTGCGCGCCGTTATCCTTGTCGCCGCCACGGTTCTTGAAGAAATCGTCGAAGAAATCCTGGAAGGGTGAGCCCTCGGGCAACTGAGGCATCGGCACCGCACCCGGACCTTCGGTGCCCTTCACCGTCTGCGAGGTCGAGATATTGACCACGGCGCCGAGCAGGCCTTGCGCCAGGTCGGCGACCGAAGCAGGTCCATCCGCGGCAAATGTCGGTGTCACGGACGGGACAGCGACGGCGCTGACAAGAAGTGCCGCCGCGCCGGCGATGAACGTCCGCCGTGCCGCGCGCAAAATAGTATTGGATGTCATCGAGAAGCCTCCCGGTATTCTTGAAAAGAAAAGCGCTTCGACGAAAACGCCGCGTCGCGCCATGTTGGCAAAAAATACGGCACGTTTGCGGCTATGACTATCGGCAGAGGATAAATCATCCGTTATCTCGGATCGAAGCTCGTATCCCCGGGATCGAAGCTCGTATCCGAAAACCGAAGCTCTTGCCGCCGTCATCCGCCTCGCACCAGCCAGACGATGCCGACACCGATGGCGATCGCCGCCAGCCCGGCAGTCCGGAGCGCGTTCTCGGGCAGCGACAGCACTTCGGTGGCAAGCTTCCTGGCAAGGCCGGGAAAGCCGCCATAGACCAGACCTTCTATGACAAGGACGAGGCCCATGGCGGCGAGAAAATCCTGCACCGGCCGCTACTGGCCGGTGCTTGGCTGTGCCGCCGGCGCGGCAGGTGCCGTCGCCGGAGCGGTTGGGGCCGGCGAAACCGGCTTCGCCGGCGCCTCGCTGCCGTCGGGATTGCGGAAGAAGCGGAAGAACTCCGAGTTCGGCGACAGCACCATCGTCGTTCCGGTGTTGTCCAGCGCCGTGCCATAGGCATTCATCGACCGGTAGAAGTCGAAGAAAGCCGGATCGCGCTGATACGCTCCCGCGAAGGTGGCGCTACGCTGGGCTTCGCCCTCGCCTCGCAGGATTTCCGACTCTTTCTGCGCTTCGGCGACGATCTCGACCACTTCGCGATCGGCGCGGGCCGTGATGCGCTGCGCCGCTTCGTTACCGCGTGCCCTCAGCCGCGCGGCTTCCGCCAGGCGTTCCGCCTTCATGCGGTCGAAGGTCTGCTGTGAGACCTCGGCCGTGAGATCCGTGCGGCGGATACGGACATCCTCGATCTGCAGGCCGAGCGACGTTGCGTCGGGCCTGAGCTGATCGCGAACTTCGCGCATCATCACGGCGCGCTGTTCGGAGAGTGCGGCCTCGAAATCGCGCAGACCGTAGACACGGCGCAAGGCGGCGTCGAGACGCGTCCTGAGCCGGGCTTCGGCCAATTCGATCTGACCGGACACGGCGGAGCGGAAGACCCGCGGATCCGAGATGCGATAGGCGATGAAGGCGTCAACCTCATAGAACTTGCCGCCCGACACCTGGACGCGAATGTTGTCGAGGTCGAAGCGCAGCACCCGGTTCTCGATCAGTTGCACCGTGTCGGCGTCGAAGAACGAGAACGGCGCCTTGAAGTAGATGCCGGGCTTGCTCTTGACGTCGACGATCTCGCCGAACCTGAGCACCAGTGCCTGCTGGCGCGCATTGACCACAAAGACCGACGAATAGAGCAGGAACAGGATGACGGCCGCTGCGACGACGATGATGGGAAGACGGTTGGCCATCACTGGTTACCTCCCGTAACGCCACCAGCGGCGGCTGGTGCCGGCGCTTTCGGCTGCAATGCCGGCAGCGGCAGATAGGGCACAACACCCTGCCCGTTGCCTTGCTCGACGATAACCTTGTTGGAATCCTTCAGAACCTTCTCCATGGTTTCGAGGTAGAGCCGCTTGCGTGTCACATCGGGCGCCTTGGCATACTCGTCATAGACCGAGATGAAGCGCTGCGCCTCACCCTCGGCTTCCTGCACGACCCGGTTCTTGTAGGCGGCCGCGTCTTCGCGGATCTGTGCGGCCTCGCCGCGTGCCTGGCCGAGCTTCTGGTTGGAGTACTGGTTGGCCTGCTCGACGAACTTGTCTTCGTCCTGCTCGGCGCGCTGCACCTCATCGAACGCATCGGCCACTTCGCGTGGCGGTGCCGCATCCTCGATCGAGACGGCGTTGACGTTGAGACCGGACTTGTAGCCGTCCAGCGTCGTCTGGATGATTTCACGCACCGAGGCGGCAATGCCCTGGCGGTCGTCGCGGAAGATGTCCTGCGCCGGCCGGCGGCCGACGGCTTCACGCATGGCGCTTTCGGCAACCTGCCGCAGCATGCCGTCGGGATCGGACACGTCGAACAGGTACGCGCTCGGGTCGGAGACCTGATAGGCCACCGAGAACTGGACGTTGACGATGTTCTGGTCGCCGGTAAGCATCAGCCCGGAGGTGTTGCCACTCGTCGCGCCGCCGCCGCCGATATCGACGAGCTGCTCGGAAATCTTGGCGGTTTCGACGGTTTCGAGCGGCCACCAATGGAAATGCAGGCCGGGCTGCGACAGTTCGGCCTTCGGCTTGCCGAAGCGCAGTTCGACCGCGACCTCGTCGGGCTGCACGGTGTAAACCGCCTTGAACGCCCACAGCACCACAAGTGCCGCCGCGATCAGCGCGAAAATAGCCGGGCTTGCGCCACCGCCACCCGGCAGGACGCGCCGCAGCCGGTCCTGGCCGCGGCGGATGATGTCTTCGAGATCGGGGGGCGAGCCCTGTGGGCCGCTCGGTCCCTTTGGTCCCTGCCCCCAGGGTCCCTGATTGTTGCCGCCGCCGCCGCCCCATGGGCCGCCGCCACCGCCGCTTTTATCGTTCCAGGGCATGAATGTCCTTTCGCTTGGAATTCCCTCAAGCGCCGGTATTACGGCGCAAAATCCAGTATTGTTCTTCTATAGGGACGCCACGAGGCGCTTTCAACGCGATGCGTTGCCGACTTGTCCGATTTGGTCCGGTCGCGACCCTTTGTCTTCTCTCAATGCCCTTTTTATCGTTCAATGTCTCTCGCGGCGGCGCTCGTAAACCGAATAGCGCGTCGCGTGGCTGTCCTTTTCCCCGGCTGGAACGTCCTGCGAGCTGACAACACGCCAGGAATCCGGATCGATCGGCGGGAAATGCGCATCGCCATCGACTGCTGCCAGCACATGGGTGACGTGCAGCCGGTCGGCCAACAGCAGCGCCTGGGCATAGATTTCGCCGCCGCCGATGACGCAGACCTCGTCCACACCGACCATGCAGCGCCCGCGCACCGTTGCCAGTTGGATCGCGGCTTCGAGCGAATGCGCCACCTCGACCCCTTCGGCGCGCCAGGCCTTGTCGCGGGTGACGACGATGTTCAGCCTGCCCGGCAGCGGCCGGCCGATGCCCTCATAGGTCTTGCGGCCCATGATGATGGGCTTGCCCATCGTGTCGGCCTTGAAGCGCTTGAGGTCGGTGGAGAGCCGCCAGGGCAACCCGCCGTCTCGCCCGATCACGCCGTTCTCGGCAATAGCGACGTAGATTGCGACGTGCATCAGTTGTCGTCCGTTGGATCGAGGATCAGGATGTCGATGTCGTGCTCGGGATAGAAATCATCCGCCGTCATCTCGAATGTCGTCGGCCCGACCTTTTTGACATTGTCGCCGCAGAACGAGACCAGGGCTTTCGGATTGCCCTTGTCGACCGTCAGCTTGAATTTGCCGATCGTCCCTGCCGCCCAATTGCCGCCTGTGGTCAGGATATAGGCGATGCGGCTTTCGTTATACTGCGGATAGCCGTCTGGACCATCCTTGGCCGCCTTGCGCACCGCGTTCTCGAATGTGTCGTCCATGCAGTAGCGCGTCTTGTAGGTGGCGTACTGCCCCTGGAACTTGCCGTCATAGAAAAAGCTGACCGAAGACGTGCCGCCGACGCTCGGCTTGTAGCGGTGGGAAACGCGGACGTCCTTGTTGGCCGGAAAGGTCGAACGCCACCAATAGGTCGAACGCAATTGCCAGAACGGCGTGTAGACCTTGTTCGTCTCGGTGCCGTCGCTGCCAGTGTCCTCGATGATGATGCCGCGGTTGACCCAGTCATCGGTAACCGCCTGCGGCAGCTTCGCCAGTGCCGCCTTCGCCGCATCGCCGAATGGATAGAACGGCACGTTCTGCGCTTTCAGCTCGGCGCTGACGTCGATGCCGAGCGCCAACACCTTCTGCTCGAGCTGCGGCTTTGCCGGCGCGCCATCGATCGTCACCTCGAAGCCGAGGAAATTATCGCTCTGATTTTCAGGGATCGCCGGGATTTCTTCGGGATTGCCTGAGATGTCGGGCATCGGGAAGGCGACAATGGCGTCGACATCCTTGTCTGTATTGTTGTGGAAGACGTAGTCGACCGTCACCTTTTCCGGTGAGATGAAGAGGTTCTCGCTTTGCATCGCCACGGCGTCGCTGCGCGACAGGATCAGGCCGCCGGTGCCAAGTTCGGCAACCGAATCATTGGCAAGCGCGGGCGCGGCCGACAGGGCCATCACGGCGGTCAGAACATATCGCAACATGGAAGCCCCCTCGGCTAGAATGCCCTGACGACCCTAGCCGTTTCAATGTGGCGTTTCAAAGCCCTTCCGCATCCGCGCGCACCAAAGGATCTGGACCACGCAGTCTGGACACGCAGCAGCGGTCTGGACTAACAGGTTCCGATCGGGCAGGAGTTCGCTCCATGCGCAAGCTTCTCGTCATCGGCATCGGCGCCGGCAATCCCGACCACATGACCGTTCAGGCCATATCAGGCCTGAACCAGGCGGATGTGCTGTTTATCCCCGACAAGGGGCAGAAAAAGAACGACCTTGCCGAACTGCGCCGTCATATCTGCGACCGCTTCGTCACCAACCCGAAGTCCCGCCGCGTTGAATTCGACGTGCCGGTGCGCGACCTGCCAGTAGAAGATGGGCTGGCGCCCTCCTACCGCTCGACCGTCGATGACTGGCATGAGGCCATCGCCGCGATCTACGAGGGTCTGATCCGCGACGAGATTGCGGGGGATGGCTGCGGCGCCTTCCTGATCTGGGGCGATCCTTCGCTCTACGACAGCGCCTTGCGCATCCTCGAGCGCGTGCGCCTGCGAGGCAATGTCGCGTTCGAGCTCGAGGTGATACCCGGCATCACCGCCGTCCAGGCGCTTGCCGCCAGCCACAAGATGGCGCTGAACCGCATCGGCGATTCCGTCCTCATCACCACCGGCCGCCGCCTGACCGAGGAAGGCATGCCGGACAATGCCGGCAGCGCGGTCGTCCTGCTCGACGGCAAATGCGCCTTCAACACGCTGGACGACAAGGATGTCGTCATCCACTGGGGCGCCTATCTCGGCACCCCGGACGAGATTCTCATCTCGGGCCGTCTCGGTGATATCGGCGCCGAGATTGAGAGAACCCGTGAAGAAGCCCGCCGGAAGAAGGGCTGGATCATGGACACCTATCTGCTTCGCAAACCTGAATAGGAAGGCAATAGGGGAGTAAGGCAGTAGGGCAATAGGTGAAGGATGTTTGTGCTGGAAGACAGCACACGAATGCCTGCTTACTTCCCTGCCTACTGCCCTACTGCCCTACTGCCCTACTGCCCTACTGCCCTACTGCCCCACTGCCCTCACCCCGCATCAATCTCCGCCTGCAGGGCCTCCATATGCGTCGCCGCCGCGGCAGCCGCCGCGCGCTCGATGGCGCGGAAGCGGCTGACCACTGCCAGCCCCACGGCCGTCAGTTGCGCGCCGCCGCCCTTGCGGCCACCGGTCTGCGCCGCCACCAGCGGTTTGCCGAACACCCGGTTCATGTCCTCGACCAGGTCCCAGGCATGCTTGTAGGACATCTCCATGCCGCGCGCCGCGGCCGAGATCGAGCCGAAAGTAGCTATGTGCTCCAAAAGCTCGATCTTGCCCGGTCCGATGCGCCCGTCCGGATCGAGATTTATCCGCAAGCTCAGCGACGGCATTTTTGCTCCTCCGCGGTCACGTCCGATCCCATACTAGAATCTCCTCGGCCACACCGCTATTCCAAAAAAACATAGCGCCCCTCATCCATCCGCCTCAACGGGCAGTCCGGCTCCGGTGTTGGCCCGGTCGAAGCTCACTGTCTTGACCACCGCGAAAACCTTGCCGCCGAGATGGAGCTTCAGTGTATGCCGAGACTGTTCGGTGATGCGGGCAAGCACGGTTGCGCCGTTGCAGTCGATACCGACCTCGACCGCCGGGCCCTCGCCGGGGCTTATCGCGGTAATGGTTCCCGGCAGGATGTTGAGTGCGCTGAGGCCTGTCGGTTTCTCGGTGGCGATCATCACATCGCGGGCACGGATGCGAATGCGCACCCTCGCACCTGTCGTCATCGCCAGCCGCGGCACCCGGATCTCGCCTGCGGCCGAGCCGAGCACGGTCATGCCGAACGTCTCGTCATGACGCAGCACCCTGGTGTCCAGCACGGCGCCGCCCTCGCCGCGCTCTTCCGCCGGCAACAGGTCTAGCCTTTGCATCACCGCCTCGGTCGGTCCGCCGGCGATGACATTGCCTTGCGCCAGCATCACCACGTCGCTGGCCAGCCGCGCCACCTCGGCGACGGAATGGCTGACATACACGATCGGGATTTTCGTCTCGTCGCGAAGCCGTTCGATATAGGGCAGGATTTCGGCCTTGCGCGCTTCGTCGAGCGAGGCCAGCGGTTCGTCCATGAGAAGGAGGCTGGGGCTGGCCAGCAGCGCCCGGCCGATCGCCACGCGCTGCTTCTCGCCGCCCGAGAGCTTTGCCGGTCGCCTGTTCATCAGCGGGCCGATGCCGAGCAGATCGACAACGGCATCCAGGTCAGCATAGCGCTCCGCTGGTGGCGTGAACCAACGGCCGTAACGCAGATTGCTGGCCACGCTCATATGCGGGAACAGGCGCGCATCCTGGAACACCATGCCGATGCGGCGCTTGTGCTTCGGCACGAAAATGCCGGCAGCCGTATCGACCAGCACCCGGCCGTCGACCTCGATGCGCCCCTTGTCGGGCCGGATCAGCCCGGCGATCATGTTGATCAGCGTCGTCTTGCCCGACCCCGACGGTCCGAAAAGCGCCGTCAGCCGCCCGGCGCTTTCGAACCGGGCTTCGATGGCGAAACCGCCCAGCCGATGGCTGATGTCGACGAGAACGCTCATTCGATGTCCATCCGCCGGCCGACCCGCCGCGCCAGCACTTCCGAAGCCACCAGTGCGGCCATGGAAATGACGATGGAAATCAGCGTCAGACGGAGTGCTCCTTCATCGCCACCCGGCACCTGTGTGAAGGTGTAGATCGCCGACGGCAATGTCTGCGTCTCATTGGGTATGTTGGAGACGAAGGTGATGGTCGCGCCGAACTCGCCCATCGCCTTGGCGAAGGCCAGGATGGCGCCGGCGATCAGCCCAGGCAGGATCAGCGGCAGCGTGATGGTGGCGAACACCCAGAGCGGATTGGCGCCGAGCGTTCCCGCCGCCGCCTCCATCCTGCGGTCCACCGCCTCGATCGACAGCCGGATCGCCCGCACCATCAGGGGAAAGCCCATGACGCCGCAAGCCAGCGCCGCACCCGTCCAGCGGAAGGAGAAAACAATGCCGAAATGCTCGGCCAGGAAGGCGCCGGCCGGGCCACGCCGGCCGAAGGTGAGCAGCAGCAGATAGCCGGTCACCACGGGCGGCAGGATCAGCGGCAGATGCACCAGCCCATTGAGCAGCGTCTTGCCCCAGAACTGTCCCCGGGCAAGCACCAGCGCGATCAATATGCCCGGCGGCAGGCTGGCGAGCATCGCCACCGTCGCCACCTTGATGGACAGCCGGACCGCATTCCATTCGTCGGGAGTGAGGTCCAGCAGCCAATTCATAATGCGAGATGAAGCTCCTTGGAACTCAGTTGCTCGGCGCGAGCACGGTAAAACCCTGATCCTTGAACAGCGCGGTTGCCTTGGCCGACTGCAGGCACTTCAGGAAAGCCGGCGTATCCTTGTCCTTCGAATCGGCGGTCTGGGCAACCGGATAGATGATCGGCGGATGCGAATCCTCCGGGAAGGTGCCGACCACCTTGACGCCCTTTTCGGCATGCGCGTCGGTGGCGTAGACGATGCCAAGGGCTGCTTCGCCCGTCGAAACCAGCTTCAGCGCCGCGCGCACATTCTCGGCCTGCGCCACCTTGCCCTCGACCGAGGACCAGACGCCGAGCGATTCAAGTGCAGCTTTGCCATATTTGCCGGCCGGCACTGCCTTGAAATCGCCCATGGCGAGCTTGCCGTCGCCGATCAGCTTGGCGAGGTCGAAGCCCTTCTCGATCTTGGTTTCAACCGCCGAGTCCTTCGGCGCCACCAGCACGATCTCGTTGCCGAGCAGCTTCACTTCGGTATCCGGCTTGGTCAGCTTCTTGTCGGACAGATATTTCATCCAATCGAGGTCGGCCGAGATGAAGATGTCGGCCGGTGCCCCGCCCTCGATCTGCTTGGCCAGCGCCGAGCTTGCGGCATAGGAAACGGTCGCGGCTTCGCCGACATCGGCCTCGCAGGCCTTGTTCACCGCATCCAGCGCGTCCTTGAGGCTGGCCGCGGCAAACACCACCACCTTGTCTTCCGCGTGCGCTGCCGGCACTGCCGCCATCAACGTCGCCGCAAAACCGCCAATGGCGATCGCCCTCAACCCGAAACCATTGCGCGTCATGGAAAACTCTCCCTGGTTTGAAATCCGATCGGCTCGAAGCCCGCCAACCGATATATCCGCATGAATATAACAAGGGAAGGCCCAGAGCGCCCTGAAAGCGTCTGTACGACACCGATTGTTCTGGTAAGACCGGCAAAGAAACCTTGGAAAGGAACTCCGATGAAGATCAGCGCCCGCAACATTCTCAAGGGAACGATCACCGAAATCGTCAAGGGAGCCACCACCTCGCATGTCAGGATCGACATTGGTGGCGGCGCCATCGTCACCGCCTCGATCACCAACGAGGCCGTCGCCGATCTCAAACTCGAAAAGGGCAAGCAGGCCTATGCCGTGGTCAAGGCCTCAGACGTGATGGTCGGCATAGACTGAATTGATCGCGCTCAGGGGCGCCGTGCAAACCCGCTATCGGGACCTAAGGTGTGTTGAGATTCAGGTCAGGCCGAGTCGAAAACGGTGGGTTCCGAGAACCGGAGCGGAGCGTACTTTTCGTACGTGAGCTCAGTTCTACGGCGACGCAGTAGAACGGGGAAGCGCAGGAAGCTGCCGTTTGCAGGCCGGCATCACCTGAATATCAACATACCTTAGACGGCGATCGGCGCCTTGATCGACGCGTCGGCGACGTAGTTTTCCAGCCGAAAGTCCTCGAAGCGGAAGGCGAACAGGTCCTTCACCTCCGGATTGATCCACATCGTCGGCAGCGCCCTCGGCGTGCGCCGCAGCTGTTCGCGCGCCTGCTCGAAATGGTTCGAGTAGAGATGCGCGTCACCAAGCGTGTGGACGAAATCGCCGGGCTTCAGCCCGGTCACCTGCGCCACCATCAGCGTCAGCAAGGCGTAGGAAGCGATGTTGAACGGCACGCCGAGGAAGATATCGGCCGAACGCTGGTAGAGCTGGCAGGAAAGCCGCCCTTCCGAGACATAGAACTGGAACAGGCAGTGGCAGGGCGGCAGCGCCATCGCTTCCACCTCGGCCGGATTCCACGCCGAAACGATCAGCCGCCGAGATTGAGGATTTTTGCGTATCTCCTTGAGAAGATTCGCGATCTGGTCGATCGACCCGCCATGGCCGTCCGGCCAGGAGCGCCACTGCTTGCCATAGACCGGGCCGAGATCGCCATTCTCGTCGGCCCATTCGTCCCAGATCGAAACGCCATGGTCGGTGAGATATTTGATGTTGGTGTCGCCGGCCAGGAACCACAGAAGTTCATGGATGATCGACTTGAGATGCAATTTCTTGGTGGTGGTGACTGGAAAGCCGCGCGCCAGGTCGAAACGCATCTGGTAGCCGAAGACGGAGCGCGTTCCGGTGCCGGTGCGGTCGCCGCGATCGGCGCCGTTGTCCAGCACGTGCTGCAGGAGGTCGAGATACTGGCGCATCGGTTCCGGCTCGATTCGGTTGTCCAGCCATCATAACTGACGGACAGGCAATCGAACACCACAAAGCAGCGGCAAGCCCTGCCTGAAGGCAGCCAGTCCCCAATAACGTCACCGGCTGGCGCATTGGCTGCGCCAGCCTCCGCAAATTGACGCGCGATCGTCAGCGCGCGATCGTTAGAGGGAGCCGAGCTTGCCCAGGTCCTTCGCAACCAGATAGTAGAAGGTAACCCGGCTCTTGGTGTTATCGGCCGCCATCGCCTTGCAGGTCTTTTCGATCACCGCATCGGCTTTCGCTGCGTCGCTGATGCCGAGTTTCTTGGCGACCCAGTTGTCCCTGACACGACCGAGTTCCTTTGGGTCGGTGCAGGATACCAGTGAGGAATCACGGTTCCTGAGCGCGATGCCCAGGTGCTTTACGATCTTTTCGACCGCATCCGCACTGGCGCCAGCGTCGTATTTCTTCACGTCTGCAAGATAGTCGGCCATCAAAATTCCCCTCGTCGGCGCCACGGATCCGATCGATGAGGGCTGTGGCGCGCTGCTGCAACTTGTGCGCTAGGTCGATAACTCCTCACCGTGGCAAAGCTTCGGTTGAGACCGCGCCCAAGTCAACCCTTCGGAGATGCGGTTTTGACACGGGGACAAAGTGCCAATGCGGCCTTTCATTTCTCGCGATGGCCCCCTATATTCGGTTTGTCGGCTTGACCGACTATGGCGATAAATGGGCGATGAAATAAGCCGTTCGGACCCGGGGGCGGTACCCGGCGCCTCCACCAAAAGCTGCTGTCGGCGACAGAGCGGTTTTTGATGGGGGCGAAATAGGATCGACGAAGGTGTAAAGATCGTACTTTTGCCCGGCATGGTACCACCGTCATCGGGCTAAACCTGTAGTTGCAAATGACAACTATGCGGAAGCACGTCTCGCCGCGTAAGCGGTGCGATAGCTTCAATTCAAGCCCTAGGGGTTCGCACTTCTAGGCGGGGTTCGGAGGTACCTGGCAACAGAAACCTCCACTTCTCCCCTCCTCAACATGCGCTACGCACAACGGCAGCTCCCGCTGGCCGGTCCTTCCAACGGCTATGGGCCGCGAAGGCGCACCGCCGCGTGCCCCTCTCATGGACAAAACATGCAAAACGATTCCGATCGATTCTTCGTGCTGACCGGCGGTCCCGGCTCCGGCAAGACCACCCTGATCGAAGCCCTGCGCCGGGCAGGCTTAGCCACCTCTGTCGAAGCCGGCCGCGGCATCATCCGCGACCAGTCCGACATAGGCGGACCCGCTTTGCCCTGGCGCGATCGCACGCTGTTCGCCGAACTGATGCTGTCATGGGAGATGCGCTCGTATCAGGTTGCGCGCGAACAGACCGGGCGCCCTGTCTTTTTCGACCGCGGCGTGCCGGACACGCTTGGCTATCTCAGACTGAGCGGCCTGCCGGTGCCCCAGCATGTCAGTTCTGCCGCCGAGCGCTTCCGCTACAATCCGCGCGTCTTCGTCGCCCCGCCCTGGCCGGAGATCTTCGCGCAGGATGAAGAGCGCAAGCAAACGCTTGAGGAGGCCGAGCGCACCTATCATATGCTGGTCGGCGTCTACACGGAACTGGGCTATGAACTGATCCCGCTGCCTTTGGCCCCGGTCGAGGAGCGGCTGCGCTTCGTGTTGGCCGAGACGGGATTGGCATGAAAAAAGGCCGGGTGAACCCGGCCTCTTTCATTTGTTTGTGGTTGCTTATTCCGCCGGCGCCTCGGCAGCTTCGCGCGAGCGGCCGAGCGTGACCTTGGCCAGCGTGAAGGAAATCACCGCGCACAGCGTGATGCCGGCCACCATCGGCAGCGGCGTGCCGTCGAAGAACACGCCGGCGACACCCATTGCGAGCGCGCCGATGGCGAAATGCAGCGTGCCCATCAGCGCCGAAGCCGTACCGGCGATCTCGCCATGCTCTTCCATGGCCAGCACCGAGGTGGTCGGGATGACCAGGCCGAGGAAGCCGTAGCCGACGAACAGCAGTGCCGCCATCACGTCGAGCCGGTCGATGCCGGTCGCCATCACCGCAAACAGCACCACCATCGTCGTGGCATAGCCGGTCACCGCGACGCGCACCACGCGCCGCAGCCCGAACCGCTCGGCCAGCAGTCCCGTCATCTGCGACATGCCGATGAAGGCGACCGCATTGATCGAGAAGAACACGCTGTAGACCGAAGGCGACAGGCCGTAGTGGTCGATCAGGATGAACGACGAGCTCGACAGATAGACGAAGAAGCTCGCAATGCCGAAGCCGGCGATAGCCGTCAGGCCGAGGAAGTTACGGTCGCCCATCAGGAAGCGGTAGGCCGACAGCGCGGTGCCGAAGGAGGAGCCGGCGCGGTCTTCCACCGGCCGCGTCTCCTTGAGCGAGGTCGCCAGAAGGATGGTGGCCAGCAGAGCAGCGCCAGTCACCGTCCAGAACACGGCGCGCCAGCCGAAATTCTCGATGATCACGCTGCCGGTCAGCGGCGCCAGGATCGGCGACACCGAAAACACCAGCATCAGAAGGGACATAAGCTTGGCGGCCTCGTTGCCGGTGTGCAGGTCGCGCACGATGGCGCGTGGAACGGCCATGCCGGCGCTGGCGCCAAGCCCCTGCAGGAAGCGGAAAGCGATCAGCCATTCGATGGTCGGCGCCATTGCCGAACCGATACCGCCGACCATGAACAGCGCAAGGCCGCCATAGAGCGGCAGCTTGCGGCCGACCATGTCGGAGATCGGCCCGACGACGATCTGGCCAAAACCCATCGACAGGAAGAAGATCAACAGGCTCATCTGCACTGCGGCGGTGCCGGCGTGCAGATCGGCGCCGATCGACGGCAGTGCGGGCAGATACATGTCGATGGCGAACGGGCCGATGGCGGACAACAGGCCGAGCACGACCGCAATGCGGAGGAATTTGGGACTCATGATAAAGGCTTCTTTCAAATCTGGTTGCCGCCGCCAGGCGACGTCTAACCTAGGACGTTCCATCCCATGAGATCCCGACACCCCAAAAGCGAATTTCCATTCGTCTCGTCGTGAAATCTCTTTATCTTCTGTCCACAAATTTAGACACCCTTGTCTAATTCGTCAATCACCTCTATATATATTTTATGAAGCTGCACGTTTCTCCTGACACCTTCCCGCCACGCGGCCATGAGGCCAAGCGCCTGTCGATCGTCGATTCCGCCGCCACCGTGTTTTGCCGCGAAGGTTTCGCCGGCGCCAACATCGATCTGATCGCCGCCGAAGCCGGCGTCTCGCGCCAGACCATCTACAACCATCACGGCGACAAGGAGAAATTGTTCGTTGCTGTGGTCCGCGACCTCACCGAACGCTGCAATGCCGGCATCTTCGCCACCATTGCCACCTTCCCCGATCTGCCGGGGGATCTCGAAGCCGATCTGATCGGCTTTGCCGTGCGCTTGAACCGGAATTGCATCTGCAACCGCGATGGAAAATTCCTGCGCAAGCTGATCCAGACCGAAGGCGAGCGCTATCCCGAACTGTTTGCCGAATGGCGCGAACAGGGGCCGGGCAGGACATGGCCGGCAATCGCTGCCCGCTTTGCCCGCCTCGCTTATGGCGGTTACCTCGCGATCGACGACCCCGACGTGGCGGCACGCCAGTTCCTTGGTCTCGTCAATGCCGAACTGCAGACGACCTTCATGCTTGGCGGCTCGCCGCGCGAGGACGAGGTGCTGCAATCAGCTACCAATGGCGTGCGCACCTTCCTGCGCGCCTTCGGCAAGCGCCGCTCCGCGACATCGGTTGAAAAGCAAAGCGCGCTCGCCAGCGCCTGAGCGATCAAATCGTCGGCAATAGTCCTCATCTCGGTGCGGCGGCGGTCTATATCAGGTTTACGCCGCCCTCAAGCTTGATTACAGCTATGCGGACGATTCAACGGAACCCGACCGCCACATGGCCGACGACCACATCCGCTACGACATTCTGGCCCAGGAGGCGTTGCGCGGCGTCATGCGCAAGGTCCTGGCCGAGGTCGCGCGCACCGGCCTCCCCGGCAACCATCACTTCTTCATCACCTTCCTGACCGGTGCGCCGGGCGTGCGCGTGTCGTCGCGGCTGCGCGAGCGCTATCCCGAGCAGATGACCATCGTCATCCAGTTCCAGTATTGGGACCTGAAGGTGACCGACACCGGCTTCGAGGTCGGCCTGTCCTTCTCCGACGTACCGGAGAAACTCGAAATCCCGTTCTCCGCCGTACGCGGCTTCTATGATCCCTCGGTCAATTTCGAGCTCGAATTCGACGTCAAGACGGACGGAGCAGCCGAGGAACCAGCCGCTCAAGCTACGCCCGAGCCGTTGACCCTCGTCTCCGAGAAAAAGCCGAAGGCCGAGAAGAAGGCCGCCGCCGAGGCGGAGAAGAAGCAGCCTGCAGCGGCGGACGCCGCCACCAAGGGCGCCGAAGTGGTCTCGCTCGACGCCTTCCGCAAGAAATAGGCCTGCGGTTCACACCATGGCCGACATCGTCAACCTCCGCCAGGCCCGTAAGCAGAAGGCGCGGGACGAAAAGGTGCGCGACGCCGAACAGAATCGCGCGCTGCACGGCCGCTCCAAGGCAGAGAAGCAACGCGACCGCCTGGTCGCCGACAACAGCGAAAAATTCGTTGCCGGGCATCGTCGTGAAAAGCCCGGCGACCCTGACCGTCAATGAGCGCGGTCGAAAAGCGCTCGGTGACCATTCGCGGTCACCGCACCAGCTACTCGCTCGAAAAACCCTTCTATGACGACCTCGTCGCGATCGCGGCCGCGCGGCAATTGACGCTCGCCGCTCTTGTCGCCGAAGTCGACGAGACACGACCTCGCGACACCAACCTGTCCTCGGCGTTGAGGCTCCATGTCCTCGATTGGGCGAAGCGCGGAACGCATCTTTAGATAGCGACCTGTCCGTTTCTCGCGATCGGATGGGACAGGCCGCCGTCGGAGGGCGCTATTTCAGCGGCAAATACAGTTCCGCGACCGCCTCATGCTCCGGCACTTCCGCGAAGAAGCCCAGCCGCTGGCAATAGATCGGAAAGTCGCGTGCTTCCTCGCCGCTGGCCGGAAGCCAGTCGCGATAAAGGTAGAGCGCGGCGGGCTCCAGATTGTCGGTGTTGCCGACGACGCGCAGCACCGCGCAGCGTCCGCCAGGGATCTCGCCGGCTTTGATCTGCTCGCCGTTCGCCTCGATCGGTTGGTCGGTCCCGACACAAAGGTCCACGCTATAATCGGCAGGCGACGCAGGACGCCGCTCGGAACGCCAGACATTGAAGGTCGGACTTGTCTTGGGCGACAGGCCAGCGGCCTTGCGCCACGCGATGAACCGCTGGATGGTGGCGCCGAGCGTCGCCGGGTCGCCCCGATGCTCCATGATCGCCACCGGCGTCGGGGCCACATCGCGAATCGTCACGTCGTTAGTGGCAAAAGTCTTCTGCATGAGCTTGCTCCTGGCGTTGTCGAGAGGCCCGAAGGCCGCAAGCCACGGCTCCCAGTCGGGAGACTTCCGGAACGACGAAGGCGATTGTCCGAACCGTTGCCGAAAGGCGCGGGCGAAGGCATCCGGCGCCTCGTAACCCACATCCATCGCTATGTCCGTGACGCTTTGGGCATCTCTGTAGGCCAGCCGGTGCGAAGCGCGCTTCATACGGGCAAGCTGGACATAGCGATGCACGGATAACCCGAAGGTCGCCTTAAACTGCCGGTGGAAATGAAACTTCGAGAAGGCCGCAACACCGCTCAGCGTTTCCAGGTCGAGATCACTGCCAGGATGCCGGTCGATGTAGTCCAGCACCCGCTGCATCCGGGCATGGTGGTTTTGAAGCGCAGCCTTCATCGTCCCTCCTCTG
Source organism: Mesorhizobium sp. M7D.F.Ca.US.005.01.1.1 (assembly GCF_003952545.1). NCBI lineage: Bacteria > Pseudomonadati > Pseudomonadota > Alphaproteobacteria > Hyphomicrobiales > Phyllobacteriaceae > Mesorhizobium > Mesorhizobium sp. M7D.F.Ca.US.005.01.1.1. Next base: position 4,981,710 of record NZ_CP034453.1, read on the forward strand.
TGGCGGCTCCTGCTGATTGTTCGGCCGCTGACTGCAACTTGCTGACCGGCTCATCAAGGAATCGCAGGGCTGTTGAGGTGAAGGGAACGCTGGGATCATAAATGGGAGCGTGCTCGCCACCAGGAATAATCCATAACGCGGCATCGGGAATAGAACGGTAGAGGCTCACAGGAATTTCAACGGGGAAAAAGCGGTCGCGATCACCGTGCACAACAAGCGTTCGAGCTGCAATGGTTGAGAGATCTTGTTCGGTGAAATTCATGTCATCATGGTTTTCGCCCAGCGCGTTGAACTGTGCGATGAGTTGACTGATCTGTTCGTCACCGCGCTTTGCGCACTCCCGATACATTTCCTGAACCTGTTGCGGCATGACGCCGAACGAAGCTCTGCGCATGATAACCCTTGCCTGATCTGGGAAATGGGTCGTCGCACTAATCAATACCATTGAGTCGATGCTGTTGGGTTGGCGCGTTGCCATATGCAGCAGCGTCATCCCGCCAGAACTGATGCCCATAGCTGAGAAGTGGCCAACCCCCAGCTTTTCAAGCAAGAGGAACACGTCACTGGCCGCTTCCCGATGTGTGAACTTGTTCTCGGGATTGGTGGAGTGACCATGGCCTCGCAGATCCACGACGATCAGTCGATGGCGCTCAGAAAGCTTGGCGGTAAAGGGAAGCCAGTTCTGTCCACAACCGCCAAATCCATGCAAAAGCACCAGAGGCTTTCCGACTCCGTACTGCTCGTAGTACATCTCAATGTCGTTGATCTGAACGGTATGCCCGCGAGTGGTTGTCTGTTTGGGAGCGTACGTCGTTGTCATGGGTGTCTCTTAAATACGCGATAAGATGAACAGCGGCCTACAGGCCCATGGAAATGAAACTTCGAAAAGGCCGCAACACCGATCACCGGTTCCAGGTCCAGATTTCTGTCAAGATGCCGGTCGATGTGGCCGAGCATCCGCCGCATCAGGGCATGGTGGTTTGAAGCGCCGCCTTCATCGTCCCTCCTCGGTGGCGGCTCCAACTAGTCGCTCATGGCCACAACGTGCTCGACCGATCTTGCGGTTTTGTCTCGGGCCGCGGAACATCGCCAAGGATCAGGCACGCCCAGTTTATGGATGAGCGGCGAAAAGAGGGCGTTTGCGGCTGGTGAGTCTACAGCCTAAAGGCCCTCGACCATTTCTGCCTTTTTCCTGCGTCTGGTGCCGAAGCCAAGCAAGGTCGAACGCTCGCGCTCCTCGGCCTGCTTCCTCGACCGCACGCGCATCAGATCCTTCCAGCCGACATAGCCGACCAGTTGCGAGCCTTCACGGGTGACGACGGGCAGATGGGAGACGTTGGCCATCAGCAGTTTGTCGGAAAGGCCTTCGAGATACTCATCCGGATAGGCGAGCGTCACCTTGCTCCCGGCCAGCAACGCGCCAAGCGTCGTGGTGCGGTGGGTGCCGGCACGGCGCCAGCGCAGGATCGCCGGCGGATCGATGAGGCCGAGCACGTGCCTGTTTTCATCGACCACCGGAAAGCTCGGATGCCGTGTCTCCGGTGCGGTCAGGAAGGCTGCTGCGCCATGCAGCGTCATCGTCGCTGGCACGCTTTCGACCTTAGAAGTCATCACCTCGCGCACCCTGGTCAGGGCGAAAGGGTCGACACGGTATTCGCGCACGAGGTGGTGCCCTCGCCTGGCGATCTTCTCGGTCAGGATCGAACGCTTCATCATGAGCACAGTGACGGCGTGCGCCGCCGCGCAGGCCGCGATCAGCGGCACCAGCACATGGGTGTTGCCGGTCAACTCGACCGCGAAGAAAGTGGCCGTCAGTGGCGCCCGCATCGTGCCGCCCATGGTGGCGGCCATGGCCAGCAACGCCCAGAAACCCGGATCCGCGGCAGGCAGAACGCCGGCGAGCACCGCCCCCATCGCCCCGCCCATCATCAACAGCGGCGCCAGCACGCCTCCGGATGTCCCCGAACCGAGCGCAACCGACCAGATGATGGCTTTGACCACAAGCAGGATGAGTGCGGCGGTGGCAAGCGTGCGGCCATCCAGCATGTTGGCGATGTTGTCATAGCCGACGCCGAGCGCCTGCGGTTCGATCAGCCCGCCAATGCCGACCACCAGGCCGCCAAGCATCGGCCACCACATCCAGTGGATGGGCAGCTTCTGAAAGCCGTCCTCGCAGGCATAGACCATTTGCGTCAAAAGCCCCGACAGCAGGCCGGCGCAGATACCAACCAGAACCCAGCCGCCAAGCCCAGTGAACGAAACCGCCATGCCGCCCTGGAACGGGAAGATCGGTCCGGGCAGATGGAGCATGGTGCGCTCGACCTCGGCGATAACAGCCGCGACCGCCACCGGAATGAAAGAGCGCGGCGTCCATTCGAAAAGCAGCAGTTCGACCGCCAGCATGATGGCCGCGATCGGTGTTCCGAAGACCGTCGTCATGCCCGCCGCCGCACCCGCCACCAGCAGCGTCTTGCGTTCGGTGTCGCTGACCGGCAGCATCTGCGCGATCAGCGAGCCGATGGCGCCGCCTGTCATGATGATCGGGCCTTCCGCGCCGAAGGGTCCGCCGGAGCCGATCGAGATTGCCGACGACAGCGGCTTCAGGATCGCCACCTTGGCGTCGAGTTTTGAGCGTCCCAGCAGGATCGCCTCGATGGCCTCGGGAATGCCGTGGCCGCGGATCTTCTCGCTGCCGAAGCGCGCCATCAGGCCGATGATCAGCGCACCGATCACCGGCACGATGACGGCGGCAAGCCCTAGCGGCGTGTCCTCGAGTTTCAGATCGGCGAGCGAGAACTGGCCGAAATAGGCGATGTTGGTGGCAAGCCGGATCAGCTTCAACAGCGCGATGCCGGCAAACAGCCCGGCAGTCGCCACCACCACCGCAATGGCGGCAACGAGCAGCACTCTGGCATCCGTGGTGAAATCACGCAGATGCTCCGGGTTCGAGTGATGGGTCTTCATGGCAGTTCGCTTCCTGGCGGCGGGCCGTCTGTCGGATATGCGGCAAGGTCGAAGCGGCCAGCCGGGCTTGTCGATGGCTATGTATCGTAACACGATATAAATATTCAAGCCGGTTTTGCTCGAAATCCGTTTGAGCTTTCGTCGGAAAACGAACAAATGTCCGGTATGTCGCAGCCACAAAAACCACGTCCCGCCATCAGCCAGGCTGACTACCAACGGCTGTCGGAGTTTCGCTACCTGATCCGCCGCTTCCTAGAATTCAGCCAGGTCCAGGCGGAAGACGCCGGCCTGACCCCGCGCCAGCATCAGGCGCTGCTGGCAATCAAGGGATTCCCGGGCGGCGGCCCGGTGACGGTTGGCGACCTCGCGGAACGCCTGCGCATCCGCCACCACAGCGCCGTCGAACTGGTCAACCGCCTCAGCGAGGCAGGACTGGTCGCAAGGGACCAGGACAAGGACGACCATCGCCGCGTGCTGCTGCAGTTGACCGAGCGCGCCGACGATTGTCTGGCCGAGCTGTCGGCGGCGCATCTCGACGAACTGTCACGCATCGAACCGATGCTGCGGCGGCTGCTCGATCGGGATGGCGGATAGCATCAACGCTCCAGGTGTCGTTCCCGACAGCGGGGCGGCATTCTGACTATCGGTATTTTGCGCCCGGCAGCGCGGAACTGTTCATTCTCTGGACCGGCTGTCCTTTCGAATCGCGCAGAAAGCTCCGGCCTACTGCAGCGACTTCAGCAGATTGTCGAGCGTGAACGGATTGGACTTCGGCTTGGCCGGCGGCGGGTTGTCGTTGGCCTCCGGCAGCGGCGCACGCTCCATCTTCGGAGCCTGCTGCGCGGCCTTGCGCTCAGCCTCGAGCTTTGCCTTATCCTGCGAGGCAATGCGCATCGCCTCTTCCGCCTTCTGCCGCTCCTGCTCGTCGGCCTGTGCCTTGGCCGCTTCGTCGGCGGCCTGCTGTTCGGCAGCGGCCTTGGCGTCCGCATCCGCCTTGGCTTTGGCATCCGCGTCAGCCTTGGCTTTCGCCTCCGCTTCGGCCTGAGCTTTGGCGTCGGCTTCAGCTTTCGCCTGGGCGTCCGCTTCGGCCTTGGCCTTGGCGTCAGCCTCGGCTTTCAGCCGGGCTGCTTCCTCCTGTTTGCGCAATTCCTCGGCGGCGTTGTCCCGTTCGGTCTGCAGCGCCGCGTAATAGCGCACCTCGCGCCGCAGCCGCTGCTTCTCGAGCAGAGCTGCCTGCATCGCCTCGACGCGCTGCTGCTCCTTCTCCAGCGCGCGCTGCGTCAGGAACTGTGCCAGCGGCTCGCTGTCGAACTGCCGCTTCACGGCGCCGAACGGCCCCTCGGCGGTGAAGTTCACGACCGGTTCGGAGCCGACCTGGGCCTCGTCGCCTGGCCGATAGGTGATCGCCCCTTTGGCCGACACCATGGCTGTGTTGAGATCAGCTGTAATGTCAGCGGACAAGGTCGCAGCCGGATTGTCGAGGCTGATGGGCGGCGCCCTCAGCATGCCGCCGGCAACCGTGAAGGCGATGTCGGTGTCCTTGGCGGCGAGACTGCCATCGGCGGCGATGTCAGGCGCGAAGCCGGCGGTCTTGGCCGCATCGATGTCACGCCCGATCGCATCCGCCTTGGCAAGGAACGCGGGGAACGCATCGGGATTGACGCCGGCGACCTGCAAGCTCTTCAGCGTCGCCGTACCGGACCCGGACAAGGCGGCCACCATACCTCCAACCGATTTGCCGCTGCTTGACAGCGCGGTCGAGAAATCGCCGATGCCGCTGATGCCTGCATCCGGCAGCACGGTCGCCAGATCGGCGCCAGCCAGTTTCATCTGGCCGGTGAAAAGTCCTGTGCCGTCATTGTTCTTCAGCTCGAACAGGCCTGTCAGCGCCCCGCCCAGCAATTTCGCCTTCAGATCCGAAACGCGGATGCCTTCCTGGTCGAGCTTGAGCGAAAAGGCGGCATCATAGGCGGTGGCGAACCGGCCGGCGGCGAGCGCTGCCGTCGTCAGGTCGAGGTCGGCGGTGAACGGCAGGCTGGATTTCTGGCTGAACGGTGTGGCCGGCCACACCCCGCTCTTATCGGCCACTTGCTTGTCGGCCCCCTCCTGGTCGACAAGAAAGGCGGAATCGCCGAACAGTGCCACTGCCATCGGATCGAGGTCGAGTTCGTCGAGCACCAGAGCACCGGCCAGATGTGGCACGCCGGCCTTGCCGTCGACCCCCTCCTTCACATCGACATTGACGTCGCCGGACACCGCCGCTTCGTTGATGGCGCCGTTGAGTTCGTCCAGCACCAGCAGACCGTTGCCATAGTCGCCCTGTGCGGCGAGCGACGTCGACATGCCGGCTCCCATGCCCGGCAGGCCGATGCCTGATGTCATCAGCCATGGCTCGATGTCGGCGGCGTCGAGGCTGAGCTTGCCCTTGGCGGTGAGGCCCTGCGACGTATCGGCGATCGTGCCTTCGAAAGCGGCCTTGAAGTCGTCGCCGGCAAGGCTGAAACTCGTCGCCATGCCGCCGCCAAGCGTGCCCTTGGCCTGAATGTCCGTGCTTGCCTCGCCCAGCATGCCGAGCGGCAGCGCCGGCAGGCCGTAAAGAGCCAGCAGCGCGGTGGCATCAGGGTTTTTGGCGTTGAAGGTCAGCGCCACCGGCGCTTCGAGAAGCTTGTCCACCGCCCCCTTTCCCGACAGTGATGCGGAAAAGGCCGAGCCGCCGGCCTTGCCTTGCCCGCTCACCGCCAGGCCCGTGGTGCCGTCGCCATTGTCGGCCGCACTCGCCACCAGGTCGACGCGCGCATCCTGGAACAGCTCGGGATAGGCGGCGGCGCGGCTCGCCAGTCCCTTGAGCACGGCACTGTCGGGATAATGCTGGGCGGCGACGTCGATCAGCGGCTTCAGGTCGACGGCAACCACCGATGCATCGAGCTTGCCGGTCGGGCTTGCCGGGAAATCCTTGATCCTGCCGGTGGCGCTGATCGAGGCACCGGCCAACCCGCCCACCGACAGCCGGTCGATTTCGAGCAGTCCGTCGCGCAGCCTCAGTGCGGTATCGACCGTGTCGGCGGTCAGCCCGCCGGCGTTGACCGGCCCTGCCTTGATCTGGAAATCGAGGTCGCGGTCGGCAAAGCGGTTGGCGCCCTTGTCACTGACGAAGATCGAGGCAAAGGCCGCCAGTCCGTCCACATCGAGTTCGCCGCCTTCGAGCCGCATCAGCACCGAAGGCTTGGCGTCGTCGGGCTGGCTGGAATCGATGCGGCCGGAAAACTTCGCCTTGCCCAGGATCAGTTCGAGATCGCTGAAGGCCTGACGCTTCTCCGAGAGCTCGACCTTGGCCTTGAAGCCGGCGGCGGGCAAACGGCGGATCGCCTCGTCGACATCCTTCGACAGCCAGGCGGCAAAGCCTGAGGGTTGCGCCACGGCCAGCAGCAACGAGCCGTTGAAGCCGAAATGGCCCTCCACGTTGAGCAGGAGCATGCCATCGGCTTCCAGCGTGGTGCGGCCGGGCAAGGTCGCGGCAAGCGATTTCACCGACCAGCCGCCATCGACCGGCTCGGCGGAAAGATGAACGTCGCGCACCGTGGTGTCGCCGGCCACCACCGCTGGCAGCTTGACCTCGACGGTGCCGGGGATGGTCGGCTTCGGCAGGTCGAGAAGCGCCTGCTCAAATGCCGCGATGCGCTGATCCAGTGTCAGGCCGGCGCCGGCCTCGGCGCCCACCGCCTCGTCGAACTGCACCTGCGCGCCAGTGGCCTCGATGGCGAAGCTCGGCTTCAGCCCGAGATCGACCGAGGCCTTGCCGTCGGCGGTGTAGGGGTTGTCGAGCGGCCCGGTCTCGAAGCGGAATTCGTCGACGCCCAACTTCTGGTGGTCGAGGGAAAACTTGCCGTTCAGCCGAAAGCCCGGATCGGGCTTGCCGGCCGAGACCTTCACCGTCTCGCCATCGGTGCCGCGCAGCTCGGCGCTGTTCTTGTCGGCACCGGAGATCTTGAACTGGCCGGAGTAGACGGCGGCCCCATTGACGATGCCCGCATTGCCGTCGGTCTCGATGACCAGCGGATAGGCGTCCGGATCGGCTTTCAGCCGCAGCCGCATCTGCCCGGTGCCTTCGGCCTTGCCCGTGGACGCCGCGATCGTGGCGCGCAACCCGTCCAGCCGCAGCGTGCCGTCCATGCGCCACGGGCCGGCCAGGGACTTGGCCGAGATGGTCGAATTGATCTCGGAAAACAGGTGGCTGCGGCCGCCGGCGGCATGGCGCAGTTCGATCTGCCCTTCCGTCACCGTCAGCTTCTCGATCGAGATCTGGTTGAGGTCGAAGGGCGAGGACGGCCGCATCGCCCAGTCGACCGTGCCGTCATTGGCAATATCGATGGTCGCTTTCGGCCGCACCAGTCGCATGTCGAAGATCAGCACTTCGCCACGCAGGAAGGGCGCCAGTTCCGCATCCATCGAAAACGTTTCGACGGTCATGGCTGGCTGGCCATTGGGGCCGCCGGCAACGGCAACATTCGAGAAGGTCACCGAGGGGAACGGCAGCAGCCTTGCCGTGGCGTCACCCCGCACGGTCACCTTGCGGCCGAGAATGGCGCTCGCCTCGCGCTCGAATTCGGCGCGGTAGCCGGTCCAGTCGACAAAATACGGCACCACCAGCGCCGCACACAGCACCAGCACAAAAAGACCACCGAAGATCACGAACAGGCGTGCGAGCATCAGCTCCGAACGGGTTGATTGAAATTCAGCCGCACTCTACCCGCATCCGCGTGTCGATAAAGAGGCAATTCATCCAGTGTTGCGCGATCCCTGATGATCTGAAACAAATCCTCGCAAAGCGGAGAATTCGGATGTCTGGGAAGAACTGGGATCGCGTGCCGATCGATGCGCAAAGTATCGACGCTCCGCTGTCGCTTTCGGCGGTCTTTCTTGTCGTCACCGTCGCCAGCGAGCAGAGTGCGCTCGCAAAGGTCGCGTCGGTGCTCGGCGAACTCGACGACCTGGTCAAAAATGTCGGGTTCCGCGACCTTGGCGGCCGCCTGTCGTGCATCGCCAGCATCGGCCACGATCTCTGGGACCGTCTCAGTCTCGGCCGGCGGCCGCTGGAGCTAAAACCGTTCGCGCCGATCAAAGGCGCGGTCCATTCGGCGCCGTCGACGCCGGGCGACCTTCTCTTCCACATCCGCTCAGAACGCCCCGACATGTGCTTCGAGTTCGAGCGCATCCTGCTCGACAGGCTCGGTTCCGGCGTCACTGTTGTCGACGAAGTGACGGGCTTTCGCTATTTCGATGCCCGTGACCTACTCGGTTTTGTCGACGGCACCGCCAACCCGACCGGCCTCGATTTGCCCGCCTCGGCGCTCATCGGCGATGAAGATGCCGACTTCGCCGGCGGCAGCTATGTCGTCGTCCAGAAATATCTGCACGACATGCAGGCCTGGGCGCGCATTCCGACGCCCGAGCAGGAAGCGATCATCGGCCGCACCAAGATCGACAACATCGAAATCGACGATGACGACGCGCCACGCAAATCGCACAAGTCGCTGGCCACCATCGAGGATGCCGACGGCAACGAGTACGACATATTGCGCGACAACATGCCGTTCGGCAGGCCCGGACAGAACGAGTTCGGCACCTACTTCATCGGCTATTCCAGATATCTTTGGGTCACCGAAAAAATGCTGCAGCGCATGTATATCGGCGACCCGCCGGGCGCCTACGACCGGCTGCTCGATGTGTCGGTGCCGCAGACCGGCACAACATTCTTCGCGCCAACCCGCCCCATGCTGCAGGCCCTTGTCGAGGACGCGCAGAAGCAACTTCCCGCCGCGCGGTAAAGCGACGGCTGACGGCCTCTATCCGCGAGGATCAGCGCGCGTCACGCTTTGCTTGCGCCACCTTGCCCGCCTTGCGCTGCCGACCGAGTTCCGCCGGCCGGACCAGCTTCGGCGCTCGCTCGTTGGCCACGGCCCGCATGCCCTTGTGAGCCGTCCGCGAATTGTGCGCGGGACCATCCGCCGGCGCACTTTGCTTCATGGCCAGCGCCTTGCGTGCATTCCCGACCAGCGAAACCCGAGCCGCCAATTGGCGCCGCCGTTCGGCCTCGCCATTCAGCCGCCGCATCGCCATGGCCAGTGTCGCGAGCTTGACCTGCGAACCGCCATCGGCCTTTGATGGCGCGGCCCCCTTCGGCGCGCCCTTGCCGCGTATCTCGCGCCGGCGCCGGTGCGCTTCGCTCTGCGCCTTGTCGCGCCGCTCGCGCAGCAGCTTGACCAGACCGGCAAGGTCGGCGTCGGAAAGCTCCTGCACCGCGGGATGGTGCGATTTCTCCACCAATTCCGTCTCATCGGCGCTCAGCGCGCGCGCTTCTTCCTTGCGTGAAATGGCCATGACGGTCCTCCTCAGCTGGCGCGCCTGTCGGCTCCAGGCTTGCCGTCGGAGGAGCCTCGACCCTAATGGTGGCGCGGTCAAGACAAGCAGGGAATCCCCTGACGGATCAATTGCGTCGCCAAAGCCTGTCGAGAAAGTGGCCCGGTCTGACGTGCTGCGCTGGGCGACTGTGTCCAACAGTTTCCATGAGCACGGTCAAAACCGCTCCGTTGTGAAGGCTGGTCGAGAAACTCTCGGCAATGAACTCCAGCGTTGAATCATGGAACGCCACTATGAAATGCCGGTAGTCTAAAAACAGTTCAGGCGTATGGGATGAATGAACCCGATTGGCCTTTTCCAGGGAAGCGATCCACGACGAATTGCGGACTTCAAATGCCTCGTAGGCCCGCAAGCCCAACGGATAGAGACGATGGCCGCTGATGGCTTCATCGTTCGGCGGGCCGAACTGAAATGCCAGATAAGGATCTGCGGTCAAGACGGCGACGGATTGGTTGCCTGTTACCGATGAAACCGAGCGCGGATTCGTGCCATCGAAGGACGGATCCGGAGCATTGGCGATGTAGGCAACGACCAGCCTGCCTTCATCCGCAAACACATGGGGTAATGGCGCCCCGGCCGACGAGGGCGGCACCTCGATCGGCAGCAGGGTTTCGGCAGCCGACATCTAATGGCCCTCGCCCGGCAAGATCTTGCCCGGGTTCATGATGTTTTGCGGATCGAGCGCCTGCTTGATCGTGCGCATGATGTCGACGCCGTGGCCGAGTTCGTGGCGCAGGAAGCCGATCTTGCCTTGCCCGATGCCGTGCTCGCCGGTGCAGGTGCCGTCCATGGCGATCGCCCGCATGTTGAGCCGTGCGACGAACTTTTCCGACAGCGCGATTTCCTTGGGATCGTTGACATCCATCAGCACCAGCACGTGGAAATTGCCATCGCCGGCATGACCGACGATCGGCGCGATCAAGCCCATTTCGGCGATATCGGCCTCGGTTTCGGTGACGCATTCGGCAAAGCGCGAGATCGGCACGCAGACATCGGTCGACAGGCCCTTGGCGCCGGGCCGCAGCGTGAGCGACGACCAGTAGGCATCATGCCTGGCCTTCCATAGTTTCGTCCGTTCCTCGGCAACGCTGGTCCACAGGAACGGCCCGCCGCCATTTTCCTCGGCGATCATGCCGAAGGTCTCGGCCTGCTCTGCCACGCCGGCATCACTGCCGTGGAACTCGACGAACAGGCACGGGCTCTCGGGATAGTCGAGCTTCGAATAATTCTTCATCGCCCGCATCTGCAAAGCGTTGACCAGTTCGATGCGCGCCACCGGAATGCCCATCTGGATCGTCGCGATAACAGCGTTGCACGCCGCCTCGACGCTCGGAAACGGGCAGACGCCGCCGGAGATCGCCTGCGGGATGCCTTGCAGCTTCAAGGTCAGCGAGGTGATGATGCCGAGCGTGCCTTCCGAGCCGACCAGCAGCCGCGTCAAATCATAACCGGCCGAGCTTTTTTTCGCGCGCTTGCCGGTCGTCACCGTCTCGCCGTCGGCCATGACGGCCGTCAGCGACAGCACATTCTCGCGCATCGTGCCGTAACGCACCGCGTTGGTGCCGGACGCCCGTGTCGCCGCCATGCCGCCGAGCGACGCATTGGCGCCCGGATCGATCGGAAAGAACAGGCCGGTGTCGCGCAGATGCCGGTTCAAATCCTCGCGCGTCACACCGGGTTCGACCGTGCAGTCGAGATCCTGCGGATTGACCGCCAGAATGCGGTTCATGCGCGAGGTGTCGACCGATATGCCGCCGCCCGGTGCGTTGGTGTGGCCCTCCAGCGAGGAACCGACGCCGAAGGCGATCACCGGCACGTGATGCGCGGCGCAGGCCCGCACGATCTCCTGCACCTCGGCGGTCGTCTCGGGAAAGGCGACGCCGTCGGGCGCCTGCGTCGGAATATAGGTGGTGGTGTGCGCGTGCTGGGATCGGATAGCCTGGCCGGTCTGGAAGCGCTCGCCAAGCTGTTGCTTGAGGATGCCGAGCACCGCCGCGATGCCTTCCTCGTTACGTTCGACCGGGTTGAGGTCGCTCAGAGCCATGAATTCCTCCGCGAATGGACCAGCGTCCACGCTTGTTATGCGATTATGGATGCGTAGTCTCCGCAGCCACGCTCTGTCCAGCGCCACAACAAGGAAGTTTCGATGTCCATCCCCGCCCCCTTCGTCTCCCAACCCATGGACATCGAGAAAGACTGGATCGACTACAATGGCCATCTCAACATGGCCTACTACAACGTGCTGTTCGACCGCTGCTCGGACGAAGCCTTCGAGGCGATGGGCATGGGGCTGGATTACGTGAAGGAGCGGCGGCTCACGGTTTACACCGCCGAAGTCCATGTCTGCTACGTTCAGGAACTGCATCTGGATCACAAGGTCCGCATCTCCCTCCAGCTCATCGACCATGACGACAAGCGGCTGCGGACCTACCAGGAAATCCGCCATGTCGACGGCTGGCTCGCCGCCACCTCCGAGATCCTGTCCCTGCATGTCGACATGTCCGGACCGAAGGTCGCGCCCTTCCCCGCCGACGTGCTTGCCAAAGTCGAGGCCATGCGTGCCGCCCATTCGGCACTGCCGATGCCGGAGCGCGCCGGCCGTTCGATCGGGATCAAGCGCAAATAGGGCGACGATCGGACCTCAAAGCCACACCGGCAATCCAAAATCGCAAAACCCCTGAAATCGGCTGGCAGCAGTGCTTGAAGCGACTCGGCGCCCGCGTTAACCTTACCGAGGTTTTAACGGGAACAAGCCAATTGAGCCGTTGCGCGACTCAGCGGGTCGGTCGAAAACGATCCGCATCGAGGTAGCGACACGGGCGGCGGGGCGAAGCCGGTTCGAGGAACGTGCATGAAAACCGACATCAAGGTCGAGGTGGACAGGCTGGCCGCCGATCCGCGTATAACCGACTATGATTTCTGGCGTTCCCTCAAGAACGTCAACAACGAGATCTTCCACATCGCCAACAGCAACGAGCCGATCCCGTTCGACATGATCCGCTGGCGCGCCATCCTGAAGCAGGCGCGCATGAAGCGCGGCCACGCTTAAAACCCTGGAACCGACAATTCCCTTACATTAAGCTTGGCCCCTTACATCAAGCTTGGCGCTTGATGGCCCCCAGGGCCGAGCGCGCCACCACCGGCGACGATTGGATAATGGCCGTGTTGGTCATCGCGTAGGGAATGATCCGGTCGATCACCCGCTCGAGTTCGGCCACCGAGCCGACATGCGCCAGCGCGATGAAACAGTCCTCGCCAGTCACCCGGTCGCATTGCGCAATCTCTGGCAGCTCGCGGATGATTTCGGCCACGACCGCCAATTGCCCCGGTACCGGACGGATGCGCAGCCATGCCGACAGCGGCAGACCAAGTGCCGCCGGGCTGATCCTGACCGAATAGGCCTCGATGACGCCGCTTTCCTGCAGCCGCTTGATGCGTTCGGCCACGCTCGGCGCCGACAGGCCGACCGAGCGCGCAAGCTCCGCCGTGCTGATGCGCGCCTCCTTTTCCAGCAGGCGCAGGATCTTCATGTCCGCGGCATCGAGGTCGGCACTTTCAGTTCGAAGGCGTTTCATGGAAAATTCCTCGCTTCCGGGAGAAAGTCAGCCGAAAGAGCCAATCATCACCCATATAAACAGGCAGATCTGCCTGCGATACTGATCCGGTGGATGATCAAACGCAAGCTCTCGTGGCGACCCCTGCCCTCGGCAACTCCACCCTCGGCAGGCTGACGGAAAAACTGCCGCCACATGTCTGGTTCGGCGTCAGCGCCGTCTTCCACTATCTCGGGCCGGCCTTCGCCGTGCTGCTTTTCCCGCATGTCGGCGTGCTCGGCATGGCATGGCTGCGCATCGCCACCGCCGCGCTGATCTTCGCACCGCTGACCCGTCCATGGCGAGCCTTCGCCCGCGCCGATCGCTCGATGCGGCTGCTGTTGCTGGCCTTCGGCGCCTGCCTGGCGGTGATGAACTGTTCGTTCTACCTGGCGCTCGACCGGCTCCCGATCTCACTGGTGGCGGCGATCGAATTCGTCGGCACCATCGGCGTCGCGGTGATCGGTCTCAGGAGCCCGCGCAATCTCGCCGCCCTTGCCGTTGCCGTCACCGGCACCTTGCTGCTCATCGACGTCAGATGGTCCGATGATCCCATCGGGCTGTTCTGGGCCTTCCTCAACGGCGCACTGTTTGTCGGTTACATCGTGCTCGGCCACCGCGTCGCCGCTTCAGGCGCAGGCAGCGGCATCGCCAGCCTGGGTGCTGCCATGGCGATCGCCTTCATCGTCGTACTGCCGATCGGCTTCAGCGATGCGCTGCCCGCCTTTTTCTCGCCGCCGCTGCTGCTCGCCGCCATCGGCGTCGGCATCTGCTCCTCTGTCATTCCTTACATCTGCGACCAACTCGCCATGTCGCGGCTGCCGCGCGCGAGCTTCGCGCTGATGCTGTCGCTGCTGCCCGTCACCGCGACGCTGATCGGCGTCGTCGTGCTGCACCAGATTCCAAGTTTTACCGATTGCCTCGGCATTGCGCTGGTGGTCGCCGGCGTCGCCTTCCACAAGCCGGCGAACACGGACTAAACGAACGCCTATGCCAATTTCTGCTTGAGGAAGGCGATCGTGCGTCTCCAGGCGAGATCCGCCGCCTTCTTGTCGTAGCGCGCTGCCGAGGTGTCATTGTTGAAGGCGTGGTTGGCGCCTTCATAGACATAGACCGTGTATTCGACATGCGCCGCGTCGAGCTCCTTCTTGAAGGCGTCGATGCCGGCATTGGTGCGCTCATCCAGCCCGGCATAGTGCAGCAGCAATGCGGCCTTGATCTTCGACACATCGGCGGCCTTCGGCTGCATGCCGTAGTAGGCGACGGAGGCGCTGAGATCGGGCGCGTTGACGGCCAACATGTTTGCCGTACCACCGCCCCAGCAGAAGCCGATGGCTCCGACCTTGCCGTTGCCGTCCTTGTCGGCCTTGAGGTACGCGACGGTCGCTATACCGTCGGCGATGGTCTGCGCCGTATCGAGCTTGGCGAACATGTCGCGCGCCTTGTCTTCATCGGCTGGCGTACCGCCGAGCGGCGACAGGAAATCGGGGGCCAGCGCCACGAACCCTTCCAGCGCAACGCGACGCGTCACATCGCGGATATGCGGGTTGAGCCCCCTGTTCTCGTGGATGACGATGACCGTGCCGAGCTTGCCCGCCTGGTCCGCCGGCTTGACCAGATAGCCCTTCATCTCGCCGCCGCTGCCGGGATAGCTGATATCCTCGCCCTTCACCCGCGGATCGTTGTCGGCGACAACAGCCGCTTGCGCGGAATTCGCCGCCAGCAGCGGCGCGATCGCGGCTGCCGCCGCACCCGACCCGGCAAGCCGGGTCAGTTGCTCCATGAAGCGGCGGCGATCGAGCGTCAGATGCGTATATTCGTCATAGGCATCGATCATCGCCTGGGTAATGGCAGGCGTCTGGCCAGCTGATTTCGTCATTGCGCACTCCTCGGCTTCGAGCTTCGATACCTGAGCTACATAGAGACCCAGCCGCCATGATCCAGTCGAGCATTGTCACGGCCGTGGATCGCCTCGTGGCGTTTCCACAGGCGGCCACGCCGGCCCGGCAAAGCCGGCGCCACAGGCGCCCGTGTCATCACTTTTTAGTCATCCGCGACAAATCCTGCTGGCGCTGCCACAATAGTGAGGGAAGCTGCCGGCTATCGATGGCGCCTTGGACCAGGTGCCTTCACGTCTCGACCCAGAAGGAGCGATGCCGATGACCATGCCTTCCCCGATCCTCGCCAGCGCGGTCGTCCTTGCCGTGGCCGCCGCTTTGGCCCTACGCTCGATGGTTGTGAATGCAGGCAGACGATCGTTGATCAGTGTCCGCAGTGAGCAGAACCGCCGTGCAAACACGAAGACCCAGGGTTGAGGTGAGACCATGAACGTCCAGGACATCGTCAACACCGTCTCGCAGAAAGCGGGCCTCGACCAGGCGACGACGGAGAAAGTCGTCGGCACCATTTTCTCGGTGCTTGAGCATGAAGCTGAAGGCACCAGCGCCTCGGCTTTCTTCGCCAAGATCCCCGGCGCCGACGATCTCGCCCACCAATATGATGTCATGGCCGCCGCTCCGGCCGGCGGCGGTGGCGGCTTCCTGTCATCGCTGCAGGGCGCGCTCGGCGGCGTTCTCGGCGAGAAGGCCGGCGCACTGATCAACGGCCTCGCCGCACTCAAGGCATCCGGCCTCGACATGGCTCAGATCCAGAAGGCCGGCGAAACGCTGGTCCAGCAGGCCGAAGCCGCCGCCGGCCCCGAGCTGACCAACGAAGTGCTCGGCTCGGTGCCCAGCCTGAAGAGCCATCTGGGGCTTGGCTAGGACGGCACGGCCAGTCCGCCCCTACTTCGGCAGCGCGTAGGCCATCACATAATCCCCCGGCTTGGTGCCGACCGAACCATGGCCACCGGCGACGATGACCACGAACTGGCGTCCGTCGGCGACCGTATAGGTCATCGGCGTCGATTGCCCGCCGGCCGGCAGCCGCGCCTGCCACAGCTGCTTGCCTGATGTCAGCTCATAGGCGCGCAGATAGTCGTCGACCGCCGCACCCAGGAAGGCGACACCGCCGGCGGTGATCATCGGCCCACCGATGCCCGGCACCCCGACCTTCAGCGGCAGCGGCAATGGCGTCATGTCGTAGACGGTGCCGTTGCGGTGCTTGTAGGCGATCTTGCCGGTTCTGAGATCAGCACCGGCGACATAGCCCCAGGGCGGCGCCTGGCAAGGCACACCGAGCGGCGACAGGAACGGTCCCATCACCACGGCATAGGGAGCGCCTTCGTTGCGGTTGAGCCCCTGCTCGCTGCCCTTGGTGTCGTCGCCGGGCGGCGGCACGTCCGCGCGCGGCACAAGTCTCGACGTGAAGGCCAGATAGGTCGGCATGCCGAACAGCGCCTGCCGTACCGGATCGACCGCCACGCCACCCCAGTTGAAGACACCGAAATTGCCGGGATAGATCAGCGACCCCTGCACCGAGGGCGGCGTGTAGCGGCCTTCATAGCGCAGCTTGTGGAAAGCGATCCGGCACGCCAGCTGATCGAACATGGTGATGCCCCACATGTCGGCATCGGTCAGCGGCTTCGGATTGAAGGAGAGGTCGGACGAAGGCTGCGTCGGCGATGTATGGTCGCCCTCGATGGCGCCACCAGGCGCCGGCACTTCGTTGACCGCAATGACCGGCTCGCCGGTGCGCCGGTCGAGCACATAGAGGTCGCCCTGCTTGGTCGGCCCGACCAGCGCCGGCACCACGGTGCCGTCGGGTTTGGTGATGTCGATCAGGCTCGGCTGCGCCGGCACGTCCATGTCCCAGAGGTCATGGTGCACGGTCTGCCGCACCCAGCGCAATTGCCCGGTGTTGAGGTCGAGCGCGGTGATCGACGACGAGAACTTCTCGACATTGGCGCTGCGCCCCGCGCCGAGTTGATCCGGCGTCTGGTTGCCGAGCGGCACATAGAGCAGGCCGAGCTTCTCGTCGGCGCTCGGCGTCGACCACATGTTGGGTGAGTTGGCGGTATAGGTCTGGCCGGCCGCCAACGGCGTCGTCTGGTCCGGATTGCCGGAATCCCAGTTCCATAGCAGCTTGCCGGTGCCGACATCGTAGGCGCGGATGACGCCCGACGGCTCCTGCGTCGAATAATTGTCGTTGACCGCGCCGCCGACGATGATCTTGCCGCCTGATATCAGCGGCGCAGAAGTCGAGTAATAATAGCCAGACTTCGGATAGGGCATGTTGGTCAGAAGGTTCAGCGTGCCGCCTTCTGCGAAAGCCGGACAGACCTGCCCGTTGGCGGCGTCGAGCGCGATCAGCCGCGCATCCGAGGTCGGCAGGTAGACGCGGGCAGCACAGGGCTGGCCGGCGGCGATGGCCGCATCGGCATAATAGGACACGCCGCGACAGGTCTGGTGCTGGCGGTCCTTGTCGAGCTTGATCTTGGGATCGTAGCGCCATTTCTCCTTGCCGCTCGCCGCGTCGATGGCGATGGCGAAATTGTGCGGCGTGCAGATGTAGAGCGTGTCGCCGATCTTCAGCGGCGTCACCTGATAGGTGGTCTCGCCGATGTCGTCCGGTCCCTTCACGTCGCCGGTGCGGTAGGTCCACGCCGGCTGCAGCTTGGCGACATTGTCCGGCGTGATCTGGTCGAGCGGCGAATAGCGCTGGCCGAACTGCGTGCGGCCATAATAGTGCCACTCGCCGGCCGGCACGTCGTTACCGAGGTTGGCGTTGGGGATCACCTTGTCGGTGTCGAGTTCTCCAGCGATGTCCTTCGGATCTGCTGTCATCGAATAACCGGCAACGGCAAGCGATGCCAGCACGGCAAGGATGAGCGGCGCGCGCGCATCAGGGCCGGCAAGGCCCCGCCTCGCCCACGGTGTCAGCAGCCACAGCGCCACCAGCACGATGATGCCGCCGCGCGGCCCGAGTTCCCACCAGTCGAAGCCGGTTTCCCAGACCGCCCAGGCCAGCGTGCCAAGCACGATCGCCGCGTAGAGCCACAGGGCGGTCGATCTGCGCCGGTAGAGCAGCCAGGCGGCAATCAGGAAGGCGAAACCGACGATGATGTAATACCAGCTGCCGCCCAGCATCGCGAGACGGATACCACCGCCGCCGAGCGCCAGACCGATGAGCAAGAGAATGAGGGAGGTGATGGTGACAGCCAAGATGATACTCCTTCGACTGTTGCGCGCTCGCACGCGCGGCCATGGGCAACCGGCGTTACCTTCCTGCCCTGGACACAACTTTCTCCTGCCCGCCGCGCCTGTCAAGTTGGCCGCACGCCAAGGTGGCAATCGATCTTGCCTGCATCAGGGTTTTCCAGCAGTCTGCGTCGGATCATCTCGCCTCTGGAGCAAGCAAAATGACGTCATTCGTTCCGCCGCTGACGCGATTGGTGCTTGCGCTCTGCTGCCTTGTCTCTCTCTCCGTGGCCGCGCCGGCACAGACGCTTCATGAGATCAACAAGGCGAACGGCTTTCACCAGATGCTGATGGCTATCGGCCCGGGTTTCAGCGCAGCCGTGAAATCGGCGCCGGAAACGCCGCCGCAAAAGGTCCAGGACGCGTTGGCAGCGGCCATGGAAGGTGCGTTTGACGCAACCAAGATGGAGGCGGCCATCGAATCGCGAATGGCCGACAAGCTGACCGCCAAGGATCTGTCCGAGCTGAGCTCTTTCTACGCTTCGCCGCTGGGCAAACAGGTGACGACGCTGGAAATCCAGGCTTCCACCCCGGAAGAAAGGCAACGCAAGATGATCGAAGGCCCCAGAATCCTCGGTGAACTTCCGGCCAGGGATCCGGCCCGGCTCGACCTCTACAAGAAGATCGTGGACGATCTCAGCGCCGTCGACACTGGCGAAGCCGTCGCCTTGAACATGGGCTATGCGATGCTGTCCGAAATGCTGGGAGCGGCCGGAAAAGCCCTGCCCGACGACCAGATCATGGCCTTGCTGCGTCAGCGGTCCGAAGGGCTTCGCCGAGACATCGAAAAGGATGTCATGGACTCCGTAGCCTACATTTACCGGGATCTGCCGCTTGACGATCTCAGACGTTACGAGGCTTTCCTGGCGTCACCCGCCGGCAGCCGCTATTACGACCACATGCAGGTCGCCCTCGGCGCGGTGATGACCGACGAGGCGCGCTCGTTTGGACATCGGTTTTTCGTCGCCCTCGGCTACCGCAAGGCCTGAACGGCGATATCAGGCACTTTACCGGAACAAAACGTAGACACTTCTGGTCTTTCGCTCCCGAATCACTACATTCGGGGCAATGTCCGGCTTTTCCGAAGACATGCCCTTTTTCGACGAACCCAATGCGCGGCCCACGGCCCCGTCGGGCATTGCCGCGCGCGCCATGGCTGCCCGCAGCGGCCACAACAGCGCGCCCGACTATCTCAAGGGGCTGAACCCGGAGCAGCGGCTAGCTGTTGAAACAACGGAAGGTCCGGTCCTGGTGCTGGCCGGCGCCGGCACCGGCAAGACCCGCGTCTTGACCACCCGCATCGCCCACATCCTCGCCACCGGCAAGGCGTTCCCGTCGCAGATCCTTGCGGTGACCTTCACCAACAAGGCCGCGCGCGAGATGAAGATCCGCATCGGCGTCCTGATCGGCGAAGGCAATGTCGAGGGCATGCCCTGGCTCGGCACCTTCCACTCGATTGGCGTCAAGCTGCTGCGCCGCCACGCAGAACTTGCCGGCTTGAGATCCGACTTCACCATCCTCGACACCGACGACGTCGTGCGGCTGATCAAGCAGTTGATCCAGGCCGAAGGTCTCGACGACAAGCGCTGGCCGGCCAAGCAGTTCGCCCAGATGATCGACGGCTGGAAGAACAAGGGGCAAGGTCCCGCCGACATCGCCGAGGGCGACGCGCGCGCCTTCGCCAACGGCAAGGGCCGCGAACTCTACAAGGCCTATCAGGAGCGGCTGAAGACGCTGAACGCCTGCGACTTCGGCGACCTTCTGTGCCACCCGATCCGCATCTTCCGCGCCAATCCGGACGTGCTGAAGGAATACCACAAGCGCTTCAAATACATCCTCGTCGACGAGTACCAGGACACCAACACCGCCCAGTACATGTGGCTGCGGTTGCTGGCGCAGCGGCCGGATGCAGGGCGCGCGTCAACGTCGACGGATCTGCGATCGGCCGAAGGCCGCAAGCCCGACCGGGCGTCGGCCGGCCAAGCCGCCCCCGCGGAGGCCAGCGAGCGAAGCGAGCGCGCGGCCGTGAGCGACAACAAAGTAAACATATGCTGCGTCGGCGACGACGATCAGTCCATCTATGGCTGGCGCGGTGCCGAGATCGACAACATCCTGCGCTTCGACAAGGATTTTCCGGGCGCCACCATCATAAGGCTGGAGCGCAACTACCGCTCGACCGCGCACATCCTTGGCGCTGCCTCCCACCTCATCGCCCACAATGAGGGCCGTTTCGGCAAAACGCTGTTCACCGACCGCGACGAGCCGGAGGACGGCAAGGTGCATGTCCATGCCGCCTGGGATTCCGAGGAAGAAGCCCGCGCCGTCGGCGAAACCATCGAGACCTACCAGCGGCAAAAGCACAATCTCAACGACATGGCGATCCTTGTCCGCGCCTCCTTCCAGATGCGCGAATTCGAAGACCGCTTCGTCACGCTCGGCCTCAATTACCGCGTCATCGGCGGCCCGCGCTTCTACGAGCGCATGGAGATCCGCGATGCGCTCGCTTTCTTCCGCGTCGTCGCGCAAGGCGCCGACGACCTCGCTTTTGAGCGCATCGTCAACGTGCCCAAGCGCGGCCTGGGTGAAGCCACCATCCGCCAGATCCACGACACGGCCCGTGCGCTCCGCATCCCGATGCTGGAAGCCGCCGCCAAGCTGGCCGAAAGCGACGAGTTGAAGCCGAAGCCGCGCGCGGCATTGCGCGAGGTGGCGGCCAATTTCGAGCGTTGGCAAAAGGCCCTGGAAACCACCCCGCACACCGAACTCGCCGAGACCATTCTCGAGGAGAGCGGCTACACCGACATGTGGAAGAACGACCGCTCGGTCGAAGCCCCAGGCCGGCTTGAGAACCTGAAAGAGCTGATCCGCTCGATGGAGGAGTACGAATCGCTGCGCTCCTTCCTCGAGCATGTAGCACTCGTCATGGACGCCGAGCAGAATGCCGGGCTCGACGCCGTCAGCATCATGACGTTGCATTCGGCAAAAGGCCTCGAATTCGAGACCGTCTTCCTGCCCGGCTGGGAGGAAGGTCTGTTTCCGCATCAGCGCGCGCTCGATGAAGGCGGCCGCTCAGGGCTGGAGGAAGAGCGGCGGCTCGCCTATGTCGGCCTGACCCGCGCCAAGAAGAACCTGCATCTGTGGTTCGTCTCCAACCGCCGCATCCACGGCCTGTGGCAGTCGACCATCCCATCGCGCTTTCTCGACGAACTGCCGGAAGCCCATGTCGAGGTCGCCGAAAGCGGCAACTCCTATGGCGGCTACGGCAATTCCTATGGCGGCGGTTCTTTTGCCTCCGGCCGCGGCGGCCAGGGCGCAGGACGGCAGAATCCCTACGGCGCCTCGCGCTTCGACAATGTCGGCGCCGACACCGAAAAATCCGGCGCCTTCTCCAACACCTACGCGACACCAGGCTGGCAGCGCGCGCAGGCCAACCGCACCGAGGCCACCGACCGCAACTGGGGCTCGCGCTCCGGCCATCAGGTCGAGCGCATCGGCTATGGCGAGACGGATAGCGGCTACGGCGCCGGCCGCACCTCGGTCAAGGGCCGCACCATCGACGGCGAACTGGTTGCCAAATCCGTCGCCGACAAGCCGTCAGCCTTCAACGTCGGCGACCGCGTCTTCCACCAGAAATTCGGCAACGGCAACATATCAGCCATCGAAGGCAACAAGCTGACCATCGACTTCGACAAGGCCGGCCAGAAACGCGTGCTGGACGGGTTCGTCGCGGCGGTGTGAAGCCCACTTGCCTCGTAGTCCCACAAGCGAACCGCCTTGTGTATGCGTCTCTGGCGGAAGCCTCCCCGCCTTCGTCATCCACGGGCGGAGCAGGAGCGAAGCGACGTCGCGGAGACCCGTGGATGGCGAAGCGATGGACGTTTGCGTCAAGGCATGCGGTCCGCCAACGAAACAGCCCCCTCACCGATACCTTGCCTGGTTCCACTTATGGCCGAGCAGCGACAGGATGATGATCAGCCCGTTGAAGAACTGGACGTAGAAGCCGCTCAGGCCGGCCGCGACGACGCCGGTCTGGATGAAGGACACGGTGACCGCGCCGATGGCGCCGCCGACCACGGTGCCGATGCCGCCCCAGGTGGGCGTGCCGCCGACGAACACCGAGGCCAGCACCGGCAGGAGATAGCCGTCGCCGGCGGTCGGCCACCAGGTGAAGTTGATCATCACCGAGAAGGTGCCGGCGATCGCCGCCCCGATGCCGACGAAGACGAACACTTTCACCCGCACGCGCTTGACGTCGATGCCCATCTGCTGGGCGCTGTCGGGGTTGTCGCCTACCACCCTGACCTGCGCACCGAAGCGGTGGCGGTTGTAGAGCATCGCCGACAGCACGACGAAGCCGATGGCCCAGAAGATCTGCACCGGGATGCCCCACACCTGGCTGGAGAAGATCTTGTAGGCCCAGCTGTCGGCAAGGCCGGTCAGCGCCATCGACTTGCCTTCATTGATGATCTGGATCAGACCGCGCAGCAGGAAATTCATGCCGAGCGTCGCGATCAGCGACGACAGCCCGCCATAGACGACCAGCGAGCCAACGAGGAAGCCGAGCAGCATGCCGGTGATCAGCGCCGCGACGATGCCGAGGAATGGATCGTAGCCGGCCTGCACGACCAGCGCGAAGACCCATGAGGCAAAACCCATCGTTGCCGGAAACGACAGGTCGATCTCGCCGCAGGTGACGACGAAGACCAGCGGCACCACCACGAACAGCGCCACCGGCAACGTCGTCAGCACCGAGCGGTAGAGATACCAGGTGGTGAAGACGGTCGGGTTGGCGACCATGAACACCGCCATCATGACGATGAACACGCCGAGCGTGCCGAGTGAAGCGCGGTTGTCGAGAATGAAGCCGCGCATCCAGTGATCGGATGGGTGCTTCCACTCCTTCGGGGAACTGGGGCGGGGGATGCCGGCGGACGGCTCGCGCAGATCGGGCTCCATGGTCTTGCTCATCGTGCTCTCTGCTCCGCGTCGCCTGCATCGTGCAGTCCGGCCAACCCGCCCGGATGCGCGACCTCTTCCATGAAATTGATGAGTTCTTCCGCCGTTTTGACCTGGCTGCGGTCGGTCGTCAGCGCCACCTTGCCACGGTCCAGCACCACGAAGCGGTCGGCGATATCGAAGACATGATGGATGTTGTGGCCGATGAACAGGATCGAGCGGCCGCTCGCCCGCACCTGGCGCACGAAGTGGAAGACCTTGGCGGTTTCGGTCAGCGACAGCGCCGTCGTCGGCTCGTCGAGGACGATCAGCTCCGCCTGCTTGTAGATGGCGCGGGCGATCGCCACACCCTGGCGTTCGCCGCCCGACAGCTGGCCGACGATCGACTGCGGCGTGAACACTTTCGAGGTGAAGCCGATCTCGCGCATCAGCCGGCTCGCCTCCTCGATCTCCTTGTTGACCTTGATCCAGCCCAGAAAGCCGGTGAGCTCGCGGCCCATGAAGATGTTGCGCACGATCGTCTGCTGCACGGCCAACGCCCGGTCCTGGAACACCGTCTCGATGCCGGCCTCGCGCGAGCGCGCCGCGCTCCACCCGGTCACCGCCTTGCCGCGCACGAGGATCTCGCCGCTGGTCGGCTTGACCACGCCAGACAGGATCTTGATCAGGGTCGACTTGCCGGCGCCATTGTCGCCGATCAGGCCGACCACCTCGCCGCGGTCGACGCTGAGATTGACCCCGCCCAGTGCATAAACCTGGCCATAGGATTTGCTGATGTCGCGCAGTTCGATAAGGCGTTCGGCCATCGGGTCCTCGCTTGATTGTCGCCAGCGGTCCCGCCGGCCGGGGCCTGATCCCGGCCGACGGCTTGGGAGGTCAGCGCAGCGCCTGCTTGGCAAGCTCGGCGACGATCTCGTAATTCTCAGGCGTGACGAAACCGGCACCGGTGTCGACATTCATCGGCGCCAGCCCGAGCACCACCTGCTGGCAGAGGCTGAGGATCGGCAGATAGCCCTGCAGGAACGGCTGCTGGTCGGCCGTCAGCTGCACCCAGCCACCCTTGAAACCCTCGACGATCTGCGGGCTGGTGTCGAAGCCGAAATTGAAGATGTCACCGGGTTTCCGCCCTGCCGCCTGCATGTAGGTCGGGACGTTGCCGAGCATCTGCCCACCGGGATAGCCGACCGCCTTGACGTCGGGGTTGTTGAGCAGTGCCGCGGTGATCACCGGAATCGCGAGGTTCGGATCGGCTGCCCACTCGGTTGCGGAGTTGATTTGAACGACATCAATGCCGGCTTCTTTCAGTGCGGCCACTGTCCCGCGCTCGCGCGCACCCCTGCTCTCATTGTCGAACGGGCCGATCATGATCGCCTTGTCGCCGGACTTCAGCTTGGCCAGCTTGAACGCCTCGGCGCCGAGTGCGCGGCCCTGCGGCTCCTGCTGGGCGCCGACATAGCCGCCGCCGAACGCTGCCGTTACTGTTGGCACCGGCACGTTCTGGTACATCATCTTGATGCCGTCCTTATGCGCCTGTTCGGCCAGCGGCATGATCGACGCGTCGCCCGGATGACCCATCATGGCGATGCCGTTAGGCTTGACCGCGACCGCCTCACGCAATTGCTGCACCATCTTTTCGATGTCCCAGCCCGAGAAGATGTAGTCGACCTTCGGCCCGAGATCGGCCGCCGCCTGCTTGGCGCCATTATAGACGATGGTGCCGAAGGCGTCGCCCTCGGCGCCGCCGACGAAGAAGCGGATGTGGACGTCCTTGCACCATTGGGCGTCGAGCGCCTGTGCGGGCAAGGTGGAGATTGCAGCGGCAAGCGCCGTGGCAGCGGCCACGACGGTCGAGCGCAGAAGTGTCGTTCTGATCGCGATGCTCATGCACGTTCCTCCCATTGTTTCCCTCGTCAGCCGAGGGGCTTTCTGACGATTACTTCGGCAGTACCACTTGACGGCCGGCTCCTCCCGCCGGCCGATCCTCACACCGGGTTGGGCAGGTAGCTGGCGCCTCCCCGGCATTGCTTCAGATACTCCAGCGCTCGCACCTGTCCGGTGATTTCGAGATCGCCGCGATAGACCGGGTCGTGCCAGCCTTCGATGTCGATGGCGCCCTTGTATCCGGCCAGCCGCAATTCGCTGATCACGCGCGTCCAGTCGCTGTCGCCGAAGCCGGGCGTGCGCATCTGCACGAAGGGCAAACTGCCGAACACGCCATGTTCGCGGATGACGTCCCAGCGCACCGTCGCGTCCTTGCCGTGGACGTGGAAGATGCGCGGCGCCCATTTGCGGATCTGCGGCATCGGATCGATCAGATAGACGAGTTGGTGGCAGGGCTCCCATTCCAGCCCCAGATTGTCGTCGGGCACTTCGTTGAACATCAGCTCCCAGGCGTGGGGATTGTGGGCGATGTTCCAGTCGCCGCTGGCCCAGTTGCCGTCCATCGCGCAGTTCTCGAAGGCGATCCGCACGCCCTTGTCGGCGGCGCGTCTAGCCAGCGGTCCCCACACCTCGCGAAAACGCGGCAGGCTGTCGGTCAACTTCTTGCCGCGCAGGCGGCCGGTGAAGCCGCTGACCATCGAAGCGCCGAACAGATGCGCATTGTCGATCACCGTTTCCCAGGCCTTGAGCACGCCGCGATCAACCTCGCCGTCTTCCAGCGGATTGCCGAACACGCCGATCGAGGACACGGTGACGTCGGTATCACCGATCGCGTCGCGGATCTGGCCGGCGAGCCGCGGCAGGTCCTTGCCGCCCAGCGTCTGCCAGAAGAACGGCTGGATGCTCTCGAAGCCGAGTGGCAGGATCTGTTTGATGTAGGCGGCTGGATCATCGAGGTTTGCCCGCACCATGGTGCCGATCCGAATGTCGAGAAGCGGGTTTGGCGTCATTGTGCTTCCTTTGCGATTGCAACGCGGCGTCCGGTTTCGGCGCTTTCGATCGCGCCGAAAACCATGGCCAGGCTCTTGATGTTGTCGGCGCCACGCGTCTCCGGATCGGTGCCGGTCTCGATGGCGTGGATGAAATCCTGCATGATGCCGAGATGGCCACCGATGCGGTCTGCGGGATCGAGCGGCGGCACGTCGATCGGCTGGGTCTTGTCGATCAGGCCATCGCGGCCCGACGCCACCACCTCTGCCTTCAGCGCATCGTTGCCGTCCCAGATGAGGCTGCCGCGCTCGGCGACTATACGCCAGCTGCTTTCCCAACTGGTGCGGAAGCCGGCGGCGCACCAGGAACCGGCATAGGTAAAAACCTTGCCGCCGCCGAGGTCGAAGACGGCGCTGGCCGACGATCCCTGCCGGTACCAGGAATTGGCCGGCTCCCACTCCTGGCAATAGACGCCGGACGGCTCGCCGGCGACCATGTAGCGGGCGGCGTCGAAGGTGTGGATCGCCATGTCGAGCAGCAGGACATGGGCCATCTCCTCGCGAAAGCCACCGAAATGCGGCGCGACGAAGAAGTCGGCATGGATACTGGTCGGCGCACCAATGGCGCCGGAAGAGAGGAAGCGCCTGATGCGCCTGACATTGGCGACGTAGCGCCGGTTTTGCACGACGGCATGGACGCGGTTTGCCCGGCGCGCGGCCTCGACGATGGCGCGCGCATTCTCCGGACTGTCGGCGAGCGGTTTTTCCGTCAAGAGATGGCAATCGTGCGCAAAGGCGGAAAGCGCGACCGC
The DNA here is from genome assembly GCF_003952545.1 of Mesorhizobium sp. M7D.F.Ca.US.005.01.1.1. Taxonomy (NCBI): domain Bacteria; kingdom Pseudomonadati; phylum Pseudomonadota; class Alphaproteobacteria; order Hyphomicrobiales; family Phyllobacteriaceae; genus Mesorhizobium; species Mesorhizobium sp. M7D.F.Ca.US.005.01.1.1. Next base: position 5,008,460 of record NZ_CP034453.1, read on the forward strand.
CCGCCGGGCCGCGGGAACCACCACATCGAACACCGCTTGCGGTTTGGTCTGGTCGAGCACGGCGTCGAGGCTGCTGCCGATGACGGCATTGGTGAGGCCGTATTCTTGCGCCCTCGCCCGCGCCCTGTCGGCATCGAGGTCGACAAGGCCGACAATGGCGAGCCCGTCGATTTGCCTTGCGGCATCGAGCCAGGCTTTGCTCATCGCTCCGCAGCCGACCAGGACGGCATTGATCATCCGGCGCTCCTCCTCCGCTCGGTCCCTCCAGACCGATCGTCACGGCATCCACGGCAGGACCGTAAACGTTTTTCCGTAAACGTTTACGAGAACACACCCGAAGGCGTAGAATGTCAATTGGCCGCTTGCGAAAATCGTCTTGTCACCTTGGCCTGAGCGGCCGCCGGTGCTAGCCAAGCAAGGGGGAGAACAGTCACTTGGCATCCAGCATTCACGATCTTGCCCGTCACCTGAACATTTCGATCGGCACCGTGTCGCGGGCGCTGAACGGTCGCGCCGACGTCAACGCCGACACACGAAAGCGCGTGCTCGAGGCAGCCAGGACGCTCAACTATTCGCCGAACCAGTCCGGCCGCAGCCTGCGGCAAGGCGCCACCCATTCGATCGCCTTCATGCTGCAGCCGCATCCGGGCGACCAGCAATACGGCGAGCCGTTCTTCATTCCGTTCCTGATCGGGCTGCAGGCCAGGCTCGCCGAAAGCGGGCTCGACCTGATCGTGGTGATGGGCGCGCCGGGCGACTATCAGCAGGAGCGCCTGCGCCGTGTCGTCGAAACGCGCCGCGCCGATGCGGTGCTGCTGGCCTGGACGCGGCGCGAGGACGAGCGCATCGACTATCTCACCCAGACCGGCTTTCCGTTCGCCACGCTTGGACGCAGCCGTTCCGGGGCCAAATCCTACCCTTCCCTCGACCTTGATTTCGAGAAGGCCGGGGCCGACGCGGTCGACCGCCTCGTGGCGCGCGGCCACCGCCGCATCGCCGCCATCCGCCCGTCGCTCGACCTCAACTTCGGCTATCTGTTCCTGGCCGGCTACCGCAAGGCCTTGCGGCGGCACGGCATCGAGGTCGACCCCGAGCTGATCGCCTCCGGCTTCATCAACGAGGCCGGCGGCTATGAGGTAATCCCCCAGGTCATGCGCGCCAAGGACCCGCCGACCGCCATCATCTTCAACAATGACGCGATGGCGCTTGGCGGCTGCAAGGCGCTGGCCGAGATGGGCATCAAGCCGGGTCACGACATGGCGGTGACCGTCATCGTCGACACGCCGCTCTGCCGCTATTTCTCACCGGCGCTGACCGCCTTCCGCCCGGCGCTGGAGCCGATGGGACAGCGGCTCGCCGAAATGCTGCTGGCCTCGATCCCGGCCTTCGCCGGCCCGGAAGGTCCGCGGATCATACGCGAAGTCTGGCCGCTGGAGTTGGTCGCACGCGACAGCGATTGATGGTGGCGGATCGGCCGTGAAATTTGCCTGGCCAGGCCTCAAGGTGTGTTGAGATTCAGGTCAGGCCGAGTCGAAAACGATGGTTTTCGAGAACCGGAGCGGAGCGTACTTTTCGTACTTGAGCACCGGAAGCGCAGAAAACCTTCGTTTGCAGGCCGGCATCACCTGAATACCGACACACCTTAGTCCACCTTCTTCTCGCCCCGTTCGCCGGCCTTGACGATATCACCCGTGGTGAACAGGATTTCCTTCAGTTCCGCCCGCCAGTCCTTCTTCTGGCGCAGCAGGAATTCGAGGTCCATGCCGAAATGCTTGAACTCCTCGCTCTGCGCATTTTTCATGATGGCGCGGGCCTGCGGGTCCTTCTCCACCGACATGCGCTGTTCATACCAGCTGATCGCTTCCGCCTCCTCGATCAGCGAGGTGATCATGCGGGCAAAGGTCCGTACCTTCTGCGTCAGCTCTTCAGGCGGTTCGTGATACTGGTCGAATCCCATGTCGTCCTCCGTTGGCCATTCCCATGAATGCCCGGGAGTGACACGGGTTCCGCGTTATCACTGCAATTCCGCCAGTGCCTCACGACACCGGTGCGGCTCCGCCCTCTGCGGTGCGCCGGGCGATGAATTCGTCGAGAACGCCTGATGTGGCGACGGCGGAAGCCGGCGGCACGAAATCGGCCAGCGCGCGCCTCCAGACGCCGGTGGCGCGCTCGCTCGCCGTCTTCGACCCGCTTTGCGTCCAGTTGCCGAAATTCGACCAGTCGGCCACCAGCGGCTCGTAGAAAGCGGTGCGGTAGCGCGCCATGGTGTGGCCGGCCGAGAAGAAGTGGCCGCCCGGCTGCACCTCGGCGATCGCTTCGAAACCGATCGTATCGGTGTCGCCGGGCGTCGTGGCGCAGAGCTCGGCCACCGTCTGCAGCGCCTCGATGTCGGTGATGAGTTTCTCGAAGGAGACGCTGAGGCCACCCTCCAGCCAGCCGGCGGCATGGATGCACATCGTCGCCCCGGCCAGCACCGAGCCCCACAGCGCGAACTGCGTTTCGTGCGCGGCCTGCGCATCCGAGATGTTGGCCGCACTGCCGCCGCCGGATCGCCACGGCAGCCCGGTGAAGCGCGCCAGCTGGCCGGCGCCCAGCGTCGCCTTGACGTGCTCGGGCGTGCCGAAGGCTGGCGCCCCGGATTTCATGTCGACATTGGAGGAGAAGGAACCGTAGACGACCGGCGCACCCGGCCGCACGATCTGCGCCAGCGTCAGTCCGGCCAGCGCTTCGGCATGCTGCAGCGTCAGCGCGCCGGCGACAGTGATCGGCGCCATGGCGCCTGCCAGGCAGAACGGCGTGATGACGGAGACCTGGCCGGCGCGGGCGAAATCGATGATGCCTTGCGCCATCGGAATGTCGAGTTGGCGCGGCGAGTTGGTGTTGATGACGGTGTAGCAATGCGCTCTTGCCAGAAACTCCTCTTCCGACAGGCCGCGCGCCAGCCGCAGCATTTCGAAGCCGTCCTCGACCTGCGGCATGCCGCGCGCGAAGATGAACGGAAACTTGTCCGACAGCGTCAGCTGCGCACGGTTGACGGCATAGTGGCGAAAGCGGTTGTCGACATCCTGCGGCTCGATGCAGGGTCCCAGCATATGCAGCACGTCGAAATGCTGCACCAGCCGCATCAGATCCTCGAAATCGGCCAGCGTTCCCGGCCGCCTGCCGCGCTCGAGATCGGTGACGTTCGGCGCCCCGCATCCAGCCAGGAAGGTCATCGAGCCGAGTTCGAGCGTCAGATCGCGGGCGCGGGAACCGGCATGGGCGTGGATCGACTTCGGCGCCGAGGCGAGTGCAGCCGTCACCATGTCACGGCCGATGCGCACCATGTCGGTGTCAGGGTCGACCAAGGCGCCTGCATTGGCGAAATGCTCACGCGCCTGCGGCAGCAGCACCTTGATGCCAAGCTCTTCCAGCACCCGCAGCGCCGTGTCGTGGATCGAAGCCACCTGATCATCCGAAAAGATCGGCTGCGGCAGGAACGGGTTCTTCAGCGAATGGTAATTGGGCCGGCGGCTGCTTTCGCTGCCGGCCTCGCCCGTGCGTCCGCGCCGCCGTTCGCGCCTGCTGTCCCGTGCCGCGTCATCGACCATCAGAAATCCTCCTCATTGCCGCATCGCCTTGCCCAAGGGATCGTAGGGTGAAGCCGCGATGACACGCGCTGGCCGCTCCTCACCCACAACATGCACCGAGAGCGCGGTGCCCTCGCCTGCGAAATCGCGGTCGACAAGCGCCAGTGCCAGGCTCTTGCCGACCGTATAGCCATAGCCACCCGACGTGACGAAGCCGACGCGCCGGCCCTGGTGCCAGACCGGTTCGAAGCCGCTGGCGTCGGCGTCGAGCGCATCGACTTCAAGCGTCACCAGGCATTGCCCGCTGCCCGCCTCCCGCTCCTTCAGCGCCGCTTCGCGGCCGATGAAATCCCCCTTGCCGAAAGCGATGAAGCGGTCGAGGCCGGTCAGGCCGGGCGTATAGCCTTGAGTGAATTCGCGCGACCAGATGCCGAAGCTTTTTTCCAGCCGCAGCGCATTGAGCGCATAATAGCCAATCTCGGCAAGGCCGAGGTCCTCGCCTGCGGCCAGCAGCGTTTCGCGCAAAGTGGCATGCGTGGTCGCGGGGCAACTGATTTCGAAGCCGAGTTCGCCTGATATCGACAGCCGCGCCACACGTGCCTGCACCATGCCGATGTCGAATGCGCCGCAGGCCATGAACGGCAATGCCGCGCCGGACACATCCTGATGCGTCGTGCGCTCCAGGATCTTGCGCGCATTCGGGCCCGTCAGGAGGAAACCGCACATCGTGTCGGAGAGGTCGGTGACAGTGACGCCCACAGCCGCACGGCTCTCGAACCAGCGCATGTGGAATTCCCGGAGATAGTAGGAGCCCATCAGCCAATAGCCGTCGCCGCCCCAGTTGAAGACGGTGAGGTCGCCCTTCAGCCGTCCGTCATGGCCGAGCATCGGCGCCAACCTCGCCTGCCCCGCTTTCGGCAGCTTGCAGGCGAGCAGCCGGTCGAGCCAGGCCTCCGCACCGGGCCCCGACACCGCATAGCGCGAATAGGCCGAGATATCGACGAGACCGGCGGCGCGCCGCACCTGCAGCGCCTCGTCACCAACGATATCGAAGGCGTTGGAGCGGCGCAGCGTCGTGTTCTCGGCAAACCCCATCGGCGCGAAATAGGCCGGGATCTCCAATCCCCATGACGCCGTCCATTCGCATCCTGCCGCGCTCATGCCGTCATAGGCGCCGGGGCGTTTCAGCGGCCGGCCGGCCGGCAGCCGCTCATTGGGAAAGGTCATGACGAAGCGGCGCGAATAGAACTGGCGCGTCGTCTGCTTGAGATATTCGCGGTTGGCGGCGAAGGCGCCGTAACGAGCAATGTCCATGCCGAAGATGTCGGCCTGCGGTTCGCCATAGATCATCCATTCGGCCAGCGATTTACCGACACCGCCGCCCTGGCTGAAGCCGGCCATGACGCCGCAGGCGACCCAATAGTTCTTCAACCCGCGCACCGGCCCGACGATCGGATTGCCGTCCGGCGTGAAGGTGAAGGCGCCGTTGACCCATTTGCGGATGCCGGCCGTCGCCAGGCAAGGGAAGCGCTCATGCGCCTTGGCGAGTTCCGGGCTGATGCGGTCGATGTCTTCCGGGATCAGCTCGATGCCGTAGTCCCACGGCGCGCCATCCATGTTCCAGTGCTTTGGGTTCTGCTCATAGACGCCAAGCAGCACGCCCTTGCGCTCTTGCCTGAGATACGAAAACCCGTCGAGATCGACGGCGATGCCGATCTCCCGGTCAAGTGCTGCGATCTCCGGAATGTCCTCGGTGATGAAATAATGGTGCTCCATCGGCGTCACCGGCAGGTCGACGCCGGCCATGCGGCCGAGCTGCTTTGCCCACAGCCCGCCAGCATTGACGACATGTTCGGCGATGATGGTGCCCTGCTCCGTGACGACGTCCCAGCGCCCGTCGGCGCGCGCCTTCAGCTCGACGACCCGGTTGCGCAGGATGATGTCGGCGCCGCGCTTCTTCGCGGCACCGGCATAGGCGTGCGTCGTGCCGTACGGGTCGAGATGGCCTTCGTTGGAATCATGCAGGCCGCCAAGGACGCCGGTGACGTCCACGATCGGGCAGATCGCCTTGATCTCGTCGGGCGTCACCAGCCGCGCGGTCTCGATGCCGACCGACTGGAACACCGCCCAGGCCGATTTCAGCCACTCCCAGCGCGCGGGATCGCTGGCGATGTTGACGCCGCCGGTCATGTGCAGGCCGATGTTTTGACCGGATTCGGCTTCGATCTCCCGGTAGAGATTGATGGTGTAGTCCTGCAGCGCCGCTACGTTCGGGTCGGCGTTGAGCGCGTGGAAACCGGCTGCCGCGTGCCAGGTCGAACCGGCCGTCAATTCGGCACGCTCGATCAGCGCCACATCGCTCCAGCCGAACCGCGTCAGATGGTAGAGCACCGAGGCTCCAACCACGCCACCTCCGATGACGACTGCGCGGTAGTGCGACTTCAAGGCTTCCCCTCCACGGCTGGTCCGAAGGCTGGATCATATACGCACTAGACATAAGTGTCTAGTGCCGGCGCACGCGCGCGCCTTTTCGTCGACCGGAGTCCGACGGAGTGATCAATTCTTTCCGCCAGGCGCACGTTTTGTCGGCGCGTGAAGAAGACGGCGGGCATGCACCGCGCGCTGTCACGCAAGCATCATGTTCGCGCCGTAGACCGCGTTTCGGGGAGGCGCGCGCGGCATCATCGATGTCGCACCTCTTTCAGCTTTTCGTCCCGCGGCCGCTCCGGCACATCTGTCACAAAGAGGATTGTCCATGAAACACCTGTACCGAACCGCGTCGCTCGGCGTCGCGCTGGCCTTGTTCACCGCCTTGACGCCGGCGCTCGCCGACAGCACCGCGACCGTCGGCGGCCTCGTCAACAAGGGGCTGGTCGGCGTCGGCCGCATCCCGGCCGCTCAGCGCGACAAGTTCGGCGAGACGTTCGGCTCCGGTTCCGGCATGGCGATCGACACATCAGGCTGGACGCATGACGCCGCCGGCTACAAGGGTTCGCTCTGGCTGCTGCCGGACCGTGGCTACAATGTCGTCGGCACCACCGACTACCGGCCGCGCCTCAACACGATCGGCATCGAATTTGCCCCGGTCGCACCGGGCGCGGCACCCGCTGCCGGCCAGGAGCAGACGGGCGTCAAGGCGACGCTTGCCGACACCATGCTGCTCACCGATGACAAGGGCGCTGACGCCACCGGCCTCGATCCGCTCAACGGCGTGCGCGCGGCAAGCGGCGATATGCCGATCCTGCCGCAGGCCGACAACGGCAAGCTGGCGCTCGACAACGAGGCGATCGTGCGGCTGCCCGACGGCTCGATGTTCATCTCCGACGAATACGGCCCGAACATCTACCGGTTCTCCGCCGACGGCCATCTGTTGTCGGCGACCCAGCCACCGGCCGCGCTGGTGCCGATGCGCCACGGCGCGCCGAACTTCGCCTCGGACAATCCGGGCCCTGGTGCTGCCGAACCCGATCCGAAGGATCCCGATACCGGCCGCCAGAACAACCAGGGTCTCGAAGGCATGGCGATGACGCCGGACGGCAAGTTCCTGATCGCCGTGCTGCAGTCGGCGACCAGGCAGGATGGCGGCGATTCCGGCTCGACCCGCCAGAACACCAGGGCGCTGGTCTATGACGCATCCGACCTCGGCCATCTCAAGCTGGCGCATGAGTATGTCGTGCCGCTGCCGGTGTTCAAGGATGCCAAGGGCAAGACCAAGATCGCCGCGCAAAGCGAGATCGTAGCGCTCTCCGATAAAACCTTCCTGATGCTGACGCGCGACAGCGGCAACGGCCAGGGGCTGAAGGGCGACACCTCGCTGGTGCGCCAGATCTTCGTCGTCGACGTCTCGGCCGCAACCGACATCGCCGGCGGCGCCTTCGATGCCGCCGACAAGCCGCTGGCGCCCAAGGGCGTGCTCGACCCGTCGGTGACGCCGGCCAAGCTGACGCCGTTCATCGACATCAACGACAAGGGCGAGCTCGGCCGCTTCGGCCTGCACAATGGCGCGCCGAACGACAAGAACAACCTTTCGGAGAAGTGGGAGGCGATGTCGGTGGTAAGCGTTCTCGATCCGAAGCTGCCCGACGACTACTTCCTGTTCGTCGCCAACGACAACGACTTCCTCGCACAGGACGGCTTCCAGGTCGGCGCACCCTACAAGGCCGAGGACGGCGCCGATGTCGACACCATGTTCCTGGTCTACCAGGTCACGCTGCCGGGTCTGACCAAGAAGTAACAACACCTGTTCAGGCGGGTGCACCGAGCGCGTCCGCCTGAGCAGATCGTGAAAAGGCTCTTACTTCAACATCTCCGCGTCCCTTGGCACGCCGGCATCGATCGGCTCGGCCGTCCTGTTCGACACCGCGCTGATCTTGCCGGCGGCCGACAAATTGGGGCGCACGAAGACCTGTGCTGGGCCGTTGATCCGGCTGTAGAGGTCGATGATGTCCTGGTTCATGAAGCGCACGCAGCCCGACGATGCATTCTTGCCGATGGAATCCCACTCCGGCGTGCCGTGCAGCCGGTACATCGTGTCCTTGCCGTCGCGGAACAGATACAGCGCGCGGGCGCCGAGCGGGCTCTGCGGGCCGGGCGGCATGCCGTCCTTGTATTTCGCCAGTTCCGGCCGGCGCTGGATCATTTCCGGCGGCGGCGTCCAGACTGGCCACTTCTTCCTCGCCTGGACCACGGCGCTGCCGGTCCATCCGAAACCGGCCTTGCCGAGGCTGACGCCATAGCGGATAGCTTTTCCGCCGTCGCGCACCAGATAGAGGAAGTGCTCGGAGACATCGACGACGATCGTGCCGGGCTTTTCTCCGGTCGGGTCGTCCACGATCTGGCGCACGAACTTCGGAGCGAGCTTGGCGACCGGGATTGCAGGCAGCTGATAGCCCTCGTCGGTGCGCGCCGCATACATGCTTGCGGTATCGCCGAAAGCCGGATCGCTTGGCGGTGCAGCCACCGGCGGCGGCGGCGCCACATCCGTCGTGGTGCACGCCGAAAGAGCCAAGGAAGCCGCGCCCAAGGCGGATGCACCGAGGAACGCGCGCCGGCTCAGGCGTTCAGAAAACAGCGGAATATCGGACATGAACCCCCCGGTCTATCCAGATCTGTAGGGCAGATCTGTAGGAATGCGGCCCCACGCATCGAGGATCAATATCCCATTCCGGAAGCTTTGAGAACATGATTAGATCCAGGCATGACCTGTTCCGTTGAATCGGCAATCATCGCGGACCGGACTTGAGTTAAACCTTCGCCGAGTTGCCAGCCATGGACGAGAAAATGCTCACGCGCCGGCGTACCGGCGACCTGACCAGCGGCCCGATCCCGCGCACGCTTCTGCTATTCGCCCTGCCGGTGCTCGGCTCCAACGTGCTGCAGTCGCTCAACGGTTCGATCAACGCCGTCTGGGTCGGCCGCTTCCTCGGCGAATCGGCGCTGACCGCCACCTCCAACGCCAACCTCGTCCTGTTCCTGATCCTCGGCACGGTGTTCGGCATCGGCATGGCGGCGACCATCCTGGTGGCGCAGTCGGTCGGCGCCCGCGATCTGCCCGAGGCGCGCCGCATCGTCGGCACCAGCGCCACCTTCTTCTTCCTCGTCTCGGTGGTGTTCGCGGTCTGCGGCTGGATCTGGGTCGACGCCATCCTGGGCGCGCTCGGCACACCGGCCGACGCCTTGCCGCTGGCGCGCTCCTATCTGCGCATCATCTTCGTCGCCGTGCCGATGATGAACCTTCTCTCCTTCATCATGACCGTGCTGCGCGGTGCCGGCGATTCACGCACGCCCTTCTTCTTCATGGCGCTGGCCGTCGTTCTCGACATCGTGCTCAACCCGCTGCTCATCCGCGGCATCGGGCCGTTTCCCGAGCTCGGTATCGCGGGCTCCGCCACGTCCACGCTGATCGGCCAGACGGTGAGCGTGATCGCCATCCTCATCGTGCTCTATGTGCGCAAGCATCCGCTGCGTCTGGCCGGCGCCAACCTCGCTCTGCTGCGGCCGGACCCCACCTTGCTGCGCATCGTCGTCTTCAAGGGCGTGCCGATGGGTCTGCAGATGATCGTCATCTCGGCGGCAGCGCTGACGGTGATGGGCATGGTCAACTCCTACGGTTCGCAGGTTGCCGCCGCCTACGGCATCGCCGCCCAGCTATGGACCTACATCCAGATGCCGGCGCTCGCCATCGGTGCCGCCGTTTCCTCGATGGCGGCGCAGAATGTCGGCGCCGGGCGCTGGGACCGGATCGGCCGCATCGCCGCCTCAGGCGTCGGCTTCAACCTGGTCCTGACCGGCGCACTGGTTGCCGTGCTGTCGGTTTTCGACCGCTCGGTGCTGAGCCTATTCCTGAGCAGCGACAGTGCAGCGATCGACATCGCCGTCCACATCAACAATGTCGCGTCGTGGTCGTTCATCCTGTTCGGCATCACCATCGTGCTGTTCGCCACGGTGCGCGCCACCGGTGCGGTGATGCCGCCGCTGATCATCCTGGTGATCTCGGTGCTGGTCGTGCGAACCGGCTTTGCCTATTTCATGCGCGGCGTGATCGGCGAAGAAGCGCTGTGGTGGAGCTTTCCCACCGGTTCGATCACGTCGCTGGTGTTGGCCGCCGCCTACTACCGCTTCGGTCATTGGCGCACCCTGCACATGATCGAGGACAGGCCGGCCGCCGGCGAGCCGCCGGACACCGGACTTGGCGTGCCGCGTGGACGCGCGCATCTTTCGCCTGAGACGCCGAACGGCTGAAGGTCCGGATCCTTCTGGCCACGGACATGGCGACAGGGCCACAAGCTGATTGCGGCCCTGCCCGTCATGCGATCCGGAACGCCCGGACCGGCGCAATCAACCCTATTTGCAGGGGAAGCCGGGCGCGATCTTGCACTTGCCGGGACGCGGCTTGTGCGGCGGGCGATGGTGCGGAGGACGGTGCGGCCTGTGCTGCCAGTGCGGCCGATGCGGCGGGCGCACGATGATGATTGGCGGGCGGACGATCTGGGAGCGCTCGAGATAGCCGGCGCTGGCCCAGCCACTCACGCCGCCGCCATGGATTCTGCACCAGCCCGGCTCGCAGCCGGTAACACTCACCCTGAAACCGGCGGGCAGCGTTCCAACCTTGGCGTATCCCGCTCCCGGCCCGCTACGGACATTGAGGTTGGTCGTGGTGCGGGCGCTGTAGGCGAAGGCCGCGGCGGACGTCCCGAAGACCGCGGCCAGGATGGTCGCGACCACAAGCAGAAAACGAAATCTCATCAGTCCCTCCGTTCGAACCCCGGCCGTTCGTCTGCTTCGGCCGAGACTGCCCTGCGAGGGGAGAGGCCAAGCCAGGAAAAGTCAACATGCGGCCGCCGCAACCATCCTGATCAGCGGGACTGATGCCGGAGTTTCCCTGGATATGGTTGAGGAATTTCCCGAGCACCGTTTATCGGCCCTTCAACATCCGCTAACAGTTTACTGTCTTTCGACAATCCGTTGCGGGCAAAGGTGGGATCCATGGGCAAAGGCAGGGTCGAGGCATTCACCGACGGCGTCGTGGCCATCATCATCACCATCATGGTGCTTGAACTGAAAGTGCCGCATGGCGAGGATCTTTCGGCCCTGGTACCGCTGTGGCCTGTCTTCCTCTGCTACGTATTGTCCTTCATCAATGTCGGCATCTACTGGAACAATCTGCACAACATGTTCCACACCGTGCAACGCGTCGATGGTGGCGTGCTGTGGGCAAACCTCAATCTGCTGTTCTGGTTGTCGCTGATGCCGGTAACGACGGCCTTCATGGGCGAGAACCATTTCGCGCCGGTGCCGGTCGCGGTCTACGGCGCCGACCTCGCGCTAAGTGCTGTTGCCTTCAACATCCTGACCATCACTCTGCACCGGCTTCACGGCAGCGACAGCGCCTTTGCCAGGGCCCTGGGCGGCGACCGCAAAGGCAAGATCTCGCTCGCCTTCTACCTCGCGGCTATACCGCTCACCTTTGTCAGCCAATGGATTGGCGTCGCGATCTATGTGCTGGTCGCGACCGTATGGCTCGTGCCGGATACGCGTTTCGCGCGGGTAATCGAAAAGTAGCAGCTACTTGCGCATCGCTTTCAGTTTTTCCGCCACCGATGCGGCAAGGTCGGCATAGCGTTCCTCCAGCCGTTCCGCGGCTTTGATGATCGAGAAATCATGGCCGAACTTTTCCAGCGCCATGCGCAGTTTCTCGACGAACTCGGCTTGTTTCTCCAGGGCAGAAAAGAGTGTCTTCACCTGCGCTTCGCTGATGTCGGGATTGGCCAGCATCTGCGGCACCTCACGGCCCATCTGGTCGCCGGTGGCGGTCTGTTCCTTCAGGATTGCAACCCAGTCCGTCAATCAGGAAATCTCCATTTGCCTCGGCAAAAGTCTTCTTTTGTCTCGGCAACATGCGCAGCCTCGACCGGACTGGTCAACCCGACTAGGCGAGCAGAGGCTTGCGCAAGCCCGTTCCAGCGCTAAGTTCGGCGCCATCGAGAGAAGGAACCCATCGCGCATGATCACCGACACCGAAATCCAGACCGCCCTGCCCGCGCTTGGCCGAGGCAACGCCGCCGTCATCACCGGCGCCGCCAGCGGCATCGGTCTTGCGGCCGCCAAGCGGTTTGCGATGATGGGCATGAAGATCGTGCTGGCCGACATTGGCGGCGCGCGCCTTGACGACGCCGCGCGCGCCGTCTCTGCGATTGCTGGCGACGATGCCGTGCTTGCCGTCGCCGCCGACGTTTCGAAGGCGGATGAGGTGGACCGTCTCGCCGAACGGGCGTTCGGCGCCTTCGGCGACGTGTCGCTGCTGATGAACAATGCCGGCGTCGGCGACAATCCCGGAAAGCCCTGGGAAAACCGCGATGCCTGGAAACGGCTGCTGGACATCAATTTCTGGGGCGTCGTGCATGGCGTCGAGGCCTTCGCGCCGCACATGCTGGCCTCGGCCAGGCCTGGCCTGATCATCAACACCGGCTCCAAGCAAGGCATCACCACGCCGCCCGGCAACCTTGCCTACAATGTCTCCAAGGCCGGGGTGAAGACCTTCACCGAAGGTCTGGCGCATGCGCTGCGCAACGAGGCCGGCGGCCATGTCTCGGCCCATCTGCTGATCCCTGGCTTCACCTTCACCGGGCTGACCGAGGGCGCGACGGAAAAGCCGGCCGGCGCCTGGACCGGCGAACAGGTCGTTGATTTCATGTTGGAAGCCCTGACCAGGGGCGATTTCTACATCCTGTGCCCGGACAATGAGGCGGCGCGGCCGCTGGATGAAAAGCGCATGGCCTGGGCAATCGGCGACATTATCGAGAACCGCCCCGCTTTGTCGCGCTGGCATCCCGACTACAAGGAGCCTTTCGCCGCGTTCATGAAAGGCTGACCTTCAGGCCGCGTGCTTCTTCGGGGTGCGCTTCTGCGCCACGGCCTTCTTCGCCGCCGTGGCGGCGATATGCTCGTCGTGCCGCTTGGCGGCACGCTCGCATTTGTCGCGGATCTCCTCGACTTCTGATTCAGTCAGGTGCTCGATGCCGATGAAGTGGTTGTGGCCGGCGCTGACCCGGATCAGTTCGTCGAGCTTGGCCTGGATCGCCGCACCGTCGCGATTCTGGGTGTTCTGGATCAGGAACACCATCAGGAAGGTGATGACGGTCGTGCCCGTGTTGATGACGAGCTGCCATGTGTCCGAAAAGCCGAAGAACGGGCCGCTTACCGCCCAGACGACGACGATCAGGCAGCAGACGGCAAATGTCGGCGGCAGGCCGGCTATATGGGCGACCCAGTTGGCGATCTTGGTGAAAAGCTTTTCCATCTGTCGAAATCCCTCAACGCAGCGGCGCGATGAGAAACAACCGGCGACCGTTTCAGGTTCCCGACGCGGACAAATACCTCAGGCACAATTGAATACACGCATAAAGAGAATGCGGACGAAAATACACTTTACGGGTTCAATGTCACAGTAACCGTGCAGGCAAGAGAGCCTGTTCCTTCCGCTTCACAGCGGTTTACCTCCAGCCCCTTCCGCCGCGCCACCCCCGCATGGCGGAAGGGGTTTCAGTCCGCAGAGCGCGGAGCATGGTCTCCCGAAAGCGCCGCCCGGCTAGCGTCGACCTGTTTTTGGCAACTCAAACGGCGTCGTTTTCCCAGCGATCGAGGAAGGCTTCGATCGGCATCGCCTGCATATCGGGAACCGCTCTGGCGAGCTTTTCGACCGGCCAGTCCCACCAGGCGAGAGCTTCGATCCGCGCCGCAATATCCGGAGCGAAGCGTGGCCGGAGTGCCTTCGCCGGCACACCTGCGACGATTGCATAGGGCGGCACGTCCTGCGTCACCACTGCGTTAGCGCCGACCACCGCGCCATTGCCGATGGTGATCCCGGGCATGATCACCGCGCCGTGGCCGATCCAGACATCATGGCCGATGGTCACGGCTTTCGCTTGCCGCCGCGCGCGGAATGCGGCGTCGACGCCCAGCCAGCGAAAATACTCGTTCGGCCGGTAGCTGAGCTTGTGCTGGGTCAGCCGCTCGATGGGATGTTCTAGCGCATTGATACGGCTGTTGGCGGCGATCGAACAGAATTTGCCGATCGTCGTGTAGATCGCTTCCGAGTGGCGTTCGAAATAGGAGAAGTCGCCGACCGTTACCTCGCGCAGCACCACCCGCTCACCGATCGAGGCATAGCGGCCGAGCTTGCACGCTTTCAGCTCCGCGGTCGGATGGATGCGCGGCTCGGGGTCTTTCGGGACAAGGTTTTCGGAACGGTCCATGCTGGCGGCTTTACGTCAGAGCAATTGCTCCCGCAAGTCGCGAGCAATTGTCCGTCAGACCAATTGCGCGAAGGAGTTCGCTCCGCTCATTGCGGCTTGCCTTTGCTCCACACCACGTTCTGGCCGTAGAGCGGTACGGTGGTAACCGACATCTTGGCCGAGCCGTTCTGCACCTGGCGCGAATGCGAGAGATAGATCAGCGTCTCATTGGCCTTGTCGTAGATGCGGTTCACCACCTGCTTCTTCCAGATCAGGCTGATGCCTTGCTTGAACACTTCCTCGCCGCTCTCGCCCATGTCGATGTCGCCGATGGTAATCGGACCAGTCTGGCGGCAGGAGATCGAGGAATCGGACGGATCCTCGAACCAGTTTCCCTTGTGCAGGCGATCGATGATGCCGCGATCGAAATAGGAGACGTGGCAGGTCACGCCCTCCACCTTCGGATCCTTGATCGCCTCGACGATGATGTCGTTGCCGAGCCAATCGACGCCGACCTTGCCGACTTCCTCGGCGACGGCGGCGCCGGCGCCAAGGACAACGCACGCGGCCAACGCGCCGCCGATCAGTTTTCGCCCAATCAGTCCGTGCAAGGGTGCCTCCTGCGGTTCGAGTTGCCGGTCACAGGTGGGGCGAACAGCCCGGCTTTGCAAGCAGATACATCAACACCACCGCGGTTGCGGCAACGCGGCACTTTGCCTGCGCGGGGCCGAGCCGCTAAGACTGTCACACAGGCGTGGCATTGAGCCGGCGCGACGATTTCTGCAGACGGACTTTTCTGATGATGCGTTCTATCCTGGTCGGCATTCTCGTCCTGATGGCGGCCGGCATCGGCTGGCTGACCTTCGACTGGTACCGCGGTCACTATGGCGGCGAGCCCTTCGGCGCCGCCTTTACGCTGGTCGACCAGAAAGGCGCGCCGATCACCGAGGCCGCCTTCAGGGGCCAGCCCAGCGTCGTCTTCTTCGGCTTCACCCATTGTCCCGAGGTCTGCCCGACCACGCTGTTCGAACTGGCCGGCTGGCTGAAGACGCTCGGCGACGACGGCAAGAACCTGCACGCCTATTTCGTCTCGGTCGATCCGGAGCGCGACACGCCCGATGTCATGAACGCCTATGTCAGCAATTTCTCCGACCGCATCACCGGCATTACAGGCGATCCGGACAAGGTCCATGCGATGGCCAAGTCGTTCGGCATCTACTGGAAGAAGGTCGACACCGGCGACGGCGACTACACGATGGATCACACCGCCTCGGTGCTGCTGCTCAACGCCAAGGGCGACTTTGCGGGCACCATCGCGTATGGCGAAAGTTCGGACACGGCCGTCGCCAAACTGAAGCGGCTGGCGGCGAAGGGCTGACACAGAAACCCATGACCCAGACGCGGCTGCATTTCATCGCCGGAAAGATCGAGTCCATCAGTATTTTCGCGGCGCTCGAGGCGGCCTTCGAGGAAGAGGGCCTGCCGATCGCCGTCCTGGAGGTCGACGAGGACAAAGACATCCACGAGGTGTCGCTCTATGCCGATGGCGACATCGAAATGGTCGAAACTCGCTTGAAGGACATCCTTGCCGGGCTTTCCCTGTCGAAGCCGGTCGAGCGCGAGGTCCTGCCCGACATCGACTGGGTGGCGCATTCGCTGGAAGAGCTGAAGCCGGTGCGCGCCGGCCGTTTCTTCGTCCACGGCGCGCATGACCGCAGAAAGCGCCACAGCGGCGAGCTCGCCATCGAAATCGAGGCCGGCCTCGCCTTCGGCACCGGTCACCACGGCACTACAGCCGGCTGCCTGGAAATGCTGGAAAAGGTGGTGCGGCGCGAGCGTCCGCGCAATGCGCTCGACCTCGGCACCGGCAGCGCTGTGCTGGCGATTGCCGTCGCCAAGCTGGCGCATATTCCGGTGCTGGCGACCGACATCGATCCGGTGGCGGTGAGAGTCGCTGCCGCCAATGCACGACTCAACCACGTCAAGGCGCTGGTGGAGACCGTGACCGCGCCGGGCTTCCACCATCCGATCTTCGGCAAACGTGCGCCTTTCGATCTCATCGTCGCCAACATATTGGCGCGGCCGCTGATGCGGCTGGCGCCGCAAATGGCAGGTCACATCGCGCTTGGCGGCTCGATCGTGCTGTCAGGCATTCTCGACCGCCAGCGCGACGCCGTCGTCTCGGCCTATGTCGGCCAGAATTTTCGCCACGTGCGCACCTTGCACCGCGAGGGCTGGGTGACGATTCACCTCAAGCATTGAGGCAGATAGGCCGGCAACGACCGAGCTGGACCAAGTTCCGCCGGTTGTCAGTCAAGCGATGCTGTAGCAGGTTGCGCCCAGCCGGAAATCGATTCCGATTTCCGCGACCGTACGCTACGGTTGTGCTGACTGCAGGAGGCCCACCATGTTCCAGACCTTCGATTCCGCGGGCGACCCGGCCGTCGGCAAGCCGCGCGTGGCGTTGCTGCGCCAATGGCTTGAAGCCAACGGGCTGGATGGCTTTATCGTGCCTCGCGCCGACGAGCACCAGGGTGAATATGTCGCCGACCGTTCGGCGCGGCTGAAATGGCTGACCGGCTTCAGCGGCTCGGCCGGTGTCGCCATCGTCCTGCGCGACCGCGCCTTCGTCTTTGTCGACGGGCGCTACACGCTGCAGGTACGCAGCGAGGTCGATCTCGATGTCTTTTCAATCGAAAGCTTGGTCGACAACCCGCCGGCCGTCTGGCTCAAGGATAACATCGGCAAGGGCGCGCGGCTTGGCTTCGATCCATGGCTGCACACGATCAGCGAGATCAAGGCGCTGCAGGCCTCGGCCGACAAATCAGGTGCGGTGCTGGTGCCGCTCGACAAGAACCCGATCGACATCATCTGGAAGGATCAGCCCGAGGCGCCGGTGACGCCCGTCGAGCTTCATCCGATCGGCTTCGCCGGCGAACTCGCCAAGGACAAGCTGGGGCGGCTGGCAATTGCGATCGCCAAGGACGGTGCCACCCATGCCGCGCTGACCGACCCCTCCTCCATCGCCTGGGCCTTCAACATCCGTGGCGGTGACGTTCCCCACACACCGCTGGCGCTCGGCTTCGCCATCCTCGCCGCCGACGGATCGCACCAGCTGTTTATGGATAAGCGCAAATTCTCGCGTCAGGTTGCGGCCTACCTGACCCAACTCGCCGAGCCACATGAGCCCGGCGAATTCGAAGCGGCGATCGTGGCGCTTGCCAAGAGTGGCGCGAAAATCGCGCTCGACCCGGTGCTGGCCGCCGACAGGCTGCGCATGCTTGTCGAGGCCAATGGCGGCACCGTGATTGCAGCAGTCGACCCTGCCCGCATCCCACGCGCCACCAAGAACCAGGCCGAGATCAACGGTTCGCGCGCCGCGCATCGGCGTGATGGCGCGGCTGTGGCAAAGCTGCTGTGCTGGCTGGAGCGGCAAAAACCCGGCTCGCTCGACGAGATATCAGTCGTCACCAAGCTGGAGGAGTCGCGGCGGCAGACCGGCGAGGAAACCCAGATGCCGCTGCGCGACGTCTCCTTCGACACCATTTCCGGCGCCGGCCCGAACGGCGCCATCATGCACTACCGCGTATCGCGCGCCACCAGCCGCAAGCTGCAGGTCGGCGAACTGTTCCTGCTTGATTCCGGCGCGCAGTACCAGGATGGCACCACCGACATCACCCGCACCGTGCCCATCGGCCAGCCGACCGAGGAAATGCGCGAACGCTTCACGCTGGTGCTGAAAGGCATGATCGGTATTTCCACGCTGCGCTTCCCCGCCGGCACGCGCGGCTCGGAAATCGATGCCGTCGCCCGCATGGCGCTGTGGAAGCACGGCTGCGATTTCGCCCACGGCACCGGCCATGGCGTCGGCTCGTATCTGGCCGTGCATGAAGGCCCGCAGCGCATTGCCCGCACCGGCACCGAAAAGCTGCTCGAAGGCATGATGCTGTCCAACGAACCCGGCTACTACAAGGAAGGCTCCTACGGCATCCGCATCGAGAACCTCATCCTGGTGACGCCGGCTGAAGAGGTCGAGGGCGGCGACATCGCCATGCACGGCTTCGAGACGCTAACGCTGGCGCCGATCGACACCAGACTGGTGCGGTCGGATCTGTTGACGCGCGAGGAGCTCCACTGGCTCGACACATACCACGCGCGCGTGCTGGCCGAGATCGGGCCGATGCTCGACGGCGAGACACTGGCCTGGTTGGAAAAGGCGACAGCGCCGCTGCCGCATGACGCGAAGATTTGAGGTGAGCTTCTTTCTCCCCGTTTACGGGGAGAAATGCCCGGCAGGGCAATGAGGGGCGGCACCAGCGTTCGAAAACAATCGCGCTCGCAGGATCAGCCGACGAACTGCCGCGCCACGATCAGTACCGCCGCACCCGCCAAGAACATCGCCATCAACCCACCGCGCAGTGACACGACGGCGGTGACGACCAGCGCCGCCCATTCCGCCGGCCCGGCGTTCAACAGCTCCGGCGCCACCAGCGTCGTCAGCACCGCAGCCGGCACGGCGTTGAGACCGGCTTCCACACGCGGATGGATGGTGTCGAAGCGAGAGATGACCAGATGTCCGCCGATGCGTGTCAGATAAGTGGCGATCGCGCCGGCGATGATGATCCAGAATGTCGTGCTCATGGCCGTGCCTTCACGCCGCTATGGTGGGGTGGCAGGATGACCGCCAGCAACACGCCGGCAATCGCGCCGATCGAGACATGCCAGGGCGAGCCCACCGTCTTGTAGGCGACGATGGAGGCGGCCGCACTGGCAATCACCACCGGCAGCCACAGCGGCCGCTTGCGAAAGCCCATCACCAGGCCGAGGAAATAGATCGGCAGCAGGAAATCGATACCCAGCGCATGCGTGTCGGGGATCAGTTTGCCGAACACCGCGCCGAGCGCGCTTTCGATCACCCAGAACACATAGACCGGCAGGCCAAGTCCCAGATACCAGGCAAAGCCGACCGTCTGGCCGGATTGCGCCCGCGCCTCGGCCACAGCGAACTGCGGGTCGGTGAGGATGAAATAGCCGAGCGCTTGGCTGATGACGGGCCAATGCGCGATGCGCCGGCCGATGCCGGCGGAATAGAGCACATGGCGGAAGTTGACGGCAAAGATCGACAGCACGATCAGCCACGGCGCCACGTGCTGGCCGAACAGCTGGATGCCGACCATCTGGCTGGCGCCGCCATAGACCAGCGCGCTCATCAGGAAGGCTTCCAGAACCGAGAAGCCATTGTCGACGGCAAGCGCGCCGAACAGCACCGCAAACGGCGCCGACGCCACGACGACAGGCATGGAGAGCCGCACGCCTTGCCAGAAATCGCTTTTCGCGCCGCTCTCGGAAATTACGTCCGTCGCCATCGACCACTCCTGATGCATGTCGCCCAAAAATGCGTAGCGGTTTTGGGACAACGACAGGCACAACAACAAGGGAATGGCGGTATGTAGGTGGCGCAGCCTGCGCTGTCACACGAATTCGCTTGAGCCAAATGATCAGCGAAAATGATCGCCATGGCGCCTTGTCGAAGGGCTAGCCTGCGAGAACCTTGCCCTCGATCGCCCTGCCCCAGTCGAGCAGCGGCTTGGCGCGCAAGGTGAAATCGACGAGTTCGTCGACCAGATCAGCCGTATGGATTCCCGCCGGATCGATAACATGCTGGACGACAAAATGCCGGTGGCGGATGGCGGCGACCAGGTCAGCATCGCTGATATGCTCGAAGCCACGTGGCGTACGCTTCATGCGGCCTTCCGTCTCGAGTTCAAGACGGTTCTTCTTCAACGCCGCCACCAGGGCGCGAAACCTATCCGGCTTTGCCGCGATGGCTTTGCGCATCGCCAGCAGCAGCGCCGGCTCCGGCTGCCACCAGGCGATGTCGGCGAAGCAGCGCTCGAGCCCGATATGCACGTAGAACACGCCCTGCTCCATCTTGGTGCCGTCGGGCGACAGGATAGCCGACAGATGCCGGTTGTAGGGCCGCTTGTCCTTGGCGAAGCGCACGTCGCGGTTGATCCGGAACAGCGACTTCTTGCGGTCGCCGCGCAGGCCGAGGCCCGCCTTTGCGAAGCGCTCGGTCAGCGTGTCGACCAGATCGCCAAAGGGATCGCGCAACTCCTGTTCGAACAGGTCGCGGTTTTCCAGGAACCATTCGCGGCTCTGGTGGAAATCCAGCGCCTTCAGGAACGGAATGGCTTTTGGGCCGAACCCTTTGAATGCGCCTTCCATCACGCCTTGCCGATCCGCACCAGCCAGGCATCCTCGTCGATCACCTCGATACCGAGTTCGCTGGCAAGCTTGAGCTTGGAGCCGGCACCAGGCCCGGCGACCACCAGATCCGTCTTGGCCGAGACCGAGCCCGCGACCTTGGCGCCGAGGCGCTCGGCCATCGCCTTGGCTTCGGAGCGTGTCATCTTCTCCAGCGAGCCTGTGAACACGACCGTCTTGCCGGCGACCTCGCTGTCGGCTGAGACGTTGACGACATACGGCTTCGGCTTGACCTGCATGAGCAGCGCATCAAGCACGTCGTCATTGCGCTCATTGCCGAAGAAATCGCGCAGCGCGTCGATCACCGTGTCGCCAATGCCGTTGACCGATGGGAAGACGCTGTGTGGATCGGCTGCGGCCGCTGTCTCCTTGCCGACGCGGATCAGCTCCTCGATGGTCGAGAACGTCCGGGCAAGCACCGCCGCCGTCGTTTCGCCGATATGGCGGATGCCGAGCGCGAAGATGAAGCGGTCGAGTTCCGGCTCGCGGCGCGAATCGATGGCCGTGAACAGCTTGTCGAGACCCTCATAGTTGCGGTCCTCGACGCTGCGCACATTCTTGCGCGTCTTGCCCGATGCAGCCTCGCGCTGCCTGGCCTGCTCCTCACGCCGCTCCGCCAGCGCCCTGGTGACGGCCGGGCGGCGGTCCCTGAGCGTGAAGATATCGGCGGCGGTCTTGATCAATCCCGCATTGAAGAAGGTATCTATGTTTTCGGCACCAAGGCCTTCGATGTCCAGGGCACCGCGTGACACGAAGTGGCGCAATCCTTCCACCGCCTGCGCCGGACAGATCAGTTCGCCGGTGCAGCGGCGGCGCGAATCTTCCTTGCCGGTCTTCTCATTGATCTCGCGCGTCGCCGGCGAGCCGCAGATCGGACAAGTGTGGGGGAACTCGTATGGCACGGCATCGGGCGGCCGCTTGTCGATGACGACGCTGACGATCTGGGGAATGACGTCGCCTGCCCGCTGGATCACGACCGTATCGCCGATGCGAACGTCGATGCCGTCGCGGATCGGCTGACCCGTGCTGTCCAGGCCTTTGATGTAGTCCTCATTGTGCAGCGTGACATTCTCGACCACGACGCCGCCGACCGTGACCGGCGCCAGCCGCGCAACCGGCGCCAGCGTGCCGGTGCGGCCGACCTGGATGTCGATCTTCTGCACGGTCGTCATCGCCTGTTCGGCCGGAAATTTGTGCGCAACGGCCCAGCGCGGTTCGCCGGTGACGAACCCCCATCTGCGCTGCAGCTCCAGCTGGTCGACCTTGTAGACGACGCCGTCGATATCGTAGCCAAGCGATGAACGCTGCTCCTCGATGAGGCGATACTGCGCAACCAGTTCGTCGACCGATTTGGCCCGCACCATCAGCGGACTGATCTTGAACCCCCACTCGGCGAATTTCTGCACCGAATCATATTGGGTCGGAGCCGGGTCCGCTGTCGTGTAGCCCCAGGCATAGGCGAAGAATTTGAGGTTGCGGCTGGCGGTGACGGACGGATCCTTCTGGCGCAGCGACCCGGCCGCCGTGTTGCGCGGATTGACGTAGTCCTGGCCGCCGACCGCCGCGGAGCGCTGCTTCAGCGCCTCGAATTCCGCATAGGTCATGTAGACCTCGCCGCGGATCTCGATGATTTCGGGCCAGCCCGATCCCTTCAGTTTCGCGGGAATGTCGGCGATTGTCCGCAGATTGGCGGTGATGTCTTCGCCAACGGTCCCGTCGCCGCGCGTTGCGCCCTGTACGAACACGCCGTTCTCGTAGCGCAGCGAAGCCGATAGCCCGTCGATCTTCGGTTCGGCCGTGAAGGCGATGTCGAGATCCTTGTCGCGATCGAAGAATCGCCGGCCGCGTTCGAGGAAATCGGTGACGTCCTCGTCGGTATAGGCCTTGGCGAGGCTGAGCATCGGCACCGCATGGCGCACCTTGGCGAAGCCTTCCGCTGGCGCCGAGCCAACCCTGCGCGACGGCGAATCCTCGCGCACCAACGCCGGAAAGCGCTCCTCGATGGCAAGGTTGCGCCGTGCCAGCGCATCATACTCGGCATCGCTTATTACAGGCGCATCTTCGGTATGATAGCGCCGGTCGTGCTCGGCGATCTCTTCCGCAAGGCGCTTCAGCTCGGCTTCGGCCTCGCTCTCACTGAGCGAATCGACAGGTTTTTCAGCCATGCTTTCCTTCCCCGAACTTTGGCCAGCCACAATAGATCAGGATTTTGGGAAAAGCATTCCTGAACAGCGGGATGGAGCCATATCCTGACTCGATCCCCGACACCCGTCGTTCTTATGCCGCCGTGGTATTTTCACGCAGCAGCCGCTCGGCGGCCGCGCGCGCCTCGTCGGTGATGGTGGCGCCGGCCAGCATGCGCGCGATCTCTTCCTGCCGCGCCGGCCGGTCCATCTCGGCAATGCCGGTGGCGACACGGTCGGTGGTACCGGATTTGGAGATCAGGAAATGCGTCGCCGCGCGCGCCGCCACCTGTGGCGCGTGCGTAACCGAGAGCACCTGGACGCGCTTCGACAGCCGCGCCAGCCGCTGGCCGATGGCGTCGGCGACAGCGCCGCCTACACCGGTGTCGATTTCATCGAACACCAGCGTCGGCGCCGAGCCACGATCGGCCAGCGCCACCTTCAGCGCCAGAAGGAAGCGCGAAAGCTCGCCGCCGGAGGCGACCTTCATCATCGGCCCGGGCCGCGTACCGGGATTGGTGCGCACCCAGAATTCGATCTGGTCGATGCCCTCTTCCATGCGGCTTTCGGCCTCGCTCTTCATTTCCACAATGAAGGCAGCGCGTTCGAGCTTCAGCGCCGGCAATTCCGCCATGACCGCCTTGGTCAGGCCGACCGAAGCCGCATGACGAAGCGAGGACAGCTGCGCGGCGGCGACATCGTAGGTCTCTCGCGCTGCCGCAGCCTGCTTTTCCAGCCCGTGCAGGCGTTCCTCGCCGGCATCGAGATCGGCGAGATCGGCCGACATCGTGTCGCGCAGTTGCGCTAGGTCATCGACGGCGACGCTGTGCTTGCGCGAGGCCGCGCGCAGCGAAAACAGCCGCTCCTCCGCTTTCTCCAGCCGCTGCGGATCATATTCGGTGGCGCGCAATGCGGCCTCGACGCCCGATTGCGCCGCGTCGAGCGACAGCATCGCCTCGTCGAGTGACTTGACCACGTCGTCGAGCAGGCCCGGCGCCTCCGTCACCTTGCGCTGCAGCCGTCTCAGCAGGCTGGCCAGTTGCGGCAGGGGCGAAGATGGGCCGGACAGCACATCCTGCGCATCATGGATTTCGGAGGCGATCTTCTCCACGCGCATCATCGACGCGCGCAGTTCGGCAAGGTCGGTCTCTTCGCCGGGCTGAGGATCGAGCTTCGTCAGCTCCGCCACCGCCGCACGCAGATAGTCGGCTTCGCGCGCTGCCGCCGCCACCTTGGCACGGTGGCGCGACAGCTCCTGCTCGCAGGCGCGCCAGTGCCGCCAGGCCTCACCCGTCGAGCGGACGGCGCCGAGATGACCACCGAAAGCGTCGAGCACCTCGCGGTGCGCGCCGGGATCGACCAGAGCGCGTTCGTCATGCTGGCCATGGATTTCGACCAGCGCGCGACCGACATCGCGCATCAGGGTGACGCTCGAAGGCTGATCATTGACGAAGACGCGGGTGCGGCCATCCGCCGTCTGCAGGCGGCGCAGGATGATGTCGCCGTCATCCTCGATGGCGTTTTCGGCAAGCAGCGCGCGCACCGGATGGTTGCGCGGCACGTCGAAGACCGCGATGACCTGGCCCTGCGCCGCGCCATGGCGCACCAGCGACGCGTCGCCGCGCGCACCGAGCGCCAGCGACAGGGCATCGAGCAAGATAGATTTGCCGGCGCCAGTTTCGCCGGTCAGCACCGAAAGACCCGGCTGGAAGTCGATATCCAGCTTCTCGATCAGGACGATATCGCGGATCGACAGTCTGGAAAGCATCAGAACCCGAATCTAGAACGGCACGCGACCATTTGCAGTCGCAGCGCCGCACTATCTTTTTGTTTGAGCATCGGATCAATCCGAAAAAGCGCTGCGCACGCTTCGGTCGATGCTCAGACGTCAGGCGCCGGTGATCAGCTTTCCGGCCTTGGATATCCACGACCCGGCATTTTCGCGCGGTGCAAGCCCATTGCTCTGCAGCAGCTTGTAGGAATCCTTGTACCACGAGCTGTCGGGGTAGTTGGTGCCGAGCACGGCGGCGGCGGTCTGTGCCTCCGAGGTCAGGCCCATCGCGTAATAGCTTTCGGTCAGGCGAGCGAGCGCCTCCTCGACATGGCGCGTGTTGGAATAGTTCTCGACCACGGTGCGGAAGCGCTTGACGGCAGCGATGTATTCGCGGCGCTCGAGATAATAGCGGCCGATCTGCATTTCCTTGCCGGCCAGCTGATCGTTGGCGAAGCGCATCTTTTCCTTGGCGTCGTCGACATATTCCGATGTCGGCCAGCGCGTCACCAGGTCCTGCATCGTCTGAAGGGTCTGGCGCGCTTCCTTCTGGTCCTGCGTCACGTCCTTGATCTGGCGGTAGTAGCTCAAGCCGATGATATACTGCGCGTAAGCGGCGTCATCGGTCGACGGATAGAGCGTGAGATAGCGCTTGGCCGAGCCGATCGCCTCGTCATAATTGCCCTGGCGGTAGTCGGCGAAAGCGCCCATCACCATGGATTTGCGGGCCCACTCCGAATAGGGGTGCTGGCGGTCGACGGCGTCGAACTTGCGGCTTGCCTCCTGCAGGCGGCCGGCATTGAGGTTGGCGAGGCCCTGATTGTAGAGAACATCGGCCGGTTCGGTCTGGTCGACATAGGTCGACAGGTCGATATCTTTCTCCGACGACATGCAGGCCGACAGAAAGAGCGATGGAACAACCACCGAAAGCGCCAGGAAAACAGCCCTCTGCGGCGCTTTCAATTGACCAACTCGCTTGAAAAACATGATTGGATTCCGCCCTTTCGGCGTTATTTTAATGCCCGTCGCATGCCGTTGTCCCAAAACTGGTCCCCACTTCTAGGCGACATGCACTAATCGACGGCAGCAGCCATAAACCATAACCGCCTTGCCGGGCAACGCTATCGCCGGCCAATCGCGCATTTTTGTGGCGACAAGCGGGCGGCCCGACACCCATGTGATTTCGCCAGCAGGTGGTGCATTCATGCAACACCTCTGCCTGCCATGAAATCCGAAAAAAGTTAAGAGAATCAGATCATCCAGGGCGCGTAGAGCGGCGCGTTGACGGCGTTCATCTCGGCGCTGCGACCGCGCTCGCGGCGCGTCGTCTCGACGATCTCGAACGCAGTCCGATCCGACAGCAGGCGGCGCAGGGCCGCAGCGTTCATCCTGTGGCCCCCGCGATAGGAGCGGAAGCAGCCGATGAAGCGGGCGCCGGCCAGCGCCAGGTCGCCCATGGCGTCCAGCGTCTTATGGCGCACGAATTCGTTGGGATAGCGCAGGCCGCCCATATTGATGACGCGGTTGTCGTCACCGATGACCAGCGAGTTCTCCAGCGAAGAGCCGAGCGCGTAGCCGGCGGCCCACAGCCGCTCGACATCCTTCATGAAGCCGAAGGTGCGGGCGCGCGCGATGTCGCGGCGGAAGATATCGGCATTGAGGTCGGATGCGAACAGCTGACGGCCGATTGCCGGGCTTTCGAAGTCGATCTCGATCTCGAAACGGGTGCCGTCATAGGGCCTGAACTCCGCCCAGGAGGCGCCGTTCTCGATGCGGACCGGCTTGATGACCCTGATATAGCGGCGCTTGACCGAGAGCGTCTCGATGCCCGCCTGATCGATGGCTTCGACGAACGCCATGGCGCTGCCGTCGAAGATCGGAACCTCGGAACCATCGATCTCGATGGCGACATTGTCGATGCCGAGCCCGAACAGCGCCGCCATGATGTGCTCGACCGTGGCGATGTGTTCGCCCGCGGGATCACCAAGCATAGTGCACAGGTCGGTAGCGCCGACTTCCGAGACCAGGGCGCGGAACTCGCGGCCCTGCTCTGCACCGTTGAAAAGCTGGAAAACGATACCGGTGTCGGCATCCGCCGGCAAAAAGCTGATGGAAACTTCCTTGCCGCTGTGGACGCCGGTGCCAGTAAGCGACGCGCGCGTCTTCAATGTCGTCTGATAGTCGTGCAAGACAATCCCCATAAGCCCGTAATGCCTAGGTCCGCTTCTCCAGCCCGAGGGCGCGGCTCTTGTGTGAATCGGCAAGCAGGGCGACTTCCCCCGAAATCCCGGCAAACCGACGATGGTAGGCAGCGAAGATAATGTCCCGTCAGGGAGACTCCAAATCACGGTTTCTTACTCTGTGTAACCGCAAACTGGAATGGGCACGATTTGG
Source organism: Mesorhizobium sp. M7D.F.Ca.US.005.01.1.1 (assembly GCF_003952545.1). Classification (NCBI taxonomy): domain Bacteria; kingdom Pseudomonadati; phylum Pseudomonadota; class Alphaproteobacteria; order Hyphomicrobiales; family Phyllobacteriaceae; genus Mesorhizobium; species Mesorhizobium sp. M7D.F.Ca.US.005.01.1.1. Next base: position 5,035,377 of record NZ_CP034453.1, read on the forward strand.
TAAGTGATTGAAATCACATCATTTAAAACGTTAACAGGCAAGCGATTCCTCGCTTGCCTGTTAACAAATGTTACAGTCCGTTTACCAATCAGTTGGCCTGGCGGCGCAAGAACGCCGGAATCTCCAGCTGATCGTCTTCCTGAGTCGACCTGACCTGTGGTGTCAGGCGGCCCTGGTCGTCGAGCTGACCACGGCGCGGCGCGTAGAGCTGCGCGTCCTGGCTGGCGAGACGGCGCACTTCGGGCGCTGCCTGGCGCAGCTTGGGCTCGCGCGGCTGCGCCGGCTGCAGCCGTGCAGGCTCTTCTTCGCGGCGGGTCAGGCCGTTGGTCAGGCGCTTCAGCAGGCCCATCGGTCCGCTGTTGTTCTCGTGGTCGACCGGGCGGCTCTTGGCATCCACCTCGGCCTTGACGACGGGCGGAAAGTCCTCGACGCGCGGCATACGCTGCGGCGCCATAGCAACCGGCTGCGGGGCTTCGCGCAGCATCTCGCGCGGCTGCGGAGCAGGCTGCATCATCTGCTGGACCACGGGCTGCGGCATCGGCTGTGCTGGCGGCGCCTGGAAGATCTTGCTCTGCGGGCGGAAATCTTCAGCGTGAGCGACAGGAGCCGGGCGCGCCTGTGCCATGGCCGCGGCATTGGCTTCGGCCAATTGGATGGCTTCGGCGACCGGGTCGGCCGCGCGTGGCTCGTATGCCGCCTGCTGGACCGGCGCCGGGCGGCTTTCCACCGCGGCAACGGCTGGGCGGCTGACCGGCTTCGGCGGCGCCGTGCGGATCGAGATCGGCGCAGCGGCGATTTCAGCCGCCGACTTGTCGATGCCGGTGGCAACCACCGAGACGCGGATGACGCCTTCGAGTTCCTCGTCGAAGGTGGCGCCCAGGATGATGTTGGCGTCCTGGTCGACTTCCTCGCGGATACGCGTTGCCGCTTCGTCGACTTCGAACAGCGTCAGGTCGCGGCCGCCGGTGATCGAGATCAGCAGGCCCTTGGCGCCCTTCATCGAGGTCTCGTCGAGCAACGGGTTGGCGATTGCCGCTTCGGCGGCGGCCATCGCGCGACCCTCGCCCGAAGCCTCGCCGGTGCCCATCATTGCCTTGCCCATCTCGCGCATGACGGAACGGACGTCGGCGAAGTCGAGATTGATCAGGCCTTCCTTGACCATCAGGTCGGTGATGCAGGCAACACCGGAATAGAGCACCTGGTCGGCCATGGCGAAGGCGTCGGCGAAGGTGGTCTTGTCATTGGCCAGCCGGAACAGGTTCTGGTTGGGGATGACGATCAGCGTATCGACGCATTTCTGCAATTCCTCGATGCCGAAGTCCGCCGTCTTCATGCGGCGCTGGCCTTCGAAATGGAACGGCTTGGTGACGACGCCGACGGTGAGGATGCCCTTTTCGCGGGCAGCGCGGGCAACGACGGGAGCAGCACCCGTACCGGTGCCGCCGCCCATGCCGGCGGTGACGAAGCACATATGGGTGTTGGTCAGGTGATCGAGAATTTCGTCGATGCACTCTTCCGCCGCCGCACGGCCGACTTCCGGTTGCGATCCGGCGCCAAGGCCTTCGGTGACATGCGCGCCAAGCTGGATCAGCCGTGAGGCCTTCGACATGGTCAGCGCCTGCGCGTCGGTGTTGGCCACCACGAACTCGACACCGCGCAAACCGGCGGTGATCATGTTGTTGACGGCATTGCCGCCGCCGCCGCCGACACCGAACACGGTGATGCGCGGCTTAAGCTCGGTGATGTCCGGCTTTTGCAGATTGATGGTCATTGTCTCCGTCCTTTGCCTTTCACGCCGCTTCGCCGCCGCGGCCGCCTATGGGGCTGTCCCCGTCAATTTAGAAACTGTCTCTCAACCACTGACTCATGCGATGCAGTTTTCCGCCCGTTCCGGTCATTCTGAGACCGGAAATTCCTTTCGCCGGATGGCTCTCGAAGCTCGCCATCTGCGGATAGATCAGAAGCCCTACCGCGGCCGAGAAAGCCGGCCCCTTCGCCGCTTCCGGCAGGCCGGCCACGCCGAGCGGACGGCCGATGCGCACATTGCGTCCCAGGATGCGGCGCGCCGCCTCCGGTAGGCCGGCAAGCTGGCTGGCGCCGCCGGTGAGCACGACACGCTTGCCCACCGCATTGCCGTAGCCGGACTTGTTGAGCCGGTCGCGCAGCAGTTCGAGCGTCTCGTCGATGCGAGCGCGCACGATGCGCGTCATCACCGAGCGCGGGATCTGCAAAGGCACATCGCCATCGTCGCCGATCGGCTGGATCGAAACCAGGTCGCGATCGTCAGCGCTGCCGGGCAGCGCCGAGCCATGCATCACCTTCAGCCGTTCGGCGGCATCGAGCGAGGTCGACAGTCCCTTGGCCATGTCCAGCGTGACATGATTGCCGCCGATGGCGATGGCGTCGCCATGGACGAACTTGCCTTCCGAAAACACCGAGATCGTCGTCGTGCCGCCGCCCATGTCGATGCAGGCCGCGCCCATTTCCAGTTCGTCGTCGACCAGGGCCGCCAACCCGCTGGCATAGGGCGTCGCCACCATGCGCTCGACCGACAGATGCGAACGGTTGATGGAAAGCTCCAGATTGCGCATCGGCGCGGCGTCGCCGGTCAGCACATGCATGTCGACGCCGAGTGCGTCGCCGACCATGCCGCGCGGATCACGCACGCCGCGTTCCGCATCCAGCGAGAAGCCGACTGGAAGCGAATGGATCACCTCGCGCTCGACCTTCAGCGCCTGCTTGGCGCCGGCGCCGAGAACGCGCTTGATGTCGGTCTCGTCGGCCTCATGGCCGCCAAGATTGATGGTGGCGGAGAAGGCTTCGCTCTTCAGCCGACCGGCCGTCATGTTGACGATCAGCGAATCGACCGTCAGCCCGGCCATGCGCTCCGCCGCATCAACGGCGAGACGGATGGCATGCTCGGCGCGGTCGAGATCGACGACAACCCCCGACTTCACGCCTTGCGACTTCTGATGGCCGATGCCGATAACCTGGATCCGGTGCGAGCGGCCACGCAACAGCTTGCCGTCATCGCACGGCTTCAGCTTGGCCACCATGCAGCAGACCTTGCTCGAACCGACATCCAGCACCGTCAGGGTGCCGGACCGGCGCGACGAGGCATCGCCATGACCGCCAAGCCAGCTCATATCTTCGTCTCCGGCTTGCGCTTCAGGCTCTTGGGTTTTTCGTTGAGTGCGGCTTCGCGCTGCGTTGCCGCCTCGGGCGTCAACTGCACGACCAGCCGGTCGGTCAGGCGCATGTCGACGGCGGCGATGTCGCGTGACAACAGCCCCTTGTCCTGGTCCATCTTGACGAGTTCGGCCAGCGCCTGATCCTCGTCATCCTCGGGAAGCTTGACGGTGATGCCATTGTCCAGCTTCAGGTCCCAGCGCCGTTCGCCGACGCGGATATAGCCTTTGATCCGGGTCGCAAGATCAGGATATTTTTCGATCTTGGCGATGAAGTCGGGCGCGCTCGCCGGCGCGCCGGTGCCGATCAGCAGCGGCAGCAACACCTGCTTGCCGCCCGAGAACGGCGCGATCACAGCGCCATCCTTCTCGATGACGGACAGCTCATCGCCCTGCTGCCAGAGCGCGAAGGCCTGGCGCTCTTCGACGCGCACTTCCAGCGTGTGCGGGTAGACCTTGCGAACCGCCGCAACCTCGATCCACGGCAGGCCGGAGATGCGCTCGCGCGCCGCCTCGGCGTCAAAGCCGATCAGCGACGTCCAGCCATCGAGTTCGAGCCTGTCGAGAATATCGATCTCCGAGGTCTGGCGATTGCCGACCACCTTGACCTGATCGACGGCAAAGCCGGTGCGGGCAGTGATGCTCTGCACGATGCCGTCGACATGGCCGCCGAGATAGGCGCCATAGGCACTGCTCGAGGCAATCAACACGGCCGACATCATGGCCGCGGAAAAGCGCGGCGCCTGGAATTCCCCGACACCGAGGCGCGCCAGAATGCGCACCGGGCGGCGCAGCATCCGCGGCAGCACGAAATGGTCCAACGACAACGGCAAGCCGAACAGCGCCGGCCCGGCCGCGCCCCTCTCCTTACCCTGTCCCCATTTCAACGCAGACACGAAGCGTCCTCCACCATCCAACTCAACAAATCGCCAAACGAGTGCCCGGCCTGGGCGGCGATTTCAGGCACCAAGGACGTCGGCGTCATACCCGGCTGGGTGTTGACCTCGAGCCACACAATCTCGCCGTTTTCGGAATGCCGATCGTCATAACGGAAGTCCGACCGGGAAACGCCCCGACAGCCGATCGCTTGGTGAGCCTTGAGCGCCAGTGTTTGTATTTTTTGGTAAATATTCGGTGAAACTTTTGCGGGGCATTCGTGCTTTGATCCCCCAGCGACATATTTTGAATCATAGTCGTAGAAGGAATGGCCGGTCGGGATGATCTCGCAGACCCCCAGCGCCACATCGCCCATCACCGCGCAGGTCAGCTCGCGGCCATGGATGTAACGCTCAACCATGACGGTATCGCCATATTTCCACTCGGACGAGCCGATCACCTGCGGCGGATGTGACTGGCCTTCATGCACGATGACGACGCCGAAGCTCGAGCCCTCATTGACCGGCTTGACCACATAGGGCGGTTTCATCGGATGTTTGTTCTGGATGGCGAAGCGGCTGGCGACCTTCGATTCGGCGACCGGCACGCCGACCGCCTTGGCAACCCGCTTGGCCTGCTCCTTGTTCATGGCCAGAGCCGAGGCGAGCACGCCGGAATGGGTGTAGGGAATGCCGAGATATTCGAGGATGCCCTGGACAGTGCCGTCCTCGCCAAAAGGGCCATGCAGCGCGTTGAAGACAACATCGGGCTTGAGCTCAGCAAGCACGGAGCCGACATCGCGCCCGACATCGACGCGCGTGACCTGGTAGCCTTCCTTCTCGAGCTCATCGGCACAAGCCTTTCCCGAAGACAGGGACACGGGCCGCTCGGACGAAAAACCACCCAGCAGGACGGCCACATGCTTGCTTTTCATTCCCCGGCATCCCCTCTCACGGCGGACCAAAAACCAAGATTTTCCGCAACATTGAGTCCGAGTCTCCCAGCAGGTTGCCCCCCAGACGGAAAACGCGGGTAACGCGTCGAACGACTCAAATCAGGAAACGCTTTTGAGCAGAGAATCAGAGAGTTGATTCACTGGCAAGTGCTTACGATTCCGAGAGATTCACTTTCTGAGAAAATGGATGCGAAAAGCGTGTCGTTGAGTCTTTACAGCAACGGTCGCGGGTCGTTTTGGTCCCGTCGAAGTTCATGTATCACATGAAGTTCGACGCGGGCTAAAGCAGCTGTCCGAGAAACTCCTGGACGGCATGCCCCGGCCGGAAATTGCCGATGCGCTTGATTTCCCATTGCAACCGGATGCCGGAATTCTCCAGCACCCGCGTGCGCACCGTCTCGCCGAGATATTCAAGATCGTAGCCGGTCGCGGTTCCCGTGTTGATCATGAAGTTGCAATGCATCGGCGACATCTGCGCGCCGCCGATCATCAGGCCGCGGCAACCCGCCTTGTCGATCTCCTTCCAGGCCGACGTGCCTTCGGGATTCTTGAAGGTCGAGCCGCCGGTCTTCTCGCGGATCGGCTGCACGGTCTCGCGATGGTTCTGCACGGCCTCCATCGCCGCCTTGATGACAGTCTTGTCCTCTGGATACCCCTCGAAAACCGCTGATGTGAAGATCACGCCAGCCGGCACCGCCGAATGGCGATAAGAATAGTCCATGTCCTCGACCAGGAATGTCGTGATTTCTCCCTTGCGAGTAAGCCCTCGCAACTCGACAACCCGTTCGCGGGTCTCCACGCCGTTGGCGCCGGCATTCATGACAAGCGCGCCGCCTACGGCGCCGGGAATGCCGTGGTAGAAATGGAACCCGCCAATGCCTTCCTCCAAGGCAAATGCGGCGAGGCGCTTGTCAGGGGCGGCAGCACCGGCGTTGATCCCGCCAGTTGCTGTTCTCTCGATCTGACCGAAACCTTTCGCCGAAAGCCTGATGACGAAGCCTGGAATGCCGCCGTCGCGAACCAGAAGGTTCGAGCCAACGCCAACCACGGTCAGCGGTATCTCTTCGGGAACCGCGCGCAGGAACGCCGCAAGATCTTCCTCGTCGGCCGGCTGGAACAGCACCTCGGCCAGCCCACCGGCGCGGAACCAGGTAATCTTGTCCATCTCGGCATTCGGCGTGAGGCGGCCGCGCAGGCCGGCAAGCCGTTCGCCAAGTCTGTCGATCAGGGCCTGGCCGTGCATCATGAGACGGTCCCGCCAAGCTCCTTGGGCAACGCATAGGCCCATTGGGTGATGTTGCCGGCGCCGAGGAAGACGACGAAATCGCCCGGCTTGGCCAGATCGCGGATGATGGGCGCAATCGCCGCCGGACCCTCGATGTAGCGAGCGTCGCGATGGCCGCCGGCGCGGATGCGCGACACCAGCGCGTCCGAGCTGACACCGTCGATCGGCTCCTCGCCGGCTGCGTAGACCGGCGCCACCATCACCGTGTCGGCGTCGTTGAAGCAGGTCGAAAACTCGTTGAATAGGTCATGCAGCCGGGTGAAGCGATGCGGCTGGGCAATGGCGATGACGCGGCCCTGGGTGGCGCTGCGTGCCGCCTTCAGCACCGCCGAGATTTCGACCGGATGGTGGCCGTAATCGTCGAATATTTCGACGCCGTCCCACGAACCGGTGTGGGTGAAGCGGCGCTTGACGCCGGCGAAGGACGACAGGCCCTTCTTGATCGCCTCGGCCGACAGGCCGAGCTCATGCGCGACGGCGATCGCAGCCGTCGCGTTGGAGACGTTGTGACGGCCGGGCATCGGCAGGCGCAGGCCTGCAATCGTCGTTTGGCCGCCGGTCTTGCGGTCGCGGATCACCACGTCGAATTCCGAAATGGCACCGGCCATGCGGTGGTTGGTGAAGCGCACATCGGCCTGCGCGTTCTCGCCATAGGTGATGACGCGGCGATCTTCGATGCGGCTGACCAGCGCCTGCACCTCAGGATGATCGGTGCACATCACGCCAAAACCGTAGAACGGCACGTTCTCGACGAACTGGCGGAAGGCCTCGCGCACCTTGTCGAAACTGCCATAGTGATCGAGATGCTCGGGATCGATGTTGGTGACGACGGCGATCTCGGCCGGCAGCTTGAGGAAGGTGCCGTCGCTCTCGTCGGCCTCGACCACCATCCATTCGCCGTCGCCCATGCGCGCGTTGGTGCCATAGGCATTGATGATGCCCCCATTGATGACAGTCGGATCGAGCCCGCCGGCGTCGAGCAAGGTCGCCACCATCGAGGTCGTCGTCGTCTTGCCATGCGTGCCGCCGATCGCCACCGCCTGGCGAAAGCGCATCAGCTCGGCCAGCATCTCGGCCCGGCGCACGATCGGCAACAGCTTTTCGCGCGCGGCCTTGAGCTCCGGGTTGGATTTCTTGATCGCCGTCGAGACGACGACCACCTCGGCATCGCCGAGGTTCTCGGCCTTGTGGCCGACGAAGCATTCGATGCCCTTGTCGCGCAGCCGCTGCACATTGGCGCTTTCGGCCTGGTCGGACCCTTGCACCTTGTAGCCGAGATTGTGCAGCACTTCGGCAATGCCGCTCATGCCGATGCCGCCAATACCGATGAAATGCACAAGGCCGATGGTCTGCGGCATCTTCATGCGTGCGTCCCCTTCCTGAAATCCGAAACGGTTTTTTTCGACGCAATAGCCTCTGTGAGATCAGCGAGCAACCGTGCCGCGTCCGGCCTGCCTGCCGATTTCGCGCCCGCCGCCATCGCCGCCAGCCGCTCGGGAGCATCCATCAGCCCGCCGACGAGCGCTGCGATGCGTTCGGGCGAAAGCGAGGATTGTGGGTGCACTTCGCCGCCGCCGGCAGCGGCAAGGGCCGCCGCGTTCGCCGCCTGGTCGTGATCGAGCGCATAGGGGTAAGGCACCAGCAGCGCCGGCCGGCCAATGACGGCGATCTCCGAGACAGTCGAGGCACCGGAGCGCGAGATCACCAGGTGAGCGGTCGCTATGCGCTGCGCCATGTCGGTGAAGAAGGGTGAGACCTCGACGGCGACGCCAAGGGCGGCATAGGCCGCCTTGACCCGCGCCACGTCGTCCGCGCGCGCCTGCTGCGTGATCACCAGCCGCTTGCGCTGGGCATCGGAAAGCAGCGCGATGGCTGCCGGCACGGCATCGGAAAAGAACTGGGCGCCCTGGCTGCCGCCGAACACCAGCAGGCGGAACGGCTGTTCCCCGGTCGACGCCGCATAAGCCGTCCTGGCCGCTTCCAGCACGGCAGGCCTGACCGGATTGCCCGTCGTCACCGTCTTGACGCCGGCAGAACTGGTGTCCTGCGGCAGGAAGCCGCCGGCGATGGCATCGACGCGGCCGGCCAGCGCACGGTTGGCGCGTCCCATCACCGCGTTCTGCTCATGGATCAGCGTCGGCACCTTGCGCCGTGTCGCCGCGTAGAGCGGCGGCAAGGTCGGATAGCCGCCGAAGCCGACGACGGCATCCGGCTTGATCCTGCCAATGATGGCGGAAGCCTGACGCACGCCGCGCCAGATTTTCCAGAAGGCGCCAAGCAGGGCAAAAGGATTTTTCGAGCCCATCGTCGCCGACTGGATCGGATGGATGGCGGCGGCCGGGAAATGGCTGGCGAAACGCTCGGCACGGTCGTCGGTCGCCAGATGTACCGACCAGCCGCGCTCGTTCAGCTCATGCGCCAGCGCCTCGGCCGGGAAAAGGTGCCCACCGGTTCCGCCCGCCGCGAGAAGGATGACGCCTCTGGCCATATCACTCCGCCGGCACGGCGCGTTGCGACAGGCCAAAGCCCATCTGCTTGCGCTTTTCCGGCCGCTTGCGTGTCAGCGCCAGCACCATGCCCATCGAGATGGCGATGGCGATCTGCGAGGAGCCTCCATAGGAGATGAACGGCAGCGTCATGCCCTTGGCCGGCACCAGCTGCAGGTTGACGCACATGTTGATGACAGCCTGCAGGCCGAAGACGGTGACGAGACCGCCGACCGCATAGCGGGTGAAATCGTCATGTTCCTTCAGCGCCGTGTTGAGGCCGCGCAGCACAATGAAGGCGAAGATCGACATGATGAAGAAGCACATGATCAGCCCGAACTCTTCGCCGGCGACCGAGAAGACGAAGTCGGCATGGCTGTCGGGGATGACCCGCTTGACCGTGCCCTCGCCCGGCCCGACGCCAAACCAGCCGCCATTGATCAGCGCCTCGCGCCCCATGTCGACCTGGAACGTGTCGCCTTCGCCGGTGAGGAACTTGTCGATGCGCAAGGCAACGTGCGGAAACACCGTATAGGCGGCAAAGACGCCGCCGACGCCGGCAGCCCCCAGTGCGACGATCCACAGCCAGGGCAGCCCCGCCATGAAGAACATGATGCCCCAGGTGCCGGTCGTCAGCATGGTCTGGCCGAGGTCCGGTTGCGCCACCAGCAGCGACACGACCAGCACCAGCAGCAGCATGGCGAACAGATTGCCCGGAATGTCGGGCTGGCGCTTGTGTTCGGCAAACAGCCAGGCGCACATGATGACGAAGGCGGGCTTGAGGAATTCAGAGGGCTGGATCGACAGGCCGGCAAGCGACACCCAGCGGCGCGCACCCTTCACCTCGACGCCGATGTAGAGCACCGCCACCATCAGCACCAGCATCAGGCACAGCATGATCAGCGCCATGCGCCGGATCTGCCGGGAATCGAGGAACGACACGGCCAGCATCACGCCAAGCGCCGGCACGGTGAAGATGATCTGTCTTGTGGCGAAGTGGAAACTGTCGAGACCGATGCGTTCGGCCACCGCCGGGCTGGCCGCGAAGGACAAGACGATGCCAAGCCCCATCAGCGACAGGAACGCCGCCAGGAACCAGCGATCGATCGTCCACCACCAGGTCGCAACCGGGCTTTTGTCGAGACGGCTCTGCATTATCGTGCCCCTCCGATGGGTTTCACACCCTCGATAGCATTCGCAGCTTGCCTGAAGGCTTCGCCACGGACTTCGAAATTCTTGAACTGGTCGAAACTGGCGCAGGCCGGCGACAACAGCACCACCGCCTCGCCGCTGTCATCCTTAGCCGCATCATGCGCGGCGTGCTCGACCGCCGCGGCCAGCGTGCCTGAAATCTCGTAAGGCACGGCCTCGCCCAGCGTGGCCGAAAAAGCGGGGGCTGCCTCGCCAATCAGATAGGCCTTGGCGATGCGCGGGAAGAAGCCGCGCAACGGCTCTATGCCGCCTTCCTTGGGCAAGCCGCCGGCGATCCAGTAGATGCGCGGAAAGCTCGACAGTGCCGGCGCCGCCGCATCGGCATTGGTCGCCTTGGAATCGTTGATGAACAGCACATGGTCCTTGCGGCCGACCTGCTCCATGCGGTGCGCGAGGCCGGGAAAGCTTTCCAGCCCTGACTGGATCTCACCAAGTTCCAGCCCGACCTTGAGGCAAGCGGCGACCGCTGCCAGCGCGTTCTGGGCATTGTGCTGGCCGCGCAGCGAGCCGATGCCCTCGAGGAACGCGACACGGCTGTATCGGCCGTGCACCGCCTCCATCAGATCGCCACCGTCGGCGAAATAGCCGTCGGTCAACGGCAGCCGCTTGGAAATGCGGATGACATGACGCCCCGCCCGCTCCAGCCGCTCGGCAATCTGCGCGCACCAGGAATCGTCGATGCCGATGATCGCCGTCTCGCTGCCGGCCACCAGCCGTTCCTTGATCGCGGCGTAGTGCTGCATGGTGCCGTGACGGTCGAGATGGTCGGGCGTCAGATTGAGCAGGATGCCGGCCGTCGGGTTGATCGAGGGCGCGAGGTCGATCTGGTAGGACGAGCATTCGACGACATAATGCCGGTCGGGCTCGGGCGGATCGAGCGTCATCACCGCGCGGCCGATATTGCCGCCCATCTGGGTGTCGCGGCCGGACGCCTTCAGGATATGCGCGGTCAGCGCGGTCGTCGTCGACTTGCCGTTGGTGCCGGTGATGGCGATGAAGGGCGCCGTTGGCGCACTAAGCATTCGCTCGCGGCAGAAAAGCTCGATGTCGCCGATGATCTCGACGCCTGAACCGCGCGCCAGCTCCACCGTCCAATGCGGCTTGGGATGCGTCAGCGGCACGCCTGGCGACAGCACGAAAGCCGAGAACTTCGCCCAGTCGGCACCGCGCAGATCGGCGGTTGCGATTCCGGTAGCCGAGGCCTTGGCGACGCTGTCGGGATTGTCGTCCCAGGCCAGCACGTCCGCCCCACCCTCGATCAGCGCGCGCGCCGTCGCGATCCCCGAGCCACCGAGCCCGAAGAGCGAAACGTGCTTGCCTGAAAAGGATGCGGCGGGGATCAAAGGGCTTCCTATCTCAGCTTGAGGGTCGACAGGCCAACCAGCGCCAGGATGACGGCGATGATCCAGAAGCGGATCACCACCTGGCTTTCGGTCCAGCCGAGCTTTTCGAAATGATGGTGGATCGGCGCCATCAGGAACACCCGCTTGCCGGTCATCTTGAAGTAGCCGACCTGGATGATGACGGACAGGATTTCCACGACAAACAACCCGCCGACGATGACGAGCACGATCTCGTGCTTGGTGGCGACCGCGACCGTGCCGATCAGGCCGCCCATGGCCAGCGAGCCGGTGTCGCCCATGAAGATCGCCGCCGGCGGCGCGTTGAACCAGAGGAAGCCGAGGCCGGCGCCGATGACCGAGCCAAGCACGACCGCCAGTTCGCCGGTGCCGGGCACGAAATGGATCTGCAGATATTCGGCGAAGACGGCGTTGCCGGAGAGATAGGCGATGACGCCGAAGGAGGCCGCCGCGATCATGATCGGCACGATCGCCAGCCCGTCGAGGCCGTCGGTCAGGTTCACCGCATTGCCGGCGCCGACGATGACGAAGCAGGAGAACGGAATGAAGAACCAGCCGAGATTGATGATGAACTCCTTGGCGAAGGGGAATGTCAGCGACGACGAGAACGGCGCCTGGCCATTGTGCATGATCGCCCAGGCGGCGATGCCGGCAATGACGAATTCGAGCGCCAGCCGCGCCTTGCCGGAAAAGCCGAGATGCGACTGCTTGGTCACCTTCAGATAGTCGTCGTAGAAGCCGATCGAGCCGAAGCCCAGCGTCACCAGCAGCACCACCCAGACATAGATGCTCGACAGGTTCGCCCACAAAAGCGACGACCCGATGATGCCCGACAGGATCATCAGACCGCCCATGGTCGGCGTACCGGCCTTCTTGAAATGCGTCTGCGGTCCATCGGCGCGGATCGGCTGACCCTTGCCTTGCCTCAGCCGCAGCGAATTGATGATGGTCGGCCCGAAAATGAAGACGATCAGCGCCGACGTGATCAGCGCCCCGCCGGTGCGGAAGGTGATGTAGCGGAAGACATTGAAGACCGAGACCTTGTCCGCAAAATCGACGAGCAGTGTAAACATGCGCTTTTCGTCCCCCGACCTAGGTCTGTTTTCTGGCTGTCGATTCAGCCGGGTATTTGCCCAGCAGCGCATCGACCAGTTTTGCAAAACCGATGCCCTTCGACGATTTGATCATCACCACATCGCCCGGCTTCAGCGCGGCAAGCAGCACCGGCTTCAGCTCCTCGACACCGGCGCGGTATTCCGTCTTGATCTCGGCCGGCAGTATCTCGGCCAGCGCCCGCATCTCCGGGCCGCCGAGAAAGACGGTCTGTGTCCCGGTGCCGACGATGAGCTCGGCAAGGGCAGCATGCAGCTTGGCCGAGTGGTCGCCGAGCTCGAGCATGTCGCCGAGCACCGCGATGCGACGGCCCTCGCCTGTCACCGGCGTCGCGTTGAGCAATGCCATCGCAGCGGCCATCGATGCCGGATTGGCGTTGTAGCTCTCGTCGATCAGCGTGATCGGCCCGCCGGGGTGGCTCGAAGTCGGGCCACCGGGGTGGCGCAGGACATGGCGCTTGCCGCGCCCGCGTTCGGCCGAAAGATCGGCCAGCGCGAGTGCCACCTTGTCGAGATCTGCGCCGACCAGATGCGCCGCACCCAGCACCGCCAGCACGTTCTGCACCATATGGCGGCCGGGTGCGCCGATCCGCGCCGTCACCTCGTGGCCGCTGATCCTGGCGGTGATGTCGGAATGATCCGCATGCAATTCGCATTTGACGAGCTTGAAGGTCGAGCGCGCATTCTCGCCGAAGCCGTAGACGTGCTCGACACCGGCGGCCTGCGCCATCTTGTCGAGAATCTTGAAGCGCGCGTCGTCGCGGTTGAGGACGACAGCGCCCTCAGGCTCCAATCCTTCGAAAATCTCGGCTTTGGCCTTGGCGATCTCGTCCAGATTGCGGAAGAAGCCAAGGTGGGCGGCCGCGATCATAGTGACGATGGCGACATGCGGCCTCACCATCTTGACCAGCGGACGGATCTCGTCGGGATGGTTCATGCCAATCTCGAACACGGCATAGTCGCAATCATCGGGCATGCGCGCCAAAGTCAGCGGCACGCCCCAGTGATTGTTGAAGGACTGCGCGGAGGCATGCACCTTGCCGACGGCTTGCAGCACATGGCGCAGCGCTTCCTTGGTGGTGGTCTTGCCGGCCGAACCGGTCACCGCGATGATTTTCGCGCTAGAGCGGGCGCGCGACGCAACCCCAAGCTTTTCCAGCGCGGCCAGCACATCCTCGACGACGATGATCGGCGCCGTCAGCCGGCCGAGCGACGGCAGCTTGCCTTCGGCCACCACCAGCACGCCGGCACCGGCCTTGATGGCGGCGGTTGCGAAGTCATGGCCGTCCATCGCCTCGCCCTTGATGGCGAAGAAGGCGTCGCCCGGCTGCAGGCTGCGGCTGTCGATCGAAATACCTGAAATGCCTTCCGGCATCGGCCCGAGAGGCCGCCCGTCCATGGCGGCAACCAGCGCCTCGGAGGTCCACAGCAAGCTCATGCGGCACGCTCCACGAGTGCTGCGCGGGCTTCCTCATGATCGGAGAAATGCAAGGTTTCGGAGCCGATCGTCTGGCCTTCCTCGTGCCCCTTGCCGGCCACGATCAGCGTATCACCGGCATGCAGCATGGCGACCGCCTCGTGGATCGCCTGGCGCCGGTCGCCGATCTCGATGGCACCGGGGGCAGCCGCGAGGATGGCGGCGCGGATCGTTTCCGGCACTTCGGAGCGCGGATTGTCGTCGGTGACGATGACGACATCGGCAAGCCGCGTCGCAATCTCGCCCATGATCGGCCTTTTTCCCCGGTCGCGGTCGCCGCCGCAGCCGAACACGACGATGACGCGGCCGGTGGTGAACGGCCGCACCGAGGCCAGCACGTTTTCCAGCGCGTCGGGCTTGTGGGCATAATCGACATAGACCGGCGCGCCATTGACGGTGGTGCCGACGAGATCGAGCCGGCCCGGCGCGCCCTTCAGTTTCTCCAACGCCATCAAAGCCTTGGCGACGGGTGTTCCCGTGGAAATGGCAAGCCCCGCCGAAACCAGGGCGTTCGAAATCTGGAAATCACCGGCCAGCGGCAGGTCGATCTCGTAGAGCACGCCGTCGGCCTCGACCTCGGCGCGCTGGCGGTGGCGCTCGTGCTCGACCCGCTTCAGCCGGAGGAAATCGCCATGGCGGCCGACAGTCAGCACATTGAGTCCAGCAGCCTGTGCGGCCTTGATCGTCGGCGCCGACCACGGATCGTCGGCGAAGATCACGGCCGGCGCGCCCTTCGGCAGCAGCGTGTCGAACAGGCGCAATTTGGCGCGGTGATAGTCCTCGATGGTCGGATGATAGTCCATATGGTCGCGGCCGAGATTGGTGAAGCCGCCGGCCGCCAGCTTCACGCCGTCGAGGCGGCGCTGATCGAGCCCATGACTGGAAGCTTCCATCGAGGCGTGGGTGACGCCGGCATCGGCCAATTCCCGTAGCAATTGATGCAGAGCGACCGGATCTGGCGTCGTCAGCGAGCCATAATCGTTGCGGCCCGGCGCCACCACGCCGGTGGTGCCGATCGAAGCGGAGGCATAGCCGGCCTGCTCCCAGATCTGTCTGGTGAAGGCGGCGACCGACGTCTTACCGCTGGTGCCGGTCACCGCGACCATGGTCTGCGGCTGCTTGCCGAAATAGCGGGCCGCACTCAGCGCCAGCGCCAGGCGCGGATCATCGACCGCCAATACCGGAGCCGACAGCCCTGCAATGGTGCTGCCCTTGCCCGCCACGATCGCGGTCGCACCGCGCGCGGCGGCGTCGGCGGCATAAACGGCACCATCGGCCTTGGTTCCGGCGAGCGCAAAAAAGACAACGCCCGGTTTTACCTGGCGGGAATCCGAAGAAATCCCCGTAACCTCCAGATCGACGGAAGCTATTCCCTCGACGGGCAGGATACCGGCTAGATCTCTGAGCTTCATCGAGTCCCGTTCACCGCAACAAAATAGCGCGCAGTTGCCGGCGCGCCCTAAGAATCACTGATAGGAAACCAGCGTTGCACCATTTTCATGGCTGAAATCTGGCTTCACGCCAAGCATGGCAGCCGCACGTCTGATGATGTTTCCCGCCATAACGCCCGCATTCGAGGCCGCGACGTCTGTCATGCCAGGCTTTTCCGGGTGCGGGGCATCGGCAATCGTAAACACAAGGTACTGCGGATCGTCCATCGGGAAGGCGGCGACGAAGGTGTTGAAATTCAACTCCTTCGAGTAGCGGCCGTTGATGACCTTCTCGGCTGTTCCGGTCTTGCCGCCAACCCGGTAGCCGGGGACTCTGGCGTTTCTGGCCGAGCCCTTCTCGGCGTTGAGCGTATAGAGGTAGCGCATGCCTTCGACGGTCTTTTCGCTGACCACTTTCTTGGCTGTGGCCATCGCTTCCGCCTGCGTACGTATCAGGAAGGTAGGGTTCATCAGGAAGCCACCATTCATCAGCGCCGCGCAGCCTACAGCCGCTTGCAGCGGTGTCGTCGATACGCCGTGGCCGAAGGCGATCGTGAACGAATTGACCTGTTTCCAGACCTTCGGTTCAGTCGGGCGGGCGACTTCCGGCAGTTCAGTCTGCATCTTGTCCAGAATGCCAAGGCGATGCAGGAATTCGCGGTGCCCCTCGATGCCGACCATCTCGGCCTCCCTGGCCGACCCGATGTTGGACGAATAGAGGAACACCTCCGGCAACGACAGCACACGGTTCTTGCCGTGGAAATCGTGAATGGCCTGATGGCCGACCCGGATTGGATGCGAAGCATCGAAGCGGCTCGCCATCGTCGCCTTGCCGGAATCGAGCGCCATGGCTGAGGTGAAGCTCTTGAAGGTCGAGCCCATCTCATAGAGACCCGCCGACATGCGGTTCAGCCGGTCCTTGTCCTGTGCATTGTAAGGATTGTTCGGATCAAAATCCGGCACCGAGGCCATCGCCACCACTTCGCCGGTCTTTACGTTAAGCACAACGGCGCCAGCGCCCATGGCGCGATAGCGCTCCAGGCCGGCGGCGATCTCGTCGCGCACCACATGCTGGACGCGCAGATCGATCGAAAGCTTCACCGGCTTGAGATCCTTGGCCACCGCGAGGCCCGATGCCTGCAGGTCGCTCAGGCCCTGCTCGTCGACATACTTCTCCATTCCGGAGATGCCCTGGTTGTCGATGTTGGTAAGCCCGACAATGTAGGACGAGGTCTCGCCGCTCGGATAGAAACGGCGCTTCTCGGTGCGGAAGCCGAAGCCGGGAATGCCGAGCTGCATGATGTCGGACTGTTGCTTGGGCGTCAGCTGCCGCTGCAGCCAGACAAAGCCGGCGCCGCTCTTCAGCTTGTGGTAGGTCTGCTCATAGTCGATGTCCGGAAGCACCGTCGACAGCTTCTCGATTGCCTCGTCGGCGTCGACAATCCGGCGCGGTTCTGCAAACAGCGACGCCGTTTTGATGTCCGTCGCCAGCACTTCGCCGTTGCGGTCGACAATGTCGGGCCGCGATGCCGTCACCCGGCTCTGCGGACCGCCCGACATGTCGGGGGTCTGGAAGCCGAGATACACCAGCCGTCCGGAAATGGTCGAGAAGATGCCGAAGAACACCGCCATCGTCATCACGATACGCGTCCTGCCCTTGCCGCCGGTCGCCTTGCGGGCGCCATCGACCACGATCGATCCGTCTTCATTCGCCCTGGCGCGACGCTTCAGCAGTTTGCCGATCATTGGGCGATGCCTCCGGTCACCACGGGGTCCCTGCCGCCCGGAGGCGCTTGGTCGGAATTGTCGGCCATACCGCCCTGGCGTCCGTTCAGGATGTCCTGAATGTCCAGGGCTTTGGCCGGCAGATCACCGATGCCGACGATCTGACGAGCGCTGACCGGTTCCAATGCGAGCTGTGATTTGTAGAGTTCGGTCAGCTTCTGCAGCCGCGACGGCTGGGTGAGCAGGCTCCAGTCCGCCTTGAGCAGGTCGATCGTGTCCTCTTCATAGCGTATCTGCGCATGGATCTTCTGCACCGACGCCAATTGTTCCTCGGCCTCGCGCTTGGCCTTGTAGGTAAGGGCCGCCGCCGCAACCATGACGGCGATCAGGACGATGTCGCTGGTACGAAACACTTAGCTACCTCTCCCCCGGCCGGTCGATACCGGGAAGCTTTGGAAGGCCGAAAATCGAAAAGTCGCCACTGCGGGCCGGCGCCTCGGTGCGGATCGCCGCGCGCAGCCTGGCCGAACGGGCGCGCGGATTGGCCGCCACCTCGGCGTCGCCGGCCGTCACGCCGCCACCCGCCTTGCGGAAGGTCGCGGTGCGCGCATGAGCCTCGGGCAGGTGACGCGAGCCGGTCGCGACGTCGGCTCGGTCGGCGATGAAACGCTTGACGATGCGGTCTTCCAGCGAATGGAACGTCACCACGGCGAGCCGTCCGCCCGGCTTCAGCGCGCGTTCGGCGGCAAACAAGGCCTTGGCCAGTTCGCCAAGCTCATCATTGACGAAGATGCGCAGCGCCTGGAAGACGCGCGTGGCCGGATGAATCTTGTCCTTCGGCGCGCGGCCGACATGCGTCTCGATGGCGTCGGCGAGTTCCAGCGTGCGTTCGAACGGGCGCTTTTCGCGACGAGCCTCGATCATGCGGGCGATGCGCCCGGCATGGCGCTCCTCGCCGAGGAAGCCGAAGATGCGGGCAAGGTCGCCCGGTTTGAAGCTGTTGACGACGTCGGCGGCGCTCAAACCAGCCTGCGCCATGCGCATGTCGAGCGGCCCGTCGGCGCGGAACGAAAACCCGCGCTCGGGCTGGTCGAGCTGCATCGAGGATACGCCAATGTCGAGCACGACGCCGTCGGCGCGCTCGACATGTTCGTCCAGCGTCGAGAACGGCGCCTGCACCAGCCGCAGCCGGCCACCCGACTGCGCCTCGAGATCCCGCCCGGCAGCGATTGCATCCGGATCGCGGTCGATCGCCACCACGGAGGCGCCCGTCGCCAGAATGGCCCTGGTGTAGCCGCCGGCGCCGAACGTGCCGTCGATGATGATGTCGCCCTGCGCCGGCGCCAGCGCTTCGAGCACTTCGCCAAGGAGGACCGGAATGTGGCGGGCCGATCCGCCAACGGCGTGAAGGTCATCGCCGTGGCTCGCCGTCATTCCGGTCGCTCCCCAGGCTTCGTCCCCTGCCGAAGCTGCAAAAGCCGGGCCCGCGCTTGCGCCCCATAGGCGGCAAGCCGTCCCGGCTCCCAGATCTGAAAGAAATTGCCGCGCCCGACAAAGGCCACTTCCGCCGAAATGCCGGTGTGTTCGCGAATGAAATCGCTCATCGTGATGCGGCCGTCCTGGTCGAGTTTCAAGAAGGTTCCGTCGCCATGGCAGAAGAACGACATATCGTCCGCCGTCTGCAGGAAGGGATCTTCGAGCGCGATGCGCTGCTCGTAGCGGTCGAGCAGGTCGAGCCCGCCGACATCCATCGCCGGCAGATCCAGGCAGCGCAGCGCATAGAGTTCCGAATAGCCGCGCTTCTGCACGACAGCACGGAAATGCGCCGGAACAGACACCCGTCCTTTCGCATCGATCCTGCTTACCGTGTTTGACAGAAACCGGTCCATTAAACGCTACAGCCGCTTGCGCCGCCGCCCCCCTCTCCATCTTGTCGCACGCGCCGCCGCAGCGCGTTCCCTGCCCCGTATCAACCTCGTCCGCACGGGCAAAAACCGGCAAACGCGCAGCCGCCGCGGCTGCCCGATTGGCGTACGCTTTACCCTGACGCGGAACGAAGGCTTTGATGTTGAAATGGGATATCATGGGGCACTATGGGCGTCAACGGGAATAGGCTTCACAAACACGCGCGCCGCGATCAATGAGAGCAGCCGTGACGGCACGTCTCGTCTTTATGGATCATTAAGCCTAACGAAGCGTTTAGAGCCGCCTGGCCCAACCGGACGCGCCTTGCCGCGAGCCGCTGCCGGGCATAGCGTCTGGCCACATCTCGTCGATCACCAACAGGGTTAGAAATATCGATGTCTGAAACAGTGAGCAGTCGCGCCGCAGCACTTCCCCATCTGCGCAATAGCGGGCTTGCCATGGGCGATTCCATCCCCCTGCCCCTGACCATGGCCGCTATTTTTCACGCGCCCGGCGACGCCACCGGCTTCAACCAGTACGGCCGCTTCAGCAACCCGACCTGGGATGCGGTTGAACATATGCTGGCTCATCTGGAAGATGCGCCCTGCGTCGCCTTCCCTTCCGGAATGGCGGCAATCTCGGCGGCGTTTTTTGCCGTGCTCAAAGCCGGCGACCGTATCCTGCTGCCTTCGGACGGATACCACACGACAAGGGCGCTGGCCGATCGCTTCCTCAAGCCGCTCGGCATCACCTACGATGTCAGGCCGACTTCGACCTTCCTCGATGGCGGCTTCGATGGCTATCGCGTGGCGTTTGTCGAAACCCCTGCCAATCCGGGGCTGGATATCTGCGACATCGCGGCCGTCGCCGACGCTGTTCACAAAGCCGGCGCGATCCTTGTGGTCGACAACACGACCATGACGCCCTTCGGCCAGCGGCCGCTCGACCATGGCGCCGATATCGTCGTTGCCGCCGACACCAAGGCACCCAATGGCCATTCCGATGTGCTGTTCGGCCATGTCGCCAGCCGCAATGCCGATATCATCGCCGCCGTGACCGGCTGGCGCGAGGTTTCCGGCAGCATTCCCGGGCCGTTCGAAGCCTGGCTAGTGCATCGTGGCCTTGAAACGCTGGATGTGCGCTTCGACCGCATGTGTTCCTCGGCGGAGGTGATCGCGCGGCGGCTGCAGGGTCACCGGGCAATCAGCGGCCTGCGTTATCCCGGGCTGGAAGGCGACCCGTCGCACAACCTAGCCCGCGCCCAGATGGAGCGCTTCGGCTTTCTCATCTCTTTCGAGCTTGCCTCGGAGGACAAGGCCGAGGATTTCATCAACAACTGCGAACTGATGCAGGCCGCGACATCCTTCGGCGGCGTCCACACCTCCGCCGAGCGGCGCTTGAAGCGAGGTGATGCGGTTCCCGCCGGTTTCGTTCGCCTCTCGGTCGGCTGCGAGCCGGTGGAAGAGCTTTGGAAGGCGATCGAGGCGTCGTTGGACAAGATCAGCGGCTGACTGGGCCGATCACGGGCCGAGATCATCGGCTTCGATGTTGCGATGGCCGTGCAGCACGCGGATGGTTTCGATCGTGTCGTCACCGACACGATACGAGGTGAGATAGTCGCCGACGACGAGCTGATGACGGATGCCGGGCTGAACAAGCTTGAATCAACAGGCGCACCCGAGGGCGCAACCTGCTGATCTCAAAGACTTCTCTTCGATCATGGAGAGAATTGCCAGCTGGCCTGTAAGCCGGGTTCTGTATGGCCCTCGCCCCTTGCGAAGCGAGAACGTGGCGGCCATTCATCTTGGGCGCATGTTGCCATGCGCCTCACGCAACCTACCCGGACGGTGAGCCGGAAACAGCCCTCGAGGGTTTCCCCTCGCACCGCCCCTATTCGGTCTTGCTCCCGGTGGGGTTTACCGTGCCGCTCCTGTTGCCAGTCGCGCGGTGGGCTCTTACCCCACCCTTTCACCCTTGCCCCGAATCCGGCAAGCCGGATCGTGGCGGTTTGCTTTCTGTGGCACTTTCCCTGGGGTCGCCCCCGCCGGCCATTAACCGGCACCGTGTTTCCATGGAGCCCGGACTTTCCTCACCCGCGACCTTTCGGCGTTTGCGGGTGCGGCCGCCCAGCCAGCTGGCAAGGCGTATAAAGGGGTTCACGCCCAAAAACGCAAACGAAAAAGCAGACTTATGCGGGCGATCCAAGCGCAGCCATCTGCACCTTGACCTTGCCGCAATAGGCGGCTGACACCGGGTTCATCCGCGTTGCAGCGTGTCCGGCATTGTATTTCAGAATCGTGCCGCAGGTGGTGCCGCCGCCGAGACTCCGCGCCATGGCAAGGTATTTCATGCCGTATTTGATGTTGGTGTCGGGATCGAACAGGCCCTTGGCGGAACCGTTATAGCCCATCATCCGCGCCGTTGCCGGCTTGATCTGCATCAGGCCGATCTCGCCGGCGCTGCCGACGATGTTGGGCCGGTAGTTGCTCTCGATCTTGATGACCGCCGTGGCGAGCGACACCGGCACGCCTTCGATCGCCGCATAGCGGGCAACGATTGCGGAATACTGACCGCTGCTGGCAACTGCGGCCGTCGACGCCGCAGCGTTCCTGAGGCCAATCGACGCCGTTGCCGTCATGTCGACGGTCTTGCGGCCGCGCTTCGTCTGCCTTTTGGCGGTGGACTTCTTCGCTTTGGACCAGCTTGCCTTTTCCGCTTTGGCGGAAGCCCGCTTCGTCGCCTTGGCGTCGTGGCCTGCCTTGCCGCTTTTGGCGGATACTGCGACAAACCCCTGATCGGCCCGCGGATTGAATGACGCGGCGTTCGCGGAATTGAAGGCAAAAGTCATTACGCCGGCAGCAAGAGCTGCCGTTAAAACGGTCAATTTCTGCATGTGATCCTGTTCTGTCTGGGCTGCGCGAAGATGTTCACGCAGCAACGCCTAATCAATATCGGAACAACCCGGGGGCTGGGGGGTTCGACATCTGCACGTCAGCCGTTTGACGTTCGAATTGGTGCCAAACAAGGCCAGGCAAGTCACTTTGAGTGACAGCTTGTAATTTAAGGACTGGCAGGGGTTGCTTGGGAGAGGCCTCCCCGTGGGTCAGGACC
The DNA here is from genome assembly GCF_003952545.1 of Mesorhizobium sp. M7D.F.Ca.US.005.01.1.1. NCBI lineage: Bacteria > Pseudomonadati > Pseudomonadota > Alphaproteobacteria > Hyphomicrobiales > Phyllobacteriaceae > Mesorhizobium > Mesorhizobium sp. M7D.F.Ca.US.005.01.1.1. Next base: position 5,057,500 of record NZ_CP034453.1, read on the forward strand.
TTATGGAGGCAAGCAGCCTTTGCAGCGTCCGCAGCGTCGAGCCATCGGCAACTCCATCCACCTTGCGCGGCCGGAAATGTCGCTGGAAGGCCTCGACGACGATCTCCGTCTGCCGGTCGAAAATGCCCGATATCTCGACGCCATAGCCGTAGAGCGCCAGCATCGACTGCAACGCCTCGACATCGCCACCGGTGTCGCCGGTTGTCAGCGTGGCTCCTCGCCTGACAGGTGCAGTCGCCACGAGATGGCCGACACCGGCATCGAACAGCGTCCGCCACGGGAACTTCTCGCCCGGATCGACCTTGCGCCCCGGCGCCACGTCGGAATGCGCCAGCACCCGCTCGGCGGCAATCGAATGCCGACCAGCGATCCCCCTGCACAGCCCGATCACCGCATCGATCTGCCGCCTGGGGAATCCGGGATAGCCCAGCGAATGTCCCGGATTGACGATCTCGATGCCGACCGAACAGGAATTGATGTCGGCGCGTCCGAACCACGAACTCTTGCCGGCGTGCCAGGCGCGGTCGCTTTCCCTGACCATCTGCACGATGTGGCCGTTCTCATGGACGAGATAATGCGACGAGACCTCGCTCGCCGGATCGCACAGCCACGCTTCGGCTCCGGCGCCGGTCGCCATGCCGGTGTAGTGCAGCACGATCATATCAGGCTTGAGTGTGTCGCGCCGCGGACCAAAATTCGGCGATACCCTGACCTCGGCACGTGGCTCGTCGGGCAGGAAGCCGCTCATGCGTGGCGCAGGCCCCGCTCGATCATCTCATAGGCGGCATTGATCGCCGCCACCCTGGTCGTCGCGATCTTGATGAATTCCTGCGGCAGGCCGCGCGCGATCAGCCGATCCGGATGATTGTCGGAAACCAGCTTGCGATAGCGCTTCTTGACCTCTTCGAACGGCTTGCCGCGCTCGATGCCCAGCACGACATAGGGATCCCCGGCGCCGAGATTGACGTGCCGTGCCATGATGCTCTCGTAATGGGCCTCGTCGATGCGGAAAATCTCGGCGATGCGGTGCAGGAAGAGCCCTTCGTGCTCATGCACCAACCCGTCGGCCTTGGCGATGTGGAACAGGCCGTCGAGTATGTCTTCCAGCATCACGCAGTTGGAATGCCCGGAACCGCACATCTGCGCCATCCGCTCGGCATAGGTCTCGAAACCGGCCACGTCGCGCTGGGCGAGATCGAACAGCCGCGCCACATTGCGTGTCTCCTTGGGCGGCACGTCGAAGATTTCCTGGAAGGCGCGCACCTCATCCTGGGTGACGATGCCATCGGCCTTGGCCATCTTGGCCGACAGCGCGATCATCGCCACCGAGAAGGCGACACGCCGGCGCAAATCCGCATCGCCGGAGAAAACCGTGCGCACGGCCTCGACGACATCGGCGACACCCGATGAGGCTGAAGATGAAACGCGGGTGATGAATTCGCCGAGGCGATCCCAAATCGACATGGCCTGCTTCTTAGAGCCACCGCCCCTTGCTATCAAGCCGGGACAGTGCCGCAGGCCTGCTGCGGCCAATGCGCGGACAGCATGAAAAAGGCCGACGTGAGCCGGCCTTTCTCATTCATCACACGAAGTACTGCGTTACTGACTACTGCGCGGGCGCAGGAGCTGGTGTTGCCGGAGCCGGCTCGGCAGGCTTCTCGGGTGTGATGCTCTTCGTGGTCGAGTTATCCGTTGCCGGAGGCGTCGCGGCCGGCGGCGTGGCCTCCGGGGTAGCCGGCTTCATCGGCTGTTCGGCGGCCGGCGGGTTGGTACTCTGGGTGGTGGTGTTGTCCGTGCCGCTGTCACTGCAGGCGGCAACGCCAAGCAAGGCCAGCGCGGAAACGGACGCAAGAATGAGCTTTTTCATATCATCTCTCCTTCAACAGACGCTCACGTTCCAGTGAACGCTCGAAGAGGAAATGCATTAGATAGCCATGAGTTTCGTAACGTTGCGTGTCCGCATGTAACATCATGCGCATGGCCGTTGCCGGCCAAGCCATTGCGAACTAACAGATTGCATCGACAAAATGCCGGGAGCATGCCGCATGACCACGAAGTGGGATTTCTGGATCGACCGCGGCGGCACGTTCACCGATGTCATCGGCCGCGACCCGCAGGGCGGGCTGCATCCCCGCAAGCTTCTCTCCGAAAATCCCGAAGCCTATACCGATGCCGCCATCCAGGGCATTCGCGACCTGCTCGGCCTGTCCGCTGGCGACGCGATCCCACCCGGCCTGATCGGCGACATCAAGATGGGCACCACGGTCGCCACCAATGCGCTGCTGGAGCGCAAGGGTGACCGCGTGCTTTTGCTCATCACCAAGGGCTTTCGCGATGCGCTGAAGATCGCCTACCAGGCGCGCCCGGACATCTTCGCCAAGGAGATCATCCTTCCCGAGCAGCTCTACGAGCGCGTCATCGAAATCAACGAGCGCGTGCGCGCAGACGGCTGCGTCGAACAATTGCTCGACATCGCCGCCTGCCGGCCGGCGATCGAACAGGCCAGGGCCGATGGCATCGACGCCGTGGCCATCGTCTTCATGCATGCCTGGAAATACCCCGACCACGAGAAGGCGGTGGCAAAGGTCTGCCGCAAACTTGGTTTCGGCCAGGTCTCGGTCAGCCATGAGGTCTCGCCGCTGATCAAACTGGTCGGCCGCGGTGACACCACGGTGGTCGACGCCTATCTGTCGCCGATCCTGTCGCGATATGTGCAAAGGGTGGCGGGAGAGTTGGGGATTGTTGGAAGCGGCGCCAGCACTGCCGCCGAGGGACCGCACCAACCTCATCTCATGTTCATGATGTCGTCGGGCGGCCTCACCGCCGCCGACATGTTCCAGGGCAAGGACGCGCTGCTGTCCGGGCCGGCCGGCGGTGTTGTCGGCATGGTCGAGACGGCGAAGCTCGCCGGCTTCGACAAGGTCATCGGCTTCGACATGGGCGGCACCTCCACCGACGTCGCCCACTATGACGGCGAATACGAACGTGCCTTCGACACCGAAGTCGCCGGCGTGCGTATCCGCGCGCCGATGATGCGAATTCATACTGTCGCAGCCGGCGGTGGCTCGATCCTGCACTACGAGGCCGGCCGCTTCCGTGCCGGGCCGGATTCCGCAGGCGCCAATCCCGGCCCTGCCGCCTACCGGCGCGGCGGCCCGCTCGCCGTCACCGATGCCAATGTCATGCTGGGCAAGCTGCAGCCCGATTTCTTCCCGGCCATTTTCGGACCCGGCCAGGACCAGCCGCTCGATGTCGAGACGGTGCGGTCAAAATTCGCCGTGCTGGCCGCCGAAATCGGCGACAGCCGTACGCCCGAGGCTGTCGCCGAAGGGTTCGTCACCATTGCCGTTGAGAATATGGCCAACGCCATCAAGAAGATTTCCGTCCAGCGCGGCTATGATGTCACCGAATATCTCCTGAACTGTTTCGGTGGCGCTGGCGGCCAGCACGCCTGCCTGGTCGCCGACGCGCTCGGCATGGAGGCGGTGCTGATCCATCCCTTCTCCGGCCTGCTGTCGGCCTATGGCATCGGCCTGTCCTCGGTCTTTGCCTCGCGCCAGCAGGCGCTGCTCAAGCCGCTTGCCGAAGAGTCCAGAACGGAGATCGGCAACCTCATTGCCATCTTGAGAAAAGCCGTTGTCGCAGAACTCGCGGCGCAAGGCATCGCCGAGAATACGGTCGCCGCGAAGCCGGTGCTGCATATTCGCTATGATGGCACCGACACGACGCTGCCGGTGAATTTCGAGGCAGACTCGATTTTCCAGGCCAAGCGCGATTTCGAAATCGCCCACAAGGCGCAGTTCGGCTTCGTCTACGACGACAAGCCGATGATCGTCGAGACCGTCGGCGTGGAAGGCACCGACACCGGCGGCGCAGGCCGCGACGAAACCGAATCGCAAACCGAAGACCTTGCCGTAAGTCCTTCGCAGACCCGCGAAATCTTCACTGAGGGAGAGTGGCGCGCTTCAGGCATCTTCCGCCGCGAGGCGCTAAAGCAGGGAAACAGGGTTGCGGGGCCTGCCTTGATTATCGAGCCGAACCAGACAATTGCCATCGAGCCGGGCTGGCTGGCCGAAATCACCGCCAGGAACCATGTGCTCCTGCGCCGCGTCGAGAAAAAGCGCCGGCAGGCAGCGCTCGGCACCGAGGCCGACCCGGTCATGCTGGAGGTTTTCAACAATTTGTTCATGTCGATCGCCGAACAGATGGGCGTGACGCTGCAGAACACCGCCTATTCGGTCAACATCAAGGAAAGGCTGGATTTTTCCTGTGCCGTCTTCGACCGCACCGGCGCACTGGTCGCCAATGCGCCGCACATGCCGGTGCATCTGGGCTCAATGGATCGTTCGGTCGAGACCATCATCCGGCTGAATTCCGGCGACATCCATCCCGGCGACGTCTTTGCTCTCAACGCGCCCTACAATGGCGGCACGCATCTGCCCGACATCACAGTGGTGACGCCGGTTTTCGACGATATCAAGCAGCACATCCTCTTCTGGGCCGCCTCGCGCGGCCATCATGCCGATATCGGTGGGACGGCACCCGGCTCGATGACGCCGCTTGCCACCACGGTCGACGAGGAAGGTGTTCTGTTCGACAATTTCCGCATCGTCGATCGTGGAAAATTCCGCGAGAAGGAGCTGGAAACGCTGCTCACTGACCACCGCTACCCGGCCCGCAATCCGCACCAGAACATCGCCGACCTCAAGGCGCAGATCGCCGCCAACGAGAAGGGCGTCGCGGAATTGCGTAAGATGGTCACGCATTTCGGCCTTGATGTCGTCGAGGCCTATATGGGCCATGTCCAGGACAATGCCGCCGAAAGCGTGCGCCGCGTGCTGGAGCGGCTGCCCGATAGTTCGCAGTACGAATACCCGACCGACACCGGCCAGGTCATCAAGGTGAAGATCACGGTCGACCGGCAAAAGCGCGAGGCGACCGTCGACTTCACCGGCACATCACCGGTCATGAAGAACAATTTCAACGCGCCCGAGCCGGTCGCCCGCGCCGCCGTGCTCTATGCCTTCCGCGTCATGGTCGAGGATATGATCCCGATGAATGCCGGGTGCCTCAGGCCCATCAACATCATCATTCCCGACGGCTGCATGCTGAAACCCGCCTACCCCGCCGCCGTCGTTGCCGGCAATGTCGAGACCTCGCAGCATGTCACCAACGCGCTGTTCGGCGCCATGGGCGCCATGGCCAACGCGCAAGGCACGATGAACAACCTGACCTTCGGCAACAAGACATACCAATATTACGAGACGATCTGCTCCGGCTCGCCGGCCGGCCAGATGAACTCCGGCCGCGGCTTTGCCGGCACCTCAGGCGTCCACACCCACATGACCAATTCGCGCCTCACCGATCCCGAAGTGCTGGAGCTGCGCTTTCCCGTAATGCTCGAGGATTTCCACATTCGGGAAGGTTCCGGCGGCAAGGGCAAATGGAGCGCCGGCGACGGCACCAAACGCACCATCCGCTTCCTCGAAAAGATGGAATGCGCGATCCTGTCCTCGCACCGCAACCGGCCGCCGCAAGGGCTGGACGGCGGCAGCGATGGCGAGGTCGGCTCGACCAAGGTCCGCCGCAAGGACGGCACGATCGACATGCTGAAAGCCTGCGACCAGACCGTGTTGCAGGCCGGAGACGCCGTCATCCTGACGACACCGACGCCGGGCGGATTTGGCAAGCTGTAAGGAGGCGTCAACAGGCTGTCACCGGCCTGTCATGACCCTGCGCTACCCGCTTGCGGCAAAGCAAATGGGGAATCATCTTGCCATGACGGACGTCTCCGCAGATCTGGTTTTTCGCCGCGGCAAGGAAGTTGGAAAGGCCGTCTACCAGAACCGCCCGCTGTCGAAGGCCGGCATTTCCGAGCGGCTGTTCGCCTTCCTGTTTTCCGGCCTCGTCTATCCACAGATCTGGGAAGACCCCGACGTCGACATGGAGGCGATGCAGCTTGGCCAGGGCCACCGCGTCGTCACCATCGCCTCGGGCGGCTGCAACATCCTGGCTTACCTCACCCGTTCGCCGGCACGGGTCGACGCCGTCGACCTCAACGCCGCGCACATCGCGCTGAACCGCATGAAGCTGGAGGCCGTGCGCCACCTGCCTTCGCAGGGCGATCTGTTCCGCTTCTTCGGCGCCGCCGACACCAGCCACAATTCGGCAGCCTACGACCGTTTCATCGCGCCGCATCTCGATCCGGTCAGCCGCCACTATTGGGAGCGGCGCAACTGGCGGGGTCGCCGGCGCATCGCCGTCTTCGACAGCAATTTCTACCAAACCGGCCTGCTTGGCCTGTTCATCGCCATGGGCCATCGCACGGCAAAGTTCTTCGGCGTCGACCCTGCCGGCATCATGCAGGCTCGCAACGTCGGCGAGCAGCGCCGCTTCTTCTATGAGGAGCTGGCGCCGGTCTTCGACAAGAAGCTGCTGAAATGGGCGACATCGCGCAAGGCTTCGCTGTTCGGTCTCGGCATTCCGCCGGCGCAATACGATTCGCTGATCACCTCCGGTGACGGCACCATGGCCAGTGTGCTGAAAGCCCGGCTGGAAAAGCTTGCTTGCGATTTTCCGTTGGAGAACAACTATTTCGCCTGGCAGGCCTTCGCCCGGCGCTATCCGAACCCCGGCGAGGCCGCCCTGCCCGCCTATCTCGAAAAACAGCATTACGAGACCATCCGCGGCAATGTCGACCGCGTCGCCATCCACCACGCCAATCTGATCGAATTCCTCGCCAGCAAGGACGCCGGCGCGGTCGACCGTTTCGTCCTGCTCGATGCGCAGGACTGGATGACCGACGACCAGCTCAACGCGCTGTGGGCGGAAATCACCCGCACCGCTTCCGCCGGCGCCCGCGTCATCTTCCGCACCGCAGCCGAGCCTAGCCTCTTGCCGGGCCGCGTCTCCAGCTCGCTGCTCGACCAGTGGGACTATCAGGACGAGGCATCGCGCGAATTTTCGGCCCGCGACCGCTCGGCCATCTATGGCGGCTTCCATCTCTATGTGAAGCGCGCGGCATGAGCACCAGCGAGCTGCCGGCCAGCCATGCCGAACTGATGGACGGCGTCTACCGCTGGCAGCGTCATATCTACGACCTGACCCGCAAATACTACCTGCTCGGCCGCGACCGGCTGATATCAGGGCTCGACGTCCCGGCCGGCGGCACCGTGCTGGAACTCGGCTGCGGCACCGGCCGCAACGTGATCCTGGCCGCGCGTCGCTATCCTGACGCGCGTTATTTCGGCCTCGACATCTCGGCTGAAATGCTGGAGACGGCCGGCGCCGCGATTGCACGCGAAGGCCTGTCCGGCCGCGTCCTGTTGGCTAGGGGTGACGCCACCGACTTTGATGCTAAGGCACTCTTTGGTGTCGAACGCTTCGATCGTGTCTTCGTGTCCTACTCGCTGTCTATGATCCCCGGCTGGGAAAAGACCGTGGCGGCGGCCCTTGCCGCCCTGTCGCCGAGCGGTTCGCTGCACATCGTCGATTTCGGCCAGCAGGAAGGCTTGCCAGGCTGGTTCCGGACCTTGCTGCGCGGCTGGCTGAAAAAGTTCCACGTCGCGCCGCGTGAATCGCTGCGCGAGGTCCTGGAATCGGAATCTCGGCGAACCGGCGCAAGCTTCCGTTTCCGCACGCTTTATCGCGGTTATGCCTGGCTGGCAGTGATCGGCAGGCAAAGGTAAACGGTCATCGAACACCGGTTTTGCTGTCCGCCGCGTGCACGACATCCCACGGCGCCAGCCAGTCTCCCGCCACACGTAACGCGACGTTGGCGTCATCCTCAATGACTTTGCAGACGGTCATTTCCCCGGCGCTGAGACCGTAGCGCTCGCCGGCCAGTTTGAACCGGTCATGGGTCGCACGGGTGAGTTCATTGCGCGTGCCGGTCTCGGTCATCAACTCCTCGATCAGGCCAAGGTCTTTGAGGCAGAGCGCGATCGGAAACGATGGATCGTAGTGGCCGGCGAAGATCGACGGCACATCATGCTGGAGCACAAAACTGTCGGCCGCACCGCCTTTCATGACCCGCCACCAGACCTCCGGTTCCAGTCCTGCCAGCTTGGCGGTCACCATTGCCTCCCCGATGGCAGCGGCATGGATTTTCCAAAGCTGGTTGTTGACCAGCTTTGCCACGTAGCCGTTACCATACGGCCCGACACGCCGCAGTTCGCCCATGGCTTCGATAACCGGCCGCACCGCCTCGACATCGGCATCGGTACCGCCGACGAACATCGGCATGTCGCCGCGGATTGCGGCATCCACCGATCCGGTAACCGGTGCGTCGACCGGACCGCCTCCCTTGGCCTGAAATTCGGCGGCCAAGGCACGCATCAGCTTCGGGCTGCTGGTGGTCATGTCCACCCAGTATTTGCCTGCACACGAAATGGTCAGGAACCCATTTTCGCCACGCACCACCTGCTCGATCTCTCGAGGCCCAAACACCATCGTTACCACGACGTCGCTGCGCTCCAGCACGTCGGCGGGGCTAGTGGCGGGTAGTGCGCCAACCGCCGTCAGCGCATCCATCGACTGCGGACGGATATCGTAAACGACCATCTCAAAACCGGCGCGCCTGATATTGAGCGCAGCATTGCGCCCCATTGTCCCAAGCCCGATAAAACCCACGATCATGATGCATTGCCTCCTGTACCGACACCGAGACTGCACCCTTCGAATGGGCGAGAGATAGCCTGTATGCGAATTGAAAGGTTCTATTTCAGCGCCGTCACCAGCGCTCCCACCATCGTCTGCGGCCGGTAGCCGAGCTTGGCCGGCGTTAGCCCCAGCCGCACCACCACCAGTTGCTCCGAGGGAATGATGGCGACCGTCTGCCCGTCATGTCCCTCCATCCAGTAGGTGTCCTTGGGCAGGCCCGCGGCGACGCCGGCGCCGGGGGTTTCCTCATCGCCCGGGGCCTCGATCCACAACTGGCCCTTGCCGTAGACTTTTGAGGCCGGTGCCGGCTCCCGCATCCAGTCGACGAAGCCGGCCGGTAGGATCTGGTTGCCGTTCCACACCCCGCCTTGCAACAGGAACTGACCGAAGCGCGCCCAGTCATGCGCGGTTGCGTAAAGATAGGACGAGCCGACGAAGGTGCCCTGCTCGTCGGTCTCAAGCACCGCGCTGTGCATGCCCAGCGGCTCGAACAGGGCGGCGCGCGGCCACGTCAGTGCCTTGGCCTTGTCGCCGATCGCGTCCTGCCAGAGGCGCGACAGCATCACCGCCGTGCCGCTCGAATAGGAAAACACCTTGCCCACCTCGGCCGCTAGCGGCTTGGATTCGGCAAAGCCCGCCATGTCGGGTTTGAGGTAGAGCATGCGCGTGACGTCGGCGACGTCGCCATAATCCTCGTTGAACTCCAACCCGCTCGACATCGCCATCATGTCGGCAAGGCTGATCGCGGCGCGGCCATCCGCCTTCCACGGCGCGAACAGCCCCTTGTTGGTGATGGCCATCTTGCCGTCCTTGACCAGCGTACCGACGATGGCGGCGTTCACCGTCTTGGTCATCGACCAGCCGAGCAGCGGCGTCTTGGCGGAAAAGCCGTCGCCATAGCGCTCGGCGACGACGCGGCCATTCTTGACCACCACCACCGCGCGCATGCCGGTGCCGTTCAGCGCCGCATCGTCCAGCAACTTGGCAATCACCGGATCCTGTGATGCCTCGACCCGTTCGCCCTCAGGCCACAGCGCATCCGGGCCGACCGCCGATGGCTCGGCATGGATCGCCGTCCGCCGTACCTTGCCGACATCGCCGTCCGGAACCGATGCACAGCCGAGCCCGTCGCGGGCAACGGCGACGCTCTTGCCGAGGAAGCCAAGCAGGCCCGCCGAGACCGTTCCCCTGTTCTTGTCAACCGAGATCCGCATCAACCGCAGTAGCGGGTGCCCGGGCGCCTGCACGTCGACGGCGAGCACCTCATTGGCGTCGCGACCGGCGATGAAGACGTTCGAACAGACGATCTTGGCCGAATAGCCGGAGCCGACCCGGATCAATTCCGGCGGCGCGATGTAAAGCCAGGCAAAAAGCGCGGCGATCGCCAACACGATCAGGCCAAGCAGCCATTTGACGATCTTGACCACAAACCGCATCTGTTTCCTCCCAGGCTCTCGCCTGAGCCTTATGTCATCGATTTGCCGCCATTGCTTCCGCAAATCATGGTGCTTGTCGAGCGCCGTCAACTGATTATCAACCATGATCGGCGATCACAGGATATGCTGAGCGATGCTGTGGGGCGATCGCTTGGAGGGGGCTCGACCAGGCGGCGGCCATCAGTGCACGGACCCATCAGTGACCGGCTGAATCCGGCTCGGGATTTGCGATGCGTCGTTTTGCGGGCCTTATCATGCTGACGCTGCTTGGCGCCTGCTCGACCGTGGACGATCTCTCGCCGCTGTCGCCATCCGCGTCAAGCAGCCCGACGGTTGCCGTGCGCGCGCCGCGCTTCGCTGATTCCAAACCGCATGAGTGGGAAAGCGGAGCGCCCTGGAACTATGCCGTTCACGGCACCGATGTCTCCAAATACCAGACCTCGGTCGATTGGCCGGCGGCCAGGGCCAGCGGCATCTCCTTCGCCTTCATCAAGGCGACCGAGGGCGGCGATCGTTTCGACGAGTATTTCAACGAGCATTGGGCGCGCACGAAGGCGAACGGGATTCCGCGAGCCGCCTATCATTTCTACTATTTCTGCACCCCGGCTGCGGTGCAGGCGCGCTGGTTCATCCGCAACGTTCCTGTCGATCGCTCGGCAATGCCGCCGGTTCTCGACATGGAATGGAACCCGCAATCGCCGACCTGCAGGCTGCGTCCCGACGCCGCCACGGTGCGCGCGGAGATGACAACCTTCCTTGAAATCGTCGAACGGCACTACGGCAAGAAGCCGATCATCTACACCTCGGTCGACTTCTTCGACGACAACGAACTGTCGAGTTTCCGCGGCTACCCCTACTGGCTGCGCTCCGTCGCCGGCCATCCGCGCGAGAAATATGGCAGCCACCCTTTCACCTTCTGGCAGTACACCGGAACCGGCATCGTTCCGGGCATGACCGGCAAGTCCGACATCAACGTCTTCAATGGTAGCGAAGCCGCCTGGAACAAATGGCTGCGGCAGAACACCCGCTGACACCGGGTTCAACGGCACCGAAGTCGGCTGCAACAAGAGGCTAGGACAGAAGAACCGTTGACACCGGGTCAACGGCAGCGAACCGCCTTCAACAAGAGGCTGCGGCAGAACACCCGTTGACACCAGGCTTGCCGCCTGCTTTTCGACACAGCCAGCGGTAAAGTCTGCAACCGCCGGTACTCCAGAGCTCTGCGCCCCGATGGACGCGCAAGGACGCCCTGGAATTCTGAATGTCGAAAGGAAGCTGATGCGACTGCGTTCTCAAGCCCTCGCGGCGCTGTTCCTGTGCGCCACGGCCTTGCCGGCGATGGCGCAGGAATGTGGCGGCGACTTCGAAGCCTGGAAGCAAAGCGTGGCAGTGGAAGCCAAGGCGGCTGGCGTCGGTCCCGTCGGTCTCGACGCGCTGGAGGATGCCACCATAGACGACAAGGTTCTGGCACGTGACCGCGCCCAGGGCGTCTTCACCCAGACCTTCATCGAATTCTCCAACCGCATGATCTCGGCCTACCGGCTGAAGCAAGGTGCGGCAAACCTGAAGAAATACGCCGACGTCTTCGCCCGTGCCGACCAGCAGTTCGGCGTCCAGGCGCCGATCATCGCCGCCTTCTGGGCGCTGGAGACCGATTTCGGCGCCGTGCAGGGCGATTTCCACACGCTGAGCGCCCTGGTGACGCTATCGCATGATTGCCGCCGCCCGCAGCTGTTCCGGCCTCAGTTGATACCGCTTCTGCAACTGATCGATCGCGGCGTGGTGCCGGCCGATGTCAGGGGTGCCTGGGCCGGCGAGATCGGCCAGACGCAGATCCTGCCGTCCGACTACCTGGCGCGCGGCGTCGACGGCGACGGCGACGGCAAGGTCGATCTGCGCGGCAGCGTGCCGGATGTGATCATGACCACTGCCAACAAGGTGCTGTCGCGTGGCTGGAAACGTGACGAACCCTGGATCCAGGAAGTTCGCGTGCCCGAAGACATACCGTGGGACCAGACCGGCCGCACCAACAAGCTGCCGCTGTCGCAATGGGCGCAATGGGGTGTCACCAACCCCGACGGCACGCCGCTGATCGACAACGGTCTCAAGGCCGGCCTTGCGTTGCCGATGGGCCGCAAGGGCCCCGCCTTCCTCGCCTATGACAATTTCGACGTCTATCTCGAGTGGAACCAGTCGTTCACTTATGCGCTGACCGCGGCCAACCTCGCCGCCCGGTTGGCGGGCGCAAAACAGTTCGACCCGCGCACTCCCGAGACCGGTCTCAACAACGAACAGATGAAGGCGCTGCAGACCAAGCTGGAAGCCAGGGGCTACGATGTCGGCACCGTCGATGGCATCCTCGGCACCAACACCCGCGAGGCTATCCGCAAGGAACAGATGCGGCTAGGTTTGGCGGTGGACGGCTGGCCGACACCGGAGCTGTTGGGGAAATTGTAGGGCAGTAGGGCAGTAGGGCAGTAGGAAAAACTAGCCCGAAGCAGTGACTGCCGCCACTCCTATTGCCTTACTGCCCTATTCCCCTCAATCCGCCATCGTCTCCAAGCTCGCAAAGCCCTGCGGCGCGTCGCCCTCGTCGAAGGGTGTCGTCACCTCGACGAAGGTGTCGGGGTAGAAGCCGTTGAAGCGGGTCCTCAGCGACAGCGAGTAGGCGCCGATATGGCCGATCTCGATCCAGTCGCCGGTGTCGACGGTTTCCGGCAGCCAGAACGGCCGCGACAGGATGTCGACGGAATCGCAGGTCGCACCGCAGACCTTGAACGGCACGATGTTCTTCTCCTCGCCATTGCGCGAGCGGATCGCCGGATCGGGAATGAAACGCGCCGGCAACGTGATCTTGCCGGTCCATGAATCCGACAGCGACGCCCAGATGCCGTCATTGATGTAGAGCCGCTTGCCCTTGCGCAGCAGCACCCGCACGATCAGCGACAGGCAGCGCGCCACGATCACCCGGCCGGGCTCGGCCACCAGCGGCATCTGGTCGAACTGATATTCTTTCAGATCGCCCGACAGCCGCGACATGATCTGGCCGAGCGACGGCATCTCGATCTGCTTGCGATTGGGGTCGTGGCCGTATTCGGCGGGGAAACCGCCGCCGACATCGAGCCCGGCAATATCGAAGGTCAGCCGGTTGCGCACCCAGTCGGCGGAGGCCAGCGCCCGCTCATAGGTGTCGGGATCCTCGATCTGGCTGCCGACATGGAAACACAGGCCAACCTTGTAGCCGGTGCGGTTCAGCCGCTCGGCCAGTTCGACGGCATAGGCCGGCCCTGCGCCGAACTTCTTCGACAGTTCGTAGGCGGCCGATCCTTTCGTCTGGATGCGCACGAACACGCTGATCGAGCCCGGATCGATGTCGAGCGCCCGCACCACCCGTGTCAGCTTGGTGATCTCGTCCTCATGGTCGAGCGAAATGACGCGGATGGCGTATTTCTCCAGCGCCAGCTTGATGTCCGACTGCGCCTTGACCGGGTGCATGTAGAGCATCTCGGCATCGGTAGAGACCGCGCGTACGGCGGCGAACTCGCCCGGCGAAGCGACGTCGAAAGCGTTGACGCCGGCCTCGACCAGGGTCTTCAGCACGATCTGCTCGCCATTGGTCTTGACCGCATAAGCGGTCTTGCCGGGGAACATGCCCATGAACTGTCTGGCATCCGCCATCAGCACCTGCGGGCGGAAGCAATAGACCGGATCGTCCGGGCGAAGCGCCAGTGCCGCCTCGCGGGCATTCTCGAATCGCTGCATGGACGAATCCTTGACCTGAGCTGCGCACAATTAATCCATGCTAGCGGCTAATGAAAACAATTCTGTGTCTCGTGGCACTGACGCAGCGGCGCTAGGTCTTTGCCAGCAACGTTTGCCAGCGATCAGGTTTCGGGTGGCCCTTGTCGCCGAACCCGATATGGCTTCTGCCTGACTGACTGGCATTCAGGCCGTCTGGGAGGGCGACTCACATGGCAATAGCCGCGACATCAGCACCACGCGGGCCGATGGTGCTCAAGGACTGGGGACAACTCCTGCTACTCGGTGCGATCTGGGGCGGCTCGTTCTTCTTTGCCCGCATCGCGGTGGCGGAACTTCACCCGCTGGTTCTGGTGCTGTTTCGCGTCGCCATCGCGGCGATTGCACTGCAGATCTATCTCGGCCTGCGTGGCCCGTCCTTCCGCCTCGCTCTTCCGCATGCCGGCCTTTTCTTCCTGCTGGCGCTCACCAACAACGTCGTGCCCTTCTCGCTGATCTTCGCCGGCCAGACAGAGCTTGGCGCCGGCGTCGCCTCGGTGCTCAACGCAACGACGCCGTTCTGGACGCTGATTCTCGCCAACGCGCTGACATCGGACGAAAAACTCTCCTGGAACAAGCTGGCCGGCATTGCGCTCGGCATCGCCGGCACGGCTGTCATGATCGGCCCCGGCCTGCTCGCCGGGCTCGGCGGCCCGGTCTGGGCCAAATTCGCGCTGATCGGCGCCTCGCTGTCCTACGGCATTGCGCTGATGGTCGCCCGCCGTTTCAAGGGTGTGCCCTCGCCGGTCATCGCCACCGGACAGTTGACGGCGTCGACCATCATCATGATCCCGATCGTGCTCTTCACCTACGGTCCATCGGGCCTGTTCTCGGCCTCGCCACCGGTCTGGGCGGCGGTGCTGGCGCTGGCGCTTCTGTCCACCGCCTTCGCCTACATCCTCTATTTCAACCTCGTCGCCTCGGCCGGCGCCACCAACGCCTCGCTGGTCACGCTCATCGTGCCGGCCAGCGCCATGCTGCTCGGTTTTCTCTTCCTTGGCGAACGTCTAGAGTTGTTCGAAATCGGCGGCGTGTTGCTGATCGCGCTCGGTCTCATCACGATCGACGGACGGCTGCTTGGTCGACGTTAGAGCGCCGCGCGTCCACTGGACGCGCAAAGGACGCTCTAACCACTTAATTGCCCCCGCATCGCGAAAGTCGAATTCGACTTTCGCAGCGGTAGCGCTGCCATGACATGGTAACGACACACCGCCGCCATAATTTATTCACAGGTCTGAAGCCGGATTTTGCCTAGGAGTTTCAACGCTTAACGGCAAAAGGCAGGTCGCAAATCTAGCAATTACGTCGCAATGCAGCACATTTTCCGCTTGCCTGTGGCACAAATGAACCTAGACTCTCAGGCATAGCTCTTTAAGAGGAGGCTATGTCATGGGACTTACGAGGCCTATCAACGCATTGATGATCTGTGCTGCGTTCGCTTTCATCGGAGCCCTTATTATGGGCTTTCTTCCCTGACCCGCCAAGACGGGGAAGACCAGCACCACATAGTCTAAACCATTGAAAAGGCCGGGTTTTTACCCGGCCTTTTTGCATTTCGGGCGCTTCTTCGAGGCTCTCATGGTTCGAGCATGATCTTTTCCGAGAATCGGATTCCACTTTTCGGGATCATGCTCTAAGCCGCAGCCGATCCCGCCGCCTCTGCTTCATGCGAGCGAATGCCTATCATGTGGCAAATGGCGAAGACCAGATCTGCCCGGTTCATGGTGTAGAAGTGGAAATCGCCGACACCACGCTCGACCAGATCCATGACCTGTTCGGCCGCCACCGCCGAGGCCACCAGCGCATGCGTCTGCGGGTCCCGGTCAAGGCCCTCGAACCGCTCCACCAGCCAGCCGGGCACATGCGCGCCCGCCCTCGCGGAAAAGTTCGCGACCTGCCTGAAACTGTGAACCGGCTGGATACCCGGCACGATGGGGATGTAGATGCCGGCGCGGCGGACGCGCTCGACATAGCGCTCGTAGAGATCATTGTCGAAGAAGAACTGGGTGATGGCGCGCGTCGCACCATTGTCGACCTTGCGTTTCAGCATCTCGATGTCGGTGGCGAAATCGGGGCTTTGCGGATGCTTTTCCGGATAAGCCGCGACGGAGATGTCGAAATCCGCGATTGCCTTAAGCCCGGCGACCAGTTCCGCGCCATTCTCGTAGCCACCGGGATGCGGTCGATAGGGTTCGCCGACGCCGGAAGCCGGGTCGCCGCGCAGCGCCACGAACCGGTTGATGCCGATCGACTTGTAATCCTGGATGACCGCATCGACCTCGTCGCGCGTTGCACCGACACAGGTCAGATGCGCCGCGGCGGGAATAGCGGTTTCCGTCAGGATGCGCTTTACAGTACGGGCGGTGCGCTCGCGCGTCGAGCCGCCGGCGCCGTAGGTCACCGAGACGAATTTCGGCTTCAGCGGCTCCAGCCTTGTGACCGTCTCCCACAGCCTTCCTTCCATCTCGTCCGTCTTCGGTGGGAAGAATTCGAAGGAAACCCGGACCTTGTCGCCAATGTCGGGGCGGCGGGAAAAGCGGAACTGGTTCATGCGATTTCCCCTATCGAGTTCGCTTTGGCCTGCCTTGTGTCGTTGGAAGGATCGGCGATCAGGAGGCGCCGGTCGCGGCCAAGCCAGAGTTTCACGGTGAGCCTCGCCTCGTTGCCGCCGCGCGGCTCGAACTCTTGGGCATCCTCGAGATCGAGTCCGGCTTCCGCAAACCAGTCGGCGATCTGCCGGTCGGAAAAACCGAGCCGCATATGCGCGTGCTCCTCGCGCAGGAATTCCAGCGCATGCGGCGCGAAATCGACGATGACCAGCCGCCCGGCTGGACGCAAAAGCCGCGCCGCCTCGTGGATGGCGCGGGCGGGATCGTCGAGATAGTGCAGCACCTGATGGATGGTGACGAGATCGAAGGCATCGCGCTCGACCGGCGGCGCGAAGATGTCGCCCTGCCGCACCTGCGCATTCGAAACGCCGGCCTTGTCGAGATTGGCGCGCGCCACGGTCAGCATCTCGCGCGACATGTCGATGCCGACACCGCGCCGATAGAGCGGCGAGAAGATTTCGAGCAACCGCCCGGTGCCGGTGCCGAGATCGAGCATCGACTGGAACGGCCGCTTGCCCACCAGCTTCAACATTGCGGCTTCGACGGCGCGGTCCGGCACATGCAACGAGCGGATATGATCCCAGCCCGCAGCATTCACGGAAAAATACTCGACCGCCCGGTCCTGCCGCTTGCGCTTGACCGAAGCTAGGCGCTCAAGATCGCGCTCGACCTGCGGATCGGCACCGCGAATGCCGGAAACCAGCCCCATGACGAAGTCCCGCGCGGAATCCGCGTCCGACAGGCGGAAGAAGGCCCACGACCCTTCCTGGTAGCGGCCGATCAAACCGGCCTCCAGCAAGAGCTTCAGGTGCCGCGAAACGCGCGGCTGCGACTGGCCGAGAATTTCGGTAAGGTCGGAAACGGTGAGGTCGCCGCGCGACAACAGTGCCAATATGCGCAGCCGGCTGGATTCGGCCGCCGCCTTCAATGTATCCACCATGGTGTCGAGCGAGACATGCATCAGCGTATTCTCTTTGAAAAGATATAAACATATGTTTATGTCGATTTTCAAAACCTTGCAAGCGCTATGTCGCTTCCGGACAAGAAAATGGCGCATGCGTCGACTCGCGATGCATGTGGCCCAAAAGTGGGTCGCGGTTTTGGGGCAACGACATGCACGAACAAAAAGATGCGAGATGAGAGCAGGATGACCGAAACGCGTGAGATGTTCGAGACGCGCGAAGGCGAGCAGAGGCTGGAAAACGATCCGGCATTGATGCCGCCGGATGGCGGGATCGTCTTCATCGGCCGCATCGCCTCGCCATGGACGACGCGCGAAACCTGCCCGAAGAACATGCGCACAGCGCGCGAGACCGGGCAGAAGGCGGTGCTGACCATCGACGCGCCCTATCGCGATGGCCTGCAGGGGCTGGAGCGCGCCAGCCACGTCATCATCCTGTCCTGGCTGCATCACGCGCCGCGGACTCTGATTGTGCGGAAACCGCGCCATGCGGCTGAAGCGAAAGGCGTATTTTCGCTGCGCTCTCCTGCTCGCCCGAACCCTATCGGGCTGCATATCGCCAGGCTGATTGCCGTCGACATCGGTACCGGCCGCATCGATCTCGACGCCATCGATGTGCTCGACGGCACGCCGGTCATCGACATCAAGCCTTATTTCGCCTCGACCGACGCCATACCGGAGGCGACCATCGAAGGACGCGACGAGCCCAATGGGGTTCGGCGATGACAGCGCCGACCGGCCGCCGTCGCGCCATCGCCAAGGCGCTGACCGTACTTCTGCCGCTGGCGCCCTATGCCGATATGGAGAAGATCCGAACCGACGCCGGCGCGGTTCACATGAAGACCTTGCCGCCGGGCATCGCCGTATGGCTGGCGACCATTGCCCATATCCGCCACATGCACACGGATTACGAAAAACTGCTCGCCGAAGGCTACGATCGCGACTCGGCGCGTTTCTTCGTCATCGAGCAGACCAACATCGTGCTCACCCGCTGGCGCGCGACACGCCTGCTCGACGCCGACGACGAGGAGGAATGAACCTCGTCATTTGCGCCTCAGAACGGCGACCGCATTGTAGGGCTGGCCGTCGGCCTGGCCGACCCAGGTCCAGGACAGGTTTCCCTTGAAAAACCTGACGGTGATGTTGCCGCCGTCGATGCACTTGTCCTGACCGTAAGTGATGCTCTCGTGGTATTCCGCCGAAATATCGTCCCTGGACGTCTGCGACAGGGATCCGCCGCAGCCGAGCGACGGATAGTCGATCGACGCATTGCCATCGTTGATCGTCATGGCGATCGGCCAGTCGGCCCCAGCATCGCCGGCCGGGCTCTGGTGCCCGCTGCCGACCCAGGTGCCGCTCAGCGACGGCAGATTCACCGCACAAGGCACGTTCTGGAAGATCGGTGTCAATTCGCTGCCGGTTTTCTCGCAGCGATAGGTCTGGCCGCTCTGGCACAATTCCTCGCCTTCGCGCGCGCACTGGGCGCTGGCTTCGCCCGCAGCGCCGAACATCGTCATGGCTGCTATGACGGCCCCAAGTCTGCCCATCTTCCCCCTCCGTTCAGAGCGCGCAATGTAAGGCAATTCCGATCCAATGTATCGGCGAGATCGTCATCGAGGCCGAACAGCGCCGGGCGGGTGGCTCTATGCCTTCTGCGCACCGCCGGTAGCCTACTGATCCGCCCTGGTTGGAGGAGGCCCGATGAGCCAGACGATAGCAACGCCCGATGCGAAGCCACTGCCTGCACTTGGCGCTCTCCATATCGACCCGCATTCCTATCCCGAGGGCGTCGCTTTCCTCGACGGCCAGTACCTGCCGATGTCGCAAGCCAAGATCTCGGTGCTGGACTGGGGTTTTCTGCATTCCGACGCCACTTACGACACCGTGCATGTCTGGAATGGCCGTTTCTTCCGCCTCGATTTGCATCTCGACCGCTTCTTCGGCGGGCTGGAAAAGCTGCGCATGACCATTCCCTTCGATCGCGAAGGCGTGACCGAAATCCTGCACAATTGCGTGGCGCTGTCGGGTCATCGCGCCGCCTATGTCGAGATGCTGTGCACGCGCGGCGCCTCGCCGACCTTCAGCCGCGACCCGCGCCAGGCAGTCAACCGCTTCATGGCGTTCGCCGTGCCGTTCGGCTCGGTCGCCAATGCCGAGCAGTTGCAGCGCGGCCTGCGTGTCGCCATCAGCGACAAGGTGCGTATTCCGCCGGCCTCGATCGACCCGGCGATCAAGAACTACCACTGGCTCGATCTGGTGCGCGGCCTCTACGATGCCTATGACCGCGGCGCCGAGACAGCAGTGATTCTCGACTTCAATGGCAACGTCGCCGAAGGCCCGGGCTTCAACGTCTTCTGCGTCAGGGATGGAAAACTGTCGACGCCTTCCATTGGCGTGCTGCCCGGCATCACCCGCCGCACGGTCTTCGACCTGTGCGCCGAAGAAGGTCTTGCCGCCACCGCCACCGATGTTAGCGTCGCCGCATTGCGCGAGGCAGACGAGGTTTTCATCACCTCGACCGCGGGCGGCATCATGCCGGTGACGGAGATCGACGGCGTCCGGATTGCGCACGGCAAGGTCGGCGCGATCACTAGCCGGCTGATGGCACTCTACTGGCAAAAGCACGACGACCCGGCATGGTCGTCTCAGGTGAATTACCCCTGATCAAGGGGCCTCTTGTTCAAAAAGAATCCCCCCGCCTCTGGAAAATCACGGGATAGGCCGTATATGCCGAAAGCGGAGAAGCCTCCGCTTTCACCAGAAAATTGCGCCCGCAGGGGCAAGGATTCCACATCATGACAAACAAGGTTTGGTTCATCACCGGATCGTCAAAGGGCTTTGGCCGCGTCTGGGCCGAGGCGGCGCTCGCGCGTGGCGACAGCGTTGCGGCGACCGCCCGCGATGCCGGCACGCTCGCCGATCTCGTCGAGACGTACGGCGACAAGATTGCCGCGATAAAGCTCGACGTCACCGACAAGAAAGCCGTCGATGCCGCTGTCGCCGAGGCGCACAAGCGCTTTGGCCGGCTCGACGTCGTCATCAACAATGCCGGCTACGGCCATTTCGGCGCCATCGAGGAGGTCAGCGAACAGGAAGCCCGCGACCAGATCGAAACCAATGTCTTCGGCGCGCTGTGGGTGACCCAGGCCGCGCTTCCGATCATGCGGGCGCAGCGGTCCGGCCACATCATCCAGATCTCGTCGATCGGCGGCGTCAATGCCTTTGCCTCGCTCGGCCTCTACCACGCCTCGAAATGGGCGCTGGAGGCTTTCAGCCAGTCGCTCAGCATCGAAGTCGCGGAATTCGGCATCCATGTGACGCTGGTCGAACCCGGCGGCTTCTCCACCGACTGGGCCGGCCCGTCTGCAAAGGTGTCCCAACCGATCGAGGCCTATGCGCCCGCCCGTGCCAAGATGGCCGAGCGCCGCGCCAATTCGGTCGCCGGGGATCCCGAGGCCACCGGGCCGGCCATGCTGGCCATTGTCGATGCGGTCGAGCCACCGCTCCGGGTGTTCTTCGGCGACGGCGGCCTGCCGATGATACGCCAGGAATACGCCAACCGGCTTGCCACCTGGGACAAGTGGGACCACGTGTCCGTCATGGCGCAAGGCGCGAAGAAAAACCGCAAGGGCTAACGCCCAGTGAATTTGGCTACGCCGCCACGGCGGCGTAGCCCCTGCCCTCTGCTTGCCGCACAGCTATGCCGAATAGATCCATTGCTCCGGCACCCGCACCGATATTTCCTCGCCGGCCTTGATGGTTCCCGGCTTCTCGACCCAGGCGACGACACCACGCAACCGCTTCGCCATTTTTGGGAACAACAGCGCGCCGGCTTCGACGTCGGCCATTCCGGCATTCTCGGCGATCGATCGGCCGGCAATGCGGCAAGGTCCGTTCTGCGCGTCGACCTTGATGGTCACGCCGTCCTTGAAGAACAGCAACGTGCCGGCCGGCAGCATGGAGAGGTTCGGCACTCCCTCGATCACCAGATTGGCGCCGATCCACTCCGGCTTGATCTCGGCCAGGCCCATCCGTTCGGCGACAACCGCCAGCTCGTCCGCTGCCACTATGGACAATTGCCGTTCGTTACGCATTTCGGTGCCGCGCGGATACCAGGGCTCGCGCCCGCCCGAACGGCGCGTCGGACCAGCATGGAAATCGCCTGATATGCCGTCGAAGCCCAGCCGCAATTCGTCCACCGGGCGCGTCTGAAAATGATCCGCTGGCGCCACGTAAAGCGCTGCCGCTTTGGCGGCAAGCTTTCGCGCGGGGGGTGATTTCAACAGGCTTTTCAGCCTCGGGGAAGAGATCCAGCATGGCTTCATTCCTTGGATGATGCCGCCTGGTTTTGCCCTTCGGCCGGCAAGGCCGCAAGAGCGGTTTGGGCCAAAACGCGCAACTCTTCGACCGAAGCACCGTCCCGCGCCTGGATCGACATGCCGTTCATGACGCCAGCCAGGTATTTGGCGAACCCCTCGGCCGACGGGTCCGCCGGCAGGTCACCCACCGCCCTGCCCCTGGCCAGCCGCTCTGCGATCGACGCCTCGCTCGCCTTGCGGTAGTGCTTGAGTTCATCGGCAATGGCTTGCGCCTGTGGCGAGGCTGCCAGCGCGCCGCTGACGAACAGACAGCCACCAGGCTTGCCGGGCCTAGAATATGCTTCGGCCGCACCGAGCAGCAACCGCCGGATCGCCTCCCGCGTCGAAACCGGCGCGCTCAGCGCGTCCAGCGCAAAGCCAATCTCGGTCTCGTGGTAGCGCTTCAGCGCCTTGCGGAACAAAGTCTCCTTGTCGGTGAAGGCGTTGTAGATCTGCGGCGGCGTCAGCCCCATCGCTTCGCGCAGCATGGCCAGCGACGTCGCCTCATAACCATGCTCCCAGAACAGATGCATCGCCGCATCCAGCGCCCGGTCGGGGTCGAACGCGCGCGGCCGGCCGCCGCGGGGCTTTTCCGAATTATCCATATCGATCGATACGAAACCTGTTGACTCGTCTTCTCCATATATCGTACCAATCGATACGAAACATGGCAAGCCGGAAGACATGTCCGCCGGAAAGTCCGTGGAAACCAGCAAAATGGGGAGCCAAATGCCAATAACCGTGACCGCGCCGGAAGGAATACTGACCCCAACGGGAGAGCGAGACATCCTGCCGCGTCTCAGCGCCGCCCTCATCGAAGCCTCCGGCGCCACCGGCAATTCGTTCTTCACCGCCATCGTCGGCGGCACGGTCCACATCTTGCCGCCTCACCACATCTATGCGGGCGGCGCCAATCGGCCTGTCGTCATGGTGGAATTGAAATTGCCCAACATCGGACTTGGCTCGGTCGAAGCCCGCAAGGCCTTCATCACCGCAGCCGCAGGGATTGTCGCCGAACTCTGCGTGCCGGGGCACCGGCCTGAAAACACCTGGATCAACATCGTCAATGCGCCCGACGGCGGCTGGGGCATCGGTGACAGACAATATACGGGCGACGTGCTCATCGCTGCCGCCACCGCAGCCGCGCACTGACTTGGCCAGCTCAATGACCGGAAGCGAACCGATGCGGCTCTCCCCTTCGCTGTTCTTCACCACCAATTGCGAGCCGGCATTGGCCTTCTACGAGCGGTGTGGCCTCGGCCGAGCAACGGTCCTGCTGCGCTGGGGAGACAACGACATGCCGGTGCGGACCGAAGCTATGCGCGGAAAGATATTGCATGCCCGGTTCGAAGGCCCCGGCGTCCTGTTTCATGCCTCCGACAATGACGACGCAGAACCGATGAAGGGCTCCGCCCTTTGCCTGGAGTTCAACGACCTAGCCGCCATGCAGGAGCTTTTCGGTTGCATGAGCGCAGGCGGCCGGATCACCGTGCCCCTGGCGCGGCAAGTTTGGGGAACCAGCTTCGGCATGCTGGTCGACGCCTTCGGCGTGCAGTGGATGTTTTCAGGCGAATGAGATCGCGGCGCGGATCACGATCTTCTTACCTGAAATGGAAACCAGTCCCGTATTGGGGCCGCATTGCCGCCGCGCTGTACCGTCTACATGGTGACGCGGACAAGTCTGCGGAGGTTTCATTATGCATCCCGCTCCTGCAATCGCGGCGCTTTGGCTGATCTGGCTTGTGTCCTGGCTCGTGGCTGCCTTCTGGGCTGACCCGGCACAAAAGCGCGCCGGCTTGCAGGCCGAGTTACGCTACCGAGTCGTGACGGTGCTCGGGGCGATGCTGCTGTTCATCCCTGCACACGGCTATGCCGGCAGGCTTCGGCTTTGGATTCCGAACCTCCTTGAGGCGTGGACCTGCGTTGCGCTGATCGCGGTCGGCCTGGCATTCGCCTGGTGGGCCCGCCTGCATCTCGGCCGCCTCTGGTCGGGCACGGTGACAGCCAAGGCCGAGCATCATGTCGTCGACACCGGCCCCTACAGGCTGGTCCGTCACCCGATCTACACCGGACTGCTTTTGGCAATCCTGGCCACCGTGGCGGCCAAAGGCACCGTCTGGGGCATCGCCGGCGCCGCGCTGGTGATCATCGGCACCGTCATCAAGGCAAAGCTCGAGGAACGCTTTCTGCGCGGCGAACTCGGCAGCGCCTATGACGATTACGCCAGGCGCGTGCCGATGCTGGTGCCGTTCGCGCCAACCTGACACGGCAAGCTCAAAGCATCCGCAGTAGCGCGCCGCCTATCGAATACCCCGCGCCAAAGGCGCAGATCAGGCCGAAATCGCCGGGCTTCATGTCGGCGTGGTTTTCCGACAGCGCGACGATGGCGCCGGCGCCCGCCGTGTTGCCCAGCCGCTCCAGCACCATCGGCGCACGGTCGTGGTCGACCTCGTGGCCGAACGACAGTTTCAGGATCATCGCATTCATGCGCGCATTGGCCTGATGCAGCCAGAAGCGCCTGATCGCCTGCGGCGTCAGCCCGTGCTCGGCGAGGAATTCGACGATGAATTTTTGCCCGGCGACGGTGACTTCCTTGAACACCTTGTTGCCGACCTGCTTGATCAGGTTGCCTTCAAGATTGATCATGTAGGGATCATCCTGGGCGGTGCGGGTGTGATAGCCCAGATTGGTGCGGATGTTGTTCGACATCTGTGTCCAGACGCGCGTGTCGAGCACCTCGAAACGCCCCGGCCGCTTGTCGCCCTTGGCCAGACCTTCGACCACCATCGACACCGAAGCGTCGCCGAAGATGAAATGCGTCTGCCGGTCGCGGAAATTGAGATGACCGGTGATGATCTCGGGCGTCGTCACCAGAATGCGCTTGTGTGCGCCCGACCGCACGAGGTTGACGGCGATGTGCAAGGCGGCAGCCGCCGACGAACAGCCGAGCCCCATGTCGAAGCCGGCGCCCTTTGTCCCCAACGCCTCCTGCATTTCGATGGCGATCGCCGGATAGGGTCGCTGGTGATGCGAGGCCGAGCAGATCACCAGGTCGATATCGGACGGCTTCAGCCCGGCATGGTCGAGAGCCTTTTGGGCCGAGGCGATGCCGAACTCGGCTTCGAGCGACAGCGCATCGTCAGGCCGTGCCGGAATGCGCGGCGCCATGCGGGTCGGATCGAGGATGCCCTCGCGCTCGATGACATGGCGGGTGCGCACGCCCGAGGCGTGGACGATGAAGTCGCTGTCCGATTTCGACAGCGGCGGCTCGTCGGTGCCCAGGCGGCGCGCATTCTCCGTGTCGACCCAGGCATTGAAGCTGGCGACCAGTTCTTCGTTGGTGATCTTGGCTTCAGGGATTTCAACGCCGATGCCACTGATGATGACGCGATGCATATATCCAGTCCGTCCATCCGCAGGCGTTGCGGGCTTCATGTGGGCGCCGGAACGCTCCGGCGCAACACTTTTCTCACCGCGACGGTTTACGCCGGCTTAAACCAAAGGTTTGGGCCGACTTAAGCCTGACTTCACCAGGCGCAGAGCTTGGTGTTGGTCTGCGGGTTGTTCCAGCAGGCGCCGTCGTCGCGGCTGCGCACAAACTGCCCCGGCAGCGGCACATTGCGGCGGCCGAGATTGACATAGCCATAGGCAAAACCCGGCCCGTCGATTTCCAGGACATAGGTCGGATAGCCCGGCGCCGAGATGCGGAAGCTGCCCGCATCATCGATCGCCCTGTAGCTGCATGAGAAATAACCGTCATCGCTGGTGAAGCAGCGTGCTCGCTTGGCTTCCGCCGAGATCGAGAACGCCAGAAGTGCCGCCGCGCACACGCTGCCGCCGAAAAGCATCTTTTTCAATGTCATCATCCACCCCCCTACCATGGGCCATCGTGACCCAACGCGGTGAAATGCGCATGGCGGCGAAACCCGGTCAAGCGGCCGCAACGGGCGCCGCGCAACGTGGATAATCAAGCCCGCTTGGCGACGATGAAGATGCGCGGAAAGCGCAAAAGCACCTTGCCATCAGCCGTCTTCGGATAGGCCTTGGCGATCTTGGCCGTGTAGCTGTCGAGGAACAGTGTCTTCTCGTTCGCATCGAGCGGGTCGACAAAAGGCTTCAGGCCCGTCGACTTCACCCATTCAACGATCGCCTGCGCGTCGGCAAGCGGGTGGTTGTAGATGGTGTGCCAGATATCCAGCCGATCGCTGAGCGGCGACAACAGGTCATAGTAGAACGACACCGGCTGCAGCGGCCCGCGCGCCGCGCCCTTGAGCTTTTCGGCAAACGGCATTTCGGCTGCGGCCTCCCGCATCAGGCGATGGGAGTCCTCGTCCATATTATCGGGCATCTGGATGGCCAGCGCGCCACCTGGCGCGAGAAAACCCATCAGCCGCTGGAAGACCGCGGGATGCTCGGGCAGCCACTGGAACACCGCATTGGCAAAAATCACGTCGACCGGCTCCGCCGGCTGCCATTTGGAAGCATCGGCGAGATCAAAGGTGACCTCGGGCAGGCGCGCCCTCGCCTTCTCGATCATGTCGGGCGAAGTGTCGAAGCCGCTCACCCGCGCATCCGGCCAGCGCTCCACCAGCAGTCCGGTCGAGTTGCCCGGCCCGCAGCCGATGTCGACGACCCGGCTCGGAAAGTCGACGGGGACCTGCGCCACCAGATCCCGCGCGGGCCGCGTGCGCTCGTCTTCGAATTTCAGATATTGGGCGGCGGACCAATCAGCCATGTGAACTCCTCATGTCTTCTTGAGAATTCGCCGCCCGGAAAACCCCTTACCGCGTCAGCCTCTTGTAGGTCATGCGGTGCGGGTTGACGGCATCGGGGCCGAGGCGGCGGATCTTGTCCTGCTCGTAATCCTCGAAATTGCCCTCGAACCATTCGACATGGCTGTCGCCCTCGAAGGCGAGGATATGCGTCGCCAGCCGATCGAGGAACATGCGATCGTGCGAGATGATGACCGCGCAGCCGCCGAAGTTTTCCAGAGCGTCTTCAAGTGCGGCCAGCGTTTCCGTGTCGAGATCGTTGGTCGGTTCGTCGAGCAGCAGCACATTGCCGCCGGTCTTCAGCATCTTGGCCAGATGCACGCGGTTGCGCTGGCCGCCGGAGAGATTGCCGACCTTCTGCTGCTGGTCGCCGCCACGGAAGTTGAACGAGGCGCAATAGGCACGCGTGTTGGCCTCGAACTTGCCGAGCTTGACCACTTCGGCGCCGCCGGAAATCTCTTCCCACACCGTCTTTGACGGATCGAGCGCGTCGCGGCTCTGGTCGACATAGCCGAGCTTGACCGTTTCGCCGACACGGACCGAGCCCGCATCCGGCTTTTCCTGACCGGTGATCATGCGGAACAGCGTCGTCTTGCCGGCGCCGTTCGGGCCGATGACGCCGACGATGCCGCCGGGCGGCAGCTTGAATTCCAGCCCGTCGATCAAAAGCGTGTCGCCAAAGCCCTTCGACAGGCCTTCCGCCTCGATCACCACATTGCCGAGCCGCTCGCCATGCGGAATGACGATCTGCGTGTCGCTCGGACGCCGCTTGTCGGCTGCAT
Source organism: Mesorhizobium sp. M7D.F.Ca.US.005.01.1.1 (assembly GCF_003952545.1). Classification (NCBI taxonomy): domain Bacteria; kingdom Pseudomonadati; phylum Pseudomonadota; class Alphaproteobacteria; order Hyphomicrobiales; family Phyllobacteriaceae; genus Mesorhizobium; species Mesorhizobium sp. M7D.F.Ca.US.005.01.1.1. The sequence continues at coordinate 5,084,877 of NZ_CP034453.1, forward strand.
CCAAAAGGTCCTGGAACGCCTGGATACGCGCCTTGGACTTGGTCTGGCGGGCCTTGGGGCTCGACTGGATCCACTCGCGCTCGCGGCCGATGGCGCGCTGGCGGGCGTCGTCCTCGCGGCCTTCCTGCTTGAGCCGCTTGGCCTTGGCTTCGAGGTATTTGGTGTAGTTGCCCTCATAGGGAATGCCGCGGCCGCGGTCGAGTTCAAGGATCCAGCCGGTGACGTTGTCGAGGAAGTAGCGATCGTGGGTGATGATCATCACAGCGCCCGGATAGGCACGCAGATGCTTTTCCAGCCACGCCGTGGTCTCGGCGTCGAGATGGTTGGTCGGTTCGTCGAGCAGCAAAAGGTCGGGCTGGCGCAGCAAGAGCTGGCAGAGCGCGACGCGGCGGCGCTCGCCGCCCGAAAGCTTGGTGACTTCCGAATCCTTGGGCGGGCAGCCCAGCGCTTCCATCGCCATCTCGACCTGCTGCTCGAGATCCCACAGGTTGAGCCGGTCCATCTCGTCCTGGAGCTTGGCCGACTCGTCGGCCGTCTCGTCGGAATAATTCATCATCAATTCGTTGTAGCGCTCGATGATGGCGGTCTTGGCGGCGACGCCTTCCATGATGTTTTCGAACACGGTCTTGTCCGGATCAAGCGCCGGCTCCTGCGCCAGGTAGCCGACGGTGGCGCCTTCGGCGAGCCAGGCTTCGCCGTTCCACTCCTTGTCGAGCCCGGCCATGATCTTGAGGATCGTCGACTTGCCCGAACCGTTGGGGCCGAGAATGCCGATCTTGGCGTCGGGATAGAAGGAGAGATGGACATTCTCGAGCACCTTCTTGGTGCCATAGGCCTTGTTGAGGCCGGCCATGTGATAGATGAACTGGCGTGCCACGCGCGCTTTCCCTAAAAAAACTGACTGGATTGTCGAATTGAGTGGAGGTTGGCCGCTATGTAGGCGATGCGACGGCGAACGGCAATCGCTTTTGCCGCATCTGGCCGGTCACACGCGGAAGTGTCCGCCAACCGCTGAAGTTTTCCACGCTCATCGGACGCGATGAAAGCTCCGGTTAACCCTTCCGGGTCAAAACAGGATCGGGGTGGAATCGCTGATTTGCAGCGATTTCGGGAGAAAGATCGGATCGACGGCATTGCTGAACAGTTTCCTGCTCCTTGCCGAAGCGGTCGTCTACTTCAGCGTCATGGTGACGCTTTTCCGCTTCAGACAGCGTATCGGCCTCGGCGTCTTCGTCTGCGCGCTCGGCGTCATGCACTTCCTCGAGACCTATCTCGCCAGCGTTTTTTACGTCGCCTTGCCGTTCGGCATGGTCTCGCCGGGCTCGGCTGTGCTGTTTTCCGGCAAGCTGGTCATGCTGTTGCTGCTCTATATGAAAGAGGATGCCGCCACCGTGCGTCAGCCGATCTACGGCCTGCTGTTCGGCAATGCGCTGATGATCGGGCTGGTGCTGCTGCTGCGCCTGCACGTCATCGCGGCACTTCCCGACGGCAGGCTCCCCGACATCGGCTTCATCGACGAGATGGGCTGGCTGATGGTCTGGGGCACGACGCTGCTGTTCGTCGACGCCATCCTGATCATCCTGCTCTATGAAAAGCTCGGGCGTTACCTGCGCAAGGCACAGTTCGCGCGCATCCTGATTTCGGTCGCTTGCGTGCTCACCTTCGACCAGGCCGGGTTCTTCACCGCGCTGCATTTCGTCGCCGGCGCGCCGATCGCGGTCTTTTTCGGCGGCTGGTTTGCCAAGATGGCGGCGGCGCTGATCTTCAGCACCATGCTCGTGGCCTATCTCAAATGGTTCGAGGAGCGTCAGGTCGCGGCGCCGCGCGGGCTGACCGACATTTTCGAAACACTCACCTATCGCGAACGCTATGAAGCGCTGGTCGAACATGTCGGCCGTGACGGCCTGACCGGCCTGCTGCATCGCGGGCGCTTCGACGCCGACGGTGAAGCCGCCGTCCAGGACAGCCTGCGCACCGCCAGGCCGCTCAGCCTGCTGATCATCGATGTCGACCATTTCAAGTCGATCAACGACCGTTTCGGCCATGCCGAAGGCGACAAGGTGCTGAAAGCGGTTGCGATCCTGCTTACCGAGGCGGCAAGCGCCGAAGACCAGGTGTTCCGCATCGGCGGCGAGGAATTCGCCATCCTCAGTTCTCGCCCGCACTCGGTCGCCAGGCTGTTCGGCGAAAGCATCCGCTACGCGGTCAAGGCCTCGGCCGCCACCAGCCGGTTCGAGCTGACCGTCAGCGCCGGCGTTTCCAGCGTCAGCGAAACGACGCGCTGCCTTGCCGACCTGTTCGCGCTTGCCGACCAGCGCCTCTACAAGGCGAAGTCGACCGGGCGCGATCGCGTCGTCGGCGAGCCGGGCGGCCACGAAGCCGACGCAGCCGTTGCGTGGACCAAGTCCGCGCAGATCTAGGTCTGTCGTTACGACTTCTTCTGCCGCCGAAAGCCTGTCACGGTGGAAACCGCCATCAGCGCGATCGCCAGCCATTTCAGCGCGGTGATGATCGGCCCGGCTTCGATGTCATAGGCAATGAACAGCAGGATGCCCGGCACCAGCAGGCCGCATAGAATCAGCATGATGCGGTTGATCTGCCACGACACTTTTGACGCCAACGCCTCGTCGCCGGGCGCGGAAACAAGTGCCGCCCGCACCGCCCTGCCGCCCACCAGCATGGCCGAAAGGCGCATCGAGATCGGCAGGCCGAGCCCGATGATCAGGAAAGCACAAGCCGCCAGCAGCAGCGAAAACTTCAGCGCGCTGGTTTCCGCCGGTATGGGAAACAGCAGCGTCGCCAGCGGCAGGAAGACACCGAAAATGCCGATCGCCGCGATAGTGATGAAAATCACCGCATTGACGATCGTGAACAGCTGGTAGGTGCCGACGCCGATCGGTTCGGATAGCGTTCGCATGCGCGCCCATTCGGCGTCGGTGTAGGAAAAGCCCGGCCATTCCATGCGGGCATCGTTTATCGAGACCATGCCCCTGGCCCAGAAAGCCAGCCGCGCCAGCGCGCTGCTCGTCATGCCATCCATTGCGAGCCCCGCCGAAATGATGCGCGGGCAGCATAGCATCGGGACGCGGCAAGGCGACAGTCCGGTGTCTGCGTCCTGCCAGCGCCTGCTGGAACCGCCCGTACTTACTGGAAGCCGCCCGTACTTACTGGAACCCAATCGCGTCGACAGTGCCTGTCGGGCAACCGGCTTTGTTGGTCGGCACCGAAGCCAGCAGCAGGTCCTTGAGCGAGCTGTTGGAGCCGATCGGACCGGCGAGGCCGAGCGTCAGTTCGCCGATCAGCCGCCTGCCGCTCGACGGATCGATGACGCAGGAAACACGCACGCGGTCCCCTGCTCCCGCCCCGAAGGCAGTGTCGAAGGCGCCGCGAATCTGGTCCGCCGTCAGCTTGCCGCCGATGTTCTTGGCAAAGAGATCGCGCACCGGCGAGCTGTTCACCGCGCGCATCAAGTTGAGCGCGTCGGAGAAATAGTCCTGCTGGCTCTTGCCGTAGCAGGTGCCGTGCTTGATCCATTCATGCCGTTCGAGCTTGGAAGCTGTCCCCGGCATCACCTGATCGAGCTCTGTGCGGGTGTTGGCGTCCAGATTGACCGGCGGCAGGTCCTTCCAGTGGGCCGGATTGTCGTTGGCCTTGTCGCTCGCCGTCGCCTGGCAATAGAAATTGCCGTTCGGCTGCGGCCACAGGCCGTGCAAGGTGAAATGCGTAGCGTCGAAATCACCTGCACTCTGCACCTTGCATTCCGTCTTGCTCGACTTGGTCTCGCAGAAGGCCGGCTGCCAGCTCAGCGCGAAGACATATTCGGGTTTTCCCGATGCCGCCGGCTTGCCTTGCCCGCCCGGTGCGGCCGGCACGGTCGCGGCGCTGCTACCCGAAACATGGCCGCAGGTGACTTTCACCCAGCGGCGCTCCGGATCGGCGCCCGGCACCAGGATGAGGTAATGCGTCGGCGTATCCTTGTTGCCGGCAAGCAGCTGGTAGCTCTGCCCGGCATCGGTCGAGACGTTGCCGGGGTTCTTGCCGTTCTTGATGGCCTGCGTCGCCGGACAGGCAGCGTCGGCAACGAAAGAGCCGCTCATCTTGACGTCGGCACGCGCCGCCCCGGCCAGTGACGCCGCCAGCATGGCCAATCCGAAAACGACACCAATGCGCATGGAAGATCCCCGGCTGAAGAAGTGGGCGACAGACTGAAGCTGTCTCCGTGTCAGAATTGCGATATTTTGCTGTCCAAACGCAAGAAACATCGTCGCGAAAAAGCAGGCTTTGCCAATTGACGCAAAACCGGCGCCGGCGCAAACAAAGCCGGCGCCACGGTGGCGGCCAGAGCCTGGAGACCGAGCGGCATGTCATTCAGCCAGCAGCGTGTGATTGCCTCGCCGACCGGTGCCGATCTCAATCTTTTCGTCAGGCAAGCCGATGGCCGGGCACGTGCCGTCGTCCAGATCAATCATGGTCTGGCCGAGCACGCCGCGCGCTATGCCCGCTTTGCCGATTTTCTTGGCTCCCGCGGCTTCCACGTCTATGTCCACGATCATCGCGGCCATGGCGCGACCAAGGCCCCCGACGCACCGCTCGGCAGGTTCGCCGACAGCAACGGCCCCGCCAAGGTGATCGCCGACGTCGACGCCATCCATGATCTGATCGCCAGCGAACAGCCGAACCTGCCCGTCATCCTTTTCGGCCACTCGATGGGTGCGTCGGTGGCGCTGAACTACCTGTTGCGCCACTCGCCGCGCGTTCATGCCGCCGCGATCTGGAACGGCAATTTCTCCCAAGGCCTGCTTGGCCAGGTGGCGCTCGGCATCCTTGCCTGGGAACGGATGCGGCTCGGCTCTGATGTCCCGTCGCGCCTGTTGCCAAAGCTCACCTTTCAGGCTTGGGGCAAGGCGGTGCCCAATCACCGTACATTGTTCGACTGGCTGTCGCGCGACGAGGCGGAAGTGGCGAAATACATTGCCGATCCGTTGTGCGGCTGGGATGCTTCGGTATCAATGTGGCGCGACGTCGTCGGCATGGCATTGAACGGCGGCAAGGATGCCGGCTTTGCCGGCGTCCGGCGCGACCTCCCCGTCAGCATCGTCGGCGGCGAAAAGGATCCCGCCTCGGATTACGGCAAGGGGATCACCCATCTTGCCAATCGCATGCGCAAGATGGGCTTTTCGAATCTGGTTTCAAAGGTTTACGCTGACACCCGCCACGAAAGCCTGAACGAGGTGAATCGCGACATCATCATGGGCGATTTCGCGGCCTGGGCGGACGACATCCTGAAAGCGTGACGGATTGGCCCATCGCAAGAGCCGTGACAGCCGTTGCAGGGCTTGATAGAGGCTCTGCCTTCGCAGCAATCAAGGTGATTGCAGCAACCACGGTGATTTATGGCTGAGCCCCCGCTGAAAGGCGTCCGCGTCGTCGAACTCGCCCGCATCCTTGCCGGGCCATGGGCCGGGCAGTTGCTTGCCGATCTCGGCGCCGATGTCATCAAGGTCGAGAGCCCCGATGGCGGCGACGACACCCGCAAATGGGGCCCGCCCTTCGTCATGGGCAAGGACGGCGAGAACCTGTCGGCCGCCTATTACCACTCCTGCAACCGCGGCAAGCGCTCCATCGCCATCGATTTCTCGACACCGGAAGGCGCCGAAACCGTGCGCCGGCTTGTCGCGACTTCGGAGGTGCTGATCGAGAACTTCAAGCTCGGCGGCCTGAAGAAATACGGCCTCGACTACGACAGCCTGCGCAAGATCAACCCCCGCCTCGTCTATTGCTCGATCACCGGCTTCGGCCAGGATGGTCCCTATGCGCCACGCGCCGGCTATGACTTCATCATCCAGGCCATGGCCGGCATGATGTCGATCACCGGCGAGGTTGGCCGTGAGCCGCAAAAGGCCGGCGTCGCCATTTCTGACATCTTCACCGGCCTCTATTCGGTCATCGCCATCCAGGCGGCCCTGCGCCACGCCGAACAAACCGGCGAAGGCCAGCACGTCGACATGGCGCTCTTCGACACCCAGATCTCCGCGCTTGGCAACCAGAACCTCAACTATCTCGTCTCCGGCAAATCGCCGGTGCAGATGGGCAATGCGCATATGAACATTGCGCCCTACGAAGTGGTGCCAGTCAGGGACGGCCACATCATCCTGGCGGTCGGCAATGACGGCCAGTTCGCCAAATTCTGCGCCGCTGTCGGACTGGACGATTTGCCTGCAAATCCCGACTTCGCCACCAATCCTGCCCGGGTCGCCAACCGGGTCAGGCTGCGTGAGCGCATGATCGAGGCGCTGAAGATTTTTGACCGCGATCCGCTGCTGGCGAAGCTGGAAGCGGCAAGCGTTCCGGCGAGCCCGATCAACACGATCGGCCAGATGTTTGCCGACCCGCAGACAATCGCGCGCGGCATGCGGCTCGACCTCGACGACGGCCATGGCAATCTTCTGCCTTCGGTGCGTGCGCCGATGGTCATGTCCGGCACGCCGCTGGTCTATGAGCGCCCCTCGCCGCGCCTGGGCGAACACACGCAAGAAATCCTTGCCGAACTGGAGAAGTCTGGACAATGAAGACCGGCGGACAACTGATCGTCGACGCGCTCGAAGCCAATGGCACCGACCGCATCTATTGCGTGCCCGGTGAATCCTATCTGGCGGTGCTCGACGCGCTGCATGATTCAGCGATCCGCACCATCGTCTGCCGCCAGGAAGGGGGTGCCGCCATGATGGCCGATTGCCATGGCCGCCTGACCGGCAAGCCCGGCATCTGCTTCGTCACCCGCGGCCCCGGCGCCACCAACGCGTCGGCTGGCATCCACATCGCCATGCAGGATTCGATACCCGTCATCCTGTTCATCGGCCAGGTCGCCAGCCACGCCAAGGAGCGCGAGGCCTTCCAGGAAGTCGACTACAAGAGGTTCTTCGGCGACATCGCCAAATGGGTGGTCGAGATCGACGACGCCTCGCGCATCCCGGAATTCGTCACCCACGCCTTCGCGGTAGCGACATCGGGTCGCCCCGGCCCGGTGGTCATCTCGCTGCCGGAAGACATGCTGACCAGTGTCGTCGAGGCACCCATCCCCTTGCCGCACACACCGGTCGAAACCCGGCCGGGCGAAGCCGAGCTCGATGCGCTGGAAAGGCTGCTGGCCGAGTCCATCAGGCCGTTCGTCATCCTCGGCGGTACGCGCTGGGACGCCGAGGCCGTGGCACAGATACGCACGATCGCCGAGACGTGGTCGCTGCCGGTCGGCTGTTCCTTCCGCCGCCAGATGCTGTTCGATCATCTGCATCCGAACTATGCCGGCGATGTCGGCATCGGCATCAACCCGAAGCTGGCGACAGCGATCAAGCAGGCCGATCTCGTGCTGCTGATCGGCGGCCGTATGGGCGAGATGCCGTCCTCCGACTACACTCTGCTGAAAAGCCCCTACCCCGACCAGACGCTGGTCCATATCCATGCCGACGCCGGCGAACTCGGCCGCGTCTACCGGCCGACATTGGCAATCAATGCCTCGCCTTCCGCCTTCGTCGACGCCTTCGCCAAGCGCAAGCCGGCCGCCGCACCCGCTTGGGCAGCCGAGACGCCAAAGCTGCATGCCGCCTATCTCGACTGGTCGACACCGCCGGAAAGCGGCCCCGGCTCGGTCCAGATGGGGCCGATCATGAATTACCTCGAAAAGATGCTGCCCAACGACGCCATCCTCACCAACGGCGCCGGCAATTACGCCACCTGGGTGCATCGTTTCCACCGCTTCCGCCGCTTCGCCACGCAGGCAGCGCCGACCTCAGGCTCGATGGGCTATGGCACGCCTGCGGCGGTCGCCGCCAAAGAACTGTTTCCAGAGCGCACCGTGGTCGCTTTTGCCGGCGACGGCTGCTTCCTGATGAACGGGCAGGAATTCGCCACCGCCGTGCAATACGACCTGCCGATCGTCGTCGTCGTCGTCAACAACGGCATCTACGGCACCATCCGCATGCATCAGGAGCGCGAATATCCCGGCCGCGTCGTCGCCACTGATTTGAAGAATCCTGATTTCGCGGCGTTGGCTCGCGCCTATGGCGGCCACGGTGAAACGGTCGAGAAGACCGCCGATTTCGCCCCGGCCTTCGAACGAGCCCGCGCCAGCGGCAAGCCGGCGATCGTCGAAATCAGGCTTGACCCCGAGGCGATCACGCCGACCCGGACGATGACCCAGATCCGCGATAAGGCATAAAGCGCCAACGGCAGAGGCCGAGTTCCTTCGCGCCCCTCTCCGTCCTGCCGGACATCTCCCCCTCAAAAGGGGGAGAGTCGCGGCACCGGCTACGTCCTATTTTGCTTTTTCGATCTGGCCGCGGATCTCGCCATCCTTGTTGGCTGCCGTATGGATGTTGACGTAATATTTGCCGGCCTCAAGGTCAGCCGCCTGAGCATCGGTCAACGTCTCCGATCCCTTGATCGGGCTCTTGAGTTTCTTGAATGGGATAACGGGTCCAGCGTTTTCACCCATCGCCGCCGGGCCGTGAATGTGCCCCGCCGTCGCCGGCCCGCTGAGACCGGAATACTTGACGTTCCAGCTGAGTTTCTTCTTGGCCGTGTCGAACGTTAAAGTAGCCGTGCCCTTGCCCTTCGTGGTGACGGGCGGGCTCTGCTGGCCGCCGTCGAGCGTCGCCTTGAACTTTTCCATGTCGGCCAGGGCGGGCGAGACAAGAAAGATAGAAACAGAGACGGCGAGTGCCGAAACGATCGGCGAAAAGGAATGCATGCGCATTTTTAAAAACCTCCGTTGGATGTGACACCCTTGCGGCTCTCCGACGCATGGATGCATCTGTACAACGGTCGGACGGCCAAAAGTATCCTTCGGCGCACGCATATGTGATGGCAGGCAAAAAGCCCGATTGCCTACCCGCCCCCGACTTCAGGGGAAAAGCGGCGGTCAGACCGCCGCCAGCGCCTGCGTCAGGTCGGCGATCAGATCATCTGGGTGCTCGACGCCGATGGACAGCCTGACCGTGGTCTCCAACACACCGATGCGCTGGCGAACCTCGAAGGGAATGCCCGAATGGGTCATGGCCGCGGGGTGGCTGGCCAGCGATTCCGTTCCGCCGAGGCTTACCGCCAGCTTGAAGATCTGCAGGTTGTTGAGAAAGGCGAAAGCCGCCTTCTCCCCGCCCTTGATATCAAAGGAGAAGGTCGAGCCGGCACCGGTGCATTGCGCCCTGTAGGCGCGGCCCGCCGGCGTGTCCTCGCCCAGGAACGGCAGGTAATGCACCTTCCCGACCTTGGCATGATCACGCAGGAATTCGGCGACCAGACGCGCATTGTCGTTGGCCCGCTCCATGCGGATCGACAACGTCTCCAGCGAGCGGCCGAGCATCCAGCAGGAATGCGGGTCGAGTTGCGTGCCGATCGCGCCGCGCAGCGCCTTGATCGGCTTGGTGACCGCCTTGCTGCCCATAGCGGCGCCCGCGATCAGGTCGGAGTGGCCACCGACATATTTGGTCAGCGAATAGACGGAGACATCGGCGCCGTGTTCGATCGGCCGCTGGAACACCGGGCCGAGCAGCGTGTTGTCGCAGACGATGATCGGCGTCGACCCTTGCATCCCACCGATCTCGTCGGCGATCTTCCGCATCAGCGCGATATCGACCAGGCTGTTGGTCGGGTTTGACGGGGTCTCGATCAGGATGACCGACACGCGGCCCTTCGCGACAGCCGCGTCGGCGGCGGTACGCACCGCTGTCTCATCGACGCCGTCCGCGAAGCCGACAGCACCGATGCCGAAACCGGAAAGCGTGCGCGTCAAGAGCGTCTCCGTGCCGCCGTAAAGCGGCTGCGAATGCAGGATGACGTCGCCCGGACGGGCGTAGGCGAGCAGTGTCGTGGCGATTGCCGACATGCCTGATGAAAACAGGATGCAGGCATCCGTCCCCTCATAGACCGCCAGCCGGTCCTCGACGATCTCGCTGTTGGGATGGTTGAAGCGCGAATAGACCAGGCCCGACGCCGTGCCGCTCGGCGGCTCCTTGCGGCCGGAGGTGTAATCGAAGAAGTCGCGTCCCTCTTCCGCCGACTTGAACACGAAGGTCGAGGTCAGGAACACCGGTGGCTTGACCGCACCCTCCGAAAGCTGCGGATCGAAGCCATAGCTCAGCATCAGCGTCTCCGGGTGGAGCTTGTGGTTGCCGATATGGGTTTTCGACGGGCGTGGCGCGGTCATGGCTTTTCCTGCTTTTGAAAGAGTGTCGCACGGCAATTTATGCGATCCCGACCCGCCAGTCCTTGCTATTCTTGGGCTCGCATGGCTGCATTCCCGCAACAAATTCCCGGAGAGACCAAAAATGCAGCAGAAGATAGCCGACGATTTCGACCGCAAGATTCTGCGCGAACTGCAGGCTGACGCCCGCATCACCAACAACGAGCTTGCCGAGCGGATCGGCCTGTCGCCGTCGCCCTGCCTGCGGCGGGTGCGGCGGCTGGAGGAGACCGGTGTCATCAGAGGCTACACCACGCTGGTCGATCCGGCCGCCTTCGGCTGGAGCATGGTCGCCATCGCCACCATCCGGCTCAGCCGCCAGAACGAGGACGAGATCGTGATGTTCGAGGACGCGATCCGCGGCTGGGAAGAGGTGCTGGAATGCCACCTCGTCACCGGTTCGCGCGACTATGTGCTGAAGGTGGTGACGGGAAACCTCGAGCAGTACGAGCGCTTCATCAAGGAAAAGATCGCGCGGCTGAAATGCGTGGCCTCGATCGAAACCAGCTTCGTCATGAACACCATAAAGGAACGGCGCCTCTAGCAAGAGGCGCCGTTCTCTAGATCGATATGTTGCCGACTAGGCTTACTTCACAGCCTTGTCGGTGATGGCGGTGGTGTAGGCGCCGGTCGGCTCCTTGGTGATGATCTTCTGGTCGAGCAGCGCCTTGGCGGTGCGCTCGTAGGTCGCCGGGTCGAGCTTGCCGTCGGCATTGTCGATCAGTTTGGCGACTTCGCTCATCATGCGCTTCTGGTGGTTCTCGTCCTGGCCGCCGCCGTCCATGACGATGCCTGCGGCTTCGTCATTGTTGTCGATGGCGTATTTCCAGCCCTTCATCGAGGCACGCACGAAACGCACCATCTTGTCTTCGAAGGCCGGATCCTTGAGCTTGTCTTCGGACGCATAGAGCCCGTCCTCGAGCAGGTCGTTGCCCATTGCCGAGTAGTTGAACACGGTCAGCTGTTCCGGCTTGTAACCAGCGTCGATGAGCTGCCAGTACTCGTTGTAGGTCATCACCGAAATGCAATCCGCCTGCTTCTGGATCAGCGGCTGCACGTCGAAGCTCTGCTTGAGCACAGTAACGCCATCCGGGCCGCCTTCGGTCTTCAGGCCGAGCTTGTTCATCCAGGCGTAGAACGGATACTCGTTGCCGAAGAACCAGACGCCGAGCGTGTGGCCCTTGAAGTCAGCTTCGGTCTTGATCGGGCCGTCCTTCGGGCATACCAGCTCCATGCCGGCCTTCTTGAACGGCTGGGCGATGTTGACCAGTGGCACGCCCTTTTCGCGGGCGGCCAGCGCACCGCCCATCCAGTCGACGATGACGTCGGCGCCGCCGCCGGCGATCACCTGCTCGGGCGCGATATCGGGACCGCCCGGCTTGATGTCGACGTCGAGACCCTCGGCCTCATAGAAACCCTTGGCCTTGGCGACATAATAGCCGGCAAACTGGGCCTGCGTGACCCATTTCAGCTGCAACGTCACCTTGTCAGCGGCCATTGCCTGGAAAGCGGCAAGCGACATCGCGCCGGCCAGAACGGGAATAATCAGTCTTTTCATTTTATTACCCTCTGAAGTTAGTGCCCTAAACCCACCGCCCCTATCCACCACGGACAGAGGGATGCCAAAACGTGACGGCTCTTTCGACAAGAGCGACCACGCCATAAAAGACCGAACCCGCAAGTGCTGCAACTGCGATTTCGGCCCAGACCATGTCGATGTTCATCCGCCCGACCTCGGTCGAGATACGGAAGCCCATGCCGACGACAGGCGTGCCGAAGAACTCGGCGACGATGGCGCCGATCAGCGCCAGCGTCGAGTTGATCTTCAGCGCGTTGAAGATGAAGGGGGCGGCTGCCGGCAACCTGAGCTTCAGCAGAGTCTGCCAGTAACCGGACGCATAGGTGCGCATCAGGTCGCGCTCCATGTGACCGGAGGCGGCAAGGCCCGCAACCGTGTTCACCAGCATCGGGAAGAAGGTCATGATGATGACCACCGCTGCCTTGGACTGCCAGTCGAAACCGAACCACATCACCATGATCGGCGCGACGCCGATGATCGGCAGCGCCGAGACCATGTTGCCGATCGGCAGCAGCCCGCGCCGCAGGAACGGCACGCGATCGGCGAGGATCGCTGTGATGAAGCCGGCGCCGCTGCCCACGACATAGCCGAAGATCACCGCCTTGAAGATGGTCTGCCGGACATCCGCGCCGAGCACCGGCAGCGAGCTGGCGATGCGCGCGCCGATAGCGCTTGGCGGCGGCAACAGGATGAAGGGGATGCCGGCGCCGCGCGTCACTGCTTCCCAGATGATCAGGATCCAGGCGCCGAAGATGGCGGGAATGATCAGGCGCAGCGCGGTCCGCGCCCAGCTTGCCATCGGGCGAAGGCCCGACAGCACAGCCACGCAGCGCCAGCTAAGCAGCCAGGCACCCGTGAGCAGCAGGAAATACGGTGCTCGTGCCTGACCTTCGAAGCCGGCGATACCACCGATCAGCAGCCAGGCGACGAGATGCGCGCCGATGAAAAGCACGACAGCTTCGACGATGGACGGTATTTTGGCCATCGAGATCAAAGCAGTGAGAAGCAGCGCGCCGAAGATCAGCCAGCTTGTCGCCACATAGGGATATATCAACGTCCCTGCAGGCTGCGCCAGCGGATCCACTTTCGGCGCGGCGATCGCGCCGAGCGCCACTGCGATCAGGCACAGCACGATCGCCAGTACTGCTTGCCAGGAGGGTTTCAGCCAGTTCATGCCGGCCTCCCGCCCATCGCGCGGTCAACGATACGCCCGGCAATGCCGACCACCATGACCAGAAGTGCGGCCACCACCGAACCGGCGACCAGCGCCGACCAGATGTCGATGGACTGGCTGTAATAGGCACCGGCCAACAGCTTGGCGCCGATGCCGGCGACAGCGCCGGTCGGCAGTTCGCCGACGATTGCACCGACCAGGCTTGCCGCCACCGCAACCTTCATCGAGGTGAACAGGAACGGCACCGAGGCTGGCACGCGCAATTTCCAGAAGGTCTGCGCACGACTGGCATTGTAGGTGTGCATCAGGTCGAGATGCATGATCTCGGGCGAACGCAGGCCCTTCACCATGCCCACCGTCACCGGGAAGAACGACAGATAGGTCGAGATCATCGCCTTCGGGACCAGGCCAGTGACGCCGACCGCCGCCAGCACAACGATGATCATCGGCGCCACCGCCAGGATGGGAATGGTCTGCGAGGCGATGATCCACGGCATCAGGCTGCGGTCGAGCGTCGCCACATGCACGATGCCGACAGCAATGATGATGCCGAGCGCCGTGCCGAAAGCAAAGCCGAGCAGCGTCGACGACAGCGTCACCCAGGCATTGTAGACGAGGCTGCGGTTCGAGGTGACGGGCCGCAGGAAGGTGTTTTCGAAGAAGTTCACCGCCACCTGATGCGGCGCCGGCAGCGTCGGCTTCGGCTGCGCCAGCGTCTTGCCGATGAATTCGCTCAAAGTATGTGTTTCGCCGGCGCGGCGATCGAGATCGCGCTGGAACGGCGTGTTGAGGATGACAGCGAAGACATACCAGAGCACGACCACCCCAGCGAGGATCGAGGTCACGGGAACGAGCTTGTCGCGAAAGGTGTCCATCTAGCAGGCCTCGCCGGACGAGCGCCCTCCTCTCCCCAACGGGGAGAGGGTGGCCGGAGCGAAGCGGAGGTCGGGTGAGGGGGTAGAAATCTTTCCGTCCAGGCACGCCAAGATCGTATCCAGGACCGTTCGGCGTTCGGCCAAAACTTCATGGTTCCAGAACCGCAGAACCGAATAACCTTGTCCGTTCAGCCAAGCTGTCCTGGCAGGGTCAGTAGGAGAATCTGCGTGCTGACTACCGTCAAGTTCGACAATCAGGCCTACCTCGCGACAAATAAAATCCGCGATGAAAGGTCCGAGCGGCACCTGCCGCACAAATTTGTAACCGTTGAGATGACGTCCTCTCAGTTCGCCCAAAAGCCTGTATTCAGCCTCGGTCTCGTCAACCCGCAGCCTTCGGGCGCGAGCGGTTGCCCCGACCTTTCTTTTGGTCGAATCCGTCGGCGCCGCCCCCTCACCCGACCTCCGCTTCGCTCCGGCCACCCTCTCCCCGTTGGGGAGAGGAGGAGCCTCATCCTGCCCTCGCTCAATCATCATAGCTGTGCCCTGCCCGCAGCCCATCGCGCACGCGCGCCGCGATCGCCAGAAACTCCGGCGTCTCGCGGATGTCGAGCGGTCGCTGCTTCGGCAGCGTCGATTCGATGATGTCGCTGACACGGCCCGGACGTGGCGACATGACGACGATGCGCGTCGACAGATACACCGCTTCGGGGATGGAGTGGGTGACGAAGCAGATGGTCTTGTTGGTGCGCCCCCACAGCTCCAGCAATTGCTCATTGAGGTGGTCGCGCACGATCTCGTCCAGCGCGCCGAACGGCTCGTCCATCAGCAGGAGATCGGCGTCGAAGGCCAGCGCGCGGGCGATCGAGGCGCGCTGCTGCATGCCGCCCGAGAGCTGCCAGGGATATTTCTTCTCGAATCCCGAGAGGTTGACGAGGTCGAGCGTACGCTTGATCCGCTCGCCTTGCTCCGCCTTGGAGAGGCCCATGATCTCCAGCGGCAGCCCGACATTGCGCTCGATGGTGCGCCACGGAAACAGCGCCGCCGCCTGGAAGACATAGCCGTAGGCGCGTTTCTCGCGCGCCTGTTCTGCTGTCATGCCGTTGACCGAAATCGTCCCCGAGGTCGGCTTCTCCAGATCGGCGATGACGCGCAGCAGGGTGGTCTTGCCGCAGCCCGAAGGCCCGATGAAGGAGACGAACTCACCCTTGCCGATGGTGAGATCGACATTGGACAGCGCCTGCACCGGCCCGTCATTGGTCTGGAAGGTCAGTCCGAGTTTGCTTGCCGCGACGACGGCTGGCGAAGTCCCTGTCATCGGCTGCCGCCTGCCTGTTCCCGCCCCTGCGGCGCCGGCTGGAATCCGATTGCTTTTATCGCGATGTTGTTTTCCACTCGCCCTGTCCCATTGGTCTTGTCCCACGCAATCGACGCCCGGAGTTTCCCCGATGTCGCCCAAACCCACTTGTCATCTTATCCGCCCTGAAAGCACTTATGAAGGCAAGCAGGGATTGACCTATTTCGCCGGCATTGCCACGGAAACCGTCGGCTCCTCCGGCATCTGCATGCACTTGCTCACCTTGCCGCCCGGCGCCCGCGCCAAGGCGCATATGCACGAAAGCCATGAGACGGCGATCTATGTCCTCTCCGGCGAAGTCCACACCTGGTATGGCGACCGGCTCGAGCATCATATCGTCGTCAAGGCCGGTGACCTCTTCTACATTCCCGCCGGCGTCCCGCATCTGCCGGCCAATCTGAGTGGCGCCCCGTCCTCGGCCGTCATTGCCCGCACCGATCCCAACGAACAGGAAAGCGTCGTCCTGCTGCCGGAACTGGATGCGCTGGTTGCCTGACGCCGACGGGATCGCTGTCATTTGCACCGCGAAACTTCCCCCATGACGTTGCCGTCCTCATCGGCGATCGTCAGCTTCTTGGCGTTCTTGGCGCTGTGCTTGATGGTAAACTTGGTCGGCTCCTGTCCCTCTTCGCCTTCCGCCTCACATGTCGCCGTCACCACGAGCGATCCGTCAGCCTGCGCTTGCGTCTTCGTGAACGTGCAGGCGCTGGCGGCGGTGATCAATTCCTTGTCGGTCAAAAGCAGCATCTGATCGGCGGCGACTTCCTGGCCGTTGCGGTTGATGCAGCCATATTTGTCGCCATAGGGTTTCGACAGATCGATACCGGCCGCCGAAGCCTGGCCGGCCGCCAACACAAAAACCATCGCAACAGAAAAACAAAAACCACGCATGCTCACCCCCCAATGCCCAACGTTACAAACATGATTGCAGCGGCCCCATTTCCTCAAGGCCTGGAATGGTGACGAAGAAACCATCCTCTCCCTTGTTGGTGACCACGACGGTTTCGATTGTCGTTCCCGCCTCGCCCTCGGCGGAACAGGTCGAAGTCAGCGATTGTGCGCCCAGCACCAGCGTCAATTGCTGCGCGAACCGGCAGCCGCTGCCATAGGTCTCGATGCCTTCAGCCGTCAGCACGATATAGGCATCGCTGTCCTGATAACCGGCCTTGACGCCGGCACAGCCGACATCATTGCCCCAGGAGCCGGCCAGCACGCCGCCTGCTGCTACCGGGCTGGCGACACTTGCCGCCAAGACCAACGAAATGAGCGCGGCCGAACGCGCCAAGCTCAAACCCCGGTCGCCGGGATACCGGTGCGTTCCACCTTGCGCGGCGCGGAAATCTCTTTCCAGGTCGACAGCGCCCGGTTGACCGCCGCATTCGGCTCGCGGCCAACGAACTCGCCATGGCCGGGCTTGGCCTTGACCTCGGCCTCCTGGATCGACAGTTCGCCGCGTGAGAAGACGAAGCGCGGCAGGCCGGTCACCTCGAACCCTTCGAAGACGTTGTAGTCGATCACTGACTGCTGCTTCTTCGAAGAGATCTTCTTCTTGCGCTTAGGATCCCAGACAACGATATCGGCGTCGGCACCCTCAACGATGGCGCCCTTCTTCGGATACATGTTGAGGATCTTGGCGATGTTGGTCGAGGTCACCGCGACGAACTCGTTCATCGTCAGGCGGCCGGTGTTGACGCCCGTCGTCCACAGCACCGGCATGCGGTCTTCAAGCCCGCCGGTGCCGTTCGGGATCTTGGTGAAATCGCCGACGCCGTTGCGCTTCTGCTTGGTGGTGAAAGCGCAATGGTCGGTCGCCACCACCTGCAGCGAGCCCGCCTGCAGGCCGGCCCACAGCGAATCCTGGTGCCATTTGTTGCGGAAGGGCGGGCTCATCACGCGGCGCGCCGCATGATCCCAGTCCTTGTCGAAATACTCGCTCTCGTCCAGCGTCAGGTGCTGGATCAGCGGTTCGCCGAACACCCGCATGCCCTTCTGGCGCGCCCGGCGGATCGCCTCATGGCTCTGCTCGCAGGAGACATGCACGACATAGAGCGGCACGCCTGCCATGTCGGCGATCATGATGGCGCGGTTGGTCGCCTCGCCTTCCACCTCAGGCGGTCGCGAATAGGCGTGGCCCTCGGGACCGTTGTTGCCGGCGGCCAGCAGCTTCTGCGACAGGGCAGCAACGACGTCGCCATTCTCGGCATGCACCAGCGGCAGCGCGCCAAGGTCGGCGCAGCGCTGGAACGACGCGTACATCTCGTCGTCATCGACCATCAGCGCGCCCTTGTAGGCCATGAAATGCTTGAACGAGGTGATGCCCTTGTCGACGACAGTGGCCATCTCGTCGAACACCTGCTTGCCCCACCAGGTGATCGCCATGTGGAAGGAATAGTCGCACGACGCCTTCGAGGTCTTGTTGTCCCACATCTGCAAGGCTTCGAGCAGCGACTGCTGCGGCGCCGGCAGGCAGAAATCGACCACCATGGTGGTGCCGCCGGCAAGCGCTGCACGCGTGCCGGATTCGAAATCATCGGCCGAATAGGTGCCCATGAATGGCATTTCGAGATGCGTGTGCGGGTCGATGCCGCCCGGCATGATGTAGCAGCCAGTGGCATCGAACTCATGGTCGCCATGCAGGTCCGAACCGATGGCGACGATCTTGCCGTGGCTGAACAGCACATCGGCCTTCCACGTGCGGTCGGCGGTGACGATGGTGCCGTTCTTGATGACTTTGGTCATTTTTCTTGTTCCCTTGTTCTCTTCGCGCTTCTTTGCGAGCAGCGTTTGGAATCTAGATTTCTAGGCTCACTCCACGATGACAGCCGTCTCCACCACAGCGTGGAACAGCACGTCGGCGCCAGCCGAGGCCCATTCCTTGGTGATTTCCTCGGCCTCGTTGTGGCTGAGTCCGTCGACGCAGGGGCACATCACCATCGCGGTGGGCGCGACGCGGTTGATCCAGCAGGCGTCGTGGCCGGCGCCGGAGACGATGTTGCGATGGGAATAGCCGAGGCGTTCGGCAGCGTCGCGGATGGCCTTGACGCAGCCGGCATCGAAGGTGACCGGATCGAAGGCGCCGACCTGATCGATCTTGTACTGGATGTCGAGCGCTTCGCAGATCGTGTCGATGCCTTCACGGATGCGGCCGTCCATGGCGTCCAGCACTTCCTTTTCCGGCGAGCGGATGTCGATGGTGAAGACGGTGCGGCCGGCGATGATGTTGCGCGAATTGGGATAGACCTCCATGTGGCCAACCGCGCCGACGGCGTCGGGCTGGTAGTCCATGGCGATCTCGTGCACCAGTTCGATCACCCGCGCCATGCCGAGCCCGGCATTGCGGCGCTTCGGCATCGGCGTCGAGCCGGTATGGGCCTCCTTGCCGGTCAGCGTCACCTGCAGCCACTTCAAACCCTGGCCGTGGGTGACGACACCGATGTCGATGCCCTCGTCCTCGAGGATCGGACCCTGTTCGATATGCAGTTCGAAGAAGGCGTGGATCTTGCGATCGCCGACCTTCTCGCTGCCTTTCCAGCCGATGCGCTCGAGCTCTTCGCCGAATTTCTTGCCTTGCTTGTCGACATGCCCGTAGACATCGGCCTGCTCGAGCACGCCGGCGAACACACCGGACGCCATCATCGCCGGCGCGAAGCGCGCGCCTTCCTCGTTCGTCCAGTTGGTGACGACGATCGGATGTTTGGTCTTGATGCCGAGATCATTGAGCGAGCGCACCACTTCAAGCCCGCCCAGCACGCCAAGCACGCCGTCATATTTGCCGCCGGTCGGCTGCGTATCGAGATGGCTGCCGACATAGACCGGCGGCAGGCTGGGGTCAGTGCCTTCGCGGCGGGCAAACATCGTGCCCATTTCGTCGACGCCCATTTCGAGCCCGGCCGCATCGCACCAGCGCTTGAACAGGTGCCGGCCCTCGCCGTCCTCGTCGGTCACGGTCTGGCGATTGTTGCCGCCGGCAATGCCGGGGCCGATCTTCGCCATTTCCATGATGGAATCCCACAAACGGTCTGAATTGATTCGCAGATTCTCGCCGGGTGCGGCCATTCAAAGTCCTCTCATTTCATATACTGGTCGGGCGGCGGTTCCCACCGCCACCCGTCCAGGCAAAGCAGATTTAGTCTATCGACCTCAGCACATCGCGCACATGGTCGATCAATTCATTGATCTGGCCCTTGGTGATGATCAGCGGCGGCGACAGCGCGATGATGTCACCGGTGGTGCGGATAAGCGCGCCGCGCTCGAACGCCTTGACGAAAGCCGAGAAGGCCCGCTTGGTCGGCTGGCCGGCAATCGGCGCCAGCTCGATCGCACCGATCAGGCCGATGTTCCTGATGTCGATGACGTTCGGCTCGCCTTTCAGCGAATGCAGTGCGTCTTCCCAGTAGGGCGCCAACTCCTCGCCACGGGTCAGCAGGCCCTCTTCCTTGTAGGTGTCGAGCGTGCCGAGTGCGGCTGCGCAGGCGATCGGATTGCCCGAATAGGTATAGCCGTGGAAGAACTCTATCATGTGCTCGGGGCCGGTCATGAAGGCGTCGTGGATTTCCTTCTTCACGAACACCGCGCCCATCGGGATGACGCCGTTGGAGACGCCCTTGGCGGTGGTCATGATGTCGGGCGTGACGCCGAAATAATCGGCTGCGAACGGCGTGCCGAGGCGGCCGAAACCGGTGATGACCTCGTCGAAGATCAACAGGATGCCGTGCTTGGTGCAGATCTCACGCAGCTTCTGCAGATAGCCCTTCGGCGGCAGGATGACCCCGGTGGAGCCGGCGACCGGCTCGACGATGACGGCGGCGATGGTCGAGGCGTCATGCAGGGCGACGATGCGCTCCAGTTCGTTGGCGAGTTCCGCGCCATGTTCCGGCACGCCCTTGGTGAAGGCGTTCTTTTCCGGCAGATGCGTGTGCGGCATATGGTCGACGCCGCCGAGCAGCGTGCCGAACATCTTGCGGTTGGTGACGATGCCGCCGACCGAGATGCCGCCGAAATTGACGCCGTGATAGCCGCGCTCGCGGCCGATCAGGCGAGTGCGGGAGCCCTCGCCCTTCACGCGGTGATAGGCGATCGCCATCTTGAGCGCGGTTTCGACCGATTCCGAGCCGGAATTGGTGAAGAAGACATGGTCCATGCCCTTGGGCGCGAGGTCGACCAGGCGGTTGGCCAGTTCGAACACGATCGGATGGCCCATCTGGAAGGCCGGCGCATAGTCGAGCTCGGCGGCCTGGTGCTGGATCGCCTCGGTGATCTTCGGACGGCAGTGGCCGGCATTGACGCACCAGAGTCCGGCGGTGCCGTCGAGAACCTTGCGGCCGTCGCTGGTCGTGTAATGCATGTCCTTGGCGGACACCATCATGCGCGGCGCCTGCTTGAACTGCCGGTTTGCCGTGAACGGCATCCAGAATGCACTGAGATCGTTCGGCGTGACTTTCAGCCGGTTGGACATGACCAAGACTTCCCCTTGTAAACTGTTTCGGTGCGCCCAACGCTTGGTCTTTGCTGCGTTTTCATGCTACGCAAATTTTTGACCGATTGGACAAACGTTAGCACCGCCCTGTCGGCGGTCAAGGGATTACTAGCGGAAATGCGGCACCTGAAGTGCGTTCCACAGGCTAGGGAAAAACTGGTCCAGAGAATTGGTCCAGATGCCCCTCAACGCGAGGGCTGGTAACGGTGACCACCGGCACGGACCACCCTCGCCGCACCCGCATCCAACAGGAAAAGCGCGAACTGATCCTGGAGGCGGCGCTCGAGGTCTTCTCCACCAACGGCTTTCGCGGTTCGACCATCGACCAGATCGCCGAAGCCGCCGGCATGTCGAAGCCCAACCTGCTCTATTATTTCCGCCGCAAGGAAGACATCCACGAGACGCTGATGCAGCGCCTGCTCGACACCTGGCTGGCGCCGCTGCGTGAACTCGACGACATCGGCGATCCCCTCACCGAACTGCGCAGCTACATCAGGCGCAAGCTGGAGATGGCGCGCGATTTCCCGCGCGAGAGCCGGCTGTTCGCCAACGAGATCCTGCAAGGCGCGCCGCGTATCATGCCGCTGCTGGCCGGTGAGCTGAAGACGCTGGTCGACGAGAAGGCCGCCGTCATCAAGGGCTGGATGCGCGCCGGCAAGATCGCCCGCACCGACCCCTGGCACCTGATCTTCTCGATCTGGGCAACGACACAGCATTATGCCGATTTCGACGTCCAGGTCCGCGCCGTGCTCGGGCCCAACCGCGGCGGCGACGGTCGCTTCGAGGATGCCGCCCGCTTCCTGGAACAACTGTTCCTCGACGGGCTGAAGCCAAAGACCTGACGCTTCAGGCGCTGCGCCGCTCGGCCGGCAGCGCGTCCAGCAATGTCTGAAGCTTGGCGACCGAGTTCTGCTCGGCAAGCGGCGTGTAGACGATCAGCTTCATGTCGGAGCCGTCGCCGATCGACAGGCTCATATGCTCGAAGGTCATGGCGCCCGCGCTCGGGTGCCGGACATGCTTCACCCCCGACAATCGGTGCGCGACGTCGCGCTGCGGCCACCAGTTGCGAAACTCCGGGCTCGAGCGCGTCATCAACTCGATCAGCCGCTCGAAATCCGGATCGCCGACATAGCGGGCGCTCGCGGCCCGGAACGAAGCCAGCACTGTGCACGCCAATTCCTCCCAGTCGACCAGCAGGCGCCGATGGTGCGGGTTGGTGAACACCATGTGGACGATGTTGCGGGCATCACCCTCCAGCAGGCCGTAGTCGCCGAACACCGCGACGGCCGCCGGGTTCCAGGCCAGCACGTCCCAGCGCCGCCCGACGACATAGGCCGGCTGCAGCACCAGGCTCTGCAGCATGTGCAGCAAGGGGCCATCGACCTTTTCCGGCGCCACGGCACGGCGCTCCGGCTGCTGGCGGTCGGCGAGGATGAACAGATGCTGTTTTTCGGCCGCGTCGAGGCGCAATGCTTCGGCAAGCGCCGTCAGCACCTCCACCGAGGGCCTGACCTCCCGCCCTTGCTCCAGCCATGTGTACCAGGTCGTGCCGACACCGGCGATCATCGCCACCTCCTCGCGCCGCAAGCCGGGCGTGCGCCGCCTGAGACCGGTGGCGATGCCTGTGGCCGAGGGCGTCAGCCTTTCACGGCGCGAGCGCAGGAAGGCGCCGAGTTCGCGCCGGCGGCTGTCTTCAGCGGAGTGCGTGGGGGCCGAGTGGGGTTGGGACTCCATGCGCTTATTATAGCAGTATTGATACCAGGATAAAGTTTGAACTGTTTGGCTCGCGCTAACTGCCCCATCTTCCGTTCAGAGCAACAGAACGGAGGCTCTGGACATGGAACTCAAAGACAAGACAATCCTCATCACCGGCTCAACCGACGGCGTTGGCCGCGTCGTCGCGCAACGGCTCGGCGCCGCTGGCGCCCGTGTGCTGGTGCATGGCCGCGACGCGACGCGCGGCAAGGCTGTTGTCACCGAGATCGAAGCAGCCGGCGGCAAGGCCGAGCTTCTGGTCGCCGACCTCTCTTCGCTGGCCGAAGTGCGCCGGCTTGCCGAGGCGGTGCGCGCCCGGACGAAGCGGCTTGACATCCTTATCAACAATGCCGGCATCGGCACGGCAGGCCAAGGTGCCAAAAGGCAGGTCAGCGCCGACGGCTACGAACTGCGCTTCGCTGTCAATTATCTCGCCGGTTTCCTGCTGACATCGGAGCTTCTCCCACTGCTGAAGGCGAGCGCTCCAGCGCGCATCGTCAACGTCGCCTCGGCGGGACAGCAGGCGATCGACTTCAGCGATGTCATGCTGGCCCGCTCCTATGACGGTATGCGCGCCTACTGCCAGAGCAAACTGGCGCAGATCCTGTTCACCATCGACCTTGCGGAGCAGCTGAAAGGCACCGGCGTCACCGTCAACGCGCTGCATCCGGCGAGCTACATGAACACCACCATGGTCCGGCAGGCAGGCGTGACGCCATGGAGCTCGGTCGAGACCGGCGCCGACGCTATCCTCAATCTCGCCACGTCACCCGCGCTCGACGGGAAAAGCGGCCTGTATTTCGACGGCCTGCGGGAATCCCGTGCCGACGCCCAGGCCTATGACGCAAGGGCAAGGCAACAGTTGCGAGCCTTGAGCCTCGATCTTATCGGCCCGGCCTCCCCCACATCGAAGGAACAGCATTCATGACCAAGACAATCGAACATGCCGTCATCATCGGCGGCTCGTCCGGCATCGGCCTGGCGACGGCGCGCAAGCTGCTCGGCCCGGGCATGAAGGTGACCATTACCGGGCGCAACGAAGAGAAACTGAAGAGCGCTTGGAAAAGCCTTGGCGGCGCTGCCGAGAAGGCTGCTTTCGACGCCTCGAAGCCGGATGAGGTCCGCCAGTTCTTCGAGCGCCTCGGTCCTTTCGACCATCTGGTGCTTGCGGCCAGCGGCGGCAAGGGCCTTGGCCCCTTCCCGACACTTGACCTGAGCGACATCGGCAGTGGCGTCGACGAGAAAGTCCGCCCGCAGCTGTCCTGCCTGCAGGCGGCCTTGCCGACGCTGAACAAGGCCGGATCGGTTACCTTCATCTCGGCGGTCTCGGCGCAGCTCGCAACGCCCGGCGTCGCCGGCATCGCCGCCATCAACGGCATGCTTTTGACCGTGGTGCCGATCCTGGCACTGGAGCTGAAGCCGCTGCGCGTCAATGTCGTGGCGCCAGGCGTCATCGACACGCCCTGGTGGAATTTTCTGGCCGAGGAGCAGAGGCAGGCTATCTTTGCCGACTATGCCGGCAAGACGCCGGTTGGCCGCATCGGCCGTGCCGAAGACGTCGCCTCGGCAATCGCCTTTCTCGTCTCCAACGGTTTCATGACCGGTCAGGTCCTGACCTGTGACGGCGGCCTGCGGTTTGCGGCGTAACAGGCTGCTCCGGAACATAGGAATAGTCAGGCGTATCAGCCCCATACATCTTGTTGTCGATCGCTTCCTGCCAGCTGGAGTCGGCATCGGACGGTGAAATGTCGGCGGCCCCGTGGCGGGAGGAGCGGGAATGAAGCCAACTCGGCGTGATCTCTCGAACCAATTGTGCAAAGCGTCCCATCGAACCGTTCCTTTCCTTGCCGTTTCCAGATGCGCGATCGGGGTGCGCTTCGGCCGGACCTAGAGCTGACTTTTCAGCCAGGCGAGCGTTTCGGCAACACCGGCCAGCCCGTACTGCGCGGTGGTATGCGCAGGTGGCTTGACCCGTATCGACAGGCCGCCGGCATCATTGACGGCCTCGAAGCCGTTTTCGTCCGAGGTGTCGTCGCCCAAGAAGACCGGGCGGCGGCCCACAAATGGCGCGATGTCCATGAAACGCCGGATCGCGGCGCCCTTGGCGGCCTCGAGCGGCAGCAGTTCCACACCGGCATTGCCGGGAACCACGCGGTAGCCCTTTGGCAGCGTGGCCAGCGCCTGCTCGACAAGCTGCGTCGCGCGGGGAAGCAGGTGCGGGGCAGCGCGCGTGTGGATGGCCAGCACCCGTCCTTTGCGCTCGATATAGGCCCCACGACCGAGCTCAGCCTGGATCTCGTCGGCAAGCGCCGCGATATCCGCCGGCTCGCCGGCGACTTCGACGTCGTCGTCCGGCAACAGCCTGTGTTCCAGGCCATAAAGCCCGGCTGCGCGCAGCTTCAAAGGCTGAAACAGCTGATCCGCTGCCGCAACGGAGCGGCCTGTGATGAAGGCCAATGCCCCGTTCAGCTTGCGATCCAGCCCCTGCAGCAAGGAGCGAAGCTCGTCGCTGACCAAGACGGCGTCGGGGTGTTCCGCATGTTCCAGCAGCGTGCCGTCAATGTCGAGGAACAACGCCCATTCGCCAGTCAGCAAGGCCGGCGGCTTTTGCAGGCTCTCGCTGGCAATTTTTTTCAGGCTCTCGCTCATAACCAGGGTCTCGCTCATAACATTGCCACCCGTTTGCGTTCGAACATGGATACGACATTGTCGATGCCGGGCGGCCGGTCGCCAGCACCGGTTACCCGATCGAGGTCACCGCGCTTGCGCAAGCGCGCCGCGTCCAGAAGCATGCTGCCGGCCCAGCGATAGACATTGTTGTCGCGGACCATCTGCCGCATCGGCCGCATGCGCTCGCGCTGTTCGTCCGGCGTCATGGTCAGTGCCTGCAGCAGCGCTTCGCTCATCATGGCCGCGTCGTAGGGGTTGACGATCAGCGCCTCCAGCAATTCGCGCGAGGCGCCGGCGAAGGTGCTGAGCATCAAGACGCCCTGTTCGTCGTCGCGCGCCGCGACGAATTCCTTGGCGACCAGGTTCATACCGTCATGCAGGCTGGTGACCATGCATATATCGGCGGCGCGATAGATCTCGTAGACCTGTTCTTGCGAATGATGTTCGGCCACCATGATGACCGGTCTGTAGCCCTCGCCGCCATAGCGTTGGTTGAGTTCCTCGGCATAGCGGTGGCATTCGTCGTGGAGCAGCTTGTAGGCCGGGAGCGTGCCGCGGCTGGGAGCCGCGATCTGCAGGAAAACCAGCTTTCCAATCCATTCAGGGTATCGCTTGAACAATTCGTCCAGCGCCTGAAACCGATCCAGAATGCCCTTGGTGTAATCGAGGCGCTCGACGCCCACGGCCAGCTTCACATCCGCTTTCAGTCCGAACCTGTTCCGCAAGCGGGCGCGGCAGTCATCGACATCAGGCAATTTTGCCAGCAGGTCCGCCGGCCATTCGATCGAAATGGGATAGGCGTGCACCAGCGTCGTCTGCCCGCCATAGGAGATCGCCGCATCCGCCCGCTCGATGCGGCTTTCCAGGAAGCGATCGACGCTTTCAGTGAAATTGTTGGCGTGGAACTGGGTGTGGAAACCGATGATCGAGCTGCCGAGCAGCCCCTCAAGGATGCGCTCACGCCACGGACAGATGCTGTACACTTCCGAATTCGGCCATGGGATGTGCCAGAAGGTGATGACGATCGCCTCCGGCAGGCGCTCGCGGATCATGCGCGGCAGCAGCGCGAAGTGGTAGTCCTGGACCAGCACGATCGGCCGCTCGTTGCGCGCTTCGGCCACCACCGTGTCGGCGAACTTCCGGTTGACGGCCTCATAGGCCTCCCAGTCCGAGGCGCGAAAAATCGGTCGGGTGAAGGCGATATGGCAAAGCGGCCAGAGGCCCTCATTGGCGAAGCCGAGATAGTAACCCTGATGCTCTTCCTCCGTCAGCCAGACCCGGCGCAGCGTGTAGGACGGATGGCCGGGCGGAACCTGTACCCGGTCGTCCTGGTCGACCGTCAGACGGTCCGCGGTTCCACCACCATAGGCGATCCAGGTGCCGCCACAGGCGCGGGTGATCGGCTCGAGCGCCGACACCAGCCCGCTGGCCGGCACCAGCAATTCGACGCCATCATCCCTGATGTTGTGGATATAGGGTTCGCGGTTGGACACCACGATGACCTGCGCCTCCGGCAGGTCGTCGGCCAGTATCTTGCGTAGTGTTTCGGGCGACCACGTCACCAGCGCAGCATCGGCCGATTGACCATTCTTTTCGAATTCCCGGATCACCTTGCGCGCCGCTTCCGCGGCCACGTCTTCGCCCGCTGTATGCGCAACCGCCGGAGGGTGACTGCGGCGCTGCCGCGATAGAGAGAAGAAAACGGCAAAAGCGGAAAAACCGAGGCTCGCGAGGATTAGAACCCAGAGCAGGTTCGCACCGTAATTTGTCATGGGAATGCCAACTCACCTCCGGCCGTTCGGCGGCCGTTTTGTTCGTGTTTCCGATTTGAAACTGTCCGCGGCGACAGGGGTCGCCGTCCGGACCTGTATTTTGCAACGCACAAAGCCCGGATCGGTTCCGCCAATTTTGTTCGAATCATGTTCTGACGATGAGCGGCACCAGCCCTTCATGGCGGTCGGCGAGGAAAGCGACGACCCGGTCGCCGACGCGCTGGAAGGTGAGATCGACCACTTGTTCGCCAACGCCCAGGTGGCGAAGCGTGAGCGTGTCGATGCCGATCGGCAGCCTCGGGCGGGTAACCCGGATTTCGCCATCCCAGCCGTCGATCTCCAGGCCAAGGCACGCCTGCATCAGCATGAAGGCGGAGCCTGCCGACCACGCTTGCGGCAGGCAGGCGACGGGATAGGCGATGGGTGCTTCGCCCGGCGCGCGGGTAAAACCGCAGAACAGTTCGGGCAGCCGCATGTTGAAATGGACCGCGGATTCGAACGTGCCGCTCATCAGGCGGACCACGCTTTCACGCTCGCCATAACGCGCCAGGCCGGCACCGCACATGGCGGTGTCATGCGGCCAGATCGAGCCATTGTGGTACGACATCGGGTTGAAGAACACGGCATCGTCGGCAAGCGTCCTCAGCCCCCAGCCGGAATGGAAGGAGGCGGAAAGAAGCTGGTCTGCGACCATCTGCGCCCGCGCCGGCTCAGGCAATCCGACAAGGAGGAGATGGCCCGCATTCGAAGTCCGCACCTTGCAGGGTTCGCCTTCGCCATCGATCGCCAGGGCGTAGAAGCCGAGATCGTCGAGCCAGAAGTCGCGTTCCACGGCCACCCGCATGGCCTCGGCGCGGTCCTCCCAGTGATCGGCCTTGTCGTCCTCGCCACGGCGGCGGGCAAGCTTGGCCAGCCCCCGAAAGGCGGCAAAGACATAGCCCTGCACTTCGACCAGCGCGATCGGGCCCTTGGGAATGCGGCCATCGGCATGAAAGACGGAATCGAAACTGTCCTTCCATCCCTGGTTGGCGAGACCGGACTCGGCGGCCCGCTGATAGGTCACGAAGCCGGTCTCTCGGCCCGCCTCCTCCGTCCATTCGGCCGCGGCGCACAGCGACGGCCACAGGCTGTCGATGAACGCCATGTCACCGGTACGATCGGCATAGGCACAGGCGAGATGGATGTAGAGCGGCGTCGTATCGACGCCGCCATAATAGCGGCCGAAGGGAAGCTCCCGCAGCGCCGCCATCTCGCCCTTGCGCGTCTCGTGCATGATCTTGCCCGGCTGCGAATCGCTGAACGGCGACGTCTCCGTCGCCTGGTGCTGGGCAAGGAAGGCCAGCACGCCCCGTGCCAGGCCCGGATTGAGCCACAGCATCTGCAGCGCCGAGATGACGCCGTCACGGCCGAACGCCGTCGAGAACCAGGGAATTCCGGCATAGGGATAGGGTCCGGTCGCAAGCTCGGTGGTCAGCAGCGCGACATCGGCACGGGCACGCTCGACCCAATCGTTGAAGACGCGACCAGAACTGTGCACCGTCGCGCCATGGCGACGCTTGGCCCGCATGCCAAAGCGCGCCCGGGCGGCAGCGGCGCGGAAACGGTCGCGATCGGGCGGCTCGGCCAACTCGGGACCAACCTCGACATACAGCACCATGCTGCTGCGCTTGGTCACGGCGAGCAGGAAATCGGCGCGGTCGGCCGTCAGCTGGTCCGGTGCTTGCGAGAACGATATCGCCGATGCGCGCGCCAGCCCGTCCAACCCGTCATAGCGCAGCAGAACGGATGTCGCGTCCATTTCGGCCACATGCGCCATCCCACGGCGCAGCCGTGTCGAGCCGCGCACTTCGAACATGTCGCGGAAATCGGCGGCAAAGTGCAGGGAAACGCCGATTGTCGAGGTTTCCCGGCTGTAGTTGGAAAGTGTGATGCGTTCGAACAGCCTGTCTTGCCACAGCAGCCTGACGCGTTCGACATGAATGGCGCCCTGCGGAATGTCGCGACCGGCGGCACTTTGCATCGGCAGATTGGTCAGGTTGGTGGTGAACAGCACATTGTCCTGGCTGAGCGAAGCGCCTAGCAGCGATGTCTGCCGGCCACCGACGGTCAGCCGAAATTCAGAGAGTACCCGTGTGTCGTCGCGGAAGAAACCGTCGCCGGCGCCGCGTATGTCGCCATAGGCATCGGCAACCGCAAAGCAGTCGCCCTGCTTGAGCGCAAACAGTCGGTGCGGCTCGCGAGGTGCGGTTGCGTCGAGCGAGGCAAGGGCTACGGCGGGATCGAGCTGGCGCTCATCGAGTAGGGCCATTGGTCACAAATCCCTGTTGTTCCGGTCTTGTCGCTGGCGCACGTCGCTACTCACGACGCTTTCGCTTCGCTCGGGACGCCGATCAGGCGCGCATAGGCCGCCAGATAGTCGCCGGCCATTCTTCTGGCGGAAAACCGCTTTTCGAAAACGGCTCTCACCTTTCGCCTGTCGAGTTGCAGCAAGTCAGGCACCGCGGCAACCGCGCCGTCCATTGTGTCAGCGATAAAACCGGTCACGCCCTGGTCGATGATCTCGGGCAGTGCACCGCAATTCCAGGCGATCACCGGCGTGCCGCAGGCCATCGCCTCGATGGCCGCAAGGCCGAACGGTTCCGGCCAGTCGATCGGAAACAGCAGGCCGGCCGCCTTGCCGAGAAATTCCGCTTTCTGGTGCTCCTCTATCTCGCCGACATACTCGACACGATCGCCGTCAATCAACGGCTCGACCATCTCATGGAAATAGGCGCGATCGTCGTCGCCGATCTTTGCCGCAAGCTTCAGCTTGAGCCCCGAGCGCATGGCGATCTCGATGGCACGGTCGGGGCGCTTGTCGCGTGAAAACCGCCCGAGGAAGGCAAGATAGGGTTCTTCCGCCTTCGTCTCGAAAGTCGGCTTGTAGATATCGGTCGGCAGTCCGTGGTGGATCGTCGCCAGCCAGTTGGCCCTGGCAAGACCCGCCTTCTGGCTGTTCGAAATGGAAATCAGGGGAAAACGCGGGAAACGCTCATAGGCGGGCGCCAGGTCGACATAATCCAGCCTGCCATGCGGCGTCGTCACCGTCCGCTCCGCCATGTCCTCGAAGAAGGAAAAATGCAGGAAATGGCTGAGGTGGAAGTGGATGACGTCAAACTCCGACGCCCGTTCCCGCACCTGCGCAAGCATCGAAAGATGCGCCGCGATCTCGGATTTGAGCGGGCGCGGATCGAGGCGAAGGGCGCACTCCCGGCCAGCCACCAGCTTCGCGGAGGTCTGGCTGTCGCCACTGGCAAACAGTGTCACCTCATGGCCCAAATCGACCAGCGCTTCGGTCAGATACGAGACGATGCGCTCGGTGCCGCCATAGAGTCTGGGCGGCACCGATTCATAAAGCGGCGCGACATGGGCTATTTTCATATTTCATCCTGGATGCTCGGCATACAGGTGCGAAATGCGTCAACGGCTGGATTGGTTCCGATTTAATGATGGATGCCGTCGGCACCACACTGCCGAACTCGGCATGGAGCCGCATCAAGCAGACTGCGCGATCAGCGTCAGAAAACTACCACTCAGCGCGACATTGCCGACGAAGCCGTTGATGCGCGACGCACGGTCCGCGCCCTGATGGTCCCAGAAATTGTGGAACATCGGCGTAGCGACGATCAGGAACAGCAGCAGCACCGATGCAGCAATTGCCGTCCACAGGCCGGCGATCACCAGCCCACCGGCAGCGACCTGAAGCACGATGCCGAGCCACAGCGCCAACCGCGCCTGCGGCACGCCGCGCGCGGCCATCAGTTGGGTCAGGAAGGCCGCGTTCTGGATGTTGCGCAAGCCGGCGAAGACGAAGGCGCCGCCGAGCAAAAGGCGGCCGAGAAACAACAGTGTCGAAGGCAAATCGGCAGGCATCAAACTCTCCCTTTGAAAACGATTGGAGCGCCGCCTTCTCGACGGCGCTCCAAAACACAATCCGGACAATCAGGCGGCCTTGGCCGCCGGCATCGGATGAATGGCCTGGAACGGGATGCACAGCCGGTTCCAGGTGTTGATCATGCCGAGCGCAACGGACAGCTTGACCAGCTCCTCTTCCGAGAAATGCTCGAGCGTCCTTGCATAGAGTTCGTCCGGCACGCCATTGTCAGCGATCAGGGTGACGGCTTCGGTCCAGGCCAAGGCGGCGCGTTCGCGCTCGGAAAACAGCGGCGATTCCTTCCAGGCCGAAACCAGATAGAGCCGCTGCTCGGTCTCGCCGTCACGCCTCGCCTCACGGCTATGCATCTCGACGCAGTACGAGCAGCCATTGATCTGCGACGCCCTGAGCTTGATCAGGTGCAGCAGGCTTTCCTCGAGCCCGCATTCGTCGACTGCCTTGTTGAGCGCCGACACCGCCTTCATGATCTCCGGCGCCTTGGCGAAAAATTGCAGCCTCTGTTTCATCTTGATGTCCTTTACGCTTGCTTGGTTGAACTGGATTTCTGCGGCCGCTGATGGCGCTCGACGAAGGCGCAGCTCGCGACAAGCGATCTGGGGTCGCCTTCTGCCGCGTAAGTGGCCACGATATCCGACAGCTTTGCCTC
Source organism: Mesorhizobium sp. M7D.F.Ca.US.005.01.1.1 (assembly GCF_003952545.1). NCBI lineage: Bacteria > Pseudomonadati > Pseudomonadota > Alphaproteobacteria > Hyphomicrobiales > Phyllobacteriaceae > Mesorhizobium > Mesorhizobium sp. M7D.F.Ca.US.005.01.1.1. Next base: position 5,116,352 of record NZ_CP034453.1, read on the forward strand.
GGCGAGTGCGGCGCGGTAGGCGCGCTCGGCCTTTAGCATCGCGGCATTGATGCCGCAGGGTTTGACATAGGCGGAAGCGTCGAGCTTGACTGGACCGTTGCGGCGGATTTCGCCACAGCGGAAAGCCGGCTCACGCCCTTCCACCGCCAGCACGATATCGAGCAGCGAAATCCGCTCGGCCGGCCGCGCCAGCCGGTAACCGCCGGCCGGTCCCGAGATCGATTCCAGGATGCGCGCCGCGCTCAGCATGTTGAGATGCTTCAGCAGATAGCTCGGCGACAGGCCAAAGGCCTCCGCCATGGCAGCGCCCGCCATGGTGCTGTTGCCCTCGACGCCGGCCAGCATGGCGGCGCAGTGGATGGCTGCTTCAACGCCCTCGCCCAGCTTCATTGTGTCGATCTCCAATTCATGGATATCTCTTATCGTGGATAATTTTTATCTGCAATATGAAAATGAAAACCGGCGCCCGAAGGCGCCGCTTTTTTCGTCGAGGTTCCCCTACTCCGCCGCTACCTTGGCCATCGGATTGTTCGGGTGCGTCGTCCAGTTGGCGTAGATCGACGACACCGGCTTGCCGGTGCGCTGGTCCATCACGCCGGCCGCCAGCGGTTCCATGGTGATGCAGTTCTCGACCGGGCAGACATTGACGCACAGATTGCAGCCGACGCATTCAGCCTCGATCACTTCGAAGTGCCTGACGCCGTCGACCATGCTGGTGATCGCCTGGTGCGAGGTGTCCTCGCAGGCGATGTGGCAGCGGCCGCATTTGATGCAGGCGTCCTGGTCGATACGCGCCTTTGCGACGTAGTTGAGGTTGAGATACTGCCAGTCGGTGACATTGGGCGTGGCGCGGCCGACGATGTCGTCCAGCGAGGCATGGCCCTTCTCGTCCATCCAGTTTTCCAGGCCGGCGATCATCTCCTGCACGATCTTGAAGCCATAGGTCATCGCCGCCGTGCAGACCTGCACATTGCCGGCGCCGAGCGCCATGAACTCGGCCGCGTCGCGCCAGGTGGTGATGCCGCCGATGCCGGAGATCGGCAGGCCGTGCGTTTCAGGATCGCGTGCGATCTCTGCCACCATGTTCATGGCGATCGGCTTCACAGCCGGGCCGCAATAGCCGCCATGCGAACCCTTGCCGTCGATGGTCGGTTGCGGTGCGAAACTATCGAGATCGACGCCGGTGATCGAGTTGATGGTGTTGATCAGCGACACGGCGTCGGTGCCGCCAGCGTGTGCCGCACGCGCGGGCTTGCGCACATCGGTGATGTTGGGCGTCAGCTTGGTGATGACCGGCATGCGGGTGTTCTGCTTGCACCAGCGCACCACCATTTCGATGTATTCCGGCACCTGGCCGACGGCGGCACCCATGCCGCGTTCCGACATGCCGTGCGGGCAGCCGAAATTGAGCTCGATGCCGTCGGCCTCCGTCTCCTCGACCACCGGCAGGATCGCCTTCCAGGCCTCCTCGACGCAGGGTACCATCAGCGAAACGACGATGGCGCGGTCGGGCCAGTCCTTCTTGACCTGCTTGATCTCGCGCAGATTGACCTGCAGGTCGCGGTCGGTGATCAGCTCGATGTTGTTGAGGCCGAGCAGGCGCCGGTCCGCGCCCCAGATCGCGCCATAGCGCGGGCCGTTGACGTTGACCACCGGCGGACCCTCCTCGCCCAGCGTCTTCCACACCACGCCGCCCCAGCCGGCCTTGAAGGCGCGGATGACGTTGTAGGCCTTGTCGGTCGGCGGCGCCGAGGCCAGCCAGAACGGATTTGGCGATTTGATGCCGACGAAATTGTTGCGGATGTCTGCCATGACAGGTCCCTTTCAGCCGAGACGAAGGAGCAGTTCGACGGGTGCGAGAATGCCGCCTTCAAGCGCGGCGGTGATATTGGCGACCTTGGTGCGGGCGTCCTCGCCCATGATCAGGCCGACGCCGGGCGGCGGCTTCCTGCCTTCCGCTTGCGCGGCGGCCATTCGAGCACGTATTGTCGCGAAGAACTCGACGGCAAAAGCGCCGCGTGGCCGTTCAGCGGTCACCGAGAACCCCGCGGCGACTGCCGCCGAGCGATAGTCGTCCGGCGTAGCGACGAAGGACATGGTTTCATCGGACGCCCATGGCAACGGATAGGTCAGCGCTCCGTCCTTCAGCCGCATGACATCGTAGACGGCGAAGACACCGCCCGACCGCAACACGCGGGCAGCCTCGCTCATCAGCTTCGGCTTGTCGGGAAGGTTCATGCCGACATGCAGGATCATTGCCGCATCGAAGCTGGCATCGGCGAATGGCATGTCCAGCGCGCTGCCTTGCACGAAGCGCGTCTTGTCGGCCAATCCGGTTCGCTTCGACAGGCTGGTGGCGATATCGACATAGCTTTGCGTCAGGTCGATGCCGGTAACATCGGCGCCGATGCTGTTCGCGACAAAGCGGGCCGGACCGCCGACACCGGATCCGATATCGAGAAGCTCGGCCCCTGGCTTCAACCCCATCTGATCGATGAGTTCCCTGGTGGCGGCGACACCGCCAATATGGAATTCGTCGACCGCTTCGAGATCGCCGGCACGCAGATGGGCAATTTCCACGCCGGTATCGGCGAGCGCGGCAAGGATCCGCTGCTCCAGACCCGATATGTCGTAGTGACGGGCGATGCCCGGTTCCACCGTGGCCATGATCCTTATCCCTGCGTCAGACTCCTGTTGATGCTCTCCGCCGCGTCGCGGCCTTGCGCCACGGCCGAGACGGTCAGGTCGTCGCCGCCGAAGATGCAGTCGCCGCCGGCCCAGACCTTCGCCAGCGAGGTGCGTCCTTCCGCATCGACCTTGATGCGGCCGGCTTCGAGGTCGATGGAGGCGCCGCTGCCGTTGAGTGCGGCCGGCACAAAACTCTGGCCAATCGCCTTGAACACCTGGTCGGCAACGAGCGTAAGCCGCTCACCGGTGCCGGCAAGCTTGTCGCCGTTCAGGGCGGTGTATTCGAGCTCGATGGCCGACACCTTGCCGCCCTCGGCGATCACCCGCTTCGGCTGCAGCCAGTGGCGGATGGTGACGCCATTGGCGGCGGCCAGATCCTGTTCGAACCCGGAAGCGTTCATGTGCTCCTGGCCGCGCCGATAGCAGATCGTCACCTCCTCGGCGCCAAGCAGTTTCGACTGCACGGCGGCGTCGATGGCGGTCATGCCGCCGCCGATGACGACGACGCGGCGGCCAACCGGCAGGCCGGAAAGGTCACTGGCCTGGCGCAGTTCGGCAATGAACTCGACCGCATTGATGACGCCGTCGGCGTCCTCGCCATCGGCGCGCAGCGCATTGACGCCGCCAAGCCCCATGCCGAGAAACACCGCGTCGTAATTGCGGATCAGGTCGGACAGCTGGTAGTCGCTGCCGAGCGCCTTGCCGTTCTGGATGTCGATGCCGCCGATCGCGGTCACGTAATCGACTTCGGCCTGGGCGAAATTGTCGACGCTCTTGTAGGCGGCGATGCCGTATTCGTTGAGGCCGCCGGCCTTCGGCCGCGCTTCGAGGATGGTCACGTCATGGCCATGGCGGGCGAGCCGATGCGCGGCGGCAAGCCCGGCCGGGCCGGCGCCGACCACGGCGACCGTCTTCCCGGTCGGCTCGGCGCGCGGATAAAACTGCTTGTTCTCGCCCATGGCGACATCGGTGGCATAGCGCTGCAAGCGGCCGATCTGCACCGGCTTGCCTTCCGCCACCTCGCGCACGCAGACTTCTTCGCACAGCGTCTCGGTCGGGCAGACGCGCGCGCACATGCCGCCCAGGATGTTCTGGTCGAAGATGGTCTTGGCCGAACCGATCGGATTGCCGGTCGAGATCTGGCGGATGAACAGCGGAATGTCGATCGAGGTCGGGCATGCATTCATGCACGGCGCGTCGTAGCAGAAATAGCAGCGGTCGGATTCGACCAGCGCCTCGTGATGATCGAGCGGCGGGTGCAGGTCGGAAAAATTGTCCGCATACTGGTCGGCCGAGAGCCTGCCGCCTGCAATGCCTTCCCTGAATTGGCCTTCTGGCATCGTCAGTTCCCCATGTTTTGTTTTGGGGAAGGCTAGCACGTTTTATTTTTTTATCAATTGGTCAATTTTCGACGCAAGCCCCTGAAAAGGCTGGACAATAACATGATTTTTTCACTCATGTTATTGCGACTGCGGTTGCGTTTGCAGCGGGAGCGAATGGGCGGGCTCAAGTCCGTGGCCATGGATAGCCCGGACCTCCTCCGCGACCAGTTGCTGCAATCGCCACAGGTTGCGGTCGTGGATGCCGAACGCTTCGAGGTGGCTGACTGTGTTGTAGAGATATTCGGCGCCGGAGCCGATATGCCCGCAGGCTCTGGCCAGCACGCTCGCCACCTTGTCCAGCGGCTGGTTCAGCGACGTTCCCCTGCCCTTCACGCCGACCCAGAAGCCAAGCGCGCGCAGTGCTCCTTGCGGCGTATGCACCGGCAGCCACCTGACCGTATCGACACTTTCATGGTCGCTGATCTCGCGCCGCAGCAGCCTTTCGATCTGGGCCGGCTTTTCGCCCTCCGGCAAGCGATAGATCACCCCCTTGCAGCGTCCGCCGCGTTCGAGCGCCATCATCAAACCCGGCTGTTCGGCGCTGCCGCGCCAACGCACCATGTCGAGGCAGAAAGAACGGTGCCAGCCAAAGGCGGTGGCGAGCTGTTGCTCGACCGATTCGAATTCCGGCTTCCAGATCAGCGATCCGTAAGCGAACACCCATAGCGGGCCCTCGTCGGCTTCATCGGACAGCCGCAAGGCAAGGGCCCGGAAATCCTCGTCGTTCAACTCCGTCCAGCTCGGGTCCGGACCGGGATCGGCCTCTTCCCGATGGCACAGTGCGACAAGCTCGGGCGTGAGCGACATCAAGCGCATGAACGACAACCCCTCATCACCGCAGAGAAATCGAAAACCGCGGGGCGCGCAACCGGGGAACGCTTGTTGCGTTCGACCATTATTGTCCGGGCGGCTGTCGGATTTCTGTCGTGAAGATCGTCCTAGGATGGATTGGACGACGATCGATGCATGAAAGGTGAGGAGACCGAAATGCCAAAATCCCCCATGCCCTTCTTCTGGTACGAGTTGATGACATCAGATCTCGACGCCGCCGAGGCGTTCTACCCCAAGGTGGTTGGCTGGACGGCGCAGCCTTTCGACGTGGCGCCCGGCATGCCGCGCTATGTCGTCATGAATGTCGGCGAACGTGGCGTCGGCGGCCTGATGACGATGCCCGAGGATGCCGCCAAGATGGGCATGCCGCCCGCCTGGCTCGGCTATATCCACACCAAGGATGTCGATGCCGCAACGGCATCACTGGAGGAAGCCGGCGGCACCGTTCATCGCCAGCCCGACGACATTCCCGGCGTCGGCCGCTTTGCCGTCGTCGCCGATCCGCAGGGCGCGACCTTCATGTTCCTGCAGCCGAACGGTCCGGACCAGCCTGTCGTGCCGGCCAGCACGCCGGGCCATATCGGCTGGCACGAGCTTTACACAAGTGACTGGAAGGCCGCGTTCGATTTCTATTCCAAGCAGTTCGGCTGGGTCGATGCCGGCGATTTCGACATGGGCCCGATGGGCACCTACCAGACCTTCACGGCCGGCCCCGAATCCGGCGGCGGCATCATGAACAAGCCGCAGCAGATCCCCGTGCCGGTCTGGCAGTTCTACTTCAATGTTCCGGCCATCGATGCGGCGGCCAAACGGGTGACCGACAATGGCGGCAAGATCCTGATGGGGCCGATGGAGGTCCCCGGCGGCAGTTGGGTCGTGCAGTGCCAGGACCCGCAAGGCGCACACTTCGCCTTGATGGCGCCGGTCCGCTGACGGCGATAAACACCGCTGGTACAAAGCGCCGGCCCTTCATCGCACCACCGATGAAGGGCTGTATTCCTCTGCTTGGCGACCGATTTATTCCGGCGCCAGCACCGCGACCTTCAGGTCCGCCTTTTTCGCACCGCTGAACTGGACGGTGGCCGGGCCGGGCGCAAGCTTGAAGCGCACGCTCTTGCGGATGCCGGGGCAGGTTTTCACGCCGCTATAGCCCGCCGACTTGATGGCGTGGCCATCCTGAATAACATCGACCCAGGCCTCGCCTGACAGACTTATCTGGATGGCTCCCTCAGGCGGCACTTCCACGCTGGCGACGGCGCCAAACGTGTCCGAGGCCGGGGCACGTTCGGGTGCCAGTGCGAAGCCGGCCTTCTCCACCGGCACAAGTGCCAGATCCGCGGCAGCGCCCACCGCCAGCGTTGCTCCCGACGGTGTTGCCGGGGCGGCGGCAAACAGCGCCTGTTCCCGCGTCACCGGCCATTTGAAGGCCTCACAGCCGGCCTCCTCGGCTATGGCGAAGCTGGTACTTGCAAGGATAGCGAACAGGCTGATGAAGAGTTTTTTCATGGCAAAGGGAACCCACATGTTCGGAATAGCCATCCATCGATACAACCATTGCGATACAAATGCAACCTTGACGAGAAAAATATGAAGGGTCAGGGCGGGAACATTTCCGGTCACCGATTGTTGATGGCGGACCATGGGAAGTGAATGGTCCATTTCCGGGCGATAATCTATGGCCGGTCCGCGAGGCTAAACGGAGTTTTAGATGAAGCTTTTCGAAAGCCTCGCCAAATACCAGCCGCAAGCCCTGGGCGTGCTGCGCATCGTGACCGCGCTGCAATTCATCGAACACGGCACCCAGAAATTGTTCAATTTTCCTGTCAGCGACCAACCCCATGCGCTCACTGGGTTGACGATCGCCGCTGGAATTCTCGAATTCGCCGGCGGCATTCTGCTGGCGCTGGGCCTGTTCACCCGGCCTGTCGCGTTCCTTCTGGCCGGCGAAATGGCGATCGCGTATTTCATGGCGCACATGCCGCGCGACTTCTTCCCGGTCAACAACGGCGGCGATTTGGCAATCTCGTTCTGCTTCATCTTCCTTTATCTGTTCTTTGCCGGCGCCGGCGCCTTCGCGCTGGACAACCGCCGCAGCACGTAGCACCTTGATAATTTGAATAATGCGCGCCTAGGCTTCAGGCGCGCATCCTTTCGAAATTGGCGTCGAACAGCGGCGCCGGCTGCATGCGCGCCGCATGGCGTTTGCCCAGCAACTCGATCTCGAAGCCGTCGCTCTCATCGGCGATCTCCTTCGGCACGTAGCCGACGGCGACGGATTTCTTCGAGTGATGCGCATAGCCGCCCGAGGTCACCCAGCCGCGCACCGCACCATCGAACCAGATCGGCTCGTCGCCGATGACATCGGCGTCGTCGGCCTCGACGATGAAGGCACGCAGGCGCAATTTGCCGCCCTGCTTGCGCTCGGCGAGAGCCGCGGCCTTGCCGATGAAGTCGGCGTCCTTGCCATAGGCGACGAAGCGGTCGAGCCCGGCTTCCAGCGGCCCGTAGATCGGCCGGTATTCGCGCGCCCATGAGCCGTAGTTCTTCTCCAGCCGCAGCGCGTTGAGCGCACGCGAGCCGAACAGGCCGATGCCGAATTCCTCGCCCGCAGCCATCAGGGCCTGGAAGGCGGCGCGCTGATACTCCGGCGCTACCCACATCTCGTAGCCGAGATCGCCGGTGTAGCTGACGCGGCCGACCAGGCACGGCGCCATGCCGATATCCATCCTGCCAATGGCCATGAATGGAAATGCCGTATTGGAGACATCCGAGCGTGTGGCCTTTGCCAGCACATCGCGCGCCTTCGGCCCGGCGATCGACAGGCCGGTGAGCTTCGCGCCCAGTGCCTCGATGCGCACCGAACCATCATCAGGCAGGTGCTTTTCGAACCAGCGCATATGGTATTGCTCAGCGATGCCCGAACCGGCGAGGAACCAGCCTTCCCCATCTCGATCAAGAGGGGCAAGATTGGCCAGCGTGAAGTCGCCGATCAGCCTGCCATCTTCCTTCAGCATAGGCGCCAGCGTCATGCGGCCGGGCTTCGGCAGCTTGCAGGCAAGCATCCGGTCGAGCCAGGCGGCCGCCCCCTCGCCCGTCACCTTGTATTTGGCGAAGCTCGAAATCTCGGACAGGCCGACGCCGTCACGAACGGTCGCAACCTCCTTGGCGACCTGGGTGAAGTCGCTCGAGCGACGCCAGGAGAACTCGTCCTTGACGCCCTCCGGCGCGTACCAGAGCGGCACCTCCAGCCCGTAAGCAACGCCCCATTGCGCACCCTTGGCCGACAGCAGGTCGTAGATCGGCGTCGTCTTCAGCGGCCGCCCGGCGGGCAGCTCCTCATTGGGGAAGCGGATCGAAAAGCGTCTGGAATAATTCTCGCGCACCTTGGCGTTGGTGTAGGCCATCGTCGCCCAGTCGCCGTAGCGCGCGACATCCATCGCCCAGATGTCGGCGCCGGGATCGCCCTCGATCATCCAGTTGGACAGCGCCAGGCCGACGCCGCCGCCCTGCGAAAAACCGGCCATGACGCCGCAGGCGACCCAGAATCCAGGCAGCCCGCGCACCGGCCCGACCAGCGGGTTGCCGTCCGGCGCGAAGGTGAAAGGGCCGTTGATGATCTGCTTGATGCCGGTGTTCTGGAAGGCCGGGAAATGCCGGAACCCAACCTCCAGCGACGGCGCGATGCGGTCGATGTCGGGCGCCAGCAATTCATGGCCGAAATTCCACGGCGTCTGGTATTCGGACCACGGCTTGTTGGCCTTCTCATAGGTGCCCATCAGCATGCCGCCGCGCTCCTGGCGCAGATAGAGCTCGCCGTCGAAATCGACCGCGTGGATGATCTCCGTGCCGGTCTTGGCGTTCCAGGCGGCTACCTCCGGCATATCCTCGGTGATCAGGTACATGTGCTCCATCGCCAGCACTGGCAGTTCGAGGCCAACCATGCGGCCGACCTCGCGTGCCCACAGGCCGCCGGCATTGACGACATGCTCGGCCACCACCTCGCCCTTGTTGGTGATGACCCGCCACAGCCCGTCGGCGCGCCGCACGATGTCCTCGACCTTGGTGAAGCGCTCGACCTCGGCGCCCAACTTCCGTGCGGCCTTGGCATAGGCATGGGTGACGCCCGACGGATCGAGATGGCCGTCCTCCTTGTTCCTGACGGCGCCAACGAACTGCTTGGGATCGAGCAGCGGCATGAGTTCGGCCGCTTCGTTGGGTGAGATCTCCTCGAGCTCGATGCCGAGATAGCGGCCCTTGGCAACAACACCGCGCAGCCAGTCGAGCCGCGCCTCGGTCGCCGCCAGCAGCACACCTCCGGTCAGATGCACGCCGGTCGCCTGGCCGGAAAGCTCCTCGATCTCCTTGTAGAGGCTAATCGTGTATTTCTGCAGCTTGGCGACGTTGGGGTCACCGTTGATGGTGTGCATGCCGCCGGCCGCGTGCCAGGTCGAGCCGGATGTCAGTTCGTCGCGCTCCAGCAGGACAACATCGGTCCAACCATGGCGGGCAAGATGGAACAGCACGGAGCACCCGACGACGCCACCGCCAATGACCACGACCTTCGCATGCGATTTCATGGATTCTTCTCTGATATCAGTGAGTTGGATGGGTGAATGGATTCAAGCTGCGAGGCATCACGGCTCGCCCTGCCCGATCGCTTCCTTGCGCTTGGCCATGTAAGCCTCCAGCGCCTCGCGCACGGCGATATCCATCACCGGCTCGACATAGTCCTCCAGCGCCTTCTTCCACAGTCGCGTCGCGCGCGCCGTGGCGTCGAGCCCGCCGGCCTCCTGCCAGGCCTCGTAATTCTGCCAGTTGGACAGCATCGGCTGGTAGAAGGCGGTGGCGTAGCGCTCCAGCGTGTGCGGTTCGCCGAAGAAATGCCCGCCGGTCGGCACGGCGCCCAGCGCCTCGACGGCAAGTTCCGCCTCGTTGACCTCGATCGGGCGCAGAAACTCCATCATGTGCTGGATCATCTCGACGTCGATGATGAGTTTTTCGAACGACGCCGTCAGCCCGCCCTCCTGCCAGCCGGCGGCGTGGTAGACGAGATTGCCATGGCCGAGCACCGCGCCCCACAGCGCCATCAGCGTCTCATAGGCGCCTTGCGCATCGGCGGCGTTGGAAGCCGAGCCCGGCGTCGTGCGGTACGGAAGCCCGTAGCGCCGCGCCAGTTGCCCCGACGCTATGTTGGCCTTGGTATTCTCGGGCGTGCCGAAGGCCGGCGCGCCCGACTTCATGTCGACATTGGAGGTGAAGGCGCCATACATCACCGGCGCGCCGGGCCGCACCAGCTGCGTCAGCACGACGCCGAACAGCGCCTCGGCATTCTGCTGCGCCAGCGCCCCGGCCAGCGTCACCGGGCTCATCGCTCCCATCAGCGTGAACGGCGTCACCGCCACCGACTGGCCGAACTCGGCCATCGTCATCAGCCCTTCGGCCATCATCTCGTCGAAGCGGCGCGGTGAGTTGACCGAGATGATGGTGGTGATGCCGGGATCGTCGCGCATCTGGTCGAGCGTCAGCCCACGTGCGATGGCCATCATCTCGATGCCGTCCAGTGCCCTGCCCCGGCCGATCGCCGAGACATGGAAACTCTTGTCGGTGAGCGTCAGGTTGGTGAAATAGGTGTCGAGATGGCGGGAGTTGGCCGGCAGTTCCACCGGCGCGCAGACCTGGTTGCCGAGCATGTGGATGCAGTTGAAATGCTGCGCCAGCCGGGTGAGATCCGAATAATCGCGCAAATTGCCGGCGCGGCGGCCGCGCTCCATGTCGTGCACATTGGGCGGCCCGGCAACGAGCGTGAAATTGATGGTGTTGCCGCCGAGATGAACCGCGTTGGCCGGGTTGCGCGGCGTCAATACATAGCTGGACTGGGTGGTCTTCAGCGCGTCTTCGACCAGGCCGCGATCAATACGGACATTCGCCGAGGCATGATCGACGCTGGCGCCTGCCTTCTCGAACAGCCACAGCGCCCGCGGGCTCATCACCTCGATGCCGAAATTCTCCAAGATGTGCATCGAAGCCTGGTGGATCTGCTCGATCTGGTCGGGCGAGAGCATGGCCATCGGCGGATAGGGATTTGTCACCCGCCTGAGCGGCAGTTGCGGGATGGCCGACGGGCCCCTGTTGCTGGTGCGCTCGGCGCCGCGTTTGCGTCTTGGTTCGTTCATGCCTGGCATCAAAGCCCCGGCAAACCAGGCAAGCTGTCAGAAATACGCCGTTTGCGGGCGTGATTTTAGCCACGGCGGCATTTCTGCAATATCTGTTTAGAAAAAGCGACAAAATATGTCGGATTGCGGGCGCGGGATTTCCTGAAGGGACTGCTCCGGCCAAGCGTTAACGGACGCTGCAAGATTCCCTTTATGATTTCGGCCTATTGCTCTGCCAATGCGTAGTTCGAGTTTTAGTAAAATTGGTGCGGTTTGCGTGCTCCTGGCGCTTTCAGCCTGCGCCACGCCGCCCAATCACATCAACAATGTCTGCGCCGTCTTCGACCAGAATGACGGCTGGTTCGACAACTGGCAGTCGGCCGCCGAGCGCACCCAGCAGAAATACAGCATCCCCGTTCCCGTGCTGATGGCAACGGTGCGCAAGGAATCCGGCTTCAAGAGCAATGCCCGGCCGCCACGCACCAAGCTGCTCGGCTTCATTCCGTGGAAGCATGTCTCGACGGCCACCGGCTTCTCGCAGGCACTGGACGGCACCTGGTCGCAATATCAGCGCGAGACCGGCAACTGGGCAGCGCGGCGGACGAAATTCGCCGATGCGGTCGATTTCGTCGGCTGGTATCATTCCAAGACCGCTGACACGTACGGCGTCGCCCGCAACGACACCTACAATCTCTACCTTGCCTACTATCTCGGCTGGACCGCCTATGGCCGCGGCAACCGCGGCGACGCCGGAGTGCAGGGCTATGCCCGCGCCACCGAAAAGATGTCGCGGGACTATGCGCAGCAACTGAGTGAGTGCGGCAACTGAACGCTCCGCATCACTGATCTCGACCTTCCGACCGTCAGCTCGGCTTTTTGCCGCGCGGACGCTTCGGTGGGGTGGCAGTCGGGCCTGTATCCGTCACATGCGGCGCGTCTTCCGGCACACCCTCATTTGCCGCGTGTTCCTTGTCGAACTTGATCACCGGCTCCATCTTGGCCAACACGTCGTCGGAGAGCCAGCACAGGCTCATATGGCCGTCGCCGAGATGCTTGACCGGCGGCACCTTGGTCTCGCACAGATTGTCCGGCACCAGCTTCTTGTAGCCGCAGCGGGTCTGGAACGGACAGCCCGAGGGCGGGTTCATCGCCGACGGGATGTCGCCTTCCAGCACGATGTGGCGCTTCACCACGCTGGTGTCGGCGATCGGGATCGCCGACAGCAGTGCCTCGGTATAGGGGTGATAGGGCGGCGCGAAGATCTGGTCGGTCGTGCCTTGCTCGACGATATAGCCGAGATACATGACGACGACGCGGTCGGCGATGTAGCGCACGACGGACAGATCGTGGCTGATGAACAGCATCGTCGTCTTGTTCTTGCGCTGGATGTCCATCAGCAGTTCGGTCACCGCCGCCTGCACCGACACGTCGAGCGCCGACACCGGCTCATCGGCCACCACCACCTTGGCGTCGCCGGCAAAGGCCCGCGCCACGCCGATGCGCTGCTTCTGGCCGCCCGAAAGCTGGCGCGGCTTGCGGGTCTCGAACGCCCTTGGCAGCTTCACCAGGTCGAGCAGTTCCAGCATGCGCTTGCGGCGATCGGCAACCGTCTTGCCGACATTGAACTTCTCCAGCGTACGGATGATCTGCGAACCGACCGAATGGCTGGGATTGAGCGTGTCGAACGGGTTCTGGAACACCATCTGTATCGACGATACGGTTTCAACGCTGCGTTTCTCGATACCGGTCGACTGGATTTCCTTATTGCCCAGCGTCACCGTGCCGGCACTTGCCGTCTCCAGCCCGAGCAGCACCTTGGCCAGCGTCGACTTTCCGCAGCCGGATTCGCCGACGATGGCGACTGTCTCGGATTCGCGCGCCATGAACGAGATCGTCTCGTTGGCCTTGACGACGCGGCCCTCGCTCGAGCCGAACACCTCGCTGCCGCCGACCTTGTAGTATTTTCTGAGGTCTTCGATCTTGAGCACCGGTGCGCCGGGCACGACGCGCTCATTGACTTTCTTGGCGCCGGGCGGCAGCGCTTCCCAGTCGATCTCGTTGAAGCGCACGCAGCGCGAGAAATGGCCTTCGTGCCCAGCGACCTCGATCATCGGGATTTCGGCGGCGTTGCAGACGCCCTCGACGAAATGGTGGCAGCGCGGGCCGAAATTGCAGCCCTTGGGCCGCTCATGCGGCAGCGGCAATTGTCCGGGGATGGAGATCAGCGGCCGTGAATTCTTATCGGCGCCCGGCAGCGGGATCGAGCGGAACAGCCCTTGCGTATAGGGATGGCGCATCCGGTCGAACACGTCCTTGATCTTGCCGGTCTCGACCGCTTCGCCCGAATACATCACCGTGATGCGGTCGCAGGTTTCCAGGATCAGGCCGAGATTGTGCGAGACAAAGATCATCGATGTGCCGAACTTTTCGCCGAGCCCCTTGACCAGGTCGACAATGCCCGCCTCGACCGTCACGTCGAGCGCCGTCGTCGGCTCGTCGAGCAAAAGCAGCGCCGGCTTCGACAGCAGCGCCATGGCAATGACGATGCGCTGCTGCTGGCCACCCGAAAGCTGGTGCGGATAGGAGCGCATCATGCGCTCGGGATCGGGCAGCTTGACCGAGCGCACCATGTCGAGTGCGCGCTTGTAGGCCTCTTCCTTCGACACCTTGTCGTGGATCAGCGGCACTTCCATCAATTGCTGGCCGACCTTCATCGCCGGGTTGAGGCTCGCCATCGGCTCCTGGTAGATCATCGCGATCTTGTTGCCGCGAATGGAGCGCAACTCCTCGTCGGAGAGCTCGCCCATGTCCTTGCCCTGGAACTTGATCTTGCCGCCGACGATCTTCCCGATGTTGGACAGGTCGCGCATGATGCCGAGCGACACGGTCGACTTGCCGCAGCCGGATTCGCCGACGATACCCATCGCCTCGCCCGGCATCACAGTGCAGGAAAAATCCATGACGGCCGGGATCTCGCCCTTGCGGGTGAAGAAGGAGATCGACAGGTTCTCGATCTCGATGATAGGCCCATTGGCCGGCTTGGCGGGATTTCGAACTGCCTCGTTCATGGGTCGCTCCAATCCAATTTTACCAGATGCGGGCCGAAGCCCGTCAATCAATCTTTCATCGATTGTTCGCGCAGCGAGTCGGCGAGCAGGTTCAAGCCCAGCACGAACGACATCAGCGCGATCGTCGGCGGCAGCGCCGGATGGATGAAGGAACGCAGCAGGCGGCTCGCGTCCTTGATCGCGGTGCCCCAGTCTGGACTTTCCGGCGCCAGGCCAAGGCCGAAATAACCGAGCGTGCCGAGCAGGATCGTGGTGTAGCCGATACGCAGGCAGGCATCGACGATCAGCGGACCGCGCGCATTGGGCAGGATCTCCCACAGCATGATGTACCAGGGCGATTCACCGCGCGTCTGCGCCGCCGCCACATAGTCGCGCGTCTTGATGTCCATCACCAGGCCACGCACGATGCGGAACACGCCGGGGCTGGAGGCGAACACCACCGCCACGAAGATGTTGAGCTGGTTGGGATCGATATGGACGATGTGCAGCGGGTCCCTGTCGAACACAAGGCCGAGGTAGATCCAGCCGCCGAGGATCAGGGTGATGCCGAGCAGGATGTAGAGTCGGTCGGGCCGGTTCTTGTAGCGCGTCCAGAACAGCACGCTGAAGAAGATGATCGGGAACAGGAAGAAGACGCCGGCCATGCCATAGGGGATCGGCGTGTCCATGATGCCCGGCGTCACCAGCAGGTAGAACAGCAGGATCACCGGGAAGGCGAGCACAAGGTTGGCCAGGAACGACAGCACGGTGTCGATCTTGCCGCCGTAATAGCCCGCGGGCAGGCCGAGCGTGATGCCGACCATCAGCGCGAAGCCGGTTGCGGCAGGCGCGATGATCAGCACGATCTGGCTGCCATAGACCATGCGCGAAAACACGTCGCGCGCCAGCTTGTCGCCGCCGAACAGATAGGTCAGCCCCGATTGCGGTTCGACGGCGCCCGGCAGCACATCCTTCATGATGGGAATCTGGGCCAGCGGATCGAAGGGCGAGATGGTCGCGGCGAAGATCGCCGTGAACAGCCAGAACAGACAGATGCCGACGCCGACGATACCGACGCCGCTGTCGAAGAGCTGGCCGTAGAGCGCCAGCTTCTTCTTGTAGGCGAAGCTCGTCCCCATGACGATGACGAGCGCGATCCAGACCGGCCAGAAGCGCGACAGCACTTCGAGAACGACGGTGAAGCCACTGATATATTGAACCGGCATCCGCTTCGCCCCCTACTGAACTCTGATACGCGGATTGAGAAACGCGTAGCCGACATCCGAAATGAGCTGCGTGATCAAGACGATGAACACCGAGACCAGCGAGCAGCCGAGCAAAAGGTCGATGTCGTTGTTACCGGCCGCCTCGACCAGCGTGTAGCCGAACCCCTGGTAGCGGAACATCACCTCGACGATGACGACGCCGGTGAGCAGCCAGGGAAACTGCAGCATGATGACGGTGAACGGCGCGATCAGCGCGTTGCGCAACGCATGTTTGACCACCACGCTGCCGAAGGAGAGACCCTTCAATCGAGCGGTGCGGATATATTGCTGCGTCATCACTTCGACCATCGAAGCGCGCGTCATGCGGGCGATGTAGCCGATGCCGTAGATCGCCAGCGTCATCACCGGAAGCGTGAAATTGTAGAAAGTGATGCCCTGGCTGGCCGAGGCCGCCGAGCCGTTCAGCCAGCCGAGCCATGAGGCGAAGATGACGGTGAAGATGACGCCCGACACATATTCAGGCGTCGCCGTCGAGGCGATCGAGGCCACCGACAGCACGCGGTCGGTTCGCGACCCCTCGCGCATGCCGGCGAGAATGCCGATCAGCAGCGAGATCGGCACCATCACCGCCAGCACCCAGAACATCAGGATGCCGGTGGCGCCGAGCGCGGGAAACAGTTTCGAGGCGACGGTTGCCTTGAACTTGGTCGAGCAGCCGAAGTCGCCTTCGAGAACACCGGAGAAGGTCGACACGAGCGGGTCGTTGCAGAAGGAGAAACGCTGCGCCGGCTTGCCGGTCGCCGGGTCGGTCACCGGCTGCTTGGGCACGAGGCCCAGCCACTGCCCATAGCGGACAAAGAAGTTCTGCCGGTAGCCATGGTTGACCAGCCAGCTCTCGAGCTGCTCGGCCGACGTGTGCATTTCGGTCTGGCTGATCGCCAGCTTCTTCAGATTGGGTTCGAGGTTGATCAGGAAGAAGACGACCATGGTCAGGCACAGCATCGTCAATGCCATGGTGCCAAGACGCCTGATAACGAAGGAAAGCATGGCGGCCCCCTGCCGATGGGTTGGGGTTTGAGCCGGCTATGAAAACCAACCCTGCCGTGACCGGCGGGGCTGGCTGTCAAACAGGCCTTCGGATGCGATCAACCCTGTTTTTGTTGCATGACCTTGCCCGCGAGTCCGCAACTTTTTTGAGAAAGCGCGGACCAACAGGGACGGACGATGCAACGGGCGAGGGAAAGGGGCGACGCCCCTTCCCCATGTCGATGCGATCAAGCCTGGTCGAGCCAGACCTTGCCGTAGTCGCGCTCGAAGGTCGGGTGCATCTTGTAGTTCTGCACCGCCTTGACCGAGTGGCTGTAGAGCTTGCGCCAGTACGGCTGGATCAGGATGCCGGAATCCTGCAGGATCTGCTCGATGTCCTTCATCATTTCCTTGCGCTTGGCGGCGTCTGCAACGGCGAGCGCCGCATTGAGCTTGGCATCCCAGTCCGGATTCGACCAGCCGGCCTCATTCCAGGCCTCGCCGGTGCGGTAGGCGATGGCCAGGACCTGAACGCCGAGGGGGCGCATGTTCCAGTTGGTCATCGACAGCGGATACTTCGTCCAGTCGTTCCAGAACGTCGAACCCGGCAGAACGGTGCGCTTAACCTTGATACCGGCGTCGCGCAGCTGGGCGGCGATCGCATCGCCGGTGTTCTTGTGCCAATCCTCGTCGACGGTGATCAGCTCGTGTTCGAAGTCGGCCTGGCCGGCTTCCGCCATCAGCGCCTTCGCCTTGGCCGGATCACGGGCAATCTTGGGCAGCTCGTAATATTCCGGATGGATCGAGCAGACATGGTGGTTTTCGGCGACCGAGCCGGCATTGCCGTAGCCAAGCTGGAGGACGACATTGTTGTCGACGCCAAGCTGCAGCGCGTTGCGCACCTTTTGGTCGCCATAGGGCTTGTTGTTGACGTTGGTGCGGCAGACGATGGTCGACGCCGTGACGATCTCCGACTTGACCAGGTCCATGCCGTCGAGGATCGACACGTAGTCGGCCGAGGTCTCGAAATTGGTGTGCACTTCGCCGGCTTCGAAAGCACTGACCATGGCCGCCGGATCGGTGCCGTAGTCGATGAATTCCAGGCCATCGAGGAACACTTCGCCGTCCCACCACTTGTCGTCGGTGCGGCGCTTATAGACCACTTTCTGGCCGACATCGTAGGAGACGAGTTCGAACGGGCCGGTGCCGATCGGGCAGGATTTGAAATCGCCGCCCTTCTCGTCGAAGCTCTTGTGGACGATCAGGCCGGGGTAGTCGCACATGTTCGGGATCAGCGCGATGTCAGGCTTGGTGAGCTTCAGCACCACCGTGTGATCGTCAGGCATGGTCACGGCGCTTTCGTCGAGCTTGTCGTCCTTGACCAGCGAGCCGAGACGGCCAGGCATCGAATTGCCTTCGGCTTTCTTGTCGGCCCAACGCTTGAGGTTGAAGACGACGTCGGCGGCGGTGAAGGCATCGCCATTCGACCAGGTGACGCCCTTGCGCACGTGCAGCGTGTACTGCGTGGCGTCGTCGTTGACGTCCCAGCTCTCCAGCAGATAGGGGCGGAACGTGTATTCGGATGTGTACTTGACCAACGGCTCGAGCGCCTGGCGCTCGGCATTGGCGATTTCAGACCAGTCGGCCTTGCGCGGGTCCTTGGGATCCTTGATCCACTGGGCGATCTTCAGCGTGCCGCCCTTCTTGCCCTTCACCTCTTCGGCCTTCGCCGGCGTCGGATCGGCGAGGCCGAGCAAGCCGTAAGCCATTGCCGTCGACGCACCGAAGACGCTGGCCATGGCCAGGAATTCGCGGCGATCGACCTTGCCTGCCTTGGCTTCTTCGGCCATGGCCAGGATGTGGTCCGGAACGCGATCGCCGTTACTCTTGTAAATTGTCATGACTTAACTCCCATTGTTGGCTTTCCGCCTTTTAACATTCCGCATCCAGGCCATGATGTCAAAGACGACATGGATTGGGAACATGTTAGGGAATGTGCAACTTTGAAGAGGGAGCGGTTCGCGTGATAACGACAGTCTTGGCGCAAAATTGCTACTGCCCGCCGGATTCCTCTGGAATCTCGATAGTCGATTAAACTGAGACATTTACTGGGGCTCGGACAGCGCCAGCATCGAGCCACCATGGGGCCAAAAATTCCGCTTAAGTATCAGTATTCCTTCTCGTAGAAGATGCCGCCCTTGGCTTCGCCGGCATCGTTGGCCTCGCCGCGCAGCTTGACGCCGCGCCCGACATTGAGGTCGATCGTCGCCTTGCCCGAGCCCGGCTTGTCGCCCTTCTGGATCGTCACATAGGTGCGGTCGTTGAGATACTTTCCGGCCGAAACCGCCGTGCCGCCCTTGTCGTCGGTGGTGACGTCGAGATCGTCGACGCCGATGGCGCTGCGCAGATTCTCGAGCAGCGAGGTCGAACCGCCGACGCCGGCCAGTTGCCCGGCCGCTTCGGCGAGCTGGGCGATCTGCAACGGCGACAGGTTCGACATCGAGCGGCCAAAGATCAATTGCGCCAGCACCTCGTCCTCGGGCAATGCCGGCACCGAGGAGAAGGTGAATTTCGGATTGGTCGCCTCGCCCGACACCACGATGGTGACGGTGGCGCTGGTGGTCGTCGTGGTTGCCGTCAGGTTGAGATAGGGCACCAGCGAGCCGGAGAAGCCGACCGTGCCTTCGGTGAAGGTCAGCCGCTTGCCGAGGATCGACAGCCGTCCGCGCTGCAGGGTGAAGGTGCCGACCGCTTGCGGCGACGAGGCCGGGCCGGTCAGCTTGAGCGAGCCGCCGAGTTCGGCATCGACGCCCCTGCCCTGGATGAAGATCTGGTTCGGCGCGTTGACCGTGACATCAAGCGCGAGGCCGGTGCCGCCGCCCTTGCCGCTGGTCGTCGGCGGCCGCAGTGCCTTGTCCTGCGCCTTGACCGCGCCTGGCGCGTTCTTGTGCTTGACGTCGAGCGCCGCCAGCGAGCCAGGCAATTTATCTGGAACGGTGATCACGGTCTTGGCAAGGTTGACGGTGCCGGCAATGACAGGTGCGGATGTCAGCGGTCCCTTGATCGTCAGGTCGCCGCCGAGATTGGCGGTCACCACCCTTCCGTCCGTATAGCGGCCGTCGACCAGCTTGATCGACAGGTCGGCCGGGAAACCCTGCGCCGGGTTGATCCCGACCGTGCCGCTGGCCGACAGGCTGCCGCGCGTCGACAGCGTTCCCGTCAGCCGGTTGATCCTGGCGACGCCGCCGGCGATCGAGACATCGGCGGCAAGATCGTTGACCGCGAGACCCGAGCGCGCATCGACCAGGCGCGCACCGGAGGTGCTCACGCTGCCGCCGATGACAGGCGATGTCGCGGGACCGCGCACCTGCACGTTGACATTGGCCGTGCCCGATAGCGACAAGCCTTGCGCGGCAAGCTTCTGGCTGAGCAGGCCGAAGGGCACGGCGCCATTGAAGTCGAGCGCCAGCGCCGGCGTGCCTGCCGTCGTTACGGTACCACCGCCCTTGAGACCGAGGCCGGCTCCATCGCTGACATTGGCATTGAATGTCAGCTTGTTGCCGGCAAAGGTGCCCGACGAGGAAACACTGACCGCACCGACACCAGCACCTCGGGTCTGCGATGTCTGCACCCCGGCCGCATCGATGTTGAAGGCGACGGCGGGATTCGCCGGCGCACCCGTCACCTTGACCGTGCCCGAAATCGAGCCGGCGGCGTCGAGCCCCGGCGAGAAACTGTTGGCGAGCGACATCGGCACCCGCGCCAGCGTCGCGTTGATGTCGAGCGCCGTGCCGACCTTGCCGGTCACCGTCGCCGTGCCGCCGCCAAGGTTGAGCACCAGCCGGTCCAGCGTCGTCGTGCCATTGGCGATGCTGACGGTCGAGGCCTGGGCAATGGCTGCCTTGATGCCCTGAACGGTCGCCTGGCCGGATGCAAGCTCGATGGTTGTCGTGCCGTTGGCCACTTTCACCCGGCCCGCGGCCTGCGCCGGAATGCCCTTGACGGTTGCGCCGCCGGAGAAGCCGGTCCAGTCACCGTCACGCGTCAAATCGACATCGATGCCGCTGATCACGGTGCCGCCCGACGTGACGGTGTTGGCGCGGATCTTTCCGGAGATCACGGGTACTGCCAGATAGTTGGCGACCAGTGCATCGATAGAGACGGCTTTCGCCTGCAGGTCGCCGCGCGTAATCGATGCTGTCGCCGCCTTGATGGCGACCTGCGGTGCGGTGCCGTTCTTCGAGAAAGCAATCGTGCCGCGCACGTCGCCTTCGGCCTTTTCCAGCGCCAGTGCCGCCAACGGGCCAATATCGGGCAGGTCCAGCGCGATCGTGCCGACTGGAACGAACTTCTCATCCAGCGCCAGATCGCCGGAAATCCTGTTCTTGCCCAGTGACAGCAGCAGGCCGTTGATGGCGCTCTTGCCGTCCGCCGTCGCCAGCACCGCGCTACCTTGCAGCGCCTGGCCGGCGACATTGCCGGTCAGCTGCACATTCGCCGCCGGGTTGGCGGCATCAGCCTTGCCGGTGGCGGTCAGCTTCAGCCCGGTGATCTCGCGCGATGCCACCAGCAGCCTGTCGCTGTCCACCGTCAGTGACAGATCGGGCGCCGCAGCTGGCCCCTGTGCGTTCAGCGCAAAGGCGATGGCGCCCTTGGCATCCTTCGACAGCAGCGAGATGTCGCTCAGCACACCCTTGATGTCGGCGGCGACCTTGTTGTCAGCAAGGCTCGCCTGCCCGTCGGCAGTCAGCGCGCCCGAGGTCAGCTTCAATCCGCCTATATCGATACTGCCGTTGGGGTCGCGCTTCAGCGTGGCACTGATCTGCGCGCGTTCGCCAAGCATGCCGCGCGCCGCCGCCGGCAAGGCCGATGATGGGGCATCCGCCTTCAGGTTGAGGTCTATAGCGCCGTCACGCAGCGACACCTGGCCCGCGACCTGGCTGTTCAGCGCATCACTCTTGAGAGAGCCGCTATCGATGGCGACCGCGTCGGCTGTCAGCCGGGCACTAAGTGCGGCCGTGACCTTGCCAGCGATCAGCGGTGCGATCGCGGGATTGTCGAGACCGACCTTGTCCACCGACACCGTGCCGGAAACCGGCCCTGCACGGTTCTTGAGATCGAACGCATCCGAATGCAATGCCAAGGCAAGCCCGTCTACCTTCGCCGGGCTGGTGGTGATCGAGGGTAGGATCGCAGACACATCCAGGCGGGCCCGCGTGCTCTCGCCCGCCACCTTTGCCGACAAGGACTGGATCTCGATCTTGACCGGGCTCTCGGCGCTGCCGACAGTCAGGGGCAGGCTGGGGCCGGATGAGATGAGATCGAGCGCAAAATCGCTGGCGCCGTTCGGATTGAGGGTGCCGGTCGCCTTGCCGGAAATCTTGTCGCCGGTCAGCGTCGCTTGATCGAGCACAACGCCGCCGGCCATGGTGTAGCTGCCTGCCGCGTCGACGGCCAGCGCCCCGAGCCCCGCCTGGCGGGTCTGACTGGTTTCGACGCCAGCCAGCTGCGCGTTGAAACGGACGTCGGGGGCGGCCGCCGACCCGGTCACCTGCGCCGTGCCGCCAAGCGTGCCCACGGCATCGAGGCCGGGCGAGAAATCATTGGCCAGCGCCGCCGGCAGTGCCGAAAATTGCGCCGCGAGGTCGAGCGTCTGGCCGGCAGTGCCCGACAGCGTCACCGAACCGCCGCCGATATCGAGCGCCAGTCTTTCGATGCTGGCCGTGCCTTTGGCGATGCTTAGCGTCGAGACTTGAGCGATTGCTGCCTTGATGCCGCGAACAGTGGCTGCGCCCGAGGCTATCTCGACGCTCGTCGTGCCGTCGGCGATCTTCACCCGGCCGGCAGCGGTTGCCGGAATGCCAGCTATGGTGGCGCCGCCCGTGAAATTGGTCCAGTCGCCGTCGCGCTTCAGGTCGACGCCGATGCCACCGATTTCGGTGGTCCCCGAGGTGACGCTGTCGGCCTTGATCGAACCAGCGATCGCCGGCGCCTTGATATAATTGGCAATGAGCGCATTGACGGTGATGGCCTTGGCCGTCACCTCGCCGCGCGCGATCGACGTGCTCTTCGCGTCGATGGCGACGGAGGGCGCGTCGCCCTCCTTGGCAAAGCGGATGGTGCCGTCGATGTCGCCCGTCACCGCCTGGCCGGCCAGTGCGGCCAGCTGATCGATGGCGGGCGCGTCGAGCGTCAGCGTGCCGAGCGGCATGTACTTGTCGTCCAGCGCGAGATCGCCCGAGACCTTGTTGTCGCCCAGCGAGACCAGGAAGCCATTGATCGAACGCTTGCCTTCGCTCGTCACCAGCGCCGCCTTGATGTCGAGCGGCTGGTCGTGGACGGTACCGGTCAGCGAGACATTGGCTGCGGGGCTGGCAATGTCGGCCTTGCCGCTCGCCGTCAGCTTGATGGTCTTCACCGTGCGGCCCGAGGCGGTCAGGCTGTCGCTGTCGGCGGAGACCGTGAAATCCGGCGCCGTCATCGCGCCGCTTGCCGACAGCGCGAAGTCGATACCGCCGGCAACCGGCACGCCGACCATCGGCGACAGAACCGAAACATCGCCCAGTTTGCCCTTGATGTCGGCCTGGATGTCGGTGCCTTGCATGCTGGCCGTGCCGGCGGCGCTGAGCGTGCCGGACGTGAACTCGATCGAATTGGCGGCGAAGGATCCCTGCGGATCGCGGGCCGCGCTGGCCGAGAATTTCACCCGGGCGCCGAGCACCGAGGCGATCTGCGGCGGAAAGGCCGTCGCCACGGCATCCGCGTTCATCTTCAGCTGCATCGACAGGTCGGCAAGCGCCACGGTGGCTGTCAGCGAGGCGTTGACCGCATCGGAGCGCAATGTGCCCTGGTCGATGGCAATGGCATCCTTGCTGACCGATCCGGCCAGAGCGACATCGACCTTGCCGGTGATCAAGGGCGCCAGCGTCGCCACGTCGGTCTTGAGACCACCCGCCTCCAGCTTGACGGTGACCGGCCCGGCGCGGTTCTGGATGTCGAAACCGTCGGAATGGATCTGCGCCGCCAGATCGTCCAGCCGCGTGCCGCCGGCGACGATCGAAACGAAGGACGCGCCGATGTCGATGATCGGCGCCTTGCCGTCGCCGAAGGCGCGGGCGGTGGCTTTGTTGATCGCCAGCGTGATCGGCTGCGCCTTGCTGCCGACGCTGATCACCACAGGTGGGCCCTTGGCGGCGAGTTCGACCGAGAGATCGCTGGCGCCGGCAGGATCGACGATGCCGGTAGCGGTGCCGTGCACCGCATCGCTGTCGACGTTGGCCCGGTCGACACTGACACCACCGGCGGTCGTTGCTGTACCCGCGACATCGAAGCTGGTCTTGCCGGCAAACAGCGGCTTCAAATTCTCCGGCAGGAAGCGGGCGAAATCGCCGTCGCCCTTGGCCTCGATGTGATTTCCCTTGTCGGTCAACTGATGGCGGCCCGTCAGCTGGGTGACGATCTTGCCGTCGACTGTGAACGTGCCGATGCCGTTCCAGTTGGCGAGCGGTCCCGTGCCCGAGACAATTATGTCGACCGGTGGCGCATCGGGCAGCTTGAGCAGATTGGCGATGATGCCGCCTGCCGGCTCCGAGGCCTTCAGGTCGAGGTCGAGCCTGTTGTCTGCCGGCGCAAAATGGATTTTGGCGTCGACATTGCCTTGCTTGCCGTCATGGCGGGTGACGTTGAGCGTCGTCTCGACCGCCAGCGGCGCGGCATCGGCCTTCAGCATCCCCTTGGCGGCAAGTTCGGCGATGCCGCTGCCGGCAAGGTCTCGCCCCAGTGCGATCTCGGGCAGGTCGATCTGCTTGATATCGAATGAAACCGGCAGCGTCGTCGTGCCGCTGCTCTGCGCTGGTTGCGTGCTGGCCACCGGCAACCGGGCGAGTTCTATGCGCTCGGCCGCGATGCGGTCGGCACTGAAGTTCTTCGACAGCAGCGCCAGCGGCGACCAGTCGATGGCCACCTTGCGGGCCACCAGCCAGGCACCATCGCGGTCCTCCAGCACGACATGGTCGACACTGAGGGCCCCGGACCAGATGCCGTCTATGCCGCTGATCGTGATCTTGCGGTCGTCGCTCGAGGCCAGCCGCGAAATGATACCGGCGAGATTGTCGCGGCCGCGCTCGGTCTTGGTCAGCACAACCAGCGCGCCGATCGCTCCCGCGACCACAATGAGCAGCGTGTAGAGGACAATACGAAGGATGCGCCAGACCGTCTTCATCGCTCAGAACGCCTGCCCGATGCCGGCATAGATGCCAAAATGCGGGTCGCCCGGATCGCGGTTGAGCGGCACGGCCGCGTCGATGCGCAGCGGCCCGAACGGCGTGACATAGCGCAGGCCGACGCCGGCGCCGACCTTGACGTCGGAGAAATCGGGGATCGATTTGGTCGACACGGTGCCGGCATCGACGAACGGCACGATGCCGATCGTGTCGGTGATGGCGATACGCATCTCGACCGAGGTTTCGAAGAAGGACAGACCGCCGATCGGCTGGCCGGTGAAATCCTTGGGGCCGATGCCCTGATAGGCGTAGCCACGCACCGAACCGCCGCCGCCGGAATAGAAGCGCCGGTCGGCCGGCACGTGTTCGAGGCTGGTGCCGACGATCGAACCGATGGCGACACGTTCGGCCAGTACGAACTTCGAAGCCGAATCCATCGACTGATAGGCCGATCCCTCGCCCTTCAGCTTGAGGAAGGCAGCACCGCTCAAAATGTCGTAGCTGGGCTCGGCATAGGCCAGCACCCGGAAGCCGCTGGTCGGGTTCAGCCGGTTGTCTCTGTTGTCGTAGACATATTGCAGCGGAATGCTGGCGATCAGATATTTGTGCTTGCCGAAGGCGTCGTGGATCCGGGAATAGTCGAGCGCCACTTCCGCCGAAACAGTCTGCTTCTTGGTCAGTTCGTAGGACAGGCCGGTGCTGCCTTTGATCGAGAAATGGTCATAGGCATCAGGATGTTCGAGCACGGTCTTGACGCTGGCGAAGAACTTCGATGCCGGCCCGATCACACCGGGCTTTTCGAACATGATGCCGGCATTGTAGTTGAGCTCGCTGAGATCATTGCTGCCGATGCCGCTGATCTTGCCGTCGATGCGCAGCTTCTCGGCTCGCCCGAACAGGTTACGGTGGCCCCAATAGCCTTCCAGGCCCAGCCCCTCGGTGTTGGAGAAGGTGCCGCCGACGCCGAAATAGCGCGGTTTGCGCTCGCTGACCTGGACGCCGATCGGAATGTTGCCATCGGCATCGAGCTTGTCGGCTTCCTTGAACGTCACGCTGTTGAAGACCTCGAGCGCCAGCAGCCGGTCGCGCGCGTCGCTGATCTCTTGCGGCGAGTACTGCCGGCCACGCTTGAGGCCGGTCATGTATTCGGTGAAGTCGCGATCGACCTTCTCGGTGCCTTCCACAGTGGTGTCGCCATAGCCGGCGACCGGCCCGGCGGCGACCGTCAGCGTCACGTCAAGCGTCGAAGTGGCGTGGTCGGCGACGATCTGCCTGTCCGTCACCTTGGCCAGCGGCCTGCCCTCCTCCTTCAGCGCCCGCACGATCAGCGCCTCGGCCTTGAGCACGGCGCCCGAACCGGCGTCGCCGCCGGCGATCAGGCCATAATCGGCGCTCATCAGCCCAGCTGCGTCGCCCTCAAGGTGGATATTGCCCAAAGTGAATTTCGGCCCGCTGACAATGTCGATGGCCACCGGAACCGGCTGCGGCCCCTTGAATTCGGCATCCGGCGGCAAATCGTCAAGCGGCTTGCCGTCGATGGTGACGGTGACCACGCCTTCGTAGCGGGCGTCGGCATAGAGCGCGGCGACCAGTTGTTCGCGGTCGCTGCGTGCCTTGGCCATCAGTCCGAGTGAGCCGGAAACCGGACGCTCCTCGTCACTTTTCAGGGCCGAGGCGTTTTCGAGCTTCTTGACCAGATCCTTGTCGGCGTCGGGGGCATTGATGGTGACGGCATAGCGCAGCGGATCGACGATGTCGGCATCCTCGTCGCTGGACGATCCCCACAGCTTGATGCCAAAAAGCTCGAAAGCCGCCGCCGGCCGCGATTCGGCGAGCAGCGCGGTCGAGCACATCATGGCCAAAAGCAGGGCGCGCGGAAGCGCACGCCCTGGCGCGCGACCTCCTGACATCTGCTCTTCATGCGCCGGCATTAAGACAACCTAGGTTATAAAACTAAAATTGGAATGAAGTTCTGAAGCGCTCGTAAAGGGGCCACAATCCAATTGTCTGAAATAGGGCGGGCTTGGAATTCACACCTTTTGCGTCGCCGCAAGAAAGCGTGATCACCTGTCCTATGGAGGTACTACCGGCCATCGGCCGGAAAGGAAACCGTTGGCAGGCGGAACCCTGCCGCGTCCCTGCGTTGACAAGCTTGACTGAAGCTTGATCATGCCTGGACGTTAGCAGTGTCTGGAGGGTGTTATGGCAATGCGCGCGGCTCGTGGTCTGTCGATCCTGATTCTTCTGTTTTTTGCCTGGGCCAATGTCTTAGCCTGGGGTGGTGTCGCGCAAGCGGCTGAGGCTCGACGAATCGCGACGACAGACAATTCCGATTATTTCGGCTTCGATCTCAGGTCCGACCAGAATGTCACGCTCGACCAGTGCAAGACGACATGTCTGGGCGACCCGGCCTGCCGCGCCTTCACCTACAACAACAAAGCCAAATGGTGCTTCCTCAAATCCGACTACAACCAGCTGAAGCCGTTCAACGGCGCGGTCGCCGGCAAGGTCGTCAACCTCGATGGCGATCCCGACATCGGCGCGCCGCCGGAACTCGCCTTCTTCCCCAACTGGATGGCCGATCAGGCCCAGCAGTACCGCAACAAGCTGCTCGGCCCGGCCTATGACAAGCCGACCGAAGGCATGGCCGCCTTGATGAACGCTGCCGAGCAGGCTGTGCTGACCGGCGACCATCGCTCCGCCATGCTGAAATACGAAGCCGCGGTCTCGGTGCTGCCCGACGATGGCCAGCTCTGGCTCAACCTGGCGCGTGAAACGCTGGCCGTGCAGCCCGCCGCCAACACCTCCGACGCCTCCACTTTGCCGGCAAACGGCACTTCGGCTGCTTTCAACGCCTACAAGCTGTTGCGCACCACCAAGACGCGCGCCGACGTGCTGGCGCTGCTCGGCAACGGCCTCGACAAGCGCGATCTCTACCGGCCGGCGCTGCAGGCCTATGAAGCCAGCCTTGCCCTGAACCCTTCACCGGCGGTCCAGGCCGACTATGCCGATCTGAAGGCGCGCAAGGGTTTCCGCGTCATCGACCACACCGTCGATGCCGACACCAGCGCGCCGCGCATCTGCGCGCAATTCTCCGAGGATCTGGTCAAGACCGGCGTCGACTACGCGCAGTTCGTCACCGTCGACAACGCGCCGCCCAAGGGCGTCGAGGCCAAGGACAAGCAGATCTGCGTCGAAGGGCTGGAGCACGGCCAGCATTATGACGTCACCTTCCGCGCCGGCTTGCCGGCGGCCATCGGCGAGGTGACCGCGGCTCCCGTGGTGCTGTCGATCTATGTCCAGGACCGCGCACCGTCCGCCCGCTTCACCGGCGACAGCTTCGTGCTGCCGGCCGGCGCGCGCCGCGGTATCCCGGTCGTCACCGTCAACATGAACGCCGCCGAGATGAAGCTCTACCGCATCGGCGACCGCTCGCTGGCCCAGCTTCTGTCGGGCTACCAGTTCCTGCACCAGCTCGACAGCTATGACATCTCCAACATTTCCGAGCAGATGGGCGCGCCGGTCTGGCAAGGCCAGCTCGACATCGCCAATGATCTCAACAAGGAGGTCACCACCTCCTTCCCGGTCGACGAGGCGGTGCCGCAGCGCAAGCCCGGCGTCTATGTGCTGACCGCCCAGGCCGTCAACGACAAGAGCGACGACTACAATTCGATGGCCACGCAATGGTTCGTCGTCTCCGACATCGGCCTGTCGACCTATACCGGCCAGGACGGGTTGAATGTCTTTGCCCGTTCGCTGGGCAGTGCCAAGCCGATAGCAGGCGCCGAACTGACCCTGGTTGCCAGGAACAATGAGGTTCTCGGCACGGCGACATCGGATGCCGACGGCCACGCCGTCTTCAACCCCGGCCTGACGCGCGGCGACGGCGGCATGGTGCCGGCCGTGCTGATGGCCAAGCAGGGCGACAATGACTTCGTCTTCCTCGACATGGGCCGGGCCGGCTTCGACCTGTCCGACCGCGGCGTCACCGGGCGCGCAGCGCCCGGTGCGCTTGACGTCTATGCCTGGACCGAACGCGGCATCTATCGCGCCGGCGAGGATGTTCATGCCGCGGCGCTTGCCCGCGACGGCGCCGCCAAGGCGGTCGAAAACCTGCCGCTGACCTTCATCTTCTCGCGCCCCGACGGCGTCGAGGACCGCCGCATCGTCAGCGACGGCGCCTCGGCCGGCGGCCATGCCGTCGACCTGCCGCTCGCACCCAACGCCATGCGCGGCACATGGTCGGTGTCGATCTACACCGATCCCAAGCAGCCGGCGGTGGCGAGCCAGATGTTCCTGGTCGAGGATTTCGTGCCGGATCGCATTGAATTCGACATGAAGGCCGACAAGCAGGAGATCGCCCAGGGCGAAACCGCCGACATCAACATTGACGGCCGCTTCCTCTATGGCGCGCCGGCGGCAGGCCTGGCGCTGGAAGGCGAGTTGACGCTGTCGACGTCGCGCGACTGGGACCGTTTCCAAGGGTTCTCCTTCGGTCTCGCCGACGAACAGTCGGCCGAACCCACGGTCACCCCCCTCGCCGATCTGCCGGTGGTTGGCGATGACGGCAAGGTGACCTTCCCGGTCTCCGTCGACCAACTGCCCTCGACCACCAAGCTGGTCGACGCCAAGGTGACGGTCAGGATGCGCGAAACCGGTGGCCGCGCCATCGAGCGTTCGCTCAACATCGGCATCCGCCCGCAAGGCCATATGATCGGCATCCGCCCGGATTTCGCCGACAATGAAGTGCCGCAGGGCGGCACAGCCAAGTTCAGCCTGATCGCCGTCGATCCCGACGGCAAGCGCGAGGCGCTGAAAGGCGCGCAGTGGACGCTGGTCAAGGTCGAACGCAATTACCAGTGGTACCGCTCCAACAATTCCTGGAACTACGAGCCGGTCACCTTCACCAAGTCGATCGCCAACGGCCAGGTCGACCTCAGCGCCGACGGCGACGCAACGGTCTCCGTGCCGGTCGACTGGGGCCAGTACCGCCTCGAAGTCGAAACATCGGATCCCGAGGGACCGGCGACCAGCTACGAGTTCGATGCCGGCTGGTATGTTTCGTCGACCACCACAGAAACGCCTGACGGCCTCGAGATCGCCCTCGACAAGGACACCTATGCCGCCGGCGAAGTGGCCAAGCTGAAAGTCTCGCCGCACTTTGCCGGCGAACTTCTCATCAACATCGGTTCCGACAAGCTGTTGAAGACGGTCACGGCGTCGGTGCCGGCCGGCGGCAGCACCGTCGACATTCCGGTCGGCGACGACTGGGGCGCCGGCGCCTATGTCACCGCAACCCTGTTCCGGCCCGGCGATGCGCAGGAGACGCGCATGCCGGCGCGCGCCATCGGTGTGAAATGGCTGAAGGTCGATCCGGGCTCCAAGAAGCTCGCCATCACCTTGACGCCGCCCGACAAGACCATGCCGCGCCAGCAGCTGTCGATCCCGGTTTCCGTGACCGGCGTGCAGCCGGGCAGCAATGCCTATGTCATGGTTGCCGCCGTCGATGTCGGCATTCTCAACCTGACCAACTACAAGGCACCGGATCCGGAGGACTGGTTCTTCGGCCAGCGCATGCTGGGCATGGAAATCCGCGACATCTACGGTCGCCTGATCGACGGCTCGCTGGGCAACACCGGCAAGCTCAGGACCGGCGGCGACGGCGCCAACATGCAGGCGCAAGGCAGCCCGCCGACCGAAAAGCTGGTCGCTTTCTTCTCCGGTCCCGTCGAGCTCGATGCCGACGGCAAGGCGCGGATCGACTTCGACATCCCGCAGTTCAACGGCACCGTGCGCGTCATGGCCGTCGCCTGGACCAAGGACGCGGTCGGCCATGCGCAGTCCGACGTGATCGTGCGCGACCCCGTCGTGATCACCGCCGGCCTGCCGCGCTTCCTGGCGCCTGGTGACGCCGCCGTCATGCGCCTTGACGTCGCCGATACCGACGGGCCCGCCGGCGACTATGCGCTGTCGATCGAAACGACAGGCGACCTGTCGACGGGCGACAAGCCGCTGCCCCAGAAGCTGACGCTCGCCCAGGGCAAGCGCCAGACGCTGACCGTGCCACTGATCGCGCAGACGGCCGGCAATGCCTCGCTTACCATCAAGCTCGCCCATGCCGACGGCACCAAGGTCGAGCAGACACTCTATGTGCCGGTGCGTCCGGCGCAATTGCCGGTCACCACCCGCCTGGTGGTCGACCTCAAGGGCAATGGCGGCGCGCTGCGCGTCGACAAGGAGCTGCTGGCGGCCAGCCTGCTCGATGGCGCTTCCGTCAGCGTCGGCGTTTCGCAGGCCGCCGCCTTCGACGTGCCGTCGCTGTTGATGACGCTCGACCGCTACCCCTATGGTTGCGCCGAGCAGACCACCAGCCGCGCCATGCCGCTTCTCTACGTCAATGAGTTGGCATCCGGCGTCGGCATGGCCAGCGACCCCGACATCCATGGCCGCATCCAGGACGCCATCTACAAGGTTCTGAGCTACCAGGCCTCGGCCGGCAGCTTCGGCCTGTGGGGTCCGGGCTCCGGCGATCTGTGGCTCGATGCCTATGTCACCGACTTCCTGACCAGGGCGCGCGAGCAGAAATACGACGTGCCGAGCCTGGCCATGAACCAGGCGCTGAGCAATCTGCAGAACTCGCTCGGCTACGACCAGAGCGTCCAGGACCGTGGCAGCGAGATCGCCTACGCCCTCTACGTTCTGGCCCGCAACAAGAAGGCCTCGATCGGCGATCTGCGCTACTACGCGGATACCCAGCTCGAAGCTTTCTCGAGCCCGATGGCCGTTGCCCAGCTGGCGGCGAGCCTGGCGCTTTACGGCGATACGCCGCGTGCGGAATCGACGTTCAAGACTGCCCTGCAGCTGGCCAAGTCGACCACCGACTACGACTACTACCGCTCCGACTACGGTTCGCGGCTGCGTGACGGCGCGGCGATGCTGGCGCTGGCGGCGGAATCCAAGCCGGTGCCGACGATCGTGCCGGAACTGATCAAGCTGGTGACCAGGGAACGCGCCGAAGCCCGCTGGACCAGCACCCAGGACGAATCCTGGATGCTGCTGGCGGCCCGCGCGCTGAAGGAAGGCAATGATACGATCACGCTGACCGTCAATGGCGCTGCGCATTCCGGCGGCTATTCCAATCAGGTCGAAGGTTCTGACCTGGTTGACAGCCCTCTGACCATCG
Organism: Mesorhizobium sp. M7D.F.Ca.US.005.01.1.1; assembly: GCF_003952545.1. Taxonomy (NCBI): domain Bacteria; kingdom Pseudomonadati; phylum Pseudomonadota; class Alphaproteobacteria; order Hyphomicrobiales; family Phyllobacteriaceae; genus Mesorhizobium; species Mesorhizobium sp. M7D.F.Ca.US.005.01.1.1. Next base: position 5,148,109 of record NZ_CP034453.1, read on the forward strand.
CCAACACCGGCAAGACCCCGCTGCAGGCCGTCGTCACCACGGTGGCGTCGCCGGTCCAGCCCCTGCCGGCCGGTGGCGACGGCTTCACCATCAGCCGCACCTACTACAAGCTTGATGGCACCGAAGCCAATGTCACCGAGGCGACGCAGAACGAACGCTATGTCGTCGTGCTCAAGATCAACGAGCAGAACACATGGCCGTCGCGCCTGCTGGTCACCGACCTCTTGCCGGCCGGCTTCGAGATCGACAATCCCGGCCTGGTGTCCAGCGCCCAGTTGACGAACTTCTCGTGGCTGGCGCAGACCGATGCGGCCCATCTCGAATTCCGCGACGACCGTTTCGTCGCGGCGTTCAACCCGGCCGACGGCGACCACGACCACAATTTGACCCTCGCCTATGTCGTGCGCGCGGTGACACCTGGCACCTACGCCCATCCGGCGGCAACGGTGGAGGACATGTACCGGCCGCAATACTCGGCCCGCACCGCCACCGGCATGATGGAGATCAAGGCGCCGTAAGGCGCCGATGGTAACGATCATGAAAATGGCGATTGCGCTAACGACAGCTCCCTTCCCCCCGTTACTATACGGGGGGAAGGTGCCGGCAGGCGGATGAGGGGCGGCGCTATGCTCTCCAAAAAATTCCTGCGCCGGGCAGCCATTACGGGCGTCTCCCTCGCCGGCCTTGCGGTGATCTCGGCAGCCAGTCTCTGGGAACTTGACCGCGCCTTCCCGCCCCCGCTTCCGGCCGAACTCACGGTCTCGACCGAAGTCCAGGACCGCGATGGCCAGCTGTTGCGCGCCTTCGCCACGCCGGACGGCTACTGGCGGTTAGAGACCCGTCTCGACCAGGTCGACAAGCAATTCGTCGACATGCTGGTCACCTATGAGGACAAGCGTTTCTGGGACCATGAGGGTGTCGACGTGCTGGCGCTGGCGCGGGCCGCCGGCCAGTTCGCCACCAGCGGCCACATCGTCTCCGGCGGCTCGACCCTGTCGATGCAGCTCGCCCGGCTGATCGAACCGCGCGAGAGCCGCAGCCTCGGCTCCAAGATCAAGCAGATGCTGCGCGCCATCCAGATCGAACGGCGGCTGTCCAAACGCGAGATCCTCGAACGCTACCTGACGCTGGCGCCCTATGGCGGCAATCTGGAAGGCGTGCGCGCCGCCTCGCTCGCCTATTTCGGCAAGGAACCGAAGCGGCTCACCGTTTCCGAATCCGCCCTTCTCGTCGCCTTGCCGCAACTGCCGGAAAAGCGCCGACCCGACCGCAATTTGAAGATCGCCCACGCCGCCCGCGACCGGGTGCTGACCCGCATGGTCTCCTCCGGCCTGCTCGGCGAGCGCGAGGCAGCACGTGCCGCCCTCGACGATGTAGCGGGCCTGCGCCGCACGCTGCCTGCGCTCGCTGCGCACGCCGCCTATGCGATGCTGCCCAAGGCTGTTCCCGGCCAGCCCTTGCAGCTGACGATCCGTAAGAGCGTCCAGGAAGGGCTGGAGCAGGTGGCGAGGGACGCCGCCACTAAGCTTGGGCCTCGCCTGTCGGTCGCCATGGTGCTGGCCGACTCCCGCACCGGCGACATCCTCGGTGAAGTCGGCTCGGCCAATTTCTTCGACGCCAGCCGCTCCGGCTGGATCGACATGACCAAGATCGTCCGCTCGCCCGGTTCGACGCTCAAGCCGTTCATCTACGGTCTTGCCTTCGAACAGGGCCTGGTGGCGCAGGAGACGCTGATCGACGACAGCCCCGTCGATTTCTCCGGCTATCGCCCGAAGAATTTCGACATGGGCTATCAGGGCGATGTCAGCATCCGGCAAGCGCTACAACTGTCGCTCAACGTGCCGGCAATCCGTGTGCTCGACGCTGTCGGGCCAACGCGGCTGATGGCGCGCTTCCGCCAGGCAGGGGTAAACCCCATACTGCCGGTCAACGAGGCGCCGGGCCTGGCCATCGGCCTTGGCGGCGTAGGCGTCACGCTGCGCGACCTCGTCCAGCTCTACACAGGGCTCGCCAATGGCGGCAAGACGCACACGCTGCATGACGGCACCGAGCCGGCCAATGTCGAGCGCACCAGCGCCACCATCCTTGACGGTCAGGCCAACTGGCAGATCATCGACATATTGTCGGGCGTCAAGCCGCCCGAGGGTGCCTTGCAGCGCGGCATTGCCTACAAGACCGGCACCTCCTACGGCTACCGCGACGCGTGGTCGGTCGGCTTCGACGGCCGCTATGTGCTGGGTGTCTGGGTCGGCCGCCCCGACGCTGGTGCGGTGCCGGGCCTGTCCGGCTATGTCTCGGCCGCCCCCATCCTCTTCGAGGGTTTTGTCCGCTCGGGCTTGGCCACCGTTCCATTGCCGGGCAAGCCGCCCGGCGTGTTCAGCCCGAGGCGTGAGGACCTGCCGGTGACGCTCGCCCGCTTCGGGGCCGGGTCGGACGGACTGGTGCAGGCGACAGTAACCGAACCCGCACCGACCATCATCTTCCCGCCCGACGGGGCCCGCGTCGATCTCGGCACCAATTCAGTCGACGCCTCGCCGCTGGTGCTGAAGCTGCAAGGCGGCCGCGCGCCGTTCCGCTGGCTGGCCAACGGCAAGCCGCTCACCGGCATCGACCGTCGCCGCACCGCGACCTGGCAACCTGACGGCGCCGGCTATTCGACGCTGACCGTCATCGACGCCGCGGGGCGTGCGGCCAGCGTCAAGGTGTTCGTCGAGTGAAAGTGTCCGTTGAATAGAATGCGCCAGGCGATTCAGCGCATTGGCTTTTGCGCGCTGATGCTTGCAGCTTCCGTTCCGCCGGCCCATGCCGACGCCCTGCCCGCCGGCTTTGTCCGGCTCGCCGATGTCGACCCCTCGATCCGCCAGGACATCCGCTACGCCGGATCGGACAATTTTCTGCATCGCAGGGTGAACGGCTATGACGCGCCGGCCTGCATCCTCACCGACCAGGCGGCAAAGGCACTGTCCGCCGTCCAGAAGACGCTCGCCGCCAGAAGCCTGACCCTGGTCGTATTCGATTGCTATCGCCCTGCCCGCGCCGTCACCGACATGGGCGAGTGGACGAAACAGGATGGGCCGCCCGATCCGCAATGGTATTCGAGGGTCAGGCGCGGCGACCTGATCGCCAAGGGCTATGTCGGAGAACTATCGACCCATTCACGTGGCTCGACCGTCGACGTCGCCATCGCCCGGACAGACCGCAGGTCCAGTCCGAACCCAGCTTGCGGTGCGGTCGATGCCGACACGCTCGATTTCGGCACCGGCTTCGACTGCTTTGATCCGATGAGCGAAACCGCCCACCGCGGCCTCGCCAGTGAGGTGGCGGCCAACCGCAAGATACTTGTCGATGCCATGCGCGCCGGTGGCTTCAAGAACTATGCGCGGGAATGGTGGCACTTCACGCTGACAAAGGAACCGTTCGCCAAGGAGCGTTTCGACTTTCCCATCACCGCCGATTGAGGCGCCGGACTAAATTCCACACGGCCTTGCCGCGGCACCACCCATTTCTAAATAGGCTGAGTGGCCAGCATGGATTCTTCCCGGGGACGCAGGAGGAAAATATTTCTCCACACAATGAAATATCGTCGAACATTTTCTCAAGAGGGGCAAAAAAGGCAACATTGAATGCATCTAATTTCTATCGATTCGGTAGATTTGGCGCGGGTTCAACGGAGGCAGAAATGACCAAACCTCATTTCAGGAAACTGCTCGGCGCACTGGTCGCCACATCTGTTCTATCAGGCACGCTCGGTTTCGCGTTTGCCGATACCACCATCCTCAACGTGTCCTACGATCCGACACGCGAGCTCTACAAGGCCTATGACGAAGCTTTCGTCGCTCATTGGAAGGCCGAGACCGGCGAGACGGTCACCGTCCAGCAGTCGCATGGCGGATCGGGCGCCCAGGCCCGCGCCGTGATCGATGGCCTCGATGCCGATGTGGTGACGCTGGCACTGGAAGGCGACATCAATGCCATCGTCTCGAAGTCGAACAAGATCAATCCCGACTGGCGCAAGAAATTCGAAAACAATTCAGCGCCCTACACATCGACCATCATCTTCCTCGTGCGCAAGGGCAATCCCAAGGGCATCCACGACTGGAGCGACCTCGTCAAGGACGGCATCCAGGTGATCACGCCCAATCCCAAGACCTCCGGCGGCGCGCGCTGGAATTATCTCGCCGCCTGGGCCTACGCCAACGCCCATGACGGCGGCGACGAGGCCAAGAACAAGGAATTCGTCGGCAAGCTCTACGCCAATGCCCCGGTGCTCGACACCGGCGCGCGCGGCTCGACCGTGACCTTCGCGCAAAAGGGCATCGGCGATGTGCTGATCGGCTGGGAAAATGATGCCTATCTGGCGCTCGACGAATTCGGCGCCGACAATTTCGAAATCGTCTACCCGCCGACATCGATCCTGGCCGAGCCGCCGGTGGCGATCGTCGACGCCAATGTCGACGCCAAGGGCACGCGCAAGGTCGCCGAAGCCTATCTCGGCTGGCTCTATTCCAAGGAAGCGCAGACGATCATCGCCAAGAACCACTATCGTCCGGCCAAGCCCGAACTCGTGGCTCCGGCAGATCTGCCCAAGACACCTGATATCAAGCTGATCTCCATCGACGATCCGCTTTTCGGCGGCTGGAAGAAGGCACAGCCTTATCATTTCGGCGATGGTGGTATATTCGACCAGATCTACAAGCCGGCCCAGTGAGCTAAATCTAGATCAGGACGATATGACCACAGCACCCGCGCAGGCTGGGTGGCGGTTCAGACAGCCGAGTGTCATTCCGGGTTTCGGATTGACGCTCGGCTTCTCGCTTGCCTACCTCACCCTCATCATCCTCATCCCGCTGTCGGGGCTGATCTGGCGCTCGGCCGCCTTGGGCTGGCCCGAGTTCTGGGCGATAGCAACCGACCGTCGCACCATCAACGCGCTTGAAATCAGCTTCGGCACCGCCTTCATCGCGGCTGGCGTCAACGTCGTCTTCGGCACGCTCGTCGCCTGGGTGCTGGTGCGCTACCGCTTTCCCGGCCGCCGCATCGTCGATGCCATGGTCGACCTGCCCTTCGCGCTGCCGACGGCGGTGGCCGGCATTGCGCTGACCACGCTCTATGCGCCGAACGGCTGGATCGGCAAATTGCTGATGCCGCTTGGCATCAAGGTCGCCTATACGCCGCTCGGCATCGTCATCGCGCTGATCTTCATCGGCCTGCCCTTTGTCGTGCGCACCGTGCAGCCGATCATGGAGGAGATCGACAAGGAGGTGGAGGAAGCCGCCGCCACGCTTGGCGCCAGCCGCTTCCAGATCATCACCCGCATCCTGTTTCCGGGCCTGGCGCCGGCCATCACTACCGGCTTTTCGCTGGCCTTCGCGCGCGGCGTCGGCGAATACGGCTCAGTCATCTTCATCGCCGGCAATTTGCCCTACAAATCCGAGATCGCGCCGCTTCTGATCGTCATCCGGCTGGAGGAGTACAATTATCCGGCAGCGACCGCGATCGCGGCGATCATGCTGTTTTTGTCGTTCCTGATGCTTTTGATCGTCAATCTCGCACAGTCATGGAGCCGCAAGCGCTATGGCTGATCCCGAGATCAAATCCTACGCACCGCATCACGAGAGCCGCTCGGCGGCGGTGACCGAGAGCCGGCCGGCACAAGCCGTCCTGATGGCCATCGTCTTCGCCTTCCTTGGCGTCTTCCTGCTCTTGCCGCTGATCATCGTCTTCCACGAAGCGCTGGCCAAAGGCGTTGGTGCCTATACGCAATCGCTCAGTGACGCCGACACGCGCTCGGCAATCCGGCTGACGCTGCTGGTGGCGGCGATCTCGGTGCCGCTCAACATTGTCTTCGGCATCTCCGCCGCCTGGGCGATCGCCAAGTTCGAGTTCAAGGGCAAGGCCTTCCTGACCACGCTGATCGACCTGCCTTTCTCGGTCTCGCCGGTCATATCGGGCCTGGTCTATGTGCTTTTGTTCGGCGCCCAGGGGCTGCTCGGCGGCTGGCTGAAAGCGCATGGCATCGTCATCCTGTTTGCCGTGCCGGGCATCGTCCTGGCCACCGTCTTCGTCACCTTCCCCTTCGTTGCCCGCGAGTTGATCCCGCTGATGCAGGAACAGGGCAATGGCGACGAGGAGGCAGCACTCTCGCTTGGCGCCAATGGCTGGCAGACCTTCTGGTTCGTGACCTTGCCCAACGTCAAATGGGGGCTGCTCTACGGCGTGCTGCTGTGCAATGCGCGCGCCATGGGCGAGTTCGGCGCGGTCTCGGTGGTGTCGGGCCACATACGCGGCCTGACCAACACCATGCCGCTGCATGTCGAGATCCTCTACAACGAGTACAACGCCGTCGGCGCCTTCGCCGTCGCCTCATTGCTTGCCGGCCTGGCGCTCGTCACGCTGGTCTTGAAAACACTTCTCGAGATGCGCTACGGCGCCGAGATCGCCGCATCGCGCGGGCATTAGAAGGTTCTGTCGATGGAAGTTCGCGTTGCCAACGTGCGCAAGGAATTTGACCGGTTTCCGGCCCTCCACGACGTGTCGCTCGACATCAAGTCGGGCGAGCTGATCGCGTTGCTGGGGCCGTCCGGCTCCGGCAAGACGACGCTGCTCAGGCTGATCGCCGGACTGGAGCGGCCGACGCGGGGAAACATCTTCTTCGGCGACGAGGACGCCTCGCACAAGTCGATCCAGGATCGCAATGTCGGCTTTGTCTTCCAGCACTATGCGCTGTTCCGGCACATGACGGTGGCCGACAATATCGGCTTCGGCCTGAAGGTTAGGCACGGGCCGTCGCGCCCGCCGGCGCAAGAGATCCGCCGCCGCGCCTCCGAGCTTCTCGACCTTGTCCAGCTTTCGGGGCTGGAGAAGCGCTATCCGGCGCAGCTTTCCGGCGGCCAGCGGCAGCGCGTGGCGCTGGCGCGCGCCATGGCGATCGAACCCAAGGTGCTGCTGCTCGACGAGCCGTTCGGCGCGCTTGACGCGCAGGTGCGCCGGGAATTGCGCCGCTGGCTGCGCGAAATCCATGACACCACCGGCCACACCACCGTCTTCGTCACCCACGACCAGGAAGAGGCGCTGGAGCTTGCCGACCGCGTCGTGGTGATGAGCCAGGGCCGCATCGAGCAGGTCGGCACTGCCGACGATATCTACGACACGCCGAACTCGCCCTTCGTCTACGGCTTCATCGGTGAATCGAGCTCGCTTCCCGTCAAGGTCGAGAATGGTGAGATCTGGCTCGCCGACCGTCCGATCGGGCTTGCCGCGCCCCACGAACCCTCGGGCGATGCGACGCTCTACTTCCGTCCGCACGATGTCGAATTGCTGGATGGCTGCAGCGGCTGCATCGCCGGCACTGTCGCTGCCAGCCGCCGCGTCGCCGGCACGCGCCGGGTCGAGCTTGAGATCGGCGGCGAGCGCCAGCGGGTCGAAATAGAACTGCCGGTCGATCATCCCGCGGCGCAGAAAAGCCGGGTGGCGTTCCGCCCTGGGCGCTGGAAGCTTTTTCCGGCTGCTTGATCCTCGGGTCGAGCGCTACGCCAGCCAGTTCTCGATCTTCAAGCCCCTGATCCGGTTGAACTCTCCGGTGTTCGCGGTCACCAGCGTGATGCCTAATGCATAGGCATGAGCGGCAATAAAAAGATCGTTGTGGCCAATGGTCTGGCCTGCGGCTTCAAGCTCGGCGCGAAGTCCGCCATACTCGGTATCCACCGGCACATCGAGCGGCAAGACAGGTATCTCGGCCAACAAGTCTTCAACCTTCTTGAGCAGCTTGGCCGATCCCTTCTTTGCGCAGCCATATCGCAATTCAGAGGCGACCACGATGCTGGTACAAACGGCGTCATCTCCCTCGCGCACAATTGCACTCGCGGCCTTGCCAGCGGGGTTTCGGATCATGTCGCTGATGATGTTCGTGTCCAGCATGAACCGCATCTAGAAAATGTCCTCGGATTTGACCGGCGCATCGTCGATCTCGGGGAAGTCGTCTTCAGGGCCGAGCGGCGGCTCTTTCGACCATTGAGCGAGCAACGCGGTGAGGCCCGCTTTGCGGACCGGCTCGATGACCAGGCGGTCGCCTTCCCGGCTGATCAAGACCTTTTCGCCGGGAAGCTCGAACTCGACAGGAATACGCACCGCTTGGCTGCGGTTGTTGCGGAACAGCTTCGCCTCTTTCGGTGGCGTTGCTGAATGACGGTTCTGGGGCATGGTCGCGGCTCCATTGTATATGCCATTTGTATATGCCAAACGACGCCGCGATACAAGGCACAGAAAACTCCGACGAAGGCAGCCAACCGCTGGAACAGAATTCCAACAACTGCTCATCTCAGCGATATCTTTTCTCGCGGCGAGGCCATGAAGCTACGGTGCGTGCCTCGTCGCACATGATGCGCCACGGCTATGGTCCCAGCACAAACATTGCATCGGAGCCTGTTTTCATGAAGCGATTTTTCCTCGGGCTTGCCACCGTCGCCGGCCTGGTCCTCGCATCCTCCCAAGCCTGGTCGGCCGACAAATTGCTCAACGCATCCTATGATGTCGGCCGCGAACTGTTCGTGCAGGTCAACAAGGCCTTCGTCGCGCAGCATCCGGGCGTCACCGTGGATCAGTCGCATGCCGGCACTTCGGCGCAGGCGCGCGCCATCGCCGAGGGCCTTGGCGCCGATGTCGTCACCTTCAACCAGGTCACCGACATCGACTTCCTGGTCAAGAAGGGGCTCGTCTCGGCCGACTGGCAGAAGGATTTCGCCAACAACGCCTCGCCCTTCTACTCGCTGCCTTCGTTCCTTGTCCGCGCGGGCAACCCCAAGCATATCAAGGACTGGAACGATCTCGTGCGCGACGACGTGCAGGTGATCTTCCCCAACCCGAAAACCTCCGGCAATGCGCGCTACACCTATCTGGCGGCAACCGCCTACGCCAAGGAAGCCTTCAAGGGCGACGACGCCAAGGTGAAGGAGTTCATCACCAAGCTGTTCAACAACGTGCCTATCTTCGACACTGGCGGGCGCGCCGCGACCACCACCTTCGTGCAGCGCGAGATCGGTGACGTGCTGATCACCTTCGAGTCTGAAACACGCGGCATCCGCAAGGAGTATGGCGACGACAAGTTCGAGCAGGTCACGCCCTCGGTCAGTCTGCTGGCCGAATTCCCGGTCGCGATCGTCGACAAGGTCGCCGACGAGCATGGCACGCGCGACCTGGCCAAGACCTATCTCGACTTCCTCTACACGCCGGAAGGCCAGGACATCTTGGCCCAGAACGGCAACCGGGTTCGCGACGCGGCGGTCGCGGCCAAATACAAGGCCCAGTTTCCCGATGTCCGCCTGCTGACGGTCGAAGATGTCTTTGGCGGCTGGGACAAGGTGCAGAAGGAGCATTTCGCCGCCGGCGGCCTGCTCGACCAGACTTACGGCAGCCGCTGACGGCAGCAATGTCCAGGATAGACGAGAGAGCCGGCACCTTGCCGGCTTTTTTCGTTTTGTGCGCCGGCGACCTGGTCTTCAGCGGAATATCGGCGCCGTCCGTGCAAAACGTTACAAAGAATCAACGCGTTTGTGCCTAACATGCCATTCGGCGGCTTGTTTTCGCAAAACATCATCGCGTGGCGAAAACGTCATTATTTGCACACAAACAGTCGCCAGATGCGGGTGGTTGGGGCTTCAATGGGTTGATCTGGGCATGCTGACAAAAAAAGGCAAATACGGCCTCAAGGCCCTCGTGCATCTGTCCGGCCTGCCGGTCGGCCAATTGGCCTTCGTCAACGATATCGCGGTGGCCAACAACATCCCGAAGAAATTCCTCGATGCCATCCTGGGCGAGTTGCGCAATGCCGGCTTCGTCCAGAGCCGCAAGGGCAAGGAAGGCGGCTATCGCCTCGCCCGGCCGGCCTCCGAAATCAAGATCGGCCATGTCGTGCGCGTGCTTGACGGGCCGCTGGCGCCGATCCCTTGCGCCAGCCGCACGCAATATCAGCGCTGTGAGGATTGCGACGAGGCGACCTGCCAGGTCCGGCACATGATGCTGGAGGTGCGGCAGGCGATCGCCGAAGTGCTTGACAATCGCAGCCTTGCCGCCATGCGCGATGCCGACAATGATGATTTTCCGGTCGAGCTGACCTCGCAGATATAAACCACCAACTGCTGCTCGCGACCGCAAGCTGACCGCGCTCAGACAGGTATGAGATTCCTGCATTGAGGGAGGGTCTCCGAGTTTCGGGTTGCGAAGCTCGAAATCACAGGAGAACCCCATGCAGGTTTTGGCCTACCCGGTCACATCATACGCAGCCTCGAATACATCGCGTGCGGACGTCGTACCCACTACGTGATCCGTATCCTCGGCTCCGAGGTCCATCCATCCTGCGTTCACGGCCTCAAACATTTCTTCGGCAGGTCCGGTGTGGCCCTTCGGGATACCGAATTGCTCGAACGCTTCCGCCCACCCTGCACGCGGGACTGCAAAGGCTTTCACGTCGAGATTCAGGACTTCACCCAATTGCTCCGCGACTTCATCCGCGCTGACCATCGAACCAAGCTCGACGACGCGCTGCCCTGACCACGCTGGCCCGGTCAAAAGGGTTGCGACCTCCGCGCCGATGTCGTTGGTCGCTACCATGGTCGATTTCCGGTTTGTCGGATTGTAGTAGACCGGCAGGCTTCCGCCCTGGGCGACCTGCAAGCCGTAGAGGAAGTTTTCGAAGAATCCACCTGCGCGCACAAATGCGATTGGCGATATCAGGTCGCGAAAACCTTGCTCCAGAAGCGACAAGGCCATGATCATCCCGAGCCCACTGGTTCTATTCGCACCCATCGACGAAAGCGCAACCACCCGTGGCGGCGCTGCCTTGGTGAGCGCCTCGACATAGTTTGCAATCACGCCCTTTGCTTCTTTGTAATCGGCCGAGGGCGCCCAGACAGCCGGCAACATGACGAACGCCCCTTCGACGCCTTTGAGCGCTTGCTCGATGGCTGCCGGATCATTCCAATCGCCGTCTACCAGTTCCACGCCCTGGTTCGCCCAGTTAGCCGCCTTCCCGCGATTGCGGACGAGCGCGCGTACCTCCTTGCCGTGCGCCAACAGATGTTTCGCCGTCGCGCCGCCAACTTTTCCCGTGATTCCCATTACTAAAAACATGTATTTTCTCCTGATCTTGAAGGACAGAACAATGCCCTGTTGGTTCAATGGATGAGCGGTAGAATGGCCCGGATACGGGGATCGCGCGCGTAGAGGCCGCCCCATGTCATCGCGCCCAGAAGCAGGGAAATGATTTCAGGCGGCGACCCCAACTCACCAATGCGGACATGGGCGCAGATGGCACCTCCCAGAAACCCCGTCACCAGGATCGCGCCGAGGACGGCGGTGGTTGGGATGGCGTAAAGGATGGCGCAGGCGAGTATGATCGGACCCACGACACGGGTCAGGTCCATCGCGAACCCGGTTTCCTGCAACATGCTCGCGACCTGTGCCGGCGCGAAAAGCTGAATAGTCCCGTCGGCCACCAGAGCGATAACGACAAGCGCGCTCATTATCCGGCCGGCCCACAGGGCGCGATGCAAGGTCATAGTTTCCGGTGTCTGATGCAGGTTCACAGTTTCGGACACTTGTCATTCTCCGATGGGGAGATCCCATATTCGAAGCTTACTGTGCCTCCTAAGTGTGATAAATGCCGATGAAATGAACCAACTGTTCTCTTTTCGAGAAACAATGCCGAGGCACGAAAATGCAGAATCTCGAACCCATCCTCATTTTCACAACGGTAGCGGAAATGGGGAGCTTCACCCGCGCGGCCGATAGCCTGGGCATCCAAAAGGGGAGAGCCTCAACGGCGGTCCGGAAGCTGGAAGAAGATGTCGGTGTCAGGCTTCTGCACCGGACGACGCGCAGCGTGCGGTTGACGGAGGACGGACGCGCGTTTCATGCCCGTGCCCGCGATCTGCTTGCTGAAGTCGATGATCTGCACTCGATGTTCGCAGGCGATCGCGTAGCACTTCGCGGTCGTTTGCGGGTCGACCTTCCGACCGAAGTGGCGCGCACAACCATCGTGCCGGCCCTGCCGGATTTCATGGCGGCGCACCCCGAGTTGGAGCTGGAGGTGTCGAGTACGGATCGGCAAGTCGATCTGGTTCAAGAGGGGTTCGACTGTGTATTGCGGCTTGGACCCATAAGGGACGAGACGCTGATTGCCCGCCCACTGGGCCTGTTGCGCATGGCCAACGCTGCCAGTCCCGCCTATCTGGCGCGCCATGGCGTCCCTCGGTCGCTAGAAGATCTCCAGCGTCAGGAACATAGGACAATTCACTTTTCGACGATGCTCGGCGCGAGACCCTATGGATGGGAATATCCGGACGGCGACAGCTACGCGACGCTTCAGTTGCCAGGTGCGCTACACGTCAACAGCGCGCAGACCTACGAAGCCGCCGCCCTCGCCGGCCTTGGTCTGATTCAGGCGCCACTCTTGGGCATTGGCCGATATCTAGAGAGTGGAGCGCTTGTGGAGATTATACCCGATTTTCGTCGCCGGGCGCTCGCCGTGTCCCTCGTCGTTGCACATCGGAGCAATCTATCGCGCCGAGTCCGCGCATTCATGAAATGGATCGAAGATGTGCTGACGCCGTATATGGAATAGCGAGACAAATATCTTCGTCCGGCCCTCGAAATCAACATTCTGAAGTTATGTCTGCCGGTCGGCGATCGGCGCCCGGCGTTGCCGGCGCCAGCTCGCGCGGCACGAAGAGCTGATAATCCTCCTTGCGTCGGGTGCCGATGCCGTAAGCGGCGCGCCTGTCCCAGTCATAGCGAAATTTGCAGAAGTCTTGAGCGCGGACACAACCTTGCACGGTCCATGCCGACGCAGTAAAGCGGGGTTCGAAGAACAGGCTGGACCGATGAGGCTGTCGTGGTTCGCAAAATCCCGCACGGCCGCCCGCAAGCCGCCATCGGCAGCCAGTTTCCGCACTGAAATCATCGCCGACGTCTTTGTCCCGGAACGGGCGGAGGATGTGCGCTTTTTCAGCCGCAAACTGGATCGCCCCGGCCGGCTTCGCCGCTTTTCCAACAGAGACCTCCGCGAAAGCCTGCTGTGCGTCTTCTATCTCATGGTCGCAGCGGCCCTGCCGGTGCGCTTGTGGGCGCTGATCTGCGGCCGCGTGTCCAGGTTTCGCCTGAAGCGCCATATGCGCAAGGAGTTTCCCGCCTACGCTGCCGCCACACGCGCGGTGCTTGGCGACGGGATCGATGCGCGCAAGCTGTTCGAGGGGTTGCTGGCGGCGCGCCATCGCCGCCGCCTGCAGCTCGCCGCGCATCTGGTGGCAGGCCGCTGGTCGCCGACGATCCGGCTGGAGGGGCTGGACGGGCTGCAGTCGGCCTTGCAGCGGGGCCACGGCGCGATCCTCTGGTGCGACCAGTTCACCGCTCAGACCATCATCGGCAAGCGCGCTTTGCACGAGGCCGGTGTCGAGGCGCATCAGGTGAGCGTCAACACACACGGTATTTCCGAAACGGCGTTCGGCCTGCGTTTCCTCAACCCGCCGCTGATCAATGTCGAGAACCGGTTCCTGAAAAGCCGGGTCACCTTTGATCGCGACGACGCCTATCAGGTCACCATCCGCATCCAGAAGATCCTGAAGCAGAATGGCGTGGTGATGATGACCAACACCATCCATGCCGGCACGACCTTCACCGAAGCAGCCATGGGCGAAAGCGGCTGGACCCACCTCGCCTCGGCGCCGGCGAATTTCGCCGCCAGGGGCAGGACCGGGCTATTTGCCATGTCGACCTTCGAAGTGGTTCCGTTCATCGAATACCGTGCCGTGCTCAGCCCCGCGTTGACGCCTGAGGCGTCTGTCACCCAGGCAACGGACATGGCCAGGGATGGCACCAAGAACATGGCCGTGCAGGCGCACTACATCCTTCTCAAGCGCGACCGCCTGCTGGAGGCGCTGAAGCTCTACCCCGAGCAGATGATGACGTGGTCCCGTCGGCAGCGGCTGACCGAGGCTCAGGACAGCACCGGCATCGGCACGGACGAAGGCTCATGACCGGCGCATCTGGCGGACCGCGGCAGCGACGACTTCACCGACCGGGCGTGTCGCATCGAGCGTCAGTGCCCGCTCATCCGCTGCCGGCGGCTCGAGGATGGCGAACTGGCTGTCGACCAGGCTCGCCGGCATGAAGTGGCCCTTGCGGTTGCCGACACGCCGCCTGGCCGTGGCAGGGTCGATCTCCAGGTAGAGGAAGACGATCTGCGGGCAGAAGCCGCTCAGCCGGTCGCGGTAGCTGCGCTTCAGTGCCGAGCAGGCGGCAACCACGCCTTCGCCCTTCCCCACCGACGCCGCGATGCGCTCGCCGATCGCGTCGAGCCAGCCTTCGCGCAATTCGTCGGTCAGCGGCTCGCCGCTTGCCATGCGTGCGACGTTTTCCGGCGGGTGCAGCCTGTCGCCCTCGATAAAGGTAACGCCCAGCGCGGCCGCCAGCGCAACACCGACGGCCGACTTGCCGCAGCCGGCGACGCCCATCACCACGATGGCCGGAGGCACCGAGCCGGGAGCGCCCGTTGGCGCCTGTGCTGTCTTTTCGTCCACTGTCAGCGGCTTGCCGGCGCGCGGCCGTAGAGCAGCAGCATGGCGACGATGACGACGCCGTAGATGATCTGTCGCCCCGCCTCCGGCATCTGCATGACCGATAGGATGGATTGCAGCAGCGTAATCAGGATGACACCGGCAACGGTGCCGAGATACGAGCCGCGCCCGCCCAGGATCGAGGTGCCGCCCAGCACAACCGCGGCGATCGATGGCAGCAGATAGGCATCACCCATCGACTGCGCCGCCTTGGAAGCATAGCCGGCGAGCAGCACCCCGCCGAAGGCTGAGAGCCCGCCGGAAACCGCGAAGGCGATCATCACCACGCGGCGCGTGTCTATGCCGGAGAGATAGGCGGCGCGCTCGCGATTGCCGATGCCGTAGACGCTGCGGCCGAAGCTGGTGCGGGTCAGCACGAAGACCATCGCGGCCCCGATCAGCGCCCAGATGACGACGGCATTGGGCACGCCAGGAATGGTAAAACCGGTCGCCACATAGCGCATCGCCACGGTTGCCGAATCCTGCGGCGAGAACCCGCCAGTGTAGACCACCATCAGCCCTTGCGCGACGGCGTTGGTGGCAAGCGTGATGATCATAGACGGAATTCTGAGATAGGCGACACCGATACCGTTGACGATACCGATCAGCACCCCGCAGAAAATGCCGAACGGAATGGCCAGCGCCACGCCGAGCGGACCATAGGCGGCCGCCGCGCAGGCCATCATGGCGCCTACCGCCACCGACCACGGCACCGACAGGTCGATCTGGCCTAGCAGGATGACCAGCATCATGCCTGTGGCGATGACGCCGAGGAACGAGGCCACCTTGAGCTGCTGCAAGAGATATTCCGGCGACAGGAAACTGCGCGAATAGAGACTGCCCAGGAACAGCAGCAGCACGATGCAGGCGAAGGCCGTCAGCACCGCCGGGTCGGCGCGGCGGATGAATTTTGGCATCCGGTTGGCAATGCCGCCGATGGTCGTTTCGCTCACAGGAACCACTCCAGCCGGTTGCGGACCCGAAACAGGGCGAAGGCGCCGAGGCTGACCGCGATCAGCAGGATAACGCCCTGGAATAGCGGCTGCCAGAGCGGATCGAAATCGAAGACGAAGAGCAGGTCGCCGATGGTGCGGAAAGCCAGCGCGCCGAAGATCGCGCCGATGGCGCTGCCCTTGCCGCCGAACAGCGAGACGCCGCCGAGCACGACGGCGGCAATCGAGAACAGCGTGTAGGCGTTGCCGCTGGCATAGGCCGCGTCACCCGTATAGGTGAAGAATGTCAGGAACAGCCCGCCGATCGCGGCGAGCAGCCCGGCAAGCGCGTAGGCGGCGAACTTGCCACGCCGGATCGGCACGCCGGACATGTAGGCCGCCATCTCCGAGGAACCGGCCGCGTAAGCCGCGCGGCCGAGCACCGAGCGGCTGAACGGCACCCAGACGACGAGCACCACGGCCAGCAGCACCACCAGGCTCGCCGGCACCACGCCGAACAGCCGCCCGGTCAGCGCGTCGGCAAGGTCCTCGTTGACCGAACCGCCTGGAAAGGGTCGTAGCAGCAGCGCGATGCCGAAATAGACAGCACCCGTGGCGATGGTGGTGACAATCGGCTGCAGGCGTCCATAGATGACGATGGCACCGTTGATCGCCCCGCACAGCAGCCCGGTGCCAAGCACCGCAATGACCCCGAACGCGGTTTCGATGCCGGTGCCGATGACCAGCCACGAAGCCAGGCAATTGGTCAGCGTGAAGATCATGCCGACGGAAAGGTCGATGCCGGCGGTGATCACCACCAGCGTCTGGGCCATGGCCACAAAGGCGAGCAGCACGCCTTTGTTCGAGGCTGTCTGCACGACGTTGGCGGTGAAGCCGGCGGGATGGTTCGAGGTGTAGATGACGAACATGACGATGAAAATGCCGAACGCCAGCAGCGTTCCGCGCTGTTCGGCCAGCCAGTAGCGCCAGTCTTTCACGCGCCAATCTTTCACACACTTGCTCCCAGGCCCACCGGGCTCTCCTCGCCATGGATGTTGAGCGCGCTTGATATCAGCGCCCGCTCGGTGATCCCGGCGCCGACCAGTTCGCGCTTGACCGCCCCGTCATAGAGCACCAGCACGCGGTCGCAGCAGCCGATCAGTTCGTCATAGTCGGTCGAATAGAACAGGATCGCCGCGCCCGCATCGGCGAGCTTGCGCATTAGCTGATAGAGCTCCTGCTTGGTGCCGACATCGATGCCGCGCGTCGGATCGTTGAGCAGGATGATGCGCGGCTGGCGCATCAGCCATTTGGCGATGACCACCTTCTGCTGGTTGCCGCCGGACAGCGCGCCGACCGGGATGTCGAGGCCCGCCGTCTTGATTGCCAGAAGGCCGACCATGTCGTCGATCAGCCGCTGTTCGGTGGCGCGATCGATGATGCCGGCTTTCGACAGCCGGTCTAGCGCGGCAAACGACAGGTTCTCGCGCACCGTCATCGGCAGCATCAGGCCTTCGGTCTTGCGGTCCTCGGGAATGAGCGCCATGCCGATGCGGTCGTCGCGCGCAACGGATGGACTGGTGATCGACACAGGCTTGCCGTCGATCAATATCTGGCCGGACAGGCCGCGCAGCACACCGAAGAAGGCGAGCAGCAATTCGCGCTGGCCTTGGCCGTCAAGGCCACCGAGGCCGACGACCTCGCCTGCCCCGACAGTCAGCGAGACATTGTCCAGCCGGTCGGTCCAGGACAGCTTGCGTGCCTCCAGCACGGGAACGGCGGCAACTGCATTGCGCGCGGGTTTCGGCGGGAAAATATGGCTGTATTCGCGCCCGATCATCAGTTCGACGACTTCGTTGTCGCTCTTTGTGCCTGCCTTGTAGCTGGCGACATTGCGGCCGTTGCGAAACACCGTGCAGTGGTCGGCAAGCTCGGCGATCTCGTTCATGCGGTGCGAGATGTAGAGCAGCGCCAGCCCTTCCGAGCGCAATCGCTTGAGCACGCTGAAGATCTTGGCGACGTCGGTCGCGGTCAGTGCCGAGGTCGCCTCGTCGAGGATCAGGATGCGCGGCTTCCTGGCCAGCGCCTTGGCGATCTCGACCATTTGGCGGCGCGACAGCGGCAGGTCCTTGACCAGTGCCAGCGGGTGGATATCGGCAGCACCGGCGCGTGCCAACGCCTCCTCGGCGATGCGGCGCTGCGCCTTGCGGTCGATCATGCCAAAACGCTTCGGCGGATCGGAAATGACAATGTTGTCGGCGACGCTGAGTTCGGGAACCAGCGACAGTTCCTGGAAGATGCAGACGATACCGGCCTTGTTCGCCGCGCCTGGCGAGGCGAACGTCACCTCGCGTCCATCCAGCGTCATGCGACCTTCGTCGGGCGCGACGACGCCCGCCATGACCTTGATCAGCGTCGATTTCCCGGCGCCGTTTTCGCCGAGAATGGCGTGAATGCTGCCGGATGAGACCGAAAGCTCGGCCTTTTCCAACGCCCGCACACCACCATAGCGCTTGGATATGCCCTCCATCCGGAAGAGCGGAACCATACCGTCCATCGGCCCTCCCGAGGCACTTTTGACGACCAGGGATATCGAGTGGCCGGCGCCGCGGGAGATCCCGCGGCGCCTTGTATGCTGCCTATTGGTCCGCCTTGGTCTGGCCCATGATTTCCTGCGCGGTGAAATTTATGCCGCAGGTCGGGAAGGAGTTGCCGACGAAGAAATTGTCGGACTGGTCGGGGAAGAAATCCTGACCGGCCTTGAAGTTCGGATCCTCGACAATCGCCAGCGGCAGCTTGACCGACTGTGGGACGACGTTGCCCTCAAGTGCCGAGATCGCCGTCTTGATGGCAACCGCCACCTGGGCCGGCCCGGTGCCGGCCGATGAGCATTTCAGCCCGTCCGCGGCATGAGCGGCGCAGAACTTGCGGAAGCCATTCTCGGTCTCGCCGCCGAACGGCACGAACGGATGCTTGGCGTCGATCATCGCCTGCACGATGCCAGTGTCGCCACCCTGTCCGGTCACGCCGTCAAAGGGACCGTTGGTGGCGATTGCGTCGGCCGAAGCCTTTTGCGCAACGCCGTCATCCCATTTGCCGACAACCTCGGTGACGGCCCATTTCTTGCCGGAGGCGTCGAGAGCCTCATGGATGCCATTGTGGCGGTCGGTGTCGACTGAGGTCCCAGCAACGCCACGCACCTCGAGCACCTTGCCGCCGTTCGGCACATGCGTGACCAACCATTTGCCCCAAAGCTCGCCCAGGCCTTTCTGGTCGACGTTGACGTTGATGGCGTCCTTGGTGTCGAGAATGTTATCGAAAGCAACCAGCACGACGCCGGCTTCCTTGGCGCGCTTGATCACCGGCCCGAAGGCCGTCGGGTTCTGCGCATTGACCACGATGGCGTCATAGCCGGAATCAATGAAGTTGTTGATCGCCGAGATCTGCGCCGGCACGTCCTCTCCGGTCGAGACGACCTTGAATTCCTTCAGCTTTGCAGCAACGTCCTTCTGGGCTGCATAGGCCTTCGCAGTCTGCACCATCTGGATGCGCCATGTGTTGGCGATATAGCCATTGGCGAGCGCAATGCGGTAGGGGCCGTCCTTCTTGGGGAACTTGAAGAACTGCGTATCCGCAGCCCAGGGTGCGAAGCAATCCGGCTCGGCCGCTGGACCCTTGACGATTTCGGGGCCTGCAGCAATCGCCGATGAGCTCAACATGACAAATGCAGTGGCGGCAACGATGCCACCAACGAGTGACTTGATCATCGATATTCCTCCCAGTTGCAGTTCTGATTGTTGTTGGCTGCTGTGACGTCTCGTGCGTCAGATCTGGCACCTCCCGCTTGGCTCTGCCGCGCCTTTCGGTGGCTGAATGCCACCCCGATCCCCTCCCCTTGCTCTCCGGTCAAGGCCGGAAAAAACTATCATATTATCCATAATAAACAAGTATGAGTTGTCGCTTATATATAATAAACAGATTTTTCTGTTTATTATGAGCACCTTTCCGGCGAAAATGGTAGCGCTACCATTACGCAGTGTAAACCGGCATTCGCACAGTCGCCTCTGTGCGTTTCAACGCGCCGTGCTCTCGCGGCGCTTGAGCTCGAAACCGAGATCGACGATCCGTTGCTCCGGCCTGTTGCCGGCGATCGCCGCCAGCGCCATGGCCACCGCACGCCGGCCGATCTCATAGCGATGGGTGCGGATGCTGGTGATCGATGGAAACGCCACCTGCATCATGTCGAGGTCGTTGAAGCCGACGATGCCGATCGTGTTCGGCACCGCGATCGAGGCGCGATGGCACTCGAACAACACGCCGAGCGCGATGTCGTCATTGTTGCAGAAAACACCGTCGAGCGTCGGCACCTTGGCCAGCGCGTCGCGGAGCATTTCGCGGCCGAGCGATACGCTGGACAACACCGGCGTGGTGGTGACAAGGCGCGGGTCGAATAGGCCGGCGGCCTCCATCGCCGCGCGATAGCCGGCAAGGCGCCGCTGCGAGCGCGGGTCCATGCGGGCGCCGATGAAGCCGATGCGGCGGTAGCCGGCCTCGATCAGATGTTCAGTTGCCGCCCTGCCGCCGTCGAGATGCGAGAAGCCGACCATCATGTCGACCGGATCGGGACCGGTCTCCATGACCTGCACCACCGGGCAGCCGGCGCTTTCCAGCAGCTTTCGCGAGGTCGGTGTCTGGTCGATGCCGGCGACGATCAGCGCTGCCGGCCGCTGCGAGCCGAACAGCTGCAGCAGCCGCTCTTCCTCGAGGCCGGAATAATGGGTGTTGCCGAGCTGGATGCGGAACGGGCTGGCCGACAGGCTGTCGTAGATGCCGCGCACCACCTCGGCGAAGACATTGTTGGTGAGCGACGGCACCAGAACGCCGAACACTTCGGCGCGCGCCGAGGCCAGCGCCCGCGCATTCGGGTCCGGGACGTAACCGAGTTCGTCGACGGCGGCCTGGATCTGGCGGCGCAACTCTTCCGAGACACGCTCCGGCTCGCGCAAGGCGCGCGACACAGTGATGGCGCCGACACCAGCCTTGCGAGCGACATCGGCGATAGTCGGGCGGCCGCCGCCCCGACGCGAGCGCGGCTTGATCACAGACGCGCTCGCTCGGAAATACATCCGGCAGGGCGCGGTCGCGATACGATCGTCTTTGCTGTCGCCATCTCACCGGCCTTTTGCCGCCCCAACTTGCCTTCTGGCGTCGCGCGGCGTCCGTCGGTTGTCAAGCCAAGGCGCGTGCCGGGCGTGCGTGCGAAGATCGCTGCCTTCTTTCAGGCCATCACCGCGGCGCTGCGCCTTGCTCTCCAGAACAACAGTCCGATCGCCAGTATGTTCAGCAAATTCCAGGCAATTCCGTTGAGGAACGCAGCCGCGTAGGAGCCGGTCAGGTCGTAAATCCAGCCCGACATCCAGCCGCCGATCGCCATGCCGAAGATGGTCGCCATCATGACGATACCGATACGCTGGCCGGCCTCTTTGGCCGGCATGTAGTCGCGCACGATGATCGCGTAGCAAGGCACGATACCGCCCTGCGACAGGCCGAACACCAGCGACACCACATAGAGCGAGGCAAGCCCGTCGAACGGGATGTAGAACAGCAGCGACAGGCACTGCAGCACCGAGCCGATCATCAGTGTCCACACAGCGCCGATACGGTCGGCGAGAAAGCCCGATGCCAGCCGGCTGACGACGCCGCCTGCCATCATGATCGACAGCATGTCGGCGCCATGCGCCACGCCGTAGCCGAGATCCATGCAATAGGCGACGATATGCACCTGCGGCATCGACATCGCCACGCAGCAGCCGAGCCCGGCGACGACCAGCAGCACCTGCAACGCCGCCGGTGACAGCGAGATCGGCTGCACCGTCCGGCTTCCGGGCGAACCGGCGGCGGCTGCCGCCGGGGCACCGCGCCGCAGCATCAGCACCAGCGGCACCATGGTGACCAGGCAGAAGATGCCGATTGCCGCATAGGTGAAGCGCCAGCCTTCCGCCTTCATCAGCGTCGGCATGATGGTTGGCCAGAACGCACCGGCGAGGTAGTTGCCGGCGGCCGCCGCAGTCACGGCGACGCCACGCCGCCGGTTGAACCAGTGCGAGATATCGGCGATCAGCGGCCCGAAGATCACCGACGTGCCAACGCCGATCAGCAACCCTTGAGCAAGGGTGAATTGCAGGATCGAGGTCGACAGCGCCGCGAGCAGAAGGCCGGCGGAAAGCGCAATCGTGGAGAGCAGCGCCGGGATCCAGTAGCCCATCCGGTCGATGGCGCGGCCGACCAGCACGTTGCCGGCGGCAAAGCCGACCATGGTCGCGGTGTAGGGCATGGACGCCGCAGCGCGGTCGACGCCGAACTCGGCCTGCACGGCGGGCAGCACGACGACGACAGCCCACATGCCGACGGCGCCGATCGTCGCCAGCAGCATCGAGATGGCAAGCCGCATCCAGGCATAGGAGCTGTCGATGCCGGGGCTCGGCGGGATGTTGTCGGTTCGGGTCAAGGCGTTTCCTGTCGGCGGTCTCAGAGATCGGCTGCCGTTTGCGCCACTATCGGCGCATTCTCAGGTCGCAGCAGCGCCACAGCGGGCAAATCCGTGGCTCCAGGCCTGAGGCGAATGCAGGAACCGATGCCAGTATGCGGAGTTTCCCAACAGGCAAACCCGCAAAGGAGTCGAGCCATGACCGCCACCAAGAAAAAATGGTCGGCCGAGGTGACCGAGCACAGCGACGCGATGAATCTCGAGGATCATGTCTTTGAATCCGACGACGCCAGGAAAATCGCCGCCTCGCTCAAGCGATCCGCCGAACACAGCCACCGGCGCAAGGCCGAGCCGTTTCAATCCGCTATGTCGATGCTGAATTTTTACATCAACCGCGCCGGCAAGAACCTGCCCGCCGCGCGCAGGCAAGTGCTGGAGAACGCCAAGGACGAACTGCGCACCGCCTTCGGGCGCGAGAAGGACGACTAGAAGCGATCCGCCTTATCGGGCGCGGATGACGCCGTCGGTGTTGGCGAGCAGTTTGCGCACCGCGTTGCGCGCCGCGTCCGGCCGCTGCAGGCGGATGTTCTTCTCGATCGCCTCGTGCAGCTTCTGAGCGTGGTTGAGGTCGTCGATTTCCCGCGTCGTATAGGCAAAGAGATGATCGAAGGCGGATTCGATCAGCACGCCGAGCGGCACCAGAAGGTCGTTGCCCGAAGCGCGCAGGATGGCGAGGTGAAAGCGCGTGTCGGCGCGGGTGCGCTCCTGCAGGCTGGTCGCCGCGCCCATCTCGCGACAGGCCTGGCTGATCTCGGCCATCTGCTCGTCGGTGCGCCGCATGGCGGCAAAGGCGGTCGCTTCCGGCTCGATGATGTGGCGGAACTCCTGCACGGTCTTCAGGAACACCTCGCGGTCCGGCGACGTCGCGTACCAGGCCAGCACATCGCGATCGAGCAGGTTCCAGCGTTCCTTCGGCTCGACCCAGCTGCCGATCTTGGGACGTGACGCCAAAAGGCTCTTGGCCATCAGCATCTTGATCGCTTCGCGCACCGCCGAGCGGCTGACGCTGAAGGTCTCCGACCATTTCGCTTCATTGGGCAGGATGGTGCCGGGCGGATAGTCGCCGCGCACGATCCTGAGGCCAATCTCGCTGGCCAGAGAGGCATGGACGCTCGAGCCTGGAATGCGCGCCGCGTCGGGTCGGCGAACACCGGCCGGGCGGTCGGCGGAGGCCGCTTTCGCTGGCGATTTTTCCTTGTTCGGCTTCGCGTCCCGCATAGGTTCCAGAAAGTCCGGATTGACGAGACTGTCAAGCGCGGCAAGCGGCTTGCGCCGCAAAGCCGGCCGCTGTGCACAGATCAGCCCCTATTGCTCCCGCGGATCAGGCCTGCTTGACGTATTTGCGCCAGCTATGCTCCGGGCGGAAACCCAGCACGTCGCGCGCCTTGCGGTTGGAGAGCAGCGTCTCGTATTCGCCAAGCTCGGCCTTGACCGGCACGCCGGGGTAGAACCGCTTCAGCAACTCAGCAGTCGGCAGGTCGGAGGATGTGTCGTCATTGGCGGCATTGAACACCTGATAGCCGAGCCCGTCCTTCTCGATGGCGCGCAGCGTGATCTGGCCGAGGTCGCGCGCGTCGACATAGCTCCAGGCGATGCGCTTGCGGAACCCCGGATCGGCGAACCATTTCGGAAACAGCGAATATTCATGCGGCTCGATGACGTTGCCGATGCGCAGGGCATAGATGTCGGTGCCGTTGCGCTGCGCAAAGGCGCGTGCCGTCTTCTCGTTGACGATCTTGGACAGCGCATAGCTGTCCATCGGATCGACATCATACTCCTCGTCGAGCGGGAAATATTTGGGATCACGCGGCTCGTTGGCAAACACAAGCCCATAGGTCGTCTCGCTGGAGGCGATGATAACCTTGCGGATGCCGAGCTTCACCGCCGCCTCGATGACATTGTAGGTACCGAGCGCGTTGATGCGGAACACCTCGTTGTCGGTGGTGATCATGATGCGCGGGATGGCGGCGAAATGGACCACGGCATCGACCGGCTGCGGGCGCAGCGACGGGTCGAATTCATGCAGGCCCATATAACTCGACAGCGCGTTGAACACCTGCCCGCTGTCGGTGATGTCGGTGATCAGCGTCCGCACCTTGGGATTGTCGAGCGGCCTGGTGTCGATGTTGAGCACCTGGCAGCCTTGCTCCACCAGATACTGCACGACATGGCGTCCGGCCTTGCCGCTGCCGCCGGTGAACATGATCCGCTTCGTCATTTTGCTCTCCACATCCTCTGGGATTTATGTGTATTGTCAGACAATATCGCCATCCGCAACCACCCTCGCCTGCAAAACGGCAGCGCTTGACATCAATCATTGCAACAGGACTTGAAGACATGAACACGACTGTCGCGAGCGAAAAGATCGGCTTCATCGGCCTTGGTCTGATGGGGCACGGGATCGCCAAGAACATCGTCGACAAGGGCTACAGCCTGACCTTCCTCGGCCGCAAGAACCGCAAGCCCGCGGAGGACCTGCTCGGTCGAGGTGCGAAGGAAGCATCGACCTCGCGCGATGTCGCGGCGGCATCGACAATCGTCTTCATCTGCGTCACCGGTTCGCGCGAGGTCGAAGCCATCATTCGCGGCCCCGGCGGCCTCAAGGAGGGCTTGAAAAAGGGCTCGGTCGTCGTCGACTGCTCGACCTCCGATCCGGTCTCGACGGTGGCTCTGGCAGCGGAACTCAAGGCGCTCGGCATCGATTTTGTCGACGCGCCGCTGAGCCGCACGCCGAAGGAAGCCTGGGAAGGCACGCTTGACGCCATGGTCGGCGCGCCGGACGCCCTCTTTGCCAGGGTGAAACCAGTGATCGAAACCTGGGCCGGCCGCATCGTCCATATCGGCGACACCGGCGACGGCCACCGCATGAAACTACTCAACAACTTCATCTCGCTCGGCTACGCTGCGATCTATTCCGAGGCACTGGCATTGGCTGAGAAGGTCGGCATCTCGCCGCCGCGCTTCGACAGCGTCATCCGCAACGGCCGCATGGATTGCGGCTTCTACCAGACTTTCATGCGCTGGACGCTGGAAGGCGACCGCGACGCCCACAAATTCACCATTGCCAACGCTTTCAAGGACCTGACCTATCTGGAATCGATGGCGGGTGCCGCCGGCATCGCCAACCCGCTCGGCAACGCCACCAAGAACTCCTTTGCCGGCGCCCATGCCACCGGCCCGGCCGAGCAGTTCGTGCCGATGCTGGCGACGCATATCGCTGAGGTGAACGGCGTCGACCTGATGCCGATGAAAGATGGCAAGAAGCAGACGATTTGAGTAAAGCGCAGGCGCCGATCAACGCCGCCCTCGCCCGATCCCCTCATCGGTGTCGGCCAAAAGCTTGTGCACGGCGTTGCGCGCGGCGGCTGGACGCTGCAGGCGGATGTTCTTCTCGATCGCTTCATGCAGCTTCTGCGCCTGACGCTGATCGCCGACCTGCTGCGTCGTGAACGCGAAGAGATGGTCGAGCGCCGATTCGATCAGCACGCCGAGCGGCACTAGCAGGTCGTTGCCCGAAGCACGCAGGATGGCGAGGTGAAAACGCGTGTCGGCGCGGATACGCTCCTGCAGGCTCAGGGCCTCGCCCATTTCGCGGCAGGCCTGGCTGATCTCCGCCATCTGCTCGTCACTGCGCCGCATGGCGGCAAAGGCCGACGCTTCCGGCTCGATGATGTGGCGAAACTCCTGCACGGTGCGCAGGAACGCCTCGCGGTCGGGTGCGGTCGCATACCAGGCCAGCACGTCGCGATCGAGCAGGTTCCAGCGCTCCTTCGGCTCGACCCAGCTGCCGATCTTGGGCCGCGATGCCAACAGGCTTTTCGCCATCAGCATCTTGATGGCTTCACGCACGGCTGAACGGCTGACATTGAAGATCTCGGCCCATTTGGCTTCGTTGGGCAGGATGGTGCCGGGTGGATAGTTGCCACGCACGATCCGCAGACCAATCTCGCCGGCCAGCGAGACATGGACGCTGGCTCCCGCAAAGTGCGCGGCACCAGCCTTGCGCATGATGGCCGGACGGGAGCTGGCTTGTGCCTTGGCCCGGGCGGCACGCTTCTTTGACTTCTCGTCCGGCATCCACGTTCCAATGCGTCGGCCGTCTGTTGTCCGGACTGGTCCGGACCTGCGCGGCGCGCCGATCTCGTTGCCGAAAATCCAGATCATGGGCGCACCAAAGCCGGAGCCTGTTGCCCCAACCTATTGCGTCCGTTGAGGAATTGACGGGGCGCCCGTCACCGGGCGCCCCGAAATCGAGACCCTACTTCTGGATGCAGGTGTCGACCGTGTCCTTGGTGCATTCGTCGAGGCCGGTGAACACCGGATCGGCGACGGCCTTGCCTTCGACCAGGTCGATCATCACCGACGGTGCCTTGTAGCCCATTTCGAACGGCCGCTGACCGACCAGAGCAGTCACAAGGCCGTCACGGGCGATCGCCACTTCGTCGCCGATCGTGTCGGCGGCGCCGATGACGAAGTCGTTGCTGGCGATCCGGTCCTTGAGCGGCCCGAACAGGTCGCGATAGGGCTGCGGAGCGCCGAACAGTGGCCAGCCGCCCATGATGCCGAAGGCGTCGAGCTTGGGATTGGCGGCGAGGATGTCGGTCATCGCCTGCACGCCCTTGGCGCCGTCGTCATTGGTGAACACCGGGCAGCCGGCAACTTCGGTCCAGCCACCTTCACCGGCAAGTGCGGCGAGGCCGTCCTTGCCCGACAATGCGTCACGCATGCCTTGGGCGCGGCGCAGGATGTTGTCAGCGGCCGGGTTGCCCTCGATCGTGCAGATCGTGCCGCCATTCGGCTTGCCCTTCTTGATGTACTCGCCGATCTTCTTGCCCATCAGATAGTTGTCGGTGCCGAGATAGGTCTTGCGAAGTGCGGCATCTTCCTTGCTGAGGTCGGCATCGACGGTCATGATCGGGATCGTCGGATTGGCGGTCTTGATCGTCTGCGCGATCAGCGGCGCGTTGGACGGCGAAATCGCCATCGCCACGGTGTCGGCCTTGCTCAGCATGTCCTGGACGATCTGCGCCTCGCCGGCCTCGTCCGAGGTCGACGCCGGACCGGTGTAGAAGCATTCATATTCCGAGCTGGCGTTTTCCTTGTTCCATTTCTCGCAGCCCTGGTGGATGGCTTCGAAGAACGGATTGTCGAGACCTTTCACGACGATGACGAGCTGTTTCTTGGCCAAAGCCGGCCCGGCACCCAACGCCATGGCGGCGACGGCGGCGAGCAAAAGTGTTTTCCTCATGTCAGTCCTCCCTTGAAACAGACGGACACGGCGTGCCCGCCACACAGATCGACCGGATGCGTGATGACAGACGTTCGTTTCGCGAGCGCTCGTGTCGCCAGGCCAGATCGATAAGCATTTCCAGATGCGGCTTCAGACCGGCTCGAACACATGGGTACAGCCGGAACCTCGACCGATAAACCTCCGCTGATTCCGTCAGGCGAACCGCCAGCAGGGATCGGCATAATCTCCTCCGACGCTTAGCTAATATCGGCTCGCCGCCAACGTCAATGCTATTTGTCCTACAAAACGGATTTTTAAAATAACCCGGACTTCAATTCGTCCGACAATTGATTGACGCGCGCCGGCTTTTGCGTAAAACAACGCTAACGCTGTTTCCGGGAGGAGCTGGGGAGAGCGGGCCAAAGCAGCGCCGGCATTCACGCCGGGAACA
Source organism: Mesorhizobium sp. M7D.F.Ca.US.005.01.1.1 (assembly GCF_003952545.1). Taxonomy (NCBI): domain Bacteria; kingdom Pseudomonadati; phylum Pseudomonadota; class Alphaproteobacteria; order Hyphomicrobiales; family Phyllobacteriaceae; genus Mesorhizobium; species Mesorhizobium sp. M7D.F.Ca.US.005.01.1.1. Next base: position 5,175,875 of record NZ_CP034453.1, read on the forward strand.
GCAGCAGGCCGCAAGGCACGGGGAGGCAAAGGCTGGTGGCGGTTCTCGAACTCACCAACATCTCGAGGCATTTCGGCGCCATCCAGGCGGTCAACGACGTTTCGCTGTCGATCGAGCCCGGACAGGTGGTCGGCCTGATGGGCGACAACGGCGCCGGCAAGTCGACACTGGTCAAGATGATCGCCGGCAATTTCCGCCCGAGCCATGGCACCATGCACATGGACGGCAAGGAGCTGATCCTGCACAAGCCGGCGGAAGCCCGCCAGCACGGCATCGAGATCGTCCACCAGGACCTTGCGCTCTGCAACAATCTGACCGCCGCCGCCAATGTCTATCTTGGCCGCGAATTGCGGCGCGGCGTCGGCCCGTTCCGCATCCTCGATTATGCGGCGATGTACAAGCGTGCCGGCCAGCTCTTCGCCGAATTGAAGTCCGAGACGCGTCCGCGCGACCTCGTCAAGCAGATGTCGGGCGGCCAGCGCCAGGCGGTGGCAATTGCCCGCACCATGCTGTCGCAGGCCAAGATCGTGCTGATGGACGAACCGACGGCGGCAATCTCGGTGCGCCAAGTCGCCGAGGTGCTGAACCTGATCCGCCATTTGCGCGACCAGGGCATATCAGTGGTGCTGATCAGCCACCGCATGCCAGACGTCTTCACCGTCGCCGACCGCGTCATCGTCATGCGGCGCGGCCGCAAGGTTGCCGACAAGACAATTGCGTCGAGTTCGCCCGAGGAAGTCACCGGGCTGATCACCGGCGCCATCGAACAGGTTTGATTTCAGCGAATTCCACCACGCACAGCAGATGAAGGTCGACGATGGCACTGACAATTGACCAGCCGATCGAACACAAGCAGCAATCCTTGGCCGCGCGGCTGTTTGCCAGCCAGACTTTCTGGGTGGTGATCGCCGTCATCCTCGCCTGCGTGTTCCTGTCGTTTGCCACCGACGCCTTCGCCACCTCGAAGAACCTCTACAACATCACCCGCAACATCACTTTCGTCGCCATCATTGCGCTCGGCATGACCTTCGTCATCATCACCGGCGGCATCGACCTGTCGGTCGGCTCGGTGCTGTGCCTGTCGTCGATGATCCTGGCCGTCACCATGCATGCCGGCTATTCGATCGAGGTCGGCATCCTGGCCTCGATCGCCACGGCGCTTGCCATCGGCGCGTTCAACGGCATCCTGATCGCCTATCTCGGCTTTCCACCCTTCGTGGTGACACTCGGCATGCTGTCGATCGCCCGCAGCCTGGCCATGGTGGCATCCAACAACACCGTCGTCTTCCAGTTCGGGCCGGACCACGCCAAGCTTCTGGCATTGGGCGGCGGCGCCTGGGTGTTCGGCATCGCCAATCCGGTGCTTTACATGATCCTTCTGGCGCTGATCACCGGCTTCATCCTGCGCTGGACCAAGTTCGGCCGGCACATCTTCGCCATCGGCGGCAACGAGCATGCGGCGACGCTGACCGGCGTTCCGGTGCGTCAGATCAAGGTTGCCGTCTACATGATCTCGGCGCTGTCGGCAGGCATCGCCGGCATCGTCCAGACCGGCTGGCTGGGCGCCGTCACCACCAATCTCGGCACCGGCATGGAGCTGCAGGTGATCGCCGCCACCGTCATTGGCGGTGCCAATCTGGCCGGCGGCGTCGGCACCGCCTTCGGCGCCATCGTCGGCGCGGCGCTGATCGAGGTGATCCGCAACAGCCTCGGCCTGCTCGGCATCAATGCCTTCTGGCAAGGCGTGTTCATCGGCGGCGCCATCCTGCTGGCGGTGCTGTTCGACCGCATCCGCAATTTCCGCCGCAGCGAGTAGGACCATGATCCCGAAAAGTGGGAACCGGTTTTCTCGGACAAACGGAACCGTTTGTCCAGAGATCATGGTCAAACGACAAACAGTGTGATGACAAACTCCCTGTTCAGCCTTGATGGGCGGCTTGCGCTGATCACCGGTTCTGGCCAAGGCATAGGTTTCGCCCTGGCTCGCGGTCTCGCCGAACACGGCGCCAGCGTGGTGCTCAACGGCCGCGATGCCGCCAGAATCGACAGTGCGGTCGACAAGCTACGCGATGCCGGCTTCAAGGCGCATGCTTCGACCTTCGACGTCACCGATTTTCAGGCAGTCAACGCGGATATTGCCCGCATCGAAGCCGAGATCGGGCCTATCGATATCCTCATCAACAATGCCGGCGTACAGTTCCGCGCCCCGCTCGAGGATTTTCCCGAGGAGCAATGGGAGCGGCTGTTCAAGACCAATGTGTCCGGCGCCTTCCACGCCGGCAAGGCGGTCGCCCGCAACATGATCCCGCGCGGCAAGGGCAAGATCATCAACATCGGTTCGGTGCAGAGCGAACTGGCCCGGCCGAACATCGCGCCCTACACCGCAACCAAGGGCGCGATCCGCAACCTGACAAGGGGCATGTGCGCCGACTGGGCGAGATACGGCCTGCAGATCAACGCGATCGCGCCCGGCTACTTCCGCACCGAGATGAACCAGGCGCTGGTCGACAATCCGGAATTTTCCGCCTGGCTGGAAAAGCGCACACCGGCCGGGCGCTGGGGCAATGTCGACGAGCTGATCGGCGCCGCGGTGTTTCTGGCGTCAAATGCATGCTCCTTCGTCAACGGCCATACGCTGTATGTCGATGGCGGCATGACGGCTTCGGTTTGAGGGGCTGGCGTCCTCCCCAACCGTTATTCGTTCCAGTGCCTATCGCTCAGTCTGAAAATCCACAGGCATCGGCCGTCATCCGCCCCCGCCGCACCCCCGAGTCTTGACGCGACCCCAAACTCAGCCGCACAATCCCGCTGCAGGCGAAGGGAGGCCAGTCGTCTGCGGGAGGAATACCCATGACGGAAGCGATCAGGCTCTACTGGGGCCGGTTCGGACATGTTTCTGTCCTGAATGTCGCAAGCGACTTCGTCACCCATGCCCATGTCGAGGCACATCTGATCATCTGGCTGGAAGGCACGGCCGGAGAGATGACCATCGGCCGCGAAACGGTACCGCTTGGACCGCGCACCGCCGCCGGCATCAACTCCTTCCAGCCGCACAGCCATATTCTGTCGCGAGACGGCACACCCGGCCTCTTCCTCGCCTTCTACATCGATCCGGACTGGGCGCGGCGCCGCCGCGACCTGCCTTCGTCCGCACCGCTGTTCTCACAAGCCGCGATCACGCTCGAGCCCTGGCTGCACCAGGCCGCCGCCAATCTGCTCGACCATCTCAGCGACAATGAGAGCATCGACGATATCGCCAATTACGAGATCGAGCGTTTCATCGATAGCGTGCTCGATGCCGCCGACGCCTCGGCGCCGCAGGAGGCGCGTGTCCGCATCAACACCATGCAGGATTTCCGCGTCCGCAAGGCGATCCAGCTGATGAAGGCCAATGTCTGCGAGCGCATCTGCTTCGACGACGTGGCGCGCAGCGTCGGCCTGTCGCGGCCGCATTTCTTCGCGCTGTTCAAGGAACAGACCAATCTGACGCCCAACGTCTACTGGAACACGCTGCGCATGGAGGAAGCGGTGCGGCAGCTGCAATGGTCGCAGGAGCCGTTGATCGCGGTCGCCTGCAATCTCGGCTTCACCACGCAGGGCAATTTCTCGCGCTTCTTCCGCGACCATGTCGGCGTGCCGCCGACGCTCTACCGCGAGGCCGCGCGGGCGATCGCCTGAACCAACCGCCCGCCGCCCCTTTCTTCAGACTCCCACCGTATTGCGACATCGAATGCAGTCGGGAAGCGATGTCTCATTTGCGCCCTCTCCGAACGTGCGGGATAGCCATCTGGACCGTCACGTATCGACCCGGAAGCGGACGCTCGTTTGCGCTCGGCCGAATTGCCGACCACCCAAGCGGGCATTGAATTACCGCAGCGCGCAAATGTTGCGATGACAGCGCTGTCTCTCGCTTGTTAGCTGGCGGAGCCGACAGGCTTCAGCATCAGCCGATATTGCAATCCCTGGATCTAGATTAGAATGACGTTACCATCAAAAGAGGTCTCGTCGAATGCCTCACGCGCCCAACCAAGAGTCCGAGGTACAGACTGAAGTCGACCTCTTCGAAATCTGGGCCGCCATGACCGAAGGCAAGGTGATAATGCACGAACAACCTTGAATGTATCGTCCGGCAGATCAAGGTCCACAAATACTACTGGTACCCCGGTCTTTTTCGCAACCACATCGCTCAGATCCGCAGCTGGCGAGTTGGTAGAAGGAATGGCAGTTGCGTCGAGATCGGGCAAGAGGTGGGCCATGCGTGTAACCGACGCGGAGCGCGACCAAGACAGGAACCGTCCGGCTGGGCCTTCCGGCCTACCGGACTGCAACGCCCTCTTCTCGGCGAGGATAAGCGATAGCTCGCTCTGCAACATCTCCAAGACGGCCGCCTGACTGGCTTGCCGGACCGACAAATGCGCTGCGAAACCATAGGCGATATTAGAGCCGTTCTGATCGGCCGAAATGGCGGCGATGACTGGCACGCCGAGGTCGTTCGTAAGATCCAGGAGCCAGGTGCGTCGTTGCCGCCGCTCTAGCCAATGCCGCAGATCCGAATGGGCCGGTTCATCAAGCGTTCCGAGCGACACCGGAGGACGTCTTATGCGCCCGTACCACCAGATAGCGACGGCATCTCGTTCCACAAGTTCCAGCAGCGCGGTGACCTGGGCAGCGGAGCGGTCAATGCCGGCGGCAAGACCATTGCTATCTGTCGGTCCCTCACCGAGCACGACGTTGACGATCGGCACGAATACGTCTGGGCCAGCGCGATTTGGCTTCGCCAAGCACCAGCTGGTGCAGTTGGAGATATGTTCCTTGACGACCGACCATGCGCGCGGTGAAATCAATTCACCTGGATTGGGACCATCTCGGAGCTGAATGTCCGAAAACTGCCAAAATTGGTTGGGCGCGATAGAACGTCCTGGCAGATCGATTGCACGCGCCTCAATAATCTGGAGAGCGTCGATTTTAGACGCCGCCGCTCGCTCCGCCATTTCGCCGAGACAAGATGCCAGCGCATTCTCGCGCGTCAGACCCCGTCCGGAGCCGAGTATCTCGGCTTTGCCAGCGGACTCCCGTGCAGCGACGATGAACTCCGCAGGAGCATCGGTATGGGTCAGATGAAGTAAATCGAAATTTCCGTTCACCGGTTCAGTACGCCTCTTTGTGCTGACAGTCTTATGTGTTAGAGTTCTCTAAAATTTCTCTGAGCCATACATTCTGGACTTACGGAAGCTTGAAAAGCTTACCAAGGAGGTATGAGATGCGACTCCGGACCATTCCTGCCGCTAAGGGCAGCAAGTCGCTAACTTTTAAAGCCAACTCAACGGCCTGCCTGAAAGTAGGGGAACTTATTTATCGAGCCGCTACTGACAAAGCTGAATTCGACAAGTTCGCCGAGAACCCAAACCTCTTCTTGGAGCAAGCCGATATAAAACCGTCGCAGTTGGCTGATTTGACGATAAAGGTTGTCCGAGACAAAAAGTCTGTCGTGCATATCGTGATACCGGTGGTGAATGAGAGAAAAGGAGGCTTAAAAAAATACCTGCGAGAGCTGGGTTTCGTGACAATTATGGGGTGTAAGTAGTAATCGGCATCGGAGAGCCTGTGACCTCTGTGAGAAGTGTGGCAATGCAGGCGAGAAACTCCTCGCGTCTGTGCCGGTCAGCCACAAGGATGATCTGATCCAACCACTTTAGCGCAGCAGCAGGGCTAAAATTGCACGCGCCTCCCCAATGATTTTCAACTACCTGCAGGAATGCAACCGTGGATGCGCGAGCTTCGTCGTGGCGTGCGCTTTTGGCCAACGCGAATGCATTCCAAGCAAGGGGCTCGGCCAATCCGAATGACCGCAGTGCCGAGCCGTGAAAAAGGGCTCGTTCGTAGGCCCCGAGTATGGCAAATGCCTGAAGTCCGAAGCAGTGGAAAAAGTCGGGCGCGGCAGGATGAAGCAGAAACGCCCTTTCGGCATACTTGACGGCCGCATTTGCGTCACCGCTGTAAGCAAGGCCCTCAGACGCGGCAATCAATACCAAAGGATCACAGGGATCAAGCTCGACCGCGCGTCTGAACTCCCTTTCACCTTGAGTGTAAAGGCCCGTGCGATAATAAGCCCATCCTAGAACTCCGTGGTTCCTGGCGTCCCATGGATCGATCGCCACTGCATTCTTCGCCAATGCGAGCGCCTCGCTGAACGATTGTGGCGTGGCCTCGTTGCCGGGATTTGCCATAGGGTAAGAAAGTTGAATGGAAGCGAGTCCTGCGATTGGGCGAGAAAATCCCGAGTCCAGCGCGGCGGCTCGATGCAACATTGAGACAGCGCTAGCGAGATCTGCGGGACGAAAACTTTCGGTTAGTTGGTCGGCATTCAGCCATAGACTGTAAGCGTCCTCTAGTTCTTTGGCTGCCTGACGATGGTCGGTGGCGATTGCGTATTCAACGTGACTGACAATCCGATCCAAATCGGCCAGCGACTCTGCAACAATGCCCAGGTTTTCATTGTCCATTCGCTCCGAAAGGAGATGCGTCCGATCGATGTTCCTGCTCAATCTGAAAGAAGCCTGCAGCCGCCTTTCGTCGACCCACATATTCATTGTGAGCGTGTAAGTCGCATCGAGGCGTTCGTCGGGGTGCGTTGGGAGCAACAACGCAAGACTGTGCGATCGTCCCAATGCACCCACCAGCTCCTCAAACAGGAAACCAGCGAGCCCGTTGGTAAACTCCGGCGGCCCTACTGGTGGCCTGGCAATCAACGCTACGGAAGGCAGCCGCCGGCAAGTCAATGACCGGCCTGACGCCTGTCGGCTCAAAGCTTCGCGCTGGGGATTCTGCGCGGCTTCGGCGAGCCGCCGTAAAGCCAATGGGGGCTCGGAATCAAGATCACGTCTAAATGCCTCGCGGCATGCCTCATAGCGTCGAAGTGCTGCGGATGCATTGCCTTTGTCTAGCGCCCATCCAATCAAAGCCGAGTGGGCAGCCTCGTTTGTTGGCTCAATTCGAATGAGATACTCCGCCAGTTTGTGAAGGTCCGGCTCGCATCCCGTTCGAACGGCGACCGCAAGAGCCACGTCAGCCGAACGCACGAAAATTTCTGTTATGTACGTCCGCTCGATGCTCAGCCAGGCGTCGAATTCGGGGTCCGGAGAAAGCAGGCCCTCCAAGAGTCCACCATCCCAATGGTCCGCCGCAAAGAGGATTGCTTCGGGGTTCCCTTGGGCCAACATCTGTTCGACTATCCGCACATCGACGCGGAGTTCTCCCAGCTCGATTCCAATCGTGTCTCTTGTGGCTCGAAGGAGCTGTTTGGCTCTTGCTCCTAATGTGCGTCTGAGGTCGGCCAAGGTTTGGCGAAGCGAGTCGCGCGCTTGTTCGTCACCTCTGCCACTCCATAGCAATCCGCAGATTTTCTCTCGCGTGGCTTGCCCATCGCGCTGCAGCGCCAGAAAAGCGAGTAAGCAGACAGACCTTCGGGATTTCGGAGTCAGGTCGCGCCCGTCACAATCGTGCAAGGCAACTCTGCCCAGCAACTTTAGGTACGGCCGCGTGTCTGGTTCAGTTGCTCCGACCATAGGTCACGACGCCTCACATCGTGTAATTTAGCTCAATATCATGTATCACGTCTTGGGTCTCCAGTCCTTTTCCGACAGCCACCGCCCGTCAAATCAGAATTTCCGGTTTCGAGTTTTCACGATCGGGGCTTCTTTTTTTCACGGAAGGCTCCGGACCCGTTCGTAACCTCCATGCAGTCTCTCAATCACGAGAGACCAATAACTAATAAAAGGAGGTTGACATGTTGTACTTTGCTTCTAACCAGAATACTCGCACCACTCGTACGGTTTCACTTGTAGTGTTCGGCCTTTTGGCGAACTCGATCGTGAGCGAAGCCGCCTACTCGAATACCGCCCCCTTTGTCGGCGTTCACAGTCTACGTGCCGACAATGGCGACTTCGATACCTGGGGTGACCCGGCGACTTCATTCGTCGCTAAAGCCATGGTGGACCCTGTCCAGGCAGGGACCATCGGGAACGCCGGCGCCGAGTCGACGTCCAAGTGTCTCGGGGTGAGCCCACGACTGTATGACCCTGTCAGTCCCAACTGCCGGAACTGAGGTCTAGAAAGGGGCGGTCTATAGCACCGCCCCTTTCTAGCCAGGTGGATGCGCCGCGAGAGGTAGCTTGGCGCAAAACAGAGCCAGCAGCCTACAATCGCTGCTGGCAAACGGCGCAATCAAAGGCTTGATGCATCTTGAAGGGTGGCAAGGAAAGAAATCCGGAGGTCGACCCTTTTTCAGACTCCTTGATACGCGCTCAAGACGCATTGATAAGCGCCGTTGAAGTGGCCGGCCTACCCTTGCACCGGATCGTTTTTGCAAGGGAAGATTTGAATGGCCAAAGTCACCATCTCCAGCGTCATCGACGCGCCGGTCGAAAAGGTCTGGGCGCGCATACGCGACTTCAACGGACTGCCAGGCTGGCATCCGCGCATGGTCGAAAGCCATATCGAGGACGGCAAGGACGCCTCGACGATCGGCAGCGTGCGCAACTTCCAGCTCGCCAGCGGCGCTCGCATCCGTGAAAAACTGCTCGACTTCTCCGATCAGAATTTCCTCGTCAGCTATTCCATCCTGGAGACGCCGCAGCCGCTTACCAATCACAAGGCAACGCTGCAGTTGCGGCGTGTCACCGATGGCGACCGCACCTATGCCGAATGGACCGCCAGTTTCGATGCCGCGCCCGAGGAAGCCGACAAGCTGGCCGAGGGCATGGGCACCAATGTCTTCCAGGGCGGCTTCAACGCGCTGAAAAGCCATTTCGCCGGCCAGAGCTGACAGGAGCCAAGCCATGGCGCTAGCACTGCAGACTTTCGCAACGGTGAAGGACGCCAACGCGGCGCTAAAAGCCGCTGGCACACGCTATCTCGGTGGCGGCACGCTCGTGGTCCGCGCGGCCAATGAAGGCGATGTTTCGGTTTCCGGCCTTATCAGGTCGACCGAGCCGTCTCTGTCCACCATCGCTGTTGCCGGCGACAAAGTCCGCATCGGCGCTTCGGTGACCATGGCGGCGATCGCCCGCCATCCGGACCTCGATGCACTTGCCAAGGCCGCCCGCGCCGTCGGTGGCCCGGCGATCCGCAACATGGCGACCGTCGGCGGCAATCTTTTTGCCCCGGCTCCCTATGGCGATTTCGCTGTCGCCCTGCTGGCGCTCGACGCCACGATCAGCACCGATGACGGCGACACACCGATCGAGACCTTCCTGGCCAATCGGGACGGCAGCCGCGCCATCGTCACTTCCGTGAGCTTCACGCTTCCGAAGGCCGACAGTTTCCGCTTCCTGAAAGTGTCGAGGGTCAAGCCCAAGGGCGTCTCGGTGCTCAGCATCGCCAGCGTTCTGGAACGGTCGCCGGACGGCACCGTGTCTTCGGCACGGATTGCACTTGGCTGCATGGCCGATCGGCCAATGCGCGCCATAGCAGCCGAAAAAGCGCTGACCGGTCGTAGCTTGACCAAGGACAGCATCGCGCCGGCTTTAGCCGCAGCCAGGGATGGCACCTCGCCGATCACCGATCCGATTGCCAGCGCCTGGTATCGCAATGAAGTCCTGCCGGTCCATCTCGGCCGGCTGCTGCTCGCATAATATTTCGTTCGGGGGCGCGCGTCTGTCCGATGGTTCGGGCAGGCGCGCTGGGAGGAAAACATGGCAAAGGTCCCGGTCCAATTCACGCTCAACGGTTCTGACAAGGCCGAATTCGTCGACAGCGGCACGACGTTGCTGCACGCCTTGCGCGACAAGATCGGCGACACTTCACCGAAAGGCGGCTGCCATCAGGGCACCTGCGGTGCCTGTTCGGTCATCATCGACGGCGAACTCCGGCTCTCCTGCCTGACCTTGGCCGAGACCTGCGATGGCGCCGTCATCAGCACCACGTCAGGGCTTTCCGAGGCTGGCGTGCTGCATCCCTTGCAGCGCGCCTTCCTCGACACGTTCGCCACGCAATGCGGCTTCTGCACGCCCGGCATGATCATGGCGGCCAAGGTGCTGCTCGACCACACGCCCAATCCGAGCCGCGATGAGGTGGTCGAGGCGCTGTCAGGCAACATCTGCCGCTGCACTGGCTACGAGCCGATCATCCAGGCGGTGCTGACCGCCGCGCGGTCCAACTCGCAGAACGCGGCTTGAGGGGACAAAAAGAATGCAACTGCGCAAGAGCTACTTCGCCGATGTCCGCAAGGATGACCTGCACGAGATCGGCCAGCCAAGGCCGCGCTCGGATTCGCCCGGCCATGTCACCGGCAAGACCACCTTTTTCGCCGACCGCAATTTCCCCGGCATGCTGCACCTGAAGATGGTGCGCAGCCCGCATCACCATGCCCGCATCCGCTCGATCGACACGTCGGAAGCGGAAAAGCATCCGGGTGTGGTGAAAATTCTGACCGCCAAGGACGTGCCGCACAACGTCTACACCATCCTGATCCTGATTCAGATCGGGCCGGAAGACGAGACCGTGCTGGCCGACGGCAAGGTGCGCTGGAAGGGCGAGGCCGTGGTGGCGGTGCTGGCCGAGACCGAGCGCGCGGCACAAGAGGCCGCCGCCAAGGTCAAGGTCGACTACGAAGTGTTGCCTGCCGTCTTCGATATGGAAGAGGCGCTGAAACCAGGCGCGCCGCTGGTCAACGAATATCACGGCCAGAATTACTACCTCTATGACAGCGGCGAGTGCCGCAAGGTGCGCTTCGGCGATGTCGAGGCGGGCTTCGCCGGCGCGGACCATGTGCTGGAGCAGAGCTACCAGTCCTCGCCGATCGAACACGCGCCGACCGAGACCACCGGTTGCGTCGTGGCGCCCGAGGGCAATGACCGCTTCACCTGCTACACCAACACGCAGGCGATGTTCTTCACCCTCGACAACACCTCGATCATTCTGCAGATGCCCGGCAGCAAATTGCATTTCGTCGGCGGCACCGTCGGCGGCGGCTTTGGCGGCAAGGTCGACGTGATCGTCGAGCCCATCGCCATCCTCGGCGCAAAATTAACCGGGCGACCGGTCTGTTTCATCTACAGCCGCGAGGAGGAGATGCAGATATCGTCACCCCGCGCGGCCGAAAAGGTCGTCATCAAGGACGGCGTCATGAGCGACGGCCGCATCGTCGCGCGCAAGGTCACTGGCTATACCGATGCCGGCGCCTATTCGCGCCACTCGCCCTATGGCGCGCAGAAGGGTGCGGGGCACTATCCCGGCCCCTACACCATCCCCAACGTCTGGATCGACACCTACTGCGTCTACACCAACCGCACGCCCTCCTCCGCCATGCGCGGCTTCGGCGTCACCATCGGCGACTTCGCGCTGGAGGTGCAGATGGACAAGCTGGCGCGGCTGATCGGCATGGACCCGCTCGAATTCCGCTTCATCAACGCCTATCGCGACGGCGACATGAAGGCGCATCGCCAGCCGACCGAGGGTGCGGCGCTGATCGAATGCATGCAGGAAGCCTCGCGCGCCGCCAACTGGCCGGTGGCGGAAAAATTCATGGCGATGTCCTCCTACGTGAAGGGAGCTTGAGATGGCGATCCGGCGTGGACGCGGCGTCGCCGCGATCAACTACCCCACAGGCATGAACCTCGGCGGCGACCCGACGCAGGCGCTGGTGCATTCGACGCCGACCGGCAATTTCATGGTGACGCTGTCATCGGTCGATCTCGGCCAGGGCATGAAGCAGATCATGGCGCAAATCTGCGCCGAGACGATCGGCGTGCCGACCGACCGCGTCGTCGTCGACACTGCCGACACCGACACCGGCCCGCACTGCATGGGCACCTTCGCCTCGCGCGGCACGCACCGCGCCGGCAACGCCGTCATCCAGGCGGCCAGGGAAGCCCGCCAGGTGATGCTGGAAGTGGCCGCCGAGGAGCTGGAGGTGAATGCCTCCGACCTCGAAACCGACGGCCAGGGCAACATCCTGGTCAAGGGCGCGCCGCAGAAATCGATCTCGATCTTCGATGTCGCGCTGTCGGCACATTTCAAGCGCGGCCGCTCGATTTCCGGCCGCGGCATGTTCCTGATCCCGCGCTCCTATCCGGAGAAGGAAACCGGTGCGATGAAGCCATCGACCTGCTACGCGCATGCCTGCACCGTGGCTGAGGTCGAGGTCGACGACGAAACCGGCGAAGTGACGGTGCTGACGGTCAAGAACGTCTTCGAGATCGGCCGCGCGCTGAACCCGAAAATGGTCGAACAGCAGCTTGTCGGCGGCTCCTGGATGGGCATCAGCCACGCACTCTACGAGACGACCGAGCCCTACTATCCCAACCGGGACCATGGCGGCACCGACTTCAACCAGTATCTCATGCCCGGCCCCGGCGACCTCGCCGAGACCGAAATCATCGTGCTGGAGCGTCCCTCCGCCGACGGCCCTTATGGCGCCAAAGGACCGGGCGAAATGTGCGCCAACCCGCAAATCCCCGCCGTCGCCAATGCCGTCTTCGACGCCATCGGCGTGCGCATCGACACGCTGCCGATCACGCCCGAACGGATCTTGCGCGCGCTGAAGGCGCAAGCGGCGAACTGAGGGCTGCAATGACTTTGCCAAGCGCCGAGACTGTCGCGACCTCGCCGGAGGCGGTGGCGCAGCACCTTGCCGCCTCACGCTATCTGGCGGATGAAAGCCTTTCGACCGCCATCTTCCTGGCAATCCGGCTGGGCAAGCCGCTGCTGCTCGAAGGCGCACCGGGCGTCGGCAAGACGGAAGCGGCCAAGGCGATCGCCGAGCTGCTCGGCCGCGATCTGGTGCGGTTGCAATGCTATGAAGGCATCGACGCCGCGCACGCGCTCTACGAGTGGAACTATCAGCGCCAGCTGCTCGCCATCCGCCATGCCGGCGAGCATGAGATCGACATCTATGACGACCGTTTCCTGATCGCCCGGCCGCTGTTGCAGGTGCTGAAGGCACCCGAGCAGCGCGTGCTGCTGGTCGACGAGATCGATCGCTCGGACCACGAATTCGAAGCGCTGCTCTTGGAATTCCTCTCCGACTTCCAGATCAGCATTCCCGAGCGCGGCACCATCCGCGCCACGGCACAGCCGATCGTCATCCTGACCTCGAACCGCACCCGCGAGTTGGCCGAGGCGCTGCGCCGCCGCTGCGTCTATCACTGGATCGGCTATCCCGACGCCGAGCGCGAGGCCGCCATCATCATGCTGCGCGCCGGCAATGTGGCAGAGGCGACGGCGCGTGCCGTGGCGGCAGCCGTGCAGTCCATCCGCGCTCGCCCGCTCGCCAAGCCGCCCGGTATCGCCGAGGCAGTCGAATGGGCCAATGCCGCGACCATCCTCGAAAAAGGCGGCAGCCCATGGCCGGAAGCCTTCCGCCGCGCCATCGGCGTGCTGATCAAGGACGAGGAAGACCTCTCCTACATCGCGCCGGAGCTTGGCCGGATCGTCGAGGAGGCGCTGGCGTGAGCGCGTTGCCTCGCGCGGCCACGCCCTTGCTCGGCTTCGGCCGGCTGCTGCGCCGCTACGGCTTTGCCATAGCATCCGAGCAGGTCTCCGGCTTCATGCAGGCGGTGACATTGCTCGGGCCGCGCTCGATGGCCGACATCCGCCAGGCGGCGCTTGCGACGCTGGCGCCGCCGCCCGACCGCCGCGACGAATTCGAGGCGCATTTCCAGAACCATTTTTATGGCAACACATCCGCCGTGGTCGAAGGCGACGCCGACGAGGAAACCCGCATCAAGGATGATGGCGGCGCGAGCCAGGAACAGATCGAGGTGATAAGCCAGCAAGAAGGCGGCGAACTCTCTTCCGGCGCCGAACAGTTGAGCACCCGCGACTTCCAGCGCGACGATGACGGCCTTGCCGCCTTCCGCCGCAAGCTGGCATCCGCCCTGCCCGCCCGCCGCTCCTTCCGCACCGTGCGCACGCATTCGCGCGGCAGGCTCGACCTGCGCCGCTCACTGCGCGAAATCGTCAGCGCCGATGGCGATGTGCCCTCGCCGCTGCTGCGCCGCCGCCAGACCGTGCCACGCAAGCTGCTGATCCTGATCGACGTCTCCGGCTCGATGAAGCTGCACACCGCGGACTATCTCAAGCTGGCGCATGCCGCCGTGCAAGGCGCGGACCGCGCCGAGATCTTCACCTTCGGTACGCGGCTGACCCGCATCACATCGGCGCTGCGCATCCGCGATCGCGACCAGGCGTTGGCGCGTGCCGCGGCCCAGGTCGACGACTGGGACGGCGGCACCCGTATGGGGCCGACGCTGCTCGCCTTCCTGTCGGTGCCGCGCTTCTCCGCCTTCGCGCGCGGTGCCGCGATCGTCATCCTGTCCGACGCGCTGGAGCGCGGCGACCATGCCGAGTTGGAAACAGCCATGCGTCGGCTGAGCGCCCGCGCCTTCCGGCTGTCGCTGGCGACGCCGCTGGCCGGCGATCCGCGCTTCCGGCCGGCAACGGCGGCACTTCGTGCCATCCTGCCTGACCTCGACGATCTCGTCGACGGCTCATCGCTTGCCGGCCTCACCGATTTCATCCTGTCGCTCGCCCGCCCAGCCCCAGTGGCGGCGACAATCTGGAAAGGGGTCTCGTGATGCAAAAAACAATCGACGCGCATTTCCACATCTGGCGCCAAAAGGATCAGCCCTGGCTGGTCGGCCCGATGGTGCCGCGCATTTTCGGCCCCTACGAGCCGATCCGCCGCGACTACCCGATCGAGGAGTTTCTGGCCGATCAAAAAGGCGCAGGCGTCGAGAAGGCCGTCTATGTCCAGACCAACTGGGCCAAGGAGGATTTCGAGAAGGAAGTCGCCTTCCTGCAGAAGACCGCTGACGATACCGGCTGGCCGCATGCCATCGTCGGCTATACCGACATGACCGTCGACGATATCAGGCCCCAGGTCGATCGCTTGAAAAAATATCCGCTGCTGCGCGGCGTGCGCATGCAGCTGCACTGGCACGAGACGCCGGCCTTCCGCTTCGCCGCCTCGGCCGATCAGGTGATCGATCCCAAGGTACGTGCCAATGTGGCGCGGCTCAAGGACTATGGCCTGGCCTTCGATCTGCAGCTCTTCCCTGCCCAGATGAAGGACGGCCTGACGCTGGTCGGTGAAAACCCGGAGACCAACTTCATCCTCACCCATGCCGGCATGCTGACCGGCATGGAGCCGGAGACCACCGAAGCCTGGAAGGAGGGCCTGCGCACGCTGTCGGCAGCGCCCAATTTCTACGCCAAGCTGTCCGGCCTCGGCACCTTCGTCCATCGCAACGACCCGGCGCTGATCGCCTATATCGTCGACAACGCGATCGATATCCTGGGCGCTGGCCATCTGATGTTCGGCTCGAACTTTCCGATCGAGAAATTGTGGACCAGCCACGCCGAACTGATCAGGGCGCACCGCGATGCAGTGGCCAAGCACGGCACGGCGGCGGAGGCGGATATCTTCTGGAACACGGCGGAGAAGGTTTACCGGCCGGTGTGAGGGCTAAAACCTGTCACTTGACCTCGAACTGCGGATCGACCGGAATCTGCATCGCCGTCACCAGATGGTTGGTCTGGCCGGCGAGCCCGATGATCGACACCAGTTCGCCATGCTGCGCGTCGGTCATGCCCTTGGCGCGGGCTGCGGCCGTGTGCGAGTGGACGCAGTAGGAGCAGCCATTGGCGACCGACACCGCGATGTAGATCATCTCCTTGGTCAGCGGATCGATGGCGCTGTCAGCGACCATCACCACCTTCAGCTGTTCCCAGATCCGTTTCAGCGCCGGCGGATCATTGGCCAGCCCGCGCCAGAAATTGTTGACGAAATCGGATTTGCGCGTCGCACGGATGTCGTCGAAGACGGCCTTCACGGCCGGGATCTTTTCCACCTCGGCATCGCAGAGAAGTCTTGTGGTGGCCATAACGTTTTCCTTCGTTGGATCGTTGCGTGAATTGAATCAGGTCTTGAGCAATTGCGGCCAATCCACTCGTCCGATTCACTTTTCCAGCGCCGGCGTCGAGATTCGGGTCAGGCCGAGTCGAAAATGGTGGGTTCCGAGAACCGGAGCGGAGCGTACTTTTCGTACGTGAGCTCAGTTCTACCGCGACGCGGTAGAACGGGGAAGCGCAGGAAACCGCCATTTGCAGGCCGACCTCACCCGAATCTAGTGCACCGCCGCGTACATGATCTTCTCCTCTGTGGCCTCCGCCGGCGAAAACTCCTCCACAATACGCCCTTGCCTACAGACAAGAATCCGGTCGGACAGGTTCATGATCTCCGGCAGGTAGGACGAGATGACGACGACGGCGAGGCCCTCATCGGCCAGCCGGTTGATGATTTGATGGATTTCGGCGATCGCGCCGACATCGACGCCACGTGTCGGCTCGTCGAAGATGACGATGCGCGGCTTCTGCACCAGTCCCTTGCCGATCACCACCTTTTGCTGGTTGCCGCCGGAGAGTTCGACGACGCGCGCATTGTCGTTGATCGCCTTGATGTTCAGCGTCTTCGTCCATTCAGCTGACAGCACACGCATCTCCCGCGCATTGATCACCCGGGCCTTTTCGCGGCCCGCCGCCAGCAGTCCGCCGAACAGGTTCTCGGCAATGCCCATCGTCTCGAAAATGCCCTCGCTCTTGCGGTCCTCGGTGACGTAGACGATGCCGTCGGCCACCGCTTCGCTCGGCACGAGATAGCGCACTGGTCTGTCATCCAGTTCGATGGCGCCACCGCGCAGAAAATCGCGTTTGTAGATGCCGGAAACGATCTTGAAGGTCTCGGTGCGGCCGGAGCCGATCAGCCCGAACACGCCGGTGATCTGGCCCTCGAAGATCGAGAAGGACGTGTTGCGCACGACATTGCTCATCGAGATGTCCTGCACCGACAGCACTTTCTTGCCGGCCTTGCGCAGCTTTGCTTCGTCACGCTGCCGGTAGATTTGCCCCGACAAAGTGCGCCCGACCATGGCGGCGACGATCCTGTCGCGATCGAAAGCCGATGTGTCGTCGGTGATGACCAGTTCGCCGTCGCGCAGGATGGTGATGCGGTCGGCAATATCGAGCGCCTCTTCCAGCGCGTGGCTGATGAAAACGATCGACACGCCGCTCGCCTTCAGCCGGCGGATCAGCGCGAAGAAATGGCGCTTCTCCTCCGGCGTCAGCGTCGCCGTCGGCTCGTCGAAGATGATGATATCGGCATTGTGATGGACGGCGCGCGCGATCTCGACCATCTGCCGCTTGGCCGCGCCCAGCGTCGCCACCATGGCGTTGGGGTCGACGGGAAAATTCAGCGACTGCAGGAATTGTTGGGCCGAGATGTAGGTGCCGCGCAGCCGGTTGAGGAACTTTTCGGTGCCAAGATAGAGGTTCTGCGCCACCGTCATCGACGGCACCAGGCTGGTCTCCTGGAACACCATGGCGATGCCGGCTTCAAGTGCTGCGTGCGGCGAGGCGTAGGCGATCTCCCGGCCCTTGTAGAACATCTTGCCTGAGGTGGCGTCGACCACGCCGGCGATGATCTTGGTCAGCGTCGATTTGCCAGCACCATTTTCGCCGAGCAGCGCGTGAATCTCGCCCTTGCGCAGTTCAAAACTGACGTTCTTCACCGCGGGCACGCCGCGATAGTTCTTGGTGACGTTCTCCAGACGGACGATCGGTTCCATCAGAAACCTCCCGATGCGAGGTCGATGGCCAGCACGCAGTCGCCGCCCCTGGAGGCGATGAACAGAAGGCCATCCTTCTCGGCGACACTGCAGATGCCGTGACGCGTGCCGTTGGCGCGGCTGTGCAGGCTGAATTGCGGCTGCATCTTCTGGTCGAGCCTGACCACCAGCCCGTAGGAGCGGCTCGGCGACCATGGCTTGTGGATGCCCATGGTGCGGATGCCGCCGCATTGCAGCGGCTCGAGGAAGCTGCGACTGGATGCCAGCGCCGGCGCGATCCAGTAGGCAGGCGGCACTTGGCTCAGCATATCCTGCCGGTAATGCGTTTCCTGCAGCACGAATTCGATCAGCCGGTTGCGCGGCGCAAACAGGGTCAGCCACGCGCCGCCATCGGCGGACGGCGACAGCCGCGCGGGATAACCAGGCAGATGCGCAAGAATCGTCGAACGGTTGCCCGTCGCGCCATCGAAGCGGACGAGCTGGTGACGCCAGCTTTCGCTGACCAGCACATCCCTGCCGACTGAGTGCAGCCCATAAGGAAAGGCAATGTCGCTGGCGACCTTGTGGAAATCACCGCCCGCCGCATCCCGCTTCCAAAGCGAACCAGTAGCACCCTTCTTCATCAGATCGGCCGCCCATTGCGAAGGCGCGTGCTCGGCCGAACCATTGGCCAGCCACAGCGTGCCATCGTCGGCATAGGCAAGCGCGGTGATGCAGCGAATCTCGGCCGGCAGCGAAACCTCCTTGCCTGAGATCAACAGCTTGCCGCTCTCCAACCCGACCGTCAGTTCGCTCAATGGCGACAGCGCCAGCGCCGTGACGGGCGACGAAAAGGTCTCAACCACGGTTGGGGTCGCGCCGGCAGCAACTGAGTAGATGGCGTTGCCGCTGGAGGCCAGCAGCCTGTCACCGGTAACCAGCAGATTGTCGGGCTCGGTCAGCTCGGCAAACGCCGGCGCATCATCCAGCCGCGTATTGGGGCGAAAAGCGCCGTCGAGCGGCGGGATGGTCACCGCCTTGCCGCGAAACAGGTCGAGCACAGGATCGAGGATCATGGCTTTGCCCCCCAGTAGGAAGCGGGACTTGTCCAGTTCGGGTCGGCGCCTGAAATCTTGTAGCGGCCGATGCGGTTGTTGAGGATGCCGCCGACGAAGAGATATCCCTTGTGCTCGCGCATCGACGTGACCATCGGGTGCGCGCCGCCAGTGAGATCGCCCATCGCCTCGACGATGCCGCCCTTCTCGTTGAATTTCACCACACCGCCGGTGTTGATGTTGGGAAACAGCCATTCATCCTGCGGCAGGCGGCGCGTCATGCGCTTGCGCATGTCGGGGTGGCGCAGCGACAGGTCGAAGCTCGGCGTGCGCATACCGAGCCACGCCATCCAGTAATTGCCGTCGGAAGCGCGGTTGATGTTGTCGGGATAGCCCGGCATGTCACGGATGACGCATTCAGCGGTGCCGGCCTTCAGCCCTTCCAGCCAGTAGCGATGCACCCGGCAGGCCCAGCTTTCGGCGAAGAACAGCGACTTGCCGTCATGCGCCATGCACACACCGTTGGTGTAGCGATAGCCGTCGAGCAACGTCCTGGTCGACCCGTCCTTCGGGTCGTAGACCAGCAGCCTGCCGGTGGCGCGGTTCTCGATCGAGTCCAGTGCCCAGTCATGGGCGTCATAGCGCTTGGTCGAGTCGGTGAAATAGATGCGGCCGTCCGGTGCGATGTCGCAGTCGTTCGGGTCACGCAAACGCGCATCGTCGACGATCGAGGTCCACGAACGCGATGTCTCCGCTGACAGGCGTTTGACCTCTCGATCCGGCGAGACCGAATAGAGCCCCATGGCGCCGACGCAGCTGATCAGATTGCCGGACTTGTCGAAGGCGAGACCGAGCGGAAAGCCGCCGATATGGGCAAAGACTTCCGATTTGACGTAGTCGGGCGCGAAGAAACGGACGATCTCGCCATGGCGCGTGCCGCAATAGAGATTGTCGTCGCGGTCGAGGATGACGTCTTCCGGTCCTTCCAGCTCGCCAAGCCCGATATGGTCGGCGACCGACAGCCGGTTGTCGAGCTCGTATGATGTGCCCGAGCCCGGTGCGGCCGACTGCGTTTCGCCCATCCTGAGATAGACCGGCGCGACATAGACCTCGTTCAGCACCTTGTGGCGGTTCTTCAGCCAGCGGATGTCGATGGTCACCGCCACCGCCAGCATGATGCCCAGCACCATCTGGTTGGTGCCGGTGCCATAGCCCAGCCGGATCAGCCCGTTGGTCATGGTCAGGACGATGATGGCGCCCATCAGCCCCTTGATCACCGAGCCACGGCCGCCGCCGAGGCTGACGCCGCCGACCACCGCCGCCGTCAACGCCATGATCTCGAGGTTGAGGCCGGTGCCCGGCCCTGCCCCGCTCAGCCGGCAAGCAATGAGAAAGCCGCCGATCGAGGCGCAGAAGCCGGAGAAGACATAGGTCATGAACACGGTGCGGCGCACGCGGATGCCGGCATTGTGGGCCGAGCGCCTCGAGCCGCCAACCGCCAGCACGTGCCACCCCGGCCGCGAGCGCGTCAGCGCGATATGGGTGACGATGGCCAGGATGATCGCCAGCCACACCGAGACCGATAGCCCCCAGAAGGTGCTGTCGCCGATGAAATCCAGCACATCGGAAGTCGCGTCGGAGAGCTGCACATCGGCGGCATAGGTGGTGACCAGGATGTCGAACAGCGCTCGCCCGAAGATGAAGGTGACCAGCGTGGTGAGAAAGGCGCGCAACCTGAGATAGCCGACGAGATAGCCGTTGATGGCGCCGAAGATGAGGCCTGTGGCAAGCGAAGCGGCCAGCGCCAGCCATATCGATTGTTCGAGGATGAAGAAGACATAGACGGCGGAGAAGCAGGATAGTGCGAAGATCGAGCCGACCGACAGGTCGATGCCGCCGCCCAGCATCACCACCGTCATGCCGGTGACCACCATCGAGAATTCGCCGAGCTGGCGGGTCGATTCCTGCAGCGCCGTCAGCTTGAAGAAGCCGGGAATGACCGAGCCGAAGGTCGCCAATGTCACCACCAGCGCCAGGAACGGAATGGCGTTGTCGGTCCAGCGTTTGGTCAGTATCTCGCCGACGACATGGTCGGGCACGAGATTGTAGCGCCAGGATTGGAGGCGTTCGCGAAAGGACATCGGCTGCTGCTATTCCATGAGGGAACGAGGTGACCGGATCCTTCCGGCCACCTCGCTTATACTTCAGTCGAAAAAGTGCGGCTTACTTTGCCGCCGCCGCTTCGGCCTGCAGCGCCTTCAGGTCCCAGCAGCTATCGGGCTTGAGGTCGGCCTTGGTCGTCGCCTTCTCCAGCGTGTAGATGTAGGTGTGCGAGGTGCCGGCCGGCTGGCCGCTCTGCAGCAGGAACTTGATGATGGCGTTCATGTCACCCGACTGGCGGGCAAGATCGGTCATCACCACGGCGCCATAGGTGCCGTCCTGCAGCTTGTCGCAATCGGCCGCCTTCTCGCCGCCGCCGGTGGTGACCAGGAACACCTTGCCGTCGAGCTTGGCGTCGCGGATCGCGGCGGACGCGCCGGTGGCGTCACCATCCCAGAAGTCGATGATCGAGCAGATATCCGGATTCTGCTGCAGCATCGTCGTCGTCACGTTGCGCGAGGTCGTCGCGTCCCAGTTGGAGTCGGGCTTGGCCACGACCTTGAAGTCGGGATGCTTGTCCAGCACCTTCATGATGCCGGCATACTGGTAGAGGCTGGAAGAGTTGGCCTGGTCGCCCTGCACGAGGCCGATCTTCTTCGACGAGTTTTCGCCGCAGCCCTTGATAGCCGCTTCGGCCTCGAGCTGGCCAAGCCGGTCCCAGTCGCTGCCGACAAAGGCGTCGGCAGGGAAATTGGCGGGATTGTCGACCAGGATGACGTAGGTGCCGGCGGCTTGCGCCTTCTTCATCAGCTTGGAATAGGAGTTGAGGTCGGGTGCATGGATGATCAGCACGTCCGGCCTGGTGTCCGACGAGATGGCGTCGGTGATCGCCTGCGCGCCGGCATCGACCACCCAGTTCGGGTCGCGCGTCTCGAACGTGCCGCCCCAGGCCTCGACTTCCTTCTTCAGGTAATGCGCCCAGCCCTGCGCCAGGTCGAAGCCCATCGCCAGCGGCACCAGCATCACGCGCTTGCCCTTGAGCGCCTGCGCGTAAGCCGCCGGACCCGGATCGTCGGCGGCGAAGGTTGGCACCACGAAGGCGGTGACGGCGAGCGCCGTGGCGGCAGCCATCAATGTCCTGATGAATTTCATGTCAGATCCTCTCGTTTCGATTTTCATTGCCGGCCGATCGGGATGGATCGGACCGGGTACCCCTAAATATCGCCTTGCTGGGCGGTCTGCTCATCACGTGGATTGATGATGCCGTCGACGATGATGGCCCCCAGCAGTATCGCTGCCTTGATCAGGTTCTGGTAGAGCAGCGGAATGTCGATGATGGTCATGGCGTTGAGCAGGATGCCGATCAGCGCCGCACCGACCAGCACGTTGCGCACCCCACCGCGCCCGCCGGACAGGCCGATGCCGCCGATCACCGCCACCAGCACGATGTCGTAGAGCAGCGTCGAATTGACGACGCGGGTGTTGATCGAATGCAGGCTCGCCGCCGTCAGCAGGCCGGCGATCAGTGCGACGAAGGCGGAAAGCACGTAGCGCAGCACCAGCATCGGCCGCACAGGGATGCCGATGTTGCGGGCGGCCACCGGATTGTCGCCGGCGAAATAGATGTAGCGGCCCCATTTGGTGTAGCGCAGGAACAGGAAGAACAGGAACGCCAGGCCGGCGAACACGAACACCTCGATGGGAATATCGAGGAAGCGCAGGCCGCCGAGCAGCTCGACCCAGTGGCCCTGCGGCACCGGCACGGCATCCTGCGTGATCAGTTGCGAGCGCACATAGCCGAAAACGAAGGAGCCGGTGGCCAGCGTCACGAAGATCGCCGGCACATCGGCATAGGCAACGAGAAAGCCGTTCAGCAGCCCGATCGCCAGCACGCCGGCCAGCACATAGGCGAAGGCCAGCCCATCCGGCGTGCCCGAGTTCAGCAGTTGCAGATACCAGGCGACCGACATCGCCATGATCGCTACGGCGGAGAGGTCGATGCCGCGGCCGATGATGACGACGGCCATGCCAAGCGCCAGGATGCCGAGCACCGACACGGAGCGGACGATGGCGACAAGGTTGTTGGCATCGATGAAGCCAGGCAGGCCGATGGCAGCGGCAACGAACAGCACCACCGCGATGGCAAAGACAATGCCTTCCTGATTCAGGCTCCTGAAATTCGGCCAGCCGATCGTGTTCATGTCTGCGTTTGCCCCGATGGCAGCGCTGCCATCCCTGGGAAAGAAAGCTAATCGGCTCAGCGCCGGTTCGTCAAATGAATCCGCGTTCAGAACCCGGGCTGGCAACGATATTCACCGAGTGGACGCATCGATTGCCGAAGCTGGTGCAATGCCCGGAAAAGCCTGCACTTTTGGCAATTGATTGCGCCATTGCGACCACTCGCGAAAGTGCTGCACCAAGGCGAAAGGACAAGACGGAATTTATCTCCGCATCAGGCGGAAGAATTCGATCTCAATTCCCCGGCGCGTGGCCGGAAACCTCGGCGCCCGCACCCGGCGGCAGCGCGAGAAAACGCAACGCCGCCACCAGCCCGATGGCGCCGATCGCCAGGAAAGCGATTCGAAAATCCACGAGGTCGAGGGCCGGCCGGCCCCTGGCGATCTGCGACAAATTGAGGATCGCCGCCGCCACCGCGACGCCGAACAGCATCGCCACCTGCTGCAGCATCGAGGACAGCGTCGCCGCCGAGCTGCGTTGCGCCGCATCGATATCGGCGAAGGCCAGTGTGTTGAGTGCGGTGAACTGCATCGAGCGCGACAGGCCGGCGATCAGCATCAGCGCCACCACCAGCGCTTGCGGCGTTTGCGGCGAGATTGCAGCGCAGGCCATGATCGCCGCCGAGGCGATCAGGCCGTTGACGACCAGCACCGAGCGGAAGCCGAAGCGGCGCAGCATCGGCGTCGTCACCGTCTTCATGCCGAGGTTGCCGAGGAAATAGGCGAGGATCATCATGCCGGCGTCGACAGGGCTCAGGCCAAAACCGACCTGGAACAGCAGCGGCAACAGGAATGGCGTGGCGTTGATCGCCACCCGGAAAATGGTACCGGCGGCCAGCGTCGAGATGGCGAAGGTCAGCACCTTGAACGAGGAGAGATCGAGCAGCGGATGCGGCGCGCGCCGGAGATGCCGCACCGCCAGCCAGCCGATGACGATGCCGGCTGCGATCAGCAACACCGTCGGCAGGATACCGTCTTCGGGATGCGCGATGCGTTCGAGGCCATAGAGCAGCAAAGCAAGTCCCGCCGATGTCAGGAAAAAACCCGGCCAGTCGAGCGGTTTGGGGTCGGCCTCGCGATCGCCCGGAATGAAGCGGGCGACCAGCGCCAGTCCGATCACACCGAGGGGGATGTTGATGAAGAAATTCCAATGCCAGGACAGATAGGTGGTGATGAAGCCGCCAAGCACCGGCCCGACCACTGGCGCAAACAGCGCCGGCCAGGTGATCAGTGCCGTGGCGTTCAGCAGCTCCGACTTCGACGCGTTACGCAGGACGAGAATGCGCCCGACCGGCGTCATCAGCGCGCTGCCGAGCCCTTGCACGACACGTGCGGCGACGAACTGGGTCAGGTTTTGCGAGAAGCCGCAGGCAAGCGAGGCCAGCGTGAACAGGACGATCGCCAGCAGGAAGATGTTGCGCGCGCCGAACCGGTCGGCAAGCCAGCCCGACAGCGGCACGAACACCGCCATGGTCAGCATGTAGACGGTGATGCCGATGCTCATCGCCACCGCCGACACGCCGAAGGACTCCCCCATCTGCGGTAGCGAGGTCGAGATGATCGTCGAATCCAGCAACTGCATGAAGAAGGCGATGGCGACGATCAGCGCCACGCGCCGCGCATTGGTGGCCGTTTCGGGTAAGGCTTCGGTATCGGGAATGGCAGTCATGACGGAACCGGTTTGAACAGCATCTGGCCGGCCGCGTCCAGAGATAGCGCAACAAACTTTCGTGTCGCGAAACTTTCGTGTCGCGCCATGGCCTGCTATGGGGTGAACGGGGTGGCCGAGGAGAGTGTGCGCGTAAAATGAAGCCCATCTATATCGACTACCTCAATGCCCTCGACATCGATGCCCTTGCCATGACCGATGGTGAAATCATTGCCGCCGTCGAGGCTGGCCTGGTGGCGCAAGGCAACGGCCAGACGGTGATCGAGCCGCGTGTCCATCTCGAGCCGGACCCTTCCTTCCACGGCCATTTCAACGTCCTGCGCGGCTACGTCGCGCCGCTCGACACGGCGGGCGTGAAAATCGTCGGCGACTATGTCGACAACTATCTGCATGGGCTTCCTTCCGAATTCGGCATCCTCAATCTGTTCGACCCGCGCACCGGCACACCGCGCGCCATCCTCGACGCCACCGTCATCACCGACATGCGCACCGGCGCCGTCACCGCCATCGGCGCCAAACATCTGGCACTCAAGAATTCCAAGGTGCTGGCCCATATCGGCGCGCGCGGCACCGCCTACTGGAATGTGCGCCTGCTCGACCATCTCTTCGACTTCGACGAGATCCGCGTCCATTCGCGCCGCCCGGAAAGCCGCGACGGTTTCGCCGCCAAACTCTCCGCCGATCTCGGCAAGACGGTGACGGCGGTGGCCGACTGGAAGAGCTGCATCGAGGGTGCCGACATCGTCGTCGAGGCCTCTCGGCTGCCGGAACCGCAGCCATTGCTGAAGACCGAATGGATCAAGCCGGGCGCGCTGGTCGTGCCCTATGGGACGATGAGCGCGGTCGAACTGTCGCTGACCGACATCATGCAGAAAATGGTCGTCGACGATTGGGGCCAGTGCAAGGGCGGCAAGTTCGGCTCGCTGCGCGCCCATGTCGAGACCGGCCGGCTGAGCGAGAAGACGCTGCATGCCGAACTCGGCCAGATTGCCGCGGGTCTGAAAGTGGGGCGCGAAAGCGACGACGAAACGATCCTGTTCTGGCATCGTGGCCTGTCGCTGTCCGACATTGCGCTCGGCAAGGCGATGTTGGCGAAGGCGCAGGCGCAAGGCATCGGCCAGAGGCTGCGCTTCGCATGAGCGCGCTCGTCCTCGCCGGAACCGGTGTCGGCGTTAGCGATGTCGCTGCGGTCGCCCGCGATGGGCGCAAGGTGGAGATCGGACCCGATGTCATCGGCAGGCTGCAGAAGGCACGAAAAGTGCTCGACCAGGCCGCCGCGGCCGGCCAGCAGATCTATGGCCTGAACACCGGGCTCGGCGCCAATCTCGGCACGTCAGTGGAAGGCGATGCCAGCACCTTCCAGCGCCAGTTGCTGGAGGGCCGCAGCGGCGCGGTCGGCGAAGCGCTGCCGGTCGAGGCCGTGCGGGCAACCATGGTCGCGCGTGCAGCGATGCTGTCAGCCGGAGGCTCCGGCCTTTCGCCTTCCGTCTTCGTCGCTTTGGTCGACGCGCTCAATGCCGGCGTCCATCCCGTCATGCCGTCGCTCGGCTCGATCGGCGCCGGTGATCTGGTGTTGATGACAGCACTCGCCCGCATGCTCACCGGCGAAGGCGAAGCAGACTATCAGGGCCGTCGCATGCCGGCGGCCAAGGCGTTGATGATGGCGCGCCTCGCCCCCATCAGCCTGGCGCCCAAGGACGGCCTGTCGTTGATCAACGCCTCGGCGGTGTCCGCCGGCAGCGGCGCACTTGCGGTGACGGATGCGCTGTCCGCCCTTGCCCAGCAACAGCAGGCCGGCGCGCTGACCATGGAAGGTTTTGGTGCCAACCGCACCATCCTCGACCCGCGCCTGCATATGGCGCGTCCTGCGGCCGGTCAGCAGGAAGCAGCCAAGGCACTGCACGAGCTGCTCGTCCGAGACGAGGCGCCGGCGCCGACCACCTTGCAGGATCCGCTGTCGATCCGTTGCATGCCGTCAATCCACGGCGCGCTGATCGAGGCGATCGGCCAGGCGAGACATGCTGTCGCGATCGAGCTGAACGCCGCCGCCGACAACCCGCTGGTGCTGAGCGACGACGAGCTGGTACTGTCGACCGGCAATTTCCACACGGCGTCACTGGCGCTCGCCTTCGAGACGCTCGGCCTGGCGATCGCCCAATGTGCCGCCGCAAGCGCTGCCCGCTTCATCCAGCTTACCGGTTCAGGCCGCAACCGCCTGCCGAAATATCTGTCGCCGGTCGGCGGCGCCTCCGCCGGCTTCGTGCCGTTGCAGAAGACGGCGACGTCGATCCTTGCCGCCATCCGCCACAAGGCCAATCCTGTCATGCTCGACTTCCTGGCCGTGTCGGAAGGCGTCGAGGATCACGCCACGCAGACACCTCTCGCGGTCGCGAAATGCGCCGGGATGATCGCGCTGTGGCGCCGCGTGATCGCTTTCGAGCTGATGGCCGCCGCCCAGGCGGTCGACCTGCGCGACGGTTTCACGCCGGCGCCACGCACCGCCGCGATTCACACGGCAATCCGTGCACTCGTCCCGACGCTGAAGGAGGACCGGCCGCTCGGCATCGACGCCGAGGCACTCTACGCCGCGCTCGCCGGCGGGAGCTGGCCGACCTGACGCGGCTTCTCAGAAGACGACGGTCTTGTGGCCGTTGAGCATGACGCGGGCTTCAAGATGCAACTTGACGGCGCGCGCCAGAACCCGGCTTTCGATGTCGCGCCCGACAGCGACGAAGTCCTCGGCGCTCATCGCATGGGTGACGCGTTCGGTCTCCTGATCGATGATCGGGCCCTCGTCGAGGTCGGAGGTGACATAATGCGCGGTCGCACCGATCAGCTTGACGCCGCGGTCGAAAGCCTGGTGGTAGGGCTTGGCGCCCTTGAAGCTTGGCAGGAAGGAATGGTGGATGTTGATCGCCCGTCCGAACAGCCGGTCCGACAGGCCCTTCGAAAAGACCTGCATGTAGCGCGCCAGGATGACCAGTTCGGCCCCCGTCCGCTGCACCAGGTCCAGCAGCTTCTGTTCCTGTTCGGCCTTGTTTTCCCTGGTGGTCGGCCAATGGTGGTAGGCAATGCCCTCCAGCTCGGCGAAGCGTCGGGCATCCTCGTGATTGGAGACGACGGCGGCAACCTCCGCGTTCAGCCAGCCGACCCTGATCTGGTACAGCAGGTGGAGAAGCGCGTGGTCGAACTTGGAGACCATGACGATGATCTTCGGGCGGCGTCCCTGATCGACCAGCGCGGTCTTCATGCCGAAGCGATCGACGCTTGATTTCAAGGCCCGTTCAAGACTGTCCTTGGTCGCCCCTGGCGGGCTGATGAAGGCGATCCGCATGAAGAAGCGATTGGTCTGCCGGTCCCAGAACTGGCTGCTTTCGGCAATGTTAGCGCCGTTCGCGGCAAGCTCCGCCGTGACGGCGGCGACGATCCCCGGCCGGTCCTCGCAGGAAAGGGTAAGAATATGAACCGGCGCGGCCTCGCCCGTCGCATCATTGTCTTGAGATTTCACGCCCCGTCGACCCTCTTCATGAACAGGCTGAGCTCAGCCGGGTCCATATGCACCACATGCTTGTCTTCGGGATAGGCCAGGCTGTTGACATCGGCAACATATTCCGAGAACGCGGCGATGCGCTCGGCCTGCAAACGATCATATTCGGCGGCGAAGTCGCGGTAGACCTTGGAGTGGCGCGGCATGTGGCCACGATTCTGGCCGAGGATGTCGTCGGCGAACAAATACTGCGCGTCGCAGCCGGTGCCCGCCCCCATCGACAGCATGATCAACGATGTCCGCTCCGAGATCGCCTTGGCCACCTCGACCGGCACCACTTCGATCTCGGCGCCGATGGCACCGGCGGCCTCCAGCTGCTTCACCGCCGCGAAGATCTCCATGGCAGTGTCGGCGGTCTTGCCGACAGCCTTGAAGCCACCGGTCCAGGTCGCGCGGGAAGGAATAAGGCCGACATGGCCGATGACCGGAATGGCATCGTCCGCCATCCGCTTGATCGTGGCGTAGCCGGCGCTGCAATAGACCGCGTCGGCGCCGGCCTTATAGAGCCGGAAGGCCCAGCGCAGGAAATCGTCCGATGTGCCTATCTCGTAGAAATTGTCTCCCGGCATGGTGAACAGGCTGGGGGCTGCGTCGCGGTATTGCGGGTTGAGCACCAGTTCGGGCGGCACTGAGACGATGTCGACCCCTGCCCGCTCGGCGGCCTCGGCCTCGTCCATCGTCAGCACGCGCAGCATGGTCAGCTGGCGCTTGCCCTTCATGGCGCGCAAATCCGCCACCGTCGGTCTTTTTCGGCTCATCGAAAAGGGTTCCCCTCTGTTACGTGCTGCGGCTGGTCAGCCGATCTGCATCATCACTTTGCCAGCCTCGACCTTCACCGGATAGGTCGCGAGATTGACGCAGACCGGTGCGCCCTTGGCGGCGCCTGTCTTGTAGTTGAAGCGGCCATTGTGCTTGGGACATTCGATGATGTCGTCCATCACCAGCCCATCGGCCAGATGCGCCTTCTCGTGCGTGCAGTACCCGTCGGTGGCGAAGTACTCGTCATCCGGACTGCGATAAATGGCGAAGGTTCGGCCGCCATGATCGAAGCGGATGACGTCCTCTTCCTCGACATCATCGACGCCACACACTTCAACCCAGTCGGCCATCTGTTTCTCCCGCAACTCTATTCCACCGCCGCCGGGACGGTCAGCGCGTGGAACTCCTCCCGGTACGGCCGCGCCGTCGGCGGCAGCACGCGCTTGAGGAAATAGTCCTCGTACTGTAGCTGTTTGATCAGCACCGGCCAGACCTCGCGATAGGCATGCCAGATCGACGGATTGGGCTCCGGCAGATCGTGCTTGATCAATTCGTGCAGCCTTGGCAGCGCGTGATATGGCACCATCGGGAACATGTGATGTTCGACATGGTAGTTCATGTTCCAATAGATGAAGCGGCTGATCGGGTTCATGTAGACGGTGCGCGTGTTCAGCCGGTGGTCGGTGACGTTGTCGGCGAGGCCGATATGCTGCAGCAGCCCGGTCAGCACCATGTGCCAGCTGCCATAAAGGCGCGGCAGGCCGATCAGCACCAGCGGCAGGAACGACCAGAGGTACAGCGCCAGCGCGATCGCCGCGACATAGATGCCGAGATGCCAGCGCGCGGCGGTGACCACCTTGCGCAGCTCCATCTCGGGGATGAAACTCCTTTCATCGGGCGAGATGCTGCCAAAGGCATTGCGCACCAGCGTCGGCAGCGAATAGCGGAAATCGAGAACGCCCGTGAAGGCGAGTGCCGCGCGCAGCAGGTCCGGCGGGCGCATCACGGCGATCTCGGCGTCGCGGCCGACGATGATCGTGTCCGTGTGGTGGCGGGCATGGCTCCAGCGCCACGTCACCGGATTGCGCATCAGCATGAAGCTGGCGATCTGGTAGACGACATCGTTCATCCAGCGGGTGCGGAAGGCGGTGCCATGGCCGCATTCATGCCAGCGCGAGTCGCTGGACGAGCCGTAGAGCACGCCATAGACGAGCAGGAACGGCACCACCCACCACGTACCCCAGAACCAGATGATGCCGGCGGCAGAACCCACAATGGCAACGATCCAGATGATCGTGTCGCGGATCGCCGGCCCGTCGGAGCGCTGCATCAGCTCCTTCATCGCCTTGCGCGCGACATCGGTGTGATACCATTCGGCGGAGGCCAACCCGGTCTCGATCGCAAGCCGAGTGCTTTCGCCGACCAGGCTGTAGTCGCGCTTTTTCTCCATCACATCGACCTCCGATTTCCGGCCCGCCAGCCGGAGCATTCGTTTCGCATCATGCCCTGCCCGCCAATCCCGGAAAGTTGCCCGACGGCGCAGGATAATCCTGTTGCGGTTGCCTGGCGATCGAAGCGATCCTCTGTTCCGCTGCGGCGATCGCGCCGGCGCCGTCGAGCACCCGGAACACCGCGTCGTAAGAACGGCCTCCGCCATGCTCCAGCCAGATCATCTCGCCGCGCTCGCGCGCCGCGAGATTGCCGAGCACATGGTGCGTCGAGGGTTCGATGCCCAACGCATACTGCCCCGCCTGGAAATTCTGCCATTGATAGGCGCAAGGCAGCTGGTCCTTGCGCGTCACCACCTCGAAGCCAAGGCCAAGACGGTCGTTGACCACCGCCACAGGCACCTCGCCCGCATCGTCGGCCGCCATTTCGTGCTGCCAGACCTGCTCGCTGAAACCCAGTCGTGGCGCCGGCACCGTGCGGTAGCCGACCTTTTGTGCCTGGTAGCGCTCGCCATCGTGGCCGGCCCAGACCACATCCCGGATCGGCGCCAGATAGCGCGAACCCTCTTCGAGCAAGGGATGGCTGACATTGATGTGATAGAAATACATATGCGGCGTGCGGTTGAAGCCGTGATTGACGACGCGGTCCGACAGCCGGATCTCGTTGCCGCCGACATCGGCTTCGATGCGCCGCAGCAGATGCAGATCCTCGCCGAACACCGCCGATTGCTGCACGATGCCTTCGGCCCACAGCACGCAACGGTCGCCGTCCCAGGTCTCGCCATAACCGGTCAGCCGAGCCGGAATGGTGCCGACGCGGCCATGCAGCGAATGGATCACGGTCTTCCTGCCCGGATAGTTGTAGGTATCGGCGGGCACCTCTTCCCGGCCCAATATGTGGTCGAGGCCGCAAGTGACAAGCAGTCCGGAAAACGAGCGCGCCCAGGCGAGCCCTCCTTCCCCCTCATAATCATGCAGGCCGGGATGGCGAAAGCCGCTCGGCGAATGCCAGCCGATCGCCTGGCCCTTGAAGTCGCAATCGGCAATGTCGAGCGCCCGGTCGACCAGCGCGGTGAAGCGCAGGCCCGAGCCGGTGCGGAACTCCAGCATGCGGATGCCGCGTTCCACCCCGTCGCCAAGCGTCATCAGCCGTACACCGGCGAATTGCGACAGCATGCCCGAACGTTCCGATACCTGCCGGCGCGAAAGCGTCTTGCCGTAAAGCTCTACCATGTGACGGCCAACTTCTTCACTTCGCTCTCGTCTCTTTCAGCAGGGCCGACATGTCGGCGCCGGTGATGATGCTTTCCACGGTCAGAAGATCGGTATCGGCGACCGTTTGCTCGGCGACGATCTCGCCACGGCGCATGACGATGATGCGGTCGGCGACCTGGAACACGTGGTGGATGTTGTGGGTGATCAAAAGCACGGAATGACCGGCGTCGCGCACCTCCTTGACGAAGCGCAGCACGCCATGGGTTTCCTCGACGCCGAGATTGTTGGTCGGTTCGTCGAGGATGATGACCTTGGCGGCGAACTGCATGGCGCGCGAAATCGCGATCGACTGGCGCTCGCCGCCCGACAGCGTCGAGACCAGCGCATCGGCGTCGAGTTTCTTCGAGATGCCGACGCGCTTCAGCAGCGCCGATGCTGCACCGCGCAGTTTGGCGAGATCGAGCGGCGCGAACACTCCCAGCCATTTCAGCTTGACTGGCTCGCGGCCGAGAAACAGATTGCGCGCGATGCTGAGATCCGGCGCCAGCGACGTGTCCTGGTGGATGGTCTCGATGCCGAGGTCCATCGCATCGCGCGTCGAGCGGATCGAGACCTTTTCGCCGCGCACATAGATGTCGCCACGGTCGACGGGAAACACGCCCGAGATCGCCTTGATCAGCGTCGATTTGCCGGCGCCGTTGTCGCCGAGCAAGGCCACCACCTCGCCCTCGTTGAGGGCAAAGGACGCGTTCTTCAGCGCGCGCACGCTGCCGAAGGATTTTTGCAGATTCTGCAGCCGGAGAACTTCCATGATCAGCCCCTTGCGGCGTTCTTCTGCAGCAGAGCGTGCAGGATGAGCATGGCCAGGATGATGACGCCGACGAAGATGTTGTAGGCCAGGCCCGGCACGCCGATCAGCACGATGCCGTTGCGGATGGCGCGCAGCATCAGCGCACCGACGATGGTGCCGAGGATCGTGCCGCGCCCACCGGTCAGCGCCGTGCCGCCGACCACCACCATGGCGATCACCTCGAGTTCGTAGCCGGTACCGGCCACCGGTGAAGCGGCCGAGATGCGGAAGGCGCTGATCATGCCGGCAAGGCCCGCCAGAACCGAGGTCAGGATGAACAGCCACACCTTGACGGCGTCCGCCGGCACGCCACGCGCCACCGCCGCGTTGCGGTTGGAACCGATGGCGCTGAGCCAGTTGCCGAGCTTGGCATAGCGCAGGACATAGATCGCCAGCAGCGACAGGCCGATAAACCACCACAGCGAGGTGTAGAGCCGGAACGAGCCTATGTTGAAGCTGCCGGCCAGTAGTGTGACGAAGAAGCCGGGCTGGTCCCAGGATTTCAGCGGAAAGCCCTGTGTGATGTAGAGTGCTGCCCCGCGCACCACGAGCAGCATCGACAGTGTGACCAGGAAGGACGAAATGCCGATCTTGGTGACGATCAGCCCGTTGATGGCGCCGATCGCCACGCACAGCAGAAGCCCGGCCAGCAGCGCCACGCCGATGCTTGCCTCGCCGTTCTGCACCAGGAGCATGACGACGACCGGCGCCAGCCCGAACACGGCGCCAACCGACAGGTCGAACTCACCCGCTGTCAACAGCAACGTCATGCCGAGCGCGATGATGCCGAGCTCGGGCAGGAACGCCATCATGTTGGAGATGTTGAGTGGCGACAGGAAATTGGCGTCGGCGATAGCGAACACCGCAAGCAAAACAATGAGGATGACGAGCGAGGAGAATTGCGGCGAGCGCAGGAGGCTCGATCTGCGTTTCCCGACAGGCATTTCGTCTTCTGCGGCGATCGTCATGACTGCTTGAACCATGCTTTGAAGAGGTGCCCGCGGCCTGCGCCGCGGGCACCGGTTTTCACTTCGTGTTGTAGAGCTTCAGGATCGGTTCGACGCTCGAGGCGTCGTAGAGGCTGAATGTGTGGATGTCGTAGCCGATCGGCTCACCCGAAGCGGCTAAACCGAGCAGCGCCACCGGCATGAAGCCTTGCGCCGACGGGAACTGCCAGGCGGCCGCGTTGACGAAGCCGGATTTGACGGCTTCCGCGGTCTCCTTGGAATTGCCCCAGCCGACGACCGGGATCTTGCCGGCCGGCACGCCGGCGCCATCAAACACCCGCTTGACGCTGGCCGCCACGGAATCGCCGAGCGCGATGATCGCCGGCGGATTGTTGGCGACCATATAGTCGGTCATCTTGGCGATGATGCCGGCCGGGTCGGTACCGCAATCGACCACATCATATTTGATCCCCAACGGATCGAAGACGCTGGCGATGCCTTCGGTCTCGAGCTGCTGGTAGCTGGCGCCCGGCACTTCCACTGGCAGGAACACCTTGTCGCCCTGTTTCACCATCTTGTGGTCGACGAGGTATTTGGCCCAGATGACGCCGGCCTCCTTGAGATCGGCGCCGACATAGGCTTGCCGTCCGGTCGCCGGATCGTCTGTGTTGAAGAACACGATCGGGATGCCGGCTGCCTTGGCCGCCTTGACTTCCTCGGTCCACAGGCCGGGCTGCGCCGAGGTGGTGGCGATGCCGTCGGGCTTGGCCGCAAGCGCGGAATTGAAGGCTTCCTTCTGCGCCGCCATGTCGCCGCCGCTGAAGGAGATCTTGCAGGTCACCTTGAGCTGGTCGCAGGCCTTGGTGGCGCCGGCATTCCAGTCGAGCCAGAATGCATCCGAGGGACCGCCATGCGACAGCAGGTAGAAGGTCTTCTGGCCATCCTGCGCCAGCGCCGGCGCGCTCAGCGAAACGCCGGCGAGCAGCGTTGCGGCAGCCGCCAGTTTCAATGCGAATTTCAACATTTTCTTCCTCCCTTGCTTTTGGGCCGCGCCGCCGCAAACCGACGGCGCGCAGTGACCGTCACAAACCGTTGGCGCGGAACTTCCCATCGAGGAATTTCTTGGCCCTCGGCACGTCGTCTTCCGAGAGATGCTCGATGATCACCGGGATGTTCGGATGCTTCTGCGCCAGCCGCTGGAGATAGAGGTCGTAGTTCAGCGAACCGAGGCCCGGTGCCGGCAGCTCGATCTCGCCGACGCCACGGAACGTATGGCTCTCCAGCGCGTCCTCGTCGCCAATATCGGCGTGCTTCTCCGACTTGTCGCCTCCCGAACGCTTGACGTCCTTGGCGTGGGCGATCCTGATCTTGTCGGTCAGCGTGTCGAACACCTGGTTCAGGATCTGGTCCATCCTGTCGATGTTGTGCGTCTCGAAATAATTGGTCGGATCCATCAACAGGCCGAGGCCGGGATGGTCGACTTGAGCGAACATCTTCACCGTCTCCTCAACCGAGCCGACGACGTTATTGACATAGGTTTCGAGCAGGAAGACCGCGCCATGATCATAGGCCGTCTGGGCGAGGTCGGCGACCACCTTGCGGCATTCCTCGAACCCTTCCTCGGTCTTGTTCTTGGGGTGATGCACCCAGTCGGATTCGGTGTTGTAGGTGCCGGTTTCCGAGATCACGTAAGGCGAGCCGAAATGGCGGGCGTTGCGGATGATCTCCTTGAGGTAGCCGACACGCTTGTCGCGCTCGGCCTTGTCGGGATGGATGATGTTGGTGTAGCCCGACACGCAACAGACCGGCAGATTGTGGTCGCGGAAGACATCGCGCACCTTCTTGGCCTTGTCCTTGGTGATCTGCCCGGCCGACAGGTCGACATCCTTGAAATGCAGGTCGAGCTGCACCGTGTTGAAACCGAGCCCGCGGATCTTCTTCGCCGTCTCTTCGAGGCCATACGGGAAATAGCCCGTGAAAATACCTGCCTGCATCATGGTGTGAATTCCTCCCTGTAAGCGATTCAGTTGTCTGGTGTTTCAGCTGCGGTGATCAGATAGCGATTTCGGAAAGCTTGACCGTGCGGCCCTCGTCGATCGAGCGGTAGCCGGCCTCGACCAGCGCCATCGTCTTGACGTTGTCGGCGACCGACAGCGCCGGAGGCGTGCCGGTCTTCACCGCGTGCTGGAGCTGTTCCATCACGCCGATAAAGGCATGCGGGAACCACATCGTGTCCCAGCTTGGGCTGACCCACTCGCCGCCGGTCGTCTTGGCCGAGGCATAGGTCAGCGTCGAGGCAGCGCCCGTCGGCCAGCCGATGCTGCCCTTGGCGACGCCCTTGGTGCCGTCGACACGCCAGTTGATGTGCTGGTCGTCCTTGTAGCCGTCCTGGCGCGGACCGGACCAGACATCCTCCAGCGACACGGCGAGCACGCCGGACGGGAACCGCAGCGTCGACACCGTGATGCCGTCCGAGTGGTCGAATTTCGTGCGCGGGTCCTTGCGCGTCAGCGTGGTGATCTCGTCGGGATCGCCGAACAGGAAGCGCAGCACGTCGAGGTGATGCACGCTCATATTGGCGAGCGTCAGCCGGTCGTAATCCTCGAGGAAGCTCTGCCAGTGCGGGATGGCGTGCATGTCGATCTGCGCGAAGACGATGTCACCCAGCGCGCCGCTGTCCATGATCTGCTTCAAGACGCGCATCGACTGGTCGTAGCGCATGTTCTGGTTGACCGAGAGGATCTTGCCGGCCTTCGCCGCCTCGTCGCGCAGCTTGACCGCTTCCTCGACCGACAGCGCCAATGGCTTCTGCGCCAGGATTGCCTTGATATGCTTCTGCTTCAGCGCATGGCGGATCAGCGCCGGTTGCTGGTCCGGCGGAAAGGCAAGGTCGATGATCTCGACATTCGTATCCTCGATCAGCTTTTCGGGCGTATCGTGGACGGTCGGGATGCCCCAGCGCGTCGCCACCTTCTCGGCACTGGCTCTGGTGCGCGAAGCAATCGCCACCACTGGGAAGCCAGCTTCCTTGTAGGCAGCGAGATGGCACTCGGCCATGATCATGCCGGCGCCGACGCAGCCGATCTTGTATTCTTTCGTGCGGACCTTCACGTCCGGCTCGAAGCCCTTGTGTGCCATCTGATCCTCCCGAAGCTCGTTTCTTGCGGCCGCCGTCATCGTGCCAGCGCTCCCCCGCTCTGTCCGAAATAATGCACGCGGGCCGGCTCGCAGGATATCGCCACCAAGGCGTCCGGCCGGATGT
The DNA here is from genome assembly GCF_003952545.1 of Mesorhizobium sp. M7D.F.Ca.US.005.01.1.1. Classification (NCBI taxonomy): domain Bacteria; kingdom Pseudomonadati; phylum Pseudomonadota; class Alphaproteobacteria; order Hyphomicrobiales; family Phyllobacteriaceae; genus Mesorhizobium; species Mesorhizobium sp. M7D.F.Ca.US.005.01.1.1. The sequence continues at coordinate 5,212,567 of NZ_CP034453.1, forward strand.
CGGGCTGGCCGCGCAGCAATGCCTTCAGCCGCGCCTGCCCGGCAGCGAGCGTCACCACGGTATAGCCGCCAAGCGGTTCGACCTCGAACACCCGTGCCGGGCGGCCCGAGCCCCCGTCCGCCCAGGGTCTGACCTTGACATCCTCCGGCCTGAGCCCGATCTCGACGGCATCTGTGGGAGCAGTCTTGTCGGCAATGCGGATCGTGCCATCGGCCGCCTCGACACCGCCCTCGCCGCGCGCCGATTCCAGGATGTTCATCATCGGCGAGCCGAGCAGCCGCGCCACATAGGTACTTGCCGGGCGGTCATAGATTTCGGCCGGCGCGCCGATCTGCCTGATCCTGCCGTCCTCCAGAATGGCGATACGGTCGGCGACCGACATCGCCTCTTCCTGGTCATGCGTGACATAGATCAGCGTCTTGCCGAGCTCGCGCTGGATGCGCTTCAGCTCGACGCGCGTTTCCTCGCGCAGCCTGGCGTCAAGCGCCGAGATCGGATCGTCCATCAGATAAGCGTTGGGATCGCGCACAAGCGCACGCGCAATCGCCACACGCTGCCGCTCGCCGCCCGAAAGCTGTCCCGGCGGGCCGATATGCAGCTTCGCCGCGACCTCGGCAACGCGCCTCTTGATCTCGACCTCGGCGACCCGCCGTTCGACCAGGGGGAAGCGGACATTGTCGAGCGCGCTCATATGCGGAAACAGCGCAAGGTTCTGGAACACCATGGCCACGTTGCGCTCGGCCGGCGACACGGCGTTGACCGGCCTGCCACCTATCAGGATCTCCCCGGCATCCGGTGTCTCCAGCCCTAGCACCAGGCGCAGGATCGTCGACTTGCCCGACAGCGGCGGCCCGAAGAAGCAGAAGAACTCGTTGTCGTTAACCGTGAACGAGGCGTCGTCAACGGCGAGTGTGCCGCCGTAGCCCTTGGTCACATTGCGGAAGACGATATCGGCCATCTCAACCTGCCTTCATCGCCAGGCCGGTAGCAGCGTCGAAGACCCGCACCGACGACGCAGCGGGAGCGACGATCGCGGTGTCGCCGATCGCCAGCCCGACATCATTGTCAAACACGGCCTTCACTGCACCCTCACCCAGCCCGAGATGCACAATGGTGCGCGCGCCGATCCGCTCGACGAAGGTGACCTGCATGGCGAGGCCTTGCCCATTTTGCACCAGCGTCGCTTGCTCTGGCCGAAATCCGTAAAGCACCTCGCCGCGCGCGCCGCGCAAGGCGGCCGCGAGTGCGTCCGGCAGCGGCGGCGTGATACCCAAGGGCCCGAGATCGACGACCAGCCCACGATCGCTCTCCGCCGGCCTGCCCTTGAGCAGGTTCATGCCCGGCGCGCCGATGAAGCGGGCGACGAAGACATTGGCCGGGTCGTTGTAGACCTCGAGCGGCGTGCCGACCTGCTGCAAGACGCCATGATCCATGACCGCGATGCGGTCGGCCATGGTCATCGCCTCGAGCTGGTCGTGGGTGACATAGACCATGGTCTGGCGAAACTGGCGCTGCAACTGCTTCAGTTCGGTGCGCATGACGGCCCGGAAGGCGGCGTCGACATTGGACAGCGGCTCGTCGAGCAGGAAGATCGCCGGCTCCATGATCGCCGAACGGCCGATCGCTACCCGCTGCAAGATGTTGACCGAGAGCCGGTCGGCCTTGCGGTCGAGCAGCGGTGTCAGCTGCAGCATCTCGGCGATGGCGCCGACGCGACGGTCGATCTCGGCTTTGGCAGCCCCTCGCATTTTGGGGCCGTAGGCGAGATTCTGGCGCACCGTCATATGGGTAAAGATGGCGTAGTTCTGGAACACGAAGCCGACGCCGCGCCGCCCCATCGGTACCCCGGCCATGTCGCGCTCGCCAAACAGGATCTTGCCGCCGGTCGGTTCCTCCATGCCGGCGATCATGTTCATCGTCGTCGACTTGCCGCAGCCAGACGGCCCGAGCAGCGCCATGAACTCGCCATCGGCAATTGCCAGATCCATTGTCTTCAGCGCGGTGAAGTCACCGAACTTCTTGACCAGGTTCTGCAGGTGAATGGCACTCATGCCGGGACCTCGCGTGCCCGCGCCATGCGCTTCATGGCGAACACCGCGACGATCGACAGCACGATCAATATGGCCAGCGCGATCGCCGCCACATAGCCCCAGATCAGGTCCTGCGTGGTGAGCTTGTAGATGTAGACGGAGATGGTCTCGGTGGCGACGCCGGGACCGCCGCCGGTCATGATGTAGAGCGTGTCGAAGATCTTGAAGTTCTCGATCACCCTGATCGCCAGCGCGATGATGATGATCGTCTTCATCTTCGGCAGCACGATGGTGACGAAGCGCTGCCACGGATTGGCGCCGAGCAGCGTCGCCGCCTTGATCTGGTCCTCGGGCACGCCGACCAAGCCGGCAAGCAGGATGAGGAACATCAGCGGCGTCCACTGCCAGATGTCGGCGACCATCACCGCAATCAGCGCCAGCGTCGGGTCCGACAGCCATGCGATGGTGACGGGAGAGCCGGTGAGCGCCGACAATATGTCGTTCACCGGGCCGCCCGACTGGAACAGCATGAAGAACATGTAGCCGGCCACTGCCGGCACCACCATCATCGGCATCAGCAGGACCGAATAGAATATCCGCTTGCCCGGAAAATCGTCGGCAAACAGCGTCGCCAGCGCCAGGCCGAGCAGGAATTCAACCGGCACGCAGATGATCATGACGATGGCTGTGCGCTTCAGCGCGCTCCAGAAGCGCGGATCGGCGGCGAGATCGGTGTAGTTGGCTAGGTTGTTCCACAGTGACCAGGCATTCCACCAGCCGAGGCCCGACAACGGCGACCAGTCGGTGACGCTGATGTAGAGCTGCATCAACAGCGGGAAGGCGGAGATGAACAGCACCAGGATCTGCGCCGGCAGCGTCAGCCGGAAACCCAGCCTTGCGCCCTCGTCGCGGGGAACCGGCCTTGCTCCGACGGCTTTCATCTCGTCCTCTGAAATCATGGCAGTCACCGCGCTCATTGCTTGAGCGCCCCGAAAGTCAGTCCGCGCACCAGATGGCGCTGGATGGCGATGCCCATGATGACCGGCGGCACCGCCGCGATGAGGCCAAGCGCCGCCTTGGCGCCATAGAGCTGCCCGGTCATCGAGGACGACAGCGAAGCCATGTAGACCGGGATCGTCACCCATTCGCGCGTCGTCAGAAGCAGCGCGATCAGATAGTCCGACCAGTTGAGGATGAAGACGAAGAGTGCGGCACTGGCCAGCGGCGCGCGCATCATCGGCAGCGTGATGCGGGTGAAGACGCGCAGCCGCGAACAGCCCTCGACCAGTGCCGCCTCCTCGATCTCGCGCGGCATGTCGTCGAAGAAGGTCTTCATCAGCCAGAAGGCGAAGGGCAAGGTGACGATGCCGTAGATCAGCGCCAGTCCCCACCAGCTGTCGGTGAAATTGAGGAAGGCCCACATGATCATCACCGGGATCATCACCGCCATCGGCGGAAACAGCCTGAGCTGGATCAGCGCCAGCGGCAGATTCTGTCCGGAGCCGAAACGCGACAGTCCGTAAGCCGCGGCAGTACCCGCTGACATAGCGATCACCGTGCCGAAAACCGCCGACAGCAGCGATGAGAGGATCGGCTTCAGCGCGGTGCGGTCAAGCGCAACGATCAGATTGTTGGTCGACTCGCCGAAGACGAAACGGAAATTGCTGAGCGTCGGGTTCTTCGGCCACCATGTCAGGTCGGCGCCGGTCGCCGACCATTCGGCGATCGGCTTGAAGGCCATCGACACCATCCACAGGATCGGCACCAGCGTCACCGCCATGGCCACGAAGATCGCGGCGTAGCGGAAGATCTCGAAAGGAATGGAACGCTTCATCTGGCGGCTTTGCTGGTGGCGTTGTGGGCGGAGGGGAGAAGCAGGCTCCTCCCCTCCTTCGATGTGATCCAGGGAGATGGATCAGACGATTGGATCGAGAACTGTCGGCCAGGCCTCCTTGTTGGTCTTGATGGCTTCGAGCAGCTTGTCCTCGCCGGTGCGCCGGGCGATCTTCTTCCACTCGGCCTCGGTGTCGGCCATCGCCTGCTCGGATGTCTTGGCCTTGGTCAGCGCCGCCATGAGGTTCTCGTCGAGCGCATTGTGGAAGGCTGTTGCGCCGGGATAGTTGATGGTCGGCACGGTGCGCGCCACCGTCTCGCGCACCACGTCCATGTGGTAGGCATGATAGGTCTGGCGCACCAGCGGATCGGAGAAATCCGACAGTCGGAACGGGTCGAGATAACCGCCGGGGTTGGCGCTCATCCAGGCGTAGATGCGGGCAGAGCCCAGCCATTGCAGCAGGAGATAGGCGACCTCCTGGTTTTTCGACTGCGCCGAGACCATGCCGGTCAGCGAGAACCACAGCACGGAACGGCTGATCAGCTTGCCGTCGATCTCGCGGCCGGGCGGCAGCATCGAGCCGATCTTGCCGGTGACAGCCGAGTCCTTGTTACCGGCATTGTCGAGGAATTTCGGCAGGTTGGAGAAGGCGCAGGTCATCGCCGCGCCGCCCTTGGCGAAATTGCCGTACTGTTCCGGCCAGCCCCAGGAGATCGCATCCGGCGAATGATGCGCGAGCGACGCGACATATTCGTTGGTGGCAGCGATGCCTTGCTCGGAATTGATCATCGGCTTGCCGTCATCGCCAAACAGGAACTGGTTGGGCGAGGCCATCGAAACATAGCGCTGATACCAGTTGGTATAGCCCCAGCCCTGGTTGCGCAAATCGGTCGACCCGAACAGACCCTTGTCGGGACGCTGGAAGAAGGCGGCGATGTCGCCATGCTGCTTCCAGGTCTTCGGCGGCGCCAGATCGTAGCCGTACTTGTCCTTGAAGGCTTTCTTCTCGGCTTCGTCGCCGAACAGATCGGTGCGGTAGACCCAGGTCTGGAAGTCGCCGTCCAGCGACACGCCATAGTTCGAGCCGCGATATTTGTTGAGCAGCGACACGCCCTTGGCGCCATTGACATAGCCGGTCACCGGATCATCCCACTCGGGCTTGTACTGCGCGACAAAATCATCGAGCTTGGCGATGCCGCCGGTTTCGGCGAGGTCGCCGAGGCGGTTCCATTCGGTCGAATAGATGTCGTAGGCCCCACCCTTGGTGGAGATGTCCTGCATCGTCTTGGTGAATTCCTGGCCATTCGGCAGACCGACGATTTCGATCGGGATGCCGGTCTCCTTTTCCCACAGGTCCTTGATCGACGGCGCGCCGGCCGGAAACGGCTGTGTGAGCTGGCCGATCGAGCCATCGGACAGGCCGAGCACGATCTTGGCCGGCGCCTTGCCGGCACCCTTCAGCGCCTTGGCCGCCTCGATGGCGCGGCCTTCCGGCGTGTCGGCGCCATACTGGTAGCGCTCGGCCCCATCGAAGCCCGTCGGGCCGCCAATCATGCCTGGCGCCAGCGCGTCGGCCGCATAGGCGCGGCCGGGACGAATGAATTGCGGTGCGATACCTGTGGCGGCCACGAACACCGCCGCCTTTCCTCCGGACGTCAGCAATCGGCGTCGCGATATGCGGATCAGATCAGACATTGGAATTCCTCCCTCAGGGCCCACGTTTCCTCCACGAGCCCATGAGGGATATTGACGGCAGTATCGGAAGGCTGTCAACATCATAAATAATCAAAATACCTCACAACATCGCAATGAGGCGAGGAAATGCGTCATGCCTGGGTCCACATACCGCTCCAGATGCCTCGATTTGATGGGAAATGTATCTTCCTATCCTGGAATAGCCGTGCCGGACGACTTGATTTAGCCCAACGGCTTGCGCTTCGGCCAAGGCCGGATACATCATTTCCCATCAGAATCGCCGAGGACAGGCAGCCATCGCCGTCAGACGGGCTGCCGGCATTGCGTGATCCTGATGCGTTGAGGAGATGAAAGACGGTGCGTTCCACCCTGACTGACATAGCCCGGGAAGCCGGCGTTTCCGCCGCCACCGTCGACCGCGTGCTCAACAACCGCCCCGGCGTGCGAGCGCGCACGCGCGAAATCGTGCTCGAAATGGCGCAGCGCCTCGGCTACATCGCCGAAAGCCCGAACGGCGTGCCGCCACGGTCCTTGCCCGGCGAGGTCATCCGGCTCGACTTCGCGCTGCCGGCCGGCACCAATTCCTTCATCAAGATGCTGCACCGCCACATCGAGGCGCAGGCCCTGGCGCGACCGGATCTCGATGTCCACATCGCCACCATAGAAGGCTTCAATCCCGACCGGCTTGCCCGCCTGCTGCAGGACCTGCGCGGACAGACGCAAGGCGTCGGCGTCATCGCGCTCGACCATCCGACGGTGCGCGAAGCGATCCGCTCGCTGTCGGCCAACGACATCAAGGTGGTGACCATCGCCTCAGACATCCTGCATGTGCCCAGGGTCGCCTATATCGGCATCGACAATCGGGCCGCCGGGCGGCTGGCCGGCTATCTGCTCAACCGCTTCATGGGATCAGGCCGTCCGGGCAAGGTGGCGCTGTTCGCCGGCTCGCTGTCCTATCGCGGCCACGAGGAACGCGAGATGGGATTCCGCCATATCCTGACGGAGGAGTCGCCCAATCTGCAGATCGTCGAGATGCGTGAAATGCTCGACGACCGCGAGAAGGCCTATTCGGAAGCGTCCGCCCTGCTGGAGCGGCATCCCGATCTTGCCGCGATCTATAATGTCGGCGCCGGCAACACCGGCATCGCCCGCGCGCTCAAGGAGCGCGGCCGCGCGCAGTCCATGGTCTTCCTCGGCCATGAGGTGACGGACGGCACCAAGGACCTTCTGCTCGACGGCACGCTCGACGCGGTGATCGACCAGAACCCGCGCGTCGAGGCCCGCGAAGCGCTCAACACTCTGACCCATGCGGTCAGAGGATTGCCCTATGAATTGCACCAGCCAAGGCTGCAGGTGATCTTCAAGGAGAACATCCCGGAGATCTGAGCAACAGCTTTTCGTTTCTGAATAGAGACAGAGCGCGCTTGCAACGTCGCGCATCTCGTTGGTGGTGCCACCCACCGTGCGACGGTCTAATCTCAACGAACATCGGCGCGACCAGCGGGGGCGCGATCGCCGCCTACGAGTGGCGCGGTACTGCTGGATTGATGGCGGGTTGAATCGTAACGATCGCCCGACCATCCACGCCCGTGCCGATTGCTATCCCGTCGCCGGAGGCTATGCCGGCAATGTCGCACACCACCAGCGGCATGCGGATCTCGTAGAGAAATTCGGCAACTATGGCACCGACCGCCAGGATCGGGTCCGGCCGCTCCAGAAGAATACCGGCCGGCGCCGTGCCTCTGCGGATCGCCTCGGCCAGCACCGAAGATGAAGACGACGAGCCGCGCCCGCTCGGCATGACCAGGATTGCGCCGGCGATATTCTGGCCGAGGCCTGGATGCGAATGATCGATGATATTGCCGGTCTCGGCATCGATGCCGCCCCAGAAACTGAGCGGCTGCGAAAATACCAGCGCCTGGCCCTTGGCCTCGCCGGCCAACTGGAATGTGCCGGTTCGTTCCACCGCTCGCGTCATGAGGCGCTCCGCACGACATGCCCGACCGCAGCGGAGCGGATGCAATCCCGCATCTCGGCGAAGGCGACGGACACACCGATATTGCCGGGCGCGTAGTGCGCCCATTTGCCGGAATTGGTCATCACCACACCGTCGAGCCGCTCGAGGATCGCGGTCACATAGGTGCAGGTGTCGGTGACCGGGATCAGACCGAACGCTTCCATGCCGGCCAGCGCGCCCTCCTCCTGCAGTCGCGTCAGGGTCGCGCGCCCGGTGTTGACATAGATAGGGATGCGCCTGCCCGGCGCGACCTCGCGCAGCAACGGCAACAACCGCATCCACTCCTCATGCGAAAAATGCGGCGTGCCGAGCGACACGGCCGCCACCGGCGCACCGTCCGGTACGCCAGACAGCCTGGCCAGCGCGTGGTCGATATCGGCGCGGGTGATGCGGATCGTCTCGTCAGGCGCATGCCCCTGGAACGCCTCATCGAGGGTCCTGGCTTCCGGCGTGATGCCGACGGCATGGAACAGCGCCACCGCACCGGTCGTTGCCGCCGCTGCCCCCAGCGCCTTCAACTGGTCCTCGTCGCGTGGCCGCGGCAGGCCTGCAATCACCGGAATGCGGTCACCACTCGCGTGCCCGATGATCAGCCCGACGCCGACGAACAGGCTGTCGCTCGGTTCGCGGTCCGCAACATCCAATTCGAACAGGATCCGGCCGCGCCGGTTCTCGCTCAGATGCAGACCCCAGGCCGGCGCGCGGCCGGTCATGGCGCAGCACAGATCGATGAAATCGCCATAGCGGTTGGTGCGCGCGCCGATGACCGAATTGGCAAAGACGATGGCGTTGGATTCGCCCCAGGCGATCTGCTGGCCAAAAACTGGCCGGAACCGCGTCTGGTACGGCGCACAAGTGAAGGTCGCCTGGCAACCGAGCTCCAGATGCGCCTTCATCAGCCGCCGCGCCGGCACCTCTTCCGCCGCCGGCATCTTCACCATGCCGGGATGGATGAGGTCGAACGAGCCGACATTCAATGTCGTCGGCACCTGGACGCAGCCACCGCCTTCGACCAGCCGCTCGACGAAATCGAGCCCTGCCCTGCCGTGGTAGAGACAGCCATCGATATGGGCGCCGGCAATGTCGAGCAGACTGCCTGCCCCAACCGCATTGGAAAACGCGACCAGGATTTTCATGGCAGCGGCTGCGGACGAGCCTTGCTCGCCGTCGAGCATGGATCGGTCCCGCGCACTCAGCTCCAAGGTCATCGGCATGCTCCGGGCTCTTGCCCGTCTATGCTGTCCCCGATTGCGAACAGTATGGCAAGACCTGGGGGATCAGTTCGCCGCGATCAACACCGTGCTCTCAGGCGACCAGCGCAGCACGACATCCTGGCCCTCCGCCAGCCGTTCCATGCCGGTGTTCTGCACGATCACCTTCAGCGTCTGCCCCGCACGCTCGACGAAATAAGTGCTGTTGTTGCCGGCGAAGATGCGCTTGGAGACCTGCCCCTTGAGAATGTTGGCGTTACCATCCGGCGCTCCGGCATCCGTGGCGATGCGGATGCGTTCGGGCCGCACGGCGCAGCTCGCCTTGGCGCCGGCTGCAAGCGTCGCACCCGCGCCGGCGGCAATCGCTGTGCCGTCCGCCAGCCGGATGCCATTGCCCGTCGTATCGCCGCGAAAGATATTGGCGTCGCCCAGGAAGGTGGCGGCGAACTCGCTCTTCGGCCTGTTATAGATCTCCTCCGGCGGCCCTTCCTGCACCAGCCTGCCGTCGCGCAATATGCCGATGCGGTCGCTCATCGTCAGCGCTTCTTCCTGGTCGTGGGTGACGAAGATGGTGGTGATGCCGATCTCGCGCTGGATGCGCTTGAGCTCGATCTGCATGTCGACGCGCAGCGCCTTGTCGAGCGCGCCGAGCGGCTCGTCGAGCAGCAGCACGCGCGGCTTGGTGACGATCGCGCGGGCGAGAGCCACACGCTGGCGCTGGCCGCCGGAGAGTTGGTGTGGGCGGCGGCCGCCGAGCTTGCCGAGCTGCACCAGGGCGAGCGCGCGCTGCACCTCCGTCGCAATCACTGCCTTGGCCTCACCGCGCACGGACAGGCCGAAGGCGACATTGTCGGCGACGCTCATGTTGGGAAACAGCGCATAGTTCTGGAACACCATGCCGATGCGCCGCTTTTCGACCGGCACCCGCTCGACGCTCTCGCCACCGATGGCGATGCGGCCTGAGTCAGGAAAATCGAAGCCGGCGATCTGCCTGAGAAGCGTGGTCTTGCCGCTGCCCGATGGCCCCAGCAGCGCATAGAAACCACCATCGGCGAAGTCGATGGAAACATCGTCCAGCGCCTTGTGCGCGCCAAAGCTGCGCGAGACATTCGATACCTGAACGCCGGCCATTATTTTTCTCCGCCGAATTTGAAGAAGCGCGCCGTGAGCAGCATCAGCGCCATCGACACGACAATGATGATTGTCGACACCGCATTGATCTCGGGCGTGAACCCCTTGCGGATCGCGGCGTAGATTTCGACCGGCAGCGTCGTCTGCCCCGGCGTCGCCAGGAAATAGGACACCACGAACTGGTCGAACGAGACGGCGAAGGCAAACAGCCCGCCGGCAATGACGCCGGGCATGATCCACGGCAGCGTGACGCGTCTTGTCACTTGCCACTGGTTGGCGCCGAGCGAGCGCGCCGCCTCTTCCAGCTCCGGCGCGAAGGTCTGCAGCCGCGCCGAGACGACGACGATGACATAGGGCAGCGCCAGCGCGACATGGCCGAGCAGGATCGCATGCAGGCCGCGGCCGATGCCGACGCCGAAGAAGAAGATCAGCATTGCCGTGCCGGTGATCAGCCACGGTATGGCGATCGGCGGAAACAGCAGCGCCTGCAGGAACTTCTTGCCGCGGAACTCATAGCGATAGAGCGCCAACGAAGCCGCCGAGCCGAGCACGACGCAGATGACGGTCGTAATGACGGCTATCTCGACGCTGTTCCAGGTCGCCGCGATCAGCTGGTCGTTCTGCCACAGCGAGGCGTACCACTCGGTCGTCCATTCGAACGGCAATTGGTAGAAGGGCGAGACGTTGAACGACATCAGCGCCATGATGATGATCGGCAGATAAAGAAAGGCGAGCAGCAGGCAGATGTAGAGGCGGCCGAGCCATTCGAGGATGCGGGTCGTCGCCATCACGCAGCCCTCCGCAGCACCGGCGAGGCAATTGCCAGGATGACCAGCACCACGGCCAGCAGGATGAAGGAGAGCGCCGCACCCAGTGGCCAGTTGAACACCGCGACGAACTGGTCCTCGATGACCGTGCCGTAGAAGGTGCCGGTACGGCCGCCAAGGATGCGCGGTTCCATGAACGAGCCGACGACCGGCACGAAGATCAGTGCCGCACCCGCGACCAATCCGGGCATCGACAGCGGGATGATCACTCGCTTCAAAACCTGCAGCCGCGATGCGCCAAGCGAGCGCCCGGCCTCGATCAGCGAGTCATCGATCGCCTGCAGCGTGAGATAGCAGGTCAGCACCATGTAGGGCACGTAGGAATGCACCAGCCCGATGATGACGGCGGGATAGGAATACATCAGGTCGATGTTGATCTTGAACGGCAGCATGGCGTTGAGCGCGGTGTCGAGGATGCCGCCTTCGCGCAGCACCATCGCCCAGGAAAAGATGCGCACCAGCCCATTCGACCAGAACGGCAGGATGACGAGCAGGAAGATCGCCTCGCGGCTGCGGCCTTTCAGCACCTTGGCGAGCACGTAAGCGGCGGGATAGCCGATGACGACGCACCACAACGTCACTTCGAGGCCAAGGCGCAGCGAGGCCAGCAGCAGCGTCAGATAGAGGCTTTGCGAAAAGAAGGCGGCGTAATTGCCAAGGGTGAATGCCCACGGCTTTTCCGACAGCGGCAGTTCGGTCATGAACGAGAAAAAGACCATGGCCGACAGCGGCAGGAAGATCGCCACCGTTAGCCAGAGATAGGCCGGCGCCAGCAGCGGCAATGCCGATCTCAGCCCGTTTCGCGATGCTGTCGCAGCCGCCATGATATCCTCCTCCCAGGATTGGAAAGACCAGCCGGCGCGAACCGCCGGCTGATCCGGATGTCGGCTTTATTTCACGTCGACCTTCAGCTGCTGCCACAGCGCCAGATAGGCTTCGCGCTGCGCGTCGGTGATCGGCGCCTGGAACTGGATGCGCTTGGCCACTTCGGGGTCACCCATGACCTTGCGGTTGAACGCATCCTCGGGCAGCGCTTCCACCGCCTTGGTGTTGGCCGACACTGGAGCGCCGACCTTGGTGACCCATTCGACGTAGAATTTCGGGTCGATCATGTAGTTGATGAAGGCCTCGGCACCGGCGACGTTCTTGGCGCCGACCGGAATGGAAAACGCGTCGAGCCAGGCGACGGCGCCCTCCTGCGGCACGACCAGCGAGACCGGCAGCTTGAAATGCGTCTTGGCGCGATCGGCCGAGCCGCTCCAATAGGTGCCGATGTCGATCTGGTTGGAGGCGACCATCTGGTTCCAGTCGTTCTCCGAGCTCCAGAAGGTCTTGATCTGCGGCATCAGCGAGGTGAGCTTCGCCTTGACCGCATCCATATCCTTGATGTCGTTGATGTTCTGGCCGGTGGCGATGGCGCCGAACTGCACCGCCTCGACGGCGTCGTCGCGAATGACGACACGGCCCTTGTGGGCGGCATCCCACATCTCGGCGATGCTCGTCGGCGGCTTGTCGAAGGATTTGTCGTTGATGGCGAGTGCCGTCAGGCCCCACACCCACGGCACGCCATAGACCTTACCATCATGGACGAGCATCGGCGATCCCGCCTTGTCCTTGCTGATGTCGGCGTAGTTCGGCAATTTGGAGACGTCGATCGGCTGGATCAGCTTGCCGTCCATCGCCTGGTCGTTGAAGGCGGCATTGATCATGACCACGTCGTAGAGGCCGGGATTGGTCCGGATCTTGGTCAGCATTTCCTGTTCGGAATTGAAGAAATCGTTGACGACCTTGTTGCCGGTTGCCTTTTCGAACGCCTCGACGGCCCACGGCTCGTCGGCGCCGTAGCCCTTCCAGTTGAGCACATGCACTTCGTCGGCCTTGGCGGCGAACGCGAGTGCGGAGGTAAAGACGGCGGTCGCCGTCAGCAGAGCAGTCAAGTCAGGCATGCGCATGGTTGGTTCCTCTCTGTGGGTTTGCCCGGTTCCCGGGCTTGTCAGGCTTTCCAGCTGTTATGCATTGGCCTTCTGTGTCCGGCCTGCATCCGACGGGTCGGCGGCATGGCTCAGGAATGTCTGGATTTCGCGGTTCGTCGGCGCCGACGAGCCACCGTGGCGGGTGACCGATATGGCCGCCGCCGCATTGGCATAGCGCGCTGCCTCGAAGGACGGGAGGCCCCGCGCCAGCGCGCTGACGAAAGCGCCGATATGGGTGTCGCCGGCGCCATTGGTGTCGATGGCGCTGACCTTGAAGCCGGCAATGGTCTGTGCTGACCCGTCGGCCAACCGGACATGGCAACCCTTCGCGCCAGCGCGGATGACCACGCCCGCTGCTTTCGGGCAGTGATCGCCCAGCAGCCTTGCCGCGAGGCCCTCGACATCGCCAGGACCGGCAATTTCGGCCGCCTCCGTCGTGTTGCAGCTCAGCCATGTGGTTCGCGCGAGCACGCGCGACAGGATGGGGCGTGGAATGTCCGTGATGACCGGCGTCGGGTCGAAGACGAAAGGTGTTTCGTCAGACAATGCCTCGATCCAGTCGGTGAGCGCATCGCGGCTCTTGGGATAGCTCAGCGTATAGCCGGAGGTGAACACCCAGTCGCCCGGCGCAACCGCAATAGGCTTCATCATGTCGGGGCTGAGTATGCTTTCCGCACCCGGCCACGACACGAAGGTGCGTTCAGCGTCGCTCGAGATCATGGCGACGCAATTGCCGCTGTCCATCAAGGACGATGGCGGCGTCAGCGTCGCGATGCCCTCGGCTATGAAAGCAGCACGCAGGAAGTCGCCATTGGGTCCGCTGCCAAGCTGGCCGCCGAACACCACTTGCATGCCGGTGCGGCTGGCCGCGACCATCATGTTGAAGCCGCCGCCGGCGACCTGGGCGAAGCTCGACGCCGTCTTTTCCATGCCGGGCGCCGGCAAGGCGTCGATGCGGTAGACATAGTCGACCACAGCGCTACCGATATGGACGAGGCGGCCGCTCATGCCGCCGCATCCTTGCCGGAACCGGTTTTCGCCACCCTTGCCGCGACGAGGTCCGCGGCGAGCGCGCGAACCTCTGACATGTCGATGCCGACAAGCCGCGCGATATGCTGTTGCGGCAATCGGGAAAAACCGCTGCAGGCGCCGGCCATGCCGGCGGCGATGGCGCCGATCGTATCGGTGTCGCCGCCGAGGTTGGCGCTGATGATGGCTGCTTGCCAAGGGTCGCCACGAGCGACTTCCAGCACGGCGAAGGCCGCCGGAACGGATTCCTGACTGGCGACGCCGGTGCCGACCAGATCGGTGATCAGCCGGATGGCATCCCTGATCGCTTTGCCGCGCACGATGTCCTGTGCCCAGACGATACGCGCGGCTATGTCGCCGCCGGTGACCCAATGGCCGAGCGTCGCCCCTCGCCTCGCCGCCGCGACGGCGCTGGCGGAAGCATCGCGCCAACCGCCACCGGCGACGCCGCGGCTGACCGCGGCAGCGACGGCTGCAGCCGAAGCGATGGCGATCGAGGTGTTGTGCGTGGCCCGGCAGGTCTCCGCCACCTTGGCGACGAACGCCTCCAAGGGTTCGAGCGGCATCATGATGCCGACAGGCGCGATGCGCATGGCCGCACCGTTGGTGTCGCCGCTGCGTCCTGCTTCCTCGGCCGGCACACCATTGTTGATGGCGTCGATGGCTCGTTTGGTCGACGGCCCCAGCAGATCATAGCTGCCGCGCGCCTTCACCCCGCGCTCCCAGTCGAGCAGTGCATTGACCCAGCGCGCGTGGTCGAAGCGGTCGCCGGATTCGACCAGAATGCGGCCGAGCAGCAGCGCCTGCTCGGTGTCGTCGGTGATGGTGCCGGCAGCCAGTCCCTTCGACACCGGATGATCGGCGAAAGGCGCGATGAAATCCTCGACATGGCCGTAGAGTTCGGCAATGCGGGCCGGTGACAAAAGCTGCGTCGGCATGCCGAGCGCGTCTCCCAGCGCCCCGCCGACAAGTGCGCCCATGGCGCGATCAATGGCCTTGCTGGTTGCATCCGACATCGCTCAGAACCTCATATGCAGCGCGAAATGCGCCGGGTTGAGCAGGCTGGTGACATACTCGATCGGCCGGTCATCGGCCGCACGCGTCAGCCGGCGGCCGCGCAGGAACGGCGTGCCTTGCGGGCAGCCGAGGATGGCCGCATCCTCGGCATTGAGCATCTCGATCTCGACCCATTCCTCGCCATGGTCGGGAATGAGGCCGGCGGCGCGCAGCGTCTGGTGCAGCGAGCCCTCGCGCAATCCGCGCAACGGTACGTCCTCAAGCTCGGGTGACAATGGCAGCCGGCTGCGCTCGATAGAGATCGCATGGCCGTCGCTGGCGTTGGTGCGCACCCGGTCGACGGCAATGAAGAACGGGCTTTCGATACCAAGCAGCGCAGCCAGATCGGTGTCCTCGATGACCTCCAGCCGCAGCGTCCGCGTCTCGGCATTGGCGCCAGCATCGGCCAACGCCCGCGACCAGCCGATGGCGTCATCGACCGGCTTACCGTCGAAGGTGACGAACGAACCGATGCCGACCTTGGTGGTGATCAGCCCGCGGCTGGACAGTTCCTCGAGACCCTTGCGGACCGTGTTGCGGCTGACGGAGAAGCGCTGGACGAGTTCGTTTTCGCTTTGAAGGCGGTCGCCGAAGCCGAGAACGCCGGAGCGGATCTCATGTTCGAGAACGGTGGCGATCTGCTCGGGCTTGCCCGTGCCGGGAGACAGTTGAACCGCGCGCCGCTTCATATGGGTACCTGTTCAGTGAACCTGTATAATCCTGTTCAATATATAGCCACGGACGCCGTGTCAACGGGATCCAAAAGCAGGCCAACGGGCGCGAACGTTGCGGAATGCCTGCAAAACTGCCGACGACAGGCCGGCATACGAATTCCGAGAAACCGACCACCGATCACCCGAAAGGACCGCAATCAATCAGGAGGATAGCGCCAGTTCTTGACTCAAGCTTGACCGGACACGCTACGGTATCGACACCTCACGGGGCTCGACGAGGATGTCCGCCTCGATCGCGGCGTTGATGAATGCCGCCCGTGCCGCCGAGGCTTCTTTCTTGCCCTCAAGCACGGCCAGGCAGACCTTGCGGGCAACCATATGCCTTTGCCCGGTCACAACCGGCCAGCGGTTCATCAGGATGTCGGCAGCCTGAGCCACCCTCTCCACATTGAAGATCGAGTTTCGCGACCGGCCGAGCGCAATCCTGACCGGCTCATCGAAACGCTGGTCTTGCACCACCCCACCTCCGAAATCGAACGTGCCGACCCAATTCCCTGTATTGTGATAGGTTCCGCGCCAAAGGTGCAAGATGTCCGATTCCAGTGGCCAGAAAAATCCCAGGCTGATCGTCGTGGTCGCGTTCGATCGCGGCGAGGATGGCGAATTGTTTCCAGCCTTTGGACCCGCCGACCAGCAGAGCGAGGACCGCGCCATGCGCACCGCCAGGGCTCTGGCGGCAAAGCATGCCGGCGTTATCGCCTGGAGCCGCGAGGCCGATCCGACGCTGGGCGAATACGGCCCGCCGAACACGCTCTTCGTCAGCGGCGACGTACCTGATATGGAATGATCGATTGGCGGCAAAGCCGGTGAAATAGAACATCGTTTTAATATATATTCATCTGAAGGAACTGTTTTCTCTCGATCTCGTTTGTCTGCAGGTCGTTTATTCCAATGACCTCGACAGAGAGGAATTCCCAAATGAACCTCAAGATGCTCACGATGGGCGCGATGGCGCTTGCGATGATGACTGGCGCCGCACTTGCCGGCGGTGCCACCGGAACGTCGGCACTCGATGATCCGGCGAAGATGTCGCCGTTCTTCACCGATGCCGGGATGAAGACCATGAAGTCCGAGGCGGAATTCAAGGTCGCATGGATGGCTATGAAGGAAGAAGACCGCGCAGGCATGATGAAGGAATGCGGCGACGAGGCCATTGCCAAGTCGCATGACAATTTCTGCAAGATGACCAAGCAGCTCGGCGGCGCGAACTGACGCAGCAGGATTTGGGCGAATGCCCGAACAGAACGGCCGGAGGCGGGCCAAGTGCCCGCCTTTTTTAGGGACGATGTACGACATCACATCATCGTGCCGGCGGATTCAATTCGCGACAGCGGTCCGGCAAATGTGTAGTGTCCGTGCTTGGAGTGGCAGAACGCCGCTCATTTGGCTTTGTGCCCATGTTTCAACCCATTGCGAATATCGAAGACGCGCAGACGCTGGCGCAGGCGATCGTCAACACGATCACCGAGCCGTTTCTCGTCCTCGACGAGCAGTTTCGCGTGCTGGCGGCCAGCCGCTCCTTCTACAACACATTTGAAGTCGACCCGCAGCAGACCCAGGGCTCGCTGCTTTACGCGCTCGGCGACGGTCAGTGGGATATTCCGGCACTTCGCCTGCTGCTGGAGACGATCATTCCCGAGAAGACCGCCATGGACGATTTCGAGGTCGAGCATGATTTCCCGCAGATTGGCCGCCGCACCATGCTGCTCAATGCCCGCAAGGTGCTTTACGACCATAGTCCGGCCATCACCATCCTTCTCGCCTTCAATGATATAACGGCCCGTCGTATCATCGAGCGGGAGAAGGAAGAGCTGCTCAGCCGCACCGAAGATCTGCTTCGGCAGAAAGACGTCCTGCTGCGCGAGATGGAGCACCGGGTCGCCAACAGCCTGCAGATCATTGCCTCGATCCTGTTGCTGAAGGCACGCTCGGTCACGTCGGAAGAGACACGCCAGCATCTCAAGGATGCCCATCAGCGCGTTCTGTCCGTGGCCGAGGTGCAACGCCATCTCCACACCTCGGCCGGCATCGACGAGATCGATGTCGGCTCTTACCTTCCAAAACTGTGTAGCAGCCTCGCCTCGTCGATGGTCGGCGAAACCCAGCCGATCACGGTTACCGTGACGGCCGAAGGCGGCAGGATGGATTCGCAAAGGGCCGTCAGTCTCGGCCTGATCGTCACCGAACTCGTGCTGAACGCCATCAAATATGCCTTTCCCAAGGAGAAGGCAGGCGCTCACATCCAGGTGAGCTACGAGACCGCTGGCAGCGACTGGAAACTGACGGTTTCGGACAATGGCGTTGGCAAGATCGCCAACGACCTACCGACCGTCGGGCTTGGCACAGCCATCGTGGAGGCGCTAGTCAAACAGCTGGAAGCCAAGGTGGAAATTATCAGCGACACTAACGGCACCAGCGTGTCGGTCACCCGGGCGACGTTCACCTCACGGGTGCCGCGAGCGGCGTAAAGCCGCTACCACGATGCCCCGACCTTCATCGCGATCCTTTTTCTGTTCAGGCATGGCGGTCGATGCGGCGGATGACCTTGATGGCCTCTGCTCCCGCCGCGCCAATCAATGCATCGATTCCCTGGATGGACCGCGATCCGCCACCATCAGCCACGGGACGTGAAGATCATCGCGAATTTCGCAGAGTGTTGTCCGCAGCGTCATGGGCATTGGCAGCCTTCCGTAATTCAACGGCATCGACGCAAGCCGGTTCCCTCGCCCCATCAAGCAAAAGCCCGCCACGGTGAACCGGTGCGGGCCTTGGAGGAGGACAAGGGGTGGGACCCCTCCTCTTGTTTCGACGGGGGTGTGGACCGCAATCACCTTACAAAAATTTCGAAACGAGCCGGATCACAAGCAGCCTCCGCACACATCACAATCCGGTGCGCTACAGGCGCTGACGCGGTCACGAGATTGCGATCGCCCGGTGTCAATCGAGCAGCGCGGCTAGATCCGCCCAAGCACAACAAGCACGATGAGGATGAGCAGAACGAGCCCGAGACCGCCGCCGCCATAATAGCCGGTTCCGTAGAAAGGACCGCCGCCGAGGCCGCTGAAGCCGCCAAGCAGCGCAATGATGAGGATAATGATGAGAATGGTTCCTAGGCTCATGGCTTCCCGCTCCCTGTAGGCGCTGATGCGCCGGTTTGAACATCGCGTTATTCGGATGTTGCTGGGGATGTTAACGCTTTCAAAGCATTAGCGTTCCGCCCGGCGAGCGATGCCGGAAGCACGGGAACAACCAAGGTAACACGCAGAAAGCCCGCCAAGGATGGCGGGCTTTCTGACCGGCCGGAGGCCAGGAGAGTGCGGTCAAGCCTCACGGCTGGTTCGGCACTTCCGATCCGGCAGTCTTGATGTCAGCGGCGTGCGATGAGCAGGCAGAGCTGGCGCAGGTCGCGGTCATAGACCCCGGAACTGCCGAGCACATCGACGCAGCGCTTCTTCATTCGCGCCACCTGGCTGTCCGACATGTCGGCGACGACGTCCGGCAGGTTCGGATGTCCCGGAGTACCAGGGTTACCTGGATTTCCGGAATTGCTCGGGTTGGTTCCGCCGCCGATGCCGACACCAACGCCGTTCGTTCCACCAACATTGGCGCCGAGGCCGGCGGTGATGCCGCTAGCCCCTCCGACATTGGCGCCCACACCGGCATTGATGCCGTTGCTGCCGCCAAGCGAAGCACCGAGACCGGCGCTGACGCCGCTCGAGCCGCCGACATTGGCACCGACGCCGGCGTTGACGCCGCCGCTACCACCCACCGAGGCACCAACGCCAAGACCGAGCCCCGCAGCATTCGCCGGCAGGGAAAGAGCCAAGATTACAGCACTACCTGCCAACACACCGGTGACTGTTTTGATGGTAAAAGCCATAACACTCTCCTGTTTTCGTTGCGCTAAGGCAGTCGGCATGGCCGATTGCAAACCCAACTACGTGACAGGTTAAATTCAGTTTCAGAAACGCGATACCCAGAAGGAATGATGGTATTCATTGTTGAAATCGTAAAACCGAAATAATAAAAGTATTAAAATTTAATCGTAAGAAATTTTGTACGCAAATAGCTTCCAAAATCGATATCTATTTTACGCTGAGAGAAGAATCGATTTTTATGCCGCTGTCAGTTTCTGAATTATATGTGTGAGTGATTGTGTCGATCGCGTCAAAGCTGGAGCGACAACGGTGGCCAGTTGCCGACAGGCCCGGACAGGGGTTCGGCAAAACAAGCACTGTTGTGACAGGACGGGTAGGATGGCCGCCTCATTCCTCGGGAATCCGGGAATAGCGCGGAAAGCTTGCCATCCGCTCGCAAATGCGGCCGGCGGCCCAGCCCGGTATTGCGGGTGGGCGCCCTGTTGTCAGACGATCCCGTAGAACAGCCTGTAGTGGACGCGTTTTATATAGTCCCGGTACTCCGGCGTGGCGGCCAGCAGCGCCTCTTCGCGCAGGATGCGATGCACCTGGAAGAAGGTGATCACGGCGTAGACGGCAAGATTGTAGAAGGAAAAGGCCGACAGCAGGAACAGGATATGGCCGGCAAGGTAGCCGGCATAGATCGGATGCCGCACAAGGCGGTAGGCGCCGCCGGTCATCACGCCGCGATTGCCCGGCAGAATGGCGAACGAACGGCCCAGCGATATCTTTCCCCAGATCACAAACCCCAACGCCAGGGCCTGCAGAGGCGCCGCGAAATAGACCGGAACGATAGCCACGCCCGGCTCCAGATCGATGAAGCCGACACCGAAACTGGCGATCACCGAGACAACCACCGTGAGCGGATTCCAGTCGCGAACCTGCGGCCGCCGCGACAGAAGCAGCCAGGTAAAGGTCAGGATCTCGGAAATCGCCAACAGCGCCACATTGATACGCGTCGGGTCGAGCATAAGGTGATACACGCCGCGGTAGACGAACAGTCCCGCAAAGGCTAGCGCGCAGATCCGAAAGAAGCCTTCCCGCAAATCAACCAGGATTTCGCGCTTTCGGACTGCGGACAAAATCCCGTCGTCTTTGATACGCGAAAGGGTTTCGCTTTTTGATATGAGCAAGGCAGGCACCCCAATGATCCCTCAGGGCGACCTTTGCATGCAACCATTGCCGGGCAGTTAATCAACAACCTCAGATCGGCATTAAAACGGGATCAATGCTACCGAAGGCATCCGAGCCGCCACCGCATCGCGCGACAGATTGTTTCGGCATCATTGCAATTTATGCTTGCATTTTGGAACAAATAAAGAACAATAAATCAATTACCGCTGAGGCGGACCAAGGTTTTTCGGGGGGAGGACCAGCGATATGGCGAGCTGGAAAGGTGCGGGGTTGCCCGTCGCCGTGATTGGATTGCGTGTGCCGATGAAGGTTTCGCCCGGCCGGCTGTTGGCTGGGCTTGCTGTCATTCTTGCCCTGAACGCACCGGCGCTCGCCACAGAGAGGGGATACGCAACCTGCATAGGCAAGGACATCGAGCCGGACAAGCGCATCGCCGCCTGCACGCCGATCGCCGAAGACATCACGCAGCCGCCGCGCATCCGCGTCATGGCCTACTTCCATCGGGGCGTCGCCCGGGACGACAAGCAGGACTACGATCGGTCGATCGCGGACTACAGTGAAGCGATTGCGCTCGATCCGAAGCAGGCATCGGCATACTTCAACCGCGGTGCCGATTGGTACGACAAGGGAGACAACGACCGCGCTATCGCGGACTTCAACCTCGCCATCAGCCTGGAGCCGTCGTCCAGCGATGCTTATTCCAGCCGCGGAGCCGCATTCCTGCGCAAAGGCCGTACCGATGCGGCTATTCTCGATTTTCAACAGGCGATCGAGGCCGATCCACAGAACGGCAAGGCACATGCCGGCCTCGGCACCGCCTGGGACAGGAAGGGCGACCTGGTGCGCGCCGTCGCCGAATATGACGAAGCGATCCGCATCGATCCGAAGGACGTGATCGTCTATATCAGCCGAGCAATTGCTCGCGCCGCCACGGGTGAATTCGACCACGCCATAGCCGATTTCGACAAGGCGATCGCCCTTGATGTGAAATACGCGGGGGCCTATTTCGGCCGCTCCCTGATGCGGGCACGCCACGGCGACGCGGTCGGCGCAGCCGCCGATTGCCGAAAGGCCATCGAGCTCGATCCGAAGAAGGCAGGTGGCTGCGACGCTGGACCGGTGGGCGCGAAGGCGCCTGCTGTGCTACAGACACCCAAACCTGCCGCATCCCCTGCATACGAACCGCTACAACTATACCCCAAAGAGGATCACTCCGAGCTTGTTGCCTGGAACCTCAAACGGGGGCTGGAGCAGCAGGTGCAAGGCGACGTCAGAGGTGCGATAGACTCATTCAGCTTTGCGATCCAGCTAGATCCTTACAACGCCGAAGCCTTTCACGACCGGGCGCTTGCCGAGGCATCCCAGGGAAATTACGCCATTGCCGCCACCGACTGTCGGCGCGCCATCGAACTCGACCCGAAGCGCGCCGGCTCTTGCAGCGAACGCGCCCCCGGGCGAAACAGCTCCGTTGGTTGCCACTGGGACAAGGGACCCGGCAGCCGCAAAAGTCCTGCTCGAGCGCGCCGAGGCGCGGCTTGCGAAATATGGCGTCGAAGGCGCACTCCTCGATTTCGACAAGGCGATCAGATTCGATCCCGAGAGCGCCGAAGCCTATTTCAGTCGGGCCGGCGCCAGGACACTGAAGGGCGATGTGGTCGGTGCGGCGGCGGATTGCCGTCGCGCCGCCGAACTCGATCCAAAATGGGCGGGAAGCTGCCGTGAACAGGTTGCGGGCAACGACAGCAAGTCGGCACCGTTGCCGGACACACAACAGCCGAAGCCGCGAGCCACCGTTTCGAATATGGCGGCCACAAAAGATACGCTGGCCGCCAAGGCCCTGGAGACGACCGACCCGCGCGCCCTGGAAGCGATCCTGGGCGGTGACGCCTTCCTGGACATGGGCAAATACGATCAGGCGATCGGCGCGTATAACAAGGCGATCTCGCTCGATCCGAACAACCGGTTCGCCTATTTCGGCCGCGGCAAGGCCTGGGCTGCCAGACGCGCCTACGAGCAGGCGATCGCCGACTACGACAAGGTCATCCACCTCGCCCCCAATTTCGCAGCGGCCCATTTTCGCCGGGGGCTCGCCAAGATCACCCTTGGCGACATCGATGGTGCTCTCGCCGATTGCGACCGAGCGGCCACGCTCGATCCGAAGGCGCGCGACGCATTTTACTGCAAAGGCATGGCTCGGCATGCCAAGGGCGACGCAGGAAGCGCAATCGCTGCCTATTCGGTGGCGATCAGGATCGATCCGAAGGATGATGCCAGCTATTACGGGCGTGGCATGGCGCGGGCCGATAGAAAAGACTATGACGGCGCCATTGCCGACTTCGACGAGGCGATCAAGCTCGATCCGGGCAATGCCGATTATGTCCTCAGCCGCAAGGCGGCGGTTGCAACGAAAGGTGCAGGCGATACAACGGGCACCGCTCCCCGCGCTCAACCCTTGGCCACGCAGGACAACGGACAGGAAGCCCAGTCCGACGGCAAGCTATCCGCGGCCAAGATGGCGGAGCTCATTCAGGCGACCGATCCGCGCGTTCTCGTCGCGGTGCAGAACGGCGACAGCCTGTCGGATGCCGGCAAGTATGACCAGGCAATCGGCGCGTATGGCAAGGCGATCGCGCTCGACCCCGACAGCCCCCTCGCCTATTTCGGCCGCGGCAAAGCCTGGGACGCCAAGCGCGCCTATGACCGGGCGATTGCCGACTATGACCGGGTGATCAAGCTCCTCCCGAATATGGTCTCTGCCTATGTTCGCCGGGGCATGGCCAAGGCCACGACCGAGGATGCCGAAGGTGCTCTCGCCGATTGCGGCCGGGCCGCCGAACTCGATCCGAAGGTGCTGGATGCCTATTTCTGCATGGGCATGGCCTGGCATGTGAAGGGCAACGCCCAGCGCGCGATCACAGCCTATTCGGCGGCGATCGAGATCGATGCCAAAGATGCCCCCAGCTATTACGGGCGCGGCATAGAACGGGCCGACAGCAAGGATTATAGCGGCGCCATTGCCGACTTCGACCAGGCGATAAGGCTCTATCCGGGCAATCCGGACTACGCGGTCGCCCGCAAGGCGGCCGTGGCCGCCTTGAAGAAAGGTGGTGCCACGCAGGACGCCGTCGGCTCGGACCCGAAGAACCTCAAGGCCTTCATGGATCGTGGCGATGCGTTCTACAGGAAGCGCAAATACGATCGCGCCATTGCCGAGTACAGCCGCGCGATCACGCTCGATCCAAGGAAGGCCGCCGCCTATGTCGGGCGAGGACTGTCACGCGTCGAGAAGGGCGATTATGATGGTGCCATCGACGACTACGGCAAGGTGATCGAGCTCTATCCGACCTATTTCGACGCCTATTTCGGCCGCGCCGTTGCCTGGGGCAAGAAGGATCAATTCGATCGCGCCATCGCCGATTACAATCGCGCGATCGAACTTGATGGCAGCTATGCGCCCGTTTATTTCGGGCGTGGCAGCACCTGGTTCGCCAAGGGCAACTACGATCGAGCCATTGCCGACTACGACCAGGCGCTCGAGCTTGATCCAAAGCTGGCCATCGCCCGCAAAGGCCGCACGGTGGCGGTGGCGGCGAAAGCGAACGCCTCCAAGACGTCAGACGAAGCCGCAGGTCAGGCCGGCGAGGAGGCAATCAAGCCAAGTAGCGCTTCGCCAGCCGCGCAGACGTTCAGCAAGGGCTGGACGCTGCATGAGAGGGACGACTATGACGGCGCCATTGCCCTGTACGACAAGGCGATTGCGCTCTTCCCGGCATTCCACGACGCCTATCTGGCCCGAGCAATGGCCTGGGAGGCAAAGAGCGATTACGCTCATGCCGTCGCCGATTACAGTCAGGCAATCACGCTCAATCCGAATTTTGCCGATACCTACTACGACCGTGGCCAGAACCGCGGTTTCCAAAGAGATTACGATGGGGCGCTTGCTGACTACGGAAAGGCCATCAGTCTCGATACCAAGGACGCAAGGGTTTATGCCGACCGGGGCCTCATCTTGATGGGCAGGCATGAGGACGCCGCAGCGTTGCGTGATTTCGAAAGGGCGCTCAGCCTCGATCGCAAGAACCCCTTTGCCTATTTGGGCCGAGGCGTCATTCGGATCAGTAAGGCGGATTATGACGGGGCCATCGCCGATTTGAGCCAAACGATAAAGCTCAAACCGGATTTCGCCACCGCCTACAAAGTGCGGAGCAGAGCGTGGGACGCCAAGGGCAACCACAAGCGCGCCGAGACCGATCGCAAGAAAGCGCTGAGCCTCGGGGCGAAATAGAGACAAGGTTGGGAGGGCTGCCAGATGTCGCGTTGGAAAGCTTTGGGTGTGGCGGGGGTCGCCGCTTTGTGCTTCGTTGCGGTGAAGGTGTTGCCCTGGGCGTTCGGCTTTGCCGGCGGTAAATATCTCTACCAGACAGTGGCTGGTTCCCCCGATCCGCAGACGCTGACCGCGGCTCAGGTGAGCGTACAGATTGAGAGCCAGGGAAGCCAGATCTTCAAGGCAATCAAGCAGGAGTTCCCAGAAGACTACGACGTCGTCGTGGAAAAGATCACGGCCGTGGCCAGGCTTGGAAATGTCAACCAGGTGCGAAACACGAGCGGGATGGCGGTCGCCGATCTCAGGCGAAGATACGCATCCCTGCTGTCCTCGGCTCCGGACAGCAAAGCCGCCGAGGCGCTACGTGCACAATTGGATATGCTCAACCATGTCATGGCGCGGGAAACCGCTACCATCTGCAACAACTACCTCCGTGAAGGGCCGGGCGCGCTCAGCACGCCGGACCAGGATTTCCTGATCGACATGGACAAGGTCGGCGCCACCCTGTTTCGCGCCTTCGGCGCAGCGAAGAATGGCAGTCTGCCTGCCGCTGTTGCCAGCGACGGAGACTGGTCGCTGCTGGCCGACGCTTTCACCAATGCTGGCGGCACTCCCGCCGAGATAACTGCCATTGCCAATGTCAGCCGGGAATTCGAAGGTCTCTGTCCAGCCGTAGCAAAACTCTACGCAGCCGCCCTGTCGCTGCAGGGTGAACCCGGGCGACACATCAAAACTACTCTGCTCTATGAGATCGCCCGGAATTAGCTGGGACCTGCTGATCCGTGCGTCTGACATGGATCTGTCGCGCCCCGTAAACCTCTTTGACTGGCTGGCCATCTCCTCGAAGCTCGAGAATCCGATTGGCGCCTTACCCCAGAGCTGAATTGCTGAAATACTTTGCAAAATCCGGGCGTTGCGCCAGAACTTTGCCGTCGGCATCACGCAATATGCCGGAGGCGAAGAGATAGTCGCCGATCGCTTCCATCTTGGCCGGATCCATCGTCCCGATGGCGCCGCTTTGGCTGCGTAGATAATGACCGTCGATCAGCGCCTTCAGCGAAGCCTCGATCAGCGCGGGATTGGTCAATGCATCCTTGTTGGCAGCGATCAGCAGGGCTGCCGCATCTTCGGGGTGGTCGACAGCGAACTGGTAGCCGCGCCGCGTCGCCTGGACGAAAGCGGACGCAGGCTTGGGGTTTGCCTGGAGATAGGCTTCGCTCGAAGAGATCAGCGTCGTGTGCTCATCAGGCACGCCGTAATCGGCATAGACGAAGCTGCGCTGCTTGACGCCCTTGAGTTCGGCTTCGACACCCTCCCAGGTCGAAACTTCAAGCGTGAAATCGACCGAACCATTGGCCAGCGCCTCATAGGCCGAGGTGCCGAGCGTCACCGTCTCGAAATTGCCCTTGCCGCCATCATGGCGGATGATGGTCGATATCAATGCGTTTTCCCAGGCACTGCCGAAGCCGCCATAGGTCAGGCCGTCGAGGTTCCTCGGGCTTTTGATTTCGCTGCGTGCCTCATTGAACACCACGCGACCGGTTTCGGATTGCACCACCGCATAGACGCCCTTCAGGTCCGCCCCGGCGGTCTTCTGGGTGAACAGGCTGATGGTGCCGTTGATACCGAAATCGGCGACGCGGTTTGCGACCAGCGTGCCCGCACCGGTATCGCTGTAGGGCAAGATCTCGACCTCGAGTCCGGCCTCGCGATAAAAGCCCTTGTCGCGGGCGACGAACAGTCCGATGTGGTTGGTGTTGACCGTCCAGTCGAGGGCGACGGTGACCTTTTGTGCAGCCGATTGTGCTTGGGCTCGCCCCGATCCGGCAACGAGCGGAAGGCCGGTGGCAAGGGTCAGCAACAAGGCCTGCCGGCGCGTCAAGTCAGTCATGGTCGTGTCCTTTGGATGGGTTGGGGTTGAGGATGATGTCGAGGATTTCGGCCTCGAGCGCACTTGCCTTCGCGGCATCGCCGCCAAGGCTGCGCGGGCGCGGCAGCGGCACCTTGATTTCACGCACGATACGGGCCGGGCGCGCCGACAGCACATAGATGCGATCGGACAGAAACACGGCTTCGCGTACGTCGTGAGTGATCAGCAGCGCCGTCCAGCGGTGGTGCCGCCACATCTGTTCGAGCCAGCGCTGCATGGCGGTGCGGGTCAGTGCATCGAGCGCACCGAACGGCTCGTCGAGCAGCAGCATGTCACGCTCCTGCACCACCGTGCGCAAAAGCGCCGCGCGCTGGCGCATGCCGCCCGAGAGCTGCGCGGGAAAATGCCGCTCGAAGCCGGCAAGCCCGAACTCGGCAAACAGCGGCGCGACGCGCGCCCGCGCCGCCTTGCGCCTGATGCCCTGCACTTCGAGCCCGAGCGTCGCGTTGTCGAGGATGCGTCGCCAAGGCATCAGCGCGTCGCGTTGCGGCATGAAGGCGAAGTGCCTGCCGTGGTCATCGAGCGGCGCGCCGTCGAAGAACATCTCGCCCTCGCCATGCTCGGCGCCGGTCAGAAGCTGGAACAGCGTCGACTTGCCGGCGCCCGAGGGCCCGAGGATCGAGACGAATTCACCAGCGTCGACACTCAGCGAAATATCGGCCAGCACGTCGAGCCCGCCGAACGCTTTGCGCACATGCCGCAGCTCGAGCCGGCTCATCACCACGGCCTCTTCCCTGCGGTTTCCTTGCCGGCGCGCTCCCAGGGCATGGCCAGGCGCTGCAGCAGCACAGTCAACCCGAACAGGACAAGTGTCAGCGCGGCGCTGGCACCGACGGCGGCCAGCACCAGGTCGGGGCGAAAATTGTTCTTGGCGTTGAGCATGTAGATGCCCAACCCCTTCGCGGCGCCGGCATATTCGGCGAAGATGGCGCCGACCACCGCATAGGTGATGGAGATCCTCAGGCCAGCGAAGAAATAAGGCAGCGCCGAAGGCAGCCGCGCCAGCACGAAGATGCGCCAGCGCCCTGCCCCCATCGCGCGCAGCATTTGCCCGACCTCGGCCTCGGTCGCCTCATAGCCCTCGACCAATGCCACCAGCATCGGAAAGAAGGTGACCAGCGCCACCAGCATGATCTTGGGCGCCAGTCCGAAGCCGAACCACAGCACCACCAGCGGCGCAATCGCCACCAGCGGCAAGGTCTGGCTGACAATGAAGACGGGAAACAGCGCACGCCGCAGCGGCTGGAAGAAGTCGACCAGCATCGACAGCGCAAAGGCGGCGCTGAGCGAGCAGGCAAAGCCAAGCAGCGTGGCGCGGATGGTCGGAATGGCGTTGTCGACCAGCGCCTCGCGATTGAGCATCGCTTGCTCGAAGACACGCGACGGCGCCGGTAGTATCGTCGGCTTGATGCCGGAATAGCTGGCATAAAGCTCCCATGCCAGCAGGAGCAGCCCGACCGAGATAATGGCCGGTCCCGCCTTCATAAGAAGGCTCGCGATCGGGCGCGAAGCGACGGATGATGAGGCCACTGGAGATAACCTTTGACGGCCGCGCGGAGGCGGCGGCAGCTTCAGACAGCCGACGGGCTGTTGGCCGAGACCGTGACGTCGAGGGTTACGTGGCCGGCGCCTAGTCCGAAGCGGCAGAAAGCCTCGTCCAGCGCCGAAAAGATCGCGCCGGCATCACCGCGCAATTTCGTGCAGAAATGCTTGGAACGTTCATAGACGCCGGACTGCTTGAGAAAGTCGATGCAGCCGTAGATCTCGTCCATGTGGTCGTCGGTGCCCATCACATAGAGCGAGAACTGCGCTGCCGCCGGCTGGCCGGTGGCAGCTGCATTGTGCACCGCCGCGATGGCCGCATCCTTGCGCGGACCGAGTGGCCCGACAGGCCCGCCAAGTGCATCGGAGCGGCAGATCGGATCATCCGGCTCGCCAGGGCAGCCGCGCGAGATGGTGGCCGACAACACGCAATGTTTGCCGCTGCGCGCCGCCGCCACGAAGAGGTCGCGCATGGCTGGAAACAGCACTTCGGGCGGCCCGACCAGCAAGGTCGAGATGTCGTCGGTCTCGATCCTGAGCTTGTCACGCCAGGGATCGAGCGCGCCAAGCGCGCCAAGGATGACGCCGACGAAATCGTCGGCCATGGGATATAGGGAAATCTGTGCGCCTGAAAACATCGCCCGCCTCGCTCCGCTGGTATTACCCAGATCAGCTTCTAGGGTCTGTGGGCTTGCCGCCCCCGTCTCAGCCCCGACCGTACGGAGCACCCCTGTGGATGCGCGGGTTAAAGCACCATTCTAGCTGAAGTGAAAGCCGTTTTTTCAGCGCACTGCGCCAAAAGCATTGCGCCAGACATGGTGCTGCCTGAGCGGGATTATCGGGCACCCTCGCTGCCGCGAGCGGTTCTCTCCACAGTCGCGATGCAATCACCTTCGTGCACGCCGTCAACCACCTGACCGTGTTTGGCCGGCATGCGCATGCCGCAGGAAATCGACGAAGGCGCGCACGGCCGGCGGCGTATGACGCTGCTTCTGGTAGCAGAGGAACCAGCCGGGAAAAGTCGCGCACCACTCATCCAGCAGCGGGACCAGATTGCCAGCGTCGATCAGCGGACGCACCAGCTCTTCCGCCCAGAAGGCGATGCCGACGCCCTGCACCGCGGCGGCAACGGCCATGTCGCGGCTGGAGACGACCAGCGGACCATCGACCGCTACCGAGAACCATTGGCCACCCCTGGCGAATTCCCATGTGTAAAGGCCGGCGCTGCCCGGCCGGCGCCAGTTGATGCAGCGGTGCTGGAGCAGATCCGCGGGTGCTGACGGTGATCCGTGACGGGCGATGTAGTCCGGCGAGGCCACGGCGAGTTGGCGCTGCGCGCCGCCAAGCGGCACCGCAACCATATCGGCTTCGAGAAATTCGCCAAGCCTGGCGCTGACATCATAGCCGGCCTCGACACTATCGATGGCGGCATCGTCGATCGTAACATCGAGCACGATGTCCGGCCATGTTTCGTAAAAACGACCGAGCACCGGCTCCAGATAGGTGGCGGCAGCGACGCTGGGCATATGGACGCGCAAGATGCCGGCCGGCGTGTCACGCAAGGCGGCGGCATCGCCGACCGCCGCCTCCATCTCGGCCATGGCCGGCGCGAAGCGCGCGTGCAGGCGCGCGCCGGCTTCGGTCAGCGAGAGACTGCGGGTCGTGCGGTTGAGCAGGCGCAAGCCAAGCCGCGCTTCGAGCTGGCGGATCGTCTGGCTGAGCGTCGATGCCGAAATCCGGAGATCGTCCGCGGCACGAGCAAAATTGCCATGCGCGACGACAGTGGCAAAGGCCTTCAGCTCCGCATAGTCACGTCCGCGCATTATGCCATATTCTCCAATGAGTATGATGGAATTCTATCGCATTTTTCGTAGGGGGTCTGCTGCCTAGCTTGAGGACATGTCTCGAACGTCGCCGATCATCGGCATCGAGCTCATCTGAATCTCCCTCTGAGCAGGAGCGACGAACATGTGGAAACTCAACGGAAAAATCGCCTTGGTGACCGGCGCCTCCTCCGGCATCGGGATGGCAACAGCACTTGCGCTTGCAGCGCAAGGCGCGGTCGTTGCCATTGCGGCGCGGCGCCGGCAGCGGCTTGACGATCTGGCCAAGCGCATCCGCGACGTCGGCGGCGAGGCGCTCGCGATCGGGGCCGACATCGCCGACGAGGAGCAGGCAACCGCGATGGTCAGTCGCGTGCTGGAAAGCTATGGCCGACTGGACATGCTGTTCAATGTCGCCGGCGTGGGCGTCGCCGCCCCCTTCCAGAACACCACGACCGGCGAATATCGGGCGATGGTCGATATCAACATTCTGGGTCTGCTCTATGCGATCAACGCAGCGCTGCCGGCGATGAAACGACAGGGTTCAGGCCACATCGTCATCGTCTCGTCGGGCACCGGCCGCTACATCCATCCTTCGGTCGTCTATTCTGGCACCAAGCATGCGGCCAGCGCCATGGCGGAATCGCTGCGCCGCGAAATCGGCAAGAACGGCATCCGCGTCACCGTGATCGAGCCAGGCGCGGTCAAAACCGAGTTCACGGCCAACATGCGCGATGACGTGCGCCTGGCGGTAGAGCAAAGACTGGGCGACATGGAACAGCTGGAGAGCGAGGATATCGCCGCTGCGATGCTCTACGCGGTTTCACAGCCACCAAGGGTCAACGTCAACATCCTGACGCTCTACCCGACGCAGCAGGCATGAAACCCCGCACCCCGTCCCCAGTCGCAATCGATTGCCCGTGGCGTATGAAAGTGGCGCCGGTGGACCTTATGGGGGAAAGCCTAACAGGGCGGCTAGTAGAAATGTTCAGTTTGGGCAGTTATAAGGTTTCGCAATTTTCTTATAACGCTTGAACTTGGGGGACGCGACAAGGCGCGCTGACTGAAGGTGTTTGGGATGTACGATGCGCCGCTCGACGACCTCGTCGAGCGGCAATGCATGGCGGCTCCGAACCCTACGAAACAGCCTTCTCACGAACCGGCAGCTTCCAGCCTGGCCTGACGAAGTGGCAGGTGTAGCCGTTGGGGTATTTCTCCAGATAGTCCTGATGCTCAGGCTCGGCTTCCCAGAAGGGACCGGCCGGCGCGACTTCGGTGACGACCTTGCCCGGCCACAGACCCGAGGCATCGACGTCGGCGATGGTGTCCTCGGCGACGCGCCTCTGTTGGTCGCTGGTGTAGTAGATCGCGGAGCGATAGCTCATCCCGACGTCGTTGCCCTGCCGGTTGCGGGTCGTCGGATCGTGGATCTGGAAAAAGCGCTCCAGCAGCGTGCGATAGCTTATGATGGCCGGATCGAAATTGATCTCGATGGCTTCGGCATGGCTGCCATGGTTGCGATAGGTGGCGTTGGCCACGTCGCCGCCGCTGTAGCCGACACGGGTGGAGATGACGCCGGGATAGCGCCGTATCAAATCCTGCATACCCCAGAAGCAGCCGCCCGCAAGGACTGCGCGTTCGGTCGAAGTCGCCATATCACGTCTCCTCAAAAGCAAGTTGATCTCCCCATAAATGGGTATTCTCACCTGCTTCGTCCAGCGGACCGGCTGATCTGCTTCAGTTGCTCGGCCGGGCGAGGCTGTCGATCACACCCGGCAACTGCCTCACGCCGGGCGGAACGGCGGCAAAACTGATCGCCACCGGCGGCGCCTTGAGCGACCAGCTGAAAAGAACGGTCTTGACCGGGATGTTGTCCAGCCACGGCTGCAGCCGAGGTGGCACGCCGCGCCCAGGCCAGACCAGGAGTATGCCGTGGTCGCGCAGCCGCTGGCTGGTGATCCAGGGGGCGAGCCGCATATCGAGCTCGGTGAAGATCGACGGCTTGTCATAGGCATTCAGGCCCGCCAGCAACGCGATACGGGTATCGCCGCCGACGATGTCGAGCCGACCGGGCACCGCCGTGTGCCAGACGGCCTCGGCCTCATCCGAGATCTGCTGGGCCGGCCAGCACACGGCATCCATCCGGCCGCGCAAATTGCAGCTCGTCCAGCGGATACCCGCATATGCACCAGACATGCCGATAATGCAGACAAACGCGCAGATCGCCAGCCGTCGCATCTCGACGGCGCCGAGGCGATGCCCCAGCAAGGCGAGCGCCACAACGCCAGCAAGATTGTACATCGGCGCGCCCCAGGCCTCGCCGGCGCCGGTGAACAGGGATGCCACCATGACGAGGATCGCCGGGCCAACCCCCATCCACAAGAGATAGACCAGCGTGCCGCGCCCGACGGGCTTTTGCGGCGCGGGCGAACGCTGCAGCAGCCCTGATATCGCCAGCACCAGAAGAAAGCCGCAGAGCCCGGCTATCTGGACGCTGATATAATAAAAGCGGGAGCGATGGGCCAGCACCCACTGATCGCGCCAAGCGGCATAGGTCAGCGGCAGGAAATCCATGCGGTAGAGCTCGACGGCCAGCGGCGCTGCGACAGCGATGAAAACCGCCAGCCCAAGCCATGGCCAGGGCGTGGCCAGCCGACTGCGTGCCCGTGTGTCCGACAACAGCCAGATCGCGCCGAAGAGCAACAGCAGCCCGGTGGAAAATTTGGCATAGAGGCCGACGCCGGACACCAAGCCGAGCGCCAGCCACCAGCCCGGCCCGCCGCCACGGCTTGCACGCCACAGCAGCCAGCAGATGGCGGCCCAGAAGGGCATCTGCGCGTAGTCATGATTGAACTGCGGAGTGGGCCAGCCGAAGAAATACAACGACGGCATCAAAAGCACGGCGGCCAGCGCGCGGGTTCTCCCGAGCATGTCACGGGCCAGCAGGTAGACGAAGATGAAGGTCGCTGAGACGACGAGTTGGGCGAGCAGATATTGCGGCCAGCGGAACGATCCGCTCAGAAGATGGCTGGTCTCGAGCAGCCAGCCGGGAAGCTGCGGATGCTTGTAGGTCAACAGCACCCATTCGCGGCCCCACATGAAGCCCTCGACGACATCGCCGGGCGGTGCGGCGTCGACAAGCGCCGGCGCCACGGTCCAGCACAGGATCTGCGTCAGGCATAAAAGGGCCAGAACAGCTTCCGGATAACGGGTCAGATCCGACCAGATCGACGACTGGCGCCAGTCGTCTGGAACAGAGCTGCCGACCGGCAGCCAGCCGTTCACGGGTTCATCGATTCGCGTCATGCGGTGGATAAATCACATCGGACGGTTTTTCGAATAGCCCAGAACTCAAAGCTTACGAAAATGTATACTTGAGCGACCATTGCAAAACCAAGATTGAGGCAGAGTTTCACCTCACTATGCTGCTTCTCCCCTCACATGCAAGCAAAACAACAATGGAAAACGCCCTCCTGCGGCACCTCGAACATGCCAGGCAGAGCGCATTAGCCGTGATCGCGACAGGCGTCGTCTACACCTGACCAGATCCCCGGCCACTCCCCCACCAACAAGCATCCAGGATTCAAAATGCGCCACCACCATGCCGTCATCCACTACCGTGCGCTCGACTTCTGGATGGCGCGCGCGGCCGTTCTGGTCATTATCTGCCTGCAGCTTCTGGTCATCAACAACCTCTCATTCGGGCCACGCTGGCTGGCCCCGGCGCTGGAGGCCGCCCTGCTGCTGCCCTTGTCGGTGGCCACGGCCTGGACCCAGGCCGCCACCCGAAAGGCGGTCGAGGATCACGAGTGGCATGCGATCGGCCAGTTTCGCGTGATGATCCGCAGGACCGCCCTAACCATGACCGCCATCATCAGCGTCATGAATTGCGGTTCGTTGGTCTTGCTGGTGCGTGCCTTGCTGGAGGGCCATGCCGGCAACAGCGGCACGACGCTGCTGATCGACGCCCTCAACATCTGGGTCACAAACGTCATCGTCTTTGCCTTGTGGTTCTGGAGCACCGACCGCGGCGGGCCGCCGACCTGCGGCCTCGTCAAGCTTGCGCAGGCCGATTTCCTGTTTGCGCAGATGACGCTGAACGACCGTGAGCTTCGCGATTGGCTGCCCGGCTTCGTCGACTATTTCTTCCTCGCCTTCACCAATGCGACAGCCTTCTCGCCGACCGATACCTTGCCACTCTCCCAACGCGCCAAGCTGCTGATGATGGCCGAGGCCATGATCTCGCTGCTGACCATCGCCCTAGTCGCGGCGCGCGCCGTCAATATCCTGGCTTGATCAGGCCAAAACGCAGAAAATAGCCCGCGCGGCGAACCGGAACGGGCTATTTTGGGTTATCTTCGACGGTTCGAGTATCGCGCGAGAACGTGCCTCGGTAGTTCTACCAAGCAGTCGCCAACCGGAGACAGCAGCTACTCTTCCGGCGCGGGCTTGAACCTGCGCACCACAAACTCGAACAGGACGTCCGAAATCCACATGGCGCAGACACCGATCAGGAAGGCGGCAGCCAGCGTCGTTGTGTCGTCGGCGGGATCGGGCATCGGCAGGCCGGTGATCCTGGCGTAGGATACCGCCGGTAGCGTCAGGTACGCCGCTGCCAGCGCGCCGCAGATCGGCGAGGCCACCATTTCGCGCAGCTTGTAGCGATGCCGCGACAGCGCCCGCAGAACACCGCCAGCAAGGCCAGCCGCCACGACCGGCCCCTTGATGCCAAGCAGGTCGAAAAGATCGTGCATCACGGCCTCCATCCACAGAGCGTCAGGCCCTTTTCGTTGTGAGCCAGGATCGCCGCCACCGACGTCCCGGAAAGGGTCGCCACCTCTGCCCGTGTCGGCCGGATGGGATGCCCGGCCGCGCAGAACGACCCGCCTGATGTTGTGCAGCCGGCCAGCGTGAGCGAGAGCACTATGATCTTGACCATCTGCCCAGCCTCCCCCGGTTGTCGTCCGGCGTCCGCCCGGCGACGGCGTCGTCGATCTTCTGGGCTTCGGTTGCAGCAGCAGCATCTTTCAGAGCCTGCTTGTCCCGCTCTCGCTTCGCGCCTCGCAGATTGCCCCACCCTGCCGCAACAACGGTGGCCATGGCACCAAGAGCCGCGATGGCTATCCCTGCATGCTCGAGCAGAAAGGCGATGAGCGCGGTCATAGATGCCTCACTATGATGCAAACGGACACACCAATCGAAAAGCCGATGCAATATGGCTTGAACACTTCAAGCCAAGCGATGACGAGTTGTTGGAGACCTTCCATCTTACTGCTCCTCTGCCGGTGGCGGTGGCGCGACCATGCCCGCCGGCCCGTCGCGAACGGCGTTGATGATGATCTTGGCCAGCGCAATGGCGCCGCTGATCTGAAGCGCAGTGCGGTCGCTGACCCCGAACATCGTCCAGTCGAAGCCGGCCAGGGCGCCGCCGCAGATGATCGCGATCAGCGTGTTGAGAAGATTGTGCAGCGCGTTGGTGTTGAACCATGTCATCAAAAGAGGCTCCCGAAAAATCCGGTGACGTGATGGCAGAAGGCCGCGAGCGCTCCGGCGATGAGGACGAGGATGCCGGCCGCGGCAGCCGTCTTGCCGCCGGATGGCGGTGCCGGCGGCATGGGCTGGACCGTCGGCGCCCCACCAGTTGATGTTTCGACCCTGGCCGGCTGAGGCGCCGGCGCGGCCCCCGGTGCCGCCGGTCGTTGCGCCGACATCAGCAAGGCCTGAACCCGCACCGATCTGACGCGATCGGACCAACCTCGGCCGAAGGTTTTCCATGTCGGCAGCCGTTGGAGAAACGTCAGCCGCGCATCGCAAAGCGCATCGATGATGACACCGGCCGGCTTTGCCTTGGCTGCTGCGAGGGTCGCCGGTCCGATCCGGCCGTCCTGGGCAACGTCCACGGCCGCCTGCAAATATTTCGCCGCCCGGCCAGGCCCGCTGTTCACCGCGAAATCGAACATGGCATAGTCGACACCATCGGGTAGCTCGGCGCCGAGCACTGCGTCCCAGTAGAAACGGCGGTAGATCGCGGCGACCTGTGCGCCACTGATCCCGCGCAGGTCCGCCTTTGTCGCGTCGGCCTTCACGTAGCGACGGAAATTGGCGAGCGTCACCCCCTTCATGGTGGCGCCGCCGGGATCGGCCGGATTGTCCGACCAGCCGCCTTCCGATTTGAGAACAAGCGCAAGCGCCCGCGCGAAGTTGCGGTCCATGGTGATGGTTCCTTTGAAGATTGGTCGGCAGGGGCCGACGAGGAATTTCACGATCGAGGAGACGAGAAGACCGCACGCGGCACGTCAGTCGATGCGCAGAGCGATGCTCAAATGATGATCAAGGCAAGAACTCCGAGCCGATGAAGGGCGCAAACCGGGCAAGCCGTGGGGGTGTCACGCACCTTGCCAGCGACTGGACAGGCGCGTTTATATTCGGCTGCTGATTCCAGCTTGTAGGGAACCGAGATGATCTTGGAAGCCATCCGGAGCGTTCGCGATCTTGGCTTTGAAATTCTTACCATCGGCAAAAGAACGGTAACAGTCCGGAACATCACTTTGTCTTTGGACGGCGTCTCCCGCCGCATGCGATACGTGATGGCCAGAGGCTACGAGGACCAAGATGCGGCTCTCGCTTCGCGCTTTCTGAACTGCAACGATAAGGTTCTGGAAGCCGGCAGCGCGATCGGGTTCATGGCGCTGAACTGTATGATGGAGATCGACATCGAAGACTACTGCATGGTCGAGGCGAACCCGCGCCTGGAGGCATCCATCCGGGAGAATTTTCGTCTTAACGGGATCAGCTTGCCCGTTCTCAAGACTGTCGCTGTAGGTCCGTCCGACGGCTCTATCAGCTTCGGTATCAGCCAGAATTTCTGGTCGTCCAGCGCATTACATCGAGACAACGAAGCTGAACGCCTCACAGTACCTATGCTCTCAATCCCGACAATCGTTTCAGACCTTCCGTTCAGGCCAAATGTCTTAATCATGGATATCGAAGGCGCCGAAACGAGCATTCCGCCGAACCATTTTGAGTCATTTGAAAAGCTCATCATCGAGTTCCACCCCAAATTGACCGGCCCTGGCGAAGCGCTGGAGTTGGAGCGAAACATAACCAAGCGTGGATTTACAGAGTTTGGCCGAGCCGGAGGAACAATCGCGTTTATAAAAGCGTGATGATGGCCGATTCGGGGTGAGACAGCCGTGAGACCAATTGCTTTCATTGCCATTGCCGTCGGACTTGGAGCGGTCATGACCATCGGCGTCCTAACATTCGGTACTCCCAAGGTTCCCAAAGCCGTGCCGAAGCCGGCAGAAATAAAGGACATCAAAGGTCGACTTACGGTGCTCACCGCCAATTCGTTCAAGGTGGATGGCACTTCCATTGTTCTCTGTGGAGTTAGGCCATCAGATGCGACATCGGCGGAAAAAGCGGCCCAGAGCGTCAAGCTTTCTTATGAAAATGCCTATGTGAAGTGTAAGCCTGTCGGCGGCGGCACCCCATGCGATGGGAAGACGGTGGCGACCTTAGGTGCATCTACCGTAGCGCAATGCAAGATTGACGGGGCGCTTGACTTGGCAACGGCTTTGACAGGCTCCGGCATTCTTTGCGGGACGATCCCTAGCTACAAGTCTTGCTAGCGCAATGTCGCACTATTGCGCCCAAACCCCACATATTCCAATCGCGAGGCAGTCGACCTTTGCCGACAAACTGAAGACGATTTACGCCGCTACTGCCGTCATCGCCATGAGTCTGCAAAGCGTCTACCTGCCCCAATTCGGGATGGCCGCCTTTTGCTACCTCGGGCTTCTCATGCTGATCCCGCTGTTAAATGCGCCGGTCAAGGCGAATGTTTTTTGGATCGTCGCTTTCCTACTCGTCGGGATGTGCGGGACTTTGGCCACCGCGGAAGATGGCGGAACCAAAGCAGTCCTAGGCACTATTGGTAGCAGCTTGGCTCTCATTCTCGTTCCAGCTTGCTTTGCCAAAGATAGTCGCCCTTTATTGGTTGGTTTGCGATGGGCGATCGCTGCGCACGCACTTATGGTCCTGTTCCAGATCTTCTATTTCGCGGCGTTCCGAACTTATTTTGACCCGCTTGCAAGTCTTGGCCTTGGTGACCAGGCGGTCATAAGTAAGAAAGGACTCGAGCTTGCCGTCGGCAAAGTGCCGCGCTTTGCAGGCTTGTCGAATGAACCGGGCACGCATTCGACCATGATCGCGAGCCTGCTTGCCGGCGAGTATGCACTTTCGCGCAAGCTCTCCAAGGTCTCAATTTTAGGAATTCTTTCCGCGATCGCGACGATGTCGCTGGGCGGCATGATGTTCGTCGCAATGTTCTATGGAGTTGTTGGGCTCCACCAATTTTTCGCTGTTCGAAAATGGAGGCTGCTTGTCGCGGCGGTCGGCATAGCGCTGCTTTCGATCATGATCTATTGGGCGTTGCTGAATCTTGAGACAAGATCGCAACTCTATGTCGAGGGAACGCAGCACGATCAGATGATGGAGTGGGCATTTTCCTATCAGCGGATAACGCTGTTTGGCCTAAGCGAAAGTCAGATACCGATATTCTTCACATTTGGCTATCTCGGCGTTGGCCTCGACTTCCTGCTCCGATACGGCTTATGGGCAGTTATAGGGGTTGCTACGTATTTGTTGAGCTTGCCGCTCTTGGGCATTGGCCTGTCGATTGTGCTGTTGGCCACAAAATTGAAACTGACATATCCTCTAGTTTTCGTCATCCTCGCAACGATCAACTTAGGCACGACGCAGAACCCTTACGCAAAGCTGCGAATTCATCCTAAGCTTCGAAATCCCCTGACCAGCCGATCGCCGAACTGACAACCCACAATCCTGCCGCATAGGCCTCCAGGATCACGCGCTCGCCGGGATCGAGGATGAGATATTTTCCCGCGCCGCCGCCCTTGATCGTGTCCGTCCCGTTGGGATCGAGGTTCATCACATGGGTCGAGTGTACTCCGGCGAAGCCGATCCGCAAGCCAGGCACGGCCGGGGGCAGCGTATGCGTCCGCGCCGCACCGGCGCCGTTGTTGTGGCAGAAGGCGCGATTATGCAGGCCGAACAGCGTTGTGTTGGCGCCCAGGTTGATCGGCACACTCGATGTCCCTTGCAGGCCGGGATTGTCGCCGCCAATGAACCGGGTCACGATGCCGGCCGTTATGGAGCTGCCAGTACCATCGCCAACCCATTCCGACATGTCGAAACCATCAACCAGCATTTCGTCGATCACGCCACCGGTGGTCACCCGAAAGGCAATGCCAACGGAAGTCGAGTTCCTCAGGGCGATGTCCCTGAGACTGACTTTGCGCAGCCGTTGTCCCGCAGAAAGGTTGAACCGGATGCCATGCGACTGTGTGTTGCCCCTGATGCCCGTAAGGCTGAGGCTCGCTGGCGTGACGCAATTCGCGACCACGATGGCGTCGGTCGAGCAGTTCATCAGCGTGCCGGGACCGATCGCAAGCGGTGTCTGGTATGGCGCTGCGATTACGGCTGTGGCGCCGGACGTACCGCCCGCAATTGTCTCGCCACTCGAGAAGATGCCGGCCGAACCGCGCACATAGATACGCCGGGTCACGCTGCTTGCCGTTTTGGCAATCGCCGAGGTGCCGCCAGTGATTGTTTCAGCAGCCTGGAACATTCCGATTACCGGCAAGACCCGCAGCACGTTCGCGAAGAAGTCGACCAAGGTGCCCATCGCGCCGGATGAACCGCCTGTCACCGTCTCGCCGAGTTCATAGTCGACGGTTGAACCGGTGATGACGATTTCAAAATGTTGGAACCGCAGGGTTCCGGTCGAGCCAGAGGTACCACCGCTGACAATCTCGCCAGTCGCAAACGATCCAACTTGCGAGCTGAGGGCGAACTGATATTCGCCGTTTGGCTCCAATTGCAGGGCGGTGTTGTAGCGATCGATGTACCAGTTATCGAGCCGGCCCGACTGAATCTGAACACCGAAGACGTTACCGGCAGAACTGCCGGAGAGCCGGTTGCCGATCGCCTTGACGTTCGAAATAACGATCTCGCTGTTGGCGTCGGTCGCGGCTACGCCAACCAGACAGTCATTCGCCACCACGTTGGTTATGATACCTCGTGGATCTCGCGCGCCGGTCATTTCCACCCAGACACCGGCGGAGGGGCTGTCGAGATGCGCATCCGCGAAAACCCCGTCGACCAACACGTCGGTGGTGTTGAGGTTTCCCGTATAGGTCAACACGACGCCGTCGCGTTTACACTTTGCCGACCGGATGTTGCGCACGATCGGCTTGCGGACGCCGGCCACGTAAACCGTGTCGCCAAACTCGCCGCCGGTTGGCGTGACGATGTTGTAGCCGTCAATGTCCTCGATCGTTGGACTGTCGACACAGAGTGCCATCACCCCGGCAAGGCCAAGATTGCGGACTTTCACACCGCGGATTGTCGGCCGCTTCCGGCGTGCACCAGTGGAAAGGCCGGCGCGAATACCAATGGAAGCCTCATAGCCGGCATGTGATCCACCATCGATCGTCAGGTCTCCGTCGACCTGAACGTCGTCGGCAGCGATATCGATCACAGGATAGTGGCCGGTGACGGTGCCGACTGGCGCGCGCAGGGTCAGAGCCGAGCCACCCAGGCATTCGACGCGCTTCTTCGCTGTCGAGATAATGTGGTTGCCGTCGGTCTGGTAGGAACCGTCAATCAGCACATGCGGATAGCTGCCAGCGAGCAGCGCATCGATAGCAACCGTGGCGTTCGCGCCGCCGCGCGCTCCAAGCATGGATGCCGCCACGGGGATTGAGGCCAACGTATACCCCGCGAGCGTCAAGCCATCGCTCAAGGTGATCACCAGATCCCCGGCCGAGGTGCCGTTCTTGCGGTAAACCGCGCCACTGCCCGCCACCTGGTGGCTGTCGTAGAACGCGGTGCGGATGTAGGTCGGGGCGATGACCGGCGAAAATGCCTCGGCGGCAGCGAGCGTGGCGAATTGCGGATCGATCACCGTTGTCATCGCCTCAGCCGCGACATTGGCCGCGGCCTGGGCCTGGTCGATGATGTCCTGCGTGGCGTCCCGGATGTCCCCGACGATGTCGTCGGACTGATAGAAGCTGAGGACGATGTCGCTGGTTCCAATGACAGGGTTCAGCGTCTGGAAGGCAAAGCTGCCCTCACCCCGTCAACGATTTTCTAAGAAAAAATTCCTATGCCGCTTTTTCGGGCGATCCTGAAGATCTGCAAAGGCATAGCCTCGCCGCGCCCTCCGGAGCGAAAACGCCGCTCGCGCGTTTCGATCTGGATCTGGCGCAATTCCGGACGGAAAACCGTTTCACACTTTTCCTGGAATTGCTCTAGCCACGGGAGCAATCGCCATGAATGTCGCCAATCTTCAACTCGAAGGCCTGCTGATGGCCGTCGCGTCGATCAACCACCTCCTGGTTCAAAAGGGGGTGCTGACGGCGGAGGAAATCGATTTGGCGCTGCGCAAGACCGAGGCCGGCGAAACCAGTCAGGAGCGATCCGACGGCATGTCCGCTTCAAGCCGTGACGCCGTCAACTTCCCGATCCGGCTGCTGGGCCTCGCCAATCAGTGCCAGCCGGAGGCGGACATGCCCTCCTTCTCGAAGCTGGCCCGCATGGTCGGCAAGATCAAGGACCCCTACAACGACCAGCTATGAGGGCTCCAGAACGACGGACCGACACT
Organism: Mesorhizobium sp. M7D.F.Ca.US.005.01.1.1; assembly: GCF_003952545.1. NCBI lineage: Bacteria > Pseudomonadati > Pseudomonadota > Alphaproteobacteria > Hyphomicrobiales > Phyllobacteriaceae > Mesorhizobium > Mesorhizobium sp. M7D.F.Ca.US.005.01.1.1. The sequence goes on from NZ_CP034453.1 coordinate 5,254,460, forward strand.
GGCAACCCCGCGGAAATCCCGCTTTTGCCGGCTGGCTGGTTTTTGGCCGACGGCTGTGAAATCATTAGCCAACACGCATGGAATGATTCCCGTCACACGCCCTTGTGGGAGAAGACGATGGACAGACCAGCCATGGCATCCGTGTTCAGGGTGCGGCATGCACCGGCCACGGTTTCCGGGGTGCGCAGCACCGGCCAGGGCCAGGCCGACCCGGTCATCCGCGTGCGTTCGCTCGGCGAAGCGATCCGCTTCGTCGCCCACGCTTATCCCCAATACGATATCAGCGCCGTCGCCATCACCTCGAGCGATCCTTCGGCCCCTCGCCTCGGCAGCCTGGAGGTGAAGGCGCTTTGGCGTGAGTATGGCGAGCGCCTGACGCAGGAATAGCCAGGCCATTCTTTCGCGACCGCGCCGCATGGTGCTCACGCCCTGCCCGGCCATCCCAGGTTTAGCGAAAGCACCCGGCCCGGCCCGTGCACCGCCGCAAACAGCAGTCCGGCCAGGAACGAAAAATGGTCGATGAAGAAGCCGAATTCGGCCTGGTTGCCGGCCCAGTGGCTGGGTCCGTGGAAAGAAAAACCGAGGAACAGCACATAGGCGGCGGCGATCAGGGCCGCCTGGGTGAAGAAGGCGCCGGTCAGGAAGCACAGCACCAGGGCGACTTCCAGGATCGCCGCGCACCAGGCCAGGAACAGCGGAAACGGAAAGCCGGCGGCGGCGATATAGCCGGCGGTCGCCTCCATGCCCATGAACTTGAAGGTCACGGCCATCAGGAAGACGCCCGCGAAGATCAGCCGGGCGATGAGAAGGGCCGCGGTCTGCCACGGCGATTGAGTAATTTGCGACGACATGCTCGTTCTCCAGCTTTGCAGGTTGGTCGCTCCTAGGACGCGCGACGATCGCCAGGTCCGACACATCAGGCCAATTTTTTTGTCGACAAGCGCGATGCAGGCGCTCCGCCAGGGATCCGGGATGCCTCTTGAAACCATGCACCGTGCCGGCAGGACCGATTTTCGGTTTGCCGGCTGACGGTATATTATTGCCCGTTCGAAGGGGAAATGGACATGGCCAAGGCATTGATCATCAGTGCATCCCTTGATCATGAAACTTGTTGGTAACCGCGATTGTGCTATTGTTAGCCGGGGCTAATGCACAGGCGTGTACCGGTGCAGTTAATTCGGGCGGGTTTGAAATTGGGCACGAACGTCAGGTTCAGGATAAAATCCCTTGCCGTCCGGTCGACGGCACTGGAATGCAGCGGCTGCGGCGGCGCCGGCCAAGTCTTCCAATGCCCGCGCTGGACGAGTTCCAATGGCAATTGCTGCCCCGCCGGCACGCACCAGCGCGGCTGCCCCGGGGTCAGCACCGCCTGTTCCGAATGTGACGGCGACCACCTTTCCGACGCCGACCCGATGCGGCCATCGGCCTGATACAGGCTTGCGAAGCCGTAGCCGCACCTGGCGGCGTTTGACGGGGCATGGCGTTATTGTCGTGCCGGTGGAACCAGCGACGCCGATCTGTGTTATGTCCTGTTGATCGCGGGATCGGGCGTCGATGGCTGCGCGTTTCCCCGACAACAGAAAGTGAGGCCTGGGATGGCTGACGACAAGTCGAAGACGAAACAGGACCGCAAGCTGGTCTCGAGCGAAGAGCCTTACGAGGTCGCTGCTTTTGCCCGCAAATACGGCATTCCGCCAAGCGAGGCGCAGACCATCATCAAGCGCTACGGGCCATCGCGCAAGAAGCTCGATGCCCATATGGCGGCGCGCGGCTAGAGCCTTTCCCGGGATCTGGACGGGGCTCAATCCGGATGAGCCGATCCGGCTCTGTCCCGGACGAGCCGATCCGGCTCTGTTTCGGACACCTGTCCCGCCCGGCCCGCAGCGCCACGCAATGACGGAGGTTGCCATGTCCGACACCATACGCAGGACCGGCAGTTGCCTGTGCGGCGGCGTGCAGTTCTCGGTCAGCGGTGCGCCGCTGCGCATTGGTCTTTGCCATTGCAAGGATTGCCGCAAGGCCGGCGGCTCGGCCTATTCGGCCTTTGCCATCTGGCCGCGCGAGGCCTTCGAGACGACAGGCCTTGTCAGTTCCTATGGCACACGCAGCTTCTGCCCGACCTGCGGCGGCCGCGTCGCCTGGGTTGACGACAACGAGGCCGAGGTGACGATCGGCAGCCTCGACATCGCGCCGACCGATCTCGTACCCGAATATGAATTGTGGACCTCAAGGCGCGAGACCTGGCTGCATGCCTTGCCCGACACCGAACAGTTCGAGCATGACCGGCCGGCGGCGCACGACGCCGAAGTGCCGACGCCGAGGTCGCTGTCGGATGCCGACGCGGCCGAGTGAGATTTGATCTCGCCGGCAGGGAACCCACCCCTGCCGGCGACGTTATCCGGCGCCTCGTTCTTTGTGCATATCGTTTTCCCCAAAACCGCTGTGCACTTTTGGGCGACATGCATCAGTCACGGAGGCGACCGTTGAACGACAAGATGTTTCCCCGACCCATCAGGTTGAAGTTTGCCCCCGAGCGTGAGCGCGTCGTGCGCAGTGCCTGGGAAGGCCTGGAATGCCTCGGCGACTGGCCGGCCGGCCAGGGCCGGCAATACCGGGCGGCGCTGCGCAGCTGTCGCGACGCGCTGGACGGCTGGACGCCGCCGGAAAAGGCGATGCGGGCAATGATCGACGCCGCGCGCGAAGCAAAATTCCTCCAGTAGCCGGAAACGGGACATGGCCCAATTGATGTTGTCCACGCCGATGCGGATCAAGCCGCATGGTTCGGACACGATCCGCGACATCACCACGCTCGGGGATGCCAGCGAGATACTCATCGACTGGCCGCAGGCCAAGCGCGGCCCGTTCTATCAGGCCGCGCGCGAACAGGTCGAAGCAGCGTTGGAAGGCAAGGCGGGTGCCGCCGAGGCGCAGGAAGCGTTCGCCGCGCTCTGCAACCATGCCGGCGTGCTGGTTCGGTAAGGCACCAAGAAGCAGGCGAGGCACGGTGCCTCGCCTGCTTTTTGGTGCAAAATCGGTCTGATCACTCGGCGGGAAGCTCGCCTTGTACGATCGGGTTAGAGCTTTCGAAGCCAAAACTCTTTGGCGCCAGCAGAACCAAAGCAATCACAACGGCAATCGAGGCAAGCAATGTGGCCGTGGTCGCAATATCTCTCACAATAATCTCTCCAAATTCCAGTCGTGAGAGAAACGTTCCTGGGAAACCGAGGTTCCATTAGCTTGAGCGATGATACCGGCGAGCCTGCATTTATTGTTTCGGCGGCTGAGCCGGCACCTGACCCGGCTTGATCACCGGCATCTTGCCTTCATCGGGCGCCGGCGCTGCCATTCCCTGGTCGCCGGTGGCGGGCGGTTTCAGCACACCGCCGCAATCGTTGAGCTTCTCCGTCAGATTGTCGCTGCCAGGCTGCTGTTCCTGTTTTGCGCCTTGCTCCGTCCGGACCCGGCATTTATCGGCCTGCGGCGCCTGGCTGTCGTCCTGCTGGGCCGCAGCCGGCATTGCCAGCGCCAGCATCAGGCTGAATGGGACGATGGCGAGAATTCTCATCTCGGCCTCCTTCTTCCTGTCACGGCCGCCCGCGGCGACCTTTCCCTTCACAGGGACAACGCCTGTCGATGAAAAAGGTTGGCCGCTTGCGTGCCAGCCGTGTTGCAACCAATTCCGATCGCCGCCCGTTGCGCATGCCGGAGGCGACCATGTTCGATGAGTTTCAAAGCGCGGAAATCGACACCGGTGATGCCGGCATATTTTGCCTGCGTGCCGGCAGCGGGCCGCCGTTGCTATTGCTGCACGGCTTTCCGCAAACGCATCTGATGTGGCACGACATTGCGCCCGTCCTGGCCGACCGGTTCAGCGTCGTCTGCGCCGATTTGCGCGGCTATGGCGGCAGTTCCTGTCCGGCCTCCACTCCCGATCACGCGCCCTATGCCAAGCGCGCCATGTCTGACGACATGGTGGCGCTGATGGCGAATCTCGGTTTCAGCAGCTTCATGGTCGCCGGCCATGATCGCGGCGCGCGTGTCGCCTACCGCATGGCGCTTGATCATCCCGACAGCATCGAAAAGCTCGCCGTGCTCGACATCATAGCCACTGCCGATGTCTGGGATCGAGCCGACGCCAGGCTGGCGCTGGGCTATTGGCCATGGTCGTTGCTGGCGCAGCCCGAGCCGTTGCCGGAAACGATCCTGGCTGGCGCTGCCGAGGCGATCATCGAAAATGCGCTGAGCGGCTGGGGCTCATCACCGTCGGCGTTTCCAGCCGAAGTGCGTCAGGCCTATGTCGATGCCTTGCGTGACCCTTCGCACATCCATGCAATCTGCGAGGAATACCGGGCAGCGGCGACGCTTGACCGCGAGCACGACCGTTCGGACAAGGCCGCCGGCCGGCGCATCCGTTGCCCGCTGCTGGCGCTGTGGAGCGGTCAAGGCGCATTGGCCGAATGGTATGCCGGCGAAGGCGGGCCGCTGGCGCTGTGGCGCGGCTGGGCCGATGACGTGCGCGGCCAGGCGATGCCAGGTGGACATTTCTTTCCCGAGGAGAACCCGGCGCAGACCGTCGACGCGCTGGCCGGCTTCTTCGGCGAACCGGGCCAGGCCGCCCAGAAGATCCTTTCGCGCCGGTGAGCCCTCAAGGGCCGAAGGACGGCTCGGGCTCGGCAGCGGGGATTTCGGCGCCGAGCTGCGGGACGATGATCGAGTCCAGCGGCGCCGTCAGCGACCAGCTGAGATGGCCGGGGCTGCGCTCCAGCACCGCCGAGCCGTTCAGTGATTGCGGCGCGACCCGCTGCAGGACGACGGTGCCAAAACCCTTGCGTGTGCTTTCGTCCCGTCGGTCCCCTTCATACACCGGCATCGTCTCGTCCCAGACGAGATGGATTTCCCGCTTTCCCGAAACACCGGCGGCGATCTGCCAGGTGATCTCGAGCCGCCCTACATCACCAGCCAGAGCGCCGTATTTGGACGAGTTGGTGCCGAGCTCATGAAATGCCATGCCGAGATTTTGCACGGCGTTCGGCTGCAAGGTCAAAAGCGGTCCGGAGAGCGATACCTGCTCCTCGTGCCCGAACGGCTTGAGCTGCTCCTGGATGAGGTCGAAAAGGCTGGCACCGGCCCATTCCGAGTTCACCAGCAGATCGTGCGACCGCGACAGCGCCATGATGCGGGAGCGGATCAGCGCCTCGAACTCGCGTGGATCGGTCGAGCGTTTGCTCGTCTCCCTGACCATCGAGAGGATCACCGCGAACTGGTTCTTGACGCGATGATTCACTTCGCGCAGCAACAGCCGGATCCGGCGCTCGCTCTCCTTGCTCGCGGTGATGTCGCGGGCGATCTTGGAGGCGCCGATGATCTCGCCCGATTCATTCCTGATCGGCGAGACGGTCAGCGAAACGGCAATGATCCCGCCATCCTTGCGTCGCCGGATCGTCTCATAGCTGGCCACGACTTCGCCATTGCGAACCCGGCCGATGATATCGGCCTCTTCATCCTTGAGATGGTCGGGAATGAGCATCAGCACGGATCGGCCGACAGCCTCCTCGGCAGCATAGCCGAACATGCGCTGCGCCGCCCCGTTCCAACTGGTGATGACGCTGTTCAGGTCCTTGCTGATGATGGCGTCGAAAGACGACTCGACGATCGCCGCCAGCCGAGAATCGGCGGTGATATGGATCAGGCCGCTGCTTGCCAATTCCGTCATTGCCCCCACCTTCCCCATATCACGTCGACCGCCTTGCGTCTCGCGGTCTCGCAACCGCCCTTGGGGCCCACGCCCAGCAATGCGTGGCGGAGCATTTTGGTTGCAATCGGCACGCGACATTGCGCGGGCGCGAAGTAGCGCCCGGGAGCCAACTCACAATCAGTTCGGTTTGGAGATGACACGGTCGGGAGCATCCAAGGGAGGATTGGCGGCGGGGTCCCGCTGCGGGCAATCCTCATAGCGGTGGTCGCGGCCGCCGCAGAAGGAACAGCACATGGCTTCGCGATCTCCGTTTCCGGGCCGCCATTGCGGGGTCTCGTAGGGCTTCCTGCCATCCATCCCCAGCAATGCGCGACGGACCATTTGGTTGCGCCGCCGAAGACGGCCAGCCGGCTGTTGCGGAACCACCGGCCGGGATGCAAGTTTCGCGTGACACATCAGCTTGAGGAAACCGCCATGCCGATGCGCCGAATTGCCTCGATGACGGCAGCGATCCTGCTTGCCGCGACCGGCCTGGCCGACGCTCGGCCCGATACCCGCACGATGAGCTGCGACCAACTCCAGCAGCTGATCCAGGGCCATCGCGCCGTGGTGCTGACCACCGGCCCCAACACTTATGACCGCTATGTCAGGCAGTTCGGCAACGAATGCGACTGGCCGGAGGTACCGATGTCGGCCTACGTGCCGACCCGTGACGGAAGCTGTCCGGTCTACCGCTGCGAGGAACCGGTCAACAACTTCCCGAACTGATGTCGCTTGCCAGCAGCCTTTGCCGCTGCACCGCGTTGATCCCGGCGCGCGAACCGGCTAGGGGTGTGGGCGCAGTTGCTTTCTCCCGCTTCGTCTAATGGTAGGACAGCGCCCTTTGAAGGCGTGAATCGTGGTTCGAGCCCATGAGCGGGAACCAAAATCAAGCGCTTGCAGGCCTCGACCACAGAGAGCCGAAGCGGCGCGCATGGCCTAGCCCGCCGATATCAAATACATCAACACGCTCACTATGGCAGTGACTGCCGCCCCACCCAAGATCAGCGCCAGGTGTCTCCGCTTGCGGGTCTTAACCGGCTGCTTTCGATCTGTGCTGGCGTAGGCACTATAGAGCCGCCGACCGTCCTCTCCGAACCGATCGCTGTTCGGGTAGGCCTTTTTCAGTTTTTGCCGGGGGCGAAGAAAGCTCACCTGATCCTCCAGAGAAACCGCTCCAACCCATGCTTATTAGCACATGCTTGTATTTCCCTTGAAGCAGGATCATCATGTAAGCTGTTAGCGGCTTGAAGGGGTGCAGCGCCATGGAACTGAGTTGTTTTGACCAGAGCGGGGGCATCTTTGCCTCGACAATGCTCCTGAACATCACGGCGGTTTTCATGATTTTGGCAGCATTTGCCGCCGTACGGCTGACTGCAATGTCAGGCGAACGTTCTATCGACCAGCTCCAGACGGTGTAGCCCGCGAGGTGCCTCCCGTCCGGGAGATGGATATGTCCGGGAGAAAAATGATTGCGGTCAAGGACTGGTCTTGCGGCATGAGCGACGAGCTTGGCCGTGTGGTCCTGACCATCAACCCGACTGAAGGTGAGCCAATCCTGGTTTTGCTGACAATTTTCCAGGCGGCAAAAATGGCCGGGGAATTGCGGGCGCCGAAACTCGTCCCCCTCTCACCTCGGTGACGCTCGAGGGAAGAAGCCGTGGTTCGAGCCCATGACCCCGCCAGGCAATATGAATCCGTTTTCTAGCAACAGCGAAACCAAGGTCGCATTTCCACGTTGAGCCTCGTTCGACGTGGAGTTCAAAGAATGGATTCGGCAACCCAGGCAGTGATGCTTTTGCTCTCCTGCAGCCAAGGAGAGGCGTCAATATGCAAGCCCGTCGATATGGCGCCGACACTGTACGCATCCCTCGATCGATGCCAAGCGTCTTTGGCCGACAGGTTGGCAAGCTCGCCCAACGGCGAAATCGTCGGAAGGTGCCGGTCAATTGATCCCACCGTCACTGCTTCACTTCCGGCAGACTACACCACGGTCGTGGTCACGCGAGGCATTGGGAACGGCGCTGCGACGAGCTATCTCGTGCCGCGGGCGGCAAAATGATTGAAGCTTGGCCATCATCAACGCTGACGCTGGTCTTGGTGGCGCAACGCCTATGGCAATGAGGTCAAGCTCGCCGGGGCAGCCCCAACGCCTCCCCGGCGAGCCTGCTGCTCCGCTACGATGAACAATGGAGCAATTACTGCTCTACGAATTCGGGCGCCATTAAGTTGCATCTGGCGCTCCTGAAACCATTTCGCGGACCCTGCGTTGATGGGCGGGGCACCCGCCAGACCAGGAGACATCTCATGACCGTCAACTGCCGCATATCCATCGACAACCGGCCGGAAGCCACCGATGCCGTTTTCCAGGCGGTTCCCCGGATCGGCGAAAGCGTTTCCCTGTCGATCAACGGAAATGCGCAGGATCTGCGGGTATCGCGTGTCGTGCATGTGACCAACGGCACGCTGGAAGGTGCCGCGATCGTCGTCGAAGTGACGACCAACATTCTGTAGAGCCTGGAGCAGGCAGGCTCCGGCACACCAGCCGGCGCCTGCCCGCCGGTCGCGTCCAGCAGACCGGCGGCCGCGCCTATTCCTTGCCGGTGTCGGCAATCCCGTTGCCGTCCGTAGGCAAGATGCCAAAATCCTGCGACTTCACCCCCTGCTCCGCCGTCAGGAACCCATCCGAGGCCAAACCGCGCCGCAGCAGTTCCCTGACTGCCGCCGAGCGGCTCGGCATGCGCTTGTCATAGCGCCAGTTTTCCAGCGCGGCCAGTTCGTCTGATGTCAGCATGATTTGCAGTCGTTCGGGGCGTTCCAGTTCAGCCATGGCGCTTTTCTCGCTCAAGACCAAGAATACGTTGAGTTAGTATCTACCTCACTCCACTTATAGTTAGGATAGGCCGCATAACGCGTCAAGAGCGTGCGATGGGTGAATGACGCATCACGCGCATGATGAGGATTCGGCGCTGGACATGCATTTGTGTAACTATTCTAACTAATTGATTTATTTAGATAATATTTATATTGTTACTTGCCATCGCTGAGCAGCCGGCGCATGGTCGACTATGGAGAGAAAACCGTTCCCTTTGGGAGGTTTCTATGCGGTACAATTACTCGACGCAACTGCGCGGTGACGTCAGTTCAGCGGTCCTGATGGCATTCAACAAGACCGGCATCGTCAACATCACGGCGGTGGCCGAACACGTCAGGGTCAAGAATCTGGCCGAGAACGTCGCCCTCGAAGACATCGAATATCTGGTCCTGCAGGCGGCCCAACTCATCGGCGTGGCAATTGAATTCGACGGCATGGCCGGTATGTTCGTGGACGGCCTTGCTGGCGAGGATGGCGAACGTCTAAACGCCTCGGTTGATCTGCCACACCCGGCCTCCCTGCAGTAGGGAGCGGGCGCAGAAGCCCTGTTTTGTCGTAGCCGCGTTCGACTACAAGGCAGGGTGCCCCCTCAAGAGGCGCCCTGTTGTTGTTTCTGGAGATGATGATAGTCCTAGTAGTCAGATAGCTGCTCAGGCGGAGGCCGCGATTTGCGAGGCGAAGTCGCGATATGGGCGCAGTGGGCGGCCCAAAAGCGCCGTCAGTCGCTCGACGTCGCCGGCCTCAGGCAGCATCCCGTCGGTCAAGAACCGCTCGCCCATCAGGCGCATGTCGTACGCCATCCAGGCAGGCAGGAACTGCTTCAGATTTTGCTCAAAGCCCTCCGTATTGTCGCCGCCGTAGTTGATCGGGCGAGCGAGCACGTCTGACCAGATGGCGGCGATGTCCGTCCCGGTCAGTGTCTGCGGACCGACGAGGTTGATCCGGTCGAGCGCAAGCGGCTCTGCGGACTGTTCGCGGCGCAGCAGCTCAAGGGCGGCGATCTCGGCGATATCACGGGCGTCGATCATCGCAAGACCCTTGGCGCCGATCGGCATTGGGTAGGTGCCGTAGCCGGTGATGATGTCTTCGACCATCAGATCGTTCTGGATGAAGTAGGCCGGGCGCAAGATCGTAGCCTTGAAGCCCATCTGCTCGATCATTCGCTCGACGCCGAACTTGCCCGCGAAATGCGGCACGTTCACATAGACGTCGGCGTGGATCACCGAGAGATAGACGATCCGCTCGATGCCGGCCGATCGGGCAACGTTCAGCGCGACCAAAGCCTGGGTGAATTCGTCTGGAACCACGGCGTTCAAGAGGAACAGCGTGGAAACCCCAGACATGGCTTTGCGCAGCGAATCGACATCGAGAAAGTCGCCTTTCACGACGGACACGCCTGCCGGGAAGCCGGCTTTCGACGGATCGCGGACGAGAGCACGGACATCGGCGTCGCGCTTGACGAGGTGTTCGACGACCTGGCGGCCAATATTGCCGGTGGCGCCGGTAACGAGAATGGTCATGGGAATTTCTCCTGTTGGGTTGCTTGACACGCCCAATATGTGCGGCTCACAAACAGTCCAACAGACAGAGATTTTGGACGCACCGTCCCACTGGTGGAACACTCATGGATCTTCTTGCGCTGGCCGATTTTAATCTCGTTGCCCGCCATGGTGGCTTCGGCAAAGCGGCAAGGGCCACCGGCCGGCCCAAGGCAACGCTGTCCCGGCGCGTTGGAGACTTGGAAAGCAGTCTCGATCTGCGCCTGTTTGAACGGGGTGCGCGTAACCTGAAGCTGACCGAAGAAGGACGGGCGCTCTTCGAGCGGACGGGGGCATTGCTTGCCGAACTGGACGAGACGGCTTCGGCGATTGCCTCGGGCGGTCAGAGACCCAAGGGCAGACTGCGGATCAGCGCACCTCTCCATTTCTCGCAGACCGCTATGGGGAGGATCGCCGCGGGGTTTGCCCTCAAATATCCGGAGGTGAGGCTTGAAGTGACGACTGAGGACCGGGCTGTCGACATGATCGAGGAAGGCTACGATCTGGTAATCCGGGTCAATCCAGATCCCGACGAAAGCCTGGTCGGACGGGCGTTTCTCCGCGACCGTCTGATTGTCGTGGCGAGCCCCGACCTTCCTCGCACGACCGGTCAGCGCGCCGCCCCTGGCGTTGCGCGAGGGGCAGGCGAACCGCAAACATGGCACGTGAAGACACCGGGTGGCCGGTCAACAATTACAATCGAGCCCGTCCTCGTTTTGTCAACGCTCATCATGGTCCGGGATGCGGTGCGAGCCGGCGTCGGCGCTGGACGGCTTCCCATTTCGTTGGTGGCCCACGACCTGGCTGACGGTACACTGGTGAATTGGGGCGATATCGACGGCCCCGAGATCGCTCTATGGACGCTCTACCCATCCCGGCGGCTGCTCAGCGCGCGCGTGTCGGCCTTCCTGGACTTCCTGAAACAGGCCTTCCCAAATGGGACGCCGGACGAACTGGCCGCCTATATTGGCAGGTGATGCTGGGCCGCTTTCGACGGCAAGAATCTTCTGTTTGGTCGGGACGATTTTTTCCGGCGGAACAAGTTGGACTGACGGAAATTATCCTGTCGCCTTACAAGAGGAGGACGTCGTGAAAGACCTGCGCAGTCTCCTTGCCGAATTGTCATCCAGCTGGCTCAAGCGCCGCAAGGCGCAATCGCCCAATACCGTGAACACGGTCAAGGCCGCACCCCGCCTCGCCGAACAAACGACAAGGCAGCGTGCTGCCCACAAGCCCAAACCACCGCCCACCCGCGACGTCGCCTCGAACATGTGAGTGACGCCGAAAGGCGAACAGACCGGGCGTCTCTCGATGTGGATGGTTCGTTGAAACGCCTGCTTCGGAACTTTCACGCCAGAGTGACGAAACCTTGGACTGCCCAAAGCGTTTATCGCTTCAGCCAGTCGAGGTTCCAATGCAAACTGCATGGTTTTCCAAACCCGTGGCGGTGTCTGTCGGTGTCACCGGTTCCATCCGCCATCTGTCCAACACGCAGCAAGCCATTGAATTGCTCACGACACACTGGCGTGACGCCGGCAGTCCAAAACATCAATCGGCATTGCGCGCCTGCCGCCGGGCGACGAGCGGCGATGTTGCCGCCGAGATCGCCAGGGAGGCGCTTGTCGAAGCCGCGCGTGAAGCCCACATCCTTGTCGAGTAAGGCGTGTCGACAAAATCAGCCAACGCCATAGTTTCTGCAACCTCGCCGGAGAGCGCCCCGATGACTCTGAAAACACGCAAGCTCGGCAGCCAGGGGCTGCGGGTCTCGGCCATCGGCCTCGGCTGCATGGGCATGAGCCAGTCCTACGGCCCGGCCGACGAGGCCGAATCCATCGCCACGCTGCACCGCGCCATCGAGCTTGGCTGCACTTTCCTCGACACCGCCGAGGTCTATGGCCCCTACATCAACGAAGCCCTGCTCGGCCGGGCGTTGAAGGGCAAGCGCGACCAGGTGACCATCGCCACCAAATTCGGCTTCCGCATCGAAAACGGCAAGCAGGTCGGAACCGATAGCCGGCCCGAGCACATTCGCGAGGCCGTGGAAGCCTCGCTCGTCCGGCTCGCCACCGACCATATCGATCTGCTCTACCAGCACCGCGTCGATCCGGCGGTGCCGATGGAGGATGTCGCGGGCGCCGTCGGCCAACTGATCGAGCAAGGCAAGGTGCGCTTCTTCGGCCTGTCGGAGGCGGGTGCGGCCAACATCCGCCGGGCGCATGCGGTGTATCCGGTGTCGGCGGTGCAGAGCGAGTATTCCCTGTGGGAGCGCAATCTGGAGCCGGAGATCATCCCGCTGCTTAGACAACTCGGCATCGGCCTGGTGCCGTTCTCACCGCTCGGCCGTGGTTTTCTCACCGGCGAGGTCAAACGTGCGGAGGACTATTCCGAAGGCGATTACCGCCGCAACGACCCGCGCTACCAGGGCGAGAACTACGACGCCAATGTCGAGGCGGCGGCCAAGGTGCGCGACATTGCGACGGCCCGCCGCGTCAAGCCCGGACAGATAGCACTGGCCTGGCTGCTGGCGAAGGGCAACGGCTTCGGCCTCGACATCGTGCCGATCCCAGGCACCAAGCGGATCAGATATCTGGAGGAGAACGTAGCCGCCGCATCGCTGATGCTCGACGCCACTGAGATGGCCGCGCTCGACGAGGCGCTCGCGCCGGGAAAGATCTCCGGCCCGCGCTACACCGAGCGCGCCATGGCCATGGTCGATCGGTAAGAGGCGCTCTGGATAATCAATCGGCATTTTGGGTTTACATCGGCGGCCAGGCACCTAGTTTTAGGGTTTCGCGCCGTGCACCTGAGTGCGTGGATGATCGAGAACGGGACCGTGAACCTCAGCCGGCCCCCTCAAAAACTTCCGAAAGGATGACTGCTATGACACAGGCCAAGAATGGCGACACCGTGCGCATCAACTACAATGGACGCCTAGTCGACGGCACTCAATTCGATGCCTCCGGCAGCGAACCGCTGCAATTCACGCTGGGTGAAGGACAGGTGATCTCCGGTCTTGAAACCCATGTCGAGGGCATGGAGGTGGGTGCGAGAAGCACCGTCACCGTTCCCGCCGACGCCGCCTATGGCCCCCACCGCCCCGAAGCGGTCGTGACCATCGACCGCGCCAAGGTGCCAGACAACATCAACGTCGATATCGGCACTCGATTGCAGGTCAGAACCCGCGACGGGCAACCCATGCCGGTAACAGTCGTCGAAGTGGACGACGCCAGAGTCAAGCTCGACGGTAACCATCCACTGGCCGGGCAGGATCTGGTGTTCGACGTTGAACTGGTCGAGATCGTAAAGGCGGCGTAGCTGTCCATGCGGCCAAGGCCGCGGTGGCTATGATTTCGGGTGACGCGCTCCGCCGAAGGTTTCGGCGGCGCGCCCTGCTTCCCCGCTTGGGGCGGCTCGGTGGCGTAGATTTATCGGCCGGCGTGACTACGTCCGAGGTCCGCTCTGTTGAAGCTCACGCTTGCCTTTTGTTGCGCGTGCCGGAGCCCCACAGCGCGCGCCGGAGCAGGTTGCGCCTGCCCTTGCGCTGTCCCAGGTCGACATCGCTGACGAGCTTTGCCCCGCCCGCGCGACGCTCCAATGTGATCTTGCGACTGTGGAAGGCCTCCAGCTCGGCGCGATGCGCCACGCTTATGATGGTGACGTCAGGCAATTCGCGGATCATAGTCTCCATCATCTTGTCCTGGCTCTTCTCGTCGAGCGCCGAGGTCGCTTCATCCAGCACGACGATGTCGGGGCGGTGCAGCAGCAGGCGCGCGAAGGCGAGGCGTTGCTTTTCGCCGCCCGACAGCGTCTGGTCCCATGGCGCTTCTTCCTTGATCCTGTCGGCAAGATACGCAAGGCCCACCTTGTCGAGGGCGGCCTTGATCTGTTTGATCGTCCACTTATCCGCCGCCGCAGGATAGGCGACCGCGCGGCGCAGGGTCCCCGAGGGGATGTAGGGACGTTGCGGCAGCATGAACAGACGCCTGCCGGCGTGGAAATTGACGCCGCCGCCGCCCCACGGCCACAGGCCCGCAATGGCCCGCACCAGCGTCGACTTGCCTGAGCCGGATTCGCCCGCCACGAGCACCCGCTCACCCGGTTCGATCGCAACCTCGGTCTCCTTGACCACGGAGGTGCCGTCGTCCAGCGTCACCGCGAGATTGTCGAGGACGAGCATCGCACCGTCATCGGTTTCACCGTGCTGGATGCGCCCAAGCGCGTCGCTCTGCTCGGCACGCTCGAGCCCGTCGAGCGACATCATCAGCGAGGCTATGCGCCGCGCGGAGGCGTTCCAGTCAGCAAGACGCGGGTAATTGTCGACCAGCCATCCGAAAGCGCCTTGCACGATGCCAAAGGCAGACGCTGCCTGCATCACCTCGCCAAGCGTCATTGAGCCTTCGAGGAATTTTGGCGCACACAGCAGGATCGGCACGACCGGCGCAAACAGGCTCGATCCCTGCGACACCGCCGCCGTGCGCATATGCTGGCCGGTCAGCAGCGCCCATTGCCTCAGCACATGGCCGAAATTCCTGTCGATGCCGCTGCGCTCCTCCTCCTCGCCGCCCAGCAGGGCGATGCTCTCGCCGTTTTCGCGCACGCGCGTCAGCGTGTAGCGCAGTTCGGCCTCCGCCTGGTTCTTCCGCTCGGAGAGCTGGACGAAATTGCGACCGATGACCACCATCGAGGTCGAGGTGATGGCGGCATAGATTACCGCGGTGATGACCAGGAAGCCGGGAATGGTGATGCTCTCGCCGCCGATCGGCAGGGTGAGCGCGCCACCGATGGTCCACAGCACGACGATGAAGGTCGAGGCCGACAGAAACGCGTTGAGAACACCGGAGATGAAATCGACCGGCGACTCTGTGGCGATGCGCAAATCCTCGGTCATGCGGGCCTCGGGATTCTGGTGGTCGCCACCGACGAGGTTCAGCTGGTAGTAGCGGCCGCTTGCCAGCCAGCGCGCGATGACCGCGGTGGTCAGCCAGGAACGCCAGCGGCGCTGGATCGTCATGCGCAGGTAGACCTGCGCGACGACAAGGCTGCCGCTGCAGATCACCAGCGGCACGAATACGGCGCTGAGGAAATAGACGCTGCCGGCGTTGCGCTGCTCGAGGGCATCGAACATCGAGCGGTTCCAGACATTGATGCCATACTGGAAGCCGATATTGATGCAGATCAGCAGCAGCACCCCGATCGTCAATGGCCAGGCCAGCCGGTCGCCGCGCCGGCTCCAGTAACCGCGGGCGCTGATCCAGAAACGCCGCAGCAAATATCGCTTGCGCGCCTGCTCCGCCTCCTCAGGCGTCAGTTCTGGATCGGGTTCGACGGCATCGGGTGGCGGCGCGGCCTGTCCGTCGACCTCGGGCGCGGGCTGGCTGTCGACTTCGGGCGCGGCATGCCCGTCGGCCTCGGGCGCGGCTTGGGCGGCCGATGCCTTTTTTGGGCGCGATTTTCCAGCCCCGCGTGGCTTGGCGCCGTCGACCGATTTCGGCTTGAGTTTGGCCCCGGACATAAGGCCGATAACGGCTTAAAAATCAAAAGGTTTCATGACGTCCGATCGAGATCCGGCAGCCACGCTCTTCTGGCGCTGCGGTGCAGCACAGTTTCGCCCAGGGCCCCCCGCGGCCTCTGGCAACGGCCCGCCCTCGCACGCAGCCAAACTTACTCGATGAGCGGTGAAATCGGTTGACCAAAGCTTGTCTACCTTCTAGTAGGTAGATTGCTATCAACCAACATTGGAAAATCGGTATGCCTGTTCGAAACACCGCCACCCTCGCCCAAGCTTCCAACACATGGCTCAAAAGCTATTATTTTGTCCGGTTCGGCGTTTCCGCGGCATGGGTCGCACTGGCCTTTACCCTCGCTAAGACCATGCCGCCGTTGGCCGCGATCATGCTGGTGGCGTATCCTGCCTGGGACGCCCTTGCGAATGTCGTCGATGCCCAGCGCACCGGCGGATTGAACCGCAATAAGTCGCAGCTGCTGAATTTTGTCGTCAGCGTGCTTGCCACCTTGGCGGTCGCTGTCGCGCTAACCAACAGCATGAACGCAGTGCTCGCGGTCTACGGTGTCTGGGCTGCTCTATCTGGCCTGTTTCAACTGATTACCGCACTGCGGCGCTGGAAGACCACCGGCGCGCAGTGGGCGATGATCTTGAGCGGCGCTCAATCGGCACTGGCCGGCATCTTTTTTGTGAAGATGGCCGGCGGCGTTGAAGATATCGGCATCACGAATGTCGCGCCCTACGCTGCGTTCGGTGCTTTCTACTTCCTGGTGTCGGCAGCGTGGCTGACGGTCACCGATATCCTTCGGAAGTCACCGCGGATCGCCAGCTAGATGCGTCTTGAAGAACTGTTGATCTGCTAACGAGTGGTGCGCTGCCCTTCCTGGAGGACGGCGCATCTCCCTTCAAAAGAGATTGGCGGTCAAGCCGCGCTCCTGTTCCGCTGGCTCGGACAAACCTTGCGAGGACCGGCAAAATTTCCTACCTCAACTTACCGGAAGGGTGACAATGAACACTGCATTGAGTGACACCGCGAGCAAACTGGTTGGCGGAGCCGCCCAGCTGATCATGCGTGTCGGCTACAACGGCTTCAGCTATGCCGACCTGTCGGAGCGCTTTGGCATCCGTAAGGCCAGCATTCACCATCACTTCCCCTCCAAAGTCGATTTGGTCGTAGCAGTTGTCGAACAAGCGCGCGCCGGTATCCGGGCCCAGAGTGCGGCACTGGAGGAAGGTTCGCCGGCACTGGATCAGCTGCGGTTTTATACAGGGTATTGGGAACGCTGTATCATGGATCAGTCCGCTCCCTTCTGCCTGGCTGCCGTGCTGGCGGCCGAATTCCCGGGTCTGCCCGAAGAGGTGGCAGTTTCCGTCCGCGGTCATTTCGTCGACCTCGGCAAATGGCTGGAACGGCTTTTGGAGCTTGGTGTAAAGCAAGGGGCAGTGCATCTCGAGGCATCCCCCGAGGTCGAGGCGCAAGCTTTCATGGCGACCGTATACGGAGCCATGCTTGCCGCCCGGGCCTTCGATGACCCGGAGCGGTTCAACGTGATCGTAGAAACCCTTTTTCGTCGCATCCGCACCTGACGATGCCAAATAGCGGCGCCGAGGCGCAAAGCGGCCATGTGCGCCTTCCACCTCTGAGGATGTGTTTCGGGGCCGAACTCGATCATTCCGAGTTTCGACCTAACTCGCCGCCGCCGCCGCAATCTTCTTGGGGGCCGCCCGCTGTCGCCGCATGCGGCGTTTGGCGATGAGCTTGAGGGCAACCGGCGGCTCGTTTGACAGCGCGCCCACTACCGCGTCGACCATACCATGCGCCACGAAATCGGCGTTCATGTCCTGGGCCAGCTTGGCCGCCGTTTCCTTGTCCTCAGCAGCGGTCTCCGACCAGAACACGATTCCCACCCGAAGTGCAGCCTTCGCGCGCTTCAGCCGGCGCACCAGAAAGCGGGCGTGCTTGACCGAATCCCGGTTCAGGAAGCCGACCACGACGGTGTCGACGGTTTCGAGGTCGAGGCGGCGGATGTTCGCGGGTTCCATATCGGCAAAGCCGGCCTTCGACACTGTCGCGCCCTGGACTTCCAGCACCTGCGCCAACATCGCGGCGGCGGCATCGTCGAGCTCGCCACGCCCGCCGGCGCAAAGCACTGACATGCCGGTGCCGTCGGGCAATTCGGTCTCTTCCTCGCCGCTGGAATCGCCATCGTCGTCCCCCTCTGCGACCACGTGCGGCTCCTCCTCCTCGCTCGCTTCCTCCTGCGCGCTGTCGTCGAGGTTGGCCACCAGCGTCAGGGCACTGGCCGCCAGCTGCCGTCTTTGCAGGTCGCCCATGACGCCGCGCACCCGGTCGCGCTCGCCCAGTAGCAGTGCCGGTATGGCGACCTTGTCGTAGAATTCGACGAGATATTTCTCCTCCAGCATCTCCTCGGCGTGGTCGGTAGCTTCTTCGGGATCGCCGGCCAGCAGCCGCTGGTAGAGGCGCGCATGGGGTTCGAGCACGGGCTCGTTGCCGAACAGCACGTCGAGGAATTCAAACTGCGGCACGTGCCTGCCCAACACCACAAGGCAGACGGTTAGCGGCGTCGACAGGATCAGCCCGAGCGGCCCCCAGAGCCATGTCCAGAAAATCGCAGCGACGATGATCGCCAGCGGCGACAGTCCGGTTCGCGAACCGTAAAGCCAGGGTTCGATGACGTTGCCGGTGATCAGCTCCATCACCACGAACAGGGCGGCCGTCCACAGGACGAGCGACCAGCCCGGCGCCACGGCCAGCGCCAGGAACAGCGGCAAAAGCATGCCTATGATCGGGCCGATATAGGGAACGAAACGCAGCGCCAGCGCGAGCAGCCCCCACAGCAACGCATTCGGGATGCCGAGGACCCAGAGCCCGATCGCGATCGGTATGGCGTAGACGATGTTGACGACCAACTGCATCAGCAGATAGCGGCCCACCCGCTTGCCGGCATCTTGAAGCGCCTCGGTGGTGCGGTGGAGGTCGCCGTAGCCGACAAGCCGGATGAAGCGGTCGCGCAGATCCTCCCGCTCGAGCAACATGAAGATGACGACGACGATGATCAGCCCGGCCGACGCGAGCGGGCTGATCAGCGGCCCGACTATGTTCTGCAGGACCTGGAGCGGCCTTTCGCGCGCGACGATCTCGACGGGCACCGGCTCGCGCGGCGGCTTTTCCGGGGTGGCGGCCGGCAGCGAGGCGTCCTGCCTGTCGATCTCCTGGCCGACCCGCTCGACCACCTGGCTCAATCGGGCAATGATCCCTCCCCCGACCCCGGTTTCCTTGAGCGAACGGATCTTGGTCAGGATGTTGGTCTGGTAGACCGGGATGTTCTGCGCCAGTTCGCTGACCTGCGTGGCGACAATGAAGGAGAACAGGCCAAGCGCCGCGAAAGCGCCGAGCACGCTGGCGATGACGGCGGCAATCCGGGGAATGCCGACCTTTTTGAGCACCGAGACAAGCGGCGCGAGCGCGAAGGTCAGCAGCAGCGCAATCGCGATCGGCAGGAAAACCTCGCGCCCGAAATACAGCGCCGCCACTGTGGTGACGGTGGTTGCCACGTTGGGCAATGCGGTTCGCGGGCGGGGCGCGACGGCCGAAAGCATGTCCTCCGACCCATCAGCCGGAGACGCCATGCCGTTTCGACGATTGGCCACGCGATGTCTCCCCCTGCCACGCCGCCATGATCCGGCATATTGAGCCGGCGTGCAACTTTCTCAGTCCATCAGCGAGCGTTCCCATGTTCGACGCGATGAGATCGGCTCGCTCGACATCGTGTTCGGCGAGATCACCGCTGGTAGCCGATAAGCGGCACCGTCCAGAACAATCGACAGGAGGCGGACAGATCCACTGCCGCCTCATCGTTCTTCAAGCAGTCGTTCAGCCGACACCGTGCGCGATGTTTACCAGCCGGAGCATCGGCCTTCAGTGCAGAAACGTTCCTCGCAGCCACGCGAAGAAACCGGATCTTCCCGACATTGCCGCGCGGACACGGGATGCGGCCCATCGTGCCGGCATCGTGGCGCCGACATGGCAATGGCAGACGATTTCGTGGAGCTGCCAATCGCTCAGCTCGAAGAAGCGCTTGGCCTCCCCGTAGGTATCCTCCTTCAAGCCCAGCGCTCGAAAGATCGGATCTTCGAAAGCAACTGTGATCGGTGATCCCGCGGAACGCATTCTTTCGCGCATCTCCACAGATTGGTATTCGGTCCCCGCCAGCGCCCCTAGGCACCTGTTGGGATTTTGCTCCAGAAGCTGCGCCCAACGTTCGAGGCGTTCTCCTCGAGTCGCGACAAGATAGGTTGCCTCGGCGTGGACGTCGGCAACGGCATGCAGTTGGTCAACGGTTTGATGCTTCACGGACGCCTCCTATTCAGCAGCTGAATTCGCTCAGCCTTGAATGGAATTATGGCGCTCCGTGAGGTCGACAAGAGCCGGAAATGCACGCTACGACGATTCATTTTGGGCGGCGTGGCTGCTTGCCGCACGAGGCCAGTTCACATGGCCCCGTTCGGCTTTTTATTGAAGATCGTCAGCAGGTCCATCGGCAGCGGAAACACCACCGTCGACGAGCGCTCGCCGGCGATGTCGTGCAGCGCCTCGAAATAGCGCAACTGCATGGCCTGCGGCTCCGCCGCCAGCATCTTGCCGGCCTCGACCAGCTTTGCCGCCGCCTGCTGCTCGCCATCGGCATTGATCACCTTGGCGCGCCGCAGCCTCTCGGCTTCGGCCTGCTTGGCGATGGCGCGGATCATGCTCTCGTTCAGGTCGACATGCTTGATCTCGACATTGGAGACCTTGATGCCCCAGGCATCGGTCCGCTGGTCGAGGATCTCCTGGATGTCGCTGTTCAACTTGTCGCGCTCGGCCAGCATCTCGTCGAGTTCGTGCTTGCCGAGCACCGAGCGCAATGTGGTCTGCGCCAGCTGGTTGGTCGCGGCCATGAAGTCCTCGACCTGGATGATCGCCCGTTCGGCGTCGACGATGCGGAAATAAAGCACCGCGTTGACCTTCACCGAGACGTTGTCGCGTGAAATCACGTCCTGCGGCGGCACGTCCTGCACCAGCACCCGCAGATCGACCTTCACCATCTGCTGGATGAAGGGGACAAGGATGATGAGACCGGGACCCTTGACCCCGGTGAAGCGGCCGAGCGTGAAGACCACACCGCGCTGATATTCCCTGAGGATGCGAATGGCCGCGGACAGGAACATGATCACGACCAGCGCAACGATCAGATAGGCGACATAACCAATCATCATTGTCTTGCTCCATTCCTTCCCGCATCGCGCCGCCGCACCGTCAGCACGAGGTCCCTGATGTCGGTCACCTCGACGCTGTCGCCCGGTGCGACGGGTTCGTCGGCCTTCGCCCGCCAGCGCTCTCCCTGGGCCAGCACATGGCCCTCGCCGCCCTGCCAGTCGAGGATCTCGGCCGGCAAGCCGCGCAGCGCCTCGCTGCCGACGCGCGGCAAGCTCCTGCGCGCCGCCCAGAGATAGGTGCCGGTGAGCAATGCCAGGCCAAGCGTGACGGTAGCGGCGGCGCCGGTCACGGCCCACGACACCTCGAAGCCCGGACCTTGGGTCTTGAGCAGCATGGCGGAGCCGAGCAGAAAGGCGGCCACACCGCTGAGCCCAAGCACGACGGTGGGATTGAAGGCCTCGATGACGAGGAAGGCGATGCCGAGCAGCATCAGGGCAAGGCCGGCATAGTTGATCGGCAAGAAATTGAGCGCATAGAGGCCGAGCACGAGGCAGATGGTGCCGATGACGCCGGGGGCCACCGCGCCGGGGCTGGTGAACTCGAAGATGATGCCATAGACGCCGATCAGCATCAGGACGATGGCGACATTCGGATCGGTGATGACGGAGAGCAGACGGATGAACCAGCCAGGCTCCAGCGTCTCGACCCGCAGCCCTTTCGTCGCCAGCACTTGCTTTTTGCCGCCCACGTCGACGGTGCGCCCATCGGCCAGTCGCAGCAGCTCGGTGGTATCGCCGGCGACGAAGTCGATAACATGTTCCTGCAACGCCGCATTGGCCGACAGGCTCGCCGCTTCGCGCACGGCTTTCTCGCCCCAGTCGCCATTGCGACCGCGCAGTTCCGCGAGCGAGCGGATCAGGGCGACCGCGTCATTGGTCACCTTGGCCATCATAGCGTCGCCCGCCGGCCGCCCGGTGGCGTCCTTCTCGTCCTTGTCCTTGTCGCCGCCGGGAAGCGACGGCAGCCCACCCATCTCAACCGGCGTCGCCGCACCCAGATTGGTGCCGGGCGCCATCGCCGCGACATGGGTGGCGTAGAGGATATAGGTTCCAGCACTGGCGGCATGGCCACCGGCCGGCGCGACATAGCCAATGACGGGAACGGGCGAGGCAAGGATAGCGGCGATCATCTCGCGCATCGAGGTGACCAGTCCGCCTGGCGTATCGAGTTGAAGGATGAGGACTTCGGCGCCCCGCGTGGAGGCTGCATCAAGCGCGTCCTCGAGCTGCCTGGTGCTTGCCGGTCCGATGACGCCGTCAATGGCGACGCTCAGCGCGACCCTCTCGCTCCCGGCCGAAGAGAAGGGAGAAAAGACAGCTGCGGCGACAAAGGCCGCGGCAAGAAGGGCCACCCGCGCGAAGGTCACGCTCAAAGCTCCCTGGGCAGGATATGGGCTCCCTGTGATATGGGACCCAATCTTACCGAAATTCATGGCGCGGTCGCAGGATTGCAAGCCGGCAACTCGGCTCCGCACGGCCCGGACGACAAACGCATGGGCGTATTCAAATCCGGAGGAGCCCGCCGCTCGCGCGCCAGGCCCCCACCCTTTACCGGTCACGCATGTGCGTGCGGATGACGGAAGTCCCAGACGGCCCAACCTGATGCGGCAACCACCAGCACGCCGAGAATGACGTGGGTGGCCATCGCGTACCCATTCGCCACGAAGCCGAGCAGCCAGGGAGAAGCGATCAGCCAGAGCCC
This sequence comes from Mesorhizobium sp. M7D.F.Ca.US.005.01.1.1, assembly GCF_003952545.1. Classification (NCBI taxonomy): domain Bacteria; kingdom Pseudomonadati; phylum Pseudomonadota; class Alphaproteobacteria; order Hyphomicrobiales; family Phyllobacteriaceae; genus Mesorhizobium; species Mesorhizobium sp. M7D.F.Ca.US.005.01.1.1. The sequence continues at coordinate 5,277,089 of NZ_CP034453.1, forward strand.
GAGAACGATACTAACCCATTCCTCCCATTCGGCGAATGCGGCAAGCGTCGCCAGAGCCATGACGCCCAGCACGACGCCAACAACCCAGGCGTTCCATGCGGGAGCGGTTTCAGCAGCGAAGCCGATTATCCAAGGTGAGATGAACAGGCAGATGGCAAGGACCAGATTAAGCCAGTCCTGGCCCTTCTTTCCTTCCATGAGTGTATTAGCCATGACAACCTCCATAGATGAAGCTTGACCAAAGCGTTAAGTACGCGTGCAACGCACGCTCAATCATTGATGTAACTACGCTTCACATGGCCTTCAAGACCTGGCTAATATGGGCCCCGCTCCCCGAACGGGATCAGCGCGCCGCATGCCTGGTCAGCGCGTGCTCGATCAGCACGTCGATGGTCTGGCTGTAGCCGATGCCTGACGCCGCCAGTGCCTTGGCATACATCGAGATGTCGGTGAAACCGGGAATGGTGTTGACCTCGTTGACCAGCAGGCTGCCGTCGGCGCGCAGGAAGAAATCGACGCGCGCCATGGCCTCGCAGCCGAGTGCCTGGAAAGCCTGCCGCGCCATCTCCCTGGCCCTGTCGGCGACGGCGGCCGGGACATCGGCGGGCACCTTGACCACCGCACCGTCGGCATCGAGATATTTCGCCTCATAGGTGTAGAAGCCGTGCTTGCCGGCCGGAATGATCTCGCCGGGCAATGAGACCGTCAGGGTGCCGTCGGCGCGCTCCAGCACCGAGAATTCGATCTCGCGGCCTTCGACGAACTCCTCCACCAAAACCTTGCTGTCATGCTGGAAAGCCGTCTCGACGGCCGCGGTGAAGCCGGCGCTGTCGGTCGCCTTGCTAACCCCGAAGGACGAGCCCTGGCGTGCCGGCTTGACGAACACCGGCAGGCCGAGCTTCGCCGCGACATCCTCGAAGGACACGGGCTCCCCGCGCCGCAAGGTCAGCGAGCGGGCAACAGCCAGACCAGCCTCGCGCATCAGCCGCTTGGCGGCATCCTTGTCCATGGCCGCGGCCGAGGCGAGGATGCCGCAGCCGACATAGGCGACATCGGCGACTTCCGCATAACCTTGCACCGAGCCGTCCTCGCCGAACGGCCCGTGCAGCACGGGAAAGACGACGTCGACCGGGTCAGGCTGCGTTCCATCCCGCGACACGGCGACCAGCCTGCCCTTGCCCCCGGGCAGCAGGGCGACCTCGATCTCGTCCTCGGATGCCGGCGCCCCTGCCCCGTCAGCCACGGAGGGTTGTTGCAGCAGCCATCTGCCGTTGCGGGAAATGGCGATCGGCACGATGTCGTAGCGCGTCCGGTCGATCGCCTTCAGCACGTTGGCGGCGGAGAGGCGCGACACGTCATGCTCGGCCGAACGCCCGCCATAGAGGATGGCCACTCTTGTCTTACCGGTCATCGAAATCCCTCAACTGTCAAAGATCAAATGGCGACGGCAATGCCGCGATTGGCAAAGAAGCGGTCGAAATCGGCTGGCGCCAACACTGCGTTTGCCTGTGTGGCGCTGGTATGGCCGGACGGATTGTGGAAGCGGAAACCCTCGTCCGACGTCGCTGTGACCAGCACCAGATGGCCGCCCTTCGAGTGTGGCTCGCGCTCGGGCCAGCGGATCGAACTGCTGACCGAAGCGATGAAGAAGCGCTGCCGCTCCAGGATCGCCGGAATGTCCGCTGTCGCGACATTGGTCATCACCTCGGCACGGAGCCCAAAAACCTCTTTCACGAAGCTGACGAAGGGCGCGTAGATCAGCCCCCTGATCGATCCCTCGTTGACGACATAGCCGCCATATCCAGTGCAGCGCCTGGCCAGTTCGATCGTCGGCACGATCTCGCCGCGGCTCGCCAGGATCATCTTCAGGCATGCCATGCCGCAGATGTTGGCGGCCCAGACCGCGTATTCCTCGAGAGTTTCTGCGCCCGACCCCCGCCACAGCGGATCGCGCCGCAGCGCCACCTCGGCGCCGTCGGTAAGCACGGCCATGGTCATGTCTGGCGTTTCCCACTGGCTGAAAAACGGCACGGTTTCAGGCAGCGGGCTCATGCGACTCCTCGGGCAGCGAACGCCATTTCGTATACGGGGATACGAGATGGATGAAAAGTGGCTTCAGGCCTGTTTCAAGGGCGCCGCTTACTCGGCCTTCGTCCAGCCGAAAACCAGCCAGGCGTATTTGGATTTTTCGGTGGGTTCGGCAGTGTAGGTCATCTGCATATCGCCGTCCTTGGCGTAGATATCCAGCCTGGGCGCCGTATCCAGCTTGAGCCACGCCGAACTGTTGCTGAAGGACCAGGTCCCGCACCAGACGCAGGCCCCCGAATTCGGGTCACCCGGCTGATGAAAATTGTAGCGGCCGTCCGCCGTGATCTCCAGATAGTCGAACGCGCCGTAAAACGCGGTCACCGTTTGCTGGAACTCATTGGCGGCCGCTTCCTGTTCCGGCGTCGGCGCCTCCTTCATGTCGCGCGGCGGCCGGATGGCTCCGCCGTTGAGTTTCCATTTGCCGACAAAATCCTTCTGGGTCGGAAGATATTCCTCCTGGGCCCGTGCCGATGAAATATAAGCAACAGATAATACACCGCTCAAGCCAACGGCCTCGGCCGCAAATAGAAGCGCGGCGGCACAGATCGCCCTTGTTGGGTTTTGCATAAAAAATAGTCTCCACGATGGGGTAATAGGAGTTTTATTGAGAAGATTTCAGCACGCGTTGCTTCGATGCCGATTCCCGCCTGCCATTTGCACGGTTAGCACTGGGGCCACCAAATTGGCAACGCTAAGCAGCATCTCTCCAGCATCACCGATCGCGCCGCAGTCCAAGGGCGCCAACGCGAGTGGGCGCCAAAGCGTACAGAGCCGTGTTTGCAGACCGGCTGACTATCGGCACAGCTTAAAAGGTGATCTTCACCGAAGCGGCGCTGCGTGTGTGCGGACCGTGATAGACGGCCTCGATGTTGTTGCCGTCTGGATCGAGCAGAAAGGCGGCGTAATAGCCGGGGTGATAGGGCCGTTCGCCCGGCGCGCCATTGTCCGTCCCGCCGCCGGCGAGCCCGGCCTTGTAGAAGGCCTCGACCATGGCATGGTCCTTTGCCTGGAAGGCCAGATGATGGCGGCCGGTGAGTTTTCCCAACGCCGCCGGGCTGTCGGCACTGGAGATGAACAATTCGTCGGCCCAGAAATACCCCTCGCCAACACCACCGATCGGAACATCGAGCACCCGGAAGATCGCCTCGTAGAAGCGTTTGCTGGCGGCGAGATCCCTGACCACCAGCTGGAGATGGTCGATGAGCCGGCCGCGGTGCAATTCCTGGGTTTCCATGAAACGCCTCCTCGTGAGGCTTTCGAATTTAGGTTCGGAGAGCGCGCCGTCAATGTGGGCGCGCCTTCCAACTGCCAACCCCTGCCGCAAGCCCGGCCCCAGTCTGTCTTGCAAACCCCAGTCTGTCTTGCAAGCAAAGAGCCCATTGTCTTGCAAACAAAAAGCCCGCCGGGAGGGGGACTCCAGCGGGCCTTTGGAAAGCGGATACTCGAGCTTTCAGATGTCTGACGGGGGATCAGACATGGTGAGAACCTTTATTGGCCGCAGAGGTTCCACCCGAACAGAAATATAACCGGCGGGCTGTCGAATCCGCGTAATTCAAGCGGTGGGAGGCGATTTTCTTTTCGCGGGACCTCTCCCAACTGGAACCTTCCGCTCCCAACTGGGTTTTGGGGCGCGGCTGGGAGGAATTTTGCTTGGACTGTTTTCAAAGGCTCGAAGCGCTTGTCGATAGCGCCGGCATCAACGGCATCGAAGAAGCGAACGCTCTGCTGCGTCGGTTCAAGGGCAGGTCGCAGGCGGTTACGACGGCGATCGACGAGTTCATGCTGGACTTCAAGACATTGATCTTCGTCGTTGAGAACGGCGAGGAAGGGTTCCGGAAATCGCTGGGCAAGCTGGCTCGCGCCAGGCTGTCGAAGCTCGAGCACCTGGTGAGCGTAACGGCGTAGGAGGCCGGCCTCCGGCGCCTGGCTTTATCCCTTCAGGATGGCGGCCAGTCTTGGAATGCCTTCGCTCACCGCGCGCCGGTCGGCAAGCGTGAAGGACAGCCGCAGCGTGTTGCTCCCGGTGCCGTCGGCAAAAAAGGCACTGCCGGGCACGAAGGCGACCCGCGCCTCCTTCACCGACCGCGCCAGAAGCGCTGTCGCATCGGAACCCTCGGGCAGCGTCACCCAGACGAACATGCCGCCTTCCGGACGGCTCCAGGTCACGCCCTCCGGCATGTTGGCTTCCAGTGCTGCCAGCAGGCCATCGCGGCGCTCGCGATAGGCGCCGATGAGCTTTTCTACCTGGCCGTCGAACACGGCTTCGGCGACGCGATGCATCACCACCTGGTTGATCGACGGGCTGTGCAGGTCGGAGGCCTGCTTCATCAGCACCAGCTTCTCGACCACATGGCGCGGCGCGCAGACCCAGCCGACGCGCATACCCGGCGACAGGATTTTCGAGAACGAGCCGCAATAGAGCGTGCGTGCCTTGTCGATGCCGCCGGACCTGATGCAGTCGAGCGCCAGGATCGGCGGCACGCCTTCGCCGTCATAGCGCAGCGCGCGATAAGCGGCATCCTCGATGACGGCGATGTCGAGTTCGCCGGCAAGGTCGAGCACCGCCTCGCGCTGCTGGCGGTTCAAGGTCTCGCCGGTCGGGTTGGCGAAATCCGGCACCAGATAGGCGAACTTGGCCTTGCCGCCATTAGCGGCAGCCGCCGCGCGATAGGCATCCGGCGTCATGTTGCCGCCGTCCACCGTCAGCCGCTCGTAGCGCGGCTCGTAGGCGTTGAAGGCCTGCAAGGCGCCGAGATAGGTCGGCCATGTCACCAGCGCGGTATCACCCGGCGACAGGAACAGTTTGCCGAGATAATCCAGCGCCTGCTGCGAACCGGAGGTGATGAAGATGTTGGCCTCGTCGCAGGCGACGCCGAGCTTGCCCATTTGCCCGGCCAGCCAGCGCCGCAACGGCAGATAGCCTTCCGAGACCTGGTATTGCAGAGCGGCACCCGCCTCTGCGCCGCCCAGCACATCGGCATAGGCGTCGCGGATGGCCTCGGCCGGGAACAGCGCCGGATCGGGAATGCCGCCGGCAAACGAGATGATGTCGGGCTGGTCGAGCAGCTTCAGGAGTTCGCGAATTTCGGACGCTTTCATGCGCGACGAGCGCGAAGCCAACAGGTTCATCAAAGTCACGACACGCCTCCCCAGACGCAGCAATATAGGTCAACTTGCCTGACCTATATCCCCTCTTGCCTGCGAATTGAAGTGTGCCTGAACGATTTCCCGAATGCGCCAGCGCAATGCACGAACGCCGCGAGCAATTCCACAAAAAGTGTGCAGCGGTTTTCCGTCCGGCTAAAGGCTCTTCTTGTAGCCGAGATGGCTGCCGGTGAAGCCGAGGCTTTCATAGAACCGGTGCGCGTCCGCGCGCGACCTGTCGGTGGTCAGCTGGACGAGGCTGCAATTGCGCGCGCGGCATTGCGCGATCGCCCATTCGACCATCAGTCTGCCGATGCCGCCCGAGCGCCTGTGGCCGGCGACCCGAACCGCCTCGATCTGCCCGCGCCAGGCGCCCTTGCGCGAGAGGCCGGCAAGGAAGGTGATCTGCAAGGTGCCGACCACCTCGGCGCCCTCGACGGCCACCGCCAGCAGCTGGTTGGGATCGGCGTCGATGGCGTTGAACGCATCGATATAGCCCCGCGCCAGCGGCACCGAGGCGTCCTCGCGGCCGGCGCCAAGCGGATCATCGGCCAGCATGGCGACGATGTCAGGCAGGTCGGAGGCTTGCGCACGGCGGAAGGTGATCATGGTGTCGGGCATATCGTGAGGCGCTGGCAGCGGCAAGATTTGGATACGCTCCCACCGGGCGCTGGCGCAACCCTCTGAGGTTCAATCCGCATCACCCGCCGGCTTGGCCTTGCCGCACTGCGCCAGCACCTTGCCGATGGCAGCGCTCGAGCCCTTCAGCGGAAAACTGGTCTGGCCGTATTTGGCCGCGCTGACGCTGACCTCGCCTTTTCCGCGCAGCAGGTCCAGCAGCGGATCGGCTTTCGCCAGATTGACCACGAAGTAATTGTACATGGCCTCGAGCTGCAGCGTCTTGGTCACTGTCTTGCCGTCGGCCTTGAACTCGAACGAACCGCTGATGCCAGGCTCCAGTTGCTGGCCTGTGGCGCCGAGATCGAAGCTCAGCACCGGCGTGTCGAAACAGGTCAGCATCAGATACGCATCGCCTTTCGGGCCGCCGCAGACCGAGGCGGTCAGCACGCTGCCGCCCTCGTCTTCCTCCATCTTCGCAGCCCAGCCGCCGCACGACGCGGCAAAAGTCGGCTGCGCGGCCTGCAGGACCGCGACCGCACCGGCGACGACGAGATATCCAGCTCTCATGACTTCCCCCAATTGACCCCCTCTAGGGCATTTGCAGCACCAGCAGGCATTCTATAGGAAAAGCTGTCCTGTGGCATTGCCCGTCGCGCAGATGTCGCCCGGTCCTGATTTTGCGGAGAGCGGTGTTGAGAGCCTGTGTTCGTCTGTGTCTTCTGTTGGCCACCTTGCTGGCCTTGCCGCTCACCGCCCATGCGCAGTGGAAGCCGGTCGAGAAAGTCGAGACCTACGCCATCTCGGGCCAGTCCGGCGCCGAACTCTACCGCTCGATCGGCGAGAAAGGGCCGCTGATCCGCGGCGCCAAGACGCGCACCATGGCCTACACCAACTTCAAACTGACCTGGAGCGGCAGGGACTACAAGCCAAGGGGCAAGGACTGCGTGCTGACAATGGGGCGGCCGAAACTGATCATCACCTACGCCTTGCCGAAGCCTGCGGGTTCGTTGCCGCCGGCCGTCCAGAAGAGCTGGGACGTCTTCATCGCCAGCGTCAGCGCCCATGAACAAGTGCATGGCGCCAGCATGGTGCAGATGGTCCACGACATTGAAGCGGCGACGGACGGCCTGACCATTGCCGACGATCCCAAATGCAGCAAGACCAGGGCCGAGGTGGTCAAGCGGCTCGACGCGATCTCGAAGGCGCGTGTACAGGCAAGCCGCGATTTCGACCGCGTCGAATTCGGCGATGGTGGCAATCTGCAGAAACTGGTTTTCGCTTTGGTGACCGGCCCTTGAAACAGGCCACCGCGCCTTTGCGACGCGGCGGCAAGATTTGAAGTCCACCTACCGGCTGAGATCGAGCGCTGCGCTCAGGTCGCCCATCGGCGGCTGGTCGTTGTTGCGCAGCGCCTTGTCGCGGGCAACGATACCGGTCAGCACCGGCAGATCGTAGCGCGCGGTGATGAAGCGCAGGATCGACGTCGTGTCGTATTGCGTGTGGTCGACCGTGCCCATCTTCGCATAGGGCGAGATGATGAAGGCCGGGATGCGGTTGCCCGGCCCCCAGCGGTCGGCCTTGGGCGGCGCGACATGGTCCCAGAAGCCGCCATTCTCGTCATAGGTGACGACCACCAGCATGTGGCTCCATTGCGGGCTCTTTTCCAGATGCGAAACGAGGTCGGCGAGATGCTGGTCGCCGCTCGCCACATCGGCATAGCCGCCATGCTCGTTGAGATTACCTTGCGGCTTGTAGAAGCTCACCGAAGGCAGCTTGCCGTCGTCGATCGCCTTGATGAACTCGGCGCCATCCAGGCCACCGTCTCGCAGGTGCTCTGTCCGCGCGGTCGTGCCCGGCGCGTAGGCGGCGAAATAGTTGAACGGCTGGTGGTGGAACTGGAAGTTCGGCACCGGCGTCGCGTTCTTGCCGTCGAGCGTTGCCTGCCAGGCGCCGGCATACCAGGCCCAGTCGACGCCCTTCAGCGTCAGCAGGTCGCCGATGGTGATGTCGTGCTGCGGCGGCAGCGTCGTCGGCTGCGCCGGATCGGCCAGTGCCTTGTCGCCGCTCTCGACCGGCTTGTTGGCGCTCGGCTGATAGGGCGGCTGCATGGTGTTGACCGCATAGAAGTCGGGCGTGATGGCGCCGTCATTGACGAATTTGGGTGCGCCGCCAAGTGCCGACGGCGGCGAATTGTCGGCGACCTTCAGCGTCTTGCCGTCGGCTTCGACCACGGCGATCTGCCCCTTCACCGGGCTGGTGTCGGCGTGCGGATAGACCGGCGCGCAGGCGCAGGCGAGCTGGAAATGGTTGAGGAAGGAGCCGCCAAAGGCGCCCTGGAAGAAATTGTCGGCCAGAACGTATTTCTTCGCCACCGCCCACATCGGCAGCACCGATCCGTCATAATGGCCCATCACCAGGCCGCCGGAATCGGCCCAGGCGACGAACTTGTCGTTCTTGCCCGCGTCGATCTGCATTTGCTCCTGATAGAAACGGTGCCAGAGGTCGCGCGTGATGACCGAGGTCTTCTCGTTGAAGCCGCTGGCATCGTCGATGGCGAAGCTGGCATTGGTGAGATGCGCCGACTGCGCCTCGGTGACCGGCGGCGTCACGCCCTTGGCGGTCAGCCCGCCCCAGGCCGGCGGCAATTCCGTAAGCGGCTTGCCGTCGCGGTCGAGCTGGCGCGCCTGGTCGGCCGAGACATTGGCCAGGCCGTTGGCGCCGGGGAAGCCGCCATAGAGATTATCGAAGCTGCGGTTCTCGGCGTAGATGACGACGACGGTGTCGATCTTGTCGTAGCCGGGCGGTGCGGCCATGGCCGCGCTGGCGAAGGATGCCAGGGCCGTACTGGCGAGGCAAAGGGAGATAAAAGGCCGCGTCATGGGAAGTCCTCATGGCTGGGGTGATGGCTAGAGGGGCAATGCATGGCTGGGGGCAACGGCCATGGCTGCAAAGGCTAAGTCGATGCCTTGTCACCTTTGTGACATCTGCGCTGCCGGCGAACACGGTTGCGTGAGCGGATGGACCAGTCATCAATCCGTTGCAGTGCGCACCTAATTCCCAGGCAAACCGGATTGAGCCCATGACGACAGGACGATGGAAAAGCCTGATGATCGCGGCCGCTGCAGCATCGATATTTAGCTTTGCCGTGACCCTGCCGGCAACCCTTGTTCGCGCCGGAACCGGCAGTGTCCATCCCGGGCCGATGTCGCGGGCGGATGCCTTCGCACGCGCCGCCGCCCTGACCACGCTTGGTCGAAAAATGTTCTTCGACCCGGCGCTGTCTGCGTCCGGCAAGCAGGCCTGCGCGTCCTGCCACGACCCGCACCATGCCTTCGGCCCGGCCTCGGCGGCACCCGTCGAAATGGGCGGGCCGCATCTCGACCAGCCCGGACTGCGTGCCGTGCCCTCGCTTCGCTATTTGCAGGCCGCGCCGGCCTTCACCGAGCATTTCTACGATTCGGAGGATGAGGGCGACGAGAGCGTCGACAATGGTCCAACCGGCGGCCTGACCTGGGACGGCCGTGCCGACCGCGGCAGCGATCAGGCGAAGATCCCGCTGCTGTCGCCGTTCGAGATGGCCAACAAGGATGCCGCCGCCGTCACCGCCGCCTTGCGCAAGGCCGCCTATGCCGACGACTTCAAGGCCGCGTTCGGCGATCAGGTGTTCGACCGTCCGGACGACGCCCTCGACGCCGCCGCCGAGGCGCTTGGGACCTTCGAGCAGAGTGCGCCCGACTTCTATCCCTATTCCAGCCGCTACGACGCTTTCCTCGCCGGCAAGGCGACGCTGTCGCCGCAGGAATTGCGCGGCCGCGCGCTGTTCGAGGACGCGGCCAAGGGCAATTGCGCCAGCTGCCATCTGAGCGAACCGGCCAATGATGGCGAACCGCCGCAATTCACCGATTTCGGCCTGATCGCCATTGCCGTGCCACGCAACAGGGCGATTCCCGCCAATGCCGACCCCGCCTATGTCGATCTCGGCCTATGCGGCCCGCTCAGGACGGACTTCAAAAGCCGGGCTGACTACTGCGGCCTGTTCCGCACGCCGACGCTGCGCAACGTGGCGGTGCGCAAAAGTTTCTTCCATAATGGCACTTTCCACACCTTGCGCGACGCGGTCGCCTTCTACGCGACGCGCGACACCGATCCCGGCCGCTGGTACCCGAGAAACACCGACGGCACGGTCCGGCAAAACGCCGATTTGCCAAAGGCTTACTGGGTCAACCTCAATCAGGACCCGCCCTTCGGCAAGAAGCCCGGCAACAAGCCAGCTCTCACCGATCCCGAGATCGACGACATCGTCGCCTTCCTGCAAACGCTGACCGACGCCGACCAGCAGGCAGCGCCAGCGAACTGAACCGCCTTGCTCGTTTGGCCTGTCCGCCGGCGAAAGAAAGGGTTCTGGATTTGCCGGATTTGATGCGCCGCAACGCTTGGGACCGGTAAAGAGAGACATATCCCATTAGCGCTTCCTAAACCGCTTTCCGGTAATCCTCGTCACTCGATGGTGGGGCGCTGATGAACGCATTCAGGCGAGCGGCCGGATTTGTTGTTATCATGTTGACCGGCGCGGCGACGCTGGCGGCGTTGCATATCGATGCCCAGCGAAACTTCGCGCTGGCCAAGGAGCGCTATCTCGAGAATTCCCAGGCCGCTTCCAGAGCGACAGCCAAGACCGTCGAAGACGCCTTGCGGGCCGTCTATGAAAATGTGCGGACCTTGACCTATCTGCCCAGCGTCCAAAACCTCGACCGGCATGGCACCAATCTGGGCGACGAAGGCCGCGCGACAATCCAGCAGATCTACAACAACCTCGCCAACAACGTCTCCATTTCCGAGGTTTACTTCCTGCCGCTGGATTTCAACCCGGACCGCTTCGATGCGGTGACCGGCAAGCTCGAGGAGCCGATCCTCCAATTCGACCAGCTGATCGTGAATGCCAAGGCGAGATCCGAGGTCGCCGCGGACGCGAAGCCCGGAAAGTTGGACCAGAATGCCCTGGTCCGCCCCCCCGAGGAGATCGAGACCTATGAATACCACGAACTGGCAAAGCAGCTCGCCTGGCTGAAGACGAACTATCCGAATTCAAACGCCATCGACGGGCTCAACGTGCCGATTATCGGCACGAAGGAGCTCATCACCTGCGACAACACCGATTTCATCCACACCGGCAATGACGCGGACCGCTCCGGTTTCATCCTTTCGGTCCCGGTCTTCGGCGGGGATGGCAGCTTGCGCGGCTCCGTCTCGGCGATCATGCTTACCTCGGCGCTGCGCAAACTGTTGCCGAGCAGCGACTATGTCATCGTCAATTCAGGCTACGGCTTTGAATCCGACCAGCACAAGATGTCGACGGCGCTCGCGGCGGATTCCCGTGCCTTCACGGCGGCCGACCCCAATCTGATCTATTCCGAAGTCATCCCGCTCTCGCTCAACGATCCCAGGAGTGCATGGCGTCTCTGGGCCGGTTTCCCCAACAGCCGGTTCGACAGTAACCTGGACGTCCAGTCCGTGCGTGAATTCGAACTGGCCGGTTATGCGGCGGTCGCGGTGGTCACGCTGCTGGCGCTGGCCTGCTGGTATGCGATCGGGCGGACGATGACGATGCAGGTCGAGGCAGCCGAGACCCTGGAGCGGCGGGTCGAGGAACGCACCGCCGAGATCCAGCACCTGGCCACGCATGACATTCTCACCGGCCTGCCCAACCGAGGCCTGCTGGCTGAAACGATGGACGAGGCATTGAGAAGCCTCAGGGACGGCGAGAAGCTGGCCGTCCACTGCGTCGACCTCGACCGTTTCAAGCCGGTCAATGACACGCTCGGCCATCCGGTCGGCGACGAGCTGCTCGGTGCGGTGGCGAAGCGGTTGAAACACCATGCCGGCGAAACCGCCATGGTGGCGAGAATTGGTGGGGACGAGTTCGTCATCCTTCAGCTCCTGCTCGACGGTAACGACGAGGCCGGCGTGCTGGCAAGCCGCGTCATTCATGCCCTGTCCGACGAATTCTCCATCCATGGCCACAAGATCAACATCGGCGGCAGCATCGGCATCGCCGTCTTCCCCGACGACGGGCAAAATTCTGAAACCCTTATTCGCAATGCCGACCTTGCCTTGTACAAGGCCAAGATGGAAGGCCGCGGGACCTGCAGGTCGTTCGAGCCAGGAATGGACGCGAGACTGCAGGAGCGGCGCCAACTCGAATCCGAGCTGGCACTCGGCGTGAAAAAAGAACAGTTCGTCCTGCACTATCAACCGCTGCACGACGCAAAGACCTCGCAACTCACCGGCTTCGAAGCGCTGGTGCGATGGAACCATCCGCGCCTCGGCCTGCTGCCGCCGTCGGAGTTCATCCAACTGGCCGAGGAGACGGGCGTCATCGACGCGCTTGGCGAGTGGATCCTGCGGCGTGCCTGTACCGACGCCGCGAAATGGCCCCTGCCAGTCAAGGTCGCGGTCAATCTCTCGCCGGCCCAGTTCAAACAGCAGGGGCTGTCGCTTCAGGTTGCCGCGGCGCTCGCGGCGTCGGAGCTGCTGCCGTCGCGGCTCGAGCTGGAGATCACCGAGTCGGTGCTGCTGGCGAACAACGAAAACACGCTAAACACGCTGCACGGCCTGCGCGACCTCGGCATCTCCATAGCAATGGACGATTTCGGCACCGGCTATTCCTCGCTGAGCTATCTCAGGTCGTTCCCGTTCAACCGCATCAAGATCGACCGCAGCTTCGTCAGCCTGATGTGCGAGAGCAGCGAAAGCCGGGCGATCGTCAAGGCCGTCGCCGAACTCGGCACCACGCTCGGCATGACGACGACAGCCGAAGGCGTCGAGACCGAGGACCAGTACAGGCTGGTCAGAGAGAATGGCTGCACGGATGTCCAGGGCTGGTTCTTTGGCCGCCCAATGCCAGCCTCCGAGCTTCATGCGCTTTTCGAACAGCCAGAAGCCCTGACCGCGTAACAAGACTACAGACACGCGTCCTGCCGGAATGACGCGTATCTGGCTGGATCGCTCTAGCTCCGCCAGGCTGCCAGATCGGCCAATATCTGTGCCTTCAGCGCAGGGTCGGCGTAGCTCGCGTGCACTGACGTGGCGGCAAGTTGGCGGATGGTTTCGCCGTCCCAGCCGAAGGCCTCGGCGCAGGCGGCATAGGATGCTTCGAGGGTGGTGTCGAGCAGCGTCGGATCGTCGGTGTTGATCGAGACGGGGACACCGGCCTTGCGCAGAGCGTCGAGCGGATGTTCGGCAAGCGACGGATACACGCCGAGCGCCACGTTGGAGATCGGACAGACGCCTAGGGGAATCTGCTTCTGCGCCAGCAGGTCGACAAGGTCCGGGTCTTCGATCGCCCGCACGCCGTGGTCGATGCGGTCGGCGCCAAGCAGTTCGATCGCGTCGCGAACACCTTCCGGGCCGCTCGACTCGCCCGCATGAACGGTGCGCCGCAAGCCTGCCGCGCCGGCACGGCGAAACGCTTCGGCGAAGCGCGGGCCGGTGCGGCCGGCGGCCGCTTCGTTCCCGTCGATCGACAGGGCAACGACGCGCTTGTGTCTGATTTCGCTCAGCAACTCGACCAGCTCGATCGCATCCGACGCCGACTGGGTGCGAAGCAGGCTGACGCAAAGCCCGACCGGCGGGTGTCCGTCCTGCTCGGCGGCCGCGAAACCAGCATCGAATGCGTCGATCATCCCTGGGATATTCCCATGCCAATGCGGCCAATGCGTCGGGTTGACGATGACGTCGGCGTAACGCACACCGCTTCGACCCATGCGCTGTGCAAACTTGTAGGCCGTGGTGGCGAGTTGCTCGCGCGTCCGGAACGTCCCGCACAGCCAGTCGAGCATCTCGAGGAAGCTCTTGAGGTCATGAGCTTCGAAGAGCCTGTCGCGCGGTGCACGCAGCGGAATGCCGGCTTCCTCGCAGTTCCTGATCACATCATCGGCCTCGAAGCAGCCCTCTACGTGGATGTGCACTTCGGCTTTCGGCAGTCCGATGAAATCGGTCAATGGCGTCTCCCCTGTTCTCCGACGCCATCAAATCACGAAACGGCCAATCCTCATTTCAAGAAATGATTGAAAGAATTGCGCGTTGGCCGCGAGATTGGCAGCGCCTCGCGGAACCCAAGCCTACTGCGTATCCGCACTTGCCCGCAGCTCGGCACGCTTCTCGTCCGAGACGACGGCCAGATCGAGCACCTTCTGCAACTCAGCGGCGTGTCGGAACGACGGTTCAGCCTGCACGCCAGTTCGCACCGCATCGACGAAACGCTGGTAGTTGGTCGCCACCGTGCCGGCGTCGAGCTCTTCCCATTTGGCGTTCTCGACATTCTCGCCGACGCAGGCCTTGAGCACCGAGCCGTCGAGATTGTGCACCACCTCGATGCCGCCTTTATCGCCATAGATGCGCAGGCGCAGCTCGTTGAGATGGCCTGATGCCCAGCGGCTGGCATGCACCACGCCGAAGGCACCGTTGGAAAAATCCAGCGTCATGGCGAAGCTGTCATTGGCGTCGAGCCCGTATTCGCCGATGCGGTTATCAGGCGCCTTGTCGAAGGCGCGCAGACGACAGAAGACATGGTCGATGTCGAGCGCGGCGCCGTAACTGGCGAAATCGAGGATGTGGATGCCGACATCGCCGAGCACGCCATTCGAGCCGTGGCCGCGCGACAGCCGCCACAGCCATTTCGGATCGGTGCGCCAGTCGCCCCAGAATTTCGACACCAGCCAGCTTTGCAGATAGGACGCTTCGACATGCCTGACCGTGCCGATTTCGCCCGCCTGCACCATCTGGCGGGCCTTTTGCAGTGCGGCGACATTGCGATAGGTCAGGTTCACCATGTTGACGATGCCGGCGGCCTCAGCGGCGTCAGCCATCTCGGTGGCCTTGCCAAAATTTTCGGCCAGCGGCTTCTCGCACAGCACCGGCTTGCCGGCGGCAATCAGCGCCATGGTGGTCGGGTGGTGGATGCGGTCCGGCGTGACATTGGCCACCGCATCGAAAGCGCCCCATTCCAGCGCCGCCTCCAGCGAGGTGAAGCGATTGGCGATCTTGAAGCTGTCGGCATATTCGCCGACGCGCGCCGGGTCGACATCGACGGCACCGACAATGTCGACGCCCTCGATGGCGCTGAAGCGCCGCGCATGTTCCTGCGCCATCCAGCCGGTGCCGAGTATCAAAAGCCGCATTTCTTGCTCCTTGAGCCGAGAGGTCAGAATCGACCTCTCGGCCGACGCCCTCAAATAGCGCGGATGATGCCCCCGTCGACACGAATGTTCTGGCCGGTGATGTAGCCGGCGCCTTCCGACGCCAGGAAGGCGATGGTCGCGGCGATCTCTTCCGAGGTGCCGTAGCGCTGCATCGGCACGCTGTCGCGGCGTTCTTCGGTGGCCGGCAGGCTGTCGATCCAGCCGGGCAGCACATTGTTCATGCGCACATTGTCGGCGGCATAGGTGTTGGCGAAGATCTTGGTGTAGGCGGCAAGGCCGGCGCGGAACACGGCGGACGTCGGGAACATCGGGCTCGGCTCGACCACCCAGGCCGTCGAGATGTTGATGATGGCGCCGCCCTTCTGCTTGACCATCTGCGGTGCCACGATGCGCACCGGCCGGATGACGTTGAGCAGGTAGACGTCCATGCCGGTGTGCCACTGCTCGTCGGTGATTTCCAGGATCGGGGCGCGCGGCCCATGGCCGCCGCTGTTGACCAGCACGTCGATGCGGCCATAGCGATCGAGCGTCAAATCGACTAGGCGCTGCAGATCGTCGTTCGACTGGTTCGAGCCGGTGACGCCGAGCCCGCCCAATTCCCCAGCCAGCGCCTCGCCCTTGCCCGAGGACGACAGGATGGCAACCTTGAAGCCGTCCGCCGCCAGCCGCTTCGCCGCCGCCGCACCCATGCCGCTGCCGCCGGCCACGACCACAGCTACTTTTTCTACACTCATTGGATTTTCCTCTCAGGGTTGGCAGGCACCGCAAGCGGTGTTTTCGGGAGTTGAGCGTTGATATAGCTGGTTTTCCCTGCCGGTTCGAACCAGAATGCCTGAAATCAACCTGTAGAAAAACTCCTGCATGCCCGAAGCCTTCCTCAGCCTGCCGCCGTTGAATGCGCTGCGCGCCTTCGAGGCCTCGGCGCGCCATCTCAACTTCCGCATCGCGGCCGAAGAGCTGAACGTCACGCAAGGGGCGGTCGCCCAGCACATTCGCGGGCTGGAGGCCGATCTCGGCACAAAGCTGTTCGAGCGGCTGCCGCGCGGGCTGGCGCTGACCGATGAGGGCCGCGCCTATGTCCCCAACATCCGCCGCGCCTTCGACCTGATCTCGGAGGCGACGCTGCTGCTTCGTCCCGAACCGGCGCGGCTGACGATCAGCGTGACGCCGACCTTCGCCACCAAATGGCTGATCCCCAGGCTGCAGGATTTTGTGACTTACAATCCGCTGGTCGACCTGCGCGTGCTGGCCAGCGAGAGCCTGTCGAGCTTCCAGGTCGACGGTGTCGACATCGCGGTGCGGCAAGGCCGGCCGCCCTTCGGCGCCGGCCTGATGGTCGACCTGTTGTTTCCCCAACAGATCATCGCCGTCTGCAGCTCGGCCCTGCTGCCACACGGCACGGCCGAGATCGCGGCCACCGAAATCCAGCATCACGTCCTGCTGCACGATGCGCACAATCTGTGGCCGGAATTCATGGAAAAGGCAGTCGGCCTGAAGATGACGACCGAGCTGAAACGCATGCGCTTCAACCAGACGGGCCTCGCCATCGACGCGGCCATCGCCGGCCAGGGCATAGCGCTGGCCAGCCGCTTTCTCGTCGCCGCCGACCTCGCCGCCGGCCGGCTGGTTCAGCCGGTCAGCGGTGAAATGCGCGGCACGCAGGATTTTTATGTCGTGATGCCGAGAAAGCAGCGCCATCCCGAGCCGACGCAGGCCGTGCGGCAGTGGCTGCTCGATGCCGGAGAAAGGCCGCCGGTCTAGATCGGCAGCAAGGCGTCGGGCTTCACATTGGCGATCGAGGCGTAGGTGTGCGTTTCCCGCACCCCGGGCAGCGGCAGGATGACGCGCTGCAGAAAATCCTGGAACATCGCCATGTCGGCGATGCGCGCCTTGACCAGATAGTCGAAGCCGCCGATCACCATGTGGCACTCGATGATCTCCGGAGCCCGCAGAACCGCCTCGGCGAAGCGGTCGAAGACATGCGGCGCGGTGTGGTCGAGCCGCACTTCGATGAAGACGAGTTGCGCCTGTCCGATTTTGGCCGGATCGAGCACAGCGCGCACCGCGCGGATGAACCCTTCGGCGAACAGCCGCTTGACCCGCTGCGCCGCTCCGGTCGGCGACAGGCCGACCCGCCGTGCCAGATCGAGCGTCGTGCGGCGGCCGTCCTCCTGCAACAAACGCAGCAGCGAGCGGTCGATGCGGTCGAGATCGTTCATTTCAGGATTCACACTTCTGAACCGGAATAAGCGTGATAGTCACGCTAAAATAACGAAAACAATATATTTCATCACGCAGATGGATCGCAATACCGTTGTCGTGCAACAGACAACGAAAGCGGATCCCATGACATCGGTTCTATCGACCTCCCGCAGCGCCCAGGCCAAGGGCGACACGCCCGTGCTCATCCTGAGCGAGGCCGAGGTGAAAACCTGCATCGACCTGCGCCAGCTTCTCGACGCGCTCGCCGGCGGCTTCAAGGCGCTGTCCGGCGGCAAGGTCGTCAATCCGGCACGGCCGCAGCTCGACATTCCGCAGGCCGGCTATTCGCTGGCGATGCCTGCCTGGACGGCGGGCATGCATCTTACGGTGAAGATCGTCAACGTCTTCGAGGGCAACATCGCCAAAGGCATCCCCAGCCACCTCGCCACCATCCATCTGTTCGACCCTGGGACGGGCATGCCGGTCTGCGTCATGGATGGCACCTATATCACCGCCGTGCGCACCTCCGGCTCCGCCGTGCTCTCGGTGCGTGAACTCGCCCGCCGCGACGCCAAGGTCGCGACGGTGGTCGGGGCCGGCGTGCAGGCCGGCCAGCATCTGCATCTTCTGCCGCTGGTGCGCGACTTCGCCGAAATCCGCGTCGTCTCGAAGGAGTTTTCAGATGCGCAAACACTTGCCGCTGAGCATCCGGGTGTCGTTGCAGTCGCCGATATCGAGGCCGCGGTGCGCTCGTCTGACGTCGTCTGCCTTGCCACACATTCCTACCAGCCCGTGATCTCGGCCGACTGGGTGCGGCCCGGCACCCACGTCTCATCGGTCGGCGTCGCCCCGCCCGGCGGCGAGTTGCCGGTCGAGCTTGTCAGCCGGGCCAGCCTGTTCGTCGAGACCAGAGACGCCTTTGCCCCAACGCCGGTCGGTTCCTGCGAACTGGCGGGCATTGACCCGAAAACCGGAACCGAGCTCGGCGACATGCTGCTTGGGCTGCGGCCGGGACGGGTCAGCGCCGATCAGGTCACCGTCTACAAGGCCATGGGCGTCGCCATGGAGGACATGGTTGCGGCCGACCTCGCCTATTGCGAGGCGGTTCGGCGAGGAATGGGGCGGGCTGTTGTGCTGTAGTGGAGCCGCTCAATTGTTGAAGCCAGCGCCGCCCGTCGATAGGAGCGCCCTTCTCCCCGTTCACGGGGATAAGATGGCGGCAGCCAGATGAGGGGCGGCGCAAACGTCGGGAATGTCAGGGCCCGCCCCCTACCCTTCCACCGTCTCCAGCACACTCAGCAGAGTGCCTTCCATATCCGGCTCGTCGCCCGAGCAGACGCACAGCATCTCGGCGTCGCCTTCGCCCACCGACAAATAGGCATGGCCCATGGTGGAATCGATGTAGACGCTTTCGCCCTGTTTCAGCCGCACCGGCGCATACTGGTCGGTGTGCAGCTCGATCTCGCCCTTGAGCACGATCAGGAATTCCTCGCCGGCATGCCTGGTCAGCGCGCCGAACTCCTGCGGCGTGCGGGCGCGCGCAAAGGCGTGGATCGGCACCATGCGCTTGCGCACAAGGTCGGTCGCCAGATAGCGGTAATCATAGTTGCGGGTCAGCTGGCGCAGCGTGTTGGACTGCGAGGTCACCGAACGCCGCGTGCGCGCCGATGGCTGCTTGCGGTCGCCGCTGAGCAGTTCGGTGACATGGATGCCCAGCCCCTCGCAGATCTGCAGCAGCTTGTCGTAGCTCAGCGACATCTGGTCGTTCTCGACCTTGGACAGCGTCGACACCGCGACGCCGGTCAGCGTGCTGACCTCCTGCAAGGTCCAGCCATGCGTCTTCCTCAAGCCGCGCAGGCAATCACCGAGGTTCGGTTGCTCCGACATCGTCAGCTCCGTTGCGCGGCCCATCGAGCCGCCTGTCATTCCTAGGTAGTCCAACTCCCTGCTGCCATCAACAACATCAACAATTTTCTTATACGCTAAATATTGACTGGATACGAAATTATTTCTACCCCTAGGGGATGCAGTCAAAGTCCCCCCAGAAAGTCGTCGTCATCGGCGGCGGCATTGCCGGCCTCTCGCTGGCGGCGGCCGTGCAGCCCTGGGCCGAGGTCATCGTGATCGAGCGCGAGCCGCATCTCGGCTACCACGCCAGCGGCCGCTCGGCGGCGCTGTTTTCCGAAACCTACGGCAATGCGTTGGTGCGGGCGCTGTCGCTGGCCAGCCGGCCGCAAATCGTCGACGGCGGCTTTGCCGCGCACCGGCGCGGCGCGCTGCATGTCGGCGGCGTCGAGGACAATGCTGCCGTCGACCGCATGGCGGCGGAGATGCAGGCGCTGGTGCCCAGCGTGCGGCGCCTGTCGGCTACGGAAGTCACCGCACTGGTGCCGGTCATCGCCACGGCAACCACCTGCGGCGGCGTGCATGAACCCGGCGCGCTGGATGTCGACACGGCAAAAATGCTGGCGGCTTCAGCCTCGGCAGCGAAGGCCGGCGGCGGCATCATCCGCACCGGCGAGGAAGTGCTGGAGATTTCCCGCGTCGCAAACGGCTTCTACATCACCACCAATACCGGCGCCTATCAGGCCGACATCGTCGTCAACGCCGCCGGCGCCTGGGTCGATGTCGTCGCCGGACTGGCCGGTCTCTCCGCCCTCGGCTTCCGGCCCAAGCGCCGCACCGCCTTCCTGTTCGATCCGCCCGCCGGCACGGACATCAGCGCCTGGCCGCTGGTGGTCGACCTGCACGAACAATTCTACTTCAAGCCGGATGCCGGCAGGCTGATCGGCTCGCTCGCCGACGAAACCGATTCCGAACCCTGCGACGCCTATCCGGAAGACATCGACGTCGCCATCGCAGTCGACCGCATCGAACAGGCGACATCGCTGCGCATCGACCGTCCGTCGACGCCCTGGGCGGGCCTGCGCACCTTTTCGCCCGACCGCACGCCGGTCGTCGGTTTCGACCCGCGGCTGCCCGGCTTCTTCTGGCTCGGCGGTCAGGGCGGCTACGGTTTCCAGGTGTCGCTGACGCTCGCGCGGCTGGGTTCGGCGCTGTTGCGCGGCCAGCCCCTGCCCGACGATCTCGCGGCACGCGGCGTCACTTCTGCGGCGCTAGCTCCCGATCGCTTCATCACCGCGGCGGCGACGCCATGAAATTCACCGGCCTGCCCTTCCCTCAACCATAAAGTGTCATCAGGAGCGTTTGCGATGAAATCCACCGTTCTGCGCGCAGTCCTTACCTCGTCCCTGCTGGCCTCGTCCGTCCTTCTCGGCGGACAGGCCTACGCCAAAACCCTGGTCTATTGCTCGGAAGCCAATCCCGAGACCTTCAACCCGGCGATCGGCATCGCCGATTCCACCATGGACGCCGCCGCCAAGACGATTTTCAACCGGCTGGTCGAGTTCAAGCCTGGCACGACAGAAGTCGGTCCGGCGCTGGCCGAAAGCTGGGATGTCTCAGCCGATGGCAAGACCTACACCTTCCATCTCAGGCACGGCGTGAAATTCCAGTCGAACGACCATTTCACGCCCTCGCGCGATTTCAACGCCGACGACGTGCTCTACACCTTCAACCGTCAGCGAGACGCCAACAATCCCTACCACAAGCTCGGCGGCGGCGCTTACGAGTACTTCAATGCGCTGGGCATGGGCACGCTGATCGAAAAGGTCGACAAGGTCGACGATTACACGGTGCGCTTCACCCTGACAGCGGCCAACGTCACCTTCCTGCCCGGCATTGCGCTCGACTATCTCTCCATCCTGTCGCTGGAGCAGACCGAGAAGATGGTGGCCGCCGGCACGCCGGAACTGATCGACTCTGAACCGGTCGGCACCGGCCCGTTCGTGCTGCAGGCTTATGTCCCTGACAGCCAAGTCCGCTACGCCGCCAACAAGGACTACTGGCGCGGCGCACCGAAGATCGACACGCTGGTCTTCGCCATCACGCCCGAGCCGACCACGCGCGTCGAGCGCCTCAAGGCCAATGAGTGCCAGGTCGCCGCCCCGCCGCCGCCAAGCGCCGTCGCCGATTTGCGCACCGACCCCAATATCACCGTGCTCGACCTCAAGGGCCAGAACATCGGCATTCTCGGCTTCAATGTCGAGCACCAGCCGCTTGGCGATGTCCGTGTGCGCATGGCGCTGGCCAAGGCCATCGACCGCAAGGCGATCGTCGACGCCGTCTATGCCGGCGCCGGCACGGTGGCCGGCAGCGTCGTGCCGCCGGCGCAGATCGGCGCCGTCACCGACGCCGGCATCGACTATGATCCGGACGGCGCCAAGAAACTGCTGAAGGAAGCCGGCCACGAGAGCGACCTGAAAATCAGCCTGTGGGCGATGCCGGTGTCGCGACCCTACAACCCCAACGCCAAGCGTATGGCCGAGATGATCCAGGCCGACTGGGCAAAAGTCGGCGTCAAGGCCGAGATCGTCAGCTTCGAATGGGGCGAATACCTCAAGCGCACCGCGGCGGGAGAGCAGGACGCCTACCTGCTTGGTGGTAGCAGCGACAATGGCGACCCCGACAACATGCTGAGCTATCTGCTCTCCTGCGACGGCGTGAAGGGCGGTTCCAACCGCTCGCGCTGGTGCGATCCGGCCTTCGAGAAGCTGCTGCAGGACGGCCGCGTCGCCGCCGATCCGAAAAAGCGCGCCGACATCTACGCCAGGGCGCAGGCGATCCTGAAGGTCGAGGTGCCGGTGGCGCCGATCGCCCATTCGGTGGTGGCGATCCCGATCCGCAAGAGCGTGCTCAACTACGTGCTCGACCCGTTCGGCCGGCAGAACTTTGCTGCGGTCGATATGGCGGAGTGAAGCTTGGCGACCCTGCCCTCGGGCTCGACCCGAGGGTGCACCGACATGTATAGAACCAGCGATTTAGAGGCGAAAGCAGAATCCATGCGTGAAGACCTGAACGCCCTCCTCAAGACCTATCTCACCGACGGCGCGGTGGGCGCCTCGCTTGCCTACGAGCTGAACGGCGCGACGCCAACCGCCGTCACCGCCGGCCTCGCCGATCGGGAACATGACGTTGCCGTCTCGCCCGACCGGCTGTTCAAGATGGGCAGTTGCACCAAGACCTTCGTTGCCGCCGCCCTGGTCAAGCTTGCCCAGGACGGCAAGCTCGATCTCGGCGCGCCGATCGCCTCCTGGTTTCCCGACCTGCCGGGCGCCAAGGAGATTTCGGTGCGCCAGCTGATCAACCACCGCAGCGGCCTGCCGGAGTTCGAATATTACATTCCGATGGACCCAAGCCGGCAATGGACGCCGCAGCAGCTGGTCGACATCGCCTTCGCCTCCGACAAGCAGAAAGCGCCAGGCGGACCCGCCGTCTACAACAACACCGGCTTTGTGCTGGCCGGCATGGTGATCGAGGCCGTCTCCGGCCAGTCGCTGGGCGGCTATGTCAGAAGCGCGGTGCTGCAGCCGCTCGGCCTGGAGAATACCTGGTCGCCGGCCACCGAAGCCTTCCCGGAAAAATCGATGGTGCGCGGCTACTACCACCGGCCGCCGCCGGCGGCGAACGCGCCCACCGACATCGCCTCGGGCGGCGAGATGTGGCGCATGGACGGCGTGCTGCCCTACTCCGATGCGTTGCAGGATTCTTCGGATTCCTTCCCGTTCGGCGCCGCCTATGGCTGCGGCGACATGGTGTCGACGCCGTCCGACATGGTGAGCTTCATACGCGGCCTGTTCTCCGGCAAACTGCTGTCGCCGCCATTCTTCTCCGAGATGTTCGAACACCGCGTGCCGGCAAGTTTCCCCGGCACACGCATGCGCGAAACGGGCGCCGGCATGTTCCAGAGCGCCTACGCCGACCGCGCCTTCTACGGCCACCAGGGCAGCATCCCCGGCTACGTCGCCGTCATGCTGCACGATCCGGAGTCGAGCCTGACCATCGCCATGACCAGCAATGTCGGCTCCGGCAACCGGCTGTCCTTCCAGGCGAGTGGGCTGCATCCGGTAGTCGACAAGGCGATCCAGATCATTCTGGGGTGAAGGGTGTTCTGCGCCGCGGGCCGTCGCATGATGCGCTACCCCGCGACAGACGATCAACTCGCGGCGAGATGATGGAACGGCTCGCCGAGATATGAGACGGTATCCCAGGCCCGTCACTGGAGATGCCGCCATGAAACCCACGCTGCCACTGCTGCTGAGCCTCAATGGCGGCTATGTCGATACGGCGGGGTTCCTGGCGCTACAAGGCCTGTTCACCGCGCATGTGACGGGAAATTTCGTCACGCTGGGCGCCTCGCTGGTGCTCGGCATTTCGGGCGTTCTGGCGAAGCTGCTGGCATTGCCGGTCTTCTGCGTCGTCGTCATCCTGACCCGGCTCGCCGGTGAGCGCTTGCGCAGGCGGGGGCTGCCGGCGCTCGGGGTCCTGCTGGCGGCCAAACTGGCGCTGCTCGTCATTGGTGCTGCGCTGGCGATCCGCTTTGGTCCCTTCGCAAGTGGCGACGGCGCGGCCGCGATTGTCACCGGCATGGCGCTGGTCGCCGCGATGGCGATCCAGAATGCGGTGCACCGTGTCCATCTCGCGGCCGCACCGCCATCGACACTGATGACCGGCACCACCACCCAGATCATGCTCGACATTGGTGATCTCATCGGCGGCGTGGCTCCGGAGACCCGCCCTGCCCTGATCGCCCGCCTGCGGCGCATGGCACTGGCGGTCGCCGTGTTCGCTGTCGGCTGCGCCGCCGCTGCACTTGGCTTTGCCTTCGCCAATGTATGGTGCTTCGTCATTCCACCGGTGATTGCGCTCTTCGCCCTGCTGCTGCGACTTTCGGCGCCCGACGAGGAAACCAAGTAGGCCGCCCCCTCAGTCTTCGTCCATCCAGATCAGCCGCAGCAACCGAAGCAGCGTCGCCCGCTCCTTTTTTGTCAGCCTGTGGAGGAACCGGTCCTCGTGCCGGCGAACCTGTTGCCGCCATCCCGGCATGGCCTCCCTGGCCGCCTGCGTCAGGGCGAGCACCTGCACGCGTCCGTCTTCGGCATGATCGTCGCGCTCAACCAGTCCGCGTTCTTCCAGTTCGGCGAGCAGCGGCGCCATGTTGGCGCTCTTCATGCCGAGCAGGCGGCACAGCTCCGCGGCGCGGATGCCGGGCTTCTCGTCGATCAGCGCCAGCATGGCGTAGGTGACCGGGCGCAGCGCCGCGTCAGTCATCTCGACGGCGAAATCATTCAAGGCCAAGGCTGAGGCGCGCCTCAGATTATAACCGATCTGCGCGTCGAGCGCGTCTTCGGGACTGGTGCGGAGCCGGGTCTTTTCCATGCTTCAACCGATCGCCACGAACATCCCCTCTTGTCAAGCAAAAAAGACTATGCGACATAGCAAATACGATAGCTATGCTACATAGCAATTTGTCAGACGGAACGAGAGGACCTGACCATGACCGAAGAGACCGTTGCCTTCGATGTCGAGAACGGCATTGCCTGGGTGCGCTTCAACCGGCCGGACAAGCGCAATTGCATGAACCCGGCGCTCAACCGGCGCATGATGGAGGTTCTCGACGAGCTTGAGTTCCGCGACGATGTCGGCGTGCTGGTGCTATCAGGCGAAGGCAGCGCCTGGTCGGCGGGCATGGACCTCAAGGAGTACTTTCGCGAGACCGAAGCCAGGGGGCTTGGCGCCATCCGCAAGGCGCAGTCCGAAGCGTATGGCTGGTGGCGCCGCCTGCGCTGGTACGGCAAGCCGACCATCGCCATGGTCAATGGCTGGTGCTTTGGCGGCGGCTACGGCCCGCTTTTCGCTTGCGACCTCGCCTTCGCCGCCGACGAGGCGCAATTCGCTTTGTCCGAGATCAACTGGGGCATCCTGCCCGGCGGCGGCGCCACCAAGGTTGTGGTCGACCTCCTGTCGATGCGCGACGCCATGTACCATGCGCTGACCGGCGAACTCATCGACGGCAGGAAGGCCGCCGCCTGGAAGCTGGTCAATGAAAGCCTGCCGCTGGCGGACCTGAAGGCGCGCGTCACCGAGGTCGCGACCATCTTGCTGAAGAAGAATCCCATTGCCCTCAAGGCGACCAAGGACGCCATCCGCCGCGTCGCCGAAATGACCTATGACAATGCCGAGGATTATCTGGTGCGGGCACAGGAGGCGGCCAATTCCTACGACAATGACGGCCGCAAGGAAGGTATCCGCCAGTTCATCGACGAGAAGAGCTACAAGCCCGGTCTCGGCGCTTACGACAAGGCAAGGTGACGCGACAAATCGCTGACGCAATCTGGGAGGAGATGCGAATGCCGGCCTGGACGACATCGGATCCCGTGGCCCTGCACGCCAGGACGCAGCCGGATCGCATTGCCTGTGTCGACCTGGCATCCGGCCAGCGCTGGACCTACGCGGCGCTCGACGAGGCTATCCAGCGTGCCGTCGGCGTCCTCCAAGCAGGCTACGGCATCGAGCCGGGACAACGCATCGCCACGCTTGCCCGCAACAGCGCAGACCTGGTTGTCCTGCAGCAGGCAGCGATGCGGCTCGGCGCCATCTTCGTGCCGCTCAACTGGCGGCTCGCCAATGCCGAACAGCAGGCGATCCTTGCCGATTGCGATCCGGTGCTGCTGCTGCACGACACCGCCCTTGAGATGACGCTGCCCCAGGGCTGCGTGCCGACCGAAGTCGCGGCCTTCGCGGCGGCAGTCGAGGCACAGGCGCCAGCACCGCGCCGTCCCTTGCCGGCCAGCAATGCCCCGTCGATCATCCTCTACACATCGGGCACATCAGGCCGGCCGAAAGGCGTCATTGTTACCGAGGCCAACGCTTTCGCCACCGCGGTCAATTTCGGCGTGCTGGGACGCGTCGGCAATGCCAGCGTCTTCCTCTGCGACGCGCCGATGTTCCATGTCATTGGCCTCATCACCAGCCTGCGTCCGCCGCTGCTGCAGGGTGGCACGGTGCTGATCTCGCCCGGCTTCGACGCCGGCGTCACCAATCGTCGCCTGGCTGATCCCGCGCTCGGCGTCACCCATTATTTCTGCGTACCGCAGATGGCCAGGATGCTGCGCGACCATCCAGATTTTGCGCCTTCGAATTGGACCGCGCTGACCGCCATCTTCACCGGCGGCGCGCCGAATCCGGCCGCAGACATCAACTGGTGGCTGGCACAAGGTGTGCGCATGGTAGACGGCTTCGGCATGACCGAAGCCGGCACCGTGCTCGGCATGCCTATCGAAGCCGACCGCATCGCAGGCAAGGCGGGCTCGTCCGGCCTGCCGGCGCCGACGATCGGGCTGCGCATCGTCGACGACCAAGGCCGCGATGTCGCTGCCGGAGAACCAGGCGAGATATGGCTGTCCGGCCCCTCCATCACATCAGGCTACTGGAGCCGGCCAGAAGAGACCGCGCGGGCCTTCACCGCCGATGGCTGGTTCCGCACCGGCGACATCGCCAGGCAGGATGAGGAAGGCTTCGTCACCCTTGTCGACCGCCGCAAGGACATGTTCATCTCGGGCGGCGAGAACGTCTATCCCTCAGAAATCGAGATGGCGCTGCTCGATCATCCCGACATCGCCGAAGCAGCCGTGATCGGCGTCGCCGACGCGCGCTGGGGTGAAGTCGGGCGCGCCTTTGTCGTGGTCAGAACCGGCTGTGTTGTCGATCCAGCTGATCTCGCAAGCCACTGCGGCGCCCGCATCGCCCGTTACAAGGTGCCGAAGGAATTCCTGCTCACCGATGCGCTGCCGCGCACCGCATCCGGCAAGATCCAGAAACACATCTTGCGCAGCTGGACAGCACCGGTCGGCGGGCAGGACTGAGGCGCCGTTCAGACCGCAGGCGCACCGCGAAAAATCGCCACGGCAGCAGCGACGATTTCCGCATTGTCCTTCGCCGTCGTTCCATCGGCGAGCGTCTTGCCGTCTTCCAGCCCAACCCGCGTCGACCACCGCTTTTGATGGGCAAGCGCGACGAAGGGCCAGATGGTGGCGTCGACGCCATGCAGCAGGATCGGCCGCCGTACCCCGGCGCGTTCGAGCACGGCGGCGATGCCGTGCGCCTCGTCAAGTGCTGCCGACAGGTCTGGGATGTCGATCTCGATCAGGATGCGCAGCACCCGGTCGTGGTCGGCAAGGCCGACGAAGCGTTCGGCGTCGGCGACCGTGGCAAGCCCGGCCTCGATGCCGACACCACGCTGGCGCAGCAGCACCATCACGGCGGGCGCATCCGCTTCCGACAGATTGACCGAGGCGTAGTCGGGTAGCTCCCGCCAGTCGGCGATCGCAGCGCGGGTCCGCTCGACATCGTTCTCGATCCAGGCGCCCGTCGACACGCCAACCAGCGTCCCCGGACAGGCCTGGCGTACCGCCCGCACGGTAGCACTGACGGCGGCCAGGCTTTCGCGCCCATCCGCGCCGCGCGGGTGGATGTGCAGTTCGGCGGCACCCGCGGTGACGCAGGCGGCGGCATCGCTGGCCATCGTCTCGGCGGCCAGCGGCAACTGGGGATGAAAATCGCGCGAACGTGCGCCGTTGATGCAGGCCTGGACGATCATCGGTCTCACCTCCGACAGGGAGGCACAGTCTAGCCGCGCGGCACGGCATGGCAAAGAGTTGGGCCGCGTCTCTCCTGACAGCGCATCACTGCCGTACCTTCCTTCTGTGGCATTTGAATAAAAGCCGCCTGTGGATATTTACCCGGCGTTCCCTCGCCTCCGGCAAGGTATTTTAGGGTGGGATAATGGAGAGACCATTGACCAGCGATTTTTCAGCCGCCCGCATCCACCTCGAACGCGCCTATCACTATCTGCAAGGCAATGACGAGACGAGCCGCACGGCCTGTGACGCCCTCGATCTGTTGATCGAAACAGTGGCGGAAGCGCAGCACAGGCCATCCGATTCTGGAGTGCTGGAGTTTCCGCAATCAACGGCGCGGCGAACCGGATAGAACATGTTGAGATTCAGGTCAGGCCAACCGGCCCGGCCTGAATCTCGATACATCCGGAATCACGATGCCTTACGGGCCGTCTCTGCCCCTGCCGCGCGCACGACAATTTGCTCCAGCGGCTCCGGCCGGTGCAGCAAAAACCCCTGGCCGAAGGCGACGCCCATGTCGCTCAACATCGCCAGCGTGTCCTGCCGTTCGATCTTCTCGCCGACCACGTCGCAGCCGAGGCTGCGGGCGATGCTGGTGATGGCCAGCACGATCTCGCGGTCGAAGCGGCTTTGCGTGATGTGCTCGATGAAGGAACCGTCGATCTTGATCGTGTCGACGGGAAAGCGCCTGAGATACTCGAACGAGCTCATGCCGGCGCCGAAATCGTCGAGGCTGACCCGGCAGTGCCGCTCGCGCGCCTTGCGCACGAATTGTTCGGCGGCGTCGAAATTGGTGACCGCGGCGGTTTCGGTGATCTCGAAGCCGATGCCCGAATGCGGCGCCCCGGTCTCTTCGATGACACTGTCGACGAAGTCCCACAGCTGCGGATCGCTCAGCGTCTGCGCCGACAGGTTGAAGCCGAGCGTCAATGCACCCGAGCGCAAGGCAGCACCATGCCGCGACAGCGCGGTGCGGATGATCCAGCGGTCGAGCCGCGACGCGATACCAAAGCGCTCGGCCACCGGAATGAACTCGCCAGGCGGCACCAGCCGGCCGTTGCGTGCGACGAGCCTAGCCAGCACTTCGACATGGCGGCTTTCCTGCCAGGGCCGGCCCAGCAGATGGATTTCCTGGCCGAACAGTTTCAGCCGCCCGTCTTCCATGGCATCGACGGTGTCGGCGGCGACACGCGCCGCGTTCAGCCCGCCGGAACCCGATGCCGTCTCGGTGGAGAAGATGGCAAAGCGGTTGCGCCCGGCGGCCTTGGCTGCGTAGCAGGCGTCGTCGGCGCAGGCCAGCGCGTCGGCCACCGTCGTGTTGGCGTCATCAACGAAGGCGATGCCGATCGAAGCCGCCAGCTTGCGCGTCGACGCGGCCGCGCCGAGATCGGCCTCGCGCACCGCGCCAAGCACCGCAGCGGCGATCCTCTCGGCCTGTGCGGCATCGCAATGCGGCACCAGCAGCGCGAATTCGTCGCCACCCAGCCGCGCCGCGTGTGCTGCCGGCGGCAGGCAGGCGCGGATGCCGGCGGCAACGCTCTTCAGCGCCAGGTCGCCGGCAGCGTGGCCGGCAAAATCGTTGAGCGCCTTGAAGTAATCAAGATCGACATAGAACACAGCCAGCGGCGCACCCGCCGCGATATGGTCAGCGAGCAGCCGATCGAAGGCGGAGCGATTGTACAGGCCGGTCAGCGCATCGTGACGGGCGGCATAGGCTAGCTCCTGCTCACGCAGTTTTTCCTCGGTGATGTCGCGCACCGTGCCAAGAACCTGGCCAGCCGCACCGGCAATGGCGATAAAGCGCACCAGAGATTCGACATGGCGTATCTCGCCGTCGCGCTTGATGATGCGGTATTGCGAAGCGGTAACTCGGTCCGAGCCGGGTGTCGGCAAATGCGCCTGCTCGGTGACTTCCCTGTCGTCGGGGTGCAGGAAAGTATGCCATAGGTCGGCGGTTACCTCGTCGGTATCGGCGACGAGGCCGAATATGTCTCTGGTGCGGGAGTCCCAATAGCTCTTGTTGGTGGCGATGTCGTAGTGCCAGATGCCGGTGCCGCTGGCGGCGAGTGCCAGCCGGAAGCGCACATTGACCTGCTCGAGCTCGGCTTCGGCGGCCTTCTGCTTGGTGATGTCGGTCTGCACGCCCATCAGCCTGAGCGGCTTTCCGGAAGCGTCACGCTCGACGATGCCGCCGCGATCGAGCACCCAGACCCAGTGGCCCTGCTTGTGCTTCAGCCTGAGCTCGGTCTCGATGGCATCCGTCTGTCCGGCAATGTGGCGGTCGCCGCTGGCCAGCGCCCGCTCGCGATCATCGGGATGGGTCAGCTGCAGCCACAGGTCGCTGGCGTTGGCAAGTTCGCCTTCATCATAGCCCAGCATCCGCGCCCAGGTCGCGGAATAGAAGCAGTCGCCGGTCGCAAGATCCCAATCCCAGACGCCAAGATGGGCGCGTTCCAGGGCCTTCGCCCAGAACGTTCCATTGCGATTTTTCTTGTCCTGACGCGCCATCGTCTGTTTCGCTCATTCCCCGCCACGCGGCAATCTGCAGTAAAACCAGAGAAGAAACAGTTACCGTTGGAAGGCCGGCCGAGAGTGGCGACCCGGCATTGCCAGATTATGGGCAGCCCGGCCTGTAGAGTTCACCATCAAGTACCATGGACTCTCCGACAAAACCGATGCTGAATCTTTCGTCGTCGGTACTGCCGATGACGAAACGCGGCGCCTCGCCCGGAGGGGCGCTCTCGTAGCGAAGCCGTTGGTTGAAGCCATCGCTTCGCGACCAGCTCATTTCATGCGGCAAGCCCGGCCCGTCATCGACTATGACCTTCCAGCCCGGATGATTTTCACTCATGTAGCACTGCCCGGCAACGGCCGGGGCAGGCACGGCACTTGAACCGATGCTTGGTCACGGTGTTCACCGCTCGCTTCCGGCGCGAGTCGGATAGCCTAGGTCCTGTCGCCTTTCGATTGGCCGGCAAGAACCGGAGTTTTGCACCCGCCTGATCGTCCTACTGCTTGCTCCAGGTCATCGGCCAATCCGGTGATCTCTCCGTGCAAACACAAGAGGACCTCCCAATGACCAAGCAAGAAGACAACAAGGCCGTCGTCGTTAGATGGTTCACCGACTTCTGGGGTGAAACCTGCGATCTGTCCGTCGTCGACGACATCGCAGCACCCGACATGCTGCTGAAATACTCGCTGCACGAGCCGCGCCGCGGCCGCGACGACATCAAGGCCTTCATGACCGACTTCCGCAACGCCTTCCCGGACCTCAACTTCTGGGCCACGGCCGACCTGATTGCCGAGGGCGACTATGTCGTCGGCCAGTGGGAGGGCGGCGGCACGCATACCGGCCCCGCCTTCGGCGATTTCCTCGCCGGCTCGCTGCCGGCTGCCACCGGCCGCGCCATGCGCTTTACCGGCACCACTGTGCTGAAGGTGGTCAACGGCAGGATCGTCGAGGAGATCGGGCTCGATGACGGCGTCGCCGCCCTCACCCAGCTCGGCCTGATCAAAGCCGCCTGATCGAGCCGCATGATGGAAAGGGGCCATGGCCACCAGGCGATGGCCCTCCCTCTCTCAATCGTAGCCGAAACCCGACGACAGGCAGCCTGTAACCGTTGAAAGCCTCGAAAGGCGACGAATGATGCCTGCGCGTAACCGCGTAGCATTTTCGTAAACAGATCATTGCCAACAAATAATGAATTATACCTATCTAATATTTAATACTCTACTTTGGAACAGGTGTAACTGAATGGTAATACATCATCTGCGAAATACCCCATAACAATCTTCTGGGCAGCTGGCGGGATGTCCTTCCATGAGTGAGCACACCGGTCAGCGCGGCGGCAATCGCCGCCCAGCTGCAATCCTTGACCTGGACATCGCGACAACCAGGAGCGGCTGGTTGCTGGTTGCCTTGTGTCTGACCTATGCCTTGACCGCTCTTTGCCTGCAGCCGGATCGCTACCTGCATCTGGCGCAATCCTATGCCGAGCCGTTCGCCTTCTTCCTGCCCACGCTTCTGGCGGCTGGCCTTGGTGTGGCGGGGCTGGCATTTGCCCGACATACCCCGACGAGGTTCATCCTCGACATACTCGGGCAGCGTTGGCTGACAGCCGCGCCCGTTATCCTTCTGTTCTTTCTCGGCGTCACCGCCTTCACCACCTTGAAGGTCGCCATCCCGGACACGGTGCCGTTCTACGCCGACCGTGCCCTGGCGGAGCTTGATCTTCGGCTGCATGGCGTCGATCCCTGGACATGGACGCACAGCGTGGTTCCCGAACCGGTCTCGGCCGTCATTTTCGCCGGCTATGGATATGGCTGGCTCGTGCAATGGTTCGGCACGGTGCTCTTCGTCGCCTTCTGGAACAATCCGGTCAGCCGCTTGCGCTATCTGTGGGCGTTCGCGCTGACCACGATCCTGTGCGGCACCGTACTTGCGACCCTGCTGTCGTCCACCGGCCCGATGTTCCACGACCAGTTCTATGGCGGTGACCGCTTCGTCGGGCTGCGAACCGCCCTGGCGCAGAATAGCTACGCCGCGTCGGTCCATGTCTATGCCGACTATCTGCTTGCAGCCTACCAGAGTGGCCGCCCGGAACTGGGCGGCGGCATCTCCGCCATGCCAAGCATGCATGTCGCCATCGCCACGCTCAACGCACTCTTCCTGGCCGGATTCGGCCGCCGGTGGGCAATCGCCGGCTGGTCCTTCGCAACCTTCATCCTGTTCAGCTCGGTTTACACCGGCTGGCACTATGCCGTGGATGGCTATCTCTCGATCCTTGTCGTGTCCCTGCTCTGGTATGTGACGGGACGCTTCGTCTTGCCGCAAGCGAGCCGGGATACCATCAGCGAGGTGGGATTGGCGATTCCAGATCAAGCGGCATGATGACCGTATCCTTCTGACGCCGCGAGGAGCGGCAGCGGCACACACACCGGCCTGGCCTTCAACGATTGTCTCGCCCAAAGCGGGGCGCTGGGCGGGAGCGTTCCGACTGACTCGGGAGAATGCCAGGCGGCATTGGCGCCGCCTGGCTTCATTGCTTACTGGCTCGGCGCCATCGCGTGCTCACATGACACTTTCGGGTTCATGTCGGCGAAAGTGCCGGTCGGGTTGCCCTTCCAGGCCCAGACATGCAGTTCGTAAAACTCACCCAGGCCGTAGCGGTTGGGCGCGCTGTTGAAATTGAACAGCTGTCCGTCCAGCGACGCCGGCCCCTTCGAGGTAATGTATTCGACCGCCACCAGTTGCAGCGTGCCGTCAGCCATCGGCTCGTACATCACCGCTTCAGGCCGGGCGATATCGATCTTGTCGTCCTTCAGATACTGGCCGTTGACATAGTGGATGCCCATGGCGCCGCCGGTGATGCCGCTGGCGCACGGAATCGGCGCATAGCCCTCTGATATAGCGGCCTTGACGTTGAGAAACCGGCTGTTGGCGGCCCGCACCTTGTCGGCCAGCGGATTGGGGACGGACGCCGGCGCAGCCGCTTCCTGATGCGCCTGTGCGAAGGTGGTGCAGACAGCCAGCATGGCCCCGGCCATGACAAACCTGTAGTGAAAATTTGGCCGGTTGTGAAAGTTCGATAGCATCTTCATTCCATTCTTCTTGAAAAAGCCCAGCTGGCCGGCCGCCGAAAATACGGAGGCCCGGCAGGCAAGCGCTGTGGCTGTTGTTGCTTGGAGATCCCGAAAACGATGCCAGGGATGCCGGTCATCCCTTCGGCAGATACGGGATCGTTCCGGCCAGATCGGTGTTGTCGATCATCTGGAAACGGCTGTCGCTGCCGCCCTGACGGGCCGAAACGAAGGGCGCATAGGCCGGATCGCTGGTGAAGGCGCGGGCCGCCGCTTCTGACGGGAACGCCATCAGGGCGATCAGCGTGGTGTCGAGCGGCTTGCCTTCGAGCGTCTTCACATTGCCGCTGCGCGACAGATACCTGCCGCCATGCTTGTGGACGAGGTCGTGCACCGAGGCGGCATAGGCCGGCACCCACTGCGGGTCGTTTATCTTGATGTCTGCGATAACGTAAGCGGTCATGGTAGTCTCCTGGTTGCGGTGCACAAGGTATCCCGTGCAACCGGCCAAAGGGCTCGCATGGCAGGGCCCTAGCCAACCAGTCCGCGATCTGTACTGGGGCAGTACAGTTTCCGTACTGGCCGCTTCATTCATGAAGGCCTAATGTTCGGCCCAGTTTCGAGGGAGGGACACAGATCATGACCCAGCACGGATACAAACAGTTCTGCCCGCTATCGATGGCCGCCGAGGTGCTGTGCACCCGCTGGACGATGGTGCTGATGCGTGAATTGGTGGCGGGTTCGACCCGCTTCAACGACCTGCGCCGCGGCGTCCCCAAAATGTCGCCGACCCTTCTGTCGCAACGGCTGAAGGAACTTGAACTGGCCGGCATCGTCGAGCGCAAGGAAGTGCCGGGCGAAAAAGGGATATTCGAATATCGGCTGACGGAAGCCGGCCGGGATTTGCGCCCGGTCGTCGAGGCAATGGGCTTCTGGGGGCAGAAATGGGTCGAGTCCCGACTGTCGCTGAAGAACCTCGATCCGTCGCTGCTGATGTGGGACATGCGGCGCAATTTGAACCCCTCGCCGCTGCCCGAGGGGCGCACGGTGATACAATTCCTGTATCAGGAGCTACCGGCGTCCAAACGGTCGTGGTGGCTCATCGTCGAGAAGCACGGCGAGGTCGATCTGTGCTGGTACGATCCGGGCTTCGATGTCGACCTTTACGTCTCGACCGACCTGCACACGATGACGGCGATCTGGATGGGATTGCTGACCGTCGAGAAGGCCGGCGCGAAGGTTGCCCTGACCGGCGACCAGGCCATCGGCAGGAAGATGCAGACATGGCTCGGGCTCAGCCCGTTCGCGGTGGAACCCAAGCGCGCGGCTTAGGAACGAGGGTATCAGGCACCACGGGCGACGGCTTAGGCGCGCTTGCGGCCCCTGTCATTTGCAAGGTGATAGGGTTGCACGAGGACTTCGGCAGGAATGTTCCATTCCTTGTTCAGTTTGAAGACCATATCCAGGGTAAGCGCCCGCTTTCTGTTCAGCACCTCGGTCGCCCGGGGCGATGATCCGATCACCTCGGCCAGCGCCTTTCGCGACAGGTTGAACAGTTCCATGTGCGAATGAATGGCTTCAACGGGATCCGGTGCTTCGATCGGATAGTGCTTGTCCTCATAAGCCTCGATCAGAGTTGCGAGAACGTCGAAACGGTCACCTTCGAGAGAGCCGACCTCCGGCTCATTCTCGAAATATTTAGTGATTTCGGCGATCGCCCAATCGTAATCGGCTTCGGTCTTAATGGGTCGAATGTTCTCCATCACACCTTCTCCGGATCAATCTTGTCATACTCTTTGTGCGTCCCGACGAATTTGATCAGAACACGGTGAAACTTGTAGGCGACGTGGACAATCAGGCGGTACTTGTTGCCGCCGATGTCGAAAATGATGCGATTGTCGCCGACGAAATCAACGGTCGCTCCAAACGCATCTTTAACGTCAGCCGGGGTCTTCCAATCAGCATTGCCTACAGCCACATACCAAGCCGTCAAAGGAGCTTCGGCCTGATTGTGTTTGGCCCAAAAGTCCTTCAGCGCCTTCTTGGCAATTATCTGCATGACCTGATATAGCAAATTCCCAAATCGGGAACAAGAGTGTTTTCCCAAATTGGGAAAGGCAGATTTGCACTTTCCTGACGCTTGTCAGGAAACGGGTGGCGAGGCCGGCTTTTGGCGGCTTCAATGCGGCATGTTCATCACTCTGGCCAAGGATCTTCACCCCGCGCCGCTGCAAGTCGCCGACGATCCGCGCTGGGCGCGTATCGTTGCGCGCGACAAATCGGCCGACGGCGAATTCTGGTATTCGGTGGCAACGACCGGCGTCTATTGCCGGCCCTCCTGCCCGTCGCGGCGCGCCAACCCCAGGAATGTGCAGTTGCACGGCACGCTCGATCAGGCCAGGGCAACCGGCTTTCGCCCGTGCCGGCGCTGCAACCCGGATGGCCCGTCGCTCGAGGCCGGCAACGCCGCAATGGTCGCCGCTGCCTGCCGCAGGATCGAGCAGAGCGAAGAAGAACCGTCGCTCGGAGAGCTGGCGGACGCCGCCGGCCGTAGCGCCGGTTATTTCCATCGTATCTTCAAGGCCGTCACTGGCCTGACGCCGAAGGACTATGCCGCCGCCCACCGCGCCGCCCGGGTCCGCCAGGGCCTGGAAGACGGCGCCAGCGTGACGACGGCGATCTACGATGCCGGCTTCAATTCAAGCGGGCGTTTTTACGAGAAATCCACCTTCATGCTCGGCATGACGCCGACGCGCTATCGCGCCGGCGGCGCCCATGAAGAAATCCGCTTCGCCGTCGGCGAATCCTCGCTCGGCGCCATCCTGGTCGCCTCCAGCCAAAAGGGCGTCGCCTCGATCCTGCTCGGCGACGATCCCGACGCGCTGGTGCGCGACCTCCAGGACCGTTTCCCCAAGGCACGGCTCATCGGCGGCGACCGCGACTATGAGGCGCTGGTCGCCCGCGTCGTCGGTTTCGTGGAAGTGCCGGCGCTCGGCCTCGACCTGCCGCTCGACGTGCGCGGCACCGCCTTCCAGCAGCGCGTCTGGCAAGCCCTGCAGGACATCCCCGTCGGCCGCACGGTTTCCTATGCCGAGATCGCGCAGCGCATCGGCGCGCCGAAAGCGACCCGCGCCATCGCCGCCGCCTGCGCCGCCAACAGCCTTGCCGTCGCCATTCCCTGCCATCGCGTGATCCGCAAGGACGGCGCCCTATCCGGCTACGCCTGGGGCGCGGAGCGCAAACGCGCGCTGCTCGACCGTGAGGTGGCGCCCGACAATGCCAACCGGTCGGTGCGGGCCTGACGAGGACCGGCAATGCGCGCGATGGCAAGGTCTCCCACCACAGATGCGACCAGCCAGACCCAAGCTGCCGGCAGCCGCCGCGTTCCTGACGAGAAATCACGGGTGATGACGGCCATCGGCCAGATGGTCGATGACGGCAGGGCCGAATGGAGCCGCACCGCGACCGGCGACATCGAGCTGCGGTTTTTGACCGGTGAGGTGTTTCTGCTCGGAGAGATGTTCGTCACACGTGTCGAATGAGCACCATCAGCGCCGTCGAGCACCTGCCTTGGAGATTCGAATTTGAAAGCAAGCACCGGAGTGAGCGTGAAAAGCCGTGTCTGTAGGGTTCAGGCACAGACAAAGGAGTGAAGGCAATGAACCTCATGCAAACCACTATGCCGGTAGCCGCCCGCAACGCTGTGGCCCTCGACACCATAACCTACGCCATCGGCGAATCCCCGATCGGCAAGATCCTGGCGGCGCGCAGCGATATCGGCGTCTGCGCCATCCTGATCGGCTCGGACGCCGAGGCGCTGGAGCAGGACCTTGGCGGCCGCTTCCCCGGCAAGGCGCTGGTCGAGGACGAGGCCACCTTGCGCGATGATCTCGCGGCAATCGCGCGCTTCATCGAGACGCCCAGCGTCGGCCTCGACCTGCCGCTCGACATGCGCCACGGCACGCCATTCCAGCAACAGGTTTGGGTCGTTCTGCGCGCCATCCCATGTGGCGCCACCATCACCTACACCGCACTGGCCCGTCGTCTCGGTCAGCCGACCGGCGCCCGTGCCGTGGCGACCGCCTGTGCGGCCAATGCGATTGCGCTCGGCATTCCCTGCCACCGCGTTGTTCGCGCCGACGGCACGCTGGCCGGCTATCGCTGGGGCGTCGAACGCAAGCGCGCCCTGCTTAACAAGGAGGCTGCGATATGAATGCCCATGCCAAGGTTGCCACATCGGTGGTCGAAGCCGCTCAGACACGCGTCGCCGCCTACGACTGGCCAACCCTTGCCACCGAACTCGACGGCTTCGGCTGCGCGGTGATCGAAAAGCTGCTCTCGCCCGAAGAGTGCCGGCGGATCGCCGGCCTCTATGCCAGGGAAGAACATTTCCGCAGCCACATCCATATGGCCAGGCACGGCTTCGGCAAGGGCGAGTACCGCTATTTCCGCTATCCCTTGCCCGACCTTTTGGGCGGCCTGCGCAGCGCGCTCTATCCCAGGCTGGCCGAGGTCGCCAATCGGTGGAACGAGCGCATGGGGCAGGCCATGCGCTATCCCCCGACACATGCGGCGTTTCTCGAGCAATGCCATGCCGCCGGCCAGACGCGACCGACCCCGCTGCTGCTGCAATATGTGCCTGGCGACTTCAACTGCCTGCACCAGGATCTCTATGGCGACCTCGCCTTCCCGCTGCAGGTGGCGATCCTGCTCTCGGAACCCGGCCAGGATTTCACCGGCGGCGAGTTCGCGCTGACCGAACAGCGGCCGCGCATGCAAAGCCGTGTCGAGGTGGTGCCGCTGCGCCAGGGCGATGCTGTCGTCTTCGCCGTCCACAACAGGCCGGTGCAGGGAAGCAAAGGCAATTACCGCGTCAACCTGCGCCACGGCGTCAGCCGGCTGCGCTCAGGCATGCGCCACACCGTCGGCATCATTTTTCACGATGCGAAGTGAGCGTTCTCCCTTCTCTCCTTATGGGAGAAGGGAGGCCGCGCTTCATCCTGCGTCCTCGAGCACCATATCCAGTATCCAGGGGCAGGCATAATAGTCGGAAATGCGGTCGATGACGCCGCCATCGGCATGGATCCGCACGAGATATGCCGGCCGCCATTCCTCGCCATGCAGCCTGTCGACGACCAGCACGATCTCCCCTTCGATCGCGCCTTGCTGCATACGCCAAGGCTCGCCGCGCTCATATTCGACGAAATAGGGCGAGCCCGACAGCAGGCCGTTGTAGCAGTCCGAGACCCGCAGCCGCGCATCGGCGCTAGCCATTGCCCGCACCCCATCCCAGTCTCGCCTGTTGAACAATTCGACATAGCGATCGAGTAGCCGCGCCAATTCGGGGTCGTGTGCCGGTGCCGCGACCGGTTGCGCCGGCAAGGCGGCGAGCTTGGCGCGGCCGCGGTTGAGCGCCGATTTGACACCGCCTGATGTCGAGCCGACCAGCTCGGCGATCTCCTCGAGCGAATGGTCGAAGACATCCTTGAGCAGCACGCAGGCGCGCTCCTTCGGCGGCAGATGCACGACCAGCCGCTCGATGGCACGGCCGGCGCCGGGACCGGCGGGCTCGACAGGCAGCACGATGTCGTCGCCGGCATAGCCGGCCTCGGCCCGCTGTCGCGCCTGGCGGTTGCGGATAAAGTCGATGCAGCGGTTGTGGGCGATGCGGAACAGCCAGGGCCGCAGCGCCTGCGCATCGTCGAGCCGTTCGATCTTGCGATAGGCCTCGAACAGCGCCTCTTGCATGATGTCCTCGCCATCGAGGGCCGAACCGGTCATGCGCGCGCAGTACCGGTGCAGCTTGACGCGCAGATGCGAAACCGTCCCCAGGAACGCGGCATAGCGCCGGTCGAACAAGCCCTCGGGGTCGAGGCGCGGCTGCATGCCTTGCCTCGTTTCGCGGGATTTGCGGATCTGCTGGTTCATCGCGGCACGTCGGTCAGCGTCGCCGCAGCATCGGGCAGGCGCGGCACATCCACAAGCACGAATCGCGATACGACCAGCCGGCGCATACTCACGCCGCTCTGTCGCTGGCGGCCTTGTCACGGGTGGCCGGCAAGCCCAGTTTCGGCCGCACCCAGGTGGCGAAGCGGCCGATCGCGTCGTCGGCTTCCGGCGCCCGGCCGGCCATCATCTGGAAGGAATGCAGCATGCCCTCGAAGACGTCGAGCCGTGTCTCGACCCCGGCCTGCCTGGCGCGCTCGGCGAACATGCGGCTTTCGTCGACCAGCGTCTCGTCGGCGCCGGCTTGCAGGAACACGGGCGGAAAGCCGGTAAGGTCGGCATAAAGCGCGCTGACCTCCGGATCGAGCCGGTCGCCGTCACCGATGAAGTTGGTCACCAGCCAGTCGACGGCGGCCTTGGCGAAGGCCGGGTCCTTTTCGCGGTTGGTCTCGTAGCTGGCGGCGGTCAGCGCCATGTCGAACCAGCCGGAGATGATCAGCGTGGCGACGGGCAGCGGCCGCCCTTGCGCACGCAGCCGCTGCAGGACGCCATAGGTCAGCACCGCACCGCAGGAATCGCCGGCAAGCGCGATGTCGCCGGCGTCGAAGCCCCGATCGGCGAGCCAGTTCCAGACCGTCATCGCCACGTCGAGCTGGGCCGGATACTTGGCCCGGTGCGCCAGCGGATAGTCGTAGAGCAGCGCCCGGCAGCCGACGGCCTTGGCCAGATGCCCGACCAGCTTGCGGTGCGTGTAGATCGAGCCGCCGATGAAGCCGCCGCCATGCGCATAGAGCAGCACACGCCCCTCGTCGGCGCCCTTCGGCACCGTCCACATCGCCGGCAGGCCGCCGGCATCGACCTCGATATAGTCAACGCCGCCGGGTTCGCCGGTCAGTGCCGTCCAATGGGTGTCGTTGTGGTCGATGATCGCTTGCGGGCTGGTCAGTTTGCCCGCATTGGCGGCGATCGCCGCGTAGTGGTTCCTGTTTGCCTCGCTCTGCGTGCTCGCCATGATGATCTCCCTGGTTACGGATCGCGGGCTGCGCGACCTTCCAAAGCCAAGGACGAACGGGCGGACAAGAAAGATACGTCGGAGCCCTGATTTTCTCTCTCTGCCTCACCCCACCGGCGCATAGCTGTTGACCACCATGCCGCAGGCATAGGCCTTCGAGCCGAGCAGCGCCAAGTTTTGGAAACCGCCCTGGTCGAAGATGCGGCGTCCGGCACCCAGCACCGCCGGATTGATGAACAGCTGGAACTCGTCGACCAACCCGGCCGCGATCAGCGCCGAGGCGAACCCGGCGCCGCCGAACACCGCCATGTCGCCACCCTCGCCCGCCTTCAGCGCATTGACCTCGCGCGGCAGGTCGCCGCTGGCGACCCTTGTGCGCTCCCATACCGAGTGCTTGAGCTTGTCGCTCAGCACCACCTTCTGGGCGTCGACGACGCGCTGCGCAAAGGCATAGAACGGGTCGCGCGGAAATTTCTTCGCCGCATTGCCCCAATGGGTAAGATACCCCTCCTGCACCATCTTGCGGCTGAGCAA
The DNA here is from genome assembly GCF_003952545.1 of Mesorhizobium sp. M7D.F.Ca.US.005.01.1.1. Taxonomy (NCBI): domain Bacteria; kingdom Pseudomonadati; phylum Pseudomonadota; class Alphaproteobacteria; order Hyphomicrobiales; family Phyllobacteriaceae; genus Mesorhizobium; species Mesorhizobium sp. M7D.F.Ca.US.005.01.1.1. The sequence continues at coordinate 5,317,954 of NZ_CP034453.1, forward strand.
AATGGTGTCGATGCCGGCGAAGACGGCGTTGAAGTCCTGCTTCAGCTCGTCGTCCCAGCCGCTCTCGTCACCCCATTCCCAGAGCTGCCAGGGATGGTCCTCATTGGCGCCGACAAAGCCGTCGACCGACATCTGCATCTGAAGGATCAGCTTTTTCATCATCGTTCTCCTCGGTTTGTCCCGGCTCAAAGCGTGCAGGCGAAATTGCGGGGCAGCGAGCCGCATGGCCAGCGTTAAATGGTTTACATTTGGAACTATTGACGCAAGACGAAAATGATATCAATAGTAAAGTGATTTAAAAATGGAACCATAGATGTCGACGCGCGAAAAATCCGGCTGCCCGATCAACCTGTCGCTCGAACTCGTCGGCGACCGCTGGACGCTGCTCATCATCCGCGACCTGGTTTTCGCCGGGAAAAGGCACTTTCGCGAATTCCTGCAATCCGACGAAGGCATCTCGTCACGCACGCTGGCCGAGCGGCTGCAGACGCTGCAGGACGAAGGCATCCTCATTCGCAGCGACGACCCGACGCATGGGCTGAAGACGGTCTACCGGTTGACCGAGGCCGGCATCGACCTGTTGCCGGTGCTGGTGACGCTCGGCGCCTGGGGCAGCAAGCACCGCAAGGCCGACGATCATCTGGCGCGGATCGCCGACGAGCTGGCGGCCGGTGGCGAGGCGGCGCTGGAACAGATGAAAGCAGCGCTGCGGGCCGATCATATCGTCTAGGTGGCGGCGCTCAAGCCGAGCCGGCACTGCTCTTTGCTGCACAAATCGCTCGCCGCTTGACAATGATCCGCCTTTGTTCTCTATTTGTTCCGGTCTATCAGCAACTGCGGATGTGCGGTCGGGTCGGGATGGAAACGACAGCCACCATCCTGCATGCCGACCTCGACGCCTTCTACGCCTCGGTCGAGCAGTTGCTCGACCCGTCGCTGCGCGGCAAGCCGATCGCGGTGGGCGGTGGCGTTGTGCTCGCCGCCTCCTACGAGGCGCGCGCCTTTGGCGTGCGCGGCGGCATGCCGGGGCGCAAGGCGCGCGAGCTCTGCCCGCAGCTGATCTTCGTCGGCGGCAATTTCAGCGACTACCAGCGGCTTGGCGACGCGGCGATCAAGGTGCTCGACGATTTCACGCCGCTGGTCGAACGCATCTCCATCGACGAGGCCTTTGCCGACGTCGCCGGCTGCACGCATTTGTTCGGCTCGCCACAAGAGATCGCCACAACCATCCGCCGCCGCGTGCGGGCCGAACTCGGCCTGCCGATCTCGATCGGCGTGGCGCGCACCAAGCACCTGGCCAAGATCGCCTCGCAGGTCGCCAAGCCCGACGGGCTGGTCGTCGTCGAGCCCGGCACGGAGATCGCCTTCCTGCACGACCTGCCCGTCGGGCTGATGTGGGGTGTCGGCCCGGCAACCAGAGCGCGGCTGGCCGAAATCGGCGTCGAGACCATCGGCCAGCTGGCCAGGACCCACAGCGGCGCGCTGACGCGGCTGCTCGGTCCCGCCGCCGGCGAAAAGCTCGCCGCCCTGTCCTGGAACCGCGACCCGCGAAAGCTGGAGACGAAGCGCCGCGCGCATTCCGCCGGCGCACAATCGGCGCTTGGCCAGAAGCTGGCCGTCGCACGGGTCATCGTGCCCACTCTGCTGCATCTGGCCGACCGCGTCGCCAGCCGGTTGCGCGCCAAGGCGCGGGCCGGCCGCACGGTGACGGTGCGCGTGCGCTTTGCCGATCTCAGCACTGTTTCGCGCTCGATCACCCTTGACCAGCCGATCTCGGCGACAACGATGCTAGCCGAGATCGCAGGCGATCTGGTGCGCGGCGTGCTTGCCGACCACCGCCAGGAGAAGACGATCTCGCTGCTGGCGATCTCGGTGTCGCACCTGGAAGAAAGCATCGAGCTCCAGCTCGAACTGCCGCTCGGCCTTGCCGACGAGAAACGCCGGCCCGGCACCAGGAAAGGCCTGGCACGCTTCGACGCCGACCGCGCCATCGACAAGATCCGCGAGCGCTTCGGCAAACAGGCGGTCGGCTACGGCACGGTGGCGCTGGAGGCGGCACGCTCGGTGCCCGACGAATTCAGGGAACTGGCACAGAAGGAGCTGTGAGCGCGGTTGACGCCATTGGCGTCCTGAATCCGACCGCGCCGGCATTGTAACTGAGGGGCGGCAGGCCGTGAAAAATCTTGATCTCCTCACTGGTGGCTATTCGAGTAAGATGTCCCTGACACAAACCATGGAATCTCATGTTCGCACCCTTCATCGTTTGCGCGTTGGTCACAGCTCTCAGCGCGGTTGTCAGTCTCGGTTTCTCCCTGGCTGCCATCATGAACGAAACCGGCAGCGCCCGGACAGTGGCATTGTACGGCTGTGCGCGCAGCGCAGCTTTGGTGGTCGCAAGCGCCGTGCCATTTTTTACGGGTTCGACGGAATGGCTTGAAGCCATCGCCTGGATAATGATCCTCGTGCAGGCTGGGGATGCCGTCATCGGCACCTCGATCGACGACCGGATGAAAACCTTCGGCCCGGCCGGCACATCGCTCGCCAACCTTCTCGCTCTCCTATGGCTCATCCAGTCTGTTCAATGAGTTCACGAGAAACAGCTTCAGCGCGCGATATTGGTGTGGCTGGAGCGTCTTATTCCGTCGCCTCGCCATCCCAGTACCGCTTCACCCCAGCCATGTCGAAAATGCCGTCGCGCCGGCGCAAGGCGTCGACCGCCATCTTGTTGGAATCGGGATAGACGCAGACCTCGTTGGGGTTTTTCTCGCCGATCATCAGATAGCGGCACGGTCCCGTACCGCTATTGAGGAAGGAATGGCCGACCGCCAGGCCGGCGGGAAAACAGACATAGTCGCCGGCTTTCATTTCGTGGCGCTCCTCGCCAAGCAGCAGCGTCACCTGCCCCTCCAGGATCAGCGCATGTTCCTCTTCGAGCATGTGATAATGCCTAGGCGCCAGGCGCATGCCGGGGGCCGGAGCCTCGATCAGCATGCCGACATGATAGTCGGACCGTCCCAAGGCGGCATAGGTGAGGTGTTTGGACTGACCACCGAACCGCGCCCCCTCGCCTTCCTGTTTCCACTCGACGGCATCGCTGGCGACCGGCGGGATCGGAGTGGCTGCTGCCTTGGTGACACCGGCTGTCACATCCGACGGCAACGGATCGCCGGTGGCAAGGCCGGTGTCCTCGCCGTCCCAGTAGCTTCGGGTTGCAGCGAGATCGAAGATCGCACGGCTGCCCAGCGCGCGCACCAGCACCTTATTGGAGGCGGTGTAGACGACAACGTCGTTCGGGTTGCGCTCGCCGACAATGACATAGCGGCACGGCGCGTCGCTGGTGTTGATCAGGCAATGCCCCGCCGCTGTACCGGCCGGAAAACAGATGTAGTCGCCGGCCTTCATGGCATAGGCGGCGGCGCCGACATAAGCGGTGAGCGCCCCTTCGAGGATGAAGACATGCTCCTCCTCGAAAATATGGTAATGCGCCGGCGAGGTCTGCTTGCCCGCCGGCAACTCCTCGATCGCCACGCCGACATGGTAATTCTCACCAAGCGCGGCCAGCGACAAATGCCGGTAGCGCACGCCGAAGCGCGGCACATCGGACCATTCCGTCCATGGCACGCTGTCCGATGCGAACGGCACGGGCGCTTTCTCGTCTGGCATCGGGCCTCCCTGTCGCCCTGCCCTCGTCGTAAGCCGCAGGAGGGTCCACGACAGAACAAAACTGCCAGCTTCCGGCTAAGCCGCCAAGCGGTGTTCGCGACGCTCCTGACAAAGCCGGACAGGAGTCGCTCGCTTCAACTCCGGATCGCCTTGCCCGCCTGCTGCAGCAGCTCGAACGCGGCGAAGCGCTTTGCATGCCAGTCGGCCAGCGTAGCGTCGGGACGATAGACCTCGCCGAGTTCCGACATGCCGGCCATCGCCGTCACCAGGTCCTTGTAGCTCCCGGCAGCTACGGCACCCAGCATCGCCGAGCCGAGCAGCACCGGCTCCGGCGAGGTCGACGCCACCACCACCATGCCTGTCGTGTCGGCAAGCAGCTGGCGCACCAGCGGGCTTTGCCCGGCACCGCCGCTGACGACGATGGTGTCGACGGGAATGCCCTTGTCATGCTCGGCCCGCACGATCTGGCGCGCGCCGTAGCCGAGCCCGCAGACGCCGGCGACATAGAGCCCGACCAGGCTGTCGAGACTGGTGTCGAGATCGAGCCCGGCAATCAGGGCGCGTGCATCCGGATCGGCGAAAGGCGCGCGGTTGCCGAGAAATTCCGGCACGACATGGATGCCGCCGACCAGCGCCGGCGTCGCCGCAGCTCCCTTGCGGCTTTGCGCCTGCAGCGACAGCCAGGCGCTGAGGCTGAGCCCCTCGGCCTGCGCCTTGGCCGCCGCTTCACCGGCCGCCGGGTGCATGCGCACCAGATGGTCGATGGCCGCACCGGCTGCCGATTGCCCGCCCTCGTTCAGCCACAGGCCCGGCACCATGGCAGAGAAATACGGACCCCAGACGCCGTCGACGAAGGCAGGCTCCGCGGTCGACGACATGGTGCAGGCCGAGGTGCCGAAGACATAGGCCATGCGCGACAGAACGCTGCCGAACTCGCCGCGCGCGCCGACCGTGCCGACGCCGCCGGCATGTGCATCGATCAACCCGGCGGCCACCGCGGTGCCGGGGTTGAGGCCAAGATCCACTGCTGCCTGCGCGGTCAGACCGCCGCCGAGTGCCGCACCGGCCGGCACGATCTCGGTGCCGATGCGCGCGAATGCATCGTCGGCTAGGCTGCCAAGACCAATCTTGCGGAAATAGGTCTCGTCCCAGCGGCTCTCATGCGCCAGATAGGTCCATTTGCAGGTCACCGTGCAGACCGAGCGGGCAAGGCTGTTGGTCGCCCGCCAGGTGAGGAAGTCGGCGAGGTCCATGAATTGCCAGGCGGCATCGAAAGTGGCGGGCAGATTTTCCGCCAGCCACAGAAGTTTCGGCGTTTCCATCTCCGGCGAGATGACGCCGCCGACATAATTCAGCACCGCCTCACCACTGCGGTTGATGCGGCGCGTCTGCTCGGTTGCGCGGTGATCCATCCAGACGATGATGTTGCGTTCGGGATTGCCCGATTTGCTGACCGCCAGGGGCACGCCGCCCTCGCCCAGCACCACCAGTGAACAGGTGGCGTCGAAGCCGATGCCGGCGATCGCCTCGGGCGCTATGCCAGCCTGAGCGACGGCAGCGCGCGTGGCGGCACACACCGCCCGCCAGATATCATTGCTCGACTGCTCGACAATGTCGCCGGGCTCACGCCAGACCTCGATGTCCTGCTTGGCCGAGGCAAGCAGGTTTCCCGTGTGGTCGAACACCCCGGCCCGCGCGCTGCCGGTGCCGACGTCGATGCCGAGATAGTGGGGCATGGGGAGAAACCTTCGGTTTAGGGCAGTAAGGCAGTAGGGGAATAGGGAATAGTGGCTTGGCTTGGGCCCGGGCATTGAACAGCAGAGCAATCCTACTGCCCTACTGCCCTACTGCCCTACTGCCCTACTGCCCTAAAGATCATTGCTCTGCGGTAAAATCACCAGATCCCTTATCGTCACGTTGCGTGGCCGGGTCAGCATGAACATGACGGCTTCGGCCACCTCGCGCGGCTGCATCAGGCCGCCGGCGGCGAGTTCTTCTTCGAGCTTCGCCTTCGGCCAATCGTCGACCAGCGCCGTCACCACCGGGCCGGGCGCCACCGCGCCGACGCGCAGGCCGTGCTTGGCGACCTGTCGGCGCACCGTGTGGACGAAGGCCTGCACGGCGTGCTTGGAGGCCGTGTAGATCGGCTCCCAGACCACCGGGACCAGTCCGGCGATGGAACTGGTGACGATGATGTCGCCGGTCTTGCGTTCGATCATGTGCGGCAGCACCGCCTGTATCGAGCGGAAGCAGGCATTGATGTTGAGGTTGAGCATCCGGTCCCAGGCGTCGGGATCGCCGGTCGCCACCTCGCCGCCAACATAGGCGCCGGCATTGGCATGGAAGATATCGAGCTGGCCGGCCTTCTCCAGGATCTCAGGCATCATGGTGGCGACGCTTGCCGGCTGCATCAGGTCGATCACCAGCGGGATCGCCTTGGGGCCGAGTTCGGCACACAGTGTATTCAGCGTCGCCTCGGCGCGGTCGACCAGCACCACGGTGGCGCCGGCCGCCAGCATATGCCTGGCGCATTCGAGGCCGATGCCTGATGCCGCGCCGGTGACGGCGGCAACTTTTCCGGACAGTTCTTCGCTCATGTCTTGCTTCCTGTTGATGGGTTCAGGCCCGGCCATGCGAGACACGCGAGCGGCGTGCCAGCGAGTCGACGATGACTGCGATGGCAAGCACGGCGCCGGTGATCATGTACCGAAGCGACGAGGACAGATCGAGCAGCGTCAGGCCGCTGGCGATTGACTGGATGACGATGATGCCGAGCAGTGCCGAATAGGCGCTGCCGCGACCGCCGAACAGGCTGGTGCCGCCGATGACGGCCGCCGCGATGGCGTTGAGATTGACGTCGCCGGTGCCGGCCTGCTGGCTGGCGGAAGCCAGGCGGGCCGCCGACAGCACGCCGCCGAAGGCGGCCAGCATCGAGCACAGCACGAAGGCGCTGGAATAGATCAGCCGCACATTGATGCCGGCGCGCCTTGCCGCCTCGCGGTTGCCGCCGACCGCCGACATCGAGCGGCCCCATTTCGTCCGCGTCAGCGCGTAATGCATTGCGATGACCAGGCCGACGAACAGGCCGAACATCCACGGAATACCGCGCGCCTGGTTGAGATAGAAGACGATGAGTTCGAGAATGACCGTGATGACGGCCGCTCGCGTGATGAGACCGCCCGTCGACGGCGCCGACAGATTGGCGGCGCGGCGGCGTGCCACGGTGCGCAGGCCGGTGACCAGCATGACGATGCCAGGCACGGCCGCCAGCCCGAACGACACGAACTTCGGCATCATCAGCAACTGGCCGAAATTCACCAGGTTCGAGCCGTAAGGCAGGTTGATCGAGCCTGTCGAGCCGAGGATGTAGAGCTGCAGCCCAAGCACCGCCAGCAGGCCGGCCAGCGTCGAGACGAAGCTCGGCATGCCGAGCCGGTTGAACAGCAGCGCATAGAGCGCACCGATGAAGCCGCCGACGGCGATAGCGGCAAGAATGGCGAGCGCCACCGGCCAGCCCTGGTTGACCCACAGCGTGCCGACCATCGCCGAGGCAAAGCCGCTGATCGAGCCGACCGACAGGTCGATCTCGCCGACCATCAAAACGCAGACGATGCCGAGCGCAATGACGCCGACGGTGGAGCAGTCGAACAGCAGATTGACCAGGTTGCTGCTCGACAGGAAGATCGGGTTGATGCTGGCAAACACCGTCCAGATGATGACCAGCCCCACGATGACCGGCAGCGAGCCGAGATCGCCCGAGCGCACCCGGTCGAAGAACCTGCGGATGGCGCCGCCGATCCCGGCCTCGTGCTTGACGCGCACATCGGCGCGGTCGAGCTGCGGCGGCACAGGGGCCGTCTGTTGCACGTCGCTGCTCATGGGCGTGGCTCCTGGGTTTGATCCGGCCGGACGGTCTGGGCCTGGCGGCGCTCGGCGCGTCGCGACACCGAATTGTTCGACGCGCCGGTGATGGCGCTGACCAGTTCCTGGTTCGAGGCGTCGGGCGAGAAGATGCCGTTGTTGCGGCCAAGCCGCAGCACGACGATGCGGTCGGCAACAGCACGCACGTCTTCCATATTGTGGCTGATGATGACGACGCCGAGGCCGCGGTCGCGCACGCGCTCGATCAGATTGAGCACTTCCGCTGTCTGCGCCACGCCAAGTGCGGCCGTCGGCTCGTCGAGCAGGATGAGCTTGGGTTCGAGCAGCAGCGAGCGGGCGATCGCCACCGTCTGGCGCTGGCCGCCCGACAGCGACGCAACCACTTCGCGGACACTGGGGATGCGCGCCGACAGTTCGTTGAGCAGCGTCCAGGCGCGCACTTCCATCGCCACCTCGTCCAGCCGCAGCGGGTTGAGCTCGCGGCCGAGGAAGATGTTGGCGACGATGTCAAGGTTCTCGCACAGCGCCAGGTCCTGGAACACGGTGGCGATGCCGAGCGTCAGCGCCGCACTCGGGTCGGCAAGCGTCACAGGCGCGCCGCGAAAGCTGATGCTGCCCGAGCTCGGCTGATGCACGCCGGCCAGGATCTTCACCAGCGTCGACTTGCCGGCGCCATTGTCGCCGACCAGCGCCACCACCTCGCCGGCATGGACATCGAGGTCGATGTCGGTGAGCGCCGAGACGGCGCCGAAATTCTTCGAAACGCCGCGCAGGCTGAGCACCAGCTCGCCTGTCGGAACCGGTCCGTCCGGGGTATCGATCATGCCTGGAACACCTTTCAAAAGAACCGGTTCAAGAAATCGGATGTGCGCTGCCTGGCCGCCGCGCGGGCGGCCAGGCAGCGCAGCGGGCAAGGGTCGCGGTCAGTTCCCGATGCCCAGCTTCTTGCAGCCTTCCGCGTAGCGATCGACGCAGAGTTCGGCCGCGGTGTTGATCTTCTTGTCGATGATCTCGGCCTTCAGGTTTTCCTGCGTCACCACGGCTGGCGTGAACAGCTGCGAGGGCGTGTCGTACAGTGTCATCTCGGCCTTCGGCGTCTCGCCCGAAAGCAGCTTGATGGCGATGTTGGCGGCGGCCGCAGCCACGATCTCGCTCGGCTTGGAGATGGTGTTGTACTGGTCGCCGGCAATGATCAGCTGCAGGGCTGCGATCGTCGCGTCATTGCCGGTCACCGGCGGCACGGGATCGACGCCGGCCGCCTTGAACGCCGCGATGGCGCCGCCACCGGTGCCGTCATTGGCGGCGACGACGCCGAGGATCTTCGGCCCGAAGCGGGTGATCTGGCCGCCGGCCCATTGCTGCGCCTTCGGCGGCGCCCATTCCGGCGTGTCATATTCGGCCAGGATCTGGTAGCCGCTGTTGTCGAGGCCTGCATGGATGCCCTTCTTGATCAGGCCGGCCGCCGCATCGGTCGGCGAGCCGTTGATCTGCAAGACGCCGCCCGTGGCCGGATCGACCTTCAGCGCCTTCAGGTGCTCGACCAGCGAGTCGGCGATGGCCTTGCCGATGCCTTCATTGTTGAACGAGACATAGAAGTCAGCCGGTGCTGTCGGGATCGGCCGGTCATAGGCGATGACCTTGATGCCCTGGCTCTGCGCCAGCTTCACCAGCGAGGCGGCAGCGGTCGAGTCGACCGGGTCGAGCACGATCGCCTTGGCGCCCTGCGAGATCACCGAGTTGAACTGCTGCTGCTGGCGCGAGGCGTCGGCATCGGCATTCTGGTAGAGCACCTTGCAGCCCGGGCACAGCTTCTTCATCTCGGCGGCGAAGCCGGGATAATCGTGCTGCTCGTAGCGGGTCGAGGCCTGGTCGGGCATCAGGAAGGCGACAGTGGCGTCGGTGACCTCGGCGGCCCTGGCGATCGCGGCGGTGCCGGCCAGCAGCGACAGCGCAAGGGCTGCCATGCCGGCGGATTTGCCAGCGGACTTCAATGAAAATGAAAGTTTGGTCATTCGGTCTTCTCCGTTTCTGGATATGGTTGTAAGAAGGTCGTTGACTGCTTTGGTGTGGAGACACGCCTCCGCCCTCGCCCCCAACTGCAATTGGGAACCAGGGCCCGGCGCCGGCCTTTCGAGCCGCGCCGGCATCCTCCGCTGACGGAGGATTTTTCAAGACAAGCGCTCTCCATCGCGGACCGCGTCACGCGGGCCACGTCTTCAGGCGAAAAAGTGTTGTTCCTCCCTTGGTTCCTCCCTGGCTCCTCCGTTAAGCGGCTTTGCCCGCATTGATGTTGTCGGCCAGCAGGCGCCTGAAGCGCGAGGGCGGCATGCCCTTCTCCGCCAGGAACTGCCGGTTGAAATTGGACAAATTGTTGAAGCCGACCTCGTAGCAGATGTCGGTGATCGAGGCCTGCTCGTCGCTCATCAGTATCTGGCAGGCGAGATTGATGCGCAGCCGCTTGACATACTGCACCAGCGACATGCCGGTGTGGCGGCGAAACGAGCGCGAAAAGGCGCCGGTCGACTGGCCGGCAATGGCAGCGAGATCCGCCTCGTCGAACAGCTGCGTCAGGTTCTCCCGGATATAGGCGAGCGCCTTGTTCATGCCGGCGGTCATGTAGCCCGAGGGATCGGGTCGGTAGCTGGCGCTGGCCAGCAGCTGGAATTCCTGGGCGCGGCTGAGCAGGCCTGCGATCATCATGAACAGCTCGATGCGGCGCACACCCTGCGCCTGCATCATCTCTTCCATCAATGGCGCCAGCGCCTTGCTGGTGCGGTTGGAAAACAGCACCCCGCGCCGCGACGCTTCGAGCAGGTGCCCCAGCCCCGCCAGCTCCGGCAGCACATGCATGGCGTCACCGATGAAGCTCTCGGAAAACTGGATGATGCGGCCGCGCAGCGGGATCGAACTGTCCCTGGGGATGTCGCTGACCCAGTTGTGCGGCAGGTTCGGCCCGGTCAGCACCAGATTGCCCGGCTCGAACTCGCCGATGAAGTCGCCGACGAAATAGCGGCCATTGGTGAAGATCACCTGATGCAATTCATATTCGGGATGGAAATGCCAGCGCACCGTGTGGAAGGGGTAGCCATGCGACCACGCCTTGAAGGACTCACCGCGTCGTATCTGGACTACTTCCAGGTCCGGTTCCATGTCCGTTTCCTCCCGGGCCGGCACGGATCGTTGCCGCGTTCGGCCCACATTCCCTAAACCGGCCGAATTGGTTTCGGCTCTGCATTCAAGAGCCACGGTATCGGCTCATGACAACAGGCGCCACCACGATTCAGGGCAACGGATGATACTTTTTTAACCGGAAGAGGGATGCGAGAGGCGATATTCGGGCAGGATGGTTGCCCCAAACGTTCGAAGCCCGTCGCCTCGCTACGTCGTCTCCCTCTGGATCACCGTCGGTTCCATGAGCACCATCCGGCGCGGATGCGTGGGGTCATCGAGAAAATCGATCAGCGCGCCGATCGCCAGATAGCCGGACTCGGAAATGCGCCGCTCGATCGTCGAAAGCGGCCGAACGAGAAGCGGTGCGATATAGATGTTGTCGAAGCCCATCACCGCGCAATCCTCGGGAACGCTCAAGCCGCGTTCGCGCAGCGCCACGGTCGCCCCCATCGCCAGCATGTCGCTCATGCAGCACATGGCCGAGAAGCTGGTGCGGTCGAGCAGCGTGCGCGTGGCCACCAGTCCAAATCGATGGTTGAAGGCACCGCACTCGATCAAATCCGGATCGACCGGCAGCCCAGCCTCGCGATGCGCCCGCTCGAATCCCGCCCGCCTGATTTTCGTGTTCGACGCCTGGGGGTTGCCGCTGACGAACGCAATCCGCCTGTGCCCTGCCCGGATCAGATGGCTTGCCGACAGGAAGGCACCCGTCTCGTAGTCCGTGTCGATTCGCGCAGCGAGGCAATCGAGGTCGGGAATTTCCCGGTCCATCGATACCAAGGGTATCCTGAGCCTCTCCAGGAGGTGGGCGTCAGGAATCAGATCGCTTGCGGCAAGCACGATGCCATCGACGCCGTGACTGGCGAGGAAGGTCAGATGCGAAGCCTCCTTTTCGGGATCACTGTCGGAATTACACAGGATCGTCGAATAACCCCGCTCACGCGCGGCCTGGTCGCAAGCGCGGACGAGCTCCGTGAAATAGGCATTGAGAATGTCAGGCACGATGACGCCGATGACACGCGAACTGCGGGTAATAAGCGACCGGGCGATCGAGTTGGGCGTATAATTGAGTTCCTTGACCAGCGACCAGATTTTTTCCCGGGTCTTCTCACCTATGGAGTGGTCTTTGCGGTTGAGGACCTTTGAAACGGTTGCAGCCGATACACCAGCCTGCCGGGCGATATCTTTGATCGTCGTTGCCACATTCCCTCGCCATTTCGACGAACGATAGCCTGTCTCTGCCGCCATCGGAACATCGGCATGCGACTAGCACGGATCGCTGTTCCAAAGAAACAGGTCGCGTGATCGACAGCCTGCGCCGTGGATTTGACATAACGCATATAACTCGTTAGGTAAACGTTTACCTAAGCTAGCTCGTCGCCGTTTGCGGGACAGGCGGGTCTGCTTGGCATCAGGCGGGCCTGCAGGGTGCCGGCTAGGTCATGGGAGGACTCATGCGTTTTCGAGCCAGGGTTTGCCTGCAGCAAGAGGGGTTCTGAATGCCGGAAGCGCGGGAGCCACGCACTGCCGCCGAGCCTCCCGGATCAGGGACGCCGGCTCCAACCAAACTGTCGATCGAAAAGCTCAACGTCAGTTTCGGATCGGTAACCGCGTTGAGCGATGTCAGCCTCGATATCGCCGACGGCGAATTCGTCTGCATCCTCGGCGCCTCCGGCTGCGGCAAGAGCACGCTGTTCAACGTCGTCTCGGGCCTGCTCAAGGCAACATCGGGAAAGATCGTGCTCGACGGTCACGATGTCAGCAACCGGCCGGGCCAGGTCGGCTACATGCTGCAGAAGGACCTGATGCTGCCCTGGCGCACCGTACTCGGCAACATCACGTTGGCCGCATCGCTGACACGCGGCGCCACCGCACAGGATCGCGCCGAGGCGGCGGAACTGGCCAGCCGCTACGGTCTCGGCGACTTCCTCAACCACTATCCGCATGCCCTGTCCGGCGGCATGCGCCAGCGCGTCGCCATGATGCGCACCATCGCTGCCGGCCGCCAGGTGATGCTGCTCGACGAACCGTTCGGCGCACTCGACGCGCAGACGCGGCTTGGCATGCAGCAATGGCTGCTGCAGCTCTGGCGCGACCTCAAGCGCACCATCCTGTTCGTCACCCATGATGTGGACGAGGCGATCTATCTCGCTGACCGCATCGTGGTGATGACGCCGCGGCCGGGCCGCATCGCTGAAATCCTTACCGTCGACCTGCCCAGGCCACGGCCGCTGGAAGTGCTGACGACAGACACATTCGTCGGCCTGAAGCGGCAGATCATGCAGCATCTCTACCACTGACCGATTGGGCATTGACCAATCAGGCACTGACCTCACGGCCAATAGGGAGCACGGGAATGAACACACGGTTTGGAGCGGCGGCGGGACCGTTCGTGATCTGGGTGGTGGCCATGGTGCTGATCCTGGTCGCATGGCAGGTGCTGGTCTGGGTCACCGGGCTGCCGCCCTATGTCATTCCGCCACCGGCGCTCGCCTTCCAGACGCTCTTCGACAACTGGCCGCGGCTCTCGGTGCTGACCGGCCAGACACTCTATGAAACCGCGATCGGCTATGTGCTCGGCGCCCTCATCGGCTTCCTGCTCGCTCTGGCGATGGGGCAGATCCGTGTCGTGCAGCGCCTGGTCATGCCGGCGCTGATCATTTCGCAAGCCGTGCCGATCGTCGCCATTGCCGCACCACTGGTCATCATCTTCGGTTTCGGCATCACCCCAAAGCTGATCATCGTCGCTTGGATCGTGTTCTTCCCGGTTGTGGTCAACGTGCTCGATGGCCTGGCCTCGGTCGATCGCGATATGCTCAATCTGGCGCGCCTGATGGGCGGCGGTGGCCTGCGCACCTTCGCCATCGTCAAGTTGCCGGCCTGCATCGGCCCGCTGTTTTCCGGCCTCAAGATCGGCGCCACCTATGCGGTGACCGGCGCCGTCATCGGCGAATGGACCGCTTCGTCCAAGCAGGGCCTGGGCACCTATCTGCTCACCGCCAACGCGCAGATGAACACGGCCGGCGTCTACGCCGCCATGCTGCTTTTGACCGTCATCGGCGTCGGCTCGTTCCTGCTCGTGTTCGGGCTCGAGGTGCTGATGACGCCATGGCGTTCGCGTTCGACCGCACCGGCATGGGCGCAATGGAAACCCCCGAGGGCCACTTCGTGAACGAGCCACCAATCTGCAAATGCCAACCAACGATAACAGGAGGAGTTCAATGCATATGACCTATACAAAGATGATCTCGGCGACCGTGGGCCTGCTTGCCCTTGGCGCCGCTTTCGGCGCGGCTCCGGCCAGCGCGGCCGACCTCACCACCGTCCGCTTCGTTTATGACTGGGCAAGCGCCGATTTCGAGTTGATCCCGACGTTGGTCGCCCAGCAGAAGGGCTTTTACGAAGCCGAAGGCATCAAGGTCGATGTCATCTTCCCGCCGGACTCGCAGACCACAGCGCGGCTGCTCGCCGTCGGCCAGGCCGAGATCGGCTTCGAAGCCACCACCGACGTCGTCTTCGGCGCCTCCCAAGGCATTCCGATCACCTCGATCGGCCTCTACACCAAGAGCAACAATTGGGGTCTGTTCGGCCGCCCCGGCGAGCCGCTTTCGCTCGACAACCTCAAGGGCAAATCGATCGCCATCTATACCGACTCCTGGACCAAGGCGATGATGCCGTTCGTGCTCAAGGCCGCCAAGCTGACCGAGGACGACGTCAAGCTGATCATCGCGCAGGATTCCGACACCAATCTTCTGCTTGCCGGCAAGATCGACATCGCCACCAACACCGAGAACTATCTGGTGCCGCAGGTGCAGGAGACCTTGAAGAAGGATCCGACCAGCCTCATCGGTGCGGCGGCAGGCGCGCCCGATGTCCCGGTCTGGACCTATACCGCATCCACCGCCTACCTCGCCGAACACGGCGATGTCGCCAAGAAGTGGATGCGCGCCACCATCAAGGCGACCGAATGGGCCGCCGACCATCCCGAAGAAGCCGCCGAGATGTTCACCAAGGCTTATCCGGAAGGCGGCAGCCTCGCCTACAATCTCTCCGGCTGGAAGCTCACCGCCGCCCTGATGAAAGGCGATACCGGCTACATGATGCAGGAAGACAAGAACTGGCTGCCGATCGCCCAGGCGTTGAAGGACACCGACCAGATCAAGGAAGTCCTGCCGGCCTCGAAATACTACACCAACGAGCTGCTCAAGTAGGCCCAGCCTCGCCCCTCACGACAAGGGCCATCCCGACCGGGATGGCCCTTTTTACCAGTACAAAGAGAATGGACTTTCAGGCATGGCCAAGAGCAGAATTATCCTCGATTGCGACCCCGGCGTCGACGACGCCATAGCGCTTCTCCTGGCCTTTGCCTCGCCCGATGAAATCGAGATCGTCGGCATAACGACGGTCGTCGGCAACGTCTCGCAGCCATTGACCACCCGCAATGCGTTGC
Organism: Mesorhizobium sp. M7D.F.Ca.US.005.01.1.1; assembly: GCF_003952545.1. Classification (NCBI taxonomy): domain Bacteria; kingdom Pseudomonadati; phylum Pseudomonadota; class Alphaproteobacteria; order Hyphomicrobiales; family Phyllobacteriaceae; genus Mesorhizobium; species Mesorhizobium sp. M7D.F.Ca.US.005.01.1.1. Next base: position 5,333,120 of record NZ_CP034453.1, read on the forward strand.
GCATCACCGCCATGGCCAATCGCCAGGACATTCCGGTCTATGCCGGCTGTATCAGGCCGATCATCCTGCCGCGTGAAGAAAGGGGCGCCTCGGTGCACGGCACCGACGGCCTCGGCGACCTCGACGTGCCCGATGCCACGCACGAGATCCAGGGGCAGCACGCTGTCGATTTCATCATCGAGACGATCCTGCGCGAGCCCGGCCAGATCACGCTTTGCCCGATCGGCCCGATGACCAACATTGCACTCGCGCTGATCAAGGAACCGTCCATCGCCGGCAAGATCAAGGCCATCGCCTTCATGGGCGGTGCCGCCTTCAGCCCCGGCAACACCGCGACCGATGCGGAGTTCAACATCTGGATCGATCCGCATGCGGCACAAATCGTGCTGTCTTCCGGCATTCCGATGACCATGTTTGGGCTGGACGTGACCCGCCACGCCACGTTGACCAAGGTGAGGTTCGAGCAACTCGAGCGCGACAGCAGCCCGATCATGAAAACGGCCATTGCCATGATGCGCCACTATGGCAGCGGCGACGCCAGCCTGCATGACCCCTGCGTGACGGCGTTCCTGATCGACCCGACCCTGTTCAGGGGCGTCGACGCGGTGATCGAGGTCGACTGCGATCCCGCAGGCGCCTATGGCCGCACGCGCGCGACGCTGGTCGAGAATGGCGCCGGCAAGGGCCTGTCGGTCTGCCACGTCATCACCGAGGTCGACGACACCAGGCTGTTCCAGCTCATCGATCAGCGGCTGCGGCTTTTGTAATCAGCGCGGGCAACTATCCCCCGAACCGCGCAGCCGTCCACGCCCCACCTGCCGCATTCGAATCCACCGCCGCCGCGACAAACTTCACGCCGCGCGCGCCGTCGACGACATCGGGCACCTGCGCCGCGCGCGCCGGATCGACCGCCGCACCGGAACGGTGCGCGCGGATGATGTCGGCGGCGTCGCGGTAGAAATTGGCGAAGGCCTCGATGTAGCCTTCGGGGTGCGCGGCCGGCATGCGCGACACGCGCCGGCTTTCTTCGGTCGAGCCATGGCCGCCGCGCACCAGCGTGCGGGTTTCCTCGCCGTAGCGGGAGAAGCGCAGTTCTTCCGGTCGCGCGCCCGACCATTCGAGCCCGGCCTTGTCGCCATAGATGCGCACGGACAGATCATTGTAGTGGCCGGGCGATGTCTGGCTGGCCAGGATCGTGCCGCGCGCCCCGCCGGTCCAGCGCATCATCACATGCGCATTGTCGTCGAGCCGGCGCCCCGGCACAGCGGTGAACAGATCGGCCGAAACCGCCTCGGCCTCGCAGCCCGAGATGAAGCTCGCCAGATTGAAGGCATGCACGCCGATATCGGCCAGCACCGCCGACTGCCCTGCCCTTGCCGGGTCGGTGCGCCACTCCGCCTGCTTCTGTCCCTCGGCATCGATCGGCTTGGTCAGCCAGTCCTGGATATACGAACCATGCACGGAGACGATCCGTCCGAGCTCGCCCGCCGCCACCATCTCGCGCGCTTGCCGCACCATGGCATAGCCGGTGTTGTTGAGGGTGACGACGAAGCGGCGTTTTTTCTCCTTCGCGAGCGCCACCAGCGCTTCGGCGTCGGCCAGCGTCGTCGACAGCGGCTTGTCGCAGATCACGTCGATGCCGGCCTCGAGGAATGCGGTGGCGATCGGTGCGTGCAGATGGTTGGGCGTGACGATGACGACGGCCTCGATGCCGTCCGGCCGCGCGGCTTCTGCCTTTGCCATGACGCGATAGTCGGCATAGCTGCGCTCCGGCGCGATGCCGATCTCGGCGGCCGAGGCCGCGGCGTTCTCCGGGTCGGAGGACAGCGCGCCGGCCACCAGCGCGATCTGGTCGTCAAGGCGCATGGCAAGGCGATGCACCGCACCAATGAAGGCATTGCGGCCTCCACCCACCATGCCGACCCGCAAACGTTGGCGCGTCGATCCGTCCGATGTTGCGTAGACCATTCTTCACTCCTCCCGGCAGACCATTTTGACGACGTGCAACCCTATGACGCCGCCGGCACTTTCGAACAATTTCCAATTTCCATATTGTAAAACGATCGTGCCACGCTAGCCTGAAATCATGAGTGGGGCGGGCAAAACATCCGGACGGTCGATTGCCGACGAGGCGGCGACGCGCAAGCGCGGGCGCTCGCTGGCAGCACTCGGCTACATCCAGCCACAGACCTACGAGGAACTGCGCGCGGTGCTCTCTTCCGGCACGGTGCATTTCCCCAAGCGGCTGCGCCAGGTCGCCATCTTCCTGTGGCAGCATCCGAGCGACGTGGCGCTTGGCACCATCGCACAGGTGGCGGCACAGGCCGGCGTGCAGCCCTCGACGCTGGTGCGCTTTGCCCAGATCTTCGGTTACTCCGGCTTTTCCGATTTCCAGGGCCTGTTCAAGGATCACGTCAAGGGGTCGTGGCCGGAAGGACGCGGCGAGCAGCGGACAGAGGCCGAGCCCAATGCTCATCTGCATTTCCTGCACGGCATGGTTGGCGCCTCCCAAGCCTCACTTGGCCGCATCGAGAGCGGCTTCGACGTCGAGAGTTTCGAGAAGATGGTGGCGCTGCTGGCGGCCGCCGACCTGATCTACGTCATCGGCTCCAAGCGCGCCTTTCCCGTCACCACCTATCTATCGCTGACGCTCTCGCAACAAGGCGTGCGCAACGTGCTGGTCGACAATGTCGGCTCCACTGCAATCGACCAGGTCGGCTGCATCGGCAGGCAGGATGCCGTGCTGGCGGTCTCCTTCAGCCCCTACAATTCGATCACGCCCGACCTTGTCGCGGTGGCACATGAGCGCCAGGCCTGCATCGTCACCATCACCGACAGCACCTTCAGCCCGCTCATCCGGCTGTCGGACAGCTGGCTGGAAGTTGTGGAGTCCGACTTCGCCGGCTTCCGCTCGCTGGCCGCGTCGCTGGCGGTCGGCATGGCGCTGGTCCATGGCGTCGCCGCGCGCCGCACCAAATGAGGTACCACTGGCACAATTGACTATCGGGAATTGCCGTTCCATATTTCAAAAAATAGAAACTTTGTTCCGGGAGGAGGAATGGAGCTTCAACTCAACGGCAAGGTGGCGCTGGTCACCGGCTCGACGCAAGGCATCGGCCGCGCAATCGCCGAGACGCTGGCGCGCTCCGGCGCCGGCGGCCTGCTGATCACCGGGCGCGAGAAGGTGCGCGGCGACGCTGTGGCGGCGGAGCTTTCGCAATTGGGCACGCCGACAATCTTCGTCGCCGCCGACCTCGCCGACCCGGCAACCCCTGCCCTTTTGGCGCAGGCCTGCATCGACCGCTTCGGCCGCATCGATGCGCTGGTCAACGCCGCCGGCCTGACCGACCGCGCCTCCTTCCTCGATGCCGACCTCGACGACTGGGCCTCGCTGTTCGCGGTCAACGCGCGCGCGCCGTTCTTCCTGATGCAGGCGGCGATTGCAGACATGAAGAAGCGGGGCCAGGGTGGCGCCATTGTCAACATCCTGTCGATCAACGCCCATTGCGGCTCGCCGGAACTCGCCGTCTATTCCGCCAGCAAGGGCGCGCTGGCGACGCTGACCAAGAATGCCGCCAACGCTCACCGCTTCGACCGCATCCGCGTCAACGGCATCAATGTCGGTTGGACCGACACGCCGGCCGAACGCGCCATGCAGGCCGACACGCTGGGCAATGGCCCTGGCTGGCTCGATGCCGCCAACGCCTCGCAGCCTTTCGGCCGCCTGTTCTCGACGAGCGATATCGCGAACCTCGCCGTCTTCCTGCTTTCGGATGCCGCCGGGCCGATGACCGGCACGCTGGTCGACCAGGAACAGTGGGTGATCGGGGCGAACCGGTGAGCGCCATCGAAACGCTCAGCCCGGCACTGCTGGAAAGACTTCCCGCCGCTGTCCAGACACCGGCCTATCACCGCGCGGCGCTCGCCGCTGGGATGGCGCATCTCGGCGTCGGCGCCTTCCATCGTTGCCATCAGGCCGAATACACCGATGACCTCTTGTCGCTCCATTTCGACCGCTGGGGCGTGATCGGCATCAACATCCGCCCGCCCAGCCTCACTGAGACGCTCGGCCGGCAGAGCGGGCTCTACACAAGGCTCATCCGCGAGAACAGCCATATCGAGGCGCGCGTCATCGGCAGCATCCTGGAAGTGGTCGACAGCCAGGCAAGTGCCGCGCCGGCACTCGACGTTTTGTCTTCGCCTGACATCGAGCTGGTGACGATGACGGTGACCGAGAAAGGCTATTGCCACATCCCGTCGAGTGGCGAACTCGACCTCGGCCATCCCGACATCGTCCATGACCTCGCCAACCCCGAGAGGCCACGCAGCGTGCCCGGCATCCTCGCAAAGGCGCTGGAGCTGCGCAGGGCGACGCATGGCCGGCCGCTGACGCTGCTCTCCTGCGACAACATTCCGACCAATGGCGTCATCCTGGCCAATGTCGTGCAGGCTTTTGCCGAGCGGCGCGAGAATGGGCTGGCCGAGTGGATCGAAGCCAACGCCACCTTCCCCTCGGCCATGGTCGACCGCATCGCGCCGGCGGTGACGCAGGATGATCTCGACAGCGTCGAACAGTGGTTCGGCTACCGCGATGCTGCCGTTGCCGTCGGTGAACCGTTCCGGCAATGGGTGATCGAACGGAAATTCGCCGGTCGCATGCCGCGCTGGGATCTGGTCGGGGCGACCTTTGTCGACGATGTCACGCCGTTCGAGCATCTCAAGATGCGGGTGCTTAACGGTGCCCAGACGACACTCGCCACGCTCGGCGTGCTGGCCGGCCTCGAACACACATCGGACGCCATCGCCGACCCGCTGCTGGCGGCCTTCATCAGACGCATGCTTGTCGAGGAAACGCTGCCGACACTGACGCCGGTGCCAGGCATGGATCCATCAGCCTATGTCGAGCAGAGCCTCGGCCGCTTGCGCAACACTGCCATCCGCCACCGCAACCACCAGATCGCCACCGACGGCTCGCAGAAGATCGTCCAGCGCCTGCTCAACCCGATCCGCGACCGCTTGCGCCAAGGCGAAAGCATCGCACTACTGTCGATCCCTGTCGCGGGCTGGATGGCCTATCTGATCCAGGCCTCGGAAAAATTCGGCAAACGCTGGCCGGTGTCGGACCCCTATGCCGGCAAGGTCGCCGCGATTGCCGACGCAACCGGCCGCGATGCGAAGGCACTGGTGGCCGGCATCCTTGCCATCGACACGATTTTCGACCCCGGCCTTGCCGCGAACGAGACGTTCCGCAAGGCCGTAACATCGGCGCTCGATGGGCTGCTTTCGGACGATCCGATGGCAACCGTCAGGCGCAATCTGAAACAAGCCGACACCACACGGTTGAAGCGGCCGGCTCGATCTGCATAGTACTAGTCGGTCGTGAATTCACGACCAGGGGAGGCAGTATGAAACTTGGAGTGCTCACCGCACCGTTCGCGGAGACGTCGCTTGGCGAGGTTGCCGGCTGGGCAAGCGCGGCCGGCTTCGAGGCGCTGGAAATCGCCTGCTGGCCGAAATCCTCCGGCGCCAGCCGCCGCTATGCCGGAACCAGCCATATCGACGCCGCCTCGACCTCCGCCGCGCAGGCAAAAGAAATCGTCGCTTCGCTGGCGGAGAAGAACCTGTCGGTCTCCGGTCTCGGCTACTACCCCAACCCGCTGCACCCCGATGCCGCTCACCGCGACGACGTGATCGGCCATCTGAAGAAGGTGATCGTGCTGGCCGCCAATATGGGCGTGCCTGTCGTCAACACCTTCTGCGGCGGCGATGCCTCGAAGACCGTCGACGTCAACTGGCAGGAGGCGCTCAAGGTCTGGCCCGAAATCGTCGCCCATGCGCGCGGCCACGGTGTCAAGCTGGCCTTCGAGAACTGCCCGATGATCTTCAGCTATGACGAGTGGCCGGGCGGGCACAACATCGCCTATTCGCCGCAGGTCTGGCGCCGCATCCTGGAAGCCTGGGGCGGCGATGTCGGCATGAATTTCGACCCGTCACACCTGGTTTGGCAGATGATCGACCAGGCCCGCTTCATCAGGGAATTCGGCCCCTACATGCTGCATGTCCACGCCAAGGATTTGATGATTGATCATGATGGTTTGTATGAGCGCGGAATCCTCTCGGCTGGCATAGGCTGGCAGGTGCCGCGCATGCCGGGGCTGGGCGATGTCGACTGGAGCGGCTTCTTCTCCGGCCTCTACCGCGCCGGTTACGACGGATCGGTCATCATCGAACACGAGGACAGGCGATTTGAAGGCAGCGACGAGCAGGTGAAGCGCGGTTTTCTGCTCGCCCGCGATGTGCTGCGGCCCTTCGTCAAATGACATTAAAGCGCGCCGCATGACTCACTTTGTCAGCGACGTGCTTTAACGGATTGAACTGAAACTGAAAAACAATGTGGAGGAGTACTGAAATGAAGAAAATCCTGACCATGGTCCCGCTGCTTGCCGGTGCTGCCTTGCTGGCCTCGGTGGGCGTCTCGTCCGCCGCGGGCAAATACACGATCGGCATCTCCAACACCGTGCAGGGCAATGGCTGGCGCGAGGAGATGGTCTGCGCCATGAAGGCGCAGGCGCTGGCATCCGGCGAGGTCGCCAAGCTCAACATCGCCCACCGCAACACCGATGCCGCCGGCCAGCTTGAAGACATCCGCAATCTGATCAGCGCCAAGGTCGACGCCATCGTCGTCAACCCGGCCGATCCGGCCGGCATCAAGGCGGGCCTCGAGGAAGCCACCAAAGCCGGCATCGTCGTGGTTGCCGTCGACCAGGCGGTCACCGAGCCGTCGGCCTACATCATCTCCAACAACCAGGAACAGTACGCCTATCTCGGCGCCAAATGGCTGTTCCAGCAGATGGGCGGCAAGGGCGACGTGTTCTACATGCGTGGCGCCGCTGGCGCGTCGGCCGACAGCGACCGCGACAAGGGCTTCAAGAAGGCGTTGGCCGAATTCCCCGACGTAAAGGTCGCGCAGGAAGTCTTCACCGGCTGGCAGCAGGACCAGGCCAAGCAGCAGATGCTGTCCTTCCTCGCCACCGGCACGCCGATCAACGGCGTGTGGACCTCCGGCATCGACAACGTCATCGTCGACGCGCTGGTCGAGTCGCAGGCCCCGCTGGTGCCGGTGGTCGGCGCCGACAATGCCGGCTTCGTCGGCCAGCTGAGCTCGGTCAAGGGCCTCGTCGGTGCCGCGGTCACCAACCCCGGCTCGATCGGCGGCGCCGGCGTGACGCTCGCCCTGCAGATCCTCGACGGCAAGAAGCCGGCCCAGCAGACCGTGCTGGTCGAGCCGCAGCTGTGGGAGAACGCCACCGAGGAAGGCAAGGCCAAGCTGAAGGCCGCCGCCGACCCGTCGCTGAGCCCCGAATGGCCGGTCTCGATCTCGATCCCGGACTGGACGACATATACGAAGGAGCAGATCGTGGCGTGCAAGGGGCCGGGGGAATAAGTCTCCGATAGCCCTGCCTCACAAGGCGGGGAAGTCACATATGGGAAGGCCCCCTCACCCGGATTGCCAACCGAATTGCGAAGGGCAATTCGGGGCAATCCGACCTCTCCCCGAGGGGAGAGGAGCCGGCACGAGCGCCAGCCTCTTCTCCCCCACGGGGAGAAGGTGGACGCGAAGCGGCCGGATGAGGGGGCCTCTCCACACGCGATAGCTGCCATCTGAATCGAGACCCAAACCATTTGACCAGCAACCCCCTCCTCGACGCCACGGGCGTCGCCAAGAATTACGGCGCGGTTGCGGCCCTTCGCAACGCGTCGCTGTCCGTCCTGCCCGGCGAGGTGCACGCCCTGATGGGCGCCAATGGCGCCGGCAAGTCGACGCTGGTGAAAATCCTGACCGGCGCTATTTCTGCCAATGCCGGCCGCATCCTGATCCGGGGCGAGGCGCGCGACATACGCTCGCCCGCCGCCGCGCGCCGCGCCGGCCTGCTGCCCGTCTATCAGGAACCATCGCTGATCCCCGATCTCGACGTGCTGTCCAATCTGCGGCTGACCGGCACGCCGGTCGAGCCGTTCCGCGCCTGGGTGCGCGAACTCGGCATTCCCGACCTCGATATCCGCGACACCGCGCGCGACATCCCGCTGGCCGTGCTGCGCGTGCTCGATCTGGCGCGTGCGCTGGCCGTCGAGCCCGACGTGCTGCTGCTCGACGAGATGACCGCCGCCCTGCCCGCCAACCTCGCCGAAAAAGTGCTGGAAGTGGTGCGCCGCCAGGGCGACAGCGGCCGCGCCGTGATCTTCATTTCGCACCGCTTCGTCGAAATCTCGGCACTGTGCGACCGCGCCACCGTACTACGCGACGGCGAGACTGTCGGCGTCGTCGACATCGTGCCGGGCGTCGAGGAAAAGATCGTCGAGCTGATGCTCGGCACCCGCATCGTCAAGACCCACGTCGCCGCGCGCAGCGCCGCCCAGAAGGCCGCGCCCGCCCCTGCCCGCCCGCGACTCTCCGTGCGAAATTTGCGCGTCGGCACCAAGCTCAACGACGTCTCCTTCGATCTCGCCGATGGTGAGGTCGCGGGCGTCGTCGCGCTCGAAGGCCAAGGCCAGGACGAGCTGTTTTCCGCCCTTGCCGGTTCGATCCGGCCATCGGGCGGCACCATCGAAGTCGACGGCAGCCCCGCAAAATTCTCGCACCCGATCGACGCCATCCGCGCCGGCATCGCTTATGTGCCGGGCGACCGCGCCGAGGCGCTCGCCATGCAGCGCTCGGTGCGCGAGAACATCGCCCTGCCCTTCAGCGCCGCGCTGCGCAACTGGGGGCCGATCAACATGCGCCGCGAGCGCGCCAAGGTGGTCAGCGCCATCGAGCGGCTGCAGATCGACACCCGCGCGCAAGGCGAGGTGCAGCGCCTGTCCGGCGGCAACCAGCAGAAGGTGACGATTGCCCGCTGGATCGCCGCGGACGCCCGCACCATCCTGTGCTTCGACCCGACGCGCGGCATCGATGTCGGCACCAAGCAGGAGATCTATCATCTGGTGCGCGAGCTTGCCGGTCACGGCAAGTCGGTGCTGTTCTACACCTCCGAGCTGGAAGAGGTGCAGCGTGTCTGCGACCGCGTCATCGTCATCTTCGGCGGCCGCGTCGTCGACATCTTCCCTGTAGAGGAGGCCGACGAGCCGGCGCTGATGCGCGCCGCCTACGGCCTGCCGCGCGGCGCCAAGGCCGATATCGGCATATTGGCCGATCCCCAGTCCCCGTCTTCGGGGACGAACCCATGAGCCATTTCCTGCGCCGCCAGGGCTGGGTATCAGGCTTGTTCGCCCTCTTCGTCGCCCTGTTCATCATCACCAAACTGATCCAGCCGGCCTATGGCAGCGGCGATTTCGGCTCGCTCGCACGCGCCGTTTTGCCTTACGCTTTCGCCGTCGCCGCGCAGACGGTCGTGGTCATCGCCGGCGGCATCGACCTGTCGGTCGCCGCCATGATGGCGCTGACCAGCGTCACCGCCGCTTCGATGATGGCCGGCGCCTCGGAAGAATACGCGCTGTTCGTGGTGCCCTTCGTGCTGGCCATGGGTTTCGTGCTCGGCGCCGTCAACGGCATGCTGATCGTCGTCACCCGCGTGCCCGACATCGTCGTCACGCTGGCCACTTTGTTCGTGCTGCAGGGCGCTGCCCTGCTGGTGCTCGACGCGCCGGGTGGCGGCGCCGCCGAATGGCTGAAGGGGCTGATCTCGGGCACCGTGCCGATACCGGGCCTGCCCGACAGCATCGACGCCTGGCTGCCGAAGGCGCTGCTGGTGCTGATCGTCTGCCTGTGCATCATCTGGATACCGCTCCGGCGCTCGCGCCTCGGCCTCTCCATCTATGCCATCGGCTCGAGCGAGCTGGCTGCGTTCCGCTCGGGCGTGCCTGTCAAGCGCACCCGCATCATCGCCTATGCGCTGTCGGGCCTGTTCGCGGCCATGGGCGGGCTGGCGCTGACCATGAGCACCGGCATCGGCGCGCCCATTCCCGGCCCCTATCTGCTCGCCAGCGTCGCGGCGGTGGTGCTGGGCGGTGTGGCGCTCGGCGGCGGCAAGGGCGGCCTGCTCGGCCCCATCGTTGCCGTCTTCGTGCTGCGTCTGGTGCGCACGGACCTCACGCTGCTCGCCATCGACCCCAACGTCACCGCCATCATCGAAGGCGCCATCATGGTCGCCGTGGTGATGTTCGGCGCGTTTATTACGATGCGGGGGCGGCAGTGATGGGTGCGATGATAGTGCCCTTTGCGAGGCAATCGCGTGTGAAAGGCCCCCTCATCCGGCCGCTTCGCGTCCACCTTCTCCCCGGTGGGGAGAAGAGAAGAGCATCGACGCCGGCCCCCTCCTCTCCCCTCGGGGAGAGGTCGGATTGCCCCGAATTGCCCTTCGCAATTCGGTTGGCAATCCGGGTGAGGGGGACTTTGCGCCGATGCGATCTCTCTGTCCCCACCCCATCGCGAACCGGACCCACCCCATGAGCACCACCGCGATCACGCCTCCGCCCGTCCCCCTCGGCCGCCGCCTAAAACGCTTCATGGCCGACCGGCCGCTGATCCCGCTGATCATCCTGCTGGTCATCCTGGTGGTGATCCTGCAGATCCTGCGCCCCGGCATCGTCAACGAGCGCTGGATCGCCAACACCATCAAATTCGCCATCCCCTTGGCGATCCTCGCCGGCTGCCAGACCATGACCATGCTGACTGGCGGCATCGACCTCTCGGTCGGCACGGTGGCGACGATGAGCGCCTTCATCATGGCGACGCAAGTCGTCAACCAGGACCCGGCGGTGGCTTTCCTCTTGGCGATGATGCCGGCGGTGCTGATCGGCCTCGTCAACGGCATCGGCGTCGGCGTCTTCCGCGTCCACCCGCTGATCATGACGCTGGGCACCAGCCTGATCGGCACCGGCTGCCTGCAGGTCTACCAGCGCACGGTGATCGCGTCGGGCGCAAAAATCCCCGACTTCCTCGCCTGGCTCGGCACCGGCCTGACCTGGGGCATCCCCAACGCGCTGCTTTTGTTCGTGCCGCTGGCCGCGCTGATCGTCTTCACGCTCGCCCGCACCGGCTTCGGCCGCCTGCTCTACGCCGTTGGCGACAATGAGCGCGCAACACGCCTGTCCGGCGTGCAATACTGGCAGGTCATCACAGCGCTTTATGTGATCTCCAGCGTGCTCGCCGGCATCACCGGCCTGCTCTATATCGGTCTGATCAAGGCCCCTTCGCTGTCCCTCGCCGAACCACTGGTGCTGCCCTCGGTGGCCGCCGCCGTGATCGGCGGCACCTCGATCTTCGGCGGCCGCGGCGGCTACACCGGCACCATCATCGGCGCGCTGATCCTGACCGTGCTGACGACGCTGCTGACGATCTTGCAGATGCCGGAGGGGGCGAGACGGATCCTGTTCGGGCTGATCGTGCTGTTCGTGACGGCGGCTTATTTGCGGATTGTGGAGGAGAGGTAGTTCATTAGTTGACTAGCCGCAGTTGGCCGGAAGCGGGCGGTCGGCTTTTTGGCGCCCGAGCTTGGAGAGCGGACTCTCGCTGACGACGCAGTTCGAAGTTTGACCGGATAGATTCTGCTCCTATTGGGTTTTCGCTGAGGGTTTGGCTAAGCGACGGTCGATGGCCATCAGATTCAGCGGGGGGCTTCCTGTAAAAGATAGGCTGGATTACATGAATGTAGAGTTGCGGGCTGGATGGGTTGCGAGATGCTGGAAGGCAAGAAATTTGACGTCGAGCATGCGCTAATCCTCTATGCGCTTAGCTATGTCACGCTACCGGCCGAAGGACTCTATGATCGCGAGCGCCGCGAAAAGTTTGCTGAAGTTACAAGGAAATGCCACATCTACATTGTGGGTTTCGTGCCAAAGATGGACCTGGTGAATATTACACTCGAGGGCCGGGACCTTCGGATGTCATTCAATGTTTTGGGTAAGCCATACGATTTGGTGTGGTTGATGGACAAAGGGGTGTCGCTCGTTTGGAAGGACGAACAATGGTTTCTGTCCAAAGATGGCAGGCTTGCAAGCCCACCCCCGTTGGACGTATGCACAGTAAGACTTAACGAGAAGTTCGGAACGGGAAGATTCTTAGTTAAGTATATCGGGCAGGCTTATGGCAAAAATGGCTCACGCAACGCGCTAGATCGTTTGATGAAGCATGAGAAATTGCAAGAGATTGCTTTGCTATTAAGGGCGTTCCCGACGGCTACCGCTTCCAGGTTCTGATGCTGGCTATGCTGGCTATTGCACCTGTTAATCAAGTCGTTACAGTTTTCAACCCACGTGCCGAGGACGACTCCCAAGGCGAGAATCGCATTCGCTATGGGCTCGACAAGCTATTTGGGACGACGGAAAAGGAACGTGTTGCTCTCTATGAGGCTTCCCTCATTCGCTACTTTCTACCGACCTTCAATCGCGAATTCTCCGACAGTTTCCCATCGACGAACTTGAAAATACTACAGGATTGTTACGAGAAAGATTTTTCGGCTGTCAGTGCAGAGATCAACTTCGACGACTTTCCGTTCTCGCTGTACTCGGAGACAATTACTGCTAAGGAGAAACACTTGGCATACTTCGACCTTCACGAGGATCAGGCACGCAAGGTCTTTTTCGCAGAGGTATAATCCGGCGCAACCAAGCTGTTGTGGCATCATGAAAACAGGAGTTTCCACAAATGGCGACCTCAAAACAAACTCGCGGACGTCACCCTTAGTCAGATCTCGGTTCCCTCTGTAACACGATGACCGCGAGCTTCAAAGAAAAGCCGGAGAGCGTACGAGGACGCGCTGATCGAAAATTGGGTCCCCAAGTTCCGACATTGATCAAATCTCATCCGATACTTATTCAGCTGATACCCAGCTTGCTGAAAAATATCTTGTTCCGCATTTCCGCGTCGCGAAGGAGCTTCGTCCAGCTGATGACCTCCATGTAGAGGTTGTTGTTGCCGAACCAGCGGAACCAGCCTAGCCCGTCCGGCATGGGCGTAAACTCCTTCTCGGAGTGAAGCCATTTCCTTACCTTGGCGGTGAGGTCGCACACGACGTATCCGTAAAACGGCGTAGTGTCGTTCACGAGGATGTCGCGCCCGGTCGGCGTTTTGAACTTCCCCTCCCTAATCTGGTTGACGTAGCGCACAATCTGCTGGACCGGATCTTCCTTTGAAGACGGGTCCGCAAAATTGTCCCTCTGGGGCTTCTTGAACTCAAAGATGGTGATAGGGTTGCTAGATTCGTTTTCGCCGCGAAACGCGACGCGCCTGTTGTAGACCGTTATGTCCGTCCGGTCCCCATTTGACTTGTTCAGCGGCTTGTCAGACGAAACATACGATGAAAAATTTAAACGCTCGTCCAGAATCCAGAGGTTGTGCGCATCGTAGTCAAGGTCTTCCGAGTCCTTCTTGCGCCGCATGATAATGTCGTGAACATCGCCCTCTGATTTGTGCTTTCCGTCAGCGTCGATTTCCAGAGACCTGGAAAACAGGTCGAGCACGCATTTGCGCATCGAAACGTAATGTATAAGATCGTTCTTGCTGGTTTCCGAAATGCTTTCCATCAGTTGTGTGATTTTCTCGCTCAGCTCGCCTGGGTTATCCGATTTCAGGACCGCTGCGACTTGGGTGCGCGTTATCACCTCCTTCTCGTATTTCTTCTTTTGAAGGTGCAGCTCGATGTCCTGGTTTGACGGCCGCATCGGCAGCGCGCTGAAATCTACCTCGTTCGCAAGGGTCCGATGCCAGGGCGCGTCGGACGAAACATACTCCGCGATCCGCGCTTCCTTGCGGCTCTTTCTCTCGGCAATCTCCGACCCAACGGCGGATTGGGCGATTTCGGCGGCCTTCTGTTCAATGGCGTTCTGCGAAATTCCGCTGAGTAGATCCGCATCGGTCTGGAAACGAAACTCCCCGCGTTCCAGCGACACGTTGTCGTTGAGATAGTCCCCGAACACGTAGGCCTTGATGACAAAGTTGCGGCCTTTAGATAGGTCTCCGCCCGGACCCGGCTCGTAAAACTCCTCACCGAATTCGGGGATATGGGATTGCAGCGGGTTGTCGGTCACCTCGCGGCGATGTGCAACAAGGCTGACTTTACTCTTGGCCGACCTTGGCGAATAGAACTTGAAGACACGAACCTGGAATGCCCTCTCTTCCTCGTTTGCCTTGAGCAAGAATGTGCCGTTTTCAACCTTCATCTCGACGATCTGGCTGCTGTCCTTGCCCAGATAGTCGTTAAGCGACAGCGTGCCGGATGCGTCCTTTGCCTCACGAATGACAACGGAGGGGCAGGCGCGATCCTTATCAACGAAGTACGGAAGAAGTCTCTCCACTACCACACGGCTGATCGTTTCGAGCCGCTTGTCCGGAAATTTCACCGACCTGATGTGGGAAACTTCGATGACGCTCCCCGTGTCCGTCGCGTTCGAATCGGCGACCTTTTCGTCGACGATGATGTCCTTGTCGAGGCCCATCCGAAAAGAGCGGTCCTGAAAGCCGCGACCGTCCTGGAACGTGCTTGATACCTTCACCCGGTCGAAGTACTTCAGGCAGGTGAACCGTCCGAAACCCTTGCCGCCATCGGCGATCTTCTGCTCGGTGTATAGGGTGTCGAAAGAGTCCCGATTGACCTTTGTAAAGCCGATGCCGTTGTCTTTGACCACGAACCCGTCAACGTCTTCCAGGCGGTCGATGATGTCCGCCTGTCCGTTTCGTAGGACCTCGATCTGAACAAGGCCGTTCACGGCGCCTTTTTCGTCGATGGCATGGATCGCGTTGACGACCAGTTCGACAAGCGGCGTGTAGACGTTGGTGCCCGACCTGATGTTATCGACCAGCCTTTTGACGTTGACGTTGCTCATGCCTGTATACCGAGTGGCGAGAGGGCACGAGAGAATGGCTGCGGTTTCCAGCAGCTCACGACGACGCTATTTCGTAACTCGCGTTTCTGCTTGATCCGCATCAACATCAGTCCTTAAAGCCGGGATGTAGCGATGGACAAACATCTACTCAGCGAAGGTCGATCCGCAGAGCAATAGATGTCAGAAGTCACCTAAACTGTTTTCAGACGACTGCTATTTGGCGTCAAACCCGCGTTCAACCTCTGCACATATAATGTCCGCTTTTGTGGAACAATCTCGCTGTGTAAGGACTGATGCGCACTACTGTCTCGTTCGAACTGGCCGAGAGCGGTTCGCCTGGTCTCGGCTGACAGGCCAAAATCCCTCGGTGCTCAAGCCCTCAAGTCACTAATCCGGATCGCCTGTCCTCACCTGCTCCACCCAGTCCAATACCCCATCGAATACCTCGTCTTTCACCCTAATCCAGCGGCCCGACTTCACACGCGCGACCAGCGTTTTCAGAGCCCGGACAAATTCGACTTCGGATCTGAAGCGATGCGTGAAAGCGTGAAACGAATTGTAGTCCATCACCATACCGCCACCGTTTAGAACCGAGAGCTTTTTGCAAGCGGTAGCGTACGCTTCGCCCTCGTCGTCAAACAGCTCTTTCACGATCGCGAGCCCGATCACCTCGAGCTTTTCCAGCGAAACGTCCAGATCGTTATCGGCGACAACCAACTTCGCTGTTGTTTCCCGCGAGAGATAGCGAGCGGCGCCGTTGATTTGCCTTATCGCGTCATCGATCTGGCTATGTGTGGAGCGCCGTTTCCTATCGATCGTGCGAGTGATGCCTGCTTCGGTAGTAGGGCTGTCCTTAGCTTGGATGAGAATCGCCAATTCGTCGGTCAGAACGAGGTGGTCCAGGATTTCCTTGAAGGTGTCCTTGCGCCTCGGGTTCATTATGATCTGTTGAGGTTTGAACGCACGCAGCAGGCAAGCCGAAATGTCACGCTCCTGATGATAGCCTGGATCGGTTCTCGTGAGGGTATCTCGGCGGTATCCTGAGCTACCTTGATAGCCATTCACCTGCGGTGTCATGTCGAGGACGAATATATCTTGAGGAGAGAGCTCCTCCTTGAATACTGCCTGGATAGTGCATTCGTCGTCTCCCCGGGTGCGGTTAGCAAACCAATCATTCAACACACTATGGATGCTCTTCACCGTCTCCCGATGGTATGCAAGAAGGTGAATCTCCTCGTCGCCAACCAGGCAGCTACCGTTGTCCTCCAGAATTGCCCTGAAGCTCATCCACTCGTAATTATGTTCGTCGAAGAAGTAGATATCGACTTCCTCATATTTAAGGATTTCAATGATGCCTCGGGAGAAACCGTCGTCGCCGAATAACGGAGTTCTGATAGTCAGCGGCGCGTCATCATCATCGAAAAACGCTGTGATGAGCGAGGTAGTAATGACCGTCGATGAGGGAAGCGCGGGTAGGTAGAACGACAGGCCCCCATGGATCTTGGCGGCCAAGATCGCCTCTTTCTGCGTCTTGATAACCAGCGAAAACTGCTCATCATCAGCCAATCGAAGCGGCATCAAGCCGCCCGCAAATTCGGCAATCAGTAATTTCATCTCTGGATGAAGGACGGTCAACCGCATCAGCTATCCATATCACCCTCGATAGAAGCAGATAGTTACACGAATGTCAGCTTACGAGTCGGCCGCGCGTTTTCTAGTATGCCTGACAAGGGCCGCAAAGCAGACGTTGAACTAGCGTGAGCGCAACGTGTCGATCCGCAACTGACTTTATCCGAGCCCGAGAATTACGGTGACAGAGCACTCTCTACATCGCCTTATCGGCTAATCACCCACCCCGCACCATCCCCCCAATCCCCTCCAGCAGCACCCCCTGCTCCCCCACCCAGAACCAGTGATCCTCCCCCTCCACCTCGACAAACCGTGCCCCCGGTATCCGCCCCGCCAGATACCGCCCGGCCTCGACCCGCACCGCCCGGTCACCCGTGCGGTGCAGCACAAGCGTCTTGGCGGAGACTTTTGACAGCAGCAGCCGCACATCGGCATCGCGCAGCGCCTGCAGCAGGCCGGCGACGGCGCCGGGGCTGGAGGCGGCCCTGAGCAGGCCGGCCCACCAGGCGCGCGCCTGGCGGTCGGCGGCGACGCTGGGCGCGAAGGTTTCGATTTCCGCCGGGCCGCCCCAGCCGGCGAGCAGGCGCTGTTGCCAGAGATCGTATTGCGCCGCTGTGAGCGCGAAGGGATAGTCGGGCGCGTGGCTGCCCTTGGCGAGCGAACCCCACAGAACCAGGCCGGTCAGCCGGTCGGGGTGGTCGACGGCAAAGCGGATGCAGCCCGGCCCGCCCTCCGAGGCGCCGACGAGCAGGGCGCGGCGGCTGCCGGCCGCATCCATCACCGCCAGAATGTCGCGCGCGGTGGCCTCGACGGTCGGGCGGGCGCCGACGCGGTCGGACAGGCCCATGCCGCGCCGGTCGAACAGGATCAGCCGGCCGAGCCGCGACACAGCATTGAGCCAGGCGCGGCAGCTCCTGTCTTCCCAGATGCGCTCGACATGCGAGATGAAGCCGGGCACCAGCACGATATCGGCCGGGCCGCTGCCTACGGTCTGGTAGGCGATATGGATGCCGTCCACCGCGACATAGCGGGTTCTCGGCACCTCGGCATCGCTCGCGCGCAGCAGAGCGAGCGTGGCGGGGTCCGGCGCCACGCCGAGTTCGTCGCGCAGCAGCCGCGTGCAGGTTTCGCCCTGGCGCTCGGCCGCCGCCCTGTCGCCGGCCGCCAGATGGGCGCGGATCAGATGGCGGTGTGCGCTTTCGCTCAGCGGGTCGAGGGCCGCAAGGCGCGTGGCGTGGACCACAGCGTCGCGCGGTTCGCCCCCGGCGATCTTGGCTTCCACCAGCCGCTCCAGCGCCTGCACCAGCCGGCTGCGCAAGGCCTCGCGGCGGAAGAACACCCATTCCTCGAACTCGGGACAGTCCGGCAGCGAGAAGCCGGCGAGATAGTCGCTGGTGTAGAGGCCGGCGGCATCGTCGAGAAGACCGGCGTCGCAGGCATGCTCGAAGGCGCTTGCATCGGCCTCGCCGGACAGCGGCGCGCGCACCACCAGGGATGCCGCACTGGCTGATATGACCTCCTCGCCGAACGCGATGCGGATCTTGTACAGCGTGCGCCGCAGCCGCGCGCGGGCGGCTTCCGGGTCGGCTTCGGGCCACAGCAGCGTGGCGGCGACCTCGCGCGCCACCGGTCCGCCGGCTTCGGCGAGGTAGATGACGAGCGCCGCCGCCTTGCGCAGGGCAAGCTCTATCGGCCGCCCGTTCAGCCGGAACTCCGGAAAACCCAGAAGTCTGAGTTGTATCAGCTCCATCGATCCGCACGCGGCCGGGCAAGGGTTTCGAGAGGACGTTGAGGGGACGCCGGCCGTCTATCCCCGGTTTCGAGCCGATCCGGCCCGATCAACTCCCTTGGAGCGAGAAATGTCACCGGTCAATACATCAAGCCACCGCACATCAGAACCGTTTGCCGGCGCCCCTGCCGCCAACACCGGCCATGGAGGCTGAGCCATGTGCCAGACCTGCCTCTCCTGGTACGCGCGCTGCGTCACCCCCTATTTCGTCCATGCCGGCTGTTCGGCCAGCGCCTTTTCGCGGATGCGCGGGCGCGTCATCCCGAGGGCCGAAGGTGTCGTCGTCGAGGTCGGCTTCGGCTCGGGCCTCAACCTGCCCTATTATGACGCCGCCAGGGTGGAGCGGCTGGTCGGCGTCGATCCCGACGGCACCATGCTCGGCCTCGCGGCACCGAAGAGCCGCGCCGCGCCCTTCGCCGTCGAATGCATCCGGGCCAGCGGCGAGAGCCTGCCTTTGGCCGATGGCTTCGCCGACACGGTGGTCGTCACCTATGCCTTCTGCACCATTCCGGACCCCGAGGCCGCGCTGAGCGAAATCCGGCGCATCCTGAAGCCGACGGGCCGGCTGATCTTCATCGAGCATGGCCAAGCCGAGGGACCGCGTTGCCGGAGGTGGCAGGAGCGCCTGAACCGGCTGTGGGGATCGATCGCCGGCGGCTGCCACCTCAACCGCGATCCGCTGCACCTGATCGGCGAGGCGGGCTTCCGCCTGCTCGAAGTCCAGCACGGGCGGTTTCCCCTGCCCTTCTGGCAATTGGGCAGCCATCACGCCGGCATCGCGGCGGCAGGCTGACCGGTCCTTGCCGGCCACCCTCACCGGAAACCGACGAGCGACCTCAGCATCGCCGCGGGGCCAACCGCCTCGCGGCCCGTCTGCCGAAACCCGGCCTGTCCCGTCGCATCGAGCACATCGTCGTCAATGGCGCGCCTATCCACCCGCCAGCCTCGGCAGGAGAAAAATCTCCGCCCCCTCCGGCAGCTTCTTTGACCACGTATCCCGATAGATCGTCCCGTCGATGGCGACGGCGATGCCTTTATCGATCCAGGGCTCGAGGCCGGGATACTGTTCAGCCAGTTTCCTGAACAGCTCCCTTATGTCCTTGGCCTCGACCTCGACCTTGCTCTGGCCTCCGGCGAGCGCGCCAAGCGATCCCCAGAGCGTTACTTCGACCATTCCCGTTCCGCCTCGATCGCCGCCAGGATGCGCGGCGGCGACATCGGGATATGCGTCATCCGCACGCCCGCGGCGTTCGACACCGCATTGGCGATCGCCGCCAGCGGCGGCACGATCGACGTCTCGCCGACCCCGCGCACCCCGTAGGGATGGTTGGGGTTGGGGATTTCGAGGATCTGCGTGTCGATCATCGGCAGGTCCGAGCAGACCGGGATGCGGTAGTCGAGGAAGCCCGCGTTCTGCAGCCGCCCGTCCTTGCCGTAGATATACTCCTCGTTGAGCGCCCAGCCGATGCCTTGCGCGGCACCCCCCTGGTACTGTCCCTCGACATAGGTCGGGTGCACCGCCTTGCCGGCATCCTGCACGACCGTGTAGCGCAGGACCCTGGTGGCGCCGGTCTCGGGATCGACCTCGATATCGCAGATATGGGTGGCGAAGGAGACGCCCGCGCCATCGGCGACGAGCTCGCTGTGGCCGGCGATCGGTCCACCGGTCTTGCCCGATTCCACCGCGATCTCCTTCAGCGACAGCTTGCCGAGATTGCCGTGCTTCTCGCCCTTGGCAATCGCATGGCCCTTTTCCCAGACCACGTCGTCGACGGAAATATCCCACATCTGCGCGGCGCGCTCGCGCAGGATCTTGATCGCGTTGCGGGCGGCCGAGATCGTCGCCATGGAGGACGAGAAGGTGCCGCGGCTGCCGTCCGTCATGTCGTTGTAGCCGAGGCTGGAGGTGTCGGCGACGATCGCCTTGACCTGCTCGTAGGCGATGCCAAGTTCCTCCGCCGCCACCAGCGACAGCGACGCACGCGAACCACCCACATCGACCGTACCGACGGCCAGCGAGACCGAACCGTCCATGCCGATGTTGAGGTCGGTGCAGGTCTGGCCGCCGAAGTTGAACCAGAAGCCGCAAGCCATGCCGCGGCCCTGATTCTTGCCGAGCGGCGCCTTCATGTGCGGATGGCTCTTCACCGCCTCGAGCGTCGGGCCGATGCCGATCGGTCCGTAGACCGGGCCGTAGGAGGACCGTGTGCCTTCCTGCGCGGCGTTCCTGATGCGGAAGTCGACCGGGTCCATGCCGATCATCTTGGCCAGCTCGTCGACGGCGCTTTCCACCGCGAACGCCGCCATTGGCGCCGACGGCGCGCGATAGGCCGCAGTCTTCGGCCGGTTGACCAGCACTTCGTAGCCGACCGTCTTGACGTTCTCGAGCTTGTAGCAGGCAAACGCGGTCATCGCGCCGATCTCGGCCCAGGAGCCGGCATACGGGCCGCAGCTGTAGCGCAGCGTCGCTTCGGCAGCGGTGATCGTGCCGTCCTTGCGGGCGCCGATCTTCACGTCGATCGAGGTGGCGCTGGTCGGGCCCGAGGCGCGGAACACCTCGTCGCGGGTCATCACCAGCTTGACCGGCCGGCCTGCCTTGCGCGACAGCGCCAGCGCCACCGGCTCGGCCCAGACATGGGTCTTGCCGCCAAAACCGCCGCCGATCTCCGACGAGGTGACGCGCAGTTTCGAGGCTTCCATGCCAAGCAGCTGGGCGCAGTGCTGGCGGTAGACGAAATGGCCCTGCGTGCACACCCAGAGATCAGCGGTGCCGTCGGAGCTGAAATTCGCCACGCAGGCATGCGGCTCGATATAGCCCTGGTGCGTCTGCTCGGTCTTGAAGGAGCGCTCGACGATGAAGTCGGCGTGCCCGAAACCCTGATGGACATCGCCATGGCCAAACTGGCTGCGCTTGGTGACGTTGGAGGGTTTTACCGGCTTTTCCTCGAGACCCTCGGTGAAGATGGCATCATTGATCAAGGGCGCCGTGTGCTTCGCCGCCTCGTCGACATCGGTGACATGCGGCAAAAGCTCGTATTCGACCTCGATGAGCTTCAGCGCCTGCCTGGCCGTGCGGGCGTCGACCGCCGCCACCGCGGCCACCGCGTGGCCGTCATAGAGCGCCTTCGTGCGCGCCATGCAATTGTCGAGCACGTCGTACATGGCGGCATCGCCATCGGTGAGGTCGGGCAGGTCGGCGGCGGTGATCACCGCCTTCACGCCGGCGAGCTTCTCCGCCTTCGACGTGTCGATCTTGACGATCCTGGCGTGGGCGTGCGGGCTTCTGAGAACACGCCCGACCAGCTGGCCGGCCATGTTGAAGTCCGCGCCGTAGCGGGCGCGGCCCGTCACCTTGTCGACGCCGTCGGGACGGATCGGGCGTGTGCCGACGGAAGTGAATTTACGTCCGGAAAAACGTGGATCGAAATTCATCTCAGGCTCCCTTCATCACGATGGCCGCGTCCTGGACGGCGCGCACGATCTTGTCGTAGCCGGTGCATCGGCAGAGGTTCCCGGCAAGGCCGAAGCGGATTTCCTCCTCGGTCGGGTCGGGGTTCTTGGCCAAAAGGTCCTTGGCTGCGATCAGGAAGCCCGGCGTGCAGATGCCGCATTGCAGCGCTGCATGCTCGAGGAACTTCTGCTGCAGCGGATGCAGCTTGTCGCCATGCGCCATGCCCTCGATGGTCTCGACGCGCCGCCCTTCGGTCTCCGCGCCGAGCACAAGGCACGAGCACACCAGCCGGTCGTCGAGGATGACGCTGCAGGCGCCGCAGTCGCCGGTGCCGCAGCCTTCCTTGGCGCCCGTCAGTCCCAGGCGATCGCGCAGGACATCGAGCAGCGTCTCGTCCGGCTGGCACAGGAACTCGACAGTGTCGCCGTTGATTGTGGTTGAAACTGCTACACCAGCCATCATTTGCCTCCTGCACGTGCATAGGCGGTCGTGGCGGCCCGCTTGGCCAGCACACCCGCAACTTTCCTCCGGAATTCAATAGTGC
This sequence comes from Mesorhizobium sp. M7D.F.Ca.US.005.01.1.1, assembly GCF_003952545.1. Classification (NCBI taxonomy): domain Bacteria; kingdom Pseudomonadati; phylum Pseudomonadota; class Alphaproteobacteria; order Hyphomicrobiales; family Phyllobacteriaceae; genus Mesorhizobium; species Mesorhizobium sp. M7D.F.Ca.US.005.01.1.1. The sequence goes on from NZ_CP034453.1 coordinate 5,355,353, forward strand.
CGCGCTTGTCGTCGATGGGACGGCAAGCCCCCGCGCAGACCTTGGCGAGCCGCTCCAGCGTCGCTTCGTCCAGCTTGGAGCCGATGAGCACCTGCGCGGCCTCTTCGACCAGAAGCACCGTCGCCGCCACGGCGCCCAGCGCCACGCGGGCCGATTTGACGACACCGTGCTCATCCAGCGTCAGGTTCACGCCGGCGCTGACCACCGCGATGTCCATCTCGGTGCGCGGAATGAAACGCAGATAGGCATCGCCCGACCGCGGCGCGCGCTTGTCGAGCAGGATCGCCTCGATGATCTCGCCTTTGGCCAGCGACGTCTTGCCCGGTCCGGTCGGCACGCTCTGCACGGGAATCGTGCGCCTGCCCGCCGGTCCGACGACCACTGCCCTGGCGCCGGCGGCAACCAGCGCCGGCACGCTGTCGGCGGCCGGCGAAGCGTTGCAGAGATTGCCGGTTATGGTGCAGCGTCCCTGCACCTGCTTCGAACCGATCAGCTTGGCCGCCTCGACGACACCAGGCCATGCCTTCTTCAGGGCGGCACTCTCTCCCAACACGGCGCAGGGGACCGCGGCGCCGATGCTGAAGCCTTCAGGCGTTTCCCTGATCTCGCTCAAGCCATCGATCGCCTTGATGTCGACGATCAGGTCGGGTTCGATGAAGCCGCCTTTCATCCTCACCAGGAGGTCGCTGCCTCCCGCGAGAATTGCTGATGTACCGGACGAGCCGGCCAACTGGCCAACGGCATCTTCCATTGAAAGCGGACGTATGTAGCGCATCGTCTCCCCTTGATCTTCGCGATTTCAGCGACCGTTATAAACAGTCTCCTCATAATGACCATCCGGTTCCGCATCGCGGCAATGAGCCAGGCGCCCAACCTGAATTGGCGTACGCCGTGCGAACCGGAAATCATTGAGAAAGCCCAGCTTGGAGCAAATTCCTGGTTTCCTCAAGGGTATAAAACGTTAGGCTTGTGTGGCGAACCGGACCCGTCCGCCCTCTCCGCGCATTTCAGTGGATCGTGAACAAGCCCATTTTCAACAACACTTCCAACGGATCAGCGGCAGGCTGGACAATCAAGCTCGGTGCATCGCCGGTCATTGGCACGGCGATCCACAGCGGCTGCGATGTCGGGCCCGTTTGCCAACCGCTGCTGTCCATCTCCAGCGCCGACCGGCTGCGGGAGGAGGATCCCTTCACCGAACACTTCATCGCCGATTTCCCGACCCAGCTTATCGTTCATCGATCGCGCTTTCAGGTCGATCTGAACCGGTCGCGCGAGGCCGCGATCTATCTGTCGCCGGAGCAGTCCTGGGGCTTGAATGTGTGGCGAGAGCCACCGGCCGAGGAGATCGTGAACGAGTCCCTCGCGTTTCACGACGCGTTCTATGCCGAGCTCAAGCGTGTCCTCGTCGATGTCGAAAAACGCTGCGGCAGGTTCGTCCTTGTCGACGTCCACAGCTACAACCACCGGCGCGAAGGGCCGCAAGGAGCGCCCGCGTCACAAGATGGCGCGCCCGATATCAATATCGGCACATTCTCGATGGACCGCGAGCGCTGGGCGCCGGTCGTCGACGCTTTCATCGAGGCGCTTCGCGGCCGGCGTCTCGACGGCGAGCCGATCGACGTGCGCGAGAACGTATCCTTCCAGGGCAAGGGCGAACAGACCCGCTTCGTCCATGCCAATTTTCCACAAACCGGGTGCGCCATCGCGGTCGAGTTCAAGAAGATCTTCATGGACGAATGGAGCGGCGACCCCGACTGGAGCGCAATCGAGCGGCTGCGCGCCATGCTGGCATCGACCGTGCCCGTCCTGGCTGAGGCGCTGCGGGCCATGCGATGAAGCTGAAGCTCGTCGAGTCCGCGTCTCCATTGGCGCTGATCGAAGCGGATCTGGACGCGCTTTTCCGGGATGGCAAGCCGATCCGTCGCGAATTCGGCAATGGCAACCGTTTGCACATGGATCGCCCCCTGCCCTTTCTGTGTGTGCATGTCGGGTCGCATCAGGATGCGGCATTCCATGCCGTCTCCGCCAACGCGTCCTATCTCATCGCGGCCGACATCGACCTCGCCGGCCACGTTGCGCGGCTGGTGGCGCGAAGGATCCGCGATCACTGCGGCGCATTCCTCATGCTGGACATCGGAATGAATCGGGGTTTCGAAAGCTCGTCGCTTTCGCGGCTTTGCCAACTATATTAGTTGTTGTTGAATTATATTGGAGACGCCGTTGGCACCAGACTAACTATTTTTGTCCAATGCTCACCTTGAACCGTTGATTAACTGCTGTGCTTCATTCTGCGAATCGCATGCAAGGCATGGGAAATTCAAGGATTACTCAATGCAGATTATCTCGGATCTCACTGTTACGATACAGAATCTGATGTCCGCCAGGAGCGGCTTTGCTGCAACAAGCCAGTCGACGTTCCTCAAAGCAGGTACAGCGCTGCGGGCCGAGGCTCCGGTCATCCGACCGGGCGCCGCCAGCAATAACGGGATCCTTGCTCATTACAACTATGGGCAAGTCTCCATATTGCAGCTCACGCCCGTCCATCAGGGCGGGAAGATCCCATGTTTCCAAAAGCCTTGATCGAAGACGACCGGTATTCCGAGATAGCGTTGGATAAGATCCTTTGCGAGATTTGTTCCAGATCTCGGCGTCCCCATGACACGAATCCGGACACCATTGCCGCCAGGCTGCGGTCCGCTCTGTGCTGAAATCCTCATATCAGCCTCACAGCGCCAAGCTCCCCTGCTCCACCTCCGCGGCATTTGGATCGCCCGGTGCCGTTGCCCAGGCCAGTTCGACCAGCGTCACGGTGCGCCGGCCTGTTCCGTCGAGCTGGCAGACGATGAGGCCTTGCTCCTCGATATAGGTCAAGAGGCGCCGGGCGCGGCGCAGCGAGTGCGAGCCGTAGGCACGCGCGATCGCGGCATCGCTCGGGCACGGCCAGCCCTCCTTCGCGGCACGGGCGATCATCATGAACACGCCCTGCATGTCGTCGGGCAGCAGCGACGCGCGGACGGAAACGTCCCGCCACGCGTCATCCTGCGTCGTCTCGGAGCCGAGGCCGGCGCGGGCGCGCGTCAGCATGCGGCGGAACTCCGGCAGGTCGGGCACGACCGAGGCGAGGCCTTCTATGCGGCAACGGACCACGAACTCCTGATAGAGCACGCCGATCACGCGAAAACCCGCGTCGGGTTGCGCCAGGATGGCGCGCAGCACACGGTCGACACGCTCGTGACGCTCCGCTAGGTCCTCGGCGCTGACTTGCGGTTCCACCGGTTCGGGGCGGATTTCCAGCGCCGCGGACTTGGCCGCCATCAGCTGGTCGAGCAGGTCCGGTGACGTCGTGCGGCGGGGCGCGCGCACGGTCTCGGGTGGCGGCGCCGCCAGGATGATTGCGCGTGCATCCTCGAGTGCTGATTCCGGCATCGCCATCAGCCGCGGCGTTCCGTTGCGCGGGCTTGTGTCGGTCGGGCCGATGCGCAGGCCCAGCGGACGGCGCGACAGCGCCGGGCCGAGCGCCATGAACTGCCCGCGCTCCAGATCGCGAAAGGCTTCCGCCTGGCGCCGCTCCATGCCCAGAAGGTCGGCGGCGCGCGCCATGTCGATATCGAGGAAGGTGCGGCCCATGAGGAAATTGGACGCCTCGGCGGCGACGTTCTTGGCGAGCTTGGCCAGCCGCTGGGTGGCGATGATGCCGGCCAGCCCGCGTTTGCGGCCACGGCACATCAAATTGGTCATGGCGCCGAGCGAAAGTTTGCGCGCTTCGTCGGAAACCTCGCCAGCCACCGCCGGCGCGAACAGCTGCGCCTCGTCCACCACCACCAGCATCGGGTACCAGTGGTCGCGGGCGACCTCGAACAGCCCGCCGAGGAAGGCAGCAGCGCGCCGCATCTGGTTCTCGGCATCGAGCCCTTCGAGATTGAGCACCGTGGAGACGCGATGGATGCGCGCCCGCTCGCCGGCCGCCTGCAGGCCGCGCTCGGTATGTTGCTCGGCATCGATCACCAGATGGCCGTAACGATCGCCCAGCGACACGAAGTCGCCTTCGGGGTCGATGATGGTCTGCTGCACCCAGGGCGCGCTCTGCTCCAGCAGGCGCCGCAGCAGATGCGACTTGCCGGAGCCAGAATTGCCCTGCACCAAAAGCCGGGTCGCCAGCAATTCCTCGAGATCCAGCTTCGCCGGGGCGCCTGCGGTCGTGTGTCCCATCTCGATCGCAACGGTCATCTCGACTCAGGCGCTCCTTTCGCAGACGGGCTTATCAACTGGGTCACAGCCCGTCGAGCGCGCATGGCCGGCAGTTCCGCGTTGCGCACAGCTGTCCTGACACTGGCCTGTCGGGTAAACCCCTGTGGATAGTAACCAGTCGTTCACCATGGGCCGGCGTTCCGATTGCAGATGTCAGGCAAGCGCCTAGCCTGACCTTGCATCGCGTCCCCAACGTGGTGCGTCCCAACCCCACCCTGGCGGCCGACGTCTTCAAGTACCCCAACTCCCCAAAGTATACGTCGGTCGCCAACTTCGCCTGATCCCGCCAAGTTCTGACATCGTACAGAGCCGCTCACTGGCGCAAACTTTGGGTTGACCCCTTCGGACCGCAAGGCGACACTCCACCCGACGAACAGGTGCGAGGAGGAATTGCGATGGACGAGCCCGAACGGTGGCGCCATATGTCGACGGCGCCGAGGGATGGCAGCCGCATCCTGGTCACGGTGCGCCCGTCCGAACAGGGGCCGGCGGAAGTCGACCTCGCCTATTGGTCGCGCGCCGACCAGTTCGCCTCGGAAGGCTGGCGCGCGTCGGACTCCTCGCCTGGGCGCGTCATCGAATATGCCGAGCCGGAACTGAAGTGCTGGATGCCGCTGCCGACGGCCAACCTCAGCCGCGCGTCCATGCCGGCGCCTTGGGAAGGCGAAGACGCCCAACAGCTGGACGGCTCGGGGATTTGAGCGGAGACGGCCGAAGGTAGCCAATCTCCCCCACGAGGCGGAGATTGGCAGCTTTAGGCTCGGTTCTCTTCAGAACAGAAACGCGGCCGTGGCGGGGTTCGGCCCGGTGCGACCGTCGGGCGAATCCATGCCGCGGATCGTCTGCAGGTCCTGGGCATCGAGCTCGAAATCGAAGACATCGAAATTGGCGGCGATGCGGTCCTGGCGGATCGATTTTGGAATGACGATCAGCCCTTCCTGGAGATGCCAGCGGATGATCACCTGGGCGACAGACTTGCCATGCTTTTTGGCAATGCTTGCCAAGATCGGATCGTTCAGCAGCCGGCCGCTGCCCAGCGGGCTCCAGCTTTCGATACGTATGTCGTGCTTGGCGTGAAACTCCCTGAGGTCGCGCTGCTGGAAACGAGGATGCAGCTCGATCTGGTTGACGACGGGCGTCACGCCGGTCTCTGCGATGATCCGCTCCAGATGGTCCTGGTTGAAATTTGAAACGCCGATCGACTTGATGCGGCCGGCCTGCCTGAGCTCGACCAGCGTCTTCCAGGCCTCGGCATATTTGTCCTGGCTGGGCACCGGCCAGTGGATCAGGAACAGGTCGAGCTGCTCGATGCCGAGCTTGCCCATCGTCTCGTCGAAAGCGCGCAACGCCGCATCGCGCTGGTGCGCGCCGTTGCGCAGTTTCGAGGTGATGAACAGCTCGCCGCGCGGCACGCCGGCGCCGCGGATCGCCTCTCCGACCCCCTCCTCGTTCTGGTAGCCTTCGGCGGTGTCTATCAGGCGATAGCCGGCCTCGATGCCCCAACCCACCACTTCAGCGGTGATATCCTGGTCGACCTGCCACACGCCAAGGCCGAGCTGGGGAATGGCGGAGCCGTCGTTCAACGCAATCTGTGCAGGCATGGTGGACTGTTCAGGCATGTCGGGATCCTTTGCAAAGCTGATCCAGGCGGTCCGCCCGGTGCACAGCCTATCTAGGTTCGACAGGAGGCGACGGCCAGCCGACAGCGACAAATTGTCGAGGTTCGCCTGCAAGTGTGACCTCGGCGTCAGCCTCACCGCGGCCGGCGCACCGCCCGCACCACCCCGGCGGATGTGCTGCCGCAGTAGAGGCGGTCGCCGCCATCGGATTCAAGCCCCGACACGCCCATGCCGGCCGGCATGTCGAGCTTCTCGAGAACCTTGCCTGACCGCGGGTCGACGCGGCGCAAGTCGCTCTGGTCGCCTTCCCAGGTCGCGTGCCATAGCTCGCCATCGACCCATGTCACGCCGGTGACGAAGCGGTTGGATTCGATGGTGCGCAGGATCGCCCCGGTCTCCGGGTCGATCTGGTGGATCTTGCGCTCGCGGTATTGCCCGACCCAGAGCGTCCCTTCGGCCCAGGTCAGCCCGGAATCACCGCCACCACCGGGCGCCGGAATGGTCGCCAGCACCTGGCCGGTATCAGGGTCGATCTTCTGTATCAGGTCGTTGGCAAGCTGGAAGAAATGCTGGCCGTCCCAGGTGGTGCCGGCATGTGCCGCGACATCGATCGAGCGCAGCGCCTGCCCGTTTTCCGGATTGAAGGCGTTCAGCTTCTCACCCGAGGCAAACCAGACGTTGTTGCCGTCAAAGCTCACCCCATGCACCCTCTCAACATCGGCAAAGGGTCCGTATTCGCGCAGGATTTCGGCTGCTGACTGTTTCATGTCTCTGTCCTCACTGAGATGGTCCAATGTCCCTTACTAACCGCTCGGCAGCGGCGCCGGGAGTAACAAGGTGGTCGTGAATCCCGCCACCGGCGGCGTCATCCAGCGGCGCGCCCGGCCGTGACCGAAAAACTGCACCTTGCCGGCCTCGCCAAGCTGCTCCAGCGCCCGCTGCACGCTGCGCTGGCCAGTGCCAAGCGCCAGCGCCAGCGCCGAACTCGCCCAGGATTCACCATCGGCAAGGAAAGCCAGCACCGCCGCGTGCCGCTCCTCGATAGGCCGCGCCAGCACCACCACCTCGCGCGCCTCGTGCGGTGCCAGCGCGAAGCCCTGGCTGGTCGCGCCGATGTCGGCCAGGCCTCGCAATTCGGCGCGCAGCCGGCCGATCTCGACCCGAAGCCGCGCCCGATGCGATTCATCGGCGTGCCTGCCGCCGAAGGCTTCAGCGATCAGCCTCGCCCTCGACACGTCGCCCGGCCATGCTTCGGCGAGCGCGCGTGCCAGCGCAAACAGCACCGGGCGCGTTGCCAGCGAGACCATGATTTCCTGCCTGCGCACGACATAGCGGAAGCTATCGACCAGCAGCGCCGGCGACGCCTGCAACGCCTCGACGTCCTCGAGCAGCACGGGGCGCTGCCCGCCACCCGCGATCAGCCGCGCGGCCGGCGTGTCCAGCGCCAGGAATGCGCTGTCGACCTCCGCGATCAGGCCCGGAATGCCGGCCCGGCGGGCGGCGTGGCGAGCCCACTCCAACGCCCTGCGCGCCGGCTTCGTCTTCAGGCGCCGCATCGCGATGCCGGCGACGGCCAGCTCGTGCGCGGCGCGCGAGGCCGGCGGAAGCGGCGCCGGGTCGAGCCCGGCCAACACGTCTTCAGCCTCGTCGAGACGGCCGATCAAAAGCAGGCGCCGCACCTTGAGGTGGCCGGCATGCGCGGCGTTCAGCCGGTCGCCATGCTTTTCCAGCGTCGCGCGCGCCGCATCGAGCGCCTTGGCAGGCCAGCCGAGATCCCGCGAGACCAGCGCGATCTCGGCCTCGGCGACGACGCATCTAGCGCGCGCCACCGCTTCTTTCGGGCCGAAGCCACGCGCGGCCCGCCGCAGCAGCGCCTTGGCGCGATCGAGATCGCCGAGCTGCGCCATGGCAATGCCGCGCAGTGCCAGCGCCGGCGGATCTTCGCGCAAGGCGACGCGATCGAGCGCACCGAGCGGATCACCTCCGGCCAGCGCCAGTGCCGCCGCGGTGATCAGCGAGTCCATTCAAATCCCGTCACACTTGTAACTCCCACCCCCAGCGCTGCCCGCCCTAACTTAAGTCATGGCCGTCAACCAGCAAGCCGTGCCGGCAACCAACGGCACGCCAACGGAGAAGAAGATGCCCAGTTCAGCCGATCTACCCCTCGACGCGACAATCGACACGGCCAGGCACGCCGGGCGAATCCGCCATCCCTGCTGCGGCGGGCCTGGCGATTCAAATCCCGTCACATCTGTAACTCCCACCGCTGCGCCTGACCGCCCTACCCTAGCTCACGACCAGCAAGCAGCAACACGTCGCAACAGTGCGGCGGCAAACTGACAAGGAGACGACCAATGACCAAGCACACTGCAATGAAGACCCCGCCGATCGTTTCAAGGCAGGACTGGGAAGCCGCCCGCGAACAGATGCTGGTGAAAGAGAAGGCAACGCTGCGCGCCAAGGACGCATTGGCCGCCGAGCGCCGGCGCATGCCGTGGATGGAAGTCGACAAGGCCTATGTTTTCGAGGGGCCGAATGGCAAGGCGAGCCTGCTCGACCTGTTCGAGGGCCGCCGCCAGTTGATCGTCTACCGCGCCTTCTTCGAGCCCGGCGTGTTCGGCTGGCCCGAGCATGCCTGCCGCGGCTGTTCGCTCGGCGCCGACCAGGTCGGCCACCTCGCCCATCTCAATGCCCGCAACACCACGCTTGCCTACGCCTCGCGCGCTCCGCAGGCCGACATTGTCCGGCTGAAAGAGCGGATGGGCTGGGAGATGCCCTGGTACACCATCACGGACAGTTTCGACAAAGACTTCGGCGTCGATGAATGGCACGGCCACAACGTCTTCATCCGCGATGGCGACCGCATCTTCCGCACCTATTTCATCAACAGCCGCGGCGACGAGGCGATGGGCACCGTCTGGAGCTATCTCGACGCCACGCCGCTCGGCCGCCAGGAGATCTGGGAGGATTCGCCCGAAGGCTATCCGCAGACCCCTCTCTACAGCTGGTGGAACTGGCACGACAATTACGACGCCGCACCCGACAAGACATGGGAACAAGTGTCGGCTGCCGGCGAAGCGGCGTTCCGCGACAAGGACCAGTAAGGGGCTATCCAGCTTGGGTTCCTCGCCCCCGCCTTTGGCGGGGAGAGGTGGCCGCGTAGCGGCCGGAGTGGGGGCTCGCAGGGCGCAGTCCCCCTGACCTCGGCACGGCACAACCATCAAGGAAAAGACCATGCTCGATATCCACACAGCCACCAGCGGAGCGATCCCCGAAAGCACCAATGCGTCCACCCTCGGCATCGCCGATTGGCTGTGCCTTGCCGCGGCCCCCACCTTCGCCCTGATGGCGCTGCTCACCTGTGTCTTCAGTGGCGATGCGGCCATGCTGTGCATGGGGGAGAATGCCTCGCCATTCACCGGAATGCCGGCAATGTATCTTCTGATGAGCGCCTTCCATCTGGCGCCCTGGCTGCGGGTGATCTCCGGCCGGCAAGCCCGGCAATAGGTTGCCACCCTGCCCGCCTTTGCAACACGCCGACATAGTGGAGAAAGACAAATGAGACTGGTCAGGCTGAGAGCACCGGGCGGCTTGGGCAATCTCGACCTGGTCGAGGAAGACCCACCCCGGCCAGGGCCGGGCGATGTGCTGGTCAGGATCCGGGCCTGCTCGTTGAACTTGCGTGACGACTTCGCGGTGCAGGGCAAGACACCGTTCGTTGACGGCCGCGTTCCGCTGTCCGATGGCGCTGGCGAGGTGATCGCCATCGGCGGCGATGTCGATGCATTCAAGCCTGGAGACAGCGTCGTCAGCGTCTTCTATCCATGGTGGCTGGACGGTGACATGACGCCCTCGACCCGGCGCGACATTCCGGGGGACAGTTTTGACGGCTTCGCCAGCGAGTATGTGTGCAAGCCGGCGCGGGCCTTCACCAAGGCACCGGCGGGCTATACGCATGTCGAGGCGGCGACGCTCACCTGCACGGGTGTCACCGCCTGGCGAGGCCTGGTTGTGTGCGGCAAGGTGAAGCCCGGCGACACGGTGCTGGTCCTCGGCTCGGGCAGCGTATCGCTGTTTGCGCTGCAATTCGCCAAAGCCGCCGGCGCCCAGGTCATTGCCACGTCTTCCGACGAGCAGAAGCTGGAGCGGCTCAGGCGCCTCGGCGCCGATACCGTCATCAATTACAAGTCCGTGCCGGACTGGGGTCGCAAGGCCAGGGATTTGACGGACGGACGCGGCGTCGATCACGTGATCGAGGTCGGCGGCCCCGCCACGCTGGCGCAGTCCATTGCGGCCTGCAGGACGGGCGGGCACATCGCCCTGATCGGCGTCCTGACCGGCTTTGCGGCTGAGGTGTCGATCCCGGCGGTGTTTTCGAACCAGATCCGTATCAGCGGCATTTCCATTGGCAGCCGGGCCGACCAAGAGGATATGATCCGGGCGATAGCGATCAACCGCCTGAAGCCCGTTGTCGACCGCCATTTCCTGCTTGAGGACATCGCCACCGCCTTCGCGCACTACGAATCCCAGAGGCATTTCGGCAAGGTCTGCCTCGACGTTTGAGCGCTCCCCCAAGCGCCAGCAGCCCCACAAACCACCCAGTATCCATCAGCAGCAGCTAATTGACAGCCAGAAAGAAACGGCGCTCACTGCCTGGCACAGGTGGATCGCAGCATCAGGCGGGCGATATCGACCGCCGGCGACACCTCAGCAATCCGGGAAAAGCGCATAGCGCTTTGCCTTGGGAATTGCGTAAAACCAGGGGAGGATGCCATGCCAACCGTTATCGGCCACCACAACATCACGAAAGACAGCAAGCACTGGCTCAATTCACCCAAGCGCAAGGAGCTTTTCGGCTCGCTTGGGATCACCAACATCCGCACTTTCGTCGATCCGCAGAACCCGAAACGTGTGGCCGTGATGATGGACGTTCCGGACATGGATAAGATGGCCGCGCTGATGCAGAGCAAGGCGGCCGCCGACGCGATGGCTCACGACGGCGTGGTGCCGGAGTCGCTGGTGATCCTGGTCGAAGCGAAGGGGTAGTCGCCCGCAAACCGGGGGCTTGTTTTTAGCGTCGTAGAAATGGGCGCGGGACCTCTCCCGCGCCCATGCCGTTTCGCCTATCTCAGTTACACTTCGGCTTGGCGCTGTTGCAGGCGTCGACCAGTTCGGCCGGCGGATCCTTGTGGAAGACGGTCTTGTAGGACTCCAGCACATTGGACTGCACCACCGGCAGCGACTGCACGCCGACCCAGGCGGGCGTAGGTTGCCCGATCAGCGCCTTCATCATGGCCATCGCCTCGGCGACGCCCTGGTCATAGGGGCGCTGCGAGCCGGTTGCCTTGAGCGGGCCGCCCTTGGCGATCTCGATCGCCGACTGCAGGCCGAGATCGACCGTCGTGATCGGAATGTCGATGCCTTGCGCCCGCATCGATGACAGCGTGTCGAGCGCCGGCTGGTCCCAGACGGCAAACAGGCCTTTCACATCAGGATTGCCGGTGAGGAAATCGCCGGCAATCTGCGACACCTTCGAGGGATCGGTGAAGTCGACCTGCTTCATGACGATGTCGGGCCGGTTCTTCTTCATCCACTCGCTGACGCCCTTGGTGCGCTCATTGGTGCTGAAATAGTCGACGCCGAAATTGACCAGGCCGATCGTGCCGCCCTTGGGCATGCAGGACGCCAGGATCGTCGCCGCGATCTGGCCGTTGCCCTGGCTGTCGGCCGAGATCATCGAGGCAAAATCCTTCGGAGATGAGAGGCCAACCGGGATGCTGTCCATGAACACCAGCTTGATGCCGGCCTCCGACACCTTCTTGTAGGTCGGTGCCGTCGCGGTGAAATCGACGGGGATCGAAATGATGCCGTCGGGATGCTGCTGGATGGTGTTCTCGATATCGGCGATCTGCTTGTCGACCTGATATTCGGCCGACGCCACCCCGGTGACGGTCACGCCATATTTGGCCAGCGTTTCGCTGATGCCCGCCACTTGCAACTGCGACCAGTCGAGGTTCACCGTTTGCATGGAAATGCCGACCTTGAACTTGCCGGCCTTGACCTTGGCGGCTTCGTCATCGGTCAATTTCAGTTCGTCGGGCGAGGCTGCCTTTTCGCCGTGCGGGCCTTGCCCGACAATGCCCTTGGGACCAAGCGTGGCGAGGTCGACGCCGGTCACGCAGGTGTCGGGCGTCTGCGCCAGGCTCATGGACGTCGACAGCGCGAAGGCGCTGACGGCGAGGCTCAATGTACCGAATAGGATTCGTGCCTGTTGTTTCATGACTTTCCTCCGTTGATCGTTGACGTTCTATTTGCCGTTTGGAGCCGGCGTTTTCTGCTAATGTCCGCGAGATGCGCGCCTTACCTCCTCGTGAAGGCGACCGCGGCGACGATGATTGCTCCCTTGATGACGAGTTGCAGCGACGAGCTGACGCCGAGCAGCACCAGCCCGTTGTTGAGCGTGCCGATGATGAGGCTGCCGAGCAGCGTGCCCAGCACAAAGCCGCGGCCGCCGAACAGGCTGCAGCCGCCGAGGATCACCGAGGCGATGACGTCGAGCTCCATGCCTTGCACCACATCGGGCCGCGCCGCGTGCGAACGCGCCGACAGGATCAGTGATGCCAGCCCGGCGAGCGTCCCGGTCAGCACGAAGGCCAGCGTGGTGACCTGCTTGATATGGACGCCGGAATAGAGTGCCGCCGTGGGATTGCCGCCCGCCGCATAAACCCGCCGCCCGTAGACGCTGTAATGCAAGAGCAGGATGCCGGCGATGGTGACGCCAAGCGTCCACAGGATCGGCGCCGGAATGCCAAGCACGGAGCCTTCGCCGAAGATGGCGAAATAATACTCGTTGGTGATGATGACCGGCTTGGTGTTGGTGACCATCAGCGCCAGGCCGCGCGCACCGCTCAACGTGCCCAGCGTCACCAGGAAGGACGGAATTTCGAGGCGGGTGGTCAAGACACCGTTGATCAGCCCGATCAGCGCTCCGGTGCCCAGTCCCGCCAGCGCGCCGACGACCCAGTTGTTGGCGACGAACGCCATGGCCAGCGACGCGCTCATGCCCGAAAGCGCCAGCGTCGAGGCGACGGACAGGTCGATCTGCCTGGAGATGATGACGAATGTCATGCCCACGGCAATGATCGAGACCAGTGTCGTCTGCCGGCCGATGTTGAGAAAATTGTCGATCGACAGGAACCACGGCGACGCCAGGCTGAAGACAACCAGCATGATGGCGAAGGCGACGTAGAGCATGTAGGGACGCTCACCCTGAAGCAGATGCCGCAGCGCCGAGCGGCCGCTTGGCTGATTGGCGGCAGCCTTTGCCATTGGTGCGTTTGCCGGGCTTTCTGTGTCGGTCATGCCGCGTGCTCTTCCGATGGCTGCGAAAGTTGAATGAGGTGATGAAGGTCCTCGGCGCTGCCGAATTCCGCCCTCGAAATCGTCCTGGTGATCCGGCCATCGACGACGATCGAGATGCGGTCGCAGAGCTGGAGCAGTTCGGACAGATCCGAAGACACCAGCAGCACCCCGCTGCCAGCCGTGGCCGCCGCGCGAATGACGCCGTAAATCTCCTCGCGCGCGCCAACATCGACACCAACCGTCGGCTCGTCGAGCAGCAGCACGCGCGGCCGCGGCTCGTTCCATTTGCCGAACACAACCTTCTGCTGGTTGCCGCCGGACAGGTTCTTCACAAGGGTCAAAGTGCCTGGCGCCTTGACCGCCAGCCTGCGCATCGCGGCATTGGCATGCTCGCTCGCCGAACGGCGCTGCAGCCAGCCGAGGCGCGAGAAATAGGGCAACCGGGGCAAGGTCAGGTTGCGCTCGATCGAATGCTCGAGAACCAGGCCCTGGACGTGCCGGTCCTCCGGCACCAGCGCAATACCCTGTCGTATCGCCGCTGCCGGATCCGTGCCCTTCAGCGAAACGCCGTCGAGGCTGGCCTCGCCCGATTGCACCGGCCGCAGGCCGAAGATCGTTTGCAGGATTTCGGTGCGTCCGCTGCCGATCAGGCCGGCGAGACCGTGGATCTCGCCGCTGCGCAGCGCAAGATCGGTCCGGTCCAGCCTGTCGTTGCTGACATCAGTCAATTCGAGCACGGGTTTTTCGGCTGAACCATGCCGAGCCGGCGGCGCGCTTTGCCCGGCTGTCGCACTGTCCGCCTTCAGAACAGCGTGATCCGGCCCGACGATCGCGCCGACCAATTGCCTCATGTTGGTTTGCGAGGTGACAAATGTTCCGGCGTTCTGACCGTCGCGAAACACGGTCACCCGGTTCGAGATTCGGAACACCTCGTTGAGGCGATGGGTGACGTAGATCACTCCGACGCCCCGCGCGGCGACCGCGCGGATCGCCTCGAACAGGATCTTCTCTTCATCGTCGGTCAGCGCCGAGGTCGGCTCGTCGAGGATGAGCAGGCGAACATCGCCCATCAACGCCTTGGCGATCTCGGTCATCTGGCGGTAGGCGAAGGGCAGCGAGCCGACCATGGCGCGCGCATTGAGCGGGATGTTCTGCGATTTCAGGAAGGCCTCGGCCTGCGCCACCAGCTGGCGCTTCTTCAGGAAGCCGAGCCGCGTCTTCGGCTCTCGCCCCAGCAGCAGATTGTCGGCAACCGTAAGCGATTCGACCAGGCTCAGGTCCTGGTAGACGACCGCCACGCCGGCATTGCGCGACTGGCCGGGCGACGCGAACGAGACAGGTTTGCCTTCGATTTCGATCGAGCCGCCATCATGAACATGCACGCCGCTCAGGATCTTGATCAAGGTCGATTTGCCGGCCCCGTTTTCGCCAAGCAAGGCGTGAACTTCACCGGACTGGATTTCGAGGCTGACACCGCGCAGCGCATTGACGCCGCCGAACCGCTTCCTGACGCCCTCGACGCGCAGCAAGGGGGCCTCGGACGATGGCGAAATCGAACTCTGTTCGATCATGACGCCTGCATTTCCTTCCCTTGACGCGTCCCCTACCCGGCATATCGAGATCGTCTTTTGGGACTTCTCTTACTTTTTTTGTAACTTTTCCATCAGGTCGGCAAAATGTCAAACGGAGTCAGCCGGCAGCTGGAATGAATCCGGTCCAACCTCACCATGTTCGGTAATGACCGCGTCGAAGCCGTCCATGGCTGAGAAGAAGGCGCGCTTGAGCTTGCCGATCTTGCTGCTGTCGACGACGAGATAGTTCTCGCGCGCCAGGCCCATCACCTTCTGCTTCACCACCGCCTCGTGAAAATGCTCGCAGGTGGCGCCGCGTTTGGCATCGACGCCGGCGGCCGACAGGAAGGCGGCGTTGATGCCGACGCTCTTCAAGATATCGAAATCATGCGTGCCCGAAAAAGACGCCGATGCGGGATGATAGACGCCACCCAACATGATGATCGTCACATTGGCCTTGCGGGTCAGGCGTTCCGCCACGTTCATGGCGTAACATATTGCCGTTATTTGATAATTGTCGGGAATGAGGTCGATCAGATGGATCAGCGTCGTGCCGCAATCGATGAAGATCGTCTCGTCGGGCCGTATCTTGCGCACCGCGTGCAGGCAGGCTTCGCGCTTCGCCGCCGCATGGCTGTCGGCCGCGGTCGCCAGTTCGTAAGGCGCGTCGGTGTCGATCTCGGCCGCCGCCAGTATATGCCCACCGAGGAAGGCGATCTGTCCCTGGTTGGTGGCGATGTCACGCCGCACCGTCATCTCGGAGACGCCGAGAAGCGTTGCCGCCTCGCTGAGATGGATGACCCGCCGTTCCGACAGAAGATGGATCAGCCGGGCTGTCCTTTGTGCTTTGCGAGCAGTCATGCGTGGGCCTGTCGGTCACTTGAAATGTGAGGAATTTAACAACCGCTCTCGTTCAGTTGCAAGCGCGGTGTGCCAATCCGGCCGGACATGACCAACGGACGTGCCTGCTTACAAGGCTCTCGTCTGCCTTGTACCGACGGCGTGGGCCATCAGGCCTTGGTGGATTTCCCCGCCCCGAACCGCAACCCGTCCATCAAGAGCTTGACCAGCCGGCGCGAGCGGTCGCGCCATTCCGGGGTGTCAGGCGCCGAGTAGATGCCCGACAGCGCGTGCAGCACGTCCGAAGCATCGACATCGCCGCGGATGGTGCCGTCGGCCACCGCCGCCTCGACCAGATGCCGCAAGGCTTGCGACACCCGGCCGAACGTGTCGGAAAACAGCGTCGAATTGGTGGTAAGCACAATGCGCAGGCTGGTCGCCAGGCCGCGCTTGGTGGCGATGTAGTCGACGAAGCGCTGCATCCACTGTTCCAGCGCGACATCGGACGGATGTCTTTGGGCGAGCTCGCCGGCGGCCGCGCACAGTCCCTCCACCTCACGGCGATAGACCACCTCGACCAGATGCTCGCGCGTCGGGAAATGCCTGTAGAGCGTGCCTATGCCCACGCCGGCGCGGCGCGCGATCTCCTCCAGCGAGCCATCGATGCCGCGCTCGGCAAACACGGCGGCGGCGACCTCGACCAGCCGGTCGCGGTTGCGCTGCGCATCCGCGCGCAGCGGCTTTGCCTCAGCGGCTTCGGCCTTCTGTTCAGCAATGGCGGACGGCTCGGTGGCCAATTTTTTCTCCACATCGTGTCAGGGGGCTTGAACCCGGCCGGGTCAACCCCCACGTAATAAACGGAGGCGCCTCCGCTTTAGTGGAGTACCTTTATCATATAAGAAGGGGAACCGGTATGTCACGCCTTTCGAACCTGCAAGCCGACATCGCCCCTGCCCGCCTATCTCGCGGGAGATTCGCTGCAATTTCCACTTTCCCCGTCAAGACCTGACCAAACGGTTACCTTGCCTTCTCCGGCAAGGCACCAGTTCAACCCCATCCGCGTCAAGCAACTGGAGCCAGACGCCCATGACCAGCCTTCCCATCACGCTCACCATCAACGGACACCGACACGAGCTGGAGGTCGATCCACGCGTAACCCTGCTCGACCTGCTGCGCGAACGGCTCGATCTTACCGGCACCAAGAAGGGCTGCGATCGCGGCCAGTGCGGCGCCTGCACGGTGCTGGTCGACGGCAAGCGCATCAACTCATGCCTGGCGCTGGCGGTCAGCCATGACGGCGCCCAAGTCTTGACCATCGAAGGCGTCGCCCACGGCGAGGAACTGCATCCGGTGCAGGCCGCCTTCATCGCCCATGACGGCTTCCAGTGCGGGTTCTGCACACCCGGCCAGATCATGAGCACGCTCGGCCTGATCGCCGAGGGGCAAGCCGGCGACGATCCCGAACGCATCCGTGAGGGGCTGAGCGGCAACATATGCCGCTGCGCGGCCTATGGCGGCATCGTCGAGGCCGTCCTGGAGGCCCAGCAACAGCTTGCCAAAGCAGACCGGAGGACCGCGGCATGAGAGACTTCGATTACATCAGGCCCGCCACCATCCCAGACGCCATCGCAGCCGCGGCCGAGCCGGGTTCGGCCTATCTCGCCGGCGGCACCAATCTGCTCGACCTGATGAAAGGCGGCATCGCCAGTCCCGAACGTATCGTCGACATCTCCCGGTTGCCGGAGCTCAACCGCATCGAACGGCTGGACGATGGCGGCGTGCGCATCGGTGCGCTGGTGCGCAATGCCGACCTCGCCTACGATCCGGAGTTTGCGAAATCCTATCCGGCGGTGGCCGAAGCGCTGCTGTCGGGCGCTTCGGCGCAGCTTCGCAACGCCGCCACCGTCGGCGGCAATCTCCTGCAGCGCACGCGCTGCAGCTATTTCTACGACACCGCCAGCGCCTGCAACAGGCGCGAGCCTGGCGCCGGTTGCGACGCGCTGGAAGGCGAGAACCGCCTGCACGCCGTGCTCGGCTGGAGCGACGCCTGCATCGCCACCCATCCGTCGGATTTCTGCGTGCCGCTGGTGGCGCTCGACGCCGTGGTCGAGATCGAAGGCAAGAAGGGCCGGCGCCATGTGACGCTGGAGGAATTCCACCGGCTTCCCGGTGAAACGCCGCAGCGGGAGAATGCGCTGGAGCCCGGCGACCTGATCGTGGCGGTGCGCCTGCCGGCGGAGGCTGCCTCCTTCTCCGCCAATGCCCGTTACCTGAAAGTGCGCGAACGCACCTCCTATGCCTTTGCCGTCGTGTCGGCCGCCGCGGCGCTCGTCGTCGATGGCGGCAAGATCCGCGCCGCAAGGCTGGCGCTGGGCGGCGTCGCGGCGAAGCCGTGGCGGGCGCGCTCGGCCGAAGCCGTCCTGCTTGGCGCGGATGCCAACGAGGCGACCTTCGCCAGCGCGGCGGACGCCGCCTTGGCCGATGCCAGCCCCTCCGGCGACAATGCGTTCAAGATCGAGCTTGCCCGCCGCATCGTGGTCAGGGCGCTGATTTCAGCCCTTTCGGGAACGCCCGAGCGTCTGCCGGCCCTTCCTGCCTCCCCGTTCTCAAACATTCCCGGAGTGCGCCATGACGCTTGAACTCAGCCTCAACCAGCAACCCGCCCATGCCCGGCAGGGCTCCAGCATCGGCCAGCCGCTGACCCGCCGCGACGGCTTTCTGAAAGTCACCGGTGGCGCGCGCTATGCCGCCGACAACCATCCGCCCGGCATGCTATACGCGGTGCTCGCTGTCTCCAGCATCGCGCGCGGCCGCGTTGCCGCGCTGGATGTCGAAGCGGCCAAGGCGCACCATGGCGTGGTCGAGGTGATGACACCCAAGAACCGGCCTGCGCTCGCCGCCGATCCGGACGCCAAGGACCATCCCTTCATGTTCCGGCTCGACCTGCTGCAGAACGATCAGGTCCGCTACCCCAACCAGAGCATCGCCGTGGTGATCGCCGAGACGCTGGAGGCCGCGACCGAAGGGGCAGCACTGCTGTCGCCGCGCTATGAAGCACTGCCGGCGCGCGTCGGCCTCGACGGCGCCAAGAGCTTCGTGCCGCGTGGTGTCGGCGTCGGCGGTCCGGCCGTGCAGCGCAAGGGCGATGTCGAGGCGGGCCTCAGATCGGCAAAGACGCGGATCGAAGCCACCTACGAGACCCCCGCCCAGTACCACAACGCCATGGAGCCGCACGCGATCGTCGTCGCCTGGGATGGCGACAGGCTGTCGATCGACACGCCGAGCCAGGGCCTTGCCATGGCGCAGGGCCGCATCGCCGGCCTGTTCGGCATCGCGCCGGAAAACATCCACATCCGCAGCCCGTTCCTGGGCGGCGGCTTCGGTTCGAAAGGCATGATCTCCGGGCCGCAGGTGCTCGGCATCCTGGCGGCGCGTCTTGTTGGCCGTCCGGTCAAGCTGGTGCTGCGGCGCGAGCAGATGTACGGCCCGGTCGGCCATCGCGCGCCGACGCGCCAGACGCTCCGCATGGGCATGGATGGCGAAGGGCGGCTGACGGCGATCGACCATCACGCCAGGACCGCGTCGAGCACCTTCGACGATTTCTTCGAACCGGCCGCGGATGCCTCGCACACGCTCTATGCCAGCCCGGCCATCGCGACCTCGCACGATGCCGTGCGGCTCGACACCGGTACGCCGCTGTTCATGCGGGCGCCCGGCGAAGCCACCGGCTCGATCGCTCTGGAGAGCGCCATCGATGAGGCGGCTCACGCCTGCGGCATGGACCCGCTGGAATTCCGGCTGCGGAACTATGCCGAGGTCGAGCCGATGACCGGCAAGCCGTTTTCCTCCAAGGCGCTGCGCGAATGCTACAGGCAAGCGGCTGAGACGTTCGGCTGGGCGAGCCGCCCGCTTCAGCCGCGGCTGATGCGCGACGCGGACGGTTTCCTGACCGGCTGGGGCATGGGCACGGCGACGTTTCCAGCCCTGATGTTCCAGGCCGAGGCCCGCGCCGTGCTGAGAAGCGACGGCAGCGGCCTGATGGAGACCGGCGCGCAGGATATGGGACAAGGCGCCTGGACAGCGTTTGCCCAGATCGCCGCCGACGGACTGGGACTGGACATCGACCGGGTCGAGTTCAGGGCCGGCAGTTCCGACCTGCCCAACGCAGGCATTGCCGGCGGGTCCGGCCACACGGCGACGGCCGGCATGGCAATTCACAATGCGGGTGCTGCCGTCATCGCCAGGCTCGCCGATCTCGCCACCGGCAACGAGGCCTCACCGCTATTCGGTGCCGGCAACGAAGGCGTGCTGGCGCGCGGCGGCCGCCTTTACCGACGCGACGATGAAAGCCGCGGTGAAAGCTATGCCGAGATCCTCACGCGCGCGGGTCTCACCGAGATCGAAGCCCATGGCAAGGGCGCTCCGGATCCAGCGTCCCAGGAGACCTATGCCAAGCACGCGCATGGCGCCGTGTTCGCCGAGGTGAAGGTTGATCCGGATTTCGGCCAGATCCGTGTCACAAGGCTGGTCGGCGCGTTCGCCGCCGGACGGGTCATCAATCCGCGGCTGGTGCGCAGCCAGTATTATGGCGGCATGATCTGGGGCATTTCCTTCGCGCTGCATGAGGAAGCCATCACCGACCGGCGCTCGGGCCGGATCCAGAATGCCAACCTCGCCGAATATCATGTCCCGGTGAATGCCGACGTGCCGTCGGTCGAGGCGCTGCTGGTCCACGAGGACGACCCCTACGTCAACGCGCTCGGCATCAAGGGCGTTGGCGAAATCGGCATCACCGGCACGGCCGGCGCCATCGCCAATGCGGTTTGGCATGCAACCGGCGTGCGGCCCCGGCGCTTTCCCATCCGCATCGAGGACCTGCTGGGGTGAGGCGTGGTCCCGCGAAGCGGGCGGGAAGCCAATTGCTTGGCTTCCCGAACGACGAACGGTGAAGGCCCGGTCCGCCTTCGGGCGGATCAAAAGGTCCAGTGGACCTTTTTAAGGGGCTGAACGCCCGAAGGGCACGGAGCGACAGCGAAGGGCCGGACAGCGGGCACTAGGTCCGCCGGCTGCCCAACATGAGATCAACCGACTTCGCGTCAAGCAACTGGAGCCAGACGCCCATGACGAAAATCCCCGTCCATCTCGATATCAACGGCCACCATCACGAACTGCAACTCGAGCCGCGCGTCACGCTGCTCGACGCCTTGCGCGACCGCCTTGGCCTGACCGGCACCAAGAAGGGCTGCGACCACGGCCAGTGCGGCGCCTGCACCGTGCATGTCGACGGCGAGCGCGTGCTGGCTTGTCTCACACTTGCAGCTCAAGCTCAGGGCCGCACCGTCACCACCATAGAGGGGCTTGCACGGGAGGGCGAAATGCATCCCGTGCAGGCTGCCTTCCTCGAACAGGACGCCTTCCAGTGCGGCTATTGCACGCCCGGCCAGATCATGTCGGCGGTCGCCTGCATCCGCGAAGGCCATGCCGGCTCGGACGAGGAAATCCGCGAATACATGGCCGGCAATCTCTGCCGCTGCGGCGCCTATCCACACATCGTCGCCGCCGTCCGCCAAGCAGCCCAGGAGGTCGCATCATGAGGGATTTTTCCTATCTGCGCGCTGCTTCAGTCGATGCTGCGCGCCAGGCGGCCGCCCTGCCCGGTGCCATGCTGCTCGCCGGCGGCACCACGCTGATCGACCTCGCCAAATGCGGCGTCGCCGAGCCCGAGACGCTGGTCGACATCACCCATCTCAAGGGGCTGAACGGCATCGAGGTGAGCGAGCGCAGCGCCATCATCGGCGCGCTGGCCAAGATGGGCCATGTCGCCGATCATGCCGACATCAAGAGCCGCTTCCCCGCCGTCTCAGAAGCCCTGTGGCAGGCGGCCTCGGCGCAGATCCGCAACATGGCGACCATCGGCGGCAATCTGATGCAGCGCACGCGTTGCCCCTATTTCCGCGACCCGGCGAATTTCCCTGCCTGCAACAAGCGGGAACCCGGCAGCGGCTGTTCGGCGATCGGCGGCGTCACAAAGGGACACGCCGTGCTCGGCACCAGCGACGCCTGCATCGCCATGTATCCCGGCGATCTCGCAGTGGCCCTGGTCGCTTTCGATGCGGTCGTGCATCTGGGCCAGCGCCAGGTTCCGGTCGACGACTTTTTCCTGCTGCCCGGCACCACGCCGGACAGGGAACACGCGATCGAACCGGGCGAGATGATCACCGCGATCGAGATCCCCGGCTCGGCCTCTGCCCGGCGTTCGACTTACCTCAAGATCCGCGATCGCCAATCCTATGAGTTTGCCGCGGCAAGTGCTGCCGTCGGCATCGAGTTCGAGGCCGATGGGCGCACCATCCGCGATTTGCGCGTGGCGCTCGGCGGCGTCGCGACCAAGCCTTGGCGTGCGCGGGCCGTGGAGGACGCGCTGAAGGGCAAGGTGCTGGAGCCGGACGCTGTCCGCGCCGCCAGCCTGCTCGCCGTCGAAGGCGCCATCGACCATGGCGCCAACCACTACAAGATCGAACTGGCGCCGCGCGTTGTCGCGCGGGCTATTCTCAAGATGGGAGAAACGGCATGACGGTTCACAACATCAGACATGGTGACGCATCCGACGGTACGGAAGCCGTCGGCGGCCGGCTGTCGCGCGTCGACGGCCCGGCCAAGATCACAGGTGCGGCGAAATACGCCGTCGAGCAGCAGCTCGAAGGCCTCGCCTACGCCGTGCTGGTCGAAAGCACGATTGCATCCGGCAAGGTGCGCGCGATCGACACGAACGCGGCCGAGGCAGCCCTCGGCGTGCTGCAAGTGCTGACGCCGGACACCATCATCAGCCTCAGGACAGCGGCGGACTGGTTCGGCACGCCGCCGCCCGACAAGCCCTATTGCCCGCTGGCTCGCGACATCAGCTTCTCCGGTCAGCATGTCGCCGCTGTGGTCGCCGAGACCTTCGAGCAGGCGGTCGCGGCGGCAGCACTGGTCAAGATCAGCTATGACGAGACGCCTTCGATCGTCGACCTCAGCGACGCCAAGGCCGGCGACGGCATTCCGATCGACGCCATGACCAAGGAATGGGGTGACGCGCAAGGCGCGTTCGCCTCGGCCCCGGTCCGCATCTGCGCCGCCTACAACACGCCGCGCGAATACCAGGCGCCGATGGAGCCGCATGGCCTGATCGCCCGCTGGGAGGGCGATCAACTCACTGTGTGGGAGCCGAGCCAGTGGCTGGACGGCATGGCGCGCACCTATGCCGAATGGTTCGGCGTGCCGTTCGAGAATGTACGGCTGGTCTCGCCCTATATTGGCGGCGGCTTCGGCTCCAAGGCGCTGGCGCTCAGCCATGGCGCGGTGGCGGCATGTGCCGCCAGAATGCTCGGCCGGCCGGTGCGGCTGGTGATGACACGGCCGCAGACCTTCACCGGTTATGGTGGCCGCGCCGCGACACGCCAGACGGTGACGATCGGCGCCGACGCGCAAGGGAAAATCCAGTCGATCGTGCATCGCGGCGTCAATGAAACATCCATCGACGGCATGTGGGTCGAGCCGCTGGGATCGGTCACCTCGATCATGTATGCAACGCCGAATTTCTCCTCCAAGCAGAATGTCGTACGGGTCAATTCGGTGGTGCCTGGCGCCATGCGCGCGCCGGGCGAAAACCCCTCGGCTTTCGGCATCGAAAGCGCCATCGACGAGCTCGCTTACGAGGTCGGCATCGATCCGCTGGAGATCCGGCTGAGGAACTATGCCGAGCAAGATCCGCATGCGAAAAAAGCCTGGTCGACCAGGCAGTTGCGCGAGGCTTTTGCCACCGGCGCCGAGCGCTTCGGCTGGGCCAGGCGCACATCAGAACCGCGCTCGATGCGCGATGGCAACCAGCTGATCGGCTGGGGCGTCGCCGCCGGCACCTATCCGGTGCGGCGCGCCTATGGCGAGGCGATCGTGCGCATCCTGGCCGACGGCTCCGTCGAGGTCGAAAGCTCGTCGATCGACATGGGCCAGGGCACCTACACCATCCTGGCGCAGACCGCCGCTGAAACGGTCGGCGTGCGAGCTGACGACGTGGTGGTGAAGCTCGGCGACTCGCGCTTTCCCCGTGCCGGCGTCACCGGCGGTTCGCGGCTGGCCGGCGTGATGACGGGTGCGGTCTACAAGGCGGCGACATCGGCGCTCGACCAGCTGGTCGGCCTCGCCATCAGCGATCCGCGCTCGCCCTTCCATGCGCTGCAGGCCAACACGCTGGTCGTCGCCAATGGCCGTATCGGCTCGCCGCGCGGCGACGGCCCCGATGTCTCGATCGCCGAACTGCTCAAAAGCGTCGGCCGCGACCACATCGAAGCCACCGGCGACACCATGCCGGCCAACTCGACGCCAGAAGATCGCTACAAGAACTACACCACCATCGCCATGGCGCTGCCGCACACCGAGGGCGACTATTCCCGCCACTCCTGGTGCGCGCATTTCATCGAGGTGCGCGTCGACGAGGATTTCGGCACCGTGCGCGTCTCACGCGTCGTGTCGGCGCTGGATTCGGGGCGGCTCTACAACCCGAAACTCGCCGAAAGCCAGTGGAAGGGCGGCATCATCATGGGCATCGGCCAGGCGCTGCTCGAAGAAGGCATCGTCGACCGCCGCCACGGCCGCATCGTCAACAACAACCTCGCCGACTATCTCGTGCCGACCAATGCCGACATTCCCGACATCGAGGTGATCTCGGTCGGCATCCCCGATCTGCATTCCTCCGTGCTCGGCGGTAAAGGTGTTGGCGAACTGGCCATTGTCGGCGTGGCGCCGGCGATTGCCAACGCGGTGTTTCACGCCACGGGGAAGCGCGTGCGGGATCTGCCGATCACGCTTGAGAAGCTGATTTAGCCAGCGCCGGCTTTGTCTCCCCCCTTGAAGGGGAGATGTCGCCGAAGGCGACAGAGGGGGTCACCGCGTAAAGCGCCAACCTCATCTGCAGCAGCAGGCCGAGCCCAGTCGAACCGACCCCTCTGGCCTGCCGGCCATCTCCCCCTCGAGGGGGAGATAGCAATCAGAACTTGTAGGCAACACCGATCCGGACATCGTGCGTCGTCAACTCGATCTCGTCGGGATTGAGAGGAGCGCCGTTGACGATCAGGTGACGTTGGGACGTATGGCGGCCGAAATCGGCGAACCGGTACTCGCCGCGGACCACCCAACTGTCGGTGACGGCGTATTCCACACCGGCGCCCAGCGTGTAGCCGGTGATGGTGTCTTTGGCGTCGGCATAGGGACCGCCCGGAATGTCGGTGGTAGTGTGTTTATAGCTTGCCACGGCCAGGCCGCCGGTGACAAAGGGAAGCCAGCGATCCATCGCATAGCCGGCTCTCAGACGCACGGTGCCAACCGACTCCAGCTCGAGCTCGCCGCCAAAGGCAGGGTCATCGACGCCGAGCGCCCGATAGAGCGTGGTGTCCTTCACGCTTGCGAAGTTGTAGTCGCCCTCGATGCCAAGAACCAGCCCGCCGTCGAACTGCTTGCTGTAGCCGGCATACAAGCCGCCGAAGCCACCGGACGGGCCATAGCCCCAGCCGTAGTTGTCGAAACTGCCGGGGGCGAAATCCTGCCCGACCCTTGCGTTCCCCCAGGCGTAACCGGCTTGCGCGCCGACATAGGCGCCGGACCAGTCGTAGGTGGCCGCGACAGGCAAGACCTCACTGGTGTCCGCCGCGAACGCCATGCCGACGGGCGTGAGGATGAAGGCCGTGGCGAGAAGAATGGTTTTCATCGTTTGCTATCCCGAAACTATTGCCTCCCCCGCGCAAAAAAGCGCGGGGGTTTGTTCAACGACGGCAGGTCAGAACTTGTAGCTGAGACCGACCCGCAGATCGTGCGTCTGGAGATCGACGCTCGTCTCCGTGGGCAGAC
The DNA here is from genome assembly GCF_003952545.1 of Mesorhizobium sp. M7D.F.Ca.US.005.01.1.1. Lineage (NCBI taxonomy): Bacteria > Pseudomonadati > Pseudomonadota > Alphaproteobacteria > Hyphomicrobiales > Phyllobacteriaceae > Mesorhizobium > Mesorhizobium sp. M7D.F.Ca.US.005.01.1.1. The sequence continues at coordinate 5,380,878 of NZ_CP034453.1, forward strand.
CAGCAGCCACCGAGAGGTCCTGGCTGCCGAAGTCGGAGTAGCGATATTCGGCCCGCGCGATCCACCGGTCGGTGAAGGCGTGCTCGATGCCGGCGCCAACCGTCCAGCCGACATGGGTCTCATCGTGGAATGGTATTTGAACGGCGCCGCTGCCGCCGATCGCAGTCACTTCATACTTTGCCGCGGCCACGCCGGCAGCGATGTAAGGCAAAGTTCGACCGAAAGCGTAACCCGCTCGCAGCCGCGCCGCACCCGACCACTTGAGTTCGCTCTTAAGCAATGTGCTGAAACCACCGCCACCAGCATCGAGGGGTATCAGTCCGTCTGTATTGAAGATAGTCAGCGCGATACGCTCGCCATTTGGTAATTGGCTCCGAGATGAATACCGCCAATAAAACCGTCTGGATCGAGGGGAAGGTTGAGGTCAGTGGCCCCACCGATGCCGCCGCCGGCGATGAACAGATTGGATTTTCCGGCTGCGTAGCCGACGTCGACGCCGGCATAGAGGCCGGACCAGTCGTAGCCGGCGGGCGAAGCCTCGGTGACATCAGCCGCGCATGCCACGCCGAGCGGCGCGAGGATGAAGGCCGTAGCGAGAAGAAGAGTTTTCATGGTTTGTCTGCCGCCCCAAAATTGTCGTGGTCGCCGCCGCGCGGATGCCCGCGGAGATCCAGCTGTTGTCGAGAAATCCGGTGTTGCATTGTCCACCGGCCGCGTCTTGGGCTGGGCTGCACCCGAATTGACCGGGAAAGCACCGCGGCACTTTCCCGGTCGGTGTGGCCATTCGGCCTCAGTCGATGGGCGCGCCGTGCATCCGGCGGTATTCGCTGTCGGCGAGACTACCTGGCACTGCCCGGCGTCGAGCCGAAGCGGCGGCGGAAGCAGCGATTGAAATAGGACACGTCGGAGAAGCCGCTGAGCAGAGCGATCTCGCTGATCCGCATGCGGTCGTTGCGTCTGTCGGACAGCATTCGATGGGCTCTCTGGAGGCGCAATTCGAGAATGCGCTCGGCAAAGCTCACCCCGGTTTCCTGCAACAGGTCATGGACGTAGCGCACGGACAGCCGCAATTGCCCGGCAACACTCTGCGCCGAAATGGCGGGATCGGCGAAATTGTCGCGCATCTTTTGCAGGATGGCCTGCAGCCTTGCCGCGCGCAGGCCGCGCAGGCCCGCCAGTTCGGCCGCCTCGCCCTTGGCGCCGGTCGCCAGGCCGATCAGATCGACGATCGTTTCGGTGGCATGGCCGATGAGATCGGGAGACAGCAAGGCGGGACCTGCTTCCAGGAAGCTGCAATAGCGCTTGAGCATGTCGAGCGCCTCGTTGTCGGCGCCGATGGTCAACGCCAACCGGTCCTCGACATGCGTGAAGGCATTCTCCAGAACGATGCGCGGCAGCACCACATTGGCCCAGACATTGTTGTCGCCGCCGGTCATCTGCAACGCTTCCGAAGCCGAGACCAGTGCGGCTTCGCCTTTGCCGACGTGATAGTCGCGGCCAATCTGGGTGCCGCTGAGCACCGTATCGCCATTGTTGACCAGCAGCAGATAGCCGTCGCGGCCGTCGGCGGCGATGTTGCTCGCCTTGCGGCTGGCATGCCGGATCGTCCCGGCCATCTGCCCCAGCACCAGCGACCCGACGGCTGTCGCTTCGATCGCGGCCTGGAACGACAGTTTCTCGGAAATCGTATATTCGACCGACCATATCTCGGCGACATGGATGTCCTGCCAGAGCGCGAACCGTGCGCGGTGGTCCAGATGCGACGGCAGATCGACCGATGAGAAGACATTCTTTTGCAACGGATATCCGGGGCCTTTTCTATATGCGCCTTCACTTTAGACATGCACCGTATTGGACCAGATAATGGCTTGTCCAGAGCAAGAAGTACTTCCGCCATGGACGACAATTTCATTGCTGTTTTGGACAAGAATTTTCCCGAACTTCGTCGATTTGGCTGACGCAATTCCGGAAAAAAATCGGAGATATCCGTAAAGCGTCGCACTCGATGGCGCAAAACTGCCACAGCGCGCGGAAAAAGCACGACGCCTCTCTCCAGTCCAATTCCGGTGCGGCCCTGCCCAAGACAACGCCTGGCTCCGATGACATGTCAGCCCTCAGGGCGAAACGACCATCATGTCAGGGGATTGAATGCCGCAGAATAGATTTGGAGGCCGCAAGGCGAAGGCGTTGAAGTATCTGGCGCTGACGTCGACCGCACTGGTCGGCCTTGGCCAGCCAATCGCCGCCACAGCAGCCGAAACCTGGACCGGCGCTGCCTCCACTGATTGGTTTACCGCCGGAAACTGGAGCCCCGCCGGCATCCCTGCAATGACTGATGACGTGACAATAGATTCGGCACCGCTGATGCCGAAGATCGACAATGCGGCGGCGCTTGTGAAAAACGTCTTCATCGGGGACAGCACCATCGGCGGCCTGACCATCCTGAATGCAGGTCTCCTCAGCGACACCAACGGCACCATCGGCAACCTCGCTGGTTCAAACGGCGTTGTAAGCGTCACTGGAACTGGTTCTGCCTGGACCAACAGCTCTGACCTCTATGTCGGTGCCCACGGCACCGGCACGCTGAACATCCTGAGCGGCGGCACGGTCAGCTACGGCGTCGGCTTGCTCGGCTATGTCGGAGGCTCAACCGGCATCGTGACGGTTGACGGTGCAGGGTCGAATTTGACCGGCGATTCCAGCTTTTACGTCGGCTTTAACGGCGCCGGTATATTGACGATCTTGAATGGTGGCACGGTCAGCAATGCTGTCGGGAGCGTGGGCGAGTACTCTGGCTCAAACGGCTCGGCGACGGTCGACGGCGCGGGCTCGACCTGGACCAATAGCTCGGATCTCTACATCGGCAACAACGGCACCGGCACTCTCGCAATCACCAACGGCGGCGTTGTCAGCAACACCTTGGGCCATGTTGGCAATCTGGCGGGTTCGACCGGCATGGTCTTCGTCGACGGCGCCGGCTCGACCTGGACCAACAGCGGATCGCTGATCGTCGGCAATTCCGGCACCGGCACTCTGGCGATCACCCACGGCGGCGCTGTCAGCAATAGCTGGGGGGCTATTGGCGCGGCGGCAGGCTCGAACGGCATGGTGTTCGTCGACGGTGCCGGCTCGACATGGACCAACAGTTCCAACCTGGCTGTCGGCGACTTGGGCGCCGGCACTCTCGCTATCACCAACGGCGGGGCCGTCGGCAATGACGCGGCCTATGTCGGCAATTCGGTGGGCTCGACCGGCATGGTGTCCGTCGCGGGCGTCGGCTCGACCTGGACCAACAGTGGGAGCCTTAACGTCGGCAATCATGGCACGGGCACGCTGACGGTCTCGAGCGGCGGCACGGTCAGCAGTGACTCGGCCTATGTTGGCAAAGCAGCGGGCTCCACTGGCGCGGTGACGGTCGACGGCGTCGGCTCGACATGGACTAATAGTGTGAATCTTCTGATTGTCGGCCACAGCGGCACCGGCTCGCTGACGATTTCGAACGGCGGCACCGTCAACAGCGCCATGAGCTATGTCGGGAACTATTCTGTCGGCACCGCGATGGTCGATGGCGCCGGCTCGACATGGAACAGCAGTTCGGCTCTCTATGTCGGTGTCAGCGGAGGCGGCGTTGGCACGCTGACAATCCAAGGCGGCGGCACTGTCAAGAACACGGTCGGCCACCTGGGTAACTCGGTGGGCTCGACTGGCACGGCCACGGTCGACGGCGCGGGCTCGAGCTGGATCAACAGCTCAGCGCTGTTCATCGGCACCGGAGGCACCGGCACACTGACGGTTTCAAACGGGGGAACCATCCAGAGCGCAGGCGGCTTCGTCGGTAACGTCAGCACAGGTATGGGTGTTGTGACCGTGGGTGGTGCGAATTCCATCTGGGCCAACAGCGGCGACCTCTACGTCGGCAACCTCGGAACCGGCACACTGAATGTCTTGAACAGCGGCACGGTCAGCAATGCCTGGGGCTACCTCGGGTACAATCCAGGCTCGACCGGCACGGCGACGGTCGACGGCACCGGCTCGACCTGGACCAGCAGTGCGGGCCTTGCCGTCGGCCTCGACGGCGCGGGCACACTGACGATTTCGAACGGCGGCGCGGTTTTCGCCGGCGGCACCGTCACCATTGCCAGTCACGCGGGTTCGACCGGCACGCTCAACATCGGCGCCGCGGCAGGCTCCGCAGCCACAGGCGCCGGCGTTTTCGGCCCGGCCGCGCTGCAGTTCGGCAGTGGCGTCGGCACGCTCAATTTCAATCATACCGAGGCAAACTACGCGTTCGACGCCACGATCAGCGGGCTGGGGACGATCAACCAGATCGCCGGCACGACGAACCTGACCGCCAATTCGAACGGCTTCACCGGCGCCACCAACGTGGTGGGCGGACGGCTGGCCGTGAACGGTTCGCTGGCCAGCTCGCTGGTGACGATCTTAGGCGGCGTGCTGGGCGGCAACGGCACGGTGGGTGGCATCGTGGCGCAGTCGGGCGGCATCATTGCACCGGGCAATTCAATCGGCACGCTCAATGTCGCGGGCGACATCGACCAGGCAGCGGGCTCGATCTACCAGGTCGAATTGACCTCGACCGGCCAGTCAGACCTCATCCTGGCGACGGGCACTGCGACGATCGCCGCCGGCGCGGTCCTCGACGTCGTCAAGACGGATGCCGCGCCTTACGTGCTGGGCACGCATTACACGGTGCTGCAAGCAGATACCGGCGTCGCCGGCACCTACACGCTCAACGGGGCCGGCCCGTTCATCGGCCTTCTTGCCAATTACGACGCGACGCACGTCTATCTCGATGTGGTGCAGGCAAAGTCCTTTGCCTCGGTCGGCCTGACGCCCAACCAGATCGCCACCGGCGGAGGCGCCGAAAGCCTTGGCGGCGGCAATCCGCTCTTTGACGCCATTGTGGGCTTGCCGAGCGAAGCAGTTGCCCAAGGCGCCTTCGATCAGCTTTCGGGCGAGATCCACGCCTCGGCCAAGGGCATGCTGGTCGAGGACAGCCGCTTCATCCGCGACGCCGCCACGTCCCGTATCCGCGACGCCTTCGGCGACGGTGGCACCGCTGCCCTGCCGGTCATGGCCTATGGCGAAGGCGGCCCCGAAATGGTCGCCGCCGACACCGACCGTTTTGCTGTCTGGGGTCAAGGCTTCGGTTCCTGGGGCAACACGGACAGCGACGGCAACGCCGCCGCCTTCGACCGCTCGACCGGCGGTCTGCTGGCCGGCGCCGACACGCTGATCGGCGGCTGGCGTGTCGGACTGCTCGGCGGCTACAGCCATTCCTCCTTCGATGCGGATGATCGCAATGCCTCCGGCAAGAGCGACAGCTACCATCTCGGCCTCTATGGCGGCACCAATTGGGGCGCCATTGCCTTCCGCACCGGCGCTGCCTACAGCTGGAGCAACATCTCGACCAAACGCTCCGTTGCCTTCAACGGCTTCACGGATGGGCTGTCGGCCGACTACGATGCCGGCATCGCGCAGATCTTCGGCGAGCTCGCCTACAAGGCCGGTGCCGGGCGCTTCAAGTTCGAGCCCTTCGGCAATCTCGCCTATGTCAGCGTGCACACCGATGGCTTCACCGAAACGGGCGGCGATGCGGCGCTGACCAGCGCCGGTTCGACCACCGACGCCACCTTCACCACGCTCGGCCTGCGCGGCTCGACCGACTTCGCGCTTGGCGGCATCAACGCCACGGCGCGCGGCATGCTCGGCTGGCGCCACGCCTTCGGCGATGTCACGCCGACCTCCAGCTTCGCCTTCGCCGGCGGCGACGCCTTCACCATTGCCGGCGTGCCGATCGCCAGGGACGCAGCGGTCATCGAGGCCGGCCTCGACCTCAACATGTCGGCCAATGCCACGCTGGCGCTCTCCTACACCGGACAGTTCGGCGGCGGCGCGGTCGACCAAGGCGCCAAGGTCAATCTGGGCCTGAGGTTCTGAACGACAGAAGCGCACCGGCAGAACAAAGGCAGCGCTCGAACGGCACACATGATCCTGCGCGTCCGTCGATCCCCCCTACTCCGGCGACGGTACCGGCGGCTTCGAGGTGATCGCAGTACCGAAGGCAGCGGCAATGACGGCGGCGATCCCGGCCAGTTGCGTCCCGGTCAGGCTCTCGTGCAGGAACAGGAAGCCGGCCAGTGCGCCCAGCCCCGGCTCCAGGCAGGTCAGCGTGCCGTAGATACGGGCCGGCATACGAGTCAGCGCCACCATCTCCAGGAAGAACGGCAGTGCGCTGGAGAACAGGCCGACGAGCAGCGCGCTGACCAGGATCGAGGGCGCGAGCAGCGCGGTTCCCGCCTGCGCCACGCCGAAGGGCAGCACCAGCACGGCGGCGATCGCCATGCCGTAGGCGGTGGTGCGGGTGCCAAGCTCCGCGCCGGCCTTTTGGGCGAGCACGATATAGAGCGCCCAGAAGGCGCCGGCCGCCAGCGCCAGCATCACCCCGATCGGATCAAGCGGCGCGAGTGAACGGACGAAGGGCGACAACAGCAGGATGCCGGCCACCGCCAGCGCGATCCAGGCAAAGTCGCTGGCGCGCCGCGAGGTCAGCGTCGCCACCAGAAGCGGGCCGGAAAACTCCAGCGCCACCGCAACGCCGAGCGGAATCTTGGCGAGCGCTGCGTAAAACAGGAGGTTCAGCGCGCAAAGCGTCACCCCATAGGCGACCAGCCACGGCAGAGTGGCGCGCGAGGGCCGCATCTGCCAGGGCCGCAGCACCGCGATCAGCATCAGCGCGCCGATGACCAGCCGCAGCGTCGTCGTGCCTTGCGCGCCGATCAGCGGGAACAGACCCTTGGCAAAGGTGGCGCCGATCTGGATCGACACCATGGCGCCCATCAGCGCTGCGACCGGCAAGGGCGCCGCTTCGCGACTGGCAACTGGCGTCGATGTCACGTGGTTCCATCCTCCATACCGCCGGGCCAAACCCGACCGGCGGCATGGAGATAGGGCGAACCGGCCGGCCTGTCGTGAGGCAGCGGCAACTTGCTGCTAGGGCACGGCCAGGCACGCCGGCAGCATGCCCTCGGTCAGTTCAGGGATTTGCGCCTTGGCGGGGGTGCCGGATGGCGCTGCTCGAGTGCCGCTGCCGCATCGGTGCGGCCGGTCCGGCGCAGTCTTTCGAGGTAGCCCGGCAACTCGCCAAGGCAATGGAATGGCCCGCCTTCCCGGATCACCGTCACCAGCGGATCGACATCGCTGTCGCCGCGGACGGCCATCGTGCCGCGCCAGTCCTCGAGCAGCCGGCTGGCATGATCGACCACATCGCTTCGAACACCGGAGAGATCATGCTGCTCATGCGGATCCTCGCTCAGATTGAACAGGCTGACCGGGCCGAAATCCTTGTAGCCGTCGTGGTAGGTGCGCAGCATCAGCCAGTCGGCCCCGCCGAGCCGGAACCGCACGCCGCGCTGCACCGCCCACGCACCCTGGCTCAGCACCAGGAAATCGCGGCCGCCCTCCTCGCTCGCGGCAAGCGCCGGCGCGAAGGAGCGCCCGTCCCACAGCACTGGCACGCTGCCGCCAAGCCGGTCAATCAGCGTGGCGGCCCAGTCGAAATGATAGTGCAGCCCACTATTGACGCCGCGCATATCCTTGGCGCCGGGCCAGCGGATGACCAGCGGCACGTTGCAGGTGAATTCGTCCGCCGTCTGATGGTCGCCCCAGACATTGAGCTCGCCGAGGTTCTCGCCATGATCGGCGCCGATGACGATGATCGTGTCATCGAACAGGCCTTGACGCTTCAGTTCCTCGACGATGAGCCCGACATGATGATCGGCGTAGAGCACGCCGGTGTCGTAGCCGTCGAACCAGGCCTTGACGGTGTCCATGTCGTTGATCGGCGACGGCATGCGCCGGTATTTCGATCCGCCCGGCTCGACGTCGAAACCCGAGGGTTCCTGCGGGCTGTGCGGGCCGTAGCCGGCATGGCTCTTCTCGAACACCGCCTTGGTCATCCAGTCGGGAAGCGGCTGGTCGGCAAAGGGGTCGCCGAAGGCGTCCGGCGCGCGATAGGGCGTGTGCGGGTCCCAGACATTGACATGCAGGAACCATTTTTTCGCCGCGCCATTGCGCTTCAGCCAGTCGATCGCCAGGCCCGAGACCTCGTCGGCATTTTCCATGCCGGCCTTGCCCGGATTGATGATCTCGTTGAAGCCGGCATACCAGTGCCAGCAGCCATGCCGTTCGCCGAAACTGCTGATCGTCGTGGTGTGGTAGCCGAGATCGCGCAGCGCCCGCATCCAGCCTTCTTCGTAGAAGGTACCGGCCCAGGCTCGCTCGGCGCCTTCGCGGAACGGCTCGCAAGCGGTGCCGCCATGGCCGACCACGCCGGTCCGCATTCCGTGGCGGCCGCTCCACAACGCCGTGCGCGACGGATGACACGGCACATCGGAAACATAGACGTTCTCGAAGCGGATGCCGTCACCGGCAAGGCCGTCGATGACGGGAGAGGTGTTCCGGTGATAGCCGTAGCAGCCGAGATGGTCGCGCCTGAGGCTGTCGATGTCGATGTAGAGAACGTTCATGAATGGCTCGTCGCTGCTGTGATTGTCTGGAAACAGGCCCCGGCTCGCTGCCGGGGCTTGCGATTTGCAAAGGGCGGTTTCAAGAAGGCCCGTCAGGCCGAGATGTATTGATCGCCGAGATAGTAGTCCTTGGGATCGAGCGAGGTCTCGAGCTTGCCGAAGGTCTTGAACAGGTCGTTCATCGTCGAGAACCAGCCGTTCACGGTGCCGTCCTTGGTCAGCTTGATGAGCTCGGCCGACGTCATGAAGCGGCCATAGCCGGCCTCCGTCTTCAGCTGGTCGGCGGGAATGCCGAGCAGCTTGGAGGTGATCTCGATCGCCTTGTCCTGGTTGGCGGCGCGAAAATCCTGCGCGTCCTTGATGGCGCGCACCACGTTGCGGACGAGATCGGGATTGCTCTCGATCAGGTCGTTGCGGGCAATGAAGACGCTCGGAAAAGTGGTCTGCGGATAGAAGTCGTCGTTCTTGGCCAGTTCCACCAGATCGGGAACGCTCTTCTGGATGATGCCGACGAACGGATACCAGATGCCGGCCGCGTCGACCTGCTTGGAGGCGAAGGCCGCCACGATGGTGCTCGGGTCCATCTGCACGATGTCGAGGTCGGTCATCGCCATCCCAGCCTTGCGCAGCGCCAGCCGCAACAGCATGTCGCCCGACGTGCCGGCCGCGATCGCGACCTTCTTGCCCTTGAGGCCGGCGATGGACGTGATGCCCGCCTGGGCGATCACCCGGTCCGAGAAGCCGACATCGTTGACGGCGATGATCTTCGCTTTGCCGGTCGCCGGCAGCCACAGCGCGCCCGGTCCGAGATAGCCGAACTCCAGGCTGTTGGCGCCAAGCGCCTGGACCTGGATGGGGCCGTTGGTGAAGACCTTGATATCGGCATCGACGCCGTGCTTGGCGTAAAAGCCCTGGTCGGCCGCGACGCCGGCAACGCTGGCGCCCCAGAAATCGCCATTATAGCCGATGCGCGCCGCCGTTCCCGCCGCCCTGGCGCGAATGCCAGAGGCGGCGAAGGCGGCGAATGCCGCCGATGATGCGATGAGTTTACGTCTTGTCAGTGTCACCATACTCTCCTCCTGTCACTGTTACTGGTGGTAAACGGCTTGCCAGACGCGGTTGCGGATGCTCATGAACGCCGCCGAAAGCCGGATTTCCTCGGTCCTTGGGTAAGGCAGGCCGACGTCGATGATCTCCTTCAGCCGGCCGGGCCGCGCCGCCATGACGATGACGCGGTTGGCGAGATAGACCGCCTCGTCGACATCGTGGGTGATGAACATCACGGTGCGCCGCTCCCGGCTCCAGGTGTCGAGCAACTGATCCTGGAGCTGCACGCGGGTCAGCGCGTCGAGCGCGCCGAAGGGCTCGTCCATCAGCAGGATGGATGGGTCCACCGCATAGGCCCGGGCAATCGCGCAGCGCTGCTTCATGCCGCCCGACAGCGTCTTCGGCAACGCATCGGCGAAGTCGCCGAGGCCGACAAGGTCGATGAAGCGCTCGGCGATCTGCCTGCGGCGCGCCGCCCCCTCGCCCTTGATGCGCAGCCCGAACTCGACGTTCTGGCGCACGGTGAGCCAGGGAAACAGCGCATATTGCTGAAAGATCATGCCGCGCTCCGGGCCCGGCCCCTCGACCGCCTTGCCGTCGACCAGCACGGTGCCCTCGCTCGGCTTCAGCAGGCCGGCCGCGATGTTGAGCGCCGTCGACTTGCCGCAGCCGGACGGGCCGACCACAGTGACGAACTCGCCGTCGGCGATGTCGAGCGACAGCCGGTCGAGCGCGATGAAGGCATTGTCCTTGAGGTCGAACCGGCGCGTCACATTGTCGAAGACGATCTTTGGGACGATCTTGGGCGGCATCACACGCGCTCCTGCCAGACGGTGAGCCGGCGCTCGATCACCAAGAGGATGCGATCCATGGCAAGGCCGAGAATGCCGATGGTGATCAGGCTGACGAAGATGGTCGGCAGGTCGTAGTAGAGCTGCGCCTGCTGCATGCGGAAGCCGAGGCCGGTCTGCGCGGCGATCAGTTCTGCGGCGACCAGCGTCGCCCAGGCCGAGCCGAGGCCGATGCGCACACCAACCAGGATGAACGGCGTCGACGCGGGAATGATGACGCGCAGGAAGATGGTCAGATCCCCCGCGCCGAGCACGCGCGCTGCGTTGATCATCGTCTTGTCGACGCTGATGACGCCCTGATAGGTGGCGACGACGCTGGCCAGGAAGGACGCCAGGAAGATGACGAAGATTTTCGGCGTCTCGTCGATGCCCATCGTCACGATCGCCAGCGGAATGATGGCAAGCGGCGGGATCATACGGAAGAACTGCAGATACGGCTCGATGAGCGAGCGCGCGACCTTGTACCAGCCCATGACGAAGCCGACCGGGATCGCCAGGATCACGCCGAGGAGAAAGCCGGTCAGCACCCGCGCCAGGCTGGACATGATGTCGGTGGCGAGCTGCCCGTTGGCGATGAGATCGGCAAACCTTGACGCGACCTGCGGCGGCGGCGGCAGGCCGACCGCGCCGCCCGCCGTCAGCAACCACCAGATGGCGATGCCGGCGACGAGCCCGCAGAGATTGAGCGCGAGACCGGAGTAGTCGAGGCCCGACCCTCCCGGCGGCCCACCGCTGGAGCCTGTCGTCTTCGCCTCGCTCATCGCGACACTCCCGAGTAGAAAAAATGGTCGAGCGCAGCGGCCGCCGCGCCGATGGCGCCGGCGCCGGGACCAAGGCTCGACCGCTCGATCCGCAGCACGTCGCGCATCGGCGGCAGGACGCGTGGCGGAACGCCCCGCCTGATATGATCGATGAAGCTTTCCGGCGCTTCCGCCAGATGACCGCCAAAGACGATCAGGTCGGGATTGAGCAGGTTGGTCGCGGTTGCGATCGCCGTCGTCAGATGCCGGAGCGCGGCGTCCCACGCCTCGGGGTATTTCTCCACCGCGGCCAGCAGGTGCCTGGGATGAGGCGTGTCGATATGGGCGGCACGGGCCAGCGCGCGTTCGGACAGGAACGTCTCCAGGCAGCCCACATTGCCGCAAGCGCAAAGCTCGCCATCTTCGACCACCTGGACATGGCCGAGCTCGACGGCCCCGTAGCCGCCGGGGCGGAACGGCATGCCATTGATCACCAGGCCGGCGCCGAGGCCGGTGCGCAGATAGATGTAGAGCAGCGCGGTCGTGTCGCGCCCGATGCCGTAGCGCGATTCCGCCAGCGCCATCGCGCTGACATTGTGCTCGACCACCACCGGCATGCCCAGCGCCGTTTCGAGCTCGTCGGCAAACGGCACATCCTTCCAGTCGTAGTTGACCGATTGCAGGTTGCGGCGCCGCTTGGTGTCCACCGGTCCCGGCACGCCGAGCCCGAGGCCGATGAGACGCGAACGGGCGACGCCGGTCTTCTTGATCAATTGCTCGACGATCCGCACGACCATGCCGATCACCGCGGCGGGTTCACTGGTGGCGGTGTCGAAATGCTGCGAGGCCATGGCTTTCGAGGCGGCTTTGAGGTCGGTGATGGTGGCGTGGATGGTTCCGGCGCCGATGTGCACGCCAACCACGGACAGGGCGTCGGGCACCAGCGCGACACCGATCGCCGGCCGGCCGACGGGCGCATCGCCCGCGACAGCCTGGTTGAGCTCGACCACGGTGCCCTCCCTGAGGAGATGGGCCGTCAGATGGGTAAGGGCGGTGGGCGACAGCGAGGTGCGCCGCGCCAGTTCGGCGCGCGACTGCGGACCGTCGTCGCGCAGGATTCGCAGGATCGCTCCGTGATGCGCGCCCATTCCTTCCTCCCTATTATTTTCTAATGTTAATAAATTAATTATGCCTGTCAAGCACGGCAAAGCACGGCTTCGCGACAGACGTCGATGCACTTGGGTTTCACCCTTCCCTATCGCAGGAATTAGGCGGCATGGATGCGGAGGGGACTGCAGGCTGGGGCAAGGGCCGGTATTCCCGGACTAGCCGGCGGCGGCAGCCGAGCGCTTGAAGACGATGGTGACCCGCGTGCCCTCGCCGGCGCTCGAATTCACGTCGAATTCCGCCTTGGCATTCTCGGTCAGCGATCGGGCGATCAGCGCGCCGAGCTTGCCGCGCTTGGGCCAGGTCTCGCCCTCCGGCAGGCCGATTCCGTCATCGGCGACGACGATGCGGCAGCCATCGCCGTCAACGATACTGTGCAGCGTGATCGTGCCGCCGTCGCGCCCCTGGAAGGCATGTTTGAGCGCATTGGTCAAAAGCTCGTTCACCACCAGCCCGGTTGGCATGGCGACGTTGATCGACACCGGATAGGTATCGACCTTCATGTCGAGCCGGATACCCTCGACGGCATGCGAGTTCATCACCGCCGACGCGATCTGGCTGAGATAGACGCCAAGATCGACCTCATCCTTGTCATCGTCGCCCGACAGCGTCTGATAGAGGATCGCCAGCGCGTCGACGCGCCCCGCCAGCCTCTCGAAACGCTTCTGGTCCGGCTCGGCCGCGTTGCGCGTCTCCATCCGGATCAGCGCGGTGATCATCTGCAGATTGTTCTTCACCCGGTGCTGCAGTTCGCGCAGCAGCGTGTCCTTCTCGCGGACGCGCTCGTCGATCGATCGCGCATCCTCGGTTTCGCCATGGGCCGAGACGTCGACCAGCGCTACCAGTCGGAAGCAGACCTTGCCATTGTCGTCCTCGATGACATTGGAATAGACGTCCACGATCGCCGGTTGGTCTTCTGTCCGCTCCAGCCGGAACGTGCCGACGAAATCGGTCTCCTCGACCACGGCCTCGAACAGCACCCGGTCCTTCTGCCGGTGCAGGCCGGTGCCGGAAAGCGCCGCCCAGTGTTGCCGGGCGAGCTTCGCCGCCTTAAGGCCGGACAGTTTCTCGAATTCCGGATTGGCATAGACGACGCGCTCCTTCGAACCCAGGTCCGAGACCGCAATGGCGATCGGCACCTGGTCGAGGAACTTCTTGAACTGTTCGCTCTCCAGCGCGCTGGCAAGGTCCGGCGTTTCGAGCAACTGCCCGACCGCTTCGGCCTTCTGTGTATCGGATGTCATCTGCGGGCGCGCCTGTGCTGTGCGTGTGCGCCATCAGTATCAGCGATGCGTTCAGCCCGCCATCGCCAAAGCTGGAGGCGGCATTTTCACGCGCCGCGTCGGCGATAAGCGGCGTGTGGCGCAGCCGCCTCGAAGCAAGCAGCCGAGGCCTTGGGAGCGCCTCACAAGGCCGGCTTCGACGCCAGCCGTGGACCGGTCTTGACGTCGACGATCTCCGGCTTGGCGCTGTTGACCGCGCCGTCCCAACCGCCGCCGAGCGCCTTGTTGAGGGCGATGTAGTTGGTCGCCAGCAAGACGCGGCTTTGCAGCAGCGAGTCCTCGGCCGAGTAGAGCGAGCGCTGGGCGTCGAGCACATCGAGAAGGCTGGTCTCGCCGGCCTTGTAGAGCGTGCCTTCGAGGCTTGCCGCCTCGCCATAGGACTTCGCTGACGAGGCGAGCTTGCCGATCCTGATGCGCTCCTGCGCCAACAGCACAAGCGCATTCTCCACATCCTCGAGCGCCGTCAGCACCGAAGACCGGTAGGCGATGAAATATTGATCGCGCTGCGCCTTGGCGACCTCGACGGCCGCCTGCAATTGCCCGGCATTGAACACCGGCACGCTGAGCGTCGGTCCGAACGACCAGCCGATCGACGAATTCTTGCCGAGGTCGCCGAGCTTCAACGCCGCCGTGCTGATGTCTCCGGTCAGGCTGACCGAGGGATAGCGGGCGGCCTCGGCCTGGCCGATCTTGGCGGTGTATTGCGCGTATTGCCGTTCCGCCATGCGCACATCGGGGCGCGACAGCAGGATGTCGGCGGGAATGCCGGTCGGAATCGGCAGGCGCGGCGTCGGGATCGGTGCACCGCGTTTCAGCCGGTCGCTCAGTGCTGCCGGCGGGCGGCCGGTGAGCACAGAGAGGCGATGCACGGCCCCCGCATAGCTTGCCTCCAGCGTCGGCACCGCGGCTTCGGTGCTGCTCGCCTGCCCCATCGCCTTGGCGACGTCGGCCGCGGTTGCCGTGCCCGCCTGCGCCATGGTGCGGGTGAGTTCGGCGGTCTGCCGTTGCGATACGGCCGAACGCCTGGCGAGCGCGATGCGGGCCTGGTAGCCGCGCGCCTGGGCATAGGTCGATGCGACATCGCCGACCAGGGTCAGAAGCGTCGAGCGCAGCTCCTCTTGCGAGGCGTCGAGCCCATAGCGGGCAGCCTCCACGCCCCGGCGGTTGCCGCCGAACAGGTCGAGCTCCCAGCTGGCATCGAAGCCGGCCTGGTACTCGTTGTAGGTGGCATCAGAGCCTGACGTGGTCTCGGCGGACTTGTTGCGGGTAGCGGAGCCTGAGCCATCCACCGAGGGCAGCAATGTGCCCGCACTCTGGCGATAGGTGGCGCGCGCCTCGCGGATCCTGGCCTTGGCGGTGGCGACGTCGAGATTGCCGGCAACCGCTTCGTCGACCAGCGTGTTCAGCTCGGGATCGCGCAGCCGCTGCCACCATCTCGACAGTTGCGCCGGCTGGGCCGGCTTTGTCGGCTTCTGGCCGCTCCAGTTCGCCGGCATCGCCAGCATGGGCGCCTGATAATCCGGACCGACGACGCATCCCGCGAGCAGGACGGCGGTGAGCATAGGCGCAAGGAGCCGCCCCGCGGCCACCGAGCCACGTTCCAAACCTGTCATGTGAAGTTTCCTTATTGCTGGTTGGCCGTCACCGGCGTCTCGCCCGTATCTGGTTTGGCCGCCCTGCCCTTGAAGATGCGCCGCACCGTGACGAACAGCAGCGGCACCAGGAACACGCCGATCACGGTCGCCGCGATCATGCCGCCCATCACGCCGATGCCGACGGAGTTCTGCGCGCCGGAGCCCGCACCGCTGGCAATCGCAAGTGGCAACACACCGAGGATGAAGGCCAGCGACGTCATCAGGATCGGTCGCAGCCGCTGTCGCGCGGCCTCCAGCGTCGCCTCGACAAGCCCCATGCCGGCGGTCTGCCGCTCGATGGCGAACTCGACGATGAGGATGGCGTTCTTGGCGGCGAGACCGATCGTGGTCAAAAGGCCGACCTTGAAATAGACGTCGTTGGACTGGCCGAAGAGACTCGCCGCCAGCAGCGCGCCGAAGATGCCGATCGGCACCGAGAGCATGACCGCGAACGGGATCGACCAGCTCTCATAAAGCGCGGCCAGGCACAAGAACACGACAAGTGCCGAGATCGCATAGAGCGACAGCGCCTGATTGCCGGAAAGCTTCTCCTGGTGCGACAGGCCGGTCCATTCGTGGGAGTAACCGGCGGGCAGTTGCGCCACAAGCTTGTCGATCTCGTCCATGGCGGCACCCGAGCTGACGCCCGTGGCCGCCGCGCCCTGGATCTCGACCGCCGCCGAACCATTGTAGCGCTCCAGCCTGGGCGAACCGAATGTCCAGTGGCTGGAGGCGAAGGCCGAGAACGGCACCATGGCGCCGCTGGCATTGCGGACCTGCCATTTGTCCAGGTCCTCCGGCTGCATGCGGAAGTTCGGGTCCGACTGCAGATAGACCGGCTTCACCCGTCCGCGATCGATGAAATCATTGACATAGTCGCTGCCCCAGGCGGTCGACAGCGTGTTGTTGATGTCGGCCAGGCTGACGCCGAGCGCGCTTGCCTTTTCCTGGTCGATATCGACCGAGAATTGCGGCTGGTCTTCCTGCCCGTTGGGGCGGGTGTTGGCGAGCACCTTGCTCTGCCCGGCCAGGGCCAGAAGCTGGTTACGCGTCTGGATCAGCGCGTCATGGCCGGCGCCGTTGACGTCCTGCAGGTAGAAGTCGAAGCCGTTGGTGTTGCCGAACCCCTGGATGGCGGGAGGCGCAAGCGCGAAGACCTGCGCGTCCCTGATCTTGGAGAAGGCGCCCATGGCGCGGCCAGCGATCGCCTGCGCAGCCATGGCCGGCGATTTGCGCAGGCCGAAATCCTTCAGCCGCACGAAAGCGATGCCGACATTCTGCCCGGCGCCGCCGAAGCCGAAGCCGGAGGCGGTGAACACCCCGTCGACGGCGTCCTTCTCTTGGCCGAGATAGTGGTCGGTGACTTGCGCCAGCACGCGCTCGGTGCGGTCCTGCGTCGCGCCGACCGGCAGCTGCACGCTGGTGATCAGGATGCCCTGGTCCTCTTCCGGCAGGAACGAACTCGGCAGCCGGGCAAACATCCAGCCCACGGCAACGACGATGGCGAGGAACACGACGAGGAAGCGCCAGGACCGGTTGATGATGCCGTGCGAGCCGTCGCGATAGGCAAGCGTACCGCGATCGAAGACCCGGTTGAACCAGCCGAACGGACCGGTCTGCGTCGCATGGTCCTTGGGCGGCCGCAGGATGGTGGCGCACAGTGCCGGCGTCAGCACGAGTGCTACCAGCACCGACAGCACCATCGCCGAGACGATGGTCACTGAGAATTGCCGGTAGATGATGCCGGTCGAGCCGCCGAAGAAGGCCATCGGCACGAACACGGCCGAAAGCACGGTGGCGATGCCGATCAGCGCGCCGGTGATTTCATGCATCGACTTGCGCGTCGCCTCCTTCGGCGACAGGCCCTCTTCCTGCATCACGCGTTCGACATTCTCGACGACGACGATGGCGTCGTCGACCAAAAGGCCGATGGCGAGCACCATGGCGAACATGGTCAGCGTGTTGACGGAATAGCCGAACAGCGACAGCACGCCGAACGTGCCGAGCAGCACCACCGGCACGGCGATGGTCGGGATGATGGTGGCGCGCAAATTCTGCAGGAAGATGAACATCACCAGGAATACCAGCACGATCGCTTCGGCCAGCGTCTTGACCACTTCCTCGATCGACAGCCGCACGAAGGGCGAGGTGTCGTAGGGATAGACGACCTCGACCCCTTGCGGGAAGGTCGAGCTCAGCCGGGCGATCGTCGAACGCACCGCCTCGGCGGTGTTGATGGCGTTGGCGCCGGTCGCCAGGTTGACGGCGACGCCGGCCGCCGGCTTGCCGTTGTAATTGGCCTGCGTCGTATAGCTTTCGGCGCCGAGTTCGACGGTGGCGACGTCGTTGAGGCGCACCAGCGAGCCGTCCGTCTGGCTCTTCAGGATGATGTTGCGGAACTGTTCGGCGGTCTGCAGCCGGCTCTTGGCAGTCACCGTTGCATTGAGCTGCTGGCCCTTGCGCGCCGGCAGGCCGCCGAGCTGGCCGGCCGAAACCTGCGTGTTCTGCGCCTCGATCGCCGAGGCCACGTCGCTCGGCATCAGGGCATATTTGGCGAGCTTGTCGGGGTCGAGCCAGATGCGCATGGCATAGCCGGAGCCGAACAGCTGCGTCGAGCCCACGCCTTCGACGCGCTTCAGCGTGTCGTTGACGGTGGCGTCGACATAGTCGGCGAGATCGGTCGAGTTCATCTTGCCGTCGGTCGAGACGAAGCCGATGACCATCAGGAAGCCGGTCGAGGATTTGGAGACGGTGATGCCGTTGCTCTGCACCACCTGCGGCAGCTGCGACTGCACCAGTTGCAGCTTGTTTTGCGTCTGCACCTGGGCGGTATCGGGATCGGCTGATGTGGTGAAGGTCAGCGTGATCGAGGCCGAACCGGTCGAGGTCGACGTCGCCGTCATGTAGTCGAGATTGTCGATGCCGGTCATGCCTTGCTCGATGACCTTGGTCACCGAATTTTCCACCGTCTGCGCATCGGCGCCCGGATAGGTGGCGCTGATATTGACCGTGGTCGGCGCGATCTGCGGATATTGCGAGATCGGCAGCGAGGTGAGCGCCAGGAGGCCGCCCAGCATGATCACGATGGCGATCACCCAGGCGAAGATCGGCCGGTTTATGAAGAATACGGACATCGCCTTAGTTCCCGGTCGCGGCGGCAGGCGCCGGTTTGGCCGCATTGGACGCGGCTGGTGCGGCCGAAGTGCCCTGCCCGCGGTCCTTGACCTCGCCGGTCGTCTCGTCGATCGTCACTTCGACGCCCGTCGCATCACCGCCGGGGCGCACCAGCTGCATGCCTTCGACGATGACACGGTCGTCGTCGCCGACACCGGAATCCACCAGCCAGTTGTTGCCGACGCTGTTGCGCACCGCGAGCACGCGCGTCTCGACCTTGCCCTGCGCATTGATGACCATGGCGGTGGCCTCACCCTTGGTGTTGCGGCTGACGGCGCGCTGCGGCACCAGGAAGCTGTTCTGGGCGACGCCCTCCTCGACCAGCGCCCGCACATACATGCCGGGCAAAAGCAGGCGGTCGGGGTTGGGGAATTCGGCCCTGAGCGCGAAGGTGCCGGTGGTCTGGTCGACATTGGCGCCGGCGAATTCCATCTTGCCGGTCTGCGTGTATATGGTGCCGTTCTCGAGCTTCAGCTTGACGCTGACATTGGGGCCGCTGAACTTCAGCCGCCCTTCCGAGATGGCCTGGCGCAGATTGAGCAGATTGGTGCTCGACTGCGTGACATCGACATTGATCGGATCGAGCGCGCGGATGGTGGTCAGCACCGTGTCCTGGTTGGCGGTCACCAGCGCGCCGGGCGTCAGCGTGGACTTGTCGATGCGGCCGGCGATCGGCGCGGTGATCGAGGTGCGGTCGAGGCTGATGCGTGCCGTCTCGGCGCTGGCCTTGGCCGAGGCGACATCGGCTTGCGCCTGTGCGAGCGTAGCGGCGGCATCGTCATAATCCTGTTTGGAAACAACGTTCTGCTTCAACAGGCCGGCATAGCGGTCGAACTTGGCCTGCGCCGTGGGCACCGCCGCTTCCGCCTTCTGCTGGGCCGCGACCGCGCTGTCATAGGCCGCCTTGTAGCTTGCCGGATCGATGAGGTAGAGCGGCTGTCCCGCCGCCACCTCGCTGCCCTCCTTGAACAGGCGCTGCTGGATGATGCCGTTCACCTGCGGGCGCACCTCGGCAACCAGCGAGGCCGCCGTGCGCCCTGACAGTTCGGCTGTGATCGCGACCGATTGCGGATGCAGGGTGACGACGCCGACTTCCGGCTTACCTGCCGCGCCCATGCCGGCGGGAGCGCCGTTCTCCTGTGAACAGGCGGCCAGCAAAAGGGTGGCAGCGAACATCGCGGCCCAGGGCGCCAGACGGAGTGCCGGCTGCGGAGACGGGCTAGACTGGATAGACATGGACTGAATGATCTTTCGCTGGAGTTGCGTGCGCGGGCAATCGACCGCTTGGTCGAAGCATGCCGACCGATATCTTGATGGTAGGCCGCGCCGGTCCGCGGGCGGCGACGAGCAATGGTTCGAAGCGGCTCATGTCGCGCTCCTTCTCGGCGGCCGGAGCTGCTCGAAGGTCGAGTAGCTGGCCGCGATGCCCACCAACATCATTATGCCGATCAACGAGGACATGCCAAGCGTCTTGCCCGAGTCCTGCGCGATCCAGAGTCCTGCGCGGTCCCGAGCCTTACGCGATCTTGCGGTCATGATGTCCTTGGTTGTTGAGCGGCTCCGCAAACGGAAGCGACAGGCGCCAGGCGGCGAAGCTCAGGCGGATCGCGCCCTTCAGCGTGTCGGCCGGCAGAGCCAGCGGCAAGCCGCGACCGGACAGCGGTAGGCCGCGTCCGGACAGCGGAAGACCGCGTCTGGACAGCGGTAGGCCGCGTCCGGCATGGCCGAGCGACAATCTCGGGCTGGCGGACGCGAGCAGCCGCAGCAGCATCATGGCTTCCCACATTGTCGTGCTTTCCATTGGTGATTTGAATTGGGCATGATTTGAACTGGGATGGCGGCCCGCCATCCCAGAAGAAACCGGCCGGCCCGAGAACGGGTTGGGTACCGGGCCGGCCGGCGCAGCCGGTCAGAGTTATCAGCCGTTCCCGGGCTGGGGCGGCGGCGGGCTGCCATCGTTGGGCAGGCCTCTGGGGCCGGCTGCATCATCCGGCGGACCGCCCCAGGGACCGGGGGGTGGTCCGTGGGGACGTTCCGCCGAAGCAAGGATTTCGAGCTGTTCGGGCGTCAGCTTGGCACGCAGTGCCGCGATCGCCTCCTTCAGTTTGCCGGCCGAAACCGCGCGGGCCGTGACGTCGTCGGCCAGCTTTTCCTGGAAGGCGAAGGGATCGGACTTGCCGCCCGGGCCTGCTGCATCAGGGTCTTTCGCTTCAGGACCGCCAGGACCGCCCGTACCACCAGGGCCGCGATCGGGCCGTGGCGGTGTCAGCACGGCCTGCAGCGCGCTGGTGTAGTCGCGCCAGGCATCGAGCTGTTCGCTGCGGATGCCGACACGGGTTTCGAGCGCGGCCAGCCGGGCGGCGAGCATGAATTCCGGCGGCGGCCCCATACGGCGGGGACCAAAGCCTTCAGGCCCAAAAGCTTGCGGGCCAAAACCCTGAGGACCATGCCGCATCGGTCCATGCGGACCGGGTCCATCCTGCATTGCCATGACCGGGGGCTCGCCGGGGCCCGGATCGGGCTGTGCCGCCAGCACGGGGTGGATTGCGGCGACGGAAAACAGGCCGAGCGCAAGAAGTCTGCTTCGCATGACGGTGTTCCTTTCTCTCATGCATCGGACGACCATGAGGATAGGAAGCCTGTTTGTCCGCTTCGCGTCGGCGTGTTGCCGAAGGTTTCCGCAAAAGGGCAATTTGTTTCCGAATGTTTCCCTCAGGCCACCGGAAACATTCAGTTGCAATTTTCCATGCCGCATGGGCGCGGCTCTCCCTATAATCGCGGCCAAGGCAAGGGCACGATTGATGCAGTCACAACCCCATATCCTCGTCGTCGACGACGACCGCGAGATCAGGACGCTTCTCCAGCGCTATCTCGACAGCCAGGGCTTTCGCGTCACGGCGGCGGCGGACCGGCGCGAATGCGAGCAGCGGCTGGGCGTGGGTCAGTTCGACCTGATCGTGCTCGACGTCATGCTGCCGGACGGATCCGGCCTCGATATCTGCCGGGGCTTGCGTGACCGCAAGCCGCACATCCCGGTCATCCTGCTGACGGCGCTGAAGGAAGATGTCGACCGCATCATCGGCCTGGAGCTCGGTGCCGACGACTATCTCGGCAAGCCGTTCAACCCGCGCGAGCTCATTGCCCGCATCCGCGCCGTGCTCAGGCGCTCGACGCCCGAGGAGGCGCCGGCACCGCCGCGCGCCCGTATCTATCGCTTCGCCAGCTACAGGCTGGAACCGGACACCCGCAAGGTGACGGACGCGCAGGGCGTCGCCGTCGACCTCACCGGCGCTGAATTCGACCTTTTGCAGGTGTTTCTCGACCGCCCCGGCAGGCTTCTGTCGCGCGACCAGCTTCTCGACCTGACGCAAGGCCGCGAGCGCGACCCGCTCGAACGCTCGGTCGATGTGCTGGTGAGCCGGCTGCGCCGCAAATTCACCGATACCGGCGACGGGCCGCTGTTCAAGACGGTGCGCAATGGCGGCTACCAGCTCACCGCGCGCGTCGACACGGTGGAGAGCCACGCGTGAACTCGCTGCGCCGCCGCCTCATCCTGCTGCTGGTCGCCTCGATCGTCGGCGTCGTCGGCCTGGCGACGGCCGCCGTCATCAGCGTGCGCGGCGGTGGGCCGCCGCCGGAACTGACCGTGCCCTGGGTCGCCCAGCAGATGGAGCTGGTGATGCGGCTGCTGCCCGGCCCGATCCCGGACGTCCTGCAAGTGCAGCTCACCGACCACCCGGCCGGGGGCAAGGTGGCTCGTCCGGAAACCGCGATGCTCAACGACGTCTTGCGCCGCCGGGGTTTCGACGTCCTGGCTGTCGTCAGCGACAAGTCGGACGAACCCGGCCAGCTTGCATCGGTGCGCCTGCCCGACAATCGCTGGGCGATCGTGGAGGTTCCCCACATCGATCCGCCACGGCGCGAATGGCTGATTCTGGCCGGCTGGATCTCGCTGATCGTCGCCGGCGCCACGGCGGTGTCGGTCTATTTCACCTCGGTGCTGATCCGGCCGCTGGAGATGTTGGAGACCGCCGTCTCCAAGATCGGATCGGATGGCGTGCTAGCGGCGGTGCCGGAAGTGGGTTCGGCCGAGGTCAAGGCCACCGCGCATGCGCTGAACCAGCTCTCGTCGCGGCTGAGAACCGCCATGGAAAGCCGCATGCGGCTGGTCGCCGCCGCCGGCCATGATCTGCGCACGCCGATGACGCGCATGCGGCTGCGCGCCGAGTTCCTCGACGACGAGCGCGACAAATGGCTTCACGACCTCGACGAGCTCGACCGCATCGCCGACAGCGCCATCCGCCTGGTGCGCGAAGAGGTCAACCAGGACGCCGTCGAACCGGTCGACCTGGAAAAGACGGTGCGCGACATCGAAGGCGAGATGGTGTCGCTCGGCCATCCCGTCTCCATCGGGCACCTGGACAAGGTTTGCGTGCGGGCCGGCGCGCTCGGCCTGCGCCGGGCGCTCCGCAATCTGATCGTCAACGCCGCCACCCATGGCAAGGCATGCCGCATCGACCTTGCCGTGGCCAACAATCGCGCCGTGCTGACCATTTCGGACCACGGGCCCGGCATTCCGCCGGAGCTCTTGAACAAGGCGTTCGAGCCCTTCTTCCGCGTCGACCCAGGCCGCCTGCAATCCATCCCGGGCGCTGGTCTCGGCCTCGCCATCGCCAAGGAAATCATCGAGCGCTACGGCGGCACCGTGACGCTGGAAAACCGGCGGGGTGGCGGGCTTGAACAGATGGTGGTGTTTGAGGCGGTGTGACGGGTTGGCGGCCCACAGCAGAGGCCCGCTCAGCCGAGTGACGGGCGTTGCGTGCGGCAACCGACGAAAAAACGGCGACCATGCTGCACCGCGCAAAGCCAATGGTTCCAACTCATTTCTCCGCGGAACCAGGACCGAATCCATATAGCCAAAATATAGATTCCGAAATTTCTCGTGATTTAACAAAGAACTAGGCTTTCAAGCCAAGAGATCTCCTCAATCAACCAAGGCGGGAATGTCGGCACATCTTAAATCATAGGATTTAAATTCTGCGGAAACTCGCCAAAAATGGCGAGAACCGGCCGGTTTTATCAACTTTTAGCGTTTGCTCACATAAGTATTTCAGCCGGGTAGATTTTTTGTGTTGCGCCGCACAATGCCGTAGCCGAACGATCTCCTGGGGGACTCGTTTGCGACTGGACATACGCCGTGGAGGATTCCGCCAGGTTGACCAACTTGAGCTGTCCGTCCGTCGATTTCGAGCCCGGCCCGATCGGACTCGGCCCGATAGGACTCGCAAAGCGGGGGTTTGACGGTGCCGGCGCCCTGGCGAGTCTCGTCCGCCTTGGCCTGCCGCTCGAAACGGCCGGCTGGCGGCTTCGTCGCGGACATCACGCCGGCGGAAGCCGCTGATGGGAAACGCCCGCGACATCCAACTGGATGCACTGAGGGCCATCGCCGTGACGATGGTGATGTACTCCCATTTCTTCGCGGCGGGGGGATCTTCCTTCTGGGGTCATATCGGCGTGCGGCTGTTCTTCGTGCTGAGCGGCTTCCTGATCACGCGCCTGCTCCTGGAAGCGCGTTCGGCCGCCGAATTTGAAACCGGCCCTGCGCTGCGATCCTTCTACATCAGGCGGGCGCTGCGGATATTCCCGCCCTATTTTGCCGTGCTGGGTTTCGTCTGGCTGGTCGACCTGGAGCAGTCCAGGGGATCGCTGCTCTGGCATGCGCTTTATCTCTCGAACTTCTGGTATGCGCTGCGCAATGACTGGAACCCTTGGGTGCTGTGCCATTTCTGGAGCCTGAGTATCGAGGAGCAGTTCTATCTTGCCTGGCCGCTGGTCGTCCTGCTGGCCCCACGCCGCCGCTTCGAACAAATCTGTATAGGCGTCATCGCGCTGTCGCTGGCCTATCGCTTCTATTGGCCGGTCACCGCCACCCCGGCGCTGGCGCGCGACCTGCTGCCGCCGGCATCCATGGATGCGCTGGCGACGGGCGCGCTGCTTGCCTGCTGGCGGTCCAGGGGTGCGGCCCTGCCGCACTGGATGCAGCTCAGCTGGCCTGCCTTCGCGGCCGCATTCCTTGTCATCGAGTGGTTTGTCCCCGCGCCTGCCGATCCGATGCTGGAATGGGCCCATTGGCTGGTGCGGCAAGTCCTGCCCCTGGTGCCGCTGATGGTCATCGTCGCCGCCTGTTCGCGCGGCCTTGGCGGCACAATCGGCAAGCTTCTTGACCTGCCGCCGCTGCTTGGTCTCGGCCGCATCAGCTACGGCGTCTATCTGTATCACCCGATATTGCTGTCGCTCGCCGTCAAATCGCAGCCCTGGATTCCGCTCAATGTCTCGGAGCAAGGGCCGGGGCGGTTCCTGGTTGCGGGCGCCGCCACGATTGTCGCGGCCTCGATTTCCTGGGTGGTTTTCGAAAGGCCGCTCAACAGCCTCAAGCGCCACTTCCCCTATGTCGCGCGCGCCCACGCCGCGCAGGCCGGCCGTGGCGGCTGGCTCCCAAGGGCGGCTGGCGGATCGCCCGATGGCCGCACGCCATCGCTCGACCTCCAGCGAACGGATGCAAGACGATGACCGCCGCGCCACTCGTCTCCGTCCTGTTGCCGGTCTACAATGCCGGACCCTATCTCGCCGCCGCACTGGGAAGCATCCTGCGGCAGGATTACGGCCGCCTGGAGATCATCGCGATCGATGACGGGTCGACCGACAATTCGCTCGAGATCCTCGAACGCCACCGGGCGGCCGACAGCCGCATCTCGATTATCTCGCGCGAAAACCGTGGCCTCGTCGCGACGCTCAACGAAGGGCTGGCGGTCGCCCGGGGCGAACTGGTCGCGCGGATGGATGCCGACGACGTCGCCTATCCCTGGCGCTTATCGCGCCAGGTGGCGCTGTTCGAGCGGCGGCCCGAACTCGGCTTCTGCGGCGCCGGCGTCGATATGTTGATCCGCGGCCGCATCGCCAGGGGCAAGCCCGATCCGGTGTTCCAGTTCGGCCGCATCCCCATACTGGCGATGTTCTTCACGATCTTCATGCACCCGACGGTCGTCTACAACAGGAAGGTCGTCAACGACGGCGTTCTCCACTACGACCAGACCTACAGGCACGCCGAGGATTTCGATCTTTTCAGGCGGCTGGCCGGCCGTTACCCGGCAGCCATGATGCCCGAAAACCTGGTCGTCTACCGCGTCCATCAGGCAAGCGTGACCAGCCGGCACGTCAAGGAGATGCGCAGGACGCATTTGCGGATCGTGGCCGAGAACCTCGAGCGCGAGGGCCTGGCGCAAGCCACGCGGGACCTGCGCGACATTGGCGACGTGGTCAGCCACGACACGGTTACCCGTGCGGCCAACTTCATCGTCGCGCTGGAGGAGGAGATTTGCTCGCTGCCGGCCGCGATACGGCCGAGTTTCGAGGCCGGCGCGCTGAACCTGTTCTATTTCCTCTACCAGCTCGTCGCCGACGAAAAGCAGCCCCCGCTGACGCATGAATTGCTGACGCGGACCGCGAAGTGGAACGTCATCCGGCGCCGCGAGCAATATGCGCTGCGGCCTGGCGCCTGGGCGCCCTGGCTCAGCCTTGCCTCGCTGTCGGCCAGCAGGCAAGCGGACGCCATGGCATACTTCTTCAAGTCCGCGCCCGCCGCGGCGGTTTTGGCACCTTATCAGGCGGGCTGAGGGATGACCGTCAAAGCCAACCAACCCCTGCAGCGCGATCGTTCGACGGCGCTTGGCCCTGCCCCGGCCGGTCCCCGCCCGGAACGATCGGCGCCGGAAGTCAGCTTCATCATCTGCACGCGCAACCGCGTCGCCGTGCTCGATGCCTGCATCAAGTCGGTGCAGGCCGCGTGCCGCGCACATGCCGGTTTTGCGGCCGAACTCGTGGTCGTCGACAACGGTTCGAGCGACCGCACGGCCGAGCGCCTGGCCAGCATCGCCGCTATGTCGGACATTCCATTCACGCCCGTTTGCGAGCCGCGCCCCGGATTGGCGGCTGCCCGCAACGCCGGGCTGAGGCGCGCGCGCGGCCGTGTGCTGGTCTTCGTCGATGATGATTGCGCGGTCCATTGCGACTATTTGCGCGATCTGGAGCGGCACTATGCGTCCGGGGAAAAATGGCTCATCCGGGGAGGCCGTGTCGAGCTTGGCGATCCCAGGGATTTGCCGTTCACCATCAAGCGGTCGTGGGTGCGCGAGCGGCTGACACCGGATGTCCACCCCGGCGGTTTTGTGCTGGGCTGCAACATGACGATGCACCGCGATGTCGCGGCCAGCATCGGCTATTTCGACGAACGCTTCGGCGCCGGGGGACCATTGCGGTCTGCCGAGGATACCGATTACCTCGTGCGGGCGATGCTGCTCGGCATCCCGGTCGAGTATGTGCCTGACATGACGATATTCCATCATCACGGCCGGCGGGATCGCAAAGCCATCGAAAAGCTCCACCGCGACTACAGCCTGGGCAATGGCGGGCTCTGCCTGAAGCATGTTCGCCATGCGCCCTGGCTGCTTCGCCATTTCTACTGGGCCGCACGAGGGGCTTTGCGGGAATTGACAGGTGGGCCTGCGTTCGACCGTGAACTCAACCTGTCGCACTGGCCGATCGTCGCCATGAATTTGCTCGGTGCGGCCAGGTTCGCGGTTCTCCTGCTGGCGAGACGGCCGCAGGCTGAGCCAGTGCGGCAAGATCAACAAGCCAATGCCCAGGTGAGGTGAAACGCTATAATGCCATTGCTACCGCCAAGCCTGCCGATGCTGTTCCGGGCGTTCGGAAAGCGGCAACTGCGCCTGCTTCCGGCCGTGGTGGTTCTCGGCCTGGTCAGCGCCGTCCTCGAAGGGTTCGGCATCGGCCTGATCATCCCGTTGCTGGGCATCATCATGGGACACGGGGACGCGGCGGGAATGGCCGGCTTCTCCGCTGTCCTCCAGCACGTCGGATCGGGCTTGAGCGAACGC
Source organism: Mesorhizobium sp. M7D.F.Ca.US.005.01.1.1 (assembly GCF_003952545.1). Lineage (NCBI taxonomy): Bacteria > Pseudomonadati > Pseudomonadota > Alphaproteobacteria > Hyphomicrobiales > Phyllobacteriaceae > Mesorhizobium > Mesorhizobium sp. M7D.F.Ca.US.005.01.1.1. The sequence continues at coordinate 5,408,271 of NZ_CP034453.1, forward strand.
GACCGGCTTGTCGTCATCTCGCTCGCCATCCTCGGCTCGATCGTCCTGAAGAACGTCTTCGCCTTCGCCAACACGCTGCTGACGACCTTCATCTCCGGCAAGGCAAGTCATTCGATCCGTAGCGCCCTGTCGGAGCAGCTCTTGCGCGTCGGCTACCCGTTCTTCCTGCGGCAGAGTCCGGGACGCCTGCTCAACATCATCTCCAACGAATCCTGGCGGGCATCCGATGCGATCCAGATCATGCTGTCGGCCATCGTCAGCGCATCGGCCGCCATCATCCTCTTGGCTTTCCTGCTCCTGCTTTCGTGGCGCATGACGCTGCTGGTCACGCTCGGACTGGCGCTCGTCCAGATCGCGCACGCCATCCTCTCGGCCAATCTGAAGGAGCCCAGCCGTAGCGTCGCTTCGCGCAACGGCCACCTCGCCTCGCAGATGCTTCACCTTGTGCATGCCGGACGGCTGATCCGCATCTTCGGACAGGAGAACCGGGAGAAGGCGATATTCGACACAGCCTCCGATGCGGTTCGCCGCGCCTCTTTCGTCCTGCTCGTTCGTCAGGGAGCGCTGCCGCCGCTGACGGAGGTTCTCCACGCCATGCTGTTCCTGGCGGTGGTGATCGGCGCCTGGCTGGCGCAGGTGAGTTTCCCGCTGATCATCGCGTTCGTCATACTGCTCTACAGGCTGCAGCCGCATATGCGGGCCCTGCAAGGGTCGTGGAGCCAGCTGCAAGGCCTGAGCGGATCGCTCGAAGAGGTGACATGGCTGCTGGATCCCGCCGGCAAGCCGCAACCGCCGCGAGGCGATGGGCCGTTCCACGGTCTGCGCCAGGGCATCAAGTTCGATGATGTGACGTTCACCTATTCCGGCACGGACCGGCGTGAAGTGGTGCTGCATGCGGCGACGTTCGAAATCGGCAGCGGCCGCTCGACGGCGCTGATCGGCCGCTCGGGCGCCGGCAAGACGACCATCGTCAATCTCCTGTGCCGCTTCGTGGAACCGGACACCGGCAGGATTCTCGTCGACGGATCACCGCTCGACTGGATCGATGCCAGCCAGTGGCGACGGCACATCGCACTGGCCAGCCAGGAGCTGGAACTGGTCGACGGCACCATTTTTGAAAACATAACCTACGGCCAGGACGCGGCCACCGCCGGCGACGCCGAGGGCGCCGCAAGACTGGCCGAAGCGCATGAATTCATCGAACGGCTGCCTCAGGGTTACGAGACGCTGGTTGGCTACAGGGGTGTCAATCTCTCGGCGGGACAGAGGCAGCGGATAGCGTTGGCCAGGGCCCTGGTGCGCGATCCCGATCTCCTCATCCTGGACGAAGCCACCAATGCGGTGGACGGGCTGTCGGAAGCGGCCATCGTCGAGACCCTGAAGTCGAGAGCCGGCCGCCGCACGACCATCGTCATCAGCCACCATCACAGCACCATCTCGTTCTGCGACGACGTGGTGATCCTGAGCGGCGGCCGCGTGAAAAAGCAGGCACCGTTCGGCGCCCTGGCATCACTCTCCATGGACGAGCTTTACCAGCACGAGCCGATCGACTGATGCATGTCGCCCAAAAGTGCGCAGCGGTTTTGGGTCAACGACATGCATAAAACGGGAGCCACACGATCGCTTCCCGTATGCGTTCGTGGCTTGCTTGTTGGCGGGCCGCCGCATGGTTCGAATCAGAGGCCAGGGAATTGCCGCTGGCACCTTCCGTGATCGCACCAATGCCATGCGGTGTTGAGGCTCGCTACCTTGCCTCTCGCGGTGGACCTGTCGATCCGCCTTGGCCGGTGCCCATTGGCTTACTCTCCGGATGCGGTGCCGGCCTCCCTCGCGGGTTCTCCGACGCGGAGAGCCTGCACGGTTTAAGTCGCCGCGCGGAGGTTCCTGCGGATGCGTCGCCTGCCCGTTTCCCGTGCCTTCTCCGCCACCACGCCGGCAATCTCGACCACGCCGCTCTCGCGCGGTCTGCCATTGGTGGCCTTGTGCAGCCGCTCGTAGGGCAGCAATTCCTTGACCCGGGCATTGAGTGACTCGATTTCGGCCCTGAGGTCGTCGCATTCCTGCCTCTGGACATCGAGCTGTATCTGCTCCGATGCCTGTTGCAGCGTGAGCTGCGAAAGATCGGCGTTCAATCTGGAAAGGCTCATCTTGTCGTTTTCGTTCTCATGGGTGAGAGCGGACAATCTTTCGTCGGCGATTTTCTTTTCGGCCAGCGCGTCGTTCAGTTCGGTCTTGAGCCTGGCGATTTCGCCGGCGGCCTCGCTGTTCTCGGTCGACGCCTGCTCCAGTCGCGATTGCAGGTCCTGGACCTCCGAACGCAGACCGCGCATTTCCGTCTGGCTGCGAGACAGTTCGGCTTCCCTGTCGCCTTCCATCATGCGGGCCGCTTCGCTTGCTTCCGACAGCTTCGCCTGTGCGGCCTCGAGCGACTTCTGCAGCCGCATCTCCTCTTTCTCGCTCTTGCCCAGCGCGGCCAGCAGTTCGGCCAGCCGCGCTGCTTCGCTGGCATGGATCGTCGAGAGCTCGTCGAGCCTGTGGCGCGCCTGGGATTCCCGCTTCAGCGCCTTGTCGAGATCGATGGACAGGCTGACATGCTTTTCGCGCAGCATCTTGCTCTCGCGCAAGCGCCTGTTGGCCTCGACCGTTCTGGCGGTCAGCCGCTTGGCGATGTCGCCGAACTCCGCGTCGCGTTTTGCGCTCGCATTGGCTGTCTCCACAAGCTCCAGCCTTACCGCGGCAAGCGCTGCGCGAAGCGCCTCCCTGTCCTGAACCAGGCTTGTCTCGCGCTGTTGCAGCGCTTCGAAAGCGCCCTCACGCTCGCGCAGCTTTCTCACCGCGTCGTGCAGCTTTTCCGACAGCGTTCTCTGTTCCGCGCCGAGGCCCGCATTGGCAAGCTCGAACTCGTTGGCGCGAAGAATGTCGTTGTGCAGGATGTTGAGGAATTCGCGCGTCAAATGGTGTGAGGTCGCGATCTCCGACAGCTTGCCGTTGATCTCGTCCAGATAGTCCCTGGCGTCGTGGAAGAGCCCTTCAAAGGCACTCAACGCAGCCAGCCGCGTCTGGGTATGGGGCGTCAGCCGTGGCGCGGTTTCGGGACTGCCCGCATCATCCGTGGTGTCCGCACTATCCGGATTTGCCGCATTCGCCTCGGGCGGCGCGTCGTCGGGTCCTGCCGCCTGATCCGAGGCATCCGCGACAGTGTCGCTCTTTGGCGGCGCCTGGCCCTCGGCGACGAGATCTGAATCCAGCGCATCCGCCAGATCGACCTGCAGTTCCTGGAATGCCTTGTCTACGTCTTCAGCACGCTTGAGCAAGCCCTTGAAGTTCATGCTCGAACTCCTTTTACTCACACCCCAACTCGGTACTTAACGAATTACTAACATGACCTTACATCCGCTGGCCGCACAGGGGAAGCCCCTGTTGGCGGCAAGGTAAATTTGGGACATTTGGGGGGTTGGATGCTGCGGGTGACGCGATGTGAGGGTGCGAAACTGGTACTGTCGGCGGGACAGCGCCCCCCTCTGTCCTGCCGGACATCTCCCCCACGAGGGGGGAGATTGGACGTCATGCGGGCTTTCGCCAATCGCCAACGTTGCAAGAAGAGTTGGGTGGCCGGGGCTGCCAATCTCCCCCCTCGTGGGGGAGATGTCCGGCAGGACAGAGGGGGGCGCGAAGGATCGCGACCTTCCCCAGCCTTAGATCCTACCCCGCCATCGCCATGGGCACGGCGCTCTTGTTGGGGATCTGGATATCGATCTCCAGCGTCGACATGGTCTCGCCGCGGTCCATCGAGACCTGCAGATAGTCCTGGTCGATCTGCACATGCTTGGCGATGACGGCCATGATCTCCTCGCGCAGGATGGAGACGAGGTCGGGCTGGCTGCGGTTGCGGCGCTCATAGGCAAGCAGCACTTGCAGCCGCTCGCGCGCCACCGGCGCGCTGGAGCGCCGCTTGAAGATGTCGAGCAGGCTCATGCCGCCCTCCTTCCCAAAAGACGATCGAGGAAACCCTTGCGTTCGAAGGGCACGATAACAGGCAATTCCTCGCCTTCCAGCCGCCTGGCGGCGTCGAGATAGGCGCGTGCAGCAGTGTTGAGCGGCTCCGACAGCGTCACCGGCGAACCGAGGTTGGAGGCGCGCAGCACATCCTGGCTCTCGGGGATGATGCCGAGCAGCGGCACCGACAGGATTTCCAGCACGTCGTCGATGGAGAGCATTTCGCCACGCGCCGCGCGGGCCGCGTCATAGCGCGTGACCAGCACATGCTTGGCGATATGCTCGCCCTGCTCCGCCTTCATGGTGCGGGCGTCGAGCAGGCCGATGATGCGATCGGAATCGCGCACGGACGACACTTCCGGATTGGTGACGATGACCGCCTCGTCGGCAAAGCGCATGGCGAGCTGCGCGCCGCGCTCGATGCCGGCCGGGCTGTCGCAGAACACGTAGTCGAACACCGAGCGCAGCTTGTCGATGACTTCGCCGACGCCCTCCTCGGTCAGCGCATCCTTGTCGCGCGTCTGCGAGGCCGGCAGCAGGAATAGCGTCTCGACCCGCTTGTCGCGGATCAGCGCCTGCGAAAGCTTGGCCGTGCCCTGGATGACGTTGACGAGGTCGAACACCACGCGGCGTTCGGCGCCCATGATCAGGTCGAGGTTGCGCAGGCCAACGTCGAAATCGACAAGCGCCACCTTCTTGCCGGTCTTGGCGACCGCGGCACCAAGGGCCGCCGTCGAGGTCGTCTTGCCGACGCCCCCCTTGCCCGAGGTGACCACCACTACCTTGCCCATTGAAAAGCCTCCGTTGTTGTTCATTTGTTGTTCTTGGCCGGGCGGCAAAGCCGCCCCAATATCGAATGTCAGCTCAGCGTCGAAACCCGCAGGCTCTCGCCATCGAGAAACGCCTGCACCGGCTTGCCGCGCGAAACACCTTCCATCTCCTCGGCCGTCACGTACCAGCCGTCGACCGCCAAAAGCTCCGCCTCGTTCTTGCGGCAGAAGATGCGCGCACCCTTGTTGCCCAGCGCGCCCGCCGAAGCGCGCCCGCGCAGCGTGCCGTAGACATGGATCGAACCCGCCGCGATGATCTCCGAGCCGGACGCGACCGAGCCCAGCACGATGACATCGCCATGCGGATGCACGATCGCCTGGCCGGAGCGGATCGGCGCCTTGATCATCAACGTACCGGATGCTTCCTGCGCAACCTGCGGCTCGCTATCGTCCGCCTTGCTTGCGCCAGCCTTGCCGCCCGGGCCGGCTTCAGGCGCCCTGCCCTCGGCCTTGTCGAAACCCTCCGCCCGCGCCTCGCGGGGCAGCAACCCATCGGTCGTCGCCTCCTTGGCGCCGACCAGCACCGGCGGCAGGTTGGGCTCGAGTGCGGTGTGGCCGTCGAGTTCGATGGCGTAGACGCGGATGCCGCGATGGCCAAGCACATCGACCAGCGATTCGATCGCGGCGACATCGGGCTTCAAGGTGTTGAGATCAAGCACCACCGGCCGGCCGGCAAAATAGCCAGGCGAGTTGCCGATCCAGTGGTCGAGCCCCTCCAACCAGGCCGCCAAGGGATTTTCCGGAGTCAATGTGAAAGCGACGAAGGAGCGGGCGCGAAAGCGAATGGATTTGGCCTCGAGGGGAGCGGCAAAGGTCACGGCTGGCGAATCCTTACTGAGAGGTAAACGCTAGCGAGGGAATGGTTAACGAATGGTTAATGGGAGGGGTGGGAAGGGCGTCGGAATTAACGTTCCTGGCAAGGTCCCTGCCGAACTTTACAGCAATTGAGCCGGCTGCACATTCGGCAGCCTCAACGCCGCTGCCATAAGAACGGCAAGTGCGACGGATGGCCAGCGCTGGTTGTCAAAAATAATCGTGTGTGACGCACCGCCCAATACTTGTGCAACGTCATGCACCACGTAATGTTGTCGACGGGTTGGGTCTGTTGAAAAGTGGGGGAATAGTGAAACGCGTTGTTTTGGTAATATCGGTGTTGGCCGGCCTGGCAGGGTGCGCCACACCGCCGGACAAGATATCGGGAATTCCAAATTCCGGTCCCTGCACTCAGGCTGACCGGCAGCGCCTAGCCGTCATTTCAAATCAGCAGAATAAGGCTGCGACTGGAGATGCGTTAGGGGTGTTCCTGATCGGTGTGCCGGTCGCATCCATGTCAGGTGGCGACCACGAGGCGGAAATCGCCATCCTCAAGGGGCGCTGCGGCCCGCCGAAAACTTAGCGCCTTGTAGCGCAACGATTGCCGCCGATGGTCGAGGAGAACGTGGTTCGAAGCCAAGCCCGCACTCCGGGCCGTTTAGATGATACTAGCAGCTATGTAGTTGGCGGAGCACCCAATCAGCGATGCAGATAAAAACATTAGATTTCTTCGACTACAAATCGTTCCCACGGTTCACAATATCTGCGCGCACAAAGAACGTTTTGGTCGGACCGAACAATGCTGGAAAATCCACTTCCCTTGACGCATTGCGTATAGCGTTCGATGCCCTTCGATTCGCCAAGAGGCGAACTGCTGTATTAAAATCACACGGAGAGGACGGAGTATGCTCTACGTATTCGGTTCCACAGTCCGTAATTCAAGTTGACCTGCGATACTGCGTTCACAATTTCGAAGATCAAAAGGCAAAGATTGTCTTAACAGCAACTAATGGGAACAGATTTGTAATCGTTCTTGATCCAAGTTATGACTTGGAATGCTACCTTGTTTCTGACACGAGAGCGCAAAAGGGCAGCACCTACCTGAGAAATCAGTTTCCTCTAGAGATTGTCGTCGTTCCGACTCTCAGTCCTCTGGAGCAAAATGAGGAGGTTGTGCAACATGAAACGATTGAACGAAATCGATTTGGGCGACTAGCGAGCCGAAATTTTCGAAATTTTTGGCTCCACAAGACCCGGGAAGAATTCGAAGAATTTTCGGACTTGGTCGAGTATGGATGGCCTGGCACCCGCCTTATGCGACCTGAAATTGAGCGTGGCGATCGAAACATCGTCAGAATGTACTTCAGAGATGGCCCTAACGTACGAGAAGTACAGTGGTCCGGTTTTGGCTTCCAGGTTTGGATGCAAACTATGATGCATCTGACCCAAGCAGACAGCCGCTCAGTGTTGGTCCTAGACGAACCTGACATCTACCTTCATCCGGACCTCCAACACCGGCTACTACGGATAGTCTCGCAACGGGTGGAACAGTTTTTCATTGCCACTCATTCAACCGAGATTATCAACGCAGCAGATGCGGGTGATGTCCTCATCGTCCGGCCTTCGGCGAGATCCGCCAAACGAATTCGGACAGACTCGAACTATCCAGAAATTTACTCGGCAATTGGCAGCTCTGAGAACGCCCAGTTTGCTCGTTTGGCCAGAACCAGAAAGGTTCTGTATTTTGAGGGTTTCGACAACCGCCTTCTTTCAAAGGTATCGAAATCTCTTGGAGGCATTGATTACCTGTCGGGTTCGTCAGTCACCTTGATGAAAACCGACGGCTTTTCCAACTGGAATCGGGTTACAACTACGGCCTGGGTTTTCAAGGAGTTCTTTGAGCTAGACGTTCAGGTGGCAGCACTTTTCGATCGAGACTATCGTTCAGATGAGGAGATCGACGAATTTGAAGCGGATATGTTGAAGGCTGGAGCCTTCTGCTTTGTTCTTCCCTGCAAAGAAATTGAGAACGTACTACTGGTACCCAAGGCCGTTCGAGCAGTCGTCCAAAAATATACGAACAGCCCGACAACGACTGCGATTCTCGATAGCGTTGAGAACGAAATCGAGGAGTTGATAGATAAATCTAGAGATCAGGTTTTCAGTCAACGAATGGGCCACTTCATTCAATACAGCTTGTCAAACAATCCTAGAGCTAATACGCCAGAACTGGCGATTCAATTTCAAAGAAAATTTACGGAAGATTGGGGTAATCCCGTATTTAGGAGATCTGTTACACCGGGAAAAGCGATATTCTCTGCGCTGGCTAAATCAGTGCAGACTCGACTGGGAGTAACGTTGACTGCGGCAAGAGTGATAGAGGAGCTTTCCCCAGCTGATATCGATCCGAAGCTGATAAAAATACTGGCAGATTTGAAAGATTATTTCGGGGCGGATGTCTGAACACGACGACCATACGACCTGCGCTCGCGCGCCTGCCAGGCACAAAATTAGGTTCCGCGAGACATGCGATACAGCTATGTAGTGTAATCTTCAATGCCGCTTAAATACTGCACTTCCCGCTCATGCTTCTCAGCCGCATCCCGCGTATCAAAAGTCCCGAGCCTGCGCCTTTTCCCGGTCTTCCCATCCTTCTTGCGTGAATAAAGCCGGTATTTTCCGTCCTTCAGTTTCCGGATCATCTTGGTTCTCCCCGATCAGGATTTCCGCTTGCCCTTGAGGCGGCGAGCGGCTTGTTCGATGGCCGCGCGGCCCAGCCTGTCGATCAGCGCCTGTGCCTCGTCGCCCGATAGGCCGGCCGCCAGTGCCTCGACCTCCAGCAGATCGGAGCTGTTTCCGGCAGTGCATAGTCGGCCGTCAGCGACAGAGCGGCTTCCAGGTCGACATCCATCGCGGCCTAGTGCCAATGACGCTCGCGAAAAGCAGACACCCGATACCAAAGTGAACGCGTGCCTCGGCATCATGCTGCTGCGCCGGCGATTAAAAAAAGTCGAGATGCGGTGTCGGATCTACTGGCGCTCAACCGTCTTAAAGCAGGCGCCACTCGCTGGCATCTCGACAACCAAAGGAATGATCGATGAGCAAGAAGATTTTCGTGAGCCTGCCGGTGAGCGACGTGAAGGCGTCCATGGCGTTCTATGAAGCTCTCGGGTTCAAGAACAATCCCAGCTTCACCAGCGAGGCGGCCGCCGGGATGGTGTGGAGCGACCACATCAATTTCATGCTGCTCAGCCGTGAAAAATGGCAGACCATGACCACGCGCCCCATCCCGCCATCGACGTCCAGCGAGGTCATGCTGGCGCTGTCGCTCGACAGCCGCGAGGCGGTCGATGCGATGGCCGCGGCGGCTGCCGCGAACGGTGGCACCGCCGACATCAATCCAGTCGAGGATCATGGGTTCATGTACACCCGCGACCTCGCTGATCCCGATGGCCATGCCGTGGGCGCGATGTGGATGGATTTTTCCGCAATGCCTTCCGGCGGCAAGGCGGACTGAGATAGTTATTCCATCGAGGACATAGGCAGCCGAGCGCAGGTTCCCCACCCTTTCAAAACGGATGCACGACCCAACGACGCAGGTTATGTTGCCCGTCTGGCCGAGGTCATCGAAGGGGGCATGACATGCAGGCAATGCCGATAGCGCATCAAGCCGCGCAACCCGTGGTCGGCTCCATATCCTCCCTGGCCGGCTATCCGGCCGCCGTCCTGTGCTGGTTGCTTTCGGCTGGTGTCTATATCGCGGCCAAATGGGTGGCGCCTGAAATGCCGCCCTGGGGTCTCTGCTTCTGGCGGCTGACGCTTGCCTGCGCCATCCTGCTGCCGATCGTGCACCGTCATCACGGCGCGATGATCGGGCTTTTGCGAACGCGCGCCCTGGAGGTCGTCGCCGTGGGGGCGATCGGCCTCACGCTCTGCCAGGGTATGATCTACCATGGCCTCAACGACACCGACGCCACCACGGCCGGCATCATCATGGCGCTGTCACCTGTCATGACGATGGTGCTCGCCCGTTTCGTGCTTGGCGAGCCGCTCGGGCTGTGGAAGTCGCTTGGCGCGCTGGTTGCGCTTGCCGGGATGATTTTCATCGTTGCCCACGGGGACCTGACGGCGCTGCTGCAACTCAAGGTCAACGCCGGCGAACTGTGGATCGTCAGCAGCGCGTTCTGCTGGGGCCTCTATACCGTGCTTTTGCGCCGTGCCAAATTCGGCATCGAACTCCTACCGATGGTCGTGCTGCTGCTCGGCGCCGGTGCGCTGGTCGCCTTGCCTTTCCATGTGTGGGAATTGTTCAACGACGAACGCTCCGCCATGAACGTCCACAGCATTCTCGCGCTCGCCTATCTGGCAGGCCCCGGCGGCGCCTTGATGTACTATCTCTACAACAAAAGCGTGGAAACGCTCGGCGCAAGCCGGGCAAGCATGCTGCTCTACCTGCAGACGGTGTTCGTGGCCATGCTCGCCTATCTGCTGCTCGGCGAGGGCTTGCACGATTACGATCTCGTCGGCGCGGCCTTCATCGTCGCCGGCATCGTACTCGCCACAATGGTCAAACCCAGGCCAGCTCAACCACGCGTGGCGTAGAAATCTTGCGGGTGACGGCAGGGCCGTTGGCGCTTGGTTCGCATCGCGGCCTTGCTTGGTGTCGGAGCAGGCTTGTCGTGTTAGGATCGCCGGTCGGCATCCCTCGGCGCAACACGGCTGCAAGTGCCGGTTCGCATGCTGCTGGGCTGGCGGCGGAAGATTTTCTTGTCGCTCGCAAGAGCAAGGGGACGTCGATGAACGCAAGGGACCGATTTTTCCGCAGCCTGGTGGTGGCTGGCCTGTTTGCCGGTGTCTTCCGGGTGGATGCCGCCCTGGCGCAGGACGCAGGGTGTCGGTTGGAGCCGGTGGCCGGTACGGCCCGGCAGATTCTGAAATGTCGCAAAGGCCTCACCATCATTGTGGAAGAGGGCGCCCGTTTTACGCTGGAGGACGGCGATCGAAACGGCAAGGCCGATGCGGTCAGGCTGCGGCGCAAGGCGCTGCTGCTCGATGCACCGGCCGGCTCGGTCCAGGGTGGCTTCGCAGTTGTCACCCCGCAGGCGATCGCCGCGGTGCGAGGCACCAAATGGGCAGTCGACACTGGCGAGGGCAAGACGTCTGTTTTCGTCCTCAGGGGTCGCGTCGCCGTGCACAGGTCGGCGTCCGATGCCGGCGTGGTGCTTGCGCCGGGCGAAGGCGTCGACGTCGTGCCCGGAACGGCACCACTGACCGTCAAGCGCTGGCCCGCCAAGCGCGTTTCCGCACTGTTGGCCCGTTTCGGCCTGTGACCCGCGGTGAGCAGGCGGGCGCTTCCGACGCTGATCGCGCTCATCCTGGCGGGTCTTTGGGGCGCCGGCCTGGGCTTCGCGCACTGGCGCGGTCATTTGTGGTTTCTCGATCGCGTCGAAGCAACGATGACCGATCTGCGAACGCTTGTTCGGGGAACGGCAGAGCCACCGGAGCTGATCACCATTGTCGCCATAGACGATGAAGCGGTGCGCCACGAGGGCACATATCCCCTCAGCCGCGCCACGCTTGCCCGGCTTGTCGATACGATCGCTGGCCTTGGACCAAAAGCCATTGCGCTCGACCTGCTGCTGGTCGATCCCGGGGCAAAAGACAACGATGCGGCGCTCGCGCGTTCGCTGGGCAGGGGTAGAAGCGTCATCGCTGCCGCGGCGGTCTACCCCGGAGGTGAACAATGGGCCGAGGGCGAAGGACCACTCGCCCGCGTGCCGAATGCCGAGCGGTTCCTGTGGCCCCTGAAAGCGTTCTCGGATGCCGCCGCCGTCGGCGTCGTCAACGTGGTCACCGACAAGACGGGAACGCCCCGGTTCGTGCCGTTGCTGTTTCGGGCCGGAGACCAGCTGGAAGCGTCCTTCTCCTTGCGTGTTGCCACCATGGCGGCAGGCGAGGATCCGGAAATCGCACCCGATCATCTATCCCTGGGCGGACGGCCGATCCGGACCGACATTGGCCACATCCTGCCTCTGACATTCTACGGCCCGCGCGGCACGATCCGCACGATCAGCGCGGCGACCGTGCTGGAGGGCCAACTCGATCCCGGCACCATCCGGGATCGAATCGTCGTGATCGGAGCGACTGCAACCGGCACCGGCGATGTCTTCCCGACACCGTTCGATCCCATACTCCCGGGCGTCGAAGTCATGTCGACGGCGATTGCCCATCTGATGACCGGCGACGGAACAGTGCGGGACCAGTATGTCCGGCTTGCGGATGCCGGCTTTGCAACGGTGCTGCCCATGATTCTCGTGGGGCTGTTGGCATGGCGGCGAAACGCCAGCGGCCTGGCGGCGATCGCCGGCGTGGTCCTGATCTGGTTCGTGGTCAACATGACCGCTTTCTCGCACCACATCTGGCTGAGCGCCGCGTTGCCGATGGCCGCCGCCGTTCCGCCGGCTATCTTGTTTGGAGCAGCGCAGCTTTGGCTGGGCAGGAGCCGGGCCCAGTTTTTCGCAACGCAGAGCCAATTGCTTCAACGCGTTGAAGCCTCCGGCATGGGGGAGTGGCTCGCCAAGCATGGCGACTTCCTCTCGGACCCCGTGCGGGGAGACGCCGCCATCCTGTTCATCGACCTGTCCGGCTTCACCGGACTGAGTGAAACATTGGGGCCGGTCGCCACACGCGAACTCCTGAACAATTTTCATGCGTTGGTCGACGAAGAAGTGACGCGCTGCGGTGGCGTCGTCACGAGTTTCATGGGTGATGGAGCCATGATCTTGTTCGGTCTGCCGGAACCAGCGACAAATGACGCCTTCAATGCCGCCCGCTGTTGTGTGGGGCTCTCCAGCCGCACCAACGATTGGCTCGCCTCGTTGCCGGCATCGACCGCATCCCGGCTCGGCTTCAAGATCGGAGCCCACCACGGAACAATCGTGGCCTCTCGACTCGGCAGCGAAGGCCGTCAGCACATCGCGGCCATAGGTGACACTGTCAACGTTGCCAGTCGCTTGATGGAGATCGCAGCCGACCAGAATGCTGACGTCGCGGTGAGTGACAAAATGCTTGCTGTCGCCGGCCGCGACTGCGCGTTGTTCAAATCCGGCACCCTGAAAGGACCTGTGGAAACACAGATCCGTGGGCGATCCGGCGCGCTCGCAATCTGGTTTTGGCAAAGTGCACGGACGGCGAGGATCAGGCCCTGATCAATGGTGGCCGGCGCCCCTTCGCCAGGCTTCGAGACCCACTCAATGCCGCTTGAAATACTGCACCTCGCGCTCGTGCTTCTCCGCCGCCTCGCGTGTATCGAACGTGCCGAGGTTGCGCCGCTTGCCGGTCTTTTCGTCCTTCTTGCGTGAATACAGCCGGTATTTTCCGCCTTTCAGTTTCCGGATCATCTCGCTCTCCCTGATCAATCAGGATTTCCGCTTGGCCTTGAGGCTGCGCGCGGCTTGTTCGATCGCGGCGCGGTCGTTGCCCAGCCTGTCAATCAGCGCCTGTGCCTCGTCGCCCGATAGGCCGGTGCGCATCGCCAGCGCCTCGACCTCCAGCACGTCGGTACTGGCGATCTCGCCGGTTTCCGGCAGCGCATCGCCTGCTGTCAGCGGCAGCGCGGCCTCCCTGTCGATCTCGGCCTCGGCCTGGTGCCAGTGCCGCTCCGGGTCGCCATGAAGGCCGCCCTCGCGTTCCCAGATCTGGTATGCGCGCTGCTGGATTTTTTCGTGCCGTTCGTCACCCATATCAATTCCTCCGGTTGCGTCAGGGAAGAACGCCGCGCCGATCCGAACGATCCAAAAAATTTGCGTGATCGCGCGCGAAGGCCCGCACGAAGGTGGCGCGCTACGGCGCCCCCCTCTGGCCTGCCGGCCATCCCCACTTGTGGGGAGATTCGCAAAACCCGCCTGGGCGGCGGGTCATTGGCGCAAATCAGCATCGTGGACGAATATGTAGCATAGCCGCCCTCACAATGCAAAGAATAAATTCCTATCGAAAAGCCACAGGGAATAAAGCAGCAGATCATCGGACTGGCCGTCGTCAGGCCCTTTGTCGACCTGAGTTCGCAGCCCAGGCGGCGGGCGAGCCGCCGCCTGGATGCCGGCCATGGCGGCCGAACTTGGTGTCAGCGGCCCCAGATGCCCTGGCCATAACCCGGTGCAGGCATGCCGGAGGTCGCAGTTCCCTCCACGGTGTTGTCGGTGATGCTCTTGGTGACGCTGACCGCGCCGCCGGAGATCATCGAATGGGAACCGGCAGTTGGATAGCTGCCGGCGGCAGGGACGAAGTCCGAGTCAAAGTGGTCGCTGCCGGCAAAAGCCATGCCGGAGGCAAACAGGAACGCGGCAATGCTGAAAATGATCTTCTTCATTTCAAGTCTCCATCTTTTGAAAGTTGACATCGGCCTCGACGCGCCGCCCGCATCGCGTTCATGAGGCTGTCTTCTGCTCTTCGGGCGAAACCGGCCAGCCGCGATCCCCTCGGGATCCGCGGCGGCAGGTTGTCAGCGCACGACCGTCTTGGTTCGTTGGTGCGCTGTTGGGGCGTCTTATAGGGGCGTGGTGTTTGTGCGGGCGTGGGACCCGGCGTGGTAGCAACCATTGCAGGAGTGGAATTTTGCGTTGAATTCGGCCGGAAAGCGCGGCGAATGCGGGCAGCAGGGGTCAGCGCACCCCTTGAACCGGCAGCCCGACGTTCCCTGAGAGCGCTGCGGCATTCCCTCCCCCGCAAGGGCCAACAAGGGGAGGCTGAAGAGCGGCCAGACACACTCCAGAAACAATATTCAACAGTTCGGAAAAACTGCCGAAAAGATCGGATGGCATAACCACCCCGCTACGGCCGGGAAAATGGCCGCGCCGGGCGATTCCCGGCCAGGACGGGAAAATATGGAAATGGATCACGGTCTCGACATCGCCGGACTGGACAGGGACCGATCGGATAGCCAGCCCGAAACCGGCCTGGCAAGCCTCGATGCGCTGGTAAAAACAGCCCCCGCAACAGTCGCACGCGGGCAAATCCTGACGGGCGCCGACTTTGCCCGGCAAGGCCTGCCCGGTGAGCGGCTCGATACGGTGTTCGAAGAGCTCGCGCAGACATTCGCGGCGCTGCCGGCGGTGATCTCCGACGGGCGTGTCTGGACCTATCGGGAGCTGGACAGCCGCGCCAACCAGTTCGCCCGCCTGCTGGTCAAGCGCGGTGTGCGGCCGGGCCACCGGGTCGGGCTCATTCTCGACCGCTCGGCGGAGACCTATGTTGCGCTGCTGGCGGTGATGAAGGCGGGCGCTGCCTTCGTGCCGCTGGCTACCGCGTTTCCCGAAGAGCGGATGACGCTCATCATCGAGGACGCCAGCGTAAGCCTGATCGTCACCATCGCCGCCTATGCGTCGCGCGCCGGTCAACTGCCGGTTCCGCATCTGCTGATCGACAGCGCTGCTGCCGAGATCTCCAAACAGTCCGACGCGCCGCTGAAGCCGCAGGCGAAAACCGCTTCAGCCGATGACACCTGCTACATCCTCTACACCTCGGGCACGACCGGCAAGCCCAAGGGCGTGGTCATCAAGCACCAGAGCTTCGTCAACTTCATCCGCGTCGCCGCCGCCTCCTACGGCTACCGGCCGGGTGACCGTGTCTATCAGGGCATGACCATCGCCTTCGACTTTTCCTCCGAAGAGATCTGGGTGCCGTTTGTCGCCGGCGCGACGGTGGTGCCGGCGCCCGGCCAGATGCCTCTGGTAGGCGAGGAATTGGCGGACTTCCTGCGCCATCACGACATCACCTGCATGGCCTGCAGCCCGACGCTTCTGTCGTCGATGACATCAGACGTGCCCAGCCTGCGCACGCTTCTGGTGGGCGGCGAGGCCTGCCCGCACAATCTGGTGGTGCGCTGGTCGAAGCCGGGGCGTCGGATCCTCAACACCTATGGCCCCACCGAGGCGACCGTCACCGCGACCATGGGCGCGCTGACGCCGGACAGCCCCGTCACCATCGGTGCGCCACTGCCGACCTACTCGATCGTCATTCTCGACGCTTCGCTGCCACAGCTTGCCGAGCCTGGCGAACTGGGCGAGATCGGCATTGCCGGCATCGGGCTCGCCGTCGGCTATCTCAACAGGCCCGACCTGACCGAACAGAAATTCATTGCCGATTTCCTCGGCCTGCCGAACAACCCGTCCAGGCGTATCTACCGCACGGGCGACCTTGGCCGGATCAACGATATCGGCGAGATCGAATATGCCGGGCGCATCGACACCCAGGTGAAGATCCGCGGCTACCGCATCGAACTCGGCGAGATCGAGGCGGTGCTGCTGGACCAGCCCGAGATCGCACAGGCTGCCGTCACCACCTGGGAGATCGAGCCCGGCCGCGTCGAACTGGTCGCCTATTACGCGCCTAAAACCGGCGTGCCGGCGATTTCCCGCGCCGATCTTGCCCAGACGATGAAGCGGCGCCTGCCCGATTACATGGTGCCCTCCTACCTGGAGGAGCTGCCGGCGATCCCGATGACGGTCTCCAACAAGGTGGACCTGCGCCAGTTGCCGAAACCGACAAGCGTGCGGCTTTCGGCCGATCGCGCCATGGTGGCGCCCACCAATGACGACGAGCGTTTCCTGGCCGAAGCATTGGCCACCGTGCTGAAATTCGACGAGGTGTCCGTCGAGGACAATTTCTTCGACGATCTCGGCGCCAACTCGCTGCTGATGGCGCATTTCTGCGCGCGCGTACGCACCAGGAAGGAATGGGCGACGGCGTCGATGCGCGACATCTATCTGCATCCGACCGTGGCGCGCCTGGCGCTCCATCTGGGCGGGGCGGAGGAGATGACAACGGCCACCAATGAGCCTGTCCTCACCCGCCGGGCCTCGAATTTTGCCTACTGGACCTGCGGCACCGCGCAGCTGCTGTTCTACGGGCTCTACAGCTATGTCGCCCTGTGGGCGATCAATGGCGGCCTCAACTGGATGTATGACGCGCTCGACGATCCGCTGCAGCTCTATATCAGGTGCGTGGTGCTCTCGACCGGCGTGTTCTTCGGCATGACGGGCTTCGCCGTCCTTGCGAAATGGGTGCTCATCGGCCGCTGGAAGGCAGAGGCCTTTCCCATCTGGGGCCTGCGCTACTATCGCTTCTGGATCGTCAAGACACTGATCCGCACCGCGCCCGTCGTCCTGTTCCGCGGCAGCCCGCTCTACAGCTTCTATCTGCAGCTTCTGGGCACCAGGATCGGGAAAAACGCGGTCATCGAATCCAAATCCGTACCCGTCTGCACGGATCTGATTTCAATTGGCGCCAACACCATCCTGCGCAAGGAATCGCTAATTCTCGGCTTTCGCGCGCAGTCCGGCTACATCCATATGGGTCCGCTCTCCATCGGCCGCGATGCCTTCGTGGGTGTGGGTTCAACGCTCGACATCGACACCGCGATCGGCAACGGCGCCCAGCTCGGCCATGCGTCCGCGCTGCTGCGCGGGCAAAGCATCCCGGACGGTGAACACTGGCATGGGTCGCCGGCCGTGCCGACCACGGCCGACTATTGCAAGGTGCGCAATGTCGATCCTTCCAACATCCGCCGCTTCCTCTTCGAAGCGGTCCAGCTGATCGGGCTGTTTGCCGTTGTCATCCCGCTGCCGCTGCTGTTCCACAGCTATTGGGAGAATGTCGGCGACGATTATCAGGAGACGATCGGCCTTGTCGCGATCGGCACCACGGTCACGCTTTTCGGCTATATCGCGGTGGCCTTCCTGGCGGCGACGCTGGTGCCGCGCCTGGTCAGCTTGCTGTTGAAACCCGGCCGCACCTACACGCTTTACGGCTTCCGCTACTGGCTGCAGACCGCCGCCGAATTCACCAGCAACTCCCGCGTGCTCGGCCTCCTGTTCGGCGACAGCTCGGCGATCGTGCATTATATCAGCGCCATCGGCTGGAACCTCAACAAGGTGGTGCAGACAGGTTCCAACTTCGGCAGCAACCAGCAGCACGAAAACCCGCTTCTGTGCGAGATCGGCACCGAGACCATGGTGTCGGACGGATTGTTCATGATCAACATGCACAAATCCGCCTCCGCCTTCCGGCTCGAGCCGACGCGCATCGGCGAGCGCAACTATCTCGGCAACAACATCTACTATCCGCCGGACGGGCGCACCGGCGACAACGTCCTGCTCGGCACCAAGGTGATGATTCCCATCGATGGGCCGTTGCGCGAGAATGTCGGGCTTCTCGGTTCGCCTGCCTTTGAAATCCCGCGCATGGTCAACCGCGACAAGGAACTCATCGCTGGCGTCGACGAGGCTGACCGGCGCCAGCGCATCCGGCACAAGAACCGCCACAACCTGGTGACGATCCTTCTGTTCATCGCAACGCAATGGGTCATGCTGTTCGCCACGCTGGCGATCTGGGATCGGGCGCTGAACTACTACACCGAATGGGCTGAGGTGGCGCTGTTCGTCGCCGTGCTCCTGACCTCGGCGATCACCATTCCGTTCTACATCCTGGTCGAGCGGGCCAGCCTTGGTTTTGGCCGGTTGAAGCCGCAAATGACGACGATCTACGACGTCGCGTTCTGGCGCCACGAACGCCACTGGAAGCTCGCGGATTCGCCGATCGTGCGCCTGTTCAGCGGCACGCCGTTCCGGCCGATGATCCTGCGCCTGCTCGGCGTCAAGGTCGGCAAGCGCGTCTATGACGGCGGCAGCAACCTGACCGAGCGCTCGCTGGTCGAGATCGGCGACGACGTCACCCTCAACGAGGGCTGCGTCATCCAGGCCCATTCGCTGGAGGAAGGCGCGTTCAAGTCCGATTACATCCGCATCGGCAATGGCTGCACGCTCGGGCCTTCAGCCTTTGTCCACTACGGCGTCGTGATGGGCGAAGGCTCGGTGGCCGATGTCGATTCCTTCGTGATGAAGGGTGAAGAGCTGGAGCCCTACTCCATATGGCGCGGCAACCCGGCCAAGCTGCATCGCTTCGTCGAGCCGATCACCGACGATGGCTCCCGGGCTTCGGCTTGAAGAAGGCATCGGCTTGAAGAGCGCGGACATCCGTCTCGTTTCCGTGACCGGGGCCAACCGTGCCCTGGTCGCGGCCCTGGAGCTCGCTCCGGAGCAGATGGATTTCGTCGCCAGCAATGCGGAGTCCCTGGAAGAAGCCGAAACCGACGAAGACGCGCGGCCGCGCGTCATCATGGCCGGGACCCGTGTCGTCGGGTTCCTGATGTACGATGCGTCGGAAGACGAGGCGCTGGTCTACCGCTTCATGATCGACCGCGCCCAGCAAGGCAAAGGCTATGGCAAGGCCGCATTGCGCGCCTTGCTCGACGAGATCGGCAATCTCGCCCATGTGCGCGAGGTTTCGATCTGCTACGAGCCCGAGAATGAGGCCGCACGCCACCTCTATCGCGCCGCCGGCTTCGTGGAACAAGGCATCGACGAGGACGGAGAAATGATCGCGGTCCTCGGCCTTGTCGCAGGGATGAGCGATCTGTGACGCCCTCCCCTGAAATCGCGCTTGCGCAAACATCCCTGCTGCAGGCGATGATCGCCATCGCGCCCGCCAGTGTCCGGGTCGGATGCCGGGTCATAAGCGACGCCGACGAGGCCCATCTCTCGCCCGAGGAAGCGCATTCCATCCCCGCGCGTCAGCCTGCCATGCGGCGGGCCAGCGGCGCTGCCCGATGGATCGCGCACGGGCTGTTGACGGAACTTGGCGTCAACGATTTCGCCATCCTGCGCGCGCCATCCGGTGCACCCGCCTGGCCCGATGGGATAACCGGATCGCTGGCTCACGACGACGACATGGCCGTGGCGACGGTTGCGCCCGTTGGCCACATCCGTTCACTGGGCATCGACGTCGAGCCCGCGCAGCCTCTCCCCGACGACATCTTCGCGCTCGTTGCAATCCCTTCAGACAGGATGGAGGCCGCGGACCGGCATCTTGCCGGCCGCATCCTCTTTGCCGCCAAGGAAGCCGTCTACAAGGCCGTCTATCCCCTCGATCGCGAGGTGCTGGGCTATGAGCATATCGCCGTCGACCTGAACGCAGGCCGCGCGACGACGACAACGGGCCGCAAGCTCAGCCTCGCCTACTGCCTTGCCCCGCGCGTGGTCGTGCTGGCGTTTGTCGATGGCGTTGCGCGCTAGCGCTATTCGCCAACGATCTCCGTATACTCCCTCACCGCCCCATCCAGCCCGCGAATGCGCCAGCTCTCCCCGTCTCTGCCCTCGACATAGCAAGGCCCGATCGGCACCTTGCCGCCGCCTTCCGGCAGGTCCAGCACATAGACGGGGTTGCAGATGCCCGACAGCCGCGCCCGCAGCGCCTCAGTCAGCGCCTGGCCCTGCGCAATCGTCGTGCGCCTGTGCGCCATGCCGCGCGCGAGGTCGCCATGGTGGAGGTAATAGGGTTTGACGCCGAGCCGGTACATCAGCTCGCGGCAGAGCTCCTCCAGCACCTCGATCGTGTCGTTGACGCCCTTGAGCAGAACGCTCTGGTTGAGGAGCACGAAGCCGGCATGGCGCAGCGTGCGGCAGGCCATCTCGGTCGCGGATGTGATCTCGCGCGCGTGGTTGAAATGGGTGACCACGGTGACCATCAGCCGGCCCTGCAGGGCCGCGACCAGCCCAGACGTGATGCGCGACGGCAGCGCCACCGGAACGCGCGTGTGGATGCGCAGGAGACGCACATGCGGGATCGCTTCGATGCGCGCGAAGATTTCGGCCAGTGCCTTGTCGGGCAGCGACAGCGGATCGCCACCGGTCAGGATCACCTCGCGGATTTCGGGGTGGTCTGATATATAGGCCAGCGCCGGCTCCAACGCCTCGCGCGTATAGCCACGGCCGATCGAGGTCAGCGATTCCTTGCGGAAGCAGAACCGGCAATAGACCGCGCATTGATAGGTCGGGAACAACAGCACCCGGTCGGCATGGCGATGCGTCAATCGCGGCACCGGGCTGAATTCATGGTCGGCGATCGGATCGTCGAGTTCGCCGTCGGCCTCCTCCAGCTCGCCTGGCGACGGGATGACCTGCGCCCGGATGGGGTCGGCGGGGTCGTTCCAGTCGATCAGGTCGAGGTAGGCTTTGGGAATGCGCACCTTGTGGTTCGCCGCCGCGACTTGAGCCGCCGCGCGCTCGGCCGGCGACAGCGGCAGGGAGGCGATATCGCGCACATGGCGCACGCCGGCGCGGACGTCGGCCTGCCAGGCAGTGTCGGGGTCGGCGGGCGCATCGTGGAGGTTGGTGTCTGAAGGCATCGGAGTTTCTCGGGGCAATTCTGGCGGTGCTATCGGCCGGATGGGCGGGCGCGTCAACCACGTGCATTGCCGCAGATTGTCAGCGCTGTGATCCTTCGCGCCAACCTTCCCGCCCACCAACTTTCGCCGCATCGACCACGCCAGCAATTTCAGGCAAGCTCACACGCGACAGCGCCGCATGGGGAGATGCGGCGGCGCCAGGGAGGACTGCCATGACCAAGACACCGGCGCCGCCGCCGCGCTACACCGATGCCATTGCGCACTTTCGCATCGAGGATGAGATCGCAAAACTTCAGGGCGATCCCGCCACGGGCATCAATGCCTGCATCGAATGCTGCGATCGCCACACCGGGCAAAACCGGCTGGCGTTGCGCGCCATCTCCGCCGGTGGAGAACTGCGGGAATTCACCTTCGATGACCTCAAGGACATGTCCGCGCGCGTCGGCAATGTCCTCAAACAGGCCGGCGTCGGCCCCGGCCACGTCGTCGCCGGCATGCTGCCGCGCATTCCCGAACTGGTGGCGCTCATCCTCGGCACCTGGCGCATCGGCGCGGTCTACCAGCCGCTGTTCACCGCCTTCGGACCGAAGGCCATCGACCACCGGCTGAAGACCAGTGGCGCCAAGCTCGTCGTCACCAACACAGTCAATCGCGGCAAGCTCGACGAGGTGGAGGATTGCCCCGAGGTCGCGACCATCCTTGCCCCCGGCGAAGCCTTGCCGGCCGGCGACATCGATTTCCGCGTTGCGTTCGCCGCCGCCTCACCCGAGTGCAAGCCGGTGATGCGCAGGGGCGACGATTTGTTCATGATGATGTCGACCTCGGGCACGACAGGGTTCCCCAAGGGCGTGCCGGTGCCGCTCAGTGCGCTGATGGCTTTTGGCGCCTATATGCGCGATGCCATCGGCCTGAGGCCCGACGACGTCTTCTGGAACATCGCCGATCCCGGCTGGGCCTACGGCCTCTACTACGCCATCACGGGTCCCCTGTTGCTCGGCATCGCCACGACCTTCAACGAGGGGGCCTTCACCGCCAAAAGCACCTACGACATCATCGAGCGCCTCGGCGTCACCAGCCTTGCCGGTTCGCCCACCGCCTTCCGTCTGCTGCTGGGCGAAGGACCCGAGGCAGCCGCCCGCGTCAAGGGCCGGCTGCGCGTGGTGAGCAGCGCCGGCGAGCCGCTCAACCCGGAAGTGATCCGCTGGTTCGACGCCCATCTCGCCGCCCCGATCCATGACCATTACGGCCAGACCGAGAACGGCATGATGGTCAACAACCATCACGGCCTGTCGCACCCCGTGCGTCACGGCTCGGCCGGCTTTGCCATGCCGGGCTACCGCATCGTCGTGCTCGACGAAGCGGGCCAGGAGCTTGGCCCCAACCAGCCCGGCATCCTCGCCGTCGACATCGCCAACTCGCCGCTGCGCTGGTTCGGCGGCTATCACCAGGCCGAAACCCCGGCCATAGCCGGCGGCTATTACCGCACCGGCGACACGGTCGAGTTCGAGCCCGATGGCTCGATCTCCTTCATCGGCCGCGCCGACGACGTCATCACCTCCGCCGGCTACCGCATCGGCCCCTTCGACGTCGAAAGCGCGCTGATCGAACATCCGGCGGTCAACGAGGCAGCGGTCGTCGGTGTGCCCGATCCGCAGCGCACCGAAATCGTCAAGGCCTTCGTCATCCTGGCGCCTGCCTTTCAAGGCAGCGAAGCGCTGGCCGAGGAACTGGCGCAGCACGTCCGCAAGCGCCTCTCGGCCCACGCCTATCCGCGCGAGGTCGAGTTCGTCAGCGAACTGCCGAAGACGCCGAGTGGCAAGATCCAGCGGTTCCTGCTGAGGAAGGCCGAGGTGGAGAAGCGGAAGGGGTAAGCGGGGCTACGCAGGGGGCCCGGGTGGCTCTGGATCGGTCGAGCACCAGAACCTTGACGGCGCGGGTACGGCAGTCTCTTGTTCCAGCAGATTCGGCCGGCAAGGGAGGTGCCCACCATGGAAAAAATCATCCTGGACTGCGACCCTGGGCATGATGACGCCATCGCCATCCTGCTGGCGGCAGGCAACCCAAAGATCGATCTTCTCGGCATCACGACGGTTTCGGGCAACCACAATGTCGAGAACACCACGCGCAATGCGCTTTCGGTATGCACCGCCTATGGCATCAAGGTGCCGGTGGCGAAGGGCTCTCCCGGCCCGCTCATCATCGATCAGGTGCTGGCCGTCGAGATCCATGGCGATACCGGGCTCGACGGCCCCGTACTGCCGCCCGCCTCGTTCGAGCTCGACAAGCGGCATGCCGTCGACTTCATCATCGACACCGTCATGGCGCATGAGCCGAAGACGGTCACGCTGGTGCCGGTCGGTCCCTACACCAACATCGCGCTTGCCGTGCGCAAGGATCCTCGCATCGTCGAGCGGGTGAAGCGGGTCGTCGCCATGGGCGGGAGCTATACCAGGGGCAACATCACGCCCGCGGCGGAGTTCAATGTCTACGGCGATCCGGAAGCCGCAGACGTGGTGTTCCGCGCCAACTGGGACGTCACCATGGTGGGTCTCGACCTCACCCATCAGGCGCTCGCCACCAAAGAGCTTCAGGACCGGGTGCGCACCGTCGGCGGCCCGATGGCCAAGTTCATTCTCGATATCTGGGAGTTCATCGCGACCACGCATGGCGGCCTGCTGCAGATCGAGTATCCCGCCGTCCATGACGCATGCTGCGTCGCGGCCATGATCGACCCGACCGTCTTCACCACCGAGAAGGCCGATATCCGCGTCGAGCTTGCCGGCCGTTGGACCAAGGGCATGACGGTCTGCAATTTCGAGAAGATGGGTGGCATGCACCATTTCGGCGGCACGGCGAGCGAGCAGACCGACTTCCGCCATACCGTGGCGATGAAGCTCGACCATCCGAAGTTTTGTGACCTGATTGTGGATGCGCTGGAGCGGTTGGCCAGGCAGAAGGCGTGACTCAAGCCGTATCCCTATGACCTGGTTGCTCCGCAAGCCATCCCTTCAATGCGCCACGCCATCCGCAGTGTGCAGCAGCCTCCAGGTCAAACCAACGCGACCATGGAACTGCGAGGCAAAACGCTCTGCGGCCACACTCTCGAGGCCGTCATCGACGAGCGCCTCAATGCTTCGTCGCATCAAGGCAAGCTGCATCTGCCTGGCGTGTTCCAGGTCTGCCTCTCGCATGATTGCCGTGACGTGGTAGGCGACGACGGGCTGGCCGAGGCAAGATAGCAGCGCGTTGGCCTCGGCTGTCACTGCCGTAACTGCGTCTTCGATCTTCATTCTGGCGCTCCTCATCAAAAATGATGCTGGCGCCTCCCCGCAAGGCGACGGTGGTCCGTCGCTTCTTTTTTGAATTCAGACTGCCGCGCGACCGAAAGCGGCGCGCCACGCTGACAATTGCTGTCCTTGCTGTCACTGCCGTAACTGCGTCTTCGATCTTCATTCTGGCGCTCCTCATCAAAAATGATGCTGGCGCCTCCCCGCAAGGCGACGGTGGTCCGTCGCTTCTTTTTTGAATTCAGACTGCCGCGCGACCGAAAGCGGCGCGCCACGCTGACAATTGCTGTCCTTCCAGATCCCTCAAGCGGCCTCGTTCGGCCCAAAACAGTATCCGCCAAATTTGATTCAAAGGCGACCGGATAGTTAATCGATGGTTAATGGGCCGATTGCATCCCTTGCGGTTGCTGCCGCGCAATTGCCGCAAAGCTGCCCGATGGCTCCCAGCTTGTGGATCGCCACAGGGGGGTATGTCATGCGGCTGGTCTGGACCATCATCTTCGCGCTCGTGACCGGCACGGTTTTCGCGGCCTCGCCGGAGGACGATTATATCGCTGCACGCGACAAGGCGATTGCCGCCATTGCGGCACTGGCAAGCGCGAACGAACCCGTGGAAACGCTCGATGCCGCCGGGGCGAAGGCCCTGGCGGATCTCGAAGGGCGTCTGTCCACCATTCTCGGCCCCTTGGCGGTTGCCGATTTCCCGGCAAACGGCACGATCAATCTCGGAAGCCTGAGCGATGCCGATATCGGGTTCGGCATGCTCGACGGTTTGCGATACGCCAAAAGCGACGACGGCCCGAGCCTCGTGGCAACGACGCGGGGGCTGCTCGAGCGCTGGCTCCAGTCCAGGGCAGCCGAACTCGACGAAAACTTCAGACTGCCCGCCGACATCGATGCGGCCCTGAAGCTCGATGCTTTCTACACCCAGGCGATCAACAGCGACGCCGCGTTCACCGGGACGCTCGACTTGTCCCTGAAGAAGCCCGAAGGCGCAGACATCGCCTTTGCACGGCTCGGCGGCTGGGCGCAGGACATAGGGCCGAACCCCGACCAGCAGGTCATTGTCACCATCGTCAAGGGCAACAGCGTCATGATCGCCTCGGCACCCGCGGCACCGCCTGTTCCGAAGATTACGGCCTGCGACGCCGTGTGGACGTCGGCGGACGACGCCGCCCAGAAATTCCAGGAGGCCTACCAAGCCTCGGACCTCAAGGACGAAACGGCGTATGATGCCGCCAACGTCGCATGGGAAAAAGGTGACGCCGACTATCGCGCCTGCATGGGCCAGCACCTGCCGAGCGAGCCTGTCTTCCCGGCACTTCTCGCCCAGGCCCAGACGCTTGCCGATCACATGGCCGGCAAGTAGGCCCTCCGGCGGCGTCGGCACCATGCCTCCTCAGCCCCGCCGCTGTTGACCCTCGGCGTCCGCTATCGCCACATAAGCGCTCTCGATGGTCTCGAACGTCAGCTCCGGATACAGCGCCCCGGCTTCCGGTGTAGCCGTCTCAAGCGCGGTTTCGCCGCGAATCCAGAACGCCCGCAGCAGTCCGAGCCAAGGGGCTGACGCGATCATCGCCTCAAGCTCCGCCGCACTCTGCTGCACGATGCGCGGCGAGCGGCCGCTCACCCGGCGCCACAGGTCGATCATTTCGCTCTGGGTTGTCCGGTTCCGGGCGATCCGGATTTCGCTGCGGACGGCACTGGGGTCGTTCAGCGCGCGCAAGGTGACCGCAGCGATGTCCTTCTCGCTAACGAACGTCGCCGGCACATTGCCGTCGCCATAGAGCGTCACCTCATCGGGGGGCAAAGGCGACGAGCCGAAGCGCATCAAATCGCCCAGCGTCGCCACCCATGTCGAAAAGAAACCATTGGTGTAGATCACCGTATAGGGCAGATCCGCCTCCTTGATTGCGTCGAACACGGCTCTCTTGAGATCGAGCGGTGGAACCGAGCCCGGTGCGGCGGCGGCAAAGTCGAGGCCGAAGCCGGCGGAAGGCACGTAGCGGGAGACGCCGGCATCCCTGAGCGCCCGCACCAGCGTCATCTCGCTGGCCGAATCCACATGCACCGAGCTGATGACGCGATCGACCGCGCCTGCGGCGCGGACAAGGCTGTCATAGTCGTCGAGATCGCCGACATGGATTTTAGCGCCGAGTTCCTTCAGCGGGCGCAGCCGCTCTTCATTGCCGGCTGTTGAGGGTCGGACCAGGACATGAATATCATTGCCATTGCGGGCGCTGGCCTTCGCCATCTCGCCGCCAAGAAGCCCCGTCGCGCCGATGATCAGGGTGCTGGTCATATCGCCCTCCCATTGCGCAGGATGGAACCGTCCCAGTCGCGCTCCAGGCCGATGTCGTGCAAGCGATGGTCCGAAAAGCGCGCAACCCGGCGCAGTATGCGGCGGCGCTCGACGACTGCCGAGGTTCTGAGTGCAAGGCCGCTCATCGCGGCACTGATGGATTCGAGGGTCGGGTTCATTGTTCGTCTCCTGTGTTTGCCTGGGCGCAAGCGTGCCGACGCCGTCCGCAGGGGGACGAGCATGACGATTGCTCACACTGTTTCTGGTCGTTCAGCGCAGCGACGAGATCGAAAACCCGATCTGGATGCGCTGCTGCATCCATAGATTGGACATTTCCGGGCTGGACGACAAACGACTCTTTGTGCAGGATTTGTGAGTAACGCTCACAGGTTGATCATGCCGCGCAGACTGCCGCCCCTCACCGCCCTGCCTGCCTTCGAAGCCGCTGCCAGGCATCTGAGTTTCTCGAAGGCGGCGGGTGAGCTCAACGTCACCCATGGCGCGGTCAGCCGCGCCATCCGCAACATCGAGGACAGGCTGGGCATCCAGCTTTTCGATCGGGGAACGAGGTCCGTGCGCCTGACCTTGGTAGGCGCCGCCTACGCGTCGGAAGTCAGGAAGGCGCTGGACCAGATCGCCGCCGCCACCATCGCCGCCACGCCCGACCGCACCACGGGCATCTTGAATGTCAGCACATCGGACGGTTTTGCAGGCCGCTGGCTGGTGCCGAGGCTGCATCGCTTCCACCGCGCCAACACGGATATCGACGTGCGGCTGTCGACCTCGGGCGTGCTTTCCGATTTCGTCAGCGACGGCATCGACATCGCCATCCGTTACGGCAAGGGCGGCTATGCCGGGGTGACAGCGGAATTTCTTGCCGATGAAGAGGTCTTCCCCGTCTGCAGCCCGGAGTTGCTGCAAGGCGAACATCCGTTGCGCCTGCCCGGGGATCTCAGGCATCACAAACTGATCCACGACGCCTTTCGCATCGACTGGGAGACATGGCTGCAACACGCCGGCGTTGGCGACGTCGATCCCAAGCGCGGCGTGCGCTTCGATTCCGCCACCTTTGCCGTCGAGGCTGCTGTGCACGGTGAAGGCGTGCTGCTCGGCCGAAGTGCGCTGGTCTCGGCCGATCTGGCGGCGGGGCGGCTGGTCCGGCCCTTCGACCTCGCGCTGAAATCCGCCTCGCGCTACTACGTCGTCTATCGCGATGGCGCACTGCGCCAGAAAAAGATCAAGGCGTTCCGCGACTGGCTTTTTGCCGAAGTGGCGGCCGACTGGATTGGGATGACCAAGAGCGATTGAGGCGGAGGTCTGCGCTTGCCAACCAAGCGTTGCAGCGCAGCGCAGCCCTCACCCCGCTGCTTCGCAGCGGGTGAGGGTGCTGGCGCAGATCTTGAAGAATCTGGGTTCCTCGTCCCGGTTTTGCGAGAAGCAGAGCCGTCGCTCGCCCCTGCGCCGCTACGCCTTGGCGCGATAGGCCTCCGGCACGACGAACACTTCGTCGGCCCGGCCATAACCGCCGTCGGCGACCTCCTCCACCAGCACCATCGTGTAGGGGCGCACACCCTCGCCGAAGAAGTCGACGAACATGGCTGTGGTTCGATGGATGAGGTCTTCCTTCTGCGCCTTGGAGAGAGCGGCCTGCGGCATCTTGATGTTGGCGAATGGCATGATCGTTTTCCTGTCTCTTGAGGGTGGATTTCAGGCTTTGGGATGGAGCAGGTCGGCAAGGCCGATCCGTTCCAGGAGTTGCGCACGCACGCGGTCGGCAACGCCGTTGACGATCGCGGCGCCATCGTCGGACGGGTCGACGTGGACGCGCAGCGGTCGGTTTCCCCAAGGCATCGCCACGAGGTCGACGATTGCCGCCGCGATATCAGCCGGATCGGCATCAGCCGGCTCCAGTGCCGCCAGCCCTTTCAGCGCCTGCTGATCGACACCGGCATAGGGACCGGACCAGTAGGCGCCGGCGCGCTCGGCATCGGTGGGTGCCGCCGCATTGTGGAAATGCTCGGTGCCCTTGGTGAAAGCGCCCGGCACGACGATGGTCGTTTCGATGCCGAAGCGGGCGAGTTCCAGCGCATAGCTCTGCGCCAGCGCGTCCATGCCGGCCTTAGCCGCGAAATAGGGCGCGAGGAACGGTGGCGTGCCGCCGCGCGTGCTGCTCGAACCGACCCAGATCATCTGGCCCCGGCCGAGAGAACGCATATGCGGTAGGGCCGCGCGATTGACGCGCTGCGTGCCGACGACGTTTACGTCATAGAGCTGCGCCAGTTGCTCGGGCAAGAACGCCTCGGTCGGTCCGAACCCCATGTGCCCGGCGTTGTGGATCAGCACGTCGAGCTGGCCGGCCTCGCTGAGGATCAGCCGGACCGCCGCCTCGGCCGAAGCGTCCGAGGTCACGTCGAGCGCGATCGGCTTGAGCGCCAGGCCCTCGTCGCGAGCGAACTTTTCCATCTCGGCTGCCGCCACGCCGCCACGCGCCAAGGGGTCGCGCATCGAGGCGTAGACCGTGTGGCCCGCTCCAGCCAGGGCGCGTGCGGTCATCGCGCCGAAGCCGCTGGAAGCACCGGTGATCAGGATTGTCTTTTGCATGATTATCTCCTCAGACCACGCCGCCATTGGCGCGGATGATTTGTCCGTTGACCCAGAAGCTGTCCGGCCCGGCCAGGAATGACACCAGCCCGGCAATGTCGTCAGGCTGGCCAAGCCGGCCGAGCGGGATCATCTTGCCGATGGCCTCGATCTGCGCCTCGCTCTTGCCGTCCGTGAACAGGGCGGTCTCGATCGGTCCGGGCGCCACCGCGTTGACGGTGACACGGCGCGCGCCAAGCTCCTTGGCCAGGATGTGGGTCATCGCCTCGACGCCTGCCTTGGTGGCGGCGTAGACGCCGTAGCCCGGCTGGTAGAGGCCAACGACGCTGCTCGAGAAATTGACGATGCGGCCGCCGTCGCGAATCCGGCGCGCACCTTCCCGCATGCCGCGGAACACGCCGCCGAGGTTGATCGCGATCTGCGTATCGAACGAAGCATCGTCGGTCTGCGCGATCGGCGACGTCTTCATGATGCCGGCATTGTTGACGAGGATATCGATGCCGCCGAACGCCTTCTCGCCGGCGTCGAAAAGTGCCGCGAGGCCGTTCGGATCGGCGATATCGGCCTGAACGGCGATCGCCTTGCCGCCGCCGGCTTCGATGCTGCGCACAAGCTCTTCGGCCTCCGCGCGGCCCCGTGCATAATTGACGACGACGGCGATGCCGTCGCGGGCGAGTCGCTGTGCGATGGCGGCGCCGATGCCCTTGGAGGCGCCGGTCACGATCGCCGTTCTGGTTTGGTTAGATGTCATGGAAGTGTCTCCGTGTTGTTGGTGACACGGATATAGGCCATGCCACATTCCGGATAATCAGCCGCCTATTGACATCACTATTCGGAAACTGCGAACAATGGCCATGGATCGACTGGACACGATGCGGCTGTTTGTTCGCGTTCTGGAGCGGCGCAGCTTCACCGCTGCCGCGGCCGATCTCGGCCTGCCGCGTTCAACCGCGACGGAAGCGATCCGGCGGCTGGAAGTGCATCTCGGCGCGCGGCTTCTGGAACGAACGACACGGCAGGTGAACGCCACGCGGGACGGCGAAGCCTACTATCGGCGCTGCCTGTCAATCCTGGCCGAGATCGAGGACGCCGAGGCCGCCTTCCGCAACGCCGAGCCTTTCGGCCTGCTGCGCATCGACGCCAGCACGCTGCTCACCCGCACGTTCCTTTTGCCGCGCCTGCCGCAGTTCCTCGCCCGCTATGTCAGGATCGACCTGCAGATCGGCCAGAGCGACCGGCTGGTCGATCTCGTGCGCGAGGGCGTCGACTGTGTCATCCGCGTCGGCGAGCCGCCCGACAGCGGCATGATCATGCGCCGCCTGGCTGTCATCCGCGAGATCACATGCGCCAGCCCCGCCTATCTCGAACGCCACGGCACGCCCGCCTCCCCCGATGCGCTCGATGGCCACCAGGCGGTGGGCTTCGTCTCGTCGCGTACCGGCGAGACCCTTCCGTTCGAATTCACCGTCGCCGGCAAGACCGTTGAGGTCAGGCTGCCGGGGCGCGTCGCGGCCAACAATTCCGACACCGCCGCCGATCTGGCGCGGCTTGGCCTCGGCCTCATCCAGGCGCCGCGCTATCGCTTCGAGAAAGATCTCGCCGATGGGACGCTCGTCGAGGTGCTGGCCGACTACCCGCCATCGCCAACGCCGCTGTCGGCGCTTTACCCGCAGAACAGGCAGCTCTCGCCACGCCTTCGCGTCTTCCTCGACTGGGCATCGCGCATCTTCGCCGAGGCGGATCTTTAGAGCAGGTCCATTAAAGGCTGCTGACGGCGGCTTTCGCGGGCGTCCCGGCCCGGGTTGACGACCTAATCGAGCTTAGCGAGAACGCGGCCGACCGTGGAGGGAGGGACCTCGAACAGGCAGGCAGCCTCGGACACGCTCGCTAACATTGGTCACTCCTGCCATTTGTCTTCGTATTGCGCTCAACTGAGTTCTTGGGCGAGTCCGATGAGAAGCCCTCCAGGCCCACGGATGTAGCAGAGCCGATACGCGTCTAAATACTGCACGACTTCACCGACGAGCTGCGCGCCGCGCCTGCGGAGCCTTTCAAGCGTCTCGTCGATGTCGTCCACGGTGAACATGACCCGGAGGTAGCCTAGGGCGTTGACCGGGGCGTTCCGGTGATCTTCGACGACAGGCGGCGTGAGGAAACGGGAGAGCTCGAGCCGGCTGTGGCCGTCCGGCGTGCGCATCATGGCAATCTCGACATGCTGATCGCCCAGTCCAGTGACACGTCCGGCCCACTCTCCTTCGATCGTGGCCCGCCCTTCGAGCTCGAGGCCGAGTTCGCGAAAGAAATCAATCGTCTCTCCGATGTCTTCGACGACGATCCCCACGTTGTCCATCCGCCTGAGCGCCATGTTCCATCTCCAAGGTGTCGTTCCAATCTACAAGGTGTCGCATGGTCCAACAACGGACGCTCGAGATCCCTCAACACCGATAGATGCTGAAACTTCCCGCCAGCCTGGAAGGGCAAATTTAAGCGTTTGCTACTAGATTCGACCAGTGGGCTGTTGTTCAGGAAAGGTATTCGGGTCGAATTGGTTACAACGGAACTCAGTCTCGGCCGCGTGAGACAGGCCGTTTTTTCTTCCGCCAATTTGCCGGCGGCGATTGCTTTTGTCGTGCTTTTGGTCTGCGCCGTCTTTGCCGACCAGCAAAACAGCAGGGTCTCGGATCAGCTGGCGCGCGCCGATGTGCTGGCCAAGGTCAACATCATCCGCGCCAAGCTCGAAGGCAACATAGGCGGAAATCTCCAGCTTGTTCAGGGCCTCGTCTCGATCATCGTCACGGAGCCCTATATGGGCCAGCAGAGATTTGCCTCGCTCGCGGGCAATCTGTTCCAGCAGAAATCGCAATTGCGCAACATCGCCGGCGCGCCCGACCTCGTCATCTCGCTGATGTACCCGATGGAAGGCAACGAGAAGGCGATCGGGCTCGACTATCGCAAGAACGAGGCGCAACGCAGGGCAGCGCTTCGGGCGCGCGACCAGCACGTGCTGGTGTTTGCCGGGCCGGTCGATCTGGCGCAAGGCGGGCGCGGCTTCATCGGGCGCATTCCGGTCTTCGTGCCGACGGCGGGCGGCGGCAGCCGCTTCTGGGGCATCGTCTCGGCAGTGGTCGATGTCGACCGGCTCTACGCGGCGAGCGGGCTGACCAACTCGGAACTCGACATCGATGTCGCGCTCACCGGCGCGGATGCGCTCGGCGGCGGCGGCAAACGTTTCTTTGGCGGCGACAATGTCGTGGCCGGCAACCCCGTGTCTGCCGATGTGCAGCTGCCTTCAGGCTCCTGGCGGATTTCGGCCATACCCAAGGGTGGCTGGCCGGCTGCGCCGAAGAATGAGTGGCTGCTGAGGGCGCTCATGGCGCTCGCTGGCGCGCTGGTGGTGCTGCCGATCCTCGTTGCCGGCCGGCTGTTCGGTGAAAGGCAGAAACACTATGCCGAGCTGAGACGCCTGTCCGGCCGCCTGGAGCTGGCGCTGGAAGCCTCGGGCATCGGCGTTTGGGAACACGACCTCGCCACCAACGAAATGGTGTGGGATGACCGCGTCAACGAAATCTACGGCAAGCCAGCCGACGGCAAGCCACGCGGTTATGATGACTGGGCGCAGGCGATCCATCCCGAAGACATCGAGCGGGCCAAGCGGGATTTCGATTCGGCCGCTGCGAAAAAAGGCCTCTACTCCTCACAATACCGGCTCCTGCGCCCCGACGGCACGGTCCGCCATGTGCGCACGCGCGCCAGTTTCTTCCAGGATATCGACGGCACGCCAAAGCTGATCGGCGCCGAATGGGACGTGACCAGCGACGTGCTGCTCAACGAGACCCTTGTGCGCGAGCGCCAATTGACGGAATCGAAGAACGCCGAGCTTAATCTTGCCAAGGCGCATATCGAGCATGCGGCACTGCACGATTCGCTCACTGGCCTGCCCAATCGCCGCTATCTCGATGAGCTGCTGGCCGAAAATGGCGAACCCGACCGCCACACGGCGCTGCTGCATCTCGACCTCGACCGCTTCAAGCAAATCAACGACACGCTCGGCCACGCCGCCGGCGATGCCATGCTGATGCATGCCTCGAATGTCATCAAGGCCAATGCGGACGCAGCCGATTTCGTTGCGCGCATCGGCGGCGACGAGTTCGTCGTGGTGAGCCATGGGCTTGACGACGACCAGCTCTCGGCGCTCGCCGACCGCATCATCGAGGCGATGCGCCAGCCTGTCGACTATCGCGGCCATCCGTGCCGGTTCGGAGTGAGTATCGGCATTGCCGCCAACAGTGGCGTCGATGCCAGGCAACTGCTCGTCAACGCCGATCTCGCGCTCTACCGGGCGAAAAGCCGAGGCCGCAACCGCTACGAGTTCTTCAACGAAGAGCTGCAGAGCGAGATCGTGCGGACCAAGCAGATCGCCGATGAGATCCTGGGCGGGCTGGAGCGGAACGAATTCATCGCCTACTACCAGCCGCAGTTCGACGCCAGGACGCTCGAGATCGTCGGCGTCGAGGCGTTGTCGCGTTGGAAGCATCCGCAACGCGGCATCCTGGCCCCCGACGCCTACCTGAAGGTGGCCGAAGAGCTCAATGTCGTGGCGTTGATCGACCGCATCGTCCTCAAACACGCGCTGGAGAATTTCGAGCGTTGGTCGCACAGCCATCTCAACATCCCGCGCGTGTCGGTCAACGTCTCGGCCAGGCGCCTGGAGGACAAGGACTTGATCGAGGGCCTGCGCAAGCTCGCCATCAAGCCGGGAACCGTATCGTTCGAGCTGGTGGAGTCCATCTTCCTCGACGAGAACGATGATTTGGTCACCTGGAACATCGAGCACATCAAGGATCTCGGCATCGACATCGAGATCGACGATTTCGGCACCGGCTATGCCTCGATCGTCTCGCTGCTCAAGCTGCGGCCGCGCCGCCTCAAGATCGACCGTCAGCTGATCACGCCCATCACCGGCTCGATGGCGCAGCGGCACCTGGTGGCGTCGATCATCGAGATCGGCAAATCGCTCGGCATCGAGGTGGTTGCCGAAGGCGTTGAGACGATGGAGCATGCACGCATCCTGAAAGAGCTCGGCTGCGATATCCTGCAAGGCTACTTTTTTGGCCGCCCGATGGAGGCCAAGGCCTTCAAGGCTTTCGCCCAGTCGCGCAAATGGCTGGCCGCGGGCTAATTTGTCCGCTTCGCGCCGATCGCCATCGAGAAACTCGTCCAAGATCCGACCGTATTTCATAAAACCCTTCGCACTGTTTGCGATTATGGTGGGTGCTCAAAGAGTCTCCGCGCTTGAGGTTCCCCAGTATGGACAGACTGGCATGCGACCGGATGTTCGTCGCGGTCATTGAGCGCCGCAGCCTGTCCGGCGCGGCGCAAAAGCTCGGCGTGAGTTCGGGCCAGGCGTCCAAGCTGGTTTCCCGGCTCGAGGAAGAACTGGGCGTGCAGTTGCTCCACCGCACGACCCGCTCCGTATCGCCCACGGAAGCCGGCCGCGCCTATTTCGAGCGGATCAAAGGCCTGCTCGAAGAAATGGACGAACTCGATTCCACCATCCGCAGCGCTTCTGGGGAACCGCGGGGGCGGCTGGTCATGTCCGTGCCGATTACTTTTGGCACCCAGGTCCTTGCGCCGCTTTTGGCCGAATTCGCGCGGGCGCATCCGCTGATCGAGCTCGACGTGTCGTTCTCCGATCGCATGGTCAATCTGGTGGAGGAAGGTTTCGACCTTGCCTTGCGCATCGGCACCTTGCGCGACAGCAGCCTCATTGCGCGAAAGCTTTGCCCGATCCGGCTGGTGACGACGGCAGCATCATCCTATCTCACGGCATTTGGTGCTCCGGATCGTCCCGAGGACGTTGCCGGACACGCCTGCATTCTCGACACCAACTTCGCCGACGGGGCCAGCTGGCGTTTTGCCCACGGCTTGACGGTGCCAATCCGCGGCCGGCTGCGCTTTTCCAACGCCGAGGCCTGTGCGGCCGCGGCTGCGATCGGTCTGGGTCTGGTGCAGGGTCCGAGCTTCGTCGCCGGCGAGCGCATTCGGAGCGGCCAGCTCATTCCGGTGCTGGCCGACCACGAGGCCGACCCGATGGCTCTCTGGGCCGTCTACACCACCGGCCGGCACCTGGCGGCCAAGGTGCGGGTGATGGTGGATTTCCTGGTCTCGCATTTCCAGGACAGCCCGCCCTGGGACCAAGGTTGGTAGACTTTCCATTTTGGAAGAAATCTTCTGCAATTTTGCTGGATAATAATCGATCCGGAACAGATGCATATTCCCGTCATCGCCGCAGGGCAAAGCTGACAGGAGCACAGAACATGACACTCGCAATCATCGGTACCGGCAATATGGCCAAAGGCCTCGCCACGGTCTTTTCACGCGCCGGCAACGCCGTCGTCTTCGGCTCGCGCGATCCCTCGGAGGCCGCTTCGGTCGCCGCTGGCTTTAGCGGCACCGTCTCCGCCGCCTCGATCCCGGATGCCGTGGCCAAGGCCGACATCATCTTCCTCGCCGTGCCGTACAGCGCCGCGGCCGAAGTGGTGAAGGCGGCTGGCGACCTGGCGGGCAAGATCGTCGTTGACCTGACCAATCCCATGAAGGCCGATTTTTCCGGCCTGGCCATCGGCTTTTCGACCAGCGCCGCGGAAGAAATCGCGCGGCTCGCCCCGCGGGCCAAGGTGGTTAAAGGCTTCAATACGCTGTTTGCCTCGGTGCTGCAGAATGGCGGCCAGGTCGCCGACATCCCGGCAACGGTACTGCTCGCAGGCGACGACGCCGACGCTGTCACCGAGGTCGAGGCGCTGGTGAATTCAGCCGGCCTCAAGGCCATCGTCGCCGGTCCCCTGGCAGCGTCGCGCAACATTGAAGCCGTGGCCGCTCTCAACATTGGGCTCGGCTATGGCCAGGGTAAAGGCACCAATATCGCTCCGACCTGGGTCGGCATCTAATAACCCAGGCACTCATCGCTCCCCGACGACGATGGCCGGAGAGCGACATAAGGCAACAAATAGCAAGCCGCGACGCGTCACTTGATATCGCCCAAGTGACGCGCCGCTGCACCCGTGGACAATCCCCCGGCGATTGCGGTGAAGGACGAAGACTATGCTCATTGAAGGAAAATGGACGGCCAACTGGCAGCCGGTGCAGGCCACCGATGCCAAAGGCGGCTTCGTCAGGCAGATTTCCGGCTTTCGCAACTGGGTGACGCCCGACGGCAGCGCCGGGCCGACGGGTGATGCGGGCTTCGCCGCCGAAGCGGGCCGCTATCATCTCTATGTCGCGCTCATCTGCCCCTGGGCATCCCGCACGCTGATCGCGCGCAAGCTCAAGCGGCTCGAGGACGCCATTTCCGTCAGCATCGTCAACCCTCACCTGGATGATGAAGGCTGGGCGTTCGGCGGCTATCCCGGCACTGGCCCGGACGACATAAACGGTGCCCGCCATCTGCATGAAATCTACACCAGGGCCGACCCGCTCTATACCGGGCGGGCCACCGTGCCGGTGCTTTGGGACAAACAGCTGGGCACCATCGTCAACAATGAGAGCGCCGAGATCGTGCGCATGTTCAATTCAGGCTTCGGTGACCTCGCCAGCGGGCCGGATCTCTATCCTGCACCGCTGCGGGCCGAGATCGACGCGCTCAACGCCGATATCTATCCGCGGCTCAACAACGGCGTCTATCGCGCCGGCTTCGCCACCACTCAGATCGCCTACGAAGAAGCCTTCGACGATGTGTTCTCGATGCTGGAGATCCTTGAGGCCCGGCTCGGCAAAGGTGGCCCCTTCCTCCTCGGCAACGCCCTTACCGAGGCCGACATCAGGCTGTTCGTCACGCTGGTACGGTTTGATGCCGCCTATCATGGCCTGTTCAAATGCAATCTGCGGCGCCTGGTCGACTATCCGGCGCTGAGTGCCTATCTGGCCGCGATTCTGGCCGTGTCGGGCGTCGCTGAGACCGTCAGCATCGAGCACATCAAGGCCGGCTACTATTCGATCAAGGCTCTCAACCCTAACGGCATCGTGCCGAAAGGGCCCGACCTGCCGGGCCTCGCACCCGTCTCCGTGACAGGACAGCACTGATGGATCGCGGCCTGGTCATTCTTTTGCACGGCGTCGGCAGCAACGGCGCCAATATGGCAGCGCTCGGGCGGGCGCTGGCACCCGCACTGCCCAGCTTCGTCTTCGAAAGCCCCGATGCGCCAGGCGGCAGCGGCCCGCGCCGTGAGTGGTTTAGCGTCATCGGCGTTACCGAGGTCAATCGGCCGGAGCGCGTCGTTGCGGCGCGGCCCGGCTTTGACGCGGTCATCGCCAATCTGATCGAGCAACATGGATTTTCGAATGCCGTTGACCGCGTTGTGCTGCTGGGGTTTTCCCAAGGCTCCATCATGGCGCTCGACGCACTGGCCAGCGGGCGCTGGCCTGTCGGGGCGGTGGTCGCTTTCTCGGGGCGGCTGGCGTCCCCAGCGCCGCTTGTCCCTGCAACCGGCACCCCATTGCTCCTGATTCACGGCGGCGCCGATCCGGTCATGCCGTCAAGCGAGAGTGTGCGAGCGGCGGAGCTGCTGACGGCGGCCGGTGTCCATGCCAGGACGTCGATTGAACCCGGTCTGGGCCACCAGGTTTCGAACACCGGCCTCGCCGAGGTGGCCAGGTTTCTCAATGAGGTGCTGAGCTGACCGTCCAACCGCCCGACGACCGGACGGCAGCCAAGCGAAAGGCGGCTTTCGGGCAGTCAATGTTTGGGCCGACGGCACTATCCTCTTCACCACCGCCACCCGTTGCGGATCAATCGCCACATCGTTATATAGCCCGTGTCGGAAAAGGCAGACTTGGTTTGGTAAGCCCAAGTCCTTTCGCAGGCGAAATTCTTCGCCAGGAAAAGCTCTGGTCTTTGGCTTCGTGCACGAGATCCCCACGACGAACATCGGACGCTTGCCAAGCGTTCAATCGTTCGTCCGTGTGGTGCTCAAGCTTGAGGAACGCTCCGGTCGAACATCGACCAAGGAGTCTTCCATGTATGAGCGACATTCCCCTCCCTATGACGTCGTAGTTGCCGGAGCCGGTCCCGTCGGCTTGTTCCTCGCCTGCGAGCTGCGCCTCGCCAACCTCCGGGTCCTGGTGCTGGAACAGGCCGAGGACCCGCGCTCCCCGTTGAAGCGGCTTCCATTCGGCATGCGCGGCCTCTCAGCGCCCACTCTTGAAGCTTTCCACCGTCGCGGGCTGCTGAACGACATCGCGGCGCCGCAACGCACGAAAGACGACGCGGGCAGCGCTTCGGCTGGCGCCCATTGGATGCAGCAGGCGCGCCGCCCCGGCGGCCATTTTGCCGGCATCCAGTTCTACCACGACAGCATCGATGCCTCGAAGTGGTCGTATCGCCTGCCAGGTCCGGCCGGCACCAGCATGGCGGTCGAGATGGAGACCCTCGAAGCCGCCCTGGCCGCCCGCGCAAGCGCGATGGGGGTCGAGATCAGGCGCGGCGTCGGCGTCGAAGACCTCGACCAGTCGGACGAGGACGTGACCGTTCGCGCCGGCGGCAAGACTTTTCGCGGACGCTGGCTCGTCGGTTGCGATGGCGGCCGCAGCACGGTTCGCAAGGCTGGCGGCTTTGAGTTCGTCGGCACCGATCCCGAATTCACCGGCTATTCCGTCGAGGTCGAGATGGCCGATCCCGACAAGCTCAAACCGGGCCGCCACTACACGCCGACCGGCATGTATACTTACGCGCCGCCCGGGGTGATCGCGATGGTCGATTTCGACGGCGGCGCGTTCCACCGAACCCAGCCGGTCGCGCTTGACCGGGTGCAGGCAGTGTTGCGGCATATCTCCGGCACCGACGTCACGGTGACGGCGCTCCGGCTGGCCACCACCTGGACGGATCGCGCCTACCAGGCGACCGCGTACCGCAAGGGGCGGGTGCTGCTTGCCGGCGACGCCGCGCACATCCACTCCCCCCTGGGTGGCCAGGGGCTCAACCTCGGGCTCGGCGACGCGATGAACCTCGGCTGGAAGCTGGCTTCGACCATCCGTGGCGATGCGCCCGCCGGTCTGCTCGACAGCTATTTGAGTGAGCGACATCCGGTGGGCGCGCAGGTCCTCGACTGGTCGCGCGCCCAGGTCGCCCTCATGCGGCCGAGCCGGAGTTCGCGTGCGCTCGAAGCCATCATCCGTGATCTCGTCGACACGCGCGACGGCGCGACATACTTCGCCGAGCGCGTCTGGGGCGTCTCTCTCCGCTACGATCTTGGCGGCAGCCACCCACTGGTGGGCCGCAGCGCACCGGACTTCGAGCTGGTCGACGGGACGAGGCTGGGAGAACGCCTCAGGAACGGGCAAGGCCTGCTTCTGGGCTTCGACGTCAGCCCTCCCCTTCAGGCGCTTGCAAGCCGCTGGAGCGGGCGGATCGCCTATGCCGCAAGCGACGCCAAGGATCGGCTCGGCCTGAGCGCTGTCCTCGTGCGCCCCGATGGCTTCGTCGCCTGGGCCGCTGACGCTGAGCCTGACCTGGAGGGAGCTGCGCAGGCCGCATCGCGGTGGTTTGGCGAACCCGAAAAGGTTCGGCACGCGAAATCCCACGGCTAAAAACGAGGTAAGGTGTCGGGAGTCGCGCCGGTCGTTCGTCCTCTGGAGGCAAAGCCAACTGGACACCTGACAACCTCGGAGCTTTCCAATGACTGCCACCATCACAGCCTTTGAACGGTCGCCCGATGACGGCAAGGGACTGGCGCGTGATACGCGCGTTCGCTGGGCGCTGGAAGAAGTGGGCCAACCCTACGAGGTTCGTCTTGTTTCGTTCAGGGCGATGAAGGAACCAGCACATCTGGCGCTTCATCCTTTCGGGCAGATTCCAACCTACGAAGAAGGCGATCTCGGCTTGTTCGAGTCAGGCGCCATCGTGTTCCATATCGCGCAGCACCATGTAGGCCTGCTGCCGGACGATGCGAATGCCCGGGCGCGTGCAGTCACATGGATGTTCGCCGCGCTCAGCACGGTGGAGCCGCCGATCCTTGACCTCGCAACCGCCAGGATCCATGAGGGCGACAAGCCCTGGTCCGCACAACGCATGCCTCTCGTCGAGGATCGCGTCCGTAACCGGCTTGGCCAACTTTCCCGTCGCCTTAGCGATGCCGACTGGCTCGATGGCGCGTTCAGCGCCGGCGACCTGATGATGGTGTCGGTGCTGCTCCGGTTGAGAGCCTCGGGTATCCTGGACGACTATCCGAACCTCTCCGCCTATGTCGCCCGCGGCGAAGCGCGGCCCGCCTACAAGCGTGCCTTTGAGGCGCAATTGGCGGTCAACGCCGGCAAGCAACCGACCGGCTGATGCGGGCCTTTCTGAGAGCCCTTCGCTGGCACCTCCGCTTCGTCGCGAAGGAGACTGTCGCGTGACTATGGATATTTCTGATTTACCCTCGCAGGGTTCAAATCGCCCTGCAGCTCCTGCGGCAGCGGTAGGCTTGAGCATTGCAAGTGCACCTCGCGGGCGACCAACTTTCGTTGCTTCTGCTCGTGCTCCTTGACGGCTGCCAGTATCCCCAACCCGTACGGGCCAAGCGCGACGAATGCCCAACCCGGGTGCTGTTTTTCGCGAGCGTCGTAGTCCAAAGCCGCCGCCCTGGCTTGCTGGCATTGCGGCGACGCCCATTTCTGGTCCTGCTGCGAAAGCGACGCCCCATAATCGACCGGAGAGGTCGCGCATCCAGCAACTGTCGCGGCCAATGCGACGGTCATGGCAATTCTCATCCCGAAGCCCTTCCTAAGCATTGTAGAGAGTACACAGGCCTCTTCTTCCCACAAGCAGATCGCCGCGATGCTTGGACACCGACCGGATGACCGTCGTGGGGCAATAGCCGCAGGTCCTTAGCTCCTCAACCCCGGCGCTTCCTGCCCGGTGCGCTCGACATATTCCGTATAGCCGCCGCCATAGGTGTGGATGCCTTCGGGCGTCAGCTCCAGCACGCGGTTGGAAAGGGCTGCCAGAAAGTGCCGATCGTGCGAGACGAACAGCATGGTGCCTTCATACTGCGAGAGCGCGGTGATCAGCATCTCCTTGGTGGCGATGTCGAGATGGTTGGTCGGCTCGTCCAGCACCAGCAGGTTGGGCGGGTCGAACAGCATCAGTGCCATCACCAGCCGCGCCTTCTCGCCGCCTGACAGAACGCGGCACTTCTTCTCGATCTCGTCGCCGGAAAAGCCGAAGCAGCCGGCAAGTGCCCTGAGCGGCGCCTGACCGGCCTGGGGGAATGCATCTTCCAGCGTCTGGAACACGGTGCGCTCGCCTTCCAGCACTTCCATGGCGTGCTGGGCGAAATAGCCCATCTTCACGCTAGGCCCCCGCGCGACCGTGCCGGTGTCGGGGTCGGAAGCGCCGGCGACCAGCTTCAGAAGCGTCGACTTGCCGGCGCCATTGACGCCCATGATGCACCAGCGTTCGCGGCGGC
Organism: Mesorhizobium sp. M7D.F.Ca.US.005.01.1.1; assembly: GCF_003952545.1. NCBI lineage: Bacteria > Pseudomonadati > Pseudomonadota > Alphaproteobacteria > Hyphomicrobiales > Phyllobacteriaceae > Mesorhizobium > Mesorhizobium sp. M7D.F.Ca.US.005.01.1.1. The sequence goes on from NZ_CP034453.1 coordinate 5,449,781, forward strand.
GGACCTGGAAGTCGAGCCCCTCATAGATGGAGCGGCTGCCATAACCCTTGTGGACGTTCTTCAGCGTGACCACGTCCTCGCCGCAGCGCGGCGCCGGCTGGAAATCGAAGGAAACGGTCTGGCGGCGCTTGGGCGGCTCGACGCGGTCGATCTTATCCAGCTTCTTCACCCGGCTCTGCACCTGGGCGGCATGCGAGGCGCGTGCCTTGAAGCGCTCGATGAAGGCGATCTCCTTGGCCAGCATGGCCTGCTGGCGCTCGAACTGCGCCTGCTGCTGCTTGTCGGCGATGGCACGCTGCTGCTGGTAGAATTCGTAGTTTCCCGAATAGGCGGTCAGCGAACCGCCATCGATCTCGACCACCTTGTTGACGATGCGGTTCATGAACTCGCGGTCATGCGAGGTCATCAGCAGCGCGCCGTCATAATTCTTCAGGAAGGATTCCAGCCAGATCAGGCTTTCCAGGTCGAGATGGTTGCTCGGCTCGTCGAGCAGCATGGCGTCGGGCCGCATCAGCAGAATGCGCGCCAGCGCGACGCGCATCTTCCAGCCGCCAGAGAGTTTTCCGACATCGCCGTCCATCATCTCCTGCGAGAAGCCGAGACCGTCGAGCACCTCGCGGGCGCGGCCGTCGAGCGCATAGCCGTCGAGCTCCTCGAAGCGGTGCTGTGCCTCGCCATATTTTTCGATGATCTCGTCCATCTGGTCGGCCTGGTCGGGATCGGCCATGGCCGCCTCGAGCGCTGCCATTTCAGCCGCGACTTCAGAGACCGGACCGGCGCCGTTCATCACTTCGGCGACAGCGCTGTGGCCTTCCATGTCGCCGACATCCTGGCTGAAATAGCCGATGGTGACGCCACGATCGACCTGCACCTGGCCTTCGTCGGGCTGCTCCTGGCCGGTGATCATGCGAAACAGCGTCGTCTTGCCGGCGCCATTGGGGCCGACGAGGCCGATCTTCTCACCCTTCTGCAGGGACGCCGACGCTTCGATGAAGACAAGCTGACGGCCGTTCTGCTTGCTGATGCTTTCCAGTCTGATCATGCGGTTTCCGGGGCTGAGCCTGCGATGAAAGGATTTGCCCGGCGCCTTACGCGAAGGATGGCTGCAAAGGAAGAGGCGCAAGCGCCGCAGACCGCGGAACGCTCTTCCTTCTCCCCTTGTGAGAGAAGGGAAAACCCGCCAGACACACTTCAGAAACAAGATTCAACACTCCGGAAAAACTGGCGAAAAAATCCCCTGTCATAACCATCCCCGCGGCGGCCGAAGCGGGTCGCGGCACAACGCCAAGGGATGGTCCCGAAACATGCAACGACGTTCGACCGGATGGATAGGGGCCCTGACAGGCATTTCGCTTGCCATGCTTGCGGTCGCGCAGCCGGGTGCGGCAGCGGCGGTTACCCGAAGCGAATATTGCAGCCGGCTCGGTCTTCAACTCGACGGGGCCATTCAAACGAAAGCCGACCCCGGAGCCAACGCCAGGGAGATCGCCGAGGCAACCGCGCTCCAGGACAAGGCGAACCGGTTCTGTGCCGAGCACAAGCAGGCACAAGGCATCAGGACCCTCGCCAATGCCCTGAAACTTCTTGGAGTGACGCCCGTCGACCTGAACCAGTGAACGACAGCCGTCAACTCTTGCGCGTCACGGGCGCAGGTTCCCGCCGGGCTACTTTTCGCCCAGATACTGGAAAACGGCCTGCTTCCACCAATCGCTTTCGACGGTCTGTAGCAAGGCGACATCGAGTGGCTTGCGCAACGGGCTGCCGAGCGGCAGCGCCATAGCATATTGCTGCTGGTCGAAGGTCGCGTCGAGAACTTGGAGGCTCGTCGCGTAGTTCTGCCCCACCAGCCAGCTAAGCAGTGGTTTGTCGTGAACCAGCGCATCGATCTTGCCGGCACGCAGCGCATCGAGGCCTTCCTTGACGGAGGCAAAATCCTGATGGCGTATCTGGGTCGAATCCAGATAGGAGGCCGTCGACGAGCTCTGCACCGCGCCGACCCTGACCGCGGCAAGATCGCCCTCGCCCTGCACCATTCCTTCCATCTGCGTTATCGTCAGCACCGATGTGACGCCCGCAGTAAACACCGCGATCGCAATGATCGATCCCATCATCCAGATCGCGGCCAGCACCCGTCCCGGCACGGTGCGCGGGCCGAAGTCGCCGGTGCTGGCCTGTGTCGCGGCGATAGTCGACCACCACATGCTGGAAAACAGGCCCTTGGCGATGCCGCCACCGAAATCGTCATTGTGCCGGCGTTCGAACATCCAGATCAGAACGCCGACGACGACCGATATGACGATCAGCGCCAGTACCGCTTGCAGGAAGCCGAACGAGGTCAGCGCATGCAGCACCGGCCGCCAGGACGGTTGATTGTTGAGCGGTGTCGCGATGCCGAGCCCGGTCGAGAAAAAGGGTTGCGTGAAATCGACGGCCTTTTCGCGGTCGGCAGTGACCGTGATCGCGGCCATCGCCACATCGAACCTGCCGCTGACAATGCCATCGATCTGGTCCTGCACAGTCGGCACTTCGGCATAGCGGAAGCGAAGATTGAGCCGCCCTGCCATTTTCTGCCAGAGGTCGATGCTCAATCCGGACCAACTGCCGTCCTGCAGCCTGAACGCGAAAGGCGGTGCCTCCTTTATCCCGACCGATATTTCTTTTGAAGGCAAGGCCGAGGGCGAAGCCGGGTCGGGCGAAGTCTGGGCAAGCGTGGCGCCGGCTCCGACACACACGGCGACGACAGTGAGAACGAGCGCCATCGTCCACGAAGCAATTCTTCCCAACGGCAACGACTCCCAGCGCCTGCCGCCCAACCATCGCGGCTTTCGAAAGGGTAGCCGCCGTGCCGTCCTTCGTCCACCGGCGATGGCGGCGCCCACCGCCCGACGCACAATGGCCATACTATTATTCCTCGTGAAAACAGCAGTTTATGGCAATTTAGCGATTCAGATGCTGAGAAGTCTCATGCGTGTCAACTCGACTCATGGCGCCGCGGCCGCTAACAGTCCGGTCCGATGGACACGATGCGGGATAACGGCCTGCGATGCTCAAGCTTGATCTCCTGGCGCTGGGCGGACTGTTGCTGACGCCCGGACCAACCAACATCCTTCTGGCCTTCTCGGCCGTTTCGTCCGGGATGCGGCGCACGCTGCCTATGCTGGGTGCGGCCGTGCTTGCCTATATGGCGATTACCCTTACGGTTGCCGCAATTGTCGCCCTGATCCCGGCGGGCAACCAGATTGAACTGCGGACCGGCGTGAGGGTCTGTGCGGTGCTGTGGCTGCTCTGGCTCGCCTACAGCGTCTGGACCACGAAGGACGACGGCGTCGAGATCCGGCTGGTGACGGTGAGGCAGGTTTTCGCCACCACGCTCATCAATCCCAAGGCGATGATCGTCGCCATGCTGGTTCAATCCGAGGGCATGACAGCCCCGCTTCTAACCACGATCGCCGCTCTGGTCGGCCTTGCGGGAGCGGCCTGGATCGTCGTCGGCCTGGCGGTTCGCCGCAGCGGTTCAAACCTGCTCAGCCAGCGGTCGCTGCGACAAGCCAGCGCCATCTGCCTTGCCGGCTTCGGTATCATCCTTGCCGGCAGTAGCTTTTAGCGCCGGCCTCGCACCGGCGTCCGATGCCCCGCGCAGGAATCGGGTGGCGGGCGGCGGGGCCGCATGCGAAACGCTAGCCCCTTGCCGCAAGAGGATGGGCCATGCTCACGCTCCACGACTATTTGCCATCGCAAAATGGCTGGAAAGTCCGGGTCCTCCTCGGGCTGCTCGACATCGCCTATGACAGTCGCCTTGTCTCGATTTTCGAGGGCGAGAGCCGCACCGACGCCTTCCTTGCTCTCAACCCGGCGGGTGCGGTTCCCGTGCTTCAGCTCGAAGACGGCAGCGCCATCGCCGAATCCAATGCGATCCTCACCTACCTCGCTGAAGGGACGCCCTTTCTGCCGGCGGACCGCTTTCGGCGCGCCAAAATCATGCAGTGGCTGTTCTTCGAGCAATACAATGTCGAGCCGGTCATCGGCTCGCTGCGCTTCTGGACCTTGACCGGAAGGCTCGAGCGCAACCAGGGCATGGTTGCGGGCAAGCGCGAAGCCGGGGCCCGCACCCTCGCCGCACTCAACCGCAGCCTTGGCGATGCCCCGTTTCTCATTGGCGACGATTTCACGATCGCGGATATCGCCGTCTATGCCTACGCCCATCGCGCCGAGGATTGCGGCTTCTCGCTGACGGGCTATCCGGCTTTCGCCGCGTGGACTGGCCGCGTGCGCGACGCCATCGGTTCTGGCCATCCGGTCCATCCCTACAGCATCGATCCGCACTCGGGCGCCTGAGGGGCTTACTTCCTGCCCTGCGGATGGATCGTCTCGCCACGCTTCAACATCGCCACAAAAGTCTCGATCTTCTTCTTGCGCCCAGCCTCGGTCTTCATGTTGTGGGTGCGGAAGGCGAGCGCGAAGCGGTTCTGCGCGCTGAGCTTTGCCAGCATCGCCTTCGCCGCCGGCTCGGCATCGATGGCAGCCTGCAGGTCTTCGGGGATTTTCATCTCCTTGCCGCTGCCGTAGGCGCGCGCCCAGCGCCCGTCGGCCTTGGCCGCCTCGACCTGTTTCAGCCCATGCTCGGTCATGCGGCCCTTCTCGACCAGCCGCGCGACGTTGTCGATGTTGATCAGGCTCCAGATGCTCTTCCTGCCGCGCGGCGTGTAGCGCTGCAGGAAGCTCTTGTCGTCCAACCCCTTGCGCACCGCGTCGATCCAGCCGAAGCACAGCACCACGTCGATGGCTTCCTTGGGCGTGATCGACTTCAGTCCCGACCCCGCCTTGTGCACCTTGATCCACACTTCGCTTTCCGTGGCGTGGTGCTTGCCGAGCCAGGCGTGGAAGCTGGCGGGATCCGGAAACTCGTGGACTTTGTCGGGATCGACTTTGACCGGCGCCATCAGTTGGCCTGCCTGTTCGGTGTCGCTCGCGCCATCATGTCCCCTGTCTTCACTGTCATCCTGCCTCCGGCATCATGCCCATCGTCATCGACCAGAATGGCACGAGTCGCTGTCAGTTTCCGGCAGCAAACTTGTCGGGCGCGTACGGCGTACCTTCGCGCCCCCTCGACCTGAACATTTTTCTCCCGGCCCCGCTGTAGAAAATCTCGGAATACCTGCCATGCTCGTGCTCGGGCACGCCATCTCGCTCCCGGGGGGAATACGACATGAAATCTCCGCTCCTCGCCCTTGCCTTTTTGCTGCCGACCATGGCCCTCGCCGAACCGATCGAAACCCGGAAAATCATCACCGCGGTGACCGGCGACTTCAATGGCGATGGCGCCGTCGACCTTGCCATGGTGGTCGAGACAGAGCCCGGCCATCCGATGGACGTTCACTTCTTCCTCCGGGACAAGGAGCACAATTACCTCAAGCCCGTTGAAATCGTGCACGGGCAGATCCTCGGCGAATGGAACAACTACGACCGCCCGGGCAACGAGAACTCCGACACCGAGCCGGAACTGACGATGCTGCCCAACGGCTCGATCAAATTCTACCTGCCGGCGATGGAGATCGGCAGTGAACGGACCGACATGACGCTGACCATCGCCTGGCGCAACGGTGCCTTCATCGTCGCCGGCTTTGCCTATGACCATTATGACTATATGGAGGAGAATGCCGAAAGCGCCTGCGAGTACAATGTGCTGACCGGCAAAGGCACCAGCAGCGAAAAGCAGCCGGGCGGCAGCACAAAGCACAAGACCGTCTCGGTCGAAGGCCAGACCATCGCCTTCAAGGACTGGACCCCGGGCACCACCTTCACCGCTTGCGGCGACTAGGCGCCCTACTCCATCGGCATTTCCGATAGCGCTATCGGTTTCTTCCGTTTCCTTCTGTCGCGCCGAACTGCCAATCCCTGCCCTTGTCCATTCAAACAAAAGGCAGAGCGAAATGAACATCTCGGACCAGAAAATCCTGATCGTCGGCGGCGGCTCCGGCATGGGTCTGGCGCTGGCCAGGCGCTGCCTTGAGGCCGGCATCGAGGTGATCATCGCCGGGCGTGGCGAGGATCGGCTGCAACAGGCGCGCGAAGCGCTGGGCAATCCAGCCGACCTGGATGTGGCGACCGTCGACGTCACCCGGGAAGACCAGGTCGCCGCACTTTTCGCGCGCATCGGCGGGCTCAACCACATCGTCAGCACCGCCGCCGACATTGAAGGCGCCTACCAGCTGTTGCCGGAGCTTGACCTGAAGGCAGCGCAAAAGGTGGTTGAGAGCAAGCTGTATGGCCCGCTGCTGCTCGCCAAGCACGGCGCACCGCGGCTGGCAGCGACCGGTTCGATGACCTTCGTTTCCGGCATTGCCGCCTACCGGCCGGCCGCGCGCGGTTCCGTCGTTGCATCGGTCAATGCGGCGCTCGAAGGGCTGGTGCGGGCGCTGGCCGTGGAGCTCGCGCCGATCCGCGTCAATGCCGTGTCACCCGGCTGGGTCGACACCACGATCTGGGCGCAGGTGGCCGGCGATCGTAAGGACGAGACGCTGGCCGCGATGGCCGAGCGGCTGCCGGTCGGGCGGATCGGCCAACCCGACGACATCGCCGACGCCATCGCCTTCCTGATCGGCAATGGCTTTACGACGGGAACGACGCTGCATGTCGAAGGCGGCCACCGGTTGATCTAGGCCGCCGCTGCTTCCGTCAGGAGTTTTTTGCAAACAAGGCCTTGGAGCGGTTAGCCGATTCAAGTCCTGAACCGGTCCTGTCGGGCGACGCAACCGGCACCAGCGTGTCGCGCGCGGCAGTGAGCAATTGCTTGAGCGCCGGCGGCTGGACGCGCCGGCGTCGCCAGATCATCGCCAGCGGCGCCGTCTGTGCCTGGCCGGGCCATGGCAGTTCGACGATATCGCCACGCACGAGCGCGTCTGTGACGGCTAGGCGTGGAACGAGGCCCAACCCCGCGCTGGCCGCCACCAGCCGTACTATGGCGCCAATGCTGCCGACTTCGGCGGCAAGTTTTGGTGCGGCAACACCCGCCTCGGCAAAGGCCGTGTCGAACATGTGCCGGTAGATGCATCCGGGCTCCGTTGCCACGAAGGAGAGCGTGGCACGCGCTGCCAGGTCATGCTCTGCGCTGCCCTGCCCCGGAGCCGCGACCAGCACCAGCGGTTCGGCCGCTATCGTGCGCCTGGCGAAGCGTTCATCGGCGGCGTTCTTCTCCACATCACGGCGCTCGAAGCAGAACGCGATATCGATCTCGCCATCCTCCAGCTGGCGCAGCAGCACGCCGCTGCCCGCCACCTTCATCCGCACGGTGATGTCGGGATGGCCGGCCTGGAACGCCGGCAGCCAGGGCGCCAGCCGGGCGGACGCAATCGTCTCCAGCGCGCCGATGGTCACATGCCCGCTCGTCCGTCCGGCCGCAGCCTGCACGGCCGCGCGCGCCTCGCCATTGAGCCGCAACAGGTCCTCGGCGATCGGCTTCAGCGCCAGCCCCGCCGGCGTCAGCTCAAGGCCGGACTTCGTGCGTGTGAACAGGGCCGCACCGAGCTCCGTTTCGAGCGTCTGGATCTGGTCGCTGACGGTGGATTGCGCGAGGTGGACCGTCTCGGCGGCACGCGTGATGTTGCGGCTTCGCGCCACCGCCAGGAAGGTCTTGAGCAGTCTCGGATGCATGGCGTGGCTGACGCGCCTACTGCAGCTGTGGCTTCTTGAGAAAGCTGCCGCGGTCGGCCGACTTGACGCGCAGCCAGGTTTCGCGGCCGTCGCGCAGCACCCGCATCGGGATCTCGGCGCCGGCCGAGCCGCTCTCCCACAGCTTGCGATAGAAATCGGCCAGCCCATCGACCGCGCCGTCGCGGATGTCGGAGATGATGTCGCCCTGGCGCAGGCCGGCCTTGGCCGCCGGGCCGCCTTCGGTCACGCTCATCACCACCACCTTGCCGTCGCTTTCGGCCGACAGGGCGCCGAGCCACGGGCGCGGCGGCTTGGCCACCTGGCCACGCGTCAGGAGATCGTCGAGAATCGGCGGCAACAGATCGATCGGCACCACCATGTTGATATCGGCGACTTCGCCGTTGCGGCTCATCTGCAGGCGCAGCGAACCGATGCCGAGCAGCGAGCCATCGGCGCCGAACAGCCCGGCGCCGCCCCAGGACGGATGCGCCGGCGCAATGAAGATCGCCTCGTCGAGCAGATACTCCCAATAGCCGGCGAATTCCTGCTTGGTGACGATCCTGGCCTGCACCGACTGGCCAATGCCGTCGGCCAGCACGACGGCGTCGCCGATCCTGGCCTTGCCGGCATCGCCCAGCGCCACGGCCGGCAGGCCGAGCGGCGCCAGCGCCTGCACCAGGCCGAAGCCCGATTCCTGGTCATAGGCCAGCGCGTGCGCGGGGATGACGCGGCCGTCATGGCTGGTCAGCCAGACCTCCTCCGCTTCGGTGATGAGATAGCCGATGGTCAGCACCAGCCCGTCATTGCGAATGACGACGCCGCTGCCTTCCCTGAGCGTGCCGAGCGCCCCGGCCGTAAAGGCATCTTCGGGAACGGTGGCCCGCACGGCAACGACCGAGCGCGGATTGGGATTGATGGTCATGCTTTTGTCCTGCGATGCAATGCTCTGGCGACGCGATACCTCTTATACCTATGCCGCATGGGAGATGGTGCAAGGGGGGTGGTGCTGACCTCATCCCCCGAGCAGGGCAAGCTCCGTGCAGCGGCGGCATAAAACAATAGTTCAACGCAAGTTGAACTTCCCCATCCGCAGCCCTAGCTTTAGGTGGACCTGCCCATCCTTTCCCCAAGCCCCCCAAGACACGAGGCCCCGAGATGACCGAATACACCCCGCCGAAAGTATGGACCTGGAACAAGCCGAGTGGCGGCGCCTTTGCCAGCATCAACCGGCCGATCGCAGGCCCCACGCATGACAAGGAACTGCCGGTCGGCAAGCATCCACTGCAACTCTATTCGCTGGCGACGCCGAATGGCGTCAAGGTGACGGTCATGCTGGAGGAGCTTCTGGCACGCGGCCACACGGGCGCCGAATATGATGCCTGGCTGATCAGGATCAACGATGGCGACCAGTTCGGCAGCGGCTTCGTCGAGGTCAACCCCAACTCCAAGATCCCCGCTTTGATGGACCGCAGCGGCGCCACACCGGTGCGCATCTTCGAATCCGGCTCGATCCTCGTCTATCTCGCCGAAAAATTCGGCGAATTCCTTCCCAGCGAACAGCCGGCACGCGCCGAAGTGCTGTCCTGGCTGTTCTGGCAGATGGGCTCGGCGCCGTATCTGGGCGGCGGCTTCGGCCATTTCTACGCCTATGCGCCGGAAAAGTTCGAATATGCCATCGACCGCTTCTCGATGGAGGTGAAGCGCCAGATGGACGTGCTCGACCGTCGGCTGGCCGAGACTGAATATCTCGGCGGCAAGGACTACTCCATCGCCGACATGGCGGTGTGGCCCTGGTATGGCGGGCTGGCGCTCGGCCGCATGTACAATGATTCCGCCGAGTTCCTGTCGGTGCAGGAGTACAAGCATGTGCAGCGTTGGGCGAAGGCGATCGACGCCCGCCCGGCGGTCAAGCGCGGCCGCATGGTCAACCGCGCCTTCGGCGAACCGGCCCTGCAGCTGCATGAGCGCCATGACGCCAGCGACTTCGACACGAACACGCAGGACAAGCTGGCGGCCGAGTGAGCTGAACGGCGCGCCGACCTCGCTCTCCTGTCAGGGAGGTCGGCGGCTTCAACCCGCCCGCCTCGTGTCGACGGCCGACATCCACAGTCCGTCGATGTCGGCAAGAAACGTCTCGTCGATCTCGTCGAGATGGTTCCAGTACATGCCGTCCTCGTAGAAATAGCCGAGGTCCTTCTCGATCTCCTCGGCCTTTTCGGCCTTGTCGAGCCGGATGCTGCCAAGAATGTCCGCCTTCATGTCGGCAATCCGCGCGAGCGAAAGGCCGCCAAGCGCGTCGAAGGCGAGCCTGGGAAACACCAGCCGGCTGCGCGGCAGGTCGGACAGATTGATGCACAGGCAGCCGTGCTTCAGCGCCTGGACAAGCAGGCGCGCCGACTTGGCCTCGAGGTTGCGCAGGGTGACGTCGTCGCGCAACGGATCGGGCCGGCCAATGCCATAGAAATGCGTCTTGTCCGGCCGGTCGTAGATCATGTCGCAGCCAAGGAATGCCAGCACATCGGGCTTCTGGCTGTGAATGGTCCAATAGGCAGCGGTCAGCGCCATCGTGGCGCCGGCATAGACGAAGCCACCGAAGGCGTTCTGCGCCGGGACATACTGCGTGGCGCTGAATATCCGAGCCTGTCGCAAGGTCGCGTCGTGGGGCAGCCGGTCCGACGGAAAATCGCCGGAATGGACGAGGAAATCCCAGTCGGGGCGCACTCGCCAGGCATTGTTGATGGCGACGGTCCGGCTGAACGCCTGCTTCGGCCAGGGCTCGCAACGCACCGCGTCGGGCGCGCTGCCAAGCAGAAGCAGGATGCGGGGTGCGTCATCGCGAACAGTCTCGATGGGCGGGATGGTCATCGAAGGGCTTTCAGGTCTCGGCCGAAAGGCCGGCTGCACATCGATATATGCCGGCTCGCGAACGTTCGCGCGCTGCAACCCTGCACCCTGGCGGACGACTTTGCCAGCCCGATGCATGCGGCCGATCGCGCAGGCCGAGGCGATCGAGGCACAGCCTGCCATGCGAAGACGCAGGGCAAACAGCCGCCGAACAGCCGATAAAGCCGGCCTCAAGAAGAAAGCCCGCCACCGACGCGGTGTCGGGGCGGGCTTTTCCCAAGGCAAGCCTGGCGTGGCGCGGGCACCCCCGCGTCAAGCATCAATCAGTGCAAGACTTCAACTATCTGATGGGTATCGGGATCGACCAGGACGGTCTGGTCGTTGATCACCGCGACGCGATACTTGACGTTGGGCACTTCGCGCAATTCAACTGTGTCCGGCACCGGCGAGCCGAGCTTGAGCTCGACACCCAGAAGGTTCACCGACGCCAGCGGCTGCTTCTTGACGTATTCGCGAACGACCGTCTCCTGCTCCGGCTGGACGACGACGACATTTTCCGCCACGGCCACGCCCATGCCGCCCATCAGGACGACCGCGGCCGCCGCACTCTTAAGATAAAGTTTCATAACCATCTCCTACAGGTTGAATTCAAATTCCGCCCTGCATGGAAACTCCATCACCGGCATGAGGTTCCATTTCAAATTCAGAATTCAAACATCACATGATCGGCCATAATAGTGATCGTGTGCTGATCATATATTCAGATTCGGGCGCGAGAATGGCTAAAACCTCGCGTATAAATTGCGTCATTCGGATTGGATATTAATGCGGAGAGCGCATAAAGCTGCTGGCGGTACGGCAGCCACAACGGCAAGCGCCCGTTTATCTGGAAAGGCGGCAGCCGGCAGCGACTGGACCGGCCTCTATATGCTCAATTGCCTTAGCATCAGCTAACGTAGAGCAGGCCATGTCGTTCCGGCCGCTGGTCTCAGCATCGCAGGAAAGCTCCGCACGAAAAAGGCCCGCTCTGCCGGGAGCAGAGCGAGCCTTGAACGGCGCCGGTGGAGGTGGCAGCCTCACCCGGTCACGCCAGGAAAACGCGAAGCGTCAACACTGGTTCCGACCTTTGAGTTCTTGTGCGCACAGCGAATGAATGGGCCGTTTCAGCGAACCCGAGTGCCCGGCCTCAAAACCAGACACCGTCGCGATGCAGCGGCGGGACAGCGTCGACTGGATCCTGGCTTGTCGCGGCATGGTGCGCGCGCCTGAAGATCAGCCTCACGACGAGCACGAAGTAGCCGACCTGCACAACAAGCAGCGTCACGATCATCCAGGCAAATGCCTCCCAGAAAGAACTGGTGGCCATATAGGTCCAGACCGCGACAATGACGGCCGTGGCTGACATCCCCACAAGAAACTGTCCAAAATACATCGTTCCCCAAAATCGTCGAAACCGCCCGGTTCCAAACGACTCCCTGCCAAATTCCCGTTACCCGCGGACAACGTTCCATTATTTTAGCAACTTCGCAACTATGTGATCGCCCGTCCGGTACGCGCGCTCGAAATTTGTTGCGCGCCGGCCTGGTCGGGAGCAATTTGATGCTCACGGACTGGGGTAACGAAGAAAACAAGTCCGGGGGATGGGGAAATGACGCTCAAACTGATCGGGGCCGGTTTCGGCCGCACTGGCACGTGGTCGACCTTTGCCGCGCTGAACAGGCTCGGCCTGCCTTCCTACCACATGCAGGAAGTGATCATGAACAAGGCCAACAAGGGCCATCTCGATTTCTGGCGCAAGGTGGCCAACAGCCCGGCGGGCAGCCAGCACGACTGGAACCGTGTGTTCGCCAACTATACGGCCACCGTCGACAATCCTGGCTGTTGCGTGTGGAAGGAACTGATGGCCGCCTACCCCGACGCGAAGGTGTTGCTGACGCTCCACCCGCGCGGCGCCGAAGCATGGTATGAGAGCACGATCGACACGATTTATTTCACCGAGACTGTCTGGCAGTTCAAGATCCTGGAATGGCTGACGCCCTTCGGCCGGAAATTCGGGGACATGTCGAGCAAGCTGGTGTGGGGCCGCACCCTGAAAGGCGTGATGGACGACCGCGCCAAGGCGGTGGCGCGCTACAACGCCTATATCGAGGAGGTGAAGGCGGCGGTGCCGCCGCAAAAGCTGCTGGTCTACAAGGTGACCGAAGGCTGGGGCCCACTTTGCGAGTTCCTCGGCGTGGCACTGCCCAACGAGCCCTTCCCCAACCTCAACGACCGCGAAACAATCAAGAAGATCATCCGCGACATCATCAAGGGCTCCTACATCATGCTGGGGCTGGCGATCGCGGCGATAGTGGCCGTGGTTGCGGCGCTGTGGTGGTGGCTAGGCTGACCTCCAGGCCGTCGGCAACCCAGATCCAGTCTTTGCCCGGCGGGCATGGGAACAAGCGCCCGGGAACCAGGACATGGGAGGAAGGAGACAGGCGACACTCAGCCACTCTGATGTCTTGCGCCATAAAGCGCCTTCCACGCATCCCTGCAATGTCCACGTAATGCCCCGGAGTTACCCCCACCGGCGAACGATCCAGCCGTGTGGGATGCATCTTGACCATCGAAACGAGCAAGCGTGCCTGGCTGCACGAGACTGTCGGCGTCGTCAGCCAGATCCTGGGCCTCTGCAGGCGCCTGGGCGTCGGGCAAGCCCGGGTGTTCCTGACCCGGTTCGCGTTGAAGCCAGTGAGCTTCTTCAAATGGTTCCGCTTCCTGTCCAGCTTCCGGCGGCGGCATAGGCTGGGCTGCCCCAATGACGATCTGTTGCGCAAGAAGCCCTACAAGTTCTTTGCCCTTGGTCTGTCAGGTCATCGCGGCTTCGATCTTCTGGCCGACCACTTCAATCTGGCGGCGGCGGGCCTGTCGCGAGAACTGCTGGAGGCGGCATGGCGCGGGCGGGCGATGGATATCGGCATGGTGAACGGGCGGCGCGATGCCTATGGCTTGAGCATGCTCCTCTCCGTCCATTCAGGCAGCAGCCACGAAGGCGCCTTCTCGATCAAGCTGACGCGGCAGAGCGACCGGCTCGATCTGGTTACGCTGAGCTTCATCCTCTACCGGATGGGCAACAGCCGCTACACGGTCGCCATCGGCGGGATCCAGGGCAGCCGGGAGTCTCGACGCGCCGTCATCGACGCCACGCGCGACCTGTGCGGCCTGCGCCCGAAGGATGCGGCGCTGCTGGTCATCGAAGGCATCGCGATCGGCGGCGGCGCCGGTCACTTTCTCGGCGTCTCCGACGCCAGGCACACCATCAATTTCCGCACACCGCAAAAGCGCCTCGGCAAGCATGCGGACATGGATGAATACTGGCTCGACCGTGGTGGATGCGAAGGCGGTGAATTCGGCTTCGCGATGCCGGTGCGGAACCATGATATCTCGCCACCGCTCGGCCGGCGCGAGTCCTGCAAGTTCGAATTCCTGACTATCGGCAGGACCCTGTTCGAACCGCGGCCCGCCTGCGCCGAGACGCAGACCGGCCCGCCGAGATGTGACGGCGTGTTGTCAATCGCTTCGGGTGTTGCCAAAGCCACATTTTCCATGCCCGAATTCTTGGCGAAGACGCTTGGCCGGCTAAGTTTTTTGCCCGAGCGTTATATCAGTTCTGACTAAAATAATGGAACGCCCAATGGACATTGCCGGAACTGAACAGGGCCCCTCGGACTTTTGCGTTTGGCATCTAAGACCTTGGTCCTACAGTAAAAAGCAAAAGTCCGACGTGACCGATTGAAGCCCGGACAAGGGAACATCGGGGCCTGCTTGTCGTTTGTCGCGAAGGCTCCGGCATGACAACAGCCGGCGCCCAATTCGGAGAACAGCGCGATGCCCCATCGGTCCACCATCATCAAGACAGGCCACGGCCCGGGCACGGCGATTGCCGTGCTTATGGTTGGATTGATGGCGGTGGGCTTCGTGTTCCTCTTTCTGGGCAGTTCGCTCTACTTCAGCGAGCCGCCCTCGGATCAACGCGCACTGTCTTCCCCACCGGCCCGATCGATCCAGGCGGCGGATGGCAGAGCGGCAAACTGATCGCGTCCGCACCCACGGAACAAACAGCCGTCTTTCGAATTGGCATAAGCAACGACTAATAAAGGAGGATCCATAGTGAAGAACTTCATTCTTTCGGCCCTAGTCGCCATCTCCGTCGTGTCGCCCACGATCGTCGCTCCGGCGCAAGCCGCCAGCCTCGTCATCACGACGGACAACGGCGATACGGGCATGGGCCGTCATCATTGGCGTCGGTATCACGACCGTGATCATCATTGGCGAAGGCATCACGACCGCCATTGCTTCGTGAAGGTCAGGAAGCAATGGCACCATCACCACTGGGTGGTCCAGAAGGTGCGCATCTGCGACTTCGACCGCTTCTGAGCGATGTCGAAATTACCGCCGCGCGAGGGTCATCGCAGGCTTCGTCTGGACGGAAGAACCTTGTCCATGGCCGCCGTCTGGAGCGCAGCGGTCGTCATGCTGGTCCTGATGGTGGCCGGAACGGTCGGCTTCTGACGCCTGACAGCCTTTTATCCACCGAAGAGGTTTGACGGCGCTTGCATTAATATTAGAGACGGCGAATATAGAAAATCGGCCGGCGACCGCCAGAAGCCGGCCGGGCCCGGCGAGCCTCCCTTTGCACCTGGCCGCCGGGCCATTTTTCTCGCTCGCCGTTTTCACGCGCCGGCGATGCGGCACGTGTCAGTGCGTCAGCATCTTGCCATCCTTCGCCACCGCCCTGCCCCGGCGATAAACCGTCCGCGCCTTGGGCACCGCCACCACCGCCTCGGGCACATGCTGCGCCGACAGGGTGACGAAGTCGGCGCTGGCGCCGACCGCAAGGCCATAGCCCGCCAGCCCCAGCGCTTTTGCCCCGGCATGGGTCACCATGTCGAAGGCGGCGGCCAGTTCGTGGTCCTCGTAGAAGCCGGAACGGTAGCCGATCATGTTGGCGCGGCTCAGCATGTCGCCATCGCCATAGGGCCACCAGGAATCGCGGATGTTGTCGGAGCCGCTGAACACGGTGACGCCGGCTTCCCTGAGCGCCGCCACCGGCGGGAAGGCGTGATTGCCCGGTGCATTGGTCATGATTGCAACGCCGCAGGCAGCCAGCATCTCGCCGGCTTTCAGCAGGGCGTCGGTTGGAATATCGCCCAGCCCATAGGCATGGCTGACGGCGACGTTACCTTGCATGCCCAGCGCCCTTGTCCGCGCGGCGATCTCCTCGACCTGGAACAGGCCTGATGTGCCGCCATCATGCAGATGGATGTCGACGCCGGCGCCGTGTTTTTGCGCCAGGCCGAATACCACGTCGAGATGACCCTTCACGTCGCGGTCGAAGCTGGCGGGGTCGAGCCCGCCAATCAGGTCGCAGCCGAGCTTCAGCGCCTCTTCGAGGAGCTCCGGCGTGCCCGGCGAGGCCAGGATGCCGCTTTGCGGGAAGGCGACGAGTTGGATGTCGATGAGGTCGCGATACTGTTCGCGCACTGTCAGGATCGTTTCCAGATGCGTCAGGCCGACCGAGCCGTCGACCATGACATGGCTGCGCATGGCGAGACTGCCATGGCCGATGCAGAGCTCGAGCTGGTTCTTCGCCCGCTCCGCCATCGGGGCGGCGGCGGCCAGATTCCTGGTCTGGAAGGCGACACGCTCGCGCACGTCGAAACCATTGGTGCAAGGGATGTGCGGACGCCAGGCATCGCCATAGAACGACGTGTCGAGATGGATATGGCCCTCGACGAAGGCGGGCACGACAAGCTGGCCCCCAAGATCAACAATGGCAAGATCAACAATGCCAAGGTCGATGCCGGCGAGGTCCGCCGAGGACGCCTTCTGGACCGGCATGATGGCGCTGAAGCGCCCGTCGGTCACGGTGAGGTCGACCAGCGAGCCGTCGGCCAGCCGGGCGTTGAGGAAAATCGTCTGTTCTTTCAAGGGCGCCATCCATTGGTTTGGAGCGCCAGTGGTCGCCGCTCGCCGGCTGGCGGTCAATGCGGCAGGAAAAGAGAAACTGTTTCGCGGCACGCCGAAATCCCGGGTGCCGAATCCGCACTTTGGCCCCGGCCTATTCCGCTTTCGCGGAAGTTTCGACCGGCGCGCAATATGCAATGCTGCTAATGCGGCGGTACGAGCCGCCCTGGTTGACGCGGGCGCCCGAGCCATCCCAACAATGCGCCCCCCCCGTCCGCGTCGACCACGGCAGCCGCTTGGCGCGACTATGCGATCCGCAAAGCGACAGCCTGCCGTGACCTTCGTTGCCGCTTCAGCCGCCGACCAGCGCCTTCGTCGTCACCAGATTGACGCCGGCTTCAGTGAATTCGCCATTGTGCCTGATGATGACCTGCTCGGCGCTCTCGCTGGCATTGTCCAGCGTGCTGTGGGCGTCGGAAACCACGGTCACGCCGAGCCCTCTGGCCATCGCGCCCTTGACCGTCGCCGCCACACAGTAATCGGTCTGCGCGCCGAGGATGACGACGGCACCCGCACCCCGCCCGGCCACCCAATCGCCGAAGGCGGGATTGCTGAACGCATCGCGCACGGATTTGGCAAAGGTCGGTTCGTCCGCCGCCTGGCCGAGTGCCGGCCACACCGGCCAGCCCGGCTCACCCGGCGCCAGCGGATCGCCTTCGGGTCCGTCATGCCTGATAAAAGCGACCTTGCGGCCGCCGCGCCGCGCCCAGCCGATCACCGCCTTGGTGCGCTCGACAATATCAGGCGCATCATGGATCGGCGGCTCGTGCACGCCGTCGAACATGCCGGTCTGGAGATCGATGACAATGAGCGGCGCTTTGTCTGGGAGGCTGGCAGCTGACATGGTTTTTACATAGCATGGCGAGGGAGGCGATCAAGGATTTCGGAGTGACTGTATTGTCGCCTTTTGGCCTCGCCACTCGATCAATGGCTCCGCAAAACATAGAAACCGAAAAGAAATCCTGCACCAAGAACACCTACGGCGACGGCAAACAACACCAACGCGCCAGCAATGCGGCGAACAGCTGCCATCGATTGAATGCCATACTGCGAGCTGCTGATCTCACAAATTGTTCGGCGGGCCAACTTGAGAATTTCGACGGCAATGACGGCTGCTGCCGCAAAAACAAGGAGTACTGCCAGCATTTTCAACGTTGGCGGATGATTATAGACACCGACAACCGCCTCGCCGAGTCGGTAAAGGAAAAACGGAGCGTATCCTATGGCAGCGAAGACGCCGCCAAGCGCAAAGTAAGTGACCAAGCGCCAAGGCCATTCTGGAAGCCAACGCTTGCCGGCCAGTTTTCGTGCGCGATGGTCTAGCGCTGCAAAGCAAATACTGCCGGCAATCCAGCAAAAGCCGATCCACCAATTCATCCAAGCGTCTTATCGGACCAATCGTTAGTTAGCGATTAAACAAACCTGCTTGATCTTCCCAAATCACTCCGGCGCACCGGCAAACAGCACCACGCCATCGCCGCCGGTGGCCGGCCAGTCGCGGATGGTGCGGTCGTTGCCGCCGGTCAGCACCGTGCCGTCGGCGGCGAAGGCCACCGCGTAGATCGGGCCGGTCTGGCAGTCGAACATTGCGATCTGGTTGCCGGTGTCCATGTCCCACAGCCGCGCCGTGCCATCGAGCGAGCCGGAGACCAGGTGCTTGCCGTCGGCCGACAGCGCCAGCGCATAGACGGTGCCCTCATGGCCTTCGAAGCGGCGCACTTCACGGCCGCTGCCGAGATCCCAGACCTTGATCGTGGTGTCGCCGCTGCCGGTGACAAGATGGTGCTCGTCGGCGGTGAACACCGCGCCATAGGTGCCTTGTTCGTGCCCGTGCCAGCTGCGCAGCTGCTTGCCGGTCTCGATGTCCCAGAGTTTCAGCGTGCCGTCGATGCTGCCGCTGAGGGCATGCTTGCCATCGGGCGAGACGGCGACGGCGCTGACCGACCAGTCGTGCCCGCTCATGACGTGCAGCACCGCGCCCTTCTCGAGGTCCCAGACGATGACGTTGCCCGTATCGTGCCCACTGACGGCGCGCTTGCCGTCGGGGCTGATCGCCAGCTTGTTGACGCCGCCATTGCCGCCCGACGAGAAGACATGCAGCACCGCGCCATCGGAAAGTTTGCGCTGCACGATCTCGCCGTCGTCACCGGCCGTCAGCGCGCTGACGCCATCGGGCATGAACAACGCCGTGCGGGCCATATCCTTGTGGACGCCGAGATTGCGGATCAGGTGCTTGCCGGCCATATCCCAGAGCTTGATCGTGTGGTCGGTGCTGGCGCTCATGATCGAGTGCCCGTCGGGCGCCACCGCCAGCCAGACGACCGCGTCGCGGTGGCCCTCGGGCTGCGTCGGCAGCGGTGGCGGAGCCGGCGGCAGCGGCGCCACGGTGGGCGGCGGAATGACCGCGACCTCCGGCGGCGTCGGTGGCACCAGCGCAGGCGGGGTCGGCGGCACGGGTGCCGCAGGCGGATTGGCGGCCTCTGGCGGCGGAGCGGGCGGCGCCAGCGGGGCAACTGGCTCCGGCGCCGGCGGCACGCTGGCGACATCCTGCCCCTTGGGCTCGTTGGTCTTCGGTTCAGGGATTTTTGGTTCGTTGGCCTTGGGTTGGCTTGGCGAAGCCACCCCATCGCCCGGGCCCTGCGCCCGCCACAAGACCTGGTCGGCCAGCAGCGTCAGCACGGCAATCACCGGCAAGACAAGGAAGGCGCGCCGCAAGGTCGGCCGGCCCTTGGGATCGATCTCGGCGTCGCGGCCGAAAAGCAGCGTCCCAGTGGGATGGCGCGGCCGGCCGGGCAGCAGCCCGGCCCAGAACAACAGGGCGCCAAGCAGGCAGAGCGCACCCACCGCCAGAAACACCACCGGCCACAGCGTGGCCGGACCATGCAGCATCCGCACCATGCCGCTCCAGGTGAAGTCCCTGCCGCCCAGGAGCAGATATGTGCGCACCAGGCAAGCCATGGCTGCCGCCAGCAGGGGAAGCGCAAACAGCCTGTCAGCCAACCTGTCCATCGGATTTCTTCCCCCGGGGCGTTTATTGGTGGCCCTGGCGACGTACGGTCGCCCGCCGCATGGTGCAATGGTCGAGACTACCAGCGGCGCGCTCCTATCGCCAAGAGCCCGCCGCCCCGACAGTTCGTGCGGAGCGAAGGGCTCGCGCCTTTGCCGACGCTCGCATGCCTTCCGGCTTGGTTGACACATGTCGCCAGTCTGCCATCATCGCTAAAGGGATTCAGGAGAGACCGCGATGAAGAAGACTTACGCCAAGCCGACCTTCGTCAGGAAGGGCAAGCTTTCAGCCATCACGGCAAACGGCCCGAGCAGCCCCACAATATAATCCCGGCGCATTCTGGCTGGCTGGATCGAGCCGGCCTTCCGGACGGAATTGCGTAAAACAAAGAATTGCAGACCGAGCACTTTGTCGCTAGCCTTTGGATTTATTGCAGATTATTGCCTTCAGCCCGCGGGGTTGACAGATGGCCGCAGTCTGCGATCATCAAGCTGGGATTTTAGGAGAGCCTAAAAATGAAGAAGATCTATGTGAAGCCTATTCTTTTGAAAAAAGGCCGTCTTTCGGCGATCACGGCGGCAAACGGCGCCTCGATATCCTGATTTCAGCGCGTCAGCACCAGATCGTCCAACACCATTTGCCAATAGTGTTTCGTCGACAGGCGAACACGCGTTACGGCTTTGAGCATCGGGGCGTAGTGCAACGGCGTCAGCGCCGACAGCGTGACCTGATCGCTTGAGATCAGCTGCTCGCCAAGCCAGCTTTCGATCAGCGCCACCTCCCCTTCCGACTTCAGCCAGGCAGCGCTCAGCATGATCGAGTGAAAACCGAACGGCTGTTCTCGGCTGAATTCGGCCGGCAGCCCGCTGCTGGTGTAGACCACATGGTCGCCGGAGACGTTGCCGTTGACATAGCCCTGGCTGTCCTTGGTGTAGTCGCGCGCCATCGCATTCAGGTTGCGCCACGCCAACCCGGCATGGCCGGACGGAATTTTCCTGAAAGTGCGCGACGTCACATCGTCGAAATCGATCGTTTCCAGGGCGGCGTCAGCGGCAATGCAAGCGGTCTGCGGCGACAGGAGGCCGAGATCGGCCGGATAGGGCGACAGCGCCAGCCGCCGCTCAAGGCCGCCGCCACTGATGCTGACCGTGTCGGCGTCATCACTCAGATCGACGCTGAAGGCAGCACCTTGCGCCAGCGGCCGCGTCTCCAGCACCTGCCCGTTCCTCAACACCGACAGGATCGCCGATCCGTCGCCGCCAACGCGCCCGCCGAGGCGCCGGGGTGGCGCCAGCCCGACCGGCTGCAGCATCTCGTGCGACACCAGCCCGGCCGGCGAACCCGGCATCGACAGGAGGTGTCGGGACTGGATGTCGTTTTCGCTTTTCGCGTGCCAGCCGGGCGGCACTGAAACCGCAAAGCGCCAGTTGCCCGGCGCGCGGATCGCGGCCTTTCTGCGTTTCACCGACATCGGGAAGTTGGCAAAGCCGGCATTGTTGGTGCGCGCTGAAGCGGTGAACTTGCCGGCCTCGTCATACAGCCGCACCATGATCCCGGCCATCGGCCGGTCTCCGACGCCGTATTTGCCGTCGCGATCGACGTCGAAATAAACGAAGGACGAATAGTTCAAAGTGCCGCCGCTGCCGCTCCAATCGCTGCGAACGGAGTAATCGTCAGCCGGATTGGCCAGCCGCCGCCCCTTGCGGCGGCTGCGCCTCTGCCACAACAACCGGAACACGGCAGCAGCAGCCGCAAGCACCACGATGGCAAGCACGATCCCGACAGGGCCGAGGTCAAACATGGGGCCTCGATCCACAGGTCTTGTTGGTGATCATGGGCAAACCGGCTGCGTTGGAGCACTTTGCAACAGACTAGCCTGCGTTAACGTCGCTGCACAGACGACGCTGGCGGCAGCAAAAGGAGACCGCGGCCGCAGAGGCTTGAAGGTCGCCTTACTTCAATTCCACCCACACCGGCGCATGGTCGCTGGCGCCGTCCTCACCGCGCACGTCGCGGTCGATGCCCGCGGCGGTCAGGCGCCGCGCCAGTTTCTTCGACAGCAGGATGTGGTCGAGCCGAAGCCCGGCATCGCGCGGCCAGCGGTTACGGCGATAATCCCAGAAGGTGTAGAGCGTCTCCTGCGGATGCTTCTTGCGCAGGCCATCCGTCCAGCCCTGCGCGAGCAAGGCGGCGAAGGAAGCCCGGCTTTCCGGCTGCACCAGCGCGTTGTCGTCATAGGAGCGGGTGGCATAGATGTCGCGTGGCTCGGGCACGATGTTGTAGTCGCCGGCCAGCACTACCGGCAGGCCGGTGTCGAGCAGCTGTTCGGCGTGCGCCTCCAGCCGCTCGTGCCACGCCAGCTTGTATTGAAATTTTGGTCCCGGCTGCGGATTGCCGTTCGGCGCATAGAGGCAAGCGATGACAATGCCATTCACCGCCGCCTCGATGTAGCGGCTCTGCCTGTCGGCATCGTCGCCGGGCAAGGTATCGCGGGTCAGCACCGGTTCCGACCCCCGCGCCAGGATCGCAACGCCGTTCCAGGTCGGCTCGCCCTTCCAGACCGCGCCATAGCCGGCAGCCGCAAGGGCCGAGCGCGGAAACTGCATATCGCGCGCCTTCAGCTCCTGCAGGCAGACGGCATCGGGTTTTGATACAACCAGCCATGCCAGCAGGTTTTCCAGCCGGCTGTTGATGTTATTGACGTTGAAGGAGGCGATCTTCATCGCTTCAGGAAACGATCCGACCCGACCACGCCTTCACCGCCTCGGCCAGCGTCTTCAAATGATCGGCGGCGGAGAAGCCCGAGATGCTCTTGCGCGGCTTGAGGTCATGGTCGCCGTCCTCCAGCCAGTGGATCTCGATGCCCTCGGACAGCACATAGCCGGCAACCTCATCCTGCGTGCCGAACTCGTCGCGTGTGCCCTGGAAGATCAGCGTTGGCGTCTTCAACCCGGCCAGATGTTTTGTCCGCAATTGCTCCGGCTTGGCCGGCGGGTGGAAGGGATATCCGAGGCAGATGAGCCCTGAAATCTCGCCCTTGGCAAACATCTCGTCGGCGACCATCGAGGCGACGCGCCCGCCCATCGACTTGCCGCCGACGATGAGCGGACCAGACACGCCCTTGGCCCTGAGATCGGCGATCGCCTTGACATATTCCGGGTTCACCGTCTCGGCCCGCGGCGGCGGCTTCCGGTGGCCATAGCGGCGGGCAGCCATATAGTGGAATTCGAAGCGGGCGACCTGGAAGCCAGCCGCGGCCAGTGCCTTGGCGGCGGCGGTCATCGAGGGGGAATCCATCGACGCGCCGGCGCCATGCGCGAGCAGGATGGTGATGGGCGCGGTGTCGTCGCCGTCGAAGAGGAAGGTGGTCATGGGGCGGCCTTCCAATAAAAGCCGAGTTCCTTCACGCCAGCATCCCCCTCACCCCGCCGTCCGCGCCAGTTGCATATCCACGAACTGAACCCCCTTGGCTGCAACCCTCGCCCATTCGGACCCCGCGTCGAGCTCGAGATAGCGCACCCACAGCCGCCGCGCCTCCAGCAGATTGCCGGCATCGAATTCGAGCCTCGCGAGGTTGAACACCGGATCGGCGTAATTCTTGTCGAGCGCGATCGCCTTCTGCAAATGCCTCCGCGCCGAAGCCTCGCGGCCTTGCTCGCTCATCAGCCCTGCCAGGTTGAACCAGGCCTCGACGAAGGCCGGGTCCAGTTTTATCGCGCTGATATAGTCGTGCGCGGCATCAGCCGCGTGGCCGCCGGCGCGCAGGCAGTTGGCGCGGTTGAAGGCGGCGATCGCATCGCTCGGGTCGATGGCCAGGCAGCGTTGGTAGAGTGCGGCAGCGCCTTCATGGTCGCCGCCCTCCTCCGCCGCTTCCGCTTCAGCGAAGAGCTCTTCCAGCGTGTCGTCGCCCTCTGCCCCGGCTGTTCCGAGATCGAACAGCAACTGGCCGTCGAGTTCGCTCTGCCCACCCTCGAGATAGATCGCGTCGGCGCGCCCATGCTGCGAGCCGACATTGAGCGACTTCGCGGTCAGCGACGCCACCGGGCCGGAGCGATGGACGGAGCGCGCGATCGCACCCCATGTCGCACCGCCGGCGATGAGCCCGGCATATTTGCGCGCCAGGATCAGGTCGCGGAAGGAATAGGGTTCTGCGTCATGCTCGAAGGCATCGAACAGCGACAACAGGTCGAGGTCGGCGCCCGATAGCCGCGATTGCTCGATCAGCGATTGCCTGGACAGCGAAGACGCCTCCGGCGCCTTCATCAACCCGAGCAGGCGCAGGAAACCGTTCTCGCTGAGGAGCTTGTGCGCGGCTCCGCGCTCGGCGGCGACACGGCGCTCGATCTCGACATCACCGTTCCTGGAGAGCCCGGCCTTGGCCAACAATGTCCGGCCGAACACGACATGCGTGGTGCGCCTGGTGACGCCGCGCCGCAGCTGGCCGTGCTGGCGCTCGACCTCGCGTGCCGCCAGCCTGAGCGGAAACGCCGCCAGCGCGCCGATGGTGCCGAAGACGGCCCTCGGGACGGCCGGTGCCGTCATTTCTTGCTCTTGCCGACCGCCTTCAGCAGATTGGCCTTCAGCGGATTTTCAGCAGCACCACCCGCTGCCACCTTCTTCGCGGCTGGCTTCGCCACTTCGTCGGCCTTGCTCTTCGACTTGGCCGGCGGCTTCGATTGCGACAGGCTCGCCTTCAACGCATCCATCAGATTAATGACATTGCCGCGCTCGGGTGCCGCCGCGATGATCGGCTTGTGGCCTTTCAGCTTCTCGCGGATCATCGTCATGAGCGCCGCCTCGTAGCGGTCCTCATAGTTCTTCGGATCGAAGGTGGTTTCCTTCTGCTTGATCAGCGCTTCGGCGAGCTGCAGCATTTCGGCATCGGGTTTTCCGGCCGGGATGTTGCCGAAATATTCAGCCGTGCCGCGCACTTCGTTCGGGTACCTCAATGTGCACACGAACATGCCGTTCTCGCGGGCGCCGATCGTCACCACCCGCTCGCGGCTCGACAGCACCAGGCGGGCGATCGCCAGCTTGCCGGATTTGCGCATCGCTTCGCGCAGCACGGCGAAGGTTTCTTCGGCCATCGCGCCGTCGGGCGCCAGATAGTATGGCGCATCCTGGTAGATGACATCGACCTCGCCCTCGTCGACGAAGGCCTCGATGTTCATCGTATGGTTGGATTCAATGCGCACCGCGTCGAGGTCGGCATCATCGATGATGATGTACTGCTTGTCCTCGTATTCGTAGCCCTTGACCAGATCCGTGCGCTCGACCAGCCCGAGTTCCGGGTCGACCGGCTTCATGTTGATGCGGTTGTGGGTCTTCTTGTGCAGCTGGTTGAAGCTGATGCGCTCGCTCGCGCTGGTGGCGGGGTATAGCCGCACCGGACAGCTCACGAGGCTGAGTTTGAGGTAACCTTTCCAACTTGCCCTGGGCGCCATGAAACACTCCTACGCGGCCACGCACTGACATTTTAGCTTGAGCATGATCTTATCCGAAAACCGGTTCCCACTTTTCGGGATCATGCTCTCTGCAGCGCTTTTCGTCCGAAGGACGAACGAGCTTGCGCAAATCCTACACCGACCCCGCACAATACAGGAAAATCCCTGACGAAATCTTTTAGCTCGCCGAAGGGGTCGCGGACGGGAGGATAATTCAAATTGTATGAAGCGTCGATGGAGGTTGAGGAAGTGGCCGTCCTTCCCTTCGTCATCCTAGGCCGGAGCAAGGAGCGAAGCGACGCGGCGCAGACCCTAAGATGACGAATGTGAGAGGGTCGCGCCATCACGAATGATCTACCTCGCCCCCTCGAACACCGGCAAATCCCGCGCAAAGTCCTCGATCTCCGCCCATGGATCGCCCGACGTTGCCAGCAAGCCCGGCAGCGAGGAATAGTTCAGATCCTGTGGCGCATCGATGGATTCGAGATCGCTCCAGCTCACCGGCGTCGAGGCCGGCAGGTTGGTCCGAGCGCGCAGCGAGTAAGGTGCCGCCGAAGTGTGGCCGCGCGCATTGCGGTGGTAGTCGATGAAGATGCGCTTCTTGCGATTGTCCTTGCCCATTGTGGTGGTAAAGGTATCGGGCGCGGTTGCCGCCAGATGCGTTGCGATGGCGCTGGTCGCCTGGTGAAGCTTCTTCCAGTTCTGCTTGCGCGTCACCGGCACCGTGATGTGGATGCCGCTGCCGCCGGACGTCTTGGCGAAGGGCACCAGTCCCAGCCCCTCCAGTTCGCCCTTGATGTGCACCGCAGCCTCGACCACTTCGCGCCAGGTGATCCCCTCGCCCGGGTCGAGGTCGAAGACGATCTGGTCGGGTCTGTCGAGGCTGGTGCGATGCGTGCCCCAGGTGTGGAACTCGACGACGCCGAACTGCGCCAGCGCCAGATACCCTTTTGCTCCCTCGACCGAGAGGTAGGATTTGGTCTCGCCCTCGGAATTGGTCGCCTCGAACGTCACCACCGAGGGCGGCATGCCGGTGAAGGCATGGCGCTGGAAGAAACAGTCCTTCGGCAGGCCGGTCGGGCAGCGCACCAGCGACACCGGTCGGCCAAGGATGTGCGGCAGCATGAAGTCGCCGACCAGTGCGTAGTAGACGGCGATGTCGAGCTTGGTCGGCCCGGTCTTACCGAACAGCCGCCGCGTCGGGTTGGTCACCCAAATGGTGGCGAGATCAGCCTCTGAGATCAGCCGCTTGCGTGTCGAGGACACCGGCGTCGACAGGCCGACATCGCGCAAGCCGCGAAACACCGCGTGGCGCAGCGCATTGTCCGATGTGCGGTTGGCGTAGTGGATGCGGGCCGAGAGCAGCGGCTTGACCCAGTTCATCTCGCGCATGATTTCGCGCGGCGCGCCTTCCGGTGCGGACGCGCCTGATGTGAGCGGCTCCAGCCGGGCAAGCAGCTCGGCAGCGGTTTCGCTGTCGAAGCCGGTGCCGACCTTGCCGCGATAGTGCAATTCGCCATCCTCGAATTCGGCAAGCCCGAGGGCTGCCAGCCCCTCCGCCGCGTCCGAGGTGGTGTAGCCGGCAATGACGAAAACGCCGCTTTGCAGCGCCTTGGTCTTGGTCCAGCTCTTGGTGCGGCCGCTCTGGTAGGTCGCGGTGGCGCGCTTGGAGACGACGCCCTCCAGCCCGAGTTCCGACGCCTGGTCGTAGAGCCCTTGCCCCGAGCCCTCGACATGATCGGAGAACTGGATGGCGGAATTGGCGCCGAGGCCGGACAGCATCTGCGCCAGCAGCGCCTTGCGCCGGATGAGCGGCGCCTTGGTCAGGTCCCAGCCGTCGAGATAAAGAAGGTCGAAGGCGTAGAAGTGCAGCCTGCTGCCGGCGCCCTCGGCCAGCGCATCCTGCAGCAGCGCGAAGCGGCTGATGCCCTTGGCGTCGAGCACGACGATCTCGCCATCGATTATGGCATCGCGGCACGGCAGCTTGGCGAAGGCATGTGGCAGGTCGCCATAACGCTTCGTCCAGTCGATGCCGCCACGGGTGATCAGCTTGACCACACCGTCGCTCAAATGCGCCATGGTGCGGTAGCCGTCGAATTTGATCTCATGCAGCCAGACCTCGCCTGTACTGCCCTTGGTGTCCTCGCCGTCCGGCGGTCTTGGCACCTGCGTCGCCAGCTGCGGCTCGATGCGGCTGAGTGCCGGCGCCTTGAACGCGCCCGGCAGCGTGCCCGGCTTCAGCGAACCCTGCCTGGGTGCGGGTTTGGCGGCCGGTTTCGCCGGCGCCGCCAGCTCCTCGATGCGCAATCCGGATTTGACGCTTTCCGGCCGCGCTGTGAGGATGTCGAGCGCGGTGTCGGCGGCAAGGTCGCGCTCCTTGAACAGCAGCCAGTTTTTCTTCTCAGCATCCTCGCCGGGTTTCGGTTTCAGCCTGGTCAGCATCCAGCCGCCATTGAGCTTGTCGCCGGCCAGCCGGAACTTGAAGGCGCCGGTCTTGAAACTCTTTTCGACGTCGTCCATCGGCGCCCAGGTGCCGGTATCCCAGACGATCATCGGCCCACCGCCATACTCGCCCTCGGGAATGACGCCCTCGAAGTCGATATATTCGAGCGGATGGTCCTCGGTCTGGACCGCCAGCCTTTTGTCGGCCGGATTGAGCGAAGGCCCGCGCGGCACCGCCCAGCTCTTCAGCACATCGCCGACCTGCAGGCGCAGATCATAGTGGTCTGCGGTAGCGTGGTGCTTGTGGACGACGAAGCGGTTGCCGTCGCCGGCAATGAGCCCACCGGCCGGTTCCGGCGTTTTGGTGAATTCGCGCTTGGCGCGATAGGCTTTGAGTTTTGGTGGAGTTGTCATGACCAGGAGCGAAGCACGGCGGCCAGGAACAAGCCAGTCACGCTCTCAATCGTCGGTGGCCGGCGTCAACTCGAGCTCCGCCGGTGACAGCCCTTGCTGCAGCTGGCTCAACCGGAATTCGTCGACCCAGTAAGCCTCGCCGTCGACCAGGACGCGGGCCTGGTAGGTGCCGGCCGAAAAACTCTGCGCGGTGATGTAGACCTTGTGGCGGTCGAGCGCCTTGCGCACTGCGGCGCGCTTGGAATTCTGGCCGATGACGGGACTGACCATGACACTGCCCTCGGTCGCCCTGACGCGCAACGCGGCCGCTGTCCGCAGCCTGGCGACTGGGCTCAAGGATGACGGAGACGCGATCTCCTGTCAATTTCGGTGCAAACGGCTGATATTGTGCGCGGTGGCGCGGTGCCGTCTGCTGCACCTGGGCCATGCAAAACGCCGCCTTGCGGCGGCGGGTTGATGATCGCGATCGTCGAACGGCGATTTGCCTGTCAGGTTGCTGACGGGATCGATATCGCCGTGACGCGGGAGAGTTGCTGACGCTTGCTCAGCGTCGGCTTTTCATAAATCGCCCACGCGACCGCACATCAGCTGCTTATCGGCAGGCGAGGCGGTGCGCGAAATATCACCAGGGGACGGCGTCATGCTGTCGGTCTTGCGAAAAATCCGCCCCCTTTGTCGAAATCCGCTCTTCGCGAACGACACTGGTGTGGCGCCAACGAACATCGCAGCGCCGATCATGCGAGACAAAGGGAGCACCCCATGGCCAAAATGCTTGTCATCTACAAAACACCGGCCGATCCGGCCGCCTTCGACCGGCACTATTTCGACATCCATCTGCCGCTCGCAAAACAGCTTCCCGGCCTGCGGCGCTATGATGTCAGCAAGCGGCCGATCGTGAACCTGTCGCCGGGCGAGATGCCCTACCTCGTCGCGACCCTCTATTTCGACAGCCTGGACGCCATTCGTGCGGCATTTGCCAGCGAGATCGGCAAGGCCTGCGCCGTCGACCGGCGCAAATACGCGCCTGAAGACGACGATGCCATGATGCTGCTTTTCGAGTCGGAGGCGATGTGAAGCGTTGGTTTGCTGGGCAAGGCTACAGGCGCATGAACGCCCCCAGCAGGAGCTTGTTCTTGTCGCCGTCCACGATCTCAGGCGATTGAGCAACGCGCCGGTGGATGCTGGAACGGATCGATATGCGGTGTTCCCGAAATTGTTCGAGATCATACGCTTTGTACCGGGATCAGAGGACAAAAAAACCGCCGCCTTGCGGCGGCGGGTTTGATGGTCGCGATCGCCGAACGGCTGTTAGCCTGTCAGGTTGGTTGTGGTGCCGACCCGGCGAACACCGCTGTGACGCGCGAGAGCTGCTGACGCTTGTTGAGCGTCGGCTTTTCGTAAGTCTTTTTCATCGAAATCCCCAAAGCCCCAAATGGCCGCGGCAAGTGGGGCATGCACCAGTGCTTTGTCAAGCCACCCCTGAAATGTCCTCAGCGAGAACGTCCTTGCCAGGGCGGTCAGGCGCGGCCGCCTTGGCGGGCTCCGCGAGTTCGAATGCGGCCAGCTTCAGTCCTTCAATCGCCGCAAGCGGCTCATCAGGCTCCGGACGGCCTTGAGCAGCCGCGGATTGGAGCGCACGTAAAGCTCGGTCCGGCTGCTTAACAAAATGGCTGCGTTCGCAGCCCTGCCCCGCAGCGTCATCGGTTCGCAAATCTCGGCCAGAACCGAGCTCGCGGCACCGATATGTTCCTTGTAGCCCTGGCTGCCGACCGACAGGTCGAAATAGTCGAACCCCTGTCCGCGCGCCCACATCATCAGCTTGCCCATCATCGTCAGGCCGGGTGAGACATTGGCGACCGCGTTCTGGTCGATGCCGAGCAGAAGAGTGTGAAGCGTGCCTTTTCTGGCCAGCACGTAGATGGAGGCGAGCCAGGCTTCACCGACGCGCAGCCCGAACAGCCGCACCGATCCGTCGGACAGGCCTCGCAGCGCCGCGTGGCGGTAGAAGTCGACGACCGGGGCCTGCGTCAGGAGGTCGAAACGCCCAAGCCCGCGAAAGCGCTTCAGCCGCAGTTCCAGCAGCGTGTCGAAAAGCTCCTCGGTCAGATCAGGCGTGTCGGCCTCGACCAGAGCGAGGCCGACACGCCGTTCGAAGGCGCGGCACTGCTTGTGGAAGGTCTTGGCGAAGGACGGCTTGCAGATGCGCTTGATGAGCGTCTCCGGTTCGCCATGCAGGACAAGGCCGGAGGTGATCTGGATGGAACCGCGCGCCACCGAAAGCAGCGCCAGCGGATTGGCCACGCCGTGGACCTGCTGCGGGATTCCCGCGATATGGATGCGATCGGCCGGCGGCAGCACGGCACGGACCGCCGCCCAGACGGCGTCGGCACTCTGCCTGGTCCACGCTCTCGCATCCGCCAGCAGCGGCACCGAATAGTCGCACACGCGGCAGCTTAACCATTCGATCACGTGGTGGCCGCGGGCCCGGCGCCGCATCAGCGGCAGCAGCATGGCCGGCGCGCCCGTCGCTGCGTCACTCACCTCGACGAAGAGCAGGTCCGCGTCTTTGGGCATCAGCCGTGCGGCGATTCCCTCGACCCACGCGTAGTGCTGATGGGCGGTGCAGACGCCATCCGCCTGGTGTTGCAGCCAGAGCGGCTTGACGGTCTCAAAGCTGGTGTGCAGCCGCGCCGTATAGCACGCGCCGGCGCCGGCGCTGGCGGCAATCGGAAAAACCGGCCCATCGTCCGTCATCGCAACCACTTGCATTGCCCGGCTTGCCACGTGCTTGTCCTGTCATTCCGGCCCTCCACGCAAGCGCCGCAAACCCCGCATCAATCCCTGGATCGTCTTGAGCAGCCGAGGTTTGGAGCGCACGAACACCTCGGTCCGGTTGCGGACCTCGAGGGCGGTGCTCACGGCATTGCCCCGCACCGTGATCCCGTGGCAAAGCTCGCGCAGGGCCGAACCCGTGGCGCCCATATGTTCCTTGTAGCTCTGGTTGCCTACCGACAGGTCGAAATAGTCGAAACCCTTCTCGCGCGCCCAGCTCATCAACTTGCCCATGATCAGAAGTCCCGGTGAGACGTTGGGCACCGCGCCCTGGTCGATTGATATCAGCAGAGCATGAACAGTAACTTGATGAACCAGCAGGTATTGGACTGCGATCAGAGCTTCACCAACGCGCAGCCCGAAGAGCCGCACCGATCCATCCGAGAGCCCGTCGAGAGCGGCGTTTCGGTAGAAATCGACAACCGTCCCCTGCGTCAGCAGGTCGAAACGGCCCAATTCGCGAAAGCGGCTGAGCCGCATCCGCACCAGGCTGCCGAAGATGAGCTCCACCAGGGCCGGTGTGTTGGCCTCGACCAGTTCCACGCCGCCGAGCCGTTCGATCCGGCGCCAGTCCTTGTTGAAGGCCTTGACGAAGGATGGCCTGCATAGACGCTTGAGGACGGTTTCCGGGTCGCCGTCGATAGCGAGGCCGAAGCTGGTATGGAGGGAATCGCGCGTAGCCGCGAGCAAGGCCAGCGGATTGGCGACGCCGCTGATCAATTGCGGAATTCCCGTGATGTTGATGCGGTCCGCCGGCGGCAGCACGGAACGCACCGCGGCCCACGCGGCCTGTGCGGATTGCCGCGTCCACGGGCTCGCATCGGCCAGCAGCGGTGCCGAATAGTCGCAAACGCCACAGCTCAGCCATTCGATCACTCGATGGCGGAAGGCCGCTCGCCGCATCAGCGGCACCAGCATACGGGGCGCGCCCGTTGCGGCGTCGTTCACCTCCACGATGAGCACGTCCGCACCTTTCGGCATCAGCCGCGCGACGATTCCCTCGGCCCACGCATAGTGCTGGTGGGCGGTGCACACACCGTCCGCCTCGTAGCGCAGCCAGAGCGGCCTGGCCGCTTCCAGGCTGGTGTGCAATCGCGCCGTATAGGCGTGGTTCGCGGCGACGGTTGCGGGATTGGGGACCTGCCCTTCGGGCAAGCCGGTCGCCGCAGCACTTTGCACTGCCTGGCCTGCCATATCTTCATCTTCTCCTATCGTTTTGCCGTCGCGAACGAGACCGCCCGCCGCCACGAACCCAATCGGCTGTCGCGCGCCTCATCCGGATGCTCGAGATTCCATATGCGGTGATGTGCGAAATACCATGATGCCGCGAGCACGAAGATCTCGGACATGGCGGAACCCACCAGCGCCCACGGCGGCGACGCAATCGCCAGCAGGATCGCGATCAGCACCAGGCCGACGACCGCCCCGCCCAGCGTGGTGAACGCGACGATCCGGAAATCGCCGAGTATCTCAAGCACGATGCGGGGCATGATATAGAGCATGATCGGGACAAAATTCGCGATCACGAAAATCCCGATGAATCCGACCGAGGCGTCCTGGAGGGCCTGGGATTTTATCATCGGCAGGACGAACATGATGGCGCATCCATAAACCAGCCCGCCGAGCCCCATGACGAGCGCCCAGATCTTTGCCTGCGCCCAGACACGGCCTGTTTCGTTGTTGCGCATCAGCCTGGCAAGATCCGGCTGCGTCATGTTGACGAAAGCAAGACTGATGATGCGCAGCGGGGCAAACAGTACCAGGACCGCCGCCAGCGGCGCGTAGGCGGCAGGCCCGGCAATGCCAGCGACCAGCAGCGCCAGACATTGCCCCTGGATGTTGGTGGTGGTCGCGCTGAACGCCGACCAGCGCAGCTGGTGCCAGAGCCCGATATAGCGTCGCCGCGTCGGCATGCGGAAGCTGATGCGAAGTGTGCGCCGAGCCAGTCGGACCAGGACGAAAATGCCGAACACATTTGCCGCGGCAAGTGCATAGAACACAGTCTGCAGCGGGTCCTGGACCTTCCAGATCGTCAGCCCGGTCAGGACAATGCCGGCGATTGTAAAAGCGCCGTCGCTGATGGAAACGACCACCTGCTGGCGACGGGCGAAGAAAGCCGTGCGCATATGGCTGCGCAACGACCAGGCGCCGACGAAGCAGCCGGCGGCAATTCCGCTTGGATCGCCAAGCAGATGCATCAGAACAGCTGTACCGACGGCCATCAGCAACGCCACGATCAGCGCTGCCGTTCCAAACGCCACGTCATAGGCATCGACGCCGGCGCTGTTGGTGCTTTTGCTCATCCAGATGCTGGCGGGAACGGCGGTGAGCGACCTGATGTAGGACAGGCCGACGCCGCCCATCACCATGCCAATGGCGAAGAGGCCGTAGCCTTGCGCCGACAGCATGTGCAACAGCATGATGTTGAGGGCAAAGTGAAAGCCGCTCTGCATCGCCTCGCCGCCGATCATCAGCACGAGGCGTCGAACCAGATGGCTCGGGAACGCAAACTTCACGGCCGTGTCTCCGCTTGGCGGGTGGCCCGCGCCCGCCCCGGTCGCGCCATGGTCGTCTTGAGCTTGTCGGCGGCGATCGCAGCGATCGCGGCGGCCGCGACCGGCTCGCTGAAGATTGCCTCGTAGCGCGCTCGGCCCGCGGCGACAAAACCGCGCCAGGCCTCAGGGGCGAGGATGATCTCCTGCAATTTCGCGGCAAGGGCTGCTGCGTCGCCGGGCGGAACATGCCAGCCGGTCTCGCCGTCGCTGACCACTTCCACCAGCCCGCCGATCGCCGACACCAGCGGCGGCCGGCCATAGGCCATTGCCTCGATGGCGACGCGCCCCAGCGATTCCGGACGCCGCGACGGCACGGTGACGATGTCCGCCCAGCGATAGTGCTCCGAAGGGTCCGGCACGAAGGGCAAGACATTGACGCGCCCGGTGAGGCCCATCGTCTCGACCAGTTCGGCCAAAGCGCGCTCACGCTCGGTGCTTTCGAAGGCGCCGCCGACCAGCCGCACCTCGATCCTCGACTGGAGTTCTGCCGGCATCGAGGCGATCGCCTCCAGCAGAACCTCCTGCCCCTTGATCCGGTTGATGCGGCCGAGCAGCAACACACGCAACGGGCGCTTGCCGTCATAGGTGGTCGGTTCGACCGCCGCCGGCCCGGCAACGCCGTTGTAGACGACATGCGTGCGCGCGGTCTTGGGATCGCCGAACGCGGCGCGCGTTGCGCGCGAGTTGAAGATCAGATCCGCATGGCTCCAGTGCATCAGGCCGACGAGTATCCTGCGCATGGCGCCTTCGGGGATTTCGTGGATGTGCAGGACGGCCTTGTGAGGCAGCAAGCGCGCGGCCAGCGCATAGTCGGCCACGATCGAGGTGTTGACATAGACGAGGTCGCATTCCCTGAGGCGCCGCCACGCCCTGAACACGGCAATAGGCAATCGCGCCATCTCGACCGTCGCAAGGCGCGCTATGGCCTGACGCCTCAGCACCCAGAGCGGTTCAAAGACGATGCGGCTGGCATGCGTTTCCAGGATCTGTACGATCGGCCCGCTGCGCGGCAAGACCACCTCGATGTCAGCCGACGGAAACGCGGCGCGCAACGCAGCAACGCTCTCCGCGAAGCTGCGGTCGGAACCATAGAGTTCATAGCCCTGATGAACACAGGCAATCCGCATCTTTGTATCCCGCCAGGTGCTGCTACCATCGCGCTCGACGAGGGTGTGCAGAATCCTTGCCGCAAGAATCATGCCTGGTTCGATATGCCCGGCTATCAGTTCGATATGCCCGGCTATCGGCCGCACGACCCTGGCAATGCCTCGTTTCGATACAGCTACGCACAGAAGGGTTGACCGAGAATGAAACAACCACCGGGTTCAACACCGTTTTTTTACAACCCCACGCGATGATCACCCACCAGTACGCCGAAAATCGGCGGATGGCATGGAAGTTGCCACCTGCTTCCTAAAAATTAAGCAGCAGCTAATATATAGCATCCGAAAGTGCCACCAGCCATGAAGCCAGAGACGCCCGCCATTCTGATCCTGGGGACCCGCGGCATACCCGCGGCCCATGGCGGCTTTGAAACCTTTGCCGAAAGACTGGCGCTGTTTCTTGTCGGGCGAGGCTGGAAGGTCGCCGTCTATTGCCAGGATGAGGTCGAGCGGATCGACCAGCGGGTGCGCAGCGAAACCTGGCGCGGCATCGAGCTCATTCACATCCAGGTTGCCTCCAAGGGGCCGCGCGCGACATTGGAATTCGACTGGCAATGCGTCCGCGACGCCGCCAGCCGGCCGGGCGTCTGCCTGGTGCTCGGCTACAATGGCGCGATCTTCCTGACCTGGCTCAGGCTGAAGCGGCGCAAGATATTCACCAACATGGACGGCATCGAGTGGCGCCGCCCCAAATGGGGCATGGCGGCGCGCACCTGGTTCTGGCTCAACGAATGGATCGGCGCGTGGGCCTCGCATCGGCTGGTCGCCGATCATCCCGCCATCGCCGATCACCTGGCGACGCGCCGGCCGCGCAGCGCCATCGCCACCATCGCCTATGGCGCCGATCCGGTGACATCGGCGCCGGAAGCGCCGGTGCGGGCACTCGGCCTCGAGCCCGGGCGCTACCTGGTCTCGATCGCGCGCATCGAACCCGACAACAACATCCTGCCGATCGTCGAAGCCTTCTGCTCCGCCAAGCGCGACATGAAGCTGGTGGTGCTGGGAACGCTGTCCGACGACATCCCCTACCATGCCGCCATCCGCAAGGCGGCGAACGGCTCGGTGGTCCTGCCGGGCGCCATCTACGACCAGGCAACGGTGAAGGCACTCAGGTACCACGCCCGCGCCTATCTGCACGGCCACACGGTCGGCGGGACCAACCCGTCGCTGGTCGAGGCGCTGGCGGCCGGCAACATGGTGATCGCGCACGACAATCCCTACAACAGGTGGACCGCGGGAGCGGCCGCGATCTACTTCACCGACAAGGACAGTTGCGCCGAGCGGATGCAGCAGGCGCTGGACGATGATGACCTGGTCAAGACCTGCGGCGTTGCCGCCAGGGCGCGCGCCCGCGAAGCCTTCCGCTGGGATGATGTCCTGCTTGCCTATGAAAATGAAGCCTACCGCTTGCTCGGCGTGACCGCCGCCAAGACCACCGCGATGGATCACGCATCGCACGGAACTGTATGAGAGGCTGGTCGCGCCGGCGGGTGCTGCGGACGGCGCTGTCCACGGCGGCGGCCCTTGGCTCGCTCCCGATCGCGCCAACCGCCCGCGCCGCCGGGCCGCAGTTTCGGCGCGGCATCAACGCCTGGCCCTGGTTCTCGCTGACGCGCGAATTTCCCGCACCCCGCACCGACTATGACTGGCCGCCCTTCCAGTCGCAACGGCCGGTGCCGACCCCAGATGACCTTGGTCGGCTGCGCAGGACCGGGCTCGATTTCATCCGTCTGCCCGTCGATCCCGGTCCTTTCCTGGCCGCCGACGCCGCCACGCGCGGCAAGTTGCTGGACATGCTGGACGCGGCCGTCACCGCCACGCTCGACGCCGGCCTCGGCATCATCGTCAACGTGCAGGCCAATGGCGCCACCCATTACTGGAACCCCGACCGCATGGTCTCCAGCACCGCGGCACCCGCTTTCGATCTTTATCGCGCACTGGTTGGCGAGCTTGCCGGCAGGCTGGAGCGCTTCCAGCCTGGCAGGGTGGCGCTCGAGCCGGTCAACGAGCCGGCGCAGTCCTGCGCGTCGAACGTCTGGTCGCAGATCCAGCTTTCACTCCTGACCGCGGCAAGGGCGTCGGCCGCGACCCTGCCGCTAGTCGTCACCGGCGGCTGCGGCTCGATGGTGAGCGGACTGACCGCGCTCGATCCGGCGCCGCTGGCGCCGTTCGAGCCGATCCTGTTCACCTTCCACTTCTACGAGCCCTATCTGTTCAGCCATCAGGGCGCACCCTGGATGCGCGAGCCGGTCTACCGGTCGCTCAACAATGTGCCGTGGCCGGCATCCGCCGGCTCGTTGGAACAGACGCTGGCCTCGGTCA
The DNA here is from genome assembly GCF_003952545.1 of Mesorhizobium sp. M7D.F.Ca.US.005.01.1.1. Lineage (NCBI taxonomy): Bacteria > Pseudomonadati > Pseudomonadota > Alphaproteobacteria > Hyphomicrobiales > Phyllobacteriaceae > Mesorhizobium > Mesorhizobium sp. M7D.F.Ca.US.005.01.1.1. Next base: position 5,486,463 of record NZ_CP034453.1, read on the forward strand.
GGGCACGTATGGCGCAGGACACCGAAACCCCTGAAGAGGCCAAGCAGGCCGCCTATGCCGAAACCGAGCGCGTGCTGAAGGTCTATTTCGACGCCCGGCCCGACCGCTGGTTTGTCGACAAATATCTTGGCGAGGCTCGCGCCTGGGCCGACGGCCACGGCCTTGCGCCGGAACGGATCATCATGGGCGAGTTCGGCGCGCTGCGCACCGATGCCCGCTACGTCGCCGCGCCCAACCCGGATCGCGCGCGCTACATCGCCGATGTCAGGCAGAGCGCCGAGTCGTTCGGCTTCCCCTGGGCCTTCTGGGATCTCTTCGACGGCATGGGCATGATGGACGACAGCACGCGGGCGCTGGACCCGGCGATGGTTGAGGCGCTTGGCCTGATTATGCCGGAATAGGCACCTGCCATCCCGGCATCCGCCGTAGAGCGCTATGTTTGCGCCGGCTGCGCCCTTTGCCGCACCACCGCTCGCGCCGGCCGGTAAAGCACCAGAACCAGCACCACGAATTTGGTCAGCAGCGTCGTCTTCGACGCGACGCTTTCCGAGGTGTTGATCAGGATGATCCAGCCCAGCATCGGCAGCCAGATGCCGGCGTGGCAGCGACGCGCCACCTCAAACAGGAACAGCACGAAGCCAAACGTCAGCAAAAGGGTGAAGAAGGCGCCCTGATAGACGATCGTGCGGATGATCGGGTTCTCGATGCCCTGTTCGAGACCGTTGATGCGGCGCAGGCTGTCGACTAGGTCGACATCCGGCCCAACGATCAGATCGCGCCATTCCAGATACTTGAAGAGCTCGAACATCTCGACGCGGGCATTGGCGCTGCCGCTGTCCGACACGAAGCGCTCCAGCAGCGCGTCGAAGAAGCCATAATATGCCGCCACGACGATGACGACCGGCAGCAGCGCGGCAAGCATGAAGCCCAGTGCTGCACCCAGCAAGTTGACGCGGCCCCGGCGCAATTTGGTGATGCCCTGAAAAAGCAGATAGCAGCCGCCGAGCACCACCGTCGTCACCATCGCCGTGCGGCCGCCGAAGGCGACGAGTGCCGCGCATTGCAGGCTGATCAGCCCTATCCGCACAGGCATCGACAGGGATCTGGCACCCGAGAGCAGCGCAAGCACGTAGATCGCTGTCGCCATGGCATTGGCAAGCGGATGCCCCTGCAGCGCGCTCGAGCGCAGATCGGTGGTAAACGCCACGCCGTCGAGGCGATAGGGGAAAATAAGCGTCTTGGTGGCGAACTCGAAAAGCGCAAGCAACGCATTCGCCGTCATGACCACGTGAATGACGGTCTGCAGCCCGGCGAATGTCCGTTCGTCATCCTCGCTGAGCATCAGCACCAGAAGTGCCGCGGCCACGAACGTATCGATCATGCCGGCCATGCCGGGACGCTGCCTGGCGATGACGACGAACAGCAGCACGATCGAGATGGCGGCCATCAGTGCGCTGGCCGGCCGCCTGTCGGCGACATGCACGAGATAGCCGACCGGATTGCCGAAGGTGCAGGAGCGCCAGGCAAGCAGCAGCACGATGAGATAGGTGGACGGGTGGATCTTGGTCGCCGGGTTGCCGAACAGGCCGTCGTAATTGTAGCCCACCAGCCACAGCATGCCGCCCGAGACGCTGAACAGCACCGCCACCGCCGCGATCAGTCCGAAGCGCGTCAGCGCGTCGACCGACGTGCCGGCGCAGGGCGCGGCAGCACCGTAGTTCGAGGCGCTTCCGCTCCAGCTGGCGGCCATATCAGGCCGCCTCGTCGACCAGCATGGCGCCTGTCGGCAGCCGCCCCATGACGGAGACGGCCTGCGAGGTCGCGGTGACGTCGCGCATCGGCGTGGCGTTCAGCGTGGCGACGAGCAGGATCTCGTCGACCATCGCAACCAGCGGCGAGGCATTGAGATTGTCGGCCAGCGCGCCGCCGTCGATAACGACAAGCTCGAAGCTCCGGCTGGCCTGGGCCAGCATATGCTGCGCGAAGTAGATGCCATGCGCTTCCTGGAAGACCGCCTTTGAGCGGCCCCTGCCCAGCAGCGCGACGTTGCTGCCGGCCGCGTAGTGGCTGACGGCTTCAAACGCGTATTCGCCGCGCAGCACGTCGAGGATTCCCGGCTGCGCCTCCTTCTGGCCGCCACCGCTGGCATTGGCATCGATGAACAGCACACGGCTGCCCCTGGATGCCGCGGTATTGGCCAGCAGCCGCGCCACCCGGCTGCGCTGCGCGCCCTCGCCCGGCGACGATGTCACCAGGATGGATGGCACCAGCGGCCAGTCCGGCGGCCGCTGGCCCGAACTGAACATGCGCCTCAGCGCAAGGCCGACGACGGCGTCCGTCTTCTGGCTGGCTACGGCGGCCGCATTCCCTCCGAAAGGCCACCAGCGCCTGCCAGTGCCTGACCTTGCCGGCACCACGCCCAGCACCGGCGCCTCGATGGCCGACTGCATCTGGGCGCTTGAAAGCACCGTCGGCGAGGCATATTCGGCGATCAGCGCCAGGCCGGTGCCGAGCCCCAGCCCGCCGAAGATCGCGCCGACGAGCAGCAGCGACAAAGGCGGCCAGCTCTTCTTCAGGGCCGGCATGGCGTTGGAGATGATGCGCGCATTGGTGCTGTCGACATTGATCTGCTCGCGCGTCTCCTGGGCGCGCTGGAGATAGTTCGCGTAGACGGAGCGCAGCGCCTCGAGGTCGCGCTGCAATTCGCGCAGCCGCACCGAGGCCTGGTCGGTGTCGAGCGACTTGCTCTTCATGCCCGCGACCTTGGCTTCCAGCGCCTGCTGGTTGGCGAGCGCCCGTTCATAGTCGGTCTCGGTGGCGGTGGCGATGCGGCCGATTTCGCGCGCGATCAGCTGGCGCGTGTCGCGCAGCTGCTGCTGGGCGGCGATCATCGACGGATGGCGCGGCCCCAGCTCCGTGCCGAGCTGCGAGACCTGGTCGACCAGCGTCGCCTCCTGTGCCCGCAGGCTCGAGATTACCGCCGAGCGCATCGCTTCCGAGGTTGCGTCCGCCGTGCCGCTCTGCCGGCGCATCTGGTCGACCTGCGCCTTCAGCGCCGCGGTGCGGCTCTGCGCCGCTGAAAGCTGCGTGTTGAGCTCGGTCAGTTCCTGGTCGCTGACCAGATTGCCTGCCGCCATCACCATATTGTTGGCCGACTTGTAGGCCTCGACGGCGTTTTCGGCTTGCTGGACGCGCTTGCGCTGTTCGTCCAGCCGCGCGGTGATGGACTCGGAAGCGTCCTTGGCCATTTGCGCCCGCGCGCTCGCCTGGTCGACCAGATAGGCCTGCGCGATGGCGTTGGCCAGAAGGGAGGCCTTGTCGGCGCTCTTGGCGGTGACGATGACGTCGAGGACCAGGACCTTGTCGGCCCGCTTGACCGCCAGGCGTCGGCGCAGCGCGTCGAGCGTTTGCGCCGACCTGTCGCCTCCTGCCGATGTCGAACCGAGCAGGCGCGACAGCAAGCCCTGCCCGTTGAATTCCGGATCCTGCGTCAGGTTGGTCGCTGCGATCGCCCGCATCAGCACGCCTGTCGACTGGACCACGCTGACCTGGCTCTCGACCTGCGTGATGCCGCCGTCGGGCGAGATACGGCTGGGATTGACGTCGTTGGTGACCACTTGCAGATCCTGCGGATCGATGAGGATTTCCGCCGCCGAGCTGTAGAGCGCGGGCGTGAAGAGACCGTAGAGCAAGGTGACCAGCGTCAGCAGCGCGACGGTGCCGAAGATCCAGAACCGGCGGCGCACCAGAATGCGCTTCAGATCGCCCAGTTCGACAGTCGAAGCCGCGTATGATCCCGCTTGTCCCGCATCTGGAGCGTGTCGCTGAGGAACCATGGGCAGAGATGATTGCATGGCTGCCTCCGACAATACTCCATATGCCGGCAAGATCAGATTGCGGCACTAACCTAGCTATTCCTTCAACTGTTAAAAGATTGTTAATTATGTTGAGAGGTCACGTGAATTTTGGCACGCAGTTTGCTTAAAAATATACATACCGAGGTGCTCAGTGCGCAGCGAGCGGAGATGTATGCGGATGGGGCTACAATTTGACCGGACCGGCAAGGCCGGACACCGCCTTTTCGGGTCCCCAACATGCGGATAAGCCTGCGCCTGGACGGCGATTGCGTGCGCGCCTTCCATGTCGCGCTGCTGGAACGCCTTGCCGCACTTGGCGATGTCGTGCCGTCCGTCGATATCAGGCCGGCGGCCGGCCGCATCCCGCGCAGCGCCGCGGCCCTGTTTCAACTCGAAACGGCGATACACGGCCTGTCCCATGATGGGCTGGGCAAGCGTGTGCCGCTTTCGACGCTCGCCCCCTACCGGACCCAGTCCTCTGCTTCGCCTGACCTGGTGATCGACCTCTGCGGCGATGTCATGCTGGAAGGCATGCGGGTCTGGCGCGTCACCTACGATGGCGCCAGCGGCGAAGCGGCCTTGCTGGCCCTGATCCTTGCCGGCCGCACACCGCTTGCCCGCATCGAGGAGAACGGTATTGCGATTGCAGCCGGGCGCCTGGGAACCGAATATGGCGGCATCGCGCTCGCATCCTTCCAGGACATGCTGGCGCGCACGGCAAGCCTGATCATAGCTGCCCTGTCAGGCGCGGCAAAGTCCGTGCCCGACCTGCCCGAGCCGCCGCAGGCAGGTAGCCCGCCGCCGATGCCTTCGGCCGGCAAGCTTGGCGTCAGAGCCGGCAAGGCGCTGGCGCGGCGGATCGTCCAGAAGATCTACCATCTTTGCTACAACGCGCCGCACTGGAAGGTCGGCTGGCGGCAGACCAAGGGTCGCGATTTGTTCGACCTGCGCGCGCATCCGGCATCGGGTTGGCAAGAGCTGCCGGACGACGGCAGCCGCTTTTATGCCGACCCGTTCCCGATCGTTCACCAAGGCCAGCTAACCCTGTTCGTCGAGGACTATATCCATCGGCTGGGCCGGGCCATCATCTCCGCCGTGCCCTTCGGCCCGGCCGGCCCGCTCGGCCGCCCTGAGCCGGTGCTCGACCTGCCCTACCATCTCTCCTACCCCTTCGTCTTCGAGCGCGACGGCGAGGTCTGGATGGTGCCAGAAAGCTGCGCCAACGGCACGGTCGATCTCTACCGAGCCACCGCCTTTCCCGGCGGATGGGTCAAGGAGGCGACGCTTCTGTCCGGCATCATCGCCAGCGACGCCACCCTGGTCGAGCACGGCGGCGCCTGGTGGCTGTTCGCCACTGTCCGGGATGGTGGAGGCACCATCCGCGATGGCGGCGGCGCCTTCTCCGACGCGCTGCATCTGTGGTCGGCGCCGGATTTTCGCGGCCCCTGGACACCGCATCCGAACAATCCCGTGCTGATCGACATCGCCTCGGCGCGGCCGGCCGGGCGCATGGTCAAGCGCGGCAACGACTTGCTGCGCCCGGTTCAGGACTGCCGCAGGAGCTATGGCGCGGCTCTCGGCATCGCACGCATTTCTCACCTTGATTTGATCGGCATGGAGCAAGTCGTTGAAACCATCTTAAATCCAGGTGCGCTATGGAATGGGCGCAAACTTCACACGCTCAACGAGGCAGGCGGTTTTGAGTTCATCGATGGCTCGGCGATCGCACCGCGCTGGAAACGACGGGTCCGCGATTAACCTAAACATTGGTTACTACCAGATACATGCTCCGGTTGCTTGAGGTTGAATTAGGTCCGGGAGATATCTTCCACCGTAGTTGCACTCGGGAGTTGCTACCAGAAAGGGCAGCGAAATGAGTACCGCAGAGGCTGGCCAAACCGAAGTCGAAGTGGCGATCGTCGGCGCCGGAATGGCCGGCACCACCTTGGCAACGGTGTTGGGACAAGCTGGGCGCAAGGTGGCGCTGATCGATCCGCACCGCGTCCACCACGACGAGTTCCGGGCCGAGAAGATCGGCATGGATCAGATGCTGCTGTTCGAAAAGCTCGGCCTCGATGCGACGGTCAAGCGTCTCGTCACCTCAACAACCGATACCCATGTCTTCCGCCTCGGCCAGCTGTTCGCGCATGAGAAGAAGTCGGAATTCACATTTTCCTATGGCGCGCTGATCAATGGCCTGCGCGACGCCTTGCCGCCGCAAGTGCCGCTGACGGTCGGCAAGGTAACCGAGATATCGACCGGACCGGACCGGCAGCGGCTTGTGCTGGCCGACGGCTCCGTCATCAATGCCCGCCTGCTGGTGGTGGCCACCGGCCACGGCGAAGCGGTGCGGCGCGCCGTCGGGGTCGAGCGTGTCGAGCAATCGAAGGCGCATTCGCTGTCGATGGGATTCGATCTCGCCATCTCGCCGCGTGAATTCGCCTATCAGTCCGCTACTTGCTACGGCAGGCGGGCCGCCGACCGTGTCGCCTACATCAGCATCTTTCCTCTCGGCAACAAGATGCGGGCGAACATGTTCGTCTATCGCACCGTGGCCGAACCGTGGACGAGGGCGTTTCGCCAGGATCCGCAGAAGATGCTTTGCGAGCTGATGCCCGAGATAGCAGCGCTATGCGGCAACTTCGAAGTCGCAAGTCCCGTCGAGGTCAGGCAGGTCAGCCTGAATACGACGCAAGGCCATCGCCGCGACGGGGTCGTCTTCATCGGCGACGCTTTCTGCACGACGTGTCCAACGCCGGGCGTCGGCATCGGGCGGGTGATGACCGATGTCGACCAGCTCCATTCGGTTCACATTCCGCGCTGGCTGGAAACACCAGGCATGGCGGCTGACAAGATCAATGCCTTCTATGACGACCCGGTCAAGGTGGCTACCGATGAGGACGGTATGCGTGTGAGCTACTATGCCAAGTCGATCACCATCGAAACCGGGCTGGAATGGCGCGTACGGCGCCTGCGCAACAACACGGCGCGCCGGCTGATGATCATTGGCCGCAAGATGCGGCATCTGGGACAACGGCAGGCGCCCGTGGCCAACATGCAATAGGGCGCGATCAGCCAATCGCGCCCTATTGATTGCCCTTATGAGGCGAATGCGTCAGACGCCAACCGCTCAGGCGGGCGACGGCGGCGGTGTCGAGGGAGCAGTCTGGGCCGTGACGCCCGAAAGCCTGTCGCGCTTCTGCAAAGTTGGCTTTTCGTATTTCTTCACCGTAAAGTGCCCTCCACATTGGATACGGCGCCAGCAGAACCAATTCCCTGCCTCGTGTCAATTGTGCCGTTACTGGTTCTTACATCGTTTCTGCAGCACCTCGGTCAAACGATTCTGCACTGTTGCATCGCTGGCACATGTGACGGCTCCGTTGGAGCACCCTCACCCCAGCGTCAGCCCGGCCTTCCTCGCCTCCTTGCGCAGGAACGGCAGACCGACCTCGATGACATCGTCCGGATTGTCGGCCACCGGCCGCCACACGGCCAGCCCGCCGGCAATGTCGACATCGACATGGTTCATGCTTTCCAGCGTGATGGCGCCGCTGTAGCCGATGTCCGATATCGCCTTCATGCAGGCCGCCCAGTTGAGCATGCCGCGCCCCGGCACGCCGCGATTGGCTTCGGAGACATGGACATAGCCGAGATAGGGTGCGGCGGCGCGGAAGCCGGCTTCAAAACTCTCCTCCTCGATATGCATGTGGTAGGTGTCGAGATGGATGAAGATGTTGTCGGCGCCGACGCGCTCGATGATCCGCGTCGCGTCGATGCCGCGATTGATCAGATGCGTCTCGTAGCGGTTGCAGGGCTCTATGCCGAGTTTCAGCCCATGCGCCTTGGCCGCCTTGGCCGCGCGGACCAGGAACCTGCACATGCCGTCCATTTCCTCAGCCGTCGGCGCACGTCCGGAAGTCTTGCCGATCGTGCCATAGGTGACGCCGCCGAGCGCCTCGCTGCCCACCGCCTCACACACGCCGAAGGCCGGCTCGAGGAAAGCCAGCGCCTCGTCCGGCCGCGCCACCACGTCGAGTGAAGCAGGCAGGCCAAGCGACGGAATAAGCGCGACATTCCAACGTTCGGCAAAGGCGTGCGTGCGCAGAGTGTCGATCTCCTCAGGGCGCAGCAGCGGGATTTCGAGCAGGCCGATGCCCAGTACCTTCAACCGCTCCATCTGCGGCTCGATCAGGTCGAGGTCCCAGACCGGGGCAATGGCGAATGTGTGCAATCCAAAAACATTCATCAGCTGTAGCCTCTCCGTTCATGCGCCGGAAACGCGAGGCCGGAAGCCAGAGTAAATCGATTTATCTTCAGGACGAACTGGGTCATTCGTTTTCCTCCATTTGATGTCACGTGCCGCGAGCCGTCCCGGAATGCGGGCCGTTGCCTGGCGGGCCAACGGATTCCCGCATCAGAACCTTGCAAGGCTCGAGCCGCGCGATCGGCGGCCCCTCCCCGCCTTCGATCCTGGCAAACAAGGCCTCCATGGCGTGGCCGGCGATCTGGCGCACCGGCTGCACCACGGCGGCGATGGCCGGCCATGTCACCTGCATCCATTCGGCATCGTCGAAGCCGACCAGCGAAATGTCGTTGGGGCAGTGCCAGCCGCGTCGGCGGAACTCCGAGAGCGCCACCAGCGTACCCTTGAGGAACAGCGAATAGACCGCCGTCGGCCGCTCTCCCTTCGCAAAATAGTCGCGCAGCTGCGCCCTGAGCGGCTCGACATCGGTTTCGGCGAGCACGACGTCGATGCGAACATCCGGCGCCAGCTTGAGCGCGGTGGCGCGAAATCCATCGAGGCGGGCGCGCACGGTGGCCGCCTGCTCGCCAAGGCCGATGACCAGGATGTGGCGGTGGCCGTTGCCGAGCAGTTCGCGCGCCACTTCGGCGCTTGCGGCAGCACTGTCGGCCGACACCGTGTCGAAGGCGTCGTCGGACAGCACGCGGTCGATCAGCACGCCGGTCATGCCGTTGGCCTTCATGAATGCGGCCGCCGGTCCATGCTCGTTGCGCACCGGTGCCAGCACCACGCCGGCCACCCGCCAGTCATGCATGCGGGCGAGGATCTCCGTTTCGCGCGCTTCGGATTCGCGGCTCGACGCCGCCACCAGCGTGTAGCCGCGCTGCTCGGCCAGGCTCTCGAGCTGGGTGACCATCTGGCCGAAGAACTCGCTTTCGAACTCGGGCATGATGGCGCCGATGATGCGGCGCTTGGCCCTGCGCATGTCGGAAGCCAGCGGATCGACGCGGTAGCCCAACAGCTCGACGGCATCGAAGACGCGCTGCGCATTTTCGGACTTCACCGTGGTGACGCCGGCCATGACCTTGGAGACGGTGGCGGCGGACACGCCAGCATGGCTTGCCACATCATGGATTGAGGCACGCCGCTGCTGGCCTTGCCGATGCGCCATTGGTCCTCCTCCCGAGGTGCGGACATCAGCATTTCTCGTCCGCTGGAGAAATGGGTAAATCGATTTTTCATGGTTGTAAATCGTTTAATCGAAGGTAATTTACCTCCCAGAAAACGCGATCCGGATCGCGCCGGGAGGAATCATCATGTCAGACAATGCCTTGCCGCTGGTCATCAGCGCGCCGGAACCACGCACGCTCGACCTCATCTTCACCCAGCCGCAGCTGGCGCGCCTCAGGTCGAAATACCGCATCGTCGAGACCACCGCCGACGGCGTGGCAAAACTGCCGGCCGATGTGCTGGCGCAAGCCCGCTACATTGTCGGCCAGCCGCCGATCTCACCCGACACGCTCGACCGGATGAAGGCGCTGCGCTGCGTCTTCAATGTCGAGACCAACCTCATCAACAACATGCCCTACGAGACGCTGTTTCAACGCGGCATCCATGTCGTCACCACCGGCCTGGTGTTCGCCGAGCCGGTGGCCGAGCTTGGCCTTGCCATGGCGCTCAACCTCGCCCGCAACATCGTCGACGCCGACCTCGCCTTCCGGAATGGCAAGGAGCTGTGGGGCGGCGACGGCAATTTGACGGCGCGGCTCTTGTCGGGCGCGGATGTCGGCATCATCGGCTTCGGCGATCTCGGCCGCGCGCTGAACCGGCTGCTGTCGGGCTTCCGCACCCGGACCAAAGTCTTCGATCCCTGGCTGCCGCCGTCGATCCTCATCGACAATGGCGTCGAGCCGGCCTCGCTCGACGCGGTGCTGTCGACCAGCGACTTCGTCTTCGTCGTCGCCTCGGTGACCTCAGAGAACCAGGGCTTTCTCGGCGCGGATGCCTTCGCCAGCATGCGCAAGGGCGCCGCCTTTATCCTGCTCAGCCGCGCCGGCGTGGTGGACTTCCCCGCGCTGATGGCGGCGGTGGAGAGCGGCCACATCGTCGCCGCCAGCGACGTCTTCCCGGAGGAGCCGCTGGCGTCGGACCACCCCGTGCGCGCCCTGCCCGGCTTCCTGCGCTCGGCCCATCGCGCCGGCGCGCTCGACATCGCTTTCAAGCGCATGGGCGATATGGTGCTGGAGGACATGGACCTGATCGACCGCGGCCTGCCGCCGCTGCGCTCCAAGCGCGCCGAACGCGAGACGGTTTCGCGCATGCGCTCAAAACCCGCCGACAGGAACTGAGGCAGGTTTCGTCGCTGGCCGGCCTTGGCCGCTTCAGCTTGACAGAGCACGGCCGGCGACGACGCTGCCGCAATCGAACTCTACTGAGGGGCAAACCATGAAGAAGACCTATGAAAAGCCGGCGCTGGTCAAACGGCAGAAACTGTCGGCCGTGACGGCGCAGGCAATCCCGTCATCGGGCCCGATCGGCCCGCCAGGCTGACGCCGCCACAGGGCATTCCCGCGCCGCACTTCAGCACCGTCCGGAACCTTTGCGCGGCCTTTGCGTTCCCCCGGATCGTCTCCCATTCGATCCGGAACACCTCCAATCAAATGCCCCGTCAGGCTCCGGCCGGCGGGGTTTCTTTTATCCCCATGGAACGCACTGGTTTCCGGTTTGGCGGAACAATTGTCCCGCCGTGAAGTTTTGAAAATAGACCGGGCGGTGGGACGCCCGGTCTACTCCGGGAGACCTGTCACGATTTGCGTCGGTGGCGGGTCTTCTGCGCGCAGAGGGCGCCGCGCAGGAACACGCAGCACCTGGTTGCGCCTCATGCGTCTGAAGGGTCGCTCTTCGCGGCGTCGACATCCCGGCCAGTCCGAAAGATCCGCCTGAGGATGTCGCGCGCGATCTCGGCCCGGTGCTTGTCCTGGCCTCGCAACTCGACGCCGCCGAGCCTTGCCGGCGCTCCACCCGTATGGTCCCACACCATCCAGCTGCCGGGCGCTTCCTGCAGGCACTCAAATCTGTCTTTTGGCATTAGGCGATTTCGTCTCTCGGCATCAAGCGTCCCATTCGCAAGGCCCGCCAATAAAGGCATCTCTATCGATGACCGACGCGGGGGTTAGGTTGGGCGGGGGGCCGGGTCCCGCGTCGGCCAAGACGGCATCTAAGGTCCGCCACGTTGCAAAGCTACCCAGTTACCGCCAGGCGAACAATTAAGCGAATTGCTTGGTACGCTTCCGGACAGTTCGCGGGACTCGCTAACCAATTGTCGGAAGCATACGGTGCGCGTGTCGCTGGCCGTTGAATGGGCGCTGGCGCTTGAAAGAGCAGATCGCGCTTTCGCCCCAACGATGGGAGAAGCGCGATGATCTTCAACGGATCAGCGGATTCAGATCAGCTTTCGATCCTGGGTAAAGTGCTCGATGACTATTGCCGCCAGGCCGGCATTGCCGCGGGCCACCCGGCCAGGGAACGTCTCGGGTGCCGTGCCATGGAGCTTTTTCAAGGCGGCATGGACATGCCCGCGGAACTGCTTGCCGCTATGCGCTTCAGCTACGACGAATGGCTCGGCGAGGTCGATCCCCAAACCTCATCGGTACAGAGGCCTGCCTTGTGGGCGGTCGAGGCAGCACTCACGGAACCAACCCCTGCCGGGACAGTTGGTTCGGGTGGCGGCGGAGCATCGCGCTTCCCTCAAGCGAATGCGGTGGAGCACTCCGCCAATTCGTCACCACGCCCCCTCCAGGGAAAAGATTCCGAATAGCAACCCGGCACGGAATGACTCGCTATCGGATTGTCGAAAGCGTACACTTCCCCGTCGCTGGCCACTTTAACGGGCGCTGGCGCTTGAGAGTGCCGATCGTACTCCCGCCCCTGCGGGAGCTGCATATTGAACTACGAAATCCCAAAATCGACTGTCGCTGGCCAGGCACTGGCTTTGGACAACCAGTTCCGAAATGAACTGTTGCGAAGGATGACCGCCGAGGACCTTGCGCTGCTCGAACCGGATTTGCACCGGGTAGCCCTGCCGCTGAGAATGCCCCTCGTGACGCCCGACGTGCCGATTGAAGCCGTTTATTTCATCGAGCACGGAATCGCGTCGGTCGTCGCGCGCACGCCCAGTGGACACGAGGCCGAGATCGGCTTCATCGGCAATGAAGGGATGGCCGGATATTCGCTGGTAATGGGCGACGACCGCGCACCGCAAGCCTGCTTCGTGCAACTCGAAGGCGAAGCGATGCGCATGGACGCAGGCAGCTTCAATGCGGCTTTGACGACCAGTCCCACCTTGCGCTTGTTCCTGTTGCGCTTCGTCAATTCTCTGCAGATCCAGACCGGATGTACCGCGCTTGTCAACGCGCGGCTGCGGTTGGCGAGCCGTCTGGCCCGGTGGTTGCTGATGTGCGACGACCGCGTGGTGGGAGTACGATTTTCCATTACCCACGAGTTTCTCGCCACGATGCTGGGCGTCAGACGGCCAGGCGTCACCATCGCCCTTCAAGAATTGGAAGGCCTTGCTCTGATCCGGTCGCGCCGGGGTGAGGTCATCATACTGGACCGCCCTGGACTGATTGCGCTGGCCAATGGTGGATATGGGGAGCCAGAAGCTGAATATAGCAGGCTTTTGGGAGAGACCGGCTCGGGGGATTGATGACCGGGCACGGCGCCTGTTGCCTCCGGTCGGCTCAACATTGTCGGTTCTGTACCAATACTCGATGGAGAAATGTCGGAATCGTACTGTTATCCGCAAGTAAATCGTAAAGTGAGAATAATTGAATATTATTCCCCCAATGCGTCATAGTTAATAGACGTAACCTTGTTTAGGTGGTTAAGTAAATCTGTCATCAGCTATGGCACGGGCGCTGGTGCTTGAGAGAGATTACCGTTCTCCCGCCCCAGCGGGAGCTATGCGATGACAGTCAACCAGCCAAATATGTTTTCCGGAATTCCCATAGAAAGAAGTGACGGCACCATCTCCGTCCTTTGCACACTTCCTCAAATGGCCGACGCTTTGGCGGATGGCTGGCCATCCGATGGGCCAATGTTTCTGGCTGCGCTTGCTGCCCTGGTGGGGGAAAGGGTGGGATGTTGCAGCACAAGGGACGTCCATCGAGCCTTCATTGCGGCAGCGGTTGAAGCCGATTGTCTCCCCGACAGCTACATGAAGAAGTGAGCGCGAAAATGCCTCTCACCTTGCGGACGACACTTTGCGAAACGAGAGATGCGTTGCATGTGCTGCGAAGGGCTTTGTCTGTTCGCGGCCATATCGAAGCAATGGAAGAGATCGATTCCCTTATAGGTGTCGCAGAACAAAAGGCAGTCCACGCGATCGGCGACATTGACCGGGCCGAGTTTCGAAAACCCATTCTCGTGGTGGTGGCGAACCCCGCAATGTCCGAAGATATCCTGATTCCAGTCGCGCTGCCCACCAGGCTCGGTGAGCTTCGTGAACAAGGCATGGGCCTCAGTGCATATTGCGGCAATGCGCGCTGCGGTCATTTGCGTTCGCTGGATCTCGATGGCCTGATCGAGATCTACGGCACCCACTATGATTTCATCACCGAAAAGCGGTTGGCATCGAAGCTGGTGTGCAAACGATGCCAAAATGTTGGGGGGAGGCTTGTCGTGGTCTCCGATAAACGGCCCCGGTATTGAATACCCGGGGGCGGAACGAATCCCTCCGTCGCCCGGTGGAGACAAGCGAGCAATCGCGGAACCATCCTCTGCCGAGACAGTTGGTTCGCGTGGCGACGGAGCATCGCGCTTCCCTCAAGCAAATGTAGCGGATCCCTCCGCTAATTCGTCGCCACACCCTCCAGAGAAAGCATCCATAGGGGCTTTGAGCGTTAAAGCCTCGGCTAGCAATTCGACAGGAGCCGCGAGGCCCTTGAGGGTGGCGTACAGACCCAGCGCCACCATCGCCAGGTGACCCTCGGCTTTGTCGTGAACCAGGTCTGCGGCGTGCGCCAAGTCTGCGGCGTGCACTAGGTCGATGGGGACTGGCGGCCTCACTTTCGGATGATCCATTCGATGACGCCGGCGCCGACACAGAGATTGCCCGTGAGTTCGCGCGTCATCGCCGTGGCATGTTCCGCCCATTTCGCTTCAGGCAGCGCAACTCGGCAATGGAAGCCTTGAAGGCATCCCTCAAAATGTGGGAATCGAGAACGGATATCACGCCGCTGGGGCCTTGGTCGTCTTCCATCCGATGTCTCCCGGCGGGGCGGGAGTACATCACACTTTCAAGCATCAGCGCCCGTTTCGTGGCCGGTGACCCCTCGCACATAGCGGCTTTGCGCACGCTCTCAACAACAAATGAGATCGGAGCGGGATGATGTTTTTTCCGTACCGAGGCGCTGTGGGTCGGAACGTTTTCTCCCGGCCGGCATTTTGGGTGCCATCGAAAGACAGGAGAGACTTCCTTGACCAGACTGCCTCAGGACAAAGACCGGATTGAACGCGCCACCCGCGAGGCTCAATCCATCATCGCCATCGAACGTCAGGCGCGTGAGGCAAAGACGGCCCGGCTGCGAGAACTGCGGCTTTCCTCAGAGGCGCCAATCTCGACAGGGACCGCCATAACAAAGCGCAAGCCTGGCGCCCGAAAAGCGACACGCAAGACTATCGAGTTGGAGTGACGCTCCCAACGCGCCGCTTCGACAAGCATCTCGCGCCTATTTGCGCACGATCCAAACTATGCGCCGCCGCTAATAGAAGCACAACCAAGCCAAATGCGTAACATTAGCTACACGTAATTGTGGCACGTTTGATGCATCCAAGACCTTGAGAGGGGTAACGGGAGCCGAAGCGATGTATCGGAATGATGAAAAACTGTGCAATTGGGCGAGCGCACGAGGCATTATGATCTACCGACGCTCAAAGACCGTGTGGATTGCAGCGGGAAGTTACCGGGATCGCAAATATGAGGTGAAGGGACGGACACCTGCCGTTGCGCTCGCATTGTGGAAGGAAGCCGCCAGATACAGCGGGTCGGGAATTTAAAGCCTGACATATGCCTTGAAAAATAGCCGCCTGATCAATGCTTTCACCGGCAGCCGCGTCGGTCATTTACGAGGCCTGTCAAAACTTCAATCGCCTGGCAAAGATTTGCCGATCGTGAAATCTGGCAGCGCCCGCCCCAGCAAGCCGGCGGAAAGTGACACCCAGAACTAGAGCCGTGACGTGAGCTCCGGGTCGACGCTGTATTGGAATACGCTGCCCTCGCTTTCGTCGACCACCCGGAACCAGTGGGTTTGCAAGGCGCGCGGCGACATGGCCTTGCCCGTGATTTTCTGCAGCGCCTCAAGTGCCGTAGCCCCACTGGCAACGTGCGAAGCAGACAGTGACTCTGCGTCCATTTCGTCAATCTGGTAACGCGGCATTGCTGGCCTCCTGTCAGCCAAACTTCGGGAGGCCACCTAGGTTCCTGGAACGAAATTCCTTTTGCGAACTTGCTGACGTCATGAGCGCCTGTGAGCATTTTGCAAGGTTGGTCGGCACCATGAACAAGTTCCTTTTCGCAGCCGCTGATTTTCTGTCTCGCCCGCCGGGCTTCTACGTCATGATCATTGCCATGGTGGTGTGCACCGCCCTGGTACCGTTCGGCCTGACGAATGCCGTCACCTACGCGCTGTCGGTCGCGGCCATCGTCATCACCGGTGTCGTGCTGATCCAGGGCTACCGCGACACCGCCGCGATCCATGCCAAGCTCGACGAGATCATCGTCGCCCTCAACGACACCAGAAACGATGTCGTCGGGCTGGAGCATGCCGACCCGAAAGACATCAGGGCGAAGCTCGGCAAACTCGAGGAAGAGGCAGCGCGAACCGCGCCCGAGGCCTAGAGCAATTCACCGTTTCACGGAAACGGCGAACCGCTCTAACTCTTTGTTTCGACGCAATTCCCAAGGGAAAGCGCTATGCGCTTTTCCCGGGAAAACCGTTTCACACCTTTCCTGGAATTGCTCTAGAGCCGGCCTTCGGATCATTGGTACCCAATGATCCCGGCATCGTCGGCATTCATTGGCAGCAGCCACAGGCGGAGCCGCTAACCAGCCGCAAAGTTCCGGGCGAACTGCTCTTCCTCGAACAGGCGCTGTATGGTTTCGCCGTTCTCGACGATCCGAACGGCCCATTGGCCATCGATAGGCTGGATGGAAACGCCTGTCTGCCGAGGCGCATCGACAGCGTTCATGGCTGCTTTTTCGATCTGCGGGCGACCGCTTCCATAAAGGAGCGTGCGGCAGCGTCACAAGCCGTTCTGGACGGTCCGTTTGCGAACAGCACGACCTCCGCAGCCTTCTCCGACATGCCATGTTTCCTGGCAAAGACCGCCGTGTCGTAAGGCTCGTTTTCAGTCCCCGGTGTCGAGGACGTGACCCTGACCTTGGTCATTGCCGCGGCCGCCTGAAACTGTCGAGCAATTCGGCTTCATTGCTGTAGCCATTCTCGAAAAGCGAGAACACCGTGGCTGCGAGCCGCTGCACGTCCGGCTCGCTCGACTTCGGGTCAAGTTTGCGTTCGGAGCAGACCCGATCAAAGACGCGTTGGCACAGTTGCAGATCGGAAGGATGGAAGCCGGGATTGCGCTTGTTAAGGCTCGACATGAGAAGCCCCTTTCGGAGCAGCGACCCATTTGCCTGACGCTGTCGATCAAAAATGAAATCGCGCGCAGCGAGAGTCAATATCAGCGTCATCACCGTAAAAACCGTACAATTCTCCCACTGAAATTCGGCATGCTTTCAAGCCGTTCGCAGGGCAGGCGCGACATGGCGCCTGATCGTTAGCCGGCGGATTTTATCGACCATCACCCGATCCGGCGTCTCTCAGCAAAATGTCGGTTTTGTACCAAGAAGGGCTTGGTACGTTTCCGACACTAACGTTGAAGTCGATCTTTTCGTATGCGAACGGCAGTGGGGGACGCTGTGCATCGCATTTCATATCGTATTCCTAGGTTTGTTCGTTCAAAGACCCTATGTGTAGGCGATCGTCGGCACGTCGATACGGGCGCGGACGGCTGGGAGATCGGATGGCTCTTGCCCTGCATTGGGCCGCGCCATGACTGATTCCGGCAAGAAATCTCCCGACAAAGATCACCAATATCGAAATCAATTGCTGCGGCGCATGCCCGCGGATGATCTGGCCTTGCTTGAGCCGCATATGCGGCGCTGCGAATTGCCGTTGCGCATGATGCTGGTGACCCCCGGCATCCCGATAGAGGCCGTCTACTTCATCGAACAGGGCATCGGTTCGGTGGTCGCCAGCACGGCGAGCGGCCACGAGGCGGAAGTGGGCTTCATCGGCTTCGAAGGCATGACCGGCTCTTCCCTGGTGATGGGCGACGACCGCGCGCCGCACGCCTGCTATGTCCAACTCGAGGGCGATGCGATCCGCATCGAAGCCGGCGCTTTCAATGCGGCACTGGCGGCAAGCGCGACCTTGCGCATGTTCCTGCTGCGCTTCGTCAATGCGCTGCAGACCCAGGCCGGCTGCACCGCGCTCGTCAACGCGCGGCTGAAGCTCGAGGAGCGGCTGGCGCGCTGGCTGCTCATGTGCGACGACCGGGTGCCCGGCGAACATCTCGCCATCACCCACGAATTCCTGGCCATCATGCTTGGTGTCAGGCGGCCGGGCGTCACCGTCGCCCTCCAGCTGCTCGAAGGCCGTGCGCTGATCCGGGCACGCCGGGGCGAGATCGTCATTCGCGACCGCGCCGGGCTGCTGGAACTCGCCAATGGCAGTTACGGTGAAGCCGAGGCCGAATATGTCAGGCTGATCGGCGAGATCAGCGCGGCCTGATCAGCTGCCGCCTGGCTTGCCCGACGCTTTGCCGGGCGGTGGCGCACCGCCTTCAAATGCATCCCGGCCAATCGGCAGCCCGGCATGCTCCAGGCTTGCGAGCTTGCATTTCGTCTGTTCGGCCGCCGCTCCGACAAGGCAATCGATGGCGAACATGGCACCGGCATGGTCGCTCGCCGCGACCGCCTGGCGTATCTTGCTCAATTGCGCCTGCGTATAGTCCAGAAGCTCGACCAGGTCGGTATGATCCAAACCGCCCTCCATCATACGAGGTCAAGTGGCCGATCTGAGGTCGCTCTTGCTACCGAAATACGCCCATTTGCATGGCTTGCATAGATAAACTGTCAAAAACGTACAGTTTCGCGCCGAACCGACTGCACTATTGGCCAAAGGTCCTCCTTTGCGCCGCGATTACGGCGTGCGATGGTATATAAGCTATCGCTTGAATAAATGGTTCGTACGTCTGTCGCGGGGAAGATGTCGTGCCAATTCGCGAGAATCTCGCCGCCAACCTCAGGCGGCTGATCCAGCGCCACGCTTCGGTGAGCGCGGTGTGCCGCGAGCTTGGCGTCAACCGCACCCAGTTCGAACGCTACCTGCAAGGCAAGGCCATTCCCAACAAGGCCACCGCCAGGCTGATCTGCGATTACTTCAAGATCGACGAGAATGAGCTGTATCGCGAGCCCGCAGCCGGAGCAGGGGCTGACGACGGCCACGCATCGCTGCGCCAGACACTGTATGAGAACATGGTGCGTCCCCCCTCGCCCGCCATCGCCGGCGGCACTTATTTCACCTATTTTTCGGTCCCCGGCCACCCCGACCTTCTGATGCGCTCGGTCACCTTCGTGCGGCGCGAGGCCGAGCTGGTCACCTTCAGGCGGGTGACGCGGTGGGCCCCGGGCGATGGTCAGGGCGGCGCGAGAGTGCCCGGCAACCATTACGGCGTGGCGATCTCGCGCCTGAACTGGATCTATTTCAGCGGCATCAACCGCCGCCAGACCGCCGAACCTTCGATCATGACCGTGCAGTGGGCCCCCATCTCGGAGCCGGTTCTGGTCGGCAGCGCCTTGGTCCTGACCGGATCGGGGCCAGCCTGCGTTTCGGTCATCATGCGCCAGGACGTCACCAGGATCAGCATGAGACGGGCGATGCAGATGGCGCATGTCGTCAGCCTCGACGACCCCGGTGTCGATCAGCTGGTGGTCAGTCTCGCGCGTGAGGCCTGATACACCAGCCGCGCCGGCGTTCGCAGTCAGCCAAGGCGAAGCGTGTTGCGTGCGATCTGCCAGGCGGATTCAACGTGCCGCCGGGCCGCCGCTTCCGCCTCGTCCGGCTTGCGCGACCGGATGGCATCCATGATTTCGGTCATTTCGGCGATCGCCGGCTCGCGGCGGTTCTCCGACGCGATGGTCATCGAGCGCAGCTGGTTGATGCGGACATTCAGCCCCGTCACGATTTCCCAGGCAATCTGCTTGTCAGCCGCCCCGAACAGCGTTTCGTAGAATCT
Organism: Mesorhizobium sp. M7D.F.Ca.US.005.01.1.1; assembly: GCF_003952545.1. NCBI lineage: Bacteria > Pseudomonadati > Pseudomonadota > Alphaproteobacteria > Hyphomicrobiales > Phyllobacteriaceae > Mesorhizobium > Mesorhizobium sp. M7D.F.Ca.US.005.01.1.1. The sequence goes on from NZ_CP034453.1 coordinate 5,505,921, forward strand.
GGTCGTCGCCCGCATCACCTCGACCGGCGCGCCTGATGCCCAGGCGTCGAGCAGGTTCGTCAAGGCCGCATCGAGCGAGGCGATCTGCGCGTCGGTGGCCGACAAGGCGCAAGTCCGCGCCGCGATCCCCTCCAGCAGCGCCCGCAGTTCATAGATTTCATCGGTGCGGCCGAGATCCGGCTTGGCGACGGCAGGTCCATGGCCGGGTATCATCTGCACCAGGCCTTCCGCCTCCAATTGCCGCAGGACCTCGCGCACCACGGAACGGCTCACCCCGAGCTGATCGCAAAGCGGCCGCTCGACCAGCCTTTCACCGGGCTGGAAGTGGAAGCCCATGATCGCATCGCGCATGCGTTCCAGCGCCAGCGTCCGCAACGTCTTGGCAGAGCGGTCGATCCGCAGCGTATCGTCTGACATTTTTTCTCCGCCTTCGCTTGCGCCGCCACAAAACAGATTCCGCGGCCGATTGACAAGGTCCTTGGCGCTCCATAGCATGGTATACCATAAGACGATACAGGGATGACGGCGCTGCACCGCGCCATCGCGACCAAGGACCGCTGATGAAACCGGCCATTCGAAAGACCGTCACCTACATCGAGAACACGCTTATCGAGGGCGGCAAGGCCGCACCCAGGCCGTTGCGCCTGATTGGCGTGGCCGCTGTGCTGACGAACCCCTGGGCGGGCCGCGGTTTCACCGAAGACCTGTCGCCGGAGATCCGCGCCATCGCTCCCGTCCTCGGCGAACTGCTGACGCGCGAGATCATCGCCGTCGCCGGTTCGGGCGAGGCGATCGAAGGCTACGGCAAGGCCGCCATCTGCGGCACGGCGGGCGAGATTGAGCATGCGTCGGCGCTGATCCATACGCTGCATTTCGGCAATCACTATCGTCGAGCGGTGGGCGCCAAGACCTATCTCGCCTTCACCAATCTGCGCGGCGGGCCGAATACGCCGATCATGATCCCGCTGATGGACAAGAACGACGAGGGCCGCCGCTCGCACTATCTGACCGTGCATTTCCAGATCGGCGACGCCCCCGCTCCCGACGAACTGGTGGTGGCGCTTGGCGCTTCGATCGGCGGCCGCCCGCATCACCGTATCGGCGACCGCTATCAGGACCTCAAGGAGGTGGGAGACCTGCATGGCTGATGTCGCCGCCCCCGCATGGGTTCGCAACACGGCGCCGGACGGCACCGGTTTCATCCGCGCCGGCTCCGGCGCGCCGGTTCTGCTCATTCACGGCGTCGGCATGAACGCAACGATCTGGCAGGATCAGATCGCGTCGATGAGAGACCGCCACGACCTCATCGCCATCGACATGCTCGGCCACGGCACCTCACCTTTGCCGCCGGAACATGCCGCCCTTTCGGATTTCGCCGATCAGGCGCTGCGTCTGCTTGACCATCTCGGTCTCGCCTCGGTGTCGATCGTCGGCCATTCGATGGGCGCGCTGGTCGCCCTGGAAATCGCCCTTCGCGCGCCTTCGCGCGTCCGCTCCATCGTCTGCCTCAACGCGGTGTTCCGCCGACCCGAGGCCCTGGCGCAGGCCGTGCGCCAGCGAGCGGCGGCGCTCGGCACGCATGGCGATCCTTCCGCCATTGCGGCAACGCTTGCCCGCTGGTTCGGCGACCCGCTGCCAGAGAGCCTGGTGGGGGCGGCCGCCACCGCCCGCGCGGCCCTTGAAGGCGTCGACCCGGAGGGCTACGCGCGCACCTATCGTCTTTTTGCCCATGCCGATGCCCAGCATGCCGATGCCCTGGCCGGGCTGGCCGCACCAGCCCTGTTCATGACCGGGTCTGACGACGGCAATTCGACCCCTTCCATGTCGGCGGCGATGGCGAGGCTCGCGCCGCACGGTCAATGCCTGGTGCTCAGCGGAGAAAGGCACATGATGGCAATGGCTTCGCCCGAAAAAGTGACTCGACACATCAGCGCCTTTCTTGACGCCGAAGCCGCGACGCCGCAGGCCGATCCCGCCTTCGACAGCGGCGAATTCCGGCGCGCGCTCGGCTCCTTCCTGACCGGCGTCACCATCGTCACCACGGTCAGTGCGGAAGGCGAGCCGCGCGGCTTCACCGCCAACTCCTTCACCTCGGTCTCGCTCCATCCGCCGCTGGTGCTTGTCTGCATCGCCAAGAAGGCGCTGGGACACAGCGCCTTCTCGACGTCGAAGGGCTTTGCCATCAACATCCTGTCGGAGAGCCAGAAAGCCCAGTCCGGCATCTTTGCCTCCAAGGCCGCCGACAAGTTCGCGAGCGTGGCCTGGCAACCGGGACAGACCGGCAATCCCCTGATCGACGGTTCCGTCGCGGTGTTCGATTGCGCCATGCAGCAGTTGGTCGACGCCGGCGATCACTCGATCCTGATCGGCCGCGTGCGCGATTTCAGCCACAATGGAGCACAGCCGCTCGGCTATTGCCGGGGCACCTATGTGACGCCCGGCCTCAGCCAGGAGGCGCTGGCGGCCGCACCCCCGGACACGGAAGTCGGCGCCATTCTCGAGAATGACGGCCGCGTGCTGTTCTTCGAGACATCCGACGGCTTCCACGAATTGCCGGCCGGACGCGGACTGGGCACGCCGAAAGATCCGCGCAGCCTCAAGGGGCACCTTGCCGCCAAGACTATCGACGCGCAACTAGGCTTCCTGTTCGCCGTCTGGGACGACGCAGCCGCTCCGTCGCGCACGCATGTCTATTATCGCGGAACGATCGACGGCCCGTGTTCCGATGATCGACGGATCCGGCTTGTCGACATCGAGCAGATAACCGATCTCAGGATCGCCGACCCTGCGGTGCGGTCGATGCTTGCCCGCTATGTTCGCGAACGCACGGAAGATGCATTCGGCGTCTATGTCGGCAACGAGGTCGAAGGCGAAGTCCGGCCGCTCGCCAAGCCAGTTCTTCTTTCCGGTCGCGGGTGACGCTGATGAAATTCTCGCTGTTCGTCCACATGGAGCGCTCGGATCTGGCCAAGCCGCATTCCGAGCTTGTCGGTGAGCTGGAAGAGCTGGTTGTGCAGGCCGAAGAGGCAGGCTTCGAGACCGCCTGGATCGGCGAGCATCACGGCATGGAATTCACCATCTCGCCGAACCCGTTCATCAACATCGCCTGGCTCGCCGCCAAGACCAGGCGCATCCGGCTGGGCACCGGAACCATCGTCGCGCCGTTCTGGCACCCGATCAAGCTTGCCGGCGAAGCGGCGATGGCCGACGTGATCTCCGGCGGCCGCCTCGACATCGGCATTGCGCGCGGCGCCTACGCTTACGAATACCAGCGGCTTTTTCCCGGCCTCGAGGCCTGGGGGGCCGGCCAGCGGATGCGCGAGATGGTGCCGGCGATCCGCGGCCTGTGGGATGGCGATTTCGAACTCTCCGGCGAGTTCTGGTCGTTCCCCTCGACCACCTCGTCGCCCAAGCCGCTGCAAAAGCCCTATCCGCCGATCTGGGTGGCAGCGCGTGATCCGAACTCGCACGACTTTGCCGTTGCCAGCAAATGCAATGTGCAGGTGACGCCGCTGGCCTCCGGCGACGGCGAAGTGGCCAGCCTGATGGAGCGCTTCAACACCGCCTGTGCTGCCCACCCCGACATAGCGCGGCCGGAAATTATGCTGCTGATGCACACATTCGTTGCCGAGGACGCGGCCGATGCCGATCGCCTGGCGCAGGATTTGTCGCAATTCTACTGCCAGTTCGGCGCCTGGTTCCAGAACAAGAAGCCGGTGCGCCAGGGCATATTGGAGCCGCTGAGCGAGGCCGAGATCGCGGCCATGCCGCAATATGCGCCGGACAAGATCCGGCAGAACCTCGTCATCGGCGAAGCCGACGAGGTGATCGCCAGGCTGAAGGTCTATGAGGCGCTGGGCTACGACCAGTATTCGATCTGGATCGACAGCGGCCTGTCCCATGAGCGCAAGAAGAAATCGCTGCAGCTCTTCATCGACAGGGTGATGCCGGCTTTTGCCGAACCGAAAGCGGGATCGCGATGAGCACCGCTCAATTCAGGAACTATATCGACGGCGGCTTCGAGGACGCGGCAGCGACCTTCGACAGCATCGACCCGTCGACCGGCACGGCATGGGCCAGGATGCCTGCTGCGTCATCCGATGACGTTGATCGCGCCGTCGAAGCCGCTCACCTTGCGCTGCGCTCCGGCCCATGGGCAGCGATGACGGCAACAGCGCGCGGCAAGCTCCTGGTGCTGCTCGGTGATCTCGTCGTCGCCAATGCCGACCGGCTGGCGGAACTCGAGACGCGCGACACCGGCAAGATCATCCGCGAGACCCGCGCCCAGATCGCCTATGTCGGCGACTACTACCGCTACTATGGCGGGCTGGCCGACAAGCACGAAGGCGCGTTCGTCCCCATCGACAAAGCGGACATGGAAGTGACGATCCGGCCTGAGCCGATCGGCGTCGTCGCCGCGCTCGTGCCGTGGAATTCGCAGCTCTTCCTGTCCGCCGTCAAGCTCGGGCCGGCGCTTGCCGCCGGCTGCACCGTCGTCCTCAAGGCATCGGAAGATGGCCCTGCCCCGCTGCTCGCCTTCGCCGAACTCATCCATGAGGCCGGCTTTCCCGCGGGCAGCGTCAACATCCTGACCGGCTTCGGCCATGATTGCGGCCAGCGCCTGACCAGCCATCCGCTCGTCGCTCGTGTCGCCTTCACCGGCGGTCCGGCAACCGCCCGCCAGATCGTCAGGAACACGGCGGAAAATCTCGCCTACACCACGCTCGAACTGGGCGGCAAAAGCCCGGTCGTGGTGTTTGCCGATGCCGATCTCGACAGTGCCGCCAACGCCGTCGTCGCCGGCATCTTCGCCGCCACCGGCCAGAGCTGCGTCGCCGGCTCACGCCTGCTGGTCGAGCGTTCGGTGAAGGGCGAATTCCTCGCCCGGTTGAAGGGCAAGGCAGAAGCGATCCGGATCGGCGACCCGCAAGATCTCGCAACCGAAATGGGGCCGCTTGCCACGTCCCGGCAGCGCGACTGGATCGAGAAGATCGTGGCCGCAAGCCTTGCCGCGGGCGGACGGCTGGTTACCGGCGGCGAGCGGCCCACCGGCCACGAAAGCGGCCTCTATTACGCACCGACGATCATCGATGCCAATGACAACACCGGCCTGCCCTGCGTGCGCGAAGAGCTGTTCGGTCCGGTGCTCAGCGTGCTCGCCTTCGATACGGAAACCGAGGCGCTCGCGCTTGCCAACGACACGCCGTTCGGCCTGGCGTCCGGCGTGTTCACCACCAATCTCGCCAAGGCCCATCGCATGGCGCGCGTCATCCATGCCGGCGTGGTCTGGGTCAACACCTACCGGGCCGTCTCGCCGCTGGTTCCGTTTGGCGGCTATGGCCAGTCGGGCCTCGGCCGCGAAGGTGGCATGGACGCGATCCGCGACTACACGCGTTCGAAATCGGTGTGGATACGCACCTCGGACGACCCGATTCCCGATCCTTTCGTCATGCGGTAGCCGCCGCAGGCCGGGGAAACGCGATCAAGGCGAAAACGCCGGTCGCAAACAGAAAACAACGAAAACAAACAGAGGAGAACGACATGAAACTGATCACCACCGGCGTCCTTGCCCGCCTTCTTGCAACAACACTTCTCGCAACGACACTTCTGGCAACGACGGCCGCAAGGGCCGAGGACATGGTGTTCATCTCCTGGGGCGGGACGACCCAGGAAGCGCAGACCAAATCCTGGGCCGAACCGTTCACGGCCGCATCCGGCATCAAGGTCATGCAGGACGGCCCGACCGACTACGGCAAGCTGAAGGCGATGGTCGACGCAGGCAGCGTCAACTGGGATGTCGTCGACGTCGAGATGGATTTCGCCATCAAGGCGGCCAAGGATGGCCTGCTCGAGCCGATCGACTTCGCCGCAGTGCCGAAGGCCGATCTCGACCCGCGCTTCACCACCGATCACGCCGTCGGCAGCTTCTACTATTCGTTCGTGCTCGCCTGGAACAAGGGCGCCGTTTCGGGCGACCCGGCCGGCTGGGCCGACATGTTCGACACGAAGAAATTCCCGGGCAAGCGGACCTTCTACAAATGGTCGGCGCCCGGCGTCATCGAGATCGCGCTGCTGGCCGATGGCGTGCCGGCCGACAAGCTCTATCCGCTCGATCTCGACCGCGCCTTCAAGAAGCTCGACACCATCAAGTCCGACATCGTCTGGTGGGGTGGCGGGGCGGAGTCGCAGCAATTGATCGCGTCCGGCGAAGCAACCTTCGGCCAGCTGTGGAACGGCCGCGTCTTCGCGCTGGAGAAGGATGGCGCCGATGTCGGCGTCTCCTGGAACCAGAACCTGACGGCCGCCGACGTCCTGGTGGTGCCGAAGGGCGCCAAGAACAAGGACGCCGCGATGAAGTTCCTCGCCGCCGCAAGCAGCCCGGCCGGCCAGGCGAAGTTTGCCGAAGCCAGCGGCTATGCGCCTATCAACACCAAAGCCAAGGCCGAGATGCCAGCCGATGCGGTGAAGGCACTGCCGGACGCCCATGTCGACGGACAGATCAATCTCGACATGAACTACTGGGCCGAGCACCGCGACGAGATCGCCACGCGCTGGTATGCCTGGCAGGCGAAATAAGCCTGTCCCTTGAACAGCAAGGGACGAGACGGCCACACCGTCTCGTCCCATAGCCGGATCGCTGCCATGTCGGTCGAAACACGCCAGAGCCTACCAACATTCCGCATGCCGGCAGGCCTCAACGGCCTGCTGCCGGCGCTGGTCCTGATCGTGCTGTTCTTCGTCGTGCCGGTTCTGGCCCTGCTCTTGCGCAGTGTCACCGAGCCCGAACCCGGCCTGCAGAACTACGCGACGCTGCTGGGTGACGGCACCTATGCGCGGGTATTCTTCAACACCTTCCTGGTCGCGTCGGTGGTCACTATCGTCACGGTCCTCGTCGCCTTTCCGGTCGCCTGGATGCTGGCGATCATGCCCTCGGCGATGGCCTCGATCGTCTTCGGCGTCATCATCCTGTCGATGTGGACCAATCTGCTGACCCGCACCTATGCCTGGATGGTGCTGCTGCAGCGCACCGGCGTCATCAACCGGACGCTGATGGCCGCTGGAATCATCGACCAGCCGCTGCCGCTCATCAACAATCTCACCGGCGTCACCATCGGCATGGTCTACATCATGCTGCCCTTCATGATCCTGCCGCTGGTCGGCACGCTGCGCGCGATCGACCCGATGACGCTTCGTGCCGCGGCACTGTGCGGCGCCAGCCCCTTCCAGGCATTCCGCCGCATCCTGCTGCCGCTGTCGCTGCCCGGTGTCGCTGCCGGCGGCCTGATGGTCTTCGTCATGTCTCTCGGCTACTTCGTCACCCCGGCACTGCTCGGCGGCACCTCGAACATGATGCTGGCCGAAATGATCGCGCAGATGATCCAGTCGCTGCTCAACTGGGGGCTGGGCAGCGCCGCAGCCTTCATCCTGCTTGTCGTCACCATGGCGCTCTACGCGCTGCAGCTGCGCCTTGTTGGGGCGAGGCGCATCAGCGGAGGCGCCTGAGATGTTGCTCGACTATGACCGTATGGGCTGGCTGAAAATTGCCCTGCTCGGCTTCACCGCTCTGGTTGCCGGCTTTCTCCTGCTGCCTGTCGTCTTCATCGTCCTGCTCTCCTTCGGCTCGTCGCGTTGGCTGGCCTTTCCGCCGCCCGGCTGGACACTGAAATGGTACCAGGAGCTGTTTGCCGACCCGGCCTGGCTCGACGCTGCGCTGACCAGCGCCAGGATCGCCACCATGACGGCGATCCTGTCCGTGGTGATCGGCCTTCTCGCTTCCTTCGCTTTGGTTCGCGGACAGTTTGCCGGGCGTGAGATCCTGCGCGGCCTGCTGCTGACGCCGATGGTGCTGCCCGTCGTCGTCTTCGCCATCGCCATCTACGCCTTCTTCCTGCGCCTCGGCCTCGGCGGCACCACGATCGGCTTCGTCATCGCCCACACCGTGCTGGCCCTGCCCTTCGCCATCATCCCGATCGCCACCGCACTGGAAGGCTTCGACAAGTCGATCGAGGACGCGGCCATCGTCTGCGGCGCAAGCCCACTCGAGGCCAGGCTCAGGATCACCTTGCCATCGATCCGCATCGGCATCTTTTCCGCCGCGATCTTTTCCTTCCTCGCCTCCTGGGACGAAGTCGTGGTGGCGATCTTCATGGCGAGCCCCAGCCTGCAAACCTTGCCCGTCAAGATCTGGGGCAGCCTGCGCTCGGACCTGAGCCCGGTCATCGCCGCCGCCTCCAGCTTGCTGGTCGGGCTGACGCTGGCCCTGATGGTGGTGACGGCACTGCTGCAGCGAAAGGTCAAGACATGACCCAGCCCTTCCTCTCCATCCGCAATCTGCGCAAGGCGTTCGGCGCCATCACCGCCGTGCACGACGTCACCCTCGACATACCCAAAGGCGAGTTCCTGACCTTCCTCGGGCCTTCAGGCTCGGGAAAGTCGACGACGCTCTACGCCATCGCCGGCTTCCAGGATCCGAGTTCCGGCGATGTCGAGCTGGAAGGAAGATCGCTGCTTGCCGTGCCTTCGCACAGGCGCAACATCGGCATGGTCTTCCAGCGCTACACGCTGTTTCCGCATCTGACGGTGGCCGAGAACGTCGCCTTTCCGCTGCGGGTTCGCCGCCGGCCGGAGGCCGAGGTGAAGAAGAAGGTCGCCGACATGCTGGCCCTGGTGCGGCTCGAAAGCTTCGCCCAGCGCTTGCCGGGCGCCCTGTCGGGCGGCCAGCAGCAGCGCGTCGCGCTCGCCCGTGCGCTGGCCTACGATCCGCCGATCCTGTTGATGGACGAACCCTTGTCGGCGCTCGACAAGAAATTGCGCGAGGAAATCCAGGGCGAAATCCGCCGCATCCATCGCGAGACCGGCGTCACCATCCTCTACGTCACCCACGACCAGGAAGAGGCGCTGCATCTGTCGGACCGGATCGCACTGTTCCGGGACGGCCGCATCGAGCAGACCGGCAGCGGCGAGGACCTGTATCTGCGGCCAGCCACCGATTTCGTCGCCGGCTTCATCGGCAATTCGAATTTCCTCGCCGCAGAACATCTCGACACCAAGGATGGCACGGCAACAATCCGGCTGGCCGACGGTTCGGTCGTCTCCGGCGTCAGGGCCAACGGCACGTTCGGCAAAGGCCAGAAGACCAGGCTGATGATCAGGCCGGAAGCGTTTGGCATGGAGAGGCGCCCGGCGAGCGCGGAACTCAACGTCGAGATCGTCGATGTCGCCTTCTACGGCGAGCGCCGGCGCATCGTCGCGCGCACCGCCGGCGGCGAGGGGGTCGACATCAGGCCGACCTCCGCCGCCATGCCGTCGCAGGACCTGACGCCCTGCAGCCGGCAGGTCTTTTTCGATCCGACAGCGGCGTTCCTGTTTCCTGCCTGACATGCCGGTTGATTGTCTGGAGTCGACCAGAGCGGCAAATCCAGTGGCCCTATGCGCATCGCGGCACAGCAAGGCAGCCCGCAATCTTGATCGCGCGGCAAATGATTCCGGTCATGGAATCCCACTTTGGCCGAAACGAGCAAAATCTGAAAAAGTTTCAAGCTTTTTTCGACTATATTTTACCCGGGATTGGCCTGCTTCCTGGAACTTTCATCCAGACCTGTCGTTTTTCCAGACGATCGTTGCTCGACGATCTCAAAGCAACAGGAGGATTGTACCATGAACATCAAGATGATCTGCTTGGGCGCCATGGCGCTTTCGATGGTCGGCGGCGCGGCGTTTGCCAAAACGTCGGCTCTCGACGATCCGGCCAAGATGCAGCCCTTCTACACCGACTCCAGCATGAAGACGATGGTCAGCAACGACGACTTCGTGAAGGCCTGGAAGGCCCTAACGCCGGACGACCAGACCGCGATGATGAAGGCCTGCGAGGACGAGTCGAAGGACGCCACTGCGGCCAACAGCCATCCGGAATTCTGCAGCAGCGTGAAAGCGAACGGCGGCAGCAAGTAGCGATCCACTGACCGACGAAAAAACAGCCCCTTTGCGGGGCTGTTTTGCGTCCGGGCTTCGAAACGGGCAAGCCCGCAGCCTGTCGGCTTCAAACCCTGATCGTCGAGCGGGACCTGTCAGTCCGTCACTGAGACCGCGCTCGCCACGACATTTGAGAGCTTCTGGCGCTTTACCAGCACCGGCTTTTCGTAGGTCTTTTTCACGGGATATCCTCTGCCCCCAAGCGAGCGCTTTAAAGGGCGCCCGCGGCACGATGTTGTCAAGCCAAAGCTAAAAACACCGGGATGGCACACAGAAAGCAGCCAAAGATCGAAGGGTATTTGTTATCTCCCGGAACTGGGTGGACCCGCTGTCACGGTGGACAGCTTCCCGCGCTTGTCGAGCGTCGGCTTCTCATAAATCTTCTTCATCGATGTCCCCATGGCCCGAATGACAACGCCAAGAGGCATCAGCCGTGCCCGCCCTGTCAAGCTGCGGCCAAGAACGTTTTGGTGAGCGTCGCCAGACCTGGACCGTCTCCCACTCCCTGCACCGTCGTCCCATTCTGGTCATGTTGCACTGCGATAGATTTGTTGCGTTGCGATATCAGCCTGCCCGACCGACACTGCCAAAGGGGTGGATTTGCGGGTCGGGCCTGCACGAAGGAGTCTCCGTGGCAGCATCGTTCCGGCCGGACATACAAGGATTGCGCGCGCTCGCCGTCGGCGGCGTCGTCGCCTATCATTTCGGCCTCACCGCGCTCCCCGGCGGCTTTGCCGGCGTCGACATCTTCTTCGTCATCTCCGGCTGGCTGATCACAACCCACCTCATGCAGGAAATCACCGAGACCGGCCGGCTCGACCTCTGGCGCTTCTATGCCAGGCGCGCCCGGCGGCTTTTGCCGGCAGCCTTGTTCGTCATCCTGGTCACGCTGGCCGCCGGCTACTTCATCCTGGCGCCGCAGGAGCAGGCGCTCTATTCGCGTGGCGCCATGTTCGCTTCCGCCTACGCCATCAATCTGTGGCTGCTGCGCTGGTCGTTCGACTATTTCGCCGCCGACGCCACCAGCAATCCCTTCATCCACTTCTGGTCGCTGTCCGTGGAGGAGCAGTTCTATCTGGCCTGGCCGGCGCTGCTTCTGCTGGCCGCCTGGCTGCGGCCGGGCCGACGCACGGTCGTGGCCGTGATCGGCGTGGCCGGCCTCGCCTCCTTCGCCGCCTGCCTCTGGCTGACCACCGTCGCGCCGGCCTGGGCCTTCTATTTCTCGCCGCTGCGCGCCTGGGAGTTCGCCGCCGGCGGCCTGGCGACACTGGTGCCGGCAGCTTTCCAGCAACACCGCGCCTGGCTGCGGCCCGCCCTTGGCTGGCTCGGCCTGGCGCTGATCGCGGCGGCCTATCTCTGCTTGAGCGAAGACCTGCCCTTCCCCGGCTGGTATGCGCTGCTGCCGGTGGCCGGCACGGTGCTGGTGCTGCTGAGTGGCGTTGGCCAAGAGCAGACCGGCAAGCAGACCAATGGGCGGACCGGCAGGCCAGCCCTTGGCCCGGCCGCCGCCCTGTCACTGCCGCCTTTGCAATGGATCGGCACGCTCTCCTATTCGCTCTATCTCTGGCACTGGCCGGTCATCGTCTATGCCGGGATGCTGGCGCCGGATCTCTCCGTCCCGCAGCGCCTTGGCTGCGGTGTGCTGGCGCTGGCGCTGTCGGTGCTCACCTATCATCTGATCGAGAACCCGGCGCGGCGCGGCACCTGGCTGACGGCGGGCGCCCGCGCCTTTCCCAGCGCAATTGCGGGCGCAAAACCGCTTCCCACTTTTCCTGCAATTGCTCTGATTCCAGCGCTGGCGCTGACCGGTGCCGGCGTAGCGGTCGCCTATGCCAATGCGCATCTGGCCCAGCGCAACATCGGCCCCGAGCAGCGCGGCATCGAACAAGCCGCCGAAAAACCCTCCATCGCGCGTGCCGTCGACAAGAGCTGCCTGCTCGACTTCCACACGGTGACGCCAAAACCCTGCGTGTTCGGCGCCGCGGATGCCGCCCATACCGTCGTGCTGTTCGGCGATTCGCATGCCGACCACTGGTCGACGCCGCTGATCGAAGCGGCCAAGCGCAACGACACCAAGGTGGTCACCTACCTCAAATCATCATGCCGCGCCTCGCGCCTCTCCACCTTCAACACGGTGCTGAAGCGCGACTACACCGAATGCGACGCCTGGCGCGAGCAAGCGATAGCAGACATCATCCGCGCCAAGCCGCGCCTGGTGGTGATCTCGGAATTCTCCATCGGCAACCTGACGCGCGATATGCCCACCGCCGGCCGCAGAGCCGAGACCGCGCGCTGGCAGGCCGGCCTGCGCTCGACCTTGCAGGCCTTCAGTCGGGCCGGTGTCGAGACGGCCGTGATTCGCGACACACCGATCAACGCCAGCTTCGCCGACTCCTGCGTGGCGCGCGCGCTGTGGTGGCGCGAGGCACCCTCGCCGCACTGCGACACACCAAGGACGGACGCCGCCAACGACAGCACCGCCGCCGCCGAGCGCGCGGTCGTGGCAAGCGTGCCCGACACGCGCTATGTCGACCTCACCAACCACTTCTGTGGCCCAACAGCCTGCCACGTCGTCATCGGCGGCAAGCTAGCTTTCCGCGACAGGCACCATCTGGCGACGGCGTTTGCGGAGACGCTGGAAGGGCCGTTGGAGCGGGCGCTGTTTTAGGGGTGAGAAGCGGCGCAGCAGACTTGTCGCGCCACGCCAGCCACCCCATTGCGCGGCCCAGGACTCTCGCGCGCCGGTATCCGCATCCTTTGTCTTACGAATCTGTGGAACGAGGCCGCATCTCGGGGGTTATATTAGGTCAACCTTGAAAAGGAGGTAGCTATGAAGAAGCTCCTGCTTGTTTCGGTTATCGCCATTGCTTCGGCGGCGGCGATGATCGCCCCCGCGGACGCCCGCAGTCATGTCTTTATCGGCATCGGCGGCTATAACGACTACTACGGTAACGACTATTACGATGGTTATGGGGATTATGGCGGCCGCTACGTCTATAGCCCCTACGACGCCTACGACAACGGCTACAGGCCGCGTTATTTCCACCGGCACCACCGTTGCCACGTGGAACTGGTCACGCACTGGCGCTACCACCACAGGATCACTGAGGAAATCCGCGTCTGCCGGTAACCTGATCGTATGAAATCATGATCCGGCCGGCATCGCCGGTCGGATCATTGCGCCCCTCACCGCCGCCCCATCATCATCCCATAATGCACCGCCAGCAGATCCAGCCCGACCTTCAGCAGCTTCGTCACGACGTCGCGGCCCTCGCCCGTCTGCTCCGCCACGCCCTTGATCGAGCCTTCCGCGCAGCAGACTTGTCGCACCACGGCGGCCACTTCCCAATGGCCTAGCGCCCTGGTGGCGGCGGCGTGCGCGCGGCCGGCGTCCAGCACGCTGTCGGCGATGCCGCCGCCGTGGCGGCCACCGTCGATGCGCTCGGTCCAGCGCATCGGCTTGACATCAGCCTGCTGGCTGCAGCGGAAATCCCCGCGGTAGCGCAGGCCGGCTTCGCGCTGCTGGCGCGACAGCGAGGTGATGCCGATGAGCGGGTCGATAGTGCGCACCCGCACGATGCCGCCTGTGGATGTGAAGCCGTCATTAGACACTTCGTAGACGCGGCTTGCCTCAGAAGTGCCGGCGGCCAGCCGCTTGCGGCCGAAGGCGTCGTCCCTGAGCGCGAAATCATGGCCGACCTCGCGCCGGATACGTACCTGCTCGGCCTCGCCCTTGGGCAGTTTCGGCGCCTGTGGTTTGGCGGATTTGGTTTTCCTGGGCATGGATGGCTCCTGGTTGGGGTGTTGGGTCGGGCGTTGGCTGATAACTGGCCGTGTAACTCCCCCTCACCCGGCCTCCGCTTCGCTCGGCCACCGTCTCCCCGAGGGGAGAGGAGACTTGCAGCGCCGGCGCCTTCCTCTTCTCCCCCACGGGGGTCCGAAGGACGGGCGAGGCAGGTGACTCGCCCCGGCAAAAGTGGCCGCGAAGCGGCCGGACGAGGGGGTCTAGCTCCTCTTGATGGCAGCAGGCCCCAGCGTGCCCGCCGCCCGTCGCGCCAGCAGCTCTCGTATCGCGCGGCGTTCGCGCAGTTCGATGCAGAGTTGCGCGCTGGAGGGGCAGAACTGGGCGTTGCCGGTTTTCACCTCGCCGCGCATGAAGCGCTGGATGGCGCTCTGCACGTCGGTCAGCTCGGCATCCTGCACGGCGCTGAGATAGCCGCGCATCTGCATGTCGACGTCAGTCAGCGCGGATTGCGGGAAGCATGAGAACATCGCGGCCAACGCCTTGGTCGCCTGCTGCAATTCGGCTGCGGTCATGTCTGCGTATCTCCTCAATGATGGCGTTGGCGGCGTCGGTGTGGGTTTTCGGCTGATGCCAGCCGGGCTTTCTTCCCGAAAAAACGGGAGCCGTTTTGTTTTTGCCTGCCGGGGAGAAATCCGCAGGCTTCGCATTGCCCAGCGAAAAATGCTGCGCATTTTCGGAGGACAAACGCTTCGCGTTGTCCGGGGAAAAAGCGGCAGCTTTTTCCATCTGGTTTCTGGAGTCTGGGAGATGCCGCGGCAATCCACCGGCATTTGCCGCTGCATGCGTCTTTGTTTTCAAGGCGGTGGCGGCGCCACCGCGTGCCCCGGCGGCGGCCCTCGCTTGGCTTTTGACCTGGGCTTTGCGCAGCTCTTTCGTCAGCCGCTTGTGGCCGATCTCGCCGCCCGCGCGCTCAAAGAAGATCAACAGGTCGGGACTCAGCGCACGCCACTTTTTCAGCGACAGGCGCGCCACCCGCGCCAACCTGGCGTCGTCGTCGGGCAAGCTGCCGCCGGCGTTCCACATCGCCATCAACAACAGCATGTAGGCGCCGATCTGCTCGGTGGAGAGCTGCAGCGTGTCGCCGACGAAATCGGAGACGTAGAGCTGCATGAAGGGCCGTTCGCTCATGGCAGCACACGCGAGAGCTTGCCCGCATCGGGGCTAATGGAACCAGCGCGAATTTTCGACGTTATGCGGCGTCCACGGACACGGGAGAGATGCCGATGACAGCCTTCATGCCGGTTACCCTGCGCTTTTGCGACAACACAACCATGCTGGTCAGCTCGGTGGCCGAGGCCGCCAGGGCGCTGAGCCAGCAATGGCCCGACAAGACAGCACCTGCCTATGTCGAGGCGGCCCGGCTGGTCGCGCTCGCCGTCGACGGCACCTGCTGCCAGCGCATCGCCTTCGAGGCTCTCACCAAGGCGGCCAGGCAACAGAACATAGTTGTGGCGAAGCCGAAAAGCCGCGCCCATGACTGGCTGGATGCCGTGGCCGGTTGGTGACAGGCGCGCGCCGGCCGAAAAATTGATGCAACCGCCCGCCGGCGCGGCGCGTTTATGAAAGCGGTAGGTAGAGCCGCGCGCAAAGCGAAGGTGAACGCCGTGGGTACGATGAAGACCGGAGTGCCGCTCAAGGTGCGGATGGACGAGCAGATTGAAGAGATCGACAGCGTCAGCGAAGCTGCCGACTTCCTGCAACGCTGGCCGCTTGAGCGGCGCGGCCATGTCTACCGCAGCGCCCTCAACGCCTGCAGCGCGGCAATCGCCGCGCAGATTTCCGAAGCCGATGCCATGAAAGTGTTCACCGGCTTTGCCCGGGTGGCCGACATATTGGTCGACGAAGGCAGCCCGGCCATGACGATGGATGCAAGGAGCGTGCAGAGCCGCACGCCCAAGCAGGGCCGGCAGGCGCCGAAATAGGGTTTTGGAGGGGGTTCCGCCTCTTTCTCCCCGTTTACGGGGGTGAGGCGTGGTCTGCGCAGCGGACAAAAAGCCAATTGCTTGGCTTTTCGAACAACGAACGCCCGGCAGGACAATGAGGGGCGGCGCCAGCGCTTCGGTAAGTGGCATCTGAATCGAACGCTTGAAGTTCATATCTGCTTTCACTCCCGCTACGTCGGCGCTGCCCCTCATCCACCTGCCGGCACCCTGCCTTCGCTATCGCTTCGGGCGTTCGCCGTTCGAAAAGCCAAGCAATTGGCTTTTCGTCCGCTGCGCGGACCTCGGCTCACCCTCGAAAACGCGCCGCTGGAAGCGTGCCTGATGGTAGGGGCAATAGCTTTTCAGCGCCCTGGTGCGCATGCCGCAGCACAGCATGTCGGCGCCCGGCCGGCTGCCTGGAGCGTCGTTGTCCGGGTCCTCTTCCAGCGTCAGGTCCAGCGGCGCGCGGCAGCGGTCAAACAGGCAGTCGATGAAGCGCATCGCCACGCCATGCGGCTGGCGGCCGACGGGCGTGCGCGGCGGCACCGGGACCTTGAAACGATAGGCCTCGCCGTCGGCGATCAGCACGCCCACCTCGCGCACGAACAGGCGCGGCGGCAGCCAGGCCGGCGAAGCGTCGCGCTTTGTGGTGGCCGCCTTGCGCGTGCCGGTGACAGCGAGCGCAGCGTCGATGGTGCCTGCGGCCGGCCTGGCGCTCGCCGATGTTCCGTTCGCCCGCTTGCTCACCCTGCGCTTGCGTGCAGCCCGCTTGGCCCCGGCCGGCAACCCCTTGCCATTGGCAAAGCCGATCGCGCCCAGCATGGCGTTGCGGTGCACGATGCCGATGATGGCGTTGCGCGACACCGCATTGCCGCGCAGCGCGCTGAATGCGGCGGCGATCCTGGAGGCGGAAAGCCCGTCCTTCAGCCAGCGGGCGATCTCCTGCAATTCGGGGTCGGTATAGCTTGCCATGTCCAGGCTCCATCCAAAATTCTGCCTTCGGCCGCGCGCCGTCAGGCAGCGTCAGGTTTGGCCAGCCGGGCCGCAGTCAGGGTGTGTGGTTCGAGGGCCGGCTGACGCCGGCTCAGCCGGACCGGCTTTACAGCCCGGCGGTTTGGGCGGGGCGCGAAAGCCGCGCCTCTGCCGTCTTTCTGTCGGGGGCGGAAACCGCCCTGCCCGTCGGCCTGTCGAACAGGATGACGGTGCCGTCTTCGGTGCGGATGCACGACCTGACGGGCAGACCGGCGCCATGCTGATCGAATTGGGGCCGATCGAATTGGGGGCCGGAGCCGCTGGGAGCGGCGGCTCCGGCCGTTCCGGTCGCCGGGGATGGGCGGACCGGACCCGCGGCTGGTGCATTGAAGCACTGAGCCTCGGGCTTCACCTCGGCCGGGGAGGAGGACGGCCGGGGCGGAAGGGAATGGGCAGCGGTGACGACCGCCGGATGCGCCTCGCGTGAGGCCGGCGCTCTTGCGCCTTCAAAGCTGGACAGGTTTTGCATGATCAGATATAAGCATAACTCAAAAATAGATGAAAGCCATTCTTTCATGGACGAGAGCCGCTTTCATCGCTCACATGGCGCCATGGCAAAAACGGAACTGTCGATCAAGGTCGGAGCGGCGATCCGCAAGGCGCGCAAGCAGCGCGGCCTGGTCATGCGCCACATCGCCGAGCACAACGACACCGATGTCGCCGCTGTCGGCAACTGGGAAACCGGCCGCAATCTGCCCAAGACCGAGAACCTCTTGAAGACCGCCGCCTTCCTGCGCGTCGATCCGGTGGCGCTGGGCCAAGGGCAGGTCGTCTTCCTCGACGATGCCGGCCCGGTCGCCGACGCCGAGATCGTCACCGATGCCGGTCCGCTACCCGCCGGGTCGATGGATATCGAAGTACTGGGCGCGGCCGTCGGCGGTGATGATGGCGATTTCACCTTCAACG
Source organism: Mesorhizobium sp. M7D.F.Ca.US.005.01.1.1 (assembly GCF_003952545.1). Classification (NCBI taxonomy): domain Bacteria; kingdom Pseudomonadati; phylum Pseudomonadota; class Alphaproteobacteria; order Hyphomicrobiales; family Phyllobacteriaceae; genus Mesorhizobium; species Mesorhizobium sp. M7D.F.Ca.US.005.01.1.1. Next base: position 5,523,558 of record NZ_CP034453.1, read on the forward strand.
GCGAGCCGGCAGGCTATGTCCAGCGCCCACCGGGCGTGCGCAACCTGCCGAAGGTCTTTGCGCTGCACGTGCTCTCGGATTCCATGGTGCCGCGCTACGAGCCCGGCGACCTGATCTATTGCGGCGGCCGCGACGCCGTGCCCGGCGACCATGTGGTGATCGAGACCTTTCCGGAAGAAAATGAGCGCAACGGCAAGGCCTTCATCAAGAAGCTGGTCAAGCGCACCGCCGCCGAGCTGGTCGTCGAGCAATACAATCCACCCAAGACCCTGACCTTCAACCGCTACGCGATCAAACACGTCTGGCGGGTGATTCCGCTGAAGGAATTGCTGGGGTATTAGCGCCCTTTCTCCTTCTCCCCCTCAAGCCCGCCGCGACCCCTCGAGCGGCACCTCGCGCTTACTCAGCATCTGCGCTTCGCTGCGCACGCGCTGGCGCTCGTCTATGAACGCCGCCTGGATCGTGACAGTCGCCCCCGGCAGCCCCTCGGCGCGGCAGGCCGAGCAGACGATGCGGCCCGACAAGGCGGCCAGCGGCGTGTTGCCTGTCACCCCGAACCGCTTCAGCTGATCGGGCCGCCACCAACGGTTGCGGCCGCAATCGGCGCACTCGACCGAGATCGAGGCGACGTGCGCGATCACTGGTTCCCTGCCCGGCAATGCCATCGCCCCTCCTCGCCTTTTGTTCCTGATTTGTTCGCATATTCCTGCGTTTTGCGCCGGGAGTCGAGTCGCAGTTTCCAAACAGTCCCAAAAGTTTTTCTTCTACCAATGTTTGAGTTATGCTTATATCAACTCGCAAGTGTGAGTCGGGGACTCAAACCCACCGCCACATCAAGCCCGGGAGTGACGATGGACGCCGCCGATTTCGCCCGCGCCTGCGGTTACACCGGCGACAGCCCTGCCCTCCTCGAAGCCTTCGAAGCCATCCGCCGCAACGGCATCGTCCACGCCCGCCTGGATCACATCAGGCGCAAGGCGGTGATCGACGAGCTGAAGCAGTCGGAGGCGCTGTTCCTAGCGGCGATCGGCCCGGCACTGTCGGCTGAGGAAGCCATCGAGGATGCCGCCCGCGTCATCGCCTGCTGGCGCAACATGCCGCGCTGGCGTCAGGAGCGGCGCCTGCCCGACCTGATCAGGGCCAAGCAACAGCGGCTCGTGGCGCGCTTCTTCCGCCGCCATGGCCAGCGGCTCTGGACGCGCGAGGCGGCGTGAGGACTGGACCAGCCATTTGCGGGTTCCATCAGCCGTTTTTTCTTTCTAGACTGCACCCGGGTGGCTGATCGTTCGACGTGCATAGTTTGGAATGTTCAAGACTGCCCGTAGCAGATTTCAGACCTGGATAACGACCGGCGCGGGAACCATCGCTGCCCTGTTCGTCGCCGGCCTGATGGGGGCCTTCGGCGCCCTGCCCGCTCACGCGCCGCCGCAATTGCCGCCCGATGCCGCCATCGATGCCGGGCGCTGGCGGGTCCAGTCGGTGCGCGCCTATGTCAGCCGCGCCAAGGTCTATGGCGTGCCGCTGAAGCCCGGCCAGAAGGCGCTGGTGCTGGAGGCCGACATGACCAACCGCACTGCGCAATCCGACAAGGCCTATTTCAATGTCTTCACGCCGGACGGCCTCGCTTTGCCTGACGGCCTGCCGATGATCGCGCTGACCCGCGATCAGACGCTGACGCCGGAACTGCATCCCGGCATGACCGAGCGCATGGCCTATGTCTGGCCACTTGCCGGTGACGCCATCGTACCGGCAAATCTCAGCTTCGGCATCACCGCCGAGGTCTTCAAGCCGCGCGACAATCTTTACGGCACACCCGGCTGGTTCAATCCCACCCGGCTCGGCACCGTCACCTTGCCGGTCGCCGACCTGCCGACAGACTCACTGGGAACCGGCTCATGAAGATCCGAGCCATCGGCAATCTCCTGATCGTCGCCGCCACCGTGGCGCTAAGCTACGGCATGCAGGTGTCGAAGCCGCATTATGCCGAGCTCACTGCGCCTATCCCGATCGATGGCGCCATGCACGACACGGTGCGGGCGCGCAGCTTCGATGTCCGCCTCGACAAAGTGGTCTTCGCCCGCACGCTGAGGACCGACCAGTTCGGCCAGACCAGGGTGCTGACCACGAGCGGCCTGTGGGCGGTGGTGACGACCAATCTCACCGCCACCAGCACCTCCACCACGGTCGCCGACGGCACCTGGCAAGGCCGGACCGGCCTGCGCTACCACCAGACGGAGCGGCTCAGCTTTCGCCAGGACATGCCGCCACATGCCGTCGATCCGGGTTTGGAAAGAAACGGCCTGTTCGTATTCGAAGTGCCGCCGGACCAGATCCGCGGCGCCAGCCTGCTGGTCGCTGCGCGCCAGTTCGCTCCGCTCGACGCCCAGGCCCGCATCAGCCTCGACGCATTGCCGACCAGCGCCGATGGCCAGCCGGCAGAGATCTTGCCGCAATACGATCTCGACGCTGCTGTGCCATCAGTTCAAGGCAAGTCATGAGCGCCGTCTCGACCGACATCGAACCAGCCGGCGACGCCCGGCAGGCCGAGACAAAATGGCGCCGGCGCGGTTTTGGCGCACTCGCCATCCTGCTGCCGCTGACGCTGGCCGAGATAAGCTATGACAGCGTCCGCGAATGGCTGCACGGCGAAGACCTCGTCGCCAGGGATGTCGACTTCGGCCAGTCCATGCCGTTCGGCGGCAGCGACTGGCGGCTGGCCGATTTGCGCGGCGGCAAGGCCGGCCGCTTGCCCGAGCACGCCTTCGCCGTCATCGCCACCTTCTCCGTCACGGTCGGTGACCCCGATCTGCAAAAGCAGTGGCTGGGCTGCAAATTGATGCTGACCGACGCCGCCGGGCGCCGCTGGCTGCCGGATTTCATCTCCGGCGTCAGCCTGCCGGATGGCGTGATGAACTGCACCTCGGCGATCTTCTCCGGCGCCAAGAAAGGCGACGTCATCACCGTCGGCGAAACCTTCATCGTGCCCGAGGATGCCGTCAAGGCCATCCGCCCGGCCGTTGGGCTGGGCAGCGAGCGGCCGTGGTATTTGCGTTTTCAGAGGCCGCCGAAGTGAGCCGTCCTCTCAGGCCTGGGTTCCTCGCCAGCTATTCAGCCACCTCACCAATCGCCCCCGCCCCCTTCGCCATCGAAAACGCCGTCTCCAGCGCGGCGGCGAGAAAGCATATGCGCAGCGGCTCGATCAGGATGCCGGTGGAGGAATCCTGGAACGGGCTGCCGAACAGCAGCGTTACGCCGTGCGAAAAAATCTGCCAGACGTCGAGCTCGTGCGGACCGATCAGCCGCGTCGCACCGAGCCACAGCCACGCAGCGCCCCAGTCGAGCAAACGGTAGCCGACGACCAGCGTGCACAAAAGCACCAGGCTCGAGCTGACCGTCAGCCGTACCCCATTGGCGATCGGCAGGTAGCGCGAGCGATAGCCCGCAATGAAATGCTCGACGAAATCGCGCAGGAATTTCGGCAGGCCGGCATAGCGCTGGCCGGCGCGCTCCAGCCGGCCATGCACCCGCATCAGCGCAGCATCGTCGCGCACGTCATAGCCATAGATCAGCGCCGCCATCACCAGCCAGATCAGCGGCAGCAGCATGAAGAAGAACAAATTGATCGCCACCGTCGACGGCGCGATCGAGGTGATCTCGACCGGCACGATGGGCGCGGCCGAGGCGATCGGCACCGGGCTCGCCAGCCCGTCGGCCGATGCTTGCAGGGCCGACCAGAAATTGCGGCTCATCAGCCATTGCAGCGCGCTGTCCTTCCAGCGGCTGATGACGTAAAGACCGACGAAGATCCAGTTGGTCTCGCAGATCACCACGACGATCTGCCAGAACGAGGCGGCTTTCGTCTTGGTCTGCATGAATTTGGCCAGCCGGCGGATCAGCCAGGACACCGCCACCGAGACCAGCAGCCAGCGCGAATCGAGCACGTCAAGCACATTGGCGCTCTGGCCGAAATCGGCCTGGTCGAGCGTGGCGCGCGAATATTGGCGCACGATGTCGCCCAGAAATCCCCAGGCCGCGTAATAGGCGAAGAAGGGCAGCAGCGCGATGGTGATCATCCGCACCAGCCGCGAGCCGCGCCGGTCCGCCGCGGCGCCCTGCTCCTTGCCGGCGGCTTGCGCCTCGGCGATTGCGGCGCTGTCCGCGCTGCGCTGCGCAGCCAGCACATGCGGCAGGCCGGGGCGCAGCACATGGAACATCGCCACCGTCACCACCAGCCGCGCCAGCGCCACCAGCGTCAGCATCGCCAGCCCGGCGAAGTGATTGGCAAGCGCCACCCTCGCCGCCAGCTGCATGAGGAGATCGCCGACCAGCACGCCGGCCAGCACCAGCGCTGCGAGCTGCGGCCAGAACTGCCGCTGCAGCGAAAAACTCAAGGTGATCGGTCTGATGATATCGGCAAACATGAGGTTCTCTCACGATGCCACCCGCCAAAACCTTTCTAGCAAAGCATGATTGTTTTGCAAGGAATGGGGCTCCCCTTCTACCCTTGTGGGAGAAAGGAGAACCGTCCCCTCACCGCCTTACCCGCGACTTCAGCCACCGGTCGAACGCCACCGCCAGGATCAGGATCAGCCCGATGACGATGCTTTGCGTGTAGGACGAGACGTTGTTGAACTGCAGCCCGTTCTGCAGCACGCCGATGAGGGCCGCGCCGACCACCGTGCCGCCGACCGAGCCGATGCCGCCGAACAGCGAGGTGCCGCCGATGACGACGGCCGAAATGACCGTCAGCTCGTAGCCGATGCCGGCCACCGCTTCCGAGGAGTTGAGCCTGGCCGACAGCACGAAGGCAGCGAGCCCGGCGAAGAAGCCGACGATGACATAGACCGAGACCAGGATGCGGTCGACGCGCAGGCCAGACAGCCTCGCCGCCTCGGCATTGCCGCCGACGGCATAGACGGCGCGGCCATAGCGCGTGTAGCGCAGCACGATGTGGCACAGGATGGCGGCCGCCGCGAAGATGAGCGCCGGCACCGGTACCGGGCCGATCAGCCCGGTACCGAACCAGCGCATCGAGGCGTCAAAGCCCGAGATCGGGCCGCCATTGGAGATGGTCAGCGTCAGCCCGCGAAACACCGTCAGCCCGCCCAGCGTGACGACGAAGGGCGGCACTTTGAGCCGGGTGATGACAAGCCCCTGCACGCCGCCGGCCGCAGCGCCGACCACGACGGCGGCGAGCAGTGCTGCGAACCAGCCATAACCTTGCGTTCCGCTCGTCGACAGCGACAGCGTGTTGGCGGTACCGCCCTTGGCGACCACGGCGGCGACCATGCCGCAGAAGGCGAGCAGCGAGCCGACCGACAGGTCGATGCCGGCGGTGAGGATGACGAAGGTCATGCCGAGCGCGATCAGCCCGGTGATCGAGATCTGCCTTGTGATGTTGAACAGGTTGATCGGGTCCATGAAACTCGGCTTCAGCATCGTGAAGACGATGATCAGCGCCACCAGGAACAGCAGCGGTCCAAAACTCATCAACAGCCGTGCGAAATTGATGCCGCCGCGCTGGTCCTGTTCGCCGGCCACGCTCATGGTGTCTCCTTGCGGTCGAGTGCCATCAGTTCCATCAGTCTTTCCTCGTTTGCCTCGACGCCCGGCATCTGGCCGGTGATGCGTCCCCGGCGCATGGTGACGATGCGGTCCGACACCGCCAGCACCTCGGGCAGTTCGGACGAGATCATCATCACCGCAATGCCGCGCGCCGCAAGCTGCACCAGGATCTGGTGCACCTCGGTCTTGGCGCCGACATCGACGCCACGCGTCGGCTCGTCGACGATCAGCACCTTGGGATCGCGCGCCAGCCAGCGCGCCAGGATCACCTTCTGCTGGTTGCCGCCCGACAGGCCCTCGATCGCCTGCTCGGCCGAAGCCATGCGGATCGACAGCATCTTGCGAAAACCCGCGAGTGCATCGCGCTCTCGCCGTTCGGCCATGAAGCCGAAACCGTTGCTGAAGCTGCCCAGCGATGCGACGGAAAAATTCGGCAGGATGCCGAGTGCGGCAAAGATCGCCTGGTGCTTGCGGTCCTCCGGCACCAGGCCGATGCCGAGCGCGATGGCGTCCGCCGGCGATGCCGGTGCGATCGGCTTGCCGTCGAGCGTGATGGTGCCGGCCGCGATGCGGTCGGCGCCGAAGATGGCCCGTGCCAGTTCCGTGCGGCCCGAGCCGACGAGACCGGCGACGCCAAGAATCTCGCCGGCCTTGAGATCAATGTCGACGCCGTCGAGCACGATGGCGTGCGGCGCCTCGGGATCGCGCACGGTGCGCAACCCGCGCACCGACAGCACGACATCGCCGGCAACCGCGCGCTGCGCCGGCCGCGCATAGAGTTCGGACGCGGCACGGCCGACCATCTTCTCGATGATCCTGGGCAGCGCGATCGGCCCGCCCTCGCGGTTGAGATGTCCGGCCAGCCTGCCGTCACGCAGCACCGTCATGCGGTCACAGATCGCGGAAGCCTCTTCCAGCCGGTGGGTGACGAACATGATGGCGACCTTGTCCTTGCGCAGCCGGTCCATGATCGACAGCAGCCTCTGCACCTCGGTTTCGGTCAGCGCCGAGGTCGGCTCATCCATGATGATCAGCCGGCTCTTCAGCGACAGCGCACGCGCGATCTCGACCAGCTGCTGTTCGGCGACAGACAGTGCCGACACCGGCGTCATCGGATCGATGGAGAGACCGACGCGGGCGATGATGTCGCGAGACGCCGCCTCCATCCTGCGCCAACTGACCAGCCCGAGCGGCCCCACCGGCGCACGGCCGATAAAAATGTTCTCCGCCACCGTCAGCGTCGGGATCAGGCTCAGCTCCTGATAGATGGTGACGATGCCGAGCCGCTTGGCGTCTTGCGGGCTGGACGGGTGATAGTCGGCGCCGTCGAAAATGATGTGGCCGCTGGAGGGCGGCATCACGCCCGACAGGATCTTCAACAGCGTCGACTTGCCGGCGCCGTTTTCGCCCAGCAGACCGAGGATTTCGCCGGGGCGGATGTCGAGCGAGACATCGCTGAGCGCGGTCACGCCGGAAAAATGCTTGGTGATGCCCTCGACGGCAAGCAGGATGGGCGATGGCGATGCGGCTTCAGCTGGCAAGGATTGCTCCCTAAGACTTGGGACGTCTGCGCTGCCCCTCACCCTTACCCTCTCCCCGTATTAGAGACGGGGAGAGGGGGCGCCAGCGTTGGAGCGCTTCCCTTCTCCCCGTCACTATACGGGGAGAAGGTGCCGGCAGGCGGATGAGGGGCGGCGCCAACTTCGGCGATCGATCTTGCTCGCGAAACACTGTGCCGCAAGCGCTGATCACAACGCTACTTCGTCTCGCCAATCCGCTCGGCCTTGTCCAAATTGTCCTTGCCAATCACGATCGGCGTCAGCAGCACCAGCTTCTCCTTCGGCTCGGTCTTGTCCTTGGCAAAGGCCACCGCGATGCGCACCGCCGTGCGCGACTGTTCGCCGGGGAATTGCTCGACGGTGCCGGCAAGCTTGCCGTCGCGCACCGCGACCAGCGCTTCCGGCAGCGCATCGAAGCCGTAGATCTTGACGTCGGTGAAGTTGCGCGCCGCGCAGGCCTCCATGGCGCCCAGCGCCATGTCGTCATTGGCGCAGACGATGGCGTCCGGCTTGCCGTTGGCGGCAAGGCCGGCCTCGGTCACCGACAGCGCCTCGGCGCGGGCGAAGTTGGCGGTCTGCTCGAAGACGATCTGGTACTTGTCCTTCAGGGGATCGAGCACGTTGTGGACGCCCTTGTTGCGGTCGATCGCCGGACCGGCACCTGGCTGGCCCTGCAGATGGAAGATCTTGGCGCCGTTGGGGAATGCCGCCACCATGGCGTTGGCTTCCGCCTCGCCGCCCTTGACGTTGTCGGCGCCGACATGGGCCAGAATGCCCTCGACACCGTCGACGCGGCGGTCGATCGTCACCACGGGAACGCCGGCCTTGACCGCTTCCTCGATGGCCGGCGCCAGCGCGTTGACGTCGAGCGGCGAGATGACGATGGCGTTGACCTTCTGCACCAGGGCCGCCTCGATGTCAGCGGTCTGCTTGGTGGCCGAGTTCTGGCCGTCGCTCTCGGTCAAATTGACGCCTTGCGCGGCGGCCTCGGCCTTGATCTCGTTCAGCATGTGCACGAAGAACGGAAAGCCGAGATTGGGCACCGAGCCCAGGATGGTGAGCTTGTCCTGCGCAAACACCGAAGGTGCGGCAAGCATCATGGCGCCAAAGGCCGCGGACGACAGCAGGAATTCGCGTCTGTTCATGGGATCCTCCTCCACAAGAACGCACGACCCCGAAAACCGGGATCGGTTTCAGGAAGGATCATGCGTCGGTTCAAAGTGTTGGAGCATCCTCCCTGCGCCCGAAAACGCATGCCGCTCCAGCTGGCCGCCGCTGTTAAAAGAGCCTCCCACCGACGCCTGCCCGGAGATGCTAACCCAGGGTCAACCATTTGTGCAACATCGATATAACAGAGCTGCCGGGCAAATTATCGGAATTGTCGGATTTTTGAATTGCGGGCATGGGCGTCCCTACCGGACGCTGCCCCCGCCCCTGCTTACGACCGGCGTCGTGCGCCTGTCGCGTGCGGCTCGCTGACATGCGGGCGCCAGCCGTGGACCCGGTCCCGCCCCGCCACCTTGGCGCCATAGAGGGCCTCGTCGGCACGCCTGAGCAGATCGGCGATCTCGATCGAGGCGCCGCCCGGATCGAAGGTCCCCACCCCGACACTGATGGTGACGATGCCCTTTTCGCTGCCGGCGTGTGCGAGCCTGAGGTCGCGCACGCCTTTTCTGAGATTTTCGGCGATCACGAATGCGCCGCGCGCATCGGTTTCAGGAAGGATGAGGGCGAACTCTTCGCCCCCGTAGCGGGCGGCCGCATCGGCCGCCCGCCGGGCCGTTGCCTTGATGCAGCCGCTGACGGCGCGCAGGCATTCGTCACCAGCCGGATGGCCGTAATGATCGTTGAACCGCTTGAACCAGTCGACGTCGATGATGAGCAGGCTCAGCGGCGCCATGCTCCGCTTGCCGCGCGCATATTCGAGCGCCAGCGCTTCATCGAAGGCCCGGCGCGTCAGCAGTTCGGTCAGGCCGTCACGGTTGGCCAGCAGGTTCAGCTTCTCGTTGGCCGCCAGCAACTCAGCCTCGACATGCTTGGCCTCGGTGATGTCGGAGTAGACGCTGAGGCTGCCGCCATCGCTGGTCGGCCTCGTCCTGACGTCAAGCCAGCGCCCGTCGGAAAGCCTGATCTCCTGGCGGTTGCTGGGAAGCTTCCGTGACGCCACGATGCCGCCGATCCAATCCTCGATCTTGTCCGGTGGCACAATCTGTTCGCCGCGCACGGCCGAGATGCGCAGGATATCGCGATAATCGGCACCGGGTATCCGGATGTCGGCCGTCTGTGGAAACATGGCAATGTATTGGGCGTTGCCGAGCACCAGTTTGCCATCCCCGTCGAACATCACCAGGCCGTCGGCCATATGCGTCAGGGCGTCCGCCAGCCGGACACGGCTTTCGGCCAGTTCGTCCTCCAGTTGCTTGCGCGTGGTGATGTCGCGATTGTGCGTGATCAGCCCGACGATGGTTCCGCTGTGATCCCGGAACGGCGCTTTCAGCGTCGACAGCCAACCGTCGGGTCCGTCTTCGTGATGAAGGCGCTGCTCGATGGTGGAGGGTACGCCGCCCGCGAGAATGGCGAGCTCGTCCTCGTGGAATTTCCGGGCTGTTTCCTGCGGATAGAAATCGAAATCGGTCTTGCCGATCAGCGCCTTGGCATCCACTGCGCGCATCAGCCTTGCGGTAGCCGGATTTGCGGCGATGAACCGGCCCTCCAGATCCTTGACATTGAGGCAATCGGGCAGAGCCTCGACGACCGCCTTGTAGATGCGCCGCGATTGCAGTGCCTCGATGCGGCGCCGTTCCTGATAGAGCGCAAGTCCCGACAGCATGATCGAAAGAAAAATCAGCAGCGACGTCGGCAGCGCCACTTGCGGCAGCACCGTCTGCATGATCTCCCGTGGCAGGGCAAGCAGGCCGAGCAGCGAGCCGGCGGCGGCCGTTGCGGCCAGGATCAGGATGTCTACCCGGCCGGGCGCGCGGCCGCGCAGGGCGAGATGGCCGGCAACACCGATCAAGGTGGCGATGGCGATCCCCATAGCACCGGCGAACACGCCGATACCGCCTTCATGGAAACGGAACGCGACGGCGGCCAGCCCAGCGATGACACAGGCCACGGGACCGCCGAAGAAGCCCGCCAGTGCGATCATCGTGCCGCGCAGATCGACGAAGAGGCCGGGCTGCAACTGCATCGGCGTCAGCATCAGGATGACGGCGCCGGCCCCCATCAGTAGGCCGAAAGCCGTCGCCCGCGTCAAAGCCGCCCTGCGGTCCAGCCACACATGGGTGTGGATCCAGACGGAAACGAACATCGCTACGACGGCGAGATTGGCCAGCAATTCGGACCAGGGTGAACCCATACTTCACGCGTCCATTGGTGCGTCGGCCACAGGCGACGCGGCCCTTGTGGATACGCCCCGCAAGAAAACAAAGGGTTACGGCGCGGGTTTGGATTGTCGCGATATCCGCATAAGAGTGCGTGGCCGGGCCAATAACCTGTTCGCTGCTTCCATTCTTTCGGCCCAGCGCTACCTTGGACTGAGCCTGAGCTTTCAAAACCCCTGACATGAGAAACCGCATGAAGCCGCAAATCATCTGCCATATGCTGGCATCCCTTGACGGCAGCCTCCACCCCAGCCGCTACACCATGAGCCCCGACGGCACCCGGGCCGAGTGGTCGAGCCTCTATGAGCAGATCCACAACGACCTTGCGGGCGACGCCTGGATCGTTGGCCGCGTCACCATGGCCGAGATGAGCAAGGCCGGCGCGCATCCGCCGGCCAATGCCGGCAAGGTCGACCGGCCCTATCATTTCGCGCAAAGGGATGCGGGCACTTATGCCGTGGCGCTCGATGCCTCGGGCAAGCTTCACTTTTCCAAACCCGACATCGGCGGCGATCATGTCGTGGTGCTGCTTGGGCGTGGCGTTGCCGACAGCCACCTGGCCGAACTTACCGCCGACGGCGTTTCCTATATCGTCGCGGAAACGGCGGACATGGATCTCGCCGCGATGCTCGAGGTCCTCGGACGCGAACTCGGCATTCGCCGGCTGCTGCTCGAGGGCGGCGCCGGCATCAACGGTTCCTTCCTCGCGGCCGGGCTTGTCGATGAGCTGAGCCTTCTCGTGGCGCCTGCCATTGATGGGCGCGCAGCAAACCAGGCCTTCGTCGAGTTCGGCGAGAGCGGCCTGGCGGGCAAGATGCAACTGTCCCTGAAGAGCTGCGAGGCCTTGGCGCATGGGCTCGTCCATCTGCGCTACGCCGTCACCCCTGAATGATGCGCTCGTACAAAAAGGGCCGGCAATCTGACTGAGATTACCCGCCCTATCTCGTCCGCTTCAGCGCCGATGCTTCAGCCCGTCAATCGGCGTATTGCATGGCGTCGAGATCGGCGATCAGCGTCGGGCCGATCGGATGCCAGCCCAGCCGTGCCTGTGTCAGCGCGCTGGAGGCCGGCAGATCCATCGGCGCGAACATCGCCATCCAGCCGAAATGCTCCGCCGCCTTTTCCGGCGCGATCGAAACGACCGGCAATTTCAGACCCCGGCCAAGCGCTTCGGCGATTGCACGCACCTCGACACCTTCCTCGCCGACCGCGTGATAGCGCGCGCCCGGCTGCCGCTTTTCCACGGCGAACCGGTAAAGCCGCGCCGCGTCAAGGAGATGGCCCGCGGAGAAGCGATTGCGGCCTTCGCCGACATAGGCCGAGACGCCTTTTTCACGCGCGATCTCGATAAGCGGCGAGATGAGGCCCTGCTTGACCGGGTTGTGGACCTGCGGCAGCCGCACCACCGACACGTTGACGCCTGCGTCCAGCAAGGCATTGCCGGCCATCTCGGAGGCGATGCGCGGATTGGGATGGCTGGCGTTGAAGACATCCTCTATCGCCAACTGGCCATGTCCGGGGCTGCCCATGCCGACGCCGGAGGTGATCACCAGCGGCCGGTCGGAGCCGGCCAGTGCGGCGCCGAGTGCCGCGATGACGCGCTTGTCCTTTTCGCAATTCTCGACAAACCGCGAAAAGTCGTGGTCGAATGCCGTGTGGATCACGGCCTCCGCCTTGGCCGCGCCGTCTCGCAGCCCCTCGGGATCTTCGAGGGTTCCCCGGTGCACCTCGGCACCAGCGGCGGCCAGCGCCTCGGCGCCGGCGTCGGAGCGGGTCACGCCGACCACCTGGTGGCCCGCCTTGATGAGTTCGGGAACGATGGCCGAGCCGATGAAACCGGTCGCGCCGGTGAGAAAGATACGCATGCAAAATCTCCTGCACAGTTGCCTGCGTAATATTGCTGGCCTATTATTCTATTAAAGTAGTGATCTTATCATGGTATAATGGCTAACAGGATGCCCTCCAATTCCGCCGGCTCACTGGCAGCGTTCCTGAAAGACCGGCGCACCCGGCTTGATCCGGCGTCCTTTGGCTTCTCGGGGCGCCGACGCACGCCGGGACTGCGCCGGGAAGAGGTCGCCCAGCGCGCCAACATCAGCCCGACCTGGTATACATGGCTGGAACAGGGCCGAGGCGGCGCGCCCTCCGCCGATGTCCTCAACCGCATCGCCAAGGGCCTGCTGCTGACCGAGGCGGAACGCGAACATCTTTTCATGCTCGGGCTGGGGCGCCCGCCCGAGGTCCGCTACAGGGGCGTCGAGGGCGTCAGCCCCCGGCTTCAACGCCTCATCGACACGCTCGATGCCAGCCCCGCCATAGTCAGGACCGCCACCTGGGATGTCGTTGCCTGGAACCGCGCCGCGCAGGTGGTGATGACCGACTACAGCACCCTGCCCGAAGGCGAGCGCAACATCCTGCGCTTCATGTTCCTCAGTCCCCATATCCGCGCCAGGCAGCACGATTGGCAAAACCTGGCCCGTTTCGTGGTGGGCGCGTTCCGTGCCGATGCGGCGCGCGCCGGCGCGGTCTCCGAGGTCGCCCAGCTCGTCGACGAGCTTTGCAGCGCCAGCCCCGAGTTTGCCGCCCTCTGGCGGGCAAACGACGTGCTCAGCCACGGCGACGGGACAAAGCGCCTGAAGCACCCGGAACTCGGCGATATCGAGCTGGAATATTCGGGCTTCGCGGTCGATGGCCGGCCGGATCTGAGCCTGACTGTCTACAACCCGGTCGACAGCGCGGTGGCCGACCGCATCCGCGCGCTGGCCCTCGCCCGACACCCCAAAGAGTAGAGGCAGGACGCCCCATCCGCTGCGATGACGCCCGCCCTCAAGCGCGCTCGCAGACCGCCTTCAGGATCTGCGAGGTCGGACCCCAGTAGAGATTTGCATGCGGACGGATCGCCGGTTCGGCGAAGTCGCTAAGCGTCAGCGTCAGCAGCGTCCCCCCATCCGCCGGCGCCAGATCGAAGCTGACCACCGTGTGGTTCTCGGGCACGTCCGCCAGCCGATCTGCCGACAGCGTGCTCCAGTAGCTGTACGCGAAGCTCTTTTCCGACTCAAAAGCGCGGATGGTGCCATGGTTCTCGAACGGCATTCCGTGCAGCAGTCCGCGCATCACGATCGGGCCGCCGGCATGCCCTTGCAGGCTGACGGCCAACTCCTCGTCGGACATCCATTGCGGGATCATTTCTGGCGTCGTCAGTATCTGCCAGACCTTGGCCGGCTCGGCACCGATGACGACGGTCTTGGTGATCGGCGCGGGAGACTCACTCATGCTGCGCATTCACGCGGCTAACGCCGATCTGGCTGCGGCAGGCGGCCCTCGAACAAGGCACTCTGGTCGCGGATGCGCGCCACCATGTGTTCGCGAAACACCCTGACGCGCTTGGTTCGCCTCAAGTCTGGATGGTAGAGCAGCCAGAGTCCGAGATCGTGGATCGGGTCCGGTTGGCGAAAGCGCCCCAGCTCCTCGGCGCTGTCGCCCATGAAGCATGGCAGATAGGCCAGGCCGAGCCCCTGCTTCAGGGCGGCGAGCGTCAGCAGCGTGTCATCGACGAAGAAACTGTGCCGGTGATCCGGGCATGCCGCATGGGTCCAGGATTGATGGAAGGCGCAACATTCCACGCCGATCCAGAGCGGCCTGGCAACGCTGGCGCGCAGGCCCTCCAGGTAGCGCCTTTCTCCGTAAACGGCGGACGCCACATTGGTGAGCCGCGTGCCGACTAATGTATCCAGCGGCGTGTTGGTCAGCCGGATGGCGATGTCGGCATGACGTTCCGCCAGGCTGACATATTTGTTGGAGACCTGCACATGCAGCCGGATATCCGGATAGGCCTCGCTGAAGCCGGCGAAGATCGGCATCAGCACGGATGACGCCATGTTGTTGATCGCCGACACCCTGAGCTCGCCTGCGACACGGTCTTCCCGGCCGCCGAGCGCGCCCTCGACCTCGAGCACCTCCAGCTCCATCTTGCCGGCTGCCATCCTCAGCTCGTCGCCGGCCGGGGTCAGCTCATATCCGGATTTCTTGCGCTCGATCAGCCGCGTGCCAAGCTGTGTCTCCAGCAGCCGGATGCGGCGCGACACGGTGGAGTGCTGGATGTTCAGGCGTTTTGCGGCGCCGCTGATCGAGCCGTCGCGCGCGACGGCCAGGAAAATCCGCAAGTCGTCCCAATGCATCCTGGACCCCCGCAATCCGTATCCGCAGCAATGGCCGGAGGAACCAGACCATACAGAACCGGCGATCCGGTCAAGTCAAGGAAACCAAAGCAATGGACAGCGCCGCCGAAGCCTGGAACCGCTGGGGTCCGCTTTTGCGCCGATGGCTGGGACCAGCCACCGAACTGATGCTTGATATGACCGATGTCGGCAAGGGCAGCCGCGTCCTCGATATCGCCGCCGGTGCCGGAGAACAGACGCTGACCGCCGCGCGGCGCGTAGGGCCGACGGGCTATGTGCTGGCCACCGACATCTCACCGGGCATTCTCGACTTTGCCGCCAGCAACGCCAAGCTAGCCGGCCATGCCAATGTCGACACGGTCGTTGCCGACGGCGAAATGCTGGATGCCATATCAGCCCAACCTTTCGACGCCGTGATCTCGCGCGTCGGGCTGATCTATTTTCCCGACCAGAACCGGGCGCTGGGCGGCATGCGCGATCATCTCAAGCCGGGCGGCAAGGTCGGCGCCATCGTCTATTCCACCGCCGACAAGAACCCGTTCTTCTCGATCCCGGTCGGTATCATCCGCCGCCGCGCCGCCCTACCCGCCCCCCTGCCCGGCCAGCCCGGACCGTTCAGCCTGGGCGACCCGGCGGTGCTCGCCAAACGCCTGACCGATGCCGGTTTCCATGACGTGCGCATCGAGAAGGTCAACGCGCCGGTGCGGCTGCAGTCGGCGCTGGAATGCCTGCAGTTCGAGCAGGAATCGTTCGGCGCGCTGCACCAGATGCTGGCCGGCCTGTCGCCCAGCGAGCAGGATGACGCCTGGGCGGAGATCGAGACCGCGCTTGGCCAGTTCGAGCATGACGGACAGTTCGAGGGGCCGTGCGAAATGCTGGTCGCGGCCGCCACCAGATAGGCCGCCCCATGCCAGCAGCTTGAGCAGCACCGGATGCGCGTGATAGCCAAGGTGCGGCGGCAAGTCCGCCCACCATGAAACGACGGTGCCGGCGGCAAGCTCGCCGGCGAACCGGACAAGCCATCCGGATGACAAAGCAGGACATGACACCACGCCAGCCACGAGCCACCGGCAAGCCAGCCGGCGTCAGCCTGAACCGGGCGCTGTCGAAGCTTGGCCTGTGCTCGCGCACGCAGGCCGAGGTGCTGATCGCGGAAGGCCGCGTGCGCGTCGGCGGCAAGGTGGTGCGCGATGCAGCCCTGCGCGTCGACCTCGACCGCGACCGCATCGTCGTCGACGGTGAGCAAGTTGTTGCCGAGCGCAAGGTCTATCTCATGCTTAACAAGCCGCGCGGGCTGGTCACCACCCGCGACGACCCGCATCAGCGCGACACCGTCTATGCCTGCCTGGAAGGGCTCGACCTGCCCTTCGTCTCGCCGGTCGGCCGCCTCGACAAGGCGAGCGAAGGCCTGCTGCTGATGACCAACGACACCCGGTTTGCCAACCGGCTGATGGACCCGGCCTCACATTTGCCCAAGACCTACCACGTGCAGATCGGCACGGTGCCGGATGAGACGATGCTGGACAAGTTCCGCGCCGGCGTCACCGTCGACGGCGAGACCCTGACCGCCAGCTCGATCGACCTGCTGCGCAGCGGCGGCCGCACCGCCTGGCTGGAGATCGTGCTCGACGAAGGCCGCAACCGCCACATCCGCCGGCTGCTCGCCGCGCACGGCATCGAGGTCAAGCGCCTCATCCGCATCGCCATCGGCCGCCTGCCGCTCGGCGACCTCGCCAAGGGCGCGGCGCGGCATCTGACGCCGGAGGAACTGGCGCTGCTGAGCGCTGAGTGACAGCTCAAAGGCAGAACTCGGCGGTGGGTTCTTGAGAGCGTCTCAGAAAATTTCTCACCCACCGATGATTTCCACCCACCCCCACTGTCTTCACCTACAGGCACCGGAATCCTCCGGGCCGGAAAAGCGAGGTGATCCATGGGATCGTTGCGAGGTCAGAATGTCGTCGTTGTCGGAGGCAGCAGGGGTGTCGGCCGCTCCATCGTAGAAGCCGCCTTCAGCGAGGGGGCGACAGTGCTCGCCGTCGCGCGCGGCGTGGCCGATTTGAAAGAACTCTCCTGGGAGATGTCAGGCGTCAAGACGCTTGCCGCAGACGCCACGCAGGACACGGCACCCGACGCGGTGTTCGCCGCCCTGCGGCCGGACGTGCTGGTGATCTGCGCCGGGGCGCTTGCCCCGTCCGCGCCTATCCCGGACCAAAGCTGGCAGGATTTTTCCGCAAACTGGGACATGGACGTCAAGGCATCCTTCCTGTTCTGCAAGGCGGCCCTCCAGGGCCGGCTGAAGCCGGGCAGCCGGGTGGTGCTGATCTCCAGTGGCGCGGCACTCAGCGGCGGGCCGCCGAATTCCGGCGGCTATTCCGGCGCCAAGCGCATGCAGATGTTTCTTGCCGGCCATAGCCAGAAGGAAGCCGACCGGCTGGGCCTTGGCCTGCGCTTCATGGCGCTGGTACCGATGCGCATCATGGCGGGCACCGGCGTCGGCCAGGGCGGCATCGAAGGCATCTCGGCCTATCTCGGCATCAGCCCGTCGGATTTCCTCGCCAGCATGACCGACGTGCAGACGCCGGCCGATGTCGGGCGTGCCGTGGTCACGCTCGCCGGCGGCAAGCTGTCAGGCGTCTCCTTCGCGGTCAGCGGCAGCGGCCTTGCGGCGGCGGCATGAGGCGCGCAGGATGCCAGCCGAAATCAGCACCGCAGGCTCACTATGACAGATGCTCCCGGCCCGCTTGAGCCCCAAGGCCGGACAGGCCAGCCGATACTCGATCGGCTGGCCTTCGAGCGCCTGACAACGGCCCACCGCCGCGAACTCAAGCTGCATTGCTACCGGATGATGGGCTCGCTGCACGAGGCCGACGACCTCGTGCAGGAGACGTTTCTCAGGGCATGGCGCGGCCGCTCGCAATTCGACGGGCGCGGCTCGCCGCGCGGCTGGCTCTACACCATCGCCACCAACAGCTGCCTCAACGCCATCAAGGCGAGGTCGTCAGCGCATCGCATTCTCGAGCAGCCCGGCCGGCCGCCGACCGAGGGGCACGCCGCTGGTGGGCCCGCCACTGAGCTCTCCTGGCTGGAGCCCTACCCGGACGCCGAACTGCCGGATCTTGTCGACGGCGAGCCCGGCCCGGACGCGCGCTACGAGACCCGCGAAGCCGTGCAGCTTGCCTTTGTCGCCGCGATCCAGCTTCTGCCGCCCAGGCAGCGCGCCGCGCTGCTTCTGTGCGACGTGCTGGGCTGGTCGGCGCTCGAGACGGCGCACTTGCTGGGCGGCACGACCGCCTCGATCAACAGCGCCCTGCAACGCTCCCGCGCGACGCTGGCGATGCACTATCCCCAAGGACGCCCCCTGCAGCGCGAGCGGCCCAACCGCGAAGAGAGCCTGCTGCTCGAACGCTACATACAGGCCTGGCAGGCCGCCAATCTCGACGGCTTCATCGAGCTGCTGCGCGAGGACGCCACCTACCACATGCCGCCATGGCTGGACTGGTATCAGGGGCGCGAGGCGATCCGGGCTTTCTTCGAGACTGTCTGGGGCAATTTCGCCGGCTACCATGCGGTCGCGACGAGAGCCAACGGCCAGCCCGCTTTCGCGATCTATGCGCGGCGCCATCAGGAACCCGAATGGCAAGCCCAGTCGCTGCATGTCATCGAACCGGCCGATGGCCAGATCGCCTCGCTGACGGTCTATGTCGGCCCGCTCGGGGCCGAACTGTTCGCCGCCTTCGGCCTGCCGCCCGTCTGGCCCGCGCCGAACAAATGATCGTTACGCCCCTCTCCTGACGGAAAGCTGTCAGGAGGCCTGGCCTATGGATCGGTTGGGAGCCGGCCACGGCTTCAACGATCAAGGAGCCACGCGATGAATTTCGTCTCAGTCCGCATCATCACGTCAGACGTCCAGCGTCTCGTGCACTTCTACGGTGAGATCACCGGCATGCCCGTGACGGTGTACACGGAAGACTTCGCGGAACTGGCGACGCCGGCCTGCACGCTGGCGATCGGCAGCACGCGCACCTTGATGCTGTTCGGTGGCGACATCGCCCGCCCTGCCGACAACCACACGGCCATCCTCGAATTCCGCGTCGGCGACGTCGATGCGGAATTCGCCAGGCTCTCGAACCTCCTCAGGGATGTTACGGTGCAGAAGCCAACCACCATGCCCTGGGGCAACCGCTCGCTGCTGTTTCGCGACCCGGATGGCAATCTGGTCAACTTTTTCACGCCGGTAACCGCCGAGGCGATCAGGAAGTTCGACAAGTAGAGCGTTGCCGTCCGGCTATCGGCGGCAGGCACCTGGCCATCGGCGCTAGCTGGCGGTTCAGTACGGATTTCCTGTCGCCGCAACGCTTTCCTTGCGCAGGTATGCCCAAAGGGCGAGTGCGCCCGGACGTATGTCGTGGGGATAGTCCAGTCGAGCAACATCTTCGCTGGTGGTCCACGGTGCCGGAAAGTCGGCGGCCACTTCGGCTCCGACGATGCGGACATCGTCAAGGTTCTCTTCGGCGATCTCGCCGTCAAACACAAAGCGGAGCTTGATCTCTACGCCTGCCCAGCCGCAGATAACCGCCCGAAGGTTGGGCGAAACGGCACCCAGAAGCGCGCGTTGCACGGAAAGCAGCAGCCTCGGCTGAATGTCATGCATGGTCGTGATCTGCTTTCAGCCGTTCTATTTCTGGTTCCATTTGCGAACCACCGGCTCGCTCAAATCATGCTCGTAGCCAAGCACGCTGATGCTGGCCGTATCGAGCACGAACAGCGCGCCGCCCTCGGGCGGCAGGCCGATCCAGCGCGCCGCCAGCACGCGCAGGAAATGTGCGCTGGAAAACACCAGGATCGAGCCGCCAGCGTCACGAAGCTGTCTGACGATCGCATCCGCCCGCGAGCCGACATCGGCCGCCATCTCGCCTTTCGGGCAACCGTCGCGAAACACGTTCCAGCCGGGTCGTTCGGCCAGGATCTGTTTTGTCGTCAGCCCTTCATAGGCGCCGTAGTCCCATTCCTGCAGATCGTCCTTCTTGACGCTCTGCGCGCCGAAGCCGGCCAGCACGCTTGTGTTGTAGGCACGCTGCGACGGGCTCGACCACACGGCCGAAAACGACAGGCCCTTGAGCCGCTCGGCGACACCCCGCGCGGCGGTCTCGCCGGCCGGCGTCAACGGCATGTCGGTGCGACCGGTGTGCTGCCCCGAAAGGCTCCACGCCGTCTCGCCATGCCGGACCAGATGGATTTGCGGATACGCGCTGCTCATGGGATGCCTTTCAATGTCGCCGGCACCTTAAGCGACGATGCGGCAAAGGGGAATCCGCTTGGTACAAAACTGCGTGGTCGCCTGGCCCTGATCCGCATCCGGCTGGCCCTGTGATCAGCCCGATGCCGCAACTATATCAAGGTCAGCCTCCACAAGGCTCCCCGCCCTCAAGGGCATTGGCCCTTGCACAACAGGTCATGTCATCATGTACAAACATTTGCTTATTGCCACGGACGGATCGGAACTGGCCGACAAGGGCGTTGCCCACGGCCTGACGCTGGCCAAGGGCCTCGGCGCCTCCATCACCTTCGTTACCGTCTCCGAACAATTCCCGATCTTCGCCTGGGGAGGCGCCATGGCCGGCTATGCCGCTGGCGATGAACTGGCCGCCTATCAGGAAGAAGCACGCAAATACGCCAAGGAGGTTCTCGACAAGAGCAAGGCGTCGGCGGACGCCGGCGTCTCCGCGGAGGTCGTGCATGTCGAGGACAAGCGGCCAGCCGAAGCCATCCTGGAGCTGTCGCAGGCCCTGGGCTGCGACCTGATCGTGATGGCCTCGCATGGGCGCCGCGGACTGGGCAAGCTGCTTCTGGGCAGCCAGACGGCGGAAGTGCTGTCCTACACCGAGATCCCGGTTCTGGTGGTGCGGTAATAGATTGGCCCAGCGCGCTCCTCACACGCCAGTGAGGCTAAAGCGGCAGGATTTATATTGTACGGATTCAATCCGTACCTTATAATGGAGGGCAAAGGAGATAGCCATGCCTCGCAACGTCAGTGACAACGGTCGAATCGATTTCCGGATTCCGCCCGAAGCGAAAGCCGTGATCGCACGTGCGGCGGCCTTGTCGAATGTCGGCCTGACCGAGTTCGTTACGCGCTCCGCACTGCGTGACGCCCAGGCTGCGATCGAACGCGCCGAACATCTTGCGCTGTCAGAACGGGACAGTCTGCGCGTCCTCGACCTACTTGAAAACCCGCCCACGCCGACCGACCGCCTTATCCGCGCCGCCAAAGCCGGTCAGACTCTCGCGTGAACTCCATCACATGGCAAGAAGTGCCGATCGGTAGACAACATAACCGAGCCGCATTCGACTGTGGCGACGCGGACCTCAACATCTATTTGCAACGCTTCGCGCGTCAAAGTCATCAAAGCGGTGGCGCAAAAACTTTCGTCGCCGTGACAGCACAAGATCCTTTGCACATCCTCGGGTTTTATTCGCTCAGCCCGGCTTCGATCGACTTTGCCAGGACCCCGTCAATCGCCAGACGCGGCCTTGGCCGCTATGACGTGCCGGTCTACCGTCTAGGTCGGCTCGCCGTAGACCGTACGATACAAGGCCGCGGCCTCGGCGGCGGTTTGCTGCTCGCCGCCGGGAAGCGCTGTATGGCAGTCGCGGAGGAAGTCGGCGGCGTTGCCCTGCTTATCGATGCCAAAGGTGACCAGGCTGCACAGTGGTATGAGGGTTACGGTGCGGTCCGTCTCGATGACGCGCCGCTGTCCCTGGTGCTGCCTTTCGCCGCGATCGCCAAGGCGATAGCTGCATTCTGAACGCCTGCCGCAAGCTACAGAATACCATCTCCCGCCAGATAGCCCCCCAGCGCCAGCAGCCCGGCGAAGAACACCGTGCGGAAGGTCTCGACGCTCATTGTCTGGCGCAGCGTCTGGCCGGCGAACATGCCGGCCAGCGCTGGCGCAAGGGCTGCGACCGAGCCAGCCAGTTGCGCCGTCGGCGATGCCAGGGCCCCGGCCCTGAACAGCCCGATGGCGAGCGCCGCCGTCGACACGGTGAAGGACAGGCCGAGCGCCTGGATCAGGTCCTCCTTGTCCAGCCGCAGCGATTGCAGATAAGGCACCGCCGGGATGACGAAGACGCCGGTGGCGCCGGTGACCAGCCCGGTCGCCACGCCGACCAGCGGCGACATCAAGGCCTCGTGGCGCGCCGGCGCGGTGAAGCCGGCCTTGGCGAGACCGAGGATGGCATAGAGCACCAGCGCGGCGCCCAGCCCCGCCGAGGCCGCGCCCGTATGCGCGCCGGTCAGCAGGCCGGCACCGGTGACGGTGCCGAGCGCAATTCCGGCCATCATCGTCCACAGCCGTTTGCACAGGCCGCCGAAGGACGGTCCGGTCAGCAATTGCCAGAGATTGGTGACCAGCGACGGGATCAACAGCAGCGCGGCAGCCTGCGCCGGCGGCATCGTCACTGCCAGCAGGCCCATCGCAACGGTCGGCAGCCCCATGCCGACGACGCCCTTGACGAAGCCGGCGGCCAGGAAGACGGCGCCGATCCAGGCGAGGATGCCGGCGCTCAGCATGATCGTATCCTCGGGGCCGGATCAGTCATGCAGCAGCGTGTCCGTCGCGTCGGCCTCTGGCGTCGGCTTTGCCGGCACGGCATCGCGGCTGGTGGATGCAACCGTCGCCGCGCATCCCCGCGGGCCGGGCTCCGCGCGCGCCATGGCAAGGCCAGCCACGGCAATGGCCAACACAATCGCCGTGCTTTCAAGAATGCCGAGCCGGCCTGACGTTCGTTCGTTCATCACAATTCTCCTTCGAAACTGTTTGACGAACATCTCGGCCGATCACAATGTGGAAGTTGCGCTGCCAGCCTTCGGCCAGGACGAAGGCTGGAGAGCCGACCGCCCCCCGGGCGCCGAAAGTTCTCAGGAGCAAATAATGCGCTTCGATCTGGTCGATCTCAGGCTGTTCCTGCTGGTGGCCGAGTGCGGCAGCATCACCCATGGCGCCGAGCTTGCCGGACTGGCGCTGGCCTCGGCCAGCGCCCGCATCAAAGGCATGGAGGACCGGCTCGGCACGCCGCTCTTGGAGCGCCGCCGCCGTGGCGTGGTGCCGACGGCCGCCGGACAGGCGCTGCTGCACCATGCGCGCGCCGTGCAGAACCAGATCGAGGCGATGGCCGGCGACCTCGCCGCCTATGCCACGGGTCTTCGCGCCCGCGTGCGGCTGCTGGCCAACACCGCCGCCACCAGCGAGCTGTTGCGCGACATCCTGCCAGCCTTCTTGGTCGCCCACCCCCGGATCGACATCGATCTCGACGAGCGCCCCAGCCATGAGATCGCTCAAGCCGTGGCCAGCGGTGCGGCCGATCTCGGCATCGCCGCGACCTGGGCCGGCCTGTCGCATCTCGAGCAGAAACCGTTCTTCATCGACCGGCTGGTGGTGATCGCCGCGCGGAACTGGCCCCGCTTCGCCGGCCTGCGCACCATCAGCCTCAGCGAAATTCTCGGCGAATCCTTCGTTGGCCTGAGCACCGGCCACGCGCTGCAGGAGCACATCACCCGCCAGGCCGCCCGCCTTGGCGGCCATCTGCATGTTCGCATCCGCGTGCCTGGCCTCGACAATGTCTGCCGGCTGGTCGCGCAAGGTGCGGGCATCGCCATCGTGCCGGAAAGTGCGGCGCGCCGCTCGGCACGCTCGCTGCGCAGCCTGCGGCTGACCGACGACTGGGCGACGCGCCAGCTCAACCTCTGCGCACGCCGCTTCGATGAGTTGACGCCACAGGCGAAGCTGCTGGCGGCAGCACTCGTCTAAGCCGGACCAGTGACCGCAAGGCTGAGCCGACTGGCGCCGGCATCCTCAGAAGCGCTGAATCATTGCCTTGCTTTTCAAATATTCGTGACGTATCTTATTTGCACATTGGCAAAAAAATTGCCGAAGTTTTTTCCTTTTATGAAAGACGGGGACTTTGCGGGAACATCTCGATCTGACCGATCGGCGGCTGGTCAAGCAGCTGTCGCAGGATGCACAGCCGGGCATCAACCGCATCGCCGAGATATTGGCGATTTCGGTGCCGACGGTGCGCACGCGGCTGCGCAATCTGCTCGACCGCAACCTGCTCAAGATCGTCGGGCTCTTGAACCTGACCGAGCGGCCCGAGCTGATCTCGGCCATTGTCGGCATCAATGCCCAGGGCCGCGGCCGGGCCCGCGAGCTGGCGCAGCGCATTTCCGAACTGCCCTTCGTCAATTCGGCCTCGGTGGTCACCGGGCGTTTCGACATCATCGTCGACGTGACGGTGGCCGGTGACGTCGCCGACCTCTACCGCGTCACCAGCGAGCTGATCCCCGGCGCCGGCGAGCCGGGCGAAGTGGTGCGCAGCGAAACCTTCGTCGTCATGGCGTCCTGCAACAAATGGGTCAGCCTGCCGGAAGGCTGCTGGTCGGACGACCGCAAGGAGCCGGCATGAAGATCGCGGTACTCGGCGGCCTCGGCCTGCAAGGCCGGGCGGCAATCGCCGACCTCGTCGCCAGCGACGGCGTTGAGGAAATCGTCTGCGTCGACACCGCAGCGGACGGCCCTGCCCGGCTTGCCGGCCTGACCGATCTTGCCCGCGTGCGCTTCGTGGTACCTGAGGGCGCGATCGGCCCGGCGCTGGCCACGGTGCTCGATGATGTCGACGCCGTCATCGACCTGTTGCCGCAGCCGCTGATGCGCGACGCGGTGCAGGCCGCGATCGCCACCCGCACGCCGCTGGTCACCACCAATTACGCCAAATCGATCGCCGACCTGGCGCCGGCCGCCGAACAGGCAGGTGTCCCGATCATGACCGAATGCGGGCTCGACCCCGGCATCGACCTGGTGCTCTACGCGCGCGCCGCAAGGCAGTTTTCTTCGATTTCTTCGATCGATTCCTATTGCGGCGGCATCCCCGAGCCGAAGGCGATGGCGAAGCCGCTTTGCTACAAGGTGAGCTGGAATTTCGACATGGTCCTGGTCAGCCAGAACCGCGACAGCGTGATGATCGAGGACGGAAAACGCGTCGCGGTGCCGGCCGGCCAGCAGCACGACAATCCGTTCATCCATGAGATCGAGGTCGCGGGCCTCGGCAGGCTGGAAGCCTTCCCCAATGGCGATGCGCTGCACTATGTCGAGATGCTGGACGCGGCCAAGGGGCTGCGCCGCTCCGGCCGCTACACGTTGCGCTGGCCGGGATGGTCGGCCTTCTGGGCGCCGCTGAAGGAGCTCGGCTTCCTCTCCGAAGACAAGGTGCCCGGCACCTCCAACAGCCCGCGCGAATTCCTCGGCCGGCTGCTCGGGCCGCAATTGCAATATGGCCCCGGCGAAAAGGACCTGTGCGTGATGCGCAATGTCTTTTCCGGCCTTGAAGGCGGCCGCGCCAAGACGGTGACGTCGGACCTGATCATCGAGCGCGACCTGGTTTCCGGCCTGTTCGGCATGAGCCTCGGCGTCGGCTATCCCGCCAGCATCGTGGCGCAGATGCTGGCACGCGGCGAGATCACCAAACCCGGCCTGCTCAACCCGCTGCTGGATGTGCCCGACATCAGGTTCTTCGACGAACTGGCCAGGCGCGGCATCACGGTTGCCGAGACGGTGGCCTGGGACTGAGGATTTTCGAACGGTGGCTGCCGCCGGCAACGGCGCTGCCGCTCAAAAAGCACCCCCCCGGGGTGAAAAACAACGTGGAACAATAAAACAAGGAGGAATACCGAAATGAAGATTGCCAGACTTTTCATCGCCGGACTTGCTCTCGCCGGGCTCACCGCCGCGGCCAGTGCCGGAACGCTCGACGACATCACCAAGCGCGGCGAACTGCGCGTCGCCGTGCAGACCCAAGGCCCCCCCTTCTCGCTGGTCGGGGCCAATGGCGAGCGCACCGGCAGTTCGGTTGAACTCGCCGAACTGATGGCCAAGGAAATGGGCGTCAAGATCACCTTCCTCGACTTCGACTGGGACGGCCTGATCCCGGCACTGCTGTCGGGCAAGGCCGACCTGCTGGTCGCCGACATGACGCCGACGCTGGCGCGCGGCATGAAGGTCGCGTTCACCACGCCTTACATGTACACGGGCAGCACCGTCTTCACCAAGGCCGACAGCAAGTTCAAGACCACCGAGGACTGCAAGGCCAAGGGCACCAAGATCGCCGTGCTGCTCGGCGCCACCGGCGAGAAGGAAGCCAAGACCGCTTTCCCCGATGCCGACATCAAGAGCTACAAGGGCGGCGGTCCGCTGCTGCTCGACGCCGTCAACAACGGCCAGGCCGATTGCGGCGTCAACGACATCTCGGCGGTCAAGGGCCAGTCGACAGCCTATCCGGCCGGCAGCTTCACCATCATGCCGGACCTTCTGTCGAAGGAGCCGCTTGCCTTCGCCACCCGCTATGACGAGCCGGACCTGTTGATCTGGATGAACCTGTTCCTCAACCAGGTCAGCATCGACGGCCGCCTGCAGAAGAACCTCGACTACTGGGTCAATTCCGACGCCTGGAAGAAGGATCACTAAGCAGCGATAGAACCCGGGCGGTTTCGCGCGCGTCTCAAGCGCCGCGAAACCGCCTGGAATTTCGCTTCATCCGTCGTTTCCTGCACTCTGGGATTTCACCCAACGATGCTCGAAAATTTCAGTTTCCGCACCATCGTCGAATATCTGCCGCTGTTCGGGCAGGGCCTGGTCACAACCGTCTGGCTGTCGGCGCTGTCCTTTGTCGGCGCGCTCATCGTCGGCATCGTGCTGTGCGCCATGAACCTGCAGCGCGGCTGGCTGTTTCGCGCGCCGGCCAAGGCCTATATCGACGCAGTCCGCGCCACGCCCTTGCTGGCGCAGCTTTATTTCCTCTATTTTGGCCTGCCTCGGCTCGGCTTCGTGCTGCCGGAGCTGGTCGTCGGCATCCTCGCGCTATCGCTCAACAGCGGCGCCTATATCGCTGAAATCATTCGCGCCGGCATCCTGTCGATCCCGCGCGGCCAGGTCGAAGCCAGCGTCGCTTCGGGCATGACCTATGTCCAGCGCATGCGCCTGGTCGTCCTGCCGCAGGCCTTCAAGGTGACGATCCCGCCGCTGCTCGGCCAGGCGATCGTGCTGGTCAAGGATTCCGCCCTGCTATCGCTGATCTCGGTTTCCGAACTGACGCGCGCCGGCCAGTTGCTCGCCTCCGACCGCTTCATGCCGGCGGAAGGCTTTCTCACCATCGCCGCCTTCTATCTGCTGCTCTATTACGGACTGAAGGGACTGGCTGGCCTCTCCAGCCGCTGGCTCGGCACGGCGGGGGCGCGGACATGATCTGGCAACAGCTGCAAAGCCTCGCCGGCTCCTATCCGCTGGCCCTGCGCGGCCTCGGCATGACCGTGGTGCTGTCGCTGATCAGCCTGGTGCTCGGCACCCTGCTCGGCTTCGGTCTCGGCATCCTGCGCACCGGCGGCAACCGTCTGATCGACAGCTTGATCGGGGCCTGGGTCGATCTCATCCGCGGCACGCCGTTCCTGGTGCAGATCTTCCTGATCTTCTTCATCCTGCCAGAGTTCGGCATCGAGCTCGACGCCTTCACTGCCGGCATCATAGCGCTGACCAATCTGGCCGCCTGCTTCATCTGCGAGATCGTCGTCGCCGGCATCCGCTCGGTACCGACCGGCCAGGTCGAGGCGGCACTGGCATCCGGCCTATCGCGCTGGCAGCGCATGCGCCAGGTGGTGCTGCCGCAGGCCATGCGCATCGTGCTGCCGCCGCTGGTCGGGCAGTACGTGCTGCTGATCAAGGATTCTTCGGTCGTGTCGGCCATCGGCCTCACCGACCTCACCCGCGTCGGCTGGCTGGTGGTGCAGCGTGTGCCCAACGGCCTGTTGGTCTTCTTCCTCGTCGGCGTCGGCTATTTCATCGTCTGCTATCCCCTGATCATGCTGGCCCGCCGGCTCGAACGGCGCATGGGTGCCGCGCATGGCGAGGTGCAGTTGTGACAGCCAATCCCAAAGGGCCAACATCGATGACCAAAACGGGCATGATCGACTTTCGCGGCGTCAACAAGTGGTTCGGCTCGCTCAACGTGCTGAAGGACATCACGCTCAGCGTCGAGCCGCGCGAGGTGGTCGTCGTCTGCGGCCCGAGCGGCTCGGGCAAGAGCACGCTGATCCGCTGCGTCAACGGCTTGGAGGCGATCAAGGACGGCGACCTCGTCGTCGACGGCCAGCGCCTCGGCGACCCCGCCACCAACATGACGCAGCTGCGCACCGAGATCGGCTTCGTCTTCCAGTCGTTCAACCTCTACCCGCACAAGACCGCGCTCGAGAACGTCACGCTCGCCCCCATCCATGTCCGCAAGATCCCGCGCGCCGAGGCCGAAAAGGCCGGGCGCGAATTGCTGGCCAAGGTTGGCCTCGCCGACAAGGTCAACGCCTATCCCGCACAGCTTTCCGGCGGCCAGCAGCAGCGCGTGGCGATCGCGCGTTGCCTCGGCATGCGGCCCAAGATCATGCTGTTCGACGAGCCGACTTCGGCACTCGACCCCGAGATGATTTCCGAAGTGCTCGATGTCATGGTCGCGGTCGCCGAGGAAGGCATGACCATGATGGTGGTGACGCATGAGATGGGCTTTGCCCGCAAGGTCGCCCAGCGCGTGGTGTTCATGGACGCCGGCGCCATCGTCGAAAGCGGCACGCCGGACGAGTTCTTCTCGCATCCCAGGACCGACCGCAGCCGGGCTTTCCTGAGCAAGATACTCAGGCATTGAAGGCAGCGACAGGGAGCGTCTTCTCGGCGCTTCCCGTCAATCTGTCCGGCGGCCATTGTATCGAAGAATAGCGTTGCCTTGCAACGGATCTGTACGCCGACCGGCCGCCCTTCCGCTGCGGGCGAAAGGGCAAACCGTCCGGGTGGCTCAGGCTGCCGTCGGATAGTCCGTATAGCCCCTGGCGTCGCCGCCATAGAACGTCGCCTTGTCGGGGGCGTTGAGTTCGGCATTCCGCTTCAACCGGCTCACGAGGTCGGGATTGGCGATGAACAGCTTGCCGAACGCGACAAGGTCCGCCTTGCCGTCGGCAACGGCCTTTTCGGCCAGTTCCTTGTCGTAGCCATTGTTCACCAGCCAGGCACCGCGTCCGCCAGCCTTGTGGTAGGTGGCCTTGAGTTCCGCGTAGTCGAACGGCTTGTCGCCCTGGCTGAAGTCACGCGCCCCGCCGGTCGCGCCTTCGACGATATGGATATAGGCCAGGCTGCGACGGCCCAGTCCCTCCACCACATGGTTGAACAACGGCTGCGGATTGGCATCCGAAGTGTCGTTGGCGGGCGTCACCGGCGACAGCCGGATCCCGGTCCTGCCGGCGCCGACGGCGCCCGCGACCGCGTCGACCACCTCGAACAGGAAGCGCGTCCGGTTCTCGATGGAACCGCCATAGTCATCGGTACGATGGTTGGTGCCCGAGCGCAGGAACTGGTCGACGAGATAACCATTGGCGCCATGGATCTCGACGCCGTCGAAACCTGCCTCCTCGATCGCCGCCTTGGCGGCGCGGCGGAAATCGTCGACGATGCCGGGGATTTCGGCCGCATCGAGCGCGCGCGGCTCGGAGGTCTCGGCGAACTCGCCGCTGCCATCCGGCCTGACCAGGAAAGTCTTGGAGTTTGCCCTGATCGCCGACGGCGCCACCGGCTTGCCGCCGCCGGGCTGCAACGAAACATGCGAGATGCGTCCGACATGCCAGAGCTGGACCACGATCTTGCCGCCGGCTCTATGGACCGCGTCCGTGACACGCTTCCAGCCGGCAAGCTGATCCGCCCCATAGAGACCTGGCACGTCGGCATAACCCTGGCCCTGATGGCTGATGGCGGTGGCCTCCGTCACGATCAGCCCGGCCGTGGCGCGCTGACCATAATAGGTGACCGAGAGGTCGCCGGGGACCGCATTGGGTGAACGATTGCGCGTCAGCGGCGCCATGACGATGCGGTTCGCCAGCGCCAGGTCGCCGGCCTGCAGCGGATCAAAGAGTGTAGTCATGAGAAAAAGCCTTTCATGGGGGAGGACGGGGGAGGATCGTCAGAGACCGGACAGGGCGGCCTGGAAGGCCGCGATGGTTTCTTCGTTGCGCTTGTAGAACACCCATTGGCCGACCCGCCGTGTCGTGACGAGGTCCGCCGACGCCAGCGTCGCCAGATGCGCCGAGACGCTGGACTGCGCCAGGCCGCGACGGTCGAACTGGCTGGCGCAGACCCCCATCTCGAGCGGATGCGCCTGCGCGGCGAAGTGCTGTTCAGGCTCCTTCAGCCACGCCAGGACATCGCGTCGAAACGGATGCGCCAGCGCCTTCAATATGATGTCCTGGTCCATATTTACCTGCATCGATCTCAACCGATATATAGATCGGGTAGAGGCGATATGGCAGGAAAACCATTCCATTTTTGCCGGCGATCGGAGAAAGCGGCACCCCGGACGAGTTCTTCTCGCACCCGAAGACAGATCGCAGCCGCGCCTTCCTGAGCGAGATTCTCAGGCATTGAGGGCACCGCATGCCAACGCGCTTCAGGTCGCCTCTTCCGGATTGCCGCCAATCGCAAACGCCACCCGGCCGCCACGCCGTCTCAGCAGCGCGATGGCGAGGAAGGCGATGACGCCGCTCGCAGCGACGACCACCAGCACCCACAGCGAATTGGCGACGGATGTCCGCGCCATCATGAAGGCGAGCGCGAACGGGGCGAAGGCCGAGGTGAACTGGCGGGCAGCGCTCGCCCAGCCGAGCCGCGCGCCATAGCCTTCGCGGCCGAAGAGTTCGAGCGGCAAGGTGCCGCCGACGATGCTGGTGAGGCCGGAACCGAGGCCGAACAGGAACACGAACACGAAGGCGCCGAGCAGCCATGGCGTGGTCAGCAGCAGCGCGCACAGCCCGGCTGTGAGCAGCAAAGCTGCAATGACGGCGAGATGCGTCTGCTGCAAGCGCCCACCAAACAACATGTTGATCAACCGGCTGGCGACCTGCGCCGGCCCGAACAGGGTCGAAACGAAGAGACCCGCGGTACCGAGCCCCAGCGCCGTCGTCAGCGGCACCATGTGGATGAGGATCGCCGACAGCACGAAGCCCTCGGTGGCGAACCCAGCCAGCATGAGCAGGAACACGGCCCGGCCACGCCGCGGATCGAGCGGCGTGCCTTGTTCGGAAGCGCGGGCGGGTTCTTGCAGCGTTGCGGTTGCGTGGCGGCGCGACAGGCGCATCAGCCAGGCGTGGATCGGCAGGCAGAGGCCGAGATTGAGTGCAGCGAACAAGAGATAGACTTCGCGCCATGTCAAATGGGCATGCAGCGCCGAGGTCAGCGGCCAGAACAGGGTCGAGGCGAACCCGGCGATGAGCGTCAGATGGGTGATGCTGCGTTGCGGCCGGGGACCCCCGATCTGCACGATCGCCACGAAGGCGGCACTGTAGAGCACGAAGCTGGAGGCCAGTTCCATCGCCAGCAATGCGAGAGCGAAGCTCACGCGGCCGGGCGCGACGGCGCACAGCGCCAGTGCCACGGCCGCCGCGACCGAGCCGATGGTCATGATGCGGCCGGCGCCGAAGCGGTCGGCCCACCGCCCGGCCGTCGGCGCGAACAGGCTGCCGGCAAACAGCGAGGCGGACAGGGCTGCGAATACCCAGCCTTCCGTCAGGCCGAACTCCTTGGCCATTGCCGGCGCCAGGATCGAGAAGCTGTAGAAAAGCGTGCCGTAGCCGATGATCTGGGTCAGCCCCAGCGCCCAGATCGCTTTGCGCAGAACGGACCGGTCAGGCATCGATGCTGGCTGCCATCGTCTCTTGCGCCTCGGCGCTGGCCGGCGTGGTTGCGCAGCCGCAGCCCGAGGCGCCCTTGGCCTTGGCATGCGCATCCTCGACACAGCAAGCGTCGACATCGGCCGGCGCAGGCCCGCCGCAGCAGCCGGCGCTTGCCGATACCGTCACGACACCGACCGCGCTGCACACGCCGGTCTCCGGCAACACCAGCCGCACCTCGCGGGCCGCGACATGGTCTCCGGCAATGTCGGCGACCACCGAGCGGACCTGCTCGTAGCCGGTCGCCATCAGGAAGGTCGGGGCGCGGCCATAGGATTTCGAGCCGACGATGGTGAAGCCGGGTTCGGGATGCGCGAGTTCCGCGATGCCATGCGCGGGAACCGTGCCGCAGGAGTGGAAATTCGGATCGATCAGCGGCGCCAGCGCCGGCGGCGCTTCGACGACGGGATCAAGCGCGATGCGGATTTCGCCGAGGAACGACAGATCGGGCCGGAAGCCGGTGGTGACGACAATGCGGTCGACGGCCAGGCTGAACGGCTTGCCGGCGAGGTGAGCGTCAACGACGAGCCCTCCGCCCTGCGTCTCGATGCGGTTGACGGCGAAAGGCGCCAGCATGTTCAGTCTGCCGTCCGCCATCGCCTGCCTGGCGGCCAGCCCAAGCGCGCCGCGTTCGGGCAACTGGTCGTTCAGCCCGCCGCCGAGCAGCCTGTCGACGCTGGCATGGCGCAGCGCCCAGAAGATCTCGGTGCCAGGTGCCGCGTCCTGCAGTTCCATCAGCGCCAGGGCGACGTTGATGGCCGAGTGCCCGCCGCCGATGACCAGGACGCGCTTGCCCGCATAGTCTTCTCTCGCCTTGCCGACCACGTCGGGAATGCCATAGGCGATGCGCGCCGACGCCGCGCCTTCGCCGGGAACCGGCAGGCCGTCGACACCGATCGGGTTTGGCCGCCACCATGTTCCGGACGCGTCGATGACGGCGCGGGCGAGAACGCGGTGCTCGCCGCCGGCATCGCGATAGCGGATGACGAAGGGCGCGTCCTTGCGGCCGTCATTGGCGGCCTTGTCATGTCCCTGACGGGTAATCGCGGTGACCTCCGCACCGAGTTTCAAATTGGCGGCGATCGCCGGAAGTGCCGCGAGAGGCGCCAGATAATCGCGCGCGATCTCGCCGCCGGTCGGCAGGCCTTGGCTGTCCGGCGCCGTCCAGCCGGAGCGGTCGAGCAGCGCCCGCGCCGCTGCGTCGATGTTGTATTCCCACGGCGAAAACACCCGCACATGGCCCCATTCGAGCAGTGCCGCACCCACGCTTTCACCACGCTCCAGGATGAGCGGACGGATGCCGCGCTCGACCAGATGCGCCACGGCTGCAAGGCCGACCGGGCCGGCGCCGATCACCGCGACGGGAAGATTTGCCATCATGTCCATAGGTTCGATCCTTCCGGTATCTTCGAATTACAAGCGCAAAAAAATCAAGCCAGGGCTTTGCTGGCGGCGGGCGCGCAAGCGGCGTCAGCGCAGCACTCGTCGGCGAGATAGCCGATCAGCGCGTTCATGCCGGGATAGTTGGCGCGGCAGATCAGCGTCGTCGCCTGCCGCTCCTGCGTCACCAGGCCGGTGTCGACCAGCCGCTTGAGGTGATGCGACAGCGTCGAGGACGGAATGTCGAGCTTGCCCTGGACACTGCCGACAGCAAGCCCATCATCGCCGGCGCGCACCAGGATGCGATAGAGCTGAAGCCGCGTCGGGTTGCCGAGCGCTTCGAGTTGGGCGGCTGCTTTTTCGAGTTTCATGGAAATAGGCTATGCGACACTTTTCGCGCCGTCAACTCAATTTCGAAAAATATGGAAATAGCGTTAGCCGGCACGCTTGCCCGAGGCGTAAGTGACCACCTCGCCATCCTCCTTGGTGAACGCGCCGATCTCCGGGTTGGGCAGGATGTCCAGCACCTTTTCCGACGGCCGCGCCAGGACGACGCCGAGCGGGCTGACCACGATCGGCCGGTTGATCAGGATCGGATGCGCCAGCATGAAATCGAGGATCTTCTCGTCGGACCATTTCGGGTCGGCAAGGCCGAGTTCGGCATAGGGCGTGCCCTTCTCGCGCAGCAGGTCGCGCGGCGTCATGCCCATCGCCGCGATCAGTTCGACCAGCCTTTCGCGCGACGGCGGCGTCTTCAGATATTCGATCACCTCCGGCTCTTCGCCGGACTGCCGGATAATGGCCAGCGTGTTGCGCGAGGTGCCGCAATCGGGGTTGTGGTAGATGGTTATGGTCATCGCGCGGCCTTCATCTGTTTGATCGGTTTCGCTTCGGCAAGCAGCCAGCCCGCCAGCGCCATGGCCAGCAGCGCCCCCAGCAATTCGGCGGCAATAAAGCCCGGCAGGTCGACCGGACGGATGCCCGCGAATGTGTCTGAGAATGCCCGGGCAACGGCGACGGCCGGATTGGCGAAGGAGGTCGAGGCCGTGAACCAGTAGGCGGCGGTAATGTAGAGTCCAACCAGCCAGGGGATCGCGTCTGAACGGAAGCGCAGTCCTGCCAGGATGGTGAAGACGAGCCCGAAGGCGGCCACCGCCTCCGCGAGCCATTGCCCGGCTCCGGTCCGCACCGTCGCGGAAACCTGCAGGATCGGCAGCTCGAACATGGCGTGAGCCAGAAACGATCCGGCGATGCCGCCCCCGATTTGGGCAACGACATAGGCAAGCGCGGCGTTCGCCTCGATCTCGCGGCGAAGCGCGAACACCAGCGTGACGGCCGGATTGAAATGCGCCCCGGAGATCGGCCCCAGTATCGTGATCAGCACGACGAGGATCGCCCCGGTCGGCAGCGTGTTGCCGAGCAGCGAAATGGCGACGTCGTGAGTCAGCCGGGCGGCCATGATGCCGGAGCCGACCACGGTCGCGACCAGCAGCGCGGTTCCCAGCGCTTCCGCGACGATGCGGCGTGGCAAGTCGTCCGCCACGGTCTTCATCCGACGCGGTTCGGCATCGTCTCGGCCAGGATCGAGCGGGCCGAGTTACCGGTGCATGGCAAAAGAACGTTGAATGTCGGATCGCTCATCGGCGGTTGCTCCCAGACAGGACTAGCAGTCACAGGTCACGGCATTGATGACGGGTCGGCAGAGTTCCGGCGCGCCATTGCAGCAATCTTCCATCAGATAGGCCAGCAGGTCGCGCAAGCCGGTCATGTCGGCGACGTAGCGCACGATCCGACCGTCGCGTTCGGGGCGGATCAGCCCGGCATGGGCGAGCACCTTCAGATGCGCTGACATGGTGTTCTGGACCGTGTCCAGCCTTGTCGCGATCTCGCCAGCCGGAATGCCTTCCGGCCCGGCGCGCACGAGCAGCCGGAAGACATCCAGCCGCGTCTCCTGGCCAAGGGCCGCCAGTGCATTCAAAGTGTCATTCTTATCCATATATCCGAATCCTTGGATTTATGGATATCGACTTCCCCGCGATCTGTAAAGCGCGTCCGCCCGCCATCAGGTGACGGCCAGCACCTTCCCCGTATCGTGCTGACGCACGAAATCCACGCGGGCGCCATCCCAGTGGTAGCTGTAGTGGCGGCCCTGGACGGGAATGGTGATCGCGTCGGGCCAGAAGATGCCGATGCAGCCGCCGCCCGGCATGCGCACGCTGTTCCACACCAGCCCATCGCTGCCGGCAGCCCGCAACGCCCGCCCTTCCGCCTGCGAGGCGGTGTAGTCGTCCGGGTCGAGCACTCCTGGCACGGCGTTCACGTCATCGAGGCTGCGGTCGACGCCGCCGATCAGCACGCGGAAATCCGCTGTCCAGCCCGGCCCCTCATTGGTGGCGCCCATGAATTTCTGATGGTGGTGGATGGTCTCGGCCAGCGCCACCTCCTCGCTGTCGCCGGCATAGTAGATCCCGTAACTGCCATCCGAGAAACGGCCTGGCCTGAGCGTCGAGCAATGCACGAAGGGCGCCATCACGAAGCTGGCGCCGGGGCCGGAAATCCGCCGGGCGGCCGACACCTTGCCGAGGTCGCCGATCTCGAACCGGATGCGCGGGTTGGTCTTCGCCTCGACGGCGGCAAGCGCCTCCCAGTCGCGCGGGTCGGCAATGTCCTCGAAGAGGTCGATGGGCGGATGGATGGAGCGGATGATGCGGAAGGTCTGGTGCCAGTCGACGCGGCGACGGACCGCAAGCCCACTCACCATGCACCACGCTCCGCATCGAGCCATTCCCGCATCGCCGAGAGATCGGAGATTTCGCCGCGCAGCATCAGGTCGAGGGCCGACTGGCCGCCGAAGGTGGCATTGGGCTTGCGGATCCAGGCGTAGCCCCGTGCCGGCTCCGTGAACAGATAGCGCAGGCCCTGGTGGATGCCCATCAGGTGCGCCATGCGGGTGCGCAGGTCGCGGTCGATCCGCCCGATGCCGCCTTCTTTCGCCCCAGTCTTCCAACGCGCCCAGGTCCGAGCCGACATACCGCCAAGCAGGATGCAGGCCTCCATATCCGTGAGATTCCAGGCCTTGAACAGGTTGACCGTGGTGCGCGCCAGCGCACCAGCCTCGTCATCCGAGATGGCGCTGCCGACGGTGGCCGGTGTCGTGACAATGGACTGAAGCTGCATTTTGGTGCCTCGCTATTGGCAGGTATATAGCATGTATTTGCCAATTGGCAAGAACAGACACCAGGCACGGCGTGGCAAGGCTTGGGTTCCTCGCCCCCACGAATGTGGGGGAGAGGTGGCTCGGCGAAGCCGAGACGGAGCGGGGGCAGCGCGGCCTTAGGTAGTTTAGAGAGAACTCGCCAGCGCCGCAGCCCCCTCTCCGACCGCTTCGCGGCCACCTCTCCCCCGCTTTGCAGGGGCGAGGAAACCAAGTCCTGGAAGGCCGCCGCCAGTACCCCGCCTACTCCGCCGCCTCATACCCCGCGATGCCCTTGATCTCGAGGAAATCCTCGAGCCCGTATTCGGCATATTCGCGGCCGTTGCCCGACTGCTTGTAGCCGCCGAACGGCAGGCCGGCGTCCCACTGGGGATAGTTGATATAGACATTGCCGGTGCGCATGCGTGCCGCCACTTCGCGCGCCTTCTTCATGTCCTTGGCCTGGATGTAGGAGGCGAGGCCATAGACGGTGTCGTTGGCGGTCTCAACCACCTCGTCGACGCTGTCATAGGGCATGATCGCCAGCACCGGTCCGAAGATTTCCTCGCGCGCGATGCGCATGTCGTGGGTGACGTCGGCGAACACGGTCGGCCTGACATAGTAGCCGCGGTTGAGCTCGGCCGGCCGGCCTGGGCCGCCGGCAACCAGCGTCGCACCTTCGTCGATGCCGGCCTGGATCAGGTCCTGGATCTTGTCGAACTGGACCTGGCTGACGACCGGGCCGAGCTTGGTGCCGGCAGCGTCGGCGGGGCCGACGGTGAACTTTTCCGCAGCCGCCTTGGCATAGCCGGCCGCCTCGTCGTGGCGGTCACGCGGCACGAACATGCGCGTCGGCGCGTTGCAGGACTGGCCGCTGTTGCTGAAGCAACCGGCGACGCCCTTGGAGACGGCGCTTGCGAGGTCGACATCCCCGAACAGGATGTTGGCCGACTTGCCGCCAAGCTCCTGATGCACGCGCTTGACCGTGTCGGCGGCGGCCTTGGCCACCAGGATGCCGGCGCGGGTCGAACCGGTGAACGACATCATGTCGATGTCGGGATGGCTGGACAGCGCCTGGCCGACGCCCGGACCGTCGCCATTGACGAGGTTGAAGACGCCCTTCGGCACGCCGGCCTCGTCGAGGATTTCGGCGAAGATGATGGCGTCGAGCGGCGCGATCTCGGAGGGCTTGAGCACCATGGTGCAGCCGGCGGCGAGTGCCGGACCGACCTTGCAGGTGATCTGGTTGAGCGGCCAGTTCCACGGCGTGATCAGGCCGACGACACCGATCGGCTCCTTGACAACGAGATGATTGCCCTTCACGTGGCGGAACTCGAAACTCCCTAGCACGTCGGCCATCTTCTGCAGATGCGCAAGACCGATGCCGACCTGGCTGTCCAATGCCATCTGGCGCGGCGCACCCATTTCGCGCGACACGGCAACCGCCAGATCGGCGCTGCGCTTCTTGTAGACCGCGATGATGCGGTTCAGGAGTTCGAGCCGCTCGCCGACCTCGGTGAAACCAAAGCTGTTGAAGGCGCGCTTGGCTGCGGCCACCGCCTTGTCGACATCGGCCTTGGAGCCGAGCGAGATCTGGGCGAAAGCATCCTCATTCGACGGGTCGATGACGTCGAAAGTGTTGGGCACAACAGGATCGACCCACGCGCCATCGATATAGAATTGCAGATTGTGTGACATGGTTTGCTCCTTGGGATGCACCGCATGGCCGTGCCGGCCGTCATATGTGGCTGGAGATAACGATGCACAACCGCCGCTGTCAAACGCAACCCCGGAAGTGGTTGAGCCAGTGCGCGAGTCGTTGAGCCAGAGCGAGGCTGGATTACAGCAAGATATGTCCAGCCTCGACCAGAAACCGCCTCGCGGCGGCCTGATCCGTCGCTTTCACCAACAGATGGTCGCCATCGAAAGTGGACACCACGAAGATGCCCAACCCGTTTTCCGACAACGGCCTTATGACCGACAGCACGATACCGGTTTCGTCGAAGGCAAACGGCCCCTGGAGTTTGAAGGCCACCCAGTCACCGTCCTGCCTGACGCTATCCGGCACACGATCCTGCAGACAAACGATCGAAAGTTCGTCGTCGGTCCTTGTGATGCTGACGAAGCCTGGCCCGTCCGCCCAACCGGGAATGGCGTCGCCCGCCTCCAGCCGGGAAACCGCGTAATGCCCTGAGAGTTGCCTAAGCCTGACGCTGATGGACATTGTCGAACTCCTTCCTCAGATTACCGGTGATCCCGCGAGCCTCTTGCTCATATAGACCGTCATGCCGCCCATGAACGGCTCTTCCCGATCGATCACATAGCCATGCTTTTTGTAAAGCGACACATTGGCCTCGAAGGCGCCATTGGTCAGCAGGCGAAGCTCGAGGCGGCCCGCTTCGATTGCCTTGCGCTCGGCTAGTTCCAGCAGCAGCCGGCCGATCCCCCTGCCCTGCGCCTGCGGTGCGACGCAGACATTCTCGATCCAGAGGTGATCGTCGGTCAGGACGGTTTCGATCATCCCGACAATGGCGCCATCCTCGACGGCGAGATCGAACGGATGCTCGGCAACCGCCTTCTCATAGTCAGCGCGCATCGGCAGCGGCTCGCGGCCGATCACCGGCACCCATTTGGCATAGGCGGTGCGCACAATGTCCCGGATCGCGGCGGCATTCGCCGGCGTGGCCGGCCGAAGTCGGATGGACGAAACGATGGTCATGAAGTGCTCCAGACATGAAAACCCCGCCGGCGGATGTCGCGGGCGGGGCTGGAAACGAACGAACCAGGTCTATCGTGCCGGTTGTTGTCGTCGCGCAATCAGCTTGCCGCTCGTGCAGGAGCGGCGTCGCTTGGTGATGGTGGGCGCGAAAACGAACATGGCGCCAAGCTGGAGCAGGAACCGCAGCGTTGTCAAGGCGGCCGCTGAAATCGGCAATGTCTCATGTCATGGAAACCCTATATGCCTTGCGGCAGCGGCAATTGATGAGGACAGGATATGACCGGGACGCTAGGCAAGGCGGTGCGGATGGTCGCCATCCTGAACCTTGGCTATTTCGGTATCGAGTTTGCCGTCGCCGTTTGGATCGGATCTGTATCGCTGTTCGCGGACAGCATCGATTTTCTCGAGGATGCATCCGTCAACCTGCTGATCATGGTTGCGCTGGGCTGGACTATCCGTAATCGAGCGCGGCTTGGAATGGCGCTGGCCGGGGTACTTCTGATCCCGGCTTTGGCGACCCTTTGGACGGCTTGGGAGAAGTTCAACGTTCCAATCCCGCCAGCGCCCGTTCCGCTAACGCTTACCGCGGCTGGCGCGATCCTCGTCAACCTGTCGTGCGCGCTGATGCTCGCTCGCTATCGCCATCACAGCGGCAGCCTTACCCACGCAGCATTCCTGTCGGCGCGCAACGATGCCTGGCGAATATCGCAATCATTGCCGCCGGCCTGGTCACGGCATTTGTGTGGAACTCGGCTTGGCCAGATATTGTCATTGGCCTTGCGATCGCCGTCATGAATGCCGACGCTGCCCGCGAGGTTTTCACGGCCGCAAGACGCGAGTTCGCAGAAAGCCAAATCCCAAGCTGAGATACTGCCATCCGATCCGGGCACGATCCTTGTGCCCTCAATACTCCTGCGCCGTCGGCCGCAACAGGATCACATGTGGCCGCTCTCTGGGTCTTCATGTGCGGCAGCGCGGCTGCGATGCCATAGAGCACGCCCTTAATGTGGTGGCTCAGCCGGGCACTTCGACCCTGCCGAGCCAGCGTCTGACCTGTTCCAGCGTCTCGCGCTCCTGGTCGCACTGCTTGGAAAAACCTTCGATGAGCCGCGCCGCTGGTGCATGGTCGGCGAGAACCTTCAGGCTCTGCCCCAGGCCGTAGCCGCCATGGGTGATGAACGGCACCAATGTCTTGCCGGACAGATCGTGTTTGGACAGGAAGGAGCGGATCACCGAAGGCGCGGTCATGCCCCAGATCGGAAATCCGAGGAACACCGTCTCGCAGGATTTGATGTCGGGCACCGTGGCGGCGAGCGGCGGTTCGAAACCGGACTCCCGCTGCTGCTCCGCCACCGCGACCTGCTCCTCATAGTCTTCCGGGTAGGGATCCACGGTGCGGATCTCGAAAATGTCCGCTCCGAGAGCCCGGCTGATCTGGCGCGCGATGACGCGCGTGTTGCCGGTTCGGGTGTAGTACGCCACCAGAACCTTGGCGCTGCCCGCCTGCCGCGCGTTCGACGCGGCGGCGGGCAGGCTCGATCCGGCACCCAATCCAGCACCCAGTGGCAATGCAAGCGCGGTCATAAGCGCACCTCGTCTTGAGAACAGGCCCGACTGGCTCATCTCGCTCTCCTTGGCGCCTGGCTCAGCGATCGATCCTTGCCGCCTGTTGCGGGGAGTAGCGCTCTCCCTGCACGGCAATTGCCGAGACCACATTTTCGATGTCGGCAAGATCGTCCGCCGTCAGCGCAACCGCCGCCGATCCTATATTCTCCTCGAGCCTATTGAGCTTCGTGGTGCCGGGGATCGGAACGATCCAGGGTTTCCGAGCCAGCAGCCAGGCGAGCGCGACCTGTGCTGGTGTCGCCTTCTTCTCGGCTGCGATCGCGACGATTGCGTCGACCAGCACCTGGTTCGCTCGCCTGGCCCCCTCCGCAAAACGCGGGACAGTGTTGCGGAAATCGCTGCTGTCGAACGTCGTGCTGGCGTTGATGGCGCCGGTGAGGAAGCCTTTGCCCAATGGGCTGAAGGGCACGAAGCCGATCCCCAGTTCTTCGAGGACCGGCAGGATCGCCTCCTCGGGTTCACGCCACCACAGCGAGTATTCGCTTTGAAGTGCGGTGACCGGCTGCACCGCATGCGCGCGACGGATGGTGCGCACGCCCGCCTCGGAGAGGCCGAAATGCTTGACCTTGCCTTGGCTGATCAAGTCCTTCACCGTGCCCGCCACCTCTTCGATGGGCACGACCGGATCGACGCGGTGCTGGTAGAGAAGGTCGATGCGGTCGGTCCTCAGCCGCTTGAGCGAGGCCTCGACGACGTCGCGAATATGCTCCGGACGGCTGTCCATGCCATCGTGTCCGGCCGTACCGGCGATGTCGATGCCGAACTTGGTGGCGATCACCACCTGGTCGCGGATTGGCTGCAGCGCCTCACCGACGACCTCCTCGTTCGTGAACGGTCCATAGACTTCCGCGGTGTCGAAGAAGGTGATGCCGCGCTCGAACGCCGCCCGGATCAGGCGGACTGCATCCGGCGTCTGCATCGGTGCCCCGTAGGACTGGCTCATCCCCATGCAGCCCAGCCCGATGGCCGACACTTCGAGGCCGCTGTTTCCAGGTGTGCGCTTTTGCATTGTCATTGTCCTTTTTTCTCGATGTCGGCCTGTTCCAGAACCTTGCGGGCAATGCCCAGTGCCGTGGCTGCCGTTGGCCACCCGGCGTAGAAGGCAAGATGGGTGATGGAATCGATGAGTTCGTCGCGGGTGACGCCATTGTCGAGCGCCCGCTTCACGTGGAAAGGCATTTCGTTGATCCGGTAGCCCGAGATCAGGCTGGCGACGGTGATGAGGCTGCGGTCGCGCGGCGACAGGCCGGGGCGCTTCCAGACGTCGCCGAACAGCACCTCATCGGTGTATTTGCCGAGCGCGGGAGCGATATCGGAGAACGGATTTTTGGAAGCCGCTGATGCATCGGTCATGATGGTTTCCTTCGGTGAGTGCGGGGCGCGACGCCCCTGGTGCTTCAATCAACCCCGTACTGCGCGTCGCTGACGTGCTCCATCCAGTCGACCGCCTTGCCGTCGAGCGCTTCCTGGATGGCGATGTGGGTCATGGCGGTGGTGGGTGCCGCGCCATGCCAGTGCTTTTCGTCCGGCTCGAAACGAACCACGTCGCCGGGCCGGATCTCCTCGACCGGGCCGCCCTCGCGCTGCACGCGGCCGCAGCCGGCGGTGACGATCAGCAACTGGCCGAGCGGATGGGTGTGCCATGCGGTGCGCGCGCCGGGCTCGAAGGTGACGGCGTTGCCGGCCGCGCGGGCCGGTGCGATGGCTTGGAACAGCGGGTCGATGCGCACCGTGCCGGTGAACCAGTCGCCCGGTCCCTTGCCGGAGGCTTGAGAGCCGCTTCGCTTGATATCCATGGTTTTGTTCCTTTTCCACGCCGGGCCCGACGCGGCCATTGGCTTCAAGGCCGCCCAGCTTTGGGCCGCCCGATCTTGTGATGCCAATTTAGGGCCTGCGATTGCCCATGATTAGCTGCTATAACCGGCATGTACTTATGAGAAGGGCTCATGAATGCCGCGAGACAATCTGAACGAGCTGACCGCCTTCCTCGCCGTCGCGCGCGAAGAGAGCTTCACCAGGGCGGCGGCCAAGCTCGGCGTTTCCCAATCGGCGCTCAGCCATACGGTGCGGGCGCTGGAGGAACGGCTGGGCGTCAGGCTTCTGACCCGCACCACGCGCAGCGTCTCGCCGACCGAAGCCGGCGAGCGGCTGCTGCGCACCGTCGGGCCGAGGCTCGACGAGATCGAGACTGAGCTCGCCGCGCTCAGCGCCTTGCGCGAAAAACCCGCCGGCACCATCCGCATCACCGCCGGCGAGCACGCCGCCGATGCGATCCTCTGGCCTGCCCTGGCGAAATTCCTGCCCGACTATCCCGACATCAAGGTCGAGATCATCGTCGACTACAGCCTGACCGACATTGTCGCCGAGCGTTTCGACGCCGGCGTGCGGCTGGGCGAACAGGTGGCACGCGACATGATCGCGGTGCGCATCGGCCCCGACATGCGCATGGCGGTGGTCGGGTCGCCGGCCTATTTCGCCACGCGGTCGAAGCCGCGCGTGCCGCAGGACCTGACCGCCCACAATTGCATCAATCTGCGGCTGCCGACCTATGGCGGGCTCTATGCCTGGGAGTTCGAGAAGGCGGGGCGCGAATTGAAGGTGCGGGTCGAAGGCCAGCTGGTGTTCAACACAGCCGCGTTGCGCATGAATGCCGTGCTCGCCGGATTGGGGCTCGCCTATCTGCCCGACGACCAGGCGCGCACGCGGCTTGCCGGCGGCGAACTGGTGCGGGTGCTTGCCGACTGGTGCCCCCCCTTCCCCGGCTACCACCTCTATTACCCCAGCCGCCGGCAGGCGACGCCTGCCTTCTCGCTACTGGTCGACGCGCTGCGCTACCGGGATTAGGTGTGAGCCTTTCGACCGGTCAGCATCGGTTGCCTGTCCGGTTGACGAAGCAGGACAGCATCGGCATCATTCTCCACGGCGTGGCCTGCGCCGAACCTCCAGGGACCGTCCCCAGCACGGCCTTTCAACGGAGGCAAAGGGGCTTTCCAGTCTCAGGCCGCTGTCTTGGTCCGACCGTTTCGGATGTGGTTGCTGGGGAACGCCATCCGGGACGTGAAAGGCCATGACAATGACGCAAAATACAAATTTCAAACGTCGTGTGCGGGCTCGC
Organism: Mesorhizobium sp. M7D.F.Ca.US.005.01.1.1; assembly: GCF_003952545.1. Classification (NCBI taxonomy): domain Bacteria; kingdom Pseudomonadati; phylum Pseudomonadota; class Alphaproteobacteria; order Hyphomicrobiales; family Phyllobacteriaceae; genus Mesorhizobium; species Mesorhizobium sp. M7D.F.Ca.US.005.01.1.1. Next base: position 5,567,074 of record NZ_CP034453.1, read on the forward strand.
GCTGCCAGGACAGGCGAGTCCTATACGGCTGCTCTCAGGCATTTTCACCGCGGTGCGCCGGATGATCCGGCGCCCGAAGTGAGATCGGTGCGATTGGCCGTGGCACAAAGCACCGTCCATGACGACCCGCACGACATCGGCAAGCTGCGCGACAGCGGGCTGGAGATGCGACGCCTGATGCAGGAGGCCCGGCAGGCGGGCGCCAGACTGCTGCACTTTCCCGAGGGCGCGACCTGCTCCCCGAACAAGCGCATCATGTCGGCCAGCGGCCGCGAAAATATCGGGCCGGCCGATTGGAGCCGGTTCGAATGGACGGTCCTGCGCGAGGAACTGGAGGCGACGACAGCACTTGCGCGCGAACTTGGGCTGTGGACCGTCTTCGGTTCGGTGCATCGGCTCATTGAGCCGCGCCGGCCGCACAACAGCCTCTATGTTGTCTCCGATCGCGGCGAGCTGGTGACGCGCTATGACGAGCGCATGCTGTCGAACACCAAGATCTCCTTCATGTACACGCCGGGTTCGATCCCCATGACGTTCGAGGTCGACGGGCTCCGCTTCGGCTGCACGCTCGGCATGGAAGCGCACTTTCCCGAGATTTTCATCGACTATGAGAGGCTAGATGTCGACTGCGTCCTGTTCTCGACAATCACTGCCGCCGATGGTCCGGCCTTCGCCGTCGAGATGCAGGGACACGCGGCAAGCAACAATTACTGGGCGAGTTTCTCTCTCCCCGCGCAACACAGCCTGACCGCGCCTTCGGGGATCGTTGCCCCCGGTGGCCGCTGGGCGGCGCAATGTCCAGCCGATGGAACCGCCGCGATTGCCGTCGCCGATATCGACAACAATCCGGCAGACCCGGCCCGGCCCTGGCGGCGAACGGCGCGAGCGGGAATCTATCAGCCGCATCTGGTGGAAGACGACCAGCGCAGCAACGATCGCGGCGTGTTCTAGGAATCGGCTGGCGGCGATGTCGCATCTGGACTGCACCCGCAGTCGTTCTATCTTTTTGCTCGACCCAGCACCGGAGCCATCGCCGTGACCGTGACCGACCTCTATCGAGGCTACATCGCCTGCCTCAACAATCAGGACTGGCAGAAGCTGCATCGCTTCGTTCATGACGAGGTGCACTACAATGGCGACCGCGTCGGGCTGTCGGGTTACCAAGAAATGCTGGAGCGCGATTTTCGGGAAATCCCGGACCTCTATTTCGACATCCAGCTGCTGATCGCCGAACCGCCCTTCATAGCCAGCCGCCTGCAGTTCAACTGCACGCCGAAGGGAACCTTCTTCGGCCTGCCGATCAACGGCCGGAAAGTCTCCTTCAGCGAGAATGTCTTCTACGAGTTTCTCGACGATCGGATCAGGAGCGTCTGGTCGGTGATCGACAAGGCGGCCATCGAAGCTCAGCTTTAGAGCAATTCCAGGAAAAGTGTGAAACGGTTTTCCCGGGAAAAGCGCAAAGCGCTTTCCCTTGGGAATTGCGTCAAACAAAGAATTAGAGCGGCTCGCCGTTTCCGTGAAACGGCGAACCGTTCTAGCCAGCGCTCAGCCCGACACTCCGGACTGCGTGACACCAGGCCACGCGGCCAGCAATTCGCGCGTGTAGGCTTCCCGGGGCGACTTGAACAGCGATCCCGCTTCGCCGCCTTCGACCACCTTGCCGGCGCGCATGACGACGGCGTTTTCGGCAATCAGGCGCACGATCGCCAGATTGTGGCTGATGACCACCAGCGTGATGTTGTCCGACCGCCTGATGTCCTGCAGCAGATTGAGCAGGTCGCCCTGCACGGAGACGTCGAGACCGGCGGTGGGCTCATCGGCAATCAGGATCGACGGCTTCATCAGCAACGCCCGCGCGATCGCCACGCGCCGCGCCTGGCCGCCGCTGATCTCGTGCGGGTATTTGTCGATGACACCTGGCGGCAGGCCAAGCCGGTTCAGGATGACGCCCAGCCGTTCATGCATTGCGCCATGCGGTTCCCTCAGCACCGTGCCGACCTCGTTCATCAGCGTGCGAATGCGGCTGCGCGGCGACAGCGATGCAGCCGGATCCTGGAAGATCGGCTGGATGAAACTGGCGCGTTGCTTGAGCGCCGCTCGGCTGTGCACCAGCGGATTGCCGAGAATGCGGATCTCGCCCTGGTCAAGCTTCTGCAGGCCGAGAACGGCGCGCATCAGCGTCGTCTTGCCGGAGCCGGATTCGCCGACGATGCCGAAACATGTGCCTTGCGGGATGGCCAGCGACACGCCGTCGAGCGCGGCGGTCTCGCCAAAGCGCAGTTGCGCATTGCTGATCGAGATCGCGTCGGTCATGGCGTCGCCAACCGAAGGCAGCGGGCCCTGTGCTCGGCCTCGTTGCCGACCCGATAATCGCCGGGGTTGATAACGGCGCAATCGTCGAAGGAAACATCGCAGCGTCCGTTGAAGATGCAGCCGGGCGGCCGCCGGCGCGGGTCCGGCAGGTCGCCTGATATCACCGTGAAGCGGTTCTCCGAGGCATCGGCTTGGCGCTCGCGGTCGATCGGCACCTCGCAGTCGAACAGCATGCGCGTATAGGGATGGCCGGGCTGGCGCTGCACTTGCCTCACTGTGCCGCTTTCCAGTCTTTCGCCGGCATAGAGCACCGAAAGCCTGTCGCAATATTCGGTGACCAGGCCGAGGCTGTGGGTGATCAAAAGCACCGCGCAGCCGATGCGGTCGCGCAGGCCGATGATCTCACGCATTATCTGCGCCTCGACGGTGACATCGAGCGCCGTCGTCGGCTCGTCGGCGATCAGCAGCGCCGGTTCGGACAGCAACGCCATGGCGATCACGACGCGCTGGCGCATGCCGCCGGACAGTTCATGCGGATACTGGTTCATCCGCCGCCGCGGGTTGCTGAGCTTGACCTTGTCGAGCGCATCTTCGGCCATCCCGACCCGGGCTTTGCGGTCGCTGCCGGGTGAGCGCCGGCGCAGCACTTCGCACAGCTGCGTGCCGATGGTGAACACTGGATTGAGCGACAGCATCGGGTCCTGGAAGATCATCGCCATGCCGCGGCCGCGCAAGGAGGCCGTCGCGTTGCGCCTGGTCAGGTCGAAGCTTTTGCCGTCGATCGTCGCCGTACCGGAGGTGACCTTGGCATTGTTGGCGAGCAGGCCCATCAGCGCGAAGGCGACGGTCGATTTTCCGCTGCCGGATTCGCCGACCAGCCCGAGCAGTTCGCCTTTCTGGATGTCGAGAGACACGCCACGCAGCGCATGCGCGGTGCCTTGCGGCAGGCTGTAGTCGACCGACAGGTTGCGCAGCGAAATCGCCATCAGCGCACCCCCGCCGACTTCGGGTCGATGACGCGCCGCAGCGCTTCGCCGAGCAGGGTGGCGCCGAGCGTGGCGATCGCCAGCACCAGCGCCGCCGCAACGGTTGGCCACCAGGATTGGTTGATCGAGATGAAGCCGTCCTTGATCAGCGTGCCGAGCGACGATTTCGGCGGTTGCACGCCAAAGCCGAGGAAGGAGAGCGAAGCTTCGAAGGCGATCACCACAGGCAGGTTCATGCTGGCCAGCACGATGATCGGGCCGGCGACATTGGGCAGGTAGTGCCTGACCACGATGGTGACGGGATGGACGGCCAGCATTCGCTCGGCCTCGATGAAGCTCAGCGTGCGCAAGGTCTGGGCGCGGGCGCGCGCCATGCGGCCGAATTGCGGAATGAAGACGACGGTGACCAGAAGCACGAAGGTGGCCGAGCCCTTGCCGTAGAGCGCGATCAGCGCGAAGGCGAGGATGAGCGGCGGGAAAGCGTTGACGATGTCGAACACCGCCGTCACCGCCCGGTCGACCCAGCCCCCGGCGATGCCAGCGACAATGCCGATCAGCGAGCCGATGACCGACGAGATGACGACGATCATCACCGCCAGCGTCAGCGCATAGCTCGTGCCGACCGAGGTGCGCGCCACCAGGTCGCGGCCGAGATTGTCGGTGCCCAGAAGATGCGTCACGCCCGGCGGCGCGAAGCGGGCCTTGATGTCGATGGCGTTCGGGTCGGGGCTGACCAACGGGCCAACCAGCGCGAACACCAGGATGAGACACGTGAAGGCCAGCCCAAGCCGGCCGTCGCGTTCCGAACAGATGCGTTTGAGCGTCGCGACCAGTCCGCTCATCCGCGGCCCGCCGCAATGCGCGGGTCGAGCAGCGCGTTGATCATGTCGACCACCAGATTGGCGACGATGTAGAAGGCGACGATGAACACCACACAAGCCTGCACGACGGGGTAGTTGCGCTGGGCGATCGAATTGAAGATCAGGCTGCCGATGCCGGAGCGGGCGAAGATGATCTCGACGACGACCGAACTGCCGATCAAGTCGCCGAGCCCGATGCCGAGGATGGATACGACAGGCACCAGCGCGAGCTTCAGCGCGTAGAGGCCGACGATGCGGTATTCGGAAACGCCATAGGCGCGCAGCGTGCGCACATGCAGTTCGGCCAGCGTGTCGAGCAGTGCGGCGCGCACAAGCCGCGAGATATAGCCGACCCAGCCGAGCGCCAGCGCCACGCTGGGCAAGATCAGATGCCGCAGCCGGTCCATGATGTCACCGGGGTTGCCGGCGCCCGCCACCGGCAGCCAGTGCAGGCCGATGGCGAAGATCAGGAACAGGATCACCGAGACCACCAGGGTCGGCGTTGTGATGAAGGAGATCGACAGCAACGCCAGGCCGCTGTCGAGCCAAGAGCCCGGTTTCAGTGCAGCGATGACGCCGATCGGAATGCCCACAACCAGAGCCAGCGCCAGGGCACTGAAGGCAAGCGCCAGCGTGTTGGGAATGACATCGAGCACGATGTCGAGGATCGGCCGGTGCGAAACGACATCCTCGCCGAAATTGCCGGTTGCGGCACGGCTGGCGAACAACCAGAGCTGCTCGACCATGCTGCGGTCGAGACCCATGTCATGGGTGATCTGGGCGCGCAGCTCCGGCGTCGCTCGCGGGCCGAGCATCACCGAGGTGAAATCCCCCGGCACCAGGCGCACCATCAGGAACAGCAGCAGCGTGGCGCCGGCGATGGTCAGCACCACCGACGCCAGACGGCTGGCGATGAAAGCAGCGGTCCGTTGCGACCTGGTCATGAACGCTCCGGGTCCGGCCCGCCACATCTGGTCATCTGGTCAACCACCCCTCCCAGGTCCACCGGTTTGACCTCACGCCTTGTCGAAGAACTCGAACTGCCAGTCCTTGCCATTGGGCAGGAACATCGGCTTCAGCCAGGCCGCGTCGACGAAGAAGTTGCGGCCATGCGTGATCCAGATGCAGGAGGCCGATTCATCGAGCAGCTTCTGCATGTTGATATAGATCGCCTCGCGCTTGGCCTTGTCCAGCGTCTCCAGCCCTTCCTGGTGGAGCTTGTCGAATTCGGGACTGTTCCAGCGCTGCCAGTTCCACAGGCCGATCTGGCTGGCGAGGAACCATTGCGTCTGGAAGCTCGGGTCGAATTTCGACGTGTAGGGGATGAGCGTCAGTTCGAGATCCTTGCTGGCATCGTCGGCGCCGAGCGCCCAGTAGGCACCGGAATCCATCGCGTTGATGGTGAGCGTGATGCCGACCTCGGCGAGATTGGCCTGGGCGATCTGCGCGACCGCCAGCGAGGTCGCGTCGTTGAGGCAGGTGAAGGTGAAGGTCAGCCCCGCCTTGCCGGATTCAGTGAGCAGCGCCCGCGCCTTGGCGACGTCCCTGGTGTAGAGCGGCGCGTCGGCCCAATTGCCGAGCAGGCCGGGCGCTAGCAGCGTCTTGGCGCGCGAGGTGGCGCCGGAATAGGCGCCCTGGATGATGGCATCGACATCGATCGCGAAGCGGATCGCCTGGCGCACCTTGAGGTCGGCAAGATCGCCCTTTTCGACGTTGATGCCGATCCAGGTGTAGTCGATGCCGGGAATGTCGATAACCTTGGTGTCCGGCAGGCCTTTGGCGGTGTCGAGCTGGTCGGCATCGAAAGCGGTGAAGTCGAGTTCCTTGGCTTGATAGGACAGGAAGGAGGTCTTGTGCTCGGGGATGATCTTGCCGGTGATCTCCTCGAAATGCGCCTTGTAGGGTCCCTTGTAGTCGGGATTGGCGGCGAGCACGAACTGCTCCTTCGGGCGCCATTCCTTGAGCACCATCGGGCCGGATCCGATCAGCGTCGTGGCGATCTTGTCGCCCAGTTGTTCGACGGCCTTCTTCGACAGGATCGCGCCTGACGCATCACAGATGCCGATCAGCCAGAGCGCCGCCGATGGATGCTTGAGGATCAGCTTGCCGGTGTATTTGCCGGTCACCTCGACCGATTTCAGCGCTTCCATGTCGTCGGCATAGGCGAGCTTCTTGCCGCTCTTGTCGCCGTTGATGTAGCGGTCGAACGAGTATTTGACGTCGTCGGCGGTCATCTCGCCGAAATCGCCGGTGAACATCTGGCCGGGGTTGAGCTCGAAGTCGAACTCGGTGTCGGAGATCTGCTTGATCTCCTTGGCCGCGTCATTCGTCCAGCTGGTCTTGCCCGGCTCGAAGCGCACCAGGGTCTGGCAGACCGAGCGGATGATGTTGCCTTCGGTGGTGCCGACGCGGTTGCCCGGATCGAGATTGCCGATGTCGGCATCGAGCGCGATGATCGGGTTGGTTCTGTCGGCCGCCCGCGCAAAGCCGATATAGGGCAGGATCGCCAGTGCCGACGAGCCGGCCAGGAATGTTCTGCGGTCGAGTTTCATGCGCATTTTTGTTCCCCTTTTTGTTGGCTGCACGTTTGTTGATTATAGGCAGTCGCGTGGAATGACCTCGTCGTAAGTCCGTTCGGCGAAGATCGTTCCCCGCTCATAGGCCTTGAGCCAGCCGCTGATGTGGAAACTGTCGCGGTCGCAGCTGACGGTGATTTCGCAATCGAGGCGCGCGTTCCAGTCCGGGCGGGTCAGTTCCTCATGGCAGGTCACTTGCGTCACGCAGCTCGTCGGGTTGTTGTCTGATATCCCATAGATCTTGCGGCGCCAGGAGGTGATCTCGGTGCCGATGTCCTCGAAGACGAAGCGGCCATCGTCGGACAGCGCCGTCAGTTCGGTGCGCTCGGTCGGCAGGTCTGTCGTCAGCGAGCGCAGCTGGCGAGCCGGCTCCTTGACCGTCACCGGACCCGGCTCGGCCCACAGCGCCTCCTCGAAGGCGACGGGCGCCAGGCCCTCCTCGCTGGCCAGGAGCGACAGATCGAGCCGGCAGCCCTTCGGGTCGAAGGTCAGCATGGTACGCTCCGGTGACGGCCAGGCCATCGGCCAGTAGGAGGACGAAATGGCTACCCGCAGCCTATGCCCTTTGGGGATGATCTGCGCCACCGGCTTGAAGTCAAGCTCGACATCCTCGAACTGTCCCGGCGTCAGCGGCGTTGGAAATTCGTGGCTCTCGCGGTGCGCCAGATTGAGCAGCGCAAAGGTGATGAAGGCCGAGGTGCCGTCGGGCGCCACATCGTTCAGCCTGACGCAGATCTGCGCCTGCGGTTTGTCCGACGCAACGCGCAGCCTGATTTTCGAGATGCCGGCAAGTGGCAGGTCGGCCGCCATCGCCGCGCTGTCGAAGCACAGCGAGCCGCCATCGTCCGCACGCTGGTCGCGCGCGCCTTCGGCCGAGATGCGGCCCTGGCCGTAGGGGCACCATTCTTGCCCCTGCACGCCGGTTGTGAGCGGCGATGAAATGGTCAGCGGCCCTGCCCCGTCGCCCTGCGTTTCGCCGAGTTTGCCGTCGCCGTTCAGCCAATAAGCCTTGCCGCCGATCTGTTTTGCCGGCCATTGCGGAAAGCCAAGCCAGCGGCCCGGCCGGACATCGATGTGCGAATGCGGCCTGGCATAGTCCATCAGATAAAGGCGCATATCGGGATCGCTGTCAGCGCCATTGTCGATCCCCTTCAGCCAATGATCGTACCAGCGGATGCATTCCTGCAGATAGCCGATTGCCGGTCCCGGCACGCCGCTGTTCGGCTCCTTGTGGCCCCAGGGACCGCAAAGGCCCTTGGCCGGTGCCTCGAGATTCTCGACCAGGTTGAAGATGGTCTGCGTATAGCCGTCGAGATAGCCGCCGACGGCCAGCACCGCGCACTCGATCGCGGAGAAATCCTCGCAGACCGAGCCCTGCTTCCAGAACGCATCGCGGCGCTGGTGCTTCAGCCACTCGGCGGCATGGTTCTTGTGGTCGTCGAGGCGGTCTCTCCACATCTGCCGCCAGCGATCCTCGCCGACGACGGCCGGGTCCGGTGGCAGTGCCGAATAGCCGAACAGCGCCCCACCCCAGCCGAAATTGTCGTTGATCACGAGGCCGCCATTGTAATGCGCGTCGCAGGCATAGCGGTCGTCGGTCGAGCACGCCGTGATGACCGCCTTCAGCTGCGGCGGTCGACGCGCCGCCAGCTGCAGGCCTGAGAACCCACCCCAGCTGATGCCGATCATGCCGGCGACGCCGGTGCACCAGGGCTGCGCGCACAGATGCGCCAGGATCTCCAGTCCGTCATCCTGCTCACGTTTGACATACTCGTCGTCGAGCAGGCCGTCGGAATCGCCGGCACCGGAAATGTCGACACGCGCACAGGCATAGCCATGACCGGCGAAGAAAAGATGCATCTCGTCGTCGCCGGTGCGCGTGCCGTCGCGGCGGCGATACGGTATGTATTCGAGGATTGCCGGAACGGGGTTTTCCTCGGCGTCATCAGGCAGGAACAGGCGGGCGGCCAGCTTGCGGCCGTCGGCAAGCGGAATCCAGTGGGTTTCGACCGTTCTGACCCCGGAAATGACGACGCTGGGCATGTGAACTCCGGCTTGGATTGAATGACGATATAATGTATTGAATGGCCAATCAATATACAAACGAGAAGGCATTGCAATGGCGAAACGATCAATCAAGGCGATGCGCCGCGACGAGCTGGTCGACGCCGCGATTGCCGTCGTCGGCGAGGAAGGCATGTCCGGCGCCACGATGGCGGTGATCGCCCGGCGCGCCGGCATGTCGGCTGGGCTGGTCAACCATTATTTCGACAGCAAGGAAGAGCTGATGGCATTGGCCATGCGCAACCTGTCGAACCTGTTTCGCCAGGATATTCTGAAGCTGGCGCCTGCCGATCCGACGCCCGCACAACGGCTGAAGGCGATCGTCGATGGCTCCTTCGCACCGCAGCACCTCGGCGTGCCCAAGCGCGCCGTGACCTGGATGCAGTTCATGATCGCAGCGCAGACCGAGCCGCGCATCAAGCATCTCTACCACCTGACCGGCGCGCGCTTCGTTTCCAACATCCGCTACGCCGTCAAACGGCTGGTTCTAGCCGACCGGGTCGACGACACCGTCGACGGCATCGCCGCCTTGATCGACGGCTTCTTCTGGCAGAGTGCCGGCGAATATGAAGAGGAGGACCTGGAACGGGCGCGCCGGATCTGCTGGCGCTACATCTGCCTGCTGATCCCCGGCGTCGAGGGATAGGAGGATCGCCACGCCGTCAGGCGTTTGCACTGCCAGCGTCCGAGGAATCATTCGTAAAAATCGATCGTTCTAACGAGAATAATTCGTTGGAAAGATCGGTGTAGGAATGACATTCTCCCAGCGTACCCGTCTGGAGCATTGCATTGTCTTCCGTTTCCCACTTCGCGAACGATATTCCGAAAAGCGCGTTTCCTGCCGATCTGACGCAAGGGCGAAAATCCCTCAACTGGAATGGCATCGTCCCCGGCATCGTCCTTGTCGCGATGATCACTGCCGTCGCCTTCTCGGCCCGCAACGTCTCCGGCTTCGCTTTGTTCAGCCCGATGATCCTCGCGGTGGTCGCCGGCATGATCTACTCCAACGTGCTCGGCACGCCCGCCCATGCCAAGGCCGGCATCGCGTTTTCGCAGCGCCGACTGCTGCGCTTCGCCATCGTGCTGCTCGGATTCCAGCTGACGCTTGGACAAGTTGTGTCGATCGGCGCCGGCGGCGTCGGCATTGTCGCGGCGACGCTTGGCGCCACCTTCGTTTTCACCATCATGCTCGGCCGGCTGATCGGCGTCGACGCCAAGCTGGCGCAGTTGATCGCCGCCGGCACCTCGATCTGCGGCGCCTCGGCCATCGTCGCCACCAACATCGTCACCGATGCGCGCGACGAGGACGTCACCTACGCCGTCGCCTCGATCACCTTGTTCGGCACCATCGCCATGCTCGGCTTCCCGCTTATGGCGCCCATGCTCGGCCTCGACCAGCACGCTTTCGGCCTGTGGGCTGGCGCTTCGATCCATGAGGTGGCGCAAGTCATTGGCGCCGGCTTCCAGAACGGCACCCAGTCCGGCGAGATCGCCACCGTCGCCAAGCTAACCCGCGTCGCCATGCTGGCGCCGATGGTCGTCGCACTCGGCCTGATGGCGCGCCGCAAGAGCGGCGATCAGACAGCCGCGCGGCCTCCCATGCCGTGGTTCGTCGCCGCCTTTGTCGCCGTCGTCGTGCTGAACAGCCTGGTCGGGGTGCCGGCCGAAGTCAAATCGGCAATGGCGCTTGCCACCACCATCATGCTGACCATGGGGCTCGCCGCCATGGGTCTGCAGGCCGACATCTCGCAGCTGCGCTCCCGCGGCCTGCGCCCGCTGGCGCTCGCCTTCTCGGCCTTCCTGTTCATCGGCTGCTTCAGCCTGATGCTGGTCAAGTTCGTCTAGTCTAGACCGGGCCAGGGCATGTTGAGATTCAGGTCAGGCCGGCCTCACCTGAATATCAATATGCCCTAATCCTCGAAGGAACTCGCCGCGGCATAGATCGCCGCCAGCGTCTCGATGCCGGCCTGGTCGGCCTTGTCGAAGCGGGCGGGCAGCGGGCTGTCGAGATCGAGCACGCCGAAGACGCCGTCATCGTCCTCGAGCAGCACCACCAGTTCCGAGCGCGAATCGGCGTCGCAGGCGATGTGGCCGGGAAAATCATGTACGTCCTTGATCAGCATCGAGGTGCCGAGCTCGACCGCGGTTCCGCACACGCCCTTGCCGACGGCGATGCGCACGCAGGCCGGCTTGCCTTGGAACGGTCCGAGCACCATTTCCTCGTCCGACTGCAGGAAATAGAAACCGGCCCAGTTGAGGTCCGGTACCATCTGGAAGATCAACGCTGCGGTGTTGGCGGCGTTGGCGATCGAATCGCGCTCGCCCTCGAGCAGCGCCTTAAGCTGGGTGGCGAGGTCACGGTAGAACGCGGCCTTGTCCGACGTGTCGATGGCCTTGGCCGCAAACATGAACTTGTCTCCCTATCGAGAATCGCGGTTTCGTCTCGGTCGCCTGCCAAAATCTGGCAAGCTCCGCACCAAACGACCACAGATGATACTAGCGTGAATTCCATCCCCTCCGAAAGCCGCAAGATCAGGATTGCCGCAGCTGTGATCACGGATGCGTCGGGCAAATTGCTGCTGGTGCGCAAGCGCGATACCAACGCCTTCATGCAACCCGGCGGCAAGATCGAGCCGGACGAGGAACCGGTCGATGCCCTGGTGCGCGAATTGCGCGAGGAACTCGGATTGGTGATCGACCCCGGCATCGCCGCCCGGCTCGGCCTGTTTTCGGCTAAGGCGGCCAATGAGCCGGATTACACGGTCGAAGCGGAATTGTTCGCGCTCACTTTTGCCGCACAGCCGATCGAGAGCCAGCCGATGCCGGCCGCCGAAATCGAGGAGATGATCTGGCTGGACCCGCAAGCGACCGACGGCATCGAACTCGCGCCGCTGACACGCGACGTGGTGCTGAGGGTTGAGCGGAAAGTAGTGGCGTACGAGCCGCAGCGCTCACATCGGGCGTTTGGGTTCGCTCTTCGCTGGCGTTGCCGTGTCGGAGTCGGATTTCTTGTGCTTGTCGGCGGCAATCCTGCGGATACGGTCGAAGCGGCTTTCCTCGGTTTTTTCGGTCGTGACGACCGTCTCTGGCTTCCGCACGAACGTGATCATGGATCCGTCTCCTGGGCTAGAGGCCTGCACGCCGGGAGAAAATCCCCCGGCGGTAGTCCCGGCTCTTGGAACCGGCGTAGAAGATTCAGGTCAGGCCGAGCCGAAAACGGTGGTTTCCGAAAACCGGAGCGGAGCGTACTTTTGGGTACGGAAACCGGCGTTTGCAGGCCGGCCTCACCTGAATCAGGATCAGTAGCCGCCCATGCCGCCGCCGCCACCACCTGCCGGTGCTGCATCCTTGGCCGGAATGTCGGTGATCATCGCTTCGGCGGTGATCAGCAGGGCCGCGATCGAGCCGGCATCCTGCAGTGCGGTGCGCACCACTTTCGCCGGATCGACGATGCCCGCCTTGATCATGTCGACATAGGTCTCGTTCTGGGCGTCGAAGCCCTGATTGTGGTCCTTGCTGTCGGTGAGCTTGCCGACGACGATCGAGCCTTCGACGCCGGAATTCTCGGCGATCTGGCGGATCGGCGCTTCGAGCGCCCTAAGCACGATCGTGATGCCGGCCGTGACATCGGCATTGGCGCCGGTCAGGCCGCCAAGCACCGAGCGGGCACGCAGCAGAGCCACGCCGCCGCCGGGCACGATGCCTTCTTCAACCGCCGCGCGCGTTGCGTTCAGCGCGTCGTCGATGCGGTCCTTCTTTTCCTTGACTTCCGACTCTGTGACGCCGCCGACGCGGATGACGGCAACGCCGCCGGAGAGCTTGGCCAGCCGCTCCTGCAGCTTTTCCTTGTCGTAGTCGGAGGTCGTCTCCTCGATCTGGCCCTTGATTTGGGCGACGCGCGCCTGGATCGTCGCCTTGGTGCCGGCGCCGTCGATGATCGTGGTGGTGTCCTTCTCGATCAGCACACGCTTGGCGCGGCCCAGCATCTCGATGGTGACGTTTTCGAGCTTGATGCCGAGGTCCTCGGAGATCATCTGGCCTGATGTCAGCACCGCGATGTCTTCCAGCATCGCCTTGCGACGGTCACCGAAGCCCGGCGCCTTGACGGCCGCGACCTTGAGGCCGCCGCGCAGCTTGTTGACGACCAGCGTCGCCAGAGCCTCGCCCTCGACATCCTCGGAGATGATCAGCAGCGGCCTGCCGCTCTGCACCACCGCCTCGAGGATCGGCAGCATTGCCTGCAGATTGCCGAGCTTCTTCTCGTGGATGAGGATGTAGGGCTCTTCCAGCTCGACGCGCATCTTGTCGGCATTGGTGACGAAATAGGGGCTGAGATAGCCGCGGTCGAACTGCATGCCTTCGACGACGTCGAGCTCGGTCTCGGCGGTCTTGGCTTCCTCGACGGTGATGACGCCGTCATTGCCGACCTTGTCCATCGCCTTGGCGATCATCTCGCCGACGCTGGCATCGCCATTGGCGGCGATGGTGCCGACCTGTGCGATCTCGGCCGATGACTTGACCTTCTTGGCGCGCGCCTGGATTTCCTTGACCACGGCGGAAACCGCCTGGTCGATGCCGCGCTTGAGGTCCATCGGGTTCATGCCGGCGGCGACCAGCTTGGCGCCTTCGCGCAGGATCGAAGCGGCCAGCACGGTTGCGGTGGTGGTGCCGTCGCCGGCCAGGTCGTTGGTCTTCGAGGCGACTTCGCGTACCATCTGCGCGCCCATGTTCTCAAACTTGTCGGCAAGCTCGATTTCCTTGGCGACGGTGACGCCGTCCTTGGTGATGCGCGGCGCGCCATAGGCCTTGTCGATGATGACGTTGCGGCCCTTGGGGCCGAGCGTGACCTTCACCGCATTGGTGAGGATCTCGACGCCGCGCAGCATGCGGTCGCGCGCATCGGTGGAGAATTTGATTTCCTTGGCAGACATGATTTTTTATCCAGTTCGGTTGAGGAAGGCAGAGCCCTGCCCTCCATGATCAAAGCCCGGAGTGTCCCTTGCGCATCCCGAAGGACACGCAGCGCTCCAATCAGGCGGCCTTCTTGGCAGGCACGGTCTTCTCGACGCCGGTTTTGTCGATAACGCCCATGATGTCGGCTTCCTTCATGATCAGAAGGTCCTCGCCGTCGATCTTGACCTCGGTGCCCGACCATTTGCCGAACAGGATGAAGTCACCGGCCTTGACGTCGAGTGCAATCAGCGCGCCGTTTTCGTCGCGTGCACCCGGGCCGACGGCGATGACTTCGCCTTCCTGCGGCTTTTCCTTGGCATTGTCGGGAATGATGATGCCGCCCTTGGATTTGATATCGCCTTCAGCGCGACGAATGACGACGCGGTCGTGGAGTGGCCGAAATTTCATGGGAACTTCTTTCTGGGGCCGGCACAGGCGGCCACGCCCGTCCTTTATAGACGCGTTGGCACTCGATAGATAGGAGTGCCAAAAATTATTCGCGGGCCAGATTAAATATTCAAAAGTATTATTTCGGCCAGCCGTTTCGTGCTATCCGCAGAGTGTCAAATAATTCAAAAGATTGAATTTTGCCGATCGAGTGCCTATTTATCGGACAAGTTCACTTTCACGATTTCAGGCACAAGGGAGATTTCTTCGATGGCCGAAGGCAATCAGACGATCATGGAAAAAGCTGAAGCCCGCTTTGTCGACAAGCAGAAAAAGACGGCGGAGAAAAACAAGGCAACCGCCGAATACATGTCCGAGGCAAGGGCCCGGGAGATCAAGACGGCAAGGCTGAGGGAGCTGCGGCTGGCCAAGGAAGAGGCCGACCGCGTCGCTGAAGCCCTGAACCCGACGCCGAAGAAGAAGCGGGTGACCAAGAAGGCCGCCGCCACGGAGGTCAAGACATGAGCCTCACCTTCCCCAACCGCAGCCGCAGCTATGACGAAGCCGGCAAGCGCATCCGTTTCGTCGGCCATGACGGCATGTTCCAGATCTCGTTCTCCGTCGCAGCCGACGCCATGGCCAAGATGCGGCCGGGAACCGCGGCCGATGAAGCCGGCTACCTCCAGACATTCGACACCGAGAGCAGCGCCATCCGCGAAGTGGCGGCAAAGGCCTACGACCGCACCCACAAGAGCATGTATGTGCTGACGGCAGCCGATTTCGGCTGATCAGCCCAATGCATGTCGCTCAAAACAAAGATTAAAGATCCATCTCCTCGACCATCGCGCGTATCTTCGCAGCCTTTTCAAAATGGTCGAGGCGGTGCGTTCTGATCCACCATTCGGCGGCTTCCATCAGGAGTTCGGGGTCGTCGTTCCTGTTGGCGAAAAACGCGTAGAACGACACGCCGACGCCGGCCCCCTTCTCGGAGATCTTGCGGTCGCAGACCTCCAGTATCTTCTGCTTCAGGCTGGCTCTCACGGGAATCCCTTGATTTGCGGTGCGGCAGGCTTCTGCCGGCGGCCGGTACGGATCAGGCCTTGCGCTCGGCCCGCTCGCGGCGTTTGACGTCGCGGACATTCATCTGCACGACCATGTCCTCGGCCTCACGCGGACCCATCCCGACCATCACCTTTTGCCGGACCACGGCAGGCTGGCCGGTGAAGACGTCGATGATGCTCCAGCTCTGGGGGATCTGCATGCGCAGCGTGTAGCGGTTGGCCATGCCGGTCAGCCCTGCATCATGAAAAACACGGCGCCCAGGATCAGCACCGTCCAGGCGATGACCGACAGCTTCAGCATCATGCCGCCATGCGCGGCCACCAGCTCCCGCAGGCGCGACACGACACCCGCCGACGACGCCGGCGCCACCAGGGCGACAGGCGCCTTGAGGCCAAGTTTTCCAAAGACGGGCAGCAGCGACGGTTCACGCACGAAAATGACCTCGAATGTCGGGAAGAGCGGAGCAAGGACGCTCATGTCCCTTCCATAGCACTCTTTTCGCGAGCGCCCTGCATGCCAAATGCAAATGGGCGCCACCGACTGTGGAAGATGTGCGGGCCAGGTCGGCGAGGGCTGTAGAACAAACAGCCGCCAGATCTCACGCCGCGGCGCTGCGGCCTCTCACGCCGGCTTGCGCCTTGAAGATGCGGAACGTGTTGCGCCCTGCCGCCTTGGCGGCATAGAGCGCGGTGTCGGCCTGCGCGAACAGATCGCAGTGCGCGCCCGCTTCAGCGAAGGCGATGCCGACCGAGGCGCCGAGCCCGAGCGACTGGCCACAGGCGGCGACCGGCTTGCCCATCGCCTCGATGATGCGGCGCGCCAGACCCGAGACCGCGCCACGATCGAGATGCGGCCCAACCAGCACCGCGAACTCGTCGCCGCCGACGCGGGCCACCAAATCGGCCTCGCCGCAGCCGGCGGCAAGCCGCTTTGCCGCTTCCTTCAGGCATTCGTCGCCGACGACATGGCCGAACGTATCGTTGACGGCCTTGAAGCCGTCGAGGTCGACCAGAAGCAGCGCGCCGAGCGGGCGGCCCTCGTCGGCAAGCGCAAGCCGCGCTTGGAACCGGCCGCGATTGGCAAGCCCCGTCATGACGTCATATTCGGCGAGATAGCGCATCCGGTCCGACAGGATCTTCTCTTCGGTGATGTCCTGCTTCATGCCGAAGATGCGCACGGGAACGCCCTCCTCGCACTCGACGGTCGCGGTGATGCGGATCCAGCGGCTGCGGCCGGCGAAAGTGGTGATCTCGGCATCGAGATTGAAGCCGCTGCGCTCGGCGATCGCGCGGCCGCGCAACGTGTCCAGCGCCTTGCGCGACTCCGCCGGGTAGCACTTGACGATCTCCGAGCGATCGAGCGCCGAGCCGCGCGGCAGGTCGAACAGATCATAGACCACATCGGTCCATGCCAGCTGCTCGCCGGGCAGGCTGCATTCCCAAACGCCGAGCCGCGCGGCGACCGAGGCGCGGTCGAAAATCTTGCGGCTGTGCGCCAGCGAAAGTTCCTGGCTGGCGATCAGTGCCGCCTGCGCCGCGAGCTCCGCCTTGAGCCGGGCGATGGTGGCCGCGTTACGGCGGCGTTCGTCGGCGCCTTGCATGGCCGCCGTCACGCCGGCGCGAGGCCGCGCCGGGCCTTTCGGACTGTAGGGCGTATCGGACATGGCGGGGCTCTGCTGTCTTGGCGGGAGACCACCATGGCGCGCAAGCGATTAACACTTCGCTGACAATCGGTGGCTACTCGCCCCCGCTTTGCGGGGGCGAGGAACCCAAGCCTTGCTATCTCTGACCTTTCTCTCCACCCACGGAGCTCCAACCCACTTTTCCCCTTGAACGACCTCCCGATCTGGCCTAGCCTTGACTTGAGAAAAGGTTTTTTCAAACAGTTCCGATCAGGCTTGGCCATGTGCCGGGTCTTTTTTCGGACCTTAAGAGAAAACCTTTTCCCAACTGAGGATTTTCGGCGCGATGCCATCGGACGATCTGCCTGTCCCGGTCTTTTCCAAGCCAGTCACCTTGCGTGACGTGGCCGCGCAGGCCCGCGTCAGCGTCGCGACCGCCTCGAAGGCGCTCAACGACCAGGGGCGCATGACGGCCGAGACGCGCGAACGCATCCGCGAGACGGCCCGGCGTCTCGGCTTTCGGCCCAACAGCCTGGCGCAGAGCCTGCTCAGGCGGCGCAGCTTCACCGTCGGCCTGCTCACCAACGATACTTATGGCCGTTTCTCGCTGCCGCTGATGTCGGGCATTTCGGACGCGCTGGTCGACAATGGCGTCTCGGTGTTCCTGTGCAATGTCGAGGAAGATCCGCGCCTTGGCCAGATGCATGTCGACGCCATGCTCGACAAGCGCGTCGACGGCATCATCGCCACCGGCAAGCGCATCGACCGCCATCTGCCTGTCGACCTCTCCAATCTGCGCGTTCCGGTCATCTATGCCTTCACGCAGCCCGATCCCGACGCCATCGCCTTCGTCTCGGACGACGCCGAAGGTGCCCGGCTGGCGATCGAGCATTTCTGTCGGCTGGGTCGCAAGCACATCGCCCATGTCACCGGACCGGCGAGCTTCGCCGTGGTGCATGCCCGCGCCCAGGCTTACCGCGACGTGCTGATCGAAAACGGCCTGCCGGTCACCGAGCCGCTGCTCGGCTCCTGGTCGGAAGCCTGGGGTCACGAGGCGGTGGCGCACCTGTTCGACGGCAAGAGCGAGAGGCCGGATGCCGTCTTCTGCGGCAACGACCAGATCGCGCGCGGCGTCATCGATGCCTTGCGCGAGCGTGGCTTGAGCGTTCCCGGCGATGTCGGCGTTATCGGTTTCGACAATTGGGAGATCGTGGCCGAGGCGACGCGCCCGCCGCTGACCTCTGTCGACATGAACCTGGTCGCACTCGGGCGCGAGGCCGGGTTGACCCTGCTTTCACTGGTCGGCGGCAAGCCCGCCGCGCCGGGCATTCGAAAACTGCCGTGCCGGCTGGTGGTGCGTCAGTCATGCGGCCATCCGCTGGATGGCTGAAGACGAAGCGCCGCGTGATCGGCGCCAAGCCGCGAAGCGCGGCCAACCCTGGAGGAGGAGAACATGAGGAACCTGATTGCCAAACTGGCCCTGGCCACTGCCGTTCTGGGCAGCGGGCTTGGCACTGCCGCCGCCGAGACGGCCAACATCTGGGTGCGCGCCGACGGCTCTAATTTCATGCCGAGGATCGTCGACGCCTACAACAAGGCGCACACCAACCAGGTCAAGCTGGACATCATCCCCAATGCCGAGATCATCCCGAAATATGGTGCTGCGGCCGCTGGCGGCACGGCGCCCGACGCGCTGTCGCTGGACCTGATCTACACGCCCTCCTTCGCCGCTGCCGGCCAGTTGGAGGACATCACCGACTGGGCCAAGTCCCTGCCCTATTTCGCCAGCCTGTCGCCGGCGCATGTGAAGACCGGAACCTACAAGGACCACATTTACGGCCTGCCCTTCTCCGCCGACGCCTCGGTGCTGATCTGGAACAAGAAGCTGTTCAAGCAGGCTGGCCTAGACCCTGAAAAAGGCCCGGCCAACTGGGCCGAGATCGCGGCCGACGCCGAGAAGGTCAACGCACTCGGCGGCAACATCAAGGGCTTCTACTTCTCCGGCAATTGCGGCGGCTGCAACATCTTCACCTTCACGCCGCTGATCTGGGCATCTGGCGGCGACATTCTCTCGGAGGACGGCTCCAAGGCGACGCTGGACAGCCCGCAATTGCGCGGCGCCATCGATCTCTACCGCTCGATGGTCAAGAAGGATCTGGTGCCGGCAGGCGCGCAGACCGACACCGGCGCCAACTTCTTCGCCGCCTTCGCCGCCGGCAATATCGGCATCTCGCCGTCCGGCGCCTTCGCCATCGGCGCGCTCAACACCCAGTATCCCGATATCGACTACGGCGTCACCTTCCTGCCGGGCAAGGATAGCGGCTGGTCGTCCTTTGCCGGCGGCGACAATTTCGTCGTCACCAAGGGCACCACGAAACTGCCCGTGGTGAAGGAGTTCCTCGATTTCGCCTATTCGCTCGAGGGCCAGACGATCCTCGCCAAATACGGCAGCCTGCCGGTGCGCGGCGACATCGCCAAGGAGGCGCTGAAGGATCTCGATCCACGCTACCAGATCGCCGCCGAGGCAATGGCCAAGGGCCGCACGCCTTATTCGGTGGTGTTCAACGACCTGATCAACTCCGCCAACGGGCCGTGGACGCAGATGATCAACGAGGTCTTCTTCGGCGACGATGTCGACGGCGCGATCGCCAATGCGCAGGAGACGATGCAGTCGATCATCGACCAGGCGCCGCAGAAATAAGCGCCAACCCCACCTCCCCCTCGAGGGGAGGTCGGACCGCAGGTCCGGGTGGGGTCGTCTCGGCAGTGCTCGACGTTTCTTGATGTCGGCGCGCTGCAGAGACGACCCCACCCCCGGCCTTCGGCCGGACCCTCCCCTCAAGGGGGAGGGGGACGCAGTGCCAACGGAAGAGCAGCCATGACCGTCATCACCGCAGCAACCACCGCCCCGCCCCGCGCCCGCAAAGTCGCCGGCCGCCGGCAGTGGATCGGCCTGCTTTATGTCGCGCCGGCTGTTGCGCTGGTCGTCGTCTTCTTCCTGATCCCGCTCGGCATGACGGCGTGGATGTCGCTGCACAACTGGCCCTTGATGGGCGAGCACAGCTATATCGGCCTCGGCAACTATGTCGCCATCCTGCGCGACACCAGGTTCTGGAACGCGCTGCGCTTCACCGCCTACTACACCGTGATCGTCACCATCGCGATCTTCGTGGTGGCGTTTCCGCTGGCGCTGTTCGTCGAACGGCCGCGGCCGCTGACCAATCTCTATCGGACCATGTTCTTCATGCCGGCGGTTGTCGGCTTCGCTTCGGCCAGCCTGCTGTGGTCGTGGCTCTTGAATGTCGATTCCGGCCTGTTCAGCCCGGCCGCCTACGACCTTGGCCTGATCGACAGGAAGTTCAACCTTTTGGCCACCTTCCAGCCGGCCTTCTGGTCGATCATCGCCATGGTCGTCTGGAAGGTCGCCGGCTTCACCATGATCATCCTGATGGCCGGCCTGCAATCGATCCCGCAGGATCTGCAGGAGGCCGCCGTCATCGACGGCGCCGGGCCTTTCGCCAGGTTCAGGGCGATCACCCTGCCGCTGATGCGCCGCACGCTGGCACTGGCGCTGATCCTGTCGGTCGCCGGCTCGATCCTCGCCTTCGACCAGTTCTACATCATCCTGCGCGGCGGCCCGCGCAACCAGACGCTGACGGCGGTCTACTGGATCTTCAACCAGTCCTTCGTGTCGTTCAAGCTCGGCTATGGCGCGGCTTTGTCGATGGTGCTGCTCGTCGTCCTGGTGGCGCTCAGCCTGGTCCAGCTGTGGCTGCTGCGCAAGCCCGAGGGGCTCGACTGATGGCGCAGGCCGCCTCCCGCAACAGCCGGCTTCTGGCCCGCATCGGCGAGCATTCGACCGGCATCATCGCCTCGGTGCTGTTTGCCGCGCCGATCGTGTGGGCCGTTCTGTCGGCGTTCAAGCCGGCGCAGGAAGCACGCCAGCCGCCGCTGCCGCCCTGGCCGACATCAGGCTTCTCGCTGGAGAACTATGCCACGCTCAACAGCTTCGGCGACGGGCTGTGGGTCTCGGCACAGAACAGCATCTACGTCTCGGTGATGACGGTGGTGCTGTCGGTCGCAGTCAGCGTGCTGGCCGGCTACGGCTTTTCGCGCTTCCGGTTTCCGTTCAAGGACCTGTTCTTCATCCTCATCCTGTCGACGATCATGATCCCGTTCCAGTCGATCCTGACGCCGATCTTCCTGGTGCTGACCAAGCTTGGCCTGCACAACACGCTGACCGGCCTCGTCGGCGTCTATGTGACGCTGCAACTGCCGTTCTCGATCTTCATGATGCGCAACGCCTTCGACGCGGTGCCGCGCGAGATCGAGGAAGCCGCCCGCATGGACGGCGCCAGCAATCTCACCATGCTTTTGAAGGTGATGCTGCCGCTGGTCTGGCCGGGCGTCGTCACCATCGCGCTGTTTGCCTTCCTCGGCGCCTGGAACGAATTCCTCGCCGCCCTGGTGCTGATGACCGACCAGTCGAAATTCACGCTGCCGGTGATGATGACCGCACTGCAATCGGGCCGCTTCGGCGCCATCGACTGGGGCGCGGTGCAGGCGGGCGTCACCGTGATGATGGTGCCCTGCCTCATCCTGTTCCTGGCCCTGCAGCGCTTCTACATCCGCGGCCTGATGGCCGGGGCCGTCAAATAGACAGACCGAATGGAGTAAGTTCATGACCGCATCGCCATCCGTAAAATCGGCCAAGCCAAAGCTCGCCTTCCGCCCGCTGCCGGTGCCGCAGGTCGACGTGCACGGCTTCTGGGGCGACCGCGCCGACGCGGTCGCCACGCGCACCGCCGACATCCTCTACGAGCGCTGCGTCGAGGCCCGTATGCTGGAGCAGATCGACCCGGACCGGCCCTCGCCCGGCGTCGTCATCCCCTTCCATGTCAATGACGGCTTCACCGCCCGCACCGTGACGACGCAGATGTTCTGGGATTCCGACTGGGGCAAGACCATCGAAACCGCGGCCTATTCGCTCTACCGGCGCAAGAACCCGGAACTGGAGAAGAAGATCGATGCCGTCATCGACATGTATGAGAAGCTGCAGCAGGAAGACGGCTATCTCTCCAGCTGGTACCAGCGCATCCAGCCCGGCCTGCGCTGGACCAATCTGCGCGACTGCCACGAGCTCTATTGCGCCGGCCATCTGATCGAAGGCGCGGTCGCCTACTACCAGGCCACCGGAAAACGCAAGCTGCTCGATGTGATGTGTCGCTTCGTCGACCATATCGCCACGGTGCTGGGGCCGCAGCCCGGCCAGAAACATGGCTATTGCGGCCATGAGGAAATCGAGTTGGCGCTGGTCAAGCTGGCACGGGTGACAGGCGAGCGGAAATACATGGAGCTGGCGAAATACTTCATCGACGAGCGCGGCCGGCAGCCGCATTATTTCGACGAGGAGGCCCGCGCCCGCGGCGCCGATCCGAAGGATTTCCACTTCAAGACCTATGAGTACAACCAGTCGCACAAGCCGGTGCGCGAGCAGGACAAGGTGGTCGGCCACGCGGTCAGGGCGATGTACCTCTATTCGGGCATGGCCGACATCGCCACCGAGTATGGCGACGACACGCTGCGCACCGCACTCGACCTTCTGTGGGACGATCTCACCACCAAGAGCCTCTACATCACCGGTGGGCTCGGACCGTCGGCGGACAATGAGGGTTTCACCAGCGACTACGACCTGCCCAACGAGAGCGCCTATGCCGAGACATGCGCCGCGGTCGGGCTGGTGTTCTGGGCCAGCCGCATGCTCGGCATGGGACCGAACGCGCGCTACGCCGACATGATGGAACGCGCCCTCTACAATGGCTCGATCTCGGGCCTGTCGCTCGACGGCTCGCTGTTCTTCTACGAGAATCCGCTGGAAAGCCGGGGCGCCCACAACCGCTGGAAATGGCACCGCTGCCCCTGCTGCCCGCCCAATATCGGGCGCATGGTCGCCTCGATCGGCAGCTATTTCTACAGCTTGGCCGACGATGCGCTGGCCGTCCATCTCTATGGCGACTCGACCGCCCGCTTCGACATATCAGGCATCCCGGTCAGCCTTGCCCAGGCGAGCCGCTATCCCTGGGACGGCGCCGTCGAGATCACGGTTGAACCACAGGCGCCGGTCGAGTTCACGCTGCACCTGCGCATCCCAGCCTGGAGCGCCGCCGCCGAGCTGAAGATCAATGGCGAGGCGGTCAAGCTGGCTGAAATCACCAGCGACGGCTACGCCGCGATCCGGCGGACATGGAGAAAGGGCGACCAGGTGCGGCTCGATCTCGAAATGCCGATCGAGCGGCTCTATGCCAACCCGCAGGTGCGTCAGGATGCCGGCCGCGTCGCGCTGTCGCGCGGCCCGCTGATCTACTGCGTCGAGGCATCAGACAATGACAGCCAGCTGCATCGCGTGTCCCTGCCAAGGACGGCCAGCGTCGAAGCACGGCACCGGCCGGAGCTTCTCGGCGGTGTGGTGACGCTGTCGGCTACAGCACTTGCCGACGCCGCCGACGGTTGGCAAAGCGGGCTCTACAGGCCCGAGCCGCCGGCCACCGCCGAGACGCGTCTGACCGCCATTCCCTACTTCGCCTGGGACAACCGCGAGCCCGGCGAAATGCTGGTATGGCTCAGGGACGGGTGAACGACAGGCGTCCGATCTCCTCGGCCACCAGCGCCTGCAGCTGCCACAGATTGCGGTCGCGGATGCCGCAGGCTTCGAGGTGGCGGATGGTCTCGAACAGATATTCCGCGCCCGATCCCCAATGGCCGACGGCTGTCGCCAGCGTCGCCGCGATCGCCTGCTTGTCGAGCTTGCCGGCATAGCGCGGATTGGCCGGATCGACGACGAAGCCGAGCGCGCGGCAGATACCACCTTCGGTCCTGACCTGCAGCCAGCGCGGCACGTTGACGGCTGGCAGGATGGTCATCTCGCGGCGCAGCAGCGCTTCGAGATTGGCCGCCACCGGCTCGGCGATCTCGAACACCATGCCCTGGCATTGGCCGCCACGATCGAGCGCCATCATCAGGCCGGGCTGCTCGAGCGTGCCGCGAAAACGCTGCACCGTGAAGCAGAACGAGCGGTGCCAGCCGGTCGCCACCGCGCGTTCGCCGCCGCTCACCTCGCCTGCGGGTTTCCACAGCAGCGAGCCATAGGCAAACAATTTCAGCGGCCCGGCTGGAGCCGTGGCAAGCACTTCGTCGCGGATGCGCGCATAGTCCGCATCGGTCATGTAAACCATGCCCGGCGTCGGCCCGGCATCCTCTACCGCGCGCATGGTGCGGGCAACGAGGTCCGCGGTCAGAGCCATCGGCGCCTTGCGTGGTGGTGCGGTGGAAATCGGCTTGTTCATTCTTGCGCCTCGGGCATCGTCGCCATGTTGCTCAAGGCAAGGAGATTCTCAAGGGACGGCCGGACACGCGGACTCAAAATCTGAACAGCCACGCCCAACCGCCTGAAAGGATTCGTAAGTATCGACTATCCTAACGCCCCGGCGCCGCACTCAGTTCGCTGCGCCGCCAGGCGGCCGGCGAGATGCCGACCGAGCGCTTGAACTCGCGCCCGAAATGATAGACGTCGCAGAAGCCGCAGGCCTCGGCCACTTCGGCCAGCGGCTGGTCGCCCTGCACCAGCAGCGACTGCGCCTGCATCAGCCGCTCGCGCATCAGCCATTGGTGGGGGCTGGTGCGCAGATGTTTCTGGAACAGCCGCCTGATCTGCGAGGCGCCGAGGCCGGTAACGGTGGCGAGGTCCGGCGCCGTCCAGGCGGAGCCGGGCTCGGCGCGCATGGCGTCGAGTGCGGCGGCAAGCGGCTTCGGCAGATCGTCATTGCCGGCGCCGTTCACCGCACGGTCGACCAGAAGCAGGAATTCGGCGACCAACTGGTTGAGGCGCAGGTCGAGCCCGGCGTCGCGTCGCCGCAACGCCGCGAACAGCCGCTCGAACCATGGCGCCGGGCCGGTGCCTTCCGTGAACACGGTCCGCAATATCCCTTCGCCGAACAATTTCCGCCGCAGGATAGCCGGATCGGGCCCATCGAGCCTGAACCAGAGCAAGGTCCAGGGATCGGCCGGATCGGCCGCGTGCACATGTGGCGCCTCGTTGGCCATCCACACCAGCTGGTTGGCGCGCACCTCCAGCCTCTGCCCCAGCGTCTCCACGAAACCCCGGCCCGACAGGCAATAGAGGATGTCCTGGCCGGGATAGACGGGCCGTTCGATGCGGTAGTCGGGCGCCGCGGCGACCTTGCCGGCGCGCAGCACGCTGAACGCCGTGCGCGTCCATCCGGCCGCCGGCACATAGTGGAAACCCTCGAAAACCGACGTCTTTGCCATCATGCGCGTTTTATACAAAACGAGTGCCTTGCTGTCCATTTTGTTCGCTTCCAAGCGTCGCTATGGTCGATCTCAAGAGGACGGGATTTCGGCGGGTAGTGGCCGGATCCCCCAAGTTTTGCGGGCTTTCCAGGCGCCTTGCGCCAGCGGCGGCCCGATGGACCAGGGAGGCAAGACGATGTTGGCGATGACCAAGCAGGAAACCGAGCTCTACGCCCGTGACGGGTACATTATCCGCAGGGGACTGCTGAGCGTCGCGGAAGTGGAGGATTTCCGAGACCACGCCCGCAAGCAGCTCGAAGCGGAGAACAAGAGCGGCGCCGTGATGGCCAAGGGCGACAAGGAAGGCAAGACCACTCTTCTCAAGATGTGGACCAAGGCCGAGGACGACAAATACGGCCTTCTCGCCCGCGACGAGCGCATGGTCGATCTGGCCGAGGCCGCCGTCGGCAAGCCGATCTACCTCTACAGCCACAAGATGACGATGAAGCAGCCCAATGAGGGCGGCGCCTGGGAATGGCACCAGGATTTCGGCTACTGGTACAATTACGGCTGCTTGGCGCCCGAGATGATGAGCATCTATGTCGCGCTCGACAAGGCGACCCGCGAGAACGGCTGCCTGCAGGTGCTGAAAGGCACGCACAAGCTCGGCCGTCTCAACCATATCAGAGAGAACGACCAGACCAATGTCGAGCAGGAACATCTGGACGCGGCGCTGAAACGCTTCGAGCACATCTATGTCGAGATGGAAGCCGGCGACGCCCTGATCTTCGACGGCAATCTGCTGCACCGCTCCGATGCCAACCGTTCGGACACCTATCGCTGGGGCTACATCTGTTCCTACAACGCCGTCGAGAACGCGCCGTTCAAGAAGGTGCGCGACTACGGAAATTTTGACGAGATGCACAAGGTGCCGGCCGGCTCCTTCCGCAAGGCGTCCTGACGCTGCAAATACAGGGTGTGGCGGTCAGCCCACGCCCGACCATGATCCAGGGAGCCGCAACCGGACTCCCGAAAAATCATGGCCGAACAGGAAGATAGAGCCTGATCCTGAATCAGTTCGGGACCGGCTCCAAGTCAACGGCCCGCGCATGAGCTCGGCTCGGGTCGATGAAACGGAGGAGTGGCCACGCTGGTGAGGACCGGCTGGCCGCACGCAGGGAGGATGCTGTATGGCCGATGCGGTCAGGACCGGCGCGCGCGCGCCAGCCACGGACCGATTCACGATGGCGCGGCTGTTGCGGGCGCGCGAGGCAGGCGTGTTCATCGCGCTGCTCGTGCTGTGCCTGTTTTTGTCCTTCGCCACCGATGGATTCCTGACATCGCTGAACCTGCTCAATGTCGGGCGCCAGATCTCCTTGCTCGGGATCATGGCGGTCGGCATGACGTTCGTGCTGATCGCCGGCGAGGTCGACCTGTCGGTCGGCTCGACCTACGCATTCTCCGGCCTCGCCACAGGCATGCTGATCATTGCCGGCTGGACGCTGCTGCCGGCGATCGGCGTCGGCTTGCTCACCGGCGTCGCCATCGGCCTCATCAACGGCGTGCTTTCCACCTATGGCCGCCTGCCCTCGCTGATCGCCACGCTCGGCATGCTCTCCATCGTACGTGGTGCGGCCCTCATCCTGACCAACGGCCAGCCGGTGACGGTCAACGCCCGCAACGGCGCGTTGCCGGAAGTGCTGCAGACCTTCTCCTTCATCGGCCAGGGCTACCTGTTCACCATCATCCCGATGCAGCTGGTGTTCTTCGTCATCGTCGCGGTGCTGGCCTGGATTGTGCTGTCCTTCTCCAATTTCGGCTTCCGCGTCTATGCCGTCGGCGGCAGCGCCAAGGCCGCGCGGGTCTCCGGCATCTCCGTCAACAAGGTCAAGATATCAGCCTTCATCCTGATGGGCGTGCTCGCCGCGCTTGCCGGCATTCTGGGCCTCGCCTTCCTGCCCTCCAGCCAGGCCGGACGCACCGGGCTCGGCCTGGAGCTCGACGTCATCGCTGCCACCATCGTCGGCGGCGCCTCGCTGTCGGGCGGCGAAGGCACCATCCTCGGCACCATTCTGGGCGTGCTGATCATCGGCGTGATGCGCAACGGGCTGGTGCTGCTGGGCGTATCGCCCTTCGTGCAGGAACTGATGATCGGCCTGGTCATCATCATCGCGGTCGGCATCGACAAATGGAGCACGCGCCGGACGGGTTAAGTGCAGAAAACAGAAGCAATCAGAACCAAAAAGGGAGGACTATCCATGAACATCAGACACGTCATTCTCGCAGCCATGCTCGGTCTGTTTCCACTGTCGGCGCACGCCGAATCCAAGCTCGCCGATTTTACGCTGGCGCCGCGCATCAAGGCCAAGATCGATGCCGGGCAGCCGCTAGACATCTACGTTTCCTACCATGACGTCTCCAACGAATTCGCGCCGTTCATGAAGGCCGGCGTCGAGCGCGCCGCCAAGGAGGACAAGGTCGGCGCCCAGTTCATCGGCCCGGTCGGCGCCGATGCCGACGGCCAGATCTCGGAGATCGAGACGCTGATGGGCAAGATGGACGGGCTGGCGATCTCCTCCGTCTCCACCGACGCGCTGGCGCCGGTGATCGATCGCGTCATCGCCGCCGGCATCCCGGTCGTCACCTTCAACACCGACAATCCGGAGAGCAAGCGCCTCGCCTTCGCTGGCCAGGATCTCGTCCAGTCCGGCCGCGAGGCCGGCAAGCTGATGGCCAAGGTGCTGGGCGGCAAGGGCAAGGTGATGATCACCACCATCGACGCCGCCGCGCAGTGGTCGCTCGACCGCGAGAAGGGCGCGCGCGAGGCGCTGAAGGCCGAACCCGGCATCGAGGTGGTCTCGACGCTCAACACCGGCACCGACCCGCAGAAGATCTACGCGGCGATCGAGAACGCCATGCTCGCCAATCCGTCGATATCAGGCGTCTTGTCGCTCGAATGCTGCTCGACGCCCGCCGCAGGCACGTGGGTCGAACGCAACAAGGCCGCAGACAAGGTCAAGGTGGTCGGCTTCGACCTGCTCGACCAGACGGTGCAGCTTGTCCAGGACGGCAATGTCAATGCTACGATCGACCAGGCGCCGGAGAAGCAGGGCTTTGCCGCGGTCGACCTGATCGTCCAATTCCTCAAGGGCCAGCCGATCAACAATGTCGACACCGGCGTCGGCATCTACACCAAGGAAAACATCGCCGAGGTGGCCAAGAAGTAACAAGCAAGCCGAGCAGGTTTGCCGATCGGGCAGACCTGCTCGGCCAGCCAGCCAATGACAGAGCAACAGACCCCCATCGTCGAAATCTCCGGGCTGACCAAGCGGTTCCCCGGCGTGCTGGCGCTCGACCGCATTTCCGTCGGCTTCCGCGCCGGCGAGGTGCACGCCGTCATCGGCGAGAACGGCGCCGGCAAATCGACGCTGATGAACATCCTGGCCGGCGACCTGCAACCGGACGGCGGCGAAATCCGCATCGACGGCAGCCGCGCCACCATTGCCTCGCCGCTGGCCAGCCGCGCCGCCGGCATCACCGTGGTCTACCAGGAACTGGCGCTCTGCCCGACGCTGACCATCGCCGAGAACATCATGATGTCGGACATGGCGGCGCGCTCGTCGCTGTCCTTCGTGCCGCGCGACCAGATGCGGCGCGAGGCGCGCGCGGCACTGACCCGGCTCGGCATGGGCGCGCTCGATCCCGACACGAAAGTGTCGCGCCTGTCGGTGGCCGAGATGCAGCTGGTCGAGATCGCTGGCGCCATCCGCCAGCGCGCCCGCGTGCTGGTGCTCGACGAACCCAATTCGGCGCTGTCCAAGCGCGAGAGCGAGCGGCTGTTCGAGATCGTCAGGCAATTGCGCGGCGAAGGCGTCACCGTCATCTATGTGTCGCATCATCTCAAGGAAGTGCTCGACCTTGCCGACCGCATCACCGTGATGCGCGACGGACGCACCATCGAGACCATCGACAATGACGGTGTGTCGGAAGACCGGCTGATCCGCGCCATGGTCGGCCGCGACCTCGACACGGCGGCGCAATGGTCGCTGCAACCTGAAGCGCGGTCGGACGCTGCTACCATCGTACTCGCCGTCGAGATGCTGACCGCGCCGGGGCTGGACAGGCTGAGCTTTCATGCCCGCGCCGGCGAAATCCTCGGCATTGGCGGCCTGCCGGATTCCGGCAAGGACATGCTGGGCGAGGCGCTGTTCGGCCTGTGCCAGCGCAGCGGCCGCGTCACCATAGACGGCAAGGAATTGCGCGCCGCCGACCCGCAGGCCTCGATCCGCAACGGCATGGCATTGGTGCCGGCCGACCGCCGCGGCGCCGGCGCGCTGTTGTCGATGAGCGTCGCCAACAATGTCGTCTCGGCCTCGCTGCCGCGCTTCTCGATGGCCGGCTTCATGCGGCGTGGTGCCGTGCGCCGCGAGGCCCGCGCGCAGGTCGCCCGGCTCGACGCGCGCATTTCACATCTCGGCCAAAAGCTGGCGACCTTGTCGGGCGGCAACCAGCAGAAGATCATCCTTGGGCGCAGCCTGGTCACCAACCCGCGCGTGCTGGTGCTGCACGAGCCGACGCGCGGCGTCGATGTCGGCGCCAAGGCCGAAATCTACGCCATCCTGCGCGGCATCGCCGGCGAAGGCGTGGCGGTGGTGATGATCTCGTCGGAGATTCCCGAATTGATCATGAACGCCGAACGCGTTCTGGTGCTGCGCAATGGCGGCATATCAGGCGAGCTGACCGGAGCCGGCATCAACGAGGAAGCGATCCTGGCACGCGCCATGGCGTCCTGAACGAGGCATTGATGAGCACACCCAAGACCGCACCCAGAATTACCATCGTAGGCAGTTTCGCGGTCGGCCTGACCATGCGGGCGCCAAAACTGCCGATCTTCGGCGAGACGATGCTCGGCACCGACTTCGACATGGGCGCCGGCGGCAAGGGCTCCAACCAGGCGGTGGCCACCGCAAGGCTCGGCGCGCGCTCGGCGCTGGTCGCCATCATCGGCACCGACAAGCTCGCCGGCATTGCCACCGACCTCTATGCCGCCGAGGGCGTCGATGCGAGCCTGGTCACGACGAGAACCGAACGCGCCACCGGCGTCGGCTTCATCATCCTCAACGACAAGGGTGAGAACTTCATCATCCTCGACATGGGCGCCAACGAGCTGATGGATGCGGCGACTGTCGACGCGGCCGAAGAGCGCATTGCGCAAAGCGACGTCGTCATGACCGTGCTCGAAGTGCCGATCGCGGCCGCCGCCCGCGCCATGCAGCTTGGCCGCAAGCATGGCGCCCGCACCATCCTCAATCCGGCACCCGCGCGCCAGCTGCCCGACGCGATCTTCGCCAATGTCGATTACCTCACCCCCAACGAGAGCGAATTGCGCATCCTGCTCGGCCTGCCGGCCGACGATCCGCGCTCCTCGCGCGAGCTTGCCGGCGAATTGCGCCGGCGCGGCGTGCGCAACGTGGTGGTCACTTTGGGCCGCAGCGGCGCCCTGATCCTCACCGACGAACTCGACATCATGGTGCCAGCCGTGCCCGTCGCCGTGGTCGACACCACCGGTGCCGGCGACGCGTTCAATTCCGGCTTCGCCGTGGCGCTGGCCGAAGGCCGCGACATCGTTGACGCGGTCCGCTTCGGCGTCGTCTGCGGCGGCATCGCCTGCACCCGGCTCGGCGTCATTCCGGGCCTGCCCGAGCGGGCACAGGCCGACGCGCTGTTCGCCGAAGCTCTCAAGACAACATGGAAGGAAATGAGATGAACCGAAACCGGCTGCTCAACGCCGAACTGGCGCACGCCATCGCCTCGATGGGCCATGGCGATTTGATGATCGTCTGCGATGCGGGCTTTCCGATCCCGTCGAGCGCCTGGCGCATCGACCTCGCCATCTCGCCCGACGTGCCGGATCTCGAAACCGTGCTGGCGCCGATCGCCGCCAACCTGATCGCCGAGCGCGTCGGCTATGCCGACACGCTGCCGGTGCACAATGCGCCGCTGCTGGCCAAGCTGAAGCGGCTGTTCCCCGACGCCGATTTCGAGACCACGACGCACGAGACCATCCTTGGCGAGATGGCGGCCAAGGCCAAGGTCATCGTGCGCACCGGCGCCTTCGACCCGTGGGGCAACATCCTGCTTTATTCCGGCGTCGATGTGCCCGCATGGTTCTCCAAGCCCGGCGTCGTCGCGCCGGACTACTATGCCAAGAAGCTGAAGGGCTGAGATGGCGCGCATCTTCGACTTCGGCGGCCGCGAGGTCGAGCGCAGCGTGACGGTCGCGAGCCTGCGCGCGCTGAAGGGCAGCGGGCGGCACGCCGCCCAGGTGACGGCCGAAACCGCCGAGGAGGCAGCTGCGGCCGAGGCCGCCGGCATCGAGATGGTGGTCTGCCGCGCCGCCAACGTGTCCCGCGTGCGCGAAGGATCGCGCCGCGTCTTCGTCACCGCCGCACTCGGCTTCGCCGATGCGGTGACACCAGACGAAATCCTGCGCACCGCCTTCTCCGCCATCACGGCGGGCGCCGACGCCGTCATCACCGGGCGCGGTCTCGATACCGTGCGCATGCTCGCCAACGAACAGATCCCCGTCATGGGCCATCTCGGTTTCGTGCCGCGCAAATCCACCTGGGTCGGCGGCATCCGGGCGGTCGGCAAGACCGCCGCCGAGGCGCTCGAATTGTGGGACCGTTTTCGCCGACTGGAAGATGCCGGCGCCTTCGCCGTCGAATGCGAGATCATCGCGGCTGACGTGATGGCCGAGATCAACCGCCGTACCTCGCTGGTCACCGTGTCGCTCGGCTCGGGCGCGGAGGCCGACGTGATCTTCCTGTTCACTTCGGACATCTGCGGCGAGAGCGGCCGCCTGCCGCGCCATGCACGCGCCTGGGGCAATCTGGCCGTACTGCAAAAGGCAGTGAGGGACGCGCGCGTCGAAGCTTTGTCGGGCTTCCGCAACGAGGTCGCGAGCGGCAGCTATCCCGCCGACGCCGAAGTCGCCGGCATCGCGCAGGCCGAGCTTGACGATTTTCGCGAGCGGCTGGAGACGGAACGGGACTAGACGGTCCTAGCGCTACCCCACCCCCACTCTACGACACCAGCGGCATCGGCACCTCGAGCCCTTCGATCAGCGCGTCGCGAAACAGCGCGATCGGGCGGCTCAGCCGGCCGGCCGGCGGGCGGTGCAGCAGCCAGGCGCGCACTTGCGGCTTGAAGTCCGGGCAATCGATGACTTCCACCCTGTCGCGCCAGCGGCTGTCGGCGAAGGCACCCGGCGTGACGATGCCGATGCCGTGGCCGCGCGCCACCAGCGACATTCTGAGATCGACGCTGAGCGCCTCCACCCCGACCTGGAACGGCAGCCTGACGGCCTCGAAACTCTGGCGGATGAAAGCGCGAAAACCACAGCCGTTCTCGTTCATCACCCAGGGAAAGCGCGACAGCGAGGCAAGATCGACGGGCTTCGGCACACCGAGGCCAGGTGATGCGACCAGCAGCACCGACTGCACGCCGAGATCGTCGCAGACCAGTTCGTCGGGCGGCGCCAAACCCTCGGCGAGGCACACCGCCACCGCGTCGAGTTCGCTGCGCGCCACCTGCTCCACCAGCCTTGGCGACCAGCCGGAGGTGATGCGCAGCGTCAGCTGCGGAAAGGCAGCGCGCAGGCTATCGAGCGGCAGCGCCAGCGCGGCATCGGAGAGATAGGGCATGATGCCCAGGCGGAACTCGCCCTTGACCTCGCCTTGCGGCGACACGCCGGCCCTGAGATCCTCGAGCGAACGTAGCACGCGCCGGCCGTGCTCATAGGCCTCACGGCCGGAGGCGGTCGGCTTCAGCGGCTTCGACTGGCGGTCGAGCAGCGCGGTGGCCAACCCGTCCTCGAGGTTCTGGATGCGGCGCGTCACGCCCGGCTGGGTGAGGTTGAGCCTTGCCGAGGCACCGACGATCGAGCCGGTCTCCACCACGGCGATGAAGGCTTCGAGGTCGTGGATATTCATGCGTATCTCGCATAATCATTATCGAATTGATTGAATTGTAGCATGATAATGCTTTGGCATAAAGTCCTCGCACGACATGCAAATCCCTGAGGACTCAATGCTCGATACCCCAATGCTCGACACCAATGACGGCCGGATGGCCGGGCCGGCTGTGACCATCACCGGCCCGCAGACGCTGCTGTTTGCCACCGCGGTCGGCATCATCGTCACCAATTTGTTCGCCCCACAGACGCTGGTCGGCCTGATCGGGCCATCGCTCGGCGCCAGTGCCGCGAGCGTCGGCTTCGTCGCCATGGCCACCCTGCTCGGCTATGCCGCCGGCCTGTTCTTCCTGGTGCCGCTCGCCGACCTCGCCGAAAACCGCACCCTGATCCTGCGCATGCTGGCCGCGGCGGCATTGGCGGCTGGCGTCGCCACAACGGCGCCCACCGCCGGCTCGCTGCTGATTGTCCTGTTCGTCCTCGGGGCTGCCTGTTCGGCGATCCAGATCCTGGTGCCGATCGCCGCCTCGATGGCGCCGCCCGGGCAGGCCGGCCGCGTCATCGGCGATGTCATGAGCGGGCTGATGGTCGGCATCCTTTTGGCGCGGCCGCTGGCCAGCCTGATTGCCGATGCCTGGGGCTGGCGGGCTTTTTATGGCATCAGCGCCGCGGCCCTGGTCGTACTGGCTTGCGTGCTTGCCTTCACCTTGCCGCGACGACGGCCGGCAGCGAGATCCTCCTATGGAGCGCTGATCGCTTCACTGTTCGACCTGCTGCGCGACGAGCCGGTGCTGCGGCGCCGCGCGCTGACGGCGGCGCTGGTGATGGCGGCCTTCAGCCTGTTCTGGACGGCGGTGGCGCTGCGCCTCGCGCAGCCGCCTTTCGACCTCGGCCAGCGCGGCATCGCGCTGTTCGCACTGGTCGGCGCAGGCGGCGCGATAGTGACACCGCTGTTTGGCCGCGCCGGCGACCGCGGCTGGACGCGGTCCGCAACCATCGCCTGCCATCTCGTGCTGATCGGCGCGATGGGGCTCGCCGCCTGGGCCGGCTCGGCTGAATCCGGAACCGGATGGTCTCTAGCGCTGATGGGTGTCAGCGCCGTGCTGCTCGACATCGGCGTGACCGGCGACCAGACGCTTGGCCGCCGCGCCATCAACCTGCTGCAGCCGAAAGCGCGCGGCCGCCTCAACGGCCTCTTCGTCGGCATCTTCTTCATCGGCGGCGCCGTCGGTTCGATGCTCGCCGGCATCGCCTGGGCCTCAGGCAGCTGGCCTGAGGTCTGCGCCATCGCCGCCGCCTTCGGCTTTGCCGCCCTCCTGGTCGACTGGATCGGCGGGCCGGAGTGACAGGCCGGACCAGGCCTGCGAACGCGCCAGGATGTCGAAATCTCCCCGGCCATTCCGACGCTGCGGAACGAGATCAAATCTGATGCGTTTTATTCGGTTGGGAGGAAGCCATGAACGATGCGCCGGCAACGCCCATCGGCAGGCCGCTTTCGTCAGGCGAACTGGTCACCGTGATGTCGCATTTCCACCGCGCCGAGATCGCCCGCATGGCCGGTTGGCGCGACCGCCTCGACCGTACGAGCAATTGGGCGATCACCGTTGTCGCCGCCATGTTGTCAGTGTCGCTGTCAACGGCCAGTGCCCATCACGGCGTGCTGCTTTTCGCCATGCTGCTGGTGCTCCTTCTGTTGTGGATCGAGGCGCGTCGCTACCGGTTCTTCGATGTCTATCGCGCCCGCGTGCGCCAGTTCGAGCGCCACTATTTCGCTCAGATCTTCTCGCCGCAGCCGGACTTCGCTTCTGACTGGCTGCTGATCGTCGGCGAAAGCCTGCGCGCGCCGAAATTCCTGGTCTCGCAAAGGGTGGCGCTGGCGCGGCGTCTGCGCCGCAACTACATGCACATGATGCTGATTCTGCTCCTCGCCTGGATCCTCAAACTGTCGACGCCGAGCCTGATCGATCAAGCTGTGCCGGTCGGCTTCGTCGGCACATTGCGCGAGGCCGTCAGCGCCGCTGCCCTCGGTCCCATTCCGGGCGCAGTCATTGTCGCCGTGGTTGCGCTCCTCTACGTTGGCCTCCTGGTGGCTGCCTTCCTGACGCCTGGCGACGACGGCGAACTCTCCTTCGGCGACGTCCATGTTTAGAAAGAGCCGGTTGAAGAAAATCATTGTCAGACAGTGAGATAAAGCCCCGACTTGATTCAGGTTCTGAATCGGCGTTTGCGCATCCGCTCGCAAATCGTCGCCCTGATGCCATCTCTATCCGAGGCTGCCGGTGACCGACTCACCGGCCGGAGGTATCAGTGACGCAGCGAAGCGGCAGCGCCGACCTGCCGCTGCATGGCGGGCGGGTTCCGAAATGGCTGGGCGATCGCATGACGCGCCTGGGCGCGGTGCTGTGCGAAGCCATCATCCACCACTATGGCCGCGACGAGTTGCTGCGCCGGCTGGCGCATCCGTTCTGGTTCCAGTCCTTCGGTGCGGTGATGGGCATGGACTGGCATTCCTCCGGCATCACCACCAGCGTGATCGGCGCGCTGAAGCGCGGGCTGACACCGCTGTCGGGCGAACTCGGCATCCATGTCTGCGGCGGGCGCGGCACCCATTCGCGCAAGACGCCGCATGAACTCGAAGCGATCGGCGAGCGTGTCGGCTTCGACGGCAAGGCTCTGGCCACGGCCAGCCGGCTGGTCGCCAAGGTCGACAGCGCCGCCGTGCAGGACGGCTTCGATCTCTATCTGCACGGCTTCATCGTCACCGATGACAGCCATTGGGTGGTCGTCCAGCAAGGCATGAACGGCGACAGCAAGCTGGCGCGCCGCTACCACTGGCTCTCGGAGGGCTTGAAAAGTTTCGTCGACGAGCCGCATGCGGCCATCGAGGGCGAGCGGCAGGGCGAGATCGTCAACCTCACCGATCACCGCGCCGAGGCCTCGCGCAGCGGCCAACTGGACCTATTGCGCCAGCTCGGTCCCGATAGCATCGTGCGCGAGTTTGCCGCCATCGAACCATCGGCAAAGCCGCAATCCGCCCAGCCGATGCTGCCCAATCTGATCATGCCGGCCCACCATGATGTGCGCGAAAGCGATATCGTCATGCGCCGCCTGCACGGCAACATTTCCGCGGCGATCGAAAGCGGCCCGGCGGATTTTCCCGAATTGCTGCTGGTACCGGGCGTCGGCGCGCGAACGGTGCGGGCACTGGCGATGGTGGCCGAGGTCGTGCATGGCGCGCCGTGCCACTTCTCCGATCCGGCACGGTTCTCGCTGGCGCATGGCGGCAAGGACCGGCATCCCTTTCCGGTGCCGCTGAAGGTCTATGACGAGACCATCGCGGTGATGAAATCGGCGGTCCGCAAGGCAAAGCTCGGCAATGAGGAGGAACTCGGCGCCTTGCAACGGCTGGACGGCCAGGCGCGACTGCTGGAACGCTATGTCACCGGGCCGAGCCTGAAGGAGATCGTCGCCGGCGAGTTCGACCTGTCGCACCAGCTCGGCGGCCGCAGCGTCTTCGGCTGGGAACCGCCTCCCGCCGACGCTCCGGCGCCGTCCCAAGACTTTGTCCGCGACGGTTTTGCCGGCAGCCCCCAAGGCACAGGCGGCAAGCAACATTAGACATTAGTGGATGGTTTGCACCACCGGCCCTAGATGCCGAAGAACTGCTTGCCGATCATGTAGCCCAGCGCCGCCACGACCAACGGAAACAGCGCCGGTGCGGCCTTGCTGAACACAGAGGCTTTGACGTCCTTTGGCGGCATGTAACGTGCGTTGCCGAGATTCTTGGTCATGGCGTACCCCGCGGTCTTCATTAGCGAATACTGATTAACAGCATGGCCGCATTAACGGCTTGCAAAGAAATTAGATCGAATAGCCGACCATTGCCTGCCTGTCCCCTGACCCAATGCCCGGCAACCAAAGGAAAAACAGCGCTCGGCGGGAGCCGGATGGCTCGTCCCGTATTGTGGCGCTCGGGGGCATGAATGCCGTCATGCCGCGCCGGTCGTTAAAAAATCCGAGAGCCTATGTCGGACCGACCACGCCTCGTTCGTCCTTGGGGTACTGTAGGCAATCATGAAAGGATACAGGATATGCCCGGCACCGTACGTTTGCATCGCGTTCTGACGACCAGCCCGGAGAAGGTCTATCGCGCCTTCGTTGAAGCGGACGCACTGGCCAAGTGGCTTCCGCCGAACGGCTTCACCTGCACGGTCCATCACCTCGAGGCAAAGGTCGGCGGCACGTTCAAGATGTCCTTCCGCAACTTCACCACCGGCGACAGCCATTCCTTCGGCGGCGAGTATCTCGAACTGGTTCCGGCCGAGCGCCTGCTCTACACCGACAGGTTCGACGATCCCAATCTGCCCGGCGAGATCCGGGTGACCATAGTCTTGAAAAAGGTGTCGGTCGGCACCGAGATTGACATCACCCAGGCCGGCATTCCGGACGTCATTCCGGTCGAGGCCTGCTATCTCGGCTGGCAGGAGTCGCTCCGAAACCTGGCAAAGCTCGTCGAACCCGAGATCAATCAATAAGCAATCTAGACACAGCTCGCAGCGGCGTCGGCCTCTGCGAGCCGTGTTGCATCGAGGGCCTTGACCGGGCGATCGCGCACGTGAAATCCTTCCGGTGAAAGGGAGGATTTTCCATGCGACATCTGTTGGTTGTGCTGTCCGCCTTGATCCTGCCGACAGCGGCGCAAGCGAGTACGATCTACTACGGCAACAAGGTGGGAATGGAACTCACCATCGTCAAAAAGACAGGCATCGGCTCCACCCACGCCGGCATCCTGGCCAAACACAGCAGGCAGAAGGCGCGCGTCTACTGCCGCGAATATGGCCATGATTTCTCCGAGGATTGCATTGCCGCGGAAATGAAGGCGCCCCTGCACTTCGAGATCATCGCCAACTGCAAGACCGGCAAATTCACCACCTTCTATGGCGCCAACATGCTGTTCCAGGGCCGCAACAAGGGCACGGATGTGACGACGGACTATCTGATAACCGATACGGATGAGAACGTCTTGCTCGATGGCTCCGGCGCCTCGTCATACGATGTTACGCTGGACCAGTTCAAAGCGCTCTGCCCCAATCGCGTACGCTAGAAGCGTTTGCGACACTGTGCCGATCGGAGCAAACGGAGGCCGAAACGCGTGACCCTGACCAACCGAGACATTGTCGAGTTGACCACGTGGCGGCGTAAGCTGCACCAGCAGCCGGAAATCTCCAACGAGGAGGAGAAGACGGCAAAAGAGGTCGTCGACTTCCTCGCCGATACCGGGCCGGACAAAGTGCTCACCGGATTGGGCGGGCACGGCGTGGCGGCCATATACGACAGCGGTAAGGCAGGGCCGACGGTGCTGTTCCGCTCGGAACTCGATGCCTTGCCGATCGAAGAGCTTTCAGGCGTGCCGCATTCCTCGCGGGTGCCGGGCAAGTCGCATATGTGCGGCCATGACGGACACACTGCGATCCTGGCGTCCCTTGGCCGTCAGCTCGGGCGCGACAGGCCTGCAAG
The DNA here is from genome assembly GCF_003952545.1 of Mesorhizobium sp. M7D.F.Ca.US.005.01.1.1. Classification (NCBI taxonomy): domain Bacteria; kingdom Pseudomonadati; phylum Pseudomonadota; class Alphaproteobacteria; order Hyphomicrobiales; family Phyllobacteriaceae; genus Mesorhizobium; species Mesorhizobium sp. M7D.F.Ca.US.005.01.1.1. Next base: position 5,605,695 of record NZ_CP034453.1, read on the forward strand.
CGGCCGCGTCGTGCTGATGTTCCAGCCGGCGGAGGAAACCGGCAATGGCGCAGCCGGCGTAGTCGCCGATCCGCGCTTCACCGAGATCGCGCCGGATTTCGCTTTCTCGCTGCACAATCTGCCCGGCGTGCCGTTGGGCGAAGTTCGGGTCAAAACCGGCGTCGTCAACTGCGCTTCACGCGGCATGCGCATCGTGCTGGAGGGCAAGACCGCGCATTCGTCCATGCCCGAGACCGGCACCTCGCCGATGCTGGCGATCAGTGAGTTGATGCCGGCGCTCCCTGCGCTCGGCAGCGGAACCTTCGCCGATGACGACTTCTCCATGGTGACCGTCACCCATGCCGCGATGGGCGAAGCCGTGTACGGCATCGCACCGGCGCATGCCGAGGTTTGGGCGACGCTGCGGACCCGGCGCGACGAGCGCATGGCAAACCTGTGCACTGCTGCTGAAGCGCTGGTCACGAAGATCGCCGGCCAGCATGGTCTTTCCGCTCGTTGGGACTATCACGAGATCTTCGTCGCCAGCGTCAACGCGCCGGATGCGGTGGAGCACCTGCAACGCGCGCTCGACGAAGAGGGCGTCGTGCACGGCGAAGAAGCCCTGCCGATGCGCGCCTCGGAGGATTTCGGCCTGTTCGGCCACAGCGCTTCGTCGGCAATGTTCTTCCTCGGTGCAGGCGAGCGGCACCCTGCATTGCACAATCCGGACTACGACTTTCCCGACGACCTGATCCCGATCGGCTCAAAGATCTTCATGCGCACCGCACGCAATCTTCTGGGCTGACGTCTGCCAGATCAACTCTGACGCCGAAAACACCATTCCGCCAAGGGACGCAAAGCGGTCAGCCGCGCTTGTCGGCTTGCTTGCGCAAGGGTGGAGAAAAGCGGTTGGCGACCTATTTCGGAAGAGCGCGTAGGCGGGACACAAGGACGGAGATCCGGCTTCAGATCGAAAGGAACACGCAATGCCAAAGACGCCAAAGAACACGATTTGCCTCTGGTTCGACAAGGACGCCGAGGCTGCGGCTCACTTCTACGCAAAGACCTTTCCCGACACCAAGGTGAGCGCCGTTCACCGTGCGCCGAGTGATTTTCCGTCCGGCAAGAAGGGCGACGTGTTGACGGTGGAATTCACCGTTGCCGGCATTCCCTGCATCGGATTGAACGGCGGCTCCGCGTTCAAGCAAAGCGAGGCCTTCTCGTTCCAGATCGCCACCGACGATCAGCAGGAAACCGACCGCTACTGGAATGCCATTGTCGGCAATGGTGGCCAGGAGAGCGCGTGCGGCTGGTGCAAGGACAGATGGGGCGTGTCCTGGCAAATCACACCGCGCATGCTGACCGAGGCGATGGCGGCCGGCGGCGACGAAGCCAGGCGCGCGTTTGAAGCGATGATGGACATGAGGAAGATCGACGTCGCGGCGATTGACGCGGCCCGACGCGGCTGATGCTCCCTCAGCGCCCGGTGCCGCGACCGAAAGATCCGGCGTCCCTGGCCAGCACCAGTTCCGCATCCTCAGCGATATAGCTGACATAGCGATAGTCGCGGATGAAGCTGATCCGCCCCTCCCGCCACTCCAGCCGCATGAAATGATGGGGCTTCGGGTCGGTCTGGTTTTCGAACACCGCGATCACCTCGCGGCCCTCGAGCCATGCCGGCGTCAGCCATACGCGATCGCTCCTGGCGTAGATCGTGAAAAACATGCCGACGTCGGCGGCGCCCGAGCGCGGCGGATGCAAGGACTGATGAAGTCTGACGTCGTCGGCAAGCAGCGCGCGCAAGCCGTCCCAGTCGCGCTGGTTGAACAGGGTCGCATAGCGAACCACGGCGGCGGATGCGATGCGCGCGTCGGGAAGCGCCGCGGCAGTGGCATTGATCTGCCGAAGCCGGGCGCGGCTGCGCGCCAGATGCCCCTTCACCGCATCGACCGTGATGTCCAGCAGAGCGGCGATCTCGGTCAGCGGCTCGTCGAGAACATCTTTGAGGATGATGACGCTGCGCTGGAGAACCGGAAGCTCCGCAAAGCGCGACACGGCGGTCTGTACAGCTTGCCTGCGCATCAGCGTCTCCACCGGGTCGGCTTTGGTGTCGGCAATCTCAAGCGCCGCCTCGATGGGCTCAGCGACGCGGATCGCACGGCTGCGCAGCAGGTCCAGCGCGCGGTTGTGGGCGATCCGGAACAGCCAGGGCCGCAACTGCGGCACCTCGCACAGCTCGTCCAGCGCAACGAAGGCCCGGGCAAAGGTGTCCTGCACGACATCCTCGCCGTCGATGACCGATCCCATCAGACGCGCGCAGTAGCGGTGCAGCTCCGGCCGCAGCGCGGCGGCAAGGGCAAGCAGCCCTTCCTGTCGGTCGCGGTCCACGGCAGGTTCTCGCTCGCTCAAGCCGCTGCGCCCTCCATCACGGTCACGCCCGCATCGCCGTTGAGGCCGAAGACGACGCCCTCGGCATATTGCGGGTCTTCGAGCACTGAAACCACCCTGTCGCCGAACGCCCTGGGCGGCATCGGCGCGCCGAAGCGGGTGACGAATTGTTCCGGCGTAATGCCCATCGAGCCTGCATAGGCGTTGGCTGCGGCATCGCCGGTTCCGGTACCGAGGATCATCTGCCGCGGTACGATCGCCTGGAAGCGGATGCCGAGCTTCTTTTCCTGCGCAACACCATTGGCATATTTGGCCATGAACCAGAGCATGCGCTTGGAGCCGCCATAACCACCCGACATCTGCGATCCGGTGACGGCAGCACCGCTTGATCCCACCAGCACCCGGCTGCCCGGCTTGAGCGGCAGGTTGAGCGCCGCCTGCAGCCAGTAGAGCCCCGCCTTGACGTCGGTTTCCCAGGCAATGGAGAAATCCTCCCACTTCAGCTGATCCAGCCGCCCCATCCGAGGCGTAGCGCCAGCGTTCAGCACCACGATGTCAGGGCGGACTTCGCCAAGAATGCGATAGGCCGCGTCCTCGTCCGTGACGTCGGCTGAGATGGTGGCGACCCCGAGCCGCGCACCGACCGCCTCCAGCGCCTCGGCGCCGCGGGCAACGACAGTCACGCTGGCGCCCTGTTCGACCAGCGCTTCGACCAGTCCGAGGCCAAGCCCACGGCTGCCACCGGTGACCACGATTTTCTTGTCCTTGAGGCTCATCGACCCTGCTCCGTTGCTTCACTGTAGCTAAGACGTTTGAGGGCAGGGAAAAGAGTCAGCGTTGCAGTGAGGCTCGGACGTAGCGCAGCGCCTGGCAGGCATGGTCACCACCGCAGCGACAGCGTTGTAGGCCCGACTGGATCGCTCCGCCTGCCACGGGCGGTGCCCGCCATGGCTGGAACCAATCCGATCAGCGGCGGTTTACTCAAGGAAGGGACCGGAACTCCAAAGGACTCTGGACAGATGATTGAAATTCACAGCATCGAAACGGCCAACGCCAGACTGCGCATAAGACGAGCTGAAAACTCTCTCAAGCGCGCGAATGACTTGCTGGACGAGGAAGCTGGCGTCGCCCTTAATCTCGCATTGTGCGGCCGGATAAGGGCCGCGCAAAGGCGCCTCATCGAGGCCAGGGCACGCCTGACAACGATCGATCCTACCGGGACGAATTGATCCATGACATCGAAGATGTGACAGGGATCCTACCTGACCTTGATGACCACCTTGCCCTTGGCGCGTCCTGTTTCGACGTAGGCCAGAGCCTCATTGGTCGCTTCGAAGGGAAAGACCCGATCGACAACCGGGCGGATCGCACCGGATTCGATGAGCGACGCGATCTTGCTCAGCTGCTCACCCTGCGCCCACATGAAAAGGAACGAGAACTTCACGCCACGGCGCCTGGCCCTGGCCCGGATTCCACGGCTCAGAAAGCGCAGCACCAGCCTCAGCGCCACGTTCAGTCCCTGCTTCCTGGCAAATTCCGGGTCAGGTGGACCGGAGATGGAGATGAGCTTGCCACCCGGTTTCAGCACATTCAGGGATTTTTCAAGCGTTTTGGCGTCCTGGCTGTTCAAGACGACGTCGTAGCCCGACAGGACTTTCTCAAAGTCGTCTTTCCTGTAGTCGACGATAACATCGGCGCCGAGCCCCCTGACCAGACCGGCACTTGCCGCGCTGGCGGTGGTCGCAACCGTCGCGCCGAGGTGCTTGGCCAGCTGGATGGCGAATGTCCCCACGCCGCCGGAGCCAGCTTGGATGAAGACCTTTTGCCCTTTCGTCAGATTGGCCCTATCGATGAGCGCCTGCCAGGCGGTCAGGCCGACCAGCGGGATCGAGGCCGCCTCTTCCATACTGAGGTTCACAGGCTTCAAGGCCACGTCGGCTTCATCCATGGCGATGAATTCGGCGAACGTCCCGATGCGGCCGTCGCGCGGCCGCGCATAGACGTCGTCGCCGAGTTTGAATTTGCGGACTTTCGATCCCACGCGGACAACCCTCCCGGCTACGTCGTGACCCAGGATGAAGGGCCGGCGATAGGGAAGGATCAGCTTGAACTCTCCGGTTTTGACCTTGGAATCGAGCAGGTTCACCGCCGCGGCGTAAACCTCGACCAGGACATCGCTGTCCCCGAGTTCCGGCTCCGGCATCTCAGCCAGCCGCAGAGTGCCCTTCTTGTTATACTTATCAACGACGTATGCCTTCATGGCAGTGACTTTCTCAAAGTGATTTTGGCGTGTCGCATGTGCGTTAAATCCCCTCTGTCATTCAAACCGGCAGGCGGAACTGTTTGCGCAGGCTCTTGTCGAATATCGCCGCGGGGGCAAAACGGCGCAGTAGGCTGACCTGGCGCGCTGCCTTGCCGGCGGTGTAGCGCCGCCGCGGGCGGGCATCGGCCGCTGCCTTGACGACCACCTGCGCCACCACTTCCGGCCGGTCGGCTACAGGCATCACATCGCGAAGGAGCGCTTCGAGTCCGGCTCGAGCCTGATCGTATTCCTTCAACAGCGAATCCGGCTGGATTCCGTTCTGGTCGAAGACGGTGCGAACGAATGCCGGCTCGATGACCGAGACGCGGATATTGAACGCACGAACCTCGTGGTCGAGCGATTCCGAATAGCCCTCGAGCGCGTGCTTGACCGCCGAATAATGCGCTGAATACGGCCCCGGCACGAGGCCCAACACCGAGCCGATGTTGATGATGCGCCCTTCGCCACGCCGCCGCATCGACGGCAACACGGCATTGGTCATGCGGATGACACCGAACAGGTTGACGTCGAACAGGGCCTGCACCTGCGCGATCGAGAATTCCTCGGCGCCTCCAAGCAGGCCGACGCCGGCATTGTTGACCAGGAGGTCGATCCGGCCGGTCTGCGAGAGCACCGTCGAAACGAGTGCGGCAACCGCGTCACCGTCGGTCACGTCGCAAACCAGCATGGTCACCCCGTCCGGGCCGTTGCTGGCCTTGCGGCTCGTTCCAAAGACAGTGAAGCCTGCCCGCGCCAGTGCCTCGGCGCTGGCGCGGCCGATGCCCGAGGAGGCGCCGGTCACGACAGCGGTTCTTCCGGAATTCATATTCATTTCGTCCTCCAAAATCATGAGGGCTAGCTTTTTCGCGCCCTTTGAATTACACTCATACTATCAAATTATGACCATAATGCAATAGCAGAAAGGCAATGCAGCCATGCGCTACGAAAAGGGCCGGAAGGACGCATCACGCGGCCGGATCATGGAAGTCGCCGCCGACCGTTTTCGCGGTGACGGCATAGCCGCGTCCGGACTGGCGACCATCATGAGCGACGCCGGGCTGACGAACGGGGCGTTTTATCCGCACTTTCAATCCAAGGCCGAGCTTGTCCGCGAGAGCGTGGCGGCAGCCATGGAGATTCAGTCGCAGCAACTGGCGGAAGCCTTGGCCTCCGGTGGCCCGCAGATGGCGATAGAGGCGTATCTGTCGGCCGAGCACCGGGATAATCCGGGAACGGGCTGCGCGTCGGCCGCGCTGTTGCCGGAGCTCGCGCGTCAACCGCCTGAAACGCGTAAGGTCTATACCGACCGCTTGCTGGCTTTGGCCCACCAATTGTCTGCCGCACTTCCGCAGGACAAGGATCCGGAAGGCGTGGCGCTGGCTGTCTTTGCAACGCTCATCGGCGCGCTCCAATTGGCTCGCGCCGTCGAAGGGACGGAATTGTCGGATCGTATCCTCTCGGCGGGGAAAGATGCGGCGCGGACACTGATCGAGCAGCGTTAGGGCGGGGCGCCACCCTTCAGGTCACCCGCGCCCTGCCCCCAAACTCCGCGTCAGCCCTTCGGCAAAACGGCATCGCCTTGGTCGGCGGACTGGCTGCCAGATCGATGGCCGTCCTAAATATCGAGCGCGACCATCATGCCGCGGACTTCGGCCATTTCCAGCAGAAGGTCCTGCAGTCTTTCGTCCAGCGCGGCACCGGTCAGCGCCAGAAGCTCCGTAGTGCTCTCTCTCATCGAGATGACGGCGGCGCCTGTCTTCTCGGCGAGCAGCCGTCCGATGGCCGCTCGGATCAGGTCGTCCTGATCAGACATTGTTCACCTCCCAACGCTCTACAACCTCCCCTTGCCCCCCATGCCTGACCGCCGCTTTCGACGACAGGGCGTGATTTCCCCTACGGTATGATTTTTTGATGCGATGTCGGCTGGCTTTGCTCACGCCAGAAGGTCGTCTGAAAGCGACCGATCGCTTTCATTGGCCCGCCAGCCGTTCAACGCCGACAAGGATGGCAGCAGCGAACAATTGCCGGGCTGGACGGTTGCAATCGCTGCAAGCAGCGCCAGCGGCACTTCGTGCCGGTAAAGCCCGATGCACGCACCGCCTTCGACCGTTGCCGGCAATTCCGTGAATGTATCGAAAATCGAGAATGTGCCTGTTGGCTCTTCCAGGATTTCGAAACGCTCCATCCCCAAAACCTCCCCTTGCACAAAAGCAGCGACAAACGCCGATGCCTCCCAAAGGTTCCCTCTGGGCGGCATTTTTTTCGCGCCTTGGTTGTAGCGCATATCGGCTGGCCAGTCATGCCGTAGGGACCGCACAGTCAAAATCGCTGCGCACCATTTTAAATCTTGACGCGTGTCAATTTTTTCTAAAACATGCGGAAACGCTGGCATGGCATCGGCCGGCGCTCTGGGAGGAGCAATGCCTGACATCAAAAAGCGCCCGAACCGGGGCTGCGACCCGCACACCACAAAGCGGGCAGCAACCTGTTGGCGGATCGTCGCGCCAGGCGCCGGGGTCGCTTGCGCACCGTCGGACATTGCAGTCGCCGGACAGCGACATTGATGCAGCACATAAAACAATCAGGAGGAGGAAAAACCATGCGCGTGTTCAATTGCCTGAAACTCGGTACGAGCCTGCTTGGCGCAGGCGTGCTTGCAACCATCGTCTCAGCGCCCGTCCACGCCGAGGATGCGGCGAAAGTCGCGGCCATCGTCAAAGGCCTCGACAACCCCTTCTTCCAGACCATGCAGCAGGGCATCGAGGAGCAGGCCAAGGCCAACGGTGTCAATGTCAGCGTTCAGGCCGCCGCCAATATGGGTGACGCCACCGGCCAGGCCGACCGCCTGACCGCCATGGCCATGCAGGATTTCGATTGCTATCTGGTCAACCCGATCAGCGTATCCAACCTCGTCCAGGCGCTGGTGCCGGTCGCCCAGAAGAAGAAGCCGATCGTCAACATCGACTCGACCATCGACCCCGAGCAGGCCAAGGCCGCCGGCTTTGCCGTCTCGACCTATATCGGCACCGACAACGTCGCCGCCGGCGCGCTGGCCGGCGAAGAGATGCTGAAGCTCGTGCCGAAGGGCGCCAAGGTCGCGCTGGTCGCCGGCATCGTCGGCGATGTCGGCTCCAATGCCCGCATCAAGGGCTTCAAGCAGGCCGTCGAAGGCAAGCTCGAAGTCGTGGTGATGGTCAGCGCCGACTGGGATCGCGAGAAGGCGTTGACCGCCGCCACCGATATCCTTGCCGCGCATCCGGACCTCGCCGGCTTCTTTGCCGCCAACGACATCATGGCGCTCGGCGTCGAGCGCGCCGTGCAGACATCCGGCAAGGACGTCAAGGTGATCGGCCTCGACGGCATCGTCGACGCGCTGAAGTCGATTGCATCAGGCGAACTCACCGCCACCGTCGCGCAATACCCCTATGTCGTCGGCGCCATGGGCGTCGAAGCCTGTGCGATCGCGGCCAAGGGCAAGGAACTGCCCGCCAACGTGCCCGCGCCTGTGCTGTTGATCAACAAGGACAATGCCGAAGCCTCGCTGAAGAACTTTCCGCGTCCCGGCGGCGACTATCCCGATCCCTTCCGCGAGATGCTGAAGTGAGCACACCTGCAGACAACGCGCCCGCCGCCCATTCGGCGGGTGCGGAGGAGAGCCGTCCCTCCCTGGCGGCTCTCCTCCTCGATCCCTCCTTCTGGGCCGACTGGGCATCCGTCGTCGGCCTGGTCGGCCTCGTCATCGTCTTCGGCATCGCCCAGCCGGTCTTTCTCAGCGTCGCCAACCTGCAGGCGCTGCTGCTGGCGGCGGCGATCCTGGTCGTGCTGTCGATCGGCCAGACCTTCGTCATCGCCACCTCGGGCATCGACCTGTCGCTGGCGGCAGCCGTCATGCTCGGCGCCATCATCCTCGGCCTCGTCAACGCCGCCGGCTACGGCATCTTCATCGCCTGCGTGCTCGCGGTTCTCGCCACCAGCGCCGTCGGCTTCCTCAACGGCCTGATCATCACCGCAGGCAAAATTCCCGACTTCGTGGTGACGCTCGGTACGCTGTCGGGCATCACCGGGCTTGGGCTCATCCTGTCGGGTGGCGAGCCGACCATGGTCGGCTCGACCTTCCTGCTCAGGCTCGCCTCAGGCTCGTTCGGACCGTTCGGTTATCCGGTCTGGGTGGCGATCGCAGCCGTCATCGTCGCGCATATCGCGCTCTACCACACGCGCTTCGGGGTGCATCTGCTGGCCACCGGCGGCCAGGCCGAAAGTGCCGGCGCGCTCGGCATCCGCACCGACCGGGTCAAGATCGCTGCCTATACAGTCTCGGGCTTCTGCGCCGGCATAGCGGCCATTCTTCTGGTCGCCCGCATCGGCTCGGCCGAACCGCAGATCAACACCAGCCTGCTCTTGAATTCAGTGGCGGCGGTGGTGCTGGGCGGCGTCAGCCTGTTCGGCGGCCGCGCCAGCATTCTTGGGCCGGCGATCGGCGCGCTGATGCTCACAGCACTCGTCAACGGCCTGACCTTGCTCAACGTGTCGGCCTTCTACCAACCGCTTGCTGTGGGCGCCATCGTGGTGCTGGCGGCGCTGATCATGCGGTATCAGAAATGAGCGCTCCCCATCACATCCCCGCCACTGAGGCGATCATCGCCTGCGAAGGGCTGAGCAAGCATTTCGGCGGCATCCGCGCCTTCACCGACGTCGCCTTCCAGGCCCGTCGCGGCGAAGTCACCGCCGTCATCGGCGACAATGGCGCCGGCAAGTCGACGCTGATCCGCAGCCTGGTCGGCGTGCATCAGCCGGACGCCGGCAATTTGTTCTTCGACGGCCGGGCGCGGCCCTTCGCCAACCCCGACGAGGCGCGCAAGGCCGGCATCGAGACCGTGCACCAGAACCTGGCGCTGATCGACGAACTGACGGTGGCGCAGAACCTGTTCCTCAACCGCGAGATCGTGCGCCGCATCGGCCCCTTCGCTTTCCTCGACCGCAAGGCGATGAAACGCGAGGCCCGTTCCATGCTGTCGCGGCTGTCGATCAACGTGCCGTCGATCAACCAACGGGTGCGGCGCCTGTCGGGCGGCCAGCGGCAGGCGATCTCGATCTGCCGCGCCGTCGGCTCCGGCGCCAAGCTGGTGGTGATGGACGAACCGACGGCAGCACTCGGCGTGCAGGAAACGGCCAATGTCGAGGCGCTGATCCGGCGCCTGCGCGAGCAGTCGGTCAGCGTCATCCTGGTCAGCCACAATTTCGATCAGGTCCGCCGTCTGTCCGACCAGATCTGGGTAATGCGGGCGGGAAAGATGGCAGCGACCGTGCGTGCCTCGGAAACGTCAGGCAACGAGCTCGTCGCGCTGGTCACCGGCGCGGCCTGATCGGTCAATCAACAGCTGGCTGTCCTGGCCAGCCCGAGACTTGAAATCTAAAGGGAGTTTGCGAGTGGCACCAATTCGCGTCGGGCTTGTCGGTCTTGGAGAGGTCGCGCAGTCGATCCATCTGCCGGTGTTGAGCGATCAGCGGGAGCGCTGGGTGATCGCGGGCGTGTACGATGTGTCGCCCAGCCTGGTGGCGCTGTGCACCTCGCAACATCCGATGGCAAAGGCCTTCGAGACGGCAGAGGCGCTGATCAATTCGCCCGACATCGACGCGGTGTTCGTGCTGTCGTCCGACGACACCCACAGCTGCTTCGTGCGCGCGGCGATTGCCGCCAACAAGCACATCCTGCTGGAAAAGCCCGCTTGCCTGACGGTGCGCGAGATAGACGATCTGCTGGCGCTGATGCCGGGCTACGACAAGACGCTTTTCGTCGGCTACATGCGCCGCTACGCGCCGGCCTATCTGGCGGCCAGGGACGAGCTGCCGGCCTTCGCCGACATCACCCATGTCCGCATCTTCGACCTGATCTCGGAAGGCCGGCATTTCCTCAAGAAGAGCCAGAACGTCCTCTATCCCAGGGACATCGACCCTGCCCTGCTGGCACGCGGCGCAAGCGAACGCGACGCGCTGATCCGCGAGGTGGTCGGCACCGATGCGCCGGCCGACCTGGTGCGCGCCTATCGCGGCCTGACGGCGCTCTCCTCGCACCACATTTCAGCGATGCGCGGGCTGATCGGCGAGCCGGCGCGCGTGCTGGCCGCGCACCGCACCAATGGCGGCGCCAACACCAGCATCACTTTCGACTACGGCCATTTCGCTTGTCTGTATGACGCGGTCGTCGACGATCTCGGCCTGTTCGACGCCATGATCGAGGTGCGCTCCAACACCAGACGCGTGCGCATCCTCTACGACACGCCCTACATCCGCAGCTTGCCGACGCGTCTGGAAGTCACCGATGCCGGCCCGCTCGGCCCGGTGACCAAGACCTTCGGCCCGCTCTACGGCGACGCCTTCTCCAACGAACTGGAGATCTTCCACCGCCACATCACCGAAGGCACGAAGCCGCTGACCGACCTCGCCGATTCACGCCGCGACCTGGCGCTGATGGCCGAGATCATCGAGCGGATGAAGGAGAGCGGCCAGCGTTGAGGCGCAGCCTACTGCCCTACTGCCCTACTGCCCTACTGCTTACTTCCCGCAGTGATGATCGTTGATCTTGTTCAACGCATTCGCGTCCGGTCCGACGCGATGGTAGGAGCAGGCTCCAGCAGCCGTCGTGAACAGCTGCTGATCGTAGTAACGCGGGCCGCCGAACAGGAAGTTGATGAGATCGTCATCGGCGGGAACATAGCGTTCGGATTGGACCCGGCGGTCGTGATGCCGGTCGCCGGCGAAGGCGGGGGCGCAAAGGCTTGAGCCCATGGCGAGAGCGAGAGCTAGGATCGCAACGCATTTCGTGGTCATCGGCAACACCCTCCTGGCCATTCCGGAATCGCATCATACATCCAAAATCGCCAGCCGGACAAAAGTTCCAACGAAGACCGCAATAGGCTCTTGCCGAAGCTAACGGCCTCGCTCATCCATGGTGTGTGGAAATTTGGGACCAGCGATGACCGATGCCGGCCTTCATCTCATCGAAGCGACGATCGACCAACTGCGCCGCGCGCTCGACAATGGCACAGTCACCAGCGTCGAACTGGTCGGAGCCTATCTAAGGCGCATCGCGCATTTCGACCGGCACGGCATCGCTCTCAACGCCGTTCCGGTGCTCAACCCCGATATGTTCGAGGAGGCCGCCGCCGCCGACCAGCGCCGCCGCAACGGTGCTGTGCTCGGGCCGCTCGACGGCATCCCCTATACCGCCAAGGACAGCTACAAGGTGTCAGGCCTGACGGTCGCCGCCGGCTCGCCGGCCTTCGAACATCTCATTGCCAATGAGGACGCCTTCACCATCGCCCGGCTGCGCGCCGGCGGCGCCGTGCTGATCGGCCTCACCAACATGCCACCAATGGCCAATGGCGGCATGCAGCGCGGCGTCTATGGCCGCGCCGAAAGCCCCTACAACGCCGATTACCTGACCGCCGCCTTCGCGTCGGGCTCGTCGAATGGGTCGGGCACGGCGACAGCAGCCAGCTTCTGCGCTTTCGGGCTCGGCGAGGAAACCTGGTCGTCCGGCCGCGCGCCGGCCACCAACAACGCGCTCGTCGCCTACACGCCGTCGCGCGGCATCATTTCGGTGCGCGGCAACTGGCCGCTGGTGCCGACCATGGATGTCGTGGTGCCGCATACGCGCAGCGTGCCCGACATGCTCGAACTGCTCGACATCATCGTCGCCGACGATCCTGAGACGCGAGGCGATTTCTGGCGCGCGCAGCCCTGGGTCAAGCTGCCGAAAAGCTCCGACATGCGGCCACCGCGCTACACCGATCTGACGCTTGCAGGCTCGCTGAAAGGCATGCGGCTCGGCGTGCCCAGAATGTATATCGGCCGCGACAGCGAGGCAGACAAGCCGATCGAAACCCGCGCCTCGGTGCTTGCCCTGTGGGAGCAGGCAGCCACCGATATGAAGCGGCTTGGCGCCGAGGTGGTGGAGGTCGATTTTCCCGTCGTCTCCAACTATGAGCGCGACCGCCCCGGCGCGCGCAGCATGGTCGAGCGCGGGCTGGTGCCGCATGACTTCGCCGAGCGCGAGCTCTGGGATCTCTGCATCTGGGGCTGGGACGATTTCCTGCGCGCCAATGCTGACCCGGCCTTGCCCGATCTCGTTTCGGTCGATGGCCCAAAGATCTTCCCGCAACCGCCGGGTACGCTGCCCGACCGCTATGAGGGCGGCTTCGATCTGGCGGAATATGTCGAGCGGGCAAGAGCCGGCGTCACGCCCGTCCTGGATATTCCGACGCTGGAAGACGGACTGAAAGGGCTCGAGGCGACAAGGCGGATCGATTTCGAGGACTGGCTGGACGCACAAGGCATCGACGCCGTGGTGTTGCCCGCCGCCGCCGATGTCGGGCCGGCCGATGCAGACATCGACGAGGCATCCGCCGCCCTTGCCTGGCGCAACGGCACCTGGGTCGCCAACGGCAATCTGGTCTGGCGCCATTTCGGCATCCCGACCGTCACCGTGCCGATGGGCACGATGGCCGATATCGGCATGCCGGTCGGCCTGACCTTCGCCGGCAAGGCCTATGACGACGAAAGGCTGCTGCGCATAGCCGGCGATTTCGAACGCTCCGGCGAACGCCGCAGCCGCCCGCCGCGCACGCCCGAACTGCCCGATGATGTGTTTTCAGGCCGCTCTGGCCAAGCCGGCGACGGCAAGGCGCCCGCGTTCGCCATCACGCTTACCGCTGAGACGCGGCCTTCCGGCGATCAGGACGAGATCCTCATCGCAATCGACCTGCCCGGGGAGGCAGCCGAGACGGCCAACGTCAGGGTGCATATCAATGGAGAAGCCGCGGCGATGCAGCGAAGCGGTGCGCGCTTCAGCGGGCATGCGCTCGTCCCGGCCGCCGAGCATCAGCGGCTGCACAGCGTCTGGCGTGGCTCGTATGGCTCGATCGTAACGGCGGTAGTGCGGCTGGAGGATGGGCGCAGCGCCGGCGCTTATGCGGTCACCGGCGGCATCGGGTGAGCGGGCGGGAAGAGTCCAGCAACAAACGTCGAGCTCTGTGGCGCCCCCCTCTGTCCTGCCGGACATCTCCCCCACAAGATTGGCAGTTCGGGCGCCGGCCCTCCTCCTGCAACTTCGAAGATTGGCTAAGGCCGCATCGACGGCCAATCTCCCCACCCGTGGGGGAGATGTCCGGCAGGACAGAGGGGGGCGCCGCAGAGCGTCACCTTTGCCGACTCTCAGCAAAAGCAATATCCCGGCGAATGGCGTCCAGCTTGTCCTGCGACAGGCCGGCAAGCAGGTTTTCGTCGAGGTAGCCTGCCCGAATGAGTTGAGGAAAGACAAAAAGAAGCTGCGAGTAGCGATAGTCGAACATTCGATCGATCTTCCGTCGCTGTTCATTCAAATAGTCTTCTATTTCCCACATGTCAGCGGGCAGCCTCGCGGCGTTGGCCTTGCTTTTGAATTCGGCCATCGTCCTTGCGAGCGCCACCTCAAGTGCCGCGTCGAAGGCGTTGCGTGCGATCTTCTTTTCGGATGCGGACCAGCTTTCCCTGGAATCCATGATTTTCTCCGTCCTTGGATTACCCCACCGTCAAAACGTCGCCAGACGACCTTTCTCAATCCGTCCTGATCCAGACACCCTTGGTATTGAGATATTCGTCGAGATGCTCAGCCCCACCCTCGCGTCCGTAGCCGCTCATCTTGTAGCCGCCGAAGGGCACCGCCGGGTCGATCGCGTGATAGGTGTTGACCCAGACCGAGCCGGCGCGCAGGCGGTTGGCCAGTTGGTGCGCCTTGCCGAGGTCGCGGGTGAAGACGCCGGCGCCCAGCCCATAAGGCGTGTCGTTGCCGCGCCGCACCACCTCGTCCAGCGTGTCGAACGGCAGCGCCGAGATCACCGGGCCGAAGATTTCTTCCCGGGCAATGCGCATGTCGTCGGTGACGCCGGAAAAGACGCTCGGCGCGATGAAATTGCCTGACCCAAGCGCACCTTCGGTGATGCGGTTGCCGCCGGTGACCAGCCTGGCGCCCTGCCTGGTGCCGTCTTCGATGAAACCGGTGACGCGTTCGAGCTGCCTCAGCGAAATCAGCGGCCCGATCTCGGTCTCGGGGTCGGCGCCGTCGCCGATCCTGAGTTTCGCCGCATAGGCCGAGACCCGCTCGACGAATTCGTCATAGATCGGCCGTTCGACGAACAGCCGCGAGCCGGCGATGCAGATCTGGCCGGAATTGGCGAACACCGACATCGCCGCGATCGGCACGGCGCGCTCGAGATCGGCATCGGCGCAGACGATGACCGGCGACTTACCGCCGAGCTCCAGCGAGACGCGCTTCATGTTGCCGGCCGAGGCGCGCAGGATGTTCTGGCCAGTCGCTGTCGAGCCGGTGAAGACGATCTTGTCGACATCCATATGGGCGGCAAGCGGCGCGCCGGCTTCCGCACCCGTGCCGGTGACGACGTTGACGACGCCGGGCGGCACGCCGGCCTCCATCATCAGCGCACCGATCAAAAGCGGCGTCAGCGGCGCTTCCTCGGAAGGCTTCAGCACGATGGTGCAGCCGGTCGCCAGCGCCGGGCCGATCTTCCAGATCGAGGCGGCAGTCGGCGCATTCCAAGGAATGATCGCGCCGACGACGCCGACCGGCTCCTTGCGCGTGTAGGAGATGATCTCGCCCGGCAGCGAATTACCGATCGTGTGGCCGTGGATCGACGTCGCCATGCCGGCATAAAAGCGCAGCATGCCGAGCACGCGGTTCTTGTTGGCCAGCGTGCGCACGATGGGCATGCCCATATCCGTGGTGTCGGAAAGCGCGATCTCCTCCCAATGGCGCTCCATCAGGTCGGCGATCTTCAACAACAGAACCTGGCGCTCATAGGGCTTGAACCGGCTCCACGGCCCGTCGAAGGCGCGCCGGGCCGCCGCCACGGCGAGGTCGATATCGCCTGAATCGGACAACGGCACGGTACCGATCACGGCACCGGTGGCGGGGTTGCGCGTCTCAAAGGTCCGGCCGCTGAGCGCGTCGCACCAAGCGCCGTCGATCAGCATCTTGCGGTGCCGGCCATCGATGGGCGTATGCAGCGGCAAGTCTCTCACCGGTACGGTCATGCTCGTGTCCTCAGAACCTAGCGGGCGGCCCAGACAAGGCCGCGCTCGACAATCAAGGCCATTTCCGGAACCGCGAACTCGTCGGCATTGTGTCCGAGAGCGCTGTAGAAGACCTTGCCCGCCCCATAGCGGCGCTTCCAGACCACAGGCATGACAACGCCGCCTATCCCGGGGAAATGCGCGTCGGTGAAAATGGTCGTGGCCAGCACCTCGTTGCTCGGGTCGACATGCATGTAATACTGCTCCGACCGGTAGGCGAAATCACTGACGCCCGATGTGATCGGGTCGTCAGGCCGAGTGATGGCGACATCATAGTCGATGATGTTGCCGGGATGCGCGACCCATTGGCCGCCTGTCATGAACTGATAATCGGGCTCGTTGCGGAAACTGTCGCCCATCGTGCCGTGAAAGCCGCCGAGCCCGCTTCCCCCGCGAACCGCAAGCGTCAGGTTCTGCAGTTCGGCCTTCTCGATCGTCGACATCGTGATGACAGGCACGATGAGATCGAAGGAAGCAAGTTGCGGATCGGCGAACATCGCCGTGCCCTCGCCCAGCGTGACGTCGAACCCGTTGCGCTCAAGCAGCGCACGGATGATTTTGGCGCTCTGCTCCGGTGTGTGGCTTTCCCAGCCGCCCCAGGCAATCAGGGCCTTCTTCGGCATGGTTTTACCTCCCTGGAGCACTCCGTCCTGATCGATCCGGCGTCAGCGCCAGCCCAGCGCCGGCGCGACATGGGTCAGGATCGCCTCGATGACATGCGCATTGTAGTCGACGCCGAGCTGGTTCGGAACGGTGAGCAGCAGCGTGTCGGCTTCGGCGATCGCCTCATCCTGCGCCAATTCCTTGATCAGCACATCCGGCTCGGCCGCGTAGCTGCGCCCGAAGATCGCCTTGGTGTTCTCCTCGATGAAGCCGATCTGGTCGCGGCTCTCATTGCCGCGCCCGAAATAGGCGCGGTCGCGATCGTCGACCAGCGCAAAGATGCTGCGGCTGACCGAGACGCGCGGCTCGCGGCTGTGGCCGGCCGCCTTCCAGGCCTCGCGATAGATGCGGATCTGCTCGGCCTGCTGGATGTGGAACGGCTTGCCGCTCTCGTCGAATTTGAGCGTCGAGCTTTGCAGGTTCATGCCAAGCTTCGCCGCCCATTCCGACGTGGCATTGGTGGCCGCTCCCCACCAGATCCGCTCGCGCAAACCCTCCGAATGCGGCTCGAGGCGCAGCAGGCCGGGCGGATTGGGGAACATTGGGCGCGGATTGGGCTGGGCGAACCCCTCGCCGCGCAGCGTCTCGAGGAAGACCTCGGCGTGATGCCGCGCCATGTCGGCGTCGCTCTGGCCTTCCGGCGGCACGTAGCCGAAATGGCGCCAGCCATCGATCACCTGCTCGGGCGAGCCACGGCTGATGCCAAGCTGCAGGCGGCCGCCGGCGATGATGTCGGCAGCACCCGCGTCCTCGGCCATGTAGAGCGGATTCTCGTAGCGCATGTCGATGACCGCCGTGCCGATCTCGATGCGGCTGGTCTTGGCGCCGACGGCCGCCAGCAGCGGGAACGGCGAAGCGAGCTGGCGGGCGAAATGATGCACGCGGAAATAGGCGCCATCCGCGCCCAACTGCTCAGCGGCGACGGCGAGATCGATGGATTGCAAAAGCGCATCCGAAGCCGAGCGCACTTGCGATTGCGACGAGGGCGTCCAGTGCCCGAATGACAGGAAACCAATTTTCTTCATAGCCATGCGATATAAGGATGCGCGCCAGGCTTCAATGCAAAAGAGATTTTTCGGCGCGCCCGATCAAGGCTCATGCATCGCTATTCTCGAAGGCGCCGATGCCTTGCGCGATAAGGTTCGTTGCCATGACCAGCGAGACGATTGCCGCGGAATTGAAGACGACGACCCACCATTTGCCGCCGGTCAGGAAGCCATAGCCGTCGGCGACGGCCAGCCCCCAATCGGCCGATGGCGGCTGGATGCCGAGGCCCAGAAAGCTCAGCGTCGCGATCGAAAAGAACGCGTAGCCCAGCCTTGTGACCAGCTCGATCAGGATCGTTTCCCGGATGTTGGGCAGGATCTCCAGGAACATGATGGCGAGAGCGCCTTCGCCGCCGAGCCGCGCGGCGCTGACATAGTCGCGCTCCTTCTGCTCGCGCACGGCGGCGCGAACGGTGCGCGCCACCAGCGGCGCGTAGGCGATGCCGATCACCAGGATGACGGTGAGGTTCGACGGTCCGATCGCCACCAGCGTCATGGTGACGAGAACGATGAACGGAAACGCCATCAGCGTGTCGAGCAGCCGCGCGCCGATGGCATCGACCAGGCCGTCGAAATAGCCGAGCACAAGGCCGATGATGCTGCCGGCGGTAACGCCGGCCAATGTGGCCAGCGGCGCAACCAGCAGGATATCGCGCGATCCGACGACGATGCGCGACAGCACGTCGCGGCCGAGCTGATCGGTCCCGAACCAGTGCGCGGCGTCGGGCGGCGTCAGCATGGCGAGGAAATCCTCGGCATAGGGATCGTAGGGAACGAAGAGATTGCCGAACAGCGCACAGGCGACCCAGAACAGCAGCAGCAGCGATCCGATCACAATCGACGGGGCCAATCCGGAGAAAGCACTGCGGATCCTGCGCACTGCCGGAAAGCCGGCCACGGCGCGCCGCGGCGCGGGAAATTCCGCCAGATCCGTCATGGCGAGATCCGGCAACGTTGCCGCGGATCGAGCAGGGCCAGCACGAGGTCGCCCGCCGCTGCCGACAGCACGAAGATCGCCGCCATCACCAGCACGCCCGCCTCGAGCATCGGGAAGTCGCGGGCCTTGGCCGCGTTCAGGACCAGATTGCCAAGCCCTTGGATGCCGAACAGCGCTTCGATCACCACCAGCCCGCCAAGCATGTAGCCGGTCTGCGTCGCCAGCACCGCGATGGTCGGCGTCAGCGCATTGCGCAGCACGTGCCGAAGGATGATCTCGCGCCGCTCGAGCCCTTTCAGGACGGCAGTGCGCGTGTAATCGGCGGCCATCGCCTCGATCACGCCCGCCCGTGTCATCCGGGCGATGTAGCCGGCAAGGTTCAGCACCAGCGGCAAGGCCGGCAGGATCAGATAATAGCCGTTCGTCCAGAAGCCGGCGCCATCGGGCGCGACGCCGGAGATCGGGAACCAGTTCAGCCACAGGCCGAACACGATGAGCAGCATCAGGCCGGAGACAAAGTCCGGGACGATGCCGAAGGAAACGCCCGCCATCACGATCAGCCGGTCGATGAGGCGACCCGCATTGAGACCGGCGATGACGCCGGCGCCGACCCCCAGCGGAACGAGAAAGAGCAGGATAATGCCGGCAAGCGCCGCGGAGCGTTTGAGGCTTTCGAGCACGAACGGCGCCACCGGCCCGCGCATCGACAGCGAGGTGCCGAAGTCGCCGGTCACGGCTTTGCTGAACCAGAGCCAGTACTGGAGGAGAACCGGCTGGTCCGCGCCGAGCCGCTTGTTCAGTTCCGCCACCGCTTGCGCGTCGGCAAAAGGCCCGAGCATCACACGGCCGACATCGCCGGGCAGAACCTGCCCGGCGAAGAACACCAGGATGCTGACCAGCCACAGCGTGAGGACAAGTGTGCCCACACGCGCTGACAGAATGCGACCGGTCAGCATATCGCGATCATGCCTGGACGAAGGAAACACGGTCGAGCAGCAGATGCGAAATCGCGGTGAAGCGCACGCCCTCGACCTTCGAGCTGACGATCCGGCTGTATTGCGAGAAGTAGCTGATGATCGCCGGCGTCTCGTCGAGCAGCAAGGTCTGGATCTTGCCGGCAACGAGGCGCTGTGCCTGCAGATCACGCGCCTTCGAGTAGTCGAGCAGCAGCGCATCATAGGCCGGGTTGTTGAAATGCGCC
Source organism: Mesorhizobium sp. M7D.F.Ca.US.005.01.1.1 (assembly GCF_003952545.1). NCBI lineage: Bacteria > Pseudomonadati > Pseudomonadota > Alphaproteobacteria > Hyphomicrobiales > Phyllobacteriaceae > Mesorhizobium > Mesorhizobium sp. M7D.F.Ca.US.005.01.1.1. The sequence goes on from NZ_CP034453.1 coordinate 5,625,338, forward strand.
GCGTTCCAGGCTCCCGAACTCTTCAGCGTGGCGTTGAGGAAGATGTCGGGCGTGCCGCGATGGCCGTAGTCGGTGATGCCGAGCACCGAATCCAGCCATGGCGAACTGCCGAAGGTCGCCGAGCCGTAATAGGCATCCTGTGGCAAGACATTGAGCTTGACGTCGATGCCGGCCTTCTTGGCGAAGTTCTGGATGATCACCGCGTAGTCGGGAATGTCATAGGCGCGTTCGGTGGTCAGCGTCACCTCGAAGCCGTTCGGCACACCCGCCTCGCCAAGCAGCCGCTTGGCCTCGGCAATGTCCTGCTTGCGCTGTGGCACCGACGGATCGGCCGAGGGGAAGATCGGCGCGAACGGGGTGTCGTTGCCGACGATGGCGCGGCCCTTCAGCAGACCTTTGACCACCGCCTCGCGGTCGATGGTGAGCGCCAGCGCACGGCGGATGCGCTTGTCGGTGAACGGCGCCTGGTCGGTGCGCAGATGCACCTGGTCATGCGAGCTTGCCTGCACGCTCAGCAGCTTGAAATTGGGATTGCCCTCAATAGCCAGTTCCAGGCGCGTCGTGCTCGGGATGACGTCGAGCTGGCCGGCTTGCAGCGCCAGCACCTGGGCCTGCTCGTCGTCGAAGAACTTGATTTCGACCCGGTCGGGCAGCGCCTTGTCGCCCCAGTAATCCTCATTGCGCACGAAGCTGGCGCCTTGCTTGGGGCGGAAGGATTCGAGCTTGAACGGGCCGGTGCCGTTGAAAGTCTTCTCGAAATCACCGGCATAGTCGGCCGGTAGGATGACGGCATTGTAGACGTCGGAGGAGACATAGAAGGGGAAGTTGCTGTTCGGACCATCGAGATCGAAGGCGACGGTTTCGTCGTCGACCAGCTTGGCGCCGCCCTTGGACAGGATGCCCTTGTAGGCCGACAGGGCCGACGAGCCGCTGGCCGGATCGACCAGCCGCTCGAAGCTCGCCACCACATCCCTAGCGGTGACCGCGCGGCCATCGTGGAATTTCACCCCTTGCCGCAATTTGAAGGTCCAGCGGCTGGCCGTCTCGTCGGCCTCCCAGGACAAAGCGAGCTTCGGCTGCAGCCCGTCCTTCGGGTCGTCGAGGATCAGATACTCGCCGACCTGGCTGATCACCCCGATGCTGGCCGGATCGGTCACCGAAACCGGATCGATCGCCTTGGTCGGCTGGCCAAGCCCGACACGAACCGTGCCGCCTGTGGCGCCCGCGGCGCGGGCGGCTCCCAGCCCGTGCGAGACGGCAAACCCGGTCAGGCCGAGCAGTCCCGCATATTTCAGGAGATCGCGGCGTTTGAGAAAGCCACCCTGATATTCGTCGACGGCGACATTCCAGATGTCTCCCGACAGGTTGCGAAGTGCGTCGATATCTCTGCGTTTGGTCATGTTAAACCCCTGCTTTGAAATGAAGATTGAAAAGCTATGCGACGGGTTCGCCGTCGAGATGGATGCGGTCGACGGCCTGCGGATAGAAGGCGATGAGGCCCTTGATCTTCGGCATTTCCTCTATGGGATCCCGGTAGCTCCAGGCGATGTCCGGGCGCACCGTTCCGTCGCTCAGCAGGCCGGACCAGTAGGAGGCGATGCCCTTGTAGGGACATCGCGTCGTTGTGACGGACGCCGTCAGCCGCTCCAGCCGGATGTCTTCCGCCGGCAGATAGAAACGCGTCGGCAGATGCGTCTCGAACAGCAGCACCGGACGATGGCTATCGGCGATCGGCTCGCCGTCGAACCAGATTTGCACGTGGCTCGAGCTTTGCAGCACATCGATGCGTGCATAGGGATCGCGGGCATGGACAAAGACTTCCTCTTCCTCCTCGAACCATTGGTCGACGGCCTTCCAGGTGAAGGCGATGCGCCCGGCCAGCGGCGACAGGTTTTCATCCGGCGGCGAGACGAACGACCAGGCGGCGTTGGCGCTCCGTCTGTCGCCGCTGTCGATGTCCCAATAGGCGGTCTCGCCACCGACCGGGTGCGGTTCGCGATGCAGCGAGGGTTTCAGCACCGATGGATCGACCGCCGACGGCGGGAAGAAATAGATCGGCAGAAAATGGTTGGAGCGCAGCACCAGCACATTGCGGCTGTCGGCGATGGTGCGGCCGCCGAATTTGACGCGCACGCGCTTGGGGCTGTGCAGGACATTGACGAGCCGCGGCGCGGTTGCTTCGCGCGGCTGCAATCTTGGTGCGACGGTCATGGTCGTTCTCCCGGTCAGGACACGGCGCGCGCATTGTCGCGCTGTTCGGCGAAGCGGTTGGCGGGCCGCGCCAGGCCGAAGCGGTCGCGCAACGTTCCCGGCGCGTATTCGGTCGGGAATACGCCGCGGCGCTGCAGCTCCGGCACCACCTGTTCGGCGAAGTTCACCCAATCCTCGGGCAGCAGCGGGAACATCAAGTTGAAGCCGTCGGCGGCACCCGACACGAACCAGTCCTGCAACTGGTCGGCGATCTGTACCGGCGTGCCGGCGACGGTCGGCACCGAACCGCTGTTGGCGAGCTTGCGGGCGATCTCGCGCAGGCTGAGATTCTGCTTCGCCCACTGCTTGACGCGGTTGAGCGAGGTGCGCCCGCCATTGAAGGTGCTTTCGTCCGGCAGCGGCGGCAGCGGCCCGTCCGGCGGGAACACCGACAGGTCCAGCCCGCTCCAGCTGGACAGAAGGTCGATGCCGACCTGATCGGGCAGCAAGGTCTGCAGATACTCCTGCTTTTCCCGGCCTTCCGCCTCTGAAGCCGCGACGATCGGCAGGATGCCGGGCAGGATCTTGAAACTCTCCGGCCGCCTGCCATGGCGGGCGAGGCGCTCGTTGATATCCTGACGATATTTGATGCCATCCTCCTTGGTGCTGTAAATGGCGAAGTGCGCATCGGCCTGGGCGGTGGCGAAGTTCTTGCCGTCCTCGGACGATCCGGCCTGGACGATCAGCGGATGGCCTTGCGGCGGCCGCGAAACGTTGAGTGGGCCGCGCACCTTGAAATGCTTGCCCTTGTGATCGATGGGATGGACCTTGTCGGGGTCGGCGAAATAGCCTGACGCCTTGTCGATCAGCAGCGCCTCGTCTTCCCAGCTGTCCCACAGCGCCTTGACGATATCGAGGAATTCGGCCGCGCGCTCGTAGCGGAATGCATGTTCGATATTGCCGTCGCGGCCGAAATTGCGCGCTTCCTCGTCCATGGCCGAGGTGACGACGTTCCACGACGCCCTGCCCTTGCTGATGTGGTCGAGCGAGGCAAACATGCGCGCCACATTGTAGGGCTCGCTGTAGGAGCTCGACGCCGTGGTGATCAGGCCGATATGCTTGGTCACACCGGCCAGCGCCGACAACAGCGTCAGCGGTTCGAGGCGGGCATTGGCGTAGTGGGCGACGCCGCTCTTGACCGAATCCCAGATCGAAACGTGGTCGGCGACGAAGATCGTGTCGATCCTGGCGCGCTCGGCCGCCTGCACGAGATCGCGATAGAATTCGAAGTCCAGCACTTCCCGGCCCGGTGCCCGCGGATGCCGCCACGACATCCGATGATCGCCCTGCGGGTTGAAGAAAAAAGCGCTGAGGATCATGTGGTCTCGAGCCATGAAGGCCTCCTTCCAGATCTGCTCCGGAGACCATCGCGCTGCCTCGGCAAGCGGCGACAATCTCTGCTGATGCGAGAAAGGTAGATTGCGCTCGGGCTTAATCCGAGTAATTTTATAGAGATAATGCATTGCGAAAGCGGAAGCGATTGCCCTCGATCGCAGCCCTCGAAGAAAGTGGTTTCAAGTCCCCATGTCCTCCTCGGTTCTGAACGTAGACCAGCTGTCCATCGCCTATGACGGGCGCAAGGGATCACATCCCGCCGTCAGCGGCGTGTCGCTGCACATCGGCGAAGGCGAAGCGCTCGGCCTGGTCGGCGAGTCCGGATCGGGCAAAAGCTCGGTGGCGCTCGCCATATTGCGATATCTGCCGAAGAACGCCCACATCGCGGCGTCAGCGCTGGAATTCCAGGGCCGGGAAATCCGCGACCTTTCCGCCGAGCAGCTGCGCCAGCTCAGGGGAAATCACATCGCCGCCGTCTACCAGCACCCGGGCGCGGCGCTCAATCCAAGCATGACGATCGGCCGCCAGATCACCGAGACGATCATGCGCCACCGCCCGGTGCGCCTCGACGAGGCGCGCGAGCGTGCCGCCGAACTGCTCGGCCGTGTCCGGGTCAGCCATCCGGAGCGTGTGCTGGGGCTCTATCCGCACGAACTCTCCGGCGGCATGCAGCAGCGCGCCAACATTGCCATTGCGATTGCGCTCGACCCGTCGCTGCTGGTGCTGGACGAGCCGACGACGGCGCTCGACGCCAGCGTCCAGTCCGAGATCATCGCCATCCTGCATGACCTCCGCAAGGATCACAAAACCAGCATCCTTTTGATCAGCCACGACATCCACATGATCCGCCGCTCCTGCGACCGGGTGGCGGTGATGCAGTCGGGCACGGTGGTCGAAAGCGGCGCCGCCGGCGATGTCTTCGACAATCCTTCTCATGCCTACACAAAGGCGCTCATCGCCTCGATCCCGGCCATCAACTACACCAAGCGGGATGGAAGGCTGGCGGAGACCGATAGACCCGACCTGCCACCGCACCCGGCTGTCCAGGATGAAGACGCCGGCGCGCCCCAAGAGCGCCGGATCGCGATCGCCTGCAAGGACGTCAGCCATGCCTTCGGCAGCCAGCCAGTGCTGCACCACGTCGATCTCGACATCTGCCAGGGCGAAACCTTCGGGCTGATCGGCGAGTCCGGTTCCGGCAAGTCGACCCTGGCACGGATCGTCACCGGCCTGCAGACGCCTGATGCCGGATCGGTCGAGCTGTTCGGCAGGACAGTCGCGCCGCGCGTCGAGAAGAGGAACCTTGCCGAACGGCGCGACGTGCAGATGGTCTTCCAGTCGCCGGACCGCACGCTCAATCCGCGCCAGCGGATCGGCAGAATCCTCGGCCGCCCGCTGCGCCGGCTCGCCGGCCTGCGCCGGAGCGAGGTGAGAGCGCGCGTCAGCGACCTGCTGGCCTCGGTTCGCCTCGCCGGCATCACGGCCGAACAGAAATCGCGATCGCTGTCCGGCGGCCAGCGGCAACGGGCGGCCATAGCGCGCGCCTTCGCCGGCGTGCCGAAGGTCGTCGTGCTCGACGAACCCACCTCCGCCCTCGACGTCTCCGTCCAGGCGACCGTCCTCAACCTGCTCAACGACCTGCAGCGCGACAAGGACACGACCTATCTGTTCATCAGCCACGACCTCAGGGTCGTGCGCTACATGGCCGACAGGATCGGCGTGCTCTATCGCGGCCACCTCGTCGAAACCGGTTCCTCCGACCAGATTTTCCAAGGCCCCAATCACCCCTATACCGAGCTGCTTCTGGCCGCGTCCTCCAATGAGGTCGAGCCAAAGACATCCGCTCCCATCGAGATCGAGGCCGTTGGCATCCCGAATACGGGATGCTCCTTCGCCGACCGCTGCCCCCTAGTCCTGCCCGACTGCCGAAAGGCGAAACCATCAGCCAGAGAGGTCGCAGCCGGCCACCAGATTGCCTGCTGGCGGCACGGCCAGGGTTTTTGAACGGCTCGACAGCAGTCCGAAGGTCCGCAGAGCGGCACGTTTCCGTTCAGGCAGTGCGATGTCGGAATTGGCTCTTGAACGGCCAACTCGGACACGCGTAACATTGCGCCATCTGAATTGAGTCTGCTTTATTAGTCTGGGCTAACGTCCGGATTGGCTTGGATATTTTCCTTGAACACGCAAGCAATCGGCGGCGCGCCGGAGCGCGGCAAATCGTTTGCCCATGTGGCGGAAGCCTCCTGGGGCAAGGGCCTCAGCACCTTGCTCCGCATCGTGCGCATGACGCTGCGCCATCCCTGGCAGGTCGCCATCACCATCGTCTCGACCTTCATCGCGGCGACGCTGCAGCTTTTCATCCCGCGCCTGCTGGGACGCGCCATCGACCAGGCGCAGGGCGTGATGGCCGCGGGCGCCGGTGCTGCCGCGGAACAGGCGCTGTGGAACACGGCGCTGACGCTGCTCGTCGTCAGCATCCTGCGCGGCCTCTTCACCATGGCGCAGAACTACTATGGCGAGGCCGTCGGCCACCGCACCGGCTATGAACTGCGCCTGGCTTTCTATGAGAAGATCCAGCGCCTGAGCTTCGCCTACCACGACAGGGTCCATACCGGCGATCTCATCACGCTCGGCCTGCTCGATCTCGACGGCGTGCGCATGTTCTTTTCCACCGGCATCCTGCGCGTCGTGCTGCTCGGCGTGCTGATCGGCGTCGGCGCCTATCTCCTGATCAGCACCGATCTCGTGCTCGGGCTGCTCAGCCTGAGTTTTGTGCCGTTCGTCGCCTGGCGGTCCTCGGTCACCCAGCTGGCGTTGCGCAGCACCTGGCTGACTTTGCAGGAGCGCCTCTCGGTGCTGAGCCGGGTGATGGATGAGAATCTCGGCGGCATCCGCGTCGTGCGGGCCTTCGCGGCACAGCGGCATGAGCTGGAAAAATTCGACCGCGCCAAGCTGTCGGCGCTGGAGCTTGCCAATCAGCGCGTCGACATCCGCGTCTCGAACACCAGCGCCATGAACTTCTCGTTCCTGGCCGCCATGGGCCTGGTGCTCTGGTTCGGCGGCCAGAAGGTGATCGCAGGCCAGATCAGCGTCGGCACGCTGGCCCAGTTCCTCACCTTCATGACCATCCTGCAGATGCCGGTGCGCCAGCTCGGCCTGATGGTCAATTCCTTCGCGCGCGCCTCGACCTGCGGCACCCGCCTGTTCGAACTGCTCGATGCCGAGCTAGACATCGAGGACGCGCCCGGTGCCAAGGACCTCGTCGTCACCGACGGCGTGCTGCGCTTCGACAATGTCGGCTTCCGCTATGAGGGCGCGGGCGACCGCCCGACGCTGTCCGGCATCTCCTTCGAGGCGAGGTCCGGCGAGACCATCGGCCTTGTCGGCCCGCCGGGCAGCGGCAAGTCGACCATCGCGCACCTGATCCCGCGCTTCTACGACGTCACCTCGGGCAAGATCACCATTGACGGCCAGGACATCCGTGAGGTGACGCTGCAATCGCTGCGCAAGGCCGTCGGCGTCGTGCAGCAGGACGCGTTCCTGTTCACCACCTCGATCGAGAACAACATCGCCTACGGCAATCCCTGGGCGCGCGAGACCCGCATCGGACAGGCCGCCGAGTACGCCCAGCTGCACAACTACATCATCGGGCTCCCGGCGGGCTATACCACGGTCGTCGGCGAACGCGGCGCCTCGCTTTCCGGCGGCCAGCGGCAGCGCCTGACCATCGCTCGCAGCCTGATGCTACGGCCATCGGTGCTGGTCTTCGACGATTCGACCGCGGCCATCGACGCCGGCACCGAGCAGCGCATCCGGGCGGCCATGAAGCGCTTCGCCAAGGATCGCGTCACGCTGATCATCTCGCACCGGCTGAGTTCGCTGATGCATGCCGACCAGATCCTGTTCGTCGAAGGCGGCCGGATCGTCGAGCGCGGCACGCATGAGGAACTGCTGGCGCTCAGTGGCCGCTATCGCGCGCTCTACGATTTGCAGCTGCGGCCGGACGATGACCGGCCTGTCGTGGCGGGAGCAATTCCAGGAAAAGTGGAAACCGGTTTTCCCGGGAAAAGCGCGTAGCGCTTTCCCTTGGGAATTGCGTCAAAACTAAAGAGATAGAGCCGCGTGATGTCGACACAAAGCGACGACGACAAGGAAGACACCAGCGGCCGGCCAACAAAAGCCGTGGTCGGCTCGCATCGTGACGAGGAAGAGGTCTTCGGCAAGGCCTACGACCCGCGCATCGTCAGGCGCATCTGGAGCTTCGTGAAGCCGTATCAGAGCCGGATCTTCATCTCGGTCGCCGCGGTTCTGGTGTTCACGCTGACGCAATTGGCGATCCCGCTGGTCATCCGCTACGCCATCGACCACGGCATGACGGCGGGCAGGCTCGACCAGTCGGTGATGATCGCCGCGATCATCACTTTCACGGTGATCATCCTCATCAACTACGCCGCCAGCTATGTGCAGGAAAGCGTCGTCGGCAAGGTGGCCGAGAATGTGCTGTCCGACCTGCGCCGCGCCATGTTCAGCCACCTGCAACGGGTCTCGCTGAGCTTCATGGACAAGACCGAGGTCGGCCGGCTGATGTCGCGCCTGCAGGGCGACGTCAATTCAATGCAGGAATTCCTCGAGACATCTGTCATGTCGGTGGGCGACATCGTGCTGTTGTTCGGTATCGTCAGCGTGCTTTTGTGGCTCGATTTCCGGCTCGGCCTGCTGACGCTGTCGACCATGCCGGTGCTGTTCATCGTGCGCCTGTTCTGGCTGCCGCGCGCCAAGGTCGCCTTCATGGCCGCGCACGAGACCAATTCGATCGCCAACGGCGCGCTGGCCGAAGGCATTCATGGCGTGCGCACGGTGCAGAGCCTGGAGCGCCAGCACGTCAATTTCGACCTTTACGACGAGAAGGTGCTGGCCAATCTCAATGCCCATCTGACCTCGGCGAAATACGCGCAGGTGATGGTGCCGATCGTCGACACGCTGACCGGCATCGCCATGGCCACCGTCATTGTCGTCGGCGGTTCGATGGTGCTCTCGCACAGCCTCGACATCGGCGTCATGGTGGCGTTCCTGTTCTATATCCAGCGCTTCTTCGACCCGATCCGCTCGCTGACCATGCAATACAGCGTCATGCAGCGTGCCATGGCTTCGGGCCAGCGCATCTCCGAAGTGCTCGACGTGCCGGTCGACGTCAGCGACAGGCAAGGTGCGGTGGCGCTGTCGCGCGACATGGACGGCTCGGTCGAGTTCAGGAACGTCACCTTCGGCTATAGGCCGAACCAGCCGGTGCTGAAGAACATCTCCTTTCGCGTCAATCCGGGCGAGACCGTAGCCCTTGTCGGCCCGACCGGGTCGGGCAAGTCGAGCTCGATGGCGCTGGTGCACCGCTTCTACGACGTCTGGTCGGGTGAGGTCCTGGTCGGCGGCCATGATGTGCGCGACCTCACGCAGGATTCGCTCGGCGACCAGGTCGCGATGGTGCTGCAGGAGCCGTTCCTGTTCTCCGGCTCGGTGCTGGAAAACATCCGCTATCACAAGACATCAGCCAGCCGCGAAGAGGTGGTGCGCGCAGCACTTGCCGTCGGCGCGCACGATTTCATCGAGAACCTGCCCGATGGCTACGACACCGAACTCGAGCAGCGCGGCGGCAATCTCTCGCTCGGCCAGCGCCAGCTGATCAGTTTTGCGCGCGCACTCGTCGCCGATGCAAAGATCCTGGTGCTCGACGAAGCCACGGCCAGCATCGATTCCTACACCGAGATGCTGATCCAGAAGGCGCTGATCACCCTGCTGGAAGGCCGTACCGGGCTGGTCATCGCCCATCGTCTGGCCACCATCCGCGGCGCCGACCGCATCATCGTCTTGCAGAACGGCGAGATCGTCGAAAGCGGCAACCACGAACAGCTGATGGCAAGGAAAGGCCTCTACGCCCGCCTCTACAACATGAACTACGCCTCCTTCGACGACATTTCGGAAGGCGAGATGGAACTGGAAGCGGCAGTCGGCAAGGCGACGTGATTGGTGCCCCGAGAGCCGGCAAGTGACCGCGGGCGCCTACGCCATTTCGGGGCGTTTTGAGCCCTCGCGAATGGCCTTATGCACGCCGCGTTGCAGATCCATGAATGCAGGGCTTTCCATCACCTCTTCGCGGCGCGGGCGCTCGATATCGACGTTGAAGGTCTGCGTGATGCGCCCCGGACCGATGCCCATGACGACGATCCGGTCCGACAGATAGACGGCCTCCTCCACGTCATGGGTGACAAACAGGACGGTCAACCTGTGTTCCTCCCAGATCTGCGTCAGCAGTTCCTGCATCTGGTGTCGGGTCAAGGCATCGAGCGCGCCAAAGGGCTCGTCCATCAACAGCATCTTGGGGCGATAGGAAAGCGCACGCGCAATGGCGACGCGCTGTTTCATGCCGCCCGAGAGTTCGGCCGGATAGCGGTCGGCGCTACCGGAGAGCTTGACGAGTTCGAGATGCTCCAGCGCGATCCTGCGGCAGGTCGAGCGATCGTAACCGGCGGCCTTGAGGGCAAACTCGATGTTCTGCCGCGCCGTCAGCCAGGGAAGCAGCGTGTAGGACTGGAAGACGACACCACGGTCGAGACCCGGCTGCAGGATCGGCGCGCCATCGATGCTGAGATCGCCGGCGTCGAAGTCCTGCAACCCGGCCACGATCGACAGCAGCGTGCTCTTGCCGCAGCCCGACGTGCCGACCAGGGAGACAAACTCGTTGTCGGCAAGATCAAGGTTGATGTCGCGCAGCACTTCCGTGCGCCGCTCGCTGGTGCCGAAACTCTTGTGCAGACCCGCGATCCGCAATTTGGGGGGGCTCATCGGCTGGACCTCATTGCGAGCGGCCCTCTTGCTTGAACAGCACCCTTTCCAACGCCTTCATCACCTGGTCGGTGATGAGGCCGAGCAGGCCAAGCAGCAGAATGTAGCCGATGATGGTGTTGGTCTGGAAATAGCGCTGCGACACGGTGATGCGATAGCCCAGCCCCGATGTCGCGGCGACAAGTTCGGCCAGTACCAGCCAGGTCCATGCCCAGCCCAGGCTGATGCGCAGCGTATCCCAGATGCCCGGCAAGGCACTGGGCACGACGATGCGCGTCAGGATCTTGCGGTCCGGCAGGCCGAGCGTGCGCCCAAGGCCGATGAAATCGGCGGGAACCCGTTTCACATTGTCCATGATCATCAGCACCTGCTGGAAGAAGGTGCCGATGAAGATGATCAGGAACTTCTGCGAATCGCCGGTGCCCGCCCACAGGATGGAGAGCGGCACGAAAGCGACGACCGGCATGTAGCGGATGAAATCCACCAGCGGCTCGATGGCCGCTTCCCAGGAGCGGAAACTGCCAATCAGCACGCCGATCGGTATCGACAGGGCCGAGGCGATGAGGAAGCCGATGGAAATGCGGTACATCGAGGCTTTGAGGTCCAGCCACAACGTGCCGTCGGCCGCGAGCTTGGCGATCTGCATAGCGACACTGCCCGGCGACGGCAGGAAGATCGCCTTTACCAATCCCAGTCCGGTCGCCGCCCACCAGGCAAGGCCGAGCCCGACAAAGACGGCCACCGCGATGGTCAGGAAGCGCGACCTGGCGATGGGCACGCCGATCCCGGAGGATCGGCGGCGCCTCGCCGGTTTCGTGACCGGCTCCGATGTAGGACGAGCCGGATCCGTTTGAGCGGGACGCTCCCCGGGCATCTGCGTCACCACCGCGATCCGGCCTTGGTCATTCCGCCGCCTTGACGAAGGACGGGTCGATCATCTGCTCCGGCGTCACGTCGGCCTGCAGCAGCTTGGCGTTCTTGGCGGCGGCTTCGACATCGGCGAAGGTCTTGGTGGTGAAGTCGCCGGTCAGCGCCGTCTTGTTTTCGGCGAGCGAATAGTAGCGCACGCCATCAAAGGCGGTGTTGAGGTCCTTGACGTCCGAACCGACGGCCTTGGCGATGATGGCGCGGCCGCCGGGCGTGTCGGCATTGTAATCCTTGAGCGCCGCGTCCCAGCTCTTGATCATGGCCAGCACCTGGCCGGGTCGCGACTTGATCACCTCGTCACGCACCACCAGCACGTCGCTGATCAGGCCGGGATCCTCGCCGGCGGTGAACAGCAGCTTGAGATCCTTGTTCTGCGCCATGGCGACGGTGAGGTAGGGTTCATAGGTCACCGCGACCGGCACCTGGCCGGCGATCAAGGCGCTGCCGGCGTCGGACGCCGGCATCGGAACCGGCTTCACGTCGTCGATCGACATGCCGTTCCTGGCGAGTGCGTATTTGAGCAGGATGTCGCTCGTCGTGCCTTCCTCGAAGGCGACCTGCTTGCCCTTGAGGTCCGCGATGGAGGTGACGTCCTTGCCGGCGATGATGGCGTCGGCGGTCATGGAGACGTCGAGCAGCAGCACGATCTTCACGGGCAGGCCGGCCGCCACCATGCCCATCGCCGTGTGGGTGGCGATGTTGGCGGCGTCGAGCTGGCCGCTTGCAAGTGCTGCGTTGATGTCCTTGTCCTCGGCGAAATTGACGATCTGGACGTCGCTCAGCCCGTTTGTCTTGAACAGGCCCTTGGCCTCTGCGACATGCCATTGGCCATAGCCAAGCCACGGCTCGATGCCGATCTTGAACGATCCTGCCTCGGGCGTGGTGGGAATGGCCGCATCGGCCGCGTGGGCTGCCGGGGCAGCGGCGAGCCCGATGGCGGCGGCCATCACGAGCGCGCGAAATTGTCCTGTTAGGTTACGCATCATCTTTGTTCCCCTTGATGATCAGACCGCTTTTTCTAACCCAGGTAGCCGGTCTGGTGAGACTGCGGGTTTCTGCTCTTGCGGCACTGTGCCTCGGCGTCTTACCTGCCACTTCATGGTGAAGTGCGAGGATATTTCAGCGTCAGCGGGAGCGGATGTCAAGGCTAAAATACATACATGCATATACAAGTTGGAAAGACTCAATTTTCACGCTTTTCCGGATCGATCCGGTCGAGGAAAGCGGTCACCCGATCGGCCCCGGCAACGGGCTCGCTACCGACCATGACGGCGACTGAAAAGGCAATGAGGGAGGAGACCGGCGTGTGGCTGCGCGCGCCGGCGCGCAGGTTCATGACCAGCGTCGGCGACAAGAAAAGGCCCGCCCGCAGCACCGCGCGCCAATCGACCGGAAGCATGCCGCGCCGTTTGAGCTCCAGCAGCAATGGCTGCCACAGCGCTGTCGCCTTGACCTCCAGCAGATCGCGGCGGACAGGGCTCAGGTCCCAGTCGGTGTCGACATGGAGCAGGTTTCCGTCCAGCCGCGCCTGGGCGCGGAATGCCTCGGTCGCGGCCGCCGGATCATAGAGCCAGAACGGATGGGCGAAGATGTTGTGGAACGTCGCCTTCACCTCCGCCAGCAGCGTCGGGATATGCGAGCCGGCAAAGGCGGGATCGAAGAAGGACAGTTCCGCCCTCCCCGCCTTCGCCGTGTACCAGACATTGGCGTTGTGGGCGTCGCCATGCGCGACCACGCCGCCGGCATCGGCAAGCCGGTCCGACCGCAAGCGCACTGCCGCGGCATCGAAAAGCTCACCGACGCTGCTGGCATAGCGCTGGCCGTTGATGACGAATTTCAGCCGGGAAAATTGATCCCAATCCAGCTCAGCACCAGGAAAGACGAACGGCTTGCCGACATAGAAGTCGGCCAGCCGGCCGCCTGGCGACAAGCGTGTGTCGGCATCGATCAGGCGCTCATGAAACAGCCTGTGGATCGGCTCCGCCGCTACGTCCTCGACAGTCACGGGATGCAGCGTCTCCAGATAGACCTTGAGCAGCCTGGCCGACAGGTCGCGCTCGGCGAGAACCGCTTCACGCCGTTTCTCGGAATCATCCCGGGCATCCAGCGCGAACAGCACATCCGAAAATCTCGGATCCGTGCGGCGGTGATAGACAAGGATCTGCTCGCCGGGCTGAGCCGACATGTGCACCGGCTGATCGACCGGCAGGCCAGCGCGCGACAGGATCTCGGCGCGGTAGTACTCGCCCGTCATCGCCTCTTCCCGTTCCTCCTGATGGAACTTGAAGAAGTAGGCCTTGCCGTCGTCTTCGAAGAAGCCGTTCAGGGAATTGAGGCTGTATTTGTCGAAATTGATGCGCACATTGCGGGGGCGCATCGCGAACAGGTCGCCCAGCAGCGCCGCCAGCGCGCTTTGCGCTTCGGCAACATCATGCTGCGCGAGCGCCCGGATCCGCGCCGTGCGGCTCGGTATCGGCGTCATCTGTTGCTCCTTCCAGCCAGTTCGTCCGCCGAGGGCGAAATCATTCTCATCAGTACATGTATATACATTGACAGCAGAACCTCTCCGGCTGCATTCGCCCATTGCCATCAGCTGTTTTTGGAGGGGGAATAACGGCTGCCGAGCGAGTAGCGGCTGCCGGCATAAGTCAGCTTGCTGATCGTCGCCACCACCGCGCCCGTCCACGTCCGACGGTGCAGGAAAAGGCAGCAGGCACCGACGTCGATGCCCAGATGTCGCGCCGTCTCGGCATCGGCCGGGATCGCCGAAATGATATGCTCGACCTCGGTCACCGGGGTTTTCTGCATGAGGTAGTCATAGGTCGCCGTCTTCGAAAAATCCTGCTTGTCATAATCGGGGATGAGGCTTGGGTTGACGAAGCGCTCTTCCAGCTGCACCGGCAAATCATTCTCGAAATTGACGACGACCGAATGATAGATCGAGACACGCTTTGCGAACTCGAACGACAGCGCCAGCTCCTTTGTCGGCATGATGGTTTCGAGGACGAGGACTTCGGAGCGATGCCTGTTGCCGCGCTCGACAATCTCGGCTGCGATGTTGTTGATCTCGATCAGCGTCGATTGCGGCCGTGGTGGCGCGATGAAGGTTCCCACACCTTGCAGCCGGATCAGAAACCCCGCCGAGGTCAGCTCCCTGAGGGCCCGGTGAACCGTCATCCGCGACACGCCGAGCGACGCCACCAACTCATTTTCGGACGGCAGCTTGCGATCCTTGCCCCACCGGCCCGTTCCGATGTTCGCCAGGATGTAGTCCTTCACCTTCTCGTAGAGAGGGCTGGCCGTATCCGGCAAAGTGATCATTTCAAAAGTCCTTTCCGGCGATTTATCGGAAATCACGACTGCTCGACAGGTTGCGGCATGCGGATGATTGTTTTCAAGCCGTCGCTGCGACCCGCCAGCAGCCGCTGATAGGCGGCGGGAACCTCATCGAGGCCGATCTCCTGGTCGATCAGCGCCAGCAGCGGTTCGCTCAGGTCGCCCAGCATCCGCACGGCCTCGGGCAGTTCGTCGGCAAAGGCATGGCATCCCAGCAACCCGATTTCGCGTTCGACCAGCATGTTGGGATCGATGTCGAGGCGGCCATGGAAGATGCCAACCATGGCGAGCGTGCCGCCGGGATCGAGAACGCCGAGCAACTGATTGAGTGCAGCGATGCTGCCGGTCGCCTCGACGGCCGCGAGCAAAGGGGCATTGGCGGTTGCGGCGGCAATGGCATCCCGGTTCAGATCTACGATCGTCGCACCGGTCACCTGCGCCACTCGGGTGCAGCGGACCTGGTTGCGGTCGGCGACGAGCACGGTGCCGGCGAGGGTTCGCGACAGCAGCAGCGCGGCAAGACCGCCGATAGGCCCGCAGCCGACGACCAGCACCGCGCCTGCCGTCTTCGGCAGGCGCCGCACCGCGTGCAGCGCCACCGCCAGCGGCTCGGCCATCGCCGCGACCCGCTCGTCGAGCCCGGCATCGATGATATGCAAAAGCCGTGCGGGCAGCACCGCCTGTTCGGCAAATCCGCCGTCGCAGATCTCCCCCACGAAGCCCAGCGACGCGCAGAGATGCCGCCTGCCGGCTTGGCATTGCGCGCAGTCTCCGCACCAGAACCGGGAATCGGCGACCACCCTGTCGCCGATGGCGACGGTGTCGACGCCCGCGCCGATGGCGGTCACCGTGCCGGCCAGCTCATGGCCGGCCGTCGAAGGCGATCGGCTTATCCATTGGCCCGTGCGGAAATTGTGCAGGTCCGAGCCGCAAATGCCGGCAGCGTCGACCCTGAGCTTCACCCAGCCGGCATCCGGCGCGCCCGGCGCGGCGATATCCTCGACGCGCAGGTCACCAGGTCCATAGAGTCGAGCGGCCTTCATCGCGATCGTGTCCGCTCAGCCGGCGAGGTAGCGGTCGCGGATCTCCGAGACCGCGTTCTCATGCGAACTGAACCCTTCATAACGGGCGAGCCTGCGGGCGTGCAGGGCGAGTTCCGGATAGGCGGCCGAGGTGACATAGCCGACCGACGAACGCTTGACGAAATCCGTCACCGAAAGCGGCCCGTAGGTTCGCGCCCAGCGGCTAGTCGGCAGCACCGCATTGGGTCCGAGAACGAAGTTGGCCAGCGTCACCGGCGTGTGCGGACCCATCAGGATTTCGGCCGCCTCGGTGATACGCCCGAGATGCGCGAACGGCTCCTTCGACAGG
Organism: Mesorhizobium sp. M7D.F.Ca.US.005.01.1.1; assembly: GCF_003952545.1. Classification (NCBI taxonomy): domain Bacteria; kingdom Pseudomonadati; phylum Pseudomonadota; class Alphaproteobacteria; order Hyphomicrobiales; family Phyllobacteriaceae; genus Mesorhizobium; species Mesorhizobium sp. M7D.F.Ca.US.005.01.1.1. The sequence continues at coordinate 5,641,394 of NZ_CP034453.1, forward strand.
ATCTCGAGGTGCTCGGGCGCATAGTCGTTGATGAAGCGGTAGCTGTCTTCCAGCGACGCCGTCAGCACGATGCCGCCGCGCTTGCCGGTCAGCACCGCGCGTGAGAACTCCACACGCTGCTCGGTCATCCGCGACCAGTGCTCCGGGATTGCAGCCAATGCGGCTTCGGCGACCTTGCGACTGTGCGTCACCAGATAGGCCGAGGAATCCGGCCCGTGCTCGGCTTCGATCAACAGGTCGAGCGCGGCAAGGCCGCCGTCGACGCTGTCATCGGCAAAGATGATCGCTTCCGACGGACCGGCTGGAAGGCCTGTGTTGATGACCGACGACAGCACACTCTTGGCCGCCACCACCCACGGGCTGCCGGGGCCGACGATCTTGAGCGCGGGCTTCACCGTTTCCGTGCCGTAGGCGACGGCGGCGACCGCTTGCGCGCCGCCGCATTTGTAGACGGTCCCCACGCCAGCGAGGCGCGCGGCGACGAGCGTTGCGGCATCCACCGAACCATCCGATGTCGGCGGCGTCACGATAGCGATCTGCGGCACGCCGGCAATCACCGCCGGCACCGATGTCATCATCGTCACCGACGGAAAGGCGCCCTTGCCGCGCGGCACGTAGAGCGCAACGGACGCGATCGGCGTGTACCGGTCGCCGGCATAGGCCCCCGGCCGGACTTCCTTGAGCCACATCGTTTCCGGCTTCTGCTCCTCATGGAAATGCCTGATGTTGTCGATGCCGAACTGGATGCTCTCGACGACATCCTTTTCGACCTTGTCGAATGCCGCATCGAACTCGGCTTCCGACACCTGCAGTTCGCCCTCGGCGACATTGGCCTTGTCGAGTTCCCTGGCAAAGCGGATCAAGGCGGCGTCGCCTTCGTCCTTGACGGCCTGGATGATCGGCCGGACCTTCTCGACGAAGACCGTCAGATCGGCCTCGGCGCGCTTCAGCAGACTGGCGCGCTGGTCGGCATCGATGGATGACAAATCATGGAAGCTGATGTCGGACATGGCTGCTCGTTCTCCTGGAACTCTTGGAACGCAATGACGGTTGGCGCTGATCGGCCATAGTTCTGCAGGCCGACAGGTCGACCCGGGACAAGGATCAAAGCCATCGAGAGGCTTCACTCGGGCAAAAGTATATACATGTATGTATGATGGTCGCCAGCAATTTTTCCATCATCCTTCCGATCGAAACGACGCAGACAAACCGCAAGATCAGATCGAGGCGAGAAAGCCGCCATCGACCGGGATGGACTGGCCGGTTATGTAGGCTGCCGCATCCGAAGCGAGGAACACCGCGATGCCGTGCAGGTCGTGGAGGTCGCCGAAACGGCGCTGCGGGATCTTGGCCAGCATGGAGTGCTGCCATGCCTCGTTGCTGTAGAAAACATCAGTCATCGCTGTCCTGAAATAGCCCGGTGCGATCGCATTGACCCTTATGCCAAGCTCCGCCCACTCCGCCGCAAGCGCCCGCGTCATGCCGAGCAGGCCCGACTTCGACGAGCCATACGGCACCGCCGTGGGGATTCCGACTTCGGATGTCAGCGAGCACAGGTTGATGATGGCGCCAGGCCGCCCGGCGTCCCGCATCTGTCGCGCGGCGGCCTGGGCGCAGAAGAACGCTCCCTTGAGATTCGTGTCGACGATCCTGTCCCACAGCGCCTCGTCGACATCGAGCGAGGGCCGAACCTCTTCCACGCCGGCATTGTTGACGAGAATGTCGAGGCCGCCAAGCAGGCCGGCCGCCTCGTCGGTGGCTGCGCGGCAGCGGCCGACATCGGTGACATCGAGCGCGATGGCATGCGCCACCCCGCCGGCGGCGCGGATGGCTGCCACGGTGTCCTCCAGCGAAGCGAGGCTGCGCGCCGCGACCGCAACGTCGGCGCCGGCCGCGCTCAGCGCTTCGGCGATGCTGCGCCCGATGCCGCGACTGGCGCCGGTGACAAGCGCCTTCCTGCCGGAGAGATCGAAGAGAGAAGCATTGCGCATGTGATCCTCCTGGTCGGTGTCGGCTTCGGCATCAGTTTCGAGGCTATCAGATCAAGTTACATATACAAGCATATACAAACTATTTCAGCTGCGGTACTGATGACGAAATCCGCCGCAGAGGAGCCCGCCCGTGTCGAAAGCCTCGGATATGGTTCGCACCGAAGTCAACCGCCTTTCGCCCTACAATTCCGGGCTGACCATTGACGAGGTGCAACAACGATACGCGCCGGCCAGGATCGCCAAACTAGGTTCGAACGAAAACCCGCTCGGGCCAAGCCCGTCGCTGGCCACGACGATGCATGCCGGGTCCGAGATGTTCCGCCTCTATCCGGACCCTGCCGGACGCAAGCTGCGCCAGGCGATCGCCGACAAATATGCCGTCACCGAGGACCAGATTATCCTAGGCAACGGTTCCGAAGACCTTCTCTCCGTCATCAGCCGGGCCGTGTTGCGGCCAGGCGACGCCGTCGTCACGCTCTATCCGTCGTTCCCGCTGCATGAGGACTATGCGACGCTGATGGGCGCGACCGTCAAACGCGTTGCCGTCGACGACGATCTCACCATCAATGTCGACGCGCTGGTCGAGGCGGTGCGCGAACGGCCCCGCATGCTGCTGTTCTCGAACCCGATGAACCCGGTCGGCAGCTGGCTCTCCGGCGGCGATCTGTCGAGGGTTCTGGATGCGGTGAGCGACGAGACACTGATCGTCATCGATGAAGCCTATGCGGAATATGCCGAGGGCGACGACTATACGTCGTCCCTGCCTTACCTAAGCCGACGCGACCGGCCCTGGATCGTGCTTCGAACCTTTTCCAAGGCGTTCGGGCTTGCCGGATTGCGGATCGGCTTCGGCATCGTCGGCGACCCGGAGCTGCGCGCGCTGCTCGATCGTGTCCGCACGCCCTTCAATGCCAACGCCATGGCCCAGGCCGCCGCACTGGCGGCGCTCGCCGATGATGAACACCTCGCCAGGGTCGTCGCGCGGGCCATGGCGGAACGAGCACGCGTCGAGACTTTCCTCAAGAGCAAGGGGCTCGGCGTCGCCCCCTCCAGGGGCAATTTCCTGTTCTTCAACTGCCGGCAAGATGCCTCCGTCTTCGTCGAGGGCCTGCTGCGCCAAGGCGTCATCGTCAAACCGTGGAAGCAGCAGGGCTTCGACACCTATGTGCGCGTCAGCATCGGCTCGGCATCGGAGAACGACCACTTCATGGCCGTTCTGTCGGAGCTGTTGTGAATGCAGGTCTGGCGGATCGCTTCGCGCTCGGGGCTCGATCGTTGCCGCCCGATTTTGACAAGGCCTAAGCAAGGCTCGCCGGCCGCCGCGCTGTTCGTCGGTGACGACAGCGTATTTATTTGGCTTCGAGCCTGCCGCAGGCCTTAACTTTCGCGGCGCGGGTTTTTACATCCTAGGGGTCTGCAGATGATCGACGCTTGAGGAGGCTCCCTTGCAGCAACGAGATGACATCGCCGCCCGCCGATTGGGCATTCTCATCGAACAATATGTGGAAGCGCGCAAAAAGCGCTACGACTATGTGTCGACCGAGCAGGCCTATCAGGCCATCCGGCACGTCCTCAAACCCGCCATTCCCGATCGCGAACTCGACGACATGGTCGCCACGCTTGCCGTCAAGAACGGGCTGGCGGTCGTTTTCGACCGCCAGACCAAAGCGTCCGCCGATGATGTTCCGGGAACAAAGCCCTGATCAACACAGGTCTGCCACCGTCGAGCACCACATCGATACGGGGCCAAACGGCCCCGTATCGATGTGTATCGCCGGAGGAAACGAGCGATACACCTGCGCCCTGGGCCTGTGTGCCGCAAGCCGACGGGCGTGGCGGGTTCAAGCGGCGGTGCTGACCTTGCTCGGCTCGAGGATCGACTTGACCTTGTCGGCGACGGCGCGCCCCAGATCGGCGTTGTTTGCGGCAGTGAAATGAATGCCGTCGACACCGTCCGTGGTGACGAAATCGCCGGCATTGAGGAAGTCGATCTTCATGAAATCCGCCATCGCCTTGTACTGCCTGGCCAGATCCCTGGATTTTTCGTGACCGCCGCCAAACATGCCCTCGAACCACGGATCGGGCATCGGGGTCAGCGGCGGTGGCGCAATGACCAGCGCCCTCGGGGCCGGATAAGGAGTGCCGATGCCGCCGGCACTGGTCAGGATCTGCCCGACCAGTTTCGCCATTCCATTGGCGATCTCGTAGGGCGTCCGGCGGAAATACGACTTGGTGTCATTGGTGCCGAGCATCACGATGACCAGGTCCAGCGGCAGATGGCTGGCGATGGCCGAGGGCAGATAGTTGGCCCCGTTCAGGCGCGGATCGTTGGGGTCGTCGAGACAGGTCGTGCGTGCGCTCAAGCCTTCTTCGACGATGTGATAGCCCGCTCCGAGCGCCGCCGCCATGACGCCCGTCCAGCGCTGGTCATAGGGATAGCGGAGGGTCGGTGAGCCCTCCTTGACCGGAACCCAGCCCCAGGTGAGCGAGTCGCCGTAGCACATGATGTTTTTTGGCGGTGACATCCATGTTTCTCCATCTGTTTGCCAATTGTCTGAACGCGCGGTTCGGTCCGGGCGGACGCCGGTGCGGTTTGCCTTCGCTGCTTCAAGTCAGGGGGTTCGCACGCGCACTCCATAGAAGATCGCCGCGCCGAGGATGATGACGCCCTGGGCGATCAGCTTGCCGGGCTCGTCGATGCCGAGCACCGTCATCACCACGAACAGCAGCGCAAAACACAGCGCACCGAAGAAAGGCCCCCAGACGCCGCCGTCGCCACGGCCGAAGACGACGCCGCCAAGGATCGTTGCCGCGACGGCCAGGATCGGCAGGTCGAGACCGACGCGGACGCTGCCGACAGCAATCGAACCTGTCTGCACCAGGGCCGCGATCGCCGCGATCAGGCCGGCGAGCGTATGCGCCAAGATGACCGTGCGCTGAACCGGTACGCCGGAAAAATGGGCTGCTTCGGCATTCTCTCCGACCGAGGCGACGTAGCGGCCAAACACCGTCCGCGACAGCAGCAGCCACACCGCGGCGGTCAGCAGGATCCAGAACAGGACAGGCGTCGGAACCGACAGGAATTTCGTGTTGTAGAGGTCGTTGAACAGCTTCGGCACGTCGCCAGGTGGATTGCCACTCGACAGGAATTGCACCAGCCCGACCAGGATGATGCTGACCGCCAGCGTGACGATGACGGCCGACACCCGCCGGTTGCCGATCATGAAGCCGTTGAACAGGCCGATGACGAGGCCCGTGGCGAGCGCCAGCACGACGAAGAATGGCAGCGACGCGCCCGGGAAACTGCCCGACGAGATGAAATAGTTGATCAAGAGGATGATGCCGCCGCCGGAGAGGTCGATCGACTTCACCCGCATGACGACGAGCTGCCCCAGCACCAGGATACCGAGCGGGACGATCTGCCTGATGAAGATGCCCATGATGTTGAGGTTGAGCATGTTCGGCCGTGCGATCCACAGCGTGGCCAGCAGCACGAGGAAGACAAAATAGGACGGCGGTATGCGCAGCAGTCGTCGGGCGATCGGATTTGCGAGAACGGCAGCCATTGCTCAGAGCCCCATCTTCTTGCGGGATTGCAGCCCGACCACCGCCAGCAGGATGCCGCCCTTGATCGCCGTCTGGACGAAGGGCGAGACGTTGGCGAGGTTCATGCCATTGGCCAGCAGCGCCATGACCAGCGCGCCGATCACCGTGCCGTGCAGGCTGCCTATGCCGCCTGAGAGCTGGGTGCCCCCAAGGGCCACGGCGGTGACGGTGTCGAGTTCGAAAAGCAGCCCGACATTCGGATCGCCCGACACGATGCGCCCGGCCAGGAAGACACCGGCAACGGCCGCGAAACAGGAACAGACCACATAGGCGAGGATGATGTTGCGACGGTCGGCCACGCCGAAATTGCGGGCAGCACTCTCTGCACCCGAAGCGATGCCGCCGCCGATCGCAAACAGATGCAGCCCGTATCGCGATCCGTAGAGCAGCTTCCACGCCACCAGGATCACGACGATGCCCCAGAAAACCGGATAGGGAATGCCGAGGAAACTACCCGAGACGGCGGCGATGACGATCTCCGGCACGGTGCCGCCGGAGACGGGACGCAAGATGCGCGTGACGCCGAGCACGATGTACTGCGTCGACAGCGTCGCGATGATCGGATGGACGTTGAAGCGGGTGATCGCCAGGCCGTTGATCAAGCCGATGAATGCGGCCAGCACGAAGACCGCCGGGATCAGCACGATCGCCGGCTGGTCGAGCGCCAGCACCGCCGTGGTGAAGCTGATGACCGAGCCGATCGACAGATCGAGCCCGCCGATGAGCACGACGACGAGTTGCCCGATCGCCGCGATGATCAGCGGCATCGCCTGGGCAACCAGGTTGAAGAGGTTTTCAGCCGTGGCGAACTGTGTCGTCTCGACGGTCAGCCACAGCGAAATGAACAAGGCGACCAGCAGCGGCAGGCCCCACAGGCCCTGCCGCGTATTCCGGCCACTCAGGATGTTGAAAAGCGAACGATGCATGGAGGCCCCTAATGCTGGCGCGTGGAGCCGCCCATCAGGGCCGCGTCGAGGATCTTGTGTTCCGTCGCCTGCGCTGCCGGCATTTCGGCAACGATCGTGTCGTGATGGACGACGTAGATGCGGTCGCAGAGCCCGATCAATTCGATCGTCTCGCGAGACAGCACCAGCACGGCGCCGCCCTTGCGGGTGAAGTCGCGCAGCAGATGGTAGATCTCGGACTTGGCGCCGATGTCGACGCCGCGGGTTGGCTCCTCGACCAGCAGAAGATCGAGATCGGCGGCAAGATAACGGCCGAGCAAGACCTTTTGCTGGTTGCCACCCGACAGGGAGCCGACCGGAGCGGACGGCCCTGCCGCCTTTATGTTCATGACCTCCATCATGTGCGCGATGACGCTTCGATAGGGTCGCGCCGGCGCAAGTTCGGATCGCCTCGAATGCAATCCGATGGCGATGTTGTGGGCGATCGGCAAAGCGAGGAAGAGCCCCTCTTCCTTGCGGTCCTCGGGCACGAAGCCGACCTTCAGCTGCTGCAGATGACGAACGCCCGCCGATGTCGAGAGCGGCATCTTCAGCGCTTTGCCGTTGATGGAAATCGTCCCGGCGAAGGGATGGTAGCGGCCGATCAGCGATCGCAGGAAGCGCTGCTGGCCCTGCCCCTCCAGCCCGGCCAGGGCGACGATCTCGCCCTTGTGCAAAGTCAGCGACAGCGGCTGCGCTGTCTCGGTGATCCTGAGGTTCTCGACGCGCAGGATCTCGTCGCCTTTGTCATCGGTGCGATCGGGGAAAAGGTCCTGGAGTTCGCGTCCGACCATCATGGCGATGAGTTCGTCGGTGGTGATCTCGGACACCATCCTGGTGCCGACCAGTGCGCCGTCCTTCAGCACCGTCACCGTGTCGCACAGCTCGAAGATCTCCTCCATGCGATGCGAGATGTAGACGACAGCCTTTCCCTTATCGCGCAGCCGGCGGATGTTGCGGTTGAGCACATCGACATCGGCCGCATTGAGGGCTGCCGTTGGTTCATCGAGGATGAGCACACTGGCGTCGGCCTGGATGCAATGCGCGATCTCGACGAACTGCCGCTCGGCGATGGTCAGGTTGGAAACGAGTTGTGACGGGTCGAGCGTGAGGCCGAGTTCGCCAAGCGCCCTGGCGGTCTGGCTGCTCATCGCGGAATAGTCGATCGAGCCGAACCGGGTCGTCGGTTCCCGACCGAGAAACATGTTCTCGGCGATCGACAGATTGGGCAGCAGCGAATGCTCCTGGAAAACGGTCGAAATGCCCGCATTCAGCGCGTCGCGCGGCGACTTCAGATCAAGCTTTTCCCCGTTCATGAAGATCTCGCCGGAATCGAGCTGATGCACGCCCGCCAGGATCTTCATCAATGTCGATTTGCCGGCGCCGTTCTCCCCCATCAGGGCGTGAACACTGCCCGCCTTGAGATCGAGGGAAACGGAGTGGAGCGCCTTGCTCCCTCCGAACGCCTTCGAAATGTGGGACATCTCGATAAGATTGGTCACGAAACCCTCGAACGAACCGGATTCGACAGATGGAACGGCCTGCGGGGAATGCTTGTCCACTCCCCGCCAGCCACGGCGCCGTCACTTCTTGCCGTAATATTCCTTGAGCTTGTCCTCGGGCAGTTCGCTCGGCCACCAGACATTGGCCGTCAGGTCGTCGCGATAGTATTTGGCGGCCTTGTCCTTGTCCCAGCCGTCGGGATTGTAGACATAGCGCTTGTAGAGCTGTTGACCCTCGAGCAGGGCGACAGCGGCGCGCACGCCGGCCGCACCTTGGGCGGGGCTGTATTCCGGCGAGATCGACTTGAATCCATCAGTGATCCACTGGCCGAAATAGCCATTGTTGCCTTCGCCCGAAATCGGCGGAATGGGCGTGCCGAACTGCTTGAAGACATCGACGCAGGCGCGCGTCATGTCGGCGCCGGACGACCAGATGCCGTCGACCTGCGGATTGTTCAGATAGAGCGTCTCGCACAGCTTCTTGGCCTTGTCGTACTGCCAGTCGCCATGCTCCTCGGCGATGATCTGCACATGCGTGCCCTTGAGCGATTCCAGGAGGCCGTTGTAGCGGTTGGTGTCTTCCGGATGGCCGGCCAGGCCACGCAGGACCCAGATCTTGCCGTTGTCGCCGACGGTCTTCACCAGCCAGTCGCCCATCACCTTGCCGAAGTGCTCGGCGCCGCCCTGGATTTCGGTGGTGTAGGCGTCGGAATCGATGCGGCCGGTGTGAAGGATGACGGGGATGCCGGCGGCGACCGCCTTGGCGATGCTGGCATTCGCCGATGTGCTGGTGACCGGCTGAACGATGATCGCGTCGACATGCTGCGCGATCAGGTCCTCGATGTCAGCCACCTGCTTCTTCTGGTCGAAGCCGGCATCGAGCAGGATGAACTTCGAGATGCGCTTGTCCTTTGCCGCGGCGTTCTCCGCCTCATGCGCCACCTGCACCGTCCAGGTGTTTGCGTTGACGCCGAAGTCGCTCATTCCGATGACCCAGGGCGGGTCCTTCTTGAACGCACCGGCCGCGGTCATGCGCGTGTCGTCGGGGCGCGGCGCGACGCCGTCCATCAGCTTGACATCTTCCGCATGCGCCAGGGACGTCACGGCAAGCGCTGATGCGACGAGCACTCCCAAACCGACGGTTTTCAGCAATCCTAACATTGAATTCTCCTCCTTGTGGTTGCCCTGGCCGTACGAATTCGCACGGACCGCGAGACGCTCTCCCAATGCATGCCCGGCGTCGCAAACCGACCGATGCACGCAATTCTCCCGCCCCCGACACATGCGTGTCGAAGCCCAACTTCTGCTGGACGATGATGACAGTCGAGAACTCCTCCGGGCACTTTAGAAGCACAGCGGATTCGGCCTGTCAATAGTTAGTCATGTTGAATGACTATTCCCTTGCTTGCCTTTCACCGCTCCGCTATCCATCATGAATGGCGCTCGCCGGCTTCGGCGTGCTGTCAGTTCCGACGGGAAAAAACATGCGATCTGTCTTGTGCTACGGCGACTCCAACACGCACGGCCAAATGCCCGGCAAAGGACCGCTCCAGCGCTATGGTCCGGGTGAACGCTGGCCGGGGATATTGCGTGCTCAGCTGGGGGGCGACTGGTACGTCATCGAGGAGGGATTGAGCGGCCGAACCACTGTCCACGACGATCCGATCGAGGGCGCCCACAAGAACGGCCGAACCTATCTTCGCCCTTGCCTGCAGAGCCATGCGACGCTCGACCTCGTCATCATCATGCTCGGCACCAACGACCTGAAGATCCGCTTCAACAAGCCGCCGTCGGAAGTGGCGATGGGCATCGGCTGCCTCGTCTACGACATCAAGGAGCTGGCGCCCGGGCCGGGCGGCACCACGCCCGAGATCATGATCGTGGCGCCGCCGCCGATGCAGGACGACGTCAAGGAATGGAAGTCCATCTTCGCCGGCGCGCCGGAGAAATCGCGCCTGCTGGCGCTCGAGTTCGAGGTTCTGGCGGACTCGCTTGAACTCCACTTTTTCGATGCCGGCTCGGTGGTGTCCTGCAGCGAAGCGGACGGGTTTCACATCGATGCCGAGGCGCACAGATTGCTGGGCACCGCGCTCGCCCGCGCGGTCGATGCCATCGGCTGGAGCCGCTCGACATGAGCAATCCCGGCGCCACCAGGCAACGCGCTCTTGCCGACGGAGCGACCCTTGCCTGACATGAGATTCGCACCACCCAACCCCTTGCGCATCGCCGATCGTGCGAGCGGGCTGAATGCGTTGAGCGTGCGCAGCTACAATGAGCGGCTGGTGCTGTCGCTGCTGCTTCAGAACGAAGGCATTTCGCGGATGGAAATCGGCGAGAAGACCGGCCTGTCGGCGCAGACAGCCTCGGTCATCGTCCGTTCGCTCGAGCAGGAAGGCTTGGTCTCGCAAGGCGAGGCGCAGCGCGGCCGGGTCGGGCCGCCCACCATACCGCTTTCGCTCAATCCGGAGGGCGCCTATGCGGTTGGTGTCGGCTTCAGCCGGCGCAGGATCGACATCGCGCTCATCGACTTCATTGGCACCGTGCGCTTCCACAAGCAGTTGCCGGCGGATGAAGCCAATCCCTTTCCGCAAAGCAGTGATTTGCTGGGGGCGATCGGACAAGCCATGACGAGCCTGCCGGTCGAGGCGCGCAGCCGGGTCGCCGGCATCGGGCTGGCAGTCCCCGACGAGGTCGACGCCATGGCTGCAACCCGCAACGGATCGAGCACCTCCCTCAAGGCTCTGCAAGGCGAGATCGAAGAGCAGAGCAAGCTGCCGGTTTTCGTGCAGAACGACATCACCGCAGTGGCCGGCGGCGAAAGCATGTTCGGTGTCGCCAAGCCGCTGAACGACTATTTGTTCTTCTATCTCGGAGCACGGTTGCAGAGCAGGCTCATCCTCAACCACCAGATCTACAAGGGAAACTCCAGCGCCAGCTTCGATCATGGCCTTGTGCGCCTGGAGAGCGAACTGACCAGGCGCGGGCGCCCGTCCGAAATCATCTGGAGCAGCAGCCCTGAGTGGCCTGACCTTGGCGAGGCCTACAGCGAATGGCTGGGGGAATGCTCCAATCGCCTGAAAGCGTCGATCTCCGCACTGACCCAGTTTGTCGAGTTCAGGACGGTGGTCCTGTCCAGTTATGCGCCGCAGAAAATCGCCAAGGCCTTGTGCGCAGACATCGGCCGGGAATTCCCCGACATCCAGGCGCTGCCGGCGCGCGTCACCATCAGCCCCAAGGCCGTCGGCGCGGCAAGCCTGCCGTTCAGTTCGCGCTTCATGATCCAGTGATCGGGCCGAACCGGCACCCTGCTCCCGCCGGCCGGCCGAGCATGCAGGTCCATCGATGATTTTCAGGTGAGCAGGCGAATCCGCTTGCCAGAAGGCCTCACTTAATAGCATGTTAAGTGAACCCTGAGATCGCCATGAAAATTGCCGAGGATCACATCCCAGACGACAGCGCCGCGTCCAGCGCGGAAGCGCGCCGCTCGACGGTGTTGGGCGATCGCATCAAGGCCTATCGCACCACGCGACGCCTGACGCTGCGCCAACTCGGCGACATGATCGGCACCACCGCCAGTTTCCTGAGCCAGCTTGAGCGCGGCCTTTCGGGGGCCAACACCAGCACGCTGATGCTGATCGCCAATGCGCTCGGCATCAGCCTCGCCGATCTTTTCGACGAATGCGAAGTCTCGCCGCACGCGGTGCTGACACGCGCCGAACGGCCGGCGCTGCCGACCAGCGAGGGCTACCGCAAGACGCTGCTGTCGCGCCGGCCGATCCATGAGATGGAAGTCTATTGCGGCGAATTCGCCGTCGGCGGCTCGACCGGCGACGTGCCTTACACGCACGGCAACGCGCATGAGATGTTCCTCGTGCTGCGCGGCCGGCTGCAGCTGACGCTCGGCGAGGAGAGCTTCATCCTCGAAGAGGGCGACAGCATCGAATATTCGACCTCGACGCCGCACCGGACGATCAATATCGGCGACACGGTGGCCGAAGTGCTCTGGATCATCGCGCCGCCGACCAGCGGCGCCGTCGACCTCGACCAATATGTAGCCCGGAAAACGCTCGCGCCCGGTCTGCCAAAATCAAACAGCGAGCCATCGGAGGGTTAGAAAATGGGAAGCAGATCAAGATTGGCCGGGTTTGTCGGCGCCGCCGCACTGGCCTTGCTCGCGGCCGCCGCTCACGCGCAAAACGCACCGCCGGCCGGGACCGTGGTGGACGGGTCGCTGAAGGGAAAGACGCTGACCTTCGTCTCCTATGGCGGCATCTACCAGGACGGCCAGGTCGCCGCGCTCAAGGAATTCGTCGACAAGACCGGCGTCAAGCTCTTGAACGACGGACCGACCGAAATCGCCAAGCTTCAGGCGCAGGTGGAATCAGGCAATGTGACCTGGGACGTCGTCGATACGGACGACTTTCCACCCTTCGTGCATTGCGGAAAACTGTTCCAGAAACTCGACCTGACCAAGCTCGACATCTCGCACATCCCGGCCGGACAGGTCGGCGAATGCAGCGTGCCGGCGATGAACTACGGCATGGTCCTGATGTACAAGAACGACAAGTACAAGGACAATCCGCCGAAGGACTGGAAGGATTTCTTCGACACCGCGAAATTCCCCGGCACGCGCGCCATCGACGGCAGCGGCAGCCCGATCGGCGGCCTGATCGAACAGGCCATCCTGGCCGACGGCGGCAAGGTCGACGCCATGACGCCGGCCGACATCGACAAGGGCATCGCCAAGATCAAGGCGATCGGTCCGGACACCATCTTCTGGAAGACCGGCGCCGAATCCCAGCAGCTCGCCGAATCCGGCGAGGCCGACATGATCATCATGTGGACCGGCCGCGCCATGACGGCGGTCAAGAACGGCGCTGCCTACACGCCCGTGTGGAAGGACTGGCTGGTCGTCATGGATCAGCTGACCATCCCGGTCGGCGCCAAGGACACCGATGCGTCCTACGCGCTGATCAACGCCTATCTCGGCAAGAAATCGCAGGAGATCCTGACCGAGCAGACATCCTACTCGCCGATCAACAACGAGGCACAGCCCAAGGTGGATGCTTCCGTCGGCGCCTTCCTGACCAACACGCCGGACCACGCCAAGCTCGGCTACCAGCAGAACATCAAGTTCTGGGTCGCCAACTTCGCCACCGCGTCCGACAAGTGGACGGCGCTGATGGCAGGCAACTGAGCCGGCTACCGCCAAGGTGACGGCGTGAGCCAGACATCGCATACGCCGACGGCCGGGGGTGATCATCCCCGGCCGTCGGGCGCCCTGCCGAGGCCGCAACGGCGCCCGCGCCTCGCCGCCTATCCTTCGCTGCTGGCGATGCCGGCCTTGCTCCTGCTCATCGCCGCGATGGGCTATCCCTTGCTGACCGTCACGCTGCGCAGTTTTTCGGACCCCGCCTGGGGCCTGCAGAATTACGTCTGGTTCTTTTCCACGCCGGTGAACGTCACGGTCCTGTGGCGCACCTTTTCCATCGCCGCCTGGGTCACCATCGTCTGCGTCATCGCCGCCTATCCCTACGCCTATCTCATGACGGCGGTCGGACCGCGCCTGCGGCTCGTCCTCATCCTCTGCGTGCTGGTGCCGTTCTGGGTCAGCGGCGTGGTGCGCACCCTGGCCTGGGTCATCCTGCTGCAGGATTCCGGCATCATCAATTCCGTGATCAGGTTGCTCGGCTTTGATGGCGTGAAGCTGATCCGCACGCAGACCGGCGTGGTCATCGGCATGGCGCAGGTGCTGCTGCCTTTCATGATCCTGCCGCTCTATTCGGTCATGCGCGGCATCGATCTGCGCCTCGTCCAGGCCGCACGCAGCCTCGGCGCGCGGCCGGCACGCGCCTTCCTGCAGATCTATCTGCCGCTGTCGCTGCCCGGTGTCTTCGCCGGCGCCATCATCGTCTTCATCCTGTCGCTCGGCTTCTACATCACCCCGGCCCTGCTCGGCGGCCCGCGCAGCACCATGCTGTCGACGCTGGTGCAGAGCCAGGTGCTCAGCCTGCTCAACTGGGGCCGTGGCGGCGCCATGGGCGTCGTGCTGCTGGTCGCGACCTTCGTGCTTCTGGCGCTCGCCGCGCCGCTGATGCGCCAGCGCCACAAGCAGGCGTCCAGATCATGAGGCTGGCCCCATTCCGCATTCTGCTCGGCCTGTTCTGCCTGCTGGTCGCCGTGTGGCTGGTGATGCCGACGCTGGTCATCATCCCAATGTCGTTCAACGAGAAGAAGTCGCTTGCCTTCCCGCCGTCCGGCTTCTCCTGGCAGTGGTACGCGAATTTCTTCACCAATCCCGATTGGCTGTCGAGCTTCTTCAATTCGCTCAGGGTCGCGGGCCTCGTCGCCGTCGCCGCCACGCTGATCGGCACGCTGGCGGCGCTTGGCCTCAGCCGCATGAAACATTCCGGCGCCGGCCTGCTGCGCGCCATCCTGATCACGCCGATGATCGTGCCCGGCGTGGTGCTGGCCATCGGCATTTACGCCGTTTATCTCGACTACCAGCTCGTCGGCACCACCACCGGCTTTGTCATCGCGCACACGATGCTGGCGATCCCCTTCGTCATCATCGCCGTGTCGGCAAGCCTCGAAGTCTTCGACGTGCGGCTGGAGACGGCGGCGGCCAGCCTCGGCGCCAACCGCTTCACCACGTTCCGCACCGTGACCTTGCCGCTGATCGCGCCCGGCATCCTGTCGGGTCTTTTGTTTGCCTTCGTCACCTCCTTCGATGAAATCATCGTCGCGCTGTTCATCACCAGCCCCTACCTGAAGACCCTGCCGGTGCAGATCTTCACCAGCATCACCCGTGACGCCGATCCCACGGTGACGGCGGTCGGAACCATCATCTTCATTGCCACGACGCTGATCATCAGCGCCGGGCTGATCATCAGCTCGAAATCGACGAGGAGTTGAGATGACTGCGAGGGAACGTGGCGCGGCCATCGACATCAAGGGCGCAACCAAGCGTTACGGCAATTTCACCGCGCTCGACGATGTCAGCCTGCATATCGAGCCGGGCGAGTTCATGACGCTGCTCGGACCCAGCGGCTCGGGCAAGACCACCACGCTCAACGTCGTCGCGGGTTTCACCGACCTCACCGCCGGCGACCTCGCCGTCGGCGGCAAAAGCATCGTCGCTCTGCCGGCGCACAAGCGCAACATCGGCGTCGTCTTTCAGCATTACGCGCTGTTTCCGCACATGACGGTCGGCAAGAACGTCGCCTATCCCCTCACCTTGCGCGGCATGGACAAGCCGGCGCGAGATCGCCAAGTCGCGCGCGCCCTCGATATGGTCAAGATGGCCGATTTCGCGCATCGCTATCCAGCCGAACTCTCTGGCGGCCAGCAGCAGCGCGTGGCGCTGGCGCGCGCCATCGTCTTCGATCCGCCGCTGCTCCTGATGGACGAGCCGCTCGGCGCGCTCGACAAAAAACTGCGCGAATGGCTGCAGCTGGAAATCAAGCGTATCCACCGCGAACTCGGCACCACCTTCGTCTACGTCACGCATGATCAGGAAGAGGCGCTGGTGCTTTCCGACCGGATCGCCGTGTTCAACCAGGGACGCATCGAACAGGTGGGAACGGGCCGCCAGCTCTATGACGAGCCGACGACCTTGTTCGTAGCGAAGTTCATCGGCGAATCGACCAGCCTGCGCGGCGATGCCCAGACGTCCGGAAACGAGACCAGCCTGACGATCGCCGGCCAGAAGATCGTTGCCGGCGGCAAGCTCGCCGGCGGCCAGAAGCCGGTGGTCCTGCTGCGACCGGAAAAGCTCTCGCTTGCCAGCGCAAAAACGCCTTTGACCGCAGGGCAGAACAGCCTCACCGGTGAAGTCAGCGAGGCGATCTATCTGGGGTCGGGTTCGAAATACCAGGTGACGCTTCGCGATGGCTCGGTCGCCATCGTGCGCTCGTCGCTGGAAGCCACACCGTTCTCGATTGGTGACACGGTCGATCTGCGCTGGTCCGTCGTCGATGCAAAACTTCTTGCCGACGACGACCGCGCCGACATGACGATGACCTGACCGCTCTTTTTCCCCGCAGGATTTTTAGACATGGACGCCAAAGTCAACGGCAACGTCTCGTTCTGGTATGCCGACATCGGCCTGCCGGCCTATCGCGCGCCGCTCCCGGGGGATATCGAAGCCGATGTCTGCATCGTCGGCGCCGGCTACACCGGGCTGTGGACGGCCTACTATCTGAAGAAGGCCGATCCTTCGATCCGCATCGCCATCGTCGAGCGGGAGTTCGCCGGCTTCGGCGCATCGGGCCGCAATGGCGGCTGGCTGTCCGGCGGCTTCAGCTGGTCGCGCGAGAAATATCTGCAGACGTCGACGCGCGGCGCCGTCATCGACATGGAAACCGCCATGCATGGCACGGTCGATGAAGTGATCAAGGTGACCGAGGCCGAAGGCATCGATGCCGACATCCGCCGCGTCGACAATCTGACGGTCGCCACCAACCCGCCGCAGCTCGAACGGATCAAGGCCGCCTATGCCGATGCGATCGGCTGGAGCGTACCGCAGGACCGCGTCAGCCTGATTGGCCAGGAAGAGGCCAAGGCCCGCATCAACATCAAAAATGTGCTTGGCGGTTATATCCACCACGGCACCGCGCGCGTGCAGCCGGCCAAGCTGGTGCGCGGCCTGTCCGAAGCCGTCGAGCGGCTCGGCGTGCCGATCTATGAACAGACTACCGTGACCGGCATCGAGAAGGGCAAGGTCACGACGAACCGCGGCACCGTGCGCGCACCGATCATCATCCGCGCCACCGAAGGGTTCACGGCCGGCATCTCGGGCAATGAGCGGCTCTGGCTGCCGCTCAACAGCGCGCAGATCATCACCGAGCCGCTGCCGCAGTCGC
Source organism: Mesorhizobium sp. M7D.F.Ca.US.005.01.1.1 (assembly GCF_003952545.1). Lineage (NCBI taxonomy): Bacteria > Pseudomonadati > Pseudomonadota > Alphaproteobacteria > Hyphomicrobiales > Phyllobacteriaceae > Mesorhizobium > Mesorhizobium sp. M7D.F.Ca.US.005.01.1.1. The sequence continues at coordinate 5,658,301 of NZ_CP034453.1, forward strand.
TGTGGGACGAGATCGGCTGGCAAGGCCATGAGCTCCTGGGCGACGCCGCGCACGCCTATTGCTACGCGCAGCGCACCAGGGAAGGCCGCATCACCATGGGCGGGCGCGGCGTGCCGTATCGCTACGGCTCACAGACCGACGTGCGCGGCCAGACGCAGCAGGCGACCATCGAAAGCCTGCACGCCATCCTCATCCGCCTTCTGCCGCAGACAGCCAGGCTTCGCATCGACCACGCCTGGTGCGGCGTGCTGGGCGTCCCGCGCGACTGGTGCACGACGGCTGGTCTCGACCTTGAGACCGGCATTGGCTGGGCCGGCGGCTATGTCGGGCTCGGCGTGTCGAGCTCCAACCTTTCAGGCCGCACGCTGCGCGATCTCATCTTGCGCCGCGACACCGAACTGACCCGCCTGCCCTGGGTCAACCGCAAGGTCAGCAAATGGGAGCCCGAGCCGATGCGCTGGCTCGGTGTCCACTCGATGTACCAGCTCTACCGCGTCGCCGACGAGCGCGAGGAGGCCGGCCTCCAGCACACGTCGAAACTGGCCGCGATCGCCGACCACATCACCGGGCATTGAGCCTTCGGAACGATTCCAAAAACCTTCTGCATTTTCAGTGCCTGCCTGGAGACCCGCCATGACCGACTTTCAGACCTTCGCCCATCTCGCCGCTATCGATCTCGGCGAGCCCGAGCCCAAGCCGGCCTCGATCAGCGGCAATCAGCTCGAAGCGTCGAAGACGCTGTGGACGTCGCCGGACAGCACGCTGGAAGTCGGCGTCTGGGAATGCACGCCGGGCCGGTTCACCGCATCGCGCGACAGCAATTCCGAAACCTGCCACATCGTCTCAGGACGGGTCTCGCTGCATGGTCCCGATGGCCGCAGCGAGGATGTTGGCGCCGGCGAAATGCTGGTGCTGCCGAAAGGCTGGAAAGGCGAATGGACGATCCATGAGAAGACGCGCAAGCTCTATATCCTGCACTTCGAAGCGGCGTGAGCCGTCTGGAACAGGCGCTACTCATCGTCTGAACGATTGCCCTCGGTAACGATCGGCTTGCCCTCAGTCGCCTGCCGCAAGGCGTCGTTGATGCGGTCCTGCCAGCCGGGACCATCCTCCTGGAAATGGTCCAGCACGGCGCGGTCGATCCTGATCGAAACAAGCTCCCTGACACCCGGAGCGGCCGATGGCTCACGAACCGGCGCGGCCGGCTTCTTCACCGGCTTGAAAGCCGCCTCGGCGGCCGTCATCGGATTTGTCGGTCGGCGCGGAGGATTTGCCATTGGATGACCCTGACTGAAGACGATTCGTGCGCGACGCAGCACGCTTGCGCCACCATAGCCCAACAAGCGCCGTCGCGCAGGCCCCTTTGGTCAGGACAATCACTCGGCGGCCTGGAGACTCTGCGCGTCGACGATGACCCTGATCTCGGCGCGGCAGGAACCGCAATTCGTGCCGGCTTGCAGGGCCGCGCCGATCGCCGCGACGCTGGTGCAGCCGCGGCGCACCGCTTCCGCGATCTGGGTGGCGCCGACGCTGAAACAGGAGCAGACGATGGCGCCGCGGTCGACGTCGATCCCGCCCGGCCGCCCGGCCACGATCGCCAGCCTGCCGCGCCGGTCGACATGATCGGCGCTCAGCTGTTCCGCCGCCCAGCCGCGCGACACGGCGACCGGACCAGGCGCGACGAACAAGGCCCCTGACAGTTGATCGCCGTCGAAGGCGGCGATGCGATGCTGGCCGGCGTCGCGGTCATGATAGGCGAGCATTTCGGCGCCCGGTGGCGCCCCGAACAGTGACCCGGCAAAGGCGGCCCAGTCGATGTCGTCATCGGCAAAGGCAAGCTCGACCCGCCAGCCGCCGTTACATTTGGCCACCGCCCAGTAGGCCGCGGTATCAGGCGCCGGCTTCTGCCGCGTCACCGCGAAGCCAAAGGCTTTCGCCGCGAATTTCTCGATGCGGGCGGCGACATGCTTCAGTGCCGGCTGGCCGGAAATGGGATCGGTCAGCGGGGCGGTCAGCGTGTCGAGCCGGCCCTTTGCCGAAAACTGATCGGTCCAGTGCATCGGTGCAAACAGGCTGCCCTGGCGCTGCCGCGCCGTCACCAGCGCGCGCACCAGCACGTCGCCGCGCGGGCTGGAAACCCGCGCGATGTCGGCGTCACCGATACCGAAGCGTTGCGCATCCACCGGGTGGATTTCGACGAAGGGCTCGGCGATGTGCTGCGACAGCCGCGGGCTTTTGCCCGTCCGTGTCATGGTGTGCCAATGATCGCGGATACGGCCGGTGTTGAGGATCAGCGGATAGTCGGCGCTGGTGCGGATTTCCGTGGCGGCGCGGATGGCTATGAAGCGCGCCTTGCGATCGGGTGTGTAGAAATCGCCGTTGGCGAAGAAGCGAACCTGGAGCCCAGTCGAGCTGCTGGGCGCTGGCCACTGGAACGGCTCAAGCGCTGCGTAGGTCTCGCCATCAATTCCGCCGTAGACGCCAATATCGAAATCCCGCGCGCCGTCATTCTCGAAGCCCGACAGCGCGGCATGCTCGGCAAACACCTCCGCCGGCGACGCGTAGGAAAACGCCCCGCCAAACCCCATCCGCATGCCCACCTCGGCGACAATCCGCCAGTCGGGCCTTGCCTCGCCGGGCAAGGGCAAAAAAGCGCGCTGGCGTGAGATGCGGCGCTCGGAATTGGTGACGGTGCCGTCCTTTTCGCCCCAGGCGGCGGCGGGCAGCCGGACATGGGCGTGGCGGACGGTGTCGGTCTCGGCCAGCACGTCCGACACCACGACGAACGGGCACGCCTTGATCGCCGCTTCGACGGCACCGGCATCCGGCATCGAATCGACCGGATTGGTGGCCATGATCCACAGCGCCTTGATGCGCCCGTCGGCCAGCGCCTGGAACATCTCGACCGCCTTCAGGCCGGGCTTTCCGGCAATGGCCGGCGCATTCCAGAAGCGCTGCACGCGCTCGCGATGCTCTGGGTTTTCGATTTCCATATGGGCGGCGAGCATGTTGGCCATGCCGCCAACCTCGCGGCCGCCCATGGCGTTGGGCTGGCCGGTCACCGAGAACGGCCCTGCCCCCGGCCTGCCGATGCGGCCTGTGGCCAAATGGCAGTTGATGATGGCGTTGACCTTGTCGGTGCCCGAAGACGACTGGTTCACGCCCTGGCTGTAGACGGTCACCGTTTTCGCGGTCGCCGCGAACAGGCTGTAGAAGCTGCCAAGCTCGTCCTCGCTTAGGCCCGTGGCGGCGGCGACGCCGGCAAGGTCGAGCGCGGAGGCGGCGAACAGCGCTTGCCCGAAGCCGGTCGTGTGCGCCGTGGTATAGGCGCGGTCGAGCGCGTTGTGCTGGCCGAGATAAGCGAGCAGCCCGGTGAACAAAGCGACGTCGCCATCGGGCGCGATTGCCAGATGCATGTCGGCAATATCAGCGGTCATGGTGCGGCGCGGGTCGACCAGCACGATCTTCATCTCCGGTCGCTTTTCCCGGGCAGCCGCGATGCGCTGGTAGAGCACGGGATGGCACCAGGCGAGGTTGGAGCCGACCAGCACGATCAGGTCGGCAAGCTCCAGATCGTCATAGGTTCCCGGCACGGTGTCGGAGCCGAAGGCGCGGCGGTGGCCGGCAACCGACGATGCCATGCACAGGCGCGAATTGGTGTCGATGTTGGCCGAGCCGACAAAGCCCTTCATCAGCTTGTTGGTGACGTAATAATCCTCGGTCAGCAACTGGCCGGAGACATAGAAAGCGACCGCATCGGGCCCGTGCTCGGCGATGGTTTGCGAGAAGGTCGAGGCGACAAGGTCGAGCGCCTCGTCCCAGCCGGCACGACGGCCGTGGATCTCCGGATGCAGCAGCCTGCCGTCGAGATCGATGGTCTCGGCCAGTGCCGAGCCCTTGGAGCAGAGCCGGCCGAAATTGGCCGGATGGTCGGGGTCGCCGCGGACGGACACTTGCCCGTCCGCGGCGACCTTCGCCAGCACGCCGCAGCCCACCCCGCAATAGGGGCAGGTGGTCCTCACCTCGCGCGCTGCGTCCATCTCCATGGTTCAGGCCGCGCGGCTGGCCAGCGCTTCCAGCGCAATGAACAGACGCTCGCCTTCGACCCGCACCGGAATGCTGCGCACCGCGCCCTCGTCGGCGCCGAGCGCCTTGCCCGTCTCCAGCGAAATCACCCAATTGTGCAAGGGACAGGTCACCGCCGTGCCGTGCACGATGCCCTGGCTGAGCGGCCCGCCTCTGTGCGGGCAATGGTCGTCGATGGCGTAGACCTGATCGTCCTGGGTGCGGAAGACGGCGACCTTGCCTTCGGGCGTGGCGACGCAGCGCGCGCCACGGCGCGGGATGTCGGAGAGGGAGCCGATTGCGATCCAGTTCATCTCCATCACTCCGCCGCCTGCGCAAACCCGACCGAGGCCATCGGCCGGAATTCGTGCTTGTCCTTGCCGGAAACGCGCTCCGACCACGGGTCGACCTGGGCGAATTTCTGGCTGAAGACGAAGCGCTCGTAGTAGGCCTTGCGCTTGTCGCCATCGTCCATGATCTGGCGCTTGATCTCGGGGATGCCGATGCGCTTGGCCCATTTGTAGATGCGCTCGAGATAGCGGCCCTGCTCGCGGTACATCTGCGTCAGCGCCACGATGTGTTCCAGCGCCTCGTCCTCGGTCCTGACCATGCCGAGCACCTCGGTGCCCTTGATGTCCAAGCCGGCCGCCCCGGCAAAATGGATCTCGTAGCCACTGTCGACGCAGATGACGCCGACATCCTTGCAGGTCGCCTCGGCGCAGTTGCGGGGACAGCCCGACACCGCCATCTTGACCTTGGCCGGCGTCCACGAGCCCCACATGAATTTCTCGATGCGGATGCCGAGGCCCGTCGAATCCTGCGTGCCGAAGCGGCACCAGTCGGAGCCGACGCAGGTCTTCACGGTGCGCAGGCCCTTGGCATAGGCATGGCCGGAGACGAAGCCGGCCTGGCCGAGATCGGCCCACACCGCCGGCAGGTCTTCCTTGCGGATGCCGAGCATGTCGATGCGCTGGCCGCCGGTGACCTTGACCATCGGGATTTCGAACTTGTCGACGACGTCGGCGATGGCGCGCAGCTCCGCGGCGTTGGTCACCCCGCCCCACATGCGCGGCACCACCGAATAGGTGCCGTCCTTCTGGATGTTGGCGTGGACGCGCTCGTTGATGAAGCGCGACTGGTAGTCGTCGGCGTAATCGTCCGGCCAATCGCAGACGAGATAGTAGTTGAGCGCCGGCCGGCATTTGGCGCAGCCGCAGGAGGTCGTCCACTCCAGTTCCTGCATGACGGCGGGAATGGTCTTCAGGCGCTTGGCGATGATAAGCCGGCGCACCTCGTCATGGCCGAGCGTCGTGCAGCCGCACATCGGCTGCACCGCCGCCGGATTGTATTTGTCGCCGATGGTCAGCACCATCAGCTTCTCGACCAGCCCGGTGCAGGAGCCGCAGGAGGCCGAGGCCTTGGTGTGGGCCCGCACATCATCGAGCGAGGTCAGGCCCTTGGCCGTGATCGCGCCCGTGATCTTGCCCTTGCAAACGCCGTTGCAGCCGCAGATTTCCGCATCATCCGGCAAGGCTGCAACGGCCGCCATAGGGTCCAGCGGGGCACCCCCCTGGTAGGATTGGCCGAAGATGAGCGTATCGCGCATCTCGGAAATGTCGGTCTGCTTCTTCTTGAGATCGTTGAACCAGGCGCCGTCGGCCGTCTCGCCATAGAGCACCGTGCCGATGATGCGGTCGTCTTTCAGCACCAGGCGCTTGTAGACGCCGGCGGCCGCGTCGCGCAGCACGATCTCCTGGCGGTCCTCGCCCTCGGCGAAGTCGCCGAGCGAGAACAGGTCGATGCCGGTGACCTTGAGCTTGGTCGGCGTGTCCATATGGACGAAGGCAGCCGCCTCGTTGCCGGCAAGCTGGCTGGCTGTCACGCGCGCCATCTCGTAGAGCGGTGCGACGAGGCCGTAGACCTGTCCGTTGACCTCGGCGCATTCGCCGAGTGCGTAGATGTCGGGATCGTTGCTGCGCATGCCGGCGTCGACGACGATGCCCCTGTTGACGGCGATGCCGGCCTGTTTGGCCAGCGCCGAATTCGGCCTGATGCCGACCGCCATCACCACCAGCGTCGCTGGAATGATGGTGCCGTCGGCGAGTTCCACCTGCCCGACCTTGCCATTGCCTGTGATCGCCTGCGTGTTGGCCTTGGTGATGACCTTGATGCCGCGCTGCTCCACCGCACGCTGCAAGAGATAGCCGGCGGCCGGATCGAGCTGGCGCTCCATCAATGTCGGCATGACATGCAGCACGGTGACGTCCATGCCTTGCGCGTTCAAACCGGCCGCGGCCTCCAGCCCGAGCAGGCCGCCGCCGATGACCACCGCCTTGGCCCGCGACTGGGCGGCGAGCATCATCGCCTGCACGTCGTCGAGATCGCGATAGGTCAGCACGCCCGGCAGATCATGGCCGGGCACCGGAATGATGAACGGCACCGACCCGGTGGCGATGACGAGCTTGTCATAGGGCTCGGTGACGCCGTGATCGGAGGTGACGGTCTTCGCCGTCCGGTCGATGGCGACGATCTTGTGGCCCTTGTAGAGGGTGATGTTGTTGGCGATGTACCAGCCGTCGCCGTGGATGATGATCTCCTCATAGGCCTTTTCGCCCGACAGCACCGGCGACAGCATGATGCGGTCGTAATTGACGCGCGGCTCGGCGTTGAAGATGGTGACGGTGTAGCGGCCCGGCGTCTGTTCCAAAAGGTGCTCGAGCATGCGCCCGGGGGCCATGCCGTTGCCGATGATGACAAGTCTTTCGCTCATGGTGCTACTCCGCGGCTTCGACGAAGCGGTGGCGTTCGTAGAGGAACTTCAGCACCGCCTCGCGGCAGCGCAGGAAGGTCCGGTCGGAAGAGAGTTCGACGCGCCGGCGCGGCCGCGCCAGCGGCACGGGCAGCACCTCGCCGATGGTCGCCGCCGGGCCGTTGGTCATCATGACGATGCGGTCGGAGAGCAGCACCGCCTCGTCGACATCATGGGTGATCATGATCGTCGTCGAGCCGAGCCGCGAATGGATGTCCATCACCGCGTCCTGCAGATGGGCGCGCGTCAGTGCGTCGAGCGCGCCGAACGGCTCGTCGAGCAGCAGGATCTTCGGCTCCATGGCCAGCGCCCGGGCAATGCCGACGCGCTGCTTCATGCCGCCCGATATCTCTGCCGGGCGCTTGTCCTTGGCATGCGCCATCTGCACGAGGTCGAGATTGCGCATGATCCAGTCATGCCGCTCGGCCTTGCTCTTCAAACGGCCGAAGACCTTCGACACCGCGAGATTGATGTTTTCGTAGACGGTCAGCCACGGCAGCAGCGAGTGGTTCTGGAACACCACGGCGCGTTCGGGACCGGGGCTGTCGACCTCCTTGTCCTCGAGCAGCACGGCGCCGGCGGACACCTTGGTCAACCCGGCGATCAGATTGAGCAGGGTCGACTTGCCGCAGCCGGAATGGCCGATGATGGAGACGAATTCGCCCTTGTCGATGGTCAGTCGGATGTCCTTCAACACCTCGCTGACCTGGGCACCACGCGTGAAGGATTTGTCGATATGGTCGAGCTTCAGATAGGCCGTCATCGCCCCTCTCCTCACTTTGCCGTTGTGCCGCGGGTGACGAAGGCGCCGACCGCCGCGACCAGCCGGTCGAGGCAGAAGCCGGTGACGCCGATATAGGCGAGCGCGACGATGATGTCTGGCAGCCGCGACGAGTTCCACGCGTCCCAGATGAAGAAGCCGATGCCGACGCCGCCGGTCAGCATTTCGGCGGCGACGATGGCGAGCCAGGACAGACCGATGCCGATCCTCAGGCCGGTGAAGATGTAGGGCGCGGCGGCCGGCACCATGATCTTGACGAAGAATTCGAACTGGTTGAGCCGCAGGATGCGGGCGACGTTGCGGTAATCCTCGGGAATGTTGCGCACGCCGACAGCGGTGTTGATGATGATCGGCCAGATCGAAGTGATGAAGATGACGAAGATCGCCGACGGGCTGGAATCGCGGAACGCAGCCAGCGACAGCGGCAGCCAGGCCAGCGGCGGCACCGTGCGCAGGATCTGGAACACCGGGTCGAGGCCGCGCATCGCCCAGATCGACTGGCCGACCAGCGCGCCGAGCGCCACACCGACGATCGCCGCCAGGCCGAAGCCGATGGCGACGCGCTGCAGCGAGATCAGCACCCGCCAGGCCAGCCCGATATCCTGCGGGCCATTGTCGAAGAACGGATGCGCGATCAGATCGTAGGCCTCGTTCCACACCTGGGTCGGCGGCGGCAGGCTTGATGTCGGCGACGAACAGGCGATCTGCCAGACGACCAGCATCAGCGCGATGACGATGACCGGCGGCACCAGCGCGCTCGCCAGTTTGCCGGCGATGGCGAGCGGATCGAAGCGGCGCCGCGCTTTGGCGGTGAAGGCGATGACCTCCGCCGGCTTCGCGGGGAACGCCTTCACTGTTGTGTCCTCGATAGTCTGGATCGACATGTCTGGGAAAACTCCGTGGGGCACTGGTGAGAAGCGGCTGTGAAGCCGCTTGCGCCGGCTATGCCGATGCCTTGATCTTCAGGCTGTCGAGATAGGCGGACGGGTTGGCCGGATCGAAGATCTTGCCGTCGAAGAAGGTCTCGACACCGCGCGACGAGGACGCCGGAACATCGGCTGCCGCCACACCGAGATCCTTGGCCGCCTCGCGCCACAGATCCTCGCGGTTTACCTGGTCGACCAGCGCCTTGATGTCGGTGGTCGGCGCGAACTTGCCCCAGCGGATGTTCTCGGCGAGGAACCATGCATCATGGCTCTTGAACGGATAGGAGACGCCATCCTTCCAGAACTTCATGTAGAGGTCGGTGCCGTTGGCGACGCGGCCATTGCCGTAATTGATGTCGCCCTTGAGGCGGCCGATGATGTCGGCGACGGGCACGTTCATCCATTGCCGCTTGCCGATGATGGCGGCCATCTCGTCCTTGTTTTCAGTGGCCTCGCACCATTGCTGGGCTTCCATGACGGCCATCAGGATCGCCTTGGTGGCGTTCGGGTATTTGTCGATGAATTCGGCGCGCAGGCCGAGTGCCTTTTCCGGATGACCCTTCCACAACTCGCCCGTCGTGGCAGCGGTGAAGCCGACGCCCTGGTGGACGAGCTGCTCGTTCCACGGCTCGCCGACGCAGAACACGTCCATGTTGCCGACCTTCATGTTGGCCACCATCTGCGGCGGCGGCACGACGATGGTCGAAACGTCCTTGTCGGGATCGATGCCGCCAGCGGCCAGCCAGTAGCGCAGCCACAGATCATGCGTGCCGCCCGGGAAGGTCATGGCGGCCTTGATGTCCTTGCCGGCTGCCTTCTTGGCGGCAAAGGCGTCCTTCAGCTTCGAGGCGTCGAGGCCGACACCGGTGCCGGCATACTCCTGCGCGACCGAAATGCCCTGGCAGTCGTAGTTGAGCCGCGCCACGATCGCCATCGGCATCGGCTGGTTGTTCTGCGTCACCTTGCCGGTGTGCATGAGGTAAGGCAGCGGCGTCAGTATATGGGCGCCGTCGATGCCGTTGGCGGCACCCCCGAGCATCAGATTGTCGCGTGTCGCGCCCCAGGAGGCCTGCTTGAGCACCTCGACATCGGGCATGCCGAACTTGGCGAACATCCCCTTCTCCTTGGCGATCATCAGCGGTGCCGCATCGGTGAGCGCAATGAAGCCGAGTTTGGCGCCGGTGACCTCCGGAGTGGCGGTGGCGGCATAGGCGCCGGAGGGGAAGAGCTTGCGGGCGGCCACGAACAGCCCCGCCGTCATCGCGCTGCTGACCAGAAAATCGCGGCGGGTCATGTCCTTGAGGGTTGTTCCAGTCCTGATCCGTTTCGTCATCGTCGTCTCCGGTTGGGCGCGGCTTGGGACCGCGTCGTCGATTGCGTGTTGATCAAAACAAAAAAGCCGCCAGCCAGGTCTTCGCGTCCGGGTGACCGGGAGCGCATAAACCTGAGCGGCAGCTTTGCCTGTGGCGCCCGCCATTGGACGCCTGTTCCGTGACCCGTGAAGGGTCTGTCTATTTCAAAGCAGGAACCGTGCCAGTTTAGCAGGAGATGAAAAAGATAAATGAAATCAGCGATACGCGCCGGTCACCGACACGCGGGACCCTATGGCTGGCAGGCCAAAGATTGTTCATTGGAGCAATCGCACGCACAATTTTTGTGCAATGCACAAGAATGGCGCGGAAATGATCAGGCTTCCGCGCGGGCTGATTTCTGGGCGGCGATGTAGCCGTCGACCTCGTCCGGATCGAAGATCTGGCCATCGAAGAAACCATCCGGGCCGAGCACCAGGCCCGCCCCTGTCGCGCCGACCGCGGTTGCGACCTTCAGCGGGCCCTCGACCTTCGAATTGGCGCCGGGAAGTGCAACGCCAAGCGGCTTTAGCGCCGAGCGGTAGAGGTCGGGCCGGTAGCAGTCGCGGGCAATGGCGAGGTTTTCCGGTGTGTGCGCCACATGCCCCCAGCGCACCATCTGCGTGTAGAACCACAGCGCATGGCTCTTCCACGGAAAGTTCGCGGCCTTGTCGAAGGGCAGGAAGAAGTCGTCGATCGTCCGCTCCGCGCCGTCGCCGAGTTGGAGATGTCCAGTCAGGATCGGCATCTGCACGGCCGGCGGCAGGCCGAGGAAACCAGGCTGCGACATGACAGCGGCCAATTCACCGTGGTTGGCCGGATCCTGGCACCAGCGAGCTGAATGATGCAGCGCGCGCAGCAGTGCGGCCAGTGCCTCGGGGTTCTCGTCCGCCCAGGCCTTGCGCACGCCGATCACCTTCTCCGGGCTGTTACGCCATATCTGGGCCTTGACGGTGACGATGTGGCCGGTGCCGGCGGCGACAGAGGCGCTGTTCCAGGGCTCGCCGACGCAGTAGCCGTCGATCCGCCCGGTGGCCAGCGCGTCGGCCATGAACGGCGGCGGCACGATGACGATCTCGATCTGTCGCGTCGGATCGATGCCGCAGGCGGCAAGCCAGTAGCGCAGTTCGTAATTGTGCCCGGAATGCGGATGCACGACGGCGAAGCGCAACGGATCATGGCCGGCGGCAGCACGCTCGCGAATGAGCGCGCCAAGTGCTGCACCAGCGCGCGCCGGATCGAGATCAGGCGCGGCGCCATGCGCCGCCATGCCGGCCCAGACGGCGTTGGAAATCGTGACGCAATTGCCGCCGAGCCCGAGCGAGAACGGGACGATGGTCTCGGAAGCGAGCGGCGTCAGCCCGAGATTGCAGGCCAGCGGCATCGGCCCCAGCATATGCGCGAGATGGAAGTGGCCGATGGCGATGCGGTCGCGGATGTTGGCCCACGACGTTTCGCGGTGTAGCGTCAGATCGATGCCTTCGCGTGCGGCAAAGCCCAACTCGCTTGCGGCGACCAGCACGGCGCTGTCGAAGAGCGGCATGAAGCCGGCGGTGATCTGGTGCTCGGCGCCCATGCTCATTCGTCCTCCGCCGGTCCCAGCAGCCCGGCGGCGGTCACCAGGCTCTGGGCGATGTCGCTGATCTTGCGGTTCTGGTTCATCGCCGTCTTGCGCAATAGCGTGTAGGCGGCCTCTTCGGAGAGGCCACGCGACTTTATCAGGATGCCCTTGGCGCGATCGATCACCTTGCGGCTCTCGAGCTCATTGCGCGCCTCTTCCAGTTCGCGCGCCATGCGCGAGAAGGCGTTGAAGCGGCTCACCGCCATGTCGAGGATCGGCTTGACGCGCTCCTGCCGCAGGCCGTCGACAACATAGGCCGAAACGCCGGCATCGACCGCCGCCTCGATCGAGGCCTGGTCGGAGCGGTCGACGAACATGGCGATCGGTCGTTTTACGGCACGCGAAAGCTGGAACATGTTTTCCAGCATGTCGCGGTTCGGATTTTCGAGATCGATGACGATGACGTCGGGCTCGATCTCGGCGATCCGCCGCGCAATGCCGGTTACGTCATGGATGACGGTGACCCGCTCATGGCCGGCCTCGCGCAACCCCGCCTCGATGATCGCGGCGCGGATGCGGTTTTCGTCGATCACCAGGACGGCGAGTGCGGTTCGGACCATGCATGCATTGTGACCAAGCGAAGGAATTGTGCAATGCGGTATGGTTGAACAATCCCGACATTCGCAGACCAGCCTCTATTCCGCCGCCAGCGCCGTGACCTCGCGGCGGAAGGGCAGTGCGTCGCCGATATCGGCTTCATCCAGCTCGCGAGCGAAGCGGTGGCCGGCGTAGATTGCCCAGGCGATCGGACCCGGCGCTTCGGCGTCGCCGATGACCGAACATGGCAAAACGTGCGCTGTCACCGTAATTCTTGCCTAGGACGAGTGGGATATTCAGCTGGCCACAATGTGACCAGTTGGATGCTTTTGGTCATCGCCTGATGAATACGCCCGTGTAGGTCTGGCCGGCAAGCGCAACGGTTCCGGCCAGGGTTCCGTCGGGCAGCATCATAAAACTGACGTCCGCACCATTCGGCAGGCGCCCAAGCTTCAACGTAGTCCCTACAATTTTTCCTGCTCCGGCGGCCTCTCCCGGATTGTTATCGCCCAGCATTCCCCACGCAAAGGTGACCGTCACTTTGCCGTTCGGAGAAATCGTCTGCACAGCGACTTTGGCTTCATCCGTCCCCTCCAATCGTCCAACCCACATGCCCGAAAATGCGGCGTACCTTGTTGGAACGCCCTTCGCAGGGGGAGTGATTGTCATGGATTGATCCATGATTGCGGAGCCAGGAGGGGCAGGTTGAGGAGAAACAGCAACAGGATCTGACGCAGGCTCGAGAGCGGCTGATTGCGGCGCTTCAGGAGCCGATTGGCACGCGGCCAGGGCAAGTGCCGCGAAGCCCAGCATCGTGTTCCGCATCAAATCCTCCACCTCGTTCGCAAGTTGTCGGTGGGCAGCAGAGCTGCCGAATTGCACATCATTCTACACCACCGCCCTATGCATTGCGTATAGCACTTTGCATCCGTGTACCGAGCTTGTCGGCAGCTCAAGAGCCGGTCTCAAATCACGGCTTCTTCCAGGAACGGCTCATTGCGCTCTATGCGCTCGTAACAGAACGGCGACAGGTCGAGCGTCTGGAAAGACCCGTGAACGATGAGTTCTGAAACGGCCCGACCGACGGCTGGCGACTGTTGCAGCCCGTGCCCCGAGAAGCCGTTGGCAAACATGAAATTGGTCACCTGCGGGTGGAAGCCGACAATGCCGTTGTGGTCGAGCATGTTGTACTCGTAGTGGCCGGTCCAGCTCGTCTGGACCTTGAGCGCATCGAAGGACGGAATGCGGTGCCAGAGTGCCGGCCAGATGTAGTCGTCGAACTCTTCATGGTGCATTTCAAAGTCATCGTAGCCGGCCGGCCCGTCGCCTTGCGGCGTGTTGCCGGTGAGGAAAAGTTCGCCTTCTGGACGCACGAATGTTCCGGAAAGGTCGATGACATTGGGCATCCGGCCGGGGATCGGGTTGGCGCTGGCGAAGACGAAGCTGTAGCGCTTGTAGGGCGCGACCGGGATCGACAGGCCGGCCATGGCGGCAACCTGTTGCGCGCGTGGGCCGGCGGCGTTGACCAATGTTCCGCAACGAACCGTCTGTCCGGTCGCGAGGCGCACCGAGACGACCCGCCCATCGGCGATATCCAGCCCCGTCACGGCATTGTCGATATACTCGACGCCGCTGGCGCGGGCGGCGCGGCGGAAGCCATTCAACAGCCCCATCGAATCGAACCAGCCCTCTTCCCGGGAGCCCCAGGAACCACCGCCGAGATCCTCCACATTGAGCCAGGGAAAGCGCTCCTTCAGCGGGCCCGGCTCGAGAAAGACCGTGTGGGCTCCGAGACTGCGCTGCAGGTCGACACGCTCGCGCGCCGCTTCGACGCCGTCAGGTGAACAGCAGTAAAGATATCCATGCTCCTTGAAGCCGAGGTCGGGTGCCGGTTCGTCCTTGTAGAAGGGCGCCATCCGCTCCTCGAAACCGCGGATGATCTCGATGCCGAACTGGCTGATCTTCACATTGATCGGATTGGAATATTGCTGCCGGATCGCGCTGGTGGAGAGCGCTGTCGACGAGAACTCGTAGCTCGAGTCGCGTTCGACCACGAGGATCGAGGCGCCGCTGCCCAGCGCCTGGCTCAGCCAGTAGGCGGTCGACGAACCGACGACGGCGCCGCCCACGATGACGATGTCGTAGGCGGTGCGCGACGGCGCTTTGTAGGAAGGGATCGCCATATTCTGTCTCCGGCCTATTGGTTAAACGAAGCGATCAGGGCATCCGAGCCCCGGGCGAGCAGGCCGAGATCGGAACCAACGGCAACCACGGTGAAGCCGTCGGCGAGGTAGCGGTCGGCATCGGTCTTTGCAGGAGCCAGGATGCCGCTGGCCTTGCCTGCCGCTGTTGCTGCCTTGCGCACCGAGGCGATCGCTTCTTGAACGTGCGCCGCACCGGGATTGCCCATCGCGCCCATATTGGTGGAAAGGTCGCCGGGTCCGACGAAGAGGACGTCGACGCCATCCACCGCCGCGATCTCGGCAGCGTTCGCCACGCCCGTCTCGCATTCGATCTGCACGGCCAGCAGTTGCTGCTCGCGCGCCCGCCCATGATAGCCGGCGATGCGGCCGAATGCGTTGGCGCGGTGGGCGACCGAGAATCCCCGGAAGCCGGCCGGAGCATAGGTCATCGCGGCAACGATGCTGCGCGCCTGATCGGCCGTCCGCACATTGGGGATCATCAGGCTGCGCGCGCCGATGTCCATCGCTTGCTTGATCAAATTGGGATCGTCGGAGGGCAGCCTCACCACCGCCTCACTGTCGAAGCCGCCCATGACCTGCAGCTGGGCCATGATGCTGCGCAAATCGTTGGGGCTGTGTTCGCCATCGATCAGCAGCCAGCCGGCTCCAGAGCCTGCGACAATTTCCGTGGTGAGGGCTGAAGCCAGCGAGCACCAGATGCCGATATGGGCTCGCCCGGCGGTCACGGCAGCCTTCAGCGTATTGGGGCGCTCTTGCATTTTCCGGTCAGTCTCCGATGTGCGAAAGGGATGTTGAAATTTGTATGATGTCCTATATCATACGGCAATAATTTGCTGCAAGTGCTGTGCATGCCGACCTTGGTGCAGGGTTTGAGGCCGACCACTCGTCCCTCGTCCAGGCACTGGAGATCCTCAGCGCCCATGAACTGTCAAAAGAAAAGGAGTGAACCGATGCGCGGAACCGGCAAGGCCGACATCTTCGTGATGCTGGCCCATCCCGTGGCACACGCCAAGAGCCCCGGCATATTCAACGAGATCTTCGAGCAAAAGAGCCTCGACAGCCTCATGGTGCCATTGAGCTGCCGCCCGGAAGATTTCGAAACCTTTTGGGCCGGCATCACGGCGGCCGAGAACATCCGCGGTGTCATCATCTCGGTGCCGTACAAGGTCGCGGTCTATCACAAATGCACCGCCGCTCACGACCGCGCCGCGCGGGTGCAAAGCGCCAATTCCGTGCGCCGGCTGCCCGATGGCAGCTGGTACGCCGACAATTTCGACGGCGTCGGCTTCATCGATGGCCTCAACGCAGGCGGACATGAGATTGCCGGCCGCCGCATTCTCCAGGTCGGAGCCGGCGGCGCCGGCGCGTCCCTGGCCTATTGTCTCGCCGAAGCCGGCGCGGAAGAGATCCGCCTCGCCGACATCGATACCGACCGCGCCGAAAAACTGGCGGCGCTGGTTGCGCTGGTCTTCCCGAAATGCCGCATCCATGTCGGCGAGGCAGATCCTTCCGGCATGCATATGGCCATCAACGCCACACCGGTCGGCATGCATGCCGGCGACCCGCTGCCGCTGGACGTGAGCCGGCTGACCCCGGACATGACGGTCGTGGATATCATCATGGAGCCCGCCGAGACCGCCCTGCTAAAGGCGGCAAAAGAGATTGGCTGCCGCATTCAGCCGGGGCGCCCGATGATGGATTTCCAGGTCCGGGCCATGTCCGAATTCTTCGACATCGAGCGCAAGGGCCGCGGCAATGGCTGAGACATTGACGGCCGTCGTCATCGGCGGCACTTCCGGCATCGGACGCGCGATAGCGCTGCGCTTTGCCGAGGATGGCTACCATGTGGTCGTCGCCGGCAGGGATGCGGCACGGGGCAATGAGGCGGTTGGCGCCTGCAAGGCGGCGGGCGCACCGCGCGCGCTGTTTGTCCAGACCGATGTTGCCGAATCCGGCTCGGTGGAAGCGCTGGCGCAGGCCGTCAGCGCTGCGTTCGGCACACCTCAAATCGTCGTCAATTGCGCTGGCATCCTGCAGAGCGGCAAGCACGTCCTCGACCAGGATCTGGACGAGGACGAGAGGATGTGGCGGGTGAATTATCGCGGCACCCTGCTGGGTTGCCAGATCTTTGGCCGGCTGATGTCGGCTGCCGGGCGAGGCGCCATCCTGAATGTCGGCTCGCTTGCCTCTTTCGCGCCGCTGTCCCTGCCCGCCTACACGCCCGGAAAGCATGCCGTTCTGGCCTTGACCCAGATCCTGGCCGCCGAGCTCGGCCCGCACGGGGTGCGGGTGAATGCGGTGGCACCCGGCTACACGCTTTCGGACGGGCTGAAAGCCAGGATCGCCAAGGGTGAACGCAACCCCGAAGCCATCCAGGCCACCACGGCGCTGCGACGCTTCGTCGAGCCGCGCGACGTTGCCGAGGCGGCACTGTTCCTCTGCTCCGACCGGGCCGCGTCGATAACCGGTGTGACCCTGCCCGTCGACGCCGGCTGGCTCGTTCAGGCGCCCTACGCGCAATATTTGCAGGGAAACCCCATCCGCCCGACGCCGGCAATCTGACTCCATCCGGCGGAGGCCGGAAATCTGACCCCATCCGGCGGAGGCCGGAAATCTGACCCCATCCGGCGGAGGCCGGAAATCTGACCCCATCCGGCGGAGGCCGGAAATCTGACCCATCCGGCGGAGGCCGGAAATCTGACCCATCCGGCGGAGGCCGGAAATCTGACAAGGACAACAATCCAGTGAGTGACATCAAGCGCTTCGACTTCGACACCCGCATCCACCACGGCGTCATCCACAATGGCACCCTCTACCTTACCGGCCAGGTCGCCAAGCCGGGTCAGTCCGCCGCCGACCAGATGCGCGAGGCGCTCGGCAAGGTCGACGCGCTGCTTGCCAAGGCCGGTACGGACAAGACCCGCATCCTTCACGTGCAGATGTGGCTGGACGACATCAGGGATTTCGACGAGGTCAACACGGTCTGGGACGCATGGATGCCGAAGGAGCACGCACCGGCGCGCTCTTCCGGCGAAGGACGGATGGCCAAGCCCGGAATGCTGGTCGAGCTGATCGTCACCGCGGCGGTTTGAATGGCCTTGCCGGTTCGGGCATCATCCTGCATCTGGCATCGGACTGGGGAACACTGATGACGAAGCGCAAGCCACTTTCCACCGTCGTGGCCGAGAGCCTGTCCGAAAAGATCCGTTCCGGATCTCTGCTTCCCGGCGCGCAATTGCCAACCGAGGCGGAGCTCTGTGCCGAGTACGACGTCAGCCGGACGGTGGTGCGGGAAGCGGTGGCGCGATTGCGCTCCGAGGGCATGGTGGTGCCGCAGCAAGGACGCGGCATGTTCGTCAGCGAAACGCCGGCGCCGCGCAATTTCTCGATACCGGACGAGGCCCTCAGGACCTTGCCGGAAACCATCGCTCTGCTCGAACTGAGATTGAGTGTCGAAGTGGAGTCCGCCGGGCTGTGCGCCGAACGGCGCACCGATGCGGAGGCGAATGCAATCCGGGCCCTGATGGAACAGGTCGACGCCCAGCAGGCGGATCCCGCGGCCGTCCAGATCCACTATGACTATGATTTCCATCTGGCGATCGCCAAAGCCGCAGGCAACGAATTCATCCACGGCTTCCTGAGCTATCTCAGGCCGATGATCGTTCCACGCTTTCAACTGGGTTATGTGGTCACATCAGCGCTCAAGGACAGCTACTACGCCCGCATCCACAACGAACACAAAACCATCGTGGACGCTATCGAAAGGCAGGACGGTCGCGCTGCTCGCCAGGCCATGCGCAAGCATCTGCACAACAGCCTCGGGCGCGTGCGCGCTTTGGCCCGGGCTTCAGGCGTCGCGGCGACCGAGGCCGAGCAGAAGGCGGCCGCGGCATCGCTCTTTACCGATATGAAGAGGCCTGCCCCGACTGGCGGGTGAGGCCGGCGACTTCGCTTCGCATGCGCAGGCGCGTGGACCAGATTAGCCACGCATTGCGAAAGCCTTGTTTTTGCTCTGCCGGCCAGCTGCACCCGTTTTCGCATGCATTGAAAGCGCCATTCTCCCAGCGTTTCCTTGGGTTTTCGGCTTCCGCGATCGTGCGGACACCCCAGTAAGTTTCGCAGGCTGAACGGGCTTTCGAAAGTTTATCTTTCCTTTTTGCTGGTTTTCTTGGTTTCGCGGCATCGGCCCAGGCCGCACACTGAAACCAGGCAATCAGGGAAACCCACGTGACGACAGCCTTCATCACAGGTGCAACCAGCGGCATAGGGAGGGCCATGGCGATCGCACTGAGCGACGCCGGCTATGACGTCTATGCGGTCGGGCGCAGCCAGTCCGCGCTCAAGGCGTTGCAGGCCGAGCGATCCGGCATCGTGCCCATCGCCGTCGACATCACCGATCGCGAGGCGCTGGAGGCTGTTCTGGCGGATCTCACCATCGACGTGCTGATCAACAATGCCGGGATCATGCCGCCGCTCGGCAATTTCGCCGACATGAAGATATCAGACATCGACTCCACGCTGGAGGTAAACCTCAGCGCAGCAATCATGCTTACCCGCCTCGTCGTTCCGCAGATGCGCGAGCGGCAGTCTGGCCACATCCTGTTCACCGGCTCCACCGCGGGCCACGCGGCATATTCCAACATTGCCGTCTATTCAGCCACCAAGGCGGCGATCTCCGGCTTTGCCGCCGCGCTGCGCGCCGACCTCTCCCCATCAGGCATACGCGTCACCGAGATCGTCGCCGGCCGTGTCGAGACGCAGCTCTACCAGGACATCCTCGACGCCAAGGCGCGCACGGCCATGTACGCCAGCAAAGTGGTGCAGCCGGATGACGTGGCCAGAATGGTGGTCGCGGTGCTCGGCCTGCCCGCATGGGCCGACGTTACCCGTTTCGACATCATGCCGACCTGGCCAACCTCGCCAAGCGGCACCAAGTAAGGAAAACTGGAATGAAGGATCTTTCCGTTCTGATCGTAGGCGGCGGCGCCGGCCTCGGCGCGCTTTTGGCCAGGATGGCTGTAGAGGCCGGGGCTGCAAAGATCGGCATCATCGACATCAACCAGGACGCCGCCGAAGCCGCTCTCGCACCGGCAAAGGCCAACGGCCTGCCGACCGCGACCGCCCTATGCGACATCCAGATCGGCCCTCAGTGCCACGCCGCCTTCGACGCCATCGTTTCGAAAATCGGGCGTATCGACACCCTGATCAATTGCGCCGCGATCTACCCTCGCCGCCCGCTCCTGGAGATCAGCGACGCCGATTGGGATGCCTCCAATGGCATCAACATCAAAGGCACCTATCACATGATGGTGGCGGCCGTTCGCCATATGCAGTCGCAGGAGCCGAAGAGCCATGTGCGCGGGCGGATCGTGAACCTGACCTCTGTCGACGCTTTTAAGGCGCATCCGCAGAACGCCCACTATGCGGCAACCAAGGCCGCCGTGGTCAGCCTGACGCGCTCCTTTGCCCATGACGTCGCAAAACACGGAATCCTGGTGAATTCGGTGGCCCCCGCAGGCATGGCCACGGAGCGGGCCAAGGCCCTCGGCTTCCTGGAGGAACTGGCCAAGGCGAGCCCGCTGGGTCGTGGTGCCGAGCCTACGGAGATTGCCGAGTGGGTGCTCATGACGGGCGGTCCCAAGAACACCTATATGACCGGAGAAAACGTAATTGTTTCAGGTGGTTATATATACGCCTGAGCTGTCCTAGCGGCGCCTGCGGCGCTGAATGATCCAACAGGAACGCAAGCGAAAGGAGGTGGAATACACGATGACCGGCAAGCTCCGCCTTCCGTCGCTGAATGCGCTTCGCGTCTTCCACGCCGTCGCGCAGCACAAGAGCTTTCGGCAGGCGGCGGACGAATTGCTGGTCACGCCGCAGGCCGTCGGACAGCAGATCAAGCTTCTGGAGGATACGCTTCAGGTGACGCTGTTCGAGCGCAAGGGGCGGTCGGTCGAATTGACAGAATCGGCCATCCTTCTCTCGCACTATGTCAAAGCCGGGTTCGACGAGTTTTCCGAAGGCGTTCGCCGCGTCACCAAGTCGAACTACCGGGAGCGCATCAACCTGAATGCGAGCCCCTATTTCGCGACCCACTATCTGCTGCCTCGTCTGTCCCTGTTCCGGGAGATATTGCCGGGTGCGGATCTGCGCCTGACGACGATGGTCGACCTGCCCGATTTCGGGCGCGACGACATCGATATGACCGTCCAGTGGGGCTACGGCAATTGGCCGGACTACGAGACCATCCTGCTCGTGCCGGACCCGAAGGTCATCTGCTGCACTCCGGCCATCGGCGAAAGCATCAAGTCGGCGCAGGACCTGACGCTGTTCACCTTGCTGGACACCGTCAAATCGAAGCGCCTTTGGCCAGACATTTTACGCCACCTTGCCATCGAGCAGACGGATGGCAACCGAAGCATCAGCTTCGACGACGCCGCAACCATGCGCCGTGCAACCCTACAAGGCATCGGCGTCGGTCTCGTCTCCGTCATCGACGCTGAGGAAGATTTGAGGTCGGGGGCGCTTGTCGCGCCGGTCGGCCGCGACGCCCTTGCCGATATGAGGCCGGAGGAGGTCCCTGGCTTCTACCTGATCGTCCCGCGCGGGCACCTGCGCGTGAAGGCGGTCGCTGCCCTTCATCGATGGCTCGCCCAGCAGGACTGGGGCAGCGATCTGAAGATTTCCTCCGTGCCGAAACCGACCCCGCTTTCCGACTAGGAGCGGCTTTGAGACCGAGCTCCGAAAGAAAACTTTTGGACCTCCAACAACAAGAAACCAAACAACCTCAACAGTGGAGACGGAACATGAAAACGATGAAATGGGGGGCCGCAGCCATGGCCCTTGGACTTGTGCATTTTGCAGCGCCGGCAGAAGCCGCCGGTGGCAAGACGCTGGAAGCAGTCAAGGCGCGCGGCGTGCTCAATTGCACCGGCCATGACGGATCCTATCTCGGCTTCGCCGAAGTCGACGACAAGGGCAACTGGAAGGGCATGGACATCGATCTCTGCCGGGCGGTGGCCACGGCCGTGCTCGGCGACCCGGCAAAGCTGAAGGTCGTTCCGATCAGCTGGGCGCAGCGCTGGCCGTCCCTGCAGTCGGGCGATGTCGACATCATCATTAAGGCGTCGGGCGGCACGCTCAGCCGAGACACCGAGCTCGGGCTGCAATTTTCCATGTCCTACTACCTCGGAACCACCAAGGTGATGGCGCACAAGGAACTCAACCTCAAGTCGCTCAAGGATGCCGCCGGCGGCACGATCTGCATTCCCGCCGGCACGTCGCAGGAACAGCAGGTCGCGGCCTATACGGCCAAGCTTGGCATCAAACTCGAGCCCGTGCTCATCGAAAAGACGGAGGAGCTCGAGCAGGCCTATTTCTCGGGACGCTGCGATCTCTATGCGCAGTGGGGTCCGACGCTCGCCATCGCGCGCATCGCCAAGAGCAAGGTCGACGACCATGTCATCCTGCCCGACGTGCTCGCCGTCGAGCCTGAGGTCATGATCATGCGGCAAGGCGACGACAATTGGGTCGACATCGCCAACTGGACGCTGAGCACCCTGATCTTCGCCGAGCAGGAAGGCATCACCTCCAAGAACGTCGACGAGATCAAGGCCAAGCCGACTTCGCCGCAAGTCGCCAAGTTCCTCGGCGTCACGCCAGGCATGGGCAAGGGTCTCGGTCTCGATGACGACTGGGCCTACAAGGTGATCAAGAACGTCGGCAATTACGGCGAAATCTTCGAGCGCGACCTCGGCAAGGACTCGCCCTACAAGATGGACCGCGAGCTGACCAATTTGTGGAACAATGGCGGTGTCCTGTTCCCGCTGGTGATCGACTGATCCGTTCTTAACTCACCCGCTTTGGGCCCCGCCCGGCACTTGCCGGGCGGGGCCGGCGACAATTCGGCAAGGATCTTTGGATGGTCAGCCTGCTGAGAAATCAAAAGGTCCGCAACGCACTGTTGCAGGTCCTCTATGTCGGCTCTATCGCCGCGATGGTGCTTGCCGGCATCGTGATCGCCCGCCGCAACCTCGCTGACCAGGGGATCACCTCCGGATTCGACTTTCTGTTCAAGTCGACGGGTTGGGATGTGAATTTCTCGCTGCTGCCCGCCACGGCCAATGATCCCTATTGGTGGTACTTCCTCATCGGCATCATCAACACGCTTTTCCTGGGCAGCGTCGGCCTGATACTGGCGACCATCGTGGGAACGATCGTCGGTCTGGCGCGGACGTCCTCGAACGATCTGGCGCGACTGCTCGGCCGAACCTATGTGGACATCTTCCGCAACATCCCGCTGATCCTCCAGGTTTTCTTCTGGTACGCGATCATCACGCACCTGCCGACGCCGCGCAGCGCTCACGAAGCCTGGGGCTTCCTGCTGACCAGCCGCGGGCTCTACATTCCATTCCCGAACGTCGGCAGTGCCGCGTTTGCCGCAGCCACGGTGGCCGTCATCGCGGCCATCGTGCTGCCGGCCTGGCTGGGCAGAACGTCGCGCCTTGCCCAGCCAATCGGCCAGCGGCGTACCATCCAGTTCGCCGCCGCCGCGGCGGCACTTGCCTGCTCGGCCATCATTCTGGCCCTCGGACGTCTGCCGGATACGCCGCTGCTCGACTTCCCCGCTTTGCAAGGCCTCAATCTGAGAGGCGGCCTGCGTATCCCACCGGAGTTTGCCACCCTCGCGATCGCCATCGCCATCTATGGCGGCTCCTACATCGCGGAGATCGTACGCGGCGGCTTCAAATCTGTCGGCACCGGCCAGGTCGAGGCAGCCCTTTCCCTGGGCCTCAGTCCCTGGCGGGTCTTCACGCTGGTGCGACTGCCGCTGGCGCTGCGCGCCATGCTGCCGATCCTTGCCAACCAGTATGTCTGGCTGATGAAGGCAACAACGATGGGCATCGCGGTGGGCTTCACCGACTTCTTCATGATTGTGGCGCTGACGATCAACCATTCCGGGCAGACCCTCGAAGCGATCGGCATCCTGATGGCAGGCTTCCTCGCCATCAATCTCAGCCTTGCCGCCGTCTTCAACCGCATCAACAAGGCAATTGCCCTCAAGGGCAATCAACTGAGGGGCTGAGAGATGGAGATGGTCCTTGTCGCTCCACCCGCTCCCGGCAGGCTCGAGAACCTGAGGCGACGTTTCTTCGCGACGCCACTTCAGGCGGTGGTGTCGCTGGCCTGCCTGACGATCATGATCTTCCTGGTCTGGAAGCTGCTGAATTGGGCGGTTTTCTCCGCTGTGTTCACCACCAGCGGCGGGCCGGAAGCCTGCCAAGCGGCCGCCGGAGCCTGCTGGTCGGTCATCGCAGCGAGATGGCGGATCATCTTCTTCGGCCTCTATCCCTATGAAGAACAGTGGCGCTCGGCGCTCGCCTGCGTCGCCGTGGTGGTCATGACGGTGCTGAGCTGTATCCCGGCATTCTGGACCGGCCGCCGGATCGCGCTGGTGTGGGGAGCCGGAACGGGCCTTTTCTACGTGCTGATGAAGGGCGGCATGCTTGGTCTTGCCCATGTCGGCGAGGAAGCCTGGGGCGGACTGGCATTGACCCTGTTCATCTTCGTGACCACCTGCCTGATCGGTTTCCCCTTGGCGATCTGCCTGGCCTTGCTGCGCCGGTCGGAGTTGCCCTGGATTTCGCGCACCACCGGCCTGATCATCGACGGGGTCCGCTCGCTTCCGCTGATATCGATCCTCTTCACCTTTGCCGTTGTTCTGCCGTTCGCGCTGCCGCAATGGCTGCAGGGCGACAAGCTTTACCGCGTGATCCTGGGCTCCGCTTTGTTCTTCTCTGCCTATCAGGCCGAGATCGTGAGAGGCGGCATGCAGGGCGTCGCGACAGGACAGGAGGAGGCTGCCATGGCGCTTGGCATGCGCTATTGGCAACGCATCAGTCGAATCCTGTTGCCTCAGGCCATGCGCAACGCAATGCCCGCGACGATCAACCAGTTCGTCATCTCGTTCAAGGAGACCTCGCTGGTGGTCATCGTCGGATTCTTCGAGATCCTGGCCTCCGGCAATGCCGCCTACGGCACCGGCGAATGGCGCTTCGCCTATGTCGAAGTCTATGCCTTCATCGCCTTCATCTACTTCATCTTCGTCTTCAGCCTGTCCCGTTATGGCGCCTTTCTCGAGCGCCGCATGTCGGTCAGCGAACGCTAAGGAGGCGTGCAGGTGATCTCGACCAATTCGACCGGTGAGCCGGCGCTCCGCATCGAAAACCTCGACAAATACTACGGCACGTTCCACGCGCTGCGCGGGATAAACCTTTCCGTAAAGCGGGGCGAAAAAATCGTCGTCTGCGGACCCTCCGGCTCCGGCAAGTCGACCATGATCCGCTGCATCAACCGCCTCGAACAGCACAATGGCGGCCGCATCGTCGTGCTCGGCACCGAGCTTAACGACGACGTCGGCAACATCGATGAGATCAGGCGCGAAGTCGGCATGGTGTTCCAGCACTTCAACCTGTTCCCACACATGACGGTGCTGGAGAACTGCATGATCTCTCCGATGATCGTGCGCAAACAGCCGCGGGCGCAAGCCGAGGCGACCGCCCGGCGCTATCTGGAAAAGGTGCGCATTCCCGAGCAGGCCCTGAAATATCCCAGCCAATTGTCCGGCGGCCAACAGCAGCGGGTCGCGATTGCGCGTGCTCTTTGCATGCAGCCGCAGATTATGCTGTTCGACGAGCCGACCTCGGCGCTCGATCCCGAAATGGTCTCCGAAGTGCTTGACGTCATGGTCACGCTTGCTTCGGAAGGCATGACGATGATCTGTGTGACCCATGAGATGGGCTTTGCGCGCCGCGTGGCGGACCGGGTGCTATTCATGGACGGCGGCGAGATCCTCGAAGAAGCGCCTCCGGGCGAGTTCTTCACCTCTTCCCGCAACGAGCGCACCCGACAATTCCTGTCGCAGGTGCTGGGCCATTGATTGGAAGCACGATCCGAATGCGTCACGCCGCACGCCCTCAGGCATCTCCATGATTGATCCCGCCACCGCGTTGCACGAAATTCTCGGGCCGAAAGGCTGGCTTTCGGGCAGCGACGCCGAGCCTTACCAGCGCGATTGGCTCAATCGCTACGGCGTCGCGCCTCTGGGCGTTGCCAGGCCTGCGGATACGTCTGAGGTTGCCAGTGTCGTCAAGCTATGCCGAGAGGCCGGACTGGCAGTGGTCCCGCAAGGCGGAAACACAGGGCTTTGCGGCGCCGCCGTCGCCCAGCAGTCGAATGCGGTGATCGTCTCGCTTTCGCGCATGACGGCGATCGGCAATCCGGATCTGGACAGCGGATCGATCGTCGTCGAAGCCGGCGTCGTGCTGGCCGCGCTGCACGAGGCGCTGGAACCGGACGGCCTGATGTTTCCAATGCATCTCGGCGCGGAAGGCAGCGCCAGGATCGGCGGCCTGATTGGCACCAATGCCGGCGGCAGCCAGGCTTTCCGTTACGGCATGATGCAGGATCTCGTTCTGGGTCTCGAAGTCGTGACGCCTGATGGCAGGGTTTGGGACGGACTGCGCGCGGTGCAGAAGGACAATGCCGGCTATCAGTTGCGCAAGCTGTTCTGTGGCGCGGAAGGCACGCTCGGGATCGTGACGCGCGCGATCCTGCGGCTGTACCCCAAGCCTCGGCAGCAGGCGAGCGCCCTTCTGGTCCTGCCCGGCTTTGCCGCCGCCGTTTCGTTCGGCGCTTTCCTGCGCGGCGAGGCCGGGGAATTCCTGACTGGCCTCGAGTTCTTCTCCGATTTCGGCCTGCAACTGGCGCTCAAGCACGTGCCCGACCTTGACTACCAACTGGAGACACGGGACGACGTCTATCTGCTGGTCGAACTGGCGTCGGGGTCGTTACGTGTTCCCCTGGACGAGATCCTGGCTTCGGCGCTGGAATGGGGCATGGAACAGGGCCTGGTCTGCGACGGCGCGCTGGCGGCAACGAGTGCGCATCGGGCACAATTCTGGCGGCTGCGCGAGGAGCAACCGGAGGGACAGAGGCTGGAAGGCGAGCAGCTCAAGCACGACATCTCCGTCCCTCCAGGCGCCATCGCCCGTTTCGTCGAGACAGGCGCGAAGATCTGCGGCGGCATTCTTCCCGGCGTGCGGATAAACCCGTTCGGGCACCTCGGCGACGGAAACATCCATTACAATTTGTCTCCGCCGGAAGGTCGTGCCGATTTCGACGGCAAGGCCGAGCTGTTCGCCGAGGCGCTGTCATCTCTTGCCACGGAGATGGGCGGCAGCTTTGCAGCCGAGCATGGGCTTGGCCGGGCAAAGGTCGTCATGGCCGACCGCAATCGCGGCCTGGTGGAGCGAGAGCTCATGGCGTGGCTCAAGGCTGCCTTCGATCCGCTGGGCACGATGAATCCCGACGTCCTGGTGCGCGTCTCTCAGTAAAGAAAAACTTTCGAATAGACGGCATTTCTTGGTTTCGTCTCGATCCGCCAGCGTGCACGTATGAATCCGAACGGCAGGCTCGGTCCGCTTGCCACCTGAATGAAGGATGTCGAAGCATGATCCGCAATGGCGGTCGCCTTCTAGTCGAGTGCCTGATCGCGCTCGGCGCGACCAAGAGTTTCGGTGTGCCGGGCGAAAGCTACCTGGCCGTGCTGGACGCACTGCACGACACTCATGGAAAGCTGGACTACGTGCTGTGCCGCAATGAAGGCGGTGCGGCATTCATGGCCTCGGCCTATGGCAAGCTGACGGGCTCGCCGGGCATCTGCTTCGTGACGCGGGGACCGGGCGTTGCCAATGCGTCCATCGGCGTGCACACGGCGATGCAGGACAGTTCGCCGATGATCGTCTTCGTCGGCCAGGTCGGCACCGACATGCGCGGCCGCGAAGCGTTCCAGGAGATCGACTACCGCGCGGTGTTCGGCACGATGGCGAAATGGGCTATAGAGATCGACGATGTCGAGCGCCTGCCGGAAATCGTTGCCCGGGCCTGGACCACGGCGCTCACCGGGCGGCCTGGCCCGGTGGTGATCGCCCTGCCCGAGGACATGCTGACGACGCTGACCGATGTCGCCGCACTCAGCGGACCGGCCAGGATGTTCGAGGCCGCCGCCGATGCCGATGCGCTGGCCGAGGCCCGCTCCATGCTTGCCGCCTCCCGCAGGCCGGTCGTCCTGATCGGCGGCGCCAACTGGTCCGCTGACGGGCATGCCGCGCTCCAGGCTTTCGCCGAAACCTCCGACATTCCGGTCGTCGCGGCGTTCCGCTTCCAGGATCAGTTCGACAATGGCTCACCAGTCTTCGTCGGCGAGGCGGGCGTCGGCATGGTCCCGCATGTCAAGAAGCTAATCCGCGATGCCGATTTGATCCTGGCGATCAATGTGCGCTTTGGCGAGATGACCACGGACGGCTACACGCTTTTGTCCGTGCCCGAGCCGAAGCAGAAGCTGATCCATGCCCACGGTTCGGATCGCGAGATCGGCAAGATCTACGTGCCCTCGCTTGGCATCCATGCCGGGCCGAACGCCTTCGCCAAGGCGCTCTCGCCGGTCAAGGGCGATTGGGCCGCGTGGCGGTCGCAGGCGCGCCAAAGCTATGAGGGCACGTTCACGGCTCCGGCCCAGCCGGGCCCGGTCGACATGGTCGAAGTCAGCCGCTGGCTGCGCGAGAACCTGCCCGATGACGTGATCCTGACCAATGGCGCCGGCAATTTCACCGTCTGGCCAAACAAGTTCTTCAAATTCGGGCCGAAGGCACGGCTGCTCGCCCCGCAATCCGGCGCCATGGGCTACGGCCTGCCGGCGGCCATCGCGGCCAAGGTGGCTTTTCCCTCCCGCACGGTGGTCTGCTTTGCCGGCGACGGCGATTTCCAGATGAACTGCCAGGAGCTGGGAACCGCGATGCAGGCCGGCGCGCAGCCCATCGTGCTGATCCTGAACAACGGCATCTACGGCACCATCCGCGCCCATCAGGAGCGGCATTATCCGGCGCGCGTGTCGGGAACGAACATCGAGAACCCGGATTTCGTCGGCATCGCCCGGGCCTATGGCTTCCATGCCGAGCGGGTTGGCGCGACCAGCGATTTCGCCGGTGCTTTCGGCAGGGCGCTGGCGTCCGCGACCGGCGCGGTCCTGGAGCTGGATATTTCCCCGGAAGCGATCACGCCGCGTCAGACCCTTTCCCAGATGCGCGACGCAGCGCTCGCTTCGCAGAAGGCCAACGCATGACCAGTACGGCAAATGACATCCGTCTCGGCGCGGATATCGGCGGCACGTTCACCGATATCGTGGTCGATGTGCGCGGCACGATCTTCTCGACCAAGATCCTGACCAACTATGCCGCGCCCGAGCAGGCCATCCTCGACGGCATCGAGATCGTCGTGCGCGACGCCGGCATCACGCTGGCGGACCTCGACATCGTCATCCACGGCACCACGCTGGCGACCAACGCGCTCATCGAGCGGCGCGGCGCCAAGACGGCGCTGGTCACCACCGAAGGGTTTCGCGATGTCATCGAGATGCGCACGGAAAACCGGTTCGAACAGTATGATTTGAACCTGAAGCTGCCGCCACCGCTGATCCCGCGCGAGCATCGCTATACGGTGAAGGGGCGCATCGGCGCGGATGGCCAGGAATTGCAGCCGCTGGACGAAGCGGCGCTCGACGAGATCGCCGACAGCATCGCCGCCGGCGGCTTCGGCGCCGTCGCCATTGGCTTCATCCATTCCTACATGGACCCCGTGCATGAGCGGCGGGCGCGCGAGATCCTCGCCGGAAAGCTGGATATACCGATCTCCATCAGCGCCGAGGTCTCGCCGCAGATGCGCGAGTTCGAACGCTTCAACACGGTTTGCGCCAACGCCTATGTGCGGCCGCAGATGGCGGACTATCTGGTGCGCCTCCAGGTGCGCCTGAAGGAGATGGGGGCGAACTGTCCGGTGTTCATGATCCACTCGGGCGGCGGCCTGATCTCGGTGGAGACCGCGTCCGAATTTCCGGTGCGCCTGGTCGAGTCCGGTCCAGCCGGCGGTGCCATCTTCGCGGCCGACGTGGCGCGGCGCTTCGATCTGGACTCCGTCGTCTCCTACGACATGGGCGGAACGACCGCGAAGATCTGCCTGATCGAGGACTATTCGCCGCGCACGGCGCGGACCTTCGAGGTCGCCCGCACCTATCGCTTCTGCAAGGGCTCCGGCATGCCGATCTCGATCCCGGTGATCGAGATGATCGAAATCGGCGCCGGCGGCGGCTCGATCGCCTGGGTCGACGCCATGGGGCGCATCCAGACCGGTCCGGAAAGTGCCGGGTCCGAACCCGGTCCCGCCTGCTACGGCCGCGGCGGCAGCCGGCCGGCCATCACCGATGCCGACCTGGTGCTGGGCAAGCTCGATCCCGACAATTTCGCCGGCGGCGCCATCAGGCTCGACACCGAGGCATCCGAACAGGCGATCACCCGCGATGTCGGCACCCGGCTTTCGCTCAATTCCGTTTCCGCCGCCTTCGGCATCTGCGAGGTCGTCGACGAAAACATGGCCAATGCCGCCCGCGTGCACGCGGTGGAGAACGGCAAGAACATCTCCGACAATATCATGATCGCCTTTGGCGGCGCTGCGCCCCTGCACGCGGCACGGCTGTGCGAAAAACTTGGCGTCGAACAGTGCCTTGTTCCGCAAGGCGCCGGCGTCGGCTCGGCTATCGGCTTCCTCAAGGCGCCGTTCGGCTATGAGGCGCTGGCTTCCAAGCTGATGCGGCTGTCTCGCTTCGACGCATGCGAGGTGAATGCGCTGCTCGACGGGCTGAAGACGACCGCCGAGAGCTTCGTGCGGGCCGGCACGAACAGTGCCATCACCCGCGAGATCACCGCCTTCATGCGCTATGCCGGCCAGGGTTGGGAAATCCCGGTGCCGCTACCCGACAGAGCGTTCAAGCCCGGCGATGAGGTGAGCCTCAAGGACGCCTTCCGGGACAACTACGCGCGCTTCTTCGGCCGCGCCATCGATGGCCTCGACGGGCTGGAGATCGAGGTCGTCACCTGGTCGGTCAAGGCGCAAGACGTGCGGCCGGCGCCCGCCAGGCACGAGATCACCATGGGGACAAGAACAGTCGAGTCTTCGCAGACGCGCG
This sequence comes from Mesorhizobium sp. M7D.F.Ca.US.005.01.1.1, assembly GCF_003952545.1. Classification (NCBI taxonomy): domain Bacteria; kingdom Pseudomonadati; phylum Pseudomonadota; class Alphaproteobacteria; order Hyphomicrobiales; family Phyllobacteriaceae; genus Mesorhizobium; species Mesorhizobium sp. M7D.F.Ca.US.005.01.1.1. The sequence continues at coordinate 5,688,671 of NZ_CP034453.1, forward strand.
GTGTCTTCGATCCGACGACCGGAACAGTGCAGGTTTCAGCCATCATCGAACGCGCCGACCTTTCGCCGGGGGATCGCATCAGCGGCCCGGCGGTGATCGTCGAGCGTGAGACGTCAACGGTCGTCACCACCCTCTTCGATGCCGTGCTGCAGAGCGACGGTTCGATCCTCCTGATCCGCAAAGGCGTCCAGGCATGAGCGACATCTTGGAAATCCGGATGCAGGTGATGTGGAATCGCCTGATCTCGGTGGTCGAGGAGCAGGCACTGACCCTGTTGCGGACAGCCTTCTCCACATCGGTGCGTGAATCGGGCGACCTGTCGGCCGGCGTGTTCAATCCGCGCGGCGAGATGCTGGCACAAGCCGTGACCGGCACGCCCGGGCATGTGAACACCATGGCCGAGGCCGTGCTGCAATTCATGAACGAAATCCCGCGCGAGGAGATGTACGAAGGCGACACCTATGTCACCAACGATCCCTGGAAAGGCACCGGCCATCTGCATGACATCACCATGGTCTCGCCCTCGTTCCTGAACGGCGAACTGGTGGCGTTCTTCGCCTGCACGGCCCATGTGGTCGACGTTGGCGGACGTGGCTTCGGCGCCGACGGCAAGTCGGTCTACGAGGAAGGCATCCAGATCCCGATCATGAAGTTTGCCGAGCGCGGCAAGGTGAACCTCGATCTGGTGAAGATCCTGCGCGCCAATGTGCGCGAGCCGAACCAGGTTGTCGGCGACTTCTATTCGCTAGCCGCCTGCAACGAGGTCGGCCACCGCCGCTTGGTCGACATGATGAAGGAGATCGGTCTGGCATCGCTGGACAGGCTGGGAGAGTTCATCTTCACGCGCACCCATGACGCGACGCTGGAGCGCATCAAGGCGCTGCCGAAAGGCACCTGGTCGAACGAGCTGGTGACCGACGGCTACGACACGCCGGTCAAGCTGGTGGCCGCCGTCTCGATTGGCGACGACCATTTGAATGTCGACTTCTCCGGAACCGATCCGATAAGCCGCTGGGGCATCAACGTTCCGATCATCTACAGCAAGGCCTATGCCTGCTACGCCCTGAAATGCGTGGTGGCGCCGGAGATCCCGAACAATGCGGCGTCGCTTGCTCTGTTCACCATATCGTCGCCCACCAACATCCTGAACGCCCCGCGGCCGGCGCCGGTCTCCCTGCGGCACGTCATCGGCCATATGGTGCCCGACCTGGTGCTGGGCGCGCTGGCCAAGGCGCTGCCGGGCCAGATCCTGGCCGAAGGCGCGGCAGCACTCTGGAACATCCACATTTCGGTCAGGCCGGTCGCCGGTGGCGACGGGCGCCGCGCCGAGGTGCTGATGTTCAATTCCGGCGGCATGGGCGCGCGCCCGACGCTGGACGGGCTTTCCGCCACCGCCTTTCCGTCCGGTGTCCATACGATGCCGATCGAGGCCACCGAGCACACCGGACCAATCGTCATCTGGCGCAAGGAACTGCGTCCCGATTCCGGCGGCGATGGGGAGTTTCGCGGCGGCCTCGGCCAGATCCTCGAAATCGCGGCCACCGAAGGCCACGAGTTCGATTTCTCCGCCATGTTCGACCGGGTCAAACATCCAGCCAAGGGCCGCAATGGCGGCAAGGACGGGATTGCCGGCATCGTCAGACTCGACGATGGCACGCTGATGCGCCCCAAGGGCTGGCAGCACGTTCCGGAAGGGCGTCGTCTGGTTCTGGAACTTCCCGGCGGTGGCGGCTATGGCGATCCGGCCAAGCGCAGTACGGAGGCGCGGGCACAGGACGTGTCCAGGGGCTATATTTCGGAGAAAAGCCGATGAGCTACATTGCTTCGCGCCTGTCGGTGGTCAAGCCGTCGGCTTCGATGGCGGCCTCGCAGGCGGCCAAGGCGCTGAGGGCCAAAGGCGTCGACGTCATCGACCTTGGCCTTGGCGAACCTGATTTTCCGACACCTGCCCACATCATCGAAGCGGCCTATGCAGCCGCAAAGGCGGGCCAGACCCTCTACACCGCCGCAGCCGGCTCGCCGGAAGTGCGCGAGGCCGTGGCCGGGAAGTTCAGGCGCGAGAACGGACTGGACTACACAGCCGACGACATCGTCGTGGCCAACGGCGCCAAGCAGATCATCTTCAACGCGCTGATGGCGACGCTGGAACCCGGCGACGAGGCCATTCTGCCCGCACCCTATTTCGTATCCTATCCTGAGATGGTGAAGCTGCTTGGCGGCACGCCCGTCACGGTCGAATGCGGGGAAAGCGGCGGCTTCAGGCTGACGCCCGAGCTCTTGGAAAAGGCGATCACGCCCAGAACCAAATGGCTCTTCCTGAACATGCCCGGCAATCCATCCGGCGCGGTCTACTCGGCCGACGACCTCAGAGCGCTAGGTACTGTCCTTGCCAGGCATCCGCAGGTGCTCATCCTGTCCGACGAGATCTATGAGCACATCATCTTCGATGGTCGCGAATTCGTCTCCTTCGGCAAGGCCTGCCCGGACCTTCGGGACCGAAGCCTTATCGTCAACGGCGTGGCCAAGGCCTATGCAATGACCGGCTGGCGCGTCGGTTACGCAGCCGGGCCGGCGCCACTCGTCAAGGCGATGTCGACCATCCAGAGCCAGTCTGTCACCTCGGTCTGCTCCATTGCTCAGGCGGCGACGGTCGCGGCGCTGAACGGCCCGCAGGACGAGGTGGCTCGTTTCCGCAATGCATTCGAGGCGCGCAGGAATCTGGTGGTCGATGGCATAAGACGCATCAACGGCCTGACGCTTCCACCGCCGGAAGGCGCCTTCTATGCCTATATCGGCTGCGCCAGCCTGATCGGCCGCAAGACACCCAAAGGCGTCGTGCTGGAGGACGATACGGCGGTGGCGACCTATCTCCTGAACGAGGGCCGCGTGGCCTCGGTTCCCGGCGCTGCTTACGGACTTTCACCCTATTTCCGCATCTCCACCGCCACCAGCGAAGAGGTGCTCGCCCAAGCGATCGCGCGGATCAACGCCGCCGTCGCGCAAGTGGAGTAGACCATGCCCCATTACGAACGCATCCTGATCACCGGCGCAGCCGGCCGCCTCGGCTCGGAACTGCGAAAGGGGCTGGTGCCGCTGGCAAGAACCATCCGCCTGGCGGGTCGCGAACCGTTCGGCAACCTTGCCCCGCACGAAGAAGAGGCGGTCTTCGACCTCGCCGACATGGAGGCGACAATCGCAGCCACCAGGGATTGCGACGCGATCGTGCATTTCGGCGGCGCGCCGCTTGAATGCGCCTGGCAAACGATCCTGGATTCCAGCATCCGTGGCTCCTATCACATCTACGAAGGCGCCCGGAAACACGGTGTGAAGCGCGTCATCTATGCCTCCTCGGTGCATGCCATCGGCTACCATGAAGTCGAAGCTCATATCGGCATCGACGCGCCGGTGCGTCCGGACAGCCTCTACGGCGTCTCGAAGAATTTCGTCGAAAGCCTGAGTCGGCTCTACTGGGACAAGTTCGGCATCGAGACCGCGTGCCTGCGCATCTTCTCGTCCTTCCCCGAGCCGGCCGACCGCCGCATGCTGTGGTCGTATCTTTCTTTCGCCGACTGCGTGCGCCTGGTCGAGGCAGCTCTTACCGCGCCGCGTGTCGGCCACACGATCTCCTTCGGCATCTCAGACAACAAGCTGAAGATGGTCGACAACAGCGGCTCAGACCATATCGGATTTGTTCCCCAGGACAGTGCCGAGCCGTTCCGCGCAGCGGTGGAGGCGAGGACGCCGGTTCCCGATCCGAAGGCACCCTCGGTGAAGTATCTGGGCGGCTGGTTTTGCGAACTAGGCCACCCGGATGACAAACCCGTATGACGGTCAAATAGCGCGACAGCCAACTCGCGACCGGTCTCGCAAATTTCCTGCATTGTTTCGTACGGCCCCGCGACCCAGCCATAAGCGGTTCGAGCCCATGTATCTAGGCGGCGACGCCGCCTAGATAGGCGCTGATGACCGCTTCATTGCTCGCGAGATCGCTGCCTGGTCCCTCAAGAACGACGCGCCCGGCTTTGAGCACATAGCCGTAGTCGGCGAACTTCAAGGCGACTTTGCTGTTCTGCTCCACGAGCAGAATGGTCACGCCTTCACGATTGAGGCGTTGCACGATGTTCATGACTTCCTTGATCAATTGCGGCGCCAGGCCCATGGAAGGCTCATCGAGCAGGAGCACCTTGGGCGCGGCCATGAGGGCCCTCCCGATCGCCAGCATCTGCTGCTCACCTCCCGAGAGATTCCTTGCATCGCCATTCTGTCTGCGGGCCAGGATGGGGAAGAGTTCAAAAACGTGGTCCAGCCGCCGGCGGCGCTCGACATCGTCGGCAAGCGTAAACGAGCCGAGGTCAAGGTTCTCCTTGATCGTCATGTCGCCGAAGATACGCCTTCCCTCCGGGACGTGGACGAGCCCGCGATGCGGCAGGCGATGGGCAGGAACCCTGGTTATGTCCTCGCCCAGGAAGCGGACACTTCCAGAGGATGCGGCAACAAGGCCGGACAGCGTGCGCAGCGTGGTGCTCTTGCCTGCACCGTTCGCGCCAAGCAGGGCGACGATCTGGCCGCGCTTGACCGAAAGGCTGACGCCATGAAGGGCTTCGATGCCGTCATAGCGCGCGACGATGCGGTCCGCGGAAAGAACGATTTCGGCGTCCATCATTCCTCCGTACCCAGATAGGCTTCGATGACCCTGGGGTCCGCTCGCACGGCCTCCGGTGGCCCGTCGGCGATCTTCTGGCCGTAGTCGAACACCACGATCTTCTCCGACACTTGCATGACCAGGCCCATGTCGTGCTCGATCAGCAGGACGGTGACGCCGGTCTCGTCGCGAATGCGGCGGATCAGGTGCACAAGGTCCAGCTTCTCGCGCTCGTTCAGGCCGGCGGCAGGCTCGTCCAGCAAGATGAGTTCGGGCGCCGACGCCAGGGCTCTTGCGAGTTCAAGCCGCCGTTGATCGCCATAGGAGAGACCGCCGGCGCGGCGATGCGCGTGCTGCTGGATGCCGACGAAATCGAGCCAGCGCATGCCGGCTGCTCGGATCGCCTCCTCCTCGCGCCGCTGTGCCGGCAAGTGCAGGATCGCCGACACAATGCCGTGGCGGCTGCGGCAATGCTGGCCGGACATGGCGTTTTCCAGAACGGTCATTTCCTTGAACAGCCGGATGTTCTGAAAGGTGCGGGCGAGCCCGAGCGCGGTGATGCGATGCGGCGGCAAACCGGTAATTGGCCGGCCGCCCAGACTGATCGAGCCGCCCTTCGGCTTGTAGAATCCGGTCAGGCAATTGAAGAGCGACGTCTTGCCGGCCCCGTTCGGCCCGATAAGACTGTTGATAGCGCCCTTCTCGACCGAGAACGAAATGTCGTGAAGGACTTTCAGTCCTCCGAAACTGAGGCGCAGATCGCGGACTTCCAGCAGCGCCATGGTCAAACTCGCTTGTCCGGCCAGAGCCCGTTCGGCCTGAAGAGCATGATTGCCAGCAGCGCAACCGCGGTCACCAGGGGACGATAGGTGCCCGCCCCGCGCAGCACCTCCGGAAGCAGGGCCACGAGAACTGCACCGAGCACAACGCCGGGAATGCGGCCCATGCCACCCAGCACGACGCCAAGCAGGATGAGAAGCGATTGGTTGAAGGTAAAACTCTCCGGCGAGATGGCCGTCATCTTGGCCGCGTAGAGGCATCCGGCCACGGAAGCGATCACCGCGCCCATCATGTAGGCCTGCAGCTTGGCCGTGACACGGTTGATGCCGATACCGGCGGCGGCATCCTCATCGTAGCGAACGTAGAACCAGGCTCGTCCCATTCGCGACCGCTCGACGCTCAGGCAGACGAAGGCGGTGAGCAGCGCGAGCACCAGGAACGCATAGTAGAAGTGCTGCACCTGCATCAGCTTGAAGCCGAAGATCTCCGGCCGCTCGATGCCGATAAGGCCGCTGGCGCCGCCGGTGATGTCGAGGTTGCGGGCGATGATGCGCACGATCTCGCCGAAGCCCAGCGTCACGATCGCCAGATAGTCGCTGCGCAGCCTCAAGGTCGGAGCGCCGATGATGATGCCGGCCACGCAGGCTGCCGCCATGGCGACCGGGATGGTGAGCCAGAAATTGAAGCCGAACTCCGCGGTCAGGATGCCTGATGTATAGGCGCCTACCGCGAAGAAGGCGGCGTAGCCGAGATCGAGCAGACCCGCATAGCCGACGACAATGTTGAGCCCGAGGCACAGAACGACATAGAGCAGCGCCGTGGTCGCCACCTCAGTCACATAGGCGTTGGCGAATTGCGGCAACACCAGCGCGCAGGCGAGTGCCGCCAGGCCAGGCAGCACAACGGACCAGCGCATCAGTCGCGGTTGCGCGGTGGCCGGCATGGTCCTCACTTCGTCGGTCATCACACCCGCTCCACCACCGAGCGACCAAGAAGGCCGGTCGGCTTGAACACAAGGAACAGGATCAAGGTCCCGAACACGAAGACGTCACGCCACTCCGAGCCGACGAAGGGCAAGGACGAGCCGAAAGCCTCGAGCAGGCCGAGCAGCAAGCCGCCGAGCATGGCGCCCGGCACGCTGCCGATCCCGCCTATGACCGCGGCGGTGAAGGCCTTGAGCCCCATGATGAAGCCCATGAAGAAATGGACACTGCCATAATAGGCGCCGGCCATGACCCCGCCGCCGGCGGCGAGCGCCGAACCCATGAAAAAGGTCAATGCGATCACCCGGTCGACATCGATGCCCATCAGGCGGCTTGCCCCCATGTCGATGGACACCGCGCGCATCGCCTTGCCGTACATGGTGCGTGAGACAAAGGCCTGCATCCCGGCCATAAGAGCGATGGAGGCGGCCACAAGCACCATCTGCGTGTAGGTGATGTGAACGGTGGAAATGTCGACACCGGCAAAACCGAGATCCGTGTTGAAGGCGTAATGCCGCCCGCCCGTCAGGGCGAGTGCCGTACCGTTCAGCACCATCGACGCACCGAGCGCCGTGATCAGGATGGAGAGGCGCGGCGCATTGCGCATCGGCCGATAGGCGAAGCGTTCGATGACGACGCCGAGCAAGCCGACAACCAACATCGACACCAGCAGGGCGCAGACCACGCCCAGCCAGCCGTTGCCAACCCATATGCCGACGAAGGAAAACACGATGAGGCCAACGAAGGCGCCGTTCATGTAGATGTCGCCATGAGCGAAATTCAGGAGCTTGATGACGCCGAACACCATGCTGTAGCCAAGCGCGATCAGGGCATAGAACGAGCCGACGATAAGACCGTTCACCAGTTGCTGAATAAGCAGGTCGAGCGTCATTGATGCTCCGGGGGCAGAATTGAAAAAGTCTTGCCTGGGCGCAGCGTCGGCGCCAGACAATCGGCGGTGACGCCGAGGCCGCCACAAGGCCTGCCTCGGCGTCAATCTGGTTCGCCTTTATTCGACAGCCACCCACTTGCCGCCCTTGGCGATCACCGGGCGGAAATTTGACGTCTGGAGCGTGTTCTTGTCGGTAAACTTGATTTCACCGGCAAGGCCCTTGAAGTCGCTTGCCTTGAGCGCTTCGATGATCGCCTTTTGATCCACCGACTTGGCCCGCGTGATCGCATCGGCGATCAAGTCGCCCACATCGTGGGAGAGCGCCGCATAGGCGCCGGCATCGCGGCCATAGGTTTCCTTGTACTTGGCCTTGAAGTCGGCCGCGCCGGACAGGAGGTCGACGGTGGGCGGGGACAACAGGTACACGCCCTCACCGGCCGAACCGGCGATTTCCAGATATTCCGGCGAATTGTTGCCGTCGCCCAGCACAATGCCGCCCTGGAAACCGGCCTGCCGAAGCTGCTTGGTGAGCAATGCGCCACCGGCATGATAGGCGGTCCAGAAGACAGCGTCGGCGCCGCTTGATTTGATCTTGGTGACGACCGCCGAATAATCCTGCTCGCCGGCTGTGGTGGTCTCCTTGGCGGCAATTTCGCCGCCGGCACCCTTGAAGGCCTCGGCAGTCAGCTTGGCCAGGTCGGACGAATAGGCATCGCCTTCGTCCACGACCGCAATCTTCTTGTAGCCTTGCTTCTTGAAGAGCTCGACGGCCGTCGTCGCCTGCATGTCGCCGGTCGAATTGGCGAGGAAGGCATTGCCCTGATTGGCAGCGACCAGCTTGGTCGAATTCGCTCCGATGATGACGAATGGGATGCCGGCGTCACCGTAGATCTTCAGCGTCGGCAAGACGGCGCCCGAACAGTAGCCGCCAACGATGGCAGTCACGCCTTCCGAGACAAGCTTGCTGCCTGCGGTCACCGCCTGCTGCGGATCGCAGGCGTCATCGGCGGTCGTGGTGGTGATCTTGTCGCCGTTGACGCCGCCTTTGGCATTGACGGCATCGATCGCCATCTTCACGGCATTCTCCATATCCTGCCCTTCACTGGCCAGTTGGCCAGTCATGGGAGCCACGATGCCGATCTTGATGTCGGCAGCCGCGGCCATCGTGGTCAGAGCCAGCCCGGCAAGGGCGGTGGCACAAGCGAGCCTCTTGAAGGAAACAACCATTAATTCTCTCCATTTTCCCCTGTTGGCGCATCCGGGCGGCGTGCCCGAAATGCATTGTTTCGCCCCTCGGTTGGCTGCGGAGCGGTCATGTTGAGCAAGATCGCCAGCCGGCCACGCGATTTGTCACCGGCAAGGACTGACCCGCCAGATCAGTGACTGCCGCCGGAGGCCCGGGCATACGCCCCCTGGTAGCGGTTCTCCCGGATGCTCTGCATGATGTCGGCCTCGCGGCTTTCCTGCGCCAGGACGGCGGCCAGCAAGGCCGCGGCACCGTCGATTGGAAATGCCACGACGCCATCCTCGTCGCCCACGACGATGTCACCTGGACCGACGACCATGCCGCCTATGCAGACGGGAACATTAATGGCTCCCGGACCATCCTTGTACGGCCCGAGATGGATGGCCGACCGCGCGAAGCATGGAAACGGACTGCGGCCGATGGCACCGGCATCGCGGATGGCGCCGTCGATGACAATGCCCGCGGCGCCGCGCGACGCCGCGACACTTGTCATGATCTCGCCGACCAGCGCGCGGCCCTCATAGCCACCGCCATCGACGACGATGACGTCTCCGGGCTGCAACAGATCGAGCGCACGATGGATGAACTGGTTGTCGCCGGGACGGGTCCTGACCGTCAGCGCCCTCCCCGCCATGACGCCGCTCACCCGATGAAATGGCCGCAAACCGACAGCTCCGGGGACACGAGCGAGATTGTCGCTGATCAGTGGCGTCGCAAGAGCGCGGAACGCGTCTATCAGTTCGCTTCCCTGAGGTGCATCTGCCATCTCCCGTTCTCCCACTGTCGGTCCTCTTTTGTGAATATAGTATCCAATCACAATTAATTCGGCAGTGTCAACCGACTTGCGGATAGTCCTCTGAAAAAAGCCAGGACTGTCCAAAACCCCTGCATGCCGGCCTAGTGTAACCATCCGGCAGCCATTCATCCGGGCTTGCAATGGCGTCGAAGTTCAAGATAAGTTGGATAACATATCCATAATTGTCAAAAATCGTAAAAGGGATTTGGGTCGTGAAGCACGCAGGAAAAGTCGTGATCGTTACCGGGGCGGCACAAGGCCTGGGCCTTGCCTGCGCCGAGCGCTTTCATGCCGATGGCGCCAAGGTTGTGCTTGTCGACGTGCAGGCCGATCGCGGGCGCGAGCATGCCGAACGTCTTGGCGAGCGCGCCGTCTGGCTGTCCGCCGACCTTTCCGAAATCAGCAGGGACATGGCCGACGGCATCATTGCCAAGGCCATGCAAAGCTTCGGCGGTGTCGACGTGCTCATCAACAATGCCGGCATCATCCATCTGGACGATTTCGTCGACTTCCCCGAGGAGGCCTTCGACCTGGTTCAGCGCGTCAATCTCAAGGCGCCCTTCCTTCTCGGGCAGGCCGCGGCAAGAGCCATGATCGCGCAGGGACGCGGCGGCTCGATCATCAACATGTCGTCGATCAACGCCATTCTGGCCATTCCCAATTCGGTCGCCTATGCCGTGTCCAAGGGTGGCATCAAGCAGTTGACGGCGGTGATGGCCGTCGGATTGATCCCGCACAACATCCGCGTCAACGCCATCGGCCCCGGCACCATCCTGACCGACATGGTCAAGAGTTCCGTCATGGCCAGCGAAGCGCAGCGCCAGACCATCCTGTCGCGCACGCCGAGCGGCCGCTGTGGCGAACCCTCGGAGATCGCCAGCGTCGCATCCTTCCTGGCCAGCGACGACGCCTCCTACATTGTCGGCCAAACCATCTATCCGGATGGCGGTCGCCTGATCCTGAACTATACGGTGCCGGTGAAGGACTGACCGCCCGTGGTTGCAGGTACGCCCAACATCAGTCTCGCGGGATCAGGCGCGCTGCTGCTTGATGGCGCGCAGGGGGCTTTCAATGATGCCACCCAGGAACTGGTCTGGGCGGTAGCGAATGCCGCGCTGAGCCTCAAGGGGGTGCGCGAGACCGTTCCCGGCATGAACAACCTGCTGGTGGTATTTGACCCGCTCGCTACGGACGCCCACAGCGTCAGCGGTCAGCTGATGTCGCTCTGGGCCGCCACCAATGCCCACGCGGTGACCGGCACGCATCATACCATTCCCGTCAGCTATGGCGGCGCGCGCGGCGAGGACCTCGCCGGCTGGGCCGCGCATTGCGGCATGTCTGTCGATGAAACCGTCAGGCGCCACGCGGCGGCCACCTACACCGTCGCTGCCATCGGCGCCATGCCGGGCTTTCCCTATCTGTCCGGTCTCGACCCGCGGCTGGCGTGGGCACGGCGCAGCACGCCTCGCCTCAAAGTCGCCGAGGGCGCCGTTATCATCGGCGGCGCGCAGGCGGGTATCATGCCGATGACAGCACCATCCGGATGGCACATCATCGGCCATACGGACGTGACGCTGTTCAGGGCCGAAGCGGAATTGCCCGTGCTGCTCAGGCCTGGAGACACGATCCGCTTCGCAATTGCAGGGATCGAGGCATGATCGAGATCCTCACCACCGGCCTGCCGAACACCGTCCAGGATCTCGGCCGGCCCGGCCATCTGGCGCTGGGGGTCAGCCATGGCGGCGCCATGGACAGGCAGGCGTTGGCGATCGCCAATCTCATGCTGGGCAATGATCCCTCGGCCGCCGGGATTGAGGTCGCGCTTCATCCGTTCCGGCTGCGCGTGCACGTCGACACCGCCGTCGCCATCACCGGCGCGGATTGCGCCGTCAGCGTCGGCGACAGGCCCTGCCCGCCCTGGTGGGCCATGGCGATCCGCGCCGGCGAGACCCTTATCCTCGAAGCGCCGCGCCTCGGTGCCCGTTCCTACATCGCCTTCGCCGGCGGGCTCGATCTGCCGCCAGTCATGGGATCGCGCTCGACGGATGTGAAAGGCAGTTTCGGCGGGCTCGCCGGACGCGGCCTGTCCCGCGGCGACCGGCTTGCGCTCAACCCTGCGCAATGCGGCCTTCCTGCGGGCGGGTTTGGCGCAGCGCTGGAGGAGCGGCGCGGCGCGGCGGACGGCGCGGCCTGCGCAATCGAATTGCGGGTTCTGCCGGCCGCCGAATTCGACGCCTTCACGCCGGAGGCCCAGGCGGCTTTCACCGGCAGCGAATGGAACATCACCAACGACGCCAACCGCATGGGATATCGCCTTTTCGGAGAGACGCTTTCCCTCCTCTCACCGCTGGAATTGCTCTCCCACGGCATCGTGCCGGGCACCGTCCAGGTGCCGCCGTCCGGCCAGCCGATCATCCAGCTTGCCGATGCCAACACGTGCGGCGGCTATCCGAAGATCGCTACGGTGATCGAAGCCGACCTCTGGCGGCTGGCGCAAGCGCCGGTCGGCGCGCACCTGCGTTTCTCAGCGGTCTCGATCGAAGCGTCGACGGAAGCGCTTCGCGCCAACCGGCAGCGACGTCGCGACTTTATCGCCGCCCGGAACCTCATCGTCGGCAAGCAGAGGGCCCCATGAAAATTCGCCCCTTCACGATCGAGATTGCCCAATCTGAAATCGACGATTTGAAGAAGCGCATCTCGAACTGGCGCGAGCCGGACCAATTGCAGGCGATAGGCTGGGCGCAGGGAACGGAATACGAAGAACTGCGGCTACTTATGCAGCACTGGCGCTCCGGCTTCGACTGGCGCAAGCAGGAAGCCGCCTGGAACATCCATCCGCACTACCAGACGGAAATCGGTGGCGAAACCATCCATTTCATCCATGCGCGCGCCGCTGTTGCGACCGGCAGAACGGTCATACTCACACATGGCTGGCCAGGCAGCGTCTTCGAATTTCACAGGCTGATCCCGCTTCTGACCGACCCGCTTTCGCATGGCGGAAGACAGGAGGACGCCTTCAATGTCGTGGCCCCGTCGATTCCCGGTTATGGCTTTTCGAGCCGGCCGACCAAGCCTGGTCTCAACCTGTTCACAATTGCCGACCTGTGGGCCGAGTTGATGAGCCGTCTCGGCTACAAACGATATCTCGCCCAGGGCGGGGATCTGGGCGCCGGCGTGTCGACCTGTCTGGCACACGCGCATCCCGACAGTCTCGCCGGGGTGCATCTCAATTTCATCCCCGGCTCATTCTCCCCTCCTCACGATGCAGGCCCGGACGGTGACTTGACGTCGGAAGAACGCGCCTTCCTGGAACGGAAAGCCGGATGGGCGGATCTTCATGGCGCCTATGCTCATATTCAAGCGACGCGTCCGCAAACGCTTGCCTACGGGCTGACGGATTCGCCGGTCGGACTGGCAGCGTGGATGATCGAAAAATTCCGCGACTGGAGCGATTGCGACGGCGATCTGGGTAACGCCGCTTTTTCGCGCGACGACATGCTCGCCAACATCTCGCTTTACTGGTTCACCCGGACCGTCGCTTCGTCGATGCGGCTCTATTGGGAAACGCGCGCTCGCCCGCTTGCATTCGCGCCCGGCACTACGATCAACGTTCCGCTTGCGGTGGCTTTGTTTCCCAAAGAGCTGCCGATGCCGCCAAGAAGCTGGGTCGAACGCGTCTTCAAGGATATCCGCCGGTGGACAGCGATGCCGCGCGGTGGTCATTTCGCAGCCCTCGAGCAGCCCGCTTTGCTTGCACAGGATCTAAGAGCCTTTGCCGGCGGTCTGGATTTTTAAAGGCAGCGTTTGCGCGCAGCCAAAACCCGAAGGCCAGAAATGAGCAACACCGTTCTCACCATCGATGCCCTGCATGAGCGCGTCGATGCAATTTTCCGCAAGGCCGGACTGAACCCCATCCAGGCCAGCGCCATCACACGGGTCATCGTCGCGGCGGAACGCGACGCCTGCAAATCGCATGGTGTCTACCGGATCGAAGGCGCCCTGCGGACGATCAAGGCCGGAAAGGTGGAGCCGAACGCGGTGCCCGAGTTGTTACCTCAAGACGCTCCCGCCCTCGTCAAAGTGGATGCGAAGCACGGTTTCGCCAACCCGGCCTTCGAACTGGGTCTGCCCGTGCTGGTCGAACGGGCACGCTCGTGCGGCATTGCCGCGCTCGCGATCAACGATGCGGTACATTTTTCCGCCCTTTGGGTGGAGGTCGAAGCCCTGACGCAGGCAGGCCTTGCCGGCCTGGCCATGTGCCCGAGCTATGCCACAGTCGCCCCGACCGGTGGCAACAGACCCTTGCTTGGCACCAATCCTTTTGCCTTTGGCTGGCCGCGCGAAGAGCAGCCACCTTATGTTTTCGACTTCGCGACCTCGGTTGCCGCGCGCGGCGAGATCGAGCTGCACCGCCGGGCCGGCAAGAAACTGCCGGAAGGCTGGGCGATCGATGTCGACGGCAGGCCGACGACGGATCCGGAAGCTGCCCTGGCAGGCGCCATGCTTTCCTTCGGCGGGCACAAGGGTTCTGCCATCGGCACGATGATCGAACTGCTCGCCGGCATTATGATCGGCGACCTGACCAGCCCCGAGGCACTCGATCTGCTTGGCACCACGACGCTTTATCCATCGCATGGAGAGCTGATCATCGCCTTTTCGCCGCAAGCTTTTTCCGCCGGCCGTCCCGGAAATCCTCTGGGTCGTGCTGAAGCCCTGTTCGAGGCGATCGTAGGTCAGGGTGCACGCCTGCCCTCGCAGCGGCGGTTCCTTGCTCGTGCGGCTTCGGAGAGAGACGGCATCAGCCTCTCAGCCCAGGAGATCGAACAGCTCGACCGTTGTCTCGAGCAAGGGCTGGACGGCGTTTGAAGTCATTCGTCCGCCTCATCCGCGTTTTGCGAAAGCACTCCATTCCCCTCATCGCCGCAGGAATTGAGAACCGATCGTTCAGAAGGAGAAGAAATGCGCTGGTCTAGAACATTCACGGTCGTCGGCTGCCATGCCGAGGGAGAAGTCGGCAATGTGATCACCGGCGGCGTCATGGACGTGCCCGGCAAGACCATGTTCGAAAAGAAGGAATATCTGCAAGAGCATATGGATGACATACGCGGGCTGGTCCTCTTCGAACCGCGCGGCGCACCCTACGTCAACGCCAACATCATCCTGCCGCCCTGCGATAGCTCGGCCGACCTCGGCTATGTGATCCTCGAAAGCACCGAATACCCGCCCATGTCGGGCTCCAACACCATCTGCGTCGCCACCGTGGCGCTGGAGACCGGCATGGTGTCGATGAAGGAACCCGAGACATTGCTGCGCATGGAAGCACCGGCCGGCATGATTGAGGTGCGCTGCCTCTGCGAGAACGGCAAGGTGAAGCAGGTGGAGTTCACCAATGTGCCGGCTTTCGCGGTCCATCTCGACACGCCAGTCGAGGTTGAAGGGCTCGGCACGATCACCGTCGACACCTCCTATGGCGGCATGACTTTCGCCCATGTCAACGCTCGCGCACTCGGCTTTTCCATAACACCCGACGAGGCCCACCAGATGTCGCTGATGGGCCAACGCATCAAGAAGGCGGTCAACGAGCAGCTCGAGGTCGTGCATCCGGAGAACGCGAAGATCCGCGACGTGTCCAACGTGATTTTCGAAGGCCCGATCGAGCGCATCGACGGGCGCGTGGAAAGCATCAACGGCACGGTGTGCCTGCATGGCAGGCTCGACCGCTCGCCGACCGGCACCGGCACCACCGGGCGGCTGGCAGTGATGTCTGCGAAAGGGCAGATCGCCAAGGGTGAGCTGTTCCGCAACAAGTCGATCATCGGGACCCATTTCGATTCCCGCGTGATCGCCAATGCTCGCGTCGGCGAGCGCGACGCCGTCGTGGTCACCATCGCCGGGCAGGCCTGGATCACCAGCATCGGCCAGTATGGCCTTGACCCGACAGACCCTTATCCACGCGGACATCGCCTCAGCGATGTCTGGTTCTGAAACGATGGCGGCCGTGCCCGCCAGCACGGCCGCGTAACCGTTCGGCCGTGCTCAGGCCGCGAACGCTCGGACCCTGACACCGTTCGCTTCCAGCCGTCTCCTGACATGCGCGGCGATGGCGACGGCCGCCGGCGTGTCGCTGTGGACGCAGATCGAATCGATCGGCGTCCGCAGCAGCTGCCCGGAAAGCGTCTCGATGGCGCCTTGCTTGACCATCCGCACGACCCGTTCCGCCGCCTTCTCGGCATCGTGGATGACCGCGCCGTCCAGCTTGCGCGAGACAAGAAAGCCTTCCTCCGTATAGGCGCGGTCGGCGAAGATTTCGGACCTGACCGTCAGGCCCGCGTCGCGCGCGATCCTGTCCTGGAAGCCGAGCGCGATGGCCAGGCAGATCAGGCCGGGATCGACGGCCTTGACCGCGCGCGTCACGGCTTCGGCGACGCCTCGGTCCGTCTGGGTAAGGTTGCCCAGCGCGCCATGTGCCTTCACATAGCGGATCGGGTGGCCGGCATAGGCGGAAAGCGCCTGCGCCGCGCCGATCTGGTAGGCGACCAGCCTTTCGATCTCATCCATGGAATGCGGGATGA
Source organism: Mesorhizobium sp. M7D.F.Ca.US.005.01.1.1 (assembly GCF_003952545.1). Taxonomy (NCBI): domain Bacteria; kingdom Pseudomonadati; phylum Pseudomonadota; class Alphaproteobacteria; order Hyphomicrobiales; family Phyllobacteriaceae; genus Mesorhizobium; species Mesorhizobium sp. M7D.F.Ca.US.005.01.1.1. The sequence goes on from NZ_CP034453.1 coordinate 5,704,582, forward strand.
TGCGGCGTCCGAATCCCCACAGATCGGCGAAGCTCGGATGCGCGCCAACGGCGACGCCCTTCTCGCGCGCCATCGAGAACGTGGCCGCCATGATCTCGGGGTCGCCGGCATGAAAGCCGCAGGCCACATTGGCGGAACTGACGATGTCGAGGATCGCCGCATCGTCGCCGAGCCTGTAGGCTCCAAAACCCTCGCCCATGTCGGAATTGATGTCGACCTGCAATCCTTTGGTCGCCATGGCGCTTTCCTCAGTGGTTCGAACCATCGCCTCTGCCTTCACACCAGCTCGTAGAGCGGCGTGCCGTAGCCGACGACCGCGCCGTCCTCGGCCAGCGCCGCGCCCAGCACGCCGTCTGCCGGCGCGAGCACGGCCTTCAGGCATGGGCCGACCTGCAGGACGCCGACCGTCTCGCCCTTGCGGACCATTTGGCCAGGTGCGGCAACCGACCGACCGGTCGTTGGATGATCGAGACAGAACACGCCGACGCCGGGCGCGCGCACACCCTTGAAGACCGTTTCGGCCTTCGGCGCCTCGGTCGCGGCCACGGGTGTCGGGGCAACAACGGACTGCACAAGCAGGCGCAGCGAAAAGCCGGCCTCCGCCAGCTCGATCTCGCCGATGCCGGCACTTGCGCACCAGGCGGTCAGCCTTTCGATCTCCTCAACCGTCATTACCGCCTCGTCCCCGGAGCAGACCGCCTTCAATGAGACGTTCAAGATGATGGATATCGAAGCCGCCGGCGGCGAAGCCGGGCTCCTCCATGAGGAGGCCGTGCAGCGGTGCATTGGTGGCGATGCCGACCGCCTCCATCTCGCCCAGCGCCCCGCTCATGCGCCGGATCGCCTCGGCCCGCGTCGCGCCATGCGCCAACAGCTTGGCCACCAGCGAATCGTAATGCGGCGGTACCATGTAGCCGGAGTAGAGATGTGATTCGACGCGGATTCCGGGACCGCCCGGCGGCGTCCAGCGCTCGACCCGGCCCGGATGCGGCCGAAAGCTGTATGGATCTTCAGCGTTGATGCGGCATTCGACGGCGTGGCCCTGAATGCAGATGTCTTCCTGCCTGAACGACAGGGGTTCGCCCCCGGCGATGCGGATCTGCTCGCGCACGATATCGATCCCGGTGACGAGTTCGGTGACGGGATGCTCCACCTGCACGCGGGTGTTCATCTCGATGAAAGAGAAGCGCCCGTCCTCGTAGAGGAATTCGAACGTGCCGGCGCCCGTATAGCCGATGGTCAGGCATGCGCGGGCACACAGCTCGCCGATCTCGGCGATCGCCTCGCGGGCGATGCCGGGCGCTGGCGCCTCCTCGATGATCTTCTGGTGGCGGCGCTGCATGGAGCAATCCCGCTCGCCGAGCCAGACCGCCCTACCGTGCTTGTCCGCCAGAATCTGGATCTCGATATGGCGCGGGTGCTCGAGGAATTTTTCCAGATAGACTTGCGGGTTGCCGAAGGCCCGGTCCGCCTCTTTCACCGCCATCGAAACGGCTTCCATCAGGGCGCGTTCCTCGCGCACGATGCGCATGCCGCGTCCGCCGCCGCCACCCGCCGCCTTGACGATGACCGGGTAGCCGATGGCCTCGGCAATGGCGCGCACTGCCTGCTCGTCCTGAGGCAGCGCACCCTGCGAGCCCGCAACGCAGGGAACGCCGGCAGCGATCATCGTGCGCTTGGCGGAGACCTTGTCGCCCATGGTGCGGATCGCCGCCGCGGACGGGCCGACGAAGATGAGGCCGGCGTTTTCGACGGCCTCGGCGAAGGCAGCATTTTCCGAGAGGAAACCATAGCCCGGATGGATCGCGCCCGCGCCGGTAAGTTGCGCGGCGGTGATGATCTCAGCGATGTTGAGATAGCTCTCCGTCGCGGCCGCCGGTCCGATGCAGATCGCCCTGTCCGCCAGCGCGACATGGCGAAGGCTCGCATCCGCTTCCGAGTGCGCCGCCACCGTCTTCAATCCGAGATCGCGGCAGGCGCGCAGGATGCGCAGTGCAATTTCACCACGATTGGCGATAAGGACGGTATCGAACATCGCCGCTAGCCCAAATCTTCGAGAACGAACAGCACGTCGCCGGACTGCACAGCGGCATGGTCGTCGAACGCGATCTGCACGATCCGCCCAGCGCGATCGGATTCCACGACGTTGAACGTCTTCATGGCTTCTAGGACGCCGATCGTCTGCCCTTCCACGACCACATCGCCAAGCGAAGCGAGCGGCGGTTCGCCTTCGGTGCCGGAACGGTAAAACACGCCTGTCAGCGGCGCGCGGATTGAATGCCGCGCGATGGGCGGAGTTGTCGAAGCTGGATTTGAAGAGACGGCGGTGTCTGCGGCTGGCTGCGGCGAAGGCTGCACCTGCGACGCGGATTGCGCCGGCGCCGCCTGCCTGGACATGCGGATGCGAACGCCGTCGCGCTCGATCTCCAGTTCGGCAATGGGCGAACGCGAGACAAATTCGATCAGCTTCTGGACGAAGTCGAGATCCATCGCCGGCCTATCGCAGCGCTTCGACGGCCTCGGCGATGCGCCTGATCGCTTTTTCGATCAGGTCCATCGACGTGGCTATGGAAATGCGGAAATGCGGTGACAGGCCGTAGGCTGAGCCCTGCACCACCGCGACCCGTGCCTGATCGAGCAGGTAGAGCGAGAAATCGTCGTCGCTGCCGATAGGAGTGCCGTCCGGGCGGCGACGGCCGATCAGGGCCGAGCAATTGGGATAGAGGTAGAAGGCGCCCTCGGGCGTCTGGCAGGTGAGACCGGGAATCGCGCGCAGCAGCTCCAGTGCGCGGTCGCGCCGCGCCTGGAATTCGAGCGCCCGCAGGCGAAGAAAGTCCTGAGGACCTTCCAGTGCTGCTATGGTCGCGGCCTGCGAGATGGATGACGGGTTCGACGTGCTTTGGCTCTGCACGGTCGCCATGGCACGGATCAACTCTTCCGGCCCGCCGGCGTAGCCGATCCGCCAGCCGGTCATGGCATAGGCCTTCGACACGCCATTGACTGTCAGCGTGCGGTCCTTCAGCCGTGGCTCGACGCCGGCGATGGTATGGAACGCGCGCCCGTCGAACAGGATATGCTCGTAGATGTCATCGGTCAGCACGTGGACTTGGCGGTGGTCGAGCAGCACCCCGGCCAGCCCCGCGAGTTCGTCGCGGCTGTAGACGGCGCCTGTGGGATTGGAGGGCGTGTTGAGCAGCAGCCATTTGGTGCGCTCGGTAATGGCGGCTCGCAGGGCTTGCGGCGTCAGTTTGAAGCCCTGCGCCTCCGTGCAGGGAACGACCACGGGCTTGCCTTCGCCGAGCAGGACGATGTCGGTGTAGGAAACCCAATAGGGCGCGGGGACAACCACCTCGTCGCCGGGAGCCAGCGTCGCCAGCAGGGCGTTGTAGATGATCTGCTTTGCGCCACCCGCGACGCTGATTTGCGAAGGCTTGTAGTCGAGACCGTTCTCGCGCCTGAATTTTCCGGCCACCGCCTTCTTCAGCGCGGCCGTGCCATCCACCGCCGTATAGCGCGTCTCCCCCCTGCGCATCGCCTCGTAGGCCGCCTCGACGATGTGCGGAGGCGTCGGAAAATCCGGCTCGCCGGCGCTCAGGCTGATGACGTCGATGCCGGCCGAGCGCATTTCGATTGCCCGCGCGGTGACCGCCATGCTGGGGCTTGGCTTGATGACGTCGAGACGGGGAGCGATGAGGCCCACGGAACAATCCTCGGCATGTCTGATATTTGGTACAAATTGGATAATGTATTCTGATTTTCGCGTCAAACCCCTTTTTCTGCGTCGAAGACCGGGTTATGTCTCATTTTGGAGGTGGGTCGATAGAGGAAAGTATCCAATCCTTCGTCGCCACGGATAAAATTCGAGATAGGGAACACGATTGGAATGGGCACAAACTATGATGTGGTGATCGTCGGCGGAGGCGTAGTCGGCAGCTCGATCGCCTATTTTCTGTCGGCCAATCCGGATTTCGATGGCAGGATCGCGGTGATCGAGCGGGACCCCTACTACACGGCGTCCTCGTCTTCCTTATCGACCAGCGCCATACGACAGCAGTTCGGCACGGCGCCGAATATCGCCATGTCGAAGTTCAGCATCGACTTCCTGCGCCAGGTAAAGACACGGCTTGCCATTGGCGATGAGTTGGCCGACATCGGCCTGCATGAGCCCGGTTATCTCGTGCTGGCCACGCCCGAGCGGGCCGACGCGCAGCGCGCCAAGAACCGTGTTCAGCGCGGCATGGGCGTCGACGCGGAACTGATCGAGCAGGTCGATCTGGCACAACGCTTCCCGTGGCTCAACACGGACGATCTCGCGCTTGGCTCACTCGGCCTTGGCAGCGAAGGCTGGTTCGACGGCCCTGGCCTGATGCAGGCATTTCGCCGCAAGGCGCGTACGCAGGGCGTGGACTATCTTGCCGCGACGGTGACCGGACTGAGCATGGCGTCTCCCGGCAAGGTCGGCGAAGTGGTTCTGGACAATGGCGAACGGCTTGCCGCCGGCACAGTGATCAACGCGGCCGGACCATGGAGCGCGGGCATTGCCAGGATGGCCGGCGCCGAGTTGCCGGTTGTCCCGAGCAAGCGCTGCGTCTTCGTCTTCGAAACACCGGCAAGGATCGACAACTGCCCCTTCGTCTTCGACACAAGCGGCTTTTGGCTGCGGCCGGAAGGTCAGCTCTTCCTGTGCGGCATTCCGCCGGTGCGCGAGAACGACCCGGACGATTTTGGCCTGGATGTGGACTACGGCCTGTTCGACGAGTTGATCTGGCCGGCGCTGGCCCATCGTGTACCCGGCTTCGAACAATTGCGCATGCTGCGCGCCTGGGCGGGGCTCTACGAGTACAACACCTTCGACCACAGTGGCATCATCGGCCGGCATCCCGAGATTTCGAACTTTGTCCTGGCCACCGGCTTCAGCGGCCACGGCATGATGCATGCGGCGGCAACCGGGTCGGGCGTCAGTGATCTCATTGCCTATGGCGAGTACCGCTCTGTCGACCTATCGGCCTTCCGCTACGAACGGATCGCTGGCAACCAGCCCATCGAGGAACATGTCTACTGAAGCGAAACGGGCGACATGGCATCGCGGTGACAACGGTGCTATGCGTCCACTTCTTCAATCAAAACGGCGCCAGTCGACAAACACGGCGGCCGCCCCAGGCTGATTCATGCTCGTACAGAAGAAAACCATCTCGACCCAGGTCGCCGATGCCATCAGGCAGAAGATCCTGATCGGCGAATACGAGGCCAACTTCCAGCTGCGGCAGGAGCATCTGGCCACCGAGTTCGGCGTCAGCCGAATTCCGGTACGAGAGGCGCTGCATCAGCTTCATTCGGAAGGCTTCGTCACGCTGGTTTCCCACAAGGGCGCCGTCGTCACCTCCATTTCCCTGGACGAGATCCTCGAGCTCTACGAATTGCGGGCCCGGATCGAAACATGGCTACTGGCACTAGCCATTCCAAGGATGACGGAGGCCGACCTCGCTCTGGCCCGCGAGCGCGCAAAACAGCACCAGGAGCAGGGCAAGACAGGCGAGTACTCGAACCAGCTCAACTGGAACTTCCACGCCGCGCTCTACGCGCCGTCCGGCCGCAAGGCGACGATCGAACTGGTAGGGCGCATCTACCAGCAGCTGGAACGCTACACGCGCATGATGGTGACGCTCACCGAGATCCAGGCCCAGTCCGACCGCGACCACTGGCAGCTCATCGACCTGTGCGAAGCCAAGGATACGCTGCGCGCCGTCGGCCTTTTGGAAATGCATATCATCACCAGCGGCAAATTCCTGGTCGACCGGCTTCAGGAATTGCGGGGCAGCTGATCAGTCGCCCCGTCTCCTTGTCCAGCCCCAATCCTTCGCGCGAAGATCATTTGCCGGGCAGATTGGTCGCCCGCGTCAGCAGGATCACCCCCGCCTTGTTCGCTGTGTCGTAGTAGGTGAAGCCGGTGCGGTTTTCCCGGCGCCCGCGCATCAGCACGACAAGTCCGTCGGTTTTTGCCTTGGCTTCGGCTGCGTCCGCATCACGGACCTCAAAGCCGATATGGAAGACGCCTTCACCCTTGGTATCGAGATGAATCCGCTGTGGTGAAGGATCGTGGTTCGGCTGGCACAGTTGCAGCTGAGTGTTCGGCAAGTTGCAAATCCGGTATTGCATCGCCTTGAAACCCTCCGGGCTTGGGACCTGGAGTTCTTCGTATTCGGCCAGCGGCGGATAGGACTCCCATGGCCCGATGCCGATGGAGTCATAATAGGCCTGCGCCTTGTCGATATCGTGCACGACGATGCAGATGTGATGCAGCTTGTCGAAATTACCCATATCCTCACTCCTTGATCGGGACCGTATAGTTCAGCACCCGGCGCCCTCCGTCGGGGTAGATCGTCTCGCCGGTGATGTAGGAAGCGTCGTCGCTGGCCAGGAACGCCACGACCGAGGCGATCTCGGCTGCCGTGCCGAGGCGCCCGAGCGGTGTGCGCGAAAGAACCGCCCGCCGCATTTCTTCCGAGTCGATGAATGTCCCGTCCATGACCATGTCCGTGGCGATAGTGCCCGGGCCGACACCGACCACGCGGATGCCGTGGGGAGCGAAGGCGACGGCCGCGGTGCTGGTGACCTGGTTCATGCCGCCCTTGGAGATCGCGTAGGTGGCGACGCGCGGGTTGGCGAGGCCGGAATTGATCGACGACATGTTGATGATAACGCCGCCACCACCCTGCGCGATCATCTGCCGGGCTGCCGCCTGGGTGCCCATGAACGCGCCCTTCAGATTGACGGCGAGAACCCTGTCGTAGTCCGCCTCTGTGATGTCGAGAAAGTCTTGAACCGGAGCGATGCCGGCATTGTTGACCATGATGTCGACACGGCCGAACTTCGCTACCGCCGCCGCAACCAGCGCATCGATCTGGTCCTTCTTGCTGACATCCGTAACGAGAGCCAGGACGCTGTCGGTGGTGCCGATTTCAGCGGCACATTTTCTCAGTTCCGTGGCATCGATGTCGCCGAGCACGAGCTTCGCGCCTTCGGCCAGAAAGCGTTCCGCGCAAGCGCGTCCGATGCCGCGCGCCGCTCCTGTGACAACAGCCACCTTGCCTGCCTGTCTCATGTCCAGTCCCTCGATCATTGTAAGTCGGCCACCGTCTCAGGGAGCGGTGTGCCGAGCTTGGCCACGGATAAGGAAGATTCTCCCACCGAAGCCTACCCTAGCGGATAACGAAGGGATTGGCGGTCTTGCCGGCCGTGTCTATCCACACCGTTTTGGTTTGCAGATAGGAATTGATGGCCTCCTGCCCGCTTTCGCGGCCGATGCCGCTCCTCTTGTAGCCGCCGAAGGGCGCCATGTAGGAGACGGCACGGTATGAATTGATCCAGACCATCCCCGCTTCCATTGCGGCCGCGCCGCGCAGCGCCCGGCCCATATCGCTGGTCCATATCCCGGCCGCCAGTCCGTAGGGGCTGTCATTGGCAATGGCGAAGGCCTCGTCCTCGTCGTCGAACGGAATGACCGACAGGATCGGCCCGAACACCTCTTCACGCGCGATCCGCATGGTGTTGTTCACGCCGGTGAAAATGGTGGGCTCGACGAACCAGCCCTCGGCCAGTTCACCAGACGTCGGCTTGCCGCCGCCCAGCACGCACAGCGCGCCCTCGCTGCGCGCGATGCCGAGATAGGATAAGATCTTCTCGCGCTGGGCTTGCGTGGTGATCGGCCCCACCTGCGTCTCGGCCAGCGCCGGATTGCCCAGTCGAGCGCTGGCCGCCAGCGTTATGACATTCTCCACGAACCGGTCATGGATCTTGCGATGCACCAGCAGGCGAGAGCCGGCAATGCAGGTCTGGCCGCTGGCCGCGAAAATGCCTGATATCGCGCCGTTGACCGCGCTCTCAATATTGGCATCGTCGAAGACGATGTTGGCCGATTTGCCGCCCAGCTCCAGCGTGACGGTCTTGAGCTGTTCGGCAGCCGCTCGATAGACCGCAATGCCGCCGGGCTCGCCGCCGGTAAACGCGATCTTGGCGACGTCGGGGTGAGCAACGAGCGGCACGCCGACATCAAGCGGCATACCGGTGACGGTGTTGACCACGCCAGGGGGAAAGCCCGCCTGCGCAAACAGTTTCACGAACTCCAGCGTCGAGGCGGAGGCATGTTCCGACGGCTTGATGACGACAGTGTTGCCGGCTGCCAGCAGCGGCGCGAGCTTCCAAGTCAGAAGCAGAAGCGGCGAGTTCCACGGCACGATTGCCGCAATGACACCCAGCGGCTCGTGGCGGGTGAAAGCAAACATCCCTGCCTTGTCGATCGGCAGCACCGACCCTTCGATCTTGTCGGCAAGACCGCCGAAATAGCGGAACCATTCCGGGATATAATGCAGCTGCGCCGTCATTTCGGTGATCAGCTTGCCGTTGTCACGCGTCTCGATGGCGGCAATGCGATCCGCATTCTCGGCGATCAGCTCAGACAGTCGCACAAGCAGCTTGCCGCGCGCGGTGGGCGTAATGCCGGCCCATTCCTTCGACCGGAAAGCCGCTTTGGCGGACGCCACGGCAGCGTCCACCTCGCCTCTCCGCCGCGCGGGATCAGCGCCCACGGCCTGCCGGTAAACGGATCGTGGCTCTCGAATGTATCGGCTGTCGATTGGAGCCGACCGCCGACCGTGTTCTGGAAACTGACCAGCGTCATATCGGCCCTCAACAGGTGGCAAAGCCCAGATGGGCGCGAAAGCGGTTCTTGACCTCGACCGCGTCGCGCGGCGGCAGCGAGCGCGGCAGGTTCTCGGCGGTGATTTTCAGCACGAAAAGGCGTGGGCCGTCGGCCGGGCGACGCAGCTCTTCACACAGCGTGTCGACTTCCTCCAGCGAACGCAACTCGGCGGTTTTCGAAAAACCGCAGGCGGCCGCGACCTTGTCGAAACCAATGCCCTTGCCGGTGTGGCTGGACTGCATGCCGGTCTCGCCGAAATGCTGGTTGTCGAGCACGATTAGGTCGAGATTTTTCGGCCGCGCCACCGAGATCGTCGCCAGCGAACCGAACGCCATCAGCTGTTCGCCATCTCCGGTAATAACCATGACCCGCTTGTCGGACTGGGCCTGGGCAAGCCCGAGGCCGATCAGCGCAGCACCCCCCATGGCGCCCCACAGATAGTAGTTGTCGTTGCGGTCGCCGGCGGCATGCACGTCGTAGCTCGGCGAGCCGAGACCGGTCACGACCAATGCGCCGTCGCGGGCGTCGAGCAGCTTCTTCACCGCAACCCGGCGGTCCATCGTCTGTAAATTCATGTCGCTCACCACTTCTTCTTGCCGAGCAGCCGCTGCCCGATCAGCACGGCAATCTGCTGGTCCGCGTCGAAAGCCATCAGGGCTGCTTGCGCCACCGTCTCCACGAGGTCGGGACCGGTCTCGGCGCGCAGCACCCTGAGGCCGATCGCCTTCAGCGAGGCCTCCGTCGCCTGCCCCATCGGCACCTGCCACGGATTGAACTCGGCCCATTCGCCGCGCATCGTCACCAGGACGAGCAAGGGAAAGCGCGCCTGCACGGGAAGTGACAGCATGTTGATGCAGTTGCCGACGCCGGAGGATTGCATGAGCACGACGCTCCGCTTGCCACCGAGCCAGCAGCCGGCGGCGATGGCGATGCCCTCTTCCTCCGTCGTCAGCACGTTGGTGACGACCTCGGGATCCTCACTGAAAAGGCGGATCAATGTGGTATGGCCGGCGTCCGGCACATAGGACATATGGCTGATGCCGGCAGCCTTGAGCACGTCATAGACCTGATCTGGCCACTGCTTCTCAGACGCCGCCGGAGCGGCTGCAAGTGCTGCTGCTTGCGGATGTTTTGCTTCTACGCTCGCCGTCACCTTGGACCCCCGGGAATGTGGATTGGAACCAGGTTACCTCGGCGGTCCGATCTAATCTTCGTCTCTTTCTTGTGATCAGATATAATGATATTCGATAGCTCATGGAGTTATCGCAACTGCGCACCCTGATCCACGTCGCTGAACTCGGCAGCCTCAGCAAGGCTGCCGACCGGTTGCACATTGCGCAGCCGGCGCTCAGCCGGCAGGTGCGTATGCTGGAGGAGGAATTGGGCTTTGCCCTTTTCCTGCGCCATGGACGCGGCATGGTGCTGTCCGAGCAGGGCAAGGAGGTGCTGACGCACGCCATGCGCGTGATGGCCGAGATCGACGAGATCCGCGCCACGGCCACGCCCGCCGATGCGCCGCTGACCGGCGAAGTGGCCATCGGCCTGCCACCCACCGTTGCCGATATTATTTCGCTGCCGCTGGCTGCCGCCTTCGGCAAGGCCCATCCCAAGGCGAAACTCAGACTTGTCAGCGCCTACACCGGCTATTTGCTGGACTGGATGCACCGCGGCGAGGTGGACGTCGCGGTGCTCTACGACCCCCGCATGGCGCGTTCGCTGCGCTCGCGCCCGCTGCTCCTGGAAAACCTCTTCCTGATCGGACCGCCAGACGCGGGATTTTCAACCGTGCGCGCCGTATCGTTCGCCTCGCTCGCCGGCAAGCGCCTGCTGCTGCCCAGCATCAAGCACGGGCTGCGCATCATCGTGGAACGCTGCGCCACGGATGCCGGCATCACGCTCGATGTCGGCATCGAAGCGGATTCGTATTCGGCGCTGAAAGACCTGGTGCGCAACGGACATGGCTGGACGATCCTGCCGCTCGCTCCCATCCATGCCGACGTGACCGCCGGGCTGCTCACCGCCGCGCCGTTGATCGACCCGGTGCCCGTGCGCCGCCTGATCCTTGCCTACCCGGCAGACCGGCCTGCCTCGCGGCTGGCGCGGTTTGCCGGACAAGCGATAGAGGACATCGTCAAGGATCTTGTCGGGCGGGCCGTCTGGGTTGGCCAGCTTCTCGGCCCCCCGCCCTAAGCATTCGAATTCCGTTATATCTGCTCACGTCCGCCTTGCATTGCTGACAGGGCATTGAGGCGCGATAGTGAGGCCCGCAGCAAGACGAAAAGCCGGACAAACCTCATGGAATCCTATCAGGACATTCGCGATGCCGTCGCCAGGCTGTGCGCGCGCTTTCCCGGAGAATACTGGCGCGCCCTCGACAGGGACATGACCTACCCCGGTGAATTCGTCGCAGCGTTGACCGAGGCCGGCTGGCTCTCGATCCTGATCCCGGAGGCGTATGGCGGCTCGGGGCTGCCACTTTCGGCCGCCGCTGCCGTGCTGGAGGAAATCCAGCGCGCTGGCTGCAATGGCGGCGCCTGCCATGCCCAGATGTACACGATGGGCACGCTTGTCCGCCACGGCTCGGAAGCCCAGAAGCAGCGATACCTGCCGAAGATCGCCGCGGGAGAATTGCGCCTGCAGGCCTTCGGCGTCACGGAACCGACCAGCGGCACGGATACCGGCGCGCTCAAGACCACGGCTCGCCTTGATGGCGATCATTTCGTGGTCAAGGGCCAGAAGATCTGGACCAGCCGCGCCGAGCATTCGGATCTGATGCTGCTCCTGGCGCGGACCACGCCGCTCAAGGACGGCATGAAGAAGACCGACGGCCTTTCCGTCCTCATCGTCGACATGCGCGAAGCCGTTGGCAACGGCCTCACCATCCGGCCGATCCGCACCATGATGAACCATGCCACCACCGAAGTCTTCTTCGACGATCTGCGCGTGCCGGCCGAAAACCTGATCGGCGAAGAGGGAAAGGGATTCCGCTACATCCTCTCGGGCATGAATGCCGAGCGCATCCTGATTGCAGCCGAATGCGTCGGCGATGCGAAATGGTTCATCGAAAAGGCAGGCACCTACGCCAAGGAAAGGCATGTGTTTGGCCGGGCGATCGGCCAGAACCAGGGCATCCAGTTTCCGATCGCAAGAGTCTACGCCAACATGCGCGCGGCCGAGTTGATGGTGCGCGAGGCGCTGAACCTCTACGAGGCCAGCAAGAACCCCGGCGCTGAAGCCAACATGGCCAAGATGCTGGCAGCCGACGCCTCGAACGAAGCCGCCAATGTCTGCATCCAGACGCATGGCGGGTTCGGTTTCGCCGAAGAGTACGATGTGGAGCGCAAGTTCCGCGAGACGCGTCTCTATCAGGTCGCGCCGATCTCGACCAACCTCATCCTGTCATACCTTTCCGAGCACGTGCTTGGACTACCGCGTTCCTACTAGGAGTCGTCCGTGAACGTCCTCATTGTCTATGCACACCCGGAAGCAAAATCCTTCAACGGCGCCATGAAGGATCTGGCTGTGGAAACCTTGACCCGCGCAGGCCACGATGTGGTCGTCAGCGACCTCTATGCGAAGGGCTTCAATCCTGTCGCAGGGCCGGGCGACATATCAGGCGAGCGCAACGATCCGGACTTCTTCAGCCTGCCGCGCGAGCAGACCGTAGCCTACGAGGCCGACGCACTGTCGGCCGACATCAGCGCCGAGATCGAGAAACTGAAGCGGGCGGACTTCGTGCTGTTCCAGTTCCCGGTCTGGTGGTTCGGAATGCCCGCAATGCTCAAGGGCTGGGCCGATCGTGTCTTCGCGCGCGGTTTCGCCTATCTGCCGGGCCGCAAATACGACACCGGCATGTTCAGGGGAAAGCTCGCCATGGTGGCCGCCACCACGGGCACATCGGCCGACACCTACGCGCCCGACGGCATCGATGGCGACATCCTCACGGTGCTGTGGCCGATCCACAATGGCCTGCTGCGCTATTCAGGCTTCGACGTGCTGCCGCCCTTCGTCGCCTATATGCCGGGCCGTGTCGGCGACGATGGTCGCAAGGCCTATCTGGAAGCCTACCGCAAGCGGCTCGAGGACATCGATGGCACGCCGCGCCTGTTCTTCCACGCAGCCGAGGATTACGGCAAGAACGAGCGGCTGAAGCCTGGTGTGCTGGCCCGTTCCGGGGTGCAGCGCAATGTCTGACGACGTCCGCCCGCTGGAGGGCCTGTTTGTCGTTTCCATCGAGCAGGCCGTCGCTGCTCCGCTGTGCACGGTCCGCCTTGCCGATGCCGGCGCGCGCGTCGTGAAGATCGAGCGCCCGGAAGGCGAAACCGCGCGTCACTACGATTCCACTGTTGAAGGCATGTCGGCCTACTTCGTCTGGCTCAACCGCGGCAAGGAAAGCGCGGTGCTCGACCTGAAAGCCGAGCACGACCTGGCTCTGCTGCATCGGATGGTGGCGCGCGCGGATGTTCTGGTGCAGAATCTCGCGCCGGGTGCCATCGACAGGCTCGGCCTCTCCACCGATGCAATTGCGGAAAAATTCCCTCGGCTGATTGCCATCAACATCGTCGGTTACGGGCAGGATACGCCCTACGCGGCGATGCGCGCCTACGACATGCTGGTGCAGGCCGAAAGCGGCATCTGCGCGGTGACCGGCACACCGGACACGCCGAGCAAGGTCGGGGTTTCCGCCGCCGACATCGCCACCGGCATGAACGCCCATTCGGCGATCCTCGAAGCCTTGCTGGCGCGCGAAAAGACCGGGCGCGGTCGCATTGTCGAAATTGCCATGTTCGACGCCATGGCCGACTGGATGACCGTGCCGCTGCTGCACTACGAATATGCGGGCCGCGAGACGCAGAGATATGGCCTGGCGCACGCTTCGATCTACCCCTATCGACCCTATGCCTGTCGGGACGGCAGCGTGGTCGTGTCCATCCAGCAGAACAATGAATGGAAGCGCTTCTGCAGCGTCGTGCTGCAAAGACAGGATCTGTTCGCCGACGAACGCTTCGCCACCAATGCCTGGCGGGTAGCCAACCGCACGGCGCTCGACGCCGAGATCGAACCGATCTTCGCGGCAATCGACTGCGAAGAGGCCATAGACCGTCTCAACGAGGCACAGATCGCCTGGGGTCGGGTGAGCGCAATGCGCGACCTGCCTCACCACAAGGCGTTGCGCCGGACAGAGGTGGCGCTGCCGGACGGCAGGCGCATCGCCGTGCCGGTGCCGCCAGGGCGGGCGGAGGGATTCGCAACGGTCCCCAGCGTTCCCGCCCTTGGCGCCGACACAGACCGGATCCGGTCCGAATTCGCCGCCTGACGAGGACCTCATGAGCCTGGACACAAGCACGCTGCAGGAATGGGTTGGACGCACATACGAGGTCGAGGATGTTGTGACCCCGCGCCTGCTGGCCAGCTTTGGCGCCACGCTTGGCGACTACGCAGCGCAAACTGCGGAGGGCGCGGCCACGCCGGGACTGCACTGGTGCCTGACGCCCGATATTGCCGATAGGCGCGAACTCGGACCTGACGGGCACCCGGCCAAAGGCAGCTTCCTGCCGCCGGTGCTGCTTCCACGCCGCATGTGGGCTGCCAGCGATGTGCGTTTCATGGCTCCGATCCGCTCTGGCGATCGCATCCGCCGCCGCTCGACATTGACCGCTATCGAGGAGAAGCAGGGCCGCACCGGCCCGCTCACCTTCGTCACGGTCCGGCACGACATTGCCAACGACGCCGGCCCGGTGATCGAGGAGGACCAGACCATCGTCTATCGCGGTGCCGAAGCCAATGCTGCGCCCTCTGCCCCGCCAGCAAATCCAAACCCGACCGCACCGCACGAGCTTTCGGTCGACGTCGATCCGGTGCTGCTTTTTCGGTATTCGGCGCTGACCTTCAACGGGCACCGCATCCACTATGACGCGCCCTACGCCACGACGGTCGAGCATTATCCCGGGCTCGTCATCCATGGTCCGCTGCAGGCGACACTGCTCGTGAACTTCGCCACCGCTATTGTAGGCGCCGCGCCGCGCCGCTTCTCGTTCCGCGGCGTGCGTCCGGCGAGCGGCCCACAGCGCCTGCTTCTGAGTGCAACATCCCCAGGCCAGGACGGCATGGCTCTCGAGGTACGGTCGGCCGACGGCCATGTGACGGTCAAGGCCACGGCGCAATGGTGAGCTTCGTCACGCCTGTCGTGCCGCTTTTCGTGCCCGGCTCGCGGCCGGAGCGGTTTGCCAAGGCCGACAGCAGCGGCGCAGACGCGGTCATTCTCGACCTCGAGGATGCCGTCGCCCCTGGCGACAAGGACCGCGCTCGCGAAGCAATTGTCGCTCATGCAGCCGCGCTGAAATCCGCGGTCGTGGTCCGCATCAACGCCGTTGGCACACCTTGGCACGAAGCGGACATCGATGCCGTGCAGCGCCTCGACGGCGCCTCCGTCATGCTGCCCAAGGCCGAACGCCCTGAAGACATTGCTGATATGACCAGGCACATGGCACGCAGCGTTTCCGTCATCGCGCTGGTCGAGAGCGCCGTAGGCCTCGCCAACCTGCCGGACATATTGGCCACGCCCGGCGTCGTTGCCGTTGCCTTCGGCTCGGTCGACTTCTCGCTCGATCTCGGTTGCGCGCATGATCGGCTGATCCTGCTTGCGGCGCGCAACGAAATCGTCTGGCGTTCGCGCGCGGCTGGCCGGGCCGCGCCGATCGACGGCGTGACGACCGACCTGAGCAGTCCCGAAATCACCGAAGATGACGCACGCCATGCCATGAAGATGGGTTTCGGCGGCAAGATGGCTGTTCACCCGAGGCAGATCGAGCCGATTCGCAATGGCTTTCGCCCGAGCGAAAATGAAATCACATGGGCACGCGACATCATTGGTGCAGCCTCATCAGGCGAAGCCAGCCAGGTCAACGGCGAGATGGTGGATCGGCCGGTGATCGAACGTGCAAGGCAGGTGCTGCGCCGAGCCGCTTTGGTCTAAAGGGCATGCAGAGGAGGAGCAACAGATGAGCACGGACACCGCCGACTGGCCGACCGCCAGGCTCTGCGCCTTCATTGCCGCACTCGACTTCGAACAAATTCCGCCCCGCGTCGTTCATTTCGCGCAAGGACTGATGATCGACTGGCTCGGCTCGGCGCTGGCCGGCAAAGGCGCGCACCAGGTCGAGATGATCGACGGCTTCGCTCGAGCGATGGGGCCGGCGGACGGCCCAAGCACCATCATCCCGACGCGGCGGCGCACCAGCCCCTATTTTGCGGCGATGGTCAACGCCGCGGCCTCCCATGTCGTGGAACAGGACGACGTTCACAACGGCTCGGTCTTTCATCCGGCGGCAGTGATCTTTCCGGCCGTCCTGGCGGTTGCCGAGGCCGAGAACAAGTCCGGCCGCGACATCCTGACGGCCTGCATAGCCGGTTACGAGACGGGTATTCGTGTTGGCGAGTTCCTCGGACGCTCGCACTACGAGATATTCCACACCACCGGCACGGCTGGCTCTGTCGCCGCGGCCGCAGCGGTCGGCAAGTTGATCGGGCTGGACGCAGCCGGCCTCAACCATGCGCTCGGCTCCGCCGGCACCCAGGCGGCGGGGCTCTGGGAATTCCTGCGTGATGCCGCCGATTCCAAGCAGCTTCATACGGCGCGAGCGGCCGCCAACGGCCTGTTTTCTGCCTATCTGGCGCGCGATGGCTTCAAGGGGGCCGCGCAGATCCTCGAAGGGAAAAAGGGCATGGCGGCCGGCATGTCCAGCGACGCCGATCCGGCCCGCCTGACGGACGGCCTCGGCAGCCGTTGGGCAACCGAGGAGACGTCCTTCAAATGGCACGCCGCCTGCCGGCACACCCATCCGGCCGCTGACGCGCTGCAGTCTCTCATGCTCCGCGAAGGGCTCGGTCCGGACGACATCACTGACGTGGTGACCCATGTCCACCAGGGAGCCATCGATGTCCTGGGTGCGGTGGTCATTCCGCAAACCGTCCATCAGGCGAAGTTCTCCATGGGTACGGTGTTGGGGCTCATCGCCGTCCATGGCGTCGCCGACCTCGACGCGTTCGAACGCCACGCACTTGCCGACGCCCGCGTCGCCCGTTTCCGGGCCAAGGTGCGGATGGAACGCGACGCCGAGGTCGACACCCTTTACCCCCGGCAATGGGTCGGCAAGGTGAGCATCACGACCGTTGACGGCCGCAAACTCGATGCCCGCGTCGACGAGCCCAAGGGCGACCCCGGCAACACGCTTGCGAAACAGGAACTGGAAGCCAAGGCCATACGCCTTGCCGAATTTCGAGGCGGCGCCACCGCTGACGAGATGCGCCGCTGCATGGCCCGCATCTGGAGGCTCGATCAGCCCGGGAGCACCGCGGATATATTTGCAGAGCCGTAGTCCGTTATAGCGCCGAACGCTCGAGCTCGCTCAAACCATCCCATTCATACACGATTGAGCAGCTCGAACTGGCACTCGCGGCCGGAGCCGACGCGGTTTTGTTGGACAACATGTCGGTCGAGCAGCTGACCCAGGCCGTGGCGATGGTTGGCGGACGGGCGATTACCGAGGCATCGGGCCGCGTGACCGCGCAGAAGGCCCCTGCAATTGCCGCGACCGGCGTCGACCTGATTTCGATTGGCTGGATCACACACAGTGCGCCGATCCTCGATATCGGGCTGGATTGGGAAAGGTCTTGATCTGTCTGTGTCACAATATGTAGCACTTTAACATGTAACAGGACGCAGTTTGCCGTAATGGAACTTCCACTGATGTCGCCGAGCGCCCGTCGAGACATTCATGCACGGATGCGCTTGCGATGGAAACGGATCATCCGCCATCTGCACCAACCATCTTCCCGATCCTCAGTTCGCCTGGCACCACTCCGCAGGCGTGGTTCTGGGACATGGCGGGCCTGCCTCGGCCTTATCTCGCAGGGGCAGTTTCCTCCGCGCGACAGCGACGATCGCTTCGGCGGTTATGCCGAAATGCCGGAACAGATCCTTGCCGGGCCGGATGCGCCAAAGGACTGCATGCCGACGAAATCGCCATCCCGGCCAATGAAGCAATCCCAGCCCTGGCCAATGGCGGCCTCGACAGCGATCTTGACCGGCGTATTGCCGATGACAGACGCGCGATAGGCAGCCGGCTGTTCGGCAAACAGCTCGAAGCGGGGCTTGGAATAATGCGTTGACGCGCGCTTGTCGACGACGTCGAGCTGGCGCCACCTCATCGTAAGGAGACGTTGTTGACTCAACCAAGCATGCGTCGGACTAAAACTGGTGATCACTATTTCAGATCTGATGGATCTGGATCCGATTATTTCCCGGCTCCCCCGAGCAAACCGCGCACGAAGGCCTTTTGGAAGAGCAGGTAGGCGAGCATCACCGGCAGAAGCGAGATAAGCGTGGCGGCCATGAGCGGACCGTATTCAACCTGCAGGCTGCTGGCGAAACCGGCTATCGTCACCGTGACAGGTCTGGCCTCGTCGCTCGTTGTCAAGGTAATGGCAAAGAGAAGGTCGTTCCAGATGGCGCGACTCTGGATGATCGCGAGAGCGGCGAGACCTGATCCCGACGCCGGAAGAAGAAGCCGCCAGAAGTAGGCTACCGGGCTGCAGCCGTCGATGAGTGCCGCCTCATACATCGATCTGGGTACCGACGCGAAGAAATTCCGCATGAAGAAGGTGCAGAAGGGAACGCTGTAGGCGGTGTGGACCAGCCACATGCCGGGAATAGTGTCGTAAAGACCAATCGCCCTGATCAGAAAAAACAAAGGGATTTGGACGATCTGGAAGGGAACGAGCATGCCCGTCAGCAGGAAAAGATAGACCACCCGTCCGCCAGCTCCGCGCATGTAGGCAAGCGGATAGCCGGAAATCGCCCCCACCAGCAGCGACAGGATCACGGATGGCACCGTAATCGCAATCGAGTTCAGGAAGCTTCGCCCCATCCGCTCGTAGGCGATGGCGTAATTCTGGAAGAAGAGTTCGTTCGGCAACGCGATCACGCGCGTTATTTCGGACGGCGATTTGAGCGACGTCAGGAACGCAACGACCAGGGGGGCGGCAAAGATCGCCGCCGCCGCCACCAGGATCGAAAACGGTAGAGCCGTGCGCTTGGCGGTGGCAGTGTTCATCTATTCCGCCTCGCTGTCCTGGACACGTTTTGCCAGCTGGTAGATGTAGGGCATGATGATGACCCCGGCGATCACCAGAAGGTAGACCGAAATCGCGCTGGCGCGGCCCATCTCGAATCTACCGAAGGCGGTGTCGTACATCTGCGTGGCCAGGACCTCGGAGGCGTATGCGGGGCCACCACTGGTCATCGCCCAGACAATATCGAACAGGCGCATCGCGTCGACCGCGGCCATACCGAGGACGACGATCGTGGAGGGCCATAGAAGCGGGAAGCTGACTTTCCAGAAGACCTGCCAGGGCGTCGCCCCCTCGATCCTCGCGGCCTCTATGTACTCGACCGGAATATTGCGAAGGCCCGCGAAGAACACCAGGAAGGCGAAACCCGTCGTCCACCACATCATCGAGCCCATGAGCGCGAAGTTGACGATCGAGGGGTCCCCCAGCCAGTTCTGAGCCAGGCCACCCAACCCGACCGACCGCATGACTGTCGTCAGCAGGCCATTGGTCGGCTCATACATCCAGCGCCAGATCGCGGCCACGGCCACGGCCGGGATCGTGAAGGGCAGGAAGAAGATGACACGGAACACCGATTCTCCCTTCATGCCCCTGTCGAGCAAAGCCGCCAGGAGCAGGCCGAGGCTCGTTGGCCCAAGCAGGAGGAAGACGAGCCAGGAAATGTTGTTCAAAAGAGCGTGGAAGAAGCGCGATTGGTGAAGCAGCACGACGTAGTTCTGCAGCCCGACATACTTCGGAGAGGGTGAGAAACCATCCCAGCTGTGAAGCGACAGATTGAATGTGGAAACGATGGGATAGACATAGAAAACGGCAAAAAGGGTTACAGGAAGCGACAGAAAGACTGCGTGGGTCACCCCTTCGGTCTGAAACTTCCGGCGCATAAGTTGGAAGTTCGGCATGTCGGATTGTTCTCTCGGCGAGCGGAATCAACAAATCGTATCGTCAACGTCCCTGGATGTCGGGCCGACATGTGTCGGCCCGACCACGGTATCACCACTTCAGATAAGATCCCTCCGTCAAAGCTTCCTGCCGCAAGCCCTCAAGCGTCGTTATCATCTCGTTTTCGTTTGCATCGGAGGGGTCGATCGCGAATTTCTCCATTTGGACGCCCAATTCCGTGCCGACCTTGGTGGGCAGCAGGAAAAACAGGTTCGGCAGCACAGAGTTGGCCTTTGATGCATCCGCCAGTTCCTTCGCGAATTTGGCACCCACGGCATCGTAGATCGACGGATCAACCGTCACATTTGGTGCGAGTGAACCTTTCGGAACGGCAAATGCCGCCTGACCTTCCGCCGACGCCGCGGAGATGACGAATTTTTCAGCGGTTTCAAGCGTATCGGCCGGTCCTTCCGGAACCGCAAAGGCATCCATCTGGAAAATCGCCTTGCCCTCTGTCCCTGGCGCTGGAAACACATCGAACTTCTCAACGGGTGCGAAACCCGCCTGCTTGAAATAGGCCGCCGCCCAGGCGCCCATCATGAACATTCCGGTATTGCCGTTGACGACATCGTCGGCCGTTTGAGTCCAGGTCTTGCCGCTCCAGTTCTTGGCGTAGCACTTCACCATGGTGCTGCGGTAGAGGTCGAGGGCCTTGCGGAAATCCGGACTATCGAAGCCGAGTTCGCCGCTCGCGATCTTGTAGTAGCCCTCGGTGCCCACAGTGGAGACGAGGGGCGCGTAGAAGTTATACAGGCTCCAGAACGGCCCCCCCGCATTGCCCAAAGGCTCCACGCCCGCCGCGCGCAGCTTGTCGCATGCGGCCACCAGGCCTTCGTAGTCCTTGGGAGGCTGAAGCCCTGCTTTTTCGAAGATGGCCTTGTTGTAGAAGATGTTGTTGATCAGCGACAGGTCATAGGGAATGCCATAGGGCTTGCCGCCGATCTTGACGACCCGCTGAACGCCCTCCGGGAAAATCTCGTCGCCCTTGATTTTTGCCCAGGTCTCCGAGAGATCATGGAGTTTGCCGCTGTCGACGAACGTCTTCAGCTCCGATGCCATCGAGCTCTGATAGGCGGCGGGCGGCGTGTTTCCCATGAACGCGGTCTGCAATTGACGACGCATTTCAACGGCGTTGCCCGGAATCACCTTGCCGACGATCTGGTTGTTGGGATTCTGCTTGTTGGCGAAAGCGATCAGGGCTTCGATACCGGCCTTTTCAGATCCCGCCGCATAATAGTGCCAAAGCTCCTTCGGACCGTCGGCCCTGGCCGCTGATGCGCTCGCGAGCACCCCGAGCGCCATGCCGATCCATTTCAAGTTACTCATTGTTCTACCCTCTGTTGAGCCGAGCGTTTTGCCGTCGGCATATATTCTGTAAACAAGAAAAACCTACCTCCAAAAAACGATGTGCGTCAACAGATTGCGTTCAAAATATCCCAGTGAGCGAGTCCTACGATGAAGACAATTTCCACAACAGATTGATATATAACGATATTTATACGAAAAATGAAATTCACAGGTGTTCGTCGATTGACAACCCATACGGCCTCCTCGTATGAATTATTCTCAAAACAAGAAAAATATCGGAGCAAGGCTTGAGCAAGTCGTACATCAGGCATTTCAATGCCAATGCGATCTTTCACAGGATACGCATCGAGCCTAACGTTTCGCAGCGCGACATCGTCGCCAAGACGGGCATCGACAAGTCTGTCGTCTCCTCCATTGTCAATCAATTCAGTGAGTTGGGACTGGTTGAACGCAACCCTGTGGCGACCAGCAACAAACCTGGTCGCCCTATGGAAGGCCTCACCATCTCTCCCGAAAGCGGTCTGATCGTTGGCGTTCAGATCGAGGCTGACACAATCGGCTATGTCGCCGCCGCACTCGACGGAATCCCTGTGTGCTCCAAGGTCCAGGCTTTCGATGGAAAGCTCGACGAGGTCGCCGATGTCGTCGCTCGGGGGGTGAAGGAAATAGTCAGTGAATGCGGTCGCGACAGCGAGACGCTCGGAGTCGGCATTTCACTTCCAGGCCTCCTCACGGACGAGGGCGTACTGCTTCACGCTCCCGTCCTTGGATGGCGCGGCGTCCCTGTGGTGGATATGTTCTCCTCCGCACTGGATGCTCCCGTTTTTGCGGGCAATGACGGCAAGGCCGCCGCGATGGCGGAATACATGTTCGGTGAATGCGTCGACGTCAGAGATTTTATTTATCTGTTCTCGGGCTCTGGCGTCGGCGGCGCTCTATTCCTCGACGGCGACATCTATCGCGGTTCGACGGGACTGGCGGGAGAACTGGGACATATCAAGGTGGTCCCGCAAGGCCGCTATTGTTCCTGCGGCGCCTCGGGTTGCCTTTCAGCCTACCTTTGCGAGCCTGCGCTAGCAGAGGAGATCGGCAGGCTGACCGGCAATCTGCCATCCTCCTTCAAAGAGATCATTGAGCGCGCCAACGCGAATGATGAGGTCGTTGTCGGTGTGCTCGACAATGCTGGCGCAGTCCTCGGTTCTGCGATTTCCAGTCTCGTGAACATCTTCAATCCGCCATTGGTTTGCCTTGGCGGCGATATGGCGAGCGCAGAACCTTACCTTCGGCCAGCGGTCGAACGCCCCCTGCAGCGACTGGCGCATCCTTCGATGTCGGTCCAGACCAAGGTCATTTTCTCGCAGTTGTCGACGGTCAGCCCGTTTCTCGGTGGTGTCGCACTCGCGCTGGACGGTGTCACGGGTCTCGATTCTCCGCACGTCCTTCCATGAACTCAATCCAAGTCCGTCCGAAAGTCAGAGAATGCGCATAGCTATCGTCGGCCTCTCCATTGAAATCATGCTCGCCTCTCCGGTTCCAACCACGCAGGACGCGATACAACACTACACCGGCAGGGACTTGTCCGAAGGCGATGTCTGGATGGTCCGGGGCATGCTAGCGCGCATGGCGCAGGATAGCGACGTCGAGGCGGTCCCGTTGTACTGGGCCACTGCGCTGCCCGGCGGGCCGCTGGAACTGTCGGCATATCAAGACGTCAAGGAAAAGACGCTCGCGCTCATCAGCGAACGCGGGCCGTTCGACGGGATGCTCGTTGCCAATCATGGCGCGTTGGAGGTCCAGGGTTTGGACATCGACGCAGACACCGATTTCATTCAGGCCATCAGGAATGTCCTTGGGCCTGATGTGCCGATCGGCGTGTCGCTCGATCTCCATGGCGACATGACTCCGGAACTTCTCGAGGCGTCCACGGTCATCAGCGTTCTGCGCACCGCGCCGCATCGTGACGACAGGCAGACGGGGTACCGAGCCGCCGACCAGCTTATCCGGGTCATTCGAACCGGCATTACGCCCAAGAAATCCGTCGTGAGCCTACCAATTCTCGTCCCCGGGGAGACGGCGGTCACAACCCTGGAGCCCGCGAAAAGCCTCTATGGCTCCTTGCCCGAATACGACAGCGTGCCAGGCATGATGGAGGCGAACATCCTTGTCGGATTCGCGTGGAACGACAGGCCCTGGACCGCCGTATCGGCGATTGCAGTAAGCGACGGCGACGCCGAGCTGGCGCGCGTGCAGGCCACACGGTTGGCGCAAGCCATATGGGCGAAGCGCGCAGAATTCAATCTCAAGATGGAGACCGCCGAGGTTCGGCAGGGACTGAGACTCGCGGTCGAATGCCCGCAGCGCCCCGTGTTCGTATCCGATTCGGGAGACAACACCACGGCCGGTGCGGCCGGAGATCTGACCCTTGTCTTGCAGGCAGCGCTCGACGACGAACAGGTCCGCGATGTCGTTGTCGCCGGCATTACAGCTCCCGAGACTGTCCGTAAACTCGTCCAGGCCGGTGTCGGCTCGACGGTGGAAATCGAATTGGGGGCCGAGCATCTTTCCCGTCCGAAGACGGCGCGCCGCGTCAGCGTGCTCGTGGAGGCATGCGGAGAAGAGTTGGTGCTGCCGGGATTTCAGCCATACCGATCCAAGGAGGGCGCGTGGGCCAAGGTGCGAAGCGGCAACGTGATTGCAACATTCCACGCCAATGCCATCGGCATAACCACGCCGCACCATTTCGTTGCAATGGACATCAGTCCAACCGAGCACAAGGCATATGTCGTCAAGCTTGGGTATCTCCATCCTCAGCTCGAAGATGTCTCGGCTCGCCATATCCTGCTGCTGAGCGACGGCACCTCGCAATTGGACATGACGCAGTTGCAATGGAACCTGTTGCCTCGTCCGACCTACCCTCTCGACAAAGATTTCGAATGGGACGCGCAGGCCCGGATGTACGGCGATTGATCTCCCTCGCAGCCAATTTCAACAGCTCTCGCGCCGGCACAAACAAAAGGATGCCAAATGACCATTTCCCTCACATCCGTTCGGTTGCCGGACTTCGGCATCCTCGGCGAAAGGCCGCACGTTCCCGCTGAGATATATGATGCTCGTGTCCGCGCCGCCTATGACAAAGCGGGGTGCGACTGGCTGGCCGTTTATGCCGATCGGGAGCATTTCGGCAACATCGCTTTCCTGACGGGTTTCGAGCCGCGCTTCGAAGAAGCCTTCCTTCTTCTTGGGCCGAACAACAAGCGTGTACTGCTCACCGGCAACGAGTCCGAAAGCTACGCCCCACTCGCGCGCTTGTCGGGAGTGACGGTGCTTTTGAGCCAGACCCTGAGCCTCATGGCGCAGGATCGCTCTCGTTTCCCTCGCTTTTCCGACCGTCTTGGCGACGCTGGAATCAAGGCAGGCGACACCATAGGGCTGGTGGGCTGGAAGTATCTCGAGCCATTTGAGGACGAAGCTTCCGAAACAGCCTATTTCGTCCCCGCGGTCTACGTACAGGCGTTTCAGCGAGCGGTCGGCCCTTCCGGCAGGCTGCGGGATGCGACCCATATCCTGATGCACCCGGAAAACGGCGTCGCCGTCACCGTCGATGCTGATCAGATCGCGGCGTTCGAATGGGCTGCAACACGCAGCTCACTGGCGACGTGGAGGATCGTTTCCGGGGTCCAGGAGGGTGACAGCGAGTTCGATGCCGTCTCGCGCATGGGATATGCTGGAGACCCGCTGAACGTCCACACCATGTTCGCGTCGGCCAGCAAGGGTGAAACCGTGATTGGCCTGCGAAGCGCAACGGGCCGCAAGCTCAAGCGTGGCGACGGTGTTACGACCGCAATCGGACATTGGGGCGGTCTTTCCTCCCGAGCGGGTCTTTTCGATGTCGCCAACGACGAGTTTCTCGCTATCGCCAAGGGTTATTTTCAAGGCCTGATTTCCTGGTACGAGACGGCCGCGATCGGCGTCGAAGGCGGCACTCTTCATGAAACGGTAGTATCGACGCTCGCAAAATCGAAGCTCGGGCCGGCTCTCAATCCGGGGCATCTTGGCGGCTACGAGGAGTGGACACATAGCCCGGTTCGGCCTGGCTCGAACGACCGCATCCGCTCGGGCATGCATTTCCAGGTCGACGTGATCCCGACGCCGATCGCAGTCGGCTGGGCGTTGAACTGCGAGGACGCCGTGGTGTTTGCCGACGCACCGCTGAGATCCCAAATCGAGGTCAAGCATCCGTCGACGTTCAAGCGCATCGCCGCGCGCCGCGATTTCATGAAGAACGTGATTGGCGTGGAACTACGGGCGGACATCCTGCCGCTTTCCTCGACACCGCTCTATTTCGCGCCATTCTGGCTCAAGAGCGATAACATCCTCGTCCGCGATCGATAACCGCCAAGACCCAACACCGGAGGGCTTATGGCCGCCATCGAGCTGAACAAAGTCGTCAAGGCCTATGGGGACGTTCAAACCGTCCACGGAATCGACCTCAGCATCAAGGATCACGAGTTCGTGGTGCTGGTCGGCCCTTCCGGATGTGGAAAATCCACCACACTGCGCATGATCGCCGGACTCGAGACCATCACGGGTGGAGAGATAAAAATCGGCGAGCGACGGGTTAACGACCTCCTGCCGGGAGAACGTGACATCGCCATGGTTTTCCAGAATTATGCGCTTTACCCGCATCTTTCGGTTGAGGACAACATCACGTTCGGGCTGCGTTTGAAGAAGTCGCCACGTGGTGAAATCCAAACGAGACTGATCGAGACCGCCCGGATCCTGGACATCGGCCACCTGCTTAAACGCAAACCAAGGCAACTCTCTGGCGGACAGCGCCAACGCGTTGCAATGGGGCGCGCCATGATCAGAAATCCGGCGGTATTCCTGTTCGACGAGCCGCTCTCGAACTTGGATGCCAAGCTCCGCGTCCAGATGCGCGCGGAGATCAAACAGATCCACGAGGCGGTGCCGACCACAACGGTCTATGTCACCCATGACCAGATCGAGGCGATGACGCTTGCCGACAGGGTGGTCGTCATGAATGCCGGCAAGATAGAGCAGATCGCGCCGCCTCAGGAACTATACTTGAAACCGGCGACCAAGTTCGTAGCCGGGTTCATCGGGTCGCCTGGCATGAATTTCGTCAGCGCTGCGTTAGAACGACATGGAGAACAACTGATTGGCGTCCTGTCCGATGGCTCGCGTCTCGAACTGCCTGGAGGCATTTCCAGATTCGCCGACGCGGTGGGGCGGACAGTCGACCTCGGTATCCGGCCCGAACATTTATCCCTCAGTCCAAACGGAGGCCAAATATCGACCCGGATCGAAGCCGTTGCGGAGCTTGTCGAGCCTCTTGGAATGGATACCCTGGTACACTTCATCATCGCCGGCACGAAGGCCGTTGCGCGCGTGTCGCCTGATGCCTCGCTAAGACGTGGAACCCGGCTTACCCTATGCGTCGATCCCAAAAGCATTTACGTCTTCGACCGCGAAAACGGGAGCGCTCTGCATGGCGACTAAGGACATATGTCCTGAACGACGCGATATGGATGCACTGTGCAGGGTTGTTGACTTCATCATACCCGCGGATGATTTCCCCTCCGCTGGCAAAGCGGGGGGTGCCTACCAATGATCACGGCGTGTTGAAGCGTCTGCGGCCAGGGTGCGTGACGACAGGCTGGAATTCTCGGGGGAGTGGCTGCAACTCCGCAATCCTCATGCCTCGATCGAGGTGCTGTTAGGCGGCAGAGGACATGGACAGCAGAAACATGGCGCGCCGCTATCTCCCAACTTAGCCATCGTGGCCTTGGGAAACCCGGTTTACCACCGAAATGAAATCTGCGACCAGCTTGTTCGGCGTGCCTCGATAACCGATGGCGATGACGCATTCCCGCATGTCACGAATCGGCCTGAAGACCACGCCTGGCCGAGCGTAGTATTGCGCAGTGCTGTCGGCGGTGATGCTTATGCCGCGACCGGATGCGACCGCCTGAAGCTCGGATTCGACGGTGGCAGCCTCGAACACAACTTTCGCCGGCCTGTCGACGCGGTAGTCATTTGCTAACCAGTAGTCGCGCCATACGCCCGGCACCGGCGCGGCAATGATCGGCTCGTCGAGTATATCGTCGAGCACAACCGTTTCCTGCCGACTAAGGCGGTGTCCCGTAGGGAGACATGCGACACATTTCTCGCGTGCGATTTCGACAAGGTCGATGTCGTCCAGGTCGATCGGCGGCCGAATGATACCACAATCGACCTTGCCGTCTCTCAGGCCGGCGCTCGGATCCGAGAAATCAAACTCTTGCAGGTGGAGGGAGGCACCCGGACGAATTCGCTCAAACTCACGAACGATTGCTGGGATAAACTGCACGGCGGTACCGATCATGTACCCAACGCGCAATTCGTTCTTGAGCGCGAGTTGCAGCGACCGTGCCTCACCGTACAGGGCTTCGAGCGATTGGCTAAGCGCCCGCGCCCTAGCCAACAGCTTTTCGCCCGACGGCGTCAGGCTGACACTTCGGGTGGTGCGCTCAAACACTGGAAAGCCCAGGGTCTGTTCCAATTGGATGATGGTCTGCGACAGGGCTGGTTGAGAGACATTCAGCTTCTCGGCAGCCCGCGCGAAGCTTTTCTCATTCGCGACGGCGATGAAGGAATGAATATGGCGAACTTGGATATTCATAAGCGTCACGAATTAATCGTTCAGCTATTCGTCCTTGTTGTCAAGCGGTCCACGCCGATAATCAGCCACATCCCAATAGGTTGAGGTGAGCCATGAATATCAGCCAGACAGACACGTCTCATTCTAGAAACATTCTGGAACAGGGTAAGCAGTCGCTGATCCACGATCCATTGGGGGGCGACGAAGCAAAGATTACGCTGGTGCGCGCCAAAGGCTCGTATGTCTGGGACGACCAAGGCCGCCAATATCTCGACTGCACCTCCCAGGCGTGGTCGAACAATCTCGGCGCCAATGATCCACGTGTGGTGGAAGCGGCGATCGCCCAGTTGCGCGAAATCACCCACGCCCGGCCGAATTTCAACACAATCCCACTGCTGAAGCTCACTGCAAAGCTGCGCGAGATTTCGCCCGGTGACTTGAATCGCATTGGCTACTGCCTGCACGGCAGCCTGGCCGTCGAAATGGCCATGAAGCTTGCGTTCAAGAACAAGCCTGGTCGCCACAATATCATCGTGCTGCAGGACGCTTATCATGGTCGTTCGCTGACCACGATGGCGGCGAGCTGGCCGCATCCAAACAACCCTTTCCTGCCAATCCAGCCGCGCTTCACCCGTGTGCCGCATCCGGACCCCTATCGCCCGCGACTGGGCATGGACGTCGAGATGGAATCGAGACTCTGTCTGCAACTGCTGGAAGAGACGATCCACAAGGGCGTCGATGGCGGTGTCGTCGCGATCATGATGGAGCCGATCCCTGGCAATGGGGGTCACATCGCTCTGCCGCTGTCTTTCCTTAGAGGCGTGCGCGACATTTGCGACCGGCACGACATCATCCTTATCTGGGACGAGATCCAGAGTTGCTTCGGCCGCACAGGCGCGATGTTCGCGGCCGATTACTTCGGCATCGTTCCCGACATCATGACTTTCGGCAAAGGCATCAGCGGCGGCTTTCCGCTTGCCGGCATCCTGGCAAGTGAACGGCTGAACGGCTTCGAATCTGGCGAGGATGCACTGACCTTCGGCCAGTTCCCTGTCGCGATGGCGGCAGCCGTCGCCACCATCGACGCGATCATTGCCGACGATCTGTGCGGCAAGGCGCGCGACCATGGTGCCTATGCTACGCAGCGACTCCACGAGATGGCGGACCGCCGCAAGCTGATTGGCGACATTCGCGGTCCTGGCCTGTTCGTCTCGCTCGAGCTCGTCAAAGATAGGGTTAGCAAAGAGCCCGCCACCAAGGCCGCCTCGGAAGTCTATCGGCGCGGTCTTGAGAAAGGCGTGCTCTTTGGTGAGAGCCGCTATGCCGGTCTCGGCAACCTGATCAAGGTGAAGCCGCCGTTAGACTGCACGCATGAAGACATGTCGCGCGCGCTCGATGTGCTCGATGACGTATTGGGTTCAATCGAGGCCGATGGAATCGCTTGATCCAGTAGCCCAAATCAGACGATCGGGAGAACAGATCAGACTCTATACGTGCCACAGACCATGAAATTAGTACAAAGATACTAACATCGAAAAGGGGATCACTATGCAGAACAAAACGATTAGCAGACGGACCGTGCTGACCGCAGGTGCGGGCGCTGCCCTATGCATGCCATTCATCAGGCCCGCCTGGGCGCAGACACAGACCGTGCGGGCGCTGATGTGGGAAGCCTATGTACTTCCAGATGTCGTTTCCAAATTCGAGGAAGAGAACAACGTCAAGTTTGTCGCCACGTTCTTCGATGGCAATTCCGAAGCCTATAACACACTGCGCGTCGGCGGTGCCAAGGAATTCGATTTGGTCCAGGCTGATGGCTTCTGGCCGCAACTCTATTTTCGAGACGGGCTGATCCGAAGTGTCGACTACACACATGTGCCGAGCGCGGCAAACTACCTTCCGGAATTCCATGCCGAAAAGTTCAAGGTGCTGACTGACCCGGCATCCGGCAATAAGATCGGCTATCCGTTCTGCTGGGGTGCCTATGGGATCACGTACAACGCGGCAGTCGTCGCGCCGGAGAAGACGGGTACGATTGAATGCATGTTCGATCCCGCCCTGTCAGGCCAACTGTCCACCAGCGCGCGTTTCGAGGAAAACATCGCCCTGGCGGCATTGTTGGTGACGGACCGGTTGGGCTCGCGCGAAAAACCTCGCCCGGATGGAAAGCCTTTCAACCCATATGTCCTGACCGATGAGGAACTTGACGGTGTCAAGAAATTGCTGATCGAACAGAAGGCGCTGCTTCTGACCCGCTATCAGGACAACCCGACGTTGTTCCAGCTTTTGCAGAGTGGCGCCGTCGTGGCGGCGACCGAATTCGCGCAAGTATTCCGTCAGCTTCTGACGGCCAAAGACCGTAACCCGAAACAGGATTTCCGCCATACGCTTAAGATGAAGGAAGGGGGATTGGGCTGGGTCGACACTTGGCTCGTAACGTCCGGTGTCGAGGATGGCCCCAAGCTCGACCTGTGCAACAAATTCATCGACAGAATGATCTCATCTGAGATCATGAAGCGGATCGGCGAGGTGGCCGGCTGCTCGACCACAATCGATCTAAGAGGAATCTCGACCGAGGAAGAGCGTAAAGTCTATCTGATGGATCGGTCGAGCGAGATCGCGGATCTTTTCATGTTTGATCAGCCATCCTCTCCCGAGAAATGGGAACGCGTGTGGTCGAACGTGCAGGCAGCCTAATCGTCCGTCATTCTCCCAAGCAATGACGCTACCCTCCGGCAGGGCGTTGCCCCGTCGGAGGGACCACGGCCCTCAATGTCAGGTGATCCAACATGAATCAGAGCCAAAACGGCGCCGAGGCCCCCTACATCCGGATTGCCAATATTTCGCGTCAATACGGCCAGGTCCGCGCGCTGCACGATCTCAGCATCGATATCGACAAACACGAGTTCATCGCCATTCTTGGCCCCAGCGGCTCGGGCAAGAGCACGCTGCTCAGGCTGATTGCGGGACTTGACCGGCCCACCGCAGGACGCATTTTTTTTGACGGCGTCGACGTCACAGACCTGCCGCCGCACAAACGCGGCATCGGGATGGTGTTTCAGGAATTCCTGTTGTTTCCGCACCGCACCGTTCGCGAAAATTTGGCCTTCCCACTGCGGATGACCAACCAGCCGCCGCAGATGATCCTCGAGCGCCTGGACTGGGCCGAGGCAATATTGTCGCTTAACGGGCTGATGGACAGGTACCCAAATCAACTTTCCGGCGGCCAGCAGCAGCGCGTCGCGCTCGGCCGTGGATTGGTCACCCACCCCACCCTCTTGCTGCTCGATGAGCCGCTCGCCAATCTCGACCGTGAATTGCGCAACGAAATGGAAGTGGAAATCCGCCGCTATCAAAAGCAACTCGGAATCCCTTTCGTCTATGTGACCCACAATCAGGAGGAAGCGCTGTCAATGAGCGATCGCGTCGCCGTGATCAACGGTGGCAAGCTCGAAGCCCTCGGCGAACGACAGTTGATCTACGACCATCCGCCGACGCCTTTCGTCGCGCGCTTCGTTGGCAAGTCGACACGCTTTGATGGGGCGTTCGATGCAGCCTCCAAGAAGGTCGATCTGCAGCGTTATAACTATTCTTTCCCTTATGAAGAGGTCCCCGAGCGAAGGGGCAACGCCCGCGTCGAGGTCTTCGTCAAGAACGAGCGCTTCGAACTGCTGCCATCAAGATCAGGGAGTGCCGGCATTCCCTGCACTGTCGCCGACGTGGTGCTGAGAGGACCCTTCGTGGAATACATCCTCGAAACCGAGGCCGACGAGCGCATTATCGCGGTGCAGCCCAAGAGAGAGGAACCTCTGGCACTCGGAACCAAGCTTTCGTTGTCGTGGAACCCCTCACAGTGCCACGTATTTCCGGCAGGGAGGTGAATGATGTCCGAGGCCGAAAATAGGCTTAACAGGCGCCTGTTCCTGCACATACCAACCGTCTTCCTGGTCATCTTCTTCGTCTTGCCTTTGATCGCACTGGTCGTTTTGAGCTTCTGGCAAACCGAGAACTACAAAATCGTCCGAGAATGGACGGCGATGAACTATGTGACGCTCGCGACCGAGCCAGCTTATTTCATTTTCTTCATACGTTCGCTGTTCATGGCGATCTTCGTTTCAGTATTCTCGGTCGTCGTCTCCTGGCCGATCGCCTTCTTCATCGTGCGTCACGGGGGTCGCTACAAGCTGATCCTTTCGCTGTTGCTTGCCGTGCCGTTCCTCTCCGGCGAAGTGCTGCGCCTTATCGCCTTGCAGGGCATGCTGGGGCCGACTGGCTTGGTCAACGGGGTGCTTCTGAAGCTAGGGGCCGCACCGCTGCGTTTTATCATGTATTCGAATTCGGCCACCTTCATCGCATTGGTCTATCTCTACCTGCCTATGGTGGTAACGACAGTGTATTTGTCGCTCTTGAATTTCGACTTTCGGCTGGCGAGCGCGGCGAGCGCCTGTGGTGCTAACCGTTTCCGGATATTTTCAGAGATCGTCTGGCCACTCAATCTGTCGGGTACAATCGTCGGGTTCCTCCTCTGCTTCATCCCGACGCTGTCGGCCGCGCTGGCGCCTCGCTTTCTCGGCGGTCCTAATGGCGTTCTTTACGGTATGTCGATCGCGCAGCAGTTCGGTGAGTCCGGCACATGGGCGCTCGGCGCCGCCATGGGTGTCGTGCTCTTCTTGTTTTCGATGCTGGTGCTCGGCGTCTTCAGCCTCGGAATCGACCTGCGCCGCACAGGCTTCACCGGAATGGGACGACAGTGATGTATGCACAGGCAAGCAATGAAAGGCTGACGAAATGGCTGATGGGCGCGATCCTGGTGATAGCCTATGCGTTCCTCTACATGCCGATCATCCACATCCTGTTCGCCTCGCTGTCGAGCCGGCCGAACTTTCCCTATCCTCCGGAGTTCGACTATGGGAGCTACATCAGGCTCTACACCAATACTGTATACCAGGACGCATTCCTGAACAGCTTGATCATCGCGACCTGTACATCGATCCTCTCGACAGTCCTAGGCTTCCTGGCAACGGTAGGGGGTGTTGCGGTTCGGCGGCCGTAAAGCCCTCCTCTACGCGGCCTTCTTTGCGGGCCCTTTGTTCGTATCCGAGATACTGCTCGGCATCTCGTCCATGTCGCTCTACTATCTGGTCTTCGAACTGCAGGGCAACATGGTCACCGCCATCATCGCCAATTCGGTGCATTGCTTCTCGTTTTGTTTCCTGATCATGGCCGCCCTGCTCTACCGCTACGATTGGCGCATGAACGAGGCAGCTGTGGTCTGTGGCGCTTCGCCGGCACGCGCCTTCTACGAGGTGATGCTACCGCTGACTTGGTCGGGCATATTGGGCAGCCTGATCGTAGCCTTCGTGCTGTCGCTCAATGGCCTAGACATCTCGTTCTATTTGCTCGGCGCAACCCCTACTATGCCATCGGTCGCCTGGGGCGCACTGCGCTACGGCGTCAAGCCCGAACTCTACGCGCTTTCGTCGATCATCAACATTCTGGTGTTTGCCGCGATCACGGTGCTCTATTTTGTCGCCCGTTCGGACAAGAAACAGCCGATGGAATGACATGTCCTGCTTGTGGCGCCTTCGGTGGGCCGCATTTCCGGTGAGGCCATGTTTTTGCACGTCTGAATTTCACACACGAGGACATTAGAGATCGCGGCAGATATGTGGGCGCTCTATGCCTTGCTTCGCCTCCGCTATGAGGGAACCCAAGGGAGTGCGCAAGTCCTACCGCCGCAAAGCTTTGGACTACGTTCGCTTTGTCGAAGCGTCCATCCGTTCGAGGCGGGGCAACCGTAGCCTCTGGACCAACTGTAACACCATATTTCCAGTAAGCGGTGTCCGGCTCACGCCTTGACCAAGATGCTTTATCAATGTCGAGGACTGCAGCCATGACAGGGACGGCAACTATGCGCCATTTGCGGTCATTGGCTGTCTGCGCTTTCTGAGGATACGGTCCCACCCTTCGACATGATTGCCTCGGTCGACGCTAACAGCCTGTAGGCATGTCGTCACCTGGTCCCAAAGGTGCCGCGTCCCGCCAAGGAGCGGTCGGCGACGGAAGGGCGTTCGAGTACACGTTGTGGGCATCTTAGAAAGAATAATAAAATCAAATAGTTATAGGTTAATTCTGGTGGGCCCGGAGGGACTCGAACCCCCAACCAAGCGGTTATGAGCCGCCGGCTCTAACCATTGAGCTACAGGCCCCACGCGGGCTGGATTAATGTTTTTCCCGTCGCGGCACAAGGCTTTCCCGACAGGCTTTCGGAGATCGCCCAAATCAACCCATAATCGCGCTCTAGGCGACCTCTGCGACTTGATCGCAGACCAAGGAGATTTTCATGACCAGACACCTTTTGCCTCTCGCGCTCGCCGCTGCAATCGCTTTTCCGGCGATGGCTGGAGCCACCGATTTGCCGACGCCGCCCCGCATCATCGTGTCAGGCGAAGGCGAAGCAACCGTAGCCCCTGATCTGGCGGTCCTGACGCTGAGCGTCATGCGCGAGGCCAAGACCGCGCGCGCGGCGCTCGACGCCAACAATGACGCCATGGCCGCCGTGATCGCAGCGATGAAGTCGGCCGGCATCAAGGACCGCGACCTGCAGACCACCGGCATCCAGATCAACCCGCGCTACAACTACACCAACAAGCCGGACGGCAGCCAGGAAGCCGAACTCGTCGCCTATCAGGTGACCAACACGCTTTCGGTGCGGGTGCGCGATGTCGACAAGACCGGCGAAATCCTCGACAAGGCGGTGTCGCTCGGCGTCAACCAGGGCGGCGGCATCGCCTTCACCAATGACAACCCGGCGGCCACGGTCACCGAGGCGCGCAAGAAGGCGGTCGCCAACGCCATGGCCAAGGCCAAGACGCTGGCCGAAGCCGCAGGCGTCAGCCTCGGCCGTGTGCTTGAGATCACCGATCAGAACATGGCGCCGACGCCAATGCCGATCAACGCCAAGGCTTTCGACGCCGCGGCGGGTGCTGCGGCTCCGGTGCAGGCCGGCGAGAATTCCTACAATGTGCAGGTCACCGTCACCTTCGAACTGAAATAAGCAGCTCTGACGATCCGTGGCTGAGCCTTGCCCAGCCACGGATGCAATCACCAGTCGATAGCGAGCATGAAAAACCCCGCGGGATTGCTCCCGCGGGGTTTTTTCGAGCCACACCCTTCAACTGGAAAGGGGCTCGGCTAGTCCCGGCTGATCCTCGCAGAGGATCATGCCGCGTCGACCTTCGCAGAAGGTCCTGTCTCCAGGCTGAGGCTCGCAGAGGTCGTGTCTTCTGACCGGCCCTCAGCCTCAGCCTCAGCCTCAGCCTCAGCCTCAGCCTCAGCCTCAGCCTCAGCCTCAGCCTCAGCCTCAGCGATAGATAACCGGGCAACCGCGCTCGTTGGCGAACACGATCACGACGCGGTCGCCGTCCTGGCGGCCCATCACCTTGACCGTGCGGCGGTTGACGTCGACGATGCGGGCACGATAGAGGCCCATGCGTTCGGCCTTGTCGAGGGCGCGGTCCGGCGAACAGCCACGGCGCCAGCCGTCGCGACGCTCGTCACGGCGATGGCGATAGCCATCGTCGCCGGCATAGACGCCGAAGCGCGGGTCGTTGTTGTTGCCGAAGCCGAGATAGAGGCTGTCGGCGTGAGCGGGGATAGCCGTCAGCGTGCCGAGACCGACCAGGGCCGAAAGGGCTGCCGTCTTGATCGTGTTGAACATCGTCTTCTCTCCTTTTTTGGGCTTTCGCCCGTCCTCGTGAACCGATGGGGGGGAGAATGCACTTGCCTGTCTGAACTCTTTACGAACCTGCTGTTCATCTTCGGTTCATGTGGCGAGAAAAGGGAAATTCCGGCTATTCGCCATCGTCCGCAGCCTGCGGTGAACGCCAAAACGCCCGACACAGACCCTGTTCCCTACCAGCGGGCCAAGGATCAGGCGCCCCCGGCGCGAGCCTTAGGGTTCGTCGTCCAGCATGTAGTCAAAATAGTCTTCCGGCTCGGCAAGATCGGTTTCGCTCGCCTTGACTCGGCCGCGCATCGAGATACCGGCTTCATGCACGGTCTCGGCACTGCCCGACACCAGCCGGTGCCACCAGTAGAGGTCGCGGCCCTCGGCCACCAGCCGGTAGGCGCAGGTGCTGGGCAGCCAGCTGATGGTTCGCACGTTCTGCGGCGTCAGCCCGACGCAGTCGGGAACGCGCGCCAGCCGGTTGGCGTAGTCCGAACAGCGGCAGGTCTCGGCGTCGAACAGCCGGCAGCCGACGCTGGTCCAGTAGATCTCGCCGGTGTCCTCGTCCTCGAGCTTCGACAGACAGCATTTGCCGCACCCGTCGCAGAGCGACTCCCACTCGGCCGGGCTCATCGCCTCAAGCGTCTTGGTTTTCCAGAATGGCGTTTCCATTCCCGGCATGTGGCCCCAGCCGCCGGCAAGGTCAAGCGCGGCAACGGCCGGAATTCGGCGATCGCCAGGGGAATGACACGAAGTTGCCTTCAAAAGGCCGGCCAATCGCCCTGCACGGCCTCTATTCACGCCAAACCGGAACCAATCGGCGCAAGATCGGTTTCGGCAAGGATGGGACCCCACAAGGAGAATTTTCGATGAAACGCCAACCACGGATTCTGGCCGGCACCGCACTCGGCCTGCTGATGGCATCCGCGCCGTTGGGCGCGTTCCCGCTTCAGGGAGGTGCCGCGTTTGGCCCCGCCCAGCGCACGTCAGCCCCATTCATTTTGGCGCAAGCAGCGTGCGCCGAGGGCGAATCGGCCGAGGCCTGCGCGCAGAAGCAGCAGGCGGAACCCGAACAGAAGCCCGAGCGCAGGAAGAAGGCCGAGCCTGAGCAGCAGGCAGCGCCTGCCCAGAGCGCGCAGCCCGCCGAGGAGCAGCAGCCACGCAGGAAGAAGCGCGATCAGCAGCAGCAGACCGAGCAGGTGCCAGCCGAACAGGCCGCACCCGCCGAGGAACAGCAGCCGCGCAGGAAGAAGCGCGATCAGCAGCAGCAGACCGAGCAGGCGCCGGCCCAACAGGCAGCACCCGCCGAGGAACAGCAGCCGCGCAGGAAGAAGCGTGATCAGCAGCAGCAGACCGAGCAGGCGCCGGCCCAACAGGCCGCGCCCGCCGAGGAACAGCAGCCGCGCAGGAAGAAGCGTGATCAGCAGCAGCAGCAGACCGAGCAGGCGCCGGCTCAACTGGCCGCACCCGCCGAGGAACAGCAGCCGCGCAGGAAGAAGCGTGATCAGCAGCAGCAGACCGAGCAGGCGCCGGCAGGCCAGGCAGAACCGGCCAACGACAATCAGCCCGCCGAGCAGGCCAAGCCGCGCAAGAAGAAGCAGGACCAGCAGGCCGAACCTCAAGTCGCCCCGACGCCGAAGGAAGCTCCCGCTGGAGAGGCGACGGCCCCTGCCGGCGAACAGCCTGCGGCCCAGGGCGAGCAGCCCCAGGACAAGACCAAGAAGCACGGCAGGAAACCGGCCGGCGAACAGCCGGCCACCGGCGAGCAACCTGCCAATGGCGCGAAGCCCGCCACCGGCGAACAACCCGCCAATGGCGAAAAGCCGGCGACCGGCGAACAGCCAGCCACCGGCAAGCAACCGGCCAATGGCGAGGCGGCAGCACCAGTCCAGGGCGAAAACCCTGTGCAGGGCGAAGCACCTGCCAATCCCAACGCTGCCCCAATCCTGGACAGCCAGAAGGATGCCGAGCGCAAGGGCGGCGGCCGGAAACATGGCGACAAGAACGGCCAGCAGAATGGCGAGCAGCAGAATGGCGGGCAGAACGCCCAGCAAGGCGGCGATCAGGGTCAGAAGCCAGTGGTCGCTCCCGTCGACCAGGGCCCGCCCCCGACCGACGACAAGGCCGCACAGCAGGAGATCAAGCCCGAGAAGATGATTCCGGTGACTGAGGAAAAAGGCAAACGCCTCGATCGCGCGCCCGACGAGAACATCCGCGACCGCCGCCGTCCCAAGGGCGTCGACGTGCTCAAGGAGATCGGCGACCGCGTCATCATCCAGCTCGGCGGCCAGACGATCGTCCAGAGCAATGACGGTCCGCGCATGAACCGCGGCGCCAAGGACGTCTATTACGAGGATCTGCCGCAAGGCCGCACACGCGAGACGGTCGAGCGCGGCAATGGCGTCCAGATCGTCACCATTCGCAACCGTTACGGCGATGTCATCCAGCGTTCGCGCATCACGCCTGATGGGCGCGAATATGTGCTGAGCTATGTCGACGAGCAGGACTATCAGGATGAGGGCGACTGGCGCGATCCCGGCGACGACCTGCCGCCAATGCGTCTGACCATCCCGCGCCGGGAGTACATCCTCGATTCCGAGGATGTCTCGAGCCCGGACGATTACTACGACTTCCTCGAACAGCCGCCGGTGGAGAAGGTGCAGCGCCTCTATTCGATCGACGAGGTCAAGCGCTCGGCCCGCGTGCGCGACATTGCACGGCGCGTCGATCTCGACACGCTCAACTTCGAATTCGGCTCGGCCTCGATCTCCGACACCGAGGTGCAGAAGCTTGAGGGCGTCGCCAGCGCCATGGAGAAACTGTTGAAGAAGAACCCGGCCGAGACCTTCTTGATCGAAGGCCACACCGATGCGGTCGGCACACCGGAAGCGAACCTCGCTCTGTCCGATCGCCGCGCGGAAGCGGTGGCGGAAGCGCTGACCAACGCCTTCGGCATCCCGCCGGAGAACCTGACCACGCAGGGCTATGGCGAGGAGTATCTGAAGGTCAACACCGCGGCGCCCAACCGCGAGAACCGGCGCGTCGCCATCCGCCGCATCACCTCGCTGGTGGCGCCTGTGGCCAGCAACAATTAGGTCATGTTTTCAAAACCATGACCTGGTTTGTGGAATCGGCGCGAGAAGCATCCATCCCCGGCCCTGCCGGGGATGGATCGACGTGCCGGGTTCAACAAGAATTGTACCGGTATGCAACCGGGCTCATTGAATCGACGGCGCACCTACCCCAGATTCAGGGCTGGGCGTTCCCTGCCCCGTCCCGACTCCAGCGGGACGCATTGAGCCCCGCCGGACCCTCTCCGGCGGGGTTTTTTGTCTTGCAAACAGTGGCGACCTGAAGGAGATACGGCCCGACTGAGAACCAACCGGAACCACTTCATGAAGCGTCTCGAACTCGCCATCGAATCGATCATTCTCGCCTCGCGCTGGCTGCTCGTCGTCTTCTATCTCGGGCTGGGCGTGGCACTGGCCATCTATGCGCTGTCCTTTGGCAAGAAGCTCTACGAGTTCGTCACCGTGGCCTTCACGCTCGGCGACACCGACACCATCCTGAAGATGCTCGGGCTGATCGATGCCGCCCTGGTTGCCTCGCTGGTGGTGATGGTCATCATCTCGGGCTACGAGAACTTCGTCAGCCGCTTTGACGACCAGGACGGCGGCGTGCACTGGCTGGGCACGATCGATGTCGGCTCGCTGAAGGTCAAGGTCGCCTCGACCATCGTCGCCATCTCGTCGATCCACCTGCTGCAGGTGTTCCTGAACTCGTCGTCCTACACGACCGACCAGTTGATGTGGCTGACCATCATCCACCTCGCCTTCGTCGTCTCGGCCCTCATGCTCGCCTATATCGACCGGCTGATGGGTCTGAGCAAAGGCAAGAAGGACGAGGCGTAACACCAATGGAAGAGGACGATCTTTCAAGGCTCGATCGACTTCGTCAGGCAATCGACGAGGGCGATGAATCGGCGAGCCGGAGCCGTTCGACTTCGACCTACTTATCGAAACAAACCGCCGGCGGCTCGATCCTCGTCAGTAGATGTTCTTGATCTTGCTGTCCGTCCGCGCAAACACCTCATCGGGGACAAAAAAATCGCCGGCCAAAGGCCCGGTCGCATCAGGCGCATAGACCGAAAAGTCGCTGACGCCCTCGGCGCGCAGAACCTCCTCGTCGATGTAGAAATTGCCTGATGCCTCGCGCGCCCGCCGCATGAAGATGGCGTGCGCGGCATCGGCCATGATGTCGGGCAATCGACTCATCGCCGCCACCGTCGCGCCGCCGAGCAGATTGCGCACCGCCGCCGTATCGATGGTCGAAATCGGCCACAGCGAATTGACCGCGATGCCGTCCTTGGCGAACTCGGCGCTCATGCCCAGCGTGCACATCGACATGCCGAACTTGGCCATGGTGTAGGCGACGTGGTTCTTGAACCACTTGGCCTTCATGTCGAGCGGCGGCGCCAGATTCAGGATGTGAGGATTTGCAGCCAACTTCAGGTGCGGGATACACATTTTGGATACCAGGAAGGTGCCGCGCGTGTTGATCTGATGCATCAGGTCGTAGCGCTTCATGTCGGTTTCCAGCGTGCCGGTGAGCTGGATGGCGCTGGCATTGTTGACGCAGATGTCGATGCCGCCGAACTTTTCCACGGTCCTGGCGACCGCCTCGGCCACCTGTGCCTCCTCACGGATGTCGCACAGCACGGGCAGCGCCTTGCCGCCGGCCTGCTCGATCTCTTCGGCCGCCGTATAGATCGTGCCCGGCAGCTTCGGATGCGGCTCGGCGGTCTTGGCCGCGATC
Source organism: Mesorhizobium sp. M7D.F.Ca.US.005.01.1.1 (assembly GCF_003952545.1). Lineage (NCBI taxonomy): Bacteria > Pseudomonadati > Pseudomonadota > Alphaproteobacteria > Hyphomicrobiales > Phyllobacteriaceae > Mesorhizobium > Mesorhizobium sp. M7D.F.Ca.US.005.01.1.1. Next base: position 5,744,863 of record NZ_CP034453.1, read on the forward strand.
GTCACATTGGCGCCGTCGCGTGCCGCACGCAGCGCGATCGCCAGCCCGATGCCGCGCGACCCGCCGGAGATGAACAGCGTCTTTCCCTTGAGCGACATTTTTCCTCCGCTTCCCTGTGCTTCTTCAAGTGATCCTTGCCCGCGCCGCTGCCGGATACAAGAGCTTGCGCTACGACGCCATGGTGACGCTGCGGAGGCCGGCGCGGGTGGCACAGGAAATCCATTGGATTCATCGAGCGGCTACTATATATTCTATACAAACAGGTAGATTATAGAATGGCGCTGTCGATCAAGAATACGGAAGTCGAGCAATTGGCGCGCGAGCTTGCACGCCGTCGCCGAGTGTCCGTGACCGAAGCGATCCGCCAGAGCCTCGAGCGCGAAGTTGCGCGCGAGCGGCTGGTGCCGCGCGACGAAACCGACGACTTGTTTCAGCGGTTGATGGCGATTGCCGACAGCGCCGGAAAAGTCCCCAGACGTGAGAATGCGATGACCGATGACGAAATCCTCGGTTACGATGAGTTCGGAATCCCGACGAAATGATCATCGATTCCTCGGTCCTGGTCGCCATTCTGCGTCTCGAACCAGGCTACGAACGTTTCGTGCTGGCGATCGCGCAGGCCAAGAGACGGCTACTGGCCGCGCCAACCTTCCTTGAAACGACAATGGTGCTCGCAAGCGGCCGGCAAGATGAAATCCTGGATCGCCTCGATAGCTTCCTGCGCAGCTCCTCGATTGAGACGATCGCCTTTACCGCCGACCACGCCGCCGTCGCCCGCCAGGCGTTCCTGCGCTACGGCAAGGGTCGGCACCCGGCGGCGCTGAATTTCGGCGATTGCATCGCCTATGCCACGGCGCGGCTCGAAGCTATGCCGCTGCTGTTCAAGGGTGATGATTTCCGCCTCACCGATATTGACGCGGCGGTGTGATCGAAATCAGACCAGCACCAGCCCCTGCCGCATCGCAATGGCGATCGCGTCGGTGCGGTTGGCGGCACCGAGCTTGATCAGGATTGCGGCGACGTGGAACTTCGCCGTGTGCACGGAGATGTTGAGCCGCCGCGCGATCACCTTGTTGGGCGCACCCTCGGCCAGCAGCGCCAGCACTTCCGCCTCGCGCGGCGACAGCGAAGGCCGGACGGCATGCTCGTCGGGGGTTTCCTCCTCGAACGGCTCGCCATCGCCGGTATGGAAATGCTCATGGCGCCCGCTTCTGCCATCGCCCGATACGCGATAGCCGGCCGCAGCCAGCCGCACTGCTGCGGCGATCAACAAATCGTCCGCGCCCGCCGCCATGACGGCCAACACCTCACCGGTGGGCCGCTCGTCGCCGCGTCCCGACAGTAGCACCCTTGGAATGGCGGCCGGCACCGCCTCACCGCTCCGGTCGTCAACGATGGCGACGTCGGCTCTGCCGGCTACGACCGGCAACAGATCATCGCTGGCGGCAAGCGAGGCCGCCAGGCGCTCGGCGCGTGACGCATCGCCAAGCGCAATCAGCACCACCAGCCGCCGCGAGACGGCACCGTCATGCATGATCCGGTCGCTGGTGAGCGTGTCCATCGATCACCTCAGCTCAGCGGCTTTTCGCCGATTGTCAGCGCGACATCGCGCTGTTCGCCGCCGCGCACCACGCCCAGCGTCACCGAAGCGCCGGCGCTGTCGGGTCCAAGCCTGCGGATCAGGTCGCGCGGACCATGCACGGCCTCGCCGTTCCACGCCACGATGATGTCGCCGAGTGAGAGACCGGCGGCCTTGGCGGGACCATCGTCGTCGAGGCTCATCACCATCGCGCCCTGCGCATCGCGATCGCGCACCGGATGCAGGCCGGCGCCGAGATAGCCGCGCGCGACATGGCCTTTCTCACGCAGGGTCGCGACCGCCCGTTCGATCGTCTCGTAAGGCATGACCAGCGCCCTGTGGCGCGGTCCGAACAACAGCATTCCGATCAGCGCGCCCTTGGCATCGAGCACCGGCCCGCCCTCGAAACGGCCGCCGGCGCCGACGGCAAGATTGATGCGCCGGTCGATGGTGCCGCCGCGCATCGAGCGCCAGGCCGGACCGACTTCGCCGACCGAACCTGAGACGGCCAAAGCGGAACCGTGGCTGTTGCCGATGGCGATGGCGATGTTGCCCGGCCGCACTGCATCGGCCTTGGTCAATGGCGCAGCTGTGACGACACTTGCCGGCTTCAGCAAGGCGACGCCGGTCGAAGGGTCGCGGCCGACCAGCTCGGCCTTCACGGTCTCGCCCGAGGCCAGCACCAGCTCGATCTCCTCGCCGGCCTCGACGGCCTCTTCGGCGGTGACGAAATAGCCGTCACGCCAGTGAAAGGCGCTTGCCGTGCGGTGATGATGCGTGGCGAAACTCGCCGTTGCCGGAGCCGCTTGTGCCGCGAGATCGGCGATGGCGTCGGAAAATGCATTCAGATTGAAGTCGCTCATGAATATCTCCTGGGTTCATCCATGCCCCAGATATCGCTCGACAGCGCGCCCGGAGGTACTCGCCTGACGGCTAGTTGCTGGTTTGACTGGCCATCTGGTCAGGTCGCGACGGTTCGGCCCGCTCCGCACATATAGTCATCCTTTCGCCTGAAAACACGGAGCCTGATCATGGCCCTCGCCGCCACCAAATTCCAAACTGATGACACGTTGCTCGACGCCTATTCGACGACCGTTGCAGACGCCGTCGACCGCATCGGCCCGGCCGTCTGCCGCATCGAGCGCGTCGGCGGTCAGGGCGGCCATGGTTCGGGCTTCGTCATCGCGCCGGACGGGCTGGTGGTCACCAACTTCCATGTCGTCGGCGACGCCAGGACGGTACGCGTCTCGATGCCGGACGGGTCGTCCAGCGAAGGCCGCGTGCTGGGCCGCGACCCCGACACCGACATCGCGCTGGTGCGCGCCGATGGCAGCTTTGCCGATGTCGCACCGCTGGGCGATTCCAAGCGGCTCAGGCGCGGCCAGATCGCAATTGCCATCGGCAATCCGCTCGGTTTCGAATGGACCGTCACCTCCGGTGTCGTCTCGGCGCTGGGCCGCTCAATGCGCGCCTCCACCGGCCGGCTGATCGACGACGTCATCCAGACTGACGCGGCATTGAACCCCGGCAATTCCGGCGGGCCGCTGGTGTCGTCGGCTGGGGAGGTCATTGGCGTCAACACCGCCATGATCCATGGTGCGCAAGGCATTGCGTTTGCGGTTGCTTCCAACACCGCCAATTTCGTCATTTCGGAGATCATCCGCTTCGGCCGCGTGCGCCGCGCTTTTATCGGCATCTCGGCCGACACCACAAACCTGCCGCGCCGCGCCGCGCTGTTGTCGCAAGTATCGAGTAAAACAGCGGTGCGGCTGCGCAGCGTCGAGAAGGATGGCCCGGCGGCCAAGGCGGGCCTGAAGGAAGGCGACATCATCGCCGCCATCGACGGCCGCCCGGTCACCGGCGTCGACGACCTCGTGCGCATGCTCGACGCCGAACGCATCGGCCGCGAGACGCTGTGCACGGTTGTACGCCGAACCGGCGTCAGTCAGGTGACGGTGACGCCGGTGGCAAGGGCGAGCTGAGACGGCCGCTCAGGCTCCCGCCGCCCCCTCCGCATATTGCGCTAGAAACTCCTGGCTGGGCGGGATCGGCTTGATGACGTCGATCAACACGCCGTTGGGATCTTTGGTGATGAAGTGGCGCTGGCCGAAGGGCTCGTCACGCAGGGAGCGCAGGATTGGCAGGCCGGCAGCGACGACCCGCTCATAAACTTCATCGGGATCGCGAACCTCGAAATTGATCAGCAGGCCCGATGTGCGGCCCCGCCCCTCTTCCGGGATCGTTTCATGGTCACCCTGGACGATGCCGAGATTGACTCTTCTGGTCTCCACCGATTGCAGATGCACGTACCAGTCGCTTTCGAACAGCGGCTGGAAGCCGAAATGCTTCACATAAAAAGCCGTCGTGCCGGCGACGTCGCCTGTCATCAGCACCGGGTAATAGCTCGTCGTCTTCATCTTTCCTTCTCCCGTCAATTAACATACAGTCTGCATGTACATTGAATTAACATACAGGCTGCATGTATGCAACAGGATTCCGCGCGCCGTTCCAACCGCGACCGCACCGAAGCGACGCGCGCCGACCTGATTGCCGCGGCGCGAAAGCTGTTCACTGAAAAATCCTATGCCGAGACCGGCACGCCGGAGATCGTCGCCGCCGCCGGCGTCACGCGCGGAGCGCTCTACCATCACTTCGCCGACAAGCAGGCGCTGTTTGCCGCCGTGGTCGAGCAGGAGGCGGCAGCGGTCGCCGAAGAGATCGAGCGCGCCTCGCCGCCATCGCTGTTTGCCCGCGACGCATTGATTGCCGGCTCCGACGCCTATCTCGCCGCCATGCGCGCGCCCGGCCGCACGCGGCTGTTGTTGCTGGATGGTCCGGCCGTGCTTGGCCGCGCCGCCATGGACGCGATCGACAACCGCCATGGCAACCGCTCGCTGCGCGAAGGGCTGGTCGCGGCAATGCGGGCGCAGACGATGACGAGATTGCCGGCGGAGGCGCTGACCGCGCTGTTGGCGTCCGCCTTCGACCGCGCCGCCCTGGCGATCGAGGCCGGCGCCTCAGCCGAGGATTACCGCACTGTCCTCATGGCGCTGATTGATGGGCTGTCTCCGGCTCTTCCTCAGGCACCTCGCCCGGCTCGAACTCGTTGAAGCAGCCGAGTTGGCGCTTGAACTGGTCGATCAGCCAGGCCGCCGCCGGCTTCGGGCTGCGATCGTTGCGATGCATGGCAAACAGCGGCGAACTCACCTCCCTGAAGGACTCGAGGTCGAGTTCCACCAGCCGGCCGCTCGCCAGATCGTCTGATATCAGCCAGCGCGGCAGCCCGCCCCAGCCCAATCCCTCACGCATCAGCGTATGCTTGGTGCGCAGGTCCGTCAGCCGCCAGGTGCGGTAGGCAAAGACGCCAAAGTCGCGCCCCTTGGTACGCTCCGACTGGTCGGTGACGACAAGCTGCGTGTATTCGCGCGCATCCTCGATCGCCACCGGTTTCGGCAGCCGCGCCAGCGGGTGGGTGGGGGCGGCAGCCAGCACGATCGACATGAAGCCGATGCGCACGAGATTCACGTCGACCTCGCCCAGCAGACCGCCAATGCCGAGATCGGCCTGCCCGCTGACGACATGATCGGGGATCAGGCCGAGCGAGCCTATGTGCAGGCGCAACATCACGGTCGGAAACTGCGCCTCGAACGCCTTCAGCACCCGAACCAGGACCGGCGAAGGCAGCGCTGAATCGACCGACAGCGCAACTTCGGCCTCCAGCCCCTGATGGTGGCCATCGACGCGCGAGCGCATGCGCTGCAGCACGCCGACCATGCGGCGTGCGTCCTCAAGCATCGCCCGGCCGATCTCGGTCAGTTGCGGCTCGCGCGTGCCCTCGCGCTCGAACAGTTTCAGCCCGAGCTGCACCTCGAGATTGGCGATGCCGTAGCTGATCACCGACTGCGCCCGGTTGAGCTTGCGGCCGGCGGCCGAGAAACTGCCGGCTTCGGCGACTGTCACAAAGATCTGAAGTTGGTCGAGCGTCGGGTTCGGCTGCATTGCTGTATCTATTTTGTTGATGGATCGTATAGAAAATATACCAGTTTATCGAATGGGTCGATAGCCCCATATGTGGCGGGACAATTCAATTCCACTGGAGAGACCCGCTATGTCCATTCTTCTTGTAACCTCGAGCCCGCGCGGCGCTGCCTCGCACTCAACCCGTATTGCTACCGAATTCGCCGAGAAGCTGCTTGCCGCCGACCCGTCGAACACGCTTGTCGTGCGCGACCTCGTCGCCAACCCGCTGCCGCATATCGACGCCGATTATGCCAGCGGCATCTACACGCCTGTCGAAGCCCGCACCCCGCGCCAGGCTGAAGTCGTCGGCGTCTCCGACGTCGCGCTCGACGAACTGTTCGCCGCCGACACGGTGATCCTCGCCACCGGCTTCATCAACTTCAACATCTCTTCGACGCTGAAGTCCTGGGTCGATCACATCGCCCGTTCCGGCAAGAGCTTTGCCTATGGCGAGAACGGCCCCAAGGGCCTCGTCACCGGCAAGAAGGTCTATATCGTGCTGGCTTCCGGCGGCATCTATTCGGAAGGCGCTGCCGTACAGTTCGATCACGCCATTCCCTACCTGCGCGGCGTGCTCGGCTTCCTCGGCATGACCGATGTCGACGTCATCCGCATCGAAGGCGTCGGTATGGGCCCTGACGCGGTGACCGCAGCACTCGCCAAGGCGACCGCCAAGGTCGATGCCGTGGTGGCAGCCAGCCGCGACGTTGCGGCAGCCGCATAAGGCGCCAAAGTTCATCCGCATCGAAAGGCAGGCGTTCGCGCCTGCCTTTTTTCGTTCTAGCCGATCAGATGTCTTAAAAGGCCCGCCGAAGCGACCCCGATCAGCACGGTCGGCAGCATGGAAAGCCGTGTGGCAGCAACAAAAGTGATGGCCAGAGCCAGAAGATCGGCCGGATTCCGTGACACGAAGGCCGGCGCGATCACCGAGATCAGCACACAGCCGGGCGCCGCCTCCATCACCGCCGCGGCGCGGGCGCTGAGCGTGCGGTTGCGCAACACGACGTAGCCGCCGATCCGGGTCACGTAGGTAACGCCGGCCATCAGAACGATGATAAGAAGGGTCGCAGCATTGATCATGCATCACCTGCCATCCGCCAGGCCGCGACCAGCCCCGATACCGCACCGGCGGCGACATACCAGGCGCCCGGGACGAAGAGATAAAACAGCGCCGCGACGACGAGGCTGACCAGCCACGGCCGCGCCGCGGCCGTGCTCGTCCACATGCCGCGCATCAGCACCAGGAAGACGGCTGGAAACGCCATGTCGAAACCGAAGGTCTCGACATGGCCAAGCATCGGGCCGAGCACGGCACCCAGCGTGGTGAAGGCCACCCAGGTGAGATACATCGCCAATGCCGCGCCCATATAATAACGCGGACTGAAGGCCGGCGTGATGCCTGCCGCTGCACGCTGCCTGGCATCGGCAAGCCCGAGCGCCCAGCTTTCGTCGCATAGGAAGAACAGCGCCGGAAACACCTTGCGCCTTGGCAGATCGCGCAGGAACGGCGCCAGTGCCGCTCCCATCAGCAAATGGCGGCTGTTGACCAGGAAAGTGATGGCGACGATGAGCACGATGTGCGGCGGCGACGTCCACAACTGGATCGCCGCGAATTCCGAGCCGCCGGCGAAGTTCAGCCCTGTCATCATGGACAGTTCGACCGTGCTCAGCCCTTTCTGTGTGGCCTGGGCGCCGAGCACCAGCGCATAGGGGATGGTGCCGAACAGCACCGGCGCGCAGGACGTCACGCCACGGCGGAACTCGGATCCCGAGCCATCGCCCGCCGCCTCGACTGCCTGTGAAATGCTCATGGCTATCCATCGGCTAGCCTGGCGGCCGCCGCCTCTGGTTGCGTTTGGAATCTCGTGAATGTCGGCGGCAAACATACCGGCACCGGCTCAAAATTTGGTTGCGAAGATTGTTGTATTTCACCGAATTTTGGCATTGAGTGTCACAGATTGCCAAATAGATGGAATCCAAAGCCATGAAGCTGGATGAGATCGACAAGCGGATCCTGCGGGCACTGCAGCGCGACGGGCGCATGGCCAACAATGATCTGGCCAGTGAAGTCGGGCTGTCGCCCTCGCCTTGCCTGCGGCGCGTGAAGCTGCTGGAGGAGGCCGGAGTCATCGACCGCTACGTCGCCGTGCTTAACCCCGCCAGCATCGGCAAAGGCCTGACCTTCTTCACCCGCATCTGGCTGACGACGCAGGATGAGGACACAATCGAACATTTCGCCACCGAAGTGGCCAAGCTGCCGCAGGTGATGGAGTGTTACCTGATGCTCGGTGATTGCGACGCCATGGTGCGCGTGGTGGCGGCCGGCATCGACGACTACCGCCGCTTCCAGTCGGAGCATCTGAGCCGCATCAAGGGCGTGCAGAACGTCAAGACCGACGTTCCCAGCCAGACGATCAAATACACGTCGGAACTGCCGATCTGAGTCACAGGCAAAAGGACACCGGATATTAATCCGTCTCGGCGATGCCGCCTTGCCAATGCTCGTTGGGAACAGAGACCTCGCGCATGAAATCCACGAAGCTTCGCACGGTCTGCGACAGTTCGCGCTTGCTCGGGAACAGCAGATTGACCTCGACCGGCGCGATGTCCCAATCGGTCAGGAGCGGAACGAGACGGCCTTCGGCGAAGTCGTCGAGGCACAGATAGGTAGAAAGCACGCCGAGACCGGCGCCGTTGCGAACCAGTTGGTGGATGGTCAGCGCATCGTTGACGCTGACCCGGTTGCGGACATCGACCGTGGCCATCTCGCCGCCCCGGTAAAAATGCCAGGTCCGCGTCCGGCCGTCGCCGCGAGGCATTTCGATGCATTCATGCTCGGACAGATCGGCCGGCGTCAGCGGCGTGCCATGCCGGCTGAGATAGTCCGGCGAAGCGGCGAGGCAGCGGCGCACGCTGCCCAGGCGCGTCGCCACCAGTGCGGAGTCCGGTAGCGGGCCCATCCGGATCGCCACGTCGACCCGTTCCGCGACAAGATCTAGGTCGCGGCTGGTCAGGTCGAGCGTGACGTCGACATGGGGAAAGCGGGCAAGGAATTCGGGCAGGTGCCGGGACAGGACATTGATGCCGAAGCCGATGCCGGCGCTGACCCGCAGCAGGCCGCGTGGTTCGCCGCTCAGGCCCCCGACATAGGCAACCGTCTCGTCGATCCGCGACATCAACTCGACGCAGCGCGTTTGCAGCGCCTCCCCGGCGGCGGTCAGGATGACCGCGCGGGTGGTGCGCTGAAACAGCCGCGCGCCCAGCACCTGCTCCAGCCGCGCGATGTTGCGGCTGACCGTCGATTTCGGCAGGCCGAGCACCCGGCCGGCAGCCGAAAAGCTGCTGGTCGCCGCCACTTTTTCAAAGACGCGCAAGTCGTTGAGATCGATCACGCGAGTGACTGTTCCACCTGCGGGACAGTGAGTCCAGCCAGTCGAACGAGCTTTTTGCTGCTTCGGCACCAGCTAGCAGCTACCACTGAGAAGAAGGCTGGGAGCCTCGCCTGCCTGGAGATCAAGACATGCCTGAGTTCAAAATCCCTGCGGACGACCTCGATCGCCAGCTGTCGGTCGTCGATCCCGACGATCCGTCGCTGCAGCACCTGGCTGTGGTGGGCGACACCTCCACCGTGCTCCTCTCCGGCGCGCAAACGGCAGGGCGCTTCTGTCTGATCGACATGAAGGTTCCCGATGGCGGCGGCCCCGGTCCGCACCGGCATGATTTCGAGGAGATGTTTCACCTGCTGGAAGGCGAGATCGAATTCACCTTCCGTGGCGAGAAAAGCGTGGCCAAGGCGGGCATGACGGTGAACATCCCAGCCAATGCGCCGCATTCCTTCAAGAATGTCTCGGGATCGGACGCACGCATGTTGTGCATGTGCGCACCCGCCGGACAGGAGGTATTTTTTGCCCAGGTCGGAACACCTGTCGAGAGCCGCACCGCATCCGCGCCGAAACTGACAAAGGACGAATTCGGCGCCTTCCTCGCCAAAGCCGCGGTGCTCGCGCCGGAATTCCGCACCGAACTTCTCAAACCTTAGGATCAACTCATGAGCGTCGAAATCCACCCCCAGGACGAGCGCGACCGCGCCGTCATGTTGGCGATGCGCGACCTGCTGGCCACGCTGCCGGCGCTGGAGTTTGCCCCGGCGTCGCGGCCAGCCTTCGAAGAGCTGATGCAACACACGCCTGCCGCCGACGGGATCAGCTTCGAGACAGGCACGGTCGGAGCGGTACCGGGCGTATGGTGCCGACCAAAGGCCGGCGCAACGCGCGCCACGATCCTCTACCTTCATGGCGGGGCCTATGTTCTGGGTTCCGCCGTCGGTCACCGCAACTTCGTCAGCCAAATCGTGCAACGCGCCGGCGCACCGGCCTTCATTCCCGACTACAGGCTGGCGCCGGAGCATGCTTTTCCGGCCGCCGTCGACGATGCTCTCAGTGTATTCACTGACCTTTGCGACATGGGCCATGAGGCGATCGCGATTGCGGGCGACTCGGCCGGCGGTGGCCTTGCACTGTCGCTGCTAGTGCTGGCGGCGGCCAGGGCCAGTAAGGGCGCCGGCGTCATGCCGCGTTGCGCGGCGCTTATGTCGCCATGGACCGACCTTGCGCTTGCCGGCGGCTCTATGGTGACGAGAGCCGAGGCGGATCCGCTGGTGAAGCGCGACGAACTGAAAAAGGCGGCCGACCACTATCTCAAAGGAGTCGATCCCACCGACCCCAGGGCCTCGCCGCTATATCAGCCTCTGGGCGGACTGCCTCCGCTGCTGGTGCATGTCGGCGACGACGAGATCCTGCTCGACGATTCACGCCGGGTGGTCGAAGCGGCGACCGGCGCCGGCGGCGAGGCGGCGCTGCACGTCTGGAAAGGCATGACCCATGTCTTTCCCTCCAACCTCGCCCAGTTGCAGGCCGCGCGTCAGGCTGTCGACATGATCGGTGCCTTCATCCGCCGGCATCTCTAGGGCAAACCTCAAACACGCTGAGTGGCCGAGTTCGACTTCAGGGCGAACCATGCTCGCGCGAGATATTCGGATTAAGCTGGGTGACAGCAACCGAACCAATCAATCGAATGGTCCCACAGATGGAGTAGCCCGCGTGCGGAGATAAATCGCACTGGTGGCCATGCTCGCCAGCGTAGCGAACACATAGGCAAGGCTAGCCAGCGGTTCACCACAGGAATAGCGCAGCAAGTCAGCCGATGCCACACCGATCACGACAAGCGCCGTGCGGAAAGCCGCGTGGGCGGTTGGGAAAACGGCGCCATTCAGACTGGATAAAAAATGCAACCGGATTGTAGGATCGGCCTCGGTGCCAGCGTCCTTCGGACGCAAGCAGCGCGCAGCGCTGCCCTCTGGCATGGGAGATTTGAATGAGCATTTCCTATCGTTGGGTCATCGTCGCCGCTGGCGCGCTGATGTCCTGTGTCGCCATCGGCACGATGTTTTCGCTGGCGATCTTCCTCGAGCCGATGGCGATCGACACCAACTGGTCGCGCGCCGGCATTTCCAGCGCCATGACGCTGAATTTCCTGGTGATGGGCCTTGGCGGCTTCGCCTGGGGCGCCATTTCGGACCGTTTTGGCGCCCGCATCGTCGTCATGATCGGCGCTGTGCTGCTCGGGCTGGCGCTGGTGCTGGCCAGCCGCGCCGGTTCGCTGCTGAGCTTCCAGATCACCTATGGCGTGCTGGTCGGCCTCGCCGCCAGCGCCTTCTTCGCGCCGATGATCGCGCTGACCACCGGCTGGTTCGACACCAACCGCAGCCTAGCCGTCTCGCTGGTCTCGGCCGGCATGGGGGTGGCGCCGATGACGATCTCGCCCTTCGCCCGCTGGCTGATCTCGGCCTATGACTGGCGCACCGCCATGTTCGACATCGGCATCACCGCCTGGGTGCTGCTGTTGCCGGCCGTGCTGCTGGTCCGCCAGCCGCCAAAGCCCGCAACGGCGGATGTGGCCTCGGCGCCGGCCCCCGAAGGCGCTGGCCTGACGGTAGGCCAGGCACTGCGCTCGCCGCAATTCATCGTACTCGGCCTCACCTTCTTTGCCTGCTGCGCCGCACATTCCGGGCCGATCTTCCACATGGTGAGCTATGCCATGCTGTGCGGCGTCGCCCCCATGGCGGCCGTCTCGATCTACAGCGTCGAGGGTCTCGCAGGCCTCGGCGGTCGGCTTTTCTACGGCGTGCTGGCCGACAGGCTTGGCGTCAAGCCGGTGCTGATCGCGGGCCTGGCGATCCAGGCGATCGTCATTGCCGCCTATCTCTCGATCAGCCGGCTCGAGCAGTTCTACATGCTGGCCGTCATCTTCGGCGCCACCTATGGCGGCGTCATGCCGCTCTATGCGGTGCTGGCGCGCGAATATTTCGGCCAGCGTATCCTCGGCACCGTGTTCGGCGCCGCCACCATGCTGTCCAGCCTCGGCATGGCGCTGGGACCACTGGCCGGCGGCATGGTGTTCGACGCCTACGCCAACTATTCCTGGCTGTTCATCGGTTCGGCCGTCATTGGCCTCGGCGCGGTGGGTATTGCAATCGCCTTTCCGCCACTGCCGCGACGCGAGTTGCAGGTGGCATAGCGGGCAACAGGAGTTGTGATTGAAAGAGCGAAGGTCGGATCCAAAGCCGACCTACGTCTTCCACGATGCGAACGACCTTGCCGAAGCTGCCGTCGCTCCGGGAGCCTTTCGGTCCGCCCATCCAAGGACTGACGAACCCTTTTTACTTCACCGTGATGGCCATACCGCTGAGATCGGCGTTGACTTGCAGGCCTACCTGCTTGCCTGTGAGTTCGAGTTGGGCGCCCTTGTCATTGGTCATGACGATCACCTGAGCCCCTTTGCCGAGAGCGCCGCCGCCGCCCGCCGCCCCGTAGACCCCCGTCACATCCCGGGCGCGTCTGATATGGCGCACTGTCCCGCGGAAATAGGTCTTCGAAACCCCGAAGGCGAGGCCGCCCGAGACGGCGCCGACGGAGATGGGGTAGCTGCGACCATGGAAGGTCAGCGTGCCCTCGCCTCCGGATCCGCCCACGAAGAAGGCCGCCTTGTAGACGGCGAAGCGAATCGTGCCGCTGTCGGCATGCGCGGCACTGGCAACACTGACGGCCCCGGCGGCTATGGCGGCAACCGCGAGTGAACGAATTCTGGACGAAATCATCATGATGAGAGCTCCTCAAGTGGCCGCTTGCCCAACGGTTGGGCTCGTCAGCGTGGTACCAAAGTTACAATTGAACAGTCTCGCCCGTCATTGGTTCCAGGCACTCGCCCCGGTCGTGCGCCATACCTGATGTCCAACTAGGAAATGGACAGGATCTCAAGTTCGCGTTGCCCCAGCTGGACAAAGTCGCCAACGGTTTTGCCAGTCAGCGCGATGGCAACCGGCGAACCATGCGATATGGAAGCCTGAGACGGGTTGGCCTCATCCTCACCGACGATGCGAAAGGTCTGCGTGCGGCCATCGTCACGCTTGAAGGTAACCGTGTGCCCGAAGGCGATCACTTCATTGGACGAGGGCACCGACATGAGCTGGGCCGTACGGACGCGCTCGGCATAATAGCGCATATCCCGAACCGGAACCGCTGACTGCCGTCGCCTCTCGTTGACATCTTCCAGCACGTTAGCGGCCTCGAGAGCCTGCTGAGCGCGAGCCAATTCAACCTGCAGCATCTTGAGGCCCACCTCGGTGACGAGGTTGATCCGGTCGGAGATAGGGCGAGCCGGCAGGATGGTTTCCGATGCCGCCTCGGCGCTTTCCTCCTTGGCAAATGCTACGCTCAATTGTCGAGACTCTTCTTCATGGACGCCATCCCTTGCCGACGGAATTCTAAAAAAGGTTGTGTCGGACAGGCCTGAGACGATAGCAATTATTCTGCTGTTTGCGGGGACTTTTCATCGTGACAACTCGCCTGCGTCCGCTCGCAACCTTTTGCTTGATCGTCACAGGCTTCTTTGCGGCCCTGGTTGCTACCGCATCGGCCGCCGCGCAGCAGAAAACGCCCGAAGTGTGGCCGATGAATTTCATTTTGGTTCGGAACGGTGATTGCACGGTAAGCTGCGTCCAATGGATCTCTGCCGAAGGCATCATCAAACCTGACACAGCCGGACAATTTGAGAAGTTTCTGAGAAAGCTGAAAGGCCAGAAGCTTCCTGTCGTGTTTCAGTCTGGCGGCGGGAACGTGGATGCTGCGCTCGAAATGGGACGCATGATCCGCACCGCCGGCCTCGAAACTGCGATAGGCAGGACGCAGTTGAACGGCTGTCCGATGCTGGTGCCGCGCTGTCCAGAAAAGATGGTCAGGAACGGCTGGTCGGAAGGGGAAGTTCATTCTGGCGGGGCATACTGTTTCTCGGCCTGCTCATGGGCCCTGGCTGGAGGCCAGGTCCGCGCTGCGGCTGCCAATGCCCGGATCGCCGTCCATCAGATAACGAACGGCCGGAAGAAACCCCGAATGCACAACGGCAGAAGAGACCTCGACGAGATTTCGACGGTGCCTGATCCGGCGCTGAAGCAGATGATGTCTGATTATTTCGACGAAATGGGCATCAACAGTGCCGATGTGTTCGCCATGATGGGGCTGGCAACGCCGCAGGGCCTTTATAATGTCTGGGACGCTGAAGCGCTCAAATCAGGCATCATAACGAAAGTCTACTCGGAGTCGGAAGAACCGGGCTACGTCATCGGTGGAACGGATGTTACCGATCCGGCCGCGCCCACGCCGGCGGCTACTCCTGTGCCGGCGGTTACCCCAATGCCGGACGAGCTCATGCATTTACTGCCATAGCGTCCGGCAAGGCGGCCTCTAGAGTGAGCCGGCTTTGACGGCATAGCGGGGCGTATTGCGGAGACCAGGTCTTGTTTTGGCAATTCCCGACAGGCGTGGCAGCATCTTCATGTTGAACGATTGGGCTCATTGCGAGATGCCGAGGATCTTCGCCTCGACCGGTCTTGCTTACCCGAAAATCCGCTCGCCCTGCTCGTCGACCAGTTGCATGCCCTTCTTGATCGAGATGTCGACGGCGTCGTCGAGCCCGGCGAAGCGGTCGGCGCGGATGAATTTGTGTTCCTTCACCACGCCGTCGATCTCCTTGGAGACGATGCCGCAGGTCTGGTACTGGCCATCCGTCTTGTAGGGCGTGGCGCTGATCAGGAAACCCTTGTGCTCGACCTGCTTGGCCGGCGCCATGCTCTTTGGCTCACCCGCCTCGGCTCCGCCGCCACCACCGCCGAAAAGACGCTTCAGAAAAGACATCGGGCTTCCTCCAACAGCATTCATCCCGCACCATGTAGCGTGGCGCGGGATGAATTTCACTATCGGTCCTTGGCCTGGCGGGCAAGGGCTGCGCCCTGCCGTGCCGGAAGAGCTTACTTGTGCGACAGCGCTTCCAGCGCCTCGGCGGCGGCTTCGAGGATGGCGATTGCCTCGGCCTGCTTATCAGCCGGGGCATCGACGAAGTCGCCGAGAGCCGCGCGCAGCCGGTGGCGGACAGCGCGGAATTCGTCGCGCGCCTCCGAGCGGCCGCCGCGGCGCCCGCCCTCTTCGCGCTCGTCGTTCCAGCCGAACCAGTCGCGCGCCTTGGCCATCTTGCGGCCGAAGCGCTCGAGATGCTCGAGCACGCCATCGATCATCTCGCGGTTGTCGGCGAGATGCGCTTGGCCCGCCTCGGTGATCGAGAACACCTTCTTGTTGCCGTCGGCGGCGGAGGCGGCATAGCCGGCCTCTTCCAGGAAGGTCAGTGTCGGATAGACGACGCCCGGGCTCGGGCTGTAGATGCCGCTGGTGCGCTCTTCCAGCGCCTTGATGATGTCGTAGCCGTGGCGCGGCGCCTCGGCCAGCAGCGACAGCGTGATCAGCTTGAGATCGCCGTCGGCCAGCATGCGGCCAGCGCGGAACATGTCGCCCGGGCCGCCGCGTCCACCGCCACGACCACCGTGCCCGAACGGGCCGAAGCCGCCGCCGCGCCCGCCGAATTTGCCGGCCATGTGCATGAACATGCGCTCGCCGAAATGATTGTTCCCAAAATGTTTGTGCATTGATTGCTCCTTGAGTTCTATCTTACGATATATCTTAATTAGGCAAGCCAATCGGTGGAGTCAAGATATATCTTACGATGTATCTCGATATGGCGCCGGAGGCTTGCTTTCAGCGAAACGTGCCGCTAGAAGGCCCGCGAGCGCCTCGGCCGCTCCGTAAGCGTCTGACGTCAAGCAACGCATCCAACCCCGGTCTTCCGGGCAATTCAGCCGGTCACCGGCGAATGGATGCCAATGCGACGGACCGGACACTTCAGGGAAACTCCCAAAATGACTGCAAGACATCAGCGCAGGAAGCTGCCTGCGCGCTATGCCGCTGTTCTCAGCCCGCTGGTGCTATCGCTGTTGATGACCTTCATCGTCTCGTTCATCTCGACGTTGAAAAGCCTTGGCTTCCACCCCGACCTGCCGTCCATCTGGCGGACCGCCTGGGGCCTGTCCTGGCTGGTGGCGTTTCCGACGCTGCTGCTGGTTCTGCCGATAGTACGCCGCATCGTCGGCGCGCTCTGCGAGCCGGCCAGCCGATAAGGCCACGCGAAAAAGGTCCGGAGATTGTCTTCCGGACCTTTGCACTTCTGGTCAATGACGAACCGCTACCAGCGACCCTTGCGCCGGTTCCAGGCATAGAGCAGGTCGGCGAAACGATCATAGGCAAAGCGTGTCAGCGGCAAGACAGCCGGATTGCCGAACAAAGTCGCCAGCCAGCCCTCGCCCGGCGTGACCTTCCATACGGCGATGGCAACGTCGGCGCCGACCAGCAGCCTGCCCGCCGCGTCGGTGGCGTGCAGCCGGCGGCGGATATCCTCAAGCGACGCGCCATGTCCAGCAAGCGCTGCCGGTTCAAAATTGATGTCTCGGAACTCGATCCGCCTAGCCTTGATCGCTTCAATCAGCCGCCGCTTCTGCCTGCTGATACCGGCATCGCAGACCGGGCAGCGCGTGTTGTACCAGACGGTCAGCATTTATCCGTGGCCATGCCTGTGGTGCAGGTCGGGATAATGCGGATGCCGGTGGCGCATCGGCGCATGCCGGTGCCAGTGCGAATGCGGCTCGCTCACCGGCCCGTCATGCTGGTGCTGGTGGTGCTCGTCATGCACATGGCTGTGCTCGTGTTCCAGTTCCTCGTGGTCGTGCTCATGCTCATGGCGTTCCGACAGATGCAGCCACAGGCCGGCGCCCATCAGCAGCCCGGCAACCGCCAACTTGAGCGTGACGGCGTCACCCAGTATGGCGATTGCCAGCAACGCGCCGATAAAGGGGGCGAGCGAGTAATAGGCCCCTGTCCGTGCCGTGCCTAGATGACGCAACGCCACGATGAACATCACCAGGCTGACCCCGATGCCGAAGAAGCCTACGGCCGCGATGACTGCCACGACCGACGCCGGGGGGAACGAAGCCCCGCCGGCAAGCGCCAGCCCGACATTGACGACACCCGCCACCAGCCCCTTGAGCATGGCGATCACCACCGGGTCGGTGGCCGAGATCCTGCGCGTGAAATTGTTGTCGATCCCCCAGGCCACACAAGCCCCTGCCACCAGCAGGGCGCCACGGTTGAAGGCGATACCCTCGCCTTGCCACGACAGAAGAACGGCGCCCGCCAGAATGGCGAAGGCACCCAGAAGCAGACGCCGGTCGACATTCTCGCGATAGACGAGCCAGGCGATGGCCATCGTCGCCAGCCCTTCCAGATTGAGCAGCAGCGCCGAACTGGACGCCGTGTTGAGGGTCAGGCCGAACATCAGCAGCACCGGCGCGATAACGCCACCCATGCCGATTGCCAGCGCCAGCCAGGGAATATCCCCAGCGGTCAGCTGCGCTTCCCCGGCCGCGGCCTGCCTGCCCCGGAGCAGGCGGTACAGAGCGAGGCCAAGTCCAGCACCGAGATAGAGCAGCCCGGCCAGCATGAAGGGATTGACGCCCTCGAGCAGCAGCTTGCTGAGCGGCGGCGTCGCCCCGAACAAGGCGGCCGAGCCAAGCGCCAGCGGCACGCCAGGCCACAGATGAGAATGCGAATGCGGTTCGGACATGGCTATATCCTAGCGCAAGCTCCCCAGGAATGGCGATGCGCTTTACGCGCTGTTTCGTCACGGCCCTATCCGAGCGAGGTGATGATCTCGCGGTAGGCGAATTCGGGAAAGGCCTTCAGTGTCCGCGTCCTGACATTGCCGCTCGCCGCCAGCATCAGCGAGAAACGCGCCAGCACCGCGTCGTCGGGCGCTTCGACCACCGCCACCATGTCGTATTCGCCCATGGTCAGGTAGAACGCCTTGAACGACCCACCCATATCTCCCAGCTGCTTCCTTGCGGCGTCGAGCCGCTTCGGTGAATCGCGCACGTTTTTGGCGCCCTGCTCCGTCCAGTTCATCAGCACGATGTAGCTTGTCATGGCACACCTCCTCCGGGGCCACGGAGCACGGCGGCTTCGCCGGGGCGGGCATCCGGGTTGTCGCCCAGAAATGCATCCGATACGAAATTATCCTCCCGCGGCGAACGTCCCGCAAGGACTATCGCTCCGGCGCACGATTGCTGGGTGAAGGCGAGCCTCGCGCCAGGCGCCACGAAGACGGCGGCATGGCGACGACGGCAAACAGTCGGCGCCGACCTGGGAAAGCCGGTTTAAAAACCCGCCCGATTGCGGCAATCTCCGTCGTGGCCGTCAGCCTGGGAAATCCCCGGCGGTGTCCGAGACGGGTCCGGCCGCAGGAGAGCTTCATGCGCGAGACCATCGAGCTGCCGCCGGGAAAGATCGAAAGTCCTGCCGCGTGGACCGGCGAGGACATGGCGAAGCATCCGCAGAATTGGCTGGTCGAATTGGACCCGCAGGACGTCGCGGAATTGGAAATGGCGGCAACCGGCTTTCTCGCCCGCTCGCAGGATATCGGCAATTTGACCAAGGCCGATTTCCCATTGCCCAGGCTTGCCGGCCATCTTGCCGCCCTTCGCGAAAAACTCATCGCAGGCATCGGGTTCGAGGTGCTTCGTGGTCTCCCGGTCGAAAAATACTCCGCGCAAATGGCGGCAACGGTCTTCTGCGGGGTCGGCGCGCATCTGGGAAGCGCACGATCCCAGAATGCCCAGGGCCATATACTCGGCCATGTCCGCGACACAGGCGCCGACGCCAGGGATGCCACGACCCGCATCTACCAGACGGCGGAGCGCCAGACGTTTCACACCGACTCCGCCGACGTCGTCGGCCTGCTCTGCCTGCGGGATGCCATGCAAGGCGGCGAGTCCCTGCTGGTCAGCACGGTGACGATCTACAACGAGATGCGCAAAAGACGGCCCGATCTGGTGCGCCTGCTGTTTGATCCGATCGCCACCGACCGGCGCGGCGAGATACCGGAAGGGGAAAAGCCCTACTTCGAAATCCCGGTCCTCAACTGGCATGCAGGATTGCTGACCGGCATCTATCAGCGCCAATACATCGACAGCGCGCAACGCTTTCCCGATGCCATGCGGCTGAGCTCAGCGCATGTCGAAGCGCTGGATCTCTTCGACAGCCTTGCCAATGACCCGAAACTGAACCTGTCGATGCGGCTTCGGCCGGGCGACATGCAGTTTGTCTACAATCATTCGCTGCTGCACGACCGCATGGGTTTTCGCGATTGGCCAGACCCGGACAAGCGTCGCCATATGCTGCGCCTGTGGCTGTCGATTCCCGGCGACCGTCCGCTGCCCGAGTGCTTCAGGCAGCGTTATGGCTCGATAGAGATCGGCGACCGAGGCGGCATCATCGTCAGGGGGACACGGTTGAACGTGCCGTTGTGACCGACAATCCCTTGTGGAAATTGCGGTTAGTGAACAACATGAATTTCCACCGCAAAAAGCCCGTCCGTCGTGCCGCGCCCGGATAACACCACCCCGATGCCCCGATGAAGCGTCTTATGAAATTCGCCGGAGATACCGCATAGTGTGCCGGTCAGAATTGGCATCCCCGCCAGATCGACTTTATGCTGGCAACGGAATGATGAGCCCGCCGTATCGCCAACTGAAAACTCGAGTTGCGTATCCTCACCCACCAGTGCAGCCAACCAAAGCGGATATACTGTCAGCACTGTTGCACGGACAATAATCCAGACAAAGAAGGGCATCACAAGAACGCCGAAGACGGAAACAAGAAAGGCTTTGATGGATGTGTCCGGGGCCCGAAAGTCCTTCACAAACTTTCGGCAGAAAAAAAGGACCGCCAGACAGGTAACCGCCATCGCTACCGATTTCGCGATCATATCGTGATCGCTCACATAGGCTTGCGACGGCACAAAAGAATGGCCGAAGCTCATAGCCGTAATGAGAACCCACCCGTGAATGGCAAGGCCAGCCACACCGAAAAAGATCAACCGGTGGAGACGTCTGCGGGGCAGTCGTCTCTCCGTTGTCTCCCCCACGCAAGCAAGCCTTAGCTGTCGAGGAAGCTGCGCAGCTTGCGCGACCTGCTCGGGTGCTTGAGCTTGCGCAGCGCCTTGGCCTCGATCTGGCGGATACGCTCGCGCGTGACCGAGAACTGCTGGCCGACTTCTTCCAGCGTATGGTCGGTGTTCATGCCGATGCCGAAGCGCATGCGCAGAACGCGTTCCTCGCGCGGCGTCAGCGAGGCCAGCACGCGCGTGGTGGTCTCGCGCAGATTGGCCTGGATCGCCGCGTCGATCGGCAGGATCGCCATCTTGTCCTCGATGAAATCGCCCAGATGCGAATCCTCCTCGTCGCCGACCGGCGTTTCGAGCGAGATCGGCTCCTTGGCGATCTTCAGCACCTTGCGCACTTTTTCCAGCGGCATGGCGAGCTTTTCGGCCAGTTCTTCCGGCGTCGGCTCGCGGCCAATCTCGTGCAGCATCTGGCGCGAGGTGCGCACGATCTTGTTGATCGTCTCGATCATGTGCACCGGAATGCGGATGGTGCGCGCCTGGTCGGCGATCGAACGCGTGATCGCCTGCCTGATCCACCATGTCGCGTAGGTCGAGAACTTGTAGCCGCGGCGATATTCGAATTTGTCGACCGCCTTCATCAGGCCGATATTGCCTTCCTGGATCAGGTCGAGGAACTGCAGGCCGCGATTGGTGTATTTCTTGGCGATGGAGATGACGAGGCGCAGATTGGCCTCGACCATTTCCTTCTTGGCGATCGCCGCTTCGCGCTCGCCCTTCTGCACCTGGTTGACGATCTTGCGGAATTCCAGGATCGAGATCGCCGTTTCGGTGGCGAGGTTCTGGATCTCGGCGCGCAGGTCCTTGATCGCGTCCTTCTCGTTCTTGGTGAATTCCTTCCAGCCGCGCGAGGTCAAATTGCCGATCGCGCGCGTCCAGTTCGGGTCGAGCTCCGAGCCTTGATATTCCTTCAGGAACTCTTCGCGGCGCACGCCATAGCTTTCGGCGAGCCTGAGCAGCTTGCCTTCGTTCTGCACCAGGCGCTTGTTGATGTCGTAGAGCTGCTCGACCAGCGCCTCGATGCGCGCCGTGTTGAGCGACAGCGACTTCACTGCCTTGATCAGCTGGTCCTTCAGCTCCTTCAGCCGGCGATCCTGGCTGGGCGAAAGTGTGCCGGCCGCAGCCAGACGGTTCTCGACCTGCTGGTCCTGCAGCTTGCGCAGCTTCTTGTAGGTGTCGGCGATGACGTCGAGCGTCTCCATCACCTGCGGGCGCAGTTCCGCTTCCATCGCCGCCAGCGACAGGCTCGCTTCGTCCTCGTCTTCCTCGTCGTCATCGACCAGCCCGCGCGTATCGGCGCCGACATTGGTGATGTCTTCTTCCTCGTCGCGCGAACGGCGCGGCTTGTCCTCGACCTTGGCTTCCTCGATGCGCTCGACCACCGGCGCCTGCTTGGCCTCGGGGCCGGCATAGGTGGCTTCGAGATCGATGATCTCGCGCAGCAGGATCTTGGATTCGTTGAGTTCGTCGCGCCAGATGATGATGGCCTGGAAGGTCAGCGGGCTTTCGCACAGGCCGGCGATCATCGTCTCGCGGCCGGCCTCGATGCGCTTGGCGATGGCGATTTCGCCCTCGCGCGACAAAAGCTCGACCGAGCCCATCTCGCGCAGGTACATGCGCACCGGATCGTCGGTGCGATCGGTCGGTTCTTTCTTGGTGGTGGTGGCGGCGACTGCGGTGCCGGTCTGCTCAGCCAGCTCGTTGGCGTCTTCCTCGGCATCGGCCGCCGTGTCGGCGGCCTCGGGCTCCTCGCCCTGCTCGTCGTCCTCGACCACGTTGATGCCCATGTCGGACAGCATCGCCATCGTGTCTTCGATCTGCTCGGAGGTCACTTCCTCGGAGGGCAGCACCGAATTCAGCTCGTCCATGGTGACATAGCCGCGCTTCTTGGCGGCCTTGATCATCTTCTTGACAGCATCATCGGAAAGGTCGAGCAGAGGGCCATCGGTGGCGCCTTCGCGTTCGGTTTCGACCTCTTCCTTTTCCTTTGTCGCCATAGTCTTTATCTTCTCCTCGCGGCCGAACATCGAAGCCGCGTAAGCTGTCGGACCAGTCAAATCGGATGCGCTCTTATGAAACGCGCTTCACCGGGCCAGTAACTGCATCAACTCGTTCGTTTGGTGAATGTCGTTGCCCCAAACCGGTTTCCCTTTTGGGCGACATGCATTAAGTCCAGATTAACCCTGATATCTGTGGCAGGCAGGCTGCCTGTCCAGTGACCAGTACCCTCACATCGCTTATTTCCCGTCGACGCGGGTTCGGGTTAACGTTTCGAATCGTCCTGATTCCGCCAATCTGCCAGAAGGTCAAGCGCCTCTCGCATGATTCGCATGAAAAAAGCGAATCAATTACCCGACTTAGCCCGTTACGCGCCATTTCGACGCGCAACGACGCCTTCGCGTCTCACTCGCTTCAAACTAAGCTCGCCCAGCCCTGCCCGAGGACACGCCGAAACCTTCGATCAGCGCTTCCGTCGCCTGTACATCCTGAAATTGCGCCTGAATTTCGATCAGGTGCCGGTAGTTTTCGTCTGTGGGATCGGTGGCGAGCGCCGCTTCCGCCTGTTTCAGTTCCTTATGTAAGGTGCGCGCGCTGCGCTGCAAGTGCAGTGCCTGGCTGAAAGCATCGCGGGCATCTTCAAGGGCAGCGGTCTCCAGCGCCGGCCATTGCCGCATCCGCCGGATCAGGCCGACGGCCCGCTCCCAGATCTCGGCGCAGCCGGCACGCTCGATCGTCGCGATCACCGCCTGACGGTCATTGGCCATGTCATGCGCCATCGCATCGAGGATCGCCGCATGCAGCCGCCTCAGATCGGAGTTGGCGAGATCGAGAAACTCGATATGAGCGAAATTCTCGTCGATCAGTGCCGGATGGTTGATCAATGCGACGATGATCGTCGCTTCGCGCACCGACATCCCCTCGCCGCCGCGCTTGACCAGCGCGGATTGGCCGAGGCTTTCGGTGATCGCCATGCGGCCGCCGCCAGGCTTGGCGAACTGCCCGCCGGGAGCGGCCGCCTTGCCCTGGCCACGCTCGCCTGGCCGGCCGCCATCTTGACGCCCTTGGCGCGCACTGCGCTGCGAGCCGAAGAAGCTCAGCACGCGCTCGCGCATCTCCTGTTGATAATGGTAGCGCAGGCTTTCGTCGCGGATGCGGCTGGTCAGCTCGCGCAGGGTCTTCTCGAGCTCGGCCCGCCGCTCCGGCGTGTCGAAGACGCCGCCCGCCGTCTCACGCATCCACAACAGATCGACCAGCGGCCGTGCTTCGGCCAGCACGATGCGGAACGCATCCGGCCCTGCGGCCTTGACCAGATCGTCGGGATCCTTGCCTTCCGGCAACAGCGCGAAGCGCGCCGAGCGCCCGGCCTGCACCGACGGCAGCGCCATGTCGGCGGCCCGCCACGCCGCCTTCAGCCCGGCCTTGTCGCCGTCGAAACACAACATCGGCTCCGGCGCCATGCGCCAGAGCAGCTCGAGCTGGTTCTCGGTGAGCGCGGTGCCGAGCGGCGCCACGACATTCTCGAAGCCGGCCTGCGCCAGTGCGATCACGTCCATGTAGCCTTCAACGGCGATGACCGTGCCGCCCTTTGCGAGCGCCTTGCGGGCGCGGGCGAAATTATAGAGCACGTTGCCCTTGTGGAAGAGCTCGGTATCGGGCGAATTCATGTATTTGGCCAGCGCATCGGGCTGCAGCGCGCGGCCGCCAAAGGCGATGATCTTGCCCCTGGAATCCGGGATCGGAAACATGATGCGGTCGCGGAACCAGTCGTAGGAAACCGGGATGTCGTCGCCGTGGCGCACCAGTCCGCAGGCCTCGATATCGGCTTTCGGGACGCCCTTGGCGGCGAGATGCTCCTTGAGCGCATTTCGGCTGTCGGGGGCGAAGCCGAGCCGGAACGATTGCTGCGTCGCCGGCGTCAGCCCGCGATCTCTGAGATAGGCGCGCGCTTTGGCGCCTTCCGGTCCCTGCAGCCGTTCCTGGAAGAAGCTGGTCGCCATCTCCATGACGTCGGTCAGGCTGGCGCGTTCCTTTTCGCGCCGCTCCTCCTGCGCATCGCGAACCGGCATCGGCACGCCGGCCATGTCGGCGATCTTTTCAACCGCTTCGGGAAAGCTCATCCCGTCGAGTTCGGTGAGGAACTTGAAATGATCGCCCGAGACCGAGCAACCGAAGCAATGGTAGCGGCCCTTCTTGTCCTCGCAGTGGAAGGACGGGCTCTTCTCGCCATGGAACGGGCAGCAGGCCCAATAGTCGCCGCGCGGCGCGTTGGTCTTCTTCCGGTCCCACGCGACGCGCAGGCCGACAACCGATGAAATCGGCACGCGGTCGCGGATCTCGTCGAGGAAGGCGGGTGGAAAGCGCATCGGGGAACTCGTTTCCCCACCATATAATCATGCCTGCGAAGTCCGACGACCCCTAATGCGGGCCATACCCGGTTTCCACAGGCCAAAAAGAAAGGCGGCCGTTGCGGGCCGCCTCGCTTCAATGGCCGGCCAGGTGCCGGTTACTGTGCGGCAAGCGCGCCGAAGATGACGCCGGAGAGGATGCCGACCAGCACATAGTCGTTGCCGACGCGGATCCATTCCTGGCCGCGGCCGGGACGATGCAGGCCGTAGCGGCCGTAGTCGCGGATCGGCTCGTGACGCTTCCAGCTGGAATATTTCTGGCCATTGCGCCAGTTGTTGCGTTTCACGACGACCTTCTTCTTGAAGACGCGCTTCTTCACATCGCTGTGGTGGCCGGGCTTCTGCCAGTCGACCTGGCTAGTGTTCGACTGCGGAGCGACCGGTGCATTCAGCGGTGCGGCCTGGCCGGTGAGCGACGTGGCGGCCAGCATCGAGAAAGCGAGAGCGGAAAGGACAATGCGTTTCATGAGAAGTCTCCTTGGTTGTCGATGCCCGAGGAATAGCGGCCCATCGATGAACCGAAACTGAATGCCCGCATTACAATTGTGTAATGAATTCCTTCGTTTACCCACGAGAATTGAACATCATCGCAAAGGTAAGGCACCAATCGCGGCACCGCGCGATCCGCCCGTGCCGCGACGGCCCGGCATGCAACCATTTGCGCGTCCGTCCATTTTCCGACACCGCTTGTCGCGCTGCAACGGCCCCTTGAAATCGACAAGATTTTATTATCCGGCTAAAATATTCGAGCTAATATCCACCAACGCCATGATCATGATTCGTAACCCCGTTTTTCATCCCGCTCGCCACGCCAAACAGGGCGCGCGCCCTGTTTGCATGCAGGCGGCGACATGAGCGGGTCCGTCGTCCTCCTGCATCTGGCCGGCGCCGTGGCGCTGATGCTGTTTGCCACCCGCATGGTGAAGACCGGCGTCGAGCGCGCCTATGGCGACGTTCTGCGCCATCGCCTGCGCGCCACCATGCGCAATCCGATCATGGCGGTGCTGGCCGGCACCTGCCTCGCCATCGCCCTGCAGAGCTCCACCGCCGTCACGCTGCTGGTCGGCTCCTTCGCCGGCTCGGGCATCGTCTCGGGCGCTGCGGGCCAGCTTGCCGTGCGCGGCGCCGAGATCGGCTCGGCGCTGGTGGTCAAGCTGCTGACCTTCGATCTTACCTTGCTGGTGCCGCTTTGCCTGATCACCGGCACGGTGATGTTCATGGCCACCGAGCGGCGCGACTGGCGCCAATCCGGCCGCATCCTGGTCGGCATCGGCCTTCTGATCCTGTCGCTGGAGATGATCGGCCAGGCATCGGAGCCGCTGCGCAACAGCCAGCTCATGCCGGTCATCATCAACTACTTCTCGACCGATTCCATCACCGCCTACCTGCTGGCGGCGCTGATCACCTGGCTGTTCCAGTCGAGCATCGCGGCGGTGCTCTTGATGGCAACGCTGGCCGGCCGTGGCCTGATCACGCCCGAACTCGGCGTCGTTCTCATCCTTGGCGTCAATCTCGGCTCTTCGATCATCGCGCCGATGCTGACCCGCTCGTCGAGCCCCGAAGTCCGCGTCGTGCCGATCGGCAACCTCCTGATGCGCGGGCTAGGCTCGCTGATCATGCTGATCCTGGTCATGATCTTCAGGCCCCACTTCGCTTTTCTCGGCTCGACGGCGGCGGACCAGATCGTCAACGCCCACATCCTGTTCAATGTGCTGATCCTGCTCGCCGGCCTGCCGCTTGCAGGCTTCGTCTACCGCGCCTCGGAGAAGATCGTGGCGCTTGGCACCAAGCCGGCGCCGGCCAGCACACTCGACGTCGTCGAGCTGTCGGCGCTCAACGAGAGTGCGCTCGACGTGCCTAGCCAGGCGCTGGCCAACGCCACCCGCGAGGTGGTGCGGGTCTGCGAGACCGTCGAGATCATGCTCAAGCGCATCATCGAGCTCTACGAGAGCGCCGACGCCGACAAGATCAAGGCTCTGGCCGCACTCGACGACCGCGTCGACAGGAAGCATGCGGCCATCAAGCTCTATCTGGCCAAGCTTACCAGGAACCCGCTGACCGAGGACGAAGCGCTGCGCTGCCAGGAGCTGATCGGCGCCTGTGTCAAGCTGGAGCAGGTCGGCGACATCATCGTGCGCAACATGCTGGTGCATGTGAAGAAGAAGTTCGAGCGCGGACTGGAATTCACCGACGAGGGCTGGAGTGAATTGTTCGCCTTCCACAGCTCGGTGCTGGCCAATGCCCGGCTCGCCTTCAACGTGCTGGTGTCGCGCGATCCCGAGACTGCCCGCCAGCTGGTGCTGGAAAAGGACCAGCTGCGCGACCGCGAGAAGGAAACCAGCGCCAGCCATTTCGTGCGGCTGCGCGACGGCACGGCCAAGAGCGTCGAGACCAGCTCGATCCACCTCGACACCATCCGCGACCTGAAGCAGATCAATTCGCTGCTGGCCTCGATGGCTTATCCGGTGCTCGAAGAGCGCGGGCTGCTGACGGGGTCGCGGCTGAAGGCGAGCTGATCCATCGTTTCGACGGCAAAAATACCTTTGCTCTGCTTCCTCCAGTCGGGATAAGGGTCCATTAGCCCAGCCTTTCGGAGGAAATCGATGGACACCCATTCGCGCAGTTTCGCCAAGGCGCTCTCCTGGCGGGCGACCGGCACCATCGACACGATCATCATTTCGTTGGTCGTGACGGGAAGCATCAAGCTCGCCGCGACCATCGGCCTGACCGAGGTCGTCACCAAATCGCTGCTCTATTATCTCCACGAGCGGGCGTGGCTGAAGATTCCCTATGGCCGCAAGACCCCGGCCTAATGCCATCGGTCAAGAAAAGCTAAAGCGGCGCCAAAAATTTCTGGATTGCCCGCAAAGCCCATCCGTGGTTTGAGGCCATTCCAGCTAAGGCCTTCCCATGTCGCTTCCGCTCATCGCCCTGTTCATCGCCGCCTTTGCCTTTGGCACCACCGAATTCGTCATAGCCGGCGTGCTGCCGCAAGTGGCGCAAGGTCTTGGCGTTTCGGTTCCCTCCGCCGGTTATCTCGTCTCCGGCTATGCCTGCGGCATCGCCATCGGCGGGCCGCTGCTGGCGCTCGCCACCAAGTCGCTGTCGCGCAAAACCTTGCTGCTCGGCCTCGCCATCGCCTTCACCATCGGCCAGGCGGCCTGCGCGCTAGCGCCCGATTTCACCTCGATGCTTTTGTTGCGCATTGCCGTGGCGGTCGCGCACGGCGCCTATTTCGGCGTCGCCATGGTCGTCGCCGTCGGTCTTGTGCGCGAGGACCAGCGCGGCATGGCGGTTGCCGTCATCCTGTCCGGCCTCACCGTCTCCAACGTCATCGGCGTGCCGGCTGGCACTGCGATCGGCAACATCTGGGGCTGGCGCGCGACCTTCTGGGTGATGTGCGCACTGGGCGTGGCGGCAACGCTTGCCATGGCAGCGCTGTTGCCGCGCACGACGGGATCGTCGGCCAGGCCCGCCGGTTTCGCCCGCGAGGTTCGCGTGCTGGCACGCCAGCAGGTCTGGACCTCGCTGATCCTGATGCTGATGCTGATGATCGGCCAGTTCGGCCTGTTCACCTACATCACCCCGACACTGCTGGAGGTCACCGGGCTCGACGAGAACCTGGTGCCGTGGGTGCTGCTGCTCAACGGCGTCGGCGCCACGCTCGGTGTCTTCCTGGGCGGCAAGCTCTCCGACTGGAAGCTGATGCCGTCATTGATCACCATGCTGGGCTTGCAGGCGGCGACGCTGGCCGTCATCTATGCCGTCAGCCCCTATCCCCTGCCGATGGTTGTCGCGATCGTCATCTGGGGCGGTCTCAACTTCGCCATCGGCACGCCGATCCAGACCCGCATCCTGGCCTGGACGGCAGACGCCTCGAATCTCGCTTCGTCGCTCATTCCGTCCGGCTTCAATGTCGGCATCGCGCTTGCCGCGTCACTGGGCGCGGCCATGCTCAATGCCGGCTATGGCTACCGCAGCCTGCCGCTGCTCGGCGCCATCGCGATGCTTGTCGCCGTCGCAGTGGCGCTCGCTTCCTATGTCTGGGAAGGGCGCAGCAACGCCACGCCGCCGCTGACGGCCCCAGCCCAGTAGCGACCTCAGCCCTTCGTCTCTTTCAACACGTCGATGAAGGCGCGCAGCGCCGGCGGCACCAGCCGGTGGCCTGGATAATAGAGGAACAGGCCGGGAATGGGCGGACACCAATCGTCCAGCACGGTGACGAGCGATCCCTGATCGAGGTAAGGCTTGGCAGTCTTGTCCGATATGTAGGCAACGCCCATGCCGCAAGCCGCTGCTTCGGCCATCAACTCCATACTGTCGAGTGTCAGTGCGCCCTGAACATCGATGGCAATCTCCTGGCCATGTTTCTCGAACTCCCACCGATAAAGCTTACCGCTCGGCAAGCGGAACTGGATGCAGGCTTGATCCCCGAGATCATCTGGCGTGTGCGGAGCCGGGCGGCCGGCGAGATAGGCCGGCGATGCAACGGCGATGAAGCGTGTCGGCCCACCGAAGCGCACCGCGACCATATCCCGCGGTACGGCCTCGCCCAGGCGGATGCCGGCATCAAAGCCTTCGGCGACGATATCGACCAGCTTTCCCTCGGTGACGAGATCGAGCGAGACCTGGGGGTAGCGCTGAAGAAACGACGGCACCACGGATCCGAGCAACAGCCGGGCACCGATCTCGCTGGTGTTGATCCTCAGCGTCCCTGACGCAAGACCGCGGAAGTCATCAACCTCGGCTAGTGCCGCATCGATATCCGACAAGAGCGGCCGCAGGCGTGCGACCAGCCGTTCGCCAGCCTCGGTCGGCGCAACGCTGCGTGTGGTGCGATTGAGCAGGCGCACGCCCATGCCCCGCTCCAGCGTCCGCATCATGTGGCTGAGCGTCGAGGGGGACAGGCCAAGATCGTCGGCCGCCTTGCGGAAGCTGCGATGCAAGACGATTGCGGCCAGCGCCGACAATTCGGGAAGTCCGGGCTTCGAATTCATGGTGAATCTTCATCAAGCTATCCAAAATTGAACGGATAGTATCATGAGTTGGGTGGAGTAATCTTGGCCGAAGTCAACAACGAAAGGACTTCTCCCATGGCCAAGACATGGTTCATCACCGGCACCTCGTCCGGTTTCGGACGGCTTCTGACGGAAAGGCTTCTGGTCCGTGGCGATCGAGTTGCCGCAACGGCGCGGAGGCCGCAGGCGCTCGCCGATTTGAAAGCGCATCATAGCGATCACCTCTGGATCGCTTCTCTTCAAATGACCGACAGCGATGCGATCAAGGCAACGATCGGCAAAGCCTTTGACGATCTAGGGCACATCGATGTCATCGTCAGCAACGCCGGTTACGGCCTGTTCGGCGCCGCCGAAGAGCTTGACGACAACCAGATCCGCGACCTGATCGACACAAATCTTGTCGGCTCCATCCAGGTAATCCGGGCAGCACTGCCGCATCTGAGGAAACAGCACGGCGGCCGCATCCTGCAAGTCTCTTCGGAGGGTGGCCAGATGGCCTATCCCGGTTTCAGCCTCTACCACGCCACCAAATGGGGCATCGAAGGCTTCGTCGAATCCGTTCGGCAGGAGGTCGCGTCCTTTGGCATCGGCTTGACACTCGTCGAGCCCGGACCGACGCAGACGAACTTCGGCGCCAGCCTGATCAGTTCCCAGTCTGAGGAAATCTATGCGAACACGCCGGTCGGCGACCTGCGCAAGGCCTTTGCCGAGGGCTCGTTCGACGTCAAGGGCGACCCGCACAAGATGGTCGAAGCGATGATTGCTTCGGTCGAGCAGAATCCCGCTCCGCGCCGATTGACCTTCGGCGCTGCCGCCTACGCCTCGATCCGCAGCGCGCTCCAAGGCAGGCTCACGGAACTGGAGAACCAGAAGGACGCAGCGCTCGCGATGGATATCGACCCCTGACGGCTAGCGGTTGAGCGGCGGCCGCCGAACGCCGGATCACCCGCGCCAGCGCAACAGGCGCATGGCGTTGGCGGTGACCAGCACGGTGGCGCCGGTATCGGCCAGGATCGCTGGCCACAGGCCGGTGATGCCCAAAATGGTGGTGACCAGGAACACTGCCTTCAGCCCGAGCGCCACGCTGATGTTCTGGCCAATATTGGCCATCACCGCCCGCGACAGTTTCACCATGCGCACGACGTCCATGACGCGGCCATGCAAGATCGCCGCGTCCGCGGTCTCCAGCGCCACATCGGTGCCGCCGCCCATGGCGATGCCGATGTCGGCGGCGGCCAGCGCCGGCGCGTCGTTGATGCCGTCGCCGACCTTGGCCACCTTGAACCCCTCGCGCTGCAATTCGCCAACGATGCGCTGCTTGTCCTGAGGCAACAGCTCCGCCCGCGCCTCGATGCCAAGCGAAGCGGCGATGGCTTCGGCCGTGCGGCGGTTGTCGCCGGTCAGCATCACCGCACGGATGCCCTCAGCCTTGAGCGCCGCGATCCCGGCCGCCGCATCCTGCCGCGGCTCGTCGCGCATGGCGATCAGCCCGGCCACCATGCCATCGGCCACCAGCACCGAGACGGTCTTGCCCTGGCCATTGAGGCTGTCGACGGCGAGGCGCTGCGCCTCGGTCATGTCGGCGCGTTCGCCCGCCGCCTGGCCGGAGCCGAGGAAGACGGCAACGCCGCCGACGCTGCCCTCGACACCCTTGCCCGAGATCGCCTTCGCCGCCAAGGCCGGCGGCACAGGCCCCTTGTCGGCCTTGGCCCGCTCCAGGATCGCCATCGCCAGCGGATGGCTGGAGCCCTGCTCCAGTGCCGCCGCCAGCGCCAGCACGGTGCGTTCGTCACGGCCATAGGTTACGATGTCGGTAACCACGGGCTTGCCTGCCGTCAGCGTGCCGGTCTTGTCGAAGGCGACCGCCGTGATCCGGCGAAAGCCTTCCAGCACGGCACCACCCTTCATCAACAGACCGCGCCGCGCGCCGGTCGCAAGGCCCGCGGCGATCGCCGCGGGCGTCGAGATGACCAGGGCGCAGGGGCAGCCGATCAGCAGAATCGCCAGGCCCTTGTAGATCCATTCGTTCCAATCGCCGCCGGCAAGCAGCGGCGGCAGCAGCGCCACTAGTGCGCCGACCGCCAGCACGGCCGGAGTGTAGATGCGCGAGAAGCGGTCGATGAAGCGCTCGGTCGGCGCCTTGGCCTCCTGCGCCTCCTCCACAAGCCGCACGATCCGGGCGATGGTGTTGTCCGACGCGGCTGCGGTCACGCGAACCTTGAGCACGCCGTCGATGCTGATCGTGCCGGCGAAGACGGCGTCCGCAACACCCTTGCGCTTCGGCGTGCTCTCGCCGGTCACCGGCGCCTCGTCGATGTCACCAGACCCCTCGACGATCTCGCCATCGGCGGGGATGCGGTCGCCCGGCCGCGCCACGATGACGTCGCCGACCGCAAGGTCTTCGGCTGGAACCTCTGATGTGCCGCCCGCCCGCTCGACCAGCGCTGTCTTCGGCACCAGATCGGCAAGTCCCTGGATGCTCGCCCGGGCGCGGCCGGCGGCGACACCTTCCAGAAGTTCGCCGATCAGGAACAGCACCACCACGGCGGCGGCTTCTTCCGTGGCGCCGATCATCACAGCGCCTGTCGCCGCGATGGTCATCAGCATCTCGATCGAGAACGGCGTGCCGGCCAATGCCGCCATCAGCGCGCGCCGCGCGATCGGCGCCAGGCCGACCAACAGCGCGCCCAGGAACACCCAGCGCTCGGCTACTGGGAACAGATGGCCGATGCCATAGGCGGCAACAAGCGCCGCCGCGCAAGCCAGAGTCAGCGCTGCACGGCGGGAGCGCCACCACGCCTGCCCCGGCTCGACATCACTGTGGAGATGAGATGACCCAACAGCCTCGTTGGCGACCTGTTCGCCGCCATGCTCATGATCGTCGCCGGCGTGATCGTGGCCCTTCTGGTCAGCGTGGTCATGCGCCGAGGCCACTGAAGCCCGCCCATCGGTCTTGGCTTCGGCCTTGACGATGCCGTAGCCGAGCCGCGCCACCTGCTGCAGCACCTTGCCATCGTTGAGCGAACCGCCATGGCTGACCGTCATGCTGGCGCCGGTCACCGAAACCGAGACATCGTCGACGCCGTCGAGGCGACGCACCGCCGTATCGATCTTGGCCGCACAGGAGGCGCAGTCCATGCCGCCGATCTTGAACCGTGTCTGCCTGAGGGGCGTCGTCATTACATCACCTGTCTGTCTTGTCCGCTTGGCGTCGCCGCATGGGTCTTGAATGCTGATGTCAGGCACTGTAATTGCTCTAGTCACTAGAGCTTCAAGAGGCAAATTCATGTTTTCCATCGGTGATCTCTCGCGCCGCACCGGGGTCAAGGTGCCGACCATCCGCTACTACGAGCAGATGGGCCTTGTTGCGGCACCCGAGCGCTCGGAAGGCAACCAGCGCCGCTATTCCAGGCAGGAGCTGGAGCGGCTGGCCTTCATCCGCCACGCCCGCGACCTCGGCTTCGCGGTCGAGCACATCCGCTCGCTGATCGAGTTGAGCGCCCACCCCGAGCAGCCCTGCGGACACGCCGACCGGATCGCCGAGGAACAACTGATCTCGGTGCGGGAGAAGATTGCCCAGCTGAAGCGGCTGGAGGCCGAACTCGAACGCATCGCCACCTGCTGCAATGGCAAGACGGTCGGCGACTGCTACGTCATCCGCGCCCTGTCCGACCACGCGCTGTGCGCTGACGAGCATGGTTGACACTCCAATAGGGTCCCGGCGCGGACCTCGACCTGGACGCGGGTCGTTTGTGAGCCAGGAGCAGGCATGACCAGGACTGTCGGCGATTTCGGCTTGACCTGCGGCATCCTGCCGACGGGCGCCAACAATGCGATCACCGACGTGCCTGGCGTCCGTGTCGGTCACTGCACGCTACGCAACGGCGACATCAACACCGGCGTGACTGCCATCCTGCCGCATGGCGGCAGTATATTTCGCAACAAGGTGATCGCGGCCAGCCATGTCATCAACGGCTTCGGCAAAACGGTCGGCCTGACGCAGGTGCAGGAACTCGGCACCATCGAAACCCCGATCCTGCTGACCAATACGCTCTCGGTCGGCACCTGCGCAACGGCGCTGATCCGCGACGCCATCCGCCTGAACCCGGACATCGGCCGCTCGACCGGCACCGTCAACCCGGTGGTGGGCGAGTGCAATGACGGGCCACTGAACGACATCCAGGCACTGGCGATATCAGAGGAACACGCCCTTGCGGCGCTGGCGGATGCGCATGAAGGCGCGGTTGAACAGGGCAATGTCGGTGCCGGGACGGGAATGAGTTGCTTCGGCTTCAAGGGCGGCATCGGCTCGGCGTCCAGAAAGATCGCGCTCGGTGGCGACCGTCATCTTGGTGTTCTCGTCCTGACGAATTTCGGCAAGCCCGGACACCTCGTGCTCCCCGATGGGCGCAGGCCCGATCTTGGGCAACCGGACCAGGCCGAACGCGGCTCGATCATGATCGTTCTGGCAACCGATGTGCCGCTCGAACACCGCCAGCTCGAGCGCGTGGCGCGCCGCACCGGAGCGGGCATCGCAAGACTCGGCTCCTTCTGGGGCCATGGCAGTGGCGACATAGCCATTGCCTTCAGCACCGGCAACATGGTCGACCACGACGAAGCTCGCGATCTGGTGCCGCTGCTCGCCCTCAACGAAGCGCGCATCGACATCCTTTTGCGGGCAGCGACGGAGGCCACGCAGGAAGCTGTGTTGAACTCCATGCTGTCCGCCCAGGCCTTCACAGGCAGGGCTGGCACGCGTCGCACGTCGCTCGCCGACTGGCTGCGCGATCAGGCCGAAAAGCGATAAAGCGAGCTACAGCTCGATCCGAAACCGCAAACTCTCCACCCCACCATAGGCGGCGTCCTCGAAGAAGCGTTCGACGAGCTTGCCGCCATTGGCCAGGATCACCTTGTGCGAGGCCGGATTGCCCGGCTTGGCGGTGATCTCGACATGGGGCAGGCCAATCGCCCTCGCATCATCCAGCATCAACCGCAGCGCCTCGGGCGTAACCGCGCCGCGCTTCCACGAGGATTGACGGATCGGCAGTTCCGCAGTGCCCTTCTGCCAGCGAAAGCCGATCGAGCCCGACGCTTCGCCGTCCCAGATCCAGCGGCGGAAGCCCGGCAAGCGCGGTACTTTCGTCCCGTCAGGCAAGGCGATCGGGCCGCCCTTGGCCTGGGGATCATCGAGGTCGGCGAGAAAAGCC
Organism: Mesorhizobium sp. M7D.F.Ca.US.005.01.1.1; assembly: GCF_003952545.1. NCBI lineage: Bacteria > Pseudomonadati > Pseudomonadota > Alphaproteobacteria > Hyphomicrobiales > Phyllobacteriaceae > Mesorhizobium > Mesorhizobium sp. M7D.F.Ca.US.005.01.1.1. Next base: position 5,779,544 of record NZ_CP034453.1, read on the forward strand.
ACCGGATCCTTCTCGATCGCCGCAAGCTGCTCGCGCGTCGCTTCCAGCAACCGCACATTGTCCGGCGACCAGCCGCGTTCGAGCGCCGCCTTGTAGGACGGCAAATGTTCAAGCGCGGGTTTGACGATTTCGATCATGTTACACCGTGGAGACGCTACGCCGGTAAAATAGCATCCTTGCCCGGGAAGGCACGATCCACCAAAGCGCTGCCTCTTACGACAAGGGCCGCGCTCCCATCGCTGGAAACGCGGCCCCGATCTTAAGTCCTTGGGAGGACGGGCACTCCGGCGCGGCCGCGCCGGAGTGCCATTGGCAAGCTCAGGCGATGTCGAAGCGGTCGGCGTTCATCACCTTGGTCCATGCCACGACGAAATCCCTGGCGAATTTCGCCTTGGCGTCCGCCGTTGCATAGACTTCGGCCAGCGCCCGCAGCTGTGAGTGCGAACCGAAGATCAGATCGGCGCGGGTGCCGGTCCACTTGACTTCGCCGGTCTTGCGGTCGCGGCCTTCGAACACGTCCTTGGCCTCCGATGCCGCCTTCCACTCCGTGCCCATGTCGAGCAGGTTGACGAAGAAGTCGTTGCTCAGCGTTTCCGGCTGCTTGGTGAAGACGCCGTGCCTGGACTGCCCGGCATTGGCACCGAGAACGCGCAGGCCGCCGACGAGAACCGTCATCTCCGGCGCGGTCAGCGTCAGCAGCTGCGCACGGTCGACCAGCGCCTCTTCGACGGTCAGCCGCTGCTTGCCGCTGACATAGTTGCGGAAGCCGTCAACCGTCGGTTCCAGCGGCGCGAAGGAGTGGACATCCGTCTGCTCCTGCGAGGCGTCCATACGGCCCGGCCAGAAGGGAACGTCCACGCTGTGGCCGGCGGCCTTCGCGGCCTTCTCGACAGCAGCACCGCCACCGAGAACGATCAGGTCGGCAAGCGAGACCTTCTTGCTGCCGGTCTGCGAAGCATTGAAGTCCTTCTGGATCGCTTCGAGTTTGTCGAGCACCTTGGCGAGCTCAGCCGGCTGATTGACGGCCCAGTCCTTCTGCGGCGCAAGGCGGATGCGCGCGCCATTGGCGCCACCACGCTTGTCGGAGCCACGGAAGGTCGAGGCCGACGCCCATGCCACCGAGACCAGCTGCGACACCGACAGGCCGGACGCCAGGATCTTGGCCTTGAGCGCTGCAGCGTCCTCTTCGTCGATCAGCACGTGATCGACCGCCGGAATGACGTCCTGCCAGGGCAGCTCTTCCTTCGGAACCAACGGGCCGAGATAGCGCACAAGCGGGCCCATGTCGCGATGGGTCAGCTTGTACCAGGCGCGGGCGAACGCGTCGGCGAACTGATCCGGATTCTCATGGAAGCGCCGCGAGATCGTCTCGTAGGAAGGATCGAAACGCAGGGCGAGATCGCTGGTCAGCATCGAGGGCGCATGGCGCTTGGTCGGATTGTGCGCGTCCGGCACCGTGCCCGCACCGGCGCCGCCCTTCGGCGTCCACTGGTGTGCGCCGGCCGGGCTCTTGGTCAATTCCCAGTCGAAGCCGAACAGATTGTCGAAGAAGTCGTTGCTCCACTTCGTCGGCGTCGTCGTCCAGGTCACCTCCAGGCCGCTGCCGATGGCGTCGCCGCCCTTGCCGGTGCCGAACTTGCTCGCCCAGCCAAGGCCTTGCTGCTCGATATCAGCGCCTTCAGGCTCCACACCAACCAGCGTCGCATCGCCGGCGCCATGGGTCTTGCCGAATGTGTGGCCGCCGGCGATGAGGGCTACGGTCTCCTCGTCGTTCATCGCCATGCGCGCGAAAGTGTCCCTGATATCGCGCGCCGAGGCGAGCGGATCAGGCTTGCCGTTCGGCCCTTCCGGATTGACGTAGATCAGGCCCATCTGCACAGCGCCAAGCGGGTTCTGCAGATCGCGGTCACCGCTGTAGCGCTCGTCGGCGAGCCACTTGCCCTCGGGGCCCCAGTAGATGTCCTCTTCTGGCTCCCACACATCGGCGCGGCCGCCGGCGAACCCGAAGGTCTTGAAGCCCATCGATTCCAGCGCGACGTTGCCCGTCAGGATCAGCAGGTCTGCCCAGGAGATCTTGCGGCCGTATTTCTGCTTGATCGGCCACAACAGCCGGCGGGCCTTGTCGAGGTTGACGTTATCCGGCCAGCTGTTCAGCGGCGCGAAGCGCTGCTGACCGGCCCCGGCGCCGCCACGGCCGTCGGCAATGCGGTAGGTGCCGGCGCTGTGCCAGGCCATGCGGATGAACAGCGGCCCATAATGGCCGAAGTCGGCCGGCCACCACTCCTGTGAATCCGTCATCAGCGCATGCAGGTCCTTGATGACGGCGTCGAGGTCGAGGCTTTTGAATTCCTCGGCATAGTCGAACGCCTCACCCATCGGATCGGACAGCGGCGACTGCTGGTGGAGAACCTGGACATTGAGCTGATTCGGCCACCAGTCGCGGTTGACCCTGCCAACGGCAGTGTGCACGACCGGGCATTTGCCCTTGCTGTTATCGTCTGTGTTGGCGTCCATGTTTTTCTCCGATCGTGGCTGTGTTGAGCTTTGCCTCAACGGCTGCGTGAACAAGGGCCTGGAATGCCCTTCGAGACGGCTCCATGGCCGCCGCGACGGTGAGGAGCCCGAATATGCGAAATGTCCTACTGCCCTGAGCCTGCCCTGGACAAGATTGTGTTGAAACAAAAACAGCCCCGAACGCACGCCCACACCGATGATGCGGACTGTGTGGCGTCGGCTGCCTTTCATCTCCCTACCAGACTCTATAGCAAAGCGGCTCGATTAATTTAAGTTGGATTTACTGATCACAGAGATAAGGTGCGCTTATGGCAAACCTGACCCTGAAGCAGTTGCGCTATTTCGAGGCGCTGGCGCGGCACAACCATTTCGGACGCGCCGCGGATGCCTGTGCGATCTCCCAGCCTGCCATTTCGGTGCAAATCAAGGAATTGGAAGAGACGCTCGGCACCGAACTGTTCGAAAGAGGCCCGCGCCAGGTCCGGCTGACCAATTTCGGCGAGGAGTTTGCCCTACGCGTACGCGACATCCTGCGTTCGGTGGACGAACTGGCTGATCTCGCCCGCTCTTCGCGTGACAGGCTGGTCGGGCGGCTGCGCATCGGCGTCATCCCGACGGTCGCGCCCTACCTTTTGCCGACCATCATCGGCAACCTTTCGCGCATGCATGACGGCCTCGACATCCATGTGCGCGAGACGCTGACGCAAAAGCTGATCCAGGAACTGGCCGACGGTCGGCTCGATGCGGCTATCGTCGCACTGCCGGTGTCCGAACCGTCGTTGACGGAGGTCGTGCTGTTTGCCGAGAACTTCGTCCTGGTCCGGCCCGGCGAGGACGAGGGAAAGCCGGTGCCCAATCGCGAGATGCTGCGCGAAATGCGGCTGCTTCTTCTGGAAGAAGGCCATTGCTTCCGCGACCAGGCGCTGTCGTTCTGCAGCATGCATTCGGCACGGCCGCGCGAGTTGCTGGACGGCAGCTCGCTGTCGACCCTGGTGCAGATGGTCGGTGCCGGCATCGGTGTCACCTTGATCCCCGAAATGGCCGTGGCGGTGGAGACGCGCTCGGCGCCGGTTTCCATTGCGCGTTTCAGAAGTCCCCAGCCCTCGCGCACGATCGGCATGGTCTGGCGCAACACCAGCCCGATCGCCAAACAGCTGCTGCGGATTTCCGAAGTCGTTCGCCAGTCGGCCGACGCGCTGCGCGCGCAGCACAATCCTGCATCGGTCGCGCACCTCCTGAACCTGACGGCAGCCGCCCAATGAGGTTGCTCGACAGATCCGTCAGTTCGCTGCCTGGAACCGGATTTCGCCCCTGTTCAGGAAGCATGTCTTGTTGAACAGCGACAGATCCAAAGGGTTCGGCAACCGGACATCGCTGATATCGGGAACCGGCTTCTTCGCCGGATCGTATGACCGATCGATCTGCGAGATGAAGACGAGGATCAATCCCCTGTCGCGGGCAAAGGCCTTGAGCGTGCGGACCTGCGCCATCAGGTCCGGGTTCTCCCGCTTCTGATCGAGCAGTTGCAGATAATCGATCACCACCAACGTGCCGCGCGGCGCCGAGCTCAACGTCCTGACGATGTAGTCGGCGCTGATGGCGTCGGAATTATCGAATACGAACCGGTCGTTGAACCGCGCAGGGTCCGCCCCGATGGCGCGAAACCGGTCGAGCACATCCATTTGCGTATATTCCAGCGTAAAGAACACGCCGCGATGGCCGGACTTCATGGCTTCGATTGCGAGTTCGAGGCTCATCAGCGTTTTGCCGTGGCCGGGTCGTGCACCCACCAGAACGAGATCGCCGGGCGCCAGTTGCGCAAACAATGTTCCGGCAGGCCCCACCTCGGCTGCCTTGGCTGCAAGCAGGCTCCAGCTGCTGAAACCTTCCTGTACTGCAACACGATCAAGCGCTTCGTGGAGCGCAATCTTGCCCTCGCGGGACAACAACCTGGCTTGACGCTTCAAATGGTAGACGGGCGCAGATAGCTTCATTGCAAAACCTCCTGGTGCGAGCGGTTTTCGCAACCCCTCCTTATGCCAAGTGCTCGGACAGTCGGTTTCGATGATCGGATAGCCCCGCACGAATTATGCTTTCCCAGCGGAGGGAGGAGGCGCGGGCCGCGCCAGAATCAAATGATAGCTCAATCCGTAGGGAACGAAAATCGCGGACAGTCAAAGATGCGGAGACGTTCGCCGCAAGCCTGGAGCCAGCATGTCGGCGTAGGTCGCGTTTGCGCGCGTCGACCTCCTTCCATGGGCTCTTCGTGCGGGCTTCGGCAGAGCGCGCTAAACAAAGGGGGCGCTAAACAAGATGTGTTTCGCCTGATAATGCGAGGCCCTTTATGATTGATTCCCGGCGGCAACACCGCAAGGAAACGGTCTTGGCAGGAGAAGTGAACCCGTGCGGTTGAGATTCGTCCCCCTGGGCATCGTCCCGATCCTCAGCCTCCTCGTCGCCGTCATTGCCTTGACGGTGTCGGCTCGATCCTCTGCCGCACCATCAGGCGTTCCAGCCTGGCTGCAGGCCCATGTTGGCGACAGCGACGGTCAGATCTCACAGGTGGTTCTGGAACGAGCGCGCGCGCTTTACCTGATGAAGGTCGCGCAAGGTGCCGTCAAGAACCCCTGCTACTTCGCCATGGATGCCACACGCCCCGGCGATCTGGGTAATGGCGTGCTCGGGCGCCGGTATTACGTCATATGCGAAGCCAGCCAGTCGTTTCGCGCGATCTCGTCGGGTCATGGCGGCGGCCGCAACCTGAAAGGCACTGTCGATTTTTCGAATGGCAAACGATGCGCGAAGAACTTCGGCAATGCGATGGATTCATCGTTGACGGCCGGCGGCGGCTACATGACCCGCGAGGCGAAAACCTCGTTCAAAGGCTACTACCGCACCGGTGCGAAACAGGACGTGGCTTTCCAGCGCACCTTCATCCAGTTCGACGGCGAAGGCGAAGCTGCGAACGCCAGACAGAGGGTGATCGGCGGCCACGCGGCCCAGGTGCTGCACGGCATGTGCCTGCGCAAAAGCCCGAACAGCTCGCATGCCGACCACGACGGTTATGTGCCGTTCGGCAAGCTGGTGGACTATGCCGGCGGCCGCAGCAATGGCTGCACCAGCTGGTCGCCGGCGGACGCGCAACAGATCATCTCGATGGTGAAGGACAACCCGACGACGCTCTACATCTACCCTGAATCGCGCGACATCGCCGCGGTAGCGTCCAACCGTTCGCAGTCGGGCGCCTATTGGAACGCATCCTGCCTGAAGGAAATCGGCACGCCGAAATTCTGGCCGCGAAAGACCCTCGAGCCGATCATCGCTCAATACAGGAAGGATCACCCGGCACCGCCGCCGCAGCCGGTGCCGATCTGCAAGGGGCCGTAAAACCGGCAGGGGTCGCTAACGCAACTGGCAAGAACCGGGCTTGTCTTTGCCTTGATCTCCAACCTCACCTCCGCGCATCACTACCGACGGGGCGGGAAAGCCTACTGCAACAGGTTCTTGACGATGCCGCTCGCCTTGCCGAAATCCATCTGGCCGGCATATTTCTGCTTCAGCGCGGCGATCACCTTGCCCATGTCCTTCTGGCTGGCCGCTCCCGTCGCCGCGATCGCCTCGCGTGCCGCAGCCTGGATGGCGGCATCGTCCAGCTGCGTCGGCAGGAAGGCGCGGATGATTTCCATCTCGCCGCGCTCCTGCGCGGCCAGTTCCGGCCGCTTGCCGTCGTCGAAGGCCTTGGCCGATTCCTCGCGCTGCTTCACCATCTTGGCCAGGATCTGCAGGATCTCCTCGTCGCTGGCCGGCTCCTTGGCCGAACCGCGATTGGCGATGTCGCGGTCGTGAATGGCGGCCTGGATCAGCCGCAATGTCGGCAGCCGGTGCTTGTCCTGCGCCTTCATCGCGCTCTTCAGGGATTCGGCGATTTTGCCGCGCATGGTGCATTCTCCTTCGATCGGCGCGGACAATAGCGCCGGGCGCGAGCCAACGCAAACCCTGATATGTCAGGGCAAGCCTATGATATTGCTCGATGAAATAAATCTGAGCCGCGTTTCGCATGATCATTGACCGCCCCGGCCCCTTCCCCTATGTACTGGGCCTTGCATGAACTGAAGCTTGACTGCGTGGAAGCTGCGAAATCGCCGCTTGGCGCCGTTTGCTGCGCGGATGGCCCCTTGGCCTATGGAAGCGCGCAACCCGATAGGAGTGCCGCCATGGCCGAGATGACCGCCGCCTCGACGCCCGCCTGGGCAACAGAAAAGCCGACCGCGCTGTTGGTGCTGGCCGACGGCACCGTCATCGAAGGTCGCGGTCTCGGCGCCACCGGCTCCGCCGTGGCCGAAGTCTGCTTCAACACGGCACTCACCGGCTACCAGGAAATCCTCACCGACCCGTCCTATGCCGGCCAGATCGTCACCTTCACTTTCCCGCATATCGGCAACATCGGCACCAATGACGAGGACATCGAGGACCTCAATCCAGCCGCCCGCGCCGGCGCCGTCGGCGCCGTGTTCAAGGCCGATGTCACCAACCCGTCCAACTACCGCGCCGGCACCGGTCTCGACCAGTGGCTGAAGAAGCGTGGCATCGTGGCGCTCTCGGGCATCGACACGCGCGCGCTCACCGCGCTGATCCGCGAAAAGGGCATGCCCAATGCCGTCATCGCGCATGCGCCCGACGGCGTGTTCGACCTCGACGATCTGAAGCGCCGCGCCGCCGCATGGTCGGGCCTGATCGGGCTTGACCTCGCCAAGGAAGTCACGTCGGGCCAGTCCTCGGTCTGGCGCGAGACGCCCTGGGTTTGGAATGAAGGCTTTGGCGAACAGGCCGAGCCGACCATGCATGTCGTTGCCATCGACTACGGCGTCAAGCGCAACATATTGCGCCTGCTCGCCGGCCTTGGCGCCAAGGTCACCGTGGTGCCCGCCAAGACCGGTGCCGAGGAAATCCTCGCCATGCAGCCGGACGGCATCTTCCTCTCCAACGGCCCCGGTGACCCGGAAGCCACGGGCGACTATGCCGTGCCTGTCATCCAGGACCTGTTGAAAACCGACATTCCGGTGTTCGGCATCTGCCTCGGCCACCAGATGCTGGCGCTGGCGCTGGGCGGCAAGACCGCCAAGATGCACCAGGGCCATCACGGCGCCAACCATCCGGTCAAGGATCACACCACTGGCAAGGTCGAGATCGTCTCGATGAACCACGGCTTTGCCGTCGATGCCGACTCGCTGCCTTCAGGCGTCGAGGAAACCCACGTCTCGCTGTTCGACGGTTCGAACTGCGGCATCACGCTCACCGGTCGGCCGGTGTTCTCGGTCCAACATCACCCGGAGGCTTCGCCCGGCCCGCAGGATTCGCACTATCTGTTCCGCCGCTTCGTCAATTTGATCCGCGAAAAGCGTGGCGAGGAATTGCTGGCCGAGCGGGCTTAACTCGATCCGTTAGCGCTGCCCCTCATCTGCCTGCCGGCATCTTCTCCCCGTGAACGGGGAGAAGGGAGCTGTGGCGACCTCGGCGGTCTTATTGCAACGTCGACGATTAGCGAAAGCAGCGAAAACGGCGTCTTTCTCCCCGTCACTATACGGGGAGAAATGCCCAACAGGGCAATGAGGGGCGGCGCAAACCTCTCATAGCCTCGCACCGGATGCGGCTGTCATGGCTCATATCTGTGCTCCATCTTCGGCAACACCGGCGGTGACATTCGTGCGCGCTGCCGGCCTCACCACTTTGGTGACGAAGACGATGAGCGCCAGCGTAAGAAAACACGCGCCGACCAGGTAGGGCGCGCCGCCGAAGGTCACCGGCGCGCTTGCCCCGGTGAACCACGAAAAGATCGCCGTATAGAGCAGCGGCGTGATGATCGAGGTGATCGAGAAGATCGATGTCATCGCACCCTGCAACTCGCCTTGCGCCGAAGGCGGCACCTTGGCAGCGGCGAGGCTCCTCAGCGGCGGATCGGCCAGCGCTTCGAGACAGCCGACGACGATCACCGCATAGATCATCCAGCCTTGCGACGCGAAGGCGTAGCCGAAGGCGCTGAGCGCGGTGAAGGCAAGACCGATTACCGCCGTCTTCCACTCGCCAAGCCTGGGGATCACGCGCGGCAGCACCGTCGCCATGACGATCGCTCCGCACAGGCCGAAGGCGCCGAGTGAGAAACCGATCTGCTGCTCGCTCCAGCCATAGCGATAATTGGAAACGAACGACCAGACCGCCGGATACATCATGTGGCCGAGCGTCATCAGGAAGAAGGTGAGCCCGATCCAGCCGATGCCCTTGTATTGGCGCATCTGCAGAAGCGTGCCGACAGGGTTGGCGCGTTTCCACTCGAATCGGCGGCGATGCTTGTCATCGAGCGTTTCCGGCAGGAAAAACAGCGCAATCAGGAAGTTCACGAAGGCGAGCCCGGCAGCGAAATAGAACGGCACGCGGGGTCCGAACGTGCCGAGCAGTCCGCCCAGGACCGGCCCGATGACGAAGCCGACACCAAAGGCGATCCCGAGCAGGCCGAAATTCTTCGCCCGGTTCTCATCGTTCGAAATGTCGGCGATGAAGGCCGATGTCGTCGAATAGCTGGCGCCCGAAATGCCGGCCAGCACGCGCCCGATGAACAGCATCGGATAGGACCAGGCGACGGCGCAGATCAGATTGTCGATGGAAAACGTCAGCACCGAGGCGAGCAGGATCGGCCGGCGTCCGAACCGATCGCTCAAGCCGCCCATGATGGGCGCGAAGAAGAACTGCATCGCCGCATAGACGAAGAATAGCCAGCCGCCTTCGATCGCCGCTCCGCTGATGCTGACCCCGGTCAATTCCCGGAGATAGGCCGGCAGCACCGGCATGATCATGCCGAAGCCGATAATGTCGAGCAGCAGCGTGGTGAAGACGAGCGCAAGGCCCCGTCTGGCGGTTTTGGGGTCGATCATGATGGGTCAAGCTCCTCTGCTCGCCCTGGGGCGCAGGCGGACGCACCTTATAGGCGAGCCGGCCGCAAGGAACAATAAGGGAACAGGCCGAATTCTTTCATCCTGACATCCCCTGACGGCGTCTTGGCCGTCAGGTCATCTCGGGAAACAGTCTCGTCAAATCGGGCCGCTCAGCGTGTTGCAATCCGAAAGCTTGCCGCTCTTGTAGCCGCGCGCCAGCCAGGTCTGCCGCTGCTGCGAGGTGCCGTGGTTGAAGCTTTCCGGCACGACATAGCCCTGCGTCTTCTTCTGCAGCGTGTCGTCGCCAATCTGCTTGGCGGCGTTCAGAGCGCTCTCGATGTCGCCCTGCTCCAATATGCCCTTCTGCGCGGTGTAGTGGGCCCACACGCCGGCGAAGCAGTCGGCCTGAAGCTCGATGCGTACCGACATCTGGTTGGCGTCGGCTTCGCTCATGCCTTGCCGCATCTGGTTGAACTTGGACATGATGCCGGTCAGGTTCTGGACGTGGTGGCCGACCTCATGCGCGATCACATAGGCGCGGGCGAATTCGCCCGAAGCGCCAAACTGCTGGTCGAGCTGCTGGAAGAAGGTCATGTCGAGATAGACCTTGTGGTCGCCGGGACAATAAAATGGTCCGGCCGCCGCGGAGGCAAAGCCGCAGGCCGAGCGGACCTGGCCGGAAAACAGCACCAGCTTCGGGTCCTCATAGGTCAGGCCCTGCGATTTGAAGATACCGGTCCAGGTGTCCTCGGTCTCGGCCAGCACGGTCGCCACAAACTGCTTCATCTCGTCATTGGCGGGCGTACCGGCGCCGCTGTCCTGGCCACCGCCGCTGTTGTCGGTGATCTGGCCGCCACCGCCGGGCAGCAGGCCGCCGTCGCCGCCACCCAGGATCGTCGACGGATCGAAGCCGAAATACCATCCGGCCAGCACGACCAGGATGACAAGGAAGATGCTGCCACCGCCACCGGCACGGCCGCCGATCGGGATGCGGAACTGACCAGGGCTGCCGCCACCGATTCCGCCGCCGCCGCTGTCGCTGCGGTCGTCCTCGATATTGTCACTCTGACGACGGCCCTTCCAGAGCATGGCAACTCCTCGCGCTGCGAACTTCCCCGTTGTTCCGGGGCTCAACCCAACAAACAATTATCCCAATGGTTGCGCCAAGTCACAGCATTTTTCCAGACCGCAGCGGTGCTGGCATGGCGGCCTCAGCGCTCTGGTCGAGAGTGCGCGAGGCCTGTAGCATTGCCCGCACAATGGGGATGTGTTGGGCTTGAGGACGATCGGTTCGTTCCTGTCGCTGATTGCGGCGTTGTTTTGTCTCGGCACGCCGGCCGCCGGCGCGGTGACGCTCGATTCCAGCGTTGCCGTCACCGACCCCGCCACCTTGCAGGCGCTCGAGCGCGGCGGCCTGTCGATCAGCCGTCTGCTCGGACCGGCACTCGGCCTCACCCGCGAGGTCGACAATCGCGGTCTGTTTTCGGTGCCGGCACTGGCTACGGTGCGCGACACAGTCAAGCAGCAGATCGCGGACGAGCCGAAGACCAGTCCCGACCCCTATGTCGCTGCCATGGCGAAGTCGAAGGACACCAGCCAGAAGTTCAATCCGAAATACATCGATGATGACGGCTCGACGCTGGATCTCACCGGCGTCGTCAACCGCATGGATCGCGGCTATCTCGGCCACACCGAATGCGGCGAGATCCGGCTGATCTACCGCTTCCACTATTCGGTCGCGGAAAAACCGGCCAAGGGAAAGGCGGGCCAGCGCATTTCCTCGCGCCTGCCGCTGACCATGAGCCTGGTGTTCAACGCCAAGCCCAGGCAGGCACAAGCGCGCGCCTCGAAGGATTTGCCTGCTGCCACCGACGTGTCCTGCGCCGATGTTGCCCAGCGCTGGCTTGCCGCCGGGAAAAAAGACCTGCCGCCCGACCAGCTTGCCGCCTGGCTGCGTTCCGACGAAGGGCCGCTGTCGGGCGCCATGCTGAATTCGTCGCAGATCATGCGGCTCGAACTCAACATGCAGGTGCTCAGGCTGTCGGCCTCGACGCGGCGCGATTTCGGCGGCCACGCCGAGTACCTGCTGAAGATCTTCAAATGGGATCCGGCTATATCAAGCTTCTATGAAGCGAAGATGGAAAACCAGATCGACCGTGCCATTGTGCTGGCCGACAAGCCGTCCTTCGCCAAATGGCTGCTCACCGACCGCAACATCTATGATCTCGATCATGGCCGGCTGGTGATCGACGAAAAGTTCCTGGCCAAAAGCGCCGTCTCCGTCGCACCGGGCGGGCTGAGCCGGTCGCAGAACAACATCGCCTACGGGCTGGTCGACGATGCCGACATCGACAAGGCGCTCAGGGACTATGTCGCCAAAGGCAACACGCTCTCGACCATCAAGTCGGTGGCCGGCTTCGAATTGCGACTCAACGAGATGAGCTGCACCGGCTGCCATCAGACCCATGGCATAGCCGGTTTCCACTACACCGGCGCCGATCTGGCCAGCGAGCCGCGCCGCAACGCCGTCTTCGTGCCGGGCTCGGCCGTCTTCTTCGCCGACCTGCCGCGCCGCCGCGCCATCGTCGAGCAGTTCGCCGCCGGCGGCCATCCGGATTTCGTCAGAGGCTTCGCCGCCCGACCTGATGCGAAATATGCCGCGGCGCTGAAAGGCACCGACCTCTACAATGGCTGGGGCTCGATCTGCTATCGCGGCGAGGATCCAAGCTTCAAGGACTGGAGCTGCGGCGCGGGCCTGCGCTGCGCTGGCGTCCATGAAAGCGCCATCCATCCGGGCTTCGGCACCTGCGTCAGCGAGGCCGGCACGGCGGTAGGTGATCCCGTCGAGTTCGGCGAGATCAAAATGTCGACCTGGGGTAACGACCAGTATTGCCGCCTGTCGCCGGCCACCGCCAAGGCCTGCGCCATCGACCCGGCAAGGGACAAGAAACCCTTGGTGAAGCTCGCCGGCTATGGTGCCGCGCGCCAGCGCTACGACAATCCGCAGCAGAAGACCGGCGGCTTTCCCGGCGGCATGCTGCGCAAGGCAAGCTGCGACAAGCTTCCCTACGAGGCGACGTGCGGGCGTCTGGCCAAGACCGGCTTCAACGACTGCATCGCCTCGGGCAAGGACCACAAATTCTGCACGAAGGAGTTCACCAAGATCGCCGGCCTGCGCGCCTGCGACAAGGCCCACCCCTGCCGCGAGGACTATATCTGCACGGCCGGCTATGACGATCTGGCGCAAGCAAAGGCCGGCAAGGGCACCTGCATCCCGCCCTATTTCATCTTCCAGTTCCGCGTCGACGGCCACCCGCGCAGCTGGGTGCAGGATGTCCGCGAGTGAGAGAACGGTTTGCTGAAGCGCCACCACGTCTCGACCGACGGCTTTCACCCAAAACCGCTGACGTCGGCCTGACAGACGTCTAATCTTTCTGCTTGGCGCCGGCACTCTTGCCGTCGGAGCTCTTCGAACGCTCCTCGAAACGCGCCGCGCCCTTTTTCAGCGGATGGCCGGTTTCGGCCTCGGTCTTGCGCTCGTCCTTCGCCGCCGCCTGTTTCAGTCCCTTGGCCGCTTGCTTGCCCTTTGCGGTCGGTGCCTGTTCAACGCCCATCGCTTCCTCCCTTGCCGCGCGACTTGCGCGGGTGTCAGAAGCAACGTGCTTGGCGTGCGAGGGTTCCGGAGGCAGTGGAAATCCGGCGGCGGGTGCGGCTCAGCGCGCCGCCGTCATCGCCTTCCGAAAAGCTTCCAGCGTCTCGGCGCTGACATGATGCTCGATACCCTCGGCATCGATGCGCGCCGTTTCGGCACTGACGCCGAGCGAGCGCAAAAAGGCTTCCACCGTGTGGTGGCGGATGCGGCTTTCCTCCGCGACCTTGCGCCCGGCATCGGTCAGGAACACGCCGCGATAGGGTTTTCGCGACACCAGACCGTCGGCGCACAGCCTGCTCAGCATCTTGGCCACGGTCGGCTGGGCAACGCCAAGCCTTGCTGCGATGTCGACCTGGCGCGCCTCGTTGCCGTCCTCGATCAGGTCGGCGATCAACTCGACATAGTCCTCGACCAGCGCGCTGCGGCGCGCTTCGCGCGTCTGCCGGAAGCCCTCCGAATGGACGTTGGCGTCAGGCAGTGGCTCGCGCGGGACTGGTCTGTTCTTCAGCGCCACTACGCGCTCCTCCTCGGAGTTTTAGCCGTCGCTGCTTTTATAGCACGGGCTCTGATTCTTCAGGCCGTTTATTTGCATTCCCCCACAGGCGCAACCGCCGGCCCCCTTTCGCACATTGGCAGCAGCTCAATAAAAAGCACGAACAATGAAATATAGCATATTGCATAATGTTGAGCCGTGGCATAGCTTAAGGGAACATCGCCCAGTTTCGCGGAAAGCCTCCCCTCATGTCCGAAGCCGAAGCCACAGCCTCCCGTTCCTCATGGCGGTTCGCCGGGCCCGACGAGGACGAACAGCCCAGCCTGCGCGAAGTCAATTCCTCCATCGCGGTGCCGAATTCGGGCGTCTGGTTCCGTCGCCTGTTCGCCTTCATGGGTCCCGGCTACATGGTCTCGGTCGGCTATATGGACCCAGGCAACTGGGCGACCGACCTCGCCGGCGGCGCGCAGTTCGGCTACACGCTGCTGTTCATCATCATGCTGTCCAACCTGATGGCGATCCTGCTGCAGGCGCTGGCAGCACGGCTCGGCATCGCCACCGGCCGCGACCTTGCCCAGGCCTGCCGCGCCTATTATCCGCGTCCGGTCAACTTCGTGCTGTGGATCGCCTGCGAGCTGGCCATCATCGCTTGCGACCTGGCCGAGGTCATCGGCACGGCGATCGCGCTGCAGCTTCTGTTCGGCATTCCTCTGATCGGCGGCGCGATGCTGACGGCGCTCGACGCCTTCCTCGTGCTTCTGCTGATGAACAAGGGCTTCCGCTATCTCGAAGCCTTCGTCATCGCGCTTTTGATCATCATCTTCAGCTGCTTCGCCATCCAAATCTTCGTCGCCGCCCCGCCGGCCGGCTCGATCCTGCATGCCATGTTCGTGCCGTCGTCGGAAATCGTCACAAATCCGGCGATGCTCTACATCGCCATCGGCATCATCGGCGCCACCGTCATGCCGCATAATCTCTATCTGCACTCCTCGATCGTGCAGACCCGCGCCTATGAACGCACCGACAAGGGCAAGCGCGACGCCATCAAATGGGCAACGACGGACTCGACCATCGCCCTGATGCTGGCTTTGTTCGTCAACGCCTCGATCCTGATCGTATCGGCGGTCGCCTTCCACAACACCGGCCACCAGGATGTCGCCGAAATCAGCCAGGCCTTCGAGCTGCTGTCGCCGCTGCTCGGCCTCAGCATCGCATCGATCCTGTTCGCCGTCGCTCTGCTGGCATCCGGCCTGAACTCGACGGTGACCGCAACGCTTGCCGGCCAGATCATCATGGAAGGCTTCCTGCGCCTGCGCATTCCCAACTGGGCACGCCGGCTCCTGACGCGCGGCCTCGCCATCGTCCCGGTGGTGATCGTCACCGCGCTCTATGGCGAAAAGGGCACCGGCCAGTTGCTGGTGTTCAGCCAGGTGATCCTGTCGATGCAGTTGCCCTTCGCGGTCGTCCCACTGGTACAGTTCGTCTCAGACAAGAAGAAGATGGGCAACCTCGCCATTCCGCGCGGCGTCGCAGCCCTTGCCTGGGTGGTTGCCGCGATCATCCTGGTGCTTAACTTCAAGCTGCTTTACGATACCATATTCGGGGTCGGCTGAGCGCCGCCTCGCCGAGAGCCGGCTGCCCTCTGCGCAGAGGGTAGCCTCGCGACAAATCGGCAATCCGCGCTATGTTCTCCGGCATCATGACCCGGATCGAAGACATCAGGAAATTCTACGCGCGGCTGATGGCCGCCAACGCCTCCTCGCCCGATCCGCGCCTGGAGACGGTTTTCGGCGAGGTGCCGCGCGAAGCGTTTCTCGGTCCCGGACCGTGGACGATCATCGCCGGCAACGGCAAGGTCACGACGCCGAGCGCCGATCCGGCCCACATCTACCAGAACGTGCTGGTGGCGCTCGACGACGACAAGGGCATCAACAATGGCGAGCCGTTCCTGCACGCCATGTGGATCGGAAAGCTCGCACCAAAACCCGGCGAAGCCGTTTGCCATATCGGGGCCGGCACCGGCTACTACACCGCCGTGCTGGCCCGGCTGGTGTCGCCCGGCGGCACCGTCAACGCTTTCGAACTCGACGAAAAGCTGGCCGATCTGGCGCGACAAAATCTCGAAACCTATGGCAATGCGACTGTCATCCATGGCGATGCCGTGACGACGCCGTTGCCGGCATCCGACATCATCTATGTCAATGCGGGCGTTGCTGCACCGCCGGCTGGGTGGCTGAAGGCGTTGCGGCCACGCGGCCGCATGATCTTTCCCTGGCGCCCGGCCGAGCGCGTCCCGCTGGCGGTGATGGTGACCCGCACCGAAAACGGCTTCGCCTGCGATCCGTTCATGCGATCGTGGTTCATTCCCTGTGTCGGCGCCTCGATTGCCGACCCTGCGGCGACGATCCCGACGCGCGAGCAGGCCGCGAGCAGCCGCTCTATCTGGCTGGTGCAGGACAAGGCGCCGGACCGCACCGCCACCGCGATCTTCGGCGATGTCTGGTTCTCGTCGAAAAATATCGACGCCAGACCGCGCACCGGACCTCGCAAATGACGGTGGCTTGCCAAAATTTCACATGTCCTGTCGGACCGGTAGGCGGTCGCCCGTCCTTGGGTTGAAGTCCGGCCACGACGGCGTGGGTTGAAGAAACGGGAGATTGGAATGAGAAAGATCATCGCTGCGACATTCGTCAGCCTCGACGGCGTCATGCAGGCGCCCGGCGGTCCGGAAGAGGACCCGGTCGGCGGCTTTAAGTTCGGCGGCTGGACCTTCCACTACTTTGACGAGGTGGCGGGCGTGGCAATGGATGAACTCTTCTCCAAACCCTTCGCCCTGCTGCTCGGCCGCAGAACCTACGACATCTTCGCCGCGTACTGGCCGTATCAGAAAGATCCGATCGCGGATGCCTTCAACCCTGCGACCAAATATGTGGCGACGCATCGGCCTGACACCCTGACCTGGCAGAACACGCAATCGCTTGGGCCGGATATCGTCGCGACGTTGCGCCGCCTCAAGCAGGAGGATGGACCTGACTTGCTCATCCAGGGATCGGGCAATCTGATCCAGACCTTGCTCGCCAACGGGCTGATCGACGAGATCCGGCTGATGATCTTCCCGCTATTGCTGGGCAAGGGCAAGCGGCTGTTCGGCGATGGCACGATGCCGGCCGCCTTCAAGCTTATCAAGTCGCAAGCCTCCAGCACCGGCGTCATCATGGCGACCTACGAACGATCAGGCGAGATCAAGGTTGGGTCGTTTGTCACAGGCGAGCCGTCGGAGGCCGAGCTCGAGCGGCGCAGGAATTGGAAGTAGCCAGCACCGATTTCCTCTCCCCCACGAATGTGGGGGAGAGGAAACCAAGTTCTGCCTGGCTCAAGCCGCCTGCGGCCGCCGCGCCAGCCCATCGCGGATATGGCGTGCGAATTCCTTCGCCGCCGGGCCGACTCCATGCCTTGGCAAATGCAGGTTGATCGAGAAATTCGGCAGCGGCGGCAGGCCTGACTCAGATGGCAATATGTCGAGATCGGCCGGCACCGTGGAGGCCAGCCATGTGGTCACCGCAAGGTCCGACCGCACCGTCGCCGTCGTCGCGTCGATGTTGCCGTTTTCGAACACTGTGCGCCACTCCAGCCCATGCTCGCTGAGCGCCGCCAGCACCGCTGGGCGGAAAGCGCAGGTGTCGGCGACGATCGACACCGGCAGCGGCCGCTTGGCGCGGGCAACGCCGCCCTTGGCGCCGACCCAGACCAGCCGGTCGATGGCAAGGCATTCGCCCGCCGACGGACCGACGCGTTCCTCGATCACCGCAAGGTCGATGGTCCCGGCCGCAAGGGCAGCAGTCAGTTCCGGCGACGAGGCGCAGACCAACGATATCTCGACCTGCGGATAGGTCTCGGCATAGGTTTTCAGCACCGGCGCCAGCAAGGTGCCGACAAGGTCGTAAGGCACGCCGAGCCGCACCTGCCCGGCCATCGGCGTACCTGCCATTTCGGCCCAGATTTCGTCATTGAGGCCAAGCAGACGCTTGCCCTTGCCGAACAGCTGTTCGCCGGCACGCGTCAACCGCAAGCCGCGCCGATCGCGCTCAAACAGGCTGGAACCGAGCGCCTCCTCGAGCCGCTTGACCTGCTGGCTGACAGCACCTTGCGTCAGGTGCAGCGCATTGGCCGCCGCCGTCATGCTGGCCTTGTCGGCGACGGTCACGAAGGTGCGGATCAGCGCCATGTCGAGATTTCGGATCATGCTTGGCATTATGTATCCTAATGCCAAGCATAGCAAACATTGCATTTACTGAAGTTAGTGCACGGCTACGATGGCGGTCCCACAGAGGAAGCTGCATGTTCGAGCCCATCATCCCTCTCGTCCTGTTTGCCATCGTTGCCACCACCACGCCCGGCATCGCCACGACCCTGTCGACCGCGTCCGGCGCGCAGTTCGGCTTTCGCCGTTCCGTGCCCTTGCTGGTCGGCAGCGCCGCTGGCCTTGCCACGGTGACGGGTGCCGCTGCCGCCGGGCTCGCCGGCCTGCTGCTTGCCGTGCCCTCGCTGCAGCTGGCGATGAAGGTCATCGGCTCGCTCTATCTCGTCTGGCTGGCGATCAAGATCGGTCGCAGCGGACCGCCCAATCTGGATGTGACCATGGCCAGACCGAACAGCTTTCTCGGCGGCGCCGGCATCCAATGGATGAACCCCAAGGGCTGGGCGATGGGGCTGGGCGCCGCAGCCTCGTTCGCGGCCCTGGCCAGCGGGCCGATGCAACTCGCGCTGCTGCTCGGCGCCACCTTCGGCCTCGCGGCCGCCGCCTCGCTGTCGCTGTGGTGCGTGGCCGGCATGCTGCTTGCCCGGCTGCTCAAGACCGAATGGCAATGGCGCGCGCTCAACATCGTGCTGGCACTGGTGCTGGCCGCCTCGATCGTCCCGATGTGGCGGTCGGCGTAATGCCAACCGCCACGCCTTGCTTCAAGCCGCGTAGCGTGCCGCTGGCTTGTCGGCGTGCAGGCTGCCGTAGAAGGCCTGCCGTGCGCCAAGGAACGTGTCGAGCTTGGCGGCGTCGGCAAGCCCCGGCACGGTAACGGCTTCGCCCTTGGCCAGGCCGACAAGTGCGGCATCGACCAGATCGTCGGCCGTCATGATGATTTCCTTCGGAAGCTGGTCGATATCGCTGCCGGCAATTTCCCAGAAATCCGTCCGGGTCGCGCCGGGCAGCACCACCTGGGCCTTCACCTTGGTACCCGCGACCTCGCGCTGCAGGGCCTCGGTGAAGTTGACGACGTAGGCCTTGGTGCCGCTGTAGATCCCGCCGAACGAGGTGTCGAAGGCGAGCACCGAGGCGATGTTGACGACAGCGCCACGGTTGCGCGCCAAAAACCCCGGCAGCACGGCGCGGGTCAGGCGTGTCAAGGCGATGACATTGACCTTGATCATGCGCTCGGCCGCATCGGCGTCTGCCGTCGCCACCACCTGCGCACCACCAATGCCGGCATTGTTGACCAGCAGCGTCACGCTCTCGTCGGCTGATACTGCCTGCTCGACGCGACGGACGTCATTGTCGTCGGCGAGATCGGCGCTGATCACGCTGACCTTGCGGCCGTAGGCATAACGCAGCTTCTCGGCCAGTTCTTCCAGCCGGTCGGCGCGCCGCGCCACCAGCACCAAATCGTAGCCCTGCCCTGCCAGCCGGTCCGCATAGACCGCGCCGATGCCCGCCGAAGCACCGGTGACGACCGCCGTGCCCTTGTTGCTCTGTCCACTCATTGTCCTGTTCCTTCTTCGACTGATTTGCTTCGTTTCGACCTGGCCGCCGGCACCGTGGGCAATCACCCTCGCCTTGCCGGCAAAGCCATCTGATTTCAATTAGTGGCATATACCACTAATGGCGAAATAGGCATATGCCACTATCTTGTCAATGATCGTAACGAGGATTATTTGGGAGGCAGCGGCCGGATATCATTCGTCGGCGCCAAGGACCCATCATGTCAAAGGACACCCTGCCCGGCCTGACCCTCTGCAACAACGCTATGCTGCGTCGAGCGGCGCGCAAGCTCGGCCAGTTCTATGATGATGTCATGGCTCCTTCGGGCCTGAAGGCCACGCAGCAGGGCCTGCTCTACCAGATCCATATCGGCGACGAGCCGGCGATGGGCGCCATCGCCGCGTCGCTGATCATGGACCTGTCGGCGCTCGGCCATACGCTGAAGCCGCTGATCCGCGACGGCTATGTCGAGACCTTCGCCGACCCGGACGACCGCCGCATCAAGCGCGTGCGGTTGACGCCGCAGGGTCTGGTCAAGCTCGATGAGGCGATGAAGCTGTGGCACATCGCCCAGCAGCGTTTCGAGGACGTGGCCGGCAAGGACAAGGCGGAAAGGCTACGCGCGGCTCTGGATGAGATCGCCGCGCTGGATTTCGATCTGCCGCCGGCCACGCCCTGAGGCGTTGGGCCGGCGTTGCCAACAGGACCTACTCAGCCGGCATGGCGGCCGGCCGGGCCACCCAACGGCCGGCCAGTACGATGCCCAGCGCGATGATCGGGAAGATCGCGGCGACCAGGCCGAGATCGGCCGGCGCGCCGTAGCGCAGCACCGCACCACCGACCACGGCGCCCAGCGCCACGCCGAGATAAAGCGCCGAGGCGTTGAGCGACAGCACGATCGGGGCGGCATCGGGCGCCAGCTTGATGATGCGGCTCGCCTGCGCTGGTGGGAACGCCCAGCCGACGATGCCCCACGGCACCATCATCGCCATCAGCGCCGGCCCGGCAATATGGTGCGGCAGGAAGGTCGGTATGACCGACAGCAAGACCAGCATGGCGGCGCTCAGCGCCAGCGACCAGCCAACGGTATGCGTCGCGCCAAACCGATCGGCTGCCTGGCCGCCGGCAATGTTGCCGATGACGGCGCCGACGCCGAAGGCGAGCAGCATGCCGGGCAGCGCGATCTGGCTGAGCCCGCCGCCCTCGATGGCCAATGGCGCGACATAGGCAAAGACGGTGAAGGCGCCGATCAGCGCCAGCACTGTCGTCAAAAGGATCGGCATCACGCCTGGACGCATCGCAGCCGCCAGCCTGCGCTTCAAGGGCAGCCTGGTGCCAACGATGCCCTGCGGCAGTCGGTACCACAGGATCGCACCGGCAAGCGCACCGAGCCCGGCGATGGCATAGAAGGTGCCGCGCCAGCCGGCGAAGGCCGCAACGAGGGCGCCGAGCGGTGCGCCGACCGCAACGGCCACTGTCGTGCCGCCGACGACGACGGCGATGGCACGCGCCCGGTGATGGTCATCGACCAGCGCCACCGCGGTTCCTTGCGCGGTTGCGGCGAACAGGCCCGACGACAGCGCCATGACGATGCGCGCAATCAGCAGCAGTTCGAAGGAGGAGCTCAGGGCGGCGGCGATGTTGCCGAGGACGAAGAACACCAGCGTCCACAGGATGACGCGGCGCCGGTCCCATTCGCCGGTCAGCGTCGCCAGGATCGGCGTACCGACCGCGTAAGCGAGTGCGAAGGCGGTGATCAGCGTGCCGGCCAGCGGAATGGAGATGCCGGCGTCTGCCGCGATATCGGGCAGAAGGCTGGAGATGACAAAGCCTTCGGTCGAGATCGTGAACGATCCGAGCGCAAGCCAGAAGAGGCGCTTGTCCATGGCTGATATCCTTAGTTCAAAAGTTATTGAACAATTGGACATAACAGGGCATGATGTCAATGAAGTCAGGGGAAAATAGCAGAACCCTCCTGACAGCACTGTGTCAGCACGGTCGGTCAGCACGGTCGCGAAGCGGAGAAACAGTGTGTACGGGCACAAAAGGACGGATGCGTTGAAATCGGCCCCGACTGTGCTTAGTTTCGAGCCATGACCTTGCCACACCCCAATACGGACCAGATCAGCCTGCCGATCGTGCTTGGCGTGCTCGGCGACCCGACCCGGCTCGCCATCGTGCGCTATCTCGCCAGCAAGCAAGGCGTGCCGCTGAACTGCAGCCAGTTCCTCGATCTCGGCTCGAAGACCAATCTGAGCTACCACCTGGCCAAACTGCGCGAGGCCGGCGTCACCCGCGCCGAGGTGGTCGGAACCAACCGCATGATCACGCTGCGCCGCGCCGATCTCGACGCCCGCTTCCCCGGCCTGCTCGACAGCGTCATCGCCGCGGCAGGCGACGATCCCGCTTTGCCGGCGGTCGGCGGCCACGATATCGAAATCCACGCCTGAGGTGTTCCTCGCCCCCGCGAAACGGGGAGGGGAACGCTGCCTCATCCACGGAGCTCCCCTTATGCGCATCGCCGTCCTCGCCGATATCCATGGCAATGTGCTGGCGCTGGACGCCGTGCTTGAGGATTTGCGTCTGCGCGGCGGCGCGAATCTGACCGTCAATCTCGGCGACAGCGTTTCCGGCCCGCTGTGGCCGCGTGAAACGATGGAACGGCTGCAGGCGCTGAACCTGCCGACGGTGCGCGGCAACCACGACCGCCGCGTCGCCGCCGACCCGGCCGATGAGACCATGTGGGCCTCCGATGTCTATGCGCAGGAGCGGCTGACCGAGGCACAGCGCCAGGTGCTTTTCGCCCAGCCGCTGACGCTGGAGATCACTCCCGGCGTCATCGCCTTCCACGCCCGCCCCGACCACGACGAGAAATATCTCGCCGATACGATCGTCAATGGCCAGTTGGTGCGCGCGCCGCTGGCGGCAATCCGGCGCCGGCTGAAGGTGCTCGACCCCGCCTACCGCATCGCGCTGTGCGGCCACAGCCACCGCCCGGAACTGATCCGCATCCCCGATGGTCCCGTCATCTTCAATCCGGGCAGCATCGGCTGCCCCGCCTACGACGATTCGACGCCGCCGGCGCATGTCTCCGAACAGGGCTCGCCGCATGCGCGCTATGGCATCGTCACCTTGGGTGGTGGCGACCGGCCCGACCGCTTCGAGGCCATCGCCGTCGACTACGACCATGAGGCCGCGGCCAGACAGGCCGAACAAGCGGGCCGGCCGGAATGGGCTCACGGGCTCAGGACCGGATTTATGTCAGGCTGAGCTTGCTCATGCCTCAGGCTGAACGCACCGCGTTCGTGCCGCCCGGCTGAACTGGCTCACCGTCTGGTGGGTGGGCTGGCACAGGCGAAACGGCGGTCGAATTTTCGGACTTACATGGCGGCGCGTCGTCCCTTATAAAACCGGCCGGGCATGCGGCGGGCTCGATCCGTCGCGGCATGGTGTCTTTGAGTATCCGCGCACGGCCAAATGATGAGGCGCACAGTTACGCTCCGAACAACCCTGCATGCGCTGATTGCTGTGCCGCTGCTGATGGCGGCATGGCTGGCCATTGCCCCCACTATGGCTGAAGAGATGGCCGAAGAGGCGCCGGAACTCGTCATCTCCATCGTGACCGGCCTGGCGCCGGATGATCTTCTCAATCTCCGCACCAAGCCATCGCCGATCGGCAAGACCGAGACACGCCTGGCCAGTGGTGCGCGTGTGAAAAATCTCGGTTGCAACGACATTGACGGCCATCAGTGGTGCAAGGTTGAATCCGACGATCCGAAGGCCAGCGGATGGGCGCCGGCGCGCTACCTCATCCCGCTCAATCCGGCCCCCTATGTCGAAGGCGAGACAAAACCGGCCGATGCACCCGCCGCGGCAAACAGCGCGGATGCTGTCGCCACCGGCTCGGATATCCCTGCACAGCCACAGCCACCGCCCGACCTGACGGCGCGGCTTGGCGGCGCCGATCCGGTGACCGGCGCCGAAAGCACGCAGAAATCAGCCGCCGAAATCGGCCGGACGGCCATGCAGGATGCCTACGGCCTGGCTTTCGCTGCGCAGGAAAACCCGACGACCGGCGAGATCGAAGAGCCGGTCGCGGCCCGGGCATCCACTGCCCCGCCACCTGACTCGCAGACCGTCGCGCGGCTGGAACCGCCGTCCGGCCATGCCGCCAATGAAATTCCGTGTGCCCGCTATGTCGGCGAACCGATGACGCGTTGCGCGGTCAGCGTCGTGCGCAAGGGCAGCGACAAGGCCGACGTCACGATCACCTGGCCAGACGGCGGCACGCGTATCATCTCCTTCGTCGCCGGCCAGCCGGCAGGCTCCGACGCGCCCAGCGACTTCCGCTTCACCCGCGAAGGCAGCCTGAACATGATCCGCGTCGGCGTGTCCGAACGCTTCGAGATCACGGATCAGCTGGCGCTGGGGGATTAGAATTTAGGGGAGTAAGGCAGTAGGGCAGTAAGGCAGTATGTTTTAGAAGGCGCACGAAGCCATCCTACTGCCCTACTGCCCTACTGCCCTACTGCCCTACTGCCCTACTGCCCTACTGCCCAATCCCTCATTTTCGGGGTTACATCAGTCAAACTCTTCCCTATAAGGCCCTCCTAGCCTGATACCAGAATCGCGAGCACAACCGGCCGGGTCTTCCCGTCCCGGTTTTTTGTGCAAGCCGCCCGCCAAACGGACCTATGACATGCCAAGACGCACTGACATCAAGTCGATCCTGATCATCGGGGCCGGCCCCATCGTCATCGGCCAGGCCTGCGAGTTCGACTATTCCGGCACCCAGGCCTGCAAGGCGCTGAAGGAAGAGGGTTTTCGCGTCATCCTGGTCAATTCCAACCCGGCCACCATCATGACCGACCCGGAACTGGCCGATGCCACCTATATCGAGCCGATCACGCCTGAAGTCGTCGCCAAGATCATTGCCAAGGAACGGCCCGACGCACTGCTGCCGACCATGGGCGGCCAGACCGCGCTCAACACCGCTTTGTCGCTGCGCCGCATGGGCGTGCTCGAGCGCTACAATGTCGAGATGATCGGCGCCGATGCAACGGCCATCGACAAGGCCGAGGACCGCGCGCTGTTTCGCGAGGCGATGAAGAAGATCGGGCTGGAAACGCCGAAGTCGATGCTGGCCAACGCCACCGACGTCAAGAACACCGACCGCAAGACGCATGAGGCCGAGCGCGCCGCGGTCAAGGCCGAGGCCCCCGCCGATCTCGACGCCGCGCTCGACGCGCTGGAAACCCGCTGGAACCTCGGCGAAGGCGACCGCAAGCAGCGCTACATCAGCCATGGCATGGCGATCGCGGCGCAGGCGCTCGACCATGTTGGCCTGCCCGCCATCATCCGCCCGTCCTTCACCATGGGCGGCACCGGCGGCGGCATCGCCTACAACCGCGCCGAATTCTACGAGATCGTCCAGTCCGGCCTCGACGCCTCGCCGACCACCGAAGTGCTGATCGAGGAGAGCGTGCTCGGCTGGAAGGAGTATGAGATGGAGGTCGTCCGCGACAAGGCGGACAATTGCATCATCGTCTGCTCGATCGAGAACATCGACCCGATGGGCGTGCACACCGGCGACTCGATCACCGTCGCCCCTGCCCTGACGCTCACCGACAAAGAATACCAGATGATGCGCAACGCCTCGATCGCGGTGCTGCGCGAGATCGGCGTCGAGACCGGCGGCTCCAACGTGCAGTTCGCCGTCAACCCGGCCGATGGCCGCCTGGTGGTCATCGAGATGAACCCGCGCGTCTCGCGCTCATCTGCCTTGGCTTCGAAGGCGACCGGTTTCCCGATCGCCAAGATCGCCGCAAAGCTCGCCGTCGGCTACACGCTGGACGAGCTGGAGAACGACATCACCGGCGGCGCCACG
Organism: Mesorhizobium sp. M7D.F.Ca.US.005.01.1.1; assembly: GCF_003952545.1. Classification (NCBI taxonomy): domain Bacteria; kingdom Pseudomonadati; phylum Pseudomonadota; class Alphaproteobacteria; order Hyphomicrobiales; family Phyllobacteriaceae; genus Mesorhizobium; species Mesorhizobium sp. M7D.F.Ca.US.005.01.1.1. The sequence goes on from NZ_CP034453.1 coordinate 5,804,768, forward strand.
CCTGCCTCCTTCGAGCCGTCGATCGATTACGTCGTGACGAAGATCCCGCGTTTTGCCTTCGAGAAATTCCCCGGCGCCGAGCCGGTGCTGACCACCGCCATGAAGTCGGTCGGCGAAGTCATGGCCATCGGCCGCACCTTTCAGGAATCGCTGCAGAAAGCCCTGCGTGGACTGGAGACCGGCCTCACCGGCCTCGACGAGATCGAGATCCCCGGCCTCGGCTATGGTGCCGCGACCGCCAATCATGCCGACGACCGCAACGCCATCCGCGCCGCATTGGGCACGCCGACGCCCGACCGGCTGCGCATGGTGGCGCAGGCAATCCGCATGGGCACCTCGCTGGAAGACGTGCACGCCATGTGCAAGATCGACCCGTGGTTCCTCGAGCAGATCGCCGGCATCGTCGCCATGGAGGCCCGCATCCGCGAGCACGGCATCCCCGAGGACGCCGTCAATCTGCGCATGCTGAAAGCGATGGGTTTCTCGGACGCCCGCCTCGCGTCATTGACGAAAACAGACGTCGAAGTGATTGCGAAGATTCGCGAAAAGCTCGACGTTCATCCGGTTTATAAGCGCATCGACACCTGCGCGGCCGAGTTCGCCTCGCCCACCGCCTACATGTACTCGACCTATGAAGTTCCGTTCGCCGGCGCGCTGGCCAACGAGGCGCAGGTCTCGTCGCGGAAAAAAGTCGTCATCCTCGGCGGCGGCCCCAACCGCATCGGCCAGGGCATCGAGTTCGACTATTGCTGCTGCCATGCGGCCTTTGCGCTGCGCGACGCCGGCTATGAAGCGATCATGATCAACTGCAACCCCGAGACCGTGTCGACCGACTACGACACCTCCGATCGGCTCTATTTCGAGCCGCTGACGGCGGAAGACGTGCTGGAGATCCTGCGCGCCGAACAGGCTTCAGGCGAGCTGGTCGGCGTCATCGTCCAGTTCGGCGGCCAGACACCGCTGAAGCTCGCCGATGCGCTGGAGAAGGCCGGCATCCCGATCCTCGGCACCTCGCCCGACATGATCGATCTGGCCGAAGACCGCGACCGCTTCCAGAAGCTGCTGCACAAGCTCGGCCTGACCCAGCCGAAGAACGGCATCGCCTATTCGGTCGAGCAGGCCCGCCTCGTTGCCGGCGAGCTCGGCTTCCCCTTGGTCGTGCGCCCGTCCTATGTGCTTGGCGGCCGCGCCATGCAGATCATCCACGACGAGGGTATGCTGCAATCCTATCTGCTCGACACCGTGCCCGGCCTGGTGCCGGAGGACATCAAGCAGAAATACCCCAACGACAAGACCGGCCAGATCAACACGCTCTTGGGCAAGAACCCGCTGCTGTTCGACACCTATCTCAGTGGCGCCATCGAGGTCGATGTCGACTGCCTCTGCGACGGCAAGTCGACTTTCGTCTCCGGCATATTGGAGCATATCGAGGAGGCCGGCATCCATTCGGGCGACAGTGCCTGCTCGCTGCCGGTGCACTCGCTGCCTTCGGAGCTGGTCGACGAGCTGGAGCGCCAGACGGCGGCCCTGGCCCGCGCGCTCAATGTCGGCGGGCTGATGAACGTGCAGTACGCGATCAAGGACAGCACGGTCTATGTGCTGGAGGTCAACCCGCGCGCCTCGCGCACCGTGCCTTTCGTCGCCAAGACCATCGGGCGTCCCATCGCGAAAATTGCGGCCCGCATCATGGCCGGCGAGACACTCGAAGACGCCTTCGCCCATTACGGCGCCATGCCCGACCCCAGGAACCCCGGCCACATCGCGGTCAAGGAAGCGGTGTTCCCCTTTGCCCGTTTCCCCGGCGTCGACATCCTGCTCGGCCCGGAAATGCGCTCGACCGGCGAGGTCATGGGCCTCGACCGCGACTTCGCGCTGGCCTTCGCCAAGAGCCAGCTCGGCGCCGGCGTCGACCTGCCGCGCTCCGGCACGCTGTTCGTCTCGGTGCGTGACGAAGACAAAAAGGGCATTCTGCCGGCGGTGAAGCGCCTGGCCGGCCTCGGCTTCAAGGTGCTGGCAACCTCCGGCACGCAACGCTTCCTCGCCGAAAACGGCGTCGACGCCCAGAAGATCAACAAGGTGCTGGAAGGCCGCCCGCACATCGAAGACGCCATCCGCAACCGCCAGGTACAGATCGTCTTCAACACGACTGATGGCCAGAAGGCAGTGTCGGATTCGAAGTCGCTGCGGAGAGCCACGCTGATGCAGAAGGTGCCGTATTACACGACGCTGTCGGGTGCGGCTGCGGTGGCGGAAGCGATCGCGGCGCTGAAGGCGGGGAGCCTCGAAGTGAGGCCGCTGCAGGAGTATTTTGCCTAATGCATGTCGCGCAAAAGTGGCCCCGGTTTTGCGAGAACGACATGCATAAAGCAAAGACCTAAAGCGCGTCGCCTGAATCCGCTCAAACGCGACGCGCTTTAGAGCGAAGCGGCGGCGGCCTCGGCTTCGGCATAGGCGTCGTAATTCCAGACCCAGGCGCGTTCCTGCCGCTGGGCGTCAAGCTTGCGGTCGCGGCTATGCAAGTCGCCGCTAGAGGCGTCATAGCGAGCACCACTCACGCGCGACATGCGCTGGACGCCGGCAGTGCGCTCGCGCCGCAGTTGCTCGTAGAGCAGCAGCGCCCTTGGGGCTGACTTGCGGTCTGCGTGGCTCAGCACCGTCGCCAAGGCAACGGCGTCCTCGATCGCCTGATTGGCTCCTTGTCCGATGTGCGGCAGCATCGGGTGGGCGGCGTCACCCAAAAGGGTCAGGCGCCCGCGCGTCCAGGCTGCGAGTGGCTCGCGATCGAACAGGCCCCAGCGAAACGTCGCTTTCACCTGGGCAATGATCGTCTCGACCATTGGGTCCCAGCCGGCGAACTCCCGGGCAAGGGCGGCGGGGTCGCCCCGTGCCGACCATGACTCCTTCATCGGTTCATCGGTCGTGACAAAGCCGACGTAGTTGATGAGCGTGCCTGCGCGCACCGGAAAGACGAGAAAGTGCCTGCCTGCACCGAGCCAGTTGCGCATCGCTCCTGGCGGCCACGAGACATCAGCCGCCGATATCACCCCTCGATAGGCGACCGATCCCGAATAGAGCGGGGCGGACGGGGCGACGACGAACTGCTGAAGGGTTGAATGGATGCCGTCAGCCGCGATCACAACGTCGGCCATGCTGCGCACACCATTGGCGAAAGTGATGACGGCCTCATCATCATCCTGTTCGAAGCCGATGCATCTGTGGCCAGCCTCGACGATGTCGGCAGGTAGCCGGTCGACGAACATTGCCAGCAAATCGGCGCGGTGCATGCCGTAGAACTCGATCTGGCCGGCAAGCTCGGGCGGCCACATCGCAGCCGCATAGGAGCCATCGGCGCGACGAAACTGCGGGTCGATCCATCTGGCACCCGAACGGATCAACTCGTCGCCGAGGCCGAGCTGCCGAAGCATCCGCACACCGTTCGGTTGGATCGCGACGCCGGCGCCAACCTCGGCCAGCACCGCCGCCTGCTCGTAGAGACGGACGTCCATACCACGTTGAAGCAGGGCGGCAGCGGTGGCGGCGCCGCCGATCCCGCCACCAACGACCGCCACGCGTAGCGGGCTCGTGCTCATGGCTCGGGCTGCTCAAGCATTGTCAGTCCCCTTGGCGCGCCGGCACCGTAGCCGCCCGCGAGCGTGGGGTAGCCTAACGCCGGCGCGCAGCGCAGGCAAACGGCAACCGCGTTGAAGGGCATGCGTCGCCGCCGAGAAAATAAAGCAGATGCCGGAAGGCTCCCCACATCGAAGACGCCATCCGCAACCGCCAGGTGCAGATCGTCTTCAACACCACGGATGGCCAGAAGGCGGTGTCGGACTCCAAGTCGCTGCGCAGGGCAACGCTGATGCAGAAAGTGCCGTACTACACGACGCTGTCGGGTGCGGCGGCGGTGGCGGAAGCGATCGCGGCGCTGAAGGCGGGGAGCCTGGAAGTCAGGCCGCTGCAGGAGTATTTTGCCTGAGGTTCATGCTGCCCCCAATTTCTTGACAGAATAATGCAACAAAATGTCATGAGCTTATCCAATAATTAACTTTGGTAACACCGCGAAAATATAGTTGGCAACAATGCCACTAATTATTCCAAGGCCAATTACGCTAACAATATCAATCCAAAATCTACTTTCAGCTTTCTTCATATGATTATAATTATCTATTGCTTGCTCAGTTAAAAGGAGAACGCTTTCACTCCTTCTTTTGTTTATAACAGAACTAAGCTTTTCCATAAATATAATACTAGAAGCAATAATCAAGATCGAGTACCCAACAACAATTGCGGTATATATTTGGATCTCACCACTAAGGATCCGATTTATTATAATTTGCATCCCATGGCTTATTTTATCTGCCGAACTAGGGACGGATGACATCTCCTTCTCGTATTCTGCAGTCTTAACACTAGAATAAGATCTTATAGCAAGTATAAGTGAGGATATCATAAAGGCAATAAATAAAGATGTCAAAGTAGTTACTGTATAGCTTCTATATTTTCTCATAAAGCCCTTCAAACCGGTCACAGGAAGTCTGCGCAACGTGGAAACATGACCTTCAACCAAAGATTCAATATCTACACCCCACGACCTAGCGGTATGCTGGACTCTCAATTTAAATCCCTGCCACCCGTCGAAATATGAATCTACATCATCAACCTTGACAAATGCAATTTCGTCGGGACGAAACCGACTCCTGAGCGTCGTGAAAGTCAAATCTATATCTTGCTTCTCAGGAGATAAGCTCTCACTAAATTTAATCAAATAAGTCCAAGATAGGTTAAATCCTATAGAAATTCTGTTTTTTACCTCTGCATAATTCTCGAACTCTGATATCGAAGCAAGCCTGACGTTAGAATTATCGTCGTAGTAGATAGTGATGCCGAAGCCAACCAAAACACCATGGTTCTGCTGCTCAACACGCTGGTTTATCAAATGGTAAAGATTTATAACATTATTTCTCTCAATTATGAAATTTCCAGTAATTCTTTTCTCAATTACCTGTGGTTTTCCAAGTAATTTTCCAATAAATTCTCCAAATTGATCCGGTTCACATGGAAGAACGATAGCAAAATCTCCAGATGCATCCTGGCCAGATTTGATTTTTCTATTTTCAGGTAGGTTTTTTCTTTCCATTGCCATTCCCCTTAAGTGGCAGACAGTACATGGTTTGAAATTGAACCATATTCGCCGTGGATATCCGCCCGCAACATCAAACTGTAGGCTACCAACATCTTCTTGCTTAGCAACAGCAATAGTCACCACGCTGCGCAAAATCACAGCAACGCTGAATACGAGCGCGGCAGGCCGCAGTACGGCCTCAAGCCACAGCCACACACTCGATCTCGATATCAAACTCCATCGGCCATGACGCCACCGGCACAAAACTCCGCGCCGGCGGGCTCATCGAAAAGTACTTCGCATAAACCCGGTTAATCGCGTTGTAGAAGCCGGAGTTGACGGCGTAGATGCGCACCATCACCACATTGTCCAGCGAGGTGCCGGCCGCTTCCAGGCAATGTTTCAGCGCCTTGAGCGACGCCTCGGTCTGCGTTTCGATGTCGCCGCGCACCATCTCGCCGGTCACCATGTCCACCGGCGGCGTCGCCGAGATGAACACGAAGCCGTTGGCCTTGACCGCCGTCGAACAGGGCAGGCCGAGCGCCCGCACCTTGGCCGACATGACCGGCACTTCGATGATTTCTTTCTTCATGGTGATCCTCCCTCTGGTTTAGATGGGCTGGCGCCAAGGCCCCCTCACCCAGCCTCCGCTTCGCTCGGCTGACCTCTCCCCGAGGGGAGAGGAGCCCGTCAGCGTCGGGCGCCAACCAGCGCCAACGCAACCTCTTCTCCCCTCGGGGGTCCGAAGGACGGGCGAGGCAAGTGACTCGCCCAGGCACAGGTGGCCGCGAAGCGGTCGGATGAGGGGGCCTTTGCGCCAACCTTCAATTGCCGGGAGCTTATCCCGGCATTGGCGGAACGCCAGCGCCGACGCATGGTCCAGGGTTCAAGCCGTTGCCACGCACTCGATTTCGATGTCGAACTCCATCGGCCATGACGCCACCGGCACGAAGGTCCGCGATGGCGGGTTTTCGGGAAAATGCCTGGCATAGACGCGGTTGATGGCGTTGTAGAAGCCGGAATTGACGGCGTAGATGCGCACCATCACCACATTGTCCAGCGAAGTGCCGGCCGCTTCCAGGCAGTGCTTCAGCGCCTTCAGCGACGCTTCGGTCTGCGTTTCGATGTCGCCCTTGACCAGCCTGCCGGTCGAGATGTCGAGCGGCGGCGTGCCGGAGACGAAGACCAGCCCCGCGGCCCTGGTCACCAGCGACAGCGGCACGCCGAGCGCGCGCACGGCGGCCGACAGCACCGGCACTTCGACGATTTCCTTCTTCATGGCACTCCTCCCTGGGTTTGCAGGGAGCTTATCCCGGCATCGGCGAAACGCCAGCGGCGACGCATGGTCCAGGACTCACCCCTGCCCCGGATACGGCGTGCCATCCTTGTGCAGGAAACGCCCGTCGGAGCTTGGGCTCATCATGTCGATGTCGGAGCAAGTGATGACATCGTCCTGAAAGCGCGAGCCGACCTCCAGATAAAGCGCGGTCGTGGCGGACCGGTTGATCAGGTGATGGCCATTGCCGCTGTTCTTGGCAAACGTCGCGCAGTCGCCGGCCCTGAGCAGCGTCTCGCCGCCATCCTCGACCAGCGTCAGTTCGCCCTCCAGCAGATAGACGAACTCGTCCTCATGGCTGTGCCAGTGGCGCTGGCTGGACCAGCCGCCGGGCGGCAAGGTCATCAAGTTGACGCCGAAATCGCTGAGGCCGCCGGCATCGCTAAGGCGGCGGCGGGTACGGTCGGCACAGGGGGCGTCGAAGGGCGCGGGGTAGCCGGAGCCTTTGCGGACGGGCACGGCGGACAGGTCGATCTTGGGCATGGGATGCTTCCTCTGGTAGATGGCCGCAATGTAGTCCGCCAAGGGCGGAGGCACAGAGCCACTTTGCGGCAGTTGGTTTGCCAACGGGGCTGGCGAAGCAGTAAGGCATCCACCCTGGCGCTCTACGGCGCCCCCCTCTGTCCTGCCGGACATCTCCCCCACAGGTGGGGAGATTGGCAGCTTCGGCGCCGGCGTTCTTCTTGCAATGTTGAAAATTGGCGAAAGCCGTGGTGACAGCCAATCTCCCTCCTTGTGGGGGAGATGTCCGGCAGGACAGAGGGGGGCGCCGTAGAGCGCCGACTTTGAACCACCCTCAACTGTCCCTAATGCGCCGCCGCCACATCCCTCAAACGCTTCTCATGCATCTTCAGCGCCGGCAGCGTCTTCTTGGCGAACTCCTTCAGCGCCGGGTCGTCGCCCGACCGCGCATAGGTGGAAAACAGCGCCACCGCCTGCTTGTGCGCCTCGGTTTGCAACATGATGTATTTGGCCTGGAAGGCCTCGCCATCCAGCCCCTTGAGCTGGTCCAGCATCGCCTGGTCCTTCGGTAGCAGCGGCGGGCCTTCCGGGGTCACCGACGCGGTGGTCTGGCTCCTCTCCAGCGCTGCCTTGAAGTCCTGGCCGGCCTTGGTGTGGTCCTTGACCATCAGCGCGGCGAATTCCCTGACGTCGGCGGCGACGCCCTTCTCCTCGGCCAGCTTACTGCTCTCGATCTCGAAGCGGTTGGCGCTGACCAGCGTCTTCGAGAAGGTGTCGGTGTCGACCTTGTTGTCCGAAACCGGTGGCACGTCGGCAGGCAAGGACTGTTGGGCGAAAGCCGCGGGCACGCCGGCCAGAAGGGCCAGCGTGGCAATGGTGAGATGGCGTCTCATCGATACTCTCCGTGTTGGATCCTCGAAGATCCAACGCGGCAGATGCGGTGAGGTTGCGCTTCGCCCGGCCCCTCAGTGGCAACACCCCTCCCCATACTGCAGCTGCTCGTTCCAGTTCGGCCGCCCTTCCGGCGTGAAATCCATCAGGTTCCACAGGATCTCGCAGGTGCCGATGGCGCGCGGATCCTGGTTAGGCTCCGACGGTGCGAAGCCGAGCTCCGACGACCAGAAATGGCGGATGCCATCGTCATCGCGATGGAACACCGACAGCAGCGGGATCTGCGCGCCGTCGGCATCCTCGGCATTGTAGTCGCGCTTGAAGCTGTTGGCGGCCGACGACACCAGCCGCATGTTGCGCCAGCCACGGTCGCGGCCGAGCGTGACCAGGTTTTCGAGCGCGGTCTTGCCCACCACCGCGAAATTGAAGCCGGCGGCCTCGAGATGGCCGACCGCGCCGTCGAACTGGTCGAGCAGCGCCGTGCAGGACGGGCATGGCTGGTCCTGTCGCGCAAGCTTCGCCGTGCCACCGCTGGTCGCCATGTCGCGCGTCTCCTGCGGATGGCGCGGAAACATCATGTTATAGAGGATCAGCGAGTCCTTGCCGGGCGCGAACAGCTCCGACAGTTTGACCCTGGCGGGCCTTCCATCGGCATCCAGCGCGTCGAACTCATAGTCCTGGCGGATCAGCCCGCCTGGCGGCAGCGCGCGCCGAGCCTCGGCGACTTCCTCCATGACGCGGCGCAGCTCGATTTCCTTGCGCAGCAGTTTTTCACGCGCGGTGCGGTATCTCGCGGATTCGTTGGGAAAGGTGATCATGGTCGGCTCCTTCAAGTCGCGGCGCCGGCGTACCGGCGCGGTTGCTCTGCGACCCAAGGACGTTTGGCGACGATCGGTTCCGACATTCTTGCACGCGCGCGGCGATGACGGGCCAAACCTTCCCGAGCGTCGGAGAACGCTACTGCGCCGCCGGCACCGGACAGTCCAGGACACCTTCCTCGCAATGGAGATAGCCCTGAAAATCCTTCAGCCTGAGGTTGGTGAGCCCCGCCTGGCAATTGGCGACCACCATCGGACGGACGCTGCCGGCAGTTTCGGGTGGGCCGCCCTGGAAGGAGCATTCGGCGTCGCGGAAGGCGACCCAGGCGCGCTGTGCATCGACCAGAAGTTTCTTCGACCCAGCATTGTCCTTCAGCCGGCCCTCGATCTGCCTGTAGGCCTCGTTGAGCTTCTTGTCGGCCGCATCGAAATCCTTGCCGGCGCATTCGTCCATGGTCGCCTGGTCCTGCGCATTGGCGCAGTCGTCGGCGGCTCGTGCGGCGCCGACAAAGAGCGGAGCGGCAAGCATCAGGGTGGCAAGGCTGGAGAGCAGAAGCCGCATCGTGTTTCCTCCGGTTCTAGCAAAGCCCCACGCGGGCGAAGCTTAGCAACCGGATGAGTGCAGGCAAGGTGCGACCTGCCGCCTTGGTGGACAGTTTCTTTCCGAATTCCTCGGATGTGGAACCCGTCCGGCTTTCCCGCATTCTCACCGCGGGTTAAAGCCTGCTCAGCCTGGGGGACAAAAATGCACGACGGCGAGATCGATCTGCGCTGCCCGCAAGTGGTGGCCGACAATGCCGCCAAGGGCCTCAGGCTGCGCGAAGAATTCGGCCGTGGCGGCACCGAGATCGGCGTCGCCCGCGCCACCGAACTGAAGAATCGCGAAAAGCTCGCCCCCTCCACCATCCGCCGTATGGTCAGCTATTTCGCCCGCCACGAGATCGACAAGCGCGGCAAGAACTACGGCAATGAGCAAAACCCGTCGGCCGGCTATATCGCCTGGCTGCTGTGGGGCGGCGACGAGGGCCGCGCCTGGGCGCTGGAGCTGAAGAAGAAGATCGGCAACGCACCGGATATCTAGAAGATCGCGCAAGAAGGCGGGTTCCGAAACCCGCCCCGGAACCCGCCATGGAGGAGCTGACGCAAGCCGGTGCAGCCTCCCCCTGTGCCCAGCCAATCGACGATCCCGGATCGGCTGAAATGGTGTAGTGACGCAACGTTAGCATTGGCCGGCAGCCGCCTATGTGAAGCGGTTCACAATGCGCTGGAAAACCCGCTGACGCCAATCGACATGGAGCGACCGGCGCCTTGGGTCGCAGCGCCGGCGTCCCTGCGCTGCCCGCAAGTGGTGGCCGACAATGCCTGGGCGATTGATCTCAAGCAGAAGATCTGCAACGCGCCGGACATCTGAGAACTTCGCCGACCACTCCTCACCCTTTAACCCCGCCGGCGGTGAGGCCGGAGACGATCTTGCGCTGGAAGATCAGGACCAGCACCACCAGCGGCACCGTGACGATCACCGATGCCGCCATGATGTTGCCCCATGGGATCTCGAACTGCGAGTTGCCGGAGAGCAGCGCGATCGCCACCGGCACGGTCCGCTGTGCGTTGTTGGAGGTGAATGTCAGCGCAAACAGGAACTCGTTCCACGCGCCGATGAAGGCCAGCAGGCCGGTGGTCGCCAGCGCCGGCCACATCAGCGGCAGGAAGACACGCGTGATGATGATCCACGGCGTCGCGCCGTCGAGGATCGCCGCCTCCTCGACCTCGACCGGCAGATCGCGGACGAAGGTGGTGAGCACCCAGACGGTGAACGGCAAGGTGAAGATCATGTAGGAGAAGATCAGCGCGAACAGCGAATTGTAGAGGCCGAACATGCGGACCAGTTCGAACAGCCCGGCCAGCAGTGCCACCTGCGGGAACATCGACACCGACAGGATCGTGAACAGCAGCGCCGAGCGGCCGCGGAATCGAATACGTGCCAGCGCATAGGCGGCGGTGACGCCGAGCAACAGCGACAGCCCGACGACCGCGCCGGAGACGAAGAGCGAGTTCAACAGGTTTCTTACGAAGCTGCCCTCGGTCAGCACGCTCTTGTAGTTTGCGAGACTGATCGTCGTCGGCCACAGATCGGCCCGAAACAGATCGGTCCCCGATTTCAGGCTGGTGACGATGGCGTAGTAGAACGGGAACACTGCGACGAAGACGATCCCCCCGACCAGCAGGTAAAAGGCCGTGCGCTTCAGGATCCACATATCAGCGGCCTCCGTCCAGGCTTATCCGGCCGATCCGGATGGTGACGATGGTGAGCAGAGCGAGGATCAGGAAGAGCAAGGTCGAGGCGGCGGAGCCATAGGCGAACTTGTCGAACTCGAACAGGTTCTCGCGGGCGAACACCGACATCGACTTGGTGTGCACATTGTTGGGCGTCAGCACATAGATCAGGTCGAAGATGCGCAGTGCATCGAGCGCGCGGAAGATCACGGCCACCATCACCGCCGGGCGGATGAGCGGCAAGGTCACCCGCCAGAAGATCTGCCACGGATTGGCGCCGTCTAGCCTGGCGACCTCTATGATCTCCCTCGGCAGCATCTGCAGCGCGGCCAGGATGAGCAGCGTCATGAACGGTGTCGCCTTCCAGATATCGACGATGAGGACCGCCGCCATCGCCGTGTCGGCGTTGGCCGTCCAGGCGATCTTGCCGCTGATCAGGCCAAGGTTGAGCAGCACGACGTTGATGATGCCGAACTGGTCGTTGAGCATCCATTGCCACATCTTCGCCGAGACGATCGTCGGGATAGCCCAAGGGATCAGGATCGCCGCCCTGACGATGCCGCGGCCTGGGAATTCGGCATTGAGAACCAGGGCAACGATCATGCCGAGGGTGGTCTCGCAGGTCACCGAAATCACAGTGAAACGCACCGTGTTCCAGACGGCACGCCACCAGACCGGGTCGACGAGCAGACCATCGTAGAGGTTGCGGCCGCTCGGCATGTGCAGCACCGAGAAGTAATTGGCAAAGCCGACCCATTGGCGCGCGTCGAGGTCGGCCAGCGAGGCGTCGGTGAAGCTGAAATAGACCGTGCGCAGAAGCGGCCAGCCGGCCGCCGCGGCGAGCACCAGAAGCATTGGCGCCAGGAAAAGCCACGCCGAGCGAACGCGCTGTGCCGTCAATGGCGAGTGCGCAGCCCGGGCTGTTTCGGGTACCGGTTCCATTCTTGTCATCTCGCACCCGCTCGTTGCGGTCCCGCCGGGCGGATGCCCCAGCATCGTCGCGTCACCAACCCCGACCCTTCAGCTTGGTCAGCATCGCTTCGAGGTCGGCCAGATTGTCGGCGGCAGTGCCGTCGCCCGAGAGCGTGTTGTGAACGGCGTTCCAGAACTGGCTCGACGCCTCGTTGTATTTGATCCTGGTCGCGGCCGAGGGGCGCGGCACCGCATTGAGAAAGATCCGCTTCCAGCGCGGAACAATCGGCTGTTCCCTGGCGATGTCGGCATCGTCATAGAGCGCCTGGATAGTCGGCAGGTTGGACGTCTTCAGCGTCCGGTATTTCTGCATCGCGGGCGAGGCGATGAACTTGACCAGCTCGATCGCGGCATCCGGATGCTTCGAATATTTGGAGACGGCGAGGTTCCAGCCGCCCAGGGTCGCGACCGCTCGGGCGCCTTCGCCGGTGCCGGCCGGCAGCGGTGCCACGTCGAACTTGCCCGTGATCGGCGAGCCCTCGCCGTTGCCGAGTGCATAGGCATAGGGCCAGTTGCGCATGAAGACCGCGTTGCCGGTCTGCCAGACGCCGCGCGATTCCTCTTCCTGGTAGGCGAGTACGCCGGGAGGCGCGATGGTCCCGACCCAGCCCTTGATCATATCGAGCATCGCCGCCGCTTTTGGGTTGTTGATGGAGATGGAGCCGTCCGGCTCGATGATCTGGCCGCCGCCATTCGACATCACCCATTCGAGCGCGTCGCAGGTCAGCCCCTCATAGGCATTGCCCTGGAAGACGAAGCCCCAGATATCCCGATTGCCGGCCGCACGCTCCTTGTCCATGACCAGCTTGGCGGTGTCTGCCAGTTCCTTCCAGGTGGCTGGCACCTTGGCGCCATATTTGTCGAGGAGATCCTTGCGGTAGTAGAGCGCCGGCACATCGGTGAAGATCGGCAAGGCGACGAGCTTGCCATTGACGGTCTGCGACTGGATGATCGATGGGAAATGCTCAGCTACGATGTCCTTGGTCGCTGCGGTCAAATCCACGAGCTGGCTGGCAAGCTGCGGCGCCCAGATGACATCAGTCTGGTAGACGTCGATGTCGCTGTTTCCCGCGGCGAGCCAAAGCCGGTACTGGCCGAACTGGTCGGTCCCGGACGTCGGCATGACGACGATGCTGACCTTGTTGCCGCTGTCTTTCTCGTAACGGTCGAGGATCTCGCGCAGCACCTTGATGCCGTCGCCGGTATCGCCCGACACGATCGACAGCTCGACGGCCCGCGCCGGCGTGCCAACCAGCATGGTGGCGACGCCGAGCGCCAGGAATGCATGAAAAAGCTTCATGATGGTGGATGTCCCTCTGCGGCCGGCGACGGAAAATCCTCCCACGCGCCGGCAGCTTGTCAGACCCCACCTTCCATTGAATGCGAAGCAGCGCTTTGGGTTCCCAAATCACGCCATTCCTGCGTGGGGCGACGTGCATTAGGGTGTGTTGAGATTCAGGTCAGGCCGAGTCGAAAGCGGCAGTTTCCGAGAACCGGAGCGGAGCGTACTTGGAGTACGTGAGCTCAGTTCTACCGCGACGCGGTAGAACGGGGAAGCGCAGGGAACCGTCGCTTGCAGGCCGGTATCACCTGAATGTCAGCACACCCTAGCCTTCCCAGGCGACAGGCATCATCCCCAGCCGCTCGTAGAGCCGGACGGCGGCGGGATTCTCGACCGTGTTGGTCTTGAGGTCGACATGATCGGCACCGCGTTCGTGAAAAATGGCGAAGGCGTGCCACATCAGCGCCTCGCCAATACCCTTGCCACGCGCCTCGGGATGAACGGCAAGGTCCTTCACGAAGGCGCGGGTCCAGCACAGCGCCGCCGCCGCCAGCCGGCCCTTGGCGTCGATGACGAGGAAGCACAGTGCCGGGTCGAATTCGGGATCGTCCGCGATACGCGGCCACCACTCGTCGAACGGACCATCGGCGCCGTCGTCGAACACCTCGGTCAACAGCGCATGCAGGGGCAGCGCATCACCGGGCTCGAAGCTACGCATGACAAAACCGTCCGGCCAATGCGGCGGAACCAGCGTCTCGTCGAGGATCTTGCGCAGCCGGATGTCGTTCAGAGCCGGCGGGCGCGGTTCAGGCATCGCGCTCAGGCGTCGGGCTGCAGGCGGCGGCGCTTGCGGTCGACACCGAGGCCGGTTGCCTCGAGCAGGCCCTTGCGCTTGGCGTCGAAATAGTAGCCGGTCTGGTAGAGCCAGTCGGCCTTCTTGGCATTGCCGCCCGCCACCAGCCAGGCGCCGCGCAGATATTTGACCGCATATTTCAGATTGGTCTCGGCGTCGAACAGGCCCTTGGCCGGTCCGTCATAGCCCATGCCGCGCGCCGTCGCGTGCTTGATCTGCATCAGCCCCCAATGGCCATTGTTGTAGGCTTTCGGGTTGAAGGTGCTCTCGCGGTTGACGACATGGCGCACCAGGTCCACCGGCACTTGGTAGAGTGCGGCATATTTCTCGATCAGCCGCTCGACATCGCCACGCACGCCCGTCGCGTGTTCTTCCGTCGGCCCGACCGGACCCTGCACCAGGGCGGCCGGATTCTGCGGCACGACATAGGCGACCTGCTGGACGCCGGGCATCCGGTCGCCCTTGGCGGTCGCCGGCATGACGAGCCCCGCGGTCGTATAGCTCTCGGCCGCCTTGACCGGCTCGCTCGCATTTGCCGGCGGCGGCGCCTGCCAGGCATTGGCGGTCATCACGGCGGGCACGGCTGGTGCCGCCGGCGTCGAACCGGCGAAGGCGGCGGTCACTGCCGCCGGTTGCGCGGTGGGATCGAGCGGCAGTTCGGCTGTCTGAACGGGGGCAATACCGGATGATTCCGGTAGCACCGAAACGGTCTCCGGCAGCGGCACGGTGAAGCCGGCATCAGTGCCGGCGACGGTCGCGGTTTCGGTAAGAGCAGGCGCGGATTTCATCTGCGAGGTCGACGTGCAGCCGCTGATGCCGGCGGCGGCCAGCATCACGCCGATCGCGATAAGGTTGAGTTTTGCTGGCAAGCCGCGCTCGGGTCCGATTTGTCGGGTTGTTAAGAAATCCCTTACACCAGCGATTCATGAGCGGCAATCGGGGCTACCAGGTGGTTTTCGGGTGGCGAGACGCGGGCGGTGATGCCATATTGTTCTGGATATGTACTGGGACAAATCCCGGTTTTCGCCACTTTGCGGAAAGGAACGCATGATGGACACGACAGCTTCGATCACGGCCGGCCACGCAGTGTTAGAAACAGTGATCGGTTTCATGGGCATTGCGTGGAGCGAAAAGGGCCTGATCCGGCTCTGCCTGCCCGAACGCAGCCGCGAAGCGGTGGAGCGGCGCCTGCTGCGCCATGGCGGCGTTTCCGCCTCCACGGCGCAGCCGCCATGGGTGGTCGAGCTGATCGCAGCGATCAAAGCCTATGCGGCGGGCGAGGACGTCGATTTCTCCGGCGTGCCGGTCGATCTCGACGGCGTCGACGATTTCCGCCTCGCCATTTACGACGCGGCGCGAAAACTGTCCTTCGGCGAAACCACCACCTATGGCGAGCTGGCAAAAACCGCCGGCCATGCCGGGCTCGCCCGTGAGACCGGGGCGGCGCTTGGCGCCAATCCGGTGCCGCTGGTCATCCCTTGCCATCGCATCCTTGCCGCCGGCGGCAAGATCGGCGGCTTCTCGGCGCCGGGCGGCTCGGTCACCAAGGAGAAGATGCTGGCCATGGAAGGCGTGCGCGTCGGCCCGCCGCCACCGGCGCAGGTTTCCTTCGGGTTTTGAGTGGTTGCCGGTGCCGGACTAGAAGCCTGGATCAGTACATCGGGCGCTTGTTGGCCGGGTTGGCAGGCACTGGCTGCATCACGTCCCAATGCTCGGCGATCTTACCGTTTTTAACGCGGAAAATATCCATGATGACGGTTTCGGGCGTGTCAGCTGTTTTAGGCTGAACGACCTGGGTCATGACGAGGTCGCCTTCGGCGACCACCCGCTTGAAATCGACCGTCTGTTTCGGCCAATGAGCAACTCCCACGCTTTTGAGAAGCTTTTTGACCGAGTCTCGGCCATCCGTCATCGTCGGGTTATGCTGAATGTAAGCCTCGGCCCAATAACGGTCCAGCGCGGTGAGATCATGATCGCCGAACAGGGCTTGATAGGCCTTCAGGACGAGCGCCTTGTTTTTCTGGGTTAGTTCCTGTTGCTGCACTGCCTTGACGGGCTTGGTGTTCCCGCATTTGCGACGGCGGCAAGGGCCACGACTGCGAAAGCAGCGGCCGCAAAGGATTTAAGTTGCAGCATCGATGTCTCCTTGGGTTGTGTGGTTGTCAGGTCAGTGCGCGCGCGACGAGCACCGTATCGACATACTGCCGCATACGGATGATCTTGCCGTCCCGCAGTTCGTAGAGGTGAGCGAAGGGAGCCGTCATGGATTTTCCTGTCGCCTTGTACGTACCGGAATACACGCCGAAGGCCGCCACCCGCTCGCCATCGGCAATGAAGCTGTGCACGTCGGCGTGATACCCGGTCCATTCCGAGCCAAGCCGCTTGAAGACACCCTGCATCAGGGCGTCGACCGACATAGGTGCCGGCATAGGGGAATCCTTCCGCCTCGGTCCATTCGATATCGGGGGAAAGAACGGCCAGCAGATTGCGGCCGTTCTCCTCGGAAGTTCCCTCGTAGGTTCTGCGGATCAAATCGAGGTTCGTCGCCATCTCAGCCCCACTTCATCTCGCCCTTGGCGACCTTGGATCCGATATCGAGGGCTACACCCATACCGAGGCCGGGGAAGCGGGCCTCCATGGCTGCCTTCAACGCGGCGCTGTCGGCCGCCTTGTCCAGCTCTTCCTCGAAGGTGAGCAGATAGGACCTGGTGAACTCCACGGCCGAAGGACCGATCGCGGCATCGAGGGCCATGTGGCCAGGCACCACGACGGCGGGCTTGCGGGCAGCGATCGCATCCAGCGTCTTGACCCAAGCGGCGCGGCTTTCCTTGGTTTGCGTGTCGGCGGTCCAGACATGAACGCCCGAGAAGATCATCACCCCGCCGAAAACGGCATTGAGCGACGGCACGAACAGATATCGGCGGTTGGCTAGTCCTTGTTCCGCATTGACGATCTCGACAGTCTCGCCATCGACGGTCAGCTTTGCGCCGTCGAAGGCCTCCGGGAAGACGATGTCGGACAGCGCCTGCGGACCATTTTCCTTCAATTGCGGGCCCCAGACGGCGAGCTTCTTTTCCACATTGCCCTTGATGGCGTCCAGCGTGGTGGAGGCAGCGATCACTTTTGCTTCCGGGAAGGCCTCCCGCACCGGCTTCAGGCTGAAGTAGTAATCGGGATCGGACTGAGTGACGTAGATGGTGGTCAGCTTCTTGCCGGTTGCCTTGATGGCATCGGCGAGCGCCCTGCCGTCCGGATAGGTGAAGCCGCCGTCGATCAACAGGGCTTCGCTCGGTCCCGACAGCAGCACCGGAGCACGGAAGAAGCCGTTTGGACCTGCCGGGAAATGTTTCCAGCCAAGCTTGGCGCTGGCGGCCTGGCTGCTGTCGATGGGGGCGAAAACGGCGGTTGCGCCAAGGGCCAATGAGGTCTTCATGATCTGTCTCCTCGTGAACATGGAATATCTCCGGTGCGTGAATGAGGTCAGGCCGCGATGGCAGTCCGCGGGTCCGTCTCTGGTTGAGCGAACAGCGCGGAAGGTACCTCCACTGGATTAATTGATAAATTGTCTATAATAATACACACTGTATGGCATAAGCTTACAATCTGAGGCGTCACGTGGAACCAATCAACCTCAACCGCCTCGCCTATTTTGCCGCCGTGATCGACGCAGGCTCGTTTACCCGGGCAGCCGAGCGACTTGGCATCACGAAAGCCGTCGTCAGCCAACAGGTCGCCCGCCTTGAAACCGAGCTTAAGACCGCGCTTCTCGTGCGTACGACGCGGCGGCTCGAGCCGACCGAAGCAGGCCGCCTTTTGCACGCACGCTGCGTTCTGATCCTGCGGGATGTTGAAGAGGCAGTCGCTGAGGTCGGCGAGATCAATACCGAAGTGGCTGGTGTGCTGCGCGTTTCCGCATCCAATGACTATGGCGCGATCGTGCTGGCCCCGATCGCCGCCCGCTTTCGCCAGAAATTTCCTGCCTGCGGCGTCGAACTGTTCATTTCCGATGCCATAATTGATTTGATCGGCAACAAGATAGACCTGTCCATCCGGGTTGGCTGGCTTGAAGACTCCAGCCAGCAGGCCCGCCGCATAGGCACTTTCCGGCAAATTCTGGTCGCGTCGCGGGATTTCGCCGCCGGGGTCAGGGTGGACAAGCCAGAAGATCTTTCTCCTTTGCCGCTCGTTGCCAATGCCGTGCTGCGCAAGCCGTTTACCTGGAGCTTCACGCGAGATGATTTTGAGCCTCGCACCGTCACCATGCGCGAGGCGTTCTCCATCAACTCAACCCCGGCGGTACTGGAAGCCACGCTGGCCGGCGGCGGGGTGGCGGTTTTGCCGGACTATCTCGTCGTCGATTATCTGTCGCAGGGTCGCCTCGTCCATATGCTGCCGGACTGGGAGCTGCCCTCGGGCGGCATTCACGTGGTTTATCCGGCGGCGCGCTTTCGCCCACAAAAAGTGACGCAGTTCGTGTCCATGCTCATGGAACACATTCGAGATTGAGAGCAATCGCTGCCGGTTGAGAAGCCCTTAATCGTTATGGAAGAACCGCCGGCGGAAATGCCGGTCATTGTCCGGCCGCTTGCAATTGTAGACCGGGCAGGACTTGGTGTCGGCGCTCGGCACGTAGGCGCGCGTCCTCACCTCGCCCATGGTGCAGAATTGCTGGCTCTGCACATAGCGGTCATAGAGCGGCAATCCCGGCACACGTGTCGACTGGTAGCGCAGTATGACGGCGCCCTGCCGGGCGATCGTCGCCTGAACCTTGCCGCAACTCATGCGGGTCGGATCGTAGCGCGAGACCGCCTGCGCCTCGGCGGCCACCAGCGTCAGGCAGGCGGCAAGCAGAATGGTTTTCATGGTCCTCTCCCCTGATCCGCCGCTCGAGGACAGCGTGATCTGTCGCAACGTTTTCAGCAGATTGGGGCAGCCGTTGGGCAGCGCCGCGATCACGGCTTTCTCACGCAGTCTTGTTTTTTATGCGAAACCAGCCTATATGCCTTCCATTGATATTTCGGCCGATCGATCCGGGCCTCGCGATCTTCGCGTTTGCTGACGTCTATCTCCAAAATCTCGATGCACACCGGCTGGACCTCGGTCTGGTCAAACTAAAGCAAATGTTGAAGGACTATCTAAAATGGCAACTGGAACGGTCAAGTGGTTCAACGCCACCAAGGGCTTCGGCTTCATTCAGCCTGACGCGGGCGGCGCGGACGTTTTCGTCCACATCTCCGCTGTCGAGCGTGCTGGACTGTCGACCCTGGTCGAAGGCCAGAAGATCAACTTCGAGATCGAGCAGGACCGCCGCACTGGCAAGTCGTCCGCTGGATCTCTGAGCAAGGCAGCCTGATTTTGCGAAGTGCGCGCGCCGGGCGAGAGCTCGGGGCGCGCGGCAAGTCACGGATGTACTGACAGTCGCGCGAGAAGCGCGCTGGAGCGGAAAGACCCGACAAGCTGGATCAGCAGATAGCTGCCAGCCCGGACCGGACGCTCCCGATCAGGCTACCAAGCATGGGAAGGCGGGATTTATCCCGCCTTTTTGCTGTCTGGGGTTCGGCCATTTCGCTTCGCAACGGCGATTATGATATTTTCCATTCATGAGCGAACTCGAACAGATTCAAAAATCCGTCGCAGCCCTAAGCGCTGAAGAACTGAAGGCGTTTGCCAAATGGTTCGCGGCGTTTCAGGGAGATATCTGGGATGCGCAGATCGAGGCCGACGCCAGGGCCGGCAGACTGGATAAGCTTGCAGAGCAGGCGTTAGCTGAAGTTCGCGCGGGCCGCGCCCGCCCCCTCTGATTCACATCTCAGCCAATACAAATTCGCGCCACCGGCCGAAGGCCGCAAGCCCGACCGGGCGTCGCGCCCGTTGGCGCGTCCCGTCCGGAGCGGCCGCGAAGCGGCGACGGCGTGAGGACAAAACTATCCCACCCACTCGATCGGCACATGCCCCGGATCGGCCTCCACCCTTTTCAGCCACGCCGCCACCGCCGGATAGGCGTCGAGCTGAAAGCCGCCCTGCTCTGCCGTATGCGTATAGGCATAGAGCGCGATGTCGGCGACGCTGAGCGCGCCACCGGCGAAGAAGGCGTTGTTTTCCAGACGCTTGTTCATCACGCCGAGCGCCTTGTTGCCGCGCTCCAGCGTCACCGCCAGCCGCTCCGGCGTTGCATCCCCGGCTCTTTCGGGAAAGGTCAGCAGCGCCTTGCGCACGGCGATGTAGGGTTCGTGGCTGTACTGTTCGAAGAACAGCCATTGGTAGGCGAGCCCGCGCTCATATCTGTCGACCGGCAGGAAGCGCGTGCCTTCGGCGAGATAGAGCAGGATGGCATTGGATTCGGCCAGCCGCCGGCCGTCGTCGAGTTCGAGCAGCGGCACCATGGCGTTCGGGTTCTTGGCGACAAAATCGGCTTTGCGCGTGTCGCCGGTGTGCGAGCTCACCTCGATAGTGGTGAACGCAAGGCCAAGCTTGGCCATCAGCAGGCGCGGCTTGTAGCAATTGCCGCTGTCGATCATGCTGTACAGTATCATGGCTATTCCCCCGAGCGCTGTCTCCACTGGCGCAACTATCGCAGCGGCGGCGTCCTCAACCAATGATTTGTTTTGGTACGACCATCAGCGCCGCTGATGCAAAACGTCCAAGGGCGCTCACGGCACCAATCGTCGGCATGCCCTAGCCAAAAAGGGGCACGACCTTGTTGTCCCTGCCTAGCAGCGTATCGATGACCAGCGGTTTTTCCTCGAATACCGTGCCGGCAAGTGCGGGACGGGCGAGAAGAAAGCCCTGCAGCAGGTCAACGCCGCCTTCTAGCGCGACGCGCAGATGGGTGGGCTGCTCGATGCCCTCGACCAGCACCTTGGCGCCACGGTCATGCAGGCTGGAAACCAGCGGGCGGAAGAACCGCTCGGCGGCAGCGTGGCGGCAGAACTCGGCGAACCAGGTGCCGTCGATCTTGACGATATCGGGCCTGAGCAGGCTCACCCGCTCCTCGGTCGAGTGCCCGGTGCCGAAATCGTCGATGGCGATGCGGATGCCGTCGCGCCGCATTTCGCGCGCCAACCGGGCAAGAAGCGCGTCATCGGCGGCCTGTTCGGTGATTTCGCAGACCAGCATGGCCGGCGCGAGGCCGAAATCGGCGAGATGCCTGGTCATCAGCCGGATCTCGGCCAACGCTCGCCCGGGATGGTCGTTGATCAGCGGATTGTAGTTGAAGAACAGATCGAGCCCGTCGACGCCGATGTTGCGAAAATTCCTGAGATGCAGCGCCCGGCACATGGTCTCGACAAACAGCCGGTCCGAGGCGGCAATGCTTTCGAAGAAAACCCGCGGTGCGCCGGGCCGGCCGGCACGGTGCGGCTCGATCAGAGCTTCGACCGCGACAGCATGAAGGAACCGGCCACGCGGCGCGAAAATCGGCTGATAGGCGCTGCGCAGCCGGAACTCGCCATAGATGCCGTATTCGATGCCGACTTCGTCGACCTGGATCGCATCGCCGACATTGCGCCGCCGTTCAGGCCTCATGACGCCACCCTGCGGCCGAACGCCTTCACCGGCCGCGCCGAATGCGGTGCCGGGGCGGGAGCAGGCGTGTCGCCGACGGCAGCAACGACAGGTGCCGGCCTGGTCTTGCCGAAGACGCGAAAACTGGTCGGCGCCAGTTCGGGCCGCGCCAGCACGAAACCCTGCACCATCGACGCTCCCGATTTCTCGGCAAGCTCCAATTGCCAGCCTTCCTCGATGCCCTCGAATACCGTGCGGATGCCTTGCTCCTCGAAGCTTTTCACCATGGTGGTCAGCAGCGCGAAGCCGGCACCGGATTCCATCAGCTGCGTGATCCAGAAGGCATCGAACTTGACGATATCGGGCTTCAGCTCCTTGATGCGGTTGATGTCGGAATCGTCGGCGCCATAATCGTCGACGGCGATGCGAAAGCCGTTGGCTCTCAGCGCCGCGACAAAGTTGTGCAGGGTTTCCTGCGATGCCGACCGCTGCTCGGTCACCTCGCAGACGACACGGCGCGGATCGATGCCGGCCTCATGCAGCACCAGCCGCATTTCGCGCAAGGCGGCGTCGGCAACGGTGCGTTCGGTGAACACCGACGGATCGAAATTGACGAAGATCGACGCCTCCTGCGGCAGGCAGGCGCCGGCGTTCAGAAGATGCAGCGTCCTGGTCAGCGCCTCGATGTGCAGACGGTCGGCGGCCGGGCAGGTCGAGAAGAAATTCATCGGCGATTGCGGCTCGCCGTCACGGAACGGCCGGATCAGCCCTTCGAACGCGGCCACCGACAGCTTGCCTTCGTTGAAGGCGAAGATCGGCTGGAAGGCGCTTTGCAGCGTGTAGATGCCCCAGACACCGGTGGAGGTGCCGTCGTCCTGACGGATGATGTGGGCAAGCCCGACGCTGCGCGACACGGTTCCTCGCTCCGCAATTGGATTGCGATCCTGCCACTCAAGCCTCTACCGTCTGTTAATGAATTTATTGTTGCCGATCACAGCTCCTTGAGACCTGGATCAGCCGACAATGCTTGCACTGCGCGAAATCATGCGACATGAGAAGCGCCGCGGCCGCTCCCGGCCCGCGCCGACCTAGTTTGGAGATATCTGGTCATGGCCTTTCTTGCGGACACCCTTTCCCGCGTGAAGCCTTCTGCCACCATCGCGGTGACGCAGAAAGCGCGCGAGCTGAAAAATGCCGGCCGTGACATTATCGGCCTCGGCGCCGGTGAACCGGATTTCGACACGCCCGACAACATCAAGAATGCGGCGATCGAGGCGATCCGTCGTGGCGAGACCAAGTATCCGCCGGTTTCGGGCATTGTGCCGCTGCGCGAGGCGATCGCGAAGAAATTCAAGCGTGAGAACAATCTCGACTACAAGCCCGAGCAGACCATCGTCGGCACCGGCGGCAAGCAGATCCTGTTCAACGCCTTCATGGCGACGCTGAACCCCGGCGACGAGGTCGTCATCCCCCGCCCCTACTGGGTCAGCTATCCCGAGATGGTGGCGATCTGCGGCGGCACCTCGGTGTTTGCCGACACCTCGATCGACAACGGCTTCAAGCTGACCGCTTCCGTGCTGGAAAAGGCGATCACGCCGAAGACCAAATGGCTGCTGATGAACTCGCCGTCGAACCCGTCTGGCGCCGCCTACACGGAAGCCGAACTGCGCGCGCTGGCCGATGTGCTGTTGAAGCATCCGCATGTCTGGACGCTGACCGACGACATGTACGAGCACCTGACCTATGGCGATTTCGTCTTCAAGACCATCGCCGAGGTCGAGCCGAAGCTCTACGAGCGCACGCTGACCATGAACGGCGTCTCGAAAGCCTATGCCATGACCGGCTGGCGCATCGGCTATGCCGCGGGTCCCGTCCAGCTGATCAAGGCGATGGACATGATCCAGGGCCAGCAGACATCGGGCGCCTGCACCATCGCGCAATGGGCATCGGTTGAGGCGCTCAACGGCCCGCAAGACTTTATCGCCAGGAACAAGGCGATCTTCCAGGGCCGGCGCGACCTTGTCGTGTCGATGCTCAACCAGGCGCGCGGCATTACGTGTCCGTCGCCGGAAGGCGCTTTCTATGTCTATCCCTCTTGCGCCCAGCTGATCGGCAAGAAGACCAAGGCCGGCAAGCTGATCGACACCGACGAGACCTTCTGCTCGGAGCTGCTCGAGGCCGAGGGTGTCGCGGTGGTGTTCGGCTCGGCTTTCGGCCTTGGCCCCAACTTCCGCATCTCCTACGCCACCTCGGAGACGCTGTTGGAGGAAGCCTGCACGCGCATCCAGCGCTTTACCGCCTCGTTGACCTGATCGGCGCATAGCATCGCAATCAATGAAAACCCGGCTCGACGCCGGGTTTTTCGTATTGGCCAGATAACATCACTTGCCATACTGCTCGCCGCTGACCGGCTCCAGCCAATCGACATGGACATCGTCGAGCGCCTCCTGCATGGCGATATGCGTCATCGCCGATTTCGGCGCCGCGCCATGCCAGTGCTTTTCGCCTGGCGCAAAGGATATGACGTCGCCGGCCCTGATCTCCTGAACCGGCTCGCCCCATGTCTGGGCAAGCCCGGCGCCCACGGTGACATAGAGCGTCTGGCCAAGCGGATGCGTATGCCAGTGGGTGCGCGCGCCCGGCTCAAAGCTGACCAGCGTGGCCCGTAGCCGCGCCGGCGCCTCTTTTTCGATGATGGGCGTCTGCAGCACCCGGCCGGTGAAGTATTTTTCGGGCGCTATGACGGTTGGCACGCTGCCACAGGCAATGATCTTCATGGTTGATGGTCCTTGATCTCTGACCGGCTGGCGGCAGAACACCGCCTGTCCGGGCGTTGGCGCAAATGACATTGGCGCAAGCCGCCACCTTCCTCCGATATGCCGCGCCGTGCAACTGCGATCGGCCTTCTCCGCCATCCTGACGGCATCCGCGGCAGGCTTCTTAACCATGAACGTTCGATCACCGGCACGGGCGGCCAAATCGCCGGCCAGGCGTAGCCGCCTCAAGGGCTTTTTAACGCCTGCCCTCTAGCCCTTGCCGGCGGGTGCAGGGGTGATGAGATGAGCATACTGGCGACGATCAGGGACCACAGTGGCCGCATCTATCGCGGCATTCAATTGTTGCTTTTGATCAGCATCGGCGCTGCGGTGCTCGGCGCTTTCGACATCTCGCAAAACCTGCCCTCGGGCGCCTCCTTCACCGTCTCGATCCTGGCCACCGGCCTGGCCCTGCTGGCGCTGATGTATATGCGCAGCAGCGTCGTCCATCGCTTGCGGTCAGCAGCCGTCGCCGAGGCGGAAAAACATCATTTCCTGACCAGGGACGCGATGACGGGGGCGATGACCCGCCGCTATTTCCTCGAAGCGCTTCATGACAGTCTCGGCAGCATGCGCGACCGGCGCGATGCGACCTTGCTGCTGATCGACGTCGATCACTTCAAGCAGCTCAACGACACGTTCGGGCATCAGTTCGGCGACCTCGCCTTGGCTTATCTGGTCAAGACATCAGAGCGCATCTTTGCCGGCGGCCTGGTCGGACGGCTCGGCGGCGACGAGTTCGGCGTCATCATTCCCCACGGCGATCTCGCCGCCATCAACAAGGATGTCAGGCAATTGCTCGATACCATGCGGGCCGGCAAATCGCATGAGGGCAAGACCATCCCGCTCTCCATTTCTATCGGCGTGGCACTGGCGCCGACACATGCCTCCAACACGACGGAACTGATGCTGGTTGCCGACCTGGCGCTCTATGAAAGCAAGGCGGCGGGCCGTGGCCGCGTCACCGTATTCGACGAGGAGATGCTGTCCGACAAGCGCTACCGCCGCCTGATCGAGCGCGAACTGCGTGCGGCCGTCTATCTCGGCGAACTCGAGCTGCACTACCAGCCGATCGTCAACCCGGACGGATCCGCTTATGGTTTCGAAGGGCTGATCCGCTGGCGCCATCCGGTTCGCGGCCTGATCTCGCCGGCCGAATTCATTCCGATCGCCGAGCGCTCGACCCTGATCGACATGCTCGGCGAATGGGTGTTCAAGCGGGCTTGCGCCGACATCGGCCACTTCCCCGGTCGCCGCATCTCGATCAACGTCTCCGGCGAACAGCTGAAGCGCGACGAGATCGTCACCATGTGCGACCGCGTGTTGAAGGAGACCGGCCGTTCCGCCGCGCAATTCGTCATCGAGATCACCGAGACGGTGGCGACCGCCGCCACGCCCGAGATCCTGCGACGCCTCGAAGCGTTGCGTGGCCTTGGCTTCCACATCGCGCTCGACGATTTCGGCACCGGCCATTGCGGCTTCAACTATCTGAAGACCTTGCCCATCGACAGTATCAAGATCGACCGCTCCTACATCCGCAGCCTCGCCCATGACCAGGTGGCGCAGATCTTCGTTTCGGCGCTGGCGCAGATCGCGCGCATCCAGGACGTCACTATCGTCGCCGAAGGCGTCGAGACGCAAGAGGAGTTCGCCCTCGCCAAGGCCGCCGGCTGCAATCGGTTCCAGGGCTATTTCTTCGGCAGGCCGGCTCCGCGCGACAAGGTTGCTTCCCTGCGCGCCGTCCATGCCGATCCCCTGGCGCTGAGCGCCTGAGGCCACAGAGAAGATTTCTATTTTTCTTGCCCTGCCGGCAAACAAGTGGGACGATGGCTTTGGGCAGGTGGCACTTGAAAAGAACCCCGCCCGCGACGGTCGAACAGGCCGGCCGCCGCTCAGGACCGATTGACCACGCCTGAACCATGCATGCCAGTCGGTCCTACGGGAAACGCCTGAGTGGAGGTCAGTTATGGGTACTCGCGCCGGAGGACGACGCACGGGACCGAAATGCATTGCCATAGTCGGTCCCTTTGCAAGCGGTAAGACGACACTTCTCGAAGCCATACTGGCCCGTACGGGCTCAATTCCCCGACAAAATCCCGTTTCATCAGGCAACACCGTTTCGGATCATTCGCCCGAGGCGCGCGCCCACGCCATGAGCGTCGAGGCGACAATCGCCACCACTGAATTCATGGGCGAGCAGATCACCTTCGTCGACTGTCCCGGCTCCATCGAATTTTCCTTCGAGGCCGAGCCGGTGCTGGCCGCCTGCGACCTCGCGGTGGTCGTAGCCGAGGCCGACGAAAAGAAGATCCCCGCCCTGCAGCTGATCATGCGCAAGCTCGACGATCTCGGCGTGCCGCGCATCCTGTTCCTCAACAAGGTCGACAAGGCAATCGCCGGCGTGCGCGACACGCTGAAGATGCTGCAGCCGGCCAGCGCGGTGCCGCTGCTGTTGCGCCAGATTCCGTTGCGCAAGGATGGCGTCGTCATCGGCTCGATCGATCTGGCGCTGGAGCGCGCCTACATCTATCGCGAGTATGCCGAAAGCGAGGTGGCTCAGATACCGGGCGACGACAAGGCGCGCGAACTGGAGGCGCGCTTCTCCATGCTGGAAACGCTGGCCGACCATGACGACCAGCTGATGGAACAGCTGCTCGAGGAGATCGAGCCACCCAAGGACGCGATCTTCGACGACCTTGCCGCCGATCTGCGCGACGGCGCGGTAACGCCAGTGCTGATCGGCACCGCCGAGAAGGGCAACGGCGTGCTGCGCCTCCTGAAGGCGATCCGCCACGACGCGCCGGACATCGAGGCGACCCGCAAGCGGCTCGGCGCACCCGACGGCGCCGCGACCTTGGTCCAGGTGATGAAGACCATCCACACGCCGCATGGCGGCAAGCTGTCGGTGTCGCGCGTCCTGTCCGGTCAGGTCGTCGACGGTTCCGAACTCTGGCTGCCCGGCGGCGACACGGCCAAGGTCTCCGGCATCTACCGGATGCTCGGCAAGGACCAGTCCAAGCTGACCATCGCCAAGGCCGGTGACACGGTGGCGCTGGGCAAGCTGGATGAGGTCAAGACCGGCCAGACGCTGAGCTCGGCCAAGGGCGGCGCCAAACAGCTGTTCCAGTTCGAGCCGCCGCAACCGGTCTTCGCCTTCGCACTGCGCCCCAAGGAGCGCAAGGACGAAGTGAAGATGTCGGCCGCCATACAGCGGCTGGCCGAGGAAGACCCGTCGCTCAGCCTGCGTCACAACCAGGACTCGGCCGAAACCGTGCTGTCGGGCCATGGCGAGATGCATCTGCGTGTCGTGCGCGAACGGCTGGAGGGCAAGAACCAGATACCGGTCGAAGGCCATGCACCGGCGGTGCCCTATCGCGAGACGATCCGCAAACCGGCGCAGCAGCGCGGCCGTCACAAGAAACAGTCCGGCGGCCATGGCCAGTTCGGCGACGTGGTGATCGAGATCAAGCCGCTGCCGCGCGGCTCCGGCTTCCAGTTCACCGACACCATCACCGGCGGCGTCGTGCCGAAGACCTACATCCAGTCGGTCGAAACCGGCGTGCGCGATTATCTGAAGTCCGGGCCGCTCGGCTTTCCCGTCGTCGATGTCGCCGTCAACCTGTCGGATGGCTCCTACCACGCGGTCGATTCCTCCGACATGGCCTTCCAAATGGCGGCCAGGCTGGCCATGAAGGAAGGCATGGCCGCGTGCTCGCCTGTGCTTCTGGAACCGGTGATGAAGGTCGAGATCGTCACACCGTCCGACGCCACCTCGAAGATCATCGCACTCATCCCGCAGCGGCGCGGCCAGATCCTCGGCTATGACGCGCGGCCTGACTGGCCGGGATGGGATGTTGTCGAGGCAACCATGCCGCAAGCCGAGATCGGCGACCTGATCATCGAGTTGCGCTCGGCGACCGCGGGCGTCGCCAGCTACCGTGCCGTCTTCGACCACATGGCCGAACTCACCGGCCGTCTGGCCGACGAGGCGATGAACACCGACGGCAAGGCTGCCTGACCCGTAGCACCATCACACACCCCTCGAACCTCGGTTCGAGGGGCAAAAAGAAAACGACGCCCGGCGGGGACCGGACGTCGTTTTGTTCGCGGACCGTTTCCTTGGGAGGTAAAACGGCAGGTCCGCCGCATTTGATGCCGCCGAACTCGGCGGAAGAAACGGTTCGGACGCGGTAGCCGCCTGAGCCCGGGCCGTACGAGTGATGCCCCCATCTCCCGTTCGAACCACACCGCGTCCTATGCTGTACATAGCAGGTCGCGGCCGTCCGGGATATGTTACCAGAGGTTACATGTCACTGTTACGTGGCAATTGTGATGGATTTTTTGGTCAACCCAGCAGGGCACAGGCAACAAAAAAGCCGGATCAACGAAGATCCGGCTGAGTTTGATTGGAAGTGCCTGTTAAGGCTAACCTCCAGAGGGGAACACTCTAGGGCGCTAATGGGAGGAGAACGCGCCCAGGAGATGATCTATATATGTGCTCATCATGCCCAAGAAACAAGCATCTATTTTGCAACACACGCATGCAAAAAGACGCAGGCTGTGGTCTAACCCATTCCAGGAGCCAATAGGACCAGCAGAATCGCCCAAATGGAGCGCTGAACCGGGCAGTTGTCACTAGAGAATCGCGAATCCCCGCCGGTTTTTGCCCCAAATTGCCAAAACTGCGTGATGATGTGGAAGCGGGCAGCAGGCGTTCATTTCTAAGGCAATCGGGGAGGAAGCAGCCAATGCGGACGTTTTCGGCGATCGCGGGCAGTGCGGCGTTCTTCATTGCGGCACCCTGCGTGGTTGCCGGGCTGGTGCCCTGGCTGTTGACAGACCGCTGGGGCTTGCCTTGGTCAAGCCTGCCGGGCTTTGTGCCTGTTGGCGGGCTCCTGATCGTCGCCGCGATCGCAGCACTCCTGCATGCCTTCGGCCGCTTTGCGCTTGAGGGCCTCGGCACGCCCGCTCCGGTCGCCCCGACTGAGAGGCTGGTGATCGGCGGCATCTACCGCCATGTCCGCAACCCGATGTATGTCGCCGTGCTGTCGATCATCCTCGGCCAGGCGCTGCTGTTCTCGAGCTGGACGCTGGTCGCCTATGTCGTCATCGGCGCGATTGCCATGGGCTCCTTCGTGCGGTTCTACGAAGAGCCGACATTGGCCCACCGCTACGGCGTCGAATACGAGACCTACCGCCGCAACGTGCCCGGCTGGCTGCCTCGCCTGACGCCCTGGCGGGATTAACTTCAGAACAGCGAGAAAATCAGAAGGACCAGCTGCGCGCCTTGGCAATGATGAAATCGCGGAACACGTGCAGCTTGGCCTGGTTCTTCATCGCGTCGGGATAGGCGAAATAGGTGTCGAAGGACGGCACTTCGGTCTCCGGCAGCAATTGCACCAGGTCGGAGTCCTTGCTGATCACATAGTCGGGAAGCATGGCGATGCCGGCACCGCCCTGCACCGCACGCTTGATCGACAAGATGTCGTTGATCTGCAGCGTCGGCACCCTTTGTCCGCCGTCGAAATCGCCGACCGTTTCAAGCCAGTTCAGCTCCGACAGATGCGAGGGCACCGGCACGCCGAAAGTGACGATGCGATGGCTCTTCAGCTCGGCGACGGAAGCCGGCTTGCCGTGCTTGGCGACATAGGATGGCGCCGCGTAGAGGTGGAAATGCACGGTGAACAGGCGGCGCTGGATCAGGTCCGGTTGCTGCGGCTGGCGCAGCCGGATGGCGCAATCGGCCTGGCGCATGGTGAGGTCGAGTTCCTCGTTGGCGAGGATCAGCTGCAGGCTGATTTCGGGATAGAGCTCGATGAATTCCTGCACCCGCTCGGTCAGCCAGCCGGCGCCCAAGCCCACCGTCGTCGTCACCCGAAGCACGCCCGACGGGCGGTCCTTGGTCTCGGTCAGTCGTGACTTGATGGTCTCGAGCTTCATCAGCACGTCATGCGCCGTGCGGAACAGCATTTCGCCCTGCTCGGTTAGCACCAGCCCGCGGGCGTGGCGGTTGAAGAGCGGCACGCCGACATCATGCTCGAGTGCGCTGACCTGCCGCGAGATCGCCGATTGCGACAGATGCAATGTCTCGGCCGCATGGGTAAAAGACCCCGCCTCCGCCGCAGCGTGAAACACGCGTAGCTTGTCCCAGTCCAACGCCATGATACCCCTCGTTCTGTTTTGGCGTCTGAATGAAAAATCAGGCTTTTACACGGCGTTTCTAAGCCGCTCTCTGAACTCTCTACTCGGCCGCTTCGCGGTGCACTTCGATGCCGGCCAGATATTTCTCCGCCTCAAGTGCGGCCATGCAGCCGAGCCCTGCCGCCGTCACTGCCTGGCGGTAGATGTCGTCGGTCACATCGCCGGCCGCGAACACGCCAGGCACGTCGGTGCGGGTCGAATCCGGCGCCGTCCACAGATAGCCGTTCGGCTTCTGCTTCAGCTTGCCGGCGAACAGTTCGACCGCCGGCGCGTGGCCGATGGCCACGAACACGCCGTCGATCTTCAGATGCGTTTCCTCGCCGGTCACCGCGTTGCGCAGCTTCAGGCCCTCGACCGAAGGCGGCAGCGGCGTCTTGCCGGGACGGCCGGTGATCTCGTCGACGATCGTGTCCCAGATGACGCGGACATTGTCCTTCTTCAAGAGCCGCTCGCGCAGGATGCGTTCGGCACGGAAATCGTTGCGCCTGTGAATGACAGTAACGCTCCTGGCGAGGTTCGACAGATAGAGCGCCTCTTCCACCGCTGAATTGCCGCCGCCGATGACCGCGACATCCTTGCCGCGATAGAAGAAACCGTCGCATGTGGCGCAGGCCGAGACACCGAAGCCCATGAAGGTCTGTTCGGTCGGAATGCCCAGCCATTTCGCTTGCGCGCCGGTGGCGATGATCAGCGCGTCGGCGGTGTAGGTGGTGCCGGAATCACCCTTGGCACGGAACGGCCGCACATTGAGGTCGACCTCGGTGATGATATCGTTGATGATGTCGGTGCCGACATGCTCGGCCTGCTTGAGCATCTGCTCCATCAGCCACGGACCCTGGATCGGATCGGCGAAGCCGGGATAATTCTCGACATCGGTGGTGATCATCAATTGGCCGCCCTGCTGCAGCCCGGCAACCAGCATCGGCTTCAGCATGGCGCGGGCGGCGTAGACCGCTGCCGTATAGCCGGCCGGGCCGGAACCGATGATGAGAACGGGCGCGTGCTTGGTGGTCATCTAAAGCCTCTGCGGAGGGCGCCGGCAATTGCGGCATGGAAAACTCGGTCTGTATCGCGCGTAATGTAAGTGTTGCCCACGACACCAGCAAGGCAAGTTGGCGTTCGTCCCCGGAAAGCTTTGTCGCACCCTGTTGCCCGCTTGATCCTGCGAAATATTCCGGGCGAGGGATGGAATGGACAGCGAAGTCGTTTAATTACAAAATCACGCAAGATTCTTGCGTGTTGCCCCTGACTTCTCGAGAGCCCTCATGCCGCTCAAGGCCGACCTCGACGCCATCGACTGGAAGATCCTGCGCGAACTGCAGGGCGACGGCCGCATGACCAATGTCGAACTGTCGAACCGCGTCGGTATTTCTGCGCCACCATGCCTGCGCCGCGTCAAGCGGCTGGAGGAAGCCGGCATCATCCGCGGCTACCGCGCTTTGCTCAATGCACCGGCGCTCGGCCTCGATGTCGTCGCCTTCTGCTTGATCGGCCTGCATCACCAGGCCGACGCCGAGTTGCGCACCTTTGCCGAACGCACCCGCGGCTGGCCGATCGTACGCGACGCCTGGATGGTGTCGGGCGAATCCGATTTCCTGCTGCATTGCGTGGCAAGCGACCTCGGCGCCTTCCAGACCTTCGTCATCGAGGAGCTGACTTCAACCCCCAATGTCGACACGGTGCGCACCGCACTCACCATCCGCCGGGTCAAGGATGAAGGGCTGGTCTCGTTTGCACAGCCCTGAGTCGGTTTGAACGCCAGCGCCACATCGGGCGTGGCAGATGCGGGTTGCGGGCTTCGCCATATCAGGGCCGCTTTGGCATTCGATAGGCTGTCGTGTAGAAAGCCGGATCGTTCTGCCGTGGCCCGCCCTGTTGGTTTCCTAAAGCAATTCCAGAAAAAGTGTGTAACGGTTTTCCTGGGAAAAGCGCTTAGCGCTTGGGGATTGCGTAAAAACAGATGGCGCAAAGCAGCGCAATTCCGAGAACAGTGTGCCGTAGGGTGGGACCATGACTCGATTTGCTAGCCCGGTTTCGGCGCTGGTCATCTGCATGAACGAAGCCGACATGATCGGCCAGTGCCTGGAAAGCGTCGACTTCTGCGCCGAGATCATCGTCGTCGATTCAGGCTCGACGGACAGCACCCTGGACGTCGTCCAGGAGTTCATCGCCAAGGGCTACCCGATCAGGCTGTTTCACAACGACTGGCCGGGTTTTCCCCGTCAGCGGCAATTCGCCCTCGATCAGGCCACGCAGCCATGGTGCCTTTCGATTGAAGCCGATGAGGCCATCGACGACCTGCTCAGGCAGTCGATCATGGACGTGACGCAGCCTCGCAATGTCGGCTTCGACGGATGGTACATAAGGCGCCGCGACAAGCTGAAAGGCTATGGCTATGCGCACCGCTGGGTGCTGCACAACAGGCTGCTGCGTCTCTTCCGCCGAGACAAGGCCACCATGGACCTCAACTTGCGGGTCCATGAATCGTTCGAGGTGCCGGGCGAAACCGGCACGATTGAAAATGGCGTGCTGCTGCACCGCCGCGAAATGAGCATCGCAGAGGACTTGGCCAGGGCCAACACCTACTCCAGCCTCAAGGTTGCCACGCTGGTCGAACGAGGCAAGAAGCCAGGCTTGGTAAAGCTGGTGCTGTCGCCGCTCGGCAACTTCCTGAAATTCTACCTGGCCAAGCGCTACTTCCTGTGCGGCCGGCACGGCTTCGTCTATTCGATGATGGTGATGGTGTATTCGTTCGCCACCGAGGCCAAGCTTTATGAAGCCTGGCGAGACAACGATCCGGCGTGAGCCGTCACCGCTCGCCTGACACGGCACCAAGTCCCGCTATTGCGGCGAGCAGGCCGTTGAAATCCTCGCGGTCGCGCCAGGGCCCGACCGTGAAGCCCGATTGAACTGCCGCTTGCCCGTCGACCAGCCAGCCCTGCGAGAGGCCGGCACGCTGTCCCGCCTCCATGTCCGCCTTCTTGTCGCCGACGATCAGCGAACGCCGCAGATCGAGCCCGAGGCGTTTGGCCGCCTCCAGCAGCATGCCCGGATTGGGCTTGCGCATCGGATGATCTGCGACCGCAAGTGGGCCGGAGCCCGCTTCGTGATAGGCGCAGGCCAGCACCATGTCGACGAATGCGCCCTCGCCACCTAGCAATTCCAGCACGCGGCCATTGACGGCAGCGAAATCGCCCCAGCCGTAATAGCCGCGCGCGATGCCCGACTGGTTGGTGACGATGATGACGGGAATGCCGGCGCGGTTGGCGGCGGCGATCGCTGCGGCGATATCCGCGCGGAGCACCATTTCGGCTGGATCGTCGGGATAACCGGTATCGATATTGATGGTGCCGTCGCGGTCGAGGAACAGCGCCGGCATACCGGCGGGAAACACCGTCCGGCCGACCCGCTCGACCCATAGGCCGGGCTCCGCCAGCGGATAGGGGCCGGACGTCGTGGAATCAGCCATTGCTGAGGCGCGCTTCGACCACCTCGCACAGATAATGATAGAGGCACAGATGCCCCTGCTGGATGATCGGCGTCGAGGTCGACGGCACGTTGAGCAGAATGTCGGACAAAGGCTTCAGCTTGCCGCCGGTGTCGCCGGTCAGGCTGATCACCGTCATGTCCATCATCCGCGCCTGTTCGGCGGCGGCGAGGATGCTCGGCGAATTGCCGCTGGTCGAGATTGCCAGAAGCACACCGCCGGCCGCGCCATGCGCCTCGACCTGGCGCGAAAACACCGTGTCGAAGCCATAGTCGTTGCCCCAGGCCGTCAGCACGGCGGCATTGGCCGGCAGCGCGATGACGTTGTAGGCCTTGCGCTCCTTCAGGAAACGGCCGACCAGTTCGCCGGCAATGTGGATGGCGTCGCTGGCCGAGCCGCCATTGCCGCAGATCAGCAAGGCTTTCCCCGACGAAAGCGCCGATACGACGGCGCTCGCCGCCCGCTCCATCTCGCTGGTCAGGTCGCGCTCGACCGTGGCTGATATGGCAGCCGCCGAGCGGACCAGGTAATCGTTCAAGTCGGACATGAAACCCTCAGTTTGTCGTGCCGCCAGCGCGCAATTTGCCGATTGTGTTGGTGGTGCTCTTGCCGGCGACAAGATCGACCAGCACGACGCGGCCGCCGGCTTTCTGCACCACATCGGCGCCGACCACGGTGTCGACGGTGTAATCGGCGCCCTTGACCAGTATGTCGGGCAGCAGCGCTTCGATCAGCGCCAGCGGCGTATCTTCCTCGAACACCACGACCGCATCGACCGAGGCGAGCGCCGCCAGCACGCAGGCGCGGTCGTGCTGGTCGTTGACCGGACGGCCGGCGCCCTTCAGGCGCCGCACCGAGGCATCGCTATTGAGGCCGAGCACCAGCCGGTCGCACTGGCTGCGCGCTGCGTGCAACAGGCTGACATGGCCGGCATGCAAGATGTCGAAGCAGCCATTGGTGAAGCCGACGCTCAAGCCTTCTTCCTTCCACGCCGCGACCATGCGCGCGGCCGATGCGGCATCGAGGATGGCGTCCTTGTGGGCGGTCGGTCCATGCGAGCGGAACAGCGCGCCGGTGAGTTCCTCGACCGTCAGCCGCGCGGTGCCGCGCTTGCCCACCACGACGCCGCCAGCCGCATTGGCGATCGAGGCCGCCATGACGGTATCGGCGCCTACGGCCAATGCCAGCGCAAAGCTCGCGATCACCGTGTCGCCGGCGCCCGAGACGTCGAACACTTCGCGCGCCTGGGTAGCGATGTGGCGTGCCTCGGTCGGGCCGACCACGCTCATGCCCTTTTCGCTGCGCGTCGCGACGACGAAGTCGAAACCGTGCGCCGAAATCAGCTGGCGTGCCGCGGCCACAATCTCGTCATCGGCGAACACCGCATGGCCGACGGCCTCGCCAAGTTCCTTGCGGTTGGGGGTGATGGCGGTCGCCCTGGCATAGCGCACATAGTCGCGGCCCTTCGGGTCGACCAGTACCGGTTTTCCCGCCTCTCGGCAGATGGCGATCAGATCGGCGGCGACGCCATCGAGCAGGATGCCCTTGCCGTAGTCGGACAGGATGACGATGTCGGCGCGCGGCAGTGCATCGCGGAAATGCCGGATCAGGCCGGCGCGCTCCGCAGCACCGAGCGGCTTGATTTCCTCCTCGTCGAAGCGAAGCACCTGCTGGTTGAGCGCGCTGAAGCGGCTCTTCGACGAGGTCATGCGGCCGCGCTCCTGCGCCAGGCCAGCCGTGTCGACGCCAAGCTCGCCGAGCATCCGCACCAGGCTGTCGCCCGCCACATCGGTGCCGATGACCGAGACAGGAACAGCGGTGGCACCGAGCGAAACGATGTTGGCCACGACATTGCCGGCGCCGCCCATCGTCGCGGTCTCGCCGCGCCCGTGCAGCACCGGGATCGGCGCTTCCGGCGAGATCCGCTCGATAACGCCGTTGACGAAACGGTCGAGGATGAAGTCGCCGACCACCAGCACGGTGGCCTGGCCGAACCGCGCAATGGCGCGGTGCAGGGGTTCGGGAGAAGGCGGATTGTGCTTGATCATGTCACTGGCAACGCATGGAAAAGGCCGATTTCAATCTTGCTGGTCATCATCATCAGACAGGCCGGATCGTTCATGGCCCAGATCGTTCATGGCAAAGCCGATATACCGCAAATCCATGCAGTGCAACGGCAGGGCATGACCGCGAGGCCCGGGCGGTCAGCTCTTCTGCAAGGCGACATGGACACCCAGCCCAACCAGCACCGCGCCGCCGGCCCGCTGCATAAGCCGCTGTGCGCGGCTCGAACGCCGCAAACGGCCGATCACGGCGCCCGCCAGGAACACGCAGACGACATCGGCCGAGGAGAACATCAGATTGACTGTTGTGCCCAGCACGACGAACTGCAGCCAGACCGGAAATGCCGCCGCGGCATCGATGAACTGCGGCAGGAATGCCATGAAGAAGATCGCCGTTTTCGGATTGAGCACCTCGACGGTGATGCTCTCGAAAAAGGCACGTCGTGCCGATTTCCGCTCGATCGCGGGCAGCGCCGTGTCACCCTCCGCGCGCTTGCGAAACAGCGAGACGCCGAGCCAGATCAGATAGAGCGCGCCAATCAGCTTGACCGCCATGTACAGCGTCGGCACGGCGTGAAATAGCACCGACAGGCCGGCGGCGGCGGCGAAGACATGCACATAGCCGCCCAGATGAATGCCCAGCGCCGCCGTCAGGCCGGACCAACGGCCGCGCGCCATCGTCTGCGCGGCGGCGTAGAGCATCGCCGGGCCGGGAATGTAGGCGAAGATCGCCGTGGTGGCGAAAAACGCCAGCAGCAGTTCGGTCGACGGCATTTCTTTGTCCCTCACGATCATGCCGAGCGGCACAAACCGACTGAAGCGGAAGCTTTGCGGCGCCACTGTGACATCCGCTCCGTTGCCTGCTTTATCGACAGCCCACCCTGCCTCCCTTATAAGGGCCGGAATCGGCAAGTGAAACGCGTATCAGGGCCAACCACATGATCATCGTCACGGGCGGCGCCGGCATGATCGGCTCCAACATCGTCGCCGCACTGAATGCCGAAGGGCATGACGACATCTTCGTCGTCGACGACCTCACCGATGGCCACAAGATCGCCAATCTCGCCGACTTGCAGATCGCCGACTATCTCGACAAGGACGATTTCCTGCCCCGCATGGAGGCCGGCTCGCTCGGCCGTATCGAGGCCGTCTTCCACCAGGGCGCCTGCTCGACCACCACCGAGTGGAACGGCAAGTTCATGATGGAGGTGAATTATGCCTTCTCGAAGCGGCTGCTGCATGCCTGCCAGGCGCTGCGTGTGCCCTTCCTCTACGCCTCCTCGGCTTCCGTCTATGGCGGCGGCGCCGAGTTTCGCGAGGATCCCGCGCTCGAGCGGCCGCTCAACGTCTACGCCTATTCCAAGAAGCTGTTCGACGATTATGTCAGGCGCACCGTCTTCGACACCGATCATTCGCAGGTCGCGGGCCTGCGCTATTTCAACGTCTATGGCCCGCGCGAAGGGCACAAGGGCGCCATGGCCTCGGTCGCCTTCCATCTGTTCAACCAGGTCGAACGCGGCGAAAATCCCAAACTGTTCGGCGCTTACGATGGCTTCGGACCGGGCGAACAGAGCCGCGATTTCATCCATGTCGGCGACGTCGCCGACGTCAATCTGTGGCTGTGGAAGCGGGGCTCAAGCGGCATCTTCAATTGCGGCACCGGCCGCGCCCAGCCCTTCCGCGCCATCGCCGAAACGGTGATCGACACGCTGGGCAAGGGCGAAATCGAGTTCATCACCTTCCCCGACCATCTCAAGGGCAGCTACCAGAGCTTTACGCAAGCTGATATGTCCCGTTTGCGCGCGGCCGGTTACAATGGCCAATTCCGGACAGTAGAAACCGGTGTCAGAGACTATGTCGAATGGCTGAAAGCCCAACGATCCTCGTGATCGGCCCACGCTGGGTGGGCGACATGGTGATGGCGCAGTGCCTGTTTTCGGCGCTGAAGGAGATGCATCCCAACGCCGCCATCGATGTGCTGGCGCCGGCCTGGGCCGCGCCGCTGGTCAAGCGCATGCCCGAAATCCGCCAGCAGATCGACTTTCCGCTCAAACCCGGCGCGCTCGAATTCACCCATCGCCGCCGCTTCGGCCGCCTGCTGCGCGGCCGCTACGACATGGCCTATATCCTGCCGGGCAGCTGGAAATCGGCGCTGATCCCGTTCTTTGCCCGCATTCCGCGCCGTGTCGGCAATCTCAGGGAAATGCGCTACGGCCTGTTGACCGACATCGTACG
Source organism: Mesorhizobium sp. M7D.F.Ca.US.005.01.1.1 (assembly GCF_003952545.1). Lineage (NCBI taxonomy): Bacteria > Pseudomonadati > Pseudomonadota > Alphaproteobacteria > Hyphomicrobiales > Phyllobacteriaceae > Mesorhizobium > Mesorhizobium sp. M7D.F.Ca.US.005.01.1.1. The sequence goes on from NZ_CP034453.1 coordinate 5,843,083, forward strand.
GCTGCCCGACAGCGTCAAACGACGCACCGCGCAGGCCTATTTCGGCCTCGCCCAGGGCGGCAGCTTCCGGGCGCCCCGGCTGAGCGTGGACACGAAAAACCAGGTCGCGCTGCTCGACCGCTTCGGGCTGGCGCCGCAGAAATTCGTGGCACTGATGCCCGGCGCCGAATTCGGCCCCGCCAAGCGCTGGCCGAGCGAAAGCTATGCCGGTCTTGCCCGCGATTTCATGGGCAAAGGTTTGAAAGTCGCACTGTTCGGTTCGAAGAACGACCGCGACGTGACGGCGGAAATCGCCGCCCTTGCCCCTGGCCTCGTCGACCTCGCCGGGCAGACGCGGCTGGAGGACGCCATCGACCTGATATCAGCCGCCAGGCTGGCGGTGTCCAACGACAGCGGGCTGATGCATGTCGCGGCCGCCGTCGGCACGCCGATCGTAGCCGTCTATGGCTCGACCTCGCCCGAGAACACGCCGCCGCTGGCCGAGCACCGGGAACTGGTCTGGCTTGGCCTGTCGTGCTCGCCATGCCACCAGAAGGTCTGCCCGCTCGGCCACCTCAACTGCCTGAAGACGCTTGAAGTCGGCCAGGTCGCGGCGGCAGCGGACCGCCTGCTGGAAATCCCGGCCGCGGCATGAAGGTGCTGATCGTCAAGACATCCTCGATGGGCGATGTCATCCACACCTTTCCCGCTGTCGAGGATGCCCGCCGCCAGCGGCCGGACATAACCTTCGACTGGTGCGTCGAAGAAGCATTCGCCGGCATCGTGGCGCTTCACCCGGCAATCGACAGGATCCACACGGTGGCGATCCGGCGCTGGCGCAAGGCGCTGCTCGATGGCGGTACCTGGCGCGAGGCGGCCGCCTTGCGTCGCACCTTGCGCGATTGCCGCTACGACCTGGTTATCGACGCGCAAGGCCTGCTGAAATCGGCTCTGGTGGCAAGACAGGCGGGCGCACCCATTGCCGGCTTCGACCGCTCCAGCGCGCGCGAACCCTCAGCGACGCTGTTCTACGATGTCACCTATGCCGTGCCGCGCAACCTGCACGCCATCGAGCGGACGCGGCGGCTTTTCGGCCTGGCGCTCGGCTATCAGCCCGATCTTTCGACGCTGGACTCCGGCATTGTGCCGCCGGCCGGCAATCTGGCCAACATCCCCGGTAAAACCGCCTTCCTGCTGCACGGCACCAGCCGCGAAGACAAGAAATGGCCCGTCCAGGACTGGATCGAAGCCGCCCGCCTGCTGGTTGAGCGGGGAATGACGCCGGTCACCACATGGTCGAACGAGCGTGAGAAAACCGTGGCCGAAGCGATTGCGGGGGCCGCTCCGTCAACGGTCGTGGTGCCGAAATCGCCGCTGGCCGAGATCGCCGCATTCATCGGCCGCTCGACGCTGGTCATCGGCGCCGACACCGGGCTGACCCACCTTGCCAGCGCTTTCGGCCTGCCGACGGTTGCGGTGTTCCTGGCGACCGAGCCGGGTTTGACCGGCCCGCGCGGGCCCTATGCATCGACGCTTTTGGCCGCGCCTGGGGAGCGCGTTGCGCCGGCGGAGGCGGTGGCGGAAGCAGAGAGGCTGGCGGGACTTCAGGTCCTTGGCAGGCCCAATGCTGGTAAGAATTGAATTCAATCGGGAGGCTGGCGCTGTCCCTCATTGCCCTGCTGGGCATTTCTCCCCGTGAACGGGAAAGAAGCTGGCGGCAACGCCGGCACCTTCTTTGCAACGCTGAGAATTGCCGGAATCATCAATAAAGGGCGTCCTTCTCCCCGTTCACGGCAGGGCTATCGCATATGAGCGATTGCCTGGATGAGATAGTCGTCATTCCAAGCGCATTTCTTGATGCGGTGGCTAATGGGGACTTTGTCGATGTCGGCGGCCTGAAGGATATTTCTGGCGATGCGGTTGATGAGGGCGGTGTTGGCGGGGGCATTGTCCTTGCGGGCACGGCTGAGGTCCTCGTGCAGATGAACGTCAAGCATCCAGTGCAGTGCGTTCTCGATCTGCCAATGGGCTCTGGTGAGGTCGATCGCCTGCTGCGGCGACAGCAGCGTTGAGGCCATGAACAGGCGCGTCAGCGGCTCGGCCTGATCGCGCCGGCTGGTGATGCGGATGAGGGCCTTGTGCCCAGGCATCAGCGGCTCAGGCGCCGCCACGACCTCTGCCTGCCGCCATTCGATGCGGCCATGGTTGGTCTCGGTCTGCTCAGTGACGGCGGGAGTGGTCTGGGCCATATGTTGTTTGGCCCGAGCCAACCAATGCCGGCGGTTTCCCTTGAGCGCGAGCAGATAGTCGCCGCCGCGCCGAATGATGGCCTGAGCCATGCGCGTGTGGCAATGGAGTGCATCAGCTGTGACCAATCGGCCAGTAAGATCAATGAGTTCGACGACTTTGAGGGCAGCCTCGACCTCATTGTCTCCATCGCCGGGCGTAGCCGCCGCCAGACACAGTCGCGTCTGGCTGGCAAAGGCTGACACCGTCAGGGGTGGGCTGGCCGCAAGGCCTTTCTCATAGGCCCGTCGCAGCGCCTTGCCATCAAGCGCGACCACACCCTGGCGTGCCTGCGCAAAGCCTGCGGCAAAGGCGGCGAACGCACGTCCGAAGGCCTCCGGATCGAGCAGGCGCAACAGCCGCGAGAAGGTGTCGTGGCTGGGTGCCTCCTCATAGTCGATCAAGCGCGACAGCGCCTGTTTGCGTTCTTGCGCGAACAACGAAAACTCCGTCGCGCTGGTCGCGCCACATAGGCTCGCTGCGATCATCATCACGATCAAGTCGCCAAGCCGGTGCGTGGCGTTGGCAGCGCGCGGATCAGGGACCGCGCCGAAATAGCTCTCAAGGCTGGAAATCGCAGTCACTCCTCGGTGGACTGCCTTCCCAAAGAATCCCTTCTCAAACCAACTTCAAGCGCAAAATCGCCATATGCGATTCCCCTGCCGTTCACGGGGAGAAGATGGCGGCAGCCAGATGAGGGGCGGCGCGGCGTTTGTGATTGAAACAAATAGCCCGGCTAAAGGCTTAATAGCCGGGCTTTCGACCTAAATAAATTGCACCTGGACGATCTCATACCCCCTGGCACCGCCCGGCGCGTTGACTTCGATGGCGTCGCCGACTTCCTTGCCTATGAGCGCACGCGCGATCGGCGAGGAGATCGAGATGCGGCCGGACTTCACGTCCGCTTCCTGGTCGCCGACGATCCGGTAGGTCTTCTTCTCCTCGGTGTCCTCGTCGACCAGCACCACGGTGGCGCCGAACTTGATCTTGTCGCCGCTGAGCTTGCTCACGTCGATCACCTCGGCGCGCGCGATATAATCTTCAAGCTCGTTGACGCGGCCCTCATTGAGGCTCTGCGACTCTTTGGCGGCATGATACTCGGCATTTTCGGACAGGTCGCCATGCGAGCGCGCTTCGGAGATCGCCTCGATGATGCGCGGCCGCTCTTCCTGCTGGCGCCAACGCAGTTCTTCCTTCAATGACGCGAACCCCTCGCCTGTCATCGGGACCTTGTTCATGATGCCTGACCTTTCCTGCTGCCACCCCCGCGTTTCGGGGAAAGCCTTGTCGATGGGTACAAAAAGAAAACGGTCCGGCAGCCTCGGGCTAACGGAACCGTTTCACCGCAATTTCCCTGAATATAGCAATCTTCGCGGGTTTTTCACGTCCAAAAATCGGTTTTGCAAAAATCATCCCCGCTTTCATCAGTCGAGAGCGGCTAATAAGTCCGAGGGGTAACAAAAAAGCGGCCGCGATCGCTCGCGGCCGCTCCGAAGAACCCTGGTGTCTTTTCAGCTCCTCATGAAATGGTCGATCTGCTCGGACAGCATGCCGTATTCGCGCGAACCCTTGCCGGTCCGCTTCTCGATCTCCATCAACTGCTGCTGGGCGCCGGCCAGATCGCCGATCTGCAGATGCGCTTCGCCGAGATATTCGCGCACCAGCGTATAGTTGGGATCGATGCGCAGCGCTTCCTCGTAATAGCCGAGGCCGACGGTGACGCGGCCGGAATGGCGATGCGAATAGCCGAGATAGTTGAGGATGCGCGGATCCTGCTTGTTGGCGGCGAGGCTGAGCACGGCAATCGCCTCGTCGTAGCGCCCGGCCATCGCCAGCGCGTGGCCCGCATCATAGATGCTGTCGTCGTCGAGCATGCCTTCCTGGGGCGCGACGCACTTTTTCTTCTTCTTGTCCCAGACTTCGCCCTTCTTGCACTGGGTGACGGTCTGATCGCTGCCACCGCCACTGCCACTGCCCGCGGCAAATACAGGAACGGCAAGGAACTGCAGCGCGACAAGGGCAGTCGCCGCCTGGATCAGCATTCTTTTATGCATCGAAGCCTCCTTGAGGGGTGAGAATGCAACACTAACGCCAAGCGCCCGCCATTTCATCCCGGAAAAATGCGTGCGGGAGAACATCAGGTGACGGATGCTGCAAATCCGTTATCATCGGCCAGGATTTCGGCACTTGCCAGGATTTCGGCACTTGCCAGGATTTCGGCACTTGGGAGACTGCTCGTGCAGCAGCGGCTTGAAAAGGACTGGGAGCTTTCGATCGGTCCCGACACCGTGCGTCTGTTCATCCTCAAGGCCAAGGCGCTGAGTGCCGCCGTCAACGAAGACTATGCCGATGGCTCGGAGCACGAGGTCGAGCTCGACGGCGAGTCCCATGTCAACCATCACCATGATGGCCTTGCCGAGGAAAGCTCCGAGAACCTTACCGAAGAAGAGCTGCGCGAGTTGATTAACGACCTCAATGTCGATGAAGCAGCCGAACTGATCGCGCTGGCCTGGGTCGGCCGCGGCGACTACGACGCCGCCGAATGGGCGGACGCGCTTGCCGCGGCGCGCGAACGCGCCAACAAGCGCACCGCAAAATACCTGCTTGGCATGCCGCTGCTCGCCGACTGGCTGGAGGAAGGGCTGGAAGCGATCGGCGCGTAACGACGTGGTTACCGTTCGTGATGCGGCCAAGGCAACCTCCTTGCCTCGGCGCCGTTGAGGGCCATGGGGTCGATTGTCTTTTCCCGAACATGCAGGATCGCATTGCTCATGGCCGTCACGGCTTTGCTGGTGATGCCGGCCGAGGCCAGACATCGCCATCGGCATCACAAGCCGCTAACGCCGCGGATGGAGCAGCCTCTGACACCGCGAGCCGACCAGCCCCTCAAACCGCGGGGCGGGCAGCGCCTGAAACCGCGGGGCAAACGGCATGTCACGCCGAACCAGGCACGGCAGAAACCGCAGGATTTGCCGTCCTCGCCAGCTGGTATCCCGATACCCGGATCCGGTGTCCCGGCACCAGAGCCTGGTATTCCGTTGCCCGAGCCACGACCGGCCGACGCTCCAAAGGCCGACGCTGCAAAGACCGAGGAGCAGAAAACGGAAGCTCCGAACACCGCCCGAGAGCCCGCCCGTATCGGTGAAGAAGAATCCCACCAGAAGAAGCAGGCACTTCCCGAGCCGTCGGCACACGAACCCTCAACCGATACGGAAAGCGAGCCGAAACCACCAGCGGTCGCGCCGATTCCGACACAAAAGCCGGACATCGCAGAACCCGAGGATGAGCCGCCGGCCGTTGCGCCGCAGCAAAAGCCGGCCGAAGCAGGCGACGAGAAGATGCTGCCCGATCCGCGCTCGGCCGATCTCCCCGATAGCAAGATGCCCGCCGGGGAAGTCGCTTGCCGCGAACGGCTGAAGGCGCTCGGCGTCGAATTCGAGGAGCACAAGGCGGAAAGCGATCCGGAAATCGGCTGCTCGATCCCCTATCCCCTGGTGTTGAAGACACTCGGCAAGTCGATCGCGATTGCCCCCGGCACCGAACTCAACTGCCCGATGGCCGAGGCGGCGGCCCGTTTTGCCGCCGATGTGATCCAGCCGGCGGCGAAAGTCGAATTCGGCGCAGACCTGAAATCGATCAGCCAGGCATCGGCCTTTGTCTGCCGGCCACGTCATGGCACCCGGAAACTGTCGGAGCACGCCTTCGGCAACGCGCTCGACATCGCCAGTTTCACGCTATCGGATGGCAAGAAGATCGAGGTCGGCCCTGCGCCGCCCGAGAAGGACGGCAAATTCCTCAACGCCGTGCGCAAGGCCGCCTGCGGACCCTTCAACACCGTGCTCGGCCCAGGCGCCGACGCCGATCATTCCTTGCATTTCCATCTTGATCTCGAACCGCGCCGGCACGGCGGGACGTTCTGCCAGTGAAGATGGTTGGCCGGGGCCGCGTGCCGCAATTCGGCCGCAGGCATGAACGCGGGCACTGAGTTTTCCTTTACCCTTGATCGTTAAAATGCCGGAGATCTAGGGACAGGGATTCCGCGAATGGCCGGGATATTTGCCGCCGTACGGCAATCGAGACGCATGCGCATGGCAGTCGGTGGGCTTGCCGCCGGCCTTGCCCTCGTGGCGGTTTCCGCCTGCAACACCGGCAGCGTGCTGTCGCTTGAACCGGCCGTCGACGTCGGCTCCCAGACTGCAGCCGTGCCGCAATATACCGGCATGCAGAAGCTTGTTCCCTCCAATCCCTACATGACCCAGGCCGCCTATCCGCGCATGGACGAGCCGATGTCGCCGGTCGAGCAGATGCCGGCCAGCGAGATCGACTGTCGGCAGCAATTGAAGCGCCTCGATGTTGCCTTCACCGACCTGGCGCCGATCCATGAAGGCCAGTGCGGCATCGATTATCCGGTCAAGGTCTCGGCCATCGGCAACATCCAGATGAAGCCCGCCGCGACGCTGACCTGCGACATGGCCGCCACCTTTGCCGGCTGGACCAGGAACGAACTCGTTCCCTCGGCCCGCTGGCGCTATTTCTCCGGCGTGAAGACCATCCATCAGGGCTCCAGCTATTCCTGCCGCAACATCGCCGGCGAAGGTGTCTTGTCGGAGCACGGCAAGGGCAATGCGCTCGACGTCATGAGCATCGAGCTCAACAATGGCGACGATATCGATGTGCGCAAGCCCGGCCTGTTCGCCTTCCGCACCCGCGGCTTCCTCAACAATGTGCGCGCCGATGGCTGCCAGTATTTCACCACCGTGCTCGGCCCCGGCTACAATTACGACCACCGCAACCATTTCCATTTCGACATCAAGAACCGCAAGAACGGTTATCGCGCCTGCCGCTAGGAAAGATCAGGTGCGCTGGGCGCCACCTGTGGAAGCGATGATTTGTCGTGCCACCAGATCCTGGATGCGCCAGAGATTCTGGTCGCGAATCCCGCTCTCCTCCAGTTTGCTGACGGTTCGGAATAGGTACTGCGCCGACGAGCCCCAATGACCGGCAGCCCGCGCCAGCGTGTCGGCAACCTGCTCCAATGGCAACCGGCCGGCATAGGCCCTGCCGTCTGGCGCGGCGACGAAGGCCAAGGCACGCAGCGGCCCGTCCTTGGTCTTGACCTTGATCCAGCATGGCACGTTGGTTGGCGGGTTGGCATCGATCTCGCGGCGCATCAACTGGCCAAGTTGCCCGAAATGGTCTTCCGCAGGCAGCCGATAGACGATGCCGTTGCAGCTGCCGCCTCGATCGAGGGCCAGCATCAAGGCCGGCAAATCGCGGGTTCCGCGCCAGCGGGTCAGCTTCAGGCAGAACGAGCGGTGCCATCCCGGCGCCGTGGCCGGGCGCTGCTCGACATGGGCGAATTCGGGGTTCCAGATCAACGACCCATAGGCAAAAACCCACAGCGCTTCAGGCCGATGTTCCGACAGGAGTTGCTCGACAAGACTATCGAACTCCGCGTCTGTATGCTCGGTTGTTCCGGGCTCGGGACCCGGATCCGGTTCGATACGCTCGACCCTTGCGACAAGGTCAGCGGTCAATGCCATCGAGCTGCGACCCACCGGCTTCCACTCCATTCCTGCTCACCCCATGCAAAAACGATGGCGGACGATAGAACGGCTGCGCGCTGCTGACCATTGATTTCCAGGGTCCGTCAGGCAACAGATACCGCACGGATCGAGCCGCATTCATGAGCCAACGAAACCTGCGACGACGCGCATTGACCTGGCTGGTGGCGCTCTGCGCGGCCTATCTGGCGCTGGCCTATTTCGCCGCACCGGAATTCTGGACGTTTCACGATCGCGGTTTTCGCACGCAGCGCTTCGAGATGGTGACGCATACGCCGCAAGGCATTCCCGGTGACCCTATCAATGTCGGCCTGGTCGGCACGCAGAAGGAGGTGGTCCATGCCTTCGCCGTTGCCGGCTGGGACACCGCCGACGCCGTGACCTTGAAGACCGCGATCGAAATCGGCGAAAGCGTGTTGTTCGACCACCCCTACCCCGATGCGCCGGTCAGCCGGCTGCTGTTCGACGGCCGCGCCCAGGATCTCGCCTTCGAAAAGCCGGAGGGCCCCAGCGCCGACCGCCGGCATCATGTCCGCTTCTGGCAGACCAATGCTGCCGGCGATGATGGCCGGCCGCTGTGGCTGGGCTCGGCCAGCTTCGACCGCGGCGTCGGCCTCAGCCACGACACCGGCGCCGTCACCCACCATATCGGCCCCGACATCGACGCCGAGCGCGATTTTCTGATGCGCGATCTGGCGACAGCCGGCACGTTGATCTCGACCAGCGACCTTGCAGGCATTGGCGCGACAGCCACCGGGCGCAATGGCGGCGGCGATCCCTATGTCACCGACGGCGAGGCGATTGTCGGTCTGTTGAAGCCGTTGCCCTGACACATCGCAAAGGTCAGGTTGTGGTGATCACGATCTTGCCGAACGGCCCTTTCTCCAGATGCTGCAAGGCCTGCGGCACCTCGTCGAAGCCAAAGACCTTGTCAATGACCGGTTTGATCGCCAGCGCCTCGATCGCCTGATTCATACGCTCGAAGGCGCGGCGATGGCCGACCGACAGGCCCTGCACGGTGATGCGGTTGCGCATGAAGGGCATGATCGGGAAGCTGAGCTCCATCGCGCCCAGCAGGCCGATGATCGACAGCCGGCCATCGGCGGCCAGCGCGTTCAGCGATCGCCGCGCATTGTCGCCGCCGACCATTTCCAGCACGTGGTTCACGCCCAGCCCATTCGTCAGCTCACGCGCGGCCTCGTCCCATGCCGGTTGCGTGCGGTAGTTGATCCCTTGCCAGGCGCCGAGTTTTCTTGCCCGCTCAAGCTTCTCATCGCTGCTTGAGGTGACGATGGCGCGCAGGCCAAACGCCGAGGCGAACTGCAGCGCAAACAGCGACACGCCACCGGTGCCCTGGATCAGAATGGTCTGGCCCGCTACGGGTCTGGTCGCCTCGGCCATGGCGAACCAAGCCGTCAGCGCTGCGATCGGCAGCGTCGCGGCCTCGATATCGCTGAGCGACGGCGGCGCCAGCACTGCGGCCTCCTCGCCGAAGACGACATGATCGGAAAGCATGCCCGACAGCGACGATCCCAACGTGTGCTTGTGCAGCACCGGAGGCGCGTCGCCATCCGGCCAGTCGGCGATCACCTGGCCGAGCACGCGTTGCCCGACCCGAAAGCGCCTGACCGCGCTGCCGATGGCGACCACTTCACCCACCGCGTCGGATGTCGGCACGAAGGGAAAGGCGAGATCCGGGATCAGCACGCCGTCGACGATCATCTTGTCCTTGTAGTTGAGCGATACGGCCTTGGTCCGCACCAGCAAATCGTGCGGCCCTGGCTGGGGAACCTTGCCTTCCACCTGGCTTAGCTTCGACAGGCCGAAGCCGCTCATCTGCCAGGATCTGTTGGTTTGGGTGCTCATGTCGTCTCGCGCTCCGTGAGTGATGCCACGCGAGACATTTATGCCTTCCGACTATGGAAAATAGTGCTTCTGTGCGGCATATTTGGAGACTAATTGCGGACTACAAGTCGACAATAGGAAATCATCATGGAAACGGCCGACCTGCAAGGCATCGTCGCATTCGTCCAATCGGTCGAGGCTGGCAGCTTCACGGGCGCCGGCGAGCGGCTGCATGTGACGAAGTCGGCGATCGGCAAATCGATCGCGCAGCTGGAACAGAGGCTCGGCGTTCGCTTGCTGAACCGCACCACCCGCAGCCTCAGCCCGACCAGCGAAGGCGTCAGCTACTATGAAGCCTGCGTCCGGGCCCTGGCCGAGATCGAAGCCGCACAGTCGTTGCTCGCCTCGCGCCGGCAGGTCCCGTCCGGCCGGCTTCGGATCGACGTGCCGCTGGCCTTCGGCCGCCGCTGCGTCGCCCCCGTGCTGTTCGAGATCTCGAGGAAGTTTCCGGACCTGACGGTGGAAATCTCCTTCAACGACCGCCGCGTCGACCTGATCGAGGAGGGCATCGACCTGGCGATCCGCATGGGCGAACTCGACGACAGCCTGTCGCTTGCGGCCAGGCGCCTCTACGCCCAGCGCTCGGCCATTTGTGCTGCTCCTGCCTATCTCGACAGGCATGGCCGGCCGCAGTCGGTCGAGGATCTCGCCGATCACAGCGTCATCGGCTATGGCCGCGAGGGTGTCGTCCGTCCCTGGGTCATCAGGCATGCCGACGGCCATCTGGCAACCTTCGTGCCCAGGGCGCGGCTCGTCCTCGGCCATGGCGAGCCGATGCTGGATGCGGCGCTTGCCGGCTGCGGCATCACCTTCCTGCCGACATGGCTGGCCGCCGACAGCCTCAAAAGCGGCGATCTCGAAATGGTGCTGTCGGACTGCCTGGTCGAGAACATCGTCGTGCATGCCGTCTGGCCGGTGACGCGCACGCTCACGCCAAAGGTGCGGGTTGTCGTCGACGCTCTCGTCGAACATTTTTCGGCGCCGCCCTGGGATGCCGCGTGAGCGAAATACCTGTCATTTCTCAAAAAACACGCCGGACTATTTTCGAAGACCGCGCGGCAATGCTATTGACCGCTCATGCTATACGTCGAAATCGCTATCGTGGTCGTCCTCATCTGCGTGAACGGCCTTTTGTCGATGTCCGAACTGGCCATCGTCTCGTCGCGCCCGGCCCGGCTGAAAGCGATGATCGACCGCGGCATCAATGGCGCCGGCCGCGCCCTCGAGCTTGGTTCGAATCCCGGCAAGTTCCTCTCCTCGGTGCAGATCGGCATCACCCTTGTCGGCGTGTTGTCGGGCGCCTTTTCGGGCGCTACGCTCGGCGAGCGGCTGGCGCAGTTCCTGGCCTCGACCGGCATCCGTGAGACCGTCGCCGATCCGCTCGGCGTCGGCATCGTCGTTGCCATCATCACCTATTTCTCGCTGATCGTCGGCGAACTGGTGCCCAAGCAGATCGCCTTGCGTGATCCTGAAAGGGTCGCCGCCAGGGTCGCCCCGGCAATGACCATCCTCGCCACCATCTCGGCGCCGCTGGTCTTCCTGCTCGACTTCTCCGGCCGCGCCATCCTGTGGCTGCTCGGCCAGCGCGGCGAAAGCGAGGAAAAGGTCACAGACGAAGAGATCAAGATGCTGGTCGCCGAGGCCGAGCATCACGGCACCATCGAATCCGACGAGCGGCGCATGATCGCCGGCGTCATGCGGCTTGGCGACCGCGCCGTGCGCGCCGTGATGACGCCACGCACCGAGGTCGACTGGATCAATCTGCAGTCCGACGAAAGCACCATCCGCAAGCTTTTGATGGAAACCCAGCATTCCCGGCTGCCGGCCGGCGACGGCGGCGTCGATGTCATGGTCGGCGTCGTCCAGACGCGCGACGTGCTGGCAGCACTGCTTGCCGGCCGCGTGCTCGATCCGCGTAGGCATGTGCGCGCCGCCCCCATCGTCTACGATCAGGCCGATGCGCTGGATGTGCTACAGAAGCTCAAGGAATCCGACGTGCCGATGGCGCTGGTGCATGACGAATACGGCCATTTCGAAGGCATCGTCACCCCGGCCGACATTTTGGAAGCCATCACCGGCGTGTTCCGGGCGGACACCGACGCCGGCGATGAAGAAAATGCCGTCAAGCGCGAGGATGGCTCGTGGCTGCTCGCCGGCTACATGCAGGCCGACGAGATGGCCGACATTCTCGGCATCGACCTGCCGGAAAACCGCGACTACGAGACTGTCGCCGGCTACGTGCTGGCGCACATGCACCATCTGCCGGCGACCGGCGAATGCGTCGACGCGCAGGGCTGGCGCTTCGAGGTGGTCGATCTCGACGGCCGCCGCATCGACAAGCTGATCGCCACCCGCCTGCCCGGCGGCCACCGCGAGGCGGTGCGCTGACGGTCGACGTGATGTGCAGCATTCGCACTATCGTTCCCAGAAGGGCTTGGCGATCTCTCCCTCGACCTGCTGTATCGTCAGACCGATATCGTCGATCAGATGCGGATTATCCTTCGACATTTGCCTGAGTTGCCAGCGAAAGCGTATCCGCTCGCGCCAGGTCCGATCGTGCCAGCTCGCGATGATGCTTCGCAGGGTCGTCAGGAGCCGGCGCGATGCCGGCCGCACGGGCGTTCCCGGCCGCGCTGCACAATGCAAGGAAGAAGTGAGGGTATTGGTCATGGCAACCTCCATATGGTTTTGAGGGCGCGGTGGCTCTCGATGAGGTTGAATTCTGCGCGATACGGACGGCGCCGTAATTAAGCCCTCCCAAATAGTTCTCAAAACTTCCAAACGAGCTATAGATGCGCCTATGCAGGGATCGCGTTTTGCCTTTGGTCCGTTCGTGCTTGATCCGGGTGCGGGAACGCTGCTTCGGAATGATGTCCCTGTTGCCGTTGGCTACCGCGGACTAAGTCTGCTTGCAGCACTTGTCGGACGGGCGGGCGACATCCTCGGCAAGGCCGAACTGATGGACGCGGCGTGGCCGGGCACGGCCGTCGAGGAAGGCAACCTCACCGTCCAGATCGCGCAGCTGCGCAAGCTGCTTGGTCCAACCGCCGACGGCGGTGAATGGATATCCACGGTTCCGCGCGTCGGCTACCGCTTCGCAGGCGCCGTCGAACAGCTCGCCGACGCGAAGCGAAAACCATTGCCACTGCCCGACAAACCATCGATTGCCGTGCTGCCTTTCGTCAATTTCAGCAACGATCCCGAGCAGGACTCCTTCGCCGACGGGTTGACCGAAGACCTGATCACCGACCTGTCCAGGATCTCGGGTCTGTTCGTCATCGCGCGCAACTCGGCCTTTGCCTACAAGGGAAAAGCGATGGACGTGCGCGAGATCGCCGGGGATCTTGGCGTGCGCTATCTGCTGGAGGGTAGCGCAAGACGTGCCGCGGGGCGTGTGCGCATCAACGCCCAACTGGTCGACGCGGTGAGTGGCGATCATCTGTGGGCGGAACGCTTCGATCGCGGCCTGGAAGACATCTTTGCCGTTCAGGACGAGGTGACGGCCAAGATCGTGGAGGCGTTGCTCGGCCGGCTGCGCGCATCGCCGCCGCGCAACCGGCCCAAGAATCTCGAGGCCTACGACCTCTGCGTGCGGGCGCGCAAGCTGATCGACGACTCGCCGCAGATGGCGCAGGAAGCGCATCTGATGCTCACGCGCGCGGTGTCGCTCGATCCCGAATACGCCGAGCCCTATCGCTGGCTTGCCATGAACCACTGGATGGGACAGGTGCATTGGGGCGGACCAACCGAAGCCGCCCGCAGCGTTGCCTTGGAACTGGCCCGCAAGGCCGTGGCGATCGATCCCAACGATGCCGGCTGTCGCTGGATACTGGCTTACCTGCTTGCCTACGAGCGCAGCTTCACTGAAGCAGATGCGGAATTCGCCAAGGCGATCGAACTCGACCCGAACGAGGCCGACACCTGGGCGGCATTGTCCGACATCGCGGTCCTGGCCGGACGGGTCGAAGAGGGCCTCGAGCATATCAGCAAGGCGTTCCGGCTGAACCCGTTTCCGGCAAGTTGGTACCATATGACGCTCGGCCAAGCGCAATATGCGGCGCGCGATTACGAAGCCGCTGTCGAGACCCTGCTCAGGGACGAGACCTATCGCACAAGCTCACGCCGTTTCCTGGCGGCAAGCCTGGCGCAACTCGGCCGGCTCGACGAGGCGCGCGCGGAGGCCGAACTGTTCCTCGTCGGCAACCCGCATTTTACAACCAGCCATTGGGTCACGATGGAGCCGTTCCGCGACGCCGCTACGCTCGAGCATTTCGTTGATGGCTTTCGCAAAGCCGGTCTTCCCGAGTAACGCGCGGGCGTGATCCCGGCATCACATGACTTCCTCAAACCGCCGCCTCGATTGGCTCGGCAAGCCTGGGATTTGCCCGCGCGGCGATCAGGCAGCCGGCGACGATCAGGCATGCTCCGGTCAGCGTGGTCCAGGTCGCCTCCTCGCCGAAGAAGAACCAGCCAAGCGCGACCGCCCAGATGAAGGCCGAGTATTCGGTCGGGATCAGATATTGCGCTTCGGCACGGGCGTAGGACCAGCTCATCAGGAATTGCCCGGCAAGCGACAGCACCGTCACCCCGGCCAAAGGAAGCCAGAGATCGGTCGGCAGGGCGACGGCGAGCCAGGGTGCGGCGAGGCCGAGGATGATTGCAACGCATAGGTTCTGGAACAACATGATCTCGATCGGCTTGGCCAACTGCGCCTGTTGCCGGGCGAGGATCAGATTGTAGCCGTAGAACACCGTCGATACGAGCACCGCTGCCGTGCCAAGCATGGCATCTCTGGAATAGCTTGCCTGCCCGAACTGGCCGGCCATGATGATCGCGACGCCCGCGATGCCGGCCAAGGATGCCCAGACAGCCTGCCGCCGGATCCGTTCGCCCAGCAGCAGCGCGGCGAGGAACAGCGCAAACAGGGGCGCGACGAAGCTGAGCCCGATCGCCTCGGCGAGCGGCAGCCTGGCGAGGCCCCAAAAAAAGGATATCAGAACGATGCCGACAATTGCGGCACGCAGCGCATGCAGTCTCAGCACCGGAAGGGTCGGCTTTGAGCGCGTCCCTACTGACCAGGCCGCACCCGCGACGACAGTTGCCACCATGCTGCGCCACAGCACCGTGTTGTAGACGCCGACCGCAATGACCAGCGTCTTCATCGCCGCATCCATCCCAGACAGCAGGAAGATCCCGAGCGCGCATACGAGCACCGGGATCATCGGGGAAACGGCGCCGGTCAGGCTGGATGTCTTCACGGCTTCACTCATGTGATGGATTGCAGCCGGATATATCAGGGCAAGACGGCGCGGCCAGATGGCAGGACCATCGATGTAGAGGTCCAATCCCGATTGGCGTCGCATCCCCGCTATGGCGATGCTAGGGCATCAACACCACCTTCCCTGTCGAACGGCGCTCATCCAGCAGGCGGTGCGCCTCGCCGGCCTGATCGAGCGGAAAGCGGCCACCGATCGCAACCTGAAGCCGGCCGCTCGCCGCCAATTGGAACAGCTCGGAAAGGCTGGCCTTCAGCACGTCAGGAGACAGCAGCGGCAACAGCGCGAAACCCCTCAGCGACTGGTTGCGGCCGATCATCGCCTCCAGATCGGAAGCCGTGAGCGCATAGCGGCCGAGCGCCGCGAACACCAGTTCGCCGCCAGGCGCCAGAGCCTGCAGCGACGCAGCCGTCAGCGCGCCGCCGACCGTATCGTAGATGATGTCGACGCCCTTCCCGTCCGTGACGTCGCGGACCTGGGCGGGCCAATCCGGATTGGTGTAGTCGACCGTGGCATCGGCGCCGAGCGACAGAGCAAGATCGAGCTTGGCCTTGCTGCCGGCGGCTGCGATCACCTGGCGTGCGCCCTTCAGCCTGGCCAGTTGGACAAGCAACGATCCCACGCCGCCAGATGCGGCCGGGACCAGCACCGACTTGGCCCGTGGCGGGCTTTGCCGAAGCAAATGAAGAGCCGTCAGCCCCTGCACCATCAGCGCCGTCGCATCCTCGAACGGCAGCGCATCCGGCAGCGGCACGGCGAGATCGGCTGGCATCGTCACCTGCTCCGCATAGCCGCTGTGGGGACGCTGCGACATGAACAGCGGCGCAGCGATGCGGCGCCTCAGCAATTGTGCATCCACGCCTTCTCCGACGGCCTCGACGACGCCCGCCGCCTCCACGCCCAGGATCATGGGAAGTTGCGGCGTCACCGCGTACCGGTCCGCGCGCATCAGCACTTCGAAGAAGTTGATCCCGGCGGCATGGACGCGGATCAGCACCTCGCCAGCCTGCGGCACCGGTGCCGGCAGATCGACCACCTCCAGCACGTCGGGACCGCCGAAGCGGCCAAGTTGAATGGCTTTCATGGCAAACTCCGATCGCACTGGCGTCGGCCGCTGTTTGCCACTATCTGCGGAGCCTCGACTACACACTCATTTGTCCCCTGCTGACCAGGAGGTGACCATGCCCAATCCCAGGAGAATGCCCATCAAAAGGCTGCCGATGCTGCCGGCGGAACGGGCGCTGAAAGTGATTGCGGGGCGCTGGAAGGCGGTCATCCTCTACCACCTGTTCGATGGTCCCCGGCGGCTGTCGGCGCTGAAGGCGCTGATGCCTGGCATCACCCAGAAAGTGCTGATCCAGCAACTTCGGGAAATGGAAGAGCACGGCCTCGTCAGCCGCGAAATCTTCGCCGAAGTGCCCTCGCGCGTCGAATACTCTGCGACAGGTCTCGGCCTCAGCCTCGAGCCGATCCTGCTGGCGCTCTGCCAATGGGGCCAGCACCACGCCGACGAGCTCAACGAGATGGACCGTCTCGCCGACTGCATCATCCGGCCAAGACAAGCACGACACGACGCCATGACTTCCCGGAACTGAAAAGGGGCGACCGGAATTGAAAAGGGCGGCGCAAGCGCCGCCCCATATCCTTGGGAGGATAATTCGAACCGGCGGTCAGGCCGCCTTGACTTCCTCGGCGACGGCGTCCGCCTGACGCGCTGCCTTGAGCACCTTGGCCCACCACGCAACGTCGTTGACCAGCGCGGCGGCGGCCTGGTTCAGGTGCTCGAGATCTTCGAGCTTCTTCTCGCCCTGGCGGACGGCGAGGAAATCGCCCCAGGCGATATGGACGGCCGACTTGACCGGCGCCATCTGCAATTCGACCGCATGAAGGCGCAGCTGTTCGACGGCGCGGGCGCCACCGACGCTGCCATAGCCGACAAAGCCGGCCGGCTTCTTGTTCCATTCGTTGGCGGCGTAGTCGATGGCGTTCTTCAGCACGGCCGTCGGGCCATGATTGTATTCGGCGGCGGTGAAGATGAAGCCATCGAATTCGGCGACCTTCTTCTGCCAGCGCTGTGCCACTTCGTTCTGCGACGGTGCCCAGGCGGAGGATGCGACCTCGTCGAAGAAGGGCAGCGGGAAGTCGCGCAGGTCGACGACTTCCACGTTGATGTCGGCATGTGACTTGGCGATCTTGGCGATCCATTCGGTCGGCACATCGGCGAAGCGCGCAGCACGCGTCGAACCGATGATGATGGCGATCTTGGGTTTTGACATGGGGGCTCTCCTTGCAAGTAAAGCTGGTATCGTTTGGATACCGGCGCTATATGAGATACTGTCAACTCGAGAAGCAAGGAGGCACCTTTTTGTTACTGAGGCACCCGCACCGCACCGAGGACTGCCGCGCCATCTCGGAAATCCTGCAGCGCGTCGGCGACAAATGGACCGTTCTGGTGGTCGGCAAGCTGGGCGACGGACCGCTGCGTTTCAACGAATTGCGTGCCGCGGTCGGCGGCATTTCACAGAAGATGCTGACCACCACCTTGCGCGGGCTGGAGCGCGACGGCTTCGTCACCCGCACCGTGTTCCCGACCATTCCGCCACGTGTCGACTATGAGCTGACCGAGCTCGGTCACGAGCTGCTGATCCCGGTCAGCGCGCTGGGCGAATGGGCGCGCAAGAACACCACGCGCGTCAAGGCGGCGCGCGAAAAATTCGACGGCATGCATGCCTGAAACCCTTGCATGGCAAGGAATCCGGAGTTTCGCGGTGAGCGAAATTGCTTGACGACAGGTGAACTCGTGGTTCTCTAAACGAGGCCTATCAACTTTGTCTTGCGGTGCCTAAGGTCGACCAACACGCGCGCCACTCTGCCGACGATAATCGCATACCAAAGGCGGCCATTTCAGGCTCTTGGCGCCATGACTTCGCAAGGCGCCGGGCTGCAGATCGCGCATGTCGCGGCTGGCTCCCTGACGCCCACATTGCCATGCGAGCAGACGGTGCGCGGAAGGTCTTCTTTGACTTCGGCATAGGCGGTCACGCCAAGCAGGCAGACCAAGGCGACCAGGGCTGCCACAAGCCAGCCGTTCAGCATATGTTGACGCATTGTCTCCCCTCCGACGCCCGCACAATCGGGCATGGAGGCAACCGTTGGATGTCGCGAAAAGCGCCTCCCGCATGGACGCTGTTACAAATGGCCGATCTTGGGAGAAACGGCTTCCGTCAGCCTTCGGCGGGAACCGCTTTCGGCTTGCCCTCGCCGTCCAGCGCCACCATGACGAAATCGGCATGGGTGACCTTTTCCATCAAGTCGGAAAGGTAGCGCTGCGCCCAGGCTTCGACCTTGAGCGTCATCGAGGTGCGGCCGACGCGCTCGACATGGGTGTAGATACACAGCGTGTCGCCGATCTTCATCGGCTTGGCGAACGACATCTCTTTGACCGCCGCCGTCACCACGCGGCCCTTGGCGCGCTCGGCGGCGCGGATGCCGCAGGCCAGATCCATCTGCGCCATCACCCAGCCGCCAAAAATGTCGCCGGCCGCATTGGCATCCGAAGGCATGGCCAGCGTGCGCAGCGTCAGATCGCCGAGTGGCCGTCCTTCAGCGTAGTGCACCATGGGGGGGAAATCCTTCGAGACCGATTACCCTCGATCCCGTATCGTCATGGCGCCGACAGGTCAACGCGCCATGGCAGAGGTACGGACGGAGCCTGCCGTGCACATCGGCCAGCGAGGACCAACCAGGACCTAAAAGTATCGCGCGAGGTTCGAGCGAATGCGATCCAGGACCGTATCCCCGGAAAGGTCGGGAGAGAATTCGTTGCCGGTGATCGCCTCATAGGCCTGCGCATAGACCCTGGAGGCCTGTTCGACAATCTCGTCGGGTATGTTTGGGATTGGGCCGCTGTAAGGATCGCACCGCGCCGAGACCCACGAGCGGATGAAATCCTTGTCGAAGCTCTCCGGCCGGCTGCCGCTGGCGAGTGCCTGTCCGTAACTCTTGGCGATCCAGTACCGGCTGCTGTCCGGGGTGTGGATTTCGTCGGCAAGAATGATGGTCCCGTTCTTGTCGGTGCCGAATTCGTATTTCGTGTCGGCGAGGATCAGGCCGCGCTCAGTGGCACGCTGCTGGCCACGGGCGAACAGCCGCAAGGCGTAGCCGGACACGGTGTCCCACTGCGCCTGCGTGAGAAGACCCTGGTCAAGGATCTCGGCCCTGGACAGCGGCTCGTCATGGCCGCCATGCGCAGCCTTGCTGGTTGGCGTGATGATCGGTTCGGCCAGCTTTTCATTGTCGCGCAGGCCATCCGGCAGGCGGATGCCATACATGTAGCGGTCACCGCGCCGGTACCGGGTCAGGATCGAGGTGCTGGTGGTTCCCGCCAGATAGCCCCGCACGACGATCTCCACCGGCAGGATGTCGAGCCTTGTGCCGACGACGACGTTCGGGTCGGGGTATTCGAGAACATGGTTCGGGCAGATATCTGCGGTTTCCTCGAACCAGTACCGCGCCGTCTGGGTAAGGATCTCTCCCTTGTACGGGATCGAGGTCAAGATGGTGTCGAAGGCACTGAGGCGGTCAGTGGCGATGATGATGCGCCTGCCATCCGCCAGGTCGTAATTTTCGCGGACCTTGCCGCTGTAGTGACCCGGCAGTTCGGGAATGAAAGCATCCGACAGGACACGCATATGATTTCCTGCCTTCCGCAGAGTGGCCAGAGCATGATTCCGAAAAGTTGCAGACTTTTCGGAAAAAATCATGCGCCAAAATAATGCCATCGCATAGGCTGTCGGGCCGGTGCATATCAAGCGCGATTGTCGGGAATCCCCGCAAACCCGACCAGTTGGACGGTCGCTTTTTTCACAACTGATGCCGGATGGCGCGGCGACGCGGTCAACCCGTCGCGTCTAGGCTGCAGCCAGATTTCCGGAGCCGCTCATTTCAATCATGCAGACCTATGATTTCATCATCGTCGGCTCCGGTTCGGCCGGCTCGGTCCTGGCCGACAAACTGTCGGCCTCGGGGCGCTTGTCGGTGCTGGTGCTGGAGGCCGGCGGCACCGACCGCCGCTTCTACGTGCAGATGCCGCTTGGCTACGGCAAGACCTTCTTCGATCCTGACGTCAACTGGAACTACAAGGCCGAGCCGGACCCGGGCCTCGCCGGTAATGCCGACCACTGGCCGCGCGGCAAGCTGCTCGGCGGTTCGAGCTCGATCAACGCCATGGTCTGGATCAGGGGTGCGCGCGAGGATTTCGATGCCTGGGCGGCCGCCGGCAATCCCGGCTGGGGCTATGATGACCTGCTGCCCGCCTTCAAGGCGCTCGAGGACAACCAGGCCGGCGCCGATGCATGGCGCGGCACGGGTGGTCCGCTGCATGTCACCGACTGTTCAAACGCCGTCCATCCTCTGACCAAACGCTATCTCGCCGCCGGCCAGCAGGCCGGCCTGCCGCTCAATCCGGATTTCAATGGTGCCGCCCAGGAAGGCGTCGGCATCTACCAGATCTCGACCCGCAACGGCCGCCGCATGTCGGCGGCGCGCGCCTTCCTGCGCCCGGCGATGAAGCGCGCCAACGTCCGCGTCGAGATGAAGGCGCTGGCGACCCGTATCCTGTTCGAAGGCAAGCGCGCGGTCGGCGTCGAGTATCTGCAAAACGGCGAGACCAAGACGGCACGTGCCGGCCGCGAGGTCATCCTGTCGGGCGGTTCGGTCAACTCGCCGCAGCTGCTGCAGCTGTCCGGCGTCGGGCCCTCCGCTCTGCTCAAAGGCCTGGGCATTCCCGTCGTCCATGCCAACGAAAATGTCGGCGCGCATCTGCAGGACCATGTCGGCATCAACTACACCTTCAAGGGCAGGCTGCCGACGCTCAACCAGACGCTGCGTCCCTGGTGGGGCAAGCTGCTGGTCGGCATGCAATACATCCTGACCCGTTCGGGCCCGCTGTCGCTGTCGATGAACAATGCCGGCGGCTTCTTCCGCACCGACCCTGCGGCGACGCGGCCCAACATGCAGCTCTATTTCCAGGCGTTCTCGACCGTCATTCCCAAAAGCGGCGAGCGCCCGATCCTGACGCCGGATCCATGGCCGGGCTTTTCCATCGGCCTGTCCAATTGCCGCCCGTCGAGCCGTGGCGAGATCATGATCCGCTCCAGCAACCCGCGCGACTATCCCAAAATTGTCGCCAACGCCTACTCAACCAATGCCGATGTCGAGGAGATGCTGGCGGCGGTGAAATTCGTGCGCGAGATCGCCTCGATGCCTGCCATGGCCGAGATCATTGAGGAAGAGGTTTTGCCTGGTCCTTCAATCACTTCAGACGCGGATCTGATCCAGGATTTCCGGAAACGCTCCGGCACCGTCTATCACCCGGTCTCGACCTGCCGCATGGGTCCCGATCCCTCGCGCGCCGTCGTTGATCCGCGTCTCAAGGTGCACGGCATCGACGGCTTGCGCGTCATCGACGCCTCGATCTTTCCCGACAACATCACCGGCAACACCAACGCCGCCTCGATCATGACCGGTTGGAAGGGCGCCGAACTGGTTCTGGAGGACCAAAAATGAAGATCACCGACGTCAAGACCTGGGTTGTCGGCAACCCGCCGCCTGGCATCGGCGGCAAGTATTTCATCTTCGTCAAGCTGACCACAGATGGCGGCGTCGTCGGTTATGGCGAGGCCTACAACGCCACCTTCTCCGCCCATGTCACGGCGAAGATGGTCGAGGACATGGCCGAGCGTTATCTCGTCGGCCGCGATCCGCACGACATCGAGAACTTTTTCCGCCGCGCCTATTCGTCCGGCTTCACCCAGCGCCCCGATGTGTCCGGCATGGGCTGCTTCTCGGCGCTGGAAATGGCCTGCTGGGACATCATCGGCAAGGAGGCCAACAAGCCGGTCTACAAACTGCTCGGCGGCCAGGTGCACGAGACGCTGCGCTCCTACACCTATCTCTATCCGCACACCGGCAGCGTTCATTCCGAGGACGCGCCTGACGGCAAGAACGTCTACAACGACCCCGATCTCGCCGCCGCCTGTGCGCTCGAATATGTCGAGCAGGGTTTCAATGCCGTCAAGCTCGACCCGGCCGGCCCCTATACCGCTTTCGACGGCCATCAGCCGCGCCTCGTCGACATCGATGTCTCCACCCGCATGATCAAGGCGATCCGCGAGGCGGTCGGCACCCGCGCCGACATCCTGTTCGGCACGCACGGCCAGTTCACCGCATCCGGCGCGCTGCGCATGGCGCGCGCCATCGAACCTTACGATCCCTTGTGGTTCGAAGAGCCGGTGCCGCCGGATATGCCCGAAGTCATGGCGCAGGTCGCCCGCGGCACGTCGATCCCGATCGCCACCGGCGAGCGCCTTACGACCAAGTTCGAGTTCGCCCGCGTCATCGAAAACCGCGCCGCGACCATCCTGCAGCCGGACCTCGGCCGCTCCGGCGGTATTCTCGAAACCAAGAAGATCGCCGCCATGGCCGAGGCCTATCACATCCAGATCGCGCCGCACTGCTATTGCGGGCCGATCGTCGGCGCAGCCAACATCCAGCTGGCGGTGACTCTGCCCAACTTCCTCATCCTGGAATCGCTGAAGCAGTGGGACGGTTTCCACGCCACGCTGCTGAAAAAGAAGATCGAATGGCAGGACGGCAACGTCATCCCGTCGAAGGAGCCCGGCCTCGGCGTCGAGTTGAACGAAGCCGTCTGCGACGCGCATCCCTATACGGGCAAGGACCTGCATCTGCAGATGATGCAGACGCCGCTGATGCCGTGAGCGAAAGCTACGCCTTCATCGGCCTTGGTCACCTCGGCGGTAACCTTGCCGCCAGCCTGATCCGCAACGGCTTTGCCGTCACCGTCTTCGACCGCGATCCCGCCGCCGTCGAGCGGCTCGTGGCGCTGGGCGCAGTGGCAGCGAACAGCCCTGCCAATGCCGCCGCGCAGGCCGGCAATGCGATCACATGCTTGCCCTCGCCCAAGGTCAGCGAAGCAGTGCTGGCCGGCCCCGGAGGTTTGCTCGAAGGCCTGCCCCAGGGCGGCACCTGGATCGAGATGTCGACCAATGGCCGCGACGAGATCATGCGTCTGGCCGCGCTCGCCTCGGCCAGGGGCGTCGAGACCCTAGAATGCCCGGTCACGGGTGGCGTGCATCTGGCCGCGGTCGGAAAGATCACCGCGCTGGTCGGCGGCGATCCAGCGCTCTACGAGCGTCATCGCCCGGCCATCGAGGCGATGTGTGCAAAATCGTTCCTGATGGGTCCGGTAGGCTCGGCGGCGGTGATCAAGGTGATCACCAATATGCTCGCCTTCATCCATCTCGTAGCCTCCGGCGAAGCGCTGATGCTGGCCAAACAGGGCGGGCTCGACCTCGCCCAATCCTACCACGCCATCGTTGCCTCCTCCGGCAACAGCTTCGTCCACGAGACCGAAAGCCAGCTGGTTCTCAACGGCTCCTACGACATCGGCTTCACCATGGACCTGGCGCTGAAGGACCTCGGCTTCGCGCTCGCCATGGGCGAACAGTCAGGCGTGCCGCTCGACCTGGCATCGCGGGTCAACACGATTTTCGAGCACGGCAAGGCTGCTTATGGCGGCGGCGCCTGGTCGACCCAGATCGTCAAATTGCTGGAAGATGCCGTCGGCACCGACCTGCGCGCGCCCGGTTTTCCGGCCAAGCTCGAACTTTGACGCCAAGCCATAGTCCCGAAAAGTGGAATCCGGTTTTCGGAAAAAGATCATGGCCAAACAAGAAGATAGAGCCCCATCCCGATTCAATCGGGATGGATCAGGCTCTAGGCTGGATATCAAGCGATTTCAGGGCGTTGGCCGGATTGGCGGACCCATCTGAATCAATCTGTCAACGGCTTGATTCAGTATCTGAGCGTCAATGCCCCCGGCAGGATCTCGAAGGTCGCGGGTATGCGTCCCGGCGACTCGCCGTCTATGTCGACCAGCGCGCCGTTCTTCTCGACATCGCCTGTCGGTTCGACCACCACTTTCCTGCCGCGCAGGATGGTGATCGCCGGATGGTTGCGGTGCCGGCCGCCATAGAGCAGGCGGATATCCCAGATCAGCTTCAGCTTGCCGGCGGCGCGCAGGATGACGATGTCGAACTGCCCGTCGGTCAGTTCGGCGTCCGGCGCGATCATCATGCCACCGCCGAAGAACTTTCCATTGGCCACCGCCACCAGCGCCATGCGCGCTTCGACCGGGGCGCCGTCGTCGACGGTAATCCTGACGTCCTGGAAGCGGTAGCGGATGAACTCGACCACGGTGCGCCACAGGAACAGCGCCTTGGCCGACATCTTGCCCTTGCGCTTGTCGGCATTGACCGCGCGGTCGGTCGCGCCGGAAAGGCCCAGACTGGCGATGTTGATGAAGTGCCGGCTGGCCAGCGCGCCATGGTCGTCGATGTAACAGATGCGCCCGGCATCGACCTTGCGACCCTTGGCCTCGGCGATCCGCTTCAGCACGGCGTCCACTTCTTTCGGCAGACCGAGCCCGCGCGCGAAATCGATGCCGGTGCCGCACGGCAACAGGCCAAGCTCGGTGATCCGGCCGCTCTCCTGGGTCGCCTGCAGCAGCCCGTCCGCCACTTCGCTGGCGGTGCCGTCACCGCCGGCCGCAATCACCAGATCGAAGCCGCTCATCGCAAGATCGATTGCCAGCCTTTCGGCGTCGCCTTCGGCCTGCGTCTCGCGCAGTTCGAATTCGCCGAAATGCTTCTTCAGCGACGCGGCGACCTCGGGCCAATGCCGTTTGAGCCGGCCGCCCCCGGCAATCGGATTGAGAACCACCCCGACTTTCAAGCACACCCTCCCGCAAGGACATCGAAACGCTCGGCACCTCGAATCCTTTGCCGGCATTGAAGCCCGCACCGGTCGGCAGGGCAAGGGCCGAATGTCCGCCTCCGCCGCTCATCATGACGGATACGAAAATCCCGCTATCCCTGATTGATCCCCGATAATCCCGTTATCCACAGGCCCATGGCCATTCCCTACGACCCTTACCCGGCGTACGTTAAACCCATCTCAGGCGGCTACCGATCATCAAGCCGAAAGGCGAAGTGAAAGGCGGATTTCCTGAGGCCCGTACGGCCCGGATCGAGAGCAGGCTTGCCTGGTCGAGGGACGGATGCCGAGACCTACGGGGCCGCGGAAAGCGTGCCAACGCCGACGGCGGACCGATGCTGCCATGAAGGACGGCAAAAACCTTCGATGGTGCGCAGGGCAAAGCTCGCAAGGGTGGAAACCGGCGTGGTCCCGAACGGACGCTGCTCTCGGGTGGCGGACTGGCAGGACCGTCAAAATCAAGGCCGGCAAGGCGCGACGACTTTACGGAAGTTGCTGCCGCGACCGTGTCCTGATCTGACAGGGAGGCGCTGGGAGAAATCCCGGCGCCGACTGTCTTTTCCCCCCTCGATGCCCTTTGCCGGCGATCTTGCGAGCGCCGCTTCACCGCGCGCTAAAATCGGTTAGTATCGCTGTGTCGTCAGAGTCTGTTTGCAAAGCAGGCTCGTAGGAGGGGGATACTTCATGACGTTGATCCAGAAGCTTGCCGTTGCCTACGCCTTCCTGTTCTTCGGCGTCGTCGCCATCGGCTACATACCGGCGTTCAACGATGCCAACGGCAATCTGTTCGGCCTGTTCTCGCTGCAATGGTATGACGACCTGCTGCACGCCTTTTCCGGCGTCTGGGCACTGGCCGCCGCCTTCATCTCGCACCGCCAGGCGGTGTTCTATTTCAAGCTGTTCGGTTCGGTCTACCTGTTCGACGGCGTGCTCGGGCTGGTCACCGGTTCCGGCTGCCTCGATGCCGGCATCTTCATCAACGGCTTCCGCTCCCTCAACGATATCGAATTCCCGGCCCGTTTCTTCGCCAACCTGCCGCACATCGTCATTGGCGGCTTCGCCGTCTATGTCGGCTTCTGGTTAGCCAAGCGCGTACACGACCACTTCGCCACGGCCTGATCGGCCATGTTCCTGTTCCGCTGGCTGAAGCGCATCATCAAGACGATCCTCTGGCTGATCGTCATCGTCATTCTCATCCCGATCATCGGGCTGAGCTACGGCTTCCTGACGACGTCGTCGCTCGACAAGACGCCGCTGCCCGGCATTGCCGACGGCGCCCCGCCCAAGGCGCTGGCCGACAAGGTCCGCGCCGAGATCCCCTTCTACCAGCGGCCGGAAGAATCGACCTTCCTCACCTATCCGGAATGGGCCATCGTCTACGCCGCGCGCGAATATGCCGGCTTCGTCGACAAGGACCAGCCGAGCGGCTTCCCCTACTGGTCCTATGTCGGCCGCTTCTGGCAGGACTACGCCATGGTGATCCGCGCCAGCTCTCCCTACAAATTCAACTACGCCAACCACCAGATGCTGGTCATCATCGGCACCAGCCACTCGATCGAGCATATCCTGCAGTGGGCCTATGAGAACACGGTCGGCCGCATCACCGAGGCGACATCTGGCAAGCGAACCGCCGCCGACATCTATCAGGCCAAGGTGGCGGCCGACTATGCCGCGTTCCTCGACCAGGTGCCGTGGTATCAGTTTCCCTATGCCGAAAAGCGCGCCGGCCTGTTTGCCGTGCAGCCGGCGCCGGGTGACAGTTCCGTCCGCACCAGCGAACGCAAGTTGGCCTTTGGCCTCGCCGACACCATCAAGCAGGGCTATGCCGACATGATCAAAAAGGCACTCGCCGCCACGATGGACCCTGCCTTCCTCGACATCCATGTCTGGGCCAAGGGGCCGGTCGGCGAAGCCACCCGCAACGAGCCCGACACCTTGCTCGAGCGCGACATGGGAGCTGACGGCACCATCTTCGTCACCAAGCGCTATCAGGTGTTCACCGAAATGATCCCGCGCCTGATCGACAAGGGCGTCTCCTTCGTCGAGATCGGCGGCAATGACGAGATCATGGTCACCGTACTGTCCACCGATACGATCGCCGTCCCCGAAGGCATGCGCATCCTGTTCAGCTATCCGCTGCCGGCCGATCCGGCAACGCGCCGCACCGGGCTGACCGTCGCCGTGCGCAAGCTGCATTTGGTGCTGCCGGCGCTGATCAAGTCAGGCGCCAGGCTCGAACACGTCTATGACTATTGAGACGATAGCCCGGCAATGCGCCGACTGATCCGCATCCTCGGCTGGCTGGCGCTCACGCTGGTTGTGCTCGTTGCCGTCGTGCTTGTCGGCTTTCGCGGCGCGGCGGCGTTGCGAGAGACCCTGTCACCCGAGCAGGCAGCCCCGGCGGGAGCGCTGTTCGTAATGGTCGACGGGTTGAAGATGCACTATCAGGTCTGGGGCCCTCCGGACGGGCCGCCGCTGCTCCTGTTCCACGGCACGGCCTCCTGGGCCGAAACCTACCGTGACATCGCCGCGCTATTGGGAGAACGGGGCTTTCGCGTCATCGCGCCCGACATGCCTCCCTTTGGCTATTCCGAGAGACCCGCCGATCAGGATTATTCGCGCGCCGCCCACGCCAAACGCGTCCTCGGTTTCGCCGACGCGCTTGGCCTTCGTCATTTCAGCGTCGGTGTCCACTCCTATGGCGGCGGTGGCGTGATCGAAGCAGCGTTCTCCGCCCCCACTCGCATCGACTCGCTGATCCTGCTCGACGTCGCGCTTGGCCTCGGCCGGACCGAGGCGCCGGCTTTGCCGTTAGCATCCTTCCTGAACATGGCCTGGCCACGCCAGCTGCTGACTGCTGCGACCTTCACCAATCCGCTCATGGTCGGACCGGGTCTGCGCTCCTTCATCGGGAACGACGCCGTGGTGACCCCTGAGCGCATCGCGATTTATGCACGTCCGCTCAACGTGGAAGGCACGACCAGTGCGGTTGGCCATTGGCTGTTCAGCGGCCTCTTCAACGACGAGCGAAAATCGCTTGCCGCCAACAAGGCGAACTATCGCGCCTTCACGCCGCCTGTTCTCATCATTTGGGGGCGAGAGGACACGACCACGCCCCTCGAACAGGGTGAGGAGATTGCTTCGCTGTTTCCACACGCCGAACTGGCGGTTCTCGATGGCGTCAATCACATCCCGCAGGTTGAACGCCCACAAGACGTGGTGCGGCTGATCGCGAATTTCCTCAAACGGACCTTGCCGGCCACGCGATAGGCCGGCTGTTTGGCGCTCCGCCACGCTCATTTCACAATCGCGGCCAAATCCCGCCTTGTTCGCGCGCGAAGGAATGGGAAGGAATGAATGGGCTGCCGGGGGGCATCTCGAAGGGACAAGACCGTGATCAAGACCACCCTTGTCGCCATGACCATCGTCGGTTGCGACTGCGACGCCAAGCTGTGCGAATATATCGGCGAGACGCCGGCCAAGTGGTCGACCATCGCCGAGTGCGAAGCGGCGATGAAAAGCCAGATGTTGCACGAGCGTAATTTCAACTATCCGCTCGTCTCCGGCATCTGCCGCACGAAGGGTTCGTCGTCCTCCTCGCAACTGGCCGCGACCGCGTCGCGCCCGGAATTGAAGCCCGCCAGCCGCGTTGTCAGAACCGAAAGCCCGTTGCCGCCTGAATTGAGCCACCGGCCGAGCGTCTCGGTCGGCTCGCCGACGACGGCCATGGAAGCAGACGCCGCCCGGCCCGTCGCCTATGAACAAGTGGTCGATGGCGGAACCGGCGTGCTCTATCGCACCAAGAACGGCTATGCCGTGGTCAAGACCGATCTCGGCCGCGCCGCCTCGGCGACCGCAGACGCCGCGAAACGCTCCGTGAACTGGCTGGCTGGCCTGATGCCGAAGGGGCTGTAGTCCCGCTAGCTAGCGTCTCAGTTTGAATTTCGGCTCACGGGTCCAGGGGCACTAGTGGCTCTGTCTTCGTTTGGCCAATTCGAGTTGATAGACGCTTCGCGGATGCCGTCTGCGTCGCCAGGCGTTGAGAGATATGACCAGCGCCACATACCCGAACAATGCAAAAAGACCCCAAAAAATTCCGACCACGCTGATCGAGATGAAAACAGCTACAGATCCAACTGCGGCCACGGCATAATATAAGACCGAGGCCCAGACATATTTCTCCATCTGCGAGCTATTCATCTATTCATGAGTCCCTCGACGTGAACCCCTGGGCGAGTTGCGTCATTAGGCAGGCACATAGGTCAACCTGATCACGTCGTCGCCAATCATATCGCTGGCCACAAAGCGAAGCGGCGACCGGGGGCCGGCGAAGAATGGCTTGCCGTGACCAAGCACGAATGGATGGAAGTAGAGTTGGTACTCATCGATAAGACCAAGGTCGGTCAGGCTTCGCGCCAGGTTTGGTCCAGAAACTGAAATCTCCCCAACGAGCTCAGCCTTCAGCCCACGTATCACCGCCTCGACGTCATTCTCGACAAGTGTGGCGTTGGGGCCGACCGACTTCAGCGAGCGCGACACAACCCATTTCGGTTGGCTCCGCCACGCCGCCGCGAATTCGTGCGCCTCCGCGCTCCACTCAGGACTGTCTTCGTCCCAATAACGCATGACCTCGTACATGCCGCGACCATACACACTGCCGGCCAAGTCGCGCACTTGCTCTATCCAATGACGAAAGATTCTCGGGCCCGACGACATTTTCAGGTGGTCGACATAGCCGTCGAGAGACTGGTTCATTCTGAAAATGAGCTTCGCCATGCTGTAGGACCTCCAACCCCCGGATCGTCAGAATAACGTGGGCCGCCGTTACGCAAAAGTGTGGACCTCCAGCCGAAATCCAAGCTGAGACACGACCCTGGTCTCCTATAGCTTGACTTTCAGGCTCTGCCAGAACTTGTCGATCAGCGGCTTTTCAGTCGCCGCGTCCTCGCCGGCAATGCGGGTGATGAACAGCAGCCCTTGATCGGCCCGGCCGAAGCCGACGATCTCGAAATCGGCGGTGTCGGTGCGTGTCTTCACCTGAGCGCGGATGCCGGTCAATTCCTTGCCGTCTGCGAGCTTGCGCGTCGTCGGCTGCTGCGTCAGCGTGGCACCGGCCTGCACCGATTCCTTGGTCATCTCCTGCAGCATCAGCTGGTTGAGCGACACCGGATTCATCTTGCCATATTCCTGCACGACGACGATCGTGCCCAGCGCCGACGCCATCAGATATTGCGTGATGTTCTCGCCGAGATCGGTCTTGGTCACCGAAATATTGCTCGGATGGACGAAGGAGAAATCGCTGCCGGAGAAGGTGGCGAAGTCGTTGCGCTCGAGCGTCACCTTGCTGTGCTTGCCGCCAGGCAGCGTCACATCAGTGCTCTCGCCGGGATCGATATCGATCGTCACGCCGTCGATGGTAAGCTTGAAGGCCTTGAGATCCTCGGCCCCGGCCGGTCCAGCGCACAGCGCGATGAGGGTGAGTGCCGCCGCTGATACCATCCGCATGGCTTGTTCTCCTGCTCTATTCTTGAGCAGTTCCCTAGGGAAAGCGCTGCGCGCTTTTCCCGGGAAAACCGCGTCACACTTTTCCCGGAACTGCTTCTTACGCCACCCCACTCAGCGCCTTGATGGCACGGTAGAAGGTCGAGGAAAACAGTTCCGTAGGGTCATATTGCCGCTTTACCGCCAGGAAGGCCGGCAGCTCGGGATAGGAGGCCAGCAACTCCTTGGCCGTGTAATGCAGCTGGTAGGGCAGGAAAAAGCGCCCGCCATGCTTGATCGTCACGTCGATCAGCGCTCGGGTCAGCGCCCGCATCCTGGCATTGCCGTCGGCATCGGTCGGCTGGTTGATGTAGAGCACCAGCGAATAGGCCGGCTCCGGTGCGTAGGTCAGCGCCACATCCTCCTTGTGGACGATGCGCACCGAGGCGTTGAGCACCGGCAGCGTCTGGTTGCGCAGGATCTCGCGGGCTTCCGTGATGAATGGATTATATGCAGCGCGTGGAATAAAATATTCGTGCAGGATGTCGGTCTCATCCATTTGATCGTTGAAGAGATAGGGCACCGAATCATGCATCGGGTTGTTACGGGTGACGAGGCAGGCCTCGCCTTCCGCCATGGCCGAGGTGCGCGCCACCGTGCAGCTTTCGAATTTCGGCTCCAGCGTCTTTTCGGTGAACCATTTCAGCTCCTGGAACAGGCTGCCCCATTTCGCCAGGTTGATGATCACCCGTTTCAGCCCGACCGATCCCGGTTCGCCAATCGCTGGTTGGTCAGCCGGCGGCTGATCGGCCACCTTGTCATAGCGGTAGACGATCATGTCCTCGAGGAAATTGCCCGGCGCCGTCGACAGATGGCCGTAGAACAGGCCGATCTCCTTGTTCGGCTCCAGCACCTCGGCGAAGAATTTTGGAAAATCGTCCGATTTGATGATTTCGCGCGAGGTGCGGTAGACGGCGTTGTCGACGATATCGAGCGTGGCCTCCAGCACCACGCCGAACAGGCCGTAGCCGCCGACGACGTGGCGGAACAGATCGGTGTTCTCGGTGGGCGAACAGGTCGTCACCGAACCGTCGGCCAGCATCACCCGCATCGAGCGGATCGAACCCGCCACGGAACCCGCCTGATGGTCCATGCCATGCGCATTGACCGACAGTGAGCCGCCGACCGAGAAGATGTCGGTGGACTGCATTGCCTTCACCGCGAAGTGCGGATGCAGAAGGTTCTGGATGTCGTGCCAGCGTGCACCCGGCTGCAGCGTCATGGTCTTCGCCGCCGCATCCACCGTCACCTTGTTGAATTTTCTGAGGTCGAGCACCAGCGCGTTGTCGTCGAAGGCATGCCCGCCCATCGAATGGCGGATGGCGGCCAGCGAAACCTTCAAGCCGTTGGCGCGTGCGAAGGCTAGCGCCTTGGCGATGTGCTCTTCCTCGCCGATCTCGACGACGCCATAGACCGGCGTCCTCGACAGACCGCTGGCATCGTTGATGTCGCCGCCCTTGGCCGACCAGGGCAGCGAAGCATCGAAGGCCGGCGCATTCTCCAGTGGCTTCAGTGGTAGCGCGATGCCGTCAATATCGGCAATCCGGCCGGCGTTCTTTGGTCCCGAAGGTCCGCGCGCCAGCCGCGCCACCGTGGTGCCGCCCCACAGCACCGCGCCGCCGACGACAGCCGCACCCAGCAGCAGCCTGCGCGACAGGCGAAACCCTTTTTGTTCGTCAGCCATGAATATCCCCCGTTGGCCAAGGGATAGCGCGGCTCTTTGGCAAAAACCATAGCGATGGTGCCTGGACAGCGTCCCGCCAGCCATCCTTGGGGTATCCAGCCGGAAGACCTCATCCCGCACTCCGGGCATTGAGGGGCGAAGCATGAAAGTGGCCGATCCCGAAGGGACCGGCCAGGAGTGGAACAGGGTCTGAAAACTGCGTCAGCAGGTCCGCCGACGCACGACGCTCACGCCTTACGAAGCCTTCTTGATCGACGTCACGATGCCGGTCTTGTCATCGACGGTCACCGCCACCTTGGCGCCGACCTTCAGTTTCCCGATCATCGCTTCCGGCGACAGCTGGTAGATCTTGCCGTCGTCGAGGGTAATCGACTTGGTCGTCGGGTCGACGGCCTGGATGGTGCCCTGAACGGTCGCGGCATAGGCGGTGCCGAGGAAGGCGAGCAGAGCGGCGGTGGTTGCGAGGGTCTTCTTCATGGGTAAGCACTCCGTGCTGTTTCACTTTTCCGGACCACCGCCTTGGCAAACGACAGCACCGGACGGCCCGAAACTGGAACGGAAAGCGCTCCCTCCGCAAATCACGTTGGGTGAATTTTCGCAAACAATATCATAGGCTTAATTCCGACACATTGCTTGCTGCCGACATCATTTCCGGCCGCTTCGGCTCCCCCGACGAGCCCACTTCTGTCCGCGAAAAGAGTCGTTTAGCCGGATTGTGGCGGGCGGTTTCGATCACGGCGCGGCCGCCGCAATCCGTCTCGATCGGCATCACGAAACAGACTGCCGACCGATCATCTCTACACATTTTGTTTCATGGATCAGCTCAAACTCGCCACTCCGAAGTGGATGAAATTCGCGCTCCGGTTGCAAATCGGGAACGGATGCCGGATGGTGCGCCGTTACGATGAAGGGGGGCCTTCCATGAAGCTTGCAGTCCGGACCATGATGTCCCTGATGCTTGCGCTTGCTCCAGGATTGGCCGGCGCACAAGCCACGGACCCAGGCGACAAAACGGTTATCTTTGCTAAGGACGATCCCGAGATGGCGGTAGCGACTGCGAAGGCGCTTGCCAGCTTGGATGAGTTCCTGGCCCTGGCCGAAGCGCCGCCCTCAGGCACGGACAGGTTCAAATTGAAGGTCGAGGTGCTAGATGGGAATGTCAGCGAGCACTTCTGGGTCATCCCGTTCCGGCGCACGGAAACCGGCTTCGTCGGCATATTGGCAAACCAGCCGGAAGCAGTGCGCAATGTCGTCCTCGGCCAGAACATAGAATTCACCAGGGACGATGTTTCCGACTGGGGATACAGACGCGACGGGCGGCAAGTCGGCAGCTTCACCGTCTGCGTGATGTTCAAGAGAATGTCGCAGGAAGAAGCGGACTATTTGCGCGACAAATCCGGTTACGATTGTTGATCGTATGCCCGGCCGGACTAGCTTGCCTCGTCCCTCCCGCCGATCTTGCGCACAAGTGCCGCCGTAGCCAGCATCGCGCCCATGTCGGCGATCATCGGCGCGACATGTGTGGTGTAGTCGAGCGGCACCGAAATATCCGGCAGCTCGAAAAAGTTCTTCGTCTGGGGCAGCAGCAGGAAACCATCGCTGCCGTTGAGCGCGACGCGGGCCGGGTCGTCCGGCCAGGTCTCGCCAAGCCATTTCAGCGCCTGCGCCAGCCGGCCGCTCACCAGTGGCTGTGCCGCCCCGACATTGTCGGTGCGGAACTCGTAGGCAGCGTCGAGCGCCGCGTCGCCGCTGGACAGCTCTTGCAGCTTGCCGGCGAACATGCCGCGAAAGAAGCTGATCACCGCGTTGGTCCGCCGCGTCGCCACCAGTATGCCGGGGAACGGCGCGATGGTCTCGAAAGCGACGATGACGCCTTGAAAGGCTGTCGACGAGCCCTTGCCCGACCCTTCCCGCAGATGCGCCTCGTAGAGCTCGAACGGAAACCCCTCATAGCGGCCCGCGACGATGTCGTCGAACGCCTGCCGGTTGAACGGACCGACCGCCGTGCGCGGCAGCCGGTCGAAGGAATTCGGCGTCACGCCGTGCTGGTAGCGCATATCCGCGATGAAGCCGAAGATGATCGGCAGCAGCGTCTCGCGGAACGATTGCTGCAGCCGCGTCGCCGGTTTCCTGGCCTGGAAATAGAGCAGGATCGAAGCCGCGAAGCCGATGACATAGAGAAACACATGCGGCGTCGAGACCCATTGCTCGTTGGGGTCGGCGACCTTGTTGAACAGCCAGGCGACCAGCACCACGGCCACCAGCACCAGGCCGACGAACAGCGGCACCCGCCAGCGCACCTGCCGAACCGCCGAGGCCCTGGCCGCTTCATAGGCCTCGATGTCTTTCCGGATGCTGGCGATGTCAGCCTCACCAGGCATGAAATCCGCTGTTTCCACCGCTACCCTCGCAAGCCTGCCTCTGCCGTCGCATGATAGTCGGTTTTGCAAGGGCCGCCAGACGGTTAAGCGGTGACGCCCTCTTCGCTTGAAGAGGAAGGAAAGACCGCCCTCAACCGAGCTTCGACCTTGCCGCGCATTCGCCCCTCCATCCCTTCCACCAACAGCAGCCGCTCGTGGTCGCCGGCGCGCAGGCGCATGAAGGGATGCAGCCGGTAAGACGCAATGGCGCCCCGGGAGCCGGCATCGACACTGACATCCACGACAAATATTCCGCCGATGCGGCCGGGCCATGGCTGGCGGGCGAAGGCGGTGCCGAGGAAATCGCCGAGCCCGTAAGCGACGATCGTCCTGTCGATCTTTTCCACTGGTTGCACGACATGGGCGTGATGGCCGGCGATCAGCCCGACGCCCTGTCCGGCCAGCCGCCTGGCCAGCACCCGCGTCTCGGCGCGCGGAAAATGCCGGAACTCCCAGTCCCAATGCGGCACGGCGCAAAGAAGATCGACACCATCGCGCGACCAACGCGCCGGATCACTGTCCATTGATACGCGCCCCGTGAACACGCTTTCATCGGCGTTGCGCCACAGCGTGAAGGCGGCAAAGCCGATATCAAGCGGTCCGACCTGGACAGGCACCACCGGACCGTTGGCAACGAGGCCCACCGTGCGGATGCCGAGCCGCTGCAGCGCCGCGACCGTCTCGTCGAAACCGGCGACGCCCTGGTCGAGCACATGGTTGTTGGCCAGCGACAGCACGAGCTTTTCGCGCGAAATACCCGCCACCGCCAGCGCCTCGGCCAGGAACCGCTCGCTCATCGCGTGATGCGTGCCGAGCCTCGTGCCCAGCGCCGCACTTGCTCTGTCCACAACAGGGCTTTCACAATTGCCGATCACCAGATCGGCAGCGCCGAGAAGTGCCTTGATCTCCGGATCGCAGCCCGGCGCACTGCGATTGGCCACAGCCGAGATGTCACCGACGAAGGCAAGTCGCACCGCCTGCCTTGGCGGCGGATCCATCAGCGTTCCCGCCATCGGCGCAAAGTCTCGTGCGTCGCCGGCCAGCGACGGCTTCAGGAAACGCGGCAGCCAGGACAGCTTGTAGGAAAGCGGATAGTTCGACACGCGGCGCCCAATTGTTTGCCCTGTGTAGACCGTCCGCGGGGCGGGTTGAAGCGCGGCGCTGCAAATGGTGTATGTTTGCTCTGCGCGACAAATATTGGGGGAAGAGATGACACGACTGGCAGGCCTGCTGACATCCGCTTTCATGCTGATCGTGCCGCTGTCTTCCGCCTCGGCGGCAATGCCCGAAGCGGCAATCACCTTGTTCGAGGCAAAGACCGTGGCTGCGCGCGACACCGCTCTCTCGACGCTGGAAGCCGCCGCGCCAAAAGACCCGGCATCGGCCTATGCGGCCGGGGCCGGCGAGTTCTTCACCGCGCTGGAGATACTGGCCAGCGGCCTGCACCGCCATGGTTTCGAAAGCCCGCAATCCTTCATGCTGCCGCTGATGCGGCTGCCGGTGCCGGACAACGCCAACCCCGAGCCGCTGACCTATGAGCAATTCCGCGCCATCCTGGTCGCTTTCCGCGACCGGCTCGAAAAATCCGCCGCCACGTTTGCGTCGGTGCCGGCAGACGCCGATATCGGCATGGTCATCGACCTCACCCATACCGGCATCGACCTCAACGAGGACGGCACCATCGCGCCTGATGAAAGCATGGCGGCGATCATCGCCTCGTTGTCACGCGGCGGCATCTCGTCGGACGCCGCCGCCCCCACGCTGACATTCCGCTTCGACCGCGCCGACGGTTTCTGGCTACAAGGCTATGCCGAGTTCCTGATGGCGCAGGCCGATTTCTGGCTGGCGCATGATTTCAGGAGCACTTTCGACGGTTCGTTCCACATGCTGTTCCCGCGCGCCAAGCTGCCGTTGCAGGACATTCTCGTGCCGCCGGCCGGCGACATGGGCAGCAGCATCTTCGCCTCGGAATGGCGCATCGCCGATTTCATCTCGCTGGTGCATCTCGTCAACTGGCCGGTGGTTGAACCGGAGCGCCGGCAAGCGGCGCGCCGCCACCTGCTCGAAATGATCCGGCTGTCGCGCGAGGACTGGAAGGCGATCCGCGCCGAGACCGACAATGACCGCGAATGGCTGCCCGGCCCGCAGCAGAAGGGCGAAAACCCGCTCACCGGCCTCGAAGTTGGCGAAGAGCAGGTCCAGGCCTGGCTCGCCGCCCTGACCATGGCCGAGGGTCTGCTCGAAGGCCGCACGCTGCTGCCGCATTTCCGCATCACCGGCAAGGGCATCAACATGAAGCGCTTCTTCGACGAGCCAAAAAACTTCGACCTGGTGCTGTCGATCACCGGCCCTGCCATCGCGCCCTATCTCGAAAGCGGCAAGATCCTGACCAGCGACGATTTCGACCAGATCCAGCGCCAGTTCGGCGGCGGCGGGTTCCTGACTTTTGCGCTTTGGTTCAACTAGCGCGGAAAACCGTGCAGCCGACCGAGTAGCCATTGCAATGGATTGCCGACGAAGGCGCGGGTGACGAAACTGTCGTGGGCTGCATCCGAGGCGAGGAAGGCGACGGTGCCGGCTTCGAGGTGGCGCGGCGGGTCCGAGTTGACGTCGATGCCCTGGCTCGCCAGCAATTGCCGGATCTCCGCATTGCCGGAGGCCGATGACTGGCCATAGGCGCTGACGAAAAAACTCTTCCTGTGGCGCGCGATCCAATCCGCGAAAATATCGGCTTCGTCGAACACGGCGTCGAGCAGGATGACGCCGAGCAGCCGGCCGCTGACGTCGCCATTCCTGAGCACGGAGGCGGCCGGGTTGTAGCCGCCGCTATAGGCGACCAGCACCACCGGCATGGCGTCGAATTTCGCCGCCTTGGCGCCGGTCAGCTTGGCTAGGCCATGGGCCGCCTCCGTCATGAACCCGGCAAAATAGCCCGGCGTCCAGAAATTGCCGGCGCTGGAATCCTGCGCATTGCTGGCGAATTGCGGCGCCACCAGGACGGCGTTGAGGCCGGACGCCTCGGCCTGGGCGACGACCCGCTGGCGGCCGACCACATCGCGCTGCAAGGTCGCGCCATTGCCATGGAAGAACACCACGATGACCGCCGGCCTGGCGGGGTCGAAACCCCGAGGCACCGCCAGCAGCGTGCTACGGTCGGAATAGGTCTCGTCTTCCCAATAGATGCCACCGCGCGGCGAGGTGTGGCCATGCCGGCCATTGGCGGTCACGTCGAGAAACGGCCCGGAACCGTCTGGCAGCTTGCCCCGGTAAGGAAAGGGCGATGTCTTGAACGGCACGATCGTCGATATCGCCTTGCGCAAACGCGCGCCCTGGCTCGCCGCCGGAAATGCCGCCGTGGCCAGCAAACCAGCGACGATGGCGCGCCGGTCGGGCATCAGGCCGTCACCAGCCGGACAGAAGGCGCCTTCGCCGGCAACAGCACCGCAAAGAAGGCTGGGATGGCGACGAGATAGGCGATCGCCGCCCATTGCAGCACCGCGCTGAGGCCGAAGCTGGTGGCGACGATCGGCACCGCGGCCGAGCCGATGACCGAGAAGCAGCCATTGATGCCCCAGGCCCAGACGAACAGATGCTCCTTGCCCAGCCGCGCCAGCCAGGTCATGGCGGTGGCCATCGGCATGCCCATCAGGAAGGAAGGCGGCGACACCAGGAGGAAGCAGAGCAGCAGCCGGACGGCATAGGGATAGGCGCCGATCCAGTCGAGCACCGGCGACAGATAGAAGCCGTACGCCAAAAGCAGCACGCAGATCGCCAGGAGCACCACAGGCAGCAGCGTCCTGGCGCGGTCAAAAATGCGCTCGGCAAACAGGCTGCCGAGGCCGGAAAACACCAGCATCGACGAGATCAGCACCGAAGCCGATACGGTCGGATTGGCCAGCGCCACGGTGAAGCGGCTTATCAGCCCGACCTCGACCATGATGTAGCCAAGGCCGAGGCAAGCGAAATAGAGGATGGTGCCGAGCTTGCCACGCGAGCGCGAGAACACGATGCGCCAGCCGAAAAGGACCGGCAGCAGCACCAGCGACGCGGCCGTGATGCAGGCGATGCCGAGCGTCGCCCAGATCAGCAGATAGCCCCAGTCGTCCTGGAACAGGTCGAGCCTGTCCAGCGTCCGCGGCAGGTCGGCGACCTTCACATAGGCGGCGAAGTAGGGCTGGTCGTTGCTCAGCGCACGTGCATCGAAGACATAGTCGCTGGCGAGCTTCTCCCAGCCGCCGGTCAGCAGCGCGTGCCAGGCCATGCGCTCCAGCGCCGTCGCCGGCAGCACCTGCGGACCGGCGTCGCCACCAGCTCCCGCGCAGGTATCGAGCGTCGGATCGGCGGGCGCCGTCGGATCGCAGTCGGGATTTGCTGGGGCGGTCGGATCGGCCGGCGCCGTCGCGTCGGCGGCGGGCTGGGTCAGCGTCGCGTCTTCGCCGCTGCCGAAGATCGAGGCGCGATAGTCGTCGAGGATCTTTTGTGCCGTCGAGCCGTCATAGGCCATGCCGGGGTAATAGATCTCCTCCCACGACATCGACCTGGTGTAGTCGCGCAGCGTCTTGATTTCCGCCTCGGCGAAACCGCCGCGCTTGAACAGCACCGTCGTCGTCGAGAGATAGCTCGACACGGCGAAGATGTCGTTGGCGGCACCTTGGCCGTCGAACGTTCGGGCCGCCTCGGCGATGGTCGAGTACAGCTTCAGCACCGATTTCGGCGGCTCTTCCTTGTTCCACAAGGTCACCGACAGCACGCCGCCATCGGCAAGCGCGTGCATGTAGCTCAGCATCGCCTCGTGCGTGTAGGCATACTTCTCCGAGATGGCGAAGCCGCCCGGATTGGACAGGCCGACACTGTCGGCAAGGCTGAGGTCGATGACGTCGTAGCGCTCAGCGGTGTTGGCCAGGAACAGGCGCCCGTCATAGTCGATCACCTTGAGCCGCGGCTCGGCCAGGATGTCGCCGGTGACATCCCTGAGGATGGGGTCGCGGAACGCCCGCAAGGTCATCGGGTTGCTTTCGGCGACAGTCACCGAGGTCGAGCCGGCATCGAGCGCGGCCTGCGTGGAGATGCCGCCGCCGAACTGCACGACGAAGGTCTTGGGTCTAGCCTTGATGACATAGGGGTAGTGCATCGGCAGATAGCGGAAATAGACCTGCTCGGCCGGCGCCAGGTTGCGCATGATGCCTTCCGGCCCGTCGCCGTCGCGATACATGCCGACATAGGTGTTGGCGGGAA
This sequence comes from Mesorhizobium sp. M7D.F.Ca.US.005.01.1.1, assembly GCF_003952545.1. Classification (NCBI taxonomy): domain Bacteria; kingdom Pseudomonadati; phylum Pseudomonadota; class Alphaproteobacteria; order Hyphomicrobiales; family Phyllobacteriaceae; genus Mesorhizobium; species Mesorhizobium sp. M7D.F.Ca.US.005.01.1.1. The sequence continues at coordinate 5,882,828 of NZ_CP034453.1, forward strand.
CCTCGGGCATGCCGAAGGCGGCATTGTCGCTCAGGCCCGGCGCGAAATGCATGTAGGAGCTGGCATAGACCTGCAGGTCGCCGAACGGCGAGACGCTGCGGTAGATGCGCTTGCCGTCCGGGAAGTTGCGGGCATAGGCGACGCCCTTGTACTGCGACACGGCGATGTCGGGGATGCCGAGCAGGCCGGGCAGCATGAGGTAACCGGCGATCGACAGCGCTGCCACGACCACGCCGGCGACAACGCTCTTCCAGGCACCGAAGGCCAAGAACCACAGCAGCGAACCGGCGGCCCACAACAGCAGCGGCACGACGATGATGGTTTCCGGCGAAAACAGATACATCGACACCAGAACGACGAGGCCTGCGAGCCCCGAGCCGGTGAGGTCGGCGAAATAGACGCGGCCAAAGGCCGTGCGGCTTTTCAGGAAGACGATGCCGAGGAAGAACGCACCGGCCAGGAACGGCAGGAGGTAGAGCAGGAAATTGGCCAGCAGCCGCCATTTCTGCTCGGGGTCGGAGACCAGGAAGATGGCGTTGAACGGCACCGTCTGGGCGACGAGGTTGGAGGCGACGGCAAGCGGGCCGATCAGCAGCAGGGCGGCGGTTGCGGCCCCTTGCCAGTGCTTGTCGAACCAGTCCTTGCCGGCAAAGATGACGACGCTGGACAGCGAGAAGCCGAGCATGGCGAGGCTGACCACCAGCGACCCGAAATGCGACCAGCTGCCGACGGCAAACACCCGCATGACCGATATCTGCAAGGCGATGATGGCGCCGGCGATCAACCCGACCGCGAGATAGTGGGCGAGCCGCGGCGCCTCAAGCGAGGCGATACTTGGTCGAGAGGTCGATGCGACGGCTGCCATGAGGCCCCTTGATGCGGTGGTTCAGCTCAGCAGGTTCTGCAAAAGTGTCCCACGGTTTTGCGACAAGAACCTGCGACAAACAAAGGCCGTCACGGCATAGCCAAATCAGCTGTTATGCGTCCCGACGATCTGGTCGCCTTCCATCTTGGTAAAGGGCACGAAAGGCACCACCTTGCCATTGTAGATATCCGAGCGGACGATGTTGAACGTGCCGTCGGCAAGCTGCTGCTTGATCACCTTGAGCACATGCTGCGCGCCCGGCGGGCCGACCGGGATGACCATGACGCCATTGGGCTTGAGCTGCTGCAACAGAGACGGCGGGATATGGTCGATGCCGCAGGTGACGATGATCTTGTCGAATGGGCCGACGCTTTCCCAGCCGTAATAGCCATCGGCATTCCGGCTGGTGACCGAGCCGAATACACTGTAGCCGCGCTCGATCAGCGCGTCATAGGTCCGGCGGGTGCGCTGTGCCAGCGGATTGATGATCTCGATCGTGTGCACCTTGTCGGTGAGATTGGCCAGATAGGCCGACTGGTAGCCCGAGCCGGTGCCGATCTCGAGCACGGCTTCGCCGAACTGCACGTCGATGACCGTCGTCATGCGCCCGACCAGATGCGGACCGGAAATGGTCACGCCATAGCCGATATCGAGAAAGGCGTGATCATAGGCGCGCCCCAGATTCTGCGGCAGCACGAACTCTTCACGCGGTGTGGAAAGGAAGGCGCGCTTGTTGCGGTCGTCCAGCACGTCCTTGTTGTAGACCATGATCTGGAAGCGATCGAATCGCTCAGCCAGAAACTTCGGATCTTCGCCGCGATTGGCTACCATCCACTCGATGAACGCCTTCTTGTCGTTCACCGGCACCTCGGCGTTCCGATCGTAGGGCACTGGCAGGGCAGCCCTGGCGACGCCCGGAAGAATGGAAAACGCCGCCGCACCCGCCGACAGCGCCAAGAAGTCCCGACGCCTCATGGAAAAGTCTCCCAAAGTGGCCTTTGCCACCCAAAACCAAGCACTTCAATTCGATTGCACCGCCTCCCAAAACGAGTCAATGGCCCTCAGGAAGCGCCAGTCCGGGCAGCGAATTTGTGGCAGGCGAGCAACAGTTTTGCGGGCGCCAAGCGCCTTTTTAGGCAATTCCTATCGGCAGTCGCTGCGCTACAGGTACAACTGCAGGGCACTGCGAAAAAAATTAGCAAGGGCTGTTTTGCTTGACTCGGCCGTCAAAAACAGGCAGCAAAACTGCGTCGGAAGGGCGACAACACCACTTTCCTGGCTGTGGACGAAGCCTCATTTGGCCCAAATCCACATCTCGTCGTTGGTTTTGAGAGGGATTGATTAACCAACTTTGTCCATATTTTGAAGCAATCGGCAACCAACGACAGGCGCGGCAAACGCGTCGGGGACCACCTGGGATCACTCGCAGAATGGTCGTCGCGGCTCACAAGGCCACGTACGGGGGAAACCGATTGGAGCGAGATTGGTTGCATGGCGTTGTCGAGTAAACAAAAAATAATCCGGGACCAGCGTGAAGGCGGCGAGTTCGTCGATGCCCCGCGTTCCCCTTCCTTCAATACTGGCCGGGTCGTCCGCTGGATCGCATTGCCTTGCGCCAGCACCGCCATCGGCCTGTGGCTGATCGGCACCATGGCCGGCCTCAGCTCCGTCGGCGCCTCGCTGTCGGCGACCTCGGGTAGCCTGCCGCAGACGCTGTCGATGTCGGGATCGCTCGCCCTTGTCGATCCGCTGAAACAGCATTTCTTGAAAGCACCCTTCGTGCTGGCCAATGCCCATGGCGGCGCTCAGGCGCTGCATGACCAGGCCGTTCAATGCGGCGCCAGCTGCTTCAAACCGGCTGAGGTGAGCCCCCTGGCGGAGAAATCCGAGCGCCTTGTGGCGAAGGCAAAGCCCGTACCCACCGTTGCAAAATCGAAATCGCAGGAACGCTTCGAACGCATGGAAGCGTCGTTGTCGCCGATGAAGCTCGCCGCTGTCTTCGCGAGTGCCGGCAAGCCTGCCCCGGCAGCCAACACACCCGCACTTCCGGTCATTTCCAGGGTCGCGCCGCAAATTGCCGAGGCGTCGCTGGTGCCATCCGTCCAGGTCATGGCCAGCCTGTCGGATGACATGCCGGCTCCGGCGGCGGAACGCTTCGCCCGGCTGGATACCGGCTCAGTGGTCGTGCAGACCGCGCCGCAACCGACAGGCTTTGCCCAGTCGGAGACGCCAGATAATTCGCAGCTGGCGCTTGCCCTCGTGGAGTCGCTGCCGGTCGACGACGAGGCGTTTGCCTCACCGCTGCCGATCGAGGAATCGTCGGCTGACGTCGCGGTTTCGCCCGTCGAAACCCAGCAGGACCAACCCGGCGATGCCGCCTCGCTGCCGGACGCGCTCACCGACGACGTGCCGTTGCCGACCCGCCGCCCGCAATTCGACGCACCGCAGCAGCCCAAGGTCGTGCAGCAGCAGTCCAAGCCCGTCCAGCAGCCGAAGCCGGCGCGCGAGACCGTCCAGCAGGCTCAGCCGACCAAGCCGGCGCGGCAAGGCCGACCGGCCGATGGCGGCAATGTGCTGGCCTATGCCAAGCCGGACACGCCTTCGGGCGGCCTCGGCAAGGCATTCAGGAACCTGTTCAACTCGCCAGGGTCCAGCAGCGGAGCCAGCAATGGCGTCGCCGTCTACGACATCAGCGCCGGCACCGTCTACATGCCTGACGGCTCGAGGCTCGAGGCGCATTCGGGCATCGGCCCCATGGCGGACCAGCCTCGCTATGCCAACCAGAAGAACCGCGGACCGACACCGCCCAACACCTACAATCTGTCGCTGCGCGAGTCGCGCTTTCATGGTGTGGAGGCCTTGCGCCTGACACCGGTCGATGGCCGCAACAAATACAATCGCGACGGCCTGCTGGCCCATACCTACCTGCTTCGGGGCCGCTACGCCCAGTCGAGCGGTTGCGTCGCCTTCAAGGACTATGCGCGCTTCCTCGCCGCCTTCAAGAAGGGCAAAATCAAGCGCCTCGTGGTGGTGCCGCGCCTGAACGGATCGCCGACCCGCGTGGCGGCGGACAACGCACGCGGCGCCTGATCCTCCTGGGCAGGCACGCAACCATTGTCTCCTCCTGACAGCCTTCTGTCAGGAGCCGCATCCGGCGAGGCGCCTCACCTCATCCCACTCTTTCCATTTTGGCCAGGAAATCCCATATTCGGGACATGGCCAAATCTCCCGATCAAAAAGCGCCGCCGACGGCGAATGACGACCGCGCCGCGCCGAAGCGGCGCAGTCCGCTGACCGATTTCCTCGACGCCTCGGAGCCGCTGCACAGAGGCGGCTTCGCCGAGATGCCGCAGCCGGAACTGTCGGGCACACCGCTGACCGGTTCGATCGCGGATTGGGCCGAGCAGATCGAGCAGGAAGCCGAGAAGGAAGGACGTCTCGTCGGCAAGGGCGACGGCGGCAAATCGCCGAAGCCGTCGAAGAAGATACCCGAGCGCTCAAGCTCGCCGGGGCGCAGTTCGCGCGGCACCTCGATGGGTGGCGCGGCAACGGCCAGGGAGCGCACGGCAGCCGGCCTCAATCCGGTCGCCGGCCTCGACATCTCGCTGGAAGACGCCGAGACGATGGCCTCGGGCAGCGTCACCGCGACGGTGGCCGCGCTGTCGGCGCTGATCGAATCCGGCAATCCGCTGCACAAGGACGGTGTGCTGTGGACGCCGCACCGCCCCGCCCGCCCGGAAAAATCCGAAGGCGGCATTACCATCAAGATGGTGTCGGATTTCGAACCGGCCGGCGACCAGCCAACCGCGATCAAAGATCTGGTCGAAGGCGTCGACAACAACGACCGCACCCAGGTGCTGCTCGGCGTCACCGGCTCCGGAAAAACCTTCACTATGGCCAAGGTGATCGAGGAGACGCAGCGCCCTGCTTTGATCCTGGCGCCGAACAAGACGCTGGCGGCACAGCTCTATTCCGAGTTCAAGAAATTCTTCCCGGAAAACGCCGTCGAGTATTTCGTCTCCTATTACGACTATTACCAACCGGAAGCCTACGTTCCGCGCACCGACACCTTCATCGAGAAGGAATCCTCGATCAACGAGCAGATCGACCGCATGCGCCACTCGGCGACGCGTTCGCTGCTCGAGCGCGACGACGTCATCATCGTCGCCTCGGTGTCCTGCATTTACGGTATCGGCTCGGTCGAGACCTATACCGCGATGACCTTCCAGATGCAGATCGGCGACCGGCTCGACCAGCGCGCTCTGCTCGCCGATCTCGTCGCCCAGCAATACAAGCGCCAGGACATCAACTTCGTCCGCGGCTCGTTTCGCGTGCGCGGCGACACGATCGAGATCTTCCCGGCCCACTTGGAAGATCGCGCCTGGCGCATTTCGATGTTCGGCGACGAGATCGAGCAGATCACCGAGTTCGATCCGCTGACCGGCCAGAAGACCGGCGAGCTGAAAAGCGTCAAGATCTACGCCAATTCGCACTATGTGACGCCGCGCCCGACCCTCAACCAGGCGATCAAGTCGATCAAGGAAGAGCTCAAGCACCGGCTGGTGGAACTGGAACGCGCCGGCCGCCTGCTGGAGGCGCAGCGGCTGGAGCAGCGCTGCCGCTTCGACCTCGAAATGCTGGAAGCCACCGGCTCCTGCGCCGGCATCGAGAACTATTCGCGCTATCTCACCGGCCGCCAGCCGGGCGATCCGCCGCCGACGCTGTTCGAGTACATTCCCGACAATGCGCTGGTCTTCATCGACGAAAGCCATGTCACCGTGCCGCAGATCGGCGGCATGTATCGAGGTGACTTTCGTCGCAAGGCGACGCTGGCCGAATACGGCTTCCGCCTGCCGTCCTGCATGGACAACCGGCCGCTGCGCTTCGAGGAATGGGACGCCATGCGCCCGCTTTCCGTCGCCGTCTCGGCGACGCCGGGCGGCTGGGAGATGGAACAGGCTGGCGGCGTCTTCGCCGAACAGGTCATCCGCCCGACCGGGCTGATCGATCCGCCCGTCGAGGTGCGTCCGGCCAAGAGCCAGGTCGACGATGTCGTCGGCGAAATCCGCGACACCACCAAGGCCGGCTACCGCACGCTGGTCACGGTGCTGACCAAGCGCATGGCCGAGGACCTGACCGAGTATCTGCACGAGCAAGGCATCCGCGTCCGCTACATGCACTCCGACATCGACACGCTGGAGCGCATCGAGATCCTGCGCGATCTGCGCCTCGGCGCCTTCGACGTGCTGGTCGGCATCAACCTTCTGCGCGAAGGCCTCGACATTCCCGAATGCGGCTTCGTCGCCATTCTCGATGCCGACAAGGAAGGCTTTCTGCGCTCGGAAACCTCGCTGATCCAGACCATCGGCCGCGCCGCCAGAAACGTCGACGGCAAGGTCATCCTCTATGCCGACCAGGTCACCGGCTCGATGGAGCGGGCGATGGCCGAAACCAACCGCCGCCGCGAAAAGCAGGTGGAGTGGAACGAGGCCAACGGCATCACGCCGGAATCGGTCAAATCGCGCATCTCCGATATTCTGGATTCGGTCTACGAGAAGGATCATGTCCGCGCCGACATCTCTCAGTTCACCGACAGCGCCGGCGCCATGATGGGCAACAATCTGAAGGCCCATCTGGACGCGATGGAGAAACAGATGCGCGATGCCGCCACCAATCTCGACTTCGAGAAGGCAGCCCGCATCCGCGACGAGATCAAGCGGCTGCGCGAGATGGAACTGTCCATCTCCGAAGACCCGCTGGCCAAATATGCCGACATGGAAAGTCCCGCCTCAGGCCGCGAAAAGGGCAAGCACAACAAGGGCGTGGCCAAACATCGGACAGCAGAGGAGCAGGAGCGTTTCCGCAAGTTCGACGAAGCACGCGCCGCCGAAGAGGCGGCCAGGGCTGCCCGGCCCAACCTCTTCCGCAAGCCTGATCTCGACGAGATGGGCGCCGATGGCGCGGTGCCGGTGAAGAAACCGCTGTTTTCGAAACCCTCGATTGACGATATGGGCCCGGGCACCGACATGCCGACGCCGGCTGGTGCGGTGTCGCGCTCGCTGTTCAAGAAACAGTCCGCCGAAGAGGCACACGGCTCCGACTTCGGCATTCCGGGCGACCCGGCCAAGCCGCTGTTCAAAAAGAATTCGCTGGACGAGATGACGGTGCGGCGGACCGAAAAGCCGGTCGAGGGAAAAGTGCCGGCCAAGCCACAGCCGATCTCCCCCCAAGTGGGGGAGATGTCCGGCAAGACAGAGGGAGGCGCGAAGGAACGCGACGGCAAACCAATCGTCCGCCAACGCGCCGGCATCGGTTCTTACGAAGACCCAGGCGACGCCAGCCGTGAAAAACGCCGGCCGGGCAAGACGGGACGGCCGGGGAAGTAGGAAGCTGCAGCTTCGAGTCTGCGATTGGTTGCGGATTTCAGATGCCGCCGCTTAGAATAGGTGATGGTCGTCGTTCGCAGACTTGATGAAGAAGAGTTCAAGGCTTGCTTTGCCGAGCCGATGACGAATATCACCGCGACGGCGAATGCTGTCGTAGACATATGGCCCTATGTCGACGCGCTAAATCTGGACGAAGTCGGCGTGCCCTATTTGAACGACGTCCATTATGTTTACCGGGATGCCCAAAATCGGTTCGATCAAGTTTTGATTGGCACCGGCCGGTTCAACGCCCTTCTCGTGATCGTCATCGATCTCGGCACAAGCGCGGTTTTCGGGCATTTCCTGCTCGACTTGAACAAGGAATATGGAGTGACCGGTGGTCACTTGAGACCTGTGTTGCACCCTTGACCTGGCGAAGCGATGCGATGAGATGTCCGGGCAACCAAGGTTTGATCGATGCGACAGCGAGGCAAGCTCCATATTCTCCCCCTAATCTTAGGCAGCAAGGACACGCCTTTGCGGGCCGGAGCTGATCTCGGTCCGGTCCAGAAACATCTTGGCTTTCCTAAATGGCTATATGTCTATCAGGATCAGCCGTGCGGCTTTCTTCTAGGTTATGGCGATCTGGAAATCGACATTTTGACCAGGCGCAATCGAGCACGCGTCCATCGCATCAGCGTCAAACTTTGGCACATGCCTGATGTCCCCAAGCCTTTGCCTTTGAAATGGAGTGGTAACAGCCAAATCGATCTCGACGGCTTTAGTCCAGCTATGACGTTTTCGGCCGCCAAGGCGCTCCTCGCAAATCTGGGGCTGCAAGCCGAGGAATATAAGCTGGAAAGCGGATTTGAAACTGTCCGCCGGCTCGTGCTCCCTCACGCCGAGCTTCATTTCTTCAAGGGACCGGAAGAACCGATTCTGATGGAGTTTCACTTCCTGACGCCGCAGGAAATCCAGCGAACTAAGGGTGACTTCATATTCCCTTCGCCAGACTAAGGCCGGCCTGCAGAGGACACACTTGCCAGCAGCCCCGCCTTTGGTGTAGCCAGTCCCCACACTCGAACGTCTTGAAAGGAGGGCTCACGTGTTTACGTTTCATCGTCACCATCGTCAGCGTGGCCCGATTTCTGCCCTGCGAGCTAGCTTGCAGGGCTGACCAGGGACGGTCCGGGTTTTCCCGCTTCGATTTTTTGGTCTGCCCTTCGTGGTGTTGCAACGCCGAGCCTGATGGCCAGCACGCGCACCGTCAAAGTGCATCCGGAGTTGTCTCCGGCAAGACCAGAGAAATCAAAAATGGCCCTGATCAGCCTCAAATCCCTCGGCGTCACCATGAGTGCGCCGCTGTTTGCCAATCTCGACCTCACCATCGGCACCGGCGACCGGCTCGGCATCGTCGCCGCCAATGGCCGCGGCAAGTCGACCTTGCTGAAATGCCTGACCGGCGAGATGGAGCCGACCTCCGGCGACATCACCCGCACGCGCGGCCTGCGCGTCGGCCATGTCGAGCAATCCGTTGCCCCGGCTCTTCTCAGCCGCAGCTTCCATCAGGTGGTCGCCGACGCCTTGCCGCCCGAGCAGGCCGACAGCGAGATGTGGCGTGTCGACGTGGTTCTGGATTCGCTCGATGTGCCCGAGCCGATGCGCGAGCGGCCAATGCAGGCGCTGAGCGGCGGCTGGCAGCGGCTGGCGCTGATCGCCCGCGTCTGGGTCACCGATCCGGACGTGCTGCTGCTCGACGAGCCGACCAACCATCTCGACCTCGCCCGCATCAGCCAGCTTGAGACTTGGCTCAATACGCTGCCGCGCGAAGTGCCTGTCGTCATCGCCAGCCACGACCGCGCCTTCCTCGACGCCACCACCAACCGGACGCTGTTTCTGCGCCCGGAACAGTCGCCGGTGTTTGCTCTGCCCTACTCCCGCGCCAGGCAGGCACTCGACGAGGTCGACGCCTCGAACGAGCGCAAGTTCCAGCGCGACATGAAGGTGGCGCAGCAATTGCGCCGGCAGGCGGCAAAACTCAACAACATCGGCATCAATTCGGGCAGCGATCTGCTGACGGTCAAGACCAAGCAGCTCAATCAACGCGCCGAGCGGCTGGAAGAGGCGGCGGCTCCGGCGCACCGCGAAAAGTCGGCGGGAGCCATAAAACTGGCCAATCGCGGCACCCACGCCAAGGTGCTGATCACGCTCGACGACGCGGCTGTCGAAACGCCCGACGGCACGCTCCTGTTTCGGACCGGCAAGCGCCACATCTGCCAGGGCGACCGCATCGTGCTGCTCGGCCGCAACGGCGTCGGCAAGTCACGCTTCGTCACCTTGATCCGCAATGCCATTGTCGAGCCGGACACGGTGCGGAATGTGAAGGTGACGCCATCGACGGTGCTCGGCTACAGCGACCAGGCGCTGTCGGGCATCAGCGGCGACGACACACCGCTGGCGATGGTCTCGCGCCGCTACGATGTCGGCGAACAGCGCGCGCGATCTTTGCTGGCCGGCGCCGGCGTGGTCATCGAGATGCAAGAGAAAAAGATCGGCGTGCTGTCGGGCGGCCAGAAGGCGCGGTTGATGATGCTGGCGCTGAGGCTCGCCAACCCCAACTTCTATCTGCTCGACGAGCCGACCAACCATCTCGACATCGATGGCCAGGAAGCCCTGGAAGCGGAACTGCTGGCGCATCAGGCAAGCTGCGTGCTCGCCTCGCACGACCGCTCCTTCATCCGCGCCATCGGCAACCGCTTCTGGCTGATCGAGAAGCGGAAGCTCACTGAAGTCGAAGACCCGGAGGAGTTCTTCCGCTTGGTGGCCGAGGAGGGTTGAGAGCGACGGATCGAAGGAGTTCGGTTCTTGATCTGCTTTGAAGGCAATAAGCCTGTAAACTATTTGCTTACAGCTCTTGATCTGTGTAAGCAATCTGTTTACATATATCGATGATCAAGTCCTTCAAGAACAAGGCACTGGCGGATCTCTTTCAAACCGGAAAGACCGGCAAGATCGACGCCAAGATGCACAAGCGCATTCTTGTCCGGCTTGACCGCCTGGAAGCTTCAGAGAAGCCGGAGGAAATGAACCTCCCCGGCTTCGATTTCCACCCGCTGAAAGGCTTCGATCCCATCCGTTACACGGTCCATGTCAACGGTCCGTGGTGCATCACATTCGAGTTCGACGGCAAGGACGCCGCCCGCGTTGATTTCGAGCAATATCACTGCCAGATTGGAGAAGTTCGACTTATGACCGTGCACGAGCCGACGCGTCCTATTGAGCGTTGTCCCTCCCACCCGGGAGCGCTGCTTGAGGACATTATCCCGGCAACTGGAAAGACCAAGGTGGAAATTGCAAATCTGCTCGGGATCTCTCGGCAGCAGCTCTATGACATCATCCGCGAAAAGAAGCCGGTTTCGCCCGCTGTGGCCGCTCGCCTTGGAAAGCTGTTCGGCGACGGCGCCGCGATCTGGCTTCGAATGCAGGCGGCTTTCGATGCCTGGCACGCAGAGCGTGAAGTTGATGTTTCAGCTATCCCGACGCTCAAGGTTGCGTAGGCGCCGTTCGGCGGCGCCTGAATAGAATATTAAACGCCGCTCGCAAAAATTTTCGACTGTCTGTCGGATGACCGCCACGCACCGCGTCCTTGGGATGCCGACACAATGATGCCGGCTTCAACCGAGGACAAAGCATCATGTTCACACTGTCATCCATAGGCCGCATCACCACCCGCTACATGCAAGCTCGCGCCCGCCATCGCAGCGAGCGCGCCCTGCTTTCCCTGCCGATCGAATTGCGCAAGGACATCGGCTGGCCGGAAATCTTGACCGACGCGGAAAATGGTCCACGGATCCGCAGAGCTCCCTGACCCCTGCAGCCGGGCAACCCAGGCCATCAATGCCGGCCGCCGCCTGGCGACCGCCAGTCAGTCATGCGTATCGCCCGAAAGCGGTGTCGCCTGCATCGATGGGCGCTTTTCGAAAGCCTCGAACCAGCGCGTCAGCCGCGCCCGTGAGCGAAAAGGCGGAAGGTGACGAAACGCCATCCAGGACAGCGTGGTGGCCAAGGCTATATGGCCGACATGGAGTGGCGCCTCGTCGTCCAGCGTGCTTTCGATCCAGTCGTAGCTCGCCTCGATCTTTTCCCGGCATCCGTCGGCGAGAGCAGCATAACGCAGCTGTTCGGGTCTCCTTTCTGTCTCCCAGCGCAACGCTATGCCTGTCTGCGCCAAGCCCTGGGCGACCGACTGCAGCCGCAACGCCTGCCAGCGCGCCTCGCCGTCTTGCGGCAGCAACTTGCGGCCATCATGCAGCGTGTCGAGATAGGCGCAGATGACATCGGAATCGAAGATCGGCGACGCGTCGGGCCGCACCAGCACCGGCACTTTGCCGAGCGGGTTTTCGGCGTAGACGCGAGCATTGCGCAAGGTCGGACTGGTCTCGTGATGAATGACTTCCAGCCGATCGGCAATGCCGGCTTCATGAGCGAAGACGAGCGCCTTGCGCGCGAAGGGTGAGTGGGTCTGATAGTAGAGGATCATTGTCGTCTCGGAGGTGAGGAAGCGTCGCGTGATCCATCCGTTCTAGCCCGCGAGCGGCGAGAATTGCGCTCTGATTTGAGGCGGCCGACGCAAGTTCGTTTCACGCCTCACGCTCCAGCCGGCTCCCCGACCTATCCGGGGCCGACCACCGAAAATTTTCGCGACCATGTAGGATCGCCGTCACCTCATGCGTCCTATGACTGGCAAGGCCAAACCCAAAGAGGAGCAAGACATGACTGATCAGACCCCCGTTCAGCCCGCAGCCAAAGTGCTCGGCGGATTGACCCCCTATCTGCAGCTGGATGGCGCCTTCAAGGCTGCCGAATTCTACAAGAAGGCCTTTGGCGCCGAGCAGGTCTTTGCCTATCCGGCGGACGAAAAAGGCCGCACCATGCACATCCATCTCCACATCAACGGCTCGACGCTGATGCTCTCCGATTTCTATCCCGAAAACGGGATGCCCGCCGTCAAGCCGCAGGGCTACACCATGCAGCTCCATCTCGGCGCCGATGAAATCGATGCCTGGTGGAAGCGCGCCGTCGATGCCGGCTGCGAAGTCGCCGTGCCACTCCAAATCATGTTCTGGGGTGACCAGTGGGGCAATATGCGCGACCCGTTCGGCGTCGAGTGGGCGATGAACGCGCCGGCGAAGAAAGCCTGATCTATCGCCAATGGCGAAGTCCCTCACCAGCTGGCGTCGGTGAGGCCCTGTGAACTTCCAGGAGGAAACCCACAATGTCCTATGTCGATGGCTTCGTGCTTGCCGTGCCCAAGGCAAATCTCGATGACTACAAGAGGCTGGCCAACCTCACAGGCCCTATATGGATGGAACACGGCGCGCTCGCCTATGTCGAATGTATCGGCGACGACGTGCCCTATGGCGAGTTGACCTCGTTTCCGCGTGCCGTGCAGGCAAAAGACGACGAGATCGTCGTCTTCTCCTGGGCCGTCTATGAATCGCGGGAGAACCGCGATGCCGTCATGGCCAAGGTGATGGCCGACCCGCGCTTGACACCCGATTGGGGCCCTATGCCGTTCGACGGCAAGCGCATGATCTTCGGCGGCTTCAAGCCATTCATGGAGCTCTAACGCCAAGCTAGGTCGAGATTTAGGTCAGGCCGAGTCGAGAACGGTAGTTTCCGAGAACCGGAACGGAGCGTACGTTCAAGTACGTGAGTACCGGAAGCGCAGGGAACTGCCGTTCGCAGGCCGGCCTCACCTCAATATCGGTCTAGCTTGTCCAGCAGCGGCTTCAGCCGGTCACCATAGCGCTTCCAAAGATCGACCGAGCCCTGATACATCGGCTGGCGCACCTGTGCGGCGGAAGCCGTGCGCACCGGCCGGTCGGTCTCGTGGAAGGACAGCGCCGCATCGTCCCAGGGCAGGCCTAGATATGCGATCAGCGCCCGCGTCTGGCCTTCCTGGTCAGCAACGAAATCCTCGTAGCGCACATCATGCACGACCCCTGGCAGCACCGTGTGCCAATGCGCCATGATGTCGGTGTAGAGATTGTGGAAGTCGGCAAGTTCGCCGAGATCGTAGCCATAGCGATGGCTGTCGCCGCGGAAATGCACCTTGTAGATCGACAGGCAGGTGGCCGCCGCATCGCGCGCGCAATGGATGATCCTGGCCTTCGGCATCATCATGTGGATGAAGCCGACAAGCAGGAAGTTGCCCGGCATTTTGTCGGTGACGTGGCGCATGTTCGGATAGCGGGCATGCAGCATGTCAAGATAGGCTTGGCCTGCCTCGGCAAAATCCGAATCGCCGGTCTCCGATACGCCCCAGGGGAAGCCACCCGGCATGGTCGCCGGGAACTGCTTGCCGACCGCTTTCTTCAAGATGCTGAGCTCGCCGGCGCCATAGACCTGCGGATGGCTGGCAATGATCTGCTCGACCAGCGTCGTGCCCGAGCGCGGCATGCCGACGACGAAGATAGGCGTATCGTCGCCGATTGAGCTGGGCTTGTGTTTCTCGAAGAAGCCGGCATCGAAGGTTGCCTTCATCGCCTCGAACTCGGCCCGCGTCTTGGCCTTGTCGTAATCGATGCCCTTGCGGCGGATCGCATTGCCCTCGGCGAAATAGTCGAAGGCCCGGCCATAATCCTTCAGATCGTCATTGGCCTTGCCGAGACCGAAGGACAGCTGCATGCGCGACAGGCTGTCCTGCGGCGCCTTGGCATGCTGAGCCTCCATGCTGGTCAGTTCGCTGTCACGCTCCTTCTGGCGCTTGACCTGCGTCAGCATCAGCCAGGCTGTGGCCATGGCGGGGTTGATCGCCAACGCCTGCCGGAACAGATCTGCCGCCTCGTCGAGCTTGCCCTTTTCCATCAACCCGACGCCGAGCCCGTGCAGCAGGTCGGCATCCTTGGGGCGTATCGCCAGCGCTTCGCGGAAGGCAGCCAGCGCCTCGTCCAACCGCCCGGCTTCCTGCAGGGTTTCGGCAAGCCCGATGCGGGCGCGCACATGAAATGGGTTGCGAGCAACCGTGCCGCGATAAATCTCTTCGGCCTCTTCGAACTGGCCGACCTGCTTCAGCGACGAGCCGAGATTGTCGCGCGCCGCGAGCTGGTCCGGCCGCAGATCCACCGCGCCTCGGAAGAAATCGATGGCCGCAGCAGGGCGGCCGAGGTCGCGCATCACCGTACCGAAATTGTTGAGGAAATCGGGATTCGTCGGCTGCATGCTCACCGACCGTTCGATGAGATCCAGCCCTTCTTCGCTGCGCCCGGTCTGGTGCAGCAGCAGTCCCAGGAAATGCGCGGCGGCCGCGTGCTTGGGCTGACGCGCCAGCACCTGCCGGTAAATCGTCTCGGCCTCTTGCCGGCGCCCGGCCTGATGCAGTTGCAGCGCCTGCTGCACATACTGGTCGAGGCCCAGCGGCGGCTGTCCTCCCGCGCCAGACCTGGCTCCCGCACCCGCCGCTCGTCTCTGATCTCTGTTAATGGGAAACCTGCCGTGTTTGTCCGCCTGCCGCGATCTAGGCCATTGGCGCGCCAGGTTCAAGTCTTCGCGTGGTTCCGCGCCCTTTCCGTCGCCGCGAAAGCGTTCAAATCAGGCGGTTGGTCTCTGCGACCTGTCTGGCCCGCCTTACGGTGCCATCGGTATCGGCGATCGTTCGTCTTGCCGCCTCATCGCTTCTGATGGTCAGCCGTGCCGACTTGACGATCATCGGCTTGCCGGTCGGGCCGGCGGCAATGGCGTGTATGATGGTCGGCTTGATCATCGGGTTGATCGCTGCGGTCATGCCTCTCGAGGTTCTGACGGAAACCATGGCTTTTTCCTTCCAGGAATAAATAAAATGCAAGTGCCGGGAAAATCGGCCCAGCGTAAATTTAAGCAATTTTTTGAAAGCCACTGAGCCATATCAGGATTTTTCAAATAATTACAGCGATCTATTTTTTTGCCGCCGTCCGAGTTTTTCATGAATCTTCTTGAACAATCAGCCCTATCAGCCTATATAGACAGGATGGCTTTGGGCCAGAATTGGCATCTCGCGGCGTCAGAGGTTCTCGACCCGCCAATCTCATTCCAAATCTTCGATACCGGGCGCGCGGCATATTCGCTCCGCGGCCATGTCTCATTCTTCGAAAGATCCACATGAACACCGGAACCGTTAAGTTCTACAATGGCCAGAAGGGCTTCGGCTTCATTCAGCCGACCGATGGCGGCAAGGACGTTTTCGTCCATGTCAGCGCACTGGAGCGCGCCGGCTTCCCCGGACTTGCCGAAGGCCAGAAGCTGCAGTTCGAGTTGGAGCGTGACACCAAGGGCCGCGAGTCGGCCGCCAATTTGCAATTGATCTGATCCGGCCGAATTCGATGAACGCTGACCACGGATGTACTGGCAGCTCTCGAAAGCGGCTTATTTCCAGCGACTGCCGGAAATAGGAAAGCGGGGCTCGTCCCCGCTTTTTTGCTTTCAGGACCGCTGCTTTGCACAGGTAAGACAATGCCGGACCGCACCACCCACTCCATCGCGCATTTCGCGGCACCTTTCGTGCTCGGCGGACTGGAAGGGCAGCTGCCGGCCGGCGACTACGACATCAATCACGACGAAGAGCTGATCGAGGGCATGTCGCGGCTTGCCTGGCGCCGCGTCGCCACCTTCATCCATCTGCCGGCAAGGGCAGTGAAAAACCCGCCCACCAGCCAGCTTGTCGCCATCGATTACCTCGAACTCGAAACAGCGCTGAAGCGCGACAGGGAGAATGCAGCATGATCCGTTTCCAGCAGAATGCGCGCCCGCGCACCGACACGCCCGCGCACCAGTTTGCGATCGGTCAGACCGTGCGCATGAAGAGCCGCACCGGCCTCGTCCAGAAGACCGCCGAACTGTTCCAGATCAAGAGCAGGCTGCCGGTCAAGGACGGCTCGCCGCAATACCGCATCCGCAGCGAGCAGGAGACCCATGAGCGGGTCACCACCGAAGACAATCTCGAACCGGCCGACAACCCAGTTGTTGCCAACGACCCGGTTGTTGCTGACAGCCCGGTCGTCTGAGACACCACCGCAAAGCCAAGCCAAAACGCAGCAGGAGCACGACATGTCCAAGGGTCAACAGCGAAGCAACCGCGAGACGCGCAAGCCGAAGAAGGACAAGGTCGTGGCCAAGCCCGCCTCCCCGTTCGGCTCGTCGGTCAAACAGGCGGAGAGCAGCCTGAAGCCGAAATCGAAGGGCTGACAAACTGGAGGGCGCGCCTCGTGCGCCCTCTCCGTCCCTATGTGAGGCGGCGAATTGATTGAACAGGCCCGCGCAATGCTCTGCCACGGAGGCGCGCTTGAACTTCGTCATCGAGTTCTACCGGTCGCGCGACGCCGACGAAGCCACCCTCGACAAGGTATCGCTGGAAGCGCCGAACCTGCGCGCCGCGCTGCAGGGTGCTACCGCGCTGTTCCACACGCTCGCCATGCCGCAAACCCCCGATCGCCTGCGCATTTGCGACGACGATGGCAGCGAGCTTTACGCCGGCCCGGCCGACGGGGCGTATCCGGCACCGTGACCAGCAGCGCGAGCTTCAATCTTCACGCGCTGCCTTTGCCGATCTGATCATGTCCTGCGAATATCGCCCAGCCTTCTCAGCACGGCCCGTCTTCAACGACGCGATAGTCCGCGGCGCGGGCTTCGCAGGAATTGGGGAAGGTACGCATCTCGCCGTGCCGGCGAGCGCACACCGGCGCATACTCGCGGGTGCAGAACGTCTGCTCTTGGCCGCCACCATCGCCACCACCACCGTCGCGGCACGGACCGTCGCGCACGATGCGATAGCCGGCCCGGTCGGCAAGGCAGGCATTGGCAAAGGTCTGGCGGTCGCCGCCGCGGCGGGCACAGACCGGTTCGTACTGCTTGCTGCAATATTGCGGTTCGGGCCGTGGCGGACGCGGGCGCGGCCCTGGTCCCTCATCGACCACGACGGTGCAGGCGGCAAGAATTGCCGACAGCAACAGGATGGCAAAACCCT
This sequence comes from Mesorhizobium sp. M7D.F.Ca.US.005.01.1.1, assembly GCF_003952545.1. Lineage (NCBI taxonomy): Bacteria > Pseudomonadati > Pseudomonadota > Alphaproteobacteria > Hyphomicrobiales > Phyllobacteriaceae > Mesorhizobium > Mesorhizobium sp. M7D.F.Ca.US.005.01.1.1. Next base: position 5,900,058 of record NZ_CP034453.1, read on the forward strand.
GTCGCGAAAAGATTGTCGCCAGAAATTTCATGATGATCTCCCACGATCGCGTCCCGGTTGCCGATCCTCGCCATTCCCTTGCCAAATGCAACCCCCGTTTGCAGCCATTACAGCCGGAAACGGCGCCTGGGCCGTGGGCGGCATCAGCTTCCTCGGCCACCTCGACATCTGGCCCATTCGTGGCCCGGCTCTGGCCGATGACCCGGTCGGCAAGCAAGCTTATGCCGGGCCGATCGATGCTCAGGTCAGTCGATTCATGCGTCGGGATGCGCCAGTGCGGCGGCCCGCGGCGCTATCTTGCAACCATCACGTTTCCGTGCGATAAATTCCGTGTTCGGGCATTTGCGACCCGGAGAGCGGAACGTTTTGGACGACCTTTCCCCGATACTGTGAATCTCTGACGGCCCCGTTTTCGGCGGGGGGTTTGACCATGCGCCAATGCATGACTGCCGAAGCAACCACCGGGAACTGCCCTTTGCGCCAGGCGGCGGGCAGGACCACCAAAGACTGAACGGGTGAAGGAGTTTCCCCAATGGCCCAGACCGGCACCGTTAAATTCTTCAACGCGACCAAAGGCTTCGGTTTCATCACGCCCGATGGTGGCGCCAAGGACGTGTTCGTCCATATTTCCGCGATCGAGGCTTCGGGCCTGCGCACGCTCGTCGACGGCCAGAAGGTCACCTTCGACGTCGAGCCGGACCGCATGGGCAAAGGCCCCAAGGCCGTCAACCTCCGCGCTGCCTGAGCCATCGGCACGCCGCACGTCTCTCGGACGCGCGACGGAGGCTCCAATGCCTGAACCTGGCTTGGAGAGAGATTTGAATTTTGAAAGGCGCGGCGATCTTCGTCGCGCCTTTTTCGTACCGAAAAAGGCAGACCAAGGTCTGTTGAGATTCAGGCGAGGCCGAGCCGAAAATGGCTGATACCGAGAACCGGAGCGGAGCGTACGTTTGGGTACGTGAGCACCGGAAGCGCAGGAAACGGCCATTTGCAGGCCGCCTCACCTGAATATCGACAGACCTTAATGCATGTCGCTCAAAGGTGGTCTTGGGTTTGGGGGAACGATACGCATGAAAACAAAGACTTAAAGCGAGTCGCGAGGCGCTTCAGGTGCCCGCAAAACTTTCTCTTGCCGATGACGCTAAAATAAAGGACAAATTTCCACTCGGGCATTTGCCGGCCCGAGACTGGAATTTATGGGACAAAGGAGCTTCCCATGCCGCAGACCGGCACCGTCAAATTCTTCAACCATGCCAAGGGCTTCGGCTTCATCACGCCCGATGATGGCGCGAAGGATGTTTTCGTCCATATTTCGGCCGTGCAGGCGTCCGGTCTTCCCGGTCTCGAGGATGGCCAGAAAGTGTCATTCGACACCGAGCCGGACAAGCGTGGCAAGGGACCGAAAGCCGTCAACCTGTCGGTCGGCTGAGCCGGCTTCAGACCGGCTGCGGCGGGCGGTTTCGCCCCTTGAGAGTGTGTGACCTTTGACGTCTGTTTTGAATAAACACGTCGAAATCCGTTCAGCCCCCGTTCAGCCACGGTCGCATATTAGTCTTTGGTAAAGCCGGACCGCATCCTCCGAAACTGCACGGGCCGGTACGAAGGAGACCGACATGAACCGAATTTTCAAAACCGCCGTCCTGGCCGCTGCCGTCGCCGCCACCACGCTCGCAACCTTGCCCGCCGCCAATGCGCGTGACTGGCGCCATCACGGCCATCACGGCAATGGCGATGCGATCGCCGCCGGCGTCCTCGGCCTCGCGGCCGGCGCGCTGATCGGTGGCGCGTTGGCCAATGACCAGCCCCCGCCCTACGCTGACCGCTACTACGATGACGGTTACTACGATCGTGACGTTGTGGTGCGCCCGGCACCGGTCCGCCGCTACTATGCGGAACCGAGGGTTGTCTACGCCGATCGTTATGCCGAGCCGTGGACGCGTGACTGGTACGAATACTGCTCGGACCGCTACCGCAGCTTCAATTCCCGTACCGGCACGTTCACCGGCAATGACGGCGAACAGCATTTCTGCACTGCCAACTGAGGCATCCCTGCCCCCAAACAAAAAGCGCTGACCGCAAGGCCAGCGCTTTTTTTGTTTGGAACACCGCAGGATTTGGGATCGGCGAATATCGGCACGCCCTAAACGAGAAAAGGATTGGTCCGCCTCTCCTCGCCGAAGCGGCCGCCGGGACCGTGGCCGCAGATGAAGCCAATGTCGTCGCCGAGCGGCAGGAGCTTGTCCTTGATCGAAGCGATCAGCGCCGCGTGGTCGCCGCCCGGCAGGTCGGTGCGGCCCACCGAACCGCGAAACAGCACGTCGCCGACATGGGCGAACTTGGCTGCGCGGTTGTAGTAGACGACGTGGCCGGGCGCATGGCCGGGGCAGTGCAACACCTCGAACACATGGCCGCCGAACGACACGGTCTCGCCTTCGGTCAGGAACCGGTCGGGCACACAGTTGCGCGCACCGGCGATGCCGTAACGCCTGCCCTGGTTTTCCAGATTGTCGAGCAGCGACTTGTCGGCCTCGTGCGGGCCGATGATCTCGACGCCGAGCGCCTCCTTCAGCTCCATGGCGCCGCCGGCATGGTCGATATGGCCATGCGTTATCCAGATCGCCCCGGCTGATATCGCATTATCCTTCAGCGCCGCCAGCACCTTGTCGATGTCGCCGCCCGGATCGACGACGACACCGTGCTTGTCGTCCATGTCGAACAGGATGGTGCAATTCTGCTGAAACGGTGTGACCGGCACGATGCCGGCATTGAGCTGACCCATGATCGTCCTTTCGCTATGCCAGCGGTGATGTAGAGGCGCGGGCGAAGGGCGTCCACCCCTCGAAAGACGAACAGTCAGTAGTCCCAAAACGGAAATGGGCGGCCGAAGCCGCCCATTTGAAAAGACCGAATGGCCGCTTACTTCTTCATGGCGCCCATGACCGCGCCGAGAATGCCGGTCAGGATCGCGCCACCGCCGGCGCCGCCGACGATGTTGTTGAGGTTCAGCGCGCTGCCGAGACCGCTCGTTGCTGCTGCCGCAGCCGCCGGATCGACCGCGCCGCCACCCAGCAGGCTGCCGAGGATCGCCGCACCGCCGACACCGCCAATGGCTCCACCCAGGATTTTGGGAAGCTGACCCATCGCCGCCGTCTTGAGCGCCGCACCGACCGCCTGACCACCGATGATACCCGTAATCACCTGTATTATGATCGGAAGAAGCGTGTTCATGTCCATATGATTAGTCCCTCCATAGCTGCCAGCCTCCCGGGCCGACAGCATCATGAGACGCCGAATTGGACGAAAGTCAAATGCAGGAACGCTTAAATAAAAGGGGCGGCCCTAAAACCGCCCCTGCTTGCTAAAAAAGCTGTGACTTTCGTTATTCTGCGGCGATCGCGTGCTTGGGCTGAACGGCGGCAGAATAGTCATTCATAAGGTTTTTGGCGATTTCACCGACCTCGAATCGGTAAGGTCCGATCTCCGAAACCGGCGTTACTTCCGCTGCCGTCCCGGTCAGGAAGCATTGCTCGAAGCCCTCGAGTTCTTCCGGCAGGATGGCGCGTTCGATCACCTCCAGGCCGCGATCCTTGGCCAAGCCAATGACCGTGCGGCGGGTGATGCCGTCAAGGAAGCAATCGGGCTTGGGCGTGTGGATCTTGCCGTCCTTGACGAAGAAAATGTTGGCGCCGGTCGCTTCGGCGACCTGGCCACGCCAGTCGAGCATCATGGCGTCGGCATAGCCCTTGGCCTCGGCGGCATGCTTGGACATGGTGCAGATCATGTAGAGGCCGGCGGCCTTCGACTTGGAAGGCGCGGTGCGCGGGTCTGGCCGGCGCCATTCCGCCACATCGAGGCGGATACCTTTCAGCTTCTGCGCGGGATCGAAATAGCTCGGCCATTGCCAGATGGCGATGGCGCAGTTGATGCGGTTGTTCTGCGCCGAAACGCCCATCTGTTCACTGCCGCGCCAGGCGATCGGCCGGACATAGGCATCCTGGAAACCCTGCTTCTTCAGAAGCGTGGTGGAGGCGTCGTTGAGCTCCGCCACCGAATAGGGAATCTTGAAGCCGAGCAGGTGCGCCGATTCATGCAGGCGCTCGGTGTGTTCATTGAGCTTGAAGATCTCGCCGCCATAGGCGCGCTCGCCCTCGAAGACGGCGCTGGCGTAATGCAGGCCATGGGTCAGCACATGGATCTTGGCGTCACCCCATTGGACGAATTCGCCGTTCATCCAGATGAAACCATCCAGTTGGTCGAAGGGAACGGATGCCATGGTAACCTCCCGCGGGCGGCAGCCCGCATAGTGTTGTATCGTTGGTGTTTCGTGTCGGCCGCCCAAAGCGGCTTTTATGCTGGAGCGTAGGCGGATAATTGCGCTCTGGCAAACTCAGGAAGTTCCGGAAAAACCGGCTTCCCTTGCCTTTTCGTTCGCAATCCGCCCAAAAGCTTGTCAAAAATTACCATTGCAGGGAAATTACGTCAATAGTACTGACATAATCTCTCTTTCCCACGGAGAAATGATGACGGATCGAAGCCACGCAGCCGGAAAACCGATCAGGACCGCGATCACCGACGAGGACGGCATCGACTTCGCCATCATCGAGCTGCTCTTCTTCGCCTATCGTGACTTCACCTCCGATCCGGACCAGATTCTGGCCGATTACGGTTTCGGCCGGGCTCACCACCGGGTGCTGCATTTCGTCAACCGCAGGCCCGGCCTGACGGTCGCCGAACTGCTCGACGTGCTGAAGATTACCAAGCAGAGCCTGGCCCGCGTGCTCAAGCAATTGATCGACACCGACCATGTCGTGCAATTGCAAGGGCCGCGCGACCGCCGCCAGCGCGAGCTTTATCCGACGGCCAAGGGCCGTGCGCTGGCGCTGGCGCTGGCGCGGCCACAGTCGCGCCGCATCCATGCTGCATTGGGAGATTCCGGAATAACCGAACGGATCCTGGTGGAACGGTTCCTCGAAGCGATGGTCAATCCGGAACTGAGGGCGCAGATCGACATTGGATCCGCAAAGATGTCAGGGAAAAGCCATGGAGAGCACTGAACGGGTCGATCACGCGGCCGCACCGGACGACGACGCGCCACATCTGCTTGTGGTCGACGACGACACCCGCATCCGCAATCTTCTCAAGCAGTATCTGACCGAAAACGGCTTTCGCGTCACCGTCGCCGGCAATGCCGGCGAAGCCAGACGCAAGCTTGCCGGCCTCGACTTCGACCTTCTGGTGCTGGACGTTATGATGCCTGGCGAGACGGGCGTCGACTTGACCAAGTCGCTGCGGGCCGAAAAGAACGTACCGATCCTGATGCTGACGGCGCTGTCGGAGACCGACAGCCGCATCTCAGGGCTGGAGGCCGGCGCCGACGACTATCTGCCAAAACCCTTCGATCCGCGCGAGCTGATCCTGCGCATCAACAACATCCTGCGCCGCGGTGGCCCTGCCACCACGCCCAAGGTCGAGCAGCTGGTCTTCGGCCCCTACACCTTCCAGATCGCCAGACGCGAATTGAAGCGTGGCGGCGAGGCGCTGAAGCTGACCGACCGCGAGCAGGAGATCCTGGCGATCTTCGCCGCGCGGGCAGGCGAGACGATACCCCGCCACGAGCTTGTCGGCGACGATTCGGAAGTTGGCGAGCGCACCATCGACGTCCAGATCAACCGGCTGCGCCGCAAGATCGAGCGCGATCCGTCCAATCCGGTCTGGCTGCAGACCGTACGCGGTATTGGGTATCGGCTCAGCGTGGAATAGAATGCCGCCTGCGGCTGGCTGAACGGCTGCGGGCAAGCGAAAAGAGCGAATGGCAACCACGGAACTGGAACAGCCGGGCAATGGCGGCTTGAGCGCACGCGCCACGCGGACGCTGAAGGCGGTGCCGCGCGCTTGGAACCGCTTCTGGCGCCTCGTCTCGCTCTACATGCCAAAGCGGCTCTATGCCCGCTCGCTGATCATCGTCATCGCGCCGATGATCCTTCTGCAATCGGTCGTCGCCTTTGTCTTCATGGAACGCCATTGGGCAACCGTGACGCAGCGCCTGTCGCAGGCCACCGTGCGCGACATCGCCGCCATCATCGACCTGATCGAAACCTATCCGCGCGACGCCGACTACACCAACATCATCCGCATCGCCCAGGACCGCATGCAGCTGAAGGTCGACCTCTTGCCGCCCGACCCGCTGCCCGCGCCCGGCCCAAAGCCGTTCTTCTCGATTTTGGATGATGTTCTGTCGTCCGAGATCACGCGCCAGATCAATCGACCGTTCTGGATCGACACGGTCGGCAATTCCAACATCGTCGAGGTGCGCGTCCAGCTCGAGAACAAGGTGCTGCGCGTCTTCGTGCGCCGCAGCCAGGCCTATGCCTCGAACACCCACATCTTCCTGATCTGGATGGTCGGCACCTCGCTGGTGCTCCTGATGATCGCCATTCCCTTCCTGCGCAACCAGATCCGGCCGATCCTGACGCTTGCCGAAGCCGCCGAAAGCTTCGGCAAGGGCCGGCCGATGCCGCGCGATTTCCGGCCGCGCGGCGCCGAGGAGGTCCGCCGCGCCGGCTTTGCCTTCATGCAAATGCGCGAGCGCATCGAGCGCCAGATCGAGCAACGCACCGCCATGCTCACCGGCGTCAGCCATGACCTGCGAACCATCCTCACCCGCTTCAAGCTGCAGCTTGCGCTTTCCGGCGGCAAGGCCGAGACCAAGGCGGCGCTCGACCAGGACATCGACGACATGCAGTCGATGCTCGAAGGCTATCTCGCCTTTGCCCGTGGCGAGGCTTCGGAAGACGCCGGACGGTTCGATCTCGAGGCCTATTTCGAGAAGCTCGGCGAGGAAGCCAGGCTGCGCAAGCGCAAGCTGTCGACGACGCTTGCCGGCGACCCCGATGTGCATGTGCGGCCGAACGCCTTTGCCCGGCTGATGTCCAACGTCATCGGCAACGCCTTCCGCTATGCCAAGACGGTGGAGGTCAACGCCACCCATGGCCGCGGCTCGCTTCTGGTCACCATCGACGACGATGGTCCGGGCATTCCCGCAGACCGGCGCGAAGACGTGTTCAAACCGTTCGTGCGGCTCGACGAGGCCCGCAACCTCGATGCCAGCGGCACCGGGCTCGGCCTGTCGATTGCCCGCGACATCGCCCGCAGCCATGGCGGCGACATCACCCTCGACGACAGCCCGCTCGGCGGACTTCGCGCCGTCATCCAGGTTCCGGCATAGTCGGCGGAGGACGGGCTTCATCCGCCCGTCATGAAACCATGGTCAAGAGCGCGCATGAAGCGCGCGACCTCAATTGATTCGGCCTTGCCGCCTTACTTCGACCCCGTGCCCGCCCGGGTGCGCTGGAGCGAAGCGAGGGCAGCAGGCTGGTCGCCGTTCCGGCATCGTCTCAAGGCAACCGTCGACCTTTCCTGCAAAGGGCCGCCATGCGCATACTGATGGTCACCGACGCCTGGCGCCCGCAGGTCAACGGCGTCGTCCACACGCTGGAGCGGCTCACCGAAACGCTGAAATCCTTCGATGTCGCGGTGGATTTCCTGACGCCCAACATCTTTCGCACCTTGCCCCTGCCGACCTATCCCGACATAAGGCTGGCGCTGACCACGCCCGGCCATGTCGCTCGCCTGATCGAAGCCGGCAAGGCGGACCACATCCACATCGTCACCGAGGGTCCGCTCGGCATCATGGCGCGGCGCTATTGCCGCAATGCCGGCCGGCCGTTCACCACCAGCTACCACACGCGCTTTCCCGAATATCTCAGCGCCCGCCTGCCGGTACCGGAAAGCTGGGCTTATCGCTGGCTGCGCGATTTCCACAATTCCGGCCAGGGCACGCTGGTCGCCACCCAGTCGCTCGCCGACGACCTTTCTGCGCGCGGCTTCACCAAGCTGCGGCCGTGGACGCGCGGCGTCGACACCGATCATTTCCGCCCGGACAAGAAGAAGGATCTCGGCTTCCCCGGCCCGATCTTCCTCTGCGTCGGTCGCGTCGCCATCGAAAAGAACCTCTCCGCCTTCCTCGACCTCGACCTGCCGGGCAGCAAGGTTATCGTCGGCGAAGGCCCCGAGCTTGCCAGGCTGAAGGCGAAGTACCCGCAGGCGCATTTCCTCGGCCATCGTCCCAATGACGAACTGGCCGAGATCTATGCCTCGGCCGACGTCTTCGTCTTCCCCAGCCGCACCGACACCTTCGGCAACGTCATCATCGAGGCGCTGGCCAGCGGCACGCCGGTCGCCGCCTATCCGGTGACCGGGCCGATCGACATCGTCGGCGATGGCTTTGGCGGCGCGGTCTCCAACGACCTGCGCGAGGCCTCGCTCGCCGCGCTCAACGTCGACCGCGCGCAGGCACGCGAACGCGCCATGCGCTACAGCTGGAAAGCTTGCGCGGAAATGTTCCTCGACACAGTCGAGGAAGCGCTGGGAACGACGCGGAAGCTGGCGGCCTAAAACAACCTGCCGCCATCCGGCACCTTGCGCTCGATGGCTCCAAGCACCACCGCGCCCTCCTCATCGGGAAAGCCGAGCGTCAGCACTTCCGACATGAACGGGCCGATCTGGCGCGGCGGGAAATTGACCACCGCGAACACCTGCCGGCCGATCAGCGTCTCCGGCGCATAGTATTTCGTGATCTGCGCCGACGATTTCTTGATGCCGATGTCGGTGCCGAAATCGATCTTCAGCTTGAATGCGGGCTTACGCGCCTGCGGAAACGGTTCGGCCTCCACGATCGTGCCGGCGCGGATATCGACACGATCGAAATCGGCAAAACTGATCTCGGGCTTGCGCTCGCTGCTCGAACTCATCTTGGTCTTTGACTCAGGCGTTGCCGTAGGTCTCGAACAGCACGCCGGCCAGTGCGTCCTTGGCCGAGGTTCCGGACCAGACAACAAACTGGAAGGCCTGGAAATAGCATTCGCAGGCTTCCAGCGCCGACGACAGCAACACTTCAACCTGCTGGCTCGACGGCTCGACCCCGCCGGCCAGAAGCAGCGACTGGCGGAACATGATCGCGCCCTCCTGCTCCCAGAGGTCGAAATGGCCGAACAGCATCTGCTCGTTGATCAGCGACAAGAGCCGCATCACTTCCAGCGCGCGGGTCTCCGGCACCTTGATGTCGAAGGCGCAGGCCAGGTGCAGCGCCTCGAAATCCTCCATCCACGAGAAGGAGACGTGATAGTCGGTCCAGCTTCCGGCAACCGAGATCGAAATCTCGTCGTCGCCGGCCCGCTCAAAGGACCAGTCGTTGTTGTGGGCCACCTGCTCGATAACATCCACCGGATGGATTTCGCGGGAGAATTCGAGTTCGAGAAGTTCCATGGAATGCTTCCTGTCGTTCTGTACGAGCGCCGCCACACGCTCCGCGGGAGGGCACACACAACGAACAATCTTGTCTAGAACTCGGACGGTCAGGACTTTCTTCGCGCAAAAGACTACTTCTCGACACAAAGACCCCGGACCGGACCCCACCGCCCGGCCGCATGACCCTGCTCCGAATCATGCAACAAATTCAGTCTATTGATCGGGAGTCGCGTGAACAGCCCAATTTTTCGCACTGCGTCATTCGCATGTGGAAAGCCGCTGTCACAAAGATTCATGCAATGCCGTTAAGCGATTCACGGCAAAGCGCTTTTCAGGATCGGGCTATGTGGAAAAGTTTAACGATTATTTTTTTGCGCGGGGCTTGGCCGCCGCCGCTGGTGCGGCGTCACCGGCCAGCTCGGCAAGCTTCGCCTCGAGCGCCTCGATGCGGGCGGCAAGGCGGGTGTTTTCTTCCCGAGCCTTGGCGGCCATCTCGCGCGCGGCTTCGAACTCTTCGCGCTGCACCACGTCCATGGTATTGAGAATGCGTTCGGCCTGCCCCTTGAACGCGGTCTCCACCTCACGGCGCACGCCCTGGGCGGCGCCGGCGGCGTCGGTCATCAGCTTGGCGAATTCATCGAGAATGCGGTTCGGTCCGGTCGACATGGCAAATCCTCGCGCTTGCTTGAATTGAGTTAGTGGCGCTGCGCGCGGAATGCAAGAACGTTGAAGGCAGCTGCGGCATCAAGTCGGGAGCATCTACCTTGCCTTGACCCTGCCAAAACCCTGCCGCATGGTCCGCGCCCAAACGCGATTGCAACCGAGAGTTCCCCGTTGAACGAATATTTCCTGCTGCCGCTGGCCTCCTTGCCCTTCCCCAACATCAACCCGATCCTCATCCAGATCGGACCGCTGGCGGTGCACTGGTACGGTGTCGGCTACATCGTCGGCATCCTGTTCGCCTGGTGGTACGCCAAGCGGCTCGCCAGCAATGCCAAGCTGTGGCCGAACGGCGTCCTGCCGATGAAGCCGGAGGATCTCGACGACTTCATCGTCTGGGCGGCCATCGGCGTCGTGCTCGGCGGCCGCACCGGCTATGTGCTGTTCTACGACCTGCCGCGTTACATCGCCCACCCGCTCGACATCTTCGCCGTCTGGCAGGGCGGCATGTCGTTCCATGGCGGCCTGCTCGGCGTCATCCTCGCCATGACGCTGTTCTCCATCAAGCGCGGCATCCGCACATGGTCGCTGTTTGACGTCGTGGCGGCCGGCGTGCCCGTCGGCCTTGGCCTGGTGCGCGTCGCCAATTTCATCAATTCCGAGCTGTGGGGCCGGCCAACCGACATGCCGTGGGCGTTCGAATTCCCCAATGGCGGGCCGTTTGCCCGTCATCCGAGCCAGCTCTACGAGGCGCTGCTCGAGGGCGTGGTGCTGTTCCTCGTGCTGCGCATCCTCACCCATTCGCGCCTCAAGCTGAAAACGCCGCGCTTCGTCGGCGGCGCCTTCATCTGCGGCTATGGCCTGTCGCGCATCTTCGTCGAGTTCTTCCGCGAGCCCGACCAGCAGCTCGGCTATCTCCTCGGCACCAACTGGCTGACCATGGGCATGATCCTTTCTACCCCGATGGTGCTGGCCGGTATCTGGGCGATGCTGACCGCCAAGCCGGTGGCACAGCCGCAGCCGGCATGACACTGCTGAAAACCCGCATCGTCGACCTGATCGAGGCCCTGGGGCCGCTTCCCGTCAACGAATACATGGCGCTGTGCCTGTTCGACCCCGAGGACGGCTACTACACGACGCGCGAGCCCTTTGGTGCGGCCGGCGACTTCATCACCGCACCCGAGATCAGCCAGATGTTCGGTGAACTGGTCGCTGTGTGGATATACCAGGCTTGGGCAGCGAGCGGCCGGCCGCTGCCGGCCACCATCGCCGAGATCGGCCCCGGTCGCGGCACGCTGATGAAGGACATGCTGCGCACGCTGTCGCGGCTTGATCCCGATCTGGCCAACGGCGTCATCTTCGCCATGATCGAGACCAGCCCGCGCCTGACAGAGGTCCAGCAACAGACGCTTGGCGTCACACCTTTCGCGGTTCGCTGGCACGAGACCATCGAGACCTTGCCGCAACAGCCGCTGTTCATCGTCGGCAACGAGTTGTTCGACGCCGTGCCCGTCCGCCAATTCGTCCGCGCCGGTGCCGGCTGGCGCGAGCGCATGGTTGGCCTCGATGACACCAATGACCTTTGCTTCTTCGCCGGCGCCGGCTCGGTCGACCCGACATTGTTGCCCGCCGATGCCACTGAGGCGCCGCAAGGTGCGATCGTCGAAATAGCGCCTGCCCGCACCGCACTGATGGCAGCCATCGCCGAGCGTATATCCCAGGAAGGCGGCGCCGGCCTGTTCCTCGACTATGGCCATCTCCAGCCGGGTGTCGGCGACACGCTGCAGGCCTTGCGCAGCCACAATCACGAAGATGTGCTGGCCAATCCCGGTGAGGCCGACCTCACCACCCATGTCGATTTCGCCGCCCTTGCCGCAACCGTGCGCGCGCATGGCCTCGACGCCCATCTGTCGACGCAGGGCGACTTTCTGCTCGGCATGGGCATTCTCGAACGCGCCGGCCGGCTCGGCGCCGATGCCGACCAGGCGGCACGCGACAAGATCGCTGAAGCCGTCGAGCGCCTCGCCGGGCCGCAAGCGATGGGCGATCTGTTCAAGGTGCTTGCCATGCTGCCGCGCGGCGTGGCCGCCCCACTCTCAGCAACGACGCCATTTGCCACGGCGGATTGACTTTTCACCGCCGTCCCTCCCAATCTCCCGTCCGGCGAAAGAGCGGCCAAACCGCCTGCTCCGCCTTCTTTTCGACGAAGCACCTTTTTCTTGACGAAACCGCCCACACGGACAACAACGCCCGCATGTTGAATCAGACCAAACCGGATCCCGTTCGGTCGCCGCTGCTGGACAAGGCGCAGGCACAAGGCATCCGGCACGGCTATTTCACCCGCATCGGCGGTGTCTCCAGCGGCATCTATCAGGGCCTCAACATCGGCACCGGATCGGACGACGACCGGGCGCTGGTGGCCGAGAACCGCGGCCGCGTCGCCGCCTGGATGGGCGTGCCGGCGAGCCATCTGTTGACCGCCTGGCAGATTCATTCGCCCGACGTCATCATCGTCAGCGAACCCTTTGCCGGCGAACGGCCCAAGGCCGACGCCATCGTCACCGACAGGCCCGGCATCGCCATCGGCGCCTCGACCGCCGATTGCGGTCCGGTACTGTTCGCGGATGCCGAGGCGCGCATCATCGGCGCCGCACATGCCGGCTGGAAAGGCGCCTTCACCGGTGTGCTCGAGAACACCATCCTCGCCATGGAAACCCTTGGCGCCCGGCGCGACAACATCGTCGCCGTACTCGGCCCCTCGATCGGCCCCGATAACTATGAGGTCGGGCCGGAATTCATCGCCCGCTTCGTCGAGGCCGACGCTGAAAACATCCTCTATTTCGCACCCTCGGCAACCCCCGGCCATGCGATGTTCGACCTCAACCGCTACACGGTCGACCGGCTGGCCAAGGCCGGCGTGACGGCCGAGGGCCTCGGCCGCTGCACCTATGCCGAGGAAGATCTGTTTTACTCCTACCGGCGCACCACGCACCGCAAGGAACCCGATTACGGCCGGCAGGTTTCGGCAATCGTTTTGGAGAGGGAATAATGGCGTTGCATTTTGAACGATCGGAATTTGACGCGCGGCGCGACCGGCTGATGATCGAGATGGCCGAGAAGAAGCTCGACGCTATCCTGCTGTTCGCGCAGGAAAGCATGTACTGGCTGACTGGCTACGACACGTTCGGTTTCTGCTTCTTCCAGTGCCTGGTGGTGAAGGCCGACGGTTCGATGGTGCTTCTGACCCGCTCGGCCGATCTGCGCCAGGCGCGCCAGACCTCCATCATCGACAACATCGTCTTGTGGACCGACCGCAACGGTGCCAATCCGGCGGTCGACCTGCGCAATCTGCTCAACGAGCTCGACCTGCTCGGCGCCCGCATCGGCGTCGAATACGACACCCACGGCCTGACCGCCTTCAATGGCCGCCGGCTCGACGAACAGTTGCAGACCTTCGGCCAGATCGCCGATGCGTCCGGCATTGTCGGCCGGCTGCGCCTGTTCAAGAGCCCCGCCGAAATCGCCAAGGCCGAGAGGGCCGCCAATCTGTCCGACGACGCGCTCGACGCGGCCCTGCCGCTGATCAAGCAGGGCGGCGACGAAGCCCTGATCCTGGCCGCCATGCAAGGTGCGGTCTTTGCCGGCGGCGGCGACTATCCGGCTAACGAGTTCATCATCGGCTCCGGCGTCGACGCGCTGCTGTGCCGCTACAAGGCCGGCCGCCGCAAGCTCACCAAGAACGACCAGCTGACGCTCGAATGGGCCGGCGTCTTCAACCATTACCATGCGCCGATGATGCGCACGGTGCTGACCGGCAAGGTGTCGAAGCGCCATCAGGAGCTGTTCGACGCCGCGCGCGCAGCACTTCTGGCCGTCGAAAAGGCGATGATGCCGGGCAACAGCTTCGGCGACGTGTTCGATGCCCATGCCCGCACCATGGAAGCGCACGGCCTGACCAAGCACCGGCTGAACGCCTGCGGCTACTCGGTCGGCGCCCGCTTCACGCCGTCCTGGATGGACATGCCGATGTTCTACCAGGGCAACCCCGAACCGATCGCGCCGAACATGACGCTGTTCGCCCACATGATCATCATGGATTCCGACACCGAGACGGCGATGACGCTTGGCCGCACCTACCTGACCACCGAATCCCAGCCCAAGCCGCTGTCCCGCCATGATCTCGACTTGATCGTACAGTGAATCCATAATGGGAGGCGTTCTTCGCCAAGGAGTTAGAAGGCAAATGAGACGATCGCATGTGACGACCGTGTCATTGCTTGTGGCATTGGCTCTTGCCGCCTGCACCAACGCAAAGGACGTGCTTGAACCGTCGGCCATCACCCCGCCGGCGACGTCGGCACAGACGCTGCCCGCCACGTCAGGCAACACGGCAGCCACGGTTCCGGCACCGGCCGGCACCACGGCGGGCGCTCCTGCAACCGCCACCACCCCGGTCACATCTGCCCAAAGCGCTGCGATCCTGTCGAAGACCCGCCTACAGATCGCGCCGATCGTCGGTGCGTCGGTGGAAGCGGCGACACCGCTGACGGCGGAGTTGCAGACGCGCGCCAGGCAGCGCGGTATCACGCTCGCCGGCAGCGCCGACCAGACCGCGACCCATGTGCTGAAGGGCTACTTCTCGACGATGTCGGAAGGCACGGACACCACCGTCATTTATGTCTGGGACGTCTACGACCCGGCCGGCAACCGCCTGCACCGCATCAACGGCCAGCAGAAGGCGCCGTCGGTCAAATCCGGCGACAGCGGGGGCGGCGACAGCTGGAAGGGGGTCTCGCCGGCCACCATGCAGTCGATCGCCGACCAGACCATCGACCAATTCGCGGCCTGGCTCGGCGGCAAGGCGGGCTGAAATGTTGCAGCCTGGTGATGGCGCGGAGCTTTCTTGAGTTTAGCCGGCGGATTCCCGATCTCGGCGCTTGCAATACCGGCGCGGGCCGCTAAAAGCCCGGTTAAAGGGCGCAGGCGAGTCCGTCAGGTCTTTCCATCCTCCACCAGGAACGGTGCATGAAACTCTTCGCGGGCAATTCCAACAGGGTGCTGGCCGAAGCGGTCGCCCGGTACCTCAACATCCCGCTGGGCAAGGCCAGTGTCAGGCGCTTCGCCGACCAGGAAATCTTCGTCGAGATCCAGGAAAACGTTCGCGGCGAGGATGTCTTCATCCTGCAGTCGACATCGTTCCCGACCAACGATCACCTGATGGAACTGCTCATCATGATCGATGCCTTCATGCGCTCGTCGGCCAAGCGCATCACGGCGGTCATCCCCTATTTCGGCTACGCCAGGCAGGACCGCCGCGCCTCCGGCCGCACGCCGATCTCGGCCAAGCTGGTCGCCAACATGATCACCCGCGCCGGCGTCGACCGCGTTTTGACGCTCGACCTGCATGCCGGCCAGATCCAGGGCTTCTTCGACATCCCGACCGACAATCTGTTTTCCGTGCCGGTCATGGCCCGCGACGTGAAGGCCAAATACAAGCAGCTCGGCAACGTCGTGGTGGTCTCGCCCGACATCGGCGGCGTGGTCCGCGCCCGTGCGCTGGCCAAGCGCTTCGATGCGCAACTCGCCATCGTCGACAAGCGCCGTGAACGGCCCGGCGAATCGGAAGTGATGAACATCATCGGCGCGGTCGCCGGCAAGGATTGCCTGCTGATCGACGACATCGTCGATTCCGGCGGCACGCTGTGCAACGCCGCCGATGCGCTGCTGGCCAACGGCGCCACCAGCGTCACCGCCTACATCACCCACGGTGTGCTGTCGGGCGGCGCGGTTGCCCGCATCAGCGGCTCGAAACTGCAGGAGCTGGTGATCACCGATTCCATCCAGCCGACCCAGGGCGTGCTTGACGCTCCCAACATCCGCGTCATCTCGATCGCCGACCTGATGGGCGAGGCCATTTCGCGCACGGCGACCGAGGAATCGGTGTCCAGTCTCTTCGACTAGACCGGCCTGCCGTTACGGCGCAGGGCTTTCCAGCCGAACCGGGCCGATCAGGCGACGGGCGACTTCGACGCTTTCGCGGGCGCCGCGCATATAACCGCGCGGCGACGCGCCCAGCATGCGCTTGAACATGGTGATGAAGGCCGGCACGCTGTCATAGCCGAGATCGAGCGCCACCCTGGTGATCGGCTCGCCGTCGGCCAGCCGCGGTAGCGCCGCGAACAGGCAGGCCTGCTGGCGCCATGTCGACAGCGACAGGCCGGTCTGGCGCTGAAAGGCGCGGGTGAAGGAGCGGCGGCTCATGCCGGCGGCATCGGCCCACTCGTCGATCGTCGCGTGCGGCGACGGCGCAGCGACGAAACGCCGGCACAGCGCCGACAGCCTGGGATCGGACGGGAATGGCAGGCCGAGCGGCCGTTCCGGCAAGGTCGGGATTTCATGCAGCAACAGGTTCATGATCAGCCCGCCGCGCCCTTCCAGTTCGCCGCCCTGCGGGAGCTTCTCCGATTCTACGATCAGGCTGTGCATCAGGTCGGTGACGCCGACGACGCGCAAGCCTTCGGGCAGCCCGGGGATCGCCTGCGGCATGACATAGACTGAACGCATCGAGACATCGCCCAGCATTTCGACGGAATGCTCGGTGCCGGCTGGAATCCACATCGCGTGGTCGGGCGGCACCATCCAGCGCCCGTAGCGCGTCGTCACCAGCACCACCCCGACCAACGCATGCAGCAGCTGGCTGCGGCTGTGGCGGTGTTGCGGCACACGGTAGCCATCGGGATATTCCGTCGGCAGCGCCACCGCCGGCCCGGCCACTTGCTCCAGCCACTGCCAGCGGCTCTCGTGCAGCTGACCGAGATTGGCATTGCCGGCGTGAAAGACTTCTTTGCCGTGCGGCATCCTGTATGGCCCACTTGCGAAACTATTGGACCAAACCACGAAAGAAGTCGTGCCGCAAGCGGCTTATAAGGCACCGTCCTCAGGCGCTCCGCAGGAGCGTCCGACAAGGCGGCCGCAGGAGCGTCCGTCAACTGCCTGCGGGTGTGCCCGCCAAAAAGACCACGGAGCCTACCTTGACCGATACGACAGCCGCCAGCGTCGCCCCACCGGCGAGCGCCAGTCATGCTTCAGCCCAGGCGACGGCCTTCACCGTCATCCTGGCAGTGAGCTTCTGCCACTGCATTAACGACATCATGCAGTCGCTGCTATCGGCCATCTATCCCTTGCTGAAAGAGAATTACGGCCTCGATTTCTGGCAGATCGGCCTCCTGACTTTCACCTTCCAGGTGACCGCATCGCTGCTGCAGCCGGTGATCGGCATGATCACCGACAAGCGGCCGATGCCCTATTCGCTGCCCTACGGCATGGCGTCGTCGCTGATCGGCCTGGTCGTGCTCGCCTATGCCGGCCACTATTCGCTGCTCCTGATCGGCGCCTCGCTGATCGGCATCGGCTCGGCGATCTTCCATCCGGAATCCTCGCGCATCGCCCGCTTCGCCTCCGGCGGCCGCTTCGGCCTGGCGCAGTCGCTGTTCCAGGTCGGCGGCAATTTCGGCCAGTCCATGGGGCCGTTGCTGGCCGCCTTCATCGTCGTGCCGTTCGGCCAGACCAGCATCTCCTGGTTTGCCGTCGGCTCGCTGATCGGCATCATCGTTTTGTGGCAGGTCGGCGGCTGGTACAGCCGGCTGCGCGCCGCACAGGGCAGCCGCAAGACGGCAAGCTTCGTCTCGCCCTTCCCGCGCCGCAAGGTCATGAATGCATTGATCGTGCTGACGCTGCTGGTGCTGAGCAAGAATGCCTACATCGCCAGCCTCGCCAGCTATTATACCTTCTATTCCATGCATAAGTTCGGGGTTTCGGTGCAGATGTCGCAGGTCATGCTGTTCCTGTTCCTCGGCGCCTCGGCGCTGGGCATCCTGCTCGGCGGCCCGTTCGGCGACCGCTATGGACAGAAGGCGATGATCTGGTTCTCCATCGTCGGCGTGCTGCCCTTCACGCTGGCCCTGCCCTACGCCAATCTGGAATGGACGATGGTGCTGACCGTGCTGATCGGCCTGATCCTGTCGTCGGCCTTCTCCAACATCGTCGTCTTTGCGCAAGAATTGGTACCGGGACGTGTCGGCATGATCGCCGGCATCTTCTTCGGCTTCGCCTTCGGTATGGGCGGCATCGCTGCTGCCGTGCTCGGCGTTGTCGCCGACATGAAGGGCATCGATTATGTCTTCCAGATCTGCTCGTATCTGCCGCTGCTCGGGCTGCTGACCGTGTTCCTGCCGAACATGAAGGAAGCCAGAAAGGCACAGGCGGTCGCTGCAATCCGCTAGACTTGAAACCGGACGAGAAAGGCGCCCGCTTGATGGCGGGCGCCTTTTTTCTTCGAAAATGTCCTAGGCCTTGAAGAAGGCCAGCAGGTCGGCGTTGATGATGTCGGCATGGGTCGTGGCCATGCCGTGCGGGTAGCCCTTGTAGATCTTGAGCTCGCCCTTCTTGAGCAGCTTGATCGTCAACAGCGCCGAGTCGGCGATCGGAACGATCTGGTCGTCGTCGCCATGCATGACCAGCACCGGCACGTCGATCGCCTTCAAATCCTCGGTGAAGTCGGTTTCCGAGAAGGCCTTGATGCAATCGTAGTGCGCCTTGGTGCCGCCCATCATGCCCTGGCGCCACCAATTGTCGATGACGCCTTCCGACACTGCCGCGCCGGGACGATTGAAGCCATAGAATGGGCCGGCCGGGACATCCCTGTAAAGCTGGGCGCGATTGGCCGCCACGCCGGAGCGGAAGCCATCGAACACTTCGATCGGCAGGCCGCCGGGATTGGCGGCAGTCTTGAGCATGATTGGCGGCACCGCGCCGATCAGCACCGCCTTGGCGACGCGGCCCTCGGCACCATATTGGGCGACATAGCGCGCCACTTCGCCGCCGCCGGTCGAATGACCGACATGGATGGCGTTCTTGAGATCCAGATGGGCGGCGAGTTCCGCGACATCGGCGGCATAGGCGTCCATCTCGTTACCGATATCCGTCTGGGTCGAGCGGCCATGACCACGGCGATCGTGGGCAATGACCCGGTAGCCCTGTGCCAGGAAGAACAGCATCTGGGCGTCCCAGTCGTCGCTGCTCAATGGCCAGCCGTGATGGAAGACGATCGGTTGCCCGGTCCCCCAGTCCTTGTAGTAGATCTGTGTTCCGTCCTTGGTGGTGATCGTGCCGCTGCCGGAGTTGGGCTTGGTTTGCGAGGTCATCTCAATCTCCTTTCAGTTGTTGTCACGATAAACAATACCGCGATATCAATATGCCTAACGTAGCTCGATACCCTTGTCCACGAAAATATATATCGCGATACCATTTTTCGTGGTATCGAATTGACGCCTGTGTCGGCAAGAAGGAACGCGCCGTGCCTCTTCCGTTGGACAACCAGCTCTGTTTCACGCTCTACGCCACCAGCATGGCGATCAACCGCACCTACAAGCCGATGCTGGACGAGATGGGGATCACCTATCCGCAATACCTGGTGCTGAACGCACTTGGAGAGGCCGACGGCATGTCGGTCGGCACCATCGCCCACAGGCTCGCTCTAGAATCGAGCACCGTCACGCCGCTGGTGAAGCGAATAGAGCAGGCCGGGCTGGTGACCCGCCAGCGCAGCCAGACCGACGAACGCCAGGTGCAGGTCGACCTGACATCAGCCGGGCGCGCGCTGCTTGTCCAGTGCAACTGTCTGAACGAGACCTTGATCGAGCGCTCGGGCATGACGCTGGCTGAGCTCGATGCCCTGAACCGGCAGATCCAGGCGCTACGCGACGCGTTGACCGGGGACCGGTAGTCAGCCGGTTGCCGATCTCGTTATTGGCTGATGGCGATCAGCACCGCACCGGATTCGACTTTTGCTGGATAGGTTTTGAGATTCACGCAAGGCGGCAGCCGCTTTGCCGCGCCGGTCCGATAATCGAAGGCGCCAGCATGTTTGGGGCATTCCACCTCGTAGTCCATCACCAGCCCGTCGGCGAGATGGACGGCCTCATGCGTGCACAGGCCGTCCGTGCAAAAGACCTCGTCGTCGGGTGAGCGGAAGACCGCGTAGGTCCGGCCTTCATGGTCGAAACGGCGGGCACCTTCCTGTTCGATGTCGTCGAGGCCGCAGACCGTGATCCAGCTGGACATTTTTTCCTCTGTGAGTTGTGGTCGAGCCTCCGGAACGGCAATGATTGCCGCCCGGAGGCCCCAGCCCTGGGATTAATTCTTGTTGAGGTAGTCGGCCGCGTTGGCCGGCGTCACCAGCTCGAATGGTACATAGACGACGCGTTCGACTTTCTCGCCCTTGGCGAGCGCAAGGGCCGCGTCGACGCCGCCGCCCCCCTGTCCTTTGGCGTTCTGGAATACGGTAACCGAGAGATCGCCCGCTTTCATCGACTGCAACCCGTCCTGCGTGGCGTCGATGCCGCCGACGACGACGTTCTTCATGTCGATGCCGTTGGCCTTCAGCGCCAGGATGGCGCCGATAGCGGATTCGTCATTGTTGGCGATGACGGCGTCCGGCGCGCCGCCGGCGGTCAGCCAGTTGGTCATCAGGTTTTGCGCATTGTCGCGCGACCATTCGGACGACTGCTTGTCGACGACCTTGATGAAGTTGCACATGTCGGTGGCGAAGATCTGCTCGACATCCTTGGTCCGCTGCAGGGCCGCCTGGTGAACCAGGCTGCCCATGACGACATAGGCCTTGGCACCTGCCGACTTGCCCCGGGCGCGCAGTATCTTGCACACCTCGAACGCTTCCAGCGTGCCTGACTCCACCTCGTTGGAGCCGACATAGACCTGTTTCTCCGGCAGGTTCGCCATGTCTGACGGTTCGAGGTTGACGAAGACCAGTGGGATGCCGGCCTTGGCAGCTTCCTCGCTGAGCGTCCTTGACGCATTGGTGTCGACCAGTGTGACGATGATGGCGTCGACGCCCGTGGCGATGAAATTCTTCACCTGGTCGAGCTGCTTGGCGACGTCGTTCTGCGCGTCCTCGACCTGGATGCCGGCGCCCTTCTCCTTGGCGCGGGCCTGCATGCCGTCCCTCAGCAACGTCTGAAAATTGTTGTCGAAGTTGACGATGCTGACGCCGATTTTTGCAGCCATCGCATTGGTCGACATCAAGGCCGCCAACGCGGTCGAAATGAAAAGTTTCTTCACGGTTTTCCTCCCTTGCGGATGGAGTGCCGGTTCACTCCTCCTTTGACTTCCGGCCCTTGCGGGATGGCTTGCGGTGGCGGCCGGAACCGCCTCGCGTGGCTGTCTGATCGGACTGTCACTGGGCGGCGTTGGCGCGCGCCTTCTTCTTCTCGTAGCGGGCCTGCATGCGGGCCTCGCCTTCCTTGCTGCCGTCGTGGAAAGTGCCCAACCATCGGTCGAACGGGATGAGGCCGTCGCCGTAGTTCACCTCGAAATATTTGTGATGGAGGTAGTGAATGTAGGCGTGGCTATCGATGCTGGTGTCCTCGCCGAGTTCGACCTTGTCGAAGCCGACATGGCCGGGAATGGCGCCGAAGCCGGCATAGTGGAGTTGGTAGAGCGCGAGCAGCGGATTCGACGGGATGATCAGGTGCCAGAATGCAACGCCGAGGTAGCCGAACTGCTCGACAGGGTGCATCGACAGCGACGACCACGGCGACGGGTTCACCGAATTGTGGTGCACCGAATGCACCCACTTGTAGAGCGGCGGCCAGTGGATCGCCCGGTGCAGCAGGAAGAAGTGCGTCTCGTGGATGATCGGCACCACCAGCGCGAGGCAGAACAGGTAGACGGGGTGCTCGGCGACCGTCAGCCACGGCACGTAGCCATTGGCGTAGGCATAGAGGATCGCCACCTCGATCGCCGTCCAGATCGGCATGCCGGTGCCGAAGGTGCGCAGCATGTTGTCGAGATTCTGGTTCTCGAAGAAGAACGCCTTGCTCTTCTGCTCCGACGGCCATTTGCCGTTGTATTTGAAGCGGTTGCCCTGGGCTCTCAAGATGTAGAGTCGGAGCTCGAAAGCGCCGAAGAACAAAAGCAGCGCGGCGCAGTTGACGAGGAACAGTTTTGCGATCCAGCCGAAGGCGAGCGTCTTCATGACCTCGACGTCAGGCAGCACGTAGTGCCACCACGCGACCGCCGAAAGCGCGAAGAGCAGATTGTAGGGCAGGAAATAGCTCGGCAGCCATTTCAGCAGCGCCAGCGGGCGCGGCGGAAAGGTGAACAACGGCGCGTTGCCGGCCGGTTCGTCCGGTGCCCAGTCGCCGCGCTTGTTGCGTTTGCCGTATTTCAGGTCGTCCATTCTGATCTCACAGGGATTGGGAAATGGTCAAAAAGCGGTCGTAGGCGGCATCGTCCATACCGACCTGGTGCTTGGCTTCGGGGTAGCTGCCCGCGGCCACGTCGCGCCCGAAGGCGCGGAAGGCGGCGATGCGCTTTTCCTGCAACTCCGCCTCGAGCGTGACGAAATCGGCGTAGCGCTTGGCATGGCGCGGATAGTGGCCGGCATGCGTGCCCAGCACGTCGCTGGAAAACAAATACTGCGTGTCGCAGGCCGAACCGCAGCCCATGCCCATGGTGATCAGCGGCGTCGAGCGGGTGATGTGCTCGGCCAGCCGCACCGGCACGACTTCGACCTCAATGCAGGCGGCACCCGCATTCTCCAGGTCCTTGGCCGCGCGCAGCACCTTGAGGGCTTCCTCCGCCGTGCGGCCGATGGCGCGGAAATTGGTCCAGGTGGCGCGGTTCGGCACCAGGCCGACATGGCCGGTGACAGGAATGCCTTCGGCAGCCATCGCCTCGATGAAGCGCGGGGAATGCGAGCAGTAAATCGCATCGGCGCCGCGCCGCATCATCGCAAAGCCGAGCCGCACGGCTTCGTCGGGCGTGGCGACGGCGCCATGCGGCATACCGACCGAGAGGAAGGCGAAAGGCGCCGCCTGGCGGATCAATTCGAGATTGTGGTCAGGCTCGCAGGACAGGATGACGATGTCGCAGGCCACGGCAGCGGCCGCCTCGGCCGGCGTGTCTACGTGCAACTGCAGCCATTTGCGGCTGCCTTTGGCACTGCTGAGATCGTAAGCCGTCAGCCGTCTGGTCACCGTCACCTCCGCTTTGCGAGAGGAGATACCATCGCGGCCGGCGCGAGGCCGCATGTTCCTTGATCAAATCAGATCAAAGGTTCTCGGCGGTGAAGGTAACGAAACGGACCGGGGGATTTTCCACCGGCAGGTCGTGCAGGTTGAGCATCGCCAGCACCAGATCCATGGCGCGCCTCGCCTGTGCCTCCGGCGCCTGGTCGAGCACGACATCCATGGTACCTTCTCGCAGGGCACGAGTGCTGCGCTCGGTGAGTTCGTGGCCGACGAAGAAAATCTCGCGCCCCAGCGGGTGGCGTCGCAGCACGTCGTTGAGTGCCGCGTTGGCGCCACCGGCATTGTATAGCCCCACAAGGTCCGGCCACCGCGTCAGCGCTTCGATCAATTGCCCTGCATTGCGATCACCTTCGTCATGGCCGAAAAGAGCTGCCACTAGCTCGAAGTCTCCGCCACCGGCCTCCATCAGATAGTCGAAAAAACCGCGCACGCGGTCGCGGTGCACGCGGTAGATCTGGCTGTGGCAAAGGGCGACCACCTTGCCCGGTCGCCTTTGCATACGCGACATCAGCAGACCAGCCATGCGACCGGCCGCATAATTGTCGATGCCGACATACGAGCCGGAGGTCGCGGAAATCTGCGTTACGATCTGCACTGTCGGAATGTTTTGCACGTCCAGTTGCCTCAGCGCAGCGCCGACCAGTGGGTGGTCGGGAACCGCCAGGATCAAGGCCGCCCGACGCATGTCGGGGTCGAGTATCCGCCGGGCGATAGCAGCCGGATCTGTCTCGTCGAGAAACGTCCGATGGACGGCAATGGTCCTGTCTAGCGTTGCGGCGATGCGCTCGAAGGCGCGCGCCAGACGGGCAAAGAAGGTGGCGTCAGGACGAACCAGGATCACCTCGATCCTGATCACGCCGCGATGAGCTTCCGGCAGGCGACGCGGATAGTCGAGCGAGCGCGCGGCAGCGACAACTTTCTCGACGGTCGCGGGCCTAACCCCGCCCCTGCCGTTAAGCACGCGCTCGACAGTCGCCGTGCCGACCCCGGCGCGGCGGGCGATCTCAAGGAAGGTAGGCTTCGGAATCTTGGTTCCCCGCTGTGGCGACGCCGAAGCCTAAAGCAATTCCAGGGAAAATGGATAACGGTTTTCCCGGGTAAGCGCATGGCGCCCTTGGGAATTGCATCCCGCCGCATCCACTCTGGGCAAGATGGATACCGGAAAACCGAAAGCTGACGAGGTGATCGGATGAAGTC
This sequence comes from Mesorhizobium sp. M7D.F.Ca.US.005.01.1.1, assembly GCF_003952545.1. Lineage (NCBI taxonomy): Bacteria > Pseudomonadati > Pseudomonadota > Alphaproteobacteria > Hyphomicrobiales > Phyllobacteriaceae > Mesorhizobium > Mesorhizobium sp. M7D.F.Ca.US.005.01.1.1. The sequence goes on from NZ_CP034453.1 coordinate 5,924,330, forward strand.
GGTTGGACCAGACCCTTGTGACCATGAAAGCCCAACAGCGGCTCAACCCAAAATCGCGACGCTACCGCCGCACCGCAATCACGCGGACTTGAGCACAGCAAATGACCGTTTGCGCATGGTCCGCTTTGCCTGGAAACTAGCCGCGGGAGCGGGGCGGCCGACATGAAAGCCCTGGATCTTGTCTATGCCGAATTCGCGCATGAGAGCCATCTGTTCGTCGGTTTCCACCCCCTCGACCAGGATTTTGTGGCCGCGATTTCGAACCAGGGTGATGATGTCCTGGAGCATTGCCTTGCCGCTCGGGGAGCTGCAGTCGTGAAGAAACGAACGGTCGATCTTCACCGTATCGAAATCGATCAGACGAAGCCACGAAAGGCCCGCGAAGCCCGTCCCGAAATCATCAAGCCATATCTTGATCCCCAGCAGCTTCAGGTCGCTGATGCAGCGCAGGATGTCCGAATGCATCTCCATCTCCAGTCCTTCGGTGATCTCGAAGGCCAGCCTGCTGCCGGCGACGCCGGTCTCGCCCAGAATGGTCGCGACGGACGTTGCGAAGCCCGGTGTCTTGAGCTGGATTGGAGAGACGTTGACACTGACGACACGGACGTGGTCGTCCGCCAGGAGCTCGGCGCACACTGTCCTTATGGCCCAGCGCCCGAGTTCCAGGATCGCGCCGGTTCGTTCGGCGACGGGAATGAACAGACTCGGCGGAACCGATGTGCCGTCCAGCATTTTGAGGCGCATCAGAGCCTCTACGGCTTCAACCCGGTCCGTTTTGACATCCTGGATAGGCTGATAAACGAGTGAAACGAGATTCTGGCCGATCGCGATCTTCAGCAAAGCCGCAATGTTCTCACTCTCGTCGCTGCTCTGAGGATCGGTTGGGTCGAACAGCCGGGCACAGTTTCGGCCACCGGCTTTTGCCAGATAGAGCGCGCGATCGGCCTCATGGATGATCTTCTCCAGCTTGGCGCCGGTCTGCGTCCTGGTGAACGCGGCGCCAACGCTCACTGTCACGATCGAGACGCCGTCGCGCCGCAGCTCGTGGGTAAGCGCCAGGTTCTCTACCGTGCTGCAAATGGCTTCCGCTATGTCCAGGATCTGCTCTTTTTTCTCCATGCGAGCCAGGACGATGAACTCTTCACCGCCATAGCGGCCGATGGAGCCATTGTACTGCTTGATCATATCGCTAAGCGCATTGGCGACATGGATCAGGCAGCGGTCGCCTTCCTGATGGCCGTAGCAGTCATTGAACTTCTTGAAGAAGTCCACGTCGATAAGGATCGCCCCAAAACTGGTGCCAACCCTTTGCCAGTCGCTCCAGTAGTCTCGCAGCTTCTCGTCGATCGCCCGCCGGTTCTCCAAACCCGTAAGTGGATCGGTCCGCGACAGTCTCAGCAGGGCCTTGCCGCGTTCGGTCGCCTCGTTGTGCTGGATCCTGGCTTCCAGGGCGTTCAGGAAGACGTTGTAGCGTTCCTCATTCAGTTTCCAGTTCACATACGAGGTGAACGTGAAACAAGAAACGTAGAAAGCCCCGAATACCATTTTGTACGTTAGGGTAGAAGGTACGAAGTAATTTACGATATAAAGTATACATAAAATTATTGCAGAAGTTACTATTGAAAGTTTAAAATTGAACGTAAAGAAAAGATTGGCGCTCATCATGAAGATGGTGCCGAAGACCATATAGTAGGAGACGCTTTCCTTGTCCGCACCGAAAACCGCAGGGCAGAGCCAACCGACATAGCCAAAAATGATGGCTCCAGCGCAAGTCACGTCAAGCCATTGCGTTGCAACCCTCCGGCGAAGCTGTGCTTCCAGGATCAAAAGCGCGGTCAGTCCGACCGCGAAGCGCGCCGTGATCGTATAGACGGCCACATCTGGTATCAGCAGAAGATCCGTTGCCGAAAACAAGAGATAGATGGCAACGGCGATCCAAAGCCCTGGCCGGGCTTCCCCTCTTCGCGTCGCATGGGCTTCCGTGCGGTAAAGGGCGCGGAGCTCGTCGGCCCCCAGTTCGTAGCGCGGTTCGTAAGGCTCCCCATGAGCCGTATCAGCCAATGCGGATGACGCGTGATCGCTCATCACAGCAAACCCCGTTTGAAGGGGATTTTCGGCTCCGAACTCATTTCTAGTTTCTGCCCCCACGCAGGCCGACTCCCTGGGACGCGACAGCGATTGCGACGCCTCGCACACAAATGCAATCACGCAAGACAAGTTTCCGTTAACTCGAACCCGGAATCCGGCCCGGAAGATGTGCAATGAATAAAGATAGTTAGCGGGAAATTAATCATACCGCTAAAATGCACTCGCGCCGTCATTGGCAAATGGAGCATTCTACGCAATAAGTTAACCGACTGTTAACTATGGAGTTCCAGTGTGCAAACTGTATTCGATGGCCAAAGCCTGATCACCGCTGAGATGATCGCCGGCAATCTCCCTCGAGGAAAGCTCGAGCATCATGGCGAAGCCTTCGAAACCGCTCGCGCGGAGCTCGCGATCATTCTCCACGCGACACACCAGCAGGTCGAACAAAGCAAGGATCCCGCCGAGATCGTTCGTCGCCTTCTGTCGTACCTCAACGCCCTGCGTTCCAAGGTTCATCCCGACGTTTGGCATGCATTGATACCGGTGGCGCAGAACCACCCGATCCTTGAGTATTTCCTCGAGGATCCGCTGACGCACTGGTCCTTCAGCAAGCCCAGGGGCTATTCCGGCGACGCGCAACTGCTCGACTACATCTATTGCGATCCGCATGTGGCAGAGAGCGTGGCGAACGCCTCGGAGATCGGCAAGGCACTCTATAGCCATACCCAGAACGTACCGTCATGCGTCGCTGCACGGGAACGGCGCGACCTCCTGACCCGATATGTCGATGAGATTGCGGCCAAGAGCGGGCCGCAAACCGAGGTCCTGGCGATAGCGGCCGGCCACTTGCGGGAGGCCAACCGCTCGGTCGCCCTGGCGGAGGGGCGCCTCAAGCGTTGGGTTGCGCTCGATCAGGATCCCCAGAGCGTTGGGTTGATCGCGCGCGACTTCCAGGGCACCGCGGTCGAAGCCATCGACGGCTCGGTGCGAACCGTGCTCACGAGGGGCCACAAGCTCGGCAAGTTCGACTTCATCTACGCCTCCGGCCTTTACGACTACCTCCAGCACAACGTCGCCGTGAAACTCACGAAAACGTGCCTGCAGATGTTGAAGCCGAACGGAACATTCCTGTTCGCGAACTACGCCGAGGGCACCCCTGACGCCGGGTACCGGGAGACGTTCATGGACTGGGTGTTGCTGCTGCGGTCGGAGGTCGACATGTGGAACATCGTCAATGCCAGCGTCGACCGCAATACCGTCGAGGCGCAAGTGTTCTTTGGCGAGAACCACAACGTCCTCTATGCCGTCATCGAAAAGCGCGGATAGCACCCGCCTGGGCTGCGCGCCGGCGGACATGCCTTTGGCTTGCACGTCCGGCCGCCTTCCGCTATAGAGCCGCCACCCGCGTAGACACCCTTGGAGGCAACGCGGCGGAAGGCCGCCTCACCCGGCGGCTTTCGACATTTACGGTCCAGGCACTCTGCCAACCGTGAGCGCTCCAGAACAAACCGAAAGGAAATGCCATGAGCCACGACACTTACGAGCTCAAGGCCGAAGCACGCGAACAGGTCGGTAAGGGGTCCGCCCGTGCAGTTCGCCGCAACGGTAAAGTGCCTGCAGTAATCTATGGTGACAAGCAGCCTCCCCTGGCTATCGCGCTCACCTACAAGGACATCTACTACAAGATCCATGGCGGCGGGTTCCTGACCACGATCGCCACGATCGATGTCGACGGCAAGAAGATTCAGGTCCTGCCAAAGGACTTCCAGCTCGACCCGGTCAAGGATTTCCCTGTCCATGTCGACTTCCTGCGCATCGGCAAGGACACCCAGGTGAATGTCGACGTGCCTGTCCACTTCATCAACGAGGACAAGTCGCCCGGCATCAAGCGCGGCGGCGTGCTCAACATCGTGCGTCACGAAGTCGAGTTCCACTGCCCGGCCAATGCGATCCCGGAATTCATCACCGTCGATCTCACCGGCGCCAACATTGGCGACTCGATCCACATCTCGGCGGTTACGCTGCCGGCCGGTGTGAAACCTGTGATCTCCGACCGCGACTTCACCATCGCGACCATTGCCGGTTCGTCGGCGATGAAGCCGGAGACGGAAGAGACGGCTGAAGTGGCTGCACCTGAAGCGGCTCCTGCCGCCGAAGAGAAGTAACTCTTTCCGCCCGGAGCAGACGATGCTTGTCTTTGCAGGCCTCGGCAATCCGGGCGCGAAATATGCTGACAATCGACACAATGTCGGTTTCATGGCGGCGGACGCAATCGCCCGCCGCCATTCCTTTTCGCCTTGGTCGAAGAAATTCCAGGGCCTGATCGCCGAGGGCACGCTCGATGGCGAAAAGATCGTCCTGATCAAGCCGCAGACCTTCATGAACCTGTCCGGCCAGTCGGTCGGCGAAGCACTGCGCTTCTACAAGCTCGGCCCCGAGGCGCTCACCGTCTTCTATGACGAGATCGACCTTGCCGCCGGCAAGCTGCGGGTGAAGGTCGGTGGCGGCTCCGGCGGCCACAATGGCATTCGCTCGCTCGACCAGCATGTCGGCAACGCCTACCGCCGCGTGCGCATCGGCGTTGGCCATCCCGGCGTCAAGGAAATGGTGCATGGCCATGTGCTTGGCGATTTTGCCAAGGCTGACCGCGAATGGCTGGATGTCCTGCTCGACGCCATCGCCGGCGACGCCGGATTGCTGGCCAAGGGCGACGACAATTCCTTCATGAACCGCGTGACGCTGGCCTTGCGCGACAAGCTGGTGCCGACCGGCGATGACGACCGCCCGCCCCCAAGGCGCCAAAGGTGCAGAGCCAGAAAGCCCAAAGTCACATCCGCCAGGCACGGCCGCAGCAGGCACCCACCAAGCTGCCGGAATCCGGCCCGATGGCCGCCATGCTGAAGAAGCTGTTCGGCGGCAAGGACTGAGCGGGATCGGCGCCACAGGGCTTGACGTTGATCACCCCTATCGCCCATAGCCCTGATCAAATTTCTATTTTCCCGATAGGACCGGACAAAAATGGGTTTCAAATGCGGCATCGTTGGCTTGCCCAACGTCGGCAAGTCGACGCTTTTCAACGCGTTGACCAGGACGGCGGCGGCGCAGGCCGCCAACTATCCGTTCTGCACCATCGAACCGAACACCGGCGAAGTGGCGGTGCCCGATCCGCGCCTGCAGAAGATCGCGGCGATCGGCAAGTCGAAGGAGATCATCCCGACCCGCATCTCCTTCGTCGACATTGCCGGCCTGGTGCGCGGCGCCTCAAAGGGCGAAGGCTTGGGCAACCAGTTCCTTGCCAACATCCGCGAGGTCGATGCCATCGTGCATGTGCTGCGCTGCTTCGAGGATGACGACATCACCCATGTCGAGGGCCGCATCGACCCGGTGGCCGATGCCGAGACGGTCGAAACCGAGCTGATGCTCGCCGATCTCGACAGCCTCGAGCGCCGCATCGTGCAATTCCGCAAGCGCGCCGGCAGCAAGGACAAGGAAGCGACCACCGTGCTGCCGATGATGGAGGCAGCGCTCGAACTGCTGCAAGCCGGCAAGCCGACCCGCGTCCTGCTCAAGGGCATTTCGGCGGAAGACCTGCGCATCCTGCAGGGGCTCAACCTTTTGACCTCGCACCCGGTCCTCTACGTCTGCAACGTCGCCGAAGCCGACGCCGCCACCGGCAACGAGCACACCAAGGCCGTGGAGAAGATGGCTGCGGCGCAAGGCGCCAGCACCGTCGTCATCTCGGCCGCGATCGAGGCCGAAGTCGCCCAGCTCTCCGATGAGGAAGAGATGGAATTCCTGTCCTCGCTCGGCCTCGATGAGCCCGGCCTGAACAAGGTCATCCGCGCCGGCTACGAGCTGTTGCACCTCATCACCTACTTCACCGTCGGGCCGAAGGAGACGCGCGCCTGGACCGTGCACAAGGGCGATAAGGCACCGCAGGCGGCCGGAGTCATCCACACCGATTTCGAGCGCGGCTTCATCCGCGCCCAGACCATCGCCTACAACGACTTCATCACGCTGGGTGGCGAAGTGGCGGCCAAGGAAGCCGGCAAGGCCCGCGACGAAGGCAAGGAATATGTCGTCCAGGACGGCGACATCCTGCTGTTCAAGTTCAACACCTGACGTCTCGGCGGCCGGGTATCCAAACATCCCGGCGAGCTGTCTGCGAAGCTTTCTCGACGAGCTTTCTGAGCGGCCGGTGGCCATCCGCCGGACCGCCCCTTGTCTTGATTTTGTCACGCCACAGGTCTAAGCGGCAGGCGCACGGTCGGCGCTAACGCCGGGAACCGCGCCATCCGACACAACGCGTCAATCCGAACGCACCCTTTGGCCCCAGCAAGGGAGACCCGGCGATGATCAAGGCCTTCGTCGTGGACAATGACCGCCTGCGCGCCGTCGACGATCTCCTGGCAAACAGCGAGACCATCGTCTGGGCCGACCTGCTCAACCCAACAAAGGAAGAGGAAGCGACGATCGAGAGCTGGCTCGGCGTTGCCATTCCGACACGCGAGGAGATGGAGGAGATCGAGATTTCGAGCCGCCTCTATGTCGAGGACGGCGCCTATTTCATGACCGCCACCCTGCCCGCCCAGACCGAGGTCGACGATCCCCTGATGTCGCCGGTCACCTTCGTGCTCGCCGGCACCAGGCTGATCACCGTGCGCTATCACGAGCCGAAGGCCTTCAAGACCTTTCCGCAGCGCGCCGAGAAGGTGGCGACCGGCTGCACCAGCGGCGACACCATCCTGATCGGCTTGCTGGAGGCGATCGTCGACCGTCTCGCCGATATCCTCGAGCGCGCCGGCCGCGACATCGAGGCGATTTCGCGCGATATCTTCGAGGCGAGATCGACCAAGGTTTCCAAGCGCAATCGCGACTTCCAGGAACTGCTGAAGGCCATCGGCCGCAAGGAGGACATCGCCTCCTCGATCCGCGACAGCCTGATCTCGCTGCAGCGCCTGGCCGGGTTTTTCGCCCATGCCTCGACCCGCACCAAGATGAGCAAGGACACCAAGGCGCGCATCAAGACGCTGTCGCGCGACGTGCTGTCGCTCGCCGACCACGCCACCTTCCTGTCGCAGAAGATTTCCTTCCTGCTCGACGCCACGCTTGGCATGATCTCGATCGAGCAGAACGCCATCATCAAGATATTCTCGGTCGCCGCCGTTATCTTCCTGCCGCCAACATTGGTCGCCTCGATCTACGGCATGAATTTCGACGTCATCCCCGAGCTCAAATGGGAGTGGGGCTATCCCTTCGCCATCGCCATGATGGTGCTGTCGGCGATCCTGCCCTTCTGGTATTTCCGCCGCCGCGGCTGGCTCTGATCTGCCCACCGGAGGCCACGGAGCCACGACGTGGCGCTATAGAAATCTCTTGACCAAATGCGCTGCGGCCTGCATCCGGAAACCCTGATCCTGAGGGATCGCAGGTTCGTGAGCCGGATTTCAGACCATGACTGCAAAGATAAAGACATGGGCCTATGAGGATTTCGTCGAGGGCGCGTCGATCGACCTCGGCTCGAAGCTGGTGAGCGCCGCCGAGATCGTCGAGTTTGCCGGGGAATTCGATCCGCAGCCGATGCATCTCGACGAGGAAGCCGGCAAGGCCAGCATTCTGGGCGGACTGGCCGCTTCGGGCTGGCACACCTGCGCCATGTTCATGCGCATGCTGTGCGATGCGTTCCTGCTGGACTCCACCTGCCAGGGCGCGCCCGGTGTCGATCAGGTCAAATGGAAGAAGCCGGTCCTGGCCGGCGACCAGCTTGCCGGCACCCTGGTGATTGTTGCCAAGCGCCTGTCCAAATCGAAACCGCAGCTCGGCTTCGTCACCATGCGCAGCGAGCTGTTCAACCAGCGTGGCGAAAGCGTCTTCGAGCTCGAGAACTCCGTCATGTTCCTCACGCGTGATGCCGCGAAGAGCCAAGCATGACCCTGGACGAGTTCTTCCGCATCGGCATCACCGTCACGCTCGGCTCGCACACATTCGAGCCCGAGGCGATCAAGGCCTTCGCCCGCAAATACGACCCGCAAATCTTCCATGTCGACGAGGAGGCCGCAAAGAAGAGCGTGCTCGGCGGCCTCTGCGCATCCGGTTGGCACACCGCTGCAACCTGGATGAAACTCAATCTCGAAAACCGCATGGACGCCGAGATTGCTGCGTGGAGCGGCCCCGGGCCGGTGCCGGAATTCGGCCCCTCGCCCGGTTTCAAGAACCTGAAATGGCTGAAGCCGGTCCATGCCGGGCAAACCATCACCTTCACACGCACCGCACTGTCGCACCGCCCGATCGCCTCGCGCCCCGGCTGGCGGCTGCTGGCGCTGCGCGCCGATGCTTTCGATTCGACCGGCGACAAGGTGCTGGAGTTCGAGAGCGCCGTGCTGGTGAAGGCTGAGTAGCGCCGGCGCTTCTTACCTTCTCCCCCTGTGGGAGAAGGAAAAACCGCTCCTCAATGCCCCTCAAAGCCAATCAGCGTCCGCACCGGTACGCCGAGCGCTTCGAGCTTGGCGCGGCCGCCGAGGTCCGGCAGGTCGATGACGAAGCAGGCGGCGAGGATATCGGCGCCGATCTGGCGCAGCAGCTTGACCGCGGCTTCCGCGGTGCCGCCGGTGGCAATCAAATCGTCGACCAGGATCACCTTCTCTCCCGGAGCAACGCCGTCCTTGTGCATCTCCATCTCGTCCAACCCGTATTCCAGGCTGTAGGCGACTCGCACCGTTTCGAAAGGCAGCTTGCCCTTCTTGCGGATCGGCACGAAACCGGCCGAGAGCTGATGGGCGACGGCGCCGCCAAGGATGAAGCCGCGCGCCTCGATGCCGGCGATTTTGTCGATCTTCTGGCCGGCATAGGGATGCACAAGCTCGTCGATGGCGCGGCGAAACGCGCGCGCATTGCCGAGCAGCGTGGTGATGTCGCGAAACAGGATGCCGGGCTTGGGATAGTCCGGAATGGTGCGAATCGCGGCAAGCAGCGTGTCTTCGAGCGAGGATTTCATGGTTCGAGATTACCTGAAACGGAGGTTGTTGCGCGACAATTGTTCGATCGAACTGCAGCCCATCAGCTTCATGCCACGTTCGATCTCGACCCGCATCTGCTCAAGCGCCCGTTCGACGCCGGGCTGGCCGGCCGCCGCGAGCGGGAACAGATAGTAGCGGCCGACGCCGACGGCCTTGGCACCGAGCGACAGCGCCTTCAGCACATGGGTGCCGCGCTGCACGCCGCCATCCATGATGACGTCTATCCTGTCACCGACCGCATCGACGATCTCGGCAAGCTGGTCGAACGCCGCCCGCGAGCCATCCAGTTGCCGGCCGCCATGGTTCGACAGCACAATGCCGCTGCAGCCGATGTCGACCGCGCGTTTGGCATCCTCCACCGACATGACGCCCTTGAGGCAGAACGGACCCGCCCAAAGCTTGACCATCTCGGCGACGTCGTCCCACGTCATCGACGGGTCGAGCATCTCGGTGAAGTAGCGGCTGATCGACATCGTGCCGCCGCCCATGTCGACATGCTCGTCGAGCTGCGGCAACTTGAACCCCTCATGGGTGAAATAGTTGATCGCCCAGGCCGGCTTGAGCGCAAACTGCAGCATTCCGGTCAGATTGAGCTTGAAGGGAATGGCGAAGCCGGTGCGTTTGTCGCGTTCGCGGTTTCCCCCGGTGATGCTGTCGACGGTCAGCATCATCACCTCGACGCCAACCGCCTTTGCCCGCTGCATCATCGCCCGGTTGAGGCCGCGATCCCGATGGAAATAGAACTGATAGACCTGCGGGCTGCTGCTGATCTTGCGCGCTTCCTCAAGGCTGACGGTACCAAGCGAGGAGACGCCGAACATGGTGCCGTATTTGGCCGCGGCTTTAGCGACCGCGCGCTCGCCCTGATGGTGGAACAGGCGTTGCAAGGCGGTCGGCGAGCAATAGAACGGCATCGCCAGCTTCTGGCCCATGACCGTCACCGACATGTCGACCTCGCTCACTCCGCGCAGCACGTTGGGAACCAGGTCGCAGGTCTCGAAGCTTTCGGTGTTGCGGCGATAGGTGACCTCATCGTCCGCCGCGCCGTCGATGTAATTGAAGATCGGCCCCGGCAGCCGCTGCTGCGCCATGCGGCGGAAGTCCGAAAAATTGTGACAGTCGCTGAGCCGCATCATCCGATTCCAAAGGCTATGGCGCGACAAGCCTCTCGCGCCGTTTGATGCGAATATCAACCTGATGCCGCTATGCCAACGGACTAATTGCCGAACTTCCGCCTAAGCAAGGGCATGAACAAAAAAGGAGCGCCTGAAGCGCCCCTTTCCGTCGAAACCCGACTGACGAAAATCTACATGCCGAGATCGGACCGAAGCTCGGCCCTGGCCACCTCATATTCGGCCTTGAAGTCGTCCCGGTTGAGCAGGACCGCGGCAATGACGCTGCCGGAAATCCTGCCCATCTCGACATCGGACGCATAGTGGATACCACCGACCTCTCGGTTGTGGGCGTATTCAGCCGCACGCGCCATGATCTCGGCACGCTTTTCCGGTACCATGTCGGACAGGATGATGCCCATCATAGTGCCGACGGTGGCATGTCCGGACGGCCAGGAACCGGAGCTTGACAGCTTGACCGCCGGCTTGACGAGATCGCTGAGCTGATGCGGGCGCGGGCGCTTCCAGACATCCTTGGCCGGATCGACGACGGCGCCTTCGGTGGCCACGACGCGATCGAAGAAGGCGCTGAATTTCGGCAGCGTTTCCTTGTTGAATTTCGGCCCCATGACGTTGGCAAAGCGCCAGACATTCTCCTCGGCGTCAGCGACGGCGCTGGCTACCATCTCCGGCGTGCGTGTCACCTGCAGGGTCAGCACCTCACCGAGTTCGGCCTTGGTCTGCACCGAATCGTTTGCCGGCGGCGGCGGCAGGATCATCGTCAGGTCGACATCCTTGTTGGTGACGAAGGGCTGGGCGTCTTCCGCTTGCGCGGCCGAACCGACGATGAGCAGCAGCAGGCCTGCCGCGAGCGATGCGTATCTTTTCATGGGTGCGATCCTTTGATGAGAGCAGCACAGGATCGCCAGATGCGGTGACGGCCATGTGACACGACCGGCCTCTCAAAATGAAAAAAAGCGCCTCTCGGCGCCCTTTTTTGTGATCACTTGGCTGTGTGGCTTAATGCGCCACGCCTTCCCACACCTTGCGCTTGGTGAGATAGACCAGCGCGCCGAACAAAAGCAGGAACACAAGCACCCGGAACCCGGTCTTCTTGCGGTCTTCCATATGCGGCTCGGCCGCCCACGCCAGGAAGGCGGAAACGTCGCGGGAATACTGGTCGACTGTCTGCGGCGCGCCGTCATCATAGGTCACCTGGCCGTCCGAAAGCGGTTTGGGCATTTTCAGCGACACGCCGGACATGAAGTACGGATTGTAGTGGGTGCCTTCCGGGATCACCATACCGGCGGGCGGCGTCTGGTCGTAGCCGGTCAGCAGCGAATGGATGTAGTCGGGGCCACCCGCGTCGTATTGGCTGAAGATGTCGAAGACGAATTGCGGAAAGCCGCGTTCAACACCGCGCGCCTTAGCCAGCAGCGACATGTCGGGCGGAGCGGCGCCACCGTTGGAGGCAGCAGCGGCTTCCTCATTGGCGAAGGGTGCCGGGAAATGGTCGGACGGCTTGCCGGGACGGTCGAACATGTCGCCGGCGTCGTTGGGGCCGTCATGGATGGTGTACTCGGCCGACAGCGTCTTGATCTGGGCATCGGAATAGCCGAGGTCCGACAGCGTACGGAACGCCACCAGGTTCATCGAATGGCAGGCCGAGCAGACTTCCTTGTAGACCTTCAGGCCGCGCTGCAGCTGTGCCTTGTCATAGGTGCCGAACGGGCCGGCGAAGCTCCAGCTCATTTCCTTCGGCTCGTCGATCGGGAAATGCGTCGGCGCGGCCGCATTGTGTGCCTCTTCGGCGGCGCTCGCCCAAGTGCCTGCCGCCCCAATGCCAGCGGCCACAAGGCCGACCAGCGCCAGCGAGGTGAGAATCTTTTTCATGCCAAATCCCCTTAGATTCTCTACCGCTCAGCCCTTGGTCTCTGGCGCGGCCGTGGCGCCTGCCGGATGTCCGCCGCCGCCCTTGTTCTTCTCGAGCACCGCCTCTGTGATCGAGTTCGGCAGCCTTCGCGGCGTCTCGATCAGGCCGAGCACCGGCAGCACGATCAGGAAGAAGGCGAAGTAGAACAGCGTTGCCATCTGCGCCATGAACACATAGCTGCCCTCCGCCGGCTGCGAGCCGAGCCAGCCAAGCAGGATGGCATCGACCACGAACAGCCAGAAGAACAGCTTGTACCAGGGACGGTAGACCGCCGAGCGCACCTTCGAGGTGTCGAGCCACGGCACCAGGAACAGCATGGCGATGGCGCCGAACATGCACAGCACGCCGCCGAGCTTGGAGTTGATCGGCCCGACGTTGAAGGTGATGGCGCGCAGGATCGCGTAGAACGGCAGGAAGTACCATTCTGGCACGATGTGGGCCGGGGTCTTCAGCGGATTGGCGACCGTATAGTTGTCCGGGTGGCCGAGATAGTTTGGCAGGTAGAAGACGAAATAGGCGAAGACGAACAGGAACACGATCATGCCGAACGCGTCCTTGATGGTCGCGTAGGGAGTGAAGGCGACGGTGTCGGTCTTCGACTTGACCTCGATGCCGGTCGGGTTCGACTGGCCGACGACATGCAGCGCCCAGACGTGCAGCACGACGACGCCGGCGATCATGAACGGCAGCAGATAGTGCAGCGAGAAGAAGCGGTTGAGCGTCGGATTATCGACGGCGAAGCCGCCGAGCAGCAGCTGCTGGATCCAGTCGCCAACCAGCGGAATGGCGCTGAAGAAGCCGGTGATGACGGTGGCGCCCCAGAAGCTCATCTGGCCCCACGGCAGCACGTAGCCCATGAAGCCGGTCGCCATCATCAGCAGGTAGATGATGCAGCCGAGGATCCAGAGCAGCTCGCGCGGCGCCTTGTAGGAGCCGTAATAGAGGCCACGGAAGATGTGGATGTAGACGGCGACGAAGAAGAACGAGGCGCCGTTCGAATGCAGGTAGCGCAGCAGCCAGCCCGAATTCACGTCGCGCATGATCTTCTCGACCGAGCCGAAGGCGAGATTGGTGTCGGCGGTATAGTGCATGGCCAGCACAATGCCGGTCAGGATCTGCGCCACCAGCATGATCGACAGGATACCGCCGAAGGTCCACGCATAGTTGAGGTTGCGCGGCACTGGATAGGCGACGAAACTGTCATAAACCAGCCGCGGCAGCGGCATGCGGGCGTCGAACCAGCGTTCGATACCGGTCTTGGGCGTATAGGTCGAGTGTCCCTCGCTCATCGAAATATCCCCTGCCTCAACCGATAAGGATCTTGGTATCGGAAATGAACTTGAATACCGGAACCGCCATATTCTCGGGCGCCGGGCCTTTGCGGATGCGGCCGGCGGTGTCGTATTGCGAACCGTGGCACGGGCAGAACCAGCCGCCGAAATCGCCTTCCTGACCGAGCGGAATGCAGCCGAGATGCGTGCAGACCTGAACCATCACCATCCAGGCTTCCTTGCCGGGCGTGGTGCGGTTGGCGTCGGTCGCCGGTGCGTCGGCCGGCAGATTGGCGTTGCGCGCGATCGGATCCTTGAGATCGGCCAGCTTGACCGCCTCGCCGTCCTTCATTTCCTGTTCGGTGCGGTTGCGCACCACGACCGGCTTGCCGCGCCACTTGACGATCAGCGACATGCCCGGCGTCAGCGAGGCGACGTCGACCTCGACGGAGGCGAGCGCCAGCGTCGAGGCGTCGGGGCGCATCTGGTCGATGAACGGCCACGCGAAGGCACCCGCGCCGACCACTGCGGCCATGCCGGTGGCGACGTAGAGAAAATCACGACGGTTGGGATCCTGGGTGTCGGTTGCGCTCACGGGTGCCTGATCCTTTCGCCTCTTCCGTGCCGGTGGTTGAGCCTTGTTCCCCGCTCAATTACGCCAACCCGACAGCGCATGGCGAACAGGCTTGCGAATTCCTCCGGCATTTGGACTTCGGTTTATGCGTGAAGCCCGTTTTTGTCCAGACGGGTGAAGGCACAAGGGCAGATTGTCGCGGGGACAAAATCCACAGCCGGGCAACGCGGCGCCAGATAGCCGCCAAACGTCGCTAAACAACAGGGAAACAACCGCAAATCCGACGTCCTCCTTCGTCTCGACACAGGGCGTCAGCCGGGTCTATCCTTGCCGCCATGGCACATGTCATAGACCGCGACACCTGGGCTGTTCGCTCCGACCGCTGGAAGGGCGAGTTGCAATGCGGCGCCTACGGCTCCAACTCCTGCCTGATCTTCAACTACCTGCCTGATGTCGGCGGCGGTCCACGGCTGCACACGCATCCTTACGCAGAAATCTTCATCATCCGCCAGGGCACCGGCCTGTTCACCGTCGGCGACAAGGAGATCGAGGCCTCGGCCGGCCAGATCCTGATCGTGCCACCCAACACGCCGCACAAATTCACCAATCTCGGTCCGGGCCCACTGGAAACGACCGACATTCACGAGAATGGCAGCTTCATCACCGAATGGCTTGAGTAGACCATGATCCCAAAAAGTGGGAACCGGTTTTCTCGGACAAACGGTTTCCGTTTGTCCAGAGATCATGGTCAAGGATAGATCTATTTCGCGCCGAGCCTGACCAGAACCGCCTTCGGGATGTTGTATTCGCGAATGACGGCGTCATGCTTGCGCAAGCCGCAGAGTTCACGCTGGATGAAATAACCGTGCACCGCCTCGGCGGCGTCCTTCAGAAGCCGGGCGCGCAGTTGTTCGTCGCAATTGTCGCGCAGCCTGGCCAGCGTTTCCTCGACCCGCTGGCCGGCGCGGCCGAGTGCTGCCGCCTTCTCCGCCAGGATTTCATGGCCGAGTGCGTCGAAGGCGGCTTCGGCAGCCGAGGCGCCGGCAAGATGAGATGGCGGACGCAAGGACATTTCAGCCCCCTTTCCCGAAAATCATGCGGTGTGTGACGAAGTCTTCGCCTGCCACGCGCTGAAAGCCAAGCCGTTCATAAAAACCGAAGGCTTCTTGCGGCGCGCGCGTGTTCAACACGGCGAAATGGTGACGCGCCCTCTCGACAACGGTCTCGACCAGCATCCGGCCAAGGCCGGTGCGACGGTGGCGCGCACTGACGAACAGGTGCCGGACCCGGCCGTGGTCCCTGCCCTCGAAATAAGGATCGATGTTCAGCCCGCACACGCCGGCGAGTTCCCTTCCATGCCAGGCTCCGTACAGCGCCTCGCCGCGCTTGAGGAACTTGTTGCGGCCGCTTGCCCAGCTATCCGCCAGGCGCACCAGCATCCAGTAGCCTTCCAGCTGGCTTTCCTCTTTCAGCGCGTCGAAGGCCGGCATGGTCGGCCGGAGCCGCTTGAGCACGACCTCTGGGCTGACCCCTGGCGACCCACCCATGGAGCTACTCCGCCGGGCGTGTCTCTTCGAGCACGCTGTCCTCGTGATAGAGAAAACCGCCGGACTGCCGCTTCCACAGCCGCGCATAGAGCCCGTCGAGCGCCACCAGCTGGTCATGCGTGCCTTGCTCGACGATGCGGCCACCGTCGAGTACCACCAGCCGGTCGAGTGCTGCGATCGTCGACAGCCGGTGGGCGATGGCGATGACCGTCTTGTTTTCCATCAGCCGCGTCAAATTCTCCTGGATCGCCGCCTCGATATCGGAATCGAGCGCCGAGGTCGCTTCGTCGAGAATCAGGATCGGCGCGTCCTTGAGGAAGACGCGGGCAATCGCCACGCGTTGGCGCTGGCCGCCCGACAGCTTGACGCCGCGTTCGCCGACAAAGGCCTCGTAGCCGGCGCGGTCCCTGTTGTCGCGCAAGGTCAGGATGAACTCGTGCGCCTCGGCCTTTTTCGCCGCCGCGATCACCTCGGCGTCGCTCGCGTCCGGCATGCCGAGCTTGATGTTGTCGCGCAGCGAACGGTGGAACAGGGCCGTATCCTGGCTGACCACGCCGATATTGGCGCGCAGCGAATTCTGCGTAGCTTTGGCGACATCCTGGCCATCGATGGTGATCGACCCGCTCTCGAGATCGTAGAGCCGCAGAATCAGATTGGCGAGCGTCGTCTTGCCGGCGCCCGACGGTCCGACCAGTCCGACCTTCTCGCCTGGCCGCACGACAAGGTCGATGCCGTTGAGCACGCCGAACCCTTTGCCGTAGTGGAACTCGACGTTTTTCACCGCGATGCGTCCGCCGGCCACCACAAGCTCCTTGGCGTCGGGTGCATCGACCAGGCCGAGCGGCTGCGAGATCAGCGCCTTGGAATTTTCCAGCACGCCGAGATTCCGCAAGATGCTGTTGAGCTGCATCATCAGCCGGCCGAGCAGCATGTTGAGCCGCAGCACCAGCGACAGCGTGAAGGCGACAGCGCCGACGGTGATCGAGCCCTCGACCCAGAGATAGACGGCAAAACAGCCGATCGCCGTGATCATGATGCCCGACAGCGTCGTCAGCGCCATGCGCACGCCGGTCAGCCGACGGGTGAACGGGCGCAGCGCGTCGAGATAGATGTCGAAGCCGTTCCTGATGTAGCGGTCGTCGCCATCGGCCGAGAACAGTTTCAGCGTCTGCACGTTGGAATAGGAATCGACGATGCGGCCGTTGATCATCGAGCCTGCTTCGGCCGTGGCCTCAGCATTCTTGCGGATCGCCGGCAGATAGAGCTTGGCCAGCAAGCCGAAGGCCACGATCCACACCACCACCAGCGCCGCCAGCCGCAGATCCAACCCTGCCACCAGCGCCAGCGTCGTCACCGTATAGACGAGCATGAACCAGACGACCTCGATGAAGCTTTCCATCAGGTCGCCGGTCGCCTGGCCCGCCTGCCAGACTTTTGTCGCGATGCGGCCGGCAAAATCGTTCTGGAAGAAGGCGTAGGACTGGCGCGACACATGCCGGTGCGCCTGCCAGCGCACCAGGTTGTAGAAACCGGGCGTGATCGTCTGTTCGTCGACCAGCGCCGATAGGCCGACGACGATGGTGCGGATGACCAGCACCACCGCGATCATGAACACCAGTTCAGGGCCTGCGGCGTTCCACAAAGCGTGCCAGCTGCGCTCGGCGGGAAGCTGGTCGAGAATATCGACCAGCCGCCCGACGAAGTAGAACAGGCCGGCCTCGACCAGCGGCGCGATGCCGCCGATGACCAGCATGGCGAAGAAGGCGAACTTCGCCTGGCCGACATAGTGCCAGAGAAAGCCGCCGACGCTGGTCGGTGGCCGAAGATTCGCTGGCTCCCTGAACGGATAGACCCAGTTCTCGAACCAGCGATAGACAGCAGTCATCATTCGGCAGCTTGGCCCTTTGCAAGTTCGTCATTGGCGGCGTCGGCGGGACCGTCCTCAAGCAGGAACCCGCCCGACTGGCGCTGCCAGAGCTGCGCGTAGAGCCCGCCCTTGGCGACGAGTTCCTCGTGCGAACCTTCCTCGATGACACGGCCCTTGTCCATCACCACCAGCCTGTCCATCGCCGCGATGGTCGACAGCCGGTGCGCGATGGCGATGACGGTCTTACCTTGCATGAGCTTGTAGAGATTCTCCTGGATCGCCGCCTCGGCTTCGGAATCAAGCGCCGAGGTCGCTTCGTCAAGGATAAGTATAGGTGCGTCCTTCAACATAACGCGAGCAATGGCGATGCGTTGCCGCTGGCCGCCGGACAATTTGACGCCGCGATCGCCAACATGGGCATCGAAGCCCTTGCGGTCTTTGGCATCCGAAAGCCCCGATATGAAATCCAGCGCCTCGGCGCGCCCCGCTGCCTCGACAAGCAGCTCTTCCGAGGCGTCGGGCCGGCCATAGAGGATGTTCTCGCGCACCGAACGATGCAGCAGCGAGGTGTCCTGCGTGACCATGCCGATCTGGGCGCGCAGCGAATCCTGCGTCACATCGGCGATCTCCTGGCCGTCGATCAGGATCTTTCCGCTCTCCAGGTCGTAGAAACGCAGCAGGAGGTTGACCAGCGTCGACTTGCCGGCGCCCGAACGACCAACGATGCCGACCTTTTCGCCCGGCTTCACCGCGAGCGACAGGTTCTCTATCACCCCCTTCTGCTTCCCATAGTGGAAGCGGATGTCCTCGAAGCGTATCTCACCCCTGGAAACGGCGATGTCCTTCGCGCCGGGCTTGTCCTCGACCAGGCGTGGCAACGAGATCGAGGCGATGCCGTCCTGCACCGTGCCGATATTCTCGAACAGGCCCGACATTTCCCACATGATCCATTGCGACATGCCCCACAGCCTGAGCACCAGCCCGATGACCACGGCGACCGCGCCGATCGTCACCGACTGGCCGAGCCACAGCCAGAGCGCCATCGCCGTGACCGAAAACAGCAGCAGCGAATTCATGATGTAGAGCAGGCCGAAAAGCACCGTCACCAGCCGCATCGACCGGTAGACCGTCTGCAGGAAGCCGGCCATGCCTTCCCGCGCAAACGACGCTTCGCGGCGTGCATGGCTGAACAGCTTGACCGTCTGGATGTTGGAGTAGCTGTCGACGACGCGGCCGGTCATGGTCGAGCGCGCATTGGCCTGCTCCTCGCCGACCTTGCCCAGCTTCGGGATGAAATAGCGCAGCAGCAGGATGTAGCCGACCAGCCAGACGCCAAGCGGCGCGGCCAGCCGCCAGTCAGCCGAACCGACGATGACCAGCATGCCAAGGAAATAGACGATGACGTAGTTCAGGACATCGATCAGCTTGATGACGCATTCGCGCACGGCGAGCGCCGTCTGCATCAGCTTGGTGGCGATGCGGCCGGCGAACTCGTCCTGGTAGAAGCTCATCGACTGCTTGAGCAAATAGCGGTGCACCTGCCAGCGGATGCGCATGGGATAGTTGCCCATAAGCGTCTGCTGGTTGAGCAGCGAATGCAGCCATACCGTGCCCGGCAGCGCAAACAGCACGATGAAGGCCATGCCGGCGAGCTTCCAGGCTTCCGTCTGCAGGAAGGTTTCGCGATTCTGCCCCGACAGCCAGTCGACGATGCGGCCGAGGAAGCCGAACATCCACACTTCCGCAATCGCGATGGCCGTCACCAGCACCGCGTCGAGAAGGATATAGGGCCACGCGCCGCGCGTATAATGCACGCAGAAGGCAACCAGCGTCCTGGGCGGCTCGACCGGTTCCGCCGCGGGGAACGGATCGAGCCGTCTTTCAAACCAGCTAAACAACAACATAGGTCATGCTCACAAATCTGTTTTCCGCTTATGCGGCACGGGAGCGTACGAAGTCTCCGGAACCCTTGGCGTCGAGGGCCGACGGTCCGGAATCATCCGGACCGTCGGCCCTGCTTCGCGCAATATAGGGGTTCGCAGGCTTTTCGCCGACAGGCGCGCCTGACGATCCTGACGACACGGTGCTGCCAACCCGGTTTTTCGCGCCCGGCCTGATCAAACGAATGATCCGGCGCACCAGCGACGGCCGGCTCGGGTCGGGAACCGCGCGCGAAAAATCGACATCCGGCAGCATGCCGCGATGCGGCCGGCGGCGGACCTCGGCATGAACGGCCGACGAGTAGGTGTCGCCGATCAGCAGCGCCCAGGTCGGCAGTCGGTGGATATGCAGGCTCCTTGAGCCGGGTATTCTGTAGGGATCGAACATCGGTCCGTCCTCCGTGTGAAAATCGAGATAAAAAGGCGAAGCAATTTCGTCCGCCGGCATTCGGCCGGAGGCACGCATTGCGTCAGTCTGGACACGATAAGCATCGGTCTGGACAGGTTCAGGTGGGGCGCTCAGCCCTTTTGACTTTTTGAAAAACATCGCAGGATTCCTTCGAGAGCCGAAAAATCGTTTCGGCGGGAATCGGTGCGATCAAGTCTTAGAGAGTCAGGAGAATCGTCGTACCGAAACCGCCGGCAGGCAGGTAAGCCCACGAGAGGGGCGCTGGATGTACATGGCCATCATGAATTTCCCCTCCATCGGTTCGGGTTGACAATGCTGGGCGTATACCCGACTTCGCAGAAAATGGCCACCCGCAGGTCCAGCAAATTCCAAAACCGCGAGCCCGCTGTGGCCGATCTGCCACTTATTAGAAGGACGCGGAAATGAACTGTTGTCTCCGCATCGCGCTCTACCAGCCTGACATTGCCGGCAACACCGGGACAATCCTGCGCTTCGCCGCTTGCCTCGGGCTCGGCGTCGACATCATCGAACCGGCCGGCTTTCCGCTCTCCGACAAAGCGCTCAAGCGAGCCGGCATGGATTACCTCGAAATGGCTACCCTGACCCGGCATGTCGATTGGCACGCCTTCGAGGACTGGCGCAAAACTGGCGCGCGCCGGCTGGTGCTGCTGTCGACCAAAGCCACGACCCCTTACACCGGCTTCACCTTCGCCGATGGCGACATACTTCTGTTCGGCCGCGAATCGGCAGGCGTTCCGGATCCTGTCCATCAGGCGGCGGATGCGCGGCTGACCATCCCCATGCAAGGTGCGGCGCGCAGCATCAACGTCGCGCTTTCCGTCGCCATGGTGGCGGGCGAAGCCATCCGGCAGCTCGGATAGGATCCACGTCCCATCCATAACACCGTGCTTGCCGTCGCCGACGACGGTGGTTTCTCCACTCATTCTCACCCAGGCGCACATCGCCTTCTCCTGCATTTGCCCAATCGACATTTCTTCGCTACAAGCTCAACTTAACTTGAGGTCAAGCGGAAAAATCAGGGCAGAAAAATCAGGAATGGCACCAGTTACGGAGTTGACAGTCGGCCAGGTGGCCATGCGCAGCGGGGTGGCGGTGTCGGCGCTGCATTTCTACGAGGCCCGTGGCCTGATCCGCAGCCACCGCACGTCAGGCAACCAGCGCCGCTACGGCCGCGACGTGCTGAGGCGCGTGGCGATCATCAAGGTCGCGCAGGAGGTCGGCATCTCGCTGGCCGAGATCGGCACAGCCCTGGCATCGCTGCCCGAGGGCCGCACGCCGACACGCGAGGATTGGAACCTGCTGTCGACCGCCTGGCGCGACGGGCTCGACCACAAGATCGCCCAGCTGAAGAAACTGCGCGACGGGCTGACCGACTGCATCGGCTGCGGTTGCATGTCGATCGACAAATGCCCGCTGCGCAACAAGGGGGACAGGCTGGCAAGGGAAGGCACGGGGGCGAGGCGGCTGTTGGTAGAGTCCTAATCCGCCACCGGCAACCGCCTGATGGTGAACTCGATCAAGTCGCCCGGCCGCTCGAACCAGCTTTCGATCTCGGTCCAGTAGGCCTGCTTGGGAAAACGCTCGAACCATTCCTTGGCCTTGAGCCGCGCATCGGAGCGAGGCAGCACGAAGGTCTCGCGCAGGAAACCGTCGCGCGGCATGCGCGCGCGCTCAGCCCGGCTTTGGTCGAGCCTTTTCTTCAGGCCATCCAGCGGCGGTCTTGCCGGGGTGCGCACGAAACAACTCCTTGCACCGTAATGACACTTGACCCTGTTCCCTAACAGATTAGGGATCGCGCCGGCAAAAGACGAGTCATTTGTAGGACTCGCCGCCCCAACCGGAGACGGCACTTGGAACGACCTGAAATACCGGCAGGCCTGCCCGCCGACATCGAACAGAAGAAGATGAAGGCGCGCCTATGGTTCGAGGCGCTGCGCGAACGCATCTGCGCCACCTTCGAGCAGATCGAGCAGGATCTTGGCGGGCCGCTGGCCTCGTGGTCACCTGGTCGTTTCGAAAAGACACCATGGGAACGTGACGAGGGCTGCGGCGGCGGCGGCACCATGTCGATGATGCACGGCCGCGTCTTCGAGAAGGTCGGCGTCCACACCTCGACCGTCCATGGCGAGTTCTCACCCGAATTCAGGAAGCAGATGCCCGGCGCCGAGGAAGATCCGCGCTTCTGGGCATCCGGCATTTCGCTGATAGCGCATCCCTGGAACCCCAACGTTCCGGCCGTGCACATGAACACGCGCATGGTCGTCACATCTAGCCAATGGTTCGGCGGCGGCGCCGATTTGACGCCGGTGCTCGACCGCCGCCGCACCCAGGACGACCCCGACACGGTCGCCTTCCACCGCGCCATGCAATTCGCTTGCGAGAAGAACGCCGCCGTTGCCGACTACCCGAAATACAAGGCCTGGTGCGACGAGTACTTCTATCTGTCGCACCGCAACGAGCCGCGCGGCACCGGCGGCATCTTCTTCGACTGGCTGCATTCAGGTGAGGACAAAGGCGGCTGGAATGCCGATTTCAACTTCGTCCAGGATGTCGGCCGCTCTTTTCTCGTCGTCTACGGCCACCTCGTGCGCGCTAACTTCAACGAGAACTGGACCGACGGCGACCGCGACGAACAGCTCATTCGCCGCGGCCGCTATGTCGAATTCAACCTGCTTCACGATCGTGGCACCATCTTCGGGCTGAAGACTGGCGGCAATGTCGCGGCCATCCTCTCCAGCCTGCCACCCGAGGTTCGCTGGCCGTAACAAAATGGTGAGCGCGGCGTGAGCCGCATTGATGTCCCATTCGTTCGAAATGGGCACGGAATGTGGCACACGGTGCGGCGAAAAGTTTCTTTTTCGTCTAATAGGCTCTTGAAAAGACTGGTCTATTTGTGGCGCCGGGTCGGGAAGCGCCGGCGGTTCGCCTGCGCGCAATTCCAGGAAAGTGCGAAACGGCTTTCCGACCGGAATTGCGTCAAGGCAAAGCGAGCCGCGACCCGACGCGACCGGACGACCCAAGACGATGCGGGACATCTTCGTCAAAAAGATACCCGCCTTTCCAGGAGTACTTCCCAATGCGCAAGATCATTGTTTCGGCTGCCGCCGCTGCCCTTCTCGCTTCCGGTTCGGTGGCATTCGCCGCCGTCAAGCACACCACCGGGACGATCAAGACCTTTGACACGACGGCCATGAGCCTGGTCCTCGATGATGGATCGTCTTTTACGCTTCCCAAGACCTTCAAGGATCCTGGCCTGACGGTTGGTGAAAAGGTCCGCGTCTCATGGGATATGAAGGGCAAGAACAAGGTCGCCGAGGCCGTCAAGGTCGCAAAATGACGGCTTGCCTGCCAGAGCAGGATGAGACGATATCCGGTCCTGTTTCGGGGTAGCGTAAGAGGGCGGAGCAGCGCTGCTCCGCCTTTTCGCCGTTGACTGCAACCAATGCCACCCCATTTGTGTTATGCTGTTCTCCCGCTCGCGGCCCCAGGATCCGATCTCGGATTTGGACCGTGAGCAAAAAAAGTGTCGGAGCCTCAGGCTCCACGGAGGAAAAGGAGAAATCCCATGAAGGAATTTCACTGCGGGTCGCTTGTTCCCGGCTGTGACTGGCACACGCGTGCCGACGAGGAGGCCGAGGTCATGCGCCGTGCCGTCGAGCACATGCGCGAGACGCATGGCGAAACGGTGATCCGCGAGACGATGATCGAGGCGATCCGCTCGCGCATCGAGAAGGCCCGCGACGCGGCATAGCATTTGCGCGGCCTCGGGTCTGTCAGCTCAAGATTAAGTGTAAGCAGATAAACAGCATTGGGCGTGACGCCCGCGCTTGGCGTAGACGCCTTCGCGGGCGGTCTGATGCATGTCACCCCAAAGTAGCCCCCGTATTGGGACAGCGACATGCATGAAGGCAAGGCCGTAAAGCGCGTCACATATATCCGTTTCCACGCGTCGCGATTCAGACCCTGCGGGGTTAAAAAATTACATTTGCCTCAGCTAAAATAAACCCTGCGGTAACTGAACCCGTGCGACTGTCAGGCTGACAATCCGGGCTACAGTGGGCTGCAAGAGAAGCCCGTCGCCACCAGGCACTGGTCCGGAATCGGTGGGGCGAGGTGTTTCGCGCATGCGCGAAAAGTCCGGCAATCGGGTGAGTTTCCGCACGACCGCGCTCCTGTTGTGCGCGCTCCTTGCCGCGTCTCCGGTGATTGCCCAGGAAATGACGACATCGCTGGTCGACATCCATCAGGGCTCGCCGCTCAGTGACCGCGCCAGAGGGCTCGGCGACGGGGGTTATGAACTGCAGAATGGAAACCGGATATCGTTCAACCAATGGTACCGGGCAAGTTGGGTCGACATGCACGTGGACCTGCTGACACAGATCACGGAGGATACCGGCATCCTTTGGGGATTTGGGACCGGAGAAGCGGGCGAGAAGTATCGGATCGAGCCCAGCCTCAAGCTTGGTTTCCTCACTCAGATGCATCCGAGTGCCAACAGCACTCTTTCCTTGTCGCTCACCACGACCGTCGGCGGCAATCTCACCGAAAAGTCCTGCCAAGCCGACTATGGTGTTTTGGGCACCTACGGCGTCAATTGCCGGCTCGCTGCCAGCGAGATGGCGCCGGAGGAAACCTTGAAATATCTGGTTAACGCTAAACCGGAGAGGCAGCATCTCTGGCTGAACTACCGTGTTACCTTCTAATCGCGAGGGGGCGTGCATGAAATGTCACCCAGCTGCCGGAAAGTCGCGATGGTGCGTCCTAGCTCTTGTTTGAACCGGGGTAAGAACATGTCAAATAATCGTTGGAAGTTCGGTGTCGCCACGGCGCTCGCCCTTCTGCCGGCATCGATGGCGGCGGCGCAAGACGCTGTTGGTCCCGATCCGCTGTCGGCGCTTTGCGTCAGCGATCAATCGAGCGCTTCCATCTGTCTGAGCGCTACCCTGCCTACAACCCCATCGCAGACTGTGCAAAACTGGATGAGCCCCGATGTCGGTGCCGCCTGGCGTGCTGGCTACAAGGGAAAAGGCGTCACGATCACGATCGTCGACGACTTCTCCAGCACATCGCGCTTCTCAGGTAATTTCGGCGTCGGAGTTCAAACCCAGCGGCACGGCGAATGGACACGCGAGGAAGCCAGCATGATTGCGCCCCTGGCAACCATAAGGTCGAAAGACTTCTCCACAGCTTCGTCCGTCACGCTGGCGCCGGGCCTGAACGTGCTCAATCTGAGCTATGGCATGTACGCCAAGGCGGGCTACAGCGCGAACCAGATCGGATGGAGCGCTGAGGAAGCTTCCATCATCTCCTACGCCACCAAAGGAACGGCGGTGGTTTCGAAGGCCGCGGGCAATGACTCGGTTGCAGTGGGCGGTATCACGGGCGGTCAGCAGGACTATCTCGACCTCGCTTTGATCGGAAAGACGTCCGCGATTTTCGTCGGCGCGCTCAACGCGAACGGCACAACGTCAAACCCGACCGGGATGGCCTGGTACTCCAACACTGCCGGCTCCAATCCGCTTGTGCAGAGCCATTTCCTGGTCGTAGGGGTCGCGGGGGACAAGACAGGCCTTTACGGCACCTCCTTCGCCGCACCGATCATTTCCGGTTACGCGGCGATCGTGGGCAGCAAATTCACCAAGGCAACGCCGACCCAGATCACCAACCAGTTGCTCAATACGGCCCGGACCGACACGCTGATTGGCTACAGCCCCTCGGTCTATGGCAAGGGCGAGGCAAGCCTTTCGCGCGCCCTGGCTCCCGTATCGATCAAATGAACGGTACCGCCATTAAGGGCGAAGTGCTTCCGCGGCGCGTTCAAGCAACGCGCCGCGATCAGACGTAAATCCCGCTTCAACCCATTCCGCTTCCAGATTCCTGAGGATTTCGCCAAGTTTCGGCCCTGGAGTTGCACCGAGCGCAGTCAGATCGGCACCTTTCAGCGGAAACAACGGCTTTTCCCATTTGGCGGCGAAGGCAAGCAGGCGCGAAAAGCCACCGGCTTCGAGCAACGCCGCATTGTCCTCGACGGCGCGTACCCTGGCTGCCGCGAGCGACAGCCGCAGACGGTCGGCAAATCCCTGCCGGTCGCCGCGATAGAGCCTTTTCGCCAGCTCGCTCTCGGTCGTCTTCGGCTCGACGGCGGTGGCAAGCGCCCAGTGGCGCAGGCGATCCGCTTCAGCCGTCGAAAATTTGAGTCGCCCGGCGAGCACCTTCATACGCGCCGCATCCGGCGGCACGATTGCCTCCAGCCTTAACAACGGATCAGCCGTCCAGCCCAGATCCTTCTCAGCCTTGGTCAGCCCGTGGATCGCGTCGATGCCCCATTTCTCGCTTTCCGGCAGTACGGCGGTCAAAACACTGGCCTGCCGCATCCAGAGCAGCGCCCGCGAGGGATCAGGCGCCGACAAAAGCTTCTTCAGTTCCGACCAGATGCGCTCGGCCGAAAGCTGGGCCAGCCCTTCCTTCAGCCGGGCACAGGCCTTCAGTCCCTCGGCATCCGGCCGGCCATCGCCATACCAGGCGAAGAAGCGGAAGAAGCGCAGGATGCGCAGGTAATCCTCGCGGATACGCGCTTCCGCATCGCCGATGAAGCGCAGCCGGCGCGCCTCGATGTCGGCGATGCCGCCGACTAGGTCGACAATCCTGCCATCGGCCTCGGCATAAAGCGCGTTGATGGTGAAGTCGCGCCGCTCGGCGTCGAGCTTCCAGTCGCGCCCGAACGACACCTTGGCCCGCCGCCCATCGGTCTCGATATCGGCGCGCAAAGTGGTGATCTCATAAGGCTTGCCACCGGCGACAACCGTGATCGTGCCATGCTCGATGCCGGTCGGCACCGCCTTGAAGCCCTCCGCCTCGGCGCGGCGGATGGTTTCCTGCGGCAAACACGTGGTGGCGATGTCGATGTCGGCGACCAGCTGGCCCATCAGCGTATTGCGCACCGCACCGCCCGCGACACGCGCCTCTTCACCGCCCTCGGCCAGTGCGGCCAGCAGGCGCTGCAGATGCTTGTCGGTAAGCCAGTCGGCCCTGCCCGCGATCGAGACACTCACGCATAGAGCCTTTCATACAGCGTACGGATGATGCCGGCGGTGACGCCCCAGATGCGCCGGTCGCCATAAGGCATGTCGTAGAAGAACCATTCGAGATCGTTCCACATGCGGCTGTCGCGCTTGTGGTTGACCGGGTCCATCAGAAAGCGCAGCGGCACTTCGAAGGCGGCGTCGACCTCGTCGGCGTTGAGCACCAGCTCAAAACCCGGCCGCACGATGCCCAGCACCGGTGCGATGCGGTAGCCGCTGCCGGCGACATAGTCGGGCATGCGGCCGATGATCTCGATGCGATCCGGGGCAAGGCCGATCTCCTCGAAGGTCTCGCGCAACGCCGCCGCTTCCGGACTGGCATCGGTCGGGTCTATGGTGCCGCCGGGAAAGGCCACCTGCCCCGAATGGTTGCGCAGCTTTTCAGCTCGCTTGGTCAAAAGAACCGTCGCATCGCCCTCATGATCGACCACCGGGATCAGCACGGCCGCATCGCGCAACGCCTTGCCCTGGTGAAGGCGCGGATGACCCGGATTGAAGCGATGGTCGCCATAATCGTCACCGGCATGCGCATCCGGCTGCGCGGCAAAGCGCGCGCGAAAATCCGCTGATGAAAACGGCGCCGGCGACATCTGGTCCATCACGCGCTCAGCCGCTTCAACTGGTCCGCCGGCATGATCGGGAACACCGCGCCTTTCGAGCGCACGGCAAACATCGTCTTGCCGCCGATCTCGATCTCCTCGCCATACCCGACCAGCTCATACATCACCGGCCGCGCCACCAGCGCCTCCAGCCGGCCGCGCACCAGCACATAGGGCTTCAGGCCACCGGTCTCGTGCTCATCGACAAAGCGCAGCGGCCGCTCCGGCCCGGCCTCGACGACATCGCCGACATTGGTGCGGAAGGTGATGATCCGCGCGTCGCCGTCACCCGAAACATCCATCTCGACGGCGATGAAGGGCGCATCGGCGACGCGGATGCCGACTCGCTCCACCGGCGTCACCAGATAGGTCTTGCCGTCCTCGTCCTTGCGCAGCACCGAGGAGAAAAGCTGCACCAATGGCATGCGGCCGATCGGCGTGCCCAAATAGAACCAGGTGCCGTCGGCTTTGATCTCCATGTCGAGATCGCCGCAAAAGTCCGGATTCCAGCGCTCGACGGGTGCTGCGCCCTTGCCGGCGCGGGCCGCGCGCGAGATCAGCGCCTCGAGCCCCCGCGCCTCGGTGGCATCAGTCAGGCTTTCTTCACGATGTTCCAAGGGTCCCGTCATGGTCACGAAATAGTCACTGTTGTTCCGCTTGTCAGCCTAAGTCTGTGATTTAAGTTCAAATGCAGACGCTAGGCGAGGCCGAATCGCGGCAGTCATGGTATGCTGCAGGCTGGTATTTCCAACCACGAGGATCGATGCGGCATGAGCGTGATGGTCAAGGAAAGCCCGATCAGCGAGAAGGACATGATCGCCGAGGCCGAGAAGGCGCTGGCGGATATTTCCAGAATCCGCGACGGGGTCGGCCGGGTCATCTTCGGCCAGGAGAGCGTCGTCGAGCGCACGCTGGTGGCGCTGCTGGCCGGCGGCCATGCGCTGCTGGTCGGCGTGCCGGGCCTCGCCAAGACCAAGCTGGTCGAAACGCTGGGCATCGTGCTCGGCCTCGATTCGCGCCGTATCCAGTTCACGCCGGACCTGATGCCGTCGGATATCCTCGGCTCCGAAGTGATGGAGCAGGACGAGATCGGCAAGCGTTCCTTCCGCTTCATCTCCGGGCCGATCTTCGCCCAACTTCTGATGGCCGACGAGATCAACCGCGCCTCGCCGCGCACCCAGTCGGCGCTGCTGCAGGCGATGCAGGAATACCATGTCACCATTGCCGGCGCCCGCTACGACCTGCCGGCGCCCTTCCATGTGCTGGCAACGCAGAACCCGCTGGAGCAGGAAGGCACCTATCCGCTGCCCGAGGCCCAGCTCGACCGCTTCCTGATGCAGGTCGACATCCTCTATCCCGAAATCGAGGCCGAGCGCCGCATCCTGCTGGAGACCACCGGCATCGAGGACGCCAAGGCCCAGAACGTGCTGCAGCCGGCGCGGCTGAAGGAAATCCAGACGCTGATCCGCCGCATGCCGGTGCCCGAAAGCGTCGTCGAGGCGATCCTCACGCTGGTGCGCTCGGCGCGTCCCGGCCAGGGCAATGCCGAGACCGACAAGCATGTCGCCTGGGGCCCCGGCCCGCGCGCCAGCCAGGCGCTGATGCTATGCACAAGGGCGCGCGCGCTTTACGACGGACGGCTGGCGCCCTCGATCGACGATGTGCGTGCGCTGGCCGAGCCGGTGCTGCAGCATCGCATGGCGCTGACCTTCGCCGCCCGCGCCGAAGGCACCAGCGTGCGCGACGTGGTGGCGAAACTGGCCAAAGGTATCTGATGGCGCGTATTGGCGAGCTCCAGGCACCGGTTGCGACGCGCGACGCGCTCGCCCGTGGTCGGTTGCGGGCCTCGCTTGTGCCAGACCTGCTGGTCGAGGCACGACGCATCGTCAACACGGTGATCGCGGGCTGGCATGGCCGCCGCAAGCGCGGCATCGGCGAGAATTTCTGGCAGTTCCGGCCCTATGTCGAAGGCGACGCCTCACGCATCGACTGGCGCCGCTCAGCGCGCGACGACCACACCTATGTGCGCGACCGCGAATGGGAAGCCGCCCATACGGTCTGGCTATGGGCCGACCCCTCGCCGTCGATGCTTTACAAGTCGACCGGCGCCAGCGTTTCCAAGCAATCGCGCGCGCTGGTGCTGGCGCTGGCCATGGCCGAACTGTTGTCGCGCAGCGGCGAGCGCATAGCCTGGCCCGGCCTCACCGATCCGTTCACCGCCCGCAACGGCGCCGAGCGCATCGCCGCCCAGCTGATGCATGCCGGCGAACTGCCGGCAAAGCCCGACCTGTCCGACATCAGGCGCTTCTGCGACATCGTTGTCGTCAGCGATTTCCTCGATCCCGTCGAGGAGACGATGGCCTGGCTCGACGTGCTCGCCCGCCACGGCGTGCGCGCGCATCTGATCGAGGTTGCCGATCCGGCCGAGGAGACCTTTCCCTACGCCGGCCGCACCGAATTCACCGATCCCGAGACCGGCGACAAGCTGACCGCTGGCCGCGCCGAAATGCTGGGTGACGAGTATCGCCTGCTCTACACCGCCCGCCGCCAGGAACTGGCCGCCTGGTGCAAGCGGCTCGGCTGGAGCTTTACCGTCAACCACACCGACCGGCTGGCCTCCGATGCGCTGGTGCGCCTGCACATGGCGATGACCGCCGATGGCCCCTCCATCGGAAAGGCGGCTGTCGCATGAGCTGGCTGCCGCTCTCTTTTGGCGCCCCCATGGTGTTATGGGGCCTGCTGGCGCTGCCGGTGATCTGGTGGCTGCTCAGGCTGACGCCGCCCAAGCCGCAGACCGAAATCTTCCCGCCGCTGAAGATCCTGGCCCGCGTGCTGAAGCGCGAGGAGACGCCGCAGCAGAGCCCGTGGTGGCTGACGCTGCTCAGGCTGCTGATGGCGGCGCTCATCGTCGCCGCATTGGCCGACCCGGTCTTCAACCCGCGCGAAAAACTGCCGGCCGAGGGTGCTGCCCTGGCCTTGGTCATCGACAATGATTGGGCCAGTGCCGCCGACTGGGGCAAGCGCGTCGCCACCGCCGAGCGGCTGATCAACGATGCCGGCTCTAACGGCGTGCCTGTCGTCATCGCCTTCACCGCCGAAAAGACCAATGCGGAGATCGGCCCGTTCGATGCCGCCGCCGCTCTTGACCGGCTGCGCGCCGCCAAGCCGCGGCCGATCCCGACCGACCGGCCCACCGTCTATGCCCGCGTCGCCGGCGTGCTGGAGACCTTGCCCGGCGCCAGCGTCGCCGTGCTTGCCGACGGCCTGGCGGCAAAGGGCGACGAGGCCGCCTTCAACACGCTGTTGTCGAAGAATGCCGCCCGCGTCGTTTGGGCAACCGCCGACAGGCTGTCGCTGACCGGCCTGACCGCCGCCGATAACCAGGTCGACGGCTTTGCGCTAACCGCCATTCGCGCGCCGGGTGACCCTGCCCCGGCGCAGGTCACCGCCGGCGCCTTCGACGACAAGGGCCGCCGCATCGCCGATGCGACGCTGACCTTTTCGCCTGGCGAAACCACCGCCACCGGCACCATGGCGGTGCCGTTCGAGCTGCGCAACGACTTCGCTTCGATCGCGCTCGACGGCGAGCGCCAGGCAGGTGCCGTCCGCGTCCTCGACGAAAGCTCCAAGCGCCGCCGCGTCGGGCTGTTGTCGCAGGCCGAGGCCGACCAGGCGCAGCCGCTTTTGTCGCCGCTCTACTACATCAGGCGCGCGCTGCAGCCCTTCGCCGATCTCGTCGAACCCGCCAGCGCCGACCTCGCCGACGCCATCCCGCAGATCCTCGATCAGAAGCCGGCGATGATCATCATGGCCGACATCGGCACCATTCCCGCACAGGTCCGGCAGAGGCTGGTCGACTGGGTCGACAATGGTGGCACGCTGGTGCGTTTCGCCGGTTCGCGACTGGCCGCCGCCGGCAATGACGACGACCTGCTGCCGGTCCGCCTGCGCACCGGCGAGCGTTCGCTCGGCGGCGCGCTGTCATGGACGTCGCCACAGCCGGTCACCGAATTCCCCAAGGCCGGCCCGTTTGCCGATCTCGCTCCGCCGACCGAAGTCACCGTCACCAGGCAGGTCTTGGCCGAGCCGACGCCCGACATCGTCGAACGCACCTGGGCGGCTCTTGCCGACGGCACGCCGCTGGTCACCGGACTGAAGAAAGGCAAGGGCACGCTGGTGCTGTTCCACGTCACCCCCGAGGCGACCTGGTCGAACCTGCCGATCTCGGGCAGCTTCGTCGAGATGCTGCGCCGTATCGTGCAGCTGTCACGCAACCAGGGCGCGGCGATCGCCAATGCCGAAGCCGCCGCCACCTCGCTGGCGCCCTACCGCATGATATCAGCCGACGGCACCCTGGTGCCGCCGACGCCGGACGCGCGGCCGCTGGTGCCGGGCGCCGGTGCCCTGCCGGTGACTTTTGAAAACCCGCCCGGACTCTATGGTTCCGAGACGGGCGTGTTTGCCCACAATTTGCTTGAAGCCGACAGCACGCTGGCCCCGCTGGCGCGCCCGCAGATCACTATTCCGGTCACATCGATCCAATATGCCTTTGACGAATCGCGCAATTTGAAGGGCGCGCTGGTCGTGGCAGCCCTGGCGCTGATGCTGCTCGATACGCTGGCGGTGTTCTGGATGGGCGGCCTGTTTTCGCGCCGGCCGCGCCGTGCCGGTGCCGTGGCAACCACCGCCGCGGTGCTGATTGCGCTCGGTGCCTTGTTCGGCCATGCCGATCTTGCCCGCGCCGACGATGCCAAGCCTGGCGACGAGGTTGCCATAGAGGCGATTTCGAAGACCCGCATCGCCTATGTGCTGACCGGCGTGCCGGGCGACGATTCGATCAGCCGCGCCGGGCTCGAGGGCCTGACCCGCTTCCTGGTCGAGAAGACGGCACTCGAACCGGGCGCGCCGGCCGGTGTCGACATCTCCAAGGACGAGCTGTCGTTCTATCCGCTGATCTACTGGCCGATCGATCCGGCCGCGCCAATGCCGAGCCCGGCCGCCATCGCCCGCATCGACGCCTATATGCAGCAGGGCGGCACGGTGCTGTTCGACACCCGCGACCAGTTCGCCAATGGCATCGGCGCCGATTCGACCAGCCCGGCGACGGAGCGGCTGCGCGACATCCTCGGCAACCTCAACGTGCCGCCGCTGGAGCCGGTGCCGTCCGATCATGTGCTGACCAAATCCTTCTTCATTCTGCCCGAATTCCCCGGCCGCTTCGCCGGCAGCCCGCTGTGGGTCGAGGCGTCGCTCGACGCCAGCAATGCCGAGAACCGGCCGGTGCGCACCGGCGACGGCGTTTCGCCGATCATGATCACCGCCAATGATTTCGCCGGCGCCTGGGCGGTCGACGAGAATGGCGACCCGCTGCTGCCGACCGTGCCGGCGGACCCGATGCAGCGCATCTACGCACTGCGCGCCGGCGTCAACATCATGATGTACATGCTGACCGGCAACTACAAATCCGACCAGGTGCACGTGCCCATACTGCTCGAACGGCTGGGGCAGTAAGATGAGTTTGTTTGGTGCACTCCGGTCGCGGATAAACCCTCCCCACAAAGGGGAGGGTAAGAGATGAACTGGTCGATCTCCTTCGAACCGCTGATCTCCTGGCCCTTGCTGGCCTTGGCGCTGGTGCCGTTGGCGCTGCTGGCACTGGTCGGCCTGTGGTTTCGCCAGCGCGGCTCGGTCTTCCGCTTCATCGCCCTTTTGGCGCTCGCCGCCGCCTTGTTCAACCCGGTGTTCCTCAACGAGGAGCGCGAGCCGCTGAAAAGCGTCGTCGCGCTGATTGTCGACCGCAGCCAGAGCCAGGACATCGGCGACCGTACCAAGCAAACCGACGAGGCGCTGGCCGGGCTGCAGCAGCGTCTTGGCCGCTTCAAGCAGTTCGACGTGCGCGTCGTCGAGGCCGGCAAATCCGAAGCCGCCGAGGAGCGCACCGAAACACGGCTGTTCGGCGCGCTCGAAGGCGCCTTCCGCGACGTGCCGCCGTCACGCATCGGCGGCGCTATCATGATCACCGATGGCGAGGTCCATGACGCCCCCCCGGGCGCTCCCGATTTCAACGCCCCGCTGCATGCGCTGATCACCGGCAACGATCACGAGAAGGATCGTCGCATCCGCTTCGAGAACGCGCCGCGCTTCGGCCTTGTCGGCAAGCCGCTCGACATGACCTACCGCGTCATCTCGACCGAAAACGAGACTGGCCCGGTCGATGTGCGCGTTTCGGTCAATGGCGAGCAGGTGGCGGTCGAGCACGCCACCGTCGGCCAGGCTATGCCGCTGCAAGTGACCATTCCGGGCGCCGGCCGCAACATCGTCGAACTCGCCATCGATCGCGAGCCGGGCGAATTGACCGACACCAACAACCGCGCCATCGCGCTGATCGACGGTATCCGCGAGAACCTGCGCGTGCTGCTCGTCTCCGGCGAGCCGCATGCGGGCGAGCGCACCTGGCGCAACCTCTTGAAATCCGATGCTTCGGTCGACCTCGTCCATTTCACCATCCTGAGGCCGCCGGAGAAGCAGGATGGCACGCCGATCAACGAATTGTCGCTGATCGCCTTCCCGACCCGCGAGCTGTTCGTCGAGAAGATCAAGGATTTCGACCTCATCATCTTCGACCGCTACCAGCACCGTGACGTGCTGCCGATCCTCTATTACGACTACATCTCCGAATATGTCGAAAAGGGCGGTGCGCTGCTGATTGCGGCCGGCCCCGAATATGCCGGCGAAAGCTCGATCGCACGCACACCGCTGATGGCGGCCCTGCCGGCGATGCCGACCGGCGAGGTTGTCGACAAGGCCTTCTATCCGCGCCTCACCGATCTTGGCCAGCGCCACCCGGTGACGCGCGGGCTGGATGGTTCGGCCAGCGAGCCGCCGCACTGGAGCCGCTGGTTCCGCACCATCGGCGTGCAGAATCCCGAAGGCGAAGTGGTGATGAAGGGCGCCGACAACCGACCCCTGCTCCTGCTCGACCGCAAGGGCGAAGGCCGCGTCGGCATGCTTCTGTCGGACCAGGGCTGGCTGTGGGCGCGCGGCTTCGAGGGCGGCGGCCCGCATGTCCAGCTCTACCGGCGCATTGCGCACTGGCTGATGAAGGAGCCCGAGCTCGAGGAGGAGCGGCTGACCGCCGACGGCCGCGGCATGGTGCTGGAAATTCGCCGCCAGACGATGGCCGACGATCCCGGCCCCGCGCAG
The DNA here is from genome assembly GCF_003952545.1 of Mesorhizobium sp. M7D.F.Ca.US.005.01.1.1. NCBI lineage: Bacteria > Pseudomonadati > Pseudomonadota > Alphaproteobacteria > Hyphomicrobiales > Phyllobacteriaceae > Mesorhizobium > Mesorhizobium sp. M7D.F.Ca.US.005.01.1.1. The sequence continues at coordinate 5,958,992 of NZ_CP034453.1, forward strand.
ATCATCACCCCATCCGGCAAGACACTGACCGTCAAGCTCGAGAAATCCGAACCCGGCGTCTTCCTCGGCAGCGTCGAGACCAGCGAGATCGGCCTCTACCAGGTCGCCAATGGCGACCTGACGGCGCTCGCCCATGTCGGCCCGGTCAACGCACCGGAATTCGCCGATGTCATTTCCACCGAAAACCGGCTGAAGGCGCCAGCGGAAGCCACCGGCGGCAGCGTGCGCCGGCTGGCGCCATCCACGGCCCTTGGCAGCGACGTGACGCTGCCTTCCATCGTGCCCGTGCGCTCGGCTGGTGCTGCGTCCGGCAGCGACTGGATCGGCCTGCGCACGACGGACGACAGCGTGCTCAAGGCCGTCTCGCGCGTGCCGCTGTTCGGCGGCTTCCTCGGTCTCGGCCTGCTGCTTTTAGCTATGGGTTCGATGTGGTACCGCGAGGGACGGTAGGCTACTCCTCCGGCTCGGTCGTGAACATCAGCGGATAGCCCTTGGCCTTGCCGGCATCGGTGGCGCGCGTCGCCTTGGTCTCGGCGACATCCTTGGTGAAGACGGCGACGACGCAGACGCCGCGCCGGTGCGCGGTGATCATCACCCGGTGCGCCTGGTCTTCGCTGAGCTTGAACTCGCCCTTCAGCACCGTCACCACGAATTCGCGCGGTGTGAAATCGTCATTGATGAGGATGACCTTGTAGAGCTTCGGCCGTTCGACCTGCGGCTTGACCTGGACGCGCGGGTTTGTGGTGATTTCAGGCATCGGAACCGACAATTTTGCGTAAGCGACCTTGCCGCCATTCTGGCACCAGCGACAGCAGTCGTCCATTTTGATAGACGCACGAAGCCGATGTCCGGCAGGCGCGGCCATTCACCGTCATGTGGGAAAGTGTCGGTTGCCGTTCAACGGCCCTCGCGGCCAAAGATGCGGCGATTTGCGCCCGCATCGGCCCGGCGTTCCAGCCATGCCGCGATCGGCCACGCGGCAACGCAGACCAGCGTCGCTCCGGTCAGCGCGATTAGCAGCCAGGTCTGTGCCGGCGTGATGTAGTCCCAATTGGTGGAAATCGCAGGCGCAAACAGCGAAGGTTCGGTGCGCCCGCTGGCCGGATCGGGCACCGGGCTGGCTGTGAACAGGATCAGCACCCTGGCGACGCCGGTGGCCACCAGGCCGCCGAGCACCATCGAACGCAAAATGGACGAAAGCCGCTTCTTCATGCGGATTGCCCTACACGGCCGGCGTTGCAAACGGGTTAAGCACAATCGAGTTGCGTGGCTGGAAGCCGCCGGTGTTCAGCTCATCGACCATGCACTTGGCAGAAGGCCGCCCCAGCCGATTTACGGCTGGAACGGCCTTGCTAGAACTGACCTCGAAGCTGATCAGGGCTTCTTCGGAGCAGCCTTCGGGGCCGCCTTCGCGGGCGCCTTCTTGACCGGGCACTTGTGCTTCTTGGTCACCTTGCAGACGGTCTTCTTGGCGACCTTCTTCGGAGCAGCCTTGGCCGGAGCGGTGGTCGTCGCGGCAGCAGCCGGGGCGGTGGTCGTGGTGGCAGCAGCCGGGGCAGCGGTCGTGGTGGCGGCTGCGTTGCCGAGAACCGGCATCGAGAAGGCGAGAGCAACGGAGAGGCCGAGGGCGGACAGGAGGGACTTTTTCATGGCTTCATTTCCTTTTTATGCGGGTCGAATTTCTGATGTCACTGAACCGGGTCGTTCGGTGTCACTCCAAGCAGCTTCAAAGCGTTGGCGAGCATCCGGATGCCCTGTGCCTGTTTCTTGGCGGCGCAGTACCGGTTGCCCTTTCTCTGAAGTGCCTTTGCCGCGGTGACCTGCGTTGCCGTGGCGTGGGTTTCGAGGGCTTCATCAAATTGGTGGCTGAGATTGGCGCACCGTTCGCTCCGGGTTGTGGGCGTCACCTTTGCGTCCGATTGTCCGACAGCGGCAGTGACCAGGCCAAGGCCCAGCAACGCACCCAACAAACTGATCGACAACCTTGGCATCGGTTTATCCGTAAACCCGGAGACTAGCGTCGCAGCCGATGACCTGACCGCCACGAGATCAGTTATGCCTTTGAAATTTTTCAGGAGTTTTTCTGAACTGTAGAATTTTGTTTCTGGATTGTGTCTGAGAAAGCCGGTGTGAACCCATCATCACCACTGGCCAACATATGGCCTGAATTCTATCGTGTGGGTTGCGACAGAACGGCTTGGCAATCAACAATGACAGGGCTGCTGTGAAATCCGACGCACACATACTGATCGTCGACGACGACAAGGGCATCCGCGACCTGCTGCAGGAATTCTTCCAGAAGCGGGGCCTGCACACCTCGGTTGCCGCCGACGGCATCGAGATGGAGACCATCCTGCGCCGCACGCAGGTGGATCTCATCGTCCTCGACGTGATGCTGCCCGGCAAGAGCGGGCTGGAGCTGTGCCGCGACCTGCGCGCCCAGTATTCGACGCCGATCATCATGCTGACCGCCGTCACCGAGACGACCGACCGCGTCGTCGGTCTGGAGATGGGCGCCGACGATTATGTGCCCAAACCCTTCGACCCGCGCGAGCTTTTGGCGCGCATCCGCGCCGTGCTGCGGCGCAATGGCGCCGCCGAGCCCAAGCGCGCCACCACCAAGCAGATCTACCGCTTCGCCGGCTGGACGATGGACTGTTCGCGCCGCCGGCTGATCGCACCCGACGATGTCAGGGTCGAGCTAACCATGGCCGAATTCAACCTGCTGCAGACCTTCGTCAAGAGCGCGCAGCGTGTGCTGACCCGCGACCAGCTCATCGAACTCTCCGGCGGCGACAGCGACTACTCCTTCGACCGCAGCATCGACATCCTGGTCAGCCGGTTGCGGCGCAAGATGGAAGACGACCCGAAAACGCCCAAGCTGATCCTGACCGTGCGTAGCGGCGGCTATCAGTTCTTGCCCGAGACGACTTCCGAATGAGACGTTTCCTGCCGCAGACCCTGCCTGTCTGGGTGCTGCTGATCGTCATCGCCGGCCTGTTGATCAGCCAGGTCGCGACCCTTTACATTGTGTCGCGCGACCGTGCCGCCGCCAACGACGTCGTCGACCTCTATCGCCTCAACGACCGTGCCTTCTCGCTGGTGCAGCTGATGCATGACGCCAGTCCGGACCAACGCAAGGCGACGGCGACCGGCCTGTTCAACTCGACTTACGCGCTCACCGTCTCGGACACGCCGGCGGTCACCTCGTCGATCGCAAGCGACGACCAACTGGCCGAGCTCGAAGACATTCTCGTTGGCCGGCTGTCGAAGTTCGGCATCACAGATGCACGCGTGCGGCGCGATCCGGCGACGCGCGAGGCCGACGACGCCAACGGCACGGCGCCGGGACCCGATATCGGCCAGGTAGAGCGCGACCTTCTGGTGCTGGCAGCCGACTTCGCCCAGAGCGACAAATTGACGGCGTCGCTACGCTTCGCCGACGGCCAATGGCTGAACTTCACCGAGCCGATCACGCCGGTCGGTCCGATCCTGAGCTTTGACAGCCTGCCGCTCTACTCGCTGATCGCCGGCCTGGTGGTGATCATGTCGATCTGGTCGCTGCGCCGGCTTACGGCGCCCTACCGTATGATGGAAACGGCCGTGAACCGGATCGGCAAGGACCTGAAGAGCCCGCCAATCGCTGAAGGCGGCAGCCGCGAGGTCCGTGCCGCCGCCAAGGCGATCAACGCCATGCAGACCCGGTTGCGCGAATATGTCGAGGACCGCGAGCATCTGGCGGCGGCACTGGCGCATGACCTGCGCACGCCGATGACCAGGATGCGCCTGCGCCTGGAGCTGCTGCGCAAGTCGGCGGTTCGCGAGGCGCTGGCGCACGATCTCGCCGATGTCGAAAGCATCGCCAGCTCGGTGATCGACTTCGCCACCTTCGAGGTGACGGAGGAGAAGAACGAACGTATCGACTTCTGGTCGCTCGTGGAATCGATCGCCGACAGCTATGACGACGTTTCCTTCGACGACGATACCCGTTCGCGCGGCCTCATCTGCATGGCGCGGCCGGTCGCGCTCAAGCGCTGCGTCACCAATCTGGTGCAGAACGCGGTCACCTACGGCAAGAAGGCGCATCTCAGCCTGCGCCGGTCGGAAAACATGATCCTGCTCACCATCCGCGACGAAGGGCCTGGGATACCCCAAGCCCAGATCGACGCCGTGTTCGGCTCTTTCGTGCGCCTCGAACAATCGCGTAACCGCCAGACCGGTGGTCTTGGGCTCGGCCTGACGATTGCCCGCAACATCGCGCGCGCCGCCGGCGGCGAGATCAGCCTGTCCAACAACCCGGGCGGTGGCCTGCTGACGCAACTGCGCCTGCCGCTGGCGGCTTAATGCCGGGCCTAAAGTGCCGGCCCTGCAACGCAGCGCTTTAGCAGCATTCCCGAAACCCAGGAAACCGGCAGCAAGATATCAAGACCGGCACGAACCAGGGATGTTTTGCCGTTTTCAACGGATGACGGCGATCTTCCATGCCAACAGGGCAACTATTGTTGCCAGGCTGAAGAGGGTCGCCCAACCGTGCCGCCCGAATGCATGCAGGACAAGAACCACCAACGCGGCGGTGATCGCTGCCAGCGTCCCTTCAATATAAAGGAGCTGATGTGCACTCAGCTGCGTGCCGGTCGCACCGCCAATCCTGAAAAACTCCAGGATCGATCGCATCGCAACCACCAGCAGTATTCCGAGTGCCGTCTGCGCGGTCCCCGGTTTAGACAACCAACCCCAAATCCTCTCCAAAGCGCCTTCCCTGATCGCCGATGGTCCTGGAGCCTCGCGGCTCCTACCGCCGCAGCACCGCGCTCAACACATCGCGGATGCCGATGGCGCCGACAAATCGCGATTGATCATCGAACAGTGCCACCGGTGCAGTCTGCGAACGGTGCATGGCCAGCATCACGGTTTTCAGCGAGGTGCCGGGATTGGCCCAGAACACCTGCGCCAGTTCCTCCGGCTGGCCCTCGACGTCGGCGCATGACACCCAGACCGCCGGCTTGCCGTCGCGTTCGGCCGCCGCCACCAGCCCGTGATCGTCGATCTTGAAGCGCGTCGTCTTGCGCCGGTCGAGCCACACCCAGCCATTGTCGCCATGCTCCAGATCGCGACGGTCGCGCATCACGTTCCAGGCGGTCAGCACCGATAGCGGGTTCACATTGGCGATGAAGTCGCGGACATAGTCGTTGGCCGGGCGCAGCACGATATCTTCCGGCGCGCCGGTCTGCACGATGCGGCCGCCCTCCATGATGGTGATGTGGCTGCCGATCTTCAGCGCCTCCTCGAGGTCGTGGCTGACAAAGATGATGGTCTTCTTCAATTCGGCCTGCAGCTGCAGCAACTCATCCTGCAGCTTGGTTCGGATCAGCGGGTCGAGCGCCGAGAACGGCTCGTCCATCAACAGGATCGGCGCCTCGGTTGCGAAGGCGCGGGCCAAGCCGACGCGCTGCTGCATGCCGCCCGACAGCTCATGCGCGTATTTCTTCGACCACTGGTCGAGATTGACCAGCTTGAGCTGGCGTTGCACGCGCTCCTTGCGCTCGGCTTCCGGCACGCCGGCGAGTTCGAGGCCGAGGCCGACATTTTCCTCCACCGTGCGCCAGGGCAGCAGGCCGAACTGCTGGAACACCATCGCCACCTGTTTCTGCCGCAGCCGCCGCAAGGTCGCCTGGTCGCAAGTGACGACATCGACGGTCTTGTCCCCATCCTTGACCAGCACCTGGCCGCGCGACACCACGTTGAGCCGGTTGACCGCCCGCAACAATGTCGACTTGCCCGAACCGGAGAGGCCCATCAGCACGGAGATCTCACCCTCGTTCACGGTCAGGCTGGCGCCTGCGCAGCCGAGGACATTGCCGGTCTTTTCGAGGATCTCGGCGCGGCTGGCGCCGGCATCGATCATCGCCAGCGATCCGGCCTGGTCGGCGCCGAAGACGATATCGACGTTCCTGAAATCGACGGCGACGGTCATTTCTTGCCTCCAACCGCAATTCGGGTCATCCGGTCGAGCACGATGGCGAGCACGACGATTGCCAGGCCAGCCTCAAGCCCGAGATCGATGCGGCGTGAGCCGAGCGCCCGGTTGATCTCGGTGCCAAGGCCGCCGGCGCCGATCAGTGCGGCGAACACCACCATCGACAGCGACAGCATGATCGACTGCGTCAGACCGGCCATGATGGTGGGCAGCGCCGAGGGCAATTCCACCTTCCACAGCAGCTGGCTCTTGGTGGCGCCGAAAGCCTCGCCCGCCTCGACGATCGACTTCGGGACCGAGACCACACCGAGATGGGTGAGCCTGACCGCGGTCGGAATGACGAAGATGATGGTGACGATGAGGCCGGGCGCGTTGCCGAGACCGAACAGCGTCAGCACCGGGATCAGGTAGACGAAGGTCGGCAGCGTCTGCATCAGGTCGAGCACCGGCAGCATCACGCGATAGACCTTCGGCTTGTGCGCCGCCCAGATGCCGAGCGGCACACCGATGGCCATGGCCATGGCAGCGGCCGCGACGACCAGCACCAGCGTCTGCACCGTCTGCTTCCACAGGTTCTGGTTGATGATGAAGATCAGGCCGAGAAAGACGCCGATGGCGAGCGGCCGCGAGCGCTGCAGCAGCCAGGCGATGACGGCGATGATCAGCGCCAGCAGCACCGGCGGCACCATCAGCAGGATGTTGACCAGCCCGTCGAGCAGGAAATTGAGGCCATTCGAAAAGGCCCTGAACACAGTGTCGAAATTGTCGGTGAGGAAACCGAAAAACGCCTTTCCCCAGGCGCCGATCGGAATCTTGTGATCGACCATGAATTTCGAAATCGGATCCATATCGCCCCTCTCGTGCAGGAGACCGCCCTGCCCTCGGCCTCAACGGTAGCAACGTCATCTTGTCACAGGATATGAAAAAGGGCAGCCTTTTCTAAGATGGCTGCCCTTCCTGGTTCGGCTTTGCCGAATTCAGTCGGCTCAGCTTCCGAGCGCGGTCTTGACGGCAGCGGCCGCGTCGCCACCGTCGAAGGTGGTTACGCCGGCGATCCACGGGGCAACCGCGTCCGGGTGCTTCTTCAGCCAGTCGGCCGCCACCGTGTTGGCGTCGCCGCCCTTGAGGATCGCGTCCATCATCTGGCCTTCCATGTCCAGGTTGAACTTGAGGTTGGCGATGAACTTGCCGGCATTCGGACACTCGGTGGTGTAGCCCTTGCGCACATTGGTAAAGACGGTGGCGGCGCCGAAGCCGCTGTCGCCCATGCCGTCGAGATAGGTGATCTTCATGGCGCCCATCACCGGATGCGGCGTCCAGCCGAGGAAGGCGATCCACTCATTGTTCTTCATCGACTGCTCGGCCTGCGTGAGCATGCCGGCCTCCGAGGATTCGACCAACTCGAAGCCTTCGAGATTGTCCTTCGGGTTCTTGATCATGTCGAGGATGATGCGGTTGCCGTCATTGCCGGCCTCGATGCCGTAGATCTTGCCGTTGAACTTGTCCTTGAACTTGCCGATATCGGTCAGCGACTTGACACCGGCATCCGCGACATAGGTCGGCACGACAATGCCGTAGCCGGCGCCGGTCAGGTTCGTGCTGATCGTCTCGACCGAGCCGTCGGCGGTGTAGTCCTTGATGTCGTTGGTCATCGACGGCATCCAGTTGCCGAGGAAGACGTCGAGATCCTTGTTCTTCAGCGACGCCATGGTCACCGGCACCGACAGCTGGATCGTCTGCGGCTCGTAGCCGAGCGCGGTCAGCAGCACCGAAGCGATGCCGGTCGTCGCCTGGATGTCGGTCCAGCCGACATCGGAAAGGCGCACCGCCTTGCAGCTTGCCGGATCACCGGCAAAGGCAGCGCTCGTGGACAAAAAAGCCGCCAGGCCGAGGCCGGCGACGAAGGAATTCATGCGCGACATAGATATTCTCCCATTGTGATTCTTTGGCGAAGCGTAGTCACGGTTTCTCTGCCCGCCTTGTTTCGTCAGCCAAACACCATTCTGGTGTGGATTCAAGCGTTAAGGCAATCACGATCAACGGCGCGGGCTGGCCAATCAGCGACACATCAGGCGCTTTTGTCGTGCCAGACAGCTTTTTCAGGGGCGGGTCGGCTTTTTCAGGGGAATGCCGGCGGCGGCCCCTCCCCGTATCAGGCCAACTCGGCTTAAAAGAGCGGCATGGCCAAGCTGTACTTCCACTATGCGACGATGAATGCCGGCAAGACGACGATGCTGTTGCAGGCATCGTATAATTATCGCGAGCGCGGCATGGGCACGATGCTGTTCGTCGCCGGCCACTACCGCAAGGGCGATACCGGCCTGATCTCGTCGCGCATCGGCCTGGAGACGGAAGCCGAGATGTTCCGCGACGGAGACGATCTGTTCGCCCGCGTCGCTGATCACCACGCGCATACATCTGTCCATTGCGTCTTTGTCGACGAGGCGCAGTTCCTCGAGGAGGAGCAGGTCTGGCAGCTCGCCCGTATAGCCGATCGCCTGAACATTCCGGTCATGTGCTACGGCCTGCGCACCGATTTCCAGGGCAAGCTGTTTTCCGGCTCGCGCGCGCTGCTGGCCATAGCCGACGATTTGCGCGAAGTGCGCACCATCTGCCGCTGCGGCCGCAAGGCTACGATGGTCGTGCGCCTCGGCCCCGACGGCAAGGTGGCCAGGCAAGGCGAACAGGTGGCGATCGGCAAGGACGTCTATGTCTCACTCTGCCGCCGCCACTGGGAGGAAGAGATGGGCCGCGCCGCGCCCGACGACTTCATCGGCTTTATCAAGGGCTGACTCTATCTCTTGGTTTTGGAGCAATTCCCGAGGGAAGCGCCGAGACACGCCACTTCGGAAACCGCCAACCAAGCCGCACACCAAGCGTCGCCAGTGCAATCAGCGCCATGCCGGCAGCCTGCGCCGGTCCGAGCGGATGCCCATAGATCGCCCAGTCGACGATGATGGCGACGACCGGGTAGATGAAGGTGATCACGCCGATCACCGGTGTCGTCAAGCGTGGGAAGGCCGAATTCATCAACACATAGGCAATGCCGGTGTGCAGCACGCCGATGCCGAGCAGCCAGCCCCATGACGCAGGCGCAATATGTTGGCCGATGTCAGCGAACGGGGCGAGCATGACGATGCCCACCACCGTCTGGCAAAGCACGGTGATCTCCGCGCGCTGCCGGCCAAGGCCCTTGGCCAGGATCGTTGCAACGGCATAGAGCAGGGCGGCGCCCAGCGTCAGCGCAATGCCCAGCGCCCAGCTGGCATCGGCATGGGCGTGCGCGACGACGAGGCCGCTGGCCAGCACGACCCCGACAAACGCCCCGAACATCCACAACAGTTGGTCGAGCGAGATGCGTTCCCTCAGGAAGGCCACGCCGATCAGGACCACGAAGAACGGCTGGACATGATAGACGATCGTCGTCGTGGCGATCGACGTCATGGCGAAGCCGGCGAAGAAGGCCGTCCAGCTCAGCACCATGCAGACGCCGGCAAGTGCTGCAAGGGCAAGCCGGGATGGCGACAGCGTCCGGTCCGGCAGATAGCCGCGCAACAGGCACCATGCGAAGAGGAAGATCGCGCCGAACACGCACCGCCAGAAGACGACGGTGACGGGATGCAGCCCCGATTCCGTGACGAAGGCGCCGACCGTGCCGGCAATCACCATCGCCAAAGCGAGGCTCGCGGCCGGAAAGCGAGCTGTCGATGCGTCTGCCATGGGTGTTCGTCCAGCTGGTACTCCAGCCATCTGGTCATCGGCGCGGCCTTCAAACAAGCGAATAGATTTGGAATGATCTATTCGATATGCTGATAGCAGCATGGCCGCGCCACTCGATCTCAATCTGCTGAAAACCTTCGTCGCCGTCGTCGAGAGCGGCAGCCTTTCCAATGCAGCACCTCGGGTCGGCCGCAGCCAGTCGGCCGTCAGCATGCAGATGCAGCGGCTGGAGGAGATGGTCGGCAACCAGCTTCTGGTGCGTGGCCCCAGAACGGTCACTCCCAATGCCATCGGCGAGGATTTCCTGATCTATGCGCGCCGGTTGCTGAAGCTGTCGGATGAGGCATGGGCGAGCGTCACCCAGCCGAAGGAGACCGGCAGCGTCCGTCTGGGTGTGCCGGACGACTATGCGGCCTTCCTCTTGCCGCCGGTGCTGTCGCGCTTTGCGGCGGAGCATCCCCTGGTGACGGTGGAACTGATCTGCGAACAATCGACGGCGCTGGTGAAGACGCTGGCCGAGGGACGGCTGGATCTCGCCATCGTCACCCGCTTGCCGGAGCAGCCGCTCGACGTGATCCGGCTGGAACGTTTCGTCTGGGTCGCCTCGCCAAACCATGTGGCATGGGAGACCGCCCCGCTTCCGGTCGCCTTGTTCGAACCAGGCTGCGCCGCGAGGATGAATGTCCTGCAGGCGCTTGGCGATGCCGACCGCTCCTATCGCTGCACCTATTCCAGCGCCTCTTTGCTTGGCCTGATCGCGGTCGTCCAAGCAGGACTCGCGGTGGCTGGCCTCGCCCTGCGCAGCGTACCGCCATCGCTGCGCATCATCGGCGGCAATGAAGGGCTTCCGGTGCTGCCGGACCTCGAAATCGGCATCCTGCGCAACCCTCTGTCGATGACGCCGGCGGTCGAACGGCTGAATGACTTCCTGCGCCGCGACCTGGCACAGCAGGCCTGACTTGCAATACCAATCCCGCCACGATGCAGCGTTTGTTAAGGCCTCGGCCCTATAAGGCCGACAGCCAGAGCTCTCCGGGGTCAGCCATGTTTCGAGCCGCTTCGTCCGCCAGCTTTCTTCTCCTTGCCACCTCCCTTGCCGCCCATGCCGGCGGTGACCCGGCCCTGGGCAAGAAGGTCTTCAACCGGTGCATCGCCTGCCATGAAGCGGCCACCGACCGCGACAAGGTCGGCCCGCATTTGATGGGCGTCGTCGGCCGCACCGCCGGTAGCGCCGAGAGTTTTCTTGGTCACTACTCCGAGGCGATGAAGAGTGCCGGTGCTGCCGGCCTGGTGTGGGATGAAGCCAATCTCGCCGAGTATATCAAGGCCCCCAAGCTGAAAGTGCCCGGCAACAAGATGGCGTTTGCCGGCCTGACCAAGGACGACGACATCGCCAATGTCATCGCCTATCTGAAGGCCGATCCCAAGCCCTGATCCGCTGTTCGTCAGTTCTGTAAAGCCGGCTTTCGCGTCGCATATCGCGGCCACGATTGCTTCAGTGGTTTGCCGAATACAAAGGCATCCGTGCGCCATCGCTTTGCCGCATGAAAGTTCAATGACAGCTGAACTATGCCTAACCGGCAAGCTAATCACGCCATGACCCCACCTTCACTAACTTTCAAGACCGCGACGGATTCTTTTGTTTTCGAGGCGGGTGTTGTCTTGCGTCTTTCAATCCCCGGATGCCCCACATATATTCGCCGCTGTTCGCGACCAGCGACGTGATGCCGAAGCGGGAGGCCCCAATGGCGACATTGCAGAATTTCGACGCCGAAATTGCCAAGACCAAGCAGGTCGTGCAGGATATGCGCACCAAGATCGAGCAGTCCGGCACCGTGCTTGATACGCTCGCCACCGCCGACAAGAAGATCGGCGACGCCAATTTCGACATCGAGAACGCCCGCATCGAGGACGTGCTGAAGCAGCAGAAGGTGATGGAAGGCAACATCGCCGACCTGATCATCGGGCTGGAGGACGCCACCAACGTCTTCGGCGCCGAGTTCGAGAGCATGAAGAACTACACCGGCTGGGAAAAATTCATCGGCGTCTTCTCCAGCCAGAGCAAGCAGCGCATGCGCACCGACCGCGTCCGCAACATGTCGCTGGCCGGCAATCTGCAGGAACTGCTGGTCAAGTCAGACACCATCGTCGGCATCCTGAAGGCGCAAAAAGAAGTCCTCGATCAGCGCTACAAGACCTCCGAGACCAGCCTGTCGCAGGTCATCGAGCGCCGCAAGACCACGATGACCAACCTCGAAGCCGTGCAGAAGCGCATCGAGGAACTCAATCCGATGCTGCTCGACATCGAAAACAAGATCGCAGCCTCGACCAGCCAGAAGGACCGCACGCAGCTCGAAGGCGACCGCTCCAAGCTGGCGACGGAATACAACGAAAAGCAGGCCAAGGAGCAGGAACTGCTGGCCGAAAGCCAGACGCTCGAGCGCTACACCTCGATGTTCCAGACCTTCGTTGATTCGCTCAACAACCAGATCGCCGCGCAATCGACGCTGATCAACAAGCTGACCATCGATACCGAGCAGCGCATCGTGCTCTACAAGGCGCTGGAAGATTCGCTGAAGACCGCCGCGCAGCAGGATGTCGCCCACAAGATCAACACGCTGGGCAGCCAGGTCGACAACACGGCCGAGGAAACCATGGCCGGCATCGGTGCTGCATCACAGAAGCACATCGGCGACCTGCTCGAGATGCACGAGAAGAACATGGTCGCCAGCGCCGACATCCAGCGCCGCAAGAAGCTGGCCGACGATGCCTTCGCCCGCCGCTTCGACGAGGTGCTGAAGAAGCACAATTCGGCAAACTACGTGCAGTCTTAGGGGTGACAGGACTGCCCGCGAGCGCACAGGCATGACCCCCGAAAACGAAGCGGCTGCACGGTATTTCTCCGCCATCACGGCCGCGCTCAGCGGCCTTGAAGTGTTCATGCGCGACGATCGCTCGCCGCTCTACCGGCATGGCATCGTCGCCAAGATCGTCGCCGAATACATTGCCCGGCTCGACAAGTCGTTTGCCTGCTGGCGCAACCGGCTAGGCTTCATGGACACGTTCCGCATTTCGCGCGCCGAAAGTGGCTTCCCGGTCTTCCAGAACCTGCTCGAACTGGAAAATGACCGCCGCCAGGCCGATGCGCGGCTTGCCAACATTCCGCTGGCCGGCGAGTTGCGCGAGGAAATGGCCGACTTCATCCTGCGCCACAAGGAATTCCCCGAGGCGCTGCAGAAGTCGATGGCCGAGCGGCTCTATCTCGAGGACGTGAAAAGCGAGAACACGTTCGGCCCGTTCACACTGGCGCAAACGGCTAACGTCTCGGTCAATCCGAAGACGGCGCGACCTTATTATCTCGTCCACTGGGCGACGTTCGACGGCAGTGCCAACCTGCCGCTGGTCTATATGGTGACGGTGGAGGATTCTTCCGAAGCGATGATCCGCCAGCTCGTCGACAGAAACGGCAAGCTGAACGAGACGATCGACATTCCGCTGCCGGTCGACGGCCTGCTCAATCCCGAGCTTGCCCACCGTTTCGACGATTTCACAGAGAAGAATTCCGCCTATACGCTGTCGCCGGCGACCATCGCCGTCAACCTCGACAAGGATTTCGAGCCGCTGCACCCCAAGCAGTTGCGTCGCGTCGTGCTCGGCCCGTTCTATTCGGCCGGCATCACCGACAACAATTCGACGGTGACCGAGGTTCTGGCCAAGGTGCGCAAGCCGGAAAATGCCTGGCTGCTGACCTGGACCATCCAGGAGGTCTACTCCAAGGGCGAGAAACCCGGCCGCAAGGGGCTGTTTTCGAGCGAGAAGACGACGCAGGAATTCTTCATCAACACCGACGATCTGGAAGCCGCGCGCCAGGGCGTGTCGAGCTACGAAAACCATGCGCTGATCCCGCACGAAGCCTACCAGGCGCTCTACGCAGCCGGCGAGGCGCAGAAGATTTTTGCCGGCTACAAGGTTCACATCCTGTCCAACGGACAGGTCATCTCAGACGTCTGACCGTCACACCACGGAGCACCCTTCATGGATACCGGCCTGACCACCATCCCGGAAGCCGCCATAGAGAAGCACCGCGCCACCGCGCAGAGCTTCATCACCCGCATTGTCGTGCTGGAGGATCCGTCACGCGAGTCCGGCACAGCACTTGCCGGCACCAACCGCCGCTTCGTCTCCACCGTCTCGGTCGGTTCGGTGCGCCGCACGCGCGAGGTCGAGCTGTCGAAGACAGTCGGCGCCGTCCATCCCGACGACCAGCTGCTGACCATTCCGCAGCACACGCTCTTGTTTCGCGCCCGGCGCGGCACGGCGATCGCGCTGGCCATATCGGACGTCTTTGCCGAAGGCTCGGACCTCGAAAGCCTGCAGGCCAGGAACACGCGCGCACCGCTCGAAGGCGACGAGGCGTCCACCTTCAAGAAGCTTCTGTCGGCGTCGGCTTACATCTCAGCCTTCAGCCTCGCCTCCTATCTGTTCCAGCTGATCGACAGCGACGGCGAGGCGCCCAACGATAGTCCCGAACCAGACTTCCTGTTCGACACGCCGCAGGATGCGGTGAAGTCGATCCTCGCCGGCCTTGACAAGGCAATCTCGGGATCGTCTGACGACGCCGACCTGATGACAAGGGCACGCGCCTTTGCCCGCGTCGCCATCGACGGGCTTCTGGCGCGCAAGGGTCGCTTCGACGGCATCGGCCCGTTCGAGAACGCCCATATCCGCATCGATGCCGACGATTTCACCCTCGATGGTTTCGACGTCGCGCCGGGCAAGCGCTCCAAGCCGCTGGTGATGACCTTCAAGAAACCGGAAGAGGTCGTCGGCAACCACATAGCCAAATACCAGTCGGTCAAGCTCGCTAAGATGCTGATGGCCTTCGACTTCGAGCGCGAACTCAATCCGTTCGTCGAGCTCGGCGGCTTCCTGTTCACCTTCATCGGCGACGGCGCGCCCGGCACCGGCAAGACGACGCTGATCCAGATGATCGCCGGCCTCGTCAACGGCTATTGCCAGGTCGCCGGCTATCCCTTCGCCTATGAGAATTTCGGCGTCGACCAGATCTCGTCCTACCAGGGCAAGTCGGGCCAGAACTGCCGCCAGTTCATCAACAATGTGCTGAACCCGCGCGTCATCGGCTTCGGCACCATCGACGACATCGATCAGGTGGCGGCGCGCCGCTCCGACGACCGCGCCTCGGCCGGCCAGCAGGAGATCACAGGCGTTTTGATGGATGCCTTCGCCGGCGCCGCCACCGTGGTGCGCGGCAACTGCTCGTTCGGCATGTTCTCCAACTATCCTGAAAATGTCGACGACGCATTGCGCCAGCGCGCCGGTGCCCGCTGGCTGGTCGACGGGCCGCAGTCGCGCGACGACTACATCGACATCTTCGTGCTGCTCGCCGGCAAGAACCACAAGATCCCGCTCGGCGACCACGATCTCTACGCCGCGCAGGAAATCCAGCGCGCCGTGACCGAGGCCTATGAGGAACACGAGAAGCCGCAAGAGGACGGGCTGATCAAGGTCTACGAACGCTACATGAAGGAGAACGGCGCGCCGAAGTCGATGGCCGACATCGGCACCTATCTGCACCTGATCAAGGATGCCGAGCCGCGCTTCACCGGCCGCGCCATCAAGAACGTCACCGACGCCATCAAGATGCGCGCCATGGACATCGAGCTTCCCGACGACTGGTTCGAGAAGCCGGAAGCCTTCATGCACAAGGGCTACGACGAGAAGAAAGCGATGATCGAGGAACTGCGCGGGCCTTTCTCGATGGACATAGTCATGCAGGAGATCAACCGCTACGCCGACTCGGAGTTCCGCTATTCCGACAAGTCCGACGATGCCGCTGTGCAAAAGCTGCTGCGCGACGCCCGCCTGCGCGAACGGGCCGCGCGCGAGATGGAGGAGATGAAGAAGAAGGGGCTATGGAATGCCTAAAGGTAGGCAATGACCCACGCCAAGAAACCCGATCTTCTGCGCGACAATGAGCTGATCTATGGCCGGCTGCTGACGGTCGACGAGCCGCATCTGATCCAGCGCTATAACAAGGCGCTGGCTGCATTCGGCCTGAAGCCGACCAAGCTGAAGAGCTTCCAGATCGACCGCACCGGCTTCTCGCCCGAAGTGGCAGAGGAATGCGGCGACTATGATTATCTCGATCCCAACGAGGTCAACCGCCGCTTCATCATCCTGACGCCGTCGCAGATCGACCTGCCGGTGGTGCACACCGCCTTCTCCAACACCTCGCAGCTGATGTTCGAGTTCATGTCCAAGAACCAGCGCGCCATCGACGCGCTGACCATCAAGGACGTCATCTACGGCGAGATCGAGGATTCCGTTCCCAAGGTCAACGACATCGAGGACCTGCTGTCGATCAGCCAGGTCGAGTTCAAGGTGCTGTCAGCCGAGGATGTGTTGGGCAAGGCCGCCGAACTCGGCAAGCTCGTCGACCGGTTGAAGCAGGAGCCTGACGCCTGGCGTGACAACGCCATGCTGACCCGCATGGTCGAGCTCGCCAAGATCTGCGGCGACATCCGCGAGAACGCGCTGGTGCCGGACCAGGTGATCTTCCGCCACAACGCCTACTGGACCAGCCATTTCGGCGGCCTTTACGTGTTCGTCGACCCGGACATGACGACGGTGATCAGCGATCCGGCCGCACCTGGCTTTCGCCGTTCGCGGCCGTGGCAGGTCAGCTATCTCTCGATCAACGACGCCGACAAGGTGTTCAAGTTCCTCGCCACCACCGGCCGCATCGAGCTGCCGCGTGCCTCCTGGGTCGAGGCCTCGGGCTATCTCGAGCACCGCGCCGAGATGGTGGTGCGCGCGCTGATCCGCGATGCCGAGCCGAACCGCAACCTGACCGATGTCGACAAGGTCTGGCTGCAGACCTGGATCCAGAGCCATGCCGACCTGATCACCAGGGATGGCAACTTTCCCTTCCTCAACGCCGCCAAGCGCGAGATCGCCCAGCTCGGCCACCTCAAGATCGAGGATGTCTTCCCGCAGCAGCGCTTCCTGGTGATCCGCGCCAAGCCGGATCATCCCGACGCCTGGCTGACCAACCGGCTGATCTCGGATTTCGTGCTGTCGGACTTCGTCTCGCGCTACATCTTCAACAAGCAGGGCTTCTACAAGGACTATGACGGCTTCAGCGACGCCTGGCGATCGCATGTTGTGGACGTTCTCAAAACCACATATTTGAAGGACAAGGTGGCGTTTCGCACACGCCTCTACGGCCTGACTGACTAGAGCGGTTCACCGTCTAACGGAAACGCCGAACCGCTCTATCCCGTTGATTTGACGCAATTCCGGATGGAAAACCGTTTCACACTTTTCCTGGAATTGCTCTAGAACGAAATGACCCGTTATTTCGTTCTAACTTGTTGTTTTGGCGCATGATGTTATCCAAAAAGTCTGCAACTTTTTGGCATTATGCTTTGAGGGGGTGACATCGCCATGCTTGATCCGATCGTGAACTTCTTCACCCGGATTTTCCAGTGGATCGGCCGCGGCATCGGCCTGCTCATCGGCGTGATCCTGTGGCCGTTCCTGTGGGCCGGGCGCTGGTACACGCAGCGCGGCTGGATCCTCAAGGCGGCGGTCGGCGTCGCTCTGCTGGTGCTGATCGGCCTCTATGCCAACTTCTTCTACGCCACCCAGTGGTGGAACAATTTCAACCCGAACTATCCCGACACCTACACGTTCGAGAAGCGCAACGTCTCCGCCGGCGAACAGGTCTCGGCGGGCGCCGGCACCGACACCGCCAAGACCTGCGGCAACTCCGGCATCGCCCAGGTAGCCGCCGACCTGACCGACTTCAACGTCAACCAGAATGCCTGGATCTCGTCGATGATCCTCTACAAGCTCGGCTTGTTCGGCATCGACTGGGACAACACGCCGTGGATGGACAACAAGGCTTCGTTTCAGCGCGGCATCAACCAGGCGGTGCGGCGCACCGCGACGGAACTTGCCGACAATCTCGGCCGTGTGCGCACCACCTCGCAGATCGACAGCGATCTGCAGAATGCCCGTGGCAACCTGCAGTTCGACGAGGAGACCTGGTATTTCGGCCTGAATCCGTTCGGCCCCAAGACGCCGACGCCAAGCTACTATCGCGACGCCGTGCGCATGCTGCGTTCCTTCAACGCTCGCCTCGCCACCTGCCAGGCGACGTTCGACGCCCGCGCCGACAATCTGAAACAATATATCGACCGCATCTCGTCCGACATCGGCTCGACCTCGGCGATCCTCAAGGAACGCGCTGAAAACCACAACAATGGCTGGTTCGATTTCCGCGCCGACGACCGCTTCTGGTTCGCCTATGGCCAGCTCTATGGCTATTACGGCCTGATGAAGGGCGCCCAGGCCGACTTCGAGGACGTCATCAAGGAAAAGCATCTGCAGAACCTGTGGGACACGATGGACTCGCAGTTCGTCTCGGCGCTGCGCATCCAGCCCTTCATCATCGCCAATGGCCGCGAGGACGGCTGGATCTTGCCGACGCATCTGACGACGATGGGCTTCTATGTGCTCAGGGTGCGCTCCAACATGGTCGAAATCAGCAACGTTCTAACGCAGTAAGGCTGTTCAGCCCAATGCATGTCGCCCAAAAGTGGTCCCGGTTTTGGGAGAACGAGATGCATAAAAATAAAAGCCTAAAGCGCGGTGCGCTTTAGGCATGCGATGGCGAATTTGCGCCGTCGCCTCTGTCGCATTCCGTGCATTGTGCGGCTGTTTTGAGACGGCGGAGCGACGCGTCCTCTGGCTTCTATACGGCGCGGCAACGGAGCCAGGAAGAACCGATGACAGGTCGGCCGGTCCGCAGAGGAATTTTCTTCATAGGAAACATAGTTGCATGCAAGTTGACGCCGCGGCCGCGACAGGGTTAGAACATGCCCGCGCCCGGTTCCAACCTGCTTGCCAGTAAGATCAAACCCGTCCCCTCCACAGTCCAATCCAGAGGAAAGCCGTCATGGCCGAAGTGAAGTCCGACATCGAGATCGCGCGCGGCGCCAAGAAAAAGCAGATCCAGGAGATCGGCCAGAAGATCGGCATCCCGACCGAACATCTGCTGCCCTACGGCCACGACAAGGCCAAGATCTCAGCCGAATTCATCAAGTCGGTGAAGGGCAACAAGGACGGCAAGCTGATCCTCGTCACCGCCATCAACCCGACGCCGGCCGGCGAAGGCAAGACCACGACCACGGTCGGCCTTGGTGACGGACTGAACCGCATCGGCAAGAAGGCGATCGTCTGCATCCGCGAGGCGTCGCTCGGCCCGAATTTTGGCGTCAAGGGCGGTGCCGCCGGCGGCGGCTATGCCCAGGTCGTGCCGATGGAGGACATGAACCTCCATTTCACCGGTGACTTCCACGCCATCACCACGGCGCACAATCTGCTTTCGGCGCTGATCGACAACCACATCTACTGGGGCAATGAGCTCGGCATCGACACCCGCCGCGTCGTCTGGCGCCGCGTCATGGACATGAACGACCGCGCGCTTCGCGAGATCATCTGCTCGCTCGGCGGCGTCGCCAACGGCTTCCCGCGCGAAGGCGGCTTCGACATCACCGTCGCCTCCGAAGTGATGGCCATTCTGTGCCTGTCCACCGACCTGAAGGACCTTGAAAAGCGCCTCGGCGACATCATCGTCGCCTACCGTCGCGACAAGTCGGCGGTTTATGCCCGCGACCTCAAGGCCGACGGCGCCATGGCCGTGCTGCTCAAGGACGCCATGCAGCCCAATCTGGTGCAGACGCTGGAGAACAACCCGGCCTTCGTGCATGGCGGCCCGTTCGCCAACATCGCACATGGCTGCAATTCGGT
Organism: Mesorhizobium sp. M7D.F.Ca.US.005.01.1.1; assembly: GCF_003952545.1. Taxonomy (NCBI): domain Bacteria; kingdom Pseudomonadati; phylum Pseudomonadota; class Alphaproteobacteria; order Hyphomicrobiales; family Phyllobacteriaceae; genus Mesorhizobium; species Mesorhizobium sp. M7D.F.Ca.US.005.01.1.1. Next base: position 5,978,526 of record NZ_CP034453.1, read on the forward strand.
CGTCGCCACCACGACGGCGCTCAAGCTTGCCGACTATGTCGTCACCGAAGCTGGCTTCGGCGCCGACCTTGGTGCTGAAAAATTCTTCGACATCAAGTGCCGCAAGGCTGGACTGAAGCCGGCGGCGGCGGTCATCGTCGCCACCGTGCGCGCCATGAAGATGAATGGCGGCGTCAAGAAGGAAGACCTCGGCAAGGAAAACGTCGAAGCGGTGAAGAAGGGCTGCGCCAACCTCGGCCGCCACATCGAGAATATCCGCCAGTTCGGCGTGCCGGCGGTGGTTGCCATCAACCACTTCTATTCCGACACCGACGCCGAGATCCAGGCGATGAAGGACTATGTCGCCTCGATGGGCGAAGAAGCGATCCTGTGCAAGCATTGGGCCCACGGCTCGGCCGGCATCGAGGAGCTTGCCAACAAGGTGGTGGCGCTGGCCGAATCCGGCGCCTCGCAGTTCGCGCCGCTCTATCCCGATGCCATGCCGCTGTTCGAGAAAATCAACACCATCGTCCAGCGCATCTATCGCGGCTCGGAAGCGATTGCCGACAAGTCGGTGCGCGACCAGCTCAAGGCCTGGGAAGACGCCGGCTACGGCCACCTGCCGGTCTGCATGGCCAAGACCCAGTATTCCTTCTCGACCGACCCGAACCTGCGCGGCGCGCCGACCGGTCACACCGTGCCGGTTCGCGAGGTCAGGCTTTCGGCCGGTGCCGGCTTCGTCGTCATCATCTGCGGCGAGGTCATGACCATGCCCGGCCTACCCAAGGCTCCGTCCTCGGAAAAGATCTTCCTCAACGAGGCCGGCCAGATCGAAGGCCTGTTCTGAGACTTTGCAGTTTCGACGAAAAGGGCGCCGCAGCGATGCGGCGCCCTTTTCGTTTTCGGATCGCCCTAGGCAGCGCTGCGTGACAGCGCCCGCTGGTTGGAGCCGAAGATCGTGTCACGTTCCGGCAGCGCGCCTGTCTTCAGGCACTCGACCCATTCGGCGGTCTTGAGCACGGCGGCGAAGCGCGACTGCAGGATGATCGTCACCACGCGGTGGATCTCCTCGGCCGAGGCGTAGCCGGCGCTGTTGGCGTAAGGCACCGAGCCGGTCGCATCCGACAGGAACTCGACGGCAAAGCCCATATGCACGGCGTGGATGATGGTCGACAGGTCGCAATTGTGCGTCATGTAACCGACCACGGTGATCGTATCGATGGCGTTGGCACGCAGCCAGTCCTCGAGGTCAGTGCCGGTGAAGGCGGAGGGCAGGTTCTTTTCGACATAATGATCGCGCTCACGCCTGGCGATTTCGGGATGGAGTTCGCCGCCATGGCTGCCCTTGGCGAAGATCGGCGATGTCTCGGGCGCCATCTGCTTGACGACCACCACCTTGATACCGGCAGCAGTCGCTGCATCCATGGCGCGCCCCACATTGACGACGCTGTCGCGGAATGGCGGATGCTGGATGGCGAGATTGCCGCCGTCATAGTCGTTCTGCACATCGACGACGATCAGCGCCCGGCGCGGCGTGGTGTTGGCTGGGTCAGACATGGTGTTTTCCTTTCCGGCTTGAATGCGATGGATCAAAAATAGGCGGGTTCCCAGACAGCCGAAAGTGGCCCGATTGACATCATTCGAAAGAATTGGGACAATCCGCTTTCAACTGCCGGAAGCAAACATGACCAACCCGACCATTGCCGTCCTCGCCTTCGACGGCATCAGCCCGTTCCATCTTTCCGTGCCGTGCTTGGTCTTCGGCGAGGACAGGACGGCGCTTGGCCTGCCGCGCTTCGACTTCCGCATCTGCGCGGCCAAGGCCGGCCCGATCCACACCGAGGCCGGACTGACCGTTGCGGCGCCGCATGGGCTCGACGGGCTCGACGGCGCCGACATCGTCATCATCCCAAGCTGGCATCATCTGGGCGAACCGGTGTCGCCGCTGTTGATGGAGACACTACGCAGAGCGCACGGGCGCGGCGCCTTGATCGTCGGCCTGTGCCTCGGAACCTTCGCCATTGCCGCGGCCGGGCTGCTTTCGGGCCGCCGAGCCGCGACGCACTGGGCCTATTCCGAGCAGTTGCAAACACTCCATCCCGACATCGCCGTCGATGCCACGGTGCTCTATGTCGACAATGGCGACGTCGTGACCTCCGCCGGCGTCGCGGCCGGCCTCGACTGCTGTCTCCATATCGTGCGCGCCCGCTATGGCGCGGAAGCAGCACTCCGGCTCGCCCGCCAGATCGTCCTTTCCCCGCATCGGCAGGGCGGGCAGGCGCAATTCATCGAGCATCCGGTGGCAAGAAGCGCGGATGCCGACCGTTTCGCCCAGGCCCTCGACGCGGTTCGAGCGACGCTTAGCGAGACGCACAGCCTCGACAGCGTTGCCGAGGCCGCCGGCCTCGCCCGTCGCACCTTCACCCGCCGATTCCAGAAATCGATCGGCACCAGTTTCGGCGAATGGCTGGCCAGCCAGCGGATCGAACTGGCGCAGCGCCTGCTGGAGGCAACGGAGAAATCGATGGACATGGTGGCCTTCGAAGCCGGCTTCGGCAGCGCCACGTCGCTGCGCCAGCATTTCGCCGCAAGGCTCAAGACATCGCCGGCACAATACCGGCGTGAGTTCTCCAGGCGGGCTGATCAGGACGAGCGCATGACGTACGTCCTGTCGTCCTGATCTGTTCAGTTCCGCTTGACCGCTCGTGCCGGATTGCCGACCACGGTGGTGTTCGCGGCCACGTCGCGCGTCACCACCGCGCCGGCGCCGACGATGGCACCTTCACCGATGCTGACGCCGCCAAGGATGACGGCTGAGCCGCCGATCCAGGCATCGGCGCCGATCTCGACCGGCCTGGCGATCTCCAGTCCGGCCTGCCGCCCACTGGCCGCCTTGTGGTGCTCGGCGCAGTAGATCTGCACATTGGGGCCAAGCAGCGTTGCCTTGCCAATACGCACGTTTGCCGTGTCGAGAATGGTGCATCCGGCATTGAGGAAGACGCCATCCCCGAGGAAGATGTTGAAACCATAGGCGCAGTGGAACGGCGCTTCGATGCGAGCCCCCTCGCCGGCTTTGCCGAGCAGAGCCTTCAGGCCAGGCCCGAGGTTTCCGCGCTGACGGGGTGGCAGCGAATTGTGTTCGAACACCGCGTCACGCGTTATTACCCGCAATGCCTCCAGTTCGTCATCGAGGCACGTGTACCATTGGCCGGCCGCCATCTTTGCGCGCTCGCCTCCAGCCATGACGATGTCTCCCTGTGACGTCACTGCCAAAGCACAATTGCAGTGAACGGGAAAGTGCCAGCATCCGGCAGCACCGTGCGCGAAAATCCATTCTGATTTTTCGGAGTCATGCGCTGGTCAAATGCCGGTCCTATGCTAGCCTGCTGTTGCTGGGCCGTCCTGGCCCGGTGATCGAGGGGGATCAACCATGCTGTATATTCTCGCACTTCTGATCGGCGTCATTGCCGGTCTTCGCGCCATGACCGCGCCGGCCGCAATTGCCTGGGGTGCTTATCTCGGCTGGCTGCCGGTTGCCGGCACCTGGGCGAGCTTCATGAGCCATTGGGTGGCTGTCGGCATCTTCACCATCCTGGCCATCGTCGAGCTGGTCACCGACCAGTTGCCATCGACGCCGAGCCGTAAGGTACCGCAGCAATTCGGCGCCCGCATTGTCATGGGCGCCTTCACCGGCGCGGTGATCGGCGCCACCGGTGGCGCCACCATCGGCGGCCTGATTGCCGGCGCCATCGGCGCTGTCATCGGCACGCTGGGCGGCGCCGAAGCACGCGGCCGGCTCGCGGCCGCCTTCGGCAAGGATCAGCCCGCCGCCCTCATCGAGGACGCGGTGGCGATTATCGGCGGCCTGCTGATCGTAGCGGCGGTGGTATGACGGCCAAGACCTTCGACGCCATAATCATCGGCGCCGGACAGGCTGGCCCTTCGCTGGCCGGCCGGCTGAATGCCGCCGGCATGAGCGTGGCGCTGATCGAGCGCAAGCTGATCGGCGGCACCTGCGTCAACACCGGCTGCATGCCGACCAAGACCATGGTCGCCAGCGCCTATGCCGCGCATCTGGCGCGCCGCGCCGCCGACTACGGAGTGACGCTCGGCGGTCCAGTCGGCGTCAATTTCAAGGCGATCAAGGCACGCAAGGACAAGGTGACGATCGACGCGCGCACCGGGCTCGAGACCTGGATCGCCGGCATGGACAAATGCACGCTCTATCGCGGTCATGCGCGTTTCGAATCCGCCAACACGGTGCGCGTCGGCGACGACCTTCTGACTGCCGAGAAGATCTTCCTCAACACCGGCGGCCGCGCCTCGGTGCCCGCCCTGCCCGGTATCCACGACATCGACTATCTGACCAATTCCTCGATGATGGATCTCGACGTGCTGCCGCGCCATCTCATCGTCGTCGGCGGCAGCTACATCTCGCTCGAATTCGCACAGATGTTCCGCCGCTTCGGTAGCGAAGTTACCGTCATCGAGAAGAGCCCGCGCCTGACCGGCCGCGAGGACGAGGATGTCTCCGCCGCCATCTTGTCCATCCTCGAAAACGAAGGCATATCGGTTCATACCGGCGCCGACGACATCGCTTTCGCCAGACAGGGCAAGGACATTGCCGTGACCTTCTCGGCCGGCAAACCGTCGGCGGTTGGCTCGCATGTGCTGCTGGCTCTGGGACGGACGCCCAACACCGACGATCTCGGCCTCGACAGGGCCGGCGTCGAGGTCGACAAGCGCGGCTTCGTCACCGTCGACGACCAGCTGCGGACCAGCGTACCCGGCATCTGGGCGATGGGCGACTGCAACGGCAAGGGCGCCTTTACCCATACTTCCTACAACGACTACGAGATCGTCGCCGCCAATTTGCTCGACAACGATCCGCGCAAGGTCAGCGATCGCATCGAGGCCTATGCGCTCTACATCGACCCGCCGCTCGGCCGTTGCGGCATGACCGAGGCCGCGGTGAAGAAATCCGGCCGTCGCGCGCTGGTCGGCCAGAGGCCGATGACCCGCGTCGGCCGCGCCGTCGAAAAGGGCGAGACGCAGGGCTTCATGAAGATCCTGGTCGACGCCGACACCAGGGAGATCCTCGGCTGCTCGGTCCTCGGCCCCGGCGGCGACGAGGCGGTGCATTGCGTGCTCGACCTGATGTACGCCAAGGCCCCGGTCGACACGCTGGCGCGCGCCGTGCACATCCACCCGAATGTCTCGGAGCTGTTGCCGACCATTGCCCAGGAACTCAAGCCGCTGGCCTGAGGCCCGGGCTTCTGGCCGGTCAGCCCAGTTCGCTCAACATCGCCTCCAGCCGGCCCAGCAGAAGCACGGCGCCATTCAGTTCGCTATCGCCAACGTCCTTGAGCAGATCGGCCCGCAGCACCGACAGCAAGCGCTCGATCTCGGTCACTCGGCTGCGGCCGGCATCGGTTAGCGACAGGATCTTGGCCCTCCGGTCGAACGCGTCCTCGGTGCGCGTCACCAGCCCTTCCTCGACCAGCAGGTCGACGATGCGCACCAGCGACGGTCCCTCGAAGCCGAGATGATCGGCAAGCACGCCCTGGCGGAGATTGTCGCCGAGCCGCGACAGCATCACCAGCGGCATGGCGGTGGCATGCGATAGGCCGCAATCATCAAGCGCCTTGTCGGCCGCGCGCCGCCACAGCCTGGCGACTGATATAACGAGTTGGCCAAACCTGGCACGATCCGGGTCTTGCTTGGGCATGGCGGAAAAGATAACATGCTATCTATTAGGATGCGATAAATTCTTTTCCTTGGCGAAGCCCCCGTCGCCGAAACCGGAAGCCGGCCTCCATTGATCGCCCTACGGCCTTTTCTTGGCCGCCGCGACCGCGAGACCTCGCCATCCGGGCAAGCGTGAGGATCGACATGTCAGACCAAGATACCAACACATCCGGCGGCGTCTGGCTGCTCGTTCTTTTCGGCCTGGTGCTGATGATTATCGGCCTGCCGCTGCTCTATGGCGGCGTCGAGCTAATCGGTCTCGGCGGCTCCTGGTATTACGCGCTGGCCGGTGCCGGCATCATCGTCTCCGGTTTTCTCTACGCCTTGCGCCGGCGAGCAGGCTTCTGGCTCTACATCCTCGTCTTCCTCGCCACGGTTCCCTGGGCGTTCTGGGAAGCCGGGTTGAATTTCTGGCCTCTGGTGCCGCGGCTGGTCGCGCCCACAGTGCTGGCCGTGGTCGCCCTTCTGCTGGCGCCGCTGTTTCCGTCATCGCGCGGCGGCAAGCGCGGCCCCTTCGCCCTTGCCGGTGTTCTCGTGCTCGGCCTGGTCGCCACCGCCGCCTATGCCTTCCAGCCGCATGGCGTGATCCACAACACGGTCGCGGCCACCGAAGCTCCGACGCCGGCCGCGGCAGCCTCCAGCACCGACTGGCGCCACTACGGCCGCACGCCGGCCGGCACGCGCTATGCGCCGATCGCTGAGATCACCAAGGACAACGTCAAGGATCTGAAGGTCGCCTGGACCTTCCGCACCGGCGATGTCCCGGCCAAGGGCGCCGAAGACCAGAACACGCCGCTGCAGGTCGGCGACACGGTCTACACCTGCTCCTCGAAAAACATCGTCAACGCACTCAACGCCGAGACCGGCGAGCCGCGCTGGAAGTTCGATCCGAAGGCCTCGGCGCCGCTGTGGCAACGCTGTCGCGGCGTGAGCTACTACGAGCCCACGGCCGCCGCGCCAGCGGCTGGTGCCACCGCGACCGCCTGCGCCGGGCGCATCGTCATGACCACCATCGACGCGCGGCTGATCGAGATCGATGCGAAGACCGGCCAACCCTGCGCGGATTTCGGCCAGGGCGGCACCGTCGACCTCAAGCAAGGCATGGGCGAGGTCAAGCCTGGCTTCTACTTCCAGACCTCGGCGCCGACCGTCATGCGCGATCTGGTCATGATCGGCGGCTGGGTCTGGGACAATGTCGAGACTGGCGAGCCCTCCGGCGCTGTTCGTGCGTTCAGCGCCAGGACCGGCGAGTTGGTCTGGGCCTGGGATCTCGGCAACCCTGATATCACCAAGCTGCCGCCGGAAGGCCAGAGCTACACGCGCGGCACGCCCAACGTCTGGTCGACGCCGAGCTATGACGACGCGCTCGGCCTCGTCTATCTGCCGACCGGCAACGCCACGCCCGACTTCTTCGGCGCCGAACGCAGCAAGGCGGCGGAAGACTATACCGCTTCGGTCGTCGCGCTCGACATCGCCACCGGCCGCGAGCGCTGGAAATTCCAAACCGTGCATCACGATCTGTGGGACTACGACCTTCCCTCGCAGCCTGCTCTTTATGACGTGCCCGACGGCAAGGGCGGCAAGGTGCCGGCGCTGATCCAGGTGACCAAGCGCGGCCAGATCTTCATGCTCGATCGCCGCGACGGCAAGCCGATCGCCGAGGTGCAGGAAAAGCCGGTGCCGCAGGACGGCGGCGCCAAGGAGGATTTCCTGTCGCCGACCCAGCCCTATTCGGTCGGCATGCCTTCGATCGGCGACAAGCCGTTCACCGAGGCAAGCATGTGGGGCGCCACACCGCTCGACCAGCTCTATTGCCGCATCGGCTTCAAGAGGCTGCGCTACGAGGGCGAATTCACGCCTCCGGGCCTGACGCGCTCGCTGCAGTTTCCCGGCTATTATGGCGGCATGAACTGGGGCAGCGCCTCGATCGACGAGGCCAATGGCTATCTGATCGTCAACGATATCCGCATGCCGCAATTCGTCGAGCTGCTGCCGCGCGCCGTGGCCGACAATTATGGCCCGTCGGCCGCGCATGATGGTCTCGGCACCCAGCTCGGCACGCCCTATGGCGCGCTCAAGAACGGCTTCATGTCGCCTTTGGGTGTTCCCTGCCATCAGCCGCCCTATGGCACCATCAGCGCCATCGACCTGAAGTCGCGCCAGCTCGTCTGGCAGGTTCCCGCCGGCACGCTGCAGGATACAGGCCCGCTCGGCATGAAGACCGGCCTGCAGATCCCGGTCGGCATGCCGTCGCTCGGCGGTCCGGTGACCACGGCGGGCGGCCTCGTCTTCTACGCCGGCACGCAGGACTACTATCTGCGTGCCTTCGACGTCGCCACCGGCGAGGAACTCTGGAAGGGCCGCCTGCCGGTGGGGGCACAAGCGACGCCGATGACCTACACTTCGCCTGAAAGCGGCCGTCAGTTCGTCGTCGTCTCGGCGGGCGGCGCGCGCCAGTCACCTGATCGCGGCGACTACATTGTCGCCTATGCCTTGCCGAAGGCGCCGTGATCCCGGAAACCAGGGGGATCTCACTCCCGATCCGATCGGGGTCATCAAACGGGGCGCGCCAGCGCCCCGTTTCTTGTCTGCTCCTCGCTTTCTGCATTGCTGCATTGCAGCAATGGTGCTTGTGAACCGGGCATACCGTCGCGCAGTCTCAATTTGAACCGATTCAGTCTGGACGCCCCATGCCTTTGCCGATCCTTGCGCTTGCCATTGCGTCCTTCTGCATCGGCACCACCGAATTCGTCATCATGGGCCTGCTGCCGGAGGTCGCCGCCGATCTCGGCGTGTCCATTCCTTCGGCGGGCCTGCTGGTCACCGGCTATGCGCTGGGCGTCGTCTTCGGCGCCCCGATCGTCGCGATGGCCACCGCGCATTTGCCGCGCAAGCCGGTGCTGGTCGGGCTGGCCGTGCTGTTCGTCGTCGGCAATCTGTTTTGTGCCATCTCGCCCGACTACTGGACGCTGATGGCCGCACGTGTCTTCACCGCCTTCGGCCATGGCGCCTTCTTCGGCATCGGCTCGGTCGTTGCCGCCAGCCTGGTGCCGCGCAACAAGCGCGCCAGTGCCATCGCGCTGATGTTCGCCGGGCTGACGCTGGCCAACATCCTTGGTGTTCCCGCCGGCACGGCACTAGGCGAAGCCCTCGGCTGGCGCGCCACCTTCCTCGCCGTCGTCGGCATCGGCCTGATCTCGGTGGCAGCCATTGCCTGGCTGGTGCCGTCCGACGTTGCCGAGCCGAGCGGTGGCGGCCTGCGCGGCGAGCTGCGCGTGCTGGGCAAGCTGCAGGTCTGGCTGGCGATGCTGATCGCGGCGCTGACCTCCGCAAGCCTGTTCACCGTCTTCACCTACATCAAACCCTACCTCACCGACGTCTCCGGTCTGTCCACCTCTGCGGTCACCTGGGTGCTGCTGCTGTTCGGCGCCGGCATGACCATCGGCAACATCATCGGCGGCAGGCTGGCCGACTGGAAGCTGATGCCGACGGTGATCGGCACGCTGCTCGCGATGGCGCTGCTGCTGGTCGGCTTCATGCAGTTCGGCACTATCGCCAGCGTTGCCATCGGCATCGTCTTTCTGTGGGGCCTGCTGATCTTCGTCGTCGTACCGCCGCTGCAGATCCGCGTCGTCGAGGCGGCCTCCGAGGGGCCGAACCTCGCCGCCACGCTGAATCAGGGCGCCTTCAATGTCGGCAATGCCAGCGGCGCCTGGATCGGCGGAGTGGCCCTTTCCGCCGGTGTTTCCTATGCCAATCTGCCGCTGGTCGGTGCGGTGATCGCCTTGTTGGCGGTCGCCGTCGCTGTGCTGTCGCAGGCGCTGGACCGGCGAGCGCCCGTCATCCCGCTTCAGGCTCCCGCAGAGTAACCGCTTGCGCCCATAGCGCGGCAGGCTGGACCAATCGACATCGGCGCTTTCAAATGGGCATGTCTTCTGGCTCTAGAGCAATTCCAGGAAAAGTGTGAAGCGGTTTTCCGTCCGGGATTGCGTCAAAACAAAGAGATAGAGCAGTTCGGCGTTTCCATGAAACGGCGAACTGCTCTAGATGGAGGAAGTCATGCAGAAATCGATCGAACGCATCGCCGGCGAAAGCGAAGGCGTTTCCTACGAATTCCCGCTGTTCCGCTTCGAGGGTACTGACAAGGCCGCCCCTTCGGCCTATCTGCAGGCAGCGCTCCATGCCGGCGAATTGCCGGGCGTCGTCGCCATCGACGCGCTGATGCCGATGCTGGCCAAGGCCGAAGCCGAAGGCCGCATCAAGGGCAATCTCACCATCGTGCCCTGGGCCAACCCGATCGGCCGGGCGCAATATCATTTCGGCGAGCATCAGGGCCGTTTTCATCTGGGCACGCGCACCAATTTCAACCGCGGCTTCCCGCTGCTCGCCGCGCCCGACACAGCACTCTTGCCCGACACCACCCTTGGCAGCGTCGACCAGCGTCTGAAGACCCGGCTGGTGCAGTTGTCGCTCGGCCATGACATCGTGCTCGACCTGCACTGCGACGACGAGGGTCTCGCCTATCTCTACGTCCACACCAGCCTGTGGCCGGCCATGGCCGATTGTGCCACCGCCATGGGCGTCGATGCGGTCGTGCTGTGGAGCGAGGACACCGCCGGCACGTTCGAGGGCGCCTCGATCATGCCCTACCAGAACGTTCCCGATGATGTGGCCAAACTCGACCGCCGCGTCGCCACCACGGTCGAATATCGCGGCATCCTCGATGTCGACGGCGCCCTGGCCGCCGCCGACGCCGAAGGCCTCTACAGGCTGCTGGTGGCGCGTGGCGTGATCACCGATACCACCCTGCACACCCCCGGTCCTTTCGCCGGCTTTGTAGCCCCGTTGGAAAACATCGACATGACGCCGTCGCCTCGGGCGGGTGCCGTGCTCTACGACGTGAAACCCGGCGACCGCGTCGCCAAGGGCGCGCGCCTCGCCACCATCGTCCATGCACCGGGTGAAACCGATGGCCGCACCGAAGTCTTCGCACCGCAGGACGGCATCATCCTGACCCGCCGCTCGCGCCGCATCATCCGCGCCGGCGAGGATCTTCTGAAGCTGGTCGGCGACAAGAAGAGCACCGATGCGAGGTCGGGGACGCTGGAGGACTGACCTAACCCGAAATAGCCCGCCGCGCCTTCGCCTCCAGCCATTCCGCCATCTGCCGGTAAGGCACCGGGCCGTGACTGATGCGGGCGACACCCAGTTCCGCCAGCCGCTGGCGCGGCGGCACATGCGCCAGCGCAATGATGTTGACCGGCAATGCAACTGCACTGCAGAGCGTCTCGATCAGGCCCTCATCGCCAAGACCCGGCGCAAAGAAGCCGTGCGCGCCGGCTTCTTCGAAGGCCTGTGCGCGCTCGATGGCCTGGTCGAGCAGGACGTCATCATGCGCATCCGGTTTCGCCTTGAGGAAGATGTCGGTTCGGGCGTTGATGAACGCCGGTATGCCGGAAGCCTTGACGGCCGCCGCCGCGGCTTCGATGCGTTTTAGCTGGACAGCAATGTCATGCAGGCCGCTGCCGCCAACAATCTGGTCTTCGAAATTGAAACCAACAGCGCCGGCCCGCAGCGCCAACGTTACCGTGCGAGCAACGATTTCCGGATCGACGCCGTAACCGCCCTCGAGGTCCATGGTCACCGGCAGGTCGACCGACCCGACGATGCGCTTGATGTTGTCGAGCGCCAGCTCCAGCGGGATTTTCTCGCCATCGGCGTAGCCGAACGCGGCAGCCACCGGCCAGCTTCCGGTGGCGATCGCCTTGGCGCCCGCCTTCTCGACGATCTTGGCCGAGCCCGGATCCCAGGCATTGTAGAGGACGATCGGGTTTCCCTTGACGTGGAGGGAATGGAACGTCCGCGCGCGCTCGATCTGCTCGGTCATTGGCTTTTACCCATCTTCCTGCTGTTGGATATACAATCTAGGCGGCACTGTGGGCTCTGGCGATGTGCCATGAGCTGCAGAAGCGGCAGCCAACGAAGAGACTTTCAAACCTGTTGCGCATCCTCCTTTTCGCAGCTATGGATTTCGCCATGAACATGCGTTCGACCAAGACCATTTGGTGGTGGGCCTGCTGACAGCGGCCTGTTCGAACACGTGCGCGTGAAAAGAGAGGGTGGCCGCAACGGAAAGTCCGGGCGGCCATTTGTTTTTTCCAAGCCATTCCCGGGTCCGTTGCCCCAAGAAGCTGATGGAGACGGCAATGACGATGAAGGTTCTGGAAAACGGGGCGGAAAGTTTCGTGACCGCGGGTGGCATCACCATCACCCGCGAGCGCCACGACCGGCCCTATGCGGGCGCGATCGACGCTTACGTCGACGGCTTGAATTCGCGTCGCGGTGCGGTGTTTTCCTCCAATTATGAATATCCCGGCCGCTACACGCGCTGGGACACCGCCATCATCGACCCACCGTTGGTCATCTCAGCACGTGGCCGCGCCATGCGCATCGAGGCGCTGAACGGCCGTGGCGAGGCGCTGTTGCCGGTCATCGGCAAGGCGCTCGCCAGCCTGGCCGATGTCGCCATCGCCGAGACATCGAAGAAACTCATCCGCCTCGACGTCGCCAAGCCCGGCCGTGTCTTCACCGAAGAAGAGCGCAGCCGCGTCCCTTCGGTGTTTACCGTGCTGCGCGCCATCACCGCTCTGTTCAAGACCGAGGAAGACGCCAATCTTGGTCTCTATGGCGCTTTCGGCTACGACCTCGCCTTCCAGTTCGACCCGGTCGACTACAAGCTCGAGCGCAAGCCAAGCCAGCGCGACCTGGTGCTGTTCCTGCCCGACGAGATCCTGGTCGTCGACCATTATTCGGCCAAGGCCTGGACCGATCGCTACGACTACGCCGGCGACGGGTTTTCGACCGAGGGGCTGCCGCGCGACGAAATCGCCGAGCCGTTCAAGAGCCCCGACCGCATCCCGCCGCGTGGCGACCATGAACCGGGCGAATACGCCAATCTGGTGCGCAAGGCGATGGATTCGTTCAAGCGCGGCGACCTGTTCGAGGTCGTGCCCGGCCAGATGTTCTACGAGCGCTGCGAAACGCAGCCATCCGAGATTTCGCGCAAGCTGAAAGCCATCAACCCCTCCCCCTATTCCTTCTTCATCAATCTGGGCGAAGGCGAGTATCTGATCGGCGCCTCGCCGGAAATGTTCGTGCGCGTCAACGGCCGCCGCGTCGAGACCTGCCCGATCTCCGGCACCATCAAACGCGGCGACGACGCCATTTCCGACTCAGAGCAAATCCTGAAACTGCTCAACTCGAAGAAAGACGAATCCGAGCTGACCATGTGCTCGGACGTCGACCGCAACGACAAGTCCAGGGTCTGCGAGCCGGGTTCGGTGCGCGTCATCGGCCGCCGCCAGATCGAGATGTACTCACGCCTGATCCACACCGTCGACCACATCGAAGGCCGGCTGCGCGAAGGCATGGACGCCTTCGACGCCTTCCTGTCGCACGCCTGGGCGGTCACCGTCACCGGCGCGCCGAAACTGTGGGCCATGCGCTTCATCGAACAGAACGAGAAGAGCCCGCGCGCCTGGTATGGCGGCGCGATCGGCATGGTCAATTTCAACGGCGACATGAACACCGGCCTCACCTTGCGCACCATCCGCATCAAGGACGGCATTGCCGAAGTGCGCGCCGGCGCCACGTTGCTCTTCGACAGCATTCCCGAGGAAGAAGAAGCCGAAACCGAACTGAAGGCATCCGCCATGCTCTCCGCCATTCGCGACGCCAAGACCGGCAATTCCGCCAGCACCGAGCGCACCACCGCGCGCGTCGGCGACGGCGTCAACATCCTGCTGGTCGACCACGAAGACTCGTTCGTCCACACGCTAGCCAATTATTTCCGCCAGACCGGCGCCAATGTCTCGACCGTGCGCACGCCGGTTCCCGAGGAGGTGTTCGACCGGCTGAAGCCCGACCTTGTCGTGCTGTCGCCCGGCCCCGGCACGCCGAAGGACTTTGATTGCGCCGCCACCATCAGACGAGCGCGTGCCCGCGACCTGCCGATCTTCGGTGTCTGCCTTGGCCTGCAGGCGCTGGCCGAAGCCTATGGCGGCGAACTCAGGCAGCTACACATACCGATGCACGGCAAGCCGTCGCGCATCCGCGTCTCCAAGCCCGGCATCATCTTCTCCGGCCTGCCTAAGGAAGTCACCGTCGGCCGCTACCACTCGATCTTTGCCGACCCGGTGCGCCTGCCCGACGATTTCATCGTCACTGCCGAAACCGAGGACGGCATCATCATGGCCTTCGAGCACCGCAAGGAGCCGATCGCCGCGGTGCAGTTCCACCCGGAATCGATCATGACGCTCGGCCACAATGCCGGCATGCGCATCATCGAGAACATCGTCGCCCACCTGCCGCGCAAGGCCAAGGAAAAGGCCGCCTGACGATCATGGCTGAAGCCGAGAACACGATGGCGATCACGGCCAAGGCGGCCGCGAAGCGCAAGGTTGCCAACCTCGCCTTCTGGTCGATCGTTGTCGCCTTTGTCGTGCTCGCTCTGAAACTTGCTGCCTGGTACGTCACCGGCTCTGTCGCGCTCTATTCGGACGCGCTGGAATCGATCGTCAACGTCATCGCCTCGGTCGCCGCCTTCTGGGCGATCCAGGTCAGCTACAAGCCGGCCGACCAGGATCACCCGTTCGGCCATCACAAGGCCGAGTATTTCTCGGCAGTGCTGGAAGGCGTGCTGATCGTGCTCGCCGCCCTTTTGATCCTCAACGAGGTCTGGCGCTCCTGGCAGACGCCGGCACCGCTCGAACAGCCCTGGAGCGGCCTTGCCGTCAACGGCGTTGCCACGGTCATCAACGCCTTCTGGGCCTGGACGCTGATCCGCGCCGGCAGGACCGAGAAATCGCCGGCACTGGTCGCCGACGGCAACCACATCATGACCGACGTGGTGACCTCGATCGGCGTCTTCGGCGGCCTTGTCGGAGCGATCCTGACCGGCTGGCAGATCCTCGATCCGGCGCTTGCCGTCATCGTGGCGCTGAACATCCTGTGGCAGGGCTGGCACGTCATCGGTTCGTCAATGAATGGCCTGATGGACCGCGCCGTCGATACGGCAGAACACATGCGCATCCGCGACGTCATCTCGGCCAATTGCAAGGGCGCGCTCGAGGTTCATGACCTCAAGACCCGCATCGCAGGCCGTGCCACCTTCATCGAGTTCCACCTGGTCGTCGACGCCGACATGACGGTCGGCGCCAGCCATGTCATCTGCGACCGCATCGAGGACGCGCTGAAAGCCGAAATCCCCTCGGTGCGCGTCACCATCCATGTCGAACCCGACGACGAGGCCAAGCTGCCCAAGGGCACGACGGCCGTGCCGTTCGCGTGAGGCGGGTTCACCAGGTCTCGATTGAGAGATCTTTGATCCGCTCGAATTCCCGGACATTGCGGGTCATCAGTGTAAGGTTCCGAGCGCGAGCCTGCCCGCCGATCAACGCATCGTAGGGACCGATCGGAGTTCCCAACGTCGCGAGCGTTGCCCGAATCTCTCCAGCATGTCTTGCGTCTTCTCGATCGAATTCGAGCACCGGGAACTGCAGAGCTTCGATGCGCGCCAAATTTTCAGCCCTTCGTTGGCTCTTTTCAGCACCATAGTATAGTTCGTGTGCGACGATCGCAGAGAGGGCAAAGTCCTGCGGCTTGTGCCGTTTCAGCAGCGCCAACAGCCCGGCGTCGCCCTTGATGACTGCGATGACGGCATTGGTGTCGAGCAGGTAGATCACTTGAAAACGTCATCCAAAGCAGGCCGATCCTGCCCGTCTTGACGTTCCAGCGCTGCCTCGGCGAAATCGTTGTCAAGCGGTCCGATCACTTGGTCAAGCCACGCCCAATCCTGCGCTAGCGGTTCCAAGATGACGGTTTGCCCGTGACGGCGGATCGAAACCTCGTCTGTTTCGAAACGGAACTCCTTGGGCAGACGTACAGCTTGTGACCGGCCCGACCAGAACACCTTTGCCTTGTCCATCATGCTATCCTCAAATGAGATATAGCAAAGATATATCCCTTCATGGCGACGCAGACAAGTCCGAGCTCAAGGCGCGCAGGCCGATTGCGACATTGGCTGCAGCCGATAGACCTTGTCGTCGGATTTCGTCTTGCCGTCGGCGGCCTTCGAACACAGATCGACGATGGCGAGTGCGCTGTTGGGATTGGCCAGCATCATGCTGCCGTCGACGCCACGCTTGAGGAAAATCTCCTTCTGCGCGATGTCGCAGGAGAAATCGCTCATCTTCGAGCTCGCCGCGCAGCGCCACTGGTCGGCCTCGCCCTGGCAGGAATAGGTCTGTGTCACCTTGGCCGATTTCTGCCGTGTGGTGACAGTAACGGCAATGTCGGCGCCGTCTGGCCAGTTGGCCGCATCGCCGCCCGAGGCGAAGGACGCCAGTTCC
The DNA here is from genome assembly GCF_003952545.1 of Mesorhizobium sp. M7D.F.Ca.US.005.01.1.1. Lineage (NCBI taxonomy): Bacteria > Pseudomonadati > Pseudomonadota > Alphaproteobacteria > Hyphomicrobiales > Phyllobacteriaceae > Mesorhizobium > Mesorhizobium sp. M7D.F.Ca.US.005.01.1.1. The sequence goes on from NZ_CP034453.1 coordinate 5,994,662, forward strand.
ACCGGTCCGCGGAAAACCCGGATCGACTGGGTCAGCTGGTCGGGATGCGAACCGAGATGGGCTGCATCATAGTCGCGCCCGTAGCAGAAGGCCTGGTCCGGCTTCAGCCGCTCACGCAAGGGAGTTCCAAGAGCCGGATCGATCGGATCGATGCGCGCGAATTCGGCCTGGCATGTTGCGGCCGGCATCGGGTCGAGGCGGAAATTGTCGTCCTCGCTCCCCAGCGCCTGCCTGTCATATTCGGCTTCACCGAGTTCATCTTCCGATCCTGCGTCGAGATAAAGATCGGCCGAGACATCGGTGAGGATCAGACGCCCTTTGTCATCGAGCTTCAGCGAGGCCATGGTGCGGTCGCAGTCCATGCCGCAACGGATCGAACCGCTCTTTCCGTCCTCGGACTCGTGATTGCACCAGCCGCCGGCCCATTCCGGCGCCTTGGCGCCGCGCACCGTGGTGGCGATAAAGCCGTTATAGGACGAGTCGGAGTTTGTCGGTGGCTCCTCGTTCGGGCGGCTGACCGGGTCGTGCCCATAGAGGAAGAAGATCCGCGCCACCTTCTGCTTCGGATGCGCCTTGAGGTGCGCGGCGTCATAGATCCGGCCGAAGCAGGCATCAGCCCCGTTCGGGCTGAGTTCGGTGAGCTTGAGCGCATCGTCGGCGAAGGCCGAACCGGCAAGCGCGCCAAGCAGGGCTGCGCCAAACCCGGCGCCGGCGACTGTCTTCCACTCCCCTACCCTGAACGCCATGTGACCTCTCCTCCGCATCGACAGGACGTAACGTCAATTTATGCTAGTATTGCGGCCGCAGCCACGCAATTCGCGGCGAGCCGCCAAGCGGGGGAGGATGCCATGCGCCGGCGCGATATGTTCCGCGCGGTTCTTGCCGGAACCGGAACGCTTCTTGGCCTGCGGGCAGTGCAGGCAGCCGCCCCAGAGCCCGTCAGGCAAAAGGTCGCCTATCACTTGAGCGACGTCGACAAGGTCAATTTCGTGCTCGGCAACATCAAGAACCACTATGACGGCACCGGCGGCAATGTCGACATCGTGCTGGTCGTGCATGGTCCGGCCTTGGCCGCCTTCAAGTCGAAAGGCATATCGGCGGCGATTTCAGGGCGCTTCGCCGGCCTGGTGCAGCAGGGGCTGGAACCGCACGCCTGCGCCAACACCATGCAAGGCATGGATATTTCGCTCGCCGACCTGCTCGCCGGTTTCCATGCCGCCGACAAGGGCGGCGTCGTCAAACTCGCCGAACTGCAAGGCCAGGGCTACGCCTATCTGCGCCCCTGAGGCTTGAACACCGGGGCGGCAAGGGCCTACGAAGGACAGGCTGAAATCCCGGAGGAAGAACCCGTGCCAGCCACCACACTCAGCATACCCGATCTTGCCGGCAAGTCAGTGCTGGTCACCGGTGCGTCGACCGGCATCGGGGCGGCGCTCGCGCTGGCCTATGCAGCGCAGAAATGCAAGGTGGCGCTGCACTACAATTCAAGTCAAGGCGCCGCCGAGAAACTCGGCATGACGATCGCCGACAAGGGCGGCGAGGTGTTTCTCGTCCAGGGCGATTTCTCCGTTGCCGCCGATGTCGAACGCGTCGTCGAGGACAGCGCGCAGTATTTCGGCCGCCTCGACGGGCTGGTCAACAATGCCGGCGGCATGCTTGGCCGCATCCCCTATGCCGAGCAGACCGAAGCGCATTACGACGCGGTGATGGACCTCAACGCCCGTTCGGTGCTGACCGCCTCGCGCAAGGCGATCCCGTGGCTGAAGAAACAGGGCGGCTTCATCGTCAACACCTCGTCGATCGCCGCGCGCAATGGTGCGGGCGGCGGCGCCGGGCTTTACGGCTCGGCCAAGGCCTTCGTCTCCAACGTGACGCGCGGCATGGCCAAGGAGTTGATCGGCTTCGGCATCCGCGTCAACGCGGTGGCGCCCGGCACCATTCTCACCCCGTTCCACGAGCGCTATTCGACCGATGAGCAGATGAAGGGCATGGTCGCCACCATTCCGCAGGGACGCGCCGGCACGGCGCAGGATTGCGTCGGCGCCTATCTGTTCCTCTCTTCCGATCTTCTGAGCGGCTACATCACCGGCCAGGTGATCGAGGTGAATGGCGGCCAGTTGATGCCTTGAGCGGCTGTCGGCATACTGGTGATCTGCATGTTCTTGTCGAAAACCTCAAAGGGAGACAACGGAATGTATGGACTGATCGGCAAGATGCGGGCGGCGCGCGGCCAGCGCGACGCGGTCATGGACGTCCTGCGCGCCAGTACAGGCGCCCTGCCGGGCTGCCTGAGCTACATCATCGCCCGCGACCCCGCGGACGCCGATGCGATCTGGGTCACCGAAGTGTGGACCGACGCCGAAAGCCACAAAGCCTCGCTGCAGCTTCCCGAAGTCCAGGCGGTGATCGCCAAGGCGCGGCCGTTCATCGCCGGCTTTGAATTCCAGGTCGAGACCCACCCCGTCGGCGGCTTCGGCCTGGCCGACGGCAAAAGCGACTGAGGCGCGCAAGCATCCTTTTTCGACGCAGTGGGGTTCGCATCACCTCGCTTCGCGTCTAAGACCAAAACATGGATTCCTCGGCCGAGCAGCCCCCAGACCAGCCCGCCATCGAACGCATGGCGCGAATGCGCAAGCTCTGGCAATGGCTGGCCCTGCTGATCGTCTCCCTGCTGTTTGCCGGCGCGCTGGAACTCGCGGCCCTGCCGGCGGCGCTGCTGATCGGGCCGATGCTGGCGGCCATCGTCGCCGGCACCAATGGCGCCACAGTGCGCGTGCCGCGGCTTCTGTTCGGCGCCGCACAGGCGATCGTCGGCTGCCTCGTTGCCAGCTCGATCTCAGCCGACATCTTTCCGGTCTTCTACCGGGAATGGCCGCTGTTTCTCGGCGTCGTGGTGGCCACCGTCACGGCCTCCAGCCTGCTCGGCTGGCTGATCAGCCGCTGGCGCATCCTGCCCGGCACCACCGCCGTCTGGGGCTCGTCGCCAGGTGCGGCCACCGCGATGGTGCTAATGGCCGGCGCGTTCGGCGCCGACCAGCGCCTCGTCGCCTTCATGCAATATCTGCGCGTCATCTTCGTCTCGATGACGGCGGCACTCGTTGCCAAGATGTGGGTCGACACGTCGGGCGTCGAAATCCCCGCCATCGTCTGGTTTCCGCCGATCGATCCGCAACCCTTCGCCGCCACCATCGGCATCGCGCTTGTCGGCGGCCTCCTGGGAAAACTGCTGAGGCTGCCCTCGCCCTTCTTCCTTGGCACATTCATCTTCGGCACCGCTGTCCATCTCGGCTTGGGCGTGGAGATGCAATTGCCGCAATGGCTGCTGGCAGTCAGCTACGCCATGGTCGGCTGGTCGATCGGCCTGAACTTCACAAGAGCGATCCTGCGCCATGCGACGCGTGCCTTGCCGCAGATCATCGCCTCGATTGTGGCGTTGATCGCTTTTTGCGGCGGCCTTGCCTTCATGATCAGTCATCTCTTGGGCATCGATCCGCTGACCGCCTATCTGGCGACCAGCCCCGGCGGCATGGACAGCATCGCCATCATCGCCGCCGCCGCACAGAACGTCGACATCTCCTTCGTCATGGCGCTGCAGTCGGCCCGCTTCCTGATCGTGCTGCTGGTTGGCCCGAGCGTGGCGCGCCTGGTGGCAAGAAGCGTCAGGCAATAGACAAAGCCGCCTGCGCCAACCTCACGACCCGGTTGTGAAATCACAAGGCCGTGACGCGCTGGCTGGCCCCCGCGGCAAGACGTTCGGGAAGGAAATCGACGAACACGCGCACCTTCGGCGACAGATGGCGATTGGAGGGCCACAGCATCCGGAACTGGCCACGGCCGTCGACATGATCGTCGAGGACGGTGCGCAGCCTGTCTTCGTGCAGCGCCTCGCGCACCAGGAAATCCGGCATGCAGGCGATGCCGAGGCCGGCGAGCGTGGCGCCTTTCAACGCTTCCATATTGTTGCAGGTCAGCATCGAGCGTATCTGCGGCTCAGCGCTTCCGGTTATGAACGGCCACTCCAGCAGCCTGCCGCTGTTGAGGAAGCGGAAGTTTATGCCGAAATGCCTGATGAGATCCGCCGGCTCGCCGGGTGTGCCATGGCGGTCGAGGTAGGAGGGCGCCGCGCACAGCAGCATGCGAAAGGGCGCAACGGGTCTCGACACCAGGCGTGAATCGGGCAGCTCGCCGCTTCGGATCGCGACATCGATGCCCTCGTCGATCACGTCGACGATCCGATCGTTGAAATCGATGTCGAGCTCGATCTCGGGATAGCGGGCCATGAACTCCGACAGCACCGGCAACAACAGATGATAGGTAACGATCGGAGTGGATATGCGCAGCCGCCCATGCGGGGTCTCCCGTGTCCGCGACAGCATCGCCTCGGCATCGTCGATGTCGTCGAGGATGCGCCGCACCCGCTCGTTGAACAGCTTGCCCTCTTCCGTCAGGCCGATGCGCCGCGTGCTGCGCTGCAGGAGCCGCACGCCAAGCTCCTGTTCGAGCCTTGCAACGCTCTTGCCGACGGCGGACGCAGAAATGCCGAGCGCCCGGCCGGCAGCGATGAAACTGCCGAGTTCGGCAGTACGGGCAAAGGCTATGAGGCCATTGAGGCGATCCATCGCATTCTTCCATTCGAGCGTTTTAGTCCTGTATATAAGGAGATATAGTACTATTTTTCCTGAAATGCCTTCGACCTATCTTGTCATTGCGACCGGCTCCGTAACCGCGCGGCCTACCGGCGGATTCTGTTCAGATAGGAAAATCCATGACTTTGAAGTCCACAACCGGCTCTGCCGAGCGATGGCTCGTGCTTTTGTCGGTATGCCTTGCCGCGATGACGATGCCCTTGACCTTCACCGGCCCGGCCGTCGCACTCTCCCGCATCGCGGCCGATCTCGGCGGCAGCCCGGTCGAACTCAACTGGGTGACCAATGCCTTCATGCTGACCTTCGGCGCCACCCTGATGGCATCGGGCGCACTGGCCGACAACCACGGCCGCAAGCGCATCTTCCTCGCTGGCCTCTGCCTCTATGTCCTCGCCTCACTCGGCGCGATGCTCGCGCCTGACATCGTCTGGTTCGACATCCTCAGGGCCGCGCAAGGGATCGGCAGCGCCGCCGCCTTTGCCGGTGGTGCGTCCGCGCTCGCCCAGGAGTTCGAAGGGCAATTGCGGCTGCGTGCCTTCAGCTTCCTCGGCACCAGTTTCGGCATCGGCCTCGCCTTCGGCCCGATCGCCTCCGGCCTGCTCATCTCTGCATTCGGCTGGCGATCGATCTTTCTGCTTGTCGCAGCACTCGCGGTTGCCTCGGCAGCCCTCGGCCAGCGCACCGTCAGGGAATCGCGCGATCCGGATGCGACGGGCGTCGACTGGGCGGGAGCCGGCACCTTCACGATCGCACTCGCGTCGCTGACCTATGGCGTGCTCCAGGCCCCGCAAAGCGGCTGGGCCGATCCCCTGGTCGTCACGCTGCTCGCAGCGGCGGCGCTCTTCTTTGCCGCGTTCGTTATCGTCGAGCGGCGCGCGCGCCGACCGATGCTCGATCTCACGCTGTTTGCCTACCCCCGCTTCGTCGGCGTCCAGTTTCTGGCGGCGGCACCCGCCTATGGCTTCGTCGTCCTGCTCGTCCTGTTGCCGATCCGCTTCATCGGCATCGAGGGGATGAGCGAGATCAAGGCCGGGCAATTGATGATCTGCCTCTCGGGCCCGCTGCTGATCCTGCCGATGCTCGCCGGCCAGTTGGCGCGCTGGATCGCGCCGGCCACGATCTGCGGCGTCGGCCTGCTCGTCGCTGCCGCCGGGCTTGTCTGGCTGAGCCTGACACCGCCGGTCGATAGCGCGCTGGTGGCGCCGCTGGTGCTGATCGGCGTCGGCATCGCTCTGCCCTGGGGATTGATGGACGGGCTTGCGGTCAGTGTCGTGCCGAGGGAGCGCGCCGGCATGGCAGTCGGCATCTTCAACACCACCCGCGTCGCTTGCGAGGGCGTGGCACTCGCGATTGTTATGGCGACCCTGTCGGGCTTCACCGCCTCGCAACTCGCCGCACAGGGAACGGCGTCTTCAACGGCTGCAGCGCAGTTGCTGGTGACAGGCAATCTCGGTGCAACGGCGCAACATTTGCCGCAAGCCGGAGCCGCTGTTCTGATCCAGGCTTACGAGACGGCGTTCGACAGGCTGCTGATCGTGCTGGCGGCAATCACCGTCATGACCGCCATCGTCGTCTTCCTTGGCCTGCGTCGCGGAGCGGCTTCGGAACATGAGGCCAATGCTCTGCCGGCATGCCAGGAAGGATAGTCAGGCGATGACGAGACTCGCTATGCGATCGCCGTCCAGCGTGAAGCTCATATCGCCCTCGCCGTTGAAGCCGTTGCCTGTAACGGCGATGCGGACGCGGTGGCTGCCTTCCACCGACGTGATACGGACGATGCGAAGCTGGGATTTCACGCCGATATTGTCCGACTGGTTCCAGCGCGCGATCTGCTCGCGGCCGTGGAAGGACCGTCCCCAGTCGGTCAGGGATGCGTCGGCGGCAAACGTGTCGAGAAAGGCTTGCGTGTCGCCGGCATTGGTGGCTTCGACAAAATGGCGGATCGGATCGGGTATGATCATTCGTCTGTGTCCAAGGTGCGTTGAGATTCAGGTCAGGCTGAGTCGAAAATGGTTGATACCGAGAACCGGAGCGGAGCGTACTTAAGTACGTGAGCACCGGAAGCGCAGGTGTCAGCCATTTGCAGGCCAGCCTCACCTGAATATCAATGCACCTCAGTCGAGCCTGTGCATCAGATCCTCATCCAGCCAGCGGCCGAAGAAATAGACCAGTTGCTTGTGCCACCACGGCCAGTCATGGCTGACATCGCCACCCCAATAATCGACCCAGGCCGGAATGGACTTGTCGCGCAAGATCTGTTCCAGCCGGCGCGTCTCGACCAGCATCCGCTCTTCCCAAGCGCCCTGCCCGCAGCAGAAGATCAGCCTGAGCGCCTTCAGCCGGGCAAGCAGTTTGGGATCGACGATGCCGGGCAGATAGTCGAGCGGCGAGTTGTAGAAAATGTCGCCTTCAAGCGCCTTGCCGAAAAAGTCGCGGGCCGAATAGACGCCCGACAGCGCGATGACGCCGCTGGCCAGTTCCGGAAAGCGGAAGACGAAATTCGACGAATGGTAGCCGCCCATCGAGCAGCCCGAGAACAGCGGCTTCAGCTTGCGCCCGCCATTGGCTTGCTCGGCTGTCGACAGGAATTCCGGCAGCGCCTCCTCGCGCACGTAGCGGAAATAGGCCTCGTGACGGGCGATGCGGTGGGCGGCGTCGGCATGCTTGTCGAAGAAGGATTCCGAATCGACGCCGTCGACCGTGAACAATTGGATGCGGCCGGTGTCGATGAATTCGGCCAGTGCGCCCACCCCACCGGAATCCTCGAACTGGTAGAACCGCCCCTGCGAGGTCGGGAACACCACCACCGGCCGGCCGGCATGGCCGTAGCGCTTGTATTCCATGTCGCGGCCGAGCTGGCTCGAGAAACTCTTGTGATAGGAAATGTCCATCGCCTCACGCCTTTTCCGCGTGGATATAGGCGACCGCCTCGCGCAGCGCGGCTTCGTCTCTCGAGCGCATCTGATAGGCGTAATTTCCCATGGCGCGGCTGAAAACCTCTTCGATGGCCTGATGGTGGACGATCTTGTCGCGGTGCGCGGCTAGCACGTCCTCATGGCTATGCAAATACCGCAAGTGCCGCTTGCGGCTGGCATAGGCGGTGAAATACTTGCCCTCGTAAGGGCCGCCGGCGACATCTTTCACCACCATATCGGCCCATGCCCCATAGACGTCGATGTCGAACGTATAGTTGATCGCATCGGTCATCCAGGCGCCGGGCGGGCGCATGTTGACCTCCAGCGCGATGACCCGGTCGTCCCTGGTCTCGAACAGCTCAATGTGGAAGAAGCGTTCGCGCACGTCGAATGCTTTCAGGATCTTTCGACCGGCCTCCTCGACCGCCGGGTTGATCCTGGGAAAGCAGATGTAGCTCATGTGGCGGTCCTTGTTGACCACCTCCATGACGCTCTGGTCGTAGCGGTGGCTGGCCGCCAGCACCACCTCGCCGTCGCGGTTGACCAGCCCGTCGAAGGTCACCACCAGCCCCTCGATGAACTGCTCCATGACGAAGGTCACGTCCTCGGGCTTGTCCCTGAAGAATTGGTCGAGCTCCTTGGCATTGGAGATCTTGAAGGTGTTCGAGGCGCCGGAGCCGCTGTCGGGCTTGACCACGACGGGATAGCCGACGCGGCGGATAAAGGTCATGGCCCCGGTTCGGTCGGAGCATTTGCGCTGGGCGATGGTGTCGACGCCGCTCTTGCGGAAGAAGGCGCGCATGCGGCTCTTGCGCTTCAGATTCTTCACGAAATCGAGCTTGGTGCCATAGATGTTGAAGTCGGTGCGGATGTTGGCTTCCAGCTCCAGCCAGTGCTCGTTGAGCGATTCAAAGCGGTCGATGCGGCCCCATTTGTGGATGAAATGCCCCATCGCCCGGAACACCGGATCGTAGTCCTCCATGTCGGCGACGCGGTAATATTCCGAAAGGGCTGCTTTCAGCTTGGCGTCGAGCGCGTCATAGGGTGCGTCACCGATACCGAGCACCCTGGCCCCGGCCTTCTTCAAACGGTCGCAGAAATCCGCGCCATTGGCGGGAAAATGCGGCGAGAAGAACACGAAATTCATGGACGACCCCCTCCCGGCGACGGGACATCGCAACCCGTCGATGCCCAAGTCTGGCGCATTTGCCGCGCCTGGGGAAGAGCACGCGCGTTCGGGAAAATATCCGACAGATCCCGGCCCGCCATGTGGCCCCACTTGCCTCTCACAAGCCGCTCCTGTATGAGAACCGCCATGAACACGCGCGCCACCAACGCTTCCCGTCCGGCCGGTTTTTCCGGCGAGACCGTGCGCGCGTTGGCTTCGGCCCTGCTTCTTCTCGGCCTTATCGGCGATCGCCGGGTTCGCTGAAGGAGCGCCCGGCGGTCGAACCGCCGCGCAAGCGCATGCTCCTTGGCAATCACATTAAGCGAACGAAATTCTGGTAAAGGCGCCGCTCGCCATCAATCCACCTGAAGGTGGATCCATGAGCCGCCGGGAGAAACGACGATGAACGCACGAGAAGAGATCCGTTCCGATGCCGCGGTAGCCGGCAAGGATGCGGCCAGAGGGATGCCTGACGCAGCCCGCAAGTATCAGCCCTATCCCACCGTCGGCCTCACCGACCGCACCTGGCCCTCGAAGATCATCGACAAGGCGCCGATCTGGTGCTCGGTCGATCTGCGCGACGGCAACCAGGCGCTGATCGACCCGATGGGCCACGAGCGCAAGGCGCGCATGTTCGGCTTGCTGCTCGACATGGGCTTCAAGGAGATCGAGATCGGGTTCCCGTCGGCCTCGCAGACCGATTTCGACTTTGCCCGCTGGTGCATCGAGGAAGGCAACGTACCCGCCGGTGTCTCGCTCCAGGTGCTGGTGCAGTGCCGGCCCGAACTGATCACCCGCACCTTCGAGGCGCTCAAGGGCGCCACCAACCCGATCGTCCATTTCTACAATTCGACCAGCGAATTGCAGCGCCGCGTCGTCTTCGAAAAGGACGTCGGCGGCATCAAGCGCATCGCCACCGACGCGGCCAAGATGATCACCGACATGGCGGCCAAGGCCGGCGGCGGCTTTCGTTTCGAATATTCGCCGGAGAGTTTTACCGGTACCGAGCTCGAAGTGGCGCTGGAGATCTGCAACGCCGTCACCGAGATCGTCAGGCCGACGGCGGACAACAAGCTGATCGTCAACCTGCCTTCGACGGTCGAGATGTCGACACCCAACATCTATGCCGACCGCATCGAATGGATGTGCCGCAACCTCGACAACAGGGAGAACCTGCTGGTCTCGCTGCATCCGCATAATGACCGCGGCACCGGCATCGCCACCACCGAACTCGGCCTGATGGCCGGCGCCGATCGTGTCGAAGGCACGCTGTTCGGCAATGGCGAGCGCACCGGCAATGTCGACATCGTCACGCTGGCGCTCAACATGTACACGCAAGGTGTCGATCCCTTGATCGACTGCTCCGACATCAACCGGATGAAGGACGTCTACGAATATTCGAACCAGTTGAGGATCCCCGAGCGCCACCCCTATGTCGGCGAGCTCGTCTACACCGCCTTTTCCGGCTCGCACCAGGATGCCATCAACAAGGGCATGAAGGCGCTGAAGAAGGCCAATAAGAGCCTGTGGGAGGTGCCCTATCTGCCGATCGATCCGGCCGATGTCGGACGCAGCTACGAAGCCATCATCCGCATCAACTCGCAGTCCGGCAAGGGCGGCATCGCCTATGTGCTGCAGGCCGATTACGGCCTCAACCTGCCGCGCAATTTGCAGATCGAATTCAGCCAGGAGATCCAGGCGATCACCGACGCTGAGGGCAAGGAAGTGCCGGCCAGGCGCATCTACGAGCGCTTTCTTGAAACCTATGTCGACCAGCCTGCCGCGCGGCTGAAATTCCTCGATCATCACACCTACCCCAGCACCGAAATCAAGGGCCGGCGCGTGGTTGAGGCGGTCATCCTCGACCAGGGTAAGGAAATTACGATCACAGGCACAGGCACCGGTCCGATCGACGGCTTCGTCGATGCGCTGTCGCGTCATCTCGGCGTCGAGATGTCGGTGCTCGACTATTCCGAGCACTCGTTGCAGCGCGGCTCGAACGCCTCGGCCATTTCCTATGTCGAGATGGAATATCCTGGTGGTAAACTGTTCGGCGCCGGCATTAACACCAACATCGTCGCCGCCTCGCTGGAAGCGGTGATGTCCGCCGCCAACCGCATCGTTGGCAAGAAAGCCGGCTGACGCACGACCGGAGCAAAGATCGGGACCGTCCCAACCGGGTGAGCGGTTCCGATCTTTCGGGCCATTAACCACCGCGGAACTATCCGGTGGGGTACGTGATCGCATAATGGGTGGATACTTGTGTGGCGGTGCGGGAGCTATATGATCGCACCTCAACCTGTGCCGACTTCGAGAGGATCGACACTTGCAGCATGCCACGCCTGCCGCCCCCGCAGTGCGCGAGACACTGGAGCGACTGCTTGCCAGCCAAACGTTCGGCCGGTCCGAGCGTGCGCGCAAGCTGCTGCGTTATCTTGTCGAACGTGAACAGGCCGGCGAAGGCGACAGGCTCAAGGGCTTCTCCATTGCCATGGATGTTTTCGGCAAGGACGGCGATTTCGATCCGTCGACCGATGCCGTGGTGCGGGTGCAGGCAGGCAGGCTGCGCGAGCTTCTACAGCACTATTTTGCCAATGAGGGCATTGCCGAACCCGTCCGCATCGCCATTCCGCGCGGCGGCTATGTTCCTGCCTATGAACTGAACGCGATCCGGCTGCCGGATGTTGCCGAGCTCAAACTCGACGCCACGGTATCCGCCGATCCGCCCAACGCCAGCACGGGCATGCTGCACGCGGCATCGCTGGCTTCCGTACCGTCTTCGCCCGCCCCCTCGGTGGCGCGTCATCTCCGCTTCTTCTGGGTGGCGATCGCCTTGGTTATCGCCATGCTGGGCGTATTGATCCTTCGTCAGGGCAGCACTGCCTTGCTGACGGGCGGCGACATGTCGGCAACGATCGAGAACGCCGGCGCAACCGGAAGCATCGTGCCAACGGCAATGGCTGACGCCCTGCCGCAAGTCTATATCGGCCTCAAGGCTGAAGGCACCTACGCCAGCCGTGTTGCCGCGTCGCTGCGCGCCGGCCTGAGCGGCTTCGATACGATCGACTTCATCGGCCGCGACACCGCCACCGATCCGGCCGACGATACCACGAGCTTCATATTCGACATCCTGCCTGGACCGGACGCGGGCGACATCACCATCGAGCTGCAAAGCATGGCGTCCGGACGGGTGCTTCTTTCGCGCAATCTGACCCCTGCCGACAACGCACCTGCCGCGGTCGAAGACCGTATCGCCGATATGCTGAGTTCAGCCCTCCCCGCCTCGGGCACGATCTACAATTATATCGAGCAGACCGGTGCGCCAAACGGTCTGACGCAATGCCTGCTGCTCAACGACAAATATTATCTCGACCAGAACGCCAGGACCCATGAGGCTGCCTATCGCTGCCTCGAGAAACTGGCCAATGGCGGAGCGAAATCCTCGCTCGTTTATTCGGAACTTGCCTCCCTGCATCTCGAGGCGGTCTCCGATCATTACGCCTATCCGCCCAATGCGACGATTGAAAAAGCGGTGGAGTTTGCCCATCGCGGCGTGCAGATGGGGCCGACAAGCCCTTATGCGCATCGCTCCTACGGCTACGTCAGTTCGCGCCTCGGCAACACCGACGAAGCGATCCGCTGGATGCGCAAGGCCTATGAACTCAATCCCTATGATCTCGGCATGGCTGCCGCTTACGGCTACGGGCTGATATTCGCCGGTCGCTATGCTGAGGGAACGCCGATCCTCGACCATGCGGCGGAGACCTTCAGCGGGCACTCGACATGGTGGGATTACGGGCTGTTCGTCGGTGAGTTCATGCAGGGCGACATGAACAAGGCCATCGCGGCCAGCATGGCACTGAGAACGACGGCAACGAAATCGCACTATCTGGCGGCACGGTTGATCGGCGCCAAGGCTGCCGGACAGGACCACCTGGTGAGCACACTGCTGAACCAACTGACTACCGAATTCCCTAAATTTGCCGCCGATCCGCGCGCGACCTTCGTCGAGCGGAAATATCCGGCCGACCTGACCGAGCGGCTGGTCCAGGCGCTGCGCGCAGCCGGGCTCGGCAACCCAAGCTGACACCAATCGACGTCCGGATCGAGCGCGCCGCGTTCGATGGATTTCCTGCGCTCTTTCGCATGATGCCGGTCAGCGTCGAGTTCTGTCCGCAACCGTACAAATCGCGAAAATTTTACTGGCCATCGCTGTGGACTAGGAGCAATCCAGCCACAATTGGTGTTCCGCATCCTGACAACAGCAAAAATCAGCTTTCATGACCGCATCGCTTTTTGCCGCCGAACAGGGTGTTGGCTCGAAGGCCATTGTCCTGCTGCATGGTTTCGGCGGCTGCCACGATGTCTGGCGCGAGGTGATTTCCGCCCTGGCGCCTTCCACGCACACGCTGGCCTATGATCTGCCGGGGCATGGGTTGTCGCTCGATTTTCCCGCCGCCGGTCCGGCCAAGGTGGCGGCAAGGGCCGTACTTGCCGATCTCTCGGAGCGTCGCCTGAAGCGCGTTCATCTCGTGGGCCACTCGATGGGCGGCGCGGTGGCGGCGCTGATGGCGTTGGCTGCGCCCGAAAGAATAGCCTCGCTGACGCTTCTGGCGCCGGGCGGCCTTGGCCCCGAGATCAACGGACCACTGTTGCGTCGCTATGCTGGCGCAGCCGATCGGTCCGAGATCAGGGCCTGCCTCGTCGCTATGTCAGGGCCAGGGACCCGGCCCTTCGATCGCACCGTGGACGCTCTCTGGGAAATGCGCCGGCGACCCGGCCAACTGGAAAAACTCGTCGAGATCGCAGTCGCCATGACCATGGGCGATCGGCAAGGCGTCATCCCGCATGATCGTCTCGACAGCCTGAACATGCCGGTGATGGTGGTGTGGGGAACCGACGACGCGGTGCTGCCCTTTACCCAGGCGGATGATCTGCCGGCGCATTTTCACGTGCACCATGTGCTGGAGGCCGGCCATATGCTGACCGAGGAAGCGCCCAAGCTCGTTGCCGAGATCATTCGCCGCAACACCAGGCGCCGCGCCAGGCCGCATCGCCAGAAATTTGCCGCCGCGGCCAGCTGACCTTTTCGCGCACAACATTTTCCTGAGCCTCGATCCCATCGATCTCGCCAGTGCATTTTGCCGGCGGCTGTGTTAACCCCATGTTAACCAAACCCGCGAGGCAAACGCCGATGAAGGAAGCAGGCGAGAAGACCGTCGACCAGTCGAAGAAACTGTCCGATGCCATCCGTGATGTGAAAAATGCCTTCGCCGACCGTGACGACGTCGTCGTCGATATGCGCGAGGCGCATCGCATGCGCCTCGATCTGCTTGCCGCCGAGCTGGCGCCGGTTTTTGCCGATGTTCCCGCCGACATGGACAATTTCGACTTTGTCGTCTCGTCTGGCTTGCAGCCGCGCCTGTGGATCGACGCCGTCAGCCATGTCGCCATGGGACGCGACCGCCGCACCTATCGCTTCCTCAAGGACACCCGCATCGGCCGGGTGGTGCTTGCCGAATCCACCGAGATGAAGCCGGTTGCCGATTCCGTGACGCGCTATGTCGCCGAGCGCATCGTCGAGCGTCAGAGGATGATGGAAGGCGGGGTCGAACCGGCTATCGCCGGCATGAAACGCGCCAATGTCCCGGAAGCCGAACCACCACTGCGTGCGACGACGCGCAGCAAGCGCTGGTCGGCCTTTCTGTCCGGGCTTGGCCTGGTCGCTGCCGGCGCACTGGTCGGCCTTGTGGTGTCGGTCGTCCTGTTCTGGGACCGCATTGTGGCCATGGTTGTCAACTTGCGGCCATAGCGGCCTCGGCGCCAAACTCCAGCGTCTGCAGATCGGATGGCGGTATGGACGGCCCGGTCAGGCCGCGCCGTGTCAGTCGGATTCGCCAGTTTCCCTTTTCACCGTCGATGTCGAACAGATTGTACTGCGCCGCCGGGTGCTTGCCGCCCGGCGCCTGGCCGGCGGCAGCGACGCCGACCGCCGGGATCCTGACGCCTCGACCGCCGATGAAGAACAGCGACGGCAGATGCGAATGGCCGTGCAGCACAAGTTCGGCGCCATGGCGGCGAATGATCTTGTGAAAGCGGGCGATGCCGAACAGCCGCTTGTGCTGCGGGACCGCGCCGCGCACCGGCGGATGGTGGATCATGATGGCGCGGAACAGCCCCTGTCCGGCGGTATCCCCGAGGATTTTACCAAGCCGCTCCGCCTGGCCTTCCATGAAGAAACCATTGGCCATGAAGGGTGCTGTGGCGCGTGCCGTCGAGACACCGATCAGCGCGACATTGCCGCGCACGCGCAGATAGGGGAAGGCGTTGCGGTCGACCGGCGTGTTGACGCCGTCGCCGCTCATCCACGCCGCCCAGGATCGGCAGACCTTGTCGAAGGCGCCGGGCACATAGGCGTCATGGTTGCCCGGAACGACCGAAACATCGTGCGGCGATCCCAGCGTCTCCAGCCAGTGCTTGGCCATCTCGATCTCGCCGTCGAGCGCCAGATTGACCAGGTCGCCGGTGACGGCGAGGTGGTCAGGCGCGTTCGCCTTGACGTCGGCCACGATCGTGTCGATGACGGCGTCATGCATATGGCGGCGGCGGTTGCGCTGCCAGTTGACGTAGCCGAGCACACGCTTGGAGGCGAGATCGCGATAGGATACATCGGGGAGCGGCCCCAGATGGACATCGGAAATATGCGCGAGCCTGAACATTTCTCTTTCATAGGCGACGGGCGCGCGGCTTTCCACACAAGGTTTCCTTTCCACCCACGGTTTCGCAGCTGATGGCGAAACCTGAAGATGCCTTCCGCCAGACCGGCTGGGCTGGACTCAGGGCCAGGCTGTTCCATCTCTATTTCGTGCTGCGGCGGCCGATGACGCTTGGCGTGCGCGGCCTGATCCACGACACGGCGTCCAATTCCGTCTTCCTCATTCGACACACTTATGTGCCGGGCTGGCAGCTTCCCGGCGGCGGCGTCGAAGTCGGTGAGACGCTTGCCGAGGCACTGGCACGCGAACTGGCCGAGGAAGGCAACATCGCGTTGACCGCCCCGCCGGTGCTGAAGTCGATGCATTTCAATCGTCGCGCCAGCCGCCGCGACCATGTCGGCTTCTACCTGATCGAGCATTTCAGCCAGACGGCGCCGAAGCTGCCGGACCACGAGATCGCCGAAGCTGGCTTCTTCCCGCTCGACCGCTTGCCTGAGGGCACGACGCCGGCGACGCTGCGCCGGATCGCCGAGATTTTTGGCGACGAGCAGCCCTCGCCCTACTGGTAGATCAGGCCGCCGCTTTCTCGAACCGCGCCCGGTCATGCCGTGCACCGTAATCCAGTTCCGGCCCTACCGGAACGATCCGCGTCGGATTGATCGTCTGATGGCTGGCGTAATAATGCGCCTTGATATGATGCAGGTTCACGGTCCCGGCCACGCCAGGCACCTGATAGAGATCCCGCAGATAGTTGGACAGGTTCGGATAGTCGGCGATGCGGCGCAGATTGCATTTGAAATGGCCGACATAGACCGGGTCGAAGCGCACCAGTGTGGTGAACAGCCGCCAGTCGGCCTCGGTGATGCGGCTGCCGACGAGATAGCGCTGTTTTGACAGCCGCTCCTCCAGCGTATCCAACGCCGCGAACAGTTCGCCGAACGCCTCTTCATAGGCGCGTTGCGTGGTGGCGAAGCCGGCGCGGTAGACGCCATTGTTGACCGCGGGATAGACCAGCGCATTGATGCGGTCGATCTCGCGGCGCAGGTCCTCGGGATAGAAGTCGAGCCTGGCATCGCCCCATTCGTCGAAAGCCGAATTCAGCATGCGGATGATCTCGGAAGACTCGTTGGAAACGATGGTCTGCTCCTTTTTGTCCCACAGCACCGGCACCGTCACCCGGCCCGAATAGGCGGGATCGGCTTTGGCATAGATCTGGTGCAGGAAGTCGAGGCCGTAAAGTGTATCGCCGGTAGCGCCATCCTCAGCCAAAAACGTCCAGCCGTTGGCGCCCATGAAATGATGCACCACCGACACCGATATGATGCCTTCCAGCTTCTTCAGCGCGCGAAAGATCAACGTCCGGTGCGCCCACGGACAGGCAAGCGAGACATAGAGATGATAGCGGCCGGGCTCGGCCTTGAAGCCGCGCGTCCGGCCTTCGGCCGGCGCTCCGTCAACGGTGATCCAGTCGCGCCATTGCGAGTGCGTCCGCACGAACCTGCCGCCGTTGTCCGCCGTGTCATACCAGCGATCCTGCCACCTGCCTTCAACCAGCAATCCCATGCAAATCTCCTTGCGTCCCATTGGTTTATGTAGGCGCAAGGCTGCCCTGTCGAAGACGTCAGGTGCTGAACAGACCGTCACTTGGCAGAAACGACGGACAAAAACGGCCGATTGCAGCGGCAGGAAATTGATGCTAGCGGACAATCCGCATGTTCGACTTTGCTTTGATCCGGTTTGACCGACGACGAAAGGGCGCCC
Source organism: Mesorhizobium sp. M7D.F.Ca.US.005.01.1.1 (assembly GCF_003952545.1). Classification (NCBI taxonomy): domain Bacteria; kingdom Pseudomonadati; phylum Pseudomonadota; class Alphaproteobacteria; order Hyphomicrobiales; family Phyllobacteriaceae; genus Mesorhizobium; species Mesorhizobium sp. M7D.F.Ca.US.005.01.1.1. The sequence continues at coordinate 6,011,868 of NZ_CP034453.1, forward strand.
GCGCTTGATGAAGCGCTGACTGGCGAATGCTGCCGTTTGCAGCAAACCTTTCCTCCTTACCGGAACGCAAAGACCATGAGCCTTGCCGACGTGAAATACCTGCCGGAAACCCCGGTGCATGACCTCCAGATCGAAGCCATCAACGACGAAGCCTTCGGGCCCGGCCGCTTTGTGCTGGCCGCCTACAAGATCCGCGAAGCCGGAGGGCACGAACGCTCGCTGTCCTTTGTCGCCGTCGATGGTGACCTTGTCGTCGCCTCGGTGCGCATGACCCGCGTCGCCGCCGGCGCCGGTCGCGCGCTGATGCTCGGGCCGCTTGCGGTGCGGCCGGCCTTCAAGAATCTCGGCATCGGCCGCCGACTGGTGGCGATCGCGCTGGAGGCCGCCGCCAAGGCCGGCGCGCCCGCGGTCATGTTGGTCGGTGACGAACCCTATTACGGTCCGCTCGGTTTCAAGCGGATTCCGCGCGGCCAGATTTCGATGCCGCGCCCTGTCGATCTCGACCGGCTGCTGTCGCACGAGATCGCGCCGGGCGCGGTCGCCAGGCTCTCGGGCGAGGTCTGCCACGCCGATCAGGCCAGGGTGGCCGATCCCATCGCGGCGATGGCTTGACCTTTCCCGTCGATCTGGCGCCTGATCCGTCCCACTGTTCCTGAGATCAAAGGATGACGCCATGAACCCGAACGGCCAGATCGCGATCGTCACCGGCGGCGGCTCCGGTCTTGGCGAGGCAACGGCGCGCGCGCTGGCCGCCAAGGGCGCCCGCGTCGCCATCTTCGATGTCGGTATTGATCGCGCGGCCAAGGTCGCGGCCGAGATCGGCGGCATTGCCGTCCAGTGCGACGTCAGCAGCGCCGACAGCGGAACCGCTGCACTCGCCGACGTCGCCGCCAAGCTTGGCGAGCCGCGTATCCTGGTCAATTGCGCCGGCATCGCCATTGGCGTGAAGACGATCGGCAAGGATGGTCCTCATCCCCTCGATCAGTACCGCAAGGTGATCGAAGTCAATCTGATCGGCACGTTCAACATGATCCGCCTCGTCGCCGAGCGCGCGTCGAAGCTCGAGCCGCTGCAAGGTGGCGAGCGCGGCGTCATCGTCAACACCGCTTCGGTTGCCGCCTATGATGGCCAGATCGGCCAGGCCGCCTATGCGGCGTCCAAGGGCGGTGTCGTCGGCATGACGCTGCCGGTGGCGCGCGACCTTGCCCGTTCCGGCATCCGCGTCTGCACCATCGCGCCCGGCATCTTCAAGACGCCGATGATGGCCGGCATGCCGCAAGAGGTGCAGGATTCGCTGGGTGCCGCCGTGCCCTTCCCATCGCGTCTGGGCGAGCCGTCCGAATATGCCGCTCTCGCCCTTCACATCATCGAGAACCAGATGTTGAACGGCGAGACCATCCGTCTCGACGGCGCCATCCGCATGGCGCCGAAGTAGACGGTCATGAGCGCCGGCTTGCCAGCTGCCGGGAAGACCGGTCCGCTTGCCGGTTTGAAGGTGATCGAGATGGCCGGGCTCGGCCCCGTGCCGCTGGCCGGCCTGTTGCTGTCGGAGATGGGCGCCGAAGTGCTGCGCATCGAACGGGCGAGAACGAGCCAGCTCCTGTCGCTGCCGGATGAGTACAACATCGACCGCCACGGCCGCGCACTGCTGCGCCTCGACCTGAAGCGCCGGGAAGGCACCGATCTGCTGCTGCGCCTTGCCGAAAAGGCGGACATGTTGCTCGAAGGCTTTCGTCCCGGTGTCATGGAACGGCTTGGTCTCGGCCCGGAAGCGGTGCTGGCGCGCAACCCGGCGCTGATCTACGGCCGCATGACCGGCTTCGGCCAGGACGGCCCGCTCGCCGGGCGTGCCGGCCACGACATCACCTACCTCGCCTATTGCGGCGTGCTGCACGCCATTGGCCATGCCGACACCCGCCCAGTCCCGCCGCTCAACCTTGTCGCCGACTATGGCGGCGGTGCCATGATGCTGATTGCCGGCGTGCTGGCCGCCCTGTTCCAGCGCTCGCGCACCGGCAAGGGGGAGGTCATCGACGCGGCGATGGTCGAAGGCGCCTCGATGCTGGCGACGCCGCTACACGCCTTCATGGCGGCCGGGTTGTGGAGCGAAAAGCGCGGCGCGAACCTGCTCGATTCCGGCGCCCCCTTCTACGACACTTATGAGACGTCAGACGGCCGCCATATCGCCATCGGCTGCCTCGAGCCGCAGTTCTTCGCCGAATTCGCCAGGCTGCTGCCGCTCGACGAGCGCTTTGTATCCGGCCAGTACGACAGGGCATTGTGGCCGCCGATGCGCGCGGCCATTGCCCATCGGGTCCGGCAGAAATCGCGCGACGACTGGGACCTGCTGTTTGCCCAAACCGATGCCTGCGTTGCCCCGGTCCTGTCGCTGCAAGAGGCGAAGCACCATCCGCACAATCGGGCACGCAACGCCTTTGTGACGGCGGGTGCATTCGAGCGCCCTGCCCCGGCGCCGCGTTTCTCGAGCTTGCAACCAACACTGGCCACCATGCCCGGCGATGACGATTTGTCGCCGGCGACAATACTGGCACGTTTCGGCCTTGCGAAAGCCGAGATCGACGACCTTGTCAAATCCGGCTTGCTGACCGATAACTAGAGAAGATAAATCAACTTATTGCGGTGACGCCTTGGACGAACCGAAGAAGGACGTAATCCGCGAGACAGACGCCGAAGCGATCCGGCTGGGCAAGACGCTTCTGCGCAACGCCCGCTTTGGCGCTCTGGCGGTGATCGAACCGCAAACCGGCTCGCCGCTGGCCAGCAGGGTCGGCGTGGCCACCGACATTGATGGCGCGCCGCTGATCCTGGTTTCGATGCTCTCGGCGCACACCTGCGCCCTGCTTGCCGATCCGCGCTGCTCCCTGTTGCTTGGCGAACCCGGCAAAGGTGACCCGCTGGCGCACCCGCGCCTGACACTGGTCTGCCAGGCGGCACGGCTTGAGCGCGGATCAAGCGAACACGCCCGCACCGAGCGCCGTTATCTCAACCGCAATCCCAAGGCGAAACTTTACGCCGGTCTCGGCGACTTTTCGATTTTTCGCCTCGAGCCGCAACGCGCCAGCCTCAACGGCGGCTTCGGCAAGGCCTATCAGCTCGATCAATCGGATGTGCTCACAAGCGGACCGATCGTCGAGGAACTGGCGACGAGCGAACAATCCGCCATCGACCACATGAACGCCGACCATCTCGACGCGATCGCCGTTTATGCAAAGCATTTCACGAAAGTGTCCGGCAACGGCTGGATAATTGCCGGATTCGATGCCGATGGTATGGATCTGGTGTCGGGCGACGATGTTTGCCGGGTCTTCTTCCCACAACCCTTGGCAGCAGCACGCGAATTGCGACACGTTCTGGTCGAAATGGCCAGGGTCGGACGGGCCTCGGTCGACGTCGGCACTGGACTTAATTATGATTGATCAAAAGCAACACTTGAGATTTAAATGAAATGCTCTACCTTTTGTTGGTGACGTTGAATCGCATGTGCCGATTCACGAGTGAGTTTATGGAATCAGATGCCATTGCCCCCATGGCGTCAGGATGAACAAGAAGCATGGGGGATCGATGGTCTCGACAAAGCTAATCGTCAACGCCGAAGCGGCGGCAGAGTTTCTCATGCTGATGGGCAATGAGAAGCGCCTGTTGATCATGAGCTATCTCGCCGAGGGTGAAATGTCGGTCGGCGCCATCGCCGAGAAGGTGATGCTCAGCCAATCCGCCCTGTCCCAGCATCTCGCCAAGTTGCGGGCGCTCGACCTCGTCGACACACGCCGCGACCGGCAGATGATTTACTATTCCTGTAAATCCGACGCCGTGCGCGAACTGCTCCACATGCTGGACGGTATTTTCGGCAGCGGCAAGGACGACCTGTCCCAGATGGCGCACCGTTTGCGCCGTGCCGGAACCTGACCACACTGTAGCCCGCTGACCTCACCGGCGATTTCAAAGCGACATGCGCCCATCCGGGCGCACAGAGGTAGCTGATCGTTGTCAGAGCGACATGCGCCCATCCGGGCGCACAGAGGTAGCTGATCGTCGCGAATTGTCGCATCGTGCTTTCCTGGCCAAAGGTGAGCGCCGGGGATCGTTCCGGATATTCGGGCCGATGCGACGGCCGCGAGGAATGCATGGATCCCATTCGCATCGACGACCCGCAAGATCCGCGCGTCGCTGCCTATCTCGACATCCGCGAGCGTGACCTCGCCGGCCGGCAAGGCCGCTTCGTCGCCGAAGGCAAGGTGGTGTTGGACCTGCTGCTCTCGGCAGGGCGCTTTGCCGCCGAATCGGCGCTGATCCTGGAAAATCGGCTGGCCGGTCTCGAGGAGATCCTGCGCAAGGCGCCGGCCGACCTCCCCGTCTATGTCGCCACCAGCGCGGTGATGGACGCAATCGCCGGGTTTCACATGCATCGTGGCATCCTGGCCATGGGACGCAAGGGGGCGCCGCAGTCGGCTGAGGCTCTTCTCGATGCCTTGCCAGCCCAGGCGTTGGTCGTGGTGCTCGTCGGCATCGCCAACCATGACAATATGGGTTCGATCTTCCGCAACGCCGCCGCCTTTGGCGCCGACGCAGTTCTGCTGGATGCGACATGTTGCGATCCGCTCTACCGCAAGGCGATCCGCGTTTCCGTCGGCGCCGCGCTCAAGATCCCGTTCGCATCGTTCGCCGACACCGCCGGCTTCACGGCAATGCTCATCCGGCGCGGCTTCGAACAATTCGCGCTCTCACCACGCGGGCGGACCGACATCCGCGATGCGCAGCGGAGTGAACGCATGGCGCTCTATCTCGGTACCGAGGGTGAAGGCTTGCCGGACAGCCTGCTCGCACGCCTGCATAGCGTGCGGATCACCATGTCGGAAGGTTTCGACAGCCTGAACGTCGCAGCCGCCTCAGCCATCGCGCTGCATCATTTTTCGGCAAAAGAGAGCTGATCTCAGCTTGTCGCGTCAGCCTTCTGCAAATCCCGCACGCGGTCGGCAAGACTGCGGTTGCCGGAGCGTGCATCCGAAGGTGCCGCCAGCGCCTTGGCGATCGGCGAACCAGGCCCCTCAAGCTTGGCCGTCAGATGGACGACCTCCGCCGCCAGTTCGTTCATCTGCTCGCGCAGGGCGGAGCTGCCGTCCGTGGGATTGGACGCGGCCAGCGCGGTGAGATCCGCCTTCAGCCGCTTGTTCTCGCGCGCCAGCGCCGTCAGCCTCGCCTCGAGCCGCTCACGGTCGCTGTCGAGCTTGGCGATCGCCTTGTCGAGGTCATCGCTCCTGGCAACGTCGCCGCCCTTGCCGACCAGCCGCAAGGCCGGTGCGCTATCTTCGGCTTTCGATTTTTCGCGCATGCGCGCCAGTTCCTTTTCGCGGCGGTCGAGCTTGTCCTCGCGATCGGCAAGCGTGGCCAGCAGCCGTTCGACCTTCTTGTCGAGCTCGGCGGTCCTTTTCTTCTCGGCTTTCAGGGCGTCGCGCGCGGCCTTGCTTTCGGCCGCGATCTCCTGGCTGCGCCTGTCCGCTTCCTTGCGCTGGCCGCGCAGCAGCGCAATGTCACTGGCGAGTTTCTGCATTTCGGATTCGCGCGCCACGAGCTCGATCTGCCGGCTGCTGGAGGAAAAACTGGCGTCGTCATACATGTGCTCCAGCTTTTCCAGCTCGAGCGCGCGCTTTTCCAGCTTGCGTTCGGTCTCCTTGAGTCGCTCCGAAAGCTGCTGCAACTCGCCCTCGCGCTGATGCAACGCTTCGTTCTTGGCGCCGAGTTCGGTCAGCGCATGGTTCTTGTCCATGCGCTCGACCGCCAGCCCCTTCAGGGCCTCGCGACCGCGATTGATCTCGACGAGTTGTTCGGCCGCCTTCTCGCGCAACGCCTTGACGCTGATTTCGAGGCGGCGCGTCGACATAGCGTACTCGGCGCGGATGCGGTCCTTGTCCGCCTGGATCTCGGTTTGCGTCAGAGGGATCGAGCCTTCGATACGTTTGCGCGTCAGGGCGACGGCGCGACGCCATATGGCCGGAGCCACCATAAGCGCCAGAAAACCGGCGCAGAGAAAGCCGAGGACGAAGAACAGGACCGACTGAACCAAGTGACTACCCGTTGTGGACGGCAACCATCAAACCAATGCATGTCGCCCAAAAGTGGGAACCGGTTTTGGGACAACGACATGCAGCAAGATAAAACCAAAAGCGCGTCGAGCACTTTTGACTGTGCCACGTTGACATGGCGGAAATCCAGCGTTGCGGCAAGGCTTTGCCGCAACGGGACGGGTTTAATGCATGCCGCCCAAAAGTGGTCCCGGTTTTGGGCGAACGACATGCATAAGCCAAAGACCTTCAGCTCAGAACGGATTCCAGGTGGCGCGCTCGGTAAGCTTCAGATAGCCGAGATTGACGCCAAGCCGGGCACCGACACCGGTGCGGATCGGCACCAAAATCACGTTGTTGTTCTTCAGCACGTTGAAGCCGACACCAGCCACCACATAGGCCGAACCGGCGACGCCGCCGTAGCGGTTGTAGAGGCTGCCCACATCGTCGAGATTGTAGACCAGCATCATCACCCGCGACCCCTCGCCGCCAAAATCCCAGCCGAGTGACGGGCCTTGCCAGAACACTTTGTGATCGCCGGCATTCTTGGTGTAGAGCGTGCCTTCACCATAGGTCAGGCCGCCGATCAGCGCGCCCGAGCCCTCTTCGCCCAGCAGATAGCCGTTGGGCAGGCCGTAGGAAGCAAAAATCTTCTCGACGACCGTGGCGAGCCCGCCCGATGTCGCACCGAAGAACTTGTGCCCGGAATCGACAATCTCCTGAGCGGTATATTCCTGGGCCCGCAGGGCTGAAGTCGAGAAGACGAGAACGCCCAGGAGCGTGACCGCCATTGAGAAGACACGGAGAAAGCTCCGGTCGTAGTATCGGGAAAACATGCTTCCAATCTCCGTCAGGGAGCACCTTCGCCGACGCCTCGCACCCCGTACGGCTCTTTTAGCCGGCCGTTAAGGGTAACTGTTACGGGCAAACTATGCCGTAATCCTTTTTCAACCATTAAGCTCCCACATGAACATGGCGGTTCGAAGGCTGTTTTGGGGTCGCTTAAGTGGGTCGGCGGCCTGCGTGAACACGCCATTTGCCACATCCACAATTTTGGATTTGTTGCTGCACGCACGGGTGCTGTGTATTCAGAAAGCCCGAGGAGAGAGTGCGTGATTCGTGTGGGCAGGCGACGATCGATCGCTCGACCGTGAGTTATTAGATTTTGCAGGGATTTTCGCCGATGGCCGATCTGTTCACCCTTTCCGCACCCGATCTGGCAGCGCTATTATGCAGCCGGGTCTGCCACGACATCATCTCGCCGGTCGGCGCGATCAACAATGGGCTCGAGCTGCTCGATGAAGGCGGCGCTGACGAAGACGCCATGAAGCTGATCCGTCAGAGCGCCCGCAATGCTTCGGCCCGCCTGCAGTTCGCCCGCATCGCCTTCGGCGCCGCCGGCTCGGCCGGCATGCTGATCGATACCGGCGATGCCGAAGCGGTCGCAATCGCCTTCCTCAAGAACGAAAAGCCGGAACTGACCTGGAACGGGACCCGCGCACTGCTGCCCAAGAACAAGGTCAAGCTGCTGCTCAACCTGATCCTCGTCGCCAACGCCGCCATTCCGCGCGGCGGCAAGCTTTCGGTAACGCTGGAAAACCTCGAAACCGAGCCGCGTTTCGCGCTTGCGGCGGCTGGCCCGATGCTGCGTGTGCCGCCGAAATTCCTCGAACTGCATTCCGGCCACAAGCCGGAGGAGCCGATCGACGCGCATTCCGTGCAGCCCTATTACACGCTGCTTCTGGCGCGCGAAGCCGGCATGACGATATCGATCCACGCGACGCCGGAAGAAATCGTGCTTTCGGCTGCCTGATAGCGCAGCCGGGAAGCCGAAGTATTTTTCCATCGAAATCTGTAATTCCGGCCCAATGCGTTTGATCGCCTGGGCAGCGTTGAAGCATTCGCGAATAAAAGCGAACAGCCGCAGTCTTTGTAAAAATTTTACCTAACGCCTTTTCGGCTTCTTTACCAGATTGGCCTATGGTGCGTCTGGATACCCCCGACGCTACCGGATTGCCAGACGGCAAAGAGGACCCGGAAATGAAACGCTGCATGTTCGTCGACGATTCAAGTGTCATCAGGAAGGTTGCAAAACGCATCCTGGGCGGCTCCGAAATGATTGTCATCGAGGCAGCCAGCGGACTTGATGCGCTGGAGATGTGCGCCGCCGACATGCCCGACATCATCGTCGTCGATGGCGCCTTGCCTGATGTGCCGGCGGTCGATCTCATCCGTCGCGTGCGCGCCATGGAGAGCCCGATAAGGCCGCAGATCCTGATTTCACTGGTCGAGCTCGATATCGCTTCGATCATGCGGGCCAAGCGCGCCGGCGCCCAGGGCTACCTCTTGAAGCCATTCAACAGGCCGCAACTGCTCGAGCGTTTTCGCACCTTGAAGATCGCACCTGATTCGGTGGTGTTGAGCAATTCCAGGAAAAGCGCGTGACGCGCCTGCTGTCAGGAATTGCGTAAAAAGAGATAATTGCCAGCCCATCACGCAAAAAACCCGGCCAGAGCCGGGTTTTTTATTGAAGAAAGTCCGAACGATGCCCGTCGATCAGGCGCTGACGCGGATGTCTTCCGGTTCGCGCAGCACATAGCCGCGACCCCAGACCGTCTCGATGTAATTCTGGCCGCCAGATGCCGCGTCGAGCTTCTTGCGCAGCTTGCAGATGAAGACGTCGATGATCTTGAGCTCAGGCTCGTCCATGCCGCCATAAAGATGGTTGAGGAACATTTCCTTGGTCAGCGTCGTGCCCTTGCGCAGCGAGAGCAGCTCCAGCATCTGGTATTCCTTGCCGGTCAGGTGCACGCGCTGGCCGCCGACTTCGACGGTCTTGGCATCGAGGTTGACCACCAGGTCGCCGGTGGTGATGACCGACTGGGCGTGCCCCTTGGAGCGCCGCACGATGGCGTGAATGCGGGCAACCAGCTCATCCTTGTGGAACGGCTTGGTCATGTAGTCGTCAGCGCCGAAGCCGAGACCACGCACCTTGTCCTCGATGCCGGCCATGCCCGAGAGGATAAGGATTGGCGTCTTTACCTTGGAAAGGCGAAGCGTTCTCAAGACCTCGTAGCCCGACATGTCAGGCAGGTTGAGATCGAGAAGGATGATGTCGTAATCGTAGAGCTTGCCTAGATCGACGCCCTCTTCACCGAGATCGGTCGTGTAGACGTTGAAACTTTCCGATTTCAGCATCAGCTCGATGCTTTGTGCGGTTGCACTGTCATCTTCTATCAGCAGAACACGCATTTCATTCCCCTTTTCTGCTGCCGGACCATTTCACGACCCGTCCGGACCCGGAGCAGTGGTTGCCTTGTGCAGAGGCTGCCATCAAATGGTTAACAAAACCTAATTTCCCGCCCATGACGGTACCAGATTTTTTAACCTCTTTCTACACCCTCTTGAATCTAATAACGAATCTCAGAACCAAATCCTAATGCAACACATCAACAATCTGGACTAAGTGACTCCAGGGACTCATCGACGTCGCTTCCGCATCGGCGGCCGGAATTTTTACCCGGCCTTAAGTCCTGACCCGTATGATTAACAATGCCCGTAAACGAATGGTTACCGCTGGCAAAAAACTTTAGGGTTTTGTTTCCCATAGTTCGGGGAAAGCCGGTGGACACGGGTGCGGCCTGGGCTCTTCCAGGTGGTTTGGACGATAAGTGCGGGTGTGCGTTTCCGGGAGTACGAATCATGAAGTCACGTGAAAACCTCGTTCGGCTGAAACAGTTTCAGGTGAATGAGAAGCGGCGGCAGCTGCTGCAGCTCGACATGATGATCGCCGAGTTCGAACGCATGGCCGTCGAGCTGGAGCTTCAGATCACCGCTGAAGAAAAGAAGGCCGGCATCACCGACATCAACCATTTCGCCTATCCGACCTTCGCCAAGGCGGCGCGTTTGCGCCGCGACAACCTCAGAAATTCGCAAAGCGACCTCGCGCAGCAGCGAAGCACTGCCGAATCATTACTCGGCGAAGCTGAAGCGGAGCTTTCCAAGGCGGAAATGCTGGAATCGCGTGACACCAAGATCCGCGAAGCCGAAATCGGCGGCCGCAGCGCCATGATCGGCTGAAACCGGCCTGTCCACGACATTGGCGCTTGCCATCTGGCAAGTGCATGATCTCGGCCGGCCCTGGTGGAAGGCCGCCAAGAAAACTGAGAGCCGCCCTAAGTTTTTATGCATGTCGTTTTCCCAAAACTGGAGTGCGCCCCTTGGGATGGACACTGATCAGGCTGCAGTTTTGCCCGTCTGCCGGATGTGTTGATCCTCGAACTGTTGCGGGCTGAGATATCCCAGCGCCGAATGGAGCCTGCGTTTGTTGTAGACTTGGTCGATGAAGTGGGGAAGGTGCTCGGCAACCTCCTCGAAGGTTTCAAGCGCCATCGGATAAACCGCCTCGAGCTTCAGGGTCTTCATGAAGCTCTCCGCTTTGGCATTGTCATAAGGATTGCCCTTGCGGCCCATCGAGCCGGCCAGACCGTGGCCGGTGAGAAGCTGCCGGTAAGTCTCGGCGGCATATTGGGAGCCGCGATCGGAATGGTGAACGCAGCCTGGCGGTGGCTTTCTGCGCTCGATTGCGGCGCGCAAGGCGGCGCCCGTCAGGCGGGCATCGATGGCGCGGCTGATGGCGTAGCCGACGATCATGCGCGACCAGACATCGAGAATGATGGCGACGTAGACGAAGCGGACCGGCAGCGCGACATAGGTGATGTCGCCGACCCAGAGTTGGTTCGGACCGGTCGGGACGATGTCCTTTGCCAGATTGGGGAAGATCGGACTGTTGTGATTGCTGTCGGTCGTGGCGACGAACCGGCGTCTGACCTTCGGTTGCAGGCCGTGATCGCGCATCAGGCGGCGGATCTTCTTGTGGTTCACCACAAAGCCTTGCTGGCGCAAGGCCGCGCCCACGCGGCGATAGCCATAAAACTCGAATTCGTCGCAGATCGCGAACATCGTCTCGACGATAGCGGTGTCATCGGCCGGCCATTGCGGACGGTCATAAAAGGTCGAACGCGCCAGATCCATCAGCCGGCATCCTTCGGCGATAGAGAGGCCGGGGGGCCGATGATGGCGGATGTAATCCCGCTTTTCGGCCGCGGAGCATTCTTCAGAGCCCCCTTTAGAAACTCCAGCTCCAGAGCCTGCTTGCCGACCAGCCGCTCAAGCGCGGCGATCCGCGCCTCATATTCCGTGATCAGAGTGGCAGAAGCCGTATCTTCATCGAAGCCGCCTGCCTCATACTTGCCAATCCAGACACGGATCAGGGTGCGGGTGACGTCATGCCGTTTCGCCAAACTGTGCAGCGTCTCGCCCGACAGATATTCCTGCACCACCTGACGCTTGAACGTGATGCTGTAACTACGATGTCTTGCCATGGTTCTCTCTCCGAAAACCCGACAGCCATGGTCAATTCCTCAGGACGATCTGTCCACCCCTAGGGGCGCACTCCAAACCGAGGTCACTTTTGGGCGACATACATTAGGCGGCCCAATCCCCTTCACCATCGGCAATTGCCCTCGCACGGGCGTCCTTGATGTCCGGTGCATGCTGCTCCGCCCATGATCTGATCTGGGTAAGCAGCCCCGCCAGATTCTGGCCGAGTTCGGTCAATTCATATTCGACACGCGGCGGGATGACCGGGAAGATATCGCGCCGCACCAGTCCGTCACGCTCAAGCACGCGCAGCGTCTGCGTCAGCATCTTCGGCGTAATGCCTTCGAGCTTGCGGGCAAGCTCGCCATTGCGCAGCCGGCCTTTGCGCAGCGCGCAAACCACCAGATAGACCCATTTGCTGGCCAGCATCTCCAGCACGGTGTGCGAAGGACACGTTCGCCGGAACGCGTCATAGCCGAAACCGCAGTCGTTCTCACTATCCATGATGTGCGTATATATCATAAAGGTACATACTGGACAAGGGACTATTACTATCCAAATGATAGTGGCAGCAACCAAACAGGAGATATCTCAATGCGTGCCGTTATCCAGAACTCCGTCGGCGGACCCGACGTCCTTGTCATTGCCAACCAGCCCGACCCCACACCAAAGGCCGGCGAGGTGCTGGTCCGCGTCAAAGCCGCCGGCATCAATCCGGTCGATGGCTCCGTTCGCGCCGGCCACTATCAGCTGCTCGGCGAGCCCCCCTTCATCCTGGGCTGGGATATCTCGGGAACAATCGAGGCGCTCGGCGCTGGCGTCACCGGCTTCAAGATCGGCGACGAGGTGTTCGGCATGCCGCGCTTTCCCAAGCAGGCGGCGGCCTATGCCGAACTGGCGGTTGTGCCGGCCGATGAAATCGCACTGAAACCGAAGGGCGCCGACCACCTCCAGGCAGGCGCCTTGCCTTTGGCCGGCCTGACCGCCTGGCAAGGCCTCGTCCGCCATGGCGGGCTGAAATCGGGCCAGCGCGTATTGGTCCATGCGGGGGCCGGCGGCGTCGGCCATCTGGCGGTGCAGATCGCCAAGGCGCGCGGCGCCTATGTTATCGCCACCGCCAGCCCGCAAAAGCTCGATTTCGTCCGCAAACTCGGCGCCGATGAGGTCATCGACTACACCAAGGGCGATTTCACCGACCAGGTTCGCGACATCGATCTGGTGCTGGAGCCACTGGGCGGCGAGCATGCCGAACGCTCACTGAAGGTGCTCAAGCGCGGTGGCGTGCTGGTGTCATTGCTCAATGTCAGCGACGCCACCAGGGCGCAGGCCAGTGCGCAGGGCATCCGGGTCGAGCGCATGTCCGTCGTGCCCGACAGGAAGGGCCTGCAGGAACTGGCTCAGTTGATCGATGCGAAAAAGCTCGCCGTCCATGTGGCGAAAAGCTTCCCGCTCGACCAGGCGGGGGCTGCTCACGCCTTCCTTGCCACCAAGCCGATCGGCAAGGTTGTGCTGACGGTTTGAGCGCCAAAAGACTCGTTTCGAAAACGAAGGCGCGGCTTGTCGCGCCCTTATTTCCAGCGCGCGGGCGCGGACGAACCTCGCGCGGCGCGCTGGATCGTCTCGCCTCTGCCCGGTTATATGCGAGATCGGCGACGTTGAGAAACGGGTGCGCGCTCGAGAATCCATATGGGTAGAACCAATTCGAACGGAACCTCCTATCGATCTTTAAGCCTTTTAACCCATGTTACCGAAGTGGGTAACAAGAAATACTTGGAATCTTAAGTTTTGGGGCAAAGCGTGTGGTATATTCCGGGAGTACCGAGGAAAAACGCCGATGGGTTCGAAGAGACGTCAACTTCCTTGTTCGACTCATCTTCCCGTCACATGGCCTGCGAGAGGTACTGAGCGCCAATTTCCGTATGCTGGACCTGTCTGAGGGCGGAGCGGCGCTGTATATCGGCAGCTTTTCAGGCAGTCCGGATCACTTTTACCTGCAATTTGGTGACGAAAAATCCGAACTCGTGAGCTGCTACCTGGTTCAAAGGACACAACACGCGCTAAGTTGCCGATTCAGCAATCCGCTCCCAACCGCACATATCGACGCGATTATTGCCCAGAAAGAGATGGACCTAACCATCGAAAGTCTTTTTTCGAAGACGAACGAGGATTTGGTCAACGACTTCCTCGGCTCATTTGTGGAATAGATTTCTTTCATACCTGATCGGGGAAGCGCGATCTTCTCCTCGCCCTGTGGAACCCCGAAGGAGGGACGACCCATGGCTCACCCCCGCGGGTCTGCGAGCGAGCTTGCGTTGTGGGCGATCGAGGGGGGCCGCGCTCACCGGCCCGCGAGCGAAAAAAGGACGGTTGCGCCGCCCCTCGATTCACGACCGCCGTTCCAGAAGCAAATCTTGCTAGTGCCGGTATTGCTGGATGCGTGTCGTGCGCAGCCCGGCAAGGCCATATTCGTCGATCGACGCCTGCCAGGACAGGAATTCCTCGGTGGTGAGCTTGTAGCGTTGGCAAGCCTCGTCCAGGCTCAAAAGCCCGCCGCGCACGGCCGCAACCACTTCCGCCTTGCGCCGGATAACCCAGCGACGTGTATTCGTCGGCGGCAGATCGGCAATCGTAAGTGGGCTGCCGTCAGGCCCGATAACATATTTGACTCTCGGTCTAACCAGATCGGTCATCGTACTCTCTACAAAAAACTCAAAGACCCAATCCCCGCCACGTTACCGCCACAGCTTTAAAAATTGCCTAAGCAGACCCTAATGACTAGGTAAGGATCATGAACGCCGCGTTAGTCTTTTCGCCGGCATTTGAAACATCCGCCTGGAAGCGGCGGCAGTGCGCGAAAAATCCACCCGTTCACCGGACCCGGTCGCCGCCTGTCGATCCGCCCTGCAAGCTAGCGTAGCCGCAAAGCTTGACCTATATTCGCGTCATTGGCATTCAGACGCCGTGCAGAACGAAAGAACCATGAACAGCCTCGATCTTCCCGGACGTCCCGAAAACACCCGTATCGTCGTCGCCATGTCGGGCGGTGTCGATTCATCGGTCGTCGCCGGCCTGCTGAAGCGCGAGGGCTATGATGTCGTCGGCGTCACCTTGCAGCTCTACGACCATGGCGCGGCGACGCACCGGGCAGGTTCGTGCTGCGCTGGCCAGGACATCGACGACGCCCGCCGGGTTTCCGAGACGCTGGGCATCCCGCACTATGTGCTCGACTACGAAGAGCGCTTCCGCAAGGCGGTCATCGATCCCTTTGCCGAGAGCTACGTCGCCGGCGAGACGCCGATCCCATGCGTTTCCTGCAATCAGACGGTGAAGTTCGCCGACCTCCTGGCCACCGCCAAGGAGCTTGGCGCCGACGCCCTGGCCACCGGCCATTACATCCGCTCCGGTGCCAATGGCGCCCACCGCGCGCTCTACCGGCCGGTCGACGCCGACCGTGACCAGAGTTATTTCCTGTTCGCCACCACGCAGGCACAGATCGATTATCTGCGCTTTCCGCTTGGCGGCCTGTCGAAGCCGCAGGTTCGCGCCATTGCCGAGGAGATGGGGTTGACGGTTGCCGCCAAGCAGGACAGCCAGGACATCTGCTTCGTGCCGCAGGGCAAATATTCCGACATCATCGCCAAGCTGAAGCCGACTGCCGCCAATCCGGGCGACATCGTCCACATCGACGGCCGCGTGCTCGGCCGCCATGAGGGCATCCTGCGCTACACGATCGGCCAGCGCCGTGGCATCGGCATTGCTTCCGGCGAGCCGCTCTACGTCGTCCATCTCGATGCCGACCGCGCCCGTGTCGTGGTCGGCCCGCGCGAGGCGCTGGAGACGCACAAGATCTATCTGCGCAATATGAACTGGCTGGGCGACGGACCGCTCACAGATGTCCCCGCTGGCGGCCTGGAACTGTTCGCCAAGGTTCGCTCGACGCGACCGCCGCGCCCGGCCGTGCTGCATCACGGCAAAGGCGCCACATGGGTGGAACTGGTCGACGGCGAGTCCGGCATCGCGCCGGGCCAAGCCTGCGTGCTTTATTCCGACGACGGCAACGAGGCCCGCGTGTTCGGCGGCGGCTTCATCGAGCGTTCGGAGCGTGGCGCCGAGGCCGAGGCCATGCTGACTCGGCTTGCCGCCAGGCCGGCGCAGATTCCCGCCGAGTAGCAGGCTATCCCCTCAGAAACTGTTTCGAAACTCGCTCTGGCGAGCCATATGGCCGTTGTCTCGGGGGCGCGAGGCGACGAACGCGGCCGGCGTTTGGGTCCGTCAGGATTTGGTGTGGGTGACAGTGCCGGCAGTCAGGATGCGCAGCACCCTGATCGCTTCCTCGCCGCTGGTGCGCGGTTCGGCACGCGTCTCGATGCACTGGATGAAATGCTCAAGCTCGCGCGTCAGCGGCATGCCCTGGGCAACCGCGACATAGGACGGCTCATTGGTGGTGAAGGCCCATTGGCCGCTGTCCTGCCACACCGCATGGCGGTAGACGGCAAGCTTGCGTTCCCATGGCTCGACGTCGTCGAACACCGCCATCGCCTTGGTGCCGACCACCGTCAGCCGCCGCTCGCGATAGGGATTGAGACGCGACGTGAAGAGATGGCTGCGCAGGCCGTTGGGAAAGCGCATGTGCAGATGCGCGAAGTCGCTGAGATTGTCGAGCAGGGCGGCCCCCTCGCCGCGAACCTCGATCGGCTCTGTGCCGGTGATGGCCAGGATCATCGATAGATCGTGCGGCGCCAGGTCCCACAGCGCATCGTTCTCGGTGTGGAACTTGCCGAGGCCGAGCCGGTGCGAGTGGATGTAGCGGACTTCGCCGAGTTCGCCCTTGTCGATCAGCCCTTTCAGCGTCTCGAAGGCGGGATGGAAACGCAGGACGTGGCCGACCATGAAGACGCGGCCATTGTCCTTGGCCGCCTGCACCGCACGCTCGGCGTCGGCAACCGTCAGCGCGATCGGCTTTTCCACCAGCACGTCCTTGCCAGCCTCGACGGCACGCACGGCAAGGTCGGCATGGAATTGCGGCGGCAGTGCCATGACGATGGCGTCGATATCGTCACGGACGAACAACTGGTCCGGCTCGATCGCCAGGCAGTCCTGTTCGCTGGCGAAGCCTTCGGCACGGGCCCGGTTGGTGTCGGAGACCGCGTGCAGCGCGCCGAGCGCCTTGAGGGTGCGGATGTGGTTGCTGCCCCAGTATCCGCAACCGAGGACTGCAATGCGCGGCTTCATCTGTTTCAAACTCTAAAAACTCGTGGCCGAGACATAGCGACGTGCCCCGTCGAACTCAACCCCGGCGGCAGCAACCAAATGTCTGCGCGGCAAAGCTTTTCGATAATGACGATAAGCCGGCAAGCCGGTTGCTTCGAAGCTTGACAGGCTCACCCTCCCAACCTTATATCCGCGCGACCTTGGCGAACGCCCCCGACGTGCCTTTCGATTTGAGGCGGATTTCGGGCCTTTCGCCGCCCTGGCGGGGTAGCTCAGTTGGTTAGAGCACGGGAATCATAATCCTGGGGTCGGGGGTTCAAGTCCCTCTCCCGCTACCATCACTGCAGCGCTAGGCGCTGTTCCTGGTTTACGATTTGGCAGGTTCAGAAGCTCCGCCAGCGCACCGCGGACTTTCAGCTCGACCCTTCCCCTACCCTCCGTCGGAATGATATCAATCCCCGTGACCAGCGAGCGGATGATCCTCGCCGCCTCGTGGCGCTCGCGCTCATCGGATTGCAACGCGTCCTGGAGCTCGGATACTTGCCGACGGTAAACCGTAACAGCGGCCGGATGAAACTCCACAATGCTTTCCGCGGCCGCCATCGCCTGAAGCTCTCGGGCTAGATTCTCCTTTTCGCGCTCGAGGTCCAGCAGCTTCGACTTCATGCTGGTCGTCGCGACACCGTCAGCGATAGCATCGACGATGTTACCGATCTGCCTGTCGATGCCAGCATGCCGCCTTTCGACTTCCCGTTGCCGTTCGCGGTTCATGGCGTTCAGACGCTTATGCTCAGCATGATATTCAGCAAGGAAGCGCGCAATGGCATCTGGTGCCAGCAAGCGCCGCTGGATGCCTTCAAGCACACGCTTCTCAAGCTCGCCAACACGGATCGTCCTGTTATTGGCACAAGTGCCTTTCTCACGGTGCGCGGCACAAGCAAGTTGGTCTCTATTCTTCACCGTATAGGAGGCGCCACAGCAGCCGCACCGCACAAGCCCGGAGAACATGTGCTTCGGCCGTCGGCGGTGATGGAGTTTCATGCCTCCATAAAGCTTCTTGCGGACTTGCACCGCATCCCACAGCTCATCGTCGATGATGCGCAGATGCGGCACTTCAACGACCTGCCAGGTTTCCGGCGGATTCGGCCGCGAGATGCGCTTCCCAGTCTCGGGATCCTTGCGCATTTGGAGACGATTGAAGACGAGCAGCCCGATATATGCTTCGTTGTAGAGAAAACCGCTTCTCCGCTTGAGATTGCCATTGATGGTCGAGGCGCCCCACGCACCCCCAAAGGGTGATGGAATACCTTCCTTGTTGAGGCTTGCAGCTATCGTACGTGCCGATTGACCAGCCGCGAACTCCCGAAAAACCCGGCGCACGACCGCGGCTTGATCCTCATCGATCTCGCGTAGACCGCGGATCGGTTCGCCGCGTTCATCGAGCTTTTTGACCACGCGATAGCCGTAGGAGAGGCCGCCAGCGTTGTAGCCGTTCAATATGCGGCCGCTTTGGCCTCGCCTGATTTTGGCGGCTAGGTCGCGCAGGAACAACGCGTTCATCGTTCCTTTGAGACCTACGTGCAGTTCGTCCACGGCACCCTCAGAGAGAGTGACGATCCTGACACCGGCAAAGCGCAGTCGCTTGAAGAGGCCGGCTACGTCCTCCTGGTCGCGTGACAGGCGATCGAGTGCCTCGGCTAGAACGATCTCAAATTGCCCGCTTTGAGCATCGGTGAGAAGCCGCTGGATGTCTGGTCGACGGATAATGCTTGCACCGGATATGGCGGCATCGGCATAGGTCCCAACGACAGTCCACTTCTCCCTGGCCGCGACCTCTCGGCAAAGCCGCAGCTGATCCTCGATGGAGGCTTCGCGCTGGTTGTCGGATGAGTAACGAGCATACAGCGCGACACGGGTCATGGACCGCTCCTCTGCCTCTGTTTGCTAATGTCCGCCACCGTCCCCACCCTCCCCTTCTGACGGTGCTTTCTCAGGAGGATGAACTTTGTTGTCGTTGGCCGTCTGCAATTCCTCGAAATGCTCCCTCGCAACCCGCCGACCCAACAAACAGGCGATCGACAGCACGGCTCGTTCAGCCATGTCTCGTGCCGACATGTCAGCTTTGTAATCATGGCTTGCGCTGTCGTTCCCAGGTTTGGCCTCGTCCACCATGGCATGCCCGCTCTTCTGTGTAGATCAAGGGCATTGAGCGGCGTGATGATCAGCAATACAAGTTCAGTTGCAGCGCGGTCGTACGGTGGCGTGCAAATACTTGCGCGCTGCGATTCGGGAATTCCGAAACCAAGCCAAATTGTCAAAGTTCGAGGCTCCTGCAATATCACAGGCGATATCCAATATGCTTGCATGAGACTGCTTCTCGATACGGCGACCTTGGTGGCGGCGATCCGAAGTGACGCTGGTGCCTCGCGCCATTCGCCTTTCAGGCGCGGAAACAGCACCCGGACCGCCGCTTGCGGAGCTTGGGACGCTGCTCGCGGTGAAAGAACTGTTCCTGCATCGTCTGCTTCCCGATGCGCTCCAGATCGCTGAGCGCCGAGCGGATTTGCGGCCAGGGGAACTCCGAGCATTCTTCCCACGCCTCGCCCTCGCGCAACACGGCATCGAGCTTGCCCGCCACACCGGCGAGAGTCGTGGCGGGGGTGGTTGAGAACGCTTCCAGCAGATCCTCTGCCCTATCGCCAGCTTCGCGCTCGGCCCTGAGCGCTGCGGTGTAACCGGCCTCCTCGGCGGCCGCATCCCAGCGTGCCTGATGCGATGCGAAATCAGCTTCGGCCTTCCTGCGTAGAGCCGCCATATCCGGCCCCTTGCCGAGCACTTCATTGAGCGCTTCGATCGAGTGGATCGTCACGTCCCCACTCTCTGGCAGGCGGACGGTCACACAAGGAAAGCCGACGCTCTCGACAAGCCTCATCTCCAGACGCTGCTGCTTGCGGCAAAGCCGCTCCGTCAGCTTGTGGGCTGTCTCCCATTCCCGCCAAAGCGTCAGCGCTGGGTCGGGGAGTGCACTCGTTGCAGCAGCGCTGCCGGCAAGTGCACTTTTCTCAAGCACCAAAGCGATGGACGTGATCATCCCTCCCGCAAGCACTCGCCTGCGGGTGACGAAAGGCAGAGTCATGCTATTGTCGGAATCAGCCATGATCCGAGCTCCAATCAGCTTGGGTTGTGGTCGGGCTGCTGAGGGGTGGTTGCACACCAACAGCGGCCGCTTTCAACCGAAAGATCGTATCAGAGGTACGATATTGAAAAAGCGCCGATGGATCAACAAGAATCGTATCACGGTTACGAAATGAATGCAGTTCAATGCAAGATGGCACGTGTCGCGTTGGGCTGGGGAACTCGAGAGCTAGCCCTGAATGCAAACGTATCTCCCGATACCATCGCGCGGTTGGAAAGAGGCGAACAGCTAAAGAATTCAACCATCGCTGCAATTCGTACGGTCTTCGAAGCGGCCGGGATCGAGTTCATTCCGGAGAACGGTGGCGGCGCTGGTGTTCGACTGGCGCGTCGATCTGAGGACGTCTCGTCTATCCTTGGCAGCAAAGGGTAAGTTTGATCCAAAGACGACTTACTTCTGCTGAGACATTGACGGCCGCTTTGCGCCTCACTACGGCCGTTCAGCCAGCTTTGATTACCCCAAAGCTGCCAGTCCGCAGAGGCCGGAGCAGCCCGGCGATCACCATGGCGTCGAAGGGCTTCTTGCCGGCCCGTTGCGGATTGTCTTGTCTATGATGTCGGGAAGCTTCCCGTCACATTCGTGAATACGCTGAATCCGTGTAGAGGCCTATAGCGCCAGCAGGGCGACCCCGGCCGTCAGATTGGTTTCCGAAGTGAAAGCGTACCCGCCGGCATCCGATCGGGCCGCGTTTGAGCCGCATTTTTCAGGTCAGGAGACTTGGGGTGGGATCACCCGTGGAATATAGAGCCGACAGAATCCGCTGGCAGGTTCTTCACTATCTGCTTGTGGAGGCGCCATTTACTTGACAACGAGAAAGCGGCCGGAAGGATTCGAGCGGATGGCTACTTCGGTTAGACAGGAGATTTACAAGCGTCGCCGGGTCAAAACCCGACACGAGCTGCTCAACATTTTGTCGCAATGCAGCGATGTGCAGACCCTGCAACTGTTATGGGCGTTGAATGTGCTTCAAACCGATATGCCGCCCGATTTACGCCGCTACCTCCGCTATCCAGATTCAGCTGCAAAGGCCCAGATTGGTGACAAGGCGTTCGCCCTAAAGTGGGAAATCGAAAGCCTCATCCTCCTGCTGCTGTCCACGCCGAAGACGACTGAAAACGTGATACCGGAGCGGTATTTCGAGTTCGATACCGCGTGCATCCTCCTCAACCTCTACAAGAAGGCCGAGGAGGCCGAGAACAAGATTCTCATCACCGACAAGACCGTCATCGCTGAGATGCAGCGGTATGCCCACAAGCAGTTTCTGTGGCAGCGGGCGTTCCTGGAACCGGAGCGGCTATACCGCTACTACTACGTTTACGGCCAGGGGAGATGCGCTGAGTATTTTCAGCAGCAGAACGGCCTCACAATGGAAGAGTTCGCACTGGCCTGCGTTGGCCTATACCTCAAAATGTTACAGGTCGCATGGGAGCCTGTCCCCGGCTTGGGCGAAGTGAAGCAACTGCGGCCGGAGATCATCGACCTCACGATGAAAATCATCTGCAAGGATCTGGTGGAATTGAGAACCGAGACGGCGCTCCGCATCAATCAAGTGGCTGACAAGTTTTCGTCGAAGCTCAGCTACCTGCCCAGCAGCCTTCGGCACTTCCCAATCATTTCGTCCAAAAACCATGGCAACCGCATCATCTCGCCGTTGCCACAACTGATTATGCTGCGCGCCACGTCCGGGCTGTATTACGACCTAGCCAGCGGCCCGCAGTCGCTTATCGAAGAGGCGAACGACCGCTTCGAGCAATATGGCAAGGAGCTGATCGAGGCGCGCTATCCTCGCTTCAAGGTATCTCGGGAAATGACGTTCGGACCCAAGAAGGCGAGACTGAAAACGCCGGACTTGCTTCTCTTCGACAACGAAGAGATCAAGGTTGTGTTTGAATGCAAGGCCACGAAGCTCACGTTCGCTGCCCAATTCGCCGACAATCAATACGCTGAAGCGACCACCGCATTCGATCAGATCGCCAAGGGCATGTCACAGCTGTGGAAGTTCTTTTGCCGGGCGCGGCGCGGCGTCTATTCGGAGGAGACGGTCCGCCCAGACGCTTATGGAGTCATCCTAACCATGGACAACTGGTTCAATCTTGAAGACACGCAGCTTCCCGAATTGCGAAAAAAGGCCGAAGCCTTGGTTGCCGACGAGCCAGGCATATCACCGGAGGATATGCGCGAAGTGGTGTTCTGCTCCATCGAGCAACTGGACGACGTGTTGGCGGTTTCAAGCGAGGATGAGTTCCTAGACACATTGCGGAAAAGCCAGCTGCCCGAGCACCGGGGGTGGGCTCTCCCTGTGGTCCGCAACCCCGGTTGGGCATTGGACTTGCAAAAGAAGCCATACCCTTTCGATGTGGCTAATATCCTACCGCTTTGGAAAGCCGTAAGTAGGTGATGAGATGCCGGAATCGGCCAAGCGCAAGGGGACTGAGACGCCACCATGGGGCAGAGCCCTTTCATTCAGGGAGCGCATTCTCATAGCCCTCAGGTTGGACCCAGCCGGCCGCCGCCGTCCGCCAGTGCCGAACACCGCCTACTACAGTCACAGTTCTTTCCTGGGGATGGTTCACGACACTGCTGAAATCAAAACCATCGAGGACGGTGTAGAGTTGGCGGGAACGCGACTGACCCTTTCCTATGTCGGCGGACTCATCTCATTGGACTTTCCGGCCTTTGTGGCGCCCGCCGTCCAGAAGGATTGGGTCGAGATCTTCTACGCCAAAATTCCAACCGTCGATGTCCCTTATCCCATCTATTTTCACAATAAGCGCACCAACACGCTTGGGGAGATGGAGCATAGCATTAGGCGCTGTGCGGTCCGGCATGACCCACAGGAAGAGATTGTGGGTATCGCGTTGGTTAAGCGTGAAGTCCGTTATTTTGCCTACGAGAAGTCAGGCGTGACAGCCTGATACCAGCAAGCATGAACGGGTCACGCGGCTCTTTTCGCTCTGGCACCGGTTCGTCTTTGTCTTCCAGATAGGCTGCCGTAGCCACGTAATCATGGGACATCCAAAGGCTCATGTCGCGCCCCTTGACGGTTCTGAACAAGCACTTTTCCAGCTCGGAATCACGCTTGACCATCCGCAATATCGCCCTCTCAGGAGAGCCAAGGGTGGAGAGCTGTCGCTGGGTGACAATGCCACGCTCGTTCTTGATGTGAACGAATAGCCTTTTCATGTGGTTTCTCTAAACGGCAGCTGTATTATCCTTCGGATGTAGGGATGGCCCGCTGGTTGGGCAATCCCTATTGCACCGTGCCGGGCTCGGCCGCACGCCGGTGGCCATCGTACATTCCGAGAATTGGCGGGCACCTTTCGCTCAGAGCTGGCGCCATATCCTTTCCGCAGCCGCCAGGATCTTCGCACCTCCTCGACCGAAATGGTCGTTTGGTCGCTAAGCACTGCGAGGAGCTGTGCCGCAGGCGTATCGATCGTCGAGAATGCACGAATCCTTTTCCGAACCTCGCTACTGTCTGCGCTACCCGCGAAAGCGGTTGGTCCCGAGCTGGATGCAACTGTCGGCTTTCGAGCCCTATCATAAGCTGACATTCCGCTGTTCCCCTAAAGCCCCCATTCCAGAAACCTCAATCGACCGACCGTTCCTGGCGCATCTTGCGCGTTCAGAAGTGAACCTACATGGACGCGGTGGTTGAGAAACTATGCCGCGGTTGTCACGGGCAAGCCCGCTGATGTGCTGACCAATGCGCTTTTCGAGAACCGGCTGCCAAGGCACGAGCTGGAAGCCAGCACCGTCGTCAATCATGGCGAAGCGGCCGGAGGCGAGATCGGCCGCTCCGATCAGCCGGCCTCTGACATATTCGCCCGGCTTGGCCCGAATGAAGCTGAGCCCGCGCTCGGCCGCCATCACACGGCCGACGCGGGCGACCTCGGTTTGCTCGAGCGGCTGCAGCAGATCCTTCGGCGCGCGAATACGGCCGTCGTCCAGGCGAGCGGCAAGGCCCATATCGACGAGACATTAGTAAACTCGACGATCGTGCTTTTTGCTGCGGTGGTGTAGTCACGTTTGCCGCCCCCTACAAGCTGGGATGGTAGGTTGGATCGGTGCGGCAGGCTTGTCACGGCCGAGGCGCTTCCCTTGAGGCTGTGAAACCTATGCATTCGCATTGGGGCGGGGGAACGCCAGCCGACAAGCCAGCGCTCGGCCGCCATCCTGCGGCCGACGCTGGCGATGCTGGCTCTCGACTAGCCGCAACGAAGACCGCCGAGGCAGCCGTGCCGACCACCCATCGTGAGTCACAGCAAGCTACCTGTCGAGCAGCAGCCACCGCAGGGAGCGCGTCCTGCCGGCCAAGCTGGTTGCTTGTCGAGCCAGGCGCCGTCGCCTCCGGAGACGCCCCCTTCCTGGCTTCAGCCCTAAGCCGTCATGGCCGAGGTTCCGCACATCGCACTAAGCGAGGGAAGGAGAAAGAGAATCAGCATTTTAGCGAGGTGCAACAAAAACCCGCACCTCGCGGAAATGCTGCATAACCTATTGAAACAACACGACCGATCGACGCCGCACCTCGCGGCCTTTTATCTCGCCATCTTAATCGGTCGTATTTCGCGGGACTTGCTTTCCATAGCCATCTCTCTTCTAAAATACGATAATACACTATTCTATGCTCTACACCACGATCCAGTGTTCTGGCGTCGAGTTCCAATGCGCCGTGCAGTCTTCCGCGCTCTGCGACGGGGCAGTCGCGCTGCTTATTTGCAGCACGGGAACCGTCGTGACGCACTTTTCCATCGGGCTGTCGGGCCATCTTCACAGGCAATCCGGCGCGATCCGGCCGTCTCGCGATCCGCGCGGCCGCAAGCAAGATAACGTGCGTTCCGTGGTTCCTGGTCTGCATCGGTCCTCATCCGCTGGAGTGGATCGTTTGTGTCAGACGGCGCGCGTCATCGTCCTAGCGTCATGCGTTTCAACTTCCGTTGCATCGTTCATCAACGCGCCCCAGCAGCCTGCGATCCTTGCGACGAGCGCGCTGCGCAGCATCGCTTCGGTTCGCTGCGGAATCGCCGACATAGAACGTTCCGTCGCTCCAAATCGCGTGCATGATCATCGCCAGCTTGCGGGCCACGGCGACACAGGCCTTGCGGTGGCAGGAGCGTTTGGCGATCGCCTGGCCCCAGTTCTTGACCTTGTCGGTGCCCTTGAAGCGCGTCATCAGCCCCGAAGCCGCCTCGCAAAGCGAGCGTCGCACATCAGCATCACCGGCCTTCAATATGCGACCCTGAACATCGATCGAGCCGCCGACTGCCGGCGCCGCGAGGTCAGCCCGCGTGAGCGGCGGAAGCGCGACGGATCGTCGATCGCCGTCATGAACGAAAGTGCAGTGACCGGCCCGACGCCGGGGATTACCATGAAGCGTCGGCACAGTTCGCTGCGTGCCACAATTTTCATGACCAGATCGTGCAGCCGGCAATACTGCCTCCACAGCGCTACGCGCCGATAGCATGGCGTCCAACTCGCACGACAGCGGATCTTCCGCCACTTCGGTGCGCACCGCCTGCTCGACAGCCCCTCGCCCAACCTTGCCCAGTCGGATACCAAATGCCTTCAGCGAATGGCGTATGGCGTTCTCCAGGTCGAGGAACTTGGCATTCGGATTGCGGCGGTGTGTCAGCAGAAGCTTGGTTCGGTAGCAGCCTTCCGACCTGATATGGGCCTGCCGGAAACAGCCGGTGCGCAGTTTCTATTCCTGTGGACGGAGGTCTGTTTACTATCGAGGGGCGGATATTGCAGATGGCCCGCTCTCGCTAAGGGCGTATTGTGCAGAATTAAATATACACCCCAACATCCCGAGACCGAGGCGCCTGATGGTAGCAATCAATATCGATTTTCAGCGCATACGTTCATTTGGCGGTTCACAGAACCACGCATTCGAGGAGCTTTGCACACAACTTGCAGCGCTGGAGCCTCGGGCGGCGAATGCTGTGTTTCACCGAAAGGGTGTTGGCGCCGATGCCGGTGTTGAATGTTTTGTTCAACAGCTTGGTGGCTCTGAAACAGGGTGGCAGGCGAAATACTTTTTTGATTTTGGCGCAAGTCAAATCGCTCAACTCGACAAGTCGATTCAAACGGCGCTCGCCAAGCATCCTCGCTTGAATCGGTACATCGTCTGCGTGCCGATTGATTTGTTTGACCAGCGTGTGGGCAAGGCAAAAAGCCAGCTCGAACGCTGGAAGGACTGGGTGAAGAAGTGGAAGGCAACCGCAACCACGATGAAGCGCAAGCTTGCTATCGAGTTTTGGGGGCATTCGGAGATTGTCGAGCGGTTGGGCCGTGACAACCCTCTTTACTCGGGGCGGGCAGCATTCTGGTTCGACGAGACCTTTTTGACCTCGGCCTGGTTCACGAGCCGGTTTGAGCTGGCGCGCAGCGGCCTTGGCCAGCGCTACACCCCGGACACAAACATCGAGTTGCCTATACGCCGCACAATTCTCGGGCTTTGCCGCGATCCGTCTCTCCTCGATCAGGTGCAGGCATGGGGCGAGAAACTTGAAGAAGCCCGCTACGACGTTATCAAGCAGCTCGGATACCTGTCGTTTAGCGCGACCCTGGCCAAAGAAATTACGGGGGTAGAACGCACGACAGGTGCCCTTAGCTCTCTGCTATCGGCGACGCCGGTAGACGCGGCCTACGCCTTTCCGGTGGCAGAAATTACGTCGCTTGGCAGTGATGCTTTAGCCGCGGGCGCATTGGCCATGCGTGCAGTGCGCGACAAGAGTCCTGCTGATCCAAAGGATGAGAAAGGCATCGATTATCTTTCACGAGAGATGCGCGATCTCGAAGAGGCGCTGGACAGGATAATCGATGGGGTGAATGGCGATAACTGGCAGCTGGTGAACGGCCGCCGCGCGCTTGTTACCGGACCGGCAGGCATTGGAAAATCGCACTTGTTCGGCGATGCAGTTGACCATCAGGTTACCAATGGCCGTCCGTCGCTTCTCATTCTGGGCGGGACATTGATCGACGACGATCCCTGGGCACAGATCGTTAAGCAGCTTGATTTGTCGATCTCGACCGAAAAATTCCTTGGTGCCCTCGATGCAGCGGCCGAAGCGGCGCACACGCGGGCGGTCATTTTCATCGACGCGATCAACGAGCGTCACGGCATTGCCATCTGGTCGCACCGCTTGGCGGCCTTTCTTAAAACTATAGAGAATTTCCCACGCGTGGCGGTCGCTCTCTCGTGCCGCTCAACCTATGTGCCTTACGTTATCCCGGACGGCGTTGGTGCAGACCTTGCTCGAATAGAGCATGTGGGATTCGCCGGACGGGCTGCCGAAGCTGCCCGCTACTACCTCGACAAGCGCGGTATCGTGCGTATGGCGGCTCCAAATCTGATCCCTGAATTCGAAAATCCGCTCTTTCTCAAAACCTGTTGTGACTTCCTCGAAAAGGAAGGACTTTGTGAGTTCCCGCGCGGCCTGCGCGGCGTGACCGAGATCTTCAAGTTCTATTCACAGGCTGTGGCCAAATCCGTCGAACGGCAACTCGGCCTCGATCATAAACTCGGCCTTGTTAGCCGCGCACTTGAAACGCTTGCCGCCGCCTTCGATCAAGGTGAGCGCGGCTATCTGGAGTATGAAAAGGCGGCCGCCCTTATGGAGGATATCTTTCCGGCGCATGGGGTCTTCGATCGCAGTCTCTTAACGCGGCTAATCAGCGAAGGCGTTTTGGCAGACGAGCCGGTGACGGGAGACGATGGCAACGTTGCTCACATCGTGCGCTTCTCTTTTGAGCGCTACAGCGACCATCGCATCGCCCGCCAACTCCTCGACGCGCATCTGGATTCGGCAACGCCGGCCAATTCCTTTCTGCCCGGGACGCCTCTGCAGGCCTATCTCGAAAACAAAAAGGCCTATGAACACGCGGGCGTGCTGGAGGCCATGGCAATCCAGTTACCGGAGCGATGTGGCCTCGAGCTCCCTGATGCAGTGTCAGGCAAGCAGAACAAAATGCTCATATCGAGAGCATTCCTTGAGAGCGTGCTTTGGCGTGAACAACGCTCCTTCACGCAGCGAACCATCGACCTCCTGAAGGAGGTATCAAAAATGTCGGACCGCGACGAAACATTGCGGACGCTCATTGCAGTAGCGAGCGAGCCGGAAAATGCCTTCAATGCCGAATATCTGCATAGCAGGCTTATCAAACTCAGCATGCCGGAACGCGACCGGATTTGGTCGATTTATGTGGCGCAGGAGGGTGATGAAGAGGACAGCCCGATCCAGACACTGATCGGCTGGACACTTCAGAACGGCCTTGAGGCCATGGATGACAAACGCGCCGGTCTTGCCGCAATTGCATTATCTTGGCTGTTCTCCACCAGTCACCGCGCTATCCGTGACCGGGCCACGAAATCGCTTGCCGCTCTATTGGCCACCCGGCTGACGGTGGCTGCTGATCTCATTGACCGCTTTAGCCGCATTGACGACCTTTACATCTTGGACCGCGTGATTGGGGCTGCGTATGGAGCGGCTCTACAGGGCATGGGAAAGGACGGATTGCCCGAATTAGCTGAAGCGGCATTCCGTTGCGTTTTCGACCAAGCCGAGCCACTGGCACATGTGTTGATAAGGGATCACGCGCGCGGGATTATCGAACTCGCCTACCGAAGAAATGCACTGCCCGCCACATTCGATATGGTGCGCGTACGGCCGCCCTACCGAAGCCCGGGTATCGAGGATGTGCCCGAAGCCGTCATTGAGAGCTACAAACAGGAATATGCGCCTGGCAAATCGTTTGGCGACGCCATTGTAAGCTCCTGCATCAACGACGGCGACTTTGCGCGCTACGTTGTGGATCATCCGGTCAGAAAATTCAGCGCATATTCTATCGACATCGTAGGGCAACCAGAGGAGCAGGTTTATTCCAACTGGTCGCTGGATCTTGCCAGCCGCTTGCCGGCTGCTGCGGCCCTCCTACACGAATTGATCGCTGCGTGTGATGCGTGGCGCGCAAACCAGGGACCCATTGGTTTCGGAACGCTCAACATTAAGTTTGTCGATGCCGAAGACCCTGAGGAAGAGGAGGTCAACAAATTCGAACAAGCCGTTGACCAGGCTGAAGCGCGCCTGAAAGACGCTTTGGGCGAAACGGAATGGGCGGAATACAACAATCGCGCACGCGCCCTCGTGCGCAAGGACTTGCGCGGGGCAAAACGCTACTATTCCTGGCCTCCGTCATTTGACCGGCTGAGGGCCAGACGCTGGGTCTGCAAGCGTGCACATGATCTCGGCTGGACTCCGGACCTTTTTGGGGAATTCGAACGGAGCCTAGGGTACAACGGCCGAAACAGTCATCGCGTCGAGCGTATCGGCAAAAAATACCAGTGGATCGCGTTTCATGAATTGCTGGCGCGCTTAGGCGACAACTTCTGTTTTGTTGGATGGAACCGGGAAGACGGCACACAGGTCTTTCAAGGACCGTGGCAGGTGAGTCGCAGGGATATAGACCCCTCGCTGTTTGCGTCGCAGACACCCAAGGAGGCGCAGCAGAGTGACCGCACGTGGTGGATGCCTGCCCAGGTGACAATGCGTCCGATGTCGCCCAACTCTCGTCTGGCTTGGCTCGATTCCGGCGAAGATATCATCAACGATGCTTCCCTGCTCAGCGTTACAGAGCCCAAAACCAACCGTGAGTGGCTTGTTGTCAACGAATTTGAGCGCTGGAATCAGTGGGGCATGCGCGAGGGTGAACGTACGCTTGATCGCTACACCGCCTTCGAAATTCGCTGCATGCTTGTCCGTGCCAGTGACCGTGCCAAAGTGGTGAAAGGCTTGTCCGGTAAAATCTTTCGGGATCGCTT
This sequence comes from Mesorhizobium sp. M7D.F.Ca.US.005.01.1.1, assembly GCF_003952545.1. Lineage (NCBI taxonomy): Bacteria > Pseudomonadati > Pseudomonadota > Alphaproteobacteria > Hyphomicrobiales > Phyllobacteriaceae > Mesorhizobium > Mesorhizobium sp. M7D.F.Ca.US.005.01.1.1. The sequence goes on from NZ_CP034453.1 coordinate 6,041,557, forward strand.
TGATCTGCCGGAGTTGGATAAACCATCGGAAGGCTATATCGGCGAATATCCATGGCATCCTTTGTATCGGGATGTTCCGGTTTGGCTCAGCCCGGCGGACCATAACGAGCTAACTGCCAAGGTCCAGCCGACTGTGACGGACTACCAGGCGGAGCGCGGTGGCCACGATTATTCCATTGAAGACTCCTTCCACGTCAACGTTCCTGCGCCGGGGCTGGTGGCAGGCCTCGGCCTTCACCTCTCGAACGGGCGCGACTTGTCGTACTCGGACGATGCCGGCAAGGTTATTTTTTTCGACCCATCAACGCGTGAACCTGGCCCGGGAGCCGCGCTCGTTGACCGTAACATTTTCCTTGCATTCCTGGCGCGCGAAAAGCTTGACGCCATCTGGGTTATTGCCGGCGAAAAGGAAGTGCATGGTGGAAGAAAGCACCGCGAAGGGTATGGCGGCTCGAAGAGTTTCACTTCGGTCTATTGGCTGACAAAGACGGGATTCCGCAAAACCGATTTTGAGGAACGTCAGCGCCCGACGACAGAGCAGCTGACGCGGTTCTATGACGAGGCCGGTGCGCGTGCGACTGCAACGCGGAAGAAAAAGCCGGCACCCGTATCTGCTACTGCGAGTACCAGAGGAAAGAAGCCTAAGCCGCGCTCAACTCCCTCCGGGAAGAAGCCAGCGTCAAAGCCAGAATCCCCTAAGCCGGATGAGGCTAGCGAAGACTAAACCCGCTGATGCGCGGGTTTAGAGCGCCGGCCTCCAGAGCAGGATGCTTCGTTCACGCTTGCGGTCTGATTGCCACTTCATATGTAATGACGTGATGAATAGCCCCATCATGCCAGTCATGCTCCCCGAAAGCCGCCCGGCCAGTGCTGCGCCGCAGCCGTATAGCCCGGAATGGCTGAACGCATTGACGGCAGAACAGCGGCACTCGCCCGACATGACGGAATTCTCGCGTCGGATGCACAACGGCGGTGGCGAGCATGTGACGTGGCTTCACTGGAGCTACGAGGAGAGACAGCTTTGGACGCCTCGCCTGTCTCGGCAGGGTTCGGTCTTCTTCCTCGATTGCGGGCGCCGGCCTTTCGCGGTCACAGCTGGGCATGTCTTCGAGCAATTCGTCGAGGATCGCAAGGCGCGCCGCGTGCGCGGCTGCCAGATTGCGAATGTCGGCTTCAATCCCGAAGACCGGTTGATCGCTTGGGGTAAGGAGCTCGGGGTCGACATTGCAACGTTTCGCGTGACGCCCGAAGAGGTCGCGGCGACGGGCAAGAAGGTCGTGCGCGGGATCGATGGCCCATGGCCGCAGCCGCCGAACATCGGAGAGTTGGTTTATTTCGGCGGCTTTCCGGGTGTGGAGCGCGATGTCATCGCGCCGGATGAAATTTCCCTTGGGCTTCACAGCGCCATGGTGGGCCTGACCAGCTTTACCGACTATCAGCTCTGCTGTCAGTTCGACCGTAACTACTGGGTCGATGTTCGCGGGCTTGGGCTTCCGCCGGTTGGCTATGAACTTGGCGGCATCTCCGGCGGGCCGATGATTCAGCCGATCTTCAACAATGGCGTTTGGGACTGGCGGTTGGTCGGTGCGATTTCCGAAGCGATCATGGCGGAAGACTTCGAGCGCATCACTGCAGTGCGTGCGCATTTCATTCTACCGGACGGGCGGCTTTCACGCTGACATACGCCAATCCACCGTAGAGAAAAGCATGTTCTAGAGAAAACCTCTGCCGCTGCTAAGCTGCCCCATATGGACCATGAGAAGATAAGCGCCGAGCTGGACGTCCTGCGGGAGTTCATCGATTTCGTTAACCGGCAGGTTGGTGTCTACTGCGATTGCCTTTCCGGTTTCCAGGGCAACAAGGTGCGGATGGAGCGGCAGATACCGCGTGTCCAAAGGCCGACCAGTCGCCGCATCGTTGATGGGCAGCCGGTGGTTGCCTATGTGAGCGTCGAGGATCCGAGCCGGCCCGATATCGTCCATCATCGTATTATTCGGGCCGATGAGTTCATCAACGTAAACGCCGAAGGAGCCTTTAACGAGCAGCAGATTTGCTGGGCGATTATCGTGTTCATTTTTTCAACCTGGGATGAAGAGATACGGCCCAGGATCGCAGCCATCCGGGGTATCAAGCCGGATGACATTATGCTGAACGAGATGGGCGACCTTCGCATTTTGCGAAAGGCCATCATCCACAACAGCGGCAAGGTCTCGGCAAAAGAGTATGCCAAGCTCAAAGTCATGACCGATCTTTGCCAACCCAACACGCCACTGGCCTTCAGGCACGATGAAATGCACGCCGTGTTCGTGCACGTAAAGCGCGGTATCGGGCGACTGATAAACGAGCATTTCGGCCACCTGCCCGGCGCGCCCGACCCCGCCTCCATCATCGGCGTGGCGATCTCCAGGAATGGGCAAACATAAGTCTCCGGCTGAACGCCCGTCGTAATCAGCTTTGGATTTGTTCACTCTTTGTGCTACAGATTTGCGGCATCAATCCTGTTCGTGCCATGACCAACGAAAACACCCAAAACTGGATCTGTGACGGCGAAAAATACGCCCTGCTCGGCCTCAATATTAAAGCCGATGAGGCAGGTTTCGCCGATGAGCAGATTTCACCAGAGCTCGCGGTCGTTACCAAAGCCGCTTTCAAGGTGCCTGCGCATTGGCGCGAATGGTTGGGCAGCATTCGCGCAGAAGAAGTCGAGGACTGCGACGTTTTCATCCTCAGCAGACTCATATCAAAACAATCCGGCGTACTGGATGCCGAGAACCAGGCACTTCAGGCAAAGGTCTGGAGTTTCTATCGTGGTCTCTTGCTCACCAGCAGGTTCGCCACGGCGCACAAACCGGTGATCCTCACGGGATCACGTGAGGAAAATGAAATTGGTGTTCGCCAGACCCAGGATTTGGACGCACCGGTTTCATGCGTGTTTCGCGGCTATCCCGAAGTCTCACAGGAGGAATTGCGGCAAGCTGCCGGCCTTGTGGTGCAACTCGCCAAAATTGGGGGGATAGCCAAGGGCGACAGTCACTGGCGCCTCTTCCGGGTGCTGCACCTTTATATCTCCACGCGGTCCGAACGGGATTTACTCCATCGCTTTCATCAATATGCGCGCTGTGTCGATGGGTTCGTGCTTTCCCGGCCCGGTAAGGGGGCGAGTGATTTTGTGACCCGCACGGAACTCTTTATTGGGCCGGGCCATCAGGACATGCTTGGTGAAATCTACGCTGATCGCAGCTCGGTCGAACATCTGCACGAGGATCGCCTTCTTGAACCGTTCGAGAGAGCAAAGCGGCTTGATCTTTTGAAGAAGGAAGCCGTGATCGAATACGTTGCGCGAACCGCCTTAAATCGTATCCTCGCCAACGAAGCACTGTGGCCTCATTTTGCGAACCGAGCTGGTCTGGCCGATTTCTGGAGCTTGCCGGCCGATGAGCGGCAGAGAACCTGGGGTAGTCCGATTAACCCGCTCGATGCCCTTGCGGAATTCGACCCGAAACACATTCACGATAGCGAGCTAGGTGCTTAGTTGTTTTCTGAAACAGTCATTGTGGAGACTTATATCAGTTTGAACACATCATTTGACGCTTTCTCAAGCTCTCCCCTAAGTTCAACCGATGTTTGAAATCACCCGCGACGATATTGCTGCACTAAACGATGAAGACCTGCGCACCCTGGTTGGTCTTCTCTGCGAAACCACGCTCCGGCGCGCGGACCTGCCTGTCTCTGCCGTGACCTGGGGCGGCAACCAAACTGCCAAGGACGGCGGCCTTGATGTGCGCGTGGCGCTGCCCACCGGCACGCAGATCGAGGACTTCATTCCAAGGGCTGCAACCGGCTTTCAGGTGAAGAAACCCAACATGCCACCGTCGGAGATCCCGAAGGAAATGAAGCCGAAGGGCATCATTCGCCCGGTGATTGAGCAACTGGCCGCTAAGGAAGGCGCCTACATCATTGTCAGCTCAACCAGCTCAGCGGCAGACTCCGCATTGGACGATCGCCGAGCTGCGATGGCAGAAGCGGTGAAAGGTATCGGGAATGCCGCAAAGTTGCATCTCGACTTCTACGACGGCAACCGCGTTGCGAGCTGGGTGCGTGCCAATCCGGGGCTGATTGCGTGGGTTCGTTCCCGGGTTGGAAGGCCTATCCCCGGGTGGAAGTCGTACGGAGACTGGTCAAGCGTGCCGGCGGGCGCGGACAAACGCTATCTTCTTGATGACGAGGCACGCATCAAGACGGGTAACAAAGACGATGGGGAAGGCCTGTCGGCCGTAAATGGCATCAACCGCCTGCGGGAAGCCCTGCGAAATCCACGCCAGGTTGTTCGCTTGGTCGGCCTTTCAGGTGTTGGCAAGACAAGGCTGGTTGAAGCCTTGTTTGACAATACCGTGGGCGCGGATGCGCTGGACCCTTCCCTCGCCTACTATACCGACATTGCCGATGCGCCTGATCCACAACCGACGGGTCTTGCCTCCGACCTGATCGCGGCTGACACGCGCGCGATTTTGGTGATCGATAATTGCCCTCCAGAAACGCACAGGCACCTATCGGAGGTGGTGCGTGCCGCACGCTCAACGGTCAGCGTCATCACCGTTGAATATGACATCCGCGAGGACCAGCCAGAAGGCACAGACGTTTTCTCGCTGGAAACATCATCGGTGCCTCTGATCACAAAATTGGTGGCGGGGCGCTTCCCGGACTTATCACAGCTCGATAGCCGCAGGATTGCCGAGTTTTCCGGCGGCAACGCGCGGATAGCGCTTGCGCTTGCCAGCACGGTAAAGAAAACAGAGACGGTCTCTGGCCTCACCCACGCCGAATTGTTCAAGCGTCTCTTCCAGCAACGCCACGAGCATGATGCAGGGCTGTTGCAAATCGCTGAAGCCTGTTCGCTGGTTTACTCATTTCAGGGGGAAGACCTGACGGGCGAGAAGGCGGAACTGCCCGTGCTCGGCGGATTAGTCGGAAAGACCGCACAGCAGGTATTCACTGCGGCGGCCGAACTAAAGCGGCGCGATCTTTTGCAAAAGCGTGGGGAATGGCGCGCGATCTTGCCGCACGCCATCGCAAACCGGCTGGCGGAGCTGGCTCTTCAAAATATCCCCTCTTCCGTTATCGAAGCCGCGATCGTGAATGGGCCATCGGAACGCCTGTTGCGCTCTTTCTCGCGCCGCCTTGGCTATCTCGACAGCAGCAAGGAAGCGCAGACGATTGCGAAAGGCTGGCTTGCACCGGGCGGCCTTCTTTCCGATGTGTCGAATCTAAATCCGCTTGGCCACGCGATGCTTGAAAACGTCGCGCCGGTACAGCCTCGAGCAACCCTTTCCGCGCTTGAGAATAGCTTCGCCAATGCAGACGGGGATACGCTGCTGGCCGGCGCACCTCTTATCCGGCTGTTGCATGCGCTCGCCTATGACGCTGAATTGTTCAAACGTTCTGTGGCACTGTTGTGCAAGTTCGCAGGCATGCATGGTGAGGTGGTTGACAGCGATGCCGAGAAGGCGATTGCGCCCCTCTTTTACGTCGCTTTTTCCGCGACCCACGCACCGTTGTCGATGCGTCTCGAAGTAGCGACAGAACTTCTAAAATCAGACAAACCGGTTGAATGCCATCTCGGCGTCAAGGCCTTGGAAGCCATGATGACGACCGAGCACTTCAGGCCCTATTCCAGTTTTGAGTTCGGCGCGCGTTCGCGCGACTACGGCTACCATCCGAAGAGCAAAGCCGAGTACGATCAGTGGTTCGGCGATGTGCTCAAGACAGCAGAATTTTTCGCTCTATACGACAGCAAAGTCAGAGCGCGTGTACAGAAAAGCATAGCCCGAAAATTTCGAGGCCTCTGGGCGAATGCGGGCCAGTTCGACGCGCTGGAGCGCATTTCCAGGGCAATCGCCAAGGACGGTTTCTGGCGCGAGGGTTGGATCGCAACGCGGCAAACACGGCGATACAGCGCGAAAATGCTGGATGCTGGGGCGCTGCAACGCCTTACCAAGCTGGAGGAATTTCTAAAACCAAAGGACTTGATCGATAGCGTACGGGGAATCGTGCTCGGAGAAAGAGGCGGCAGCCTTTTTGACCTTGAAGACGATGAGGAAATGGACATTGCCGAGCGGCTGAAGCGCGTCGCCGAGGCTGTTGTGGAATTTGGAAAAGAAGCCGCTGCCGACGAAGAAGCTCTCGCCACACTCCTTCCGGAACTCATTGGCGGCCATGGGCGACTTTTCGAATTTGGGCAGGGACTTGCCCTGGGCGCAGGCGAACCGCGCATCATGTGGAAGCGATTGGCCGCTCAAGTGGCTTCAGCCGAGCAGCCAAATGTGCAACTGCTGCGTGGTTTCCTAGATGGGCTTAAAACAAAGGACCAGACGGCAACACAGGCATTCCTTGACGAAGCCGTAGAAGATGCCGTGCTCGGCAAATGGCTGGTCGATCTTCAGGCGAGCGTCACGATAGACGAGGCTGGTGTTGATCGCCTTCATCGTGCGTTGGAGCTTGGCAAGGCTACCACCCATGATTTCTTCGTTTTGGTTGGCGGGCGCGTCTGTGATCCAATCCCGGGGCCTGCATTTCGCGACCTGCTGGTTGCAATCAGCGCCAAACCCGACGGCAATCCCATCGCCCTGCAAATCCTTTTGATGCGGTTCCATTCGGATGGCGGTGCTGGACGAAAGCCCTTGCCTGAGACGCTTGAGGCAGGCCGCATTCTTCTCGGCCGGCATTCATTCGAGCCAGATAGCAGGCGAATTGATCACAGTGACCACACGCTGGGCAATGTCGCGAAGAGCTGCCTGAACGGGCCAGAAGGCGCACCCGTTGCGCGCAAGATATGGCGCGACTTGAAAACGGCCATTGAAAAGCACGAGGTTTACGCCTGGGATCACGACGATTTTTTGCAGGCCCTATTCAAGACCCAACCTGCAACCATGCTGGATGAGCTAGCTGCGGGTAGCGACCAGGAGCGCGAGAACAATATCGATATCGTCCAGGATGTGATGCACGGCCATCCAAATCCGGTCAGTGTGGTTCCGGATGACATCATTTTGGAATGGTGCGCTGCCGACCCAAAACTGCGCTATCCCTTTGCTGCTGCCGTCGCCCAGTTGTTCACCCCCTCCGATGACAAGGCACTGGAATGGCGACCAATCATGAAAGAACTTCTAGAGCGGGCGCCTGACCCAGTCGCGGTATTCCAAGCAATTGATCTCTGGCCAAGAAGCTTTGAAGGGTCGTTTGCGACAGAATGCGAAATCCGGCTCCACTTGCTCGACCGGCTTGAGACGGGGGCTAACCCAGGTCTAATCGCGGCCGTCAAGGAAACGCGCGCCAGGCTTGCTACGACAATAGCCAAAGAACGACGCGACGAGCTGGAGGAAGACCGCACGGAAAGCGGTCGCTTCGAATGAACGCGGCCAACCCATGCTGCTAATTCGGCCGAAATTCGTTGCTCTGGATTCCTCGCATCTCGGTGCGATTGCGGACGATAAGGCGAGCAAGGATGGCGCGCGGCTTCAGCGTGCCGCGGCTTTCGAAAAAAGCTTCGAAGAGAGCGGTGGCGTGCTGCTGCTTTGTTGGCATCACTTCGAAGAACTGCTCTCGCACGGGAATGACGATGTGGTTGCGCGACGCGTGACCTATCTGCAATCACTGCCGTTGGTCGCGGCCATCGCCTCGTTCCGAAAAGAAGATATCATTGGCTCTGTCATCGACCAGCAGGCGTTCGAGGTTGCCACTGCTTTCGAGAAGCCGTTGGCTGATGCTGCAATGGTGCGCGACGAAGCTGCCAAAAGCATGTTTCGGCTCACGAACGGCGCCGATCTCGTTCGTCCCTTCTTGGAAAGCTGGAGCGCCATCCGCGCTCATTTCATCAACGATGAAGAACGACCCAGCGAGATAATGGCAATATCTAAGTCGGATTTTGCGGGTAACGACGACACGAAGATAGCTGACCTCCTCAAAGGCAAGCGTCGCTCCCCTGAAGACATACAACGGCAGTTAGATCTCCTACAAAGCCGCCTAGCTGCGGAAATCCGAGAGCGTGGGGACGAGCGCATCACCGACCCTGAATTGTCCTCACAGGAGTTTATGCAAGAGGTCAGGCGACATGTCGGAGTGATCGGCACCGACAATCCGGGGCAACAAATATTGGAGCTTTTCGGCATCGACGTATCGGAGATTTATCCCGACACAACGGTCGCCGATGTTGGGAATATGAGCAATTTTCGGAAAAGAATGGCGACGGTAAATCAAAAGCTTCGCTTTTCGCTGCCAGAGGTTATAGCGCGCGTGCATGACGATCGGCTGCCATCCGGCGTCATTGCCAATGCCATCGCGCAGTTCCACCCCGACACGCGGAGATGGGATGGCAGCGAACTAGCCGACAGGTATCTGGCCTGCCTTTCGGCTTATGCCGACGTTACCTATGTCGACAAGCGAACCTATGAAGCATTCCGGATCGCGCGGCAGAAATCGAAGACGTTTGCGTCCCTCGCCCGTGATATAGAGAAAGCCGGCAGCTACAGCGATATCGCGGAGCAGCTATCGAGCCATGTTAGAAAACCGCCGATGGGCGCCGTGCTGCCCTAGTATCTTGGTCTTCGCTTCCAACTTGGCAAAGTCCTCGGCATCGTCAGTTTGGTCTCATCCTGTGGCTCGGAGGTTTCCTTCCGGTGCATGGCTAGACATAAATAAATCATGGCGGCGCGCGCGAGCTTCAAAATCCTCAGCGCCTTCGCTTCAAAGTCATGGCGCTCTATCGAAAAGGCTAGCCTGTCGTCATACGGATCGCCATACGCTGAAGGGTAGGCCAGGTAGAACGGATCCCTGTCATGGATCTTGAGGTACTTGTGTTCCAGGTGGTTACGGATTGTCGCCATGTCGCGCGCATCCGTTTCGGTGGAGGCCTGAAAATCCTTTTCAATAAAGTCCTTTGCAAGCCAATAGAGCCCGCGTAGAGGCCAATTCCTGGCTTGCGTGAAAGCAGGCCTAAGCTCGGTGCTGCCTCTTTTGACGAACCACAACGAGCGGAAGGAAACGTCAATCAAGGGGATTTGTAACTTTAAATAGTCATTCAGAAAGAAAGCAATCTTATCCAGAAGCGAATAGGCCGCGCGAAAGGCAAGTTTTGTTTGCTCGACGGAAAGCGAATAGCCAGGAGAATCGAGCGTGTCGCGCAGCCCCGTGCCCTTGTCAGAAAAATGCGGCGCGTCATTCGTGATGCCTTCGAACAGCAGCCATCGGGCCGAGGCAAACTCTTGTTTCATCTGATTGAAAAAGCCAATCAAAGTTGGGCCTTCGTCCAGAGGTGTTTTATATGAGGGAAGCGAAAGCGCATCCTGGGCCGCAATGTCGCTATTACTGAGGTCATTCAGCGGATTGAGGAATAGAGTATTGTCCAGCGCCCATTGCCGGTAAGCGCGCTCTCTCCGCGCACGGCCGAGGCCAAAACCGTCAAGCTTCTGTGCTTTGCCGAATTGCTCGACATCAATCATTTTTCCAATGTGTTCATGATACGCTGTGAAGTGATCACGAGCACCATCCGGGGCAATGTCCCAATTTGCTCCTGGCGCAAGAGCGACAGAGAGGCTTTGGTGGGCACGATACAGGAAAACATCCTGTTGGCCGGGATCGTAGTAGGCGCTTGCGTATTTGAACCAGCCTGTACCACGATTGCCAAGCGCGATGGCGAAACCGGGGCATTCCGCAATGGCGCGACCCCAGTATTCACCGGCTTCAACCGTACGTCCTGCGCTATGAAGTGTGTTTGCGAGATTGGTCAATATTTGTGCGCGTTCACTAGGCTGAAGCTCGGCGAGTCCGTCGCGGTTCACGGCACGACGCAGGCTTAAGAGTTGATGCCGAAGCTCTGGCTGCTCCCAAGCCGACTCGTAGTCTCCAGCTGTATAATTTCGCTTTCGGACCTCATCCCATGCGTTGGACCGGTAGTATTGAAGCTGGCTCCGCTGCCCGGGGGTCATATCGGACTTTTCGAGCAAGTCGCACCATTGCAATGCGAGCTGCGTGCCTTCGAGATTGCTGAAGTCGCTTGAAAGGTCGATGAGGTGCGCGGTCTTTAGCAAAGCCTCATCGATCGGAAGATCATTGATATCTTTCGTCTCCAGCAACCGTTTTAGATAATCTTCTAGCTCTCCGGTCATGTTAGTCAGCGGGGATTTCGAACTGGGGGGAATGATCGCTCGGAGATCCCGTCGACTGCGGATGTGCCCAACCTCCGTTGCGGCCGACCCTTAGAATCTGAAAATCCTCTTCACTACCGATGTGTTCGACAAACCGGATCGGGCCGCTGTTGCTGATGTCTGGCGTTACATCGACCGACCGTCCTGAACTGCGCTCGCGCACAACGCTATGCGGAAAGAAGTAATTTGCGCTGACGAACAGCCAACCGCGCACGATCTGAAAACCGTTGTTGGCTTCGACAAACCGCTCGCAATTGGCGTGGCAGTCATTCGGCCTGGCGCCCGCAACGGGCTTTCGCACAATCGCGGTGGCATGCGCGAAGCGTCCAACAAGGTCGTCAAAATAAGCGGTGGTTCGGTCTGTCATTGCTGCACCTGAGAGCTTTCAATTCGGCTTCAGCGAATACTGCTTTCTGCAAAAGCCAGCATCCCTTAATTCAAACAAACTATGCGTTTGAAACCGCCGCCTGCCCTCCCCCTACATCGCCCGCCTCGTCTCAATAGTAACAGCGGATCAAGGGAGTAGATAATGAAAAAGGGCTGTAGTCGGTGACCTTTCAATCATGATGGCGCATGCAAATTGCAACGCTGAAGAGGATGCTCCGGATTGGCTTAGGCAGCGTGCGGCAATGGCGCTGGCAAAGCGGTATGACAGCTTGCGTTGGGGGCGACTTTCGCCGGTCGCCTAATTGGATGCGCTCCGCGCTCCCGGTGCCGATGTGTCGGGCAGCTCATCCCTGAGCGCCAATTAATCTGCTCGCGTTCCCGTTTCGCGCAGATTGTCGAAGCGGTGATGCACTGCTAGGGGCGCTGCGGCGATTGCCTGCTTGTCCAATAATAAAGCCGTCCCGATCAAATCGAGACGGCCAGAGATTTATGATAGAATTGGTTGCGGGGACAGGATTTGAATCTGCTGACCTCGCTTGCGAAGTCCCTTCAACAGACGAACTCGGTTGCAGCGCTATATTGGCGGTAGCGCTCTCCCGCTACCATTTTGTCAATAAGATCAATCGGTTACGTGGGCATCCGCTACCGTTAGCCATACTGATTGCTCTTACTAGCATCGGCACACGAACCCGCCAGTCGCCCCGTGCAGACAAACGAGGCTCGGCAACGGTGCCCTACTCAGCAGCCATAACTGGTCGCATTTCCAGTTCCTCCGTCGAAACCTCATGGATTTCATCCGCAGTCGGGACCTCATCCGCAGTCGGCTTGATCCGGAACCACGCGGTGTAGAGCGCGGGCAGGAAGAGCAGGATCAACACCGTGCCGGCCGCCGTTCCGCCGATCAGCGTATAGGCCATTGAGCCCCAGAAGACGGAGTGCGTGAGGGGAATGAAGGCGAGCACGGCGGCAAGTGCTGTCAAAATGACTGGCCGTGTGCGTTGCACCGTGGCCTCGATGACGGCGTGATAGTCGTCAATGCCGGCTGCGCGGTTCTCCTTGATCTGTTCGGTCAGGATTAGCGTGTTGCGCATCAGGATACCAGCCAGTCCTATCATACCCAGAATGGCGTTGAAGCCGAAGGGCTGGTGGAAGGTGAGCAGCATCGGCACGACTCCGACAAGGCCAAGCGGTGCTGTCAGCATGACCATGAACATCGTGGAGAAAGATCGCACCTGGAGCATGATGACGACCAACATGGCGGCTATCATGGCCGGGAAGACTTTAGCCAGCGCGGTGTTGGCCTTTTCCGCCTCTTCGATCGATCCGCCCATTTCGATGCGATAGCCGACCGGAAGGGACGCGATCAGCGGCTGAAGGGCCTGCATGATCTGCTTGGAGACCTCCGGAGGCTGGGTAGCTTCATTGATGTCCGCGCGGATCGTGACAACGGGCGTGCGGTCACGGCGCTTCAGGATTGGCTCCTCCTGACGGATTTCCGAATGCCCGATCTGGTCGAGCGGAATCGAGCGGCCGTCCCGGCTTATCAGCGAGAAATCCGCCAGACGCGCCGGATCCAGCCGCTCGCCGCCGGCGCTGCGTGCCACGATGGGGACGTTGCGGATGTCCTCGCGAACCTGCGTAACGGGGATGCCGGTGAGAAGGAATTGCAGTTGCTGAGCCACCTCCGCCGGCGAGAGGCCGATGAGGTTCAGTCGATCCTGATCGGGGACAAAGCGAAGCACGGGCGTGCGATTGCCCCAGTCGCGGTTGGCCTGCCGCACATCCGGGACGCTCCGCATGATGTCGAGAGCCTTTTCGGAAATGCTGTAGAGTTGCGTCGCATCGGGGCCCATGACCCGGAACTCGACGGGGAACGGGGTGTAGGGGCCGAACACGAGCTGCGTAACGCGGACATTCGCCTCGGGCGCAAGCCCTTGCGCCACTGCCTCTCGGAGCCGGCGCTTCAACGCCTCACGCGCCTCCGCGTCGGGGGTCAGCACGACGATCTTGGCGAAAGCAGGATCAGGCAGTTCCGGAGCCATCGCAAAGAAGAAGCGCGGAGCGCCCTGGCCGACGTAGCTCGTGACAATCTTGGCCTCGGGCTGGCTGTCCAGCCAATTTTCGAGCTTTTCGACCGCAGCGGTCGTTGTCTCGATGCTACCACCTTCCGGCAGGCGAACCTCCACTAACACTTCAGGGCGGTCGGATGTCGGGAAGAACTGCTGTTTGATGCCGGCCATACCGACGACGGAAAGCGCGAAGGCGATGCCAACGATACCGCAGGTTACGAACTTATGGCGCACAGCAAACGTGATGACCCGCCGCAAACGTCGATAGTTACGCGTGTCGTAAATAGCGTGGTGACCGCCTTCGACCGGTTTGATCGCGGGCAGCATCTTGACACCGAGATAGGGCGTAAAGACCACCGCGACGATCCAGGAGACGATGAGGGCGAACCCCACGACCCAGAAGATATTGCCGGCGTATTCGCCAGCCGTCGAGCGCGCAAAACCCACCGGCACAAAGCCGGCGATCGTCACCAGAGTTCCCGATAGCATCGGCGCCGCAGTGTGGCTCCATGCATAGGCCGCCGCCTTAATGCGGTCCATCCCCTCTTCCATCTTCACCACCATCACCTCGATAGCAATAATGGCGTCGTCCACGAGAAGACCAAGCGCCAGGATGAGGGCGCCGAGCGTTATGCGATCGAAGAACCGGCCGGTTTCCAGCATGATGAGGAAGACCACGGCGAGCGTCAGAGGGACGGCAGCCGCCACGACGATCCCGACGCGCCAGCCCATGCTAAGCAGACTGATCAGCAGCACGACGCCGAGCGCCATCGCGAACTTCAACATGAATTCGTCGACCGCCGAGGTGATGTTGACGGCCTGGTCGGACACCTTGTCGAGCGTCATGCCGAGCGGCAGTGTCTGTGTGATCGCGGCAGTCCTGTCCTCCAGGGCCTTGCCGAGCGCGCGACCATCCCAGCCCTCCTGCATAACGGCCGCGAGCATGATGGTGGGCTCGCCCTGGCGTCGGATGAGGTATGTGGGAGGGTCCTCATAGCCGCGGCTGACCTCGGCGATGTCGGATAGCTTCAGCGTCCGCCCCCCAGCGACAATCGGGGTGTCGGCGATCGCCTGAACGCTGTCATAGGCGCCGTCGACCCGAATGAAGAGGCGCGGCCCTAGGGTGTCGATCGAACCTGCTGGCGTGACGGTGTTCTGCCGCTGCAAGGCACCGACGATGTCCTGTGCCGACACGCCGAGGTTTGCCAGTTTGGCGTAGGAAAACTCGACGAATATCTGTTCGGGACGTTCACCAAGGATGTTGATCTTCTTGACGCCGGGCACGTGCAGGAGGTCCTGGCGGATCACCTCGGCCTGCCTCGCCAGCTCCCGCATCGGCATGCCTTTGGCCTTCAGCGCATAAAGGGCGAAGCTCACATCCGAATATTCGTCGTTCACGAAGGGGCCGAAGACGCCGGGCGGCAGGTTGCGGGCTTCATCACCGAGTTTCTTGCGAGCCTGGTAGAACTCCTCCTGCACGGCGGATGACGGTGTGCTGTCCTTCAGCGTGACCGTCATATACGCATAACCTGGCCGTGTGGTCGTCTCCACCCTGTCGTACCAGGTCAGCTCCTGAAGCCGCTTCTCCAACGGTTCGGCGACGAGATCCTGCATCTCGCGCGCCGTCGCGCCCGGCCATGCCGTCGTAACCGTCATGGTCTTGATGGTGAAGCTAGGGTCCTCGGCCCGGCCGAGCATGAGGAAGGCGTAGGCTCCGGCAGCCACCAGCAAGAGGATGAAGAATAGGGTGACGGCGCGTTCGCGAACGGCGATCGCGGAAAGATTGAAGCTCATCAGTTGCTCCCGCTTTCGGACTCGGTCCGGACGCGAGCGCCCTCCTGCAGGAGGTGGGCGCCGAGCGACACAATGGGAACGTTCGAGTTCAATCCGGAGATCACAGCGGTTTCGCTGGTTACACGAACGAGTTGCACGGGCTGAAAGTGTACGGTTGAGGTGGCGCTGTCCAACACCCAAACGCCAGTCTTGCGGCCGTCATCGAGCACGGCTCCCAGTGGCACCTGGACTTCTGGCTGTTGCGCCTGGCTTGCGAGCCGAACGGTAACCGTCGCGCCAAGTGGTGCAGCGGCAGCTTCGCCGTCGAGCACATAGCGCGCCTCATACGTGCGGGTCTGGGCATCGGCGGAGTCCGACAGCTGCCGCAGATGCGCTGTATAACGACGCTCATCGCCACCATACACGCTCGCCTCAGCCGCCGAGCCGATCGCCGGCCGGATCGTTTCGGGAAGGGCGACAACCGCTTCGCGCGGGCCTGCCTTGGCGGTCCGGATCACTGGCTGGCCGGCTGCGACGACCTGCCCCGGCTCGCTAAGCGTTTCGACCACCGTTCCATCCGCGTCCGCCAACAGGACTGCATAGGCCGCCTCGTTCTCGGCGACCCGTGCGTCGGCTTCGGCGGCGGCAAGTTGCGCCTGGGCTGTATCCATCGCAGCCTTCGCCTGCTCGTAGCGCTGCGGTGTAACCCACCCACTGCCAAGCAAACTGGCGTATCGCCGTTCATCCGGCTGTGTCTGAGCGACTGTTGCCCGCGCTGCCGCAACGGCATTGCGCTTCGCCGAAAGCGCAAGGCGCAGATCGGTATCATCAATCCGCATCAGCGGCTGACCGGCTTTGACCTGCTGACCAACGTCCACCAACCGTTCCACGATCTTGCCGGGAACCCGAAAGCCGAGATTGCTCTGCACCCTCGCCCCGATGACGCCGGTGAAGCCACGTTCTGATTCGGTGACCGGCGCTGCCGACACAAGTCTGACGAATGGTGCCTCCTGCCTTGGGTCGGTCACCAAAGGAGCTTCCTGCGCGGGAGTAGCAAACGTGGCGAATGCCGCCACCCATGACATCGCCGTCAGGGTCGATCCCAATACGATAACGGTTCTCTTTTTCACGCTCGTCGCCTCATCTCAAATTAGATTGCGTTCGATTTCTATATCGATTATAGATTACGAACGCAATCAAAAAGGAGATCGACGATGCGCGTGAGCCGAATTCAAGCCGCAGAAAACCGCGAAACCGTGATCAATGTGGCAAGCCGCCTTTTTCGGGAGCGCGGCTTTGACGGCATCGGCCTCAAGGATTTGATGAAGGGCGCGGGGCTGACCCAGGGCGCCTTTTACAAGCAATTCGCGTCAAAGGAGGACCTGGCGGCGCAGGCGTCCAGGCGGGCGATGGAGAGCGCCACCCACAGATGGTCGGACGCAACTGCGGCAAACCCTGAGAATCCACTCGAGGCAGTGATCTCATTCTATCTCAGCATGGACCATCGCGGAGAAAGGATGGACGGCTGCCCGGTCGTTGCGCTCGGCTCGGATGCTGCCAGGCAGGGCGCCGAGGTGAAGGCGTCATTCGAAGCCGGGATCAAGGAATACCTTGAGATGCTCGCTAGTTGGGTTGGCAAGGCCGACGGCGAGGAGACCGGCGACAAGGCCATGGCCATTCTGTCGACAATGGTCGGGGCGGTGCTGCTCTCACGGGTCGTCAACGACCCCGACCTTGCGCAGGCTTTTCTGGATGCGGCGTCCGATCAGGTTCGCGAAGCAGTCGCCGCTTGAACGGCGTGGGCAGTGCTGTCGGCGCACCCAAGTGATAGGAGAATAGATGCGACGGATTGTTGTTACAGGCATGGGGGCGGTCACGCCCCTTGCTGCCAATGTCGAAGCGTCATGGTCGCGCCTGCTGGCCGGTCGTTCGGGCGTCCGTAGGCTTCCGGACGATGTGGTGGGAGACCTGCCGGCAAAGATTGGCGGCGTGGTTCCCTCCTTGAAAGAAGACCCCGACGCTGGCTTCGATCCTGACGGCGTCCTGTCCGTGAAGGATCAGCGCAAGGTAGATCGGTTCATTCTCTTTGCGCTGGCCGCGGCGGAAGAGGCGCTTGCGCAGGCGAAATGGAAGCCTGCCTCGGAAACGGATCGCCTGCGCACAGCAACGATCATCGCTTCAGGAGTCGGCGGCTTCCCCGCCATCACCGAGGCGGTGCGCACGGTCGACCTGCGTGGCGCCCGCCGCCTGTCGCCCTTTACGGTGCCATCCTTCCTGGTGAACCTCGCAGCGGGCCAGATCTCAATCCGTCATGGCTTCAAAGGTCCGTTGGGCGCACCGGTGACGGCGTGCGCGGCCGGCATCCAGGCGATCGGCGATGCGGCGCGCCTTATCCGCGCGAATGAAGCCGACATCGCCGTGTGCGGGGGCACGGAAGCCTGCATGAACATCGTCAGTCTCGGTGGGTTTGCTGCCGCACGCTCTCTTTCAACCGGCTTCAATTGGGCGCCGGCTCAAGCCTCGCGTCCCTTCGACGGATCGAGGGACGGCTTCGTCATGGGCGAAGGAGCCGGCGTGCTGGTCATCGAGGCGTTGAGCCACGCGCTGGCGCGCGGCGCAAAACCGCTCGCCGAACTCGTCGGCTACGGCACGACGGCGGATGCTCATCACGTCACCTCTGGTCCCGAGGACGGCAGCGGCGCGCGCCGGGCCATGGAGATAGCGATTGCGCAAGCGGGGATTTCACCGCGCGAGGTTCGTCATCTCAACGCGCATGCGACCTCCACGCCAGTCGGCGACCTGGGCGAGATCGAAGCGATCAAGAGCCTATTCGGGCGCGATTTCGCGATAGCCGTCAGCGCAACGAAATCGGCGACCGGACACCTGCTGGGTGCAGCCGGCGGGCTTGGAGCCATCTTCGCGATCCTGGCGCTCAGGGATCAGGTGGCGCCGCCGACACTCAATCTGAGTACTCCCGATCCGGCCGCTGACGGCATCGACTTCGTCGCAAACGAGCCCCGGCCAATGGAGATGGAGTACGCGATCTCCAATGGTTTCGGCTTTGGCGGCGTGAATGCCAGCGCCTTGTTCAGGCGCTGGACCGCCCCGGCGGCCCGACGCGAGGGCCAGGGGCGCTCATGATTGGCACCCCTCACACCGACCTTTCATGCTTCTCCCACTCCGATCCAACACAAAGAAAGATTTGATTTCCATGAACAAGACCAATCCTGGCGTCGCTCTCGTCACAGGGGCATCTTCCGGCATCGGGCGCGCTACCGCCGAAGCCTTGCTAAGCGCCGGCTTTCGCGTATTCGGAACCGGCCGCCGCACGGCGTCCAAGCAATCCGACGGCGTTACCATGCTGACCTGCGACGTGACCGACGACGCGTCCGTCGCGAAAATGGTCGATGACGTTCTGGCCAAGGCCGGACGCATCGACCTGCTTGTCAACAATGCCGGCATGGGTCTGTTTGGCGGCGCGGAGGAGTCCTCGATCGCCCAGGCCCAGGCGCTGTTTGACGTGAACGTCTTCGGCGTTTTGCGCGTGACCAACGCGGTGTTGCCGGCAATGCGACGCCAAGGGAAGGGCAGAATCGTCAATTTGAGTTCGGTACAGGGGTTCATCCCCGCTCCCTATTTCGCGCTTTACGCGTCGACCAAACATGCCATTGAGGGTTATTCTGAATCGCTCGATCACGAATTACGCCCGTTCGGCATTCGCGTGTCGTTGGTGGAGCCCGCCTATACCCGTACGGCATTCGAGGACAATCTCGCCGCCCCCGATCAGTTGCTTGATATCTATGATTCCGCGCGCGCTGGCATGACTATGTCCGTTCGGAAATCGATGGAAAAAGGCGACGCGCCCGAAGTGGTAGCCAAGACCATTTTGGCCGCTGCGATCGATCCCACTCCGAAGAAACGCTATGCGGCGGGAAAAATGGCGCGTCAGGTAAGTTTCCTGCGACGCTTCGTCCCCGCGTCCGCATTCGACAAGAGCCTGAGAAAACAACTAGGGCTGCCAGTCTGACGATTTCGGCTGCAGACAAAACGAGGTCTTCGAATCCAAATGCTGGGACTAGATGACCAACTCATACATTGAGTAGAGGGGCAGTTCAAAAATGAATGCTCATCCAAGACAACGGAGCAGGAACCGCCGATCCGACGAGTGTGGGAAAAGGCGGTAGCTCTCCCGCAACATGGTGACGGCGTGCGCAATCCCGGGCCGGCCGGCCTGACAGCCTCGGATTATTATCATAGCAGTCACTATATTAGCTATTCCTTGACAAACAGTCTAAGCTCTGGTTTCCTGATTTAACGGGTACTTAACCAAGTTAGTTGCGTTTTTACCGGACGGTGTTCGTATGTCGACTTTGGTTGTCGCGGACCCGCGGGGGGTGTATCTCGCCGGTCTGGAGTGGGTGTTGCAGAGGGCTGGACACGATGTTGTCGCCCAGTGCCGCCGCCCTGTCGACGTTCTCCCTCATGTGGAGCGCCAACGGCCTGATATCGTCATCGTCGGCCTGGATATCGCGGACCCCCAGACATCAGCTCTTTCCTCCCGGCTGAAGGCCTGCAACAGCGCTCTCGGCATCATCTTCATCGTGCAGCCAGCCGGCAGGCTCGATATCAAGGAAATACAGACGCTCGACGTCGACGGCCTGCTTCTGGACGGCATCAGCCACCGCTATCTCATCGAATGCGTGAATGCGGTGGCGACAGGCAAGAAGTGGATCGACAACAACATCGTCCAGCAACTGCTGATGCCCCGATCGCAGCCGCAGCCGACGTCCAGGTTGACCGGGCGGGAGACCGAGATCGCCGATCTCGTCTCGCGCGGGTTGCGCAACAAGACCATCGCGCAACGGCTGCACGTATCCGAAGGCACGGTGAAGATGCACCTGCATCACGTCTACGAGAAGCTGCACCTCGGCAGCCGGGCGGAACTGGCCTGGGTGGCGCATGGCAAAGGCGCGGACCTTCCAGCAACGCGCCGCACCGACCTGATCTGACCATCGCCTTCAGCTGACATCGACATGATGACGGCAACAGGCCGGAAAGCCGCCTGACGCCATCGGCCGTAAGGCCCGCGCCACCGCCCGCGCCAGCCTGATCTGTCGAAGGATATATATCGTTCGATCAGGTACGGCCATTCACCCTAACACTATCGAACCGGGAATGGACGCGCCCTCTGCGTCGGCGACACAATGAAGTTTGAGCGACCGAAGTCGGTACGCGATGACGCCCACGGGTTGGGGTCCGGGCGGAACTAAGGGGAGAGGGGCTTTCCAAAAAACAACAGTCGACTCCGCGTGAGTGTGAGTCCGAACCGTGTGCTTAGTCAACCATCCCGGAAAGGATGAACATCATGGCTACCATCAATATCGTAGGCGAGTTGGTTAACGACCAGACCGCTGGTATACAAAACACCGCTACCGGCGACCCGGATGGCGATGATGTCGCCGTAAGCGTCGCCGGCGGCTTGCTGGTCAGCGCTAACCTCGACCCCGCCTTTGTCACCTATCTGAACGGTCTCGGTTTGACCGCAGGGCAGCTGGCGTTTGCTGACTCCGCTGAGGCGGCAAGTCAGGCCGATCTCATCCACGTGACGGCGGGAGCCGACGAAGTCGTCGACAGCCTGATATTCGCCCCTCTGTCACACGCGGATTCTGGATTGAACACCGTGGGCGGCGAGGACATCTTCCTCACCACGTCGGCGGACGGCAAATCTGTGTTGGCGACTGATACCAGCGGTGACCCCGTCGCCGCTTTCTACATCATACCCAACAGTGACAATACGTTGGGCACAGTGCAGATGGTCACTTTCGCGCCAATCGCCCACCCGAATGACCTCAACCCGGATGACCGATTGGACTTCAGCGACATCCTGAAAGTCCGCGCATTGTCACACACGGATGAGTCCATCGGTGGCGCCATCAATGTTGACGACGACGGTCCGACAATCAGCCAGGCGACTGACAACGTGAACCTGGTCGTGGACGAGACGACCCTGGGCACCAACGCCTCCGACGACTTCTCGACGCAGTTCACCAAGAACGGCGGCACCGACGGCGAGGCTTCGACCATTCACACCCTGAGTATCACAGGGGGAAACGGCACGGACTCCGGCCTTATCGACACCGCATCCGGTGGGGCAGTCCTCCTGTTCAACAACGGCGGCGTCATCGAGGGCCGCGTTGGCTCGAGTGGCGGCATACTGGTGTTCACGGTCACGACCACCGCAACAGGTGTCGTAACCCTCGACCAAGTGGAAGCAGTCAAGCACCCGGACAACACGTTGCTCACCGGATCCGACGAGACCGTGACACTGGCACTGGACAATCTCATCGTCCTGACTGCGACCATCACCGACAACGACGGGGACAAGGCTGCTGCCAACCTCAATATCGGCCAGAACCTTGTCTTCCACGACGACATCCCGTCGATCCACACGACCGGCACGCCACCGAACGTCACGGTTGACGAAACCACCCTCGGCACCCTCGCACAGGGTGACTATGCGCCCAATTTTGTCTCGCTGGGCGGTGCGGACGGTTCGGCTGGCGTCATCTTCAGCCTCGGCGTGACAGCGGGTCTTATCGCCGGCCTTACTGACTCCGAGACCGGTGAAGGTATCGACCTCCAGAAGGTCGGTGCTGTCGTCGAAGGCCGCACGGCAATCGGTGGTTTGCTGGTCTTCTCGGTCAGCGTGACCGCCGCAGGTCTGGTGAATTTCACCCAAGCTCGGTCGCTCACTCACACCGATGCGACTAACCCTGACGATTCTCGCCCGTTGGGCGCGGCTAACCTGGTCACGTTGACGGGGACCGTTACTGACGGCGACGGTGACGCGAGGTCGGCGGTACTGAACATAGGCGATCATCTGTTGATCAAAGATGACGGCCCGACGATCGTTGACCAAGACCCATCCACAGACGGTGTCCAAGGCTTTGACGGTGACCCGGCCATAGTGGGTATCCAGCACGAAACCTTGCACAACATCGTGAACACCCCGGCTACCGGCGTCTTCTCGTTCGACATCGGCGCCGACGATCACCTGCCGGCGTTCTATACGGCGGGTGGTTCGGACTTCGGGGACTCTGACGGCAACTCCGCCAACGGTGTCCAGCGGCTGACGCTGATCGGGACGGTCGACAACGCCGCAAACCCGAACATCACCAACATCGTCACGTCTCTCACCTCGGAGGACGCCTCGAGCGCAGTTTTCGCCTTCTCGTTCCATTACGACAAGGACCCGATCACGGCGGGTGTGCAGGACGCGACGGCTGGTGGCACGTTGACCTTCGACAAGGCGGCGGGCACGTACTCCATTGCCTTGAACGACGTGGTTGACGGGTTCAGCTTCAACGTCTTCCACTCCTCTGAGTTGACGGCGAAGGCACCCCCCGGCAACACCGGTCACCCCGAACTCGTGGTGACGCAGTTGGACGCCAACCCCAACACAGCCGCTGACCACGACGGGTTCTACGTGCAGTTCACGGCGAACTCGAACCCCAACGGCAGCCCCTTCGGGTTCAACGGGACGGGCGACGGCAACCCGATTGCCGGGGACACCACGTTCAACAGCGGTCAGTTCGTTACCAGCGCTTTCGAGGATTGGGTCTCCGCCACGCAGTCGACCAACGGCGTGGCCGGTGACACGATCCAGAAGGGCGAACTGCTCACCCTCCGGTTCTTCAACGAGAACATTCTTGGGGACGTCAACCCCGGCGCGCCCGGCGGTGGTACTGAGAAGATCGTGCCAACGGACAAGGTGGACGCAATCGCCATCAAGTTCGACGGCATCGGGAACGCCGAAAGCCTCATCGTGGTTCTCGACCTGATCGACGACAAGGGCACGGCATCTACCGCCGACGACATCCACACGACACGGTCGATCGTCGTGGACAACGCGGACTTCTTCAAGGGGAACACAGTGCCATCTCCATACAGCACGGAGTTCTCACTCGACAACAACGACGGTCTCGTGATCATCGAGAAGGGTGACTACAACAACGCCGCTCTCGGTGAGAACTTCTCAATCCAGGGCATGCAGATCATGCAGTCCAGCAACGGACTGACGGGATCTGGCATCAACCTGACCAAGGCGACCGACAACCCGAACACCGTCGCGGTGGAGGGTAACAGCCCGGTGACCGGCCCGCTGCAATCGTGGGGAGCCACGGATAACGACGTTCTCAAGATCACGGATATCGGCTTCATCCAGACCACATCCGGGCAGATCGGCGCGCACCTGGACTTCGCGGTCAACATTCAGGACGGCGACGGCGACACGACGGGCATCCAGCACCTGCTGGTTGATGTCGTTGCCTAACATCGGACCAACTGGAGGCGGCTCACGCCGCCTCCCGTTTCCATGTGGAGATGAATCTCGCGCCCTTCGCAAACCGGCTCAGACAACGGCGCGAACCCGCACACAGGCAGATACATCATGATGAAATCCCCACGACCCTCTGCCCTGCAGGCGGTGATCAAAGAGGCCAGGCGAGCCATCAAACCGCTTATCTGGTTCAGCGCCGGCATCAACATTCTGATGCTGACCGGCGCGTTCTACATGCTCCAGGTCTACCACCGCGTTTTGGGCAGTCACAGCCTGGAGACGCTGGTAATGCTGTCGCTGATGGCGGCGGCGGCGCTCGTGACAATGGCGTCGTTGGAGGTGGTGCGCGCGCGTCTCCTGGCTAAAGTCGGGACGTGGTTGAACGCTCGGTTAGCCCCGGTTCTCCTGACCGCATCGGTGGAATACGCCGCCTCGGCCCCCGGCCAGATCAACGGCCGCGCGCTGCGCGACCTCGACCAGGTACGCAATTTTTTTACCAGCCCGAGTATCTACCCGATCCTCGACGCGCCTTGGGCACCGATTTTCCTGGGCGCTATCTTCCTCATGCACCCTTGGTTGGGCTGGCTGGCAACCTGCGGCGGGGTCGTGCTGTTCGCGCTGGCATTGCTCACCGAGTACCTGACCCGCAAACCACTGGCGGAAGCTGCAATCGCCCAGATGCGGGCATACATGCAGGCGGAGCAAACGATCCGCAACGCCGAGGTCGTCCAGGCCATGGGCATGTTGAATCCCCTGCTCGAGAGCTGGAAGGCCCAGCAGGACGAGGCAAACAAAGAACAATCTCGTGCCAGCAACCGGTCCAGCGTCATCTCGGCCCTCGCGCGCTCTTTCCGGCTGGCCCTGCAGATGGCCGTACTCGGCCTGGGCGCTTATCTGGTGCTGAAAAATGAGGCTTCACCTGGTATCATGATCGCCGCCTCAATCCTGATGGGTCGCGCATTGGCCCCGGTTGAACAGGCGATCGGCACGTGGAAGGCGACGATCGGGGCACGGGCTGCTTACAAGCGTCTCGCTGCAATGGCCGGTCAGCGACCGGAGGCCACACCGGCCCTGCCGTTGCCGCGCCCCAAGGGTAGGTTTGAGGCCGAGAACATTATGCTCGCCAGGCAGGGCGGCGAACCGATCCTGCGTGGAATCAGCTTCCAACTCAAGCCCGGTGAAGCGATGGCGCTGGTCGGACCGAGCGCGGCGGGCAAGACGAGTCTGGCGCGAGTGCTGGTCGGTACTTGGCGTCCGACCGGTGGTCGCGCGTTACTTGACGGCATGAGCGTTGTCGAATGGGCAGCCGAGGACAGGGGTCGACACGTCGGTTATTTGCCACAGGATATCGAACTCTTCGCCGGCACCGTCTCCGAGAACATCGCCCGTTTTGCGTCGCTCAACCCCTCGGTTTTCAACAACGTGATAAAGGCCGCGCAGTTGGCCGGAGTCCACGAACTGATCAAGGGGTTACCCAAGGGCTACGCCACCGAGATCGGTGACGGTGGTGCGGCACTGTCCGGCGGGCAACGTCAGCGCATCGGGTTGGCGCGAGCCCTCTACGGCGACCCGGCATTCCTGGTCCTTGACGAGCCCAATTCTAATCTCGACCACGACGGAGAGCAAGCACTGGCTACAGTCATTGGGGGGCTCAAGGCGGCAGGTACGACCCTGATCTTGATCTCGCACCGACCAAGCATTTTGGAAAAAGTTGACAAGGTGTTGGTGCTTAACCACGGCGCACAAGACCTATTCGGGCCGCGCGATGCCGTGTTCAACGAACTTGCCAACCGCGCCCGCAAGGTGACCCAGATGCCAAAGGTGGCCCAACTGCCAACCCTGGAACTGGTCAAGGAAGTCAAAGAAATCGAAGAGGTCAAGGAAGCATGAGCCGCCCCGCGGAATTGAACGTCGTGCCGTTACCCGTCCCGCCGCCCTCCCTGCTGGAACCGGTACCCCTGCGTCTCATGGGCGTGACGTGCGCCGGGTTCGCGATCATGTTCCTGTTCTTCGGCGTGGCCGGGGGTTGGGCGGCGCTGGCACCGTTGGACAGCGCCGCAGTGGCGCCGGGTGTTATCAAGGTCGCCGGCGACCGCAAACTCATCCAGCACCTCGAGGGCGGCATCATCGCGGAATTGAACGCCGCCGACGGTGATATCGTCAAGGCGGGAGAAGTGCTCATCCGACTCGACAACACGCAGGCAAAGGCACAGCTCGACCTGATCCAGAACCGGATAGCAACGCGTGAGGCGCTTGCCGCGCGTCTCAGGGCTGAGCGCGACGGCAAGGCCGAGATCGAGTTTGATCCGGCGTTGCTCGCAAACCCCGCCACCGCCGCAAAGGACGCGGTTGCCTCGCAGCGTGACGTGTTCGCGGCGAAGCACCACAACTTGACGGACGAGCAGGAAATTCTCAGCCAGCGCCGTCACCAGACCGAGGAAGAGATAACGGGGTTAGAGCAGCTTATCGTCACCAAGGACAAGCAGATCGAGGCGATCGAGGGTGAAAACAAGGACCTTCAGACTCTGCTCGATAAGGGGCTGACCACCCGCGAGCGGAACCTGTTGCTCAGACGACAACAGCAGGAGATCGAGGGGGAGCGCGCTACCAACCTCGCGGCAATCGCTCGTGCCAGAAGCGCCATGGCCGAGATTGACATGCAAATCTTGAACCTGAGCACAGTGCGGCTGAACGAAGCCGTCGACGAGTTGAGCAAGGTCGAGGCGGAGTTGTTTGACCTCGGACAGGAGGAGCGTTCCGCCAAGGACGTGCTTACCCGTACCGATGTTGTCGCACCGGTTGACGGTATCGTCATGGACCTGAAGGTCCACACGGCGGGCGGTGTCGTGAAACCCGGTGAGACATTGATGACAATCGTGCCGCTCGGACAACAACTCGTGGTCGAGGCTATGGTCAAGCCAGAAGATGTCGAGACGATCGCCCCCGGACAGCCGGCGCACGTCAGCTTCCCGGCCTTCGCCCGCTACAACCTGCCGCCGCTCGACGGCGTTGTGGAGATCGTATCGGCTGACCGCATGGTGGACGAACGCAGCGGGGCACCGTATTTCAGCGCGACCGTTCTGATCGACAAGAGCGAACTCGCCAAGCTGGAGGGCCGCAAGCTGCTGCCCGGCATGTCGAGCGAGGCGATGATCCGGACGGGTGCTCGCACCGTGCTCTCTTACCTCGCCGAGCCGATCACGCAGAACTTCCGCCGAGCCATGCGGGAAAAATAGCCGTAGGCCGCCTAACGGGATTCAGGCCACCGAAAATCAGGAAAGCAACATTCGCCCGGCCGTGATTGCCAGGAAAAACGCAAAGGCAAGTTTCAGGTAACGCGGGTTGAGCGCGTGGGCGAGCCTTGCACCCAAGGGTGCGAACAGGAAGCTCACGGGCGCTATGATGGCAACGGCCGGCAGGCTGACGTAACCCAGGCTGAGCGGAGGCCTGCCGGCAATCTCAAGACCCGACCAGATGAAGCCGGCCACAGCTGGAAGCGCGATAAGCAGGCCAAGCGCCGACGATGTGCCGACGGCCCGGTGGACCGGAAAGGAAAAGCTGGAAAGCGTCGGCACCGAGAGCGTGCCGCCGCCGATTCCCATGAGCGAAGAGACAAAGCCGATGACCGAGGCGATAGCACGGTTGATCCAGCCGCTTTGCGGCAGGTGATCGGAGATCACGAGGTGCTTCGGCAACGCCATGTTGACGGCCACCAGCAGGCCGACGACGCCGAAGACCAGCCGCAAGCCGGCACCCGGGATGAATTTCGACATGATGCCGCCGATCAGGGCACTGACGAAAATCGCCGGTCCCCACAGATTGAGCAGAGGCCGATCGACATTGCCGCGCTTGTTGTGCGACCGCATCGATGAGATCGAGGTGGGAATGATAACCGCAAGCGATGTCGCGACCGCCAGATGGCTGGTCACAGCAGGCGAAAAGTGAAACAGGCTGAGCACCCAGAACAAAACCGGGACGATGACGATACCGCCGCCGACGCCCAGCAAGCCGGCCAGCACGCCGGACGCCACGCCGGTTATGGCCAGACCGGCGACCAGCATTGCAATCGTCAGCCCGTCGAACATCGACGTGTCGAATCCGAAGTCCACTATGATTTCCCTTTGATTGGCCATTTGCGGCACGGCCTTGCGGACGCGGCCGCGCTCACCCGCTGTTGCGACCCAAAATGCAGGTCGCCCAGAAGTGTTGTAGCGTTTTTGGGATGCGCTTTTGGTTAGTGGCGCACCATCCCGGCGTCGACATTGAGCGTCTGGCCGGTGATCCAGCGCGCATCGTCGGAGGCCAGGAACGAAACCACATCGGCGATATGTTCCGGCTGCCCCTTGCCTTTCATCGCCTGAAGCATCTCGACGAAGCCGAACGCCTCGTTATGCGGGCTCGCCTTGACGCCGTCGCTCTCGATCAGGCCAGGCGTCACCGCGTTGGCGGTGATGTTGTACTTTCCGAGTTCAGTGGCGAGCGCCCTGGTGAAGCCGATGACGCCGCCCTTGGCCGCGACATAGGCCGCCATGTTCGGCGTGCCGGCAAAGAAGGTGTTGGATGCGATGCTGATCACCCGCCCGGCCTTGCCTGCCGCACGCATCTGGTCCGTGCCGGCGCGGCTGACAATGAAGGTGCCTGTCAGGTTAACGTCGATGATCTTGCGCCAATGGTCGAGATCGACATCGTCCCAGGCGACGAACGGCACGATGCTGGCATTGTTGACCAGAATATCGATGCCTCCGGTCAGGGTCTGGATTTCGGCAAAGAGTGCCTTCACCGATGCCGGATCGGAAATGTCGGCGGCGATCGCCCTCGCCTTTCCGCCTATCGCCGCGGCGGCCGCCCTGGCACCTTCGGCATTGATGTCGCTGACGATGACGGTTGCCCCGTCGGCGGCAAGCCGTGCGGCGATCGCCTTGCCGATACCCTGCGCGGCGCCCGTAACCAGGGCCGTCTTTCCCGCAAGCCGTTCAGTCATGAAAAATGCTCCCTCAATCCGTGATCTGGTGATGTCTGTTCAGGCGTCGGCGTCGATCACGGCCAGCGCCGCGTCGATACCCTTGCCGATCGCCAGTTTCTGGCCGGCCGCGTTCATGGCGCCGCCAAGTGCCGTCAGCGCCGCGATCGCATAGATCGGCTGGGCGGTCGGACCCATATGGCCGATGCGCGTCAGTTTCCCCAAGGTTTCGCCGCGGCCCGACGAAAACACCACGCCGTAGCGGGCGCGCGCGGCCTGGCGAAGCGCCTTCTCGTCGACACCGTCGGGCGTGCGGACGGCGGTCGTGGTCGGCGACGCGATCTTGTCGCTGGCGGCCCAGATCGACAGGCCCATCGCGGCAACGCCCGCGCGCATGGCCTTGGCGGTGAGCGCGTGGCGCGCCCACACCGCCTCCGGCCCCTCATTGAGATAGAGGTCGAGCGCGACATCGAGCCCGTTGATCTCAGAGACCGACGGCGTGAACGGAAACGGCTTGTCCCGCGACCACGCATGCTCCCAGTCGACGATGCTCAGCATCGACGCGCGCGGCGCCAGGGGATTTGCCTTCATCTTGGCCCAGCCCCGCTCGCTGACGCCCATCATCGTGAGGCCGGGAGGCGCGCCCAGGCATTTGTTCGGGCCGGTGACATAGATATCGGCCTTGCAATCCTCCGGATGCGTCTTCATGCCGCCAAAGGACGAGACGGCATCGACGATGAGATAGCCGCCACGCGCCGACACCAGCGCCCCGATGGCGTCGATCGGATTGATGGTGCCGGACGGCGTGTCGTGGTGGCAGACGGAAACGACGGTGATTTCCGGATGCGCTTTCAGCATTGCCTCGACCGCCTGCGGGTCGATCGCCTCGTTGTAGGGCACCTCGATCTCGAGCAGATGTGGCGAATAGCGTTTCGCCCAGTAGCCAAAGCCCTTGCCGTAGACTCCAGAGGCAAGGTTGAGCACGACATCGTCAGGCGCGATCAGCGAGGCTGCGGCGGCCTCCAGGCCGAGCACCGGCTCGCCATGCAGGATGACCGGCTTGTTCGACAGCCGCATCGCCTTTTGCGCCTTGTCGACCACACCCTCGTAGAAGAACTGGAACGCCGGGTCGTAGTCGTAGAGCACCGTGCGGCCGAGGCCGCGCAGCACTTCGGCATAGGCATTCACCGGCCCCGCGGTCAGGGTGATGACCGGATCGGCGTGTTCGAGATAGCGCATCGTCTTGTCTCCCGATTGGCGGCGATCAGCCGTAGAATTGCGTGCCGGTCCTGTAGGTCTTGAAGTTGTCCATGTCGTGCGAGTACATCAGCTCGGCGCCATGGTCCTCGGCGAGCGTCTTGACCTTGCGCATCGAATTGACGCCTGCCACAGGATCGATGTGGAAGGCAGCCTGGCACAGCGTTTCAAGGCTCTTCTGCGTATAGGCCGCGTCGATCGTGAACATGATCGGCTTGCGCTTGGGAAACTCGACCAGCAGGCTGTAATGGCCGATCGAATGACCGGGCGTCGAGATCAGCTTTACGCCCTTGGCGAGATCGACGTCGCCCTCGATGCCCTCGAAGGTCGAATTCGCCCGTGTCGTTCCCGCGAGCAATTGCCCGGTCGCGCCACGCGCTTCGGCAGCCTCCGCCGAAAAGCTCAGATCGGAATAGCCGAGATGCTCGAAAGGCTGCGGATTGCAGGCCTGCGGCACCTCGGTTCGGTGACAGATCTTCTTGGCATGCGGAAAATACTTGTTGCCGCCGCAATGGTCGAAATGGAAATGCGAATTGACGACAACGTCGATGTCCTTCGGCTCGAGGCCGAGCAGCGCCAGGGCGCCGGGGATGGTCTGGTGCTTTTCCTGGATCGGCTTTTCGAATGGCAGCACCTTCATCACGTGATCGTAGTCGTAGCCGGTGTCGATGAGGAACCGGCCCTCGGCATGTTCGATCAGGATCGAATAGACGGGGAAGCGCACTTCGCCGCCAGGGCCTCGGTTCCAGAACACGTGGTATCCGTCGAGAACGAGCGAGCCGCCGTCGAGCAGGTAGACCTTGGTATCCGACATTCTTGCCTCCTTTATTGGCGCGGGTCCCGTCCGCGCATGAATTGTGTTCAGCGCGCGCCGCGCTCGTATGGAATGCCGAGCGCCGCCGGCAGGCTGGCGCGCCGGCCGAACAGCACCAGCATGATCATCACCGCCAGGAACGGCAGCATCTGGATGATGTCGGTCGGTATGTTGATGCCGGCCACCTGCATTGCTGTCGTCAGCGACAGGCAGACGCCGAACAGCAACGCGCCGAACAGCACCCAGACCGGGCGACCGCGCGCCAGCATGGCCAGCACGATGCCGAGAAAGCCCGCGCCATTGGTGATGAACGGAATGAACAGGCCGGCCCCGACATTGGCGAGATAGGCGCCGCCGAGCCCGGCCAGCGCTCCGGTCGTCAACACGGCTATTGTGCGGGTTTGCACGACATCGATGCCGGCGACATCGAGCGCCGCCGGCTTGTCGCCTGCCGCCTGCAGGTTGAGGCCCAGTTGCGTGCGCCGGTAGATGTAACCCATGCCGAAAACCAGTGCGACCGCCAGATAGACGATCAGATGATGTTTGAAGAATGCAGGCCCGATGACCGGAATGTCCGAAAGCAGCGGAATGACGGTCGCATCCGCCGCCGGCAGGCGGGGGTAGCTGCGCGAGAACTGGAAATGGTGGAGCAGTGCCGTCAGGCCTTCCAGTCCCAAGGTCAGCGCTATGCCGATGACGATCTGGTTCAGCCCGATGCGCACGCAAAGCAGCGCCATCACAACTGCCACTGAAACGCCGCCGGCGGCACCGGTGAGAAAGCCCAGCCACAGCGACCCGGAATAGAAAGCACCGACAAAGCCGAGATAGGCGCCGGCCAGCATCATGCCTTCGATGCCGATATTGAGCACACCCGCCTTTTCGGAGATCTGCTCGCCGAGCCCGGCAAGCAGCAGCGGGATCGCCGCGGTGACGGCGCCGAACAGCAGCGCGCTGAGAAAGACTTCGCTGAACAGCCCGGTCATGCCCTAGGCCCTCCGCGACTGGTTGTATCGGTGATCGACATATTCGGCGAGCGCGAGCACGATCAGCACGATCGAAACCAGCACCAGCGTGAAATGATTGGGCACGCCGAGCCGCCGGGCCGCGCTCTCGCCGCCGATCGAAAGCACCGAGAGCAGGAACACGAAGCCGATGGCCGCAAAACCGTTCATGCGGGCGAGAAATACAGCGGGAATCACGGCAAGCCCATAGGCGGGATTCCAGTCGGCGCGGACATTGCCCTGGACGCCGATGATGTCGACGGCGCCAGCAAGCCCGGCCAGCCCGGCCGAAATGGCGAAGACGGCAACGGTCAGGCCGGGGACGCCGAGCCCAGAGTGAACCGCCGCGCGTGGATTGGCGCCGACGATCCTCAGCTTCAGCCCGAACGCCGTGCGCGTCATCACCAGATGCACGATGACGATCGCCGCCAGCCCAAGCAGCAAGCCACTGGTGATGGTCGTTTCGAACAGGCGCGGCAACCGGTCTTCCACGGGCAGCGTGCGCGTCTGCGGCACGGTCGTGTTTGGATCGCGAAACGCCAGCTTGACCAGCACATTGGCGAGCGAGGTGCCGAGGAACGTCATCATCAGCGTGGTGATGATCTCGTTGACGCCCTGATAGGCACGCAGCAGGGCCGGCACCAGCGACCAGATCATCGCCACCACCATGGCGATGAGGAACGAGCAGAACAGCGCCAGCCAGGCTGGCATGATCTGCACGAACACGGGAGCGCTGGCAGCCGCCGTCACCGCGCCGAGCAGGAACTGGCCGTCGCCGCCGAGATTCCACATGCCCGCGCGAAAGGCCACGATCAGGCCGGCGGCAAGAAACAGCAGCGGCGCCATGCGCGTCAGTGTCTGCTGGATGCCAAGCGGCGAGAACAGTCCCTTCTCCAGCACGAAGCCATAATAGGCGAGCGGGTCGACGCCGACGGCAAGCAGGATACAGCCGGCTATGACGAGAGCGATGAGGATCGGGCCGAGCGTCATTAGCAGCCGATGCAGGATGTCGCGGCGCGTCGCGGCCCCGCTCGTGGCATCGAGTGCGGTAGCACTGACTGTGGGTGCGGTGTCGATGCTCATGCGGCAAGTCCGATCATCAGGCGACCGACCTTGGTGCGGGCGTCGTCGGCATTCTCGACGGTGCCGACCAAAGCTCCGTTCGCGATGACGGCGATACGGTCGCACATGCCAAGCAATTCCTCGAGGTCGGTGGAGATCAGCAGCACGGCAAGGCCACGCGCGGCCGTGTCGCGGATGCGCTGGCGCGACGCCAATGTGTTGGCGAGATCGAGCCCATAGGTCGGCTTGTTGAAAATGACCACCTTGGCGCCTTCTGCCAGTTCTCTCGCCAGAAGCACCTTCTGGATGTTGCCGCCGGACAGCCGCGCGACCGGCGTCTTCAGGCTCGGCGTGCGCACATCGTATTCGCGCACGAGCTGGGCGGCGCGCTTGTCGATCTCCGCGCGCTGCTCGACGCCGTTGCGCCAGAACGGCGCCGCGCCGACCTGCTTGAGAAAGAAGTTGATCGAGACCGGGAAGGTTCCGACGGTGCCCTCGCCCAGCCGGTCGTCGGTCAGGTAGCGAAGACCGCGCCGGCGGCGCTCGCCGACGCTCAGCGTCTCGATGGCGGCGCCGTCCAACCGCACCGAGCCGCTGGTGGTCGTACGCTGGCCGGCCAGCGCTTCCGCCAGTTGCTTCTGGCCGTTGCCGTCGATGCCGGCTATGCCCAGGATCTCGCCCGGGCGGATGTCGAAGGAGATCGACGACAGGCCCGGAGCATTGTCCGTCGGCGCGACCGCCAGATCCGCGACCTGAAGCAGCGGGGCCGTTCCGGCGCGGGCAGTGCGGACAGGACGCTCGACAGCTTCCGGGTCATCCTTCTGCTTGCCGAACATCAATTCCACGATCTCCGAGACGATCTCCTGTTCGCCCAACGTGCGAAACCGCTCGGGCGGGATCTCGCCGACCTTGCGGCCGAGCTTCAGCACCGAGATCCGGTCGCCGAAGGCTGCCGCCTCCTTGAGCTTGTGGGTGATGAAGACGATCGCCAGGCCCTGCTCGACGAGGCGGCGCATCAGCGCGCCCAGTTCGTCGATGCCTTTCGGCGTCAGCATGGAGGTGGACTCGTCAAGGATGAGCAACCTGCTGTTGCGCACCATCGCGCGCAGGATCTCGACCTGCTGCTGCTCGCCGAGCGACAGCTCCGATACCTTGGCATGCAGCTTGACGGTGATGCCGAGCGTGCTGGTGATCTCGGCGACCCGCGCCGCCAGTTCCTCGGTCCTGGGGCGCTGCCACCACGGCCCGCCAAGCAAGAGGTTTTCCGCCACCGTCAGCGTCGGCACCAGCATCATGTGCTGGAATACGGTGCCTATGCCGAGTGCCAGCGCGTGGCGCGGCGAGGTGATCGGGGTCGGTTTGCCGTCGACCAGTATGCGTCCTTCGTCCGGCTGCTGCAGGCCGGACAGCATGCCGATCAATGTCGATTTTCCCGCGCCGTTCTCGCCCAGCAGCACATGCACTTCGCCCGGGCGGATCGACAGGTCAACGCTGTCATTGGCAACGATGCCGGGGAACCGTTTGGTCACGCCTTCAAGCGCGACGATGTCGCGCCCGGCAACGGACGATGAAGAAGAACCGCTCATGAAAGCCCAGCACCAAAAATCGGGAATCGACCGGAGGGGTGACGGATCACCCCTCCGGCAGCTGACCGTGATCGCCTTACTGGGCGACGCTGGTCATCAGTGCCCTGACGGCGGCCGCGTCATAGACCGGATCGACCTTGATCTTGCCGGAAATGACGTCTTCGCGCAGCGCCTGGATCTCCGTCCAGACATTGTCCGGGATCGCAGCGGTTTTCAGCAGCTTGACCGAGTCGTCCTTGAGGCCGATCGTATAGTGCTTGGTGCCGAACGTGTCGGCCTTCAGGTCGGCAATCATCGCCGCATAGACCGGCTCGATGTTCCACACCACCGACGACAGCAGGAAGCCCTTGTCGATCGGCGACTTGTCACCGATGACGTCGATGAAATAGACTTTGCCGCCATCGGCTGCCTTGGTCGTCTCGACCGCCTGCAGCATGCCGAAGCTCGAACCGTTGCCCTGGCCGAAGATGATGTCGGCGCCCGACGCGATCACGCTTTCGGTGACGCGCTTGCCGCCGGCGGCATCGCTGTAGGCAGCCGGTCCGATCACCGCATAGGTGATCTTGACGTCCGGGTTCTCCGCCTTCACGCCTTGCGCGAACGCCGCTGACTGCGAATTCCACGATGGCGGTTCGCCCGAGACGACGATGCCGACCGACTTGGAGCGCGACACCTTGGCGGCGAGGCGACCGGCGAGATAGGCGCCCTCGTGGCCGCTCAGCGTGTAGTCGGCGACGAGGCCCTTCTCCAGGCCGTTCGGCGTGTCGACGATTGCCACCGGAACTTTCAGTTCCTTGGCGATTTCAGGAGCCGAGGTGTTGTAGCCGCTGGCATGGGCGATCAGCAGGCTGGCGCCGTCGGAGGCAAGTTCCCGCAAGGTCGGACGAACGTCGCCATAGCCGAGGCCCTGGGCCACGACCACTTCGACGCCGGCGGCCTTGCCCGCCGCCTTGGCGGCGTCGATGCCTTGCTGGTTCCAGCCATAGTCCGTGCCTTCTTCGGGCGTCAGGATGGCGATCGACTTGACCTCGCCGGCAAGCGCACCGCTCATCAAGACACCAGTCAATATAACTGCACTTACACTGCTCTTAAGAAGCTTTAACATGTTACCCTCTCTGTTGTTTTACCAATCAATATTCTTATTGTTATTGCGCAAAAGCGAGATAGACTGCCTAGGGAAAAATTACATATGGAGCTCAGGCAAAGTGAAGATCCGTTATGCCCTTCCGGTGATGTTGGCGTTATCGTCCTTCGCCAACGCGGTTGAGTTGCACCATGTCACCGTCCGCACCGGCACTGACGGGCTCGACATGGTTCCGTTGACGATTTCGAATGCGGGCAGCGAAGGCCTGTCTTGCAACGCCGACTTCGCCCACTGGTATTCGGCCGGGATCGCAACGGTCGAACCGGGCAAGAGCGCTCGCATCGAACTCTGGTTCGATGCGAAGACCGGCACGTTCACGATCCTCAACGACAAACGCGAGAACCTGCCTGTCGAGCGGCTCTGGTGCGGCCTGGCGGGCCGCGCATATGCCACCCGCGTGCAGGTCACGCTCGACCGCACCGATGCGGCGAAAGGCGAGCGTGCGGTGTCCTGCGCCATGGCGCAGGACAGTCTGGTCTGCCGGTAGCCGCTCATCGAGCTTTCCGTTCGAACATTGCGCGCCCTTATTCCTTCGCCAGGAATGTGTCGGTGAAGACATCGTCCGCCGACAGAGCCGCCTTGAGCACGCCCTGATCCGTCAGCGTCTTCAAGGTCTCCTCCCACTGTGTCTTCGTCATCCAGCCGAGACCGTGTTCCTTGGTGTCGGGGCTGCTGAACGTCGATGCGATGTCGGCGTTGATCTGCGCCAGCAGCACACCCTTCTTGTCCGCATAGCCGGGTGCTGCCTTGGCGGTGATCTCGGCAGCCTCTTCCGGATGCGCGACGACATAGTCGAAGGCCTCCCTGTAGGCCTTGACGAAGCGGCGCACGACATCAGGCTTGTCCTTGATCATCGCCTGCGAGGTGAACAGGCCCGAGCCATAGGCCTTCCAGCCGTAGTCCGCCCCCATCATGATGCTGAGCGAGCCTGGGCCTCCGGCCTTGGCCTCAAGTTCGGGAACCTCGGCGTCGACATAGCCGACGACCGTCTGAACCCGGCCTAGAAGCAGATAGCTTTCATAGGGCGGCGAGACGCTGTTCAGCGTCATGTCCTTTTCGGTCAGGCCGTTGGCGGCCAGGAAGCCCTTGAAGAAGATGTAGGTGGAGCCGGCCGGATGAATGCCGATGGTCAGTCCCTTGAGATCGGACGGCTTGGTGAGCTTCAATGTCTTGGCCAGCGAAATGATGCCCAGCGGCGACTGCTGATTGACGGCCACCAGCGCCACGACCGGAACATTCTGCGACCGTGCGACGGCAAGCGTGGGAAGATCGCCGAACCCGAAATCCGCGTTCTCATTGCCCACCAGCCGCATTGCGTCCGGCGAGCCGGATCCCTTGCGGATCTCGGCCACATCGATGTCGTTCTTGGCGAAGAAGCCCTTTTCCTTGCCGACAAAGAACATGGCGTGATTGCCGCGCACCACCCAGTCGAGCTGGACGTTAACCTTGTCGGCCGCCAGAGCCGCGTTGGAGAAACCGAGTGCTGCGACAAACGCCGCGAAGGTAGCGGCCTTGATAAGTGAGCGTCTCAGCATTTTTTGTTCCCTTTTATGAATTTGATTGATCGAGCGGGCCTAGGACTGGCTGAATTTCGGCGCCCACGGCACCACGATGCGTTCGAGAATTTCGGCGGCGTAGTAGAAGGCGATGCCAAGCACGGAGACGAGCAGCAGCGCTGCGAAGACCAGCGCTGTATCGAGCTGGGTCGAAGCGAACTGGATGACGTAGCCGAGACCGTCGGAAGCGCCGGCAAACTCGCCGACGATGGCGCCGATCACACTCAACGTGGCGGCGATCTTGGTTCCGGCCATCAGGTTCGGCAGCGAGTGCGGAACGCGGATCCTGAACAGAATCTGCGTCGGACTGGCCCCGACCGAATTCATCAGCGCCAGCAGCGAGCGGTCGACCGATTGCATGCCCGCCAGCATGGAGAGCGTCACCGGAAAGAAGGCGATGACCAGGATCAGGCCGATCTTGGGCGCCAGCCCATAGCCGAACCAGAGGATGAAGATCGGCGCGAGCGCGACTTTCGGCACGTTCTGGAACAGCACCACCAGTGGATACAGCGCGCGTCCCAGCCAATCGAAGCGCACGATGACCAGCGCAATGGCAATGCCGACCACAACCGAGACCAGGAAACCGAACAGGATCTCGCCCGCCGTCACCAGCGTCGCCTGCATCAGCGTGCCCCATTGCGCGGCCAGCGATTTCGCGATCTCGGATGGGGCCGGAATGATGAAAGCGGATATGGCAAAGATCCGCACGGCGGCTTCCCACAGCACGATTGTCACCAGCAGCAGGATGACCGCCGGAAGCCAGCTGCCGGTCGCAGCGCTCCAGCTGGAGGCGAGCCGCGGCTCGGAAAGATCCGTGATGGGTTGGTCGCTCAAGACGCGCCTCCCGGTTGATGGCTGGAGCGCAGCATCGTCCGCAACTGAACCACCAGCCTGACGAACTCCGGATCTTCGGTGACCGACAGGTCGCGCGGATAAGGCAGCGCAATGTCGAGGCTCTCGGTGATCCGCCCTGGCTTGATCCCCAGAACGTGAACATGGCGCGACAGATGGATGGCCTCGTCGATGGAATGGGTGACGAGCACGATCGTCTTGCCGGTACGCTGCCAGATCTCCAGCAGCGACTGGCCCATGGAATCGCGGGTGATTGCGTCGAGCGCGCCGAACGGTTCGTCCATCAGCAGCACCGCCGGGTCGAGCGCCAGGGCCCGTGCGATGGCGACCCGCTGCCGCATGCCGCCCGACAGCTCGTTTGGGCGCTTGTGGGCGCTATCGCCGAGCCCCACCAGTTCCAGCATCCCCTGGCCGCGCGCGCGCAGATCCGAGCGCGACAGCGACTTGTCGGCGATGCCGAGCAGCATCGAGGCATTGTCGACGGCGTTCTTCCAGGGGAGCAAATTGGCGTCCTGAAAGACGAGGCCGATCATGCGCTTGCGCGCCGCCTCGACCGGCGCGAGCCCGGCGATCGAAACGCTGCCCTGGGTCGGCTGCACCAGGCCGGCCAGCACCTTGAGCAAGGTGCTCTTGCCGCAACCGGAAGGACCGATAAGGGAGACAAACGACCCCTTTGGCACGGAAAGATCGATGTTTTGGAGGATCAGCTGCCGGGCGATGACCACCGAAACGCCCTTGGCGGAGATCAGGTCGTCATGGCGGATATGGGCCGGCCTGTCGCCGGCAGCTCGAATGGTTTCAATGCGCATGGCTTGTCACCTCGCGCGCTGTCGTCGGCCGCACTCGCGCCATTGCGAAGGCGCCCTTCACACAAACAGCCGACCGGTGGAACTCCTCAAACCGGCCTGCCCTCTGCGCACCATGTGACATTGGCTACTCCCGGCCTTCCAGGATGCGCCGCACCGCGACGAGCTTGCGCGCCCGTTCGCCTTGCAGCGCCTTTGTCTGCTCGGGCGTGTAGGCAAACATGCCCTCGCCCGACTTGATGCCGAACTTCGACGCAGCCGTCTTCTCCAGCACCATCGGCGCGACATCGTCGCGGTTGGAGAGATCGGCATTCAAAAAGGACGAGACGGATTTGTAGATATCCAGCCCCGCCATATCGAGCAGCGCCATCGGGCCGATGACGGCGATCTTGTAGCCGATGCCCCAGGACACGCAGGTGTCGAGATCTTCCGGTTCGATGACGCCGCGCTCGACAAGGTCGACCGCTTCGCGCAACAGCGCATAGAGCACGCGGTTCTCGACGAAGCCCGGAACGTCCTTCTTCACCACCACCGGCAGCAGGCCGATCGAGCGAATGAGGTCGCGGATCGTCGCCACCGTTTCTGGCGCGGTCTTTTCGCCGCCGATCACCTCGATCATCGGGATGATGTGCGGCGGGTTCGACCAGTGCATGCCGACCATCCGCTCGGGGTGCGAGATATGCGCCTGCAGCTTGGTGATCGGGATGCCCGACGTGTCGGAAGCGACGATGACGGACGGGCCGATCAGCGGATCGATGTCACGATAGGTCTGCGCCTTGATGTCGATATTCTCGGGCACATTCTCGATCACCAGTTCGGCGCCGTCGACGGCCTCGGCGAGCGTCGCGACGAAACGCACGCTGCCGGCGCCCGTCCCCGGCGCCTTGATGTCGAGACGGTCGAGCACGCCGCCGGCGAGATCAAGCATGCCGCGGGCACGCTCGACCGACGCTTGCGAAACATCATACGCCGTGACATCGAGCCCGCCGCGCGAAAGCCGCGCGGCGATGCCTGGACCCATCGTTCCCAGTCCGATGAGAGCGGCGCGCTTGATCATCATGCCGCCTTTGCGGGAGCAGCAGTGGTTGCCGCCTTGAAGGCCGGCCGAGCGGCGATCGCGGCCACCCAGCGCTCCAGATCGGGCATCGACGGCCGGTCGATCTTGAAGTCGACGCAGCGCTTCAGGATCGGCGCGCAGGCGATGTCGGCAAGCGTCAGCTTGCCGAGCGCCAGGAAGTCCTTGCCGGCCAGGTGGCCGTCGACGATCTTGAGCTGCGCGACAAGATCCTTCACTTGTTCCTTGTATTCGGCGGTCTGCTCCTCGGGTGTCAGCTTGGCGCCTTTGAAGGCCGCCAGGTAGCCCGGATTGACCGCCGCCAGCAGGAAGTCCATCCAGCGCTCGACCTCGGTCTTTTCCGCGGGTGTGGCGCCAATCAACTGTTCGCCGCCGGATGCCGCGAGATAGCGCAATATGGTGTTGGACTCCCAGATCACGGTGTTGCCGTCGACCAGCGTCGGCACCTTGGAGGTCGGGTTGAGCGCCTTGTATTCCGCCGTCTGCGTGTTCTCGAACTGGCGGCCGTAGTCCTCGCGCGTATATGCAGCGCCAAGCTCCTCGAGCATGAAGAGCACCTTCTGGACGTTGCCTGATGTCTGGCGGCCTAACAGCTTGTACATGTCGTCTCCTCGATTGTGTCCAAGGCCTACTTGCCCGCCGGCAGCGGCTTGTAGACGATGGCGTCCATTTCGATCTTGGTGTTGATGACCGCCTTTGCTTCGACGGTCGTGCGCGCCAGGACGGCGTCGCCGATCCCTTCGAGGAACGCTTTGTTGTAGCGGCCGAAATCGCGCGTATCCTCGAGATAGGTGGTGATCCGCACGACATCCGACAGCGTCGCGCCTTCATGCGCGATGACGCGCGCGATGGTCTTCAGCGTGGCCAGCGTCTCTTCCTCGATCGTGCCGCTGATCATGTTGTTGTTCTCGTCCTTCGGCACCTGGCCCGAGACGAAGATGAAATCGCCGGCACGCACCGCCGGATGAAACGGCAGGTTCGGGTTCTTGTTGCCGATTGCGTAGTGGCTGGCGGATTTTCGCGTGCTGTCGCTCAATGCCTGCTCCTAGAGAACACTGGTTTCGATGATGTCGACGCCGCGAATGCGATCGATCAGATAGACGATGCCGCGGTCGTCGATGGTCACGTCGTTGGACGAGGAACGCTCCGCCCCCTCCGGCGCGCCGGGCATGAAATGGCCGACTTCCTTTGGCGCGAACGGGTCGGCGATGTCGACCAGCCGCAGCCCCTGCGCGAACCACGCAAACGGAATGATCGTGCCCTTGAACCGTTCGGAAGGCTGATGGCAGCCCGTCATCGGCGGTTGCGGCGCGCCGTCCGGGTCGAGGCCCGGCACCTGGAAGGTCGAGATCGGCAACGGGTTGGTCTCGTCGGTGATGTCGTAGATCCAGGTAAAGGCCGGCGGCGAAGGGCGGAGTTTGGCGACGTCCTCGTCCGCCACCACCATGATGTTGCGGCCCTTGAGCGGCTGTGGAATCGGCAGGCAGGTGTGGGTGGGATGCGGAAAGCTTGGGCTCGAATTGACGTGCGAGATCAGCTTCGGCTTGGTGATGTCCGAAATGTCGAGGATGAACAGGCCGTGATGCCAGTAGCTGACAAAGAGCCGGTCGCCCATGCGCAGCGGATGGTGGCAACGCGGCGTGACATAGTCATGCCAGGGGTATTCTTCGCCGCCGCCGGTCCACTGGCCGGGTATCCACCAGCGTCCAACCTCGACCGGCTTCGTGGGATCGATCAGGTCGAGGATCATCACGATATTGCCGACATAACCGTCGGCGGTCGGCGAGATGTAGACGTAACGGCCGTCGAAGTCGTAGCGGTGGACGCCCTTGCCGCCGGTTATCCACTTCGAGATGAGCTTGGGCTGTGCCGGCTTGGTGGTGTCGTAGAGCGCCAGTCCGCCGCCGAAATCGGCCGGGCCGGCATCACCAAAGCGCTCGTGGTTAATGATCATCAGCCCGTCCTTGGCGCGCACCTTGTGCGAGTGCCAGCCTGGCGGAACATCGATCGTGGCTATCTTGCGCGGATTGCGCGGGTCGGAAATGTCGACCAGCGTCGTGCCGCTCGGCGGCCGCATGTGGCCGATATAAAGGATGTTGCCGTCGACCCAGACCTGGCCGCCGCCTGGGCAGTCGACGTGGCCGATCTGCTTGGTGTTGAACGCCGAAACCAAATGCATACGCCCTTGCTGCTGAAACGTCATTTCGATGTCCCGCCGTCAATGGCGGCGGGACAGTGCTTGCCGAAGGACCGGACTAGACGAGGCGGAGCAGATCGCCGGCCTGGTTGCGACCCCAGCGCTTGTAGAGGAGCAGCGCCTTCTGCGTCGGCGCATCGGTGGCGCCGAAGAAGATCACCGGCTCGCTCGACGAGCCGTTGACATGTTCGACCCAGGAACCGCCGGGTATGGCGATGGTGTCGAACTGGTTCCAGTCATAGCGTTTGCCGTCGATGATTGAATGGCCGTTGCCGCGGAACGGCGCCAAAAGCAGGCTGGCCGTCTCGCGCTGCGGCAAGGTCTTCTCACCGGGGCGCAGCATCTGCACGTAGAAATTGATGGTGTGGAAGACCGGGCCGCCAGTGGTCGGATCGACATAGTCGATGACGATGCCTTCATGAGGGTCGCCATCCCAATCCTTGTGGGCATCGAGGACCGCTTCCATCTTCTCCCAGCGATAGACATACATGGGCGACGACAGGCCGCCGCCGCGCTTGTGGTCGACGAAACGCGGCATCAGGCCGCCCTCACCATAGATGCGCTGTGAGTAGTCGCTCGGATAGCGGGCGGTCTGCACCTTCTTCTCGACTTCCTTGCCGTCGACCATCTCGGTGTATTTGTGGTCGAAATGGACGGCATGCAGCGTTTCGACCAGCGGCAGGTCGAGCACCGACAGGTTGACTGCCTGCTCGCCGCCCACGGTGCCATGATTGTGCCAGGCGTCGTTGGGCGTCAGCACCATGTCGCCCGGGCCGAAGACCACGTCTTCGCCCTCGACGCCGGTGAAGTTGCCCTTGCCGGTCAGGCCGAAGCGGATGGCGCTCGGCGAGTGCTTGTGCGGCGGCATGATCTCGTCGGGATCATTCAGGCGGTAGGCGGTGTACATGGTGCTGACCGATGCACGCTTGGGTGCAAGTCCAGGATTGACCAGGATCAGCGAACGGCGCTCGCTGTCGTCCATGGTCACCAGTTCGGCGGCGCGCTGCAGCAGCGGCTCGATGTCCGAATAGGACCACACGAAGGGAACGGCCTTCGACGTCGCCATCAGCTGCTTGATCTCGTCATGGTCGACGCCTTCCGACGTCGCCCAGAACGGAAACATGTTTTTCGCATAGAGGGCGTCATAGAGGCCCTTGAGTGCTGCCTTCTTGTTGGTGAGCACATCGTTAGCTGGTTGCGCCAGGGACATATCGGACCTCTCGTCACGAAGAAAATGCTTCTAACCAACTCAACCGTATTCGCATTGGTTTTGCTCGACAATCCCCAAATTGCGAAATTTATAAGTTTTTGGTTGAGATGCATTTTCGGCAGGCAAATGCTTAAAAATGGGCATAGATGGTCAAAA
Organism: Mesorhizobium sp. M7D.F.Ca.US.005.01.1.1; assembly: GCF_003952545.1. Lineage (NCBI taxonomy): Bacteria > Pseudomonadati > Pseudomonadota > Alphaproteobacteria > Hyphomicrobiales > Phyllobacteriaceae > Mesorhizobium > Mesorhizobium sp. M7D.F.Ca.US.005.01.1.1. The sequence goes on from NZ_CP034453.1 coordinate 6,083,996, forward strand.
TTCGCACAAAATGCACTCAGAAAGGCGTAATGAAGCCTACCCGCCACGGCCGCGCAGGCTCACGCGGCAGTCCAACCAACACAGATTTTTATCTCAACCAAAAGATTTTGGTTGCATACCGGCGACCGCTATCAGGCCGCCACGCTCTGTTGAGCGCGGCTGCGGATCAGATCCACGGCCTTTTCGGCGATCATGATGACCGCCGCATTGATGTTGCCGCAGACGAGATCCGGCATCACGGAGGCGTCCACGACACGAAGTCCGGCAACGCCCCGCACCCGCAATTCCGGATCGACCACCGACTCCGCATCGACACCCATACGGCACGTGCCGGCCGGATGATGCACGGTGATCGAGGTCTTGCGGATATGCTCGTCGATCTCTTCGTCGCTCTCGCATTTCGGGCCGGGGAAGAATTCCACGCCAACGAACGGGGCCATGGACGGCTGGCTGGCAAGGTTGCGCGCAACACGAAAACCGGCGCGAAGCGACTGCCAGTCGCGCTGCGAGGACAGGAAGTTCTGGTGGATCAGCGGCGCGGCGACCGGATCGCTCGATGCCAGCTTGACGCTGCCGCGGCTCTCCGGCTGCACGGCAACGATACGGGTCGCAAAGCCGTCGGCGAACGGCGCCTTGAAGGGCGACATGTAAGGCCATGCCCCAAGCGGTGCGGCGGTGAAAAGCAACTGTACGTCCGGCAGCGGCCGGCTTGCATCGCTTTTCAGGAATGCCACGACGCCGCCAGGCACATCTCCCGAAAAGCCCTTTCCGGTGAGATAGGTCTTGACGAAATCCAGCCCGATACGATCGGCCCGCATCATCTTGAGAAACGGTCCCGGCTGTTTGCGTCGATACATCAGGATGACCGAAACATGGTCCTGCAAATTCTTGCCGACCTGCGCACGATCGACCTTCGTCTCGATGCCATGCGCCGCGAGTTCGCCGCTATCGCCTATACCCGACAGCATCATCAGTTGCGGCGTGTTGATGACGCCGCCGGCAAGCAGAACCTCGCGTCGCGCCAGAACTTCATGGCTCGCCCCGCCTCTGGCATAGGCAACGCCCGTTGCGCGCCCATCCTTCAGCAGGATCTTCGTCGCCATCGCGCCGGTCAGCACCTTGACGTTGCCGCGGCGCATGGCGGGCCGCAGATAAGCGGTCGCGGTCGAGCAGCGCCGGCCGTTCGCAATTGTCATCTGCAGGCGGCCGAAGCCTTCCTGTATGGCGCCGTTATAGTCGTCGGTCTGCGGATATCCGGCATCACGGCTGGCCGTGGCGAAGGCATCGATCAGTTCATCCTTGTAGCGGCAGAACTGGGTGCTCAGCGGCCCGCTGCCGCCACGATACCGGCTTTCGCCCGCCTCCCAGCGCTCCTGCTTCTTGAAGTAGGGCAGCACCTTGTCGAACGACCAGTCCGTCAGGCCGCTTGCCGCCCAGCGATCGTAATCGCCGCGATTGCCGCGTACATACGCCATGGCATTGGTGGAGGAAGAGCCGCCGATGACCTTGCCGCGCGCGCACTCGACCTTGCGTCCGCCGACATTGGCCTCGGGCTCGCAGAAATACATCCAGTCGTGGCGGCGCTCGGTCAGTATCTTGCCCCAGCCAAGCGGGATGTGGATCATCGGATCGCGGTCCCAATCCCCCGCCTCCAGCAGAAGCACCGACACCGCGGGGTCTTCGCTCAGCCGGTTCGCCAGCACGCAGCCGGCCGATCCCGCACCGACAATGACGTAGTCAAAGGTTTCGCCAGCCGGCATGCGTGATCCTCGGGAGAAAGACGGCCCGCCGCGATGGCAACCGTCGACGAAGGCAGTCAACCATCGCACAACTGGTGTTGTCAACCATTGCGTACAGTTGTAGATTGGTTGAATTGGTTGAGTGCCGTCGAACAGGTTTTCGTGTCACAATATGATGTCAGGACGTTGAGTCGGCGATCTGCCGATCGGACAGGAGATTTGGTTTTGAGCGCATTCGAGCCGCAGGTCGGACCATCGGATCTCGACGACATCATTGCCGCGGTCCGCCAGTTGCAGCAGGGCGGCGGCAAGCTTCCGTCCGAGCGCGATCTTGCGGAACATCTGAGTGTAAAGCGCCATCAGCTTCGCAAGGCGCTTGAAGCGCTGCGCCATTCAGGCGATCTCAAGCCGGCGCGCGCCAGACGGGCGCCGACCGCCCTTCCGAGATATGGCGAGGAACTGGTCAGGGTAACCAACCCGATCGAGGTTCTGGAATTGCGCCTGATCATGGAGCCGGGCCTTGCCCGGTTGGCGTCGCTGCGCGCCTCCTCTTTCGAGACGGCGCGTATCCTCGACGCGGCAACCACGCCGGAGAATGCCCCGTCGGGCGAGGTCGACTTCGCCTTCCATCTCGCGATCGTCGCCGCCGCCCGCAACCATCTCGCCGCGGAATTCTACAAGATGCTGCGTCAGGTCGGGGTCGATGCGCGGGTGAAGGTAGCGCGCACCGCAGCCCCCACCTGCCCCAAGCGGATCGCCCAGCGCGACGGCGAGCATCGGCTGATCGCCGAAGCGATCTCGCAGCGTGATCCCGAAGCGGCAGAGGCCGCAATGCGCGCGCACCTGCTGTCCGTGCAGAGACAGATCATGGAACGATCGAATGCCGGCGCCTTTGCCGCGTGATCGTACGCCTTCTGACATCGAGCCTGTGCGGGGAATTTCGAATTGAAACGTCATTTCGACGTGCTGGTCATCGGCGCGGGATCCGCCGGTTCGGTTGTTGCCAGCCGGCTCAGTGAAGACCGGTCGTGCCAGGTCGGCCTCATCGAAGCCGGGGCGATGCCGGCCGATCCCGATATTGCCGACCCGCTGAAATGGACGATGCTTCAGGGCCGCGCCTACGACTGGAGCTACCGCACCGTGCCCCAGCCCTTTACCGCCAACCGCGTCCATGAATGGCCGCGCGGCAAGATCGTCGGCGGCTCGAGCTGCCTGCATGCAATGGCCTATGTACGCGGCCATCCCGATGATTTCGAACCCTGGGCAGCAGTCGGCGGCGAGCGCTGGTCCTATCGGGGATTGTTGCCGGGCTTCATCCGCAGTGAAGCCTTCACTGCCTTCGACGGGCCGGCACGCGGCAAGAGCGGCCCGCTGGACGTCTATCTGCCGGACGCCGAGGTCAGTCCGATCGTGCGTGCTTACATCGCCGCCGGGCAAGCCATGGGGGCTCCCGCCCTGACCGACCACAACAGCGGCGAACTGGTCGGCACCAGCCCCAATTCACTCAATATACGCGACGGAAAGCGCCTGAGCGTCGCCGACGCCTATCTGCCGCCACAGGTCATGGCGCGGCCGAATCTGGCCTTGCTCACCGGCCACGCGGTCGAGCATCTGGTGCTGAACGGCCACAAGGTCACCGGCGTGAGCGTGGTGTGCGAGGGTGAGACCAGAACGCTCTGCGCCGACCGGATCGTCCTTTGCGCCGGCGCCGTGTCCACGCCGCTCATCCTCATGCGGTCGGGCATTGGCTGTCCGGATACGCTGAAGCAGGCGGGGATACGCTGCCTTGCCGATCGACGCGATGTCGGTCGCAACCTGCAGGACCATCTGCTGGCCCTTGGAAATGTCTACAGCACGAAAAAGCCGGTGCCGCCGTCCCGCCTGCAGCATTCCGAATCGCTGATGTACCTGCATGGTGACGACCCTACCCGTTCCACGGGAAGCCCCGACATCGTGCTCGCCTGCGTCGTCGCTCCGTCAGCGGCCGAGGGCCTGAACGCCCCGCCCTACGGCTCCGCCTTCACGATCCTGTGCGGCGTCACCCATCCGACAAGCCGCGGGCGCATCGCCCCAAGCGGGCCGGGCCGTAACGATGCGCCGCTCATCGATCCGCACTATCTCGAAACCGAACACGATCGCACGGTCTTCAGGATGGCCTTGAAGCGGGCGCGCATGGTCGGCCATCACGCGGCTCTGGACGAATGGCGCGATGCGGAGATCCTGCCGGGCGCACCGGTTCAGTCCGATGATGAGCTCGATGCCTTCATCGCCAGGGCCGCTTCCACCCATCATCATCCGGCTGGCACATGCCGGATGGGTCGTGATGCCGACGCCATCGTCGACGCTGACCTGCGGCTGAACGGTTTTGACAACATCTCTATCGTCGACGCTTCGGTGATGCCGGCGATCCCGAGCGGACCGATCAACGCCGCAATCGTCGCCATCGCGGAAACCTGGGCAGCATCTACAGGGATTACCGAGTCCGCAGCGTGAACGGCGGCGGCGGCGTCTGACAATTCCCCTGGTGTTTGAATGGCGCTGGCGCCCCCCGGCGGGTAGTCAGCTGTGGAGATGCGTCAATTCAAATGCGGCTCCGTCCGGGATGCCAGCCATGCGCTGCTCGGCTGACCGGAACATGTCCGCGAACTCCACCTCGTTTTCGAACACCACGCCGCCGACTTTGACGATCAGGGCATCCTCGGTTCCTTTTGGTGCGAAATAAACTTGCGCGATACGCGCCCGGATACGCTCGCCGATTTCCCTGGCTTCTGCTTCGGTGGCGCCTGAGAGGAAAACCCCGAACATCGAAGTGCCTATGCGTCCAACCAGATCTTCCGCGCGCACCGATGATTGTATGGTTGAGGCGACGAGCCGCAAAGCCTCATCGCCCCATTCAAGACCAAAGCGCAGGTTGATGGACCGCAAATGTTCCGAATGGATGACCAAGAAGGCGCCCGATCCCGGACCCGGCGCCGCTGGCCTTGCTGTTCTTCTTTCGACCATCGACGTGAAGACCGCTCCGTTCAGGCAGCCTGTCATGGTGTCGAAGGTTGCTGACTTGTCGAGTTCCCGGCGATAGCGACGAAGCTCGATCTGCTTCAATCCAATGAACAGAAAGAGCGGAACACCAAGGACAACAGGCAACAGGATTGCCGTCACCATGCTGCGCCCAAACGGCGTCAGCCCCTCCGAGAACAGGAGCAGATAGTTGAGACCGATGGAAAGGGCCAGGATTCCCGCGGTTCCCAGAAAGGTCAGCCAAGCGACGCCTTTCCATGCCTGGGCGGTGGTGGTCGCCATTGTCTTTGTCACTGGCCGATCTCCTGTGGATGAGCTGGTATAGAGCCGGCGTGCTGCAATTCGGTTTCGAGGAACCTTCCAATTTGATGCATCGGCGGAATGATCTCGTCGAGGTCGCGGACGAAATCGGTCTGTCCCAGGGAAAGCTGCGCCCGTGACGGTTGACAAACAAAATATCAGGAGCTGAGCAACCAGCTATTGTGCCGGGCCGAATATGCCCATCTCCGCGTCCCTGGCTGTCGCCTCCGCCTTGCCGTAGATGCCACTCGGCAGTGCCATGGCCCAGCCGTTGGAGACAAGCCAGGCACCGACATCCTGCTTGCCCAGGCTGCACGGTGCGGCGATGGCAAAACGCTCGACGTCCGGCGGCACGAAACATTTTAGCGCGCGTCCCCTTAACCAGGAATTGAAAGCGGCGCGTGCACGCTCGCCGCAAGGCCAGGTGGCCTCGTGAAACGAGCAGGATGTGTCGAGGTCGATGCCTTGCACTCCACTGATGGCCACCTTCCGGCCCATGGATTCGAACATCGCCGACGATGTGGCAATCGGGCGGTAGAGCAAGACCTCCCGCCAGTCCCCGGGCAGCGGCGTTTTCAGGGGCACGGCGAGACCGAGCTCGCTGAGTGGCGGACGGGGCTCGGCCCGTTCGATCTCCGCGGGATCAAGCCGCGGCGGAGCGATCAGGTCCTGAGCAACCTTGCGGGCTGGTTCTCGGCGTTGTGCGCCGGTAACGGGGGCAACCGGCCGGTTTGGCTGCGTATCGTCAATATCCTGCGAAGGGATAAGGACAGGCCGATCGACCGAAAGCAAAGCCCGGGCCTGAATGATCAGCAGGACTCCGGCCAGAAGCAGGAGGCTTCCGAGCGCGATCGCCAAGCTGCTGCGGCCCGGCCGGCCCATCAGCGCGAACAGGATCTCAAGGAGTCTCGCCGGTCAGAAACCCGACGTCGATTTGGCAACCAGCTTGAGAGCACCTTTTTCAATCCGATAGAACGGCATCGATCGCTCACTGGATCCGTCGGCCCGAAACCGGAACAGGCCGGTCGACCCACGAAACCCATTTGGATTCTCGAGAACCTTTTTGCTGAAACCATCAGGCCCGACCGCGCTGGCAATCCCTGCAGTCAGGGCAACCATATCATAGGCGTAGGCCACATTGACGTCGGCCGGATAGTTGTATGCCGTCCTGAAGCGGTCGGCGATCGGCCCGGTTTCACTTGGATCGAGCGTGGCGATATATGCCCCCCCAAACAGCGGATCCATCGGGTGTTCCAGCCAGCGGTTCGTTCCGACGACGGAGATTGTCTTTCCGGGAATGCCCTTTGCTTTGAGGGCGGCGAGAATAGTCGCCGGGCTGTCATTGCCGCTGGCAACGATGACGGCGTCGGGGGCGTCCACGAGTGAGCCCATTTCGTCGACCACCTTCGCGCCACCGTCACCGGCCGAATACGGGAGAGTGACCGCGAGGGTCGCACCATAGATGCTGAGGCTGTTCGCGACTCGCTTCTCCATGGCGCTGGCGTTTGGGCCCTCCGCGACAAACAATACGAACTTCTTGCTGCCTTTCGCCGCCAGTCCCGCGGCGCCCGCAGCGGCGCTGTCCGCTTCGCCAAGGAGCACGGCATAAACCCCGGCGCCGCCGGCGAAATTATCGGCAAGCGCCAGGACCGGTGGCCGCTTCGATCCCGACAGCGTGGCAATATGCTGGGCTGCCGGCAGTTCGGTCGGGCCGATCACGACCTTCGAGCCCGTCGTTATGGCCGTTATCGCCATTTTGCTGGCCAGTGCGCTATCGCCTTTGGTGTCTTCTACCGTCAGCGTAAGCAATCCATTGCCAATATCCGTCATTGCCAGCTTGGCGGCATCGAGCATCTTCCTGCCGTTTTCCCCTGCCGGCCCCGCAGCGGACAACGGCAGCAGCATCGTGATTTTTGTCGAACCGGTGCCCAGCGACTGGGTCGCCTGGACCGGACCGGCAACAGCGGCGCCATTCTGCCCGGCAGGCACGGTAACCGCCGCCGGATCGAGCACTTCGGAAACGCCGCCTTTCGACTGACAGCCCGACACGATCACGGCGAGCGCCAAGGCGATTGCCCATGTCCGTGGACAGTGGACGTGTCGGCCAGCTTCCATGAATGCTCCACCCCATGTGCCGCCGGATATTCTTCCCGGTCTGGTCTTCAAGTCATGTTACGGCGGACTTGCTGTGCCGTCTGCAGTTCTTTTAGCTGCCGAAAAGCCTGGCTCTGAGCGCCTTGAGCTGCCTTGCTTGCCCGGCACTTCGATAGTCGGCGCCCGGGCACGAACACGCGCCGCACGCAAACGCCTTGAATGTTTGCCGGGTCCACTCCGTGGCAGCGTCACAATGCGCCGGCAGGCCGGACGACTGACCGCATTCCACGGACGGTCGTTCCAGCCAGTTGGCGCGGGCCAGCGTGACAGTTAGGCCAAAGCCGACGAACACGATCGCGCCTGCGATCGCCTTCAAGAATGATCCGTCGGCTGTCATGATGGCCAACAGGCGGGTTCGCCTATCCGGTCAGTGCATGTACTCGACCATGCGATCGTGGAAACACTCGCACTTGTTGAGGGTGTCTTCGTCCTTATAGTTCGTCTTCAGATAGCCGTAAGCCATGCCGCAGGCGACCTTGGCTTCCGACGCCCAGACGAAGACAGGCCGGGACGAGTTGATCCACTCCGAGCTGTTGGCGGCGGCGACCGACTCGTCCATCAGTTTCACCACCTGCTCCTTGAGGTCGACGATGTTGTCGTTCAGCACCAGGTTGGACGTGCCGACGGTGCGGCAATAGTCGGCCGTCGGACCTTCGATGATGTCGGCGGCGTAACCCGTCGACCCGACTGCCAGCAACAGCGTCGCAGCGGAAACCAGCAGTCTTGCAGAACGTTTCATGTTGAGCTCCCCTAAATATTAGCGACGTATAACATAGTCGCGTGGCCGCGCGCTACGGCGTTAGATCGTTGCCGTGTGTTGTACATGCGCCGTGTCGTCGTAGAGCAGGTTGATCGTACCGGCTGGCACGTTGTTCAAGGCGGCCACCTCTACGAAATTGGCGCCACCGGTTGTGCCATTGGAGTCAACGCTGAGCGTGTGCGTTCCCGAATCGTATTTCACGAAGTCTGCGATATTGGCCCCTGGTCCTGTTTCGAACAACGCCGTCAGATCGATCTTGTCACCCTCGCCGCCATTGTAGTCGGTGATGATATCGTTGATGTCGAGGCTGTCGAGCTTGAACGTGTCGGCGCCTATGCCGCCGGTGAGCGTATCCTGGCCCAAACCGCCAACGAGAGTGTCGTTGCCGCCTCCGCCGTTCAGCGTGTCGGCGCCAAGGCCGCCTGCGAGATAATTGTCGCCGACGTTTCCGAACAGATAGTCGTTGCCCGAGCCACCGATCAACCCCTCAATGCCCGTCAGCGTGTCTCCGGCGGCATCGCCGCCGCCGATAGTGCCGGCGAGCGGGTTGTGTGGGTCTACCGGTGCACCCGATGCAGACCCGCTGTCGGCGAGATGGATCGAAACAGCGGCCACGCTACCGGAATAGTCAACAGTGTCGCCCAGGCCTGTTCCGCCGATGATCGTATCGGCTCCGGGACTTGCGGCAATGACCTCTGCGGTCGCGGTGCCGGTTTCCTGATAGCCGGCGCCGGTGTGAGTTCCAACCAGAGATACGGACAAGTTGTCGGCACTCGCAACCGTGTCGCCATCATGATCGGTGATGCCGAGCGCGAAGTTTAGTGTGGTATCGCTGACGATGGTCTGTGCGTTGTAGGTCAGCGACAGCAGCACGACCTTGTCATCCTCAGCGCCGCTCGCAATATTCTTAACGTCCACCTCGCCGAAATTGAAGAAGGCGCCTGTCGTCGTTCCGCCGGTACCCCAGTGGGCTGCGTCGACAATCAGCGGCGTGCCGTCAGCCTGCGTGACGTTCCAGCTTACTGACGTGGTATGCGCAGCATTCCAGATGGTCACCAGGAAGTGTTCGGATGCGGCGTTGTTGCCCTTTCCGATCCCAACAGTGACTTGGCTTTGAAGCTGGTTGAAGTGGAAAGTGATGGTCTCGTTCGTGTCAAGATTGCCGCTCTCCACTCCCATGCCGTTGTTGTTCTTGAAGATCCTGTTGTCGGCTGGATTAGGATCGGCCACATTGAAGCCGTCGATGATAACGTCGTAGCCACTAGCAGGTACCGGATCTTTGCCGTATGAGGCGACGCCGTTTACGATCTTCACGTAGTCGCCATTACCATTGTCAATTCCTGACAGAACACTGAAGGTTGGCGTCGATTGCAAGCTGTTGGATACCAGATGGAAATCGTATGTGCCGCTGGCATTCACAGTTAACGTGAAGAACTCGTTCGCGCCCGTTGCCCCCTTCGCATCCGTGAGATTCTTATAGGCGAACATCTCGGACGAATTCGTTGCCGTATCATAGTGGGCGTATTCGTAGAACGTGTAGAGGGTCGTCGTTCCACTCTTCACGTCGACCTGGACCACCGCATCGCCATTGGTATTGTTCCCCTGGCCTGTAAACGCGTAGGTCAGCCCGCTCGGTGCGGTTCCCATCGCCAGGCTGATCGCCGAAGTCAGACTCGGTCCATCAGCTCCGAAAGACGGCTGCCAAGTGCCATGAACGTCGGTATTGTTGATGTTCGGCATGATCGCGTCCTGAATGCCGGTGATCGTCGGCGTGTCGTCGTCGACATTGATCGTCAGCGAGCCGGGCGCCGTGTCGCCATCATGGTCGGTGGTCGTGTAGCCGACCGTGAAGGCCACGTCGTTCTCGTTGCTGCCCGCCGGATGGTCGATCGCATGCAACTGAGTGACCGTGTAGGCGCCAGCCGTCGTGTTAGACAGCGCCACCGACACCACCGCCATCGCGACGCCGTTCTGGATCTGGCTGATCGTCAGCAGCGTCCCGGCGCCATTCAACGTCTGGATGAAGGCACCTTCCACCGCCGACGAGGTCTGCAGGCCGGCACCGGTCAGCAGCGTCGAGCCGGCGCCATCGGCGCCATAGCTGTGCGCCAGCGTTCCGGTGAGGTTGGCGGTGTCGGGAGTGACATCGCCGGTGCCGCCGGGATTGCCGCCGGCCAGAGCATCGTCGTCGAGTTGGACGGCGAGGTTGGTCGCCACCACCGGCGTATCGTCATCGATGGAGACGGTGAAGCTGGTGGTTCCGGTGCTGCCGTCGGCGTCCGTCACCGTCGCCGTGACCGTGAACGGTGCCGTATTGTCCTCGGTGCCGCTCACTGTGTGCTGGACCGGCTGCAGCAGCGTCATGTTGTAGTTCGCGCCGCTGTCGGTGACGCTCGTCACCGCGATGGTGAACACCTGGTTGGCCGCGAGGTTCGGGTTCGTGCCATGCACGTAGCCGATCAACTGGCCGCCGATCCATGTCGTGTCGACCGCAACCCCGGCCAGCGTCTGCAGGCCAGTTGCATTGCCGGCCGTCGACAGCACAACGCTGCCGATATGGTCCGCGCCAAGCGTATAGGCGATATGCCCCGATAGTACGGGAGAAGCTTCGTCGGCCGGCCCACCGGCGTTGCCGCCAGCCCCGGCGATGTCGTCCTCGTCGGCGATCAGGTTCGCCGGCGCCGCTCCCATCGTAACCCCGGTGTCCGTCAGCGTCACCTGGAACGTCGCCGTCGTGGTGTCGCCGTCGCCGTCCTTGATCGTGTAGGTGAAGGTCTCGTTGACCGGCGTGCCGTTCACACGTTCAGCGTCGTGTTGGTGTAAATCAGGTTGCCAAGGCCGTCGACCGTCACCGTGCCGCCATGGTCGCCAACCCCGATCACCAGCGAACCCGACGCCGCCGGGCCATCCGCACCGTAGTGGTCGTTGGCCAGGATTCCCGCCGCCGTGCCGATATGACCCCGCTCGCATGTTCGGCAAGCGTCGCAAGCGCGCCGTCATGGCCGCCACCGGCGTATCGTCGTCGATGGAGACGGTGAAGCTGGTGGTTCCGGTGCTGCCGTCGGCGTCCGTCACCGTCGCCGTGACCGTGAACGGTGCCGTATTGTCCTCGGTGCCGCTCACTGTGTGCTGGACCGGCTGCAGCAGCGTCATGTTGTAGTTCGCGCCGCTGTCGGTGACGCTCGTCACCGCGATGGTGAACACCTGGTTGGCCGCGAGGTTCGGGTTCGTGCCATGCACGTAGCCGATCAACTGGCCGCCGATCCATGTCGTGTCGACCGCAACCCCGGCCAGCGTCTGCAGGCCAGTTGCATTGCCGGCCGTCGACAGCACAACGCTGCCGATATGGTCCGCGCCAAGCGTATAGGCGATATGCCCCGACAGTACGGGAGAAGCTTCGTCGGCCGGCCCACCGGCGTTGCCGCCAGCCCCGGCGATGTCGTCCTCGTCGGCGATCAGGTTCGCCGGCGCCGCTCCCATCGTAACCCCGGTGTCCGTCAGCGTCACCTGGAACGTCGCCGTCGTGGTGTCGCCGTCGCCGTCCTTGATCGTGTAGGTGAAGGTCTCGTTGACCGGCGTGCCGTTCAACACGTTCAGCGTCGTGTTGGTGTAAATCAGGTTGCCAAGGCCGTCGACCGTCACCGTGCCGCCATGGTCGCCAACCCCGATCACCAGCGAACCCGACGCCGCCGGGCCATCCGCACCGTAGTGGTCGTTGGCCAGGATTCCCGCCGCCGTGCCGATATTGACCCCGCTCGCATGTTCGGCAAGCGTCGCAAGCGCGCCGTCATTGGCCGCCACCGGCGTATCGTCGTCGATGGAGACGGTGAAGCTGGTGGTTCCGGTGCTGCCGTCGGCGTCCGTCACCGTCGCCGTGACCGTGAACGGTGCCGTATTGTCCTCGGTGCCGCTCACTGTGTGCTGGACCGGCTGCAGCAGCGTCATGTTGTAGTTCGCGCCGCTGTCGGTGACGCTCGTCACCGCGATGGTGAACACCTGGTTGGCCGCGAGGTTCGGGTTCGTGCCATGCACGTAGCCGATCAACTGGCCGCCGATCCATGTCGTGTCGACCGCAACCCCGGCCAGCGTCTGCAGGCCAGTTGCATTGCCGGCCGTCGACAGCACAACGCTGCCGATATGGTCCGCGCCAAGCGTATAGGCGATATGCCCCGACAGTACGGGAGAAGCTTCGTCGGCCGGCCCACCGGCGTTGCCGCCAGCCCCGGCGATGTCGTCCTCGTCGGCGATCAGGTTCGCCGGCGCCGCTCCCATCGTAACCCCGGTGTCCGTCAGCGTCACCTGGAACGTCGCCGTCGTGGTGTCGCCGTCGCCGTCCTTGATCGTGTAGGTGAAGGTCTCGTTGACCGGCGTGCCGTTCAACACGTTCAGCGTCGTGTTGGTGTAAATCAGGTTGCCAAGGCCGTCGACCGTCACCGTGCCGCCATGGTCGCCAACGCCGATCACCAGCGAACCCGACGCCGCCGGGCCATCCGCACCGTAGTGGTCGTTGCCCAGGATTCCCGCCGCCGTGCCGATATTGACCCCGCTCGCATGTTCGGCAAGCGTCGCAAGCGCGCCGTCATTGGCCGCCACCGGCGTATCGTCGTCGATGGAGACGGTGAAGCTGGTGGTTCCGGTGCTGCCGTCGGCGTCCGTCACCGTCGCCGTGACCGTGAACGGTGCCGTATTGTCCTCGGTGCCGCTCACTGTGTGCTGGACCGGCTGCAGCAGCGTCATGTTGTAGTTCGCGCCGCTGTCGGTGACGCTCGTCACCGCGATGGTGAACACCTGGTTGGCCGCGAGGTTCGGGTTCGTGCCATGCACGTAGCCGATCAACTGGCCGCCGATCCATGTCGTGTCGACCGCAACCCCGGCCAGCGTCTGCAGGCCAGTTGCATTGCCGGCCGTCGACAGCACAACGCTGCCGATATGGTCCGCGCCAAGCGTATAGGCGATATGCCCCGACAGTACGGGAGAAGCTTCGTCGGCCGGCCCACCGGCGTTGCCGCCAGCCCCGGCGATGTCGTCCTCGTCGGCGATCAGGTTCGCCGGCGCCGCTCCCATCGTAACCCCGGTGTCCGTCAGCGTCACCTGGAACGTCGCCGTCGTGGTGTCGCCGTCGCCGTCCTTGATCGTGTAGGTGAAGGTCTCGTTGACCGGCGTGCCGTTCAACACGTTCAGCGTCGTGTTGGTGTAAATCAGGTTGCCAAGGCCGTCGACCGTCACCGTGCCGCCATGGTCGCCAACCCCGATCACCAGCGAACCCGACGCCGCCGGGCCATCCGCACCGTAGTGGTCGTTGGCCAGGATTCCCGCCGCCGTGCCGATATTGACCCCGCTCGCATGTTCGGCAAGCGTCGCAAGCGCGCCGTCATTGGCCGCCACCGGCGTATCGTCGTCGATGGAGACGGTGAAGCTGGTGGTTCCGGTGCTGCCGTCGGCGTCCGTCACCGTCGCCGTGACCGTGAACGGTGCCGTATTGTCCTCGGTGCCGCTCACTGTGTGCTGGACCGGCTGCAGCAGCGTCATGTTGTAGTTCGCGCCGCTGTCGGTGACGCTCGTCACCGCGATGGTGAACACCTGGTTGGCCGCGAGGTTCGGGTTCGTGCCATGCACGTAGCCGATCAACTGGCCGCCGATCCATGTCGTGTCGACCGCAACCCCGGCCAGCGTCTGCAGGCCAGTTGCATTGCCGGCCGTCGACAGCACAACGCTGCCGATATGGTCCGCGCCAAGCGTATAGGCGATATGCCCCGACAGTACGGGAGAAGCTTCGTCGGCCGGCCCACCGGCGTTGCCGCCAGCCCCGGCGATGTCGTCCTCGTCGGCGATCAGGTTCGCCGGCGCCGCTCCCATCGTAACCCCGGTGTCCGTCAGCGTCACCTGGAACGTCGCCGTCGTGGTGTCGCCGTCGCCGTCCTTGATCGTGTAGGTGAAGGTCTCGTTGACCGGCGTGCCGTTCAACACGTTCAGCGTCGTGTTGGTGTAAATCAGGTTGCCAAGGCCGTCGACCGTCACCGTGCCGCCATGGTCGCCAACGCCGATCACCAGCGAACCCGACGCCGCCGGGCCATCCGCACCGTAGTGGTCGTTGCCCAGGATTCCCGTCACCGTGCCGATCGTCAGGTTCGTCACGTTCTCCACATGGCTGGTAAGCACGCCGTCATTCGTCGCCGTCGGCCCATCGTCGTTGACCTTGACGGTCAGCGAGGCATTGGCCGTGTCGTTGTCGCTGTCGGTGACCTTTACCGCGAAATTTTCCCCGGTCGCCTGGTCGGCGGCCCCGATCTGGTTGGGATTGGCATTCGCCACGTTGTTCGAGAGCGTGTAGCTGTAGCTGTAGACGCCACCGCTCAAGGTCACCGTCAGCACGCCGTTGACGCCCTGGACCGTGCCGCCAGAAGTGACATCCACCAGGGTGCCGTTCTTGTCCATCACCTCGAGCTTCTGCAGCGTGTCGCCGCCCGTGGTGATGTTGAACGTGCCCGCCGTGGTTTCCGAGTGATCCGAGTTCAAGGCTGGGTCGGCAAGCTCGCCGGTACCCGCCGGCAGGCCCTTCTCGTCGACAACCGCGGTCGCATTGACCGACGGCGTCCCACCATCAGGCGTCACATCGATCGTCGGCGTCGAGTCCTTCAACAGGTTGATCGTCACCGTCGCCACCGACGAATCGCCGTCGCCGTCGATGATCTGATACTGGAACGTCACCGTCCCTTCCTCGCCGGCAACCGGCGCGTAGGTGAAGGTGCCGTCATTGTGGTAGGTAACCGTTCCGGTGCCGCCGCTGAGCGAGTTCGCCACATAGCTCACCTTGGTCGGATCGCTGATGGCCACCCCGTCCGCGCCGGGCACGTCATTGGCGAACACGTTCACCGTCACAGCGGCGTTCTCGGTCGCCTGCGTGGCACTGTCATCATGCGCCGTCGGCACGTCGTCGACGATGTTGATGATGAGCGTGGTGGAGGCCGGGTCACCATCGGAATCGACCACCTGGACGGCGAAATCGTCATGGGTGGTATTGCTCGAGGTGTTGTCCAGCAGCGTGTAGGAATAGGTGTAGCCAGTTCCCGGCGTGCCGGTGATGGTCAGATCGCCATACTGGCCGTGCACCAGGATGCCGCCGGCCGCGTTGGTCACCTCGATCTGGGTGTTGTCCTTGTCGGTCACATAGAGGTGGCCGATCGTGTCGCTGCCCGTGGTGATGTTCAGCGATCCCGTCGCCGTCTCGCTCGGATCGCTGTTGTTGGTGCCGTTGTTGTCGGCAATCTCGCCCGAACCCGCCGGCTCGATACCGCGCGCCGCAAGGCCCGCTTCGTCCACCGCGCTGTGCCCCGACGCATCGGGAGCCTGAGGCGTCACACCGATCGTCGGCGTCGAGTCCTTCAACAGGTTGATCGTCACCGTCGCCACCGACGAATCGCCGTCGCCGTCGATGATCTGATACTGGAACGTCACCGTCCCTTCCTCGCCGGCAACCGGCGCGTAGGTGAAGGTGCCGTCATTGTGGTAGGTAAGCGTGCCGGCGCCGCTCAGCGAGTTCGCCACATAGCTCACCTTGGTCGGATCGGTGATGGCCACCCCGTCCGCGCCGGGCACGTCATTGGCGAACACGTTCACCGTCACCGCCGCGTTCTCGCTCGCCTGCGTGCCGCTGTCATTATGCGCCGTCGGCACGTCGTCGACGATGGCGACCGCAAAGGTCGTGCTGGCCGTGTCGCCATCGACATCCGTGACTGTGATGCTGAAATTGTCCGGAACCGTGTCGGTGGGGTCGAATTCGTTCGTCGGATTCGGATGGGTGACCGATTCGGTCACCGTGTAATTGTATTCGATGGCGCCGGTGCTCGGATTGTAGGAGACGATCGTCAGGAAGCCGAACTGCCCCGGGATCTCCTGGCCGACGCCGGTGACGGTGACGCCGTTGATGACGATCGACCCAATTCCATCCGGTGCGGTGATGCTGATCGTTCCATTGCCGGAGGTTTCCGAATGGCTCGGCGCGTCGCTGCCTGGCGATTGCGCCCCACCGCCGTCAAGGCCGGTTTCGCTGGCCGCTTCGCTGGGAGCAAGCAATGACGTGGCCGTCACTGAAACCGGCTTGTCGACGATAGACGGGAACAGTTCGCGGCGATCCAGAAGCCCAAACTGCAAGGCAGTCGGGGGCAGCAGTGCCGACAGGTCGAACCCGTCGCCGATGCCGCCGGGGGGAATCGAGAAGTCTCCGCCTGCACTTGAATTCGAACCGCCTGGGCCGGCCGACATGGAACCGTCGGCGCCGAAGGCGACATCGACATGGCTTGCCTCGAGCGCTGCCAGCAAGGCGACGCGCGGCACCTCGACGTCGCCAATGATAAAGGTCGGCACGTTCAGGGCGCCATCCTTGATCACGATCACCGAGCCGTCAGCCTGTTCGAGCACAAGGTTGTGGCCGTCGACCTTGATGTTGTCGATCGAGACGTTGGCCGGAAGCCTTACCACGTGGCTGGCGTCAGCCACATATTCGTGCGGCGCAGCAGCCGGCGGTGCCTTTGCTTCCGCGGGGGCTCCTGGTTTGACAGGCGCTCCGCCACCGACATCGACCGGCACCGGTTCGGACGCTGCCGGTGCGGCCTGCTGCGTCGAATTTGCTTGTGCCACCCGGATCTCGGCCGGCGATATCTGATCGCCGTGTTCATTGGACGCGGAATGCTCGTTCAAGGAACCCGAAAAGCTGTCCAACTCGATATTGGTCGTCATGGCTGAAACCCCTCCGATATTTCCCGGATAGAGACAGCGGCCACTTCTACTTTGCAACAGTCTCGAAATCTATTTCATATATTCTGATATGCAGTGTTCGGCATTTTTTACACGTGGTAAACCTCAAACATATAACCTGATATATGTTGGTTTCCATGTGACTTGCTTGACCGATGGCAGGCCGGAGTTTTCTGGTAAATGAAAGTATAAAATTGAATAAAATTTTATAGAAAATAGACGTAGTGATTTGCGGGAAAGTTATCCACCTTCCTTTCCAATAATTTGAGACAAGATTGGTAGCGTCCACAGTCAAAGGTGGGCGTTATGAAAAAAGAATACTCCCTGGGAAAAACCAGGCTCAAGGTGCTCTTGCTGGCAATCGGGCTTGTCGGCCTGGCGGGGCCATCCTTCGCGAAGGCCGTTTCCGGCGAGGTCGCCGCACCCGGCACGGCTCTGGAAAAGGTCCAGACGCCGCCCTGTCTCGGCGGTGTTTCGCTGGCGAGGCCTCAGCCCTGGCAGCCTGTGGCCCCTTACCGGATCGGCATGGTTTTCGGCAGCTATGGCGCGGCGGTTGGCGACCGCGGGGATGGCTCGTCAGTGGCACAAGGCGGGGCCGGGATAGATCCGGTGCAGACGGCGTCGATCATTCCGGGCGTGTTCGGATCGGTTGCCTTGTCGATGCGCAATTTTCCCGTCGCGGCGCGCTGGACACCCGTCTACCGGGCCATCACCGCCTGCTCGGCAGGCAGCGCCTGCGAGCGCAAGAGCGCGGCTTTTGCCGACATGGTCTCCGCCGCTCAGGGCAAGGGATTCAGCGAGAAACTATCTTTCGTCAACAGCAGCGTAAATCGCCTGATCGCCTACCGGAAAGACAGCGTCGTCTACGGCAAACTCGACTATTGGGCGAAGCCTTCGGAGATTCTCGAGCGGCGCGCCGGCGACTGCGAGGATTTTGCCATCCTCAAGATGACGGCTCTGCTGAGGGCTGGCATTCCAACGCAAAGCATGGCGCTCGTTGTTCTCCAGGACCGCAAGCGAGGATTCTTTCACGCTGTACTCTCGGTGAGCACAGGCAGCGGCACCTTCATTCTCGACAGCCTCAGCAACACCGTTATGCGCGATAGCGATCTCCCGGATTACGTTCCGCTCTATTCGTTCAGCACGGACCGGGCCTGGATCCACGGCTCGAGACCGGGCGGAGCCCAGATGGCTGACATCAAAGGCGGTTTCGCAACCGTCGCACCTGGCGAAGGTTTTCAGCCATAGGTTTCGGCAAGATTGTGCGATGCATTCCGGCGCGGGGGGACAGTCTATCTGTGGTCTAACCGCCGAAGACGAACGCCATCAGCAACTCCGGCTCGACCACCGGAGCCCTCACCACATTCAACTGCCCTCGGTATCGACGGTCACCGGCACCGATGACAAAACCGGTAGCCACGGGCGCTTCGCCATTGGCGTCGAGCCGCGCGAAGATGTCGGCCACATTGAGGTCCAGCGCCAGCTTGAGGTCGTGCCGGGCATCATCGTTTGGAACGATCGGCAATTGACGCTTGACCAGTTGCTGGAACGGCGCGTTGAACGTCAGGATCTTCTTCGATGAAGCCAGGGCAAAGGCCGGTGACGGGCAAGCGAGCAGTATAGCGCTGATGGTATTGATCGATGCAAGCCTTCGCAAAGTCAGGTTTTCGTCCGCCAATCCACGCATGCAAGCCACCCTGATCGCGGATGTCAGGTTACCTGTCTGTGCCTGGCTTTCGGCGATCTCATCGATGAGCATGCCGATCGTGCACTTCCTGCTTTCAGCCATCTGCTTCAGCGACATCCAGAATGCCCGCTCCAGACGGATGCCGCGTCGTATGCCGCCACGTGCCACAACCCGAAATTCCAGCCCAAAATCCTGGGCCGTGACCGCAGGAAGCAGCCGCTCGCCATCAGGATGGTGAAAGCTGGCACTACCGCTCACTCATCGCCTCCTCACGTGCCTTGTTGATCGGCTTCAAGAGGTAGTGCAGGATCGTCTTGCGCCCGGTCTTGATGTCGACTGAACAGATCATTCCGGGGATGATCGAGTAGGCCTTGCCGTCTCTCTCAAGTGTCGATTTGTCCGTCGACACGCGCACCTGGTAATAGGGTTCCCCTGTCTTCTGATCGACCAAGCTGTCAGCCGTAATGTTAGAGACCTTGCCTTCGATGCCGCCGAAGATCGAGAAATCATAGGCAGTGACCTTGATAAGTGCTTCCTGGTCGGGACGGATGAACGCGACATCCCGTGGCGAGACCCGTGCCTCCACAAGCAAGGTC
Source organism: Mesorhizobium sp. M7D.F.Ca.US.005.01.1.1 (assembly GCF_003952545.1). Classification (NCBI taxonomy): domain Bacteria; kingdom Pseudomonadati; phylum Pseudomonadota; class Alphaproteobacteria; order Hyphomicrobiales; family Phyllobacteriaceae; genus Mesorhizobium; species Mesorhizobium sp. M7D.F.Ca.US.005.01.1.1. The sequence continues at coordinate 6,103,004 of NZ_CP034453.1, forward strand.
TCGGAGGTTGGCACGATGCCGGCCACGACAGCACCAGGCTGGACGAAGGCCCCGACCGTGTTCAGCTCCAGCGTGTTGACGATGCCGTCCACCGGAGACCGGATATCGGTGCGCGCGACCTTGTCGGTGGCCCCCCTTATGGTTTCGTCCACCACAGAAAGGTCCGCCAGCGCCTGGGTAAGGTCGTCCAATGCCTCCTGCTGCAGTTGCAGGCCGAGTTCTTCGACCTGAAGCTGAGCTTCCGTAATCGACGATTTGATCTTCTTTATTGTTTCGCCGGCCAGGTTCAACTGGCCGTTGAGTTCGGTCTGTTCGCGCTCTACCCGGAGTTGCTCGGTCCGTGCCATCAGGCCTTTCTTGACCATCGCGTCGACCAGTTTTGCCTCCTGGTCGCTGACCACCAGGTTTTTGGTCAGACGGTCGGAATTGGCCACCGCCTCGGCCAGTTCCCTCTCGCGCTGGTCAAGGCGTGACTTGAGCACGGACAGCTTGTTGTCGAAGTTCTCGCGTCGGGCGATGAGCAGCTTCTGTTCATTGTCGCAGATTTGCGGAGCGACTGACTGAATGTCCGGCGGGCACGGAAATGGGCCGGAGAGATTGCCGGCCTGTTCGTATTTCAGCCTTGCTATGCGCACTTCCAGCGCGCGCGCCTTGGCCTGCTGCTCGCCAAGACTGGACGTGTTGAGCGTGTTGTCCAGGCGAATGATGAGATCGTTCTTCTTGACGATCTGGCCAATCGTCACGGCGATTTCCTGAACGACACCGGCTTCGCTCGCCTGAATGATCTGGGTCTTGGAAGCGGGTATGACCTTGCCGTCGCCGCGTGCGATCTCATCGACTTCGGCAAAGGACGCCCAGGCGACAAAAACGACGAAGAGCGCTCCGATGATGAATATGGACGCCGACGCAAACAGCGGCGGTCGATCTTCTCTGGCAAGCATTTCCCACGCCCCAACGCATTGGATGCAATATTTGTCTTGTCAGGCGCTTGTTTTCTGCAACGCCTGTATGACTTGGTCTTTCGGTCCGTCAGCAACGATCTTGCCCTGTTCGATAACGATCAGGCGGTCGGCCAGTTCAAGCATGCTGAAGCGATGTGTCGAGACGATCAGCGTGGTGTCGCGGTCAAAGGCGACTTTGAGCTGCTTGATCAACTGGCGTTCCGATGCGAGATCCATCGAGCCCGACGGCTCATCCAGAAAGACGATTTTCGGTTTGGTCAGCAGCAGGCGTGCGATCGCCACCGTCTGCCTCTGGCCGCCTGAAAGATTGGTGCCGCGCTCGCCGACATTCATGTCGTAGCCGCGCGGGTGGCGTGAGACGAAATCGTCGACGCCAGCCGCCTTTGCCGCCTCGATGATCTGCTCATCGGTAGCCTCGGGGCATGCCATCAGGAGGTTCTCCTTGATGGTGCCCGAGAACAGATCGCCAGCCTGCGCAACGATGCCGACCGCGGCGCGAACCTCGGACGGGTGATACTGGCGAATATCGATCCCGTCCAGCAGCAGCTCACCGGAGGTCGGCAGGAAAAGCCTGCCGATCAGCCGGCCCATCGTCGTCTTTCCCGATCCTATGCGGCCGATGATGCCGATCCGCTCACCCGGCTTGACCGAGAAATTCAGGCCGGTCAAAACCTCGTTTTCGGAGCCCGGATAGACAAACCCGACATTCCTGAACACCATCGCCCCCTTGCGAATGGGGCGGTTGACGAAACCCACCGTTTCCGGTCGGTCTTCCGGTTGAGCCATGATCGAGTTCACCATTCTCAACGAGAGCATGGCCTGGCGAAACCGGGACAGGGTGATGGCGATCTGGCCGAGCGGCGCTACAGCCCTGCTCGCCAGCATCACCGTTCCTATGATTGCTCCCGTCGAGACATGCCCTTCCGAGAAGGCATAAGCGCCGGCCACGACCAGAGCGACGGTCACCAGTTGCTGTATGGACTGGGTTATGTTGCCCGCGGCCGCCGAAAGCTGCTTGATCTTCTCGGACGTGTTGGCGGCGTTCTTGGAGTGCTCCCCCCATTTTCGCAGCAGATACGCCTCGGCGCGCAGCGACTTGATGGTCTCCAGCGTGGAGATGGATTCAACCAACAGGGCCTGGCGTTGCGAAGCTTCGTTCATCGACGCAGCGACGCGCTTGCCGATGCGGCGCTGGGTGATCAAGCCGACGATAACCGACATCACGAAGGCCAGCGCCGGTATGATCACCAGCCAGCCGCCTATCGCGTAGATGACAAGAAGAAAGATGAAGACGAATGCCGTGTCGATGAACACGCTGATGGTGTTCGAGGTGAAGAACTCTCTGACGAACTCATATTGCGTGACCCTGTTTGCGTATTCACCGGTCGAGCCGGGACGCGCCGACAGCGACGAGTTCAGCACTTTCTCGAACAGGAGATAGGATATCCGAAGATCCGCTTTGCGCCCTGCATAGTCGATGAGTGAAGCCCTGGCCGTCTTCAAGAGCAGGTCGAACAGGATGACAGCGCCAATGCCGATCGCCAGGACCCACAGCGTCGACACTGCCTTATTGGGCAGTATCCTGTCGTAGACGTTCATGGTGAAGATCGGCGAGGCTATGGCCAGCACATTGATGAACACCGCCGCCAGAACGACCTTCGAATAGGTCCGCCAGAAAGCGCCCATCGTTCCGGTCAGCCAGTGTCTTCTCTCGATCTTGGCTGCCGAGCCGACCGTCATGCCTTCGGCGGCGTTGGCGTAGGTTATCGAGAAGGATACGCCACCGCTGATATAGCTGGCGGCGAGTTCCGATCTGTCGATTGCGGTGCGGCCGTCTTCCTGCGGCGCGGTGATGTATGCACCGGCTTCGGTTTGGGCGAGCAGGGCGACCGGCAACTGGCTGACGCGAAAGACGATGGCGGGAAGGTCTACGCGTCCTCTCAGAAAGTCGCGGTGGCTGAACTCGGTCACTTCCAGGCCGATGCGCTCGGCAAGGTGCCTGATGTCGTCGACTTCAATTCGCGTGTCCGAGAGCGGCACGCCGGCAAACAGCACGGTCTCCGCGCTCGGCCTGCCGAGATATCCGGCAACGGCTGAGAAGCAGGCCTTGAACGCCTCCTTGGGGGAGAGGATGTTGGGTTGCTGGTTCACGATCTGCCCGTCAGGACTCTCGCTGGACCTTGTGCCGTCTTATTTCTTCCTCACTGGGGCGAGGATATCGAAAGGCAGGTCGTTCTTCTGCTCCGATGGCGTCCGCGCATAGGTTTCCGTGTCTGCGGTTTCCGGTGCTGCAAACTCGGCTCGTGCATAGGCCGTCGCTTGCTTTGCCGGCTGAAGGTTCATCGTTTTCAGCAGCTGTCCGGTCGCGGCCAGAAGCCGGTACTGGGCAAACAGCGATGCATAGGAAGCGGTGTCCGCCAGCGTTGCCGTGTTGAACCGCGTATTCTGCGCATCGAGCACGTCGAGCAGCGAGCGCTGTCCGACTTTGAACTGCTCGCGATAGGAAGCGACCAGCTTCTCATTGGCGGCGGCCTGTTGCCTCAGGGTCTTTGCCAGATCGGCTTGCCGGAACCGGCGATCCCATGAGGTGCGAACAGCTTCCTCGATTTCGCGCTGGACCTGATGCAGCGCGAGACGCTGTTCACTGGTGCGGCGGATCTGCTCCTGCTCATTGGCCTTATCGATGCCACCGCGGTAGAGGTTCCAGCGCAGGACCACGCGCGCTTGCAGGTCGGAAGTGTCGCCATTGTCACCGTCAATGTCAGTTCCTGCCCGGGCGACACCTTCAGCGATGATGGAGGGGCCAAATTTTGCCCGCGCAGCGTCCACGAGGGAGGCCGCCGCATCGATGTCGCTGTTGGCCATGTGCACGCGCGGATTGCTTTCGCGCGCCAACCCTATTGCCTCGTCAAGCGAGCGCGGGAGTGCGGCCGAGACGTCGCCCGGTCTCGAAGGGCTGATCAGCGGCTTTCCGACGGTCTTGAAGAAGCGGATCTTGGCCGCTTCCAGTTCCTCGGTCGCCTCCTGCATGCGCGCCTTGGCGGCGAACAGCCGTTCCTCGGCCTGTTGCCGGTCGGCCTCGTTCAGCGCGCCGCCCGAGATGCCTTGCCGGATGTCGCCGAGAATTGCCTGATGGAAGCCGAGATTTTTCTTCGCTTCGGCGACAATCGACGCCTGCAGCATGTACTCCAGGTAGTCCTGGACAACGGACAGCCCGATGAATTCGGACCGTTCCAGCACCCGGAATGAAGCGCCATCGACGCGCGATGCCTGGCGGTTCAATTCGGCCCGCCTTGCGCCGCTGTCATAAAGCGTCTGCGAAACGGTAAGATCCGTTTCAGCTGGATAGAGCGCATCGTCTTGTATGGAAAGCGAGCGCCTGGATGGATTGTCGAGCCGGCGAACGCCAGCCGATGCCTCGACATCGACACTGGGAAGATAAAGGCCTTTGGCCTGCCGCAGCTCGAACTCGATTGCTTCGCGGTTCTCGATTGCCTGTCCAATCTCGGGATTGGATTCCACCGCAACAGCCATCGCCTCCTTGAGCGTGAGCGCATGAGCGCTCGCGCAGGTCAGCATGGTGGCCGCCATCAAGAGACCAAGGCGCTTGCCTATGGTCGACACGCTTGTCGTATTCATTCAACCCACCCTAACGTTTCCCCAGCGCCTTTTCACAGCGCTACAACCAAGCCCAGGGGCTGCCGTTGGAGAACTATCCAACAGATTCACGAAATATGTGAGTGATTATTAATTTAGATAACACTAAAAGAGCTGATTCGCGCTACAAGGCTGCGGGATGTAGCAAAAATAGCACATAAACATCGACCCGCTGCGGTTGCATCCCGGCGCTGTCACGTGTCGGAAACCGCAAAAACATGAGGGCCGCCGGCCAATGCGGGCAGAATCGTAGCAGACGCGAACAGTCGCTATTGACGACTAATCCAGAGTTGGATCGCTGTTTTGGACAGTGCCACGCCAGGTGGCGTGTCGAAAAATACGCTATCGACGGCGGCCGGCGTGCTCGCCATGCCGGAGACCTCGCCCGTCACGGCCGCATGGCTTGGTAGCAGCGACTCCGCCCCGGAAAACACATTTTTTGGTCGCGGGCTGCCCGTTTGGCGTCAATTCGCGCCCAACGCCACCATGCGGTCGAGCGCCGCGGTCAGACCGTGCAGCGACACCGGAAATGTCAGCGGCGTCTCGGCGTCTGTCGTGACATTGAGCTTCAGCACCTCGCCTCCCCTCATCTTTCCAAGCACCGACCGGTCAATGGCAAACACCGCGAGGCAACCCGTTGGCAGGCAGGTCCTGAAGCGCTGCGGGGGCTGTGGCGGCTGATCGTCGATCTGCAGCGCCACGCCGGAATCAAGCAAGATGCCGAAGGGCAGAAGCAAGGTAGCCATCGTCGACCCGTCCGCGCGTCTCTGTATCTCCACGGCGAGGAGCCTTTGGCCATTCTTCTGGACCTGGTCCTGCGAAAGCGAGCAGACCCTCGCATTCTCCTGGACAGAGCAAGCCACGCTCCAGTCCTGATAGACTTCGCGCAGCGACGACGGTCCATCCGGGACAGCCGCCACCTGTTGCTGCGCCGACGCCGGCGACATCAACGAAAATAGGATTGCCCCACATGCGGAGACGGCCTTTGGGCCAAACTTCATGTGCAGACCCACTCGCGGATCTTGCATTTTTCTCCTGTCGCCTCGCAGGCCTGCAACGCCAGATCCTCCGCGTCCCGGCGGGTCTCGGCCGAATTTACACCCCAGGGCGTGAAACGGTTCTCGACTTTATCCGCCACGGCGAGCGCACCGCAGTGCTTGTAGGGAAAGCCGGTTTCGTCGTCATCATCCCAATGGCGATGGTTGCGGAAGACGGCGACGACATTGCAGGCTTTTCCGCCCGCATTCTCGCAATATTTCTGCGCGATGTCCTTCGCCTCCTGCCGTTTGTCGGCGCCCCAGAAGAAGCCGTATTTGGTATCGGCCTGCGAATAGGCGATGGCCGCCCAGATGCCTTTTTCCTCTTGCTGCGGCTCCGACGGCGCCACAAGGTCGGCCGAGACGGCTTGTCCGCTCCACAACAAGGTCAAGCCCAAAACTGCCAAAGCCCGCAATCTCATGGTCGGCACCCCTTTCCTTAACCCAGTCGCATCGCCTTACTTCGCCGCCGAAGCGACGGAGATCACCACACAGCTTTTGCCCGTTGGCAGGAGAAGCGCTTCCCCCGCGTTGCCGCCGAGCTCGTAGACCTCGACCTGCCCGAGGTGGTCGGTAATCTTGCTGCCCTGCGGCAGAATGGACGGGATGTCGGCGCACGGGCTGGCGAATGGCGCCACCCGCACCATCGCTCCTTCGCAACCCGAAGCGGTGGGCGATGCGAAAACGATGCCGGCAGCCGGCCCGCTATAGCGTTCCGACGCATAGTCCATGCCTACAAAGGCCTGGACGGCATGCTTGTCGGCGGCCTGGTCGTTCCACAGTGATTTGACGCTGTATTTCGTGCCGGTCGTCAAAATCTGTCCGAGCACCGGATAGACGGTCGAACAGGCCTGCACGCCGGCCTGCTTGACGTGCTCGAGGAAAGGCGTGTCCGGAAGTGCAGGCGACGGCGTCGAAGCCTGTGCCGCCGTCGCGCCGCCGACCAGATTTGCGATCGCGGCATAGTTCCCGGCGGCGAAGCCGAGGCCCGCGACCACCAGCCCCAGCATTGAATATCCGGCGACGCGCGGCCAGCGTCGCCGCGAGGGCTCGACCCGCCTCTGCCGATCCGCCTCGACGGTCGGGGTGCGTTTTGCGGACGTGAACTGATCCTGCTGGCTCATAATGGTGCCCCGGTTATTTGAGTGGTGAAAGGGCCTCTGACAGCCCCTTGAGCGTTGCGGCCACGGTGATCGTCTGACCGTCGACGGTCGAGTAGGAGATCGCCGGCGTCGCGCTCTGCGATATCTGTCGGCGCATCACCCGTCCGACCGGCAACATGCCGACACAGACCATTTCGTTGCAGCCGTTCAGATGCACATCGATCGGCTGCGCCTGTCCATCGAACCTCAGCGACACCAGGCCGTCGCTTTTGGCGTTCGGAGCGGTGCGCAGGATCATGTAGGGCTTGCCATCCTGCGTGGCGGCAAGCGACCAGCTGAAGGCCATCTTGCCGGACGCGTCCTCGATCACCTGCGAGACATTGCAGACCTTCTTGCGCGCTTTGAGGTTCTCGTCGCAGATCAGCGTCCAGTTCTCGAAGGGACGGATGGTGCGCTGGTACTCCCCCAGTTTCACATCGGGAGGAACCACCACGTCCGAAGGCTTGATCCTGTAGGGCGACGCAACCTGCCCGGCAGCCGGCACGAGGCCGCCGCAGAGCGCCAGGCAGGTCAGGGCAACAAGTCCTTTCATTCCTGCCTCAGTTCAGCGTGAAGCTGATGCCGGCGCCGACGCCGACATTTCCGCCCGCCGCCGTGCCCGACACATTGCCGCGGATGCGGCCGTCCTCGCTGGTGTAGCCCGCGCCAAAGGCGAAGGCGCCGGCGTCCCGCCAGAAGCCGCCGCCTGCCGCGACGCTCAACTTGCCGGGCCGGTCGTCGTAGCGCAGCGAGGCCGCGGCGAGCCCGATTGCCGCCGCCTGCCGGGCTTCGTCGCGTATGCCGCCGATGTCCGTATTGAGCTGGCTGAGCTTCTGGTCGGTGTAGTTGTTGGCCTGTTGCAAGGTCGTGGCCGCCACCTTGTCGGTATAGGTATTGGACGTGTTGATGCTCGTGGCCAGCCCCTGGTTCAGCTGGTTGACGTTGACCGCGTCGGTGCCGGCAACGCCGGGACCGACATTGGAGATGACGACCGGCGCGTTGACGTCGCCGCCCTGCAGCGTGATGCTGTTCTTCTTGCTGCCGTCCGGATTGGTGTCATACGTCACCGCGTTCTGGCTGAGCGATCCGAGGCCCGATTTCAAATCCTCGACCGCCGTGTTGGTGGCGTAGAGCTGCGAGCCGTTTATCGCATCGGTGCTGCCGGCATTGACCTGTCCGGCGGCGACATTGGTGATCGTCCGCTCGGCGCCGGCGGCACCGACGCTGACGGTTCCGATCGGAGTGGTGCCGGCAAAGGCGTAGGTCTTGCCGTTGATAACGGTGCTGGACGTGCCGACCGCGGCCTGCGTCACCGAGCCCGAACCCAGCGCCACGTCATTGGCGTTGTTGGCCTTGGCGCCCTGGCCGAGCGCCACCGCGCCTTGGCCCGTAGCAGTCGAGCCATTGCCGGCAGCGAGGCTGTTGGTGCCGCTCGCCACGCTGGCCGGTCCGATCGCGACGCTGTCGGTGCCGCTGGCGGTGGAGTCGGCCAGCGTCGAATTGGCGTGGAAATACTTGATGCCGCCGCCATTGGTGATGTTGGTCAGCGCGTTGTCGACCGCCGTGAGCCCGTCATAGACGGTTGTGTAGGTGTTGCCCTGGACGGTGTAGGTCGGGCCGGTGATCGAGCCGTCGGGATTGACCGTGGTGCCGCCGCCGAACAGGTTGGTGACGTTTTGCGTCACGCCGCGCAGCTGCGAGACGTTGACGCCGTCGGTATCGGCCGAACCCGCCGCGACGTTGGTGAGCTTGCGTTCGGCTCCCGCGCCGCCGATCGACACCTCGCCGACCGAGGTCTGGGGGGCGATCAAGGCAAAGGCCGTGTAGCCGGCCTGTGCGCCGACCGAGGTGATGGACTGCGCGCCGAGCGCCACGCTGTTAATGAAGGTGCTTTGGGCGCCGGCGCCGAGCGCCACCGACTGGATGCCGGACGCCAGCGAATTGGTGCCGAGCGCCAGCCCGTCGGCCAGCATCACATGGGCATTCTGGCCGATGGCCGTGCCGCCGGGTGCTGTCTGGTCGACGATGGCGCCATTGCCGATGCCGATGCCGTTGTCACCGTTGACGACCGTGGTCGGGCCGACCGCGACCGACTCTGCCCCGACCGCGAGCGAGTCGCCCGCCACCGAATTGGCATGGAAGTATTTCGTCGAGGTGACCGAGACGGACGCGATCGCGCCCTGCAACTGGCGTACCGTCACCGCGTCCTGGTCCTGCGTGCCGTCGGCCACATTGGTGATCTGCCGGTAGGAGGTGGCGTCGCCGACCGAAACGGCGCCGAGCAGCGTCTTGTCGGTGGTGTTGTACTGGATGAAGTTGGAAGGGCCGGCGGGCAGTTGCCCTGTAGCCGGAGCGATCGCGCGATCGGAGACCGAACCCGAGCCGAGCGCCACGCTGCCGTCGATGCTGGCGTTGCTGTCGCGGCCGAGCGCCAGTGCGCTGACGCCGGTCGCGGTCGCCTGGTAGCCGACGGCGGTGGAGCCGACCCCTTGGGCGAAGGAATCTGTCTGCGCCAGCCCGGCCTCGTTGGTGCGGGCATAGCGGATGCCGATGCCGTTGGCGTCGGTGTAAGCGGTCGAGGTGTCGCCGGCGATGTTGTTGAGCGTGTTGCCGAGATTGGTTACGGATCCGCCGACGTTGTTGAGCGTAGTGCCAATGGCGTCGACCGCCTGGTTGGTGGCGGCGAGTTGCGACCCGTTTATCGCATCGGTCGAGGATCCACTGATCCGCCCTGCGGCGACATTAGTGATGGTGCGTTCGGCTCCGGCCACGCCGACGCTGACCGTCGAGGTCGGCGTGGTGCCCTGGAAGGCATAGGTCGTGCTGTTGATCACTGCGCTGGGCGTGCCGACCGCCACGGCGGTCACCGAGCCCGAGCCGAGCGCCACGTCGCCCGCATTGCTGGCGACGGAGAGAGCGCCAAGCGCGATCGCGTTCTGGGCGCCGGCATTGGCTCCCGCGCCGAGAGCGGCCGCATTTTGGGCGCCGGCATTCGCTCCCACGCCAAGAGCGGTCGCTTGAATGCCTGTCGCAAATGAGTTCTGGCCGATCGCCGTGCTGGACGTGGCTGTTGCATTGGCGTTGGCGCCGATGGCGGTGCTGTATTGGCCTGAGGCCTTGGATATGTACCCCAACGCCGTCGCGTCGAGGGCCGATGCCACGGCGCCGGTGCCGATGGCCGACGCGTTAACGTCGGAGGCAGTCGCATTGGTACCGGCAGCGATGGAGCTCGTCCCTGACGCGGTCGAGGTAGGTCCGATCGCGACCGAATCCGTACCCGTCGCCGACGAGTCCGCCAGCGTCGAATTGGCGTGGAAATACTTGATGCCACCGCCGACATTGAGGTTGTTGACGACGGCGCCGATGGCGTCGACCGCCTGGTTGGTGGCGGCGAGCTGCGAGCCGTTGATGGCGTCGGTCGACGTCGAGCTGATCCGCCCCGCGGCGACGTTGGTGATGGTGCGTTCGGCGCCGGGCGCGCCGATGCTGACCGTCGAGGTCGGGTTGGTGCCCTGGAAGGCGTAGGTCGTGCCGTTGACCACCCCGCTGGCCGTGCCGACCGCCGTGGTGGTCACCGAGCCCGAGCCGAGCGCCACGTCGCCGGAGCTTGCCGCCGCCGTCGCGCCATTGCCCAGCGCGACATTGCCCGCAAGACCGGCAGCACCCGCCGTGGAGCCGTTGCCCAGCGCCACGGAACCTTGCCCGATCGCCTTGTTGCTGTTGCCGATGGCGACAGCGCCGTTGGCCGTATTGGCTGCGGTGGCGCTCGCCGTGCCGTCGCTGTTGGCGATGTTGTTGGCGCCGCCGGTGAAGGCGCCGGTGCCGCTGGCATAGCTCGGGTCACCAATCGAGACCGCGCCATCGCCATAGGCTGTGTTGCCGGCGCCGATGGAAACGGCCTGGCCGCCAGCGGCTGACGCTCCCGAGCCGATAGCGACGGAGTCGGCGGACTCCGCGCCGGCCGCGGTGCCAATGGCGATGGCATTTACGTCGAGTGTCACCGCGCCCGCTCCGATTGCCATCGAGCTCGCCGCTGTCGCAACAGCCGTCGTGCCAATGGCGATGGAATCGTCGCCTCCGGCAGTGGACGAACGGCCACCGGCGAACGCGCGGGCACCGGTTGCCTTGGAGGTGGCACCAAGCGAAGTGGAGTACGTCCCGCTAGCCGTGGCGCCCAGTCCCAGCGCACTTGCGTTCGCGGCGGTCGCCGCTGCGTTGTTGCCGAGCGCTGTGGTGGAGACGTCCGTGGCCTGGGCTCCCGATCCCGCCGCGACAGAACCAACTCCACTCGACACCGCCCCATTGCCAATTGCGGTGCTAAAATCGGCAGTGGCCTGAGTGGCCTGGCCGAGCGCAACGGCGAAACCGCCGGAAGAGACCGCATTGGTGCCGATGGCGATGCTGTTGGGCAGGGCCGTGTTGGCCTGAACGCCTGCAATCGCGCCCGCGCCGAGCGCGATCGACTGGTTGCCCCAGGCACGGGCGGTGGGACCCATCGCTGTGGCGGCCGTCCCCGTTGCCTTGGACGCGCGTCCGATCGCAGTGCTGTCGGCCTGAGACGCCGTCACATCCGTACCGATGCCGATGGCGCTCTGGGCCAATGCTCCCGTTCCGGCGGCGGTGCGTGAGCCGAGATAAACGGCGTTTATCGCGGTTGCCGTGGACTGGAAGCCGATGGCGATGGCATTTTGGCTGTTTGCAATGGTGCTGGTACCTTGGGCAACAGTGTCCAGTCCCGACGAGACTGCCTGGCTCCCGATCGCGATGGCGCGCGTCCCGGTGGCCTGGGACCCCCAGCCTCCGGCGAACGACGTGCCGCCGCTGGCCAGCGAACTGACGCCCACGGCGGTAGAATTACCTCCCGACGCAACGGCGAAGGTGCCGAGAGCGCTGGCGCCGGCCAACGTGGCGCTGGCGTTGACGCCGATCGCTACCGTGTTGACATTGTTGGATATTGTTCCGGAGCCGATCGCCACCGCACCGCCGGCGCCCGTGGCCGACGCAGTCCGGCCGATAGCCACGCTGTATTGCGCCGCCGCATTGGATTGGAAGCCGAGCGCTACGGCCCAGTTAAGGCTGGCGGTCGAGCCATTTCCGATCGCCACGGCCTCGGGAGCGGTCGCGGATCCGCCGCCAGCGGCATATTGTGCCAGCGCTGGCGTTGCGACGCCGCCCAATGCGATCGCACCCAGCGCCGCCGCCAGTGTCTTGCCGATGCCGAGCGTGCCGAGGCCAGATCTCTTGCGGCGCATGCCGAGCGCACGATGCGCCATGCGCAACACCGCCATCAGGCGGCGGCGAACCGAGCGGGAGCTCAGATCGGCCCCCGCGATCCAGTGTCCGGCGAAATGCGCCGCGCGACGCTGAACAAGAAGCGAGCCGCTCGAAATCTGATTGTCGGTCATGGTTCCCTCTCCGCTGGCCGGCACGAAATGTCAGACAATTCCGATCAATGACAGGAAGACATGATTCCTGCGTGCGGTATTTCACGAAATTGCTGCCTTGTGAGAAAAGATCGGAGCAAAACTACAGAGGTTAACGGCTAGTTACTTTAGACATCGCTTTAAAACATGATGATCAAGTAACTTCGTAAGCGCCGTCTCATTTAACCTTCGCGTTAAACTTGCCCATCCGTGCCTGCAGCGGCGTCACCTGCCGGTACTTCTTCATGACGGTGGTAAAATGGCTCTGGCTTGAAAATCCGCTGGAATGAGCGATGTCGGCGATCGTCATGCGGCTGTCGGCAAGCAGTCTTTCAGCGAAATCCAGCCGCAAGTCGAGGACATACTGATGCGGCGGCATCCCGAATGTCCTCGAGAAAGCCCGCACGAAGTGATAGGGGGAAAGCCCGCAAACCGCAGCCATCTCGGCAAGCGCCAGCTTGCGCGTGAAGTTCTCGTCCAGGAACTCCTGCACACGGCGTGTGCTGCGAACGGAAAGCCCGCCTTTGGCATTGAGCGTCGGTTGCCGCGCCGAATTGGTACCGAAAGCCGACCCGGGGGAATCATCATCACCCGGCATTTTTTGGTCTCCTGATACGTCCCATATGAAGTTCAACCCGAGGCCTCCCTCCCCGTTCCCGTGAAAAACAATTCGTGATTGATCGAACCGCACCCGCATCGCCAGTCCAGTTCAATTCATCGATCCGGCCAGGTGGCGGATAATGTCGAGGCTGCATCGTATTGCGAATGGCTCCCACGCAGGCTTGGGCATGTTTGTGGCGGATGTATTTTGGAAAATACCGGAAGCTTTGTAGGAAATTCCGATCTTTGATCATGCATTGGTGATGCATCAGCAGGGCGGGTCCTTTGCCGTACCTTGAACTCTCGTTTTGACCGAAGCCTATCCGGCCCCGGTCGGCGTTCTCCCCCTGTATTTCTTCATGGTCGCGGCCAAATGGCTCTGGTCCGAAAATCCGGCCAGATAGGCGACTTCGGCGATCGCCAACTCGCCATCGACGAGCAGCTTTTCGGCAAGGTCCAGGCGCAGATTGATCAGATAGCGATGCGGCGGCATTCCAAATGTCCTGGCGAACCTGACTATGAAATGATTGGGGGAAACCCCCGCGACCGACGCGAGTTCGGCGACCATTACTTTTCGCGCGAAATTCTCGTCGAGATACTCGCGCACGCGTCGAGCGCCAACAGCGGAGAGTCCGCCTTTGGGCGACACGGCCGGTCTGCCGCGGCTGGTGTAGGTGCGCAGCAGATGCACGCCGAACACGGTGAGCAGCGAATCCAGATAGAGCTCGTTCGGAGGCAGCTTCCCGGTCAGCTCGGCGGTGATCATCTGGGCTATGTTGAGGGCCCTGAGGTCTACCGTGCCGAAGGCAGGCGGCTCGAGCTCTGTATCGGTGACATCTGACTCATGAGCCGCCAGTTCCGACAGTGCTTCTGGCGATATGGAGACGACGGCGTTTTCCCTGGTCTCAGACCAGGCGAAGGTGCTGTCGACGCCCGCGGGATTGATGATGAGGCACCCAACCGGCGCATCGTATTCCGTGATCTTGTCGCTGCCGAGCGAGGCTCTGAATTTGCGTCCTGGCCTCAGCACAATTCCCGCGGAATGTTCTCTGGCCAGGAATTTCTGCGATCCAGGACCTCGGACGGAATGGATGACGCTGCCGCGCGCGGTGGCTCTTCTGGGGCCGGCACTTTCTGGAATGATGTCCAAAACGTATCGGGCTGTCCGATCGACGCCCCGGGAAACGCCGCTTTCCCGAGCCTCGTCCGCATTTTTCATTCGCCTCGCCTCAGCCGTCTTGCCGCCGCCTGAAATCCCCCTTTTAGCCCGACCCAAGTCAAGCGTAACGCACATGCCGCGGATAGTGAATAACGCCCGTGCGCAAAGAAAAAATTTTGTTCGGGATAAGAAGAAAAAATGTAGCCGACAAAGGAAGTTCTAGAACATTTTTTCCTGCTTGATGGAGAGTCCCTCGATCAACGCAGCGCACCATTGAGTCTGGGATAATTCGGCGGCTCGGCCTCGGCGGCCATGCAAAAAGGCAATCCCGAGCTACAGGGCTCGCGGCCGGTCATTGCAGATCATCGCGACGATTCTCGTACAAATCCCATGCAAGTTCCACAAAGGCCAAAAGAACATCGTCCTGGTTCCACCCGGCAGCGACTGCCGCCTGGACGATTTCACGGACGAGAGGCAGCAATTGGCGTTGGCATTCGGCCGATGTGTCGACAGCGGCGTCATCACCAGGAGGTCCATCGAAGTTGAGCTTCATCATTCGGCGCCCCCCTCGCCATCAATCAAAATGTTAAATCGTTGATTTTGTTCCTGCTGATATACATTACATCCGGGACCAAAGCATAGGAAGCCTTGAAGAACCAACAGCAGCGAAGGACAACGCGCCCATGCAGCCGCTCATGCATGCCGTTGCGTTAGCGTTATGAGCTAGATGTTTTCGCGGGTGTAGATCTCAAAAGGCAGGATCGTCGTGAAGTTGCCGCCTTCGTTCGGGGCGGAGACGGCGCGGACCATGCCGGCCAGCGCTTCTTGCGCGATGCGGGCGAGCGGATGCGAAATGACAAAAGTCAGCGTGCCGTCGAGCAGGGCTGGGCGCGTCGAGTCCATCAGCTCATAGCCGACGACGACGAGGCTGCCGGCCCGCCCGGTGGAGCGCAGCGCCGCGATGGTGCCGGTGATGCCGCCACCGGCGACATAGAGGCCGGACAGATCCGGATTTTCGTTCAGCAGCTTCTCGGTCATCTCCTGCGCGATGGCGCTCGATTCGAAGGTCAGCAGCGGCTCCAGCAGGGTGAAGCCAGGCGCGTGCTCGCGGAAAAAGGAACGGAAGCCGCTTTCGTTTATTTCCTGGCAGCGGTAGCGATGATTGCCGACGAGGATGCCCAATTTGCCGGGCGCCCGGCAGACATGCTCAAACACCCAGGCGGCGGTGCGCCCGACCTTCCAGTTGTCCAGTCCGATGTAGTGAACCTGACCCGTCGCCGAGATCTGCGAGATCAGCGCAAACACCGGCACGTTGCCCGCCTGCAGCGCGTCGACCGCCTGGGTGACCAGCGGATGGACGGCGGCGACAACGCCGACGGCGTCGCATTCGGCACCGAGCGCCAGCAGGCGCGCTCCGACGTTTTGCGGCGACAGATCGTCGAGAAACTCGATGCGCAGTTCTATCTCGCAGTCGGGCATGGCCGGCGCCACCGCGCGCAGCGCCTCGGCGATGTTGCGGTAGAAGGCGCGACCCGGCTGGTGCAGCAGGAAGCCAAAGCGGTAGTGCGGCCGTGCGGCCGCTATGCGGCTGCGCAGCGCGCCCATGCCGTAGAAGCCAATCTGCTCGGCGGCCAGCCTGACGCGCTCGCGCGTGCCCTGGCGGACGGCACCAGCGCCGCTCAGCACCCGGTTGACGGTGGCCACCGAAACATTCGCCTCGGCGGCTACATCCCTGATCGTCGGGCGCTTGTTCTGATCCATTTCGTCTCATCCGCCTGTAGCAATTGATACGAAAATATCATTCATCGCGTCAGATTGATATGAATGACACAATCCATTTGGAACAAACATTCTATTCTTGATTCATTTTGGATCAAGATGTTTATCTCGTCAAAAGCAAGCAAGGCGGACGCACCGCCAGCCCAGGGATAGCAGCAGCACAGCGCAGACGGGTTTTCGCCCACCGCTCTCAGGCGGTGTGAGGCAGCGTGCGCGTGCGGCCCATCCCAAGGCGTTGCGGGTGCGGCATTGCGGATGGAGGATTGCATGGACGATCTCAAATACGGCGTGCGCGACAAGCGCGGCGACTGGAAGCCGAACGGACGCATCGAGGGGGCGCCGTTATGGAACTGGCCGCCCAGGCTGCCGAAGATCCTGGCATGGCTGCCCGGCTATATCTGGCCGTGGAATGCCTTCCACATGGCCACGGCGCTGCTCTACTGGTTCTATATCGTGCCTGGCGTCGAGACGATGAAGACGATCAGCTGGGGCTGGGCGCTGTGGCTCTATGCCGTCAATGCCGCCGCGATCCTCGTCTTCTACGGCATCTTCGAGCTGCGCTATTACATCAAGCGCACCCAGGCGACGCGGTTCAAATACAACCACAAATTCCCCGGCGATGCGCCCTCCGACGTGTTCTGGTTCCAGAGCCAGAACCTCGACAACTTCCTGCGCTCGTTCTTCATCACGATCCCGCTGTGGACCGTGGTCGAAGTCGTCTTCCTCTGGTGTTTTGCCAATGGCTACGTGCCGTGGGTCGGCTGGGCGGATCATCCGGTCTACCTCGCCGCACTGGTGCTGGTCGCGCCGGCCATCCACGAGGTGCACTTCTTCTTCATCCACCGCCTGATCCACTGGGCCCCGCTCTATCGCTGGATCCATTCGGTCCACCACAACTCGATCAACCCCTCGCCCTGGTCGTCGCTGTCGATGCATCCGGTGGAAGGCTTCCTCTATCACGCGGTCGCCTTCTGGCACCTGGTCATCCCGTCCAATCCGATCGTCGCGCTGTTCCAGCTGCATGTTGCCGGCTTCGGTGCCGTCAATGGCCATCTCGGCTTCGACAAGCTGGAAGTGACCGACGACAAGGCCGTCGATAGCCACGCCTACGCGCATTACCTGCACCACAAATATTTCGAGGTGAACTATGGCGGCGACGGGCTGATCCCGCTCGATCGGTGGTTCGGCACCTGGCACGACGGCACCAGGGAGGGCGAAGCCATGATGGACGCCCGCTTCCAGAAAAAGAAGGAACGCATGAACGCCAAAGCCGAGGCGAACCATTGATCACATGACGCGGCGCGCAATCGGGAGAGGTGCGCGCCTGCGGATGAATTATTTTTTCTAAACCCGTCTGACGACGGCAACCGGGAGGAAATGAAATGAAAACGATCACGAAACTGCTGACAGCGATCATGCTTGCGGGCGTGGCGGCGACATCGGCCACTTCGGCAATGGCTGACGGGGCGAAGATCTTCGTCATCGGCGGCAAGGCGGATGACCCGTTCTGGTCGAAGGTCAAGAAGGGCGCCGACGATGCCGGCAAGGTCGCCGAGCTGACCGGCGGCTCGGTCACCTGGCTCGGCCCGCAGAACTACGACAATCTCGGTCCGGACGCGGCCAAGCTGATCCGCACAGCGCTCAGCCAGAAGCCGAGCGCCATTGTCGGCCCCGACTGGGTCCCGGAGGCCATGGACGATGCCTTCAAGGAAGTCGTTGCAGCCGGCGTGCCGCTGATCATCTACAACTCCGGCGGCATGGACGCGGCCAAGCGGCTCGGCGCCATGAACTATGTCGGCAATGAAGAATACGCGGCTGGTCTGGGTGGCGGCGCCTATTACGGCAGCCATGGCTCCAAGAACGTGCTGTGCGTCAACACACTGCCCGGTGCCACCAACACCGAAGACCGCTGCAAGGGCATTGCCGACGCCATCGCCAAGAGCGGCGGCAAATCCAGCCAGTTGCCGCTGCCCTCGTCCAGCTTCGGCAACCCGACCGCGGTTGCCGAGGCGATCAAGGCCGCCGTGCTGAAGGACAACACCATCGATGGTGTCACCACCATCAGCGCCGGCGACGCCAACAGCGCCGCCAACGCCATCAGCCAGGCCAATGCCGGCGACAAGGTCAAGCTCGCTTCGTTTGACATGGACGAGACCGGCCTGCAGCGCATCAAGGCTGGTACGCAAATGTTCGCGGTCGACCAGCAGCCCTATCTGCAGGGCTTTCTTGCGGTGTCGCTACTGAACGGCCTCGTCAACTATGGGCTCGACCTGCCGACCAAGCCGGTGCTGACCGGACCGGGAATCGTCGACGCCGCCAATGTCGACGCGACGATGGCCGGTGCCGCGGCCGGCGCCCGTTAGCTTCTGCAGACAGAGTGTCCGGCCCATTCGCGGGCCGGACATCATCTGCCACGCGCCGCCGACGATTGGCCGCGCCAGGCTCCCGTTGTTCAAGCCAGGGACATTTCGATGACATCCCAAGCCCATCACCAATCCGCCGTGGCAGCCACCGCGCCGCCCGCCCCGCACTCTTCGATGCCCTCGATCGGCAGCCTCGTGCGCCGGCCCGAAGTCGGATCGCTGATCGGCATGGTCGCCGTTCTGGTGTTTTTCTCGATCTTCGGCGGCGCCAATTTCATGTCGGCCGGCGGCGCCGCGAGCTGGCTCAACGTCGCCTCGGAACTCGGCATCATCGCGCTTCCGATCGGGCTGCTGATGATCGCCGGGCATCTCGATCTGTCCGTCGGCTCGATGGTCCCCGCCAGTTCGATGACCATCGCCATCCTGTCGGGCCATTACGGCCTGCCGATCATCGTCGGCATCCTCGCCGCGCTCGGCCTTGGGCTCGCCGTCGGCTTCATCAACGGCGTGCTGGTGATCCGCACCAAGGTGCCGTCCTTCGTCGTCACCCTGGCCACGCTGTTTGCGCTCGCCGGCCTGACGCTCGGCCTCTCGGTCATCCTCTCCGGCAGCACCAGCGTCGCGCTGAAGAGCGGACCGACCGCCAAGCTTCTGTTCGGCGACTATCTCGGCGGCAAGTTCGAGGTGACGCTGTTCTGGTGGATCGCCGCCATCCTGATCGTCGGCTTCATCCTGAATTTCTCGCGCTTCGGCAACTGGATCCTGGCCATGGGCGGCGATGCCGTCAGCGCCCGCAACGCCGGCATCCCGACCGACCGGGTGACCATCGCCCTGTTCATGAGCAGCGGCCTGTGCGCCTCCTTTGTCGGCATGTCACAGGCGATCCTCTACAACAGCGCGC
Organism: Mesorhizobium sp. M7D.F.Ca.US.005.01.1.1; assembly: GCF_003952545.1. Lineage (NCBI taxonomy): Bacteria > Pseudomonadati > Pseudomonadota > Alphaproteobacteria > Hyphomicrobiales > Phyllobacteriaceae > Mesorhizobium > Mesorhizobium sp. M7D.F.Ca.US.005.01.1.1. Next base: position 6,122,027 of record NZ_CP034453.1, read on the forward strand.
AAGTGGCCGCAGGCCAATCCTTCATCTTCAACTCGATCATCGCGGTGGTCATCGGCGGCGTGCTGCTCACCGGCGGCTACGGTTCGGTCGTCGGCATCGTGCTCGGCACGCTGACCTTCGCCATCGTCAACCAGGGCATTTTCTACACCGGCTTCGACGCCAACTGGGCAAGCCTGATCATCGGCGTCCTGCTGTTGGCGGCCGTGCTGATGAACAACACCTTCCGCACCATGGCGCTGACCTACGCACCACGTGCCAAATCGAGGGCTCGCTGATGACATCGCCCCTGCTCAGGCTGACTGGAATCAACAAGTCGTTCGGTCCGATCGATGTGCTCCACGACATCTCGCTCGAGGTCAACAGAGGCGAGGTGCTGTGCCTGCTCGGCGACAATGGCGCTGGCAAGTCGACGCTGATCAAGATCCTCTCCGGTGTCCACAAGCCGACATCGGGCACGATGGATATGGACAGCAAATCAGTCGCCTTCGACAGCCCGCGCGACGCCAGCGACCATGGCATCGCCACCGTGCACCAGTTCGGCGGGACATTCCCGCTGATGAGCATCGGCCGCTCCTTCTTCGTCGGCGCCGAGCCGACGCGACGCTGGGGGCCGCTGACCATCTACGACCGCAAACGGGCCAACGAGATCGCCGTCACCGAGATGCGCCAGCTCGGCATCACCCGCATCGATGACGGCGACCGCCTCGTCGGTGGGCTGTCCGGTGGTGAACGCCAGGCGCTGGCGATCGCGCGCGCCGTGCATTTCGGCGCCAGCGTGCTGATCCTCGACGAGCCGACCGCGGCGCTTGGCGTCAAGGAGGCGGCGCACGTGCTGCGCATTGTGCTGCAGGCGCGCCGCAAGGGCATTGCGGTGATCTTCATCACCCACAATGTCGTCCATGCCCTGACCGTCGGCGACCACTTCGCCGTCCTCATCAGAGGCTCAAAGGCCGCCGACTTTCGCAAGGGCGAGAAGAGCCGCGAGGCGATCACCGACCTGATGGCCGGCGGCGAGCAGATGGCCGAGCTTGAAGCCGAGATCGAGAGCTTCTCGGCGGCTGACAACGGGCATGCGACGCAGGGCGCGAGCCATGCGTGACCAGTGAAGACGCCCATCTCCTCCTCCCGGGCATCTTCCTGTACGGCCGGCGGAATGCGTGGTCCGCCGGCCGCCTTTTTCAACCAACCAAAGACAGGCTTGCAGGAACCAGCAATGGCAAAGTGGATTGATGCGTGCGCGACCGATGACATCGAGGAAGAGGACGTCATCCGCTTCGATCACGAGGGCCGGACATTCGCCATCTACCGTAGCCCCGACGATGCATTCTTCTGCACCGACGGGCTGTGCACGCATGAGAAGGTGCATCTGAGCGGCGGGTTGGTTATGGAACACAGGATCGAATGCCCGAAGCACAACGGCGTGTTCGATTACCGGACCGGCGAAGCGCTGCGCGCACCGGTCTGCGTGAACCTGAAAACCTACACCACGAAGGTCGAGGACGGCCGCGTGTACATCGAGGTCTGACATGTCCGATACGTTTACGCTTGCGGCTTGCGTCGAAATGCTGTGGCGCGACCGGCCGATGGAATGGCGCGTCAAGCGCCTCACCGAAATGGGCTTCCAGGTCGGCCTCTGGAACTGGCCCGAGCACGATCTCGCAATGCTGGAAAGATCCGGCGCGACCTTCTCGATCATGAATGGATATTTGCACGGCCGGCTGGCCGATGACGAGGGTGCCGCCGAATTGCTGAAGACGGCTAAGGAGACGGCGGCGGTCGGCAAGCGCCTCGGCGTCGCGCGGCTCAATCTGCATGGTACCGGACTGGGCGATGGCGGCCTGCCGGTCACGCCCTGCGAGATCGTCACCGGCGCGATGTGGCTCAAGGCGCGCGACACGCTGAACCGCATTGCCGACCTCGCCGAAGCCGAGGGCGTGACGTTCACGCTGGAGAATTTGAACCTGCCGGTCGACCATCCCGGCGTGCCGTTTGGGCGCGCCGAGGACACGCTTGCACTGGTGTCTGATATCAACCGGCCGGGCCTGCGCCTCAATCTCGATCTCTACCATGCGCAGATCGGCGAAGGGAACCTGATCGAGCTGTGCCGCGCCTGCCTGCCGTGGATCGGCGAGGTCCAGGTGGCCGATGTGCCCGGACGCATGGAGCCCGGCACCGGCGAGATCAACTATCGCGGCATCGCCCGTGCACTGAAGGACATGGGCTACCGTGGGCCGGTGGGCATGGAGGCGTTTGCCTCCGGTGATCCCGAATTTGCCCTGCAGGCCTTCCGCGAAGCTTTCACCGTCTGAGGGAACAAGAATGGTCACCAAGAGCAGCCGCCCCACCGTCGCCGACATCCGCGCCATGAAGGGCCGCGGACAAAAGATTTCCATGCTGTACGTCACCTCGCTTGAGGAGGCGGCAGCGGCGGATGCAGCCGGCGTCGATATGCTTTCGATCGAGGGCCGCTTCTTCACGCCAGAGATGCGCGAGGCGGCCGGCCGCTGCTTCGTGCAGGTCGGGCTACCCTATGGTCCCGCCGGCGATCTGGTCACGTCGGAGGATTATCTGAAAACCGCCTACCACTTCATGCGCATCGGCGGCGATTGCTTCTACTGCGCCGCCTCGCTCGATATCCAGAAGGCGCTCTGCGACAATGCGGTGCCGGTCGTCGCCCATGTCGGCCTGATCCCCTCGCAATGCACCTGGACCGGCGGCTTCAAGGCCGTCGGCAGGACGGCCGAGAGTGCGCGGGCGGTGTGGGATCACGTCAAGCGCCTGGAGGCCATCGGCTGCTTCGGCGCCGAGCTGGAAGTGGTGCCCGACCGGGTTGCCGAACTGATCACCCGGAATACACCCTTGATCATGCTCGGCATGGGCGCCGGGCCGCATGCCGACGCACAGTATCTGTTCAGCGAGGACGTGCTTGGCCACACTGCTGGCCACAGGCCGCGCCACGCCAAGACCTACCGCAACTTCGCCGCCGAATATGAGCGGCTGCAGCGCGAGCGCATCGCCGCCTATCGCGAGTTCATATCCGACGTGCAAACCGGCGCCTATCCCGAGCCGCAGCACGTGGTCCCCGTCACCGACGAGCAGCTTTCTGCTTTCAAGGCTTCTCTGGGTCTCTAGCGGCTATCTGCGGACGCGCGACCCGTGCAATCCGGCGACATGATCGGCCGCATTGCCTTCTGCAATCGCTCGCTGGATAGTCTCGGCCATGTTGGAGACCCTGGCGACTCACTGGCCACAAATTCTCGCCATCATCTCGGTGGTGATGGCGACCGCTGGCATCGCCCACGCCGTCATGACCAAGGAGGATGTCCGCGCCGCCACCGGCTGGGTCGGCGTCATGGTGCTGTCGCCGATCCTCGGCGTGCTGATCTATGCCGTCGCCGGCATCAACCGCATTCGTCGTGCCACGATCACCGCACAGCGTCCGCTGGCCGGCGACGCGGTGTCCGCCAAGTATGAACGCGACCTCGCCGCCGAAGAGGCCCTGATCGTCGAGCGGTACGGCCAGCGCTTCACGGGCTTGAGAACACTGGGCGACAGGGTGGCACGGCGCGCGCTCAACCCGGGAAATGCAATCGATGTGCTGGAGACAGGTGACGAGGCCTATGCCGCCATGTGCGCGGCCATCGACGGCGCCGAGCGCAGCATCCTGCTCGAGACCTATATTTTCGACAATGATGCCGTCGGCCTGCTCTTCGTCGAAGCGCTGGCTGGAGCTGTCCGGCGCGGCGTCACCGTCCGCGTGCTAATCGATGCCGTCGGCGCCCGCTACTCCGTGCCGAGTATCCTTGGGCATTTGCGCGGGGCCAACATCCCCGCCGATGTCTTCAACGGCAATATCGTCATGGGCCTGCGCCTGCCCTACGCCAATCTCAGGACCCACCGGAAGATCCTGGTGGTCGACGGCATGGCCGCCTTCACCGGCGGCATGAACATCCGCAAGGGCTTCTCCGCCGAATTCGCCGGCTCCAACAGCGCCAGGGACACACATTTCCGGGTGACCGGTCCGGTCGTCGCCGACCTCTTTTCGGTCGCCGCCGAGGACTGGCGCTTCGCCACCAATGAGGCTCTGAAGGGGGATGCCTGGCGAATTGCCCCGCTGTCACCGTCGCCCGGCGTGCCGATGCTGGTACGGGCGGTCGCGTCCGGCCCGGACGCCAGCAACGAAACCAACCACAAGCTGCTGATCGGTGCCTTCTCCGTCGCCCGCAAGTCGATCCGCCTGATGTCGCCCTATTTCCTGCCGGATCGGGAACTGATCAGTGCGCTGATCACCGCCGGCAGACGAGGTGTCGAAATCGACATCGTCGTACCGGCCGTGAACAATCTATTCCTTGTTGACCGTGCCATGACGGCGCAGTTCGACCAGGTGCTGAAACATTATTGCCGCGTCTGGCGTACCGAGGGACCGTTCGACCATTCGAAGCTGCTTTCGATCGACGGTGTGTGGGCCTATGTCGGCTCTTCCAATCTTGACGCGCGGTCGCTGCGGCTGAATTTCGAGATCGACCTCGAGGTCCTCGACGCCGGCTTTGCCAGCGAGATCGAGGCGCGGATCGGGTCGGCGATCGCCTCCGCCGTACCGGTGACGCTGGAAGCGTTGCGGGCCAGGCCATTCCTCATCAGGCTGTTCGACCGGGTGCTTTGGCTGGGTTCACCCTATCTCTAGATGGGCTTAGCCCTAGATGGGTTCACCCTATCTTTAACAAAACGACGTGTTTGCCGGATAGTTTGGTGTCGATCATGGAACATAAGCCCAAAGACTCTATTTGAGGTGCATGGTGAAAGCAGCTGAAATGGCAGGCACTCGATGCGAGTGAACGGACGCAGCCTCCCGGCAAGTATGCTTTTATCCATTCGTGACCGCCGGATGCAGAAGGCAAACGCCGCTGCACACAAGACGACAGCCATCACCGGCACGCTGGTTGCCTCCTACAATGTCCACAAATGCATCGGCGTCGACAGGAAGTTCGACCCGGAGCGGACCATCCGCGTCATCCGCGAAATCGATCCGGATGTCATTGCGCTGCAGGAAGCCGACAACCGCTTCGGCGACCGAGACGGGCTTCTCGACCTGCCGCGGCTCGAGCGGGAAACCGGCCTGGTTCCGGTGCCGATTTCCGCGACCGGCAAGGGCCATGGCTGGCATGGCAATGTCCTGCTGTTCAAGAAGGGCGTCGTTCGTGACGTGCATCAGATCAAGCTTCCGGGTCTGGAGCCGCGCGGCGCGGTGGTGGCGGAGATCGACCTCGATGGAAGTCAGACGCTGCGCATTATCGCCGCCCATCTTGGCCTGCTGCGCCGTTCGCGCTCCCAGCAAGCACGTGTCGTGCTTGAACTGATGAACAGCCCGGACGAAAAGCCGACCTTGCTGCTCGGCGACCTCAACGAATGGCGGCTCGGCAACCGCTCCGCGCTCAACACGCTGCATGCGACGTTCGGCCCGCAGCCGCCGGCGGTCCCCACCTTCCCCTCAAACCTGCCGCTGCTGGCGCTCGACCGGATCATGGCCAACAGGCATGGCATGATTGCCGCTGTCGACGCGCATGACACGCCGCTTTCGCGCGTTGCCTCCGACCACCTGCCGCTGACGGCCTTCGTGCGCCTGGAGCGTGTCTCCGATAACGCCTTGATATCTCCGGCGTCGCAAAGCGTGTAGATTTCCGGTGGAACCGCCCGGTTCTTCCGCGAGTTGATATGTCGAGTTGATATGTCTTTAACTCGCAGGAGGATGAAATGAAAAAACTGATTTTAGCTTCCATGTTGGCATTTGCCGCGACAGCTGCGGTCATTGCACCCACGCAAGCCGCAAGCGTGATTATCCAGTCCGACGACAACAACCAGTATTCACAGGACGATCAGTCCGACAACGGCGAAATTGTCGTTCGTCGCCATCACCGGTATAACAACGACAACCAGTATGGTGACGATCAGAACGGCAGCGTGCAGTACGGTGACTACAACGATGGCGAGTATCGCCGCCACCACCGGCATCACCGCTGCCATATCGAACTGGTCAAGCACTGGCGCCACCACCACAGGGTGATCGAGGAGGTCCGCGTCTGCGGCTGATGCCTAGATAAACCGGCCAGCGAAAGCCGGCCGGTTTCGCTCTGGCGTGATCAGCTGACGAAATAGCGCTGCCATTCGAAGTCGGTGATGTGCGACGCCTGCCAAGCGTCGAATGCCGCCTGCTCGGCCCGCCGGCTCTCGGCATAATTGTCGCGGAAGGCCTCGCCGAAGGCATCCGCACAGAAATCGGACGTGGCGAACGCCTCGATCGAGGCATTGAGCGTGCGCGGCAGCTTTGGCTTGTCGAGATTGGCCAGGTTCGACGTCACCGGCGCTTCGAGCGGCAGATCCTTCTCGATGCCCTCGCAGCCCGCTGCCAGGATCGCGGCAATCGAGAGATACGGGTTGATATCGGCGCCCGGCGCGCGGTGCTCCAGCCGGCAGGCGCCGTCATTCGGCGTGGTGATGGCGCGGATGGGTGCTGTACGGTTCTCGAAACCCCAGGCGACGTCTTCCGGCGACCAGGCACCGCGATCGAAGCGGCGGTAGGAATTGACCGTCGGCCGGAACAGCAGATGCGTTTCCTGCATCCGGTTCAGCACGCCGGCAAGGAACTTTTCGGCGATCGGCGTCAGCCGGTTCGAACCGGCGGCGAAGGCCGGCTTGCCGTCGCGCCACAGGCTGACATGGTGATGCGCCCCACAGGCGCTTTCCTTGCCCGGCGGCTGGAAGCGCGTCATGAAGGTGGCGACAAGGCCACGCTCGGCGCAGAGTTCGCGCAAATGCAACTTGGCGCGCATAGCGTCGTCGGCCGCCTGCAGCGCCGATTTCGGCGTCAGCGCATATTCATACATGCCGTAGCCATATTCGGTGACCAGCGAGGCGACGCCGATGCCGATGCTCTTCATGCGGGTGATGAATTCGGCGGCAAAATCCTGATACTCACCGCTGCGCACCAGATCATAATTGATCAGCGAATGGCCCCAGGGCTTCAGCTCGCGGTAGCGCCCGGCGCGCATCAGATCGTGGTCGGCGTGGAAGATGCCGAACTCATACTCGAGCGCGATCATCGGCTCGTAGCCGAGCGCCCTGGCGCGTTCCTCGACGCGGGCGAGCACACCGCGCGGATCGAACGGACAGACCGCGCCGTCTAGCATGTAGGAGCTGGTGATGGCCGAGGCGAATTTCGGCTTCCAGCCGTGCTGGACCACCGTCGCCGGATCGATGATCCCCTTGATGTTGGGGAAGCCATTCTCCTCATTGGCGCTCGGCGAGGCGAAGGCGACATCGCCCATCGGCTGGCCGTCGCCATGGGTGACGCAATAAAGGATGGCGTTGATGGATTCGCCATAGGTCGAAAGCTTCAGCGGCGTGATCTTGGAGCGGAACGCGCCTGATGTGTCGACTGTATGCACCTCGATGAATTCGACGCCGCGCGTCGCCAGTTCGCGCTGCAGCGCCTCCAGCTTCGGCGCATACTCTGCAGCCTTGTCCTCAAATTCCACGTTCAGACCTCCACCAGGAAAACTCGGAGCAATTCCAGGAAAAGCGTGAGACGGTTTTCCGTCCGGAATTGCGTTAGAAGAAAGAGGTAGACGCTACGCTATTTCGCGTTGCGCCTGAAAAGTCGCGACAACAGTTCATCGAGCTCGTAGCGGCCGCTGATGCCGCTCGGACGAAAGGCCATGCAAAGCACGATGACGACGCCAAGCGCCACACCGGACAGCCCGAGCAATTGCGGCAGCTGGATGCCGGCGATCGTCACGCCGGATTCAATGCTGCGGATGAATTCGAGCCCAACCGAAAGCACGATCACGCCGGTGACCGCGCCTGTCACCGTCGCCATGCCACCCAGGATCAGCATCGCCAGCGTGTTGAAGATCATCTGGAAGTAGAAAAGCTTGGGACTGATCGTGCCGGCGAAATATGCGTAGAGCACGCCGGCCAGGCCGCAGATCAGCGCCGACAGCACCCATGACATCAGCCGCAGGCGCCGGGCGTCGATGCCGAGCGCTGCCGCTGCTTGCGGGCTCTGGGCGCTGGCGCGGAGCTGCAGGCCCCAGCGACTGTCCTTGAACAGCCGCGCCAGCACGATCACCACCACCGAAAACACCATCATCCAGGGCAGGCCGACCACCTTCGGGATGCCGAAGAAGGCCTGGTTGCCCTTAAACAGGTTGGTCCAGTTGAGAAACACCGAATGGACGATGATCAGCAGCGCCAGGCTGACGATGGTCGCGGCGACGCCCGACAGGCGGCTGATCACCTTACCGCTGACGGCGGCGACGATGCCGACCATGATGAGCGCGATGAGCGCCGACGACACCGGATCGAGTTGCAATGTGGCGAAGCCGAACGGCGCATTGGGGATCGACAGTTTCTTCATGGCCAGCGGCGTCGACAGGATGGCGACGCCATAGGCGCCGAGGCCGACAAAGGCACTGTGGCCGAGATTGGCGATGTTGCTGTTGCCCATGAACACCTGCAGGCCGACGACGACGATCAGGTTCACGAAGGCGCCGAGCGCCAGATAGGTGTAGTAGGTCGGTGCGAAATTCAGGATCAGCAGCCCGACCACCAGCACCGGCAGCGACGTCACCAGGCCACCGATGAGCGAGCGCGTCAGCGCAGCACGGGGCTGTGCGACAGCAGCAGGCGGAGATGCGGTCTCTTCGATTGCCTGCGACACCTCAAATCTCGCCACCTTCAAATCTCCTTGTCGCCGAGTTCGACCCGCTGGCCGAGCAGGCCTTCCGGCCGGTAGACAAGCAGTGCGACGATGATCACGTAGGTGAGCGCGTCCTTGAAGCCCCCATATTCCTGCGGCAACGCAACCAGCAGGCCGACCTCGATGAAGCCGAGCAGCATGCCGCCGGCCGCAGCGCCTGCCAGCGAGCCGAAGCCGCCGATCACGCAGGCGACGAACGCCTTCAGCACCAGGCTGAAGCCGAGATCGGGCGAGACGCTGCCGCGCCGCGCGATGATGAAGACGGCGGCGATGCCGGCCAGCGCACCGGAGATGGCGAAGGCCGTGGCGATCACCCGGTTCGCCTTGATCCCCATCAGCCGCACCGTGGCGAAATCGCGCGACGCCGCGCGGATGGCTAAGCCCAACGTCGAACGGTTGAGGAAGAGCACCAGGGCTAGGATGGTCAGGCCGGAGACGATGAGCTCCATCACCTGCAGCGACGACACCGCGAAGGGGCCGAAGAACCACATCTGGTTCAGCCCATTGAGGATCGAAACCGATTGCGGCTTTGGCGAGATCAGCAGCATGAACAGGTTCTGCACGACGATCGAGACGCCGAAGGCGGTCAGCAGTCCTGTCGTCGTCGGCGCATAGCGCACAGGCCGGAACGCCACACGCTCGAAGGCGACGGCCGCAAGGGCGGCGGCAGCAACCGCAAGCAGCACGGCGACGATAGGCGAGGTCAGTCCGAGAGCGGCCGCCAGGAATACGCTGTAGGCCGAGACGCCGATGATTTCGCCATGCGCGAAATTGACCAGGCCCATGATCGAGAACACCACCGCCAGGCCAAGCGCCACCAGCGAATATTCCGCACCGAAGGCCAGCGCATTGAGAAGCTGCTGCAAGGCATAATCCATGTCGCCGCCTACCCGCCGATATAGAGGTTGAAGAGACCGTGTTCGTCGGCAAGGCTGGACGGCGGCCCGCTATGGCGAAGCGTGCCGGCACTGACGACATAGACGCGGTCGGCGAAGCGCAGCGCCTGCCTGGCGTTCTGCTCGACCACCAGCAGCGTCAGCCCTTCCGCCTTCAGCTCGCCGATGAAATCGAAGATCTGCACGACGATCTTCGGCGCCAACCCCAGCGACGGCTCGTCGAGCAACAGTAGCTTCGGCCGCGACATCAGCGACCTGGCGATGGCCAGCATCTGCTGCTCGCCGCCCGACAGCGTGCCGGCCGCCTGCCCGTAGCGCTCGGAAAGCACCGGAAACAACGCCAGGAAGCGCTCGATGTCCTGGCGCACGCCCTTGGGATCGCGCCGTATCGCCGCACCAAGCCGCAGGTTCTCGCCGACCGTCAGATTGGCGAAGATGTGCCGGCCTTCCGGGGTGGAGGTCAGGCCGGCGCGAATGCGATCCTCGGTGCGGACACGCGAAATGTCCTGGCCGTCGAGAACGATGCGGCCGGAAGCCGGTGTGACCAGGCCGGTCAGCGCGTTGATGGTCGAGCTCTTGCCGGCGCCGTTGGGGCCGAGCAGGGCGACGAGTTCGCCCCGCCCGACCTTCAGGCTGAGGTCGCGCACCGCGCTCACCGCGCCGTAGCGGACGACCAGATTGTCGACGCTCAGCACGACGAGGCCTGCACTGCGAAGGCTCGATCCATCATCACCTGACCTACCTGCCTCAGTTCAGTGCCGGAACGAAGCTCGGCGGCGTGTCGGTGATGAGCACCCGCTTGCCGTTCGCAAATCCCATCACAGGCACCGCCTTGACCGGATAACCCTTCTTCTCGGCAAAGGAGATGATCGGCGCCGTGGTCCCGGGATAGCCGCCCGGCGCACGGATCGCCTCGCGCAAGGCGGCGGGCTCGACCGTGCCGGACTTCTTCGCCGCCTCGTAGCTGATCTGCACCATGTCTGCGCCAAGCGCGTCGAAGATGCCGTTGATCTTGTAGCCGTCGGCCTTGCACTGGGCCAGGAACTTGTCGATCGGGCTGTCGACGCCCGTCGCGCCATGGGTGGCGAACATCACCTTCTCCAGCGATGCCGGATCACCGACGGTACCTTCCAGCGACTTGTCGTCGAAGGCGTCGCAGCCGGCGACCCAGCCATCATAGCCATTGGCACGCAACTGGCGAATGAAAATGCCGACATCCGGCAGCACGCCGCAGATATGGATGGCGTCCGGCTTCTGCGGCAACGCCTTGATGCTGGCGATCTGCGGCGACCAGTCTGATGTGCCCCAGGAATAGTTGAGCTTGGAGACGACCTTGCCGCCGAGATGCTCGAACACCTCGCCGAACCATTCCGGCAGCTTTTCCGAGTAGGAACCGGCATCGGGCGAGACCATCAACGCTACGGTGCGCGCGCCCTTGCCGTAGAGCGCATTGGCGGTCGCTGCCGCATTGATCGGATCGGGCACCGCGCCCGCGATGAAATTGTCGAGGCCGGCCTGCTGCATCTCGAGCTGCGTGTTCGGCGCCGAGAACACGGTGGCGCCATAGGGCGCCGCGATCTGCGCCGTCGGGATCAGCGCATCGGGGAACGGCACGCCGGTAATGATCTGGGCGCCGGCATCGAGGAATTTCTGGCCGAGCGACACCGAAAGCTGCGGATCGGAGCGGTTGTCCTCGATCATCAGCTCGACCTTGGGATCGCCGGCGCCTGCAGCCTTGTTCAATTTGTCGGCCATGCAGCGCGCCCCTTCGGCCTCGCTGTAAGGCGCGTAAGTGCCGGTCATCGCCACCGCGAGACCGATCTTCAAATCGGCGGCCCCGGCATGCGTCACCTGCAAAAGCCCCGCCGCCACGACCGCGGCCCCCAAAATCATCTTGTCCATTGAACCCCTCCTTCTCCCTTGTTGTTGACGTTGCGGGGCGCCGTCACGATGTCTCGGACTGCCCGACATAAACCTCGATGACGCGTGGATCGCGCCACACCGCTTCGGTCTGCCCGGATGCGATCACCTGGCCCTGGTCCATGACGCAGAGCCGGTCGCAAAGCCGGTTGATGAAGCGCAAATCATGATCGATGACGATGGTCGCGCAGCCGACATCCCTGCGAATGCCCTCGATCGCCACCGCGAGCGTTTCGGACTCACCTTCATTGAGACCCGCCGCCGGCTCGTCGAGCAGCAGCAGCGATGGACCCAACGCCAGCGCGCGGGCGATTTCGAGCCGGCGCTGGCTGCCATAGGACAGCGTGCCGGCCGGAACGTCGGCGAAGCCGTCCAACTGATACTGGGCAAGCAGCTGATCGACGCCGATGCGTGCCGCCGCTTCCGGCCGAACCGCCTGGCAGGTGATATGAGCGACCTCGACATTCTGCCGAACGGTCAAATCCTTGAACAGGCGGATGGTCTGGAACGTACGCGCGACGCCGGCTCGCGCACAATATTCAGGACCGTGGCCGGTGATCTCCTTGCCCGCCAGCCTGACACTGCCGGTGTCCGGCTTGAGCACGCCGGAGATGGCATTGACCAGGGTCGATTTTCCGGCGCCATTGGGGCCGATCAGGCCGAGGATCTCGCCGGCCTCGCAGGCCAGCGAGGCACTGCGCAACGCCCGCACGCCGCCAAAAGTCTTGCTGACTGCCTCAACCGACAGCATCGGTCACATCTCCCATCCGGCCGATGGCTATTTCTCCTGTCGGCCGGTCAACAGGATGCTAGACCCCGGACTTTTCCATAACAAGTATTTTTTTCCATTTTAGAAAATATTCTTAGAGGGCTCGAACTTTCGAGCCCGGATTCCGGTCAGGCCGGGATCAGACCCCGGCTCCGGCCGGCAGCCCGTCGCGCGGCACGGTGTTCGACATCAGCATGATCACCGGCTCGTCGCCCAGCGCGATATAGGCATGCTGCATTTCGCCGTCGAAAAGGATGCTATCGCCCGGCTGCAGCACTGTGGGGTCATAATGGATCGTGTGCAGTTCCAGGCTGCCGCTCAGCACGTGGATGAATTCCTCGCCCGAATGGCTGCGCCAGCCGCCGTTCTCCTCGAAGCTCCTCGCGCGCAGCGTGACACGCCAGAAAATGTTGGTCTTGTCGCGAAAATCGCTGCACAGGACCTCGAATTCCATCGCGTTGCCCTGGTGCAGGATGCCGCTGCCGGCGCGCGTGATCGAGCGCCGCGCCTGCATGCCCGGCTTCGGACTGAACAGGAAGGAGGCCACCGGCACATGCAGCACCCCGGCGATCATCAGCGCGACGTCGACCGTCAGCCGGGCCTTGCCGTTCTCCAGTTTCGACAATTGTGAAACCGAAAGACCGGAGCGTTCGCTGAGATCGCGCAGCGTGATGTTCTGCTCCTTGCGCGCATCGCGGATCTTGCTGCCCACATTGCCCTGCATCGTCCGCGCCCTTGGCTGTCGTGTTTCCAATTTGACAAGCTCTAGCCGGGCGGCCTTGGGGCGTCCAGCCTCTAGAACAATTCCAGGAAAAGTGTGCGGCGGTTTTCCCGGGAAAAGCCCATCGCACTTTTCCTGGGGAATTGCGTCAAAACAAAGAGATAAAGCGGTTCGCCGTTCGGCGAGTCGCCTTAGACGGCTACGGCTGGTTTCGGCCATAGCGACATCGCGACGGTGGCAAAGACATCCTCCAAGGTGCGGCTGACGAGCTCGAATGTTTCCGGATCGGAAAGCAAGTCGTTGCGGACTTCGAGATAGAGGCAAGGCCTGCCCTGCTCCAGCCCGTGCCGGTTCAGCGTGTAGCCAACGGCCTGGCGCCAGTCATACGGCTCGTTGTCGCCGATCCTCAACCCAGCCTCGGCACCCCGCGCGCCAAGCGTTTTCAACACCGAGGTGACGAAGGGAGATGGCTCCCGCCATAGCACGCCGATGTCGACATTGCGCCTGACACCGCCCATCACCGGGGTGAAGGAATGCACAGAGATCAGCGCCTGCCGGCCCGCAGCGGCCTCGATAACAGCCTGTTCGACCGGCGCCCAGGCGATCATCTTGCGCAGCCTGACATCGACTGCATCGGGTGCGAGATTGCCGGGCACCGGAATGCCGCCGAGGTCCGGGCGCATGAAATCCCATTCACCGGCGGGCCTGTTGTAGTCGAGGAACAGCCGCGAATAATGAGCAACCACGGCCGGCGCTCGCAATGTCCGCGACAGCCGGCGCGTCAAGGCATCGATACCGATATCGACAGCGAAATGTGTGCCGAGATAGGGCGCTGCGAGGCCAAGGTCATGCCATGGCGCGGGCACCAGATTGCCCGCATGTTCGGCGATCAGCATATAGGGGCTTGCCGCCTCGATCCGCAGCCGCTCGACGCTGGCGGCGGCCAGCGCGGCGATTGCTCCATCATCAAGCCCTGCAAGGCTCGCGGCGTTCACCGGGCCACCTCTAGATCAGCCGATGACGGAGCGGACATGGTAGGCCTTCGCCGCTGTCGCCTCCGCCAGGCCGGCGCGGCCATTGGTGCGGCCGAGGCCGGAATTCTTGATGCCGCCCCAGGGCAGATGCAGGTCGGCGTGGTCGCAGCGGTTGAGATACACCGTGCCGGCCTCGACCTCGTCAAGCAGCGCCACGCCGCGATCGATATCCCGGGTCCAGATCGAGGCGCTGAGGCCGAAATCGCTGTCGTTCAACAGACGGATCGCCTCGTCATCGCTGCCGACGGACTGGATGCAGGCCACCGGCCCGAACAGCTCGTCGCGCATGATCTGCATGCTGTGGTCGACACCGACCAGCACTTCTGGCGCGACATAGGCGGCGCCGAGGCCAGAGGCCTTGAGCGTGCCGTCTCGCGGCATCAGGCGCCGGGCCCCTGCCCGCACCGCCTGCTCGGTGAGATCGCGGATCGTGTCGGCGGCACTCGCCCGCACCACCGGGCCAACCATCGGCTTCTCGTCAAAGGGATGTCCAATCGTCCATTTCGCCGTCTCGGCGACCAGCGCTTCGACGAAGCGGTCATGGATCGCCTTGTCGACATAGATGCGCTCGACCGAGCAGCAGGACTGGCCGGCATTGGAATAGGTGCCCTCGGCGATCTGCGGGATCGTTGCCTCGAGGTCGGCATCGGCGCGGACATAGGTCGGATCCTTGCCGCCGAGTTCGAGATGAACCTGCGTGAAGGTGCCAGCGGCGGCGGCATGGACGCGCCGGCCTCCATTGACCGAACCGATGAAATTCACCGCGTTGAAGGCGCCTGACGAGATCAAGCGCTCGGCATCGGCATGATCGAGATGCAAGCTCTGGAACACGCCCTCGGGGCCGCCGGCGGCACGGAAGGCCTCTTCCGCCAGTTCGGCAATCAGTGGCGTCTGCGGTGAATGCTTGAAGATCACCACATTACCGGCGGCGAGCGGCGCGGTCACAAGATAGCCGAGCATGGCGGTCGGATAGTTCCAGGCGCAGATCGACAGATGCAAGCCGCCCGCCACCGGCTTGGCATAGCGGCGGATGGTCTCATCCGAAGGATATGGCACATCGGCCAGCGCTTCCGGTGCGATGTCGGCAAGCAATTGTCCCACCAGCGCCAGGCGCGGCGTCTCGTCGGCCTGCCACAGCGGCCGGCCGATCTGCCACGCCACCATCTCGGCCAGCGGCATTGCCCGCGCCTTCATCTCCTCGCCGAAGCGCAGCAGGATCGCCAGCCTCTCGGCCAGCTTCGTCCGCCGCCAGGATGGCAGGGCTGCACGCGCCCGGGTCAGCGCTGCCTCGATGGTGGAACCGTCCGCATAAGAGCGCGTCGTATAGATCGAGTCGTCGACGGGAGAAGTCACGGAAAAGGTCCGCGCGCCGGAATGCAGGTTCATGCTGTTGAAATCCATCCGAGCTGAGGGGTCACTTTGGGTACGATATCGCGATTTTCCATTTTGGCAAATTTTTTCTAATACCGCTTGATGGATTTTTAGTCCGCCCCTATTGTCCTTTCGATCGGCATTTCGGCAGAAGCAGACGAGGGGTTCAGATGATCGCTTACGATTTCACCGGCAGGCATGCGGTCGTCGCCGGCGCAGGCGGCGGCATGGGCGAGGCGATCACGCTGGCGCTGCTCGATGCCGGCGCCTCCGTCACCGCCATCGACGTGAAGGCCCGGCCGGCCTCCCTCGCTTCTTACGACGACAGGCTCACCTTCGCGCAGGGCGACCTCACCGACGCCGCCTTTGTCGAACAGACGATCGGTACGGCGGGCCGCGAGCGCGGCGGCATCGACTATCTCGCCAATGTCGCCGGCGTGCTGTGGTTCGGTCGCGACAAGTCCGCCCTCGAGATGGATCTCGACGTCTGGGACGAGGTGTTCAGGATCAATTTGAAATCCTTCGTACACACGGCGCGCTCGGTCGTCCCGCATATGCGCTCGGGCGGACGCGGCGGCGCCATGGTGCATTTCTCGACCATCCAGTGGTATCGCGGCGACGCCAACCCGCAGGACGCCTATCAGGCATCCAAGGCCGGGGTCTGCGCACTCTCGAAATCGCTCGCCATGCAGCTGGCCGGTGAGCGCATCCGCTCCAACGCCATCTGCCCCGGCATGGCGCTAACCCCGTTGCAGGCGCGCTGGGACACCGAGGAGAAGCGCTCGGCCGTTGCGAGCTACGCGCCGCTCGGCCGCATCGGCACGCCGCAGGACATGGCTAACGCGGCCCTGTTCCTGCTTTCCGACGCGGCGAGTTACATCACCGGCATCGAACTCGCCGTCGACGGCGGCCTGCTGATGCGCATGTAGCCAGCACGCCCGCTGCCGGGCTGTGGCGGCACCGGCGCCAAGACCATAGCTGCGGTCATCGCCGCGGCACGCATGGTCGCAAAGCCTGCAACAGGGAGAATGAGACGGCATGACATGCCGGGTCTCTCAGCGATCACAATCTGTCAACTTTCCGTTCCTTGCCGTCTAACGGATTGGAACACCCCTATATGGAAATTGCGGGCCACGAACCGCCGGCGATGGCAAGGATCATCGCGACGCGACGGAGCGGACGGCCCGTGTCCGGAAAGCGATATCCATACCGCTTTTCCCGTTGAAGGGAGGCGCGACCATGCGCAATTTCACACCGAGGATCATAGCAATCGCATCGCTACTGGCGGCGGTGCCGCTATCGAGTGCTTACGCGGTACACCGCCACAGGGTCGAACCGCAGGGCATGTCTGTCGAGCCAAGAGCGGTCCTCGACCAGTTGCAGGGCGTGAAGCAGGGGATTATCGAGGCAAGGGATGCCAAGGCGATCACCCCTGAGCAGGAGCACGATCTGATGATGAGGGCCGACAGCATCCATCGCTCGGCCACGGGCGGCGGCGCGTACCAAGGTTTGCTCAGCCAGATCGAGAACCTGGATCAGCGACTGCAGGATGATTCAGGCGGCGGCTTCTACATCGGCGACGGTGCCGATGGCGGCTATTATCCAAACGGCTGACGCAGGCCGACAATGATCGCACGGCGCCTCCGGTGATTTTCGGGGGCGCCGGTTTTCCGACAGCATATAGAAGAAGGCAAAAACCTACTGAGCCGACGCGACAGCGGACGCGATGTCTCCTATGCTCTGGCCATAGCAATCAGTTAGCACGCTGCGCCATGAACCGGCCGCTATCGGACAGGCCTCTTCTCCAACTTTGGTACCCTCTGGACACGGCTGTGGAAGGCTGAAAAATGTGGAACGCAACTCCGCGTTTGGAGTTGAATCGGAACATGAGGAGGATGGCGCTGAATCTGGAAGACATTGCCGGCCATCCGGCCCTGCATCGCCATGTTCGGGCACAGTCGCTGGCGCTGATCCGTATCTATGAAGAGAGCCCGCGGCTGGCTTCCATTTTCGCCACGCAGCAGCGTTGGCTGATGGGCCATGTCGGCCTTGCCATGCATTTCAGGCGCGACCCGAACGACCGCCGCAAGGAGTTGACGGTATCGCGTTTCATCGAGTTCGTGCACCGGCACGCTGTGGCCAGCCGCAACACGGCGGACGCCTTCATCAAGGAGATGCTGCACTACCACATTGCCGAGTATGTGTCGGGCGGGGACGGCCGTACGCACCCCTTGCAGCCGACGGCGGCAACCGTGCAGACTTTTACCGGTTGGGTCCTTGCCCATCTGCAGACGCTGGACCATCTCGACGGCGCTGACCGCTTGGCCAGGTTCCTGGAACACCCCGAGATGGTTGCCAGGCTGCAGCCTCTGGTGGCGGACGGCCTGCTTGCCTCCAAGCCGGTGCGCGAGCCCAACCAGACATTCTCCCTGTTCATCTGGCTCAACAATGGCGGCATCGTCATGGACTGGCTGATGTCGGGCATCGACCCCGATCATGCCGGCCTGGAACAGATTCCAACGAGCGTGGTTTCGATCGGAGATTTCGCCAAATGGCTCAAGCTCTCGCGGACCCACCTGGCCCGCAAGCTGCGCGCCGCCGAGGAACTCGGCAGCATCGGCTGGCTCGGCCCGCGCGGCCATTCGGTGATGTGGGTGTCGAACACCTTCTATCAGGAGTACATGACCGTCCAGGCCGCCAAGCTGGCCATTGTCGATGCCGCCTTCAACGCCTGTTTTCCACCGGCCGCTGCCGGCGATTGACCGCCGCCGGGTCTGTTCGCCCCCCCGCGCGGGCGGTACGAAAACGTGATATGGTTTCCCACAGGTTTGCCGCTGCTTGCGCGGCACCTGTTCGGAGAGGAACCTGCATGAAGAAAGTCTATGAGAAGCCGACGCTGGACAAGCGCGAAAGACTGTCCAGCGTCACGGCGGTTTGCGCGCCGTCGACTTGCGCGACCTGATCGCCGGGCGATCAGACCTCCGGCCTCAGTCGATATCGAACGAGACGCCCTGGGCGAGCGGCAGCGCCTTGGAATAGTTCACCGTGTTGGTGGCGCGCCGCATATAGGCCTTCCACGCATCGGAGCCGCTCTCGCGGCCGCCGCCGGTTTCTTTTTCGCCGCCGAAGGCACCGCCGATCTCGGCGCCCGAGGTGCCGATGTTGACATTGGCAATGCCGCAGTCCGACCCGTCGACACCGAGGAAGCGCTCGGATTCCTGCAGGTCACGGGTGAATATCGATGACGACAGGCCGGCTCCCACCGCATTGTGCTCGTCGAGCACGGCGTCGAAATCCGAATATTTCATCACATAGAGGATCGGCGCGAAGGTCTCTTCCGTGACAGGGGCCACCTGCTTGGGCATTTCGACCAACGCTGGATGCACGTAATAGGCATCCGGGTGACCGTTCTCGACCCGTGTGCCGCCGGTCACCTTGCCGCCATGGGTGGCAGCTTCTTTTAATGCCTTCTGCATGGCGTCGAAGGCCGCCTTGTCGATCAGCGGCCCGACCAGCGAGGAGGTCTCCAGCGGATTGCCGACCGACACGCTTTCGTAAGCCTTCTTGAGACGTGGAACCAGGGCGTCATAGACGCTGTCATGCACGAACAGGCGGCGCAGCGTCGTGCAGCGCTGTCCCGCCGTACCCATGGCGCCGAAGGCGATGGCGCGCAGCGCCATGTCGAGATCGGCTGTCGGGCAGACGATGCCGGCATTGTTGCCGCCAAGCTCCAGCACGGCGCGCGCAAAGCGCTTGGCCAGGCGCGGGCCGACGTCGCGGCCCATGCGTGTCGAGCCGGTGGCCGAAACCAGCGGCACCTTGGGGTGATCGACCAGGATCTCGCCGACGGCGCGGTCGCCGATCAGCACCGGCGCCAGGCCTTGCGGTGCGTCCGCGCCGAAGCGCGTGACCGCACGCTTGAAGATCGCCTCGCAGGCAAGTGCGGTCAGCGGCGTCTTCTCCGAAGGCTTCCACACCACCGCGTCGCCGCAGACCAGCGCCAGCGCTGCGTTCCACGACCACACCGCGACCGGGAAGTTGAAGGCGGAAATGACGCCGACGACGCCGAGCGGATGCCAGGTTTCCATCATCCGGTGGCCGGGGCGCTCGGTGGCAATGGTCAGGCCGTACAATTGCCGGGAGAGGCCGACGGCGAAATCGCAGATGTCGATCATCTCCTGCACTTCGCCAAGCCCCTCGGACGGAATCTTGCCGACCTCGATCGAGACCAGCCGGCCAAGCTCGGCCTTGTGCGCACGCAGCTCCTCGCCGAGCAGCCGCACCAGCTCGCCACGTCTCGGTCCCGGCACCATCCGCCACGCCTGGAAGGCCTTGTGCGCGGCATCGATCACCTTGGCCGCGTCAGCCGGCGAGATCGTCTTCAGCGCCGCGATCTGCTCGCCCGTCACAGGGCTGCGCACGATCAGGTCGCCGCTGACAAGCGCCTCCTTGGCCACACCCAGATTAGCCAGAAGCTCGGCCGTTTCCTTCGCTATCGTCATTTTTGTCCCTTTCAGATCCCGTCGCCATTATTTGGCGCTGGGTTAAGCCTTCGCCGTGTCGCCCGCGTACCGAAAGGCACTTCAGGCACAGTCATGGCGTGGCATTACTCGTTTCAGGGGAAAATCGCCACCCCGGCATGGTCCAAGCCCAAGCTACACGATTGAGCCAGATGGGCAGATGACGCTCAGTTTGCCTTTTTCGCCGGCGCGTGCACGGCACCGTCCTTCATCAGCCGGTCGATATGCATGCGTATATGGGCCGCTTCCGCCGCCGTGTTGGCAAGCGCAATGGCGCGGTCGAAGGCGACGCGCGCCTCCTCGCCCCGGTCAAGCTGCATCAAAAGGCCACCCTTGAGGCCGAAGAAATGGAAATAGCCGGAAAGCCGGTCTTCCAGCGGCTCGATCATGGCGAGCGCCTCTGCCGGTCCACGCACCTTGGAGACCGCGACGGCCCGGTTGAGCGTGACCACCGGTGATGGCTGCATCTGCTCGAGCAAGCGGTAGAGCAGGTCGATCTCGTTCCAGTCGGTGTCCTCGGCCCTTTCGGCCCGCGCATGCAGCGCGGCAATAGCCGCCTGCACCTGATAGGGGCCGGGCTTGCGATGCCGCAGCGCTTTGTCGACCAGCGCCAGCCCCTCATCAATCATCTTGCGGCTCCACAGGCTACGATCCTGATCTTCGAGCAGTACGATCTCGCCGCTCTGGTCAAATCGAGCCGGTGCGCGCGCATGCTGCAGAAGCAGCAGTGCCGTCAGCCCCATGATCTCCGGCTCGGTCTGGAACAGCCGCAACAACAGCCGTGCCAGCCGGATCGCCTCTTCGCACAGCGGCGCGCGAGCCGGCGCCTCGCCGCTGTTGGTCGAATAGCCCTCGTTGAAGATCAGGTAGACCATGGCGGCGACAGCGGCGAGCCGCTCGGAGCGCTCGACGGCACCCGGAGTCTCGAACGGCACGCCGGCGTCCGCAATGCGCGCCTTGGCGCGGGTGATGCGCTGCTCCATGGCGCTTTCGCCGACCAGGAAGGCGCGTGCGATCTGCTTGACGGTGAGGCCCGAGACAATCCGCAGCGCCACCGCGATCTGCTGCGTTGCCGGCAGATCGGGATGGCAGCAGATGAACAGCAGCCGCAGAATGTCATCGCGGTAATGCGCCCCGTCCAGCCGCTCGGCGATATCGCTCTCAGCGTCTTCCAGGTCAGAAATCTGGTCTTCCTCCGGCATCGGCGCCTGCTTGGCGCGCTTGCGCACGGCATCGATGCCGCTGTTGCGGCCGACAAAGATCAGCCAGGCCGCGGGATCACGCGGCGGCCCGTTCTGCGGCCAGTTCTTGATGGCCCTGAGGCACGCATCCTGGAAAGCTTCCTCCGCCGTATCGAGATCGCGGAAATAACGCAGCAGCGCGCCCATCGCCTGCGGGCGGGCGGCGCTGATCGCCGAGCTGATCCAGGCGAGTTCGGTCATGCGGAAACCTTGGCGGGATTGAAGATCGAGACCGGCCGGATCTCGTAGGAGCCGCCGCTCGGATTGACCTCGGAAAGCTCGCGAGCGAACTCGACAGCCTCATCGAGATCGGCGCATTCGAGCGTGTAGAAGCCGAGGAATTGTTCTTTGGTCTCGGCAAACGGTCCGTCGATGACGACCGCTTCGCCCTTGACCTTCCTCAGGGTCGTCGCGGCGGTCGTCGGCAAAAGCCGCGCCACCGGGCCAAGCCGGCCGGCCTTGGCATATTTGTCCTGAACGTCGAGGAGATTGGCCATGACCTCGTCGTCCTGTGCCTTGCTCCAGGAGCAGACGACATCTTCGGAAGCATAGCAGAGGATTGCGTAGAGCATGGCTGGTCCTTTTCTCTGTCAAAGGACGAAACAGTAAGACCGATCCCGACACGACGTCGATAAAAAAATCCCGATGCGGCGGATTTGGCGACCGCCGGTCGCCACCAGTCAGCTTCCGCGCATCTTCAGCCATCGCAGCACGAGAGCTTCCTCGTCATCGAGACCATCGACGGAGCGCTTGCGCTTGTTGGCCTGCGCCATTTCGTCCAGCAATCGCCCCTCTGACCAGGCGTCGAAGACCTGCGGATGGATGTAGCATTTGCGGCAGACGGCACGCGTGTTGCCCAGCCGCTCGGCAACCTTGTCGATGACGCTGTTCATCAGCCGCTTTCGCTGCGCCTGGCTTTGCGGCAATTCCGTCTGTGCAAATAGCGAGGCTGCATGGATGGTGCCGCCCCAAGTGCGGAAATGCTTCGAACTGAACGCATCGCCGGTAGCATCGCGGATATAGCGGTTGACGTCCTCGGAGCGGACCGGCCGCCTGTCGCCGTCCTCATCGAGATACTGGAACAGCTTCTGGCCAGGCAGGTCCTGCGCGCCACGCACGATTCCAGCGATGCGGCGGTCGATCAGCTTCAGCTTCCACTCCTTGCCGGACTTGCCCTTGAAGGCAAACCGAAGGCTTGAGCCGACGATATCGACGTGGCGGTCGCGCAATGTGGTCAGCCCGAAACTCTTGTTGTCGCGAGCGTAGGCGGAATTGCCGACCCGGATCATCGTGTTGTCAAGCAGCCAGACGACCGCGGCGACGACACGCTCGAGCGGCAGGCCGCGACGGCGCAGATCGCTGTCGATCCTGCGCCGTAGATCCGGCAGGCTTTCGGCAAAGGTGACAAGGCTCGAATATTTGGCGCCGTCGCGTTCTTCGGCCCATTGGGGATGGTAGCGGTATTGCTTGCGTCCGCGCTGGTCCCTCCCGGTTGCCTGGATATGGCCGTCGGCGTCGGGCGAAATCCACACATCCGTCCAGGCCGGCGGAATGACGATCGCCTCGATGCGCGCCCTGGTGGCGCCTGGAACCGCCCGCCCGTCCGGACCCTTGTAGAAAAACCCCTTGCCCGTCTTTAGCCGCCGGATACCGGGCTCGGCATCGCTGACATAGGTGAGCGACGCATGATCGGCCGAGCTTTGCGCCTCGTTCTTCGGCGCGCCATTTTTCGGCCCAGCGTCTTCGTCAGCCGGCCGGCCGGGCGACAATCCGGATTTTTGCAGCATGTCAGCTCCACACAAATATCCGTAGATAAGCTGTTGGTAGATTGCTGGTTCCACACGCCGTCCGAAAAGCCTGTGGCGGCGAAGTAGTGTTGGTCCCGGGGGGCTGGCGCCTACAGAGCGCCTTGCAGCTGGATCGACTGCGCGGACAAACGCCGCCGCGCCGCAAGCTTGAACCTGTAGCGCAGGCAGCGCCAGGCTTCCGAGCGCCGCTTCGGCGCGGCCGCTGCCACCGCCAGGAAGCGTGCCGCGGTGTCCAGGTCGCCGCGCGCATAGTGGACCCGGGCGATCTTGAGGGCGACAAGCCCTTCCCTGGTCTTGAGCGCCGACATCGGGATGTTGCAGTCGGTAAGCGTGCGCAATTGTCGGCGCCAATCCAGGAAGCGCCGTACCGGGTTGATCGCAAAGCGATCGTCGGAACGCACCGGCGAAACCTCATAGACCATGACGGGTTGCGAAACCATGGCCAGCGATGCCTTGCTCATCAGCCGCGCCCAGAACAGCGTATCCTCGTCATAAGCCAATCCGACCGGGAATCTCGTCTCGCCGATCAGCGATCGGGATGCCAGGACGCTGCCCACGGCGACCGACCGTATGTCGCCTTTCACATAGGCCGAAGCGTTTGCCAGGCACGCAGCCCGATAGCCGTTTGGCACCTTGATCTGTCGATCCTGGCCGTTCACCCGTCGCCGGTAGGCGCCCACGATCATATCGGCTTTCGGCTGCTCCTCCGCCTTCCGGAGCAGCGAGCGCAATCCGCCTTGCAGATGCAGGTCGTCGGCATCGATCAGGTATACCCAGGGATGGGCCGCCTCCACCAGCGCCGCATTGCGGGCATCGCCGGCATCGCGGCAACTGGCCGGCAGCACACGCAACGGCAACGACAGTCTCGCCGCGGCCTCCTGCGCGACAGTTGCCGTGCCGTCGGTCGATGCATCGTCAACCAGCAGGATCTCGCCGATGATCTCGGCCTCGCTGCGAAGCGACGCCAGCGTCGCCGCGATGGTCGCCGCCGCGTTGCAGGCAGGAATGACGACGCTGATCGCTCTCAATACAAAAACCCCGCGCCACGCACTTAAGAATACAATTATCGTCCACTTCGAAACGAATGCAGATTAGCGGCCACATCGGTGTTTGAGAAGCAGTCTTGTCCATCCGGAGTTGCTGCGAAGAAACCGCTACGGGTGCGGCCTGCTTTCAGGCCTTTTCGAGCACGACCGGAATGACATCGACAGCTTGCTCGCCGACCTGTCCCCCAGTGGTCTTGAGCACGCCAACGATCGGCGCCACGTCCGAATAGTCGCGGCCGTAACCGACCGTGATGTGGTCATTGCTGGCCCGCATGCCGTTGGTCGGATCGAATTCCTGCCAGCCGGCATCGCGTCCGCACCAGACCTTGACCCAGGCATGCATGGCATCGGCGCCTTCCAGCCGGGGTTTGCCTTTCGGCGGGATGGTGCGCAGGAATCCGCTGACATAACCAGCCGGAATGCCGAGCCCGCGCAGGCCGGCGATCATGATGTGCGAAAAGTCCTGGCAGACGCCGCGCTTCAGCTTGAAGGCATCGCTGGCCCGGGTCCGCACCGTGGTTGCCTCGCCGTCATAGGTAAAATCGCGATGGATCCGATTGCACAGGTTCATGGCCGTGCTGGCGGCAGAGCCGGCTATGCTGTCCCGCGCGTAGGTGGTGATCGCACCATCGATACCGGCATGGGTGCTGGCCGTCAGGAAATGGTGCGGTGTATCAGGCGCCAGCGACCGCACCGCGGCGAGCTCCTGCCTGAGCCGGCCAATATCGGGCGACACGTCGAGCCCGGGCTCGGGCCGCGACACCGAGACGCGTGCGCTCATCCTTATGTCGAGCGCGTCATGAGCGTCGCGAAAGGCGATCGAGGTGACGTTGTTGCCGAAGAAATCGGAAAAGTCGGAACGCTCGCTGGGCGCCGGCGCAAAGGACAAGGATGCGGCGATGACACGCTGCACGCCCGATATCGTCGACGGCAGTACCCGCACTTGATGACGACCGCCGCCAGCAGCGGCAGCGTAGTCGTAGTGGAGATGAAGCCTGATATCGTAGAGCATGCGTTATCCGAAATAGGCTTTGGCAAGGCTGTTGTAGAGGCCGCCGATTTCGTAGGCGAGCTCGTCCAGCGCCTTTGCCGTCATATCCGAAGGCTCCTTGATGGCGATCTGGGTGTTGAGCTGCAGGATCTCTTTCGCCGCCGGCGACATGTGCCCCTCCCCGCCGAGCGGCGGCAACAGGCCGATCTCGGCCTTCAGCCTTTCGAGCTGGAACAGGATGGAGCGCGGATTGAGCGGGTCGAGCGCCAGGAGATCGATCACCGTGCGCCGGCCGGCCTGCACCGGATACTGCCGGCGGTGGGTCATCACGCTGTCGCCGATCTCCAGCATCATGTCGAGCGCCCCGTCCGGCGCCTTGGCGCTGGTCAGCCGCGACAGTGTGCGGGCGATCTGGATGCCGCGCTCCAGCCGGCGGCCGATCTCGAGGAAACGCCAGCCGGCGAAGCGGTACATGTTCTCGTGCAGCAGGCCGGAAAAGCCGGCAAGCTTGCGCAGAATGACCGTCATCGCCCGGGTCGCGTCGTCGCCAGGCGCCACCGTCGTTGCGAACTGATGGATGGTCTTCGACAGGTCCTTCAGCGCCAGCCAGCCATCGGGCGAGAAGCGGTCGCGGATCTGCCCGGCGCTGTAGACCGCACTGTCCAGCGTGCCGATCAATCCTGACGGGATCGCCGTCTCGACGTCGATGCCGAAAGGTTCGAGATAATCCCTGATGTCGGCGAGCAGCGGCATGTCCGGGTCGGAGGTCTCGGCCAGCCGCACATGGTAGGCGCGCAGGATGCGCACCGTGTCTTCGGAGCGCTCGATGTAACGGCCGAGCCAGGTCAGGTTTTCCGCCGCACGGCTGGGCAGGCTGCCGGGCCTAGTGCGGGTAAAGCTGTCGCCTTCTTGCGGTAACAGCGTCTCGCGCTCTACCGGTTTGTCGCTGACAACCCAGACATCCGCTGCCTGGCCGCCACGCTGCATGGCGATCGCCGTCGGGTCGAGCGACAGGCCGACGCGGGCAAAACCGCCCGGCATCACCGTCCAGCCGTCCGGCGTGCGCGCCAGATAGACGCGCAGGCTCGCCGGCCGCGGCTCCAGCCAGCCGCCGACATAGACGGGCGTCGTCGAAAGCGTCACCGCTTCCTGGCCGACGAAGTCGCCGCCATAGCGTTCGATGCGCGCCACCAGCTCCGCCCGCTCGCCGGCGGACAGCGCCGAGCCGAGCTTCGTCTGTTCGTCATCCTCGAAGGCAAGTCTCGTCGACAGCGCCGGCCCGATAACCATGCGATCGATATTGGCCAGCACATGCGCGCGTTCGGTTGCTTGCCCGCACCACCATGTCGCGACGCTTGGCAGCAGCAATTCCTCACCCCGCAAGGCACGTGAAATCTTGGGCAGGAAGGCGAGCAGCGCGCGCGTCTCCATCAGACCGGAGCCCAGCGCATTGACGGTCGCAACCGCGCCCTGGCGGATCGCTTCGACCAGGCCCGGCGTGCCGATCTGCGAATCCGGGCGCAGTTCGAGCGGGTCGGCGAAGGCGGCATCGAGCCGCCGCCACAACACGCTGATCGGCATCAGGCCGGAAACTGTGCGCACCATCAGCCGGCCGCCGGAAACGGTCAAATCCTCGCCTTCGAGCAGCATGATGCCGAGATAACGGGCGATGTAGGCATGTTCGTAATAGGTCTCGTTGAGCGGCCCCGGCGTCAGAATGGCGACGCGGCCATCGGTTTCCTTGGCCATGCCGATCAGCGCATCGCGAAAACGGCGGAAAAAGCCGGCAAGGCGATGCACATGCATCTCGCCATAGATATCGGACAGCGCACGTGTGGTGGCGACGCGGTTCTCCAGCGCAAAGCCGGCGCCGGACGGCGCCTGGGTGCGATCGCCCAGCACCCACCACTGGCCATCAGGCCCGCGGCCGAGCTCGAAGGCGCAGAAATGCAGGAAATGGCCGCCGGCCGGCCTGGTGCCAACGACGGGCCGCAAATATTCCGGACTGGCCGCGATCAATCCCGCCGGCAGGATACCTTTTTCGACCAGCCGGTTGGGTCCGTAGATATCGGCGATGGTTTCCTCGAACAACTCGGCGCGCTGCACGAGGCCGGCGCTGATCGCAGCCCACTCGCTCTCCTCGATGAGAACCGGGACATGCGCCAGCGGCCATTCGCGCTCATTGGCGCCGGCCTTGTCGTAGACGCGGTAGTAGACGCCGGCGTCGCGCAGATACTGGTCGGCGCGGGCGAAACGCTGGCCGAGTTTCTCAGGCCCCAGCTCGTCGAGCGCTTCGATGAAGTGCTTCCAGACCGGGCGGGGATTGCCTGACGCATCGACCATCTCGTCGACGACGCCGTCGATCGGCTGGTAGTGCTCCAGCAGGCTGTGGATCTGCGGCTTGCCGCGTACCCTCTTGTGATTCCCCTTTGCCATCGCTGATCAGAGTCTTGCCGGCCGCCGAAGGTCAAGGGTCATCGGGAAATCTTCCGCCGGTTGTTCCTCATGGATCACATAGGCGGATGGCGTATGGCCGCGCGGTTCGAAGCGGGCGAGCCGCCGAGCTTCCGCCTCGTTGCCATTGACCGGAAAGGTATCGTAATTGCGCCCGCCGGGATGAGCGACATGGTAGACGCAGCCGCCGACCGCACGGCCCGACCAGCGGTCATAGATATCGAACACCAGCGGCGTGTTGACCGGCAGCGCCGGATGCAGGCCCGATGCCGGTTGCCAGGCCTTGAAGCGGACGCCCGCCACCGCCACTTCGCGGTTGTCCGTCACCTTCATCGGCACGATACGGCCGTTGCAGACGACCGCATGGCGCTCCGGGTTCAGCCCTTCAGTCTTGACCTGCAGCCGTTCGACCGAGGAATCGACGAAGCGCACGGTGCCGCCGATCGCGCCCTGTTCGCCCATGACATGCCAGGGTTCGAGCGCCTGCCGCAGTTCCAGCTTGATGCCGGCATGCTGAACCTCGCCGCAGAACGGGAAGCGGAATTCGAGCTGGGCGTCGAACCATTCGGGCCTGAATTCGAAACCATTGAGCTTGAGGTCGTCGAGCACGTCGAGGAAATCGGCCCAGACATAATGCGGCAGCATGAAGCGGTCGTGCAGCGACGTGCCCCAGCGCACGAAGCGGCCGTCGAGCGGGCTCTTCCACGCGCGGGCAATGATCGCCCTAACAAGCAGTTGCTGCGCGAGGCTCATGCGCGCGTTGGGCGGCATCTCGAAGCCGCGGAACTCGACCAACCCCAGCCGGCCGGTCGGTCCGTCCGGCGAGAACAGCTTGTCGATGCAGATTTCCGAACGGTGCGTATTCCCGGTGACGTCGGTCAACAAATTGCGGAACAGCCGGTCGACCAACCAGGGCAAGGGTGCCGCGCCCTGGTCCGGATGCGGCACCTGCGCCATCGCGATCTCGAGTTCGTAGAGCGAATCGTGACGCGCCTCGTCGAAGCGCGGCGCCTGGCTGGTTGGGCCGATGAACAGGCCCGAGAACAGGTAGGACAGCGAGGGACGCCGCTGCCATTGCAGCACCAGGCTCTTCAACAGGTCCGGCCGGCGCAGGAACGGACTGTCATTGGGCGTCGCGCCGCCGACCACGACATGGTTGCCGCCGCCGGTGCCGGTGTGACGGCCATCGATCATGAACTTGTCGGCTCCAAGCCGCGTCTGCCGCGCCTCTTCGTAGATCGCCGTCGTCGTCGCCACGCAATCCTGCCAATTGGACGCCGGATGGATGTTGACCTCGATGACGCCGGGGTCGGGCGCCACGCGGATGACGTTGAGACGTGGATCGTGCGGCGGGCCATAGCCCTCGATATGCACGGGAAGACCGATCGCCTTTGCCGCGTTCTCGGCCGCCGCAACCAGTTCCAAATAGTCTTCCAGCGCCTCGACCGGCGGCATGAACACGCACAGCCGCCCATCACGCGGCTCGACCGAAAGTGCGGTGCGCACGGCGCCGCCGATCTCGGTGATCTCCTGCTCGACCCGGTCCTGCTGGCCGGTCGCCGCCGTGAAGGACACCGCCTGCTGGCGGCGCGCCATCTCATCGGCGCCTTCCAGTTCGGCCGGAGCAGCGGAGGGCAGTATGGCTTCGCGCGCGGGCAACGGGCCGCGCGGCAGCGACGGATCGACCGGCACGATGTAAGGGAATTGTGCCGGCGGTACATAGGGCAACGTGCCGAGTGGCAAGCGGTAGCCGACGGGTGAATCGCCGGGCACCAGGAACAGCCGGCCGCGCCGCGTCTTCCATTTTTCCGAGCGCCAGCGCGGCCCCGACGCCTGGCTGTTCCAGCGCTGCACCGGCAGCACATAGCCGGACGGTTTGGTCAGCCCGCGTTCGAAGACTTTTGCCATGCGGCTGCGTTCTTCGGGGTCCTCCAGCTTGGAGTTAGAGGGATCAACATTGTCCGGCAGCTTGCCTTCCTTGAGCAGCCACTCGGCCGGATCCTCATAGGCTTCGCTGACCATGGTCTTGTCGATGCCGAGTTCACCGGCAATCGCGGTCAGCAGGCTTTCGGCCTGTTTCGGGCCGATATCAGCCTCGCTCTTTTCGCGGGCGATCAGCGACGGGTCGCTCCACACCGGCTGGCCATCGGCGCGCCAGTAGAGCGAGAAGGTCCAGCGCGGCAGGCTTTCGCCCGGATACCATTTGCCTTGGCCGTAGTGGAGAAAGCCTCCCGGCGCAAAGCGCTCACGCAGTTTTCGGATCAGTTCATCAGCCTTTTCGCGCTTGGTCGGGCCGACGGCGGCGGTGTTCCATTCGGCCGACTCGAAATCGTCGATCGACACGAAGGTCGGCTCGCCGCCCATGGTCAGCCGCACATCGCCGGCCGCAAGCGCGGCATCCACCTTGTTGCCGAGCGCGTCGAGCGCCTGCCAACTTTCATCCGAGAATGGCTTGGTGATGCGCGGATGTTCGGCGATGCGATCGACTCGCATCTCGAAGCCGAATTCGACATTGGCAAAGCTCGCCATGCCGGAAATCGGTGCCGCATTGCGGAAATGCGGCGTCGCCGCCAGCGGCACATGGCTTTCGCCGGTGAGCAGACCCGATGTCGGATCGAAGCCGATCCAGCCGGCCCCGGGAAGATAGACCTCGCACCAGGCATGCAGGTCGGTGAAATCCACCGCGGTTCCCGGCGGGCCGTCGAGCGCGACGAGGTCGGGCTTGAGCTGGATCAGGTAGCCGGAGACGAAGCGCGCGGCGATGCCGAGATTGCGCAGGATCTGCACCAGCAGCCAGCTCGAATCCCGGCACGATCCCTTGGCGGCAGCCAGTGTTTCCTCCGGCGAGAACACACCGGTTTCCATGCGCACGATATAGGCGATCTCGCGCTGCAGTCGGGCATTGAGGTCGACGAGGAAATTGACGGTGTTCTTCGGGCTGGTGTCGATGGTTTTCAGGAAGGCCGACAGCAGCGGCCCCGCCGGCTCGGGCGTCCGGTAGATCGTCAGATCGTCGCGTATCTCTTCCGGGTACTCGAACGGAAACGTCTCGGCCAATGGCTCGACGAAGAAATCGAACGGATTGTAGACCGTCATGTCGGCAACGAGGTCGACCTCGATCTTCAGCTCGGTCACCGGCTCCGGAAAAACAAAACGGGCAAGGAAGTTGCCGTAGGGGTCCTGCTGCAGATTGACGAAATGGTTCGCCGGCTCGACCTTGAGCGAATGGCTGAGCACCTTGGTGCGGGAATGCGGCGCCGGCTGCAGCCTGATGATCTGGGGGCCGAGAACCACCGGCCGATCGTATTTGTAGTGGGTCAGGTGATAGACGGCTGCCAGAATTGCCATGGTGCCCCGGAAGTCGGCGTTTCAATCCGCCGAACCCTGACACATCTGGCGGCCATTCTCCAAGCAGAGATGTTGCGGTGCACCTAATTAAGCAACGGTTGCCGGCTTAAGGTGTGTTGAGATTCAGCTCAGGCCGAGTCGAAAATGGTGGATTCCGAGAACCGGAGCGGAGCGTACTTTTCGTACGTGAGCACCGGAAGCGCAGGAAGCCACCGTTTGCAGGCCGGCCTCACCTGAATATCGACACAGCTTAGAAGAACGCCTGGATGCCAGTCTGCGCCCGTCCCAGGATCAGCGCGTGCACGTCATGCGTGCCCTCATAGGTGTTGACCGTCTCCAGGTTCTGCGCATGGCGCATCACGTGGTAGCCGATCTGGATGCCGTTGCCACCATGCATGTCGCGGGCCTGGCGGGCGATGTCGAGCGCCTTGCCGCAATTGTTGCGCTTGACGATCGAGATCATTTCCGGCGCCATCTTGCCTTCATCCAGCAACCGCCCGACGCGCAAGGATGCCTGCAGCGCGAGCGCAATCTCGGTCTGCATGTCGGCGAGCTTCTTCTGGTAAAGCTGCGTGCCGGCCAGCGGCTTGCCGAACTGTTTGCGGTCGAGGCCATACTGGCGGGCACGATGCCAGCAATCTTCCGCCGCACCCATCGAGCCCCAGGAAATGCCGTAGCGGGCCCGGTTGAGGCAGCCGAACGGTCCGCCGAGGCCCTTGGCGTTGGGCAGCAGCGCATCCTCGCCGACCTCGACGCCTTCCATCACCACTTCGCCGGTGATGGAAGCCCGCAGCGACAGCTTGCCACCGATCTTCGGCGCCGAAAGCCCTTTCATGCCCTTTTCCAGCACGAAGCCACGAATCTCGTCCTTGCCGTTTTCGCCTTTCAACTTCGCCCAGACGACGAACACATCGGCGACCGGCGCGTTGGAAATCCACATCTTCGAGCCGGAGAGCCTGTAGCCGTTGGCGGTCTTCTCGGCGCGCGTCTTCATGCCACCCGGGTCGGAGCCGGCATCCGGCTCGGTCAGGCCGAAACAGCCGATCCACTCGCCACTGGCGAGCTTGGGCAGGTACTTCTTGCGCTGCTCGTCCGAGCCATAAGCGTAGATCGGATACATCACCAGCGACGACTGCACTGACATCATCGAGCGATAGCCGGAATCGACGCGCTCCACTTCGCGCGCCACCAGTCCATAGGTGACGTAGTTGGCGCCAAGCCCACCGAATTCCTCGGGGATGTTGATGCCGAGCAGGCCGGCCTCGCCCATTTCGCGGAAGATCGCGGTGTCGAAGGTCTCGTTGAGATAGGCGTCCTCGATCCGAGGCGCCAGCTTGTCGGCGGCAAAGGCCGCCGCGCCGTCACGCACCATGCGCTCGTCTTCCGAAAGCTGGTCCTCGATCAGGAACGGGTCTTCCCAGACGAATGCATTCTTGTCGGCGGCCATGGCGTTCTCCCAAACCAATGTATGTCGCCCAAAAGTGTCAGCGGTTTGGGATGACATGCATGAAGCAAAATCTTGGCCCGGCTTATCGGCCTGCGCCCCGAAAAAATCAAACGAAATTGCTTCACCGATCAATGAGCGTTAGTAATGGATCATGAGTGTCCAGCGCCGCCTTTTGCCCAACATCAGCGCCCTTGCCGCCTTCGAGGCGGTGGCCCGGCTCGGCAGTTTCACCGCCGCCGCCCAGGAGCTCGATCTGACCCAGGGCGCGGTTAGCCGGCAGATCAGATTGTTAGAAGATCAGTTCGGCCGCCGGCTGTTCGAACGCGACAGCCGCAATGTCAGGCTGTCGACATCGGGCGAAATCTACGTCGAGGCGGTGCGTTCAGCGCTTGGGCAGTTGCGTGACGCAGCCCTTGGATTGATGAGCAATCGGCATAATGGCATCCTGAACCTAGCCATATTGCCGACCTTCGGCACGCGCTGGCTGATGCCGATGATCCCCGATTTCGTCGAAAACAATCCCGATATCACCATCAACTTCGTCACCCGCGTCGGTCGCTTCGACTTCGCTAGGGAGAGGTTGGATGCCGCCATCCACTACGGGCTGCCGGACTGGCCGGAGGCCGACTCGACACTGCTGGTGCGCGAAACGGTGGCCCCGGTCGTGTCACCCGAATTCCTCGCCGGCCGCGCCATCGCCACACCGGCCGATATCGGCCGCTTGCCGCTGCTGCACATGGCGACACGCCCTGGCGCCTGGACTGAATGGTTCGAGCATCAGGGCTTGAGCGCGCCGACCGGACCGGGCATGCAGTTCGAACAGTTCGGCACCGCTGCCCAGGCTTGCATGGCCGGGCTCGGCGTCGCACTGCTGCCGTTGATCCTCATCGCAGGCGAATTGCAGCGCGGCCAGTTGGTGCCGGCGCCCGGCCAGCCCATGCAAAGCCGCAGCGCCTATTATCTTGTCGTCCCGCACGACAAGCGCGGCCATCCGCCGGTCGCCAGCTTTCGCGACTGGCTGCTGGGCCAGGTTGAGAAGGAGCCGGCTGTTCTGGCGTGGTAGCTACTTCCGCTTCAAGGCATCCGCCAAGGCAGCACCGAACGCGCCTTGCTGCGCCGGCCGTTCCGGTTGGCGCTGTGGCGCCGACGAGCGTGGCGCTGGCCTGCCGCCACCATTGTCGCGAGGCCCGCCGCCCTTCGATGCGCCGCCTTCGCCGCCATCCTTGCGCATGGAAAGCGCTATGCGCTTGCGCTTGATGTCGACGTCGACGACGCGCACCTTGACCACGTCGCCCGCCTTGACCACCTCATGCGCATCCTTGATGAAGCGATCGGCCAGTTGCGAGACATGCACCAAACCGTCCTGGTGCACTCCGATATCGACGAAGGCGCCGAAGGCAGCGACATTGGTGACGGTGCCTTCCAGCAGCATGCCGGGCTTCAGATCCTTGATGTCGTCGATGCCGTCGGCGAAGGTCGCCGTCTTGAAGCCGGGACGCGGGTCGCGGCCAGGCTTTTCCAGCTCCGCCAGGATGTCGCGCACCGTCGGCAGGCCGAAACGCTCATCGACGAAGACGCGCGGATCGAGCGCCTTGAGCGCGGCACTGTCGCCCATCAACGAGCGCACATCGCGCCCGCAGGCGGCGACGATCTCCTTCGCCACGCCATAGGCTTCCGGATGCACCGACGAGGCATCGAGCGGCTCGCTGCCATTGGCAATGCGCAGGAAGCCGGCACTTTGCTCGAACGCGCGCGGCCCGAGCCGCGGCACCTTGAGCAAATCCTTCCGGCTGGCGAAGGGACCGGTCGCATCACGATGCGCAACGATGGCGTCGGCGAGCGATGCGCCAAGGCCGGAGACGCGCGCCAGCAGTGACGCCGAGGCGGTGTTGAGGTCGACGCCGACGGCGTTGACCGCATCCTCGACCACCGCTTCCAGCGAGCGGCCGAGCCGGTACTGGTCGACATCATGCTGATACTGGCCGACGCCGATCGATTTGGGTTCGATCTTGACCAGTTCGGCCAGCGGATCCTGCAGGCGCCGGGCGATCGACACGGCGCCGCGCAGCG
The DNA here is from genome assembly GCF_003952545.1 of Mesorhizobium sp. M7D.F.Ca.US.005.01.1.1. Classification (NCBI taxonomy): domain Bacteria; kingdom Pseudomonadati; phylum Pseudomonadota; class Alphaproteobacteria; order Hyphomicrobiales; family Phyllobacteriaceae; genus Mesorhizobium; species Mesorhizobium sp. M7D.F.Ca.US.005.01.1.1. The sequence goes on from NZ_CP034453.1 coordinate 6,156,418, forward strand.
ACACGTCGAGACCCGGGAATTCCGCCGCCGCCGTCGCCGATGCCGAATAGACCGAGGCGCCCGCCTCGCTGACGATCACCTTGAGCGGCTTCGGGCCACCGTCCGCCGGCATGTCGGACAGCATGTCCGCCACCAGCTTTTCCGTCTCGCGGCTGCCGGTGCCGTTGCCGATCGAAATCAGCTCGACCTTGTGCAGGCGGATGAGCTTGGCCAGTTCCGCCTGCGTGCCGCGCACATCGTTCCTGGGCGGAAACGGATAGACCGTCGTCGTTGTCAGCACCTTGCCGGTGCCGTCGACCACCGCCACCTTGACGCCGGTGCGGATGCCGGGATCGAGCCCCATCGTGGCACGCGACCCGGCGGGGGCTGCCAGCAGCAAATCCTTCAGATTGCGGGCAAAGACATGGATCGCCTCTTCTTCGGCCCGCTCGCGCAGGTCGCGCATCAAATCGAGCGTCAGGTGCAGCGACAGTTTTATGCGCCAGGTCCAGCCGGCGACCTCCATCAGCCAGCGGTCGCCCGGCAGGCTGCCGCCGATGGCATAGGCATTGGCGATCATCCGCTCGACCGGCTTCACCGGCGAGGTGTCGTCGGCATCGACCTCGATGTCGAGCGACAGCACTTCCTCGTTGCGGCCGCGCAGCATCGCCAGCGCGCGATGGCTCGGCACATTCGCCCAGCGCTCGACATGGTCGAAATAATCGGAGAATTTCGCGCCGGCCTCCTGCTTGCCGTCGACCACCCTGGCCCGCATGAAGGCGCGTTCCTTCATGTAGGTCCGCAATTTGCCGACCAGATCGGCATTCTCGGCGAATTGTTCCGACAGGATATCGCGCGCGCCCTCAAGTGCTGCCTTGGCATCGACCACCTCTTCGGTCAGATAGGCCAGCGCCAGTTCAGCAGGCACCAATGAGCGGTTCGCCAAGATGGCTTCGGCCAGCGGCCCCAGCCCGCGCTCCCTGGCGATTTCGGCCTTGGTGCGGCGCTTGGGCTTGTAGGGCAGATAGATGTCTTCCAGTTCCGCCTTGGTGGTGGCGGCGACGATCTTGCCCTCGAGTTCCGCAGTCAGCTTGCCCTGCTCGCGGATGGAGCCAAGGATAGTGTCGCGGCGCGCATCGAGTTCGCGCAGATAGGAAAGCCGTTCGGCAAGGTCGCGCAATTGCGTGTCGTCCAGCCCGCCGGTCACCTCCTTGCGATAACGCGCCACGAACGGCACCGTCGCGCCTTCATCCAGCAATTCGATCGCCGCCGCCGCCTGTTCGGGCCGCGCGCTGATCTCGGCCGCGATGATGGCTGCGATGCGCTTGATATCGGATGCCATGTCGTTCCTGCTCTTTTCCAAAGAGCGGCGACCATAAGCGCAGACGTCCGGTCCGCCAACCGCCGCGCTTTGATCAGCCCGGCGGGTCCACAGGAAAGCGTACGCTAATGTGGTGGCCTGGCTAGGATCAGACCATCCGGCTCAGCGCCTCGAAGAAAGCGACGATCTCGACATCGAGCGGATCGTCCACCGGCTCCGGCTGCGACGACATCTTGGCGATCACAACTTCGGTCTTGGGATCGACATACAGCCATTGGCCATGGATACCGATGCCGCAATAGGCGCCGCTCGGCAAACCGGTCTGGTACCATTTGTTGCGGTAACGGCCCTTGGGAAACAGCGGCAGCATCGCGCCGCGCTGCCAGGCGTCCGCACTGCCGCCGGTGCTGGTCGTGTCGCGCACCCAAGCCTCGGGCACGATGCGGCGGCCATTGGCCGTACCGCCTTGCCGCATCATCTCGCCGACACGCGCCAGATCGCGCGGCGTCACCGAGATGCCGCCGGCGGTGCGGGCCGTGCCTTCCATGTCGACGCCGATCGAGGCCTCGCTGAGCGCGCCGAGCGGCAGCCACAGTTTCTCGCGCATCAGGTCGGCGAAGCGCTGGCCGGAAGCGCGTTCGAGCAACAGGCCGAGCAGGTCGGAATTGGGCGAGCGGTAGCGGAAGGTCTGGCCGTGCGGCTCGGCAAGGCGCTGCAAGGTCAGGATGAATTCGCGCAGGCTCTCCGTGCCGCCGCCTGGATTCCACAGCGTGGCGCGGCGATAGCGGGCGAAGGCGCTCTCTGGATCGAGATAGGCCTCCTCGAAATCGAGGCTGACGCTCATGTCGAGCACGTGCCGCACGCTCGCGTCGCCATAGGCCGAGCCGGCGGCTTCAGGGATGTAGGCCGTCACCGGCGCTTCCGGGTCGAACACCCCCTCGCCTTCCAAGATGCCGGCGACAATGGCGGTCAGCGACTTGCTGATCGAAAAGATGATGTGGCGGGCGCCGAAATCCATGTGCGGCGCGAACCAGTCGCCGATGAATTTGCCGCCTTTCATCACCGTCAGCGCGTCGGTGCTCGAACGTGCGAGAAATTCAGCCACCGTCTCCGGCGCACTGCCGACCGAAACCTTTTCGCCTAGCAGCCCGCCCATGTCCCGCACGGGGACTTCGACAACGCCCGACGCTGCCGCCACGCGGGCGGTCGGCACCAGTTCGCCGAGATTCTGAAACGACCACCGGTTGAACGGGTTCTCGCGCCAGTTGGCGAGCAGCACCTCGTTGCGGCGGAAGCCGTACCGGGTCTCGAACGCGGTCTTGCCGGTCATGGCGTTTCCTTCCGGGTCGTTTCTTGTGGGGTTCAGCTCAGCGCGGCGGCTATGGCATGCACGGCCTTCAGCGTCGCTGTGGAATAGGCGAGATTGCTGAAATCCGGATAGGTCGAAAGCTTCACCATGACCATTCCTGTGTTCCAGTCGATATGGATCATCTGCCCGAACACGCCCCGGCACATCAGCGCGCGTGAGCGCGGGTCCTCGATCCAGAACTGGTTGCGATAACTGCCCTCCGGCAGGCTGGGGCTGAAGTCCGGTCCATGCGTGCCGTTGCGCGTGGCCTCGATCCAGTCGGCCGGCACGACACCGCCACCATTGTCGAGGATCAGCTGGCCAAAGCGGCCGTAGTCGCGCAGCGTCGCGTTGAAGCCGCCATCGGCCACCGCATAGCCGGCGCTGTCGACCGTAAAGCAGGCGCTTTCATCCGTGCCGAGCTTTTGCCAGAGTTCTTCCGAAACCAGTTGCGGCAGCCGTTTGCCGGTCACCCGTTCCATGATGAAGGCAAGCACGTCGGTCTCGATCGAGCGGTATTCGAATTGAGCACCATGCGGGCGGATCGTTTCCTTCAAGCCCAGGATCAGCTCGAACATGTTCGAGGGCCAGCGAAAGGCCGGATCGCTGTCCGGCGGCACCGGCTTCCAGCCGGTGGCGACATCGACCTGGCCAATGTCCGAATAGCGGTCGGTATATTCCTCCGAGAAGCGGACGCCGCTGGTCATGTCCAGCACATGCTGCACGCTGGCGCTGGCCCAGCCTGTCGCGCCGAGTTCCGGCAAATAGTCGGTCACCGGCTTGGCTGGATCGATCAGGCCGCGCCCGACCAGTATGCCGAACACCGAACCGGTGACGGACTTCGCCATTGACTGCGACAGGTGCAGCGTGCGGTCATTCATGCCGTTGAAATAGCGCTCATAGGCAATCTTGCCGTCCTTCAGCACCAGGAAGCCGTCCGTATAGGTTTCGTCGAGCAGCCCGGCGAGCGTTGTCGGCTGGCCCTCGCTGTCGTCGACCGACAGCCCGTCGAGATCGACCTCGGCGCGTTCGAACCGGTGGCGATGGCCATTGCCGCGCCAGACTTCGGCGGTCGGCAGAATTTCACGGATGTGCTGGAACGCCCAGCGGTTCCACGGCGGCCGGTCCCAGTCGAGCTTCGGCGGCACCATCGCGGGCGGCGAGCCCTGCATGATCGGCGGCCGCGGATCGCTGTTGCGATAGGAGTCCATGAGAGGCCATTCCCGGAGAATAAAAGACCCGGCAGCATATGCTGCCGGGTCTGTCATGCAGCGACTACTTCTGCAGTTCGGTCCAGATCTTGGTGTAGATGTCCTGGATTTCAGGCGCGCACATCTTCTGAAACTCGCCCTGTGGCTTCGCGGCGGCCGGAATGACGACCTCCGGCGCATCCTTCATGTCGGCCGGCATGTACTTGTCCGATCCGGTGATGGCGTTGGCATAGCGATGGAAAGCCGAAAGGCCGGCAGCGTTTTCCGGATCCATGATGAAGTTCTGGAACAGCTTGGCGTTGTCGACGTTCTTGGCTTCCTTCAGGACGACGACGTTGTCGCTCCACAGGCCGTAGCCTTCCTTCGGATAGTTGTAGTGGATGGCCGGGTTGGCCAGCCGCTGGCGCAGCGCCGAACCATTCCAGTCGCTGGTTGCCTTGAAGTCGCCGGCGCCCATCTTCTCGATGGTGTTGTATTCCATGGCGATCCAGTTCGGTTTGGCCGCGACGAGCGTGTCACGCACCTTCTTCAGCACCGCCTTGTCGTCGGTGCACTGCTGACCGCCGACATATTTGATCGCGGCGAAGATGACGTCATTCATCTCGGGAACGACATTGACCTTGCCCTTCAGCTCATCCGGCGTGTTGAAGATGATGCCCCAGCTGTCGGCCGGTCCCTTGTAGACGTCGGTGTTGACGACCACGCCGACCGTGCCCAGAGCCCACGGCACCGAGTATTTGCGGCCCGGGTCGAAATCGGGATTGGCCCATTCCGGCGCCACATTCTTGAAGTTCTCCATCTTGCCCGGATCGGTCTCCAGAACGAGGCCTTCCTTGATCCAGATCGGCACGTAGGTCTGCGACGGCACGGCGATGTCGAAACCGGTGCCGCCCTGGCGAACCTTGGCCAGCGCGGTGTCATTGGAATCGTAGTCGGTGATGGTCACCTTGACGTTGTATTTGGCCTCGAACTTCTTGATCACGTCGGGGCTGGTGTAGTTGCCCCAATTGTAAATGTTCAGTTCGCCGTCGGCGCGCGCCAGGCTCGTCGATGCGAGCAACGCCAACCCCATGGCGGTTGCTGTTGTCTTCCAGTTCATGGTTTTAACTCCCATTTTCGGTTCAGTCTCGTTTCCTGCTGACGAAGAAAAACAACGTGACGATCGCGACCGAAAGCAGCAGGAAGGCGGTCGATATCGCGTTGATCTCGGGTGTGATGCCGCGGCGGATCTGGCCGAGCATGTAGGTGGGCAGCGTGTCCTGGCCGCCCGATTTGACGAACTCGGTGATGACGACATCGTCGAGCGAGATGACGAAGGCCAGCATCAGCCCGGCAAGGATGCCCGGCCACAGAAGCGGCAGCGTGATGCGGCGGAAGGTTTTCCAGGGCGTCGCGTAAAGGTCGGCTGCGGCACGCTCCAGCGTTAGGTCCATATTCTCAAGCCGCGCCCGGATCGGTAGGTAGGCGAAGGGAATACAGAACGCCGTATGCGCGGCGACCAGATAGCCGATGCCGGAATAGCCGGTGAAGATCTTGATGCGCGAAAAGAAGATCAGCAGCGCCACGCCGGTGACGATCTCGGGCACCATCAGCGGCTGGTTGATTGCCGCATATTTGAAGGTGAGGCCGGGATAGGGCGCCGTCCGCGTGGTGGCGAGCGCCGCCATGGTGGCGAAGATGGTGGAAAGCACCGCCGCGATCGAGCCGATCTGGAACGAACGCAGGGTGGCATCGACGACCTGCGTGTTCTGCCAAGCCGACTGGAACCATTTGAGCGAAAACCCGCCCCATTCGGAGGTCGAGCTCGCCGCGTTGAAGGCATAGATGACCAGCACGATGATCGGCAGATAGAGCACGATAAAACAGGTCGCGGCGATGGCCGTGAATCCTGGCTGATGCTTGATGGAAAAGTTTTTAGCCATGCCGCACTCCCGACTTGCCGGCATTGCGCACATAGGCAAGCAGCGCCACCATGACGATGATCATAACGGCGATCGACAGCGCCGAGCCGAGCGGCCAGTTGCGGCCCTGCCCGAACTGCAATTCGATCAGGTTGGACAACATCATGTTCTTGCCGCCGCCCAGCACGCTCGGCGTCACATAGGCACCAAGTGCCGGAATGAAGACCAGGATGGAGCCGGCTATCACGCCGGGCTTGACCATCGGAAAGATGATCCGCCGCAGCACCTGGAAGCGTGTCGCGTAGAGATCATAGCCCGCCTCGACCAGCCGGAAATCGAGCTTCTCCATGCTGGCATAGATCGGCAGCACCATCAGCGGCAGGTAGACATAGGCCATGCCGATCAGGATCGCCGTGTCGGTGTAGAGGATCTGGATCGGCGCCGAGATGATGCCGAGTTTGAGCAGGATCGTGTTGATGATGCCTTCGTTGCGGATGATCTGCAGCACCGCGAAGGTGCGGATCAGGAGGTTGGTCCAGAACGGAATGGTGATCAGGAACAGCCAGAGATCGCGCGTCTTTTCACTGCGCGTCGCCATGAAATAGGCGGTCGGGAAGCCAAGCGCCAAGGTGGCGATGGTTGTCACCACCGAAAGCTTGATCGAACGCAGGAAGATGGTGACGTGGGCGGCGGCAACCGAAAGCGTATCGTCGAAGATATCGCGTTCCAGAAACACCGCGATCCAGGCTTCCGGCGAGAACTGCCACTTCACGTCGCCATAGGAGCCCGGCGTCAGGAACGAGTAGACCAGCACGATCAGCAGGGGGCCGGTCGCGGCGAGGAAAATGACCAGCAGCGCTGGTGCTGACAGAAGCCAGCGGTCACGCACATCACGCCGCTCCGCTGCCTTGGCGACTTCTTCCGCGGTCGCCATGATCAGTCCTTCAGCACTTGCGCGGCATCGTTGCCGATCAGGATACCGACCTTGTCGCCACGCTCGAAACCGCAGCCGGCGCTGCGTGTGTTCTGCTGGCGAACGGTGAAGTCCTCGCCGCTGTCGAGCTGGACATGGATATGCGTATCGGTGCCGAAATAGACGACGTTCTCCACCGTGCCCGACAAGTCGCCCTTGCTGTTGGTCAGCTTGGCATGCTCGGGCCTCACCACCACGGTGGCGTTGTCCTTGGGCTGGAAGCCTTCGGCAACGGTCGCCTCGATGGTCGTGCCGGATTTGAGCGTCGCGCGCGCCTTGCCGTTGCCGATGCCTGATATGGCGGCGGTGAGGAAGTTGGTTTCGCCGATGAAGTCGGCGACGAAGCGTTCCGCCGGCTTGTCGTAAATATCCCAGGGCGAGCCGACCTGCAGGATCTTGCCCGACGACATCACCGCGATGCGGTCCGACATGGTCAGCGCCTCTTCCTGGTCGTGGGTGACGAAGATGAAGGTGATGCCGGTCTCGTGCTGCAGCCGCTTCAATTCGATCTGCATTTCCTTGCGCAGCTTGTAATCGAGCGCCGATAGCGGCTCGTCGAGCAGCAGCACCTTCGGCTGCGGTGCGAGCGCCCGCGCCAGCGCCACGCGCTGCTGCTGGCCGCCGGAGATCTGGCTAGTGCGACGACCGGCGAGTGCCTCCATCTTGACCAGCTTCAGCATCTCGGCGACGCGCGCCTTGATCTCCGCCTTCGGCTTGCCCAGCATTTCCAGGCCAAAGCCGATATTGTCGGCGACCGTCATGTGCGGGAAGAGCGCGTAGGACTGGAAAACAGTGTTGACCGGCCGTTTGAAGGGCGGCAGCGGCGCGATGTCCTGGCCATAGAGCAGGATTTCACCAGCGGTTGGGAAGTCGAAGCCCGCGATCAGCCTGAGCAACGTCGTCTTGCCGCAGCCGGATGGCCCCAGCAGCGTGAAGAACTCGTTCTCGCGGATGGATACCGAGACCGTGTCGAGGGCAGCGACTTGCCCCTCACCTGACCCGAAAATTTTGCTGACGTTTACTACTTCAATCGCATTCCGATCCGGTTTGTCCGGCACGATTACGCCTCACTGTTGACCCCGCTCTTGCTGGCGGAGCTCTTCCCCTGTTCGATGTGACCACATGGCCGGTAGGTTGGCAAGCCCGGCATTGAATCACAGTTCAGTCAGTTATTTTCGGCTAGCAAGCGGCATGCCATTGTCAGGCCTGGTAGGTGATCTTGCCGCCACAGATCGTCGTCACCGGCCGCACCTTGTGCAGATCGGCCGGGGGCGTTTTCTCGATATCCGCCGACAAAACGACCAGATCGGCCAGGTAGCCGGGTTTTAGCGTGCCCTTGCGGTGCTCGGTGAATTCGGCATAGGCGCCCTCGACCGTGTATGCGGCGAGCGCTTCATGCAGCGAGAAGCTCTGGTCCGGGTCGCTGTCTGCCCACGGTTTGCGCAACACTGCCGCCCGAATGCCCAGGATTGGATCGATCGGCGACACCGGCCAGTCCGATGCGAAGACGACATGCGCGCCGGCATCCTTCAGGGTCCGCCACGCATAGCTCAGCGGCCAGCGTGCCGGCCCGATGCGCGACACCGTCGGCTCCAGCGGAAAATCCATGGCACCGGGCGGATGCGGCGGTTGCATGGAGGCGATGACGCCAAGCTCGGCGAAACGCGGCACGTCCGAAATGGTGGTGACCTCGATGTGCTCGACCCGGTGACGGCTGTCGCGCTTGCCGTTCGCCTTCTGCGCCGCCTCATAACCGTCCAGCACCGCGCGCACCGCGCCATCGCCAATCGAATGTACGGCGATCTGCAGCCCACGCTTGTCGACCGCGACGGCCAGATCGATGAATTGTTGCGGCGTGAACAGAGGCTCGCCGACCCAGTCGGGCCGGTCGGCATAGGGCTCGACCATGACAGCCGTCCAGGAATCGAGCACGCCATCGTAAAACACCTTGACCATGCCCGACGACAGCCATTCGCTGTTGTAGCGTTCGCTCATCGTTGATGCCTTGTCGAGCATGTCGAGCGTCATGAAATTCTTGTAGTGGAACGGGATCTGGACGCGGCAAGGCAAGCCTTCCTCGGCCTCGATCTCGGCCAGCAACTCGAGCTGATACAGGTTGCCGTCCATGTTCTGGATCGAAGTGATGCCGTGGCGGGCGCACCAGGCAAGGCCGCGCCGCATGATATCGCGGTCGGCGTCCCGCTCGGCCGCCGTCGGCATCGGGTCCGGCTCGCCGCCCGTCGACAGACCCAGCCGCACCCGGCTTTCGCCGGCAAGGTCGAGCACAGGACCAAAGGCCTCGCCTTCGCGCAATTCACCCGCGGCCAGTCCATCGTCACCCATGACGATCTCATTGCCGGGACCAAGTGTGCGACCCTGCAGGATGCCTGCCATTTCCAGCGCCTTGGTGTTGGCCCACATGGTGTGATGGTCGGGCGCGGCCATGCAGAACGGGCGATCGGGCAATATGGCGTCGAGATGGTGGCGCGTCACCCGCTCGCTGCCGAGCACGGTGTAGTCGACGCCCTGCCCGACCAGCATCTTCGCATCGGGCCGCGTCGGCGCATAATCGCGGATCGCCTTTTGCAGCGCCTCGAAGCCGTGAATACCCGTAAGCTGAAGGTGGGCAAGTTCAGCCCCACCTGAAAACAGGTGCATGTGGGCTTCGATGAAACCCGGCACGACAGAACCGCCCTTGGCGTCGATCACCTTGGTGGCCGGTCCCTTGAGCTCTTCGATGGAGGCGCGGCTGCCAATGGCGATGATGGCGCCGTCCTTGACGGCAACGGCCTCGGCAGTGGGATTGTCATCGTCCATGGTCTGAACACGACCGTTGATGACGATCAGATCCGCATTATGACCCGCACCCGTGACAGACATCGCGACTCCGCGCTTTTGACGACTGACTGACACCGACAACCCTCTTGTCCAACGACCTGCCACTCCACCGGAGCAGCGCCATGGGACGAAAAGGATGCCAGTGCGCTGTCTTCGAAATTCCCCTTGTCATCCCTGAAGGCAGCGTGGATAAAGAATGCGACTGATTATTCGCGTTTGTCAACATGCGGAATATGGAATGTATTGTGGACAGCACCCAGCGCCTGTGTTGAGACCGGGCGGGGAACGAGGACATCGAGCAGTGAAGCGCAGTCTCGACCGCAAAACCAGGATAGCGCTCGAACCGCGCAAGCAGCCGCGGCAACAACGGTCGAGCAAGGTGGTCGACAGGATTCTCGACGCGGCGCTGATCTTGACGCGGGAGCAAGGAACCAGGACGCCGACGACGCTCGCTATTGCGCAGCGCGCAGGCTTGTCGGTCGGTTCGGTCTACCAGTACTTTCCCAACAAGGAAGCCATTCTTCTGGACCTCGCCCGGCGCTGGTTGTCATCCTTTCCCGAGGTGATCGCGAAGCGCATCAGGGTCCCCCCGCCCACCAACCGCGAAGAGTTTCGGCAGGAAGTGCGCAAGCTCTTCATCGACACCTCCCGGCTCTACCTCGAAAACGCCAGCTTGATGCCGGTGATCGAGGCTATTTCAGGCAACGCCGACCTCAGGCCGATCCAGAACGAATATGACGAGCAGATCATCGCGCTCTACGCCGCATGGCTGCAGCATGTTAACCCGGCGCTTGAAGGCAAGATCGCCAGCCGGCTCGGCGTGCTGATGATGGATGTCGGGCACGCCTGCCGGCTTGTGGGGCTGAAAAGAGACCGCAGGACATACGACCTCATCGAGGACGATGTGGAAAGAATGTGGCTCGCTCTGGTGACCCCCTATCTCAACCTTGACTGATTTCGCATTCGAGAGGAATTCTATGAAGACTGTCTATTCGCCGCTTCATGCTGGCCATGCCGGCCAGATGGAACTGGTCACGAGCGCGATCGTGCCGGGTTTCGAGAAGCCCTCGCGGGCCGAATTCATCAAGGCGCGGGTCGAAAGCGAGAAACTCGGGCCGATCGTCCTGCCGCTCGAGCATGATCTCGCTGCCGCCAAGCGCATCCACAAACCAGAGTACATCGACTTCCTGCCGACGGTCTGGCCGCAATGGCTGGAAGCTGGCCTCACGGGCACGGCGATGCCCTTCACCTGGCCGACGCGCGGCCTGCGCGGCGACGTGCCGCCAAAGCGCATCGACGCCCTGCTCGGCTACTATTCCTTCGATGCCGGCGCCACCTTCGTCGAAGGCACATGGGCCGCGATCAAGTCGTCCTATGACGTGGCGCTGACCGCCGCCAGCATGGTCAAGGGCGGCGAGACATCCGCCTTCGCGCTCTGCCGGCCGCCCGGCCACCATGCCGGTGCCGGCTTCATGGGCGGTTACTGCTACATCAACAATGCCGCCGTTGCCGCGCAATGGTTCCGCGACCAGGGCGCCAAACGCATCTCGATCCTGGATGTCGACTACCACCACGGCAACGGCACGCAGGAGATATTCTATGACCGTGCCGACGTGCAGGTGCTCAACCTGCATGGCGATCCGATGGTCGAGTACCCGTTCTTCCTCGGCCATGCCGACGAACGCGGCGCCGGTGCAGGCGAAGGCTTCAACATCAATTATCCCATGCCCTTCGGCACCGACTGGGACGCCTGGAACGCCTCGCTGGAGGATGCCTGCGCTAAGCTTGCCGCTTATGCGCCCGATGTCGTCATCGTCTCGCTCGGTGTCGACACGTTCGAGAAGGACCCGATCAGCCAGTTCAAGCTGAAGAGCCCGGACTATCCGAAGATCGGCCGCCGCATCGCAAAACTCGGTCTGCCGACGCTGTTCGTGATGGAAGGCGGCTATGCCGTCGAGGAGATCGGCGTCAACGCCGTGGGCGTGCTGACCGGATTCGAGGATCGGTAAATGCCTGTCGCCCAAAAGTGTGTAGCGGTTTTGGGACAACGACAGGCATAAGCAAAGACGGTCACGACCGGGCGGCAGCGCCGCCCGGCTCTCGCGATCAGGTGGCGGTGCCAACGCTGGGCGCGACGGTTGGCTCGGCCGGCTTGCGCGAGCGGCCGAGATAGTAGACCGCCGCTGCCGCGATGACGCCGGCTGCGAGGATGCCCACCGCCAGAACCGGCCGATACCAGAACCAGGCAATCGCGATCGTCGTCGTGCCGACCAGGATCGCCAGGAAGAAGGCGATGATGCCGGTTCCCATCCGCGCCATGCTGCCGAGGAACGGGATGACGTCGAGGATCACGCCGATCGGGCTGAGGAACAGGGCAAAGCCGATGGTCAGCAACAGCAGGCCGGCGGCGCGCAGCAGCCAGGTGATCAGCGTGTTTGCACTGACCGCCTCGGCGAACATCTTGTCGGCCGGGACAGTGCCCGTATCGACCATCAGCAACGCATCGCCCGCCTCGGTCTGGTAAGGTTCGAATCGGCTGCCGGCCTGCCGCGCAACGATGCTGATCACACCGAGCGGCGCCAGCTCGTAGCCGATGCGGTAGTCGCCCAATACCGGGGTTGTCGTGTCGGCACCGAGATAGATCTTGCCGTCGACGATGCTGAGCGGCCTGATACCGGTATAGGCGACCTTGATCGCAGCCGACTGGTCGGGCGACAGCGAATACGCCTTGTCGCCCTCGATGCGATCAAGCACCGGCGTGTCGAGATCAAAGGCGACGAGCTTGCCTTGCGGAATCTGGAAGGTCCGGCTGTGGATCGCCATCGGCGGATTCTGGTGGCCGTCCGGCTTCTTGAAATCTGACGAATCGATCTGGCTGTCGTCCCACACCTTCGAATAGCTGTAGGTGGTCACCGTTTCCTCGCCGCCGCCAAGCTTCTTGGTGGTCTCGGATTTGGATTCTTCCTTCCACTGATACATCTCGGCCCTGCGCGACAGCCGCAGCCCTTGCGTCGCGATGCCGAAATCCGGATCGGCGAGACCGCTGTCCGCCGTCACCGGCCCGCTGACATGCACCAGCTTACCGTCATTGGCGGCATCGACGCTGTCGGCGCTGGCCGAAACGACGGCGCCCGCCCCTTCGGCCAGCGAGCGCGCCGTCTGCACCGCGCGGCCCTCGTTCCAGAACAGCCCGATCACCATCAGCACCACCAGAAGCAGGCCGAAGATGACCCCGCCGACCGCCCGCTTGATGCGCCCGAACCACGAGACGGATGTAACTTCCCGAAATGAATCGCTCATTGTTCCCCCCGAAACCAAATTGCCACCCCACTGCGTGCCGCCGCGAGATGATTGCGACGGTCCTGCCGCCCGCAGGAATGGCCGTAAGAGGCGCCCGTCTCTTCAACGCTCCCGAACCTAGCGGAATCGACTAGCCGCCGATATGGCCGGTTTGCAATCAGTGAGGACTTTTCGCGTCTCTGTCTTCTGTCCAAGGCGCGAAAATAGACCTCTGAGTCGCACCTGAGTCCACCAGATTCGATTTTGTCAAATCGCGTTTGATGTCGGATTCAACTGCGGGTAGATTAGACCCGAATCAGCCGGTCCTTGGGGGGCGCGGCGACCACCCAAAGTCTCTTGTTCCGGAGTTTTTCCGGCACCAGACGCGGACGGCTTCGCGTTCCCTGAATGGATTCGGATATGGTTGGCGCAGCCCTGCGCCACGCGTGTGTCTTCGTCAAAGTAATGCGTATTCGGGTTCGGCGGCTGGCTTCCAGCATCCGGACAGCAGAAACGATTCCGGCCAAAAGCAACAAGAATGAGCAGTCCCGCCGCGCCACTTCAATCCGACACATTGGGCTCGCGCCTGACGTCGCGCGGCGATCTGACCAGCTTTTTCATGCAACTAACCGCCGAGATCGGCGCCGACAGCTACATGCTTGTCGCCATCGTCCACGACCAGGACCGCAACGATGCGCGCATCGTCTCGTCCAACTGGATTTTCGATGCCATCGAGCTGATCGGCAAGCGGCTGATCGCCGGGCTTGCGCAAGGCGCGCTCACCGTCGCGCCCGGCATCCGTCCGCAGCCGCTGGTAGCATCTCAGGCACCCGCAGCAGACGGATTGATCACCGGCGAAGAGGCGCGCCTTCTCGACGTGCTCGGCCATGCCGAAATCTATTCGCTGCGCCTCAATGTCGGCCGCCAGCGCCTGTTCGCCCTGTTCTCGGCGGCGACTGTCGGCGGCATCGACCAGCCGGCGCTGATGCGGGCGCAACTGAAATGCTGCTACGCGCTTTCGCACATCCCGCAATTGATCGCCGCCGCCGCCATGCAGGATCCGCTGTCGGATCGCGAGCGTGAATGCCTGTTCTGGGTTTCCGAAGGCAAGACCACCGACGAGGTCGCCGTCATCCTTGGCGTCTCCTCCAACACCGTCAACAGCTACATCACCCACGCCATCCAGAAATTCGCGGCCAGCAACCGCGCGATGGCCATCGCCACGGCGATCAGGAGCGGCATCATTTGAAACACGCCGATATCAAGGAGGCTGCCGAAGCCCTCTTCAACGAGCAGCGCAACCCGTTCGGCGCCTTCACGCTCGGCTCCGAAACCCATCACGCCGTCACCATTCCCGATGCCGTGCGCCGCTGCCGCTGGATATCAGTCGACATCAACGCCTCGGCCTTCGGCTTGTTCTTTGTCAGCCCCTCGCCCGAACGGGCACGGCTCGTTCCTTGCTTCGATTCCGACTATCCCGGGATCGCCGTGGCGACAAAGTTCATTTCAGGTGCCAATGGCGAGGAGATCGTGCGCCACACCCGCATCTCGACCGAACCGCGCTGGTGGACCGATGACGGTGTCGCCGCCATGGCGGAGATGTTCCGCAATCTCGCCTGGACCGAGCAGATGGCGGCGCTGGCGCCCGGCACCAGCGGCATCGCCTTCCCGGTCCATGCCGATCGCGGCCAATGCGGCCTCGTCGTTTTCCTTGGATCACAGATCGCCTTGCCGCAGGACGCGCTCTACGAGATCCACGCCCGCTGCTTTTCGCTGTTCGCCGCCGTCGCCCGCATCCGTCCGGGCGATGCCGGCCGCATGCGCGCCATTTCCAAGCGTGAACTCGAATGCCTGAAGCTGACCGCCAACGGCAACACCAGCGAAGAGATCGCGCGGCTCCTGAAGCTGTCGGTGCACACCGCCAACCAGTATCTGACCCAGTCGACCCAGAAGCTGAACGCCGTCAACCGCAACCAGGCCGTGGCCAAGGCGCTGCGGCTGGGCCTGATCGAATAGGATAATTCGAGGATCGGCCGGCGGCGGCTCGCGATCGATCTCAGCGATAACCGAGCGGCTCGACCTTGCGGATACGCGCCTCTTCGATCACAGCCTCGAGCAGCGCCGTGTTGTGCTCGGGGTCTTCGCCCGGCTTCTCGAACGACACGTAGTTGACCACCACCGAGGCACCGAGCTCGCTCAGCGTCAGCTGGAAATAGACGGTGACCCCGGGCGGCCTCAGCTCCAGGTCAAGCACGATGCGCGGGCTGCCGCTCCAGTCGACATGCGCCTCGCCGCCATGGCCAAGCCGCAGCGTGCCAGGCATGAAGAACAGCTCCACCGCTGAATCGACCAGATCCGACAGGCACGCGAAATGCTCCAGCCGGATGAAGGCGATGTAGTCGGCGACATCGATCAGCCTCAGTTCCCCCACCACCTGCTCGATGGCGCTGGCGACGATGATCTCGCGGGATTTTGCGTGCGGTTGGCGGTTCATGAAATCTGTCTCCGCTCAGCCTTTTTCGAGTAGACGATCCGCACCAGTTCGGCGACGGCCTGGTAGAATTGCGACGGGATCACATTATCGACCGAAACTTGCTTGTACATGGAGCGGGCGAGCGCCACGTCTTCGAAGATCGGGATGTTGTGTTCGCGGGCAATCTCGCGGATTTTCAGCGCCACCAGATCTTGCCCCTTGGCCAGCACCATCGGTGCCGAGTCCTCGTCGCGCACATATTTCAGCGCGATCGAGAAGTGCGTCGGGTTGGCGATGATCAGCGTCGCGCGCGGCACCGCCGTCATCATCCGCTTGCGCGCCCGGTCGCGCGCCAGCGAGCGCAGCCGCGATTTGACGATCGGGTCGCCCTCGGACTGTTTGAACTCGTCCTTGACCTCCTGCTTGCTCATGCGCAGGTCCTGCTTCCAGTGGAAGCGTGACCAGACGATGTCGATTGCCGCGATCAGCCCCATGACGAAGACGATCGCCACCAGGATGTCGACGGCGATGCCACGGATGACGAGACCGAAGGCAACCGGATTGGTGATCATCCCGGCAAGCAGCTTGCGGTGGTCTTCCGACAGCGTGAAGATCAGCACGAGGATGGCAAAGCCGACCTTGCCGATGGACTTCGCGAACTCGACGAAGCCCTGGATGCCGAACAGCCTGTTCCAGCCCTTGACGATCGAGATGCGCGAAAATTGCGGCCGGACCCGCTCGCCGACGAATTGCGGCATGTTCTGGAACACCGAGGCGCCGACGCCGGCTACGGTCAGCAGCACGAACAGGCTCAAGACGGCTCGACCGACCTCGAGGAGGACGATCTTGTAGAGCGCGATGACATCGGTCTCGGCGTCCATCGGCCAGGCTTCCGGCTTCTCCAGGAACATCGACAGGAACATGCCGAGGTCGATGACGGCATCCTTGGCGTAGAAGACGGTGAACACCAGTATGGCGACGAAGGACGCAAGGAGCGCCGTTTCCCGCGAATGGGGCAGTTTGCCCTGTTCGATGGTGTCGCGGATCTTCTTTTCCGTCGCCTCTTCGGTTTTCGAATCCTTGTCGACCGCGTCAGCCATGGCGCGGTCTTAGGCGGCGTTCTGGGTCGAGGGGAGCTCGAAGGCGCCTTCGCGTGACAACCGGATCGTCGTCGTCACGATTGTCTTGCGCGCCGCCGTAATGTCGGCGAGAGGAACTCCTTCCGATCCCTGTCCGAGTTCGGCTTCGATCATGCGCCGCGACCGCGCGCCGATCGCCGACAGCACTGATTCCGCAAGTCCCGCCTGCGCGCCGCGCAGGGCCAGCGTGACCAGTTCGGTCGACAGCCCGTCGAACAGCAGCACCCGCGCCTTCTGGGTGAGCAGCGGCAGGTCGTCGAAGGCAAACAGGCGAGCCCGGACGCCATCGAGATCGGGCGTGCCGGCGGCTTCCAGGTCCTGCATGACCTCCTCGAGCAGCGGCTTGTCCAGTTCGTTGAGAACGCTGGCGACGCGCGCCTGCCCGGCCGACGTGTCCTTGGTCGAGGTTTCCGTCAGCACACTGCTGCGCAACCGGTTTTCGACGATCCTGCTGGCGGCTTCCGGAACATTGGCCATCGTCACCATGCGCTTGATGATTTCGCCGCGCGTCGACTTGGTCAACGTCAACAGTACGCTCGCCGACACTTGCGGCGCGAGCTTCGACAAGACCATGGCCGCGGTCTGCGGATGCTCGCCGGCCAGGAAGGCGCCAAGCCGCGCCGGCTCGAGCTTTTCGAGCTCGGGCCAGATCGGCGGCGGGCCTTCCGGTGCGACCTCGAATCTCTTGTCGCCCATGATCGCGCTCATCTCTTCGGGCGACAGCGACTCATTGAGGATGGTGTCCATCCTGTCGGCGGAATCGAGCAATCCCGCCCCTTCGGTGAACTCGGCCTCGAACTCGGCGACGATGCGCTCGAGATCGCTTTGCGGAATCGTCCGCAGCAGACGGGCGCCCTCGATCAGCGCCTTCAGTTCTTCCTGCTTGAAGAATTTCAGCAGGCGGCTGGCCGACGGCTTGCCCATCGCCACCAATATGGCGGCCGCCTTCTGCGCGCGGGTCAAGGTCACCGGCGTCGTCATGCCACTCGCCTCTGCTGCCACCGGCAAGCTCCGCAACCCATGTCCTAGGCGCCCTTCGTGCCGGCGATGATTTCGGTCAGCCTGATGCCGAAGCGCGACGGATCGCTTTCCAGCACGGTGATCTCACCGCGCGCGATCTTGCGGCCGTTGACCACGACGTCGACAGGTTCGCCGATGCGGCGATTGAGCGCCACGGTCGACCCCTTCTGCAGCGCCATCAAGTCGGAGACCGGCATCTCGGTGCTGCCGAGGATGATCTGGACATCGACGGGGATGTTCATGATGACGCTCGAATTGGCACCTGAAGCGGCCCTGAACGCCGCATCGGGGCGTTGCTCCTCTTCATGCAGGACGCCGCGCAACTCTTCAATGGCACGGTCGAGCTGCTCGTCCGGCTGGTCGAGGTCGGCTTCCACCTTGGTCTTGGCCATGCGTCGTCTCCAAATGTCAGGCGCGGCCGGCAGAAGCCGGCATCAGCGCTTCGATAAAATCCTGCCCGGCATCGTAGGGATGCCTGATTCGGACGGTGTAATTCTGTCCCAGTTTGCCGAACTCGCACACGAACAGCGTCTTGCCGCGCGCGCTGAGGCGTGCCTGCGACTGCGCCGTTTCCTCGAACTCGATGACCTGGCCAATTTCAAAACCGGCAAGGTCGCCGAGTGTCAGCCGCGCCAGCGGCATGGTGGCCTCGAGTGCCACCGTGGAGCGCATCACTTCTTCCGAAAAGCGCGCGCGCCAGCTGGCCCCCTGATCGTTCTCGCCGGCGGCGGCGGCACTGTCCCGGCTGGCCAGCACGACACGCTGCGGCATCGTCACGGTGACGGTGCCGCTGTCGGCCGGCGTCGAGATGCCAAGGACGATGCGGATCGCCGCGCCGTCGCGCAGCACGTGCCGCTTCGCCTCGGTGCCCGACATTGCCCGCGGCGCCGGCAGGCGCAGGTCGAGCGAGCGCTTTCCTGATCCATTGAGGGCCTGCGCGACCTGCTGGAACACCATGGTCGAGACATCGATTTCGATCTGTGACAGATCGCGCTCGATTGGCGACACCGGCAGATCTGGATCGCCGCCGAACAGCGTGCAGACCATGATCGCGATCGCCGGCGCATCGATCACCAGGGTCATCGCATCGGAGGACACGGACGAGCCGACGACGGTCAGGGCAAACGTGTCGCCGGCGCGCGAACGCGCCTCGGGAACGCGGCTGACCTGTATCGCTTTGAGATCGACAATGACCGGAACGCCAAGCTCACCGGTCAAGCCTTTCTGCAGCAGCGGCACGGCGCGCTCGGCCATGGCCCGCCCAGCGTCGATGACCTGGGCGGCTTCGCCGCTGTCGCCGACCAGGCGCTCGATGATCAGCGAGCGCGCTTCCGCTGGGCTGCCCGGACTGGTCATGACAGTGCTGGGACCGATCTGTCGCGCATCGTTCAGGCGGCCTTCTTTTCGACGGAGCCGGTGTTCATCGTGCTCTGCTCGACGGCGTCGATCGTCGGCCGTTCATAGGACGAGATCGTCTTGCGGCCGAACTCGATCGCCACCTGCGGCAGCGCGCCGTTCATGTAGGCCAGCAGCGTCTGCTTGACGATGATGTAGAGGCGGTTGTTCTTCTCGCGCACCGTCTTGATCTTGGTGGCGACGGGTCCGACCACCGCGTAGGACAGGAAGATACCGAGGAAGGTGCCGACCAGGGCCGCGCCGATCAGGCCGCCGAGGATTTCCGGCGACTGGTCGAGCGCACCCATCGCCTTGACCACGCCGAGCACGGCGGCGACGATGCCGAGCGCTGGCAAGCCGTCCCCGACCGCCACCATTGCGTGATAGGCCTTCATCTTGTCGGACTTGATGGTCTGGATTTCCTCGTCCATCAGCGCCTCGATCTCGTGCGAGCGGGCATTGCCGATAATGATGATGCGACAGTAATCGCAGATGAAATTCGTCAGATCGTGATTCTTGAGTACGGTCGGAAAGGCCTGGAAGATCGCCGATTCCTCGGGATTGTCGATATGCGCCTCGACCTCGCTGCGCGACTTCGAGCGCAGCTCGCGCATCAGGCTGTGCAGCACGCCCAGCGTTTCCAGGTAGTTCTGTTCCTTCGGCACCGCCTGCTTGAACGCCTCGAGGATGGCCTTGCCGGTATCCTTGACCGTCTTCATTGGATTGGCGACAAGAAACGTGCCGAACGCGGCGCCGCAGATGACCACGGCTTCCCACGGCTGGACCAGCACGTGAAGATGGCCGCCCATGGCCATGAAGCCGCCAAGGACGCAGCCGAGCGTAACCACCAGTCCAATCAGAATGCCCACGAAAGGTCCTTCCGCATTTCACATCAGGCGTAAGGGATAGCTCCCGTGCCTTGTGTGAGGCTTGAATCGAAAGCGTCGGAGCCGATTCAGTTTCGCGCAAGGAAGTGGGGGTATTGTGCTGGCATAGCTTCGGCCGGAGGCACGTCTTTGCTTAATACCTTTACCAGCTACCAGCTCATCACCAAGGACATCTCGAAGTCGCTCGACAGGATCGAGCAGCAGCCCGTGGTCGATCGCGATACCAAATATTATCTGGACAACATCACCAAGGTGAAATCGATCGACGATTTCGTCAAGAATGACCGTTTGTTCAAATATGCCATGAAGGCATACGGGCTCGAGGACATGGACTACGCCAAGGCCTTCATGGTCAAGGCACTCAAGGAAGGCGTCTCCGATCCTAACAGCTTCGCCAACAAGCTGACCGACAAGCGCTACGCCGAATTCGTCAGCGCCTTCAATTTCGCCGCCAACGGCGCCGATGCGACCATCTACAACAAGACGCAGCAGATGGTGACCAAGAACTACGCCACGCAGGCGAAAATCGCCGGCCTCGATCCGGATTCGGACTACGTGAAGGGCGAGACGACATACTATCTCGCCAACATCACCAAGGTGAAGTCGATCGACGATCTGATGTCGAACACCCGGCTCTACACATACGCGCTGGCGTCATTCGGCCTCGATTCGACGACCGAGGACAAGGACCTCATCAAGCGTGTTCTGCAAGGTGGTGTTCGCGACCCCGACAGCGTCGCCAACAAGATGACGGACAAGACCTACGCAGCGCTTGCCTCCGCCTTCAATTTCGAGGCCTATGGTGAGAACACCACCACCATTAATCCGGCGCAGCAGCCGACCGTCGACAAATACATGCGCCAGACCCTCGAAGAGGATGCCGGCCAGACCAACCAGGGCGTGCGGCTGGCGCTCTATTTCGATCGCAAGGCGCCGACCATCACCAGCTGGTACGACGTGCTGGCCGACACCGCCCTTGCCAGCGTCGTGCGCACCGTGCTCGGGCTGCCCGATTCCTTCGCCACCGCCGATGTCGACAAGCAGGCGCAGCTGTTCGAACAGAAACTCGACATCTCGGATTTCTCCGATCCCGAGAAGCTCGGCAAGTTCCTGACGCGCTTCACCAGCATGTACGAGATCAACAACCCGACCTCATCCGCCGTCACCTCGGTCAGCGTGCTGTTTGCCCAGCCGATCACGGTCGGCATCTCCACCGACCTGATGATGGCCATGCAGAAACTAAGGTTCTGAGATCATCATGCGGGACAGCCTGTACGTCGCCCTTTCCTCGCAGATCGCGCTCGAGCGTCGCCTCGACACGATCGCCGACAACGTCGCCAACGCCTCGACGATCGGCTTTCGCGCCACTGGCGTGAAGTTCGAGGACGTCGTGTCCGGCACCGGGCCGAAATCGGTGTCCTTCGCCTCCTCTGGCAAGACCTATCTTTCCGGCGCCCACGGTGCTTTGAGCGAGACCGGCAATCCCTTCGATTTCGCCATTCAGGGCGATGCCTGGTTCGCCATCGATACGCCTGTCGGCACCGTCATGACCCGCGACGGGCGTTTTTCGATGAACGAGAACGGCGAACTGATGTCGATCGAGGGCCACCCGGTGCTCGATGCCGGCGGCTCGCCGATCCAGCTCGACCCGCGCAACGGTCCACCCAAGGCCGGGGCCGACGGTTCGCTGCGCCAGAACGATCAGCTTGTCGGCTCCATCGGTGTCTACAATTTCGATCCGGGCGAAAATTTCGTCCGCTACGGCAATTCCGGCATCGTTCCGGCGCGCACGCCTGAGCCTGTCACCGATCGCTCCGATATCGGCGTTGCCCAGGGTTTCCTCGAAGAGTCCAACGTCAATCCGGTGCTGGAAATCACCCGGCTGATCATGGTCCAGCGTGCCTTCGAGAACACCGCCGCCTTGATGCGGCAGACCGACTCCTCCACCGACGAGGCGATCAAGACGCTCGGCTCGAAATAGTCCATGTTGCTCGACCAGCCATCCCTGCGCGCACCCGAAAGACAGCTCCAGCCAGCGACGGAAGACCGGCTTGCCGCGCTGGAACGGGTCTGGCGGCGTTTCGCCGACACCGAGGCGCTGCTCAAGCGCGGCGGCCGCGTTACCGAAGTCACGCCCACGCACTACAAGGTGCACGGCCTCTCCGATTTCGCCCGGCTGGGCGACATCGTCGAGCAGCGCGGCCATGCCGGTGCGCGCCGCGGCGAGATCGTCAAGATCAGCCGTGACGAGGTCGTCGTGGCACCCTTCGAACGCAGCGCCGATGCCGGCATCGGCGATGCCGTGTTCCGCCGCGGTCCGCTCGCGGTGGCGCCGCATGCCTCGTGGCGTGGCCGCACCATCGACGCGCTCACCAGGGCAATCGATGGCGGCCCGCCCCTGGTCAGGGGAGACGACGCATCGAGCGCCCAGACGACGCCCGGCGCCATGGCACGGCAGCGTGTCGGCACCGCTTTCATGACCGGCGTCAAGGTCATAGACATCTTCACGCCGCTCTGCTTCGGCCAGCGCCTTGGCATCTTCGCCGGCTCCGGCGTCGGCAAGTCGACCCTGCTTGCCATGCTTGCCGGCGCCGACGCATTCGACACCGTCGTCGTGGCGCTCATCGGCGAACGCGGCCGCGAAGTGCGTGAATTCCTCGAGGATACGATCGGCGACAGCATGGCCAAGACCGTCGCCGTCGTCGCCACCAGCGATGAAAGCGCCATGATGCGCCGGCGGGCGCCGGACACAGCCATGCGCGTCGCCGAGCATTTTCGCGACCAGGGGCACCGCGTGCTCCTGGTGCTGGACTCGATCACCCGCTTCGCTCACGCCTTGCGCGAGGTGGCGACGGGGACCGGCGAGCCGCCGGTCGCCCGCGGCTATCCGGCCTCGGTGTTCACCGAGCTGCCCAAGCTGCTCGAGCGCGCCGGGCCAGGCGCGGAAGGCAAGGGGTCGATCACCGCTATCATCTCCGTGCTGGTCGACGGCGACGACCACAACGATCCGGTTGCCGATTCCGTGCGCGGCATCCTCGACGGTCATGTCGTGCTCGACCGCACGATCGCCGAACAGGGCCGCTATCCGCCGGTCAATCCGCTCTCGTCCATATCGCGGCTGGCCGGAAAGGCCTGGAGCGTCGAACAGCGCGCGCTGGTGACAAGGCTGAAGTCGATGATCTCGCGCTTCGAGGACACGCGCGATATCCGCTTGCTGGGCGCCTATCAGGGCGGCGTCGATGCCGAGCTCGATATTGCCGTGCGCCAGGTGCCGCTGATCTACGAGGCACTGACGCAAGCGCCGAAGGATCGTCCGTCGATCGACCCGTTCTCCGATCTCGCCCGCCACCTCAAGAGCAAGCTGAACGCCGATGCCGGAGACTGAACGCGAATATACCGAGCGCATCCTGCGCGACATGATCGCCGAGGCCAACGCCGCCGAGGAAGCCCGGGCTGACGAAGCCCGGGCTGCCAAGGCAAAGGCTGCCCGTGCCATAGCTGCCAAAGCCGAGGCCGTTCTGGCCAGAGCCGTAAAGCCAATCCTGCCACGGGCTGCCAAAGCCGATCCTGTTCCAGGAAGGGCCGCCGAGCCCGCTCTGCCCAGGGCTCCCCAGGCGGAGGCCGCCGAGATGACACAGGCCAGCCGCGACTCGCTGATCGACGGTCTGTTCCCGCTCACCGAATGGCCGCAGCCACCAAAGGCGCAGTTTCCCCGGCTGAACAAGAAGTCCGATCGGCGCAGCGATCTCGTCATTGCCGCGCTCGGCATCACGCTCGGGCTGATCTGCGCTTTGTTTCCCTGGTACATCTTCTTCAACCAGGACCAGTTCGGCGTCCAGGCGATGAAGTTCGGCGGCACCGGCACAAATTCGGGACGGGCGGGCGGCGGCGTGGTCGCCCAACGCAGCGCGCCGCTGACGGCAAAGGACGTCCCGGCGGCCAATCTCGACCTGCTTGCCACGGGAACCGTGCAGGATGACGCCAATCCAGCACCTGCGTCCGGTGAGCAACCCTTTCCCGCCGACGCGGCGAAATTCCGCATGGTTCATGTCGCCAATGGCCGCGCCATGATCGAGGACGACGCTGGCCTCTGGATCGTCCAGCGTGGCTCGATACTGCCCGACTCCAGCCAGGTATCCTCCATCGAGCAGCGCAACGGCAAATGGGTCATGGTCACCAGTGCCGACCAGGTGATCGAACTCTCCAAGTAAACGCCCCATCTCAGGCCTCCGGCCATCCGCAAGGTCCGCGCAAGACTGGCGGCCTAGTCTTCGGGAACACGCCCGGAGATTCTCATGGAGCCCGTTTCCCTTTTCGACCTCGCCGCCAAGCAAGCCCAGTGGCTGGCCGTGCGCCAGTCCGCCGTCGCCGGCAACATCGCCAACGCCAACACGCCGGGCTACACGGCAAACGATGTCGAGCCGTTCGAAAAGGTGCTCGACCGCACAGCCGTATCGCTGCAGGCCACGCAGGCCGGCCATCTCGGCAACGCAGCGACCAATGCCGGCTTCACCATCAAGCCGCAGGAAGATGACGGCGTCGTCATGCCGTCCAAGAACTCGGTCGTGCTGGAAGACCAGTTGCTGAAGGCCGGCGAGGTGCGCCGCTCCTTCGAACTCAACACGGCGATCGTCAAGGCGTTCCATTCGATGATGATGATGGCGGTGAAGAGCTGACCATGGACGCGCTGACCGCAGCTCTCAAAGTCGCAGCATCCGGCCTCGGCGCCCAGTCGGAGCGCCTGCGCGTGGTTTCCGAAAACCTCGCCAACGCCCAGTCGACCGGCACCGCGCCCGGCTCCGACCCCTATCGCCGCAAGACCATCAGCTTCGTCTCCGAGCTCGACCGGGCCTCCGGCAGCGCGACGGTTGCCGTGAACTCGATCGATCGTGATCCCAGTGACTTTCCTGTCGAATTCCAGCCCGGCAACGAGGCCGCCGACGAAAAGGGCTACGTAAAGATGCCCAACGTCAACGTGCTGATCGAGATGGCCGACATGACCGAGGCCAACCGCTCCTACGAGGCCAACCTTCAGGTCGTCAAGCAGGCGCGCGACCTGATTTCCATGACCATCGACCTGATGAGGAACCAGTAATGATCAGCGGTATCGGAGCCCTTCAGTTCAAGCCGTCGATCGGCGGCGACGACGCGGTGACAAGCCTGCTCCAGGGCGGCGCGACACCTTCGGCTGGCGGCAACATCGGCAGCTCCTTCGCTGAGGCGCTGAGCCAGGCAGCCTCCAAGACCGTCAACACGCTGCAGAATGCCGAGCAGGTGTCGGTACAGGCGCTCAAGGGCGACGTCGACACCCGTCAGGTGGTCGACGCCGTGATGAGTGCGCAGCAGGCGCTTCAGACCGCCGTCGCCATTCGCGACAAGGTGGTTTCCGCCTATCTCGAAGTCAGTCGAATGGGCATCTGAGGAATTCCGCTATGAAAGCACTCGCCATCGCCGCCACCGGCATGAATGCCCAGCAGACAAATCTGGAAGTCATCGCCAACAACATCGCCAACATCAACACCACTGGCTACAAGCGCGCCCGTGCTGAATTCTCCGACCTGCTCTATCAGGTCGATCGCACGCAGGGCGTGCCCAACCGCTCCAACGCCTCGCTGGTGCCGGAGGGCGTCTCGATCGGTCTCGGCGTCAAGACGACGGCCGTGCGCAACGTCCACACACAGGGCGAACTGACCAGCACCGGCAACAGTTTCGACCTGGCGCTGACCGGCAGGGGCTGGTTCCAGATCGAGGGTGCCGACGGCGGCACGCTCTACAGCCGCGCCGGCGCCCTCAACACCAACGCCACCGGCCAGCTGGTGACAGTCGACGGCGCTGCCGTCATTCCGGCAATCAACGTTCCCGTCGATGCCGTCGAGGTCATCGTCAACAAGACCGGCCAGGTCTTCGCCCGCATCGACGGCCAGACCGCCCTGCAGAACCTTGGCCAGCTTCAGATCGCCAATTTCGCCAACGAGGCGGGCCTGGCGCCGCTCGGCGACAATCTGTTCCAGGAAACCACGGCTTCGGGGCCGGCGAATGTCGGCGTCCCGGGCGATCCCGGCTTCGCCACGATCCAGCAGGGCTACCTCGAAGCCTCCAACGTCGACCCGGTCAAGGAAATCACCGAGCTGATCTCGGCGCAGCGCGCCTATGAGATGAACTCCAAGGTCATCCAGGCCGCCGACGACATGGCCTCCGTCGTCTCCAAGAACATCAGGTAACGCATGATGTCGACGCCAGGTCTCCTGTCCGTTTTCCGCCGCACCGCGCTCGCCTTTGCGCTGGTGACCGGCGGCATGCCGGCTTTTGCCCAGGAATCGACAAACCAGTCGACAGACCAATCGGCCGACCAGTCAGCCACTCAGATCGCCGGCAATCAAGCTGTCGGCGAGGTGGTGCTGATTCCCAGCCGGGTCATCTATCCCGGCGAGACCATCAATCTCGCTGCCCTGAAAAAGGTGACCCTGATCGTCGGCAAGCACAAGCCGGAAGCGGTCGCCACACGGGCCGAGGAACTCGACGGCAAGGTCGCCAAGCGCACGCTGCTGCCCGGCCGCTACATCCCTTCCATTGCCATCCGCGAGGCCTGGCTGGTCGAACAGGGCGCCTCCGTGCAGGTCTTCTTCATCGCCGGCGGACTGACGATCTCGGCGACCGCCGTGACGCTGCAGCCAGGTGCAGCGGGCGACCTCGTCAAGGTTCGCAACATCGACAGCGGCAAGATCCTGTCCGGCACGGTGATGGCGGATGGAACCATCCAGGTCAGCGCCTCATGATACGCAGCCTTTCCCTGATACTGGCTGCCGTGCTTAGCCTGCAGCCGGCACTGGCCGACGGCCTGACGCCCAAGGCCAAGCGCGAGCTCGCTGCCAAGAACGGCGGCGTCTACAACGATCCTGAATATGATCCGGCCACCACCAGCCGCATGTTCCGGGTTTCGTCCGGACCGAGTTCGCTGCCGCCGGGCCAGGTCGCCTCGCGCATCAAGGACATCGCCCAGTTGCAGAGTTCGCGCGACAACCAATTGGTCGGCTACGGCCTGGTCATCGGCCTCGCCGGATCTGGCGACAGCCTGCGCAACTCGCCGTTCACCGAACAGTCGATCCGCGCCATGCTCGAAAATCTCGGCATCGCCACCGAAGGCGGCAGCGCGCGCGCCAAGAATGTTGCCGCCGTCATCGTCACCGCCAACATGCCGCCCTACGTGCAGTCGGGCGCCCGCATCGACATCGACGTCTCCTCGATGGGCGACGCGACCTCGCTTTCCGGCGGCACGCTGATCATGACGCCGCTGAAGGCGGCGGACGGCGAGATTTATGCCGTCGGTCAGGGCTCGGTCATCGTGTCCGGCTTCACCGCCAAGGGGCAAGCCGAGCAGCTGACGCAAGGCGTGCCGACCGCCGGCCGCGTGCCGAACGGCGCCATCGTCGAGCGTGCTGTCCAGGCCGAGTTCGACGATCAGGCGACGCTGACGCTGCAACTGCGCAATCCCGATTTCTCGACCGCTATCCGCATTGCGGACGCCATCAACGACTATACCAGCCAGCGCTTCGGCATGCGGGTGGCGGCCGAGCGCGATTCCCGCACCGTGCAGATCAGAAGGCCGAAGGGTGTTTCAGCCGCCCGCTTCTATGCCGAGATCGAGAACCTGGTGGTCGAATCCGATACGCCAGCCCGTGTCGTCATCGACGAGCGCACCGGCACCATCGTCATCGGCAACGACGTCAAGATCTCGCGGGTCGCCATCAGCCACGGCACGCTCACCGTGCGCATCACTGAAGCACCGCGCGTCGTCCAGCCGGAGCCCTTCTCCAAGGGCGAGACCGCCGTCGAACCGTTCACCGCCATCGACGCCAGCCGACCCGACGCCCGCGTCGCGGTGCTTGACGGTCCCGATCTCCAGACCCTCGTTTCCGGCCTCAACCGTCTCGGCGTCAAGCCGGACGGCATCATTGCCATTCTGCAGGGCATCAAGTCGGCCGGCGCCCTGCAGGCCGACCTGGTTCTGCAATAGGCGATGCCGATGATCCGCTCCCTCTCACGCCACGAAAGACGCCGCCCCGTCGCAATCCTGCTCGCGGCCGCCTCTGTTGCCACCATGACCCTTGCTGGCGGCACGGCACGCGGCGAGGAGACGGTCCGCCAGGTCCTGCCGGGAGCCCCGGTCGCAGCGGCGGCGCCGCAATTGGCGCGGGAAAAGGCACCCGACCAGAGCGAGATCGAGCGCTTCTGCTCCAACATCGCCGACGCCGCCCGCGACCGCCGTTATGCTTTGCAGGCGGAGGAACTGAAGCAGCTTCAGGCCGGCATTGACGAGCGCATGAAAGCTCTGGATGCAAAGAAAGCCGAGTACGAGACCTGGCTGAAGCGGCGCGAGGTTTTCCTGGCCCGGGCCGAAGACGGCGTCGTCCAGATCTACGCAGGCATGAAACCCGACGCCGCCGCCGAGCGGCTGGCCATCGTCAACGCCGATCTGGCGGCGGCCATATTGATGAAGCTCGATTCACGCAAGGCGAGCGTCATCCTCAACGAAATGGACCAGAAGGCGGCGGCAACGCTCACCGGCATCATGGCCAGCGCAGCCCGAAGGGTAGATCCGTCATGATCCGCAAAATGCTCGTCCTGTGCGCGGTCGCCGTGCTGTCCGGCTGCGGAACCAACCTCAAGGAGGTCGGCAGGGATCCGGCTCTGTCGCCGGTCGGCTCCGGCATCGACGACGGTAGCACCGGCTCGCTCTATCGCTATCCGGAGACGCCGCCGGCACCGCCCAGGAAATTCTCGTTGTGGGATGACCGCCAGAGCCGGCTGTTCACCGACCCGCGGGCGCTGTCCCAAGGCGACATCCTGACCGTCAAGATCAAGATCAACGACCGGGCCAACTTCAAGAACCAGAACGACAGGAGCCGCACCGCCAACCGCAAGCTCGGTTTCGATATCAGCGCGCAATGGGACAAGGTTGGCAGCACCGCCGGCAAGGGTGCTGGCGCTCTCAACTCCACCACGGACACGACGGCCGATGGCGAGATCAAGCGATCGGAAACACTGGAGCTCAATGTCGCCGCCATCGTCATCGATGTCTTGCCGAACGGCAATTTGATGATCAAGGGATCGCAGGAAGTGCGCGTCAACGCCGAGCTCAGGGTGCTGACCATTGCCGGCATCGTGCGGCCGGCCGATATCGGCGCCGAGAACACCATCCCCTACGAACGCATCGCCGAAGCGCGCATCTCCTATGGCGGACGCGGCCGCATCACCGAGGTCCAGCAACCTGCCTACGGCCAGCAGGTTCTCGACCAGGTTCTTCCGTTCTAGGATCGGGGGACACGGCGCCGTGGCAAATGTCGAACAGGTTCAGCCGCGCAAGGGTCCCTCCCTTGCCATCCAGGCCGCCATGCTGCTGGTTGTGACGGCGGCCGCCATCGGCATGGGCTGGATGTCCGGCGGCTACCTGAAGGGCGTCGATGCCCCTGCGTCGGTACCGGTGGCGCCTGAGAACGAAGGCAAGGCCGAGCAGCCGGCTGCGGCCGAACAGCCAGGCGTGGGGCCGACACTCGTCGTCCTGGCGCCGATCACCACCAACATCGCCTCGCCTGCCGATACCTGGATCAGGATGGAGGTGTCCGTCGTCTATGACGGGCCACAGCCACAGGCAATGTCGGATGACATCCACCAGGACCTTCTGGCCCTGGTTCGCACCTTGAAGATGCATCAAATCGAGGGCGCCAGCGGCTACCAGCACCTGAAGGCCGATCTCGAGGAACGCGCCTCGATCCGCAGCCAGGGTCACGCCAAACAGATCCTCATCAGGACATTGCTGCTCGAATGAGAAAGTTCCTTCTCGCTACGGCGATGATCGCCGCCGCCACGTCGGTCGCGGCGGCGCAGCAACTCGATCTCGGCGGCATTGGCAAGGCCGATGGCACCACCGTCGGCTACATCATCCAGATGTTCGGCCTGCTGACCGTGCTGTCGGTGGCGCCGGGCCTGCTGATCATGGTGACGAGCTTCACCCGCTTCGTCATCGCCTTCTCGATCCTGCGCGCCGGCATCGGTCTGCAGTCGACGCCGGCAAACCTCATTCTCATTTCGCTGTCGCTGTTCATGACCTTCTATGTCATGGCGCCGACCTTCGACCAGGCCTGGAACACCGGCGTCAAGCCGCTGATGGACAATCAGATCACCCAGACCGAAGCCTTCGACAAGATTTCTGATCCGTTCCGCGCCTTCATGCTGCGCAATGTGCGCGACAAGGACTTCGACCTCTTCGCCGACCTCGCCCGCGAGCGGGGCCAGACCGTTTCGCGCGACACTGTCGACCTGCGCATCTTGGTGCCCGCCTTCATGATCTCGGAGATCCGGCGCGGCTTCGAGATCGGCTTCCTGATCGTGCTCCCATTCCTGGTCATCGACCTGATCGTCGCCACCATCACCATGGCGATGGGCATGATGATGCTGCCGCCGACAGTGGTGTCGCTGCCGTTCAAGATCCTGTTCTTCGTCCTGATCGACGGCTGGAATCTTCTTGTCGGCAGCCTGGTGCGCTCCTTCAATTGACAGCTGGCGACTGATCCCTGGCAACTGGTCGCTGCCGTGCCACGCAGGCACAGAATTTCAAGCAAAATATTTTCGATTAACCGTCCGGTTTAGCCCTTTGGTAGGGACTTGCCCGCATATTCGCTCGCAGATGGCGGGTGATCGATTTCAGAGATCATTGGCATGATGCCGCACCGTCATACCGGGAGACCCGGTATGTCTAAAAAACACCTGTAAAACCAAGGTACGAGTACCATGTCCAGCATCATGACGAACTCCGCTGCGTTGACGGCTCTGCAGAGCCTTAACGCCACCAGCAAATCCCTCACCGACACCCAGGCCCGCATCTCGACCGGTTACCGCGTTTCGCAGGCCTCGGACAATGCCGCCTACTGGTCGATCGCCACCACGATGCGCTCCGACAACCAGGCCATGTCCACCGTTTCGGACGCTCTCGGCCTCGGCGCCTCGAAGGTCGACACCGCCTACACCGGCATGAACAGCGCGATCTCCACCATCAACCAGATCAAGACCAAGCTGCTGGCTTCCTACGGCCAGACGGATGCCTCGAAGGAAAAGACCCAGGTCGAAATCACCGCTCTTCAGGCGCAGATGAAGTCCTACGCCGACGGCGCCACCTTCTCCGGCACCAACATGCTGTCCGTAAACAGCGGCGCCACAGCCACGACGGCTGCCGATGTGAAGATCCTTTCGGCGTTCAACCGTGACGCGGCCGGCGCATCCTCGATCTCGACCATCGACGTCAAGGTGGAAAACATCAAGCTGTATGAAGCTGGCACCACCGCGACACTCGCAAAGGGCATCCTTGACTCGCAACGCACCGGCTCCACCGGTGTGGCCACCCTCACGGCTGTGGCCGTGACCCTGGGCGCTGCTGCAACGGCCACCGACACCTATTCGGCCGCCAGCCTGAAGATCTTCGACACCGCAACGGGCAAAGCTGCAGGCGACGATCAGATCCAGCAGATGCTGACCGTCATCGACTCCGCGCTCGCCGACATGACCAACTCCGCCACCACGCTTGGCGCCGCCAAGAGCAGTATCGACCTGCAGAAGACCTTCACCTCGGACCTGATGGACTCCATCGATCGCGGTGTCGGCCAGCTCGTCGATGCCGACATGAACAAGGAATCGACCCGTCTGCAGGCGCTGCAGGTCCAGCAGCAGCTTGGCGTCCAGGCGCTGTCGATCGCCAACGGTTCCTCGCAGTCGATCCTGTCGCTCTTCCGCGGCTAATCGCCTCCGCTCAACCACAATTCGCACTAAAAATCGGGCCGCGCCAAAAGCGCGGCCCGATTTGCGTTTGCTCCAGCCCCACGCAACCCTCGGTCCTTAACTCTCGAAGGCCAGCGTTTAACAGGCTGTTAACCATGTCGCGGTAGTTATGGTTAACCAATAGCTTACAACAGTTGGCGAATCGGCCCTACCGGCACGATACCACCGTTGAACAGGCCTATCCGGCATGTCTGAGCATGTCGGTTTTGAGAAGGAGCGACTTTCTTGGCGAGCATCATGACCAACGCTTCGGCGTTAACCGCACTTCAAAGCCTCAGCGCCACCAACAAGTCACTCGAGCAGACGCAAGCTCGCATATCGACAGGCTACCGCGTCTCGCAGGCTTCGGACAACGCCGCCTATTGGTCGATCGCCACCACGATGCGCTCAGACAACCAGGCCCTGTCGACGGTGCAGGATGCACTCGGCCTCGGCGCCTCGAAAGTCGATACCGCCTACACCGGCATGAACAATGTGCTGACAACGATCGGCCAGATCAAGACCAAGCTGCTTTCGACCGTCGGCCAGACGGACGCAGCCAAGGCAAAAACCCAGACCGAGATCAAGGCGCTTCAGGCGCAGATGAAGTCCTTTGCCGATGCGGCCACCTTCTCGGGCTCGAATTTCCTTGCGGTGACCTCCAAGCAGGTCGCGGCCGCCAATGACGGCGTCCAGCCCGACTCGCAGATCGTGTCCTCATTCAATCGCTCCTCATCCGGCGCCATCTCGATCGGAACGATCAACATCGATGTCGAGGGCACCAAGCTTTTCGACTACGGCCTGGCCACCGACGTCAAGAACTACGGCACCCTCGATCGCCAGACCTCCATCTATGCCACTGGGGCCGCCCAGACCCTGTACGACAACGCCTATGCGGCCGCGCTCGCGCTCGGAAAAACGGACATCGCCGCAAACAGCGATGGCCAGACGGCGGCGGGAGCGGTGGTGGCCAGGGTCGACAATATTTCCGCCTACAACCTCGACATCACGGCGGCCGGGGTAACCGACGACATCATCACGCAGATGGTGACCAGGATCGACAAGGTCATGGCCCAGCTGACCGACTCCGCCACCATCCTCGGTTCGGCCAAGAGCAGCATCGACCTGCAAAAGACCTTCACCCAGAGCTTGATGGACTCCATCGACCGCGGCGTCGGCCAGCTTGTCGATGCCGACATGAACAAGGAATCGACCCGCCTGCAGGCGCTGCAGGTGCAGCAGCAGCTCGGCATCCAGTCGCTGTCGATCGCCAACAGCGCCTCGCAGTCGATCCTGTCGCTGTTCAAGAACTAATCGCGGGCGCCACCGGCGCCCTCCTTTCGCATCCCGCCCTCCTTTTCGCACTCCGATTGACGGGCCGCGCCGCAAGCGCGGCCCGATTTCATTTTCGCACAAGCTTCGAGGACTACTGTTCCGGCGGACAATCATGCTGGGAGTCGTTGAACCGTGCCGGAACAGATCCAGAGCATCATCTCGAAT
This sequence comes from Mesorhizobium sp. M7D.F.Ca.US.005.01.1.1, assembly GCF_003952545.1. Classification (NCBI taxonomy): domain Bacteria; kingdom Pseudomonadati; phylum Pseudomonadota; class Alphaproteobacteria; order Hyphomicrobiales; family Phyllobacteriaceae; genus Mesorhizobium; species Mesorhizobium sp. M7D.F.Ca.US.005.01.1.1. The sequence continues at coordinate 6,189,490 of NZ_CP034453.1, forward strand.
CTCCGCGGGTTTGGCGTCAAGCGCCTCGCCATGCTGGCGGGTATCGCCGTTCTGGTGATGGGCGTCATCGGCATCGCCTCGGTCTACCTCAACCGCCCTGCCTACGACACGCTCTATGTCGGGCTCGACCGCGCCGACGTGAACCAGATCGGCCTGGTGCTGGGCGAAGCCGGCATCGGCTTCGACGTCGGCGCCGACGGAACTTCGGTGCTGGTGCCGGCCGGCACCACCGCGCAGGCGCGCATGCTGCTTGCCGAAAAGGGCCTGCCGACCAGCGCCAATGCCGGCTACGAACTGTTCGACAATGTCGGCTCGCTCGGCCTCACCTCCTTCATGCAGCAGATCACCCGCGTGCGCGCGCTGGAAGGCGAGATCGCGCGCACCATCCAGTCGATATCGGGTATCAAGGCGGCGCGCGTGCACATCGTCATGTCCGAGCGCGCCAATTTCCGCCGCGACGAGCAGCAGCCCTCCGCCTCTGTGGTCATCCGCTACGCCGGCATCGACGCCGAGAAGAGCGCCATGTCGATCCGCCATCTCGTCGCCGCCGCCGTCCCCGGCCTGTCGGCCGACAAGGTGACGGTGCTCGATTCCAGCGGCAATCTGCTGGCCGCGGGCGATGATCCTTCCAACACCAGCGCCGCGCGCACGCTCGGCGTCGAGCAGACTGTCGAGGCGCAGATCGGCGACAACATCCGCCGCGCGCTGACGGCCTATCTCGGCCCCGACAATTTCCGCGCCAGCGTCAAGGCCGAGGTCAACACCGACACCCGCCAGACGGAAGAAACCATCTTCGATCCGAACTCGCGCGTCGAGCGCTCGGTGCAGTCGGTGCGTGCCAACGAAAACAACAACCAGAAGCAGGCTTCCACCCCGGCCAGCGTCGAGCAGAACCTGCCGGAAACCCAGGCAACCGCCACCGATGGACCGCAATCCTCGTCGCAGAACGACCGCAGGGAAGAGATCACCAATTACGAGATCAATTCGAAGAAGATCGCCACCGTCTCCAACGGCTACAGCGTCACCAAGATGTCGATTGCCGTCGTCGTCAACCAGCAGCGGCTGATGACCATACTCGGCAAGGACGCCACGCCGGAGCAGATTGCCAAGCGCGTCGCCGACATCCAGAAAATGGTGACCTCCGCCACCGGCCTGGACGAAAAGCGCGGCGACGTCATCGACGTGTCGGCGGTCGAATTCATCGACGGGCTGGACGGCGAGGCGATCCCGCAGGCTGGAATGCTCGATTCCATCGGCCAGCATGCCGGCACCCTGATCAACGCCGGCGCCTTCATCGTCGTGGTGTTCCTGGTCGCCTTCTTCGGCCTAAGGCCGATGGCGTCGGCGCTGACGGCAAAGGCAACACCGGCCCTGTCAGGCCCCAGCTTCGATGACGTCCAGCGCTCGCTGCCGACGCCGGAAGCAACTGCCGCCGCCGACAATGCCGCGGTTGCCGCCTTGCCCGGCTCGCGCCCAGGTCCGACGCCGCTCGACGATCTTCGCCAGAAGATCAGGCCGGCGCCGCAGGATCGGCTTGCCCGGATGGTCGACCTCAACGAGGAGCGCACGGCGCAGATCCTGCGCAAATGGGCTGCCCAGGAAGTTGCGGTGTAAGCCATGCCCTCCGCAGCCCTCTTCGACCTTCTGCCTGATTTCGGCACCCGCGCACAACGCGCCGGCCAGCCCCGGGCAGCAGTCGATCCCGAACACAAGCCCGAGACGCCAGCGCCGCAAGCCGATATCGGCACGCTGATCGCGGAAGCGGTTGTCCAGGCTGAAGCGGCGCTCGAGGCGCGCCTGTCGGCTGCGCATGATGCCGCGCTCGAAGCCGAACGCCAGGCCAATGCAGACGAAGCAAGGGTATTTCTCGAAAGCCTCGGCGACGATGTCGGCAAGGCGGTCTCGTCACGCATCGATACCATGGAGGCACGCGTGACCGGGCTTGTCGCCGCCACGGTCGCCCGCATCATCGGCGGCATCGTCAGCGACGATCTGCAGAAACGCTCGATCGAGGTGCTTGCCAGCGCGATACACGAAGCGGTCGGCGATGCCGAAGCGGTGCGCATCGTCGTGCGCGGTCCGCTCTCGCTGTTCGAAACACTGAAGGCATCGCTCGGGCCGCGCGCGGCCAATCTCGACTTCGTCGAGGCACCAGGCTTCGACCTCACCGTCGCCATAGACGAAGCGGTGTTCGAGACACGCATGGCCGAATGGTCGACGACCCTCTCTGAGGTTCTGGCATGAGCGTGGCCGAAGCCGGACACACGCCCCACGAAATCATCATCGTGCGGCGTGGTCATGACGATCATGACGAGGCCCACCATGGCGGCGTCTGGAAGATCGCCTTCGCCGACTTCATGACGGCCATGATGTGTTTCTTCCTGGTCATGTGGCTGATCAACGCCGCCAACGAGCAGACCAAGGCAGCCGTCGCCAGCTACTTCAACCCGGTCAAGCTGGTCGACCGCAATTCGAGCCGCAAGGGCCTGGAGGACCTCGGCGACGGTCCGCGCGCGATCGGGACAACGGCCGACAATCCGAAGAAGGCGACCAGCAAGGCCGGCCAGGACGGCGATGGCTCGGCGGAACGCAAACAGGACAAGCAAGAACTCCCGCAGGCGGAACACTCCGACGAGCATCTGTTCGCCGATCCCTACGCGGTGCTTTCGGAAATCGCCACCGATACCGGCGTCATGCAGAATGTCAGCCAGAAGGGTGACGGCGGCGCACAAGCCGCCGGCCCGGCGACGGGCGCCTCCGGCGGTGCCTCCTATCGCGATCCCTTCGAGCCGGATTTCTGGTCGCAGCAGGTGGCGGCACCCGCCGCCGAGGCCAGTGCCGAGCGCACCAGGATCGAGGGCGATCCGATCAAGCCCGGTGACAAGACCGCCGAAACGCAAGTGCCCAAAGTCAAAGCCGTACCGCCTGTCGCGGCCGCGCCGCTCGAGCCGCTAGCCAAGGACGCGACAGGCAAGCAGGCCGCGAACCCCGCCACGGCAATGGCCAAGGCCGGCGACACGAAGCCAAGCGAGATCAAACCGGGCGAGACCAAGCCGGGCGACACCAAGGACGCGAATGCGGCCAAGGTCGAGGCCGATGCGCAAAAGCCTGCCAAGCCCGACACCGACGAGAAGGCGCCGACCGCGGCTGCCGTCAAGGCCGCAGCCGACGTCAAGCGGCAGTTGGCCGATGCCTTCAAGCCCGGCGACAAGCTGCACGACGGCGTCTCCGTCGAAGCCACAGACAAGGGCGTCGTCATCTCGATCACCGACCAGCTCGACTTCGGCATGTTCGAGGTTGGCTCGGCGCTGCCGAGCCGCGAACTGGTACTGGCGATGGAGAAGATCGGCCGCATCGTCAACAGCCAGAAGGGCACCATCAGCATCAACGGCCACACTGACGCCCGGCCGTTCCGCAGCGACAGCTACGACAATTGGCGACTGTCGACGGCGCGCGCGCATTCTGCTTACTACATGCTCGTGCGCGGTGGCGTCGACGAACGCCGCATCACCGAGGTCGCCGGCTTCGCCGATCGCCAGCCGAAGGATCCCGCAGATCCATTGTCGGCCGTGAACCGCCGCATCGAAATCCTGATGGCGACTGGCGGATGACGCGAGCGGCCGTCACCAGCCGGTTGATTGGCCTGTTGCTGCTGACCGGCGGATACCCTTCGGCCGGCTTTGCCCAGGATGCGCTGCAGCCGTATCAACTGGTGCGCTCGCTGCAGCTGATCCAGGATCGCATAGCCGCCGGCGATCATGCCGCCCTGCCGATGCAGGCCAAGCTGCTGGAGATGGCGGATGCGCGCCTGCGCGCGGCGGATGCCGAGGATTACAAGGATCCCAAGAACTTTCGCGCCCTGCTTGTCTACGGCATGAGCGGCGGAAACCCGATCACCGTCGAAGCCGCCACGTCGCGCGCCACGACGGACCCGCAAAGCCTTGCCATAGCCAAAGGCGTTATCGACTACCTCAACGGGCGGCCCGGCGAGGCGATCGAAGTCTTGGGGCCGATCGATCCCATGGCGCTGCCTCCCGATCTCGGCGCTTTCCTTGCCCTGGTCAAAGGCTCGCTGCTTGCCGGCGACCAGCCGGCGGCCGCACTCGGTCTGCTCGACGAGGCAAGATTGCTCAGCCCCGGCACGCTGGTCGAGGAAGCCGCACTTCGCCGTTCGGTCGGCATTGCAGTCGCGCAAGGCGACGCGGCACGCTTCGCGCTTGCCTCCACCCAGTATGTCGAGCGCTACCTCTATTCGCCCTATGCCAGCCAGTTCGCCGACTCCTTCGTCTCCGGCGTCATCGCGCTGCATATGTCGATCAGCCAGGACAAGCTGGGCGACATCACCTCGATGATGGATCCCGAGCGCGAGAAGGTGATCTATCTGCGCATCGCCCGCCGCGCCGCGATCGACGGCCTGAACGAGCTGTCGGCTTTTGCTTCGGCGCGGGCCGAGCAGGGTCGTGGCGGCAACACCAACCAGGACGATCCACGCGCCCTGCTCTATGCCAGCCTTTCCACGGTCACCTCGGGCACCATCGAGGACGTTCGCGCCAAGCTTGGCAAGATCGACCGCACCAGGCTGTCGGAAGGCGACCGCGCCTTGCTCGACGCTGCTCAGGCCATTGCCGGCGAGGTGGTCGCGCCGCCCGCCGCCCTTCCCGAGGAAAAGCCTGCCCCTGGTGCGGCCGTGCAACCACTGGCGCCCAAAATCACCACGGCGCAAGGCGCCGATGACAGCGGGCTGCCACCGGTCGAAGGCGCGATCGCGGAGCAGCCTGCCGCCACCGCGGCCTCCGGCGGGCCAACCGCCAATGCGCCGGACACGGCGGCGGTTGCAGCCACATCCGCCGAAGCAGCGACTGTCACGCCGGTCTCGGCACCGTCGCCTGCAGCCGGTCCCGAGCCCACCGATCCGACCGACGCCGCCATGACCAGAACACGTCGACAGCTCGACCTGATCGACCAAATGCTTGGAGCCGCCCCCAAATGACCACCAGCCTCGGCTCGGCCCTGCCAGGATTTGCCTCGACGCGTGCGACGCCGGAGCAGCCGGCTGCGAATGGCAGGAATGACGACGCCGGCTTCGGCAAGATGCTGCGCGGCGACACAGTCCCTACCCGCCCGGAACGGCAGCCGACGACCGAGACGGGATCGCACGACCAGCGCTGGGGCAAGCTCGCTGCCGGCCTTGCCGGGCATACCGGCAAGACCGAACCGGCATCGGTTGCTCCCGGAAAGACAGCCTCGGCCAAGGTGCCGACCGTGAAAATCGGCAAGGACAATCTGGAAACAAAGGCGCACAAGGACGATGCCGACGCCGAAGAGACGGCGCCGGACGGCGATGCCGTGCCGCTTCAGGACGACCTGTCGCTACTGATCGCGTTTCATGACTTGCGCCATTTCTCGACGTCGACCAAGGCGGCCGGGCGCGACGCGGCAGCCGCCGAGAGCCCATCGGACCCGGCGCTCGACGGACAAGCTCCGCTGCCGAAGACCTATCGATCAAAATCCACGGCCGGACGCGAGGCCGTCGAAACCATGTCGAAGCCGGAGCAAGTGTCGATCGTCGACGGGCCTTTGACGGAGCTTAACGCCCAGCCACCGAGCTCTGCCTCCAGCGCGCCGAAACGCGACAACACTGTGGCGGCTCTGAAGCTGCCGGACGCGCCAGCTGCCGACGTGCCCGGCGTGCAGTCGAAGCACGCCGCGTCGGCGATGAAGAGTATCGAGGATGTCCAGTCCTCGATGCGGCCCGAAGCGGGAAAACAGTCCCTGTCCGCCGCACGCATCGACGTGGTGTCCGAACAGAGCTTCCCCGCACCGCCGCAGAGTCCCATCAGCCAGGCAGCCCTCAATGTGATCAACGCCATAGCCGCCGACAGCGGCCCGCAAAAGGCGCTTTCAGCCTCATCCGCGGCCGCCCAGCTGGCCAGCCCTGTTGCCGTTCCGACACATGTGTTGAAGATCGAACTTCACCCCGCCGAACTCGGCATGGTGACGGCCCATCTTCGCCTCTCCGGAGAACAACTTTCGATTGAGCTGAAGCCCGAAACACATGACGCCTATCGTCGGCTGTCCGCCGACAGCGAGGCCATTGTCAAGTCGCTGCGGGGGCTCGGCTTCGAGGTTGACAAGGTCACAATCTTGCAACCTTCGGTAGCAGTTGCCACTACAACCCGCACCGATGCAACCGCCCCCTTGCCGACGGCGTCAGGCCGCGACCCGTCATCCTTTCAACCGGGGAATTCGGGCGGCGGCAACGGCGGAGCCGGCGGGCAGCAACCGGGTCAGCAATCCGCAGGGAACCGCAACGATGACGCGCAGGACTACGGCCGCGGCACTTCGCCTTCTCGCGAGCGCGCTGGCGGCGATATCTTTATCTAGCGCGGCAAGCGCTGCCGCGACCGCGACCAACCCTTGCGAGCCGGAAATCCTGCGCGCCGCCGATCGCTATGGCGTGCCCGCCGGCATCCTCTATGCCGTTGGCTTGACCGAGACCGGCAACAAGGGCAGTCTTCAACCCAACGCCTTGAATATAGAAGGAAAAGCGGTCTTTCCGAGGAGCCGGGCCGAGGCCCTTGCCGCCTTCGCCAATGCCCGGCGCGAGGGCAAGACGCTGATCGATCTGGGCTGCATGCAGATCAACCACCACTACCACGCATCGCATTTTCGCAGCGTTGAGGACATGCTCGACCCACGCCAGAACGTCGACTACGCGGCGCGCTTCCTGGCCAGCCTCCATGCCCGCCACGAGACCTGGTCGATGGCCGTCGCCCGCTATCATGCCGGCCCCGACAACGACCCGGCGCAGAAGATCTATGTCTGCCGCGTCATTGCCAACATGGTCGCCACCGGCTTTGGAAAATGGACCGCGAACGCGCGCGGTTTCTGCAACCCATAAGCGTATTTTCCGCTTCTAATAAGCCAAGCGTGCAACCTTGATTTGTCCTTTTGACTTGGTCAGATCTTGCCGCCGAAAGCATATCTGGTTGCACGCTAATGCAACCGGTGCGATTCCGGACTCCCAAGAAACTAGCTACAAGAAATGACGGTTGTTCAGGATTCTCGCCAGCGGATACGCCTCTCTTCACGGGGCAAATGATTTGATTCGGAGGCGGGCCGATGATTGTAATCGTTGACGAGCGCGAGCTCGTAACAGAGGGATACAATTCACTTTTCGATCGTGAGGGCATCGCCTGCGCAGGCTTTGCGTCCGGCGAATTCGGTGAGTGGGTGAACTCGGCCGCCGACACCGATCTGCGCTCGGTCCGGGCCTTCCTCATCGGCGACTGCCGCGAAGGCTCCATCTCTCCCCGTCAGATCCGCGACCGCACCGGCGCTCCGGTCATTGCGCTCAGCGAACAGCACTCCCTGGAGAACACGCTGCGGTTGTTCGAGAGCGGCGTCGATGACGTCATTCGCAAGCCCGTCCATATCAGAGAGATCCTGGCCCGCATCACCGCCATCCGCCGCCGCGCCCAGGAAGACGTCGCCTACACCGAGATCGGCGCCATGCGCATCTTCATGGACGGGCGCGACCCCGAGATCGACGGTCAGCCCTTGCCCTTGCCGCGCCGCGAACGCCGCATCCTTGAATATCTGGCGAGCAATCGCGGGCGTCGCGTCACCAAGACCCAGGTTTTCAACGCCATCTACGGCATCTTCGACGAAGAGGTTGAGGAGAACGTGGTGGAAAGCCACATCAGCAAACTGCGCAAGAAGCTGCGCGAGAAGCTGGGCACCGACCCGATCGATTCCAAGCGTTTCCTCGGCTACCGGCTCGTCTTCTGATGCAGCGCCGCACCAGCCTCGCGCAAGAAAACACGCGTAGCCTCGTAGCCAGTGGCATGGACACAGCGGAGACGTTTCGATGAGCCTCTATGGAATGATGCGGACCGGCGTTTCCGGCATGAACGCGCAGGCAAACCGCCTATCGACGGTCGCCGACAACATCGCCAATTCCGACACCACCGGTTACAAGCGATCCTCCGCCGAATTCTCGACGCTGGTCATGCCGTCGACGGGTGGTGCCTACAATTCCGGCGGCGTCACCACGACGATCCGTCAGGCGGTCAGCGATCCGGGCGTCCTTCAATACACGACCTCTGTCTCCGATCTTGCCGTCAGCGGCGATGGCTTCTTTGTCGTTCAGGATCCAAGCGGTACGCCCTACCTGACCCGCGCCGGCGCCTTCGTTCCCGATGGGCAGGGCAGGCTGGTCAACTCGGCCGGCTTCCAGCTGATGGCCTATAGCTACGAGAATGGCGTGCCGGCAGCGACGGTCAACGGTTTCGAGGGACTGGTTCCGGTTGTCATCTCCGACCAGGGAATGACCGCAACACCGAGCACCGAGGGTAGCTATGCCGGCAACCTGCCGGCAGGCGCGACACCGGTCGCGACCGCCAATCTGCCCGCCGCCAACGCTGCGACCGCGCAATACACGTCGAAATCCTCGATGGTCGCCTACGACAATCTCGGCAACAAGAAGCTGCTCGACGTCTATTTCACCAACACCGGCGCCGGCACCTGGCAGGTGGCGGTCTTCGATCAGTCGAAGGCTACCCCTGGAACATCGTTCCCCTACACCGCCGGCGGCTTGCTGGGCTCGGCCAACCTGACCTTCGACACCACCACCGGCAAGCTCACCGGCACGCCCACCGGCGTTTCATTTACCGTGCCGAACGGCGCCAGCCTCAATCTCGATCTGTCGGCGCTGACCCAGCTCGGCACCGGCTTCACGGTTTCCGACGCCCAAGTCAACGGCAATGCGCCGAGCACCATCGACAAGGTCCAGATCAGCAAGGACGGCACCATCTACGCCCAGTACAAGGACGGTTCCACCAAGCCGCTCTACAAGATTCCACTGGCCGACGTGCAGAGCCCGGACCAGCTCACCGCGCTGCCCGGCAACGTCTATTCACAGGGCACCGAATCCGGCGCGGTCCGCGTCGGCTTTGCCAATGAAGGCAAGCTCGGCTCCATCATCTCCGGCGCGCTCGAGAATTCCAACGTCGATATCGCCGAAGAGCTGACCAACATGATCGCGGCGCAGCGCAGCTACACCGCCAATTCGAAAGTCTTCCAGACCGGTTCCGATCTGATGGACGTCCTTGTCAACCTGAAGCGATAAGACGGGCGCCGCCCGCGAAAGACCCGCATGTCACTGTCTACCGCATTGAGTATCGCCCAGTCGGCGCTTATGAACACCGCGCGACAGACCAGCGTCGTCTCGCGCAACGTCGCCGACGCCTCCAACCCGGACTATTCGCGCCGTCAGGCCGTCGTTACCAGCACGGCGCCGGGCGCGCGTTCGGTTGATATCCAGCGCGCCACCAACGACCTACTGTTCCGCCAGAACCTCGGCGCGCTGTCGGCCTGGAGCGGCCAGAACGCCCTCTACAGCGGCATGGATCAGCTCGGCGTTGCGGTCAATGGCGTCGACAATGCGTCCTCGCCCTCGACCGCGATTGCCGACCTGCAGAAGGCTCTGCAGCTCTACGCCACCTCGCCGTCCAACCAGAACCTCGGCGCCTCCGTCATCGACGCGGCCAAGCAGGTCGTGCGCTCGCTGAATGAGGGCTCCAAGGCCGTCCAGGATTTCCGCACCCAGACCGACGGCCAGATCGCCACGGCCGTCGACGACCTGAACTCGCTGCTCAGCCAATTCCAGGATGCCAACACGGCGGTCATGTCCGGAACCCGTTCCGGCACCGACGTTTCCGACGCGCTCGACCAGCGCGACGCGCTTTTGAAGAAGATTTCGAACTATGTCCCGGTGTCGACCTTCACGCGTGGCGACAATGACATGGTCATCACCACCGGCGACGGCACGACATTGTTCGAGACGATACCGCGCACGGTCACCTTCGCGGCATCCGCCGGCTACACCGCGGGTGCGGCCGGCAATGCCGTCTACATCGACAATGTGCCGATCTCGGCGGGAGCCGGCGGCAACACCAGCGCCAGCGGCACGCTTGCCGGCCTGCTGCAATTGCGCGACGGCGTCGCCTCGACGATGCAGAGCCAGCTCGACGAGACCGCGCGCGGCCTGATCACCGCCTTTGCCGAGACCGCACCTTCGATGCCCAATGCCGCCGGCCTGTTCACCTGGTCGGGGGCGCCGGCCATCCCGGCCGCGGGCACGCTGGTCAACGGCCTTGCCGCGTCCATCAGCGTCAATGCGGCGATGGACCCGAGCAGCGGCGGCAATCCGACGCTGCTGCGCGACGGCGGCGCCAATGGTGCCGCCTATGTCGCCAACACCGGCGGCGGCGCATCCTATTCCATCCTTCTGGTTGCCTATGGCGACCGGCTCGACCAGCCGATGACTTTCGACCCCGCCGCCGGGGTTTCGGCGACGTCCAGCGTTTCCGACTACGCGGCCAATTCGATCGGCTGGTTCGAGGGCGTGCGCCAGCAGGCTTCGACCGCCTCCGACGCCAAGGAAGCACTGGCATCGCGCAGCGCCGAGGCGCTGTCCAACGCGACCGGCGTCAATGTCGACCAGGAAATGTCGCTGCTGCTCGACCTCGAACACACCTATCAGGCATCGGCCCGGATGATGAAAACCGTCGACGACATGATGACGGCCTTGCTCAACGCGGTGGGATAATTCCATGACTTCAGTCTCGTCGGCCGCCATCTCGAATGCCATGCGCTCCCAGCAGATGCGCATGCAGGCCGAACTCGTCAAAGCCACGAAAGAATCCTCGACGGGCCGGGTCGCCGACGTCGGTCTGGCTCTCGGTGGGCGCACCACCCAGGCCGTCACCTTCCAGCGCGATCTTGACCGGCTCAACGTCATCATCGATTCCAACGGCCTGGTCGGCGCCCGGCTCTCCTCGACGCAGACCTCGCTTGGACAGCTCTCCGGCGCCGCGCAGACCTTGCTGTCCAGCCTGACCACCGCCTCATCAAGCGATTCTTCCAACAGTCTCACCCGGGACTCCGGCAAGGCAACCATCCAGCAGCTGACATCGATCCTCAACACCAGCGTCAACGGCGAATATCTGTTCGCCGGCACCAACACCGACGTCAAGCCGATCAACGACTTCATGGCTGCCGGCTCTCCGGCCAAGGCGGCATTCGACGCCGCTTTCGTCGCCAATTTCGGCTTCACCCAGGACGACCCGGCCGCGGCCAACATCACGGCTGCCCAGATGGACGATTTCATCACGAATGATGTCGCGCCGCAGTTCACGGGCGCGGGCTGGCAAGGCAACTGGTCGAACGCCACCGACCAACAGATCGTCAGCCGCATCGCCCTCAACGAGACCACCCCGACCTCGACCAGCGCCAACAGCGATGGCATCCAGAAGCTCGCAATGGCGGCAGCCATGGTCGCCAGCCTGATGTCCAGCAACATCAGCCAGGCCGCGAAGAACACTGTCGTCAGCCGCTCCACGTTGCTGGTCGGCGAAGCGCTGAGCGGCATTGCCCAGATTCAATCCGAGACCGGTATCGTCCAGAAGCGGGTTTCCGATGCAAACGACCGGATGAAAACGCAGGTCGACCTCTTCGAAAGGCACATTCTCGATCTGGAAGGCGTCGATCCGGCCGAAGCCGCGACCCGCGTCGCCGACCTGACCCAACACATCGAAACGTCCTTTGCGCTGACCGCACGCCTTCAGCAGCTCAGCCTGTTGAATTACCTGACCTGACAACGCTTAACGGAACGGTAGAGCCCCAACGATGTACCAATTCTCCTACGCCGACATCCAGAGCACCTCCGTTGCCGACGCGAAGGACCGCGAGCGGGAACTCCTGACCCGCTCGATCGACATGCTGGCGGCGGCGGCGGCGGCCGGCCACGGTTCGATGGAGGCGATCGAGGCGCTTCATTTCACCAACCGCGTCTGGACCGCCTTCGTCGAGGATCTCGGTTCCAGCGACAACGCCCTGCCCAAGGAGCTGCGCGCCAACCTCATTTCCATCGGCCTGTGGCTGCTGCGCGAGGCGGAAGACATTCGCCAGGGTCGCACCAACAATTTCGAAGGGCTGATCGAGGTGTCCCAGATCATTAGGGACGGCATTCAATGACCAACACGCTGAAGATATCGCTGAAGCCGAACGAGAAGATCTACATCAACGGCGCCGTCATCCGGGTCGACCGCAAAGTCACCGTCGAATTGATGAACGACGTCCAGTTCCTGCTCGAAAGCCACGTCATCCAGGCCGACGACGCCTCGACACCGCTCAAACAGCTGTATTTCATCCTGCAGGTCATGCTGATGAACCCGGCCGGCGCGGCTGGGGCGCGCGATATGTTCCGCCGTTCGCTGCCGCTGCTGCTGGCAAGCTTCGAGGACACCCAGATCTGCGCTGCGCTGAAACAGATCGACCGCATGGTCGGCGAGGACCATATCTACGAGGCGCTGAAGGCAATTCGCGCGCTTTATCCGCTCGAACGCCGCGCGTTGGGTGGCAATGACGACGTTCCGGGTGCCGAGCGCCCGCTGGCTGTGGGAGCACGATACTGATGAACGTGGACATGACGACGACGATACCGAACGGCGCCAACCAGGCCACCGCGTCGACTTCGAAGACAGCGGTCGACTACCAGTCCTTCCTGAAGCTTCTGATCGCCGAGATGAAGAACCAGGATCCGACCAAGCCGATGGATTCGACGCAGTATGTCGCCCAGCTCGCCACCTTCTCGCAGGTCGAGCAATCGGTGCAGACCAACACCAAGCTCGGCCAGATCATGCAGTCCTCGGCACTGTCGCAGGCCGACGCACTGATCGGGCGCTCGATAACTTCCGCCGACGGCAAGACGACGGGCACGGTGGCGTCGGTGCGCCTCGCCAGTAGCGGCCTGATCGCCGTGCTGCAGAACGGCACCGAAGTCGCGGTCGGCCCGGGCGTCTCGGTCAAGGCAGCGAGCTGACGCTTTCGACAGAGAGCCAGTCCCATGAACGAGGCCGACGCTCTCGACATCGTCCAGTACGCAGTGTGGACGGTGCTCACCGCGTCCGCACCGGTGGTGCTGGTCGCCATGGTGGTCGGCATCGGCATCGCCCTCATCCAGGCGCTGACGCAGGTCCAGGAGATCACCTTGACCTTCGTGCCGAAGATCGTCGCCATCATGCTGGTGGTGGCGCTGACCGGCCCCTTCATCGGCAGCCAGATATCTGCCTTCACCAACGTCATCTTCGAGCGCATCCAGAACGGGTTCTGAAGCGCGCTTGCGAAAACGCTGGCACCGCTTGCAGGCTGCTGGCTTCCGGTTAGATTGCCATCGTGCCATCCGGCAAGGCAGTCGCTGGTCTGATGTCACCGCATTTGCATCGATGTCTTCGCGGAAGCCCATGAACCAGGCCAGATCGACCGGACCATGTGCGGCATAGCCGGGGTCTGGCGCAAGCGGAACCCGATCGCCGGCGGCGACCTCGCCGACGTTGGCCGCATGATGCAGGCGCTCGTGCACCGTGGTCCCGACGACCATGCCACATGGAACGACAGAAGGCTCGCCTTGGGGCACCGGCGGCTCTCGATCATCGATCTCTCGGCCGCGGCGCGCGAGCCGATGCTCACCGCCTGCGGCCAGGGCGTGCTGGTCTACAATGGCGAGGTCTACAATTACCGGTTCCTGCGCGACGCGCTGCAAGCGGAAGGCCGGGTCTTTCGAACAGTCTCCGACACCGAGGTGGTTCTCGAGGCCTTGCACCACTGGGGCCCGGACAAGGCCATTCTGCTGTTCGACGGCATGTTTTCCCTAGCCTATTTCGACGCGCGGACCGGCGCCTTGTGGCTTGCGCGCGACCGCCTCGGCATCAAGCCGATGTCGGTGGCCGAGACGGGCGACCGGATCCTGTTCGCCTCCGAGGACAAGGCTATCCTGGCCTGCGACGGCGTTGCGCGCGACGTCGATGCCCGCGAGATCACCTTGCGCCTCGCCTGGCAGAGCCGCGACTCGAGCTTCAGCCTGTTCCAGGGAATTGAGCGGCTGCCGCCGGCAGGCCTGTGGAAGATCAGCGACGCCGGCATCGAGAAACGCTGCTTCTGGCATGTGCTCGATGTCCTCGACGCGGCCCGCATCGCCAACGACACGGCCACCGACGCCGAGCACATGGCAACGCTGGAGTCGTTGATACGGGACAGTGTCGAACTCCACTGCATCGCCGACACCAGCCTCGCGGCGGCTTGCAGCGGTGGCGTCGATTCCGGCCTCGTCACCACGCTGGCGAAACGGTTCAGGCCCGAGATATCAGCCTATGTCGTCGACCCGCGCGTCGGCCACAGCGAAGTCGACGATGCCGAACGCACCGCCCGTCACGCCGGCGTGACCCTGCACAGGGTGCCGGTCGACAAGGACCGCTTTCTCGAACTGTGGCCAAGAGCCGTCTGGCACCTGGAAAGCGATGGCTGGCATGCAAGCCATGTTGGCCTGCTGGCACTTGCCGAGCAATGCCGGACCGACGGCGTCAAGGTGCTGCTTACCGGCGAAGGCGCCGACGAACTGTTTGGCGGCTATGGCTGGCAGGTGGCCAGCATGAGATTGTGGCGGCCCTGGTCGTGGCCCGGGCGGCTGTTTCGGTCGAAGCGCCGGCTTGCCATGAGGTTCGAGCGCCAGCGCCAGGCCCCCTTCCGGACATCGATCGGCTCCGCCCATAGCTGGGATCGCAACGTCGTGCTCAGGGCGCTGTCGCCGGAACTGAACTTTCTGCAAACGAGGATCTTCGACCGGTTGGAACCGGTGGCATCGCTCGGCGACCGCGCCTTCCTCGGCTGTTGCCTCCAGGACATGTATTCGCACCTGCAGGACCTGCTGAACAGGCATGACCGGCTAAGCATGGCAGCGTCCGTCGAACTCAGGGTGCCGTTTCTCGAAAACCGGCTGATCGACTTCGCCATCCACCTGCCGAGGCGGCACAAATACCGCCAGAAGCAAGGAAAGTGGCTGTTGAAGAGAGTCGCGGAAAAACACATTCCGCCGCAGAATGTCCAAGCCCGAAAGATCGGTTTCGAGGTGTCTGGCACCTTCACCGCCGGCACGCAGGGCCTGCTGCGCGGTGGTCTTCTGCGCGACGCCATGAAGTGGTCTTCATCCTCGGTCGACGACCTCATCGACCTGGCGAGGCGCGACCAGCCATCGCGGCTGCGGCTGGTGGGCATGGAGCTTTTCCTTCGCCTGCATGTTGGCGGCGACACCACGAGCCAGCTCACCGAAGCCCTGCATGCCGCGGTCCGTGACGCGCGTTGATCCATGCATGCGTCGTTCTGGCCGGGAATGGGGCGTGGACCGCCTCTATCCCATTGTTGGACCATGAGCTTTTTCGAAAGACATTCGCCCTTTGCGGCGCCATGCCCTACTTTCGGCAAACGGTCTGAGCAAACGGATCGTCTGACGAATCGGCACCACATGGCAGGGAACCCCGATGATTGACGAAAAGCCGGAAAGCGAGAGCGTCTCGGCGCTGGCGCCCTTCCGGCACGGCATTTTCCGTGCCGTGTGGGGTGCAAGTCTCGTCTCGAATTTCGGCGGCCTGATCCAGGGCGTCGGCGCCGCCTGGATGATGACCACGATCGCCACCTCGCCCTATCAGGTGGCCCTGGTCCAGGCATCGACCACCTTGCCGATCATGCTGTTTGCGCTCGTCGCCGGCGCCATCGCCGACAGTTTCGACCGGCGCAAGGTGATGCTGGTCGCCCAGACCTTCATGCTGGTCGTGTCGGTGCTTCTGACCCTATTCACCTATTCCGGCCTGATGACGCCGTGGACGCTGCTTGCCTTCACCTTCCTGATCGACAGCGGCACGGCGCTCAACAACCCGTCATGGCAGGCCTCCGTCGGCGACATCGTCCCTCGCAACAAGGTGCCGGCCGCCGTCGCGCTCAATTCCCTGGGCTTCAACCTGACCCGCAGCGTCGGCCCGGCGATCGGCGGCATCATCGTCGCCGCTGCCGGTGCGGCGGCCGCCTTCGCGGCGAACGCGGTGAGCTATATCGGCCTGATCGTCGTGCTGGCGCGCTGGAAGCCGGACGTGCCGGTATCGACCTTGCCGCGCGAGTCGCTGGGTGCCGCCATGGGCGCAGGCCTGCGCTATGTCGCCATGTCGCCCAACATCGGCAAGGTGCTGGTCAGGGGCGCTGCTTTCGGCTTCAGTGCCGGCGCGGTGCTGGCGTTACTGCCGCTGGTGGCCCGCGACGTCGTCAAGGGCGATGCGCTGACCTACGGCATCATGCTCGGTGCCTTCGGCATCGGCGCTGTCGGCGGCGCCTTGATCAGCGTCAGGCTGCGGCAGTTGCTGTCCAGCGAGACGATGGTGCGCTGTGCTTTCGCCGGCTTCGCCTTCTGCGCCTTCAATGCCGCCATCAGCCATCATGCCTGGCAGACGTCGCTCGGCCTGCTTGTCGGCGGCGCTTGCTGGGTGATCGCGCTTTCGCATTTCAACGTCACGGTGCAGATGGCGACACCGCGCTGGGTGGTCGGCCGAGTGCTGTCGGTCTACCAGACGGCGACCTTCGGCGGCATCGCGCTCGGCAGCTGGATTTGGGGCGTCGTCGCCGATGCGCATGGCGCCGAAACCGCTCTGATCGCCGCCAGCATCGCCATGTTGGCCGGCGGCGCCATCGGTCTTTTGCTACCGCTACCGCAACAGCAGGTGCTCAACCTCGACCCACTCAATCGCTTCAAGGAACCGCATTTGGCGCTCGACCTGAAGCCGCGCAGTGGTCCCATCGCCATCATGATCGAGTATGTGATCCGGCACGAGGACGAACCGGAATTCCTCGCCATCATGGCAGAACGCGGCCGCATCCGCCGTCGTGACGGCGCCCGCAACTGGACGCTGGCGCGCGATCTCGAGAATCCCACCATATGGATCGAGCACTACCACACGCCGACCTGGATCGAATATGTGCGCCACAATGGACGCATTACCCATGCCGACGCCGTCATCGGCGAACGTGTGCGGGCGCTGCACAGCGGCGACGAGCCGCCCCGCGTGCGGCGCATGATCGAACGCCCGACAACCGCCGGCACGGCGCTTGTGATGGCCAAAGGACCTATTGAGCACTGAGTCCGGGACCCCTTGCCCGCTAACCCTCGCCCGACAGGTCCCGGCGCGCCTTGTCGAGTTCCTCGGCGTAGCGCCGCATCAAATGGCCTTCGGTCAACAGCCCCAGCACAATGTGGTCGGTGAAATCCTCGACCACGGCGAGTTCTTCGGCGCCCGCGCGCTGGAACGTCTCGGCGGCGGCCTGTACGTTCATGCTCGGCACCAGCACCGCGTCCTTGTACTTGGCAAGATCGCGCACCGGCACCTCCCCATCGGAGGGATCGCTGTGCAGTTCGGCCACGATCAGCACGCCGACATAGTGATCGCCCGCATCGACAGCGATGACGCGCTGGGCTGAACCGAGCGGCACCTCCTTGCGGAAGGCCGCCAGCGTCGTCGAAGCATAGATGGTCTTGATGTCCTTGCGCATCATCGAACCGACGGTGAGGCTACGCATCCAGCCGACATCGTGGGCGCTGCGAATGGTCTCGCCGCGCAGATGAAAGCGCCATGTCGAGAACGAGTAGCCGAAGGTCTCGCGCACCAGGATCGCCGACATGATCGAGGCCGCAAGCACGACGCCGGTCAGCGTCAGGTCGCGGGTCGATTCCAGCGCCAGGAAGGTCATCGTCAGCGGACCGCCGACGACACCGACGGCAAGCGACGTCATGCCGACGACGGCGGCAACCGCAGGGTCGATGCCGGTTGCCGGCGAGACGACAACCATCACATCCGCAAACGCCTTGCCGAGCAACGCGCCGAGGAACAGCGAGGCGAAGAACAATCCGCCGCGAAAGCCTGACCCCAGCGAAACCGCCGATGCCGCCAGCTTGAGCACGAAGACGCTGGCCACCACGGCCAGCCCGTAATTCATCGAGAATTCGCGATGCAGCGCGCCATGGCCGCTGGACAGGACCTGCGGCGTGATCAGTCCCAACAAGCCAACGATGACGCCGCCGATAACGGGGCGCAACGACGCATCGATCGACAGCCTGGCGAAGCCGCGCTCGATCAGCGTCACCAGATGCATGATGGCGATCGAGGCGGCACCGCCGAGCAGCCCGAGCAGCAGGAACGGCACGTACTGGCTGGCGGTGAGCGCCGGCAGACCTGAAAGCTCGAGCGGAAACGGCACGCCGCCGAACATTTCGGCGGTCAGCGAGGCTGAGATCGCGGCGGTCATGACAGGCGCGACATTGGCGACCGAGTAGATGCCGATGACCAGTTCGAAGCCGTAGAAGGCGCCGGTCAGCGGTGCATCGAAGGCGGCGGCGATGGCGCCGGCGGCACCACAGCCGACCAGGATGCGGACATCGTTGCGGCGCAGCCGGAAGATGCCCGCCAGCCGCGAGGCCAGGCCGGAGCCGACCTGCGTGTAGCCGGCTTCCAGCCCGACCGAGGCGCCAAAACCGCTGGAGATCATCGTCTGGCCGGCAATGATGAAGGTGTCGGTCAGCGACATGCGCCCGCCATAGAGCGCATTGGCTTCGATCGGGTCGATCGGCGTGCGGAATTTCCGTATCCTGAGCCAGACCACCGTCAGCCCAAGCAGGATGCCGCCGATCGCCGGTACCAGCGCTTGCATCGGATTGGCGAGCGAGAACATGCCGGAAAGCCGGCCGCCGGGCTGGACGCCGAACAACAGCCCGTGCAGGTCCTGCACGATCTGGCTCATCGCCGTGACCAATATGCCCGCCATGACGCCTACGACGCCGGCCAGAATGACCACTGCGATGCCGCGCGCCTCGAGCAGCGGCAACGACCTGATCAGCACCGCGCGCAGCCGGCGTGCATAAACTTGCGGTTGGTTTCTGGAAAGCACCGGGGCGGCTCGCCGATATCACAAAAGGCAGTGGAAAGCCCGCCTGATACGCCCGGCGACACGGCATGGCAACCACAATGGCGACAGACAAGGCGCCATTGTGGCATTGACCGGCAGCTTGCGGCCGTTGCTGCCCTCGGTTGGAACGCACCGGCGCTCGCTGGCGGGTCGATCAGGTCGACATGGGCTCGCCGGCTTCATAGAGCACGAGATTGCGCTCGCCTATGCCAAGTGCTGGCCAGCTCGCGCGCCAGTCGGCAAGGTGCGGCGAGGCAAAATGCGCGCCGAGCGCTGCTCTGTCGCTCCAGACTTCCGTGACCCGAATGAGCCCGGCATCGAAAACATCCTGCGCATAGGAATACTGGAGACAACCGGGCTCCGCGCGGCTGGCTGAAACCATGCGTTCCATGGCGGGCTTGGCCTCCTCCAATTTGTCTGGCGGCAAGCGGATGGTGCCGGTGATCAGAAGCATGGGTTTTCCCTTCCTTGCGAAGCCGGCCCGTACGGCCATCTGCGCATGATCGTTCGAACTAGCCAGTCTCCCACCCTCGCGCAAGCTTGGCGGGCTACCCTCGCAGGGCTGTCGCGCGCTCGGCAGGCTTCGAATTTGGGGACGACATGGCGATCAGCGAAAGCATTCAGCCCGGCGCGGTGGCCAAGAATGGCCGCGACGTCTTCTTTGCCATTGGCATCGTCATCATCCTGGCCGTGCTGTTCCTGCCGATCCCGGCCTTTCTCATCGACATCGGCCTCGCCTTCTCGATCGCGCTTTCGGTGCTGATCCTGATGGTGGCGCTGTGGATCCAGCGGCCGCTCGATTTCTCGTCGTTCCCGACGGTGCTGCTCATCGCCACAATGCTCAGGCTGTCGCTCAACATCGCCACCACGCGCATGATCCTGTCGCATGGCAATGAGGGCACGCACGCGGCCGGCTACGTCATTGCCGGCTTCTCCAAGCTGGTGATGGCCAGCGACTTCGTCATCGGCCTGATCGTCTTCATGATCCTGATCGTGGTGAACTTCATCGTCATCACCAAGGGCGCCACGCGTATCGCCGAAGTCGGCGCGCGCTTCACCTTGGACGCCATCCCCGGCAAGCAGATGTCGATCGACGCCGACCTCTCCGCCGGCATGATCGACGACAAGACCGCACAGCTTCGGCGTCGCGAACTGGAAGAGGAATCCTCCTTCTTCGGCTCGATGGACGGTGCCTCGAAATTCGTCCGCGGCGACGCCATCGCCGGCCTCATCATCACCGCCATCAACATCGTCGGCGGCATCGCCATCGGCTATATCAGGCACGGCATGGGCATGGGCGAAGCCGCCGACGTGTTCATCAAGCTGTCGGTCGGCGACGGCCTCGTCACCCAGATCCCGGCGTTGATCGTGTCGCTCGCCGCCGGCCTGCTCGTCTCCAAGGGCGGCACCCGCGGCTCGACCAACCAGGCGGTGTTCGGCCAGCTCGGCGCTCATCCGCGCGCCCTCTACGTCGCGGCATCGCTGCTGGTGCTGCTCGGCCTGATGCCCGGCCTGCCGCTGTTCCCGTTCTTCGCGCTCGCTGCCGGCATGGCCGGCCTCGGCTATATCATCCCGATGCGCGCCAACCGCGCCATCGCCGAAGCCCAGGCGATCAAGGATCAGGAAAAGGCGACCAAGGTCGAGGAGGAGAAGAATTCGGTCAAGGCCTCGCTCGCCACCGCCGAGATCGAGCTTTTGATCGGCAAGCAGCTGTCGACAAGGCTGCTGACGTCGCATCAGGAACTGGTTTTCCGCATGGGCAAGATGCGCAAGAAATTCGCCACGCAATACGGTTTCGTGGTGCCGGAAGTGCGTGTCGCCGACGATTTCGCCATCCCGCCGAAGAGCTACCAGATCAAGGTGCACGGCACCGTGGTGGCCGAATACCAGATGCGCGTCGGCGAGATCATGGTGCTGCTCGGCAACCGCGACATCCCCGAAATACCGGGCGAGGAAATCCGCGAGCCGGCTTTCGGCATGCGCGCCTATTCGGTGGTCGAAGCCTTCGCCGAGGATTTGAAGCGCGAGAACTACACCTTCGCCGACAACATGTCGGTGCTGCTCACCCATCTCTCCGAGGTCATCCGCAACAACCTGCCGCAGCTTCTGTCCTACAAGGACATGAAGGCGCTGCTCGAACGCCAGGACCAGGAGTACCGCAAGCTCGCCGACGAGATCTGCACCACGCACATCTCCTACCCCGGCCTGCAGGCGGTGCTGAAGCTGTTGCTCGCCGAGCGCGTCTCGATCCGCAATCTGCATCTGATCATCGAGGCGATCGCCGAGATCGCGCCGCATGTGCGCCGCACCGAGCAGATCGTCGAGCATGTCCGCATCCGCATGGCCCAGCAGATCTGCGGCGACCTCTCCGAGGGCGGTGTGCTGAAGGTGCTGCGCCTCGGCAACCGCTGGGACCTCGCCTTCCACCAGAGCCTCAAGCGCGACGCCAAGGGCGAGGTGCGCGAGTTCGACATCGACCCACGCCAGCTCGAAGAGTTCGGCCAGGACGCCACCAAGGCGATCAAGAAATATCTGGAAGCCGGCGAGCGTTTCGTGCTCGTCACCGCACCCGACGCCCGCCCCTATGTGCGCATGATCATCGAGCGGCTGTTCACCACGCTGCCGGTGCTCAGCCACGTCGAGATCGCCAAGGGCGTCGAGATCAGGGTGCTCGGAACCATATCGTGAGCGTGCTTTCGCAAGGCGTCGTCATCGCGGCGTTCCTCGCCTTCTGCCGCATCGGCGCCTGCTTCATGCTGATGCCCGGCCTGTCCAGCGCCCGCGTTCCGATCCAGGTCAGGCTGTTCGTCGCGGTCGCCGCCACCGGCGGCCTGCTCGCCTTCCTGTGGGACAAGATCTTTCCCTTCGTCGATCCGCGTCCGCAGATCCTGGTGCCGATGATCATCTCGGAACTTCTGGTCGGCGGCCTGATCGGCGCCATGACCAGGCTCTACATGGAAGCCCTGCGCTTCATGGGCTCGGCCATCGCCATGCTGATCGGCTATGGCGGCACCGGCGGACCGGCGATCGAGGAGCCCGAACCCCAAGCAGCCCTTGCCGCCATCATCTCGTTTTCGGCGCTGTTGATGCTGTTCGTCTTCGATTTCGACCACGAGATAATACGCGCGCTGGTGTCGTCCTACACGGTCGCGCCGGTCAACATCTTCTTCAACCCGCAGGCCGCTCTCGTCGATGTCACCGACACGGTGTCGGACACGTTCTTCCTGGTCATCCGCCTCGGCAGCCCGTTCGTCGCCTATGCCATCCTCGTCAATCTGACGATCGGCTTCGTCAACAAGCTAACGCCGCAGATCCCGATCTATTTCATCTCCCAGCCCTTCATCATCGCCGGTGGCATGATCATCTTCTATTTCGCCGTCGGCACCATGCTGTCGCTGTTCGTCGACGGCTTTGTCGACCTGACATTGGCGAGATGACGATGAGCATCCGCAGGGACCGCCTGAAGAAATTGGTCAAGGTGCAGGAACAGCTGAAGGCGCTGCACGAAACCCGCCACGCCACGTTCGTCGCCGCAGCCAGTGCCGCCGAGGCCGAAGCCAGGGAGCTGGTCGGCCATTTCGACCAAGCCGATTCGCTTTCCGCCCTGTTTCCCGATCTCTACCACCGCCGCATTGCCCAGGCCGTCGTCCGCCAGGAGGCGAACCTGGCAAGCGCGAAGCAGGAAGCCAGCCTCATCGCCGCCGCGACCGCACGCACCAACATGGTCGAACGCGCCTACAAGGACGTGCGCAACCGCGACGAGCGCGAACGCTCCGACCGCGAGCGGCTCGATATCATCGCGCAGAAGCGGAACGAGGAGTAGCGGCGGGGATTCTCCTCGTGATCCGAATTTGACTTGCGGACGGCGCGACGTGAACGGCCGCTTCGCGCCGCATCAACGTCATTCTCCATTCGAAGCGCTCAGGCCGGAAGCTGCCGTGCGTAAGACGCCCAGTCATTGCCCGCCGCGTATAAGTTTGCAGTTGGACAATAATGGCCAGCCGGGCAATCCTGGCATTTGGCGTTGCTTCGGCGAGTCAATACTGAGCCTGCGCTTGCGCGCCATCCCTCTCGACAAGACCAAACGGCTGGACGCGATCGAGCGCAGCAGGCGGGTTCAGTTGGTGCTGGTTGTGGCGGTGAACCCGCACTGCTTCTGTTCCATATCGATCTGCTTCGTGATGCGGACGGCGTTCTGCGCGTAGGCCTCCGTCACGGAGCCACTATTCACGGTCTTGTCCTTCAGCGGACTCACGCCTGCGCAGAGATGGAAAACATGCGGCTCCGAGGATTTCTTGGCGCCGTTTTCCGGTGCGATCCAGTACACGATGTCCTGACCTGCGGGATGTGCCGTGTCCTTCGTCGCCGCAGCCACCGCGGCGGAGTCCGTGGCGATTGCCTGCGCCTGAGCGGCGACGTCGGGCGAACAGGCTGTGGTCGGCTGCCCCGCCTTGATCTGGGTCGCGCACGCGTTCATGTCCTGGGTGTACTGCTCGACCGACGGGGGTTTGAAGCTGATCCCCATGACCGTCGCGAGCACCGCCAACGCGGCGCCGAGGCCGCCGGCAACCTTCTTGGTCTGCGGGTCCATGTTCTTGTCGGTGAGGATCAGGAAAACCAGCGGGAGGAAGGCAATCAGCGTGATGATTGCGCCGAGCTGGTTTTGGAAGAAGAACCTGGCCGCGTCCGATGCACTGGCCGGATCGTGCCTGTTGGCCGCCTTCCACAGCAAATTGCCGGCGATTGCGAAAACCGCGATGCCGACCAGAAGGCCGATGATCAGCGGCAGGTGTCCCTGGTCGAACTTGTTCTGGCGAAGCAGAATAATCCCGTAGATCTCGCCGCCAATGGCGACGATCCACGAGAGTGCGGCGAAAAGGCGAAGACGCGTGGCGGAGGACTTCTGGCCCTGCGTTGCTTGCCAATCCCTGGTAACGTCTGGCTTGTTGTCGGTCATTGACAAGATCCCCTGATATCGACACTTCAGCGGGCGGCGTTAGGCCAGAAGGCCAACCCGCCCTGCGCAGCGTCATTGAACGAACGTCACCTGCCTTGGCGACGCGGCGAAAAGGAGCGCCACGGCAGACCACATCCCGATCCTTATTGCGCATGACTGAATTCGTCCATACCCACGGGGCAGACGCCGATGCGGCGATGGCTCCGTTCTTCTTCATCTCCGGCTCGAACTTGACGCTGTCTTCCCTTGCTTGCCTGGCGATTTGGCAGAGGCCGCGGTGGTCACGGGATCGGTCGAAAAGCAACATCGGCATATCTGAATTGCGGCCGGATCGATGGCTTGAGGACCTGGTGGAGGCGGACTGTCTGCTTCCGGCCCCACTGCCGTCACCCCACTGCCGTCATTCGAGAAACTGGCGTCGCAATGGCCGCTCGTAGGGCGAAGCAGACACCCGACCCACACTCACATTCCGCCTCCCCTCTCCCCCGCAAGCCTGCCACAAGCTTGTTGAGGCATTGTCTGGCTAAGGAAAACCGACAAAAGGCGGACTTTCTTGGCGATTTCTCCACCCAGCGACATCGTTATGGATGTGGCCCGAGCCGTCGATCCGACGGACATCGAGGCCGCCCGCGCCGCGCTGACAAAGCGTGCCGGCGGTGCTGCGGGCGCTTTTTCGGTCGATACCGCCGCTTCGGTCGATGCCGGCTCGATCCTGTCGCGCGCCACCGCCGACAAGGCTGCCGCCTCAACCGATCCCGCCAAAAAGTTCAAGAAGTTCGAGGCGATGGTGCTGCAGACCTTCATCCAGAACATGCTGCCCAAGGACACCGAAGGCGTCTATGGCAAGGGCCTGGCCGGCGACATGTGGAAATCGCAGCTTGCCGAGCGGGTGGCCGACGTTATGGCCGAACGCGGCGGCATTGGCATCGCCAAGTCGATGCTTGCCGACCACTATCTCGAAGGCAAGCGCGTCGTGCCGGTCGGGCCAGTTTCGGGCGGGCCGGAAAAGACCGAGATCGATCAACAGAACAGCCTGTCGACCTCGCTGGTGCATGAATTGCAGCGCAGGGCGGCGCGGTCGATCACCGGTGACGAGACCACCATCAAGACAGACATCAAGATCTAGGGCATGTCCCGGAACCGGGAACCGGTTTTGGGAAGATCATGCTCCAACCAAGCAGATAGTGCGTATCCGAGTTTCAATCTAACCAGACCGGGATTTTCATGGCCGACTTTTCGGAATTCACCCCCAACCTGCCAGCCCGCACGACCGTGTCGGAAGCGCCGATCCCGTTCGCGCGGCCTGGCAACCTCGCCGCCATCATCGGCCGCATCGAGGAAGTGGTCGAGGAAGAGACGGCCGGCATCCGCACCGCCACCAACTACGATCTCAAGGCGTCGAACGCCCGCAAGAGCCGCTACCTCTACGAGCTGACCCGCGCCATGAAAGGCGGCAGCGAAGCCGAGTTCCTCGAACAGCACCGCGAAGGCCTGACCCGACTGCGCCAGAAGCTGGCGAAGAACGAGGCGGCGATCCTGGCGCACCTCAGCGCGGTCAACGAAGTCGCCAGCCTGTTGCGGCACGCCATCCAACGCGCCGAAACCGACGGCACCTATTCCGCCGGCGAGTTCGGCTGGGCGAAGGCATGATGCCGACCGCAAGGGACAGATCGGCGATCCTGCCCAGGCAACAGCGCAGTGCCGCGTTGCCATCTCAAGGGAATGACCAAGGGACTGACAAGACCTGATGATCAAGGTCATCGCCATCGCCGTCTGGATCTGCGCCGCCACGCTCGGCGCCGTGTTCTATTCGTTCCAGGCTGCGGGCGAAAAGGGTGTCGGCGAAAAGCCGAAGCCGATGCTGGGCGGCCTCGACTACGTCAAGACCGACATCATTTCGGTGCCCCTGATCCGCGATTCCCAGATCGGCGGCTATTTCCTGACCAAGCTCGTCTACACGGTCGAACCCGAGCAGATAAAGAAGCTGTCCATTCCGGCGGAAGCGCTGATCACCGACCAGGTCTATTCCTACCTTTATTCCAATCCGCAGATCGACTTCACCAACAAGGCGACGATTGATCTCGATGCCTTCCGTGCAGCGATCCGCGATACCGTCAACGCGCGTGTCGGCGCTACCTTGGTGCATGAGGTTCTGATCGATCAGGTCAATTTCCTGTCGAAGGACGAAATCCGCGACAACTGGCTGCGCCGCAAGAAGAGCGAGACGGCGAGCGAAATGACCAAGGCGTTCAAGGAACACTGAGTTGCCTTGCTCAAAGGCCTCGATCCCATCGGGCCTCGCCTGCCGCGTCGGCTGGAACCAACCACCGGAATTCGCGTTGACGTAAACGTCAACTCAAAGCTATATGCGGCAGCGACCGTGATCGCGAAACCGCGGCATGGGCTTCGGCTGGATCGAAGCGCCGTTGCGAGACAGATGCAACCAGACAAGGAGAACAGCGTGAGCGTTCAGGAGATTGCCGAGAAGATCAAGTCGCGCGTGGCAAGTAGCGGGTTCGATCGTTCCGTGAAGTTTGACACCGGCAGCGACGGCGTCATCGTCATCGACGGCGCGACCGTCTCGACATCAGATGCACCCGCCGACTGCACCATCAAGCTCTCGCTCGACGATCTGGATTCGCTGATCGCTGGCGACCTGAACCCAACCATGGCGTTCATGACCGGCAAGATAAAGGTCGAAGGCGACATGACCGTCGCCATGGCGCTCAGCCAGCTGATCGGCTGAAGGCATCCAGCCGCCCAAGGCGGCGCTCACCAATCGCGAAAAAAACGCCGCCTTTTCGGGCGGCGTTTTGCATGAGCTGCCGGCGGCTTCCTGTCTCAGGCCGCCGATGTCAATTCCTGCGCCTTCAGCTTGCGGCCGGCAGCCTTCAGCGTGCCGTGCACGCCGTCAAGCGCGCCTTCCACCAGCTCCAGCGCCAGCAGGCGGTGCCGCTCATAGGGTCCCGGCATGGCCAGCGAACCGGTCCTGGCGGCCGAGAAGCCGAAGCGTCCATAGTAGGGCGCATCGCCGACCAGCAGGATCGCGGCGTGGCCAAGGCGCGCCGCCTCGGCGATGGCATGACGCATCAACGCCGAGCCGATGCCGGCACTCGTGAGCGACGGATCGACGGCGAGCGGGCCAAGCAGCAGCGCTGCCTTGCCGCCCTCGCCCAGCGTGACATCCCACAGCCGCACCGTGCCAGCCACGGTGCCCGACGCATCGCGGGCGACGAAGGCCAGGCCCTCCGACGGCCGGCGGCCGCGACGCAGCTTCTCCGACGACTTTTTCCGCCGCTTCGGCCCCATGGCCCGATCGAGCAACGCCTCGCGCACCGCAACGTCGGCGGCGGTTTCGGCGACCATCACAAAGGCCGGCGCGTGGCCCACGATTTCAACTGACATTTCCATTTCCGCAATCCTTCACGAGCGGAGACTGTTCCACAGGCGAGCCCAGGCGGGCGATCTGTTCGCCCGCGCCGGATGATCTGATCGGTTCTTTCGAACCGTCAGATCACGTAGGATCGGAGAGGCTCGAAGCCGTTGAAGGCGACCGCCGAATAGGTGGTCGTGTAGGCGCCGGTACCTTCGATCAGCACCTCGTCGCCGATGGTCAGCGACAAAGGGAGCGGATAGGGCGTCTTCTCGTACATCACGTCGGCCGAATCGCAGGTCGGGCCGGCGAGCACGCAGGGTGCTGTCTCCGTGCCGTCATGCGCGGTGACGATCGGGTAGCGGATCGCCTCGTCCATCGTCTCAGCCAGGCCGCCGAACTTGCCGATGTCGAGGAACACCCAGCGCACATTGTCGTTGACTGCCTTCTTCGAGATCAGCACGACTTCCGACTTGATGACGCCGGCATTGCCGACCATGCCGCGGCCCGGCTCGATGATGGTCTCGGGAAGCGCATTGCCGAAATGCTTGCGCAGCGCCGAGAAGATCGCCTGGCCATAGGCCTGGGCGGCCGGCACGTCACGCAGATAGCGCGTCGGGAAACCACCGCCCATGTTGACCATCTTCAAGACGATGCCTTCCTCGGCGAGCGTCGCGAACACCACCTTGGCGTCGGCCAGCGCACGGTCCCAGGCGGTCAGGTCGGTCTGCTGCGAGCCGACATGGAACGACACGCCATAGGCGTCGAGGCCGAGCCCCTTGGCGTGGCGCAGCACGTCGACGGCCATCGCCGGCACGCAGCCGAACTTGCGCGACAGAGGCCACTCGGCGCCCTCGCCATCGGTCAGCACGCGGCAGAACACGCGCGCGCCTGGAGCGACGCGGGCGATCTTCTCGACCTCTTCGACGCAATCGACAGCGAACAGGCGGATGCCGAGCTGGTAGGCGCGTGCGATGTCACGCTCCTTCTTGATGGTGTTGCCGAAGGAGATGCGGTCCGCCGGCGCACCGGCGTCCATCGCCATCTCGACTTCGGCAACGGAAGCGGTGTCGAAGGACGAGCCCATCGCAGCAAGCAGGCGCAGGATTTCCGGCGCCGGGTTTGCTTTCACCGCATAGTAGATCTTCGAATCGGGTAGCGCCTTCTCGAAGGCGCGGAAATTGCCGCGCACGACGTCGAGGTCGACGACGAGGCAGGGGCCGGTCGGACGTCGGGTGGCGAGAAAGTCAAGGATGCGCTGGGTAGCCATCGGGGTCTCTCCATCAGCGCCTTTCGGCGCGCAATAAGGCTGCGGAACGCGGGCTGTCAGCCTCGCGAACACGCGGTGGACAAAGGCGGGACGGAAATCCATGGAACCAGCCGGTGGAGACCCCGGAACCATGAAGCGCCGTCTCGCGGCGGTGAACCTTGGCCTTGCCCGGCCTCGGTTCGCTTTGTCTGCCTTGGCTTGGATGGGAGACCCGTCCGCACTGCCGGCAATGAAGGTGTGCCTCTTCAGTAACCCCGGTTTTTGGACAACCGGCAGAACACCAGAAAGGCCCGCACCGTCGTTGCTTCAAGGTGTCCTCGGGCTGGCGGTTGGCCGCTAGACCGACTGGAGGGGTTGGCTCCAGTTACCTTACCGATTTCCCTCACCATTCGAGGATCGGCGGACACCCACAGGCACGTGCGACTTTGGGCAAGCGCGATATATGGCTGGTTGCCGTCACAATCAATAAAAATCGTATCCCAGGTTGTAAAATTTCTGGCATCGAACGATGTTGCGGCAACCGTATCCGGATATCGAACGATGACAGGCACGCACGGCCCTCTCAACGCCTTTCTCGATCTTCGCCAGATGCCGGTGGCACATGCCGAACTCGGGCCCCTGGCCGGCCTGCGGCTGGCCGTCAAGGACATCTACGACGTCGCCGGCTACCGCACCGGCTGCGGCAATTCCAGGAAATTCGCCGAAAGCCCCGCCGCTTCGCGCACGGCACCCGCCGTGCAGATGATTCTCGATGCCGGCGCACGCTTCGTCGGCAAGACGCAGACCGACGAGCTTGCCTTCGCGCTGTTCGGCCAGAATGCGCATTTCTCGTTTCCGGTGAACCCGGCAGCGCCCGACCGCGTCACCGGCGGCTCGTCATCGGGATCGGCGGCGGCAGTGGCGGGCAGGCTGGCCGATATCGCCACCGGCTCCGACACCGGCGGCTCGATCCGCGCGCCGGCGAGCTTCTGCGGATTGATCGGGCTGCGCACCACACATGGCCGCATTTCGCTCGATGGCACGATGAAGCTGGCCCCGAGCTTCGACACGTTCGGCTGGTTCGCCGACGATATCGAGACCTATGAGACCGTCGGCAAGCTGCTGCTCGGCCGCGACCCGCACCAGCACACGCTCGACCGGCCGCTGGCGCTGGAATGGCTGGATGGGATGGTCGCCCGCCCAGCGATAGCCGAATATGCAGGAATGAAGGCGCTGGCGAGCGCAGTCTTCGGCCCGCCTGTGACGCAGGCAATCCGCTTCACCTCATCCGCGGATGAACTCTACTGGTGCTTTCGCCGGCTGCAGGCCAGGGAGGCCTGGGCGGTGCATGGCGAATGGATCACAAGCGGTGAGCGCGACCTCGGCCCCGGCGTTGAAGAGCGCTTCGGCTTTGGCCGTGCCGTCGACGACAAGACAGCCCAGGCTGAAAAGGTGCGCCGGCTGACCTTTCGCGGCGAACTGAGCGCCCTGCTCGGCAAGGACGGCTTCCTTGTCCTGCCGACGGTGCCGGGCCCAGCGCCCTACGTCGACAGCACGCCGGAGCAGTTCCAGGCCTATCGCGAACGGGCGCTCCAGCTTCTGTGCCTGGCCGGCCTGTCCGGCTTCCCGCAAATCACCCTGCCCATCGGCTCGGTCGCCGGCGCCCCGTTCGGCCTATCGCTGCTTGGGCCTTCCGGCAGCGACATTGCCCTGATACGGCTCGGCCGGAAACTCCTCGACGCGGCACGAAAGGCCTGACCATGGACACACTGACCCGCATGCGTGCCTTCATCGACGTGGTCGAAGCCGAGGGCTTTTCGGCGGCGGCGCGCAAGATCGGCCGTTCCAAGGCCCTTTTGTCGAAATATGTGCGCGAGCTGGAGGACGAACTCGGCGCGCTGCTCCTCAACCGCACCACGCGCCAGTTCTCGATGACCGAGGCCGGCCACACCTATTACCGGCGCGCCTCGGAAATCGTGCGCGAGGTCGACAGCCTGGCCGACGCCGTGCGCGAATCCTCCGGCGACGTGCGCGGCCGGATCAAGCTGTCGGCGCCGCGCACCTTCGCCGACGCGCCGATCGGCCAGTCGCTGATCGATTTCGCCAAGCAGCATCCCGACATTGTGCTCGACATCCAGCTCGACGACCGCTTCGTCGATTTGGTCGAGGAAGGCTTCGATCTTGCGGTGCGCATCTCGCGGCTGGAGAACTCGTCGCTGATCGCCAGGCGCCTGGCGCCATTTTCGATAAAGCTCTGCGCCTCTCCCGAACTGATCGCCAAGCATGGCACGCCGACACGGCCGCAGGATCTCAGCCGAATGCCCTGCATCGTCGACACCAATGGCCGCGGGCTGAACAACTGGCCGTTCAAGGGCGACAATGGCGATCCGGTGAGCGTTTCGGTGTCGGGCCCGATCGAGGTCAACAGCCCGATGACGGCGAGAGCCGCGGCCGTGGCGGGGCTCGGATTTTCCGTCCTGCCGGATTTCATTGCCGCTCCCGACCTCGCGAGCGGCCAACTGGTGTCGGTGATGGATGACCGCATCCTGTCGGGCGGCGGCATCTTCGCCGTCTACCCGCATCGCCGCTATTTGCCGGCCAAGGTCCGCGTTTTCGTCGACTTCCTGGTGCAGTGGTTCAGGACGCGCGAAGCCGCTTGACTGGTTTCAGCCGTCAAAGCGCGTTGCGCCACGAACGCGCCTTGAGTTTTTGTTGTGCGTGTCGTCGTCCTAAAACCGCTGCGCACTTTTGGGCGACACGCAGCAGCGGTCCCAATTTCGCCCCCTTTCTGGTAACTCTCGACATCTCTCCGAGGCCGATGGAATCGCGACCGAGAATGCACCTGAAACGGCACGCTATCATGCTGGCTTCGGCCTTGGCGGCGACCTTCGCCGCCACTGGACCAGCTGAGGTGCACCCGCACGTCTTCGCCGAGGCCCGCCTTGACGTGATCCTCTCCCCGGATCACCAAAGTGTGAAAGCGCTGCGTCACCTCTGGCGCTTCGACGATCTGTTTTCCTCGACGGTGATGATGGAGTTCGACAAGAACTCCGACCTGAAGCTCGACGACAAGGAGCTGAAGGAGGTCGCCGACACCGTCCATGCCTCGCTGGCCGAGTTCAATTACTTCCAGCTCGTCACCGTTGACGGCAAGGACGTGGCGATGACGCCGCCGCCGCATCTGATGGCCAATTTCGACAACGACCAGTTGATCATCCTGTTCGAATCCGAGCCGAAGGTGCCGATCAAGCTCAACGGCAAGATCGACATCGGTGTCTACGACCCGACATTCTACACCGCGATCGACTTCACCGAGGATTCCAACATCACGGTTGAAGGCCTGCCGTCGAATTGCACCAGCAAGGTGATCCGTCCGGACCCGGACGAGGCGATCAAGGAAAACCAGAAGACCCTCACCGATGCCTTCTTCAACGATCCGACCGGCACCGACATGAGCAAGATCTTCGCCACCAAGCTCGAACTGACCTGTCAGCCAGAAGGATGAAGCCGGTGACGAAACCGTCCCTGCGTTTGGCATTCGGCCTGTTGGCCGTCACCGTTGTCATGATGCATTTTGCCAACGGCGCCCATGCCCAGAGTTCGCTCGGCATCGGCGTCAATGACGGTATGGCGCCCACCACCGGCCCGTTTGCCCACATCCTGATGTGGATCAATCTCAGGCAGCAGGAATTCTATCGAGCGCTGGCAACGGCGATGAAGGCGATGCGCCAGGACGGCAGCAAGATCTGGATACTCGTCGGGCTGTCCTTCGCCTACGGCATTTTCCATGCCGCCGGCCCCGGCCACGGCAAGGCGGTGATCTCGTCCTACATGGTGGCCAACGAAGTGGCCCTGCGCCGCGGTATCCTGCTGTCCTTCGTCTCGGCACTGCTGCAGGGCCTGACCGCGATCGCGGTGATGGGGGTGGCCTATTTCGTCCTGCGCGGCACCTCCGTCTCGATGACCGACGCGGCCTGGTTCATGGAGATCATGAGCTTTGTCTTCGTCACCCTGTTCGGCGCCTGGCTGCTGTGGCGCAAGCTCGGCCCCGCCGTCCTGCGTCTGTTCGGAAGAGGCCCGGCCTACAGCCTGTCGGCGGCTCATGCCGGTCATTCTCATGGTGGCCATTCGCATGGTCACTCGCATGCAGGTCATTCGCATGCCGCTCACAGCCATTCGGCGCATGCCCATTCGCATGCGCTGCAGGTGCATGACGATCACGACCACGCGCATAGCCATTCCCACGATCATCACGACCATGATCACGCCACACACGATCATGCTCATCACGATCACGCGGTGGGTGAGGTCTGCGACACCTGCGGTCATTCGCACGCACCCGACCCGGCACTGCTGTCTGGCGACCGCTTCGACTGGCGCACGGCCTGGTCGGCGGTGGCGGCGGTCGGCATCCGCCCCTGCTCCGGTGCGCTGATCGTGCTCAGCTTCGCCTTGCTCAACGGACTTTGGCTGGGTGGCCTGCTGTCAGTGCTGGCAATGTCGCTGGGAACCGCGATCACCGTTTCAGCCCTGGCCACACTTGCGGTGACCGCCAAGAACTGGGCGGTGTATTTCGCCGGCGACGGCCGCATGGGCAACCGCATCCACTCGATCGTCGAGATCGGCGGCGCGGCCTTCGTGTTCCTGTTCGGACTGTTGCTGCTGTCGGCAAGCCTGGCGACCGGCGGATGATGCCCAGCGCCGCGAGGCTCGGAGTTTAACCCGCGACCTTGCCGCCGAGCTCATCCTCGATATGCGCGCGGATGATCTCGTCAAAACTCTTTTCGGCGCTGAACCCAAGTTCCCTCGAGCGCCGCGCCTCGAACCGCGTCGGCCAGCCCTTGACGATCGCCCAGATCGTCGCGTCCGGCTCCTCGCGGATCAGTTTCACCACCTTTGGGCCGGCGATGCGTTCCAGCGCCTCGATCTGCTCGCCAACACTAACGGCGACGCCAGGCATCGTCAGGTTGCGGCGCGGCCCGACGGCGCTGCCGTCGATTCCTGCCGCATGGATCAGGAAATTGACCGCCGAACGCGGACTGGCATGGGTGTGCACGACCGAGCGCGGCACCGGCAGGATCGCCTCGTGGCCGCTCAAGGGCTCGCGGATGATGCCGGAGAAGAAGCCCGAGGCCGCCTTGTTCGGCTTGCCGGGTCGCACGCAGATGGTCGGCAGCCTGATGCCGATGCCGTCGAAGAAGCCGCGCCGCGTGTAATCAGCCAAGAGCGCTTCGCTCATCTGCTTCTGCGTGCCGTAGGAGGTCAGCGGCGTCGGATGGAATTCGTCCGGTATGACATCCGGGAACGGCGCGCCGAACACCGCGATCGACGAGGTGAAAACGACACGCGGCGCAAAGCCGGCCAGCCGGATGGCGTCGAACAGCGCTCGCGTGCCGTCGAGATTGACGCGGTAGCCTAGATTGAAATTGGCTTCCGCCTCGCCCGACACGATGCCGGCGAGATGGAAGACAACATCGGGACGCGACGCGACCAGGCGCTCGGCAGCACCCGCCTCGGCGAGGTCCCCGGTGTGGAGGGTGACGCTGACGCCGTCCATGCCAGGTGCCTGCGGCGGCACGATGTCATGTA
This sequence comes from Mesorhizobium sp. M7D.F.Ca.US.005.01.1.1, assembly GCF_003952545.1. NCBI lineage: Bacteria > Pseudomonadati > Pseudomonadota > Alphaproteobacteria > Hyphomicrobiales > Phyllobacteriaceae > Mesorhizobium > Mesorhizobium sp. M7D.F.Ca.US.005.01.1.1. The sequence goes on from NZ_CP034453.1 coordinate 6,223,498, forward strand.
GGTCGAGCGCGATGATCTTGCCGTCGCGCAGCGTGCCGTCCTTGGCCAGCCGGGCGATGAGCTTGCGGCCGACCATGCCCGCGGCGCCAGTGATCAGAATGCGCATGTCGAAAATCCCTTGCCTACTTACCCTGGTTTTTGCGCTGGTTGCGGGCCCGCAGCCAGAACACCGAGAAGAACGCCAGCACGAAGACGATGCCAAACGCGCCGGCCAGCACGGTCGAAAGGCTGCCGAGCGCCAACATTACGGTCGGCAGATAGTAGGCGCCGATGCCGAACAGAAGCATGATCCACACCGCGGCGATAAGAGCATTCCTGGTGTCGCGGTCCATCACGCCGCACCAGGGCAGCGGGTGTTCATCAAGCTGGTTTTCAAGGTCTTGCAACTCCTGAGGCAGGACCAATCGACATCAATCGATCGGTCCTAGTGATGGTGGTCGTGGTGCGCGGCCTCGTCATGCTCGCGCCCGTGGTCGTGGTCGTGCTCGTGGTCATCGCCATCGTCGGCGCACTGTCCGAATTCCGGTTCCACGGTGGCATGGCTGATGCCGTGCTCGCTGGCAAGCCGCTTCTTGACGGCGCTGACCGCCTGATGCGCATCGACACCCTCGTTGAGGCAGGCATGCAGCGTCGCCATGTTGCTGGTCCCGTCGAGCGACCAGACATGCATATGGTGCACTTCGCGCACGCCTTGGACCGTCGCCTCGATGTCCCTGGCGATCAGATCGCGGTCGAGGGTCGGCGGCACGCCCTCGAGCAGGACATGGGCTGCTTCACGCATCAGCGACCACGCCGTGTACAGGATCAGCAGCGAGACCAGAACCGACAGGATCGGGTCGATCGGCGTCCAGCCGGTCGCCAGGATGACCAGCGCCGCAACGATGGCCGCGGCCGAGCCGAGCAGGTCGCCAAGCACATGCAGGATGGCGCCGCGCATGTTCAGGCTCTCGCGGTCGCCGCCATGCAGCACGAAGAACGAGCCGATATTGATCAGCAGGCCGAGGATCGCCACCGCCAGCATCGGCCCGCCAAGCACCGGCGTCGGCGCCTGCAGGCGCCCCCACGCTTCATAGACGATCCACAGCGCGATGACGAAGATGGCAATGCCGTTGGTATAGGCCACCAGCGTCTTGACCCGACCGAAGCCGTAGGTGAGGCGGCCGGTCGCCGGACGCCCCGCAAGATGAAACGCATACCAGGCAAGGCCGAGCGCGATCGAATCGGCGAGCATGTGGCCGGCATCGGCCAGCAGCGCCAGCGACCCGGTGAGGATGCCGCCGAGCGCTTCGGCAACCATGAAGCCGCCGGTCAGGCAGGCTGCGATCAGAACGCGTTTCTTGTCGGTCGAGCCATGCACATGGCCAGCACCGTGATCATGCCCGCCGTGATCGTGGGTATGTGCCAATGGCAACTCCCGTTACCCGCCTGATCTCACGCCCCGAACTGCGCGCGAAAATCCTCGAGCCGTCGCTTCTGCTGGCCGTCGCCATCGAAATTGGTCGGATCGAGCCACGCCTCATAGGCACTGCGCAGCGCCGGCCACTCCTTGTCGATGATCGAATACCATGCCGTATCACGGTTTTCACCCTTGACGATGAGATGCTGGCGGAAAATGCCTTCGAATTTGAAGCCGAACCGTTCGGCCGCCCGCTTCGATGGCTCGTTGCGGTTGTTGCACTTCCATTCGTAGCGGCGATAGCCAAGCTCGTCGAAGATGTATTTCATGAACAGGAACTGCGCTTCGGTCGCTCCCGGCTTGCGCGAGATGAGTGGCCCCCAATAGATGTTGCCGATCTCGATGACGCCGTAGGCTGGATCGATGCGCATCAGCGTCTGGCGTCCGGCGACCTTGCCGCTGGCCTTGTCGATGACGGTGAAGAACAGCGGATCCTCGCTGGCCTCGACCTTGTCCAGCCATGGCTGGAAGGCGGCGCGGGTCTCCGGCGGATAGTCGGGCAGCCAGGCGAAGCGCCCATCCACATCGGATACGGAGGACGCTTCGTAGAGGCCGTCGCCGTGTTTTGCGGCATTCAGCGGCTCGAGCCGGACATAGCTTCCGTCGATGGCCTTGCGCTCCGGCCGCGGACGCGGTTGCCAATCCTTGAGATTTTCCGACACCGAAAGCTCCAATCCGTTTGACTTTTGCGGCCCGAGGCTCACAAAAACGCGACCCAACAGCAAGAACCACACGGACGGGAAAAATGCTCCACACGATTTCGGCCTTCGACCGTCTCGGCGAGGAAAACGCCTTTGCCGTGCTCGCGAGGGCCACGGCGCTGGCCCAACAAGGCCGCGACATCGTCAATCTCGGCATCGGCCAGCCCGACTTCAAGACGCCGCAGCACATCGTCGAGGCGGCGATCAAGGCGCTGCGCGACGGTCACCACGGCTACACGCCGGCCAATGGCCTGCTGGCGACGCGCGAGGCGGTGGTGCGCCGCACGCTGACCACCACCGGTGTCGAAATATCGCCTGAAACGGTGATGATCCTGCCCGGCGGCAAGCCGACCATGTTCGCCGCGATCCTGATGTTCGGCGAGCCTGGCGCCGAGATCCTCTATCCCGATCCGGGCTTCCCCATCTACCGCTCGATGATCGAGTTCACTGGCGCCGCGCCTATTCCCGTGCCGATGCGAGAGGAGAACGGCTTTGCCTTCTCCGCCGAGGAGACGCTGGCGCTGATCACCTCGAAGACCAGGCTGTTGATCCTCAACTCGCCCGCCAATCCGACCGGCGGCGTCACGCCCCGTGCCGAGATCGAGAAACTGGTCAAGGGGCTGGAGGCGCATCCGCAGGTCGCCATCCTTTCCGACGAGATCTACGACGTCATGACCTATGACGGCGAAACGCATTGCTCGCTGCTTGGCTTTCCCGAGATCCGCGACCGGCTGATCGTGCTCAATGGCTGGTCGAAGACCTGGGCGATGACCGGCTGGCGCATGGGCTGGTCGATCTGGCCGAATGGCGACAAGGGCGCCCATCTCTACGACAAGGTGCGCAAGCTGGCGGTCAATTGCTGGTCTTGCGTCAACGCGCCGAGCCAGTTTGCCGGCATCGCGGCCATCGACGGCCCGCAGGACGACGTCGACAAGATGATGCGTGCCTTCGACCGCCGCCGGAAGATCGTTGTCGAGGGATTGAACGCCCTGCCTGACATTTCCTGCATCACGCCCAAGGGCGCGTTCTACGCCTTCCCCAACGTCTCGAAGACCGGCTGGAAGGCGAAGAAGCTTGCTTCGGCGCTGCTCGACGAGGCCGGCGTGGCGCTGATCGGCGGCCCCGATTTCGGCATTCTCGGCGAAGGCTATATCAGGCTCTCCTACGCCAACTCCGAGGAGAACATCTTGCGCGCGCTGGACAGGATCGGAACGTTCCTGGCGAAGTGAGCTTCAAAGCGGGCCGCTGGCCTCTTTCCGGGCGGTTGCGACTGGCGACAATGATGGTGTCATGATCCGTCCGGAGACGCACGGCCAGGGGCTGGGCGTGTGTGTTGGGAACAGCTACGCTCCCTGGATCAGGATCGAAGCAGGTGCCTCAGATGTTCTATGCAATCCTTGCCTATCACGTGGAAGATGCGATCAAGGCGCTGACGCCGCAGGAAGACGCGGCGCTGATGGCCGACCTGCTGAAGATCAACACCCGGCTTCATGAGGCAGGCACGCTTGGACCGTCCGCGCGTCTGGGGGCGACAAACGATGCTTGCACGCTGCGCGGCGCGGGCGACGGCATAATCATCGACGGCCCTTTCGCAGAAACCAAGGAACAGTTGCTCGGCCTCTATGTGGTCGACTGCACCACGAGAGACGACGCCATCGCGATCGCCCGCGACCTTCGCCGCGTCAATCCTACCGCCGTTTACGAGATCAGGCCCATTCTGCTCTTCAAGCCCGGCGTGCCGCTGGCAGGGAAATAAAACCATCCGGCTGGGTCCCCGCTGCTTCGCAGCGTCCCAGCGTTCGCCGGCCTTTCATCGTGCCACTGGCACGATGAATTCGCTTACGCGAACCGGGCTGCTCACCCACGCCCGACAAACGGCATCTTGGTCGCCATCACCGTCATGAACAGCACATTGGCGTCGAGCGGCAGGCTGGCCATGTGGACGACGGCGTCGGCCACGCGCTGAACATCCATAACCGCTTCGGCTGATATCGAGCCGTTGGCCTGCGGAACGCCGACCGTCATTGGCTGCGCCATGTCGGTCAGCGCATTGCCGATGTCGATCTGGCCGCAGGCAATGTCATAGGGCCGGCCATCGAGCGCCAGCGTCTTGGTCAGTCCGGTGATGGCATGCTTGGTCGCTGTGTAGGGGACCGAACCCGGACGTGGCGCATAGGCCGACACCGAACCGTTGTTGATGATGCGGCCACCCATCGGCCTCTGCTTGCGCATGGCGCCGAAGGCGGCGCGGGCGCACAGGAACGAACCGGTGAGGTTGACCCCGACGATATCGTTCCACACCTCGACAGGGATCTCGTCGATCGGCGTCGATTTGTAGCCCATGCCGGCATTGTTGAAGAGCAGGTCGACACGACCAAAGGCCTCAGCCACCGTCTCGAACAGATCGTCGACCTGTTCAGCCTTGGAGATGTCGCAGGCAACCGCCAATGCCTTGGCATCGGTGCGGCCGGCCTCGGCCACCGCTGCATCCAGCACGGATTTGCGGCGTCCGCAGAACACCGTGTTCCAGCCGGCCTTGAGCAGTGCCGTGGCGACGCTCTTGCCGATGCCCGTGCCGGCGCCGGTGACGATGGCGGTTCTTTGCTCGGTCATGGCTGTTGTCCTCCGGCAGCGCTGCGCTTGCTCGACTGATTTTCGGGGTTTGGCTCGAGAAAAGAAGGCATCGCAAATGACGGCGGCGATGGCAAGCGAGTCCACCTAGGTCTCGACAAAAAGGGCGGTCATTGGCGACCGCCCTGATCTGAACCGGGCTTGGGAGGAGGAAAGCCGATCCGACTGTGTAGAATGATGCGCTTGCTGAGTTAACGAAAGGTTAACTCGACAAAGGCGGCCTGTGCCGTTTTGGCCTACCAGCGCGGATTGGGTGAGGTCCCCGCCTTGGCTGGCACCTTGGCCGCCGAAACCGTCGCCTCGACATGGTCGACCAGCGCGTCCGGCAGGCCAAGCCGGCCGGCAAGGAGGTCGAGATAGCCGCGCTCGGCGCGTGTGTCCGGATCAATGGTCAGGCGCGACGCTGTATAGAGTTCGAGCTTCTGTGCATCGGTCTTGGCGCCGGCCACCAGCGTGTCGAGGTCGAGCGGGCTTGCCAGCTCCGCCATCAGGAACTTTTCGGCATCGGGGCCTATGCCGGCCACGCTGAGCTTGCCGGCGATCTTCTGGCGCTCGTCATCGTCGATATGGCCGTCGGCCTTCGCCGCCGAGATCATCGCCCGCACCAGGGTCAGGGTGAATTCGTCCTCGCCCTGTGGTGCCTGCGACGGGTGGAAGGCGGTGTCCTTGGGCGGCGGCAGCAATTCCGGTTCGCCGGCCGCCGGCGCCTCGGCCGGTGCATTGCCGGCCTTGTAGTTCTGGTAGGCCTTGTAGGCGAGGCCGCCGATAGCGGCCAATCCACCAAGCTTCACCGCAGCGCCCGTCACCCCACGACCGGCACCGGTTCCGAGCAGCACCGCGGCCAGTGCACCGGCGGCCAGCGGATTGTCCTTGGCCATCTGTACGGCCTGTCCGGCCTTGTCGCGGACGGTGCCGCTGGTGCCGGGGATTTGCGAGCCGAGCAGATCGTCGAGAAGCTTCTTGGGATCGAACATTCAATGCCTCCAGGATTTGCCCGGCCGAACGGGCAGGTTTCGAACGTCGCAGAGGTAAGTCCCGTACCCCGGCATTACAATGACAAACCGTCGCTTTGCCTCGACCCTCGGGCCTAAGATCCGATATGCCGGCCCTTGCCCCGTGCTGCGGCGAGTTCGACCTGCCGCTGGCGTTCGGCATAACGCTGGCGATCGTCGTCCGAACGCGCATCGAAGCAATGCGGGCACGAAACACCGGCGGCAAATTTCGGCGACGATCGCTCGCTTTCGGTCAGCGGATGGCGGCAGGCGCGGCACAGTTCCGCCTCGCCCTCGGCGAGGCCGTGCGACACCGAAACCCGCTCGTCGAAGACGAAGCACTCGCCTTGCCAGAGGCTCTGTTCGGCCGGAACCTCTTCCAAATATTTGAGGATGCCGCCCTTGAGATGAAACACATCCTCGAAGCCGAGCGATCTGACATAGGCGGTCGCCTTTTCGCATCGAATACCGCCGGTGCAGAACATCGCGACCTTGCGGCCTTCGAGCTCCGCCCGGTGCGCCTCCACCCAGGCCGGAAACTCGCGAAAGCTTGCGGTGGCGGGGTCGATCGCCCCCCTGAAAGTGCCGATCGACACCTCGTAGGCGTTGCGCGTGTCGATGATAACAGTATCGGGCTCGGAAATCAGCGCGTTCCAATCGGCCGGCGCGACATAGGTGCCGGCGCTTTTCGAAGGGTCGATATCATCGACACCCATGGTGACGATCTCGCGCTTCAGCCGCACCTTCATACGGTGGAACGGCATTTCCGCAGCCACGCTGTACTTGACCTCCAAGCCCGCGAGCCCTTCGATGGCTTCGAGATACAAGATCAGTTCGGCAATCGCCGTTTCGCCGCCGGCAACTGTGCCGTTTATGCCTTCATGCGCCAGAAGCAGCGTGCCCTTGATGCCGCGCCCGCAACAGAAGGCAGCGAGCGGCGCGCGCAGCTCTTCGAAGGCGTCGAGCCGGGCAAATCGGTAGAGTGCGGCGACGCGAAGGGGCTGGGATGGATTGGACGGTGTCATTGCCAGAGCAACTAGACGCTCGTAAAAGCCGATTCAAGGCAAAACGGCTCCGGATCCTGTCATGGCCCTGTCGGGGAAGAGCCCGTAAGCTGTCCGACGGCGCGTGACATCGCGACGCGATCGGTTTCATGGACAGGCAAACACCTGTCTGCTAATCGGTTGAAATTCCCAAGGATACGGAGAGACAGATGCCCAGCAAGACCGAAAAACTCCTGTCGCTCCTCAAGGGCCAGCCGGTCATCCCGGTGCTGAAGATCTCTGATGTCGCCAATGCCGTGCCGCTGGCCCGTGCTCTGGCACGCGGCGGCCTGCCGGCGATCGAGATTACGCTGAGGACCGCCGACGCGCTTGAAGCGATCCGGCGGGTAGCTGGTGAAGTCGAGGAAGCCATCGTCGGCGCCGGCACCATTCTCGATAGCAGACAGTTCGAAGAGGCAGCCAGCGCCGGCTCGCGCTTCATCGTCAGCCCCGGCATAACCCGCGAGCTTCTGGCGGCAGCCGCCGACAGCGATGTTCCGCTGTTGCCGGGTGCCATCACGCCTGGCGAGATCATGGCGGCGCGGGAAGCCGGCTTGCGCTTTCTCAAATTCTTCCCGGCCGAGCAGTCGGGCGGCATCGCTTCGCTGAAGGCCTTCGCCTCACCGCTCGCCGATGTGAAATTCTGCCCGACCGGCGGCATCTCGGCCAAGAACGCGGCCGACTATCTCAGCCTGCCCAACGTCGTCTGCGTCGGCGGCTCCTGGGTTGCGCCGGACGATTTGGTCAAGGCCGGCAAATGGGACGAGATCGAAGCCTTGGCGCGCGCGGCGAGCAAGCTCGCAAAATAAGGCTTTCATCACGGCATGAAAAAACCCGGACGACTTGCGCCGACCGGGTTTTTGCCAGATGTTTTTAGGTCTACTTTGGGCTGGGATCAGTTGCAGACCCTGACTTCCCTGACCACCTTGTGGTGGTGCTTCCAGGTCGTGACCAGCTTGGTCCTGCAGTGCTTCTTCATATGCATATGGTCGTTGGTCTTGACGACAACGGTCGCGGCCTGCGTGGGAGCGATGGCCGCTGAAGCGGTTGCCAACGCGATGACCGATGCCAATAGAATGCTCTTCATGGATATCCCCGGGTTTGAACGAACACCGGAGAAACCCTTGAAGAACCAGGCAGTTCCACGATCACGGCAATGTCAGACCGGCGTGATTGGACCAGCGGCTAGCAGTGCGGCCGCGCAACAGAAAGCCGCGCAGGTTGCCCGGCGCGGCTTTGTCGATCGATTGGTCGTCACTTGGTCTGGAAGCGGGCGACCGACATGAACTTGACGGCGTTGCCGGTGAAGCGGTTGGCATCGGCCACCTGGTTGCTCGGCTGGAAGCCGGCAGTATAGACCTCGCTCGGCGGCGTGTGCACGATGCTGTACGCGTAGCCCGGCGCCGTCGTCGAGCTTGAAACGGCGGCGACATGCTCGCCGCTGGTCAGCGCCCAGCGGGCGGCCTGCGGCGCGGCGGCGACCACCATGGCCTTGGGACCTGGCTTCAGGTCGCGGGCCGTGGCTCTCGATTCCTTGCGGGTCGTCTTGACGCCGGCGCCGATCGCGGCGGCCGGATCGGAGCCGGCCGGGCGGGCAGCGACAGCCTCGCGCGGCGTTGCGGCGTCAGTGCCCGACGGATCGTTGAAGGCCGAACGCGGCTCGGATTGGGACAAGGAGGCGACCTGGTATGCGTCGGCCGCGCCGACCTGGGCATTGGCCTCGTCGAGCACGGCCTTGACCGCATCCGGCCTGACCATCTCGGGGCGCGCCGTCGGCAGCACCGAGAACGCATCGGTCGCGGTCTTGCCGTGATCAGCCGTCTCGGCCAGCGCCATCAGCACATCCTTGCTGGGCGGCGGAGCCAGAGCGGCCGGCAGCGAAGTGTCGGGACGCCATGTCGGCAACGGAATGTTGTTGACTGCGACCTGGGCCGGATCAGCCGAAGCCGATGCATCGGCAGCCGTTGCATCGGCCATGCCGAAAGGAACGTTCGCCGGCGCGTGTGCGGTCGCCACGGCTTGCTCTGTGGTGGCTGTCGCATCGGCCATGGCAAAAGGAACATTCTCAGGCGGCTGGGCGCCGACGTCGGCCTTTGGCCGCGGTGCGAAATCAGGCAGCGGAATGCTGCGTGCCGGCAGCGCCGCGATGATCGTCTCCGGCGTATCCTGTTCCGGCTCCGGAGCTTGCTCCTCCGCAATTTGCGGAATTTCAGCGCGCTGCGCATTCTCCGGCGCCACGATGGCGATGCCCGGGAGGTTGCTGGTCTTGGCTGCCGCAGCCGGCTTCACGTTTCTGGCCTTGGGTGGGGGCGCAGCCGAAGCGGTCTCGACATCGGCGCTGTCGTCGGCCTCGTCGTCGCCACCGCCAAAGAAAGCCGACAGGAACCCACCTGATTTCTTGCTGCTGCCACCGGCGCTGGCCAACTCGATGGCCGGAGCGCCCGAACCCTTGCGCGCCTTGTAGGAGGCGAGCGCCTGCTCAAAGCCGGGCAGCGGCCTGCCGTCGCTCGGCACATGCAGCGTCTTGCCATTGGGGAACAGGCTGACCAGTTCCTGGCGGCTGATACCGGGCCAATGACGCACATTGCCGACATCCATATGGACGAACGGCGAACCGGATGACGGATAGTAACCGACGCCACCGCCCTGCATCTTGAGACCGATGTTGCGCAGCTTCTTCAGCGGTACGCCGGGAATGTAGAAATCCATCGCCTTGCCGAGCATGTGCTGGCTCTTCTCGGCGACGCCCCTGCTGCGGCTGCGCAGCATCGAGTTCGTCGACGGCGAGCGATAGCCGCAGACGACCTGGATGTAGTCAGTGGCGCCGCTTTCCCGATACGCCTCCCAGACCAGATCCAGCAGACGCGGATCCATCTTGGTCGGCTCGTTGCGGCGCCAGTCGCGCAGAATGATGTTGATCTTCCTGAGACCCTCGGGAACGTAGCGGCCGTTGCGCTTGTAGACGATCTCGGCCTTCTCGTGGGTGTGGAGGTGATAGAGCTTCAGCGAACGTGTTTCGGCGCTGGCTCCGGTCGCAGCCGCGGCAACAAAACCAAAAGCGACAATCAACACCGCCAGCCATTTCGGCCAGACGCTCAAATGATGGTGCCGCCCGTTTGTGTGTCGTTCGATTCTGTTCAAATCAAAAGGCCCTGCAGGCTGCCGTTTGTCCCCGGATTTGTCCAAACGGATGTGTCGTCCTCACATCCGAATATCGATCCTAATGGTTAATCATCGCTTATTGAAGCCGAAATGCGGTAACACCGTGGCGATATCCCGTCAAAAATCGTTCACAGGATTTCTTGGTAAACCGCTGGTTTAGATCAGATTTCCGCCTTCGCCCCAAACACGATCTGTTACCGTTAGCCTTAATGCGTGAACAGAGCTGTCCATAGGACTGCCACAATCCCGCCGAAAGGCCGATACAGGGCCTGTTGTGGCATTGCAAGCTGGCGCCGGCCTTGTGGCCGAAGCCTGATCCGGAGCGAAGGCAGCGCAGCAGAGAGCGGGAACGCGGTTTTCGGAAAGATCCTGCGCTTCAAGGCGTGTTGAGATTCAGGTCAGGCCGAGTCGAGAACGATGGGTTCCGAGAACCGGAGCGGAGCGTACATTTGGGTACGTGAGCACCGGAAGCGCAGGAAACTATCGTTCGCAGGCCGGCATCACCTGAATATCGGCACACCTTAGGAAGCGAGCCGGTCGACACGGCCGGTCTCCGGGTCGATGCCGTATTCCTTGAGCTTGCGGTAGAGCGTAGAGCGACCTATCCCGAGTCGGCGGGCGACTTCGCTCATCTGGCCGTTGTAATGATCGATGGCGAGCTTGATCATTTCGAGTTCGACATCGGCCAGCGCACGCACATTGCCGCGTTCGTCGAGCGCCCGCAACGTGCCGAAGCGAGGCTGCAGCCTGGCCGGCGGATCGGACGCGGTCGCCGGGCCACCCTCACCGGGCAAGGCTTCCTCGTCGCGCTCCTCCAGAGGCAGGGACGACGGCGCATCGCCGTGCGCATCGAGGTTGACGGTGCCTTCCACCTGCGCCCGAATCTGCGGGAAGTCGCCCGTGGTCAGCACATCGCCTTCGCAAAGCACCGAGGCCCGGAAGACGGCATTTTCGAGCTGCCGGATGTTTCCGGGCCAGTCATAGGCCTGCAGCACGGCAAGTGCTGCCGCCGAAATGCCTTGCAGGCGATGACGCGGATCGGCCGGCGCCACCTTGTCCATGAAATGGGTGACCAGATAGGGGATGTCGTCGCGGCGGTCGCGCAGCGGCGGCACGAAGATCGGGTAGACGTTCAGCCGGTAGAACAGATCCTCGCGGAACTTGCCGTCCTTGACCTGCTGCAGGAGGTTGCGGTGCGTCGCCGAAATCAACCTGATGTCGACCCTGACGGTTGAGCGTCCGCCGACCGGATCGACCTCACCGTCCTGCACGGCGCGCAACAGCTTGACCTGGACGTCGAGCGGCAAGTCGCCGATCTCGTCGAGAAACAGCGTGCCCGAATGCGCTTCGACGAATTTTCCAGTGTGCTTGTCGGTGGCGCCGGTGAACGAGCCCTTCTCGTGGCCGAACAGGATCGATTCGACCAGATTGTCTGGAATGGCGCCGCAATTGACGGTCACGAAGGGTTTCGAGCGGCGGTCGCCGCTGCCCTGGATGGCGCGCGCCACCAGCTCCTTGCCGACGCCGGACTCGCCCTCGATCAGGATCGGGATGTTGGATACCGCAGCCTTCTGGCCAAGGCGGATCACCCTGTCCATGGCGGGGCTGTGCGTGATCATGTCCTTGAAGGTCAGAAGGCCGCCACGCCGGCGCGACGTGCGCTTGACCTCGCCCTCGACGGCCTCGACCTTGAGCGCATTGCCGATCGACGCTTGCAGCCTGTCGGGAGACGCCGGCTTGACGACGAAATCGAAGGCGCCATGGCGCATCGCCGAAACCACGGTCTCGATGCCGCCCTGCGAAGTCTGCACGATGGCCGGGATATTTATGTCGCGCTCACGCATCGCCTTCAGCACGCCGATACCGTCGAGACCGGGCATGACCAGATCGAGGATCACCACCGAAACCTCGCGGGCGCTAGGCCCGTCGAGAATATCGAGAGCGGCCGCGCCGCCATCCACGACAATTGCCGTGTAGCCGAACCGCGTCACCGCCGCCTCGAGCAGCCGGCGCTGCACGGGATCGTCATCGACTATGAGTATGGAACCTGTCATGACTGGTGTGACTGCCCGCCCGAGGAATTCTGCCCTGTGGACCATCTTGGCACAGGGTTCTAAATAAGGTTTCAAAAAACCCGGTGAATGAATTCCTTAGGATTTGACCGGCTTCTCGTTTCCCCTTGAACCTCGGCCACGGAAGGTGTCGGCAATGCACATGGTCTCTGGGCACATGGTTTCTGCTCGGCAGCTTGCGGCGCCAGCGTCCGGTCAGGGCTCGGCCGAGCTTGGCGACCTGCCGGAATGGAACCTTGCCGATCTCTATGCCGGCATGGACGCGCCGGAGCTGAAGCGCGACATCGCCAAGGCCGCCATTGATGCAATCAGCTTCGAGGGCCGCTGGAAAGGCACGCTGGCCGCCGAGGCCGCTCGCGGCAGCGCCGGCAGGCTGGGCGAGGCGCTGGTCGCCTACGAGGCGCTGGAGGAACTGATCGGCCGCATCGTCTCCTATGCGGGTCTGGTCTATGCCGGCAACACCGCCGACCCGCAGCGCGCCAAACTCTATGGCGACATCCAGGAGAAGATGACCGACGCCAGCGCGCACCTTCTGTTCTTCGCGCTCGAACTCAACCTGATCGACGATGCCGCCATCGAAGGCGCGCTCGCCGGCGATCCCGCGTTCGGCCACTACCGGCCATGGGTGCTCGATCTGCGCAAGGACAAACCCTACCAGCTCGAGGATCGCGTCGAGCAGCTCTTCCACGAAAAATCGATCACCGGGCGCGGCGCCTGGAACCGCTTGTTCGACGAGACGATGACAGACCTTCGCTTCGACATCGACGGCGAGGAACTGACGCTGGAGCCGGCGTTGAACCGCTTGCAGGACGCCGATGGCGAGGTGCGCCGCCGGGCGTCCGAGGCGCTGGCCACGACCTTCCGCAAAAATTTGCGCACCTTCACGTTGATCACCAACACGCTGGCCAAGGACAAGGAAATATCCGACCGCTGGCGCGGCTTCGAGGACATCGCCGATTCACGCCATCTCGCCAACCGCGTCGAGCGCAGCGTGGTGGATGCCCTGGCCTCCGCCGTGCGCGATGCCTATCCACGCCTGTCGCACCGCTACTACGCGATGAAGGCGCGCTGGCTTGGCATGGAAGTGATGAACCACTGGGACCGCAACGCCCCGTTGCCGGATACGCCCCAGGCGATCATCGGCTGGGACGAGGCCAGGAACACCGTGCTGTCGGCCTATCAGCGCTTTTCGCCCGATATGGCGGAGATCGCGCGAACCTTCTTCGACCGCAACTGGATCGACGCGCCGGTGCGGCCTGGCAAGTCACCCGGCGCCTTCGCGCATCCGACCGTGCCGTCGGCGCATCCCTATGTCCTGCTCAACTACATGGGCAAGCCGCGCGATGTGATGACGCTGGCGCATGAGCTTGGCCATGGCGTGCATCAGGTGCTGGCCAGCGGCCAGGGTGCGCTGATGGCTTCGACGCCGCTGACGCTGGCTGAGACGGCGTCGGTCTTCGGCGAGATGCTGACCTTCCGCTCGCTGCTCGACCAGACCACCGACAGGCGCGAGCGCAAGGCCATGCTCGCCCAGAAGGTGGAGGACATGATCAACACGGTCGTGCGCCAGATCGCCTTCTACGAATTCGAGCGCAAGGTGCATGCCGAGCGCAAGAACGGCGAACTGACCTCCGACAGGCTCGGACAGTTCTGGCTCGAAGTGCAGGCCGAAAGCCTCGGGCCGGCGATCAAGTTGCGCGAAGGCTACGAGGTATTCTGGACCTACATTCCGCACTTCATCCATTCGCCCTTCTACGTCTATGCCTATGCTTTCGGCGACTGCCTGGTGAACTCGCTCTACGCGGTCTACCAGAACGCCGAGCGCGGCTTCCAGGACAAGTATTTCGAGATGCTGCGCGCCGGCGGCACCAAGCATCACTCCGAGCTTCTGGCGCCCTTCGGCCTCGACGCCACCGATCCCGCCTTCTGGCAGATAGGGCTTGGCGTCATCAGTGGCCTGATCGACGAGCTGGAAGCGCTCGACGTTTGAAACACGTCCTGCAAGCGTCGCCCGCTCGCAGAACAGTTTAGCCGGAATGCATGTTGGGATGGCTTTATTATTGGCCTAAATATCTGTTCTTGAAGTACTCTCCACCGAAGTTTTCCGATAGCTTTCCACAAGCTCTATGATAGCCTTCGCTCCAAGCTCAGCCGGAGCGCATGCGGATCGGCGAGGAAAAATCTCAGCCGGCCGTGACGCTCAGGCGAACGCGACAACGGCCGTTGGCCATGGGCAAGCAAAGCCGATCGCCGACAGCTCGAACCGAAGCCGGCTGTTCTGCGAACCGCGGAATCACCATCGAGTAGTCCTTCGCCGAAGGTCATGACCCCACGGCAGACGGATCTGACTGGAGAGAGACAATGGGCACTTTTTTCTACATGCTCCTGGCGTTCCTGGTAGGCGTGTTGGTGGGCTGGTTCCTCTGGGGCCGTCTGCGCGGTGAACTCGACAGCTTGCGCGGCGACCTCGACCGTACGCGCAGCGAGCGCGACAGGTTGCGCGCCGACAGCGACCGGCTGACCAGTGAACTCGATGCATGTGGCAAGACCCGCGCCGACCTCGAGCGCCGGCTGCGCGAGGCGCAGGCCGCACCTGCCGCCGGGAGCAGCGCGGCAAAGCCGGCAGGCCAGGCGTCTGCAGCCCTGATGTCGACTCCCGCGGCGGCCAAATCTGCCGCCACAAAACCCGCGCCGGCTAAACCGGCTGCTGCGAAAGCGGTTCCTGCCAAGCCGGCGGCGAAACCGGCCGCCGCCAAAGCCTCGGCTCCAGCCAAATCCGCGACGAGTAAGCCCGCACCAGCCAAGAAATCTGCACCGCCACCGGCGAAGCCCGTATCCGGCAAGCCCGACAATCTGCGCCGGCTGATCGGCATTGGTCCGGTCAACGAGAAGCTGCTCAAGGCGCAAGGTGTCACCAGCTTCGCCCAGATCGCCGGCTGGACAGCCGCCGATATCAAGCGGATCGAGGACGTGATGAATTTCGACGGCCGCATCGCGCGCGAGCGCTGGATCGAGCAGGCGAAGCTGCTCGCCGCCGGCAACGAGAAGGAATTCGCCAAGCAGTTTCCGACGGCGGGAACCACCAGCAACACCTGATCGCCAGGCAAGAGCTGAAGACTGCAAACGGCGGCGCCAATATGGCGCCGCCGTTTGCCTTTGGCCCCTGGGTTGGCCCGGAGTCGACCTAAAGGTCGGCCCAAGGTCGGCTTTGAGTGGCAGCATGCCGTTCCCTCGATTGCGCGCGAGCGGCCCCCCATATAGAGCGGTCAACGGCTTCATTGACCGCAGCATCCGGTGCCCATGTCCCTGCCCGCCGCCATTTTCCGCAACGACGAAAGCGCGCGCCAGCTCGTTTTCGACCAGCCGGCCGATGTCATCGTGGCGCATGAGGCAAAGGATTTCCTGCCGGCGCTGGAGGCGGCGCAAGCCGCGCACGATGCAGGCAAATGGCTTGCCGGCTATTTCTCCTATGAGGCGGGTTATCTGCTCGAACCGAAGCTCGTCCCCTTGCTGCCGGACGGGCGCCGCGCCCCGCTCGTCTGCCTTGGGGTTTTCGATGCGCCGGCCGAAGAGGCGGTGCCGCCGCGCAATATAGCGGCGACCAATGGTCCGATCTTCGACGCCCGCGCGGCGTGGTCGCCCAAGGACTATGAGAAGCGGTTCTCGCGGCTGCATCAGCACATCAGGCAGGGCGATTGTTACCAGGGCAATTTGACCTTTCCGGTGCATGCGCAATGGTCGGGAGACCCGCTGGCCGCCTTCGATGCGCTGACCGAACGCCAGCCGGTGAAATATGGCGCGTTGGTCGCGCTCGGCGAACCCATCGTGCTGTCGCGCTCGCCCGAACTCTTCTTCGAGATCGACGCCGGGGGCATGATCGAGACGCATCCGATGAAGGGCACGGCGCCGCGCGGCGCGACCAAGGCCGAAGACGAGCGGCAGAAGATCTTCCTGCGCAACGACGAGAAGAACCAGGCCGAAAACCGCATGATCGTCGACCTCCTGCGCAACGACATCTCGCTGATCAGCGAGGTCGGCACGCTGGACGTGCCCGCGCTGTTCCGCATCGAGACCTATCCGACGGTCCACCAGATGGTGAGCGACGTCAGGGCAAAACTGCTGCCGGGGCTTTCGATCCGCCAGATCTTCGCGGCGCTGTTTCCGTGCGGCTCGATCACCGGTGCGCCAAAAATCCGCGCCATGGAAATCCTGCGCGATCTGGAAGGCACGCCGCGCGACGCCTATTGCGGGGCCATCGGCTGGATCGCGCCCGGCGGCACGATGCGCTTTTCCGTGGCGATCCGCACCATCTCGCTCTTTTCCGGCGGCGAGGCCGTCTACAATGTCGGTGGCGGCGTCGTCTTCGATTCGACGGCGCAGGAGGAGTATCAGGAGTGTCTGCTGAAAGCGCGCTTCGCGACGGGAACACCGCCGATTTCCAGCTGATCGAGACCATGCGCTGGGAACCTGGCTCGGGCTTCCTGCGCTTCGATCGCCATCTCGCGCGCCTCTATGGCTCGGCGGCGGAGCTCGGCTTCCGCTGTGATCCGGGCAAGGTCGGCGAGGTCCTGAGCAGCGCGGTCAGCGGTTCCGGCATTGCCATGCGCGCGCGCCTCGTTTTGTCGCATGACGGCGAGGTGACCGCCGCGGCGCAACCCTATGAACCGCTCGCCGTCGACAAGGTCTGGCTGCTGCGGCTGGCACGGACGAGGCTCGATTCTCGCAACACGCTGCTGCGCCACAAGACCAGCCGGCGACAGGTCTATACGCATGCCCGTGCCGAATATCTCATCACCCAGGCCGACGAGGTGATCCTGGCCAATGAGCGCGGCGAGGTCTGTGAAGGCACGATCACCAACATCTTCGCCGATCTCGGCGACGGCATGCTGGCGACGCCCCGGCTCGACTGCGGCCTGCTGCCTGGCGTATTGCGCGCCGAGCTTCTGGATGAAGGCCGCGCCCGTGAAGCAATCTACAGCTTGGACGATTTGAAATCCGCCAGGGCCCTGTTCCTCGGCAATTCGCTGCGCGGACTGATCCCGGCCAAACTGACCTGAGAGAAGCCAAGACAATGTTCGTCGTTCCACTGAACTACAAAGTACCGCTGATCGAGATTGACCAACTACAGGCGGCGCACGTCGAGTGGCTGAAGAGCTGCTATGCGGACGGCATCTTCGTCGCCTCCGGGCCGAAGAAACCGCGAATCGGCGGCATCATCATCGCGCAATGCCCGCGCGACGTGCTCGACGCCAGGCTGGCCTCCGACCCTTTCGCCAAGGCAGGCGCGGCCGACTATGATGTCACCGAATTCCTGGCGCGGATGACCGCCGCCGGACTCGATACGTTTAGGGAAGCATGAGCTTGGCCGAGGCGCTGCCCACCCACACGCCCTATGACGGCTCGTCGAAACTCTTCAGCATCGGCCTGAAGCCGCTCGATCCGGCGGACTGGATCGAGGTCGACGATCATCTGCTGCCGTATCTCGCCGAGAAGCACCGGCTCTATGACGAAATCCCCGAGCGGGTTTTCGTCGAGGAGGACGGCACGCGGGACGCGCAGCAGGAAGTGCTCGACTTGCTCGGCGCGCATCTGCTGGAGAGGTTCCCCAAGACCTATCGGCGCACCGGATCAGGTGTCAAGGTGGTGGGCGCGGCGGGCCGCCTGCCTGCTTCCCTCGCTGATGCGCCGCTGGCCAAGGCCTCACAGCTCATCCAGGAAGACCTGATCCTGATGCGCCGTGGCGACAGCGGCGGCTGGCGGCTGGTCGCCGGCTCGCTTTGCTTTCCCTCGTCCTGGTCGCTTCTGGAAAAATTCGGCAGGCCGCTGCAGGACATCCACGCGCCGGTGCCGGGTTTCGGTCCGGGCACGCGTCCGGCCGAACTGATCAACCGGATGTTCGATGGCCTCCAGGGGCAGGCCGTCGAGCGTTACAACTGGTCTATCCAGTCCGACAGCGCGCTCTACCATCCGCTCTCCGACCTGCAGCGCATCGATCGCGCCACCAACCGGCCGTCGCGCTTTCCCGATGGCGACATCGACGCCCATGCCTTCATCCGCGTCGAGCGGCAAACTATGCGGAAACTGCCTGTTACATGCGATATCCTGTTCACCATCCGCATCCATCTCGACCCGCTCGCGGTACTCGCCCGGCACCCGGATCGGGCAACGCTGGCGGTGTCTTTCGCCGCCCAGCTCGAAGCGCTCGATCTCGCCCAGCTCGACTACAAGGGCCTGACCGCAGACCGCGACCGGCTGATGTCGGTCCTTAACCACATGGCCAATGACGGCTGACCGCTGGTTGGCGCTTTTCGCTGGTTTGTGACAATGATCTGTGATGTAGCGCATGGCCGCCGGGCAAGAATCCCCGGTTTTGCGCGTGTTTTCCCAGTTTCCTGGGTTTTGAAGGAGTGCTCGATAAAATGGTGACTGAAAACTGGCCCGTTTACGGTGAAATCACCGGCCCTGTCGTGATGATCGGCTTCGGTTCGATCGGTCGGGGAACGCTGCCGCTGATCGAGCGCCATTTCAAGTTCGACAAGTCGCGCATGACGGTCATCGACCCGCGCGACACCGACCGCAAGCTGCTCGACGAGCGCGGCATCGCCTTCGTCCAGGAAGCGGTGACCGAGAAGAACTACAAGAAGCTCTTGACGCCGCTTCTGACCAATGGCGGCGGCCAGGGCTTTTGCATCAACCTGTCGGTCGATACCGGTTCGGTGGACCTGATGCGGCTCTGCCGCAAGCTCGGCGTGCTCTACATCGACACCGTGGTCGAGCCGTGGCTCGGCTTCTATTTCGACGCCAAGGCCGACAACGCCAGCCGCACCAACTACGCGCTGCGCGAGTCGCTGCTCAAGGAAAAGCACGACAAGCCCGGCGGTGCGACGGCAATCTCCACCTGCGGCGCTAACCCCGGCATGGTCTCGTGGTTCGTCAAGCAGGCGCTGGTCAATCTCGCCACCGACCTTGGCCTCGAGTTTTCAGAGCCCGCGCAGGGCGACCGCGAGGGCTGGGCCAAGCTGATGAAGAAGGCCGGCGTCAGGGGCATCCATATCGCCGAGCGCGACACCCAGCGCGCCAAGAAGCCGAAGCCGATGGACGTGTTCTGGAACACCTGGTCGGTCGAGGGCTTCATCTCCGAGGGTCTGCAGCCAGCCGAGCTCGGCTGGGGCACACATGAGACGTGGATGCCGAAGAACGCCAAGAAGCACAAGCACGGCTCGAAGGCCGCCATCTATCTGGAGCAGCCCGGCGCCAACACGCGCGTGCGCTCATGGTGCCCGACGCCCGGCGCCCAGTACGGCTTTCTGGTGACGCACAACGAGGCGATCTCGATCGCCGATTTCTTTACCGTACGCTCCAAGAAGGGCAAGGTGCACTACCGCCCGACCTGCCACTATGCCTATCATCCCTGCAACGACGCGCTGCTGTCGCTGGACGAGATGTTCGGCGCTGCCGGCAAGCCTCAGCCGGAGCACCACGTGCTCGACGAGAACGAGCTGGTCGACGGCGTCGACGAACTCGGCGTGCTGCTCTACGGCCATGACAAGAATGCCTACTGGTACGGCTCGCAGCTGTCGCTCGCCGAGGCGCGCAAGCTGGCGCCCTACCAGAACGCCACCGGCATGCAGGTCACCTCGGCGGTGCTCTCGGGCATGGTCTGGGCGCTGGAGAATCCCGAGGCCGGTATCGTCGAAGCCGACGAGATGGATTACAGGCGCTGCCTGGAAGTGCAGTCCCAGTATCTCGGACCGGTCAAGGGCTACTACACCGACTGGACGCCGCTCGATAACCGCCCCGGCCTGTTCCCGGAAGACCTCGACCGCAACGACCCGTGGCAGTTCCGCAACATCCTCGTTCGATAGCGGCCTGCCCGGGATATTCCATTGCCTTGCAATCGCCCGGAAATCGGGCGATTGAAGGGATGCGGACTGAGGAGAGGATTTTCATATGAACAACATTGCGCGCAAAGTTCTTTCGATGAGCGTAGCGGCGGCAGCCTTGGCCGGGCTTGCTGCTTGTACGACCAGTGGCCCCAATGAGCCGCCGATGGCAGCGGCGCCGAAAGGCGTCGAGGGCTCCTGGATCGACGCCAAGGGAACCGGCCTGTCGACCTTCGCCGGCGGCACCTTCACGACCGTCGCCACCGACACCGGTCAGAAGCTTGCCGATGGCAGCTACACGATGACCGGCGCCACGTCGGTGCAGATCAACGGCACGTCGCTGATCCGCCAGACCGCAGTCAGCTTCAACTGCCTGATGGTTTCGACAAGCCAGCTCAACTGCACCAGCTCCAGCGGCCAGAATTTCGTGCTGACACGGCGCGCCTGAACCAGCGAGCATTCGCTCCCCAAGGACGGCGGCCGATTGGCCGTCGTCCTTTTTTATGCCGGCAAAGGTTCCCGGATTTCCGCTTGCGTCATCCGGAACGCGATGGGAACATGGCCAAAGCGCCGACTGTTATGTTCCAGTCAAGCAAGAGCGTTAAAGGCCTCTGATCAGCTTTCCGGGAGACGAAGATGAAGAAGCTTGCTGCCATTGCCGCCCTGTCCGCCTCAGCGCTCGGCCTGTCGGCCGGCGCATCCTTTGCCGACTACACGCTGAACATCCTGCACATCAACGACTGGCACAGCCGCATCGAAGGCAACAACAAATATGAATCGACCTGCTCGGCTGATGAGGAGACCAAGGGCGAATGCATCGGCGGCGCGGGCCGGCTGATCACCGCGATCGCCCAGGAGCGCAAGAAGCTGGAAGGCCAGAACGTGCTGCTGCTCAGCGCCGGAGACAATTTCCAGGGATCGCTGTTCTACACGACCTACAAGGGCAAGGTCGAAGGCGAATTCCTCAACGAGATGAAGTTCGACGCCATGGCGCTCGGTAACCATGAATTCGACGACGGCGAAGTGGCCTTGGCGCCGTTCCTCGACATGATCAAGTTCCCGGTGCTGGGCGCCAATGTGAAGGCCAACGCGCAATCCAAGCTCGGCGACCGCGTCAAGCCGTCGATCGTCGTCGAGGTCGGCGGCCAGAAGATCGGCATCATCGGCGCGATCACCAACGACACGCCGGAACTCGCCTCCCCCGGCCCCAACGTCACTATCGAGGACGACGTCAAGTCGATCACCGCCGAGGTCGAGAAGCTGAAGGGAGAGGGCGTCAACAAGATCATCGCCGTGACCCATATCGGCTACAAGCGCGAGCGCGACGTCATTGCCAAGATCCCGGGCATCGACGTCGTCGTCGGCGGCCACAGCCATTCGCTGCTGTCGAACACCGACCCCAAGGCGGAAGGCCCCTATCCGACGATGGTCGACAACCCGGACGGTTACAAGGTGCCGGTCGTGCAGGCGGCGTCCTATTCGAAATATCTCGGCGAGTTCAAGGTGGTGTTCGACGACAATGGCGTCGTCAAATCGGCCAGCGGCGACCCGATCTATCTCGACAAGTCGATCGCGCCCGACCCGGCCGTGCTCGCCCGCATCAAGGAGCTTGGCGCGCCGATCGAGGCGCTGAAGAACAAGGAAGTGGCGGAGACCTCCGACGTGATCGACGGCAGCCGCGAGAGCTGCCGCACCCGCGAATGCGCGATGGGCAACCTAGTCTCCGACGCCATCCTCGACCGCGTCAAGGGACAGGGCGTCGAGATCGTCATCTCCAATGGCGGCGGCCTGCGCGCCTCGATCGACAAGGGCACCGTGACCATGGGCGAGGTGCTGACCGTGCTGCCGTTCCAGAACACGCTGGCAACCTTCCAGATTTCCGGCAAGGACCTGGTGGCCGGCCTCGAGAATGGCCTCAGCCAGATCGAGGACGGCGCCGGACGTTTCCCGCAGGTCGCTGGCCTGAAATATTCCTTCGACAAATCCGTCGCGCCCAATGCCGGCCGCGTCAAGTCGGTGGAGGTCATGGAAGGCGGCGCCTGGACGCCGCTCAACCCGGACAAGGACTATCTGGTCGCCACCAACAATTATGTCCGCCAGGGCGGCGACGGCTACAAGGTCTTCGCCGACAAGGCCAAGAATGCCTACGATTACGGTCCGGGTCTTGAACAGGTGGTTGCCGACTATCTCGGCGCCCATCGGCCCTACACGCCGAAGCTCGACGGTCGTATCACTGAAATCGCAGCGACCGTCGCGGCGGCGCCTGCTGCCAAGCCGGCCGAAGCAGCTCCGGCGACCCCGGCGCCCGCACCCGCTGAAGCCGCCAAGCCAGCTGGTGCGGCGCCGGCAATGCCTGAACTGCCTGCCAACTCGGGTGATATCGCCAACACACCGCCGGCCATATCGACAGAGACAGCGCCAGCCCCGCCGGCCGCACCGGCACCGGCTGAACCTGCAAAACCAGCCGAAGCAGCCCCGGCTCCGGCGCCAGCACCTGCCGAACCGGCAAAGCCTGCCGAGGCCGCCCCAGCCGAAGCCAGCCATGTCATCGTTGCCGGCGATACCTATTGGGATCTGGCCAAGAAGGCTTATGGGGACGCGACGAAGTGGAAACTAATCTATGAGGCCAACAAGCGTCAAAGGCCCCACCAGCTTAAGCTTGGCGCCACGCTGACCATCCCGGCGAAGTAAGGTCGCTTCACCTTTTCAAGAATGACACCCGCCCGGGAAACCGGGCGGGTTTCCTGTTTTCGAGCTAAGGTGCGGCCAGACGCTGCATTGAAAGCGCGCGCAAGAAGTTTAGGTTCGCGTCTCCCGGAGAACCCTTATGACGCTTTCCACCCCTGTCGATGCCAAAACCGCAAAGGCGCTCGGCCCTCTGCCGGCGGGACATCCGCCGGTCAAGGCGGGCAAGATCGGCGTCATGCTGGTCAACCTCGGCACGCCGGATGGTACCGACTTCAAGCCGATGTGGCGCTATCTGCGTGAATTCCTGTCCGATCCACGCGTCATCGAGCTCAACAGGGCGATCTGGTATCCGATCCTCTACGGCCTAGTGCTCACCACACGGCCGAGGAAGTCGGGCGCCAACTACGCCCGCATCTGGAACCGGGAGAGGAACGAGTCGCCTTTGCGCACCTACACCCGCGCCCAGGGCGAAAAGCTGGCCGAGGCGCTGCGCGACCTGCCCAATGTCGTCGTCGACTGGGCGATGCGCTATGGCAACCCTTCGACCGAAAGCATCGCCAAAAGCCTGGTCGAACAGGGTTGCGATCGCATTCTTTCGTTCCCGCTCTATCCGCAATATTCGGCGACCACCACCGCCACCGCCAACGATCAGCTTTTTCGCGCCTTGATGAAGATGCGCCGCGCACCGGCTATCCGCAGCGTGCCGCCCTACTATGACGAACCCGTCTACATCGAAGCGCTGGCCCGCTCGATCGAGCAGAATCTCGCGACGCTGGATTTCGAACCGGAAGTGGTCATCACCTCCTATCACGGCGTTCCAAAGCCCTATTTCGAGAAGGGCGATCCCTATCATTGCCACTGCCAGAAGACGACGCGGCTGTTGCGCGAACGGCTCGGCTGGGATGACAAGAAACTGATCATCACCTTCCAGTCGCGCTTCGGCGCGCAGGAATGGCTGCAGCCCTATACCGACAAGACGGTCGAGAAACTCGCGCAGGACGGCGTGAAATCGATCGCCATCGTTAATCCAGGTTTTTCCGTAGACTGCATCGAGACGCTGGACGAGATCGGCCGCGAGGCGGCCGAAACCTTCCATCATGCCGGCGGCAAGAACTTCGCCCACATCCCTTGCCTCAACGACAGCGCCGAGGGCATGGCGGTGATCGAGGCGATGGTGCGGCGCGAACTGTCCGGCTGGGTCTAGAGCAATTCCAGGAAAAGTGTGAAACGGTTTTCCGTCCGGAATTGCTTCAAACAAGAGTCAGAGCGGCTCGCCGCTTCCGTGAAGCGATGAGCCGCTCTGAACCGGAACAACGCCCGCTCCGGGGCGTTGAGGCGCGCCCTCCGGAGAATTCGATGCCCCGCAAACTCGACCTCAGAACTGGCCGGCCCGTCTGGTCCGCCTATCGCGCGCCCGCGGTGCCGACGGACAATCTGACGAGGAACGTCAAGACGGATGTGCTCATCATCGGCATGGGCATCAGCGGCGCCATGATGGCCGAGGCGCTGACGGCGAACGGCCATGCGGTGATCTGCATCGACCGCCGCGGCCCGCTGGAAGGATCCACGTCGGCCACCACCGCGCTGGTGCAATTCGAAATCGACCAGCCGCTTTCGACGCTCTCGAAGATGATTGGCAAAGTGGCGGCGGAACAGGCCTGGCGGCGCTCGCGGCTCGCCGTCTCCAACCTCGCCGCCCGCATTGCCGAACTCGGCATAAAATGTGGCTCGAGCCGCACCCCGTCGCTCTATCTGGCCGGCACGATGCTCGGTCCGTCGGAACTGCGCGACGAGGCCGAGGCGCGTCGGCTAGCCGGCATCGGCGCGACCTATCTCACACCAGCGCCGCTGGCGGAGACATTCGGCATCGACCGCGACGGCGGCATTCTCAGCCATGGCAACATCGCACTCGACCCACGCAAGCTGACGGCCGGCCTGTTGCTCAAGACCCTTGACCGCAAGGCACGCTTCTACGCCCCCCTCGAAGCCACAGCGATCGAGGACAGCGCCGACGAGGTTGTCGTCGCGACCAGGGATGGACCGACCATAACCGCGCAACACGTTGTTCTGGCCACCGGCTACGAGTTGGTCGACATCGTGCCGGCCGCGGCCCACCGGATCATCTCGACATGGGCGATTGCGACACGCCCGCAATCGCGAAATATCTGGCCACAGGCGGCCTTCATCTGGGAGGCGTCGGACCCCTATCTCTATATGCGCGCGACAGCCGACGGCAGGGTCGTCTGCGGCGGCGAGGACGAGGATTTTGTCGACGAGGCGCAGCGCGACGCGCTGATCGGCGACAAGAGCGCGCGCATCGCCGAGAAGCTCGGCCAGCTATTTCCGCATCTCGACACCTGGCCTGAATTCGCCTGGACCGGTTCGTTCGGCACCACGACCACCGGGCTGCCCTATATCGGCGCCATTCCCCGCCACCCGCGCATCCATGCGGTGATGGGCTATGGCGGCAACGGAATCACCTTCTCGCAGATCGCTTCCGAGATTGTCTCGGCCTCGATCGACGAGCGAGACGACACGGATGCAAGGCTGTTTGCCTTCAACCGCTGAGTGCAAAACCACAAACAATCCATCATCACCTGATTGTAACGCATCTGAAACACACTTAAGTCTTTGGTGAAGTCGGCCGCGCGAGAATGGCTTGTGCGGCCTTCGTCTGAGGGAGAGCCAAATGGATTTCAGTGGTTTCGATATTGCGGTTGGTGCACTTGCCCTTCTGGTATTGGTGCTTCTGATCAAAGGCATCAGGACAATCCCGCAAGGCTACAACTATACGGTGGAGCGCTTTGGCCGTTACACCAAGACACTGAGCCCAGGCCTCAATTTCATTTTCCCGTTCGTCGACCGCATCGGCGCCAAGATGAACATGATGGAGCAAGTGCTCGACGTTCCGAGCCAGGAAATCATCACCCGCGACAACGCCATTGTCGGTGTCGACGGCATCGCCTTTTTCCAGATCCTCAACGCGGCGCAGGCTGCCTACCAGGTCGCCGGCCTGCAGAACGCCATCCTCAACCTGACGATGACCAACATCCGTACCGTCATGGGTTCGATGGACCTCGACGAGCTGTTGTCGAACCGCGACGCCATCAACGAGCGCCTGCTGCGCGTCGTCGATGAAGCGGCGCATCCGTGGGGCATCAAGATCACCCGCGTCGAGATCAAGGACATCAACCCGCCGGCCAACCTCATCGAATCGATGGGCCGGCAGATGACGGCAGAGCGCAACAAGCGCGCGCAGATCCTCGCCGCCGAAGGCCTCAAGCAGTCGCAGATCCTCGAGGCCGAGGGCCGCAAGGAAGCCGCCTTCCGCGACGCCGAGGCGCGCGAACGTTCGGCCGAGGCGGAAGCCCGCGCCACCCAGGTGGTGTCGGAAGCAATCTCCAAGGGCGACGTGCAGGCGCTGAACTACTTCGTGGCGCTGAAATACACCGAAGCGCTTGGCAGGATCGGCACGGCCACCAACAGCAAGATCGTGCTGATGCCCTTCGAGGCATCGTCGCTGATCGGCTCGCTCGGCGGCATTGGCGAGATCGCCAAGGAAGTCTTCCGCAGCGAAGGCACCACCGGCTCGCAGAGGCAGGTCGCACGCCCGCCGGTCGTGCGCCCGAGCGACAACTGAGATCATAAGCCATGATCGACCGCATCATTTCCGAACTCGGACCGTGGAACTGGATGGTTCTCGGCTTCGTCCTGCTGGTGATGGAAATCATCGCGCCGGGTATCTTCATGCTGTGGATCGGCATCGCCGCCCTGATCATCGGCGCGGTGTCACTGCTGATCTGGGACGCCGGCTTCTGGACCTGGCAGGTTCAGGTCCTCGCCTTCCTGGCGCTATCGCTGGTCTCGGCCTATGTCGGCAAGAAACTGGTCGGCAGTCGCAACGACCCAACCGACCAGCCGCTGCTCAACCGGCGCGGCGCGCAGATGGTCGGCCGCATGGCGACACTTGCCGAACCGATCCGGGACGGCCGTGGCCGCATCAAGCTGGGCGACACGCTGTGGCGTGTCTCCGGCCCGGACCTGCCGGCCGGCACGCAGGTGCGCGTGACGGGTGCGGCCGACACGGATCTGGAACTGACCGTCGAGGCGGTCTGAGCGTACGCCGTTGAGGATGTGTGAGATTCAGGTCAGGCCGGCATCAGCCTAATATCAGCCCACCTCAGGCGGCGCCGATACGCAAGAGATCATGCAGATGGATGAGGCCGACTGGTTTCCGGCCCTCCACCACCATCAGACTGGTGATGGCTGAATTGTTGATCGTCTGCAGGGCCGTTGCCACCAGCGTGTCCGGTGTCGCCGTCTTCGGTCCTCTTGTCATCACCTGATCCACCGTCATCGCTAGCAGATTGCTGCCGATGTGACGGCGGATGTCACCATCGGTGATGATGCCGACTAGCGCACCGTCGGCGTCGGTGATCGCCACGCAGCCAAATCCCTTGCGCGACAGTTCCAGGATCGCGTCCTGCATGCCGGTGCCCGTGACCACCAGCGGCAGCCTGTCACCGACATGCATGATCTCGCGGATCTGCGTCAGGTTGGCGCCGAGCTGGCCGCCCGGGTGAAAGGTGCGGAAATGGTCCGGCGTGAAACCGCGCGCTTCGAGCAGCGCAATCGCCAGCGCGTCACCCATCACCAGTTGCAGCAGCGTCGATGTCGTCGGCGCCAGGCCGTGCGGACAGGCCTCCGGCGCGCGCGGCAGCAGCAGCACGACGTCGGCGGCCCGCGCCAGTGCCGATGTCTCTCCGGCGGTTATGGCGATCAGCGGAATGGAGAAGCGCCTGGAATAGGCAACGATGCCCATCAGTTCCTTGCTCTCGCCCGACCACGACATGGCGATGATGGCGTCGTCCCTGGCGATCATGCCGAGATCGCCGTGATTGGCTTCGGCGGGATGGACAAAGAAAGCCGGCGTGCCGGTCGAGGCCAGCGTCGCCGCGATCTTCGAACCGATATGGCCGCTTTTACCGACGCCGGTGACGATGAGCCGCCCTTCAATCCTCGAGATCATGTCGACGGCCTGGGCAAAAGGCCCGGCCAATCCATTCTCGAGGGCCTCGGCAAGGGCCGCAACCCCCGCCTGTTCGGTTGCCACCGTCCTCAGCGCCGAAGCGATAGAGGCTTGCCTGTCCAAAGGCTTCTTATCCAGGGATCCCGCATGCATGGCTGATGCGATTAGCGCTTTGCCGGCGCGCTGTCCAACAGAAATGGCCTCAGGCATGTCGTCCGAACGTGTGCGGTGGTTTGCGACAACGACAGGCGTGAAAACAAAAGCTTAACGCGCGCGGCATGAATCCCTTTGGAAATCAGCGCTTCAAGCGGCTGACGGGCCCCGCCTCAACCCTCCGTTAACCATCCCCATTTACGGTTCGGTAAGTATGGCGCGCGTGCGCCGCGCAAGCAGTGGTGGCGATGTCCGGGGTCCAGCCAGAAAAATCGAGTGGACGAAAGGGCAAGGCGGTCTGCGCCTTGCTGCTGGCGACCAGCATGTTTGCCCTGCTGCGCCCAACGGCGCTCCATGCGCAGGAAACGGAACTGCGCGGCGAAGTTTCGGAATCGGCGATCCTGTCCGACCAGCAGCGCAAGGCGAGACAACTCGCTTTGGCAGCGCAAGGTCAGGCGCCGACCAATGCGGCGCAAGACAATGCGCCGGCCCGTACCTATCTGCCGGCCAGCGCCGGCGCCGTGCCTGACGACACGGACACCGGTGACGCAACTGCCGCCGGCAGCGTTTTCGACCCGCCGGCAGCCACCGACGACACCTCCGCCGACACTCCGGCACCGCCCAAGCCTCGCCGCCGCTCATCGACCGCCGGGCAGAACGCGGCTGACCAGGCCAAGGACAAGGCTGCGGACAAGTCGAAAAAGAAGAAGAAGCCGACGGCGGCAGACACCGACACCACTGCTTCAACGACCGCCTCCACGACGGACGCCACCGATGGTGCAGATACCGATCAGGAGACGGCCAACCGCCGCGCCCTCACCATCGACAGCGCCGACAAGCAGAAGCTCGACCCAGGCGCAGAGCGCACGGACGCCATCGAAGGCCAGAAAAAGAAGCCGGAGGATGATCCGTTCGCCGCCACCGGCGTCAAATGGGGCTCCTTCGTCATCCGGCCGACGATCGAACAGGGCCTGACCGCCACGTCGAACGGCGATTCGAGCAGTGCCGGCAAGTCGGCACTGTTGTCCGAGACGGCGCTGCGTTTTTCCGCCGCCTCCGACTGGCGCGAGAACTCCGCCACGATCGACGGCTATGGCCTGTTTCGCGAGACCGTCTCCGGTTACCCGGTTCACAACGAGCAAGGGCGCATCGAAGGCCAGCTCAATGTCGACCTCGATAATGAATTGCGCGCCATCGCCAAGCTCGGCTACGAGGCGGTGCCGGAATCGGCGTCGGCGCCGGACGCCATTGCAGGTGTCAGCAAGCAGCCGCTGCGGCAGACCGTCGACGGCAGCCTGGCCGTCGAAAAACACGTCGGCAAGATGCAGTACACGTTGACCGGCGCGGTCTCGCACGACTTCTATGGCGACGCCAAGCTTTCAAACGGCACCTCGCTGTCGCAGAAGGATCAAGACTCCACGCTCTACACCGCGACCTTGCGGACCGGCTACGAGATCTCCCCCGCCATAACCCCCTTCACCGAAATCGAGGTCGGCCGCCGGGCCTATGACCAACGCATCGACAACGAAGGCTTCGAGCGCTCGTCGACGCTGCTCGGCGCCCGCGCCGGTCTTGCGCTCGACATGGGTGAGAAGCTGTCGGGTGAATTCTCGGCTGGCTGGCTCAGGGAAGCGATCGACGACAAAAACCTGGAGGCGATTTCGGGTGCGACCGTCAATGCCGACCTCAAATGGTCGCCGGAGCGCGGCACGACGATCGGCCTGACCGGCAAGACCACAGTCGAGCCCACGACCACCGCTAACGAAAGCGGCGACATCCTCTATTCCGGCCGCCTGACGGGCGAACGCCAGATTCGTGCCAACCTCACCGGCAATGCTGCGTTGGGCCTCGACTGGCGTGACTATATTGGCATCGACGGCCACGACATGACCTTGAGCGCCGAGGCCGGACTGACATGGTGGCTGAACCGCTATGCCGGCCTGACCACAAGGGTGAGGACCGAAAAGCTGACCAGCAATTTGCCGGGTCGCGACTACACCGCCAACAGCATCTTCCTGCGCGTGAAAGTCCAGAGGTAGGAATCTAGCCAAGCAGACATGTCAGGCCGTGTCTCCAGCGTGCCTGCCTTAGGCCGCGCCGCGCCGCGCCGATGGTTTTATCTCATCGAGAAGCGTGCGGATCACGCTGGCCATGTTCTCGTTCATGTCACTGCGCCACAGCGCGAAGGCGACATTGGCCTCGACAAAGCCTTCCGGCGATCCGCAATCGAAGGTGCGGCCCTGATAATGGTAGCCATAGAAGGGCTGCTGCTTCTCCAGCTTCAGCATGGCGTCGGTGAGCTGGATCTCGTTGCCGGCGCCCTTCTCCTGGCCTTCGAGGATCTTGAAGATCTCGGGCTGCAGGATGTAGCGGCCGTTGATGTAGAGATTGGATGGCGCGGTGCCGGTCTTCGGCTTTTCCACCATCTCGGTGATGCGGAAGCCGTGATGCGTGTCCTCGCCGCGGCCGACGATGCCATATTTGTGAGCTTCGGCGGGATCGCATTCCTGCACGGCGATGATGTTGTTGCCGGTCTCTTCGTAGAGCTCGACCATTGCCTTCATGCAGCTCTTCTCCGACTGCATGATCATGTCGGGCAGCAAAAGCGCGAAGGGCTCGTCGCCGACGAGCTCGCGCGCGCACCAGACGGCATGGCCGAGCCCCATCGGCACCTGCTGGCGTGTGAAGCTGGTCTGCCCCGGCGCCGGCTGCAGCCGTTGCAAGCGAGCGAGCTGGTCGTCCTTGCCGCGCTGGGCCAGCGTGTCGTAGAGCTCGAACTGGATGTCGAAATGATCCTCGATGACGGCCTTGTTGCGGCCGGTGACGAAGATGAAATGCTCGATGCCGGCCTCGCGCGCTTCATCCACGACATACTGGATCACTGGCCGGTCGACGACGGTCAGCATTTCCTTGGGGACGGCCTTGGTGGCCGGGAGAAACCGTGTGCCGAGACCGGCGACCGGGAAGACTGCCTTGCGAACTCTCTTCATGCTGTCAATTATCCGTTTGATGGCCAGCTCCGCAATCCCCGTTTCAAGACATTTTCACGCCGGAATTGAGGACTATTGGGCGACTGAGGGGAACGTTCACCGGTAAAGCTTCGAGGCGTCTTTTCGTTCCCGGTGGCACCTATGGTAAACTAATTCCTAACCTGGTTCGGCGATGAATGGTCTTTCCTGAGACAGAGAAGGAGGAAAAGATGTCCGTTCGCAATGCCGCAAAACGTTTTACCAGCATTGTAGCGGCAGCCAGCCTCTCGCTCGCTCTGCTGATGCCTGGCCCCGCTTTCGCCGATGCCGGTTTCCGGCAATGGGTCGCCGGCTTCCGCGCCACCGCCGTGCAGAGCGGTGTTTCCGGCGCCCTCTACGACCAGGCCTTCAGGGACATCAGGGATATTGACCCGGTGGTGCTGGAAAAGGCGCGCACGCAGCCTGAATTCACGGCTCCTGCCTGGGACTATTTCGACAACCGCGTCCATGACCAGTCGGTCTCCGTCGGCCAGCAGATGGCCAGGAAATGGAAGCCGTGGCTGGACCGGATCGAGGCCAGGTTCGGCGTCGACCGCTACATCCTGCTGGCCATCTGGTCGATGGAATCGAACTATGGCGAGATCCTCAAGCGCGACGACATCATGCGCAATGTCGTGCGCTCGCTGGCGACCTTGGCCTATGCCGATCCGAAGCGCGCGAAATTCGCCCGCACCCAGCTGATCGCCGCGCTGAAGATCCTGCAGACCGGCGATATCGACGAAAGCCATCTGAGCGGATCCTGGGCCGGCGCCATGGGCCACACCCAGTTCATCCCGACCAGCTATCTGCATTATGCCGTCGACATGGACGGCAACGGCAAGCGCGACATCTGGAATTCGATCCCCGATGCGTTGGCGACCTCCGCCAACCTGTTGAAGAAGAATGGCTGGCAGGCCGGCAAGACCTGGGGCTATGAGGTCGCCTTGCCTGCCGGCAAGCTTCCCGGCGGTTCCAAGACGCTGTCGCAATGGCAGGCGCTCGGCGTCGTCAGGGCCAACGGCAAGCCGTTCAAGAACGGCTCCGACAAGGCGACGTTGAAGGTGCCGGACGGCCGCGGCGGGCCGGCCTTCCTGATGATCAAGAACTTCACGGTCATCAAAGCCTACAACAACGCCGACAAATATGCGCTTGCCGTCGGTCTTCTTGCCGACGAAATCGCAGGCTCCAGCGGTCTCGTGCAGGACTGGAAGCGGCCTTTCACCAAGCTCACTTTCGAGGAAAGGCAGGAACTGCAGAAGCGGCTTTCCCAGCATGGCCTTTACGACGGCAAGTTCGACGGCAAGATCGGCGACGGCTCGAAGACTGCCATCATGGCCTTCCAGGCCAAGGCCGGCTTGACCCAGGATGGCTATCCGAGCATGGAAGTGCTGAAGTGGCTCCGGCAGAAATAGAGCCACCTGCGGTGTCACGCAGCCTTCCGGGCGCGCAAAGGACACTGTAGTAATCAGGTTTGGCGCAAGGTTCTTCGCGAAAAAATCGCTGCGATTTTTCGCGGGAGCGCGCCAAGGGATGGAGGAAACGGTTGGCTTCGGCTGCGCGCATCGCAAGGCTTGTTCGTCGCGTGCCGGTGCTTGTCCTGGCCATCGTCGTGCTCGCCGTCTGTGTGGCTGGCGCCTTCCACGCGCCGGCCATGGCGCAGGAGCAGCAGCAAAATCGTGGCTGGTCGTTGCGCGACCTTCTGTTTCCGCGCCGCAGCGAGCGGATCGAGCCACCGCTTGACATCCAGCAGGCGAAACCGAGACCCAAGGCCAAGAAACCCCGCGCCCCTCGCCCGCCAGCCGAGCCGGAAACCCCGGTGGTAGACAAGGCGCCGGACGCCCGCGTCGTCCTGGTGGTCGGCGACTTCATGGCGGCGGGCCTCGCCGAAGGCCTGGACACCGCCTTTGCCGAGAATCCCGGCGTCAGGATCGTTGCTCGCTCCAATGGTTCGTCCGGCTTCGTGCGTGATGATTTCTACAACTGGCCCGAACAGATCAAATCGCTGATCGAGACCGAAAACCCGACCGCCGTGGTCGTCATGCTGGGTTCCAACGACCGTCAGCAGATGAAGGTGGGGGATGTGCGCGAGCAGCCTCGGTCCGAGAATTGGACCAAGGAATATGAGCGTCGCACCGATGCACTCGGCAAGGTCATCGCCACTGCCAAAGTGCCTTTCCTGTGGGTCGGCATGCCAGCGTTCCGGGTGCCGAAGATGACCTCCGACATGCTGGCCTTCAACGACATCTACCATAAGGCGGCCGAAAGCCATGGCGGCGAATTCGTCGACGTCTGGGACGGGTTCGTCGACGAGAACGGCGCCTTCATCACCAGCGGCCCCGACATGAACGGCCAACCGGTGCGGCTGCGCGCCGATGACGGCATCAATGTCTCGAAGGCAGGCAAGCGCAAGCTCGCCTTCTATACCGAAAAACCACTGTTGAAGATCCTCGGCCTGTCCGCGCCGGGAAGCGTGGTTACGGCTTCCGCGCCAGCGGGCGCTCCGGTGGAGACGCCGGCGCCGGCCGCAGCCCCCATCGTCATCGACCGCACCGCGCCAATGCTGCTCAGCGATCCGGCGCTCGACGGCGGCTCCGAGTTGCTTGGCGCGGCACCACTGGCGAAGGCCAATCCGGACCTGCCCGGCGAAAGGCTGGTGGTGGAGGGCAAGGCACCCGAGGCTTCGCCCGGCCGCGCCGACGATTTCTCCTGGCCACCCAGGGCTGCAGCCGCGACCGACACCACGACGGCAATCAATCGCTAAAAACACTCAGCGCGGGAGAACGCTCGCCCCCATCAACGCCTCGTCGATCGAGCGTGCCGCCTGGCGGCCCTCGCGGATCGCCCAGACGACCAGCGACTGGCCACGACGCACGTCGCCGGCCGCATAGAGCCTGTCGACGCTGGTCCTGTAGTCGCGGTCATTTGCCTCGACATTCCTGGAGCGGCGGCTGTCGGTGGCGATCTTCATCTCACCCTCCAATTCCCCAGCCACTCCGGCCGCAGCCGGCCCGGCAAAGCCGATGGCGATGAAGGCGAGATCGGCGCGGATGACGAATTCGGTGCCGGCGATCGGCTTGCGCTTGTCGTCGACCTCGCAGCATTTGACGCCGGTCAACTGGCCTTCCTCGCCGATGAATTCGAGTGTCGCCACCTGGAATTCACGCTCCGCGCCTTCGGCCTGCGAGGACGAAGTGCGCATCTTGGTCGCCCAGTAGGGCCAGACCGAAAGCTTGTCTTCCTTCTCCGGCGGCTGTGGGCGGATGTCGAGCTGGGTGACGCGCACCGCACCTTGGCGAAAGGCGGTGCCGACACAATCGGACGCGGTATCACCGCCACCGACGACGACGACATGCTGGCCGCCGGCGATAATTGGATGCGACGGCCACGCCACCGACTGGATAGGTTCGCCGCCGACCCGGCGGTTCTGCTGCACCAGATAGGGCATCGCGTCATGCACGCCGCCGAGATCATCGCCGGGGATACCGGCCGCGCGCGGTGTTTCCGAACCGCCACAATAAAGCACGGCATCATGTTCGGCGAGCAGCTCGGCAACCGGCTTGTCGACGCCGACATTGACGCCGCAATGGAAGGTCACGCCCTCGCCCTGCATCTGCTCGATGCGCCGGTCGATATAGTGCTTCTCGATCTTGAAGTCGGGAATGCCGTAACGCATCAGCCCGCCAGGCCGGCTCTCGCGCTCGTAGACATGGACGTCGTGGCCAGCGCGGCCAAGCTGCTGGGCAGCCGCCATGCCGGCCGGGCCGGAGCCGATGACGGCGACCCGCTTGCCGGTCTTCTTCTCCGGCGGATAGGGCCTGATGTGGCCGGTTTCATAGGCCTTGTCGGCAATCGCCTGCTCGACCGTCTTGATGGCGACGGGAATGTCCTCGAGGTTCAGCGTGCAGGCTTCCTCGCAGGGTGCGGGGCAGATGCGGCCGGTGAACTCCGGGAAATTGTTGGTCGAATGCAAGTTGCGGATCGCGTTGTCCCAGTCGCCATTGTAGACGAGGTCGTTCCAGTCCGGAATCTGGTTGTGGATCGGGCAGCCCGTCGGCCCGTGGCAGAACGGAATGCCGCAATCCATGCAGCGCGCGGCCTGTTTCTCAACCTCCTTGTCCGACATCGGCAGCGTGAATTCACGGAAATGCCGGATGCGATCGGAGGCCGGCTGGTACTTATGCACCTGCCGGTCGATTTCGAGAAAGCCTGTTACCTTGCCCATAGTCCAGTTCCTGCTGTCCAGATGGTGCGGTTTTCGCCGCACCCGTTAACCTCTTGAGGCAGCCATGGCAACCTTGCGCCCGAGGTCAAACTGTCGATGAAGATAGGCCGGGAAGCCTGGGCACCCCGGCAATTGCAAAAGCCTATTCCGCCGCGACGCCCATGCGCATGCGTTCCATCTCGATCAAAGCGCGGCGGTATTCGACCGGCATGATCTTGCGGAACTTCGGCCGGAACGTCGTCCAGTCGTCGAGAATCTCGCGACCACGTACCGATCCGGTGTAATGCACATGGTTCGAGATCAGCTGGTAGAGCCGCTCCTCGTCATGGCTGGTCATGTCGCCGGAGACGTCGACGCGGCCCTTGTGGTCGAGGTCGCCGCCATGGTGCAACAATCTCTCCATCAAATCGTCTTCTTCCGGAACCGGTTCCAGCTCGACCATCGCCATGTTGCAGCGCTCGGCGAAATCGCCCGCCTCGTCGAGTACATAGGCCACGCCGCCCGACATGCCGGCGGCGAAGTTACGGCCGGTCTTGCCGATGACGACGACGATGCCGCCGGTCATGTACTCGCAGCCATGATCGCCAACGCCTTCGACGACGGCGGCCACGCCCGAGTTGCGCACGGCGAAACGTTCGCCGGCGACGCCGGCGAAGTAGGCCTCACCCTCGGTCGCGCCATAGAGCACCGTATTGCCGACGATGATGGACTCCGCCGCGACGATCTTGGCCTCTTCCGGCGGCCGGATGACGATGCGCCCGCCCGACAGGCCCTTGCCTACATAGTCGTTGCCAGCGCCGACAAGCTCGAACGAGATGCCGCGCGCCAGGAACGCACCAAAGGACTGGCCGGCGGTGCCGGTCAACTTCACCGAGATCGTATCCTCGCGCAGGCCCTTGTGCTTGAAGCGCTTGGCCACTTCGCCCGACAGCATGGCGCCGGTGGAGCGGTCGACATTGCGGATGTCGACCTCGATCTTGACCGGTTGCTTGCTTTCGAGCGCCGGCTTTGCCAGTTCGATCAGCTTGCGGTCGAGCACGTCGTCGATCGGGTGCTTCTGCCGCTCGGTCCAGTGCACCGCTTCATGCGGCGCATCCGGCTTGAAGAACATCTTGGAGAAATCGAGCCCGCGCGCCTTCCAGTGCACGATCAGGTCGCGCTTTTCCAAGAGATCGGTGTCGCCGATGATCTGGTCGATATGGGTGTAACCCATCTCGGCAAGCAGACCGCGAACCTCTTCCGCCACGTAGAAGAAGAAGTTGATGACATGCTCGGGCGTACCCTTGAAGCGCTTGCGCAGCACCGGATCCTGCGTCGCAACGCCGACCGGGCAGGTGTTGAGATGGCACTTGCGCATCATGATGCAGCCGGCCGCGATCAGCGGCGCGGTCGAGAAGCCGAACTCGTCGGCGCCGAGCAGCGCACCTATGATGACGTCGCGGCCGGTGCGCAAGCCGCCATCGACCTGCAGCGCAACGCGCGACCGCAAGCCGTTCAGCACCAGCGTCTGGTGCGTCTCGGCAAGTCCCATTTCCCACGGGCTGCCGGCATGCTTGAGCGAGGTCAGCGGCGAGGCACCGGTGCCGCCATCATAGCCCGAGATGGTGATGTGGTCGGCGCGTGCCTTGGCGACGCCCGCCGCAACCGTGCCGACACCGACTTCCGACACCAGCTTGACCGACACGTCGGCCGCCGGATTGACGTTCTTCAAATCGTAGATCAGCTGTGCCAGATCCTCGATCGAATAGATGTCGTGATGCGGCGGCGGCGAGATCAGGCCGACGCCCGGCGTCGAATGCCGGACCTTGGCGATGGTCGCGTCGACCTTGTGGCCGGGCAGCTGTCCGCCCTCGCCGGGCTTGGCACCCTGCGCCACCTTGATCTGCATCATGTCGGAATTGACGAGGTATTCGGCCGTGACGCCAAACCGCCCCGAGGCGATCTGCTTGATCGCCGAGCGTTCCGGGTTCTTGCCGCCGCCGGGCAGAGGCAGATAGCGGTCGGCCTCTTCGCCGCCCTCGCCGGTGTTCGACTTGCCGCCAATCTGGTTCATCGCGCGCGCCAGTGTGGTGTGCGCTTCGCGTGAGATCGAGCCGAACGACATCGCCCCGGTCGAGAACCGCTTGACGATGTCGGCCGCCGACATGACGTCGTCGAGCGCGACCTTCTCGCGGCCGGTTTCCTCGGCCAGCTTGAGCCTGAACAGGCCACGAATGGTCTGGGCGCGGGCCGTCTCGCTGTCGATCTGGGCGGAATAGTCCTTGAACGTTTCCCACGATCCCTGGCGCACGGCGTGCTGCAAGGTGGCGACCGCATCGGGCGACCAGATATGCGCCTCGCCGCGCATGCGGAACATGTATTCGCCGCCGACCTCCAGGCTGTTGCGCAGCACGGGGTCGTTGCCGAAACCGTCATTGTGGCGGCTGAGCGTCTCGGCCGCGATCTCGTCCAGCCCGACGCCTTCGATCAGCGTCGCGGTGCCGGTGAAATATTGCTGCACGAAATCGGTCTTCAGCCCGATGGCATCGAAAATCTGCGCACCGCAATAGGACTGGTAGGTCGAGATGCCCATCTTGGACATCACCTTGAGAATGCCCTTGCCGATCGACTTGATGTAGCGTGAGACGACTTCGTAGGCGTCCACTTCCTTCGGCAGTTCGCCGCGCTTGTGCATGTCGAGCAGCGTGTCGAAGGCGAGGTAAGGGTTGATCGCCTCGGCGCCATAGCCGGCAAGGCAGCAGAAATGATGCACTTCACGCGGCTCGCCGGATTCGACGACGAGGCCGACCGAGGTGCGCAGCCCCTTGCGGATCAGGTGATGATGCACCGCCGCCGTCGCGAGCAGCGCCGGGATGGCGATGCGGTCCGGCCCAACCTGGCGGTCGGACAGGATGATGATGTTGTAACCGCCGGCGACCGCCGCCTCCGCCCGCTCGCACAGGCGGTCGATGGCGCCCTGCATGCCTGCGGCCCCTTCGGCGGAGCCATAGGTGATGTCGATCGTCTTGGTGTCGAAACGGTCCTCGGTGTGGCCGATGGAACGTATCTTTTCGAGATCGCCATTGGTCAGGATCGGCTGGCGGACCTCGAGCCGCTTGCGGCGCGAATTGCCGACCAGGTCGAAGATATTCGGCCGCGGTCCGATGAAGGACACCAGGCTCATCACCAGCTCCTCGCGGATCGGATCGATCGGCGGGTTGGTGACCTGGGCGAAGTTCTGCTTGAAATAGGTGTAGAGCAGCTTCGACTTGTCCGACATCGCCGAGATCGGCGTGTCGGTGCCCATCGAGCCCACCGCTTCCTGGCCCGTCGTCGCCATCGGCGACATCAGGAGCTTGGTGTCTTCCTGGCTGTAGCCGAACGCCTGCTGGCGATCGAGCAGGCTGACATCCTTGCGCAGCGCGCGTGGTTCGACCGGCTTCAGATCTTCTAGGATGAGCTGCGTGTTGGCGAGCCAGGTCTTGTAGGGATGCTTGGTCGCGATCTCCGACTTGAGCTCCTCGTCGGAGACGATGCGCCCCTTCTCCAGGTCGATCAGAAGCATCCGGCCGGGCTGCAGCCGCCACTTCTTGACGATCTTCTCCTCCGGCACCGGCAGCACGCCGGCCTCCGAGGCCATGATGACGCGGTCGTCGTCGGTGACGATATAGCGCGCCGGGCGCAGTCCGTTGCGGTCCAGCGTGGCGCCGATCTGGCGGCCATCAGTGAAGACCACCGCCGCCGGTCCATCCCACGGCTCCATAAGTGCTGCATGGTATTCGTAGAAGGCCTTGCGATCGGCATCCATGAGCTTGTTGCCGGCCCAGGCTTCCGGGATCAGCATCATCATGGCGTGGCTGAGGCTGTACCCGCCCTGGAACAGGAACTCGAGCGCATTGTCGAAGCAGGCGGTGTCGGACTGACCGTCGTAGGAAATTGGCCAAAGCTTCGAGATGTTGTTGCCGAACAATTCGGAATCGACCGAAGCCTGCCGCGCCGCCATCCAGTTGTTGTTGCCGCGCACGGTGTTGATCTCGCCATTGTGCGCGACCATGCGGTAGGGATGCGCCAGCTTCCACGATGGGAAAGTGTTGGTCGAGAAGCGCTGGTGGACGAGGATCAGCGCCGTCTCGAAGCGCGGATCGGTCAGGTCCTTGTAATAGGCACCGACCTGGTAGGCCAGGAACATGCCCTTGTAGACGATGGTGCGCGCCGACAGCGACACGCAATAGGCGCCGATGTCCTTGTTGTCGTTCTCGGCATAGATGCGACCCGATATGACCTTGCGGAGCAGATAGAGCCTGGCCTCGTACTCCTCGTCATCGGTAATGTCTGGCGTGCGGCCGATGAATATCTGCCGATGGGACGGCTCGGATGCCACGATGTCAGGCGCCTTCGACAGCGACGAATTGTCGACGGGCACGTCACGGAAACCGATGAGCGGAAGCCCCTCGGATTGCGCCGATTCAGCAATGATATCCTCGATATGGGCGCGGAGCGCCGCGTCCTGCGGCATGAACCAGTGTCCGACGCCGTACTGACCCACCGGCGGCAGGTCGATGCCCTGGGCTGCCATCTCTTCGCGGAAGAAACGGTCGGGAAGCTGCACCAGCACGCCGGCGCCATCGCCGACCAGCGGGTCGGCGCCGACGGCGCCGCGATGCGTCAGGTTTTCGAGCACGGCCAGCCCGTCCTTGACGATCTGATGCGACTTCACGCCCTTCATGTTGACGATGAAGCCGACGCCGCAGGCGTCATGCTCGTTGCGCGGATCGTAAAGGCCCTGGGCGGAAAAGCCGTTGGCGGTTCGGCCGATATTGGATCGCAAGGTGTTTTTGACGGTTGCCGCTTTCGTCTGCGCGGCCTGGCCGTTCGTCGCAGAGTGCGTCATGTCCGTCATCTCCTGTCCTCCATTCCAGCCCTTCGGGCGCTGGTTTGCCTCGGCAAGCACTTGGCTCACCCTGATCCTTGCGGCACGTCTTGCGAAATCCTTGCCGAACCAGGCGACTTTCCGCATGGTTCGTATTCGTACAGGCCAGAGTTACTCCTACTGGCAACAGTCTGGCCGTCCACCTGTCGCTCGCGGCAACAGCCGGAGAGGCCCAAATGATACGCCAATCCAGCTTGTTTTGTGCGACAAAATAAGACAGCACTACTGTCCTAAATTTTTATGACAGAAATCCCGGACGCACACAAGACCGATTCACAAAAAACTTAGGCCTTTCGCGACAGAAAATGT
Organism: Mesorhizobium sp. M7D.F.Ca.US.005.01.1.1; assembly: GCF_003952545.1. Lineage (NCBI taxonomy): Bacteria > Pseudomonadati > Pseudomonadota > Alphaproteobacteria > Hyphomicrobiales > Phyllobacteriaceae > Mesorhizobium > Mesorhizobium sp. M7D.F.Ca.US.005.01.1.1. The sequence goes on from NZ_CP034453.1 coordinate 6,263,756, forward strand.
CGTGAAGTTGAGGAAGAACGTAAGCTTCAGTCGCAGGCCTCTTCCCTGCCGGCTGGCTGGCTTTACCGATTTTCCTGCGCCTGCCCCTTGCGATCAGCACGTGAAACCGGTCAACTTCCGGCTGATTTCCCCAGAACCCCGATTTCCCAAGACATAGGCAGAATGCATGTTCTTCGCTTCCGACAACTGGGCAGGCGCCCATCCCGATATCGTTGCCGGCCTGTCGGCCGCGGCCGGCGGCTTTTCCACTGCCTATGGCGACGGTGCGCTCGACCAGGCCGTCTATCAGCGCTTCAGCGAGATTTTCGAACGCGAGGTCGCGGTGTTCTTCGTCGCCACCGGCACGGCCGCCAACTCGCTGGCGCTGACCACTTACAACAAGCCGGGCGGCATTTCCTTCGCCCACCGCGAATCGCATGTCATCGAGGATGAATGCGGCGCGCCAGTGTACTTTTCCGGCGGCTCGCGCCTGCATGACATCGATGGCCCGCTGGGCAAGATCGACCCGCACAATCTGGAAAGGACCATTGGCCGTTTCGCGCCCGAAATCGTCCATTGGGGACGGCCGATGGCTGTTTCGATAACCCAGTCGACCGAGGTCGGCACCATCTACGGGCTGAATGAGATCGAGACGATCTCGGCGATTGCCAAGAAGTATTCGGTGCCCCTGCACATGGACGGCGCCCGCTTTGCCAACGCGCTGGTCGCGCTTGAGACCACACCGGCCGAAATGACCTGGAAACGCGGCGTCGACATCCTCTCCTTCGGCGGCACCAAGAACGGCTGCTGGTGCGCCGAAGCGATCGTGCTGTTCGATCTCGACCGCGCCAAGGAGCTGGCCTTTCTGCGCAAGCGCGCCGCCCAGCTGTTTTCGAAATCGCGTTTCGTCGCGGCGCAGTTCGAGGCCTATTTCAAGGACGGATTGTGGCTGGATACCGCCCGCCACGCCAACGCCATGGCCGCGCGCCTTGCCGCGGCGATCGAGGATTCGGCCACGGCAAAGCTGGCCTGGCTGCCGCAAGCAAACGAGGTGTTCGCGGTGATCAAGAAGGCCGAAGCCGAAAAGCTGCAGGCAGCCGGTGCCGCCTTCTACGACTGGCACAAGCCGCATGGCTTTGACGGTCATATCGGCGAGGACGAGTTGCTCTATCGCTTCGTCACCAGCTTTGCGACGACGGCCGAAGATGTCGACCGCTTTGGCCAGCTGATTGCCTGATAGACCGGGACAATGGAACACAGCGGATCAGGTTTGAGGACACATCGGCGGTTTTGCCGTTCGCTTCACTGGACGGCTCAGTTGCGGGCGGTGCTGGTCACGATACTGCTCGCTTCCAGCCTGCAAGGCGCTTGGTCCCAGACCTGTTCGATGACGGCCGCCAACGGATCGTATGGCGTGGTGGACATCCTGAGCGGTGCGGCTGACGATACGACGACAACCTTCTCGATCAATTGCACCGGGACGGCCAACCAGACGGTGCGCCTGTGCGTCGAACTGTCACCCGGTCAGACGAACGCCGCCGGCAATCGCCGGCTGGCGTCCGGCTCGGAGCGGCTGGTGCATGAACTCTACAGCAATGCGACGCGAACGACGATATGGGGATCGTGGGGCCTGGCGACGACAGCCTACGGCCTCTATCCCATCGGGACGACCTACGATCTCGGCCTCGGTTCCTCTGGCAGCGCCAATGCTACGCTGACGGTTTACGGCAGGGTATTCTCCAACCAGACCACCTCGGGACCTGGATCATATACCTGGACCATGACCACCGCGCCCGCCGCCGCCTATGACTACAGGACTGCCGCGGCGTGCCCGACAGGCAGCCGGCAAGCCACCTCCAGCGGCTCCACCTGGACCGCGACAATCAACGCGAACTGCAACGTTTCGGCCACCAACGTGAATTTTGGCTCGGTCGGCGTGCTGGCATCGAATGCCGATTCGACGGGTTCGGTCACGGTTCAATGCACGGACGCGACCCCCTACAACATCGGGCTCGGCGCCGGAACCGGATCCGGCGCCACGGTCGCCAGCAGGAAGATGACGAGCGGCATCAGGACTGTGACCTATTCGCTCTACAGCGACACCGGTAGGACCACCGTCTGGGGAAACACGATCGGCACCAACACCGCTAGCGGCACCGGCACCGGGCTGGACCAGGCATACACCGTATACGCCCGCGCCCCTGCGCAGACCACGCCTGCGCCTGGAACGTACACCGATACAATCGTCGTCACGGTCACCTACTGACAGGTCACAGGCGGCGGCCCCTATGTCAGCGGCAGGCGACCGGAATGACCAATTGCCCGTTTGCTTTCGGCGTGTAGCCGAACGCTGCCTGGCACGACCCCTTGGCGGTTTCGGCGGCGACGATGTTCTCGCGTGCCAGTCCCTTCACATAGGCGCGCCCGTCATAGCCGATGACGAAGTCCTGATTGCCATTGATCGTGCCATGCGACCCGGCCTCGAGCGGCTGTCCATCAGGCCCCGACAGGATGAGGACGGCCGCGTCCACATTCGTGCGAACCCGGAAATCGACCCGAACTCCAGCCCGGTCGGCTGGCGCGATGACGTCCTGCGTTGTCGCGACGTCGGCGTCGACGGGCAGGTTGGTCGTGTCGATGGCGATCTTGTTTCTCTGATAGGAGCGCAGGCGCGGCAGCAGCAGCCGGCCCTTTGCATCGGTGACGCCCGACGGTCGGTTTTCGTAGAGCACGCCGACATTCGGCAAGCCTGTTTCGATGACGGCGAAACTGTCGTCGATCCGGTCTGTCAGGAAGATGCCGGATCCCATCGTTGCGATCGCCCCGTCGAACTGGGCTGTCGCCGTGGTGCCGGAGTTCGAACGGGCGACGTCGGCGTCGGCACGCCCGTGGGAAGAACGATAAGAGACCGCCGCGGAGCCCTCCGCGGATCGGCCTTGGGTGACGCTGGCCCGCCAGCCAAGGCTTCCCGGTTCCTCGCCGAGCGGCTTGCTCACGTCGGCGATCACGTCGAACCTGCCCCTGGCGGCGGAAATGGCCGTCGATGCCATTGTATCGCCGCCGATCGGGATCGACAGCCCGGCGAAGAGGCCGGCGTTGCGTCGCCCGCCAAGTTCGGCGAACGCGGTGGCATTGAGATAGCCGAAAGGCAGCGTTCGCGAATAGGAGGCGGTGAGTATCCTGGAGCTTTCGCCGCAGGCCGGTGTCAGATCGATGTAGCTTGCGCTGATGCTGCCGCGGTCGAAAGACAACGGGGTTCCGGCGGAAATGCTGTTGACCATCTTCGGCGGCCTGGATCGGGACGAAGCATCAGCGGCGCCTGGATCGAATGACAGCAGATTGAGGAAGGCGTGACCGGCCGTTCCGCCGTCCTGAAGCCGATCGGTCACCGAGGCGAGATCGTCATAAGAACCGAAGGTCATCTGCGAACTGGCATTGATGCTGAGGGTCCGGACCCTGATCTCGAATGAGGCATAGGACTGCAGGCCATTGCCCGCTTCGCTGCGGCTGCCAGCCAGCGCGAACGAGGCGATGCCTAGCGAGCCGGTGCGCACCGCCATGCCGAGCCCGCCATTGACCAGATCCTTGCCGGCCTCCGCGTGGCTTTCCAGCGTCAGCCAGTCGTAGATACCCTTTCTCAGGCTTGCCGATATGACAGGCTGATTGGCGGCATAGGCATCCGACGTCGTCGCATAGCCGTGCCTGGGCAGGCCGGCCTCCAGCGAGAAGTCGAAGAGGCCTGGCTTTAGCAGGCTGGGCGAGGCGTAGAACGGTACGCTCGTGCGCGTCTCATGGCCGGCCGCATCGCGCAGCACGACAAGTGCCTCGCCGCCAGCCGTGGTGACTGGAATGTCGGTGATCTGGAACGGACCCGTATCAACCGTGTGCGAATAGGTCTTCAGGTCGTTGACATAGACGTCGACCGTCGACGGCACTGCCGCGCTGCCACTCACCGAGGCAAGCGGCTGCGTGATGAGGTCCGCTCGAAGCCCGAAATTGCGGCGCGCCTGAAGCCCGCCAATGCGTATCGGCCGGGTCCAGGCAAAGCCACCGGAAATCGCATCGCCAGCCTGATATGTCGTCAGCGTCGCCGGGTCCGAATAGGTATAGGCGGTGTCGAGCCTCAATGCATCGGTGCGTCCATTGTCCGCCAGCCGCAGGATCGCCGACTGGCCGAACGTGCCAACCGGCGAAAAGGCCCTCGCGTCGAGGGTTGTGGAAACACCGCTGAAGGAGAAGCCGCTTGCGCCGGGCTCCTGCCGCGACGCCGCGAACAGATTGTAGTTGAGGACACCGCCGAACCCTGCCTGAATATCCGGCGATGCCTCGTGATCCGGCGCCGCGTCATATGACATTGTCCCGCGCAAGCCATTGCCGATGGTCAGGAAAATGCGCTGCTCCGCCACCTCGTAGCGGTAAGCCAACCCCTTGATATTGTCGAGCATGATGGTTGCGGCGTTGGATCGGCCCTTGCCCGGATCCAGTCCCAAGTCCCGCAACTCATCCGGCTTTGCGCCCAGATGCCGCCCGTCGGTAGATACGAATGCCGCGATCTGATTGGTTGGAGCGCCGTTGATGAAGACTTCGAGCTGAAGCTGCTGGACCGCCCCCGAAGCCTGATTGGATAGTGTCAGCGCGGCGGCCAGTGTCGACATTGCCAGCAGGCAAGCCGCATTCACGGTGCAGCGACAACCGGCGCAACGGCGTTGATCGTGCCATCATTGCCTTGGCCGGAGATCGAGACCGATCCCTTGGCGGCAAATTTGCGCCCGCCGGCTGGTGCCGTCCAATGCATTGCCGACTGGCCGAGCGCATATCCGACGAGCCCGCCCCCGAATGAGATCTTGTGTCCACCTGCGTCACGCAGCGAAAGTGCGGAGATGCGCAGGCGCATACCGCCCTTGTTTCGGGCCGAAACGATCAGCCGCCCGGCCTGCCTCGAGACAGTCCAGTCGACGGCCGGCGGCGTTTTTTGTGGAGAGCTGAAAAAGACCGGAATAGAGTGGCGAATCAGCAGTCTCACGGTGCCGGTCCTTGTGCGGTTGGCATCAGGAAGTTCGTCCACCAGAAGACGATAGGCTTCCTCGGCCGCTATGGGCCGCTTCGTCACGCGCACGATGCGTACGACATAGCCGGCGCCAGGCACGAGCGTGACGGCGGGAGGCGAGGCAACGACATCCTCCGTCGGCGTCAGGGATTCGTTGCCATTCACTTGCGTCCAGCGAAAAACACGAATCTGCACATTGGTCGGCGTCGGTCCTTCGTTGCGAAGCGTGATGGTCGACGATGCACCGGGAGCCACGACGTCGACGAGGGCGGGTTGCACCTGGAGGGACTCCGCCCATACCGGCGCACCGCTGAAAAGCAGTGCTCCCGCCAAAATCCAAGCCAGCTTTGTCCAGCTCATTTCCCGCTCCCCCAAATGCCGACCGCCAAGTGACAGCCTAATCCTAATAGGTCACTGTGACCGTTACCGTGTCTGTATAGGCTGCTGGCGCAGGCGTGGACTGCGTCGGCACGCGTCCATATACGGTAAAGCTCTGGGCAGAACCGGTGCCCGTCGCCGAAACCGTGTTGGTTCCGATTGTGCTGCCCCAAACGGTCGTTCTGCCGCTGTCGCTGTAGAGTGAATAGGTGATCGTCGAGGCGCCATTGGTCATCTTGCGCGCCGCAACCGTCGCGCCCGAACCGGTGCCGGCGTCCAGACCAATGTTGTACGGGGTGGTGTTCGTGCACTGAACCTGGACCGTCGACGTCTGGTCGACATTGGCCGCAATGACGCCCGATGAACCGAAGTTCAGCGTCGAAGCGCTGCTGATCGTGCAGGATGCGGTGATGGTCATCTGCACGGTCATGTTTGTTGTCGTCGTCGTAGCGCTTGCCTCACCGCTGAAAAGCGCTGAGATGGCCAGGCACGCTGCTGTTTTGCGCCACATTCGAAGAGGGTCCTTTTCCAGTGTTTCAGTGAGAAGGCGAGGCGGGGTTGGACGCTGCGAAGCCGTGAATGAGCCGAACTGGAATATGTTCGAGCATGGTTAATAAGTAATTGATTATTTAGAACAAGCTAAAGAAAGATAGAGGAGCCGCTGATGGGCAGCAGAGGCAGAGCGGACCTTGCGTATCGACGGCATTCACGCAACGCCGGGTTCGGATGGCAAACCGGAATCAAAAACCCCTCGTTTTCGACCGCAGCCAAAATCGAGGGGTTGGAACCAGTCAGGCGGCGCCTTTCGGCGCCGCCTTGCGTTGGGAGGCTATTGGTTTAGTTGGCGGTCTTGGCCTCGATCTGCTTGGCTTTGGCCGAAGACGCCGTAATGGCGATCTTGCGCGGCTTCAGTTCCTCAGGGATGTTGCGCTTGAGATCGACGAAGAGCAGGCCGTTCTTCAGCGAAGCACCGACGACTTCGACGTGGTCGGCAAGCTGGAAGCGACGTTCAAAAGCCCTCGAGGCAATGCCGCGATAGAGCAGTTCGGACCCTTCGCCGGTACCCTCGTCCTTGCGCTCACCTTTCACGGTCAGCACGTTGGGATGGGCTTCGATCGAGATCTCCTCGTCCGAGAAGCCGGCAACCGCCATCGAGATGCGGTAGGAATCCTCGCCGGTGCGCTCGATGTTGTAGGGCGGATAGGTCTGCGCGCCATCCGGCTGCGCAAGCGAATCCAGCATCGTGAAGAGACGGTCGAAGCCGACGGTCGAGCGATAAAGCGGGGAAAAATCAACGTGACGCATGAGGTGTTCTCCTGTTGAGCAACATGGTTTGCGTATGGCCGGTGCGAAACCCTTGAGCGGCGTTTCGGCTGGACCAGCGGCCCCGACATTGGCGACCGCATGAGACATTTGGGGAGCGCTCGAAAGCATTTCAAGATTTCACCTTGCGGTAAAAGGCGTGGGGCCGGTCCCTTGATGAACGGCAGATGAACCGGTGCTTCGGCGCGCGTTCAGACAGCCGGCGCTAGAGTGCATTCCAGGATCAAGGATTGGCGGCGCCGATTGCACAACAAGCGCCGCAACGAGGCCGAACCGGGTGTAACGTCCCTTCCTCCCGGATCGACAGAGGCCGGAAGCACGCTTTCAAGCGGCTTCCGGCCTTCCCCGTTGCAGCCTCCCGTCACCGGGAATTCCTTGGCTTTTGGCGCATGGGCGTCTATCACCTTAGCGGAGCCGGCCAGCGCAGGCGGGCATGCGAGACGCCGAGCACGAAGCGCCGAATGACGGATCTTTTCACCGAGAACTCCCTTTTTCACGAAATTGAGGGCAATCCGCGGCCGGAAAACGCCACCGGCGGCTTCTTCACGACGCGTGACCGCAAGAATATCCGCTACGGCCTGTTCGGCGCGGTCGCTCGCCCGATGAAGGGCACCGTGGTGCTCCTGTCGGGCCGCAACGAGTGCATCGAGAAATATTTCGAAACCATCCGCAACCTTGCCGATCGCGGCTTCGGCGTCGCCACCCTCGACTGGCGCGGCCAGGGCGATTCCGACCGGCTGATCCGCGATCGCCAGCGCGGCTATGTCAGGAGCTTCCGCGACTATACGGCAGACCTCGAACAATTTTTCGAGGAGATTGTGCTGCCCGATTGCCGCGGCCCGTACTACATCCTCGCCCACTCTGCCGGCGCCACGATCACGCTGCTTGCCGCGCCGTCCATGGTGAACCGCGTGCGGCGCATGGTGCTGATCGCGCCATTCCTGACGCTGCCCGATCTGCCGGTCTCGATATCGACGGTTCGCCGCGTCTGCTCGTTGTTCTGCGCTCTCGGCCTCGGCCGGCTCTATGCCGCCTGGGGTCCGCGGCCGAAGGTGACGGCCCCCTTCGAGACCAACAAGCTGACGTCTGACCCGGTACGCTATCGGCGCAACACGCGGCTCTACGAAGAACATCCGCAACTAGCGCTTGGCGGTCCGACGATCCGCTGGCTGCGGGAAGCCGCGAAAGCCTCCGAAGCCGTCAGCGATCCCGACTTCATGGCAAGAATTCAGGTTCCCATGCTGATCATCGCCGCCGGCGCCGATCAGGTCGTCTCGACCAAGGCCGTGGAGGCCTACGCCAGGCGTCTGCGGCTGGGCTCGCTGCTGATGATCGACGGCGCACGTCATGAAATCCTGCAGGAAGCCGACATCTACCGCGAGCAGTTGCTCGCCGCCTTCGACGCCTTCATTCCCGGCAGCGACGACCCGACTGCCTGATAGGCGCCGGTCGCCGGTTCATGGCCGGCGGGCAAACTCCATGATCCAGTTGGTCTCCCAGGTCGCGCCGCCATCCTGCGAAAAGGCCTGCTCCCAGCGCGCCGTGTTTTGCGCGATCTCCGACCAGAGGAAACGAACCTGGATCGGCCGGCCGTCGAAGACGTCCTCACACAGGAACGTGCCGACGCCGTCGACGAACGCGCCGCGCACCGGCACGTCGATGGTCAGGGGGATGCGGCCATCGATCCACCAGATCGACCATTGCCGTGTCGCCGGATCGAAGGTCCGCACCGTTGCGGCACGATAGGCGCCATCCGGCAGCTCGATCACATTGTCGTCGACATTGCCGAGGCCGCCGAGCAGCGGGCGCACCTCGCATGTGCCGCCGAATACGTCCCAGTTGATGTCGCCCGCCAGGCGTCTTTGCAGCCTTCGATGGCTGACATCCCAATTGCCGAAGAAGAAGTCGAAATCGCTGCGGCCGTCCGCCGGAATGTCATGGGCGCGGCTGGCTGTTGAGTGCGTCGGCATGTCTGGTTCTCCCTCTGGCAATGACCCTTCCATAGCCGGTGCCTACTGACACCCTGTTGTCAGTTGCGTGAGCCAGCCAGCGCCCGCGGCGCGCAAAGTGCTAAAGATTCTGACAGCCCGCATCGCCCCGAACTGCTCATCTGCCCGCGTCGAACTGAACGCCATGGAGATGAGATCATGACCGAGAACACCTGCGCTGCCTGCGATTGCCAGCTGGACGCCAACCCGATCCGCGTCAAGGTCGGCGGCAAGACCGTCGAAGTCTGTTGCGAGGAATGCGCGCAAGCGCTGAACGAAGCCGGCGCCTCGGCAGCCGGCACCAGGGAGGACTGAGCGATGCGCCCCGATCAGATCACTGCGACGCAATACCTGGCCGGCCCTGCCCCGGCACGGGCACCGACAATCCGCACCGCGACCATGCGGCAGTCCCTGGGTGCACACTTCGTTGCGGCGGCCAGCTGGATCGGCCGCCAGATGGAAAGGCGCCGAAGCCGCCGCGCTCTGCTCGAAATGACCGACGACCAGCTCAAGGACATCGGCCTGTCGCGCGGCGAAGCCTATTCTGAATCCGTCCGCCGGTTGTGGGATTGAGGAGCGGCCTGTCGGCAAGTCTCCTGACAGGAATGGGCGGACCGATTGCGTAGAATGCCCTGCAATGCCGGAACCATGTTCCGGCGCAAGGGAAAGAGCGCAACGGCCATGTCGCAATTCACGGTGCAGCCGCTTCTCGACACCGGCACCGTCAGGGTGCGCGACGTTGTCTGCAGCGGCGAATGCCGGCACCGGAGCGAAGAAGAGTGCACGTCGGCCACGCACCTGGTGTTTCCCTACCGCGGCGTTTTCGTGCGCCATGTCGGTCGCAATGAGGCCGTCGCGGAGGCCAACCAGCTGCTGTTCTTCAACGAGGCCGAAGGTTACCAGATCAGCCATCCTGTCGAGGGCGGCGATTCCTGCCTCGATCTTGTCATCGAGGAGGCTCAGCTGCTTGAACTGACGCCGAAGGAACAGTTGCGCACCGGCGGTGCCGCTCCAGCCTTTCGCCGCCAGCGCCGGCGCATCGACCCGCGGGCACAGGCTTTGGTGGCTTTGCTGCGCCACAGCCTGAGCCGCAAAATCGCCGAAAAGCTTGAGGCCGAAACCCTGGCGCTGACGCTGGTGCGGCGCTCTCTTGGCGAGCGGACCTCGCATGTCGCCGGCGCCAGCCCGGGACGGCAGAAGCTGGTCGACCGCGCCAAGCTTGTGCTGTCTTCGGATCTGTCACGACGCTGGACGCTGGCCGAAATCGCCACCGAGGTTGGCGTCTCGCCGGTCTATCTCACGCAGGTGTTCCAGCAGGTCGAGGCCATGCCGCTCTATCGCTACCATCTGCGGCTGCGGCTGGCGCGCGCGCTCGACCTGCTGGGCAGCTACGACAATCTGACCACGCTTGGCATGGACCTGGGCTTCTCCAGCCACAGCCATTTCAGTTCCGCCTTCAGACAGGTTTACGGCCGCACGCCAGCGGAATTCCAGCGTTCGATCAAGCCGCGCTGAAATATGATGATCTCAGCCCCGCAAGGCAACCATGGCTGCTGCGTGAAGCTCCGGGGTTGCTGCGGCGAGTACGTCGCCGCCCTTCTCCGCCGGCCCGCCATCGAATGTGGTGACGATACCACCGGCCTTCTCGATGATCGGGATCAGCGCCACGATGTCGTAGGGCTTCAATCCGGGATCGGCGACGATGTCGACACTTCCTGAGGCGATCATGGCGAAGGCATAACAATCGGCGCCGTAACGGGCGAGCTGGACCTGCTTCTCAAACTGGTCGTAACGCTCGCGCGCCGCCCCCTTGAACAGCGCCGGCGTGGTGGTAAACAGCGTGGCTTCAGCGAGATTGGTCGTCTTGCGCGTCGAAAGCTTGCGTGGCCCGCCCGGCCCTTCATAGTGGGAACCCGAGGCGTTGGCGTAGAACAGCTCACCGGTGAAGGGCTGCGCCATCATGCCGGCAACAGCGTCGCCATCGACCGTCAGCCCGACCAGAGTTCCCCACACCGGCAGTCCGGAAATGAAGGCGCGCGTGCCGTCGATCGGGTCGATCACCCAGACATGCCGGCTCGAAATGTTCTCGCTGCCATGCTCCTCGCCCAGAATGCCATGGTCGGGATACTCGGCCGATATCAGCGCGCGGATAGCGCGCTCGGCCTCGCGATCGGCCTCGGTGACCGGGTCGAAACTGCCCTTCTCCTTGTTGGCAACCGCACCCTGGCTGCGAAAGCGCGGCAAGGTCTCCGCCGCCGCCGCCTGCGCGATGCGACGCATGAAATCGATGCTGACGTCCAACTGATTCTCCTGCATTGCAGCATGCCCGAGCCGGGCTTTGCCGCCACTTCCGTCCCAAAACAAGGGTGTTTATCGATTTATCCGCTGCGTTAGATGTTGCCAAAATGACACGACAGCATCATCGAAACGCAATTTCCACATCAGAGTGAATTAAAAAAGCCTGAAGGTCGCTTGACATTTGTGCAGCGCACAATACCCTCGACCTCGGACAGGTTCTCCTGTCCATGCCCTCCTTGGGCGTTTCCTCCCTAGACTTCGACCGTATCGTGCAAACGATGCGGTCTTTTTTTACGCCGCGATTCCGAGCTCACTCCGCTGCCAGCGGCAGATCGACGAAATGATGGTCGGGCATCGACATCAGGTCGGCTGAAAATCGCGTCAGATCGTCGGCCAGCGCGTCGAAGCCGGTGGCCTTCTCGAATGTGCGCTCGTTCATGTAGAGCCCGCGATTGACCTCGATCTGCAGCGCATGCAGATGGCGCGCCGGGCGACCATAGTGTTCGGTGATGAAGCCGCCGGCATAGGGTTTGTTGTGGGCAACCGTATAGCCCATGGCGGTGAGCAGGCCGATCGCGGTGTCGGTCAGGGCGGCGGTGGCCGAGATGCCGAAACGGTCGCCGATGATGAAGTCGGGCCGCAGGCCGCTGTCGCCGACACGGATGCTCGCCGGCATCGAATGACAGTCGATCAGCACGGCAAAGCCGAAACGCGCATGGGTTCTGGTCAAAAGCCGTTTCAGCGTCTCGTGATAGGGTTTGTAGACGGCCTCGATGCGGGCGACCGCTTCGGCCAGCGGCAGGCGGCCGGAATAGATGTCGAGCCCCTCGCCGACCAGCTTCGGCACCGTGCCAAGCCCGCCCGCCACCCGCGCCGAGCGAATGTTGCAGAAGGACGGCACCGGCTCGGCGAACATGCGCGGATCGAGTTCCCACGGCTCGCGGTTGACGTCGAGATAGGCCCTCGGGAAATTCGCCGCCAGCAGCGGCGCGCCGAGCGCCACGGCGCCGCCGAACAGTTCATCTACATAACAGTCCTCAGACCGGCGGATGGCGTTGCGGTCCAGCCTTGCCATGGCAAGGAAGCGTTCGGGATAGTAGCGGCCGCTATGCGGTGAGTTGAAGAGGAAGGGGACGCGTTGCTCGGCGCCCGACCGGATTTCGAAGGGTGGAAAGACCGAAAAATCCTCGGCTGCCGTCTTCAATTTGAGCGAACCCGAAAACACCAGTGCATCATGATGTGAAAGTGCCACCTTGCTGGCCGCGTGTCCAGCATTTCAGCGGCCACGCCGCCGGGCAAATATGGATCATCGCCGTCCGCGTTCACTTGATGTTTACCCTCACCTCCTCATATACAGGATGGTTAACGGGCTTGCCCAACGGCAATCTCGGGCGGGTGATTCGGACGGGATATCATGGCACGCATTCTTCTGGCGGAAGACGACGACGATATGCGTCGGTTCCTCGTCAAGGCGCTGGAGCGCGCCGGTTACCAGGTCAGCGATTTCGACAATGGCGCCAGCGCCTATGAGCGGCTGCGCGAGGAGCCGTTCTCGCTGCTGTTGACCGACATCGTCATGCCGGAGATGGACGGCATCGAACTGGCGCGGCGCGCCACCGAGATCGATCCTGATTTGAAAGTCATGTTCATCACCGGTTTCGCCGCCGTTGCGCTGAACCCGGATTCCAAGGCGCCGAAAGACGCCAAGGTGCTGTCGAAGCCGTTCCATCTGCGCGACCTCGTCAACGAGGTCGAGAAGATGCTGCAGGCGGCCTGAGCCGCTTTCCAAGCCAATACATGTCGCCCAAAAGTGGTCCCGGTTTGGAGTGCGCCCCTAGGGGTGGACAGATCGTCCTGAGGAATTGACCATGGCTGTCGGGTTTTCGGAGAGAGAACCATGGCAAGACATCGTAGTTACAGCATCACGTTCAAGCGTCAGGTGGTGCAGGAATATCTGTCGGGCGAGACGCTGCACAGTTTGGCGAAACGGCATGACGTCACCCGCACCCTGATCCGTGTCTGGATTGGCAAGTATGAGGCAGGCGGCTTCGATGAAGATACGGCTTCTGCCACTCTGATCACGGAATATGAGGCGCGGATCGCCGCGCTTGAGCGGCTGGTCGGCAAGCAGGCTCTGGAGCTGGAGTTTCTAAAGGGGGCTCTGAAGAATGCTCCGCGGCCGAAAAGCGGGATTACATCCGCCATCATCGGCCCCCCGGCCTCTCTATCGCCGAAGGATGCCGGCTGATGGATCTGGCGCGTTCGACCTTTTATGACCGTCCGCAATGGCCGGCCGATGACACCGCTATCGTCGAGACGATGTTCGCGATCTGCGACGAATTCGAGTTTTATGGCTATCGCCGCGTGGGCGCGGCCTTGCGCCAGCAAGGCTTTGTGGTGAACCACAAGAAGATCCGCCGCCTGATGCGCGATCACGGCCTGCAACCGAAGGTCAGACGCCGGTTCGTCGCCACGACCGACAGCAATCACAACAGTCCGATCTTCCCCAATCTGGCAAAGGACATCGTCCCGACCGGTCCGAACCAACTCTGGGTCGGCGACATCACCTATGTCGCGCTGCCGGTCCGCTTCGTCTACGTCGCCATCATTCTCGATGTCTGGTCGCGCATGATCGTCGGCTACGCCATCAGCCGCGCCATCGATGCCCGCCTGACGGGCGCCGCCTTGCGCGCCGCAATCGAGCGCAGAAAGCCACCGCCAGGCTGCGTTCACCATTCCGATCGCGGCTCCCAATATGCCGCCGAGACTTACCGGCAGCTTCTCACCGGCCACGGTCTGGCCGGCTCGATGGGCCGCAAGGGCAATCCTTATGACAATGCCAAAGCGGAGAGCTTCATGAAGACCCTGAAGCTCGAGGCGGTTTATCCGATGGCGCTTGAAACCTTCGAGGAGGTTGCCGAGCACCTTCCCCACTTCATCGACCAAGTCTACAACAAACGCAGGCTCCATTCGGCGCTGGGATATCTCAGCCCGCAACAGTTCGAGGATCAACACATCCGGCAGACGGGCAAAACTGCAGCCTGATCAGTGTCCATCCCAAGGGGCGCACTCCAGTTTTGGGAAAACGACATGCATGAAACAAAGACCTGAAGCGCGGCGCGCTTTAGGCATCGGCGCCCGTCCGCCGCTGCGGCGAGACGACGCCTTCTTTCCTTTTTCCTGCTATTGACGCGCTGGATCAAAAATGGTGTATGCGCGGCTTCGGATGGGCGTGTAGCTCAGCGGGAGAGCACTGCATTGACATTGCAGGGGTCACAGGTTCAATCCCTGTCACGCCCACCATCCAATCCCAGACGACCAGATTTCAATCGGCATTCTGGCTGGCTCACCAGAATTGGACGATTTCGTTCGTTCCCTAGGAAAACTGGCATTGTCAGTTTTCGGAGCTCAACGCGCCCGTCCCGGCACTGACCGGAACGGGCCACGGTCAACAGATCATTGCGGCTCTGGATCGGGTGTATTTCCCGGCCTGTCCGGCGTGCCGCCCTTGCCTTCGCGACAAGGCTCGCCGATACCGCAGCATTTGCCGTTGTAGGTCACTCCAGGCTTCAGCTTGTCGCATTCCCTGGGAGCGGTTGTCTTGCAGCCGGCCAGCACCGAAACGGCGATGGCGGCCAAAAGGACGTTTCTTGAAACAGTAAACATGAGACGTTCTCCTGGATGGACCATGTTTGGACACACCGCTTGGTCGCGCCTCGGGAGAAATTGGTTCAAAAGAAAATTGCGATCAGCCGTGAAAATCTTTGCGAGCTTGCCTTCGCCATAAGGCACATCGCCGATGCTGCGGCATTTGCCATGCTATGTGGTTTTCGGATTTGATTTATCGCATTGTCTTGTCGGCGTTGCCTGGCAAACCTGCCGTCATCGATGCCGTGAAACCGTAAGCAGGACATTCGCAACGTTGCATGCGAGAGAATTTTCCATGATTGATCGCGTTGGACTATGCAGGGCTCGGTCACCTCACCATCAGAAATGGTCCAGCACCGAAATCGGAATGGTTGGCGAAATTGCGCGCGTCCCCAAGGCGGCGATCGGGACCTGGGCTCCCGACATGCTGCCATGACTTCACGGCCTGGAAAGGCAAAGCTGTCGCCCTGGCCGAAGATCTATCGCGAACTGAAACGCGTGCGCACCCAATTGCAATCACCGTGGTCGACATTGAGCAGCGCGCTCATTTCGGCAAAGCAGAACGTTGAATACCGACGCGGCCTCGGCAAGCGGATCGAGGCAGCCCGCGAGGCTTACACGGCTTTGCCGATCTCGCAGACTGCCGACACCTTCATGCTCGTCCGGATCATCGGCAACGATCTGGAACCGCGACACCGCAAGGGCCAGTCATTCGACAACGTGCTGTTCATTCTGGACAACGAACCGGCCTTCGCCGCGTGCGAGAAATTCTGGATCATCAACCGGATAGTCGACACCGACGAGGAAGCCCGGATCATCAGCCTGCTCGAAAGCCGCCGCCAGAATTTTCACACAATCCCCTTCGAACTCGATGCGTACCGGAAGATATCCTGGGACGTCGATCAGCTTGCTGCCGGCGACCTCAGATTCTCGGAGAAAGGCAGGGCGAGCGGACCACAGTCCGCGCGTTATGAAACGCACATCCGTCGCAGCAAGAACCTCTATGTGATGAACAACAATGGGGCTCGCAACGCCGCGCTCGCGATTGCCCGCGACAGGGCAAAATGGCTGATGCCCTGGGACGGGAACTGCTACCTGACAGGGTCTGCGTTCCAGCAGATACGGTCCGCGATCGAGAAAAACCCGCACCTTCCATACGCTGTGGTGCCCATGGCGCGCATTGTCGACAACGCGCTTCTGCTGGACCAGGGTTTCCAGCCGCCGGCCGAGGAAGAGCCGCAGATCATATTTCGAGCCGATACCACGCAGCTGTTCGACGAAAACTATGGCTACGGAAGGCGCCCGAAAATCGAGACGCTATGGAGGTTGGGAGTTCCCGGCTCCTGGGATCGCTACCGCGACGACGCCTGGGATTTTCCGCGCCCGGCCCGGGCAGCGGATGCCGGGCTGTTCCAGAAAGCGGGCTGGGTGGCGCGTCTGGATTCAGGGCGCTCGCATCTGGAGATCGGCAAGGCCGGCTTCGTCGCGCGCCTGGTCAGCCGCGACCAGGCTATCGTCGACATGGTCGATCAATGCAACGCCAGGGCGATCGCCGCGCGGCTTGATGCTTCCCGCCTGGCTTTTTATGACGAAGATGCCCTGGATGCTGCCCACGCGGTGAAGGATGCGGCCATCCTTGGGTATCTCGAAGCCGCGGCCGGCCAGGCGCTCACCCGCGGTCCGTTCAGCGTGCTCGACAAGACTGGCCTGGCCCCGAGCGGAGACCCCCAGGACTATTTTCACCCAGCGCCCTATTGGTGGCCCGACCCCGACAGACCTGATGGCCTGCCCTATATCCAGCGCGATGGCGAACGCGTGCCCGGCACGGCATTGTATAAAGCAGGAAGCGAGGCCTACGATCGCACGCGCTTGCAGCGCGTGTTCGACGACACAACCGTGCTTGCGCTGGCCGCAACCGTGCTTGGTGGACATCACTATGCCGTCCACGCGGCAGAGCTGATCCGCACCTGGTTTGTCGATCCCAGGACAAGAATGAATCCGCATTTGCGCTATGCGCAGGTACGGTCGGGCCACGACAACAATGAAGGGTCTGGTTACGGCATCATCGAACTGAAGGATTTCTATTTCTTCCTGGATGCTGTGCGCCTGATCGAGCGAACAGGAGTGCTGGGCGACGAGGATCGCAGGGCGTTCAGAGCCTGGCTCGGTTCCTACTGCGAATGGCTGGACATCGCGCCGACAGCCGCAACCGCCTTCTACAGCAGCAGCAATCAAGGGACGTTCTACGATTTGCAGCGGGCATCGATCGCCACATTTCTTGGCGACAGCGCCATGCTGGCCAAGATCGGCCTTTATGCTCGGGAGAGACTCGCGGCCCAGGTCGCGGCCGACGGTTCATTGCCCAGGGAACTGTCCCGAACGCGCCCCAGGCACTACGCCATGTTTACCCTGCAAGGCTGGACGTCATTGGCCCGTATCCTGTCTTCGGTCGGCGACAATCTCTGGCAGCACCAGACCGCCGAGGGGCTGGGGCTGGTTCAGGCGCTGCGCTGGCTTGTTGCCCACGAGAACAAGCCACACACCATGTCGGCCGAAACTGTCGATCCGGATCGGCTTGGGCCGCTGCTTCTCGACCTGGCGAACCATGATCCTGTGGGGATGCCACCTGCCGACCTGGGAAGGTCGACCAAGCCCATTTTTCATCCAGATGAGGCGATCGCGCCTTTTTGGCTGTGGCGACGGCGTTAGAAGCCAGGACGTCATATCCGCGAGGGAATCCTCCCGGCTCAAACGCCCGCCACGGCGCAAAGGCTCTTCATTCTGGCAACCGCCAGCTCCGGATCGGCCAGCAATCCTGCCTGGTCAGCAAGGCGGAAAACATCGGCATAATGAACAATGCCGCGCGCCGACTGCATGCCGCCGACCATCGCAAAATGGTCCTGATGGCCATTCAGCCAGGCCATGAAGACGATGCCGGCCTTGTAGTACTCGGTCGGCGCCTCGAAGATTTTTCGCGATAGCGGCACGGTCGGCGCCATCAATGCGTCATAGCCGGCTCGGTCCCTCTCCGCCAGCTTCGCCAGTGCTGCGTTGGCGACTGGCGCGATGGCGTCGAAAATGCCGAGCAGCGCATGCGAATGTCTTTTCTCGTCGCCGGCGATCAGTTCGGGATAGTTGAAGTCGTCGCCGGTGAACATGACGACGCCGTCCGGCAGCCGGTTCCTGAGCGCAACCTCCTTGCCGGCATCGAGCAGCGAGATTTTTATCCCTTCGACCTTGCCGGCGTGGCGTTCGATAATGGCAACCACCGTATCGAGCGCGGTCTCGAAATCGCTGCTGCCCCAATAGCCCCTGAGCGCCGGATCGAACATGTCGCCCAGCCAATGCAGGATGACCTTGCCGGAGGCCTGGGACAGGACGCGGTCATAGACGCTGATATAGTCGTCCGGACCTTTGGCCACCGCTGCCAACGCCCGGCTGGCCATCATGATTGCCTTGCCACCGAGCCCTTCGATGAAGGCAAACTGCTCTTCATAGGCCTTGATGACGTCGTCGATTGTTTTGGCGGCGCTCGGCGCCAGATGGTCGGTCCCGGCGCCCGAAGCGAGATCGGCGCCGGCAACGGTGCGCGCCTCGGCGATCGAGCGGCGGATCAGTTGCTGTGCATTTGCCCAGTCGAAACCCATGCCGCGCTGCGACGTGTCCATCGCCTCGGCGATGCGGAAGCCGAGCCGCCACAGATGGCGCCGGAACGCCATCGTCCTGTCCCAGTCGACCACCGGCCTGGACCACGGATCGGTCATCGCAAGCGGATCGGCAACGACGTGTGCTGCGGCATAGGCGATGCGCGAAAACCGCGCCCCGATCACCGGCTGCACGGGTTTGCCGACCAGCGTGTAGCGGTCGCTGCCGCCACCCTCACCAGGCAAG
This sequence comes from Mesorhizobium sp. M7D.F.Ca.US.005.01.1.1, assembly GCF_003952545.1. NCBI lineage: Bacteria > Pseudomonadati > Pseudomonadota > Alphaproteobacteria > Hyphomicrobiales > Phyllobacteriaceae > Mesorhizobium > Mesorhizobium sp. M7D.F.Ca.US.005.01.1.1. Next base: position 6,282,308 of record NZ_CP034453.1, read on the forward strand.
GAAATGTCCATCGATCTCTCCCTTTGCCGCGCCTATAAATGGAACGTTCCAATAAATCAAGAACCTTTAAGATTCAGAGCTCATTCACAGGCAAATGCTGCATCGCAACAGGGAAAGCCTTGCAGGCTATGTCATTTTAGTACGTACCATCGATCTTCCAGGCTGAGAGAAAATCCTGATTGACTCAGGATCGAACCGATGATTAGAACGTTCCAATAGATTTTGATCATGAAGCTGGGAGGATGCATCTGGATGGCCAGCCGAGCCAAGGCGACGATATTCGACATCGCCCGTGAAGCAGGCGTGTCCAAATCGACGGTATCGCTTGTGCTCCAGGGCAGCGGGCTGATCCGGCCTGAGACGACAAGCAAGGTTCGCAAGGCGATCGAGGATGTCGGGTACGTCTACAATCGCGGCGCCGCCAATCTGCGCAAGGCTCATTCGAACGTCATCGGCATGGTCATCAACGATCTCACCAATCCTTTTTTCGCGGAACTGGCGGTCGGCATGGAACGCGTCTTCCAGTCGGCCGGCATCGTGCCGTTCATCGCCAACACGGCGGAAAATCCGGTGCGCCAGGAAGAAGTGCTGAAATCGCTGATGGAGCAAGGCGTCGCCGGCCTCATCGTGTCACCGGCACGCGGCACGACGCCGGGCGCCTTCCGGCGGATCGAGACGGCGGGCGTGCCGGTCGTCTTCGCCATGCGCCGGCTGCCGGAAAGCCGCATCCCGGTGATCGCGCCCGACAATCATCGCGGCGCCTATCTTGCCGCCGCCCATCTCATCGGCAAGGGGCATCGCCGGCTGGCCTTCTTCGGCGGCTCGTCCGACCTCGTGGTCTATCACGAACGGCTGGGTGGCTTTCGTGAGGCCTGCGAGACGCTTGGCATCGCCGCCCGCGACATACTGATCTTCGAGGGCGAGACCAGCCGCAAAGGTGGCATTGCGTGCCTGGAAACCGCTCTCGCAATGGCTGAACCGCCGACCGCGGCCCTGTGCTTCAACGACGCGGTTGCCTTTGGCGCCATGCTGGCGCTGCGCAAGCGCGGGCTTGAGCCGGGAGCTGATTTCGCCGTCGTCGGCTTCGACGATGTGGTCGAGGCCGAGCACTACATGCCGGCTCTGACCAGCGTCGCGGTGGACTCGGCGGGCCTTGGCGAACGCGCTGCGCATGTCATGCTGAAAATGATCCAGTCGCGCACCACGCGGGCCGAGGATCATATCGGCGCGGTCAATCTCGTGGTCAGGGAAAGCTGTGGCCCGGATCGCCGCACCCGAAACAGGCCTGCAGGTTCGGGGGGCGCGGCATGAGCGTCAGATGGGGGTTGATCGGCGCCAGCACGATCGCCAGACAGTTCATGATCGACGCCATCCGCGCGCAAGGCAATGGCGAGATCGCCGCGGTGATGAGCTCCAGCCCGGAGCGCGCCACCGCCTATGCCGGGGAAAACAACATTCCGCTTGCCGTCTCGACGCTTGATGCCCTGCTCGGCGCCGACATCGACGCCGTCTACATCTCGACCACCAACGAATTGCACCTCGAGCAGGCGCTCGCTGCCATCAAGACTGGAAAGCACGTGCTGTGCGAAAAGCCGCTGGCGCTGACCAGTGCCGATGCCCGAAAGATGGTTGCCGCCGCCAGGGCTGCCGGCATCGTGCTCGGCACCAACCATCATCTGCGCAACGCCGGCGCGCACCGCGCCATGCGCGACGCCATCGCCGCCGGCCGCATCGGCAAGCCGATCGCCGCGCGCGTCTTCCATTCCGTCTATCTGCCTGAAAACCTGCAGGGTTGGCGCATCACCAGGCCCGAGGCGGGCGGCGGCGTGGTGCTCGACATCACCGTGCATGACGCCGACACGCTGCGCTTCGTGCTCGGCGACGACCCGGTCGAGGTGTCCTGCTTCACGCAGTCGGCCGGCATGGCCGGCAGCGGCCTGGAGGATGGCGCCATGTGCATCTGGCGCTTCAAATCGGGCGTCATCGCCCAGTCGCATGAGGGCTTCACCACCAAATTCGCCGGCACCGGCTTCGAGGTGCACGGTTCGGAAGGCTCGCTGATCGCCAGCAATGTGATGACCCAGAAGCCGGTCGGTTCGGTGATGCTGCGCACTGCCAGGGGCGAGGAGCAACTGAGCTTCGACCACGATGATCTCTACACAAGATCCATGCACCAGTTCCATGCCGCGATCCGTGGCGAAGGCCAGCCCTCCGCCACCGGAGACGACGGCATCTGGTCGCTGGCATCAGCCGAGGCAGCACTTCAATCGGCCAGCTCCGGCAAGGCCGTCAAGATCGACCCGAAACTCGGGAGCATGAATTGAGCAAGGTCGTTTCGGCAGCGCAGGCAGCGGGCCTGATCAAGGACGACATGGTCGTATCCGTGTCGTCGTCGAGCGGCCTCGGCTGCCCTGACGCCGTGCTGGCCGCGATCGGCGAGCGCTTCGACGCGGAAGGCCATCCGAAGAACATCACCACGCTGCATCCGATCGCCGCCGGCGACATGTATGGCATCAGGGGCATCGACCATCTGGCCAAGCCCGGCCTGCTGAAGCGCACTTTGTGCGGCTCCTATCCGTCCGGCCCCTCCTCTTCCGAACCGCCGCAAATCTGGAAGATGATCGGCGACAATTCGGTCGCCGCCTACAACGTGCCGTCTGGCATCCTGTTCGACATGCATCGCGAGGCCGCCGCCAAGCGGCCGGGCGTGCTGACCAAGGTCGGCCTCGACACCTTCGCCGACCCGCGCCACCAGGGCTGCGCCATGAACGCCGCCGCCAGCGAACCGATCGTCTCGGTGCAGCAGTTCGACGGCGAGGAATGGCTCTATTTCCGTTCCATCGTCCCGCAGGTCTCGATCATCCGCGCCACGTCGGCTGACGAGCGCGGCAACCTCACCTATGAGCATGAGGGCGCCTATCTCGGCGGCCTCGAACAGGCGCTCGCCGCCCGCAACAATGGCGGTGTCGTCATCGCGCAGGTCAAGCGCGTCGTCGAGAACGGCACGCTGAAACCGCATGACGTGCGCGTGCCCGGCGTCCTGGTCGACCACATCGTCGTCGCGCCCGACCAATTGCAGACGACGCTGACATCCTACGACCCGGCGATCTCCGGAGAAATCTTCCGGCCGCTGTCGAGCTTCCGCAACGCCGAGATGAACGTCCAGAAGGTGATCGCGCGCCGCGTCGCCATGGAGTTGCGCGACGGCATGGCCGTCAACATCGGCTTCGGCATCTCGGCCAATGTGCCGCGCATCCTTCTCGAGGAAGGCCAGCACGGCAAGGTCACCTGGGTGATCGAACAGGGCGCGGTCGGCGGCGTGCCGCTGCTCGACTTCAAATTCGGCTGTTCGTCGAACGCCGACGCCTTCATGCCCTCGCCGCACCAGTTCATCTATTTCCAGGCCGGCGGTTTCGATGCTTCGCTGCTGTCCTTCCTGCAGATCGACCGCCATGGCTCGGTCAACGTCTCGAAACTTTCGGCGCGGCCGCATGTCACGGCCGGCGCCGGCGGCTTTGTCGACATCACCGCACGAGCGAAGAAGATCGTCTTCTCCGGCTTCTTCAACGCCGGGGCAAAACTCTCATTGGCCGATGGCGGCATCCGCATCGACCAGGAGGGCAAGATCAAGAAGGTGGTCGCCGAGGTCGAGCACATCTCGTTTTCGGGCAAGCGGGCGGTCGCGCAGGGACAGGACATCACCTATGTCACCGAGCGCTGCGTGATGAAGCTGACACCGGAGGGCCTGGTCGTCACAGAACTCGCACCCGGCATTGACCTGCAGCGCGACGTGCTGGCGCAATCGGAAATTCCGTTGGGCGTCGCCAAGGATCTCAAGACAACGCCAGAGGCGCTTTATCGCGATCAACCGATAGGCCTGTCGCTGAATGGCGGCGCCTCGCTCGGAGGCGCGCATTATGGTTGAGCCTCTCGTCACCTTCGAGCAGGATGGCGTCATCGGCATCGTCACGCTGCGCCGGCCGGAGAAATTCAACGCGCTCGACATCCCGATGCTGCGCGCGCTGGAGACAGCGCTCGACGCGGCCGAGGGCGCGGACGGCGTGCGTGTCGTGCTGCTGCGCGGCGAAGGAAAGGGCTTTTGCGCCGGCGGCGATGTCGAGGCGTGGGCGCAGATGAGTGCCGCCGATTTCCAGGTGCAATGGGTGCGCTACGGCCACCGCGTCTTCGACCGGCTGGCGCGGCTCAGGCAACCGACCATCGCCGTTCTGTCCGGTCATGCATTGGGCGGCGGCCTGGAACTCGCTGTGGCTTGTGATTTCCGCGTGGCGGAGACACAGGTGAAATTGGGCTCCCCCGAAACCTCGATCGGCGTCGTTCCGGGCTGGTCCGGCACGCAGCGCGCCGTGCGCCGCTTCGGCGCGCAGACGGTGCGGCGCATGGCGCTGGGCGGCGAGATCTTACTCGCGCCCGAAGCGCTGGCCCTGGGCGTGGTCGATCGAGTCGTCGAGACCGGCAAGGGACTCGCCGAGGCCAAGGCCTGGGCCGAAAAGATCGCCGAGCGCGGACCGCTGGCGACGGAAGCCGCCAAATTGATGATCGCGGTCGCCGAAGGCGAGGAAAGTGCCGCCGCCACGGAAGCGCTGGCCAGCGGCTTCATCGCCATGACCGGCGACCTCAAGGCCGGCGTCGGTGCCTTCAAGGCCAAGCAGAAGCCGGCCTTTTCGAGATCCTAGAGGAAACACATGAACGCACCCCTCAAGATTTCCATGCCGGCCGAAGCGTCCGCGGCGCCGAAGGCGTACAGGCTGCTGATCGACGGCAAGCATGTCGATGCCCGTGACGGCCGCACGCTTGCGCGCCAGAGCCCCGGCCACGGCTTCACCGTTTCGCACTATGCGCAGGCCGGCGAGGCCGAAGTGGTAGCGGCAGTGCAGGCCGCGCACAGGGCTTTCGAGACCGGTCCATGGCCGCGCATGAAGGCCGCCGAACGTGCCGCGATCCTGCTCAAGGCGGCCGACCTGATCGAGGCGCGGCAGGAGGAGATCGCCCGGCTCGACGCGCTGGAATCCGGCAAGCCGATCGCCCAGGCGCGCGGCGAGATCGGCGGCGCCGTAGACATCTGGCGCTATGCCGCCTCGCTGGCCCGCACGCTGCATGGCGAATCTTACGCCAATCTCGGCGACACCATGCTGGGCGTCGTGCTGCGCGAGCCGATCGGCGTCGTCTCGATCATCACGCCGTGGAATTTCCCGTTCCTGATCGTCAGCCAGAAGCTGCCCTTCGCGCTCGCCGCCGGCTGCACGGCGGTGGTCAAGCCGAGCGAAATGACCTCGGCCTCGACCTTCGTGCTCGGCGACATCCTGATGCAGGCCGGCTTGCCCGCCGGCGTCGTCAACATCCTCGCCGGTCTGGGCGCCGATGTCGGTGCGCCGATGGTCAGCCATCCCCTGGTCGAGATGGTGTCATTCACCGGCTCCACCCGGGTCGGCAAGATGACCATGGCCTCGGCTGCGCAATCGCTGAAGAAAGTCTCGATGGAGCTCGGCGGCAAGAACGGCCAGATCGTCTTCCCCGACGCCGACCTCGAAGCGGCCGCCGACGCGGCGGTGTTCGGCGGCTTCTTCAACGCCGGCGAATGCTGCAATGCCGGCAGCAGGCTGATCGTGCATGAGGCGATCGCCGATGATTTTCTCAGCGCCGTCAAGGCGCTCACCGCCAGGGTCACGGTCGGCGATCCGCTCGATGACCAAACCAAGGTTGGCGCGATGATCTCATCCGACCACCTGGCCAAGGTGGCAGATTACGTGGCGTCAGCCGCGACCGAGGGAAGCAGCGTCTACAGCGGCGGCAAGCAGCTGGCCTCCAATGCCGGCCAATACCTCGATCCCACCATCATCCGCGGCGTCACCGAGGATATGGCCATAGCGCGCGAGGAAGTATTCGGCCCGGTGCTCTCGGTGTTGACTTTTGAATCGATTGAAAAGGCGTTGCACATCGCCAACAACACGCCCTATGGTTTGTCGGCGGGCGTGTGGAGCGCCAGCATCGACACTTGCATGTCGGTGGCGCGTGGGGTGCGTTCGGGGACCGTCTGGGTGAACACATTCATGGAAGGTTATCCCGAGCTGCCTTTCGGAGGCTACAAGCAGTCCGGTCTCGGACGCGAACTCGGCAAGCGTGCCGTCGAGGATTATACCGAGGAAAAGACAATCCAGTTTCATCGCGGCCAGCGCACCGGATGGTGGGTCGGCTGAGTTGAGAAGAACCCGGCGGGCATCCGCCGGTCGTGTAGATGCAACAAGGGAGGAAGTACATGTTGCGCAAACTGCTTATCGGAACGGCGCTCGCATCGGGTCTGGCTTTCGCGGCCCATGCCGAGGACGTCAAGGAAGTCCAGATGCTGCATTGGTGGACGTCGGGCGGCGAAGCGGCTGCTCTCAACGTCCTCAAGGGTGATCTGGCCAAGGAAGGCTACGCCTGGAAAGACGTGCCGGTGGCCGGCGGTGGCGGCGACGCTGCCATGACCGCGCTGAAGGCGATGGTTGCCGCTGGCAACTATCCGACCGCCTCGCAGATGCTCGGCTACACCGTGCTCGACTATGCCGCCGCCGGCGTCATGGGCGACCTGACCGAGACGGCGAAGAAGGAAGGCTGGGACAAGTCCGTTCCGGCAGCCCTGCAGAAGTTCTCTGTCTATGAAGGCAAGTGGGTCGCGGCTCCGGTCAACGTCCACTCGGTCAACTGGCTGTGGATCAACAAGGCCGTCATGGACAAGATCGGCGGCACCGAGCCGAAGACCTTCGACGACTTCGTTGCCCTGCTCGACAAGGCCAAGGCGGCAGGCGTGATCCCGCTCGCTCTCGGTGGCCAGAACTGGCAGGAAGCCACCATGTTCGACTCGGTCGTGCTGTCGACTGGCGGACCTGAGTTCTACAAGAAGGCCTTCAACGACCTCGACGACGCTTCGCTCAAATCCGACACGATGAAGAAGTCGTTCGACAACCTCGCCAAGCTCGTCACCTATGTCGACCCGAACTTCTCGGGCCGTGACTGGAACCTTGCCACAGCCATGGTCATCAAGGGCGATGCCCTAGTGCAGGTCATGGGCGACTGGGCCAAGGGTGAGTTCCACGCCGCCAAGAAGACCCCGGGCACGGACTTCCTGTGCTATCGCTTCCCGGGCACCGACGGCTCGGTGATCTACAACTCCGACATGTTTGGCATGTTCAATGTTCCGGATGACCGCAAGGCCGCCCAGATCGCATTGGCCACCGCCACCTTGTCGAAGAGCTTCCAGTCGGCCTTCAACGTCGTCAAGGGTTCGGTTCCGGCCCGTACCGACGTTCCGGACACCGACTTCGACGCTTGCGGCAAGAAGGGCATCGCCGACCTGAAGGCAGCCAATGACGGCGGCACGCTGTTCGGCTCGCTGGCCCAGGGTTATGGCGCGCCTCCGGCGGTCGCCAATGCCTACAAGGATGTCGTCTCCAAGTTCGTCCATGGTCAGATCAAGACCTCGGACGAGGCCGTGACCGAGCTGGTCAAGGCGATCGACGACGCCAAGTAAGCGCCACACACCCAAAACGCCTTCCCCGCTCCGGCGGGGAAGGCCCAAATCCGCGAACTAATATCCGCGAACCTGGTTGGCCTCGCGTCGACGGGAGGAGCCCCATGAGCACGGTAGCAACAAGCCAGATCAAGCTGACGCCGGAGCGGCACCGCGCCTCGGTGCGCTCGCGCTTGCAGGACGCCCTGCCGAAGATCGTTCTGGCGCCGAGCTTCGCCATCACCATCGTCTTCGTCTACGGCTTCATCCTGTGGACGATCTATCTATCCTTCACCAATTCCAAGACCTTCCCGTCCTATGTCATCACCGGCTCGCGCGCCTATCAGCGGCTGTGGGGCTGGACCTTCGACACCGACCCGCCGTCAAGCTGGTACACGTCGATCACCAATATGGGCATTTTCGGTTTCCTCTACATCTTCATCTGCCTGGCGCTCGGCCTGTTCCTGGCCATCCTGCTCGACCAGAAGATCCGCGGCGAAGGCGTATTGAGGCCGATCTATCTGTACCCGATGGCGCTATCCTTCATCGTCACCGGCGTCGCCTGGAAATGGTTTCTCGATCCCGGCCTCGGCCTCGAGCAGACCTTGCATCAATGGGGCTGGACGAGCTTCCATTTCGACTGGATCAAGAACAAGGATTTCGTCATCTACACGGTGGTCATCGCCGGCGTCTGGCAGGCTTCCGGCTTCATCATGGCGATGTTCCTGGCCGGCCTGCGCGGCATCGATGGCGAGATCATGAAGGCGGCGCAGATCGACGGCGCCACCACCTTCCAGCTCTACCGCCGCATCGTCATCCCGCTGCTTCGGCCGATCTTCCTGTCGGCCTTCATCGTGCTCGCGCACCTCGCCATCAAATCCTACGATCTGGTCGTGGCGCTAACCAGCGGCGGGCCGGGCGGCTCGGCCTGGCTGCCCTCCAACTTCATGTATGAATACACGTTCAAGCGCAACGAGATGGCCGTCGGCTCGGCAAGTGCGGTGATCATGCTGATGACCATCGTCGCCATCATCGTGCCATATCTCTATTCGGAACTGCGGGAGAAGCCGCGATGAGCGCTGTCACCACTCCCGCCCGCCAGGCCTCTGGCGGCGTCAACGTCAAGATCATCAACCGCATCGTTATCTATGGGCTGCTGGCGCTGTTTGCGCTGTTCTACCTGATGCCGCTGTTCGTCATGCTGGTGACCTCGTTCAAGACCATGGACGAGATCCAGAACGGCAACATGCTGGCATTGCCCAAGGCGCCGACCTTCGACCCATGGCTGAAGGCCTGGGGCGAGACCTGCGTCGGTCTCACCTGCGCCGGCATCAAGGGTTATTTCTGGAACTCCATCAAGATGGTGGTTCCAGCCGTGCTGATCTCGACGATGCTCGGGGCGCTGAACGGCTACGTGTTGACCAAATGGCGCTTCCGCGGCGCAACGCTGGTGTTCGGGCTGATGCTGTTCGCCTGCTTCATCCCGTTCCAGTCGGTGCTGCTGCCGATGGCGACCATCCTCGGCAGCTTGGGCCGCTTCGGCGTCACGCTGCAGAACTCGGTTGGAACGAGCTTTGGCCTCGGCAACCCGACGGTCAACCTCGTCTTCGTCCACGTCGTCTACGGCATCGGCTTCACCACGCTGTTCTTCCGCAATTACTACGAGGCGTTCCCGACCGAACTGGTCAAGGCGGCGCAGGTCGATGGCGCCTCCTTCTTCCAGATCTTCCGCCGCATCATGCTACCGAATTCGATGCCGATCTTCGTCGTCACCGTCATCTACCAGTTCACCAACATCTGGAACGACTTCCTGTTCGCCTCGGCTTACGCCGGCACCGGCGACGCGATGCCGATGACGGTGGCGCTCAATAACGTCGTCAACACCTCGACCGGCGTCGTCGAGTACAACGTCAACATGGCCGCCGCGATGATCGCGGCACTGCCCACCCTTCTCGTCTATGTGCTCGCCGGCCGCTACTTCGTGCGCGGTCTCATGGCTGGCGCCGTCAAAGGATAATCTGATGGCTTTTCTGGAAATTGATGGTCTGAGAAAGCGCTTCGGCCAGGTCGAGATCCTGAAAGGGATCGATGTCGAACTCGAGAAAGGCGGCTTCCTGGTGCTGGTCGGCCCATCCGGCTGCGGCAAGTCGACCTTGCTCAACACCATCGCCGGACTGGAGACGATCACCTCGGGCGAAATCCGCGTCGACGGCCGCGCCATCAACGATCTGCATCCCTCCAAGCGAGACATCGCCATGGTGTTCCAGAGCTATGCGCTCTACCCGAACATGACGGTGGCCGGAAACATCTCCTTCGGCATGGAGATGCGTGGCGTGCCGGCGGCGGAGCGCCAGAAGGCGATCGACAAGGTGGCCAAGGTGCTGCAGATCGGTCACCTGCTGCAGCGCAAGCCGAGCCAGTTGTCCGGCGGCCAGCGCCAGCGCGTCGCCATGGGCCGGGCGCTGGTGCGCGACCCCAAATTGTTCCTGTTCGACGAGCCGCTCTCCAACCTAGACGCCAAGTTGCGCGTCGACATGCGCATCGAGATCAAGCGCCTGCATGCCACCACCGGCACAACAATCGTCTACGTCACCCACGACCAGATCGAGGCGATGACGCTGGCGACCAAGATCGCCGTCATGCGCGACGGCGAGGTCCAGCAGTTCGGCACCCCGGCCGAGATCTACAACAACCCGACAAATCTCTTCGTCGCCGATTTCATGGGCTCGCCGGCGATGAACCTAATCCCGGCGACGATTGGCACCAACGGCAACGCGCTGTCCGTCGTGCTGCAGCGCGAGACGCGCGAGCCGATCAACCTGCCGATGGCCAATGCACCGGCAGGCCTGTCGGCATTCCAGGGCAAGCCGATCATCTTCGGCGTCCGCCCTGAAGCGCTGACCGATCCGGAAGGTGCCGAGCGCAACGCGTCGAACATCGCCACCGCCGACTGCCATATCGAGGTCGTCGAACCGGCAGGCTCGGACACCTTCGCCGTCACCAATCTCGGCGGCAAGGGCGTGGTGGCGCGGCTGCGCGCCGACGCCAACATCCAGCCGGGCACCAGCACGCCACTCGCCTTCAATCTGACCAAGGCGGTGTTCTTCGATCCGGCGACCGAAAACCGCATTCGCTGACGGCTATGACAAATCCGGACATCGTCATCATCGGCTCCGGCATTGGCGGTGCAACGATCGCCTCCGGCCTTGCCGGCAGCGGCGCCTCGATCCTTATGCTGGAACGAGGCGAGCCGCTGCCGACGACGCCGCACGCACGCGACACGCGCTCGATCTTCGTCGACAGCCACTACCGGCCTAAGGAGATGTGGCGCGAAGCCGGCGGGGCCGCCTTCAACCCCGGCAATTACTACTATGTCGGCGGCAATTCGAAATTCTATGGCGCGGTGCTGATCCGCTACCGTAAGGAAGACTTTGCCGCCATGGAGCATTTCGGCGGCGTCTCGCCGGCCTGGCCGTTTTCCTATGACGAATTCGAGCCCTGGTATTCGCAAGCTGAGCAGCTGTTTCGCGTGCGCGGCACGCTGGGCGAAGACCCGACCGAGCCGTTCCATTCGGTCCCCTATGCCTACAAGCCGGTGCCCGACGAAGCCCCCATCGCTCGCGCCCGCGCCGAGCTGAAAAACCTCGGCCTGCATCCGGCCTCGCTTCCGCTCGGCGTCGATATCGACACCTGGCTGAAAGAGGGCAAGACCGGCTGGGATGCCTTCCCGAACACCGGCCAAGGCAAGGTCGACGCGCAGACGGGACCGCTGACGGCTGCCCTGACCGACCAGAACATCAAGCTTGAGACTGGAGCCTATGTCGAATATCTCGAAGTATCGCCCGACGGCAAAACCATATCAGCCATTCACTACCGGCAGAATGGCGCGCTGAAGAAGGTATCGCCGAAGCTGGTCATCCTCTCGGCCGGCGCGGTCAATTCCGCCGTCATCCTGCTGCGCTCGCCCTCACCCAGCAACGGCAAGGGAGGTGGCAAGGGCCTCGCCAACCGCTCCGACCAGGTCGGTCGCAATTTCATGAACCACAATTCCAGCGCCATGCTGGCGATCGATCCGCGCCGCCGCAACGATTCCGTCTACCAGAAGACGCTGATGCTGAACGACTATTATCTGTCCGACGGCAAGGGCGGCAAGCCGCTCGGCAATGTCCAGTTGCTCGGCAAGATCGACGGCAACATGCTGAAGGCCAATGTGAAGTACACGCCGAAATTCGCGCTCGATTTCATGGCCGGCCATGCCGTCGACTGGTACCTGATGTGCGAGGACCTGCCCGATCCGGAAAGCCGCATCATGGTCGACGGCAAGGACATCGTCATGCGGTGGCGGCGCTCCAACATGCAGTCGCTCGATGGGCTGACCAAGGTGATGCGCGAAAACTTCCGCGCCTGCGGTTATCCCCTCGTGCTGTCGCGCCCCTTCGACAAGCGCACGCCCTCGCATCAGTGCGGCACGGTCAAGATGGGCGACGATCCGGCCACCGCGCCGCTCGATCCCTTCTGCCGCTCGTTCGACCACCGAAACCTGTTCGTCGTCGACGGCGGCTTCCTGCCCAATTCGGCCGCCGTCAACCCGGCCCTGTCGATCGCCGCACAGGCGCTGCGGGTTGCTGATCATATCCGCAAGACGGACCTCGCCGCATGACCCGTCCGGCGGCCATCGTCACCGGCGGTGCACGCGGCATTGGCCTTGCCTGCGCCCAGGCACTCGCCGATGCCGGCTTCGATATTCTGGTCGCCGACCTTGCCGAAACAGCCGCTGACGGACTTGCCAGCGACATCGCCGGGCGCGGCGCGAAATTCGCTTATGTCCCTTGCGACATTGCCGATCTCGCCAGCCACACCGCACTTGTCGATGCGGCGATGCGCGCCTTCGGCCGCATCGATTGCCTGGTCAACAATGCCGGCGTCGGCGCCGTGGTGCGCGGTGATCTGCTGGACCTCCAGCCGGAGAATTTCGACCGTACGCTCAGCATCAATCTGCGCGGCACCGTCTTCCTCAGCCAGGCCGTGGCCAAGGCGATGCTGGCCACATCGGGCGATCAGAGATCAATCATAACCATCACCTCGGTCAGCGCCGAAATGGCGTCGCCGGAGCGGCCGGACTACTGCATCTCGAAAACCGGGCTTTCGATGTGGGTGAAGAACCTGGCGCTGCGGTTGGCGCCTGAAAACATCGGTGTGTTCGAGGTGCGGCCCGGCATCATCCGCACCGACATGACGGCAGGCGTCACCGCCAAATACGACGCCCTCATCGACGGTGGACTGGTGCCGGCAAAGCGCTGGGGCGAAGCGTCAGATATCGGAGCGGTGGTGGCGACCCTCGCCGGCGGCAAGCTCGGCTTTTCGACCGGCTCGATCATCAATGTCGACGGCGCGCTCTCCGTGCCGCGACTGTAAGTGGACAGTATCATGACCGACTACATCATCGTGGGCGCCGGTCCTGCCGGCTGCGTTCTGGCCAACCGGCTGAGCGAGGATCCGGCCAATTCGGTTCTGCTGCTAGAAGCCGGCGGCAAGGACTGGCATCCCTATATCCACATGCCGGCGGGCTTCGCCAAGATGACCAAAGGCATCGCCTCCTGGGGCTGGTCGACGGTGCCGCAGAAGCACATGAAGGACCGCGTTTTCTGGTACACTCAGGCCAAGGTGGTCGGCGGCGGCTCGTCCATCAACGCCCAGATCTACACGCGCGGCAATGCCCGCGACTATGATGCCTGGGAGAAGGAAGAGGGTCTCACCGGCTGGGGCTATCGCGACGTGCTGCCTTACTTCAAACGCGCCGAAAACAACCAGCGCTACGCCAACGACTTTCATGGCGACCAGGGCCCGCTCGGCGTGTCCAACCCGATTTCGCCACTGCCGATCTGCGAGGCCTATTTCCGTGCCGGCCAGGAGATGGGCATCCCCTTCAATCCGGACTTCAACGGCGCCAGCCAGGAAGGCGTCGGCTATTACCAGCTGACTCAGAAAGACGCCCGGCGCTCCTCCGCTTCGGTCGCCTACCTCAGACCGATCCGCGCCCGCAAGAACCTGACCGTCAGGATCGATGTGCTGGTGACGCGCATCGTCGTCGAAAAGGGCCGTGCCATCGGCGTCGAGGTGGTCGACAGGCCAGGCGGCGAGAAGAAAATCCTGCGCGCCGAGCGCGAGGTGATCGTCTCGTCCGGCGCCATCGGCTCGCCGAAACTCTTGATGCAGTCGGGCATCGGCCCGGCCGACCATCTGAAAGCGGTCGGCGTCACACCGGTGCACGACCTGCCCGGCGTCGGCTCCAACATGCAGGACCATCTAGACCTATTCGTCATCGCCGAATGCACCGGCGACCACACCTACGACAACTACGCCAAGCTGCACCGCACGGCCTGGGCCGGTCTGCAATATCTGCTTTTAAAGAAGGGGCCAGTGGCCTCCAGCCTGTTCGAGACCGGCGGCTTCTGGTACGCCGACCCGACCGCCGCCTCGCCCGACATCCAGTTCCATCTCGGCCTAGGCTCCGGCATCGAGGCCGGCGTCGAGAAGCTGAAAAACCCCGGCGTCACGCTGAACTCGGCCTTCCTGCGGCCGCGCTCGCGCGGCACGGTGAGGCTGAAGAGTGCCGATCCCGCCGACCACCCGCTGATCGATCCGAACTACTGGTCCGATCCCTATGATCGCGCCATGTCGATCAAGGGGCTGAGACTGGCGCGCGAGATCATGCGGCAGAAGGCGCTTGCCCCTTACGTGCTGCGCGAAGTCCTGCCCGGCCCGTCGCTCGCCAGCGACGACGAGTTGTTCGACTATGCCTGCCGCAGTTCCAAGACCGACCATCATCCCGTCGGCACCTGCCGCATGGGCCATGACGATATGGCCGTCGTGACGCCGGATCTGCGGCTGCGCGGCATCGAGGGCCTGCGCGTCTGCGACGCCTCGGTGATGCCGCGCGTGCCCTCCTCCAACACCAATGCGCCGACCATCATGGTCGGAGAAAAGGGCGCCGACCTGGTCCTCGGCCGCGAGCCACTGCCGCCGGCGGTGTTTTCCGGAAACCGGGCGGCTTAGCCACTCAGGAGCAAAATATGATCAGGCACTGTGTTTTCGCTAGATTCCGCAATGATGTTGGCGACGGCGAGCGCAAGGCGATCCATGCCGACCTCGAGGCGCTACGACAGGTGATCGATGGCATGGACACGGTCCAGTTCAGCGCCAATGTCAGCCCGGAGCCATTTGCCCGCGGCTTCAGCCATGGCTTCACCATCGATTTCCGCGATGCCGCCGCGCGCGACGCCTATCTGGTGCATGAGGCGCATCAGCGCGCCGGCGCGCGGCTGGTCGCGGCTCTCGAAGGCGGCACGGACGGACTGATGGTCTTCGATCTCGATCTTACGAAAAAGTGACCGCCGGCTTTTCGAAAGCCAGCTGATCGCTGTTCTCTTTTGCCAATCGGGCGACATATCGTTGCTCAGGGGGTGGCAAAGGAGGAAGGTCTTGACCCTCAATTCGCAGCAGAAAAAGACTGTTCTGGCCTCATTCCTGGGCTGGACGCTGGACGCATTTGATTTCTTCCTTCTGACATTCCTGCTCACCGATATTGCGACCGAATTCCACGCTGACGTCCCGGCGGTCTCCAAGGCGCTGTTCCTGACGCTGGCAACGCGCTTCATCGGCGCGTTCTTCTTCGGCATGCTTGCCGACAAATACGGGCGCAAGCCCATCCTCATGCTCAACATCGTCAGCTACTCGGTGATTGGCGCGCTGGCCGCCTTCTCGCCCAATCTCGGTATCTTCCTGGCGCTGCGCGCTCTGTTCGGCATCGCCATGGGTGGCGAATGGGGGCTTGGCAGTTCGCTGGCCATGGAATCCATCCCGCCCAGTGCCCGCGGCATGGTTTCGGGCATCCTGCAGTGCGGCTATCCGGCCGGTTATCTCCTGGCGGCGGTGGTCTATGGCCTGCTCTATCAGCAGACAATCGGCGGCTACACGATCGGCTGGCGTGCCATGTTCCTGCTCAGCTTCGTGCCTGCCCTGATTGTCCTGTTCATCCGCTCGCATGTGCCGGAATCGCCGGCCTTCGTCGAAGCGCAGAAGACCGCGAGACCAGGCCTTCTGGAAACGCTACAGAAACACTGGGGCGTCGCGCTCTATGCCGTCGTGCTGATGATGTTCTTCAATTTCTTCAGCCATGGCACGCAGGATCTCTACCCGACCTTCCTGAAGAAGCAGCACGGCTTCGATCCGCATACGGTGAGTTGGATCACCATCGTCGCCAACATCGGCGCCATCGTCGGTGGCCTGGCATTCGGCGCGCTGTCGGAGAAGATCGGCCGCGTCAACGCCATCACGCTGGCCTGCCTGATCGCCTTGCCGTCGATCCCGCTGTGGGCCTACTCGACCACGCCCTTCATGCTCGCCATCGGCGCCTTCATCATGCAGGTCGCGGTGCAGGGCGCCTGGGGCGTCATCCCGGTGCACCTCAATGAGCTTTCGCCCGGCGCGGTGCGGGCGACCCTGCCGGGCTTCATCTATCAGGCGGGTAATCTCGCGGCATCCTATGGCGGCCCCTATCAGGCTGGAATCGCTGAAAGCGCCGGGGGCAGCTATGGCTATGCGCTGGCGCTGTTCGCGGGCGTGGTCGCCGTTTGCATCATCGTCGTCATCCGTTTCAGTCCGGAACGACGTGGCCAGGTGATGACCGTGCTGAGTTGACAGCAGTCAACCAAGCCTAAGTGCGACGACACCGGCGACGATGCTGAGCGCGGCGGCACCGCGCCAGCCCGTCATCTTTTCGCCGAGCGCGAAGACCGAGATCATCATGGCAAACAGGATCGAGCTTTCGCGCAGCGATGCCACCGAGGCGATCGGCGCCTTGGTCATCGCCCACATCACGATCCAGTAGGCCGCACCACTGAGCACGCCGGTGAACAGCCCCGTCTTCCAGTCGCGCGCCAGCACCGGCAGCGCCTTCGGCCCACGGAAGATGAGGCAAAGCACCAAGGCGCCAAAAGCATCGCAGATGAACAGCCAGGCGGCATAGCTCTGCGCCGTGGCGGCCAGCCGCGCGCCGCTGCCGTCGGACAGCGTGTAGCTGGCGATGAAGATCGAGGTGCCGAGCGCAAAGCCTACCGCGCGCAGGTTGAGTTTCTCCAGATGCGCGCCGCCGCGAAACGACATCACCAGCGTGCCGGCCGACAACAAAAAGATGCCGAGAATGGCGAACGGGCCGGGAATCTCGGCAACGACGAACATGCCGCCAAAGGCCGCCAGCAGTGGTGCGGTGCCGCGCGCCAGCGGATAGGTCTGGGCGAAATCGCCGGCCTTGTAGGCGCCGATCAGGAAGGTCCGGTAGCCCATGTGGAAAACGACGGAGGCGATGATGTAGGGCCACACTTCCGCCTTCGGCACTTCGACGAAGGGCAGCACGACGAGTGCTGCGGCGCCCATGCCGAGCGTCATCAGCGTGATCGACAGGAAGCGGTCGAGATGGACCTTGACCAGCGCGTTCCAGATCGCGTGCATGACGGCGGCGGCAAGCACTGCGAAGAAGACGAAAAGTGTCATGCGCGGCTCATGGGGCGATGCCGGGCGTTTCCAGGTCGATGTCGACCCGCAGCGGGAAATGATCCGATGCAACCTCGCCGATGTCGGCGCTGACCGAGCGCACGCGCCCGGCGAACATGCCGCCGACGAAGCAATGATCGAGCCGGCGCTTTGCCACTTTGCCGTCGATGGTCTTCACATGGGTGTGGAAGTCCTGAGCCGGCTCGCTGGCGACAGCGGCGGCGTCGACAAAGCCGTCGAGATAAGCAGCCCCGCGATGGTAGGGTGTGCTGCCGACGATACGGCTATATTCGGCGCTGCCCGGCTCCATGTTGAAATCGCCCATCCAGATCGCCGCCAGCGGGTTTTCCGGCTCCGCTTCACCACTGGTCCAATTGCGCGTGGGCTCATCGTCGACGCCGCTCCACGGCCCGCCATCGGACGGTGCCCGGCGATGCTCGGCCATGAGATAGTCGATCTGCTCCAACCGCTCCTCGACCGCGATATGAGCGAGATGCAGCGACAACAGGCGCACCGGGCCGGCCGGCGTGCGGATCATGCATTCGAGCGCCGCATTGCGCGTGTTGAGCGGCAGCAAGGTGCGGCGCATCGGCAGCGCATGCAGCCGCGACCAGACGATCGGCAACTTAGACAGCACCATGGTGCCGAATTGCCGGCGCCGGTTGACAAGGCGACCGTCGCGCTGCTCGCTGGCATCCATGTCGAAGGCCGGGCCATAGACCCAGTGATAGTCCGGCAGCAGGCGAGAAAGCAGTTCCGGCTGGTCGTCGTGATCGCTGCGCTGCCAGTGCCGCTCGACCTCCTGCAAGGCGATGATATCGGCGCCGGCAACGATGCGCGCGGCGCGCGAAAGATCATAGCGGCCGTCGCTGCCGAACCCGTACTGGATGTTGTAGCTGACCAGCTTCATTGCTTATCCGGCTCAATTTTGTGATGGCAGTAGCCGTTCGGCGCTAGCGTTGCAATGTGCCGAGCGAGCGACGGGGCTGGGCCAGCGGTCAGGTCGTCGTCAGTGGCTGGAAACTTCCAGCCGGCGATGCCGCCAGTTCCGACCAGTCGATTTCCTCTTCAAGCCGATGGTAGGCCTCGTCACCGATCGTACCGTTACGGCGCAATTCCTCCAGCGTGTCGCGCTGGCGGTTGATGGCATAAAGGCGTAGCCGATCGTATTCGGTCGCGGCCTGTGCGTCCTCCGGATTTTCCGCAATCAGGCGCTGAGCCTCATACTGCTCGCGCACAACGGCGGCCGCGGCCGATGTCTTGCGGCTCAACACGTCGAGTGCGGCCTGCATGATGGCAACGCGCGCCTGCGCCACTTCGTTGTCGACGGTTCTGTCCGGGTCGAAGTTGAGTATCCGCAGCAAAGGCTTCAGGCTCATGCCTTGCAGCACCAGGGTGCCCAGAACCACTGCGAAGGCGGCAAGCACAATCGGATCACGGCCGGGAAAATTGGCCGGCAGGGCAATCGCCACCACCAGCGTCACCAGCCCCCGCATGCCGCACCAACCAACGAGCACCGCGCCGCCAAACGTCGGCACATCTCGCCTTGTTTCTTCGCTGCGGAAGCGGGCAAACCATCGTATGATCGCAACATAACTCGCCACCCAGACGAGGCGCGCCACGATGACGACGGCCAGCACCGTTGCGGCGAAGAGAAATGCTTCGCCCTGTCCTTCGCCGGAGAGCCGGCCGACGATCGACCGCGCCTGCAGGCCCATCAGCACGAAAGCCAGAACATTGAGCACAAACACCGCCGACTCCCAGACAGAATAGGTGCTGACGCGGCGTCTCGCCGACATGCGGCGCGGCGCCCTGCGCGCGATGGTCATGGCGTAGACGACGATGGTGATGATGGCCGAAAGACCGAGCCTGTCAGCGAGGATCCAGACCCCGAAAGTTCCGGCGAATTGCACCACCGTGCTGCTCGCCGCATCCTCGATCCGGGTGAGCGTCATGAGCGAGAAGCGGCCAAGCAGATAACCCGCGACGAGGCTGCCTATCGTTGATAGCAAGATCGTCGGAATGGCGTTGCTCAGCATAATCGAGCCGAGCGCTGCCGAAACCGCCAGCCGGTAGATCAGCAGTGCCGTGGCATCGTTGAGCAGGCTCTCGCCCTGCAGGATTGCGGTGATGCGGTGCGGCACCTTGAATTGTCCGAGCACGGCAGATGCCGCCACCGCATCCGGTGGTGCGACGATGGCGCCGAGCGCGATCGCCGCGGCGATCGGCAGCCCGGCCATCTTCCAGCCGACGAAGGCAACGACCGCGGTGGTGAAGACGACAGCGCCAAGCGCCAGCAGAGCCAGCGATAGCCGGTAGCGCTTCAGGTCGCGCAATGAGGTGTCATAGGCGGCGTCGAGAAGCACCGGAGCGATGAACAGGGCAAGCGCCAGTTCCGGATCGATCTCGATCATTGGCGCACCCGGCACGAAGGCAATCCCGACCCCGGCCAAAGCCAGTAGGGACGGATAGGGAATCTCCAACCGTCGCGATAACGCCGTCAATGCAACGGCAGTCAAAAGCAGGACAAGGGTGAGTTCGAAAAGAGCCATGGGCTGTTACTTCAGTGAGACGGGACTGCCGGCGCAGATATACCAGCAGGATGCGGTCGATTGGCCATCAAACTCAAGCCCTCTGGCTGTAGGCCTCTAACCGCCTCCTGCCGTACAAGACCGATATGATCCTCATCGGCCAATATGACTCCCCCTTCGTTCGCCGCGTCGGCATCGCGCTGACGCTCTACGGGATATCCTACGAGCATCATCCCTGGTCGGCCTTCGGCGATGCCGACAAGATCCGGTCTTACAATCCATTGACGCGGGTGCCGACGCTGGTGCTCGACAATGGCGAAGTGCTGATCGAAAGCCATTTGATGCTCGACTATCTCGACAGCCTCGTCCCAGCCGACCGACGGATGTTTCCGACGACCGAACCGGCCCGCCATCAGGCGTTGAAGGTCTCGGCCCTGGCCACCGGGCTCGGCGACAAGGCGGTCAGCCTGTTCTACGAGATGCGATTGCACGAGAAGGTCTCCGACCTCTGGGCTGGGCGCTGCCGCACACAGATAGAGACTGTCCTTGCCGTGCTGGAAGCCGATCTCAAGGAAAGGTCGACGCTCTACTGGTTCGGCGACCGCATCGGTCACGCCGATATCGCAGTTGCCGCGGTGTTTCGCTTCATCGGCGAGGCGCATCCAGGGCTGGTTTCGCCGGCTGACTTCCCAGCGCTCGGCGCACATGCCGAGCGAATGGAAGCACTGCCTGTCTTTCAAACGGTCTCACAACCGTTCATCGCGCCCGCCTAGGCAAGCGCTGGCGCAGCCTAGTGCAGCACCAGCATATCGCTCGACGAGAACGAGATCTCGGCCTTCTCACCGACCGCAGGCGGCGGCGTTGCCGGGCTGTTGAAGGTGTCGAGCGAGACCGTGTTGCCACCGATACCGACACGAACCCGGATCACCGAGCCGAGGAAATGCACTTCGGAGATTTCTCCCGACAGGCTGGAGTCGCGACCGGGCTGGCGGCCGAGCGAAATCGCTTCCGGACGCAACGCCAGCGACAGCGTGTCGCCCGACTTGGAGCCATTGAGCTTGCCCTTGAGCGAAACCTGTTCGGAATTGACCCGCACCGTGCCTGCCGCAGCGTCGGTGACAGTGCCTTCGAGCACGTTCAGCGTGCCGACGAAATTGGCGACGAACTTGGTTGCCGGGCGGTTGTATATCTCGAACGGCGTGCCGACCTGCTCGGCCTTGCCGCCATACATGACGGCGATGCGGTCGGAGATCGACAGCGCCTCCTCCTGGTCGTGCGTGACAAAGATGGTGGTGATGCCGAGCTTCTTCTGGATCGAGCGGATTTCCTCGCGCAGCGACACGCGCACCTTGGCGTCGAGCGCCGACAGCGGTTCGTCGAGCAGCAGCAGCTTCGGCTTCGGCGCGATGGCGCGCGCCAGCGCGATGCGCTGCTGTTGACCACCAGAAAGCTGGTAGGGATACCGATCCGCCATCTGCGGCAGCTTGATGATGCCGAGCATCTCCGCGACACGGGCGTCGATATCGGCCCTGGGCATGCCGGCGACCTTCAAGCCGAAGCCGATATTCTGCGCCACGGTCAGATTTGGAAACAGCGCATAGGCCTGGAACACCATGCCGACATTGCGCTGGTTGGGCTTCAGCCTCGTAATGTCCTTGCCGCCGACGACGATGGTTCCTGCGCTCGGCTCCTCGAAGCCCGCCACCATGCGCAGCACGGTGGTCTTGCCGCAGCCGGACGGGCCGAGGAACGAGACGAATTCGCCGCGCTCGACGTCGAGATTGAAATCCTCGACCACCGTGGTGGCGCCGAAGGATTTTCGAACGTGCTGGATGGAGAGGAACGGATCGGCCATGGTGTTGTTCTTTCGATCAGTACTTTTCGATCAATTGGGGCGGTTCGCCGATCTCGGCGCGAAGCGGGACAGGATCTGGATCAGCGACATGCAGCCCCAGGTGATGGCGAAGGCGATGATGGCAAGCGCCGCCGGCTCATAGGCACGGTTGGCGCCGATATTCTGCAGATACGGGCCGAAGGCCGGCCGGTTGAGCAGGCTGGCCATGGTGAATTCTCCGATGACGATAGCGAAGGTGAGGAAGGCACCCGAGAGCACCGCGATCAGCACGTTGGGCAGGATGACACGGGTGATGATCGTCCCCCAACCAGCGCCAAGGATCTGTGCTGCTTCCGTCAAGGTACGCACGTCGATTGTGCGTAGCCCGGTGTCGACGGCGCGATACATATAGGGCAGCGCCAGTGTCGCATAGCCGATGACCAGCAAGGCATTGGTGCCTGTATCGGTCGCCAGGAACGGCAGCGGCGAATTCGACCCGTACATTCTGATGTAGCCGAAGACGATGACGATGGCAGGGATGACCAGCGGCAGCAGCGTAATAAACTCGACGATCGGCCTCAACTGTGGCAGCCGGAGCCGGATCCAGTAGGCAGCCGGCACCACGATCAGCACACCGAGAATGATGGTGAAGACGGCGGCAAGCACCGAATAGCCGAACGTCGCCTGGAAACGTGCATCGCCGAGCACGACCTTGTAGGCGTCGAAGGAGTACTCGCCACGCCGCATGCGCATGGAAAACTCCACGGTCGCAATCAGCGGAATGAAGAAATAGGCCGCGCCAAGCGCGAACACGACCCAAGCCCAGAACCTTCCCGACTTCATTTCAGCCACCTCTCGGAACGGGTCCGGAACCAGATGTAGAAGACATTGGCTAGGCCGGTGATGAAGATCATGCCGAAGGCTATGGCATAGCCGAGATGGGCATTGTGCAGCACGTCACCGCGGATCTGCGCATAGAGCAGGATCGGCACGATGTTGAGCGACGAACCGGTCAACGCATAGGCAGTGGCAATGGCGCCGAAGGCATTGGCGAACAAGAGGATGACGGTGCCGAGGAAGCTCGGCCAGATCACCGGGATGACCACCATGCGCCAGTATTGCGCCATGGTTGCACCAAGCGTTGCGGCGGCCTCGCCCCATTCCTTCTTCAGACCATCGATTGCCGGCACGATGATCACCACCATCAACGGAATCTGGAAGTAGACATAGGTCAGCGTCAGCCCCCAGAACGACAGGATGTTGAAGCCGTGTGCGTAGATGTTGAGGCCAAACAAGGTGTTCAGGATCACCGTGGCAAGGCCCAGCCTGCCGAGCGTGGCGATGAAGGCGAAGGCAAGCGGGACACCGGCAAAATTGGAAGCAACGCCGGAGAAGGTCAGCGTCGCCGAGCGTATCCACTCCGGCAGGCCACCGCGCACAATGGCGATGGCGATGGCGAGGCCCGCGAAGGCGCCGATCAGCGATGACGCGAGGCTGACCTTGATCGAAATCCAGTAGGCGGCAACGATCGACGGCTGCGCCAGTGCGGCGATATTTTCGAAGGTGAATTCACCCGCATCATTCTGGAATGCGCCCAGCATCAGATAGAGCGTGGGCAGGATCAGGAACATGATGGCGAAGATGAAGAAAGGCGCGACACCAAGCCATTGCGTCGGCAGCCGCATGCTGCGTGCCTCGGCGGGAGGCGCGGTCTTCCCGGTAACAGCGTGGTCGGACATTGAGAGATCGGTCATGCGCCGGCTACCGTCTTCGAGAGAAGGACCGGGCGGCCTCGAGGCCGCCCGGTATGGTGTGAGTTACTTGACGTTGGCGCCGACGACGGCATCCCAGTTCTTGGTGATGGCTTCCTTGGACTTACCCTGCTCGTCGAGTGTCGGGAACACGGCGGACGCATAGGCTTCGGCCGGCGGCAGCTTGGCCAGCACGTCGGCCGGGATCTTGCCGTTCTTGGCGAGATCGTTGAAGCGGATCGGGTGGCAATAGCCTTTCAGCCAGCCGATCTGGCCTTCGTCCGAGTAGAGGTATTCGAGCCAGAGCTTGGCTGCATTCGGATGCGGCGCGTAAGCGCTGATCGCCTGCACGTAGACACCGGCGACAACACCGGTCTTCGGCACGACGACGTCAACGGGCGGGTTGCCCTTCAGCGTGTCGCGGCCAGCAAGCGCATTGTAGTCCCAGGTGATCAGGATCGGGGTCTGGCCCTGGGCGAGCGTGGCTGCCTTGCCGATGACCGGCACGAAATTGCCGGCGGCATTGAGCTTCTTGAAGAAGTCGAGGCCAGCGGTGCCGGCAGCCTCACCAGCGGCGGCGCCCGTCGACAGGCCGGCGGCATAGACACCCTGGATGGCCTGGTTCGAAGCGCGCGGGTCACCGGCGAGTGCGACCGTGTTGGCGAATTCCGGCTTCAGAAGATCGGCCCAGTCGGCCGGAGCTTCCTTGACGATGTCCTTGTTAACCTGGAAGGACAACACGCCGTAATAGTCACCGGTCCAGTAGCCTTCCGCGTCCTTGGCGCTGTCGGGGATCGTGTCCCAGGTCGACACCTTGTAGGGCTGGATCAGGCCATCCTTCTTGGCGGTCGGGCCGAAGGACAGTCCGACGTCGATGACGTCAGGCGCCTGCGGGCCCTTGTTGTCCTTGTTGGCCTTGATCGCCTCGACCTCGTCGCCGGAGCCGGCATCGGGGTTGAGTTCGTTGACGGTGATTTCCGGATATTTCGCCTTGAAGCCGGCGATAACGTCGCCGTAGCCGCACCAGTCATGCGGCAATGCGATGGTCGTGAGCTGGCCTTCCGCCTTGGCGGCCTTGACGAGATCGTCCAGCGACGCCGCGGACGAAATCACCGACGACACCATCAGTGTCGCGGCCGAAAGGGAAAGCACTTTCCCCGTGAATTTGAACATGTGTTCTCTCCGTTGAACTGACGCCGTTGGACGCCTGCGATGCGGTATCGTTTTCATGTGACAGCCAGATGAAAGCTTTGTGAAACCGACTGCTCGCAGTGTGAAAAAGTAAACTCTTTTTAACCGGTTGTAGCAATCGCTTCGCGATTCTTTTTCCGGCTAACTAGTTTGTGCCTTGCCCGTCACCCCTCCCCTTGTTCCTGTAGCCCCTTTTCAGATCAATTCCCTGCGCGGAAAACGCCTCAGATCGTGCCGGCGATGGCGTTTTCGAGCAAGGTCAGCGCCGCCTTCTTGGTCAGCTTGACGGGGTTGCCGCCAGCGGTCGGATCGACCACCGCCATGTCGGCGATCAGCGCCTTGCGCTTCTTGTCCATGTCGAGCCCCTTGATCAGGCCCGGCAGCGCGTGCGGCACCTTCAATTCCTTGCGCAGCTTGATAATTGCCTTGGCGAACCCGTCGAAGCCGCCCTTGATGCCGCAATAAGCGGCGAGCCGGGCAATACGCTCCTCGATGGAGTCACGGTTGAAGGCAAGCACATAAGGCATGAACACCGCATTGGTCATGCCGTGATGGGTGTCGTAGAGCGCACCGACCGGATGCGACAGCGAATGGATGGCGCCGAGCCCCTTCTGGAAGGCGGTGGCGCCCATCGCGGCGGCGCTCATCATATGGGCGCGCGCGACGAGATCCTTGCCGTTGGCATAGGCCTTCGGCAGGTTCTCGAAGACCAGCCTCACGCCTTCGACAGCGATGCCGTCGGCCATCGGATGATAGCCCGGCGCGCAATAGGCTTCGAGACAGTGGGCGAGCGCATCCATGCCGGTGCCGGCGGTGATGAAACCGGGCATGCCGACCGACAGTTCCGGATCGGCGATGACGATGGCCGGCAACAATTTGGGATGGAAGATGACCTTCTTGGTGTGCGTCGCCTCATTGGTGATGACGCCGGCGCGGCCAACCTCCGATCCGGTTCCGGCGGTGGTCGGCACGGCGATGATCGGCGCGATGGCATCCGAATTGGCGCGCGTCCACCAGTCGTCGACATCCTCGAAGTCCCACACCGGCCGCGTCTGCCCGGCCTGGAAGGCGATCAGCTTGCCGAGATCGAGCGCCGAGCCGCCGCCGAAGGCGATGACGCCGTCATGCTTGCCCTTCTTGAACACGGCGATGCCGGCGGTCAGGTTGGACTCGACCGGGTTCGGCCTGACCTCGGAGAAGACGCCGTAGGGGACCTTGGCATCGTCGAGGATCTTCAGTGTCGAGGCGACGACCGGCAGTTTCGCCAAGCCCGGATCGGTGACGAACAGCGGCCGCTTGATACCGGTGGCCGCCAACACCTCAGGCAATTCCTTGATGCGCCCGGCGCCGAAGCGGACGGTGGTGGGGTAGTTCCATTTGGAGATCAGCTTGGACATTTGTGTCTTTCAATAAAATCAGATGGCTTCGCGCAGATGGAATGATTTCGGCCTGGTCAGATTGTCATAGCCGATGGCCGACAAGCCCGCACCCTTGCCGGTGTCCTTGACGCCGGTCCAGACCAGGGCCGGATCGAGATAGTCGCAGCGGTTCATGAACACCGTGCCGGTCTCGACGCGGTTGCCGATCGCCACGGCATGCTCGGTATCGCGCGTCCAGATCGAAGCGGTCAGTCCGTAGGGGCTGTCATTCATCAGCGCGATTGCCTCTTCGTCGTTGCGCACCTTCATGATGCCGACGATCGGGCCAAAGCTTTCCTCGCGCATGACGCTCATCTGATGATCGACATCCGTCAGCACTTCCGGTGCCAGATAGGGCGAACCGGCCTTGTCGTTAGCCACCTTCATGTTGATGTGCGCCTTGGCACCCTTGCGCAGTGCCTCGGCCTTCTGTTCGCGGATCAGGTCGGCGAAACGAGCCTGCGCCATCGGTCCCATCGTCGTCGCCTGATCGAGCGGATTGCCGACGACATAGTTTTTCGTCTCGGCGATGAAGCCCTCGACGAATTCGTCATAGACCTTTTCGTGCACATAGACGCGTTCGATGCCGCAGCAGCACTGGCCGGAATTGTAGAAGGCGCCGTCGACCAGATTGGCGACGGCATGGTCCATCTTGGCGTCAGGCAGCACATATGCCGGATCCTTGCCGCCAAGCTCGAGCCCGAGCGTCATGAAGGTGCCGGCCGCCGCCTTTTCGATTGCGCGGCCGCCGCGGACCGAGCCGGTAAAATTGACATGGTCAATCTTGCCCGAGCCGAGCAGCCTTTCGGTCTGCGCATGGTTGAGCACGACATTCTGGAACACGCCCTTGGGCAGGCCGACCTTGTCGAAAGCCTGCTGGAAGCGCTCGCCGACCAGCAGCGTCTGCGCCGCATGCTTGAGGATGACAGTGTTGCCGGCCATCAGCGCCGGCACGATGGTGTTGACGGCGGTGAGGTAAGGATAATTCCACGGTGCGATCACCATGACCACGCCAAGCGGATCCTTCTTCACATAGCGGCGGAAGCCGTCCTTCGGGTTGGAGGCCGGCACCGACTTGAGCGCCTGCTCGGCGATCTCGACCATGTAGTTGGTGCGTTCCTTGACCCCGCCGAACTCGCCGCCATAGCGCACCGGACGCCCCATCTGCCAGGCGATCTCCGGCACGATCTCGTCGGTCATCGCCACCAGCGCTTCCAGCATGGCGAGCATGTACTTGCCGCGCTCGACGATCGATGTCTCAGCCCATTTTGCTTGCGCCGCCTTGGCGCGTTCCACCGCGGCATTGATCGCCTGATCTGTCGCGATCGGCCGCTCGGCGTAGATCGAGCCATCGACGGGGGTAATGAGTTTGACCGTCTCGGTCATTTTGTAAGTCCTCGTATTCTACAACAAAAATCGTATGGCCTGGCGCTGCCCCTCATCCACCTGCCGACACCCTCTCCCCATTCTTCACGGGGGAAAGGGCAAGGGTGAGGGAGCGGCGCCGACGAACGGTCGATACCTAGTACCGCTCGAACCCTCTATGCAGTTCCCAATCCGTGATGCGGCGGTCGTATTCGAACTGCTCCCATTTTGCGGTGTGGACATAGTGTTCGAGCACATCCTCGCCGAGCGCCTGCTTGAGCATCTTCGACTTCGCCAGCGTCTCGGTGGCATCGCGCAGCGTCTTCGGGATCTCCGGCAGGCGCGACGCCTGATAGGCATCGCCGACAAACGGCTTCTGCAATTCCAACTTCTCGTCGATGCCGGCAAGGCCGGCGGCGATCAGCGCTGCGAAAGCAAGATACGGGTTCAAGTCGGCGCCGCCGATGCGGCATTCCATGCGGATGCCCTTGGTGCCCTCGCCACACAGGCGGAAGCCGGCGGTGCGGTTGTCCTCGCTCCACATGATCTTGGTCGGCGCGAAGGTGCCGGCCTGGAAGCGCTTGTAGGAGTTGATGTAGGGCGCCAGGAACCAGGTGAATTCCTTGGCGTATTTGAGCTGGCCGGCGGCCCATTGCTGGCCAAGCGCCGACAGCGTCCAGTCGGCTCTTTTGTCAAAGAAAAGCGGCGTCTTACCGTCGGCGCTCCACAGCGAATTGTGGATGTGGCTGGAATTGCCGGCGAGCCCGTAATTGTACTTGGACATGAAGGAAATCGCCTTGCCCTCGGACTCGGCGATTTCCTTGGCGCCGTTCTTCAAGATGACGTGGCGGTCGGCCATGTCGAGC
This sequence comes from Mesorhizobium sp. M7D.F.Ca.US.005.01.1.1, assembly GCF_003952545.1. Lineage (NCBI taxonomy): Bacteria > Pseudomonadati > Pseudomonadota > Alphaproteobacteria > Hyphomicrobiales > Phyllobacteriaceae > Mesorhizobium > Mesorhizobium sp. M7D.F.Ca.US.005.01.1.1. The sequence continues at coordinate 6,310,323 of NZ_CP034453.1, forward strand.
GCCTCGGCATAGCGCACATTGATCTCTTCCTGGCCCGGACCCCACTCGCCCTTGGAGTTCTCGATCGGAATGCCGGCCGCTTCCATCTCGTTGCGAAGCCGGCGCATGACGCCTTCTTCCTTGGTGGTAATGCCGATCTGGTAGTCGCCGATGTAAGGCGATGCGGTGTCGAGACCCTGCCAGTGCTTCTTGCGCGCGGAATCATAGGTCTCGTTGAACAGATAGAATTCAAGCTCGGAAGCGAAATAGCCGATATAGCCGCGCTCCGTCAGCCGCTTGACCTGCTTCTTGAGGATGGCGCGCGGTGAGTGCGGCAGGTCGTCATGGGTGTGGTGGTCGAGCACGTCGCAGATCACGAGTGCGGTCTTTTCCAGCCAGGGAATGCGCCGCAGGGTGGCGAGATCCGGCTTCATGACGAAATCGCCATAGCCCTTCGACCAGCTCGCCGCCTTGTAGCCGGGCACCGGCTCCATATCGATGTCGGCGGCCAGCAGATAGTTGCAGCCATGTGTTTCGTCATGCGCGGAATCGACGAAGTACTGCGCCAGGAACCGTTTTCCCGCCAGCCGGCCCTGCATGTCGACGATGCAGGCCAGCACGGTGTCGATCTCGCCGCTGGAGACCGCTTTCTTCAACTGATCGAACGAGAAATTTCCGGCCATTCCTTTGGCACTCCAGCGCTTGTCGTTTCGGGCTTGTCACATTGAACGGGAACAAAAAACCGTGGCGAGCGAACCCGCCACGGCTTTGATTTTTTGCCTATGCAGCTTCGCCGACAGCCTTTTCAGCCGCAGCGATGATCGCCTTGCGTTTGGCAATTGCCGCCTCGCCGATGGGCGGGCCCTGAAAGCGGCGGTTTTCAATGGCGAACCAAAGAATTGCCAGGATGATCGCAAAGCCAACCGAATAGTACCAAAGACCCGGCACAAAGTCGGTGGCAGCGACAGGCGGATTGGCGGCAGCGTCGCCCGGCGTGCTGGGAATGGACACGACGAAGGCATGGCCGCCAATCGTTACCAGTACCGTGCCGATCATGACTATGACCGCGAAGACTTTCGACAGGCCGCCAAGGCGGAAACTGCCAAAGGTTGTCCAGGTTTTTCCTTCGGCGAAGAAACCTGCGATGATCGGCATGGCGTAGGAAATGTAGAGATACATGGCGCAGCCGGTGGAGAGGGCGGCGAAGGCGTTGAGCGGCGTTGTCACCGCAGTCAGCACGACTGCCATAATGGCTGAGAACCAGATGGCAGCCACCGGAGTGCGGTATTTGGGGCTGACCGAGCTCAGCAGGCCTGAGAATGGCAAGCCGCCATCGCGCGCAAAAGCATAGATCATTCGCGACGTGGACGTCACGGCCGCCAATGCACAAAGGAAGTTGGAGATGATCACGCCGATCAGCATCAACTTGCCGATGAACGACGTCATGATGGCTGCGATGAAGAGATTGTTGAAGGAACTCCAGCCCGAGGCGGCGGCGGCATTCAGATCCGGGATTGCCATGATCATGACAACGATCAGCACGAAACCGAATACGCCGGACCAGAAGACCGAATGCAACATGCCTTTGTGCACGGTGTCACGGGCATTGACCGTTTCTTCCGCTGTGTGCGCGGAAGCGTCAAAGCCGGTGATGGTGAACAGCGGATAGAGAAGGCCGATGATGATCGCCATCAACGGACCCGTTTGCGGCGAAACGCCGCCTCCGGGCGCGCCCGTGTTGTTCACAAAGGTAAATGCCTTGCTGATATCGAAGCTCGGCGCCGCCATCAGAAACATGACGATGAGGATCACAGTGACGGCGAGGATCAGGTAACCGGAAAAATCCGTCAATATGGTCGTCAGCCTGATGCCGAAATGGTTAAGCAAGGCTTGCGCCGCGGTGATAACAGCGACCGAAACAATTTGCGTGCCCATCCCCCAGCCGGAAACGTCCCAGCCGAGCACCGAACCGAAGAACAAATCCCGTGTGATTAGATAGAGAAACACGTTCACCGCCGGGATGACGAAAAGCAGCCCGAGCAGATTGACATAGGCCGTTGCCCAACCCCAGAATCGGCCGCCGAGGATTGACGACCAATGATACAGGCTGCCTGCCGTCGGGTAGGCGGATGCAATCTGGCCAAGACTGGCGGCAACGATAAGTGCATACACGCTGCCAATGATCCAGCCAATGGTCAATGAGAATGGGCCGCCCGTCGAAAGCGCGATCGGAAATGATCCGAATCCGCCGGACAAAATACAGATGATCGAGAACGAGATGGCAAAGCTCTGGAACGCCCCCATGCGCCGGGATAGTTCCTGGGCGTAGCCCATGCTGTGAAGTATCTTTACGTCCTCCGACTTGTCGACGTCTATTTGACCTGGTGCTGCCATTTGAAGTCCCCTGTTGTTTTTAGCTGGCCGATTGTGCTGACTTTCCGACTGCGCTTGGTCGAGAGCCTTTGGCCTCCTCTGGCTCCAGATCCGAAAAAATGCCCGTGAGCATATCCGCCCATTTCCGCTGCCCGGTCTCGCCGGCGATTTCGTCGTTGCGGATTTCGATCATAGCGCAGGGCAACCCGCGCGAACGTGCGTGGCGTTCCAACGTGAAATAGACGCGGTCGGCCGGCGAATAGGGCTCGTTGACGCCAACGGTGACGCCGGCAAGCCGCTTCAGCGCTGATATCAGCGGCGCCGCCAGCCGGCGATCCTCGTCATGGATGATGCCGATATGCCAGGGCCGGTTCTTCCCCTTGAAGACCGGGGTGAAGGAGTGAATCGAGACCAGTCGTGTCTCCAGCCCCGCCGCCAACCGATCCTCGATGGTCTTCTCGATCGTGTCATGGAACGGGCGCCATGCAAGCGCGATACGCGCCTCCCGCTCGTCGACAGAGAGTCCCTGGTTCGCCGGGACAACGGTTCTCTCACTGACGCTGACACTCAATATGAGGTCAGGCGCATCGAGCGGACGGTTGCAGTCGATCACCAGCCGCGAAACGCAGGTCTCGACCAGCGTCGCGTCGAGCGCCTGCGCCATGCGGCGGGCAACCGGCAGCGCGCCTGGATCCCAGGCGATGTGACGGGACAGGTCCTCGGCGGCAAGGCCGAGCGTACCGAATTCGGCGGGCAGGAAGTTCGAGGCGTGATCGCAGGTCAGCATGAAAGGGCTTGACCCGCCGGGGTTCGTCACCCTCACGGTATCAGACGATGCAAGGCTGGCGGGCCGTGCTTTCTCCATAGTCTGCCGTCCCCGGGGAGCGCTGTATCTTATGTTACGTATTTTGCCTCATTGCGTCCCTGTGGATGATTTCATACAGTTTGTCCGGCTTTGTCAAATGCGATTTCGGAAAAGACCATCGACCGAGCCAGGGGTGGGGAAAAGATGATTTCCAACATTGCCGAACTGATCGCCGACCGCATCGGCACGATGCCGGCCAGCGAACGGCGCGCGGCCCAGACGCTGATCGCTTCCTATCCAATGATCGGCCTGAAGACGGTGGCCGAATTCTCGGCCGCGTCCGGCGTTTCCTCGCCGACGATCCTGCGTTTCGTTGCCCGGCTGGGCTTCCAGAACTATCCGGAATTCCAGTCGAGCCTGCAGGACGAACTGGCGGCGCAACTGCAATCGCCGGCGACAAGGACGCTCAATCCGCCCTCGCCCGGCGGCGGCACGGTGTCGCCGATGCTGGAAGCAACGCTCGACAATATGCGCGAGACGTTCAGGCACCTGTCCGATAAGCAGCTTGCCGACATCGCCGCCCGGCTCGCCGACCGGCGCGGCAAGACCTTCCTGATCGGCGGCCGCTTCACCGATCCGCTGGCGCGTTACATGGCCGCCCACCTCGCCATCATTCAGCCTGATGTCTTTCACCTCGCCGGCCAGGAAAGCATGTGGCGCGACCGGCTGATCGACATGGGCAAACGCGATGTGCTGGTGATCTTCGACATCAGGCGCTACCAGGACAGCCTCGTCCGCTTCGCCGAGAAGGCGCATCAGCGCGGCGTTCAGATCGTGCTGTTCACCGACCAGTGGCTGTCGCCAATCGCGCGTTTCGCTCGCCATGTCATCGCCGGACGAACCGCGGTGCCGTCGGCATGGGACTCTTCGGCCGCCCTGTTCGTCGTTGCGGAAACGCTGATCGGCGCCGTTACTCGCCAGCTGGAAGCAGAGGGCGCCAAACGCATCCGCGAGATGGAAAGTCTGCGTTAGGCTTCAAACGTTACGTATATTTAATGTGCGCAGTTACTGGAGAGTTGTCATAAGGACGCGATATCGGGGTGGCTTCTTGCCTTATAATAGCCTCGCTGCGTCTGCTTCTTTTCGGGAAACCGGTAGACGGAGGGATTGTTTTACCAACCGGAGTGCCGATGGCCGCCTGGAAACAGATACTTGTCGCGCTGGTGGTGCTGGTTGTGGCGGCAGCCGCCTGGCTGCGCTTTTATCCAGGCGCGCCGGATGTGCTGGTACACTGGGGAATAGACTGGGTTTATGCGGCAGCGCCCCCGGCTGAGACCGGCGCCGCCAATGCCAAGCAGGCAAACGGCCGCAATGGCGGCAACCAGCGGGTGAACGTGGTCGCCCTGGCGGCCACTTCGGCTGTTATCAACGACCGCCTGCAGGCGATCGGCACCGGCCGTGCCAACGCCTCGGTGACCGTCAATCCCTACAGTTCCGGCCGCCTCGCCGAACTGCTGGTCGAATCCGGCAGCCATGTCGACAAGGGGCAGATCCTCGCCACCCTCGATTCCGAGACCGAAGTGATCTCTCAGGATCGGGCCAAGCTCGCCTTGCAGGATGCGCAATCCAAGCTCGACCGCGTCAAGTCGCTGCGTGCCTCCAACGCCGCGACACCGGTCGCGGTTGCCGACGCCGAAGTGGTGTTGGCGGGCGCCAAGCTGGCGCTTCAGGATGCCGAACTTGCACTGCAGCGCCGGTCAATTCTGGCGCCGATCGCCGGCACCGTCGGCATCCTGCCGATCTCCGCCGGCAACTATGTCACCAACCAGTCGGCGATCGCCACGCTTGACGATCGCTCTAGCATTCTGGTCGATTTCCTGGTGCCGGAGCGTTTCGCCGCCGCCGTCAAGGTTGGCGCGCAATTGACGGCGACGCCGATCGCCAACCCCAGCAATGCCTATACCGGCACGGTTTCGGCCATCGACAACCACATCGATGAAAAGAGCCGCACCCTTCTGGTCAAGGCCAAGATCGCCAATCCGGCCGATTCGCTGCGCGCCGGCATGTCGTTCGGCATCACGATGAAATTCCCGGGACAAACCTATCCGGCCGTCAGCCCGCTGGCGATCCTGTGGGGTTCGGACGGCGCCTATGTCTGGCAGATCGAGAATGGCAAGGCGAGGCGAGTCCCGGTGCGCATCATCCAGCGCAACACCGAGACGGTGCTGATCGACGCCGAGATCGACAGCGGCGACATGGTGGTCACCGAAGGCACCCAGAGCGTCAGCGAGGGCGGCGCGGTCCGCCTCGCAGGCGAAGAGCAGAGCGCCGCGGGCGCGGCCAAAGGCTCATGACCGGAACCATCAACGCCGCCAGCGATACCGGCTTCACCGCGCTGTTCATCCGCAGGCCGGTGATGGCCTTCGTGCTGAACACCCTCATTGCCGTTGCCGGCCTCGCCGCCTTCTACGGCGTCGAAATCCGCGAACTGCCTGACGTCGATCGTGCGGTCGTCACTGTTTCCACCGCCTTCGAAGGAGCGGCTGCCGAAACCGTCGACCGCGAACTGACCGACACGATCGAGGGCGCCGTCGCCCGGGTCTCCGGCGTCAAGTCGATTTCGTCTTCTTCTTCATTCGGCTCGAGCCGAGTCACCATCGAGTTCAACGATGGTGTCGACCTCAATGTCGCCGCCTCGGACGTGCGTGATGCCGTCGGCCGCGTCGCCAACCAGATGCCGGACACCGCCGATCCGCCGCGCATCGTCAAGGCCGATGCCAATTCCGACGCAGTGATGCGATTGGCAGTGACCGCCGACAACATGTCGATCCAGGACATGACCGTGGTGGTACAGGACCAGATCGAGGACGAGCTGGCCGCCGTGCCTGGCGTTGCCGACGTCCAGGTCTACGGCGACCGCGACAAGATCTTCCGCATCGATGTCGACCAGAACAAGCTGGCCAGCCTTGGTTTTACGGTTGCCGATCTCAGGGCGGCGCTTGCCTCTGTTGCCTTCGATTCACCGGCCGGTTCGATCACCACGACCAATCAGGATCTGATCGTTCGCACGACCGCCGACGTGACCACACCGGAAGAATTCGAAAACATCATCGTCGGCGGCACGACGCGGATCCGCGACGTCGCCACCGTCACGCTCGGCCCCGATGTCGGCCAGACCACGCTGCGTTCGGATGGCAAGACCGGCATTGGCATCGGCATCATCCGCCAGGCGGAATCGAACACGCTGGACATCTCGACCGGTGTCCAGGCCGCCGTCGCCAAGTTGCAGGAAAACCTGCCCAAGGGCATGTCGATCAAGATCACCAGCGACGACGCCGTCTTCGTCAAGGGTGCGGTGCACGAGGTCGAGATCGCGCTTGGCCTGTCCGTGACCATGGTGCTGATCGTCATCTATGTGTTTCTGCTCGACTGGCGCGCGACGCTGATCCCCGGCCTGTCGATGCCGGTCGCCATGATCGGCACCATCGCCGCCATCTATCTGGCCGGCTTCTCGGTCAACATCCTGACCCTGCTCGCTCTGGTGCTGGCGACGGGACTGGTTGTCGACGATGCCATCGTTGTGCTCGAAAACATCGTGCGACGACGCAACGAAGGCATGGGACCACGCGCGGCCGCCGTGCTCGGCGCCCAGGAGGTATTCTTCGCCGTCATTGCCACCACGCTCACGCTGGTCGCCGTCTTCGTGCCGATCTCGTTCCTGCCCGGCCAGACCGGCGGGCTGTTCCGCGAATTCGGCTTCGTGCTTGCCATGTCGGTGCTTTTGTCCTGCGTGGTGGCACTCACACTTTGTCCGATGCTCGCTTCGCGCATGCTGACCAGCGCATCGCTCCACCACGAAGGCGGCCACGGCATCGGCGCCCGCATCGGCGGCGCGCTGAATGCAGCCTACAGACGCGGCCTGCACGCTTGCCTCGATGCGCCGTGGATCGTGCTCCTAGTCGCGGTGCTGTTTGCCGGCACCGCCTTCACGCTGTTCGGCACCATCCGCCAGGAACTGACGCCGACCGAGGACCGCGCCGCCGTGCTGTTGCGCATCAGCGCCCCGCAAGGCGTCAGCCTCGACTACACCACCCAGCAGATGCAGAAGATCGAGAAGCTGATCCAGCCGATGCGCGATTCCGGCGAAATCCGCAGCACCTTCGAGAACGCCGGCCAGAACGGTTCCTACAACTCCGGCTTCATGGTGATGACGCTGGCGCCGTGGAACGAGCGCAGCCGCAGCCAGCAGGAGATCATGGCCGAGATCAGCCGGCTGACCAGGCAGGTGCCGAGCGTGCGCATCTTCCCGGTGCAGCCCAACAGCCTCGGTATCCGCGGTGCCGGCAACGGCCTGCAATTCGCGCTGGTCGGCAACGACCGCAAGGCGCTCGGCGACGCGGCGGTGAAGATCATCGCCGAGATGCAGAAGGACCCGCGCTTCCAGACCCCGCGCCTGTCCATCGACCCGACGCAGCCGCAGCTGGCGGTGGCCATCGACCGCGAGCGCGCCTCCGACCTCGGCATCGACATCACCGGGCTGGCCAACACCTTGCAGGCCATGCTCGACGGCAACGACGTCGTCGACGTCTACATCGCCGACCGCAGCTATGGCGTGAAGCTTGTCTCGACCACCAATCCGATCAACGACCCGACCGATCTGGAAAACATCTTCTTGAAAACGGCCGATGGCCGCTTCGTGCCGATGTCGACCATCGCCACGCTGACCGAACGTGCCGTGCCGCCATCGCTGTCGCGCGAACAGCAACAACCGTCGGTGGCCATCACATCCAACCTCAACGGCGACTTCGCGCTCGGCGATGCGCTGACCCGTGCCGAAGAAATCGCCACACCGCTGCTGCCTGCGGGCAGCCGCATCCTGCCATTGGCCGAGGCAGCGACGCTGGGCGAGACCAACAGCGCCATGATCACCATCTTCGGCTTCGCGCTGGTCATCATTCTATTGGTGCTGGCCGCCCAGTTCGAAAGCTTCGTCAGCGCAGTCATCATCATGGCGACGGTGCCGCTTGGCCTCGCCTGCGCGATCTTTGCGCTGCTCCTCAGCGGCACCAGTCTCAACGCCTACAGCCAGATCGGCCTGGTGCTGCTGGTCGGCGTCATGGCCAAGAACGGCATCCTCATCGTCGAATTCGCCAACCAGCTGCGCGATCGCGGGCTTGGCGTGCGCGAAGCGATCGAGCAGGCCTCGATCATCCGCGTGCGGCCGGTAATGATGACGATGATCTGCACCGTGCTCGGCGGCTTGCCACTGGTTCTGGCGAGCGGCGCCGGTGCCGAGGCGCGCGTCGCACTTGGCTGGGTCATCGTTGGCGGATTGGGGCTGGCCACCGTCTCGACGCTGTTCCTGACGCCGGTCGCCTATCTCCTGCTTGGCCGCTTCGTCACGCCGAAAACCCATGAGGAAGCGCGGCTGAAGCGCGAGCTCGAGGAAGCCGCCTACACCAATGTAGAGCCCGCGGAATAGAGACATTCCAGGAAAGTGTGTGGCGGTTTTCCGCCGCTACTTCAGCAATCGGCCTTCGATCGACCAGCGCGCGGCGAGGAAATTCAGCACCGCCGCCACCACGACACCGCCGATCTTTGCCGGCCACACCCCGGCGATGCCGGCGAACAGCGCGATCGAAAGGCTGGAGACGCCGAGCGAAATCAGCCCCCCAAGCGAGGCGAAGCGAAGGAACGCGTCATGCAGCCGGATGGCTCGATTGCGCTCGAACGACCAGAAGCCATTCGCCGCGAACGAGAAGGTGACGGCGATGAACCAGGCAGCGATGTTGGCGGGCAGCGGCGAAACCCCGAGCTTGAGCAGTAGGAAGAAGCTGGCAAGGTCGATGGCTGTGTTGGCAAGCCCGACAATGGCAAAGCGGACGATCTTGTTGCCGGTCGAACGCGGGGGCCGCTCGGCGTCGCTCATCCCTTGCCATCCATGATTGTGACATCGGCGCGGGCCAGGCTGGCGCCGAACGCGTCCGATGCCAGAACCGCGAATTCGACCTCGCGCACGCTTTGCATCGTGTCGCGCGCGCGCAGCGTCTCGTCGACATGGCCGGGGTGGCACATGAACAGCCCGCGTTCCGGCAATGCCTCGACTGCGGCCTGCAGCACGGAAGCGAAATTTTCGGGTTGCCGCCAGTCATAGATGCCGGTGAGCGGCTCGAAAAGGGTGAAGCCGGCGCGCCGCATCGACCGGTTGAAGCCGGCGGCGAGCGCAGCAATAGCAGCTACTTTCGGCACCGAGGCGAATTGGCCCGCCAGTGCCGGGGCGCCGCGCAGCGCCGGCCTGTCGCTTCCTTCGCCAAGGCGCGCGCGCAGCCATGTGCGCACGACGGGAAGGAAATGCACATGCTGATGCCCGTCGACGAAATCGGGGCGGCGCCCGAGCGCCTCGACGAAGCGGCTGTACTGGGCTTCGAGCTCGGCATGGACATCGCGATCGTCGATGCGGCCGCGCAGAACAGGCAAGGCCAGCGCGCGGAGCGGCGGCAGCCGACCTTCCGGCGCCAGGCTCGACCGGCCGGTGACCGCCGGCTGGTCGGTCAACGTGAGATGCAGCCCGACCGCGACACGGCCGCACAGAGGTTTGATGCGCGCCGCCTCTCCCGCCCACTCCGGAAAGCCGGTCATGCAGCTGGTGCCGGTCAGGCGGCCGCGATCGAGCAGGTCGAGAATCCCGGCGGAAACGCCGGACGCCAGGCCATAGTCGTCGGCGATCAGGCGGATACGCCGCGTCATCTGTCGGAAGCGCCCGGCTCCGGCCTGTCGGCGGAGACCTCGCTGCGCACGACATCGCGCACGAGATAGACCGGTCGATCCTTGCTCTCGCTGAGCGTGACCCAGACATATTCGCCGATCAGGCCAAGCAGGGTTAGGTTGAGGCCGCCGAGCAGGACGACGGCGACCAGCAGGCTGGGGTAGCCCGGAACGGCAATTCCGTAGAAGATCACCTCGAAGAACACCTTGGCGCCGTAGATCCCGCCGGCCAACGCCGCGAGCAGCCCGCTAAGGCTGATCAGGCGCAGCGGAATGACGGAAAACGAGGTGAAACCCTCCAGCGAGAAGGCGATCAGGTTAAGCCGGCTCCACTTCGACGTGCCGCTGGCACGGCCTTCCGGTGAATAGGGCAACGCCTTCTGGCGAAAGCCCGCCCAGGCGAACAGGCCCTTGTTGAAGCGCCGCTTGTCACGCAGGCTGGTCAGCGCGCGCGCGACAGCGCCGCGCATGACGCGAAAGTCGCCGGCATTTTCGGGAATGTCGAAACGCTGGCTCGAGTTGATGAGGCTGTAGAAAAGCCGGGCCAGTTGGCTGCGCCGCCAGCTCGCCTCGCGACGGTCGTTCTGCGCATAGACGACGTCGATGTCCGGATGGCCCACCAGCTCGGCGATAAGCTTCAGGCTGATGTCCAGGGAATGCTGGAGGTCGGCGTCCATGATCAGCACCATGTCGCCGCGCGACTGGTCGAGGCCGGCGAGTACAGCGACTTCCTTGCCGAAATTACGGCTGAGGCGCACGATCTCCCACGACCCAGTCAGTGCCTGCGAGAACCGTCCGGCGCCGTCGTCACGGCTGCCGTCGTCGACCAGTATCTTGTGCACCGTCATGCCGAAGCGCGGTGTCACGGCCGCTTCGAGCTCGCCGAGCAGGCGCGCGAAGGCCGATGCCGATGGCGCCTCGTTGAAGAACGGCGCGACGATGTCGAGTGTCGGCCGCAAATCAGCCATTAGCGATCCCCGCATTCACCACCTTGTCCCTTGCCTTGGCCCAGAACCACCAGATCAGCGAACCGGCAATGAGAGTGACCGCGATAGGCCGGAACCAGGGGAAGAGGAAATCGTGCACATGGCGCTCGACGCCGCTCAGCCCGGTCAGGAACAACACCGTGGACAGCACTGAGGCGAGAGCGCCCCCTCGTTCTTCGCGCCACAACAGCGCGATGGCGAGACCGGCGGGTACGGCGATCATCGCATAGGTGTTGGGCTCGACGCGCGGGTTGAAGACGCACATGTAGAAAGTGGCCGTCAGGAAGATCGCCAGCCCCGCCGGTCCGCGTTCGAGCTTGCGGTCGAACCAGATGACCGCCGAGAGCGTAAATAGGGCCATGATGATGCGCACGATCGTGGCACCGAATTCCGGAATCGGCAGCCCCATTCTGGTGAATGGCGCCGTGAAATCGGTGGGCACGAAATGGCTGGTGTTGTCGACGGCCATAGAGGTCAGCATCTGGGCGAAGACACGATACTGATCGTTGAGATAGGCGGCGGGAGCGAAAGCGTAAGGCAGCGCCAGCACGAACAGCACCGCCAGCACCAGCACCGGTATCAACCGGAGCCGAAGGGCTCCTACCAACAACACCATTATGATCGCGGTCGGCTTGGCGATGATGGCAAGCGAGGCCCAGAAGAACGTCTCCGCCCGCCGCCCTTCCAGCGCCGACAATGTGAGAAGCCAACAGGCGCCGGTCAAAAGGATCGTTGCCTGCCCGTTGCGGATCGCCCCCGCCGCCATCGGCAAAGCGAGGAAAAGGCCGAAAGAAAGCAGCCACATCAATTCGCCGCCGCCAAGCTTGCGCACCTGCCGCATCGCGGCGTAGGTCAGCACCGCGAAGCCAAGGGTGTGCCACACCACGCCGCCCAGATGCGGACCGAGTTTGACGATTGGAATATAGAGCGCTGCAAAGGCCGGCGCGTACAGATACCCCATCTCGGATTGGGTGTCGTAGAGGGGCAGACCGGCCAGAAGCGCCTCGCTGCCGCCTATATAGGCCTTCCATACCGTCCGTGTGTGGGGCGACCACAGAACCAAGACAAGAACGACTAGAAACGCTCCGATCCACAGGCCAAAACCCAAACGGTCAAAAACCGGCTTGGAAATCGTCATCAAGGCACCCCACACCACCCCGGAACAAGTTCAGTCCAACCCTGTCCCGGCAATCGATGGCGGCGGCATATCACGGACAAAGCGGCGTGGCATAGGGGGCTTGATGAACGCAAAAGGCCACACCTCATTCGCCGCGAACGCCAGATTCCACCTTCGCGATCGCCGCCGCGAGGCAGACGACCCGATCAATCGCCGGTGAATTCAGGCAGACGAAAATAGGGGTTGCGTGGATCATAGGGATATTTTGGCTCGCCTTCGCCCACTGAAACAGCGCCGGCGATCAGCACCCCTTTCGGACCAAATTGATAGTCGATGCCGGCACAAAGGTAGGCGAGATCCTGATAGTTGAACCTGCGCAGCGCACTACCACCCTCGAATGCGGCCGCTTTGAGTTGCTCAGGCGTCAGCGGGCCGATCATCCTGTCGCGATAGGCTTTGATCTTGGCCTTGTTGAGTCTAGAGGACTGACATGCGGCGCCGGTGACCCGCGCCAGCATGATGTTCCTGACCGCGGTCCCGGCAGGATCATCCAGAGGGGTGGAATATTTCTTGAGAAAGTAATTCGTATTCGGATCGTTCGTCATCGCCTTGCGCCAAAACGGCGGGAACTTTTCGGCGGCTTGTGCACCAATGGTACAGGCCATCGACATCAGCACGATCGGGACAAACCACCATTTTCTCACAAGCAGCCCCTTTTTTGCAGATACCGGACTTCCTCTCGCCCAGCCATTCTCGTTCAAGGCCGGATGAACACCTTGCCGTTGGGCTTGGCCAGTTCGGCCGGCAGCCGCGCCATGGCTTCGGCAAGCGGCACCACCGCTGTCACGTCGGTCGACCAGCGCCCGTCGGAGAACCGCTTTTGCGCTTCCAGGATCGCCGGGCCACGGCGATCGCGGAACTGGCGCATCCACTCGCTCAGCCAAAAACCTTCGATATGCTTGTGCTGGAAGATCAGTTGGCCGGGCTCGCGGATAACAGTGGCTTCGGGATCGAGCCGCCCGTAGATGATCCAGCGCGAACGCTTGGGCATGGCGTCGAAGATGGCGGAGGCCAACGGCCCGGTCACCGCGTCAAGGAAGATGCGCGGCTGTTCGGTCTTCATCACCTCGCGCAAAGCCGTCTTGAAATCCGGCGCCTTTTCGTTGAGGACGTGCGCCGCGCCAAGCGCTTTCAACGTCGCGATCTGATCGTCGCGGCGCACGGTGACGATTGGCTGGAACCCCTCTTCCCTGGCCAGGCCGATGATCAGCTTGCAGAGCTGGCTGGCGCCCGCGGTCATGACGAAAGCCTTTTCGCCTTCCTGTTTGACGATGTCGAACATCGCGAGCGCGGTGAGCGGGTTGACGATCATCGCCGCGCCATCCTCGTCGCGGACCGTGTCGAGCAACGGGATGCAGGCAGCAGCCTCGGCGACGGCATAGTCGGCCCATGAGCCCCAGTTGCTGACGCCGGTGGCAAAAGCAACGCGCTTGCCGATCAGGCTTTTGGGATAGGGCTCGTCACCGCTGGCGACGACGGTGCCGACACCCTCGAAACCGGCCGGCTGGCCCTTGGCGCGCGGCTGGCCGTACTGGCCCTTGATGAAGGCGATATCGGACGGGTTGATCGAGGCGAGGCTGACCTTGATCAGCACCTGCGTCGGCCCGGGTGTCGGCACCGCGATGTTGCCCGGCTCGAGATAGGGCTCCATCGCCTCCAGCACACTGCCGCTCGGCGTCCTGGTGTAGCCATCGCCGACCAGCAACAGCGCCTTCATTTCGGAGGGGACGGTCATTGGAACACTCCTTGCTTGGACCTGTCGGCATCGCCTGATGACGATGCCGGCGCTCAGACCTTTTCCTGCGTATATTTTTTCAGCTCGGTGCGCGCCACCTGCCGGCGATGCACGGCGTCAGGCCCGTCGGCAAGGCGCAATGTGCGCAGATGCGTCCACGACCGCGCCAGCGGCGTGTCCTGGCTGATGCCTTGCGCGCCGAACATCTGCACTGCCTCGTCGGTGACCTTGAGCGCAACGCGGGGTGCGATCACCTTGATCTGGCTGATCCAGGGAGCCGCGGCGCGCGCATCGCCCTGGTCGATCATCCACGCCGCCTTGAGGCAGAGCAGGCGGGCCATCTCGATCTCCATGCGGCATTCGGCGATGATGTCGAAATTGGCGCCGAGCTTTGCCAGGGGCTGACTGAAGGCCTCGCGGCGCACGGAACGCTGGCACAGCATCTCCAGCGCCATCTCGGCCTGGCCAATGGCTCGCATGCAGTGATGGATGCGGCCGGGACCGAGCCGCCCTTGCGCGATCTCGAACCCCCTGCCCTCGCCGAGAATCAGGTTCGACGCCGGTATCCGCACATTGTCGAAGCGAAGGTGCATATGGCCATGCGGCGCATCGTCATCGCCATAGACCTGCATCGCTCGCACCTTGGTCACGCCTTTGGTGTCTGATGGCACCAGGATCATCGAATGACGACGGTGCTGCGGCTCTTCATCGCCGCCGGTCCGGACCATGACGATGTAGATGGCGCAGCGTGGATCGCCGGCCCCTGAGGCCCACCATTTCTCGCCGTTGAGCACATAGTCGTCGCCCTGGCGTTCGCAGCGCATGGCGATGTTCGTGGCGTCGGACGAGGCGACGTCCGGCTCGGTCATCAGATAGGCCGAGCGTATCTTGCCGTCGAGCAGCGGCTCCAGCCATTCTTTCTTGTGGTCGGCCGAGCCGTACCGCTCCAGCACCTCCATATTGCCGGTGTCGGGCGCCGAGCAGTTGAAGGTCTCGGCGCCGAGATGCGCCTTGCCCATCTCCTCGGCCAGATAGGCATATTCGACGGTGGAAAGGCCGTAGCCGCGTTCAGAACCGGTCAGCCAGAAATTCCATAGGCCGCGCTCTCTTGCGGTCTTCTTCAGCCCTTCGAGGATCTCGCTCTGGCGCGCACTATAGACCCAGCGGTCGCCTTCCTTGCCCACTTCGCCCAGAAACTCCTTGTCGAGCGGC
Source organism: Mesorhizobium sp. M7D.F.Ca.US.005.01.1.1 (assembly GCF_003952545.1). Classification (NCBI taxonomy): domain Bacteria; kingdom Pseudomonadati; phylum Pseudomonadota; class Alphaproteobacteria; order Hyphomicrobiales; family Phyllobacteriaceae; genus Mesorhizobium; species Mesorhizobium sp. M7D.F.Ca.US.005.01.1.1. The sequence goes on from NZ_CP034453.1 coordinate 6,325,355, forward strand.
ATGATTTCGTCGCGCACCATGGCGGCGACGCGCGCGTGGATCGGCTTCAGCCGCTCGGTCATGCCGAGATTCATCTCCGTCATCGGTCGCTAACCCTTCATACACGCCAGGCATTTTGTCAGTGGCAAGGATGACCGTACTTCGGATAGCCTTGTCAACGCGAACTGTTTTGCCCGCATGCCGAGCACTGAGGATTGTGATGAGCTATCTGGACGAGCTGTTTTCGGTGGCCGGCAAAACCGCGCTGGTGACGGGTGCCGCGACCGGTATCGGCCGCATGGCGGCGACCGCGTTGGTGCAGGCCGGCGCCAGTGTGATGATCGCGTCGCGCAAGGGCGATGACTGCATCAAGGTCGCTGCCGAGTTGAACGAACTTGGTGCACCGGGCCGGGCGGAAGGCTTTGCCGGCGATGTCTCCAGCGAAGCCGGCATTGCCGCACTCGTCGCCGAGGTCAAGGCGCGGACCGGGAAACTCAATATTCTCGTCAACAACGCCGGCGTCTCCTGGGGCGCGCCATTGGAGAGCTTTCCCTATTCAGCATGGGCCAAGGTGCTCGGTGTCAACGTCACCGCGGTCTTCCATCTGACGCGCGAATTGCTGCCGCTGCTCGATGCCGCCGCCAGCGACGCCGATCCGGCCAGGGTGATCAACCTCGGTTCGGTGATGGGCACACAGCCGCTGGCCGACGACGCCTACTCCTACACCGCCTCGAAGGCCGCGGTTCATCATCTGACGCGCACACTGGCGCTCGAGTTCGCCGCCCGCCGCATCACCGTCAACGCTTTCGCCCCCGGCCCCTTCCAGAGCCGCATGACGGCGTTTGCCACCGGCACGCAAGAACAGGCCAGACATGTCGGCAGCCATGTTCCGATCGGCCGTATCGGGGCGCCGGATGACATTGCCGGCGCAACGCTCTATTTGTGCAGCCGTGCAGGCAGCTATGTCACCGGAGCCATCCTGCCGATCGACGGCGGACAGTCGGTGCAGCATGGGCTGACGCTGTTCAAGGAATGACATTTTCCGGCCACAGAAGCCGGAGGTGAACTGGAGGACATGAGCGTGGAACCGATCAGTCTCGATGTGCTTCTGGCCAATGTTGGCAAGGAGGTTGGCGTGTCGCCGTGGCGGGTGGTCACGCAACGCATGATCGACCAGTTCGCCGACGCCACCGACGACCACCAGTTCATCCACTGCGACCCGGAGCGGGCGATGCGCGAGACGCCGTTCGGCGGCACCATCGCGCACGGCTTCCTGTCGCTGTCGCTGTTGTCCGCCATGACCTTCGAGACGATGCCGCCACTGGAAAACAGCAAGATGGGCGTCAACCATGGCTTCGATTCGCTGCGCTTCCTGGCGCCGGTGAAGACCGGCGCGCGCATCCGCACCCGTTTCGTGCTGGCCGACGTCAAGGTCAGGCCGTCGGGCTGGGTGCAGACGTCGCATGATGTGACGATCGAGATCGAGGGTTCGAAGAAACCGGCGCTGACCGCGCGCTGGCTGACGCTGACCCTGATCGAACGCCAGCCCGAGACGGCATGAGCGATCCGAACGTTCTCGACCAGGCAGCGCTTGCGCCTTACCTCGAGGCGAACATACCGGGCTTTTCCGGGCTTGCTGCAATCGAAAAATTCAAATCCGGCCAATCGAACCCGACCTATCTCATGACGGCGGCAAGCGGCCGCTACGTGCTGCGCGCCAAGCCGCCGGGGCAGTTGTTGAAATCGGCGCATCAGGTCGACCGCGAATTCAGAGTGATGGGCGCACTTGCCGGCACCGCCGTACCTGTGCCGCAGATGCTGCATCTTTCCGACGAAGCTTCGCCGATCGGCCGCATGTTCTACGTGATGGATTTCCTCGACGGCCGCATTTTCTGGGATCCGGCGCTGCCGGAGGCAGGCGGCAACGAAGAACGCGCCGCCATCTACGATGCCATGAACGACACTCTCGCCGCGCTGCACGATGTCGATGTCGAGGCCGTGGGGCTCGGCGATTTCGGCCGGCCGGGCAATTATTTCGAGCGCCAGCTGGCGCGCTGGACCAGCCAGTACCGCGCCTCGGAAACCGGCACTGTCGCCGACATGGACCGGCTGATCGCCTGGCTGGAAACGCATATGCCCGCAGATGACGGCCGTGTCTCGTTGGTGCATGGCGACTACCGGCTGGACAATCTGATCTTCGCTTCCGATCGGCCCCAGGTTCTGGCGGTGCTCGACTGGGAACTGTCGACGCTTGGCCACCCCTTCGCAGATATCGCCTATCAGTGCATGCAATGGCGGCTGCCGCACGCGTCGGATTTTCGCGGCCTGGGCGGTGTCGACCGTTCCGCACTCGGCCTGCCTTCCGAGGAGGACTACGTCGCCAGCTACTGCCGGCGGCGCGGGCTCACCGGGATCGGCAACTGGACGTTCTTCCTCGCCTTTTCCTTCTTCCGGCTGGCTGCGATCTGCCAGGGCGTCTTCAAGCGGGCGCTGGACGGTAACGCCTCCAATCCGGAAAAAGCCAGGACCTATGGCGAGGCAGTAAAGCTGCTTTCGCATCTTGCCGCCAAACTGATCGACAAGGAGGCGTGATGGGCCGCTTCGACGGAGCAACGGTGCTGATCACGGGTGCTGCCGGCGGGCTCGGCCGAGGTGCGGCGAAAGGCTTTGCCGCTGAAGGCGCAAAGCTGGTGCTATCGGACATCGACGAAAAGGCACTCGCCGATCTTGCAGGCACGCTGCAGGTCGAGACGGCGATCCTCGCCGGCAACATAGCGGACGAAGGCTTGTCGGAGGATCTGGTCAGGCTGGCGGTCGAAAAATTCGGCCGGCTGGACATCGCCGTCAACAATGCCGGCATCGTCCAGAGCTTCGTGCGTCTGCCGCAGGTCGAATCGGACGAGGCCCGCCGCGTCCTGGAGATCGACCTGCTCGGCGTGTTCTATGCCATGAAGCACCAGATTCCGCAGATGGAACGGCAGTTCAAGGCGAACGGCAAGGGCGGCGCCATCGTCAACATCGCCTCGGTCGCCGGGCTGGTCGGCGCGCCAAAACTTTCGGTCTATGCGGCCGCCAAGCATGGCGTCGTCGGGCTGACAAAATCGGCGGCGGCCGAATACGCAACCAAGGGTGTGCGGATCAACGCGATCTGCCCCGCCCACACCAGGACGGCGATGGTGGACGGCTTCGTGCGCGTCTCCGGCGTGCCGGAAGAAGAGGCGTTGGCCGAGCTGACGCGCGGCGTGCCGATGAAGCGGGTGGCCGAAGTCGACGAAATCACCACCGCCATCCTGTTCGCCGCCGACCCCGCAAACTCCTTCATGACCGGCCATGCACTGGCCGTCGACGGCGGCGTCGGCGCGATCTGACACCTGCCGTTTGGGAACTTCCCGCGCCCTTGTTCGTTTTCGTACAGCGTATATAATTTAGCCACGCACCATCCCAACGAAGGCACGAGATCTTGCCGCCGAGCGTCCAGACCCGCCGCGAGAAACAAAAGGCAGAACAGCGCTCCGAGCTGGTCGCAGCCGCCCATAAGCTCGTCCAGGAAGAAGGCTATGAAGGGCTGACCATCCGCAAACTGGCCAAGCGGGTCGGCTATGCCCCGATGTCGGTCTATTCCTATTTCGCCGACAAGCAGGACATCCTGTTCGCGCTCGCCGAGGATGCGTTCGAGACGCTTGCCCGACGCATCGAGGAGCATTCGTCCGACGATCCGATCGAGGCCTTGCAGGCAGTGATGACGGAATATGCCGCCTTCGGGCTTGGCAATCCCAACGAATACCGGACTGTCTTCATGACCGAAAAGACCAAGCTGCCGGAAGGCAGAAGCTACGAGGACATGGAAGAGGGCAACCCGGCGATGAAAGCGCTGATCAGCCGGGTCGAGGCCTGCGTCGCCGCCGGCAAGTTGCAAGGCGATCCGCGCGCCATCGCCACCATGCTTTGGGCGGTCGGCCACGGCACGATCTCGCTGCTCATCACCTTTCCGTTCTACCCCTTCGGCGATCCGCAGGCTTTCGTGAAGCGGATGTGCGATTTCACGCTTGCCACGCTCAGCACGCAAGACGTGCCACCGCTGACTGAGACACCGGTCAACTGCTGAACGCCAGTTCCTTTCGTTTCCATGTTTTCTCTCTACCCCAGCCAAATTGGGGCGAATTTCTTGGTTAACAAAGAATTTACCGTACGCGTACGGTTTCGACTTGAACTTCGCGGCCGGCGGACGTATCTGTACGAAGTATCGTACATGTACGAGAAAAATTCACCCGTTGAAAACGGAGACTGACAATGAAAAAGACCCTTCTCACCCTCGCCGCCGTGCTGGCACTGTCCGGTTCGGCCTTTGCCGCCAACACCACCCACCCTGTCAAGCATGCGCCGACTGCAACCTGCATCGACACCAAGACCAACGTGAAGCTCGATTGCGCTTCGACCGGCTCGGTCGAGAAGAAGGGCGCCACGGAAAACACCGCCGAAGGCAAGGGCCCGCGCCTCGGCATCAGCGTCAACCCGTGGATTGTGCCGAGCGCATTCTGAGGTTTGATTGCATACCCGCCCGGGTTTCCCCGGGCATGGTCTCGCCCCGGCTTCGAGCGGCATACTGGGTTGGTGCGCAACCGACCTTGCCGCTGAAGGCGGTGCTGAAAGCACTTGGCGATTGATAGCCGACATCGGCAGCGATCTGGCTGAGCGGCTTCTGACTGTGCAGCAGTGCGTCTTTGGCCAGCGCCATGCGCCATGACAGCAAATATTCGACCGGTGCCGCCCCGACGACATCGACGAAGCGTCGGGCAAATCGCGAGCGCGACATTCCGGCGGTTTTCGCCAACTCGGCAATCGTCCACGCCCTGCCGACATTCGAATGGATGTGGGTCAGTGCCTTGGCCAATTGCGGATCGGCGAGGCCGCCAAGCAGGCCCTGAGGCTGGGATGCGCGTTGCGCGCCATCGCGACGCAGCGTTTCGATCAGCATCACCTCGATCAACCGTGACAGCACCATGTCCCTGGCCGGCCTGGCAGCATGCGTTTCATCGACGATGATACGCATCAGGCCTGCGAGCCGTTCACCGACATCTTCCGCCGCACGGATATGAGTGAAGCGCGGCAGCAGGCCGAACAGCAGGTCGGCATTGGCCGGATCGCAGATGATCAGGCCGCCAAGTATGCGCGTCGTCGGGCCCTCTGTCCTGCTGCCGACCCGGACTTCGTTGTCGATCGTATTGCGTTCCTTGAACTCGGCGTCGGAGAGAACGAGCTTCGCGCCGATATGGCTGACGAAACACGCGGAACACGGCTGCGCCGCCAGCAGGTAATCCCCCGCGCACAGCCGCACGGCATCGGCATTCTCGGCCTGGAACCAGCATTCACCTTCGGTCACCAGATAGAAGGTGGGATCGGTCTGGTAGGGCGAGCGGATGCCCCACTCACCGGTTGCCGCAAGATTGCCGAGCAGCAGCGTCTTTGGGCGCAACAGGGCGATAATATCGGTCAAAGGGTCCAAATGAGACGATCCGTAATGTAATTGGCACTCCTCGTTATAGATCAGCCAGAGCGCTTTACATAGATCAGCCGCATAACCTCAAGGAGTTATGTGAATGACCAATACCGTCCTCATCACCGGCTGTTCGTCCGGGCTCGGCAAGACCACGGCGAGGCACTTCGCCACCCAAGGCTGGAACGTTATCGCGACAATGCGAAAGCCGGACCAGAGTCTCGCCGCCGACCATGCCGATCAAATGCTTGTGCTGCCGCTCGATGTCACCGATCCCGCAAGCATCGAGGCCGCGATTGCCGCTGGCATCGAGCGCTTCGGACATATCAACGCCGTCGTCAACAATGCCGGCATCAGTGTCGTCTCGATCTTCGAGGCCACCGCGAAGGAGACGATCCGCGGCATCTTCGAGACCAACGTCTTTGGAATGATGAATGTCATGCAGGCGGCGATCCCGCATTTGCGTGACCAGGGCGGCGGCACCATCATCAACATCACCTCGGGCGTCGGGTTGGCCGCCGTACCGCTGCTGGCGCTATACACCGCGACCAAGCATGCCGTGGAAGGCCTGTCGGAATCGCTGTCCTACGAGCTTGAATCGCAGAACATCCTCGTCAAGCTCGTCGAACCCGGAGCCATGCGCACCACCAGCTTCACCTCCAACACCATGACGGCGTCAGAGGCCGTTTCGGTCCCGGCAACGTACAAGCCCTACTTCGACCACATGATGCAGTCGATGATGAACTACCCGTTCCCGGATGCGGACGAACAGCAGGTGGTTGCGACGATCTTTGCGGCAGCGACCGATCCGTCGCACCGACTGCGCTATCTCGCCGGTCCGGATACCGAGGAAATGGCAAGGCTGCGCTGGTCGACCTCGGAAGACGAGTACCTTTCCGCCATGAACCGGCTGATGGGCCAGACCGCCTGGCGCGATGGCAATGCCAGCTGACCGCTTCACAGCAGACCGCCCGGGTTAAGGCCACGACAGGATATCAGGCAATCGAGATCGGCAGCTTCGCCGCTGAACTCTCGAAGGCCGCGTCGATCAGCTTCTGCATGTCTGCGGCGCGCCGGAACGATGGTTCGCCGTTCCGGCCTGAATCCAGCGCGTCGGCAAAGCGCCGGGCATTGCGCTTGACACTGGGCAGCGCCAGCATCTGCCAGCGCTGAAGATCGACATCCCCATCCAGGCAGGCGGACAGGTTCGATACCTTGCCGTCGGTCTCGACCTTGATGGCGCCCCTGGTGCCGTGCAGGGCCAGCGACAGATCGTTGGCGTGGCCGGTCATGTAGCGGCTCGCCACGATCGTGGCGAGCGCGCCGGAATTGAGCCGCGCTGTCATCGCCACGCTGTCATTGGCATCCAGCACATAGTCGCCGATGCGATCGCCCTCGGCCTTCGGAAACGTCACCAGATCGGCATGCAGACTGACGATATCCTGGTCGGCCCCATAGGTGGCGAAGTCCAGGATATGAATGCCGACATCGCCGAGCACGCCGGTCGAGCCGTGCCGGCTCGACAAGCGCCACAACCATTTGTCCTCGACCCGCCAGTCGCCCCACGATTGGCTGACCAGCCAGCTTTGCCGGTAGCTCGCCTCGACATGGCGCAGCTCGCCGATCTCGCCGGCCTGAACCATGCGCCGTGCCTCCTGGATCGCCGGTGAGTTGCGGTAGGTGAGGTTGACCATGTTGACTACCCCGGCTGCCTCGGCCGCTTCGGTCATCGCAAGCGCGTCGGCGTGGTTCGGCGCCAGCGGCTTTTCGCAAAACACATGCTTTCCCTGAGCAAGCAGCGCCAGCGTCGTCGCCATGTGCGCCCCATCCGGCGTCGCGTTGATGGCGGCATCGAACTGACCCCAGGCGATCGCCGCTTCCAGGCTCTCGAAGAAATCGTCGATCTTGCTGACGGCGGCGAACGCCGCCGCACGGCCGGGCACCTGGTCGACGCAAGCGACGATGCTGCAGCCCGGAATTCCGGCAAACTCCTCGACATGATGCCCGGCGATGCCGCCGGTGCCGAGCAGAAGAATTCGATGCATCAACCCAAGCCCCCGCTTAACTCAAGCCCCCAATCAGCTCAGGCCCCAATCAGCTCAGGCCCTTGTCGCCATCGGCATGCAGGCGCAGCCCCTTCTGGACGATCTTCTCCTTGGCCGCATCCGTCGGCACGTTCGGCGCATTGGTGATGCCGGACCATGCCGGCGCCGGGTTGTGCGCCCAGTGCACCGCGTTGCGCAGCACCTGCTGCACGCCCTCATTGTGATAGATCGGATAGGTCTCGTGGCCGGGCGAGAAGTAGAAGATCCTGCCTGCGCCGCGCTGGTAGGTCAGCCCTGACCGGAACACCTCGCCGCCCTCGTACCAGGAGACGAACACCGTCTCGAGCGGCTCCGGCACGGCGAAGGGTTCGCCATACATTTCGGTCTCGCCGATCTCCAGGCACTCGCCGATGCCTTGCGCGATCGGGTGGCCGCGGTTGATCGCCCAGACGCGCTCGCGCTCGCCCGCCTCGCGCCATTTCAGCGAACAGGGCGTGCCCATCAGCCGCTTGAAAATCTTCGAGTAGTGGCCGGAATGGAGCACGATCAGGCCCATGCCTTCCCACACCCGCTTCTGCACCCGCTCGACGATCTCGTCCTTGACGTCGCCATGCGCCGCATGGCCCCACCACAAAAGCACGTCGGTGGCCGCCAGGCGCTTCTCGCTCAGGCCATGTTCGGGCTCCTGCAAGGTGGCGGTGGTCGCCTCGATGCCCTTGTCCTGGTTGAGTGCCGCGGCAATGGTGCCATGCATCCCCAAGGGATAGAGGTCGCGCACCGCGGCATTGGTCTGCTCGTGGACATTCTCGCCCCAAACGATCGCTTTTGTCGGCATTTTCATCTCCCAAAGCGCTTTAAATAGCATGTCCAATGGGATTGAGAAGGTCCGATGCAGCCTGGCCCGATGGAAAAATTGAGCAATTCCAGGAAAAGTGTGAAGCGGTTTTCCCGGGAAAAGCGCCATTGCGCTTCCCCTTGGGAATTGCGCCAAAACAGACGAGATAGAGCGGTTCGGCGTTTCCGCGAAACGATGAACCGCTCTACGTCTTGCGCTTCTTGCGCCCGGGCACGGTCTTGGCCTTGCCGGGTTTCGCGGGCGCGCCGGGAATGGACGTGCTGGTGATCGATATCGGATCGCTGGCCGGGAACGTGTCTTCGAGACCTTCCTCGAGTTCCTCTTCGGCGCTCGGCGCTTCGTGCCGCTCATGTTCGAGCGAGCGGACGGCCGATGTCTTCTTGACCGGCGACTTCGGCGCGGAATTCGACGGCATCGGCATTCTCCCTCGGCGTGCGGATGCAGAAACGAGCGTGCCCTGCAAAACGTTCCGAGTTCAGACCGCTGCGTCGCGCGATCCCTCGGACAGGAAAGTAAAAACATAGTCCGAGAAGGAACGCCAGCATTCAACCCGGAAGGTGTCGGCGGCTGTGCGCAGCAGCACGATCTCCGTCTTGCCCAGGATGGTGCGCGACGCTGCTCCCACCGGGAAGACGTCGAGCGATAGATCCTGCGGACAACCCGCATTGATCGTCGCTGCTGCCCCGGCGCCCGTCACGGCGATAGCAATGTTGCGATGCGAGATGCCGACCGCCGAGTGCAGCACGGAAACCTTGGCGCAATCGGCGAGCGGATCGCTACCGGCCTCGTCGATAACAAGCCATTCGTCGGGGCCGAGCCACAAGGCGGTTCGCCCACCCTTCGAGGCAGACGTCTTCGGCTTGTTCGGCAAGGTCACGCCGAGCGCTTTCGAAAGCGCTGCAACCGAAGCCTCCGGCGCACGCAATGACATGCGCTCAGCCGGCGGCAGCACCTCGACCTTGACGCTGGTCGCCGAAGTGCTGCGTCCAGCCAGCGCCGGACGGCGTTCTACCGAAGGCGATGCAGCCGGAGCCGTCTTTCTTGCAGCGGCCTTAGCCATTGAGGCGCCCTCCCGTCTCGTCGAAGAACACCATGCCGGCAACCTCCACTTCGATCACCCCGTTCGGCATCGGCACATAGAGCGTGTCGCCCATGCGGTCGCGGCCGCCGGCGACCAGCGCCAACGCGATCGAACGGCCGCAATTTTCAGACCAGTAGCTCGAAGTGACATGGCCGATCATCTTCATCGGGATCGGCTGCTTCGGATCCTCGACGATCTGCGCGCCTTCTTCCAGCACCACCTTGGGGTCCTTGGTCTTGAGGCCGACCAGCTGCTTGCGGCCCTTGGCGACCAGATCCGGCCGCGCCATGCCGCGGATGCCGACGAAATCGGCCTTCTTCTTGCCGACCGCCCAGTCGAGGCCGGCATCGTTCGGCGTCACCGTGCCGTCGGTGTCCTGCCCGACGATGATGTAGCCCTTTTCGGCGCGCAGCACATGCATGGCCTCGGTGCCATAGGCGGCCGCACCGTGCTTCTGCCCTTCAGCCCACAGCGCTTCCCATACGGCTTGGCCATAGTCGGCAGGCACGTTGACCTCGAAGCCGCGCTCACCGGTGAACGACATGCGGAACAGCCTGGTCGGCACGCCGCAGATCTTGCCTTCGCGCACCGACATATGCGGCAGCGCCTCATCCGACATGTCGATGCCTTCAACCAGCGGCGCGATGATGTCACGCGACTTGGGGCCTTGCACGGCAATGACGGCCCATTGCTCGGTGATCGAGGTCAGCCAGACATTGAGATGCGGGAACTCGGTCTGGAGATAGTCCTCCATGTGGTTCATGACGCGCGGCGCCCCGCCGGTCGTCGTCGTCACATGGAAACGGTCCGGCGCCAGCCTGCCGACGACACCGTCATCATAGATGAAACCGTCCTCGCGCAGCATGATGCCATAGCGGCAGCGGCCCGGCTCCAGCTTCTCCCACGGATTGGTGTAGAGCAGTTCCATGAATTTCGCCGCGTCAGGACCGACCACTTCGATCTTGCCCAGCGTCGAGGCGTCGAACAGGCCGGCCGTCTTGCGCACCGCGACGCATTCGCGGTCGACGGCAGCGTGCATGTCTTCCCCCGCATTGGGGAAATACCAGGCGCGCTTCCACTGACCGACATCCTCAAACACCGCCCCTTGCGCCTCGGCCCAGGGATGGATCGCCGTCTTGCGTGTCGGGTCGAACAATGGACCGCGCGCATGGCTGACGATCGCGCCAAAGGTCACCGGCGTATAGGGCGCCCGGAACGTGGTCAGGCCGACTTCCGGGATCGGCTTGCCCAGCGTCTCGGCGGCGATCGCCAGGCCATGCATGTTGGAGGTCTTGCCCTGGTCGGTCGCCATGCCGTTGGTGGTGAAGCGCTTGACGTGTTCGATCGAGCGCATGCCCTCGTGCACTGCCTGGCGGATATCCTTGGCAGTGACGTCGTTCTGGAAATCGACGAAAGCTTTCACCGTCGTGTCCGGCCCGGCGCCGGGAGCCGCACCCAGCATGCCGCGCGACCAGCTCTCCGAGGCATCGACCTTCGGCTTGGTACCCTTGGCGGTTTTCGCGCCCGCATCCTTGGCCGCCTTGGCGCCAGCCGCATAGGCCTCGTCCACCGTCGCAGACAGCCCGTCTGTGCCATTGCAGGCGCCAACCGAGACGCAGTCCTGCGCATAAGTGCCCGGCACGAAGCGCTTGGTCTCGTCGTTGAAGGCAACCTTGCCGCGCGACTGCGAGAACAGATGCACTGACGGCGTCCAGCCGGCCGACATCAGGATCGCGTCGACCGGGATGGTGCGCTCGCCACCACCATTCTTCGGCTGCACCGTCATCGAGGAAACGCGCAACTTGCCGCCGGCGCGGATCACCGCGCGGCCGAAATTGACCTCGATGCCGAGCGCCCTCGCCTCGTCGATCACCGGACCGGTCGGATTGTCACGCAAATCGACGATCGCCGCCACGTTGACGCCGGCCTTCTTCAGGTCGATCGCCGCCGCGTAAGCGGAATCATTGGCGGTGTAGATGCCGACATTTTTGCCGACCGCGACGCCATAGTGGTTCAGATAGGTGCGCGCGGCACCCGCCAGCATGATGCCCGGCCGGTCGTTGTCGGCGAACACCATGTGGCGCTCGATCGCCCCGGAGGCCAGCACCACGCGCTTGGCGCGAACTTGCCACAGCCGCTCGCGCGCCAGATCGTGGCCGGGAGCCGAGAGATGATCGCTGACACGCTCGACCAGCCCGACGAAATTCTGCGCGTAGTAGCCGAACGCCGTCGTGCGCGAGAGCACGCGGACATTGTCCATCGCGCTCAGTCGGGCGATTGCCGCCTGTGCCCAGGCAAAACCGTCCTGGCCGTCGATCTTCGCACCGGTCTCGAAACGCAGGCTGCCGCCGAACTCGGCCTGCTCGTCGGCGAGGATGACCCGCACGCCCGTTTCAGCCGCTGCCAATGCTGCCGCAATGCCGGCGGCACCGCCACCCAGCACCAGCACGTCGCAATGCGCATAGCGCGATGAATAATGGTCGGAATCCGGCTGGTCCGGGGAAACGCCAAGGCCGGCCGCGGCGCGGATCTTGGGTTCGTAGAGGCTCTTCCACGCCGCCTTCGGCCACATGAAGGTCTTGTAGTAGAAGCCGGCCGAAAACAGCGGCGAGGCGATGTCGTTGACCGCACCGACGTCGAAGGACAGCGACGGCCAGCGGTTCTGCGACTGCGCATCGAGCCCGTCATAAAGCTCCTGCACGGTCGCCCGCACATTTGGCGTCTTGCGCGCCGCATCGCGCTTGATCTCGACCAGCGCGTTGGGCTCCTCGGCGCCCGCCGACAAGATGCCGCGCGGACGGTGATACTTGAACGAGCGGCCGACGAGATGGACGCCATTGGCAAGCAGCGCCGAGGCTAGCGTGTCGCCCTCGATACCGGCATAGGACTGGCCGTCGAAGCTGAAGCGCGCGGTCTTGGCTTGGCTGAAGCGGCCGGCGCCGGGAATGCGGAACGCGCCGCTCATTTGGCAACTCCCGGGAGCTTGGACGGTTTCGGCTCGCCGGCCTTGTAGGTCATGACGAACTTGTCGGTGACGGTGTCGCGCACGGCATTGAAGAAGCGCGCGCAGCCGTGCATGTGCCGCCAGCGCTCATAAATGATGCCCTTGGGATTCGAGCGGATGAAGAAGAATTTTTCGAAATCGTCGTCGGTCTCGCCAGCAATGTTGGCCGAGCGTGCGATATGCGCCTCGCCGGCGTTGCGGAACTCGAGTTCCGGGCGCTCTTCCTCGCAATAGGGGCAGCGGATGAGAAGCATTTTGGTTCGTTCCTACAATTCGCCGTGGCCGACGCGGGCGCCCGCCGGTTGATCGCAAAGCTTCTGTCCCAGCGTCGCGAACGGCGCGACGAGCCGGATGCGCTCCTCCACGCTTGCGGCTGGGCGAAAAAGGTCGCGATACGCCATATTGCCGAGGGTAAGCTGCATCGGATCGGTGGTGACGATCACCTGACGTGGCTGGAATGTCTCGTCCACGCCTAAATCGGAAGGTCTGTTCTCGAAGAAGACAACCACCCTCTGGCCGCCGCTCCAGACGCAGGCCAGCATGCCCTCGTCGACCGAAAACGGCCAGTTGGCTTCGTTCCCGGCACGGCTGATCGGCTGCGTACGGACTTCGTCCGCCGACGGAAAATGGAACATGCCCCGTTCCCCCGCCAGCACTTGTTCCCCCGCCAGCATCAGCGGCATCGCCACAGCCATCTGCGCCATCATCAGTGCGCCACCGCCGCCGCCGCCGCCTCGTCGATGAGGCGGCCGGTGCGGAAGCGCTCGATGGTGAAAGGCGCGTTGATCGGGTGCGGATCGTCTTTGGCAATCGTATGGGCAAAGACATGGCCGGAGCCCGGCGTCGCCTTGAAGCCGCCCGTGCCCCAGCCGCAATTGACATAGAGGCCGGGCACCGGCGTCTTGGCCAGGATCGGCGATCGATCCGGCGTGACGTCGACGATGCCCCCCCACGAGCGCAGCATCTTCATGCGCGTAAAGATCGGGAACATCTCGCAGATGGCGTCCAGCGTATGCTGCAATATGTGCAGGCCGCCGGTCTGCGAATAGGAGACATACTGGTCGGTGCCGGCGCCGATCACCAGCTCGCCCTTGTCGGACTGCGAGATATAGGCGTGCACCGTGTTCGACATCACCACGCAGGGCACCACCGGCTTGACCGGCTCCGACACCAGCGCCTGCAGCGGATAGCTTTCCAGCGGCATGCGCACGCCGGCCATGTTCATGATGACCGAGGAATGGCCGGCGGCAACGACGCCGACCTTCTTGGCGCCGATGAAGCCGCGCGTCGTATCGACGCCCATGACCGCACCGTTGGCGGCCCGCTTGACGCCTGTGACCTCGCAATTCTGGATGATGTGCACGCCGCGCGCCGAAGCGCCGCGCGCATAGCCCCAGGCAACCGCATCGTGGCGCGCCGTACCGCCACGGCGCTGCAGCGCAGCCCCGACCACCGGATAGCGCGCGTCTTTGGAGGTGTTGAGCGGCGGGCAGAATTCCTTTGCCTGCTCCGGCGACAACCATTCATTGTCGATGCCGTTCAGGCGGTTGGCGTGGACGTGGCGCTTCAGCACCTGGATGTCGTGCACATTGTGGGCGAGCATCATGACGCCGCGTGCCGAATACATGACGTTGTAGTTGAGCTCCTGGCTGAGCCCATCCCACAGCTTCAGCGCGTGGTCGTAGATGCCGGCGCTCTCGTCATAGAGATAGTTGGAGCGGATGATGGTGGTGTTGCGGCCGGTGTTGCCGCCGCCGAGCCAGCCTTTTTCCAGCACCGCGACATTGGTGATGCCGTGCACCGTGGCAAGGTAGTAGGCGGTGGCCAGGCCATGGCCGCCGGCGCCAACGATGATGACGTCGTATTCCTTCTTCGGCTCAGGCGAGGACCATTGTTCCTCCCAGCCCTTGTGGCCGCGCATGGCCTCGCGGGCGATGGCGAATACCGAATATTTCTTCAACGTCCTGGCCTCGCAAATAGCGGCTGGGCATTCATTCGGTCCCGGCGCGCGAGGTGTATCACTAGCGAAACAGCGCTTCCACCCTTGCGCTGTTTGCGACGGCGCTTGCCGTTTTGCGCCACGACGAAAAAGACGCATGCGATCTGGCTGCCATCGCTGCGTTCAGTCACACTGCCTGCCGCGAGACTTGGGAGGACGAATATGGGCAACGCCTGGTGGAATATGACGTTGCGCTTTCTGCTGGAGCTTGCCGCCTTGCTCGGCCTCGGCATCGCCGGCTGGAGCCTCTCCGACGGATGGTGGCGCTGGGTCCTCGCCTTGGCCTTGCCGCTCATTGCGGCTGTGCTGTGGGGGACCTTCGCGGTACTCAACGACCCAAGCCGGTCGGGCCGCGCACCGGTACCTGTGCCCGGCGCGGTGCGGCTGGTGCTCGAACTGGTCATCCTGTTTGGCGGTGCTGCCGGATTCTATGTCGCCGGTTACACGATCACGGGCATCATCGTCGCCCTGCTCATCGTCATCAGCTACGCATTCTCGCTCGATCGGCTCGGTTGGCTGCTGAGGCAGTAGCTAGGGCGACGCGGCCTTTGCAGGTATCGGGTGGCTCCGACTCGCCCCATTTGCGACCAAGTATCCAATTGCCGGCTAGACCGGCGCGACGACAAGGATGCAGAAAATGTTCGCACTCGCCAACAAGGTCGCCATCGTCACCGGCGCCAGTTCCGGCATCGGCCGCGCCACTGCAAAACTCTTTGCCGAGGAAGGCGCCAAGATCATCGTCGCCGCCCGCCGCCAGGCCGAGCTCGATGCACTTGTCGCCGAGATCGCGGACGCCGATGGCATGGCTGTCGCGCTTGCCGGCGATGTCCGCGACGAAGCCTATGCAAAAGCCCTTGTCGATGCGGCGGTCGAAAAGTTCGGTGGGCTCGACATCGCGTTCAACAATGCCGGCGCCGTCGGCCTGATGGGACCGATAGCCGAACTGTCGCTGGAAGGCTGGCGCGAGACGCTCGACACCAATCTCACCAGCGCGTTTCTCGGCGCCAAATACCAGGTGCCGGCGATGGTCGAGCGTGGTGGCGGTTCGCTGATCTTCACCTCCACCTTCGTTGGCCACACCATCGGCATGCCTGGCATGACCAGCTATGCCGCCAGCAAGGCCGGCCTGATCGGGCTGACGCAGGTGCTTGCCGCCGAATACGGGCCGAAAGGCGTGCGGGTCAACGCACTGCTGCCCGGCGGCACCGACACGCCGGCGGCAACCTTCAAGACTCCGGAATCGCGGGCCTTCGTCGAGGGTTTGCATGCACTGAAGCGTGTCGCGGTGCCGGAGGAGATCGCCCGCTCGGCGCTCTATCTGGCGTCCGACGCCTCGAGCTTCACCACAGGAACGGCGTTACTGGCCGATGGCGGCGTGTCGATCAACCGGACGTGATGGGTTTTTCGCGGCGAATAGGCATGTTCATAGCCGCCAGGCAGACGGCGGTCTTGCTTTTTCGCCGCGATTTGGCGATGCCGTTTCCTGTCGAAACGGGTCTTCTTGCCAAAACCGGTCCTGCAAACATGATGCTGATCAGAACCTATGTGGCTGCGAGCGCAATCGAGGGCGTCGGCGTCTTCGCTGCCGAGCCCATCAGGAAAGGCGCTTCGATCTGGCGGCTCGATCCCGATTTCGACCGGCTGATCCCGATGGACAAATACGAGGCAGCGCCCTCGCATCTTAGGGAATTGCTCGACCGCTATGCCTATCCGAGCCCGGACCGGCCGGGTTTCATGGTCTATGAAGTCGACAATGGGCGCTTCATGAACCATGCCGGCAATCCAAACACGGATTTTTCACAGTATGGCGGAGCCACCGCGACCCGCGATATCGCCGCGGGCGAGGAGATCACCTGCGACTACGGCGAGTTCTTCGAGGATTTCGAGCGGCTTCACCTTGCCACGGCCTAGTCGGTCCCTTGATCCTGGGGCAAACCGGCTACGGTTGGCCTCCAAGTGCATTTCGGCTGTGGACAGCGCGGCATGATTCTGCTATCAGCCGCCCCAATTCGTGGTGTAAACCGCCGCGGAGGCTAGTGGCTATGGCCGCTTGCCTGTTGATATCAAACCCGAAAGACAGGATTGCCCGTGCAGGTACTCGTCCGCGACAATAACGTTGATCAGGCGCTTCGCGCTCTCAAGAAGAAGATGCAGCGCGAAGGCATTTTCCGCGAAATGAAGATGCGCGGTCACTACGAGAAGCCGTCCGAGAAGCGCGCCCGTGAAAAGGCTGAAGCCGTCCGCCGCGCCCGCAAGCTGGCCCGCAAGCGCGCCCAGCGCGAAGGCCTGCTGCCGATGACGCCGCGCCCGGTTGCTGCCGGCGCCGCCGGTGGTCCAGGTGGTGCTCCGCGTCCGCCGCGGTTCTAACGCCAATTTTTCGTCCTTTTCGAAGGATATCAGAGGTGGCGCGATGCGGAATCGCCGCCACCTTTTTGTTTTGATTGCGACCCGGCCCGGAGGGGGGAACCGGACCTGAGCGACGCGGCTTGAAGTGAGGACAGGGCAGACATGAACGCAACAAGCGTGGAGCGCGGGACCGCATTGCGTGGTTTCGCCCTGACAGCGGCTCTGCTCTCCGGACTGGCGCTTGCCGGTTGCCAAACGGCCGGCCCGACCGGTGAATTCAACAACATCGACAAGGCGCAAGGGTCTAGCGAGAACATCTCCTCGCTGTCGGCGGTCATCCAGCGCAATCCCCAGGATCCCGAAGGCTACAATGTGCGCGGCTCGGCCTATGGCCGTGGCGGCCAGTACCAGGCGGCGCTCAAGGATTTCAACCAGGCCATCCAGCTCAACCCGAATTTCTTCCAGGCCTATTCGAACCGCGCGCTTATCCAGCGCTTCCTCGGCAATCAGACCGCCGCGCTCGAGGACTACAACCGTTCGATCCAGATCAACGGCAATTATGACGCCGCCTATATCGGCCGTGGCAATCTCTATCGCAAGGCGGGTCGCACCCAGGACGCCTTCAACGACTTCCAGAAGGCGATCCAGCTCGACACGACCGACGCGCGCGCCTACCATAATCGTGGCCTGATCTATCAGAGCCAGGGCCAGCACAAATTCGCCATCGAGGACTTCTCGACGGCCATCTCGCTGGCGCCGGACGCCGCCGAACCCTATAACGGCCGCGGTCTCTCCTATCTGGCGACCAACGACGAAGACAATGCCTTTTCGGACTTCAACATGGCGATCAAGCTCGACGGCAAGAATGCCGAGGCCTGGGCCAACCAGGCGCTGATCTACGAGCGGCGCGGCGACAAGGCCAAGGCGGCGAAATCCTATCGCGAAGCCGTTCACCTTGATCCGACCTACCAGCCGGCCAAGGATGGCCTCGCCCGCGTCAGCTGATATCGATTTCAGCCGGCTTCGCGCCAATCAAGGTGCTTGTCCTTCGCGTCCGAAAGGAGGCGTGGCGCTGACCCGTCAATCCGGCAACCGCGCATTAACCCCGGCAGCAAGCTGTTGGCTCCTGCCTTGATCGCGCCAAGTTTTCAGCGGAACGGTCTACCCACCCAATCCGTTGTTAAGAAGTGATTTGCGAAAGGACCTCCCATGATCAAGAAACTCGCCTGCGCCGCTGCCCTCGCCACGACGGTCTTCGCCGTTGCCCCTGCCAGCGCCGGCAAGCTGCAACTCGGCACGCTCGACTGCACCATTGATGGCGGCACCGGCTACATCGTCGCGTCCAACAAGGGCGTCTCCTGCGTCTTCCGCCCCCACCATCACGGACCGTCGGAGATTTACACGGGCGTCATCTCCAAGATCGGCGTCGATGTCGGCCAGACGCATCAGGGCCAGCTGGTCTGGGCCGTGCTGGCTGCGACCCGCGATCGCGACGGTGGCGATCTCGCCGGCAGCTACTACGGCGTCAACGCCGAGGCGAGCGTCGTGACCGGCGGCGGCGCCAACCTGCTGGTTGGTGGCCTGGACAGCGCCTTCATGCTGGAGCCGCTCAGCGTCCAGGCGCAGACCGGCGTCAACCTTGCCGTGGCTGTGACCTCGCTCCAGCTGATCCACTCGTTCAAGTGAATGCATGGAGCCATGCGCTCCATGACCCCTCACCCTGCGGCGCGGAACCAGATAGGATGGTTCCGCGCCGTTTGTTTGATTTTGAGGGGACCGCCATGCCGAAGACAGCCATTGCCGCTGCCGTGATCGCCACCGTGTTTGCCGGGGCGGCGCAAGCCCAGGACCAGGGCATAGAGCTCGGCACGCTCGATTGCGCCATAGGCGGCGGCACCGGCTTCATTTTCGGCTCGAGCAAGGATTTGAGCTGCACCTTCAACCCCGCCGACAAGAGCTTCGCGCCGGAAGCCTATTTCGGCGCCGTCAACAAATACGGCCTCGACATCGGCACGACGAAGCAGACGGTCATGCAGTGGATCGTGCTGACGCCGCTGAAGAACATCTATGCGCCGGGCGCGTTGGCCGGCGACTATATCGGCGCCAGCGCGGAGGTGACGGCGGCCGTCGGCGCCGGCGCCAATCTTCTGGTCGGCGGCTCCTCGCAGGCCTTCACCTTGCAGCCACTCAGCCTGCAGACGCAGACCGGCATGAACCTCGCGATCGGCGTCAGCCAGTTCCA
Source organism: Mesorhizobium sp. M7D.F.Ca.US.005.01.1.1 (assembly GCF_003952545.1). NCBI lineage: Bacteria > Pseudomonadati > Pseudomonadota > Alphaproteobacteria > Hyphomicrobiales > Phyllobacteriaceae > Mesorhizobium > Mesorhizobium sp. M7D.F.Ca.US.005.01.1.1. The sequence continues at coordinate 6,344,401 of NZ_CP034453.1, forward strand.
GTTGCGCAGCACCGCGAACTGATGCTGCAACAAAGGCCGCCGATCGAAAAGACGGCCGCGCGAACCATCCTCGAGAAACCGCTTGAGCTCAATCGCGGTTGAGGTTTTACAAGCCTGCCCCGAACGCAACAACGCCTCGATGCGGCGCGCAATCCGGCGCTGTCGATGTGCATGGTCCTGCCGGAAACCCGCACTGGCTTCTGGCGTCCTGCGCTGGCGTCGAGATATGGAAGGCAAGGGTGGAAATGACCAAAATCAGCACAAACAGGGTCGACTGGCGCGCATTGTGGGCAAGCGGCGACCTGGCGCGCTTCTGCTTCATCAGCCTCGGCATCCTGTTGCACGCCACCAACGAAACGATGGTGGCGACGGTGATGCCGGCCATGGTCGGCGAATTGGCGGGCGTGCAGCTCGTCGGCTGGTCGCTGGCCATCTATGAACTCGGTGCCATTGTTGCCGGCGCAGCGGCCGGACGACTGGTGAGCTATGTTGCCCTGCGCACCAACATGGTGGTCGCCGCGCTGCTTTACGCGGCTGGGGCGCTGATCTGCGCCACCTCGCCTTCGATGCAATTGTTCCTTGCCGGCCGCCTGATCGAAGGGCTTGGCGGCGGTGCGCTGGTGTCGCTGGCCTTCGTCTCGGTCGAGCGGCTGTTCTCGCGCGCCATCTGGCCGCAGCTTTTCGGCATCATGTCGGCGATCTGGGGCGTCGCCGCCTTCAGCGGACCGTTGCTCGGCGCGATCATGACCGAGTTGTTGTCATGGCGCTGGGCCTTCGGCATCTTCACCCTCGGCGGCACCGCCATGGCGCTGGCAAGCTTCATCGTGCTCGACACGCCGGAAGCGACGAAACCCAGGACGAGCACCGGCAAGGCGGCGCCCTTCCCGTTCGCGGCCCTTGGCTGTCTTGCCGTCGCCGTGGTGCTGATCGCCTCGGCCGGCGTCGACATCGCCTTGCTGCGCTCCTCGCTGCTGATGGCCCTCGGCCTCATTGGCCTGGTGCTGTTCTTTTACATCGACGCGCTGAAGCCGCGCTCGCGGCTGTTCCCGGCGCGGCTGTTCTCATGGCGCACGCCTGTCGGCGCCGGCATGACCATGGTTGCCGCCTTTTCTGTGGCGACCTGTTCCTTCGGTGTCTACGGGCCGCTGCTGCTGACCAGCCTGCACGACATTCCGCTGCTGACCACCGGCTACATCATTGCCGCCGAATCGATCGCCTGGTCGATCCTGTCGATCCTGGTCGCCAACGCGCCGCCGCAGCGCGAGCGGCTGATCATCATCGGCGGCGCGGTGATGATCGCGGCCGGCATCGCCGGCTTCGCCTATACGATACCCCTGGGCTCCATCCCGCTGATCCTGATCTGTGCCTTGTTGCAAGGCGGCGGCTTCGGCATCGCCTGGCCGTTCCTGACGCGCGTCATCGTCGCCTCCGCCCCGGAGGGCGAGCAGACCATCGCCTCGGCGGCGGTGCCGACCATGCAGCGCATCGGCTATGCCGTGGGTGCCGCACTTGCCGGCATCGTCGCCAATGCCAGCGGTTTTTCGCAAGGTCTGAACCACGACGCAGCGGCGAATGTCGCGTCCTGGCTGTTTCTTGCCTTTGTGCCGCTCGGCATTGTCGGCTGCCTGGCGGCCTTGCGAGTATCCATGCCCCTTGGTCAGCCGCGGGAAGCTATCGGCTAAAACCTGACCTGCTCACTCGACCTCGCGCAGGCGATAGCCGACGCCGGTATCGGTGGTGATGTAACGCGGCTGGTCGGGGCTCTTCTCGATCTTTTGCCTGAGCTGCCGGACATAGACCCTGAGATACTGCACGTCGGTTGAATCGCCCCAGACCTGCTTCAACAGGAAATGGTGGGTCAGCACCTTGCCGGCGTGCTGCACCAGGATGCGCAGGATATCATATTCCTTCGGCGAGAGTTTTACGTCCTTGCCCTCGACCTTGACGATGCGCTTGACCAGATCGACGCTAAGGTCACCGGTGTGGAACACCGGTTTTTCACCCTGCTGCTGGAACTTGTGCCGCAACGCCACGCGGATGCGTGCGACCAACTCGTTCATACCGAAGGGTTTGGTGACATAGTCGTCGGCGCCAAGTTCCAGAGCCTGGACGATGCCGGCCTCGTCGGTGCGGCTGGACAGAATGACCACCGGAATGTCGAGACCGTCGTCGCGCCATTTGCGCAGCAGCTCATGGCCGCTCATGCCGGGCAGGCCGAGGTCGAGCAGGACGAGGTCCGGCTTCTCCGCCTCCATCAGTTCGATCGCCACCTTGGCGTTCGGCGCCTCGCTGATCACGTAGCCCTGGCTGCCGAGCCCGACGCGAAGCAGCTTGCGGATCGGCGGCTCGTCATCGACGACCAGTATCCTGACGTTCGAGTTTGTCATGCCAAGTCACCCAGATCGTCCGTATTCGAGGCGTCGAAATTGGGCGGGTTCGCCGGCTTCGGCATCTTGATAGTGAAGACCGCGCCCGAACGATCGGTTCGGTTTGCCGCCGTGATCGTGCCACCCATCGCCTCGATGAAGCCACGGCAGATCGACAGCCCGAGCCCGGTGCCGGCACGGACCTGATCGCGCTTGCGCACCCGGTAAAAGGTGTCGAAAATCCGCTCCAGATCTCCAGGGGGAATGCCCGGCCCTTCATCCATGATCTGCAGGAGGACGGAGCCGTTGTCGGTCCAGCCCTGCACGCGGATCGTCGAACCGGCCGGCGCATATTTCGCCGCATTGTCGAGGAGATTGAACAGCGCCTGCTCGAACAGGACGGGGTCGACCTTCAGCATCGGCAAATCTGATGGGATGTCGGTCTCGGTCTTGTGCTCGGCAATGATTTTCCTGGCTCTCTGCAAGGCAGAGCCGACGATGTCACCGACATAGTGGAAGGCGTAGTTCGGCTCCATTGCGCCGGACTCTATCTTGGTCATGTCGAGCAGATTGGCGATGAAGCGGTTCAATCGCTCGGATTCATCGAGCACGGTCGTCAGCAGTTCTGCCCGGTCATGTTCGGGAAGTGCCGGTGCGAATTCCCTCAGCGTGCCGGCCGCGCCCATGATGGCGGCGAGCGGCGTCTTCAAATCATGCGAGATGGAGGTAAGCAGCGCCGAGCGCAGCCGGTCCGCCTCGGCTGCGAGCTTGGCGCGGTCGACGTCGGCGACCAGTTGAATACGCTCGATGGCGACCGCTGCCTGGTCGGCCAGCGCATCGAGCAGGCGCTGCTGCTCGGGCGTCAGCAGCGGCCCCTGCTTGTCATTGTCGAGGCCGACGACACCGATTGCCGTACGCCCCGTCCGCAAGGGCAAATAGAGCCGCTTGGCGCCGGGAAGCGTGTCGGCGCCGCGACCCGCGGCACGGTTGTGTTCCCAGGCCCAGCGGGCGGCGGCGATGTCGGCCTCGGCTAGCGTGTCGTCGGGCGGATAGCCGGCCTTGACGGTGATCGTTCCGTCTTCCGGCAGAAGCAGCACCACCCGCAGCTTCAGCATCGAGGCGATCTGGAAGGCGGTGGCCCAGAGGACGTCGTCGAGCGTGCCGGCACCGGCTAGCTTCTTTGAAAAAAGGTAGATGTCCTCGGTCGCCCGCGCCCGTGAGCGGGCAGCGACAGCCTGCCGCTGCACGCGCGCCGTCAGATTGCTGGCAATCACCGCAACGACGAGGAACACGCCAAGTGCAACAATGCTTTCCGGATCCCGGATGGTCAGCGTGTAGCGCGGCTCCAGGAAGAAATAGTTGAACGCAAGGGCGCTGACGAAACAGGCATACAGAGCCGGCCAGAGCCCGCCAGTCACCGCCGATGCCAGCACCGCGATGAGAAAGATGATCGCCAGATTGCGGACGTCGAGAAACTGATCGAGAAGGACGGCAAAGGCGAGCGAGCCCATGAGATAGGCCGTGGCCAGAAGATAAGGCCAGATTTGGAACTGCCACTGCTCGTCCGCCGTCCTGACGCTCTTCAACGCCGTCTCTGTGTTGCGTTCGGTTCCCGAAATGACATGGACGCTGATGTCGCCGGCATTGCGAATGAGATCATAGGTGAGCGAGCCTTCGATCAATTCGCGCCAGCGCGACCGGGTCGGCCTGCCGACCACGATATGGGTGAAATTGTTCGCCGTCGCATAACGCACGATGTCCTGCGCCACATTCTGACCCGGAATGGTGGTCACCTCGGCACCAAGCTGTTGGGCAAGGCGCAGGTTCGTCGCCAGCCGGTCCTTGTCGTCCTCGGGCATGCTGGCCGAACGAGTGCTATCGACGTGCAGCGCCGTCCACGGCGCACGCAGCCGGTCGGCCAGCCTGCGTGCATAGCGCACGCGGGCCGCTCCGCCCGGGCGCGCGTCCAGGCAGACCAGAACCCTTTCCCCCGCTGCCCACGGTCCGGGAATGGCGTGCGCCTGCATGTGGATCAGCAGTTGGTCATCGACGCGCTGCGCGGTGCGGCGCAGCGCCAGCTCCCTGAGCGCCGTCAGATTGCCCGGCGAGAAATAGTTCTCGATCGCGCGCTGGGCGGTGTTGGGAAAATAGACCTTGCCTTCCTCGAGCCGCTTGATCAGGTCGTCGGGGGTGAGATCGATGATCTCGACATCGTCGGCCTGGTCGATGATGGAATCGGGAACCGTCTCGCGGACCCTGACCTTGGTGATCTGGGCGACGACATCGTTCAGGCTTTCGACATGCTGGATGTTGAGCGTCGTGTAGACGTCGATGCCTTGCGTCAGGATTTCCTGGACGTCGAGATAGCGCTTGGGGTGGCGGCTGCCAGGGGCATTGGTATGGGCGAGCTCGTCGACGAGAACCAGCGCCGGGCGCCGGGCAATGATGGCGTCGATATCCATCTCGTCGAGGATACGCCCCTTGTAGTCGACCTTGCGGCGGGGAATGACCTCATATCCCTCGACCAGAGCCAGTGTTTCCTTGCGGCCATGCGTCTCGACGACACCGATCACCACATCCACGCCGTCGGCCAACCTGGCGCGGCCCGACATCAGCATCTCGTAGGTCTTGCCGACGCCCGGTGCTGCGCCCAGGAATATGCGCAGGCGGCCTCGCGCCTCCCGCTCGGCATGATCAAGCAGTGCGTCGGGAGAAGGTCTGGTGTCGTTGCTTCTGTCGTCCGGCATCGGGATCGATCATGGATGGCGCCGGGGATACTGTCGATCCCCGGCCCGCACCATTCACTATTTCGCGGCGTCCAGCGCAAGGTTGAGACCGAGCACATTGACCACCGGCTCGCCCATGAAGCCGAGCTCCCTGCCCTCGACCTGGCTATCGACAAGCGCCTTGATCTTGGCCTCGTCGATACCCCTGGCTTTGGCCACCCGGGCGACCTGGAAATAGGCGGCTTCCGGGCTGATATCAGGATCGAGGCCGCTGCCGGAGGTCGTCACCAGGTCCATCGGAACAGGCTGGTTCGGGTTTTCCGCTTTCAACTTCTCGGCGTCCCCCTTGATGCGATCGATCAGCTTGGGATTGGTTGGGCCGAGGTTGCTGCCGCTCGAGGCGGCGGCGTTGTAGCCGTCGCCGGCAGCCGAGGGGCGACCATGGAAATAACGGTCGCTGGCAAAGCCCTGGCCGATCAGTTCGGAGCCGATGACCTTGCCGTCCTTCTCGATCAAGCTGCCATTGGCCTGACGCGGGAACAGGGCCTGGGCGATGCCGGTCATGCCGATCGGATAGATCAGGCCGGTCAGCACCGTGAAGAAGACGATCATGATGATCGCGGGTCTTATCTGGGTGAGCATGGACGTGTTCCTTAAGCGAGGCCGAGGGCGGTGACGATCATGTCGATCGCCTTGATGCCGACGAAGGGGACGATGATGCCGCCGAGGCCGTAGACGAGCAGGTTGCGGCGGAGCAGCGCGCCGGCGCCGATGGCACGATATTTGACACCTTTCAGCGACAGCGGGATCAGCGCGATGATGATCAGTGCGTTGAAGATGATGGCTGACAGGATGGCGCTCTGCGGCGTCGCCAGATGCATGATGTTGAGCGCCTGCAACGGGCCGGTGGTCTGTCCCGGCGCGACGTAGAAGACGGCGAACATCGCCGGGATGATGGCGAAATACTTGGCCACGTCGTTGGCGATCGAGAAGGTGGTCAGCGAGCCGCGCGTCATCAGCAGCGCCTTGCCGATTTCGACGATCTCGATCAGCTTGGTTGGATCGCTGTCGAGGTCGATCATGTTGCCGGCCTCGCGGGCTGCCACCGTGCCGGTGTTCATGGCGACACCGACATCGGCCTGGGCAAGAGCCGGCGCATCGTTGGTTCCGTCGCCGCACATGGCGACCAGCTTACCCTTGGCCTGCTCGTCGCGGATCAGCTTCAGCTTGTCCTCCGGCGTCGCCTGGGCGAGGAAGTCGTCAACGCCGGCTTCCGCGGCAATGGCTGCCGCCGTCATCGGGTTATCGCCGGTGATCATCACTGTGCGGATGCCCATGCGGCGCAGTTCGGTGAAGCGTTCGCTGATGCCGCCCTTGACGATGTCCTTGAGGTGGATGACGCCGAGCAGGCGCCCGTCGCGTTCGACCGCCAGCGGCGTGCCGCCGGACTTGGCGATCTCGTCGGCGATGGCCTGGAGGTCGCGGACGGCTTCACTGCTTGGGCGCGTGCCATGAGAGGCGGTTGTTGACTGGTTGACATGGGCGAGCACCGAATCGACGGCGCCCTTGCGCACCGATGAACCATCGATATCGACGCCGCTCATGCGGGTTTGCGCGGTGAAGGGCACGAAAGTGGCGTGCAGCGTTGCCATGTCGCGGGCGCGGATGGCGTATTTCTCCTTGGCCAGAACGACGATCGAACGGCCTTCCGGCGTTTCGTCGGCGAGCGAGGCAAGCTGGGCGGCGTCGGCCAGTTCCTGCTCGGTGACACCCTTGACCGGGCGAAACTGCGTCGCCTGGCGATTGCCGAGCGTGATTGTGCCGGTCTTGTCGAGCAGCAGCGTGTCGACGTCGCCGGCCGCTTCGACGGCGCGGCCGGACATCGCTAGCACGTTGAAGCGCACCAGGCGGTCCATGCCGGCGATGCCGATAGCCGACAGCAGCGCACCGATCGTCGTCGGGATCAGGGTCACGAACAGGGCGACCAGCACGGTCACCGAGATATAGCCGCCCGAATAGGAGGCGAAGCTTGGAATGGTTGCGGTGGCCAGCACGAAGATCAGCGTCATGCCGACGAGCAGGATGTTGAGCGCGATCTCGTTCGGCGTCTTCTGGCGTTCGGCGCCTTCGACCAGCGAAATCATGCGGTCGAGGAAGGTGTGGCCGGAAGCCGCGGTGATGCGCACGCGGATCCAGTCGGACAGCACTTGGGTGCCGCCGGTGACCGCCGAACGGTCGCCGCCGGATTCGCGGATGACCGGCGCGGATTCGCCTGTGATAGCCGCTTCGTTGACCGAGGCAACGCCTTCGATCACTTCGCCGTCGGACGGAATGATGTCGCCGGCTTCGACCAGCACGGCGTCGCCGACCTTGAGGCTGGTGCCGGGCACGAGTTTGTATTTGGTGCGGTCATCACCCGTCAAAAGCTTGGCCTGGGTCTCGGTGCGTGCCTTGCGCAGCGAGTCGGCCTGCGCCTTGCCGCGCCCTTCAGCGACAGCTTCGGCGAAGTTGGCGAACAGCACGGTGAACCACAGCCAGATGATGATCTGCAGCGTGAATTTGAAATCGCCGCCGCCGGTGATCAGATCCCTGACGAACAGGACGGTCGTCAGCGCCGAGACGACGGCGACGACGAACATCACCGGATTCTTGATCAGGGTACGCGGGTTCAATTTCTTGAAGGCGCCGCCGATGGCGGGCCACAAGATGCTAGCATCCATGATGCTGGCGGATTTGGACTGGCTCATTTGATGGCTCCAGTATCGGAGTTGGTGGATGGCACCGATCGATCGGATGCCGAAAAGGGCGGGCCGTAGGCCAGCAGCCAGATCACGATCATGACTGCCGCGATGCCCAGGAATGTGGATACGCTCGGGAAGGGAGGAGGATCCGCCTCCCCCTCATTGTCGGCCTTGGGCCTAGCCTTGCGACGCATGGTGTTGAACCAGGACATGGCGGTATCAGAAGGTCTGCCCATGGATCATCGCCAGATGTTCGACGATCGGTCCGATCGCCAATGCCGGGAAGAAGGTCAGGCCGACGACGATGAGGATGACACCAACCAGCAGACCGACGAACAGCGGGCCATCGGTCGGGAAGGTGCCGGCGGAGGCCGGAACCGTCTTCTTCGCCACCAGCGAGCCGGCGATGGCCAGCGCCGGAATGATGACCAGGAAGCGACCCATCAGCATGGTGATGCCGAGCGTTATGTTGTACCAGGGCGTGTTGCCGCTGAGGCCGCCAAAGGCCGAGCCGTTGTTCGCCGCCGCCGAGGTGTAGGCGTAGAGTACCTCGGAGAAGCCATGCGGCCCGCCATTGGCGATCGACGCCACAGCGCTTGGCAGAACCACCGCAATGGCCGTGAATGTCAGCATCGCCAGCGGCAGGCACAGGATTGCCAGCATTGCCATCTTGACCTCCTTGGCCTCGATCTTCTTGCCAAGATATTCGGGTGTGCGGCCAACCATCAGGCCGGCAACGAAGACCGCGACCACGATGAACATCAGGATGCCGTAGAAACCGGCGCCGACGCCGCCGACGATGACTTCGCCGAGTTGCATGTTGATCATCGGGATGAAGCCGCCGAGTGCCGTGAAGCTGTCATGCATGGCGTTGACCGCGCCGCAGGACGCGGCGGTGGTGACGACCGCGAACAGTGCCGACATGGCGACCCCGAAGCGGCTCTCCTTGCCTTCCATATTGCCGCCGTCGATGCCAAGCGCGTGCACCAGCGGATTGCCGGCGGCTTCCGCCCAGTAACAGACGGCGACACCGGCGATGAACAAAACACCCATGGTGGCCAGGATCGCCCAGCCCTGGCGCTGGTTGCCGACCATGCGGCCGAAGACATTGGTCAGCGCCGCGCCGAGCGCGAAGATCGACACCATCTGGATCAGGTTGGAGATCGCGTCGGGGTTCTCGAACGGATGCGCGGCGTTGGCGTTGAAGAAGCCGCCGCCATTGGTGCCAAGCATCTTGATGGCGATCTGCGACGCGACGGGGCCGACCGCTATCGTCTGCTGGGCGCCTTCCAGTGTCGTGGCGTTGACATACGGGCCGAGCGTCTGCGGCATGCCGAGCCAGACATAGACAAGGGTCAGGATGATGCAGAGCGGCAGCAGCACATAGAGCGTGCATCGGGTCATATCGACCCAGAAATTGCCGATGGACTTGACCGACGCGCGGGCAAAGCCACGGATCAGCGCGACCGCGATAGCGATACCAACCGCCGCCGACATGAAGTTCTGTACGGTGAGGCCGGCCATCTGCACGAGGTAGGACATCGTGCTTTCGCCGCCATAGTTCTGCCAGTTGGTGTTGGTCACGAAGCTGGCAGCGGTGTTGAAGGCAAGATTCTGTTCGACTGCAGTCATGCCGGCCGGATTGTAAGGCAAGACGCCTTGCAGCCGCTGCAGGAAATAAAGCACCAAGAAGCTGGCAACGCTGAAGAACATGATGCCTGCCGCATAGGCGGTCCAGTGTTGTTCCTCGCGCTCGCTGGTTCCCGCGATGCGATAGAGCCCGCGTTCAATCGGGCCTAGAACCGGCGAAAGAAATGTCCGGTCGCCGTTGAAGACGCGATACATGTAGCCGCCAAGCGGCTTCACCAGCAAAACGACGATCCCGCAGTAGACGAGGATCTGTAGCCATCCGTTGAGAGTCATGGTTGTAGCTTTCCGTGCCTTGCGCCAGTTGCGGTCAGAAGCGTTCTGGGCGAACGAGGGCGTATGTCAGGTAGACGAGCAGGAACAGTGTCACGCCGCCACCGAGAATATAGTCGACGAGCATTTTGCGGTCCTCGCGTTAAAGAATGTCACAGGCTTTGATGTAGGCGAAGGAAAGGGTGAAAAACAAAATCCCGATCCCGAGAACGACGATATCCATCGTGTTTGTTCCTTGTGTTTGCTTTTGTACTTTGTGCCCTTGATGGAAAGGTTCGCAATACCCTGAAACGGCCCGTCGCATTGAGGCGGCGGTACCGGATGTGTTTTCTCAAGGTGGAATATGGACCCGATCGCCATAAAGGTTCGAGACGGGGCGGAGCAAAAAGAAATAGGAATTTTATAAAGATTTCCGTTCGAAGCGGCCGGAACGAATCCCGGGACGGGAGATTGTCAACTTGAGGGCTCAAGCACTAAAGGACATGACAATGGCAAAGCAGAAAATGCTCGACGACCTGTTTCACGACACGCTGAAAGACATCTATTTCGCCGAAAAGAAGATACTGGCGACGTTGCCGAAAATGGCCAAGGCCGCGCAAAGTGCCGACCTGAAAGCCGCCTTCGAAAAGCACCGGACCGAGACCGAAGGACATGTCGCAAGATTGGAGAAGGTCTTTGGCGTCATCGGCAAGAAGCCGGCCGGCAAGACCTGTGCGGCCATCATGGGCATCACCGAGGAAGGCGCCGAGATCATGGAGGAGTACAAGGGATCTCCCGCGCTCGACGCCGGCCTGCTGGCTGCCGCGCAAGCGGTCGAACACTACGAGATCTCACGCTATGGCACGCTGAGGACCTGGGCCGGAGAACTCGGCCTGAATGAGGCCGCGACGTTGCTTGAAGCGACGCTGAAGGAAGAAAAGGCCACCGACGAAGCGCTGACGCAGCTCGCGGAGTCGGCCGTGAACGTCGCCGCGGAAGCCGCGTAGATCCGTAAAAGAATGATCGTTGGGCCGCGCCTAAACGATCTAGCGCGGCTCCCGCATCATGCCGATATAGGTTGATCGAACTCGGCGATTTCCTGCAGCCGGTGCGACGCACAGGTTCGACAAGTTAATTGCCACGGAAGGCGCAACGTCGTCAGGCTCAGCTGCAGGGTCGCAGGAAAAGAGAAAGCCCGGCTGGGAGGGCCAAGCCGGGCTTTCTGTTGTGGCTTATGTGGCTTTGGCCACCACGATGGAAGGGTGGCATCGATCTTCAGGCGGCATAACCACCATAACCACGGGCAACGGCGTGCACGCCCGCGACCGGCTCGAGGTCAGGCCACAGGATGCCGGTAGCCTGCGCGAATTCGAGCAGCGCCCGGCGTGCCTGCTCGATGGTCACATAGCCCGGAATGGCGAGGTCACACGCCTTGACCGCATTGCGGTAAAGCGGGCCGCGTCGGGAGGTCGTCCAGTCGGTCAGAAAATCGTGCATTTCGGCCAGCGAGGCGATCTCGCGCTTGAAGCCGAGGCCGACGGACAGTGCGACCGGTGAATGAAACAGCTTGTCGTGCATGAAGCGGGCTCCTGATTTTATCGCAGCCCTTGGAGAAATATCCGGGCGGGTCCACGAACGGGACGCCAAGAAACGCGCAACGAGGCAGGAGGTTCCAAGCTTGGGCCTGGACGTTTTTGGGATGTGCCCGGCTGCTGTCGAAGCGGTTGTTTCGAAGGCTGAGCGGCCTCAGGAAATGTGTCCAGGGCCTTGCGTCGGATACCCGATTAGCCGGTGATGTCGGACGGGCATATGCGCTTGGCGATCTGCGCGTGCCACGGTTTCATTGCTGAATGGATTTGGCCGGCATCCCAATATCGTTCTGAATTCCTATGGCATCCGCGGCCCATTCCCGCATTTCCGGGGACGCATCGCTGGACTTGAGGATCGACACTGCCAGTGCTGCTATATCGGCCGGCGGTTTTTGGTTGGCGGCCATATAGGCAAAGTAGCCAACTGTGATGGCACACCCTATCGAAATAACAGGGGGGACAAACTGTGCTGTCTTCAGAGCCATTGTTCGCCAGCGTTTGGATGGGCTGGGTTTTAGGACGTCATCCTCGTCATCCAGGTCAGTCATTCCACTCTGCCCCCGCGAGTCGATACCACACCATCTAGTAGGATGAGCTTCATTAGTTAAAATGCGAATAAGACTTTATGGGCTTGTTCGCATAACAACGCCGCGAGTATACGGCCTGCGCGATCGACCGAAGGACCTAGCCAGACAGGATGGGCCCGGACGATGTGCTGCTACCAGTCTGACAGTTGTCACATGGTAACGATAGAATCCGCCTCGTGCGGGTTTTCATGTTCCGCCAAGGCATGACAGCCCTAAAATAAGAGTAACCTATTGATTTTGCTATGGAAACTGGCGGAGAGAGCGACAGCCATATTGCTGTCTCATGTCGTCTCAATCAATGAAAATCATAAGGCAATATCAATGCTTTAATCTAAAATGGCTGTCTCGCGCCGTTGCACTCCGCATCATCCAATGCCATTATTTTTGGCGGGTAAGATGATGGGATAGAGAAATGCCGAAGATCGCGAAGGAACTTTCAGCACTAGCCGTCAAGAACTTGAAACACCCCGGATCGACCACACCGGGCAACGCTGTGTTTGCTGTCGGCGGTGTTGCCGGGCTCATGCTCCAAATCACGCCGGGCAGCGGCCGGTCATGGCTATTGCGCACAACAAACGTCAATGGCCGGCGTTGCGAAATGGGTCTTGGCGGGCATGACGTATCATTGGGCGAAGCCCGCGAGCGGGCGAGGGCGACCAAAGACAAAATCCGCAACGGCATCAATCCGCTTCAAGAGAAGCGCGAGCGTCGCAAAGCCGCGATCGAAGCCGCAAAGCGCCATCTCACATTCCGCGATGCCGTTGACAAATTCCTTGTCGACACGCTGGCGGAATTCAGGAACGAAAAGCATCGGAAGCAATGGCAATCCACGCTGGACAAGTATGCAATGCCCGTCATCGGCAATCTTGCCGTTTCCGAAGTCACCAAACATCACATGGTCGAAATCCTTAAGCCGATCTGGACGACCAAGACGGAGACGGCCACGCGTTTGCGGCAACGTTGCGAACGCGTGCTTGATTGGGCAAAGGCACACGGACACCGCGAGGGCGACAATCCGGCACAGTGGAAGGGCAATCTCAATGCCATGTTGTCCAAGCCAAGCAAGGTTGCGACAGTCGATAATCAGCCCGCCGTTCAGTTGAAAGACGCGCCCACGTGGTTCGCAGCATTGCGCAAACGCGAAGGCACGGGTGCACGGGCATTGGAATTCGCGACACTGACCGCTGCGCGATCAGGTGAAGTGCGCGGTTTGGAATGGTCGGAAATCGATTGGAACGACAAATTGTGGACAGTGCCGGCGTCGCGAATGAAAATGAAGCGCCCGCACGTTGTGGCGCTATCCGATGCGGCAATGACAATCCTAACTGCCATGAAAGAGGCCGCGACCGCCGACACAAAATATGTGTTTCCGGCGATCCGCGGCGGCATGCTCTCCGACATGACGTTGAGTGCGACCATGCGACGGATGCACGAAAACGAGATCGAGGCGGGCCGCACGGGCTGGCTCGACAAGAACTCGAAGCGTCCAGCCGTGCCCCATGGGCTGCGGTCAACGTTTTCGGATTGGGCAGGGGAGTTGTCAGATTATCCAAGAGACATGCGGGAATTTGCGCTCGCCCATGCCATCAACAGCGACGTTGAGGCCGCATATCGGCGTGAAACCATGATTGAGAAGCGCCGCGCCATGATGAGCGATTGGACCGCATTTTTGCAGGGCGGGAAAACGCCAAGCTCTATGACGTGAGCTTTGGCAACGCGGTTCGCAAAGCCGTAATCGGCGACGCAGCCGAATTGGTTGATTTGCTGCATTCGGATAGCAAACGTGCGCTGTTAGGCGATCTAGTTGAAGAACTCGCGTCACGTCCACAGGTCAAGAACGTACTCCTACGTACTTTCGGAACGCCGTGACAAGCGCACACCGACACCACCGCCATTTTCAGGGATGAACTCGATGCCGGCATTCTCAAGCGTTTTTTGGAGGAGGTATCGCGTTCCAGTTTGAGGAACAGAACGGTCGTTCTCGAAATTGCGAATGGTAACAGCACTCGCGCCGGAGCGGGCGGCGAGATCCTCTTGCGTCCATTTCAACAGCGCTCGTGCGGCGCGACATTGAGAAGAATCCATTCCGCAAACTGGTGATAACTCCCGAAAATCGCAAGCCTTTTCGGAAAACGTTGACATCTTCTTTCTAAAAACCAATAATCCTTTCGTTTTTAGAAAGCGGCCGCACCGAATGCGCGAACACTCGACGCGGCCTCACCACAACCCAGCTGTTAGGAGCTCGGATCATGGCTGATTCCGACAATAGCATGAGTGCGTTTTTCGTCACCCGGCGGCGCTTGCTGGCGGGCACGGCCACGGCCGCGGCGGCATGGCCCTTCCATGGAAAGTCTCGGGCCGCCGAACTGACGGACGGTAGCAGCGCGGCCGATCCTGCTCTTCGTCTGTGTGGGAACTGGCAAAAGATCCACGATGAGACACTGTCGTTGTGCCGCGAACAGCAGCGGTTGGAGACACACCTCGCCAGGACGATCGGCTTTCCCTGCGCCAAGGTGCGGCTTGCCGATGGTAGGGACGTGACGCTCCATTCCATCGAGAGCCTGAACGTTGCCTACTCTCCTGGGAACGAAGTCGAATGGGGCAGGGCGCTTGCGGATTTCGCGGCACACCAGGCGCGCTGGGACGCTGCTGATGCTGAGATCGGCTATACGAGAGCAGACGAACTTATCCGGCAATCGGAAACAGCCGAGAGCGCGCTTCTGGATGATCTACCGCAGACAGCGGCCACGTCCATAGAAGGCATTTTGGCCAAGCTCAAGGTCATCCTGCGTGACGGTGAGCACTGGGAACATCCAGACGATTTCCCCTGGCCGCATATCCGATCTGTGCTGGATGACCTCGCCCGCCACCATAAATATCGATCCGGCGATGATCTCGATCGATCGGGCAATCGTTAGCCGACGGACCTTATAGGCGGTGAGGATGCAGCCTGCTTCGAAGAAAGCCGGATCGGAGGCAGCCCGTCACGGCCGCTTCGCTCCAAAGTTGCCCTGCTTGAGCAAGCCATCTTGATGAGCGCGAGGCCGACCATCGTTTCTGGTTTGCCGTTTTCGCTCGCCTCGGCGCCGCTCCTGACGGACATGGCAGTAACCCTGCCGCCGTGACCGCTGCGTCTCGATGAGGGCCAGGTTTCCGCGCAGTGTGCATCACCCTCATCCAAACTTGTCATCCTCGTCTTGCGGACGCCACGAAACAGGATTGGTGATCCAGCGACTGATGTCGGATTCATGCCAGCCTGCACCGTGGATACTGATCTGGATCTGGCGTGGGAACGTGCCGTCGGCGATCTTGCGATAGATGGTGGACCGGGACAGACCTGTCCGGGAGACGACGGTTTTCAAGCGGATGATACGGTCTGGTTCGCGCATGGACGCACTGCCTCCTGCTGGTTGTTTTTGACTGCTCCTAATCAAGAGAGGGCAGACATTTGCGAGCGCGCAAGAGGGTTTTCCGCGTCATCGTACCCCGGCATAGAGACGGCGGCAGATAGGACTGTCTAGAGTCCAATGCCCCGGCCCCGCCCGAGGTCGATGCCGTGGGTGAATGCGAGTTCCGCACCAAGGCGCCGACCAGAGTCGACGCTGATGCCAAGGTCGTGCTTGCGGTTCGCGAGGATGGATTCAAGCTGCGGATCGCGCTCGAGGCTTTTGGCCATGTCACCCATCGCCGATCGCGTGGCCTTGTAGCCGGACATGTCACCCGCCTGATACTGGTGCTGGCTGGTCCGGTCGAGTTTGTGCCAACGCTCCACGAAATGGTCTGCGCGGCGGCCCGGATCGTTGTCCAGTCCGGTGCGGATTTCAGTTTCAAGCTGGAGGGCGCGGATGGCGCGGTTGATCCGTCCGCCGGCGGCCTCGGCGACAAGTTCCGGGCTTTTGACATAAGCCGCCTCGGCATCGCGCCAGCCATGGGGCCGCACCTCGTCGAAGGCTTTTCGGGCGTCAGCCAATTCGCGCAACCGCATCGGGCTGGCCTTGTTTCCTGCGCCCTCGTCGCTGAATATCGCGTCCATGGCGCGGGCATGACGCACGAGCGCATCGGTTCGGGCTTTCCGCAACGCCGCTTGCCCGTCCTCGGCGATCTCTCTGGCGGGCGCTGCGGGTTCGAGGCGCACTTCCTCTCTTTCCGGCCTGCGCATGGCGTCGAAGTCGGGCGCGCCATCTGCCGAAGGGCGCCGGCCGTCGAACATGTTGCGTAGCCTTTCAGGCACGACCTTGCGCACGATCTCTGCGACACGCTCGCGGAAGGTGATGCCGCGCCGCTCGGCATAGCTCCGCGCCGGGTCGATCCGCTCGTAATCCGACGCCATGTCCTTGGCGCGCTCCCGTGACAGCGTACGGACCAGCCGCTCCCGCGTACTGAAGTCGTCGCCGCCATAATGCAGATCCATCCCGTCTCGATGCCGCGACAGTGCGACGTAACTGCCATGCGCATCCATGCCCGGCGTGGCGAGCACATGGGCCCGGTCGACGGTCATGCCCTGCGCCTTGTGGATGGTCGCGGCATAGCCGTGGTCGATGTGCGCGAAGTCTTTCAGGTCGAAGCGAACCGACCTCCCATCGTCGACGCGAATCATCATGCTTTGTGTGCTGACTTCCTCCACGATGCCGAGCGTGCCGTTCTTGACGCCAAGCCCGCGCTCGTTGCGCAGGAACATGACCCGGTCGCCGCTGGCGAAGGCCCTTGCACCGCGTTCGACGTTCACATGAACCTCGTCGCCGAGATCGCCGGCAATGCGCATGCGCTCGCGCGCCGCCTGGTTGAGTACGCTCACTTCGTCGTTTGTGTGGGTGAGGATGATCCGGCTTGCCTCTGGATGCGCCTGCCTGTCGCGATCCCAGCGCTCGACGAGTTCACCTCGCGCTTCGTCGCGCGTTGCGGCGTGATGCACCATGCCTTCGGCCTCGTAGGCGCTGATCGCAGCGGCGATCCTGCCGGTTGCCAGATCGCGCGTGGCATCGCGTTGCCAGTTCTGGCGCTGCCGACGCACCTGGCCGATTTCGACGCCGCCATGACGCTCGTGAATGGAGCGGAATGCAGCGCCGGCCTCGATTGCCTGCAACTGCTGCGGATCGCCAACCAGCACGACTTTTGCGCCAGCGTCCGCCGCATGGGAGAGCACGCGCTCCAACTGGCGCGTGCCGACCATGCCGGCCTCATCGATCACCAGGACATCGCGCGCGGTGAGCAGATCCCTGCCCTGTCCCCAGCTATGCTCCATACTGGCGATGGTGCGTGACGGGATGCCTGATCCGCCTTCCAGATTCTCGGCGGCAATGCCCGAGAGTGCTGCACCTCGAACCTCGTAGCCCGCCGCTGCCCACGCCTGGCGCGCAACGCCCAGCATGGCGCTCTTACCCGTTCCGGCAAAGCCGACCACGACACCAAGACCACGACCGTCGGTGATGTGCGCAAGCGCATCGGTCTGCTCGCCTGACAGGATAAGCCCGCGTTGCGCAGCCCGCGCCAGTGCTGCCTCGCGATGTGCGTTGCTCACCGCATGACGCTCGTCCAAATCGATACGCTGCGCAGCGCGGTGAAGGCGCTGTTCAGTGTCGATCATCTGCCGGGTGGTGAAGCGATCTTCGCCGCGTCCGTCCTTGCCGAGTTCGACCAGATCAGGCGCGTTGCTGATGGCGGCCACCACCTCGTTGAACTGCTCCATTCCGTCGCTGTGGCGATGCGAGAACTTCGCAATGTCCTTTCGGGTGAAGGTCGATTGCTGATGGGTGATGGCATCCAGCGCCAGAGATGGATCGGCAATGATGCGCGCGCCATTGTTGCGTGATATCTCGCGATGCAGTTCGGCGCGATCGGCTTCACTGTCGCCAGCAGCAAGGCCACTGCCCTCAATGCGTTGAGCCGGTGCACCAATCTGGGTTTGCGGCTCCAGGGCGATGCCCTGCACTTCCAGACTGCGATGATCGATGCGCGCGTCGATGTCGAGTTCGGCCAGACGCTCATTGGCCAGCTCCGCCCATCGCTCGCGCCAGCGCTCAACCATCTGGGTAGCATTCCAGTCTCGAACCTTGGCGCCAAAGCCACTCTCGCCCACGGACCGCATGGTGAGCATGACATGAGCATGCGGCTTGGGGCTGCCATCCTCGGCCCTGTCCCAATGCACATTGAGATCGGCGACCATACCCTTGCCGACAAACTCGACTTGTACAAAGTCCCGCGCCAGTTCGATGCCTTGCGCCTGGGACAATTCACTCGGGAGCGCAAACTCGACTTCGCGGGCAAGCTGGGCATCCTTGCGTACCTCGAACGCCTCGATATCGTTCCACAGCCTCTCGCGGTCCCGCCAGGCCTCCGGCGCATGCTCCGGCAACATCACCTCGGAATGGACGACGCCGCGCTTGGCGGAGAAGTCATGAGTGCGTTCGATCCGTTCGTCGCGTAGTCGCGAAGCCGAACGGTAGGCCGCAGAAGCCAACGCGCTGCTGCCAGCCTTGCGGCCAATGACCTTGACGTGAAGATGAAAGATCGCCATCGCGACGGGATCATTTGCACGTCAAAGCGTACGTCGGCACGACGTATAAGCGCGCCCTCCCTCGAAAAATTCTCGGGATGGACCAGCCCGTCCCGGGCTGTCTCGGCAACCCTGAAGCCTTCCGGCAGGTGCTCGCCTATCATCCAGAGATCGACAACCGAAGGAGATAGCCATGCGCAAACCACGGGACTTCGACGCAGAACTTCACGCCCTGGAAGACAAAGCGCGAGAACTCAAAACGCGAAAGGTGCAGCAACTTGGCGAGCTGGTGATCGCCACCGGCGCCGATCAGCTCAGCAGTGACGAACTGGCCGGTGCATTGGTGGCAATCGCCGAAACGGTCGACACTGCAAAGCGCGAGGCTTGGGCCAAGCGTGGGGTGACGTTTTTCGAAAGCAGGTCCCGGCGAACTGCTTCGGCATCTCAGCGCAACCCACGCGGCGCTTCGGCGCAACCGGGCGGCCCACAATCGCCGGCAAGCGGCAATGGCTCGCAATGACATGAGGACCTGGCAGGTCGAGCGTCGCAAGCGCACACGGCAGCTCATCGAACTTGGCGGTCTCGTCCTCAAGGCAGGCATTGTCGAGCTCACCAATGACGATCGCGCTACCATCTACGGCGCGCTCCTTTGGATCGCCGCCAAGCTGCAGAGCGATGAAGCCGAACGTCCGCGAGACCTATGGGCCTCGAAGGGCAGGCATGCGTTCGATGCTGAACGGCGTGAAGAGCGGATGGGCCGGCGAACCTAGCCACAGTTGGCGCGAACAGCGGCTGGCGCGAGCCCGAACAGCAGACTTCCGCCGGTGCGCCAGCGCCGACTCCGCAGTCAAGCGCATGCGCAGGAAGCTTTCGCGATCTTCGTCGCTACCAGCGACAATCTTATGTCGCGCGAGCCTTGATTCAGATGATGAAGGCGCAAGGCTTGAATAGGCAAAGCCGTCAAAGCAGGCGTTACCCGATGAGCAAATTTCAAATGCCAGATCGTGTTCCCCTCGAAACCTCCCACGCCCGCGCATGCGATCATGCGCACTGCGTGTTGATACTCTATAGCCAGGCCAGCGGCATTGCTCTGCACAGCCGGAACTGGCGAAAAAGCGACGGAACGCTCCTCGCTTTAAATGAGATCGGGAAGGGCAATCCAGCCGATGGCACGACAGACGCGAAACTTACTCTTGTCATGTTGCGCAAGAGAGGTGGATTCTACGAAGAAACGTACTATTTGCGTCGTGGGCAGGGCAGAAAAATCAAACGTCGCTCAATTCATCCGATACAAAAAAGGGAAATCATATGACCACTGCTCTCGAGCAAGGCAACAAACTAGATACCGTGTCGATAACGGCTGACATTGTCGCGGCCTATGTATCGAACAATCCAGTACCGGTTGGCGAGTTGCCGAAACTGATCGGCGACATCCATGCCGCCCTGAATGGCATCGGCACGCCGGCGGTAGAACCTGTCGTAAAACAGGAGCCGGCAGTTTCGATCAAGAAATCGGTGACGCCCGACTTCATCATCTGTCTGGAAGACGGAAAGAAATTCAAATCGCTCAAGCGGCATCTCCAGCATTTTGGTCTGACCCCCGACCAATATCGGCAGAAGTGGAACCTGCCGTCCGACTATCCGATGGTCGCGCCGAACTACGCGGCCACCCGGTCGGCCCTGGCGAAATCAATTGGGCTCGGGCGCAAAGCGCCAGCGCCCACATCCGCCGCGGCAGAAAAACGGAAACCGGTCGCGCGTTCGGCGGCAGCGAGAACAACTGCGGCTGCAATCAAGTCGCCGGTGAAGAAGGTGCGCAAGACGACTGCCAAGGCTTGACCTGGGACATCTGACGAGAGGTGGGCGCCGGGAGCTGAATATAACGAAGCCCCGTGTTTGCGGTCGGGCTTCGTGCTTGTTGGATTACTCTGCGGTGCGGCGTGACCAGATGAGCGAGAAGTCGCCCTCGGTGTCGGTCTCGACCAGACTCGCATAAGTCGGAACGGGACAGCTGGAATCATCGAGCTTGA
Source organism: Mesorhizobium sp. M7D.F.Ca.US.005.01.1.1 (assembly GCF_003952545.1). Taxonomy (NCBI): domain Bacteria; kingdom Pseudomonadati; phylum Pseudomonadota; class Alphaproteobacteria; order Hyphomicrobiales; family Phyllobacteriaceae; genus Mesorhizobium; species Mesorhizobium sp. M7D.F.Ca.US.005.01.1.1. The sequence continues at coordinate 6,364,832 of NZ_CP034453.1, forward strand.
CGGAATGGTAGTCGCGGTCCTCGCGCAAGCTCGTCTTCCATGCCGCGCCCCGAACTCGGTGGCACCAGCAAGCCGCATTGGGCCGGCCGCTACCGGCACAGTGAAGCCAGAACCTGGCAATCAGACGGCGTGCTACGCTCTTCCTCTTCTGTGGCTGACGGCCGTGGGTGCCTGCAGCACTTATTCGCAAGCGTGGGTCGCGCATTGAGCGAGTTGAAGGGGTGCCGCGGTACTTATGGAATCCGAGGGCGTCTATTGCATGCCGCACAAGTGAGTGCGCCGGGAGGGGAGGCGAGCGAAGGCCCGTCTCACCTGAGACGCCGGTAAGCCATGCTGTTGGAACAATGAGAGTGTTATTCTATAATGACCAAAAAAGATTTGCAAAATGAGCCATTATTGCAGTCATATAATCAAGAAATACTAACATCTACTGCTGAAAGTCGCGTAATCTATCTTATGGAACTTGCTAAGCGATAGGCCTCGACTGCCGGCTCGATCAGCCCGGGCTCTGGTGCAGGCGGAGCCACGGCCAGATCGTCGGGCAGATTTTCACATTGCGCCACGTGAACACGATGAAGCGCTTCAGGAACGGTATGGCCTGTGCCGCCTCGCCGGTTTCCCGCGCGCGATTCTTCGCGTCGTCAGGGATGAAGCGGTCAGCATAGACGACGGTGGTGCCGTGTTCGCCCTTGCGGACATGGCCGCCCAGCAATAGCGCCTGGCGGAAAGTCAGCCAGCCCTGGATGGGAAAGCCATGCTCGACGACCGCACCCCACAGGATCAGCACGTTGATCCCGGAATAGGCGCGGCCTGTCGCGGCATTGGCCGGCATAGCAAGGGGCGCTTGCGCCGCCGCCGTGCCCCAGGGCTGCACCCAGGGAAAGCGCCCTGCTTCCAGTTCGGCGATGATCTTGCTGGTGATATCGTCATAGAGGCTTGACCGGTCAGCGCCGGCGCGAGCGTAATGTCTGGACATCGCGGTTCTCCGCGACGGGCGCCGGAGGCCTCTCCTCCAGCTCTCAACCCGTCACGGCAAACTGGTCCGTACTCTCACTATAGACGGCGTTGCGGGGGCCTCCCGCAGAAGAGGGACGCTCTCGAATTTTGGGCAAAGGCGGTCCGCGCCAAATGCTTATTCCTACCGGACTGCGTGGCGGATGCGCTCGGTAAGCGTTTGTTCGACGTCGAAATAGCCTTCCCAGGCTTCCGGCAGCTGAGCCCGCGCGGCGGCGGCGAAAACATCGAAACCGTTGGCGCTTTCGCAGGAGGGCAACTCCTCCCAGCTGACGGGCACCGCACACCCCGCCCCCTCGCGTGCCCGAGTGGACCAGGGACAGATTGCAGTGGATCCCTGGCCGTTGCGTAGGTAATCGAGAAACATCCGGCCCTTGCGCTTGGCCTTGCTCATGTTGGCGACGAAGCGCGACGGATCTGTACGGGCCAGCAGTTCGGCGAAGTCTTGGCAGAAGCTCTTGACCTCGTCCCAGTCTGCCTCCGGGACGAGCGGCACGACCACATGAACGCCCTTGCCGCCGGACAGCAACGGCCACGACTGCAGTCCAAGCGCTTCCAGGATGCCCCGAACGTCGAGGGCTGCCTGCTTGACGGCAGTGAAGCCCAAGCCCTCGTCGGGGTCGATGTCGAAGATCATGCGGTGTGGCAGATCCGGCTGCTGGCGCAGGCTTCCCCAGATGTGGAATTCGAGCACGTTCATCTGGACGCCTGCGATCAGCCCAGCCAGGTCATCGATCCACAAGATCCGGCTTTCCTTCCCAGACATCTTCTCCAACTGGCCGTCATGGATGGCCTTGGGCATGCCTGGCAGTCTGTGTTTCTGAAAAAAGGTCTGTTGCAGGTCGCCGTCGGTATCGCGCACCAGCGACAGCGGCCGATCCTGTATGTGCGGCAGCATCTTCTCGGCGACCACGGCGTAGTAGGCGGCAAGCGTGGCCTTGGTCACCTTGGTCCCGGGATACATGACCTTGTCCGGATGCGTCAGCTTGACGCCGACAGCAACGGCGATCTCCTTGCCGATTCCCGGATCGAGATTGGGGGAGCCAAGAGTTGCCGGCGCCTTCGGCATTTCCATCACTACCTGGTCGGCTCGCTTATCTTCGCGCATGCCCTCAAAGCTTGGATGTCGCAAGCTGCCGTCCGGTGTCACTTCGGCATAGGTGACTTCGGCGACAAGCTCGGGCTTCACCCACCGGGCACGGCGGGCAATGTCTCTCGGAACGGAGGCGAAAGCCGGTTTCTCAAGATGGCGTTTCTCGAGCTTCGCGAGGATGTCCTTGCGCATAGCTGCGGTGAACCCAGTGCCGACGCGGCCGCGATAGATGAGCTTGCCATTGTCGTAAGTGCCGAGGATCAGCGAGGCCATGCCATGTCCTGTGTCACTTGGGCGATAGCCGCCGACAACGAATTCCTGTCGCTTCGTGCACTTGATCTTGAGCCAACTCCCGGTGCGGTCGCCGACGTAGGAGCTGTCGGCGCGCTTGGCGATAACGCCTTCGTGGCCGCCCGCGCACATGGCGTCGAACACCCTTTTGCCCTGGTCGAGGATGTGGCTGGAGAATTGCAGGCTGTCTTCAGGGCGGCGCGACCCTAGCAGGGACTCAAGTCGCTCCTTGCGCTCAAGGAGCGGCTGGTTCGACAGATCTTCGCCATCGAATTCAAGCAGATCAAAGGCATAGAATTTGAGCGGCATACCCGCGGCAATGCCGGTTTTCAGCATGGAGAAGTTCGTGCGGCCCTGGCTGTCGATGGCGACGATCTCACCGTCGATCAGCACCGCGCCCTTGGTCAGTCTCCGAAGCGGCGGCAGGATGACCTTGAACTGTCGGGTCCAGTCGTGGCCATTGCGGGTATAGACGACGACGTTCGAGCCGGAGATGGCGACTTGGGCACGATAGCCGTCGAACTTCATCTCGAAGAGCCAATCCCCGCCGACCGGTATGTGGTCTGTCAATGTGCAGAGCTGGAAGGACCGAAATCCCGGCAGCGGATATCTAGGGATAGATTCCGAGTCTCGGTGCCGTGTGCGCCTTTTGCTTATGCCGAGGGTGCCATCTACAGCCGACATGCGGAACTCGGATACATAGTCCGATTCAATACCCTGCCTGGGATTCGGTTCCATGTCCAAGCATCTCCGCGCCGGCGACCGTCGGCGCTCTAAGGAAGAACGGCGTATACGCCGCAGTCCTGCGCGCGTCCGCACCGCGGATCATTGTCGCACGTAGGACGGAGGAAATTCGCCCCCGCCGCGGGCGGTGAACGGGCCAGCCGTAGGAGCGTCAGCATAGCGCCGGCCGCAGGACGGGATGCGGGACCGACTGTCCCCGCCCGCGGTGGTCCGCATGTTTTGCGTCGAAGCCGACCGGCGGAGACCGCTCGCATTCCCGGTTCTCGACAGTCCGGCCGCTGATCGGCGACGATGCGATAGGATTGTCCAACCAGTGCCGAGTGGGCCTGGACGAATTCGATGAGGTCTTGCATCCGTTCGCCCCTCAATTGCGTGGCAGCTTGTGAATTTCCAGCCTGACAGGCCCTCCCCTGTCACAACTCGTGCAGAAGAGCGCTCGCTCGACCGAACTGAACAGAGCGCCTTTTCCATAGCGTTCGATGAGCCCGGCAGGCTTTACCGTCGCATGGTGCGAACAGGATCTGCACCAGGCCCGCAACACATGCCATTCGCGAAGATCGCCGAGCGCCACGTCGAGGCCCGCATGAACGCTACCATCAATGATGGCCTGCGGTGGGATCTTGACCTCGCCTGGTGTCAGGATTTTCTCCATCACATGCCGACTGTTGTAGTGGATCAGCAACATGCCTGGCCGGCGCCGGATGGCAGCTTGCCAGGCTGCCTGACTCACCGTTGAATCGGGGGAACGCGAAATGGTTTCGGATAGGGCCTGCTCCTCTCGATCCCATACCTCGATCCGAAAATTGTCTTCCGCTGTTTTTGCCATAGCTTCGCCGGCCAGCGCGATTGACGCCGAGCCATGGTCCTTTTCTGCTTCAGATCACGCTGAAATAAGGAACATATTCCTCCCCCGTCAAGGGGCATGCTTGACTCTTTGTTCTCTTTTTGTTCACTATTGGCGGAAATGGCCATAGGAGGCAGAGGCGGCATTGCTCTATGTCAGTCGCAACTGCTTGCTGCCGACTGCACTGGTAGCTTCGGTGGTTAAGAGGATTCCGATTGGATCAGGCTTTCTAGCAGATCAAGCAGCCGGTCCTGCTGCTGGGCACCGTAGCGTTGCTCGATCGCCTCATAGATCGCGGCACGCTCAGGCGACAGGTCCTCGATCAGTGCCAGCCCGGCCGGACTGATGGCGATCAGTGCCCGACGCCCATCATCCTTTACCCTGTTGCGGGTGATGAACTGCCGCTCCTCCATCGCCTTGATGATGCGGGTCAAGCTAGGCGGCAAGATCGAGGCTCGATTGGCGAGTTCGGTTGCTTCGAGCGGCCCGGTTTCGGCAAGCACCCGCAGCACGCGCCATTGCTGCTCGGTGATGTCGTGTCGGGCAAGCATCGGTCGAAAGTGCGCCATGATCACTTCACGGGCACGAAGCAGGGCCATTGGCAGGGAGCGTTTGGTTTCCGTTATTCGCAAGGAAGACTCCACGAAGGCGCGCATGAGCCCATTGGCAATCACCCGCGAACTCACAGCCAAGTTAGGATGTCGAGCGCACGGGAAAGGATGTTGACCCAACTGCAAAGCAATTGACAATACATCAACAAAATGTAATACGCACGTTAATTAAAGACAGCGTATATGTCCGACTGGAGCGACAGCTTGCCGCACATGGTGATCGACTATTCGGCGAATCTCGACGCCAGGGTCGACATGACGGAGCTCTGCGCTTTGGTCTCGCGGACAATCCTCGAAACCGGTCTGTTCGAGCCGGGCGCGGTCAGGGTGCGCGCCTTTCGCGCTGATGCTTATGCCATCGCCGACCGTCTGCCCGAGAACGGTTTCATCGACCTGAACTTCCGCATCGGCAAGGGCCGCACTGACGAAGAGAAGAAACGCACCGGCGAAGCGATCTTCGCGGCAGTGTCCGAGCATCTCGCTTCATTGTTCACGACGCCGCATTTCGCGCTGTCGCTGGAGATCCGCGAGATCGACGCCGAACTGAGCTGGAAGAAGAATGCCATCCACCCGCGCCTGCGAGGCAAGTGACAGGGCGTGGCAAGTGACAGGAAAGACCTCATGGCTCTAGACGACAATCTGAAGAAGGCCGAGGCCTATCTCGACCGCTTCAAAAAGGGCGGCGTGCTCAACCAGATCGGCGGCGAGGCGGTACCCGCTGCCGACGGCTCGATCTATGAGACGATCTCGCCGATCGACCTGAAGCCGATCGCCACCGTTGCGCGCGGCAAGGCAGCCGATATCGACCGCGCCGCCAAGGCGGCGAAGGCGGCCTTTCGCGACTGGGCGGCGCTTGCCGGCGACGCCCGCAAGAAACTCCTGCACAAGATTGCCGACGCCATCGTCGCACGCGCCGAGGAGATCGCCTTTGTCGAGTGCATGGACACCGGCCAGTCGCTGAAGTTCATGGCCAAGGCAGCGTTGCGTGGTGCCGAGAACTTCCGCTTCTACGCAGATCGCGCGCCCGAAGCGCGCGATGGCCGCACGATCCGCGCGCCGAACCAGGTCAACATGACCACGCGCGTGCCGATCGGCCCGGTCGGCGTCATCACGCCATGGAATACGCCCTTCATGCTTTCGACGTGGAAGATCGCGCCGGCACTCGCCGCTGGCTGCACCATCGTCCACAAGCCGGCGGAACTGTCACCACTGACGGCGCGGCTGCTGGTCGAGATCGCCGAGCAAGCCGGCCTGCCCAAGGGCGTCTGGAACCTCGTCAACGGTTTTGGCGAGGATGCCGGCAAGGCGCTGACCGAACACCCTGACATCAAGGCGATCGGCTTCGTCGGCGAAAGCCGCACCGGCTCGATGATCATGAAGCAAGGCGCCGATACGCTGAAGCGCGTGCATTTCGAGCTTGGCGGCAAGAACCCGGTCATCGTCTTTGCCGACGCCGATCTGGAGCGCGCCGCCGACGCCGCCGTCTTCATGATCTACTCGCTGAACGGCGAGCGCTGCACCTCGTCTTCGCGCCTGCTGGTCGAGGAAAGCGTCTATGACAAGTTCACCGCGCTGGTGGCGGAGAAGGCAAGGCGCATCAAGATAGGCCATCCGCTCGACCCGGAAACCGTGGTCGGTCCGCTGATCCATCCGGTGCATGAGGAAAAGGTGTTGTCCTATATCGAGATCGGCAAGTCGGAAGGCGCCATCGTCGCTGCCGGCGGCGGCAAGTTCGATGGTCCTGGCGGCGGCTGCTATGTCAGCCCGACGCTGTTCACCGGCGCCAACAACCGCATGCGTATCGCCCAGGAAGAGATTTTTGGACCGGTGCTGACCGCCATCCCGTTCAAGGACGAGGCCGAGGCGCTGGCGCTGGCCAACGACACGCAGTACGGCCTGACCGGCTATCTCTGGACCTCGGACGTCACCCGCGCCTTCCGCTTCACCGACGCGCTCGACGCCGGCATGATCTGGGTCAACTCAGAAAATGTGCGCCATCTGCCGACGCCGTTCGGCGGCGTCAAGAGTTCGGGCATCGGTCGCGACGGCGGTGACTGGTCGTTCGATTTCTACATGGAAACCAAGAACATCGCGTTCGCGACCGCGCCACACTCGATCCAGAAGCTCGGCGGCTGACCGGAGACATCAAGATGCCCTTGCCCACACCCAACCTCTACCCGGCCTTCAACATCGTGCGGCTGAGCCATGTCGAACTGGCAGTGACCGACCTCGCAAAATCACGCGCCTTCTATGTCGACACGCTCGGCCTGCAGGTGACCGACGAGAGCAAGGACGCGATCTATCTGCGCGCGCTGGAAGAGCGCGGCCACCATTGCATCGTGCTGCGGAAGGCTGCCAAGCCGGAAGCCCGCGACCTCGGCTTCAAGCTGTTCTCCGACGAGGATCTCGACAAGGCCGAGCACTTCTTGAGAGGCAAAGGCCTGCCGGTGGAATGGGTCGAGCGGCCGTACCAGTCACGGACCTTCCGCACCCGCGACCCGCACGGCATTCCGCTGGAGTTCTACTCGAAGATGGAGCGGCTGCCGCCGATTCACCAGAAATACGCGCTCTACAAGGGCGTCAAGCCGTTGCGCATCGACCACTTCAACTGCTTCTCGCCCAACGTCGATGAATCGGTGGCGTTCTACAACGAGCTCGGCTTTCGTGTCACCGAGTACACCGAGGATGCCAGCAGTGGAAAACTGTGGGCGGCGTGGACGCACCGCAAGGGTGGCGTCCACGACATCGCCTTCACCAACGGTGTCGGACCGCGCCTGCACCACCTCGCCTTCTGGGTGCCGACCCCGCTCAACATCATCGATCTGCTCGACCTGATGGCGACGACCGGCTACCTCGCAAACATCGAGCGCGGTCCCGGCCGGCACGGCATTTCCAACGCCTTCTTCCTCTACATCCGCGATCCCGACAATCACCGCATCGAGATCTATTGTTCGGACTACCAGACGGTCGATCCCGATCTGGAGCCGATCAAGTGGGACCTCAAGGATCCGCAGCGGCAGACGCTGTGGGGCGCTCCGGCGCCCAAAAGCTGGTTCGAGGAAGGCAGCGTCTTTGCCGGTATCGAGCCGCGCCAGCCCGATCTCTCTGCCTCGCCGATCATCGCGCCATGACGATGGCTGGAACAGGCGTGATGGGGAAATCAGCATGACGGCACAGGCACGGCTCGCCACCTTCACCGTCGGCGGCAAGAAGCGCTACGGCGCGATCACCGGCAAGGGCGTCGTCGACCTGTCGGCGCGCCACAGCCAGTGGCCGACGCTACGCGAAGTGATAGAGGCCGGCGCCTTGCAGCATCTGGCGGAAGAGGCGGAAGCCTTTGCTGCCGACTTTTCCCTCGACGACATCGCCTACGACATTCCGGTCCCCTCCCCGGAAAAGATCATCTGCGTCGGCGTCAATTTTCCCGACCGCAACGAAGAGTACAAGGACGGCCAGGCAGCCCCCTCCAACCCGTCGCTGTTCATCCGCTTCCCGCGCTCCTTCGTCGGCCATGGCGCGCCGTTGGTACGGCCGCCAGAATCGCCGCAGCTCGATTATGAGGGTGAGATCGTCATCGTCATCGGCAAGGCCGGACGGCGGATCGCCGAGACGGAAGCGCTGAACCACATCGCGGCGCTGTCGTTGTGCAATGAAGGCACCATCCGCGACTGGGTCCGCCACGCCAAGTTCAATGTCACCCAGGGCAAGAATTTCGACCGCACCGGCGCCATTGGCCCCTGGCTGGTGCCATACACCGACGAGGCGCAGATCGCCGACATCGCGCTGACCACCCGCGTCAATGGCGAGTTGCGGCAGCAGGACCGCACCAGCCGCATGATCTTTTCGTTCCGCAAGATCATCAACTACGTCTCGACCTTCACCACGCTGGTGCCCGGCGACGTCATCGTCACCGGCACGCCGACCGGTGCCGGCGCCCGTTTCGAGCCGCCGATCTGGCTGAAGCCGGGCGATGTCATCGAGGTCGAGGCCGACGGCATTGGCCTGCTGCGCAACGGCGTCGTCGACGAAGGGACAGCGCAATGATCCCCGAGCAAGTCGAGGACGCCGCCACGCGGCTGTACGAGGCCGAACGCAACCGTCGCCAGATCAGGCTGCTCAGCCTCGATTTTCCCGATGCGACGATGGATGACGCCTACCTGGTGCAGGCAGCACTGGTGAAGCGGAAGGTCGCGTCAGGCCTGACAATCAAAGGCTGGAAGATCGGCCTGACCTCCAAGGCCATGCAATCGGCGCTCGCCATCGACATTCCCGATTCCGGCGTGCTGTTCGACGACATGTTCTTCGACGACGGCGGCATCGTTCCCGGCGACCGCTTCATCCAGCCGCGCATCGAGGCCGAGATCGCCTTCGTTATGAAGGCGCCGCTGGCAGGCCCTGACGTATCGATCGACGACGTGTTCGACGCCACCGACTACATCACGCCTGCCCTTGAAATCCTCGACACCCGCATCGAGCGCATCAACAAGGAGACCGGCAAGGTCAGGACCTTCTTCGACACCATCTCCGACAATGCCGCCAATGCCGGCATCGTCATTGGCGGCCGCGCAGCCGGGCCGCGCGAAGCCGATTTGCGCTGGATCGGTGCCATCGTCTCGCGCAATGGCGAGGTCGAGGAAACCGGCCTTGGCGCCGGCGTGCTCGATCATCCGGCCAAAGGCATCGTCTGGCTGGCCAACCGGCTGCACCAATACGGCATGCAGATCGCTGCTGGACAGGTCGTGCTGTCAGGCTCGTTCGTGCGCCCGGTCGAAGCCCGCCACGGCGACAGCATCGTCGCCGATTTCGGCCCTCATGGAACAATCCGCATCGCGTTCGCCCGCTAGAGCGGCGCTTGAAACAGACTCGCTGTGCCTCGTCACTTCAGCCTATGAGCAAGCTTCAGTCGGTCGAACTCGTCCGCACCGGCCGCATTAGCAAGGCCAAAGCCGAGATGGTGCGGACCGCCCTCACCTTAAGAAGTGGCAAACGACATATGAGACGAATGGTCGATGGTCCGCGCGTCTGGGCCGTGAGGCCGCCAATCGGCAAAAGCCAAGATCGCACTCGCCCGAAAGCTCGCGGTCATCCTTCGTCGCATCTGGGCGACCACGTCAGGCAGAATGGCTCCGAATGACGCGTATTTGCCGCCAATCGCCGCATGAACGGACGGAGATCGTTCGGAGTCCCAGCACCTGGACTTGAATATGGCCGATCGTGAACGAGCGAGAGAAATTGAAGCCCGGACAAAGTGCGGACTTCCTGGGCGCACGCCTTGCATCCGATACGCGTGTCTCTACCCGTGCTTTGATTAAATGCTGGGGAGACATTGCTGTTAGTCGAAGCGAAGAACGACGGTAGCTTGCTGACAGAGACCTCACCGAAAGGCGCGGCAGTCTTTTGGGTCCCAGCCTATCTTCACATCAACGCCAGGCCGCAGTGGCAGGTCGGATCTTGCGTTGACTGTCTTAATGATGAAGTTCTCCGAGCCCGCCGCGTGAACTTTCACCCGAATATGGTCGCCGTGATAAATCGTATCGAGCACCTTGCCATCGAATTGGTTCATCGGGTCTGGAAAGTCATGGCCCAATAGACAGCGTTCCGGGCGGACCGAAATTATCACGCCATCGCCTGGCGCGAGAGACTCATCGGCGACTGCACGCACAACGCCACCGCCTGACAAGGCAACATCGTACAGTCCGTCCTTGCCGGACTTGGCGACCTTCCCTGTCAGTGTATTGTTCTCACCAATGAACCGGGCGACGAACGCGTTGGCGGGACGTTCATAGAGGTCCTGCGGTGTCGAAAGCTGCTGGATGATGCCATCGTTGAACACGGCTATCCGGTCCGACATGGTCAGGGCTTCGGATTGGTCGTGGGTCACGTAGATCATTGTGATGCCGAGACGGTCATGCAGCGCCTTGATTTCGTATTGCATCTGCTCTCGCAAATGCTTGTCCAACGCGCCCAGCGGTTCATCCATCAGAACCACTGTCGGCTCGAAGATGAGTGCCCGCGCTAGCGCGACGCGCTGCTGCTGGCCGCCGGAAAGCTGCGAGGGGCGTCGCCCTGCGAAATTGGGCAGCTCAACCATATCGAGCGCGCGTTTGACCCGGTTGGCGATGTCGGCCTTGGCGACGCGGCGCACCTCAAGGGGAAAGGCGAGATTCTGTGCCACGGTCATGTGCGGGAACAGTGCATAGCTCTGGAACACCATGCCGATGCCGCGCTCATGCGGCGGCGTCTGGGTCACTGGCCGTCCGTCCAGCAGGATTTCTCCTGAGGTGGCATCCTGAAAGCCAGCAAGCATCATCAGGGTGGTCGTCTTGCCGGAGCCCGACGGGCCGAGCAAGGTGAGGAATTCGCCCCTGAGTACGTCGAGGTTGAGGTTTTTGACGACGAGGCCAAGGCCTCCATACGATTTCTGTACATTGATGAACCGGACCAGTGCGGTCTCGTCATGGGCTCGCGCGGGATTTGCCGACAAGTCGCTCATCATATCTGGCTCACGAATTTGCTGACGAGACAGGTCTCAAGGCCTTCGACACCGTTTTCGGCCCCGTGTCCGCTGTCCTTAATGCCCAGAAACGGCGTCTCGGGAAAGGAAATGGTAAAGCTGTTGATCCCGACCATCCCCGTTTCGAGCCCGCTGGAAAATGCCTTCGCCGCGTCTGCGGTCGCGCCGAAACCATAGCTGGCCAGACCGTAGGGAAGCCGATTGGCCTGCTTGATTCCACTTTCGATCGAGTCGATCGGATTGATCAGAGCCACGGGGCCAAACGGTTCCTCATTCATGACACGCGCATGTTCTGATACATCGCACAACACCGTCGGTGAAAAGAAGTAACCGGGGCTGTTACGCCGATGGCCGCCGGCACGCAGGTTAGCGCCGTGCTTTTCGGCATCGGCCACGAGTTCATCCAGCGCAGACCCGCGTCTCGAATGGGCAAGAGGTCCCATGGCCGTATCTTCCAGGAAGCCATCGCCGACCACAACGCCATCCGCAATGGCAGCGAAGCGTTCGACAAACTCAACATAGATCGCCTTGTGGACATAAAAGCGGGTCGGCGACACGCACACTTGGCCGGCATTGCGATATTTCGCCATCGCTGAAAGCCGCACGACGGCATCGATGTCGACATCACGGTCGACAATGACCGAACCGTGGCCGCCGAGTTCCATCGTTGTCCGCTTCATGCCTGCGGCGCAGAGCGCCATCAGATGTTTTCCGACGGGCACCGAACCGGTGAACGATACCTTGCGTATGATCGGGGAGGCGATCAGATACGATGAAATCTCGGCAGGTATACCGAACAGCATGGATATCACGCCCTTGGGAATCCCTGCATCGTCGAGCGCCTGGACGATCGACATGGCACTGGCTGGCGCTTCTTCGGGTGGTTTGAGAATGCACGAGCAACCCGCGGCCAATGCCGCGCCGAGCTTTCTGGCCGGATTAACGGCTGGAAAATTCCAGGGCGCGATCGCCAGCACCGGGCCGACTGGTTCCTTGACCACGAATTGCTGCATCCCTTCGATGCGCGAGGGTATGATCCTGCCGTAAGCCCGGCGCCCCTCCTCGGCAAACCATTCCAGAGTCTGCGCAGCGGCTTCCGCCTCGATACGGGCCTCGGCCAGAGGTTTGCCTTCTTCGAGCGTGATCAGACGCGCGATGCTCTCACCCCTTTCCCGAACGATTGCGGCCGCGCGGCGGATGATATCGGAACGGTCAAGGGGCGAACGTCTCCGCCATAGCTCGAAGCCGGTTGCCGCCGCCGCTAGAGCGGCGTCCATGTCGTCCTGAGTTGCCACGGGCAGGTTGCCAAGAACGGCCTCGGTCGCGGGATTGAAGACCGGTATTGACTCACGATCGCCTCGCTCATGCCATTCGCCGCCGATCAGCAAGCGCAGATCGGGATAGGATTGAACCGCTGAAACGGTCCTCTGAGGGTTGTTGGTCATGCTGCCTCGTGCTGTATGGCCATTCCGCAAATAAGCTGGATAAGACCGAGCGGATCAGTCGGTGCGGTATCACCCCGCCAGGCGACATGCTGGTCGGGCCGCGAGAGGACCAAGGCCTTGTCGTAGACGCCAGCAGCGTCCTCCGCCGTGACATCGAGCAACCGGACAGGAACAGCGATCGCGTCCGCTGCGGCCAAGAATGTGGTCACGTCAATCGAAGGATCAAAGCGAAGCAGCGTGTAATCGGGACCCATCGCGTCGTAGAGCGAGCGGCCATCGTCGAGCCAGACGTGAGGGGTCCGGCAGCCCGGAACCGTGGACGGTGTGAAGTCGGCCATGCCGTAGGCAGGTGGTTTTTCTCCGTCATAGGCGATGATGGGGGATTGGTCATAAAAATAGCCAAAGTTCAGCCCGCCGCAGCAATATTGCTGAACGTTGAGGTCATAGGCGAGTTTGCCAAGCGCGGCTCTTGCTCGCTGGCCCTCGGCGTCGTCATCATCGATGTTGTCAGGAACGTCGCCGCGTTGCTTCGACAACGCCAGCGCATGGTTCATCGCAAAATGCGACACCTGCTCGGTGATGGGCAGCCGCTCTTTCTCATGGGCGTCGACAATGGATGCCGGCGCCCAGCCGTTCAGGTGAGCGGCGAGCAGCCAGGCGAGGTTTGCAGCGTCGGCGATGCCGGCATTCATGCCGTACCCGGCCATCGGCACCCATAGATGGGCCGCGTCGCCGCAGATAAAGACGCGCCTGTCGCGGAACTTGTCGGCTACCAGGCGCCGACCGATCCAGTCTTCCTTGCTAAGAATTTCGTAAGCGAAATCAGGACCGACGCCGAGGATGGTTCGCAACGCCCAGTCGCGGTCGATGGCTTCAAAGTCTTCCTCGCCCGGCCTGAGATAGTTGTGAACCAGCCACTTCTCCTTGCCGTCGATCGCATAGACATTGCCGGAACGCTGCGGGTTGAGGGAGAATGTCGCCCAAGCGGGCTTCAGGTTGCTGAGCGACAGCAGCGACGGCGCTCTGATATAAGTGGACTGGACGCGCTGCACGACCGCCGTACCGGAAAGCTTGGCGCCAATCGCCTTACGCACGCCGGAACGCGAGCCATCGCAGCCAACCATATAGCGAGCGCGAATGGAGATGGTCTCGCCCGTATCGAGCAGCCGCCCCGTTGCCTGAACGCCATCGTCATCCTGGGTGAAATCATTGATCTGGACACGGTTGAGCAAGGAGAGATTCGGCATCGCCGCGGCATGGGCGAACAGCACCGGTTCGATATAGATTTGGTTGATCCGGTGCGGCGGCTCCGGCGTCGGCCACCATGTGTCAGGGCCGCCGGTCGCCGTATAGCGGTCCTTCCGGCACGGAATTTCGATGCGCGACAATTCCTTGCCGGCGAAGCTCACTCGGTAGGAAATGTCGTTGGAATAGTCGGCCGGCAAGCCGGTTTGCCGCAGCTTTCCGGCAACGCCCAAGCGGCGGAAAATCTCCATCGAACGAGCTGCTATGTGATTGCATTTGACACTCGGCGGCTCCCCCTCATGCCGCATTTCCACCAACAGCGTCTCCACCCCGCGCGACGCGAGATCCATGCCGAGGGTGAGGCCGACCGGGCCGCCGCCGACGACAAGCACCTGTGTTTCTATCGTTCGTGTCATTGCGAATGAATACCTATGGGATTGAAGTGATCAGGCGATCTTCGCCGCCAGACGCTGGCTGCGGCGCTGCAGCATCAGGATCACAGCCATTAAAGCGACCGAAATCAGGATCATCAGCGAGGCAGCCGCCGTGATCGTAAGGCGAAAGCCGTCGACACTGGCGGTGAGCATCTGGCGCGGCAGGGTGCGCTGTTCGGGTCCGGCCATGAACAGCGCGATGACGACGTCATCGAACGAAGCGGAAAATGCAAACAGTGCGCCGCTGACCACGCCCGGAAGAATGAGTGGCAAGGTGATCCTGCGGAAGATGAGCAGGGGCGGCGCGCCGAGGCTGGCACCGGCACGCAGATAATCCGGATTGAATCCAGAAAGACTGGCCGAGACCGTCACGATGACGAAGGGCACCGCGATCGCCGTATGCGCCAGAATGAGGCCGATGTAGGTGTTGTTGAGCAGGAACGGTGCCGACGCGTAGTAGACAGAAACGCCGGTGATGATGACCGGCACCATCATGGGCGAGATCAGCAGTCCGACCAGCAGGCTCTTGCCGCGGAATGTCGCTTTCCACAGGCCGAAGGCCGCTGGCACGCCCAGAGCCATGGCAAGCGCCGTCGCACACGCGCCGACCAGCAATGAGTTGAAAAGAGAGCGTATCCAGAAGGGTGAGGTGAACAGATCCTGATACCAGCGCAAGCTCAACCCATCGAGGGGGAAGCGAAAGAAGCTGCCGGAGTTGAAGGACAGCGGCAGGAAAATCAGGATCGGGGCGACAAGAAATATGCAGGCGAGCGTGGCTACGACAGGAACTCCCCATCGGCAGGCAATCTGCAGTGGCGTGGCCCGGATGCCGTGTGCCATGGTCAGACCACCCCGACTGTTTTGCCGCCAGCAATCGAGCGATAGACGCTGGACAGCAGCACGATTGCTACAAGGAGTATCAGCGAGAGAGCTGCAGCCAGCCCCCAATTGGAACTCTTCGTCACGTAAAAGGCGATGATCGGCGCGATCGTCTGGTCGTTCGGATTGCCGAGCAGCACCGGCGTAATATAGGCGCCGAGAGCCTGGATGAAGACGAGAAGGCAGCCGGACACCACGCCAGGCATAACCAGGGGCAGGTAGACGCGGCGAAACACCGTGAACGGCTTGGCACCCAGCGAGGATGCCGCCCTCAGATAGCCGTCGGGGAACGCTTTCATGACGCTGAAGATGGCAAGGACCATGAACGGCAGCAGAATGTGCGTCATTCCGACATAGACTGCCATACGGTTAAACATGAGGTCGAACGGCGCGCCACCTGCACCGAGCCCCGCAAGCACGGCGTTGACGATGCCCTCGCGTTGCAGGAGGACGGTCCAGGACAGGGTTCGCACGAGTATGGATGTCCACAGCGGCAGGAGAATAAAGATCATCAGAAATCCGGCCCGCCGTGGCGGTGAGCTGGCTATGAAATAGGCGAGCGGGAAGCCGACGATCAGGCAGATGAGTGTCACCCAGGCGGCCATGACCACCGTACGGACAAGCATGCCGGCGAAAAGCGCCTTGTCAGGCGCCACCTTGGCGATAGCGCCCTGATCGGTGCGCTTCAAGTCGAGCGCGGCAAGTAGGTTGGCGTCCGTCAGCGGACCGCCGGCGCGCTTGATTGCCGCCCACGTCGCGATCTGGCCCCACCGCGCGTCGATGGCGACGAAGTCCGGCCCCGTCAGCGTAGCGGGCTCGGCCGACACGGCGGTGACCGTCTTGAACAGAAGTGACCGGAAACCCGGCAGATCCGAATTGATGCGGACGGCTGCCTTGGCCAGTGTTTCCGGAGCGGTGGTTTTTAGGTCGTGCTGCAAGCCGGCGAATGCTGGGCTGTCCGGCAGCGAACTTCCGTCGAACTCGCCAAGAGCGGCAATCGTGCGCGGAAGTGCCTGCCGGGCCAGCGGATCCGAAACGCTCTGCCACAGCGTCGCCGCTATCGGCACGAAGAACGTGACGAGCAGGAAAAGGAACAGCGGCGCGACCAGGATAAGGGCCTGCGCGTTCCCGAGCCGCCTGAGAGGGGCCGCTATCTTTGCGAGGTTGGTAAACATGAAACCGAACATGCACACAGTATGGGCACCCTGTGGAGGCGCCCATACTGTGTCATTCTATCATTGGCCGATGAGGGTCGTCATGCGCTGGTTCAGCGCATCGTAATTGTCCAGCCAGAAGCTTGCATTGGACTGGATCGCCGTCTTGATGTTGTCAGGATTGGCCGACAACAACGGCAGCACTTCCGGCTTGACCAAGGGCAGAGCATCGGTGTTCGGAACCGAGATCCCCATCTTGGATGCCAGTTGCGCCTGTCTCTCCGCTTCGGTCGCGAAATTCAGGAAGCTATAGGCCGTATCGAGATTCTTCGCCCCCTTCGGGATCGCCCAGTAGTCGATGTGGCGGATCGAATTGTTGTTGACGACCTTGTTCTTAAGCCCTTCGCCGAGATTGGTGGCGTTGATACCGCTGTCGTAGGTGGCAATGAACACCGCCTCGCCGCTTGCCAGAAACTGCCGCGACTGTCCCGGATTGGTCCACCAGATGATGTTGGGCATCAGTTCCTTGACCTTGGCGAAGGCGCGATCTTGGCCTTCCGGCGTGGCGAGCGTCTTGTAGACGTCGGCCGGCGCAACTCCATCGGCAAGCAGCGCTGCCTCCAGCGTATCGCGTGGGTCGCGATAGAGAGATCTCTTGCCAGGCCATTTTTTGACGTTCCAGAAGTCGGCCCAATTTTGAGGTGCTTCTGAGGTCTTGGCGGGATCGTAGGCGATCGACATGTTGTAGAGGACCTCACCAAGGCCGCAATCGAGCTTGGCATCCGGGATCAGCTTGGCGGCTTCCTTGATCTTGCTATAGTCGATTTTTTCGAAGAGCCCTTCCTGGCATCCCTGGATCACCTCGACATCTTCCGCGGCAACAACGTCCCACGTGTTGTTGCCCCCTTCGATGCGGGTGCGGATGACGCCGATGCCATAGTCACGGCTGTCTTCCACCAGCTTCACGCCAGTGGCCGCGAAGGGGCTGAAATAGAGCTCCCGGACCATGTCCTGAACGAGACCGCCGAAGTTGGCGACGGTGATCTGCTTTTCTTGAGCACTGACACTTAGGGCGGTGGCTGTGACCAGAGCGGCGCCGAGACACAGTGCCTTGATGTGAGATTTGAACATTTTTTAGTCCTCCGTTTTGTTGAGTATTCCCCGGTTTTATGTTCAGGCAACCAACACGTTGAGGACGGCCTGACGTCCCTCCTGCTCTACGGCATGCAGGGCACGGCGAAGCGCTGCCGGCAGGTCTTTCGCCTGCTCGACCCGCTCGCCGTAGCCGCCGGATGCTTCGACGATCTTTTCATATTCGGGACTTGGCTCGAGATACGTGAAGACCGCATTTCTGTTCAATCTGGTTTCGCTGTCCGGGTAGACGGACAGCGTGGCGCGCCGAACTGCTGCCCACATGCTGTTGTTCATTATGATGGTCAGCGTCGGCAATTGATTTGCCCGGGAAACGAAATGGGCAGGGGTCGGGTTGCCAAACATGTAGGCGCCGTCGCCAACCAGGCTGATGACGCGTCTTTCCGGCGCGGTCAGTTTTATTCCGAGAGCCGCGCCGAGTGCCCAGCCAAGACCGCCGGAGCTTGGCGCGCCAAAATAGCCCCCACCGCCATCGAGTGCGAGAAGCTCAGTCGGGAATGCCGTCTCGGCGAGAATGGTGTCGCCTTCCCCCGACACGTCGGCCAGGCAACGTGCCACTTGAGCATAGCTTGGCAGTTCGACGTCGGCTACGGCTCGTTCTCTCAGGGTCCTGAACGCAGTCCGCTTGGTATCGAGCCAGGCAATCCTTTCCTCGACCACATCTGCCTCGGCGTGGCTTGCGGCCTGGATCAAACGCATGGCTGTGGCGACATCGCCATCGATCGCCAGGTCGGCCTGAAATCCACGCACGGGATACCGCGAGAAGTTCGGATCGAAGGCCAGGTGGATCACGCGCGTCCTGGCACCAGGACTGTGATGCAGGGGAATCCACGGCACGTCGCAGGACGCAACGATGATCAGGTCGGCTTCCTCAACCAAGGGCCCGGGTTCGAAACCAACGAAGCTTGCATTATCAATATCAAGCGGCATGAAGCGCGGGCGGTGCGCCGCCACCGCAATCGAGTGGGCTCCGGCAAAGGCCGCCAATGCTTGGCGTTCGCGCGCCTCACGACCAAGCGCGCCGGTCACGATGAGTGGACGCCTCGCTTCAGCCAGCCATTTTGCAGCAATGTTGATGGCGTTCTCGTCAGGAGCGGGCGGCGCCACCTGTGGTGAAGTCCGTGCCGGTTCAACAGACACGGGTTCGCCAAAGGTCTCGCGCGGCAAGGTGAGATAGACCGGACCACGTGGATGGGCCGTGGCAATGCTTATCGCCCGGTCGACGACAAGGTCGGTTTGATCTGCCCGACGTAGCTCATAGTCCCATTTGACGACCTCGCGAACCATGGCGCCCTGGTCGAACATCTCCTGAGCCCAGTGGATGAAAGCGTTGCGCGATGCCAGGGAACCCGTTTCGGTGATCGGGTTGCGGCCGGCACAAAGGATGAGCGGCACCTGTTCGCGAGAGGCGTTGATGAGCCCGCAGATTGCGTTAGCCGTCCCGACATTGACGTGCACCATGACCGCTTGCGGATTGCCAGTGGCAAGATAGGCGCCGTGCGCCATGGCCACCGCAAGATTTTCGTGCGGCACGGTGATCGGTCGAGGAAGGGCGGATGGCTGGGGATGCGTCGCATAGGCCTCGATGATCGCGGCAAAATCCGTTCCTGCATTGCCGAACAGGTAGTCGACTCCACGCCGCTTCAATGCTTCGAGAAAGGCCGTGGCTGCAGTCGTCGCTTTCACCGGTTGCGTGGCGACGATCATACGACGGCTCCGACAGCGCGGGCAGAACGGCGAATGAGCGTCGCCTTGATATCCGTGAACTTGTCGAAGGCGTGCAGCGAGCGATCGCGACCGAAGCCGGACTCCTTGAAGCCACCGAACGGCATTTCGATGTTCACGCCTCCGGCGGCGTTGACGAAGACGCTGCCGGCATGCAGGCGCTCGCTGGCGTGGAGTGCCTTGTCTATGTCACGTGTCCAGACAGCGGCACCAAGGCCGTAGCGTGTGCCATTGGCGATCGCGATGGCTTCATCGAGCGACGTGAAAGACATTACGGCGAGCACCGGCCCGAACACTTCCTCCTGCGCCAGCTTCGAGGCGGGTTCGACACCGACGGCAATCGTCGGTCCAATAAAGCAGCCCTCGGAAGGCCGTTGCGCCTTGCGTCCATCAAGCATCAGGCTCACGCCCTCCTGTCCCTCGGCAACAGCGATTGCCCGGGTAATGCCATCGAGCTGCCGAGCGTTGACCACCGGGCCGAGATCATTGCCTAGATGAAGCGGGGATCCGGTCTTCAGCGTTGCGGCGATTTCCGTGATGCGCTTGACGAAGTCATCGTGAATGGCGGCATCAACCAGGAGGCGGGACGGTGCATTGCAGATTTGTCCCTGGTTGCGAAAGATAGCGCGAGCGGCGGTCTGGGCGGCCTCTTCCAGATCCGGTGCGTCGGCCAGCACGATGTTGGCGGTCTTGCCGCCACATTCGAGACTGACCCGCTTGAGATTGCTTTCGCCTGCGTAGCGTAGAATCCGTCCGCCCACCCGGCCCGACCCGGTGAAAGCGATCGCGTCGACGTCGGGATGGAGTGCAAGCGCGCGACCTGCTTTGTCGCCGCGCCCGGTCACTACATTGAAAACGCCGTCCGGTACCCCTGCTTCACTGGCAAGTTCGGCGAGCCGGATGATCGCCAGCGAGGCGTCTTCGGCTGGTTTCAGGACTACGGAATTGCCACTGGCCAGCGCCGGACCCAACTTCCAGGCTGCGATCATCAACGGGAAGTTCCATGGAACGATGACGCCGACGACTCCGAGCGCGATCTTGGCGACGAGCCCGGTCTCGCGATCCGAGATCGGCAGCATCTCATCGCTGAGCTTGTCGAGCGCCTCGGCATACCAGCGGATGGTGCCGGCAGCTTCGCCGGCATCCATATGGATGGCCATCCCGACCGGCATGCCCATGTCTCTGGATTGCAGAACACCCAGTTCGAATTGATGCTGGGCGATCAGATCGGCGAACCCCAGGAGGATTTTCTTGCGTTCGCGCCGACCGAGCCCGACCCAGCGCCGGCCCGCGAAGGCCCGCCGCGCCGACTCAACCGCGACATCGATATCGGCCGCGTCGCCTTCGGGAAAATCGGTAAGTCTCAGTCCGTCGATTGGCGAAATGCTGTCCATGCGCTGGCCGCTAATGGCCTCACAGGACTTTCCGTCCACGAATGACATGGCCGGCGAAAGGGACTTGGCGGCTTCCGCATTGATGCGTTGTTGAAAATCGGGGTTCGTGTTCATCAAGCGGCTTTCTGGACCCGCTCTACGGCGGCAACTGCCTGACCGATCGTCTCGACGATAGTCGTGACCTGCTCGGCGTTGATCGTCAGTGGCGGCGACAGGATAACCTTGCTGGCCATGACCCGAACGATGACGCCCTTGGTGAGGCAGGTCTCGGCAAAAACCCTCATCTCTGGATCAGCAGGCCCGAAAGACTTCTTGGTATCCTTGTCGCGCGCCAGTTCCACGCCCACCATCAACCCGCGGCCGCGCACATCACCGATGATCGTCGACTGCTCTGCAACGGCCTTGAGCCCGTCCATGAGCTCAACTCCCCGCGCGGCTGCGTTTTCAGAAAGCTTTTCACGCACCACGATGTCCAGCACCGCGGTCGCCGTCGCACAGGCCAGCGCGTGGCCAGAATAGGTATAGCCATGCATGATCGGTGCGGGATTGGCCGGGTTATCCCACGCCGCCGCGACTTTGGCGCTGACCATTGTTGCGCCCAGGGGAATGTAGCCTGCCGTGATGCCCTTGGCGAAACACATGATGTCGGGCTTTACGCCCCAGAGCCGACATCCGAACATCTCGCCAGTGCGACCGAAGCCGGTGACGATCTCGTCGGCGATCAAAAGCACACCATGACGATCGCAGATATCGCGCAGCAACGGCCAGTAGTTCTCTGGGGGGACAATTACGCCCCCGGCACCTTGGATCGGTTCGGCGATCACGGCCGCCACGGTATGGGCGCCCTGATAGACGATTTCACGCTCCAACTGCTCTGCACAGATCCGTCCCAGTTCCTGCGGGTCGGTCGTCCACTGGTTGCGGTACAGGAATGGACTGTCGACCTGAAAGAAACCAGGCATCAGCGGCTCGAAAGCCTGCCGGAACGGCGGATTGCCGCCGGCCGACAATCCGCCGAAATGGACGCCGTGATAGCCGTATTTCAACGAGAAGAACTTCGTGCGTTCCGGCTGCCCGGTCAGCTTATGATATTGGCGCGCGAGCTTGAGCGCGGTCTCGACTGCGTCCGAGCCGCCGGATGAAAATAACACCTTGGCCATTTGCTCGGCCGCGAGCATTTCACTCAGACGCGTCGACAGTTCGATCTGCGGCGGGTTCGAGGTCTTGCCGAAGGTTGTGTAGTAGGCGATGCGGTCGAGTTGCTCGACGATTGCGTGTTTCACTTCCTCACGCCCATGGCCGATGTTGACGTTCCAGAGACCGCCGACCGCATCGAGATAGGACCGTCCGTCGATGTCCTCGACGAACACGCCCTTGCCCTTGCTGATGATTAACGGCGCCGACCTGGCCGTCTCCTGAGGCGAAATCATCGGATGCAGAATGTGCCGCGCGTTGTTGGCCTTGATGAAGGCAGCATAGTTTTTGAAATCCGGGCTCATCGCATTCTGTCTCGTTTCAAATAAATCAACACCGGTGTCGATATCGATACGCTATGGTCAAAAGCAGTTCGTGTCAACAAAGCTGGCGGGGGATCGAGCCCACTTTGTCGGGCGCGTTGCCACGGGCTCGGCTTAGGGGCTGCGCTGTTATCTGGCGAAATCCCAAACCGTCATGCGAACGGCGTTCGTGCCGGCTGAACGCCTGAAGTTTTCCCTAAACAATTGCATGATTTACATTCTGCGCGCGAGACGTCATTGATAATAAGTCAACGCTGTATCAACAGGAGTTCACACCATCACCGGCGTAGTGCGCCAACGCATCGGCGGCCGCGAGCATTCTCTCGCGAAATCAACGCCAGGAGTGCCGCACCAGCAAAGCTGGTTCGGGTGGTTCGAGCGACAGAACTAAAATCGGAGGAACTCTTTGGGATATCTCAATCCACCGCCACTTGAGACTTGCTACACGCGACTGCAAGACAAGGTCATTTTCATAACGGGCGCTTCGAGCGGCATTGGCGCAGCAGCGGCTGAGCTCTTCGCTCGGGAAGGCGCCAAAGTCGTAGCAGCGGCCCGACGTACCGAACGTGTTGAAGACGCTATGTCCAAATTGCGTGCCGAGGGGTTGCAGGCTGCCGCGGTCGCCTGTGACGTATGTAATGAAGTGTCCGTGGAGAACGCCGTACGCTTCGCATCAGAACATTTCGGTCGTCTGGATGGCGCTTTCAACTGTGCAGGAGTGAGCGGCGCGCGGCTGCCAATTCACATGGCACAAGTGGAGGAATTCGATCGGGTCATGCAAACCAACCTGCGTGGCGTATTCCTTTGCTTGAAACACGAGGCCGCAACTATGCTTCAATCGGGAGGTGGGTCGATCGTCAATGCCTCGTCCATTGCTGGCATGATCAGCGCCGCCGGCAACAGCATCTACGCTACCAGCAAGTGGGGCTTGACCGCGCTAACGCGTTGCGCCGCGCTTGACTATGCCCGTGATGGAATTCGCGTCAACGCCATCGCACCTGGCCCGACGCGGTCGGAAATGTTCGATGCTTGGAAGCCATCTGAAGAGGACCGCGAGCAACTCGCAGAGGCATTCCCGATGAATTATGTAGCGCACCCTCAGGACATGGCTCGCGCAGCGCTATTCCTGTTGTCGGATGAATCGCGCTGGACGACGGGCGCTATTTTACCTTGCGAAGGCGGTAGAAGCGCTGTCTAGAAAGCCTTGACTAGGACGTCTGCACCGCGTTCGCCGCCAACACCTCCATTCCGACTGGAATTTTGCGACCAATTCTCCGGGCCGTTTCAGTTAACACTGATCGGTGCTTGAGCAGTTCCACTGTCGAGAGCCGGCTGGCCGGTGCAACTATGCTAAGCGTGGCAACCAGCGAACCATCCCCATCGCGAATAGGAACCGCAATTCCCCGCACGCCTTTCTGGTAACTTTGGTCGGCAACTGACAGCTGCTCTTGCCGTACCTTGGCCAGCTTCTCCGAAAAATCGTTGATGTCTGGCGCGGGAAATGCCGGATATGCGCGGGCTGCCTCCTCGACCACGCTCGCCGAATCTTGCGCCGACATCTCCGCGAGACTGATGAGCCCTGTAGCCGTGACGTGGACCGGTGATCGCTCACCCAAAGTGAAACGAACAGTCAGCGGGTGTGACGCTTCGTTATAGTGTACGCAAACCATATCGCGGCCATCTCGTACATGTAGGCCAACGCTTTCACCAACCTCTTCGCGAAGGCTGCGCATCTCGCCTGCGGCGAGCTCAACAAAGCCAAGCGCCTGAAGACGCGAAGCCGCCAAATCCAAAATCGCCAACCCTAGGCGGTACCTCTTGGTCGCCAAATTCTGCTCAATAATGCCTTCTTCGCACAGCGATCGCAGGAGTCGATGTATTGTTGCCTTGTCGAGCACCAGCCGGCGGGCGAGTTCGCTGACCCCGAGTTCGGGATGCTGAACACTAAATTCTCGAAGCAATCGGATCGTAAGCTTTGCCGTTTTCATAGCGCCCTGACTTAAATGCTCCTCGTGACTAGTCCCCTCGCAACCTCTCGGTCAAGTAGCTGCAATGGTGCGATGGGACCAGGAGCGCGCGGTTGGAAAGAGCAGGCTTTGAAAAAGGCACGGTGCGGACGGAGCCGCACAAACCAATATGACCGCGATGCGAACCAACCTGTCGTTTCTATTCATGATCCAAATACCAAGTTGCCGTTTCGGCCGCTTTCTTTGACATTCTGGCTCCGGTCTCACGCGCCGCATCGCTGTCGGCTCGACTTTGCATCCACCCTATCATTGCAAAAGCGCGTAAGGCGGTGAACAATGGCAGTGCCTTGATGTCACGCGCTGTCAACGTCCTTTCGGAGGCATACCCCTCCAGCAATGCGCATTCGATGACGTCAAAGAGCGGATCCTCTCGATTCTGATAGAGGCTCACCGCAACGTCGTACATACGCCATCCGAAGCCGCAATCATCGAAATCGATGACTTGGGCCGAGTGGTCCTCGCTCATCAAAATATTTTCGCGCACAAGGTCTGCATGTATCAATCCGAAAGTCCTGGCGCTTTTCTCGAAACCCACTAAAGCACCCATCGCCTTTTCCCGAGATTTCGATACGAGGTCACGCAAGGCATGATCGAGCAGAGGCGAGTTGGTAAAAGGCCCCCACAATAGATTTTCGGAGAAGAAAGCTCCGAAGTCCCATGCGTGCCTTTCAAAATCACAGGGAAGAGGCCACGCCTCAGTCAGATTGTGCATCCGCGCGATCGTGCGTCCCAAGGCTGAGAAAGAACGCTTCGCTTCGTCACCTGACATGTTTAGCGGGACGCCACTCTGGCCAAGCGGCCGCCCCTCCACCCAGGACATGCAGTCAACTTGCCGCGACTGAGAGGAAGCCTCCGTCCGAGCATGCACGAACAACTCACCCGACAAAGCTGCAATCGGCCGGGGCGTCGGGATGCCACTGGCTTGCAGGTAGTTCATCCACTGCAACTCCGATCGCAACGCGGCGTCGGAATGGTAGCCAAACCGGTGGATACGCAATGCCGCAGGCAGGCCACTTGGCATGACGACACGAAAAACGACGTTCTCCCGGTATTTGAGCAATACTGGATCGCTGTCTTCGACCCCCCAGGCTATCAGCGCCTGACGAGCCAGATTCTTCATCGCGACGGCTTCATCGGCGTTGTTCTGATGCCCGGTCATCAGAGCGCCTCGCAGGCAAGGTCGGCAAGAACCTCATCAAGGATACCAACGAGGAATGTCGCATTCTCAATGCCAAAAGGCATTGGTGGTCTTATTTTTAGAACGTTGCCGTGAATGCCGGTCTTGCCTATCAGAACGCCACGTTCGCGCATTTCATCGACGACGGCGGTCGCCAAGTCAGGCGCTGGGTCGCGGATAGCGCGGTTACGGACCAGTTCCAGCCCGAAAAACAGCCCCGTACCTCGGATATCACCGACGCACTTATGACTCTCGGTCAAGGGGCGCATCAGTGCCAGCGACGCTTCACCTACTCGCTGTGCGTTGTCGATGAGGTTCTCGCCCTCTAGCACGTCCAGCACCGCGTTGGCTGCCGCACACGACACTGGATTGCCGCCGAAAGTGTTGAAGTAGCGGAAGGCCTCGCGAAACGATGCCAAAATCGCTTCTGATGTCGCGACGCCGGCAACGGGGTGGCCATTACCCATCGGCTTGCCCATGGTTACGATATCGGGCAGGAAGCCGACGCGCTGGTGGCCCCAGAAATGCGTGCCTGTGCGACCAAATCCAGGTTGCACCTCGTCGGCGATCACCAGTCCACCAGCCAAGCGCACGGCTTCGATGGCGCCATCGAAGAAGCCGTTGACCAAACTTGGAAATCCCTCATTGGCCAGCATCGGACACACGATCAAGGCCGACATGCCTATTCCAGCGGCCTGCAGCGACCCGATAGCTTCGCGGACGTCGGCAGCGAACCGCTCACCTTCCTGCCCATCCCCTGGCCTAAGGCTATCCGGTGCCGGTACGAGCCGAATATGTTGAGCATGGCCGCCGATCGGCGGCATGCGCGTGCTTAGCTGTGAGACCGCGGCGGTGTTTCCATGATACGTCGCGTCCGTAGCGATAACGCCCAGGCGCCCGGTAATAGCTTGCGCCATTCGTAGCGCGATATCATTCGCCTCGCTGCCGGTACACACAAGAACCGCTGTCGAAATCGGCGGAGCGAACGTCGCTGTCAAACGTTCGACATAGTCGAGAATGGTCGTGTGCAGATAGCGAGTGTGGGTGTTGAGCAGCGACGCCTGTCGATGCATCGCCTCTACGACATGCGGATGACAATGGCCGACATGGGCCACATTGTTATAAGCGTCAAGATAGCGCCTGCCGTCCGAGTCGAAAAGCCAAACACCCTCCCCACGCACGAGGTGGATCGGATTGGCGTAAAAGAGCTGAGACTTGGCCCCCAAAAGTTTGGCGCGTCGCGCCACCAGATCGGATTGCTGGGCCATGTTCTTATCTGTCAACGGTCGTATGCAGTTTGGGCGCTGCCGAGCCGAAGCGCCCTTGCCAATTGGCAGCGACTTCTTGATTGTACAAATGGCGCGGAGGGTTACCGGCCAGCAAGTCGTGCAGATTGTCGATCAAGGACTCCGTAAGTGCGCGCATCAGTTCAACGGTGTGACCCGCATTATGCGGCGTGAGGATTGCGTTGGCACAATGACGCAGCCGGCTTTCGGCTGGCAGGGGTTCGATTGCGAAGACGTCAACTGCCGCCCCGCCGAGGCGACCTGCCTGTAGCGCGTCTGCCAGCGCATCTTCGTCGATCAACGCGCCTCGTGACGTGTTGACGATCACGGCGCCTGGTTTCATCAGAGCAAGTTCATCTCTCCCAATCAAGCTACGACTGGCACCGGTCAACGTCATGTGGAGCGATACGACATCGCTCTCACGAAGGAGATTTGTTAGAGGCACTGCGGTCGCGTCCAGGTCTGCATCCGTCACTGCGGGGTCGGCGACAAGGATTCTCACCTGCCACGGCGCCAAAAGCTCAGCCACCGCTCGACCGATGCGGCCAAATCCGACCAGCCCTACTGTCTTTCCTCGTAGCATACGGCCAAGCACCAACGGCTCGCGCCAACTTCCATTCATCAACACCGTTTGCTTTTCTGCAACACGGTGCATCAAGCTCGCAATGAGCATCACCGTTGCTTCCGCCATGCTGTAGACACTCTCAGCCGGTGCTCCATGGCCGACCGCTATGCCGGCGAGCGTTGCCGTCTTGACGTCGAGTGGATCGACGCCGATCGTCGGAAAAACAATGCTTCTTAACCTCCCTGCCTTCTTCATCAAGGCGACCGGGAAACGACCCCGCGGCGTCAGCACCAGAATGTCGATGCGGGTGGTGAGGTCTCCCCACTCTTCCGGTGGCAATCGTGGTGAAACCACTTCGTGGCCGGCGGATTTCACCATCGCTCGAGCATGATCGAGTGCATCGCGCAGAATCGCGCTCTCCGGCACTGCGACCACAAATCGCGACGGTTCTATCTTACTCGAACGTGGCATCTGGGGGTTCACATACGTGTCCGTTCGCCAGTCGGATCGTAGAATGGAGCCAATTGAGCCACGGCAGGAAATTTCGCACCTGCCACCTCGATCTCGAAGCTTCCCTGTTTCAGCCAATCAGCAGAAGCACCGCCGGGGGCGAATACGTAACCCATGCCGAGCGATCGGTCGATGCGAAAGCCCCAGCCACCAGAGGTGATGGTGCCCACCCGATCGCCGTTGCGCCAGATGATCTCGTTGCCGATCAGGATCGGTGCGTCGTCGCCTTCCAAGGCGAACTGAACGAGCCGAGATTCTGGGGGGCGCCCCCGCTGCGCCTCGACCCTTTCCCGGCCGATAAAGTCGCCCACCTTGTGCCAGCCCACCGCGAAGCCGAGACCGGCCTCAACCGGTGTTTCGTCGGCAGTGATGTCCAAGCCCATCAGGCGATATCCGCGCTCCAGGCGACACGCCGCTACCGCATAGAGTCCAGCATAGCGCAATCCGAAGCCGGCACCTGCTCCAACGATCAGGTCGTGGAGATAGCCACACATCTCGGTAGGCACCAGGATTTCATACCCGAGTTCACCTACAAAGGTCACGCGAGAAGCGCGAACTGTTACATGTCCCAGGTTGATTTCGTCGGAATACCCAAAATTGAGGGCATCGTTCGAAAGGTCAGAATCGCTCAGACTCTGTAGCAACTGCCGGCTCTTGGGGCCCATTATAGCCAAGAGACCAAAAGAACTTGTGACATCCTGAACGACAGTCGCCGCGCCTTTCGGCAATTTAGCATCCAACCACGCGAGATCGATCCTCTGATCGGCGAAACCAGAAATGACCAGGAAGCGATCCTCGGCCAATCTTGTGACCGTGAGATCCGCCTCGAACCCACCCTTCTCGTTCAACCAAGCTGTGTAAACCACTTTTCCGACCGGTGCGTCGATTTCGTTTGCGCAGAGCCTGTTGAGATCGCGGAGTGCATCCGGACCGGAGATGACGAATTTGGCATAGGCCGATTGGTCAATCAGCGCGACATTGTCGCGGACAGCCAGGCTTTCTTCGCGCGCAAACGGATACCAATCCTGCCGCCCCAATCTGTATCGGAACTCGCTGGAATCCTTGGGTGCGTACCAAAGCGGAATTTCCCAGCCGACGCGCTCACCAAAGTGCGCACCAGCCGCTTTCAGTTCATGGTGCAATGGCATCCGACGCACATCGCGAGCGCTCTTCATTTGCTTGCCGGGCCAAGGCATGTTTGACCAGATGCCAATCGACTCGGTCACTCGTTCGGCCATAAAGTGGCGATTGGCTTGGAATGGCATTGTGCGGGTAAGGGCGAACGCATGCATATCGACCGGGCTGTTGCCTGAGGCAACCCATTCCGCCACGACTTTGCCCATGCCGCCTGATGACATAATGCCGCTGGAATTGAAGCCAGCTGATACAAATAATCCGCTGACCTCGGGGGCCGGCCCTATGAGATAGCGGCCGTCTGCGGTAAAACTCTCCGGCCCGACGAAAAGGGTCTGCACACCAGCGCTTTCTAGACGCGGCACGCGCTTTGTTGCCATGGCAAGTTCGTTTTCGTAGTGCTCGTAGTTCCCCGGCAGACTATCGAACTCGAATTCCTCCGGAATGCCGTGCGTGGCCCATGCCTTGCCACGCTCCTCGAAAATTCCGACAAGCAACTTGCCTGCGTCCTCCTTGTAGTAAGATCGTTCTTCCGAAATCACCAGAATGGGCGTTTTTGAGTCGAGCTGGGCGATCGGTTCCGTAACCATATAGAAGTGTTCGGCCGCGTGAAGCGGCACAGCCACGCCGACCTTGCGCGCCAGTTCCCTAGTCCACATGCCGCAGGCCAGAACAACCGTGTTCGCCTCGATCTGCCCGTCTTCAGTCTCGACGCCGACGATCCTATCGCCGCGTTTGAGGAGTCTAGTGACATTTGTATCCTCGAAGATGCTGACGCCACCTTGGCGAGCGCCCTTGGCCAGGGCCATGGTATAGTCCACAGGATTGACCTGACCATTTTCGGGAATATGAAGCGCCCCTAGGATGCCATCAATGTTCAGAAGCGGCCACGCCTCTTGAAGTTCTTCTGGCGTCACCATGGGGGCCAGAACGCCAATATATTGGGCATAGGAAGAGGAGCGCCTCAGGAGTTCCAGCCGATTTTCGTCGAGGGCGATCATAAAGCCGCCATTCTGCTTGAATCCTGTGGACTGCCCGGTTTCTTCTTCGAGGCGGCGCAGAAGATCTATCGAATATTTCGCTAAATCAGCCATTGATCGCGACGGCCTCAGTCGACCGACAATGCCGGCCGCGTGCCACGTCGTTCCGGATGTCAGTTTCTTGCGCTCCAGCAAGACGACGTCACGTTTTCCGAACTTCGGCAGATGGTAGGCAATCGAGGTTCCGACGATTCCACCCCCGACAATTACGACATCGGCGCGTGCGGGAATTTGCTTGGACACTGACTTTCTCCCCTCAAAAAGCGGCTTCCAAGCCGATCTGGATAAGCTCGAACAAGATGGAAAAGTGATCGCCTTCAGGCATCAGCCCTCCGCGTTTGTCTTGCCGCCTATCGGTCCATACGCGACGCTTGTTCGATACGATCGTGAATCGTTGATTATATCGCAACGCCGTTTCATTACTATTTCCGGCGCAAACGCGAGTGTCAATGCCCGTCCAGCAGTGAAGGAGTCGATTGAAGGCTGGACCGTCGTGCAAAGCCGTTGACCCAGAGCGCCTCTGCACGGCCTCGGTTATCAGGCTCGTCAGCCTGCGGCCGGCGGTGACGTCCGATAGAACTCGGCGCAAGCGAAGTCAGACCAGCAATGCGATGTCGGTTCGGTGTTTACGCGAAGAATTGCAAAGCGCAGGATTGCCGACGCCGAAACCGGCGAAGCAGGCCAAATCGGACGCACCGGTCCGGAGAAGTTTTTGGTGAGGCTCAGTTCTGGCCCTGTGACAGCGCGCCCGCGACCGACGCGGCACCGGCCTTCATGGGAAGGCTATCGGGCTGCTTTTTATGTCGTGAGCTGGCGTTCAAGTGGTCGCCCTAGGTGCACGGGGCGCACTTTCGCAATCATGTCTTTACCGCTTCCGGATGGGCCGCGCGAAAGGCTGGCAGTTCCGCACAAGTGGAATCGATGGCCCGAATGCGGGGCATGTCCTTGAGATCGACACCCCATCGCTCAGCATTGTAGACCTGCGGCACAAGGCAGAAATCTGCCATAGTCGGGCTGTCTCCATGACAGAATCTGCCAGTTGACGGATGCGTGAGCAGGGTTTCAAACGCGCGAAGCCCCTCCCCGATAAACTTACGCATCCAAGCAGTGCGGACTGCGTCGCCGCCTCCAGTGAGTTCCATGACATGGGCGCAGACGCCCATGTTACACACAGGATGAATATCCATGGCGATCGCGTGGGAGAGAGCCCTAACGCGCTGGCGGCCGGGCGGATCTTTCGGCAGCAATGTGGCCTCGCGGGTTTCGCAGAGATATTCGATGATCGACAGCGACTGGGTCAGCACCACGCCGTCGATGTCGAGCACGGGTACGAGACCTTGCGGATTGCGTGCCAGATGGTCCCGCGATTTATGGGTCTTGTCCAGGAGGTTTACGGGGACTGCTCGATAAGCGAGGCCGATGTTGTTGAGCGCGATGCGCACACGGTAGCTCGCAGACGAGCGCCAGTAATCATAGAGAACGATCTCGCTCACGTCGGTTTGCCGCAGTGTAACGCGGTTTTGAGCGCTTCACTCAGCACCATTCGGTTACCGATATGGTTGGCGAGCAGCAGGATAAGACGGGCGTTCAAAGCATCGCTTTCAGCCTTGCTCAACCCCTCATGAGCGTCGAGCAGTTCCGCATAGAAATCATCGGGTCGAGCTATGTTGGGCATGGTTGTCAGTGCCGTCATCGCAATCTCCCGATGGCTTTCAGCAACGCCCTCCGCACCGCTGTCTCGTCGAATGCGTGCCAGCGGGCAGCGACGTGCTGATCTGGACGAAGCAGGTAAACGGCGCTCGTGGCGGTCCCGAGCCAACATGCGCGAAAAGCCTCGGTGTCGTCGCCGGTCGCGGCCACGACGACGCGTTCGATCGGAATGCCGTCGATGTCCAGCATCTCAGGCGCCCCGGCATTGATGGTAAGAAGCTGGAAGCCGCCACCAAGGTGGTCGAGTAGCCAGCCTCCGCCCACAGGCGCATCCACAGCCGGCGAACCTGGCCGGGTTTGCATCGGCAAACCGTCACAATCGGGCCCGTTCAGCGGAGAGCCCTCATAGGTCGATGGAACCGAAAGGCGGCCTGAGTTGACCATGGGGCGCGTGGCTGGAAGGTGCTCTGAAAGATCGAGCACGGCGTCGCGGAAGAGGCGGCTGGTCTCGGACTTCGGCGTGATGAAGTCTGTCGAGCGCGACGAATTGAGGATATTTTCATCAGCTGCCTGCACCCGCTCGGCGTCATAGCTGTCCAGCAGGCTCGCAGGCGCTTTGCCGTCGATCACCAGCTTGAGCTTCCAGGCAAGATTGTCAGTGTCTTGCAGGCCCGAATTGGCGCCGCGGGCGCCGAAGGGCGAGACCTGATGCGCGCTATCGCCGGCAAAGATCACCGGACCATGGCGGAATTTTTCCATGCGCCGGCATTGGAACGTGTAGATCGAGACCCAGTCGAGTTCGAACTGCGCGTGCTCGCCGAGAAACGCCTTTAAGCGCGGGACCACCTTTGCCGGCGTCGATTCCGCTTGCTTGTCGATGTTCCAGCCAAGCTGCAGGTCGACCCGCCAGACATTGTCAGGCTGCTTGTGCAAAAGCGCGGACTGGCCGCGGTTGAAGGGCGGATCAAACCAGAAGCGGCGCTCAACCGGAAAAGCAGGACTGTCTTCCATAACGATGTCGGCGATGAGGAAGTTGTCCTCGAAGATCCTGCCGATGAAATCGAGGCCGAGTGCCTTACGCACGGGGGAACCTGCGCCATCGCAGGCGATCAACCAGTCGGCGATCAGATCATACGGGCCATCCGGCGTATCGACGGAGACACGGACACCGTTTCCGGTATCATTGACGCCTGTCACGCGATTCTTGCCGCGCAGTTCGATCGGTCGCCCTTCCGCCTCCAGCGTGCAGGCACGGTCAACCAGATACTGCTCGAGGTAGTATTGTTGGAGATTGATGAAAGCCGGCTGTTTGTGACCACCTTCGGGTAACAGGTTGAATTCGAAGACCTGTCGTTCATCGAAATACACCTTGCCGACGCTCCACTGCACGCCCTTCTCCACCATCGGAGCCGCGCAGCCGAGCCTATCCAGGATTTCCAGCGAGCGCTTGGCAAAGCAGATGGCACGCGAACCGAAGCTCACCTTGTCATTCTCGTCGAGTACAACGACGGCAATGCCCTGACTGGCCAGGTCGATCGCCAAAGCAAGGCCCACAGGCCCCGCCCCGACGATGGCGACAGGGCGGCGCACGGGTCTCTCGGCGTCCTGGTCAGACGATCGCCGGTAGGGATAGAGCGGTGTTTCGAAGATCTTGGTGATGTGTGCCTCCCAATCGAACCTTTCGACAGCATTTATCGCTGCAGGGCGTCCCACATCTGGCGGTCGCGTTCGGCGGTCCAGATCCGTGGAGTGTCGATGCCGAGCGCTTCGTCGTAGGCGCGTGCGACGTTGAATGGCAGGCAGTGTTCGTAGATCGCGTAGGCGGCAAATTTCGGGTCGCACTCGGCTCGGCAGGCGTCCCACGCTTCCTTCAGCGTGCCGCCGCCCTGGGCAACGCGGGCGATCGGTCGATAGGTCGAGCGCACGAAGTCGACAGTGTTGTCGAGAGCCTTTTTCACCAGCTCCTTGCTGGTCAGCGCGTCGCCGCGCCCCGGCGCGATCGCGTCGACGTCAAATGCACGGATCGCCTCGATCGTTGCCGGCCAGTCGCTGAAGTGACCATCGCCGCAGTAGCAAGCAGAGTGATATTCGATGATGTCACCGGTGAACATGACGTTCTGGTCGGGGACATAGGCTACGATGTCACCCGCGGTGTGAGCGCGACCAAGATGCATCAGGTCGACCCGGCGCTTGCCCATATAGACCGTCATGCGTTCCTTGAAGGTCATGGTTGGCCAGGTCAGGCCCGGAATGCTTTCGTGTCCCTGGAATAGGCGCGGGAAGCGCTGGAACTCCGAATCCCAATCTTCCTTGCCGCGCTCGGCGACCATGCCGCGCGCCTTTTCCGACATGAATATCTGCTCCGCATTGTAGGCGGAGGCACCGAGAACCCGGACAGCATGATAGTGCGAGAGCACGACATATTTGATCGGCTTGTCGGTGACGCGGCGGATATTCTCGACAACCTTGCCGGCGAGCCGTGGGGTGGCCTGCGCATCGACGATCATCACGGCGTCGTCGCCGATAATCACGCCGGTGTTCGGATCGCCCTCGGCCGTAAACGCCCAGAGGTCCTTACCGACTTCGGTGAAGGAAATCTTCTTTTCCGCAAGGTCGCCCTGCGAAGCAAATGCTTTTGCCATAGTCAAAATTCCTTGTTTTTGCTCGTAGAGAGCTGGTGGAGGAAGGCGGTAACCTCGCCTCAGGTTTGAACTCGTTTCTGAACGCTCTGCTTGATCGCACCGAAGATCGACTGTCCTGCCATGTCCTTCATCTCGATACGCACCGTGTCGCCAAACTTCATGAAGGGGGTTTTCGGGGCGCCACTCTGAATAGTCTCGATAGTGCGGATCTCTGCGATGCAGGAATACCCCATGCCGCCCTCGGACACAGGCTTGCCGGGGCCGCCGTCCAGCTTGTTGGACACGGTCCCCGAGCCGATGATCGTTCCTGCGGCGAGCGGCCGGGTCTTGGCGGCATGGGCGATCAGTTGAGGAAAGTCGAAGGTCATGTCGATGCCCGCGTTGGCTTTGCCGAACGGTTCGCCATTCAAGGCAACAAGCAAGGGGAGGTGTAGTTTCCCATCCCTCCAGGCGCTCCCGAGTTCATCGAGCGTCACGGCTACTGGCGAGAAAGCGGACGAGGGTTTTGAGTGGAAAAAGCCGAAGCCCTTGGCCAACTCCGCGGGAATGAGACCACGCAAAGAGACGTCATTGACCAGCATTACAAGGCGGATGGCTTCACCGGCCTGATCGACGGACACGCCCATTGGGACGTCATCCACAATCACGGCCACCTCACCTTCCATGTCGATCCCGTAAGCTTCGTCGGCCATGACGATGGGATCGCGAGGGCCAAGAAAGCTGTCAGAGCCACCCTGATACATCAGAGGATCGCTCCAGAAGCTCTCCGGCATCTCGGCGTTGCGGGCCTTTCGCACCAACTCGACGTGATTGACGTAAGCCGAGCCGTCAGCCCATTGGTAAGCACGCGGAAGTGGCGAGCAGACGTCACCTTCATAAAACGGCGTAGAGGGTTGCGAACCTGCCTCGAGGCCTTCGGCGATCTCTCGAAGTCGGGGAGCAGCATTTCGCCAGTCATCGAGGGCTGCCTGAACAGTGCGCGCGATATGACCGACCTCGCAACAGCGGCTTAGATCCCTTGAGACGACGACAAGCCTTCCGTCCCTGGTTGTGTCTTTGATCGTTGCGAGTTTCATTCCGCCAAACCGTCCTTCTTCACCACGTGGCATCAGGATTCATGAATTGATGCGTAGTTGAGGCATCATTTGATGCCTGGGGTTCCGTCAAATTTCCGGTCCAGATGATCCCAGCATTCAAGGTAGTCATCCTGCAGAGTCTCGAGCTCGGCGGCGTAGCGAGTCAGTTGCTGCGGATACCGGGTCTCGAACATGAAGGCCAAGGTGTGGTCTAGCTTCACCGGCTTCAGTTCCACGCTGGATGCCTTCTCGAAGCCCATGGCATCCGGGCCATGCGGCAGCATCATATTGTGCAGACTCATGCCGCCCGGTACGAAGCCTTCTTCCTTGGCGTCGTATTGGCCCTCGATGAGGCCCATGAATTCGCTCATGATATTGCGATGGTACCAAGGTGGGCGGAACGTGTGCTCGGCCACCAACCAGCGAGGCGGGAAGATGACGAAATCGACATTCGCCGTTCCCGATTCCTCGGTTGGCGCCGTGAGCACCGTGAAGATCGATGGATCGGGATGGTCGAACAGGATCGCGCCGACCGGCGAGAAGGTGCGCAGGTCGTATTTGAACGGCGCGTAATTACCATGCCAGGCAACAACGTCGAGCGGCGAATGCCCGATTTCGCTGACATAGAATTTGCCGCACCATTTCACATGCACGCGGCATGGCGTTTCCTTGTCCTCATAGGCAGCGACCGGCGTCTTGAAGTCGCGCGGGTTTGCGAGGCAGTTTGCGCCGATAGGGCCGCGATCCGGCAGGGTGAACTTGGCACCGTAGTTTTCGCAGACATAGCCGCGCCAATCGGAGCCCTCGCCGAGCCGTGAGACCTTGAACATCATGCCTCGCGGGATCAGGCAGATCTCGGAAGGCTCAACATCAATGATGCCCATTTCGGTGATAACGCGAATAGCGCCGACTTGCGGCACAACCAACAGTTCGGCGTCGGCATTGAAAAAATAATCGTCGACCATGTCGTCATTGAAAACATAGACATGCGCCGCCATGCCGACCTGGGTCATGACGTCGCCGGCCGTCGTCATGGTGCGAATGCCGGCAAGAAAGTTGAGTTTTTCCGTTGGGGCCGGGATCGGGTCCCAGCGCAATTGGCCGAGCGGCAGGGAATGATCATCGAGGCACGGCGCCGATTTCCAGAACGGGTAGCTGGCGTTGGAAAACCGGCGCGTGTGCCGCACACTGGGGCGGATGCGGTAGAGCCAGGATCGCTCATTCGTGCCACGGGGTGCGGTAAAGGGCGAGCCTGACAACTGCTCGGCATACAGTCCGAAGTTGCACTTTTGCGGACTATTCTGGCCCTGCGGCAGCGCGCCCGGAAGAGACTCCGTCTCGAAGTCGTTACCGAAGCCCGGCATGTATTTTGGAGTGTTTGCGCGGTGTATCCGTGCCTGGGCCATTTTCGAAATCTCCGTTCCGCGAAAATTCTAATCTGGTAGCGTTGCCAACCGTCACGTTTGGAACCAATCAGGGCTCGGTCGCACCTGGGCTGGCAGCCGGCGCGATTGAGGTCGAAAGGGCCAGCCGATTAGGCGAGCCCTCTCGTCTTGTCTTGAAGTTGTTACACTCTGTCGGCGTTTAACCGAGCGACGGCTCCAGGCCGCATCATTGCCCTCACCGCCCCAATGACGGCAGCCACCAGGATCGTGGACGGCAGCGCGACAGCCAACGGGCCCGGAGTGCCCGTGAGGATGTCGAAACCGCTAATGCCGAAGTATGCCACGGCAGCAAAGCCTACAGCAGCAAGAGCAGGCATGATCTTCGTCTTGATCGGCTGGTTCGGTTCCAGTTCCGGGTTCTTGTTGAAGAATGCTATGACTGCGAGGCAGACCGCGAGCATCAGAAGGATGATGCATATGACGGCCACGTTCGCGATCCATGCGAACAGGGTAAGTAGCGGATCGAGGCCTGCGATGGCGAAGACCGAGATCACCGCGAGTGCGATAACCGTCTGCACGATCGTGGCGCGATGAGGACTCTGATAGGTGTCATGAGTGCGGCCGAGCCAGGCCGGCACAAGACCTTCTTTGCCGAGGAAGTAGAAATACCGGGCGACATGATTGTGGAAGGCCAGCAGGCAAGCGAAAACACTGGTCACGAACAACACGCGCATCAACACAGCCAGCCAGTTGCCGACATATTGATTTGCGATGTTGAACACGAACTGGATCGGGTCGCCGATGTTCTGCAGCTGGGTGACAATCGTTGACGTGCCCGCAGCCTCGACGATCCAGATGGTCGAGATGGAATAGAAAACGCCGATCAGGAGGACTGCCGCGTATGTGGCGAGCGGAATGGTCCGCTTCGGATCTTTCGCCTCATCACTGTAGAGGGTTGTGGCTTCAATGCCGATGTAGCAGCCGAAGGCAAACACGAATGTGACACCCAGTGCGGACGTGCTTGGCATACCCGACAGCGAAAGCGGGGCGAGATTGAACCCACCAGGAACGCCTTTGTAGACGATCATCAGGTCAAGGATCAAAACCACCGCGAATTCGGCGATGACGAGAATACCGAGCACCTTCGCGGAAAGGTCTATGCGTCGATAGGCAAGGATCCCGATCAGAGCCGACGCGCAAAGACTGAATGCCCACCACGGCACCGTGACACCGGTGAATGTCTTGACCAGATCGGTGCAGACAGGGCCGAACATCCCCGACATGCCGATCTGCATGCAATTGTAGCCGAGAAGCGCCACAATGGCGGCCGCTCCGCCGGCGGTCTTTCCTAGTCCTCTTGTAATCAGGGTGTAGAACGAAGCCGCATTGTGCACGTGGCGGGCCATCGTCACGTAGCCCACCGAGAAAATCAGTACCAGTATCATCATCAGCATGAAGGCCGGGACGATCGCCGTGCCGTTGCCGAAGAGAATGGCGACGGGCAAGACGCCCGCCATATTGGTGAGCGGGGCTACGGCAGACACCACCATCAACGTGATGGCCGCTGCTCCCAGTGTCCCTGCCCGCAGCCCACGATCAGCTGAGGTTTGTTCCTTTGACATCCAAATTCCCCTTCTAGAGTTCATCGGCGTCATTGGTTCATTATTATCACCGATGGTTCTTTATCATGTGATTTTTTTTGGAAATGTCAACCGGCCTGCAGCAACGCTATTTTGCGATGGCATACTTGACATCGATCAAGCCTCGGACCGATAATCTATCTGATGGATACAATAATGAACCGATGGTCAAACAAACCACAACAGGCTGGATGATGGACGACACGCAGGCTCTGCTCGCCAGGCGCGAGAAATTGCTCGGAAAGAACACCTCGATCTTCTACGAGAATCCTGTGCATCTCGTCCGCGGAGAGGGTGTCTGGCTGTGGGACGCGGACGGCAAGCGTTATCTAGACTGCTACAACAACGTGCCCCATGTCGGCCATTGCCACCCGTATGTAGTGGATGCGATCTGCCGACAGGCTTCAACGCTGAACACACACACCCGGTATCTCCACGAAGGCATCCTGAACTACGTAGAACGACTTTTGGGTTACTTCGACGATTCGCTGGATGCCGCCATCCTGACCTGTACCGGTAGCGAGGCGAACGACATCGCTCTTCGGATGGCACAAGCCGTCACAGGAAAGACGGGGGTGATCGCAACAGACTTCACCTACCACGGAAACACGACGGCCGTTTCCCAGCTGTCGACACGTATGCCACCTGTCGGAGGCTATGGCGGCCATGTCCGTCATGTATCGGCACCCGACAGCTACCGGCCACTGGGTGGGGTTGCGGGCGAACCGTTTGCAGCTGCTTTCACCGCTGAGGTAGAGAAGGCGATCCGTTCGCTTGACGAGAGCGGACACGGGTTCTCGGCTTTGATCGTCGACCCGTTCTTCGCGAACGAGGGCTTCCCCGATTTGCCCAAGGGATTCTTGACGGGAGCGGCCGAAGCGGTGCGAAAGGCTGGGGGTCTTCTAATTGCCGACGAAGTCCAACCTGGGTTTGGCAGGACTGGCGACAACATGTGGGGACATCAGCACGCCGGCATCGTTCCCGATGTCGTCACGCTGGGCAAGCCGATGGGAAACGGACATCCCATTGCTGGCGTCGTGGCGGGATCGGAGACCCTGAACGCATTCCGCAAGGCGTTTCGATATTTCAACACCTTTGGCGGCAATCCGGTTTCCTGTGCTGCGGGCATGGCCGTACTCGACGTGCTGGAAGACGAGAAACTGGTCGAAAACGCAAAAAACGTCGGCAAATATGCCAAGGACGGCCTCGTGCGGTTGGCGCAAAAGCATTCCGTCATCGGCGACGTGCGTGGCAACGGACTGTTTTTCGGGGCGGAACTTGTGCTCGACAGGGCGGAGAAGACGCCCGCGCCTGAACTCGCAACGCGGCTCATCAACGAAATGCGCAAGCGCGGGGTTTTGATGGGCAAGCTCGGCATCCACCAGTGCGCGACGAAAATCCGCCCGCCGATGCCCTTCACTACGGAAAATGCCGACCTGTTGATCGGCACCCTCGATGACGTGCTGACAGCGCTCTAGGGAGATTTGTCGTGGGAGACATTTCCGAGGCGCTATCTGCACGTCTTTCACTCAGAGCCAAGGAAGCACTCGCTCACTGGGGACTCTCGCCCCAGCAGCCGGAGCTTCTGAAGTACCGTGAGAATGC
The DNA here is from genome assembly GCF_003952545.1 of Mesorhizobium sp. M7D.F.Ca.US.005.01.1.1. Taxonomy (NCBI): domain Bacteria; kingdom Pseudomonadati; phylum Pseudomonadota; class Alphaproteobacteria; order Hyphomicrobiales; family Phyllobacteriaceae; genus Mesorhizobium; species Mesorhizobium sp. M7D.F.Ca.US.005.01.1.1. Next base: position 6,404,625 of record NZ_CP034453.1, read on the forward strand.
AGTCTTCAGGATTGCACTTTCGGACGGGCGCCCCGCGGTCCTGAGGCTCCACCGTCCTGGATACCACAGCGCCGCGGCCCTTGGTTCGGAGCTGCAGTGGATGAAGGTGCTGAGGCAAGGCGGAATCGAGGTCCCGACGCCTCTCCCCACTCTCAACGGCGGCGACTATATAGCGCTGCCGTCGAGCGTGGACTTTCCCGAACAGAACGCCGACATCGTGTCTTGGCTCTCCGGAGCGCCGCTGGGCCAGTCGGGCGTGATGCTTGAGCACGAACCGCAAGATCTCGTTCGCCTGTTCAGCGCCCTCGGCAACAAGATGGCCGATCTCCACAACATCAGCGACGCCTGGGTATGCGGCGGTGCTTTCGACCGTCCATCCTGGGACAAGGACGGTTTGCTCGGGGAGACCCCTCTATGGGGACGTTTCTGGGATTTCGACGCTCTGTCGGTGGCAGACCAAAACAAACTCGGTAGGCTTCGCGGTATCTTGTCGTCCAAACTCGAGGGCGTCCAGAACCTTGATTTCGGCCTGATCCATGCAGACCTCGTCAGGGAGAACGTCCTGGTGACGCCAAGCTCCGTCCAGTTCATAGATTTCGATGACTCCGGTTACGGGTGGCGTGTCTTCGATATCGCAACGACGCTATTGCGCAACCGCAAGGAGCCCCACTACCCGGCAATCAAGAAGGCGGTTCTCGATGGCTATAGGCAAAGCAGGGAACTGTCTGAACGTTCCGAATCGCTGCTGCCGCTCTTCCTGCTTCTGCGTAGTCTTACTTACATTGGATGGATCGGAGAACGCCCGGAATTGGCCGACAATGGCGCACGCTTGTCACGCTACCTCGACGATTCATACGGTCTTGCGGACGACTATCTTGGCACAGGCTGGTGATCTTGAACGCGGTTCCTTCTGCAATTTGGTGGCTTAGGAAAGGGTAATCGGAGATGCCTTCGGCAGTCGACGAAAGCAGGCCTGTAGCCCTGATAACAGGCGGAGGCACCGGGATCGGTGCAGCCATCGCATTGAAATTGGCGTCCACGCATTTCGTCGCAATCTGCGGGCGAAGAGAGGCAATCCTGCAAACCGTCGCCAACCAGACGGGCGGACTGGCGATTGCGGCTGATATAAGCGTGCCCGCTGACGCGGCAGCCGTAGTTGAAAAGGTCGTTGCCCATTTCGGTCGCCTGGATTCGCTGGTCCTGAACGCAGGCACTGTCATCGCCGCATCCGTCTCGGAGATGTCCATTGTCGACTGGCAAACCCAAATCGACGTCAATCTGACCGCGCCGTTTGTAATGGCGAAAGCTGCAATTCCGCATCTGCTGCGGACAAAAGGAGCGATCGTCACCATCTCGTCCGTTGCGGGCGCAACGGCCGGTGCCGGGCTGGCCGCCTACAGTGCGTCGAAAGCCGGTGTGACGCTCCTAACCCAGACGATAGCCCTTGAATACGCTCGCCATGGTCTTCGCGCCAACGTGATTGCCCCGGGCTGGGTGCGAACGGAGATGGCCGATATGGAAATGAGCATGCTGACCGAAGGCGGGGACCCAGAGCCGGGATATCGCCGTGTCACGCGGCTCGTGCCGCAACGGCGGGCAGCTGACGCGAGCGAAATAGCAAATGTCGCCGCGTTTCTCCTTTCGCCGGAAGCCTCGTATGTCAACGGCGCCCTGATCAACGTCGACGGAGGCAGCAGCGTGGTCAATCGAGGACTCGTGGAATTCGACCAAGGCTGAGGCAATGATTGGTCGCTGCTAGAGTCTTCTTCACCGAGCGCTGCGCTGGGCGGCCTTAAGGGTGTTGGCCATGAGCATCGCGATCGTCATCGGCCCGACGCCGCCGGGCACGGGAGTGATTGCCCCGGCAATTCGACAAGCGTCCTCGAAATCAACGTCGCCGACTAAACGTCCCTTTCCGGTGCCATCGGCTGCGGGTAGTCGGTTAATACCGATGTCGATAACCGTGGCACCCGGTTTGATCCAGTCTCCCTTCACGAAGTCCGGCTTGCCGACAGCGGCGACCAGGATGTCGGCCCCTCGGCAGATCTGTTCGATTTCCGCTGTTCGGCTGTGCGCGATCGTTACGGTCGCGTTCGACGCGAGCAGCAGATTGGCCATCGGTTTGCCGACGATGTTGGACCGCCCGATGACCACCGCCGTCAAACCTGACAGGTCCTTGCCCCGGACCGACTCAATCAGCAGCATCGCCCCTGCTGGCGTACACGGGACGAGCGCGCCCTCGAGTTCGCCAGTTCCCAGCATACCCACATTGACATAATGGAACCCATCAACGTCCTTGTCAGGCGATATCGCCTGAATAATCTTTCCTGCATCCAGATGTTTTGGCAAAGGCAACTGCAGAAGGAGTCCATGAATTTTCGGGTCTTCGTTCAATGTGTGCACCAGGCCAAGAAGTTCTTTCTCGGACGTGATTTCGGGCAATTCATACTTTCGTGAGAGGAAGCCGCACTCTTCGGCCTTCCGCCCCTTCGAGGAGACGTAAACCTGGCTGGCTGGATCACTTCCGACGATAACCACGGCAAGACCAGGATTGATGCCGGAACTCTTCAAGGCCTCAGTTTCGAGTTTTACTCGTTCGAGTATTGAAGCCGCCACGATTGCTCCAGAGATGATGACTGGTTCTCTCATCTGGCCCTGGTCACGCGAAAACGATTGTCTTGTGGCCATTGAGCATGACCCGACGCTCCAGGTGCATCTTCACCGCCCTGGCCAGCACCCTGCTTTCTATATCCCGGCCCGTGGCGACGAAATCGTCGGCGGTCATCGTATGCGTCACACGCTCCGTTTCCTGCTCGATGATCGGCCCTTCGTCGAGATCAGGCGTCACATAGTGGGCTGTCGCGCCAATCAGCTTCACGCCGCGTTCGAAGGCCTGATGATAAGGCTTTGCTCCCTTGAACGACGGAAGGAACGAGTGATGGATGTTGATGACTTTTCCGAACAGCCGGGTGGAGAGGTTGTCCGAGAACACCTGCATGTATCGGGCTAACACCACGAGATCTGCCTCCGTCTCCCGGACGAGATCGAGCAGCACCTTCTCCTTTTCCGCCTTGTTGTCCTTGGTGATGTTGAAGACGTGATAGGGGATACCCTCTATCTCTGCGGTTCGGCGGCTGTCCTCGTGGTTCGACACGATAGCTACAACCTCGACCTGCAGCCATCCCACACGGATTTGGTAGAGCAGATGCAACATTGCGTGGTCGAACCTGGAAACCATGATGATGATCTTCAGCTTGCGGCCGGCGTCGACGACATCGGCCTTCATGCCGAAGCGGTCCAACACGGGCTTCACGGCGTGTTCGACCTGTTCCTTGGTTGTGGGCTGCCTGAATTCGACGGCGATGCGCATGAAGAAGCGGTTGGAAAGGCGGTCCCAGAACTGGTTGCTCTCGGTTATATTGGCGCCCAGGGCGGAAAGTTCCGTCGCGACCGCCGCGACGATGCCGGGTTGGTCGTCGCAGGACAGGGTAATCGTGTAGGATTGCGGCACGTTTTCATTCCCCTCGTGTCAAATTTTGGCAAGTTCGGGAAGGACATCAAAAAGGTCGGCGACGAGACCGTAGTCGGCTACCTGGAAGATCGGCGCCTCCTCGTCCTTGTTGATGGCGACGATGACCTTGGAATCCTTCATGCCGGCGAGGTGCTGGATGGCGCCGGAGATGCCCACCGCGATGTAGAGATCGGGAGCCACCACCTTGCCGGTCTGGCCGACCTGCCAGTCGTTCGGCGCATAGCCGGCATCGACCGCGGCGCGCGAAGCGCCAACAGCCGCACCGAGCTTGTCGGCGACCGGCAGGATGACCTCCTTGAATTTTTCCGCCGAACCCAGCGCACGGCCGCCCGAGATGATGATCTTGGCCGAGGTTAGTTCCGGACGGTCGGTGTCGGAAAGCTTGTTCTCAATGAAAATGGAGAGCCTCGGGTCGGCTGCCGGCGAGGCAAGCTCGACGGCAGCCGCATTGCCTTGGGAGGCGCTCGAATATGATGCGGTGCGCACGGTGATCACTTTCTTGGCGTCGGTTGACTGCACCGTCTGGATGGCATTGCCGGCGTAGATCGGCCGCTTGAAGGTGTCGGGCGACACGATCTCGATGATCTCGGAGACCTGCGCGACATCGAGCAGGGCGGCGACGCGCGGCGCGACGTTCTTGCCCGACGAGGTCGCAGGCGCGATGATGGTGTCGTAAGCGCCGGCCAGCGAGACGACCAGCGCCGCCAGCGGTTCGGCGAGACGCTCGGTCAGTTCATCGGCATCGGCCAGCAGCACCTTGGTGACGCCCTTGAGCTTGGCTGCGGCATCCGCCGCCGGCTTGGCGCCCTTGCCGGCGACCAGCAAATGCACGTCCGAACCGATCTGCAGGGCCGCGGAAAGCGCCTTGGCGGTCTGGTCGGAAAGGGTTGCGTTGTCGTGTTCGGCAATCAGAAGAATAGCCATGTTGTTGTCTCCTTTTCCGATCGCTTACAGCACGCCGGCTTCGTTCTTGAGCTTGTCGATCAATTCGGCCACCGACTTGACCTTGACGCCCGCCTTGCGGCCGCTGGGCTCCTCGGTCTTGAGCACCTTCAGCCGCCGCTTGACGTCGGCGCCGTAGTCGGCCGGGCTCTTTTCGTCGAGCTGCTTCTTCTTGGCCTTCATGATGTTGGGCAAGGAGGCATAGCGCGGCTGGTTGAGGCGAAGGTCGGCGGTGATGATCGCCGGCATCTTCAGTTCCACCGTCTGCAGGCCGCCGTCGACTTCGCGCGTCACCTTGGCCTTGTCGCCGTCGATGACAACCTTGGAGGCGAAAGTGCCCTGCGCCCAGCCGAGAAGGGCTGCCAGCATCTGGCCGGTCTGGTTGGAATCGTCGTCGATCGCCTGCTTGCCGAGGATGACGAGGCCAGGCTGTTCGGCGTCGACGACGCCCTTCAGCACCTTGGCGACACCGAGCGGCTCGGTCTGCTCATCGGTCTTGACCAGGATGGCGCGGTCGGCGCCCATGGCGAGCGCGGTGCGCAAGGTTTCCTGCGCCTGCTGCGGTCCGATAGAGACGACGATGATCTCTTCCGCCTTGCCGGCTTCCTTCAGCCGGAGCGCCTCTTCGACCGCGATCTCGTCAAACGGGTTCATCGCCATCTTGACGTTGGCGAGTTCTACAGCCGAACCGTCAGCCTTGACGCGAACCTTGACGTTCGCATCCACAACTCGCTTCACGGGTACAAGGATTTTCACTTGATTGTGCCCTTATTTTCGGGGTGAGTTTCCCTATTCCGGGACCACATGGCCCAGGCAATATTCCATCTCAATCAATTATCGCCCGGCTTGCGCGAGGCCCACATCGAGTGCGGCGACGATCCGCTTCACATCTGCCGCCGTGATGACGAGCGGGGGTGAGATGATGACGTTGGCACCGGAAGTGCGGACCATTACGCTTTCTTCGTATGCGGTGTCGAAAACCTTCTGCACGACGTCTTTGGCCGCTGCCGATTTCGTCTTGCGGTCCGACACCAGTTCAAGCGCGCACATCAGACCGAGACCCCGCACGTCCCCTACCAGCTCATGCTTCTCCTTGAGGCCTTCAAGGCCCACAAGCAACTCCGCTCCCCGGGCCTTTGCATTCGCGGCGACGTTGAGACGTTTTGTTTCGGCGAGCGTCGCGAGCGCTGCGGCGGCTCCAACTGGGTGACCTGAATAGGTGTAGCCGTGGCCGATCGAGCCAATGGCGCCCTTGGAGGCCTCAAATACCGTTGCCACCTTTTGGCAGATCATCACCGCGCCGAACGGAAAGTATCCGTTGCTGATTGCCTTGGCCGTGCACATGAAGTCCGGTTTGACACCCCAGCCACGCGAGCCGGTCCAGGCGCCCGTGCGTCCAAACGCTGTGATCACCTCGTCGGCGATCAGCAAAATGCCGTGCTTGTCGCAAATGGCACGCATCAATGGCATGAAGGTTTCATGCGGCACGATAACGCCACCCGACCCCAGCACCGGTTCCATGATCATGGCAGCGATCGTATCGGCCCCCTGGAAGGCGATCTCATCCTCGAACTGGCGAGCGATCGCCTGGGCAATCTCCGCCGGATCAGAGGTGCCGAAGGGATTGCGGTAGGCATAAGGTGCGGCGAGATGAAAAACCCCAGGTAGCAACGGCTCGTAGTTGCGGCGGAAGTTGGCATTGCCATTGACCGATGCGCCACCGAAATGCGTGCCATGGTAGCCCTTCTTGAGGGCAACAAACTTGGTGCGCTCGGGTTGGCCATTGATCTTGTGATACTGACGCGCCAGACGCAAAGCGGTCTCGACCGAATCCGAACCGCCCGACGTGAAGAACGCACGCACGAGGCCGTCTTCCTTGAACCATTCCGCCAGCTCGTATGAGAGCTCGATCGCCGGCGACGGCGATGTGCCGCGGAACGCGGAATAATAGGGAAGCTGGTCCAGTTGATCGCGGATCGCCTTTTTCACCGGCTCGCAAGAATAGCCGAGGTTGACATTCCAAAGGCCGCCGACGGCATCGAGCAGCTTCCTGCCGTGGATATCGGTGACCTCAACCCCCTCGGCCGCATTGATGATGTGCGGCGGGTTCGCTTGCATCTCGGCGGGATGCGCCATGGGATGCCACATGTGGCGGGCGTTGTTCTCAACAAGGAAATTCGTCTCTCGCACCCTCTGTTCCTCTCAAATTCCCAGCATCTTGATTGCCTGGGCATAGCTTTCGCCTGGCCCGGTAACATCGAAGTGCACGATGTGCATCCCGACGTCCGACGCTCCTTTGACGTTCTTGGCCTGGTCGTCCACGAACACGCAATCCGAAGGGGCAAGGCCAAGCCCGTCGAAGACGAACCCGTAAGCGCGCGGGTCGGGTTTCAGGATTTTTGTGTACGTCGCGTCGACGATCAGGTCGAACATCTGAAGGAATGGAAGCTTGGACCGAAATCCCGCGCCATAGAACAGATCGAGCTCATTCGACAGGATGGCAAGCTTCTTACCCGCGTCCTTGGCAACCTCAATCGCGCGCAACGCCTCTGGTCTGATCATCAGCTGCGGATCATCACCCCGGATGCGCTGGAGGAACACGGGGAGTTCATCCCAGGTCTCACCGAGGAGCTTGCCGGTCTCGCGTGCCCGCGTGTACCAGTAGTCCCGTTCGGTGATTGCCCCGGACTGCATCTGTTGCCACAACGCGTCGCCATCGGTGTCGAAGGGGCCCATCCAGTCAAGGGTGCCTGCAGGCAGTCCCAAGGCGGCCTCGTTCAGGCGCTGGGTTTCAAAGACCGTTTTCGAGATCACACCGCCGAAATCGAGGACAAGCGCACTACGGCGTTCAGGCATCAAGAAGATCCTTCGTTGCACGCAGGATGCTCGGATGAGGTTCAGCGCCGATTGCGCGAGATATTTCCACCGAAGCCCCGACTACGAGCCGTGCGGCTTTCAACTGCCTGTCCTTCATCATTCGAGATGCGACACCGGCGATCGCCACCGATCCAAAAGCGTCGCCACTGCTGGAAAAGATCGGCGCGGCCACACCGCTCGATTCCACTTCAAAAGACCCAGGCGCAAAGGCGAAGCCGCGATTCCTGATTTGGTCCAATTGCGCCCGCAGTTCCTCTTCGTCGACCACGGTATTTTTCGTGTACCTGACCAATTCTCCCTCGGCAAAAACCCCGTCGCGGACCTCAGGCGCGGCGAACGCCAGAAACGCCAGACCAGATGCGGTCGCGTGAAAAGGCAGCAATTGCGACGGGTTCACCCAGACACGGGTCGATCTCTTCGGCTCCGTCACCGCAACCGTGATCATTGCGGTCTCGGCCGCCAGTGTGGCGTGCGCGGTTTCTTCCATCTCCTCGGCAAGCCTGTCGAGCACGGGATTGATGAATGACAGGAGCGGGAAACTAGCTTCTCTAACCCGAGCCAGCCTGAGTACGGCAATCCCCAGGCGGTATTTCTTGGTTTCCGCATGCTGTTCCACAAAGCCGTTGCGAATAAGCGCAACAAGGATCCGAAGAGTCGTTGCTTTGTCGACTTTGGACTTTCGGGCGAGGTCGCTCAGGCCCCATTCCGGTTCCTGCACGGTAAAATATGAAAGTAGATAAAGCGCCCTATCGACGCTTTTCATCATTGGAACTGTTTCCCCAGGTCCGGATTTCGGCACGATTTCCTCTCCTCGATGAGTGCTACTTGACAGAACTTCAAACCTAATGCAAGCTTTTTAAACTGATGGTGACAATAATGAACCGCGAATCGACGGTCAAGCCATAATGGGAAATCCGAATGAATTTGCCTCAAAACGCTCGTCCCGCTGGCTCGGTCTATCTGACCGCTGAAGGCAGCCCGCGACACCATTCCGATTTAGCGTGACTGAGAACGACTCGGAACCGACCGTAAGGACAACCAATGGATCAAATCCAGATCGACCAGCTTCGGGGGCTTTCAGTTCCGGAGCAAGGGCTTTTCATCGACGGAAAAGCGCGCAAGGCCCTGAAAGGCGGGACGCGCGAGGTGATATCGCCGCTTGATGGGTCAATCCTTACGCGCCTCGCTGAAGCCGAAGAAGGCGATATCGACCTGGCGGTGGCGAGTGCCAGGGCGAGTTTCGACCGTGGATTATGGTCGAGGGCTGCGCCGGCCGAACGCAAGAAGGTGATGCACCGCATCGCCGAACTCATCGAAAAGAATGCGCTGGAACTGGCCGTGCTCGGAGTCCGCGACAACGGCACCGAAATCTCGATGGCGATAAAGGCGGAGCCTGGAAGCGCGGCCAACACGTTCCGCTACTACGGCGAGTTGATCGACAAGGTCTACGGCGAGATCGCACCGACGGCCGCTTCGGTTCTCGGCCTGGTTCATCATGACCCCGTCGGCGTTGTTGGCGTGATTGTTCCGTGGAACTTCCCGATGATGATCGGAGCATGGAAAATCGCTCCCGCGCTGGCGGCCGGAAATTCGGTTGTCGTAAAACCGGCGGAGGTCGCATCACTTACCTTGCTGCGTTTGGCGGAGATCTGTTCGGAGGCTGGCCTGCCGGCCGGCGTCTTCAATGTGGTCACCGGGCAGGGTTCCGTCGTCGGTGCCGCACTCGGACTCCACAATGACGTCGATGTGCTGGCTTTCACGGGCTCCGGTCCCGTAGGGCGGAGGCTTCTCGAATATTCCGCCCGATCTAATCTCAAGCGCGTCTATCTCGAACTCGGAGGTAAGTCGCCGAACGTAGTGTTCGCGGACGCACCGGATCTCGATCAGGCAGCCAAGGTCGCGGCCTATGGCATATTCCGCAACTCCGGTCAGGTTTGCGTAGCCGGCTCCCGGCTCTTGGTAGAGCGCTCGATTCACGCTGATTTTGCGCAAAAAGTGGCCGAATTTGCTTCACAGATGCGGTTGGGCGATCCCCTTGATGTCAGAACCGAGGCTGGCGCAATTGCAAGCGCCGACCAACTTTTCAAGAACCTGGAATTTGTGGCCCGGGCCACAGCCGATGGCGCCTCGCTGCTTACCGGCGGTACCCGAATCCGCGAGGAAACAGGGGGATTCTTCATGGCGCCGACGGTGTTTGACCAAGTCGCTCCAGACGCCGCCCTTGCCCAGGAAGAAGTGTTCGGCCCGGTGCTTGCGATCACGCCCTTTGACGACGAGGCCGCCGCGGTTCGGATCGCAAACTCGACGATTTACGGGCTGGCATCCGGCGTCTGGACGTCCAACCTCTCGCGCGCCCATCGCATGGTAAGGGCGATCAGGGCCGGCGTCGTCCACGTCAACACATATGGAGGGCCGGACATCACCGTGCCGCTCGGTGGCGTCGGACAGTCTGGCAACGGTCACGACAAGTCGCCGCATGCCCTCGATAAATTCCTCAATCTCAAGACAGCGTGGATTCAACTCTGATGACCGAAAACAGATCCCCAAGGTCACTCCCAGAACGGGCTCCTGCAGTCGTCATCGGCGGCGGCATCATCGGCATATCGTCCCTCTACCATCTTGCGAAACGCGGAATGGCGGGTGCGGTGCTCTTGGAGCGTAAACAGCTTGCAAGTGGGACGACATGGCACGCGGCAGGAATCGTCGGGCAACTGCGTGAGTCTGGCTCGCAGACAGCGCTCTCGAAATACACCGCACGGCTCTTTATGGAACTCGAAAGTGAGACGGGACAGGCAACGGGCTACAAGCAGAACGGCACGCTGCATCTCGCATTGTCGGATATCCGGATGGACCAGTTGCTGCGCAACCATGACCATGCCGGACGAATGGAAATCGAAAGCCACATACTCTCGATCCCGGAGCTGAAAGAAATCTGGCCCCTGGTGGACTATGGGGGCGTCCAAGGCGGCTTCTTCGTTCCCTCCAACGGTCAGGTCAATCCCCTGGACGTCACCCAGGCGATGGCCCGCGGCGCTCGCAACAACGGGGCGCTGATTTTTGAGAACACTTCGGCCACAAGAATTCTGACGAAGAACGGCCGGGTGATTGGTGTCGAAACCGATCAGGGTGTGATCGCCACCGAAAAAGTCATTCTCGCCGGCGGGATGTGGACAAGCCGCTTTGCCAAGGCACATGGGGTGACTGTGCCCCTTCATGCAGCGGAGCATTTCTACATCGTCACCGAAGCGATTGCCGGCCTCCCGCGCACCCTGCCCTGCCTTGTCGTCGGCGAAGAACGGACCTACTGGAAGGAGGACGCGGGCAAGCTGTTGATCGGTGGTTTCGAAGCCTTGGGCAAGGCTTGGGGCAAAGAGGGCATTCCAGACGGTTTCGAGTTCGACGAACTTCCATTCGACATGGAACATACCGAACCGATGCTTGAGACGATCTTCGCCCGCATGCCAGCGCTTGCCGAGATGGGGATCAAGACGTTTTTCAACGGCCCCGAGAGTTTCACACCGGACGGTCGGCCCTACCTCGGCCCCGCGCCGGAAATGCCAGGCCTGTTCATTGCCGCCGGCATGAATTCCAACGGCATCCTGAACTCCGGCGGCGTCGGCTTAACGATGGCGGAGTGGCTGATCGACGGATATCCGAGCCGCAGCATGAACTCCATGCTGGCTTCTCGCGCCCATCCCTTTCAATCCAACTCGACATACAATGCCGACAGGGTCGGTGAGTCCGTCGGATTCCATTACGGCATCCACTGGGCGGGCCGCCAGATCGAAACGGCACGCGGGGTACGTCGGGTACCACTGCACGACAGGCTGAAATCGCAAAACGCTGTTTTCGCCGAGCGCATCGGCTGGGAAATTCCAATGTATTACGACCCGTCCGGCTTGGGATGGCAGGACAAACCTTCGGTCGGCGAGCAATACTGGTCTTCCCTGGTGGCCGACGAATGTGCCGCCGCCCGGGATGCGGCGGTGCTCCTTGACCAGTCCATGTACGCCAAACTCCTGGTGCAGGGACCGGATGCCGTCGAAATGTTGAACAGGGTCTGCGGTGCCCAGATGGACGTGGCGGTCGGAACCTCCGTCTACACCCAATTCCTCAATCAACGCGGCGGCATCGAGGCCGACGTGACGGTCACGCGGATCGGCCCACAGAAATTCCTCGTGGTTACGGGGCACCCCAGCCAGGTTCGCGACCGCGCCTGGCTTGAAATGCATGCGGACCCGGAGTGGCGGTTCGAAATCTTCGACGCCACGTCGTCCTACGCGCTGCTGACGATCCATGGGCCGAAGTCTCGCGAGATACTTTCCGCCCTGACGATAGACGACCTCAGCAACGAGAAATTTCCGTTCGGTGCCGCGCGGGAAATCGACCTTGCCCATGCACGGGTCTGGGCCATCAGAAGATCGTTCGTAGGCGAACTTGGCTACGAGCTGCTGATTTCGACGGAGTTCACGCACGGTGTCTACGAGAACATCCTGACGGTCGGAACGCCACTCGGCCTGCGGCATATGGGAATGTTTGCCATGGGAAGTTGCCGCCTTGAAAAGGCTTTCAAGCACTTCGGGCATGACATCACCGAGGAGGACACACCTTACGAAACCGGCCTAGGATTTGCTGTTGATCTCAACAAGAGCGAGTTCATCGGCAAAGGCCCTCTCGCAAGGCAGAAGGCAGGCGGTGCAGCCACGCTCTTCAGGACGGTATCGGTCTCCGTCAACGGCCTCGGAAGAACAGGTCCTTATCTCGCGCACAATGAACCGATCTGGAAAGGCGATGACCTTGTGGGCCACGTCACCTCCGGAGGATGGGGCTACCGCGTTGGCAAAATGCTGGGGCTTGCAAGCCTGCATCGTGAGGATGGCGTCTCGAAGGCATGGCTCGAAGAGGGTGATTTCGAGGTCCAGATCGCCGGCAAACGCTATCCGATCCAGGTCCAGCTTCAGCCCCTCTACGACCCGCAGGGAGAGCGGATGCGTGGCTGAGACCGACTAACCAAAAAACAAAAAATGAGTGGGAACCATGACGACGAAAGAAACGAAGACGATCCTTGTTATCGGTACATTCGATACGAAGTCGGACGAACTGATCTATCTCGCTGACAGGATTGTCGCACAGGGCGGCCGAGCGCTCACGATGGACGTAAGCGTTCTCGGTGGTCCCATGCGGCCGACCGACATCAGCAAGCACGATGTCGCCGAGGCTGGCGGGTCGTCGATCCAGACGGCGATCGCGTCCGGCGACGAGAACACCGCGATGCAGATCATGGCGCGCGGCGCGTCAATCCTGACAGCGAGGCTGCACGCGGAAGGCAAGATCGACGGCATGATTGCCATGGGCGGCACCATGGGCACGGACCTGGCTCTCGACTGCGCTCGTGCCTTGCCACTCGGCGTACCGAAATATGTGATTTCTACAGTCGCGTATTCCCCCCTCGTCCCCGCGGACAGACTAGCGCCCGACATCCAGATGATCCTGTGGGCGGGAGGCCTCTTCGGATTGAACTCCATATGCAAGTCGTCTTTAAGCCAGGCTGCGGGCGCGGTTTTGGGGTCCGCGCAATCGGTCGAAACGCCGAAGCGGGATCGTCCCATCATTGGCATGATGAGCCTTGGCAGCTCGTGCCTTTCCTACATGAGACTACTCAAGGGCCCCTTGGAAGAGCGAGGGTTCGAACTTGCGGTGTTTCATGCGACTGGCATGGGCGGAATGGCTTTTGAAAATCTGGCCGCGCAAGGATATTTCTGCGCCGTCATGGATTTCGCGCTTCCCGAGCTCGGGAACCTTCTGGTTGGCTCTATCGTCAACGGTGGCAAGGACCGACTTGTGTCAGCCGGACAGAACAAGGTCCCACAACTCGTCGCTCCGGGCTGCGTCGACTTGATAGACTTTCCCAGTTGGCAAGATATCCCCGCCCGCTTCGCCGGCAGACCCTGCCACGCGCACAATCGTTTGATCTCCTCCGCCGCGTTGAACGCGCAAGAGCGGCGCGAGACCGCCCGCGAGATCGGCCATCGGTTGGCCAAAGCCTTGGCTCCCGTGCATGTGATCCTGCCTATTCAAGGTATCGAGGAATGGGACCGGGAGGGGCAACCTGCCCATGACCCGGCTGGACTAGCAGCGTTCCTCGATGAAATGCGCTCAGCGATACGGCATCCGGTGGAATTGACCGAGATCGACGCGCACATAAACGACGCGCTGTTTGCTGAAACGGTGCTTGGAATATTCGACGATTGGGTCGATCGAGGCATCGTCAAGAAGGCACTACAATGACGATACACGCCACCCCGATCGACGCTCGCTATGCGGTTCTGTTTGAACCCGTCAAGATCGGGCCGAAGGTGGCGCCAAATCGATTCTTCGCTGTGCCGCACGCGACGGGCCACTCTCCCCTCATGCCCAACGGCTCCATCGGCATGAGGGCGATGAAGGCGGAAGGCGGTTGGGGCACCGTCTGTATGCAGCTTTCCGAGATCGATCCGTCATCCGATATCTCCAACCTGCCGATCGAGAAATTTTGGGATGAGGTCGACGTCAGGAGCCATGCACGGCTGACCGAGAGGATCCGCGAGCATGGCGCGCTTTCGGCCATCGAGATCGGCCACAGCGGCATGCGTTCGCGGGGCCTGGCAAATGGCTATCCGGTTCTCGGCCCATCCAGTCTCCCCGTTCTCAAGCCTGAGGTCCCGGTCCAAAGCAAAGCCATGGACAAAAGCGACATCAAGTTGCTACGCGAGAACTATCGCGCCGCGGTTCGACGGGCGAAACAGGCGAACTACGACATCGTCTATGTCTACGCCGCTCACGACGCGTCGATCCTGTGGCACTTCCTGACCCCGGCCTATAATCACCGAACGGATGAATATGGCGGCAGCTTCGCCAACCGGGTTCGGCTGCTACGCGAGGTCCTGGAGGAGGCCAAGGAAGAGGCCAGCGACGATATAGCCGTAGCCATTCGTTTTGCGGTGCATGAACTCACCGGGCCCAAAGCTATATCGAGTAGCGGCGAAGGGCGCGACGTGGTCGAGCTCCTGGCGGAAATCCCGGATCTTTGGGACGTCAATGTCTCGGGTTGGAGCCGCGACTCCGGAACCTCCCGCTTTGACCCCGAGGGCGCGCAGGAAGAATTTACAAGCTTCGTGAAAACAGTGACGACAAAGCCGGTCGTCGGGGTCGGCCGCTTCACATCCCCCGACGCAATGGTGAGCCAGATCCGCCGTGGCGTCCTCGATCTGATCGGTGGCGCGCGGCCGTCTATCGCCGATCCGTTCCTGCCCCAAAAAATCCGCGAAGGACGGGTGGACGAGATCAGGGAGTGCATAGGCTGCAACATCTGCGTGGCCTCCGACGCGTACTCGATCCCGCTGCGCTGCACACAAAACCCGACGATGAGTGAAGAATGGCGGCGCGGCTGGCATCCTGAACGCGTTCCCAAAGCTCAGACCAACAAGAACCTCCTTGTCGTCGGCGGCGGACCTGCCGGGCTGGACTGCGCCCTCACCCTGGCGCGGGCAGGCCACCAGGTGACAATCGCCGAAAAGTCGGAAGTGATGGGTGGACGCGTCACCAAGGAAAGCAGGCTGAAGGGCTTGTCAGCCTGGAACCGGGTCCGCGACTACCGTCTCTACCAGATGCAGCAGATGCCGAATGTCGAGCTTTTCCTAGGCAGCGAAATCACACCCGAGATTGCCTGCGAGTTTGGCGCCGACCACATATTCGTGGCCACTGGATCGCGCTGGAGGGATGACGGACTTGGCCGCACCCGGTACACGCCGATCCCCGGTTTCTCCGGTTGCGCTTTCACGCCCGA
The DNA here is from genome assembly GCF_003952545.1 of Mesorhizobium sp. M7D.F.Ca.US.005.01.1.1. NCBI lineage: Bacteria > Pseudomonadati > Pseudomonadota > Alphaproteobacteria > Hyphomicrobiales > Phyllobacteriaceae > Mesorhizobium > Mesorhizobium sp. M7D.F.Ca.US.005.01.1.1. The sequence goes on from NZ_CP034453.1 coordinate 6,419,801, forward strand.
CAGCATCCTGGACGGCGAGAGCCTGTCCGGTCCGATCGTGATCTATGACGACGATCATTACTACATGGCTAATGTCCTTGCAGAACATCTCGCGGCGAAAGGCCACGAGGTTCACCTCGTCTGTCCTCAGCCCGCGATTGCGGGCTGGATGGGCTACACGCTGGAACAGCCTCGTGTCCTCAGCGCCCTGATGGCGGCCGGCGTCAAGATGTATCCGAACACGACGGCCGTGGAGTGGAAGGACGGTGCGCTGCATATCAATCGGTCGGACACTTACGAACCGTTGCCGGCTATCCCCGCAGCGGCCTTGCTGAGTGTTACGTCAAGACTTCCACAAGACGATCTGTCCTCCTGGCTTTGCGAGGCCGGTGTTCCGCACACAACAATCGGCGACGCGGTCGCGCCGGGGATCATTCAAGCGGCGGTGTTTTCTGGACACAAGGCTGCCAGGGAGTATTTGGGAACTGAGCCGGCAGACCGCATCTTCAAGCGCGAGGTCCCGACCTTGTTCATCTGAATCGAAGCCTCCAGTAGCAAAACAAGGAGCGTCGGCCTGGCTGGGCCCTCTTCTCTCGTCTCAAGTCCGACGCGGGCCCGCCAGCAGGAGCACCGACTATGAGATCTCGCGCGCAGTCGACATGAACCAGCTGCCCTGATCGCGACAGTTTTGGGAGGAACAATTATGGCCGCAGACACACCCTTGTGGACCGCGACGCGGGACCGGATCGACGCCGCGCCGATGACGGCTTTTCTGAAAGCCGCTGCGGCGCAGGCGGATGCATCCTTCGCCTCCTATGCCGAACTTCACCGCTGGTCGGTCGAGGATCGCGAGAGCTTCTGGAGCCTCGTCTGGGACTTCTGCGGCATCGTTGGCGACAAGGGCGAGCGCGTACTCGTCGATGGCGACAAGATGCCCGGCGCCTCATTCTTTCCCGACGCCACCCTGAACTTCGCCGAGAACCTGCTGAAGAAGACCGGCTCGGGCGACGCAATCGTCTTTCATGGCGAAGACAAGGTCGAGCGTCGGCTGTCCTGGAACGAACTGCATGCGCTGACGTCGCGCCTGCAGCAGCTTTTCCTGTCGCTCGGCGTCAAAAAGGGCGACCGCATCGCCGCCATGATACCCAACATGCCGGAAGCCATCGCCGCCATGCTGGCGACCGCTTCGATCGGCGCCGTCTGGTCGTCATGCTCTCCCGATTTTGGCGAGCAGGGCGTTCTCGACCGCTTTGGCCAGATCGAACCGGTCGTCTTCATTGCGCCGGACGGCTACTGGTACAATGGCAAGGCCATCGAAGTCGCCGACAAGATCGCCGCGGTCGCGACGAAACTTGCCACCGTCCGCAAGATCCTGATCGTCGACTATCTCGGCACCTCAGCCGACGTAGCCGAAACCGTCGACAAGGCTGCGGCGCTCGAAGACGCGCTGGCGCCCTTCGCTGCAAAACCCGTGACCTTCGAACGATTGCCGTTCGCGCACCCGCTCTACATTCTGTTCTCGTCAGGCACGACCGGCATTCCCAAATGCATCGTCCATTCGGCCGGTGGAACGCTGATCCAGCATGTCAAGGAACACCGGCTGCATGCTGGATTGCTCGATGGCGACCGCTTCTTCTACTTCACCACTTGCGGCTGGATGATGTGGAACTGGCTGGTGTCGGGTCTGGCGTCAGGCGCGACACTGCTACTCTATGACGGCTCGCCCTTCTATCCCGACGGCAATGTGCTGTTCAGTTTCGCCGATGCCGAGAAGATGACCTTCTTCGGCACCTCGGCCAAATTCATCGATTCCGTGCGCAAGGCCGGCCTCAAGCCGATCGGCACGCATGATCTACAGAGCGTGCGGGCGATCTCCTCCACCGGCTCGCCACTCTCGCCCGAGGATTTCCGCTTCGTCTATGACGGCATCAAAAAGGATGTGCACCTGGCCTCGGTCTCCGGCGGCACCGACATCGTCTCCTGCTTCGTGCTCGGCGTGCCGATCGAACCGGTGTGGACCGGCGAGATCCAGGGGCCGGGCCTCGGCCTTGCCGTCGATGTCTGGGACGATGACGGCAAGCCTATCAGGCAGGAGAAGGGCGAACTGGTCTGCACCAGGGCTTTTCCGGCGATGCCGATCGGCTTCTGGAACGACCCCGAGAGCAAGAAATTCCAGGCGGCCTATTTCGAGCGCTTCGACAATGTCTGGTGCCATGGCGACTTTGCCGAATGGACCGTGCATGGCGGCCTGATCATTCATGGCCGCTCCGACGCGACGCTCAATCCGGGCGGCGTGCGCATTGGTACGGCGGAGATCTACAACCAGGTCGAACAGATGCCCGAGATTCTGGAGGCGCTGTGCATCGGCCAGGATTTCGACAATGACGTCCGGGTCGTGCTGTTCGTGCGGTTGGCCGCCGGCGTGCAGCTGGATGCCGATCTGGAAAAGCGCATCCGGTCGAAAATACGCACCGGGGCGAGCCCCCGCCACGTGCCGGCAAAGATCGTCGCCGTGTCAGACATTCCACGCACCAAATCGGGCAAGATCACCGAACTCGCGGTGCGCGACGTCGTGCACGGCCGCGCCATCAAGAACAAGGAAGCGCTCGCCAATCCAGAAGCGCTGGAGTTGTTCAGGAACCTGCCGGAGTTAGGTTGATCGACTCGGCAAACAACCTCCCAGCATGGATCATCGGGCGCAAACGTGAGCGCCGACACATGGTGTGGCGCCAGGGGATCTCGTGGACATCGGGAGATAGAGAGGCGTGACGGAGGAGAGCGACATGAGCCATGGCGGCCAGCAGTCGGACATAATCTTTCTCACGAATGGCGCGTCGGTCGTGGGTCAAGGGATGAGCCGATTGCAGAGGATTGAGCCCTCAGCGGGCGCGGTGAGTGGAGGCTCTCTTCGCTCAGCCGTAAGCGAAGCTTAAACTGGCAGTTCGATGCGCGGGGGGAAAGACGGTAGCGCGATACCGACTCGAACCCCACAGTGGTTGAATCAAGGTTGCATCACAGCGATCCAGGGACCCTAACCTCCTTCAGAAGCGCGCATTTCGACTGGAGGCGCAAGACAGCAAGTTCGAAAAGCTTCCAGGAACCCCAGTCGATGGTCAATTGTAGACCGTCTGACGTCCACAATAGGGCCGATGAACGAACCCGCTGCGCGGGAGGGGTGCCTGCGGTTGAGGTAGAGATCAAGAACCGGTCGTCGCGCTCGCGTTGAGCGTCGTTCGGCTGGAGCAGAGCATGGCGGGCTTCTTCAACAAGGAGCCTGACCATGCACCATCCCGTTCTCGATGCACCCGTCAGCCCGCTGCGCCAGCGGCTGATCGACGACATGAACATGCGGCGCTTCTCACGCGAGACGCAGCGCAACTATCTCCGCGACATCGGACGCCTGGCGACATTTCTCGGGCGTTCACCAGACACAGCGACCGCCGATGACCTGCGCCGGTTCCAGATCAACCAGCAGGAAGACGGCGTTCCCGTGCCGACGATGAACAGCATCGTGTCGGCGCTACGGTTCTTCCTCACCCAAACGCTTAACCGCCCGGACCTGGCGCGCCGGCTCGTCCGGCTGTCGCATCCGCGCAACCTGCCCGTGGTGCTCAGTCGCGACGAGGTCGCCCGGCTGCTCAACGCCACCACCTGCCTCAAGCACCAGGCCGCACTGTCGATTGCCTATGGCGCGGGCCTGCGCGTCGCCGAGGTGTCGATGCTGAAGGTTGCCGACGTCGACAGCGAGCGCATGCTGCTGCGCGTCGAGCGTGGCAAGGGCGGGCGGTATCGCAACGCCATGCTCTCGCAGGACCTGCTCGCGCTTCTGCGTGAGTGGTGGAAGGTCGGACGTCAGCAGGGCGTGATGCACCGCGACGGCTGGCTGTTTCCCGGACAGCACGCGATGAAGCCGATCAGCACGCGGCAGCTCTATCACATCGTCGTCGAGGCGGCGCAGGCCGCGCCGACATCGCCAAGCGGGTCGAGCCGCACACGCTGCGCCACAGCTTCGCCACCCACCTGCTGGAAGACGGCACCGACATCCGGATCATCCAAGTCCTACTCGGGCATGCCAAGCTCAACAACACCGCCCTTTACGCGAAGGTGGCGACCCGGACGGTGCGTGCCGTGACGAGCCCGCTCGACAAGCTCGGCCTGTTCAAGTCGCCCGACATCTGAGCCGTGCGCGCCTCGATCGAGGTCGCCGACATCTTCCGTGCTGCCGGACCCGCTTTCCGGGCCGCCCATGCAGGTCACCTGAGCCTCGCCCAGCTCAAGGTCATGTCGGCGATCGAGTATTGCCGCACCGCAGCCCTTGGCGGTCACGTCGAGGCTTGCGAGGACTGCGGCCAATGGCGGATCGCCTACAACTCCTGCCGCAACCGGCACTGCCCGAAGTGCCAGGGCGCGGCCGCACGGACGTGGTTGGCCGAGCGCGAGGCCGACCTGCTGCCGGTCGGCTACTTCCATGTCGTGTTCACGCTGCCGGCCGAGGTCGCCGACATCGCGTTCCAGAACAAGGCGCTCGTCTACGACCTGCTGTTCAAGGCGGCAGCGGAGACGATGCTGACTATCGCCGCCGACCCGAAGCACCTCGGCGCCAGGATCGGCATCACCGCGGTGCTGCACACCTGGGGATCGGCGATGACACCATCCGCATGCCCACATGATCGTGCCGGGCGGCGGCACCGCGCCGGACGGAAGCCGCTGGATATCGTCGCGCCCGGCCTTCCTGCTCCCGGTGAGGGTTCTCGGCAAGCTGTTCCGAAGGCTCTTCCTCACCCGGCTGGTCGCGCTGCACGACGCAGGACGGCTCGCCTTCTTCGGATCTATGGCGCACCTGTCCGCGCGGCAGGCATTCGTGCGGCACCTGTCGCCGGTCCGCAAGAAGCGCTGGGTGGTGTACGCCAAGGCGCCGTTCGCCGGGCCGGAGGCGGTGCTCGCCTATCTGTCGCGCTACACCCACCGGGTGGCGATCTCGAACCGCCGCCTGATCGCGTTCGACCACGACGGCGTCACCTTCCTTTACAAGGACTATCGCCCCTTTACAAGGACTATCGCCGCGACGGCGTTGATCGGCAGCAGGTCATGACGCTGGCGGCTGACGAGTTCATCCGCCGCTTCCTGCTCCATGTCCTGCTGCGCGGCTTCCATCGCATCCGGCACTACGGCCTGCTCGCCGGCTCCGCCCGCAAGGCCAGCCAAGACTTCCGCCCGCCATGCCCTTGCTGCGGCGGACGCATGATCATCATCGAGACGTTCGAGCGCCGGAGGCAGCCACGCGGTCCGCCCGATGCAACCGCGACGAACCGGGAGACAACTCCATGACCCGGCATGGCATGGTCGAACCTTCACCCGCAGGCGCCCCGCCTCTGGCAACGGCCCCACGCGTGTCCATCATCAATATCGCCGCCCACAGCGTCGCAACGAGCCTCGTGCGGGATCGGCTAAACCGCGCGGAGGCACAACGAAGCGGCCTCCCCGCATCCATCCCCACCCTTCCCAGCAGCGGTCGCGCCGTCGCCGACACCAGCCGCAAATCGAAATCCCCATAGCCATCGCCTGTGGCCCACGGGTTCCTTCCTCGGGGACTTTCGTACGCCTGCCGGCGCCCGAAACTCTTCACGCTACCGGACGGTCCGCTATCGGGGCGAGGTCGACGGAAAGCTGCCATTCGGCAGATGACCTCTGAAGCCGAGGTTGAGGCGGGTTGACCCTAAGGAGCGGTTCTCAATGAGTGTGGTTGCGAGGCAGAGCTTTGCCAGATGGGGCACTGGAGCAGCATCCAGCTTGGCGGATGGCCAGATCGCGGGACCTGCACTGCCACGGCTAGAATGCGCGGCCCGTAACGTTCAGCTCGCTAAATAACTTCTTGCAATCGATCGCAGTTCATTCTCGTCGATTATCTCACCGTGTCCGCAGTATGCCCTGTTGAACTCTATCTCCAAAAGACGCAGCATTGTCTTTCGATAGACGTGCACGTCCGAACCTGGAAGATCATCGACCAATCGTCCGCGATAAATCGCATCGCCGGCTAAAAAATCGCCGTTGCGTTCATCAAGAAGACCGAGCGACCCTGGCGAATGACCAGGGAGGTGAAGGACCAGAAATGACCTGTCTCCGGTCTCAATGGTGCAGCCTTCGTCGAGAATTCGGGACAGTGGCGCCGATTTGATCTGGAAATGCAGCAGCGACCATGCCTCATGCGGAGGCTTGCTGACGGCGTCGCGCTGCGCGCGAAAGAGATGAGCCAATGTGTGTTCATCCGCCATGTCGTCGAAAAACGAAGACTCCTCGCGATGGCCAAGTCTCATCTCGAACTCGCTTAATGCGCCGACGTGATCGACATGGATGTGCGTTGCAACGGCTACTACCGGCTTGCCAGGTGGCAGGTTCAGCACGGGTCTGAGAGGCACTAGCCCCATGCCCCCATCGACGACAAGATCGACGTCGCGCCCGCGAACATGATAGACGTTGCTTCTGAAATAGGGATGAACGTGCGGCTCCCATATCCGCGTGATTCCCCTACCCAGAGTTTCGCGTGAGAACCAGTCGGCAGCACGATGCACTTCGCCAGTTGGGGTGAGCGGCATCAACGATGTCCTCGCGCAAGCAGACGCTCGAGCTTGATCTGAACGACAGTCAGAACCGAAACCATCGACATGTAGTAGATCAGCGCCGCGCCATACCATTCCAAGAACCGAAAGCTGGTGGCGATGGCGAACTGGGTGACGGTCATGAGCTCTTTCAAGGAGATGACCGTCGCCAGCGAGGTTGCCTTCAGCAAGGAAATGAATTCGTTGACCAGGGCCGGTAGCGCGACGCGAAGCGCCTGGGGCAGGATGATCAGGAAGAATATCTGACCCCGGTGCAGGCCAAGGGCCGCCGCACCCTCGGATTGCCCCTTGCCGATCGATGCATAGGAGCTGCGCAGGATCTCGGTCAGATAGGCAATCTGAATCAGGGTCAGGGCGAGAAACGCCGCGACGAACGGACTGAACCAGTCCGAGCGGAACACCGCCGAGATCTGCGGCAGTCCATTCCAGACGAACAGCAGCACGAGCAGCGCGGGTGCGCCGCGAAAAAGCCAGACAAACGCGGCGATCGACAGGCGGATCCAGCGCCGCTTCGACGTGGCCAGTGCTGCTGTTGCCAGCGATATCGCCAGGGCAACGGTCATCACCAGAAGCGAAAGCACGAGGGTCAGCAAAGCCCCCTTGGCGAGGGGCCAGCCGAACAGGGCCGTCAGGAAGAGCTTGCTGTCGAACACCTCGGCACGTCCCTTAATTGGTCGCGTGCTTGACGTCTGCGGCGGCCTCGGGAAGGTTCCATTTCTGCAACAGCGCCTTCATCTCGCCGCTGGCCTGCAAGGTCTCGATGGCATTGACCAGGGCCTCGCGGTTGTCGCCGCCCTTTCTCAGATAGATCCCGTAAGTTTCACCATCGCCATAGTTGTATGGCACCTGCAGCCGCCCTGGCATTTGCTTGATGCGGAATGCAGCCGTCGTGTCCTGGGTGATCGTCGCCGCAGCCCGGCCGACTAGGATCTGCTCGATGACGGCGGAGGCGGACGGATAGGTCTGTATCTGCGCGGGCGCCTTGCCGGCTTTTGTCAGCTCGGCGTTCAGCTCCGCAGCTGTCTTCTCGTAGGTGGTGCCCGCCTCGATCGCCAGCACCTTGCCGCTGAGGTCGAGCGGCGATTTGGTCTCTGAATCCGAAGCCGATGTCACCAGCACCACATTGGAGACGAAGTAGGGAACGGCGTCATAGGCCTGCAGGCGCTCCTTGGTCACCATGATGCCGCTGGCGACGAGATCGCATCGCTCGGCGCCGAGCGATGGCAACAGCCCCTTGAAGTCGCCGACCACATATTTGGTGGTGCCGCCCCATTGCTTTGCGATGGCATCCACGACATCGACTTCGAAACCGACAAGCTTCTCGTCGCCTGGATTCTCATAATATTGCATGGGCGGAAAATCGCCGCCGGTGCAGACGCTGAGCACGCCGTTATGGACAAGATCCGCACCTCCGGCCTGCGCCGCCGGCGCGGTGGCGACAAGGGTGGCGACGACCAGTCCGCCAAAGGCGATTTTCGCTGCGAAGGCAGTGCGTTCGTGAAGCATATCCAGTTCCCCATTTTATTTTTGCGATGCCGTTTTGTGGCTGCCGAGGACCATATGTTGCAATTACTATGAGACAAGCTAAATCTTTAGCATTTAGTTAGAGCAGTTTTTCTAAACTAAGGTGATACGTGGCCGTTCCGTCCCTTCATTCTCTGCGAGCCTTCGAAAGCGTATCGCGGCTCGGCAATGTCGCGGCCGCGGCTGCCGAATTGCATGTGACGCCAGGCGCCATAAGCCAGCAGCTGCGTGCCTTGCAGCTTTCGCTTGGCATCGACCTGTTCAGGAAAAGCGGCCGCCGCCTCGTGCTGACTGAACGGGGCGCGACGCTGCAGAAAAGCGTCGGCACGGCCATGCATCAGATTGCGGATTCGATCCGCGACATATCGGCCAATGCCTACGCCACGTCAGACAGGGCGGAGCTGCGCGTATCGGCGCCTTCAGTCTTTGGAACGACCTGGCTCACGGCCAGGATCTTTCGGTTTCTCGATGCAAACCCCGATCTTCGCATGCAGATGCACACAGCAGTGGACTTCGAGGAAGTGGACTGGCGAAAAGTCGATGTCGCCATCGTCTATGGGAATCCACCTTGGGCTGGATTCTGGTGGCGGATGCTGCACAGCATCTACGCGTCACCAGTGTGCAGCCCACAATTGCTGCGAGGTCCAAATGCAATTCGCGAGCCTCACGATGTGCTCAAACATCGCTTGCTCCATGAAGACGACGGCGACCAATGGCGGCGTTGGCTAACGGAAGCACGCGTACCCCATTCCGTGGAGTCCGATATCTATTTCGACAACTTTGCCATGGTGCTTCAGGCCGCGCGCGATGGTCATGGTGTCGCCCTGACAAACGACATCATTTCCTTCAGGGACCTGGATGAGGGCAGACTGGTTCAACCCTTGACGCTCAGTGTTGCGGCATCCCGAAGCTATTACTGCATATGCCATGAGGAAGGCTTGGCTAATCCAGCGATCGGCCGGTTCGTCGACTGGTTGGTCGACCAGGCATCGCGACCGTCAGGCTGACGGCACGGTGGCACCGTGCCTCGATGCAGATCTGTTTTGAAAAACGGTGGTCGGGTGAACGATGCATAAGTTTCGTGCGATCTGAGCGCCCGTTCGAACTCGAGGGGCACCTTCGGGATCCGAGATCGGCCCGCCCAGCAAGGATATGCTTCGCCGATCTGGTCATAGCTCCCGAACTTAATCGGACATTCAAAGCGATCTTCGTGGATGATCGCCACCACCTTTGTGCAAGTCATGGCCGCGTTATGGTTGGCTTCTCGGTGCCCATCGACGGTAGCAGCGTCGACCTGGCAGCTGCGAAAGGCCTAAGGGACGTTAGGCTACGTCAGGTTTGTGAATTGCTTTTACTTCCTGAAAGTCTTCAAGGCCAAACCTTCCGCCCTCGCGGCCATTACCGGATTGTTTGTAGCCGCCAAATGGACTTCCATAGCGGTGCGGCGCTCCGTTGATATGCACCATGCCGGCCCGCAGACGCGAAGCCACCCTTTCTGCTCTCTTCGGATCACCGGTTTGCACAAAGGCGGCAAGGCCGTATGTCGTGTCATTCGCCAGGGTGATGGCCTCTTCCTCGCTGTCAAAAGGAATGATCGCAAGAACCGGCCCGAAAACCTCTTCCCGTGCGATGCGCATCTCGTTGTCGACGTCGATAAAGATAGTTGGCCTTACGAAATAACCAGCTTCAAAACCCTTCGGTTTGCCGGGGCCGCCAACGAGCAACTGCGCACCTTCATCAATCGCAGCATTAATCAAGGTTTGTACACGAGCGAACTGAATTTCGCTCACCAGAGGCCCAATGTGCGCGCCTTCCTTCATTGGGTCCCCTACTTCGGCGGCCATGCCAGCGCGACGCGCTACCTCGACTGCCCTTTGATAGACAGAGCGCTGCACGAGCAGCCGCGTCGGTGCATCGCAGGACTGGCCAGAGTTATTGAAGCATTCGGCAACACTGGCGGAAACCCGCTCATCGAGATCTGCATCTTCAAAAACGATGTTCGGAGATTTGCCACCAAGCTCCAGGGTTACCCTTTTCACAGTGTCGGCAGCATCTTTGCTAACTGCGATCCCGGCCCTCGTAGAGCCTGTGAAGGACATCATGTCGACGTCCCTATGTCTGGAAAGCGCCGCGCCGCAGTCAGCGCCACCATTGACCAAATTGAAGACACCTGGGGGAAACCCCGCCTCATCAATCATCTCAGCATACAACATGGCGTTGAGGGGCGTGAATTCGCTAGGCTTCAAGATGCATGTGCAACCCGTCGCGAGGGCCGGCACCACCTTCAGTGCGATCTGATTGATCGGCCAATTCCAAGGTGTAATTAGACCGCAGACGCCGATAGGTTCGCGCAGAATGATATCGCCATTCGGCAATTCCTCGCGAGCTTTCAGATCACGCAGCGCATCGATGAACCCCTGCAGATGGCCAACACCGACATCGGCCTGCTGCTGCCGGCTCATGGTGATCGGGGCGCCAAGTTCCAACGTTATTGTTTCAGCCATCTCGTCGTAGCGACGCTTGTAAATGGCCAGAAATCTTTCGAGCAGCCGGAGGCGCTCTTCAAGAGTGGTTCGGCTGTAGGAAGCGAAGGCATTTTCTGCCGCTACGACAGCCTTGGCGATATCCTCTGGCGTACCCATGGAAATGACGGCAATCGGCTTTTCGGTTGCAGGGTTCAGAACTTCCAGATCCTGCCCGGCGATTGGCGATACCCACTCGCCGCCGATATAGAACTTCCGCTTATCGAGCATAACGATGCTCCTTCCCAATTCGGATAAGGCTCACACCCTCGCTCATGCGAGCGAAGGGCTAAACGTCAGCAGGCCCAGAATTTCAAAGAGCACCTGTGCGCCGACCTGCGCTGTGTTGGTTGTCGCGTCGTATTGCGGAGCCACTTCGACGACGTCTGCGCCCACAAGATTGACGCCCTTCAGTCCCCTGATGAGCTCCAACACCTCGCGCGTCGTGAGCCCGCCAATCTCTGGAGTGCCTGTCCCCGGTGCGAAGGCCGGATCGACGCTGTCGACATCAAAAGAAAGGTAGGTCGGGCCGTCGCCTACAATCGCCCTCGCCTTGCGGATCACGGCTTCGATTCCAAGGCCCGAAATTTCTTCGGCGTGGATGACCGTCATGCCCGAGGCGTAGGAGAATTCCCACAAATACTCCGACGAGCCGCGAATTCCGATCTGGATTGTCCGAGCGGGATCGAGCACGCCGTCCAAGACCGCGTTACGCATCGGGCCGCCGTGATGGAACTTCGTCTGATCGAAAGGGCCGCCCGTGTCGCAATGCGCATCGATATGGATCAACCCGACCGGACGATCGCGGCCGACGGCCTTGAGGATAGGATGAGTGATCGAGTGATCACCTCCAACCGAGACGGGAATTACGCCCGCAGCGACGACCGCCGCAATCGCCGCCTGGATATCATCGTGACTTTGCTCCAGGCGGTAGCGGCTTGCGAAAGGAATATCGCCTATGTCGGCGATCCTAAGATCGAACGCAGGCGCGCATTCGAGGACGTGATTGTACGGCCCAATCCGCTCAATTGCCCGTATCGCACGTGGCCCGAAACGCGATCCAGGTCGGTTGCTTACACCAAGGTCCATTGGCACGCCGACTACCGCTACCTGGAGATCGCCGAAGTCGGGTGCTTTGAAATCGATTGTCTTCAATGGCAAGCCGGCAAAGGTTGAGATGCCGGAATACGGCGCCAGACGGGTTCCGCCGCTAAATATCTTCTCACCAACCTTGCGAAATTTCGGATCATGAAACTCGAGACTGTCGGCGAACTTCGCCCGCAGCGCTGCAAGGCGCTCATTAAAGTCAACCATTGCGAAACCCTCTCCTTGTGTCGCGTTGTTCCTGGAATCAGAAGACATGGAATTGGCCGACGGCGCGTCCCGCCGCCGAGGCCCTGAATGACTTCAACGTGCCACCCTCAATGTTCACAATTCCGCAGCCGTAGCGGGCAGCCGGAACATAGATGATCATGATGATTTGGCGCGGGGCGAGCCGGGGGCGTTCAATTTCTCCGCGACCGCGCCTACATAGCGGTCCAGAATGATTGCCAGTGCGGAAATCGCAAGGCCTGCAAGCAATCCTCTGCCGGCCTCGACACGAGCGATGGCATCCACGGTCTCCAGTTCAAGCCCCTGTGAGCCAACAAGCGCCGTTATGACCACCATCCCAACACACATGAGGATCGTTTGGTTGAGACCCAGCATCAGACCAGGTCGGGCAAGAGGCAGACGAACCTTCCAGAACGTTTGAAGTGGGGTGGCCCCGAACGCCACCGCGGCTTCGATCGTGGTTGGATCGACATTGCGGATGGCATGGTCCGTGTATCGCACCGTCGTCGCCACGGAGTAGAGCGCAATGGCGATCACCGCGGTTGCATCTCCGGGACCCAGAAGCATGACAACGGGCACCAGGTATACGAAGGAAGGCAACGTCTGCAGGGTCGTGACGACAACCTCCGACACCGCGTGCACGCGGCGCGAAGATCCGGCCCATACTCCCAAGGGCGCTCCGACAAAAAGGGAGAGCAGCGTTCCGACCGTCACCAGATTGAAGGTGATCAGCAACTTGTCCCAATAGCCAATGGCAGCGATCAGGATGAGCGTGGCGCAAGACAGGACAGCAAGAGAAGGCCGCCGCAGCGCGAAGCCGAAACACAGCATGGAAGCAACAATCGACGCCCAGCCGAGATCTCTCAGTATCGTCAACAAGGGCCGAATGACGCCGAGCGTGATGGTCAGCCGGGCGGTTTCGAAACCATCGCCCCAGTTGCCGTTCAGCCAACTGATGATGCGTGACCAGAAATCAGCGGTCGAGATCGTCAACTCGACCGGATATTGCGCCAGAGGTGCGATTGCGACTCCCCCGACTGTGGGAATGACGAGGATGGCGGCCAGGATTGCGAGGTGCCTTATCGGTTGCGGTCGAGACAGATGAGAAGGTCGACGCACGGCGATCGAATGTCCGTAGCCGTAAAGCAGTACGGCCAGCAGTGTTATCGCAATCCCCGCCTCCAACCCGCGACCGATCTTGAGGGATTGGATCGCGCGAAGCACTTCCGCTCCCAGACCACCTGCGCCGATCATGGAAGCCAGAATGACCATAGCCAGCGCCATCATCACCAGTTGATTGACGCCCAAAAGGAGGTCGTCCCTCGCGCTTGGCAAAAGGATCTTCGATGTGCCCTGCCAGCGGGAGGCACCGGTCATGCTGGACAGTTCGAACGTATGGTCCGGCAACCGACGCAGGCCATACACCACCGCTCGCGCCATCGGCGGCAAGGCGAAGATCAGTGTTGCCACCAACGCCGCGACGGGACCGAACCCGAAGAGGATCAGGACTGGCACCAGATAGCTAAATGGCGGAATCGTTTGCATGACGTCGAAGACGGGGTTCAATACGGTTTCGAGCCAACGCCAACGAAACAGCATCACGCCAAGCACCAGGCCAAAGATCACGCCGACGACGATCGCAAACGCCACGGAAGCGAGCGTCAATGTCGCTTGAGCCCAAAGATTGAAAACAAGAAAGTACGCAAAAGTTGCAAACGCCAGGACAGCCAGGCGGCGCCCACCGGCGAGCCAACCCATGTAGGTTGCAGCAAGAACGACCGACACCCACGACAATGGCGGCAGAGTAACCGTTTCGGCTGCAGTGCGACCCGGAAAGGACCAGCCGGTGGTCAGAAGGTTCTGCAGGCCCCGCATCGGAAGGCCGACTGCCTCCCCACCCGCACGCGTCCAGACCCGGAGAGGCTCGCCAAAAATTTCGGATCGGCGAAGCAACTGGTTGAGCACATCGTTGGACATCTTAAGCAACGGCAGCAGCCATTGCTTCGGCCAGACGTACAACCCTTCGGGCAGCACCTCCCGCCCAACATAGGCAGCGACGAGCAAAATGAGGCCGAATGTCACCCACAAACGGCTGCTCAGCAGCCATTTGTGGCGGATGAGCGGCGCCACAGATGTCGCGCCGAAGGTTATTGAAGCCACGGTGACCACTTTTTCTCGTTGGTGGAAATCCACTCAGCCGCGGCAGCTTCGGGCGTAAGTCCGCCCTTATCCTGCTTGAGGATGCCCCAGGCAACATCGTCATTGGTCAGAACAAACTTCTTCAAGAGATCCGTTACATTGGGCTCGCGCTTGGCGAAATCATTGTTGATCAATTCGATGATATCTCCCGTGGGTAAAGCGCAGTCACCCACGAGATCGGGGGTGACGCCCCAGGCGGGGTCGCTGCGGCACGCGTCCTCATAGGGCGGGAAATCGACAAAGGTGCCCACGCCGGAGCCGTACAGCCAGTGAGGCACGAAACCAAATCCGATGATCGGCTTTTTCCTCTCGATTGCGCCCTGCATCGTGGCGACCATGGCCGCCATGGTACCCGGCAACGTTATGTGGACGTCGAGGCCTAGCGCCGCGATGCGGCGCTCGTCGTCGGCATCAAAGTCTGCCGGTGTTCCGAGATAATTGATCTTTCCGTCCGTCTCCGGGTTGGACAGCGCTTTGATGCAGGCAGGATTCTTGAGCGCCTTCCAGTCCGGCAATCCCGGACATAGCTCAGCGACATAGTTGGGGTACCACCAGGTTTCCCTGATCTTGACGCCGACCGACCCCACCTTCGTCACAGAGCCGGACGCGAGCGCAGCTGCGATCAGTTCGGGAGAAGACGACCAAATTGCGGGACTGATCTCGAGGTCGCCGAGCTCTATGGCCGTGAACTGCGCCGTGTAGTCGGTATGCACGTACTGGATGTTGTATCCGGCCTTTTTGAGCAAGGTCCCGAACACGTTCGTGATGAAGTCCGCGTCAGGCGCACTAACGACCGCCAGCCGCACCGGATCCTGGGATTGCGCGGCGGCGAGCGCCTCGCCGGAAGAAATGCACAGACTGGCGCAGAGCACAGACGCCAACGTGACTGACGAGAGTGGAAACCGCATCGCGAAACACCCTTTCAAAATGACCTATGAGCCAAAGTAGGGCGCACTTCTTATCACATGTCAATCACAAAAATAGAAAAAGAAGTTGCATTGCTCGGGAATGTCGGGTTGAATACAGCATAATATGGACGCTAGATATCACAAATGAGTCACAAATGACAACGAAGGACGAGCAGAGCACGACCGCTTCGGACCGCGTGTACAAGCTTGTCCGTCAGGATATCCTTGAGTGCCGCTGGCGGGCCGGACAGCGCCTGAAGATCCGCGATATCGCCGCCGAACTGGGCGTCAGCCCGATGCCGGTCCGTACGGCGTTCCGGCGCCTAGGCGAAGAGGGTATTCTTATCGTCGAGGAAAACCGATCGGCGCGTGTCCCCTTCGTTTCCCGGCAGAGCTTCAACGAATACCTTGAGATCTCGGTGAGCCTCGAATGCCTTGCCCTGGAGAGGGCCGCGGGGCGTCTATCGAGTGAAACGATCCAGGCGCTCCGAAGCGAAGCCGAGTGCATGCAGCGCGACATCGAGGCTGGCGACACCGTTGGATACGCCCCTCGGTTCAACGGCCTTCTGATGAAGATCTATGTGCGAGGGGAATCTCAAGCGCTCATCGAGATGATCGAAAGCGTCTGGATCAAGACAGCTCCGCCGGCGCGCGAGGCCTTCGAGGAAAAGGGCATCGTCACGAGACTGAATGCGGCCCTGGTTGCGATCATCGACGCCTTGGAGGCGGCCGACGCGGCCAGTGCCAAGGAAATTCTGACCTCTGCCCTGCAGTATGCCTGCAAAGGCGTGAACCTGTTCCTTGAAATGGATCAAGATCAGAAACTGAGACCAAAAGCCAAAAAGAGGATCGAGGAACAATATGTCGAATCCAAGTGAAGCTCCGATTGCGCTGGTCACCGGCGCGTCCCGCGGTATTGGGCGAGCGACTGCGGAGATGTTGCTCCGGGATGGCTACGATGTGCATGCCACCTACATCAGCGATGCGACAGCGGCAGAGGGCCTGGTTTCGTATGGCGACGACTTGGGGCGAAAAGTCACGCTTCACCATTTCGATGCCGGCGCGCGCGAGAGTCAGGACGAGTTGATGCGGCGCCTGCAGGGTGTCCAGCTTCGGGGCATCGTCCACAATGCGGGAATCGTCAAATTCGAGCGATTTACTGAATATGACATCTCGATCTGGGACCGCACCTTCGAAGTAAATCTGAATGCAGCGTTGCGGCTGACTCTTGGACTGCAGAAGCAGATCGTGTCGGGAGGATCGGTGGTTTTGGTAGCCTCCACCGACGCATTCTTCGGCTCCTACGCAAGCATGGCTTACGCGGCGTCCAAGGCGGCGATGATCAATCTGGCCAAGAGCCTCGCATGCAATTTCGGTTCCCGAAACATCCGCGCCAACGCCGTTTCGCCGGGATGGATCCAAACCGACATGACAACTGGGGCGTCCTCAGGGTCAGCGTCAATCACGCCTCTTGGGCGGGACGGAAGGCCGGAGGAGGTCGCTGGCGTGGTCGCATTCCTCTTGTCCGACAGGGCCAGCTTTGTCTCGGGTACGAGCATCGCTGTCGATGGCGGCTACACCTCCTCCGACGCGATCATGTTGAACGAAGCCAGGGAATTAGGCTGAGGATTGTCGGGGATAGCCATGTTGAGTTGCAAGAACCTTTGGAAGATTTACGGACCGGCCAAGGCGCATAGTATCGATCCCGAATTGCCGCTGAGTGAGAACATCTCCTCTGTGGAGCAGCGCGGCGGTTTCGTCGCGTTGGCCGGCGTCGATCTCTCCGTGGCCAAGGGCGAGATCCTGGTCATCATGGGACTGTCGGGGTCCGGAAAGTCCACTCTGCTGAGATGCTTGACGCGCCTGGTGGAGCCATCGGAAGGAGCGTTGTGCTTCGAGGGTCAGGACTTACGCGCCGTGCCTGAAAAGAGCCTGCAACTGCTCCGCCGTACGCACATGAGCATGGTGTTCCAGAATTTTGCGCTGCTTCCCCACCGTACCGTGGTCGGCAATGTGGAGTTGCCACTGGAGATTCAAGGTGTGCGCGCAGCTGCGCGAAAGCAGAAGGCGCTCGATATGATTGGGCTTGTCGGGTTGTCCGGCAAAGAGGATCATTATCCTTATGAGCTCTCCGGAGGCCAACAGCAGCGCGTCGGCATTGCTCGCAGCCTCTCAACCAATCCGAGCCTTTGGCTGCTGGACGAGCCCTTTTCAGCGCTCGATCCACTCATTCGCGAAGAGATGCAGGACGAAATTCTCAGGCTGCAGAAAACGCTCTCCAAGACAGCCGTGTTCGTGACCCATGACTTCAATGAGGCCGCACGCGTTGGAGATCGCATCGCCCTTTTGCGCAAGGGCCAACTGGTCCAGACCGGCAGCGCGGCGGAACTGATCCTGAATCCTGCGGATTCCTATGTGAGGGCATTCACCGCGAGCGCGGAACGCAGTCGAATACTGACGGCGGAAAATTTCATGCAGCATGGAGAGCCGGGCGCTTTCGACGTGCAACTCGAGGCTGAGGTTACACTCCGAAAAGTCGCGGAAACATTTCAGGGCGGGGCCAGCGTGATCGCCTTCGGCAATTCCACGGGCAGAACGGTAGGGTACATGAGACGCCAGGATCTGGGCGACGCCCTCACGTCCGCCATGACGGCGTAGCTGGCCGGGCGTCGAAATCGAGGTACCAGTTCGGCCATGCAAACGAAGATCACCGAGACTGAAGCGCGTGCGCTCCTGCGCAGCATCAAGGCGCCGCAACTGGACCTGAAGCCGGTCGCAGACCATGTGCTCGAGCACTACGGGCTGGCAGGCGAATGGCATCAGCTGGGAGGGGAAAGAGAACAGAACTATCGTCTTGTCACTGCCGCCGGCGAGAGGTTTGTCGTCAAGATCGCATCTCTCGAAGAGGATGAGGAAAGTATCATCTTTCAGGCGAAAGCGCTTGAACATATCGAAAGGGTCGATCCGGCGCTCCAGGTCCCGCGAGTGCGCAGGACCCTTGGAAGCGACCTGCTTTCCAGCATTTCGGATGGAGAGGGTAGAGAACACCGTTTACGCGCTCTCTCGTTCGTCTCCGGTACGACTGTCATGGACCAGTTGGGTCAACGAGGGTTCAAGCTCTCCACCGACGAACTTTTGACTCTCGGGGCGGCGCACGGCCGCCTGGCCAGGGCGCTGCAAGGGTTCAATCATCGCGGTGCCGTTCGACCGATGCCGTGGGACCTGGCAAATGGCCTGCTCCTTGGTGATTGGCTGCGGGACTATATCCCAGAAGAAATCCGCCAAGACGTCGACCGGGCATTGGAGCACTTCGCCGGATCAACCCTTGCGGCGCTGCCCCGCCTCCGATCCCAGGTCATCTACAATGATTTCCACGAGAGCAACGTTCTGGTCCGGGCCGAGCCTTTGCTCGAAGTTGTGGGGGTTATCGACTTTGGCGACATGGTCTATGGGACGGTCGCGCAGGACCTCGCCGTCGCTGTAGCGTCTTTCATCCATTGGAGCCCGGAACCCGTGGCTGCTGCATCAGCAATTGTGCGCGGCTACCAGAGATATATGCCACTGGAGGCCGCCGATCTGGCGGTGCTCAAGGATCTGGTGCTTGCCCGGCTGATCCTGCAGGTCGGGCTCGTCCGCTACCAGGCTGCAGTCAACGGCCGGCACGACCAGCACCTCGACGAACTGCAAACCCTGTATTCGGCTGCCGTATCACGCCTCGCCAACATCGATGGCAACGCGTTCGTCGCCTCGATGACCCCCTCCGTGGTGCCCACGCCGATTTCATCGCCCGTGGTGGAACAGACTACGACCGATATCCAAGCCCTGATGTTCCGCAGGCAATCGGTCTTGGGCGAGGCCTACACCTTCTACAACGAGCCGCTGGAGCTCGTGCGTGGTCGCGGCACAAAACTCTTCGACGCCTCCGGGACGGAGTACCTGGATTGTTACAACAACGTCGCCAATGTGGGGCATTGCCATCCCTATGTGGTGCAGGCGCTCGCCCAGCAGGCGGCCACGCTCAACACCAACTCCCGCTATCTTCACAGCGAGATCCTGCGGCTGGGAGAGCGGCTGACTGCGACCCTCCCCGAAGGCCTGGATACCTGGATCTTTGTCTGTACCGGCTCGGAAGCCAACGACCTGGCGGTTCGCATTGCCCGGTCGGTTACCGGCAACGAAGGCGTGATCATCACAGAAAACAGCTATCATGGCAACACATCGGTGGTCGCGCCGCTTTCGTTGCTGGAATACGACATCAAGGACAAGCCGAGCTGGGTCGAGGCGGTGCCGCCCCCTAATGTCTACCGGGGCATCCATCGAGGCGACCAGGCCGATTTGGGGGAACGCTACGCCGATCACGTGACCGAAGCAGCGGTCCGCCTTGGAGCAAGGGGATCGGGCGCTGCAGCGCTGCTGATTGACTCGATCTTTGACGGCAACGGCGCCTTGGTCCCGCCGGGCGACTACATGCGCCTTGCCTTCGAGAAAGCGAGCCGTTCAGGAGCGTTGTGCATCGCCGACGAAGTCCAAATGGGCTTCGGAAGATCGGGCACGCATATGTGGGGCTTCGAGGCATTCGATGTTCGTCCCGACATAGTCACCATGGGAAAGCCGATGGGCAACGGGCACCCCATCGCCGCGCTCGTGACGCGTCGCGAAATCGCCCTGGAGTTCCAGCGTCGCACTGGCTATTTCAACACCTTCGGCGGCAACACGGTCTCGACGGTTGTCGCCAACGCCACCTTGGACGTGCTGCAGGGCGAGAACCTGCAAGGCAACGCCGAGCGTGTCGGCGCGCATCTCAAGGCATCTCTCGACGGTTTGATCGGCACGCACGAGCTTGTCGGCCACATCCATGGGCGCGGCCTTTTCTACGGAGCCGAGCTTGTCCTCGACCGGACCTCGCGCGCTCCCGCGAAACTCGCGGCCCGCTGGGTGCGTGAACGGATGAAGAGCCTCGGTGTCCTGGTTGCCTCGACCGGTCCCTTCGGAAACATCATCAAGATAAGGCCGCCATTGGCCTTCAGCACCGCCGACGCCGACCGGTGCTTTGAAGCCCTTCACACCGCGCTGACAGATGTGCCACCCGATCTTCGGATCGCAAATAGCGCCTGAGCCAACCGGGGATCAGCAGATGAAGATCTACAAGTGCGATGCTCATCTGGAGCATCAATCCAAAGTCGAGCTCACCCCTGGGAGGTTCATCCCAACGCTGGACGTGGCGGAGCGCACCAGCGCTGTTCTGGATGTCTTACGGCAGGCGGGCCACACCGATGTCTTGGACTGTGCACCCGCATCGAAGGTAGATCTGCGCACCATTCATTCCGCAGACTACCTGGATTTCCTCGCCACGGCCTGGGATGAATGGTCTAGCTCATTCGGAACCGAACTCGACGGCGTCGGCTTCGTCTGGCCGCACCGCAACCGGCCGCCGCGATGCCCAAGCGCGATAGAAGGCAAGATCGCCTACTACATGTTCGACGGGGTGAGCACGATCACGCCGGCGATGTGGCCTGCAACCTTGGGCGCAGCAGGGGCTTCACTTCAGGCTGCCGGGGACCTTCGCGTCGCTGGATTGCCGGGCCTGGTCCTGGCTCGTCCTCCGGGGCATCATGCCTGCTGGAACATGGGTGGAGGTACGAGTTACACCAACCATACCGCGCTGGCCGCACAGGAACTGACGCGAGATGGCGCTCGGGTCGCGATCCTGGACATTGACGCTCACCATGGCAACGGTTCTCAAGACATCTTCTGGACCAGGTCCGATGTCCTTTCCATCTCTCTCCATGCCGATCCCGCGGTGGATTATCCCTATTTCTCCGGGTACGCCGACGAGATCGGCGCCGACGCCGGCGAAGGCTTCAATTTGAACCTGCCACTCCAACCCGGCACCGACTGGTCGGGCTACAGCGAAGGTTTGACGACCGCGCTCGAGAGGCTGCACGACTATTCTCCAGACTACATGGTGGTGGCGCTTGGCGTGGATAGCTATGCCAAGGATCCCGCAGGACGTCTGGCCTTGGAGTTGGCTGATTTCAACCGGATTGGCGAAGCCGTTGCATCCTTGGGCCGCCCCCACATGTTTGTGCTCGAAGGGGGATACTGCCTCGATGCGATTGGTCGCTGCGTCCTCAATGTTGTCGCGCCGGGAGGTTAGATGCGCCTGTGCCTCGCCGGATGTTTTGGCCGACCCGGCCTAAGGGAGGGGATTGACCTCAAGGAGCGAGTTGCCGCTTGCGTCGACAGCCACGACTAATTGGTTGCCCGCGCTTTGACGACTGATCTTGTCAGTATCTCGTACTTTTGTTTGGCGAAACCATCGGAGGAATTAGCTATGGAAAATCAAAACAGGGAAGAAGGCTTTGAGGGCCGAATGATGCGCCTGGTTAAAAAATGCGATCAGGAACAGAGGCTCATCATGAACCACGTCTGCATTCGGGTTGAGGATATCGGTCGCACGGAAAGGTTGCTGTCTGAGTCTTTTGGTATCGGCAAAGGAGGTTTTACTCGCGTTGAAGGAAATTTATTCAAGGGGGAAGCTTTTGTCAGCGGTGCGTGGGTGAACGACGATTTCTATCTTGAACTAATGGAGCCGCTCGAAAAACAACGGCTGGGATACGATACCGGGTGCGGTGCACCAATTGGGCACTTGAGTGAAATTGGCTTCCTCACCCCTAATATGGACGCAGAATTGGACCGGCTATCAAAGCTGGGGTGGAAGGTGACTGACACGCTTTCATCTGAATTCTCTAGAGAGGTAAAGATGGACATGGAGCCGTCCATTGGATTTCCCATAGAGCTGATGGAAGTAAAAATCAGAGATAAATAACGCATATTAGCCGACTACATCACTGGGTTAATTCTTATATTTAACAATCGCGAACAGAGCACGAAATTAAGAGGGCTTATAGTCAAATGGCGTACATTGAAATTTTCCCTAAATCCACTGAAACACAGCAACGCTTGGCCGACCACAGCGCCCCGATGATGGACATCCTTTACCAGGCCACAAAAAGGATTCTCAACGTTCCTGATCACGATATCATCATCGAGTTAAATCAGTGTACAGCAATAGAATTTAATTCCTTGGCAGTGCAGTCTTCCGCAGTTCCAGATGTCGTAATAAAGATTTCAACCAGTGACCATGATTTACAGCAAAAGTTTCAATCTCTATGCGATCTCATCGTGAGAAAATGGAGCGCACAATTCGGGAATACACTCAAATTAGAAATTTGGATAAACTTGATTGATACGTGGGGCTGCAACATAGACCTCAATTAGAATGAAGCAACGCTCCGTGCGTTGCGCTTGCGCGCCGATCGGGCTTTCATCCCGGACAGTGATCCGGGCGGCGGCAGCAACAATGAGCGCCGATCAAATGGCGTGAAGGGGGTGGTCGTCAAAGACAGCCGGCGAGTTTGGCACGTTGCCGAATGAGCGCCTCGACGATATCGATCGTCGGGGTCGCATGGCGGGTGAGACGGCCTAGCTCCTGGACCGCCGACACCAGAGCATCGATCTCCATCGGCCGGCCAAGTTCCAGATCCTGCAGCATTGATGTCTTGTGCTTGCCGACCGCGGCCGCGCCGGCAATCCGTCGATCGACATCGACCCCGAAATTTGCCCCCAGCGCCTCGCCGATCGTCTGAGCTTCGACCATCATTGCCAGAATGATCGCCCGCGTGCCTGGATCGGCGCAGATTTCATCGAGCTTTCCGCCGGTCAGAGCGGAAACTGGGTTGAACGAGAGATTGCCCCACAGCTTCACCCAGATCTCATTGCGGATTTGCGTGCGGATTGGCGCCCTGAATCCAGCCGACGCGAGGAGAGCGGCCAGATTGGCGGTGCGCTCGGTCCTCTCGCCTGAAGGCTCGCCGATCGGTAGGCGATCGCCTTCGATATGTCGAATGACGCCGGGAGACTCGATTTCGGCGGCCGGATGCACGACACAGCCGATCACGCGCTGAGGTCCGATCGTCTCCCACAGCACCCCCTTCGGATCGACGGACTCGATGCGGCGGCCTTCGTGCACGCCGCCATGCTTGTAAAAGTACCACCAGGGCACGCCATTCTGCGCCGTGACCACCGCCGTTTCAGGGCCCAGAAGCGGCTTCAGGTTTTCAATGATGCCGGGAAGCGAATGGGCCTTGAGCGCCAGGAAGACATAATCCTGGGGGCCGAGATCGGCGGCCTGGTCTGTCGCGCGCACGGTGACGGTGGTCTCGCTATCTTCCGACTTAAGCGTCAAACCCGTTTCGCGAATAACGGCAAGGTGGGCACCTCTGGCAACGAGACTCACCTCGGCGTCGCCTTGTGCGGCAAGCCTGGCACCGACGAGACCGCCGATCGCTCCCGCGCCAAACACGCAGATCCGCATCAGCCAATCGCCTGTTGCATTGTCGACCAGTACACCCGCACCCGATCCACCCCGCGCGACGAGGCTCCAACTGACGGCAGTAAAGGAGCCGATGGCGTATGGTGGGTCGGGGACCTAGTAGCCAAGGGCGCAGCCGTCCATGCGAGCATCCGAACCTCCGATGAGCACCCCTTCCGACCAGTCGATCTTGATCATTTGTCCGCCGCCAAGCGGCTCGGTTGCCTCGACGAGCCGATGGCCGAGCTTTCTGAGCCCCTCGACCGTGCCGATCGGAACGCCACGCTCGACCTGAGTGTCGCCCAGCGAATAGAAGACGCGGGGCTGGTCGATTGCCTCCTGTGGATCGAGTCCGAAGTCCACGATACCGGTCAATACGTGCGTATGTCCGAAAGGTTGATAGTCGCCCCCCATGACCCCATAGCAAAGGAATGGCCGACCATCCTTCAAGGCGAGCCCGGGCATGATCGTGTGGAGGGGGCGCTTGCCCGGTCCTATCGCATTGGGGTGAGCAGGATCGAGCGAAAAACCCATGCCGCGATTTTGAAGCGTGATGCCATAGGTCGGCGAGACTCGCGTTGAGCCAAAGCCCCAATAGACCGAATTGATGAAGCTGACGCAGTTGCGATCGCGATCGACGACCGTCAGGTAAACAGTATCCGATTTGCGCATGAGCGGCGGCGGCAGATGGTCTGCCACACGGTCGCGACGGATTTCATTGCGAAGGCGTGCGGCATAGTCCTTGGAGAGGATTTCATTCACCGGAAAAGCCGCATGGCGGGTGTCGCAGACGAATGCATCACGATCCCTGTAGGCCAGCCTGCCGGCTTCGATTTCAAGATGCAGGCGCTCAGCCCCCAAAGGTTCGAGCGCGGCGAGATCAAAACCCTCGAGGATGTTGAGCATGAGGAGCGCGGTGATGCCCTGGTTGTTGGGCGGGATCTGGCAGACCTCCATACCACGGTAGTTTGTACGCACGGGCTCGACATATTCGCCTGCGGCGATCTCGAAATCATCAAGAGTGTGATAGCCACCGAGGCTGCGAAGGTAGCTCACGATATCCTCAGCCACAGGTCCCTTGTAGAAACCATCTCTCCCTTTGGCGGCGATCAGGCTAAGCGCGTCAGCCAGACCGGGGTTGCGAAAGATCTCACCGGCCCGAGCGGCCCGGCCACGCGGAAGGAAAACGCGGGTTGCATTGGGGTCGCGCCGCAACCGCGCTTCATCCACAGCCCAATCTTGCGCCACTCGAGGGTGAACCGGAAATCCATTCCGCGCAAAAGCGATTGCGGGGGCAAGAAGCTCGCCGATCTCCTTGCGTCCATGATCCGCCACGAGCCGGGTCCACGCATCAATAGCGCCCGGGATGGTAACGGCATGCGGGCTTGAATCTTCAAGCTGAGATTCGCCAACGGCAAGTCCGCTGGCCGGAAGTCTGGACGGGGCTCGCCCGGAGCCATTATAGGCAACAATCTGATCGGTGCCGTTCTTGGCCATGATGACAAAGCAGTCGCCGCCGATTCCGGTTTGCTGCGGTTCCACGACTGCAAGCACCGCGGCTGCGGCAACTGCTGCATCGATTGCCGCGCCTCCACTTTGCAGCACCTCAATGGCAACTCGCGCCGCATGCGGGTTGTGGGTGGCGGCCATGCCGTTCATGGCCATTGCCGGAGAGCGGCCAGGTAGTTGGAAGTCGCGCACAGTGTACTCCTATTGGCACGGACAGAATGAAAACGGCGAGCCTTGAGACGCGCCACCCATTTGCTTGTCAGTTACGATTGCAAAATGTCGCGACAGCTCCGGGGTTCGCGTCCGATCGCGCTCGCTTTCGCTTCCCTGAAGCGGGCGAGCACCGCTGCGGAATCAATCTTGGCGCGTGATGCGGTGTTGACCATCCTATGCGAGCCCAAGTTTTGCCGCGAGGCCAATGCGCTGCATCTTGCCCGTGGCGCCCTTCGGGATCTCCGGCACAAAGACTACAAGTCGTGGCACTTTGAAGTCGGCCAGCCGACCCGCCGCGAACTCCCGAATATCACGCTCGCCTACCTGGGCTCCCTCCCTCAGCACAATGGCCGCGGCAACGTCCTCACCAAGCTTGTCATGCGGTATGGCGAAGGTCACAGCCTGGTGAACCGCAGGGTGGGCCATCAAGACTTCATCGACCTCAAGTGGGGCGATTTTCTCGCCACCGCGGTTGATGATCTCCTTCAGCCGGCCCGTAAGGCGAAGAAAACCGTCATCGTCCATCACACCCTGATCGCCGGTGCGAAACCAGCCGTGAGCAAATGCCTCGGCGTTCGCTTTCGGGTTGTTCTCGTAGCCACGCGTGACGTTTGCGCCGCGTGTGACGATTTCTCCTTCCTGTCCGGGAGCAAGCAATCGTCCGTCCGCGGCCATGATGGCAACCTCGGGTCCCGCAGCGACGCCGACACTTCCTGGCTTGCGCTGGCCTGGCGGCAACTGATTGGACGTCATCTGATGGGCGTTCTCAGTCATCGAGTAGGCTTCGATAACCGGGCACGCAAAAACGCGCTCCATTTCGGCGAAGACGGGTGATGGCAATGATGCCGAGCTCGAACGGATGAACCGCAACCGGTTGGCGGCAATAAGCTCCGCATTGCCACTGCTGCGCGCCAGAATCGCCTGGTGCATCGTCGGCACGGCCGTATACCAGGTCGATTTGGCCTCGTTCATCCAGCTGACGAACTTCAGCGCATTGAAGCCGGGCGTACAGAAGACACTGCCGCCAGCCGACAGGCTTGCCAGCACGGCCGCCACCAGACCGTGAATATGAAAGAGTGGCATGATGTTGAGGCAACGGTCCGACGGCCCGAGCTTGAGCGTCCCTACGATATTTGCCGCTGAAGTCAGCAGGTTCGTATGACTAAGCGGCACTATCTTGGGTTTGGAGGTCGTACCCGAAGTATGGAGGACCAGGGCGATATCCTCAGATTCCGCCGGTCCAGGCGTGGTGGCCACCGACGGTGTGCCCGACATATCGAAGAGACCAGCCGGACCCTCTTCTCGTGCGTGCAGGTGAATTATCGGTATCCCGACACGAGCGGCTGCAGCGAGCGCTGGGCTCTTGCTACCGGCCGCAACGAGAAGCGCCTTCGCCTTGAGATCATCCAGGTAAAAGAAAAACTCGTCCTCGCGGTAGGCTGGATTGAGTGGAGCTGTAGTACAGGTGGTTGCGCAGGCTAGGAAGGCGGCGACCATCTCGGGGCCGTTGACAAGGACGATGGCTAGTTTGTCACCCCTCCCAATGCCAAGATTGTTGAGAGATATGACCGTTCGATCGACAAGAGCCAGCAGTTCTCCCGAGGTGACGTCCGAGCGCGCGGGAGCCCCAATTGCTCGAGCACTCGAGGGCGCTGAACTTAGGATATCGCGGATCGTGTTCATGCGTACCGCCCTCAATCTCGCTTGCCAATGACTCGAGATAGAAATGCCGCGGTCCGTTCATGGGCAGGCGCGGTGAAGAATTGCTCCGGAGGCGCATCCTCTATTATCTGGCCGCCGTGCATCATGATGACGCGGTTTGCCACTTCGCGCGCGAAGCCCATCTCGTGGCTCACCACGATCATGGTCATGCCCTCGCGGGCGAGTTCCTTCATGACGTCCAGGACTTCGCCAATCATCTCAGGGTCGAGCGCACTGGTCGGCTCGTCGAACAGCATAAGGGCAGGACGCATGGCCAGCGCACGGGCAATGGCCACACGCTGTTGCTGACCACCAGACAGTTGCGCGGGGTAAGTGTTCTCTTTTTCGGCCAAGCCAACGCGGGCGAGCAATGCGCGGCCCGTTCGGAGCGCTTCCTCACGCGGAATCTTGCGCACGTGAATCGGCGCTTCGATAATGTTTTCGAGGGCCGTCAGGTGGGGAAAAAGATTGAACAGCTGAAAGACCATTCCAATCTCGCAGCGTTGACGAGCGATGTTGCGCTCGCTGTCTTCAACAAGCAGACCATTGCGTTCGCGATAGCCGATCAGATGGCCGTTGACCTCGATCCGACCCTTCTGAATTTTCTCAAGGTGATTGATGCAGCGTATGAACGTGGTCTTGCCCGACCCCGACGCACCAACGATGACGACCACCTCTCCCTTGCGGACGGTAAGATCGATTCCCTTGAGAACCTGAAGGTCTCCGAAGCGTTTTTCCACTCCGCGCGCGGTGACAATCGCAGGCTCCGCCACCGGATCATCGCTCATCGCGGTTCTCCAATTTGTCCAAAACCGAACAGGCGCCGGTATCCCTTTGATGCAAGTTTGCGGGAAGCTGCCGCGGCAGGATCGCCAAACCGTGACTCGAGCCGCTGCTGGACAAAGCCCCAGAGCGTGGTGAGGGTCAGATAGTAGCAGGCGACCACCATATACAGCTCAAAAACACGAAAGGTTACGGAGGTAACCATCTGCGTTGCGAGCAGAAGTTCGGGGACGCCAATCACGCTCAGCAGTGTCGTGTTTTTCAGCATGCTGTTGAATTCGTTGCCCAGCGGCGGGACAACTACGCGCGCTGCTTGCGGCAGTATGATGCGGCGCATGTAGAGGCCATATGTCATTCCCAGGGACTTTGACGCTTCCGTCTGGCCTAGGTTGACGGAATTGATCCCGGCTCGAATGATCTCCGCCATGTAGGCTGCTTCATTCAGCGTCAATGCAAGAAGTCCTGCCTGCAGATTGCCGGGAAGCGTCGCGAAGCCGAGATTGATGTCCTCGAAGCGAAAAATGTTCGCGGCCGCCAAGCCGGTGTAAATAAAAACGATCTGCACCAGCAATGGCGTGCCGCGAAAACCCCACACGAAGATTCGCGCGGGCACTTGCAGAAGGCGATGCTTCGAAATCCGGGCCAAGGCTATGAACAGCCCCAGAACGGTTCCGAAGCCCTGAGCGACCACGCTAATGCTTAGGGTCAGCCAGAGACCGTGCAAATAGACCGAACTTGGCCAGAACAGGTACTCCCAGAAAACGCCCCATTCGAAGTTCATGAAGGCCGCCTATTCGATTGCGTCCCCTTCGAGCCCCCACTTCGCGAGTAACTTCTTGTAGGTACCGTCGGCCCTCATCGAATCGAAGGCCTTCTGAACGGCATCATGCATCTCGACCTCACCTTTGCGGGTGGCGATTCCGGTCTTGATCTTAGCGAACGGCTCGCCGCCAATGTCGAAAATATGGCCCGCTTTCTGGAGGAAGAAAGCAGCTGTTTCGAGAGTGGTTCCGTATGCATCCACCTGGCCAATTTGCAGCGCCTGGCGAGCATCGGAATCCTTTGGGAAGACCGTGACCGTTACCTCAGGTTTTCCAGCTTCCTTGAATTTCTTGTTCTGCTCGTCCAGCAGGCTCTGGATCGTCGTGCCATTGTCCACTGCGGCCTTGAGACCCGAAA
Source organism: Mesorhizobium sp. M7D.F.Ca.US.005.01.1.1 (assembly GCF_003952545.1). Lineage (NCBI taxonomy): Bacteria > Pseudomonadati > Pseudomonadota > Alphaproteobacteria > Hyphomicrobiales > Phyllobacteriaceae > Mesorhizobium > Mesorhizobium sp. M7D.F.Ca.US.005.01.1.1. Next base: position 6,448,641 of record NZ_CP034453.1, read on the forward strand.
GATCATCAAGTCCCTTGACATTCTTCGGGTTGCCCTTCGCCACTAAGAGCGACTGGCTCGAATACATGTAGTTGACAAAGTCGACGACCTCGCGGCGCGCCGGCTTGTCGAAAAGCTGCGACAGAATGGCATCGCACTGTTTCGCCAGGAGAGCCGGAACGATCGCGCTGAATGCAGTCTCCTTCCACTCGACCTTTACCCCCATCCGCTTCCCGATCTCTGTGCCGATATCGACATCCATACCGCCCAGAACCTGGTTTTCGTCGTAGAAACCGAGCGGCGGGTTCCCGAATTCGGCGCAATACGTGATCTTGCCCGCCTTGGCGATATCCGCTGGCGGCGCCACCTCAGCCGCATGAGCAACACCAACCGCGAAGACGAGCGCGATGGCACAACCGGCACTCTTGGAGAAACGAGACATCTGGCAACCTTCCCCTTGTTTATCGGCCCAACGATTTGGACCATTGCTTATTGGTCTATTTGTTGATAGTGTTCTTGTTATGAGTTTCATTATCTATTTCCCAACGCTTGCGCCCTGTCAACACACAGTGGGCGCTCGCCAATCAAAATAAGCCAATGCGGAATGGTCTAGTATGAAGAGGTCCGACTACGCTCACCAGAAGCTTGACGAAATGCTGCGTGAGAACCGTTTCCAGCCGCAGAGCCGGCTTCCGCCGGAACGCGATCTAGCGCGGCAGCTTGACGTCAGTCGAATGGGGTTGCGGGTGGCGCTTGATCGGCTCGAGGCGGAAGGACGGATCTGGCGCCATGTCGGTCAGGGTACCTTTGCTGGTTCGCGTCCCGAGAAAGCACCGACACAACTGTCGTTCGTTACCGCAAACACGAGCCCGGCCGAGGCGCTAGAGGCACGCCTAGCGATCGAACCTCAGATCGCCCGAATGGCAGCGCTGCGTGCGAGCGAACTTCAAATTTCCGATATGTTCGGACTAGTTCAGAAAGGAAGAGCCTCGGGAGATCCTGCAGCGTGGGAGTCTTGGGATGGGCAATTCCACCGGGCACTGTGTCTGGTCACGGGCAATCGACTCCTGCTTTCAATTTTCGATAGCTTTAATGCGATAAGACGGCAAAGGACGTGGAGCCAGCTGCGTCAGGCTGTACTCACGCCGGAGCGACGGGAGCACTATGCGCAGCAGCACAAGACCATTCTGGATGCCATCAGCGGTCGCGACGCCCTGCAAGCGGAAACCGCTATGCGCACGCACATAGAAGACGTAGCCCGCAGTCTGCTCGATCCCCGCAAGTAAGCGAGTATTCGGCTTCACAATTGCAGTCAGACGTATTCCAAATTCGCGCCTGAACACGTGCAGCCTGCGAAAATGGATCATATTGCTAGCCTGTCCGAGCTATCTTCGTTGGATCAGTGTTCGCGCTGCTAGCCCTGCTGGCCCTCCATGACCCCTCTGCCGAAGCGGTGGCGCATGTTGGGGTGCTACCGCAGTAGGAGTTATCCCACAGCCTTCCCTCACGGCTTGCGCCTTGGCGCAGCCTATGCATGCGCCGGTCGAGCTGGCGTGGGAGGCGGTCGGGCGGAGGGTTGGGCCGCAGCTTCGGTAACCTCGGCTTGCTCGTCTTTCTTAGTCGCCTCCACGCGCTATCCGGCGCACGCGCCAGAAGTCGATGCCTTCATAGCTATCCAAAACCCGAATCCCACTTTATCCATAAGCAACCGCAATTCGGGCTGAGGCGCGACCTAGAAAGTTCGAAAAGCTTCCAGGAGCACCGGTCGAATCCGAATTGTAGGACCATTCAACGACCCCCTCCGGGCCGGGAGCTGATAGGGAGCGTCCGGGCTGTGCAACGAGAATGCGGACATACGACCACCTACTGCCCGAGGCCGAAATTGCCCCGAAGCGACCCTTGTCGGGGCTATGATGTTGGAAACGAAGACTGCCGCCTAGTTCCTGCGGCTCGGATCGCTATCGACGCCGTAACCGGCCGGCCCGCTATGTAGCCTTCGGGCAGAGCGAGTTCGGCGCATCGCTCGATATGCCGATTTGGTCTCTCAGGGTGAGCGCCAGGACCATCCTCCCTTCCCAACCTCTGCAATCTATGATCCGCTCCCGCCACAGGAGGATTGCATGGCATTATCTGTTATCGGGGCAGGGTTCGGCCGCACCGGCACGCACACTCTGAACCTGGCGCTTGAAATGCTCGGGTTCGGGCCGTGCCATCACATGGAGGACGTCAACTCTAACCCCGAGCACCGCGACCTGATCCGCGCCGCGGGGCGCGGCGAGCCGGTGGCTTGGGACGTCGTCTATGCCGGCTACAAGTCGGCAGTCGACTGGCCGACGGCCTATTTCTGGCGCGAACTCGCAGAGTATTTCCCCGACGCCAAGCTGATCCTCACCGTTCGCAACCCCGAGGACTGGTACAGGAGCGCACGCGCCACGATCTTCAACACCATGGGCCAGACCTCCGACCCGCAAAGTTTTGGCCGGGCCGTCATAGAGACGAAAATTTTCAGCGGTCGTCTCGACGACGAAACCCATGCTATCGAAGTGCTCGAAGCCCACAACGCCGAAGTGATCTCGGCTTTCCCGCCGTCGCGCCTGCTGGTCTATCAGGTGGCCGAAGGCTGGCCGAACCTGTGCGCCTTTCTCGGCGTGCCGATCCCGGCCGAACCCTTCCCCCACAGCAACACCACTACCGAATTCCGAAGCCGCTTCGCCAAATAAGCCCCGCACCGAGTTCGACCCCGTAGCCCGGGTAACGCGCGTAGCAGCCTGTCCACGGCCGCTCCGATGCTTGTAACCAATAGAAGCGGGTGCACCAGCAAGGGGAAGGTGGCCGCTGTTGGGCGCAAAGGTGCCATTGCGGCTAGCCGCTCGGATGTCCGCTTCTGGACGGCGGCCATGATAAGTTCAATGGCCAACTTGAGGCGCATTGCCGAACGGCAGCCTTGGGCCAACTTGACGATCCGTAGACAGGCACACAAAACGGACGATGTTCAGTTTATGTGACGCGGCTTAGGCGATCGACATACCCCGCCCGAACCTGTTGCTCGCGACAGGCTCACCCAGCGCATCGAGCCGCGATCACGCCGAGGCCAGGGGGTCGTTGCGGGGACAGGATTTGACTCTGCTGATCTCGCTTGCGAAGTCCCGTCAGCAGACGAACTCGGTATTGGCGGTAGCTCTCTACCGACTCGAACCCAGTTGCACCACAGCGGATCCAGACAGCCCCACCTCCTTCAGAAGCGCGCGCATCTCAACGGGAGTCGCAAGACAGAAAGTTCGAAAACCTTCCAGGAACCCCAGGCAAATTGGACGCCGTATCGGACACAAAGGGCACGGATATCGCAGTGAACGTCCGCAATGGAACGGTCAATATCGTCGGCAAAAGAGCGTCCAAATAGGGCTGTCGGCGGCTTCATCGTGGGAACGAAAAAAGAAGAGAAGCGGAACTTTCGTGTGCGTTTTTTGCACACAGAGACTCGTAAATGGCCATCCATCATGGGTGCTATCGGCGTATCCGCTGCCGTGGAGCGCGATTGGATAACGCCTAGCTGGGCTGTCACGCGTGTGCCAATTCCAGTCTGCCATTTATGCGACTTTCTGAGAACAAAAAGAGATCATGTAATGCCAATGGCACGTCATGGTTCTGGCAAAGCTGCACCAGTGTGGTCTGCTGGCTTTGTTTCGACGATTTTGCGGTGACGACCGCGGAAATTCAGAGCGCGTTGATGCCAGCTGTTGCGCCGATAGGCATTGAAGCCTGCGTCCAGCAAACCCTTGCGGAACAAAGGATTAGGATCGCGCTGCCCCAAAGACGCCGCAGCAATCAAACCTGGCTGTGGGCAGAGAAGTATAATGTTCATTGAACATTTTAGTGACGATCGTTCTCGGAGACGACTGAGGGTTTATACATTTGGTCAAGTACCGGTTGAAGCCTCAATGAATGAATGCCATCAGTGGGCTTTTTGGGGAGCGACCTATGAGACGACTTGCGGCAAGCGTATTGATTTCCATAGCTGCGGCCAGCGGGGGCCAGGCCGCCTGTTACGATATCTCGAAAGGGCAGCCGTCGCGGCTGAGCGGCGATCTCCATCGACGAATACTTCCCGGGCCGCCGAACTATAAAGACGTGCAGACAGGAGACCAGCCCGAGCCGACTTACTTACTGGAGCTGGATGCCGACATTTGCCTTGAGGGCGAGGGCTTTGCTGATTCCGCCTCCAGCTTCCGCGAGGTTCACGTCGTGCCGGTCGGCGGCATGGAGGGCGCCATGGCATCATTGATCGGACGCCGCGTGACTGTCGGCATCGTTGATCGATGGGCTCCAAAAAACGCAAATCGCCGAGCCCCGCTGATGGCCATTGTAGGGAGCATCGCGCCTGAAGAGGACATCACTGAACAGCCCGGCACCGCAGCGACCGTTGTGCGGGCCTTTTACCTGGCCCTCGGCACTGGGGACGGCAAGGAGGCGGCGCGGTTTGTAGTCCCTGAAAAGAGCGCCAGGGGTCCTCTCTCCGCCGCGGCCCTGAGTGGCTTCTACGGAGGGATGCAGGCGCCCCTTAAGCTTCTCGGCATCGAAGCGAAGGGAGATGACTTATTCTTCGTCAGCTATGCGTTCAGGAAGGGTGCCACAGCATGTTCTGGCCGCGCGGAAGTGACGACCGTGAACGAGGGCGGCAAGGACTACATCAAAGGCATTAAGGCGCTCGACGGCTGCTGATACGATCGCACGGCTAGAACTGGGCAATTGAGCGGCTTACGCGCAGACATCAACGCCTAGCTGCTGCGCCCGATAGAGTAGCCGGGAAATTCACTCGTGGCTAAGCCATATGTCGATGCGGTATCGGTCGGAACCTTGCATGGGCAATAGACCGTCCGCCCGTGTTCCCACTCCGGCAGGACGAAGGAGCGGACGCATCTCCTCTAGCGCCGCTCCGATTCTCCACTCCTCGGCGCCCGGCGAGGCATACCCGACGGCCTTGGGTACGAGCGCACATTGCGGTGTGGTACTCCTGTCAAACTGTTCAATCCTGCCCGGAATGAGCCGCAATGACTCAAAAACAAATCCGTTGATAGAACTGCGAAGTGAATCCGCTTCCACCGGGGCTCCGCTGCAGACATTGATATACACCCAGCCTATCGGCCTGGGGTCGCCGGGAATCGATCGATAACTCACCTTGCGGCCGCTGATGTTCGGCGGCGCCGCGCGTGAAACTTGGGGTTTCGGCTGGGCGGCGGAAGGCGTTGCGGGCGGGTTTGAGGGAGGACGATACCCAATGATCAGATTCCGCGTAGCTGCTGTCGACGCCCGGCTTTCGCCGGCGGAGCTGACCCCTGCCAAAAGCCGACAACTGTTGTCGGCGGACGAGTGATCAAAACCTACGCAGCCCGAACGCGAGGTGCAAAGGGATCGACATGCCTGCAGGGGTGCGATGACCTGCGCGCTGACAACCCCGTTCAGTGAGGTCCCGGGATAGTCGAAGAACACTGCCGTGGTCTGCGCGCCGATTGGTTGAATGCCAACCAGAACGACGAGAGCTGCCAGAGACGAGCCAGCGGCTCTAAGTAGGAGCTCTCGGTATCCGCAGAAAAAAAGATGCGCAAACATGTTTCCCGTGTCACTATTATTCTGTTTCAAGCGGGTCTTGACCGACAAGTCAGCGCGGTTGGCTGACTTTGACGTCATGACTGGCGAGGAGGAAGGCGAGTTAGACGGCTAGCCAGAAACCTCATGACAGATCGCGATCTTTCCCGTTGCCCCATTTTCTTTTGACGTTGGCAATGCCCCTGTTGCGCTCGGCAAATTCGGCCCGGCGCGACCGTAATCCTCCAGTTTTTGCATTTCCACCCCAAATGGGGGATGTGCAATGCCAGAATGCAATTCAACTAGAATTGGCGCTAAGATGGGAAATAGGCTGCGGTCCGCTACAGGTTAAGCATCTGAGTCGAATCTACTTGAGCGCTCGTTGACACTACGTTTTTTTCCGTCGAAGTATGCCGGAGGGGATGCCGCATAGTTAACGATTTCTTGCGGCAAGGGGAAGGTGCTTAAATGGCTCGAGGGGGCAACGTCCACTTCGTTCGTTCAACGTCGGCGCTTTCCGGCGACGTGTTGGCCGTCGCCGGAAAGCCGATGTGGCGGGACTGCGAAACGACGTTCGCCCGGATAGACGAACTGTGCGGTGACAATGCGTCCCGGCTGTTCGCCGAACCGAACGCCAAGGAGCAGGAGGGCGGGCGCCTGGCAGTGGCGTGGTTCAGCAGCTTTGACGACGAGCCGAAGCAGCTGAGCGAAATCGACCGAGGAAAGCGCGCCAGGGTCGAATCGATTTTGGTGGCGCGGATCGACGCGCTGCGTCCGGCGCTGGCAGACCGGGAAATCGGCGAAACGGTTGGCGCGATGCTCAACGTCGCGGACGAAGCCTCGATCGTCGCCGTCGGCGAGAACGCCGTGCTCACGAATTGGGGGGTGCTGCCAGAGGAAGCCCGCTCCTCCCGCGCCGCATTCGTGCGGCACTGCGAGAAGACAATTGGCCCCTACCTTCCAAGCGGCATCTCTCCCTGGGTGCCGGGGCAGTCCTGGGCCGCCGTCGGAGGTTTCGCCACCGCCGGACTGTCTCCCCTGCGGCGCGTGATTGTTCCCGAACCCACCGCAGCGTCCGCCCAAGAGGCTCACCCAGCGGCCTCCGCAAGACATAGGCAGGCTTGGCTTTGGCCCATAGCTGCCCTTTCTCTAGTTTTCGCCGCCAGCCTGATCTACGCGGCTTGGCCTGGCAACCTCGTTTATCCGATGGCGCTTCCGCCGCGGACGGCAGCTCCCGTGAACAGCGATGAGGTCAACCGCATCATTGAAGAGCGGATCGCTAAAATGAATGCCGAGCTCACGAAGACTGGATGCGAGACAGATTCTTCTATTCTTGGTCCACTCCTCGACGACGGAAGCGGTGGACCCGCCGCCCCGGCGCCAGCCGGAGGCCCGGCCCAATGAGCCAGTTCGTTGCCACCACGACCCTCAGCCTGATGCGATCCCTCGGATCGACCGCGGAGCGCTCGGTCCATAGGCTTCAAGCCGTGCTCGGGCGGGAATTCCCCGGAGGCATCGGGCTTGAGCTGGCCGAACCAGTGCCACGCAAGGACGGCTCGGGGATCGACTGGTATACCGAACGGGACGAGACGCTTGTCCGCCTGACAGACCTCCCGCCCGAAACGGCGTCCGTCTACAAGGCGCGGCTGGACCAATCCGTCCGATCAGTTCTCCGTGCGGCCGCCGCGCACGAGGCTCGCACCGACCCGGCGGCCCGGTCGACGGCTACCGCGCTGCGCAACGCGGTGACATTCCCCGACGACGAGAACGTGTGGGTCTCCGGCGATTCCGACGGGGGCGACGGAGTGCTCGTCCTCACTGCATGGGGTTATGAAAAACATGACGCGGAGACCAGCGGCCGGGGGCAGATTGCTGCGGTCGCCCGGGACCGGCCCCCGACGCCCGTTCCGGATGCAGTGGTGGAGCGGCCCGTGCTGCCCGCCGGTCCTTCCCGGTGGCGGCCGATCGCCCGCTGGCTGCTTTGGCTTGTTCCCATAGCGCTCGCGGGGGCGACCGCGTGGCTGCTGCTGCCCGCCTGCGGCTTGGTCCTTCCTTTCGGCGTAACGGCATTCGGAAAGGGCGGGGGCGCGTATTGCGCACTTGTCGCGCCGGCGCCAGCCGTCGATCAAGCCAGCCTGCGAACGCAGGAGCTAATTTCTGAGGCCACTGTGATCGAGGGGCGGCTGCGCCAGCATATGAACTCGTGCCAGCAGGCCTCGCTAGATCAGGCGGCGATAGCCAAGAAGCGCGTCGACCGCGAGCAGGGACTGCACGGCAAGATGGAGGTAGCTCTCACTTGGAACAACCGCACGGATTTGGATCTTGCCGTGAAATGCCCCAGCGGGGAAATAGTGAAACGGCGACAACCCGCATGCGGCGGCACTCATGATATCGATATGAATGTCCCTGACCGAATGAGCAATGAGCCTATCGAACACATAAGGTGGGCGGACGATCCCCCGCCGGGCCACTACGAGGTTTTCGTAAACCTCTTCGACCGCCGGGATGACCCGTCGGTGCAAACCGACTTCACCGTCCTCCTGAAGAGGGGTGATTCCACTACCCCCCAGTCCGGTTCCCTGAGCGTAGTGAAAGCCAACGATGCTACGCAACTGAAGGTCATGGAGTTCGATATCCCATGACTACGGCAAGCCGAAACAAGCCTGACAGGACGACTCAATGCTGACCAACCTCGCCGATTTCAGCGATGGCTTCACGCTGGTGCCTGACAGTGGCATCCAGTTCGTCGAGTTCGGGTTCGACTTCGACGCTTCTCCGCGCCTGTCGAGGTCGTTCATCGAGCGGCTGTCGCCGGGCGAAACGGGTTCGGATGGAAAGACGCTGATCCGCCTGCTTCCGAACTGGAACGATGACGATCCTGACTCGGACCAGCCGCCCTACCCCCCGAAAGGCGACGACGTGGTGTACGACATCGCGAAATCGAGGGCGCTCGAGACCTTCCTCGACCGCTGGGTTCCGGTGCCGTTCTTCAAGATCGAACCCGGCAAAGACTCGCTGGGCAACGAAATATACGCGCAGGGCCCGACCGACTGGGTCCGGGTGAGGGTTACGGAGACGCGGAATGCCCACGGCGACCGCAAGGGAACGCACAGGGCGATCTTCGCGTTCGACAGCTCGCTCGCGCCCCGGAAGACGAACCGTCCCTACCTCGCTCCCTGTCCTGAGGACGCGATGCGGACCGAATCGTTCCGGTTCGTCAGCCAGCTCCCCGACGTCATCTCGTTCCTGTCGCACAAGCTCGACGTTCCCGGACAAGGGCCAGTGGACGCGCAGAAGTGGCTGGACGACTGGCTGAGGGACATCCTCTATTCCTTCAAGAAACTCCAGAGGAAGGGCAAGGAGCTGAGGCCCGAGGACTTTCCTTTCCAGTTCGAGCACCTCGCCCGGTACATAACTTTCGTTCAGTTTCTCGCCAGCGTGATTAAGCCCGTTCGCGTCACCCTCATCGATACGGTTAGCGACAACAGGAACGTCCATCCGGTCGATGTCGACCTGGTGCTCGACATCGGTAACTCGCGGTCGTGCGGCCTTCTGATCCAGTCGTTTCCCGACGACGTGAACGTCGATCTCAACAACTCCGTCGTCCTGGAGCTGCGCGACCTCTCCAAGCCTGAACTCGTCTATCGCGATCCCTTCGAAAGCCAGTGCGAGCTGGTGGCAGGGGAATTCGGCGCGGAAGACATAGCGAGGCGGTCGGGCCGCCCCCGGGCCTTCTTCTGGCCAAGCCTGCTCCGCATCGGTCCCGAAGCCTCGCGCCTGCGCGGAGAGTCCGAAGGCACCGAGGCCGCGACGGGGCTTTCTTCGCCGAAGCGGTACCTATGGAGTTCCGATCCGGTTCTCCAGGAGTGGAAGTTCCGTTCGGCTTCGGCGGGCCATGCGGGAACCGAGCCGCTGATCGAGCGCTCCATGTACCGCTTCATAAACGACCGCGGCGACGTCCTCGAGCAACTCGAGAGCGACAGGCGCCAGTTCAAGCTGAAAGTCAAAGAGAGCGAACTGCAGACGGCGAGCCGCTTCTGTTTCTCGAGGTCGTCCTTCTTCACCTTCATGCTCGTCGAAATCATCGCGCAGGCGATGTCGATGATGAACAACCCCGGCACCCGCCGGGAAAGGAGGTTGAAAGACTCTCCGCGCCGCCTGCGGAGGATCATCCTGACGATCCCGTCGGCGACCCCGATCCAGGAACAGCGCATTCTCCGGTCGCGCGCCGAAGCCGCGGTGAAGCTCCTCTGGTCCCTGTCGGGATGGGGCGACAGCGACAGTGGCATAAACAGCCAGCGCCCCGAAATCCACTGTTCATGGGACGAGGCGAGTTCGGTTCATCTCGTCTATCTCTACGGCGAGGCCGTGCACAAGCTGGGCGGGTCGATCAGGACGCTGTTCGACATGCTCGGCAAGGACAGGGAGAGGCCGAAAACGCTCCCGCCCTCCAAGGGCAAGGAGAAGCTGGAGCGGTCCCTTCGCGTCGCCAGCGTCGACGTGGGCGGCGGCACCACCGACCTTATGGTTACGACCTACTTCCAAACGGACAATGTCGCCCTGTTCCCCGACCAGAATTTCCGGGAGGGGTTCCGCATCGCGGGCGACGACCTTCTCAAGGTGGTCATCGAGCGGCTTGTCATACCGAGGCTGGAGGAAGGGCTCGCCCAAGCGGGCCTTCCGAACGCGCGGAACTATCTCAAGGACCGCTTCGCCGGCGACAACCCGAACATGTCGGAGCAGGAAAAGCACCTGCGCCGCCAGTTCGTGCTGCAGGTCCTGCAGCCGATCGCCATCGCGGTCCTGTCCGAATGCGAAGCCATGCCGGCGACGAGCCGTAAGACGGAAATCCGGAAGGCTGGCAGCTTCTTCGAAACCACGGGAAGGACGACGGCCGGAGGCGACATTCCGGTGGACGCGCGCATCCTCGGATATCTCAAGGACAGCATAGGCGCGCTCGGGGCCGGAGAGTTCACGATCGCCGACTGCGACGTAGCGGTCGACCCGCTTGCCGTCGAAGAGTGCGTTCTGTCGATCTTCGACACCGTCTTCGACAACATCGCGGAAGCGATCAACCATCTGGACGCGGACGTGGTGCTCCTGACCGGGCGGCCGATGCGGCTGCCGCAGATGATAAGCCTGTTCATGAACAAGATGTCTGTCCTGCCTGACCGCGTCATTCCGATCAAGGACTACCGGGTCGGCACGTGGTATCCGTTCCGGGGCGTCAGCAACACGCACATCGACGACCCGAAGACGACCGCGGTCGTGGGAGCCATGCTGTGCGCGCTCGCGGAGCGGCAGATCACCAACTTCACCCTCTACTCCCAGTATCTCCGGATGAAGTCGACGGCCCGGTACATCGGGCGGCTTCAGGGCAGCTCAGCGCTTCCGGACGAGACCCTGCTTTTCTCTGACATCGACCTCGACGCCGCCACGGCGGAAGCCGAGGCCGAGTTCGACTACCACAGCCCACTGCGCATTGGCTTCAGGCAGCTTCCGCTGGAGCGCTGGGTGGCGACGCCGCTCTACAAGCTGACGACCGCTCAGACGCGGTCGGCGCGGAGCGTGCGAAAGCCGGTCCGCGTCACGATCGCGCGCAACGTGCAGGCGCCGGAAGACGACGAGGCGAACGAGATCGCGCTTCTTACGAGCGAGGCGACCCGCGAGGAATTCGTGATCCAGGACGCGGAGGACGCCGACGGCTCTCCGGTCAAGCGCATCATGGAGCTGAAGCTGGACACGCTCGCGGTCGAGGCGGGCGACGGTTACTGGCTCGACACCGGAATTATCTCCATCCAGTGAAAGCTGAAGCATGCGTAAAGAATTGAAGAAGACCTGCGACACGGCGCTGAAATCGGCGCAGGACGGTCTTGCCTGGATAGGAGCCGCCGCGAACGCGGAGCGGGTCGGCAGCACGCGCCTGATCGCCGAGCAACAGCTCAGGAAGTCCATAGTCGCCACCCGGAAGGCGATGCTGGCCATCGACCGCCCCATGTGCGTCGGGGTGTTCGGACCCAGCCAGGCTGGCAAGTCCTATTTGGTGTCGGTCCTGGCCCGCAACGGAAGCGCGCCCTTGATGGCCCGTTTCGGCGATCTCGGGCGTGAGGTCGACTTCATCCGGGAGATCAACCCCGGCGGCGACCGAGAGTCGACCGGGCTCGTCACCCGCTTTTCGGTCCGGGAAGAGCCAAGTCCTGCGGGCGCGCCCGTCGTGCTGAGGATGCTGAGCGAAACGGACGTGGCCAAGGTGCTGGGCAACAGCTTCTTTCTTGACGGGGACGCGAAGAAACGCGCGCCGCTGACTTCCGACGCCGTCCTGTCCGCTCTTGAACAAGCAAAAAGCCGGGCGAGGCCGCAGGCAGCTTCGGATGGCCTGACAGAGGAGGACGTGTGGGACCTTCAGGAGTATTTCGAGAAGCAGTTCGCAGGCCTGGCCAACATCGAAACGCTGGGGGCCTACTGGGAGGAAGCGGCCTTCCTTGCCTCCCGGCTCTCCATTGCCGACCGCGCCGACCTCTTTTCCGTGCTATGGGGCGGACTGCCGGAATTCACCGATCTCTACGTTGAACTCGTCACCGCCCTCGAAAGCCTCGGGTTCGCCAAGGACGCCTACTGTCCCGTCGAGGCGTTGGTTCCCCGGGAAAGCAGCATCATAGACGTAGAGACTCTGCGGGGGCTCGGAAAACCCGGCCAGGACGAGCTGCTGATAAGGCCAATGAAGGGATCGGCGGTTTCATTGCCGAGACCTGTGATCACCGCATTGGTGGCTGAACTGCGGATAGCGATATCGGAACAGCCATGGCCCTTCTTCGAGCATACTGACCTCTTGGATTTCCCGGGAGCCCGCAGCAGGCAGAAAGTCGACCTTCAGGCCTTCATCGAGGGCAACCCCGACGCGCTCAAGGAGCTCTTCGTCCGGGGCAAGGTCGCCTACCTCTTCGACCGCTACGTGGCGGAGCAGGAACTTTCGAGCATGCTGCTCTGCATCAAGCCGTCGAACCAGGACGTGGCGACCCTTCCCGACATGATCGACGACTGGATCCGGACCTCGCACGGGGAGAGCCCGCTCGACCGCGCCCGGACCGAGACCGCGCTGTTCCTGGTGCTGACGATGTTCGACATGCACTTCAGCGAAAAGGCGGGCGAGGAGGGGCAGAGCCTGGCGGATCGTTTCAGCGCGCGCCTGGGCGCCTCGCTGACGCGCTTTTTCGGCAAGGCCCACAAGTGGCCGTTCGAATGGATGCCGGACAAGCCTTTCAACAACTCCTACTGGCTGCGCAACCCGAACTTCAAGGCAGAGTCCCTGATCAAGTACAAGGGCGGCACCGAGATCGAGATCCTGCCCGACAAGGTCGCGAAGGTCGCCGCCATGCGGGAGGCGTATCTTGAAGTCAGTGAAGTTCAGCAGCATTTCCGGGAGCCGGCCAAGGCCTTCGACGAGGCCCTTAGGCTGAACGATGGCGGCGTCAGCTATCTGGCGGAAAACCTCGCGGCCATCTGCCGCCCCGAGATCAAATACGGACAGATACGGGGCCGCGTCGGCAACATTGCCCACGATATCCGCCGCGTGCTCGCTCCGTATTTCATCGAGAGCGACATCAACAAGCGCATTGCCGAGCGCCGTGAGGTTTCCGACCAGATTCTCGCAAACCTCACCGAGGTCTGGGAACGGGACCACTTCGGAACCGCCATGAAGATGCTGCAGATATCGCAGAACGGAATCTCCGAACACCTTCACATCGAATACGGCAACCGCCTCAAGCGCCAGAACGCGCCGGAGGAAGGTTCCGAAGGGCGAGCCGAAGCCGCGGCGAAAAAGCGCCCGACCCCGCCGCGCCCGGGAGCCCCTCCCTTGCCCGGCAAGAAGAAGGTGGCCGCAGCCGCGGTTTCCTCCGGGGGAGCGGTTTCGCAGAAAGCCTTGCCTCGCGAGACCTATCTCGCCCGCTCGGCCATCAGGCATTGGACGGACAGCCTCTTCGCCCTCGCGAGAAACGACAATGCGCTGCAGGCCATTGGCCTCGGCCAGGAGTCCGCAAGCGAACTGGTAGCCGAACTGACTGCCGCAGCCCGGCGGTCGGGCCTCGAAGCACGCATAGCCGCGGATCTCGCCAAGCTATCGGGAAGTTCGGTCGAGCGGTCCGATGTCCTGCTCGAAAAGGCTGGCTTTCTCGCAACGAGCCACATCAACCGTTTCGTCAGCACGCTAGGCTTCGACGCGATGCCCGAGAATAAGCGGCCACTTGCTCCAGACGGCACTGAGAACGGCGAAGTCAGGGTGTTCGCGCGCCGTCCGAGCGTTTCCGACTGCGACGGCCTTGGCGTGGAGCGGCGGAACTTCTCCTACCTCGCGCTCTCGGAATGGATGTACGCCTTCCACCAGGCGGTCACCGACAACGTCCTCTCGGGCGAAGGGATCACCATCAACGTCGAGGAGAACGAGCGCCTGAGAGCCATCCTGGACGTGCTTGATGACTCGGCGCCGCTGCTTGCCACGCCCGCTGGGACGGTTCGATGAACAAGGTTGCCGTCAAAGTCAGCGAGGACGAGACACGCCTGTTCGGGCATGCCCTGATCACGTTCCCGCAGGAATTGGGCAGCTCCCAAAGGGTGCGGCTGTCGATTATGCGCAAGTCCAAGGACGCTCCCTATCTTGGCGGCGCCGGTTGGCAGGCGCGTCCGGCAACCGTAGATGCGGCGGTGGTCAGCCGCGGCGCTAATTCGGCCACGGTAGTTGTCGGACCCGAGGTCTGCGACCAGATTCCGGTCGACCTGCAGGTGAAGATCGAAGTCGAAGGCCATGACATAGAGGGGAGCGCTTTCTGGCCGCCGATCCCGCCCAGCCCGGGGGCTTGGTCACAGGAACTGACCCCTTTCAAGACAGCGTCCCCCCAAGCCATAGAGCGGGAGATGGAAGAGGCTGTCGAACAGGCCGTGGAGCTCCCTCGGGCGGCGGAGCCGCCGAAACCCCAGCCTGTGACCCCGCCGCCGAAGTCGAAGTGGCGGTTCCTGTACCTCCTGATCCCGCTGGCGCTGCTCGTGGCGGGCGGAGGGTACTACATCGCCGACAGCAGGGGCTGGTTCAACAAGCCCGAGCCTTTGCTCGCGCGTTTCGAGAGGCTGAAGCTGACGGACACCAACGGCGCTGAACTGTTCGCCCTGAGCGGCGAGGCATACCGGGAAGGCGACGGCGGAATTGGCTTGCAGGCGATTAATCTTGCGATGGAGCGGGGCAACAAGGACGCGAAACTCGAAATCGCGCGCTGGTACGATCCAGGTTCCTTTGACCCCGCCAAAGCCGATCGAGCCGACGCCAACAGGGCGGCCAGGGCCTATTTCGAGCTGTCGATAGAAGGCCAGACAGCGGCCAAGGAACTGCTCCGTTCCCTCTGCGCGAAGAGCGCGAGTTCGCCCCAGGATCCTGCGTTCAGCGGGTTCCTGAGGGACACTTACTGCGAGGGGACGCTGGAATAATGATCGAAAATAACAATGTCCGGCAAATGCGCCGCCTATGGAACCGTCAGAGGGACAAAAGCATGCTGAAGAGCAGCTTAGACAAGTATTTTCTCCCCTTCAGGGGGTGCATGGCCGCTGTGGCTGCCACAATGCTGCTAGGCCTGACCCTGTCGGCGGTAGCACAGGAAAGCTCAACGGCCAACGAGCTTTTCAACTACCCGGACACCGTGCTGAACGGGATCGTCAGCGCCCAGTTTTCCAAGCCGATGGAAGAATGCCGGAAACTCTGCGAGGCGCGTTCCGGATGTCAGGGGTTTGACCACTCTCAAAAGGACGAGTGCCGCCTGTTCGCAAGCGTAGGAGCCGGACGCGTGAACGTGGGTTCGACCGCGGAAACGCGAAGCCTGCTTTCGAACTACACCGATCCAACAAATCCTCCGCTAGCCGCCAGGCTGGCGAAGCTCAAGGAGACGGACGCGGACGGCCATGAGCTCTTCGCCCTGAGCAAGGAGGCTTTCAAGCGCGGAGACCGGAGCGTCGGGCTGCAGGCGATCAATCTCGCAATGCAGAGAGGCAATCAGGACGCGAAACTCGAAATGGCGAAATGGTACGATCCAAGGACTTTCGCCCCGGACCGCGTCGACGCGATCGACTCCAATAAGGCGGCGCGTTCGTATTTCGAGCTCGCGCTGGAGGGCAATGCGCAAGCCAACAACCTGCTGAGTTCGCTTTGCCTCGACGCCAGCGACACGGGTTCGAGCCACGCCAACGCATACGAGAATTTCCTTCGCACCACCTACTGCGAAGGATCGATCAGTCCTTGACCCGGCCGCGCTTTCGTATCGGTTTCACGGGCTGGGCAAGGGGGGAAGCGGGAATGCGGCAGGGGGGTCGTCGGTTGCGCATGGCCGCGGCGGGGATAGCGTCGTCCTTGCTTCTGCTGTCAATTTCGCTTGCGATGCCCGGAATCGCCCCAATGGCGTCAGCACAGGAGTCTGGCGGCGAATTCCTCGACTATCCAGGGACGGCGCTGAGGGGAAGCGCCAGCGCCGAGTTTCGGCGGCCTTTGGACGACTGCCGCCAAATCTGCCAGGAACGTTCCGGCTGCGCCGGCTTCGACCATTCCTCCGTGACCAATCTCTGCCGCTTGTTTCCAGCAGTCGCGTCAGCGCAGTCCGATCCGCTCTCGACGGGTGGCGCGCGCCAGAAGATTCCAGGCTACCGCGATCCCGCCAACGCCGAGTCCTGGTACTACGCGTCCTTCAGCGGCGTTGACCTCTGGGGCGGGGATCTCGTGACGAAAGGCCTGGATGCGCCCAATGCCGAAAGCTGTTCGGCCCTGTGCGACAGCCGAACCTCCTGCCGAGCGTTCACCTACAACCAGGAAGTGAACCGATGCTTCCTGAAATCCGGCTTCGATTTCGTGCAGTCCTACCCGTTGGGACGGTCCGGCCTCTATTTCAAGGCAAAGCCATCGGCCCCTCCTCCGACCTTGAATGCCGATTGGGAGCTTTTCACCACGAGCGGCCTCATTGGAAACAGCATGGAGTCAGCTGCCATCTCGTACCAGGAATGCATGCAGCAATGTAGTTCGGACGGCGGCTGCGGCGGATTCACCTGGGTGACCGCGCGTCCCAACCGATGTTTCCTGGTCAACGGGACAAACCTCTACCCGGTGCGGAAAAAAGGCATGACGTCGGCGCGAAAAAACAGCCGGACGGTCACTCCCGACTTCGTGCGTGCTGTCGCTCCGAGGGACTGAAACATGCCGCTGCGGATCACGTCTTGCATCGCCTTCGCCTGCGCCCTCTTTGGCCTTTGCGCCCCGCTGAAGGCTGACCCGGTCCCGTCCCATATGCCGAACGCGCAGCGCAGCGTCCTCGACGACGCCACTCTGCGCCAGATGATAGGGCAGATGGTGCTTGTTGGCTTCCTCGGCAGCGAACCGGACGCCGACGGCTACGCGAAGGTCGTCACGCAAGCGAAAGAAGGAAAGATAACAGGCGTCATCTATCTCGGGCGCAATATCGACAGCCTGAACCAGGTGCGGCGACTGAACGAAGGCCTGCAGCGGTTCGCGGCAACCCCGCTGCTGATCGCGGTCGACCAGGAGGGTGGCCGCATCCAGAGGCTCACGGGCGCCATGGGGTTCAAGGAGACTCCAAGCGAGTCGACTGTGGCCAAGTCAATGAGTCCCGCCAAGGCCGCCGCGGTGTACCAGAACCTCGCTTCCGCTCTTTCCGACCTGGGGTTCAACCTCAACCTGGCTCCGGTCGTCGACCTCAACGTCAACCCGGCGAACCCCATCATTGGCAAGCTTGGCAGGAGCTTTTCCGCCGATCCTCAGACGGTCGAGACATACGCGAAGGTTTTCATCGAAGCGCATCGGTCGAAGGGAGTGCTGACGGCCTTGAAACACTTCCCGGGACACGGTTCCAGCACCAAGGACAGCCACAAAGGCATGACCGACGTTTCCAAGACATGGAGCGACAAGGAACTTCTACCCTACAGGAACCTGATCGCGTCGGGAGATGTCGACATGGTCATGTCCGCCCATGTGATAAATGACAAGCTGTCCTTTTCGGACCAAATCCCATCCTCGCTTTCCCGCGCGACGTTGACCGGGCTGCTGCGGGACAACATGCACTTCAAGGGCGTGGTCATCAGCGACGACATGCAGATGCAGGCCATTACCGACAACATAAGCTTCGAGGACTCGGTGCTGCGCGCCGTTCGGGCAGGGAACGACATCCTGATATTCGCCAACGACAAACATCCAGACCCCCTGGTCCCGGAAAAGGTCGCCGCCCTCCTGTCTGAAGAAGCTCGCAAAGACCCGGAAATGCTCGAGCGGATACAGAAATCCTATGAGAACGTCATGCGCCTGAAAAAGAAGCTGGCCCCGGCCATGTCCCAGGAAACGACCATTGTACAGGAGCGGTAGCGCTCGCGCGCCCAGGCAAGGAGGCAGCATGCTGGCGTATCGTCTTCGTCACTGTACAGCGGGACTTCTTTTGGGAATGGCAGGCGCGGTTGCAGCTCTCCTGCCGCCGACCGGGATTCGGCCAGCGAACGCACAGTCGGCAGAAGAGTTCTTCGATTACCCGCAGACCCTCCTGAACGGAGCCGTCAGCGCTACGGTCAGCGTGCCGGCCGGGTCGTGCATGAAACTGTGCGTAGCCCGCACTGGATGCGTCGGCTTCGACCACTCGTCGTCCGACGGACTTTGCAGGCTGTTCTCGAGCGTGGACGGTGCGGAGGAAAGCCAGCCAGGCGTCGCCGGCACCCGGAGTCTCGTCACGGGTTACCGTCCGCCAGCCAATCCGCCGGTGCAGGCTCCATCGCCCAAGCCAGCGGAGGCGGAGGCGCCTAAGCCTCGGGATGCGCCCTCTCCGAAGTCGGCCGAGGCCCCGAAAAGCGCGCGAAAGAACGGCGTTCGCAAATCTGCGCCGCCTTCCGTCGCGCCCAAGCCCAAGCCGCCTGCCGCCGCGCCGCCTTCGCCGCAGCTTAGAAAGCCTGCCGCGAAGCAAGGCGGCCGATTCAAGATGTGCACGACTGTAAGAGGCGTTTTCCAAGTGCCGGCGAACGAAGTCTGCTCGCCTGGCATGTGAATTCGAGCGGGCGCGCGATCAGGAGGACCACGAAGTGAGGTTGCGACAATTCGAATGGCTTGTCAGGCTCATCGCCGTTCGTCCGCTCCGCAAAGACCGTCCCCGCGACAGGGCCGCCGGACTGCTCTTGAGAGTGGCAGCCGCAATTGCGGCTGCAGTCGTTCCGTCGGGCGGATTACGGCCTGCGAACGCCCAATCGTCCGAGGAGCTGTTCCGTTATCCGCAGACCCTCCTGCGCGGGACCGTCAGCGCCACGGTCAGCGTGCCGCTGGAGGCCTGCAAGGTATTCTGCTCGGCGCGGTCAGGCTGCCTCGGCTTCGATTACTCGTCGTCGGACCAAATCTGCAGGCTGTTCGCGAGCGTCGGCGGCGCGACCCAAAACCAGCAATATATCGCCGGAACCCGAAATCTGGTCACGGGTTACCTTCCGCCGGCCAATCCGCCTGTCCCGGCTCAAACGAAAGCACCGCCGGAAGCCAAGAAGCAGGAATCCACATCGCAGAAAGCGCGGGAGCCTGCGCCGATCGTCCGCGCGAAGCCGAAACGGGAAAAGAAACGCGAGACGGCAAGACCGCGGCCGCCAGCAAAGCCAACGCCAGTACCAGCGCCGGCGGCGCCAGCCCCGGCGGCACGTCAGTCCAAGTTCCGCATCTGCAACAATCATTTCGGGACCTTCTCGGTGCCCGCATCCCGGAGATGTCCGGTGAGCGGCCCCGGGAGCTTTTGAGGTCCTGTTCGGGAAAGCGGCGGAGAAAGGCAACCAATGTCACAGATGAACAACCGGCGGATGCGCCAGGTATCCGAGCCACCAGCCGACATGCGTTTTCCTGGTCCGCGTACGTTCGCGACCCGCATTCTCCGCCAATGCTTTTATGACAGGATCGCAGGCCTTCTCTTAGCCGTGATTGGCGCAATCGCGGCTGCTGTCATCCTGCCGTCCGGAGTTAGACCCGCCAGCGCGCAATCGACCGAGGAACTCTTCCGCTACCCGCAGACATTCCTGAACGGGGTCGTAAGCGCGACAGTCAGCGTGCCGCTGGACTCCTGCAGCAACCTTTGTGCAGCGCGCTCGGGATGTGCCGGCTTTGACCATTCGTCGGATGGCGGCGTCTGCAGGCTGTTCGCGAGCGTAGCGGGCGCTGGGCAAAGCCAAGGACATACGGCCGCCACCCGCAGCCTTGTCACTGGCTACCGCCAGCCAATGAATCCGCCTGCCCCTCCGCAGGCTTCCGAACCGTCGCCGCAGCCTGTCCCGCCGGAGCAAGAGGCAGTGGCCGTAATGCCGCCCCCTGCCACGTTCACGCGTTTCCTCAACAGGGATCTCAAAAGCGAAGCGGCCGAGACGCGTCAAACGGAGAGCGTAGAACAATGCGAATCCATGTGCCGAACCTCAGGAGGCTGGTGCAAGGCTTTCACTTACGACGCATGGAACCGGAAGTGCTTCCTCAAGGAGCGGCCTGGCCAGCTCTCGATGAACGCCCGCGCCACCAGCGGCGTCGTGTCGGGGAGTGAAACCCCCTCCGCTTCGGGCTCGGCTGTCTATTTCGAGTATTTCAACGGCAAGGCTTTTTCGGGGAACGGATTCCGGGTGCTTGCTGCCCGCAGCCGCGACGAGTGCGAACGGGATTGCTCGTCACAGGACCAATGCATCGCTTTCGGATTCACCCAGTCACAGAAGCGCTGCGTCCTGTTCGACCAGCCGGGTGAGTATTCAAGCAGCCGGGGAACTGACAGTGGCGCAAAACGCCAAGATTGATCAAGAGGCAAGCCGGGGCTGTCCTACTGGAACCGCAAAGGACTCCACGCCCTAAACGCACGGCTGCTACTGGCAGCTCCGGATCGCACCTGCCACAACGACCCACTTGGCGCCATCACAAGCCTCCGCGTCCATGAGGCAACCGCACTCCTCAATCTACCCCGCGCCAGCCTCACGTTCTGTTCGCAAGTCGATGCCCGAATATCAAGTTATCGGCACCTTCGAAGCCACTTTCTACTCGGAATGAGCCGGAAATAAAATAGTTCCGCAGACTGTCTCCCCCGAACGAGGGATGTTTCGGCCCTATGGAACTGCTCAACTCCTTGACGCATAGGGGGCGGGCAAAATGGCCAGGAGCAATGTTGAAACTTCAGGACATGCGAGAACACGGCACGGGCAGCCCGTTGCTTACATAGTCTGCGCCGGGCTGGCGATAGCCTTCTATTCGAATGTTCCTGCCGTAGCGGGCGAGCTGACACTCTCCTGCCTACTTATGAAAGACGTCAACGGCAACGATCTGAAGAATCCGCCAAACCTGACGATGACCGTCGACGTCGATGCGCGATCGGTGCTGTTGATGGGCGCTGAGCCGCAACGAGACGTGGCGATCTCCAAATCGACGATCACGTTCACGAGGGCCAACAGCCTGTTTTCGATCGATCGCGGAACGGGCCGAATACAGATCATCGACAACGGAGACCCGAGTAAGATCGTGACGGGCGTTTGCCAACCGACTGAAAACAAGTTCTGAGACAGACACCACCCGATCGAAACATGACGGAGATCAGTTCCATGCTTAGACTACTCATCCCGACGCTGCTTTTGGTGTCGATCATGGCAGCCATGTCAATCCAAGCCTATGCGGGGAGCTGTGGTGCCGAGGTCAACCGCGTCTTCGAGCTCAAGCAATATTACGACTCGGTTCCAAGTTCGAATCGGGCTGAAAAGCGGAACGCTGCCCAGGCTCTGGAAGAGCAGCAAGCTCTCGCAGTCGAATGTGCGCACAACGAAACAAACAATTCTGAGCCGGATCAATTCACGACGAAAATGCGAAACAACTATAAGGTTAACTGACACACACCGCATCCGATGCCTTTGGCAACATCGGAAACCATAGTATGGAGATTGAACGATGTTAAAATTGTCGACGTACGCGGCGCCGCTATTAGCTGTATTGCCTCTTGTCGTCGGTTTTGCGCAAGCAGCAAGAGCCGACGAGGCATGTACCGATGAGGAACTTACTCGCAAGATTCAACCCACGGTCGATCTCATAAACTCCCGCTTGGGCGAAGGCGTCTGCGTCGGAGCCCGGGATGGCGTGCTGCTATTCTCGACATCGCTTGGCCTGTTGGAAAATTGCACGAAGGACTCCGCAGATCTCAAGAGAATGCGGGCTACGTTCAGAAAGAGCCTGAACGAAGCCCGGGAAGAAGAAGCAGGTGCGTGCTCTCAGTAGCGAGAGCGGGGGAATGAACCAATCGAGAGTGCGTCGGGCCCCCTTGCTCTAACGAAGCTACTCTCTCGTTTTGAATGATCGGGTGCCGATATCGAAGGTTTTTGAGAGCAAGCTCCAACTGGTCGATATCTATTGCATTTAGGCGCCATAAAGAGCGCAACATGCCATTCAGTCATGAGGCAAGTTTGGCTTTAACGACCTCTGGCGTGTGTAAAAAGATTGGGCTTTTCCGAGACTATATAGGGGAGGATGGCGTATGAAAAACCTCAAGAGTTCGTCCGTTTGCACAGTGGTGTTCGCTGCCTCGATGATTTCGATGTCCAGTTCTTTGGTCCAAGCGGCCGAGTGCGATTTCAAGAAGCCAATCGGGGTATGCACTGGAACGATCAAGGTTGGAAAAACGGCCGGCTCCAAGAAGAGCTTCACCACAACTCTCTATGTGAAAAGCTCTGCAGGAGCCTGCTCGAAAGTGGAATACTTCGTAGATAGCACCCCTTACCAAACGGTTCTCAATAATTCCAACTCGGATACGGAGAGTGTATTTGGCACCAAGCCAACCATCAAAAGCGATGTAGAGGTCGAAAAGTGCACCGCATACGCGATCAAGGGTAAGGATGTGGTCGGAGAGGAAACGTCGACGTCAGGGCAACAAAGCTTTGCGGGCCACTGGACCGGAAGCTTGAGGTGGATGATCGTTTCCAGTCCCGCCACGGTCGATATCGCTGTCCAAGGTAGTTCCGCGAGAGGGACTTGGGTTGATGGCAAGTCACATGTCACTACCAATTTTTCGACCACGATCAGAAGCAACAGACTGTCATTTTCGTTCACCGATCAAAGTGGCGCACCGTCGCAGGGCGTAATCGTTTTCCAGTCGAATAATGCGGCCACGTTTAAAGTGTCAGGCTCTGGAATCGAGTTTGTAGGCAAGCTGCGCAAGGAGTAGCGTAGGAGTATCGGCAACTTAGAGGGATTGGTCGAGTTGGGGGTTAGGCGCGAGGTGCAGGCCCGTCATCGAAAGTGCGCGGAGGAACGGTCGAAATTTAAGACATGTGCTTTCGGCGACTCTAAGTGCAGCTCCAAAGAATAGCCGTGGAAGGGCACCAGTGGGATAGCCTCTCAATCGTCGACAGAAAACTGCCTGCCGGCAGCTGCACGGCTTGTAACCAGCGTGACGACATCTCTCTGTTTGGAGGTGCCAGTCTTAGCGAAGATCGACTTGAGGTGAGATTGGACGGTCGACCGCGAAACCCCACGCCGATCGGCGATTTCCGACAGGGTGCCGCCGCGTCCAAACTCTAGAATGAGGCCGACTTCGGCTGTAGTAAGCCCGAAATGTCGACGCAGATCGTCAACTACTATTGACGCGTCTTGGCTTGCGCGAGGGCGGATAATGACCAAGGACACCGTTCTTGGAGCGAAAATCGACAAGAGTCCTGCTGGCAGCGCACTTGTTTGCTCTATAGCCATCGGCACGCACGTAATGATGTACCCTCCCGATCGGGTGTTGACGATCAAATCGTTCGGCCTAGCCCGGTCCTGAAAAACAGCACAGCAATCTCTGACAAGCCGGACGAAGGCCGCATTCGCCTCCGAGTCCTTGATCTCTACTTTGTCCTTCGCCTTAACCAACAAAACCCGGGCATCGGTTAAAACCTGGTTTGCTGGCACGTTGGACGCCAGAAGTCGACAATCTTGATCAACGACCATTGCCGCGTCGACGAGTTGGTCAATTAGCCCACGTCCTCCTGGGAGGTGAAACGTTGGGTTGGCGAGGCGGTTTAATTCGAGCGCGGTTCGCAGGGCAGGAACAACGGTCTGAAGCAAGGCTAGACTTCGAGCATGGATCTGCTCATGATGCCGGAAATCATGATGCACGGCCAGAACCGCATATCGATCGCTGTGCGCTGCAAACTTCAGAGCCGTGGCTCCATCGCACTCACGCTCCGGATTCACAAGATCAGTAAAGAATTCCGTCTTCCTCAACAATTCGTCAGGATATAGTTCTGATGAGCTTTTGAACGACGACATATGCATCGCGTTCGTACCGCTGGTCCAGGGATTAAGCTTCCAATAATGATCACCGTAAGCCTGAATGGTTTTGTCGTTGAAGCCTGAATAGACAACCTGATGCACAACGGTGCTTTCTTTCTCCACCACCTGAAACAAGATCTTTGATCCAGGGATAAAGCGCTGCAGCGCGCCGGCGACGTCAGCCCAGCGATTTGCATCACAGGCTGCAGCGTTGATGACCGTGTTGAGTTCTGCAATCTGAGACTGTTTTTCACTCGACGCCATGATCGCTCGCATTGGGGCCGTCTGAAGTACTCATGGACGCTCCATGGTAGGAGGTCTGTAAGCAATCGAGATGTAAATTTTCTTTCTCGGTCTGGCTAACACCATCTCCCTCCGAAACTCGTTGGCAAACGTGGCACAAGCGTCGATGGGTTGCCAGCCTTTGCATGAAGTCTGCACCATTTAACACTTCTAACGGCTCGACATCCCCCGTTTGGGGGAAGCAGCCGATCCTCCATCTGCTAGTCGTCCGCTGGTAGATTTCGTCGACAAAGACGGCGCTGCATGGGGGATCTATGTCCAACTCGCTTACTCATCATCTTTCGTATTTCATCGCTACTCATCGAGTGAGAATTAAGTCGCTATTGGTGGCAGGCATTGTTATGCTCACAGGTTGCGCGGTATCGGGGGCACAAGTACTGGCGCCTTACCGACTGGCGGATGGAACAAGGCTTCAGGACGTTGTGACGATAGGCGCTGACAAGACCGGCACCGCGCCTGTAGTGACACACGTCAAGACATTCAGGATTGGCGAACGCGGAGGCGCGGCTCTTGTTGCGGAGGGGGCCGGCTCCGGTGCGGGTCTTGGCACCGTCGTCGTTGGTGCAACGGTGGCAGGCGTCACAGGAGGAGTAACGGGCGGGCTCATCGCCAAAGCGGTTCGTTACCGTTCCAATTCGTCGTCGAGCGCATCATGCTCAGAGCCCGCCAACGCCCAGACGCCTACATGTCTGTGTCAAGCAAATCCAAGGCTTCCTGGCTGCGAAATGCCCTTCAGCCTGTTGGGGATGGAAGTGGATCCCTTAGCAGACCACCGTTGGGAAACTGATAGTCCGGGGGAGATCGCACACTGCGATGCAGGCTGCACCGCGGGTCACGGATTAGCGGGATGGCGCGCGCATCACGCGAGAACCGATTCACCTGCCGTCTGAGGACTCTAGACTCTTCGAGCCGACCCTGATTTTCTAGCTACCGGGCAAGTGGGAGTAATGACGATGCGTTATTTTCAAGGAATTGTTTGTTCTCTTTTTATCGCGATTGCCAATGCCCCTGCGATAGCAGCGGACTGTGATTTCAATCAGAAAATCGGCTCCTGTGCGGGCACGATCGAAGTTCTGAGCACCTCAGGATCTAAGAAGAGCTACGCTGCTGAGCTGATGATTCACAGTTCTGCTGCAACATGCTCACGAGTCGAATATTATGTGAACAGCACGCCCTACAGAACAGTATTGGGTGGTTCCAACTCGGAGCCGGAGAGCCTTTCGTCCACGTCGCCGATCCAGCCAAAAGATGTGAGCGTCGGCCGCTGTACCGCGTATCTTGACAGAGACACTGCAGATGGAAAGGCTCAAGAGGAAAACAAGAAGGCGGCGGATATGTCAGCAGGCCTTCACGCCTGCGCCGTCGACTACTGCAATAGCTTTTTTTCCAGGGCTCCAAGCTTCAACGTTCACATGACGGTGAGTTTATCTCAGTGCATCGCTCGGGATGAGGCATACAAAGCCATTTCCGATCTCCAGGCATCGCTAAACAAATGGCTAGCCTCAAGCGAAGGAGACCCGTTTCAAGACCTGAGAGTGAACCTTTTCCGTTGCAAAATATCTGCCGAGGGAGGTTGACCCCCGGCAGCAGCGTTACTTGCCCCACGGATTTTACCGATAACTGGGCGCAGCTGCTGGGCAGCCTCTTTTTGCTGATTGTGCCTCCCCCCAGGTCGCTCGCATCGACAAGAAGATCCCGCCATCGTTGAAGCTCGCGGACCTGATCATCATCGCCGGGCTTCGACCCCATTGCGTCCTTTCCTGTCTCCCTTACGAGGTGGCGCTTTGAGCGATTCCGACCGATGTCATGCGCAATCCGAATAACTGCTTCGGCTAGCCCGTCTTACTAGAGAGCGTCACAGCCGGGCCTCGCGCTTCTCGATTTTCCGTTCGTGCAGCAGATCGAAGATGCACCCCTGTTGGACCTGCCAGATGCCTTCATCAGTCGGCATGGCGATGTCACCATTGGCCGTATGACGGAATGCCGGGATCAAGAAATTGCCGCTGACATTTCCTTTAATACTTTGACCGAGCATTCGAACGTGCGCTTCCGCCCGTACGACCGTTGTCTGAGACACCGAGAGCATATCGAACTCAACGAGTTGCACATGCTCCACATCTGCTCGCATACGCCCTGCGAGATGCCCATGTTTCTGCTGTGTAATGTTGACGGCTCGCTTCGCCATGAGGCCGAAGTTCCTGGTCTGCCAGCCAGCGAGGAATTCCCGGAACGCAAACGGAGGCTCGTCCTCCGCCATGTCCCCGGCGAATGGCCCCTCCCACTGGCGAGGCACGAACGCTTCGATAGACGCCCGGTCCGCGCGGTTCTTCTGCACCGATGTAGAGATGTCGCCCCAGTTTGTGGATCGTCGCGCCTGGTCTTTCGCCCGTCGCGCCTCCTCGTCCCGTTTGTCTGCCGCCCAATCGACCAACGCGATCATCAGCATCCAAGCCTTCCCGCAGACTGTACGATTAGCGTATCCCAGCGACCGGCCGTGAAGGATGCCGTGCCGAAGCGGCACGGACAGTGCATCGTCGCTCGACTTGCGCACTCCCTTCGTAATCCGCTCGATCGCCGCTGGCAGCGAAGAAGAGTGAGCTACCATCGAGTCGAACAAACTCAGGTCTGCATTTTTTTCGAACGGAGAGGTTCCCAGCACATCGGACGCAAAACCATCGCAGGCTATCAGGACTAGCGGAACTGCGGACCAGTAGCGGCCTTCTTCGGTCAGCGCGACTGCCTCGCGCAGCTGATGCCATCGACCGTGCACATCGCCGAAAGACTTGCTCCGTGTGATGGCGAAGAGGTTGATGATCTCTGGGTCTAGTACCCAGTCAATTAGGACCTCTTCCCCCGAATCCGTATCACCTTCTCTATGCTTCTCCAATGCAACACGCATCGCGTCCACCGACATGGATGAGGTCGCGAACCAACTGCGTTCTGCGAATACCGCGTTAAAGCGGTCGGGAAGATTGACGATTTCGGATTGGGCGAGAAGCTGATCTGCACTGTCCACAACTTGCTTCGCCTTGTCACCTCCAAAACCCGTCTTGAGGGCTAGCTTCGCTAGAAAACGCCCCGCTCGCACTGCAGGGAGCGCGGCCGAGAGTTCCTCCGTAGATGGCAGATCAGCAATTCGGTTGTACTTCTTCGCCATCTCAGCCGCAGCTTTCGCTTCCATCTTGTCGGTGTCTGGCCGCCAGCATAAACGTCCGTAAAAAAAGTAACAACGACCGGTATCCGTCCGCATAATTGCTGCCACCAACTGACGGTCGGAATATCAGCCATTGCGTGCTTTCAGGCTGAGCCGGGCACCTACCAAATCCCATCGAACATTCGACGAGTTGTGATCGCTTGAGGGGCGCAAGCGACATCCGCGACGCGGCGTTTCAGATAATTGCGGCGCGATACCAGATAAAGCGGCGTGTGTACCGTTGTAGGAAAAGTGAAATCTGATTAGAATTATCTGCGCGGGAGGGCGACTAGTTATGCTTCAAAAAATCCGGTTCGTTTCGGTTGAGTAGCGGCGACATTCAAGTACAGGAAGTCACAGTCCCTGCTCGGCTGGAAAATACTGCCAGCAGGGATCCAGGCGACGAAACTGAACGCAACTTTCGCTACCAGCATCAGTATGGCGTGGTGATTCTGGCAGCGGTGCGGCGCGGCACGCTCAACTACATCGCCCTGTATTGTGAACACCACGAAGACTTCCTGGCCGAACGGCCCGATGGCCTCTTCGACGGCTACCAGATCAAGACATCAAGACCTGAAAACGGTGCTTGGACGCTTGCGTCCGCCGCCCTCACCAAGTCGATCGGCCGCTTCGTCGATCTCGTGACTGCATTTCCCGGCCAGGTCGGGAAGTTCGTATTCGTGTCTAACTCCGACGTGGATTCGGTTACACCGGCCAGCACGGACGACAAGCGTCGCGGCCGTTGCCCCCGCCTCATGCTGGACCACGTGAGATCCTGCAGCGAAGCCGACGGGATACAGCCGCCATTTCGGAACACCTTCGGCGCCTTGGCGGCGGAGCTCGGCGCGGAGAAAGCGCATCTCTTCGAAGTGTTGCGCCGGCTCGAAATCGTCAAAGGCCCCTCGCGTGAAGAATTCGATGCAGCACTCGCTCAAGAACATATCGGCGGACTAAGCGAATGTGCGCACCTCGCGCCGGATCCTCTCCGCGAGCTCTGCAACGACCTCGTCGCCCGATTCCACCGCGCCGCATCGCTGTATGTGGTCGACCCGGATCGTCACCTTGCGAAAGTTGCCTCGGGGACGATTGACGATCCGGTGATCACGGCCAAACGCATTATCATCGCTGATGTGGCTTTGGTCCCGGTGTCGAGGATCAGCGACACATTCCGCTACCAAGGCTCGCCGACCATCAGCCTCGGTCAAGTTCGGCCGAAGCGGATCTTGGAGCAGAAGCTGGCGCGCGGCGGCGTCGGCGCCCTGGTCGACTACATGAAGGCTCGCGAGCAGGCGGCAGAGTATCATTTTCTGGAAGAGCAGGCCAAGGATCCCGTGGCGGCGGCCCGCCAGCTACGACAAGTGGAAGAGGCGGTTCACGGAGAATGCCTAGAATCCTACATGGCGCTTCATACCCCCGGCGCACCATTCGGGCAGGCCATGTTCAATGAGGTGGCGACCCGTCTACGCAGCTTGGAGACCAAGCGGAAAGATTTGCTTGGAGGCGCGCCCTATGAACTGCTTATGGGAACCGCAGCGCTTTTGACCGACGATTGCCGCGTGTGGTGGAGCGACCGTTTTCAGATCGATGGAGGAGAAGGGTGAGCCTTTCCGTCCTCAAGGCCGCGGCTGATGCGGAGAACGCCGACGGTCTACATCTCGCCCGCCTGCTGGTGCTCCTGCGAAGCGCCGACAAGCGCGGCAAGAGTGCCCCGAAGCCAATCGAGGGCATAACCAAACTCGCAAAGTTGGACTTCCTGCTGCGATACCCGGTCTATCTGGAGCGGGCATTGGAGGCGCTAGACAAGTCGCCGGCCGACGCGGCGGTGCTGCCGCGAGAACGCACGACCGTCGAGACGAAGATGATCCGGTTCCGCTACGGGCCGTGGGACGGACGCTATCGGCGCTGGCTCAGCCTCCTATCATCTCGCGACCTCATTACCCTGTCATTCAGCGGCCGCAAGATCGAAATCGGCTTGACTGAACGCGGCCGCGCCCTGGCCGACGATCTAGCCAACCGTCCGACCTTCAAGGACTTCGAGACGCGAGGCGCCGTCTTGATGAAAGCGGTCGGCGCCATGTCGGCCACGAAACTCAAAGACTTCGTCTACGAGATCGTCCCGGAAATCGCTGGCATGAAATGGGGCGCTGAGATCGGCGCCAGCGACCCGGCGGCGGAGACTTCCGCTTTCAGTGGAGAGCGGCAATGAAGTTTAATCTCATATCCCTAAAACTGTCGCTGCGCCGTGCCGACGATCAGATCAACTTCTCAAAGCTAAGCTACTTCTGGGGGCAGATGGGTGCGGGCAAGTCGAGCATCGCCCGGCTGGTCGACTACTGTCTTGGGGGCACTATCCAGCTGTCCCCCGCGCTGCAGTCCGAGTTCGTCTCGGCGACCCTGACCCTTGAGCTTGAACGGGCTACGCTCAGCATTGAGCGGGCCCGGGACGCAGCCGACGTCTTTGCATCCTGGGAGGACGATCAAGGTCGCTATTCGATCGTCATCCCGTCCCGTGTGGCTGCCGGCGAGGTCATCCCGCAAACGGGCGTGGAGACCTTATCGGACTTAATATTCTGGCTATCGGAGATTAACCCGCCGCGTGTGCGCAAGAGCAAGACCAAGGCGGACAGCAAGATCGTTCGCTTGTCATTGCGCGACTTGCTTTGGTACTGCTACCTCGATCAAGACCACATCGACAGTTCTTTTTTTTACCTAGAAGAATCGGCGGAATTCTACATGCGGCTCAAGAGTCGCGACGTGATCCGCTACATCATCGGCTACCATGACGAGCGGGTCGCTGATCTGGAAGCAGAGCTCGATCAGCTCCGGGCGAATCGAACAGCGCGCGCTGCCTCGATCGATAGCCTATCCAGGGCATTGGCGGAGGTCGGCATTGAGTCGGAGGCTCAAGTGACAGAGCGCGAGTCGGGACTTCGCGCGTCGATAGTCAAGGTTACCGCAGAGCTGGAGGTGCTGCGCAAGGGGCGCCGCGAGGACCAGACCACTCATGCCATCGACGAGCTGGCGAAGACGGCCCGGAGCCTAGGGTCTGATATCGCCAAGCTCGACCTTAACGCCGAGGAACTCCGCGCCATGCGGGACCGTCACGTGCGGCATCGCAACGAAATCGATATGCTTAGCCTGAAATTCCGGCGCTCCGCGGAGGCCCGCGAAATCCTCGGGGACGTTGCCTTTAGCGCCTGCCCGAGATGCACCCAAGCCCTGCCTGCCCGCTCAGCACAATGCTGCGACGTGTGCGGTCGGGAAGATCTGGTCGACTTAGCCGATCCCGCCGAACTCGCAGCCCTTGAGGCCGATATCGCCAGCCGATACTCCGAGCTCAAGGACGCCGTCGCAGCGATCGACAATAATCTTGCCAGAATGCGGGCACAGCGGTCGAACTTGCTGCAGACCAAGGATAAGGCCGAAGCCGACATCAATCGCGCCATCGCCGAGCAGGACTCTGCCTTTCTGTCGATGAGCCTGCTGAAGGAACGCGAGCGCGCCACGCTAGAAGCCGAATTGGCGAGCTTCGCCTGGCTATTGCGCCTACCCGTTTTGCTGCAGCAGCAGCGCGAAGCTCTCGCCCAAATCGTCGCCCTAGAACAGTCGAAGCGCGAGGCGCTCAAACAGGCACGCAGCAAAGCAGAGGCGGATCGCACAAGCCTCGATCGTTTCGCCGGCTATTTCCTAGATTGCCTAGTTCTGTCCGGGGTACCGGGCATCAAGCGCAACGACCATGTCGAGTTGGACCCGCCCGACTTCTACCCGGCGATACTCAGCGCCGACCCCAGCGACCTCACCCGCTCGACATTCACCTCCCTTAGCAGCGGCGGCAAGAAGACCCTCTTCAAATGCTGCTTCGCGATCGCCCTGCACCGCATCGCGGCACAGCTTCACGCGCCTCTTCCCGAGCTCCTAATCGTCGACTCCCCGATGAAGAACATCAGCGAGCGGGAGAATAAGGCACAGTTCGAAGGGTTCTATCGACTGCTCTACCAGCTCAACGCTGGAGAACTTCGGCAGACCCAGTTCATCTTGATCGACAAGGAGTTCTTCCCGCCACCCGGCGACTTCGCTGCCGGCATCACGAACCGGCACATGCAGCCGGATAGTGACGTACACCAGCCACTGATACGCTACTACCGAGGCAAATAGCACGCTATCGCATTGAGAACCTTTCCCGGCTTGCGTCCGAATAGTCGTTATCGGATTGGAGAGCGACTACGACATGATCTGATCACTGGCGCACGACCCTCTCCTAGGGAGTGCTTGAGGCTACGCTTGCAAGGCTAAGACAGTAGCAATGTCAGCTTTCGGTAAGTCGTAGGTTTGGGTCGAACAGCCGGAATGAGGCGCAAAGCTGCCGTCGAAATCGGACCCGCGTACGCCGCGATCCATTGTCCGGAGGGGTTATCCAGACTAAACATTGTGGCTGATCAAACGGCTCGCCACGATCGCAGCTCGCTCGCATCCTCAGGAATGCTGACGCCAATTACGTAGCTCAACGAGACGCAAAACACCTGTTGGCAGTGGCCAAAGCGATCTTGAAGGCCATCTCGATTCCTGCGAGCTTCTCACGGTCAACGGAGGGCACACACCCATGGCACATAAAATGGCCCAAGTGCGCCGGTCGAAGACAATAACTAATAGCCTACGACTCCACACAATGCTGCGGCAGTTCCTAAGCTAGAGCATATTGGCTTCGGAACGAGCCTCGGCTCGGCACTGACACTTGTTGCGCTAGGGCAAGTGAAACCGTGATCTCCTAAGGGAATCATCAGCAAATAGGCTTCGCTAGACCTCTGATACATTTAGGAGCATTCTCCCGCTTGGGGAGATAGGGTGTGGATAGGTCTCGTTACGACAATCGTTCTAATCGCTGGCGCAAGCGCACTGGAGCAAAACGCTCTCGTGCACTGCGGTGGGCAAGTGTCCCGCGACGGTTGATTTTCGTCACCGCTGCTGCAGTCGGTGCCTTAGCTGCTCAGACGGTCATGATGCATAGTGACCGCTTGCCAGACCTGACCCCTGCGAACTGGATCGAGCCAAAGCCCGCCCCCATGACCGGCGTGGCGTCCGTCATTGACGGTGACACGATTGAGATCCGCGGCCAGCGCATTCGGTTCAGCGGGATCGATGCGCCAGAGAGCAAGCAATATTGCGACGACGCCAAAGGCTTCGAGTATCCATGCGGTCGGCGATCCGCCGAAGCGCTGGATAGCTTCCTCGCGGCCTCTAGGCCGTTGGCATGCATCTTTGTGACTTGGGATCGCTATCACCGCTTCGTCGGCGACTGCCGGCGCGCCGACGGCGCCAGCGTGGCCGCGTGGATGGTAGAGCATGGCCAGGCGCTCGATTGGCCGCACTACAGCAACGGCGCCTACGCGCCGCAGCAGGCAAAGGCCAAGGCGGCGAGACTTGGTCTATGGGTTGGCAAGTTCGACGCGCCTTGGGACTGGCGCGCATCGCATGGCGACGGCGCTGCGCCGTCGAGCCAGCCGCTCGGCATCATCAGTCGCAAGCTGGTCGCGCAAAGCCGCGGCCTTTCGTGCGAGCCCCGGCGATACTGCTCGCAAATCAGCTCCTGCGAAGACGCCCAATGGTACCTGCACAACTGTGCGTGGGGCCGCAAGCTGGATAGGGATGGTGACGGGGTAGCGTGCGAGACGCTTTGCTAGGGAGGGGTCCATGGATGACAAGTTTTACAACCGCGTCGGCGGCGATCGTATTTCTTCGCGGCAGATCGATGAGTTGATTGGGTTAGCGCGCGGCCTCGCTGCAGACGGAAGTATCAACAAGGCGGAAGTCGAGTTCCTTCAAAAGTGGCTGGCCGCCAATGTCGAGATTAGCGATCAGCCGATCGTCCGGACCTTGTACCGACGGGTCAATGAAATCCTTGCGGACGGGGTGCTCGATGCCGATGAACACACCGAACTTCTCGATACGTTGAACAGCTTCTCGAACCGAGATTTCGAACTCGGGGAAGTGTTGAAGCCGACCACCCTGCCCCTTTGCAATCCGCCTCCGAATTTGACCTTTGAAGGTCGGTCGTACTGTTTCACCGGGACGTTCAATTATGGCCAGCGAAAATACTGCGAGCAGGCCATAGCGGATCGTGGCGGCCGCGCCGGCAGTTTGACGCAAAAGACCGACGTGCTCGTGATCGGTGCCTACGCCACGGAGTCTTGGAAGCACTCATCGTTTGGCGACAAGATTTTCAAAGCGACCGCCTGGCGCGACGAGGGGTTGCCAATCTCGATTGTCGCCGAGAGCCACTGGGTCGGTTTTCTCTGACTTCGTCCGTTCGTTTGGCAGCGTCTCATACCATCAGCATCCTATTCGACCGAGGTGGAACGATGCGGCACAATGCGTTCAGCGATCAGATCCGCCTGTCTCGGCGATTTACAGGTCGCTTCTTTACGAGCGTGATCGCGCTCGCAGTTACAACGGCAGCTGGGTGCAGCTCCATAGACTACCAGAATGCTTACCACCGGTGAGATATCCGGCAGCTTGTTCGTGATGTGGGTCGGTGAGGGCAACAGTTCCGGTGACGGGAGTTTCCTGTTCGTGCCCGACCCTCAGGATCCCTTGATCTTCCACAGGGCAGATCCGGCAGCGCCAGGAAGCACGATCAAGCCGGGCCTCATGTACACGGACGGCGGCTCAATCCCGAAGATCGCGCAGGTCTTCAAAGGGCTGTCGCCTTGGGGCTACGCCCCAGCCTACATGATCCACGACTGGATCTTCATTGCGCATCACTGCATCGTTGACGGGAGCACGGAGAAGAGGTTCGATCAAGTTCGCGGGGTTGGCTTCGACGACTCCGCTGCGATCCTCGGTGAGGCAATCAAGGCGTTGATCGCGACGCGCCAAGTCGCGCCGAACGATGTCGCACCCACTGCCATCACGGCGGCGGTGGGAAGCGCGGTTGCCAAGAATCTTTGGTACGAGAAGGGAGCCTGCAAGTCGCTGCAGGTGAGTGCAAAAGACATTGCTTCCGCAGAGGCAGCGATACCGGGCGCCACATCCAAAGCTCAGAACCTGAGGACCTTCCAAGTACCAGAAGCCGTAATACCTTCGATCCGAGCAGTGAGGCCAGCGAAGATCATCGCTCGTCTGTCCTTCTGACCTGAGCGTCGAGCAAGCCCATGGCGGGCCGGCGTGCGGCGACCGACCGTCGAAACAGCCGTCATGGTGATCGTCATGAACTTAGCGCGAATGGCGGCCCTTATCGGAGAAGTCCGGTTTCAGCAGACGTCATTAACCAATTGAAATGGAGGTTTTGTGGTCTCGATCAATCGCGCCTGGTGGGAGCATCTCGCGCCAAAACCGATGCATCGCCGGTTTCACGAGGTTGAGACCTTGCTGCGCCAATGGTGTACCCGAGTGATTTAGACAAGGTCGAGCATGTTGAACGTCAGGCTGAAGATCGGCCGCCAGGATAGGGGCACAGCTCGGATGAGGAGCTGGTTGACTACGCCGATTTACTCGGGATTCAATCCTGCTGACTTCGCTGGTAAAGCTCGAAGACCCATGGTGAGTGGTGATGTTCCTGGTAGACCAGGCTGAGGTGTTTTTTCGGGCGCGTCACTCCGACGTAAAACAAGCGCCTGGCCTCACGAAGGCTCGCGGGAGTCTGCTTGTCGCGCGTGCTCGGAATGTCGGAAGCGTTTACTCCATACACGATGACCGCATCGAACTCCCTGCCTTTGGCGCTGTGCAGGGTGCTCAGGTTGACGCGACCTGATCCCTCGACCCGCCCGGCGAAGTGCGCGAGGGGAAGATCGAGGTCTCGGGCCGGATCGGTGTTGGTGATCATTTCCCCACAGACGTCCCATTCCTGTTCGGAGTTGCGCGCAATGT
This sequence comes from Mesorhizobium sp. M7D.F.Ca.US.005.01.1.1, assembly GCF_003952545.1. Classification (NCBI taxonomy): domain Bacteria; kingdom Pseudomonadati; phylum Pseudomonadota; class Alphaproteobacteria; order Hyphomicrobiales; family Phyllobacteriaceae; genus Mesorhizobium; species Mesorhizobium sp. M7D.F.Ca.US.005.01.1.1. The sequence continues at coordinate 6,483,872 of NZ_CP034453.1, forward strand.
TGCGCCACGGCGTAACAAGTTCACGAGAAAAGCGCTGGAGCCAGACGTGGGTCGTCTCGACGCTTGCGAGCGAGGTGTTGAGAAACTCCATGAGTTGCACGGACAACTCCTGCTCCTCGCGTTCGCTGGCGTGGCGCCCATAGACCAGCGTCAGCGCTTGCGACAGCAACCGCGCGTATGGCGGTTCGGCATCGCGCCAGCCGCCGGTGATCCAGCGAGCGCACTCCTCGATGAAGCGCGCCAGCCGGGAACTTCGCTTGACCAGCGCATTCATGTCGGTCCGGACAAAAGGGATCCCCGCCTCTTTCAAGGCGGCCGCCACCTTGTCGCCGAGCCAGGCGGCCCGATAAAGAACCGCGATTGTTCCGAGCTCGAACCCTTGCTCCACAAGCTTGGGAATGATCGTGTTGGCGACCGCTTCAGCCTGATTGTCGTGTCCGTAGGGAACCGGCCAGAAGTTCAGATCGCCGTCGGGCGCGCCGTCGATGCCATGATAGTCGCGCTCCTCGCCAAGCGCGCCGAGCGACGCGCGGATGATCTTTGCACCGGATCGATAGTTGAAGCGAAGCCTGATCGTACGCACATCGGGCCGGCGCGTCAGGCTCTCGAGCAATTCGGGATTGGCGCCGGCGAAGGCGTAGATCGATTGGTCGGTGTCGCCGACCGCGAAGAGCCGAATTCCGCCTTCGAAGCAGAGCACCAGGACGAGTTCATGCAGCGCGTGGCCCAGGTCCTGGTATTCGTCCACAAACAATATAGGAAAGCGAGCGCGTAGCGCGTCGCGAATCCAGCCATTTTCCTTGATCATGCGATAGGCGATCAGGGGCATGTCGTCGAAGTCGATCAAGCCTTGCCGGTGCAGTTCCGCCTCGTACGCTTCGATGAAATCGGCCAGCTCCGGATTGTGTCCCCGCCATTCAGGCCGCGTGCGGTCGACATCGCGAAGGCGCTTTTCGGAAGCGAACTTCCATCGGTCGTGCGGGTTGCCGTAACCGCCGATCGAGTTCCTGTAGGCCGTTTCGACTGTCGCTTTCATCTGCGACTTGCTTGCGACCTTGAAGTCTGCCGGAAGCCCCATGGGTACGCAACGCGCGTAGGGGCTGATAACCTGGCGCAGCGCGAAACTGTGCACGGTGCCGATGAAAGCGCGGTCGCCCGGCGTGATCCCGAGGCGGGCGAGCCGCGTTTCCAGTTCGATCGCGCAGTCGTTGTTGTAGGTAATACAGGCAACACTACGCGGTTCGGAAACATCCTGGATCAGCCCGCGCGCCATCGCGGTCGTCAGCGTCTTGGTCTTCCCGCTCCCCGGACCGGCCAGCACTACGCAATGACCCTTCTCGACGACCGCGGCCGCCTGCTCCGGGTTGCCCTTTAGATCAGCCAACGCCTGAACAAGTGCCCGGTCGCTAAGCATTGGAGACCAGCGTGACGAGGGCGGCGAGGGCGGCGGCGATGTAGGGGGGCGGTGGGAGACCAGCGGCTTTTTTCGCCAGCCGGGCACCGAGTCGTCCCTTGCCGACGCTTCCAACCATCGCGAGCAGCTGCTCGGCATCGACTGGCGTGCCTGCACGCCAGTCGGCAATTCGCTTGGTTCGCACGGACCCGAAATCCTGGTCGCTGAGGATGTCGAGGAGCGAGCTCAACAGGGCGGGCGTGTTGGCGACGGAGACTTCGAAGGTCCGATCGTTGAGAAAGACGCTGGTCGTCATCGCACCGGCACTGAATGCCGCATAGTCCTTTCCCTCCCACTCCGCCAGTTGCGCCGGCGTCAGTGGGGGCTTGCCGCGGATGGTGAGCATGTCTGCCCACAGATCCATAGTGCGTTTCTTGCCGAGAGGCGGTTTGGTGCCGTCCAGAGGATCCCAGTCAGTGATGACGCAATAGGGCAGCGCCAGCGCCTCGGCGAGCTTGACATAGGGGCGGAAGTTCGTGCCGGCGACGTTGCAGACGGTGATACCGAGATCGTCAAGCGAATGGCCGAGAGACGACGCGAAGACGGGCATGAGCGCCTCTTCCGCATCGCCCTCGACAAAGATGGCGCCACGCGCGAACAGCAACTCGGCGCGTGTCGCGTCGAGATAGTTCTCGAGATCGTCAAGCTCATCGGGTGTCACCGGAAGATGCGCCAATGAGAATGCCTGCGTCGCGCCCCCTCTCCTCTTCAGCTGGACGAGTGACCGCAACGGGGCGACCGCAGCCAGGGTGGGCGAGTGGCTGGTGACTATCATGGCCTGAGCGGCCTCGGCATTACCAAGCAGCTTGGAAAAAACCGATCGCTGCAGGTGCGGGTGAAGATGGGCTTCCGGCTCCTCGATGCACAGCAGCGAGAAATTGCGTTCGTTCTTCTTCCGGCGCCACGCGAATTCCGCAAGCTTCAGTGCCAGCAGAGCAACGTTCGCCGAGCCGAGGCTGGCCTCCGCGATGCCGCGCTTGCCGCCGTCGATGTACATCGCGATAGCCCGGAAAAGGCGAAGCGGGTCGGCTGGCGCGAATCTCAAACGGGCGTCGATGTCATGCGCCTTTCCGGACAGGTAGCCGATACCGGCGCGCAGTTCATCTTCAAGCGTCTTGATGGTCGGAAGGGTTTCAAGCGCCTTGCTCGCTTTGTCGAGCTCGGCCGCCACGGCGTCGAGTTCGGGGCGGCTAATGCTCGAGACGGCCTCTTCGAGGAGATGGCGCAGCGGAGAGGCTCGCCAGCTACCGAGCTGGCCTTCGGCGTCGCGCAAGGCGTCGAGCAGATCGATCGTAATGCGGCGGCGCACTTTGCTCGGCAGCGATCGCGTTTCATCGCCACCACCGAAGACCAGGAACTCGCAGTCGGCGCTGGATTGCGGCGGGCCCGTAACGTCCGACTTCTTGCGAAAGACATAACTAAGCTGTGCGATCGTCGGATCATGGCGCGCCCGGAAATCGGTCAATAGCGCGGTCAGCGCCATGTCCGTGGCGAAATCGGAGATTTCCAGATGCACCTCGATGGGCGCGGTATAGTCGGCCGGCCCGCCATCCCAGAAATCGGTGAGCTTCAGTTGCCGTGCCGAATCGGGCAGGGTCGGATCGAGGATGAGCTGAATGGCGAAGAGCAGATTGCTCTTGCCAACACGGTTCTCGCCGAGCAGCACGACATTGCCGGCCAGCGCGACGTCGATCGACTGGAAGTTCCTAAAATTCCTGATGCTCAGCTTACTCAGCCGCATTTCCGTCACCAATGCCCGAAGTTTTTCTTTGCCTAAGCTTCAATAGCCGGTGATCTTGGGCGATCACAGTGCCCTGTTGGAACAACAACACGAAAACACGATGCCGAGTCGCTCCACTTACGTCGTCGATGGTATGTTGGCGCTTCGCAGCGCCCGCGCCGCTGCGGCGCGGGGCGGAGCGATCGGCCGCGAGATCGTAACTCTGCCTCTGCTTGCGGCGCGGCTGGTTGGTGGTTTTGCCACACCTGCCGGCACCGATGTTCTCTATCCGGCAATCAAGGCCGCGCTGGCGTCCGAAAGCTTTGGCGATATCGGAATGGTGGCGGCGTTGCCGGGGATGCCGCGTGCGGTCCTGCACGCGCTCGATTGCGCCTGGCGGGCGGATCTCGATCTGTCGTCATTGGCAGGCGAGGTGCCGAGGTTTGACGATCTTCATCGCGTCGAGACCTACGTTCGCGATCACATCCCACCCGCGCATATGCTTCCGCGCGATCTTCGTGATGCAGCCGCCAAGCGGATCGATCGTGCGCGTAGCCTGCTGGGTCCGGTCACGCTTTCGGGAGTGGTGGACGTCGATCCGCTTTGGCTGTCTCTTCTCAATGACCTCGCTCGGGTCACCGACATTACTTGGGAACTGCCGGCGCCTGCCGAGCACGCATGGTTTAGAGGGTCGATCCAAAGAAGGGCTGCGACTACTCCGGTCCGTAAATCCGCCGAGGCGAGCGCGGACCCGAAGTCGGAGGTTATCGAGGCGCTGCGCTGGACCCGGCAGTTGCTGGCGACCGGAAAGGTGCAAGCGCGAGACATCGCGATCGCCGCGACTTCGACACAGGACTGGGACGATCACTTTCTGGCCTATGCGAGAAGTGCCGGATTGCCGTTGCATTTCTCTCATGGGGTGCCCGCTTTGAGCACGCCGGAGGGCCAGGCCTGTGCCGCCCTGGCCGACATTCTCGCAAACGGGCTCAACCAGGAACGGGTCTGGCGCTTGGTCCGGCGCCTCCCCGCGCACCCGTTCGCCAGCCGGCTGCCGCCGGACTGGTTCGCCGCAATCCCGCGAAGCGCCGGCTTGCGCAGCCTCGACCAGTGGCGAGAAGTTCTGGCCGCGGCGAGGCCGCGGCGAGACGACGGCGAATTGGCCGAGCAAATCCTGCTTCCCGTTCTCGAACTCCTCGCGCGCGGCGCCGACATAGCGGCAGAGGCCGGAGCGCGGTTGCTAAGCGGCGCCAGCCTGGCGATGTGGGAGGAGGCTCTGCGAAGCGCCCCGGCACAAGCCATCGCGCTCTCCTTGCAAGCGCTGCGCGTCGCCGACCAGCGTGATCCGGCCAATAGCGTCGTCTGGTGTCCCGCATGGCAACTGGCCGCATGTCCGCGCCCGTATACGCGGCTGCTCGGCCTCACCAGCCGATCCTGGCCGCGTTCGGAAAACGACGACCCGCTGCTGCCTCACCATTTGCTCGACCGCCGCAGGCTTCATCCCGTGGGGGTCGCCGAGCGCGACCGGCACCATTTCGAGGTCATCCAGGCGCACACCCATGAACAACTCGTCTTGTCCCGCTCGCTGCGCAACCCCAACGGCGGCGTTCTGTCACCCAGCTCGCTCTGGCCTTCGGCAGAGATCGTGTACAAGCGCGATCGCATTCCGGAACATGCTTTCAGCGAAGCGGACCGGCTTTTGGCGAGACCCCGCGATGCCGGCCAACTCGCCCATGTTCGCCAAAGCCAGCTTTGCTGGCGCAACTGGCAACGGCCTTTGATATTGACGCCGCATGATGGCCTTTCAGGAGCCAATCATCCGGCGATTGAGAGAGCCTTGACGCGGGTTCAGTCGACGACATCGCTCCAGAGGCTGTTGCGAGATCCGCTCGGGTTCGTCTGGCGTTACGCTCTGGGCTGGCGCTCTGTCCGGTTCCTATCCGACCCGCTGCAACTCGGTGCGGCCTCGTTTGGCGAACTGGTTCATGAGCTGATCAGCGGCGCAATCATAGCGCTCGAGCCGACGCCGGGATTTGCGCGCGCCAGCGCCGATGAGATCGAAGCCGCGATCGCCGATGCGTCGACGGCGATCCTGCACGCATGGCCACTACAGCGTTCCGTTCCGCCACCCATCCTGTGGCGGCATACGGTGAGCGAGGCCGCGCGTCGCACTGCCAGAGGCCTCAACGCCGATGATCAGGTCAGATCCGATACGCGCAGTTGGACGGAGGTGCCGTTCGGGCAAGGCGGCGGCGCCGGGGAAGGCGCGCCGTGGGACACGACGATCACGGTCCCGATCGAGCAGACTGGCCTGGTGTTCGGCGGCCGCATGGATCGGCTCGATATTCGCGCCACCGGCGACGGCGCTCGGATCACCGACTACAAGAGCGCGAAGCCGCCTCCGAGACATCAACGCATTGCGTTGGGCCAGGGGCGAGAGCTGCAGCGCGTTCTTTATGCGATCGCGGCCCGTGCGCTGCTGCCTGAAGTCAGGACCGTAGTGGCGCGCCTGGTCTATCTCGCCGACGATCCGGCAATCTTCGAGCTCAAGGGCGACGAGCTCGATGCGGTGGTCGGCGAGGCGGCGGGTTTTCTGTCGGCGGCCATGACCATCCTGCGCAGCGGCCGGATCGCGCCGCGTTGGGAGCAGGACGCCGATTACGACGATATGCGCCTCGCGCTTCCTGCCGATCGCGAGACTTATCTGCGCCGCAAGGCTTCAGAGTTCCGGGCAGCCAACCAGCCGCTCAACAAGCTCTGGAGTGCCTTGACATGACGCTCGCCGATCAGGAGGCCCGGCGCCAGGCCATGACCGATTTTTCCTCGATCCTGTTGGTCGAAGCGGCCGCGGGAACGGGCAAGACCTCGCTGATGGCCGGTCGTGTGGCGATGATGCTGGCGGCCGGCCGCCACCCTGGCGAGATCGCCGCCATCACCTTTACCGAGCTCGCCGCGAGCCAGCTCGCGCGCCGGATCAGGGAAACGGTCGATAAGCTGCTGGCAGGCGATGTTCCCGCGTTCATCGAGGCGGTTCTTCCGCAGGGCCTTTCGGAGCAGCAGCGCGAGGCGCTTGTCGTCGCTTTTCCCCGGCTCGACGAGCTCACGGCGACGACAATTCACGGATTTTGCCAGTCGGTCATCCGCAGCCATGGCGTCCAGGCCGGGCTCGACCCCGGCGCCCGTGTGGTCGATGCCACCGTCGCCGGCAATCTATTCATGGCGGAGCTGTCGGCGTGGTTTTCGCATCGGCTCGCGGCCGATGCCGCGGAAGGCGACCCGATTGTCGTGTTGGCTGAGGAGATTCCGCTTCAGGTGGTGGATCTCATCCGTGAACTCGCGAACCTTCGGCGCAAGCATCCCGACGCCCAACCGATCCGTCCGTCCGCCGGCGCGCGGCCCGACATTGATTTCGTCCAGGCGGTCGACGATTTCGACCGGTGGCAGACGAGCGCCGAACCCGACACATGGCTTTCCGACATCGCGCACGAATTGCGCGGGCTTGCGCAGCGATATCATGACTGCCTCGCAAGCAAAGAGAGTTTCCGAGCCCTGTGGCGCCTCTGCGATCCGGGAACCGGCCTCCTCTTCGAGCGCAAAGGCCTGCAGCTAAAAACCTACGATGAGGCTGCGCGGGCCTTCGGCGCTCACCGCAATGATGTCGGTTCAACTGATGGCCGGGAGCTTTATGAAACCGTCGTCACCGCCTGGAGCGAGCTCGTCGGTCATATCGCCAGCACGTTGGTGTGCTCGCTGTCGACCTCCCTCGACCAGTTGCTGGAAAGCTATCAGGCGCGCAAGCGCGCTGCCGCCGTCCTGGATTTCGACGATCTGTTGATTCACGTCCGCTCGCTGGTCCGCGACCATGACGAGGTGCGCCAGGCCATCGGCCAGCGCTATCGCTACATCCTGGTCGATGAGTTCCAGGACACCGACGGCATCCAGAGCGAGATCCTGTTCTCGATCGCCGCGACCCAAGCGCGGCCAGGACAATGGGAGAAGTCGGAGCTACGGTCCGGGGCGCTCTTCCTCGTCGGCGATCCGAAACAGGCGATCTATCGCTTTCGCGGCGCCGACATAGAAGCCTACGAACTCTGCCGCCAGCTGATCGACGGCCAGGATCATGGTGCGGTGCTTGAGATCACCGCTAATTTCCGATCGCTGAAACCGATCATCGAGCATGTCAACGCCTGCTTCGAGCCGGTCTTTGCCAAGCCCTCGCAGCCCCGATATGTCGCGCTCGCACCGACCCTCTTCGAAGCGTCGCACCCGCTTCCCTGCGTCGCCCGCTTCACCGTCGAGGTGGCTACCGAGGGTCGCATCTACGCGGAAATGTTTCGCGAGACCGAAGCCGAGCGCGTTGCCGACATTTGCGCTGCCTTGATCGGCAATGTGTCGATAAAACGTGCGGACAAGACATCCACTCCGCTGCAGGCCGGCGACATCGCGCTGCTCTCTCCGGGACACACGGAACTGTGGCGTTACGAACGCGCGCTTGAGCAGCGCGGCCTCGCGGTATCCTCGCAAGCCGGCCAGACTCTGATGCGGCGGCAGGAAACGCAGGACATTCTGGCGTTGCTACGGGTCCTGGCGGATTCCTCCGACACGCTGGCCTTTGGCGCGCTGATGCGAGGGCCGCTGGTGGGCCTGAGCGAACAGGAACTGCTGGACATCACCTCAGCCCTTGTCGAGCAAGCCGACGGCCAACGCTTTTTCACTGTGCGGACGGATCCTGAGCTCGTGCAGCATGCTGTCGCCAGAGATATTCTCGTCGAGTTGCAGCGGCTTCGTCGGCGCGCCTCAATCGTGACCCCAAGCCTGATTTTGGCGGAGGCCATCGAACGCCTGAATGTTCGCGTGATCATGGCAGCGCGACATCGCAACAGGAATGCCCGCGCGCTCGTCAACCTCGACGCATTGATCGAGAGGGCGCGCGGCTACTCGATCGCTGGCCTGCGCGCTTTCATTCGCGATCTGCAGGAAGATTGGGAGCGCAAGGCCCGGGCGCAGGAAGGACGCATCGATGCTGCCAAGGATGCCGTCGAGATCGTCACCATTCATAGCGCTAAGGGATCGGAGTGGCCAATTGTCATTCCGGTCAATTCGACGACCGAACTCTACCGGCCGGATCAGTTCGTGCATCGGCAGTCCGACAACACGTTGCACTGGATGCTGGGGGGCGTCGCGCCGCCGGAGCTGGCTGCAGCGCGCGCCGCGGAAAGCCTGGAGGATGCCAATCAACGTGAGCGTATCTGGTACGTGGCATGCACGCGGGCACGGGATCTCCTGATCCTTCCCCACATTCCCCAGGCGTCCAAAGATTCCTGGTTCAGCTCGATAGACCTGCGTCAGCTGGACATTCCTGAGCTGGACCTTACGTCCTTTGCGCGGCGCGAAATGCCGGCACCGGCGTCTCTGACCAACGAGCAGTCTTCTGATATTTTTGCCGCCGAGCAACGGTGCGTCGAGGAAAGCGCGCCGCCGATAGTGTGGCGCCGGCCCAGCGAACATGATGCCGATCGACTCGGCGACCCTCTCGAGGGCGTCGTAACTTCGGAGAGCCACATTGAGCATTTCGAGGTGGCCGGTGCCGGCGCCCGCCGCGGCGTCATCCTTCACAAGCTGATGGAAGAGCTTCTTACCGGTGAGCTCGCGGGAGAACTCGGTGCAAGCGTTGACCGCGCTCGCGAACTGCTCAATCAATTGGTGACCGACGTAAATGACGATGAACCTCAGCCCGATCCTTATGAGATGGGAGCAGTGGCGCTCCGCGGGCTCGCTTTGCCGCAGATTGCCGAACTGCGGCCCACCTTGTGCCCGAAATCGCAATCTGGGGGCGCGACCAGGCGAGCCTTATTGCCGGGCGGGCCGACGCTTTGGCGATCATCGAAGACCGTGTCGACGCTGCCATCGATTGGAAATCCGACGTCCATCCCGCACCTGCTGTGCGCGAAGCACATATGCGGCAACTGCGTGACTACCTGTCTGCGACCGGTGCCGTGCGTGGCGCAATCGTCTATCTGACAATCGGCGAGATCACCTGGGTTGTCCCGCCATGACGGGATCATCTATTCGTCGAGGAAGCCGTTGGCGCCATCTTCTTCGATATCTGCAAATCCTGGGATGATGTTTCCGGCGAGGAGCTTCTCCTTCGACAGCAACCCGGCGTCCTCAAGCGCCTCGAAATCAGGCAGTTGGCGCAGCGTGTCAAGCCCGAACTGCGACAGAAAGTCTTTTGTCGTCACGTAGGTGTAGGGCGCGCCCGGCTGCGGGCTGCGCGGCCCGGAGGCGATAAGATCCTGCGCGCGCAGAACGCCGATCAGATCGCGCGACACCTCCTTGCCGAAGAAGGTCGATAGCTCGGCGCGGGTGATCGGCTGGAAATAGGCAATGCACATCAAAACCAGTGCCTCCGCCTGCGACAATTCTTTTGCCCCCTCGCCCGTTACCGTGCCGAAGGCGGCGCGGATGACGTCGCCGAAAATTCTCTTGGTCCGGTGCTGCCAGCCGCCAGCGACCGCGACCAGTTCATAGGGCCGGCCGGCGAGCTCGGCGCGGATGTCGTCGATGATCAGCTCGAGATTGCAGTTCTTCCCCACCACCCGCGCGAGGACACTACGTGTCACCGGTTCGCTAGCGGAAAAAATCACCGCTTCGACGCGGCCCATCCACTCGCGCCAGCGCAGCTCCGGCGGCAGGTGGTCCAGCTCGGTGTCGAGCAGCACAGGCTGTTCATTCGGCTTGCGGCGCGCAGACACTTCGCTCATCCCTACAACCCAAACAGCCGAAAGGTGGTGCGGCCAGAAAGCTCGCGCACGGCATCCAATTGTTGCAGCCGGTCGAACAGGCGCCGCGCCGCAAAGCGGGACAGGTTTTTGGTCGTCAGCGAGCCCGAAACGGCGTCTTCACTGAGCAGCAGAAAGATTACATCGCCGGCGCCTTTGGCGCGCAGTCTTGGCGCCACCGCCAGGAGTTTTTCGGCCCGGCGCGACAGCTCGGCGGCCAAACGGCAGGCCTCCGCCGCGGCTTTAACCAGCGCCAGGCAAACCGCCCGCTCAAAACTCTTGTCCGCAGGTCGGATGCGCTTGCCGCCAGCCTCATCGCGAAAAGCCGGACCAAAGGCCTGCGCCATCAGCAGCGGCAGCGGCCGCGGCCAGCGCAGGCTTTGCGCCAGCACCAGGTCGGCGAGCCACCAGGCCAAAAGCTCGGAGTCGGGGCGCATGGCGACGACGTGCGCGGCGACAGCCGCGGCAGCGAATGGCGCTGGCCGCTGGGACCGCCCCAATTCATCGATTTGCGTGGAAAGCGCTGCCCGTGCTGTCGCATCCCAATGCAGGCCGAGCTGGTCGACGATCCTTTCGAGCCGGTCGGTGTTGGCGACGGGGGGCTCCGCGGCTAACTGCCGCCAGGCGCCATAGATGGCGCCTGCAGGGCCGGGATCGGCGCCGGCCGGACGCAAGTGCCAGGCGTCGCGCAGAGCGGCCGCGTCCTCTGACCGGCCGGCGAGCCGCATGCTGGCAGCAGCACAACGAAGCGCCAGCCGCCGCCGCCAGGCCCCGGCCCAGCTGGCTTGCGTCCGGGATAGACTGTCGAGCACACCCAGGGCGGCACCGGCCTGGAAGGCGGCGTCGGCCTCGTTGGCGGCGCCGGCGACGAGCGCCCAGGCCGGCACGGTCGGCGGCTGGGCAGGGCTGGCGGTCGCGGGATCGAGACGAATCATGATTTCAGAGTAAATCGTTCGTGCGCTTTCTGCCATGATGTTCGTATCAAAACGCACAGCCTGTCGCACGATAGAAACGAATGATAATGTTGCATTATCGTTCGCCCCAAGAAATACTGAAGAGAATTCGTTGTACACTCGTACAACCGAATTCATCTTACTGGCTACGCGGCAAATTCCATGCGCCTGTCGCGTTTCACGGCAAATCTTTCTTTTATTAACCTGAGCAACCCTGTACCGTTACCAATAGTGAGTCGGAAGTGCTGGAATGCTGAATCGGGCGTTACGGGCCGACGTAGATACGCAAACGCCGTTTGGCTGAGGAATGGGGGGAACATGACGGACAGCTCGCAAACGCGGTTCGAACAAGGTACCCTGCCATGCGCAGCAGGAATGGACTGCTCCTAGAAACACCAGCAGGAGGGTAGTCAGCCGCAAAGGCAGTCGTGACCCTCTGCCTTCGGAGGACATCGGCCAGACTCTTCCTCAAAATGGAATTTCGACTATTTAAGCCGCGCTCCGTAGATAGCAAAAGAACGCCTCGTCGATAGTGGGTGTTGCGATGTAGCGGTCTATGCTCGCATCCTGCGGGAAACGCACTACGCTGTCTGCCGTCCAGTTCTCCTCGCTACCGGCTGCTTGTCTAATCAGGAGGATATCGAGGCTCGCAAAGCCGGGCCTTGCCGCTCGATCTTCCCAGCCCTTGATCTGAACGGGGAGTTTCGCGTCGACATCACCATCTTCGTTCTTGGCGTCCCAAACGACAGCCTGGTCCGTCATGTTCGAGGGTTGGTTTTGGACGCGACCGCAATGTCCTTCACGAAGATCGCCCGTCTATTCCAGTTCACTATTCTGATAACAAGCGTGTTTTTGTCTTTCAAATGTTCGATGACGTCGAGGGTTGGATCTTCGTCGCCGATCACGAATCTCGTTTGCTTTTTGGCCTCGCGCCACTGTCCTATCAAATAGGGCAAGCTTGCCGCTGCTGCGACGAATGCTGCCCAGCCGGACAAAGCTCCAACCCAATCTCGGCCCCGGTCCCAGGTCAGATTGTATTCAAGGCTTGCGATCAGCCAAGTTTGGCTTGTGATCGCCAAAGTCACAGCAACTCCAACTGCGACCCCAATCAACAACCAGCAGACGCGCATCAGCATCGTGTCCCCCTTCGGAAAGTGCGGCAGCATAACATGTCGCAAGGCATGGTACCCGCATGAGCGAAGAGGCGATTAAGCAATTCATCGAAGACGCGCGCGCGGTGTTGATCGAGGCGGCCGCGAAGACGCGCGCGCGGTGTTGATCGAGGCGGCCGCAAAGGATTTACAGAACAGCGCTACACAGAAAGGCCAGATTCACCCCAGCCTAGTAGTCGCTCATCGCCTTTGCCAGAATTGTGATCTCGATGGGTCCAAGATATCGTCTTATGATGGGAATGGCGCCCCGGCCGGATGTCTCATGCCGTCGCATGCTGCCTAAATCAATAGCATCCTGCATGATGGGCTCTTTGGCGGGTAAGTTCTGAAATTCACTATAAGTTGTTGATTTTTTTGATGATATGGCGGAGAGAGCGGGATTCGAACCCGCGTTACGGTCTCCCGTAAACACACTTTCCAGGCGTGCGCCTTCAACCACTCGGCCACCTCTCCGTCCATGCATGTCGCGTCGGCCGGTTTCGCCGCGCGGGTTGGGGAGATGCACCTCCCTTGGGGCAAGGCGGAATTTCCGCCATCGGCGTCGCCAACCAGCAAGCGCCCTTCCCCCGCACCTGAGCCGTCAAAGCAACAGGCGCGGGGCTCATCTAGTCGATCCGACGGCGAATGCCAAGCCATAACGGCAGTCTATTCGCTTTGCCGGCCACACAGTGTTTCGCAAGGCCGCCGGCGCGCCCGTTTTTGCAGCGCCGCGACCGCAATGGTGTGCAAAGGCAGGACCGCAGGCCGGCCGCCCTTGACTTCCCCCGGAGCCGCCTGTCGAGTGACAAGGCTTTGCGGGGGCATCGTGCGGACATGACATCGAGCAATGGACAGACGCCAGCCAGGCGGCCGGACAGCGGGCTGTCCTTCGTGCCGCCGGGCTGGCTCGTCTTCGTCATGGCGTGGTCGGTCTACGGCCTGATATCCACCTGGCGACTGGTGTGGGACTACAGCCTGCCGGACGGAGTTTTCTACCTGATCTATGGCGGGCTCGCCGTCGACATCATCACCATTCTATGGGGGCTCTATCTGCTCGGCCTCGCCTTTGGCCGCTCGGCGCGCTTCCCGCGCCAGTTCACCATCTGGCAGATCGCCACCATCGTCTGGCTGCTGGCGCGGCAGGCCTATGTGCTGACGATTTCCGATTTCGTCTTTTCAGGCAAGGCGCTTACCATCACCGTTGCGGAAATCGCCATCGGGGTTCTCTGCATCTATCTGCTGCGCCGCGGGTCTGAAGCCGAGACTGTCTATGCCAAGCCGGAAACCGAAGCGCCGCCGGTTCTCGTTTCGATCGTCGCCGCCCTGCTCGGCATCGTCCTCGGCGCGGTCGTTGGCGCCCTCGCCGGCTTCTTCGCGGGCTCGATCATTGCGAATGGTACCGACATGAGTTGCTTCGAAGGCGCCTGCGGGTATTTCGCCGTGTTCATCGGCCTGGCCGGGCTGGTAGTCGGCGCCATAGGCGGCGGCATTTTCGCCGTCTGGCGCGTCCACCGGCGCAAACGCAAGCCGGCGGCTTAGTCGGGCTTCAAATTCGCATATGGCGATTGCGAACCAGACATGCGCATTCTATCTCTCGTTTGAAACCGGAAGGCCCTCGGGAGGAGCTTGAGGGCTGGCCGGAGGAAGGTCTCCAATGTTTCGCTTCGTTTTCCGTCTTGCCGCAATGGTCGCTCTGTCGATTTCCGTCATCATGGCGGTGCTCGATGCGACACGCACTGTGGCGGCCTCAGTGCTGGTGCTGACCCCGCTCAACACGAGTTGGCTGGCCGTCTCGCCCGACACGCGGGCTGCCTTCGAGACCTTCGTTCGCGCCAAGGCCGGTCCGCTGCTTTGGGACGGCGCCATCGCCTGGGTGCTCAACCAGCCGGGCTTCGCCGTGTTCGCGGTGCTGGCCTTCCTGCTCTATGCGATCGGCTACAGGCGGCAACGGCGCACGGGACAGTTCGCGGCCACCTAGAGCATCGGACCCAAAAGTGGTTGCCGGTTTTGGGAAAATCCGATGCTCAAACGAAAGAGCCGCCGTCAGGCGGCTTCTTGCCTTCCACCCAGAGAGGAAAACCGCGCATGTTCTTTCTCAGCGACATGCTGAACAAGAAGCTCAATCTGCCGAAGCCATCCGAGGCGTTGCCGGGACGCGCCAGAGCGATCCCGACCGCCCCCAAGCACAAGGTCTTGAAAAGACCGCTGAAGGGTCCCTATCCCGAGGGGCTGGAGACGGCGATGTTCGGGCTGGGCTGCTTCTGGGGTGCGGAGCGGCTGTTCTGGCAACTCGAAGGCGTGTGGGTCACAGCGGTCGGCTATGCCGGCGGCTTCACGCCCAATCCGACCTATCAGGAAACCTGTACCGGGCTCACCGGCCATGCTGAAGTGGTGTTGGTCGTCCACGATCCCAAGATCATCTCCTATGCCGCGCTTCTGAAGCTGTTCTGGGAAAGCCACGACCCGACGCAAGGCATGCGCCAGGGCAATGATGTCGGCACCGCCTACCGCTCCGCGATCTACACATCAGGTGATGCGCAATTGCGGACGGCGAGCGCTTCGCGCGATGCCTATGAGGCCTCGCTGCGCGGTGCCGGCCACGGCAGGATCACCACCGAGATCGCGCCGGCGCCCGAATTCTACTTTGCCGAAGGCGATCACCAGCAATATCTGGCGAAGAACCCTTACGGCACTTGCAACCTCAAAGGTACCGGCGTCGCTTGCACCATTCCGGCTGCTGCCTCCGCCTGAGTCCCGTGGCGCAGGGAACAAGCAGCCGTGCGGCTTACCCACGCCATGCTTTTCCAAAAGGTCAAAATTCCGCGTGAATTTTGTTTCGGGCCATGCCAGATTGACCCGAGCGGGAGGGGAGTACACTCCTGGCTGACGTCGTATGCCTGCCGGAGAACCGGGTGGGTATCCGGTGCGTAACGGAAAAAATAACCGACAGGGTGTGGATCACATGAAACGTATCGTTCTCGGCCTTCTGGCCGCAACCGCAATGGTTCTTCCGGCTTTCGCCGCGGATGTCCAGCCGGCCATCCTCTATGATCTCGGCGGCAAATTCGACAAATCCTTCAACGAGGCTGCCTATCACGGCGCCGAGAAGTTCAAGACCGAGACCGGCGTCGCTTATGTCGAGTTCGAGGTGTCCAATGCCTCGCAGCGCGAGCAGGCGCTGCGCCGCTTCGCCGAGGACGGCCACAACCCGATCGTCATGGCCGGCTTCGCCTGGGAGGATGCGCTGAAGAAGGTCGCGGCCGAATATCCCGATCTCAACTTCGCCATCATCGACGACGCCGTCGACCTGCCCAATGTTCGCTCGCTGGTATTCAAGGAGAACGAAGGCTCCTATCTCGTCGGCATCCTGGCGGCGATGGCCTCGAAGTCCAAGAAAGTCAGCTTCGTCGGCGGCATGGACATCCCGCTGATCCGCAAGTTCGAATGCGGCTATGTCGGCGGCGCCAAGTCGGCCGGTGCGACCGACGTCATCCAGAACATGACCGGTGATACGCCGGCGGCGTGGAACGACCCGGCCAAGGGCGGCGAGATCGCCAAGACGCAGATCGACCAGGGCTCCGACGTGGTCTACGCGGCGGCCGGCGGCACCGGCGTCGGCGTGCTGCAGGCGGCGGCTGATGCCGGCAAGCTCGGCATCGGCGTCGATTCCAACCAGAACGGCCTGCAGCCGGGCAAAGTGCTGACCTCGATGATGAAGCGCGTCGACGTTGCCGTCTACACCGCCTTCATGGACGGCAAGAACGGCACCTTCAAGGGTGGCGTCGAGAACCTCGGCCTCAAGGAAGGCGGCGTCGACTACGCCATGGACGACAACAACAAGGCGCTGGTGACGGACGAGATGAAGGCGGCGGTCGAAAAGGCCAAGGCCGACATCATCGCTGGCAAGCTCGAAGTGCACGACTATACGGCTGACAACGCCTGCCCGTACTGAGCGGCACGGACATAAGCCAAGATCTGCAAACCGCCGGGCGCAAGCCCGGCGGTTTTGCCTTCTACCGGGTCGAGCGAAATATTCGCCACCCGCAACGGACACCATTCCGGGACAACGATGCAGCCGACGATCGAACCCATGCGGGAGCGCGATGTAGCAGCCGTCGCGCGACTGCGCCTGGCCACCTTTTTCGAGGGGACGGCAAGGACTGTCGAAGAGGATGCGGCAGGCCTTCGCCGACTGCTTGCCGGTGATGGCTTCGAGGTCGCATTCGTGGCCCGGCTCGGCGACATACCGGTTGGGGCGTGCCTGCTGGTCCGCCACGAACTTGAACCAGCGCATGATCTCACGCCATGGCTGGCCGGGTTGGTTGTCGATGCCGGGTATCGAGGCGCAGGGATCGGCAGCGCGCTGGTCAGGGCGACTGAAGCCCATGCGGCTGTGCGAGGTGTTGAGACCCTCTATCTCCACACATGGGAAGCACGTGATTTCTACGCAGCCCTAGGCTGGAACATGATTGAGGTTTTTGCGCAGGACGACGAAACGATGGCTCTGATGTCGTGCCAGCCGCGAGCATGATCCCGAAAACAAAGCTCTAAAACTTGCCGACCCGCGCGCCACGATCACCGACCAGACAATCGCCGGCGCCAGCGGCCAATGCGCGGTGCGGCCAATGCCGTGCGGCCGCTGTGGCAGGCTTCGGATCACGGTTGGCGACCTGGCATCGCTCAGGCCAGAGGTGCGCATCTGCGGCAGGTCGGCAATGCGCTGCGTGATCTGCTTCCAGCGCTTTTCGCCATCCGCTGGTTCGGCACGGTCGAAGACATGCATGCGTTCGGCAAGCCGCACCACGGCATCGCGGAAGGCCGGGTCGATCTCCAGATCCCGTTCTGCCCGCTCCCGGTCCTTATCGTTCATCAGGCCGAGCACATAGTCGCCGGCCCGCGCGATGCGATCGCTTTCACCGGCCATGGCGTGCACCCTCCCTTTTTCCTCACCAATGCGGCGGCTTGGTTACAGGCACGTCATCTCCTGCCTGCTCTTCAAGCGCCAGGAAGCGATCCGTCAGGGCATCGAGCTTGCGCTGCATGCGCTCGATCACCTTCCACTGCTCGGCGATCTGGCCGGACAGTTCCTCGATGGTCTTCTCCTGTTCGGCGGCGCGGATCTCCAGCGTCGTCAGCCGGTCGGCGGGCATGATCATTCAGAATCCCTAGTCTCGCATCGTCCTGCGAATTTGAGCCTCGCCATATTAGCGAATATGAAGGTCCCGGCCACGTTGGAAATTGACAAGCGCACCGGGATTTGTCGAGAGTGAACCCTGCTCCGGCCAATTGGCATGGACGGAGCGTCATGCTAGGCGTTTTGACCAAGCGATAAAAAAATAAGAGTGGGACAGGCTGCATGGCGCAAGCCGCAATCGAGCTGATCGGCATCAACAAGAGTTTTGGCGCCGTGCGCGCCAACCGCGACATCAATCTGGAGATCGCGCGCGGCACCATCCACGGCATCGTTGGCGAGAACGGGGCCGGAAAGTCGACGCTGATGTCGATCCTCTATGGCTTCTACCAGGCCGACAGCGGCGAGATCCGCGTCGGCGGCCAGCCGGCCTCGATCAAGACGCCCAATGACGCGATCGCGCTTGGCATCGGCATGGTGCATCAGCATTTCATGCTGGTCGACAATTTCTCGGTGCTGGAAAACGTCATCCTCGGCGCCGAAAGCGATGCGCTGCTGAAGAAGAGCATTGCCAAGGCGCGCTCCGAACTGGAGCGGCTTGAGCGCGAATACGGGCTGGAAGTCGATCCCGATGCGATCATCGAGGAACTGCCGGTCGGCCTGCAGCAGCGTGTGGAGATACTCAAGGCGCTCTATCGCGGCGCCGAGATCCTGATCCTCGACGAGCCGACGGGTGTGCTGACGCCTGCCGAGGCCGACCATCTGTTCCGCATCCTCAGGCAGTTGAAGGATCAAGGCAAGACGGTGGTGCTGATCACCCACAAACTGCGCGAGATCATGGCCATCACCGACATGGTGTCGGTTATGCGCCAGGGCACGATGGTGGCGACGCGCGAGACAGCCAAGACCACGGTCGAGGAACTGGCCGAACTGATGGTCGGGCGGCGCGTGCTGCTCAGGGTCGAAAAGGGCGAGGCGGAAGCCGGCGGCGTCAAGCTCGCGGTCAAGAACCTGACGGTGAAGGACACGCGCGGCGTCACCATGGTCGACGACATCTCCTTCGATATAAGGGCCGGCGAGATCGTCGGCATCGCCGGCGTCGCCGGCAACGGCCAATCCGAACTGCTCGAGGCGATTTCCGGCATCAGGCGTGCCGTCTCCGGCTCGGTCATGCTCGACGGCAAGCCCATCGACCTGACCGGCGCCGCCGATCCGGGCGAGTTGCGCGACCGCGGCCTGGCGCACGTGCCGGAGGACCGCCACCATGTCGGGCTGGTGCTGGCCTTCGAGGAGAATGAGAATTCCATCCTTGGCTATCATGACGACCCGCGCTATTTGAAGGGGCCGTTCCTCAACATCGATGCGATCCGTGACGATGCCAAGGACAAGATCGCCAAATACGACATCCGCCCGGCGGACTGCCGGCTGAAGACCGCCAATTTCTCCGGCGGCAACCAGCAGAAGATTGTGCTTGCGCGGGAAATGGAACAAGACCCGGGTGTTCTCATCGTCGGCCAGCCGACGCGCGGCGTCGATGTCGGCGCCATCGAATTCATCCACAAGCGTCTGATCGCCATGCGCGACCAGGGCAAGGCGGTGCTGGTGGTCTCGGTCGAGCTGGATGAGATCCGATCCCTCTCAGATCGCATCCTGGTGATGTTTGCCGGCCGCATCGTCGGCGAGCGCGGCCCGGAAGCGACCGAAGGCGAGCTCGGCCTGCTAATGGCCGGCGTCGAGCAGCAGGAGGCCGCGCAATGAGCACGCCTTACGCCAAACTGCCGGCCTGGGCCGACTATGGCCTGATCCCGCTGATCAATCTGTTCGTCGCCTTCGTCGTCGCCGGCTTCGTCGTGCTTCTGGTCGGCGAGAACCCGTTGCGTGCCGCCGTCATCCTGGTCGAGGGCGCCTTCGGCAAGGGCACTGGCATTGCCTTCACCCTGTTCTATGCCACCACATTCATCTTCACCGGGCTTTCGGTCGCCGTGGCAGCGCATTGCGGCCTGTTCAACATCGGCACTGAGGGACAGGCCTACATTGCCGGCCTCGGCATCGCCATCGTCTGTCTTTCCTTCGACAGCACGCTGCCGTGGTGGCTGACCTTTCCGCTGGCCATCGTCGCTGCGGCGGTCGTGGGCGCGTTGTGGGCGCTTATTCCCGCCTATCTGCAGGCCAAGCGCGGCTCGCACATCGTCATCACCACCATCATGTTCAACTTCATCGCCGCCTCGATCATGGTCTACCTGCTGGTGGGCCCGTTGAAGCCGGCAGCATCGCAAGCGCCGCAGACGCGCAACTTCCTCGCCGGAGCGGAATTGCCGAAGCTCAATTGGATCATCGAGCTGTTCGGCGCCAAGATCCGTTCGGCGCCGCTCAACATTTCCTTTCTGCTGGCGCTGGCCATGGCCTTCCTGGTCTGGCTGCTGATCTGGCGCACCAAGCTCGGCTATGAGATGCGCACCTACGGTCACAGCCCAAAGGCGGCGCGCTATGCCGGCATTTCCGAAACCCGCATCATCATCACCGCCATGATGATCTCCGGTGCACTCGCCGGCATGATGGCGCTCAACCCGGTGATGGGCGACCAGCACAATGTCGCCATCGACTTCGTTTCCGGCGCCGGCTTCGTCGGCATCGCCGTGGCGCTGATGGGCCGCCTGCACCCGGTCGGCATCGTCCTGGCGGCGATCCTGTTTGGCATGCTCTACCAGGGCGGCGCCGAGCTTGCCTTCGAGATGCCGGCGATCAGCCGCGACATGATCGTCATCATCCAGGGTCTGGTGATCCTGTTTGCCGGCGCCCTCGAGCACATGTTCCGGCCCTACATCCAGGCGCTGTTCGCCTCGTTCAGTCCGCGATCGGTCGGCATGGAAGCGGTCAAGGGGAAGGGTGCCTGAGATGGACGTGTTCAACGCAATCGTCCAGACACTGGACTCCACCATCCGCCTCTCGGTGCCGCTGCTGCTTGCTTGCCTCGCCGGCCTCTATTCGGAGCGCGCCGGCATCTTCGACATCGGCCTCGAAGGCAAGATGCTGGTCGGCGCCTTCGCCGGTGCTGCGGCCGCTTCCGTGTTCCATTCGGCCTTTCTCGGCCTCGGCATGGCGATCCTGATCTCGGTCGCCTTTGCCATGATCCACGGCTTTGCCTCCATCACCCATCGCGGCAACCAGATCGTCTCCGGCGTGGCGATCAATTTCATCGCCGCCGGCTCGACCATCATTCTCGGCCAGGCCTGGTTCCAGCAGGGTGGACGCACGCCGGCGCTGCAACCGGGCGAGCGCTTCGAGGCCATCACTCTGCCGGGTGCCGACGCCATCCGCGACGTGCCGATCGTTGGGCCGATCTATGCCGAGCTACTGTCGGGTCACTCGATCCTGGTCTATCTCGCCTTCGCGATGGTGCCGTTCACCTGGTGGGTGCTGTTTCGCACCCGCTTCGGCCTGCGCCTGCGCGCCGTGGGCGAGAACCCGGCGGCCGTCGACACCGCCGGCATCTCGGTCGCCTGGCTGCGCTACCGGGCGCTGATCTGCACCGGCATCCTCACCGGCATTGCAGGCGCCTATCTGTCGATGGTGCAAAATGGCGGCTTCGTGAAGGACATGACCGCCGGCAAGGGCTATATCGCGCTGGCTGCGCTGATCTTCGCCAAGTGGAAACCGGTCAACGCCATGTTCGCCTGCCTGTTGTTCGGCTTCCTCGACGCGCTGTCGATCCGCCTGCAAGGCTCGCCACTGCCCATCATCGGCAAGGTGCCGGTGCAGTTCATGCAGGCGCTGCCCTACATCCTCACCGTCATCCTGCTCGCCGGCTTCATCGGCAAGGCCATTCCGCCACGCGCCGGCGGCGTGCCTTACGTCAAGGAACGCTGAGCCGCAGCAGCGGGGCGGCTTGGTGCCGGGTTTTGGACACGATCATCGGAGAGAACACCTGAATGTCGCATGATCTGTTCGAGGCCGCCAAGGCTGCCATGGCCAAGGCCTACGCACCCTATTCGAAATTTCCGGTGGGCGCTGCCTTGCGCACCGAGGACGGGCGCGTCTTTACCGGCGCCAATATCGAGGTCGCCTCCTACCCGGAAGGCTGGTGCGCCGAGACCACAGCCCTCGGCCACTACATCATGGGCGGTGGCGGCAAGATCGTGGAAATCGCCGTTCTTGCCGAGCGCATGGCGAAATGCTCGCCTTGCGGCGGCTGCCGGCAGCGACTGGCTGAATTCTGCCGGCCGGAAACAAAGCTCTATCTCTGCGACAATGCCGGTGTGGCCGAGACCGTGACCATGGGCGAGATGCTGCCCTATGGCTTCCGCGGCGACATTTTGAAATGAACAACGGGCTGAAATGAAGAGCTGGCTGCAATGACGGAAAAGGCTCTGGATCATCTCATCGAAAGACTGGACGGCTTGGCGCCGTTGACAGCGCTGGTGCTGGGTTCGGGTCTGGGCGGGCTGGTCGACCAGATCGAGCATCCGATCCGCATCCCCTATGCCGACCTGCCGGGCTTTCCCAGAAGCGGCGTCACCGGCCATACCGGCGAAGTGGTCGCGGGGCTGTTTGCCGGTGTGCCGGTGCTGATGCTGTCCGGCCGCGCCCACTACTACGAGCACGGCAACGCGGCGGCGATGCGCCCAGTGCTGGAAGTGCTTGCCGGCATCGGCATCACGAAACTGATCCTCACCAATGCCGCCGGTTCGGTCGATCCGGACATGCCGCCGGGCTCGGTGATGCTGATATCGGACCACATCAATTTCTCGGGCACCAATCCGCTGATCGGCGAGCCCAGCGACCGCCGCTTCGTTGGTCTCACCGAGGCCTATGATGCCGACATCCGCAAGGCCATCGAACGGGCGGCGAAAGCGACCGGCACCACACTGCACAAGGGTGTCTACATGTGGTTCTCGGGGCCATGCTTCGAAACACCCGCTGAAATCCGCATGGCGCGCATCATGGGCGCCAACGCGGTCGGCATGTCGACCGTACCGGAGGTCATTCTCGCCCGTTTCCTCGGACTGCGCGTCGCCGCCTGTTCGGTCATCACCAATTTGGCCGCCGGCATGACCGGGGCTGAGCTTTCGCACCAGGAGACCAAGGACATGGCGCCGGTAGGCGGCGCGCGGCTGGCAAAGATCCTGCAGCGCGTGTTCCGCGACGGACTGCTGGAGAGCTGATGCTTCCGCAGGAAATCATCCGCCGCAAGCGCGATGGCCTCAGGCTGTCGGAGCAGGAGATCGCCGGCTTCGTCGAGGGCGTGACGTCAGGGGCCGTTTCGGATGGCCAGGTCGGCGCCTTCGCCATGGCGGTGTTCTTCAACGGCATGAACCGCGACGAGGCGGTGGCGCTGACGCTGGCGATGCGCGATTCCGGTGACGTGCTAGACTGGTCGGACCTGCCCGGCCCGGTCACCGACAAGCATTCGACTGGCGGCGTCGGCGACAATGTCTCGCTGATGCTGGCGCCGATCGTCGCCGCCTGCGGCGCTTATATACCGATGATATCGGGCCGCGGCCTTGGCCACACCGGCGGCACGCTGGACAAGATGGATGCGATCCCCGGCTACACCAGCCAGCCCGATATCGCACTGTTTCGCAAGGCGGTGCTCGAAACCGGCTGCGCCATCATCGGCCAGACCGCTGACCTCGCGCCGGCCGATCGACGGCTCTATGCGATCCGCGACGTCACCGGCACGGTCGAATCGGTGCCGCTGATCACCGCTTCGATCCTGTCGAAGAAGCTGGCGGCCGGGCTGCAATCGCTGGTGCTCGACGTCAAGGTCGGCAACGGCGCCTTCATGGAAAAATCGCGCGACGCCACCGCGCTCGCCAACAGCCTGGTCGAAATCGCCAATGGCGCCGGACTGAAGGCCTCGGCGTTGATCACCGGCATGAACGAGCCGCTGGCGTCGGCCGCCGGCAACGCCGTTGAGGTGCGCAACGCCGTCGATTTCCTCACCGGCCGGTTTCGTGACCGTCGGCTGGAGGACGTGACGCTGGCGCTGGCCGCCGAAATGCTGCAGTCGGCCGGGCTGGTGTCGTCCAATCAGGACGGCATGCGGCGCGCCACCGAGACGCTCGCCAGCGGCCGCGCCGCCGCCACCTTCGCGCGCATGGTGGCCGTGCTCGGCGGCCCGGCCGATTTCATCGAGAAGCCGGAAAAATACCTGGCCGCAGCGGCGACCGAATTTGCCGTCAAGGCGACCGCAAACGGCTTTGTCACTGGCATCGCGACCCGCGACGTCGGGCTCGCCGTGGTCGGCCTGGGAGGCGGACGCACGCGACCGGACGACAAGGTCGATCCCGCGGTCGGCATCACCAGGCTGTTGCCGGTCGGAGCCGAGGTTCGGGCTGGCGAGCCGTTGGCGCTGATCCATGCCCGCTCATTGGCCGATGCCGAGGCGGCGGCCGACGCCGTGCTTTCGGCCTATACGGTCGGCGCTTCGAAGCCGCCCGCCGACAAATCGGTCATCCGGCGGATTCTTCCGCGCGGCTAGGGCAATTCCAGGAAAAGTGTGAAGCGGTTTTCCCAGGAAAAGCGCATAGCGCTTTCCCTTGGGAATTGCGGAAAACGAATAGACCCTTACTGGACGAGCAGCAGCGTGCCGTTCTCGACCTGGTATTTGTCGAGCCGGTTGAGGAAGCTCATGCCGATCAGATTGGTGCGCAGCGCCCTGTCGTCGAGCACGATGGTCTGGACGTCGTTGACCGTGATGCTGCCGATCTGCAGGCGGTCGATCATTGCAACGGCCGCCTTGATGGTGCCGTTGGCGGTGCTGACCTCGTGGCTGAAGTCGGAAGCGTTCAGCGACAGGCCGATCTTGCGCGCCGTCGAGGTGTTGATGGCGACCAGCGTGGCGCCGGTGTCGATCATGCCGTCGACCTGACGTCCGTTCAGCTTGAAGGCCGATGAAAAATGTCCGCGCTCGTCTGCCGCAACGACAACCTTGCGGCCCATCGGCAGCGACGCCGCCGGCTTGTCGGGGACCGATGCCAGGTTGACGTTGGGTTGGGCCTCTTCCGCGGGTTTGCTCGGCGCCACCGATTTCAGCAGGTTTTCGACGAATTGCGGATTCGACTGATACACAATCGGTATCGATGCCGATGTACCGGCGAAAACACCGAGGATGAGAAGCTTGCGCAGCATGGATCGGCCTTTGTGACAGCCGATCCTTAAGCCTGGATGGTGTTTGCCGCTTTAACGGGCGCCAGAAACCCGCCTTTGCGTAAACAATTGGTAAATTATTTGGTCCCGTACATGCGGTCGCCGGCATCGCCGAGGCCGGGCATGATGTAGCCCTTCTCGTTGAGCTGGCGGTCGATCGAGGCGGTGAAGACGGGAACGTCCGGATGCGCCTTGGTGAAACGCTCGATGCCTTCGGGCGCTGCCAGCAGGCAAAGGAAACGGATGTTGGTGGCGCCGCGCTCTTTCAGCTTGTCGATCGCCGCGATCGCCGAATTGGCGGTGGCCAGCATCGGATCGACGACGATCACCAGCCGGTCAGCGAGGTCGCTCGGCGCCTTGAAGAAATATTCGACCGCTTCAAGCGTTTCGTGATCGCGGTAGAGACCGACATGGGCGACGCGGGCCGCCGGCACCAGATCGAGCAGGCCTTCCAGCAAGCCGTTGCCAGCACGCAGCACCGAGGCGAAGACCAGCTTTTTGCCCTCCAGCGTCGGCGCCTCCATGGTTTCCATCGGCGTTTCGATCGTCGTCGTCGTCAGTTCGAGGTTGCGGGTGACCTCATAGCCGAGCAGCAGCGAGATCTCGCGCAGCAGCCGGCGGAAGCCCGCCGTCGAGGTTTCCTTCTTGCGCATGATGGTCAGCTTGTGCTGGACAAGCGGATGGTCGACGACGGTGACGCCCTGCATGATGTTCTCCTGATGCTTGCGCCCGAAAGTGCGCGCCATGGTCCTTTCGGACGCGCCGCGCTTCAAGCTGCTTGAGCGAACCCTAGCGACAATGCGCCGGCCAAGGAACCGCTTGGCCTGCCCCGACCACAGCTTTGTCGGCAGAAATCAGCGTGCCGCACCGTTCAACCGGGCAAGAAGCGCGGTCTTGGTCTTTTTGTCGACGAAAGCGGCTTCGATGGCGGTGCGGGTAACGGCAGTCAGCGCCTTTTCGTTCATCGAGAAATGCTCGCCGGCGATGTCGTATTCGCGCTTTAGCGAAGTCCAGAAATAGGGCGGGTCGTCGGAATTGAGCGTCACCTTGCAGCCGGCTGCCTGCAGGGCCGGAAACGGATGGTCGGCAAAGCTGTCGAACACCTTGAGCGCGATGTTGGAGCCGGGGCAGCATTCCAGCACGACGCCCTCGTCGGCAATGCGCCGGACAAGGTCCGGGTTTTCGATGGCGCGCACGCCATGGCCGATGCGGGAGGGGCGGATGTGATCGAGTGCCGCCTGGACGGTCTCCCAGCCTGTCAGTTCGCCGGCATGGATGGTGATGCCGAGCCCGGCCTCGCGAGCGATCTCGAAAGCCCTGACATAGTCCTCCATCTCGCCGATCCGCTCATCCCCGGCGACGCCGAAACCGGTGACCAGCGGATGCCCGCAGCGCGCTGCGAAACGCGCCGCCTGCTCGATCGACTCGACGCCGACATGGCGCACGCCGGTTACGATCATGCGGCCCTCGATGCCGGTCTTGGCCTTGGCGCGGACCATGCCCTCGCCGAGCGCGTCGGTATAGGCCTTGGGCGACAACCCGGCCTTTCTGGCATGATCCGGCGACGTGAAGACCTCGGAATAGATCGCCCCGTCGCGGGCGAGACTGGTCAGATAATGGTCGGCCAGCCGCGCGTAATCCTCCTCGGTCCGGAACAGGTCGGCGGAAAAATCGTAAGCGGCAAGGAACGATGTGAAATCGTGCCAGACGAAGGAACCGTTCTGGATATAGGGCGAGGTATCCTTGCCGTATTTCTGCGCCTGGCGGATGACGAGTTCGGGCGCCGCTGCCCCTTCAATGTGGCAGTGCAGTTCCGCTTTCAAAGGCATTCAATCATCCCGTCGGTCTGTCCAGGTCTTGAAAACCCGCCACCTGGAAGCGCGGCTGAACACCGCGCCTTAAACAATAGCGCCCGCACCATCGATCGGCTATGGTCCCGCCGGTTTTATGACGGATCAAAAAAATGTCAGTTGAGAGAACCACGGCCGCGGGCGGCATGGAAACCTCCTATGGTTTCAAGCGTGTAGGGGCTGGCGACAAGCAGTCCCTGGTCAACGATGTTTTCCACAAGGTCGCGAACCGCTACGACCTGATGAACGATCTGATGTCGGCTGGCCTGCACCGGCTGTGGAAGGATGCCATGGTGACATGGCTCAACCCGCCGAAACGGGCGGGCTGGAAGGTGCTCGACGTTGCCGGAGGCACCGGCGACATCGCCTTCCGCATCGTCGATGCCAGCCACGGCAACGCCCATGCCACCGTGCTCGACATCAATGGCTCGATGCTGGCCGTCGGCCGCGACCGGGCCGAAAAGAAAGGCCTGTCCGGCAACACCGATTTCGTCGAGGCCAATGCCGAGGAACTGCCCTTCGCTGATGCCACATTCGACGCCTACACCATCGCTTTCGGCATCCGCAACGTGCCGCGCATCGATGTCGCGCTCGCAGAAGCGTTTCGCGTGCTGAAGCCGGGCGGGCGCTTCCTGTGCCTGGAATTTTCCGAAGTCGAGATGCCGCTGCTCGACAAGGCCTACGAGGCCTGGTCGTTCAATGCGATTCCGAAGATCGGCAAGATGGTCACCGGCGACGGCGAGCCCTATTCCTATCTGGTCGAATCGATCGCCAGGTTTCCCAACCAGCAGAATTTCGCGACGATGATTTCCCGCGCCGGCTTCGATCGCGTTTCCTTCCGCAATTATTCCGGCGGTATTGCCGCGCTTCATTCGGGCTGGAAGCTTTGAGGCTGGCTCGCATTTCTCGCACGCGATGTGGTCTGTGCCGGTTCAACGAGCCGGCAGGACGGGCGCGGCCATGAGCACGGTCAGCGCTGGATTTCGGCTCGTAAGGGCCGGCTGGGTGCTGGTTCGCGAGGGCGTCGTCGCCGCCTTGCCGGGCGAGGAGCTATCAGGCCTGCCGAAGTTCGGCTGGCGGCTGGCACGGCTGTTCACCCGCCGCCGCGCCCTTGCCTATGAGCGCAGCGACCGGCTGGCCAAGGCGGTCGTCCGGCTCGGTCCATCCTACGTCAAGCTCGGCCAGTTTCTAGCGACACGGCCCGACGTCGTCGGCAACGACATGGCGCTCGATCTCGCTATGTTGCAGGACAAGATGCACACCTTCCCCAGGGCTGAAGCCGTCGCGGCTATCGAGGCTTCGCTCGGGCGCAAGGTCGCCGATCTCTACGCGCAATTCGGCGATCCGGTCGCAGCCGCCTCCATCGCCCAGGTCCATGCCGCCGACACCATCCATGACGGCGTTGCCACCAAGATGGCGGTCAAGGTGATCCGGCCCGGCGTGCGCCGCCGCTTCTTCCAGGATCTCGAAAGCTATTTCCTCGCCGCCCGCCTGCAGGAAAAATACATCCCGTCGTCGCGCCGGCTGCGGCCGGTCGAGGTCACCGAGACGCTGGCACAGACCACCAAGATCGAAATGGATCTGAGGCTCGAGGCGGCCGCCCTTTCGGAACTGGGCGAAAACACCAAAGACGATCCCGGCTTTCGCGTGCCATCCGTCGACTGGGAGCGCACCGGCCGCGACGTGCTGACCATGGAATGGGTCGACGGCGTCAAGATGAACGACATTGCCGGTCTCGAAGCCGCCGGCCACGATCTGAAGGCGATCGCCGCCAACCTCATCCAGTCGTTCCTGCGCCACACGCTGCGCGACGGCTTCTTCCACGCCGACATGCACCCGGGCAACCTCTTCGTCGAGGCAAACGGCACCATCGTCGCCGTCGATCTCGGCATCGCCGGCAGGCTCGGCAAGAAGGAGCGCCGCTTCCTCGCCGAAATCCTCTACGGTTTCATCACGCGCGACTATCTGCGCGTCGCCGAGGTGCATTTCGAGGCCGGCTATGTGCCGCGCCAGCACAATGTCGCGGCCTTCGCGCAGGCGATCCGGGCGATCGGCGAGCCGATCCACGGCCAGCCGGCCGAGACCATTTCGATGGCCAAGCTTTTGACCCTGCTGTTCGAAGTGACCGAACTCTTCGACATGGCGACGCGGCCGGAGCTGATTCTGCTGCAGAAGACCATGGTGGTGGTCGAGGGCGTGGCGCGCACGCTCGACCCGGCTTTCAATATGTGGAAGACCGCCGAACCGGTGGTCGGCGGCTGGATCGCCGGCAACCTTGGTCCACGTGGCATGATGATCGATGCGCGCGACGGCGCCAAGGCGCTGCTGACGCTGGCCCGCCAGGTACCCGAGCTTGCGGCGCGCACCGACCGGCTGTCGCGCGAGATCGACCTGATGGCCGAGCACGGCCTGCGCTTCGACGAGACAACCGCGCGCGCCATCGGCAAGGCCGAGGCGCGCTACAGCCGCTCCGGCCGCCTGGCGCTGTGGGTGATCGCGCTGACGCTCGTCTATATCGCCTGGAAGATCATCTAGCGGTCTGGAACGGCTTGTCCCAAAGTGATTGCATTGCTATCATTGCATTCGGCAATGTTGAGCAGAGTGCAATCATATGGCCAGCATCACCATTCGCAATCTTGACGACGAGGTCAAGGATATGCTGCGCCAGCTCGCAGCGGAGAACGACCGCTCGATGGAAGAGCAGGCGCGGGTGATGATCCGTGCTGCCGTCGAAGGCCAGCTTGGTTCGGCCGGCCGCATCGATCAGATCGAACAGACCTTGCGCGAACTGGCGAGCGCACGCGGCCTGGCCCCAGTTGTCGCGGGGAAAATCATGCCGCGCGGCCTCTCCAGCAAGCGCATCCTGCTCATCATCGGCGGCGGCATCGCCGCCTACAAGGCGCTTGATCTGATCCGCCGGCTGCGCGAGCGTGGGGCTGCGGTTCGGGTGGTCATGACATCGGCCGCGCAGGAATTCGTTACCACGCTGTCGGTTGGCGCGCTCTCCGCAGACCATGTCTTTACCGACCTGTTCGACCGCAATGATGAGCACGATGTCGGCCATATTAGGCTATCGCGCGAGGCCGATCTGCTGGTGGTGGCGCCCGCCACCGCCGACCTGATGGCCAAGCTCGCCAACGGCCACGCCAACGATCTGGCCTCCACCGTGCTTGTCGCCACCGACAAGCCGGTGTTGATGGCGCCGGCCATGAATCCCAGAATGTGGGCGCATCCAGCCACCCGCCGCAACCGCGCGACGCTACAAAAGGACGGCATCGCCTTTGTCGGTCCGGCCAGGGGTGAGATGGCGGAAAGCAATGAGGCGGGCGAAGGCCGCATGGCCGAGCCGCTGGAGATCGTCGCCGCCATCGAGGCGCTGCTCGATGTCGGCCCCAGGCCGCTGTCGGGGCGCAAGATCATCGTCACCTCCGGCCCGACGCATGAGCCGATCGACCCGGTGCGCTACATCGCCAACCGTTCCTCCGGCAAGCAGGGCCATGCCATCGCGGCAGCACTGGCCAGGCTCGGCGCCGATGTGCACCTCGTCTCCGGTCCTGTCGGCATCGCCGATCCCGCCGGGGTGAAGACCATCCATGTCGAACGTGCGCAAGAGATGCGCGATGCGGTGGAACAGCTCCTGCCCGCCGACGCGGCGGTGTTCGTCGCCGCCGTTGCCGACTGGCGTACGGAGAACTCGGCCGATGAGAAGATCAAGAAGGTCGCGGGCGAAGGGCCGCCGGTGCTGCGCATGGTCGAGAATCCCGACATCCTGGCCGGCGTCGGCCATCACAGCCAACGACCCGGCCTGGTTATCGGCTTCGCCGCCGAGACACAGGATCTTTTGCGCAACGCCGAGGCCAAGCTCAAGAAGAAAGGCGCCGATCTCATCGTTGCCAACGACGTGTCGCAGGGAAGCGGCGTCGGTCCTTCCGGCGTGATGGGCGGCGATCGCAATCGGGTGCGGATCGTGTCCAAGGCCGGCGTCGAGGAATGGCCCGAGATGAGCAAGGACGAAGTGGCGGCTCGACTCGCCGCCCTGATCGCCGAAAGGCTTAAAACGATCGTCGTTTGAGCTGAAAGACGTTCTGCCGCCAGGTTCTGCTGCAGCGACGCACTGCCCCCGCCGCGAGACGGCATCCAGGCGGCATGCTTTAAGTCCAGCAGCTCTGCATGACCTCTGCGGTCAATTGGTCAAAAGCTCGGCGGTCCGGGCAAGCGCGCCGGCGAAGCCATTGAGCGGAATGGAAAAGCTCACCGCTTGTCCGGTGTCGGCCGCGAAGGCGTCGATCTTCAGGGTGGTGCCTGATTTCAGCAGCGGCGTGACGGTCGCATCGAACGCCACCGGCACCAGACAGCCGACGACCTGGCAGGTGTTGAATGCCGGGCTGCCGTCCAGCTTCTGATCGTCGATGGTCAGGCTGACCCCCTTGGCCAGCGCCAGGCCGAACGGCAGCGCGAGCGTTCCCGTGGCATCGTCGCCGGTCTTGCTCGACAGCTCGATCGCCAGCAGGCGCTGATTGCTTTGCTTGTTGAATTGCTGATGCGACAGGCTGCAGGTCTTGGTCGTGCCCGATATCTGGCAATTGACCGTCCAGTCGCCATGGGTTTCGGACAGTGCCGACGCGCCTCCGGGCAGCTGCGGCGCATCGGCGGCGGGCGGCGCCGCGACCACCTTGTCGCCCTTGGTTTGCGCCGCCACGGCCGGCACACCGACGACGCAGGCAACGCCCATCATCGCCAAGAGATATGCGTACTTCCTCATCAAGACCCCTCCCAACCCGGCTCCG
This sequence comes from Mesorhizobium sp. M7D.F.Ca.US.005.01.1.1, assembly GCF_003952545.1. Classification (NCBI taxonomy): domain Bacteria; kingdom Pseudomonadati; phylum Pseudomonadota; class Alphaproteobacteria; order Hyphomicrobiales; family Phyllobacteriaceae; genus Mesorhizobium; species Mesorhizobium sp. M7D.F.Ca.US.005.01.1.1. Next base: position 6,514,845 of record NZ_CP034453.1, read on the forward strand.
CCTCGAGTCAGCTGGAAACTGACCTCGATAGATGCGCTGATGGCGTTCTGTTTAACCGTTTCGCCGAAGGCGCCATTGTACCTGACGGACATGCCGACGCCATTGACGCCATTCCGCTCAAGGCCGGCGCCGACCCGATAGAGCGGCGAATCGACGGCCTCCGTCAAGTGCAATGCGGGTTGCCCGGCAGATTCTCCGCCGCTGCGAAGCGACCTTCGGCGGTCGACAAGCCGATTTCGTTTCGATCGACGCTGGATATGGCACAGCCGGACAGACACCCTATATTAAGGCGAGGATTTCTTTCACCCGGGAATGAGCGGATGTCGGCGCTTCGACCATCAACGATCTTCACATCGGCAATGCTGGCCACGGCAATGCTGGTGGGGGCTTGCCTGCCCGCTTCCGCGCAGGCCCTCGATTCCGCCACCGGCAACAACGCGCTGATCCGGCAGAACGACCTGCAAATCCTGCAAAACAGGGTACAGCGGCAGCAATACCAGCAGCAACAGCAGCAGTACCGTGCCCAGGACCGCCAGATCATCCGGCAAGCGCCGCCGGTCGTGCAGCAACTCAAGCCAAGCTGCCAGACGCAGATAATCGGCACCACCGCCGTGAGCAATTGCCGCTGACATCCAGGCTTTTTTCATTTATTTAGCCGACTTATGTATTCGGAGTGCCTTTCGGCACACGCGAAAGTTTTGGTTTTGCAACGATGCCTTGTCGCGCTATGCGGCATTGCATCGACTGGATTCACGAATGGCAGCCACGAAGAAAAAGGCCGTACGCAAGGCAAAGAAGGGCGAGAGGATCCGTCAGGTGGCGGCTATTCCGTTTCGGCTGAACGCGCGCGGCGATATCGAGGTGATGCTGGTTACCTCGCGAACCACCAGACGCTTCATCGTCCCCAAGGGCTGGCCGATGAAAGGCAAGAGCGGACGCAAGGCGGCCACCATCGAGGCGCAGGAGGAAGCCGGCGTGCTCGGCAAGACGCTGAAGCAGCCGGCCGGCACCTATTCCTACTGGAAGCGGCTGGCCAACCGCTTTGTCCGCGTCGACGTCATCGTCTATCTGCTTGAGGTGACGGAGGAACTGGCCGACTGGCAGGAAGCCAAACGACGCCAGCGGGCCTGGCTGGCGCCGGCCGACGCGGCCATGCTCATCGATGAGCCCGACCTCTCGACGTTGGTGAAGACGCTGAAGCTTCCTCAGCCTGTGCCGGTCGACCAGGCCTAAAGCCTCACTCGCCGGTGTCATCCCCTTCGGGAAACGGGCGCACCGGCGTGCCGGTATAGGCCCACAGCCACTCACGCGGCAGCGGCCCCTTGTTTCGCTCGGCCTGCTGCGACTGCTCCCAGGCATGCGCCAGGATGCCGACCGAGCGTGACAGCACGAAAAGCCCGCGCGTCAGCGGCGGCGGAAAGCCGAGTTCGCCATAGATGACGGCGGTGGCGCCATCGATGTTGAGCGGTATCTTTTTCCCTTTGCGCCGCGCGACCTCCGCCTCGATCGCCTCGGCAATGTCGGCAAAACGTCCATTGACGACACCGCGCGCGGCAAATTCGCGGGTCAGTTCCAGAAGCCGCGGCGCGCGCGGGTCGACGGGATGGAAGCGGTGTCCGAGCCCCGGCACATAGCCCTTATCCTCGGCGAAGAACCGGTCGAGCCGTGCCAAGACGGCCTCCTTCAGCGTCGCACCGCCATCGAGCGCCACGGCAATGTCACCGTAGAAGGAAAGCGCCTGTTCACCTGCGCCGCCATGCACGTCGCCGAGAACGTTGATGGCCGAGGCCATGGCGCTGTTGATGCCGACGCCGCAGGTTGCCGCCATGCGCGCGATGGCGATCGATGGCGCCTGCGGCCCGTGGTCCACCGCAGCACCCAAGGCAATGCCGAGCAGCGCCGCCTGGTCTTCGCTGGGCAGTTCGCCACGCAGCATTAGCCAGATCATCGCTGGGAAGCTGACGCGGCCGATCAGATCCTGGATCTCGTAGCCGCGAAGCCGGATGACGCCCGGCCGCATCTCGATGATATCGGTCTGCCACCATTCCTCGCCGCGCTCGCGGCCAGTCGTCTTCTCCGTGCCGCTCATGCCCGTGCCTTTGCCTTGGCGCGGGATGGCAGGTCCGCGAACACCTCGCCCATATGCTCGCCGAGCGCCGGCGGCGGCTTCGTCGGCAAGGGTGCAACGCCATCGACCATGAAGCCGCCGCGCAGAACGGTCAGCGGCTTGTCCATGCCAGCCACATCATCAAAATTGGTGGTCACCTGGCGTTCGAGGACTTGCGGCTCGGCCAGCACTTGCGGGATCGTCAGCACCCTGCCGGCGGGCACGCCGGCACGATTGAGCGTCTCTTCCCAGGCCGCCGCCGGGGCGTTTCCCAGGGCGTCCTCGATCTCGACTTTTAGCGCCGCCCTGTTGCGCTTGCGCGTCTCGCGCTCGGCAAAGCGGGCATCCCCGGCCAGTTCCGGCCGGCCGATCAGCCGGCACAGCGTCACGAACTGCTCCTGCTTGTTGGCGGCGATGTTGATGAGCCCGTCGCCGGTGCGAAAGGCGCCGGAGGGTGCAGCGGTCATGTTCTCATTGCCCATTGGCCGGGGATCGACACCTGCGGTCAGATAGTTGGAGACAGGCCAGCCAAGTGCGGAAAGCGTGCATTCGAGCATCGAGACGTCGAGAAAGGCACCCTCGCCGCTCGTCTTCTGCCGCACCAGCGCCGAAGCGATGGCGAACGCGCCGACCAGTCCGCCAAGCGTGTCGGCGACAGGATAGCCGACACGCAGCGGCGCCGTTTCCGGCGTGCCGGTGATGCTCATGATCCCCGACAGCCCCTGGATGATCTGGTCATAGGCGGGATTGTCGCGCATCGGCCCGGTCTGGCCGAAGCCCGATATAGCGCAATAGACGAGGCCGGGACGGACCGCCTTCAGCGCCTCGTAGCCAAGGCCGAGCCGATCCATCACGCCGGGGCGGAAATTCTCCACCAGTGCGTCGGCGCTGGCGACCAGATCGAGGAAACGCTCGCGATCGGCTGGCTTCTTGAGGTCGAGCACCACGGATCGTTTGCCGGCGTTCTGCGCCAGGAACGAGGCGCCCATGCCGGCGCTGTTGAGCCTTGGCGAGCCGCCGAGCTGGCGCGCCAGGTCGCCGCCTTGCGGCACTTCGACCTTGATCACGTCAGCGCCGAGCAGCGCCAGCTGATACGCGCAATAGGGGCCGGCCAGGACGTTGGTGAGGTCGAGGACGCGGATACCGGAAAGCAGTTCTGTCATGGCATCAAGGATCGATCAGGCATCGCCAGGCACATGCTCCGGTCCGCGCCGACGCCGATGCTCGATGAAGGCCCAGATATGCGGGCCGGCGAGGCCGATGAAGGCGAGCGTCAGCAGCGTCAGCGACAGCTTGTGGGTGTAAAACACCGACCAGTCGCCATTCGAGATGGTCATCGCCCGGCGAAACTGGGTTTCGGCGAGTGGCCCCAGGATCATGCCGATGATGACGGGCGCGGTCGGGAAATTGAAACGCCGCATCAGGAAGCCGGCCGCCCCCAGCAGATAGAGGATGACGAGGTCGATGGGCGATTGCGAAATGCCATAGGTGCCGACCGTGGCGAACACCAGGATGCCGGCATAGAGCTGCGGCGCCGGGATTTTCAGCAGCCGCACCCACAGCCCGATCAGTGGCAGGTTGAGGATGACGAGGATGACGTTGGCTATGAACAGGCTGGCGATCAGCCCCCAGACGAGGTCGCCCTGTGTCGTCAGAAGCAGCGGCCCGGGATTGATGCCGTAGCTCTGGAACGCCGACAGCATGATCGCCGCCGTCGCCGAGGTCGGCAGGCCAAGCGTCAGCATCGGCACCAGCACGCCGGCTGCGGACGCATTGTTGGCGGCCTCGGGGCCGGCAACGCCCTCGATGGCGCCGACCGTGCCGAACTCCTCCTTGTGCTTCGACAGCTTCTTTTCGATGGCGTAGGACAGGAAGGTCGGGATTTCCGCGCCGCCGGCCGGCATGGCGCCGATCGGGAAGCCGATTGCAGCGCCGCGCAGCCAGGGTTTCCACGACCGCCCCCATTCGGCTTTTGTCATGTAGAGCGAGCCCTTCAGCGGCACGATCTCGTCCTTGCCGGCATAGCGGCGCGAAGCCATGTAGAGCGTCTCGCCGACGGCAAACAGGCCAACGGCGGCAATGATGACGTCGACGCCGTCGAGCAGTTCGGTCATGCCGAAGGTGAAGCGCGGCTGCCCGGTCTGGAGGTCGACGCCGATCATGCCGATGACGAAGCCGGCGAACAGGCTGGTCAGGCCACGCACGGACGACGAACCGAGCACCGCCGAAACGGTAATGAAGGCCAGCACCATCAGCGAGAAATATTCGGCCGGGCCGAAGGCCAGCGCGAACTTGACCACCACCGGCGCCAGGAAGGCGACGCCCATCGTGCCGATCGTGCCGGCGACGAAGGAGCCGATCGCCGAGGTGGCGAGGGCTGCACCGCCACGGCCGGACCGAGCCATCCTGTTGCCTTCCAGCGCGGTGACGATGGTGGCGCTTTCGCCGGGCGTGTTGAGCAGGATCGACGTCGTCGAGCCGCCATACATGGCGCCGTAATAGATGCCGGCAAACAGGATGAAGGATGCTTCCGGCGCCACCTGGTAGGTGATCGGCAAAAGCAGCGCGATGGTCAGCGCCGGCCCGAGACCGGGCAGCACGCCGATGGCGGTGCCAAGCGTGGTGCCGAGCAGGCACCACAGAAGATTGACCGGGGTGAAGGCGACCGAGAAGCCGTGCGCGAGATGTCCGAGCGTTTCCATGGCGTCAGCCCCTCAACATGCCGATGAACGCGTCGATGACCGTGTTCAGCTGGTTCTCGATGAAGCCGGCGCCGATATTGACGCCAAGCGCCCTGGCGAAGCCGAAATAGGCGGCCAGCGCCAGGATCAGGCCGAGCACTGCGTCGCGCAGCGTGCGCTTGCTGCCAAAGCCGTAGCAGACGAGAACGAACATGATGATGGATGCCGCCGTGAAGCCGAGCGGCTGGATGAGCAGCAGATTGGCGATCAGGCCGATGACGACGAAACCCATCGCCTTCCAGTCTGTCGGCGTTTCCTTTTCCTCCTCCGGCTGCCAGCCGCCGCGAAGTGCGGCGAGGATAAGCAACAGCGAAAGCACCACCAGACCGACCATGGTGAGGTAGGGAAAGACGGTCGGGCCGACCTTCGAGTAGAGCGGCGACACCGGGATCGCCAGCGTCTGCCAGGCGACCGCGCCCGCGCAGGCCAGGAGCCCGACGCCGATCAACAATTCCGGCACGGCAAGGCGCGGCGGCGCCGCCTGCTGGTCGCTGGTGCTCATGATTGTCCTCCAGGGATAGCTGGCCCAATATGGTTGGCGAAGATGCCCGGCATCGCACCGCCGGTCCTTACCGCAGGTTCATGCCGGCTTTGCAGTCCATGCGAGAAGGGGCGGCGCGTGCCGCCCCTTCAGGGGAGATCAGGCGAGCCCGAGGTCTTTCAGGATAGCCTCGATACGCGCCGAATCCTCGGTGACGAACTTCGCATAATCGTCGCCGGTGAGAAGGATAGGCGTCCAGTTGCGGTTCTTGCATTCGGTCGCCCACGCATCGCTCTTGGCCATGGTCTCGACCAGCGTGATCATCGCTGCCTTGTCGGCATCGGAAACGCCGGGTGGTGCGAAGACGCCGCGCCAGTTGAACAACTCCACATCGATGCCGGCTTCCTTCAGCGTCGGCGCGTCGATGCCGTCCTGGCGCTTGTCGGCCGAGATGGCGAGCAGCCTGAGCGCACCCGCCTTGACCTGCTCTGAGAACTCGCCAAAGCCGGAGATGCCGGCCGCGACCTGGTTGCCGAGCAGCGCCGACAACGCCTCGCCGCCGCCAGCGAACGGCACATAGGACAGGTTTGTCGCCGGAACGCCAACCGTCTTGGCAATCAAGCCGAACAGGATGTGGTCGGAACCGCCGGCGGAGCCGCCAGCGACAGGAACCTTTGTCGGATCGGCCTTGAGTGCGGCGACGAAATCGGCGGCCGTCTTGAACGGCGACTCCGCCGGCACCACCAAAGCCTCGAACTCGCCGGTGAGACGAGCGATCGGGGTGACTTGCGTCAGATTGTTGGCAGCCTTGTTGGCGATGATGGCGCCAACCATGACCATGCCGGCAACCATCAGCGAATTGCCCTTGCCGTTCCACTGGCTGATGAATTGCGGCAGCCCGACCGTGCCGCCGGCGCCGCCGATATTGGTGATCTGCGAGCCGGAGATGAGCTTCTCGCTGCGCAGCACCTGGTCCATCGTACGCCCTGTCTGGTCCCAGCCGCCGCCCGGTGCCGCCGGTACGAAAATCTGGATCTGCGGTGCACCCTCGGCGAAAGCGGGGGTGAGATGAAGTCCTGCAAGGCCGGCAGCGCTCGCGGCCGCCGTGTTCATCAAAAATCTGCGTCTGTTCAGCATGGGATTCCTCCAGATCACGACACCTCCTCCGGTGCCTGCCAAACGCGCCTGCATTCACAGACCCGTGATCGAGTTCAAGCAGATGTTACCGAGTTCTGTCAACGGGAACGATATTCTGCTGGACAGAACGATCCAGTGGCGCGACAGAGTGACCCCGCTCGGGCTTCTCCGGACTGGAACCGCAATGGACTTACCAAGCAGACCGACTGATGCGGAAAACCGGCGTGCGTCCGCCGAAGGTGTTGCGGCACTTGATCGGGCGATCGCCATCCTCGATGCCTTCACCACCGCCGACCGCTCGCTCAGCCTGGCCGAAATCGCGGCGCGCACAGGCCTCTACAAGAGCACCATCCTGCGGCTGGCGAATTCCCTGCTGCGCGGACGATTGCTCGAGCGCCTCGACGATGGGCGCTACCGCGTCGGACCTGCCACGTTTCGGCTCGGTGCGCTCTACCAGCGTTCGGTGGTGGCGATCGATATCCTGTTGCCGATCATGCGCGACCTTTCCGAACGAAGCTGGGAAAGCGTTGCCTTCTATGTTCGCTCGGGCGACGTCCGCACCTGTCTCTACCGCGTCGAATCCAAGCACGCGATCCGCTATACGATACGCGAAGGCGACGTGTTGCCTTTGCTGGTCGGCTCGGGTGGTCGCGTGCTTGCGGCGTTTTCCGGCCAGCAGGGCGAACCCTACGAGACCATCCGCAAGACCTGCACCTGTCTCGCCATCGGCGACCGCGATCCCGACACGGCGGGCGTGTCGGCGCCGGTGTTCGGGCCGGGGCGCGTCCTGCTCGGCGCCTTGACGCTGGCCGGGCCTAGCACGAGGGTCGACGCGGCGTTTCTCCAGCGCATGAAGCGTCCGCTGCTCGAGGCCGCCGCCCGCGCCACCCGCGCCTTCGGCGAGGACGCCTCCATGCTTGAGCAGGCGAGCCTCGCGGCGGATGCATAGCGCCGATTGGCTTGGCTGACTACGCAAACTTTGAATACAATCCGATTCAACCTGAAGCAATTTCATGAAAAACCGTAATATTCGGTCGCCTGCAGCAAGAATCGACCTTGCAAATAGTTGAAGTCTTTATTCGCTGTTAAGCCCCCCATGATAACCGGATTGTTGTCGCCAGCTGAGCGACATGAGGGACAAACACAGTCTCAACCGACGGATGAAACCGTCGGACAGACACGCTGACAGGGATCATGGCAAGTCCATGGAAATTCGATGAAGCTGTCATCGATGGACGCAAGCCCCCGTCTCCTCGGGCTCGTCTGGCCGTTCATTGCCGTCGTTCTTGCTCAGGCGCTGGTTGCCAGCCTCAGCCTCTACACGCTGTCGGCGGTTCGCGCCTATGTCGGCGGCGAGAGCCAGTGGTCCAAGGGACAGAAGCACGCCATCTATTTTCTCAGCCTCTATGCCGGCACCGGCAGCGAGGAATTCTTCAGCGAGTACCGTGGAGCGATCGCCGTTCCGCTGGCCGATCGTTCGGCACGCCTAGCGCTTGAGCAGCCCGAGCCCGACACCAACGCGGCGCGCACCGGCTTCCTGCAGGGCAGAAACCACCCCGACGACGTGACCGGGATGATCTGGCTGTTCCAGAATTTCCGCGGCTTCAGCTATCTTGATGCCGCCATCCGGCACTGGACGGCTGCCGACACCATGATCCTCGCCATCCAGCAACTTGGCGACGCCATGCACGAGACGCTCGGCAAGGGTCCGGTATCGACGGCTGAGATCAGCGCCTGGAAGGCGGAGATCCACCGGCTCGATCATCAGATCACCCCACTTTCCAAGGCCTTCTCGGACAGCCTCGGCGAGGGATCGCGCTTCATCAAGATGCTGCTCACCTTTGCCAATCTCGTCACCGCCGCCTTGCTGATCCTGCTTGCCGTGTGGCGGACGCGCAAACTCCTGGCGCAGCGCCAGGCCTTCCAGTTGGCGCTGAACGCCGAGCGTGAGCGCGCGCAGATCACCCTGGCTTCGATCGGGCAGGCCGTGATCAGCACCGGCGCCGACGGGCGGCTGGACTACATGAACGCCGTCGCCGAAAGATTGCTGGCATGTCCGCTCAGTGCCGCCCGAGGCAAGCCGATCGAGTCGCTGTTTCGCCTTGTGGACAAGGATACCAGCGTCGAGGATGTCAGGCTGATCGAGCGCCTGCTGGCCGGGGAACCGCGCCGTTCCAGCGCGCGTCCGCAATTGCTGCAGCGGCCGGACGGATCGGTTGTTCCCGTCGCGTTGACCGGTGCGCCGCTGCTCGTTTCCGGCCACGTCGTCGGCGCGGTGCTCGCCTTCCACGACATGACGCGCGAAGAGGACTACATCGAACGGCTCTCATGGCAGGCATCGCATGATGCGTTGACCGGACTGGCCAACCGACGCGACTTCGAAAGCCGGCTGGAAAGAACGATCGCAGACTTGGCGGACCGGCCCCGCCAGCACGCGCTGATGTATCTCGACCTTGACCAGTTCAAGCTGGTCAACGATACCTGCGGCCATGCTGCCGGCGACCAGCTGCTGCGCCGGATTTCGGCGCGGCTGACCAACGAATTGCGGCCAGGCGATGTGCTGGCCCGGCTGGGCGGCGACGAGTTCGGCGTGCTGCTCGTCGATTGCGATGCCGACAGTGCGGCCGACATCGCCGAACGGCTGCGCGCAGCCGTGCAAGACCTGCATTTCGCCTGGGACGGCAGGCCCTTCAACACCAGCGTCAGCATCGGCATGGTGCAGATCGCCGATGCGCGAGTGACGATCGAGGAAACGCTCAGGGCCGCCGACGTCGCCTGCTACATGGCCAAGGAAAAGGGCCGCAACCGCGTCCAGATCCACAGCGATGGCGACATGGCCCTGCAGGAGCGCTTCGGCGAGATGGCCTGGGTACAGCGCCTGCACGCCGCCCTCGAAGAAAACCGCTTCAGGCTTCATGCCCAAGAAATCTGGCCGCTCGACGATGACGCCGCCGAAGCAGGTGTACATGTCGAGATCCTGTTGCGGCTGACCAGTGAAGACGGCAGCTTCGTCACCCCGCAAAGCTTCATTCCCGCGGCCGAGCGCTATGGCCTGATGCCATCGATCGACCGCTGGGTGGTCCGCAACACGTTCGCCATCCTGGCCGCGCGGCAGGCCGATCCGCGCACGGCTCCGATCTCCACCTGCGCCATCAATCTTTCCGGAGCGACTTTTGGTGACGAGACATTCCTCGGCTTCCTGCGCGAACAGTTCCTCGTCCATGGCATTTCGCCTGCCATGATCTGCCTGGAGATCACCGAAACCAGCGCCATTGCCAATCTCAACAATGCCATGCGCTTCATCGCTGATCTGCGCGGCTTGGGCTGCCGCTTCGCGCTCGACGATTTCGGCTCGGGCATGTCGTCCTTCGCCTATCTGAAGCACCTGCCCGTCGACTACCTCAAGATCGACGGCAGCTTCGTCAAGGACATGCTGGAAGACCGCATCGACCACGCCATGGTCGAGATGATCCATCACATCGGCAAGGTCATGGGCAAGCGAACCATCGCCGAGTTCGTCGAAAGCAACGGCATCATTGCGGCGCTGAAAAAGATCGGCGTCGACTATGCCCAGGGCTATGCGATCGCCAGGCCTCAGCCGTTTGACGCTTCAACGGCATTGCTCTGCAAAAGCGTCGCGCCGGCCGCAGAGATCGTCACCGATCCATGGGTCGATCTGGCGCAAAAGCTGCGCAGCAAGGCCAGCTAGAATGCGTCCTCGTTCGGAAGACTCGCTTCAGTTCAACTTGACCAGAACCACACGGCGGTTCTTGGCGCGGCCCGCGTCATCATCATTGCTGGCGACAGGCGCCATCATGCCGGCGCCAGCAGCGGTCAGCCGCGCCCCGTCGATGCCGTATTTCGACACAAGTGCCGCCTTGACCGCTTGCGCCCGTCGCGACGACAGGTCGAGATTGTAGTCGAAGGCGCCTTGATTGTCGGTGTGGCCGACGACGATCACGGCCATATCAGGGTCGTTGGCCAGCAGCGTCGAAATTTCCTTCAGCGTTGGTTCCGACTCCGGCTTGATGTCGGCCTTGTCGGTGTCGAAGAAGATGCCGTAGAGTGAAATGCTGCCGGTGGCGGAGAGTGAATCCGCCATCTTGGCCGCCTCGACCACCACCATCTTCTTGTCGCGCGCCTTGGGTTCCAGCACCTGGACGATGGCAACGGTGCGGCCGTTGAGCTCCTTGCAGTAGAGATCGTCGGTCATCGAATAGGTCTGCACGGTCACATAGGCGTCGCCGCCGTCCTGCGGCACCTTGGCCGAGAAATAGCGCTGGTCGTTGATGCCGGAGGTCAGTGCGCAGGCGCCATTGGAGAATGCCGCGTCCTTCAGATCGCTCTCATGGAAGGAATACATCGTCAGGCTCATGTCGCCGCCCCCGCCGCTCGACGAGCGGTCAGCGGCGCCACCGCATTCCTCCTTCTTGCATTCGAACAGGATTTCGCCGCCGGCCGCCGCGATCACATCCTGATAGTTGCGCAGCACTTCGAGCGGCGAACGCTCGGCCGGCAGCACATAGGCGATGCGGGTCAAAGCGCCCTCGACCTCGGCCTTCTTGTCGGGTGCGAAGACACGATTGTTCATCGCATCGCGCGCGTCGGGGTCCGCGCTCGGCTTCAGCGGCGACAGCGGCACGCTGAAATCCGTGAAGGCCAGTTTCTCATAGGAGACGATGAACGAGCCTTCGTAGCGCTTGGCGAGATGGTTGTCGGCGGCGCCCTCGATATCGGCGGTCGGCGCCGTCGCGTCGGCTGCCGCCAGCCGTCCGGCCAGCATGAGCACCAGCACCGCCCAGAAAAACGTTAGAGCTGTCGTCTTGAATGCACGCATCGATCGTCTCCCCCTTCGCACTGTGCTCGAAGCTAACAGAGCAGGTATGTCCAGTCGATGACGCCGCCTGGAGCATGATGCCGAAAAGTGTGAAGCGGTTTTTCGGACGACATCATGCTCTATCCCTTTGATTAGAGCCGGCTCTAGGGTCACCGCGCCAGCAGGATGGTCGGGGCGTCGTGATAGGTGGTCTGCACCACTTCCCGGAAACCGCACTTCGCCGCGACCCTCAGCGAAGCTACGTTTTCCGGATCGATGATGCAGACGGTCTTCTCGCGCCCGAACGTCTCTTCGCCCCATGCGAGCACGCGGCCAACAACCTCGGTGGCGAAGCCCGCCCCGTGCACGGCCGGAACCAGCGCCCAGCCGGCTTCGGGAATGCCCTCGATCGACGGCTCCATATCGCGCTTGAGATCGTGAAAACCGGCCTCGCCGATGAAACGGCCCGTCGCCTTCTCCTCGATCGCCCAGAAACCGTAGCCGAGCAGCGACCACAGGCCGGCGTGACGCAGGAAGCGCATCCAGCTCTCTTCGCGCGTGCGCGGCTTGCCGCCGATGAAACGGGTGACGACGGGATCGGTCCACATCGCGGCATAGGCCTCGAAATCGCCAAGCTGGTGTGCCCGCAGGATGGTTCGCTTCGTCTCGATGACAGGAGCACTGGTCGCTGGTGAATTGTTCATGGGATCTGCCCTCGCACGGATTGTCAGCGCTTAGCAAATCGCCGGTCTGGTGCAAGGGCCAGGGCAACGCGGCCCATCATCCAGGCTCCACTATGGGAATCTTGCGCGACGGTGTTATTTTCGCGACAGGCTGATTCACACTAGCAGCGTGATCCTTTTTCAGGCGCGGGGCGGCGCCGTCAGACCCAAGGGAAAAAAGCATGGACGCCACCGATCTTGTGCTTGCGATCTTCCATCATGTGCTGGTGTTTTCACTGGCAGGGATCATCGGCGCCGAATTCGTGCTGATCCGCGGCGATCTGGCCGCTGCCACGCTCAAGCGGCTCGCCGGCATCGATCGCCACTATGGCATCATCGCCACGCTGATCATCATCGTCGGCATCGGCCGCGTCTTCTACGGCCTCAAGGGCTGGGAATTCTACGTCTACAACTGGGTGTTCTGGGCCAAGATGGCGGCGTTCGGCGTTGTCGGCCTGCTGTCGATCATCCCGACCGTCCGCTTCATTTCCTGGAACAGGCAGGCAAGCGCCAATCCCTCGTTCCTGGTGCCGGCGACCGAGCTTGCGTCCGTGAAGACTTACATCCGCGCCGAGGCTTTCGTCTTCCTGCTGATCCCGGTCTTCGCCGCGGCGATGGCGCGCGGCTACGGCTACTGATCTGCCGCTGAAGCCATTTCAAGGGGCGCGATCGGTACCAGCGGTGCCGGCACGTCGGTCGTCTTCACCTCGGCCTTGCAAATGTCGGCGATGACGCAGGCCGTGCAATCCGGTTGGCGCGCCTTGCAGACATAGCGACCATGCAGGATCAGCCAGTGATGCGCGTGGCGCATATATTCGTCCGGGATGATCTTGAGCAGCCCCTGCTCGACCTGTTCCGGTGTCTTGCCGGGCGCCAGCCCGAGCCGGTTGCCGATGCGGAAGATATGCGTGTCGACAGCCATCGTGTGCTGGCCGAAGGCCATGTTGAGCACGACATTGGCGGTCTTGCGCCCGACGCCCGGCAGCTTGACCAATTCATCGCAGTCGTCAGGCACCTCGCCGCCATAGTCGCGGATCAGCGCTTGCGACAGCGCAATCACATTCTTCGCCTTGTTGCGCCAGAGCCCGATGGTGCGGATGTACTCGCCGACCTTGGCTTCGCCCAGCGCCAGCATCTTCTGCGGCGTATCGGCGATCTTGAACAGCGCCCGCGTCGCCTTGTTGACGCCGGCATCGGTCGCTTGCGCCGACAGCACCACCGCGACCAGCAGCGTGAAGGCGTTGACATGTTCGAGCTCGCCCTTCGGCTCGGGCCTCTGGACGGAGAAGCGCCGGAATATCTCGTGCACTTCGGCCGGGCTGTAGCGCGAAGTGCGCCGCACCGGCCGCGGGCGCGGCTTGGCGTTCGACCCATCGCGCCGTCCGGGCAACAGCTCTTTTTTGGACATGGAAGAATCTTTGGACTTGGGGCTCGCCATTTCCCTCCTATAATATCCCCTCATGAGCGACACAAACGCCTCGTTTCAGGCCGACGAGCCATTCTTTCAGGCGCTATTGACCCCGCACCGGTCGCTGGGCCGGACAGGCTTCTTCATCCTGATGGGCGCGCTGCTGTTCGGCTGGCTGGTGACAGGTGCGTTTTTCCTGTCGCGCGGTGCCTGGCCGGTGTTCGGCTTCTTCGGTCTCGACGTGGTCGCCGTCTACATCGCCTTTCGCGCCAACTACCGGGCCGCCCGCGCACGCGAGGAAGTCTCGGTCTCGCGCACCAGCCTCGACATCCGCAAGACAGCACCCTCCGGAAAATCGGAAGCGCATCGCTTCAATCCGTTCTGGGCGCGGTTTTCGGTCGCTCGTCACACCGAGATCGGCATCACCAGGATGACGGTTGAAGGGCAAGGCCAGAACGTGCCGATCGGATCGTTCCTGGACCCAGCCTCCCGAGAAAGCTTTGCCACGGCTTTTTCACGCGCGCTGGCGACCGCCAAGACGCGCTAGAAGCAGTTCCAGGAAAAGTGTGAAGCGGTTTTCCCGGGAAAAGCGCGCAGCGCTTCCCTGGGGAATTGCGGCAAAAAGTGCCTCAGAACCGATAGCGCAAAAGCCTGCCGACCTTTCGCAATGCAGGAATGTGTCTCCACAGGCGGATGAACAGTTTCGCGGACCAGCCCATGCGGGCGGCGTGTTCGGGCTTGTAGGCCGAGATGTCCTCGACGAATCGCAGCTTCGGAACAGCCAGCTCCAGTTCGTGCGGATCGTCGATGGCCCAGTGGACCTCGGCGCCCGTCGCCTTGATGGTCGGATTGAGGCGAAGCAGCTTCAGGCCGAAACGGCTGTAGGCGTCGAACATCAGCTCGCCGCTGGCAAGATGCGAGACGAGCCGCGCTAACAGGCGTGGCCCCTCTTCGGCTGGGAGATAGGGCGTCAGTCCTTCCGCCACCACGATCGCCGAGCGATTGCGGGGCACTTCAGCGAGCCAATCCGGCTCGGTCACCGACGAAGCCACCAGATGATATTGCCCGCGGGACGGGTAAAGCCTGCGCCTGAGCTCGATGACCTCGGGGTAGTCGACATCGAACCAGTCCACGCCTGATGGTGGATCGACACGGAAGATGCGCGTATCGAGCCCGCAACCAAGATGCAGCACGATCGCATCGGGATTTCTGGCGAGAAAGTCCTCCACGCGGACGTCCAGCGTCTTTGCCCGGATCGCCAGGCCGACACCGAGATTGTCGTCGACCTTGAGCCGGGAGAAATCATAGTCGATCTTGCGAACCGCCTCGTCGGCGAAATGATCCCTAAGCAGCGAATCCGGCAACCGGCTCTCCAGCGCCTTGCCGTAGAGCGTCATCAGCAAGGTCTCCTTTGCCCCGGTGAGATTTACTTTTTCGTCGGCCATGAGCGACTCCTGGGCTCGAATCCCGTGTCTATCTGGGTATGCGCCGCAAGAAGGCAAGTTTCGGGTGGCGATCGACGCCCCAAGGGGCGATATTCCGGCTCAAGGAGACAGTTCCATGAGCACACACACAGCAGTGTTCAACAAGGACATCACGCCTGAAGGCAACGACTATGAAATCGTGCGCCGTGCCATCGAGAAGATCAGCCTCGACTATCGCGACCAGCCTTCCCTCGAAGAGCTGGCCGAGGAGGTCGGCGAAACGCCGACCGGCTTGCAAAAACTCTTCACCCGCTGGGCCGGCCTGTCGCCCAAGGCCTTCCTGCAGGCGGTGACACTGGATCATGCGCGCAGGCTGCTCGATTCCGGCATGCCGCTGCTCGAGACCTCGTTCGAATTGGGCATGTCCGGCCCGGGCCGGCTGCATGACCTGTTCGTCACCCATGAGGCGATGTCGCCGGGCGACTACAAGACGCGCGGCGCCGGGCTCACCATCCGCTACGGCTACCATTCCTCGCCCTTCGGCACCGCCCTGATCATGGCCACCGACCGCGGGCTTGCCGGCCTCGCCTTCAGCGACCCCGGCGAGGAGCGCGCCGCCTTCGCCGACATGTCCAGCCGCTGGCCGAACGCCCTCTATGTCGAGGACATGACTGCCACAGGCCCCTACGCCGCGCGCATCTTCGACCCGACGCTGTGGCGCCCCGACCAACCGCTGCATGTCGTCATGATCGGCACCGACTTCCAGGTTCGTGTCTGGGAGGCGCTGCTCAAGATCCCGATTGGCAAGGCCCGCACCTATTCCTCGATCGCCGCCAGCATCGGCGCGCCGTCCGCCAGCCGTGCCGTTGGCGCCGCCAACGGCGCCAATCCGCTCTCTTTCGTGGTGCCCTGCCACCGCGCCATCGGCAAATCCGGCGACCTCACCGGCTATCATTGGGGCCTGACCCGCAAGCGCGCCATCCTGGGCTGGGAAGCCGGGCAGGTGTCGTGAACATCGATTTTCCAATTATTGCCGAAGGAATATATAGATATCGACATTAAGTATAATTAAGTTTTCTGTTTCGTTTTGCTTGCATACAACCGAGGGCAACCTCTGGTTCCCATGTTTGTTATTTTCAAATGTTATTTTAGTTAACCCTAAATTAACCACGATAAAGTGATGATGACCCATATTAATTCGGGCGATCCGGCTTAATAGGAGGTCTCGATGACGTTGCTTCGCGCCGCCTTCGGCGCAGTTCTGCTGGTTGCCAGCATAGACCAGACCGCGTTGGCCACGACGCAGAATGTCATTTTCAATGGCACGATCGCGCCGACCTGCACGCTTGTCGTTGCCACCAACGGCACGATGACGGTCAGTCCCGATCTCCAGTCCCTCAGCTCCCACAACAGCGGCGGTTCTGCCGGAACCGTGACGCTGACGACGACCGGAGGTGTGTCGCTCAGCGTCGATCCGGTCACCACCACGACGGTGCCATCGGCCGACAGCACATCGACGACCTGGACACCGACCTACTCCGCCGCTGGTGCGCACTCTATCGTTGAGACCGGCTCGGCCACCAGCATCAGCACCCCCGGCGCCGACCTCGTCTCGGTCCACCTCGCCGGCACCAAGGGCGGCAGCAACCGCTTCGCCAACGGCAACTATCAGGCAACGGTAACGCTGCGCTGCGAATGACGCCGCAGCGAAGGAGGGGTCCTTGAAACATGCTCGAATCCTGGCGACGGCACTGGCCGTCGGATTGGCGCCCATTGCCGCCAAGGCGCAGTCGATGTCGCCGATGCGTGGCGAGGTCAACAGCTTCACCGACGTCTTCGCGGTCCGCGTTTTCCCAGCCAATCCCTACGACCGGAAGATCCGGGTCGAAATACACGTCTACGACCAGGATTTTCAGCCGGTAGACGCCAGGATCTCTCCAAATGTCTTCCAGCTGGCTTCCCAGGCGTCCCGTCCTGTCCTTGTGGTCGTGCCCTTTGGCGGCGCCGCCGAGCGTAAAGTGCGTATCTGTACCGAAAGCATCCCCTTTCCCAATCAACAGACGCAGATAAGGGCACAGATATGCGGAAAGTTTTTTGGGCGCCGCAAATCCTGATAGTCGCGCTCGCGGCTGCGTCGGCGAATGTCTCGCCGGCCGGGGCCGAGGACATCTACAACCTCAACCAGAACGAGAGCGGCTTCAACCTGCCCGGTGTCACCTTGCCCCAGGGCCAGGACGAGGTCCATGCCGCGGACGGCACCACTTGCCGTTCCGCCGTGTCCGGTTCCGGCGCGTATGTCGATCTCGGCGTCATCAGAGGCAACAACCAGTCGAACAATGACGTCGCCACCTACGGCCGCGTCGTGATCCCGATCGGGCGTACGCCCAAGCGCGTCGATTGCAGCCGCCTCTACGAGCTTGAGGTCGAGCGGCTGCAGCTGGAGCTGAAACTCCTCAAAATGGGCCTTGGCGCCGACGGCCAGACGGCGAGCATTGCCGCCACCGCTCCCGCGGCCGCATCGCCTGGATGGGCCAACGAAGGCTGGAGCATCAGGACCGGAAGCGATGGCAAGAAAAAGAAGAAGAAATAGCAGCGCGCTGCTTGCCATGGCAGCACTTGCCGGCTTTTGCCTTCCGGTGCAGGCGGCGATCATCGGCACCTGCACCATCATGGTCGGGGCGTCCGGAACGATGACCGCAAATCCAGCCATCGGCATACTGGGCTCCAAACAGGCAGGCGGATCGAGTGCGAGCGCCACGATCGTGGCAAGCTCGCTGCTGTGCTCCTTGTTCAACCTGCTGGACTGCTATTCGGTTTCGGCGCCGGCGCCAGCCGCATTCTCGTCCGCGCCGAGCGGCGGCGGCACCAACGTGACCTTCGCTTCGGTCTTCCGCCTCGATGGCTCGGGGGTCGACATCAACGGAAGTGTGCCGCAGCGGGTTGTCAATGGCACCCACCCCATGCAGGTCGACCTCACCGCCACCAAGTCGAGCGGTATCTTTCCCGCCGGCAACTATCAGGGCACGGTCACCGTGCGCTGTGAATAAGCCGCGATACCTCAAATCGAGCTGGACCATTCGCGTGGTCTGGCAAGCCGCGGCCTTACAGGTTAGCTTCCCGCGCTATTGGAACGACCTGCGTTCGCCCGGACGCACAAAGGCCGCTCCGACACTTTGAATTTGCGCTGCCAGGAGGCGTTGCTTGATTATCGTCATCGGCTCGATCAACCTCGACCTTATCGCCAATGTCGACCGCTTGCCGAGCCCCGGCGAGACGGTAGGCGGCTCGGCCTTCACCACCGCTCCCGGCGGCAAGGGTGCCAACCAGGCGCTGGCCGCCGCGCGCGCCGGCGCCTCGGTGCGCATGGTCGGCGCCGTCGGCAAGGACAGCTTCGCTGCCGAGGCGCTGGCGCTGCTGCGCGACGGCAAGGTCGACCTGTCGGGTGTTGCCGAGACCTTCGCCTCGACCGGTACGGCGCTGATCATGGTCGGCGACGATGGCGAGAACATCATCGCGGTGGTGCCCGGCGCCAACGCTTCCGTGTTGCCTGGCGACCTCGCCAAGGCCTTCCTGAAAAAGGGCGATGTCGTCCTGCTGCAACATGAGATCCCGCTGGCGACCGTCGATGCAGCGCTTGACCAGGCAAGAGCGGCCGGCGCCATCACCGTGCTCAACACAGCCCCTTTCCAGGGCAAGGCAGCGGCCTTTCTCGCCAAGGCCGATTATGCCGTCGCCAACGAAACCGAATTCGACCTCTATGGCGAAGCGCTGGCCCTAAATGGCCGCGACCGGGCGGCACGCATGCGCGACTTCGCCGCGAAAACCGGCCGCACCATCGTCGTCACGCTCGGCGGCGATGGCGTGATGGCGGCGACGCCGAGCGATTTCCTCACCGTTCCGGCCCTGAAAATCACCCCTGTCGACACGGTCGGCGCCGGCGATACGTTCTGCGGTTATTTTGCCGCCGGGCTGTCGTCGGGCCTCACGCTCGAACAGGCGCTGGTGCGCGCCGGCGCGGCCGGCTCGCTGGCCTGCCTGAAGCCTGGCGCCCAGCCGGCGATCCCGCTGGCCAGGGATGTCGATCAGGCGTTGCAGGAAACCCATTGAGATGCTGCGCCCTCAAACGAAACATGCCGTGCCCCCGACCGGCGACATCTGCCGCCTGTCCGCGGTCGAGCTCGCCGCCGCTATCCGCCGAAAGACACTTTCCGTGCGCGAGGTGGTGACGGCATTCCTCGACCGCATCGAGGCGGTCAACCCGCTGGTCAACGCCATCGTTTCGTTGCGCGACCGCGGCGACATCTTGCGCGAAGCCGATGCCGCCGATATCAGGCGGAAAAGTGTCGAAGCCGGCCCGCTCTTCGGCCTGCCGATCGCCATCAAGGATCTCGCCTCGACCACGGGCCTCAGAACCTCCCTCGGCTCGCCGATCTTCGCCGATTTCGTGCCTCAGGAAGACGATTTCTTTGTCGAGCGCATCCGCGACGCCGGCGCCATCATCATCGGCAAGACCAACGTCCCCGAATTCGGCCTTGGCTCCAACACCTACAACAGCGTGTTCGGACCGACGCTGAACGCCTTCGATCCGGCCCTGACCGCCGGCGGCTCGAGCGGCGGCGCGGCTGTGGCGCTGGCGCTCGACATGCTGCCTGTCGCCGATGGCAGCGACTTCGGCGGCTCGCTGCGCAATCCGGCCGCCTGGAACAATGTCTATGGCTTCCGCCCGTCGCAAGGACTTGTCCCCGGCGGACCCGACTTTGAGGTTTTTCATGCGCAGATGGGCGTCGACGGGCCGATGGGCCGCAACGTCCGTGACATGGCGCTGCTACTCGATGTGCAGGCCGGTTACCACCCGCACGCGCCATTGTCCTATGAGAAACCGGGCTCGTTCCTCGAAGGGCTCGGCATGGCAGCGACTGGCGGCCGCATCGCCTGGTTTGGTGACCTCCGCGGCCATCTGCCGGTCGAACCCGGCATCCTCGATCTGTGCGAAGCAGCCCTTGGCCGGTTCGCGCAAGCGTCCTTCGTGACCGAACCGCTGCTGCCGGATTTCGACTTCGAAGCGCTGTGGCAGGCCTTCGTGACGCTGCGCCAGGCCAGCAGCGGCTGCGCGCTCAAAACCCACTATGACGATCCCGCCAAGCGCGGCCTGCTCAAGCCGGAGGCCATCTGGGAGGTGGAGAACGCAATGCGGCTGACGGCGCCGCAGATTCGCGCGGCGTCGGTCATCCGCACGTCCTGGCATCGCATGCTGCTGTCGCTTTTCGACCGCTATGATCTCATCGCGCTGCCGACCGCGCAGGTCTTCCCCTTCGATGTAAGCACGCATTGGCCCCGCGAGGTCGCCGGACGCGCAATGGACAGCTACCACCGCTGGATGCAGGTTTCCGCTTTCGCGACCTTGGGCGGCTGCCCGGCGGTCAACGTGCCGGTCGGCTTCGACGACAAGGCTAGGCCGATGGGCATGCAGCTGATCGGCCGGCCACGCGGCGACCTTGCCGTGCTGAAGGCGGCGGCGGCCTATGAGGCGACGCTGCCCTGGCAGTCCGGCGCCAGCGCCTGAGCCGCATGCACCGGCCTGTCGCGGCGCTTCGCGCATCGGCTTGCATCGGCAGCGCCGCCATGCATTGATTGTCCTCAGCTGCGCCGCATCGTCGGCATTCCCAGGGAAAAATCATGTCGCTCGAACTCTACGCCGCCTATGTCCTTGCTTGCATCGTCATCATCCTGGTACCGGGTCCGACGGTCACGCTGATCATCGCCAACAGCATTCGCCATGGCTCCCGCGCCGGTCTCGCCAATGTGGCCGGCACGCAGGCCGGGCTTGCCGTGATGATCGCCATCGTCGGCATCGGCCTCAACACGCTGATTGCGGGCATGGGCCATTGGTTCGAATGGGTCAGGCTGATCGGCGCCGCCTATCTGATCTGGATGGGCGCGCAGATGTTCCGTTCCAAGGGCACGCTGAACGCGGATGGAACCGCCAGGAAACCGCGCGGCGGCTTCTTCCTGCAGGGTCTGCTGGTGGCGCTCAGCAACCCCAAGACGCTGATCTTCTTCGGCGCCTTCTTTCCGCAGTTCATTTCGCCGCAAGGCAACTACTCGCTGCAGATAGCCGTCATGGGCCTGACCGCCATGATCTTCGCTGCCATGTCGGATTCGACCTATGCATTGGCCGCCGGCCGCGCCGGGCGTCTGCTGTCGGCCAGCCGCATCAAGCTTTTGTCGAGGATCAGCGGCAGCTTCATGGTCGGCGGCGGCCTGTGGCTGGCGTTTTCGCGATCGAAGTAAGCGCCTTTTCCTTCCCCCTTGTGGGAGAAGGTGGATCGGCGCGCAGCGCCGAGACGGTTGAGGGGTGCGTGACAGATCACCGTCGGTGCCAAGCTGGGGCACCCCTCATCCGACCGAGCTACGCTCGGCCACCTTCTCCCACAAGGGGAGAAGGCAAAGAGGGCCCTAAAGCCGCCCCAACCTCTCCACCAGCAGGGCGAAGAAGCCGTCATGGTCGATGTCGCGCATCACCATGGCGTTCTTCGGCCGCTTGGTGACACCCCACCAGTCGATCACGGTCATGCCCATGGTCAGTTCCGAATTGGTTTCCACGCTGACATTGCAGTTGCGGCCCTTGAACAGATCCGGCTTCAACAGATAGGCGATGACGCAGGGGTCGTGCAGCGGCCCGCCGTCGGTGCCGTACTTCTCCTCGTCGAAACGCTCGAAGAATTCCAGCATCTCGGCAGTGGCGTTGGCGACCTTGGTGCCGAGCGCGCGGAAGGCCTGCGTACGCTTTGCGGTGGTCAGCGCCTTGTGGGTGACGTCGAGCGGCATCATCACGATCGGGATGCCGGATTTGAACACGACATCGGCGGCCTGCGGGTCGACATAGATGTTGAATTCGGCGGTCGGGGTGACATTGCCGCCTTCGAAGAAGCCGCCGCCCATCAGCACGATTTCCTTGATGCGCGGTACGATGCGCGGCTCGCGGATCAGCGCCAGCGCAATGTTGGTGAGCGGCCCGAGCGCGCAGAGCGTGATCGTGCCGCTCTCTTCCGTCATCAGCGTCTCGACGATGAAATCGACCGCGTACTGGTCCTGCAGCTTCATCGTCGGTTCGGGCAATTGCGGTCCGTTGAGGCCGGTCTTGCCATGCACTTCCTCGGCGGTGACCAGTTCGCGCATCAGGGGCCGGATGGCGCCGGCATAGACCTTGATATCAGGCCGGCCACCCAGCTCGCAGATCTTGCGGGCGTTCTTTTCGGTAAGCTTCAGCGGCACGTTGCCGGCAACCGCTGTGATGCCGACGATCTCCAGTTCGGCGCTGCCGAGCGCCAGCAAAATGGCGACGGCATCATCCTGGCCGGGATCCGTGTCGATGATGATCTTGCGTGATTGGGGCATTTCAATTCCTTGTTTGGCGAGGCCGTGGACCTGAATGAATCTGATCGAAACATCCAAATGACGCCGAGGCGGCAGCGAGCTGCGATGTCAAACCGCTCGACCGGGGAAGACAATCCCGACCTGCGCGCTTCTCCTTGCATCTGCTTGCCGTTTCAAGCGCCATGTCGATCATTCCTGTGAGTCCACGACCTGGTCTTTTTGGGCGGGTCTTTTGACGGCTTGAACTTGGTCGCGGGGCGGACCATATCAAGACCATCGGGAAAAATGCCATCTGGGTTTTTCCACTTTATGTCGCTCTTGAGAGGACAGTGTAACATGAGCCGAATGACGCCCTTTTCCAGCCCGCTTCTCCTTGGTTTCGACGCCATGGAAAAGACCCTGGAACGCTTGGCGAAGTCCGGTGACAGCTACCCCCCCTACAACATCGAACGCCTCAGCGGCGCCGACGGCAAGACCGAAAGGTTGCGCATCACATTGGCGGTCGCCGGTTTCGCCGAAAGCGATCTCGATGTCACCACGGAGGAAAACCAGCTGGTCGTGCGCGGCCGTCAGACCGACGACACCGAGCGCGAATTTCTTCATCGCGGCATCGCCGCGCGCCAGTTCCAGCGCTGTTTCGTGCTGGCCGACGGCATGCGGGTGATCGCGGCGGAGCTGAAGAACGGCCTTTTGTCGATCGACCTCGATCGGCCGGAGTCCGAACGGCTGGTACGGAAAATAAACATATCGGTGAAAGACTGATCTTTACCGATGGCTCTCATGCGGGATGGCCTTGAGCGGCGTCCTCGCGCCAAGGAGGCTTTGAAATGACCAGAACTGAAAATATCACCATGACCAATGGCGAATTCGCCCATCTCGGCGAGGGCTCGGTCGCTTATCTCAGAAAGGTCTCGAGCGACGAATTGCTCGGCCGTTTCCCGAATCTCGGCGAAATCGCTCCCGGCATGGAACTGTGGGCGCTGTTTGCCGCCAATGGCCAGCCGATCCTGCTTTCCGACGCGCGTGACCGCGCTTTGGCCGGCGCCATGGAAAACGACCTGACCACGGTCGCCATTCACTGACAGCAATTTCCGCTGAAACGGAAAGGGCCGCCCATGGCGGCCCTTGAGGTCGCCTCAATTCAAAGCAATTCCAGGAAAAGTGTGTAACGGTTTTCCGTCCGGAATTGCGTAAAAACAGATAATATCAGGCCGCGTGCGAGGCCTGGGTGTCCGACAGCAGCGCATGGATCGCCGCGGCGTCGCGCGTACCCCTGATCTTGGCCACCGTGTCGGCGTCGCGCAGCACCCGCGCGATGCGCGACAAAGCCTTGAGATGGTCGGCGCCCGCCCCTTCCGGCGCCAGCAGCAGAAACACCAGATCGACCGGTTGATCGTCCAGCGATTCGAAATCGACAGGCGTCTCCAGTCGGGCGAAAACCCCGGCGATGCGCTTCACGCCGGCCAGCTTGCCGTGCGGAATGGCGATGCCGTTGCCGACGCCGGTCGAGCCCAGCCGCTCACGCTGCAGGATGGTGTCGAACACTTCCCGCTCCGGAATGCCCGAAATCGCAGCTGCCCGTTCGGACAGCAATTGCAGCAGCTGCTTCTTGGAGTTCGCCTTCAACGCCGGCAATATCGCCGGAACGTTGATAAGATCGCTCAGATCCATGCTTGAAAATCCCTTGTTCGCCTGCCGTCACCAGTCCTCACCCTCGTGCGGCCGGCTTTTATCCCCGTGCGACTCCTGTCGTCACGCCCGTGCGACTGTTGTCGTCACGCTTGTGCGACCTTGGTCGTGGACGGGTCGATCCAGCCGATGTTTCCATCGGGCCGGCGATAGACGATGTTGAGATGGTCGTTTCCGGCGTTGCGGAAGACGAAGACCGGGCTGTCCTTGGTGTCGAGCTCGATGACCGCCGACGCCACCGACATGGTCTTCAGCGTCATGGTTGATTCGGCGACGATGGCGGGGGCGAAATTCTCCGGAATGTCCTCGTCGTCATCGGCAAGCGGCGCCATCACCGTATAGGCAATGTCGGTCGGTTCGCCATTGGCGGCGCCCGAATTGTGTGATTTCAGCCGGCGCTTGTAACGCCGCAGCCGGGTCTCCAGACGATCCGCCGCCGCCTCAAAGGCAAGCGTCGGATCCTGGGCATCGCCGGTGGCCTGCAGCGAAGCGCCGGAATCCAGCCGGATCATGCAATCCGCCGAGTAGCGCGAGCCCGATTTGATGACCGTGACGTGTCCGGCAAAGCCGCGATCGAAATATTTGCCGATCGCTTCGCCGACACGATCGTTGATGCGTGTACGAAACGCATCGCCGATATCCATGTGTTTTCCCGATATGCGCAGATTCATCTGAAAACTGACCTTCCTTGCTCAGGCTTCAAACTGGCCCGAGTTTATACTCGTGATCCGTGCGCACAAGCTTTGCGGCGTCACTCGCGCCGATTTTAAATCCGAACTTTCCGGTTGATCACAAGCCGCCCTTTGACCGTCCCGAGGCCAACGTCGTGACGGACCATCCGCATGCAGGCATCTAGCCCGTCTCATGCGGGCGGGCTTCTAGCCACTTCACCGCGGCTTGTCAATGAAGTGCGGGCCTGTGGAAAATCGGACCGCCTCAGCGCCCGGCGCTGGCCAGCGCCCGTTTCTCGCGCCGGCGCTGCACCGAGGAGGGAATATTCATGCCTTCCCGGTACTTGGCGACCGTACGCCTGGCAATATCGACACCACTCTCGCGCAACATGTCGACGATCGCATCGTCGGAAAGCACGTCGACCGGTTTTTCCTCATCGATCAACTGCTTGATGCGATCGCGCACGGCTTCCGAGGAATGCGCGTCGCCGCCGCCCGACGCGGCAATCGAGGCGGTGAAGAAGTACCGCAGCTCGAACACGCCGCGCGGCGTCAGCATGTATTTGTTGGCGGTGACCCGGCTGACCGTCGATTCGTGCATGCCGATGGCATCAGCCACCGTGCGCAGGTTGAGCGGTTTCAGCTGGCGCACGCCATGGACGAGGAAGGCATCCTGCTGGCGAACGATTTCCGAGGCGACCTTGAGGATGGTCTTCGCCCGCTGGTCGAGGCTGCGCGTCAGCCAGTTGGCGTTCTGCAGGCATTCGGCCAGAAAATCCTTTTCCGCCTGGTTCTTCGCCTGCGGGGAGACCTGGGCGAAATAGATATGATCGACCAAAACCCGCGGCAGCGTTTCGGCGTTGAGTTCGACCGTCCAGCTGCCGTCATTGGCCGCACGCACCTCGACATCGGCGACGATCGCGTCGCTGGCGCCGCCCGAAAACGCCATCCCCGGCCGGGGATCGAGTGCCCGGATCTCGGCCAGCATGTCGAGCAGGTCCTCCTCGTCGACACCGCAGATCCGTTTCAATGCGTGGAAATCGCGCCGTCCCAGCAGTTCGAGATTGGCGATCAGCGCCTTCATTGCCGGATCGAGCCGGTCCCGCACGGCAAGCTGCAGCGACAGGCATTCGGCGAGGTCCCGGGCGAACAGGCCGGCCGGCTCGAAAGTCTGGCACACAGCCAGCACCTTACCCACCGCGGCGGCGTCCGTACCGAGACGAGCAGCGATCTCGGCCATGTCGGCGCGCAAATAGCCGCTTTCGTCGAGGCCGTCGGCGAGGTCGGCGGCGATCAGCCGCGCGGCCGGGTCGGCGAAGGCGAGCGCGACCTGTTCGCCGACATGGTCGCGCAGCGTGATCGCCGCAGCCGCCATGTCGCCGGCGTCAAAACCCTCGGATGAGGAACTCGCGCCATTTCCGGAAGCCGATTTCCATTGCGCCGTCAGGTCCGGACCGAGCCGCTCACTGGTGCCCGGATCGTCGGGAAACAGGTTTTCCAGCGACGTGTCGAGCTTGTCCGAGATCGCCTCGGCGCTCCACTGCGTCTCGTTTTCGAACCAGTCGCCGTCAGTGGTGGTTTGCGGCTCCGCCTCGATCTTCTGCGCCTGGTCGCCGGCGGCATCGTCCTGCGGTTCGGCGCGCTCCAGCAACGGATTGCGCTCGATTTCCTCGTCGATGAAATGCTCGAGCTCGACATGGGTGAACTGCAGCAGCCGAATCGACTGCATCAGCTGCGGCGTCATCACCAGCGACTGCGATTGTCGTAGCTGTAGTTTGGCCGCCAACGCCATGGTTCGGTTTCAAACGCCTCGTCTACGCATCCGGACTTCCGGAAGAGAATTTTGCAGCCGGCCATAGAAACTGGCCCAGCTTTTGCTTGTCAAGGCAATTGCTAGCAAAACCCGCTTACCGGAGCGTTATCTCGGAGCAAAATCGAGGAAAAAGAGCCGGGCGAACCGCAAAAATCGTGTCAGGAAACAAATTTCACGCTCAGAGCAATTCCAGGAAAAGTGAGAGACGGTTTTCCCGGGAAAGGCGCATAGCGCTTTCCCTTGGGAATTGCGTCAAGACGAAAAGACAAAGCGGTCTGGCGTTTCCGTTAAACGACGAACCGCTCAGAGCGTAAAACCCTCGCCCAGGTAAAGCCGCCGCACATCCGGGTTTGCCACCACTTCGTCGGCCCTTCCATGGGTCAGCACCTGGCCGGCATGGATAATGTAGGCGCGGTCGATCAGGCCGAGCGTTTCGCGCACATTGTGATCGGTGATGAGCACGCCGATGCCCCGCGCCGTCAGATGGCGCACCAATTGCTGGATGTCGGCGACGGCGATCGGATCAATGCCGGCAAAAGGCTCGTCGAGCAGCATGTAGGCCGGACGCGTCGCCAGCGCACGCGCGATTTCCAGGCGTCGCCGCTCGCCGCCGGAAAGCGACATGGATGGCGCCTTGCGCAGATGGCTGATGTGGAATTCCTCGAGCAGTTCGTCGAGATTGCGCTCGCGCACCTTGCGGTCCTTTTCGACCACTTCCAGCACGGCACGGATATTCTGCTCGACATTGAGGCCACGGAAAATCGACGCTTCCTGCGGCAGATAGCCGATACCGAGGCGTGCGCGACGGTACATCGGCATCGAGGTGACATCGAAGCCGTCGATCTCGATCGTGCCTTCATCCACCGGCACCAGGCCGGTAACCATGTAGAAACAGGTCGTCTTGCCGGCGCCATTGGGGCCAAGCAATCCGACGGCCTCGCCGGCACGCACGCCGATGGTGACACCGCTGACGACCTTGCGGCCCTTGTAGCTCTTGGTCAAACCCTTGGCGATCAGGGTTCCCTTGAACTTTCCCGCATCGACGGTCACCGTGGCCGGCGCCGAAATCTTGCCGGCGGCCCGTCCCGGAAGACGCGCCGTCAGCGACGACAGGCTGGCCATCAGGGGTTCGTCGCTCCCGATTTCGGCGGCGGCGTGATCGACATCTGGACGCGTTGCCCAGCGCATGGATCAACCTGGGCCAGCCCGGTTTTCATCTGCACGACGAGCTTGCAGCCGACCAAGACGTTGTCGTTCTGCGACAGAACGACCTTTTTGCCCGAAAGCACCAGCACCTGGCTCTTCATATCGAAGCTGCCTTGATCGCCGGTCGCGACCTG
The DNA here is from genome assembly GCF_003952545.1 of Mesorhizobium sp. M7D.F.Ca.US.005.01.1.1. Lineage (NCBI taxonomy): Bacteria > Pseudomonadati > Pseudomonadota > Alphaproteobacteria > Hyphomicrobiales > Phyllobacteriaceae > Mesorhizobium > Mesorhizobium sp. M7D.F.Ca.US.005.01.1.1. The sequence goes on from NZ_CP034453.1 coordinate 6,542,571, forward strand.
CGCATCCGACTTGATGTAAACCTTGTCGGAAATCTCCAGGTGATCGATGTTGGCCGAGCCGGTCATGGCTGCCGCGCCAGCCGCTTCCGCGCCCTTGGCGCCGGCGTTGGGGTCCTTGACGTAATAGACCATCATCTTGCCGGCCTTCATCAATGTCGGCCCCTGGACGACGCTGACATTGCCCGTGAAGATGGCGACACTGTCGGCTTGGCGGACCTCCAGCTTGTCGCTCTCGATCTGGATCGGCTTGTCGCCGGACAGTTTGAGGCCTGATTGGCTGGTGGTCTGCGCCAATGACGGCACAAGTCCGAGCAGCAGCAACGCTGAAGTTGCAGCCGCGAGCCGCGTCGAACTACTGAGCCGCATTGGTTTCTCCGCTGTTTCCCTCTGCCGTCTTCAAGGCGGCGGAATCGATGTTGACGCGCACTTTGTTCTCGAAGACCAGAATCTTGCCATTGTCCTGGACCGACATCGAATCCGCCGTGATCCGCGACCCGCCACGGCTGACATCGACGGGATCTCCCGTCTTCATAGTGCCTTTGCCCATGTCGAGGAAGACCGATTTGAACTTGGCCTGCATGCCGTCGGTTGTGGTGATCGTCACGTCGCTGGTCAGGTTCATCGTATTGCCGTCGCGATCGTAGGTGCCGTGCGAGGCCTTGACCGCCGCCACATTGTCGGGCGCGATCGGCACCTTGGCGTCGATGCCTTCCAGTTCGATGATACCTTGCGTGCTGACATCCTGAATGGCGCGCAACGCCGTCATCGAATAGGGCTGTTTCTGCTTGGTGAAACCGTTGAGCTTGGGATTGGCCATCACCAGCTTGCCGTTGGAAAAGGCGGTGCCTTCCGCCTGGACCTTCACGGAGACGGGTGCGGCCAGATAGGAATAGACCGGGAAAGCGATGGCGATCAGGGCCGCAGCCAGTGGCACGGCAAACTTGAGAATGCGCACACGGCGCGAATGACGTTGCGCGCGGTCGAACGCGTCGCCACGCGTCCGGCCGTCCGCCTGGGGGACCAACTCCATCTCGGCGCCGGTCGGTTCATTCGGTCGCGCTAACATTCACTGCTTTCTTCTAAACCCCTGCCCACCCGGGAGCACCGCCTATAGGTGGGACGCCGGCGCCTTCAAGCAAGCACAAGCCCACGAAAACTGCAAAAATGTGACAGCCGCACTTGTACAGATGAAAACGAGGTCCGCACAACTGGCCGTTCTTCATAGCAGAAACAGACACGCAGGGTAAAATTTATCGGCTGTCTGTCTCGCCGCCCGACCTCGCGGTGACTGCGCAAATACGTGAGGGGAGATGTCGGATGCCCGCCTGGCCGGCCCGGTCGATCGTGTATGCGGCATGGCTATCTCGACCATCCGCGCCGATTGTCCCATCGTGTGGGAAAGAGGTAGTGTCTCAGTTTGAAATTTGAAAACAGGCAAGCGCGTTGGCCGGCGGCTTGATGTTGGCAATGCGCATGGTGCCAAACGGCGTTGCCGATCACGTCGGCGGGGCGCTTTCTGGCCTTGGATCCGGTCGGCGTCAGGCCACCTTCCGCTGTATGAGACCAACCAGAACGGTGCGCATTCCCGAATACGATGGGCTGCCAATTTTCACTTCCCAATCAGTGTTGCGTTTCCGAGGGTGCTTCGCGTTACGCAACGCTTCGCGGAATGTGTTCGGGTCGACGCCTACAGTTCGAGCCATATCTTCGGCGGTTGTGTGTTTGGCGATCATGACGTCTCCTATGCCTTTTGCCGATATATAGGGCGTTTGCACAACTCGGCCAAGAATCGGGCGTTTCCGCAAATTTCAAACACTGCCGGGAAAGAGAACTGCTTCCAGATGGGAGGATCATGGTCTAAAAGCGTCTCCTCCCGCCGACTGAAAGGCTGACCATGGCACTGAGAGCCGACGACCTGATCGACCGCCGCCGTTTGCGGCGCAAGCTGACATTCTGGCGCGTCGTCGCCATCGGCATCGTTGCCCTTGGGGTGATTGCGCTTTCAGCCTGGTTCTACAACGACGATTTCGGCGGCTCGACGGTCGACCATATCGCCAAGGTCAAGATCGAAGGCACGATCACCGAGGACGAGGAACTGATCAAGCGGCTGGAAACCATCCGCCTGTCGTCGAAGGTGAAAGCCGTGATCCTGTCGATCGATTCGCCTGGCGGCACCACGGTCGGCGGTGAATCGATCTACGAAGAGGTGCGCAAGCTGGCTGCCGACAAGCCGGTGGTGGCGGAAGTCGGCACGCTCGCCGCATCGGCGGGCTATATGATCGCCAGTGCCGCCGATCACATCGTTGCGCGCAAGACCTCGATCGTCGGCTCAATCGGCGTGCTGATCCAGTATCCCGACGTCAGCGGCCTGATGGACAAGCTCGGCGTCAAGCTGGAGGAAGTGAAATCCTCGCCGCTGAAGGCCGCACCCTCTCCCTTCAAGCCGACCAATGACGACGAGCGCGCCATGGTCCGCAAGCTCATCCTCGACAGCTACGACTGGTTCGTCGGCATCGTTGCCGAACGCCGCAAGATGACCCGCGAGCAAGCGCTGGCGCTTGCCGACGGCTCGATCTTCACCGGTCGCCAGGGTGTCGCCAACGGACTGATCGACGCCGTCGGCGGCGAGACCGAAGCGGTCGACTGGCTGGCGACCAAGGGCGTCGATGCCAAACTCAAGGTCGTCGAATGGAAGGACACTGAACGGGGCGGCGGCTTCCTGTTCTCCAAAGCGATGGCGCAAACGATCGGCAGTGCGCTCGGCCTGCCGGCCTACAGCGGCGACATCATCCATGAACTCGGTGCCGACCGCTTGTTTCTTGACGGTCTCGTTTCCGTCTGGCACCCTTGAGCTGCCGTTTGGGGCAAGTGAAAAAAGCAAATAAAATCATCCTCATAATTTTGACCGCACTGCTTTCACGGGGACCCGTCTCATGATCAAGTCCGAACTTGTGCAGATTATTGCCACGCGCAATCCGCATCTTTTCCTGCGCGACGTCGAAAACATCGTCGGCGCGATCTTCGATGAAATCACCGACGCCCTTGCCGAGGGCAACCGGGTCGAACTGCGTGGCTTCGGCGCTTTTTCGGTGAAAAACCGTCCCGCCCGCACCGGCCGCAATCCGCGCACCGGCGAATCCGTCGAGGTCGAGGAGAAATGGGTGCCGTTCTTCAAGACCGGCAAGGAATTGCGTGAAAGGCTGAACGGCGGCAAGTAGGCGCGTCAGCGCCAGACGGCCTTCCGGACAGGCCAGCTTCCGACGGAAAACATCATGTTCAATCGCTTCATTCTCATCGTGATCTTCGTGCCGTTGGCGATCATCCTGATCGCACTCGCCGTTGCCAACCGCGAACTGGTCGCCTTCACGCTGGATCCGTTCAACCCTGGCAATCCGAAGCTGACGCTGACTTTGCCGCTGTTCATCTTCCTGTTCCTGGCGCTCGCCATCGGCATGATCGTCGGCAGCCTGGCAACCTGGGTCAAGCAGGGCCGCTACCGCAAGCTGGCGCGCCAGCGCGGCGTCGAGGCCGAGAACCTGCGCCAAGCGGTCAGCCGTGCGCCGGCGGCACCGCAAAGCCCGGCCCAGGGGTCGACCCAAGGGTCCGCCCAAGGATCGGCATTGCCGAAGCCGACCACTTGAACCGCCGGTCGGCGGCTTTGTCCCCACGGAGTTTTTCATGCTGACCATTTCGGCCGCAGAGGTCGACCATGCGCTGACCTTTCCCGGACTGGTCGAGACGCTGCGCACGGCGTTTCGCAACGGAGCGGTGCAGCCGGTCAGGCACCATCATACGATCGAGCGGCCCGATGGTGCGGCCTCCACCCTGCTTTTGATGCCGGCCTGGACCGACCTCAACGCAGCCGGCACGTCGGCTGGTGGTCACGTCGGTGTCAAGATCATCACCGTCTCTCCCGACAACAACGCCATCGGCAAGCCCGCGGTGATGGGGCTCTACCTCCTGCTCAATGGCGCCACCGGCGAACCCGAGGCCTTGATCGACGGCCAGCGGCTGACCCAGTGGCGCACGGCCTGCGCTTCGGCGCTCGCGGCCTCCTATCTCGCCCGCGACGATGCCTCGCGGCTGCTTGTGGTCGGCGCCGGCGCGCTGTCACCCTTCCTCGCCAAGGCGCACTCAGCCATGCGGCCGATCAAGACCATCCGCATCTGGAACCGCACCCCGGCCAATGCCGAGAAGGTCGCCGCCGATCTGCGCACCGAAGGCTTCGCTGCCAGCGCGGCAAGTGATCTCGATGCCGAGCTTGGGCGGGCCGACATCGTCTCCTCGGCGACGATCACGACGACACCGCTGATCAAGGGCGCATTGTTGCGGCCGGGAACCCATGTCGATCTGGTCGGCGGCTTTACGCCGACGATGCGCGAAAGCGATGACGACGCGATCAGGCTCGCCCGCGTCTATGTCGACACCCGCGCCGGCGCCACCAAGGAGGCTGGCGACATCGTCCAGCCACTGGCCTCCGGCGTGCTGAAGCCGGAAGCCATCGTTGCCGATCTGCACGAATTGGCGCGCGGCCAGAAGAAGGGCCGCGAGAGCGCCGCTGAGATTACGCTGTTCAAGTCGGTCGGCGCGGCGCTCGAGGACCTTGCCGCGGGCATTGCCGTCTACAAAGCGCGCACGGCCTAGTTTGCTGTTGCGCCCATTTTGGCGCCCATCGCCTCGGCGATCGCACGAAAATCGTGATCCCCGATTTCGAAAAGGCCAAAGCGAAGCTGATAGCCCCAGTTCGACTTGCCGGCGGTGAAGTGCAGCCTGTCGAGCAGCGGCTTGATCGGCGTTTCCTCGGCCTTCGCCCACTCGACATCGCGGCGAAACGGCGTGAAGCCGCCACCCATATCACCCTGATAGGGTTCGCCTTCCCGCACCGTGCCGATCGCCGTGAAGGCCTGCAGTCCGTCTTTCTCGCCCAAAATGGTGGTCGCCGAATAATAGATGATGCCATCGCCAGGCTTGACGCGACGCAGTGGTGCCGCCTTGCCGTGGTTGACCTGCATGAAGCCGCCCTGACGGCCGCGCCGGACGTGCTCGGCCGACGCCACTGCGATCCAGTGTACACTCATTTCTGTTCCCCATTGGCTTGTTCGCCGTCGGACAGCCAGTAGACGCGCAGGCGATGATTGTCGGGATCGAGCGCGACAAAAGTGCGGCCGAAATCCATGTCGGTCGGCGTCTGCAGGATCTTCAGCCCGCGCCCGGACCAATCCGCATGGGTGGCATCGACCGCATCGGGCGTATCCAGCGCAAAGACGATTTCGGCGCCACCGCCTGCCGCCGCAGCCGCCGGCTCGACCGTGTGACGCGACCAGAGGCCAAGCTTGAAGCCGTTGTCGAGAACGAACAGCACGAAGGTCGGCGAACTTTCGACCGGCTCACGGCCGAGCAGCGCGCTGTAGAAGGCACCGCTCTGCTGCGGCTGGTCGACGTAGAGGATGACGAAATTCGGGGCGGTCATGTCTGCTCTCCAAGGTTCAGTGTTTCGACTTGGCGACCATAGGATAGGCTACTGTCAGATTCTGGCAGTAGCAATCACGACCCACGCGGCTTGTCGAGCGTCGCCCGCCATTCCTTGAGCAGCGCCTGGCGACGACGCGGATAGCGCGTATCTGTCGCTTGGAGCTCGGCGATCCGATCGGCGCGAAAATGGCGGAAATCCTGCCGCAGCTCACACCACGCCACCACCACCCGCACCTTGTCGAAGAAGCTCAGCGCGAACGGCCAGACCACACGTTCGGACGCGGCGCCGCCGGCGTCGCGGTAGAGAAAGCCGAGCTTGCGTTCGTTGCGGATGGCCTGCCGCACGAGACCAAGATCGATGCCCTCGATGGCCGCGGCGGGAGGCCCGACCAGCAGTGTGCTCGCGTCGAGATCCTCGCGCAGATCGTCCGGCAGCACCGCCGCGATCTTGGCCAACGCGTTGGCGGCGGCGGCCGAGAGACGCTGGTCCGGCTGCTTGGCGACCCAGCGCGAGCCGAGCACGATGGCTTCGATCTCCTCGTCGCTGAACATCAGCGGCGGCAGCATAAAGCCGGGCTTGAGCACATAACCCAGCCCCGCCTCACCCTCGATCGGCGCACCCTGGCCCTGCAGCGTCGCGATGTCGCGGTAGAGCGTGCGGATCGAAATCCCGAGCTCATCGGCCAGCGCCTGCCCGCTCACCGGCCGGCGGTGTCGACGCAAGGACTGGATCAGGTCGAGCAGGCGTTCGGAGCGGGACATCCAGCAGATTTGCCTGTTTCTTTGACATTGGTCCATCGCCGGCCGACATAAACCGGGAAGGCCGACGTGTCGGACTTGGTTGCGAAGCCGGTTGCCCTATGTCAAAAGCGGCCACGCCGCTCGGAGTTGCCCCCGCTTGAAGTCTTTTCGCGACAAACGCCGCGACAACCGTCCGCATCCATCCGCAAAGGGTGCGGCCGACGCGTCACGTCCGCGCACCGGACCCGTTCCTGCCAGACCGGACGCGCAACCGCGCGAGCGGCATGAGGCAAAGGTGGACGACCGTTCCGAACCGAAATCGGTGCCGCGCATCCTGGCCCGCCGCGAAGGCACCCTGCCCGCCGAGCAGCTTCCTGTGATCCTGGAAGTCGCTCCCAATGCCGATTATGCGCTGCTCGACAGCGGCGCCGGGCAGAAGCTCGAACAATACGGCCCCTACCGGATCGTGCGGCCCGAGGGCCAGGCGATCTGGCAAAAGGCCTTGCCGGCAAAAGACTGGGAGCGCGCCGACGCCATCTTCACCGGCGACACCGACGAGGAAGGCATCGGCCGCTGGCGTTTCCCCAAGGTGCCGCTCGGCGAGACCTGGCCGATGAAGCATGACGGCATCGACTATCTCGGCCGTTTCACCTCGTTTCGCCATGTTGGCGTCTTTCCCGAGCAGGCCTCGCACTGGGACCACATGGCCGGGCTGATCGCGGCGGCGAAGCGGCCGGTCAAGGTGCTGAACCTGTTCGGCTATACCGGTCTTGCTTCCTTGGTGGCGGCCCGCGCCGGCGCCGAGGTCACCCATGTCGATGCCTCGAAGAAAGCGATCGGCTGGGCCCGTGAAAACCAGGAAATGGCCGGGCTCGGCAGCAAGCCGATCCGCTGGATCGTCGACGACGCGGTGAAATTCGCCGAGCGCGAGGAGCGCCGGGGTAGCCGCTATGACATCATCCTGTTCGACCCGCCGGCCTATGGCCGCGGCCCCAAGGGCGAGGTCTGGCAATTATTCGAGGACCTGCCTGCTCTGACCGATCTCTGCCGCGCGATCCTGACGCCGAAACCGCTTGCCGTGGTGCTGACCGCCTATTCGATCCGCGCCTCCTTCTTCGCCATCCATGCCTTGATGCGCGACACCTTTGCCGGCATGGGCGGCAAGATCGAATCGGGTGAGTTGATCATCCGCGAAAAGTCCGCCGGCCGGGCGCTTTCGACCTCATTGTTTTCGCGTTGGGTGGCCTGAATGAACGAGCGGCACGCAGGCGCACCCGGCCAGGTTAAGGAAGTCACCAGCCTCGCCAATCCGCTGGTCAAGGATATCAAGGCCCTCGCGCAGAAGAAATTCCGCGACCAGCAGAACGCCTTCATGGCCGAGGGACTGAAACTGGTCATCGATGCGCTCGATCTCGGCTGGCACATCAGGACATTGGTTTTCGCCAAGGCCGGGCGCGGCAACGCGGCGGTGGAAAAGGTCGCGGCACGCACGGTTGCCGCCGGCGGCATGGTGCTGGAAGTGTCGGAAAAGGTGCTCGTCGCCATCACCCGTCGCGACAATCCGCAAATGGTGGTCGGCGTCTTTTCGCAAAAATTCCTGGCCTTGAAGGATGTCCGCGCTGACAATGGCGACGTCTGGGTGGCGCTCGACCGGGTGCGCGATCCCGGTAATCTCGGCACCGTCATCCGCACCATCGATGCCGTCGGCGCCAAGGGCGTCATCCTGGTCGGCGACACCACCGATCCTTTTTCGGTGGAGACGGTGCGCGCCACAATGGGTTCGATCTTTGCCGTGCCGGTGGCCAAGGCGACAACCGAGGCTTTCCTTGCCTGGCGAGGCGGGTTTTCAGGCCTCGTCGCCGGCACCCACCTGAAAGGCGCCGTCGACTACCGCTCGGTCGATTTTTCCCGCGGCCCGGTGCTGCTGATGATGGGCAACGAGCAGCAGGGACTGCCCGAAAGCTTGGCTGCGAGTTGCGACAGGCTGCTCCGGATTCCGCAAGCGGGCCGTGCCGATTCGCTCAATCTGGCCGTCGCCACCGGCATCATGCTGTTCGAGATCCGGCGCGGCGCGCTGAAGCTCGAACCAATCGTGGACCAGCAATGAAGGTTGCCTGCCCGTGAAATCATGGTCTCCCTACGCGCTGCTCGTCGTCGCGGCCATCGCGCTTGACCAGTGGATAAAACACCTGGTCGAGACTGGTCTCGCCTTTCAGGAAAAGCTCGATCTGGTACCCTTCCTGGCGCTGTTTCGCACCTACAACACCGGCATCGCCTTCTCGATGTTCTCGTCCTTCGGCGACACCGGGCTGATCGTCATTTCGCTTGCGGTCGTTGCCTTCGTGCTGTTCCTGGCGACACGGATCGCACCGTCCCAGATCCTTGCCCGCACCGGCTTTGCGCTGATCGTCGGCGGCGCGCTCGGCAATCTGATCGACCGCGCCGTCTACGGCCACGTCATCGACTACATCCTGTTCCACACGCCGGTCTGGTCCTTCGCCGTCTTCAACCTTGCCGACGCCTTCATCTCGGTGGGTGCGGCACTGGTCGTCTTCGATGAACTGTTCGGCTGGCGGCGCGAGCCCAAGCCTTCAAACGCCAAGTCTTCCAAAGATTGACCCCGCGCGGCCATCGCCGCACAGTTCATGTCGCCAAACAAGATCGCGGAGAAAGAGATGTCCGAAACCTTCAAAGCCATCCTCGTTTCGCGTGACACCGAGAAAAAGCAGTCGGTAACCGTAACCGATCTCACCGACGCCGACCTGATGGAAGGCGATGTCACCGTCGCGGTCGAGGCGACGACGGTGAACTACAAGGATGGTCTGGCGATCACAGGCAAGGCGCCGGTGATCCGCCGCTGGCCGCTGGTGCCGGGCATCGATTTCGCCGGCACCGTCATCTCGTCTTCCCATCCCGACTGGCGCGCTGGCGACAAAGTCATCCTGAACGGCTGGGGCGTCGGCGAAACCCATTTCGGGGCCTACGCCGGCCGCGCCCGTGTCAAGGGCGACTGGCTGGTGCCGCTCCCCGATGGCATCAGCCCGCATGACGCGATGGCCGTCGGCACCGCAGGCTACACCGCGATGCTCTGCGTCATGGCCCTGGAGCGCCATGGCATCCTGCCCGATCGCGGCCCGGTGGTGGTGACAGGGGCGGCCGGCGGCGTCGGCTCGGTCGCGGTCTCGATCCTGTCCAGCCTCGGCTACCATGTCATTGCCTCCACCGGCCGCAATGCCGAAAGCCCCTATTTGATCAACCTTGGCGCCGCCGAAGTGATATCGCGCGACGAGCTTGCCCAGCCGGCCAAGCCGCTGGCCAAGGAGCGCTGGGCTGGCGGCGTCGACGCCGTCGGTAGCCACACGCTGGCCAATGTGCTCTCGATGACCTCCTATGGCGGCGCGGTCGCCGCCTGCGGCTTGGCCGGCGGCATGGACCTGCCGACGAGCGTCGCCCCCTTCATCCTGCGCGGCGTCTCATTGCTGGGCATCGATTCGGTGATGGCGCCGAAGGCAGTCCGGCTCGAGGCATGGCGCCGCATCGGCACCGAGCTCGATCTGCAGAAGCTCGCCAGCCTGTCCAGGACCATCGGTTTTGACGGCATCATCGATGCCGCGCGCGACATCGTCGACGGCAAGATCCGCGGGCGCGTCGTCGTGGACATGTGAGCCGCTCGACTGCCGGAGAAGGCGGACGGAACCGCCATGTCCGGTGGCAAATCCGCAGCTGCTTCGGCAAAAAGCGTTCATCCGCTAAAATTCGAACGATCCGCCGCAATTTTCCATAATCTCTGTCTGGCAAGGATTTCGCATGATCGCGGAATCCGGCAGCCAACAGGCGGACACTGGCGACGACGTCGATGCGGCGCCGACGTCGACGCGGCGCTTTGTCGCCGCGCCGTCGCTGGTGCCCGAGCCGGAATTCTCCAGGCGCGAAGGCCTGCCCTTTCTGACATTCGTCGCCATCGTGGTGGTGGCCGGCCTGGCGCATCTGACCGGGGCACCCATCTTCATCAGCATCGCATTGCTGGCAACCGGCCTTGCCGGCCTTGCCGTGCATCTGCGCGCCAGGCGGAGCGAACACCGCACCGCCGCCCTTCTTGACGAAACCACTGCTCGCAGCCGCGCCGAGATCGAGACGCTGGCCGACCGCATGTGGGAAATGCAGGAGAGCGATGAGCGCTTTCGCGGCCTGATCGACGCGCTTGGTGATCTCGTCATCCATCGCGACCGCGATGGCTATATCGTCTATGCCAACAAGGTCTTCGCCGATCTGGTCGAAATCGATCAACGCGACCTTGCCGGCAAGACCCTGGCGGAACTCGGCATCGAGGTCGGTATCGTTCCCGATGCCGCCTTTTCCGACCATGAGTGCCTGAGTTCCACCGATGTCGCCATCAGTACGCCGAGCGGCCCGCGTTGGTTCTCGTGGATCGAACTGTCGGTGCGTGACAAGGACAGCGATGCTGTTTCGCATCGCGCGATCGCTCGCGACATCACCGCCCGCAAACGCGCCGAATCCTCGCTGATCACCGCACGCGAGCGGGCCGAATATGCCAGCCAGGCCAAATCACGCTTCCTCGCCACCGTCAGCCATGAAATTCGCACGCCGATGAACGGCATCATGGGCATGGCCAGGCTGCTGGCCGACACCAGCCTGTCGCCGGAGCAGCAGACCTATGTCGGCGCCGTCTCGACCTCGGCCAGCGCATTGCTTGCCCTGATCGAGGATCTTCTCGACTACTCCAAGATCGAAGCCGGGCGCTTCGACCCGGAGCCGCAGCCGATGTCGGTGCGCGAGATCGCCGACAACATCATCGAATTGCTGGCCGCACGCGCCTTCGCCAAGGGTATCGGGCTGGGCTGCCATGTCGAACCCGACGTGCCGCAGTTGATCACCGCCGATCCGGGCAAGGTCAGGCAGGTGCTGCTCAACCTTATCGGCAACGCCATCAAATTCACCGACAGCGGCGGCGTGTTGGTGAGCATCGCACGCGCGCGCACCGAAACCAGCGACCGCGTATGCTTCACCATCGCCGATACCGGTCCGGGCCTGCATGATGAGGACCTGGATCGCATTTTCGAGGAGTTCGAGCAGGCCGACGGCACGTCGACGCGCACGCATGGTGGGGCCGGCCTCGGCCTTGCCATCTCCAGGCGCCTGGTGGCCGCCATGGGCGGCACGATCTCGGTATCCAGCCGGCTCGGCCAGGGATCCGAGTTCGTCTTCGAAATCCCGGCGATAGCAGCCACCGAAGCGCCGCAGGGCCGCCAGAACGCGCTCTTGGGCAGGCGCGCGGTGATCCTGTCGAAAAACGCCGTCGAGGCCGACGCCATCGCCCGCACCATCCGCGCCAATGGCGGCGCGGTCGACGTCGCAACTGCCGCCGCACAGGCCGCACCCTTCGCCGCCGGCTGCGATGTGATTCTGGTCGATGCGGCCATGGAAGAAAGCGATGGAAGGCTGCTCAAACGCTTGCGCCAGAGCGGTTTCTCCGACTGCGAGGCCATCACGCTGATCGCGCCGACCGACCGCGGCATGCTCGGCGAGTTCCGCGCCAGCGGCTACGCAACCTTCCTGGCCAGGCCGGTGCGTGGCGGAACGCTTCTGCGTGTGCTGTTGAGCAGCCATGCCGCCAGCCTAGCCCAGCCGCAGCCCGAAAAGCGCGGCGCACCGACGATGCGCGCCGTCGGCAACCGCCAGCGGGGCCTGTCGGTGCTGATCGCCGAGGACAATGACATCAACGCCATGCTGGCCCGCGCCACGCTGTTGAAGGCCGGGCATCGCGTCAAGGTGGTCGGCAATGGCAAGGCCGCCGTCGAGGCCGTCACCGGCGCCGGGCACAGGGACCGCTTCGACGTGGTCTTGATGGATCTGCATATGCCGGTCATGGACGGGCTGGACGCGATTGCCGCCATCCGCCGCCATGAGGAAGAGACCGCCGTGTCGCCGGTGCCGATCATGGTGCTGTCTGCCGACAGCCAGGAAAAAACCCGCCATACGGTGTTGGCCCATGGCGCCAGCGGCTTTGTCACCAAGCCGCTCGACCCTCAGGCGCTGGTCAATGCCGTAGAGGGACAGGTCGTCGCGGCCTGAGCTTCCACCGCCCATTTCGCGCCGCGCGATCACTTAAACGTAGCCGGTTGATCGTATTCGCCAGCCGACGAAGTATTGCCCACAACGGCGTATCACGGTACTGTCACAATCCTGTTGCACCTACACCGTATCCCCGTGCCAAGAGGGATGGCTCGAAGGAGAATCACTCGTGCATACAGTTATGCCGGAATGTGACACTCGGCCGAACGCCAGCAGCGCCTTGCTTGCCGGACGTAACGTCGATTCCGTCATAAAGGGCGCGGCACTGGGCCGTATAGGCAATCTTGAAGTGCGGCTCGCTCGCAACGAGGCCGAGATCGCGGCCGCGCAGGAAGTGCGCTACCGGGTGTTCTACGACGAACTTGGCGCCAAGAAGGACCTGTTCCGGGCCCATGACCGCCGTGACGCTGACCGGTTCGATCCGCTCTGCGACCATCTGCTGGTTTTGGACACCACGCTTTCCGGTCCCGAACATCGCCGCATCGTCGGCACGTATCGGCTGCTGCGGCAAGAAATCGCGGCCACGGCCGGAGGGTTCTATTCGGAAGGTGAATTTGAGCTGACCAAGCTCATAGCCCGTCACCCCGGCCAGCGTTTTCTCGAGCTCGGCCGCTCCTGCGTTTTGCCGGAATACCGCTCGAAGCGCACCATCGAGGCGCTGTGGCAAGGCATCTGGGCCTATATCAACCATTACGAAATCGGCGTGATGACCGGCTGCGCGTCCTTTCACGGCACCGTGCCGGCAGCGCACGCGGAGGCGCTCACCTACCTCGCCCACCACTGCCGGACGAATTCGGCCTGGGACGTGCGCGCCGTGTCCGGGCGCTACTGCTCGATGGATCTGATGCCGATCGAGGCCGTCAATACCAAGGCGGCGATCGCTGCGATGCCGCCTTTGGTCAAGGGCTACCTGCGCGTCGGTGCCCGCATCGGTGACGGCTGCGTCATCGACCGCGAATTCTCGACGGTCGACGTCTTCGTCGTCATGCCGGTCAAGGAAATCGGAGCCCGCTACGTCAACTATTATGGCGGGGAAGCCCAGCGCTTCGCTGCCTGACGCTAGCGAACAGCGAACAGCGAACAGCGAACAGCGAGGAGTTACGCCGCAATCCTGCGGACTGCTATTCGCTATTCCCTATTCGCTTCCTTTTCACGGAATATCTTCCGGCCGCCGGCCGGGTCGGCTCTTGTAGGACGGAAACGACCAGCCGAATTTGAGCGCGCCGCCACGCACAAGGAACGCCGCCGCAAAACCGGCGAGGTCCGAGGCGAGCGGCGGCAGTCCGGAAAGATCGCCAAGTGTGTAGAGGCCGGCACCCGCAAGGGCTGCTGTGACGTAGATTTCGGGCCTGAGCAGCACCGATGGCTCGCCGGCAAGGAGGTCGCGCAGAATGCCGCCGAAAGTGGCGGTAAGCACACCGGTGACGACGGAGACGACCGGCGAACCGGTAATCGCAAGTCCCTTGGCTGCGCCCATCACCGAAAAGGCGGCGAGCCCGATGGCGTCGAGCCAGAGCAGCCATTTCCAGCGCGATTCGACACGGTGCGCGCTGAAGAAGACCAGCACCGCAACCACGGCGCAGATCAGCACATAGCCGGAATTGGCGACCCAGAAAACCGGCAGGTTGAGGATGACGTCGCGAAGCGTGCCGCCGCCTATCCCGGTGACGCTGGCCAGGAACAGGAAGCCGATAATGTCGAGTTGCTTGCGCGAAGCCGCAAGCGCCCCGGTCGCCGCGAAGACGGCGACACCGGCATAATCGAGAAGCGCGATGGGGTTCATGGCAGGCCAGGGGAGTAAGGGAATAGGGCAGTAAGGCAGTATGTTTAGCACGAAGCCGCACCCTTGGTGCGTCTCCCCTTTCCCTACTGCCCTACTGCCTTACTCCCCTAATCATGCATCCTTCTCAGCCTGTTCGTTCACCGGCCCCGGCTCGACCGGCGCTTCGGCGGTGGCAAGTTTCGGACCGCCCTTGGCGACGCCAACCATGGCGGGGCGCAGCACGCGGTCGCCGATCGAATAGCCCGGCTGCATAACCTGGACCACGGTATTGGCCGGAACGTCCGGATTGGGCACTTCGAACATCGCCTGGTGGAAATTGGGATCGAACTTCTCGCCTTCAGGCGCGAGCTTCTTGACCCCGTGCCGTTCCAGCGCCGACAGCATGGCGCGCTCGGTCAAGTCGACGCCTTCGATCAGCGCCTTGAAGCCGGCGTCACCAGACGCCTTGGCCTCGGCGGGAATCGCGTCCAGCGCGCGGCGCAGATTGTCCGACACCGACAGCATGTCGCGAGCGAAATTCGCGACCGCGTAGGTGCGCGCGTCGTGCACGTCGCGCGCCGTGCGGCGACGCAGGTTTTCCATCTCGGCCGCCACGCGAAGCGCGCGGTCCTTCAGTTCTTCATTTTCCTTCAGCAGCCGCACAAGGGCTTCATAGTCGCCGTCGATGCTGCCTTCCGTGCGCTCGGCAGTGGCCTCGGTTGCCTCGACTTCATCGGGCGCGCGTTCGTCTTTTGCCTGGTCGCTCATCGCCGTTTCCCGTCAATCTCGAATGGTGTGGATTTTGTGCCCGATATCGAGGTTTGGCGGCCAAAAATCAAGGGGTAAGCGATTGTGGAGGCGATCAGCCAGGGCTGGAAACGACAGGCAAGACATTTCGATTTAATTCAAATTTTACCCTAACCGCCGGCTTTGCTTGCCACAAAGGCGTGATGGGGGAACCATTCCCTTGCTGGAGGAGTTTCGAAACCGACACAGGATTTTGAGATGATGAGCCGCAACAAGGGTGAAAAGGTAGAAAGGCTGGCCGCCGAGGTCAGACGCCAGTTCGGCGCCGAGACGGTGACGCGCTTTCTGCGCACCTTGCCGGCCTTCCGCACCGAGGCCGACCTTCCCGACCGCTTCAGAGAGCTACTCGACCGCCTGGACGGCGCGGAGGGCGGTGACGTCGGCTTGCGCCGACGGTGACGCGCCGACCAATCTTGGCAGCAAACCTCTATCGGCAATAGCCTGAAAGAACCGAACCATCTAAGGATGGATGCGTTGTGGTTCAAATGGAGGACATAATGCGCAAGGTTTCGATCACCTCATTGCTGTCGGCGCTTATCGGCCTCGGCGCCGTCACCTTGGTGGCCTTTCCGGCACAAGCAGAGGATCTGCAGCTGCAATTGGGCAAACATGGCCCGCGGCTGAAGCTCATGCAAGATTGCGATCCCGCCTATGACGATTGCGAAGGTCCCCGGCGCGACGACCGGCGCGACCGCCGTCAATCACGAGGCTGCACGGAAGACCGGGCCCTCGACAAGGCGGACCGAATGGGCGTCCGCCGGGCAAGGATAGAGTCCGTCGGCCGCCGGGAGATCGTTGTCCGCGGCAGACAGGATGGCGACCGCGTGCGCGTGACTTTCGGCACCGAGCGCGGCTGTCCTGTTCTCGATCGCGAATAGAGATTGACCCGAACTGGCAGCCGCTGATCAGACGACAATTAGGGCTTCCGATTGCTGAATTATCGGCTTGAAAGCCCGCCACTGCGGCGATCTATCATCAAGCCGGTCGAGCCCGATATGGCAGGCTCGACCGCCCCCACGCGACAATTACGCGCAGTAATTTTGCGTGATTGCTGTCTTGCGGTGGCGGGGTACCCCGCCTATGCTTCCTGATGAACATGATTTCCCCTGAGGCGGTCGCCAACAGCAAGCGCGCCTGGCTGAAAATTCTGGCGCGCTACAAGAAGCCTGACAGGCGGCGCAGCACAGTGGAACTCGCCATCACACTCATTCCGTTCGCCGTGCTCTGGGGACTGTCCTCGGCGGCCTATGCCTATGGCCATTGGTGGGGACTGATCCTGATCCTTCCCGCGGCCGGGTTTCTGGTCCGCATCTTCATGATCCAGCACGATTGCGGCCACGGCTCCTTCTTCGCCAATCGCTACGCGGACGACTGGATCGGCCGTGCGCTCGGCATCCTGACGCTGACGCCCTACGACTGCTGGCGGCGCGCTCATGCGACACACCACGCCAGCGCCGGCAATCTTGACGAACGCGGCATGGGCGACATCAGGACGCTGACCGTTGCCGAATATCGGCAAATGTCATGGCGAGGCCGCCTTGCCTATCGTCTCTATCGCCACCCGCTGGTGATGTTCGGGCTCGGGCCGATCTGGCTGTTCATCTTCGAGCAAAGGCTGCCCGTCGGCATGATGCGCGGCGGCCTGACGCCCTGGGTGTCGTCGATGACCACCAATCTTGGCATCGCGGTTGCAGCAGCCGTCCTCATCTGGTTCGTCGGCCCCGGCGCGTTCCTGGTGGTCCATCTGCCGATCGTCGTCCTCGCCGGTTCGGCCGGCATCTGGCTGTTCTACGTCCAGCATCAGTTCGAGGAAACGGAATGGGCGAAGGATGCCGACTGGGAATTCCAGCATGCCGCCCTGCACGGATCGTCCTATTACGACCTGCCCCCGGTACTGAACTGGTTTACCGGCAATATCGGTGTCCATCACGTCCACCACCTCTCCGCCAAGGTGCCGTGCTACCGGTTGCAGGAAGTGCTGCGGGATTATCCCGAACTGCGCAGCATCGGCCGCGTCACGCTGCTCGAAAGCCTGCGCTGCGTCAAACTGGCGTTGTGGGACGAGAACCGCCGCAAGCTGGTGTCGTTCCGCGAGGCACGGGCGGCCGCCTAAGCAATTCCAGGAAAAGTGTGAAACGGTTTTCCGTCCGGAATTGCGTTAAAACAAGAAAATAGAAAGACCGCCGCGTCATGGACGCAGCGGCTTTGCAAATTCCCTGGATCAGGCCGCCTGACGCTCGTCGCGCATCAGGATCTCGCCATGGCGGATCTCGGTGCCCAGCACCTTCAGACATTCGCGGATGAAGTTGGACAGGCCCGGCCAGCCCTTGGCTGACACGAGATTGCCGTCGACATGGGCGCCGGTCGGTGCGACGTCGATATAGATGCCACCGGCCAGCGTGACCTCCGGCTCGCAATAATGGAGTGCTGCGACTTCCCGGCCCCGCACCACGCCATCGACAGCAATCAGGATCTGCACGCCATGGCAGATGGTGAAGATCGGCTTGCCGGCCTCGTGAAAATGCCGCACCAGCGCCTGCACCCGCTTGTCGATGCGGATGTATTCCGGGCCGCGCCCGCCCGCCGCATAGACGGCATCGTATGCAGCTGGGTCCACCTCGGAAAACGTCTTGTTGAGGATGTAGTCGTGGCCGAGCTTTTCCGTGTAGGTCTGGTGGCCTTCGAAGTCGTGCAGCGACGTTTTCAATATATCGCCCGCCTTCTTGTCCGGACAGACGACATGCACGGTGTGGCCGACCGCATGCATCGCCTGCTCAAAGACGAAAATCTCATATTCCTCGCTGAACTCGCCAACGAGCATCAGTATCTTCTTGCCAGCCATTCCCGGTTCCTCCCTTGTGGCCATATTTATTTCGGATCACGAAATAATGAACCTATCCTAAGGGCAGGATGGCGAAAGGGAAAGCACAAATCGCACAATTGGTAAGACCAGTTGATGTCGATTGGCACCGGCATCGTCACAGGGTATTCCACAGCAGGCAAAACCAGCACCACTGGTTCGACCAGAATTCTGATCAGGCAGCCTTGATCATGTCAGCGGCCTTTTCGGCGATCATGATGGTCGGCGCGTTGGTGTTGCCGCCGATCAGCGTCGGCATCACCGAGGCATCGACGACACGCAAGGCCTGCATGCCGCGCACACGCAATTGCGGATCGACCACCGCCATATCATCGATGCCCATCCTGCAGGTGCCGACCGGGTGATAGATCGTGTCGGCTCGGGCTCGGATATGCGCCATCAGCTCGGCATCGCCCGAAACGCTGGCGGTGTAGATTTCCTTGTGGCGGTATTTGGCCAGCGACGGCGCCTCCAATATGCCGCGCATCATTCTGGCGCCCTTGAGCAAAAGCTCGGCGTCGCGTTCGTCGGACAGAAATCGCGGATCGATGCGCGGTGGCGCCAGCGGGTCTGGCGTCGACAGCCCGACCTCGCCGCGCGACTGCGGCCGCAGCACGCAGACATGGCATGAGAAGCCATAGCCCATATGAAGCTTGCGGCCATGGTCATCGACGATGGCGATGCAGAAATGCAATTGCAGATCGGGCCGATCGATCGCCGGGTCGGACTTGAGGAAGGCACCGCTCTCCGCGTAGGGCGTGGCGATCATGCCGCCGCCATCCTTGCGCCAGCGCCACAGATGCCGCAGCAGGCCAGGCAGACCGCGCAGGCCGATGCCCATCATGTCCGCATCCCTTGATGTCCAGCCCATGATGAAGTCGAGATGATCCTGCAGGTTCTTGCCGACGCCGGGCAACTCATGAACGATCGGAATTCCGTGCGCTGCAAGCTCGACAGCTGGCCCGATCCCGGACAGCAACAAGAGCTGCGGCGAGCCGAAGGCACCACCGCAGACGATGACCTCGCGCCTGGCTTTCGCAATGGCTTCGCCCTTGCCCGTGCGGTAGCGCACGCCGGCGGCCCGCTTGCCGTCAAGGACGATGCCCGTGGCATGCGCTCCGGTGATGACGGTAAGGTTTGGGCGGTCCATGGCCGGATGAAGATAGGCGGCCGCCGCCGAGCAGCGCTCGCCGTTGCGGCGTTCGCCCCAGAATTGCGTGACCTGATAGAGCCCCGCCCCTTCCTGCTCCGGTCCATTGAAATCGTCGTTGCGACGGATCTGGTTTTCGCCGCAGGCCTCGAGAAAGGCCCTCGAGAGAGCGCGCGGCTCCTGCTGCTCGGCGACCCGCAGCGGTCCGTCGCCGCCGTGCAGGCCATCCGCGCCGCGCTGGTTGCCTTCCGCACGCCGGAAATAAGGCAGCACCTCGTCCCATGACCAGCCGTCGCAGCCGAGATCGGCCCATTCGTCATAGTCGCCGTGGTGTCCGCGTGTGTAGAGCATGGCATTGATTGCGCTGGAACCACCCAGCGCCTTGCCGCGCGGCTGGTAGCCCTTGCGCCCGCCAAGCCCTTGCTGCGGCACCGTCTCGAACGCCCAGTTGTTGATCTTCGGCCGACCCGGCAGCAGCGCGATGACGCCTGCCGGGGCTCGGATGAGCAGATCTTTGCCCTCGCCGCCGGCTTCGATCAGGCAGACCGTTTTCGATGGATCCTCGGAGAGCCGCGCGGCAAGCGTGCAGCCGGCGGACCCGCCACCGGCAATAACATAGTCAAAATTCATGACCTCCTCCTCGCACCCGGCGGATATTTCCGTACGGACGACCAAGAGAAGGCCCGATCACAGCTGATGTAAAGACGCGCGGAATTACCGCAACGTCAGCTGTTGCGAACGCGCCGCCAGGAATATTTCGGCCCTTTTGGTTCCGGCACGGCGGCTGGCTGGTAGTAGAGCCCCAATCCGCCGGTACGTCCCTCCTCCAGCCGCTTCAACAGCACCGGATTCGAGATCTCGAACTCGTCGAAGCCCAGCCGCAGCATATGCGGCAACTGGTCGACCAGAACCTGCCCGGTGGCGCGCACCGCACCTTCGAAATCGTGGCGGCTGCGCAGCAACTCCCCCTTGGAGAAGGAGCGGCCATCGCTGAAGGCCGGGAAGACCAGCGCTACTAGCGAGAGCTGGTCGAGTAGATCGGCGATCTTCTCGAGCTGATCGCCGGGCTGCAGCACCACACCGAGCCGTTCCCTGGCGGAGCGGCGCACCTCCGGATCGAGATCGAGGAACGCCTGCAGCGGCAGGATGAAGCGGCCGTTGCCGGACAGCGCGTCCGCGCTTTCGGCATGAGCCCACTCGTCCTCGCGAAAACCCGTCGGGGTCCAGAGGCGGATCTCCGGTGTCGTCGGTTCAGTCATCAAAAATTCCTAAAAATTCAAAGAAGCTCATTGTGTGTTGAGGTTCAGGTCAGGCCGCGCCGAAAATGGTGGCTTCCGAGAACCGGAGGGAGCGTACTTGAAGTACGTGAGCACCGGAAGCTGCCGTTCGCAAGCCGGCCTCACCTGTATATCAACATACCCTAAAGGGATGCGTCGGTCAGCGACTTCTCCAGCCCCGACAGGTGAATGCCGCACTCGGTCTTGGCATGACCGGCCCAGCGGCCGCTGCGCGCGTCCTCGCCCGGCTGCACCGGCTGCGTGCACGGGAAGCAGCCGATCGACAGATAGCCATAAGCGACCAGCGGATTTTCGCGCAACGCATGCGCGCGCATATAGTCGGCCTGGTCCGATGTCGTCCAGTGCGCCAGCGGATTGATACGGATGCGCGGGCCGACCGCTTCGAACACCGGAAGTGCTGCCCGGGTCGAGGCCTGGAAGCGCTTGCGGCCGGTGAACCAGGCACGGAAGGGGGCGACGCCACGCGCCAGCGGCTCGACCTTGCGCACGTCGCAGCAGGCGTCGGTGTTGCTTTGATGCAGATTGCCCATCGGATCGATCCGTTTGAGCGCCGCTTCCTCGGGCTTGATCACCCTTATGTTGGTCAGCCCGAAATCGGCGGCAAGCGCGTCGCGATAGCCGAGTGTCTCTTCGAAATGCTTGCCGGTGTCGAGGAAGATGACCGGCAGCGTGCGGTCGATCTTGGCGATCATGTGCAGCAGCACAGCCGAGTCCGCACCGAACGACGACACTGCGGCGATCTCGTCATGGAACAGTTCGCGGGCCGAGCGTTCGATGATCTCGAGCGGGTTCAGATGACCGTAAAGCGCATCGAGCCCCGCCGCCTTGGCGGCGATGCCGTTATCGACATCGGCAATATGGTCAAGCGGCCTTGGCTTCGCCAGCATAGAGCGCCTCCTTGAACGGCGCAGGACCGACTCGGCGGTAGGCGTCGATGAATTTCTCTTGTGGGTCGAGCCGAAGGCCGAGATAAGTCTCGACGATCTGCTCGATGGCGTCGGTGATCTCATCCGATGAGAAGCCGCGGCCGATGATCTCGCCAACCGAGGTGTTCTCGTCGGCCGAGCCGCCCAGCGTCACCTGATAGAGCTCGGAGCCCTTCTTCTCGACGCCGAGGATGCCGATATGGCCGACATGGTGATGGCCGCAGGCGTTGATGCAGCCGGAGATCTTCAGCTTCAGTTCGCCGATCTCGCGCTGCCGCTCCAGCGAGGCGAAGCGGCGCGATATTTCCTGCGCGATCGGAATCGAGCGCGCCGTGGCCAACGCGCAATAATCGAGGCCAGGGCAGGCGATGATGTCCGATATCAGGTTGGAATTGGCCGTCGCCAGGCCGATGCCGACCAGCGCATCATAGACCGCCTTGAGGTCGGCGCGCGCCACATGCGGCAGGATCAGGTTCTGCTCATGGCTGACGCGCAGCTCGTCAAAGGCATATGTCTCGGCGATGTCAGCGACCGCTTCCATCTGGCTGTCCGAGGCGTCGCCCGGCACCTCGCCAATGCCCTTGAGCGAGATCGTCACTGCCGCGTAGTCGGGATGGCGGTGCGTCACCACATTCTGGTCGAGCCACTCCGAGAACCCCTTGGAATCCAGCCGCGCCAGCTTGACCGCCTGGTCGCCCTCCGGCCGCTCGGTCAGCGCCGGTGGTGCGAAATAGGCCTCGATGGCGCGGATATCGGCTTCCGGCAACTTCAACTCCGCGTCCTTCAATTCCTGCCACTCGGCTTCGACCTGGCGGGTGATTTCCTCGACGCCGGTCTCGTGGACGAGGATCTTGATACGCGCCTTGTACTTGTTGTCGCGGCGGCCATAGAGGTTGTAAACGCGCAGGATCGCCGTGCAGTAGGACAAGAGGTCGGCTTCCGGCAGGAAGTCGCGGATCTTGCGGGCGACCATCGGCGTGCGGCCCTGGCCGCCGCCGATATAGACGGCGAAGCCGAGTTCGCCGGCGGCGTTCTTCTTCAGGTGCAGGCCGATGTCGTGGGTCTGGATGGCGGCGCGGTCGCGCTCGGCACCCGTCACCGCGATCTTGAACTTGCGCGGCAGGAACGAGAATTCCGGATGCACCGACGACCACTGGCGCAGGATTTCCGCATAGGGGCGCGGATCGGCGACCTCATCGGCGGCGGCACCGGCGAAATGGTCGGCGGTGACATTGCGGATGCAATTGCCGCTGGTCTGGATGGCGTGCATCTCGACGCTTGCCAGATCGGCCAGGATCGCCGGAATGTCCGACAGCGCCGGCCAGTTGAACTGGATGTTCTGGCGCGTGGTGAAATGGCCGTAGCCCTTGTCGTATTTGCGGGCGATGTGGCCCAGCATGCGCAACTGCTTGCCGTTCAGCGTGCCATAGGGCACCGCGATGCGCAGCATGTAGGCGTGCAGCTGAAGGTAGACGCCGTTCATCAGCCTCAGCGGCCGGAACTGGTCCTCGGTGATCTCGCCGGCAAGGCGGCGCTGGACCTGGTCGCTGAACTCGGCGACGCGGGCCTGGACAAAATCGTGGTCGAACTCATCGTAACGGTACATGCTTCGTCTTTCAGGGCGCGTCCGCCCATGCCTGGTGTCTTGGTTATGCTGCCCAAGTTGACTGCTTGCCAGCCTGCTTGCCGAGATCGTTGCGGATGGTCGGGCCTGCGGCGCGGATTTTCTCGCGCAACCGCACCGGCTCGACGACGCCGTTGACGACGTCCGCATCGATCAAATTGACGTCGACCACTTCGTTGGCGGCGTAGGCCTTGGCGCCGATCGCCTCGAGCCTATCCTCGGCTGCCTTGTCATGGGCGAGGTCGGCATGGTCCACCGTCTCGGCCCAGCCGCCATCGGCATACCAGACGGCAATGCCGTCGGTCAGGCGGTTGGCGGTCAGTATCTTCATTGCTGAACTCCTTCGGCGACCGAACTGGACGCGCCTTCATGCCTGTGTGCCGCGAGCGGCTCGGACCGTTCAAAGTTGGCGCCGGCGACCGCATCGCCGATGATGGTCATGACCGGACCGGAAAGATCGGCGCGCGCTTCCAGCGACGGCAGGTCGGCAAGCGTACCGTGGAAGCGGCGCCGGTTGGCAAGGCTGGCATTCTCGACCACGGCCACCGCCGTATCCGGCGACAGCCCGGCCTCGATCAGCCGGCCGGCAACCTCGGCCGCCACCGAGCGGCCCATATAGACGGCGACGGTGGCGCCCGAAATAGCGAGCTTGGCCCAGTCGGGCAGCGAATTGCCCTTGAGGTCGTGGCCCGTGGTGAACACCATCGACGAGGAAACACCGCGCAAGGTCAGCGGCAGTTCAAAATCGGCGGCGGCGGCAAAGGCCGCGGTGACGCCCGGAACCACCTCATAGGCGATGCCGGCATCGCGCAGTGCCGCCATCTCTTCGCCGGCCCGGCCGAACACCAGCGGATCGCCCGACTTCAGCCGCACGACACGCTTGCCTTCACGGCCAAGCTCGACCAGCAACGTATTGATCTCGGCCTGGCTCTTGGTGTGGCAGCCCTTGCGCTTGCCGACCGGCAGGCGCTCAGCATCGCGGCGACCCATGGCAACGACCGCCTCCGGCACCAGCGCATCATGAACGATGACATCGGCTTCCATCAGCAAACGATGGGCACGCAAGGTCAAAAGATCCTCGGCCCCAGGGCCGGCGCCGACCAGGGCGATGTGGCCGCAAGCCGGCACATTCGACAGCAAAAGATCGACGGCGGCATCGTGCGCCTGCGAAAGCTGGCCGGCTTCAGCCGCGCGGGCAGGAGCGCCAGCGAAGAAATCATTCCAGAAGCGACGGCGGGCACTGCCTCTCGGCAGCAGATTCTCGGCAGCCCCGCGAAACGAAGCGGCAAGAATTGCCAGCGGCCCGAGCGACGGCGACAGCATGCGGTCGATGCGGCCGCGCAGCATCTGGGCAAGCACCGGGCCTGCACCTTCCGTGCCGATGGCGATGGCGACCGGTGCGCGGTTGACCAGCGCCGGGGTGAAGAAATCGCAAAGCTCAGGCCGATCGACGGCATTGACCGGAATGCTTAAGCGGCGCGCATCCGTGACCACGCGGCGGTCGAGTTCCTCGTCGCCGCTGGCGGCAAACACCATGACCGCGCCTTCGAGCTGCGATGCCTCGTAAGCGGCGGCAAAATGGTTCGTGCCAGTCTGAGCGATGAAGGCCAGCAGGGCCGGCTCGGCATTTTCCGCGATGATCCGCAGGACCGCGCTCGACTGTCCGATCAGCCGCGCCTTGGCCAGCGCCTCTTCGCCGCCGCCGACGATGGCCACGGTCTGCCCCTCGACCCGCATGAAGACGGGGAAGGCATTGAGCTTGGGAGTAGTGTGCGACATGGGCGCGAGCGGAATCCTGAACAGGCTTGCAGTTCTACGCGCGAGCGCGAGAAACCAGAAGGAACGCACTCGCGCATCGCCTGTCGGGATGCAATCGCTTTTCTGAAAGCATCCCGGCCAACAGAAAAATATTCCTCATTGGTGGATGGAGCGGATTCAAGCTGTCGCACGCCTTGATTTACAGCTCTTTTAGCGCTCGGCGAGAAATGCCGCAAAACAGTTTTTTCTAAATTCTACCAATTTAGTAGATTAAAGCCACAGGCATTGGACAACCGAATTGCCAACACCCGCGAGGGTCTGGTTGGAACATTACCGGCTCGGGGCGCGTTCCCCAAAAAGCCCATCGCGTCAGATCGAACCCGGCCGCGGCATGTCACAAGATGCCCCGAGCGGCCCAAGAAGGAACCTGTCATCATGAGCACAATCAACCTGAAGCACGGCATCTGGGTCATGGTGGCCGATGGCGAGAAGGCGCTTTTCCTCAGGAACGCCGGCGACAACAAATATCCGAATCTCGAGGTGGTGCAGGAAATGCAGCAGGACAACCCGCCCACCCGCGAGCAAGGCAGTGACAGCCCGGGCCGATACAATGATGGTCCCTCCGTACACCGTAGCGCGGTCGAAGATACGGACTGGCACCGCATCGGCAAGGAGCGTTTCGCCGATGAGATCGCCGCCCGGCTCTACAAGCTCGCACATAGCGGCGAGTTCAACGAGATCGTGCTTGTCGCACCGCCGATGCTGCTTGGGACAATGCGCAAGAAGCTGCACAAGGAAGTCGGGGACAAAGTGACCGCCGAAATTCCCAAGACACTGACCAACCACGCCATATTCGAGATCGAGGCCCTGCTGCAGGCAGCCTGATTGGTGTCGATCGAACGCGCCGGATCGAAACCGAATATCATCGCGCGACTTCAAATTCGACCGGCGGCTTCTCCGCCGGCCGACCAAGTTTTTGCGGCCGCACCGTCGATTTCATGGCTTTGCGGGTTGCATCGCCGACACCCCATCCACCATATTGCAACCAGGCGGCGGCTCCGGGCGGCGCCCATCCAACATCGCTGGTTTTGAAAGGCGCTCCATAGACAATGCCGCATGACACGCCCCTTATCGCCACCATCGTCGCCGGTCTGGGGCTGGCTTTCGTCTTCGGCGCTCTCGCCAACCGCTTCCGTATCCCGCCGCTGGTCGGTTATCTCGTAGCCGGCGTGCTGGTCGGGCCGAACACGCCCGGCTTCGTCGCCGATGCCGGCCTTGCCAACGAACTGGCCGAAATCGGCGTCATCCTGCTGATGTTCGGCGTCGGCCTGCACTTCTCGTTGAAGGATCTGCTGTCGGTGCGCGCCATCGCCGTGCCCGGCGCCATCGTCCAGATCGGCTTTGCCACCGCGCTCGGCGCCGGGCTGTCGTGGATGCTCGGCTGGTCGATGGGCGCGGGGCTGGTTTTCGGCCTGGCGCTGTCGGTCGCCTCGACCGTGGTCCTGCTGCGCGCGCTGCAGGAGCGGCGGATGATCGAGACCGAGCGCGGCCGCATCGCCGTCGGCTGGCTGATCGTCGAGGACCTGGCCATGGTGCTGGCGCTGGTGCTGCTGCCGGCGGTGGCCGGTGTGCTCGGCGGCCAGGAGCAGGCGGACGCCCATGCAAGCAGCCTGCTGTCGCTGCCGGCCAGCTACGGCATCTGGGGCGTCGTCGGCATCACGCTGGCCAAGGTCGCCGCTTTCGTCGTCGTCATGCTGGTGGTCGGCCGCCGGGTCATTCCCTGGATCCTGCACTATGTCGCCCACACCGGCTCGCGCGAATTGTTCCGGCTGGCGGTGCTCGCCATAGCGCTCGGCGTCGCCTTTGGCGCAGCCAAACTGTTCGGTGTCTCGCTGGCGCTGGGTGCCTTCTTCGCCGGCATGATCATGAGTGAGTCCGAACTCAGCCACCGCGCGGCGGAAGAATCGTTGCCGCTGCGCGATGCCTTTTCCGTGCTGTTCTTCGTCTCGGTCGGCATGCTGTTCGACCCGTTCAGCCTGATCAGCAATGGCTGGCCGATCCTGGCGACGCTGGCCATCATCGTCATCGGCAAATCGTTGGCGGCGTTCGTCATCGTAGTTGCCTTCGGCTATCCCCTGGCCACCGCACTGATGATCTCGGCAAGCCTTGCCCAGATCGGCGAATTCTCCTTCATCCTGGCCGAGCTCGGCGTCGGGCTGAAACTGTTGCCCGAACAAGGTCGCGACCTCATCCTGGCCGGCGCCATCCTGTCGATCGTGCTGAACCCGCTGATGTTCCTGGCCATCGACTGGATGAAGCCATGGCTGGAGCGGCGCGCCGCCA
The DNA here is from genome assembly GCF_003952545.1 of Mesorhizobium sp. M7D.F.Ca.US.005.01.1.1. Lineage (NCBI taxonomy): Bacteria > Pseudomonadati > Pseudomonadota > Alphaproteobacteria > Hyphomicrobiales > Phyllobacteriaceae > Mesorhizobium > Mesorhizobium sp. M7D.F.Ca.US.005.01.1.1. The sequence goes on from NZ_CP034453.1 coordinate 6,569,405, forward strand.
GGACGGCACCGCCTGTCGAGGCAAAGCCGGTTGGCCCGGCGACGGAACCGGGCCAGGTGGCCTCTGTTGCAGCCACGACGAAAGCGGAAGACGGGCCGCCGCCCAGGACAACCCTCACCGACCACGCCATCCTGATCGGCTATGGTCGCGTCGGCAGTCTCGTCGGGGCGTCGTTGAAAGAGGCCGCCCTGCCCTTCCTCGTCGTCGAGGATGCCGACAAGACACTGGCGAGGCTGAAAGCCGACGGTATCGAGACCGTCTCCGGCAACGCGGCCAACGCCGAAGTGTTCGCCGCCGCCAATCCCGAAGGCGCAAAGCGGCTGATCCTGGCCATTCCCAACGCCTTCGAGGCCGGCCAGATCGTGCTCAGGGCACGTGCCGCCAACCCCGGCATCAACGTCATCGCCCGCGCCCATTCCGACGCCGAGGTCGAGCACCTCAAGGGCCTTGGCGCCAACACGGTGATCATGGGCGAGCGCGAGATCGCCCGCGGCATTGTCGAAGAGGTGCTTGGCCACAAGCCGTGGGCTGCCGAACCGTCCGCGGCCTGAGCCGACCGTGATTGGCGACAGGTTGCCGTGTCGATCGTCTGCTCGCAGGCGGGTTGATCACGCGACGAATGCAGAGCCGCCATGGAGCACGACACTGCTGAGGTATTTTGCCGGAGGCTTCCCCAGCGCCTTCTTGAACATCGTGATGAAGGCCGTGACAGATCCATAACCGAGATCGCCCGAAACCTGCTGCACGCTGGCGCCGGAGGCCAGCTCTCGTATTGCGACGATCAGGTGCAATTGCTGACGCCAGCGCCCGAAGCTTAAGCCAGTCTCCTTCACCACGAGACGGGCGAGACTGCTCTCACTGAGCGCAACGCGATTGGCCCATTCTGCCAATGTGCTGCGGTCGGCAGGATCTTGCGCCAACGCTTCGGCGATCCGCCGCAAGCGCGGCTCCGATGAGATCGGCAGATGCAGTTGCTGGACAGGCATGCGCGGCAGCTCGGTGAGCAGGGTTCTGGTCAGAAGCTCATCCCTCGCCTGATCGTCCTGCACACCATCGGACAGCTCGATGATCAGTTCGCGCAGCAGCGGCGAGATCGAAAGCGTGCAGCAGCGGTCTGGCAGATCTGCGGCTCCCGGCTCGATATACACGAAAAAAATCCGGGCGTTGGCCGTCGCGACATTGCTGTGCTCCATGTCGCCGGGAATCCACACCCCGCAATACGGCGGCACCATCCACAGGCCTCTGGGGACGCGGCATGTGACGCCGCCTCCGAGCGCGAAGACGAGTTGGCCTTTGCGGTGCCGATGGGCGGGTACCTCCGCTCTGGTCTCGGGGACGTCGACGCGCACGGCAATCGCCGGCGCGGAAAGGTCATCCACATCGAAATTGAACCAGGGGTAGCGGAGGGGTTGTCTCATGATTGACTGTTTTTAGCGATCAGATTCTTTGATCTCTAAATTATTCAAAGGCAAAAATCGATAGGTTCCACTGCCGTGCGTCCAACGCGCAACAGTGAGGTGTGAACCATGCTTGCCCTAGCCATCTCTTCCGATAGCGCGACCGGACTGAGGATCGCGGAGCTTGCCGAGCCTCAAACGGCCTCGAACGAGGTGCTTGTCTCGGTCCGCGCAACCTCGTTGAACCGCGGCGAACTGCGCCTGCTCGCCATCCGTCCGAACGGCTGGATACCCGGCCAGGACATCGTCGGAGTTGTCGAACGGGCAGCAGCCGATGGCTCCGGGCCAGCCGTGGGCGCCCGGGTTGCAGCTCTGGTCGACCAGGCCGGGTGGGCTGAACGGGTCGCCGTTCCAACCGACCGTCTCGCGGTCCTGCCTGATGACGTCAGCTTCGTTTCCGCAGCCACGCTTCCGGTCGCCGGCACGACGGCGCTGAGGACTTTGCGCCATGGCGGCGACCTGACCGGCCAGCAGGTCCTGATCACCGGCGCAAGCGGTGCGGTCGGTCGTTTCCAGATCCAGATCGCCCGCGAGCAAGGCGCCTCGGTGACCGTGGTCGCCGCCTCCCGGCACGGCGAGGACCTCCGCGGCCTTGGAGCCGAGCAGGTTGTCGAAGCGATCGAACTGGCCGAGGGACCGTTTTCGCTGATCATGGAGTCGGTGGGCGGCAAAAGCCTCGCCCACGCGATCGAACGCGTCGCACCCGGCGGGACCATCGTCATGTTCGGTTCGAGCAGCGGCGAACTCACGCCCATCGGATTCCGCCAGTTCGTTCCGGATCATGAAGGGGCGAGGCTTCAGACTTTTGCATACTACACGTCAGGTCCAGGCATTGGCGAGGACATCGCCTCGCTGCTCGCTCTGGTCGCCGCTGGCCGGCTCGAAACGCGCGTGGCCCTGACCGTGCCGTGGACCGACATCGCCCAAGCCCTGGACGCCCTACGACAGCGCAGCTTCAGCGGCAAGGCTGTTCTCACCATGGCCGAATGAGCAGTCCGCGGCCTGAAGCCGGCCGCTCACACGTGCTGGCCGCCATTGATGTGGATTTCAGAACCCGTCACATAGGACGCCTGTTGCGAGCACAGGAAGAAGATGATGTCGGCGACTTCCGCCGTGGTGCCAAGCCTTCTCAACGGGATCGTCTCGACGATCTTGTCCGTGCCCGGCGACAGGATCGCGGTGTCGATCTCGCCGGGCGCAATCGCGTTGACGCGAATGCCATGCGGGCCGAAATCATGCGCCATCTCGCGCGTCAGCGAGCCAAGTGCCGCCTTCGATGTCGCATAGGCGGTGCCGGCAAAGGGATGCACGCGGGTTCCGGCGATCGAGGTGACGTTGACGATCGAGCCCTTGGCCGCCGCCAGTTCCTTGAACAGCCCGCGCGCCAGCATGATCGGCGCGAAGAAATTGACCTGGAACACGTCGCGCCAGACATGCATCGGCGTGTCGATCGAGTCCATGCGGCTGTTGCCGTCCTTCAGCTTCGGCGAGATGCCGGCATTGTTGACCAGCGCATGCAGCTGGCCGCCATGCGCTTCCAGCCGGCGGCGGATTTCCGACACCGCGATGCCGACATCCTCCTGATCGGCGAGATCGACCTTGATGTGGTCCTCAGGACCTGCCGGCCAGGGACAGTCCTCGGCAAAGGCCTGGCGCGAGCAGGTGATGACGCGCCAGCCCTCGCGCGAAAAACGCTTGACCGTGGCGTGGCCGATGCCGCGGCTGGCGCCGGTCAGCACGATGGTCTTTCTGGTGTCGAGTTCAGCCATTTCAGGGTCTCCGGCCGGCAGATGTAGCCGAACGCCGCCGAGGTGGCGAGAGGCGAGTCGCCGCTAATGCATGTCGCTCAAAAGCGGCCCCGGTTTTGAGGCAACGACATGCATACAAACAAAGAGCTAAAGCGCGCGACGCGCTTGTCTTATGACATTATTTGGCGGAGAGGCGAGAATGAACCGCTGGGAGAGAGTAGCAGCTCTCTCGTCAGCGGCGAGGGATGGATCGTCGACGCGCTGGCCGTTTGAGGGGCCGAGCTAAAGTTTGATCACCCTCGTCTTTTTCCGAAGGCCTGAACGGATACGCGCAGTTTAAGCTGCGCATGACAAGCAGAGGCACGGCAAAAGATGACCGAGATTACCATTGGCGTTGACGTCTCGAAAGAGGCGCTGGATGCCTATCGCTTCCCCGATGGCGAGAGCCGCCACTTCGACAACAACGCCAAGGGTCACAAGGCGCTGATGCGCTGGATCGGCTCCGAAGTCACCCGGATCGTCTACGAGCCCACCGGGGCTTACCATCGCGGGTTTGAGTGCAGGCTTGCCGAGGCCGGACTGCCCCTGGTCAAGGTCAATCCGCGCCAGGCGCGCCGCTTCGCGGAGGCGACCGGCAAGCTGGCCAAGACCGACCGATGCGATGCTGCGATGCTGGCGCGTATGGGGGCAGTGCTGGCTTTGACGGCGCGGCCGCTTCGCGGCGCACTGCTCAATGAACTCAAGGATCTACACATGGCCCGTGCGGCTCTGATCAAGGATCGCACCGCAGCCAGGAACAGAGCCAAGACCCTGACCCTTGCCTTGCTCAAGCGCCAGAACGGCGAGCGGTTGAAGCAGATCCAACGTCACCTCGGCGATCTCGATCAGACGATCCTTGCGCTCATCAAAACCGATCCCGACCTTGCCCAGCGCCTCGACATCCTGACCAGCATACCCAGCGTTTCGCACGCGACCGCATGCGCGCTCATCATCGATATGCCCGAACTCGGAGCCCTCCAGCCGTCAGAGGCCGCAAGCCTTGCCGGCCTCGCTCCGGTCGCTCGTCAATCGGGCACATGGACCGGCCGAGCCTTCATTCGCGGCGGCCGGGCCAATGTTCGCCAAGCTCTCTACATGCCGGCCCTCGTCGCCATGCGCTTCAACCCGGATCTCAAGGCAAAATACCAGGCGCTAAAGGCGGCAGGCAAACCTCCAAAGGTCGCCATCACCGCCTTGATGCGTAAGCTCATCATCCTCGCAAACGCGCTCATCAAGGCACAGCGAAAATGGGCCCCTAAAACACCTTGATCAAAACGGATACTTTAGCCGCCAAGGAGATCGAGGATCGAAGTCTGACGCTTCTTGCGCGGACCGCCGACGTTGCCTGGCGGCACCGGGTGCTTGATCGACGCGGTGGCCCCGTCATCCTCTGGCATGGAAAGACCATCGGCATCGACGGTCTGGGCAGGACGGGCCGCGCGGACCGGTGCTGGCGCTTGGGCGACCGGCGCGGCCGGCCGCGCCTGCGGCGCCTGCTGGCCGACGGACACGGATGGAACCGGCGCCGGCGGCGCGTTGTTTGCCGAGGGTATCTCGTCGGGCACGATGGTGTCGGCCGGCGTCGATTTCCAGGTGCCGGGCAGCGGCCGCACAGGCACGCCCTCGTGGGCTGCGACCATGAATTCGTGCCAGGCCTGCGCCGGCAGCGCGCCGCCGGTGACCTTCTTCATCGGGCTGCCATCATCATTGCCGAACCACACACCGGTGGTGAGGTTGGCGGTGTAGCCGACGAACCAGGCATCGCGCGAATTCTGGCTGGTGCCGGTTTTGCCGGCCGATGGCCAGGCGAAAGCCGCTTTCCGGGCGGTACCGATCTCGACCGTACCCGTCATCATCGAGTTCATCATGCCGACGATCTCGGGCTTGACGACACGCGGCGCGCTGCCGCCACTGCTGTCGTAGAGCACCTTGCCTTCGGTGGTCGTCACGCGGCGGATGAAATGAATGTCCGGCTTGTAGCCGCCATTGGCGAAGGGCACATAGGCCGATGTCAATTCCAGCGGCGTCACTTCCGAAGTGCCGAGCGCGATCGAGGTGTTGGCTATCAGGTCGGACTGGATGCCCATGCGGTGCGCCGCCTCGACAACCGCGTTCGGCCCGACCTCCATGGTCAGCTGGGCCGCGACCGAATTCAGCGATTTGGCCAATGCGGTGGCCAGCGTCACCTTGCCGAAATACTTGCCGCCATAATTGTCGGGCGTCCAGTTGCCGATCTTGATCGGCGCGTCGTTGCGCACGCTGTCGGGTGTGCGGCCGGCCTCAAGCGCGGCCATATAGACGAACGGCTTGAACGCCGAGCCCGGCTGGCGGCGTGCTTCCGAGGCGCGGTCGAACTGGCTGGTCGAATAGTCGTAGCCGCCGACCATGGCGCGCACTGCGCCGGAATCGTCGATCGACACCAGGGCGCCCTGGGTGACGTTGAGCTTCTTGCCGCTGTCGTCGATCAGCCTGCGGATCGACTGTTCGGCGAGCTTCTGCAGATTCAGGTCGACGGTGCTGTCGATGACGATATCGCCGCGCACGTCGCCGATCAGGTCGGGCAGTTCCTCCATGATGGTGTCGGCAACGTAGTTTTCCGAGCCGGTCCAGTAGGACGGCGCACGCGTTGCCGGCGCGCTCATCGCCGAGGTCAGTTCCTTGGCGCTGATCTTGCCCTCGTCGCGCATGGCGGCAAGCACCAACTGCGAGCGTTCCTCGGCAGCCTTCGGATCGCGTGCCGGCGACAGCCGCGACGGCGCCTTCAACAGGCCGGCAAGCAATGCGGCTTCCGACAAGGTGACGTCGCGCGCGCTCTTGCCGAAATAACGCCGCGAGGCCGCTTCGACGCCATAGGCACCGGAACCGAAATAGACCCGGTTCAGATACATTTCGAGGATCTGGTCCTTGGTGTGCTTGTGCTCCAGCCAAAGTGCCAGCAGCACTTCCTGCACCTTGCGCTCCAGTGTGCGGTCGGGCGTCAGGAACAGGTTCTTGGCCAATTGCTGGGTCAGCGTCGAGCCGCCCTGCGAGAAATGTCCGCCAAGCACATTGGTTACCATGGCGCGCGACAGGCCGATCGGGTCGATGCCGAAATGCGAATAGAAGCGGCGGTCCTCGATGGCGATGACGGCCTCCGGGATATAGGGCGACATTTCATGCAGCCCGACCGCCTCGCCTCCGCTCATGCCGCGATTGGCGAGCAATTGGCCATCGGCCGAGACGATCTTGATGTTGGGCGCGCGGTCGGGGATCGACCAAGTCGTCGCCGCTGGCATCTTGGCGCCGTAGTAGACGACGATGCCGGCCACCGCGATGCCGCCCCAGATGGCGAGCACGAAGCACCAGTAGAACAGCCGGCCGAGGACCCCGAACAGGCCGCGCCGGCTCCTGTCGCGCTTGACCCGCGACGATTTCCCTTTGGCCGGCTTGCGTTTGGCGGAGGCTTTGCGATTGCTCGGCACGACGCGATCCTCCTCGTTCGCCGAAAGCCCCGCTGAGGATCGCGCCTGCGGCGGTCCCTCGAAACTGGGTTCGATGCGACTGTCTCTGCGGTTCGCCATGCGCTGTGCTTGATATCCCCGATGCCTATGGCGTTCGGGTTGAAGAGTAGATGCGGCGATTTAAGGGCGGGTTAAGTCTCGCCGAGTTCGATCATCGAGGGGCCAACCAGCGACGCCAGCGCGAAAAAGGCCATCGGCTGCTCTTCGCAAGTCACCGCGACGACGCTGTTGGACCGGTCGATATCGAGGCCTTTCGGCCCGCCCTCGTCAAAACTGGCCCTGCCCCGCAGGAAGGTTTCTTCATCGAGCACGGCAATAGAGCGCTCGGGCGTGCGACGGCCGTCCCAACCAGTGCCGCGATCATAGACATGCAGCATCGGGCTGCCGGCGTCGGCAACCACGATGTGCCGATCATCGCTCGTAAAGCGCACACCGTGCGGATAGCCGGCATTCTGCAGGATACCGGCCGGTTCACTGTCCGGTCCAAGCGACGCCGACATGCTGTAGATCTTCACATCCTTTGTGCCGTGGCTGCTGACAGCGATCCACTTTCCATCATGGCTGAGCGCAATGCCGTCAGGGATATCGAGACCACACTTTAGAAGCAGCTGATTGCTTGTAGCGCGATAGCCAAGCCACTGGTTGACCACATGCCGGGTGACCAGATGCGCGTAATTGTTGCAGACCAGCAGACTGACGCGGCCGTGCGACTCCTGCCTGACGGCGACGGAGCCCGGCGAATTCAGTTTGTAGGGCCGCCTGCCTCGGATCTGGCGAATGGCCGCGATCTCACGACACTGGCCAGCCGGTTCTTCACGCGGCAGAGCAAATAGCGCAACCCGCCCATCGCGATTGGCGACTGCCAAGGTTCGGTCATCGATGAAATCGAGGCCATGGACTTCACCCATGTCGTCCGACGTCAACTCCATGAAATTGTGAAGTGTGACGCCTGGCCCATCAGGTCCCGTCTCGACGTCGATGCGCAGGATCAGGCAGCGCTTGCGCGCATATCCGGCAATTGCCAGCAGCCGGTTATCAGGCGAAAAACGCAGGTCCTCGGTGCGCCCGATTTCCGCAAGCGCGGCCCGCACGGCATCGCCTGCCTTGAAATCGATCTGGTGTATCGTCATGCGCCTCTCGTTGGCATTGAAGGCCGAAAATCTGTCTCATCGGCCTGGCCCTTGCCAAACCCCTGCCCGGCTTTGATGTCTCGTTCAGATAGGCTCGAACTTCACATCCGGCTGGTCGGGACCGCCGGCTTGCCGCAACAGCGCGAGAATGTGTTCGCCCCTGTCAACCTGCTGTCGTCTCCAGTTCGAGGCGTTCGTCACATGCAGCCAGCCATCGACCACCATGAAAAAATCCTCGGATTGATCATGTCCCGCGCCGAAGCGAAGCGATTTGTTTTCAGCGAACCGAACCAGCGCCGGATCGATCGACCTGTAGAGCACCGGCCAGTTGCCGCCGCCGGAATCCATATGAAACTTGTAGCTGGGGGCGAAATCCAGCCTTCGCCGCAGCAGGCTTCCGTCGAAAAAACAGAAACCGGGCCACAGGAACCAGCCGCCCGGCGTCGGTGTATCGCGCCGCACGCTGCCGTAGAGGCTTTTGCCCTCCATCCGGGCGCGGATCGAAAATGGTTCAGTCGGAAAGATGTCATGGTCGATGAAACCGAAGAGCTTCGGCCCGAACCTGGGCAAGAAATTCCGCACGATCCAGTTGAGCGCTTGACCGTGCGACCTGCTGACGACCAGCCTGTTCCTCGGCAACGCGACATAAGGGACATGCTGGCGGCGGCAAAGGTCGCGGATTGCCTCCCTTGCCTCGTCCTTCTTGCTGTTGTCGAAGACGATGTAGCTGTCGCGCTCGGCCAGGTGTCGGCGCACGAGGTGGATCTGCCATTCGATCACGTCGGGCCGGTTGAAGGCCACGCTAGCGATGATCGCATCGCGGAAAGCCTGCTCTCGCCCCTGCAATTCGCTGACCGGCGCGGATGTCCTCAGGAAGCAAAATACCCGCCAATGATAGCGTAACAGTGCCTCGCGCCTTGGCGGCCTGTTCAGCCTCTCCCATTCCGCAACGGTAATCCTGGGCTGATCGACGTCTCCCGGAGCGTCAGAAGCCACCATGTCGCGCTCCCGCATCCACCGATCGACGGTTCAGTTCTGCTGGATCGATATGCCCTTGTCGTCGATCTTGAGCTCGACGCCCTTGGGTTTGGTCTGCTCGCGATAGACATAGATACCGAGCGCGATAACCACGACGACGAGCGCGCCAATGACGAGATAGAGCGTATTCTGTTTCATGGCGCGCTCTTTGCGTTGTCGAGCCTCAGGCTCGTTTCAGGACCTTGACCAGCACCAGCAGGATGATGGCGCCGATGGTGGCATGGATGATCGAGGCGAGAATGCCGCCGCCGATGGAGAAGCCGATCCGTGGAAACAGCCAGCCGGCGATGAACGCGCCGACGATACCGACAATAATGTTGCCGATCAGACCGAAGCCGAAGCCGGAAACGATAAGACCGGCGAGCCAGCCGGCGATGGCACCGATGATGATGAAGACGAGCAGGCTTTCGACACCCATAGCGATTTCCTCCGAGCAAGAGGCGACGGCGGAACGGAAAGCTCCGAATCGGCCTCGATATCAACAGCTTCAGGCTATTCGAAAGCGGCCGGCCTCGCCAGCGGCGCGCTCACTAGAGTAATTCCAGGAGAAGTGTAAAGCGGTTTTCCCGGGAAAAGCGCGTAGCGCTTTCCCTAGAGAATTGCGTCAAAACAAAGAGTTAGAGCAGCTCGCCGTTTCCGTGAAACGGTGAACTGCTCTAATCGTCACCGTCGCTTGCAGCAGGCCGCCAACTGGTCGGCTCGACCTTCTTTTGCGTGTGACTGTCGGTGTAGACCCACCAGCCGTCGTCGCGATATTGTGCGATGGATTCGTTGATCACGCCGTCGCTGTCCTTCCACGTGACAGAGACCTTGGAGCCGTCGGTCGGCGCGGTCGCTATGGACTTTCTGTCCGTCATGTCATCCCCCATTTGAGCCGACAAAACGCGGCAGCCTGCATCTGGTTCCAACCGGCCATCGGCAGCAGCTCGCGGAGACGACCGTCAGCTATGGGCGAAGATATCCTCTTCATCCCAGCCCATCAGATCGAGTTTGGCACGCGTCGGCAGGAAGCGGAAGCAGGCATCGGCCTCCTTGGTCCGCCCATCGCGCGCCAACCGTCCGGCCAGCACATCGCGCAACCGGTGCAGATAGAGCACGTCGGAAGCGGCATATTCGAGCTGTTCGGGCGACAGCGTTTCGGCCGCCCAGTCTGACGATTGCTGCGCCTTGGACAGGCCGACGCCGAGAAGCTCGAAGCAGATGTCCTTCAGCCCGTGGCGGTCGGTGTAGGTGCGGGTCAGCCGCGAGGCGATCTTGGTGCAGAACACCGGCTCGGGCATCACGCCGAACGCATTGTAGAGCACGGCAAGGTCGAAGCGTCCGTAGTGGAACAGCTTGGCTATGCCGCGGTTCCTCAGCAGGCTGACGAGGTTCGGCGCCTTCTTCTGGCCGGGCGCGATCTGGATGACATCGGCGCTGCCGTCACCAGGCGAAATCTGCACCACGCACAGCCGATCGCGATGTGGGTTGAGCCCCAGCGTCTCGGTGTCGATGGCCACTGCCCCGACATTGTAGTGCGAGAGGTCGGGCAGATCATGCTTGTGGAAACGGATGTCGGCCATTGTCTTCTCCGGTCGAGCCTTGCGCGTCCCTTGACCCGCAAGGGACGCTATAGCGCTTTTGTCTTGTGGCCCGTCCTCGCCGCGATCCGCTGAAAAATCAACAGGAAAACGAGGGTCCCGCCGCTCAGCGCGTCACGGCATCGAGAATCCGCGCCCAGGAGCGCTGGCCCTTGTGGAAGGAGCTGAGCTCGTATTTCTCGTTGGGCGAGTGGATGCGGTCGTCGTCGAGGCCGAACCCGACCAGGAGCGATTCCATGCCGAGATAGGTCTGGAAGTCGCCGACCACCGGAATCGACCCGCCGCTGCCCGTCGTCACCGCCGGCTTCGGCCATTCGTCGGACAGCGCATCCTTGGCCTTGGCCAGGAACGGCGAATCGTAGGAAAGCTGGATTGCCGGCGAGCCGCCATGCGGATGGAATTCTACCGAACAGTCGGCCGGAATCCGTTCCTTGACGAATTTCTGGAACGCCGCTCGGATTTTCTTGGGATCCTGCTTGTGGACGAGGCGGAAGGAGACTTTTGCCGAGGCTTCCGCCGCGATCACCGTCTTGAAGCCCTTGCCGGTATAGCCGCCGATGATGCCGTTGAACTCGGCCGTCGGCCGCGCCCAGGTGAGTTCCAGCACCGAGCGCCCCTTTTCGCCCGACGGGATCGACAGGCCGACTGGTCCGAGGAACGTCTCGGCCGTCTCGCCAAGCGTCTCCCAGGATTTCAGGATCTGCGACGGCGTTTCCTCGACCCCGTCATAGAAGCCGGGAATGGTGATATGGCCGTCCTTGTCGTGGATATCGGCCAAAACCTTGACCAGGATGCGGATCGGGTTGGCGGCAGCACCGCCATAGAGGCCGGAATGCAGGTCACGGTCGGCGGCCTTGATCGTGATCTCCTCGCCGACCAGCCCGCGCAATCCGACGCAGATCGACGGCGTATCGCGGTCCCACATGCCGGTATCGCAGACCAGCGCGAAATCGGCCTTGAGTTCGTCGGCATTGGCCTCGAGGAACGGCTTCAGCGACGGCGAGCCGGATTCCTCCTCGCCCTCGAACAGGATGGTGATGCGGCAGGGCAGATTGCCGTGCACCTGCTTCCAGGCGCGGCAAGCCTCGACGAAGGTCATCAACTGGCCCTTGTCGTCGGCCGAGCCGCGTCCCGTGATCACCTTGTGGTCCGGTCCGACCTCCTTGACCGCGGGCGCGAACGGATCGCTTTCCCACAATTCGATCGGGTCGACCGGCTGTACGTCGTAATGACCATAGAACAGCACATGCGGCGCACCCGCCGGCCCGTCGTGATGGGCGACTACCATCGGGTGTCCCGGCGTATCACGCACGCTGGCGTCGAAGCCGATCAGCTTGAGTTCGGCCACCAGCCATTCCGCCGCCTTGCGGCAGTCGGCGGCATAGGCCGGATCGGTTGAGATCGACTTGATCCTGAGCAGGCCGAACAGGCGTTCGAGGCTCTGGTCGAGATTCTTGTCGAGACGGTCGAGGACAGGGGAAACTGCGGACATGTGTGAAGCCTTTCGATTCAGAACCGGAACCGTAAAGGCAGGACAGGAAAACGAAAAGCCCGCGATCGTTGGACCACGGGCTGCAAACGTCTGTCTGAGGTAAAAAAAGACCGCCGTGGTGGAGGGGGAACCACGGCGGCCTTCTACTCGAAACGATGCGGCAGCCCGGAGAGGGGGATAGGCTGCCGCAGGTGTCCGGGATAGGCGGGGGACGGGCCTTGCTCCGGACTCGGCGAAAACTGCCGATGGCCTTTATTTGTGTCTTTGAACGTGGCGATTCAAGGGCACGAAAATTACACTTTTGTAACATGGCCGTGAGCGGGGTGGCCTGTCAGCGGTCTGTCAGGGTGTTGCCGGAACCGATATTTGAAGCCGCCTTTGGCATGGACCAAGCCGCCGCGCCGCGCTATCCCTGCCGACATGAAAAAAGGCGATCATCTCTTCCTTATCGACGGCTCCGGCTACATCTTCCGTGCCTATCACGCGCTGCCGCCACTGACCCGCAAATCCGACGGTCTGCCGGTTGGGGCCGTTTCCGGCTTCTGCAACATGCTGTGGAAGCTGATGCTCGACGCCCGCAACACCGATGTAGGCATTGTGCCGACGCATTTCGCCGTCATTTTCGACTATTCGTCGAAAACCTTCCGCAACGACCTCTACCCCGAATACAAGGCCAACCGCTCGGCCCCGCCGGAAGACCTGATCCCGCAATTCGGCCTGATCCGCCAGGCGACCAGGGCGTTCAACCTGCCTTGCATCGAGATCGAAGGCTACGAGGCCGACGATCTGATCGCCACCTATGCCAGGCTTGCCCGTGAAGCAGGCGGCGACACCACCATCATCTCCTCCGACAAGGACCTGATGCAGCTGGTCGGCGACACGGTCGGCATGTACGACCCGATGAAGGACCGCCAGATCGGCATTCCGGAGGTCATCGAGAAATGGGGCGTGCCGCCGGAGAAAATGGTCGACCTGCAGGCACTGACCGGCGATTCCGTCGACAATGTGCCTGGTGTGCCCGGCATCGGGCCGAAGACGGCGGCACAACTGCTCGAGCAGTTCGGCGACCTCGACACGCTGCTGGCCCGCGCCGGCGAGATCAAGCAGGACAAGAGGCGCGAATCCATCATCGCCAACGCCGACAAGGCGCGTATTTCGCGTCAGTTGGTGACGCTGATGAACGACGTGCCGGTGGCCGAGGGGCTGGACGATTTCGTCCTGCATGCGCCGGACGGACCGAAGCTGATCGGCTTCCTCAAGACGATGGAATTCACCTCGCTGACCCGCCGCGTGGCGGAGGCGACCAGCACCGAGGTCGGTGACGTCCAGGCCGTCGCGGTGACCGTCGAGCGCGCCGATAACGCGCATGGCCCCGATGTCGGTGCTGGAGCTTCCAGCGAGCCGCGACCTGCCGGGACCGGCCAAGACGGCGCGGCAGACGGGGCGCCGGGCACCGAGAAACCCATCAGCGGCGACACCCCTTCCCTGCTCGCCGCGCTGCGGCTGGAGCGTGCGGCCACCCGCAAGATCGATACATCAGCCTATCACTGCATCCGCGATGTCACGACCTTGAAAGCTTGGGTCGCGGAGGCAACCGGCACTGGCCTTGCCGCTTTCGACGTCAGGGCGACGTCGGCCGATCCGATGCAAGCCGAGTTGATCGGCATATCCATCGCCACGGCGCCCGGCCGCGCCGCCTACATTCCTTTCACCCACAAGAGCGGCAACGGTGACCTGCTCGGCGGCGGCGTGGTCGAAAACCAGATTCCTCTCCGCGAGGCGCTGGCCCTACTGAAACCGCTGCTGGAAGACAGGTCGGTTCTCAAGATCGCGCAGAACTTGAAATACGATCTTGTCGTCATGAGCCGCTACGGCATCGATGTCGCACCGTTCGACGATACCATGCTGATCTCCTACGTGCTCGATGCCGGCACGCCCCATGGTCACGGCCTGGACTCGCTTGCCGAGAAATGGCTGGGTCATACCCCTCTCCTGCTCAAGGACGTCACCGGCTCCGGCAAAAGCTCCGTCGGTTTCGATCAGGTCGACATCGACAAGGCGACCGCTCATGCCGCCGAAGACGCCGACATGACGCTGCGGCTCTGGCTGGTGCTGAAACCGCGGCTCGCCGCCAAGGGGCTGGTGTCGGTCTATGAGCGGCTGGAACGGCCGCTGGTGCCGGTGCTGGCGCGCATGGAACAGCGCGGCATCTCGGTCGACCGTCAGATCCTGTCGCGGCTCTCGGGCGAACTGGCGCAGGGCGCCGCCCGGCTGGAAGAGGAAATCTACCAGCTCATCGGCGAGCGCATCAACATCGGCTCGCCAAAACAGCTCGGCGACATCCTGTTCGGTCGCATGGGTCTGCCCGGTGGCTCTAAAACCAAGACCGGCCAGTGGTCGACCTCGGCGCAACTTCTCGAAGACCTCGCCGCCGAGGGCCATGAACTGCCGCGCAAGATCGTCGACTGGCGCCAGCTGACCAAGCTCAAGTCGACCTATACCGATGCGCTGCCAGGCTTCATCCACCCCGACACCAAGCGCGTCCACACCTCCTACGCGCTGGCCGCGACGACGACGGGACGCTTGTCATCCTCCGACCCGAACTTGCAGAACATTCCGGTGCGCACCGCCGAAGGTCGCAAGATCAGGACCGCCTTCATCACCGACAAGAGCCATCGGCTGGTCTCGGCCGACTACAGCCAGATCGAGTTGCGCGTCCTCGCCCATGTCGCCGACATTCCGCAACTGCGGCAGGCCTTTGCCGACGGCGCCGACATCCACGCTATCACTGCGTCGGAAATGTTCAATGTGCCGGTCGAGGGCATGCCTTCGGAAGTCCGCCGCCGCGCCAAGGCGATCAATTTCGGCATCATCTACGGCATTTCGGCCTTCGGTCTCGCCAACCAGCTGTCGATCCCGCGCGAGGAAGCGAGCAACTACATCAAGAAATACTTCGAGCGCTTCCCCGGCATCCGCGACTACATCGAGGAGACCAAGGCCTACGCTCGCGAGCACGGCTTCGTCGAAACCATCTTCGGGCGCCGCATCCATTACCCGGACATCCGCTCGTCGAACCCGTCGCTGCGCGCTTTCAACGAGCGCGCCTCTATCAACGCCCGCCTGCAAGGCACCGCCGCCGACATCATCCGCCGAGCCATGATCCGCATGGAGGAGGCGCTGGAAAAAGCAGACCTTTCGGCACGCATGCTGCTGCAGGTGCATGACGAACTGATCTTCGAGACCGTCGAGGCCGAAGTCGAGGCGACGATCCCGGTCGTGCGTCATGTCATGGAAAACGCGGCGATGCCTGCGGTATCGATGTCGGTGCCGCTACATGTCGACGCGCGCGCCGCCAACAACTGGGACGAGGCGCATTGAGGTGGACATCTATCTCACCTACCGCGGCCAAATTCCTTCGAAAAAAAGCAGCCTGGACGCGATTTGGGCCATGCGAAGGAGCTTCCATGGCCAGTTGGTGAAGCTGTGGGGCAAAGAGCCTTTCGCAATCCTCAAAAAATGGGAAGATTCGAATTTCGCTGCAGAGGCACCGAACTTTCTGCGCAAAGTCGGCGACCAACTGTTCGTTCCATTTTACAGTGAGGCGATCGGCGTCGGTGTGAAACTAGAAATCAATCTACTGACTGGTTTTCCGCAGCAGCAGGCGGTTATCAGCAGCGGCGATTTGGACAATCGAGTAAAGCGAATAATCGACGCCCTTCGCGCACCTACTCAAAAAGGCGAACTTATTGCAAGCCTTGAGCCGGACACTCGTTGGTACTGCGTAATGGACGACGATAGCTCTGTAAAAGAGGTAACTGCCTCGCTAGCACCATACCTAGATTCGAACGATCCTAGCGTATCGTTTGTATTTGTGAGGATCAGGACGTCGCCCTCGGCCGTCACATTTGCAAACCTAGCAATGCTGTTTTGAATTAGCAGTCACGCTGCTTCGGCCAGGCACTTGGCACACGTCCCGCGAAACTCGATCACCGCCTTCTTGGCGGCGAAGCCGGTGGAGCGCACCCATTCGTCCAACTGGTGGCCGACATCGTGGTCGGACATTTCGGTCACCTGCCCGCATGTGTCGCAGATGGCGAAAGCGGTCATCGAGTGGCTGTGGTCGTGCGGCTCGGCACAAGCGACGAAGGAGTTGATGCTCTCCAGCCGATGCACAAAGCCGGACTTCACCAGCGTGTCGAGCGCCCGATAGACCTGCAGCGGTGCACGAAAGCCCCGCTCGCGCAGTTGGTCAAGCAAGGTGTAGGCGCTGAGCGGGCCGCTAGCGGCCTCAAGCTTTTCGAGCACGCACACCTGGTTCTTCGTCAGCACATCCCTTGCCGCCATGGTCCTGATCCACTCGTCTTGCGTCGCTCGCGCATCATTTCCGCGCGCAAACGATCCCTGTCCCACCCAGATAGCGACGAACAGGCATTTTTGCTACTGTTTCCAACATCTGCCCGGAAGAGACCGCTATCATCAACCGGATTGGGATAACAGGCAGGTTGCTCTCCGATGCAACATTCAAAATACTGACAGAATCTTCGGCAAGAGTTGCCGCGCTTGGAAATTCGATCGGGCTTGGGGAAGCAATCATGATCAAATTGACGCGGCGGACGCTGCTGGTCGGCACGTCCGCGGTGACGATGGCCGGCATGGTGTCGTTCCGGGCCATGGCCGCATCGCGCACTTACCATGCCCTGCTGGTGGCCTGTACCGAATATCCTGCCCTGCCGCAGAGGAACTGGCTTATCGGGCCGAAGAACGATGCCGGCCTGGTGCACGAGTATCTCCTGAAGAACGTGCCCGACCCGGTGCGGTTCGCGCCGGAAAACGTTACGCTGCTCGCCAAGGACGTTCCCGGCGCCAGTGGCCTGCCGACCCATGCGGCAATCAAGGCGGCACTCGCCGACCTCGCAGCCAAGGTTCAGCACGACGATTTCGTCTACCTGCATCTGTCCGGTCATGGCGCCCAGCAACCGCAGAGGGTCAAGGGCGATGAGACAGACGGGCTCGACGAGATCTTCCTGCCCGTCGACATCGAAAAGTGGATCAACCGTGATGCCGGCGTGCCGAACGCGCTGGTCGACAACGAAATCGGCGACGCGCTCGACGCCATCCGCAACAAGGGCGCCTTCGTCTGGGCCCTGTTCGACTGCTGCCATTCCGGCACTGCGACCCGCGCCGTCGAAGTCGATGACGAGCTGGAGCGCAAGGTCGAGTTCGCCGACCTGGTCGGCGGCAACGAGGCGGAGCGGGCCGCTGCAATCAAGGCCTATGACGAGGTGACCTCGGCAGCCGGCTCGCGCGGCGTCGACGACAACGGCACGCGCAAGCCCGCCTTCAACCTGACCCCGACCGGCGGCGAACCGATCACCAAGGGCAAGCTGGTCGCCTTCTATGCCGCGCAGACGGTGGAGACGACGCCGGAAATGCCGCTGCCCAAGGGCACGGCGGATGCGCCCCGGTTCGGCCTATTCACCTTCACCATTCTGTCGAAACTGGCCGAGAATCCCAACGTCACTTATCGCCAGCTCGGCCAGGCCGTGCTGCAGCAATATTCGGCCGACAGCCGCACCCGGCCGACGCCGCTGTTCGAAGGCGAACTCGACGCGCGGGTGTTCGGCACCGACAAGACCGACGCGGTCATGCAGTGGCCTGTCGTCATCAAAGATGGCGAGGCGACGATCGGCGCCGGGCTGCTGCACCGCCTCACCCCCGGCAGCAAGCTCGCCATACTGCCTTCGGCGCTGTCGCCACTTTCCGACGCGGTCGGTTATCTCGAAGTGCAGTCAGCCAAGAACCTGGAAAGCCGCGTCAAGCCGGTCGAGTTCGACAAGAAGCCGGCGCTCAAAGTCGCCGACATTCCCGCCAATGCCTATGCGCGGGTGGCGGAGATCGCCGTCGACTACAAGCTCGTCGTGGCACGTCCGGCTGCCATCAAGGGACTTGAGAAGGAAACCGCGCTGGTCAATTCGGTTCTCGACGAACTGGCCACGGCCAAGGAGACGGGTTTCACCATCGAGCTGGTCGAGCCCGGCAAAAGTGCCGAGCTTCGCTTTGCGGTGATGCGCGAGAATGCTGTTCCCGGCGCCGCCAAGGATGCGACCGACAAGCCGGCGCTGTGGTTCCTGCCGGCGTCGGGCGACGTGACCTTGAAGGACGGCGGCAAGCCGCCGCTGATCATCATCCACATGGATGACCGCCAGAAGCTGGTCGAGGCAACGACCAGGAACCTGCGCACCATCTTCCGCGCCACCGGGCTTTCGCGGCTGGCGGCGGCCTCCGACTACAAGCCCGAGGACGTCGACGTCCAGTTCCAGGTCAAACGTCGCGACAAGGATGGCCTCGAACCGCTGCAGGCTTCGGTGGTGCCGCGCGTCTGGCCGGGCGACGAAGTGCATGTGCTGGCCAAGAACAGCTCGGACCTTCTGGTCGACATCAACGTGCTCTATGTCGGCAGCGACTATTCGATCACTCATATCGTTGCCGAACGCCTCGCCCCGCAGGCCACGCTCGAGGAGGGGCTGCTGGCCTTCACCGACACCAGCTTCGGCATGGAACGGATGATCGCGGTTTTGACCGAGGCGCCGCCGGAGAGCGAGAAGGAGGATCTGGGCTTCCTGGCGCAGGACGGCGTCGCCTCGGCGACACGCGGAACAGGCTCCTCCGGCTTCTCCGACATGCTGACCGATCTCGGTATGGCGCCGGCAACCCGCTCGGTGATGCGGCTTGCCGACAAGAGTGGGCCGAAAGGCGCGGTGATGATCTTCCCGATGGAAACGGTACCACGCGCCTGAGCGGATGCCGGCGCCAAAGCCTCACGGCCATGTTGCGCCGGCTCTTGCGCGATCGGTGCGATATGAGAACATTCCCGGCCGCAGCCTTGGCGCATGACGGTCGGATGAAACGGATAGGATCGATTGTGAAGAATTCTGTGTTTTCCTGGCGTGGAACGGTGACCGGCCTTGCCGGCAGCCTGTTGCTGATCGCCAACGCTTCGGCTGACGAGGCCTGCGGCCTGTGCGTCAAGCAGATCGTCACCAACTCGGAACTGGCGACGTGTTTTCTCGATCAGTACGACCAGATCGCCAAAAGCGGCAGCGGCGCCGTTGTCGTCGATCTCAGCAACTGCGCCTCGCGCGGCGTCGTCGAAGCCTTGCCGTCACCGAACAAGGGGGCGGCGGAGCCCGACGTACAGTTCATGATTTCGCGCCTGCAGTTGCAATGCCTGAAAAAGAAGCTGGAGGCGCCAGGCATCGTGCTTGATCCCTCCGCCACCATTGAACTGGACACCTGCGGATGAAGAAACCGGCGGGCAACACCAGGCAAACAGCAGCAGCCGCGCCCGCAAAGGCGCCGGCCGGCAAACCGGCGCTGCCGGAAACCACTGAAGGCTTTCCGTGGCCGAGCAGCCACGAGATCAAGAAGGAGAGCAATCCCTTCACCGACCGCGACTGGCGCATGCTGATCTATGCCTGGTCGGGCCTGGCAGTTCGTCTCGCCATCATCTTCACCTTGATGTTCTCGATCTATCAGTTCCTGGCCAACCAGGAGCAGAAGCGCGTCGAGCAGACCATGTCACTGGTCGAACTCTGGGAAAACAAGGACTACCAGCAAGCGCAGCGTGCCCTGAAGGATCGTCTGACGGCCCTCAACGCCAAATATGACAATCTGCTCAGCGCCAACCCCTCGCCGACCGAGGAGCAGGTGTTCCGGCAACGGATCGGCATCGAGGCGATGACCGCCTCCGGTGGTGACATGCCGCTCGCCGATTTCAGCGAGAATTTCGATCGCATCGTCTATTTCCTCAACCGCCTGTCCTTCTGCGTCGACGGCGACCTGTGTTCGCGCAAAGTGACCGATGCCTATTTCCGTGACTACGCCGTCTCGTTCTGGAGTTATTTTGCCGGCTACATAGACAAGCAGCGCAAGGCGGGGTCGCCCACTTTCGCCTCGGCAATCGAGGTCTATGTGCGCAATGGGCCGCCCACGGCCGAAGCCAAATAGCGATGAGAAAACTCGGCCTCCGCCTGATGCGCACCTGTCGCTGGCTGGCCATGGCCGGGGCTTTGATTGCGAGCTCGGCGGCCCGTGCAGAGGACGCACCGGATTTCCACCTCGATCTCGACACCGGCGGGCACAGTGCGCAGGTCACCGACCTCGCCTTTACGCCTGATGGCGAGGACATCGTCTCGGCATCCAATGACAAGACCATCCGTGTCTGGGACTGGCAGAGCGGAGTGACTCTACGCACCATTCGCGGCTATCTCGGCAATGGCAGCGACGGCAAGATCTTCGCGGTCGCGATCTCGCCCGACGGCAAGACGATCGCCGCCGGCGGCTATTTCGGCGCCAGCCTTGGTGACAAGCCGCCCTATGGCGACATCAGGTTGTTCGACTTCGCCACAGGCAAGATGAAGGCGGCGCTTAAGGCCGCTGACTACGCGACCTACGATCTCGCTTTTTCTCCCGATGGCAAGACGCTGGCTGCCGGTGGCGCCGACGGCGTCGTCTATCTCTGGCGACCAGACGACAAATCCGCGAGCGGCTGGACGCTGGACAAGAAGCTCGACGCCGATTCCTGGCACATCGACAAGCTCGCTTTCGCCGCCGCGGGAACCCGGCTGGCAGCGACCACCACCGACAACGGCATCCGGCTCTGGGACGTCGTGAAGGGCGAAGAGATCGCACTGCCTGACGAAGTCGAGCCGTTGCGGGACATCAGCGTGATGGCGCTGGCCGTTTCGCAGGACGGCAGCCTGTTTGCCACCGGTAGTAAGGATGGGCTGGTACAGCTCTGGCGGGCTGCTGACGGCACGCCGGTGCGCGCCATGCCGACGCAGGATTTCCTCATCGGCTCGCTGACCTTTGCCAAGGGGTCGCGGTTGGTCGCCTCCTGTGGCTATCGCTGTGCCGACAAGCACCGTTCCATCGTCTGGAACACCGACACCGGCGAGAAGGTGCTCGACTACACCAGCCATGACGGCACGGTCTATGCCAGCGCCGCCAATGCCGATGGCTCGCTGGTGGCGACGGCTGGCGGCACGCGCAACGCCATCCAGGTCTGGGACCCCGCGACCGGTGAGCGTAAGGCCCTGTTGCAGGGAATGGGCGAACCGGTGACCGCGGTCGGCATCGATGCGGCGAACGACGTCATCGCCTGGGGCAACGCCAACCCTTGTCCCGATCGCGTGGCCTGCGCCGAACAGCAGGGCGTGCTGGACAACACACTGGCGCTGCCGACCACCGAACGGTTCTTCGAGGATCCGCAGCCGTTGACGGAGCCAGCCTCATTTGCGCGTGCCACGCTTGCCGACGGCCAGTGGTCGCTGCGCGTCACGGCGGGCGGTAAGGACGCGCTGGAAAATGCCGTGCTGGAGATCGTCAATGGCGGCAAAATGGTGCGCGGCATCGAGAACGACGCCACCAATGGCTTTGTCCATTCGGCCTATACGCTGATCGACAAGGGCCTCGGCCTGATCACCGGCGGCAATGACGGCACGCTGATCGAGTACAGAACGGCGACCGCGAAAGTGTCGGGCGAGTTCACCGGCCACACCGGTGAGATCAACGCCATGGTCGCCTCGCAGAAGACCGGCCTGCTGGTCACCGGCAGCGCCGACCAGACGCTCAGACTGTGGAACCTGAAGACGCATGAGCTGATCGTGTCGATGTTCTTTGCCGGCTCGCAATGGATCGTCTGGATGCCGCAGGGTTACTACTATTCCTCCGACGAGGGCGACAAGCTGATCGGCTGGCAGGTCAACCAGGGCCGCGACCATGAAGGCCGCTTCATCCGCGCCGGCCAGTTGAAGAAATACCTCTGGAGCCCGGAAATGGTGCGCCGGGCGATCATCCTGCGCAGCGCCAAACAGGCGGTCAAGGAGATGCGGCCTGGCGTGGACAACGAATTGCAGAAGCTGCTGCAGCGCAAGCCGCCGGAGTTCGCCATCCGCGTGGCAGACGACCAGAGCAAGGTCCGCGACGGTTATGTCGCCGTCGAGATATCAGGCGCCAAAGAGGCTGGAACGGATGTCGCAGGCTTCTCGATCCTGTCGAACAGCCGCAATGTCGGCGATGTCACCGCCCGCTCGGTGGATGGCAACAGCACCATTGTCGAGATACCGGTCGAGAACGGCGAGAACACCATCCGCATCACCGGCACCAACGAATTTGGCTATCTGACCGAACGCAGCGTGACGGCACTGGCGAGAAAGACCGAGAAGGCCGAGGCCAAGGGCAAGCTCTATGTCGCGGTCATCGGCGTCGACAAATATCCATTCCTGACCGATGCCTGTTCGGGCCGCGCCTGCGACCTGCGCTACCCCGTCGATGACGCCACCGAGTTCCTCAAGGTGATCTCGCAGAAATCGGCGCCGCTGTTCTCGTCGATGGAAACGCTGGTTCTGGTCAACCGCGAGGCGCTCGACGAGAGCCCCGACAAGGCCAAGCAGACCTACGCCGTCGCCAGTGCCGACAACATCATGGAGCCCGACTCCGACACCATCGACGACCAGCTCGCCGATTTCCTCGACAGGCCGGGCGAGCACGACACCACCATCATCTTCGTCGCCGGCCACGGCATCAACATCGACGAGGACTATTATTTCATCCCGACCGATGGCCGCAAACAGGATGCCGAGCGCTGGAAGCGTTCGTCGCTTGTCCACTGGTCGGACATCCAGAAGTCGGTCGAGCGGGCAAAAGGCATGCGCTTCATGCTGCTCGACACCTGCCATGCCGCCAACGCCTTCAATCCACGCCTGGAAAAAGACGCGCAGGACGCACGCATCGTGGTGTTTTCGGCGACCGCCGCCAACAACACTGCCGCCGAACTGCCGGAACTCGGCCACGGCGTCTTCACCTATTCGATCCTTGAAGGCTTGCGCGGCAAGGCCAGGACTTCGGACGGCGGCGTCACGCTGTTCGGCCTTGCCGACTATATTTCGCGCGAAGTGGTGCGGCTGACGTCGTCGAAGCAAAAGCCGTTCTACTATGTCGGCGGCGTAGAGAACATTGTGCTCGCCGAGCCATGATTGCCCGCCTGCTGACGACTATCGCCTTTTCGTTGATTGTCAGCGGCGCGGTACACGCCGCGCCTGTCGTCTGCCCACCGGGCACCGATAGCTTTCCGCCCTTCTACGACGACGCCACTTTGTTCAAGGATGCCATCGCCAGCGTCGCCGATGTCGAGCCATCCAACCAGCGGTTGACCGGCATCACCGTGCCGCACCATCTTCTGGCCGCCGACCTGGTGGCGCTCGGTTTCCGGGCGGCGTCCGGCTTCCGCTACAAGCGCATCGTCATCCTGTCGCCGGACCATTTCCACAAGACGCACAAGCTGTACGCCACCTCATTGCGCGGCTTCGACACCGTGCTTGGCCCGGTGGCAGCCGACACCGACGCCGTGCGGCGGCTTGAGACGAACAGCGACATGGTCGAGGAGTCCTGCCTGTTCGACAAGGAGCATGGCGTGCGCGCCATGCTGCCCTTCCTGCACCAATATTTCCCCGAGGCGAAAATCGTGCCGGTGGCAATGTCGGTCAAGGCGCGCCGCGGCGACTGGGACAGGCTGGCCGAGGCTTTGAAGCCGATTGTCGACAAGGACACACTGATCGTCGAATCCACCGACTTCTCGCACTATCTGCCACAGCATGACTCCAGGCGCTTCGACCAGCAGTCCCTGAACATGCTGGCCGCCGGTTCGCTCGACGGCATAGCAGCACTTCGCCAGCCCGATCATGCCGATTCCGTCGGTGCGCTCTATATCCAGACCCGGCTGCAGCGCGAGCTGTTCGGCGCCCAGCCGCTGGTCATCGCCAATGAGAACTCGCAGGAGCATACGTCCGACTATGTCGAGCGGACCACCAGCTATGTGGTAGCGCTGTTCGGCGCCTTCGGCCCCGGCTTCAACAACCCGGCGCGGCCAAAGGACAGAATCTACTACCTCGCCGGTGACATGAATTTCGGTCGCGCCATGAAGAAGATACTGGTCCGCGACGGTGTTGCCGACCGGATCGTCGACAGCGTTCTGGCCCTGACCGGATCGCGGCCGCTGATCGTCAACCTCGAAGGCGTCATCCTGCCCAACGTGCCGGAAGCGATCGACGACATGACACTGGCGATGCCGCAAGACCTGGCTGGCTACATGCTGAAGCGGCTGCATGTCGCCGGCGTCGGGCTCGCCAACAATCACGCCTATGATCTCGGACCATCCGGCTATGTGGAGACCCTGCGTGCACTGGATGAAGCCGGCATTCCTCACTTCGGCCAAGGTGAGACGCTAGCGCTCGCCGATATCGATCTTGTCGGCCTGACCGACATCGACACCAACGGCTCCAAGAACACCGACCTTATCACCCCTGCCCTGCTCGACCGACTGCTGCACGAGGATGCCGAGCGGCCGGTCGTTGCCTTCGTCCATTGGGGCCGCGAGTACAAGACCGGGCCGTCGGAACGTGAAGACATGCTTGCCGACCAGATGCGGCTGCGCGGCGCTTCAGTCATCGTTGGCAGCCACCCACATGTATCGAGCGAGGCGATCGTCCCGCTGGCCGGCGGCGACGTGGCGGAGGTCTATTCGCTCGGCAATTTCCTGTTCGACCAGAGCGCCGAACGGTCGTCCGGATCGATGCTGGAACTGCGCGTCTTCGCCCAGGGCACGATCTTCACCAGGCTCATTCCGCTTCCCAACTATTTCGAGATGGGCAGAAAATAAACGCTCCCAAGGTGTGTTGAGATTCAGGTCAGGCCGAGCCGAGAATGGTGACCTTCGAGAACCGGAGCGGAGCGTACTTTTGGGTACGTGAGCACCGGAAGCGCAGGTATCAGCCATTCGCAGGCCGGCATCACCTGAATCTCGACATACCCTAGCCGCAGCCGACCATGTCGCGCGGCAAATAGCAGGCTGCCGGCTCGGTCTTGGTCTCGAACAGCGACTGCTTCGGCCGGAAATAGAAGAAGGTGACCGGCTTGCTCTCGCGCACGCTGCCATCGGCAAAATGCGCGGCAATGCTGAAGCGGTGGATCGACGACATTGACGACCACATCTTCAGCCGCGCCGTATAGGCGCTGATCTTCTTGTTGCCGCGCACCGGCATGGGGATGGTGTAGTCATGCTTGCCGATCGGAAACTCGATGTTCTGGTAGCGCATCGCTTCCGGCGTGCCGCCGCCGCCGTCGCCGCATTCGGCCATCGCTTCCGGCGTCTCGAAGACCGCCACGGTGATGGAGGCGCGGAACGGTTCACTCTGCTGGTAGACATGACCTTCGTCATCCGACCAGGAATAGTCGAACTTGCCGATCGCATTCAGCGTCATCGCCTGTTGCATATTGCCGAGATAATCGGCGACCTCGCCGAACTTAACCTTATTGGTCAACTGGCTGCGGCAGACATTGAGACTGTCCACCGAGGGACAGGGAAAACGCCCCGTCTCCAGGCCGGCCGTGTCGACGCCGGCCTCGGTGAGCACGCTCTTGACCGACACGTCGACACCGTCGCCGAAACTGCCGATGTCCTTGCTGTACATGCGGCTTGGCTTGCCGGTCGGATTGCCCTCGTCGTCAACCGCGGTGAACTGGATAGACATCTTCATGTCCTTGGCGTCACCCCAGCCGTTGTTGATGATGGAGAAATCCGGCCGGAAGCCGACGCAGCCGAAATGCTCCGATATCGACAGCATCGGCTTGCGATACGCATCGCTGGCGGCGACCTTCATCTCCAGGCTGTCGAGCTTGACCTTGGACTGGTCAGTGGTCTTGAGATCGACTTCGGCAAAGGCCGGCGCATCCCCCCAATCCGAGCCTTCATAGACATTGCCGGTGGCGACCTGGCCGGTGCCGCTCCAGCTGTCGTTGTACTGGTCGGACTGCGGATAGATCGCGATGTCTTCGTCACGCACCAGATGCTGGTACTGCATGTCGGATTGCTGGGTCATGCGCTGGTCGACCGCCACGCCGATCTCGACCTTGTCGGCATCGCCGCCACCGGTCTGCGCCTTGATGAGCCCGCCGACCCTGGCATCGGCCAGCATGTCGGGACGCGAGCCGCCAACCTCCTTGCCCCTTGCCCATTGCGAGTCGTAGACCGTGCCGCCGGCCAGCCGTGTGCGGCCCTTGCCGTTCTTCAAGCCGTCGACGAATGAGCCGACAAAAATCTCTCCGGTCCTTGACAACAACCGCCCCTCGCCATTCGGCACGCCGGCGACGAACTGTCCTTCATAGCGATTGCCGTCGGCATCGACATGGACGCCTTTTCCGTTGAGTTTCCCGGCAAGCCAATGCCCGTCGAAAACCTCGCCGGAGCGCAGCTCGAGCCGGCCTTGCCCGTCGGGCCGGCCATTCCTGATGTCACCGAAATAGCTGGAATAGATGGTTTTGGGATCATAGCTCGCCGAGCCGCGCACTCGCCACACCAGCCTGCCCTTGCCATTGATGGTGCCGTCTTCGGCAATCGTCCGATCAGGCGACTGGCCCGCCGCCGGCTCCCAGACGAAGTCGAGGTTCTTTTCCGGGTGGAAGTCCCACACCCGCACGGTCCGGCGCAGCACCGAGCGCGTGTCTGCCTGGTAGAGGATCTGCACCCGTTCCGCCCAGGCACCGCTGGCAGGGGCGGGTATGGGATCGGCAAAGGCCGGCGAAAGCACCAACGCGACCAGCATCGATGCGGCCGCGATCCCGAACACTGCTTTTGCCCGCGCCATCCCAAAAACCCCTTTGGATGCCAACCCCTTGGCCCCTCAAGCGTAGTCGGCGAGCCGGCCTCGTGCAAGAGAAGCAGCGCAGGAAGCATCGGCACGAAAAAAGGCGGCGGGATTGCTCCGCCGCCTTTGTCTCCGCCGCGAATGCGCGGCGACTATTTATACAGGCTGTTGATCCACTGGATGTTGGCAGCATTCAGGCGCACGGCGGTGTTCGCGTCGGGGCTTTCCGCCACGTTGACGCCGGTGATGATGCGCTGTTTGGAGTTGTTGTCATAGGCGTAGACCGAGCTGCCGCTCGACCCCGGGAACGTGTCGCAGTCGTACTGGAAATATTCCGGGGCGATGTTCTCGGCATGCACTTCGCAGCTTGCCTTCCACATCGTGCCCATCGGCTTGTCGCCGGGATAGCCGACGAGGTTGGCGGTGAAGTCGCCGAGATCGTCATAGTTGGCATAGCCCAGCCAGCCGAGGTTGGTGCCGACATCCTGCTTCAGCGTGATGATGCCCAGATCCCACGGGATCACCGAGCCATAATAGCCCTGGTAGTTGTCGATGAAGCCTTGCAGCACATAGGCGCTTTCAAAGGTGAAGGCGCCGAACGGTGCGTCATCGGCAGTGCTGCCGTTGAGGCCAGGCACGAACAGATATTCGGAGAGCCAGTCCTTGTCCTCATGGCTGTAGAGGCAGTGCGCTGCGGTCAGCACCGTGCGCGGGCCGATCAGTGTTGCCGAGCAGCTGCCGTAGCTGCCCGTCTTCGGCGATTTGGCTTCGAGATAGCCGATTGCCGAGAACGGATAGGTCTTGGTATTCTTGACCTGCTCGCGATCGTCGGCGCCGAAAACCTGGCGGCCGGCTTCGCCTTCACCAAGGTCAGGATCTTCTGTCTTGCGCGGACCACCTTCGGTTCCATTGGCCGGCGCGTTCAGTTCCTTGATGATGAGGTCCCGCAGCGCTTCGCTCGGCTCGATCTTGATTTCCTTGCCATCGGCGGACCGTCCGACGATGCCATAGGATTTGACAGCCGCTGCCTCGTCGGTAATCGGCGCGGCGCGATTGTCTTCGTCAGTAAGCTGCGGTGGTGCGATTGGCTTTGCCCGCCCGGGCTTGTAATCGCCTGAAGTCGCGTCCCGCATGCTTTCGCCATTGCCGGCACTGGCGGAGCCAGGATCGGCGGCGAAAACCGGGACGGCCCACATTGCGGTGGAAAGCAATGCGGACGCAATGAGTGCGTTTGTCAGTTTTGTCATGGTGAGACTCTCCCAAAAGTCAGCAAGGACTGGATCAAAATACAGAAATATTGTCGAGATCGTGGTGAAGTCGAAAAATGAATTTGGTTACCGGCGCCTGAACCTGATCATCACCCCATGCGGTCTGTCGAAGGCCCCCGCCAAAGATACCCGCGCGGATATATTGCCTAAATTAATACAACATTGGAATGACAAATCGCTTCCACGTAGCCCGTGGGGGGCTATAGGGTTTTGAGTGGGTTCCGCAAGGGAACGCGATCCGCGAAGCAACGCCTGCTTGCCGGCGACTGTTTCGTTGATCATGCGCCAGGGCTGGCTCGTTCGAGAACGTGTCTCAGGAGGATTTCAGGTGCACATCATCCATCGGTTCAGGCCGATCGCCGCCGCGTCTTTGCTCGGCATCGCTGCGGCCCTTGTGGCCGCCAACACTGCCCAGGCGGACGAAGGCGCCGCCCGACCGGAGGCAGCGGTCTCGCCAATGAAACGCGTGACGGAAGCCAGGGCGAAGGCCGCGGCGGAGAATCCCGGCGGCGCCGATCGCGTCTATGGCGGCAACCAGGCCGAAAAGGGTGCCTATCCGTTCCAGGTCGCGCTGCTCACCACCGACAGGCTGGACGAGAACCCGGCCTCGCAGGCCAATGCCCAATTCTGCGGCGGCAGCCTGATCGCCCCGCAATGGGTGCTGACGGCAGCACACTGCCTCAACGACAATGGCCAGCCGATTTCACCAGACTCCGTCACCGTGCTGACCGGCGCCACCGAGCTCAGCGAGGGCAGGCGCCACAAGGTGGTGGAGGTCATCGTCAATGAAGGCTACAGCGAGCAGACGCTCGACAATGATCTCGGCCTGCTCCGACTTGCCGAGCCGGCCGATGCGCCGACCATCAAGGTCACCCATGACGCAACGCCCGACACCGGCAAGACGACGGTCACCGGCTGGGGCAAGATGCAGGATGGCACCTTTCCAACCACGCTGATGGTTGCCGACCTTGATCTCCAGCCGAACACCGCCTGCAACAGCGGCATCAAGGCCATCTATGCGCATGATCTGAAGGCCGCACTTGGTGATCTGTCCCGCCGTATGCGCTATTCGGAAAAAGGCATCGAAGCGGCCGCCAATGCGATCGCAGCCGACATGACCGACCCGCTGACTGGCAACATGATCTGCGCTGGCACCACCAGCGGCGTGCGAGATGCCTGCAACGGCGACAGCGGCGGCCCACTGTTCATGACCGGTGCCGAAGGCCCGGTCCAGGTCGGCGTCGTCAGCTGGGGCGAAGGCCCGGCGGACGGCAGTGCGGCCTGCGGCCACAAGGACGCCTACGGCATCTACACGCGGCTCGCCAACTACACCGGCTGGATCGAGACGAAGATCAAAACCTCTGGCCCGGCGCCTGCCAAACCCAAGCCGGGACTGGGGACGGCGCAGAAGCCGAAGACGCCCTGAACCATGGCCGCTTTGCCTTCACATGAAAAACGGCGGGAGGTCCCGCCGTTTTTGTTTTGCCGGCTTATCGAGCGGGCTTATTTCCTTGGCGGGCCTTTGCGCTCGGCCGAAGCCGCCCACAGATTGATGTCGGATTCGCGCGCATAGGTATCGATCTCGGCGAGTTCGGCATCGCTGAAGTCGAGCACCTTGAGCGCGCCAACGCAGTCCTCGACCTGCTCCGGCCGGCTGGCGCCGATCAGCGCCGAGGTCACCCTGCCCTTGCGCAGCACCCAGGCCAGCGCCATCTGCGCCAGCGTCTGCCCGCGCTTGCCGGCGATGGCGTCAAGCGCCTTGATGTTGGCGATGGTCTTGTCGTTGATGAACGCTGTCTTCAGCGACTTGCCCTGGGAAGCACGGCTGCCGTCGGGAATGCCGCCGAGATACTTGTCGGTCAACATGCCTTGCGCCAGCGGCGAGAACACGATCGAGCCGACGCCGAGCCCTTCGAGCGTGTCGAGTAGGCCGTCTTCCTCCACCCAGCGATTCAGCATCGAATAGCTCGGCTGGTGGATGACGCAAGGCGTGCCAAGCTGCTTCAAGATATCGGCGGCCTCGCGCGTGCGCTGCGAATTGTAGGACGAGATGCCGGCGTAGAGCGCCTTGCCCGAGCGCACGGCATGGTCGAGCGCGCCCATGGTCTCTTCCAGCGGCGTGTCGGGATCGAAACGGTGCGAATAGAAGATGTCGACATAGTCGAGACCCATCCGCTTCAGGCTCTGATCGAGGCTGGCAAGCATGTATTTGCGCCCGCCCCATTCGCCGTAGGGCCCGGCCCACATCTCGTAGCCGGCCTTGGTCGAGATGATCAGCTCGTCGCGGTAGGCGGCGAAGTCGGTGCGCAGGATCTCGCCAAAAGCGGTCTCGGCCGAGCCGGGCGGCGGACCGTAATTGTTGGCGAGGTCGAAATGCGTGATGCCGAGATCGAAGGCCTTGCGCGCGATCGCCTGCTTGGTCTTGTGCGGCGTGTCATTGCCGAAATTGTGCCATAGCCCCAGCGAGATCGCCGGCAGCTTCAGGCCGGAGCGGCCACAGCGGTTGTAGATCATTTTCTCGTAGCGGTTTTCGGCGGGACTATAGGGCATCGGAAAATCCTCAAATGGAAACGAGCCAGGCTACTGCCATCGCGGCGAGTCGGCTCTGCCCCTCACCCTTACCCTCTCCCCGTCGGAACGGGGAGAGGGTTGAGGTGTGCCGCCTACTTCTTCTTTGCCAAAAGCTCTTTGGCTTCCTTGACGCCCAGTGCGGCCGGCCGTTCGCAGGTGGTCTGCATGGCGACGAACTTGCCGGTTTCGCCTGAGCGCAGCAGGCCGGTCATCACATCGACGGCGTGAAGCGCCAGTTCCATCGAGCAGCGGTGCGGCCGGCCTTCCGCGATCGCTACCGCCATGTCGGCGAGGCCTGACGTGCGGTAGTTGGCCATCATGCCTTGCCCATGCATTTCATTGGGGATACCGAACGGGTGCTTCCATTTCGGCAGCTTCTTGACCGGCTTGCTGTCTTGCGTGAAGCGCACATCGCCGCCGAAGAAATTCGGATCCGGCACGAACACCGTGCCCGTCTCGCCATAGAGTTCCATCGGCGCGTGACCATGGGTCCAGACGTCCCAGCTGGTGTTGAGCGTGACTACGGCGCCATTCTCGAACTCCAGCAGGCCATGGATGGTTGTGGGTGTCGCGACCGGAATCTTTTCTCCGGCGCGCGGTTTTGATGAAATCGTCCGTTCCTTGGCCGGTGTCGTCGCGAAGGCCGCGACCTGCTTCACCGGCCCGATCAACTGGATCAGATTGGTGATATAGTACGGTCCGATGTCGAGCACCGGACCCGCGCCCGGCTGGAAGAAGAAGTCCGGGTTGGGGTGCCAGTGCTCCATGCCGTGGCTCATCACATGGCAGGTGCCGCTGGTGATCTTGCCGAGCTTGCCGGTGTCGATCAGGTCGCGGACCAGCTGATGCGCGCCGCCCAGGAAGGTGTCAGGCGCCGAGCCGATGCGCAGGCCTTTCGCCTCGGCGCGTTTCTTCAGGTCGAGCCCTTCCTTGACCGACAGCACGAACGGCTTTTCCGAATAGACGTGCTTGCCGGCGTCGAGCACCTGCTTCGATACTTCGTAGTGCACCGCCGGAATGGTAAGATTGACGATGATGTCGATATCGTCGGCCTTCAGAAGTCCCTCGACGGTCTCGGCGCGCAGCTTGAACTCCTTCGCCCGCGCCTTGGCCGCCTCCATGTTGATGTCGGCGCAGGCACGCATCTCGATGCCGCGAAACAGCGGCGCCAGCGAAAAATATGCTTTCGAGATGTTGCCGCAGCCGATGACGCCGATGCCAAGTTTCTTTGCCATGCTGATTGCTCCTAGTAGGTCTTGACGGCTGCGATCGAGCGGCGGGCGAAGCGCTCGATGTC
Source organism: Mesorhizobium sp. M7D.F.Ca.US.005.01.1.1 (assembly GCF_003952545.1). NCBI lineage: Bacteria > Pseudomonadati > Pseudomonadota > Alphaproteobacteria > Hyphomicrobiales > Phyllobacteriaceae > Mesorhizobium > Mesorhizobium sp. M7D.F.Ca.US.005.01.1.1. The sequence goes on from NZ_CP034453.1 coordinate 6,601,227, forward strand.
GTTGGGATTGTCCTGTTCCATGACGTAGTACTGGGCAGCACTCTTGTCGCGCAGCACCTTGATCAGGCCGGCCCAGTCGATGGTGCCATGGCCGACATCCGACCAGCCATCCTCGTCCAGCCCCTCACCGGGCTTGGCCATGTCCTTGACGTGAACCGCGCTGATCCGCTTGCCGTGCTTCTCAATCCACGGCAGCGGGTCATCGCCGCCGCGCACCACCCAGGCGACGTCCATCTCCCAGCTGATGTCGGGCGCGGACGACAGGATGTGGTCCTGTGGCACCGAACCATCGGCCAGTTTCTTGAACTCGAAATCATGGTTGTGCCAGGCAAAGCCGTAGCCGGCTTTTTTCGCGGCGTCGCCGACCTTGGCCAGACGATCACCAAAGCCGCGCCAGCCGGCGGCGTCGGATGGCCGCTGGTCGGGCATCAGGAAAGGACAGATGAGCAGCGTGATGCCGAGTGCGTCGGCTGTTCTGCGCACGCCGTCGAAATCGTTCTCGAGCGCGTCGATCGAGAAATGCCCCGTCGGCATGGCGAGCCCGTTCTTGTCGAGTTCGGTGCGGAAGGCCTTGGGATCGTCGTAGACGCCGCCGAAGCCCTCGACTTGCGTATAGCCGAGCTTGCCGAGCGTTGCGAGCACGCCTTCCCAGGGCAGGAAATTGCGGGCACTGTAAAGTTGGAATGACCAGTTCATCGTCTCTGTCCGTTTCTTTGGGCTTGGGAATTATAAGCGGTTGCCGGTGGCGGCATCGAACAGCGAAGCGCGTGCCGGATCGAAGCCGATCCGGATCGGATCGCCGTTGCGAAGCGTCCTTTCCGCCTCGACGCGGAAGGAAAGATTGTGGCCGCCGAGTTTCGTCCACACCAGCGTGTCCGAGCCCATCGGCTCGACAATCTCGACAGCCCCGTCAGCGACAAAGGGCATCGACCTCGCCGCTTCGCCGAAGGCAATATGTTCTGGCCGGATGCCCAGTACGCAAGCGCCGGTGGGGCTATCGCTGCCCTCGAAACCATAACGGTCAAGCGGCACCGCAACACCATCGGTCTTGAACACCGGGCCAGCGCCGGCCTGCAGCTCGCCATCGATGAAATTCATCGCGGGTGAGCCAAGGAAGCCGGCGACGAAGCGGTTGACCGGCCTGTTATAGATGGTCTGCGGCGCATCGAGCTGCTGGATGACGCCGCCCTTCATCACCGCGATGCGATCGGCCAGCGTCATCGCCTCGATCTGATCGTGCGTGACGTAGATCATGGTGTTCTGCAGCTTGCGATGCAGCAGCTTGATCTCGACGCGCAGTTCGGCGCGCAGCTTGGCATCGAGATTGGACAGCGGCTCGTCGAACAGGAACACGTCGACATCGCGCACCAGCGCCCGTCCGATCGCCACGCGCTGGCGCTGTCCGCCGGAAAGTGCTGCCGGTTTGCGCTGCAGCAATGGCTCGATCTGCAGGATTTCGGCCGCCCGCGCGATCCGCTTGGCGATCTCTTCTTTTGGCGTGCCGGCGACACGCAGGCCAAAGGACAGGTTCTTCTCCACCGTCATTTGCGGGTAGAGCGCATAGGACTGGAACACCATGCCGATGCCCCGGTCCTTGGGCTCTTCCCAGGTGACGTTCTTGCCCTTGATGAAGATGCGGCCCTCGGAGACGTCGAGCAGGCCGGCAATGCAGTTGAGCAAGGTCGACTTGCCGCAGCCGGACGGTCCGAGCAGCACGATGAACTCGCCATTGGCAACATCGAGATTGAGTGTCTCCAGGACGGTCACCGCGCCGAAATTCAGCGACAGGTCCTGGATCGAAACACTGGTGCCGTTGGCTGCCGTCATCGCCATCACCCCTTCACCGCGCCGGCAGCGATGCCGCGCACGAAAAGCTTGCCTGAAATGAAGTAGACGATGAGCGGCACAAGCCCGGTCAGGATGGTGGCAGCCATGTTGACGTTGTACTCCTTCACGCCTTGCACCGAGTTGACGATATTGTTGAGCTGCACCGTCATTGGATAGGTGTCGGGGCGGGTGTAGACGACGCCGAACAGGAAGTCGTTCCAGATGCCGGTCACCTGCAGGATGATGGCGACGACGAAGATCGGCAGCGACATCGGCAGCATGATGCGCAGGAAGATGCCCCAGAAGCCGGCGCCGTCGACACGCGCCGCCCGGAACAGCTCTTCCGGCATCGAGGAGAAATAATTGCGGAACAGCAGCGTCAGGATCGGCATGCCGAAAATGGAATGGACGACCACCAGACCACTGAGGCTGCCATAGAGGCCGATCTCGCGCAGGATGATGACGATCGGATAGATCATCACCTGGTAGGGAATGAAGGCGCCGACGATCAGGATGATGAAAAATGTATCGGCACCCTTGAAGCGCCAATTGGCCAGCGCGTAACCGTTCACCGAGGCGATGGCGATCGACAGCAGCACCGACGGCACGGTGATGCGCACCGAATTCCAGAAACCGCGCGAAAGCCCGTCGCAGTTGAGGCCGGTGCAGGCCGTCGACCACGCCTTGACCCACGGCTCGAAGGTGATCTCGAGCGGCGGCGAAAAGATGTTGCCGAGCCGTATCTCGGGCATTCCCTTGAGAGAGGTGACGACCATCACGTAGAGCGGCAGAAGGTAGTAGACCGCCATCACGATCAGCGTGCCATAGAGGAAGATGTTGCGGCGCGAGAAGGTGTGCCGCGGCCGCGGGCCGCGCGGTCCGGACGCATCGAGCCTGTTGGCGTTGGCGGCAATGGAAACGGCTTGCTCAGACACGCTTCCTGCCTCCGAATTCGAGATAGGCCCACGGCACGATGACGATCACCACCGAGAGCAGCATCATGGTCGAGGCAGCAAAACCCTGGCCGAGATTCTGGGCGAAGAACATGTAGTCGTAGACGTATTTGGCCGGCACTTCGGAAGCGATGCCCGGGCCGCCGCTGGTCTGGGCCACAACGAGGTCATAGACCTTGACGATGCCCGACGCGATAATGACCAGCGTGGTGATGAAGACCGGCCGCATCATCGGGATGACGATGAACAGATAGGTCTTCCACATCGGTATCCCATCCACCCGCGCCGCCTTCCAGATATCCTCGTCGATGCCGCGCAGGCCGGCCAGCATCAGGCACATGATGAGCCCAGTGCCTTGCCACAGTGCCGCGATCGATATGCCGTAGATGACGATACTGGAATTGTAGAGCGGGTCGAAGCTGAAGCTCGTCCAGCCGAGGTCCCGCACCACGTGCTGGACGCCGAAATCGGGATTGAGCAGCCATTGCCAGACCAGGCCGGTGACGATGAAGGAAAGCGCGAACGGATAGAGGAAGATGGTGCGGAACGTGTCCTCGAAGCGGATCTTCTGGTCGAGCAGCGCAGCAAGCAGGAAGCCGATGACCAGCGAGAACACCAGCGAGATCACGCCGTAGATCAACAGATTCTCGATCGAGATCAGCCAGCGCGGCGTCGCCCACAGCCGGTAATACTGGTCGAGCCCGACGAAATTCAGCCGCGGCAAGAGCTTCGAATTGGTGAAGGAATAGAGCACCGTCCAAACGGTGCCGCCGACGAAAACCACCACTGCGGTGAGGATCATCGGAATCGAGGCGACCTTCGCATTGAGGTTGCGGAACAGCGGATTGGGACGTTCGCTCTTGCTCATCTCGTCAGCCGGGCTGGGTAAGGGCATTGTGCTCCCGGCCTTGCATTCGCAAGGCCGGGAGCGAGGTGGGTTGCCTCCAACGTCAGTCCGCCGAAGCGATGAGGTCGGCGAAGCGCTTCTGCGCCTCTTCGACGGTCAGCTCCGGCTTGGCGAAGAACTCGGCGAAGAGATCTTCCTTCTGCTTCTGGGTGTCCTGCGAAAGCAGCTGGTCCGTCCACGGTATGACGGCGCCCTTGGCTAGGATGGCGAGGCCCTTCTTCATGCAGTCGTTCGCCGCATTGAGATCGACGTCGCCGCGCACCGGCAGGGAACCCTTCTTGAGGTTGAAGGCGACCTGCGTCTTGGGATCGAGCAGCGTCTCGGCCAGCACATCCTGCGCCTTGGACTTTTCGGCATCCTTGAGCACCGGGAAGTAGAAAGCGTCGCCGCCGGTGGCGATGACTTCGTTAAGCCCAAGGCCTGGCAGGCAGGTATAGTCCTTGCCGGCGGTCTTGCCGGCAACCTGGAACTCGCCTTGCGCCCAGTCGCCCATGATCTGGCCGCCGGCCTTGCCGGTGATGACCAGGTTGGTCGCCTGGTTCCAGTCCTGCACATTGGTGTTCTTCGCCATCTTGCGGGCATCGTCCGCGGCCTTGAAGACCTTGGCGACTTCGGGCCCGGCGGCGAACTTGGCATCCTTGTCCTTGTAGACCTTGAGGAACGTATCCGTGCCGCCCACTGCCGCAAGCAGCACGTCGAAGGCGCCGGAGGACTGCCAGGCCTGTCCGCCGACGGCGAGCGGGATGATGCCGGCCTTTTCCAGCGCGGGCGCTGCCGCGACGAATTCATTCCAGTCCTTCGGCATCGGCACGCCGGCCTTCTCGAAGGCCTCGTTGGACAGCCACAGCCACTGCCAGGAATGGATGTTGACGGGCACGCAATAGATCTTGCCGTCGATGGTGCAGCTGTCGAGCAGGCTCTTCGGCCGGACGACTTCCGTCCACTTACCCTTGGTGGCGACGTCAGTGAGGTCGCGCATCAGGCCGGCCTGCACCAGCTCTTCCGCCTGCCGGCCATGGTTGAATTGCGTGGCGCCCATCGGATCGCCACCGGTGATGCGACTGATCATGATCGGCCGCGCCGTGCCGCCGGAACCGGCAATGGCGCCGTCCACCCAATGATTGCCGGTCGCATCGAATGCCTTGGCAAGTTCCGCAACCGCCGCCGCCTCGCCGCCCGACGTCCACCAATGGGTGACTTCCAGGTCCGTCGCGGCGGCCGGACCGGCAAATTGCAGCGCAACCGTCGCTGCCAGCGCAGCGGTCAAAAGTTTGTATCGCATTTCGGCTCCTCCCAGAATCTGAAACGTTACAGATTTTCGATACGGCAATTGCGTGGGCTGCGCAACCCCTTGGGCAAAGGCGGTCCGATATTTTTTCGAAGCGCGAACAAATTCCTTGCGCGAGAACCAGCAAGCACGGCACGGACATCGTTGTTGCGCTGCAAAATCATGCTGCAGCGCAAGAAATCCGCTAAAGCCGCGTTTTGGTCGCGCGGCCCTGCTGGCCGCGGAAAACCTTGCCAAAACCACGGGCTGAGAGGCTTCGCGGTGGTGATATTGGCAATCTGTAACGTTTCAGTATATTGAGACTTTGCCGGGGCTAGAGCGCATATCGTATTGCAATGGCGGCGATTGCCGACCCGGCCTGCGACTGCTATGCGCCTGACGGGCGGGACGAATGGACAGACAGCGTACGGACAAGAACGAGGAGACCTCGGCGCAAAGGCAGCCGACGTTGAAGACGCTCGCCTTCATGACCGGGCTCGGCGTCACCACCGTGTCGCGGGCCTTGAAGGATGCTCCGGAAATCGGTGCCGAAACCAGGCGCCGTGTCCAGCTCGTCGCCAAGCAGATCGGCTACCGGCCGAACCGCGCCGGCGTACGCCTGCGCACAGGCAGAACCAATGTCATCAGCCTCGTGCTCAACACCGATCGCGAGATCATGAGCTTCGTCTCTGACATCATCTACGGCGTTTCGGAAGTGCTCGCCGAAACGCCCTATCATCTGATCGTCACGCCCTATTCCCGTTCTCAGGATCCGATGGAGCCGATCCGCTATCTCGTCGAGACCGGCTCGGCCGACGGCGTCATCATCTCGCGCACCCAGCCGAACGATCCGCGTGCCCGCTACATGCTGGAGCACGGCATGCCTTTTGCCACGCATGGCCGCACCGACATGGGTCTCGTCCACCCCTACCATGACTTCGACAACCATGCTTTCGCGATGGAAGCCGTGCGCCGGTTGGCGAGTATGGGCCGGCGCAGGCTGGCGCTTCTGTCGCCGCCGCCCGGGCTGACCTATTACGGCCATACGCTGAACGGCTTTGCCGATGCGCTGAGCGAGGTCGGCGCCAGCGAAATCCCGTTCAACACCGTTTCGATCGACCATACGATCGAGCAGATCAGGATGAGGACCGCGCAGGCGATGCGCCGGGACGTCAGGCCGGACGGCTTCGTCAGCAGCGCTGCCGCCGCGACACTGGCCATCGTTGCTGGCATCGAGGATGCCGGCCTCAAGCTCGGCCGCGACGTCGACGTGGTGTCCAAGCAGTCGTCGGACCTGCTGCACCTGTTCCGGCCGGAATTGCTGGTCGTCAACGAGAACTTCCGGCTGGCCGGCTCCGAGCTTGCCCGTTCCGTGCTCGGCTGGATCGGCGGCGCCGCGCCGGGCTCGTTGCAGAGCCTGGTCGTGGCCAGCAGCGTCCAGGCACTAAACCAGCCAGTGCCCGCTTAAAGCATGGCTTATGGGCTGGCTTTGCTAGCCAGCCGCACCACTTCCCCACGGCCCGTGGAAAGCGCCCTTGTCGTCGATGCGTTCGAAACCGTGCGCGCCGAAGAAGTCGCGCTGCGCCTGGATCAGGTTCGAAGTGCCGCGGCCCTGGCGGTAACTGTCGAAATAGGCCAGTGCGGAAGACAGCGCCGGCACCGGCGAACCGGCCTCCGATGCCCTCGCCACGATGCGCCGCAGCGACGGATGCGCCTCCTGCATCAACGCGATAAAGGCCGGCGCCATCAGAAGGTTAGTCGAGGCGCCGCCCTTGCTGAAGGCCTCCGCCATGGTGTCGAGCATTTGCGAGCGGATGATGCAGCCGGCGCGCCAGATCCTGGCGATGGTCGGCATCGGCAGGTTCCAGTTGAATTCCCTGGAGGCGCCGCTCATCACCGCAAATCCTTGAGCGTAGGCGGCGATCTTGCCGGCGAACAGCGCCAGTTCGAGATCATGCAGCAACGCGTCCTTGTCGCCGGAAATCTTGGTCACACCGGCGTTGCCATAGGCCTTTTCCGCCGCAAGCCGCTCGTCCTTGATCGACGACAGAACGCGGGCCGCCACCGCCGCCTCGATCGCGGTGGCCGGAATGCCGAGCTGCTGCGCCTCGATGACCGACCATTTGCCGGTGCCCTTCTGGCCGGCGCGGTCAAGGATGATGTCGACCACCGGCTTGCCGGTCTTCGGATCGTCTGATGCCAGCACCTTGGCGGTGATCTCGATCAGGTAGGAGTTGAGCCGGCCCTTGTTCCAATTGGAAAACACCGTGCCGATCTCTTTCGGGTCCATGCCTAGCCCGTCGCGCAGGATGCCGTAGATCTCGGCGATCATCTGCATGTCGGCATATTCGATGCCATTGTGGATGGTCTTGACGAAATGGCCGGCGCCATCGGTACCGAGCCACGCCGCGCAGGGTTCGTCCTTGAACTTGGCGGAGATCGCCGTCAGCACCTTCTCGACGCGCTTCCAGCTCTCCTCTGTACCGCCGACCATGATCGACGGTCCGTGGCGCGCACCTTCCTCGCCACCGGACACGCCCATGCCGATAAAGGTGAGACCCGAGCCGGAAAGCTCGGAGAAGCGCCGCATCGTGTCGCGGAAATTGGCGTTGCCGGCATCGATGACGATGTCGTTGGCCGAAAGCACGCCGCGCAGAGCCGCGATCTGCTCATCGACCGGCTTGCCGGCCAGCACCATGATGATGATCGGACGCGGCGGCCGGATCGCGGCGGCGAGCTCTTCCAGGCTGTAGCACGGCACGACCATGTCCTTCAGCGCGCCGGCATTCTCGACGAAAGCGTCGGTGCGCGCCCTGGTGCGGTTGAAGACGGCGATGCGATGCCCATGCTCGGCGATGTTGAGCGCAAGGTTGGAGCCCATCGTGCCAAGGCCGATCAGGCCGATTTCGGCTTTTTCCATCGTTTCTTCCCTGCTTTCGGATCTTGTTGGTTGGAGCTCGCGATGTGCGGGATCCCATTCTTCACGGGATGATTGACGGGCCTTTCGGGCCGCGTCAACCGCCTCGCCGAATTGTGTTGCACGGATGGTCGGCCAAGCTCGTGCCAGTCCGGCTTTACGGCCTGATGTCGACGGGCGCCTCGATCTTCACCATTTCGAAGTCCGAGACCAGGATGTCGATGCGCACCGTCCACCGGCCAGGCACCGGGATGACGAGGTTGTCGACACGCCAGCTGCCGTCGCCGGGCTTGGTCGCCGCGCGCTTCAGCGGCTCGATGCCGGAATCGGGCTTCGACAGCACCAGCGTCACCTCCTTGGCGTCGAGTGGCCCGAAATCGCCCGTCATGATGATCATCGAGGCGGCAACCGTTCCGGCATGGCCAGGCGCAATGCTGAGATCGGCCATCGCTTGCAGCGCGTGGATATGGACCGAGACCGGTTGGGCCGCGGCGATCGCCAGGGCCCGTGGCGGCGGTGTGAAGCGCCAGCCCGCGGCAACGCCGAAGATGGCCAGCACGATCAGCAGTTCGACGCCGATCGAACGGGAGAGCCTGCGTTGCACCTCCGTCGATCCGGCCTCCGCCGACGCAGTGAGTTTCCAGCGGTTGACGGCGGCGAGCGTGAAGAGAAAGACCAGCAACCCGAGCTTGACCAACAGCAACCGCCCATAGGCAGTGTTGACCAGCGCCGTCGGTGTCTGCACCTGGATGACGGCAAGCACGATGCCGGCAGCGGCAAGCACGGCCACCACAGGCAGGATCAGGCGAGAAAACCGCCGCAGGAATGGCGCGGCCTCCGCCGATTGCCCTTTCAGCGCCAGGCCGAGCGGCACCAGTGCACCGGCCCAGAAGGCGATGCCGACGCCGTGCAGGAACACCATCGGCCGTGTCAGCCATTGCGGTTCGGCAGCGCTGGCATGGCCGCTGGCGGCAAGGGCAATCCCCACCCCGGCCAGGCCGGCCAGCGCGAATGGTTTGGCGGTGGTGCGGGGGCCGGCCAGCGACAGCAGGCCAAGCCCGAGCGCGATCAGCGCGACCAGCGCCGTCCAGCCGAAACTGGTGCCGAGCCCGGTCCGCCAGATGACCGCCTGCGCCAGATGGGAAAGCGGCGCCCCAAGTGCGTCCAGCCCCTGGAGACCGAGCGACAAGGGTGCCGCTACCAGCCCGCACAGGATTGCAACGATGACGAAACGCCGGCCAGCCTGTCCGTCCCCGGCCAGCCAGGCGAGCGCGAAGGCGCCGCCGACGCCGAGGAAAAGGCCGATGTAGAGAAAGACCTTGCCGAGCCAGATCGCGGACCGCAGTTGCCAGTCGATGGCCTCGGACGCGACCGGCGGCGCGCTGGGCGCGCCGATGGAAAACAGCAGCGATCCGCCGACCGGATGGCCGTCGGCGGAAATGACGCGCCAGCTCAGCACATGCGTACCGGACGCAAGCTTCTGCGGATTGTCGATCTCGACCGTCTGGTCGCTGAGGCGGAAGGCGGTCAACGGGACCGGCGTTCCGTCGGGCTTCACCAGGGTCAGCACCAGCGGCGAGACCGGTTCGCTGAAGGTCAGCGAGAATTGTGCCGGCCCCTGTTCCAGCACCGCGCCGTCGGCCGGATCGGTCTTGATCAGCGCGGCATGGGCAAAGGCCTGATCTGGCCCGGCCATGATGGCAAGAAGCACGATCAAGGCCAACAGGCCGACGACAAGCCGGCCAGCGCGTTGGCCGGCCATGGAAGCCGTTTGCAGGAAGGACGTCGTGCTCATGTCACCGCCACGGAGAATAGCGGCGCGCTTTTGCGAGCGCGCCGCCCGAACGATCATTTCTTCGGCAACAGCTTGATGCCGGGCGCCGGGTTTTCCAGCGCGTCTTCATCCTGGCCGGCTGCCGGGATCTCGATCCAGCGATCGGCAGCGCCATCGCATTCCTGCACCACCGGGAAGTAAAGTTTTTGGCCCACCGGGAGATCCGCCGCCAGTGTCGCGCGGAAAACGAACTCGTCGTAGAATTCATCCGGCAGGCTGCCGCCGCTCCAATCGACCTCCTTGACTCCATCGGTCACCGCCTGACCGTAGAGCTGGTAGGATTTGTCGTACTTGCCCTTCTTGGTCTGCAGCGTCCAACCCGGCTTCGGCATCGGCTTCACCGCGATCACGCCTTCCGGGATCTGCACACGCACGGCGGTCGTCGCCTTGCCGTCGCAACCATGCGGCACGCGCAGGATCGCCTTGTAGGTCGAGCCGACGGCCGCTTCCTGGGTTTCGAGCGTGATATGCGCGAAGGCGGCACTCGTCCCGAGCACGAAAAGTGCTGCGGCCGCCAGAAAATACTTGTTCATGATGGTCCCTCAGATCTTCAAAATTTGTCTAACTGGCGCGATCAATTGGCGTGGTCGTCCATGGCACCACCACCCATGCCTTCGACGGCAAAATCGACGCTGACGGCGCCGGCCTTTTCGAAGGTCAGCGTGGCGGAAAACTTCTCGCCCTGCTTGGGTTGGCGCTTCAGACCGATGAACATCAGATGATAGCCGCCGGGTGCAAGCGCGACCTTGCCGCCGGCCGGAATCTCCAAGCCGCCGGTAACCGGCCGCATGGTCATGACGCCGTCCTTGACGCCCATCTCATGCAGCTCGGCCTTTTCAGAAACATCGGAGGAAATCGACACCAGCCGGTCCGGCGCACTGCCGTTATTGGTGATGGTGAAATAGCCGCCGGCCACCTTGGCACCGGCCGGCGTGGCACGCGACCAGGGATGGCCGATCTCGAGATCGCCAACCTTGAATTCATGCGCAGAGACAGTCGGTGCGCCGACGAACAGCAGTGCAAGAGCCAGCACGGCAATGCCGACACGCTCTTCGATGCTGCGCAGAATGCTGCCGAGCAGAGGACGCGCGGCGTCACTGAAAAAATAGGACATGGTTGCTCCATGAAGTGGTGGTCGCGCCGTTGCCGGTCGCGAGCAGTTTGATCTTTGGATGGGTACGCCCACGAAAGGTTCCGCCGGGCAAACAGGCTCAAGCCGTCAGCGGCGGCGCACGCGGGTTCGACGGCGAGCGCTCACGCGCAAAATCGAGATGGACGGCTGCAGGGAAGACAAAGGCGACCGTTTCAAAGGAAAGGCTGCTCAGCGCCAGGCCGGCATCGGGCGGCGGCGCAAAGGTCGGCGAAAACATGCTGCAGCCGAGCACGCAGCATGCGGGCAGATGGGATGGCGGCTGGTTGCCGCCGGGAAGCTGGGTTGCGCCCTCATGGGTACAGATGACGTTGCCGAAGGCATCCAGTTGCGACGCATTTGGCCCGGCGCCGAAGGCGAAGGCACCAAGCGTCGACTGAAGCAGCAGCAGATAGGCCGCGACCAGCGCGACCGGCATGCTCCATCGTCTCCTCGGTATGGTCAAAGCCCTGCCTCTTCGCAGCAACCCAGCATACCTAGCACGCGGCCAGCAGCTGGAAAATCGCCAATTCGATGCTGCGGCAACGCGGCATATCAATGCATGTCGCCCAAAAGTGTGCAGCGGTTTTGGGACACCGACATGCATGAAACAAGACTCTGAGCCGCGACGTGGCTCAGGATTTTTGTGGCGACCGGCTCTCCGGGATCGAGGTCAGCAAGGTCTGGCGCGCCGACTTCAGGTGCTTGCGGCAGGCAGCGTCGACCTTGCCGAGGTCACGCGATTTCAGCGCCTCGATATAGACCAGATGCTCACCTATCGCGACTTCGTTGCGCTCGCGTTCCTGCGCCTTGTTCCACTGGTAGTGGTAGTGGAAGATCATGGCGATCACGTCGTAGAAATCGACGATGAAGCGGTTGTGCGATGCCCGGTGGATGAGCCGGTGGAGGCGCTCGTCCAGCTCGGAGAATTCGTTGAAGCGGGTGGCGATCTCGCTTGCCAGCTGGCGATGCTCGTCTTCCAGACGGTCGAGATCGGCCCAGACCGCGCTGTCCTGCGGCAGAGCAGCGAAGGCGGCTGCCGAGCGCAGTTCGAACATTTCGCGGATTTCGGTCAGCTCCAGCGCGAAGGCGCGCGTAAAGCCCTTCAGCACCCAATGGCTATTGCGGCGCTTCTCGATCAAGCCGAAACGGGAGAAGCGGATCAGGAACTCACGCACGCTGGTGGTGCCGACGCCGATCTCGCGCGCCAGTTCGAGTTCGTTGATCTGCATGCCGGCTTCGGCGCCGCCGGCAAGCAGCCTGCGCATGAACGACCGCTCGATGATTTCGGCCAGCGTGTCTGTTTCTTCCTCGGGGAAGAAATCATCCGGACGCGGTTCGCGCAGCACCGTCTTGGCACGCTTGTTCCAGGCGATTAGTCCGGTCTCTTCCATGCGCGCAAGAATGGTGCGGACGGTGGTACGGCTGACGCCAAGCAAGGTGCCCAGTTCCGGCTCCGAAGGCAGGCTGCGCGTTTCGTCGAGCAGCCGCAGGCAGCGGTTATAGGCATCCTTGTAGACGTTGTTGCTCTTCGACATTCCTAACCCATTGCACGCCGTCGCTTGCGGCGGCCGGTTTGAAGCGCAATATGACGTTCCCATGACCCTGAAAAGCGAAATCGCTTTCCGGAACACCCAAGGACATGCGGAACTCCCCAGCGAAAAAACAATTGACGCAAAACTGTTTTTTCACGATAAAAGACATTATCTTTAAACAGGCGCGTGTCAATCCGCCCGCGCATCCCAGGATCACCCAGGAAACCGCCCGTGAACGCCTCCAACTGCATTCTTCTGTCCCCCGCCGACAATGTGGCAGTCGCCAACGGCCGCATCGAGATCGGCACCGCGTTGCCGAACGGTGCCGTCGCCAGTGTGTTGATCGAGCCCGGTCACAAGGTGGCGATCAAGCCGATCGCCGCCGGCGAGGCCGTGGTGAAATACGCCCAGGCGATCGGTCGCGCCACACAGGATATTGCAGCGGGCGAGCACGTTCATTCGCACAATCTGGTTTTCGAATCCGGCCGCTTGCCGGTCGTGCCGCCGAGCGAGGCCGAGCACGCGACGGAGGCCGACCGCGCCCGCACCTTCATGGGCTATCGCCGCGCCGACGGCCGCGCCGGCACGCGTAATTTCATCGGCATCGTCGCCAGCGTCAATTGCTCGGCCACCGTCTGCCATTCCATCGCCGACACCGCCAACCGGACGCTGCTGCCGAAATATCCCGGCATCGACGGCTTCGTGCCGATCGTCCACGGCCAGGGCTGCGGCATGAGCGGCACCGGCGACGGCATGATGGTGCTGCACCGCACGCTTGCCGGCTACGCCCGCCACCCGAATTTCGGCGGCGTGCTGATGGTCGGCCTCGGTTGCGAGGTCAACCAGCTCACCCTCTACGGCCAGAAGGGCGTCGCTGCCGGCAAACGTCATTTCAACATCCAGGACGCCGGCGGTTCGCGCAAATCGGTGGAAAAGGCAATGGGCGTGCTGGCCGAGATTGCCGAGGAAGTCGGTCAGCTGAAGCGTGAGCCGATCCCGGTCAGCGAGATTGTCGTCGGCCTGCAATGCGGCGGCTCCGACGGCATGTCGGGCATTACGGCCAATCCGGCGCTGGGCGCGGCCGTCGATATCCTGGCCGGCGTCGGCGGCATCGGCATCCTCTCCGAGACGACGGAAATCTATGGTGCCGAACATCTGCTTGCCTACCGCGCGGCAACGCCGGAGATCGCACAGAAGCTCGACGGCTTCGTGAAGTGGTGGGAGGATCACGTCGCCAAGCATGGCGCTTCGATCGACAACAACCCCTCGCCCGGCAACAAGCGCGGCGGCCTCACCACCATCCTGGAGAAGTCGCTCGGCGCGGTCGCCAAGGGCGGGCAGACGCCGCTCAACGGTGTCTTCGGCTACGCCGAAAAGGTCACCGGCAGCGGCCTGGTGTTCATGGACACACCCGGCTACGACCCGGTCTCGGCCACCGGCCAGGTGGCGGGCGGCGCCAACGTCATCGTCTTCACCACCGGCCGCGGCTCCTGCTTCGGCTGCCGTCCGACGCCGTCGATCAAGGTCGCCACCAATTCGACCATGTATTACCAGATGGAAGAGGACATGGACGTCAACTGCGGCGTCATCGCCTCCGGTGAAAAGACCATCGCCGGCATGGGCCGCGAGATTTTCGAACTGATCGTCGAGACGGCTTCCGGCCGCAAGACCAAGAGCGAGGATTTCGGCTACGGCGACAACGAGTTCGTGCCCTGGCATCTTGGCGCAACGCTCTAGATCATACTGAAGATTGTACTGATATCGAGTAGACTGCCGAGCCGAACAGCGGACGGCAACGGGGAGGCTTTGCATGGAAAAACGCCGCATTGGCAGGACGGCGCTCGAGGTCACCGAGGTCAGCTTCGGCGGTGCCGCGATCGGCGGTCTCTACCGCGCTTGTTCGCGTGAAGCGGCGATGGAGGCGCTGCAGGGCGCCTGGGAAGCCGGCCTGCGCTATTTCGACACCGCACCCTTCTACGGTTTCGGTCTGTCGGAGCGCCGCTTCGGCGACTTCCTGCGCTACAAACCGCGCGATTCCTACGTGCTGTCCACCAAGGTCGGCCGCCTGTTCCGCCCGGTGCCGGAAGATCAGGTTCCCGATCACTCCTATGTCGATCCGCTGCCCTTCGCGCTCGACTACGACTACTCCTATGACGGCATCATGCGATCGGTCGAGTTCAGCTATGCGCGGCTTGGTCTAAACAAGATCGACATCCTGTTTGTCCACGACATTGGCGTCTACACACATGGTGTCGAGAAGACCAAGCTGCACTTTCGCGAGCTGATGGATGGCGGCCTCAAGGCGCTCGAAGAGTTGAAACGGTCCGGCGTCATTTCCGCTTATGGGCTCGGCGTCAACGAGGTGCAGATCTGTCTCGACGTGATGCGCGAGGCGCCACTCGACTGCATCCTGCTTGCCAGCCGCTATTCCCTGCTCGACCGCAGCGCAGAAGCGGAGTTGCTGCCGCTCTGCCGGGCGCAACAGACGTCCTTGGTCATCGGCGGCGTCTTCAACTCCGGCATCCTGGCGACCGGGCCCGTGCAAGGCGCGCATTTCGATTACCGCCCTGCCAGCCATGACGTGCTCGACCGCGTCGGAGCGATGGAACGGATCGCCGCCGAGGGCGGCTATCCGCTGGCTGCCGCGGCGTTCCAGTTCCCCTTGCATGAACCCGCGGTCGCCACCGTGCTGACCGGCACTGCCAAGCTGGCAAACCTGACGCGCAACCTCGAACTGCTCGACATCGACGTGCCGGAGACGGAATACGCCAAATATCGCCCCTATACGCTGGTGCAGGAGCTGGCGTGAAACGCGTATCCACCCGCAGTGAACGGTGACCCGGGCTTCACATTCTTGCGATCTCAAAAAGAATGAACATTCCATGTTGACGAATTGGTGGAATTAATATTCCATATACTCACGGAACGGGAACGGGAACGGGAGCGTTTGACGACGGCACGGGAGTAGCGGCGCACGATCTTACCCTGCCCAGACCTCGGCAGGGACTGGCGTCAAACACCGCTTGCATCGGCTGGATCGATGCACTATCAAAACATGGCAACTGTTTTTTATTGATAAAGTTCTGTTTGGGCCACGCCTATCCGGACGGAGCTTCCGTAACGTTCACCGGGCGACTTAGGGAGGAACCTCATGAAATTCGTGACCAGCATTCTCAACCGCCGCGCCGTCATGGCGCTGGCAGCAGCTTCAATGCTCGCCGGCGTCATGCACTCAGCACCGGTTTCGGCGGCGGACGTGACCATTCCGATCATCGTCAAGGACACCACATCCTTCTACTGGCAGATCGTTCTGGCCGGCGCCCGCAAGGCCGGCAAGGATCTCGGCGTCAACGTGCCGGAACTCGGCGCCCAGGCCGAGACCGACGTCAACGGCCAGGTCTCGATCCTCGAGAACGCCGTTGCCAGCAACCCGGCGGCGATCGTCATTGCGCCCACCGAGTTCAAGGCGCTTGGCAAGCCGATCGATGAAGCCGCTGCCAAGGTCAAGGTTATCGGCATCGACTCCGGCGCCGACTCCAAGGCCTTCACCTCGTTCCTGACCACCGACAATGTGCAGGGCGGCCGCGTCGCCGCCGACGGCCTCGCAGCCGCCATCGGCGCCGCCAACGGCGGCAAGATCGAGGGCGACGTCGCCCTGATCACCAACGCACCGGGCGCCGGCTCGCTCGAACAGCGCAAGCAGGGCTTCACCGAACAGCTCAAGGCCAAATATCCGGGCCTCAAGCTGGTCGCCGACAAATATGCCGACGGCCAGGCCACCACCGGCCTCAACATCGCCACCGACCTGATCACCGCCAACCCGAACCTCAAGGGCATCTTCGCCTCCAACCTGATCATGGCGCAGGGCGTCGGTCAGGCTGTCGCCGAAAACAACCTTGGCGGCAAGCTGGCGCTGGTCGGTTTCGACAGCGACGAGAAGCTGATCAAGTTCCTCAACGACGGCGTCATTTCCGCCCTCGTTGTCCAGGATCCGTACCGGATGGGCTATGACGGCATCAAGACGGCGCTCGCCGCCTCGAAGGGCGAGAAGGTCGAGGCCAATGTCGACACCGGCGCCAATCTGGTGACCAAGGCCAACATGAAAGACCCCAAGATCGACGCGCTGCTCAACCCGAAGCTCAAGTAAGCATCGGCACGAAAACTGTTTCCGGGGCCTCGCGCCCCGGAAACATCAGCTTCGGCACAAACGGCTTGGCAATCCGCTGCCTTGGGCTAGGCTGCAAATGAGGTGTGTCACAGCCTCGCCGCCTGCCAACCGTGAGACCAATCTGGGAGGATTGTCATGACGTCGACAGCGCAGGACCTGCATCCGGCACCCGTGCTGGAACCGGGGCGGACCATCCTCGAATTGCGCGGGCTGGAGAAGCGCTATCCCGGCACCCACGCGCTGAAGCCGGTCAATCTTGCTTTCAAATCCGGCGAAATCCACGCCATCGTCGGCGAGAACGGCGCCGGCAAATCCACGCTCATCAAGCTTTTGACCGGCGTCATGCCGCGCACCTCCGGAGAGGTCATCTGGGAAGGCCAGCCCGCTGCGCTCGCGACGCCGCATGAGGCGATGGCGCTCGGCATCAATGCCGTGCACCAGGAGGTCGTGCTGTGCCGTCACCTGACGGTCGCCGCCAACATGTTCCTCGGCGAGGAGAATTCGCGCTTCGGCATCCTGCAACAGCGCGCCATGGTCAAGGAAGCCCAGAAGATCATCGACGATCTCGGCTTCGACCTGCCGGCGCATGTCACGCTGGGCGACCTCACCATCGGCCAGCAGCAGTTGATTGCAGCGGCCCGCGCCACCGTGCGCGGCACCAAGTTCCTGATCTTCGACGAGCCGACCGCCTACCTCACCCGCAAGGAGGCCGACCAGCTCTTCACCCTGATCCGCCGGCTGAAGGGCGAAGGCGTGACGATCATCTACATCAGTCACCGCATGGAGGAGGTGTTCGAACTGGCCGACCGTGTTTCCGTGCTGCGCGACGGCACGCTGGTCGGCACCCGCAACATCGCCGAGACCAACGATGCCGAGCTGGTCAAGATGATGATCAACCGCTCGATCGAGCAGGTCTACCACAAGGAGCATTTCACGCCGGGTGCCGCAATCATCGAGGCAAGAAACCTATCTGGCAAGGGCTTCGAAAATGTCTCGATGACGGTTCGCGCCGGCGAGATCGTCGGCCTCTATGGCCTGATCGGCGCCGGGCGCAGTGAGTTCGTCACCACGCTTTACGGCCGCCATCGCAAGTCGGCAGGCCAGATCCTCTGGGAAGGCAAGGATGTCCAGGTCAATTCCGAGCATGACGCGATCAAGCTCGGCATGGCGCTGGCGCCGGAAAGCCGCCGCGACCAGGGGCTTTGCCTCAACCTGCCGGTCGGCCTCAACCTCAACCTGCCGATCTACAAGCGCATTTCGAACAATTTGCTGATTTCGAGCGCGCAGGAGAAAACGCAGGCCGATCGCCAGATCGCCGATCTGCGGATCAAGACGCCGACGCGCGGCGCGCTGGCGTCCAGCCTGTCGGGCGGCAACCAGCAGAAGATCGTCATCGGCAAATGGCTGGCGCACGGCGCCAAGCTGTTCATCTTCGACGAGCCGACGGTCGGCGTCGATGTCGGCACCAAGGCCGAGATCTATCGTCTGTTCGGCGCGCTGCTGTCGAAGGGCGCCGGCATCATCCTGATCTCGTCCTATCTGCCGGAAGTCTATGAACTCGCCGACACGCTGCATGTGTTCCGGCGCGGCAAACTGGTGGCCAGCCATGGCTTTCGCGCCGCCAGCCACGAGGACATTCTCACGCAGGCGCTCGCCGAGAAACAAGAAAAGCTGGGAGGACAGATATGAGCACCGAGGCGATTGCTGTCGAAAAACCGAAGCGCAACTACAACGTCCTGTTTGGGCTGACGCTTTTGGCGCTGCTGGTTCTGCTCTGGATCCTCCTCTCCGTGGCGACAACAAGCTTCGCCTCGGCCAACAACATAGCCAATCTTTTGCGCCAGGGCTCCATGATCGCCATCATGGCGGTCGGCCAGACCTTCGTCATCATCACTGGCGGCATCGACCTCTCGGTCGGCGCCGTGGTCGGCTTCGCCACCGTCGTTGTCGCCATGATGATCAATGCCGGTTTCCCCATCTGGCTTGCCATTCTGGTGACGCTGCTGGTCGGTGTTGCCATCGGCATGTTCCACGGCTTCGGCATCGTCAAGATGGGCCTGCCGCCCTTCATCATCACACTGGCGACGCTGACCTCGCTGCGCGGTATCGGCCTTTTGATGACCAACGGCAATTCGATCAACATCAACAGCGACACCTTCACCGCGTTCTCGCGCAATTCCTTTATCGGCATCCCCAATTTGTTCTGGATGGTGATCCTGGTCGGCATTCCGGCCTATGTCTTCCTGCATCACAGCCGCTGGGGCCGGTATCTGTTTTCGGTCGGCTCCAACGCCGAGGCGTCGCGCCTGTCCGGCGTCAACGTCCAGCGCACCATCTACATGGCCTACACGCTGTCGGGCCTGTGCGCGGCCTTCGTCGGCGTGTTGCTGGCCGCCCGCATCGGCATCGGCAATCCGACCCAGGCCGAGGGCTGGGAGTTGCAGGCGATCGCCTCGTCGGTCATCGGCGGCACCTCGCTGTTCGGCGCCGTCGGCTCGGTGCACGGACCGTTGCTTGGCGCCTTCATCCTGGCCACCATCAACAACGGCGCCAACCTGCTCAACGTCAACTCGTTCTGGCAGCGTATCATCACCGGCGCGCTGATCATCATCATCGTCTACTTCGACGGGCTGCGCCGCCGCGGCAAGTGAATCGTCCCTGAACCGATGCGCCGGTCCGCTCAAACAACAGGCCGGCGCCCTTTTTGAACACTGGAATTGCGCATGAAAGCCGTCGTCTGCCGCTCGCCCGGCGACCTTGTCCTGGAAGACCACCCCGCGCCCGCTGCACCGCCTGCCGGCTGGGCACTGGTGGCGGTCAGCCATGTCGGGATCTGCGGCACCGACTACCACATCTTCGAAGGCAAGCACCCGTTCCTCGCCTATCCCCGCATCATGGGCCATGAAGTATCGGGTACCGTGGTGGAGACCGGCGAAGGTGTCGAACTGGCCGTTGGCGAGCCGGTCGTCATCAACCCCTATCTTTCCTGCGGAAAATGCATCGCCTGCCGGCACGGCAAGCCGAATTGCTGCGTCAGGATCGAGGTGCTTGGCGTGCATCGCGACGGCGCCATGTGCGAACGCATCCTGGTGCCGGCGCAAAATCTCTATCCGGCAAACGGCCTGTCTCTGGCCGACGCCGCCGCCGTCGAGTTCCTGGCGATTGGTGCGCATGCCGTGCGGCGCTCATGTGCCGAGCCCGGCGCCCGCACGCTGGTCATCGGCGCCGGCCCGATCGGACTCGGCACCGCCATCTTCGCCCGCATCGCCAGGCTCGACGTGACGCTGCTCGACATGAGTAGTGAAAGGCTTGCCTTCGCCGCGAACGAGCTTGGTTTCCAGACCCTCGACGGCTCGCGCGGCGCGGCGCCCGATCTGATCAGGGAGGCGACATCAGGCGAGGGCTTCGATGTGGTCTTCGACGCCACCGGCAACACCCAGTCGGTGCAGTCGGCCTTTGCCCATGTCGCGCATGGCGGAACGCTGGTGCTGGTCTCCGTCGTCAAGGACGACATCAGCTTTTCCGATCCGGAATTCCACAAACGCGAGATGACGCTGATCGGCAGCCGCAACGCCTTGCGCGCCGACTTCGACCACGTCGCCGCCTCGATCCGCAACGGCGCCGTGCCGCTGGCCAAGCTCGTCACCCACCGAACATCGCTTGCCGAAACGCCGTCCGATCTCGCTCGCTGGGCACACGAAAAATCCGGCCTGATCAAGGCTGTGATCGAGGTCGGATAGGCTACCGGCGCCGGCTCAGAGCGCAGACAGCTTGAGCTCGACCCGCTCGGCCGGGAAGCGCGACTCGGAAAACTGGATCGGCTGGCCGTCCGGCGTGACGTTGACGGCGACCGTGACCAGCACGATGGCGCCCGGCTGCAGGTCGAGATCGGCAAGGTCCGCCGCATCGGCATGGCGCGCCGACAGCACGGTCGATTGCCTGAGATAATCGTCGATGCCGAACCGCGCCAGCGACGCGGTGATCGAGCCGGTCTCAGCCATCGCGGCATCGATGCCGGCAAACCGACTGGCCTCGAACCAGCCGACAGCGCGCGACACCGGCCGCCCATCGGCTTCGCCGCGCGTTTCCAGTCGGATGACATCGGCTCCCCTGGCAAGGCCAAGGCCCTCGGCGACGCGCTGGCTGGCCGGCTCGACCGACGAGGCGAGCAGGACGATGTGCCGTTCCGTGGTTTGCCCCTGCAGGCCCGTCGAAAAACGCGTGCGCGCGCCAATCGGATAGGACAGCCGCTTGCGCGACAAGACGAAGGTTCCGCGCCCCTGCTCGGCCCGCAACACGCCTTCCTGCACAAGGGCTGCTATGGCGCTGCGCACCGTGTGACGATTGACGCCATAACGCTCGGCCAGCGCCACCTCCGGCGGCAGCGCGGCATTCTCGGCGAAATCGCCGATGGCGATCGCATGCAGGATCTTGTCTGCGATCTGCCGCCATAGCGAAACGCCGCTGCGCCGCTCTATGCTGTCCGCTTCCAGCTGCCCGACCATCATTGCCCCCGGCATTCTATCGCCCAGTCTTCAATCGCTTGTCATCCACCCGTCATGGACACGCGTTAGATAATAGGTATAATTTGTATAGTTGTCTATATCAATAGACAAATTTAACCACGAGGATTATTGCTTATGCGAGGACAGGAAGCCCGCGACCAGGCCGAGCGCAAGGCCGCCATGGCAACCCTGGCGCAATCCAGCGGCGATGACATCGTGCGGCTCTGGAACGAGGCCAGACTGCCTTCGGACGCCGAGCTGCTGCGCGGCCCCGAGACCGGTCTTGTCACCCTGCGCGGCCGCATCGGCGGCGGCGGTGCACCCTTCAATGTCGGCGAGGCGACCGTCACCCGCGCCACGGTCCGGCTGCCCTCCGGACAGGTCGGCCATTGCTATGCGCTTGGCCGCGACAAGCAGAAGGCGAAGCTGGCGGCCATCGCCGACGCCCTGTGGCAGGACCCTGCCCGCCGAAATGAGGTCGAGACCGGACTGATAGCGCCTCTGCGGTCGGCTCTGACCACGGCGCATGAAAAACGCCGCGCCGAGACGGCGGCAACGAAGGTCGATTTCTTCACCATGGTTCGCGGAGAAGACTGATGGACATTGCAGCACAATCGATCGAAGGCGGTTTCGCCGATCCGGTCTTCAATGCCCAGACCGTGTTCCGGGCGGTCATGGACGCGATGGCGCGGCCAGGCAGCGTACAGCCGCTGCCGGCCTTCGCGCGCCCGCCGGCGCCGCTCTCGGCAAGCGCCGGCGCCATAGCGCTGGCGCTTTGCGACAACGACACGCCGCTGTGGCTCGACCCGGCCCTGCAAGCTTCCACCGCCATCAAATCCTGGCTTGGTTTCCACACCGGCGCGCCCTTGGCCAACACGCCGGCCGATGCGCACTTCGCCCTGATCGCCACGCCAGCCGAGATGGTGGCGCTCGATGGCTTTTCGCAGGGCACGCAGGACTATCCCGACCGTTCGACCACGCTGATCCTGCAGGTCAGCGATCTCGTCTCCGGCACGCCGCTGTTGCTCGAAGGTCCCGGCATCGAAACCAGCGCCACGATCGCGCCGGCACAGATGCCGCGTCATTTCGTCGAACAGTGGAAGCAGAACATCAAGCGTTTTCCGCGCGGCGTCGACATCATCCTCGCCACCGCTGATGGCATTGCTTGCCTGCCGCGCACGACGCGCATCAAGACGATGGAGGCGTAAGATGTATGTCGCGGTAAAAGGTGGCGAAGCCGCCATTGCCAACGCCCACAGCCTGCTTGCCGACCGCCGGCGCGGCGACCGTTCCGTGCCCGCACTGCGCCTCGACCAGATCGTCGAGCAACTGGCGCTCGGCGTCGACCGGGTGATGAGCGAAGGCTCGCTCTATGATCGCGAGCTGGCCTCCCTCGCCATCGTCCAGGCGCGCGGCGACATGATCGAGGCGATCTTCCTGGTGCGCGCCTATCGCACGACGCTGCCACGCTTCGGCTACTCCAAGCCCATCGACACCGCCAACATGCTGGTCGAGCGGCGCGTGTCGGCGACCTACAAGGACCTGCCCGGCGGCCAGTTGCTTGGGCCCACCTTCGACTACACCCACCGGCTGCTCGATCCCGAGCTCGCCGCCGGCGCCGATGTCGCCGAGCCCTTGCTGCGCGAGACGGAAGCGCAAGCCATGCCGCGCGTCTCGGCGATCCTTGCCCGCGAAGGCCTGATCGAGCCGGACGGCGACATGCCGCAAGACCATGTCCCAGGCGACATCACCCGCGAGCCGCTGGAATTCCCGATGGCGCGCGACATCCGCCTGCAGGCGCTGTCGCGCGGCGACGAGGGTTTCCTACTGGCGCTCGGCTATTCCACCCAGCGCGGCTATGCCCGCAACCATCCCTTCGTCGGCGAGATCCGCATCGGCGAGGTCGAACTGGAACTTGACGTGCCGGAACTGCCCTTCGCGGTTCCGCTCGGCACTGTCCGCGTCACCGAATGCCAGATGGTCAACCAGTTCAAAGGGTCAGCCAAGGCACCGCCGCAGTTCACCCGCGGCTACGGCCTGGTCTTCGGCCAGAGCGAACGCAAGGCGATGGCGATGGCGCTCTGCGACCGTGCTCTTCGCGCAACCGAACTCGGCGAGGATGTCGTTGCCGCCGCCCAGGACGAGGAGTTCGTCATCTCGCATTCCGACAATGTCCAGGCGACGGGTTTTGTCGAGCATCTGAAGCTGCCGCACTATGTCGACTTCCAGGCCGAACTCGACCTCGTGCGCCGCATGCGCGCCGAATACGACGCGCGTGAAAACCCGAAGGTCGAAGAGAAGCGGGAGGCTGCGGAGTGATGCTAATGGCCGCCGCCATCAACCAAGCCGCCACCATGACCAGCGCTGTAGTGGCCATTATGCGCCTCGTTGAACCCTTTGCTGCCGGCAATGGTCTCACTGCTCGCACTTTCTTTTGGCGCGGGCAGAATCATGCGCCGAAGGAAAAAGAGAATGACGCCGGCGAACACCACCAACAGAATTCCGAGATGCATCCATCCGGTCGAGGTCATCTGAATTCGCCCCTGTTTCGGCTTCCTGGACGCCAATTCAATAGCACAATGTGGATGTGATCGCCATGACCGACATCGCCACCTACAATTTCGCCTATCTCGACGAGCAGACCAAGCGGATGATCCGCCGGGCGATCCTCAAGGGCATCGCCATTCCCGGCTACCAAGTGCCTTTTGCCTCGCGCGAAATGCCGATGCCTTATGGCTGGGGCACCGGCGGCGTCCAGGTCACAGCTTCGATCATCGGCCCGAACGACGTGCTCAAGGTCATCGACCAAGGCGCCGACGACACCACCAATGCGGTCTCGATCCGCGCCTTCTTCAAGAAGGTCGCCAATGTTGCTGTTACCACCGATACCGCCAGCGCCACCATCATCCAGACCCGCCACCGCATCCCCGAGCATCCGCTGACGGCGGGCCAGGTGCTGGTCTACCAGGTGCCGATCCCCGAGCCGCTGCGCTTCCTCGAACCGCGCGAGACCGAAACGCGCAAGATGCACGCGCTGGAGGAATACGGCCTCATGCATGTGAAGCTGTACGAGGACATCGCCAAGCACGGCCGCATCGCCACCACCTACGCCTATCCGGTCAAGGTCGAGGGCCGCTATGTGATGGACCCGTCGCCAACGCCAAAATTCGACAATCCAAAAATGCACCGCTCACCGGCGCTGCAGCTGTTCGGCGCCGGCCGCGAAAAGCGCATCTATGCAGTGCCGCCCTTCACCGAAGTGGTCAGCCTCGACTTCGAGGATCATCCGTTCGAGGTGCAGACCTTCGACCAGCCCTGCGCGCTGTGCGCGGCCGAGAACGTCTATCTCGACGAGGTCATCCTCGACGACCATGGCGGCCACATGTTCGTCTGCTCCGACACAGATCACTGCGAGAAGCGGCGGGCGGACGGGCACCGCGGCCACCTTGCACCAGAGACCCATCTTGCTTCGGAAAAAATGGAGCCGGCGCAATGACCGACGAACCGCTGCTGCGCGTCTCGGCGCTCTCCAAATTCTACGGCTCGCGCGTCGGCTGCGACAACGTCTCCTTCGAGCTGTGGCCGGGCGAAGTCCTGGCTGTTGTCGGCGAGTCCGGTTCCGGCAAGACGACGCTGCTCAACTGCCTGTCGACCCGGCTGCTGCCCAGTTCCGGCACCGCCGGCTACCGCATGCGCGACGGCCAGTTCCGCGAGCTCTACCGCATGAGCGAGGCCGAGCGCCGCTTCCTGATGCGCACCGACTGGGGCTTCGTCCATCAGAATCCGGCCGACGGCCTGCGCATGACGGTTTCGGCCGGCGCCAATGTCGGCGAGCGGCTGATGGCGGTCGGCGACCGTCACTACGGCAGGATCCGCGCCACCGCCGTCGACTGGCTGTCACGCGTCGAGATCGACGAGGACCGCATCGATGACGAGCCGCGCGCCTTTTCCGGCGGCATGCGCCAGCGCCTGCAAATCGCCCGCAATCTCGTCACCGGCCCACGGCTGGTGTTCATGGATGAGCCGACAGGCGGCCTAGACGTCTCGGTCCAGGCGCGCCTGCTCGACCTGCTGCGCGGTCTGGTCACCGATCTTGGTCTCGCGGCCATCGTCGTCACCCACGACCTTGCCGTGGCGCGGCTTCTGTCGCAGCGCATGATGGTGATGAAGGACGGTCGCGTCGTCGAAAGCGGTCTCACCGACCGCGTGCTTGACGACCCGCGCGCGCCTTACACGCAATTGCTTGTTTCCTCGATTCTGCAGGTTTGACGATGATTGCTCCGGCGCATAGCCCGCAAACGAATGACTATTGGAGAACCTTGTGATGCCAACCCCACTCGTTGTCTCCGACGTCGCCAAGAGCTTCACCATGCATCTGCGCGACGGCATCAAATTGCCTGTTGTCGCCGGTGTCTCGTTCTCGATCAGGGCTGGCGAATGCACCGTGCTCGGCGGCCCGTCAGGTGCCGGCAAGAGTTCGATCCTGAAGATGCTCTACGGCAACTACGCCGTCGACGAAGGCCAGATCATCGTCACGCACGATGACGGGTTGATCGACCTCGCCACCGCCAGCCCGCGCACTGTGCTTGCCATACGCCGGCAAACGATCGGCTATGTCAGCCAGTTCCTGCGCACCGTGCCGCGCGTCTCGGCGCTCGACGTCGTCGCCGAGCCGCTGGTCGAGCGCGGCGAGGATCGCGAGATTGCCCGCGGCAAGGCACGCGCCTTGCTGGCGCAGCTCAACCTGCCGGAGAAACTCTGGGCTTTGCCGCCTGCGACCTTCTCCGGCGGCGAGCAGCAGCGCGTCAACATCGCACGCGGCTTCATCACCGAGCATCCGATCCTGCTGCTCGACGAGCCGACCGCTTCGCTCGATGCCAGGAACCGCGATGTCGTGATCGAACTCATCGCCGCCAAGAAGGCGGCTGATGTCGCCCTGCTCGGCATCTTCCATGACCACGACGTGCGCGAGGCGGTTGCCGACCGCATCATCGACGTCACCGCTTTTGCTCCCGGAAAAATCGCCGCATGACCAGGAAGCTTTCAGAGACGCCGCTGGTCCATCCGACGGCGGACGTGCAGAATTCGACGCTCGGTCGCTGGACCGAGATCGCCGACCGCAGCCGGGTGTCGGAAAGCGAGCTCGGCGACTATTCCTACATGATGCAGGATTGCGCCGTCTGGTGCGCCACGATCGGCAAGTTTTCCAACATTGCAGCAAGCGTGCGCATCAACGCCACCAATCATCCGACCTGGCGGCCGACGCTGCACCATTTCACCTATCGCGCCTCGGATTATTGGGACGACGCAGAGCACGAGAGCGAGTTCTTCGCCCAGCGCCGCGCCAGGCGGGTCACCATCGGCCATGACACCTGGCTCGGTCACGGCTCGACCATCCTGCCCGGCGTCACTGTCGGCGATGGCGCCGCGGTCGGCGCCGGTGCGGTCGTCTCCAA
Source organism: Mesorhizobium sp. M7D.F.Ca.US.005.01.1.1 (assembly GCF_003952545.1). NCBI lineage: Bacteria > Pseudomonadati > Pseudomonadota > Alphaproteobacteria > Hyphomicrobiales > Phyllobacteriaceae > Mesorhizobium > Mesorhizobium sp. M7D.F.Ca.US.005.01.1.1. Next base: position 6,627,725 of record NZ_CP034453.1, read on the forward strand.
GGACGTCGCCCCCTACACCATCGTCGCCGGCGTGCCGGCAAAACCGATCCGCGAGCGCTTCGATCGCCGCACGGCCGAACGCTATCAGGCGCTCGCCTGGTGGGACTGGGACCATGCAAGGCTGCGCACCTCGCTCGATGATTTCCGAGAACTGTCGGCCGAGGCTTTCCTGGAGAAATACGGCGGATAGAGCAATGCCAGGAAAAGGCGATCACATCATCGTCATGAGCGAGCCTGTTTCATATCCCTGACACATCGCCCGGGCAGGACGCGGCCTTTCGCTGGAGATCGCAATGTCCATTTCCGTCAGACCCTCGCTCGCCGCATTCTTTGCCGGCTCAAATCCGAAGCCGTCGGTTCATATCGGCACGCGCTACGACACATCAGGCAATTTCCTGATCGAGCCTGGCAACACGGTCGTCAGTCATCTCGTCACCGGTTCACCGTCGGAGGCGGTGGTGCTTGCAGTGCGCGACCGCATGCTGGCGATGCAAGACGCCGACCGGCTCGCCTTCACGCCCGTCTCCAGCCTGCACATGACGCTGTTCCAGGGCATCATCGAATATCGCCGCCGGCTTCCTTACTGGCCGCAGGACGTGCCGCTCGACACCAGCATCGACGCCATGACCCGCCTCTATCTGGAGCGCCTGAGGGGTTTCCAGGGCTTCGGCCCGTTCAACATCAAGGTGGTCGAAGTTTTGCCGACCGGCCTCACCGTTGCCGGCGCGACCGACGAAGATTTGCGCATCATGCGCGCCTGGCGCGAAGCGCTGGCCGTGCCGTTCGGTTACCGGCATCCCGATCACGACGCTTACGTCTTCCACATCACCTTCGCCTATCAGATCCAGCGTCTTGCCGACGATCGGGCCGCCGCATGGCAGGACCTGTTCGATGATGGTCTGGCACTCTTCGAGCGGCAGGCGCCGGTGATCGAAATCAAGGCCCCCGCCTTCTGCAGCTTCAGGGACATGGAGCACTTCGAGGAACTGTTGGTCCTGGGTCGGCCGTAACTCCACACCTGTGGAGCGTAACAAAACTGACATCATCGCGACACGGCAGGTTCATGTGGCTGCGTTAGGCGAGAGCCTGACGATCAATGGTCCGGACTGGAACCTGCCCCCATGCCAGCAACCTCTGCCACGCTCGAAATCCGCGGTGTCACCCGACGATTTGGCAAGAACACTGCCGTCAACGACATTAACATCGCGATCCCGCAGGGTCAGATGGTTGGCATTATCGGTCGTTCGGGCGCCGGCAAATCAACCCTTCTTCGCATGATCAACCGTCTCATCGATCCCAGCCAGGGGTCGATTTTTTTTGACGGCGCCGAGGTCTCCCAGTTGCGCGGCTCGCCGCTGCGGCGCTGGCAGCGTGACTGCGCCATGATCTTCCAGCAGTTCAACCTGGTGCCGCGCCTCGACGTGCTGACCAATGTGCTGCTCGGCAAGCTGAACCACCGTTCGACCATCACCAACCTGTTCGGCATGTTCTCTCGCGCCGAATGCGCCGAGGCCGTCGCAGCGCTTGAGCGGCTCGACATCGCCCGCACCGCGCTGCAGCCCGCAGGCACCTTGTCGGGCGGCCAGCAGCAGCGCGTCGCCATTGCCCGCGCCATGATGCAGCAGCCCAGAGTGATCCTCGCCGACGAGCCGATCGCGTCGCTCGACCCGCTCAACGCCAAGGTGGTGATGGATTCGCTGCAGGACATCAATTTGCGCGAAGGCATCACCGTCGTCACCAATCTGCACACGCTGGACACCGCCCGCACCTATTGCAACCGCATCATCGGCATGGCCGCCGGCAAGGTCGTCTTCGATGGCCCGCCTGAAGAGCTCAATCGCGAGGCCGTGCGTCTCGTCTATGGCGCCGATAGCAATGGCCAGGAAATCTCCGAGGCCATCACCTCGACCAGCGTTGCCTTCAGCCGAAAGATCGCCGCATCCGCCGGACCGCTCGAGCCCGCATTCCCGGGATACTGAGAGCGGCCTGGATCGCCAGCCCGCGTCAAGGGCACCTGTCAAAATCAATAACGCTGCCGGCGCGGGGCCGGAACCTACAGGAGAGATAACAGATGTTCAGGAAGATGGTTTTCAGCGCCGTTTCGGTGCTCGCCATGGCGACCAGCATGGCCCACGCTGCCGATATGAAGGAATTTCGCGTCGGCATTCTCGGCGGCGAAAACGAAACCGACCGGTTGCGCAACTACCAGTGCCTCGCCGACCATTTGAAGACCGAATTCGGCTTCGAAAAGGTCTCGCTGTTCCCCGCCGCCGACTATGACGGCGTCATCCAGGGCCTGCTTGGCGGCACGCTCGACTTCGCCGAACTCGGCGCTTCCGGCTACGCCAGCGTCGTTCTCAAGGACCCGAAGGCAGTCACCCCGATCCTCACCACCCAGCAGACCGACGGCGCCACCGGCTACTATTCGATCGGCCTGGCGCTGAAATCCTCCGGCATCACCGACATCAAGTCGGCCAAGGGCAAGAAGCTCGGCTACGCCGATCCGGATTCGACCTCCGGCTACCTGATCCCGCTGACCCAGATCCCGAAGGACACCGGCGCTTCGAACGAAAAGTTCTTCGCCTCGACCCAGTTTAACGGCGGCCACGAGAACAACGTTCTGGCCGTGCGTGACGGCAAGGTCGACGTGGCGGTGGACGATTCCTCCGGCATCGGCGACTTCAAGGACGGCTACTCCTCCGGCACTTTCCACAAGGAAGTCGCCAAGGGCGCCGTCGACCCCAACGACTTCGTCGAAGTCTGGCGCTCGGGCCTGATCCCGAACGGCCCGCTGGTCGTGCGCACCGCGCTCGGCGACGACATGACCGCCAAGCTCGCCAACTTCTTCACGCAGCTGCCGAAGAAGGACAAGGCCTGCTTCGAAGGCGTCGAAGGCGGCGATTTTACCGGCTACGTTCCGGTGAAGCCGGACTTCTACAACGTCATCGTCGAAGCCCGTAAGGCAGCCATCGGCGGCTAACGGCGAAATCAGGAAGGGCGGTGTTCAAAGCACCGCCCTTTTTGCATCTCCGATCATGACCCTTTCCGTGACAGCCCCTTCCGGCGCCACTCACCAGATGGCCGACGCCTGGCGTCGCCAGACGTCCTTGCGCCGGCTCTACACCGCCATCGGTGTCGGCCTGCTCATTGTCGCGCTCGGCAGCACCATGTGGTTCGCCGACGAGGCCAATGCCGGGCATTTCTTCGACCGGCTGCCGCATTTGCTGGATTTCCTGAGCTGGCTCGTCCCCAAGGACTGGAACGATGTCTGGCGAGCGATGTTCGACGTCGCCTCCCCGCATGACACTGGTACCCAGGAATTCAATTTTCCGCTTGGCCGCGCCTATGTCTGGGGCAGCTTCTACATCCCTGAATATTTCGAGCTGATGCTGACCACGCTGAATGTGGCGCTGGTCTCGACCTTCATCGGCTTCGTCTTCGCCGTGCCGTTCTCCTTCATCGCGGCGCGCAACCTGACGCCGCATCCGGTGCTGCGGCTGATCGTCAAGCGCTTCATGGAACTGCTGCGCGCCTTTCCCGAGATCGTCATCGCCGGCCTGTTCGCGGCCATCGTCTCGATCGGTCCGATTGCCGCCATCATCGCCATCGGCCTGCATTCGATAGGCGCGCTGGGCAAGCTGTTCTACGAGATCAACGAAAACATCGACATGCGCGCCGAGGAAGGCCTGAGGGCGGTCGGCGCCAACTGGTTCGAGCGGGTGCGCTTTGCCGGTCTGCCGCAGGTGCTGCCCAACTTCATGTCCTACACGCTGCTGCGGATCGAGATCAACGTGCGCATCTCCACCATCATGGGCGCGGTCGGCGGCGGTGGCATCGGCGAGGAGCTGAAGCTGTCCATCTCGCGCGGCTTCGGCGCCAAGACGATAGCTCTCGTGCTGCTCCTGTTCACGACGATCTTCATCGTCGACCAGTTCTCCGCCTGGCTACGCCGCAAGCTGGTCGGCGAGCAGGCCTTTATGATGAGCGCCTAACCATGGCCACCATGACCGCCGATCAAATCCAGTCGATCGAAGAGCGCTTCCCGCAGGTGTTCCAGCGTCCGTTCCACAAGCGCTTCGGGCCGCTGCTGCTGCTTGGCGGCATCTTTCTCTACCTGCTCTACGCGCTGTGGTTCTTCAACCTGCCGCAGGTCATGCGGGAATCGCACTGGGAGCGCCTGCCGCTGTTTCTAACCCAGTGGATCAGCTACGATGTGCAGCCGATCTTCCGCCTCGACGAGCCGCAGATCACCGCCAAGTACCCGCGCTTCTCGGTGCTCGGCCCGAACCCAAATCCGGACTGGGTCAAGACCAATGCCGACGGTTCGGTGACGATCCTGATCGACGGCACCGCCAAGTCGATCACCTTCACCAAGACGCAAGCGACGATCATTGCCAATGGTGAGACTGTTGCGGTCGCACTTGGCACAGGCAAACCGCTGATCTCCGGACCGATTCCCGGCTGGATCACCGCGCATGAGGACGAGGTCGTCGCCGACATGGGCTTTGCCGGCGAGGCCCGCGTCGCCGTTGACCGCGTCAGGATCCGCAAGCGTTTTCTCGGCTGGGCAAACTTCGTCTTCGACACGCGCTCGCCTTTCTTCGGCAAATCGGCAAGCGAAGTGGCCTCGCTGATCGTCTCCGGACCCGAACTGAAACCGGGCACGTCCAATCTGGCGCTGGCCGGCGACAACATCTGGAACAATGCCCAGTGGCAGCACGGCGATGTCTGGACGAAACTCCTGCAGACCATCGTCATGGCCTTTCTCGGTACCATGCTGGGCGGCATCGTCGCCTTCCCGCTCGCCTTCTTCGCCGCCCGCAACATCACGCCCAGCCGGCTGGTCAACCAGGTGCTCAAGCGCTTCTTCGACTTCATGCGTTCCATCGACATGCTGATCTGGGCGCTATTCTTCACCCGCGCCTTCGGGCCCGGCCCGCTCGCGGGCAGTGCAGCCATCTTCTTCACCGAGATCGGCACGCTCGGCAAAGTCTATTCGGAAGGCCTCGAAAACATCGACGACAAGCCACGCGAGGGCATCAAGTCGACCGGTGCCAACGGCTTGCTGGTGCAGCGCTACGGCGTGATGCCGGAAGTCATCCCCATATTCATCAGCCAGACGCTCTACCAGTGGGAATCCAACACCCGCGGCGCCACCATCATCGGCGCCGTCGGCGCCGGCGGCATCGGCCTCAAGTTGTGGGAGGCGATGCGCACCAATTCCAACTGGGCCAACGTCTTCTACATGGTGCTGCTGATCCTGCTCGTCGTCTTCATTTTCGACAACATTTCCAATTTCCTGCGCCGCCGGCTGAGCCGGACCATCCACGATTACAACAGGATCCAGGCCGAGCAGGGGTAGGCGCCTCGGCGCCATGATTGCCGGCAGCCCACCGCGCCTTCGTCATCCACGGGTCTCCGCGTCCGCTTCGCCCGTGGATGACGAAGTGAGCGCTTAAGCCGCTCGTTTCCACCCGTTCCTGATATGCTCATACCCCTCGCGATAAACCGCTTCCGGGCTCTCCGAAAAATCGCGCCACACCTTGGTCGCCGCCGCTAGATCCTTGAGCGAACGCCCAAACGCCTCGATCGTCAGCCAGTCGTCATAGCCGCTCTTGCGGATGGCCGAGAATGTCTCCTTCCATGGAATGTTGCCGCGCCCGGGCACGCCGCGATCATTCTCGGAGATGTGGATATGCACGACATTCCGGCGGTGTTTTGTGTAGGCGCCGATCGGGTCGGCCTCCTCGATATTGGCATGGAAGGTGTCGTACATCGCCTTGATGTGCGGCCGGTCGATGGCGTCGATATGCTCCGACAGATCCGCCATCGTGTTGAGGAGATAGCATTCGAAGCGGTTGAGCGCCTCGAGCCCGATGGTGACGTTCCTCTTACCGGCATGGTCGCCGATGGCGCGCTGCGAGGCGACCGAGCGCTTTTTCTCGGCCGCCGTCGGCCCAGCGCCGGAAAAGGCGCCGAGCGTCGAATGCAGCGGGCCGCTCAGCGTGCTGGCGCCAAGCGCATTGGCGCAGTCGATCGCCCATTTCATGTAGTCGACACCGGCTTTGCGCGTTGCCGCATCGGCCGAGATCAAATTCATCGCCGGATCGCCCATGGCTGAAACCGCGGTCCGCTCCAGCCCGATGCGGTCGAGCAGCTCGCCGAGCTTTCTATAGTCGTCCGGCGTGCCGGCGAAGATTGGTATCTCGACGCCATCGAAGCCGGTCGCCTTGATATCGCGAAGCAGCTTCTCGTGTTTCTTCGACACGGCCGTCGTCCATAAGAACATGCACATGCCGATTTTCATCGACGCCCCTCCCAGTTCCCTGTTGATGCCCCAAGGTGTTGAGATTCAGGTCAGGCCGAGTCGAAAATGGCTGGTTCCGAGAACCGGAGCGGAGCGTACTTTTGGTACGTGAGCACCGGAAGCGCAGGAAGCTGCCATTTGCAGGCCGGCATCACCTGAATATCTGCACCCTTGGTCAGAGCTTCGTCCAGGCCCCATTCTTCTTCGACGACTTCACGCAGGCCTCGATGAAGGCCATGCCTTCGACGCCGTCGTGAATGGTCGGAAAGACGACATCCTTTGCCGGCTTGCCACCCTTGCGGCGTGCCGCCCGGATGGCGCGCGCGGCCTCCTGGTAGATGTTGGCGAAGCCTTCGAGATAGCCCTCGGGATGGCCCGACGGCACGCGGCTGACACGCCCTGCCACCGGCAGCGCGCCGGCGCCGTTGCGGGTGATCAATTGCTTCGGCTGGCCGAACGGTGTGTACCAGAGATAGTTCGGGTCGGCCTGCACCCATTCCAGCCCACCCTTCGAGCCATAGACGCGCAGCTTCAGCCCGTTCTCGTGACCCGGCGCCACCTGGCTTGCCCAGATCATGCCTTTTGCCGGATGCGTCTTGCCCGCAGGCTTGAAGCGCAGCATGACGTTGACATTGTCATCGAGGAGCCGTCCCGGCACGAAGGCGTCGAGATCGGCTGAAAGGGAGTCCAGTTCCAGCCCGGAGACGAAGCGGGCAAGGTTGTAGGCATGCGTACCGATATCGCCCAGCGCGCCGCCGGCGCCTGCCTGTTTCGGATCGCCGCGCCACGCCGCCTGTTTCTGGCCGGTGGCGGCCAGGTCCTCGGTCAGCCAGTCCTGCGGATATTCGGACTGCACGATGCGGATGTCGCCGAGCACGCCCTTGGCGACCATCTCGCGCGCCTGCCGCACCATCGGATAGGCGGTGTAGTTGTGCGTCAGCACGAACACCTTACCGGTCTTCTCGACCACGGCCGCCAGCTTTTTTGCTTCGGCGAGCGTCGTCGCCAGCGGCTTGTCGCAGATGACGTGGATGCCAGCTTCCAGGAAAGCCTTTGCCGCCGGTACATGGACATTGTTGGGCGTGACGATAGCTACCGCCTCGATGCCGTCGGGCCGCTTGGCCTCGGCCTTGGCCATCTCGGCATAGGACGCATAGCTGCGATCGGGGTCGAGCCCGAGCTCGGCGGCCGAGGCCTTTGCGCGAGCTGGGTCGGATGACAAAGCACCAGCAACCAGCACGAAGTCATTGTCCAGGCGCGCCGCGATCCGGTGCACTGCGCCGATGAAGGCGCCTTGCCCGCCGCCGACCATACCATAGCGGATCGGGCCGCCTCCCGCTTCCGACTTCGATGCGCCGACCATGTTTTTCTCCTTGCTGTTGCTCACCTCCCCCTTGAGGGGAGGGTGGCCCGAAGGGCCGGGTGGGGTCGGTTCATGCCGAGCTCTACGCCCCGGCGACCCCACCCCGATCCGCTGCGCGGATCGACCCTCCCCTCAAGGGGGAGGGTAACACCGCGTCAGATACCCATCATGGCGCGCAGCACTTTCTTGTCCGTAGCGCCGCCGGCGAAATCGTCGAATGCCTTTTCCGTCACCCGGATGATGTGATGCTGGATGAAAGGCGCGCCCTCGGCCGCGCCATCTTCCGGATGCTTCAGGCAGCACTCCCATTCCAGCACCGCCCAGGAATCATAATTGTACTGTGTCAGCTTGGAAAAGATGCCGCCGAAATCCACCTGCCCGTCACCCAGCGAACGGAAGCGGCCGGCGCGGTTGGTCCAGCTCTGATAGCCTGAATAGACGCCTTGCCGGCCGGTCGGGTTGAACTCGGCGTCCTTGACGTGGAACGCCTTGATGCGCTCGTGATAGATGTCGATGAATTCCAGATAGTCGAGCTGCTGCAACAGGAAGTGCGACGGATCGTAGTTGATGTTGCAGCGCTTGTGGCCGCCGACCGCATCGAGGAACATCTCGAAGGTCGCACCATCGAACACGTCCTCGCCGGGATGGATCTCGTAGCCGACATCGACGCCATTGTCCTCATAGACGTCGAGGATCGGCTTCCAGCGCTTGCCGAGTTCGGCGAACGCTTCCTCGATCAATCCGGCCGGCCGCTGTGGCCACGGGTAGAGGTAAGGGAAGGCTAAGGCTCCGGAAAAGCTCACCGAGACCTTCAGGCCAAGGTTCTTCGAGGCCTTGGCGCCGAACTTCATCTGCTCGACCGCCCATTTCTGCCGCGCCTTTGGATTGTTGTGCACCGAAGCCGGCGCAAAGCCGTCGAATTGCGCGTCATAGGCCGGATGCACCGCCACCAATTGCCCCTGCAGATGCGTCGACAGTTCGGTGATCTCGACGCCAGCGTCGGCGCAGATGCCCTTCACCTCGTCGCAATAGGCCTTGGAAGAGGCCGCTCTCTTGAGATCGAACAGCCGCGCGTCCCAAGTCGGGATCTGCACGCCCTTGTAACCGAGACCAGCCGCCCATTTGGTGATCGACGCCAGCGAGTTGAACGGCGCGGCATCGCCCGCGAACTGCGCCAGAAACAGTCCAGGGCCCTTCATTGTCGTCGGCATCGGCATCCTCCCTCATTTTTCTCGCGACCGAGCATAGCGCCGATTGGAAGCAGGGCCAGCCACTTTGGTCTTTTCAGATCGAGCGCATTGTGTACGCGCCATTCTGGTATTACCAAATATGGGAATTTGGTCAAGCCTCGCAATGGACCGTCGAACCTCTTTGGGCATGCGAAATCCAGGCATATAGATCAATATAATCAATGAAGTAATCTGCATTGGAAGTTGCCTTCCCACGCTTCTTGCCGTCCCGCAGAATTTGCTGTAGACCTCCTTGCAGGCCCAATTGGTCGAACCAGTTTGCGAGAAAAGGCTGGGGATGCCTTGGGGAGGAACCCTTGCGTCGCCTTTTGGCGATGCATGTCGCAGGCGAACCATAGAGACGAATTGGGAAGGACAGACCATGCATCTTTCGACGCACAACTGGATGCGCGCGGAACCCTTGGAGACGACGCTCAAGCGCATCAAGAAATTCGGCTATGAGTCGATCGAGATTTCCGGCGAGCCCGAGCAATACAAGACCAAGGAGACGCGCGCGCTGCTGAAGGAGCATGGCATCCGCTGCTGGGGCGCGGTGACCTTGATGCTGGGCGAGCGCAACCTCGCGGCCAAAAACCAGGGCCAGCGCGAGCGCTCCGTTCAGTATGTCAAGGACGTGCTGACCATGGTCAGCGAACTCGACGGCGAGATCATCACGCTGGTTCCGGCGACGGTCGGCAAGGTCGTGCCCGACGGCACCGAGGAAGAGGAATGGAAGTGGGTTGTCGATGCGACCCGGGAATGCTTCACCCATGCCAAGAAGGTCGGCGTCAAGATCGCGGTCGAGCCGCTCAACCGCTTCGAGACCTATCTGTTCAATCGCGGCGCCCAGGCCCTGGCGCTGGCTGACGCGGTCAGCCCTGAATGCGGCGTCTGCCTCGATGCCTACCACATCCACATGGAAGAATTTAACGTCTATGACGCGATCCGGCAGGCCGGAAAGCGGCTGTTCGATTTCCACGTCGCCGACAACAACCGTTTCGCCGCCGGCCTTGGCCAGATCGACTGGCCGAAGATCGTCGCCACCTTGCGGGAGATCGGCTACGATGGCGCGCTGACCAACGAGTTCGTCGCGCCCGTCGACCGGACACCGGCTGCACCCTATCCCGACATGGTCGAGCGCAATCCGGTCGACATCTCGCCAGAACAGTTGAAGTTCATCCAGGACCACGGCTCCAGCGTGCTCACGGAAAAGTTCTACACCGACCAGATGCGCATCAACGCTGAAACGTTGCTGCCGCTGATCAAGTAGCCGACTGCTGTTGGGGAATTTGCCCTTCCGCCAGGCGGCGGCAGGGCTGGGGAAGAATATGCGCATCAAGACCGTCCAAGCCTGGTGGGTCCGCATCCCGATCGAAGCCGCTCGGCAACACCGCAGCGACTTCGGTCAGGTGACGACCTTCGACGCCGCCATCCTGCGCATCGAGACCGATGACGGGCTGGTCGGCTGGGGCGAAGGCAAGAACGCCGCCGGCAGCGCCGGCAGCTACGGTGCGCTTGTCCACATGCTGAACCATGAGGTCGGGCCGCAGCTGATCGGCCGCGATCCAGCCGACATCGGCGTCATCTGGGAAATGCTCTACAACGGCGTGCGCCACGACAGCGCCGCGCGCGCCGGCCACGCCATGCCGCAGCTGGCGCGGCGCGGCATGAGCATCGCCGCCATCAGCGCCGTCGACATCGCGTTGTGGGACATCCTCGGCAAATCGCTTGGCGTTCCGGTCTGGCGGCTGCTCGGTGGCCGCAAGCTCGATCGCATGCCGGCCTATGCCTCGGGCGGCTGGGCGGCCGCCGACGCCATCGGCGAGCAGTTGAAGTCCTACATCGCCAAGGGCGGCTTCAAGGCCCTGAAGATGCGGGTTGGCGCCATGGACGGCGCAGCACATGTGTCCGCCACGCGCGTCCGCGCCGCACGGCAGGCGCTCGGCCCGGATGTCGAGCTGATGGTCGATGCGCACGGCACCTATACGGTGGCCGAAGCCAAGCGCTTCATCCACCTTGTCAACGACCTGGATCTCGCCTGGTTCGAGGAGCCCATCATCGCCGACGACAAGCCCGGCATGGCCGAGGTGCGGGCATCAGGCTCCGTTCCGATCGCCACCGGCGAAAGCGAGGCGACACGCTATGCCTTCCGCGACCTTGCTGTGCTGAAAGCGGCTGACATCTTCCAGCCCGATCCCGCCTTCTGCGGTGGCATCAGCGAGGCGATGAAGATCGGCACCATCGCCAGCGCCTTCAATTTGCGCTTTGCGCCGCATCTGTGGGCCGGCGCACCCTGCTTCTTCGCCGGCTTGCATGTCTGTGCCGCCTCGCCGTCTAGTTTTACCGTCGAATATTCGCTCGGCGCCAACCCGATGATCCACGATCTGATCGAAGAGACTGTCGAAGCAAAGGACGGTATGATAGCGATCCCGGAAAAGCCCGGATTGGGATTCACCATTTCTGAGCGATTCCTGGAGGCGCACGCGCAACGCAGTTGACGATGAAAGAAAAGAACCTCCTCGCGGAACTCGCCGCCTATCTGTTCTCCCACTCGGACAGCGAGACCGGCCGCACGCCGTCGGAACGTGAGCTGGCGGAGCATTTCGGCGTCAGCCGCGGCCAGATCCGCGAGGCGTTGGCCATCCTCGAAGCCATGCGCATCGTCGAGCGCCGGGCCAAGTCCGGCATCTATATCGACACCAAGCAGGCCAGTGTCGAAGCGCTGGCATTGTTCGCGCGCGCCGGCCTGCCGCTTGATCCCTTGCAGATCTATGAAACGGTCGAGCTGCGCAAGATCCATGAGATCAAGGCCGCCGAGCTTGCCTGCTCGCGCGCCACCGAGGAGAATTTCGAACGGCTGCGCGAGATCCTCAAGGCATCCGAGGAGCGCATCGCCGCCGGCGAAGGCCTCGCCAAGGAAGACCGCGAGTTTCATCTCGAGATCGTGCGCGCCACCAAGAACAGCGTCTTCCATAACATCTGCAGCGTCTACTATCTGATGGGCGAACAGCGCCTGCCGATCTACTTCAACGATCCCGAACGCAGCGTGCGCTCGCATGCCGAGCACGTGCAGATCTACGAGGCGCTGCTGCGCCGCGACGGCAATCTCGCCCAGGCGCTGATGAGCGCCCATCTGCAAGGGGCGGAGAGCTACTGGAAGGGCCTGATCGAAGGCGGCAAGGCGGTTGCGCCGCCAAGCCCCGCGCTCGAAAAGGCCTGACCGTGGCCCAGACCGTGCCGAAGATTCTGTCGACCCATCCGCTGCACCCGCGCGCTTCGGCCAAGCTGGCCGGCGCTGGTCAACTCGTCATCGCATCGGCGCTCGATCCTGCCACCTTGACCAGAGAGGCCAAAGACGCCGACATAGTCATCGTGCGCGCGCCACTGCCGCCTGCACTGTTCGAAGGGGCTTGGAAGCTGCGGGCAGCAATCCGCCATGGTGCCGGGCTCGACATGATTCCGATGGAAGCAGCCGCTGCGGCCGGCGTGCTGGTGGCCAACGTGCCGGCGGTCAATGCCCGCTCGGTCGCCGAACATGTCATGTTCACCGCACTTGCGCTGCTGCGGCAATTCCGCAGGGTCGACCGCGACCTCCGCGCCAAAGGCTGGCTCGCCGGACGCGAGCACGCCAATTCCAACATCGAACTTGCCGGCAAGACCATCGGCATCGTCGGCCTTGGCGCCGTCGGCCAGGCCGTCGGCCATATCGCGGCGCATGGTTTCGACCTCAAAGTGGTGGCCACGACGCGCAGCATGCAGCCGGCGCCCGAAAAAGTCGGCTTTCTGTCGATCGACGCGCTGGTCGAGCAGAGCGACATCATCGTGCTCTGCTGCCCGCTGACGCCGGAGACGCGCGGCCTGATCAGCCGCGAGCGCATCGCCCGCATGAAGCCCAACGCGCTGCTGATCAACGTGTCGCGCGGGCCGGTCGTCGATGACGATGCGCTGATCGAGGCCTTGCAGAAACGCCGCATCGGCGGTGCAGCACTAGACGTTTTCTCGACGCAACCGCTGCCGTCAAATCATCCCTATTTCAGCTTCGACAACGTCATCATCACCCCGCATATGGCAGGCATTACCGAGGAATCGATGATGCGCATGGGCGTCGGCGCGGCAAGCGAAGCGTTGCTGGTGCTGGCGGGCAAACTGCCGGTCAACCTACGCAACCCCGAAGTGGTCGATCACTACCGCAGGCGGTTTCCTCTCGACATATAGCGCATCGCGGTTTCGCCCCAATTCTCCGCGACGTTGCGAGCCATGTCCGGTCTTCGCCTCGCATTTCTGATTGCCTCGTCCATCTGCGCCTTGCCGGCACTCGCCGCGGCCCAGAGCAGCTATGTCTATTGCGACAACGGACTGCGCTGCTTCAAGGCGCCCTGCCCGTCGAACAGCGCGCTCGACCTTGCCACCGGCACGATCATCAAGGGCGTGTCGATCGACGCCAGCGGATTGCCGCAGGCCGACAAGGCGATAATCGATCAGTCCGACGTGCTTTACAGCGGAAAGATCGTCGTCAGGGGCTCGATCGAGCACCGCACCCAGACCATCACCGGCAACGAGTACAGCCTGCCATGGCTGGTCGCGACCCGCATCATACGGACCGCCAAGGACAGCGAACGCAAGCACTGTTCGTCGCACTGATAGTCAGTTCAGCCCTGGTCCCGCGCCAAGCAGCGCCTCTATTTCAGCCGCAATCCGCAGCAGGCGCCGGTCATACCCGCTGCGCGCCACCAGCATCAATCCGGCCGGCAGCGTCGTGCCTTGCATCAGTAGCGAAATCGCACAAAGGTCGAACTGGTTGGCGACCTGCGTGTTGCGCAGCAGCAGGCCTTCAATACGGTCGCGCAGTTCGGCATCTTCAGTCATCGAGACGATGGTCGGCGCTGTCACCGGTGTGGTCGGCAGGGCCAGCACATCGACCGATGCCAGCCGCTCATCCATCGCAGCGACGAGCGCTGTGCGACGGCGCAGCGCCCTGATGTAGATAGGGGTTGGCAACATTGCTGCCCGCGACAAAGGCCCGCTGACGTGCGGGTCGACCGGCACCGCTGCCCCTGTCGCCAGCCAGTCGGCATGCACTTCGGCCCCTTCCATCGCGGCGATCGAACCACGCTTGGTGGCCGCGCGCATGTCGGCAAGCAGATCATCGATCGACAAATCCGCGGTCTGTGCGCCGGCCCGTTCGGCCTTGCCAAGACAGCGCTCAAACGCTGCCACGACCTCACCTTCCGTTTCTTCGAAAAGGACACCGCGCGGAATGCCTATGCGAAGCCCTGCAAGGGCAATCGGCGTCAGCGCGGTTGGCACCTCGCCGGCCATCACGGCGGCGGCGGCGGCACACTGGGCAACGGTTCGGGCAAGCGGACCGATCGAGTCCAGCGTGGCGGACAGTGGGAACGCGCCGGCGAGCGGCACGCGCCGCGCTGTCGGCTTGAAGCCGACAACACCATTGAGTGAAGCCGGAATGCGTATCGAACCGCCGGTGTCGGAACCGATCGATATCTCGCTCGTCCCCTCGCCGACGGAAACGCCGGCGCCCGAGGAAGAGCCGCCCGGAATGCGACTGGCGTCAACGGCATTGCCGGGCGTGCCAAAATGCTGATTGTCGCCGATCGCGGTAAAGGCGAATTCGGTCATGTTGGTCTTGCCGATGATGACCGCGCCGGCCTGCCGCAGCCGGCTGACGATGGCGGCATCGTGCGAGGCGGGCGCGGCGGTCTTGCGCATCAGCGAGCCGGCCGTGGTTGGTTCGCCGGCGACATCGAACAGATCCTTGATCGAGACAATGGTACCGTCGAGCGGCCCGAGCCTCACCCCTGCCCGCTTGCGGGCATCGCTGGCATCAGCCGCCGCTCGCGCGGCTTCGGCATAGAGCTTCGTGAACACGCGCTCTTCACCCGCATGGGCAGCGAGCCGCGCGAGGATGATTTCCAGTCGATCACGGACTGATTGCATTTTCGGTGTCGGACTCCAGACGCCTTGAACGTCCTTGAGGCATGGCTTGCCGAGACTTAACCCGGCGCAAGCAGTTTTGCACCCTGTCGAATGCGAGGAAATCCTATGCTCTACAAAGGCAGCTGCCACTGCGGCAAAGTCGCCTTCGAATTCAAGGCCGAACTGACCGGCGCCGTGCGGTGCAATTGCTCGATATGCTCGCGCAAGGGCGCCCTGTTGTGTGCCATCCCGCACGGGACCTTGCAGGTCCTGGCCTGGGGCGACGATCTCGGCACCTACACATTCGGCAACCATGCCATCGCACACCGGTTCTGCCGGGCCTGCGGCATCCATCCCTTTGCGGAGGATGTCCGTGAAGGCCGTGAACGCAGTGCCTACATCAACATCAACTGCGTGGCCGATCTCGACCCCTCGACCCTGTCGGTCTTCGATTTCGACGGGCGTTCGGCGTGAAGCAATTCCAGAGTGCGCAGCGGTGTTCAGTCCGGAATTGCGCAGGAATCAAATTACCTATCGATAGCCCGTCGCATCGGCGGGCTTGCCGGCATCCTGGACCTCAGGAACGTACCGCCAGGCGTCGGGCCGTGAGCCGTCGAGGTCGGTAAAGCCGTAGACCTGCGCGAGCCCGCCGCTGGACAGCGACTGCCCGTTCCAGCGCGAGCGATCCGCATCCGCCGCCAAAGCCGCAACGGCGCGGCCGACGAAGCGTGGCGTCTCGGAAATGACGAAATGCGGCACCTCAGCGGTGGCGTCGCGCCAATTGTCCTCGCTCACGCCAAAGGCTTCCAGCATCATCTCCGAACGCAGCCAGCCGGGCGTCAGCGACACAGACGTTGCGTCGTATTTTGCGAGATCCTTGGCGTGCGCCCATGCCATGCGCGTCACCGCGACCTTGGCAAGGTCGTAGAAGGGCGACAGCCGGTAGTGGTCGGCATTGTATTCGGCCGTGCCGTCGGTGACTTCGACGAGCAGCCCGCCCGGACGTTCGATCAGCAGCGGCAACGCATGGTGTGCTGTGATCAGATGCGTGTCGATGCCAAGCCGCAGCATGCGCAGACCATTGTCCAGATTGTGGTCCCAGACCGGCTTGTTCCACTCGAACAGCTTTTCGCCACCCCAAATGTCGTTGACCAGTATGTCGAGCCGGCCCTGTTCGCTGCGGATGCGCTCAACCAGTCTGCGCACATCATCGGCCACCAGATGGTCGACCTGCACAGCGATGCCCTTGCCTCCGTTCGCCGAGACCAGTTCCGCAGTTTCCTCGATGGTTTCGGGCCGGGCATATTCGGATTGTTGGGCGCGCGTGCTGCGCCCGGTGACATAGACGGTGGCACCGGCAGCGCCGAGTTCGACCGCTATGCCTCGTCCGGCGCCGCGCGTCCCACCGGCGACCAGGGCAACTTTTCCTTGCAACGTCATTGAATTCTCCCAAAAACGCACTCATCGATCAGACACGGGCTGGTCTGTGCTGCTTACATCATATATAAATGATCATTCGGTTATATCAGGATGTCAAGATGACTCGCCCAAAAACCCAGTCCGACGAGCAGGTGCTGGAGACCGCGCACCGGTTGATCCACGAGCATGGTCCGGAAGCACTCACCTTCGAGCGCCTGGCAAAGGCTTGTGGTCTCTCCGGTGCAACGCTGGTGCAGCGCTTCAAGAACAAGGCGCAGCTGAAACAGCGCACCTTGCTGCACGCCTGGGACGGTCTCGACGAGAACACCAGGACGCTGGCAGCCACTGTTCCCAGAACCCCCACCGGCGCGGTCGCGCTGTTGGTGGCGCTGTCGCAAGGCTATGGCGGCATCGAATCCTATGCCGAAGGCCTGCTTGTGCTGCGCGAGGATCTGCGCGATCCGGTGCTCAGGGCGCGCGGTGCCGCCTGGAAGGCGTTCCTGTGCGACGCACTTGCAGCCTGTTTTGCTGAAACGCCCAACCCGCCACGCGACATCGGCCTGCTGATGGCCTCGCATTGGCAAGGCTCGTTGCTGTGGTGGAGCTTTGACCCGGCGATCGAACTGGCCGCCTATGTCGAGGACAGCCTGAACCGCTTCGTCGCTGCCATCACAACGGCGTCGGCCCGAGAACCGTGATGGTTCCCGGGCCGACGCGCAGTGTCAGGGAAGCCTGATTTGCGCCCAGGCTACTCGGCGCGCTTCGGGCCGCGCAGGAACACCACGATGGCCGCCAGCAGCGTCGCCGCGCCGCAATAGGCGAAGGCGCTGGCGACGCCGGCATGGTCGACCAGCAGGCCGCCGAAGACGGCGCCGAGCGCAATCGCCACCTGGAACGTCGCCACCATCAGTCCGCCGGCGCTTTCGGCCTGATCGGGCGCGGCCCGCACCAGCCAGCTCTGCAGCCCGACCGGCACCGCGCCGAAGGCAAAACCCCAGACCGCAACAGCGGCAGCGGCGACCGTGGGTGAAGCGCCGAAAACCAGCATCGAGGCGGCGGCCAGCGCAATCAGCAGGGGCGCCAGCGCAACGGCTGCCTTGAGGCTGCGTTCGGCCAGGATGCCGCCGGCGACATTGCCGAAGAAGCCGCCTATGCCATAGGCCAGCAGCACCAGCGAGATCGTCTCGATGTCGAGCACGGGCACCTTCTCGAGGAAGGGGCGGACATAGGTGAAGCCAGCAAAGTGCCCGGAAGCGACCAGCAGCACGACCAGCAGGGCGACCCTGATCGATGGACGCTCCAGCACGTCGAGCAAGGTGCGGAAGCTAGCCACACCCACCGGCGGCAATTTCGGAATGGTGGCCAGTTGCACCAGCAGCGCCAGGGCGGCAACGACAGTGGCGATCATGAAGGCAGTGCGCCAGCCCCAGATGTCACCGACATAGGCGCCGACCGGCGCCGCGCAGACGGTCGCCAGCGAAACGCCGGTGAGGATGATCGACATGGCGCGCGGCATCAGCCGCATCGGTACCAGTCGCAGCGCCATCGCCGCCGACATCGCCCAGAAACCGCCGAGCGCCACGCCGAGCACGACACGGGCAAGCAGAAGCACCGGCAGCGAAGAGGCAAAGGTGGCCAGAAGGTTGGACAGGATCAGGAACACCGTCAGCATCCACATCACCAGCCTGCGGTCCATGCGCCTGGTGATGATGGCCATGGTGGGTGCGGCGATGGCGCCAACGATCGCGGTTGCCGTCACCGCCTGTCCGGCCACGCCCTCGGTGACGCCGAGATCGCGCGCCATCGGCGTCAGCAGGCTGGCTGGCAGGAACTCCGCCGTCACCAGACCGAACACCCCAAGTGCCAGCGAGACCACGGCACCCCAGGCCGGCTCGGTTCGTTCGTCGGAGTCTGCAGGGTTCAAAAGTGCGGCGTCGATGACGCCTGTCGCGGGTTCGGCCATGGTCAGTCTCCGATGTGTTTGCAGCGCAGCATTTGGCTGCAATGCAACATAGGGAGTGACCGCCTGGAGTTTCCATGCTAGAAACCCCATCATGTTTGACCATTCGTCCAAAATTCCAATCACTGGCGACCCGCTGACCGACATCTTGAGGGGCCTGCGTCTCGATGGCGTCGAATACGGCCGCTTCGAACTGAAGGAGCCTTGGGGCATCCAGTTCCCGGCCCAGCCCGCGGCGCGGTTTCATTTCATCGGCCGCAAAGGCTGCTGGCTGAAGCAGCCGTCCGGCGAATGGGTGGAGCTCAATGCAGGCGATGCGATCCTGCTGCCGCGCGGTGCGGCCCATATGCTTGCCAGCGAACCCGGCGCCCAGGCCTGGCCGATCCATGGCTACGAAGTCGAGGAGGTCTGCAAGGACGTCTACTGCATGTCGAACGAAGGCATGTCGGAGTGTTGCCGGCCGGGAACCCTGCTGTTCTGCGCCAGCATGTATTTCAATCTCGATGGCCTGCATCCCCTGCTCGGCATGATGCCGGACGTGATGCGCACGCATGAGCTGGAAGCCTACGAACCCGGCATTCCGCATCTCTTGGAATCGATGGCGCGTGAAGTGACGATGGAGCGCGTCGGCTCCGGCGGCATCCTGGCGCGGCTGGCTGACGTGCTTGCCGCCACCGTCATCCGCTCATGGGTCGAACGCGGCTGTGGTGACTCGTCCGGCTGGATCGCCGCGGTCAGGGACCGCGAAATCGGCCGCGTGCTGGCCGCCATCCATCTCGAACCGAACCACGACTGGACCGTCGAGTCGCTGGCCCGAATGATGGGCGCCTCACGATCGGGATTTGCCGAGCGCTTCGCCACCATCGTTGGCGAAACGCCGGCAAAATATGTCACCCAGGTCAGAATGCATCAGGCGCGACAATGGCTGATCCGCGACCGGATGAAGATCTCCGTTGTTGCCGCGCGTCTCGGCTATGAATCGGACGCCGCCTTCAGTCGCGCCTTCAAGCGCGTCATCGGCTCGGCGCCCAGCCACCTACGCGCCGAGGAACAGGCTGATATCCGTCAAGCCAACTAACGCATGGAGGCCGTGACGGGCTGGTGATTCCAAGCTAGAAATCGGCATGGTTTTCACCTCTTCCAAGACTATCTTGCCGGCCCCAGGCGGTCCGCTGACCGACATGTTGCGCGGATTGCGGCTTGATGGCGCCGACTACGGCCGCTGCGAACTTGGTGAGCCGTGGGCGGTGTTGTTTCCAGCTCAGAAGGCGGCGCGGTTTCACTTCATCGGTCGCCGCGGATGCTGGCTGTTTTCGCCATCCGGGGAATGGATTGAACTGAAGGCCGGCGATGCATTGCTCTTGCCGCGCGGCCCCGAGCATGTCCTTGCCAGCGCGCCAGGCATCCCTGCCGTGCCGATCGAACGCTACAGTGTCGAGCCTTTGCAGGACAACGTCTTCAGTGTCTCGAATGGAGGCCAGGGCCCGAAAACCTTGCTGTTTTGCGGCAGCATGCACTTCAACCTGGACGGATCGCACCCCTTGCTGGGCATGATGCCGGATATGATGCGCGCCGGGGAATTGATGGCGGGTGAGCCCGGCATCCCACACCTGCTGGAAGCCATGGCTGGCGAAGTGACCATGAATCGGGCCGGCTCCGGCGGCATGCTGGCGCGACTGGCTGATGTGCTGGCCGCAAGCATCATCCGTTCATGGGTAGAGAACAGCGGCGACGACACTAGCGGCTGGATCGCGGCGATCAAGGATCGGGACATCGGCCGCGTGCTGGCGGCCATTCATCTGCAGCCCGAGAAGACCTGGACCGTCGAAGCGCTCGCCCACGAGATGGGCGCCTCGCGTTCGGCCTTCGCCGAACGGTTCACGGCCATCGTTGGCGAGACGCCGGCAAGATATGTTGCCCTTGTGCGCATGCATCAGGCGCGACAGTGGCTGATCGACGATCGGATGCGGGTTTCGACGGTCGCCGCAAGGCTGGGCTACGATTCCGAAGCGTCGTTCAGTCGGGCATTCAAGCGGATCGTCGGCATCGCGCCCAGCCATCTGCGCACCGTCGACGGCACCTCCGAAGACCGCTGAGACCATCCCGGCCCGGCTGCCGTGGATTGCCGGATTTGGATGAATTGCCAAGCCTTCCGGACGCAATGTCATTGCCGGGCCGGTTGCATGCAATAGCTTGCCATTGCCAAGCAAGTGAGAGGTCGGCGGCAAGTCGGCCCGAGAGGAGAACCTATGCCAAATCATCTGAAGGTCCTGGCGTTCGCCGCCATGCTCGTGGCCTCCGGGCGCGCCTTTGCCTTGGAGGACAGTTACCTGCCGACCGACAAGATTCCCTATGTCGCCGAAGCGCCGGACCAGCCGCAGCGCCTCGGACCGCTGTGGGGCGAAAGGGCCAAGGGCCCGGCGGGAACGTTGCTGAAAGTCCCGGGCAACTGGCGCGCGCCGGTTCACGCGCACACCGCCGACTACCGCGCAGTAGTCATCCAGGGCCTGTGGGCGCACTGGCAGATGGATGGCGGCGAGGCGACCAAGGTCGAACTGCCTCCGGGATCCTACTGGACCCAGAAGGCCAATGAGATGCATGACGATGCCTGCCTCTCCGACACCGAATGCGTGATCCTGCTGATCAACGACACGCCCTACGAAACCTACCTGCCGAAATAGGCGGGCCTATGACGCGTGCCGCAAGCTGACGCCGCTGCCCTTGTCGAACAGCACCACCTTGTCCGGGTTCCAGGCGAAGCGCACCGCTTGCTCGATGGCGACATCGGTCCTGGCCGGCACGGTGGCACGCAGCGTGGCGTCGCCGACGCGCAGCGTCAGGATCTTTTCGACGCCATGGTTCTCGACATCGTGGACGCGCGCCTCGACCGGCGCGCCGCTCTCGAGATAGACGTCCTCGGGACGAATGCCGAAGACGAGCGGGCGACCATCGGTCGCCGCACTCGCCTTCGCACCCCCCGAAAAAGGCAGTTCGAAATTCAACGGCGCCATCACCGCGCGGCCGTTGACTAGCTTGCCGTCGATGAGGTTCATCGGCGGCGAGCCGACGAAGCTTGCCACATAGGTGTCGCGCGGATTGTTGTAGATCTCGTGCGGCGTGCCGGTCTGGACGATACGGCCATGGTTGAGCACGCCAACCTTGTCGCCCATCGACATCGCTTCGATCTGATCATGGGTGACGAACAGGAAGGTGGCGCCGAGCTGCATCTGCAGGTTCTTCAGTTCCGTACGGAGCGCCTCGCGCAGCTTGGCGTCGAGCGCCGACAGCGGCTCATCCATTAGGAACACGCGCGGCTTGCGCACGATGGCGCGGCCGATGGAGACGCGCTGCATCTCGCCGCCGGACAGCTTGTCGGTCTTGCGATCGAGCAGATGCTCGATCCTCAGCGTGCGGGCGGCGCGGTCGACGCGATCCTTGATCTCGGCGTCGGGCAGCCGGCGGATCTTCGGCTTCAGCGGGAACTCGAGATTTTCGCGCACCGTGTAGCGCGGATAGAGCGAATATTGCTGCAGCACCAGCGCCACGTCACGCTCGGCCGCACCCCAGTCGGCAACGTCGACGCCATCGATGAAGACCTGGCCTTCGCTGGGCTTTTCCAGCCCGGCGATCAACCGCAGCGTCGTCGTTTTGCCGGCGCCCGTCTCGCCCAGCAGCACGAAGAACTCGCCATCGGCTATGTCGAGATCGAGCCCGGTCAAGGCGGTGTGGTTGCCAAAGGTCTTCGAGATGTTTTTCAGCTGGATATGGGCCATCAGAGTCTCACCCCCAGCGACTTGCCGCTTGCCGTGTCGAAGAAATGCGCCTGGGCCGGATCGATCCTGGCAAACACCTTCTCGCCGGGACCGCTGACGAAGCCGCTCTTGGTGCGCGCGCGCAGCATCTTGGAGCCGACCTTGAGGTCGACGATATCGAAGGAGCCAAGCGGCTCGACGATCTGCGTCTCGACCGGCAGGAACCCGTCGGCCGCATCGCGGCGGATGAGCACGCCTTCCGGCCGGATGCCGAGCGCCAGCTGGCCGCCGGCATGGCCGTTGAGCTTCGACAGCAGCGCCCGCGGGAACTCGAAGCCGGCGGCAGCCCCGCCGACCGTCACCGAGACCGAGGACGCTGTCTCTGCCACCGCCGCATCGGCGACGTTCATCACCGGACTGCCGACGAATTGCGCCACGAACAGGTTTGCCGGACGCGAATAGACCTCGTCCGGCGAGCCAACCTGCTGCAGCACGCCTTCATGCATGATGACGATGCGGTCGGCGAGGCTCATCGCCTCGATCTGGTCGTGCGTGACATAGATGGTCGTCGAGCCCTGCTTGATATGAAGCCGCTTGATCTCCGCCCGCATCTCCTCGCGCAGCTTCGCGTCGAGCGCACCGATCGGTTCATCCATCAGCATCGCCTTCGGCCGCCGCACCAGCGCCCGGCCAATGGCCACACGCTGCATGTCGCCGCCCGAAAGCGCCGACGGCTTCTTGTCGAGCAATTCGCTGATCTGCAGCGTCTTGGCGACCGAACGCACTTCCTGCTCGATCTCGGCCTTGCTCTTGCGCGTGGCACGCAAAGGGAAGGCGATGTTCTCGTAGACGCTCATATGCGGATAGAGCGAGAATGACTGGAAGACCATTGCGATGTCGCGGTCGGCGGCCTTCAGATGCTGGATCGGTTTGCCGTCGATGAGGATGTCGCCTTCGTCGATCGTCTCCAATCCGGCGATGGCGCGCAGCGTCGTCGTCTTGCCGCAGCCCGACTGGCCGAGCAGAACGATGAACTCGTTGTCGCTGATCTTCAGGTTGAGGTCCTTGATGACCTGGACGGCGCCGAAGAATTTCTGGACGCCGCGAAGCTCGATCTGGGTCAATGCTGTGCTCCCGGATTTCGCACCTGGCCGGTGCCGGCCTTCTCCTCAGGCGCGATCTTCGAGGTGATGTTGAAGCCGATCAAGCCGATCAGGGTGATGGTCAGACCGTAGGTATGCAACAGCAGGTTCCAGGGCTGGCAGAGCGCGATAATGCCGAGCACCATCAGCACCTGCGAACCCGGCTCCAGATATTTCTGATTGATGGCGCGAAAGCTCATTTGCGGATCGCTCCGAAGGACATGCCGCGCAACAGATGATTACGAAGCAGGAAGGTGAAGATCGCGACCGGCAACAGGAACAGGAAGGTTCCGGCGGCGATCACCGTCCAGTCCGGCAAGCCGGAACCGACCTGGCTGGGGATGAACGGCGGCGCCGTCTGGGCGCGGCGGTTGGTCATGATCAGCGCGAAAGCATATTCGTTCCACGCCGTGATGAAGCAAAACACGGCGGTGGCGGCGATACCTGTGGCGGCCTCTGGCAGCACGATCTTGAAGAAGGCCTCCATGCGCGTGTAGCCGTCGACCAGGGCCGCCTCTTCATACTCTTTCGGGATCTCGTCCATGAAGCCCTTCATCAGCCACACCGAGAAGGACAGGTTGAAGGCGGTGTAGAGGATGATCAGGCCGATGTGGGAATCGTTGAGGCCGACCGCCCGGTACATCAGGAACATCGGGATCGCCACCACGACTGGCGGCAGCATGCGCGTCGACAGGATGAAGAAGAGCAGATCCGCCTCCCCCTTCACCTTGAAGCGCGAGAAGCCATAGGCGGTGAACGTTCCCATGCCGACCGCCAGCACCGTCGAGGTGATGGCGATGATCAGCGAGTTCAGGAAACGGCTCGGATATCCCGACCACTGCACCTGGCCCTTGCCGTCGCGTACGATCTTCTCGCCGCCGTCGAAGACGACGCGCTCCCACCACGGGGCGGCCGCATACTCTTCCGGTGTCGGCGGGCTGCGCATTTGCGAGCGCTTGGTGAACAGCTTCACGAACGGCGATATTTCCGGCTGGAAGACGACCGTCGGTGGGATGGTGGTGGCGAGATTGCGCGGCTTGAACGCCGTCGAGGCGATCCAGTAGATCGGCGCCAGGAAGATGATCGTCACCACCAGCACCGCGACGATGGCGACGCGATTGAGACCGATTTCGGAAGAAGTGCGGACGGCGGCCATCTCAGCGCTCCTTCACCTTGTTGAGGTATTTGACGTAGATGTTGGTGATGGCCAGCACCATGATCAGCACGATGTAGGCGAGCGCGCAGGAGCGCCCAGTCTGCCATTCCTGGAACGCCATCTTGTAGAGCCGGATCGAGATCAGCTCGGCTGTCGGCTGGCTGGTCAGGATGTAGGCAAGATCGAATGTCTTGAACGCTTCCATGGTACGGAAGATGACGGCGATCATCAGGATCGGCGCCACCAGTGGCAGCGTGATGCGGAAGAAGGTGTAGAACGGCCCGGCCCGATCGATCGCGGCGGCTTCGTAGAGATGCTTCGGCACCGCCGAGAGGCCGGCCAGCGACAGCAACATAACGAAGGGCGACCACATCCAGATGTCGGTGAGCGCGACGGCGTAGAGCGCCATCTTGGGGTCCGCGAGCCACTCGAAGTTGCCGAGCCCGAGGAAATAATTGATGACCCCCCATGACGGATCGTAGAGCAGTTTCCAGAACAGGCCGACGACGGCCATCGAGAGCATCATCGGCAGCAAAAGCAGCGTCGTCAGCAATCCCTTCAAGGGAATGTCACGGTTGAGCAGCATCGCCACACCGAAGCCGACGAACAACTGGCCGGCGACCGAGACGATGACGTATTTGGCTGTGATGGCGAAATTGTTCCACACGAACGGGTCGTTGAGCAGGTCGCGATAGTTCTGCAGCCCGACGAAGTTCGCCGGCGCGTTGGTCGACGCTCTAAAATCGGTGAAGGAATAGCCGAGCGAATAGATCAGCGGAAAGATGTTGAAGACGATCAGGAACAGGACCGTCGGAATGATGAAGAGGTTGCGGATCGAGATGTCGCTGAGGCCGCGTGCGGCCGCTCTTGAAGACCTGTCCAGTGTGGTGATCATCGTGGTCGCCAAGACCCTGCTCCCGTTTGCAGAAAAAGAAACGGAGGAGGCACCAACGCCCCCTCCGTGAGACACGATATTATTGACCGCGGCCGTACTTCTTGAAGGTCGCGTTCCAGTCGGCAGCCAGTGCGTCCAGCGTTTCCTTGGCGGTGCCTTCGCCGCCGATCATGTAAGGATAGACGCGCTGGTTGAGCTGCTGCAGCAGTTCGGCATATTCCGGCACCGCCCAGAAATCCTTCACCTTGAACATGGTCTCATAGAAGGCCTTGTTGTAGGGCGTGGCATTCTGGAATTCAGCCGACTTCAGCACGGCCGCACTACAGGTGTAGCCGCCGAGTGCCGCCCACTTCTTCTGGGTCTCGTCCTTGATGAACCATTCCAGGAACTTCGTCGCCTCTTCCTGCTTCTGCGAGTAGGAGACGATGGAGATGCCTTGCCCGCCGAGCGCGGCGAACTGATCGCCGTTCGGGCCGGGAGGATTGGCGAAGAAGCCGGTGTTCTTGGCGTTCGGGTTCGACGCCTCGTTGATCAGCGAGGGGAAGAACGCGAAGAAGTTCATGCTCATCGCGGCCAGGTTTTCGGTGATCGCCTGGTTGTCTTCGACAAAGAACGACTTGGCCCAGCCCGGAGGGGTGAACTTGTAGAGTTCCTTGTAGGCGTCGAGCGCCGCCACGGCCTTCTCGGAGTTGATATGGCCGTCGACCTTGTAGGTCGAATAGTCGCCCAGATCGCCGCCATAGGAGAACAGCGCATTCTCGAAGCCCATCGCCATCGCGTCGTAGGAGTTGTCGGTATAGATGGCGATGCCGTATTTCTTCTGATCCGGCCGGTAGAAGAATTCGGCGATGTCACGCAGTGCCTTGAAATCCTTCGGCACGTCGAGGTCGTAACCATACTTGGCCTTGAAGGCTTCCTTTTCCTTGGGATCCTCGAACCAGTCCTTGCGATAGGACCAGCCGACCGCATCGCCTTCGAGCGGGATTGCCCAGTATTTGCCGCTGTTGCCGGGATACTCGGAGTAATATTTCACCGTCGCCGGTGCCATGACATTGCCGAGGTCATGCTTCTTGAAGAAGTCTGTCAGGTCGACATAGTGGCCACCGGTCGAGCCGGCGCCGAGCCATTGCGAGTCGCCAACGACCAGATCGTAGGCGTCGCCATGGGCGTTGAACTCGGTGAAGGCCTTGGTCTGGAAGTCGGACCAAGGTGTGGTTTCCACCGTGATCTTGACGCCGGTTTCCTTCTCGTACTCGTTGCCGAGTTCCTGCAGATAGTTGGCCGGATCCCATTCGGCCCAGAAGATGGTGAGTGACTTTTCCTGCGCGTAAACGGACGTTCCGCAGGCAAGCGTTAAGCCGATACCAGCAAGTACGCTGGTCACTAACTTGCGCATAATGATTTCCTCCCTTGTGCGCATTCTACCTTGTCATGCGAGCCGGCAACGGGGCCGGCCCTGGTAGTTCCTCCCGTGATCGCACCTTTCCGGTTCCGAGCCTCCTCGCCCTGCCGGAAAATGGATCGCAGCCCTCACTTT
The DNA here is from genome assembly GCF_003952545.1 of Mesorhizobium sp. M7D.F.Ca.US.005.01.1.1. NCBI lineage: Bacteria > Pseudomonadati > Pseudomonadota > Alphaproteobacteria > Hyphomicrobiales > Phyllobacteriaceae > Mesorhizobium > Mesorhizobium sp. M7D.F.Ca.US.005.01.1.1. The sequence continues at coordinate 6,654,419 of NZ_CP034453.1, forward strand.
CGATCCGCTTTTCTTGTCTGATCTGGTATTACCAATTCTGCATGCGCGTCAAGCCCTTTCTTGGCAGCTCGACTTGCCCATTGCTATCGGATTCCGGCTTTATCTGCCTGTTTTACCAAGATTTTCCTACTCAGTGATACGCGTGGGTGTTGTCCGGTACCCCGCACTGCGGTTAAGATCAGTAGTCGACATGCAAATCTGGTCGAACCAGATAGGGCTATTTCATGGCTGCCGTCGGATCGATGCTGTGTTCGTCGCCGATTGATTCCGCGACCGCCGCACGCACCAGCGCCCCGGCCGCCCATTGCGCGACCGACATCGTCCGGCGACTGTCCAGCCCCCATATATCCTTGAGCACGATCAGCACCTCGACACCGAACATCAGCGACAGCGCCTGCGCCAGCCGCTTGAAGTCTCGCGGCGGCAAACGGCCCTTGAGGGGCGCGATCGCCTCTTTCAGCAAGTCGATGCGGTGGCCGCGCGTGAAAGCCGGCTCGCCACCCAGCGTGCCGGCCTGACGCCGCGCCCATTGATCGAGCGACAGCTTCAGCGCTGCCTTGAACGTGGCTTCGAAGGCCTCGATGCGCGGCATGGCCGTGTCGAACAGCTCGGCGACCCGTCGCTCGGCATCGGCGGAGGTCGATTGCCAGGTCAGGATTGGCCCCAGTCCCTCGTCGACCACCGCTTGCACCAACGCGGCCTGGCTCGGGAAATAACGATAGGCAGTGGCACGGGAAACCTCAGCCGCCTCGGCGACCTCGCTGACCGAGGGCGTGACGCCCGCCTGCATCAGCCTTGTTGCTGTCTCCAGCATCAGCCGTTTCGTGCGTGCGCGCGGCCCGCGCTCTATCGCCTGGCCGTTTCCTCGCTCAGTGTCGTCGCTCGCCGTGGATTGTTGACGTGAGACATCCATATCAATACGATACGCGCGTCTCAAAAAATTGCAATGGCCTTCGCTTGCGGAAAGGCCGGGCAAACAGCCGGCAGGGAAACGCGATGAAGCGCATCTATGTGGTGGGCACCGCCGACACCAAGGGCGAAGAACTTGCCTTCCTGGCCGATGCGATCACTGCTGCGGGCGCAGCGGTGTCCCGCGTCGATGTCGGGACGCGCGACGCAACCATTCCCGTCGACATCACCGCAAAGGAAATTGCCGGCCATCACCCCGACGGTCGTGGCGCCGTGCTTGATATCGACGACCGCGGCACCGCGGTTGCCGCAATGGGCGTCGCCTTCGCCCGCTTCGTTCAATCGCGCAATGATATCGGCGGATGATCGGCATTGGCGGCGGCGGCGGCACATCGATCATCACGTCGGGCATGCGCGCGCTGCCGCTCGGCCTGCCCAAGATCATGGTCTCGACGCTTGCCTCCGGCGACACCGCTCCCTACGTCGATGTCTCCGACATCATCATGATGCCCGCTGTAACCGACATGGCCGGACTGAACCGGCTCTCCCGCGTTGTCTTGCACAACGCGGCTCGAGCCATATCAGGCATGGCGGCCAGCCCGGCGCCGCCGCCCGACGGCAAGCCGTCGATCGGCCTCACCATGTTCGGCGTCACCACGCCTTGCGTGACGGCCATCGCCGACCAGCTCCGTTCTGCCTACGACTGCATGGTCTTCCACGCCACCGGCACTGGCGGCCGCAGCATGGAGAAGCTGGCCGACAGCGGCCTGCTGTCCGGGATCATCGACATCACCACGACCGAAGTTTGCGATCTCCTGTTCGGCGGCGTCCTGCCGGCAACCGAGGACCGTTTTGGCGCGATCGCCCGCACCCGGCTGCCCTATGTCGGTTCGGTCGGCGCGCTCGACATGGTGAACTTCTGGGCGCCTTCGACCATCCCGGAACACCATCGCGACCGGCTGTTCTACGAGCACAATCCCAACGTCACGCTGATGCGCACCACGGCGCAGGAATGCCGTGCGATCGGCGAGTGGATCGGCACCAGGCTCGCTCGCTGCGAGGGGCCGGTGCATTTTCTCATTCCAGAAAAAGGCGTCTCGGCGCTCGACATCGAAGGCGGCGCCTTCTTCGACCCGGAAGCCGACGCTGTTCTCTTCGAAGCCATCGAGCGCACCATCAGGCCGAATGACCTGCGGCGCGTGACGCGCCTTCCGCTCCACATCAACGACCCGGAATTCGCAAAGGCTGCAACATCGGCCTTCCTCGACATCGCCAGACAGTGAGAGATCCCAAAAAATGCCCGCCATACCGCGTAAGGACATACTGAAGAGGTTCCGGGGAATGATCGACAAGGGCGTGCCGATCGTCGGCGGCGGCGCCGGCACCGGCCTATCGGCCAAGGCCGAAGAGGCCGGCGGCATCGACCTCATCATCATCTACAATTCCGGCCGCTACCGCATGGCCGGGCGCGGCTCGGCCGCCGGCCTGCTCGCCTATGGCAACGCCAACGAGATCGTCAAGGAGATGGCCTACGAGGTGCTACCGGTGGTCAAGAAGACGCCGGTGCTGGCCGGCGTCAACGGCACCGATCCCTTCGTCATCATGCCGCTGCTGCTGGCAGAGCTGAAGACAATGGGCTTTTCCGGCGTGCAGAATTTTCCCACCATCGGCCTGTTTGACGGCCAGATGCGGCAGAGCTTCGAGGAGACCGGTATGGGCTTCGGGCTCGAGGTCGACATGATCGCCGAGGCGCACAAGCTCGACCTGTTGACCACGCCCTATGTCTTCAACCCGGATGAGGCCCGCGCCATGACCAAGGCCGGCGCCGACATCGTTGTCGCCCATATGGGCGTGACGACAGGCGGCTCGATCGGCGCCACCTCGGCCAAGTCGCTCGACGACTGCGTTCTCGAGATCGACGCCATTGCCAATGCGGCACGCTCGGTGCGCAAGGACGTCATCCTGCTTTGCCATGGCGGGCCGATCTCGATGCCCGACGACGCCCGCTACATTCTCTCCCATGCCAAGGGCCTGCATGGCTTCTATGGCGCCAGCTCGATGGAACGGCTGCCGGCCGAGGCGGCGATCGCCAAGCAGACCGCCGATTTCAAAGCGGTGACGCTTGATGGCGAGAAGACCACGAAGAAACGGAAGGGATGATGAGAGATGACCGACAAGAGCAAAATGTTTGTCTACCCGAAGGACGTCAGCGCCTTCGGCTTCGATTGGGGCAGACTGGCGCTGACGGTGGCGCCCGAGGTGAATGGCGCGACCCGGTTTTCCGGCGGCGTCGTCGACCTGCCGTCGGGCAAGGGCCACACGCGCCACAATCATCCTGGTGCCGAGGAAATCATCTTCGTCATCTCAGGCCATGGCGAACAGATGGTCGAGGACGAGAAGGGCAATCCGGTGGTCGAGAAGGTCGGCCCCGGCTGCACAATCTATGTGCCGGAAAGCCGCTTTCATTCGACGCTCAACACCGGTGACGGTCCGATGCAGCTTTTCGTCGTCTATTCGCCGGCCGGCCCGGAGCTGGTCCTGCGCGAGCTGCCGGATTTCAGGCTGATCCCGGCGGGGCAGTGATCTTCCTCCGTCCCGCGTTTGCTGGGAGGCCCCCTCATCCGACCGCTTCGCGGCCACCTTCTCCCCAAGGGGAGAAGAGACGAGCATCATCGCCGGCTCCCTCCTCTCCCCTCGGGGAGAGGTCGGATTGCCCCGAATTGCTCTTCGCAATTCGGATGGCAATCCGGGTGAGGGGGCAGCCGCCTCAATACCAGCTAGGCTGTCGCACCCCTGTTCCACCCCCGGCCCCGATCACCGAACATCACATAACCAGCATCCGTCACCGCCAGCGTATCCTCCAGCTTGATGAAGCCGCGCGTCGGGTGGAGCATGGTTGTCTCCACCGACAGCACCATGTTCTTCTCCAGCGGCTTTGCCGCATAAGTGCCTTCGTAGGTGACTGGATGGTTGGTCATCAGGAACGGCGCCTCGTGCGTGATCAGCCCCATGCCATGGGCGAAGAAATCCGTGTAGGCCGCGACCTTCGAGGCTTTCAGCACGCCCTCCGCGTGTGAAATCATGTCGCCGCCCAATATGCCCGCCTTGACCTTGGAGAAGGCTGCCTGCTGCACCGTTTCGACCTCGGCCAGCAGATCTTCGAGTTCGGCATCCGGTTCGCCGAGAATCCCCATCCGGCAGAGGTCGCCGATATAGCCGTGATAGTTGCCGCCGGAATCGATCGACAGCACCTCGCCTTGCTTCCACGCCTGCGGTGAGGCGGCCCGGTTGTGGCTGGAACCCAGTGTCAGCAGGCAATATTCGAAATGGATGCCGCGATTGGTTTCCTCGCGCCGCAGCCGCTCGATGATCTCGCTCTTGGTCGTGCCTTCGCGTGCCCCGGCAATGGTCGCCAGCATGGAATCCGTGATCAGTTCGGAGGCGGTGCGCAGCTTCTCCAGCTCGGCATCGGTCTTGATGGCGCGCATGTTCTCAAGCATGCCGGTCGCATCGATCAGTCTGGCGTCCGGCAACGCCTTGCGGATCAGCGTATGGGCGTCCGACGGCAGGAAGCCGGGCTCGATGCCGATGCGGGCGCCCGCCTTGCCAATCTTCTGCAGATGCTCGACGGCGAGGTTGGCAGCGTCGAGCGTGCCCCAGCAGGCGGCGTGCAGTGTCGGCGTCCAGAACGGGTTGTTCTGATGCTCGCCGCCTTCCATGCGGTTGCCGATATAGGCGGCATGGTCCGGCCCGCCCTTTTCGTACACGACGATCGGCAGGTAACGGCTGTGGCCGATCGCATCCATGGCGGCAAAGAAGATGAACTTGTAGCCTCCCAGCAGGTATTGCGTGTTGTGCTTGGAGGTGGCGAGCAGCACATCGATGCCCGCCTCCTCCATCAGCCGGTCGACCCTTGCCTCGTCGAACGGGATATTGCCGACGGCATTCTTGCCCGGAGCAATGTTCATCTTTTCTCTCCCTGAATTGCCTGGGATCGCCGGCTGTTCTGCTCCCGATCCCTTGGCTATGGCTCAAACCTGCACCATTTTGCCCATTCTGGTCCAGCCAGAAATAGGAAAAACAGCATCGCTCGATGTCACCATATCGTCATCCGTCGCATATCGGATCAATCTGGTCCTACCAGGCTGATCGAATTGAGCCACTTCCTCCAAACTGGTCCAGCGGACGAAAATTTCAAAGCCAAGCAAGGATGCGCCAATTCCGTCTCTGGCGAAACCCTCGGCAAGGCTCATAATCGCCGCCGCAAGGATGCCGGCGGGCTTGCCGGCGTCTGAGGGGTATTGGCGCACCCGACCGGGTCGCGGAGAGGACGGAGTTCGATCATGTCAGGTTTCACGATTTCCAGACGCACGATGCTGGCAGGCTCGGCAATGCTGCTGGCCTCCACCGCCATGCCGACTTCGGGCTGGGCGCAGACGCCGAAGAAGGGCGGGCGCCTGGTGCTTGCCGCCGATTCCGAACCACGCAACCTCAATCCGGCGATCGTCGCCTCCAACGGCGTGTTCTTCATCTCCAGCAAGATCGTCGAAACGCTGGCCGAAGCCTCCTTCGACGGCAAGGACGGGCTCGCTCCACGGCTGGCGCTGAGTTGGGAGGGTGCTGCCGACGGGCTCTCAGTGACGTTCAAACTGCGCGACGGCGTCAAATGGCATGACGGCAAACCGTTCACCTCGGCCGACGTCGCCTTCTCGGCGCTGCAGATCTGGAAGCCGCTGCAGAATCTCGGCCGCACCGTGTTCAAGGATCTGGCCAGCGTCGACACCCCGGACGATCTCACCGCCGTGTTCAAGTTCGCCAAGCCGACGCCCTTCCAGCTGATCCGCAACGCGCTGCCGGCGCTAAGCAGCGTGGTGCCGAAGCACATCTACGAGGTGGGCAAGATCGAGGACAACCCGGCCAACAACGCGCCCATCGGCACCGGGCCGTTCAAATTCGGCGAGTACAAGGCCGGCCAATATTACCGGCTGACGAAGAACACGGATTACTGGAGCAAGGACGAGCCCTATCTCGACGAGATCATCTATCAGGTGCTGCCGGATCGCACGTCCGCGGCGAGCGCGCTGGAGGCTGAAGAGATCCAGCTCGCAGCCTTCTCCGCCGTGCCGCTGGCCGACCTCGACCGCATCTCGAAAGTGCCGGGGCTGAAGGTGATCTCCAAGGGTTACGAAGGGCTGACCTATCAGCTCGTCGTCGAGATCAACCATCGCCGCAAGGAGCTGGCCGACGTGAAAGTGCGGCAGGCGATCGCGCACGCCATCGACAAGGATTTCGTCGTCAAGACGGTGTTCCTCGGCTATGCCGCGACAGCCACCGGTCCGGTGCCGAAGAACGATCCGCAATTCTACACGGCCGACGTGCCGACCTATGCCTTCGACGTCGCCAAGGCCAACGCGCTGCTCGACGAGGCCGGCTACAAGAAAGGTGCCGATGGCAACCGATTCTCGCTAAAACTGCTGCCGGCGCCCTATTTCAACGAGACCAAACAGTTCGGCGACTATCTGCGCCAGGCGCTCGCCGCCATCGGCATCGACGCTCAGTTGGTCAACAACGACTCGGCCGCGCACATCAAGGCGGTCTACACCGACCATGCCTTCGACCTCGCGGTCGGCCCGCCGGTGTTCCGCGGCGACCCGGCGATCTCCACCACCATTCTGGTGCAGAGCGGCATTCCGGACGGCGTGCCGTTCTCCAACCAGGGCGGCTACAAGAACGACGCGCTCGATGCGCTGATCGCTAAGGCATCGGAGACGCTCGACACCACTGCCCGCACCGACCTCTACAAGGAGTTCCAGAAGGAGGTGGCCGCCGACCTGCCGCTGATCAACGTCGCCGAATGGAGTTTTATCAGCGTTGCCCGCGACACGGTCGGCAACATCGCCAACAACCCGCGCTGGGCGGTGTCGAACTGGGCGGATACGTATCTGGCGGGTTGACCGCCAGACTTGCAGATCAGCGGTCCGGGTGCTCAGGTTCGACAATGAGAGTTCCTTCGCGCCCCCTCTTGTCCTGCCGGATAGCGGCATCGGCTTTGCCCTCCCCCTTGTGGGGAGGGTAAGGCGGCCATGACCCGCGCCCTGACCCTGCTCCGCCGTCGCCTCGTCGGCAGCATCTTCGTGCTGCTGATCGTCGTCATCGGCACCTTCCTGCTGCTCGAAGCGGCCCCGGGCGACGCGGTCGATGCCTATATCGTCTCGACCGGCGGCGACGCCGGCATGATCGAGCTGTTGCGCCATCGCTGGGGCCTCGACCAGTCGGAGCTGACGCGGCTGGCCAACTATCTCTGGGCTCTGTTGCATCTCGATCTCGGCCAGTCGGTGACGTTCTCCCGACCGATCCGCGACGTCATCCTCGAACGCCTGCCCAACACGCTGCTGTTGATGGTCAGCGCCACCGCGCTCTCCTTCGGGCTTGGTTCGGCACTCGGCATCTATGCCGGCGCGCGGCCAGGCAGTTTCCGCGATCGCTTCCTGTCGATCGGCTCGCTGGCGCTCTACGCCGTACCGGGTTTCTGGCTCGGCCTGGTGCTGATCGTCGTCTTTGCCGTCGACCTACGCTGGCTGCCGATCGGCGGCATCGAAACCCTGGCCTCTGACAAGACCGGCCTTGATCGCGCAGCCGACATTGCCATCCATCTCGTCCTGCCCGTTTCCGCCCTCGGCTTCATCTATCTGGCGCTCTATCTGCGCATGATGCGCGCCGGCATGGCCGAGGTCTGGCGCCTGGATTTCGTGCTGGCCGCCCGTGCCAAGGGATTGTCACGCCGTCGCATCGTGCTAGCCCACGTCGCCCGCAACGCACTGCTGCCGCTGGTCACCATGCTCGGCCTGCAGTCTGCGCAGATGCTCGGCGGCAGCGTCGTCATCGAGAGCGTCTTTTCCGTACCCGGCCTCGGTCGACTGGCGCAGGAAGCGGTGGCCGCGCGGGACACCCCATTGCTGCTCGGGATTATTCTCACCAGCGCCGTCCTGGTCATTTTCATCAACCTTGCCGTCGACATCGCCTATGCCTTCCTCGATCCGCGCGTCGGCGCTAGCGAGGCTGACGCATGAGCCCGCTCCGCCGCTTTCTGCGCACGCCCGAGGCGTTCGCCGGCGCCATCCTCCTGGCGGCGCTGATCGCCATGGCGCTGTCGGCGTCACTGCTCTTCCCCGGCGATCCGCAGGCCATCGCCGGACCGGCAATGCTGCCGCCGTTCCAGGATTGGTCGCTGCCGCTCGGCACCGACCGGCTTGGCCGCAACGTGCTGGCCGAGCTCTTTCATGGCGCCCGCACATCGCTGGCCGTCGGGCTCACGGCTGCGGCCGCCGCACTTGTCGTCGGCGCGGTGGTCGGCACATTGGCCGGCTTTGCCGACGGCATCGTCGACGAGGTGCTGATGCGCATCACCGACGCCTTCCAGACCGTGCCGAGCTTCCTGCTGGCGCTGGCCTTCGTCAGCGTCGTCGGACCGTCGCTCGGCATCGTCGTGATTGCCATCGCGCTCGGCACCTGGACCGGACCTGCCAGAGTGGCCCGCGCGGAAGTCCTCTCCATTCGCGAACGCGATTATGTCGCCGGGGCCAGGGTCATCGGCATGCACCCGCTGGCGATCGCCTTTCGCGAGGTGCTGCCCAATGCCTTGCCTCCGGTGCTGGCGATGTCATCGGTGATCGTCGCCGCCGCGATCCTCACCGAAGCGGCCTTGTCCTTCCTCGGCTTGGGAGATCCCAACCGGGTCACCTGGGGCGGCATGATCGCCGAAGGCCGCACTGTCCTGCGCACCGCACCCTTCCTGTCGATCGTCCCGGGCATAGCGCTGGTGCTGACCGTGCTCGGCGTCTATCTCGCCGGTGAAGGCATAGTCGAGACGACGGCGGTCAGGAGAGGCCTGTCGTGACCGCCCTGGCTACGATCCGCGACTTGACGGTGACCTACCGCCGCGACGGCGGCGAGGTGACGGCGCTGAAGGGTATCAACCTCGGCATCGCCAGTGGCGAACGCCTCGCCATCATCGGCGAAAGCGGTTCGGGCAAGAGCACGCTGGCGCTGGCCATTGCCGGGCTGTTGCCGGCGTCTTCGGCGGTCAGCGGAAGAATCGAGTGGCCCGGCCTTGCCCACGCGCCGCTCGGCGGTCGCGACATCGGCTTCGTCTTTCAGGACCCTTCCGCCAGCCTCGATCCTGTCATGACAGCCGGCAAACAAATCGCCGAAGTCGCGCGCACTCATCTCGGCCTCACATGGGCACAGGCGTTTGCGAAGGCAAAGCACCTGCTCGAGCGGGTCCGCCTGCCGGACCCGGACTCAGCCTTGCGCGCCTTCCCGCACCAGCTCTCCGGTGGCCAGAAGCAGCGTGTGGCGATCGCCGCGGCCATTGCGGCCGGTCCGAAATTGCTGATCGCCGACGAGGCGACCAGCGCGCTCGACACCATCGTGCAGGCTGAGATCGTTGCCTTGATCCGACGATTGGTGACCGAGGACGGCATGACGCTGCTGTTCATCAGCCATGACATTGCGCTGGCGGCCGAGCTTGCCGAGCGCATTGCCGTTTTCCGTCATGGCCAACTGGTCGAGCTTGGGACGGCTGCGCAGATTGTCGGCGCCCCAACCCAGCCCTATACGCGCGCATTGCTCGACGCCCATATCGGCCTCGACGCCGAGCCATTGCTGAACCAAGCCGGGCTCCACGCATGAGCCTGCTGGCGGTGTCCAATCTCACCAAACGCTACCGTCGAGGCGACAAGACCATCGCAGCCGTCGACGATGTCTCTTTTCACATCGACCCCGGCGAAACGCTGGCGCTGGCCGGGCCCTCCGGTAGCGGCAAGTCGACGATCGCGCGGCTGGTGCTGCGATTGATCGAGCCGGACGCCGGACGCATCGACTTCGAAGGCGACGATTTCCTGGCCTTGCGCAGCGCAGCACTGCGAGCGCGACGCGCAAGCCTACAGATGGTGTTCCAGGACCCGTTGGCCGCCTTCAACCCGCGCGCCACGGTGGCGCGCGTGCTCGACGATCCCTTGCGCATTCATGGCATCGCCTCCCGCACCGAGCGCCCGCGCCGCATCGCCGGCTTGCTGGAGCGGGTCGGGCTGACGGCTGATCTCGCCCCGCGCGCCATTCACGAAATCTCCGGTGGCCAGCGACAGCGCGTCGCCATTGCCCGCGCCGTCGCGACGAAGCCGGCGCTGATCGTGCTCGACGAGGCGGTGTCGGCGCTCGACGTTTCCGTGCGCGGACAGATCCTCGACCTTTTGCTTGACCTGCAACGCCAGGAACGGATCGCCTATCTCTTCATTTCACATGATCTCGGCGTTATCAGGGCGATCGCCCACCGCGTCGTCCTTCTCGATGCCGGGCGGATTGCCGAGAGTGGCGATGCCTGTGCCGTCATCGACGCGCCGCAATCAGCCATCGGCAAAGCGCTGGTGGCGGCCGCACCGAGATTGAACCGGACCACGCAGGACGCATCATGACCGACTCCGAAGCCAGAGCCGAGAAACTGTCGCGCGAACTCGATTCCGCTTTTCGCAACCGAGCCGATCTATACCGCCTGTTCCTCGAAGAACTGACCGGAGAGCTGGGCGCCAAACAGGCCGAGGCGATCATGATCCGCGCCATCGAACAGCGCGGCAAGGAAGTCGCGGCGGTCGCTTTCGCCAGCTTCGGCGCTAACGACGCTCGCGCGATCGGCGAGGCCTTCCTGGCGGTCAGCCCGGATGGCGGCCTGATGTATCCGACCGATGTCGAACGCGGCGACGACCATATCGCCTTCAAGGTGAAACGCTGCCCGCTGAAAGACGCCTGGGTCGAGGCCGGCGTCGGAGATGAGAAACTCGCCACGCTCTGCCGCATTGCCGGCGCCTTCGACCGCGGCCTGTTCGAGGCGACCGGCGTGCGTTTCGACAATGTCACCTGGACTCCGGGCCATGGCTCCGGCTGTTGTCATATCGCGCTGACAACCGGGATGCCTGATAGGCTCAGCCGCCGCCAAAGACGTGAAGTTCCGTTCCGCCCGCTTCGATGACGGCGCGCAGCGCCGGCTGCGGCTCGCGATCGGTGACGATGTCGGAAAGCTCGCCGAGGCCGCACACGCGCTCGAGGCTGTTGCGGCCGAACTTGTCGTTGGTCACCACCAGCGCTGTCGACAACGTTCGCGAGATCATCGCCCGCTTGACCGCCGCCGCCCCCGAGATCATGTCGCTGGGTCCATCCGCGGACAGGCTCGAGGCGCCGATTATGGCAATGTCGGCGTTGTAGCGCCTGATGAATTCGACCGTATCCTCGCCGAACACGCTGGCTTCCCGGCTGTCATAGGTGCCGGGGCACAGGACAACCCGGAAAGTCGGATTGGCGCCGGCTACCGAGGCCACCCCGATGGAGTTGGTGATGACGGTCAGGTCGCGCCTCAACTGCGAGAGATTGCGCGCCACCTCGTAGGTTGTCGAGCCTCCGTCGATCATCACGATCTGGCCTTTCTTGACCAGTCCGGCCGCGCCACGCCCGATCCGGGTACGCTCCTCGACCATGGTCTGGTTGCGCTCGGCAATCACCGGCTCGGATGTCACAAGCGAGATCGTCGCGCCACCATAGGTTCGGTTGAGCAGCCCGGCATCGCCAAGCTCGATAAGGTCGCGACGGATCGTCTCGCCGGCTACGCCAAGGCGTATGGCGAGCCTGGAGATACGGATCGAGGCCGACCGGCGCACTTCCGACAGGATGAGCTCATGCCGCTCCTTCTTCGACAGCCGGCTATGCTCCATGATCAATCCTCCGCGAGTCGAGACATTAGAGCAATTCCAGGAAAAGTGTGAAACGGTTTTCCGTCCGGAATTGTGTCAAAACAAAGAGTTAGAGCGATACGGGCACCGGTGCGGAAGGAGGGGCCTAACCCGATATGGGCTGACAACCGTGTTCATGGCTGGTTTGATGAAGCCTTGGCGAATCGACCGAACGTCAGGAGAGCCCAATGCATGTCGTGACATTGTTGAAAGCGAACATGTTCGATGTCGAGATCGACGGCAAGCCCGCTTCGATCGCCGAGGCCTTGCCGGACTGGAACCCGCATGACCGTTTCGGCCTGGTGATCGACGACGCGCTTGGCGGCATCGGCGCGACCCATCTGCTGCAGATCGCCATCACCTCGTTCTACGACGTCAAGCCAAGCCGCCGCACCGAATTGACGGTCTATCCGGAAATCTATGCCTTCCACATCGGCAAGGGCTATGGCGCGCATGCGCCCTATGATTTCTGGCCGGCCCGGCGCGAGGTCATCACCTCGCGCGATCACCGTGAGGTGCTCGACGCCATCAACGATCGTGGCATCACCCGGCTTGCCGTCCCCGATCGCCAGCCACGAGAAGTCGTGCACCGGCCGAAGGAAGTCGACGCGGCGCTCGACCGGATCGTGTCGGCATTCGTCTACAGCCCGTCGGGCCGGGTTTCGGATCCCGACCTCGTCATTTCAGGCAACGACAGGCGAACTGAATACAACCCCAACAGCGCCTTGCGGCCCCGCTATACCGACAACCGGCCGGCTTCGGTTTCGACGGCAGCCAAGCCGGTCAAGGAAGTCGATCCGTCCTACCAGGAATGGCTGCGCAAGCGAGAGCACGACCTGACCAGCGAGGAACGCGCCTTTGTCGAACGCCGCCGCGAGGCGCTGAGACAGGACGGCGTCGTCACCGAGACCTACCGGCGCGCCGGCGTCCGCGAAGCGCTGATGCGGCTGGCGTCGGCCGGCCTCGATTGAGGCTCGGCCGCCACCACTCGCCCACTCAATAGCCGACGGTAAAGCGCTGCCTGATGTGGGCCGGCTTCTCGATCTCATCGACCATGACGATAGCGTAGTCCTCGAAGGAAATGCTGCTGCCCTTGTCCGAGGCGAGAAGCGTGTCCTTGCCGAGGCGGAATTTTCCGGTGCGTTCGCCCGGAACGAACATGGCGGATGGCGACAGGAACGTCCAATCGAGGTCGCCGACCGTCTTCAATCTGTCCAGGAAGTCGGCGCCCTTCTGCGCTTCGGCCTTGTAGATCGCCGGGAATTCGGGGGTATCGACCAGCCGCTTGCCGGGCGCGACTTCGAGACTACCGGCGCCGCCGACGACGAGATAGCGCTTCACGCCGGAGGCTCGCACCGCGGCGATCAGTGTATCGGCATCGCTGTCCAGAAAATGCACCGCGCTGATCACGACATCGTGGCCATGGATCAGGTCGGCCAGACCCTTCTCGTCGAAGACATCGCCCTTCCTGGCCGTCACGCCCGGAAGCGAGACGATCTTTTCTGGGTTGCGCGCAATGCCGGTGACGGTATGGCCGCGATCGGAAAGTTCTCTGAGTAGGCGCGAACCGACAGCACCCGATGCACCAATGAGAGCGACTTTTGCCATATCTATTTCCTTATTCCTTGTTGGAGGTTTCTGGAGGACGGGATCACGCCGCCGCGATATGGGCGACGAGATTGTCGAAGCTGCCGAACAGCGCGTTCGAACCGATGAGCCGGGGCGCATCGTTGCGGATGACCGCCAGCGAAGGCACGCCGTCGGCATGCAGGCGCTGGAACAGCGCGCGGCCGCGGCCGACCAACTCGCGGTGGGCCGTCAGCAGTGTTTCGGTCGGCGCCTTAAGCATCTCGGCGGCGTCTGCCATACCGGCGTCGGCGAGCACCTCGGCCACACCGCTGGTCGTCACGACATCGCTGCCGTCGACATAGCGCGCCCGCTGGATCGTCTTCAGCGCGGCAAGCCGGCGGCTGGGATATTCCAGGCCGGCGGCGCTGATGCCGAGCGTGGCGGCATGCGAATCGAGCAGGGTCCCGCTGATATCGAGGACATTGCGCCGGTAGGCCGGCGTGAACACTTGTCCGGTCAGGCGCTCGATCCGTTGGTCGTTCGCCCAGGCGTGGGCGGCAAAACCTTCGTCCATCGGACGCGCGCCGGCACCGGAGAACAGGCCGGTCGGCAGCAGTTCGACGTGCAGGCCGGTGGCCGACAGCCTGTCGAGCATCGGGGTGGCACCATAGCACCAGCCGCAGAGCGGATCGAAAAGATAGGTCACTTCTGAATTGCTCATAATCGCTGCTACCCTTGATCCGGCTGCCGGCTTGGTCGAATGCCTTGGCTCATATGTGGCAGGCGGGGGTCTTGCGATAAATGGCGCCCAATAATACAAACTGTCTGATTCAATCAGACAAAGACTGCCACCTTGGCTGAACTTCTGAACCTCAATCGGCTGGCCTACTTCACCACGGTGATGGAAACCGGCTCGTTCACCGCGGCGGCGGACCGGCTTGGCGTCGCCAAGGCCGTGGTCAGCCATCAGATCGGTAAGCTCGAAGAGGAACTCGGCGCAACGCTGCTGCAGCGCACGACGCGGCGTGTCACACCGACCGAGGAGGGTCGCCTCTTCTATGACCGCGCGATGATCATCCTGCGGGAAGCGGAGGCGGCCTATGGCGAAATCTCGCGCGGAGGCGTCGAACCGAGCGGAACGCTGAGACTGACCGCGCCGCTCGACTACGGCACCAAGATGGTGGCTCCGGTCATGGCGGCCTATCTCAGAACCTATCCGCACATGCGCGTCGATGCCATATTCGATGACGCGGTCAGCAATCTGGTGGACGAGCAGATCGATCTCGGTATCCGTGTCGGCTGGCTCACCGACTCCTCGAACCAGGCGCGGCGCCTGGGTACGATCCGGCAGACCGTGGTGGCGAGCCCTGGCTTCGCGGCAAGCCTGCCGCCCGACGTGACGCCGCGCCAGGCAAGATCGCTGGCCTGGGTCGGCAACGCCCAGCTGCGCGGCATCGGCCAATGGCTGTTTTCCAGGGACAATGAGAGGGTGCTGACCGAGCTCAATCCAATCATCATGTGCGACAAGAGCCCGGCCGCCCTGGCTTGCGTGCTCGCCGGTATCGGGCTCGGCGTGTTTCCGGACTACAGCGTCAGCGACGATATCGCCGAAGGGCGGCTGGTACCGGTGTTTGCCGACTGGAGCTTGCCCACCGGCGGCATCCACGCCGTCTTTCCACCGGCCCGGTTCCGGCCCGCCAAGGTGCGCGCCTTCGTCGACCTGCTCGCGGCCGCGGAGAAAAGGCGATCGCGCGGCGTTGCCATGGCTTGAAGCCGATAGCGGTCAGCGGGCCTCTTGCAGGATCATCTCGGCTGCCTTCTCCGCGATCATGACGACCGGCGAGTTGGTGTTGCCCGAAACGATTGTCGGCATGATCGAGGCATCGACCACGCGCAGTCCGGCAAGCCCGTGAACACGCAGGCCATCGTCGACCACCGCCATGCTATCCAAACCCATCTTGCAGGTACCGACGGGGTGGAAGATCGTCGTGCCGATATCGCCGGCCTTGCGGATGAGGTCTTCGTCGCTGTCATACTGCGTGCCGGGCAGCATTTCTTCGGGCGCAAAGCGCGCCACGGCGCGGGCCTTCATCAGACTGCGGACATGGCGCAACGAGGCGACGGCCACGGTGCGGTCTCCCTCGGTGGAAAGATAGTTCAGCCGGATCTTCGCCGCCTCCCGTGCATCGGATGAACCCATATGTACGGTGCCCCGGCTTTCCGGTCGCAGATTGCAGACCGACACTGTCACGGCTGGAAAGCGATGCAGCGGCTCGCCCAGCCGGTCGGTGCTCAGTGGCTGCACATGATATTCGAGGTCGGGCGTTGCAAGGCGCGGATCACTCCTGGCGAAGATGCCGAGCTGGCTTGGCGCCATCGACAGCGGCCCGCTGCGCTTGAGCGCGTATTCCAGCCCCATCGACGCACGGCTGACCAGATTGTGGTAGCGCTGGTTGAGCGTCGCGGCATTGGCGACCTTGAAGACGGTGCGGATCTGCAAATGGTCCTGCAGATTTTCACCGACGCCCGGCAAGGCGTGACGGACATCCACGCCAATGCTCGAAAGCAGGTCGGGGCGGCCGACGCCAGAGAGTTCGAGCAGCTTCGGCGAGTTGATGGCGCCGGCTGCAAGGATCGTCTGTCCAGCGCGGACCTGGTGCAGGCGGTCGCCTTGGCGGAAGACGAGTCCGATGACGCGCCGGCCATCGAATTCGAGCCTTTCGGTCTCCGCGCCGAGCACCACGCGAAGGTTCTTGCGCGTGGCAATGCCGCGCAGAAACGCCTTCGATGTGTTCCAGCGCACGCCCTTCCGCTGGTTGACCTCGAAATAGCCCGACCCTTCATTGGTGCCGGTGTTGAAGTCTTCGGTGCGGGGAATGCCGAGTTCCTCGGCCGCGTCCCGGAAGGCGTCGAGGATCGGCCATGACAGCCGCTGCCGTTCGACCCGCCACTCGCCGCCGCTACCATGCATGGCGCTCTTGCCGCCATGGAAGTCTTCCGACTTGAGGAAGTAAGGCAGGACATCGTCCCAGCCCCAGCCGGCATTGCCGGCCTGACGCCAGCCATCATAGTCGGCTGCCTGGCCGCGCATGTAGATCATGCCGTTGATCGATGAACAGCCGCCAAGCACCTTGCCGCGCGGATAGTTGAGGCTGCGTCCGTTGAGACCGGCTTCCGGCTCGGTCTTCATCATCCAGTCGGTGCGCGGATTGCCCATGCAGAAGAGGTAGCCGATCGGGATATCGACCCAGTGGTAGCGGTCGCTGCCGCCGGCCTCGAGCAGCAGCACATTGTTGCGCGGATCGGCCGAGAGCCGGTTGGCGAGCACGCAGCCAGCGGAGCCGGCACCGACAATGACGTAGTCGTAACTGCCGAACGGGGACGGTGAAGCTTCAGTCACGTGTACGCCTGCTGTCCGGCGATGCGCTCCCACATCGGGGTCATCGCCTGGTTGATCTCGCCATACAGTCGATACCGCCGTGCATAGGCGTCGGCAACCGCCTCGTCAGGCACAAAGTGCCGGGCGGCGGCTGTCATGGCGGCGGCACCGGCGCTGTAGTCCGCGAAGATGCCGACGCCGGTGCCGGCAGCGATTGCCGCTCCCAGCGCGCCGGTCTCGCGGCTGCGCGCCACGGTGACAGGCACGCCGAGCACATCGGCGAAGATCTGCGGCCAGACCGTGCTGCGCGAGCCGCCGCCGGACAGCACCACCTGGTCGAAATCGGCGCCCGCTTTGTGCAAGGTCTCGACATGGCGCCTGTGCTCGAAGGCGACGCCCTCGAACAGCGCACGCAGCAGATGGGCTCGGCTGTGCCAGCCGGCGATACCGTAGAAGCCGGCGCGCGCATGGCCATTCTGCTGCGAGCCGTAAAGGAAGGGATGATAGATCGGGATGTCGCTGTTTGGATCGACGGAAGCGACGAGTTCGCTGCACAATTCGAACGGCGATTTGCCGGCCTCGCCGCCATGCTCGAGGAATTCGCGAACGATCCATTCGAGATTGGCGGCCGAGGTCGCGCTGGATTCGATCGCCAGATAGCGCTGGCGGTCGAAAGTCGACAGCATGAAGATCGAGGGGTCGCGGATCGGTTCGTCGGTGATGACCTGGTTGATGCTCCAGGTTCCGGCGATGACCGAGGCCGCACCGGTTCTGGTCACGCCCGAACCGACCGCGCTCGCGACGACATCGAACAGCCCGGCCACGACGGGCGTGCCGGCGCGCAGTCCCGTCAGAGCCGCCACCTCCTTGCTGACATGACCGGCAATGTCGGCCGATTCCAGCACCGGCGGCAGCAGGTCCCAGCAATCGCCGAGCCCATAGGCGGCAAGCAGATCCGGCTCGTAACGCCGGTCCCGCATCTGCAGCAGGCCGCAGCCCGACATGTCTGATGTATCGCTGCTGCGCGCGCCGGTCAGGCGGTTGACGACGAAATCCTTGCACAGGAAGACGGTGCCGATGCTGGCGAACAATGCCGGCGAAAAGCGCTTGAGCCAGGCAAGCAGGGTCGGCGTCTGCGCCGCCCACGGCCGTTGCAGGCAGTGTGCATAGGTGCGGTCGCCTACATTCTGCTCTGCCCATTCGGCAACGATGCCGACCGCGCGCGTGTCGAGCGACTGGATGCCGATCAGCGGTGCACCCGCGCGATCGAGCGCATAGAGCCCGTTGCCATGGCCGGCACAGCCGATGCCGACAATCTCGCCGGCGTCGATGCCGGCTTCAGCGATGCATTGGCCGATGACCGAAACCGCGTTGCGCCAGAGCTCGTTGAGGTCGCGCTCGACATGGCCGGGCTTTGGCATGGACGAGCGGCCGTCGCAGGCGGCAAGCGCCAGCTCGCGCCCCGACAGGTCGAAGAGGATGGCCTTGATGACGGTGTTGCCGGCATCGAGGCCGAGAATATACTTACCCATTGGGGCCTCCCGATGCTGCGGCCTATGCCTGGTTGTACAGGTCCCAGGCCACGCTGCCATCGGCATCGTCATGAATGATCGCCATCAGCCCGCGCACGACAGCAGTCGGGTTGGCATGCTGGTAGATGTTGCGGCCATAGACCATGCCAAGCGCACCCTGCGCCATCAAGGCAGCCGACTTGTCGAACACAGCGCGCAAATCCTCCTTGCCGCCGCCGCGCACCAGCACCGGGCAGCGCGCGGCCTCGACGACGCGGTGGAAGTCGTTGGGATCGGTGGTCGGGTCAGCCTTGATGATATCGGCGCCCATCTCGCGGGCAAGCCGGGTCAGCGTGACGATCTTTTCGGCGTCGCCGTCAACCATGTAGCCGCCATGCTCAGTGACCGGCAGCATGGCCAGCGGCTCGATCATCAGCGGCAGGCCGTATTTCTCGCAATCGGCGCGCACGCGGGCGATGTTCTGCACGCATTGCCGGAACAGATCCGGCTCGTCGGGCAGCATGAACAGATTGACCACGACGCAAGCCGCATCCATCTCGATGGCGCCAAGCAAGGGCTCGGCTTCGTTCTGCAGCACCGCCCACATCGCCCGGTGGCGTGTCCTGTTGTAGGGATTGCCCATGTCGATGCGCATCACCAGCGCCGGCTTGTCCTTGCCCGGCACCGCCTGCAGCAGATCGGCCTGGCCGTAGTTCATCTGGATGGCGTCGGGGCCGGCCTTGACCAGCTGGGTGACGACACCGGCCATGTCCTCGAGCCCGGCAAGAAAGCTCGGTTCGTTGCAGACGCCGTGATCGATGGCGACATCGAGGCAGCGGCCACCGCCGAACAGCCGGTTCATGCGGAATTTCTTGTTTACGCGCATAGGGCGCTCCTTTGATGCGTCTGGAGGTCGATGCCGTGCCGGTCGGCCAGCAAGGCCAGGAAGGTCGAGCGTTCAGCGGCAGCCTCACTGGCGCTCCACCCCTTGTGCGCCGCCAGCATGTCGAGAACGGCGTTGATGAGGTCGAAGCTGAGGCCACCCGAAATGGCAATGGTGGTGCGGCGCAGGAACAGGTCCGCAAGGCATTCGACCTGCTCACGCTCGAAGATGTGGCGGATCTCGCTTGCCGAGTAATCCGACCGGGGCAGCATCTGTTCGCCCGCCGGGTGCGAAACGAAATCCCCGGCCGACGTGCCATAGCGCTGCAGCAGCGTGTGCGCGCGCTCGACCGGCAGGCCGTGCTCGGCGGCGAATAATGCGCACCAGGCCTGCGGATCGGCCGGGAAGTCGCGACCGCCGCCGATGGCCATGTCCTGCGTGCCCATGCTGCGTGCGAGCCCCAGCCGCTTCAACGCCATATCGGCTGCCAGCGCCCCGAACGAGCGGAAGGTCGTCCACTTGCCGCCGATCATGCACAGTGTCGCCGGCAGGTGGCCGGCCGGTTCGACGAACTCGCAGAAATGATCACGCGGTATTCGGCTCGTAAAACTGTCCTCGCTGGCGGGCAACGGGCGCACGCCGGCGAAGCGGAACACGATCTGGTCTTCGGTGACCTTGATCGAGGGAAAAACAAAGGCGAGCGACTGCAGGATGTAGCGCTGCTCGTCCTCCTCGCAACGGACCTGGTCCGGATCATCGACCCGGATGTCGGTCGAACCGATCAGCACCTTGCCTAGATAGGGAAACAGGATGCAGATGCGCCCGTCCTCGTTCTCGTAGTAGACCATGTGACCGCTGAGCGCGCCGAGAAGTTCTGCGTTGTCGACGATCAGATGCGAGCCTTTGGTCCCGCCCATCATTTTCTGCGCCATCGCCCCGATGGCCTTGTTGGTCAGGTCGATCCAGCCGCCGGTGGCGTTGATGACCAGTTGCGCCCGCACCGGCAGTTCCTCGCCGGTCAACGTGTCGGTAATGGCAAGGCCGTCGCCGGTCGATGATATCAGTGCGTAGTTCAAGGCCCGAGCGTTCGCCGCGCTCGCCGTGGCGTCCAGCAGCATCTCCAGGCCGAGGCGTTCGGGCCGGCTCACCCAGGCGTCGTAATAGGTCGCCGAATTGCGGATCGCCGGGTTGATCGCCGGCCATGTCTTCAGGGTCTCGGCGCGCCCCCTGAACCTGTGCGTCGGCATCAAACGCCGTGCGGCGGTGAACAGGTCGTACATGGCAAGTCCGGTCTTGATGACCAGCGCGCCACGCCGGCTAGGCCGCCGCGTCAGCCCCAGGAAACGCACCGCACCGTTGGCGAGGCCGGAAAACATATCGAAGATCGGCACCGTCGTCGGCAACGGAGCCACATAGTGTGGGGCATTCCGCAGCAGACGGTCGCGTTCGAGCAGCGATTCGCGCACCAGTTTGAATTCGCCGTTTTCGAGGTAGCGCAGGCCGCCATGCACCATGCGTGACAGGGCAGCACTGGCACCGCTGCAATAGTCGCCTTTTTCCGTCAGCACGACATCGACGCCTTGCAGGGCCAGTTCGCGAAAGACGCTGATGCCGTTGATGCCGCCACCGATGACGAGCACGGCAACATCAGGCCGGTCGCGCAGACCGGCGATTGTATGGCTACGGTTCATCGGGGCTGTTGCCTTTTTTGCTCAGGCATCCATCGCGGTGAGATGCTCGGCCGCCGCCGCGTCGATTGCCGCAAGCTCGCTTGCCGCAAGCGTGATCTCCCCGGCCCGTGCATTGTCGAGCGCCTGTTCGGGATTGCGCGCGCCGCACAGGGCAAAAGTGATGCCCGGCTGGGCGAGCGTCCAGGCGATGACGATCTGCGCCATCGAGGCCTGGTGGCTTTCGGCGATCGGGGTGATGGCCGCTTTCAGCTTTGCCACCTTCTGACGGTTGGCCGTGGAGAGGCGTGGGTTGTCCTTGCGTTGGTCGTCGCCGCCGAATGTGCGCGCTGGGTCGACCGTGCCGGTGAGCAGGCCCAGCGCCAGAGACGAGTAGCTGAGGGTGGCGATGTCATGGCGGCGAGTGATCGGCAGCAGGCTGCTCTCGATCTCGCGGTCGATCATCGAATAGCGCTCCTGGATCGCATCGAGCTGGCCGGCGTCGATATAGTGGCCGAGATCCTCGGCGCTGACATTGCTGGCGCCAATGGCGCGGATCTTGCCGGCTGCCTTGAGCTTTTCCAGCACCGCCACCGTCTCGGCGATCGGCGTCGTCGGGTCCTGCCAATGGGTGATGTAGAGATCGATATGATCCGTGCCGAGACGCCGCAGGCTCTGCTCGACCTCATAGGCAATGCCGTCGGCGCCGAGATAACGGTGAACCGGCTTGCCGTCCTGGTCGAAGAAATGGCCCCCTTTGCCGGAATGCCAGTTCAGCCCGCATTTGGTCGCGATCACCACTCTGTCACGCTTGCCCTTGATGGCGGTGCCGACGATCGCCTCGCTGCGGCCCAGACCGTAGGCCGGTGCGGTGTCGATCAGGCTGAGGCCGGCGTCGATCGAGGCTTCGATCGCCTTGACCGACTCCTTCTCGTCAGTGCCGCCCCACATCCAGCCGCCAATGGCCCAGGTGCCCAGGCCTACAGCCGACGCCGATATGCCGGACTTGCCGATCTGCCGCTGGATCTGTCGAGAATTCATGCTGCCTCCTGTTCGGCCAGTTCGAGGATATGCAGCCCCGTGGCCTCGTCCGTGACGATGGTGTCGAGATGGTTGCCGCGCATGGCGGCGAGGATCGGCGCGACCTTGCTGGGGCCGCTTGCGATGCCGATCGAGCGCGGGATGGTCGCGAACTCGTCAAGCGTCAACGAGACCAGCGAACGGTTGAGCGAGTAGTTGCAAAGCTTGCCTTGGCGATCGATGAGATGGGCGAGCAGCTCGCCTGTCGCCCCGGACTTCTCGATCGCCTGGCGATCGGCGTTCGAGGACGGATGCAGGTCGTAATAGCTGGAATCGTCGGTCAGGATGGAGCCGACACCCACCACCGCCACATCGGCCTCGCGCGCCTTGCGAAACACGTCGGCGACAGAGCTGATCCCCATCAGCATCTCACGCTGCTGCGCGGTATCGGCAAACAGCGGCGCATGGATCTGATAGGCGCGCCCGCCGAGCTTGTCCGCCATCAGCGAGGCGACGTGGTTGACGTCGGTGTAGTGCTTGCCCTGCACCAGCCCGGTGGCCGGAATGATTTCGACGTCGTATCGGCGCCCCGGCTTGAGACCGGCGACCAGCGCGCTGACGCCCTTGCCACCGGTGATCGAAATCGTGTCGCCGTCCTTGATGGTGTCGAGCAGCAGCCCAGCCGCCGCCTCGCCGACCCGCCGCAGGGCTGTGTGCGGATTGTCGGAGACCGACGGCACCACCATCGCCCGTTCGATGCCGCCCAGCGCCACCAACCGCGCTTCCAGGTCGACCAGATGGTCGATCGGCGACTTGATCTTGATCTCGACGAGGCCGAGCTGGTGGCCGCGCTTGATGAGCCGGTTGACGGTCGCGTGCGAGATGCCGAGTTCCCCGGCGATCTCGGCCTGGGTCTTGCCTTCGACATAATGCAGGACAAGCGCCTGGTGCATCTGGCGGACAGCGGCGATGTCGTCGCGTGTGTTGGGAGGGGCCATGGTCTTGCTTCGCTGCCTTTGAGGTTCAGGACTTCTTGCGGTGCAGGAAGTGATCGATCGACACCGCGGCCAGCAGGATGCATCCCTTGATCATGTCCTGCCAATAGACCGAGATATCGAGCAAGATAAGCGAGCTCGTTACCACCGACAGCAACGCCATGCCGAGGATCGCCCCGAAGATGGTGCCCGAGCCGCCATTGAGCGAGGCACCGCCGATGACGGCCGCGGCGATGATGTTGAGTTCCATGCCGGCGCCGAAGGTCGGCGTCGCCGCGCCAAAGCGCGCCATGTAGATGACACCGGCCAGTCCGGCCAGCGTCGAGCACAGCACCGTGACCCAGAACTTCACCTGATTGGTCCTGATGCCCGAGAACTGCGCGGCCTTCTCGTTGGAGCCTGTGTAGAAAACCTTGCGGAAAGCCGTGGCGCGGCGCAGCAGGAAGTCGAAGATCGCCACCACGACGACGAAGATCAGGATGACATAGGGGATGTTGTTGAAGCTGCCCTGGCCGATGGCCTTGAAGGCCGGCGGCAGGGTGAACAGCGACAGCGGCGTGCCCTTGGTGACCACCAGGCACATGCCGCGCACGATGACCATGGCCGCCAGCGACGTGATGAAATGATTGAGGCCTATCACCGTGACGAAGAAGCCCATCGCCGCGCCGATCAGCGCGCTGACGCCGATGCCGATCAGGCTTGCCGTCCATGGATCGAGGCCGGCGAGGAACAGCGCGCCGGAGACCACCATCGAGAAACACACGACCGAGCCGACGGAAAGATCGATGCCGCCGACGATGAGCAGGATGGTCATGCCGACGACGACGATGCCTTCGATGGAAAAGCTCATCAGCATGGCGCGGAAATTGCCCCATGTCAGGAAGTGCGGCGAGGCAAAGCTCATGGCGATGCACAGCGCCAGGATGATGACGATCAGCCCGGCCTCGCGCATCGAGGCGAGCTGAGCGAAATTGATCCGCCGCCCGGCGGCCTTGATCTCGGCGTGCACGAGCGCTTCTCCTGATTGCCTAGGCGACATTCTGGGCCTGCCTTTGAGTTGAACTGTTCTGGACGCCCGAGGCGAGCATGATGATGGCTTCCTCACCAAGCTCGCCGGCGGAGAGTTCGCCGGCGATCCTGCCTTCGCGCACCACGAGAACGCGGTCGCACAGACCGATCAGCTCCGGCAGTTCCGACGAGATGACAATGACGCCGACACCGCTGCCAGCAAGCTGGCGCAGCAGCCGGTGGATCTCGACCTTGGCGCCGACATCGATGCCGCGTGTCGGCTCGTCCATGATGATGACCTTGGGGTCGACGGACAGCTGCCTGGCGATGGCGACCTTCTGCTGGTTGCCGCCGCTCAGCGTCGAGACGGCGGCATTGATGCCAGCCATGCGCACGCCGAGCCTGCCGGTCAGGTCCCTCGCCTGACGATCCTCGGCCCTGCGGTCGAGCAGGCCGAGCCGCCCGGTAAGCCTGGCCAGGTCGAGCGCGGAGATGTTCGCCGCGATCGGCAGATCGAGGAACACGCCGGAGCCTTTGCGATCCTCCGAGAGATAGACCAGCCCCGCTTTGACCGCATCGCCATAGCCGCGCAGCCGAAGCGGCTTTCCGTCGAGCGCGACGGCTCCCGCCGTCATTGGCCTGAGGCCGCAGACTGTTTGCGCGATCTCGCTGCGGCCGGCGCCGATGAGGCCGCCTATGCCGAGAATTTCGCCAGCGCGAAGCTGCAGATCGACGTCGGCGAAGCGGCGGCCATCGGAAAGCCCCTCGACCGAGAGGAGCAGGCGGCCCGGCTCTTGCGGCGCCAGCTTATCGGGATAGAGCTGGGTGATTTCGCGGCCGACCATCTTGCGCACGACATCGTCGGGAGAGACGGCGGCGATCGGATCGGTCGCCACGTAGCGGCCATCGCGGAAGACGGTGACGCGGTCGCACAGCGAAAAGATCTCGGCCATGCGGTGGCTGATATAGACCACCGAAATGCCGCGCTCCCTGAGCCCGCGCACGATCGAGAACAGGCGTTGCGCTTCGCTTTCGGTCAGCGCCGCGGTCGGCTCATCGAGCATCAGCACCTTGCAGTCGAGCGTCAGCGCCTTGGCGATCTCGACGAGCTGCTGGTTGGAAATGGAGAGGTCAGCGACCCTGGTGCGCACCGGAATGGGGGCGAGCAGGTCCATGATTTTCTGGGCATCGGCGTAGAGCTTCTGGAAATTCATCAGCGGCGCGCGCCGGCTGTTGATCGCGGCCATGTAGATGTTTTCGGCAACCGTGGCGTCCTGACAGAGCGCAATCTCCTGGTGGACAAGTGCAATGCCGAGGCGTTGGGCGGCCGCGGGCGAGTGGATCGAAACACGCTCGCCATCGATCAGGATGTCGCCCTCGTCAGGCTGCAATACACCGGCGATCATGTTCATCAGCGTCGACTTGCCGGCGCCGTTCTCTCCGCACAGCGCATGGATTTCGCCGCGCCGCAGCTCGAACTGCACGTCGCTCAGCGCCTTGACCGCGCCGAACGCCTTGGACAGGCTGCGGATTTCAAGAATGGGCGCCTGGGTCACGCCATGCTCCTGCGATGCTTGCGGGGGAGGAAGGAGGCCGAAGCCTCCTTCCCGGTTGGTTCGGCCTCGCGGAGGCCGGGGCGAGATCGAGATTATTCCTCGATACCCTTGGTGCCGCGACGCTTGAGATACTTGTCCCAGTAGAAGTCGTCCGCATTGTCCTTGGAGACGATGGAGAAGCCATTGTCGACGAAGGGCACGCTCATCGGATTGAAGCCCGAACGCTTGGCATCGTTCATCGGATCGATCAGGCCGGGATGCTTGGCCATCCACAGCAGCATGAAGCCCATATAGCCCTGCATGCCCTGGTTGGGATTGACCGAGCCGAAGATCTCGCCGGCCTTGATCATGTCGAGGATCTTGGCGTTGACGTCGGCGAGCATGACGCGGATCTTGCCGCCGCCTTCCTTGGCTGCCTGGGCGGCACCAATGGCCGAATTGGCCTCCGGCATGAACACGGCGCCGAGGTCAGGATGCGCCTGCGCCAGGCTCAGAACGGCCTGATAGGCCTTGGTCGGATCCTGGTTCGAAGCGGCGCGGCCGACGAGCTTCATGTCCGGCCATTTGGCTACCATGCGGGCGACGAAGGCGTTGACGCGCTTGTCGTGGTTGTCCTGACCGGGATTCTCCAGCACGGCATATTCGCCCTTGCCGTCCATCGCCTTGGCAACGGCGTCGGCGGCATAGGTGCCTTCGGCATTGTTGTCGGAGGTGATGTAGGAGACGCGCTTGGAATTCGGCGAGTCGGCGGCGAAGGTCACCACCGCGGTGCCCTGTTCGATGGCGCGGTTGATCGGCTCGATGAACGGATCGGAGTTCATCGGATGCACCAGTATGCCGGCCGGCTTCTGCGCCAGCGCTTGGTCGAAGGTGGCGATCTGCTTGTTGACGTCGTACTCCGGCGTACCCGTATAGGCGGTCTCGCAGCCGAACTGCTGGCCGGCCTGCTTGAACATTTCATAGACCGGGAACCAGTATTCGACACCTGAGACCATGACGTTCATGACGTATTTTTCACCCGGCTCGCATTTGAACGGGTTTGGGGTTTCGGCGCGTACCTGCATCGACCCAAAGCAGGTCGATGCAGCCGCCGCGATTGCGAGCGTGCTCAGAAATTTGCGCAAGTTTCCTCCCTTGGCCGAAGCCATCCTCAATGACCGTCGCAGGCGCCCAACGAGCGCTGCTGTATGGATTTGATGACGCCGACCTTCCTCCGAAAGCCGACGATCGGGACATTACAGCCCCGGCGCGTGTTGTCAATATAATTCACATAGTGAAATATATTTCATATCACACTTCCGATGTCGGGAAGCGCGAGCGTCATCGAGCCATGCCGCAGGGCCTGGAGACTTCCCGCAGCTTTGGCCGAGGGACATCAGCGGATCGTGGCGATGAGCGCGCTCCTTATGGCGCGCAAGGCCCCGCGATCACCTGTTTTGATGCAGGATCGTCTCGGCGGCGATGAAGCCCCATGTCAAATTGGGGCCCAGCGTCGTGCCCGCTCCTACGGCGCGAGTGCCGATGGGGTTGGCCATGGCAAGCCCGGCCGCATAGAGGCCGGGGATGATCGAACCGTCCGGCCTCAGCACCTGCGCGCGCTCATTGGTGCGGGCGCCGCCCTTGGTGCCGAGGATCGAGCGATTGATCGTCATGCCGACATAGGGCGCTTTGTCGATCGGCTTCAGCCGATTCTCGGGGCCATGCGCCTTGTATGCCTCCCAACCATTGTCGCCGCGTTGGAAGTCCGCATCGTGCCCCTTCGCGCAAAAGCCGTTCCAGCGGGCGATTGTCTCCTCAAGCGCCGCCGCCGGCAGTCCGAGCTTGGCGGCAAGGCCAGCGATCGTATCGGCCTTCTTGATCCAGTCGCGCTCGTAGGAGGCATACCAGCGGAAAGGCAGCGACGTTTTCAGGAAACGATGATCGCCGACGAGATAGCAGGGCAGATGGATCGGCGCGCCGTCCGGCCCGCGCGCATCGATCGCCTCGCCGATGTTGAACGCGTTTTCGCTGACAAAGCGCTTTGCATCGCGATCGACGACGATCGAGTGCGGCTCGGCCTGGAAGGTCATCGGCAAGCCGTGCGATTTTCCCTGGTAGCGCGTCGGCAGGCAGGGATAGACGTTCGCCTGATCCATGCGGTCCAGCTGCGCGCCAACGGAAGCCGCAAGCTTCTGGCCGTCGCCCTCATTGCCGCGCGGACTGCCGATCCGGTCGAAGGCGCCGGGGAAGTGGCGCGCACGCATCTCGGCATCCCATTCGAAGCCGCCGGTTGCGATGACGACGCCGCGACGCGCGACGATCTTCGCGCGCTGGCCCTCGCGCTCCACTTCCGCGCCGGTGATGCGCGAATCCGGATCCTGAAGCAGGGTGACGGCACGCGTTCCCGGCTGAAAGGTGACGCCGGCATCGAGGCAGCCCTTGATGAGCCCGGTCATGAGAGCCATGCCCTGGCCGCCGGAATTCGTCAGCCATCGCCATAGAAGCTTCGGCCAGACCTTGAACCCGGCGCGGATGGGATGGTGATAAAGATCGAGGTCGACGATCTCTTGATACGTGAAGCTGTGCGGCAGTGTGGAGCGGCGCAGGCTCCGTGCAAACTTGCCCAGGATACGGCGGCTGAGCGGCCTCGGCGAGAGCATGCGGCCGTAGAGCTTACCGCCAGGCGCTTCGGCAAAGGGATCCGGCTCGTTGATCAGGCGAAAATCGAGCGGCGTGTTGACGGACAGGAAGCGCAGCATGTCCGGTGCGGCCTTGGCGAACGCGCCCCAGAGCGCGTCCTCCTTCTGCTCCCACCCTTCGGGCGCGACGGCACGCAGATATGCGAGCGCGTCCTCGCGGCTGTCGGCGATGCCGGCCTCGGCCGCGACATGGTTGGCGGGTATCCAGACCCCGGCCCCGGACATGGCCGAGGTGCCACCCAGCCATTCGCTCTTTTCGATGACGAGCACCTTGAGGCCGCCCTTGGCGGCCCGCAGCGCCGCCGAGCAGGCAGCGGATCCCGAACCGATCACCAGAACGTCGTACTCGCCCATCGGCCTTCCCCTGCCATCATCACCACGGCACTATAGAGGCAGGAAATTTAATCTGTCTACTATTGTGTCGACACTTTTTGCGCTGTACCCTCTCTTGGTCAGCAGCGTGCCCCGCACGACCTTCGCAGCTCCTTTCGAGAGGCAGAGCCATGGACGACACCCGCCTTCAACCCGCGCCGACAGGCATCCATGTTTCCGGGCCCGACACGCGCGAAAGCTACTGGCAGCCGGTACCGGCAAACGGCCATATCGACGTCGCGCTCGCGCCGCACATCGTCGGCATGGAACACCCCTTCGCGCTGGGCACGCAATCGGTGGCGCCCGGCGGCTATGTGCGTGAACACACGCACGACCGCAACGAAGAGACGGTCTACGTCATCGAAGGCCGTGGCCGCGCCGTCATCGATGGCAAGGAATATCGGCTGGAACCGGACAGCGTGGTGTTCCTGCCGAAGAATGTCCGGCACATGTTCATCAACGATGGCGAGACACGCCTGCGCTGGATCTGGTTAATCGTGCCGAACGGGCTCGAGGACTTCTTTCGCCTGATCGGCAAGCCGCGCAAGCCGGGCGACCGCGTGCCGTCCAATTTTCCGCGCCCGGAAAACGTCCTGGAGATCGAGCGTAAGACAGTGTTCGGGGCGGACCTCGCCGACAAATTCGATCCCCTGAAACAGAACCCCTGAAGAAGCCCCGATGGTCACGCTCGGCCTCATCGGGTTCGGCACGATCTCGCGCGCGATCGTCTCCGCTTTCCCACCGGACTCGTGTCGCTGGGTGGCGCTGATGCGCGAAGGCGCCCGCCCCGCACTGCCGGCGAACGTCAGCACTGTCACGCAGCTTGACGCGCTGATCAGTGCGCGTCCAAGCACGGTGGTCGAGGCGGCAAGTCAGGAAGCAGTGGCCGCCTACGTGCCCGCGCTTCTCGACGCCGGCATCCCGACCATCATCGCTTCGATCGGTGCGTTCTCCGATCCGATACTTGCCGCCCGGTTAACCGATGCTTCGCGCAACAGCGGCGCGCGCTTGGTCCTGCCGTCAGGCGCGTTGGGCGGCCTCGACTATCTCAGGGCGATAGCGGCACTTCCCGATGCACGGGTGCGCTATACCTCGCGCAAGCCGCCGGCAGCCTGGAAAGCCGAGCTTGCCACTCTTGGCCTATCCGCCGAGCACGATGCGGTATCGCTCTTCGAGGGCACGCCCGCGCAAGCGGCAAAACTCTATCCGAAAAACCTCAACGCCGCCTTCGCCGTGGCGCTCGCGGCAGGCATCGACAAAGTCACCGTGAGCGTGGTTGCCGATCCGAAAACTACCGGCAACACGCACGAGATCGAGGTCGAGAGCACCGCCGGCACCGCCTCCTTCCGCCTCGTCAACGCGCCCTCGCCCAGCAATCCGAAGACCTCGATGCTCACGGCGCTCAGCCTCGTCGCGGCGCTTAGCGAGTTGCTCGACAGGGAGGGCTGTCACTGATGCCCTTCTTCCCCGCCGCCGATGGCTGCCGCATCCACTACGAGACATCAGGCGACCATGGCCCGCGCCTTATCCTAATCCCGGGGCTCGGCGGCGACGGAAGGTTCTGGGCCGGCGTGGTACGCCGGCTCGAGGCCGACCATCGCATCATCGTCACCGACCATCGCGGCGCCGGCCGCAGCGATCGACCGGAAAGCCCCTATTCCATCCCCCTGATCGCCAGCGACATTGCCGGCCTGCTGGCGCAGGCGGGCGGACCAACGCACATTGTCGGGCATTCCACCGGTGGCGCCATCGCGCAGGTGCTGGCGCTCGATCATGCGGAACTCGGCCTGAGCTACACGATCAGCAGTTCCTGGGCGCGCGCCGACACCCGTTTCCGCACGCTCTTCACCGCTCGCGCCGAATTGCTGGAGGCCGGCCTGGCCGAGACCTACCAGCGCCTAGGCCATGTGCTCTGCCACGAGCCGTCCTACCTCGATACCTATGCCGGGCAGCTCCAGGCGGCCGTCGCCGCCGCCCCTCGCACGCTGGCTCCGCTCACCGTCGCCGCTGCACGCGTGCGCATGCTGCTCGACCACGATCGCCTTGCCGATCTGCCGCGTATCGACGCCCCGGTTCAGGTGATTGCTGCCGCCGGCGATATTCTGACGCCGCCGGCTCTTTCGGAGGCGATCGCCGCTACGATACCGGGTGCCCGGTCTGTCTCAGTTCCCGGCGCGCATTTTCATCCCCTCGCCGACCCCGAGGGTTTTGCCGCCATCATTCGCCGTTTCATTGCCGGAGCCGACAGCAAACATCATGACCGCTGAAATCGCCCCCGCTCTCATCGACCCAGGCCTCAAGCCCGGCGCCGACCTCCTCACCGAAGGGCGCGCTATGGCGCGCGACTGGCGCCTCGGCGGCTGCCGCTTCCTCAGTGAAACCGGGATGCCGTCCGAAGCCGCATGGAAGCGCAAGGCGGCAGCCGAAAAGCGCGTCATGCAGCACGCCCATATCGGCTTCAGAAGCGTCGATCGCACCGTGGCGGCGATCGGCGAGGTGCATGAGCAATGCCGCAAGGCAGGCGTAACGGTCGACCGTTTCGGCATCACTCTCGACTGGTCGATGGGTTATCCCCAGGCCATGCGCGCCAAGGCTGCGCGCGGCACCGGCATCGTGCTCACCGGCCCCGAGGATTTCGCGCGCATCACCAATGCCGCGCCGGCCGCCGCTCATTTCGGCGACTTCATGCTCGGCCTGCCGGGCGCGGTGGAAAACACCCGCGCCGCCATCGCCGCCGGGGCAACGGCCATCGGCAATCTGGGACAGTATTTCACCTTCCGGCTGCCCTATTGGGACGATGATGTGGCGACCACCGAAGCGACCGTCACCGCGCTCGGCCTGATTGCCGCGCAGGAGGCCGAAATCCTTGTCCATTCCAATCTCGACGACGGCTTCGCCGGGCTGTTCATCGACATGGCCTGCGCGCTCGGCATGGTGCTGGTCGAAAAGCACATCGTCGAGGATCTGATCGGCGCGCGGCTCGGCCATTGCTACGGCCACCACTTCAGCGATCCGCTGTCGCGCGCTGCTTTCCATTCCGCGCTGGTGCGGGTCAGCGACACGCCGGGCACCATGATCTTCGGCAACACCGTTTCCTATCAGTCGACCCCGGCGGGCAACTACGCCAGCCTGGCAAGTTATCTCCTGGCCGACATTCTCGCCGTTGGGCGATGGCCCTCCGGCCATGCGATCAATCCGGTGCCGGTGACCGAGAACCAGCGCATTCCCGATGTCGATGAGATCATCGATGCGCAGACCTTCGCACACCGGCTCACGCTGCACGCACCGTTCTACGATCCGGTCTTCGACTGGACCAAGGTGGAGGCAATGGCCGATGTGCTGGTCGAAGGCGGGCGCCGTTTTGCCGATGCCGTCATGAAGGGGCTGGCCGAGCGCGGGGTGGATACCGAAGACCCGGCCGCGCTGATGTTCGCCATCCGCCGCATGGGGCCGAAACGCATGGAGGCGCTGTTCGGCCCGGGCGCGGACGGCATGCGCGGGCGCACGCCGCTGATCCATGCCGAATGGGCACGCGAGCTCAACCACAAGGCCGTCGCCTGGGTCGCAACGCAAAAGCCGCTGGAAAGCCCTAAACCCCTAACCGTCTGCATCGGCACCACCGACGTGCATGAGCACGGCAAATACCTCGTCGAACAGGCGCTCGAAGGTCTGGGCATCGTCATCGCCGATGCCGGTGTGGCTGTCGACCCGGAAACGCTCGTCGCCCGCGCCGCCGAAACAGGGGCCGATGCCATCGCGGTCAGCACCTACAACGGCGTGGCGCTGCGTTATGCACAGGCCGTGAAAGCGGCGATGGCGGCACGCGGACTTGCCTTGCCGGTGCTCATCGGCGGACGATTGAACGAAGTGCCCAAGGAGTCCAATTCGGGCCTGCCTGTCGACGTGACCAAGGATATAGCGGACCTTGGCTGCCTGCCCTGCGCCGATCTCGACGAGATGCTGAGTGCCCTGCGTTCCATCCGGCCTGTTGCCTGAAGCGGCAGGCTTCGTTTTCCGCCATCGACTGGCGCGCGCCTCACCAGGCGCTCATGCCGCCGTCGACCGTCAGGATCGAGCCGGTGGCGAAAGAAGATTCGTCGCTGGCGAGCCACAGGATTGCATTTGCGATTTCAGTCGGTTGCGCGACGCGATTCATCGGCGAACGCGCATTCAATGCCGCGACAAACCCCTGAGGGTCGGGATGAGTTTCCAGCATGGTTTCGAAATAGCTCGACCAGGTAACACCCGGCGCCACGGCGTTGACGCGGATCTTGTCTGCAACATGGTCAAGCGCCATGGCACGCGTCAGCGCCGCGACGCCGCCTTTGGAGGCGACATAGGCCGCCCGATCGGCAAGTCCGACATGGGCCACGTTGGAGGCGGTGTTCACGATCACCCCGCCACCACCCGCGGCCATGACAGGAATGACGTATTTGGAGCAGAGAAAGACGCCCTTGAGGTTCACGGCCATGAGCGCGTCCCAATCCGCCGCCGCAGTGGTGACGACCGAGCCGCGTATGCCGTAGCCGGCATTGTTGACCAGGATGTCCACCCGGCCGAATGCCTCTTGCGCGCGGCGCACCATCGTCGCCACGGAGGCTTCGTCCGAGACGTCCGCCTCAAAGGCCAGCGCTCCGGTCCTGTCGGCCACCTCGCTGGCCCGCGCGCCGTCGCGGTCGACGACCAGAACGCGCGCGCCCTCCTTCACAAACAGTTCCGCGACGGCTGCGCCGATACCGGCGCCGGCGCCGGTGACGATGGCCGCCTTGCCCTTCAAACGCATGATCGATCCCCTTTTCACAAACTTGTTTTGCCCTATCTTGCAGAAGCGCTTGCAAAGTGTCGACACTTTTGTATTTAATTTCGGCACGAACTCGGGGATACCAGTGAAAAACACTCCTTCCGTCGAACAACATCTGGAAATCTATCGCCGGATGCTGCTGGTGCGGCATCTGGAAGAGGGGCTTGGAGCGCTTCACAAGGAGGGACGCACGCGCGGCCCGATCCATCGCTGCGATGGCCAGGAAGCCGTCGGTGTCGCCGCGACCGCCGTACTGGAGGCGGGTGACAAGGTCGCCACCACTCATCGCGGCCACGCGGTCTATATCGGCAAGGGCATGGCCGTGCACCCCGTGGTGGCCGAGATCTTCGGGCGGGCCACTGGTGCCTGCGGCGGGCGCGCCGGCCACATGCTGGTGGCCGATGCCGAAAAGGGCGTGATCGGCGGCAACGCCATAGTCGGCGCGGGCATTCCGGCCGCCACCGGCATGGCGCTGTCGATGCAGATCCTCGGCACCGGCAATGTCGCCATGTGCGTTTTCGGCGACGGCGCCGCGCAAACCGGCATCTGCCACGAGGCCATGAACATGGCCGGGCTGTGGAAGCTGCCGGTCGTCTTCGTGCTCGAACACAACCAGTTTGGCCTGACCGTTCCCACCGAAGTCCAGTCGCCGGTCGAGGATCTGTCGATCCGCGCCGCCGGCTATGCGATGCCCGCCGAAATCGTCGACGGCAATGACGCGGTGGCCGTCTACCGCGCCGTGTCGACCATGGTCGAGCGTGCCCGGCGTGGCGAGGGTCCCGGCATGGTCGAATGCAAGACCTACCGCATCGAGGGTTTTTCCACCTCCGACATGGGCGGCTACCAGAAGCCGGAGGACATTGCGGCCTGGAAGG
This sequence comes from Mesorhizobium sp. M7D.F.Ca.US.005.01.1.1, assembly GCF_003952545.1. Lineage (NCBI taxonomy): Bacteria > Pseudomonadati > Pseudomonadota > Alphaproteobacteria > Hyphomicrobiales > Phyllobacteriaceae > Mesorhizobium > Mesorhizobium sp. M7D.F.Ca.US.005.01.1.1. Next base: position 6,688,420 of record NZ_CP034453.1, read on the forward strand.
CGCGTGACCCTCTGCTGGTCTCGCGCAAGGCGCTCTTGGGCGACGTCGGCGAGGCGAAACTCGCCGGGATCGAGGCCGCGGCCAAGGCCGAGGTAGACGAGGCATTCGCCGCCGCCCTCTCCGACCCGATGCCCGAATTCTCGCTCGACGAAGCCTGCAACCCCTACAGCGAGGCGCACTGACATGGCCATGATGCGGTACGCCGAAGCGCTCAATGCAGCACTGCGCGAAGAGATGCAGGCCGACCCTTCCGTGTTCGTTTTCGGCGAGGACATCGGCCGCTATGGCGGCGTCTTCAAGGTGACGAAAGGGCTGATGGAGGAATTCGGCGAAACGCGGGTGCGCGACACGCCGATCTCCGAACAGGCGCTGACCGCCATGGCGGTGACCGCCGCCATGACCGGTACCCGTCCGGTGCTTGAAATCATGTATGCGGATTTCGTGCCGCTGACGCTCGATGCGCTGGTCAACCAGGCCTCGATCTACAACTATATCTGGAACGGCCAGGTGAAGATGCCGTTCGTGCTGCGCACGCAGGGCGGCGGCGGCGCCGGTGCGGGCGCACAGCACTCCAAGTCGCTCGATTCCATGCTTGCCCACATACCCGGCATCAAGGTCGTCGCGCCTTCGACGCCGGCCGATGCCAAGGGCATGCTGAAGGCCGCGATCCGCGACGACCAGCCGGTCGTCTTCCTTGAGCACAAGCTGCTCTACAACACCCGCGGCGAGGTGCCGGAAGGCGATGTGATCGTGCCTCTCGGCAAGGCGGCAACGATGCGCGAGGGCAGCGATATCTCGATATTCGCCACCTCCAAGATGGTGGTCGAGGCCCTGAAAGCCGCCGACCTTCTCGCAGCAAACGGTGTTTCAGCCGAAATCGTCGACCTCCGGTCGCTGCGCCCGCTCGATGTCAACGCCATCGTCGCCTCGATCGCGAAAACGCACCATGCCGTGGTGGTCAACGAGGGCTGGCGCTTCTGCGGCTACGCCGCCGAGCTCTCGGCAACGATCATGGACCACGCCTTCGACGAATTGGACGCGCCTGTCGCGCGCGTCACGCTGCCGGATATGCCGATCCCCTATTCCGAACCGCTGGAAACGGCGATGCTGCCAAGTGCCGAGAAGATCCGCACGGCCGCGCTGAAGACACTGAAGTGACGGAGGCGGCGATGGCGACCCATCCGATCAGCATCGACAGTGCCGGCGGCGAATATATGGAAGCCGTGCTGGTGATCGGCTGGGCGGTGAAATCAGGTGATTCGGTCAAGGCGGGCGATCTTCTCGTCACCGTCGAAACGGCCAAGGCCGCAACCGAAATCGAAGCCGACCGCGACGGCTGGCTGGCGGAAATCTTCTTCGCCGAGGGACAGGAAGCGCCGGTGGGCGCCGTGCTCGGCACGATCGCGGACGAGAAACCGATAGTTGGCGAGAAGCCGATCGCTAGCCAATCCGCTTCGATCGCGCTGGCCACGGCAACGGCTGCGGAACCCAATCCGAGCGAGCCTGTGGCCAGCGAAGCGCCCTCTTCCATCCGGCCGCCCGGCAGCCGTGCAATCGCCAGCCCGCTGGCCCGGCGGCTTGCCGCCGCGGCTGGGCTCGACCTTGCCGCCATTTCGGGAAGCGGCCCGCATGGGCGCATCAAGAAGCGCGACATCGATTCCATCCTTGCCGCCCGCTCGAACGAACATGACGGCGCGGTCCTGCGAACGCCGGCTGCAGCCCAGGCATCGCCTGTTGCCGCGCCGACGCTGGCCCGGCAGACGGTGCCGGTAGTCCTCATCCACGGCTTCGGGGCGGATCGCTCGGTGTGGCGGCAGGTCGTGCCCTTGCTCGGGCCGGGGATCGAGACGATCAGCCTCGACCTGCCCGGCCATGGTGCGGAAGCGGCAAGACCCGCAAGCAGCATCGAGGAGATCGCCTTCCTCCTCTCCGACCGGCTGGAGGATATGGGCGTCGGCAATGCCCATCTCGTTGGCCATTCCCTCGGCGGTGCGGCGGCTCTCGCGCTCGCCCGACTTGGCCGTCTTACGGTGCGCTCTGTCACGCTCCTTGCCCCTGGCGGGCTTGGCCCCGAGATCAATGCCGGCTTCATTGCCGGTCTCGCCCGCGCGACCACGGTGCAGGCCCTGGAGCGGTGGCTGACGGTGATGGTCGGCGACCCATCGGCCTTGCCGGTCGGCTATGCGCAGGCCGCGCTCAGGCAGATGGAAAAGATCGGCAATCGCGACGCGCTCGCTGCGATGGCCGAAAGCCTGTTCCCGGACGGCACGCAGGGTTTCGATCTCGCGGGCGCGCTTGCCGAGCTCGCCGTACCGACGCGGTTCATCTGGGGCAGGCTCGACCGCGTCATCCCGGTCGCTCATGCAGTCCGCGCGCCAGGCTTCACTGCTGTTCATCTTCTCGATGGCGTCGGCCATGTACCGCAGATTGAAGCACCGGCGCTCACAGCCCGGCTGATCACCGAGACGGTGCGAAGCGCCGGCTGAGCCGACAAGACCATCACGCCGGCGCCGAAGGCACCGGATACAGAACGCCAGAAGGAGTGCTCGATATGATTTTCGACCATCGCACCTATACCGCCCGCCCGAACAAGCTGTCGCATTTCCTGAAACTCTATGAAGACGTCGGCCTGCCGATGCAGCAGCATTATCTGGGCGAGCCCTTCGGCTTCTTCCAGACGCACATCGGCGACCTGTCGCGCACCGTGCATCTGTGGAAATATGAAAGCCTGGCCGACCGGGAGGACCGGCGCGACCGCATGGAGGCCGATCCCGAATGGCAGGCGTATCGGCGCAAGGTGATCGAGACCGACTATCTTCTCGACATGCGCAACCAGATCCTCAAACCCGTCTCCTTCTTCAATCCCGGAAAGTAAGATGGACCTGATCTTCTCGGCTGAAGGGCGCAGCTGGCCGCTGCGCCTGACCGGCGATGCCGAGCGCACGCGCCGTGCGCTGCTTTTGGCCCTGCCCATGCGTCTGCAGCTTCACACGCCCAAAATCGCCGGCAGCCATATCTATTGGCATGCTCCCTTCGTCGAGGATATCGAGGGTGCTACGCATGTGCTTTCCGCAACCGCCGGCGCCTTCATCTACTGGCCGGTGCGGCAGTTCCTCGAAATCACCTTCGCGCCGCTCCAGGCAGAAAATGCCGAGATCACCGTGCTCGGCCATCTCGACGCGCCGGTGGAAGGCATTGCCGAGCTTGCCGCAACGCTGAAGCGGGACCAGGGCCGCCGTATTCTGGAAGGCACGCTTGTCCGGTCGGATGGCAGCGTGTCCGAGCCATCGCCGCCGTCGCCATTGCCGCAGGATATCATCGCCGCGCGCAAGGCGCTGTGGGCGTCCTGTCCCGCCGACATCAGCCGGGTCACCGCGTCACGCGCCATCATGCACCCGGCAGGTCCCGTCTTCACCGCGGAGTCGGAAGCGCGGGTGCTGCACGAATTCCTGTGGTGGGTCCACGCCGAGCGCGGCAGGAAGGACGAATTGGTGATGCGCCAGGCGGCAGCAATCGCACTCGACAAGACCGCGACCCGGCTGCGCGACTTCTGCCACATGGAGGAAACGCCGGCCCTGCTTTTCCGCCTCAAGGCGGCGATGGGCGACGACCATCCTTTCGACGCCCTGATCGACGAGGCAATCCTGGTTGCCGGACGGATCGGCGCCTGGCTCGATCTCCTCATCCCGTGGAATGACCTCAACGAGGCCTTCCGCGCAGCGCTTGACGGAAGGAAGGCCGGGTGATGCAAAAACTGACCATCGGCATTGTCGGTTTCGGCGTCATCGGGCAGCGTTGGACGGCTTGCTTTGCCCATGCCGGCCACGCGGTGCGCGTGTTCGACCCGACGGAGCGGCGCGAAGCGGCCTTCAATGAGGTGCTGCCTGCACTCATGGCCGACCTAGACGCGTTGAAGGGCCCCTCGCACGCGCCCGGCGCGATCCATCTTTTTCCGACACTCGCCGAGACGCTCGAAGGTGTCGATTTCGTGCAGGAAAACGGTCCGGAAGACCTCGCCCTCAAGCGCCGGCTGCTGGCCGAAATCGAAGACCATATCGGCGACGAGGTCGTCATCGCTTCCTCCTCATCTGCCCTGCTGGTTTCCGACATGCAGGGTGAGTGCCGCCTGCCCGGCCGCGTCGTGCTCGGTCATCCCTTCAATCCGGCGCATCTGATGCCGCTGGTCGAGATCGTCGGCGGCAAGGCGTCGGATCCGCAGGCGATCGCCCGGGCACACGTCATCTACGAGGCCATCGGCAAGAAACCGGTGACGCTCAACCGGGAAGTGACCGGCCATATCGCCTTGCGCCTGATGGGCGCCATGTGGCGCGAGGCGATCGCCCTGGTGCGCGACGGCGTCGCCTCGGTCGAGGACGTGGATCGTGCCTTCATGTATGGGCCGGGTGCGAAATGGACCCTGCAAGGTTCGTTCATTTCCAACAGCCTCAACGCCGATAGCATCGAGGACTTCCTGCGCAAATATGGCCCGACATACCAGGCGATCTGGGACACGCTGCTGGACGCAAAGCTCGACAGCGAGACCATCCGCGCCATCACGGCTTCGACAAATGCGGCGGTGGACGGACGCAGCCAGGACGACCTGAAGGCCGCGCGCGAGGCTGGCCTCGTCGGCATCTTGAAAACGATGGCCGCACACGGCGCGCTCTAACTCTTTGTTTTGACGCAATTCCGGACGGAAAACCGTTTCACACTTTTCCTGGAATTGCTCTGATCATCACGGTTCAGGAGAATGGCCATGACCTATCGCACCGCCCTCGTCACCGGCGCCTCGAAAGGCATCGGCGCGGCAATCGTCGAAAGCCTGGTCGCGGAAGGTTTGACCGTCCATGCGCTGGCGCGCAACCATGACGCGCTGCAGATTCTGCAGGCGAGGCTCGGGTCACGCGTAAAGCCGCTCGTTGCCGATGTGCGCGACCACGAGGCAATCGCTTCAGCGCTCGGTGCGGCGGAAATCGATGTGCTCATCAACAACGCCGGCGGTCTGGCGACCGTGCGCCCCCTGCATGAGCAGAGCGCGGAGGAAACAGCCGAGGTGGTGGCGCTGAACCTCACGGCGCCATTGCAGCTCATCCGCCTGTTGCTGCCAGGCATGATCGCGCGCAAGCGTGGCCACATCTTCAACCTGACCAGCACGGCAGCCAGCGGCGTCTTTCCCGGCACGACAACCTACGGTGCGGCAAAGGCCGGCCTTTCCCAGGCTGGCCGCATCCTGCGCTTCGATCTCGCGGGCACCGGCGTGCGGCTGACCGAGATCGCCCCCGGCCGCGTGGAAACGGATTTCTACCTGAAGGCCTTCGACGGCGACCGCGAGGGCCTGCACAAGCGCATGTACTCGCAACAGCGGCCGCTCGGCCCGGCCGACATTGCCGCCGTGCTTGTTGCCGCGCTGCGGATGCCGGACCATGTCGACATCGCCGAACTGATCGTTGCGCCAAGCGAACAGGCACCCGGCGGTCATACCTATCCGCCCGCGCCGCAACGCTGAGCGACTGCGTGGCGCCAGCGACGCCGCGCCTCAGTCTGGTCCCATCAATTTGTCGAGCACGGCCGTGCAAGCCTCCTCCCAGGCCGCAGGCACACCACGCGCCGAAAGCACCTGCAGGCCCCGCTCGGTGATGCCGCCCGGTGTCACTAGCTCCTCGAGCATTTGGTCCATCGGCTGGTCCTTCTCCTCAATCAGCCGCCCGGCGGCCACGAATGTCAGCGCCGTCAGCCTGCGGCCAATTGCCGGATCGAGACCTTGCGTGCTCGACCATTCCGCCGTTTTGCGGATCAGATCCTGCACCCAGCCATAGACGGCGGCATTGACCGTCGCCACCTCGAAGTCCGTTTCGCTGGCGAGCGCAATCGAGGGGCCGAGCCGGTCGAGAACCGCCTGCGCCTGCTCAATGTCGGGGAAATAGATCGTCGGACTGGCACAGATTTCGGAAGCCGTGAACGGCATGGCGCGCACAGCGCGCGCAGGCGCGACAGCGAACCGCGACAGCGGTACACCGGCGCAAACCGAAACCACCACTTGGTCCTTGCGCCACGGCAAACCAGCGACCGCGTCCGGCGCATGCGCCGGCCGTACGGCGACAATGACGACATCGGACCGTTCGACGAGATCGCGATTGTCGGTTGCCAACCGAAAACCATGCCGGGCGCAAAGTGCAGCGGCCTTGCCGCGCGGCGACAGCACGATTGCTGTGGGATCGAGCCCGGAACGCAGGAAACCAGCCAGCATGGACGTCGCCAGATGCCCGACACCAAGAATGCCTACAATCATTGTTGTCCCCCGGATTTGAACCTGCTGCTTGCCATTCAGACGAAGTTGGGAAAGAAAGGCGCTCTACAAAGTGTAGACACAACCTGCATACAAATCAGATGAGAATCGTCGTGACCGAACGAGCCGAGACCAGCGCCGATAGCGATCCGTCCCTTGCCGCCGAGGCCGAAACGCGCCGCGCTGCCGACAGCAGCGAACGCGCCTACAACACCATCCGCAAGCTTCTGGTGGAGTTCAAGCTGAAGCCCGGGGAACGCATCAATGAGGTCCAGCTTTCGCGCAGCCTCGGCGTTTCGCGCACACCGATCCGCGAGGCGCTGAACCGGCTCGCCTCCGAGGGTTTCGTTTCGCTCACGCCCAATCGCGGCTTTTTCGTCAGAAGCCTCAGCACCGAGGGCCTGCTCGACCTCTACGAGTTCCGCTCGATCATCGAATGCGCTGCTTTCAAGCTGATGTGCGAACGCGCCGACGACAGTGAAATCGACCGGCTGCGGAGCTACTGGGAAGCGATCGTCGACGCCTACCCGGACCAGCCGCCGGATGTCATCCTGGCCGAGGACGAAGGCTTCCATCTGCTCATTGCCGAACTGTCGGGAAATCCGGAACTTGTCGGCCAGCTCAGCTCCATCAATGCGCGCATCCGCTTCATCCGCCGCATCCAGATCGAACATCCCTCGCATGACAAGGCGCAGATCACCTCCCATTCGGCCATCGTCGATGCCGCCGTCAGGCGGGATGCCGAAAACGGCATGAAACTGCTGCGCGAACATATCGAAATGACCGTCTCCGCCACGCAACAGGCGCTCAAGGACGCCCTGCTCAAGGTGTTCGCGCCCGGCAACGGCGCTGATCTGAAGCGCCGGCGAAGGGCACGCGACGCATAATCGATATCTGAGCACGAAATTGAACGCAATAGTGTCGACACTTTCTTGACGACAGTCTCTTTGTCTGCTTCGATGGGTTCCAAGGGGAGAGAAGACCGGAACGGCCGCTCCTGCTGTGACCAGTAGCCAAGGGGAACCATCATGAGAAAATTTATCGCCACACTCCTTCTCGGAGCATCGCTATTCGCGGGCCCGGCCATGGCCGAGCAGATCACGATTGGTCTATCCGCTCCGCTCTCCGGCCCGCAGGCCTATTTCGGCACCACATGGCATAATGGCTTCAAGCTCTATGTCGACAAGCTGAACGCCGATGGCGGGGTCAATGGTGTGACCGTCGCCTATGAACAGGAAGACGACAAGGCAGATCCACGCGAGGGAACGCTCGTGGCGCAGAAGTTCTGCGACAATGACCAGGTCGTCCTCGGCCTCGTCAACTTCAATTCCGGCGTCGCCCAGTCCACCTTGCCGATCTATGAGGATTGCTCGCTGCCGACGATGACCTTCGGCTCCAACCCATCGCTGACCAAGCAGGGCTACAAGCTTATGGTGCGCCCGGTCGCGAACGATCTGGCGGGCGCGCTGCTGCCGGCTGAATACGCGCTCGGCAAGCTTGGCGCCAAGACGGCGCTGGTCGTCAACGACAAGCAGGTTTTCGGCCAGGGAATCTCCGAAATCTTCGCCAAGAACTTCGAGAATGGCGGCGGCAAGGTCATCGACACGATTTCGGTCGCGCCAAGCGATGTGGACTTCGCCGCCGTGCTGGCGCAGATCAAGCCGAAGAAGCCCGACGTCATCTATCTCGGTGCCGTCATGCCGCAGCTGGCGCTCTTTGCAAAACAGATGCATGAGCAAGGCATCACCGCCACCCTGATCGTACCCGACGGCGGCTATACGCCGGACCTGATCAAACAGGCCGGCGAGCCCAACGTCCAGGGCACGCTCGTCGCCATCCAGGTGCCGCCGATGGATGCCTCGCCGGAGATCGCCGAGTTCGCCAAACTCTACAAGGCCAAGTACGGCGAAGAAGCCGGCCCTTACTCGATCTATGGCTATGTTCAGGGCCAGATCCTCGAACAAGTGCTGAAGACGACCAAGGGCCTGACGCGCGAGGACATCAACACGGCGCTGCACGCGGTCAAGGTCAAGACCGCCGTGGGTGAACTGGAATTCGACGAAACGGGCGAACTTAAAGTCGCCCCATCGTACCTCTACAAGGTCGAGGGATCGAAGTTCCAGCTTGTCGGCTCGAAATAGCAGCCGGGCGCCGGAGCCGCCTGCCTTTTTAAAGGCGGCTCCTCTTGCCTGTCGACGGCCGCGCCTGACAAGAGTGCGACGGACCGTCGATCGGGAACCCATTGCACAGGACACCGGCCCATGCTGGGAAACCTCATTCAACAGACGGTCAACGCGTTGACCATCGGCTCGATCTACGCGCTGATCGCGCTCGGCTACACGATGGTCTATGGCGTGCTGCGCATGATCAATTTCGCTCATGGCGAGATGTTCATGCTCGGTGCCTATGTCGCCTTTCTGATCCTCTCCATGCTGGTCGGCGATGTCGGCATGGCGGGCGCGATCGCGCTTACCGTGGCCTTTGTCGTCGCTGTCTTCCTGGTCGGCTTCATCGGCGTCGGCATTGAACGCGTTGCCTACAAACCGTTGCGAAATTCCACCCGGCTTGCGCCGATGCTGTCCTCACTTGGCGTTTCGCTCTCGCTGGTCACCGGCATGCAGATTCTTGCCGGCCCGCAGCCGGTCGCCTTTCCGAGCTTCTTCCCTGTCGTCCGCTATGAAGTGCTGGGTGGCACCATCACCTCGATGCAGATCGGCATCCTCGTCGCCGCCTTCGTGTTGATGCTCAGTCTGCATTTCCTCGTTAACCGCAGCCGTATCGGCATCATCGTGCGTGCCGTTTCGGAAAGCCGCCCGACCGCACAGCTTCTGGGCATCAACGTCAACGGCGCGATCTCGATGGTATTCTTCGTCGGCCCGCTGCTCGGCGCGGCCGGCGGCATCCTCTATGCCAGCTATTACGGCATCATGTCGCCGACGATGGGCGCCGTCATTGGCCTGAAGGCCTTCACCGCGGCGATCCTCGGCGGCATCGGTTCCATTCCCGGCGCCATGCTTGGCGCCTTCATCCTCGCCTTCGTCGAAGTCGGCGGAACCGCGCTGCTGCCCGTCATCACCCATGGCGTGCTGGGCACCGAATATCGCGATGTGCTCACCTTCGCGATCCTCATACTCGTGCTTCTCGTTCGCCCCGCCGGCATATTGGGCGAGGCCGTGTCCGAGGAAAGCATCGTGTACAAGAGGGAGTTCTGATGTCCGTCGCCGAGAGCCTCGCGGCTGCCAGGCCGCGTTCAAGCCGGGCCGTCGCGTTCCTTGTCTTTGCCGTAGCAATCGCGCTGATCGCGGCGACGCCCTTCCTGCCCAATTACTATATCCGTGTCATCGACAGCCTGCTGATCTACATCTTGCTCGGCATCGGCCTGAACATCGTGATTGGCTATACTGGCCTGCTCGATCTCGGCTTCGTCGCCTTCTATGCGGTCGGCGCCTACAGCTACGCACTGCTTGCCAGCCCTCAGCTCGACCTGCACCTGCCCTTCCTGGTCATTCTGCTGGTAGCCGCCAGCCTTGGTGCGATCACCGGCATATTGCTCGGCATCCCGGTGTTGAGATTGCGCGGCGACTATCTTGCCATCGTCACACTCGGCTTCGGCGAGATCGTGCGCATCATCATCAACAATGTCGACTGGCTTACCGGCGGGCCGAAAGGCATAGCCCGCCTCGACAAGGCTTCGATCCTCGGCATCCAGATCGCCCGGCCGGTCGATTTCTTCTGGCTCCTGCTTGTCGTCGTGCTCCTGGCCGGCCTTGTGGCCTGGCGGCTGGAGCGGTCCATCCTCGGCAAGGCCTGGGCAGCGATCCGCGAAGACCAGGATGCCGCGCGCGGCATCGGCATCAACACGACCAACGCCAAGCTTGCCGCCTTCGCCACCTCAGCGACGATCGGTTCGATCGCGGGCGCAATCTTCGCGGCCTCCCAGCGCTTCGTCAGCCCGGAGAGTTTCACGCTTCAGGAATCGGTGCTGATCGTGCTGATGATCGTGATCGGCGGCATCGGCAACATTCTCGGCATCGTCGCCGGTGCGGCAATCCTGATCCTGCTGCCGGAAGTGCTGCGCGAATTCGCCGAATGGCGCATTCTTTTCCTCGGCCTGTTGATGATCTTCCTGATCATCGTACGCCCGGCCGGCATCGTTCCGCGCAGCTTCGGACCAGACAAGCTTATCCGGAGACTGTTCGGCAAATGACCCTGGTTTTCGACAGACTGCGAAAGGAATATGGCCAGGTCGTCGCCATCGATGACGTGACCGCCTCCTTCGCCCCCGGGCTGATCCACGGTGTGATCGGGCCCAACGGCGCCGGTAAGTCGACGCTCATCAACATGACCGCCGGCTCCTACACCGTCTCGGCCGGATCGATAGCGCTCGACGGCAAACGCCTGGACAAGCTCAAGAAATATCAGATCGCCAATTCGGGAGTCGCCCGCACCTATCAGAACATCCGTCTCTTCGACCAGATGACCGCGCTCGAAAACCTCGAGGTCTGCTTCTATCCGAGCGACGTCGGCGGCACATGGAAAGAAGTCGTGTGGCCGCCCTATGCCTCGGCCCGCCGCGACCACCGACGCGAAAAATGCATGGAGATCTTGCGTTTTTTCGATCTGCAAGGCCATGCCGACGCGGAGGCCGGCAGCCTGCCCTATGGCCGCCAGCGCATGCTGGAGATCGCCCGCGCGCTGGTTTGCAATCCGCGCCTGCTGCTGCTTGACGAGCCCGCTGCCGGGCTGAACCATCATGAGACGGCGGATCTGACCGCGAAGCTCGCCGCCCAGCGCTCGCCCGACCGGATCACGATCATCGTCGAGCACGACATGGATCTGGTGATGGCGCTCTGCGACAACATCATTGTCATGCATCACGGAAAGCTGCTTTTTCAGGGAACACCCGCCGAGGTGCAGGCCAGCACCGACGTCCAACTCGCCTATCTGGGAACCGCCAATGACATCGACGACATCCGAGCCGCTGCTCAGGATCGCCGGGCTCAGCTCGGGATACGGACGCGTCGGCGTTCTTGAAGACATAAACGTCGACGTCGATCCGCACGAGATCGTCGTTGTTCTCGGCCCGAACGGCGCCGGCAAGACGACGCTGCTCAACTCCATCTCCGGCGTTGCGCGTCCGACCGCCGGCAGCATCACCTTCGAAGGGCGCGACATCACCGGCCTGCGGCCGGAGCAGGTCGTGCGCCTGGGCATCACCCATTGCCCGGAAGGCCGCCAGATATTCCAACGCCTGACGGTGGAAGAAAACCTAGTCGCCGCCCACGTTGGCCGCGGCGGCAAGAGCTTCGAAGCGCTGCGCGCCGAGGCCTTCGATCTCTTTCCGGTGCTGAAGGAGCGGCGCAACGGTATGGCGAGCCGCATGTCCGGCGGCCAGCAACAGATGCTTGCCATTGGCCGGGCGCTGATGGCCGAGCCGAAACTTCTGATGCTCGACGAGCCATCCCTCGGCCTCGCCCCGAAGATCGTTCATCAGATCTTCCGCATCATCCTCGACCTGTCGCGCAACGGCATTTCCATCCTGCTCGTCGAACAGAATGTGCAGCTAGCACTTGAATGCGGCGACTACGCCTATCTGCTGAACACCGGCAAGGTGAAGCTTCACGCCCCCGCACAGGAAATGGCCGAGCATTCCGCCTTGAGCGAGCACTATCTCGGCGGCGCCACCGTGGAAGTTCTTCATGTTTGAAGTCGACTGGAAGACGCCGCATCTGTGGCGCAAGACCGCGGATCTGCGCCAGACGGCGCCGGCACTGCAGGGCGATTTGAAGACGGATGTGCTGGTCGTCGGAGGCGGCTTCACCGGCATGGCAGTTGCACTCGGCGCGCGCGACAGCGGCGTCGATGTCATTATGCTCGAAGGCAACGAGATCGGTTCGGCGGCTTCCGGCCGCAACAACGGCCTTGTCATCTCCCACCATTCCAAGGCATCGCCTTCGGAATTCGAGGCGGCATACGGAAAGACCGTCGGCACCCGCTACAACCGCATGGTCGCCGATGCCGCCGGCGTGGCCTTCGGCCTGATGCAGCGCTTCAACATCGATGCGCATCAGGTGCAGGAAGGCTGGATCCAGCCCGCGCACACCGAGGCGACACTTGCCCGCACGCGCCAGTTCTATGAGGAGTGGAAAGCCTTCGGCGCCAATGTCTCCAGCCTGGACCGTGACGAAGCCACCGCGCGCATCGGCAGTCCCTATCTCGGCGGCTGGATGGTGCACAATTCGGGCCATATCAACCCGTTTGCCATGACCATCGGCCTTGCCGCGGCGCTGGAGCGCGAAGGCGCGACCATCCACGAAAACTCCCGCGCAACCCGCATCGAGAAGGTGGAAGGCGGCTGGCGCGTCTTCACCGCGTCGGGAAGCGTCACCGCACCGGAGGTGGTGCTGGCGACCAACGCGCTGACCGGCGACATCTGGCCGGGCCTCAAGAAGACGCTGGTGCCGCTAAAAGTGTTCCAGGCGGCGACCAACCCTCTGCCGGAGGACATGCGTGCCAAGATCCTTATCGGCAATCCGGCCGTGTCCGACATGCGCAACGACATCCGTTACTTCCACTATGACCGCGACAATCGGCTGGTGAGCGGCGGGACGCATACGTTCTGGTTCGGCGAGGCCGATCGCGGCCGCACCAAGGTCTCGCGCATGCTGGGCAAGGCCTTTCCCGCGTTTGGCGGCGAACCGGAGATGGTGGAATATTGGCACGGGACATTCGCGGTGGTGCCAGACCGCAGGCCACGCCTTTATCGTCTCGCCCCCGGCCTTGTGTTTGGCGGCGTCTATTCCGGTCGTGGCGTGGCACTCTCCATGTCGCTTGGCCAGGAAATCGGCCGCTGGGCGGCAGGGCGGCGCACGGATGAGCAGATGTCGCTTCCGGTCACCAATATGAAGCCGGTTCCGTTCCATCCGATCGCGGTGCAGGTGGCCAACCGCATGCACGCCTGGAACCGCTTTCAGGACAAAGGCTCCTAAAGCCTCCAGGATTGATCAACAATGGCGCCCTTCCGGCGTATTCCCAAAAGCCGGTCCCCAAACGCAAACGGCCCGCAGAGCGGGCCGTTTGATTAAGTTTGGTTGCGGGGACAGGATTTGAACCTGTGACCTTCAGGTTATGAGCCTGACGAGCTACCGGGCTGCTCCACCCCGCGTCAACCCTAAGCAAGCGTTTGCTTGCGTTCCTAGGCAAGCACTTGCTTGCTTTCCTTTTCTGCAAGCCGAGGCCTACAAATAGGTAGATGGCTCACCAATTGAAAGGGCCGCTTACGCGGCCCGTGGTTTCCCGATTGGCGGGCCTTGTTCATAAAGAGAAGATTTCAACGTGCGTTTGGCAGACCTGGCAGCGACCTACTCTCCCGCGTCTTGAGACGAAGTACCATCAGCGCTGGAGCGTTTCACGGCCGAGTTCGGAATGGGATCGGGTGCAGCCGCTCCGCCATAACCACCAGGTCGGCAAAACGCACGTTGTTCGAGAAGCTGTTTCTAGCGATTGGCCGCAACATAGCATCAGGCGTAAGGCCTGGGGCTCTGTCGGAGCTTTTCGCTGGTCTTTGTCGTGCCTGTCATCCTCCATTTCTGGAGCGATGAGCATAAGGAATGAGAACGATCAAGCCGATCGAACTATTAGTACCGGTAAGCTTCAAGCGTTGCCGCTCTTCCACACCCGGCCTATCAACGTGGTCGTCTTCCACGGTTCTCAGGGAATACTCGTTTTAAGGTGGGTTTCCCGCTTAGATGCCTTCAGCGGTTATCCCGTCCGGATATAGCTACCCTGCTATGCGGCTGGCGCCACAACAGGTCCACCAGAGATCCGTCCATCCCGGTCCTCTCGTACTAGGGACAGATCCTTTCAATATTCCTACACCCACGGCAGATAGGGACCGAACTGTCTCACGACGTTCTGAACCCAACTCACGTACCGCTTTAAATGGCGAACAGCCATACCCTTGGGACCTGCTCCAGCCCCAGGATGCGATGAGTCGACATCGAGGTGCCAAACAACCCCGTCGATATGGACTCTTGGGGGTCATCAGCCTGTTATCCCCGGCGTACCTTTTATCCGTTGAGCGATGGCCCTTCCACGCGGGACCACCGGATCACTATGACCGACTTTCGTCTCTGCTCGACTTGTCAGTCTCGCAGTCAGGCAGGCTTATGCCATTGCACTCAGCGAACGATTTCCGACCGTTCTGAGCCCACCATCGCGCGCCTCCGTTACTCTTTAGGAGGCGACCGCCCCAGTCAAACTACCCACCATACATTGTCCCGGACCCGGATAACGGGCCGCGGTTAGACATCCATAGTAATAAGGGTGGTATTTCAAGGGTGGCTCCACCTGAGCTGGCGCCCAGGTTTCAAAGCCTACCACCTATCCTACACATGCCACTACGAATGCCAATGTAAAGCTATAGTAAAGGTGCACGGGGTCTTTCCGTCTAACCGCAGGAACCCCGCATCTTCACGGGGAATTCAATTTCACTGAGTCTATGCTGGAGACAGCGGGGAAGTCGTTACGCCATTCGTGCAGGTCGGAACTTACCCGACAAGGAATTTCGCTACCTTAGGACCGTTATAGTTACGGCCGCCGTTTACTGGGGCTTCGATTCAGAGCTTGCACCCCTCCTCTTAACCTTCCAGCACCGGGCAGGCGTCAGACCCTATACGTCGTCTTGCGACTTCGCAGAGCCCTGTGTTTTTGATAAACAGTCGCTACCCCCTGGTCTGTGCCACCCTCCTCTACTTGCGTAGAAAAGGGTCACGCTTCTTCCGAAGTTACGCGTGCAATTTGCCGAGTTCCTTCAGCATAGTTCTCTCAAGCGCCTTGGTATACTCTACCAGACCACCAGTGTCGGTTTCGGGTACGGTTTATAAGGAGGAGCTATTTCCTGGAACCACGCAGCAGCCCGTTCAATCCGATAAGATTGGACTACCTCAATGATCCGTCACTACCTCCAAGCCCACGAATATTAACGTGGTTCCCATCGACTACGCGTTTCCGCCTCGTCTTAGGGGCCGGCTAACCCTGCTCAGATTAGCTTTAAGCAGGAACCCTTGGTCTTTCGGCGGGGGAGTCTCTCACTCCCCTTACGTTACTCATGTCAGCATTCGCACTTCTGATACCTCCACCACCCCTCACGGGTATGGCTTCATCAGCTTACAGAACGCTCCGCTACCGCTTGGCCCTTGCGGACCAAACCCTAAGCTTCGGTGTATGGCTTTAGCCCCGTTACATTTTCGGCGCAAAGACCCTTATTTAGACCAGTGAGCTGTTACGCTTTCTTTAAATGATGGCTGCTTCTAAGCCAACATCCTGGTTGTTTTGGGATCCTCACATCCTTTCCCACTTAGCCATAACTTGGGGACCTTAGCTGTAGGTCAGGGTTGTTTCCCTTTTCACGACGGACGTTAGCACCCGCCGTGTGTCTGCCGACTAGTACTCCCAGGTATTCGGAGTTTGGTTAGGTTTGGTAATCCGGTGAGGACCCCTAGCCCATCCAGTGCTCTACCCCCTGGGGTATTCGGTCGACGCTCTACCTAAATAGATTTCGCGGAGAACCAGCTATTTCCGAGTTTGATTGGCCTTTCACCCCTAGCCACAAGTCATCCCGAACTATTGCAACAGTTATGGGTTCGGTCCTCCAGTAAGTGTTACCTTACCTTCAACCTGCTCATGGCTAGATCACTCGGTTTCGGGTCTAATGCGACGAACTGAACGCCCTATTCAGACTCGCTTTCGCTGCGCCTACACCTAGCGGTTTAAGCTTGCTCGTCACACTAAGTCGCTGACCCATTATACAAAAGGTACGTGGTCACCCAGGACGAACCTTGGGCTTCCACTGTTTGTAGGCAATCGGTTTCAGGTACTCTTTCACTCCCCTTGTCGGGGTGCTTTTCACCTTTCCCTCACGGTACTAGTTCGCTATCGGTCATGCACGAGTACTTAGGCTTGGAGGGTGGTCCCCCCAATTTCAGACAGGATTTCACGTGTCCCGCCTTACTCGAGGACGATTGATTGCATTACGCGTACGGGGCTGTCACCCACTATGGCCCTAC
>NZ_CP034453.1:6709772-6712272 GCF_003952545.1 Mesorhizobium sp. M7D.F.Ca.US.005.01.1.1
AGAAGCTGTTTCTAGCGATTGGCCGCAACATAGCATCAGGCGTAAGGCCTGGGGCTCTGTCGGAGCTTTTCGCTGGTCTTTGTCGTGCCTGTCATCCTCCATTTCTGGAGCGATGAGCATAAGGAATGAGAACGATCAAGCCGATCGAACTATTAGTACCGGTAAGCTTCAAGCGTTGCCGCTCTTCCACACCCGGCCTATCAACGTGGTCGTCTTCCACGGTTCTCAGGGAATACTCGTTTTAAGGTGGGTTTCCCGCTTAGATGCCTTCAGCGGTTATCCCGTCCGGATATAGCTACCCTGCTATGCGGCTGGCGCCACAACAGGTCCACCAGAGATCCGTCCATCCCGGTCCTCTCGTACTAGGGACAGATCCTTTCAATATTCCTACACCCACGGCAGATAGGGACCGAACTGTCTCACGACGTTCTGAACCCAACTCACGTACCGCTTTAAATGGCGAACAGCCATACCCTTGGGACCTGCTCCAGCCCCAGGATGCGATGAGTCGACATCGAGGTGCCAAACAACCCCGTCGATATGGACTCTTGGGGGTCATCAGCCTGTTATCCCCGGCGTACCTTTTATCCGTTGAGCGATGGCCCTTCCACGCGGGACCACCGGATCACTATGACCGACTTTCGTCTCTGCTCGACTTGTCAGTCTCGCAGTCAGGCAGGCTTATGCCATTGCACTCAGCGAACGATTTCCGACCGTTCTGAGCCCACCATCGCGCGCCTCCGTTACTCTTTAGGAGGCGACCGCCCCAGTCAAACTACCCACCATACATTGTCCCGGACCCGGATAACGGGCCGCGGTTAGACATCCATAGTAATAAGGGTGGTATTTCAAGGGTGGCTCCACCTGAGCTGGCGCCCAGGTTTCAAAGCCTACCACCTATCCTACACATGCCACTACGAATGCCAATGTAAAGCTATAGTAAAGGTGCACGGGGTCTTTCCGTCTAACCGCAGGAACCCCGCATCTTCACGGGGAATTCAATTTCACTGAGTCTATGCTGGAGACAGCGGGGAAGTCGTTACGCCATTCGTGCAGGTCGGAACTTACCCGACAAGGAATTTCGCTACCTTAGGACCGTTATAGTTACGGCCGCCGTTTACTGGGGCTTCGATTCAGAGCTTGCACCCCTCCTCTTAACCTTCCAGCACCGGGCAGGCGTCAGACCCTATACGTCGTCTTGCGACTTCGCAGAGCCCTGTGTTTTTGATAAACAGTCGCTACCCCCTGGTCTGTGCCACCCTCCTCTACTTGCGTAGAAAAGGGTCACGCTTCTTCCGAAGTTACGCGTGCAATTTGCCGAGTTCCTTCAGCATAGTTCTCTCAAGCGCCTTGGTATACTCTACCAGACCACCAGTGTCGGTTTCGGGTACGGTTTATAAGGAGGAGCTATTTCCTGGAACCACGCAGCAGCCCGTTCAATCCGATAAGATTGGACTACCTCAATGATCCGTCACTACCTCCAAGCCCACGAATATTAACGTGGTTCCCATCGACTACGCGTTTCCGCCTCGTCTTAGGGGCCGGCTAACCCTGCTCAGATTAGCTTTAAGCAGGAACCCTTGGTCTTTCGGCGGGGGAGTCTCTCACTCCCCTTACGTTACTCATGTCAGCATTCGCACTTCTGATACCTCCACCACCCCTCACGGGTATGGCTTCATCAGCTTACAGAACGCTCCGCTACCGCTTGGCCCTTGCGGACCAAACCCTAAGCTTCGGTGTATGGCTTTAGCCCCGTTACATTTTCGGCGCAAAGACCCTTATTTAGACCAGTGAGCTGTTACGCTTTCTTTAAATGATGGCTGCTTCTAAGCCAACATCCTGGTTGTTTTGGGATCCTCACATCCTTTCCCACTTAGCCATAACTTGGGGACCTTAGCTGTAGGTCAGGGTTGTTTCCCTTTTCACGACGGACGTTAGCACCCGCCGTGTGTCTGCCGACTAGTACTCCCAGGTATTCGGAGTTTGGTTAGGTTTGGTAATCCGGTGAGGACCCCTAGCCCATCCAGTGCTCTACCCCCTGGGGTATTCGGTCGACGCTCTACCTAAATAGATTTCGCGGAGAACCAGCTATTTCCGAGTTTGATTGGCCTTTCACCCCTAGCCACAAGTCATCCCGAACTATTGCAACAGTTATGGGTTCGGTCCTCCAGTAAGTGTTACCTTACCTTCAACCTGCTCATGGCTAGATCACTCGGTTTCGGGTCTAATGCGACGAACTGAACGCCCTATTCAGACTCGCTTTCGCTGCGCCTACACCTAGCGGTTTAAGCTTGCTCGTCACACTAAGTCGCTGACCCATTATACAAAAGGTACGTGGTCACCCAGGACGAACCTTGGGCTTCCACTGTTTGTAGGCAATCGGTTTCAGGTACTCTTTCACTCCCCTTGTCGGGGTGCTTTTCACCTTTCCCTCACGGTACTAGTTCGCTATCGGTCATGCACGAGTACTTAGGCTTGGAGGGTGGTCCCCCCAATTTCA
>NZ_CP034453.1:6717272-6752707 GCF_003952545.1 Mesorhizobium sp. M7D.F.Ca.US.005.01.1.1
ACCGACTATTTCGACCAGGACGGCTCAAGCGCTGAGCAGTTCCTGCTGCGCAACCCGCTGCCCAACGGCAGATTTACCTCTGGCTTTGGTGCCCGCAAACATCCGATCCTCGGCTATGTCCGCATGCACACCGGCACAGATTGGGCCGCTCCTATCGGCTCGCCGATCATCGCAGCCGGCAACGGCGTCGTCGAGAAGGCGGGCTGGGCCGGCGGCTACGGCAAGCAGATCATCCTGCGCCATGCCAATGGCTATGAGACGTCCTACAATCACCAGAGCGCCTTTGCCAAAGGCATCGAACCCGGGGTGCGCGTGCGCCAGGGCCAGGTTATTGGCTATCTCGGCCAGACCGGCCTCTCCACCGGTCCGCATCTCCACTACGAGCTGATCGTCAACGGCACCAAGGTCGATTCGATGCGTGTCCGGCTGCCGGTCGGCAAGGTGCTGAAGGGCGATGACCTCGTCGCCTTCAAGCGTGAACGCGAGCGCATCGACGACCTGCTGAAGCAGGAAGACAGCGATTCGCTGAAAGTAGCGAGCGCCAAGATCGACGGTTGATCCGTCGGCTTTTTAGCCTTTCTGGTTTCTCAGCCTTGCGGATTCTCGACGCGCCGCGGCCATGGCAGCCGCTCACCGGAAATGGTCGTCCAGGCGATGACAGCCGCAAGCAGGCAAAGCAGCGCGGTCACCGAAGAGACCACGGAAAACGCAGTGTCGCTGGCGGCGAGCCTTGCTGCATCGACGGCGGGCGCAAGTCCTGCTGTCGCCGGTTCGCCAAAGCCTGGCACGCCGGGCGTTGCATTCCCATCCAGCGCATTCGCGTAGACCCAGGCGGCGAGCGAACCCATTGCCGCCACCGCGATCAGACCGCCGATGCGCGAGACGGCATTGTTGATGCCGGAAGCCGCACCCGTATCCTTGTCTTCCACCGCCGTCATGATCGCGGTCGACAATGGCGACACGACCAGCGCCATGCCGAGCCCCATCAGCGCCATCAGCGGGAATGTTCCCGTCCAGAAATTGTGGATGCCGGCATGGGTGAGCAAGGCAAGTCCGGCAAAGGCGAAAGCCACGACGAGGCTGCCGCAGGCGATCGGAAAACGCGGGCCGATCCGGTCCGACAGTTGGCCGACCGGTCCTGACAAAAGTGCGATCGACGCCGACAGCGGCAGGAAGATGAAGCCGACTTCGGCCGTGCTCAGTCCCCAGCCGGCGATCAGCAGCATCGGCAGATAGAAGAGATTGGCCGACAGCGCGAAATAGAGGAAGAACGTCGCGACATTGGCGCCGGCGAAAGCGCCGACGCGAAACAGGCTGAGGTCGATCATCGGCTCGCGCTGCCGGAGCTCGAAGACAATGAAGACCGCCAGCAATACGACACCGGCGGCAATGCTCGGCCCGGCCATGTGGCCCTCGCCGCTGGCGCTCATCGAGGTCAGCCCGTAGGCGAGCGCGCCGAAGGCCAATGTTGCGAGCGCGGCGCCGCCGAGATCCAGGCTGCGTTTCTCCGTCGGCGCGTCGGCTGGAACCTTGGCCAGCAGCAGATAGATCGAGATCAGGCCGAGCGGCAGGTTGATGGCGAAGATCGCTCGCCAGATGCCGTCGCCGAAGGCCGACAGCACGAAGCCGCCAAGCACCGGGCCAAGTGCCGTGGTCAGCGCCGAAGCCGCAGCCCAGATGCCGATGGCGCGGCCGCGTTCCTTTTTCGGGTAGGCCTTGGCGATGATGGCGAGGCTGCCCGGCACCATGATCGCCGCACCAATGCCCTGGACGGCACGAAATGCGATCAGCACCACCGCATTTGGCGCCAACGCACAGGCAAGCGACGCGACAATGAACAACGCAATGCCCGCCACGAAGGCGCGGCGGAGGCCGAATCGATCGCCAGCAGCGCCGCCAGCGAGGATCAGCGCCGAGAGCGTCAATGCATAGGCATTGGAAATCCACTGGGCCTCGGCCAGGCTGGCGCTGAGGTTGACGCGGATCGCCGGCGTGGCGATGGCCAGGATCGAACCGTCGATGAAGCCGAGCGCCGAGGCCAGGATTGCCGCGATCAGCACGAATCGCCGCTGCGATTGCGGACAGAACGTTCCATTCGTGACCGGGCTGGTCAGCGGGACGGCGGCGGCTTCGCTGGGTGAATGCATGGAACCTTGCTTAGACCTCCAGTGCACCGGCAACAACCAGCCAGTGGCTTGCAGTCACTGAAACCAGCCCGTCGGCCAGGGTCGCTCCCTATCTGGATGCAAACGGCGGCAGCCATGCTAGGTTTTCTGGAAAAGGTGCAGGCGGGGAGACATCGATGAAGCGGCCACTTGAAGCATCGGCGGAGGGACGCGGCCGTATCGTCGGCATCACCGACGGCGTGTTCGCCATCGCGCTCACCCTGATCGTTCTCGAAATCAGGGTGCCGGCGCACGAGGCGATCCATTCCGAACGCGAGTTGCTTGCCGCGATCGCTGCCTTGGCGCCGCGTTTCCTGACTTATGCCTTGAGCTTCCTGACGCTGACCATCTTCTGGTTTGGCCAGCAGGCGCAGCATGGTCTGATCGCCAAGTCCGACAGACGGCTTGCCACGTTGAACCTCTGCTTTCTCGCCTTCATCGCCCTGCTGCCGTTCTCGACCGACCTGCTGGCCGACTTCCTCGAGTTCAGAACCGCGGTGCTGGTCTACTGGCTCAATCTGCTGATGCTCGGCGTCACGTTGTTCGCCAGTTGGCGCTATGCGGAGAAAAACGGCTTCGTGGCAGAGGATGTCGACGCGGAGACCAAACGCACGGTCTATCTGCGCATCGTCAAGGCGCAGATCCTGTGGGCGCTCGGCGCCGCACTCTCACTCATCAGTCCACTGCTCGGCATCGGCTTCATTCTGATCGTGCAGTTGGTCTATGCCGCCGCACTTCGGAGTTCACTGCTGCGCAAGGTCATCGGCTGAAGGTCCGCCGACAAACTCCACCGTGACACCGGGCGAAACGAGTTTGGCCAGTTCCCGCGCATCCCAATTGGTCAGGCGCACACAGCCATGGCTTTCGGTCTTGCCGATCTTCGATGGATCCGGCGTGCCGTGGATGCCGTAGGTCGGCTTGTCCAGAGCAATCCAGACCGAGCCGACCGGGCCGTTCGGGCCAGGCGGAATGGTCAGGACCTTGTCGTTCTGGCCCTGCTTGAAATTGATGCTGGGGTTGTAGGTGTAGTTCGGATCGAGCGCGACGCGCGACACCGTATGCGTGCCGGACGGCGACGGCGTATCCGACGAGCCGATGGTGGCGGGATAGGCTGCCACCAGCTTGCCGCCGGCATCATAGGCGAAAACCTCTTTCTTGTCCTTGTCGGCAACGATGCGGGCAACCGGCGTCGAGACCAGCCTGCCGAAATTGGCGACCTTGATGATCGTGCCGGGGCGATTGAAGTTGACGTCCGGGTTGAGCGCCTTGAGATAATTCTCGTCCATGTGGAAGCGCTCGGCCAGCGCCTCGGTCACCGACGTGTAGCCCATGCGGTCGAGCTGCGCCTTCTGGCTGTAATCTTCAGGGATCGAGGCGACATAGGGACCGGCCGCATCCTCCGGTGTGATGGTGTAGTTGGCGAAGGCATCGCCGCCGGATTGCGCCAGTGCCGCCTGGATGCCGACCGCGTCGGTCGATCGCAGATTGCTGCCGGTGATCTGGTTGTAGGCGGCGAGTGCCTTGTCGACATTCGAACCGAAACGCCCATCGATGACGCCAGGCGAAGCGCCGCCGCGGTCGAGCAGCACCTGAAGTGCGGCGACATCCTGGCGCGCTCCCAGCGAAAGCGCCGGGGCAACAGTGGTCTTGCCGCCAGCCTTCGGCGGCAGAGCCGCCTGATCGGCGGGCAGCGCCTCTTCGGTGGGAGATGCCGGCTGGGCCGGGTCTATCGAGGCCTCGTTCAGCGGCTGGCGCTTGATGGTACCCGGCTTTGCCGGCTGCGGCGCGTCGGGATAATTGTTGTCGTAGCTGCCATCGTCCTGCGGTGCCGGCGGATTGGCTTCCACGGAATTGTCCCCATAGGGATCGTATTCGTCCGCCGGCGGCGGGATAACCCGGCCTTCCTCTTCCAACTGCTTGCGACGGAACCGCGCCATGTCTTCCGGATCGTCGAGATAGTAGCGGTCGTTGCCGTCGGGGGCGCGGCCCAACTCGCGCAGACGTGTCTCTCGACGCAACGCGCGACGGTCGAGCCGGGTCTGCGGCGGTTGGATGGCGATGACCTTGCCGGTATCGGCGTCGACGATAACGCGGTTGCCCCTGGCGTCGTAATAAATGTCCACATTGCCGTCCTGGGCGAGCAGGATGCCGCCATCATTGGCGGCTCGGACAATCGGCGGTGCGCTGTCCTGCGTCGGGGCGGCGAGCGCGCCTGAAAAGGACATCCCGGCTGCGAGCGCCGAAAGGGTCAAGATCGTGCGGAACATGGTAGCCAAACTCTCCGGTCCGTAATTGCCGCCGCCCGGCAGTGTCCCTGCAAGGCGAACCCCTTCGCCAGCAAACCAGTTACCCACCATATGGTTCCAACATGAACCGGGCATGAAGATGGCGGTTTTCCGGCGCCTCGAGGAATATTAGCTAGCTTGCGGCGAGTCCCAATTCCTTGCGCGCCTGCCTGGTCAGCTTCAGGGCGACAAGGCGATGGCTCTCGCGCAGATAGTCCTTCAGCGCAGCATCATCCATGCTCTGGCTTGTCCGACGCTGGATCCACGTCATGCCGCGCGAGGCAAGATAGGGCGCGGGCCGCAGGCCCGGCTGCTCTTTGAGCACATCATAGGCGATATCGGAGCATTTGAAGGTGACGAAGAGCTGCTGGCCCTGGTCCCAGCCGCCGATCGCGAAGACCTTGGCTCCGACCTTCCAGACATGGGCGCCGCCCCACTGGACGACATGGCTCGTCGAGGGCAGCGAGGCGCAGAAGCTGTTGTAGTCGTCCAGTGTCATCCGCGCCCGCTCTTCATACGAAAAAACGCCGCGCGTCCAGGATGGACGCGCGGCGTTTGGATCAGGCTGCCGCTTCCGCCGCGACGATCGTCGGCTTCGAGCGGAAGTTCAGCCGGTCGGAACCGGCTGTGACCTTGACGGTCGAGCCGTCGAGGATATCGCCGAGCAGGATCTTCTCCGCCAGCGGGTCCTGCAATTCCTTCTGCATCACCCGCTTCAGCGGCCGCGCGCCATAGGCCGGCTCATAGCCCTTGGCCGCCAGCCAGTCGATCGCCTCTTGGTCCAGCGACAGCGTGATCTTGCGGTCGACAAGCAGGCTCTCCAACCGCTTGAGCTGGATCTCGACGATGCGGCCCATATCCTGCCGGCGCAGCCGGTGGAACAGGATCACCTCGTCGACGCGGTTGAGGAACTCCGGCCGGAACGACGCCTTGACGACATTCATCACCTCGTCGCGAACCTCATCGACATCCTGGTCCTCGCCGAGATTGACGAGATATTCGGCGCCGAGGTTCGAGGTCATGATGATCAGCGTGTTGCGGAAATCGACCGTGCGGCCCTGCCCGTCGGTCAGACGGCCGTCATCGAGCACCTGCAACAGCACGTTGAAGACATCCGGATGCGCCTTCTCGATCTCGTCGAACAGCACGACCTGATAGGGCCGCCGCCGCACCGCTTCGGTCAGCGCGCCGCCTTCCTCATAGCCGACATAGCCGGGAGGCGCGCCGATCAGCCGGGCCACCGAGTGCTTCTCCATGAACTCCGACATGTCGATGCGCACCATCGCGCTCTCGTCGTCGAACAGGAAGCTCGCGAGTGCCTTGGTCAGTTCGGTCTTGCCGACACCAGTCGGCCCGAGGAACATGAACGAGCCGATCGGCCGATTCGGATCCTGCAGGCCCGCGCGGGCGCGCCGCACCGCTTTGGAAACGGCTTGCACCGCCTCGCCCTGGCCGACGACGCGCTTGCCAATCTCGTCTTCCATGCGCAGCAGCTTGTCGCGCTCGCCCTGCAGCATCTTGTCGACCGGAATGCCGGTCCAGCGCGAAACGATATGGGCGACGTGGTCGGGTGTGACCACCTCTTCGACCATGCCGACCTTGCCGTCCTGGGCCTCGGCCTCCTTCAGCTTCTTTTCCAGTTCCGGTATCTTGCCATAGGCAAGCTCGCCGGCGCGCTGGAATTCACCCTTGCGCTGGGCAATGGCGAGGTCGTTGCGCGCCTCATCGAGCTGCTTCTTGAGGTCGGCGGCCAGCCCGAGCTTCTGCTTCTCGGCCTGCCACTTGGCGGTGATCTCGGTCGATTCCTCCTCGAGGCCGACGAGCTCCTTTTCCAGGCGGGCGAGCCGGTCCTTCGAGGCCTCGTCCGTCTCGACCTTCAGCGCCTCGCGCTCGATCTTGAGCTGCATGATGCGGCGATCGATCTCGTCCAGCGCCTCGGGCTTGGAATCAACCTGCATGCGCAACCGCGATGCGGCTTCGTCGACCAGGTCGATTGCCTTGTCGGGCAGGAAGCGGTCGGCGATGTAACGGTTGGACAGCGTCGCCGCCGCCACCAGCGCCGAATCCGAAATGCGCACCTTGTGGTGCTGCTCGTACTTCTCCTTCAGGCCGCGCAGGATCGAAACGGTGTCTTCCACCGTCGGCTCGTCGACGAACACCGGCTGGAAGCGGCGGGCAAGGGCTGCATCCTTCTCGACATGCTTGCGGTACTCATCGAGCGTGGTGGCGCCGACGCAGTGCAGCTCGCCGCGCGCCAAGGCCGGCTTCAGGAGGTTCGACGCATCCATGGCGCCATCCGCCTTGCCGGCGCCGACCAGCGTGTGCATCTCGTCGATGAACAGGATGATATTGCCGTTGGCCGAAGTGACTTCGGAGAGAACGGCCTTCAGCCGCTCCTCGAACTCGCCGCGATATTTGGCGCCGGCAATCAGCGCGCCCATGTCGAGCGCCATCAATTGCTTGTCCTTCAGCGATTCCGGCACGTCGCCATTGACGATGCGCAGCGCCAAGCCTTCAGCGATCGCCGTCTTGCCGACGCCCGGCTCGCCGATCAGCACCGGATTGTTCTTGGTGCGGCGCGACAGCACCTGGATGGTGCGGCGGATCTCGTCGTCACGACCGATGACCGGATCGAGCTTGCCGGCACGAGCATCGGCGGTCAGGTCGCGCGCGTATTTCTTCAGCGCATCGTAGCCCTGTTCGGCACTCGCCGAATCGGCGGTGCGGCCCTTGCGGACGTCGTTGATGACCTGGTTGAGCGCCTGCGCGGTGACGCCGGCCTTGGCCAGTATGTCAGCGGTCTTGGCCGACTTTTCCATGGCGAGCGCCTGCAAGAGCCGCTCGACGGTGACAAAGCTGTCGCCGGCTTTCTTGGCCAATTCCTCGGCGGTCGAAAACACTTTTGCCAGCGGCTGCGCCAAATAGAGCTGGCCATTGCCGCCCTCGACCTTGGGCATCGCTTCGAGCGCCGTCTCGACGCCAAGCTTGACGTCGCGGACGTTGCCGCCGGCGCGTTCGATCAGCGACGCGGCCAGGCCCTCGTCGTCGTCGACGAGCACTTTCAGGATGTGTTCGGGGGTGAACTGCTGGTGGTTGCGGGAGAGCGCCATGGTCTGCGCGGACTGGATGAAGCCGCGCACACGCTCGGAGTATTTCTCAAGGTTCATATCTGTCTCCTTCCATCACCGGCCCGCTTTGCGGCACCGGATCAGATTGCGGTGACGGACCCGCCCATTCGAGCCGGATCCTGTTCAGCCGAGATATGGTGCATAGGCCATGCTGTCTCAAGACGCCTTGATGTCGGTCAACGCATAATATTCCATCGCCGCGCAA
Source organism: Mesorhizobium sp. M7D.F.Ca.US.005.01.1.1 (assembly GCF_003952545.1). NCBI lineage: Bacteria > Pseudomonadati > Pseudomonadota > Alphaproteobacteria > Hyphomicrobiales > Phyllobacteriaceae > Mesorhizobium > Mesorhizobium sp. M7D.F.Ca.US.005.01.1.1. The sequence goes on from NZ_CP034453.1 coordinate 6,725,056, forward strand.
AAACAAAAACGGCGGAGATTTCTCCCCGCCGCTCAACGTCTTGAAGTGTCGTTCTATCAGTTGTCGATATCGACAATGACCGGTTCAGCATTGCCGCTGTCGACCGGGGCCGCAGCAGCCTCACTGGCGTCGGCCCCGGAATTGGCATTGTCGCCGCCGTCAATCTGATCGGCGTTGACGCGCGGACGGCGCGGACGCCTCGGGCGACGGGCAGCACCGCTTTCGGCGGCCGCCTCGTTGAGCTCGGCCTGGGCGGCAAGATCCGCCGGCGACAGGTTCTCGAACAACGGAGCCGGCTCAGCCGCGGCAACGGACTCGGTCGGCGAAGCGGCTTCGCCCTGGATCGGGGTCTCGTTGCTCTGGGGCTGACCACCTTGCTCGGCGGACGAACCGAAGTCGCGCTGGCCGTTCTGGCCGTAACCGCCATTGGGGCGACGATCGCGATGGCGTGCGCCATTGTTGTCGCGGCCACCATTGTTGCGCCCGCCATTGTCACGCCCGGCATTGTCGCGATTGTCGCGGCCACCTTCCCGGTTCAGCGCGACCTCGGCCGGCATGCCTTCGATGACCGGCTGCGGCCCGGCGCCATGGTTGACCACCGGAACCTGAGCATCGGAAACAGTGTTGCTGTTGTTGCCGCCATTGTCGAAATCGTCGCGATCCTCGTCGCCGTCATCGTCGAAATCATCGCGATTCTGCTGCGCGTTCTGGATCGGCATCTGCGCCTGCGCGGCTGCGATGATGCGATTGTAATGTTCGGCATGCTGGAGATAGTTCTCCGCCATGACCCGATCGCCGGAGCTGTGCGCATCACGGGCAAGGGTGGCGTATTTTTCGGCGATCTGCTGAGCCGAACCGCGGATCTTCACGTCCGGGCCATTGCTCTCGTAGTTGCGCGTCAGGGGGTTTGGTCCCTTGCGGTTGTTGTTGTTATTATTGTTATTGTTACCACCGCCGCCGCCATTGTTGTTGCGACCGCGCATGCGCCTGTTCTGCTGTTGTGGCCTCATCAAACTCTCTTCATTTTGAAATTTTCGAAAAACTCTTCACGAACGGAGGCGCTCATGCAGCCAGCCGTTTCGTCTCTTCACCGGCGTTCGCCCGCATCGATTGCGTTGGCGCCACGTGCCATCCTGTTCCGGTTACATCACTTGCCGGACGATTCCCGCACGAAGCTTGGGCATCGTTTGCGCAAGAAGGCAGCTATTTCCAAGGAAAACCGAATCGCTAAGAGCACTGCCTGCTTCGTCTCATCCGGTTAAGGCGACCCTAGCCGTATTCCCCGGTATTGCCAAGCGCTTTTTTGCACTGCGTCAAGGCTTTATCCTTTCAAAGACAATAACCCTGTCGTTTCCGCCGAGGTCACGAAAAGCACCGCCCGGGACGTAGCCGGCTGCAGCGAATATCTCGCAGACCTCATTGTGCTGCGTGTGGCCGATCTCGACCGCAATCCTGCCTTCAGTTTCCAAAAACCTTGCCGCCTCCGCGGCGATGATCCTGTAGGGGTTCAGACCGTCCGCGCCGCCATCCAAGGCCAAGCGCGGGTCGAAATTGCGGACTTCGTCCTGCAGATTTCCAATGTCTTCCGAGGGTATATAGGGAGGGTTTGCGGCAATTACATGGTACCGGCCGGAAACTTTTTCGAACCAGTCCGACTGAAGCACCGTGAACCGGCCTGCAAGGCCCAGTTGCCCGGCATTGCGGGCTGCCGTCGCCAACGCGCCCGCGGACAGATCGACGCCGGTGGCGATCGCTGTCGGCACGGCGCTGAGCAGCGCCAGTGCAATGGCGCCGGTGCCGGTGCCAAGATCGAGGATGCGGCATTCGCCTTCCCGGGCCGCCACGGCCCTGACGAAAGGCAGCATCGCTTCGACCAGCGTTTCGGTATCGGGCCGCGGCTCCAGAGTTTCCGGCGACAGCGACAGGCGCAAACCGTAGAATTCTCGATAGCCGAGGATGCGGTGCACCGGCTCGCCGCCGGCGCGGCGTCTTAAGGCGGCATCGATTTCGGCAACAATGCCAGCGTCGACCTTGCGTTCGGGGTCCGCGATGGCTTGCGTGCGTGTCGTGCCGGAGAAATGCTCGACGATCAGCCTCGCATCGAGGGCCGGATCATCGACAGCGGCGGCGGCAAGCCGAGCCTGCGCTTCCCGCAGCGACTGCCCCAGCGTCTCGGGCAGTTGATCAGCCATCGATGCCGATATCGGCGAGCAGCTTCGACTGATGATCGGCGATCAGCGCGTTGATGATTTCGTCGAGTTCGCCCATCATCACCCTGTCGAGCTTGTAGAGCGTCAGGTTGATGCGGTGGTCGGTGACGCGGCCTTGAGGAAAATTATAGGTCCGGATGCGTTCCGAGCGGTCACCGGAACCGACCTGTGACTTGCGCGATTCCGAGCGCTCTTCGTCCGCCTTGCCGCGTTCCAGGTCATAGAGCCGGGCCCGCAGGATCTGCATCGCCTTGGCACGGTTCTGGTGCTGTGACTTTTCCGCCTGCACCACCATGATGCCGGTCGGCAAATGGGTGATGCGGACAGCCGAATCGGTGGTGTTGACGTGCTGACCGCCCGAGCCCGAGGCGCGCATCGTATCGATGCGGATGTCTTCGGCCCTGATGTCGATGTCGACCTCTTCGGCTTCGGGCAGCACCGCGACGGTTGCCGCCGACGTGTGGATGCGCCCGCTCGCCTCGGTCGCCGGCACGCGCTGCACGCGGTGCACGCCGGATTCGAACTTCAGATGCGCAAAGACACCCTTGCCCGACACCGTGGCGATGATTTCCTTGTAGCCGCCGGCATCGCCATCGCTGGCTGAGGCCGTCTCGAAACGCCAGCCGCGTTCGGCAGCGTAGCGTTCATACATGCGAAAAAGGTCACCGGCAAAAAGGGCGGCCTCATCACCGCCGGTGCCGGCGCGGATTTCGAGAATGGCGTTCTTGTCGTCGGCGGCATCCTTGGGCAACAGCAGGATCTGGATGTCCTTCTGCAGCGCCTCGATGCGTTCCTCGACCTCCGGCAGGTCGGCCTCGGCGAGCGCCCGCATCTCGGCGTCGGTGCCCTTGTCGGCAAGCATGGCTTGGAGGTCGGCCTGCTCATGCTCGGCCAGGCGCAGTGCCCTGACCTTGGCCACCATGTCCTGGATTTCGGCATATTCGGACGCCATCCGCACATAGGCGTCCGGCGCCGGGCCAGCCGACATCTGCGCTTCGAGCATCTCGAAACGCTTGACGACTTGATCCATACGATCGCGGGGCAGGTTGACCATGATGAGGGTACTACAATGGAATCGAACGGTCGTCGGCAAAGGCCTGCAGCAGCGCCCGCATCGGCAAGCCTTGCGCCGGCGCCATCAGATTGTCGTCGAAGAACGCCTCCAACTCATCCAGCGGCAGTTCCGTCAGCATCGCCTTGACCGGGCCGATCGAGGCCGGCGACATCGAGATCGAGCGGAAGCCGAGACCGATCAGCGCCATAGCCGAAATCGGCTTGCCGGCGAGTTCGCCGCACAGGGTCACCGGCGTGTGGTTGCGGACGCCGGCATCGGCGATCTGCTTCAGGACGCGCAGGAACGGCGCCGACAGCGTGTCGAAGCGGTTGGCGAGTTGCGTGTTGCCGCGGTCGACGGCCATGACGAACTGGAACAGATCGTTCGAACCGACCGAGACGAAGTCGACCGCCTTCATCAGTTCATCGAGCTGGAACAAGAGCGATGGCACTTCAAGCATCGCCCCCAGCTTCAGGCTGGTCGGCAAATGATGGGCAAAACGCGAGAGATGCCGCACCTCGCGGTCGATGATCTCGCGCGCCTGGGCGATCTCGCCAAGCTCGGTCACCATCGGCAGCATCAGCTTGAGTTCACGCCCGCCACTGGCCTTGAGCAGCGCGCGGATCTGGGTGCGCAGCAGCCCCGGTCGGTCAAGCGTCAGGCGGATCGCCCGCCAGCCGAGCGCCGGGTTCTCTTCCTGGATCGCGCCCTTGAAATAGGGCAGCACCTTGTCGCCGCCAATATCGATGGTGCGGAAGGTGACCGGCTTGCCGCGCGCTGCCTCGAGCACGTCGCGGTAAAGCTTTTCCTGGGCCTCGGCACGGGGAAATGTCGAAGCGACCATGAACTGCAGTTCGGTGCGGAACAGGCCGATGCCGGCCGCACCCGCTTCGGCAAGCTGCGGCAGGTCGACGGCAAGGCCGGCATTCATCAAAAGATCGACCTGGACCCCGTCCTTGGTCGTCGACGGCTTCTTGCGCAGCTCGCGATAGACTTCTTGCCGGCGAGCCCGGAAACGCACCTTTTCGGCATAGGCGGCTTCGAGATCGGGCTGCGGCCGCAAATGGATCACGCCCTCTTCACCGTCGACGATGATGGCGTCGCCGTTTTCCGCCATGGAAACCGCGCCCTTCATCTGGCCGGCGACAGGGATGCCCATGGCCCGCGCGACGATAACGACGTGGCTGGTCGCAGCACCATCCTCGAGCACCAGCCCGCGCATCTTGTCCCTAGGATAGTCGAGCAGTTCGGCGGCGCCCATCGAACGGGCGACGATGATGGCGTCCTTCGGCAGCGATGCGGCGACATCTTCCGGCCCGCGCCCCATCAGCTGGCGCAGCAGCCGGTTGGCGAGGTCGTCGAAATCGCTCATCCGCTCGCGCAGATAGGGGTCGGTCATGTGCAGCATGCGGGCGCGCATGTCGCTCTGCACCTTTTCCACGGCAGCCTCGGCGGTCAGGCCGTTGCGGATCGCCTCTTCCAGCCGGCGCACCCAGCCGCGGTCGTTGGCGAACATGCGATAGGCTTCCAGCACCTGGCGATGCTCGCCCTCGAAGGCGACGTCGCGGCGTTCGAGCATGTCGTCGATGGAGAGCCTGAGCGAGCCGAGCGAGGTTTCGAGCCGGCGGACCTCTTCCTCGCTGTCTTCGTTGAACAAATTGGTGACGACGATGCGCGGCTCATGCAGCACGACATGGCCAAGTCCGACGCCGTCATTGAAGGAAAGGCCGGTGAAGCTGACCGGACGGCGCAGATCGAGCTCGAGGCCGGGCCTGGTCAGCCGCGCCAGATCGCCGGTGGCGATCATCTCGGCGATCACCATTGCGGTGGTTTCCAGCGCCTCGACCTCGTCGTCACGGTAATGGCGCATGGTCTTGTTCTGCACCACCAGCACGCCCAGCGTGCGCCCTGCCCGCAGCACCGGCACGCCGAGGAAGGAGTTGTAGATCTCTTCCCCGGTCTCCGGCAGATAGGCAAAGGCCGGATGTTCCTGCGCATTGGAAAGGTTGAGCGGCCGCGCACTGGCCGCGATCGTGCCGACCAGGCCTTGCCCCAGTCGCAACTGCGCAAGGTGGACGGCGTTCGGGTTCAGACCTTCGGTGGCGTAGAGTTCGAGCACCGAATCGGCACGCAGCACATAGAGCGAGCAGACTTCGGCGACCATATTGGAGGCGATATCGCGCACGATCCGGTCAAGCCGCTCCTGCGGCTCCAGCGGCTCCTGCATGAGCTCGCGGAGCCGTTTCAGCAAAACGCGCGGGCCACTGGCCTGATCACGCATCGCGGCTTCTTCTCCAATGGGCATTCTGCCCGCCGCAGTTTCCACTGCGACCGGCGCACACGCAACAACTCAAATCGTTCTCGCTACTGCTTATCCAGACCGTAGACGGAATGCAAAGTACGAACCGCAAGTTCGGTGTACGGACCGTCGATCAGGATCGAAATCTTGATCTCGGAGGTTGTGATGGCGCGGATGTTGATCGACTTGTCGGCCAGCGCCTTGAAAGCGGTGGCGGCGACGCCGGCATGGCTCCTCATGCCGATGCCGATGACCGAAACCTTCGACATGCCGGCTTCCGACTGCACGACATCGTAGCCGATCGACGCCTTGAGGCGCTCAAGCACGGCCAGCGCCTTGTCGACATCGCCCGACGGCACGGTGAAAGTCATGTCGGTGAACTTGCCGTCCTCGGAAATGTTCTGGACGATCATGTCGACATTGATGTTGGCCTCGGCCAGCGGCCCGAAGATGCCGGCGGCGACGCCCGGCCGGTCGCCGACGCGGCGCAGCGAAATCTGCGCTTCGTCCTTGGCATAGGCAATTCCGGTGACGACCTGCTGTTCCACGATCTCTTCCTCGTCGCAAATGAGCGTTCCGGGCGGATTGAGCAAATCCCCCATTCCGGGCGCATCGGGATCGTCGAAGGACGACCGCACGAAGGTACGCACCCTATGCACCATGGCAAGCTCGACCGAACGCACCTGCAGAACCTTGGCGCCGAGCGAGGCCATTTCAAGCATTTCCTCGAACGAGATCTTGGCCAGCCGCCGCGCCTTGGGCTCTATGCGCGGATCGGTGGTGTAGACCCCGTCGACGTCGGTATAGATATCGCAACGATCGGCCTTGACCGCCGCGGCGATGGCCACCGCACTGGTGTCGGAGCCGCCGCGGCCAAGCGTGGCGATGCGATTGTCCGGGCCGATGCCCTGGAAACCGGCGATCACCGCGACCTGGCCCTCGCCGAAGCGCTTGATCAGAAAGGCACCGTCAATGTCGAGGATGCGCGCCGCACCATGCGCATTGTCGGTCTTGATCGGGATCTGCCAGCCCTGCCACGAACGGGCATGCACGCCCATGTTCTGCAAGGTGATCGCCAGGAGGCCGGCCGTGACCTGTTCGCCGGAAGCGACGACCGCGTCATATTCGCGTGCGTCGTGCATCGGCGAGGCCTCGCGCGTCCAGCCGACCAGTTCATTGGTCTTGCCGGCCATCGCCGAAACCACCACGGCCACCTCATGGCCAGCGTCGACCTCGCGTTTGACGTGACGCGCCACATTGCGGATGCGGGCGATGTCGGCGACGGAGGTCCCGCCGAATTTCATCACGATGCGCGCCATGGAAGCGAAATGCCTTTGACTGAAGCCGGACCCCAGCCCAAAAAGCAGGAATCCCGAAAAGCGGAAGGCCGGCTGACGCCGGCCGCTGAATGCGCGGCCTCCTTAGCCAAATGATGAAGGTTTCGCAAGGCTGGCGGCGGATTGCCGGCTTCAAGAAGACGGCATATTGCGTTCCACCCCGCCACCGCCTACGAAATGCTGCCCGCGGGAAATTCCTTTTTGGTCCGGTATTACAGATGATTGCTCGTCTTCGACGCGCCATGCGATGGCAATCACTCCCGCTTGTCATTGGCTTCGCGGTGTTGGCGCTGATCGTCGGCAGCCGTGCCATGCTGGTCGAGGGCCAGAGAGCCAATCGCGCCGCCGCGCGCGAGGCAATCGAATATCAAGAATTGCTTTCCGGCCTGCTTTCGCTGGCGCAAGACGCGGAGAGCGGTCAGCGCGGCTATCTGCTGACCGGTGAGAAATCCTATCTCGAACCCTATCGGCGGGCTGTCGGCGCCATTCCGGGGCAACTTGCACGCATCGACAGCATGACTGCCCCGGACGACCAGGTCGTCCAGCAGATCAACCATATCAAGGACGCACTTTCGCAAAAGCAGGCTGAACTGGCCGAGACGATTGCCCTGTACGACCAGGGCAATGCGACGAAGGCGCTGGATCTGGTCCGCAGCGGTCAGGGCAAGGCCGTCATGGACGAAATCCGGACCAGCATGGATACGATCCGACGCATCGGCGCCGCCGCCGTCGCTGCGCGCGACGAGAACACCGACCGCGTCGAGGCCTGGCTGCGCATCGGTTCGCTGGCGGCGCTGCTGGCGATATTCCTGCTTGGCGCCTACACGATCAGGGAATCGCGCCGCCGCTTCCACGAGGTGGCTGTCGCCCAAGATGAGCTGGTGCGCAAGAACATCGCGCTCGGCAATGAGATCCAGACGCGGGAAAAGGCCGAATCCCAGATCCGCCAGATGCAGAAAATGGAGGCGGTCGGTCAACTCACCGGCGGCATCGCCCACGACTTCAACAACATGCTGGCGGTGATCATCAGTGCCATGAACCTTGCCCAGCGCAAGCTGGCGCGTGGCGAGCACGACATCGCAAAATTCATCGAAGCGGCAATCGACGCGGCGAACCGTGCCGCCAATCTGACGGCCCGGCTGCTCGCCTTCTCGCGCCAGCAGCCACTGGCGCCGCAAATCGTCGACGCCAACCGTCTGCTGACCGGCATGTCGGACCTGATCCGGCGAGCGCTCGGTGAAACCATCCGCATCGAAACCGTGTTAGCGGGGGGCTTGTGGAAGATCCATGCCGACCCGAGCCAGATCGAGAACGCCATTCTCAACCTGGCCGTCAACGCCCGTGACGCCATGGGCGGTGACGGCAAGCTGACCATCGAGACCGCCAACAGCCATCTCGACGACAGCTATGCTGCCACCCATGCCGAGGTCGCGGCCGGCCAGTATGTGATGATCGCCGTCAGCGACACCGGTTCGGGCATGCCCCCCGAAATCATCGCCAAGGCCTTCGAGCCCTTTTTCACCACCAAGCCGGTCAACAAGGGCACAGGCCTGGGGCTGAGCCAGGTGTTCGGCTTCGTCAAACAGTCGGGTGGCCACGTCAAGATCTATTCCGAACCCGGCGAAGGCACGACGATCAAGATCTACTTGCCGCGCTTTTTTGGCGCCGAAGAAGCAGCCGTGCCGACGGGACGAGGCGAGAATTCCGCTCCCATCACCGAAACGATCCTCGTCGTCGAGGACGATGCCCGCGTGCGTGCCTCCACCACCGATGCCTTGCGCGAACTCGGCTACGCCGTCATCGATGCCGCAGGCGGCCAGGAAGCGTTGCAGAAGCTGGCGGAAACCCCGGGCATCGCGCTTCTGTTCACGGATATCGTCATGCCGGTGATGAACGGCCGAAAACTGGCGGAAGAAGCAATCGCGCGCATGCCGCAGCTGAAGGTGATCTTCACTACCGGCTTCACCAGGAACGCCGTGGTCCACAACGGCGTGCTTGACCATGACGTGCACTTCCTGGCCAAGCCCTTCACCATCGAGCAACTGGCGGCGAAACTGCGCGCCGTGCTGGACACGAAGTAGGTCGGCCACTCTGTCAGCCCCTTGGCAGCATCGAAAATTGTTGCCTTGACATTCGCGGCCCCACGCCCGACTTCCTAGCGCTCGAGGAGACCAACCGATGCCAGAGCCCCGACGATCGACGATCGATGCCGGAGAAGTGGAACGCTTTTCCGCCCTTGCCGCCGAATGGTGGAACCCGAACGGCAAGTTCCGTCCCCTGCACAAATTCAATCCGGTCCGGCTGTCCTATATCCGCGACCAGATAGCGGCGCGCTTCGGCCGCGATCCACGCGCTGCAAGGCCTTTCGAGGGCTTGCGCATCCTCGACATCGGCTGCGGCGGCGGCCTTTTGTGCGAGCCAATGGCGCGGCTTGGCGCCGAAGTTGTTGGAGCGGATGCTTCCGAAACAAACATCGAAGTCGCGAAGCTGCACGCGGCCGAGGGCAATGTCAGCGTCGATTATCGCGCCACGACAGCCGAGGACCTTGCCGACGCCGGCGAAAAATTCGACGTCATCCTCAACATGGAAGTGGTCGAGCATGTCGCCGACATCGACCTGTTCGTCGCCAAATGCGGCGAGATGGTCCGGCCTGGCGGCATCATGTTCGTGGCCACCATCAACCGCACGCTGAAGGCGCTCGGGTTGGCCATCATCGGCGCCGAATATGTGCTGCGCTGGCTGCCGCGTGGCACCCACCAGTTCGGCAAGCTGGTGCGCCCGGAAGAGCTCGAAAAGGCGCTTGGCGGCGCCGGCCTGACCATCATCGACCGCACCGGCGTCACCTACAACCCGCTTGCCGACCGCTGGGCGCGGTCGAAGGACATGGACGTCAACTACATGGTCCTGGCGGAAAAAGGCTCGGTCTGATCAACCGTACTTCTCTTGGAATTAGCTCCAGGGTGTGGCCGGCATCGTGGGTGCGCACGGCCTCGACCGAGCCAATGACGATCGAATGCGTGCCGCGATCGATCATCTCGTCGAGGCTGCAGTCGAAGGCGGCCACCGCATCCGAAAGCAACAAAGCTCCGGTCTTGAGCGTCATCCATTCGGCGCCCTCATAGCGGTCCTTGCCCTTGATGCCGCCGAAACCGGAGAACCGCTCGGCCACCCTTTGATGCTGGGGGCCAAGCGAGTTGACGCCGAAATGCCGGTAACGTTCGATCACCGGCCAGGTCGACGATGACCGGTTGACACAGGCAATCACCTTGGGCGGTTCGGCCGACAGCGAGACGACCGAAATGACCACCAGGCCTGAGCGATCCTCCGGTGCCAGCGGTGATGACGCTGACATTGCCGACGATCAGCCGCATCGCGGCCCGAAAGTCCGCGCCATCGACAGGAGTTCCCTCTGGACCCTTTGCTTCGGTCATGGCTTGCTCCAAAAGCAATTCCAGGAAAAGTGTGACACGGTTTTCCCGGGAAAAGCGCATAGCGCTTTCCCTTGGGAATTGCGACAAAACAAAAAAACTAGAGCGGTTTGGCGTTTCCGTGAAACGATCTCGTCCCTGGAGCGTGACAGATCGATGGCCGGCGTGAACAGGAAGTCGGCGCTGCGGACCGCGAACCCGGTGGCGAAGAGAACGAAACCGGCGCCGGCTGAGGCGCGAAGGCGCTCACGCCGCCTGGCTTTGCGCCTTCCTGCTGGGCTGACTTTGCGCCACGGTGGTGATGAACACGCCGGCGGTGATGATGAGTGCGCCTGCCCAGGTCAGCAGCTGATAGTGTTCACCGAGGAAGATTGTGCCGGCAAACAAGCCGACGGCCGCCGCCACATAGCCGATCTGGCTGAGATAGACCGGACCACCAACCGCCTGCAGTCGGAAGAAGAAGGCAAACATCGCCGATGCCGATGCGACCTGCGCGACCACCACCAGCGGCACGCCGCCGAGTGGAGCGAAGGCCTTGATGCCGAACAGGGCGAGAATGCCGACAAGCAGCATCGCCGCCGACGCCAAATGGCTGCCGACGGCAAGCTCGATCGGGCCGGTGCCTTCCGGCCAGTCGACCGTGCGATAGATGTTGCCGGCGGCAAGGCTGACCGGAATGAGCAGCCCCATCACCACCCAGAACAGATCGGCCGGCTGGCCGGCCTCGCCGCGCGTCACCGCCACCATGACGGCGCCGACAAAGCCGACCGCGATGCCGACAATGCCCAGCATGTTGGGGCGCCGGACACGCAGCAGGATCGAGAACACCAGCGTGATGACAGGTGACAGCGTGAACATGATGCCGGTGTAGCCGGCGCCCAGATGTGGGATGGCCGAGAACATCAGGAGATTGGGGACGGCATAGGACACCGCCGCGGTGACGAAAAAGTAGCGCAATTTGTGCGCGGTGAGCCGGACGCGTTGACCGCGAGCCAAGAGCACGCACAGCAAGACGCCACCGGCGCCGAGCGAGATGATGAAGGCCCAGACCATGGCCGGCACGCCGGCAGCCGTGGCGAGCTTGCCGAACGGCAGTGTCAGGCCGAGCAGCCCGCCGGTGACGATCAGCAGGCCGAGCGCCGAATCCCAGAGAAATTTCATCATCGAACCCTGTCGCGCGCGGCCCTTGGCCGGCATTGCATCTTGAGGTAAGATAACGGAAAGATTCTTAACGTCAAGATATATAGCGGTGAGACAGTTGGACAGGGCGGCAAGAGCGATCGAGCAATGGAGGCGGGAGCGGCCCGATCTGGATGTCTCGCCTATGGCCGTGCTCGGGCGGCTGAACGAGGCGTCATCGCTGATCGCCCGCGAGCACCTGGCGCCGTTGTTTGCCCGCTATGGATTGCAGTCGGGAGAGTTCGACGTGCTGGCGACACTGCGCCGCGCTGGCTCACCCTACGCGCTGACGCCGACCGCTCTCTATGAAGCGACGATGGTCACGTCGGGCGCCATGACCAACCGGCTCGACCGGCTCGAAACGTCCGGATTGATCCTGCGCGGGCCGCACCCCAACGATCGGCGCGGCATTGTCGTGAGACTGACTGAAAAAGGTCTCGCTTTGATCGACGAGGCTGTTGCTGCCCACGTGGCCAATGAGCATGAAGTTCTCGCCGGCCTGACCCATGCCGAACAGGAGACGATTTCGCGCCTGCTTGAGAAATTGATCGCGAGCCTGAGTTAGCCGTCAGGAGAGGAGACCGCGAACGAACACATCGGTCATTTTTGGAAGTGAATACAACCCGCCACGATGGAACGGGACGGTCAGTTCGGCGGCTCGGAGGCGCTTTTGCCCTCCTGCCTCTTTGCGCTCCCGCGCCGTCGCAACCGCCCGATAAAAACAATCGTGTCCGCAAACCATATCGGCATGCCAAGATGGATCATGGCATCCCGTATTCCGGCAATCTCTCGCGTATTGAACGCCGCATTGGAATAATCAACGGGCCCGTTCTGCCGAGCCTCAACCCACCGCCGGATACCCGCGCCTTCTGGTAATTTGGCTGCGAATGCCAACTCCCGACGCATACACACCTCCTCTACCCTGGTGCGCAATCTTTCCTCATAGCCAATCCCGCACTGATCGAGACGCGCATGCGTGGCCTCATGCACGATGGCGCCAGCCACCTCCTCGATCGATATGTGTTCGCCCGTCACGAATCGTTCATCGAGCTCGCAAGTCGATGTCGATCTCACGAACTGTCCTGCGGCGCCGGGAATAGTTGTGATCCAGATTTGTTTGAGATCCCGGACTACCCGCCGGTACCGAACAGGATCCATGACTTGTATCAAGTGCAGTGCGGCGGCAACCTTGTCTGCACTCTTGTCGCCCTTGTCGGCGTCATAAATAATCAGCATTCCGCCGACTGTTTTCTTGTCGCTGGACCTTACGGCCAGCCAGTCCAGGAAAATGCGAAACGATATCCCCGAACCTCGTCGCTGCTCAGCTTTCCGGGCTCGGGTCAAAGTTCTCTCGGAACTCAGTTGCGGTCGTCCGGGAACACCGGGATCGGCATGAACTCGACGCCGTCCTCGGCCAGGCTCTTGGCTTCTTCCAGCGTCGCTTCGCCATAGATGCCGCGCGCGTCGCTTTCACCGAAATGGATCTTGCGCGCTTCCTCGGCGAACTTGTCACCGACATAGTCGGCATTCTCGCGCACCTTCTCGGCCATCGCCTTCAGCTGCGCCAAAGCCTGCTTCTGCGCCTCGCCCATGGCGAGCGCTATCGTTTCCTGCTTGCGCGCCGTGGAGACCGCCGGCGCCATCATCGCTTTCTGCACCTTGTGCGAGCCGCAGGTCGGACAGTCGACAAAGCCACGCTTCTTCTGAGTGTCGAAATCGTCATTGCTGCGGAACCAGCCTTCGAATTCGTGCTCGTGCTCGCAGATCAGGGCAAAACGGATCAAGAGGCTGCACCCCTGAGCCGCGGCGCCTCGCCCAAGCCGGCATTGACGGCAAAATCTCGCGCATTTTTGAGGTTTGGAATCTTCTTGCGCGCGGCAAGCGACTGCGCCGAGTCGATCTCGGCGACGATCACCGCCGGCTCGTCATGCGCGGCTTCCGCGATGATACGGCCCCACGGATCGACGATCAGCGAATGACCGTAGGTCTCGCGGCCGTCCTCATGCAGGCCGCCTTGCGCGGCGGCGACGACATAGGCGCCGTTCTCGATGGCGCGCGCCCTGAGCAGCACGTGCCAGTGCGCCTCGCCTGTCTGGCGGGTGAAGGCGGCCGGCACCGAAAGCAGATCTGCGCCGGCCAGTGCCTCGGCGCGGAACAGTTGCGGAAAGCGCAGATCGTAGCAAACGGCGAAGCCAAGCTTTGCACCCTCGATCTCGGTGACGACGGCCTCGGCGCCCGGTTCATAGGCGGCGGATTCACGCCACGACTCGCCATTATCGAGATCGACGTCGAACATGTGGATCTTGTCGTAGGTGGCGAGCGTAGCGCCGTCCGGGCCGAACAGCAGCGCCCGGTTGGCGAGCTTGCCGTCGGCGCGCAGGATGGCGGTCGAGCCGATATGCAGGAAAACGCCGAGCTCCTTGGCCAGCTTGCGCGCGGTCGAGACGATGATGTCCTTGTCCTCGGAGGTGAAGGAGGCGGCGCGCGCTTGCTTGTCGCGGATCAGTGCGCCGGTCATTTCCGGCGTCTGGATATAGATCGCGCCCTGGCTTGCGGCTTCGCGCACCAGCCGTTCGAGATCGACCGCGTTGCGCTCGGGGCTCTCGCCCGAACGCATCTGGATCGCAGCCGCCTTGAAAACACCCATTGTCATATCCTCAAATCGTCGCGCCGTTGGCGAGCAGTTTGTCCAGCCGGCCTTCGGCCTCCAACTCGTGCAGGTCGTCGCAGCCGCCGACATGCGTATCGCCGATGAAAATCTGCGGAAAAGTCGAGCGGCCGTGGGCGCGGGAAATCATTTCCTGGCGCAGTTCCGGCGAGAAGGAGGCATCGTGCTCGGTAAAGGCGACGCCCTTGCGCTCAAGCAGCCGCTTGGCTGCCGTGCAGTAGCTGCACATCATGCGGGTGTAGATGGTGACATCGGCCATGACGAATTTCCGCTGTTCGTTGCCGACTTATATAGTCGCGGACTCGTCCGCCCGGAAGTCCCCCGGCAACACACGGGCAAAGGTCAGCACGTCGACGGCGGCCGCACCTCCCCTTTTCAGCGCCTTGGTGGCGGAACGCACGGTGGCGCCGGTGGTGTAGACATCGTCGATCAGCAGCACCCTGCGGCCGGCAATCTCGATTTCCGCCTCGGCGGGCACTCGGAAGGCGGCCCGCACATTCTCCTCGCGTTCCTGCCGCTCCAGCCCAACCTGCTGGCGGGTTAGTTTTACGCGCCGCACCGCCGAGGGCGCAAAGGGCAATTGGCTGAGCACCGACACTGCCCTCGCCAGTTCCGCCGACTGGTTGAACCGCCGCCTGAAAAAGCGCCGCCAGTGCAGGGGCACCGGCACCACCACATCCGCTTCGGCGATGAGATCGGCACCCGCGCGCACCATCCAGCGCGCCATCCACGGCGCGAGATCCGTGCGGTCCTGGTATTTCAGCCCTTGCACCATCTGGCGGGCGACTCCGGAATAGGCGACCGCAGCCCGCGCCCGCTCGAAAGGCGGCGGATCGGCAATTGCCTCGGCCGACAGAAAGCCTTCGCCCATATGGTGGGTGAACGGCGTGCCCATCACCGGGCACCATGGCCGTTCCAGCAGCCTGAGCTTCGGCCAGCAGGCGCCGCACAGCACGCCGGGCTGCGAGACATGCCGGCGGCAACCAGCGCAGACCGGCGGAAACAGGATGCGCGCCGGCCAGCCGAGGGCCGATCGGGCGAAGCGCTTGATCTCGCCGGGCTTGATCTTGGACATCGGATCGGCCACGTGGTTGGTTCTCCGTGCCAAGTATACCAACTATATCAGGGCGTGGACAAACAAGGATCCGCCCGTTGCAGCCGATAATGGATACCTCTCTGTGGCTGGCGCACAAGCGGCGCGCGCTCACCCATCCGGTTGACGGCGCGGACTTCCTCATGCGCCGTACGGCCGAGGATCTTGCCGACCGGCTGGGCGCCGTCGAGCGCCGGTTCGGCAAGGCGGCTGTGCTGTTTTGCCAGACCCCGGCGGCAGCCGAAATGCTCGCCGAAAGCGGCAAGGTCGCCGACATTGTCCGCGTCGAAACGGATACGGCTTTCCTGAGCGGCGGCGGCGCCGGCTTGATCGCTCCGCTGGAAACCGTGCCGTTCGAGCCGGAGAGCCTCGATCTGGTGGTCTCGCTTCTGTCGCTGCAGGCGATGAACGACATTCCCGGCATGCTGATCCAGATCCGCCGCGCGTTGCGGCCGGATGGGCTTTTCCTCGGCGCCTTTGCCGGCGCCGGCACGCTTTTCGAGCTGCGCGAAAGCCTGCTTGCGGCCGAGACCGAGCTTTACGGCGGCGCCAGCCCGCGTGTCACCCCGTTCACCGACGTGCGCGATGCCGGTGCGCTCCTGCAGCGCGCCGGTCTCGCTCTGCCGGTCGCCGACGTCGAGACGGTGACGGTGCGCTATGCCAGCCTGTTTAACCTGATGGCGGATCTGCGGGCCATGGGCGAGACCAGTGCGCTCACCGATCGCAGCCGGCGGCCGGGCTCACGCAAGCTGTTTGCCCGCGCGGCGGAAATCTACGCCGAGCGGTTTTCCGACCCTGACGGCCGTGTGAGGGCAAGTTTCTCGATCGTCTGGATGTCTGGTTGGGCGCCTGACGCATCGCAGCAAAAGCCGCTGAAACCGGGTTCGGCCAAGGTCTCGCTGAAGGCAATCCTGGAGGCGCCCGACGGGCAATGATCCCTGTCCGGAAGTGTGGAAAGGTTGGATCAGGGCGTGGGTGCGAAGGCGTTCGCAAGCCTGCTGTTGTTGTCGCTGAACAACCAGGTGAGCGAGTTGGCGAACTGACCAACGCCGGTGATGATCCCCAGCCCCACCAAGGTCGCGATCAGTCCATATTCGATGGCTGTCGCGCCGGTCTCGTCCTTCAGAAAATCCAGCAGCACTGCTTTCATGACCTCGACCCCTCTCGCCAGGAGATTACCGCCGATCCGTTAAGAAAGGTTAACGGCAAAGGCTTAACAGGCGGTGAAACCGCCGCCTTGCCGAAATCTCTTAACCATGTCAGCAGTCGCCGCTGCTTCTGCCATTGGACCGGATGATGCAGACCGAACTGGGCTGCGGCTGCAGCACGCTGCGGCGCAGCGTGTAGGTTTCGCGATGGCTGACCGAGCCGGTGGCCGTCATATCGAGCCCACCGGCAAGATCATCGCGGGCCGATAGCGAGCGCGTCTGGCTGTCGAGGAAAGGGGCCGCGATCAGCGCCAGCGCCACCGCGGCCGAACCGAACAAAAGCGTGATCCGCAATATGCCCATGCCCGCGTCGGCGGCGCGAAAGCTGCGCTCGGGCCGGATCGAGTCCCAATCCCTGTCTAGGCTCATGCTATCGCTCCCCAGCGAATCGGCGGCGCGGCCGCGATACGACCTTGCTTCAATTTTTCACAGCGAGATAAATCTTCCATTAACGCTGGCTGATACGACGCCTCGACCGGCAGCGGGCGGCCGCCTTCAAAGAAGATCGATGAGGAAGGGGATCAGCGGCGCGTCGGCCGGCGGCATCGGATAGTCGCGCATCTGCTTTGGCCGCACCCATTTCAGCGCCTGCCCTTCCCTAGGTTGGGCGATACCGCGGAAACGGCGGCAGATGAACAGCGGCATCAGCAGGTGGAAGTCATCATAGGAATGACTGGCGAAGGTGAGCGGCGCCAGGCACGGGATATCGGTTTCGATGCCGATTTCCTCATGCAGTTCGCGAATGATGCATTGTTCGGGCGTCTCGCCCGGCTCGACCTTACCCCCGGGGAATTCCCACAGCCCGGCAAGTTGCTTGCCCTCGGGCCGCTGCGCCAGCAGCACGCGGCCGTCGGCATCGACCAGCGCGCAGGCGGCAACCAGGAGCAGGCGCTTGCCGGCGGTCGTCCCGTCACTCATGTCATCACATCATTCATGCCATTACTTCATTCATGACCCGGCGGCCGGCGGTAGTGGTAGCGATAGACTTCGTCGAAGCCGAGCGAATGGTAGAGCGCCAGCGCCGGAACATTGCCGGCCTCGACCTGCAGCCAGGCTTCCCGCGCCCCACGCAGCCGCGCCCATTTCAGCGCCGACAGGATCAGGTTGCGGCCGTGGCCCTTGTTGCGCGCCGACTTGTCGGTGGCGACCTCGAACAGGCCGGCAAGATCGCCGTCATGCACGCAGATCAGCGTTGCCAACGCTTCGGCGCCATCTTCGAGCGCGAACAGTCCGGCCTCGGGCTGGATGGCGCCGATGATCTCCGACAGGCCGGGCCGCAGCGAAACATCCGAACCGCTGACTTTGAGCGACGCGCCGATGAAGCGGCTGATGTCCTTCAGCGGAATCTGGTCCATGGCGGCGTCGAGTTGCGCGTCGGCCAGCGGCAGCCGCATGACCAGCGACTCGTCGAACCGGCTCCAGCCCTCGCGGTCGAGATGGCTGGCGAGATCCGGACCCGACAGTGGCGACATGCGAAACGTCAGCGGTCGGCCATAGGCGTCGAAACGGCGGCTGGCCCGGCCGATACGGTCGGCAATGTGCTGGGTGTCGCCGGGATCGAGCGGGTTGACCGAGTTCAGCCGCTTGGCCGGATGGCCGGCGGTCAGTCGCACCACCCAGGTGCCGTCATAGTGGACGGCGGCTGCCGGCCAGGCGCGAAAGCCGGCCGCCTCGTAGCGGCGCACGATCGCGAGCATGCTTGCCGGATGCCTGGAGCCCAAGATCATCAGCTCCGATAATCGCCATTGATGGCGACATATTCCTTGGTGAGATCGCAGGTCCACACCGTCGCCTTGCCGCGGCCGATGCCGATATCGGCGCGGATGCGGATGTCGTCGCGCTTCATGTAGGCCGACGTCGCTGCCTCGGAGTAGCCGGGGTCGCGCTCGCCTTCATGTGCCAGCCTGTTGTCGCCGAACCAGATCGACAGCCGGTCGCGATCGGCGGGTTCGCCGGCCTTGCCAACGGCCATGACGACGCGGCCCCAATTGGCATCCTCGCCGGCGACCGCCGTCTTGACCAGCGGCGAATTGGCGATCGACAGCGCGATGCGCTTGGCCGACCGCGCCGATTTGGCGCCGGTGACGGTGACTTCGACCTGCTTGCGGGCGCCCTCGCCGTCGCGCACCACTTGCAGCGCCAGCGATTTCAGCACCTTTCCGAGTGCCCGGCGAAACGCGCCGAGACGGGCATCCTTGGGGTCGGTTATCTCGGGCGCGCCGCGCTTGGCGGCCTTGCCGGTGGCGAAGATCAGCAACGTGTCGCTGGTCGAGGTGTCGCTGTCGACGGTGACCGCGTTGAAGGTCTTGGCCGTGCCGCGCGACAACAGGTCCTGCAGAACAGGGGCTGCGATCGGCGCGTCGGTGGCGATGAAGGACAGCATCGTCGCCATGTCGGGCGCGATCATGCCGGCGCCCTTGGAGATGCCGTTGATGGTGACATCGGTGTCGCCCAGCTTGACGGTCGCTGTCGCCACTTTCGGATAGGTATCCGTGGTCATGATCGCCTTTGCAGCTTCGGTCCACAGCTCCGGCTTGCCATTGCTGACCAGCCCCGCGAGCAGATGGCTGAATTTGCTGGTGTCGAGCGGCTCGCCGATGACGCCGGTCGAGGCCAGGAAAACCTCGCTTGCCTTGCAGCCGGCCGCCTTCGCCGCCGCCTCACCCGTCAGGGCCGTGGATTCCCGACCTTTCTTGCCGGTGAAGGCGTTGGCATTGCCGGAATTGACGACCAGTACCCGCGCCTTGCCGGCGCCGAGATTCTGGCGGCAGAAATCGACCGGCGCCGAGGGACATTTCGATTTCGTGAACACACCGGCGACCGCGGTGCCTTCATCGAAGACCATAGTCAGCAGATCGGTGCGGTTCTTGTACTTTATACCCGCCTCGGCGGTGGCGATGCGCACCCCCTCGATTTCTGGCATCTTGGGGTATTTCTTCGGCGCAAGCGGCGAAATCGTCGTGGACATGGGGGCCTCGGGCGGGAAAAATCGCAAGGAAAGGCCGGTTTGCCCGATACGCCGCGCGGGCGCAAGGGCGTTTTCGTCGCTCTTGCCGGGGGCGGGAGCCCACTCGGGATTTAGCTTGCATTTCAAATCTGTTGGCACCGCCGGGGCCGATGGCGTTATGATCCTGGCCATGGGCAGGCTTGCGATCCTCGCATGGGCATTTCTGGGACTTTTGCTGCTGAGCGCGGATGCGCAGCCGCAACGGCGTGTGGCGCTTGTCATCGGCAATGGCACTTACGCGCAAGCCGGCACGCTGGCCAATCCCGTAAACGACGCGCTCGACATCGCCGACAAGCTGCGCTCCATCGGCTTCGAGGTCATCGAGGGCAACGATCTCGGCAAGCGTGAGCTCGAACGCAGCATCGGCGAGTTCTCCGACGCGCTCGAAGGCGCCGGCGTCGGGCTTTTCTATTATGCCGGCCACGGCCTGCAGGTCGACGGACGCAACTACATCGTGCCGGTCGACGCCAGGCTCGACGTGCCGGTCAAGCTGCAACTCGAGGCCGTGCCGATCGACGAAGTCCTCGACATCATGGAACAGCAGACTAAGGTCAGCCTGGTGTTTCTCGATGCCTGCCGCAACAATCCGTTTGCCCGCAGTCTCAGCCGCACCGCCACCACGCGCTCGGCGACGGCGCTGGCCGGGCTGGCGCAGTTCGATTCGACGCGCGGCTCGTTCATTGCCTTCTCGACAGCGCCAGGTGCCGTTGCCATGGACGGAAGCGGGCGCAACTCGCCCTTTGCCGCTGCCCTGCTGCGCCACATCGCCGAACCTGGCCAGAGCATCAACGACATGATGATCGCGGTGCGCCGCGACGTGGTTTCGCAAACCCGCGAGGCCCAGCGCCCCTGGGAGCAGGGCTCGCTGCTCGAACGCTTCGAATTTGTCTCCGACGGACAACCTGCAGAGCCGCGGAAGCCGGCCGCCGCTGCGGCACCCTCGACGGAAGTTGCCGTGCTCGAGCGCTCGGTGGGCGACGACAAGGGATCGATCGAGAAATTCCTGCGCCAGGATTATCTGACCCCGGACACCAAGGCGATGAGCGAGACCGTCAAGCGGCTCTACGGCCCGTCGGCCACCATTTTCGGCGCCCGCTACGACGCCGATGCCATCGTCAAGGTCAAGGCCGACTGGTTCGCGCAATGGGCCTCCTGGTCGCTTGGCCTGGTATCAGGCAGCCTGGAGGTCACTCCACATGGCCAGGATCGCGCCGAGGCCGTCTTTGCGATGCGCTACGACTATCTTCCAAAGGACAAGTCGGCGGCACGCCTGGCCGGCAAGGCGCGCGTCACGCTTGGCCTGATCAAGGCCAACGGCGGCTGGCGCATCGAATCCGAGACATCGCAAGCGATGCAATAAACGTCATCTGACGATTCTTTGACCCGTCAAAAACGGTCCGTTTCGTTTCACCACGACCTCACCTATATTGCCGGCGAAATTGTTGACGAGGATGGCAGACATGGCCGAGGACGCCGACCCGGCGCGTAGATCGATCGGTGCGCGGCGCAACCCCGCCAGCGCCGATGCCATTCTCGAAGCCGCCGAGGCTGTGCTGGTCGAGGCCGGTTATGCCGGTTTTTCGATCGAGGCGGTGGCGCGGCGGGCCCGCGCCGGCAAACCCACCATCTATCGCTGGTGGCCGAGCAAGGCCGCATTGCTGCTCGAAGTCTACCAGCGCCAGAAACGCGTCGACGTTCCCGATACCGGGCGGCTGGAGGAGGATCTCGTCGGCTTCCTGAAGAACCTGTTCGCCCACTGGCGCGACACATCGTCGGGCAGCGTGTTCAGGTCGCTGATCGCCGAGGCGCAGTCGGATGATGCGGCGGCCGCGGCCCTTGCCGACTATGCGCTGGGCCGACGCTCCCATACCGGCCAGATGGTCGAACGCGCCAGGGCAAGGGGCGAAATCGCCGTCGACATCGATTCAGCTGTTGTCTCCGACCTGATCTCCTCCTTCGCCTGGAAGCATCTGTTGACCAACCGGCTTGACGAGGACGAAGCGACGATACGCAAGGCCGTCAACTACGTGATGCGCGGCATAGCCGCGCCGGCTGGATAAAACCGGTCGATACCGGCGGATAAAAAAGGGGCACGGCAACCCTTGGCTGCCGCGCCCCTTTCAAAAAATTCTTTCAGGCCTACTTGGCGCTTTCCAGCGTATCGACCGCCTTCTTCAGGTTCGCGTCGGGGATCTCGACCTTGGCGCCGCCGCGCAGCGACTTGACCAGCGCGAAGTACTTGTCGCGGATGACCGCCTGCTTGGCCTGGTCCTTGACGTCGTCAAAAGCCGGCGGCTGCTTGGTGCGCTTGTCCTCGAGCTTGATGACATGCCAGCCGAACTGCGTCTGCACCGGCTGCTCGGTGTATTTGCCGACCTCGAGCGCGGAGGCCGCCTTGTCGAACTCCGGCACCATCTGGCCAGGTCCGAACCAGCCGAGATCGCCGCCGCTGGTCTTGCCTGACGGATCGCTGGTGTGCTCGTTGGCGAGCTTCTGGAAGTCGGCGCCGCCGTCGAGTTGCTTGATGATCGCCTCGGCCTCTTCCTTCGTCTTCACGAGGATGTGACGGGCGTGCAGCTCGTTGGTGGGCGGCGTGTTGGCGATTTCCTGGTCGTAGCGGGCGCGAACCTCGGCGTCGGTGACCTTGTCGACAACACCCTTCTCGACCATCTCGCCATGCAGCGCGCGCTGCTGCAGGAAGGCCATACGGCGCTGGAAATCGGGATCCTTGTCGAGGCCGGTCGTGACCGCCTGAGCGGCCATGACGCGGATCTCGATGGCAGCCGAAAGGGCCGCGGCGCGGCGCTGCTCGGGCGGCAGCTGCGCGAACTGCTGCGACAATTCCCCTTCGGCAAGGACCAGGTCGGCTTCGGTCAAGGGCTGGCCGTTGACCGTGGCGATCACGGTATTCGGATCGACCGGTGCCGCGGCCGGTGCTGCTGCATCCGCCGGAGCGGGAGCGGTTTGCTGCGCCATCAGCGGCGACAGCGAAAGGGCCGACAGGCCGAAGGCCAAGCCAAGGCTGGCGAGCGACGCGCGGCGGAACAACAAGGACATAAGATGACTCCGGTGGGGATTGTGAGGAGGGGGTGGCTTCCAGATCAGCCAGATTGTGGCGGAATTTGGCGCGACCGGCAGGGCCAGCGCGGCGTTGACATCAGTTGAGCCCCCTCTTATCTGTCCAACGACTTTGCGTCCAGAACCGTTTTCCGGGCGCTTTTTGTGTTTGTCCACGTTCACGTGGAATTGATGGGGCCGGCCGGCGCTCATCTCAAGATTGAGAATTCTATCGAAAGGACCATTGGATGGTCAGTCTCGGCGGTCTCGCCCGTAAGGTTTTCGGTTCCTCCAACGACCGTCGGGTCAAATCGACCCGGCCTCGTGTCGAGGCGATCAACGCCATGGAAAACGAGATGCGGGCGCTCTCCGACGAGGAGTTGGTCGGCCGCACCGCGAAATTCCGCCAGGACATCGCCAACGGCGCCACGCTCGATGACCTTTTGGTGCCAGCTTTCGCCACTGCCCGCGAGGCAGCGCGCCGCGTGCTCGGCATGCGCCCCTTCGATGTCCAGCTGATCGGCGGCATGGTGCTGCACAATGGCGGCATTGCCGAGATGCGCACCGGCGAGGGCAAGACCCTGGTCGCGACGCTGCCGGTCTACCTCAACGCGCTTGCCGGCAATGGTGTCCACGTCGTCACCGTCAATGACTATCTGGCCACCCGCGACTCCGAATGGATGGGCCGCGTCTACAAGTTCCTCGGCCTCTCGGTCGGCGTCATCGTCCACGGCCTGTCCGACGAGGAGCGCCGCGTCGCTTACGCGTCCGACGTAACCTACGCCACCAACAACGAGCTCGGCTTCGACTATCTGCGCGACAACATGAAGTATGAGCGCAACCAGATGGTGCAGCGCGGTCACAATTACGCGATCGTCGACGAAGTCGATTCCATCCTGGTCGACGAGGCGCGCACGCCGCTGATCATTTCCGGTCCGCTCGAAGACCGTTCGGAAATGTACAACACCATCGACACCTTCATCATCCAGCTGCAGCCGCAGGATTATGAGATCGACGAGAAGCAGAAGACCTCGATCTTCACCGAGGAAGGCACCGAGAAGCTCGAGAACCTTTTGCGCGACGCCGACCTGCTCAAGGGCGAGTCGCTCTACGACGTCGAGAACGTCGCCATCGTCCACCATGTCAACAATGCGCTGAAGGCGCACCGGCTGTTCCAGAAGGACAAGGACTACATCGTCCGCAACGGCGAGATCGTCATCATCGACGAGTTCACCGGCCGCATGATGCCGGGCCGCCGCTATTCGGAAGGCCTGCACCAGGCGCTCGAAGCCAAGGAGCATGTGGCGATCCAGCCGGAGAACCAGACGCTCGCCTCCGTCACCTTCCAGAACTACTTCCGCCTCTACAAGAAGCTTTCCGGCATGACCGGCACGGCGCTGACCGAGGCCGAGGAGTTCGGCAACATCTACAATCTCGACGTCACCGAGATTCCGACCAATCTGCCGGTCATCCGCAAGGACGAAGACGACGAGGTCTACCGGACGGTCGAGGAGAAATACAAGGCGATCGTCAGGGAGATCCGCGAAGCCAGCGCCAAGGGCCAGCCGACGCTGGTCGGCACCACCTCCATTGAAAAGTCCGAGCAGCTGGCCGATCGCCTGCGCAAGGAAGGCTTCACGGATTTCGAGGTGCTGAACGCCCGCCACCACGAGCGCGAGGCGGCGATCGTCGCCCAGGCCGGCAAGCCCGGCGCCATCACCATTGCCACCAACATGGCCGGCCGTGGCACCGACATCAAGCTCGGCGGCAATGCCGAGATGCGCATTGAAGATGAACTCGGCGACATGCCGGCCGGACCCGAGCGCGAGGCGCGGGAAAAAGAGATCAATGCCGACGTCGAACGGCTGAAGGAAAAGGCCCTGGCCGCCGGCGGCCTCTATGTGCTGGCCACTGAACGTCACGAATCGCGCCGCATCGATAACCAGCTGCGCGGCCGTTCCGGTCGTCAGGGCGACCCCGGCCGTTCGAAATTCTTCCTGTCGCTGCAGGATGACCTGATGCGCATCTTCGGCTCCGAGCGCATGGACGGCATGCTGCAGAAGCTCGGCCTCAAGGAAGACGAGGCGATCATCCATCCCTGGATCAACAAGGCGCTGGAAAAGGCGCAGAAGAAGGTCGAGGCGCGCAACTTCGACATCCGCAAGAACCTTTTGAAATATGACGACGTCTCCAACGACCAGCGCAAGGTGGTGTTCGAGCAGCGCATCGAACTGATGGATGGCGAAGGCCTTTCTGAAACCATTGGCGAGATGCGCGAGGGCGTCATCGACGAGATCGTCGCCAAGGCCATTCCCGAAAACGCCTATGCCGAGCAGTGGGATGTCGCGGGCTTGAAGGCCGAGGTCGCCGAATTCCTCAATCTCGACCTGCCGATCGAAGACTGGGCCAAGGAAGAGGGCATCGCAGAGGACGACATCCGCGAGCGCATCACCCAGGCCGCCGACGCCGCCGCCAAGGAGCGCTCCGAGCGTTTTGGTCCCGAGGTGATGAGCTATGTCGAACGTTCGGTGGTGCTGCAGACGCTCGACCATCTGTGGCGTGAGCACATCGTCAATCTCGACCATCTGCGTTCGGTCGTCGGCTTCCGCGGCTACGCCCAGCGCGATCCGCTGCAGGAATACAAGGGCGAGGCGTTCGAGCTGTTCCAGGCGATGCTGGGCAATCTGCGCCAGGCCGTCACTGCGCAGCTGATGCGCGTCGAGCTGGTCCGCCAGGCCGCCGAAGCCCCGCCACCCGAGGCGCCCGACATGTTCGGCACCCATATCGACGGCACCACCGGCGAGAATGACTTCGAAGGCGGCGAGACCGCCCTTCTGGTCCGCCCGGAGACAACCGCCGTCGTCGCTCCCGAGGACCGCGACCCCAACAACCAGGCGACCTGGGGCAAGGTCGGCCGCAACGAGGCCTGCCCCTGCGGCTCCGGCAAGAAGTACAAGCACTGCCACGGCGCGTTCGCCTGATCATTTGATAGGTCGGCGGGACAGCACCCCTCTGGCCTGCCGGCCATCTCCCCCTCATGGGGGGAGATCGGCAGTTGCGACGCCCTACCCTCAACTTTGACAATTGGCGAAAGCCTCGGAGAGGGCGATCTCCCCTCGAGGGGGAGATGCCAGGCAGGGCAGAGGAGCGCGAAGGATCGCCGACCTTCGATCCCGTCCTCCCGAACAAACTTCCTACAGCAGCCCTGAATCGCGTGCCGCCGCAGTGGCTTCACCGCGCGAAACGGCCTCCAGCTTGCCCAGCACCGCCGAGACATGGTGATCGACGGTCTTCGGCGAAATGGTCAGCTGCTCGGCGATCCGCTTGTTGGAAAGGCCGCGTTCGATCAGCTGCAGCACTTCCATCTGGCGCTGGGTCAGGCCGGCCTGATTTTCGCGCGTCGTGCGGCGCGGCCCCCGGGCGATGTTGACGCCGTTGCGCCGCATCGTTTCGCGCACACGCTGGGCCACCGGTCTGGCGCCAAGGTTTTCGAAAATCTCCAGCGCCGAACGCTGCGCTTCCTCGTCACCCTGGGCGAGTGCAAGCCCGCGTTCATAGGGTGCGTTGAGATCCGCCCAAAGTGCCGCCGCCGCCCGCCAGTCTCCGGCCAGAAGCAGCCGGTAGGGCGCTGCCATGCCTGATGTTTCGCCGGGGTCACCATCCGGAGCCAGCTTCTGGCGCCATGTCGCCAGTTCGCTGAAAACCGCCCGTGTCGGCGACAGGCTCTCGGCAAGATCGATCAGCCGCAGCGCCTCTTGCCCGTCGCCTTGCCCGAGCCATGCCTGCTCGGCCATGACAGCCGCATAGGGCGCCAGCCGCTGCAGCTCCATTCCTCTTTCCAGGAACTGTTTCATTTCCTGGAAAAGCGGTTCTGCTGAAGGATCGCCACGCCGTATCCGGAGTTTCGCCAGCGCAATCAGCGCGGGATAGCGGACCAGCATGGTCGCATGGTCGTTGGACAGCACATCGAGCGCCTCGGTAGCGGCCCCTTCCCATTGCCCCTGGCGCAGCTGCAGCTGCGCCAGCACGCCGCGCATATAGTCACGCCACGTGACGAGATCGTTTTCAACGCAATAGTTGATGCCGCGATCGAGGAAGGACTGCGCCGCGTCGAAGCCAAGCTGGTTCATCTCGCTGCAGGCGCTGTTGGTGAAGGCGCGCGCCGCATGTTCCTGAAAATTCTGCTCGAGTGCGATCTCCAGGCTACGGGCAAGGTGCAGCCGCCCCCCCGCCGGATCCAGCCACTGCCCGGCGCTGCCGAGATTGTTGAGCGCGTGGCAGACGATGTCGGGCCGGTTCATGCGCTCGGCAAGGCCGACTGCCTTTTCGCCAAGCAGCAAGGCCTCGTCCAGCCTCTCGGCCAGCATCGCCAGTTGCGAGAGGTTGGAGTAGGCCATGGCGAGTTCGGCGCCGGCCGGCTCGGTTTCCAGCAGTGCCACCGCCTGCTCGCCGAAGACGTCGGCGGCCTTGCGGTCGCCCATCAGATAGGCAAAGCGCGACAGCCATCTGAGGCTGTCGCCTTCCTTCGCCCTGTTGCCTTGAGCCTGATGCAGGAGGCGCGCATGGCCCTGCGCCTCGATGGCCTCTTCGATCTGGCCAATGAGATGGCATTCGAAGGCATATTTCTCGTAGAGCATGGCGCGGTCCACCGCCGGCAGGCTGTCGGCATGCCGCAGGGCGACCTCATAGTAGCCGGCGGCGTCGCGATGCGCGCCGACGCGGGATGCTTCGCGCGCGGCAAGCGGTGCGAGTTCGCGCACGGCTTCCAGATTGTGCGCCTCCACTGCGTGATGTACCAGGCGACCCGCGGAGACATCGCTGTTTTCGAGCAGCGCAGCCAACGCGCGCTGGTTGAATTGCCGCCTGTGGCTCGTCGTCAGCATCATTTCCACCGCGCGGCGGGCGATCTCATGGCGGAAGGCATAGCCGTCGCCCATATCGTCCAGCAGGCCGGCGGAGACGCATTCCGCCAGCTGCCCGGCGCTGGCGACGCCGCACAGGCCCTGCAACGCCCACGCATCGGCGCGCCTTGGAAACACCGACACTGCGTCGAGCATCGAGCGGGCGCCGGCAGACAGCCGCTCGGCCCGCGCCAGCACGGCGTCGCGCACG
>NZ_CP034453.1:6755156-7168230 GCF_003952545.1 Mesorhizobium sp. M7D.F.Ca.US.005.01.1.1
GATGTGACACTCCCCATGTGACACCTCTGGCACCGCATATACCCGGTGCCTGGCCTTCCCCCTTGCGGGGGGAGGGGCGAGCGCAACGCCGACCCGGCTTCCCATGCTTCCCGGCGTTCGCTCGCCTTTCGTCATGCCACCGGCATGACGAATGCGCGTCCCGCGCACCGGCGGCTCACCCAACCGTTTCTTAATGTGTTTTGGCTACACCAAGGCCTGAAAAGAAGCGGAAAACGGAGAGAAATCGGGGTGCGCTTTTCCGCGGCCACGACAGCCGGGCGGTTCTTGCCGCAGCGTTTGGCGCTGCGCATGGGGCCGCTGCTTGGCCGTATCGACGCCGTGCTGTTCACCGCCGACGAGCGCGGCGAGGCCGGCCGCATGTCGGTCATCGCCTTCTCCATCCGCATCGTCAGCGCCGTCATCGCCTTCATCAGCCAGGTGTTGATGGCGCGCTGGATGGGCTCGTTCGAATACGGCATTTTCGTCCTCGTCTGGGTGACGATGGTCATCGTCGGCAACCTCGCCTGCCTTGGCTTCCACACCTCGGTCATCCGCTTCATTCCCGAATACCGCGAGCGCGGCCTGATGGACGAACTGCGCGGCATCGTGCTGGCCAGCCGCCTGTTCGTGCTGATCGCCTCCACGATCATCGCCGGACTCGGCGCGCTCGGCGTCTGGCTGGCAGCACCCTGGATCGAAAACTACTATGTGATCCCGTTCATCCTCGGCGTCATCTGCCTGCCGATGATCGCCATGTCCGACCTTCTGTCCGGACTGGCACGCGCCAACAGCTGGGCGCTGTTTGCGCTGTCGCCGACCTATCTCGTGCGACCCATCCTGATCCTGCTGTTCATGGCGCTGATGCTGGCGGCCGGCTACGCCCCCGATGCCAGGACGGCGATCTTCGCCTCGATCGCGGCTACCTATGTCACCACGCTTGGCCAGCTCATCGGCGTCACCCAGCGTATGGAAAGGCAGATCCCGGCGGGGCCGATGAAGGTGCATTTCGCGCAATGGTTCATCGTCTCGCTGCCGATCTTCCTGGTCGAGAGCTTCTTCTTCCTGCTCACCAATGCCGACGTGCTGATGGTTGGCGCCTATATGGATCCCAACGACGTCGCCGTCTATTTCGCCACGGTGAAGACGCTGGCGCTGGTGCATTTCGTCTATTTCGCCGTCAAGGCCGGCGTTGCCCAGCGCTATGCGCAGTTCACCCATGGCGACCCGCAAAGGCTCGCCGCCTTTGCCCGCGAGACGGTGTCGTGGACGTTCTGGCCCTCGCTCTTGATGGCGCTGCTGGTGCTGGCGTTGGGCGAGCCGATGCTGGTGCTGTTCGGCCCTGAATTCAGCAGCGGCTATCCCTTGCTGTTCCTGCTCGTCTTCGGCGTCGTGGCGCGGGCCGCTGTCGGCCCCTGCGAAAGCCTGCTGACGATGAGCGGCAACCAGAACATCTGTGCCGCCGTCTATGCCATGACGCTGGCTTTCAACATCGCCCTCAACGTGGTGCTGATCCCGATGTTCGGCCTGTGGGGTGCAGCCATGGCCACCGCCTTTGCCATGATCTTCGAAGCCAGCGCGCTGTCCTTCACGGTGTGGCGCAAGCTCGGCATCGTCATGCTCATCTTCGTGCCTGCGAAAGGAGCCGCGTGATGGCCGCCATCCCGTTGCTTGAGGAAACCAGCGGCGGCACCGCCGGCGCCATGGTGTCCGGCCTTGCCGGGCTGGCCCGTGACGCCGACCCGGCCCATATCGAGATCCTCGCCAACAACCGGCCCGAGCGCAAGCTCGCAATCTACCCGGCATCGGCCGGCTTCGACCTGGTCGAGGAACTGGATTATCTCTGCGCCCGCACGGTCGAGCCCAACGTCTTCTTCAACCCGCGCTTCCTGGCGCCCGCCATGCCGCGGCTGGAGGATCGCGAGGTGCGGCTGGCGGTCATCCGCGACGGCGACGAATACCGCAACCGGCTGCGCCTTCTGGTGCCGTTCTCGGTGGAACGGCCGGTGGTGCCGCTCGGCGTGCCGGTGATGCGCACATGGTCGAGCCCGTTCGGCCCGCTCGGCACACCGCTGGTCGACCGCGACGATCCGGTCGGTGTCATCGAGGACTTCTTCTCGATGCTGTCGCGCCCACATCTCAAGCTGCCGAAAGTGTTCGTCCTGCCCGACATCCGGCTCGATGGCCCGGTGGCGAGCCTGCTTGCCACCGTGGCCGAGACGCGCGGCCTGATGCTGGTCACCACCGGCCAGACCCAGCGCCCGGCGCTGGAGAGCGAGCTCGATGGCGATGATTATCTGAAGGCCTCGCTGCGCGCACACCATTATCGCGAGTTCCGCCGCCTGAAACGGCGCCTTGGCGACCTCGGCAAGCTTGAGCATGTCGTGGCGCGCGGCCCCGAAGACATCCGCCACGCCATCGAAGGCTTCCTGACCTTGGAAGCGGCCGGCTGGAAGGGTCGCGAACGCACCGCCATGGCGATCGATCGTTACCGCGCCGCCTTCGCCCGCGAGGCCGTGCACCGGCTGGCCGAGCAGGACATGTGCCGCATCCATTCGCTGACGCTCGACGGCCGCACAATCGCTTGTCTGATCGTCTTCGTCGAAGCCGGCGTGGCCTACACCTGGAAGACGGCCTATGACGAGACGCTGGCCAGCTATTCGCCCGGCACGCTGCTGATGATCGAGGTGACCAGGCAGCATCTCGACGATCCCAACATCATGATGACCGATTCCTGCGCGGTTCCCGACCATCCGGTGATGAGCCGGCTATGGGCCGAGCGCAAGCCGATGGGCACGCTGGTGATCGGCCTGACGCCGGACGCCGACCGCCTGACCCGCCAGGCCGCCTCGCAGCTGCATCTCTACCGCGAAACCCGCAACATGGCCCGTTTGCTGCGCAACCGCATGAAGAGTTTGCTGGGGCGGCGGTAGACCATGATCTCGAACTTCTGCGGCTGGATGGGCAGGCGCCTTGCCGAGACCCCTGCCATTCACACAAATTGCGCAAATCGGCAGACCGGCATGGGCGCTCGGATGCCGCGTAGGATCTAGAGGCTGGAATGATCGCACGACACGGTTTCACTTTCGCAAGCACCGTGATTGCCCTTTGCTTTCTGTCGGGTCTTGCGTCGGCAGCGAACGCCGCCAATGCGTCGGTCTTTCTTGAAGACCATACCTGGACCGAACTGCGCGATCTGGTCGCTGCCGGGACGACGACGATCATTGTCCCTATAGGTGGGACTGAGCAAAGTGGTCCCGCCATAGCTTTGGGCAAGCACAATGTGCGGGTCAAGTTCCTGGCTGAAAAGATAGCCAGCAGGCTGGGCAACGCGTTGGTCGCTCCGGTGATCTCCTATGTTCCGGAAGGGACCATCGACCCGCCGACCGCCCATATGCGGTTTCCCGGAACAATCACCATCAGCGACAAGACTTTCGAACAGCTGCTTGAATCCGCGGCCCGCAGCTTCAAGCTGCATGGCTTCAGGACCATTGTGCTGATCGGCGACCACGGCGGCTATCAGGCCGACGAGCGCCTTGTGGCCGATCGCCTGAATGCCGAATGGCGCAAAACCCCGGTCCGGGTCTTTGCGGCGCTCGAATACTATCAGATCACCCAGAGCGCCTATGTCGAAAAGCTCTTGTCGGCCGGCGCGACGCAGCCTGAGGTTGGAACGCACGCCGGATTGGCCGACACATCGCTCATGCTAGCTATCGACCCTTCCATGGTGCGCAAGGATCGCCTTGCGGCCGCCCCGAAGCTCAATGCCGACGACGGCGTCTATGGCGGCGATCCGACCCGATCGTCGGCCGCGTTCGGCCAACTCGGCGTAGACCTGATCGTTGATGGAACGACCGAAGCGATCCACGGATTCATCGCAAAGCAGCAGCCCAAATGATCAAGGCATATTGGTGGTTCAAGAGCTTCTGCGCGCCGCTCATGTTTTCGCTCGCGCTGTCGTCGACATCAGCTTCTGCCGGATCGTGCCCGGAAGATTGCAGCGAGCCGCCTCCTTCGCACTCTCCGATCAACATCTACAGCCAGACAACGGCGGATCATTTGAGCCCGGCGACGACAGGCGCGCTGCCCCGTGTCTATGTACCAAATCGCTCGTCCAACAGCGTATCGGTCATCGACACCGTGACCCTCAAGGAGGTCGACAGATTCCCTGTCGGGCGCAAGCCGCAGCACGTCGTTCCGTCTTGGGATCTGAAGACGCTCTGGGTCGCCAACAACGCCAGCGGTACCAACAAGGGCAGCGTGACGCCCATTGAACCCAAGACCGGCAAACCGGGTCACGAAATTCCAGTCGATGACCCCTACAACATGTACTTCATGCCGGACGGAAGCGCGGCCGTCATAGTCGATGAAGCCTATGAGCGGCTCGATCTGCGCGATCCGCATACAATGGCGCTCAAATCGGCGATCCCGACGCCGACCTGCCCCGGTATCAATCATGCTGATTTCTCCGCCGACAATGCCTACGCCATCTTCACATGCGAATACGGCGCTGGCGGCCTCTTGAAGGTGGACCTGAAAAATCAAAAAGTGCTCGGCCACCTTGCCCTGTCGAAGATGGGCATGCCGCAAGACGTCAGGCTTTCCCCCGACGGCAAGGTCTTTTATGTCGCTGACATGATGAACGACGGGGTGTTCCTGATCGACGGAGACAGCTTTTCCGAGATTGGTTTCATCTCCACCGGTATCGGAACGCACGGATTTGTCGTGAGCCGTGACGGGACAAAGCTCTACGTTTCAAATCGCGGCTCGCACAAGATGGAGCAAGGCCGCGCACACGGGCCGGGCAGCGTGACCGTCATCGATTTCGCCACCCGTTCGGTCGTCGGCCAATGGCTCATCCCTGGTGGCGGCAGCCCCGACATGGGAAATGTCAGCGCCGACGGCAAGCAATTGTGGCTGTCTGGTCGCTTTGACAGCGAGGTCTACATGATCGACACGACCTCGGGCGCTGTCACGAAGATCCCGGTTGGCGTTGAGCCTCACGGCCTGACGGTCTGGCCGCAGCCAGGCAGATACTCGCAAGGCCATACCGGCAACATGCGGTGAGCATCGGTAAAATTGGTGCCCCTTCGACGGCTCTGAATCGAACTGTCAACAGTCCTCCTTCGCCAAGGCTTCGGAGGACACTCCTTCGTCTAACGAGCTTCGAATGGCTTTGCCACCCGAAGCTCGAAGAGCGAAGGGTGGTGCCCCTAGCCGGAATCGAACCAGCACTCCTTGCGGAACTCGATTTTGAGTCGAGCGCGTCTACCAATTCCGCCATAGGGGCTCAGGCCGGGCGGCCTGGATGGCGCGGGACTATACGGTTGGAGGCCTGTTCGTCAACTGGCCAATTCTCCGGCGCCCTCAAGATGCGACCAAACTGCGCCTTTCGATTTCGTGACGGGGCTGCCATTGTGCCGCGCGGAAAATCTTTCTAGACAGGCGGCGCATCGAAGTGCTGCACGTCTGAAGGGACGATAGCGCGCTTTGGGTCTGGTTTTTGTGCACGCCGTTGTCCCGAAAACGCTGCGCACCTTTGGGTGACATGCATTAGGAGTGCCGATGCTTCGCGGACTTTACGACTGGACCTTGTCGCTGGCGGCCCGCAAATCCGCCGAATGGTGGCTGGCCTTCATCGCTTTTGTCGAAAGCTCGGTGTTCCTGGTGCCGGCCGACGTGCTGTTTTTGCCGATGGCGCTGTCGCGGCCGGATCGCGCCTACCGCTACGCGCTGATCGCCACGGTCGCCTCGGTGCTGGGTGGCATCGCCGGCTGGTTCATCGGCCACTACGCCTATGACGCGGTGGCGAGGCCGATCCTCGAATTCTACGGCAAATATGACGAATTCGAAGCGCTGCGCACCTCTTCGGGCGTCGGCTTCATCATCCTGATGCTGATCACCTCGGGCGCTGCTCATCTGCCGCCGATCAAGGTGGTGACGATCCTGTCCGGGGTTATCGGCGTCAATCTGGCGCTGTTCATCGTGCTGGCGATCGTGGCGCGCGGCGCCCGCTTCCTGCTGCTCGCCTGGCTGCTGCGCCGCTATGGCGAGCCGATCCGCGAATTCATCGAAAAGCGCCTTGGCCTGATCGCCGGCGGCGCGGCGGCTGCCCTGATTTTGCTCTATATCGTCGTCAAATACGCGTTCTGAACACAGCCTTCGCAAGCCGGACGGAGCCGATCGAAATGACCGCGACCATGAATGCCGACACCGGACGCCAGCGGACGCGCACGGCCTTGTTCCTCGCCGTCGCCATGGCCGCCACCGTCGGCTCGGCGCTCGGCTTCCAGTATCTCGGCGGCTACATCCCCTGCCACCTCTGCCTGGAACAGCGCACACCCTACTACATCGGCGTGCCGCTGATGGTGCTGGCGGTGATTGCCTCGATGCTGCACGCACCTAGCTGGCTGACGCGCGGCCTGCTGGCCGTCGGCGGCCTCTTGATGCTCTACGGCCTCTATCTCGGCGTCTACCACTCCGGCGTCGAATGGCAGTGGTGGGCCGGC
The DNA here is from genome assembly GCF_003952545.1 of Mesorhizobium sp. M7D.F.Ca.US.005.01.1.1. Classification (NCBI taxonomy): domain Bacteria; kingdom Pseudomonadati; phylum Pseudomonadota; class Alphaproteobacteria; order Hyphomicrobiales; family Phyllobacteriaceae; genus Mesorhizobium; species Mesorhizobium sp. M7D.F.Ca.US.005.01.1.1. The sequence goes on from NZ_CP034453.1 coordinate 6,761,663, forward strand.
CCGACCGATTGCACCGCGGGCGCCGGACCGGTCGACACCGGCGGCAAGGGCGTGCTCGACGCGCTCGACAAATTCGTGCCGCCATCCTGCGACAAGGCCGCACTGCGCATCCTCGGCCTGTCGCTGGCCGGCTGGAACGCCATCGCCAGCCTTGTCTTGGCCGCTATCGCCTTCCGCGGCGCCCTCACCCGAGACTGAGTCACCAAGACTGAGCCGACGCGAGATCGTTCAAAGAATTCGGCAGGCTGAGTCATAAGGAGTGATTGTCGAGAACCGAAGCGGAGCGGACATCCAGCATGTCCCGGAAAAGTGGTTCCGGTTTTCCGATAAGGACATGTGGCAAAGCAAAGTATCCGTGAACATCGGAAGCGCAGACAGTCGCTGCAGACGGCCAGCCTCCCGAATTCTCGGACGATCTCAGGGTTCGAGTTCGACATCCCAGTAGAGATAATCCATCCAGCTCTCATGCAGATGGTTGGGCGGGAACAGGCGACCGTTGTTGTGCAGATCGTGCACTGTCGGCTGGAAAGGCTTCTGCAGCGGCCACATCTTGGCATGCGCAGGCATCATGCCGCCCTTCCTCAAATTGCAGGGCGAGCAGGCGGCAACGACATTCTCCCATGTCGTCGCGCCGCCGCGGTGGCGGGGAATGACGTGATCGAAGGTCAGATCCTCCGGCGTGCCGCAGTACTGGCACTGGAAGCGGTCGCGCAGGAAGACGTTGAAGCGGGTGAAGGCCGGATGCCTGGACGGCTTCACATAGGCCTTCAGGCTGACCACGCTCGGCAGCTTCATCGAGAAGGTCGGCGAGGAGACGGCGTGCTCGTATTCGGCGACGATGTTCACCCGGTCGAGGAACACCGCCTTGATGGCATCCTGCCACGACCAGAGCGACAGGGGGTAATAGCTGAGCGGACGGTAATCCGCATTCAGCACCAGTGCTGGAAGCCCATCCGGAGATACGGCGACCGTCACGTGTTTACCTCCTTGGTTCTAGACCCGAACGGCGCGGATACTGTAAGCCCGACATGACAGGGATGTGAAGCGGATTGTCGCGCCGCTGAAGCGCCAAAAATATATGATTTTTATGCTTTTTTGCGGATTCAGGCCGGTGGCGCGGCATCCCGTCCTCTGGTTTCGCGATAATAGGACCAGAAAAGCCGTGATGCGACACCTCGCCACGGGCTCCATGATTCGGCCAATGCGATCAGTGTTTTCTCCGGCGGACGCGGCTCGATGCCGAGCGCGTGGCCGACCGCGCTCTGCAGCGCGACGTCGCGTGCGGGGAAGATGTCGGGGTGTCCGGCGGCAAACAACAGGTACACTTCCGCCGTCCACGGGCCGATGCCGGGCACCGCCGTCATCGCCGTGATCGCCTCCTGGGCATCGAGCGAACAGAGGTGATGAAGGTCGAGGCCGTCGACCACGGCCTGGGCAACAGCGATCAGGCCGCGCTGCTTCGGCCGCGACAGGCCGGCCTCGCGAAACATGTCTTCGCCGGCGGCAAGGATCGCCTGCGGCGTCAGAGGATCGACGAGCTTGGTCAACCGGCCGAAGATGGCATCGGCGCTCGCGCGGGACACCTGCTGTGAAACGACGATCGACGCCAGGCTCCTGAAACCCGGCTCTGAGAGCCGCAGCGGCACCTCGCCGGCCATGCCGCGCACCTTTTCCAGGCGCGGGTCGATCACGCAAAGCGCATCGAGCCCACGGGCAATGTCGTCTGATGTCACGATACGCTGCATGCTTTCTTGTTCCTTGACCGTCGACAAGGTAGCAATTGGCGAAGCGCCGCAAAACATGATTGCCGCCGAAGAGATGACACTCCTGACATTCCGCTTCGCCCCCAGCCCCAACGGCGACCTGCATCTCGGCCACGCTTATTCGGCGCTGCTCAACCAGAAACTGGCGGCACAGACGGACGGCCGCCTGCTGCTGCGCATCGAGGATATCGACACGACGCGCTGCACGCCGCAATTCGAGGCAGGCGTGCTTGCCGATCTGAAATGGCTTGGGCTTGGCTGGGAAGAGCCGTTGCGCCGCCAGTCCGAGCATTTCCCCGAGTATAAGGCGATGCTTGACCGGCTGATCGCGGAAGAACTCGTCTATCCCGCCTTCATGAGCCGTGGCGAGATACGCGCTTTCATCACCGACAGCGAAGGGAACGGACGCGACTGGCCGCGCGATCCCGACGGCGTGCCGCACTACCCCGCAGCCGACAAGGCTCTGCCGGTCAAGGAGCGCAAGCGGCGGATCGCCGAGAACACGCCCTTCGCCTGGCGGCTGGATGTCGAGGCCGCCATGGTGCGTGTCGGCAAGGACCTGTCATGGACCGAATTCGTCGATGAGAGACTTTCTGCGACCCGATCGGTCGAAGCCCGGCCGTGGGACTGGGGCGATGTGATCGTCGCGCGCCGCGACATCCCGACCAGCTACCACCTCGCCGTCGTCATGGACGATGCCCTGCAAGGCGTCAGCCACGTCGTGCGCGGCCAGGATCTGTTTTCCGCCACCGGCGTGCAGCGCCTGCTTCAGGAACTCCTCGGACTGCCGCAGCCTGCCTATTTCCATCATCGCCTCGTCCTCGGGCCGGATGGACGAAAGCTGTCCAAGAGCCTCGGCCACACCGGCCTTGCCGCCTTGCGCCATACCGGCGCATCACCGGACGACGTCAGGCAACTGGTCGGGCTTTGAGCGCGGCGCGGTCAAGGTAACGCATGTCGAACTTGACGCCCGTTGAATTCCGGTGATGCATGGATCAATGGTTTCGTTTTGCGCGCCGGGTTGAAGCGCAGTAGAGCAGCGCCACGGTCAACTCCCTCCAGCGCGGCGGTCTGCGGAACATGCACAGCATCAAGCGGTTCATTCCCGCCACCTTCGTCGTCCTGTGGGCGACCGGCTTCATCGGCGCGCGCTACGCCATGCCATGGGCGGAGCCGTTCACCTTCCTCGCCGCACGGTTCGTCATCGCCGCCATCCTGCTGGCCGTTCTGACGCTTGTGCTGGGCTCGAAGGGAGCCACACGCGAGGAGGCGTTGCATGCCACCGGCGCCGGAATCCTGATGCACGGCGTCTATCTCGGCGCCGTCTTCTGGGCCATCCACAGGGGCATGCCGGCCGGCTTTTCGGCCCTGATCGTCGGCCTGCAGCCGCTGATCACAGCGGTGCTTGCCGGCAAGTTTCTCGGCGAGGCGATCCTGCCGCGTCACTGGCTTGGTCTTGGCATCGGCCTCATCGGCATCGTCATCGTGCTGTGGCCTAAGCTCGGCGCGCTGGGCGGCGGCGTGACGGCGGCGACACTGACCGCCTCGCTGGTCTCGGTGCTCGGCATGAGCGCCGGCACCATCTGGCAGAAGCGCTTCGCCTCGGGCGGCGACCTCGTCGCGGCGACCATGTGGCAATATGTCGGCGGCGCGGCTTTGATGATCCTGGCCGCGCTGGCCTTCGAGACGCACACGGTCGTCATCAACGGCGAACTGATCTTCGCCATGGCCTGGCTGGTGCTGGTGCTGTCGCTCGGCGCCATCTTCCTGCTGATGGTGATGATCCGCGACGGCGAGATGTCGAAAGTGGCCTCGCTGTTCTACCTGGTGCCTGCGGTGACGGCCCTCATCGCCTGGGCCTTGTTCGACGAGCAGCTCAACGCGCTGCAGATTGTCGGCATGGCGATCACCACATTCGGCGTCGGCCTGGCGACGGCTCGGCCGAACAAGGGAGGAATTGTAGAACTGAGGAATTGAGGAACCCAAGCGACAGCCCGTTCTTCAATTCTTCAATTCTTGATTTCCTCTATCCGCCCAGCACCGACTCATCCGACCCGCGCACGGGCCTCCAGATAGCGGCTGATCGCGGCATTGAGTTCGCCGCCGAGGATGAAGATCGCCGAGACCATGTAGAGGAAGACCACGGCGATCATGATCGAAGCCAGGCCGGCATAGGTCGTCACATAGGACGAGAAGTGGTCGAGATAGGTGGCGAAGATGGTCGAGCCGATAAGCCATGCCGCCAGCGTGAAGATGATGCCCGGCACCAGCGAGACGAAGCGGCGCTTGCCTGCCGGCAGCCAGAAATGGACGGCAAACAATCCGCCGACAATGACCGCCGAGGCGATGACATAACGCCACAGCGTGATTGTGCCCATATAGGGCTTGATCCCGTCAATATGGGCTTCGGCGAGCCGCGCCAGCAGCGGCGCGAACACCAGGAGCACGCTGATCGCCAGGAAACCGGCGGTGGCGATGAGAACGAAGATGATGCTCTGCACCCGGCGGTAGATGATGCCGCGCGTTTCCGAGACGCGATAGGCGCGGTTGAGCGACGTGCGCAGCGCCTCGATGCCGTTCGAGGCAAAATAGGCGGCAAGCACCACGCCGTAGGTCAAAAGATCGGTGCGCCTGACGGTCAGCACATTGAGCACTTCGCGCGCGATCGGCTTGGCGATCTGTTCGGGCCAGGTGTCGAAGACCAGGTGCACGGCCGTGTCGGAGAACGCCTGCGCGCCGAGGAAGCTCGCCAGCGTCGTGGCAAAGATCAGGAAGGGGAACAGCGCCATCAGCGAGGTGATCGCCAGATGGCTGGCCATCGCCCAGCCGTCATCGGTGTTGAAATGGCCAAGCGCGTCGTAGAGGACCCGCTTGAGGGCTACGATCTTCCGCATCAAGAACCGCGCCCTCCAATTGTCTCCACGCCGGGAATATGGGAAGGGATTGCGGCAAATGGCAACCCTTGACGACACCACGAACAGTCCGGCGCAGGAATTGCGCTCGATCATCGTCACCGGCGCATCTTCTGGGATAGGCGCGTACTGCGCCCGTGCGTTGAAGGCTGAAGGCTGGCGGGTGTTCGCGACGGCGCGCAAGCCGCAGGACATCGCCGCGCTCGAAGCCGACGGTATCGAGGCTTTCTATCTCGATTATTGCGAGCCGGACTCCGTCGGCGAGCTGGTGACGGCGGTGCTCGACCGCACCGGCGGTCGGCTCGACGCCCTGTTCAACAATGGCGCCTATGCGCAGCCCGGAGCCGTCGAGGATCTGCCCGTTGCAGCGCTCAAGGAGCAGTTCGAAGCGAATTTCTTCGGCTGGCATGACCTGACCCGCCGGTTGGTGCCGGTGATGCGCCGCCAGGGCCACGGCCGCATGGTCCACTGCTCGTCGATCCTCGGCCTGACGCCGGTGCGTTTTCGCGGCGCCTATTCGGCGTCGAAGCACGCTCTGGAGGCCCTTATGCTCTGCCAGCGCCAAGAACTGGCCGGCAGCGGTGTCCATGTTTCGTTGATCGAGCCAGGGCCGGTGAAGTCAAAGATAGCCAGCAATGGCCTCACCTGGTTTCTCAGGAATATCGACCACGAGAATTCCGTGCACCGCGTGGACTATGCGGCGCAACTCGAGCGGCTGCGGGCCGGCGGCAGCCAATCGGCCTTGAAGCCAGGGCCGGAAGTGGTTCACGCGGCGCTGCGCCATGCACTTCTGTCGCGGCGCCCGCGCCCGCACTATGTGGTAACAGTGCCGGCCAAAATCGGTGCGGTGCTCAAACGCATCCTGCCCGCATCGATGCTCTACCGCATCCTTGCCAAACGCGCCTGAATCAATCGAACTGGGAACACACCATGGCAACCGTCTTCAACATCCTCGCCATTCTGGTCATGGTCGCCGTGGTGATCGTGCTTGTTCGTGGCCTCATCAACATGATGCGCGGCGGCTCAGGCGTCACCTCGAACAAGCTGATGCAGGCGCGCGTCATGCTACAGGCCGTGGCGCTGGTGCTGATCCTGCTGGCGGTGTATTTCACCCGCAAGTGAGGATATCGGCAGCCGGGGAGGCGAAATGGTCAAGCTCAACAAGATCTATACCCGCACCGGCGATGATGGCACCACGGGTCTCGGCACCGGCGAACGGCGGCTGAAATCCGATCTGCGGGTGGACGCCTACGGCACGGTCGACGAGGCCAATGCCTGCATCGGCATCGCCCGGGTCCATACGGCAGCGACCCATCCGGCGATAGACGCCATGCTTTCCCGCATCCAGAACGATCTCTTCGACCTCGGCGCCGATCTTGCCGTGCCCGACGACGGCAAGCCGCTCGGCTATGAGCCGCTTCGCATCGTCCCCGTGCAGACCGACCGGGTCGAGAAGGACATCGACCTGCTCAACAAGGAGCTTCAGCCGCTCAAATCCTTCGTGCTCAATGGCGGCACGCCGGCAGCGGCGGCACTTCACCTTGCCCGCACCGTGGCGCGGCGAGCCGAACGGCTGATGGTGGCACTGGCCCAGGACCCGCGCGAACACGTCAATCGCGACGGACTGAAATACATCAACCGCGTCTCGGATTTCCTGTTTGTCGCCGCCCGGGCGGTCAATGACAACGGAAACGCCGACGTGCTATGGGTTCCCGGCAAGAACCGCTGATTGTCGAAAGCGGAAGAGGGCCTGGGGCATGTTCATCCCGCTTTACGACACCAACAGGCTGCGGCACATCCGCCTGCAATACGTGACGATCGGACTGATCGTGGTCAACGCCCTGGTCTACCTCGCCACCGCGCTCGGCGGCGAGAGTTTCTCCAATGCAGCCGTGCTTGGTCTCGGCTTCATCCCGTCGGTCGTCCATGACACCGCCGAGCTTGATCCCCGTTTTATCGTCATCCCCGAAAGCCTGAGCTACCTCACCTATTCCTTCCTGCACGCCGACATCTTCCACCTCGGCGGCAATATGCTGTTCCTGTGGGTGTTCGGCGACAATGTCGAGGATGCGCTGGGCCACATCCGCTACCTCATCTTCTACCTGTTATGCGCCGTCGCCGGAGCCGCCTTCCAGGGCCTTCTCGCCTGGGATTCGCAGGTGCCGCTGATCGGCGCCTCGGGCGCCATCGCCGGCGTGGTCGTCGCCTATCTGATCCTTTATCCCAGGGTGAAGGTCTGGGTGCTGGCCTTTGCCCGCATCCCGCTCCGCATCCCTGCCTTCATCCCGCTCATCCTGTGGGTGCTGTTCCAGGTGGTGATGTTTGCCGCCGGCGGCGAGGACCAGATTTCCTGGGCCTGCCATATCGGCGGCATCATCGCCGGCGCCGTTCTGGTGCTTGTCCTGCGCAGCCGCGGCGTGCCGCTGTTTGCCGGCGCTGACGACGATGCCGCGGTCGCCGCTCCCAACCAGCCGCAGGCCACTGCTGAACCGGTGGCGCCTGAGCCACCCGCAGCGACGCCGCGTTGGGGGCGCGGAAACGCTTCCAGTTCGGACTGAACCGATTTGAGCGGCTTGCAGCGTATTGACGTGCAGTGTTGCCGCAACTACGGAAACGTCACTGCCGCAGCCTAAGGCGGTCAAAGACCAGAATTTCCATCCGGCCAGAATTCCGTCTGGCCGGAATTCAGTCAGGAATGTCGGCTTTCGACAACTCAGAAAGGGCGCAGGCTGTTATAGCGCGCCCAACTAGCGTGAAGAGGTGACAGGCAAATGAAGATCCTTGTGCCCGTGAAGCGGGTTGTGGATGCGAACGTCAAGGTTCGCGTGAAGGCTGATGGTTCGGCGGTGGAGCTCGCCAACGTCAAGATGGCGATGAACCCGTTCGACGAGATCGCGGTGGAAGAGGCAATCCGGCTGAAGGAAGCCGGCAAGGCGGAAGAAATCATCGTCGTCTCGATCGGCCCGCAGCAGTCGCAGGAAACCCTGCGCACCGCGCTCGCCATGGGCGCCGACCGCGCCATCCTGGTCAAGACCGACGAACAGACCGAGCCGCTCGGCGTCGCCAAGGTGCTGAAGGGCGTCGTCGACGCCGAGCAGCCCGGCCTTGTCATCCTCGGCAAGCAGGCGATCGACGACGACAGCAACCAGACCGGCCAGATGCTGGCGGCCCTGCTCGGCTGGGCGCAGGGCACCTTCGCCTCCAAGATTGTGCTCGACGGCGACAAGGCCAAGGTGACGCGCGAAGTCGACGGCGGCCTGCAGACGGTGGAGCTGAAGATGCCGGCGATCGTCACCGCCGACCTTCGCCTCAACCAGCCGCGCTATGCCTCGCTGCCCAACATCATGAAGGCCAAGAAGAAGCAGCTCGACGAGAAGACCCCGGCCGACTACGGCGCCGACGTCAAGCCGCGGCTGAAGGTCATCAAGACCGAGGAGCCGAGTGGCCGCAAGGCAGGCGTCAAGGTCAAGAGCGTCGCCGAGCTGGTCGACAAGCTCAAGAACGAAGCCGGCGTGCTGTAAGCGATCGGGAAAGGAACAAGAAAAATGGCTATTCTCCTCATCGCAGAGCACGACAACGCAACGCTTTCCGACCAGACCGCCAAGGCGCTGTCGGCGGCGCTGCAGATCGGCTCGGACGTGCATGTGCTGGTGGCCGGCAAGGGCGCCAAGCCGGCAGCGGACGCCGCCGCCAAGCTGAAGGGCGTGAGCAAGGTGCTGCTGGCCGAAGCCGACGAGCTGGCCGAGCGCCTTGCCGAACCGACGGCAGCGCTCGTCGTGTCGCTGGCAGGCGCTTACGACACCATCATCGCGCCGGCGACCTCGTCGGGCAAGAATGTCGCGCCGCGCGTGGCAGCGCTGCTCGATGTCGCGCAGGTGTCCGAGATCATCGAAGTCGTATCGCCCGACACCTTCAAGCGGCCGATCTATGCCGGCAATGCCATCCAGACGGTGCAGTCGAGCGACGCCAAGAAGGTGATCACGGTGCGCACGGCCTCCTTCCAGGCAGCCCCCGAGGGCGGCTCGGCGGCGGTCGAGTCCGTCAAGGCGGCAGCCAATCCCGGCCTTTCCACCTTCGTCGAGAACAAGCTTTCCGAGACCGACCGTCCGGAACTGACCTCGGCCAAGATCATCATCTCGGGTGGTCGTGCGCTGGGTTCGGCGGAGAAGTTCCAGGAAGTCATCCTGCCGGTCGCCGACAAGCTCGGTGCGGCGGTCGGCGCTTCGCGCGCGGCGGTCGACGCCGGCTATGCGCCGAACGACTGGCAGGTCGGCCAGACCGGCAAGGTGGTTGCCCCCGATCTCTACATCGCGGTGGGCATCTCCGGCGCCATCCAGCACCTCGCCGGCATGAAGGATTCGAAGGTCATCGTCGCCATCAACAAGGACGAGGAGGCGCCTATCTTCCAGGTTGCCGACTACGGCCTTGTCGGCGATCTCTTCGTCATTCTGCCGGAGCTGCAAAAGGCGCTTTGACGCTTTCTGCCAAAGCGTATTAAATAGTGAGGGGTGGGGTAGACGAAGTCGCCCCGCCCTTTTAGTTTGCACTGCACAAAAACCAGGCCGCAAAGGCCAAAAGCAATTCCAGCAAAAGTGCGCAGCGGTTTTGCGTCCGGAATTGCGGAAAACAAAAAGGTGGAGCGCTTTCGCAATTCATGCGGAAGGGCTCAGGACGGGATCGGTGTAATGAGCAAGATCGAGACGATCGGCATCATCGGCGCGGGCCAGATGGGCGGCGGCATCGCCCATGTCTCCGCGCTTTCGGGCTACAAGGTACTGATCTACGATATATCCCCCGACCGCATAGAGAAGGGCATCGCCACCATCAGCGGCAACATGGCCCGCCAGGTGGGGTCGGGCAAGCTCGACGAAAAGGTGCGCAACGACGCGATGGGCCGCATTTCGGCCGCCCCGGCGATGGCCGATCTTGCCGGCGCCGATCTGGTCATCGAGGCGGCGACCGAGGACGAGACGGTCAAGCGCAAGATTTACGCCCAGCTCTGTCCGCAGCTCAATCCCGAAGCCATCCTCGCGACCAACACCTCGTCGATCTCGATCACGCGGCTTGCCGCGCAGACCGACCGGCCGGAGCGGTTCATCGGCATACATTTCATGAACCCGGTGCCGCTGATGAAGTTGGTCGAACTGGTGCGCGGCATCGCCACCGAGGACCAGACCTTCGAGGCAGCCAAGACCTACGTGAAGCAGCTCGACAAGACGATCACGGTCTCGGAGGATTTTCCGGCCTTCATCGTCAACCGCATCCTGCTGCCGATGATCAACGAGGCGATCTACACGCTCTATGAGGGCGTCGGCTCGGTCGATGCCATCGACACCGCTATGCGGCTCGGCGCCAACCATCCGATGGGACCGCTGCAGTTGGCTGACTTCATCGGGCTCGATACCTGCCTGTCGATCATGCAGGTGCTGCATGACGGCCTGTCGGACTCGAAGTACCGCCCTTGTCCGCTGCTGGTGAAATATGTCGAGGCCGGCTGGCTCGGCCGCAAGACCGGGCGTGGCTTCTACGATTATCGCGGCGAGCATCCCGTCCCGACGCGCTGATCAGATCCGCGTCAGCGGAAACCCGAAGCCTCTCGGATCAGAGGTTGATACCCGGATCAGGAGGCCGCAGCCAGCGGCTCGGGCGGCACTGCCTTGCCGTCCACAATCTCCCCTTCCGGCGCCACGCAAACGCAGCCACGGCCGGCCGCCTTGGCCGCATAGCAAGCTGCATCGGCCCTAGCGATGATCTCGTCGACCTCGCCGCAATTGGCGCTGATCGCGGCCAGCCCGATGCTGGCGCCGATCACGTGAGGACGGCCGTCCCAGGTGAAGTCCAGGCCGCCGATCGAATCGATGATGGAGCGCGCAGCGATCTTGGCACCGGCTGCCGAACCCGATTTCAAAATGACCGCGAATTCATCGCCGCCCAGACGAGCAACGATGTCCTCTGGACCAAGCACGCCGCGAACCGCCGCGGCAACCCGTTTCAGCAGCGCGTCTCCCGCCGCGTGGCCGCCCGTATCGTTGACCAGTTTGAAATGGTCGAGATCGATGAACATGAACTGGTGTCCGCCGCCTTTGCCCGAGGTACCGTCCTTGCGGGCCTGACCGACCAGTTCCTCCATGGCGCGAATGAAGCTCGAGCGACTGGCAAGGCCGGTCAGCGCGTCATGCGCGGCGGCATGGGCGAGCTGGCGCTGCAGCGCGCGCGCATCGGTAAAGTCCTGGAAAACGATGACCAGCCCGCAGAATTCGTTCCGCTCGTTGATGATCGGCGACACGACCTGACGGATGCTGCAGCGTGTGTCGTCGCGCCGGATGAGAACGGCGCGGCTGTTCTGATCTGCGGGCGCCAGGCCGCCGATCGCCGGTCGGATCACGCCGATCCGGTGCCCCGTCTCCTCGTCAACTGCCCAGTAGACATGGCCAAGCATCTTGCCGAGAGCCTCGCCGCTGGCAACACCGGTCAGCTTTTCGGCGACCGGATTCATGAAGGTGACGCGGTTTGCGGCATCGGTGCAGATGACGGCATCACCGATCGACTGCAGGGTCACCCTCAGCCGCTCCTTTTCATCGGCAAGCATTGCCGCCGATACGGTGAGGCGTGCTTCGGCCTCCTTGCGTCGGGTGATGTCGGTCAGGCTGCCAATGGCCCTGATCAGCCGGCCATCCTCGTCACGCTCGATGGCCTTGCCGCGGTCGAGGATCCACATCCAGTGGCCATCCTTGTGGCGCATCCTGAACTCGGCTTCAAAGAACGGCGTCTTGCCCTCGAGATGGGCGCGATCCGCTTCCGCGACAATCTCGCGATCGTCGGGATGGATCATCGTCAGCCAGCGGTCGGTGTCGCCATCGAGCTCGCCATCCGCATAGCCCAGCATCTTGACCCAGGTCGAGGAATAGGTCGTGCCGCCCTTGCGCATGTCGAGGTCCCAGACACCTTGGCCGGCGCCGGCCAGGGCGAAATTCCAACGCGTTTCCGCTTCGGCAATGCGCGCCTCGGCCTGCTTGCGTGCGTCGATGTTCTCGATTTGCGAGACAAGATAGAGCGGGCGGCCGCTGTTCTCGTCGCGAATGACCGAGCCCGCAAGATGGGCCCAGACCGGCGTTCCGTCCTTCCTGAGATAGCGCTTCTCGAAGTGGAAGGAATTGACCGTGCCCGCCTTCAGATCGTCCATCGTCTCCCGCCCGATCTGCAGATCGTCGGGATGCGTGATCTGGAAGAAGGTCAGCGCCTCGATCTCTTCACGGCTGTAGCCAAGCATGGCGGCGAAGGCCGGATTGGTCTCGCGCATGCGCCCGTCGAGACCGACAACGGCCATACCGATCGCCGAATCCGCCATGGCGCGGCGGAAGCGCATCTCGCTCTCGGCGATCTGCTGACGATCCTCGCTGATCCGACGGGTGGACATGACAGCGAGGAACAGCGCGCCCGCCGCCACCGCCGCCGAGATCTGCAGGCAGAGTTTCAGCGCTTCGGTGCCGAGGTCCAGGCGCGACAGCAGGATCGAAGCCGCTAGGACGCCCAGGCCGGCCACGAGCAACGCCAAGCCTGCATGCCCAAGAGATTTTCGGCTGGTCAATCCTCGCCACATCACGATACGTGCCACCCCCGTGCGCAAACGCATGTTCTCGCATCAACCTTGACGGATCGATTTTAAGGAAAGGTTGCGTCCGGCATACCGGCGCCATCGCTAACCGGCAAACAATTGCCGGCATGATTAAGGATCGGTGTGCATGGGCTCGGGATCGTGGCGGAACGCTACCAGCGCACGAAAAATCGTCCGCCGAGCGCACCGAGCAACGCGAGTGCTGCGATCGCTGTCGTGTACCAAGTGGCGACGAAAAGCGGCGAATCGTCGAAGCAGTGCGCGGCGTAGAAGGTCGCCGCCAGCCCGCCAGCGAGCAGACCCGCCACCGCACCGGCCAGCACCGGTCGTGTCGGCGCGCCGTAGCGCAGCATCCACAGGAAGATGGCAAGCGGACCGAGGCCGATCAACGGGATGAAGCCCATGCAGATCATCATGTTGGAGCCGACCATCCTTGTTCCCCACAGCGCCTCCGGCACCATGAAAAGCTCCAGAATCACCGCCACTGCTACCAGCACCGGAGCCGCGGCCATCCAGGCCATCGCCCGGCCCGTCGAGGCACCCGGCGTCGACAAGGCGCGGATCAAGGCAAAGGCGCTGACCGCAAGCACGATGGTGAAGACGAATTTGGAGAGGAAGCGCATCGTGTGCGCGGCCGCCATGAAATCAGGGCGCGGGCCGATGGTCAGCAGGAAAACGGCTGCCGCGATGACAACGGCCGCACCGGCGGCCATCCACCACGCCGACTGCAGCGGCATCGCCTTGCTGCTTGCATCGGCGTCCAGCGCCTTGATGAGATCGTCCGTCCTCATGTCATTCCCGCCCGAACCGCCCCTGCCCGAATCGCTTGGCTATCGCGGCAAGTCCCCGATGCAGCGACACACGCACCGCCGTCTCGCTGATACCGAACTTTGCTGCCGTCTCACCGATGGACCGCCCTTCCACCGAAACGGCCGAGACCACGGAGCGCTGCGCCGGCGACAGGCCGTCCAATGCCCGATTGATGTCGCGTTCGCTGACGGTCTCGGTTTCCGGCTCGGCGAAGGTCTCGGCGATATCGTCGACATCGATCTCGATGCGCCGCCCACGCCGCCGGAACGCGTCGATCAGCTTGAAGCGGGCAATCGCATAGATCCATGGCAACACCGGCGCGTCCTGGCGCCAGGTATGCCGTTTCACATGAATGGCCAACAAGGTTTCCTGCACGACATCCTCGGGATCGACCCCGCCCTGCACGATCTTGCGCCGAACAAAACCGCGCACCAGCGCGGCAATCCGGTGCAGAAAGTCGGCATAGGCCTTCTCGTCTCCCGCGATCGCGGCCCGCATCAGCCGGGAAAGCTCGGCCTCATCCTTGCCGCTCACAAGAGTTACTCCCCCGATTTTCGCGTCTCGGCGCTGATTTGTTACGTGGCCGGCGAAATAATGTCCAAGCCAAATTACCGGCAAATCACGAAAGTTTGTGCCTCGGCGTCTTATTAAAATCCGCAAGACAATGTTGACTATCCTTGTCATGTATCGATAGGTGCAGCCGTGACAGACTGAAGACTCCCCGAGATCGAGGACAATGCCATGAAATACGCTCTTTCCACCCTCGTCGGCGCCACCGCGCTGGCAATCAGCCTGATCGGCGGCCCGGCGATGGCGGAAGATGATGGCATCATTGTCTACAACGCCCAGCATGAAAACCTGACCAAGGCGTGGGCCGAAGGCTTCACCAAGGAAACCGGCATCAAGGTCACCGTGCGCAATGGCGGCGACAGCGACTTCTCCAACCAGATCGTCGCCGAAGGTACGTCTTCGCCGGCCGACGTCTTCCTGACCGAAAATTCACCGGCCATGGTGCTGGTCGAGACATCAGGCCTGTTCGCACCGGTCGACGCCGACACGCTGGCACAGGTTCCGCAGGACTATCAGCCGGCCAGCGGCAAATGGGTCGGCGTCGCCGCGCGCAGCACGGTCTTTGCCTATAACAAGACCAAGCTGACCGCCGACCAGCTGCCCAAGTCGATGCTTGACCTCGCCGATCCGAGCTGGAAGGGCCGTTGGGCCGCCTCCCCGTCGGGCGCCGATTTCCAGGCCATCGTCAGCGCGCTGCTTCAGCTCAAGGGCGAGGCCGCCACGGCTGGCTGGCTGAAGGCGATGAAGACCAATTTCACCGCCTATAAGGGCAACAGCACGGTGATGAAGGCGGTCAATGCCGGTGAGATCGAAGGAGGCGTGATCTACCACTATTACTACTTCGGCGATCAGGCCAAGACCGGTGAAAACAGCAAGAATGTCGAGCTGCACTATTTCAAGAACCAGGATCCGGGCGCGTTCGTTTCGATCTCCGGCGGCGGTGTGCTGGCCTCGAGCAAGCATCCTAAGGAAGCCCAGGCCTTTCTGAAATGGGTGACCGGCAAGGGCGGCCAGGACGTGCTGAAGACTGGCGATTCCTTCGAATACGCGGTCGGCAAGGGTGCGAAGTCTAACCCGAAGCTGGTGCCGCTCGCCGATCTGCAGGCACCGAAGGTCGATGCTACGACGCTGAACTCCAAGAAGGTCACCGATCTGATGACGGCAGCCGGCTTGCTTTAGTTGTCATTCCTCCTAAAAGGACAACCGACCACGCTCCCGCGGAAATTCGCCTTCCGCGGGAGTGATTTTGTTTTTCGAGATGGCATTCGTCGATGACGACACGCTGTGTTCCCGACCGCGATCGCGGCCCTTCAATTGCTGCCGCTGGACGGCAACGGCACGGCGTCTGACCTGATGCAGTCTGCGGTCGATCTCGCGCGCTCGGGCCTGCCTTTGGGCACAGGCCGAAGGGCGCGCCGACGCGCACCGCTTTGGCTGGTCGTCGCCGCCATCTTCGTTGCGCTGCTGGCGCTGGTGCCACTTGCCTTCATCATCTGGATCGCGGTGCAGACCGGTTGGGAGACCGTCTCGGCGCTGGTCTTCCGGCCGCGTGTCGGCGAGCTTCTGGTCAACACTGTCCTGCTGGTCGCGCTCTCCGTGCCGATCACCATCGTGCTGTCGGTTGCGCTGGCCTGGCTGACCGAGCGCAGCGACCTGCCGGCGGCCCGGCTCTGGGCCTGGCTGTGCGTGGCGCCGCTCGCCATACCGGCTTTCGTGCACAGCTATGCCTGGATCACCATGGTGCCGGGACTGCACGGCCTGTGGGCCGGCGTGCTGGTTTCCGTGATCGCCTATTTCCCGTTCTTGTATCTGCCGGTGTCGGCGGCGTTGCGCCGTCTCGATCCCGCCCTGGAGGACGCCGCCGCCGCACTCGGCCTTGGACCCTGGCGCGTCTTCTGGCGTGTCGTGTTGCCGCAATTGCGGCTCGCCATCTGCGGCGGCTCGCTGCTGGTCGGCCTGCACCTGCTGGCCGAGTACGGCCTCTATGTCTTCATCCGCTTCGACACCTTCACCACGGCGATCGTCGACCAGTTCCAGTCGACCTTCAACGGACCGGCCGCCAACATGCTGGCTGGCGTGCTGGTGAGCTGCTGCTTCGTGCTGCTCGGCCTCGAAGTGCTGGTGCGCGGCGAGGAACGCTATGCTCGTGTCGGCTCCGGCGCCGCGCGCTATCAGCAGCGCACAAGCCTCGGACGCGCCACCATCCCGAGCTTGCTCTTGCTTGTCATCACCACGCTGCTGGCGCTCGGCGTGCCGTTCGTCACCATCGGCGGCTGGCTTGCCGCCGGTGGCGCCGATGTCTGGCGCTTCGACGAGATCGGCCTGGCGCTTGGCCAGACGCTGTTCCTGGCGCTCGCCGGCGCATTGCTCGCCACGGTCGCCGCGATGCCAATGGCCTGGATCTCGATCCGCGCGCCGGGGCCATTGCAGCGTCTGCTGGAGGGCTGCAATTACATCGTCGGCTCGTTGCCGGGGGTCGTCATTGCGCTGGCGCTGGTCACCATCACCGTGCGCATCGCGCTGCCGCTCTACCAGACCCTGTTCACCATCCTGGTTGCCTATGCGCTAATGTTCCTGCCGCGCGCGCTGGTCAGCCTGCGGGCGTCGATCGCGCAGGCACCGGTCGAACTCGAACGCGCCGCTTCCAGCCTCGGCCGGCCGCCGCTGCAGGCGCTGTGGTCAACGACGATCCGCCTGTCGGCGCCAGGTGCCGCGGCTGGCATGGCGCTGGTGGCGCTCGGCATCATGAACGAACTGACCGCGACCCAGATGCTGGCGCCGAACGGCACCCGCACGTTGGCGATGGCCTTCTGGTCCTATAGCGGCGAGATTGATTATGCCTCCGCGGCACCTTACGCCTTCATCATGGTGGCGATGTCGCTTCCCTTGACCTGGCTGCTCTATGTCCAGTCGAAACGGATGGCCGGACGATGAGTTTTCTCGAAATCAGCGGCCTGCACAAGCATTACGGCCCGGTGGCCGCCCTTGCCGGCGTCGACCTGAACGTCGCCAGCGGGAGCCGCACGGCGATTGTCGGCCCGTCCGGCTGCGGCAAGACGACCTTGCTGCGGCTGATCGCCGGCTTCGAGGCCCCGGACCAGGGCCGCATCATGCTCGACGGCGAGGTGCTGGCCAATGGCGGCGCTGCGGTACCGGCGCATCGCCGCGGCATCGGCGTGGTGGCGCAGGATGGTGCGCTGTTCCCGCATCTGACCATTGGTGACAATATCGGTTTCGGCATGGGTCGCGGCGAGGACAAGCGCACCGAACGCATCGTCGAGCTCGCCTATATCGTCGGCCTCGACAAGGCGATCCTCAAACGCCGCCCGCACGAACTCTCCGGCGGCCAGCAGCAGCGTGTGGCGCTCGCCCGCGCCATGGCGATGAAGCCCAGGCTGATGCTTCTCGACGAGCCGTTCTCGGCCTTGGATACCGGCCTGCGCGCCTCGATGCGCAAGGCGGTGGCCGAGCTTCTAGAAGCCGCCGGCATCACCACCATCCTGGTCACGCACGACCAGGCCGAAGCGCTGTCCTTCGCCAGCCAGGTCGCGGTGATGCGCGACGGCAAGTTCTCGCAGGTAGGGACGCCGCGCGACCTCTATCTCAAGCCGAAGGACAGGATGATCGCCGAGTTCCTCGGCGACGCCATCATCCTGCCGGCAAAGATATCAGGCGGCTTCGCCAACTCGCCGCTTGGCCGCATCGCGGTCGACACCAATGACAGCCGCGATATCGCCCGCATCATGCTGCGGCCGGAGCAGATCGCACTGAAGAGAACGTCGCGCGAGGGCATGTCGGGCACTTCGGACATGCTGTTCGGCGAAGTGACGGAATCGGAATTCGCTGGCTCGATGTGCACGATCGCGGTGCGGCTCTTGAACAATGCCGATCCGCCCGATGCGGCCGCGATCGGCAACACGCCGCTGGTCCTGCGCAAACCGGGCATGGACACGCCGGCGGTCGGCGAGATCGTCCGGCTGACCGTATCGGGAAAGGCGCATGTCTTCGCCTGATTGATCGAAAGCGCTGACACACCGCGCCTCTCACGCCGTGAGGCGCTCGCCGGTTTCAGCGGAATAGATCGGCCATTGTTCGAGAAAATCGCAGCCATGCACGACCACGTGCTCGTTGGCGCTGTCGATGAGGATGACCGTGTAGGAAGGCGGCGCCTGCTCGACAATCTCGCTCGATCTGTCGAGCGCAAGCTCGAACCTGGCATGCAAGCCGCGCTGCGCCGAAAACGGAATGCCGGCGACCGTGCCGGCAATGTCGCGATGGACGTGGCCGAAGAAGATGTGGCGGACATTGCCATGGCGCCGCAGCAGGCCGAGCAACCGTTCGGGCTGCTCAAGGGCAAGCGGATCGAGCTGCGGCAGGCCGAGCGCGACCGGCGGATGATGCATGAAGACATAGGCCGGCCGGCCTGCCGCTTCCTCGAGCCGGGCTTCGAGCCAGGCTAGTCGCCTGTCGCACAATTCGCCTTCGACGCGACCTTCCGCCAGGCAGTCGAGAAACAGCAGCACCTCGTCGGCCGTTTGATGGGCCGACTGCACGAAGCCGTTCTCATCGAGCGGAATCTCGGGAAACGCCGCGACAAGATTGGCTCGTCGATCGTGGTTTCCCGGCAGCAGCCGCCAGGGCACCGACAGCGTGCTCAGGGCTGCCCTGAGATCGGCATAGCTCTCGGGCGCGCCGGTCTCGGTCAGATCGCCGGTGAAGACACAAAGCGTGGCATCGGCGTGATGCGCATTGATGTGCGCGATGCATGAAGCCAGCCGCTGATGCAGATCTGCGCCATAGCGGCGCTCGCCTTGCCGGCCAAGATGGACATCGGTGACCTGGATAATTTTCATTGCGCGCTTCTTGGACTTGTCGGTGGTGCCTGCCCGTCATCGGCGATGACTGGCGGCTTCAGAAATTAGAGTGCCGGTTCCGGCACCGAAGCCTTGAAGACCTCGAGACGTGTTCCCGTATCCGACGAGAAGAAATGCATATCCTCCGGCGAAATCTTCAGGCCGACCGCGCTGCCCGGTTCGGGGTGGACGGCCTCCGAGGTCATCACGGAGAACGACGCACCGTCGAGATCGACATAGATGACGCGTCCCGCGCCCAGCTCCTCGACGAGATCGACTGTGGCATCGAGCGCGCCTGCCGTGCCCGGCGCCACCAGGCGGACGGCTTCAGGCCGGATACCCATCGCTACCTTCGTGCCGACCGGCAGCCCCGCGCGTGCCATGGCTAGGCGCCGGCTGCCGCCAAGCAGCGACAGCCCGTCGAGATCAACTGTGCCTTCGAGGATGTTCATGGCCGGCGCACCGACGAAAGTGGCGACGAAGCGGCTGGCCGGACGGCTATAGATCTGGGCCGGCGTGCCGACCTGCTCGACGCGGCCGCCATTCAT
Source organism: Mesorhizobium sp. M7D.F.Ca.US.005.01.1.1 (assembly GCF_003952545.1). Classification (NCBI taxonomy): domain Bacteria; kingdom Pseudomonadati; phylum Pseudomonadota; class Alphaproteobacteria; order Hyphomicrobiales; family Phyllobacteriaceae; genus Mesorhizobium; species Mesorhizobium sp. M7D.F.Ca.US.005.01.1.1. The sequence continues at coordinate 6,780,734 of NZ_CP034453.1, forward strand.
GACCACCAGCCGGTCGGCCAGCGTCATCGCCTCGACCTGGTCATGCGTGACGAAGACCGAGGTGGCATTCAGCCGGCGATGCAGCTTGCGGATCTCCGAACGCATCTGAACGCGCAGCTTGGCATCGAGGTTGGACAGCGGTTCGTCGAACAGGAACACCTTGGGCTCGCGGATCATCGCCCGGCCCATGGCGACGCGCTGCCTTTGGCCACCGGACAGCGCCATCGGCTTGCGGTCGAGCAGATGCTCGAGCTCCAACGTGCGGGCAACCGCCTGGACGCGCAGCTGGCGCTCGGCGGCGGGGACGCCGGCCACCTTGAGCGAATAGCCGATGTTCTGCGCCACGCTCATATGCGGATAGAGCGCGTAGTTCTGGAACACCATGGCGCAGCCGCGCTCGCGCGGCTCCAATTTGTTGACCACGGTGCCGTCGATGGCGATCTCGCCACCGGAAATCTCTTCCAGCCCAGCGATCATCCTGAGCAGCGTGGACTTGCCGCAGCCGGAAGGCCCGAGAATGACGACAAATTCGCCCGAGGCGATGTCGAGGTCGACGCCGTGCACAATCTGCAACTTGGCGTAGCTCTTCTTGACGTCGCGAATGGTGATGGAGGCCATCGGCTCTCTCCTTCTGAAGTCACTTCTCGGTGGCGATCAGGCCGCGCACGATCCAGCGCTGCATGGCCACGACGACGATCAGCGGCGGCAGCATGACGATGAGTGTGCCGGCCATGGCGATGTTCCATTCGGGAATGCCGCCGACGTTGGGAATGAGTTGCTTGAGTTCGGTGACCGCCATCGCATGGGATTGATCCGTGGTGATGAGCAGCGGCCACAAATACTGGTTCCATGCATACAGAAACATGATGGTTCCAAGCGCCGCCATGTTGGTGCGCGACAGCGGCAGCAGAACATCGATGAAGAAGCGCAGCGCGCCGGCACCGTCCATGCGCGCCGCCTCGGTCAATTCGTCCGGTATCGTCAGGAAGAACTGCCGATAAAGGAAGGTGCCGGTGGCCGTCGCGACCAGCGGCAGGATAAGCCCGGGATAAGAATTGAGCAGCCCTAGGTTCAGCGAGACCTGAACGCCCGAAACCTTTTCTATGAGCCAGCTTATGCCGGTCACGTCGAGAATCGCCTGATAGGGCGTAAGCACATTGGCAACGACCGCGTAGGTCGGGACGATGCGCACTTCCAGCGGCAGCATCAGGGTGACGAAGATCAGCCAGAAGATGAAGGTGCGGCCGGGATAGCGGAAATAGACGATCGAAAAGGCGGTAAGCGCCGAAATTATCACCTTGCCCGCCGCGACCCCCGTGGCAACGACGAAACTGTTGAGCAGCTTGGGGCCGAGATCGGCCGTCGTCCACGCCGTCTTGATGTTGAGCCAGAAATCGCTACCCGGCAGCAGGGACATCGGCACGTCGTTGACGTCCTTCAGATTGTGCGACGAGGCAATCACCACGATCACGAAAGGCGCGATCGCCAACAAAAACCCGATGAACAGCACAAGGTGCGTGACGAAGTTCAGGATGGGGGTGCGCTCTACCATGACCGTCTCACTGATAGTGCACGCGCCGCTCGATAAAGCGGAACTGGAAGATGGTAAGCACGATGATGAGCACCATCAGGATGATGCTCTGCGCGGCGGCGCCGGAAAAATCGAGGCCTTTGAAGCCGTCGGAATAGATCTTGTAGACCATCAAATTGGTGGCGTTCGCCGGCCCACCCGAGGTCATGATGTCGACGATGCCGAACGAATCCTGGAAGCTCTCGGTGATGTTGATGACCAGCAGGAAGAAGATCGTCGGCGTGATCAGCGGGAACTGGATGTCCCAGAAACGTCTGACGACCCCGGACCCGTCCATCGCCGCTGCCTCGATCAGCGAACGCGGGATGGCCTGGAACGCGGCCAGGAAGAAAATGAAGTTGTAGCCGACATATTTCCACGAGAAGGCGACGATGATCGACGCCATGGCATCCGCGCCATCGAGACCCGGATCCCAGATCCCTGGCCACATCCGGTTGATGACGGAAAGGAACCCCGCCTCCGGCGCCAGAATGAAGCGGAACGCCAGCGCCAGCGCAGGCGCCGCGATGCCGTAAGGCCAGATCAGCACCACGCGATAGAAGCGCGAGCCGGCAAGCTGGCGGTCGGTCAGCGCCGCGAGCACCAGCGCGACGAACATCGCAAGCCCGGTGCTGATCGCGGCAAAGACCAGGCTGGCGGTGATCGAATTCCAGTAGTCGGCGTTGGACAGGATCGAGCGGAAATTGTCGAGCCCGACCCAGACATTGCCGCCGCCCCAGGGCTGCTGCAGCGTCAGCGACCAGTACACGGCCTGACCGGCGGGCCAGTAGAAGAACGTGAAGATCAAGAGGAGCTGAGGCACCGCGAAAAGGATGCCGATCGTCCAGCTGCCAAAGGTAACGCGTTTTTCCATCGGTCCGCCGATGCCGCTCAACGGCCACTTAGAGCAAGATTAATAACGAAATGGCCGCCCGTCGACCCAAGCATGATCCCGAAAAGTGGAAACCCGTTTTCACGGACAAACGGTTTCCGTTTGTCCAGGGATCATGCTCGGAGAAGACCGGCGGGCGGCCGCGTAGATTCCGAGATCAGGGCAGGGTCTTGCCCGGATAGGTCTGCTGGAAGCGGTCGAGGATGGCGTCGCCATTCTTGACCAGCGTATCGAGGCCTTCCTGGACGCTGACCTTGTTGGCGAAGATCGCCTGCATCTGCGTGCCGAACTCGGCGCGGATCTGGGTGAAATTGCCCAGCCGCACACCGCGGGTGATTTCGGTCGGCTCGGACGCGGTCAGGCTGGCGATCGCGACTTCACGGCCCTTGTAGGGCGCCTTGTCGTAGAAGCCGGTGGACTTCATGTAGTCGAAGCCCGACTTGGTCACCGGGATGTAGCCGGTGTTGGTCGACCAGAACAATGCGGTCTTGGGGTCGTGGATGAAGTTGAGGAACGCGGCTGCACCTTTGTATTCCGCATCCGACTTGCCCGAGAGAACCCATAGCGAAGCGCCGCCGACGAGCGAATTCTTGCGCTCGGTACCGGCATAGACCGGCAGTTCGGCGACATCCCAGTTCATGCCTTCCTTCTGGGTCTTGCCGACGGTGCCGTGATCGCCGACCGAGGTCAGGATGACCTGGCAGGTGCCGGAAGCGAAGGCCTGGACCATATCCTGGCCGAGGTCCTTGGACTTGATCTTGATCAGGCCGGCATCATACCACTTCTTGAGATCGGTGACGTACTGGACGAACTTGGTCTTGTTGACTTCCAGACGCGCGTCGAGGCCGTCATAGCCGTTGTTCTTGGTGGCGACTGGTTGGTTGTGGAGCGCCGAGAACTGCTCCATCAGCTGCCAGCTTTCATTGGCGGAGATGTTGATCGCCATCGGGCACTCGTAGCCGGCCTCCTTCAATGCCTGGAGGTCGGCTGCGACATCTTCCCAGGTCTTCGGCGCCTCGGTCTTGCCGATCTTGGCGAAGGCGTCCTTGTTCCAGTACATCAGTGGGGTCGACGAATTGAACGGGAAGGACAGCATCTCGCCCTTCGAGGTCGCATAGTAGCGCGCGATGCCGGGGAAATAGTCGGCGTAGTCGATCTTGTAGCCGTTCTCTTCCATCAGCTTGTCGGCCGGCTTGTAGGCGCCCGACAGCATCATGGTGGCGGTGCCGACGTCATAGACCTGGACGACGGCGGGCTGCTTGCCGGCGCGGAAGGCAGCGATCGTGTTCTGCAGCGTGGCGTCGTAATTGCCCTGGCTGGTGCAGACGACTTCATAGTCGGTCTGCGAGGCGTTGAAGTTCTTGCACAGCGTGTCGACGACGCGGGCGAGATCGCCCGAAAGGCCGAACCAGAAATCGAATTTTACCGGCTCTGCGACGGCAGGCATGGCAAGCGCTGCGCTGAGCGCGCCAGCGGCAAGGGCGGCGAAGCCCCGCTTGATGATGGTCATGATTTCTTCCCTCTTGAGTGGCTGTTGACAAGGGTCTTGCGCAAGTCCTTGCACGCTCTCTTAGAGAAGGTATGTGACAGTTCTGCTGTGGCCTCTCAGGCCTGTGGACAGCCCGTCTCTCCTCCTCTCCGGCGGTTGCGCCGGCATGAAAATGTCATGCCGGCGCTCTAGGTAGCTAGGGCGGCTGCCGAGGACGTAAAGACCCTGAAGAGCTGTCATGATTACCCGGCTAAGGGATGAATGAAATGCTGGTGCCACAGCTGACGCATGTTCCACTCGCTGAGCGCCAGGCCATGCGCGACGGGCCACGCGACAGCGCCACCCATCTGCGCCTGGCTGCCGCCACACCGGCACTTGGCCAGATCGAAATCGGCGGCAAGACTTCACGCGAAAGCGCCGGCGAAACGCTCACCGTCGTGGCCTGGAACGTCGAACGGCTGCGCCATGGCGATGCTATCGCGGCCACGCTTGCCGGCCAGGCTCCCGATGTCGTGCTGCTGTCCGAGGTTGACGAAGGCATGGTGCGCTCAGGCAACGGCCATCCTTTGCGTGTTCTTGCCGACCGACTCGGCCATGCCTTCGCCTATGGTGTCGAATTCGTCGAGCTCGGCGGCGGCAACGAGGCTGAGCAGGCCGCAACCGGCACGGCCCAGAATACAGAAGGCTTCCATGGCAATGCCGTGACCAGCGCCATCCCACTACTTCGCCCTTTCCTGGTCCGCCTCGAGGCGGCTGGCGGCTGGTTCCGGCCGGAACGCGGCCAGCCGCGCATCGGCGGACGCATGGCCATCGGTGGCCAGGTGCGGATCGGTGACCGCAGGGTGACGGTGGTCTCGGTGCATCTCGAAAACCGCACAGATCCCGCCGGCCGTGCCATCCAGACCAGCCATCTCCTCGATGCCATCGACAAATACGATTCGCGGGCGCCGGTCTTGCTTGGCGGCGACTTCAACACGCTGACGTCAACCCATGAGGAGCGCAATGACGATCCCGACGCTTGGGCGGCGCGCATCGCGGCAGAGCCGGACCGGCTGATCGATGTCGAACGCCATGAACCACTGTTCGCGGTCCTCGCCGGGCGCGGTTACGACTGGAAGCCCGCCAACAAGCTCGACCTGCCCACGCAGCGACGCGAGGCCGGCGATCCCACCCCGATCGGCCACATCGACTGGTTCTTCACGCGCGGCCTTGTCGCAACGGCTCCTGCCGTTCTTCCGGCTGTGCTGGCGGACGGCAGGCCGAGCTCCGATCACGAGGCACTTGTCGTGACGGTCCGCATCGCCTGACGAGCGCGGGCGGCCGGCTTCCACCAGAAGAAATCAACCACCCCTGCTCCGGAAAAACACGCCTTCGCGCCCGCGCCCGCGCCCGCGCTCGGTCTGAACAGGGCCTGATCGCCCAAAGGGTATAGCGGCTTTGGGAGAACGACGCGCTTTTAGAGGCTTTCGGGCTTGAGCGCCATCTCGACCAGCCGCCTGGCATCCGGCCCCGACCATTCGGCCGGGCCATTCATATGGGCGATCAGGCAGCCTTCGCCGTCGATCAGCATGGTGACGGGAAGACCGAGCGCCAGGCCGCGCGTCTTGAGGTCGTTGAACAGCCCCATCGTCGAATCCCTGAAATAGCCGAGCGTCTTGACGCCGGTATCGCTGAGGAACTTCTTCGGCTTCGTATCGTCACCTGCATCGACATTGACGGCGACCACTTGAAAGGCGTCGCTGCCCTTTTCCTTCTGCAGTGCATCGAGCGCCGGCATTTCGGCTCGGCACGGCGCGCACCATGTCGCCCACAGATTGAGCAGCACCGTCTTGCCGGCATGATCGGCAAGCGTCATCGGCTTGCCGTCCGGGCCATTGAAGGCGAGGCTCTTTAGGGATTGCGGCGGATCGGCCGGCAGAAGCGCGGCGACCTCACCGGTGGCGGAAGCCGCGACCTTCTTGGCGCGGTCGCTCTTGGCGGCGCAGACAACGTCGTCCTTGCTCTCGCCGACGGCCGCTTGTGCCGGTGCATTGTTGCCAGACCGGCTCTCGCTGACATATACCGCGACCGCGCCGGCCAGCGCGCCTGCCACCAAGGCGGCGAAGATCAGGCGCGGGGCCGGGAAGAATCTATTACCGTCTGCCATTTTCTCAAAACTGCTCCGAAGCACGGGTTATAGCCATGAGCGACAAGAAGACCAGCAACCAGATGTGGGGCGGACGTTTTGCCTCGGGTCCGGCCGCGATCATGGAAGCCATCAACGCGTCGATCTCGTTCGACCGTAAACTCTATGCCCAGGACATCAAAGGCTCGATCGCCCATAGCGAGATGCTGGCGCAAACGGGCATTATTTCGGCAGCCGATCAAGAAAAAATCGCTCACGGGCTGAACACGATCCTGAAAGAGATCGAGGCCGGCACCTTCGAGTTCTCGACCCGGCTCGAAGACATCCACATGAACATCGAGGCACGCCTTGCCGATCTGATCGGCCCGGCGGCCGGCCGGCTGCACACCGCCCGCTCGCGCAACGACCAGGTGGCGGTCGATTTGAGGCTGTGGGTCAAGGACGAGTGCTTTCGCGTCGCCGAGGCGCTGAAAGGGTTGATCAAAGCGCTGCTGGAGCGGGCCGAGGAGCATGCGGCAACGGTGATGCCGGGCTTTACCCATATGCAGGCGGCACAACCGGTGACCTTCGGCCATCACTGCATGGCCTATGTCGAAATGTTTTCGCGTGACCTGTCGCGTGTGCGCGATGCGATCGAACGGATGGACGAAAGCCCGCTCGGTGCCGCAGCGCTCGCCGGCACCAGTTTCCCGATCGACCGTCACCAGACCGCCAAGGCGCTCGGCTTCCGCGAGCCGATGCGCAATTCGCTCGACAGCGTTTCGGACCGCGATTTCGCTCTCGAATTCCTCGCTCTTGCCGCGATCTGCGCCACGCATTTGTCGCGGCTGGCCGAGGAGATCATCATCTGGTCGACGCCGCAGTTCGGCTTCGTCAGGCTGTCGGACTCGTTTTCCACCGGCTCCTCGATCATGCCGCAAAAGAAGAACCCTGACGCCGCCGAACTGGTGCGCGGCAAGACCGGCCGCGTCACCGGCCATCTGGTCGGCCTGCTGACGGTGATGAAGGGCATGCCTTTGACCTATGGCAAGGACATGCAGGAAGACAAGGAATCGGCGTTCGATACCGCCGAGACGCTCGACCTGATGCTGGCCGCGATGACCGGCATGGTCTCGGACATGACGATCAACGCAGCCGCGATGAAGAAGGCCGCCGGCTCCGGCCACGCGACAGCGACCGACCTCGCCGACTGGCTGGTGCGCACGCTCGGCCTGCCGTTCCGCGAGGCGCATCATGTCACCGGCCGGGCGGTGGCACTGGCCGAAGACAAGAAGGTGGGGCTGGAGAAGCTTTCGCTGGAGGATTTGCAGTCGATCAATCCCGGCATCACGGCGGACATATTTTCGGTGCTGGCGGTGCAGAACTCGGTCAAGAGCCGCACCAGTTTCGGCGGCACCGCGCCGTCGGAAGTGAGGAAGCAGATCCGCGCCTGGAAAAAGCGACTGGCGAAAGCGTGATGCCAGATATTGCGACCAGCAATATCTCGGATGCTGCAACCAGCAATATCCCGGGGATATTGCGACCAGCAATATCCGGGGTGCAATACGCTGAGAACTCGGCTAAAAGCGGCGGCTGGCAAACGTTTCGGACGGATGGATCGATGACCGGAAGCAGGATTTTGGTGACGCTGACGCTGCTGGTTGCGATCGCGGCCGTTTCGGCCTGCGGCAGGAGGGGCGGTCTCGACACGCCCTATGAGGCAGCCGTGCAAGCGCGCAAGGACGCCTCGAAGGCTCACCAGCCTGTGCCGCCGGAGCCGGAAAAACCGGTCGTGGACAAGAAATTCATCCTCGACCCGCTGATCTAGAGCCGATGACACCGGGGTTGGTCTTTCCAAACCCGGTCTCATCGTGCCCCAACTTTCCGGAACCACTCTCGTGAACCATTTCGACTACCGCGACGGCGTGCTCCATGCCGAGGACGTGGCGATCCCCGATATCGCCACGCAGGTCGGCACGCCGTTCTACTGCTATTCGACGGCCACCTTGACCAGACACTACCGGGTGTTCGCGCAAGCCTTTGCCGGGCTCGACGCGCTGGTCTGCTACGCCATGAAGGCTAATTCCAACCAGGCCGTTCTGCGCACGCTGGCGAAGCTCGGCGCCGGCGCCGATGTGGTTTCGGAAGGTGAATTGCGCCGGGCGCTGGCCGCCGGCATCCCAGCCGGCAAGATCCTGTTTTCGGGCGTCGGCAAGACCGCGCGCGAAATGGATTTTGCCCTTGCCGCTGGCATCCTCTGCTTCAACGTCGAATCCGAGCCTGAACTCGAACTGCTGTCGGCGCGAGCCGCCGCGCTTGGCAAGGTGGCGCCAATCTCGCTGCGCATCAATCCCGACGTCGACGCCAGGACCCACAAGAAGATCTCCACCGGCAAGGCCGAGAACAAATTCGGCATCCCGTGGCAGAAGGCGCGCCAGGTCTATGCCCGCGCGGCAACGCTTCCCGGCATCAAGATCACCGGCATCGACACCCATATCGGCAGCCAGATCACCGAACTGCAGCCTTTCGACGACGCCTTCGCCCTGCTTGTCGATCTGGTCGGCGCGCTGCGTGCCGACGGCCATGCCATCGAGCATGTCGATCTCGGCGGCGGCCTCGGCATTCCCTACCGCGTCGACAACAACCCGCCGCCGCTGCCCGACGCCTACGCCCAGATTGTCAGGAAGCACGTCACCAAGCTCGGCTTGAAGGTGATGTTCGAGCCGGGCCGGCTGATCGTGGGCAATGCCGGTATCCTCGTCTCGGAAGTGATCTTCGTGAAGGAAGGCGACGCCAAGAATTTTCTGGTCGTCGATGCCGCCATGAACGACCTGATCCGGCCGACGCTGTACGATGCGTTCCACGATATCCGTCCGGTCGTGCAGCCGCCGGCCGACACGCCGCGCATGATGGTCGATGTGGTTGGCCCGGTCTGCGAGACCGGCGATTATATCGGCCTCGATCGCGATCTGCCCAGGCTGAAGGCCGGCGACCTGATTGCCGTCTCCACCGCCGGCGCCTATGGCGCGGTACAGGCCGGCACCTACAACACCCGCCTGCTGGTACCGGAAGTGCTGGTCGACGGCGACCGGTTCCACGTCGTGCGTCCGCGCCTGACCTATGACGATCTGATCGGGCTGGATTCCATGCCCGACTGGCTTGCGTAAAAGCTGCCCGGCCTGAATGCAGGCCGGGAACGCTACAGCCGGCTCTGGATGAGCGCCCTGATGTCGGCGATCCTGTCCTCATCGCGGCGGTAGAATGTCCATTGCTTGATGCGCCTGGCGCGCAACAAGCCGGCCTGGGTGAGCACGCGCATATGCTCACTCAGCGTCGCCTGGGTGATTCCGAGCTTTTCGGCGATCAGCAGCGCGCAAACGCCGTCCTCGACCAGATCGCCATCCGCTTGGGCAGGGAAATGCGCGCGCGGATCCTTTAGCCAGTCGAGGATCTGCAGCCTGCGTTCGTTGGCAATCGCCTTGAAGACATCAACCTCTTGCATTTAGCCATTTTGCCAAGTTACTAATTGCTGTCAATCCCGAGGAGATCATCATGTCGCAGGGCAATACCGTCACACGCGAGCGCATTGCCGCGATGGAACCGCGCATCCGCCCCTATGTGCGCCACACACCGGTGCTGCGTGTCGACATGGCCGACTTCGACCGCGCGCCACTGACGGTCGACCTGAAGCTCGAATGCCTGCAGCATTCGGGTTCGTTCAAGGCGCGCGGCGCCTTTACCAACTTGCTGGAGCGTGCGGTCCCAAAGGCCGGTGTCGTCGCCGCATCCGGCGGCAACCATGGCGCGGCCGTCGCCTATGCCGCCATGCGGCTGGGCCACAAGGCGACCATCTTCGTTCCCGAGGTGAGCCCGGCGGCCAAGCTGGAGCGTATCCGCAGCTACGGCGCCGAGCTGATCGTCGGCGGCGCCCGCTATGCCGAGGCGCTAGCCGCCAGCGAACGTTTCGCGGAGGAGACCGGCGCCCTCCAGATCCACGCCTTCAACCAGGAGGAAACGTTGGTCGGCCAAGGCACGCTCGGGCTCGAAATCGAGAGCGATTTGCCTCAGATCGACACGCTGCTGGTCGCTGTCGGCGGCGGCGGCCTGATCGGCGGCATTGCTGCCTGGTTTGCCGGCCGCATCCGCATCATCGCCGTCGAGCCGGAAGGGGCCCCGACGCTTTACCGTGCCTTCGAGGCCGGACACCCCGTCGACGCGCCGGCCGAGGGCATCGCCGCTGATTCGCTGGCGCCAAAGCGCGTCGGCGAAATGATGTTCCCGATCGCCGAGGCCTTTGTCGAACGCTCGATCCTGGTCAGCGACGACGACATCATCGCCGCGCAGAAGGCCCTGTGGAACCGGGTCCGCATCATCTCCGAGCCGGGTGGCGCCGCGGCCTTTGCCGCCGTCCTGTCCGGCCGCTATACGCCGGCGCCGGGCGAACGCGTCGCCGTGCTGGTCTGCGGGGCGAATGCCAACCCGGCGACCTTCTGACTGCAACTATAGCGATGGGCTTCACGTTTTTTGAAAGCGCCTCGCCTTTGCCGTGTTTGCTGGTATTCTTCGAGTCGTGAGGCTTGGGCTATCCTGCCCGCCCCACAGCATGATTCCGAAAAGTGGAATCCGGTTTTCGGAACAGATCATGCTCAAGGAGATAGAGCCCCATCCCGGTTCTTTCGGGATGGAATAGGCTCTAGGAAGGGCCGATGACGCAACGACCCACCTTCAGCAGCGATCGCGGCCTGGCCGGGCGCCTTGCCTTGAGCCGGCTGGCGACGCGGGTCTCGATGATGGTCGAGCGCGGCTGGCCGTTGCTGCTTCCGCTCGTCATCGTCGCCAGCCTGTTCCTCAGCATCTCTTGGCTCGGCATCTTCTCCCGGGTGCCGGATATGGCGCGCATCGGCCTCGTCGCCGCCTTCGCCATCGCGGCATTGGCCGCGCTCTACCCGCTGCGCTTCTTCCGCCTGCCGGGCGCTGCCGAAATCGACCGCCGGATCGAGGCGGCCAATCAACTGTTGCACAGCCCGGTGCTGGTGCAGACCGACCGGCCAAGCGGCCGGGAAAGCAGCTTTTCGCAGGCGCTGTGGCGCGAACACCAGAAGCGCATGGCCGGAAAGCTCGACAGCCTCGGCGCCGACCTGCCGCGTACACGCGTGCCGGAACACGACCCCTGGGGGCTGCGCGCGGTGGCGGCACTTTTGCTCGTTACCGCCTTTGCCTTCTCCTTCGGGCCAACAGGCGGCAGGATCAGCGACGGGTTCAATGCCCATGGCGCGCATGATGCCGTGCCGCCGCGCATCGACGCCTGGGTGACGCCACCGGCCTACACCGGCAAGCCGCCGATCTTCCTGACCGCCGACGCCAACCAGGCGACGCCGACCTTCACCATTCCGGAAGGCAGCGACGTCTCGCTGCGTGTGACCGGCGGCTCGGGCGAAGAAACCCTTGCCTATGCCGACAAGCAGGGCAATTCCCGCGCCATCGACCCGGCCGGCCCCCAGGCCGCCGCCGCCAAGCCGGCGCCAACGCCGGCGACACCATCCAAAGTGCGCCAGTTCACCGGCAAGCTGACCGGTGACGGCACGCTGACGCTGACGTCGGGCGAGGACCAACTGGGGCGCTGGGCCTTCGCGGTCATATCCGACAAGCCGCCACAGATCCGCTTCGTCGGCGAGCCGAAGCGCGCCGCCAACGGCGCCTTCGAACTCAACTACCAGATCGACGACGATTATGGCGCCGCCACCGCCAAGGCGGTGTTCGCGCTCGCCGATCCGCAGGCGCCCAATGCACACCCGCTCTATGGTCCGCCTGAAATGCCGCTGTCGCTGCCGCGTCGTGGTGGAAAGTCGAACGCCGCCAGGACCTCGAAGGACCTGACCGAACATGTCTGGGCCGGCAACAGCATCAAGCTGACGCTGGTTGCCACCGACGATGCCGGGCACACCGCATCGAGCGAAACCAAGACGCTGCTGATGCCGGAGCGGCCATTCGCCAACCCGCTGGCGCGCGCGGTGATCGAGCAGCGCCGCCTGCTGGCGCTCGACGCCAACGCCAAGCCGCGCGTGCTCGACCTGATGGACGCCATCACGCTGCGGCCGGAAGACACGTTCGACAACATGTCCCACTACCTCGCCATCATGAGCGCCCGCAGCCGGCTGAAGATGGCCGACAGCGACGATCAGTTGCGCAGCGAGGTCTCCTATCTCTGGGAAATCGCGCTCGGCATCGAGGAAGGCAATCTCTCGGCCGCGGAAAAGCGGCTGCGCCAGGCGCAGCAGGCGCTGCAGGACGCCATCAAGAATGGCGCCAGCGATGCTGAAATCGAGAAAGCGATGAAGGAACTGCGCGAGGCGATGAACCAGTTCCTGCAGGAATTCGCGGAGCGCGCCAAGCAGAATCCCAACGCACCGCAGATGCAGCAGAACGGCCAGGAACTGCGCCAGAGCGACATCGACCGCATGATGGACCAGATCGAGAATCTGGCGAAGTCGGGCGATCGCGACAAGGCGCAGCAATTGCTGTCGCAACTGCAGGACATGATGAACAATCTCCAGGCCGGCCGCCAGCAGCAAGGCGGCCAGCAGGACAGCGAGATGCGCCAGCAGATGGACAAGCTCGGCGAGATCCTGCGGCGCCAGCAGGAGATGATGAACGACACCTTCCGCATGGACCAGATGCAGCGCGGCGAGCGCCAGCGCGGACAGAACCGCGACGAGCAGCTCGGCGAAGGCAACGGCCAGGGTGAGGACAAGCCAGGGGTCGGCGAGGACCGCGATCCGCTCGCCCGGCAAAAGCCGATGACACCGCAAGAATTCGCCGACGCGCTGAAACAGCTGCAGCAAGGCCAGGGCCAGCTGAAAAGCGACCTCGAGCAGCTGAAGAAGGGTCTCGAAGGCATGGGCATGGAGCCCAATGAAGGATTTGGCGAGGCCGGCAAGTCCATGGGCAATGCCGAACAGGCCCTCGGAGAGGGCCAAGGCGACGAGGCCGTCGGCCATCAGGGCCGGGCGCTGGAAGCGCTGCGCAAAGGCGCCAAGGACATGATGAAGCAGATGCAGGCCATGCAGGGCGACCAGGGCGGCAGCGAGGAAGGCGGCCGTCAGCAGAACGCCGATCGTGATCCGCTCGGCCGGCCGCGCGCCAGCCAGGGTCCCGATTTCGGCGATTCGGTGAAGGTACCCGACGAGATCGACGTGCAGCGCGCCCGTCAGATTCTGGAAGCGATCCGCAAGCGGCTCGGCAATGCGCTCAGCCCCGACATCGAACGCAGCTATCTCGAACGGCTGCTCGAGCTGAAGTAAGGATTGCCCGCCTCCCACCCCGCCCGAAAACCCTCTTCAACGGTTGCACCACCATGCCTAGACTTGGCGCCGTCACGCCCATCCTGCGCATCTTCGACACTGCCAAGGCGCGTGAATTCTATGTCGGCTTCCTCGGCTTCGAGGTGCAGTGAAGCATCGCTTCGACGACAACGCGCCGCTTTACATGGCGATCGGCCGCGATGGCTGCGTCCTGCATCTCAGCGAACATCACGGCGACGGTGCACCCGGCATTGCCGTGCGCATCAAGGTCGAGGACATCGCCGCGCTACATGGCGAACTGATCGGCAAGAAATACCGGTTCGCCAAGCCGGGCCTGGAAGAGACGCCTTGGAAGACCCGCGAGGTATCGGTCGCCGATCCATTCGGCAACCGCCTGCATTTCTATGAAGATGCCGCCGGCTGACTGAGCCTGTTGACGAACGCTTCGCGGATTGCCTCCTGCATACCGTCGATCGCCTCGCCTGACGCATTCGGGTTGCGGTGCATCACCACATTCGAGGAATCGATGGCGCCGAACCCGTCCGCGGTCGTCAGTTCACGGCAGCCGTCGGGAATGTTGCTGCGTGAAATCGGCGCGATCGCCAGTCCGGAGGTGACGGCGAGCTTGAGGCCGCCGGTGGTGTCGCTGGTATAGGCGACACGATAGGCAAGATCGCGTTGCTCCAGCGATTTGATGGCGAAGTCCTTGCACCAGCCGGCCCGGTTGTAGAGTGCGATCGGCACCGGCTGTTCCTCATGCATATGGTGCAGGGTCGACGTTACCCACACGGTCGGATCGTGCATCAGCACTTCGCCGGCGGCAGGATCCTGCCATTCAAACACCACGCACAGATCGAGTTCGCCGGCGGCAAGCGCGGCTATCTGTGCCCCCGAATGCGCATAGCGCACGGTGACCTCGACCTGTGTATGGCGCTTCGAAAAGGCACCGAGCGCGCGCGACAGGATGGCGTGGCCATACTCCTCGGGAATGCCGATGCGCACCGGCCCGCCGAGCGGCGGCGCCGCCATCGACGCCGACGTCTCGTCGAGCAGCGAGACAATGCGGCGGGCGTTGACGATGAGTTCGCCGCCGCGCCGCGTCAGCGCGACGCCGCGCGAACCGCGCTCGAACAGACTGTCGCCAATCAGCTCTTCGAGCTTCTTCATCTGCATCGACACCGCCGACTGGGTGCGGCCGGCCTGCTCCGCCGCCTTGGTGAAATTGCCGGTCTCGGCAATCGCCACGAAGGTGCGCAGGAGGTCGCTGTCGAGGGTCGGTCGCATGAAATCCGCCATAAGGAAATTTGATCGCTGGTATCATTCCAATTCGTTTGCAACATGTCAAACGCAGGATGATAGTGGCCACGCCCATTGGATATGCGACTGCGAAATCAGCCGCGGACCAATCAAGAGTCCTCACTCGTGCCCGCTGCCCGAAACGGTGGCGGGTTCTTTTTTCACTTGCACAAGCGTGCTTGCGGGCGCGGTACTGGAGCCTGGAATCCTCATGCAGAACCGGATGGTGCGCGGCATCCTGAGCCTGTGTCTGGGCGTGCTGGTCTTCTCGCTGCAGGATCCGCTCGTCAAAGCCGTGTCGAGCGGTTATCCGGTGACCGAGGTGATGGCGATCCGCTCGATCGTCGCCCTGCCGATCCTGATCTTTCTGGTCCATGCCGATGTCGGCTTGCGGGCGATCCTGTCGAGGCGATTCGGCATGCTTACTGTGCGCGCCTTCATCCAGTTCACCTCCTATACGGTGTACTATCTGGCCATCGCTGCCTTGCCGCTGGCCGATGCGGTGGCGCTCTACTTCATGGCGCCGCTGTTCATCATGGCGCTGGCCGGGCCGTATCTTGGCGAGCGCGTCTCCTGGCGGACGCTGGCGACCGTGCTGATCGGGCTGTTCGGCGTCCTCGTGATGCTGCGCCCGGGCGCCGGGCTGTTCGACTGGGCGGCGCTGCTGTCACTGGGCTCGGCGGCGCTCTATGGTTTTTCGCAGTTGATGGCCCGCAAGATCGGCGATACCGAATCGTCCACCGTCATGGCCTTCTATCAGAACGGCGCCTATCTGGTTGGCGCCGCCGTGGTGGCCGGCGCGTTTCACCTTGCTGGCATAACTCACGCCGTCCACCCGAGCCTGGAATTCCTGGTGCGGCCCTGGCTGTGGCCGACGCTGCCCGATTTTCTCAAGATGGCGGCCTGCGGTTTCGTCGCTTCGGCAGGTATGATCTTGCTGTCGCAGGCCTACCGGATGGCGCCGGCCAACCGCGTTGCCACTTTCGAATACACCGGCATCCTGTGGTCGCCGCTGTGGGGTTTCCTGTTCTTCGCCGAAGTACCACGGTCGACAACCGTGATCGGTGCTGCCTTGATCATCGGCGCCGGCCTGATGGCGCTCAACACCGAACGGCGCAAGAGCGCTGCACCCGTGCTCACTGCTGCCGATCCAGCCTGATCAGGCGAAGCAGATCAGCGCCCGTTCGACGCGCGAGCGGATTTCGGCCAGCGTAAAAGGCTTCTGCACGACATCGAGGATAATGCCGTTCAATTCCTCGGCACGCTCGCGCTGGTCGGCATAGCCGGTCATCAGCATGATCTTCATCGATGGGAAGAGCGCTGCCGCCGCGATCGCCATCTCGATGCCGTCCATCTCCGGCATGCGGATGTCGGAGACGACAAGATCGTAGCCGCCACGCGCGGCCTGGATCAGCGAAAGCCCTTGCGCGCCGTCCGCCGCGATATCGATTGTGTGCCCGGCGCGTTCAAGCGCGCGGGCTGCCAGGGTGCGGACGGACTCATCGTCCTCGACGATCAGAAGCTTTGCCATGGCCGGCATATTTGGCGCTGAAAAGTTGACTTTTCCTGAAAGCGCGCAGCATCGCCAAGCATTTTTGATGGCCGCTCACACGTCCCCTTTGACGACGCCGACAAACGGCAACTCGCGAAAAGCGTGGGCAACGTCCATGCCGTAGCCGACGACGAAATAGTCGGGGCAGTCGAAGCCGACATAGTCGGCATTGAGCGCGGTCTGGCGGCGCATGCGCTTGTCGAGCAGCACCGCGATGGAACAGCTCTTGGCGCCCCGCGACAGCATCAGGTCGCGGGTGAAGCTCAGCGTCTTGCCCGATTCGAGAATGTCGTCGATCAACAGCACGTCACGGCCGGCGACCTCATTGTCGATGTCGCGCAGCACCCTCACCTCGCCGCTGGTGGTGCCGGCGCCGTAGCTGGAGATGAAGATGAATTCGACCTCGGGCGACAGGCCGACATCGTGCATGGCGCGGATGAGATCGGCGGCGAAGATGAACGAGCCCTTCAGCACCGAGATCACCAGCAAATCGTGATAATCGTGGCCGGCGATCTCCTTGGCAAGCTCGAGATTGCGCCGCGCGATCGCCGATGCCGAAAACAGGACTTCGATGTCCTTGCCGCGTACGATGGGCATTGGTGGTCTTTCCCCGGTGATCGCCTATTGGGCGAAAGTGACCAAAACGGTCCTTACGCCGTTCTTAGGCACGTCGAGCCGGCTGGCAAAGCCGAATCTTTCGCCGGACGCCAGCGCGCGGCCGGATGTCCCCAACGTATAGCGGGTTGTGCGCCCGTCATTGCCAGTCACCCGGATTTCGAGCGGCGGCAACTGCGCCGGTTTCGCACCGTCATTGACGGCCTCACCATCGACGAACAGCGCGGGGTTCGGCCCGGAGGCGTCGACGCGTGACGTGACGCCCGAAATGCTGAGCGCCGAGGCCTGCGCACCGGACAGGAACGGCGCCTGGCGCACTAGCGCGTGCCCGCCGGAAACCCAGAAGGCGGCCAGCGCGGCGCCGATGCCGGCGATCCAGAAGATCGGCCCGCCGCGCGAGGCCGGCGGCCGTTCCGCCGGGGCCTCGGGCTTGCGCAGCATGTCCATGCCCTCGATGGGCGGTGTGACGATCGCGCGCGGCAGCGGTGAAACGCTTTCCACGGCAGGGACAAGACGTGGCATCACCACGTAGTCGGCATCGACGATGTCGACAGCCGAACCACGCATGAACCGGTCCGTAGCGGCAATTGCCGCCGGATCGGTCATGATTTCGCCGGAAACCGGGCGCGCGGTTCGATCGTCAGGCATCATGGCCCCAGCATTGCAGCACGTGTTCGCTTTTCGTTTCTTTTGCGTAAACATAAATGGTTAACGCTTCCCCACCGGAGCCCTCGTGACGAGCCGAAAGAGCCCAGGAATTAACCGCCGGTTAACCATGCCGGCCGATGGTCTTTACCCAGAACAGGCCGGCTCGCCGCCGTGCCGAATTTCAGGTCGCCGAAATTGATTCGTTTCGAAAATGTCGGCCTCCGCTATGGCATGGGTCCGGAAATCCTCCGCGACATCTCCCTGCACATTCCGGAGCGCTCCTTCCAGTTCCTCAGCGGGCCCTCGGGCGCCGGCAAGACGACCTTGCTGCGCCTGCTGTTCATGTCGCTGAAGCCGACGCGCGGGCTGATCACCATCTTCGGCAAGGATCGCTCACGCATCTCGCGTACCGAACTGCCGCATCTGCGGCGCCGCATCGGCGTGGTGTTCCAGGACTTTCGCCTGCTCGACCACATGACCACCTACGAGAACGTCGCGCTGCCTTTGCGCGTACGCGGGCGCGAGGAGGCGAGCTACCGCACCGATGTCACCGAGCTGTTGAAGTGGGTCGGGCTGGGCGAACGCATGCATGTGCTGCCGCCAGTTCTGTCCGGCGGCGAGAAGCAGCGCGCGGCGATCGCGCGTGCGCTGATCGAGCAGCCGGAAATCCTGCTCGCCGACGAGCCGACCGGCAATGTCGATCCGCCGCTGGCGCGACGCCTGCTGCGGCTGTTCATCGAGCTCAACCGTCTGGGCACCGCCGTGGTGATCGCCACCCACGACCTCGGCCTGATGGAACAGGTCGACGCGCGCCGCATGATCCTGGCCGGCGGAAGGCTGGACATCTATGACTGAGCTGTCCGCCGACCATCTTGTGGAACGAGAGCAGGACGCCGAGGCGAGCGAGGCAAAGCCGCGCGCCCAGCGCAGGATGGCGCCGATCGTGCCGGCGCAGAACATCGCGGGCCGGGCGCTGGTGCTGGTCATCGCCATCATGACCTTCCTGTCCTGCCTGACCTTCGGCGCGGTGACGCTGGTGCGCGACACCGCGTCTGTCTGGGAGAACCAGATCTCGCGCGAGGCGACGATCCAGGTCAAGCCGGTCGACGGCCTGGACATGGAGGCAGCCCTTGCCCAGGCCTCGCAGATCGCCGGCGAGTTTCCCGGCGTCAAAGCAACCAAGATCATCGATCGCGAGGCAACCGCGAGGCTGCTGGAGCCATGGCTGGGTTCAGGCCTCAACATCGACGAGCTACCGGTGCCGCGCCTGATCATCGTCACCATCGACGAGAACAGCCCGCCCGATTTCGCCGCCATGCGCGCCGCGATCACACCGAAACTGCCGAGCGCATCGCTCGACGATCACCGCACCTGGGTCGACCGGCTGGTCGCCATGGCCCGCACCACGGTGACCATCGGCATCGCCGTGCTGGCGCTGATGCTGTCGGCGACGGTGCTGACCGTGGTGTTCGCAACGCGCGGCGCCATGGCCGGCAACGGCCACATCATCGAGGTGCTGCATTTCGTCGGTGCCGAGGCACAATTCATCGCACGCGAATTCCGCCGGCATTTCCTGGTCACCGGCATGAAGGGCGCGGCGGCCGGCGGGGCGGCGGCGGTGCTCGTCTTCATCGTCTTTTCCTGGTGGTCGTCGCGCAACATGGCAACACCGCAGGCCGACCAGGCGACCGCCCTGTTCGGCAATTTCGCCATCGGTTCGGCTGGCTATCTCGGTGTCGTCTTGATGGTGCTGGTGATCGGCGGGCTGACGGCGGCGACGTCCCACGCCACCGTCGTTGCCTATCTCAGCGACATCGATGTCCGCCAACCGGATGCAGGCTGATCCATGTCGCCCAAAAGTGGGAACCGGTTTTGGGACAACGACATGGATAAGACAGGGTGATCACGGATGGAGAATTCACGTAACGCAAAGTGCGTCTTTTACCTACCCAAGGGCGCATTTCAGGACTAACCATATGGCTATGGACGCGCGGGAATCGACCGGTACGGCTGGGCAGATGCCAGTGGTGGTTGCCCGTTCGCATGACCGTAGCACGGTGAGCCGTCTAAGGGCCGCGTTGCGCCTGTCCGCTCTCTCTGTGCTCATCCTCGCAACTTTGTTTGCCGGCGGCTTCGGCTGGTTCGCCAACAAGGTCAGTCACCTGACAACGCCCGCCAACCCGGCCAAGGCAGACGCGATCATCGTGCTGACCGGCGGCCAGTCCCGCCTTGATGCCGCGATGGATCTGCTGGCGTCCGGCAAGGGCGAGCGGCTGCTGATCAGCGGTGTGCATCCTTCCGCCAGCCGTCGCCAGTTGCAGGCGGCGACCGGTGGTGACGTCAGGCTGTTCTCCTGCTGTGTCGACATCGACCGTGCTGCGCTCGACACGATCGGCAATGCCGAGGAAAGTGCCAAATGGGTGGAGAGCCACGCCTATGGCACGGTGATCCTCGTCACCAACAACTATCATATGCCGCGCAGCCTGCTTGAGATGGGCCGACTGCTGCACGGCGCCAAGCTCGAGCCCTATCCGGTGGTCAATTCCAACCTCGACAATGGCGGCTGGCTGACCAAGCCGCGGGCCTTGCGGGTGCTGTTCACCGAGTACAACAAATATTTGCTGGCGCTGGCGCGCGGCATCGTGCCGGTCAAGCCGACGCCCAACGGCATCGCGCTGGCCGAAACCGCGGCCGGCGGCTGATCATTCCCCTGCGGCGGCGCCTGAATTCACCTTGAGACGTGCGATCTCCTGTTCAAGTCGCTCGATGCGCTTGTCCCGCTCGCCGAGCGCGGCCGCCACGTCGGCTGCCTCGAACCGTTGCGGGATATGTTGCGGGCAATTGGCATCCCAGGCCGAGACCGTGAACAGGATGACCTGCTCGGGGCGCGCCTTGTAATCCTGCGGCATCAGCTTCGCCATCAGTTCGGCATCGTTCTCGACGACGCGCGCGGTACCCCAGAGCTTGATGCGCTGGCGGTGCATGTAGTCGATCAGGAACAGGAAGGCCTGCGGATTGTCGGCCAGATTGCCCTGCGTGATGAACTGCCGATTGCCGGCAAAATCCGCGAAGCCGATCGTGTGTTCGTCCAGCACCTTGAGAAACCCGGCCGGCCCGCCGCGATGCTGGATATAGGGCTGGCCCTCGCCATTGGCCGTCGACAGGAAGACGCTGGTCTGCATCTCGATGAAGGCGGCAAGGTCAGGGGTGATGGCGGCCTGCCAGCCGCCACGCTCCTCGACGCGGGCATAGGATTGCCGCGAGCCCTTGCGGGCCTGGATCGCCTTGACCGTCGGCGTGAAGGCAACATCGCTGGTGAAAGCATGCGCGTTCATCGAAACCTCCTTGCCCGGAACGGGAATTCATCCAAAGCCCGAGTTCCTATAATGTTGGGTGATCGTCCGGCCGCTGGCCGAGCAGACGATCAGCCCGTGCAGGCAGGCCGACACATCGAATATAGAGCCTTCCATCAATGAAACGCAGATGGCATATTCGTAACCTGTCCTCCCATTTTTCGGAAGAAGCTATGGATCGTCTCGAAGCCATGTCGCTCTTTGTCGCCGCGGTGGAGGCAGGCAGCCTTTCCGAGGCCAGCCGCCGTTTCGGCATTCCGCTGGCGACGGTCAGCCGCAAGATTTCCGATCTTGAGCGCCACCTGAACACACGCCTCCTGAACCGCTCGACGCGCAGGCTTACGCCGACCGATGCCGGCCAGGCCTATCTTGCCGCCTGCCGCCGCATCCTCGACGAGGTCGGTGAGGCCGAACGCACGGCAGCCGGCGAATACAGCGCGCCGACCGGCGAACTGGCCATCACCGCGCCGGTCGTCTTTGGCCGCCTGCATGTGCTGCCGGTCGTCACCGGTTTCCTCGCCGCCTATCCCGACGTGGACATCCGCCTGACGCTGGCAGACCGCATAACCCAGCTGGTCGAGGACCATTTCGATCTCGCCATCCGCATCGGCCAACTGCCCGATTCGAGCCTGGTCGCCATTGGCGTCGGCGCGATCCGCCGCGTCGTGTGCGCCAACCCCGCCTATCTGGCCGAGCATGGCACGCCGACGACCCTGGAAGATCTCGGAACACACAGCTGCATCACCTTCGAGAGGCTTGCTTCCGCCACCACCTGGAGCTTCACCAGGGGCAAGGCCGAAATCCCGATTCAGGTTCGCTCACGGCTTCAGGTCAACACCGCCGAAGCGGCCATCGATGCAGCGATTGCCGGCGTCGGGCTGACACGGGTGCTTTCCTACCAGATCGAAGCCGCACAGCGGTCCGGCACGCTGCGCGTCCTGCTGCAGGAGTTCGAGCCAAAGCCATGGCCGGTAAGCCTGGTGCATGCAGGCCACGGCCTGCTGCCGGTCAAGCTGCGCGCATTCCTCGATTTTGCCGCCCCGCGCCTGAAGGAGCGATTGGCGCGACTGATGTAGCGGAATCGGGCCGCTCGCCGATCGACGGATCGCTCATCTTCGCCGATCAGAGCGCCCGACGGCCATTTCCTTTTTCCCCGCGCTTGGTGTAACCAACGCTCACCTCCTGACCGGGCCTCCCCCAATGCTCTATTTCAGATCGCTGACGTTCAATTTCGTCTTCTACGTCAACCTGATCGTCCAGATGATCCTCTGGACCCCCTATTACTTCCTGTCGCCCCGTCACCGCGCCTGGTTCGTGCCGAAATTCTGGTCGCGCACCTCGATGTGGCTTTATGACAAGATCGCCGGAACGAAGAACGACATCACCGGCCAGGAAAACCTGCCCGAGGGCTCCTTCATCCTGGCGCCAAAGCACCAGTCGTTCTGGGATGCGATCGCCTTCTTCCCCTTCCTCCAGGACCCGCTCTACATCCTGAAGCGCGAGCTGACCTGGATCCCGTTCTTCGGCTGGTACATCATGAAGATGCGCATGATCCCGGTTCACCGCGGCAGCCGCTCGAAGGCGCTGAAGGCCGTGGTCGCCGCGACCAAGGAGGAGATGGCCCGCAATCCCCGCCAGCTCATCATCTATCCCGAGGGCACACGCCGGGCGCCGGGCGACGAGCCGGCCTACAAATACGGCATCGTCGAAATCTACACGCAACTTGGCATTCCGGTGGTGCCGGTCGCCCATGTCGCCGGTCTCTATTGGCCGCGTCGAAAATTTCTGCGCTACCCCGGCACCGTGAAGGCGCGTTTCCTGCCGCCGATCCCACCGGGACTGGGCAAGGACGAATTCATGGCCCGGCTGATCGGTGAAACCGAGGCTGCCTGCGACCAGTTCCTGATTGATGCGGCACGCGGCCCGAACCCACCTGCCTTGCCGCCGACAGCGGTGAAAAGGCTGCAGGAGCTGGACGCGGCTGCAAGAACCAAAGTCTGAACCGGAAGTCTCCGGCCGGCAGGTCTCAGCCAAACACGGCCAGCGCGGTGGTCAACACCAGCGTCGCGGCAAAGACCAGATTGATGACCCGCGAAGCCGCCGGCCGGCGCAGGAAGCGCGCGAACGCTGCCCCCGCGACAAGCCACAGAGCGTGGATGGCAACGATCATCAGGGCAAGAGCCGCCAGCTTCAGCCATAGACCAAGCTCAGCGGCGCCCTGTTTCGACGAGGCACCGGCAAACACGGCGGCGATCGCCACATAGGCCTTTGGATTGGCGACCGCGAGAAGAAACCCAGCCAGCCATGTTGGGCGCGAAGCTTCGGCGGCACGTGCTGCCAAGGGCGGGGCCGTGGCGATCTTGAAGGCGAGATAGAGGATGTAGGCGGCGGACGCGACGGCCAGCAACGGCGCCAGCTTCGGCATCGACGCGAGCACCGCCATGACCCCCGTCGCGACGACCAAAAGCACGGCGATCGTGCCCAGGATGATCCCCCAGGCATAGCCCAGCGAATGGCGCAAACCGAACGCCGCGCCGACGACGGTGACGCTTATCGTTGCCGGTCCCGGGCTGCCCATGACGACGGCAGAGGCAAGCACCAGAGCGAGCAGCTGACGCCAAAGGTCCGGCTGCGAAAGAAGCGGCTCAGTCATCTCACCCTCTGCCTTGCCCCGTGCGACGGAGGCTATGGCAAGACAAGAGGGTCGTCTTGGACGTTCGTGCGAGGAGCGGCCGCCGAAAACCTCAGCCGCTCGCTCTGTCGAGTTCGGCCATGTCGGCAGCGCTCAGCTTCAGGGACGCCGCCTTGATCAGGCTGTCCATCTGCTCGGGCTTGGTGGCGCTGGCGATCGGTGCGGTGACGCCCGGCCGCGCGATTGCCCAGGCAAGCGCCACCTCCGCCTGCTTGGCCGAATGCCTGGTCGACACCGCGTCGAGTGCGGCAAGGATGCGCATGCCGCGCGCGTTGAGGTAGTCTTTCACCCCACCGCCACGCGGGCTTTGACCGAGATCGGCCTCGCTGCGGTATTTGCCGCTGAGAAAACCCTTGGCCAGGCTGAAATAGGTGATGACGCCGATGTCTTCGGCCACGCACAGATCGCGCAGCGGCCCGTCAAAGGACGAGCGATCGTAGAGATTGTATTCCGGCTGCAGCACCTCGTAGCGCGGCAGGCTTCGCAGGCTCGCCACATCAAGCGCGGCACGCAACTGGCCGGCGTCGAGGTTCGAGCAGCCGGCATAGCGGATCTTGCCCTTGGCGAGCAGCTTCTCATAGGCGCCAAGGGTTTCCTCATAGGGCGTCGTCGGGTCCGGCCAATGCGACAGATAGAGGTCGATGACATCGGTCTGCAGCCGCTTCAGCGATGCATCTACGGCCTTTTCGATGTAGGCGGCGGACAGGTCCTTGTGTCCTTGCCCCATATCCGAACCGACCTTGGTGATCACCACGACCTTGTCACGATTGCCACGGTCTTTCATCCACTTGCCGATGATGGTTTCCGACTCACCGCCCTTGTGGCCAGAGACCCAGCGCGAATAGGCGTCCGCCGTATCGATAGCGTTGAGGCCGGCCCCGACGAAGCGGTCGAGCAGGTCGAACGAGGTTTTCTCGTCGGCGGTCCAGCCGAAGACATTGCCGCCCAGAACCAGCGGCGCGATGGACAGGTCGGTGCGACCGAGACGGCGTTTCTGCAAGGCGTATCTCCAGGATGATTGGGGTGGGCGAATGCGGCCCACTGGCTGAGGTTCGAAGCCTAACTAGGTCTTGCCTGATCGAGGTCAAAGGCCTGGCCGCCTTTTTCCGCAGAGCCAGCTTCACAAAGGCGCGACCTGCCTGGCGACATCCTCCAGCCAGTGGTCGCGGATGCCCAGCGCCTTGAGATGCTCCAGCGTGCTGAGCACATAGTCCTCGTTGATGCCGGATTGGCCGACGGCACCGCGCACCACCGCCGCCGCATGTGCCGCATCGAGCGCGCCGGCATATTGCTCGTGCTGGCGGTCGACGATGTAGGTCACCGCTTCGACCGTGCGGCCGCTGTCGAGGCGAACCTTGAGCATACGCTCGAGATAGACATTGGTGACCAGCTCGCGCTCGCGCAGATAGGTGATGACCTCGTCGCGCAAGCCGCCGGGAACGCGGAACGCCAGGCCGATGCAGGAGCCGCCGCGGTCGAGGCCGAGTACCAGCCCCGGTCGTTCACGCGTGCCGCGATGCACGAAGGAATAGACGCAGAGCGACCGGCGATAGCCGTGCAGACGGGCGCGTTGTGTCTCGACATGCGCGAAACCCGGCCGCCAAATCAGCGAACCATAGCCAAACACCCAAAAATCGCCCATATCGCCGCGCCTGATTGCAAAAGAATGGCAGCACCACAGGGAATCGGTGTTTTTTCCGCCCTTCTCTGTCTACCTATTCGTCTCTGTCTACCTGTTGTTGGCGGAATCGACTGTCCGTCCGCAACACCCTTGCGTTAACGAGAGCCAAAGCATGACGTCAAGTGACGAACGCCAGCCGAGTAACAACGGTCGCCGCCTGTTCTGGCTTGCAGCGTTCATCGTCGTGCTGTTCGCCATCTACAGCGGCGGCTGGTTCTATCTGGCTGACCGGGTGAGGACCGAGGCCGACAAGGCGGTCGCCACGCTGAACAAGACTGGCGTCGAAGCCGGCTGCGCCAACCTGCAGGTCAGCGGCTATCCCCTGAGCTTTAGCGTCTCCTGCGACAACCTGGCCTACGAGGACGATGCCAAAAACATCGCCGCTTCGGCCGGCAGCTTCAACGCAGCCGCCCAGATCATCCAGCCTCTGTCACCGGTAGCCAATCTGCGCGGTCCGCTCAGGACCTCCGTTCCGGACATGGTGCCGCTCTGGATCGACTGGGACAATCTGCAAGCCAACGTCAAATTGTGGTGGCCGCTACCGCAGCGGATTTCTCTGGAGGCGGAGGGCCTGTCCGGCCAGACCGATCCAGCCGACGACACCGATCCGATGCAACTGTTCAGCGCCGGCAAGGCATCAGGTCAGTTGCAGCCGAACGGCGGAGATATCGACTATATCGGCAGTTTTGGCGATCTCGAGATGGATCCCGACGCGATCGGCGGGCGCGTGCTGCCGGCGCTCGATGCCAGCGGCGACGTCACGCTGAAGAACGGCGTCGCGCTGATCGGCACGCAAGTGAAAAGCCTGCGCGGCCAGGCGATCGAAATCCGCAACCTCGACCTGTCGTCGGGCACGGCGCGCATCACCGTTTCGGGACCGCTGTCGGTCGATGCCGAGGGCCTTATCAACGCCGATCTGATGATCAGGCTGAAGGATCCGAAGGCGGTGGCGGCGATCCTCGGCGCCGCCATACCCGAGCAGAAAAGCCAGATCGAGCAGGGCTTTGCTGCCTTGGCGGTGCTCGGCAACGAACCGTCGATGCCGCTGAAGGTGGTCAAGGGCAAGGCCTCGCTCGGCTTCATTCCGCTGGGCAAGATCAAGCCGGTGGAATAGCGTTGCCATGGCAAGACCCGTGAGGTTGCTGAGTGTTGGCGCACTGACGTTGGACACCATCCTGCGTGTCGAGACACTGCCCATGCATCAAGGAAAGTTCATCGCCTCCGACGGCGTCCAGATCGCCTCGGGCATGGCGACGAGCGCTGCCTGCGCGGCCCACCGCCTGGGCGCCGAGGTATCGCTGTGGGCGAGTGCCGGCGACGATGCCGTCGCCGACCAGCTCATCGCCGGCATCGAGGCCGAGGGCGTCGATTGCACCTTTGTGCGCCGCGTCAGAGGCGCCCGCTCGGCGCTGGCCTCGATCCTGGTCGACGCGCATGGCGAGCGCATCATCGTGCCGTTCTATGACAGACTTGCCCAGGCCGATCCCGAAGCCTTGCCGGTCGCTGACCTCATGGCATTCGACGCCGTACTGGTCGATGTCCGCTGGCCGGGTGCGGCAGCACTTGCCCTGAAGGCGGCCCGCGCCATGGGCCGTCCGGCGATCCTCGATGCCGACACCGCACGGCTGGAGGTCCTGGAACAGCTGTTGCCGCTCGCCACGCACATCGTCGCTTCGGAGCCGGCGGCGCGCATTGTCTGCGGCCAGGCGCTCGATCCGGAAACGGCTTGCGCCGATCTCGCCAGCCGCACCGACGCCTTTGTCGCGGTGACCGGCGGCGCGGCGGGGAGCTGGTGGCACGACCGTTCCGCAGGCTGTGTACGCCATGTCGCGGCGCCGAAAATCAAGGCCGTCGACACGTTGGCCGCCGGCGATGTCTTTCACGGCGCCTTCGCCGTCGGGCTGGCGGAAGCCATGCCGGTCGAGCAGGCTTTGCGCTTTGCCAGTGCGGCCGCCGCGCTCAAATGCCTGCGCTTCGGCGGCAGGCTGGGCGCGCCGGACCGCGCCGAGACTCTGGCCATGGTCGCTGCGATCTGGCCGACATCCCGACAAGGCTAAGGGAGCTGAGATTCAGGTCCCTTTAGGGTGCTCGACCGCCTGACGGCCAAAATCGGGCACGTCGATGTCCTGGCCGGCCTCGATGATCGAGCGGCGCACGGCGCGGGTGCGGGTGAACAGGTCGAAGAGTTTTTCGCCATCGCCCCAGCGGATCGCGCGTTGCAGCGACGCCAGATCTTCCGAGAACCGCGCCAGCATTTCGAGGATGGCGTCCTTGTTGTGCAGGCACACGTCGCGCCACATGGTCGGGTCGGAAGCGGCAAGGCGGGTGAAGTCGCGAAAGCCCGAAGCCGAATATTTGATCACTTCGGATTTGGTCACCGACTGCAGATCATCGGCGGTGCCGACGATGTTGTAGGCGATGATGTGCGGCAAATGCGAGACGATGGCCAGCGTCATGTCGTGATGCTGAGGGTCCATCGTGTCGATGTTGGCGCCGCAGCGCCGCCAGAATTCCGACAGCCTCTCCAGCGCGTCCGGATCGGTGTCGGGCACCGGCGTGAAGATGCACCAGCGATTGTCGAACAGGTCGGCGAAACCGGCATCGGGGCCGGATTTTTCAGTGCCCGCCAGTGGGTGACCGGGAATGAAATGGACGCCGGCCGGCACATAAGGCTGCATCTGCGCGATGACCGATGCCTTGGTCGAGCCGACATCGGTGAGGATCGCGCCCGGCTTCAGCGCCGGCGCGATTTCCTCGGCGACCGCGCCGGATGAGCCAACCGGCACCGAGACGATGACCAGATCGGCATCGCGGACCGCTTCTCTCGCATCGGTCGTGTAGGAATCACCCAGCCCAAGCTCCTCAGCCCGCGCCAGCGTCGCGGCGCTGCGGGTGGAAATGGCGACGTGACGGGCGAGGCCCTCGCGGCGGATGACGCGGGCCAGCGACGAGCCGATCAGGCCGATGCCGACCAGCGCAATCTTTTCAAACATCGGTGATGTCATGGTGTTCTAGCTTTTCAGGAATGTCGTGAGAGCGGCGACAACGCCGCGATTGGCCTCTTCGGTGCCGATGGTCATGCGCAGCGCGTTGGGAAAGCCATAGCCGGAAACGCGCCGCAAGATATAGCCGCGCGCGGTCAGATAGTCGTCCGCCGCCGCTGCGGAGTGTTTCTGGTCATCGGGAAAATGGATGAGGACGAAATTGCCGACACTGGGCGTCACCCGCAACCCAAGCCCCGTCATCTGTTCGCTGACCCAGGCCAGCCAGGTCTCGTTATGCGCGACGCTGCGCTCGACATGGGCGCGGTCGCGGATCGCCGCGATGCCGGCCTCGATCGCCGTTGCGTTGACGTTGAAGGGGCCGCGCACGCGGTTGACGGCGTCGACGATGTGCGTCGGCGCGTACATCCAGCCGATCCGCGCACCACCAAGGCCGATCTTGGAGAAGGTACGGGTCATCACGACGTTCTCGGCGCTACCGACCAGTTCGATGCCGGCTTCATAGTCGTTGCGGCGGACATATTCGGCGTATGCCGCGTCGAGCACCAGCAGCACATGCCTGGGCAGGCCGGCATGCAGGCGGCGCACCTCCTGGAACGGCACATAGGTGCCGGTCGGATTGTTGGGATTGGCGAGGAACACGATTTTCGTGCGCGGCGTGACGGCGGCCAGGATAGCATCGATGTCGGCGCGCTCGTTGGTCTCCTTGACCGGTACCGGGACGGCACCTGCCGACTGGATATAGATCTTGTAGACCATGAAGGCGTGTTCGGTGAAGATCGCCTCGTCACCGGGCGCCAGATAGGTCTGCGCCAGCAGGCCGAGGATCTCGTCGGAACCGTTGGAACAGATGATGTTCTGTGCGTTGAGGCCATGCACCTCGGCGATGGCTTCGCGCAGCCGCCTGGCGGTGCCGTCGGGATAGATGTCGAGCTTTCCGGCAATCTCCCGCGCGGCTTCGATCGCCTTTGGCGAGGGCCCCAGCGGATTCTCGTTCGAAGACAGCTTGTAGACCTTGGTAACGCCGGCCGGCGCCGTGCTCTTGCCCGGCACATAGGCGTCGATGTCCATGATGCCCGCGCGCGGGGTTGGACGTGCCTGATCCGGTGTCTGCTTCATTTCGAGATATCCATCGAGAAAGCTCCGCAGGAGCCGCAGCGGAAATACAAGCCATGACCGGCAATGTCGAGAGGTGGCGGTGGTGCCAGTGGCCGGCATTGACGGCAAGGCGGGCGAGTTCTAGAAGAGTAGCGACAGTTCCGTGGTGATTTGGCCGGTCGGCTTGCAGCCACGTTAAACAATTCGCTAAAGGGCCGTTTGCGTGACGTAACCGGCTTTGCGAAGGCAATGCCGGTTTTTTATTGTCCGCGACCGGGCGGATGAGCGCATCGGCCCGAAAATCGGCAGCGATTTTTCGAAAAGCACGATGCGGAAGGGTAGAGAGACATGATGGCCGCTCTGCGTGCTCGCAAAACCAACAACGAGGCCGACCAGCCGTCGAGCCCGGTGTTGCGTTTTGGACCTGACAAGCCGCTCAAGCTCGACGCCGGCACGCTGCTGTCGCCGTTCCAAATCGCCTACCAGACCTATGGCACGCTCAATGACGCCCGTTCCAATGCCATCCTCGTCTGCCACGCGCTGACCGGCGACCAGCATGTCGCCAACACCAATCCCGTAACCGGCAAGCCGGGCTGGTGGGAAGTGCTGATCGGCCCGGGCAAGATCATCGACACCAACCGCTTCTTCGTCATCTGCTCAAACGTCATCGGCGGCTGCCTGGGCTCCACCGGCCCGGCCTCGACCAATCCCGCCACCGGCAAGCCCTATGGGCTCGACCTGCCGATCATCACCATCCGCGACATGGTGCGCGCGCAGCAGATGCTGATCGACCATTTCGGCATCGAGAAACTGTTTTGCGTGCTCGGCGGCTCGATGGGCGGCATGCAGGTGCTGGAATGGGCGTCGAGCTATCCGGAGCGCGTCTTCTCGGCGCTGCCGATCGCCACCGGCGCGCGCCATTCCTCACAGAACATCGCCTTCCACGAGGTCGGTAGGCAAGCTGTCATGGCCGATCCGGACTGGCATGGCGGCAAATATTTCGAGCACGGCAAACGCCCGGAAAAGGGCCTGGCGGTAGCGCGCATGGCCGCCCACATCACCTATCTGTCGGAAGCCGCCCTGCACCGGAAGTTCGGCCGCAATCTGCAGGATCGCGAAGCGCTGACCTTCGGCTTCGACGCCGACTTCCAGATCGAAAGCTATCTGCGCCACCAGGGCATGACCTTCGTCGATCGCTTCGACGCCAATTCCTACCTCTACATGACGCGGTCGATGGACTATTTCGACCTCGCCGCCGATCATGGCGGTCGGTTGGCCGATGCCTTCGCCGGCACGAAAACCCGCTTCTGCCTGGTGTCCTTCACCTCGGACTGGCTGTTCCCGACCGAGGAAAGCCGCTCGATCGTGCATGCGCTCAACGCGGCCGGCGCGTCGGTATCCTTCGTCGAGATCGAAACCGACCGCGGCC
Organism: Mesorhizobium sp. M7D.F.Ca.US.005.01.1.1; assembly: GCF_003952545.1. NCBI lineage: Bacteria > Pseudomonadati > Pseudomonadota > Alphaproteobacteria > Hyphomicrobiales > Phyllobacteriaceae > Mesorhizobium > Mesorhizobium sp. M7D.F.Ca.US.005.01.1.1. The sequence continues at coordinate 6,811,456 of NZ_CP034453.1, forward strand.
ACGATGCCTTCCTGCTCGACGAGCCGGAACTGTTTGCCGCCATCAACGGCTTCATCGGATCGGCGGCCCGGGCGAGAGGGCTCAGCGCATGACCCCGAAAAATTGCAGACTTTTCGGATCGGGATCATGCGCCAGGCAGGAGGCGAAGCCATGAGTGTCAACCGCGACCAGCGCGTCGACCTCGAGGTCGTCGCCAACCTCATCCCACCGCAGTCGCGCGTGCTCGACGTCGGTTCGGGCGACGGCTCGCTGCTCGAACTGCTGCAGGACACCAAACAGGTCGACGGTCGTGGACTGGAGCTGTCGCAGCGCGGCGTCAACGAATGCGTGGCGCGCGGCCTCTCGGTCATCCAGGGCGATGCCGACAAGGACCTCGAATTCTATCCCGACAAGGGCTTTGACTTCGTCGTCCTGTCGCAGACGCTGCAGGCAACCCGCAATCCGAAGCTGGTGCTCGACGAACTGCTCAGGATTGGCAACCGCGCCATCGTGTCCTTCCCCAATTTCGGCCATTGGCGGGTGCGCCTGTCGCTGTTCATCCAGGGCCGCATGCCGGTGACCAAGGACCTGCCCTATTCCTGGTACGACACGCCCAACATCCACTTCTGCACCATCCGCGATTTCGTCAATCTGTGCGACGAGCTCGGCGCGACCGTGGAGAAGGCGACGGCGCTCGACGCCAATGGCCAGAAGATCGGCCTGTCGATGCCGTGGTGGTTCTGGAATTTCTTCGGCCAGCAGGCAGTGTTCTTGCTGAAACGGTAGCTGTGTTCGCCATGCATCTCTTTCGTAGGCGCCCTTTGCCTGTTGAAGTCCCTTCCGACATCCTGGCTGGGTTAAAAGCCGGGATTCTCATCTGCACCTCACCACGCAGTGGCAGCAACCATCTCGCCGGGTTGATGGCAACCGCCGGGCTTGGCAATCCTCTGGAATGGTTCGGCGGCCGCCGTGTTCTCGAATTGCCGAACTATCCTCGCGATCCCCGTGCTCAGGTTTTGCGTGCATTAAAGGATGGGCGATCTCCCTCCGGAATTTATGCAGTCAAACTCTTTGCAAGCCAGTTTTCCCAGGTGGCCAAGACTGTGGACCTCCCAGCCAGCCTTCCAGGACTGCGCTATGTCCGCTTAACCCGCCGCGATCTCCTTGGTCAGGCAATTTCTTGGGCACGCGCTCGTCAGACCGGTCGATTTCGCTCCACTGAGGCTGCTCAGAACTCACCACGCTATGACGGCGCGGCGATCGCGGAGGCGCTTGAAAAAATCATGCTGGAAAATCTGGCCTGGGACATTTGGCTAGCAAGAAACGGATTGTCTTTCCTGTCATTGACATATGAGGAACTCTTGGCAAACCCACGGGCCAGCCTTGTAAAGGTCGCGCATCTGGTTGACGCTGAAATCACATTTGAATCTACATCAGCCCCCAATTCTGGTCTCGAGATCCAACGGGACACCGTCAATACGGAATGGAGGGAACGCTTCTTGTCGCAGTATTCCGACACCTCAAAGTTCCAGACCAGAAATCACCGCGGGTCCGGCTTTCTTTGAAATCCGAGCTGGCGCTCCGATTTGATCAAAGAGGCAACATGCAAGATTATGTGGGACAATGGAGCGTTTCACGAAAGGCTGTCGCTAGATAGGCAGAGGTTGCTTTACTTTAGGTTGCGGCGGATATAGCCACCTGGACGATGAACGGTCAGTGCAGAGATGGTTGAAGAACGCGCAAGATATTCACTCGTTGTGGAAATGGAAAACGCCAAGTCCATCGACTGGGACGAGATCGGCGTTGGACTGAAGGCCTTGGCGCGGGAAATCGTAGCTGTCACTGATCTCGGCCTGGCGCGACCGAAAGTTGTTATTTCTCATGGTGGGCATGAGTCGGATGCAGACGCGCTGCTTCATAAAATCACGGCTGAAGCACCGCAGCTGGGTCAAGTTTCCGACCTCGTCTTCACAGCGTTCCCTGGGGGCCGATACTACGACCTGAAGAACAATGGCGTACTGGCAACGGACGGAAGCATCGTCATCTTGACCGATTCCGACGTCGTGCCGGAACCAGGCTGGCTGTCAGCTTTGCTGAAGCCATTTGAAGATCCAAAAATCATTTGCGTAAACGGATACACATATCTTTCGCACGATGATTTCTTTTCAAGAACGTTTGCCCTGATCTGGTTTTTCCCGATGGCTCATGGCGATGGGCGATTTGCCTCGAAGCGGGCGATGAACGCCAACAATGTAGGGTTTCGACGCGAATGGATCGTCAGCCATCCTTTCCCGAAACACAATGGCTTCAAGGTTTCCTGCACGTTGCTGATGCGCGAACTGCTGCGCGAAGGCCACAAAATTCATAATGTCAACGCACGCGTCTACCACTACTCACCCCGGGGCTGGCGGTTCTTTTACTGGCGTGCCTTGGTTACCGGCCGCGACGCCGACCGGAAGTTCGTGGCGCTCAATTCGGCTGGCCGTACGCAACGGGTGGCCAAGTCTTTCAGCCGATGGTTCACCATGTCGTGGCGCACGACACGACGGATTGTCGGCCATGCCCGAGAGACAGGGATGCCGCCTTGGCAAATTCCATTTTCCCTGATTGTCGGTCAGGCATTTTATGCCCTGGCGTTTTGGGGCCAGTTCAGTTTCGCCGCCGGCATTGTTCGTGACGAAATCGAGATCGTGCCTGACTATGTCGGGCACAGCTAGGCGCCTTTCCCGATCCCTGAATCACGCTTCTAAGCTCAATTGGTCTGGGACCGTCGACTCTTCCAGAACATCCGTCGCCTTGTGCGGATGTTCGACGCCGTCAGCGAACACCACATCGGACACCGAATTACCCGTGCGCAGCGCCAGTATCGCCTGGTAGGCTGGCGAATTGTACCAGCCATGCACGTGCTGCCGGTCGGGAAATTCGATGATGATCAGGTGGCCCGGCCAGTCGTTCTCGATCACCTCCACATCGCCGCCATGAACCAGAAAACGGCCGCCGAAAGGTTCCAGTGTGGCATCGATCCTGTGCAGATATTCGACGATCTGCGGACCCATTGTGGCCTGGCGCATATGGGCAACGGCGTAGGCGGTCATAACTGTACTCCCTTGTTATCGAAGCCGAGTTGCCGGCCTCGCAAGGGCAATCTGACCAAACGCCGAGCGCAAAGCGATTACGTCTGAGGTAATGGAGTGTATGCTATCCTGTCGCGGCGGGTCGCTTCCATGGTGATTCGCGAGTCTGCGCGGCAGTGCTGTTGCAATTGGAACGCTAGCAACGGGAATTCGTTATCTCGCGCGGGTTGAGTGCTGGCACGGTGGGTGACACAGGAAGCTGTTTTTTGTAGCGTCGCGTCGAAGATGATGACCGGAAAGGAAAAGTCCGATCCATTCGACCGTTCTGAAAATCGAAAAGTCCTGGATAGACGCGCAGTCCTGCGCAGGAAACAGCTGACACGACATGGCCGGGATCATCGAAGACGCACCTCTCATCACGGTCATAACGCCGACCCACAATCGGCGCGAGACGGTGTTGCGCGCCGTGGAAAGCGTGCTATCCCAGGGCATGCCCAGGCTTGAGCACATTGTCGTCGACGATGGCTCGACCGATGGGACCGAGGCGGCGCTGGCGCGCATCCAGGATCCGCGGCTGATCTATGTCGGTGCCAAATGGCGAGGCGCCAACGCCGCCAGGAATGCCGGCATCGAGCGCGCGCGCGCGCCGGTGGTGACCTTCCTCGATTCGGACGACGTCTACCTGCCGCACCGACTTGAAGGGACCCTGGCCTGGTTCGATGACAATCCCGCACTTCAGGTGCTGATCAGCTCTTTTGTCTCCCTGAAGGGCAACCGTGCCACCAACTGCGTCAATCGCGATGCATTCGTGAGCCCGACCATGCTGGAACGCACGCTGGTCGCGCAGACGATCTTCATCGCCGGCTCCGCGATAACCGCCCGCCGCGAAGCCTTGCTGGGCATTGGCGGCTACGATAGCGACATCACCCGGATGCAGGATCGGGAATTGCTGCTGCGGCTTTCCCGTCGCTATGGCGCGCGTTTGTCCGAGGACATCGATTGGACGAAATACAATTCGGAAAACTCGATTTCGGGCCGCCGTGACGGTTATGTCGAAGCCTATGCGAACCTGATGGGCAAACACCCGCACATTGCCCACGCCTACCCGCACATTCCGCCCTACATGATCTCGCGGCAGATCATCGCCGATATCCTCAGAGGCCGGATACCGGAGGCATTCAAGGGCTACATGGCCAATCGCGAGTCGAAAGCGCTCGGCTACTCGCTGCCGGAGCTGATGCACGGCTATGTCCATGGTCGGCGCTGGCGCCGCGATCTCTACAATGAGTTCCGCGACAAATTTGGCGCCCGGCCGGCCTAATTGCATGTCGCCCAAAAGTGTCCAGCGGTTTTGGGACAACGACATGCACCAACAGTCCGGCAAGGCTCACCGGTCGAGTTCGGGAAAATACGGATCGGACAAGAACCGCCTGTCCCGCTCGCCTTGCAGACAATCGATCGGCGCGGCCGCGTCGACGGGGATGATCCTGTCCCGGATGCCGCTCACTTCGAGGATCAACTTGCGCCGGATGGCTGTCGAGAATTCGGCCGCCGCGTAAATCGGCAGCACGAAGGAACCGGGTCCTCCGGTCACGCATTGCGCATAATACTGGTCGAGATGGCTGAAGGTTGGCGACGGGCTGATCAGGATCGGCAGTCCGTTGATGACTATGCCTTTGGCGATTGCCGCATCACGCGTCGCGGTGACCGGCGGCCCGATATTGTTTGGACCATCACCGGAGATATCGATGACGCTGCGTTCGCCCTCGAAAGAGGTGCGATCGAAAAGCTCGGTGCCGAACGCCAATGCACCGGAAATCGATGTGCCGCGGAAGCTCCGGAACGGGCGGGCCGCGACCTTGTCGGCAAAGCTGTTGGCGCTCTCGGCGCTGTCGATGATCTGCCAGCCGATGACCGCGTCATCGCGCACCGTGCCGGCCCATTCGAAATAGGTGAGCGCGATGCGGCCCGTGGCGCCGGCGCGGACGGCCCGGATGAAATCGGGATGCCGCAGCGCCTCGACATAGCCGGCGCGCTGCAGGGCGAACTCCTTCTCGTCCATCGACAGCGAGATGTCGACCGCCAGCACCAGCTCGACGTCCACAGGCAGCGCATCCGTCGGCGAGGCGGCGGGCGCGGCCTGGGCGCAGGCAAGACAGGCAAGCAGGCGCAGAGCATCAAGCATGGCCGTCGCAGGGTTGTTTCTCCCGGAGAGCTTCCCTCGCGATCACGGCAAAATAAAGCTTTGCGCCGGCAATCCGGATATCGGCCTATGTCTTGCGGCGGGCGCCAGCTGGCGGCGGTTCGATAGCACCTGCCCTGATGCGAGCAGGTTTCAGCGCCGGCGCGCCGGAATCCTTGACGATCGTCAACGCGCGCGGAAAGAACTGATTGTTGTGCAGGCCGCGTCCGATGTTGAGGATCGCGGCGCCGGGCAAACGTTTCTCCAGCATCGACAGCACGCGCCGCAGGGAAGGCCCGTCGAACGCATCCATGGCTTCGTCGATGATCACCCATTTCGGCTGCCGCAAGGCGAGCCTGGCGAAGGCCAGCGAGCGCTGTTCGTCATCGCCCAGTTCATGGTCCCAGCGCCCGGCACGGTCGAGCGACGACGACAGCCGTTCCAGACCAACCTCGGCAAGCACCGCCGAAATGTCGGCATCGCTCGCCGGCGCCACCCCGTTCGGGTGATCGAGGACCTCGCGCAACGTACCGGCCGGGAAATACGGGACGCGCGGCACGAATATGAGGGTTTCTCCCGCCGGCAGGCCGATCCGCCCCCTTCCCCATGGCCACAGGCCGGCAATGGCGCGGAAGAACAGCGTCTTACCGGCGCCCCGGTCGCCGGTGATCATGACGCGCTCGCCGGCACGGATTTCGACATGCTGGTCGGCGAGCTTGGTGCAGCCCTCCGGCGAAGCCACTTCGAGCGTCTCGAAAGTCATGCTGCCATTGGCGTTTTCACCGAAGACGATGCGCTTTTCCGTGTCGTGCAGCACATCGGTTTCATCGAGCGCGATGCGGAAGTCGGCGACGCGCATCAGCGTGGCGCGCCAATCGGCAATGCTGCCGATGTTGTTGATGAACCAGCGCAGGGACGAGTGGACCTGGTTGAAGGCACCGACCGCCATCATCAGCCCGCCAAAGCTGATATCCCCTGCGAAATAGACCGGCGAGGCGACCAGGATGGGTGCCACGACGGTGATCCAGCCATAGGTGTCGGTCACCCAGGATAGGTTGATCTGGGCGGTGTAGATACGTCGCATGGCGCCCAGCACCGTGCCGAGGTCGAGTTCAAGCCGTCGCCTGGCGTCGGCCTCGCCATGATACAACGCAATGGCATCGACATTCTCATTGACGCGCACCATCGAGGAGCGCAGCTCGGCTTCGCGTGTATAGCGGTCGCTGTTCAGGCGGATGAGCGGGCGTCCGACCAGCCAGCTCAGCCAGGAAGCGATGCCGGCATAAAGGATGGCGGCCCAGACCATGTAGCCCGGTATGGCGAGCGACGTTCCGCCGATGTGGAACACGAAGCCCGAGGACAGCTCCCACAGCACGCCGACGAAGGACGCGAGCAGGATGCACGACTGCAGCAGGCCGACCCCGAGATCGGTCGACAGGTCGGACAGATGCGCGGCGTCCTGCTGCATGCGCTGGTCGGGATTGACGCCAATGGCGCCGGCATTGGCCAGCCGGAAGGCGCGCGCCGGCCGCATCCACTGGTCGATCAGGTCCAGCGTCAGCGCCTCGCGCAGCTTGAGTCTGATCATCTGGTTGAGCCAGGTCTGGCCGATGTTGAGCACCAGCAGCCCGCCGGCGATCATTGCAAAGACGAGAAGCTGGTGCACAAACGCCGCCATGTCGCGGCGCGCAAGCGCATCGTAGAAAGGCTGATTCCAGCGGTTGAGCAGAACCTGGCCGATCGACGTTGCGATGATGACGGCCATGATACCGACCGATGTCCAGAGCAACCACTTGCGAACCGGCGACCCCGCCAGCGCCCGCCTGATCGTCGCCACCTGATCGCTCAGGCTGCTGGTTTCGACCGCCACGGCAACCGGCTGAGCGGCGGCGGCATTGTCCGGTTGATCAGCCATGGCCGAGGTCCTTGCGTTCAGTGCTGAAACCGGTTGGAGAGACTTGAAGGCATCCGTCGTTCAAATGGGCTGCCAAATGGGCTGTCAGTCCGCTTGCGACAGATAGGCAGGGAAAAGCCACCAGGCACTCTTGCCGTGATCACGAAGCCGTCACCCGCGCAACTGATGGCTTGGTGTCCCCGGCCTCATTGCGACGGCCAAGCCGGGTGGCGCCATGCGGCGACAGCACTGGCACGAAGACACGGCGCGAGGCGCGCTGGGCGACCGGCACGCCTTGATAGAGCCGCTTCTGTGCCTCGACCACGATGACCCCGGAAAAGATCGGCCACAGTCGCCGGCCGGCGCGTTCCAGCACATTGTGGAACCGCATCATGAAACGGCGCCGCGATGGCGGAAAGAACAGCGCATCGGACCAGGCGGCGGGCGTGAAATTCGCCTCACGCAGCAATTCGGTGAGCTGGCCACGCGAGAAAGGCCGGCCATTGCCAAACGGCGTGTGCTCGAAGCGCGCCCAGACACCACGCCGGTTGGGCACGACGATGACCACCCGGCCAGCCGGCGACAGCACGCGCCAAATCTCATTCAGCGTCTCACGCGGGTTCTCGACATGTTCGAGCGAATGGACCAGCAGCATGCGGTCGATGCAAGAATCGACCAGCGGCAGCTCCTCGTCGAAGACCAGTGCCGTGGCGGTCGGCCCTGTCGCCGGCCACACCACGGCGCCTTGCGTTGCCGGCATGAAGGCGAAGACCCGCTCGGCGTCGGTGCCGAACCGCTCCAGCCAGGGCAAAGTGTAACCCAGACCAACCAGCCGCTCGTTGGGAACGGCTGCCCATATCGACGACAACGCCATGGTGATCGAACGCTCGGCGAACCGGCCGAGCGTTGTCGAATAGAAGGAGCGAAGATCGACGATGTCGGAATGCATGGCAGGGATGTAGCCGTGATATCGGCGGGTTTCAACAAAAGGCCTCGATGAGCCCGACATTCCGGGAATGACATTCAACATCCTGGGATGACATCCGCGCGCCAGCACCCTATGTCTGCGGCGACAATGGAGACATGCGATGCCGGTCGAAATCGAACAGTTCATGTGCCGCAGCGACAATTTCGGCGTGCTGGTGCATGATCCCAAAAGCGGCCAGACCGCGATCATCGACGCGCCCGAGGAGGCACCGATCCTGGCCGCGCTCAAGCGCACCGGCTGGACGCCAACGATGATCCTGACCACGCATCATCATGTCGATCACGTCGAGGCCAATCTGGCGCTGAAGGAGCGCTTCAAATTGCGCATCGTCGGCCCGGAAGCGGAGAAGGCCAAGATCCCCGGCATCGACGAACCCGTCGAAGAGGGTTCCGTCGTTCATCTCGGCGATGAGCGGATCGAGGTGATTGCCACGCCCGGCCACACCGCCGGCCATGTCTCCTACTACTTGCCGGCGTCGAGTGTGGCGTTCACCGCCGACACGCTGTTTGCGCTGGGGTGCGGGCGGCTGTTCGAATGCAAGCCGCCGGTGATGTATGATTCGCTGAAGAAGCTGGCTGCACTTCCGGCTGAAACGGTCATTTATTGCGGCCACGAATACACGCTCTCCAACGCCCGCTTCGCGCTGAGCATCGACCCGACCAATTCGGCATTGAAGGAACGCGCCGCCAGGATCGAGGCGCTGCGCACCGCCGACAAGCCGACACTGCCGACGACGATCGGCGAGGAACTGTCGACCAATCCCTTCCTGCGCTGGCACGATCCGGCGATCCGTAAGCATCTCGGGCTGGAGAAAGCCTCGGACGCCGAGGTTTTTGCCGAAATCCGCAAGCGCAAGGACAACTTCTAGAGCATCGACCATGACCAGCTCCGCCGAAATCATCGCGACGCTCGGCCTGAAGCCGCATCCGGAAGGCGGCTGGTACGCCGAGACCTTTCGCGATGGCGCGGGCGGCGCGCGCGGCCATTCGACCGCGATCTACTTCCTGCTGGAACAGCATCAGGTTTCGGCCTGGCACCGGGTCAAGGACGCCGCCGAGGTCTGGCATTTCCACGCCGGCGCCCCGCTGGCGCTGGCGATGTGGGAAGAAGGCAGCGCCGTTGTGGAGCAGGTGCTCGGCATCGATCTCGCAGCCGGCGAGCGGCCGCAAATCGTCGTGCCGGCAGGCTGGTGGCAATCGGCGCGCAGCCTGGGCGAGTGGACGCTGGTCGGCTGCACCGTCGCACCGGGCTTCGAGTTTGCCGCCTTCGAACTGGCAGCACCCGGCTGGCAGCCGAAACAACCCTAACTCAATAAGAAGCCTGATTTAGCAGGAAGCCTAGCGTGATCGCGAGTTGGGCGACGTAGTAGAGCACCCAGACCGCAAAACGCATCCAGGCACGATGCGGCGAGATGGCAGCCACCAGGAATTTCTCCGTGGCGAGCAACCCGTCCGATGCCATGAACAACAGCGCGCCACCGATAATCCAGATGCTGCCTGTCGTCAGCGCCGAAACGCCCATTGCCAGGATCGCAGCGACATAGACGGTGATCGGGATACGCAGGCCGGGACCAACGCGACGCCACAACGCCGCCAGCATGACGATCGCGAACACCGCCATGGCGAGCGCGATCGCTCCGCGCCAGGATTCGGCGCCAAGTAATCTCAACCCGCCGCCGCTGCGCAGGAACAGCGCGACATAGACGATGTGGGCGATGAGAAAACTGGCCAGCCCACCGAGAAAGGCCTTTTCGCCGTCCCGCGACAGGAAGGCGTCGCCAACGGCGCTGAGCGCAAGGGCGGCGACCAGCAGCAGCGGGCCGCCTTGCAGCGCCGCCAGCACGGCAAGCATCGCCACTGCGAGCGTCTTTGCCGCCGAGCGGGCGAGCGTTGGCGGCATGCCAAGTGTGAAGGCGTAGATGACCGCCGCCGCCAGCGAAAAGATCAGTGTCGCATTGGCGTTGGCGTCGATGCCGCCCGCAAACGGCATCGTCATGCCCGGGCTCCGCCTTCGGATGTCCCGGCTCCGCTTTCGGTCGCGACCGGCTTGCGCAGGAACAGCGACTTTGCCGCCAGCGCCGCGCCACCGGTGATGAGCACGCAGGCGGCGAGAATGCGCAGCGACGGCTCGGCGACGCCGGCCGCGATCAGCACCAGCGTCGACAACAGCGGTGCCGCGTAGCTTGCAGCACCCAGCACCTGGATGTTGCCGCGCTTGACGCCGATGTCCCAGGCGTAGAAGGCAGCACCCACCGGCATCAGGCCAAGGCCGAGCACGGCCAGCCACTGGCCGGCGCCGCCAGGCAGCACGGTTTGTTCCAGCGCCAGGTGGCAGGCGAGCGACAGCACCGCGGTTGCCGCGCAGAACCAGGTGACGATGCTGGTCGGCACCGACGGAAAGCGCCGCGACAACAGCGAATAGGACGACCACAGCACGGCGCAAACGGCGGCCATGGTATAGCCGAAGGCGTAGCGGGCGTCGAAGGCGAGGCCACCACCCTTGGTGACGATCAGCACGGTGCCGGCAAGGCCGAGCAGCGCACCGACGACATGGTTCCAGGCCAGGCGCTCGCCCGGCATCAGCGCCGAGCCGAGCACGATCAGCAGCGGCCACAGATAGGCGATCAGGCTCGCCTCCACCGCCGGCGCATTGCGCAGCGCGGTGAAGTAGAAGAAGTGGTAGCCGAACAGCCCGGCAATGCCGATCAGCCAGACCTGCGGCGGTATCTTCTGGCTCTTGTCAGGCGCCGGCATGAACAGTCGCGCGACGAGCCCGACGCCGGTGCCGATCGAGAAGGTGATTGCCGACAGCAGGAACGGCGGCACTTGGCCCGAGGCATCCGTGAGCAGCGCCAGCAGCGCCCACATGGCCACCGCCGAAAAGCCGATCAGTGTTGCGCGCCCCATTCTGTCTCCAGTGGCGCGCCCCACCCTGTCTCCAGTAGCGCGCCTGGCCTATTGTACCGCTTCGAAACGCCCGGCGCTGATGGTCAAGGTGCCGATCTGCGTGCCCACCGTGGCGTGGATCGGCGCATATACGCCGGTTTGGCCGAGCGGTGCAAATGTCACCATCACGCGGCTTTTGTTCTTCAGATAGTTGAGCGCCTTGCGACCCTTGCGATAACCCGCCACCGGCTCGAAACCCATCCGGCAGGTGATGGTGTCGCCCTTGTAGCCCGGCACCGAGATCGTGCCTTTCGAAGCGTAGGTCAGCGCCAGGTTGGCGCGCATCTCGCCGTCATAGAACTTCACCGTGCGGCCGCAGACCTGGTCGAGACTGTCGGCATGGACAACGGTGGCGGCCATCGGATCGAGCACCGATGCCAGGTCGCCGGCACTGACCGGCACCCAGCTCTTTGGATCGCGCTTGCCCGGCGCCGGGATGACCTGCGTCGAGGTGACCGTGCCATTGGCAAAACGGATGTCGACCACGGACGCCTTCTTGCCGGAGGTGTAATCGGCACGGAACGCCTGCGGCACCATCTTCTTGCCCGCAATCGTGCCTTTCGACGAGATCGTGCCACGCGTGTCGTCGAACAGCTTGGCCAGCCCTGCCGCGCTGACGCTGCCTTCGATCGCGTAGGCGCCGTTCTCATAGCGGCTGGAAAACGTTGATTTCGCGATCGAAAGACCAAGGAACGACACCGTGTACTCGCCCTTGAACGACTGCGGCGAGGCAGCAGACGCGGCGGACGGCAAGGCAATGGCAAGCATGGCGACAAGGGCATGTGACGAACGAAGCATGGCGGGATCGGGTCCTTGATTTTCGGCCGGAGGCGGGCAACTCCGGTCTGGCATGTCCCTATCAGACCGCTTATAGGATGAATTCCGGCCTTAATATGAAAATGCCGGGCGCGTCCGTGGGGAAGCCGGAGCTTGACGCCCCGGCGAAATGCAACTATGGAACGCCAACTTTTTCCATAAGGCCGCCTGACCAGAACCGCGCGCCACCCGGCGTGGGCACAAAGGTTTGGCAGACCCCGAGAACTGAAGGTTAGAACAATGTCCCGCACCTGCGAACTCACTGCCAAGGCAGTCATGTCCGGCAACAATGTGAGCCACGCCAACAACAAGACCAAGCGTCGCTTCCTGCCGAATCTCGTCAATGTGACGCTGATTTCGGAAGCGCTGAACCAGAATGTGCGCCTGCGCATCTCGGCCAACGCGCTGCGTTCGGTCGAACATCGCGGCGGCCTCGACGCCTTCCTGGCCAAGGCCGACGTCAAGGAATTGTCGCAGCGCGCGCGTCTGCTGAAGAAGCAGATTGCCAAGAAGATCGCCGAGCAGCCTGCTGCCTGACATCGTTTAAAGGCGGGGGACGACCGCCCTGGCCAACCTCTTGTTGGCCTTTGGCATCGGATCGAATCCGCAAGGTTTCGGCAACCCGATGCTCAAAATACGAAGCGAGCGTGATCCGGTTTCGGCATGACGCTCCGCTGGTTCCATTACCCAGGATAAAAAAATGACTTTCTTCTCGCGATATTTGCCATTCGTGGCCGCCATGGCGCTTGTTGTCGTGGCGTCGAACATTCTCGTGCAGTTCCCGATGCAGGGCCAGATCGGCGGCCTGTCGCTGGCCGACCTTTTGACCTGGGGCGCCTTCACCTACCCCTTCTCCTTTCTGGTCACTGACCTCGCCAACCGCCGCTACGGGCCTACTGTGGCGCGCAGGATCGTCTTTGTCGGCTTCATGACGGCGGTGGTCTGCTCGATCCTTGTCCCGCCCTTCCTGTTCCGCCACGGCCTGATCGAATTCGAGACCGCCGCCGACCGGCTGGTGCGGATCGCGGCGGCCTCCGGCGCGGCATTCCTTTCCGCGCAATTGCTCGATGTGACCGTCTTCAACCGGCTGCGCCGGCAGAGCTGGTGGCGGGCGCCGATCATCGGCACGCTGGTCGGATCGGTGTTCGACACCGCCGTGTTCTTCACCGTCGCTTTCTCGGCCGCCTTTGCCTTCGCTGGTCCGAACGACAGCTTTGCGCTCGAAACCGCACCGTTGATGGGCGTCTTCCATGTCGACGCGATGCGCTGGGTTTCGTGGGCGCTTGGTGATCTCTCGGTGAAACTGATCATCGCCGTCGTCGCACTCATCCCCTACCGGCTGCTCGCCGCCCGCTGGAGCCAGCCGGCAATTGCGGCTTAGAACATGATCCCCTGGGTCCAGCTCGATTCGGCAAGGACCCCGGATGGCGCGCAGGAACTTCGCCTCAAGCGGCGCGGGTCAGAATTCTCGATCATGCTCGGCACCAACGAGCTCATGAACAGCCGCCTCAGCGGCTCCGAGGAAGCGCTGGCAAAACTGTCATGCGGGCGGATTGCCAGTCATCGGCAGCCAAGAATCCTGATCGGTGGGCTTGGCATGGGTTTTACCTTGCGCGCCGCACTCACAGAACTGGGCAATGATGCCGGAATCGTTGTCGCCGAACTGGTGCCTGCCGTTGTCGCCTGGGCACGCGGCCCAATGGCCGAAATCTTTGGCGGCTGTCTCAACGATCCGCGCGTCACCATCCAGGAGGCCGATGTCGGCCAGCTGATACGCTCGCAGCCCGCGGCCTGGGACGCCATCCTGCTCGATGTCGACAACGGTCCCGAAGGCATCGTCCACAAATCCAACGATGCGCTTTACAGCCTGCAGGGCCTTAGCGCCGCACGCGCCGCGCTAAAGCCGGGTGGTGTGCTGGCGGTGTGGTCGCAGGGCCCCGACAGCGGCTTCTCGCGGCGGCTGAAGCAGGCAGACTTCACGGTCGAAGAGGTCAACACGCGTGCCAACGGCAAACGCGGCGCGCGCCATGTCATCTGGATAGCCACCAGGACGTAAGCCGGCAGTGGCGGGGCTCAATCCTGGTGCAGGATGAATTCCAGATAGAGGTTGCGCTGCAGGATCGAATGGTTGTCGTCGGAGATCAGCGACACCATCAGCGCGCCGTCGTCACGGGTCCAGACGTCGAGCCCTTCCATATTGTCGATCTGGTAGCCCATGTCGGCTTCCAGCAGCACAGGCCCATCGGCGACGGCGCCCTTTTCGACACTCTCGCCATAGATGCGCCGCAGCCGCATCTTGACGCCGCGGGCCATCGAGAAGCTGCGCTCCAGAAGCAGCAGGTCGCCATCCGGCAGGAAGGCGCCGTCGGTGATGTCGAAATCGCCATTGCGCTTGACGGTGAAGACGCCCTTGTGCGGCCCTTCGATGATGGCGGCGTAGATGTTGCCGGCCTTGTCGAGGCTCTTCTCGGAGACCACGACCAGCCCACCCTCGTGCTGGCCGTTGGCATTGGCGTGGGTGACGGTCTCGAAGCCGCGATTCTGGCGCAGCTCCCGGGCCGGAACCAGGAAATCAAGCTGCTTGAACGGCGCCTTCATGTCGGCCGGGTCAATCTTGAACTGGGCGACGCGGTGGTTGCGCTCGAAGCCGACGGTGGCAATCCCGTCCTTGACCGCGAGGCCTTCCGCATCGACCTCCCATTTCTTGTCGATCGGCCGGCCGGTCTCGTCGACCATCTGCTGCATGCGGAAATTCTGGATGCCGGACGGCCGCTTGTCGGCGTCGCGGACCACCGTGCCGAAGAACCAGAAGCCGGTATCGGCAACGCCGATGAAATCGCCGCCGGCTTTCAGGAAGCGGAAGGCCGACAGCGCACCGAAATCGCGAATCGGCGAAGTCATCTCCAGCCCGCCGACGAATTCGAGCGGGCCGAACTGCTTGTCGGCATGGCCAATGTGGAATTCGGTGATCGGGCGAGCCGACACCTCGGCCGGTTCGACCAAGCTTGAGCCAGCCGAACTGGCCGCCGCCGAACCCACGCCGGCAAATAGGGCGATGGCGGCGAAAAGCGTCTGCCGAAAACCGCCGCGCGAAGAGATCATCCGGCGCGCCGCATGCCGCCGCGCCGCGTATCCTTCGCGCTTTCCTCGGCAAACAGCGAAGCCAGCTGCTCGGTCATGGCGCCGGCCAGTTCCTCGGCATCGACGATGGTGACGGCACGGCGGTAATAGCGCGTGACGTCATGGCCGATGCCGATGGCCAGCAGTTCCACCGGCGAACGCGTCTCGATCAGCTCGATGACGGCGCGCAGATGGCGTTCGAGATAATTGCCCGGATTGACCGACAGCGTCGAATCGTCAACCGGCGCACCGTCCGAAATCATCATCAGGATCTTGCGCTGCTCCGGCCGGGCAATCAGACGGTTGTGCGCCCACAGCAGCGCCTCGCCGTCGATGTTTTCCTTGAGCAGGCCTTCGCGCATCATCAGGCCGAGATTGCGCCGGGCCCGCCGCCACGGATGGTCGGCCGACTTGTAGATGATGTGGCGCAAATCGTTGAGCCGGCCGGGATTCGGCGGCTTGCCGTCCTTCAGCCACTTCTCGCGCGCCTGCCCGCCCTTCCAGGCCCGCGTGGTGAAGCCGAGGATCTCGACCGAGACACCGCAGCGTTCCAGCGTGCGCGCCAAAATGTCGGCGCAGGTGGCCGCGACCGTGATCGGCCGGCCACGCATCGAGCCGGAATTGTCGAGCACCAGCGTCACCACCGTGTCGCGGAATTTGGTGTCGCGCTCCTGCTTGAACGACAGCGGCTGCATCGGATCGATGACGACGCGTACCAGCCGGGCGGGGTCGAGGTAACCCTCTTCCAGGTCGAAATCCCAGGAACGGTTCTGTTGTGCCATCAGCCGGCGCTGCAGCCGGTTGGCCAGCCGGCCGACGACGCCCGACAGATTGGCAAGCTGCTTGTCGAGGAAGGCGCGCAGCCGGTCGAGCTCTTCTTCTTCGCAAAGCTCCTCGGCCCCTACCGTCTCGTCAAAAGCCGTGGTGAAGACCTTGTAGTCGATTTCCTTCGGCAGATTCGTGAAGGGATTGTCGTTGCGGCGCGCCTCGCCGGGTGTCTCGGCATCGGCGTCGTCATCGTCGGACAGGTCGTCGGCGGTAGCGTCGGAGGCTTCTGTCTCGGCCGACTGCTCGTCATCGGCCGAAGCTTCGGCATCCTCGGACTGCGACTGTTCGGAGCCGGAATCCTCTTCGCCGCCCTCTTCGCTCTGTTCCTCGCCTTGCGGCTGGTTGTCGTCATTGTCCTCGGAGTCTTCCGTCTCCTGGTCGTCGCCGAGCTCCTCGGCCATTTCCATGGAGGCGAGCATCTCGCGCACGACGCGGGCGAAGGCCTGCTGGTCGCCGAGCTTGGCCGAAAGACCATCGAGATCGGCCTTGGCCTTTTCCTCGACCCAGGGGCGCCAGAGTTCGACCAGCCGCTCGCCGCTTTTCGGGACCGGCCGGCCAGTCAGCTTCTCGCGCACCATCAGCGCCAGCGCTTCTTCGATCGGCGCGTCGGCCTTGTCCTTGACGTCGACGAGATTGGCCTTGGCGTATTTGTCCTCCAGCATCGAGCCTATGTTGTCGGCGACGCCCTGCATGGCGCGGCTACCGATCGCCTCGACGCGGGCCTGCTCGACCGCGTCATAGATGGCGCGGGCTGCCTTGCCTTCCGGCGCCAGCTTGGTGTGGATGCGGACATCGTGGCAGGCGCGCTTCAGCGCCATGGAATCGCCGAGCCCGCGGGTGATGGCTATGTCGGTCTTCGACGCCTTCTTCGGCAATTCGGGCAAACGTGCCCGGCTGCCGGCGAGAGCCGGCCTGTCCTTGGCGAAACCGACTTCGAGTTCCTTGTCGCCGGCAATGGCGCGCATGCAGACGGTGACGGCGCGCTTGAAGCTGTCGGCTTCAGACCCCGTCTTCGACTTGTTGCGCGTGTTGTCGCCCGGACCCGCCATCGAGACTCTGCTTAGCCCAGCACCACGTTTGCCGCTGATTCCGGCAGATCCTCGCCAAAGGCGCGCTGGTAGAACTCGGCCACCACCGAGCGTTCCAGCTCGTCGCATTTGTTGAGGAAGGTCAGCCGGAACGCCATGCCGATATTGCCGAAGATCTCGGCATTCTCGGCCCAGGTGATGACGGTGCGCGGGCTCATCACGGTCGACAGATCGCCATTGATGAAGGCCGAGCGCGTCATGTCGGCGACGCGCACCATCTTGTTGACGATCTCCTTGCCCTTGGCGTCGCGATAGTGCTTGGCCTTGGCCAGTACGATGGCGACTTCATTGTCATGCGGCAGGTAATTCAGCGTGGTGACGATCGACCAGCGGTCCATCTGCGCCTGGTTGATCTGCTGCGTGCCGTGATAGAGGCCGGTGGTGTCGCCGAGACCGACCGTGTTGGCGGTCGAAAACAGCCGGAAGGCTGGATGGGGGCGGATGACCCGGCTCTGGTCGAGCAGTGTCAGCCGGCCCGACGATTCCAGCACGCGCTGGATGACGAACATCACGTCCGGGCGGCCGGCATCATACTCGTCGAAGCAGAGTGCGACATTGTGCTGGTAGGCCCAGGGCAGGATGCCGTCGCGGAATTCGGTGATCTGCAAGCCGTCCTTGACCACGATCGCGTCCTTGCCGACGAGATCGATACGGCTGACATGGCTGTCGAGGTTGACGCGCACGCAGGGCCAGTTGAGGCGGGCTGCGACCTGCTCGATATGGGTCGACTTGCCGGTGCCGTGATAGCCCGACACCATGACGCGGCGGTTGTAGGCAAAGCCCGCAAGGATCGCCATCGTCGTGTTCTTGTCGAACAGATAGTCCGGATCGATGTCGGGCACATGCTCTGATGTCACCGAATAAGCCGGCACCACCATCTTGGACTCGAAGCCGAATTTTTCCTTCACCGACACCGTTGTGTCGGGCAGGTTGGCGATGTCACGATCGACCTTGTTCATATCTCTCAACGTCTCCACGGGCGAAAAGCCTGATTTCGCCGGCAATCGAATTTGTCCGGGGGCGGTCTTAGAGCGTTTTCCAACCTTATGAAAGTTGGAAAACGACACGAACCGTATGGTCGCTCAGCACAGGCCCGCCTGTTTGAGCACGCGATAGGCCTGCAGCACATCGCGGAACCGGTCTTCCGAACCTCTGTCGCCACCATTCGCATCCGGATGGTGTAGTTTCACCAGTTCCTTATAGCGCGCCTTGATCTCCTTGCCAGTCGCCTTTGTATCAAGGCCAAGCGTTTCCAGCGCCTTGGCCTCAAGCGGCTTGGCCTTGCGCTCGCGCGCCTCGCGCGGATCCTTCGGCCCCTTGAACAGGTCGAACGGGTCTCGCATGCGGTTGTAGTAGCCGGCGCGGCCGGAACGCAGCTGCGCCATATCCGGAGACGAACGCGTCGAGGCGCCGTTGACGCCCATCTTCCAGGTCGGCCGGTGACCGGTCATCGCTTCCTTCTGGAAGCGCGCGACCTCGGTGTCCGGCACGCCGGAGAAATAGTTGAAGCCCTTGTTGTACTCGCGCACATGGTCGAAGCAGAAGCGGAAATACTCGCCCTCCTTCATGCGCCCGACCGGCGCGCGATGGGTGCCCGCTTCCTTGCAGCCGTCCCACTGGCAAATCGGCGAGTGCGACTTCAGCTCCGCGTCCTTGTCGGGACGGACGCGAATCTTCTCGAAATATTTGGGGTACGGCTTCATCTTACCCATTTATGGGGCGTTCGCAGATGCGAAACAAGAATTGACATTTTCGAGATCATCGCCCTAACCGCTGAATCGCGGCACAAAGCAGGCGAATGGCGGATTTTGTTACGCGGCAGCGGCTTTTGCAAAGACCGATTTTCGGTTTCAAGGCTGACGCGCCAGCCATATGTGGTGAAGGGAGACGGCGATGTCCATACAGACGACCATGGAAGACAAGCTCAACAAGGCATTTTCGCCGGACCGGCTGGTCATTATCAACGAAAGCCATCTCCATGCCGGCCATCACCATCACGGCTCCGACCATCACGGCGCCTATGACGGCACCGGCGAGACACATTTTCGCGTCCGCGTCGTCGCTTCCGCCTTTGCCGGCATGAGCCGCATCGACCGTCACCGCGCCGTCAACGAATTGCTTGCCGACGAATTGAAGGCCGGCGTGCACGCGCTGGCGATCGAACCGGCGGCTCCCGGCGAAAAGACCCGCTGGTAGGCCAGACCCGCCCTCACCTCCGCCGCACTCAGAGCACCGCTTCGATGAGGAACGGCCCGCGCCGCGACAGCGCACTGTCCAGCAGCGCGTCGAACCGCTCGCACGTATCGGCGCGGGCCGCCTCCACGCCCATGCCTTTGGCCAACGAGACCCAGTCCAGCGACGGATGGTCGAGGTCGAGTATGCGCCTGGCGTTCTCGCCGATCGCCTCGACACCGACATTCTTCATCTCGCCATGCAGGATCGCATAGGTTCGGTTGGAAAATACGATCGTCAGCACGTCGAGCTTTTCCCTGGCCTGGGTCCACAGCCCCTGCACCGTGTACATGCCGCTGCCATCGGCCTCGAGATTGATCACCTTGCGGTCGGGACAGGCGATTGCCGCCCCGGTCGCCATCGGAATGCCGCCGCCGATCGATCCGCCTGTGCCCATCATGTAGTCGTGCGGCGCGGCAAAGGCCGACAGTGCGAAGAAACGCCTGGCCGAAGTGATCGCTTCGTCGCAGACGATCGCATCCACGGGAAGCTTGCGCGCCACTGACAATGCGATGGCATCTTCCGTCAGTCTGCCGTTCGGCGTTGCCTCGTCGGGAAAGGCGGTCGCGAACACCTGTTGTTGCGACGGCTTTATGCCGAGTTCGTCGCGAAGCGCTTCCAGCGCCGCATGCAGATCGTCGCCATGGGCTGCCAGCGTCAGCACCTGGCAGCCCTCATGGACAAGCCGTCCCGGTTTTCCCGGATAGGCAAAGAAGGCAACCGGTTCCTTCCCGCCGACCAGGATCAGGACGTCGATATCCCTGAGCACAGCCGTCGCCGCATCGACCGGATAAGGGATGCGAGCCGGCGCCACACGCCCGCGTCCGCGCTGCATTCGCGCGATCAGAACCTCGCTGAACAGGCGGACATCGCTGTCCGTAGAGATCTGCCCGGCGATGGCGAGCGCATCGGCGCGTGCGGCCTTCCCGCGAACGATGATGCCCGCCCGACCCGGAGCGGCACGGATCGCCGCGGCGATCTTTCTTACCGCCTCCATGTCGACGGCGGGCGGCGGCGCCAGCCTCACCTTGCCAACCGAGACCGCCCCGACTTCACCCCAGGCGGCATCCGCCGGCAGGATCAGGGTCGTGACGCCGGGAGGTGCCAGCGATGCGCGCAAGGCCGCCTCGGTCGCCGGCGCGACATCGTCCGGGCCGCCGATGCGGCGCACCCAGTTCGACATCGGTCTCGCAAGGCCCTCGATATCGCTGGTGAGTGGAGCATCGAGCGGCAGATGATAAGAAGCATGATCGCCGGCAATGTTGATCATCGGGCTGAAGGCGCGCCGCGCATTGTGCATGTTGGCGAGACCATTGGCCAGGCCGGGACCGGTGTGCAGCAGCGTCGCGGCCGGCCGATCGGTCATCCGCGCATAGCCATCGGCGGCACCGGTCACCACACCCTCGAACAGGCCAAGCACGCAACGCATCTGCGGTTTGCGGTCAAGTGCTGCAACAAAATGCATTTCTGATGTGCCGGGGTTGGCGAAGCAGACCGTCACATCATTGGCCAGAAGCACGTCACACAGGACATCGGCGCCGTTCATGCAGTTCTCTCCCGATCGAAGAGAGCACTTGCACCTGTCGGCGCCCGCGCGGCAATATCCTGCCGGTGCTTTTGATCTGATCCAGTCGCGCCGCGCCGCTGCCTCGGGAGGCTCGGGATCAGCCGACCGTCGATTTGAGAAATGCCAGCGCGGCGGCGGTCAGCGCGTCGCCGTCCTCACCGAAATCACGATTGATCGACATGTGCGTATAGGCGCTGCCGTCGAACAGCGTAACCATGGTGCCGGTGGCCCGCAGACGCTCGGCAAAGGCCTTCGAGGCCTCGCCACGGCCAGACGCCCGCGAATAGGCAATCAAGGTCGGCGGATGCTTGTGGCCGCCGACATAGCTGGCCGGCGAAAGTGCTGCCCATTGCGAGGGATCGGAGAAGACCCGTGCATAGGCCCGAACCATGCCGCCATTTTTGGCAAGCGCGGCAAGATCGTAGGCCCTTGTATCGTCGAGAATGAACGCCGCGACGCCGGGCAGCCCACCGCGCATGCCGGTCAGTGCAATCAGATGGCAGCCGGCCGAATGGCCCATACCGACGATGCGGTTGGGGTCGCCGCCATGCTGGGCAATGTTGGCCCTGATATAGGCATAGGCTTTTTCGACGTCGTCCGCCTGGGTGGCGACATCGGCCTTAGGCAACATGCGGTAATCGATGGAGACGAAGCAGAAGCCGTTGGCCAGCAGGAAGGCCGGCTTGGCATCAACCTGGCTGCGTTTGCCGAACTGCCAGGTGCCGCCATGGACGAAAAAGACGACCGGCAGGCCGCTTGCTCCATCGGACGCGTAGATGTCGAGCTTGGCCGGCCCGTAGTCGAAGGTTTTTGGCGCGGATTGGCGCGGGCGCCGCGCCGCCGATGCTCCCAATGGCAGCATCGCCGCCATGGAGGCCAGAATGAGGCTTCGTCGATCGATCATCATGGTTCTCCCGACCGTGTGGGTGCCGACAGTGCCCGCAGGCGCCACGAGCGTCCCGTTAAGGTCTGGTTCGGCGATCGATCATCGATCCGACCCGCGAATGACACTCGAGCTTTTGGGGGCTCATCCGCGGCAGAGGAGGCCGGTTCAAACCGGGCTTCGTCGAACTCGCATCGGGTCGCAACTCTCGGAGCATCAGGCTGCATCAAATGCACTGTCCTTGCAGTTCAGTTCACGAAATCAATATCTACCCCTTGACGGTCTCATCTGGCCATCACCACCTAAGTATTTGGGCAAGCATTCCAGCCACATGGGTAGTGTCCCGGGTTTCAATGCCAGATGCACGCGCTCTCCTTCATGTGAAGGGAACCACAATGCTTTCCAGCAGTTGAATCTGTGATGAGCCGTCTGGCACCCAGAACGGCTCCGAGGGCCAGAATCATGCGAGAGAACCAGTCTGACGTCTTCGATCTGTTTTCGGAAATTTATACGAGCGTGGCGCAGGAGGAGATCAGCCTCCAGCAATATCTCCTTGCCTGCCGGGAAGACAAATCGATGTATGCCTCGGCGCCTGAACGGATGGTCGAGGCGATCGGCGAGCCGAACCTGGTCGACACCAGCAAGGATGAGCGGCTCGGCCGCATTTTCTCCAACCGGACCGTGAAGGTGTACCCCTCCTTTGCAGATTTCTATGGCATGGAGGACACGATCGAGCGCATCGCCGGCTATTTTCGCTATGCCTCCCAAGGGCTCGAGGAGCGCAAGCAGATCCTCTATCTCCTAGGCCCGGTCGGTGGCGGCAAATCCTCGCTTGCCGAACGGCTGAAGAAATTGATGGAGCAGCGCCCAATCTACACGCTGAAGGTCGGTAACCAGATCAGCCCGGTTTTCGAATCGCCACTTGGCCTTTTCCATCCCGATCGCATGGGCGACTTGCTGGAGGACAAATACGGCATAGCCCGACGCCGACTGAACGGGCTCATCTCGCCATGGGCGGCCAAGCGCCTCGACGAACTGGCCGGCGACATTTCCAAATTCAGCGTGGTCAAGTTGATGCCTTCGCGGCTACGCCAGATCGGCATTGCCAAGACAGAGCCTGGCGATGAGAACAATCAGGATGTCTCGGCCCTGGTTGGCAAAGTCGACATCCGGCAATTGGAAAATTTCAGCCAGTCCGATCCGGATGCTTATTCCTACAGCGGCGGACTGAACCGGACCACACAGGGCCTGCTCGAATTCGTCGAGATGTTCAAGGCGCCTATCAAGGTTCTGCATCCGTTGCTGACGGCGACCCAGGAAGGCAGCTACAACGGTACCGAGAATTTCGGCGCCTTTCCCTATCAGGGGATCATCGTGGCCCATTCCAACGAATCGGAATGGCAACAGTTCAAGAACAACAAGAACAACGAGGCCTTTCTCGACCGCATCCTCGTGGTCAAGGTGCCGTATTGCCTGCGGACCACCGAAGAAAGGCAGATTTACGAAAAGCTGCTGCGGGAGAGCGAATTGGCCGCCAGCCCCTGCGCCCCCGAGGTGCTGGATCTTCTCAGCCGGTTCACCGTCTCGACCCGCCTTGCCGAGCATGACAATTCGCCGCTCTACACCAAGATGCGCGCCTATGACGGCGAGAACCAGAAGGACGTCGACCCCAAGGCGAAGTCGGTCCAGGAATATCGCGACGCCGCCGGCGTCGCCGAAGGCATGACTGGCGTCAGCACACGCTTCGCCTTCAAGATCCTGTCGCAGACATTCAACTACGACACGAAGGAGGTGGCTGCCGATCCCGTGCATCTGATGTACATCCTGGAAGAGGCGATCAAGCGCGAGCAGTTTCCAAAGGAGATGGAAGCTGCCTATCTCGAGTTCATCAAGTCGGAATTGGCAACGCGCTATGCCGAGTTCATCGGCCACGAAATCCAGAAGGCCTATCTGGAATCGTACAGCGAGTATGGCCAGAACCTCTTTGACCGTTACATTGCCTATGCCGATGCCTGGATCGAGGATCAGGACTACAAGGATCCAGATACCGGCCAGGTGCTCAATCGCGAGGTATTGGAAAAGGAATTGTCCCAGGTTGAAAAGCCGGCCGGCATCGCCAATCCCAAGGACTTCCGCAATGAGGTTGTGAAGTTCACGCTGCGCGCTCGCGCAAGGAACGACGGCCGCAACCCGTCATGGACGAGTTATGAAAAGCTGCGCGAAGTGATCGAGAAGCGGATGTTCGGACAGGTCGAAGATCTCTTACCCGTGATCAGCTTCGGTTCCAAGCAGGACAGCGTCACGGAAAAACGCCACAATGAATTCGTGCAGCGGATGGTTGAGCGCGGCTACACCCAGCGGCAGGTGCGTCGCCTTGTGGATTGGTATATGCGAGTGAACAAGGCGGGTTGAGAGAGCCCGGATGGGTCCATGCCGATCTTCATCGACCGTCGCCTGAATCCAAAGGACAAGAGCCTCGGCAATCGCCAGCGCTTTCTCAAGCGTGCGCGCGAGGAACTGAAGCGGAGCATACGCGATCAGATCCGCACCGGCAGGATCGCCGACGTGGATGCCGAGCACGCCGTACCCATGCCTGAAACAGGCACGGCCGAGCCGAGCTTCAACAACGCCTGGAACAGCGGCAGGCGCCAGCACATCCTGCCGGGCAACAGGCATTTCTCCCCTGGAGACCTGATCCCCAAGCCCGGCGGAGGCGCGGGAGCGTCGTCCCCGGGGAACACGGCGTCTGAAGACGACTTTCGTTTCGTGCTGTCACGCGAGGAGGTGCTCGATCTTTTTTTCGAGGATCTCGAACTCCCAGATATGGTCAAGCTCAACCTCAAGGAGATCCTTGCCTACAAGCCGCGCCGGGCTGGCTTCGCCGCCACCGGTTCACCGACCAACATCAATGTTGGGCGCACGATGCGTAACAGCCATGGCCGCCGCATTGCGTTGAGGCGTCCTAAGCAGGAGGAGTTGGACGCGATCCTCCGGGAAATCGCCACGTTTGAGGAGGTGCCATCCAGTGCAGCGGCGCATCAGCGCGTTGCGGCGTTGCGCGAAGAGCTTGACCGGCTGGAGCGGCGGCGCAGGCGAATTGCCTATGTCGATCCGGTCGACATCCGGTTCAACCGCTTCGATCCCCGACCCGTGCCGAACGCCAATGCCGTCATGTTCTGTCTGATGGATGTGTCTGGCTCGATGGGCGAGCGCGAAAAGGACTTGGCCAAGCGCTTCTTCGTACTGCTGCACCTGTTCTTGAAACGGCGGTACGACCGCATCGAAATCGTCTTCATCCGCCACACGCATCTGGCCCAGGAGGTCGACGAGGAAACATTCTTCTACAACACGCAAAGCGGCGGCACTGTCGTTTCCACCGCGCTGGAGGAAATGCACCGCATTATTGACGAACGTTACCCCGTCCACGAATGGAACATCTACGCCGCCCAGGCCTCGGACGGCGACAATTTCGCCGGCGATTCCGAGCGATGCATAGCATTGCTCAACGGCAAGCTCATGCGGTTGTGCCAGTATTTTGCCTATGTCGAGATCATCGACGAGCGTGAAGCCCATATCTTCGGCGCGACTGAAAACGGGACATCGCTGTGGCGTGCCTATAGCGAAGTCGACCAGAGATGGCCGAACTTCCAGATGAGCCGCATCGCCACGCCCGCCGATATCTATCCGGTCTTCCGCCAGCTCTTCGGCAGACAGCCGGCTCCCCTTAAGAGAGCGTGAAGGTGTCCGATGGCCCGACAAGCCAGTAAATCCAGCCTGCTTTTTTCGGGGTCCGACTGGGATTTCAAGACATTGTCGCGGGCCTATGATGCGATCGAGGCAATCGCCGTCGAAGAGCTTCATCTCGATACCTATCCCGTGCAGATGGAGATCATCTCCTCCCAGCAGATGCTCGACGCCTATTCGTCGGTCGGCATGCCGCTGATGTACCGTCACTGGTCTTTCGGCAAACATTTCCTCTACCAGGACCTGCTCTATCGCAAAGGTGGGCGAGGGCTTGCCTATGAACTGGTCATCAATTCCAATCCTTGCATCGTCTATCTGATGGAGGAAAACACCATGGCCTTGCAGGCCTTGGTGACGGCCCATGCTGCGCTCGGGCACAACCATTTCTTCAAGAACAATCAGTTGTTCAAGCAGTGGACGGACGCTGGGGCGATCCTTAGCTACCTCGATTTCGCCAAGGGCTACATTGTCCGTTGCGAGGAGCGGCACGGCCTCGCCGCCGTCGAGGCTGTTCTCGATTCCGCCCACGCGCTGATGGCGCAGGGCGTGTTCCGTTATCACCGGCCGCCGAAGCTGTCGTCGGAGCGGCAGCGCGAAGGGCTTCGCGAGCGCCTCGAATACGAAGAGCAGTCCTACAATGATTTGTGGCGCACGCTGCCGCCGTCGCAGCGAAAGGCCAACGACAAGGGACAAGACCCGGAGCGGAAGAAATCGCTCAACCTGCCCGAAGAAAACCTGCTTTATTTCCTGGAAAAGAACAGCTTGGTCCTGGAGCCTTGGCAGCGTGAGATCATCAGGATCGTTCGCGTCATAGCACAATATTTTTATCCGCAACGGCAGACACAGGTGATGAACGAGGGCTGCGCAACTTTCGTCCACTATACGCTGATGAACATGCTGTTCGATCGCGGCCAGATTAGCGAAGGCGCCATGCTCGAAATCCTGCGCAATCATTCCAACGTGGTCTTCCAGCCGGCGTTCGACGATCCGCGCTTTTCCGGCATCAACCCCTACGCTCTCGGCCTCGATATGATGCAGGACATTCAGCGCATCTCGACCAAGCCGACGGCCGAGGATCGGGACTGGTTTCCCGATATCGCCGGCCACGGCAACTGGCGCGAGGTCCTACTTGGCGCCTGGGCGGATCACCGCGACGAGTCCTTTATCCGCCAGTATCTCAGTCCTGCCTTGATCCGGAAATGGCGGTTCTTTGTGGTCGGCGACGCTGCCGACCAACCGCACTGCCAAGTCGCTTCGATCCACAACGAACGCGGCTATGACGAGATACGCGCCGCGCTCGCTCACAGCTACGAGGTCGGCGCGAACCAACCGGACATCCAGGTGGTGGATGTCGATCTGCTCGGCGACCGACATTTGCGACTGCAGCACAAGGTCAACAACGGCATCCTTCTCGATGATGCCAGCCGCGACGCTACGCTTCGTCACATCCGCAGGCTTTGGGGTTATGAGGTCAGCTTGGCGGCTGTCGACGCTGAGACGGGTGTGGCGATCCACGAACGCTCGACGAGCCAGATCGCGGAATGAGGCTCCGTAGCTGCGCTGGTCCTCGCAGCTCCTCAACGCGCTTCAGGCGTCGCCGGCTGGCCTGATCCTCAGCCTGGCGATCCGGTTCTTGTCGCGTTTCATGACGATGAAGCGCTTGCCGTGGAAGGTGAAGGCCTGTTTCTCCTCGGGGATCGACTGCGTCTCGTGGATGACGAGGCCGGCAATGGTGGTTGCTTCCTCGTCCGGCAGGTTCCAGTCGAGCGCCCGGTTGAGGTCGCGGATCGGCACCGTGCCGTCGACGACGACGGAGCCGTCGGCCTCCTGCTTGACGCCTTGGATGTCGACATCGTGCTCGTCAGCGATCTCGCCGACGATCTCCTCGATAATGTCCTCTAGCGTCACCAGCCCTTCGACCTCGCCATATTCGTCGACGACGATAGCGAAATGCGCCTTGCGGCGCAGGAAGGCGTTGAGCTGTTCCTGCAAAGTCGTCGTGTCGGGCACGAACCAGGGTTTCGACGCGATCTTCATCACGTCGATCCTGGAGAAATCGTTGCCGACTTCGTTGAGCGCGCGCAGTAGGTCTTTGGCGTGCAGCACACCGACGATGTTGTCGAGTGAGCCCTTCCACAGCGGCATGCGGGTGTGCGGGCTCTGCAGGATCTCGCGCACAACCGCTTCAGGTGCATTGTCGGCATTGACCGAGCGCATGTTGGTGCGGTGGACCATGATATCGGAGACTTCGAGCTCGGCGAGATCGAACAGGCCGCCGACACGGTCGCGATCCTCGCGCACCACCTGGCCGTCGCGGCGGAAATCGTCGACCGCGCCGCGCAACTCGTCCTGGGTCGAACGCTGCGGCTCGATGCGAGACAGCTCGTAGCCGAAAGCGGCAAGCAGGCGCGTGCGCAAGGCAACGGCCAGCAGGACGAGGGCGGCGAGGACAGCGACGACGATCCAGCCGGTCTCGTTCATCTCCGATCGCTTTCCTTCGGGCCTGGGTGGTTCTCCCTGAGGAACGACAGCACTTCCGAAGCCGGCACATCCTTGGCGATGAAGGCCTGGCCGATGCCGCGCGTCAGGATGAAGGTCAGCGCGCCGCGCGAGACCTTCTTGTCCTGGGTGATGAAGGCCAGCAGCGCCTCGGCGTCGGGCAAATCACCCGGAATGTCGACTATCCGCCAAGGCAGGCCGACGGCGCGCAGATGCGCCTCGACGCGCGCGGCATCGTCGGGGCTGGCCAGGTTGAGCCGCGACGAGAACCGGTACGCCAGCGCCATGCCGATAGCGACCCCCTCGCCATGGACGAGGCGGGTTCCGTCATACTGGGTGGCGGCTTCCAGCGCGTGGCCGAACGTGTGGCCGAGATTGAGCAATGCGCGGTCGCCAGTCTCGAACTCGTCGCGCGCAACGACGTCGGCCTTGGCGCGGCAGGCTTCGGCAATCGCCTGCGCTCTCTCCGGCCCGCCGGCAAAAACCTTTGCCCAGTTCTCTTCCAGCCAGGCGAAAAACTCCGGCCGGTCGATCAACCCGTATTTGGCAAGCTCAGCGTAACCGGCACGGAATTCGCGGATCGGCAGCGTGTCGAGCACTCCGGTGTCGGCCAACACCAGTTTCGGCTGATGGAAGACGCCGACAAGGTTCTTGCCGCGCGCACTGTTGATGCCGGTCTTGCCGCCAACCGAGGAATCGACCTGCGCCAGCAGCGAGGTCGGGATCTGCACGAAATTCATGCCGCGGCGCACGATGCCGGCGGCAAAGCCGGCGAGGTCGCCGATGACGCCGCCGCCGAAGGCGATGACGATGTCGCCGCGCTCCAGCCTGGCGGCCAGCACACCGTCGACCACCTCTTCGAGATGGGCAAAGCTCTTGGTCTTCTCGCCGGGCGGCAGCGTGATGACGGCGGGTTGAATGCCGACCGTTTCGAGGCCGACTTTCAGCGCATCGAGATGCACTGCCGCGACGTTGGCGTCGGTGACGACAGCGGCGCGTGTGCCCGGCAGGCGGCGCGAAATCTCCGCACCGGCCCGCGACAGCAGGCCGGAGCCGATCAGAATGTCGTAGGTCCGATCGCCAAGGCCGACTTCGACAACAACGGGTGCATCGACGCTCACGATTCCACCTCGCCTGTCGCGGCAGTCTCATCGATGCCGAAATGCCGGCACAGCGCGTCGACCACCTCGGCGGCGATGACCTCCTTACGGTCGTCGCGGGTCGGCACGGTGACATCGGATGTCGCGTAGACTGGATAGCGCTCCCCCATCAGCCGCTCCAGCACGGCGCGCGGGTCAGCGCTTTTCAGGAGCGGCCGGTTCTGTTTCTTGGAGACGCGCTCCATCAACAGGCCGAGCTCGGCCTTCAGCCACACCGACACGCCGTGCGCTGCGATCGCCTCGCGCGTCTGCGCGTTCATGAAGGCGCCGCCGCCCGTCGACAGCACTTGTGGGCCGTTTTCCAGCACGCGCAGGATGACGCGCTGCTCCAGCGCCCTGAACTCCGTCTCGCCGTAGCGCTCGAACAACTCCGGAACGGTCATGCGCGAGACGCTTTCGATCTCCTGGTCGCTGTCGATGAAGGGCAGCGCCAGTATCGTTGCCACCTTGCGACCGATCGCCGTCTTGCCGGCGCCCATCAGCCCGACAAAGACGACGGAACGGCTGCCCAGCCGGCCAAGCAGCGCGGCGTGGGTCTCGTCTGGAGGATTTGCTGGCAGCGCGTTCATCGGATGTTTCTAGGACCCTCTTTGCCGGCGTATCGACATGAAAAGCCCGTTTGCGTCAAGCGTAGCGAGCACTTCAAGCCCGATATGGGCTGGCTGACCTCTGCATCAGAAGTTGCTAACAGGCCTCAGCTTCTTCCTTGAATTGGCCGGATTGGCGTCCCATAAGGGGACAGGGTTTGGAAACGCAGAACAAGAAGACGGGCGAAAATTGATGCCGACACTGTTTCGCTTTGTCGTTACGCTCGCGATTCTGGCTGGCATTGCCTATGGTACGATGTTCGCACTGGTGATGTTCGTCGAGCCCAAGAAGGGGGAAATGACCGTGCGCATCCCTCCGGAAAAGCTCAATCCCAAGAAAAGTTGAATGACAAGGCAAGCTGAATGAACAGCGCCGCCCGCATCGAAGCCTTCCTGGAAATGATGAGCGCCGAGCGGGGTGCGGCCGAAAACACGCTTTCCTCCTACCGCCGCGACCTCGAAGACGCCTCAAGCGAGATCGATGGCGGGCTCGCCGGCGCGGCCGCCGCCGATATCCGCGCCTATCTCGACGACATCGCCGCTCGCGGCTTTGCCGCCACATCGCAGGCGCGCAAACTGTCGGCGATCCGCCAGTTCTTCAAATTCCTCTACGCCGAGGGCCTGCGCAGCGATGACCCGACCGGCACGCTGGACAGCCCAAAAAAGGGCCGCCCGCTGCCCAAGACGATGAGCGAGGCCGATACTGGCCGGCTGATCGACCGCGCAGCGCTTGAGGCCGACGATCCCAGGCTCGGCAAAGATGCCGCGCTTGGCAACAGTGAGTGGCTTGCGGCACTGCGCCTGCATGCGCTGGTCGAGGTGCTTTACGCCACCGGCCTGCGCGTTTCCGAGCTGGTCGGCCTGCCGGTGACGGTGGCGCAGCGCGACGACCGTTTCTTCATGGTGCGCGGCAAGGGCGACAAGGAGCGCATGGTGCCGCTCTCGGCCAAGGCGCGCACGGCGATGAAGACCTGGCTTGCCGCCCGCGCCAAGGTGCCTGCCTTCGCCGACAGTCCATTCCTGTTTCCGGCCGCCTCCGACAGCGGCTATCTCTCGCGCCAGGTCTTTGCCCGTGACCTGAAAGGGCTGGCGGCAAGGGCGGGCATCGCCTCGGCGAAGATCTCGCCGCATGTGCTGCGCCACGCTTTCGCCAGCCATCTCCTGCAGAACGGCGCCGATCTCAGGGCGGTGCAGCAGTTGCTCGGTCATGCCGACATATCGACGACACAGATTTACACCCATGTGCTGGAAGAGCGACTGGTGCGGTTGGTCAACGATCATCATCCGCTTGCCGACTAGGCCTCATATCGCTATGTGAGGACGACATTCCACCGCCCGGAGCCTTGTATTCAAGGGTTCCGTCAGCCATTGCCTTCCGACGTATCGGTCCGCTCACGCATGTACAATTACCTCGATTTCGAAAAGCCGGTGCAGGACCTCGAGGGCAAGATCCTCGAGCTAAAGAAGCTTGCCGAGAACGGCGAGGCGGTCGATGTCGGCGACGAGATCAGCCGTCTCGAGAAGCGCTCCCGCGACGCGCTGCGCGACGCCTACAAGGCGCTGACGCCGTGGCAGAAGGTGCAGGTGGCGCGCCATCCCGACAGGCCGCATTGCGTCGACTACATCAAGGGCCTGTTCAATGATTTCACGCCACTGGCGGGCGACCGCAATTACGGCGAGGACCAGGCGATCGTCGGCGGCTTCGCCCGTTTTCGCGGCGAGCCTGTCGCCATCATCGGCCAGGAAAAGGGTTCCGATACGACCAGCCGGCTGAAGCACAATTTCGGCTCGGTGCGGCCGGAAGGCTACCGCAAGGCGGTGCGGCTGATGGAACTCGCCGACCGCTTCAAGATCCCGCTGCTGACGCTGGTCGACACCGCCGGCGCCTATCCTGGCGTCGGCGCCGAGGAGCGAGGCCAGGCGGAAGCCATTGCGCGCTCGACTTCGGCCTGCCTTGGCCTGAAAGTGCCGTCGATCTCGGTGGTCATCGGTGAAGGCGGCTCGGGCGGCGCCATCGCCATCGCCACCGCCAACCGCGTCTACATGCTTGAACACGCCATCTATTCGGTGATTTCGCCGGAGGGTGCCGCCTCGATCCTGTGGCGCGACACGACGCGATCGAAGGACGCGGCGACCAACATGAAGATCACCGCGCAGGATCTTCTGGAGCTGAAGATCATCGACGCCATTATTCCCGAGCCGCTCGGCGGCGCGCATCGTGGCGCCGAAACCGTGATTGCCGCGACCGGCGACCTCATCGCCAGGACGATGAAGGAGTTCGCCGGCGCCAACACCGATTTCCGCGAGCAGCGCCGTGAGAAATACCTGGCAATGGGCCGCAGCCTCTGACCGCAGGCAGCCTTGCCCGCCACAATGTGGCGGCGCGGAGCATTTTTGCCACAAAAATGCCGCTGCATTCGGCTCAATGGGATTGCCGTCAGGGGACGCGTCGACACTTGCGGTAAGGAATTTTCAAGGTTAACGGGCTTAGGGTCCGTCGATGCGCAGTGCAGTAGCCGGGGCAAAGAAACGTCCGGCGCCAGAGAAAAGACGATATCCGCAGCCATGTTTGTCAAGCTTGCCCGCACCGGAATCCTGATCGCTGCCCTCGGCGTTGCCGGGTGTAACAATTCGTCGATGAAGGATTTTGCCCCGGAGGCCAACAAGCCGCTGCCCGACAAGATCCTCGCCGACATGAGAGCCAAGGGCATGGTCCGCACCTCGTCGGTGATGGCCCGCATCTTCAAGGAAGAGGGCAAGCTCGAGATCTGGAAGGCCAAGACCAACGGCCGCTACGACATGGTGGCGAGCTACGACATCTGCAAATGGTCGGGCAAGCTCGGGCCGAAATACACCGAGGGCGACCGCCAGGCGCCGGAAGGCTTCTACACGGTGCGGCCGTCGCAGATGAATCCGCGCTCGAACTACCATCTGTCCTTCAACATCGGCTTTCCCAATGCCTATGACCGCGCCAATGGCCGCACCGGTCAGAACCTGATGGTGCACGGCGCTTGCTCGTCGTCGGGCTGCTATTCGATGACCGATGCGCAGATCGAGCAGATCTATGCCTTTGGCCGCGACGCCTTTCAGGGCGGGCAGACCGAGTTCCAGGTCGAGGCCTTTCCATTCCGCATGACCGCCGCCAACATGGCGCGCTATCGCAATGACCCGAATTACGAGTTCTGGAAGATGCTGAAGGTCGGCTACGACAATTTCGAGATCACCAAGGTGCCGCCGAAAGTCGATGTCTGCGAAAAGCGCTATGTCTTCAACCAGGTCGCCGCCGACGGTGAGACATTCAACCCGACCGGCGCCTGCCCGGCGTCGACGCAGCCTGATTCGCTGAAAAGTGCCTACAATTCCTACATGAGCACCTATGACGCGGCGTTCAACGGCGCGGTCAAGGCCAGCGTGCCCCCACCCAAGCCGACCATCGCCGGCATCAAGGAAGCCAGCATCGTCTCCGACTGGTCCAAGCGCCGGGCGCGCGGCGAGCGCGTGCCGATCGATCCGCCGTCGCTCAACAACGATGGCTCGGTGACCGAGACGGCGCGCATGGGCCGCATCGATTCGCCTGCCGGCCGCAAGATGGCCGCCCTCGACGCCGAAAAGGCCGCCAAGCAAAAGGCCGAGGAGCAGAGGCTGGCTGCCATAGAGGCGGCCAAGCAAGCCAAGGAAGCCGCCAAGGCCCAGGCTCTGGCTGAAAAGGAGGCCGCGAAGGCCGCCAAGGAAGCCCCTGTCGCCACCGCGACCATCGCGGCCCCTTCCGAAGCCGCGCCAGTGGCCGAAACGCAAGCGGCAAGTGCCGACGAGAGCAGGGTGACGAAGCTGAAGAACAAGCTGCTCGGCATGTTCGGCGGTTGATTTTCACTCGTGGCTGACCGCGCCGCTGTCTATGACCTCAAGGGACTGAACTGTCCCTTGCCCGTGCTCAAGGCCAAGAAGCGCCTGGCCGGGATGCAGCCAGGCAACCGGCTGTGGTTAGAGACCACCGACCCGCTCGCCGTCATCGATATTCCGGCCTTCTGCTCCGACAGCGGCCACCAGTTGATTGAAACGGCGGCGGTCTCGGGCGGCCACCGCTTCCTGGTCGAGCGCGGCGTGTCGTAATCGTAGAGTTCAACGTCCGGCGATTGCCAGCGGATTATTTTCCAGCGCCTCGCGATCGGGCGTGTCGATCGACGGCCGGTTGGTGAAGGCGGCAAACAGCCGGCGGATATAATCTTCCGGCATGTCGAGCGTGATCAGCACCAGCCGCGTGCCGCGCTGGCTGTCGGGCCAGGACGACAATTGCACCGGCGGATGCAGGATTTTCTGCACGCCATGGATCACCAGCGGCCGCGACGGGTCTTCCCTGAGTTCGATGACGCCCTTCATCCGCAGCAGATGCTCGCCATGTGTCGAACGCAGCAGGTCGAGGAACATCTCGATGGCCGAAAATGGCACCGGGCCGTCATGGACCAGCGAATATGAGCGGACACGCGAATCGTGGCGATGACCGTGGACATGTTCGTGATCATGGTCATGACGATGGTGGTCGTGATCGTGCTCTGCTTCCTCGCCAAGCCAGCGCCGCACATCGGCGGATTTCGTCGCCGGGTTGTAGAGGCCGCGATCAAACAATGCCGCCACGCCTGTCCCCATGTCGGCGACATCGAGCAGTTCGGCGCCCGGATTGATCTGCCGCAGGCGTGCCCCCAGCGTCTCCAGATCGCCGGGGTCGGTGACCAGATCGGCTTTGCTGAGCACGATCCGGTCGGCGACGGCGACCTGCTTGACCGCCTCGACATGGGCGTCGAGCGTGGCGTTGCCGTTGACCGCATCGACCAGCGTGATGACGCCGTCGAGCCGGAAGGCCTGGACAAGTGCGGGATGCGCCATGATCGACTGCAGCACCGGCGCCGGATCGGCCAGCCCCGTGGTTTCGACGACGACACGGGCAAGACGGGCGATGCGGCCGGTCTGCAGCCGATCGACCAGGTCGGCCAGCGTGTCGACCAGCTCGCCGCGCACCGTGCAGCACAGGCAGCCGTCGGAAAGCTGGATGATGCCGTCGGAAGACTGCTCGACCAGCAGATGGTCGATCGCCACCTCGCCGAACTCGTTGATGATCACCGCCGTGTCGGCCAGCGCCGGATCCTTGAGCAGCCGGTTGAGCAGCGTCGTCTTGCCGGCGCCGAGGAAACCGGTCAGCACCGAGACGGGGATCGGAAAGCTGCTCATCGAGCTCTATCTGTCTGTTTGAGCATGATTTTTTCCGAAAACCGGTATCCGCACTTCAGGATCATGCTCTAGTTCGCAACCTTGGCCGGCTGGTCGCCTTGCGCGGCGGAGCCGGCAATCTTCGGGCCGGTGCCTGCCGGCGCCGGTCTGTCGGGCCGCCAGCTCGGGATCGGCACGTCGGCATATTCCTGCGCACCCTGGTCGAGCATGGCCTTCGGCGCCGGACCTGTGGCGCCGCCGAGGCCGACGGCAACCAGCGTCGGCACATGGTCGAGCTTTTCCTGATAGGGCGATTTCGGCACGTCCTTGGCAACGACCGGTGGTGCCTCGGACTGCTCCTGCGGCGTCTTCTTCTTGCAGACCTCGTCATGCATGTCGTTTGGCGAGACCAGATCGCCGTAGGGCGCCAGCGTGGTGACGGTGGCCGAGCCGGCGGCAGGCGTGTCAAAACCCTGGTCGAGCAGTTTTGCGGCGGTCTCAGCGCGGGTGACCGCCGATTTCTCGCCAAGCACGACCGCGACCAGCGTGCGCCCGTTGCGGGTCGCCGAGCCGATCATGTTGAAGCCGGAGGGGCAGACAAAGCCAGTCTTCATGCCATCGGCGCCGGGATAACGGCCAATCAAGAGATTGTAGTTGGGAATCGCCTTCTTGCCGACGGCAAGGCCTTCAATCGAGAACCACGGCACATATTGCGGAAATTCGCGGCGGATCGCCATCACCAGCACGGCGAGGTCGCGCGCCGTCGTGTACTGGTCCGGCGAATAGAGCCCGTTCGGATTGACGAAATGCGTGCCATTCATGCCGAGCCGGGTCGCCTCGGCATTCATCCGCTCGGCAAAGGCTGCCTGCGAACCACCGACATTTTCGCCGACGGCCATGGCGATGTCGTTGGCCGATTTGACCAGCATCATCTTCAGCGCATTGTCGAGCCGCATCACCGAACCCGGCTTGAAACCCATCTTGCTTGGCGGCTCGGCGGCGGAGTGTTTGGTCACCTTGATCGGCGAATCAAGCTGCACCTCGCCGGCCGCAAGCGCCCGAAAGGTCACATAAGCGGTCATCAGCTTGCTCAGCGACGCCGGATACCAGCGCTTGAACGCATCCTGATGCTGCAGGATCTTGCCGCTGCTGAGGTCGAACACAACCACCGGATTCGCCAGCGCCGGCCCGGCCACGACCGACAGCGCGATTGTGCCAGCCGAGAATAGTTTGAGGAAATGCCTGTGCCGCATGATCAAATCCGAAATCGCCTCTTGCCGTAGTCGCCCCTGGCTCCGTAAGATTTCGTTACGCGATCGCCAGCATGATAGGTCCGACCCTCAAAAACCGGACCGTATTGTTGCGGTGCTATTTACTCTATGTGACGCCAACATGGCAAAGTGCCTGGCGATCACAATTGCAAGGCAGCGGACAACACCCGCCTGTCCCAACAGCGAGATGGAACCATCATGCCAATCCTGAACCGTGCCGCCGAAATGCAGGACGAAGTTGCCGGCTGGCGCCAGCATCTGCACCAGACGCCAGAACTGAACTTCGATGTCTTCAAGACCGCTGCGTTCGTTACCGAGAAGCTGAAAGCCTTCGGCTGCGACGACGTGGTCACCGGCCTCGGCAAGACCGGCGTGGTTGGCATCATCCGCGGCCGCCAGGGCGAAGGCCCGACCATCGGCCTGCGCGCCGACATGGACGCGCTGCCGCTCAACGAGATATCAGGCAAGTCCTACGCCTCGACCATCCCCGGCAAGATGCATGCCTGCGGCCATGACGGCCACACGGCGATGCTGCTTGGTGCCGCGAAATATCTCGCCGAGACACGCAACTTCACCGGCTCGGTGGCGGTGATCTTCCAGCCGGCGGAGGAAGGCGGCGGCGGCGGCAACGAGATGGTCAAGGACGGCATGATGGAGCGTTTCGACATTTCCAAAGTGTTCGGCATGCACAACATGCCGGGCCTGCCTGTCGGACAGTTCGCCATCCGCCCGGGCCCGATCATGGCGGCGACGGCCGAGTTCACCATCACCGTGCGCGGCAAGGGCGGCCATGCGGCGATGCCGCACGGCACGATCGACCCGATCGTCATCACCAGCCAGCTTGTCGGCGCCTTGCAGACGATCGCCTCGCGCAGCACCGACCCGGTCGAGGCCGTGGTGGTGTCGGTGACCAAGTTCCACGCCGGCGATGCCTACAACATCATCCCGGAAACCGCTGAAATCGCCGGCACCGTGCGCACCTTGCGCAAGGAAATCGCCAAGAGGTCGGAAGAGCGCATCCGCACCATCTGCGACGGGCTGGCGACCGCGTTCGGCGCCAAGATCGAGGTCGACTACCAGGCGAACTACCCCGTGACCTTCAACCACGCGGAAGAAACGGTTTTCGCCAGCGATGTCGCGGCCGGCGTCGCCGGCGATGCCCATGTCCACCGCGGCATCCAGCCGGTGATGGGCGGCGAGGATTTCTCCTATATGCTGGAAGCCCGCCCCGGCGCCTTCATCTTCATCGGCAATGGCGACACCGCCGGCCTCCACCATCCCGCCTACGACTTCAACGACGAGGTCATCCCGCACGGCATGAGCTACTGGGTGAAACTGGCGGAAACCGCGCTGGCGGCCTGATAGCATCAGCACAAAGGGCTGGCCGAATTGCCTTCGGCCAGCCTCTTGGCGAAACGATCCGAAGCGGCTATGTGTCGGGCCGCGTGGTCCCGTAGCTCAGTAGGATAGAGCGGCAGATTCCTAATCTGTAGGTCACAGGTTCGATTCCTGTCGGGATCACCATGCATTTCAAAGGCTTAGCGAAATGCTTCCGTACTTTTTTGCCAATTAGTACGGAAATTAGTACGGCGTTTTTGATGGTCAGTTAGCGGGGCCAGGACATCTATTTGCGTGATTTCGCGTTGCCTGCCTGCGGGAACACCCACCACCGATCCCAACTGTCGTGCATAAGTCGGATTTGGGAATGCCGCCCTCCTTCGCCGGAGAACAGGTGAACATGGTGGGCCCGGAGGGCGTATTAAAATCGTTGATTTTATTGATTTTTTCGTGGGCCAAAATCAGGAATCTTCCCGTATCGTTCTGCATGGTTCCGGTCTTCAACCTCGCGCCCAAGGCTGAAGCGCCGCTCAAAACGCGCCAAGAAGCCTGGCGCTCCCTGACAGATCGGCCCCTTGCGCGGCGACCGACAAAGATGAGCTGGGAATTGATTTCCTCTGCGTCAAGAGGGATCGCTAAGACGCTTCGCGACAGTCTTCAAATGCCTGGTGGCAAGCGCTGCATCGAATGCCCATCTGCTTCGGTGGAATTTCGAAAGGAGGAAAGGATGACCATGACACCCCAAGACGTTGTTTCGGTTCTCGGACGCGTAGACGACGTGACGATTGCGGAGATCATCGCGTCCGGTGCCTCTGTCGAGAAGTTAAGAGAGGCATGGGCCTGGGCCTTTGGTGATGAGGGCGTTGATGAGCCAGGTACGACCGCTGCCGGGAACACGAGTCGCAGCGCTAATCGACCTGATCGAGCCCAAGGATGAAGGCGACCTGGCAGATCCGGCCCAAGGGAACCCGGGCGTAGCGTGATGATGCCGCCGGCGGCTTGCCTAGCTTTCCGGTCCTTGCCCCGGTGACGCACCGCTTTGATGCTGCGGCGGTAGACTACCGCCGCAGTGATTCTAGCCCTCTGCCACCGGACCGGTGGGTCTTACCATCGACTTCACTGACTAGACGCGTCAGTCCTAGACCGTCCTTGGGCTTCCTGTTGCCGGCCGCGTCCCGGGAGAAGTCATCTGAGGGATCGGAACCGGTCTTCGTCGGATATTTCGTTGCTCCGGTTTCGCGATGGTTTTCCTTTACAAACATGTTTCATCCTCCTGTTGTTCATCGACAACCCACCCGACTTACCGAGTTCCGTTCACCTGAAACATTTCTCAGGTCCGCTCGTTGCTAGCACAGGTCTTACGAACGAAACAGCTTGCTGGCAGGACGCTTTCGACGCCCGCATTGAGGCGGGTGCAGTTAGTGAAATTCGTTGGGAACTCCGGTCGGATGACGGCGTTCTCACGCTATCTGAAACGGAGGATAGATTTGCCATGGACTGGAACCGTGTCGAAGGAAACTGGAAGCAGGTAAAGGGCAAGGTCAAGGAACAGTGGGGCAAACTCACCGATGATGATCTCGACCGCATTGCCGGCAAGCGCGATCAGCTGGAAGGGAAGATTCAGGAGCGCTACGGCATTGAGAAGGATCGCGCTCGGCGCGACATCGACGACTGGTACGGCCGGCAGGGGTGGTAGGCTTCGGATCCCATGAACTGACCTTAAAAAGGGCGCTGCGGGTACAGCGCCCTTTTTTGGCTTCTCATTTACCAGTGGCCCTTTCGTAAAGCGTCAAGGCTTGGCCGCAACCGACGGATCTGGAACCACCAAAGGCGGCTGCCGTTATCTCCTTCTCGAAATTGGCCATTGGGGAATCAAGTGGACAGAGACGATGCGTCATCGATTGCTTCTGGAGTCAGCGGTCTCGATTACATCCTTCGTGGCGGCTATGCCAAAAACCGGTCCCATCTCATCGAGGGCAAACCAGGTTCTGGGAAAACGACCCTTGGCCTCCAGTTCCTAATCGAGGGCGCCAAGAACGGCGAGACATCCCTTTACATCACTCTGTCAGAAAGCAAGCGCGAACTGCTCTCGGTTGCCGGCCGTCACGGCTGGGATCTGAAGGGCGTGCAAATTCTTGAACTTGTGCCTCCGGAGCTTAGTCTCGACCCAGCTCAGCTCCAGACATTGGTCCATTCCTCCGAACTGGAACTCGGGGAAACCGTGCAGTCTGCCCTGGCCGAGATCGGACGCATCAAACCTGATCGCGTGGTGTTCGATTCGCTCTCCGAAATCCGGCTTTTGTCGCAGGGGTCGCTGCGCTACCGGCGTCAAGTATTGGCACTGAAGAGCTTTTTCATGCTCAACAATGTGACGGTGCTTATGCTCGATGACCTGACGGCCGAGCAGGACGACCTCAATTTGCATTCGATCAGCCACGGCGTCATTCGGATGGAGCAGCTGTCGCCCATCTATGGTGGAGAGCGTCGGCGGCTGCGGGTGATCAAGATGCGCGGCGTGCAGATCCGGGGCGGCTTTCACGATTTCGTCATTCGCCCAGGCGGGGTTACCGCCTTTCCGCGGTTGGTTTCAGCCGAGCATGAGATGGCCGAGCACAGTTCCCCGGCCATAAGCAACAACCAGATCGATATTCTGCTTGGCGGCGGCTTGGAACGTGGGACCAGCACGTTGCTGATGGGGCCGTCCGGCGTTGGCAAGTCCACCATTGCTTGCACCTACTGCCATGCCGCACTCACGCGTGGCGAGCATGTACTGGTGCTATTGTTTGACGAGACGAAGCGCATTTTCCTGGCGCGCGCCGCAGGGCTCGGTATGGATCTGGAGCCCTTTGCGAGTGAGGGCATGCTGATGCTGGAGCCGGTCAATCCGGCTGAGCTTTCGCCAGGCGAATTGTCTTCTCGCATCCAAGCGGCTGTGGAAGGGTCCAACGCCCGGATCGTC
Organism: Mesorhizobium sp. M7D.F.Ca.US.005.01.1.1; assembly: GCF_003952545.1. Classification (NCBI taxonomy): domain Bacteria; kingdom Pseudomonadati; phylum Pseudomonadota; class Alphaproteobacteria; order Hyphomicrobiales; family Phyllobacteriaceae; genus Mesorhizobium; species Mesorhizobium sp. M7D.F.Ca.US.005.01.1.1. The sequence continues at coordinate 6,851,812 of NZ_CP034453.1, forward strand.
GTGATCGACAGCCTTACCGGCTACCTTAATGCCATGTCGGAAGAACAGCATTTGGTGCTGCAGATGCACGAGATCCTCACCTATCTGAACCAGAAGGCTGTCGTGACCATTCTGCTTCTGGCCAATCACGGCCTGTATGGTCAAATGGCCGCGCCGGTCGATATGACCTATCTGTGTGATTCCATCATGCTGTTGCGTTTCTTCGAAAACGCCGGCCGGCTGAGACGCGCCATTTCAGTTGTCAAGAAACGCGTCGGCCCGCACGAAGGGACAATTCGCGAGTTTAAGATCGGCGCTACCGGAGTGGCGGTTGGTGAGCCATTGGAACAGTTCCGTGGCATTCTGATGGGATCTCCAGAATTTGAGGGCAAACAGGGCGATCTTCTGAGAGACAAGGCATGGTGATGTCGTCGAGCCCCGCAGTGCTCGTGCTGGCGCCACTCGGCCGCGATGCGAAGATCGCGGCCTCCATCCTGGCGACGAACCAAATTGCCTCGCATATCTGCGACAGCCTGGAGGAAACCGTGTCTCTTTTGGATGAGGCACAGTGTCTTGTCGTGGCAGAGGAAGCCCTGATCAGTTCCGATCGAACCCGGTTCGCAGCCTGGCTTGAAAACCAGCCGGCATGGTCGGATTTTCCAATTGTGCTTCTGACCATGCGGGGCGCCGAAGTTGATACGCGGCTGGCATTTCTGGACCGCTATCTGATCGTGCTTGAACGGCCATTCCTGGCCTCGAGCCTTGCCAACTCAGTGCGCTCCGCCCTGCGCGCCCGCGCCCGCCAGCGGGAGGTCCAATCCTACATCGAACAGAAGCAGGAAGTCGCCGACCGGCAGAAATTGCTCATCCGCGAGCTTCATCACCGCGTCAAAAACACCCTGGCCAACGTGCGCGCCATGATGGGCGCTACGGTCAGGTCGAGCGGCAACGTCCAAGATTTCGTGCGTGATTTTTCAGCCAGGCTCGTTTCGCTGGCCGACACCCATTCGATGCTCACCGACGATTATTGGCAGACTGCATCCCTGCATAGACTGCTAGAAAGCGAACTTGGCCACTACGAGACGCACGACAGGCCGCGTATCGTTCTGGAAGGACCGAACGTCGCGCTTGTCGCTGACATCGCAATCCCCGTTGGGATGGCGTTCCATGAATTGGCCTCTAATTCGTCGAAGTTCGGCGCGTTGTCGCGGCCTAAAGGCCGCCTGGATGTCCGCTGGTCAGTCGGAACGTCCGGCGACACGCAGGTCGTCAATCTTGCCTGGCGGGAACGGGATGGGCCCGAGGTCGAGCAACCCAAGCGTCGCGGCTTTGGCACTACACTGCTGGAAAGGGTTGTTGCCGTGCAGTGTGACGCCAAGGTCGAATTGAACTACCATCGCGACGGCTTGCAGTTCACCATGGCCCTCCCGCTGCGCAACACGCGCCTTGTGCCGACGTATTGATCGCAGCTCGAAAAGCCTGATCTTCTCGGAATAGAAGAGTTGTCAGACGTCTATCGGCATAACGAAGGTGAAGCGGGTTTCCCCTACGTCAGAGATGACGTCAATACGCCCGCCATGGGCCTTGGCGATCTCGCTGGCGATATAAAGTCCAAGGCCCAAACCTTGTTTGCTGGCTTTCCCTTCGCCCCGATAAAACGGCTGGAACAAAGTGTCCATTGCCGCAGGAGAGATGGGAGGGCCGCTGTTGGCGACACTGACCGTCAGTTGGCCAGCCCGTGTCGTTACGTCGATGCGGACAGGTTCAACCGGGTTGCCATGGATTATGGCATTGCCGAGAAGGTTGGAGAACATCTGCGCGATGCGCGCGTGGTCGACAGCGACTGGAACATCGATGTCCAGGTGCATCTCCAGCAATCGCTCCGGCACGACGGCGCGAATTTCGTCAATCGCTTGCCGAAGTGTGGGCTCAAGCGGCTTGCTGGCGTCAAGGTTGACAGCCATCCCCCCACCCAACCGGCCGCGCGCGAAATCCAGCAGGTTGTTGATCAAACCGCTCATCCGCAACGTACTGCCTTGGATGAGACGCGCCACCGTGGCGATGCGTTCGCCGGGCTGCTCCCGCAACACCAGCCTGACGCCTGCGTCGATCGCGGCCAGCGGATTGCGCAGATCGTGGCCGAGTACGGCAATGAACTGCTCGCGCAATTCTCCCTGTTCGCGCTCAGCGACCCATCTTTCAGTCAGGTCGCGATTCCTGGCGTCTGCGGCCGCTCGCGCGTCAGCCAGTTCCCTCTCATAGCGCCGACGCTCGGCCGCGGGGAATATCGTTACCCTCGTGAAAAGAAGATCGCCGTTCGGCGCTCTTCTTTCGCTGGCATTAGCTAGAACCGGCAGCTTTTCGCCGGCCGCGGTCATGACATCCAAGGCCACTTCGTTGAAAAAACCTTGCATGCGCAGAAGCGGTGCGAAATGGGTCTCGTAGAATATGCGTCCTCCGACGGTGAGAAGGTCGCGGAGCCGTCGCCCGACGAGCTGATCCTTGGAAAATCCGGTCCACCGGCAAAACGTCTGATTGACCTTGACGATCAGGCCTTCCGACGAAAGCGAAAAATATCCACACGGCGCGTTTTCGTAAAGGTCCTCGAGATCCTCTGCCGACGCATTGGGTTCGCCAGCATCAGACAAAGGAACGGATGGCCCTGACGACTTCATCTGGCGCGCTGAGGTTTGGGCAATGTCCACTTGCTATCAAATAAACGATCCGGCTGCCGGAGATGTGCTCGTGCACATACTCGCCGACCCGCTCCGAGGCAATTATGTCGTCGGCGCATTGCAGTATGAGCGTATCCGCGACAACCTTCGGCAAATCAGCGCGGTTGTCTGACATGAATGTAGCGCGGGCGAACTGGCGGGCAATCTCCGGGTCTGTGCGGCAGAACGAATTGGTCAACTCGGCGCCCAGCTCAGGCCGGTCCGGATTGCCCATGATCGCCGGCGCCATGGCCGCCGACCAACCCATATGATTATCCGCCAACCCTTCCAGAAGCTCCTCGATCTGTTGCGACGTGAACCCGCCGAAATAGCCTTCGTCGTCGATGTATCGAGGCGATGGACCAACAAGCACCAGTTTGCTGAACAGTCCAGGCGCTCTTTGCGACGCCAGAACACCGATCATCGCGCTGACCGAGTGGCCGACAAAAATGGCATCTCTCCAGCCGAGTTCGCGGCCCATATCGACCACGTCGTCGGCGTAACCATCGAGCGATGCATACTTTGCGGAATCATAAGCCGAAAGATCTGAACCGCCTGCGCCCACATGATCGAAAAGGATAGTTTTGAAGTCCTTCTCGAAGGCAGGGGCAACGAAGCGCCACATGTTCTGATCGCAGCCGAAGCCGTGCGAAAAGACGATCGAAGTCGTCCCGCTGCCGGCTTGGCGTACATTGTTTTTCTTCAAGCTGGATGCAGGCATGGTCTCTGCTCGTTGAATGGCTTCGGAAGAGGCCGCGTTATCGGATGAGGCCAGCACAGTCTATATCAAATGATATCTGTTTTTGCCGAGCCAAGAAGGCACCAGGCAGGCCTCGACCGCATCCGGATGATCAGAAAGGTCCAGCGCCCCGTTCGTTTGCAGCGAGGGCACGTGCGCATCGCCGAGGCGCCTCGCGACGGCCGAGAGGTCTTCCTGGGCAGGAAGCACGATGGTAAAATGCTCCAGACCTGCCGCGCCAAGTGGTGGCTCCTTCAGTCCGTCGCGAGCCCAGATGTTGAATGCCACCATGTGTGGTCGTTCCTTGCCGCCGCAGTCGAACAGGCCAAACGTTCCAGACTGGATATGTGGCTTGAAGCCAAGCACGCCGAGGTAGAACGCCATCAACGTTTCGGGCGACCGCGCACGCATATGAATGTGACCGATGAAGCTGTCCGCCGCCAGCGGAACCTTGACACGGTCCGTGCCAAGCTCCTGCAGCAATCGATCGACATTCCAGAGCGGGTCGATTGGCAGTCTGACCTTTAGGCGCTCCTTCCGCGATCACGCCATAATCGCGCCGGTGAAAATCTGCCATTCGTTAGGTGCAGCGGACCTGATTGTCCGCTTGGCCGGCGCCGCACAGCCCAACAGCTCCCACCCTGGCGCCGGCCATTTCACCAGCCCGGAACTTCCCGACCAAGCGCTCCGGCCTCCACCAAAGGGGCAAGAGATGACCGGCACGGCTGTCGCCTGAGAAGGGGACACCGTTCGCTGTGCCGGCCACTACGGCTCCTTGAGAGGTTGCCGCGTGCCGGAGCTAGAGCGTGCCAAAAGGCTGACAACCGCGCTCACGCCTTTGGTTAAAACGTACAATCGAATCCGGTTGAACCGGTGAACGAACGGAATACGCTTTGTTATCGTCACCGAGTGCTGTTGTGGCAACGGTGATTTAGAGTTCGTTTGCTCCCACTCTTCCATTGAATGAAAGCAACTTTCCTTTCCGGTGACTTTCCGCGCGGCGTTCAACAGCTTGCGTGATCTGATATCATAAGGCTGCTTGGGGCGCGGGCTACAGCCCGATCTGCCTTGATCTAATTAAGCGCTATATGATGAGAAGTCTTTCCTTCAAGCCATCAAACACCATGAAATGACGAGGTCAGCCTCGACGAGGTCGAGCGGACTTTGATGTAGCACAGCTCCAAAAGGCATTTGGCGTGCTTGCGGACATGGTTGCGCGGCCTAGATGCTCATTGGCGGAGATCGCACTGCCGCCGGAGACATGGTTTGCCTAGCTTTTTTCTGCACCTCGTGCTTGCCGGGCACCGTCACCCTGACCCGGAAGGGAGCGAATTCCCGGACCATGACAGCGCCGTTCGCGAAGCGATCGCCGCAGCAAAGGACATGATGGCGGAAGGGTTGCGCGGTGGGAAGCCGCTAATACGCGACGCGTCGTTTGAAATCGTAGTCGACGACGGCGCCGTCGTCGCTACCGTAACCTTCGCCGAGGCAGCCGATCACGGGAGCTAAGCGATTGTACCGAGGAGCCGCTCATACTCCTGTTCCGGCTCACTGTAGGTGCCGTCGGCGATCTGGAACAAACCATAACGATTCCGGATCACGATCTCGCCACGTCTGGCCTTGATCAGCCCCATCCCCTCAAGCTCCTGGATAGCGACGGTTACACCCGGCCGCCGCACGCCGAGCATAACGGCGATGAACTCGTGGGTGATGGAAAATCGGTCGTCGCGTACCCGGTCCTGACACATCAGGAGCCAGCGCGCCAACCGTTCCTCCAATTTGGATCGGGCATTCACCAAAGCAGTATAGCTGGCCTGGATGAAGAGGGTCTGGACATAGAGCAGCAGCAGCGCCTTCAGCGTATTGCTTTCGGACAAAGCCATCGACAGCGCCCCGGCGGGCATCCGGATTCCGCTGCCTCCCACCTGCATATATGTGTCATGGGCGGCGCGGTCACCACCGAGCACAACGAGGGCGCCGGTCATGCCTTCCATCCCAATCAGGCCGACCTCGGTATCGCGGCCCTTCGGTATTTTGGCGACGACAGACGCGATGCCCGTTTCGATAAATACACATATTCGATAACGGATTTTGACGTCTCTAGTGAGGTCCGCAGCGGCAGATCCACGGGCTCCAGATGAGGCGCCAGTAGCGCCAGGTCCAGGGGAGAAAGTCGCTGCAGCAAGGCGTTTCGATAGGTTGTTTTAGGCTGGTTATCCATAACTCGGCCCTCTGTAGGGCAAGAGCTTCGTGATCTCCCAGCCGTTCGCGCCCGTGAAAACGTGCGAACGATAGCTGAGATATGGTGTCTCACAGCCGCAACGGCCAATCACTTTAAGCATTAAGGTTGCGCGCCGGGCTGTTCGGCCGCTTCCGAAAAGGGAAACCGCAGCATCAAAACCTGATTTTCATCACAGATTTCAAAGGCCACGCCTGATCGGACCGGTTTTCCACCGAACAGTCCTTCTGCCAGTATCTCATTGGCGGAGGCCATTGCGTTTTCCTCGACTTCCGACAAATCCGCAAACTCCTGACCCTCGGGGTCTTCCGAAAGATGCCCGTCCTCGTTTCGGATATGGAAGAAATATCTCATGCTCGCTCCGTCTACTCGAATATCTAAAGGCATGTCAGCTCGTGCATAGCGTCGGAAACGTACCAACCGGGGATATCTGAACACCGGCCTCTCGACGCTTGCGCAGAGCCTCCCTTCAGCCGATTTACGGGAGCGGGTTTTCCTTGCCCTTCAACCTGTCGAACCGGACGCCAAGGCCATGGGCGACTGCGCAGGTAGCAATCACGTCACAAGGGCTCTTCCGGAGACCGGACAGTTCGGCAGGGCCGCGCAGATCGCGTCCCCGGCCGTCGATGTCGAAACGACGTCGTGGTGTTTTTTCCGCGTCTCACGTACTGTTCAACCAATCTTCAATCGTCTTGCTGGGATATCGTCTGCAACCATTTGTTTGCTCCTGCCGCTGTCCTGCCAGGGTTGTGTCCACCTGCTCGACGCTTACGTGGCTGGCGCGCTTTCAAAGCGTTGCGGCTAGCCAACAATGCTTTAACGGCCTTGGTCAGGTCTTCCGGCGCGCTAGGTTTGGTGATCCACTCCCCCTTGAGGAAAATCGAAGAATGACCGTCGGCGCCAGGGAACATACCGGAGTGGACCACGAACGGAACTTTGCGCTCATTGAGCGCCTTGGCGACCTCTTCGCAGTCACCATCGCGCAGTTGGATGTCCAGGATTGCTAGATCTGGCGTGTGGACCGATAGCCATTCGAGCGCAGCGGCACATGTAGAGAAGGTTTCGGCAATCGCGAACCCAGCATTCTGAAGCTGGTCTGCGATGTCGAGCGCGATCAGCGCCTCATCTTCCAAAAGGACAATCGATGCGGTTGCCCGTCCGTCCATGGGCTCATCCTCCCCTGCAGAAGGAACAATCGAGGGAGTGTATTCCGCTTTGGTTCTGAGCGGTTGATTGGTACGAAATTTACGTCGTCCACGCCCCAGCGTACCTTTTCTTTCAGCGTCCAGTTGCCGGCTGCACCCTTCCGGAAAGCATTTGTGGGGGACTAAGAGGTGACGGTGCCGTACTGGGCGGCAGACTTGCGGTAGAACAGGATGCGCCCGCCAAGCGGTTCCTCTCGGCATCCAGCAATTCTTCCTCGCGCGTCAAGCCATTCATCAACAACTTAAGCAGGTGCGCAGCCGTGCGCTCAGCCTCGGTGGATTGAAGCGATAAGCCTCGTTCCTTGCACACCGTTCGACACACGCGGGCGAGCGCTTCAATCTCGCTCGGGCCTAAGCTCTGACCGGGATACAACATAGCCTTTCCTCCTCGAAAGCTATGAAGTCCCTATAATGCCAGCGCGCCTGGACGCCGCCAATAAATTTTGATGTACGGAGGGCTGTGCCGGCTGCCCAGCCATCGTCTTTAGCGGCAGGTAGCGAGGCGCCGTGAGCGGCAAATCACCTCGCAAGCGGACCTTGACATTCGGGGCGGGCGAGAACGTCGAAACCTCAGTCGCCGCAGATCGGCGCGCAGGAAGGAGACGGGATGGTCGCGCAGGGTCAGACCGACATGCCCGTAGTCTTCAACAACCTCGCCGCCGGCCGTCATGGGACGCAGCGCGACAACGGGCTCCTGGATCTCTGGCACCGTCTGTTGCTCGCGAGCCGACGCCGCCCCGAACAAAGGCAGCGGCTCGTCGCGCAGCGCCTTGATCGTCCACAGCGCCTCTCGCCTCGCCAGCGACAATGAGGGTTGAAAGGCGTCGGCCTGGGCGAGTTCGACCAGAGATGCCGCGGGAACACCAGCGCGATGCCAGAGGTCATCTAACGACGCAAAGGGCTGGTCGGCACGTGCCGTGACGATGGTCGCAGCATCGGCATTGGCAAGGCCACGCACCATGCGCAGCCCAAGACGCACGGCGAACCGGACCTCGTTCTCGGTGGGCTCGAGCGTGCAGTCCCAGCGCGACGCATTCACACATACCGCCCGCACCTCGACGCCATGGTCGCGGGCATCGCGAACGATCTGCGCCGGTCGTAGAAGCCCGTGAGAGTTCTCCTGCTGGGCAACAAAAGTCGCTCACGGCCCTCGGCGGGGCGAAGGCCCAGGCTCCACCCAAATCAAATGCAAGGCAGCGTGATGAAGCCGTTCCCACCGGAACGGGACAGCCACATGCGAGTTGTACGAGCACATCTACCGGCGGAGTATACATTATGGCCAAGCATCGAGAGCAAGAGACAGACCTCACACTCGCCGAGGCAACAGACCGCATCTGGGAACTCGCCAAGGAAATCGACGTCTGCATGTTCGTGACATGGGACGGCGAATACAATCGCGCCAGGCCGCTCTCTGCGCGCGTCTTCCGTGAGGAAAACGCCATCTACTTTCTCGTCAATGACCACAGCGCGAAGAACAAGCAGCTCTCGACCTATCCGAAGGTGACGTTGGCCTGGGTTGACAGCAGCCATTACAAATATGTCACGATCTCCGGCCGGGCCTCGGCGACAAATGACAGGGAGAAGATCACCCAGCTCTGGGAAAAGACTGACGCGGCTTGGTGGGACAACGCTGACGATCCCGAAATTCGGCTGATAACGGTGAAGCCGGACGAAGGTGAATTGTGGGACAGCCCGGGACTGGTCGTCGCTACAGCGAAAATGGTGTTCGCGGCTATGAGCGGCACCAAGCCGAACGTGGGCGATAATGCTAAGGTCGATCTCTGAGAGCCCCAGGCGAGAGCCATGCCCCCTGCATCACTGCCGGGGAAGCACTTCGCCGGTCGCGCCGGCAGGTAGAAGTTGCGCCGCTTTTCGTCCTGCTTGCACATCCAGCAAAACCACGGACACTGATGGGTTCGGAGCCAATAGCGGCACAGGTGTCGTCTAAAACCACGTTGCTGCTAAGCCTAGCGCGTAGCGACGTCGACATCATATTGCCTGGCCATCAGCATGTTCATCGCACCGATTCGAGCGCCCGGCGTTATCTTATCGACGGCTATGCGGCAATGCTCATTCAGGCGGGAACGGCGGTGTCATCGCGACTTCGGCAGGCCGCAAATTCGTTCAACATTATTTGCATCAATCGTCCGGAAATATCCGTGGAATGTCGAGGCTGGCGGTCTCCGCAGGGCGACAGTGCCCCTTACCTGAATTCACGTCGCCGTTCAGCCAGAACGCCGGCCCCTGGGAAGGCTAGCAAGCGGCATTCGGCCGCTTCCTTGCCGGCACGACGACGGTGCGCAGATCGCTCGGGAGCATTCGGACCTCCTGCGACTGACCACCTATCCGGGGCCTTCGCCAGTTCCAGAAGATTTGGTTTGCGGTCCCGACACTCCACCTGTTTTTAATGCTCTCCTTCTCCCCTTTCCCTGGAAAGCAGCACAGAACGAGCGCAGCGCCAAACGGGTGCAAAGTGTGAGGGTTCTTAGCCTGGGTCGATGGATCGAAAACCTCTGTGGCGCATTTAAGGTTCGGCTAATAATGGCCCCAGGAGAGATCCAATGAAGAAGACACTGCTTATGTTAAGTCTACTCATTCCGCTCGCGGCGTGCTCCCGCACAGAACAAGGCGCTGCCGTCGGTGGCTTGGGTGGCGCAGCTGTAGGCGCGGCAGTGGCGGGCGACCCGGTGCAGGGGGCGGTCGTTGGCGGCGCGGTCGGAGCAGTAGCCGGGGCGGTCATCGGGCACGCCAGCGAAGCCGGCCAGTGCAGATATCGCGATCGGCATGGCCGAGTTTACGTTGCACAGTGCCCGGACGGATACTGATCTTAAGGCGCGTGGTCTCATCAGATCACGCGCCTTCTCGGGGTAGGACAAGTGAATGGCACATAAGATCAAGACACTACTGGGTATCTGGCTTGCCGTTGTCAGCGCCGCCGCGATAAACGTCGAACTTACGACTGCGGTCTCAGCCGCGCCTATAGAAGCAAAGGCGATTGCCGATCACTTCTCATCGGTAAAGTCCATGTCCGGGGACTTCGTCCAGTCGGGCCCAAGAGCGGAAAGGACCAGCGGTAGATTTTTTCTGCAGCGGCCGGGCAGGATCAGGTTCAACTATGCTGGCCAATCAGGGGTCAGCGTGATCGCAGATGGAAAATCCTTGGTCGTCTATAACAAGAAACTCAAGACTTCGCGGCTCTATGCCCCCTCGAAGACGCCGCTTAAGCTTCTGCTCGACAACCAGGTCGATTTCTCTGGCAATCGCCTCAAAAGCATCAAAGAAGACGGTGCTCAGGTTGTCGTTAAGCTGGCTGACAAGTCGGCCTTCGGCAATTCGAACATCACCATGGTGTTTGACAGGAAGTCGCTCGATCTGCGCAGATGGAGCCTTACCGACGAAAAGGGCCTCACCACCACGGTCACTATAACCAACGTGAAGCAGGGCGTTCCCGCTCCTGCGAACACCTTCACGATCGACTATGCAGCAAACCGTGAATTCAACACAACAACGAAATAGTCAGCAGCGCGACGAACTGGCCGTGGAAGCAGGCCGAGGCGTTGAAATGATTAGGAATGCCTTCTCGACGAACGAGGGAAACGCCAGCGCTTTCCAGGGACGAGCGCGAAGAACCTCGGACATTTCACTGACTGACAGCCTTGCTCGTGCTCATCGCTTCCTAGTCTCCGCGGGAGGGCCTCCGGCGCGCGTGTACTCGGCGACCAAGGCCTCCACGCTGCTGCTTCACGAGTCACCCGGCTTCTTCTGCCGCGGTCGCAGACCGAGAGCCAGTCGAGCACCCAGCCAAACGCAGTATGGCTTCAAGCGGAATCGAGATCGCGTACCAGGCCGGGCCGACTTTTTCGCCGCCGATCATGTTATAGGCAATAACCCCGGCCATGCCTGCGAGGAAGCCAATCCCTGTCAGTATACACGCATGGCGCATCGGCCGGTCGGGCGCCAATCGAGCAGTCGTATAGCCGCCGGCGACGGTGAAGACCGCCCGATAAGGCCAAGGCGAACAGCGGAGCGGCGATGAGCTGGGGCGCGCTCGGAAATATGCCGACGGCTTGCATCACCGCGTCCATCGCAGCGTCGAGCTTGCGCAGCTGGCTTTCGTGGCCAGCGCGGGCCCGTTCGTTCCAGATGTCATCGTGCATGGCATCGAAGTAAATAGTGGCCTTCACGCCATCGGCCGTGGAGCGCAGATCAACGACCGTGGCCACTTCATATGGTGTTACGTCAGGCACAAAATCGGTCAACGTTTTGTAGGCCAACCCACCGGTCGGCGAGACTTCCGTGTAGGTGACCCGGCACTCCGTGGTGACAGCCATCCCGGCTTGCTTCATAAAGGCTATCTGTTGCGCCCCAGTGGCGGTCATCAGATAGACCAGCTCGCCGCCGGGCCTTAGGTCGATCGAGCTGACGGTGACGTCGAACCCTTCTGCCCCACCAAGATTCGATACCCTCTTTTGTGGTCCATAGCGCCCAGGCTTCCTCTAATGAGGCGGTATGGGCGCGCTCGATCGAGAATTGAGCTCGTGCCTGTGTCGTGGTCATTGCGAATTCTCCAGAGGGACTGGATCAATTGCGGTCCGTCGCTTCTCGAGTGCGACGCCGAACCGGTCGGGCCGCGCCTCCCAGTGGCTGCGATACCCCGCCACCCAGGCCTCAAGCTGGTCGAACGCTTCCTTACGCAGTGAGTAGAGCCGCTTCTGCCCATCCGGACGCATGCGCACGATCCCTGCCCGCCAAAAGGGCGAACCAGCAGACGATTTGGGCCGCCGGGGCGACCGCGAACGCCCTTCAATTCCCTCGGCGTTGACAAAATAAGAATTGGTGGGAGGACATGCGCTTGAGCGCGTAACAACTCCTAACGAGAAAGCCCGCTACGTTTCGGCAGCGGGCCATGCGTCGCGCTCCATTCATCAGACAGCGTGGCTGCAGCTAGTTTGCGCCGCCGAGCTGCTTCATCTTTGCGCAGAAGTTGTCATGCGACTTGGCGATAACGGTGTCGCCGCAGTCCTTGGTGTTCGATGCGCGATCGTCATCGGTCAAGGCGAGCGAGGCCTTCTTGAATGCGTCATCCGACTGGATCGTCTTCATGCCGGAATCTGTGTAGAAGGGCTGCATCTTCGCCGGATCATCAAGCGCTGACGTTCCGGTTGCCGCGCCGGCCAAAGCCGAGCCAGTCATTGTTGCAAGGGCCATCGCGCCCATGGTGAGCATCTTGAAGTTCACGGAAAATTCCTCCGGTGGAGGGAGCGCCGGGAGGTCCTATTCGGCAGAGCCATTGTCGGTGAAAGGCGATGCGCTTGGTACGCACTGCACGGACCAACCGGCCGGTGTCGGTTGCTTCTGATATTCGGTGATGGCGGCGGTGCATTGCTCCCGCTTGTCGAAGGTGCTGGGCAGCACGACCATCCCACCTTGTGGGCCAGAGATCACCAGATACCAGATCAACACTGCGGTAGAAGCCATAGGGAATTCCTTGCGGCGTTCGAGGCCTGCAATAGTGCAGGCGAAGTTGATAAACGTTTTGCGGGTGGCCAAAGAAAGGCCAGGACGCACAAATGGAAGACAAAGCGAACAGCGCCATCCCAGCCGATTTCCGGCGACGCAATTTGAAATCCCGCGCCTTCACCTCGATCTGGTCGATGCGCAGATGTTCCGCGGAGTCTTGGCCTCTACGCCATTCCGCGGTGCCGTGATGGAATTCGTCGGCAGGGGGAAGGCTGCATCGCCGCCGCCAACGCTGGCCAACCCAGCTGAGAGATCACTCACCGTTTGGATGCGGCGCTGGTGCCTCTCGCACACCTCCCGGTGGCGGATCAGTATGTCGGGTCTGTTGCGGTGCGGGTGTTTCGCGTCATGGACAGGCGTATTCTTCGGGTCTCGCTTCGGCAGCGCTTCTCTGACTTTTATCATGTCTACTTCCTCCGATGCCTGAAACTGGACCGCCACGCCATGGCTACTCCCACAGGAAACAGAGTCCTCCCTTCGGCGTTGACCCTGTCCAACATGGGAGCGTCCTATGGACCCGGCAACTGCTGCAGTGATGATTCTGCTTTCGACAACACGATCGAGCCTTTTGTCTGCAAACCAATTGATACGCCGCGGGCAGTATACTCATCGCTTGAAATAATTTGCCGTTGCCGCCGCATCGACGCGACGGTGACTGGCTCTCTGCCAACCGGTTACTCAAAAGTTGTTGTCACCCGAGGCATTGGAATCAACGGTGTTAGCAGTGGTTACATTGTGCCGCACAAAGATTAGAATGCCAGCCACCGTGGGCAGCGGTCCAAGCTTCCCCACGTCGGGGAACACGGATGCGTGCCAGCGACCTCCTCGCGAAGCCAGCGTTGACAGAATCTAACTCGCTCCCGTCATGTCCTTCCCTCATCACTGCCCTCGATAGCCCTTACCTGGTGAAGAAATCGCAGAAAACCGCCGCCCGATTCCCGGCAGGAGCGGGTCTATCTAGCTCTTGAGCGGGTCTGCGGCAGGCGAAGCGAGGGGAAGCGCGCGTGCCAACTGCCGACGCTGCCCTTGGCAAAAGGGGTGGATTGAGATCAAGATGGGCGGTTGCAATCGGCATTTTGGGGAGGAATTGTCATGCCTAAGGTTTCGGAACTTTTTTTTAAGACAGCTATTGTGTGGCTCATTTTGGGGATCGGGGCCGGCCTCCAAATGGCGATCTCAGGCGACCACGGCGCGTTTCCGGCACATGCCCACATCAATCTTCTCGGATGGGTAACAAGCGCAATCTTCGGCGGTTACTACGCCCTTAACCCGGCAAAGGCAGCCCGCAAAATCGCGATGATCCACTACGGCCTCTATAATGTCGGATTGGTTGTGATGTTGCCGGCACTTTATCTGATGCTGCAAGGCAACACCGCCCTTGAGCCGATCGCCGCTATCGGTTCGCTAATCGTGGCTGCAGCCGTGTTGATATTTGCGTCCGTCGTTTTCTCAAGCGCAAGCGCGCGTTTGGCATCTGAATTATCGTCTGCCACTCGCTGAATGGACGGAAGTCGTCCAAGGAAAGAAGCCCGCCAGCGTGAAGCTGGCCGGCTTTAAAGCGCGGAATTATTCCATCATTGAGCAGTTGGGCTGTATTTTGAGCCAGCGCGGCGCGATCGGCAATTCAGGTGTCGCCGAAGTCCGACTTTGACGCATTTCCGGCCGATCTTCATGCGGTACGGTTCCGACGGGCGTGTGCAGCCATCTCGCAGAGGGCAGGCGTCCTCATCGGAAGTCAGTTAACTCTTGTAGTGGTCGGATTCCGTTCTCGCTCGGCCCCGGCATGGGGCCGGAACATCCCTTTCACCCAGACGACCGCCTCGTTCATGTCCTTAACTTCCCAAAGCCAGAAACCGGCAACCAGCTCACGAGGCTCAGCGAATGGGCCGACGATGACCTTGCGGCGGGAGCCGTCGAACGCAACGCGCTTGGCTTGGGAAGAGGGTTTAAGGCTATCCGCGGCTCCCAAAATGCCGGCATCACAGGTCATTGTATTGGCCCACGCGTCAAACGCTTCCGCGGTGTGAAGAATGCTTCGCTGTCTTCGGTCTCCTTAACGAGCACCATGAAATGCACAGTCTGCCCTCCTTGAAGCCACAAGCTAAGTGGCCCAGGAACATTTAGGGGCGCCACGATCTTAGTCAGTTAGTCAGTGGCGCGCGCCATCGTGAACCCGACTAGCCTTCAGCCAAAGTCCCCGCTTCGGTCTCAAGCCGAAGGGGCGGGTTCCGTAGCTATTTTGAGGAGGGTCGCTGCCCGCGGGCTCCACCCCTGCGCTACCGAGCTGGTGACCAGCACCGCGAAAGCGGGGTGCCAAGGCGACTTCACAAGTGACCTCCGATCCGGATTTACCCTCAACATGGTGGTTCGACGGTTAGGGACAACACAGCAATAAACCGACGGATGAAAGGTTCCAAGATGCCCGACTGGCCGTCGGTTGGTCCTATCGCCACGCCCCTCTATCGGCTATCTTCTGAGGCCAAAAAAGCTCAAGACCGCAAGGACGACAACGACGAGTCCGACGATGTAGATAATGCTGTTGATGGGTCCATCTCCTCAGAATTTTCGGTCCAAGCACATTGCTGCTTTCGAGGATTTGGCGCCGGAGCATTTCGGGTAACCCTCGCGCTATAATGAACACTTAGAACTTCCTAATGTTCCATCGGGATGATTGGTAGGATACAGCGATCGCGCGTGAGGCGACTCCAGACATTCAAGCCTCGTCATTATCGCGGTAGCTCGCCATCGATGAGATGATGGCTTTCACCAAGGCTCTTGCCCTCTTCAGCGCGGTTCAATTGGTACGAATAGTCGCGACTTGTGAAGTCGAGGCTAGCACGCGCGGAGCAAGAGCCAGGTGCCCGATATGAGGCGTGCTGACCTACATCGGATCGTGATTGCCTTCAATCTGCGTCTTGACCCGCCGGTGCGCACGGCAAGGCTAAAGCGGCGCTCTGGCGAGGTCTTCTTGCCCCTCCAGCCCATCGCAACTCGACGACGCCAAAAGCTTCCTCGCCCGCGTCGGGTGGGATAGCGGTTCGTCGTAAGCTGGACGCGGTTGGCAAGACGGTCGACGCTGTCCATCAACGCCAGCGCCAGGCGCCAGTCATCCCAGACCAGTAGACGTCAGCTATCCCCGTCGACTTGGAGACGCCGAAGACCGAGCACAAGAGCGGTCACCGTTGCGCTCACGCACGCCACCGCCAACAGCGTGATCACGCCCGCGGAGGGGGAAGTTTGCTGTGATCGAATGGGGAGATTTCCTGATGGCAAAGGACTGTCAGCCAATGCTTCCAGATCCGACCTGCTGCCGTGTCGAATGGAATAGGCGCGGGTGAACTCAGCGCCGAGGAGAAAAATTTCCGATGAGTAGTAAACCCATAGGAGGATGACGAGCAGTCCACCGGCGGCCCCATATGAAGACGCGATCGCGCTGGTGCCGATATACCAGCCAATAAGCGACTTCCCGAGGGTAAACAAGGCGGCGGTCATAACAGCACCGATCCCGACGTCACGCCATTCGAGTGTTCGATCCGGTAAGACTTTGTAGATTGCAGCGAACATCACCGAGATCAGGACAAAGGAAACGAGGGCGTTGATCACGCCGAGGACGATTGTTCCAAACGGCAGTTGAGCGTTGATGATGTTTCCCAGAGCCGAGACCGCTGCGCTGGCAACCAGAGACACGAGCAACAGGAAACCGAGCGCGGCGACCAAACCCAGACTTGCGGCACGCGCCCGCACCAGACGGGACAACGAACTTCCCTGAGGTTCAACCTTCCATATCGTGTTCAGCGATTGCTGCATTTCACCAAAAACGCCTGATGCGGCCACCAATAAAGTGATTACTCCGATCGCCGCGGCCCACGTTCCGGATAATTTACTTGAGGCACTCTGCAGGGCGATCTGGAGGAGATCCGCACTTTCTGGCCCCATCAGTCCGGAGATCTGAGCAGACAACGCCAATTGTGCAGCATCCCGACCGAAAACGAGGCCTGCAATAGCGACCACGATCAGCAGGATTGGAGCCAGGGAGGTGGTGGCGTAAAAAGCCATAGCCGCGCCATGGCTCAGAGCATTGTCGTTGACGAATGCGACTGTGCTCTCCTTGACCAAGTCCCATATATTTGTGATCGACGCTCGCATTGTGAGTCCGTAGGCATGTAACGGCGTCCATGAGCAATGCGCCAGAACTTCCGATGTTCCGACCGGGTGCGCCCTGCTGATTTGTGAACTGGGTCGGAGCTCTTCAGTGCAAACGCTTAGCCTTTTCAGGCGAGAGGCACGAGCGCTCTCGATTTGAAGACTAGACTGCTTAACCTGGAGGAATCGGCGCACGGCTTTTTCCACGCACCGCCTACTCGCTCAGTGCTGGTCGCCGCCGTCCTTTGCGCTTTCGAAATAATCGCCGACCGCAGCCATAAGGACCAACAAGCCGGCGGAGTATCTGGCGAAGCCGAACGCCTGCGCCGCTGCCAGTTTCGCACCGCGCGAATGCTGGGTCATAAATTCGGCAGCGGCATTCTGGACTTCTTCCCCCACTTTCCCGAACAGCTCACGCTCCTTGCAGGTCGGCTCGAACGAACGGCCAATAACGTGGCCGATGAACAGCCCTCCTGCGGATCCGGCAAGCACCTTTGCTCGGGCCAGATTTGTGATGGCCTTTCGCGGGGTCTCCACGTCAGGAATGGACACGCGACCCAAATGAGCGCCTGTGTCGAGTGTTTCGAAGTCCAGCGCAGTAGGGTTTGCGAGATCCTTGCCGCCTTCGGCACTTTTTCTGCCTGCTTCAAAAATCGCCACGGCGCCCAAGGCGACCGCTGCCGCCGTGCCCCCGTTTTCCTTTATGGCGTTTGACACACCACCAAAGACCCCGGAGACCTTGTTCTTTGCGTACCGTGTGGTCACGTCGACCAAATGGCCGGGTTGGAGGCGACGGCTTATTTCGGCGACAGGCCCAAAAAGGGCCTGCCGTTCGGCCCGGCTTCTCGCCATGATCTCGCTGAGCTCATCGTTGCGCAGTGCCATAGCGTATCCCCTGCTTCAATGCGGCCAGATCGCTTCGGACCTGGCTTACAGTCTCGATGGGTGTGATAGTCCATCCAATGAGTGCTCGTTTGGCCAAGTAGAGCGAAAGCAAACCTCCGCCTATCAAGATCACGCCGACTGTGAAACAGGCAAACATAGCGCCGATACCGAAAGAGATCATCGCGAGGATCAGAAACTGGACCAGGGCGAAAGCACCCAGGACGAAGAGGATGGCCGCTGCCACCCCGCATGCACCCGACGACACGATGGTCGACATTTTGCTCCGCATTTCCGCCTCAAGCAGACGCAAATCCAGACGCATCAACGATGCGAATTTCGCGATCGCTTCGTCAACGATGCTGCCGAAGGGTCGGCGATCGATACCGTCATCCATCTGGCCAGCCTCTCTCAGGACCGATCCGAACTGCGCATGATGCGGGTCAGCATCACTCCGGCGAGAATCCCGACTCCAAAGAACGCGGCCGGCTGGCGCTGCGCGAATTTCGTAACGGAGTCGAATAGCTCACCGACGTTGCGATCTCTGATGTCGGTCGAAATCCGTTCCACACCTTCGGCCGCGCTGCGCACCATGCCGGCAACTTGGGGCGATTGCTTTTCAATGTTGTCAGCCGCTTCCTTGACGGAGTGCGCGACGTTGGCAATCGCATCGGCGCCGGCGGTCTTATTCGTTTCGACAGCCTCCTTGAACGCACCGGCGGCGTCGGAAGCGACAGTGCCGGCATACTCCTTGGCATCGGTCGATACAGAGGCAGCAGCAGTTTTCAGGTGTTTCGCGGTCTCGGAAGCGCTCGTCTTCAATTTGCTGAGAGCTTCCTTGCTTTTTCCGGCAGCTTTGTCGTCCGCCTGCCATCCGTTCTCGTTAGATAAGCCGGTCCCGGGGAAGTCGTTTGTGTCTGGCGTGTTCACGATGTTTCACTCCTGTTGATTGGAAATGAACTTCGCCACTGACCGGCGGTTCCGGCCTTTGCAGAATATTCCCGTTTGTTCCCCCTGCGGGGCCTCTCACCGGCGTCGACGTCGCCCGGCTGGTCGCACGAAGATCATTGGGGAATCCCATGCAGCCTCCCACTTGGAGCTGCTGAAAGCAGCGCGCGTATGCCATTTGGCAGGGGTAAGGTTGCCCCGGATTGCGACCACGAACGGCATTGGCATACCGCCAGGACGAGATTGATCGCGAGGCCGCCCTTCCAGGCACAGCAGATGGCGCATTCTCGGGAACGCGCGAGGTTGCGAGTTCCGGCGTCCTGACCGTGGAAGCACTCGCGATGCCTACAGACATAGCCGAGGAGAAGGCTCAGCATCTGATTGATCGACTTGGCGATGACCGCGCAGCGATCGAGGTAGCAGCGCGGAGCTTGGCAGTCGGAAACTTGAATTTCAGCAAGTAAGAAATCCGCGCCGCTCGCTGCCAACCGGCACCCCTATCCGCCAGCCTGTCTTGATCTTTTGCGGCTCTGCATTGGCAACAGCGAGGAAAATGCTGTCGAGCAGATCCTTGTCGCGAAACGGCTTGGCGAGCAGCGGCACATCCGTTGGCCGATCGGCGATCTCTTCCGCGTCGGCATAGCCCGTGATGATAACCGCAGGCCAATCGGAACGCAGCGTGCGTGCGAAACGGATGACGTCCACTCCGGATACAAGTGGCATGGCAAAGTCGGTAACGATGACGTCGAAATCGTCGGGAGCGCGTTCGAACGTGACTTCCTTGCGGTCGCCGGGTTAATGGCTTGCCATGGAAGGATGGCCCGGTGCATCCCTCCATTCAAGCGTGATGGTGAGGTGCAGATGGTGTCGGCCTGCTTCATCACACGGCAGCGGCGGGCCGTCCGTCCCTAGGGATTAACTAGACTTGCTGGGGTGTTGGTTTGCCCCTGCTGGGCACGGCAACACAAACGCGATGCCAGGAAAGCTGTACCAGAACAGCAAGCTTCACCGGGCGGTAATGTACCACACGGAAAGTGAAAAAACTTGCCAGCCATGAGGCCAGCGGGCAGTTTACGGTATCGACCCATCCCGATCAAATTAGAGGCAGTTTCACAAAACGCAAATGTTAGGTATCACTAATATAAAGACGATTCGCGGTGGTGGTCCGCCATGCCATATCAAATCAGAGAATATCTCGCGGGGCGGATGATCGCCGAATACCGCGCTGAGGCACCGACATCCTACCGCACTGCCGAGCAGGCAACGAAACGCCCGGTGACGCTCCACCGGACGGGAAACTACTTCCTTGAAGTGACCGACGAGACCAGCGGGCGAGTGTTCGCCTTTCCAATACGCAGACTTGCCCTACTGAGGTCGTGGCGAAGCGCTCCGCGGTCCTTTAAACCCGCCACCTTGTTGTAGGCGGCTGCTTCATTTGCGGTGTCAAAGGGCATTGCAGTAGTCGTCGCATTTACCGCAAACGGCCAGGAACGGAAGGCCGGCCAGAGGTGGTAACAGACAACGTATACCGGGCGGGCATCTCCAGCGCTCATGTCGCATCACTAGTCTAGCCGGTTATTCCTAGTCCGCGCCCTGACGACGAAAACTGCCCGCCACCTTTCGGCGGCGGGCTTGCGCTCAGTCGCCTTAACGCCGAGCTATAAGCAGACAAAGCTGGCGCAGGTCACGGTCGTAGGTGCCCGAACTTGCGAGCACATCGGCGCAGCGCTTCTTCATCCGCGCAACTTGACTTTCAGACATCTGGGCGACGACGCCTGGCAAGCGCGACTTGCTTGAACTCACCGCAGATGAGGGATTGGAGGGATCAACGGAATTGACGGCCTCGACTCCAACTCCAACGCCCAAACCGACGCCACTCGCTCCGCCAACCGTCGCGCCTAGTCCAGCATTCACGCCGTTGGTGCCACCTATGCTGGCTCCGGCGCCGGCGTTGGCTCCGTTGGCCCCGCCGACAGAAGCGCCTAATCCTGCATTGACGCCATTCGAGCCACCGACGCTTGCCCCGGCCCCGGCGTTCACGCCTCCGCCGCCGCCGATAGAAGCGCCGGCACCAGCATTAACGCCGCCGCCGCCACCTATCGAGGCACCTGCACCGGTGTTGATGCCGCCCCCACCCCCGACCGACGCGCCGGCCCCGACGCCTGCGGAGTAAGCAGGGAAGCACAATGCTATCATCAAAACGCTGCCGGCCAAAGTCTTAGCCAGGCTCTTATTGAGGGAATACATGCGATTCTCCTTCGTTGCCTACCAGTCGACAATGACTGTACAAAGGCAACTTGTGAGCAGCATTTTAGACCCACCTTATAAAAGCATTCTCGTGAAGATGGCTTGCAAGCTCTCACCTAAGCGGAGTCAATTTTAGCCAATCATCAACCAAATGGCCGCGACCTTCGGCAGGTACGGTTGGGGTTGGAACACGCGCTGAATGGCGCAGCGCGGTCCCGTTAGCCCGCTAGACAACTGTTTGACAATAGCGGCGCCGGCGGACGGGGCGTCATGGCTTCTTCGTCATCCGGCGTAACGGTTCCCCAGCCGATCGCAGCGAGCAGCCTCCTGGCAGCATGTCAACGGCAGGTCCCTACTCTGATTTTAGTCATGTCCCTCACCATCAGGGGGTGGCGCGGTAAATCTGGGGGACGTGCGGGCCTGCCAACATCCGCATGGGAGGAGCGAATGGAAGCCACCGTTGCGGCTTGAGGCACAGTCCCGGCTGAACAAAAAGGCCCGCTGGCTCGAGGCAGCGGGCCTTGTTTACGACTGACGCAGCGAATTATTAGTTTGCGCCGCCGAGCTGCTTGGTCATCTTGCAGAAATTGTCGTGCGCCTTCGCAATAGCCTCGTCGCCGCATTCCTTCATCATGCTGCACGGTCCTCTTCCTTCATGGTCATCCAGGCAGCCTTGAATTCCGCCTCGGACTTCATGGTCTTCATGCCGGCATCGGTGAAGAATGGCGACATTTTCGCCGGATCATCGAGCGCGGACGTCCCGGTGCTGCCGCCTGCGAGCGCCGAACCAGTGATCATTGCGAGCGAAATCGCACCCGTAGTGAGCATCTTTAAATTCATGGAAAATTCCTCCTGCTAAAGGCTGTTCAAATATCAGGTTGTTCCATCAACTTCGTTCGTCGGAAAAGTTTCCCCGAGCGATCGCACTTTAACGGGCTCTGTGTGGGTCCGCGTTCCAACCGGTCGGCCCGCGTCAGGGCGATAAGCGGGCCGGCCGGAGCATTGCGGTCCTCGGCCGGCAGGGGGACGCTGCCGGCGATGAGAATAGTCCGTTAGTATGAGGTCCATATGGCAAAAAGCCCGCCACTCTGAGGGGAGAGCAGCGGGCCAAGGTCTGGAGTGGTGCTGGGATCAACCAGCGTAGGTCAACTTGCGGCAGCGAGGTTGGTTGCCACCCATGTGCATATTTACATTCGCCTTCGCGCTTGCCAGAAGAGCGCGGCGGAGAACAAACCAGGACGAGGCGCTGGCGGGCGGTCACGGAGCCCCGTTTAGCCAGAAATCGGTGCTAGCAGCGGGAAATGCCGGGATCAATTTGTCCTGTTGATGGACGTAACCGCAAGGTTCGTTAGCTTGTTGTTGGTGGCTTTTTCCTGGTCGAGGATCTCGCTCAGCAACTTATGAGCCTGATCATGCCCGAGGTCCTTTGCCCATTCCCGCAGCGAGCCGTATCGGGATATCTCATAGTGCTCGACTGCTTGACAGGCTGCCAGCAGACCGCAGTCGAGGGCCGTCCCTGACGCTTCCTCCATCAATCCGTCGGCTTCCTTGATGAGCCCCTCTATCGCGTCGCACTTCTCGCCAGACGCCTTCTTGCCTATCGACTTGAACACCTGCTCGAGCTTCTTGATCTGTCCCTTCGTTTCCTCGAGATGGTCCTCGGCCGCCTTCTTCAGCTTGGCGTCCTTCACGGCTGCAGCTACCTTAGGCAAGGCCTTGGTAATCGCGTTCTCCGCGTAATACATGTCTTGGAGGGTGTGCTCAAAAATATCGGCCAGAGTTTTCATTACAGGCTCCTTGCTCCTATTGGCTTCTGGTGAAAGAGCGGGCGAGGCGAAAGGTTCCGTGCCTTCACATGGGCGGGGTAGATCCTGTCCGGGTGTCCCCACGGCGGCCCCACCGGCAATTGGTATCTACGGCAGGCGGCGCCATCTCCTTGTGTCGCACTGTCGCTATTCACGCCTATTCGCACTGGCGCCTCGGCCCACCGGAATATGGCTGGTAGCTGTTGTCTTCGGGACGGTAGGAGCGGTAGCGGCTGAAGCAGGATTGGACGTGGTCGTCCGAAAGGTCCGTTGCTGCAACCAAAGGGCTGGCGCCGCCTTCGACATAGGTGACTTCGGCGGGCTGCTGCGCGCCCTGGTCGGCGGCGGTGTCGAGATAGGGCGACACGCAGGCCCGCTGCTGTCCGCTATAGGACCTGTAGCTGTTGTCGTCGGGATTGTAGGAGCGGTAGCGGTCGGCGCACCAGCTGACATGGGCAGGTGGCAGCCGCCCGGCTCGCTGCTCGCCGGCGTCCGGCGCCACCGCGCCCATATTGGTCGAGTCGGGCGCCGGCACCCTGGCAGCGGCATCGGGCGCCGCGGGCTGCGCGGCGGCCACGCGCTCCAGGCCCTGCGCGGCCTTGTCGACAGGCTGTGCGTCCTTGGTCCAAAGCTGTGAGACACTATCGGCGGGTTTCGCCTGATGCACGGGCTTGGCGACAATCAGCCAGGCAGCGAAAGCCAGCCCGCTGGCGAAGACCGCAAGGGTCAGCACGAAGCCGCCGACCAGTGCCAAAACCGCTTTCATCGCCTACTCCTTGAGCCCCAGCTAATAGAATGCGGAGCATCAAGACTAGTTCCAGCAAGCGAGCATATGGCAGGAGTCCCCTATGGCCGAGTGAGCGACCTGATCGCCAATGTTTAGCTTCGCAAGAAGCAAAGGCGCGTAATCCCGGGGATCACGCGCCTCAATCTGAGCAACAATTTGCACAAAGTCGATTGTTGGTTCAGCGCCTAATCATTCGCGCGACTGCAATCAAAATACAGGCACCGATGAAGCCTGCGACTAGATACCCAAGCCAGCCGGCCATCGATACGCCTAACAGCCCGAGGAGGAAGTTGGCGACGATGGCGCCCACGATCCCCAGAATGATGTTCATGAGCAAGCCCATATTGCTTTTCATGAACATCTCGGCGAGCCAACCGGCAATGCCGCCGATCACGATAGCAGCTATCCAACCGACACTTGGATTTTCCATATTTTCCCCTTTCCTTTAATCGAAATTGGTTCGGCGGGAAAACGTGCGATAAACCCATAAAGTTCCTCGGGTGAATAGTGAACTGCAATCAGACGCGCCGCGTCGACGGGCCGCTGCCAACCTGCCCTTCCCGACAAGGTCCCTCAACGTGCTACATTATTCAGGCGATCGGAAGATCGTCTCATCTTGTGCACATCTACCCTGATGGGGAGATCCCGCGCACAGACGATCGAAAAGACGTGGCCCGCGCCTAAGCAGCGCGGGCCACGTTGGGTTCTACTGGCCAACAATGATCCGCTGCTTGTCGCGATTCTGCGCGTAGGTGGCCTTGTCATAGGCGGTCTGCGCCTCAAGCTGAGCCTTGGTGAAGTTGGTGTAGAGATACCGGTTGCCGTCCTTGTCCGACATGAACTTCAGTTTCTCCAGGCCAATGGCCACCTGTTTTTCACCCATGCCAAGGAAACCGCCCACGTCGACGATGACGGCATCGACTTTCTTGTCGCCGGTCATCACCACGTCGCCGATCTCACCGACTTTTGCATCATCGGCGCCATAGACGTTGGTGCCGATGAAGTCCTTGGTGCTGATCTTGTCCATCGGCATTTCGGTCAGCGAAGACTTGTCGATTGCCGCTGTGGCGGTCTTGTCCGTCGCTGGAGCCGCTTCATTATTGGTCGTCGTAGCTGCGACATCATTGGTGTTCGGGGCCGCTGCAGTGTCGTAGACCTTCAGGTCAAAATCCTGTTGCGCTTGCAGGTCTTCCTTGGTCGTCTTGGCGACCAGCCAGCGCTCACCCTTCTTCTCGACCCACTCGGCCTTGCTGAAATCGTAGGCGACGTTCTTTTCTCCCAGGCCCAAGAATCCGCCTACGCCGATGATAATGTACTTGGCTTTGCCGTCCTTGGAGAGGACGATGTCTTTGACATCGCCGATCTTCTCGGCATTGTCGGCGGCGCTATCGTAGACGTCGGCGCCTATGATCTTGGTGACGAGGCTGCCGTCTGCAACAGCCGCTGGCGCCGTCGCCGCTGTGGTCGTAGCGGTGGCAGGTTTGGTGGCATCTTCAGCGGCGGCCCCTGATACCCACAGGCCAGACGACAGCAGGGTTGCTATTGCGGTGGTAGCCAAAAGTTTGCCGATCATGGTACGTTTCCTTGTGCGTTAGTGTTGATGCACGCCGCGTTCGGCCGAACCGTTGCAGGGAGGCTGAGCGCGGCACAGTTTGCGACGTCACAACGGGCCGCACGATGCGAAGTTCCGTTTCGAATTCGCAAGTCGCCTGAGATGGCTGCGGGGCTCGCGTTAACCACAGCGGAGTTGTCGGCATCCGAAACGCCACGTAAGATTCCCTGCCGCGACTCGCATTTTTCTGGGCGTATACGGCACCTGAATCGCGGGAAATTTGTTGGCCCTGAACGTTCGCCTGCCGAACAGTTTGCGCAGGGGAAAACAATGGAGAGCCCGGCCTTGGAGCGGAGACGTTCCACGTTGGCGACAAGGCCATGGATCGAAAGATCCCTTGGCGCATTTTTTCTCCGGCCGATTAAGGCTTGAGATGAGGACCATGAAAAAGGCACTGCTCATTTTGAGCCTGCTAATTCCGCTCGTAGCGTGCTCCCGTACCGAACAAGGCGCTGCCGTCGGTGGCTTGGGAGGTGCCGCGATCGGTGCCGCGGCGGCCGGCGATCCGGTACAAGGTGCTGCGTTGGTGGCGCAGTCGGCGCGATCGCCGGTGCGGTGATCGGACACGCCAATGGGGTCGGCCAATGCCGATATCGCGATGGTCATGGCCAGGTTTACATTGCCCGGTGCCAGGAAGGTTACTGATCCCAAGGCGCATGTTCTGTTGCGATCACAAAGGCAAGAGCAATTGGATCGATCAACGTCGAACTTATGTGCGCACTTTCGGCCGCACCAATCCCAGCGCAGACGATCACCGATTCATGAGCGCTCGATTTCAACCTGACTTCGACATACTGCTCGACGAGCATGTTCAGCTGGCGATTGGTTTGATTATGCGCGTCATGTGTTCCTCCATTCCGGTCGAGGCCCAGCCTGCTGAACGGCGAGTTGCTGGCCGAGGCTCGGTGGCGGATTAATCTGCGGCCGACCGCCAGGGTTCCCGTCCACCACAAATGCTTTCGCCTCCTATTCCCAGAAGAACTGGGCGATCATCACAAGGGCTGCGACCGCCATGACGGCCGTCGCAGCCCAGCCGACGGTCCTCATCACCAGGGGAACAGTTGCCTTGCCCATGATGTCCCTTCGCGCCGTCATCATCATCATCACTGCCATGACCGGGACGGCGACCACGCCGTTGACCACCGCGCTCCAGTAGAGTGCCTTGATCGGATTGACGGGGGTGAAGTTCAGACAGGCGCCCAACAGCGTTGCAACCGCGATGGTCACATAAAACGCTTTAGCCTCCAGCGGCTTGCGATCGAGGCCGGTTGGCCATTTGCGGGCTTCGCCCAAGGCATACCCCGCAGACCCTGCCAGAACCGGGATCGCGAGCAGGCCGGTGCCGATCACGCCCAAGGCAAAGATTGCAAACGCAAACGCCCCTGCCACGGGCTTCAGCGCTGCGGCGGCCTGGCTGGTCGACTCGATGTCGGTGATGCCACTGGCATGCAGCGTTGCCCCAGCCGTAATCATGATGGCCAAGGCTACGAGATTGGAGAACGCCATCCCGACATATGTGTCGAGCCGGATGCGTTCGATCGCATTCTCGGCCTGCTCCGGCGCCTCCTTGAGGGGCTTGCGCTCCGGCTTGGCCTTCTGGTCTTCCACTTCCTGCGAGGCCTGCCAAAAGAACAGATATGGGCTGATGGTGGTCCCGAGGATCGCCACCACCGATGTCCAGAAGCCGGCGTTCGCAGTCAATTTCGGGATGAAGAGACCGCGAGCGACGTCACCCCATGGGACATGCACGACCAACACAGTGCCAAAATAAGCGAAAAGGGACAGGGTCAACCATTTCAACACCGAGACGTAGCGGCTGTATTCGAGCAAGACCTGCAGGACGACGGACACCACCCCGAACAGGATTACATACGCGAGATGCGGACCGCCGATAATCAGTTTCAGGGCGTCGCCCATGGCACCGAGGTCGGCTCCGATGTTGATGGTGTTGGCGATGAGGAGCAACACGACAACCGACTGAAGTAGCCAGTTCGGATAATAACGGCGCATGTTCCCGGCAATCCCTTGGCCGGTGGTGCGCCCGATCCGGGCGCTGATCTCCTGCACTACTGACATTAGCGGATAGCTGAACAGCAACGTCCATGTAAGGCCGAAGCCGAACTGCGCACCTGCCTGGGAATAGGTGGCAATGCCGCTGGGATCGTCGTCGGACGCTCCCGTGATCAGGCCAGGTCCCAGGATGCCGAAAAGCCGGGGCTTCGACGGGCCAACACCCGGATCGTTCTTTTGCATTCTCACAGCCTCCCGCCGCTCCGAGCGAGGTAACTTGCCGCCTTGGCAAAAGCTCCGTCATGAAGAAAATTATTCTACGTTTGCCAGCAAGCGGATGCAGGCTGCGCCTTTCCGTCGTTTCGCCGGTGGAATGTCCGGTTCGCACATATCCCCGGCCTGACGCCGTCGTCATGGATATCGAACTGGTGGCCGGGGACTGCGTAAAAGTGACCGCGATGCTTGATGTTCGCAAGATCCCATTTGTAGTCCATTCCGTAAGTTTTGCCAGCTCGGGCTTCCACGACCCGTTTTTCCTTCAGAGTGTATGGATCACAACACCCGCCTCGCCTTTCGAACTGCGCAATGCTGTCCAGACAGCTTTGGCGATGGCGAACGATGATGACGTTTCGCGCCTGACGCATGCCTGTCGTTACTAGGCGAGGCTGGCCTCCCGCCTGGTCGTTGACATTGGCTGCCGTCGACTGACGCTTTTGCCGCGCGGCCGAGGAGCAACTCCCGCACTCGAAGGTTCCTTGCCTGTGTGGGAGGAATCATCGCCGTGCCCAACGAATGAAGACAACGCTCGCCCGGACGCGCACGACGCACTGGCGCAATCGGTTGTAAAGGAGACCGCGATCTCGGAAGAGCAGGCCCGAGCGTAAATCGGCTGATCGGAACGGATCGCAATTCGCTGCCAAGAGAGGCGCGGCAGCTTCTCCGTCCGCGCTAGGAACGACGGGTCCCCTGATCTCCACATCGAGTTTGTTCCCGTTCGATCTGAAGGCGGCAGTCTTGGAACGAACGGCCAGGTGCTGCGTTGCTGTGTGTTTTACTATATCAGGAATGCCGGAATGAATGAACCGCCGCAGGCGAACGTTGTCGCCCTCAACAACCCCGGAGTGTCCTTAGAGGATAGCCTCGATTTCGATTATCGGGATTTTTTCGAGAACGGTGCCGTTGCCCTCCATCTCATAAGCGCGGAGGGCTTTATCCTGCACGCCAACAAGGCCGAGCTTAACCTGCTTGGCTATCCTGCGGAGGATTATGTCGGTCGCCATATCGCCGACTTCTACCCGGACCGGGACATGATCGACAACATTTTAAGCCGGCTCACCCGAGGCGAGAACATCGCCCGACATCCGGCGCGGTTGCGGGCCTGCGATGGGTCGATCAAGCATGTCGAAATCACCTCGAGCGGCCATTTCCGCGACGGCAAGCTGGTCAACACCAGATGCTTCACAGTCGACGTGACTGATCTGGAACGGACCCGTACGGAACTCAGGCAGCAGGACAACACCTATCACCAGATTCTCGACGGCCTTCCGGTCGCCATCTACACGACTGATCAGCAGGGCACCATTACCTATTACAATCGCGCTGCTGCCGATATGGCAGGACGGGAGCCTGCCATCGGCAAGGACAAATGGTGCGTGACGTTCAAGCTGTTCACGGCCGACGGCAAGGAACTGCCGCATGACGAGTGCCCCATGGCCATTGCGCTCAAGGAAAACCGGCCGGTCCGCAACCAGCAGGCCGTTGCGCAGCGTCCCGACGGATCCTTTTTTCCGTTCCTGCCCCACCCCACCCCGCTACGGGATGAGCACGGCAATCTGATCGGTGCCGTGAATATGCTGCTTGACCTGACCGACCGCCAGCGTGCCGAGGAGGCTAGGCAGCATCTGTCAGCGATTGTTGAATCCTCGTTCGATGCAATCGTTAGCAAGGATCTTAACACCATCATCAAGAGCTGGAATCAGGGTGCCGAACGCCTGTTCGGCTATACCGCCGACGAAGCAATCGGCCAGTCGGTGACGATGCTGATCCCGCATAATCATCAGGACGAGGAGCCGCGCATCCTCGAGCGCATCCGACGTGGCGAGCGCGTCGACACCTACGAAACGATCCGGCAACGCAAGGACGGAAGCCTAATGCCGGTCTCGCTGACGATATCGCCGGTGCGTAATGCAACTGGCCAGATCGTTGGAGCATCGAAGATTGCCCGGGACATTACGTCGGCGAGGGAAAGCGCGCAACGCATCCGCATGCTGATGCGCGAGGTCAACCACCGGGTGAAAAACCAGTATTCGGTCATCCTGTCGATGATCCGCGAGACCAACAAGCGATCGGAGACGCCGAAGGAGTTTGAATCGCAGGTACGGGAGCGCATCATGGCGCTATCGCGATCCCACGACCTGCTTGTATCCGCCGATTGGAAGGGCGCCAGTATCAATGAACTCTTGGCAGCCCAGGCCCAGCCATTCCCGAGGGGTGAAGTGATCGAAATGTCGGGCCCATCGTTGGTACTCGGGCCCAATGCGGTCCAGTATCTTGGGATTGCCTTCCACGAACTCGCGACCAACTCGGCGAAATATGGCGTGCTTTCAGGGGATGACGGCCAGATTTCAGTCACATGGACCATCACCGGTTCCGGAGCATCGCGGCGCTTTCATCTCACCTGGGCTGAAACAGATGGGCCGCACGTCCAGACCATCGGACAGGGCGGCTTTGGAACCGTGGTCTTGAAGCGGGTTGCACCCGCAGCGGTGGGTGGGCAGGGCAACCTTGAATACGGTCCCCATGGGATCACTTGGAGCTTGGAAGCGCCGTTGGCAGGCGTGGATGGGTCTGTTCCAAACCAGCACTAGAAGCACAATTTGCCGACAGTATTCGTCACTCGATTCGCTTGATGCGACCCTTGTCCAGCCGGAAAACCCCCGTGTTCCCGCCCTGCTTTTCAAAGTCGGTCTGCAGGTCGTCCCACGTCCCCAGGAATTCGCCGCAATCACTGCAGGCGATCCTGGTATCGGGCTGGGCATCAGCCGGTATTCTCAGCCGGATGGTCAGGCAGTGCGGACATTCAAGGTTGTGGTTGAGGTATGAGGTGGTCATGGCAGAGGGCAATTTACGCAGCAATGGGCCGTTTGCAAGACCGCGATCAGCGGTCCGCTATGGACCCGCCCGGCGACTTGGCGCACAGTTTCGCGCTCGGCGACCGGGAGTGTCATTATGCTCAGCGGCGTTCGCTGCCCGACAAACTGCTGATGGCGTCGTGGCTGTGGAAGTGCGCAATCACAATGTCACGGTTGTCTTTAGCCAAGCTGGCGTCAGCGGTGGTGTCGACAGCGGCGGCTCAAATGTGCCGCCACTGGTGCGAGGACCGCTGGCGGCGTTAGCGCCTTTTCGGCTTCGGCGCAGTTCCTTTATTCTCGGGTCAGTCTGGTAAGTTCGAAAGCCCGCGCCCCTCTGGCGGAGAAGAGCGCGGGCCGATCGGAGGCCCGATCTTCAGCAGGCGATGGAGGGCACCAACCTGCCGCGCGCAATAACCTTTAGAGGTGGCTAATGTTCCATCAAGCCAGATGCAGGCATGCTACGGTCCTGACCAGCGCGAAGTTTCGACAGCCATCTAGCCACATAGGCCACATTGCCTACAGCCCGGGGTCGCGTATCAGAGGCTCATGAAGAAGTGCCCAACATACGTTGTGTATCGACCGCCGATGTTGGGTTTGCCTTTCTTAGCTGTCATTCTGGCGGTAGACGGCACCGCCACAGCAAGACCATTCGACACGGTATGGGATGTCGCCGCGTTTAACCGGCTGATGGATGGGATTCAGCACCCCCGCAACGCTGGGAATTGACTCGCTGACCGACTGTCCGAAGCGGACATTTCTTGAAGTCGCCCGGCTCGAACGCATTTGAAGAGTCCATCACGCTTTCGCCCTGTGGGGGAATATGCGAGATGACCATTCGTGCAACGACGGACGAAATACAGTTGGCAAAGGTAAGTGCGGCCCAAGTTCGCGCGGCCCGTGGGCTTCTCGACATTTCTCAACAGGAATTGGCGGATTTATCCAAGGTAAGTTTGAGGACGATCGTGCAGTTCGAACGTGGTTCGAAACCAGCATCTGAATCGATCCTGCAAGTGCTGAAGCTATCGCTCGAAGCAGCCGGAATAGAATTCATTCCAGAGAATGGCGGTGGCCCTGGTGTGCGCTTGTCACGCGGTACCGCAAACACTTAGCCGAAGGCGGCACTTGCGGACGGCATTACGGATAAGCTGTTTCCCAATCAATGTTTATAGCGATCCCCTGACAACAGCGATATTGGTCAGATACCGGAGTGGCGTCGGTATGATTGATTTGTGATATTGCGAGAGTGGCGATGTCCAAGACAAGAAACAATCATTACGTCCCGCAATGGTACCAGGAGAGGTTCTTTGAACCAGGACGTTCTTCACTCATTCTGAAGGCCATTACTAGAGGCCGCGGTGCGCGATTCCCAGACCTTTATTCGATCCGGCTAGAACGTCAGCTATCGACGTTCTGAGTGTAAAAGCAGGCAGTCTGTTATCGGCCCATTCCCAGTCGTTGAACTTACCTCAGAGAGGAGTGTTCAACGTTGACAGCAACGTGCGACTCCACCGCCACTAGTCAATGTTTTTTCGTGATGCGCTGGAGTGCCATGAGACAGGATCAGCTACCCATCGATTGACATCGGATTCCCGCCAGCCCGCCCCGTTTACGCTGATCTTGATCTGGGCCGGGAACGTGCCTTCGGCGATCTTGCGATAGATGGTTGAACGGGACAGGCCGCTCCGGGCAAGGACGGTTTTGAGGCGTACAATACGATCCGACTCGGGCATAGCTTGCCAGCTTCTCAGTGGTTGTTGCTGGTATCTACTGGGACAGACAGGACGGACCGAATGCCGGACGCAAGTAGGTTTGTCGCTTCAGCCGGCTGCGGCGTGAAAACGGCGGTAGATCGGAGGGTATCAGAGCCCAATGCCCCGCCCCTTACCGATGCCATGGCTGAACGCCAGTTCCGCACCCAAGCGACGACCCGAATCCACGTTGATGCCAAGCTCGCGTTTGCGGGTTGCCAGTAGGGATTCAAGTTGAGGATCGCGTTCAAGGCTCTTGGCCATCTCGGACATGGCCAAGCGCGCTGACTTGTAGCCGGACATGTCGCCGGCCTGATATTGCTCCCGTCCCGTCCGGTCGAGCTTTTGCCAACGTTCCACGAACCGTTCGGCGCGGCCGCCGGGATCGAGGTCCATCCCGGTGCGAATTTCCGTTTCCAGTTGAAGAGCAAAGACGATGCGATTGACGGCGCCGGCCCCTGCCTCACGGACAAGCTCGGGACTCTTCGCGTAAGCCGCTTCGGCGTCGCGCCAGCCATGCGGCCGAACCTTCTCGAAAGCGCTACGGGCATCCCTCAACTCGCGCATCTGCTCGGGACTGCCCTGCCCGTCCGCATTTCCGCTGCGGAGGATCGCGTCGATCGCGCGCGCGTGACGAACAAGCGCGTTGGTCCGATCCCTGCGCAACGCCGCTTCCGCGTCCACGGGCACATTCGAGTCGCGCGACACTCCCGTGGCGGGCGTTCTCCTTTCGGGCGTGGAGCCAGCATCTCCGATTTGCACCCTAACGTCTTCCCTTTTCGGTCTTCGCCCACCTTCCTGCATGGGTTCGCCGTCTTCGGGCGAACGCAGTCCGTCCAGCAGCTCGCCGATCCTGTCGCGCAGCTTCTCCGGAACGATCCGGCGCACAATCTCGACCACACGCTGTCGGAAGGTGATGCCGCGCCGCTCGGCATAGTGTTGCGCCGGGTCGATCTGCTCGTAATCCGACGCCATGTCCTTGGCGCGGTCCCGTGACAGGGAGCGTACC
Source organism: Mesorhizobium sp. M7D.F.Ca.US.005.01.1.1 (assembly GCF_003952545.1). Taxonomy (NCBI): domain Bacteria; kingdom Pseudomonadati; phylum Pseudomonadota; class Alphaproteobacteria; order Hyphomicrobiales; family Phyllobacteriaceae; genus Mesorhizobium; species Mesorhizobium sp. M7D.F.Ca.US.005.01.1.1. The sequence goes on from NZ_CP034453.1 coordinate 6,884,530, forward strand.
AGCCGGTCCCGTGTGGCAAAGTCATCGCTGCCGTAGTGCAGATTCGTGCCATCGCGATGCCGGGACAGCGCAACGTAGCTCCCATGCGCGTCCATGCCCGGCGTCGCCAGGACATGGGTCCGGTCGACGGTCATGCCCTGCGCCTTGTGGATGGTCGCAGCATAGCCGTGATCGATGTGGGCGTAGTCCTTCAAGTCGAACCGCACCGCTCTGCCGTTGTCCGTGCGCACACTCATGCTTTGCTCGCTGACCGCTTCGATCACACCGAGCGTTCCGTTCTTGACGCCAAGGCCACGTTCGTTGCGCAGGAACATGATGCGATCGCCGCTGGCGAAGTTTCTCGGGCCGCGTTCGACAGTCACTTGCACATCGCCGCCGAGATCGCCGGCAGCGCGCAACCGCTCGCGCGCTGCCTGGTTCAGGGCGCGCACCTCGTCGTTTGTGTGGATGAGAATGATCCGGCTTGCCTCTGGATGCGCCTGCCTGTCGCGATCCCAGCGCTCGACGAGTTCAGCTCGCGCTTCGTCGCGCGTTGCAGCCTGATGCACCATGCCTTGCGCGTCGTAGGCGCCGATCGCGGCACCGATCCTGCCGGTTGCAAGATCGCGCGTGGCGTCGCGCTGCCAGTCCTGGCGCTGCCGACGCACCTCGCCGATTTCGACGCCGCCGTGTCGCTCGTGAAGTGAGCGGAATGCAGCGCCGGCTTCGATCGCCTGCAACTGCTGCGGATCGCCGACGAGGACGACTTTTGCGCCAACGTCCGCCGCATGGGAGAACACGCGCTCCAACTGGCGCGTGCCGACCATGCCGGCCTCATCGATGACCAGGACATCGCGCGTGGTGAGCAGATCCCTGCCCCGTCCCCAGCTGTGCTCCATACTGGCGATGGTGCGTGACGGGATGCCTGAACCGCTTTCGAGATTCTCAGCGGCAATGCCTGACAGTGCGGCGCCTTGAACCTCGTAGCCCGCCGCTGCCCATGCCTGGCGCGCAACGCCCAGCATGGCGCTCTTGCCGGTTCCGGCAAAGCCGACAACGACACCAAGACCGCGGCTATTCGTGATGTGATCCAGTGCATCACTTTGCTCGCCTGACAGGACAAGCCCGCGTTGCGCAGCCCGCGCCAGCGCTGCCTCGCGATGTACGTTACTCACCGAATGATGCTCCTCCCCGGCCATGTGTTCCGCAGCGCGATGCAGGCGCTGTTCGGTGTCGATCATCTGCAGGGTGGTGAAACGGTCTTCGCCGCGTCCGTCCTTGCCCAGTTCGACCAGATCGGGTGCGTTGCTGATGGCTGCCATGACCGCATTGAACTGCTCCATTCCGTCGCTGTGGCGATGCGAGAACTTCGCAATGTCTTTTCGGGTGAAGGTCGATTGCTGATGCATGATTGCCACCAGCGCCACGGATGGATCGGCAATGATGCGCGCACCATTGTTGCGCGCGATCTCGCGGTGCAGCTCGGCGCGATCTGCGTCAATGTCGCCAGCAGCGGGGCAACTGCCCTCGATGCGTTGAGCCGGTGCGCCAATCTGGGTCTGCGGCTCCAGGGCGATGCCCTGGGCTTCCAGACTGCGATGATCTATGCGCGCGTCGATGTCGAGTTCGGCCAGGCGTTCATTGGCCAGCTCCGCCCATCGCTCGCGCCAGCGCTCGACCAGCTGGGTAGCATTCCAGTCTCGGACCTTCGCCCCGAACCCGTTCTCGTCCACGGACCGCATGGTCAGCATCACATGCGCATGCGGCTTGGGGCTGCCATCCTCCGCCCTGTCCCAATGCACATTGAGATCGGCGACCATGCCCTTACTGACAAATTCGACTTGTACAAAGTCGCGCGCCAGTTCGATGCCTTGCGCCTGGCTGAGTTCGCGCGGCAGAGCGAATTCGACCTCGCGGGCAAGCTGCGCATCCTTGCGCACCTCGAACGCCTCGACATCGTTCCACAGCCGTTCGCGGTCGCGCCAGGCCTCCGGTGCATCCTCCGGCAACATCACCTCGGAATGGACGACACCGCGCTTGGCCGAGAAGTCATGCGTCCGTTCGATCCGCTCATCGCGCAGCCGCGAGGCCGAACGATAGGCGGCCGACGCGACAGCGCTTGAGCCTGCCTTGCGGCCAATGACCTTGACGTGAAGATGATAGATCGCCATCGCACCCAGATCATTTGCATGGCAAACCGCACGTCGGCACGACGTATAAGCGCGCCCTCCCTCGAAAAATTCTCGGGATGGACCAGCCCGTCCCGGGCTGTCTCGGCAACCCTGAAGCCTTCCGGCAGGTGCTCCCCTATCATCCTCCGATCGACAATCAATGGAGACAACCATGCGCAAACCACGAGACTTCGACACAGAACTGAAGGCGCTGGAAGACAAAGCGCGAGAACTCAAAACGCGAAAGGTGCAGCAACTTGGCGAGCTGGTGATCGCCACCGGCGCCGATCAACTGGGCACCGACGAACTGGCTGGTGCACTGGTCGCAATCGCCGAGACGAAGGACACCTCAAAGCGCGAGGCTTGGGCCAAGCGTGGGGTGACGTTTTTCGAAAGCAGGTCCCGGCGAACTGCTTCGGCATCTCAGCGCAACCCACGCGGCGCTTCGGCGCAACCGGGCGGCCCACAATCGCCGGCAAGCGGCAATGGCTCGCAATGACATGAGGACCTGGCAGGTCGAGCGTCGCAAGCGCACACGGCAGCTCATCGAACTCGGCGGGCTCGTCGCCAAGGCAGGGATTGTTGATCTAACAGCCGATGATCGCGCCGTCATATACGGCGCGCTGCTTTCGATCGCCTCCAAGCTGCAAAGCCATGAAGGCGAGCACGCGCGAAACCTATGGACTGCGAAGGGTAGGCAGGCGTTCGATGCTGAACGGCGTGAAGAGCAGATGGGACGGCGAACTTAGCCACAGTTGGCGCGAGCAGCGGACGGCACGAAGCCTGAACAGCAGACTTCCGCCGGTGCGCCAGCGCCGACGCCGCATTCAAGCGCTTGCGCAGGAAGCTTTCGCGATCTTCGTCGCTACCGGCGACAATCTCATCGCGCGAGGCGTTTGATCCTGATGATGAAGGGCGCAAGGCTTGAGGTGGCGAAGCTCGTCAAAGCAGGCGCTGCCCTATGAGCAAACTTCAAACGCCAGATCGTGTTCCCTCGAAACCTCCCACGCCCCACAGATGCGATCATGCACACTGCGCGTTGATACAAACTCTATAGCCAGGGTGCGAGCCAGGGCATTGCTCTGCGCAGCTGGAACCGGCAGAAAAGAGAGGGAAGCTCCTCGCTTTAGATGAGATAGGCAGAAGCATCCCAGCCGATGGGACGAGAGAAGCGAAACTTACTCTTGTCATGTTGCGCAAGAGAGGTGGATTTTACGGAGAAACGTACTATTTGCCTTGTTGGCGGGACGTCCAAATCAAACTTCGCTCAGCTGCCACTTGCACATCCGGCACTCGCCGCAGGCGATCGTGAACGGCACCACGACGCGCTCGCCGATCTTGAATTGGAGTGACCCGTCCTGACTTCAACGACCTCGCCCATGGTCTCGTGCCCAAGCACGTCATGGGCGTGCATTTCTGGGACAAATCCTCCCATCAGATGAAGGTCTGACCCGCAGATCGCACAAGCCGTAACCTTGATGATGATATCGCGGTCGTCCTCAATGATCGGGTCATCCACCTGCTCGCAGCGGATGTCACTTTTGCCGTGCCAGGTGAGCGCCTCATCGTCATTCTCCGTTGGTTTTGCCATCGCTAACCTGCCGCTCGACAAAATGTTCCTGATCCAGCGCGATCCTTTGCTCGGTTTGGATATCCACACCGCAATGAACCTGTGACAGCGCCCCGTTATGGATTTGACCGGGCACCACGTCACCCAGTGAGAGAACTGATTTCAGCACTGAAAAGTCCCGCTCATTCGCTGCATGGCGACTATCGGGCTCATGCGCGCGAGTTCGCGCGGCCCAAAACTGTGTCGCAGGCTCCAATGCGTGTGAACGCTTCAGGACTCAATTTGGCAGCGCGTTCGTCTCGCTTGGAACAAACTCGTCGCGAGCAGGTTTGGAATCGTCAATTTCAACTGAGGAATATCATCATGAGAAACAGTCTTCGTCTGGCGTCGCTATCGTTAGCAGCGTCGATGGTATTTGCCTGGCCAGCGCTCGCTGCCGAAACCGCCCAGGAATTCGTGACCAAGGCCGCGATCGGCGGAATGTTCGAAGTCCAGTCGAGCAAAGTCGCCCAAGACAAGCTGCAGGACCAAGGGCTCAAGGACTTCGCCCAAAAGATGATCTCCGATCATGGCGCCGCCAATGCGAAGCTTGAGAGCATCGCCGGCGAACAGAAGTTGAAGGTGCCTGCCGACCTCGATGCTGCACACAAGAGCGATGTCGACAAGCTGCAGTCGGGTACGGCGCCAGTAGATGCAACTTATGCACACATGCAGAAGGCGGCGCACACCGATGCGGTCAGCCTGTTCGAGGCTTATGCCAAGGACGGCGACAACGCCGCCCTGAAATCCTTTGCCGCCGAGACGTTGCCGACACTCAAGATGCATCAGGAGATGATTCAAAAAGTCGCAACGACGGCGCCAGCTTCTGACGCCACCACACCGGCGGTGACCAACGGCGCGACCAATCCGGCCGCTCCTGTTCCCGGCGCCAACAGCTTTACCGAAGCCCAGGCCAAGAGCGCGATCGAAAAGGCGGGTTATGCCGACGTCTCTGGTCTGACGAAGGACGACCAAGGCATCTGGCGCGGAACGGCGAGCAAGGATGGCAAGTCGACGCCGATCGCGCTCGACTACCAAGGCAACGTTGTTGCCGGCACCAAGTGATCAGAAAGCGAGGAAAACCCGATGAAAACCGTAACAGGACTGTTCGACAATTATGACGATGCCAATGATGCCGTAGGCGAACTCGTGGCCACCGGCGTCCCGCGCGACGACATCAGCATTGTGGCCAACAACGCGACCGGCTGGCACAAGGACGAGGAGACCGAAGCCGGCGAGGACGCGGCCACGGGAGCTGGCGTCGGCGCCGTCATTGGCGGCGCCGGCGGCCTGGCAACAGGCCTCGGCCTGATGGCCATTCCCGGGGTCGGACCTGTCGTCGCAGCTGGGTGGCTGGCTGCCACTGCCGTCGGCGCGGTCGGCGGGGCCGTGGTCGGTGGTGCTGCTGGGGGCATCATCGGTGCCATGACAAACGCCGGCATTCCTGAAAATGACGCCCATGTCTATGCCGAAGGCGTTCGTCGCGGCGGGACTATGGTCACCGCCAAGGTCGAGGACAATCTTGCGCCGAATGCCGAACAGATCCTCAAGCAATATAATTCGGTCGACGTCGCTGGCAGACGCAATGAATACGAGGCTGGCGGCTGGACCGGTTTCGACCCGAACGCCGACGTCTATAGCGGAGAAGACCTACAGCGATATAGACGTGGACCCGATCTTTGATGCGACACTCGCAAGGCGGCCAAGGCCGCCTTGCTCCCTTCAGATCCGCTCATCGCCGCGTCCTAGCCAACGCAATGGCTAAGAGCATTTTCCGAAGCCAGAGGCGACTTGGGTACGACTCCGTACCAACATTTCTTAATGCAGCCCAGACCCACGAAGTTAGGATTCCATTGTCATCTAGAAGTGAGGACAAGGCAGTGGAAAAATCCAAAACGAACGTTCGCTGCGTTGAATTCGTCGAAGGTTACGGCGAATGGCACGTCCGTGTCGTCGAGGAAGACAACGAGTACACCCGTTCTTTCGAGATCGAATCGTTTGCCTTGGCCTACGCGGAGGGCCAACGGCGGCGGTTAGCACTCGCAGATTTTACGCGGATATAGGCTCAATGAGCCGATGGGAAAAAGGTCCCGCATTGATCTAGACGACGAAGTTTCCAACAAGCCGGCAAAACAGGAGGCTGCCTTGGCAAAACGTCGAATCGACAAGGAAAAATTTGAACGAGCCGATCGCGAGGCGCGCAAGCTGATCGACGCCGAACGCCAGGCCAGAGATGCCAAGACCGCCCGGCTGAGAGAGTTGAGGCTCAGCGCAGGCCAAGACTTGGCTCTTTCCAAAGTGTAGGCATAATTTGCTCGTTTATGAGCGCTTCATCCTCCACTGCTCCAAGCGACTGCGGCAACGCAGAAATCAATGCTTCATTGCTCGTTTGAGATCTACCCTCTCGACGGCCGGAAACTTTGGGACCGTTCAAGATTAAGCAGAGGCAGCACGTTCTAAACGGTCCGCTGACCAAGATGTCCCCCGTCTTTGTCCGCGTTTGAGGCCAGGCGCGGGCCGGCCCTCTTTCCCAAGGTGTCTTATGAGGAACAACGTTCCCGAAAATCAAGCTCGACAAGGCCCTCTTGGCAGGCCGGTCCTTGTTGTGCTCATAGCCGCGCTGCTACTGGCCATTGCCGCCTGGGGTGTCGCCGAAATCTATGGCGTAGTCATCAAAGGACCGTCGACAGACCAGCAAGACAGCCAGGCGCCTGCGGGCACCAACCCAAACCCGGCCTCGACTGATCCCGTTCAAACTCAGTCTGACAGTGTTAACAGCCAGCCGATCGATCAAAATCCCAAGGTGGACAAGAATCCAACGCCGCAGTCCAGCACAGGCGGTGACCAGCAAGGGGTGCAGCCGTCACAACCCACTGCACATTGAGGCTTAAGTCGGGCCACCGACCCCGCATATCGTCGTCACGTTCTCGTCCGCACATCGAGGCATATGATCCGCAGGGATCCGCGCGCCCTAGTCGATGTTGAGGAGGTTTATCAACCGGCCGGCTTGCCGCTGTGCGACCGCCTCTTTGAAAGCCACCGCAGCGGCATCGCATGCCGGCCTGGATGGTCCATAAAGATTGAGGATGATCGTCGCCGACTTCTCGGACAAGCCGTGCTTCGATGCGAATTCATCTGCGCCGTATTGCCCCGTCCGCTCGTGTGACCTTCGGCCCTGCATTGCCCGTTCCTCGATCGCCAAGGTGGATCGACGATCACAAAATTCGCGCGCATTGCGGCAAACGTCAAGACTTAAGCCGGCCGGCTTTATGCAACGGTTGTTGACCAATGACAGTCGATCGCCATCTATTGAACCGCAGATACCGGTTTGCCCAGGCAATTCGCTTTATTGGACATCGGGCCTACCCATGCGGTGAACTTTCCGCAGCGCATCTAAGACAACAAGCTGCCACCAAGGCGCGTTGTTACAGACCGACCTTGACGCGTCGAGACGAGTGTCCAATTCGCACAACTGCACGGTCTTTTCTTCAGTCGAAAGCAATACGTCTTCAGCTATCTGTTGAGCCTTGGTCTCGGCGAACATCACCATACCGAAGTGTCCTCAAGTGGAGATCATCGGCAACGTCGATCGGCTACGGACGTTCCACAGCCTCGGTCGCAAATCGAAGTCCACCATAAAGCGACGCATCGCGCGACCCTGCTGGATTTGAACGACATCAAGCCTCGAAGTGCTCCCGGAGGGAACAAATCATCTCCCGGAAAATTCCTTCTAGGCATATCTGAAATGCTTAAACGAGGAGGAAATGATGGGGTTTTTCGGCAAGTATTTTTCAGGCCTCTTGGGCAAAAAAGAACAGCCAGAAAAGCGCAGTGGCGACATGCGTAAGGCGACCGGCGCTGGTCCCGCTTTGGCAGCTCACTCAAAGGACGCAAAGACTACATCTCCCAGCGGTCAAAACGCGACGGCAGCGAGGAAGAAAGCTGATGGCTGATCCAGAAGGAATCCGAGGAAATGCCTCACCGCTTTGCCAGCGATCTGCCTCCAGGTCGGGTGGGCCACTCCGGCGTGACCCGGTAAGATCCTTGCTGCGCTACGCCCCGACGGTTTGATCACACATGCGAGATATCCCGGCGCCCGGTACGGTGGTCTTTGGAGACCTTGGCGATGTCGAGCCTCTAAGCCGTAAATTTGGCGGCGATCGCGGCACGCCACTAGACCGTTACTACATCGAGAGTTTCCTACAGCGCCATGCGGGGGACATTCGAGGACGCGTCGCGGAGATCGGCGACAATGTCTACACGCTCCGTTTTGGTTTGGCACGAGTTGTGACTTCCGACATTATCGACTCACCAGAAAGTGCCAATCCTCGGGCCACGATACGCATCGATCTCCAGAACGAGAATGCCGTGGAGGGCGGGCGCCTTGACTGCATCATTGTGACCCAGACGCTGCACATGATCTACGACGTGCGGGGTGCACTTGGTACGATCCATCGCGCCCTGGCACCAGGAGGCGTTGTGCTGGCGACGGTTCCAGGCATCACTTCCATCGACGCGCGTGACGGGCCAGAAAAGTGGTTCTGGGCCATGACCCAGAGTGCTGCACGACGCCTGTTCGAAGAAAGATTTGGCTCAGCCGGTGTGGAGGTACAGCAATTCGGCAATGTTCTGGCCGCCACAGCCTTTCTGCAGGGTCTCGCTTTCGAGGAGATTGACCGCGCAAGCCTCGACGTTGTTGATCCCCTTTACCCTGTCATTACCGGGGTCAGGGCCACTAAATCCTGATCCTGCTGTGCTCGTGTTACCTTGAATTCAGGGAACGGAGTGGAGGCGGGCCTTGTCGGGACGAGATCCTAGCAACTGCCGGAAAATATGACTCGTCAGGGTCGCCGACTGGCGGATATCGAAGCTGGCCTGCGCCCGCCTCACGCTCGCGCCAGCCATCGATTTTAGCCTAGCGGGATTGGATAACAGCGAGATTGCCGCCAGGGCCACGCCCTCCCAGTCGCCGGGATATTCCGACACGATGCCGGGCCATTCCGTGGTTCCTATAAGAATTCCGGTTTCGCCGGTCGCGACGATTTCCGGTACGCCACCGACGCCTATCGCCACGACCGGCACGCCAGATGCCATGGCCTCCAGAATGGTAAGCGGCATCGCGTCAGCGCGCGACGTATGCAACAGCAAATCCAGCGCCGGATAAATCCGATGTGGTTCGCGCGCAAGCCCAACCATATGGATGCGCGACTCCAGTCCCGCGCACCGAACGGTGGCGGTGAGATCCTTTTCCATTGATCCGGTGCCAACCATTGCGAAATGTACCTCGGGGCGCCTTTGCAGTATGAATTCGGCTGCTTTGAGGAATTTGTCGGGGCCTTTTTCCCAGGCCAGCCTGCCAACGAACCCAACCAACATATCGGCAGGGCCGACGTTGATCGTTTGACGGAATTCCGAACTCTCAGCCGACTCGGGATGATACACTGCGAGATCAACCCCATTGGGAACGAGGCTTACAAGCTCAGGCGCCAACCCTACCGCAAGTGCCTGGGACCAGGCTTCGCGGCACACCACTATGGTGTGGCTCCCGGTTGTGCGCGCCACACTGATTTCCTGCGGATGCAAGCTCATGCCATGCAACGTGGCAACGGTCGGCGTCCCGCTCAATCGGCCGGCCATTGCCGCCGCGGTATGCGCGTTCATCAGGTGAGCGTGGAGCAGATCGACACCGGTTTCACGCACGAGCGTGCAGATTAGTTCGATTGTCTTCCAAGGTGGATCGTCACGCAGCGGCGCAATATAGACGTCTCTGCCTTCGGCCCGCAGCAATGCGGTATAAGGGCTTTCATAGGGGCACAGGAGCGAAACCCTGAACTCGTTCGATGGCAGGTTCGCGGCCAGATTGCGCACGTAATTTTCCATGCCGCCGACAATGGCGTTGCCCAAGACCTCAAGGACATGCGTGCGCTCATCAGTCTGGCCTCCTGGCAGCACACGCGGGGTCCGGGCCATCACTTTCCTCCTTGCGGCCGGCGTAGCCTGAGCCAATCCATTGCAGTCCCCGACATAATCGCATTTCGGTCATCGCCTTCGACGTCGAGCTGATCGAGAATTGCCCCGACCTCGTCTAACGCAGCGCGAATATGAGCCCCGCTGCACGGCAAGAAGCGGTCGCTGCCGAATTGCAGCGAGCGTGGGCCGATCACGTCGATTGCCTTGCGAAAAACCTCGTCGCGGTAGATGGGAGGTGGCCCGAACGACAGGTCGAAGCGAAACTGGCTTTCGGCTGGGTCGACACCATTGATCCGATCGATGACACCAACCGCGTTGGCTTCGTCACACCATGGCCACCCAAGGTGAGCCAAGGTGACGCGCAGGCCGGGATGATCGCGAACAGCCTCGTAGAAGGACGGCCGGCAGAACCGCCCAGACCGGCCGTCAATAAAAATTCCACTGTGAAACAAGATAGGGAGGTCGAGCCTTGCGGCGACCGCGTACACGCGATGAGCGCAATCATCATATGGATACCATCCGGTCGGCACCATCTTCAGAGCGCGAATACCGGGAAGCCCGGCTGCCTCCTCAAGATCGTCGGCTGATTGCGGATGGAGCGGATTGACAACCGCGAACCCGACGAGCCGATCCGAGTGGCCTTTGACCAGGTGGGAAAGGTAGCGGTTGCCAGCGCGTAACGACTCTCGGTCAACAAGCGAATAGGGCGGTGTCAGGAACGGCGCGAGCAGGAACGCGATATCCACGCCCGCATCGTCAAGTGACTGCAGCACATCCGCCGTTGTCTCGCGGCCCGACGTATGAAGGTGTGCATCGACAATCATTGGCGCCTCCCCGCCGACAACTTACGGAGGCGATGCCCGTTCCAGCCATAACGAGAAATCGTGGCGCCTTTGATGTCCGGCTAAGAAAGACAAAATTCCGCGCTGCCGTGGAACCCGATCTGCAAACGGAGCTTGATCCACCATAAGCAAACCCTAATGCGGATTGTTGCAATGGATCAGACTGTATCCAACCCCTTGCTCGTGCCTTTTGATAACCCACTCCTGATATGTTTTTCCCACCTGCGGTGGGACTTTGTTTTTCAACGCCCGCAGCATTTGATGACGCGCGCCGCGGCCGATTACGCCGTTGTGTTCTTCGAGGAACCGGTGTTTGAGACCGGCTCCATCCCCGTCCTGCGCCGCAAGACGGTTGCCCCAGGCCTGGAAATTGTGACGCCGGTACTCCCGCACTGTCCGTCCGGAAGTGAAGTCGACAGAGCCATCGCCATTCTGCTTGAAGATCTGGTCGCGGGAATCGAGCACGACCAGTTGGTGACCTGGTACTACACACCCATGGCCCTGAAGTTCACGAAAGCGCTGCAGGAGGATGTCTGCGTCTATGACTGCATGGACGAACTTTCTGCCTTCAAAAACGCGCCTCCCGAACTCGAGCGACTGGAAGAGCAGCTCTTTGGCAAGGCCGACGTCGTGTTCACGGGGGGAATGAGCCTTTATGAGTCCAAGCGCAGCCGCCATTCCTCCGTCCATGCGTTTCCAAGCAGCATCGACACGGCACACTTCCATCAGGCGCGCCGGCCTCAGGCAGACCCCGCAGACCAGCAGAGCATAGCGCATCCCCGCGTAGGCTTCTTCGGAGTCATCGACGAGCGGTTCGATATCGACCTGATGGCTCGAACCGCTGCAGCGATGCCCACGGTCCAGTTCGTCACGATCGGCCCAGTGGTCAAGATCGACCCGGCCACCCTGCCCACCGGCCGAAACATTCATTGGTTGGGCGCCAAGCGGTATGCCGAATTGCCCGGATACATGGCCGGTTGGGACGTAGGGTGGATGCCTTTCGCCTTGAATGATGCAACCCGGTATATCAGCCCGACGAAGACGCCTGAGTTCTTAGCTGGCGGATTGCCCGTGGTATCGACTGCAATCGTCGATGTGGTGCAGACGTACGGCCGTCGCGGATTGGTCGACATTGCTGACGCAGGCTCGATGCCAGCCGCCCTCGATGCCGCTCTGCGCAGGGGCTGTGAAATGGCCAGGGTCGACGCCTTCCTCTCAGGAATGTCTTGGGACACGACCTGGAGCGCAATGCACGATTTGCTCAAGCCCGCGAAGGTTTTGCGTCATCAGGGATTCAGGAGCTTGGTCGACCATGTTTGATTGGCTTGTCGTCGGCGCAGGCTTTGCCGGAAGCGTTTTGGCAGAGCGCCTAGCCAGTCAGCGCGGAGAGACAGTGCTGGTCGTGGACCGTCGCAGTCACATCGGCGGCAACGCTTTCGATTGGTACGATGAAGCCGGTATTCTTGTGCATCGGTATGGGCCGCACATTTTCCACACCAATGCTGGAGCCATTGTCGCCTACCTGTCCCAGTTCACGGCGTGGCGTCCCTATGAGCACCGTGTGCTGGCCAAGGTAGATGGTCAGCTTTTGCCAATCCCGATCAACCTGGACACGATCAATCGCCTCTATGGCCTCGACCTGACCTCCGACCAGATGGAGCGGTTTCTGGCCGAACGCAGAGAGAGCGTGGAAGAGATCCGCACCGCCGAGGACGTGGTCGTGGGCACGGTGGGGCGGGAGCTCTACGAGAAGTTCTTCCAAGGCTACACGCGTAAACAGTGGGGGGTCGACCCCTCGCAGCTGAGCAAGTCAGTGACGGCGCGCGTGCCGACACGAACCAATCGCGACGACAGGTATTTCGCCGACACGTTCCAGAGCATGCCGGCGGGCGGCTACACACGCATGTTTCAACGGATGCTGGCCCATCCCAATATCAAGGTGATGCTGCAAACGGACTATCGCGAGGTTCGAGAGGTCATCCCCTATCGCCGCCTCATCTATACCGGTCCAATCGATGAATTTTTCGACTTCAGACTGGGGAAATTGCCGTACCGATCGTTGCGTTTTGAGCACATCACACTCGACACGCCACGGTTCCAGCCGGTCGCCGTCGTCAACTACCCGCAGACCGAGGCCTTCACCAGGATCACGGAATACAAGCATATGACGGGACAGCAGCATCCTCAAACCAGCCTGACCTACGAATATCCGACGGATGACGGTGATCCTTACTATCCGGTGCCCCGGGCGGAGAACGAAGTGCTTTACAAGCGGTATGAGGCGCTCGCTGCCCAGCAAACCGATGCGATTTTCGTCGGTCGGCTGGCAACCTACCGGTACTACAACATGGACCAGGTGATCGGTCAGGCGCTGGCCGCGTTCAATCGCATTCAGAAGACGGGCGCGCGGGAACTATCCCTTGCCAAGGGCGCGGCGGGGTAGTCATTGTGGAAATTTGGGGCGGTATTGAATGCAGTGTGGTTCGTGTCGGTGACGTAATCCGCGATCAGCTCGCCGAAACCGGTCATTCAAAACGGATCGAGGATTTAGACCTCGTCGCTTCCCTTGGCATCAAAACGCTTCGATATCCTGCGTTGTGGGAACACGTCGAGGTAGTGGAGGGGCGGGATGACTGGAGCTGGCACGACGAGCGATTTCAAAGGATGCGCCGTCTCGGCATCAGTCCAATCGCAGCCCTTGTCCACCACGGGAGCGGGCCATCCTGGACGTCCATTCTCGCGCCAGATTTTGCGAAACGCCTCGCGGCGTTTGGCGGGCGGCTTGCTCTTCGGTATCCTTGGGTAAAGACTTTCACGCCGATCAACGAACCGATGGCAACCGCCCGTCTGAGCGGCCTTTATGGGTTTTGGCATCCGCACCGCGCGGACGAACCAAGTTGCCTGCGGCTTCTTGTTGCCCAGTGCCGTGCGATAACCATGACAATGCTGGCTATTCGAAAGGTCATCCCCGATGCTCGCCTTCTGCAGACCGAAGATTTCGGAAAGATTTTTGCGACGCCAAAGCTGGCATACCAGGCTGAGTACGAAAATGGCCGGCGATGGTTATCGCTGGATTTGCTTTGCGGACATGTCGGTCCGCGCCATCCGTTCCATGAGCGCCTCCTCGACGCTGGTGTCGATCCCAACCATCTGGCCGAGTTGGCGGCCGCGCCCTGCCCTCCGGACCTAATCGGCGTTGATTATTACCTCACCAGCGACAGGTTCCTCGATCATCGCGTCGAACGGCACCCTCGAGAACCTATCGGTGGCAACGGCATCGAGCCGTATGTCGACATTGCGGCTATCCGCACCGGCGTGCCAGAGTGCGAACTCGGATTTGCCTCACGCCTGCGCGAGGTGTGGGGCCGCTACGCCCTGCCGGTGGCGATCGGAGAAGTGCACAACGCCTGCACCCGTGAGGAACAGCTGCGCTGGTTCATGGAGGGATGGGAAGCTGCAGTCGAATGCGCGGCTGAGGGCATTGACGTACGGGCCGTCACTGCTTGGTCGCTGTTCGGCGCCGTGGATTGGAATTCCATGATGATGCGCGAGGATGGGTACTACGAATGCGGGGTGTTCGATGTGAGGGGAGACCCTCCGCGCAGAACTATTATGGCTGATGCCATTTCGGCCTTGGTGAATAAGCAATCGTTCGGCCATCCCGTACTTCCCCAGACGGGCTGGTGGCGTGCGCCGCGAAAGAGGTTGGGCAAATCGCCCACGATCCGGCTCCGAGGATTCGAGCGGCGGCTATCGATCCTGGGAGGATGTTGCAGCCGCCGGCGACTTCCAGCCAGGGCTGCACCCCAGCAGCCAGGATCGCCGAATGCATGGGTTGAGCTGAGCGTAGCTGACACCGGAGGCGGCTCCCCAGTTGTCTTGTTTGCCAGCTATTGCGCGGGCAAGACTTTCTCGCTCGCGGTGCGTGATGGTTTGGACTGGGTTGCCGCCTGCAACGCATTCCTCGACCTTGTGATCGACGGACTTACCGGGACCTACGAGTTGGTTGCAGCACATCGCGACAACCAGTACCGGGTCGCCGAACGCCCGGCACCACATACATCCGCCACGGCACATCACCGCTGATCCATCCTGGTAATCTTGCCGGCCGGAGCTATTGACCTGCCTAGAAAAAAGCGCGGCGCCAGGGAACGGCGATCCGCCGCCGCGCCTGGATTCATGCTGCTTGGCGGTTGACACCGCTTTCGGCCATTTCGGTCAGTTTCTGGTCCGTCGCCCGCTCTTCCTCAAGCGTCTCCGCCAATATGCTGGCTGTCTCAGGTGGGGACGGTCTGTAGCTGGACGATGAGCCAGACTAAGACCCAAAACAGCAGCGATAGCCACGAAAATGGCAACCACGATAGCCGTGTTCATTCCCTCTGAGACCATAGTTCATTCCAGAGTGGAACGGTCGCCAAGTGAATGCTAATTTGGTGCTGCCTAGAACAGGTTGGCGACCTTCCCGCTCCATGTCCTAGACGCCGCGACAGCGATTGAACTCGCCTTCCTTAGCGGTATCGTCCCGAACGGCTTTCAACAGCACCTCGTGCAACAAACGCGTCTGTGGTAGTGCTCGCAATGTGGCGATATGAAAGGCTTCACAATGCTCTTGTGCAGTGTCCCGCTGTCTAAAGAAAGCGCTCGATTTTGGCTTGAGATAACTGTTTCTGGATCGAAAATGTCCTCGATAACCTGATTGCAAAATGCGCCGTCCGCCACGGGCTCGCTGTTCGTTTTGAGCAGAAGGACAACGACCGAGAGGCGCCCGCCACCAGCTAAGCCGCTTTGGATTGTACGTTTTTAACTCGACTTCTGGTCTCGTTGACCCGGATCGCCAGCGGGAGTTGATTCAACGTCTCAGCAAAAAGTATGGACTGACGGCCAAAGGTGCCAGCGTCATCCTCGCCAGCAACGGACCATCTAGACGGGCTTGGGATGCAGCAGCTAAGTCTTTTGTCGCGGCCGTCGCTACCAGGATGAAGCAGTGGTAACGCGACAATTAGGTTACAGCTGTGGTCAGACCTACGAAGGAATCGGCGCCTAAACGTGGCGGTCCGGGGTTGAAGTTGACCCGCCCGACGGGTGACGCTCTTTGACCACGTCAAAATTCAGAGCGACGTGCAAAACTACCTCGCCACCCTCGCTGCGAACCTTAACCGATATCTTGTGATGGTCACCATCGGGCAGAGTTTCCCTCACCATATCGACTAACGCCGAAATCGCTTCGTTTTTCACAAAGTCGAAATCGGGGCAGTCCGTCCCTTGATCGTCGTAAAAGACCGACCCGTTGTCGTCAACGTCAAAATAGTGGATGGCCATCCTTCGCACTCCCTGCTCAGTTCTTAAGTGCAGCACCCCGCGAAAATTTCCACCCTGCTGCTGCTAAAGCCTCCTGTTGAGTGACGCGCCTCTCGCAAGAGCGATGACCAGTTGGGACCACGAAAGCTGATAAGTTCGCGCGCTTGCGCTTCGGTGATGCCGGCTTCTCTGACCAAACGGCTGACAAGGCCGCCCGTCGCGTCCGGGCGGCCTACGGGCTCGTCAGCCATTTGGCAAAAGTTCCTTCGCTGCCCCAACTCCGAGCCACCGGCGCCTGTTCCATGTCGGAAGCGTACGAACGCGGTGCAGGTCCGATTTTGTTAAAGCGTTCCACGCTGGGAGGGACACAAGCTTTCATCGGTTATGCGTTAGCCCCGGTCTCCGCTTGAGACGTCGAGATCTGCTTTGCCGACAGCGTCGGCACCCGCGGCAGTGGATCACCTTTGCCAATATTGAGGGCAGGCTGCCCCGGCCCGGGTCGTTGACGAACTCGGACCGTCTGCATTGTGTCCACTGGAGTTAAGCGACGGACAGACAAGCCCGTCTCGACCCTAACTCGCTGTCGAGCGTGTGCTTTACGAAGCGGAATTCACCGCGAACTCCCCCATGTGGACCTCGGTGACAGCGACTTTGTGCGCCGGTTGCGGTTCCAGCCTCTTCAGCAGATGCGGCCTTCGATGCAGGACAAGATCATTTCAACGAATAGGATCAGCGGCAGAGCAGCGATGGCCTCGGGTCGTGTCGGGTGATAGCGGAAATGTCTTGGAGATATTAAGCCTTGTCACTCATCAGCTCATCAAGGATGCGCCCACTTGGAAGCAAGGGCCAACCAGCAATGCGACGCTCGAAGTCGCTCGGGCACGACCGACCGGCCTCCAACATCCGTCGTGAGATTGCTTCCTGTTGCTGGCGCAAGTGGTCGCTCAACAGTTTGTTGCGTGTGATGTAGCCGGCATTCACACCGGGGATCGAGTGGTTCATCAAAAGGTGCACATCAAGTTCCGCAACGCCCGCAGCCTGAGCAATTGTACGGAAAGTCTGACGCAGGTCATTGCCCCATTTCGACAGGACGTCGCGATTCTCTTTGTGTTCGACCATGTGACCGCTCTCGCTGTCGGCCGGAAAGAGCCAGTCACGCGATTGCTTTTCGTAGAGCACCCGACCGATGCGCATTACGCGCACCAGACAGCGGATCATGCCGTGCGAAAGCGGTATGTCAAAAGCCTTCATCTCACCGCCCTTCGGCCTGGGTATGTGCAGGACACGCGCGCGAAAATCGACATGCTCTACCCGCGCCTTCCTGATCGCTTCTGGGCGGTGGCCTGAGAGCAGCATGAACAGATGAAACTCCCGCCGGACAGGGTTCTTCAAAGCCTTTAGCTGGGTGAACCAACCTTCCAAATCCGACAGCCCAAGCGCGGTGTTGCGCCGGTGTTCGGCATTCCAGTCTATGGCTAGGACCGGATTGTCCGCCGGCAACGAGCGGGCGGCCTTGCGGGCATGATTGTAGACGGCGCGCAGCGTTCGCATGCAACCATTGGCGATGTAGGCACCGTTACTCTCGGTCAGCTTTTCATGTCGTGCCGTTACCAGGGCAGGATCATCGCCGAATTTGGAAAGAGGTTCATCAAGCCAGTCAGCCAGTAGCCGCTCGACATGATCACGGTAGTTGTTGATTGTCCCGTCGCTCCTGCCTTTCTTCTTCATGTGCCCGTCGCGATAGCGTTCCCAAGCAATGCGCAACGTTGGGTTCCCGATCGACGGCAGATCATCCACGGCGGTATCTGCGTCAAGCTTTTGCCTCGACGCTCGGGGATCGACGCCGCTGGCAATCTTCCCGAGAATGTCCTTGGCCTTTGCCCGCGCCGCTCGCGTCGCGAGTTCTCCGACTTCGGCAACCTTCATTCGGACGGACAGCCGCTGTCCCGCCTTTTTCCGCTCACCCTGGACAACGAATGTCTTTCTCCGTTTTCCGACGAGCACCATGAAGCCTGGCAGATCGGTGTCTCGGACAAAATACTGGCCCGAAGATGCCGGCTGAAGGCTCGCGATGGCGCGGTCGGTGAGGGCAAGTCGTAGGTCTGTCATGAAATTAGTACGGCATTAGTACGGCAATTGCGTCATGTTCGATCTGTTGGTATATCTACGCTATGATAGTTGCAAAACGCGAAAACAGCAAGCTCTTTAATGAGTTACAAGAACGTCGATCGTACAGCGGCGCACCCTCGGAACCCACAGGATACACCGTCTGACAAATTCCTAATCTGTAGGTCACAGGTTCGATTCCTGTCGGGATCACCATGCATTTCAAAGGCTTAGCGAGCCGCCATACTTTTTGCGAAATTGGGCCCGTTGGAGTGGATGAACCATCACGCCCTCGTTCGCGCATTTGACAACAGCCGGGCCTCGGATGTGAAAGAGAATCCTCGCCTGCGCTGGCATTTCGGCATTCGTCTGCTGCATTGGCTGACCGTGGTCGCGCTCGCTGCGCAAATCGCCATTGCCTTCGGACCGATGGACAGGCCGGGCATGGCGACGATGAACTGGCTTCCGTTTCACATGTCGGTCGGCGTGACGATCCTTGCTGTCATCGTCCTCAGGCTTTGCTGGCGCATCTTCACCCGGGCCCCTGTCAGGCAAACCTCACGGTTCATGCTGTTTGCGACGGCTTTCTTCCACATGTTTCTCTACGTTGCGATCCTCGCCGTCCTGATAACGGGATGGCTGGGCTACCGGCCAATGCCTTTCATGCCTCCCGCACGGCTTTTCGGAAACTTGCCTGTGCCGTTGGCGCCATCCGTTGGCGCGCTGTCGGCAAGGGGGTTCGCGCTCATCCATGCAAAGCTGGTCTGGGTATTGCTTGGACTTACCGCTGTTCACATCCTGGCTGCCCTGGTGCATTTCGTGCTGTTGCGCGATGGTGTCATGCGAAGCATGTTCTTCAGCCGGTCGAACACCGCCTCGCGGGAATAGAAAATGCCGCTTACGGTCGACGATGACGGCTGCTCACGCCATCGCCCACAATCCGCCCGCGACGATCACCGCATAGCGCGCGGCCTTGCCTATTGCGACAAGAACAACGAATACGCCAAGGTTCACACGTGCCGCGCCGGCCGCAATGGTGAAAGCATCTCCGACAACCGGCAGCCAGGCAAACAACAGCGTCCATTCGCCAAAGCGTCGGAACGTCCGGCTTGCCTGCTCATAGCGCTCAGGACTTACAGGAAACCAGCGTCTGGTCCGCAGCGTGTCAATGCCACGCCCCAGAATCCAGTTCACCACGGAGCCGAGCGTGTTGCCGATCGTGGCGACCGCAAGGAGCAGCCAAGGATCACCGCGGCCCGAGACGATCAGGCCAGCGAGCACCGCCTCCGACGAGACCGGCAGCACGGTTGCGGCGAAGAACGCGCTGATGAACAGCGCGCCATAGAGTGCCGTCACGCCGGACTAGGCCTGCACGTCGACAATGCCCATCATACCGAGCTGCTCGTGCTCGAGGATGTGGCAGTGATACATCCTCGGCCCCGGCCGGTCCTGCCGCAACAGCAGCCGCACCGTCTCTCCGCGCGCGACATTGACGGTATCTTTCCAGGCGCGATAGGCCGGCTTTGATATCTTGCCGCCGCGTTCGTGCTCGACCACCTGGAACTGCGTTCCATGCACATGGAATGGATGATCCATGTCCGCCTTGTTGACGATCTCCCAGAGTTCGACCTGTCCAGCCTTGGCGACGACGTCGGTGCGCTTCATGTCGAAAGCAGCGCCGTTGATCAGGAACCCCATCTCCATGCCGCTGGCGTTCATGGTCATGGTTTCGGTAAAGACGAAGCGGCGGCTGACGGCAGGAGCGCCGAGCTGCACGATCGGCCGCAGCCGGTCGGGCAATGGCGGGATCGGCTCGGCCGGCGTCTCCGAAACATTGACCGTGAAGAGTGTCAGCCCGGCATCGGCAGGACGTCCAGGGCCCATCCAACCCCGATCGTAGTCGAGTGTGGTAAGTGTGGCCGCGCCGGGCTTCTCGAAGGAGACAATCAGTTCAAGCCGTTCCGCCGGGCTGAGCAGGATGTCGTCGACCGCGACTGGCGTCTCCAGCAGACCGCCATCCGTTCCGATGATCGTCATCGGCGCGCCATCGAAGGAGAGCCGCAAAAAACGTGCGTTGGTCGCATTGTAGAACCGGAAACGCCGCTTCGTGCCAAAGGGGACCGTCAGCGTGGGATTCTTCTGTCCGTTGACCAGCACGTGGTCGCCGACGCGCCCGTTCATCAGGTCCGTCATCGTGTTGTCGGGCAAGGTGCCATCGGCCGCGAGGCGTAGGTCGGTGAACATCAGCACGGTGTCGCCATAGGCGGCCGGGATCGGATCGGCCTTCGGCTTGACCACGAACGCGCCGGCAAGGCCGCGATAGACCTGCTCGGCCGTCTTGCCGTGCGGATGCGGGTGATACCAGTAGGAACCGGCGCTGCCTTCCGGCAGGTCGAAGCTGTAGGTGCGATCGGTGCCTGCCGCGACCGGATCCATCGGATTGCCGTCCTGGTCGGCCGGCACCGGCATGCCGTGCCAATGGATGGTGCTTGCCTCGCCCGCAATCCGGTTGGCGAAGGTGATCTCGATGCGGTCGCCTTCGACCGCCTCGATCAGCGGCCCGGGGCTGGTGCCGTTGTAGCCGAGGATCGGCGTGTCCAGCCCTTCCGCAAAACGCACCGTGGCGGACTGGGCCGTGAGCTTAGCCTTGAACAGCCCGGCAGTGCCGGTTTCACTGGCCAGCAGCGGCAACTCGCGCAATGCCTCGCCCTCAGGCAGCATGGCTGCGCTTTTTGGCGCCGCCCCCATGTCGTGGCCCATATCCATGCCGGGCATGTCGTCCATCTTCATCTGGGCGATGGCGCGGGGGCTCACGAGAACCGTGGCAAGACCTGCCGCCAGAAAACCACGTCGATGCATCTGTCGTCTCCTCGATCAGCCATGAACGCCAGGGGCGATCCTAAGAAGACTGCCGAAGCCCAACCAGGTCAATGCGGCGTTTAGGCCGCCTGATCGGCCTTGCATCATGGCCGCTGGAAAGGCAACCATCGCGCCAAAGACCCGCCATGGGCGCCGACCGACAGCGGCCCACGCGATCAGCCCGTTCAGCCAACCCTGACGACAAAATGCTTCGTCACCGGCTCGATGATCTTCCAGGTTCCCTTGAAATCGGCTTCCACCACGAAGGCGTCGCCGGGGCCGACTTCGACCGGGGCGCCGCCGTCCGGCGTGATGATGATGCGGCCGGCGATCATGTGCACGAACTCATAGTCGGTGTAGGTCGCGTGATACGTGCCGGGCGTCGCCTGCCAGGTGCCCGACAGCACCTTGCCGTCCTCGGTCGTGTGCTGGACGGCGGTTTTCATGGTCGGCTTGCCCTCGACCACGACCCAGCCGGCCAGATCGCCGGCTTCCGCGTTTTCGACGGCGCCGAATTTGAGGATCGTGTTGCGTGTCATGTCCTGGGCTCCGTCTGGTCGTCGTGCCGGCGTTATGTGCCTGGACGGTCAGATAGCCGATGCCCCTGCCGTGGGCAATGCCGACGCCGTGCGACCATCGCTTGCGTCTCCAGTTCGACGGGCGGGTTCAGGGTTTGTGTTGTGCCGAAACAAGCTCGGCCTTGCGCAGCGCCGTCTCCAGCCCGAGCCCGATGAAGGCGCGCGCGTGTTTGGCGAGCGCCACATTGTCTGTCCATAGATTGCGCCAGATGGCGGTTTTCTTAGACAGGTTCTCATCGACAATCTCCGACGAGAAGGATTCGAAGCTGAGGTCGTCGCTGTAGCCGATTGCCGTCAGCGCATCGAAGATCGCGGCGAAGTCGATATTGCCGGTGCCGAGGAAACCGCGATGGCTCTCGCCGATATGGACATAGCCGATCTTGTTTGCGGCATGGCGGATGGCCAGCCCGACCTCGGCCTCCTCGATATTCATGTGGAAGGTGTCGAGATGCAGGAAGATGTTGTCCGAGCCGGTATCTTCGATGAAGGCCAGCCCTTGCGCGGCGGTGTTGAGCAGGTTGCTTTCGAAGCGGTTGACGATCTCGAGGTTAAGCGTGACGCCGGCCGCCTTGGCCGTCTCGGCGACCTTGGCCAGCGTGCCGGCGCTGCGCTGCCATTGATCGCGCGTCGGCGCCAGCGTCTGCAGTCCGTGGCTGGTCGAGAGAATGCCGCCAATCTTCTGGCCGCCCAGGTCGCGCGTCAGCGCGATGGTGTCGTTGAGTATCTCGACGCCGCGCGCGGCAATCGCTTTGTCGGCGCTCGAAATGTCGCCATCACCAGGCAATCCGATGCTGATCGCGACGCCGAGGCCGAGATCGGCGATGCGCCTGGCGAGCCCACTGATGTCGACATCGGCCGGGTCGAGATAAGAGAATTCGATGAGGTCGAAGCCGGCCTCTTTGGTGTTGGCCAACGTCCGCTCGAGATCGGCCTGCGCCGAGCTCGCCGACCAGACGAAAGAATGGATTCCAATGCGCGACATCATCGTCTCCGGCTTCTGCGCATCGGACCCATAAGCGAGCCGATGCTTGGACAAGACGTGCGGCCGGTGATCCCGGCCGCACGCTGCTGAGGGACGTTTAGCGGGCCGCGGTCCAGCCCTTGTAGTCCTTCAGGTTCTCGGCCGTGATCAGCTTCGGGTCGAGCAGCACGGTCGGCTCCGCCGGCTTCTTGCCAGCCAGCAATTCAGCCGCCATCGTCAGCGATTGGCCGGCCATCACATAAGGATCCTGCGACGCCGAAGCCTTGATCATCGAGGTGCCGGAGGAGAGTTCCTTCTCGATATCCGGCGCGCCGTCGACAGCGGTGAAGATGAACTCCGCGCGGTTGAGCTGCTTGGCGGCGAGCTGGGCGCCGATCGCCGTCGGATCATTGATGGCGAACACCGCGTCGATCTTGTCGAAGCGGGTGAGCAGCGACTGGAACACCTTCAGGCCGCCGTCGCGCGAACCTTCGGCATTCTGGTCGTCGGAGAGGATCTTGATGTCCGGATGCTGTGCCAGCACGTTCTTGCAGCCCTTCACCCGCTCCAGGATCGACGACGATGCCGGGCCGTTGAGGATGACGTAGTCACCCTTGCCGCCGGTGTGGTCGACCAGATACTGGCAGGCCTCTTCGCCTGCCTTGACGTTGTTGGTCATCACCGTGACGTCGGCGCCCGGCGCCGAAACGTCGAAGGCGGCAACGACGATGCCCGCCGCCTGCGCCTTCTTCACCGCCGGTGCGATCGCCTTGGCGTCGACGGCATTGAGCATGATCACGTCGACGCCGGCGGCGATGAACGAATCAACCTGCGAGACCTGCTTGTTGAGGTCATAGTCGGCCGACACTGACGTCACCTCGACCTTCGGGTTGATCTTCTTGGCCGCGTCCTCGATGCCCTTGATGGTGGCGACAAAGAAGGGGTTGCCGAGCAGGCCGACCGAGATGCCGACCTTGTTGAGGTCCTTGGCTGAAGCAGGCGCGATGGCGAGCGACGCGAGTGCGGCGCCGCAGAGCAGTTTGGCGATAGTCTTCATTGCTTTCCTCCGATTGCCCCGCGCCTCTCACGGTGCGTTACACAAACCGGTCGTTTACGCCGGCGACTAAGGTCAATCACGTTCTTGCTCCTGCCTGGAGCCTGTAGCGGTCGAGGGCGACCGCCACGATGATGACCAATCCCTTGATGATGTACTGCCAGATGTCCGAGACACCGGCCAAGATGAGCCCGTTGGAGAGCACCGCGATGATCAGGCCGCCGATCAGCGTGCCCCAGATCGAGCCGACGCCGCCGACGAAGCTGGTGCCGCCGAGAATGACCGCGGCAATGGCGTCGAGCTCGTAGGACTGCCCCAGCTGCAGGCCGTTGGCGGCGTAGAGCCGGGCCGCCGACATGGCACCACCAAGGCCGGCCAGCATGCCGGAAACGCCATAGACGAAGAGCAGCACCAGCGGCACCTTGATGCCGGTCAGTCGGGCGGCCTCGGCATTGCCGCCGACAGCATAGATCCAGGTGCCGAGCACGGTGCGCTTGAGCACCAGCCAGGACAGCACGACGACCGACAGCGCGATGATCACCAGCCAGGGGATGCCAAACAGCGAACCGTTGCCGATGAAGTCGAACGGCAGGTCCGAATTGAACACCGTCGTGTCCTGGCCGAGCAGCCGGGCGACGCCGCGCACCGCGGTCAGCGAACCCAGCGTGACGATGAAGGGCGGGAGCTTGATGTAGGCGATGAGCAGCCCGTTGATGAGGCCGAAGCCTAGCCCGACCAGAATGGCCGCCGGCACGCCGAGCAGGCCCCAGTCCGGCACCAGCGACACCATCACCGCCACCATAGCCGATGCGGCAAGGATGGCGCCGACCGACAGGTCGATGCCGCCGGTCAGGATGACGAAGGTCATGCCCGCCGCCAGCACGATGTTGATCGACGACTGCTGGGTGACGATCAGCAAGTTGGTCTCGGTCAGGAAGCGCGGGTTCAGGAACTGGAAGCCGGCCGCCAGCAGGATCAGGACCGGCAGCATGCCAAGGGCAGCGATTGCGGTGCGCAACCGCCGGCTCGTGCCGGTGGCCGGGCCGCCAGCGCTGATCTCGGTCGCCTTGTCGGTCATTGCTGAGCCGCTCCCGTTGCAAGTTCCATGATTTTCTCCTGGCTGAGCGGCTCGCCTTCGGATGCCGTCACCTCGCCCGAGATGGTGCCGTCGCGCATCACCAGCACGCGATCGGCGACGCCGATCACCTCCGGCAGTTCGCTGGAGATCATCAGGATGGCGATGCCCTGCTTGGCGAGATTGTCGATCAGCCGGTAGATTTCCGACTTCGCCCCGACATCGACGCCGCGGGTCGGCTCGTCGAGGATGACGACCTTCGGCTCGGTTTCGAGCAAGCGGGCGAGCAGCACCTTCTGCTGGTTGCCGCCCGACAGCGAACCGGCATTGGCCTGCACCGAACTGGTGCGGATGGAGAGATCGGAAACAGCCTTGGAAGCGCGCCGTTCGGCGGCCGCAAAGTCGCGCAAGCCGCCGCCGTGCGCATCCCTTGCCAGCACACCCATGCTGATGTTGTCGGAAATCGACATGTCGAGGAACAGGCCGAGTTCCTTGCGGTCCTCGGTCAGGTAGGCGATGCCGGCATCCAGCGCCTCGCGCGGTGAGCCGATGATTACAGGCTTGCCGTAGAGTTCCAGCATGCCTGATGTGCGCCTGTCGGCGCCGAAGATCAGCCGCGCAAGCTCGGTGCGGCCGGAGCCGACCAGGCCCGCCAGCGCCAGCACCTCGCCCTTGTGCAGGTCGAACGAGCAGTTTTTCAACAGACGGCCGTCGGACATGCCGCGCACCGAGAGCGCCACCGGGCGCTTTGCGTCCGGCGGCCGATGGTCCTTTTTGTAGAAGGCGGACAAATCGCGGCCGACCATCATCGAGACGAGGCGCGAGGCGCTGAGCTCGGCGCGCTCGAGCGTACCGACATAACCGCTGTCGCGCAGCACGCTGACGCGGTCGGCAAGCTGGTAGACCTCTTCCATGCGATGGCTGATGTAGATGATGGCGATGCCTTGCGATTTCAGCGTCGCAATGACCTCGAACAGCCGGTCGGTTTCGCGCGAGGTCAGCGACGTCGTTGGCTCGTCCATGACGATGATGCGCGCATTGGTCGACAGCGCGCGGGCGATCTCGACCAGCTGGCGCTCGCCGAGCGACAAGCCGGAGACCATGTCGCGGGCCGAGAAGGAGACGCCCAGACGCGCGATGATCTCCCTGGCGCGCCGGGTGCACTGGTCGCGGTCGACGATGCCGAAGCGCCGCGGCTCGTTGCCGAGGAAAATGTTCTGCGCCACCGTCAGATTGGGCGCCAGCGACAGCTCCTGATAGATCACCGCGACGCCGCTGGCGCGCGCCTTGATCGGATCGCCGGTCGCGGCGGGCATGCCGTCGATCAGGATCTCGCCGCCGGGATCGGGCCGATAGGCGCCTGAAAGCACCTTCATCAATGTCGACTTGCCGGCGCCGTTTTCGCCCATCAAGGCGTGCAGCTCGCCGGCATGGACGCTGAGCGAGACATCCTGCAAGGCGCGGATAGCGCCGAACGTCTTGGAGATGTGCCGCATCTCCAGCACCGGCTGGCGCGTCGTCTCGACCTTGGCGGCCGCACTCATCGCGCGCCTCCTACTGCCGCACGCCAATCACTGCGATAGAAGGCTAATCCGGTGAAACGCGACGCGCGCACCGGCTCCGGAACCTCGGCGGCAAATTCGCGCCCGACGCTCTCGAAGGCGAGCGCCGCGGCACCCGTGGCGCTGCCCTCCAGCGTGGCACCCTGCAGAAAAGCCTGGCCGGGACGCAGCTCAGCCAACAGCCCGGCGAGCAGGCCGCCCGTGTTCAGCCCGCCATCGACGATCACGGTGTTGTTCGAATGGATGAGGTCGAGCGACAGATCGACCATCAGCGCGACATAGAGCAGCGCCACGGCCGCGCGTTCCTCGGCATTGGGCGTGCGCCCGACCAGCCGGCCGGACTGGCCGAACATCGGCCCGCCCGGCGCGAAACTCGGCAGCGCCATGATGCCGGCGTCGATCACCCGCTGGATCGAGGATGGGGCGATCACGCCTTGCCAGCCGTCGCTGATGACAGCGAATTCGCGTCCCCCCATGAAGCGGATGGTCGGCACCGGGCCGCCATCGACATCGACATTGACCAGCATGTCGCGGCCCTGGTCGAGCGCGTCGAGCGGGCAGTCCGGATTGAGCACGATGACCCAGGTGCCGGTCGAAACGACGGTGACTGGGCCGAGTTCCTGCCGGCGATAGGCATGCAGCGCCGCATTCGAGTCATGGACGCCGTTGTGGATGGCGATCGGCCGTGCCGAACCGCCAAGCCGCCGTTCGCCGGTCACGGCGCCGGCGCGCTCGAAGGAAGGCATCCGGTCCCGCCAGCCCTGCGCGTCGACCAGCGAGGAAAAGTCTTGGCTGCGCGGCGCCCACAGATGCGAGTGGCAGCCAAGATAGGACACCTCCGAAACCGCCCGCCCGCCAAGGCGCCAGCTCCAGTATTGCGGATAGCCGAGGATCGATCTCGACGCCGCGAATGCGTCGGGATCGACCTCCTGCAGCCACAGCATGTGGCGACCGTAGTTGAAGCCGAGCGGCAGTCGCGGCGAGAACGTCTCGGCAAAATCCGGAATGCGGCGATCGATCCGCGCGGCAATCTCGGCCGGCGGCTCTTGCTCGTAGTCGAGGATCGGATGCGTCAGCGCCGCCTCGTCGATCAAGGCGAAAGTGCAGCCATGGCCCGACACCATCAGCCCCTCAACGCTGTGGCTGTCGACCGCAGCGTTTACAGCACCGAGTGCCCAATCGTGGAGCGATGCCTCGTCGAGCACGCTGAAGCCGCCCTGGCGCACCCATTTCGGCTGCGTGCGACGCTCGTCGAGAATGCGCCCGTCCTGACCGAAGACGAACAGCTTCGAATTGGTCTTGCCGAAATCGAGGACTGCCACCTTCACTGGATGGCTCCCGAGGATGAGGCTATCCGCACCATGACGCCGGCATCTTCGAGCATGCGCGCATCGGTGTCGGAGAGGCCGTCATCGGTGACCAGCGTCCCGATGCGGGAAAGCGGCAGCGCGACGTTGCGTGCATGGATCGACAGTTTGCGGCTGTCGGCCAGCACCACGATCTGGTCGGCGCAAAGGCTGAGGTCGACGATCGAGCGCACCAGCAGCGGATGCGATTCCAGCACACCTTCCTGGCCAAGGCCTTGCGCGCCGAGAAAGAATTTCGAGGCGTAGAAGGGCACGGCTTGGCTGAGCGAATGGATGATGCCAGGTTCGCGATGCAGGTCGCCGCCGGCAACCGTCAGGCTGCAATGGCCGTGGTCGCTGAGATAGGCCGCCAGCGGCATCGAGTTGGTGTAGAGCCGGATGTTGCGCTCGGCGAGCTTGACCCCGAGATGGAAGCAGGTCGAACCGCCATGCACGATGACCGCATCGCCGTCGCGCACCATGGTCGCCGCGAGAGAGGCGATCTGCCGCTTGGCCTCGACCGCAAGGTCGCGGTTCTCGTCATAGGGCCTGGCATAGGCGACACCGGCCTGGGAAGCGCCGTCGAGCGCCGAGATGCCGCCATAGACCTTCCGTGCTTCGCCGGCTTCGTCGATCCTGTCGATATCGCGCCTGACCGTGGCGGCTGAAACGCCCAGCCGCTCCTGCAGCTCGCGCACCGAGGCGAACGGGCGATCCCGCAGCAATTCGACGATCTGACGCTGACGGCCGGAGTCGCTCAACTCTTCCTCCCGGATGCCCTTTTCCATGGCAATTGGCGCAACTTACTCAACATTAGGCGGATTGCAAGCGTGTTTTGATGATAGTAGATCACTGTTGACGTAGATCACTCGTATCTGCGATATCAGCGCCAATTCGATCCCTGCAACGGGATTTCGCGCAGGACACGGCCGAGCCGTTGGAGGAAAAGCGCCATGGCGACCCAAGCTGACGCGCAGGAACTGGCGGCCTTGCGGGCGCTTTCGGCCAGCATCGGGCAGAGTCCGCATCTGACCCAGGCGGCAGGCGGCAACACCTCGCTGAAGGCCGGCGACACGTTGTGGATCAAGGCTTCCGGCACCTGGCTGAAGGACGCGCTCACCGACGACATCATGGTGCCGGTGGCGATGGCGCCGCTGCTTCGGGCTGTCGAACGGCGCGATCGCGCCGCCGACCAGCCGCAGGGTTTCACCATTGCAACGCTCAACCCGCGCGGCTTACGTCCGTCGATCGAGACCACAGTGCACGCCTTGATGCCGCAGCGCGTCGTTCTGCACGTCCATTGCGTCGACACCATCTCGCTTGCTGTGCAGGCCGATGGCGAGGCCGAGGTCGCCAGGCGGCTCGATGGCATCGAATGGGCCTATGTGCCCTATTTCCGGCCAGGCCTGCCGCTTGCCCGCGGCATTGCCGAAAAACTGCGGCCTGATGTCGACGTTCTCATCCTTGGCAATCACGGGCTGGTCGTCGCCGCCGAAACCGTCGCCGGAGCGGAGCTTCTGCTGCGCCGCGTCCGGTCGCTGCTGGCCCGGCCGGCGCGCGCGACCGCCGCGCCCGACCTTACCGCCTTGACCGCGCTTGCCGGCGATAGCGGTTACAGATTTCCGGCCGATGTCGAAGCGCATGCGGTTGCGCTTGACCCGGAGAGCCGCCGCATGGCGCAGGTCGGCAGCCTCTATCCGGACCACGTCATCTTCCTCGGCCAGGGCTCGGTCGCGGCGAGGCCTGGCGAGACCGTGGCCAATGTCATCGCACGTCTGGGCACGCCGCCGGCTGCGATCCTGTTTCCCGGCGCAGGCGTGCTGATGCGCGGCGACGCCAGTGCCGGCGCCGACGCCATGCAACGCTGCCTTGCCGACGTGACGGCGCGCATCGACATCGCGGCGCGGCTGAACTATCTCACCGCCGCCGAAAATGACGAGCTGGTCAACTGGGACGCCGAGCAGTATCGCCAGAAGCTCAACGCGGCCGGCAGCTAGCAAGGACAGACGACATGATGCCACTTGTCATCGGCATCGACATCGGAACCTCAGGTGCGCGCGCCGTCGCCATGCGCCCGGATTTCTCCCTGGCCGGGCATTCGGCCGTTCCGCTCGACAGGTTCGGCCGGAACCCGCGCGATCCCGCTGTGTGGTGGTCAGCGGTTGGCGCAGCGCTGACGGAACTGCTTTCCGGCATTGACCGCGCAGCGGTCCGCGCCATCGCCATCGATGGCACATCGGGCACACTGCTGCCGGTCGATAAAGCCGGGCGGCCGCTGGCCGAGCCGCTGATGTACAACGACAAGGTCGCCGACGGCGACATCCTGGCTGCGATCGCCCGCGAGGCACCGGCTGCAAGTGCCGCGCACGGACCGACATCCGGCCTCGCCAAGGCCATGCGCTTCCAGAGCCTGCCCGGCATTGCAATGGTGCTGCACCAGGCCGACTGGATCGCTGGAAACTTCTCCGGCCACTTCGATGTCAGCGACGAGAACAATGCCCTGAAGACAGGCTATGACGTCGAGGCCCGCCGCTGGCCGGACTGGATCGCGGCGGCCGGAATGCGCATGGAACTGCTGCCGCGCGTCGTCGAACCGGGCGATGTCACCGGCGCTCTCACCGCTGCCGCCGCGGAGCTGTTCGGCTTGCCGCGCGATGTGGCCGTTGTCGCTGGCACGACGGACGGCTGCGCCTCGTTCCTGGCGACCGGCGCGGCGGCCATCGGCGACGGCGTCACCGCGCTGGGGTCGTCGCTGACCATCAAGATCCTCTCCAACCGGCCGATCTCCGCGCCGCGCTTCGGCATCTACAGCCATCGACTCGGCAACGCCTGGCTGGCGGGCGGCGCTTCGAATTCCGGCGGCAAGGTGCTGGCCCAGCATTTTCCGCTCGCGCGCATCATCGAACTCAGCGCGGTCATCGACCCCACGACCACGACCGGCCTCGACTACTATCCGCTTCCCGCGATCGGCGAACGTTTCCCGATCGCCGATCCGGCTCTGCCGCCACGCCTTGCGCCACGGCCAGTGGCTGACGCGGACTATCTGAAAGCGATGTTCGAGGGCGTCGCCGCGATCGAAGCGCTTGGCTATGACAGGCTTGCGGAGCTTGGCGCGCCTGCGCTGACATCGGTCAGGAGCGTCGGTGGCGGCGCCGCAAACCCGACCTGGACGGCAATCCGGCAGCGCAAGCTCGGCGTCGATTTCCTACCCGCGCTTTCCGACGAGGCTGCCGCCGGCACGGCGCGGCTGGCGCTGATGGGCGCGAGCAAGGCGGGGCTCCTATGAGCGCGAAACGGGTCGAACGTCTCGACGGCATCGGGCCGCTGGCGGAGCGCTATGCGGTGTTCCTGCTTGACCAGTTCGGCGTTCTGCATGACGGCACGCGACCCTATCCGGGCGCGGTGGCGGCCCTGTCCGCACTGAAACGCGCCGGCAAGACCGTCGTGCTGATCTCGAATTCCGGCAAGCGGGCACAACCCAATGAAAGCCGGCTTATGAAACTCGGCTTCGAACCGGGGAGCTGGGACCATTTCGTCTCCTCCGGCGAGGTGGCGTGGCGATCCTTTAATGACATGGCAGCATCGGGACAACTGCGCCCGGGGACGGAATGCCTGCTGATCAGCCGCGACAACGACCGCACCGCGATCGAAGGCCTGCCCTTCGTGCTGACCGAGGCCGGTGAAGACGCCGAACTGGTGCTGATCTCGGCCAGCGAGGGCGATCGCTACGACCTCGACCATTACATCAGGCTGCTTGCCCCGGCAGCGGCGCGACAGGTGCCGTGCTTCTGCACCAATCCCGACAGGATCATGCTGACGGCTGTCGGCCCCCGCTTCGGCGCCGGCGAGATCGCCGATCTCTACGAAAGCCTTGGCGGCAGCGTCACTCGCATCGGCAAGCCCTACAAGGCGATTTTCGACGCGGCACTGGAGATGGCGGGCAAGCCAGACCGTAGTCTCGTGGTCTGCGTCGGCGACAGTGTCGAGCATGACATTGCCGGTGGTAATGGCGCCGGCATCGCCACGGCGCTGGTTCTGAGCGGAATTTTGGCGGACACATCAGATCTCGCCGCTGTTTTCAACGAACAGCAGGCATGGCCGGACTACATCACGGACAGCTTCAGCTTCCGCTGACCGCTTCCAGCATGCGCCTTGCACTTTCCTCATCGGTGATCAGGATGGTCGGGGCGATGAGGTTCATGGCGCCGAGCAGCGCCTCGGTCTTCTCCGCACCGCCGGAGGTGAGGATGCGGATCGGCGCCGCGCGCAAACGGTCGACATCCACCGACATCACGTGGCTGTTGACGGGATGGTCGACCAGATCGCCATTGCGGTCGAAGAAATGGAACAGAAGGTCGCCAACCGCGCCACGCGCAAGCAGGGCCTCCCGATCTGCTTCCTTGAGAAAGCCGCCGCGAGAGAAGGTGGTGGCCGAGGCGATGCCGCCGACGCTCAGCAAAACGGCATCGAGCACGTTGGCCATTTCAAAAACCTCCTGCAGGCCGCAGCGCTCGACCAGCGCGATCTTGGTCTCGACGCTGTCGACGACGGCCGGCGTCGGGATCAGATAGCCGTCGCCCTGGAAGATTTGGGCGAAGCGCCAGGCGAACTCGGCCGGGTTGTATCGGCGCACGACGCCGACACCGCCAAGCAGCGAAATGACCTTGAAGTCGGTGAGCGACTTGGCGCTGATGAAGGGCAGGCTCGAGAACAGCGTCTGACCCCAGCCGACGCCGACCCGCATGCCGGACTTCATCGTGTCCGACAGGAAACTGCCGGTCTTGGCGCTGATTGCCGGTATCGGATCGGCGTCGGGCGTGGAAAGCGGCGCCACCAGCGCCTGCTGCAGCCCGAACGTCTTTTCCAGCGCGCGCTCCAACCGCACGATCTCCGACAATTCGCTCTCGATGCTGATCTTCACCTCGTTGCGCGCGCGGGCGTCCGCCAGCATGCGCACGATGGTGACGCGGCCGACGCCGAGCACATCGGCGATCTCGTTCTGTGTCATCTGCTCGACGAAATACATCCAGGCGGCGCGAATCCTAAGGCGATCCGTCCGGCTTTCGCTGGCGACCTGCTCGGTTGCCGCACTTCCGCCTCGCCCGTCTTCGCTTTCGCCCTGTCGTCGCCTGCCCACGCCTGTCTCTCCCCCTGCGGCGACGGACGAGCGCGCCATCGCCGATTCTGCATGCTGGTCTAGTATCGCCTATTGATCTACCAATCGATAGGAACAATGTAGAGGTGGCGGCCACCCCCTGTTGGCGGCCATCCGCAGCAAATTTCGAGGCGATCCGCGATGCTCCGACAAATCTCCGAAGATGTCCGCGTCAATCTGAAGGACCGGTTGCGGGAAGTCCGCGAAATCATCCGTCAGAGCCGCCACGACGGCAGCGGCGACGCCAGTGTCCTGCGCGAAGCAACCAGCCATCTGCCGCCGTTTCCGGGCAAGGGCATCGAAGGCCTGCTCAGCCATGCCGCGAGTGCCGTCGACGAAGCGCTGTCGATCGCCGAATCCTTTGTCCCGCATGAGCGCCCGATAAAGGTGGACGGCACGACGGTAAAGGGCCTCGGCACCTATTTTCCGGTCGGCAGCGAGGATCGCCAGCTGAGCGCTGAGCGCCTGTTCCGGCGCGATATGTATTATCTGACCAAGGCGGTGCTTGCCGGCCTGAACATCGACAATGCCCGCATCCACGAAGCCGATTTCGCGGCCGTCCATGCCACGATGCACAAGCGGCATGGCGATCTCCTGGCCGCACTGGCCGCGCCGGGTGCTGGACTGCAGGCAATCGCGGCCACCTGCTCGGCGCTGCTGGTCGAGTGCCTCAATCAGCGTCCCGTTCGCTTTGCCGAGGCCGCGCCGGAAACGCCAGTGGGCGGCCGGGCGCTCGACATAAGCTGCCTGGCGCCGCTCGCTCTGGCCTGCGGCCTGGCAACCACCGGCAGGGACGGCGCGCCGGAGCCGGACATGCTGGAGATCGCTATCCTGGCCACCGACATCCGTCATGACCGCATCGTTCAGGCCTGCGCCAAGGCGAGCCCGATCGCTGAGTTGACACCCGTTTTCGCCACTTTGCTTGCCCATCTGCCGTAACTGACGGTAGCGGTCACTCAGATTTAGTCTCCAGAAGCCATCGCCATGATTGTCTTCTTGGCGCGCTGGATCGAGGCCGGGCTCATCGAGAGCTCGGTCAGCCCCATCTTCACGAAGGTCGCAATAAGGTCGGGGCGGCCGGCCGCCTCACCACACATGCCGACCATGATGCCGGCGGCGACCCCGGCTTTTGCCGTCATTTCGATCGCCGACATGACGGCTGGATTGGTGACATCGTTGAGCTTGGCCACCGTCGGGTTCAGCCGGTCGGCGGCCATGATGTACTGGGTGAGATCATTGGTGCCGATCGAGAAAAAAGCCACCTCCTTGGCCAGTGCCGGCGCGATCAGCACGGCGGCCGGGGTCTCGATCATCACGCCGAGATCGAACGTTGCGTGCGGCACGCCTTCGGCTTTCAGTTCGGCGGCACATTCCTCGACCAGTGCGCGGGTGCGCGTGACTTCGGAAATATCCGACACCATCGGCAGCATCACCTTGATGTTGCCGTGCACGGCGGCTCGCAGCAGCGCCCTGAGCTGGCGCTTGAAGATGTCGGGCCGGTCGAGGCACATGCGGATGCCGCGCCAGCCGAGGAAGGGGTTTTCCTCATCGGGAAATTCGATGCCGGCAATCGGCTTGTCGCCGCCGATGTCGAGCGTACGCACGATGACCGGGTAGGGCGCAAAGGCCTTGGCCAGCGCCGCATAGGTCTCGGCCTGCATGTCTTCCGAAGGCAGGTGCATATGGCGCATGAACAGAAGCTCGGTGCGAAACAGGCCGACGCCCATGGCGCCGGCCTCTAGCGCTGCCTCGATCTCCTCCAGCGAGCCGATATTAGCCGCGACCTCGATGATCCTGCCGTCGGCGAGCTTCGGCGTCACCGTCTTGAAGACGGTCAAGCCGGCGCGCTCCTTTGCCGCCGCTTCGACGCGGCCGGCGAAATCGGCGCGGGTCGCCGCGTCGGGGTCGATGATCACATGGCCGCCATTGCCGTCGAGTGCCACCTCGCGAGCGGTGCGCAAGGCATTGACCTGGGCGCCGAGGCCGAGCACCGCCGGAATGCCGTGCGAGCGGGCAATGATGGCGATGTGCGAGGTGGCGCCGCCATGACCGCACACCACGCCGCCGATCCGCTTCAGCGGCGCGCGCGCCAGATCCCAAGCGCCGATATCGTCGGCGATCAGAATGGCGCCTTCGGGGATGTTTTCGAGGCTGACATCGTCTTGGCCCAGCAACACCAGGCAAATCTGCCGCCCAACGGCGTGAACATCGTCCGCCCGTGCATTGAGATAGTGGTCATCGACAGCGCTGAAATCGGCAGCGATGGTGGAGGCTGCGGTGATGACGGCAGAAATCGCATCGTTGCCGCCCCTGATCAGGCCTTCGGCCTCACTGGTCAGACTGTCGTCGGCGGCAATGTCACGGAGTGCGGCGACGATGCCGCGGTCTCCAGCCGACAGGCTGTCCTGCGCCAACGCATCGTCCATGCGGGCCTGGACCGCGCGGACCGCAGTGCGGAACCTGTCGATCTCGCCGCCGATCTCCTCGGCCTGCAACATGCGGCCTCGTCCGGCAATATCGGGCGGGAAATGCGCAAAGGCCGGGCCGACGGCAAAACCCTCGCTTGCCGCCACGCCGCGCAAGCCGTTTGCTCGGCCAAGTGCCGCCGGCGCGGATTCGGGCGCTGGCGCGGGTACCACTTCCTGCCCGGCATCATTCGCCGGGCTCTGAGTGTCAGCTTCATCATCCAGGCCCGCTCTCGGATTCTCGAGATAGCCGATCAGCGCCTCGATCGCCTCGATGGCATCGGCGCCATTCGCCCGCACCGTGACTTCCTGGTTCTCCTTGACCGCCAGCAGCATCAGCTTGACCGAGCTCTTGGCACTGACCGCCTTGCCGTCCTTGACCAGCTCGACATCGGATTCGAAACCCTTGGCGAGCTTGACGAACCGTGTCGCGGGACGGGCGTGCAAACCTTCATGCACTCTGACGATGGTCGAGCGTTCCATGGCAAATACTCTGGTTCTGGGCGCCGCCCCCAACATAGATCGCGGCGCGAATGCTGTCAGGCGGCGATGGTGATGATCGCGCCGGTCTTCAGGGCGGCCACGAGCGCTTGCGGATCGACTTGCGATGCACAGATTTCGCCCGGTCTCTCGGCCTCGGTGGCGCCGTTGAACGAGATGACGACATGGCCCATTTCGAGCACCTTGCTCCAGGCGCTGGAACCGACCGCCGTTATAACTGCGGCAACCGGGCCGAGGGTGATCGAAGCGCCCTTGGCGGGCGCTCCGTCACTTGGTCCCTGCTCCGTCTTGTGGAGCACCGAAACTTCGGCAAGCTCCGGTGGCGAGCCATCCGCAAACAGGATGACCACGCCCCCTTCGGCAAGGTCCGCCACTTCGGGTCCGATGGCAGTGACCCGTGTTCTCAGCAGAACCGTCATATGGCGAACCTCATTTTTGTATCTGTCTTAGAACACGATCAGGCTGACGACCCAGGCGATCAGCACCGAGACCGGGCCCATGATCTGGCGGCTGATAAGCACCGCCGGAACACCGATTTCGATCGTCTTAGGTTTGGCCTCACCGAGCGCCAGGCCAACGGGGACGAAGTCGCAGCCCACCTGGGTATTGTAGGCAAACAGCGCCGGCAGTGCCATCGCCGGCGAAATCGTGCCGTTGGCGATCTGCGGGCCGATGATGGCGACGCCGATAACCTGCGCGATGACAGCGCCTGGCCCGAGGATGGGCGACAGGAACGGCAGACCGCAGATCGCCGAGATGATCAGCAGGCCGACAATGTTGTTGGCCAGCGGACCCATCGGCTGCGCCAGCACATCGCCGATGCCGGTGTACAGGATCAGACCGATGAGCATGGTCACGAAGGCCATGAACGGCAGCACGTTGCGGATGACCTGATCGATGGTGCGGCGGCCGGCATTGAAGAAAATGCCGACGATCCGTCCCATGACGCGGCCGATCGTGCTGATGAGGCCGATCAGCCCACCTTCGCTCGGCAGCGGCTGTGGTGCCGCGGCCGCATTGTTGTTGCTCGAACTCATCGCTGCTGCTCCCCCTGCAGTCGTGACCGTTTCGGATCCGTCCGCCATTGTGATGTTGGCCGGCTTCACGCCCGAAACGTAGATGTCCTCGGTGATGAACTGGGCCAGCGGCCCGGATTGACCGACCGGCGTCAGATTGACGGTCGGGATGCGCTTGCGCGGATAGACGCCGCATCGTGCGGTGCCGCCGCAATCGACGACGACCACCGCCATCTCGCTTTCGATCGGCGGCGCCCTGAAGCCGTCGACGGCTTCGGCGCCGGTCATATCGGCGATGAGCTGCGCCACCGGGTGAATGCCACCACCGGTGACGGAAACAACCTTGCTGCGCTGTTCGGTCGGCTCGATGACGAGCGGGCCACCCCAGCCGGTTTTGCCCTGGGAGATCCTTACGGCTTTGTATGTCTTGGCCATGATGTCCTCCCCGCCCTTACAGCTCGACGCCCTGGCGGCGTGCCATGATGGCGGTGATGCGTTCGGTCAGCATGCCCTTGAGCAGGATGACGACGAGACCGACGATGGCGTACCAGATCGCCACCTTGACGTGGTAACCGGCGACGACGACGCCCTTCTTCTCCAGCTCCAGCAGCGCGACGAGGATGCCGCCCCAGACGAAATACTCGCCGGGATTGATGTGCGGGAACAGGCCGAGCGGCGGGTGCACATAGGACACGGCCGCGTCATAGAAGGCCGGCTTATGCTTTTCTTCCAGGAACGATCCGAACGTATAGGCCATCGGATTGGTGAGGAAGAACACCGCCAGCAGCGGCAAAAGCGTATAGCGCGTCAGTGCGATCCGGCCGGCGCCGCGCGCCAGGCCATGCACGCGCTCTTCACCGACCAGTTCGGTGACGGCGTAGAAGGCCGTCATCAGCACCACCAGCGTCGGAATGATGCCAGTGACGAAGCCGGCGAAGACCTCGCCACCCTTCTGGAAGATGCCGATGAAGTACTTGCCGATGGCGGTCAGCCAGCCGAGCTGCTCTTCCTGCTGGACGTCCTTCAGCTTTTCCTTGAACTGATCGACGGTGATCGGTCCGCTGTCCGCTTGCGCCAGGACAACGAGATGGTCAGAGGCATGCTCGACGGCGAGCTTGCCATGCAATGCAGCATCCGAGACCATGGCACCTGCGACATGCAGATTGTGCACGGCCATGTCGGCATGCTGCGCCAACAACGAAAATACAGACATTTCTCCTCCTTATGCCGCCCGCCGGTTGATCCCAGTCGGTGCGCGGCGTCCTCTCGTCCTCTAGGCCCTTGCTATGTTCAAGCCGGACAGACCCGGCTTCTTCCCCGGCTCCGACCGTGTTTTGTCGATCTGTTCGATCGCCCGCTTCACGGCCTCGGCCACACCGGATTCCCCCTCCCCCATGATTGCAGGGTTGGACCGGAGTCGATCGAGGGGAACGCCCTCGAACTCTTCATGTCTTTTGAATTTGGTGAAGACGGAACGGCCGCTCATCACCATCAGGCGGCGCACGACCAGATCGGGTGTCACCACGACGAGCGCGATGGTGCCCTTGGCCAATCGACCGCGAAAATTGCCGGCTCCGACAAAGCCATCCTTGTACTGGTCGGTGACGCCTCTGAAGACATCCGAATAGTGCCGCATCTGCAGCCAGACGCCGAGCGACTGCAACGCCCACACGATAACCAGCAGAAGCAGTCCCCACTGCCAAATCGCCATTCGGTTCTCCTCCCGAAGCCTCAGTTGAACCGCACCTTGGACCGGCGCGTGACAACAGCAAAGTGAGAACATTTGTTTCCGAGAATGTCAATATGTATGATATTGGCCTTAGCTGTCGTCATCCACAGGGACGCTGACAGATTTCGGCGACGGCGCCGTTGTGCTAGCCTGACCGGGAAACAGGATACGAGGAATATGGATCTGCCCTTCAGGGACGAACTGGCCTTGATGCCCGACCTTCGCCATCGATTGCGGCAGTTGCGCTGGTTCCGCGCCACCTTTCGCGGCAGCGCTAAGGTGGTCTCGGACACATTCGGCGTGCGCTTCGAGATCGATGAGGCCAAGCTCACCAGGGCCTTTCTCGACTGGGTCGAGATCATGGAGGCGCAGAAGCGCTTCGCCGCGATCGATCGCGCCGACTTCATCGTCTTTGCCGCCGGCCTCGTGCTGCGCGAATTGATAAAACAGGCGCCGGCCAGGGAAGTCTCCGGCCTCACTCAGTTGATCGAGACGGAAACAAACGCCGGCACGCTGGAAATCGTCCGCTTCTGGCCGGAAGGGTTCCTCTACACCAACTACTGCGTCTCGGTAATTTCGGCGATCCACGAGCAGGAATTCGGCAGCGCACCGAGCATCGACAAATGCGCCGACGACCTGCGCACATGGTGGTCCTATCGCGAGAACGTGACCGAGATGCCAGCCTATGCGGTGGCCTTCCTCGACCGCTTCCTCGGCGCCGAACCGAACTGGATCACGCCGGATCGCGCACAGTCCCGGCAAGCCATGCAGCGGGCGCTCGGGTCTTCCCGTGCGAGCGATGCGCTGCGCCAGCTTTGACCGCGCGCCGGCTTTGCGCTCCCCAAAACACCCGCGCTATTGAACATTTGACTTTTTGCCGATAGCGATGTGCGGAATTGACTCGATGGAGAAGCTCGTGGCTCGACCAAGGCCTATCATTTTCGATTGCGACGGCGTTCTTGTCGACAGCGAGCCTCTGGCCGCCCGGGCCTATGAGCGCGTCTATGAAAAACACGGCATGCCCGGCGTCAACACCAGCATCATCGCCCAATGCATCGGCATGAAGCAGTCCGATATCATCGCCAAGATCAGGGAATTGACCGGCCACCAGTTTCCGGCGGCGGCAGACAGTGACATCTGGGCCGAGACCAAGGCGCTGTTCTCCGAAGAATTGAAGCCGACACTGGGCATCGCCGCGTTTCTGCAGACGCTTGTGGGCGACCGATGCGTGGCCTCGTCATCCTCCGTCGAGCGCATAAACCACAGCCTGGCCGTGACCGGACTTGCGTGGTTTTTCGGCGACGCGATCTACAGCTCCTCGATGGTCAAGAACGGAAAGCCCGCACCGGACATCTTCCTGTTTGCGGCCGACAAGATGGGCGCCAACCCCGCTGACTGCATCGTCATCGAGGATTCGCCCTTCGGCATCCAGGGCGCGATCGCCGCCGGCATGACGGCGATCGGTTACACAGGCGGCGGTCACACCTATCGCGAGCACGGTGCGCGGCTGACGGCGGCCGGTGCCGATTTCATCTGCGCCGACTGGCAAGAAGTTAGCCGGCAATTGGCTGGACTCGGTGTCCCCGCCTAGGCTGTTAGCGAACAGGCAGTCCAAGGCGGACCCATTGGTCGGGCGGGATCACTGGCCCGACACGGAAGTTGAAGGACAAGACTTTCGTCGCATCGGTGTCGACCTCGCACCGGAAGCCCAGATGATACCATGTGGTTGTGGTGCGGAAGGCGACATCCGGAGCGTCAAGGATATTGCCGGCCTTCAGCGGAACACTTGGGATCAACTCGGGGAAATAGGAGGCGTCCAGCAATTGCTGCTGCAACGCGCTGGCACAAAGTTGGGCTGCCCGTTTGCCGCGAGGCACACCGGCCATCGAAGTCGTGGCCGACGCATCGCCGGTCGCGCCTTGCGAATAGAGTCTGTGAACACCCGGAAGTCCGGAGTAAGTCCGCGACTTGGCAACGGCCACCTCCTTCGAGCTTGGCTTCCCGGCGCCCCCGCTTCCGGATTTCGAGACCTTTGACGGGCCGGGTTTCGGCGTATTTGCGGGTTTGGGCTTCGGCGCTTCTGCCGACGTGGGAAGCTCGATCTCACCTTCGCCGGCAGCCAATGGCGTTGGTGACGCTTCCGGCTCTTGTTTGTCGGCGTCGTGCGCTTCCGCCTCTTGTTTGTCTGCCTGCTGTTTGTCCATCTCCTGGATCGGAGTTTCCTGCTTCTCCGCATCCTGTGTGGGCTCGGCCGATTTGTTCTCTGTCTGCTTCGGCACGACAGGCGGCTTCGACGCGTCATCCTTGGTCGGTGATGGCGAGTTGTCCTGAGCGCTGTCCCCATCCAGGGATTTCCTCGGGCCGGTATCCTTCTCGCCGAACTGAAAAACAGGTTTCAGCACCTCGATTGGCGACGGCTTCTGCGGCTGCTTTTCTGGCGGAGGTGGCTTTTCAACCTTCTGCTCGGGCGGTTTTTCAACCTTCGGTTCCGGCGGCTTTTCGGTTTTGGGTTCCTTTGGCGGTGGTGCAGGAGCTGGTTTCGGTTTTGGCTGATCGGACGCAGGCACGAGCGCGACATTGACCGGCTGCTCCTCCTGCGGCTGTTGAGGAGGACTCCGCAGGCCGTAGACCACGAGCGCTACGATGAGCGCATGCATGATCAGCGATGCGGGCAAGCCCCACAACAGATTCCGACGCCGTTCTCCTGTCTTGCCCTTCATCCTGACCGATGTGGAATGAAATGGCGGCGGCTTCAAGCATAAGCACTGGATTGGCGCA
The DNA here is from genome assembly GCF_003952545.1 of Mesorhizobium sp. M7D.F.Ca.US.005.01.1.1. NCBI lineage: Bacteria > Pseudomonadati > Pseudomonadota > Alphaproteobacteria > Hyphomicrobiales > Phyllobacteriaceae > Mesorhizobium > Mesorhizobium sp. M7D.F.Ca.US.005.01.1.1. The sequence goes on from NZ_CP034453.1 coordinate 6,925,584, forward strand.
ATTTAGCCGCTGACAGGTTGGTGATCTGGATCACCACGCGCAGGGCCGTGTTACCGAGGCCGACGTCGAGCAGGATGCGGTCGTTGCCGCTGCTGACAGCGAGGCTGGTGCGGCCCTTTTCCCCAAAACCACCGAGCAGACCGAGCATCATCACGATGCTGCCCCCGCCGCCGGGATCAGCCAGCCGGACCGTATCCGCAGACGCGCCCTGGCTCCGCTCTCCAGCACGACCGGGTCGGGCTGTTCGAAATGCAAGGTAAGGTCGGGACTGGTCGAAGGCGTGAATTCGATGCGCGCCGAGCCGCCTTGGTAGATCACCCGCTTGACCAGGCCATCGAAGCCGGGGCCATCCGGCGACACGTCGAGATCGGCCGACCGGCAGCAGATATTTGCCCCAGCGCGCGGCCGCTCGCCAGGCCGGCAGCGGACAACCAGCTCCGCGCCGAGAACCCGGACCTTGCAGTGGCCCGCCTGCTCCGCGCTCAGCACATCGGCGGGCAGCAAAATCCCTTGCGAAATGAAGGACGCCACCATTTCATTTGCCGGCTCATGATAGAGTTCACGCGGCGTTGCCAGCTGGGCGAGACGCCCGCTGTCCATAACTGCGATCCGATCGGCCAGCGCCATTGCCTCGGCCTGATCATGGGTGATGTAGACGATGGTCGTGCCGGTGCGCTTGTGGAAGGACGCGAACTCGTCCTCCATCGAGGCCCTGAGATGCACGTCGAGATTGGCGAGCGGCTCGTCGAACAGCACCAGCGAGGGCGTGGCGACAAGGCAGCGCGCCAGCGCCACGCGCTGGCGCTGGCCGCCGGAAAGATTGGCCGGCCGACGGTCGCCCAGCCCTTGCAGATTGACCAGGGCGAGGGCATCTTCGACCTTCTGGCGCGCGACCGCCTTGTCCAGCCTCGCGACCTTCAGCGAATAGCCGATGTTCTCGGCGACCGTCATGTGCGGCCACAACGCATAATTCTGGAAGACGATGCCGACCCGCCGCTTTTCCGGCGCAACGCTGCCGCCCTTGCCCGATACGACCTCGCTGCCGATGCGGATTTCGCCTGACGTCACTTTCTCGAATCCGGCCACCAGCCGCAGCAACGTCGTCTTGCCGCAACCGGAGGGGCCGAGCACCGCCAGGAACTCGCCGTCGCCGACATCGATCGACACGTCCTTGACGGCATCGAAATTGGCGAAGCTCTTGGTCACATTGTCCAGGCTCAATCGCGCCATGGCAGCACTCCGCTGGGAAGGTAGGGGGCAAGCAGATTGGTCACCAGCATCAGCACGAAGGTGACCGCGACAGTGATGACGGACATCGCCGCTGCGTAGTTGGAATCGCCGCCCTGCTCGAAGGAAAACATCACCACGCCGATCGTTTCCGAGCCCGACGACCACAGCAGCGCCGAAACCGTGAGCTCGCTGAGCGCCGTCATGAAGATCAGCAGGCCACCGGCGATCGCCGCCGGCGCGACGAGCGGGAAGATGATGGTGCGCATGCGCGTGAACAGCCCGGCGCCTGCCATTTGCGCTGCTTCCTCCAGCGCCCGATCGATCTGGTGATAGCCGCTGATGGTCGGCCGCAGCGCCAGCACCAGGAAGCGGGCAAGATAGGCGTAGAGGATGATCCAGACGGTGTTGTAGAGCTGGATGCCGATCAGCGGGATTGGCCGCAGGAACAGCAGTAGCGAGGCGATCGCCAGCACCACACCAGGCAAGGCATAGGGCAGTTCGACCGACAGATTGAGCAGCCGCACCCAGCGCTGCTTGCCCCAGGCGATCAGATAGCCGATCGGCACGGCGACGAGGACCGCGAAGAAGGCCGCCGCGATCGACAGCCAGAAGCTGTTGAAGAAGGCGCGGCTGGCCGCGTCATGCTCGAACAGCACGAAGCGATAATTATCGAGCGTCGCCGTCGTGGCGGTGAGCGCAATGCCGTAGCCAGGCACCAGCGATGTCAACACCAGCCCGAACAGCGGCAGCAACAGCACCACCACGATCAGCAGCCACATGCCGGCCTGGACGGTGGGCCGCCAGCGGCCGAGTTCATAGGGTTCGGCCGCCAGCGAGGAGGAGCTGATGCGATAGTCGCGGCGGCGGCTCATGACCTCCTGGGCAAGGATGCCCGCCATGGCAATGACACCGATCAGCACCGACAGGAACGCGGTTTCGCCGAGCACGGCGGGGCCACCGCCTGCCAGCCGTTGATAGATCAAGGTTGGCAGCACCAGATAATTGGCGGGAATGCCGAGAAAGGCCGGAATGCCGAAATTGCCGACGCAGGAGACGAAGGCGAGTGCGGCGGCCGCCATGATCGACGGTGTCATCAACGGCAGCACGATGGTCACCAGCACGGTGAACCAGCCGGCGCCGCCGGCGCGCGCCGCCTCGACCAGTTCACGCGGCAGCTTGCGCAGGCCGGCGCGCACCAGCAGGAAGACCAGCGGACCATACTGCACGCCGAGCAGCAGGATGATGCCTGACGTGGAATAGAGCGGGTTTTTGGTGCCGAGTGGCGGTGCTGCGCCAAAGAGCTTCAGGAACGGGCTTGCCGGGCCGAACAATTGCAGCCAGGCCAGCGCCGTCACCTGCGGCGCGATCATCAATGGCATGACATAGCAAAGCACCAGGGCGCTGCGGCTGCGTATGTCGGTCAGCGTGATGAGGACGGCCACCAGCGTTCCCGACAGCACCGCAAGCAGGGTGCCGCCAACGCCGACGACCAGCGTATGCCAGGTTGCGATCCAGGTTGCAGGACTGGCGAGCCCGGCCTTTATCGCGACGGTCGACAGCGTGCCGCCAGGTGCCACGATCTCCTTGATAAGACGCAGCACCGGCAGCAGGGATAGCAGGACGATGACGACGGTTACCGCCGCCGTCAGGGCCATTTCCTGCCCCCGGCTTTCCCTGATCCGTGTTGACATGATTGCGTTTCCTGGGATCGATCAGCCGATGCGATCGGGTTTTGCCGGTCAGGGATGCCGCTGGGACGGCATCCCGCCGGGATTGCCGTCTCAGCCGCCGAACAGGTCCGAGAACTTCGCCTTGTCGGCGTCGGTCGTGGCAACGATTGCCTTGGTGTCGAACGGCATCACCTTGACCTTGACGCCTTCCGGCAGCCATTCGGGGCGGCCGACCGAGGCGCGCGCCGGCAGATAGCCCATCGACAGCGCCAGCTTCTGGCCCTCATCCGAGAGAATGAAGTCGACGAACTTCTTGGCGCCGTCGACATTCTTGGCCGTCTTCATGATGGCGACCGGCTCGGTTACCGCCGGCACGCCTTCGCTGGGGAACACGAACTCGACCGGCGAGCCCTTCTTCTTGGCGTTCATAGCCATGAAGTCGACGAGGATGCCATAGGGCTTCTCGCCTGATGCCACCGACTTCAGCACGGCGCCATTGCCGCGCACGCTGACGGTGTTGTTGGTCTTGAGTTTCTGAAAGAAATCCCAGCCATAATTGGTGTCGCCGACAAAGCCCGAAAGCAGGTAGGCGGCCGCACCCGAATAGAGCGGGCTCGGCATGACGAGGCCATCGGCATAGGCCGGCTTGGCGAGATCGGCCCAATGCTCCGGCTTTTCAGCAGCCGCGGTGTTGTAGACGATGCCGGTGGTGATCAGCTTGCTGCCGAAATAGGTCTTGCCGACGTCATAGGCATCCGCCTCGATGCCGTCGAGCTTGGCCTCGGGATAGGGCAGCAGCCGGTCGTCCTTCTTCAACAGCTCCATCGAGACCGCGTCGGCGATCAAAAGCACATCGGGCTGCGGGCTGCCGGCGGCGAACTCGGCAGCCATCTTGGTCAGGATGTCGCTGGTTCCCGAGCGATAGATGGTCACGTCGATGCCGGGCTGCGCCTTCTTGAAGGCGTCCACGGTCTTGGCCGCGTCGGCCTCCGGCTGGGACGTATAGAGCGTCAGTGTTTCGGCGCTTGCCGCGCCGGCAAACAAAGTTGCCGCGAGCGCCAGCTGGCTGGCCAGCAGCTTGATGAAGTGCGTCTTCATGAGACCTCCTGTCTTGTCTGTGCATGACCGGTCCGGCTCTCGGCCGGCTCCCCGTCCCTTCCTCCCTGCACGGTGCATATGACTGGTGGATGACAGTGCGCATGCGCGACCCGATCAGGCAACAGCTTCGCGCGAAACGCTCTCACGGCAGAACAATTATGGCCCGCGGAACCGGCGTTCCACGAGCCTCATGGCCCTCTGGCGGGCTGGCGATCCTTCGATGCATCTGGCCCCGCCCTCACCCGAGGGTTTCGCGGCCTCGACAGGTCCTAGACCAGCATGCCCATCGGGTTCTCGATCAGCCGCTTGAAGGCGACCAGCAGTTCTGCACCAAGCGCACCGTCGACGGCGCGGTGGTCGGTCGACAGCGTCACCGACATCACGGTGGCGATCTTGATCTCGCCGTTCTTGACCACTGCCCGCTCCTCGCCGGCACCGACCGCCAGGATGGTCGCATGCGGCGGGTTGATGACTGCGGCAAAATCCTTGATGCCGAACATGCCGAGATTGGACACCGCCGTGGTGCCGCCCTGATACTCTTCCGGCTTCAGCTTGCGGCTGCGCGCGCGGCTGGCCAGATCCTTCATCTCGTTGGAGATGGTGGACAGCGTCTTTTCGTCCGCCTTGCGGATAATCGGCGTGATCAGCCCACCGGGGATCGACACGGCAACGCCGACATCGGCATGCTTGTGCTTGACCATGGCGCTTTCGGTCCATGACGCATTGGCATCGGGCACCGCCTTCAGCGCCAGCGCCATCGCCTTGATGACCATGTCGTTGACCGACAGCTTGTAGGCGGGTGCGTCGCCCTTGTCGGTCTTCTTCACTGGCGCTGCCGCATTGATCTGCGTGCGCAGCGCCAGCAGCGCATCGAGCTCACAGTCGAGCGTCAGGTAGAAATGCGGGATGGTGGTCTTGGCCTCGACCAGCCGGCGCGCAATGGTCTTGCGCATATTGTCATGCGGGACGAGGTCATAGGAGCCAGCCTCGAACAAGCGCAGGACGTCCCCCTCCCCTTGAGGGGAGGGTGGCCGGCCAAGGGCCGGTCGGGTGGGGTCGTTTCGACTGGGCTCGGCGCGAAGGTGGTGCCTTCTGAGGCGACCCCCTCCGTCCGTTTCGCGGACACCTCCCCCTCAAGGGGGGAGGAAAGTGCGGCGTCGATGTCCGCCTTGACCACGCGGCCGTATGGGCCTGTGCCTGATATGTTGGAAAGAACGATGCCCGCCTCACGGGCAAGGCGCCGCGCCAAAGGTGTCGCGCGGGTTTCCCCCTCCCCCTTGAGGGGAGGGTGGCCGGCCAAGGGCCGGTCGGGTGGGGTCGGTTCGACCGGACTCGGCGCAAAGGCAGTGCCTTCTGAAGCGACCCCCTCTGTCGACTTCGCCGACATCTCCCCCTCGAGGGGGGAGATTGGCGCATAGCTTTCACCGTCGGCATAAATCCACGCCACGGCAGCACCGACAGCAATGTCTACCCCCTCTTTGCCAGTGACGTCGCGCAAGACGCCGCTGGCCGGCGCGTCGATCTCCATCGCCGCCTTGTCGGTTTCGATCTCGAACAGCACATCGCCCTTCTTGACGTGCGCGCCTTCCTCGGCAAACCAGCGTGAGATCTGTCCGGTCGCCATGTCCATGTCGACCTTGGGAAGAATGACTTCGGTCGGCATGGGTCAGCGGACCCCTTTCACGAGGTCGCGCGCGGCAGTGATGATGTCGGGAATTTGCGGCACCGTCGCTTTCTCGAGTTCCGGATTGTAGGGGATCGGCGTCTCGGCGCCGCCCAGCCGCACGATCGGCGCATCGAGATAGTCGAACGCCTCGCTCTCGGCGATCATGGCGCTGACCTCGGCGCCAATGCCCAGCGTCTTGACCGCTTCGTAGACGCACATCAACCTCGACGTCTTCTTGACGCTGTCGATGACGGTCTGCTTGTCCATCGGCCTGATGGTTCTGAGATCGACGACTTCGACGTCGATGCCTTCGCTCTCCAGCGCGGCAGCGGCGTCGAGCGCCTTCTGCACCATGATCGAGGTGGCGACGATGGTCAGATCCCGGCCCTCGCGGCGGATATCGGCCTTGCCGATCGGCACGGTGTAATAGCCTTCGGGCACCGGGCCTTTCATCTTGTAGAGCAGCTTGTGCTCGAAGATCATCACCGGATCGGGATCGGCGACCGCCGCCAAAAGCATGCCTTTGGCATCATAGGGCGTCGCCGGCTGGATGACTTTCAGGCCCGGCACATGGCCGAGCCAGGCTTCCAGGCTCTGGCTGTGCTGGGCCGCCGCACCGGTGCCGGAACCGGCGGGAAAGCGCATCACCACGGGAACCGAAACCTCGCCGCCCAGCATGAAGCGCATCTTGGCCGCCTGGTTGACGATCTGCTCCATGGCCAGCGTGGCGAAATCGGAAAACTGGAATTCGAAGATCGGCCGCATGCCGGTCAGCGCAGCACCGACGGCGACGCCCGCCCCGCCCAACTCCGAAATCGGCGTGTCGATTACCCGCTCGGTGCCGAAACGCTCGACCAGATCGCCGGTCACCTGGAAGGCGCCGCCATAGACGCCGATATCCTCGCCCATCAGGAAGACGCGTTCGTCCATGTCCATGGCGATCGCCATGGCCTCCTGGATCGCCTGGGCGTAGCTCAGTTCACGCACCATCGCGTCCATCACGCCTGCTCCGTATAGACATAATTGCCCGTGTCGCGAACGTCAGGCGACGGGCTCGCCTTGGCGAACTCGATGCCGTCGGCGATCTCTTGCGCCACGGCGTCGCGAATGGCTTCGATGCCCTTGTTGTCGATGAAGCCGAATTCCCTGAGCTCGCTTTCAAACAGGGTGATCGGGTCGCGATTCGACATCCAGTCCTCGATCTCCTCCTTGGTGCGATAGCGGTTGCGGTCGCTCTTGGAATGGCCCCTATGGCGATAGGTCTTGGATTCGATCAGCGTCGGCCCCTCGCCCGCGCGGGCTCGGGCGACAGCCTGATGCGACGCCTCGGCGACCTCGGAGAAGATGTTGCCGTTGACGATGACGCCCGGCATCGAATAGGCGGCGGCGCGTTCGGCGATATTCTTGACGGCGGTCGAGCGGGCCGTCGATGTCGACATGCCGTAGCCGTTGTTCTCGCAGACGAAGATCACCGGCAGCTTCCAGATCGCGGCCATGTTCAGCGCCTCGTGGAAGGCGCCTTCATTGTTGGCGCCATCGCCGAAGAACGAGACCACGACTTTGCCGGTCTTCATCATCTTGGAGGACAGTGCCGCCCCGACGGCGATCGGGATGCCGCCGCCGACGATGCCGTTGGCGCCGAGATTGCCCTTGCCGACATCGGCGATATGCATCGAGCCGCCACGGCCCTTGCAGTAACCGGTGGTCTTGCCGAAGAACTCAGCGAACATGCGCTTGACCTCGGCGCCCTTGGCGATGCAGTGGCCATGGCCGCGATGCGTCGAGGTGATCTGGTCATCCTCGGCAAGCGGCATGCAGATGCCCATGGCGCTGGCTTCCTGGCCGATCGACAGGTGCATAGTGCCGTGGATGAGGCCGCGCGTGTAGCACTCCTCCGCGCCCTCTTCGAAGCGGCGGATGAGGTACATCTTGTAGAGCACCTGCCTGAGCTGCTCGGCGCTGTACTGGCGGTAGACGAAGGGCAGATTGGCGCGACTATCAGTGACGGCTTTGCTGGCTCCGGCCATGATCACGCTCCCACGGACCCGTAGACGAGCTTGTCCTGGCGCGCGCGCAGTTCGGCGATCTTGGAGCCCGCTGCGGGAGCGGCATTCGCATAGGTGATGAGCTCGCCCTTCTTGATCGGCTGGGTGACCGAGCCGCCCTGCAGCAGGCCGCAGGGAATGGCCTTGGCGGCGCGCGCCTCCGGCGTCGTCATGATCCAGGCGCGGTAGCAATATTCGCCGATCGCATCGAGCTTCTCGCCCGGCTTCATGTCCTTCTTGGCCACCGCGCAGACCTCTGCCACGGGCTTCGCCAGCGGCACCATGTCGGCCTTGCCGTAGAGCACGACGCGGGCGCAGGTCAGCGGCACCTCCAGTGAGGTCAGATGATAGGGACGGTGGAAGGTGAAGTACGGGCCTTTGCCCATCTTCAGATCTTCCATGCGCTCCGAGATGCGCGGATGCGACATGTCGGCGACGACGAAGACGCCGGGCGCGACACCCTTGCCGATCGAATAGTCGACAACGCCAACCTTCGACAGCACGCCGCCATCCTTCTGCGGCACCAGCACCTTGGACAACTCGCCAAGCGTCGCCGCCGGGCCATGCATGCCGGCCTTGTCGGGAACCAGCCCGGTGGCATTGGCGATCGCCGCCATCTCGACCATGGTCTTGGAGCCATCGACGAATTCGACCAGCATGCGCACATTCATGTGCCGGCGCTTGGCTTCCTCCTCATAGTCGGGGGGAATGGCGTCGATGTTGAGCGGATTGTTCTTGCCCTTGCCGGCAGCAACGATCGGATGCCCCATGGCCGAGACGAACTCGATCAGCTCCATGCAGGAAGACGGCTCATCGCCGGCGCCCAGCGAATAGGTGACGCCGAGCCGGTCGGCCTCGCTCTTCAGATAGGCGCCGATGGTGACATCGGCCTCGACATTCATCATCACCAGGTGCTTGCCATGTTCCATGGCGCGCAGCCCGATCTCCGCGCCGACGGCGGGAACACCGGTGGCGTCGATGACGACGTCGATCAGATCATTGTTGATGACCAGGCTGGCATCATTGGTGACCGCCACCTTGCCAGCCTCCATCGCCGCCGTCATCGCCGACGCGTTCGAGACTTCGCGCGCATGCCCGGTTTCCTGGAAGGCGATATCGACCGCCTTGCTGGCCGCGGGCAGGTTCAGTTCGGAAATGGCGCCGATCTCGATGCCTGACATATGGGCGACGCGGGTGACGATGTCGGTTCCCATCTCGCCGGAGCCGATCAGGCCGATGCGGATAGGCTTGCCCGACTTGGCGCGTTCCTCGAGATCGCGGGCAAGACCCGTCAACGAAACATTGGAAGCCATACCGCTTATTCCTCCCACATTGCAGGCTTGTTCAATTGCTTGACGGGTATTGAACATCTGTATTTCTGTCAAGACTAATGTCCAAATCCGTGCGCATTTAGGGCACTTTCCCGGCAGCCCGGGCGGGGGCGAAAAAGCGCTGGGCAAAGCCTGATGTCGCGCAGTCAAGCGGTTCACCGCAGGCCCGGATGAACCCCATAGAAGTCAGGCGATTTGACGCCGCTTCTCCCGGCACAAGGCAGCCGGGGTTGTTCGCTGGACTGTCAGTGCGTAAAAGGCGCATAGAGGCATCGGTTAGGGGCTTTCCGATGAACGTTCAACAATGGGTGCGGCCCGCCGCGCTGCCGGGCGATGGCCCGGCGCATGCGATCGCCGGCATCTTCGCCGCGGAACTGCAAATACCGACGGTTCAGCTCGACGACAACTTCTTCGATCTCGGCGGCGACTCGCTGACGGCCGAGACTTTGGTACTAGCCGTGCAGAAGCGGTTCGGCGTCAAGTTGCAGACCTCTGTCCTGCTCGGGGCGCAGACACCGCGCGAGTTCGGCCGGCTGATCGCAGCGCTGGTGCCGGTCCATCCTGCCCGTCAACTGATCGTGCCGGTGTCGGGCAATGTCGGCCATGAGCCGATCGCCATGATCCATGGCATTTCCGGCTCGGCCCTGTTCGCCAATCGTTTCGGCAAGCGACTGAAGCAGAAATACGCCGTCATGGCCGTGCGCGGCATGGGGCTCGAGCCCGGCGAGACGCCCTATTCCAGCATGGCCGAATTCAGCTCCAACTACTTTGAAGCACTCACTTCGGTGACCGGCCAGCATCCCGACATCGTTGGCGGCATATGCGCAGGTGGCCTGCTGGCGATCGAGGTCGGCCGGCTGAGCCATGAAGCGACCGGCAAGCGGCCGGCGCTCGTGCTCATCGATCCGCCCTCGCCCGGCTCGGCCTGGCTGAAACCGATGCCGGACGATCGCATGACCGAGAGCAGGCGTCGCCAGATCGCCCGCAAGGTGACCTACTGGCGCCTGTTGCGCGATGGGCTCAGCGCGTTAGGCCTGGGACAGACGCGCCTTGGGCGACATCTGCGCAGGAAGGCGTTCAAGAGCGCGCTCTTGCAGGCAGCGGCCGGATTCGTGCCCTCGTCCTATCCCTGCGATATCCTCATTCTCGCCAGTTCCGAATGGGGCGCCACGACAGTGGCGCAATACAAGGGCTGGGCATCCGACATGGCCACTATGAAAACGGTCGTCATGCCTGGCGCGCATGAGAAGTTCCGTGCGGCCAACATGGATGCGATCGACGCTGAGATCATCGCTTTCCTCGCCGCAAGAGACACGGCAGCGCGCGACGTCCAGCACCAGCAATGAGTTTTGGCCAGCGAGAAGTCGCGTCCATCGCACCGGAGAAGCTGGTGCCGTGGGTAACGGGTGTTATTCCGCCACACCGACGGGAAAATCGTGGAAATGGACGACCACCCCGTCCGCATCGATCAAGATCACGGCATAGGCGGGAGGCTCGTGGCCAAGGCTCCAGCTGTTCGAAAAATCGAGCGCGGTCTGATGGTTGGTGCTGCGTAGCGTGCTGACGGGAATGCCGCGCCAACTGCCGGCGATCAGCCGATGGACATGTCCGGCGAAGATATGACGGACATTGCCGTGACGCAGCAGGACATCGTGCAACGCATCGGCGTCAGTGAGCATGACCCGGTCAAGTTCGGGGATGTGAATCCTGAACGGCGGATGGTGCATGAACAGGAAGGCCGGCCAGTCGCGCGCCTCTTCCAGTCTCTCGCCCAGCCAGCGCAGGCGCGCGTCGCAAAGCCTGCCCTCGACATGGCCGCTGTCCAGCGTGTCGAGCAGGATCAGGCGACCCTCGCTTGTCTCGACAACGCTCTGGACGAAACCGCGCTCGGTGGCAGCTTTCGGGAACATCTCGACAAACAGCGCTCGGTCGTCATGATTGCCGAGCATCAGTCGGCAAGGCGGAACGAACCCCGCCAGTCTTTCCTTCAGCGCAACGTAGGCGGCCCGTTCGCCGTCATTGGTCAAGTCGCCGGAAATCACCACCAATTCGGCATCGGCATGGTTGCGGCTTATGTCGGCAAGGCAGGCGTCCAGCCTGGAGAGCGGATCGGAACCGTACAGAAGACCGCCCGGTGTCATCAGATGCGGATCGGAGACCTGGATGATTTTCATGACCCTACTCGGAATGCCTTCTTGCTGGCGCGGCGCGACATCAGCCGGCAAACGAAACGCCTCGACTCCGCTTTACTGTGCCGTCCAGCCGCCGTCCATCGGCAGGGTCGTGCCGGTGATCTGCTTGGCTGAGTCCGAGCACAGGAACAGCGTCAGCGCCGCAAGCTCGTCGACGGTAACGAATTCCTTGGTCGGCTGTGCGGCGAGCAGCACGTCATGCTTGACCTGTTCCTCGGTCATGCCGCGCGCCTTCATCGTGTCCGGGATCTGCCTTTCGACCAGTGGCGTCCAGACATAGCCTGGCGCGATCGCGTTGACGGTGACGCCGTCGAGCGCCGCTTCCAGCGCCACCGTCTTGGTCAGGCCTGATATGCCGTGCTTGGCCGACACATAGGCGGACTTGAACGGCGAGGCGACCAGCGCATGCGCTGAAGCCGTGTTGATGATGCGGCCCCATTTGCGCGCCTTCATGCCGGGGAGTGCAGCCTTGATGGCGTAGAACGCCGCGAGCAGGTTGATGCGGATGATGGCTTCCCACCTGTCGTCTGGAAACTCCTCGATCGGCGCGACATGCTGGATGCCGGCATTGTTGACCAGGATGTCGAGACTGCCGAACGCTGCCTCAGCCTCGTGCACCATGGCGCTCACCGCCGCGCCGTCCATCATGTTGGCATCGGAGTAACGGCACTTGACGCCGAAATCCTTCTCGATGCCGGCCCGCTCCTGCTCGATGGCAGCCGCGTCGCCGAGACCGTTGATGGTGACGTTGGCGCCTTCGGCGGCGAAGGCGCGGGCGATGGCCAGGCCAATGCCACTGGTCGAGCCGGTGACGAGCGCGTTCTTTGAAGACAGGAAACCCATGATGATCTCGCAGGAGGTAGGAGGGAATGAACGTGGCGGCTTGTGCGCCGCACCATGACACTGCCACGGTCATATGTCGGTGCGATTACAGTGTTGCGACGGCGTCGACGGGCCTGTCAGGCGGCTGACACGGCACTGTCATGGTGCCGTGCAACATAATTCGGAGCGCATTCGCGCAGTCATTCCTGAACCGAATGGGGCTACAGCCTTGCAGATCGCCGATGTCGTGAAGCGCGCCTATGCGATGCCGCTGACTAACCCCTCCTTCCCGCCCGGGCCGTACCGTTTCTTCAACCGCGAATATATCATCATCACCTATCGCACGACGCGCGAGGCGCTTGAGGCCGTGGTGCCGGAGCCGCTGGAAATCGACGAGCCGCTGGTCAAGTACGAGTTCATCCGCATGCCGGATTCGACCGGCTTCGGCGATTACACCGAGACCGGCCAGGTCATCCCGGTGCGCTACAAGGGTGAGCATGGCGCCTACGTCCATTCGATGTATCTCGATGACGATGCGCCCATCGCCGGCGGCCGCGAGCTTTGGGGTTTTCCCAAGAAGCTCGCCAGCCCCAAGATCGTGCATGAAGGCGAGGTGATCGTCGGCACGCTACACTATGGCAGCGTTCTGTGCGCCACCGGCACGATGGGCTACAAGCACAAGGCCACCGATCACGGTTCTGTCCTCGCTTCGCTGGCGGCGCCCAATTTCCTGATCAAGATCATCCCGCATGTCGACGGCACTCCGCGCATCTGCGAGTTGGTCCGCTACCACCTCACCGACATCACGCTGAAGGAAGCCTGGACAGCGCCCGCCGCACTCGATTTGCGGCCGCACGTCATGGCCGACGTGGCGCGGTTGCCGGTGCTCGACATCGTGTCATCAGTCCACTTCACCGCCGACCTGACGCTTGGACTGGGCGAAGTGGTTCACGACTATCTCGCCGACCGCACCTGAGCGCATCAGCCATTCAGACATGATCCCGAAAAGCGGGAACCGGTTTTCGCTAGAGATCGTGCCCAAACAAAAGTCGGAGACCAAAGCCGTGCTCGAACGCAATCGCAAGAAGGAGGCCACCGCCACCATCGCGGAGATCTCGGCGCAGTATGACCGCATCGCGCTGGTGTTTCAGGGGGGCGGCGCGCTCGGCGCCTATCAGGCCGGGGTCTACCAGGCGCTGGCCGACGCCGGCTGCGAGCCGAGCTGGCTTTCCGGCGTGTCGATCGGTGCCATCAATGCGGCGATCATCGCCGGCAATGAATCAAGCCGCCGCCTGCAGCGGCTCGAGCAATTCTGGCAGACGATTTCGGGCCGCAAGATATGGGCCTATACGCCGGAAGGCGACATCTATCGCGACATCCGCAACCGTACCAGCTCGTGGATGACCATGGTCATGGGGCAGCCGGGTTTCTTCAAGCCGCGCAACCCCAATCCGTGGATCGAGCAATCGGGCGCCGAGGGCGCCACCAGCTTCTACGACACAGCCGAATTGAAGGAGACGCTGGAAAGCCTGATCGACTTCGACATCTTGAACGACGGCAAGAAGCGGCTGAGCGTCGGCGCGGTCAATGTTCGGACCGGCAACTTCGTCTATTTCGACACCGACAAGGTCCGCATCGAGCCAGAGCACATCATGGCCAGCGGCGCGCTGCCGCCCGCCTTCCCGTCGATCCGCATCGAAGGCGAATATTACTGGGACGGCGGCATCGTCTCCAACACGCCGCTGCAGTATCTGCTCGACCAGGAAGAGGACCGTTCTTCGCTGGTCTTCCAGGTCGACCTGTTCAGCGCGCGTGGCGTGCTGCCGCGCAGCATGCCGGACGTGTTGTCCCGCCACAAGGACATCATGTATTCGAGCCGCACGCGGCAGAACACCGACAATTTCAAACGCATCCATGGCCTCAAGATGCGCCTGCTCGATGCGCTGAAACGGGTGCCGAAGGAGTTGCGGACGCCGGCCGAGGAAGCGCTGATCGAGGACTATTCGGACGCCGGCATTGTCAACATCGTGCATCTGATCTACCAGCACAAAGGCTATGAGGGTCACGCCAAGGACTATGAGTTCTCAGGCACCTCGATGCGCGAGCATTGGGATACAGGGCTTGAGGACACGCAGCGCACCTTGCGCCATCGCCAGTGGCTGACCATGCCGACCAATGTCGACGGCGTCGCCATCCACGATCTGCATCGCGAAGATCCGACCTGAGATCTTCGCCGGGGCGTTGGCCGGACGAAGGCCATCGGCAAAACCCACAGCTCACACCGGCCAATGCCTTCAGCGCATAGGAATATGCCTGAAGGCATTGCCTTGAATGACAAGAGGTCAAACACAGCCCGGAACGAGCTAGGCCCCAAACGAAAACGGCGCCGAACCCGGCGCCGTTTCCATGTCCATGCGTGACTGTGCTCAGAGACTGTTTCGAAACTCGCTCTGGCGAGTCATTTGGTGGTGGTTTCGAGAACCGGAGCGCAGCGGACATTGGTCCGTGAGCACCGAAAGCGCAGAAAACGCCACCAAATGGCCGCCAGAGTAGAGTTTCCAAACGGTCTCTCAGAACACCTGGCGGAAGATGATGAACAACACGAAGGCGAGGGTGATCGAGCACGGCAGCGTCAGTACCCAGGCAAGCAGCAAATTGCGTACCGTCGCCCATTGCAGCCCCGAACCGTTCGCCGCCATCGTTCCGGCGACACCCGACGACAGCACATGGGTTGTCGACACCGGCAGCCCCAGCCGGTCGGCCATGCCGATGGTCACCATCGCCACGAGTTCGGCCGCCGCACCCTGGCCGTAGGTCAGATGGCTCTTGCCGATCTTCTCGCCGACCGTGACGACAATGCGTTTCCAGCCGACCATCGTGCCGAGGCCGAGCGCCAGCGCAACGGCGACTTTCACCCAGATCGGGATGAACTTCGTCGCGTTGTCGACCGCCTTGTGATAGTCGGTGACCGCTTTCAGATCGGCGGCCTCCATCGGCAGCAGCTTCTTCTTGTCGATCAGCTTGAGCGCCTCGCCGATCAGATAGATGTCGTTGCGGGCGTTGCTGACCAGGTCGGTCGGCACCGTTTCGACCGAGGCATAGGGCTGCAGGCCCGCCGTCGTACTGTGGATATAGGTCTGCAGCGCGACCGTCGTCTGGTCGCTCCAGGTCCTGGTGCGCACGGCGTCCTGGACAGCTGCCTTGGCATCAGTGACGGTGATACCTGGCTTGGCATATTTCCCCAGCGCCGTTTCGACGCTGACCGACGCCGACTTGTAGGCTTCGAGATAGTTGATGTCGGGGGTGCGGTTCAGCGCATAGGCCGTCGGCACGACACCGATCAGGATCAGCATGATCAGGCCCATGCCTTTCTGTCCGTCGTTGGAGCCGTGCGCAAAGCTGACGCCGGTGCAGGTGAAGATCAGCAGGGCGCGGATCCACCAGGGCGGCGGGGCGTTGCCTTTCGGGGCTTCGTAAAGCGCCGGATTGCGGATGAGAAGCTTCATTGCATAGAGCAGGATCGCGGCGGCGAAAAAGCCGATGATCGGCGACACCAGCAAGGTCACGCCGACATTGGTCGCCTGCGACCAGTCGACGCCGCTGGTGGCGCTGCCGGCTGGCGCCATGAACTGGTTGGCGAGACCCACGCCGATGATCGAGCCGACCATCGTGTGCGAGCTCGACGCCGGCAGGCCGAGGAACCAGGTGCCGAGATTCCACAAGATCGCGGCAACGAGCAGCGCGAACACCATAGCAAAGCCGGAGGAGGAGCCGACCTGCAGGATCAGCTCCACCGGCAGCAGCGACAGGATGCCGAAGGCGACCGCGCCACTCGAGGTGAGCACCCCGAGGAAATTGAAGGCGCCCGACCACATGACGGCGAATTCGGCCGGCATCGAGCGTGTGTAGATGACTGTCGCCACCGCATTGGCGGTGTCGTGGAAACCGTTGACGAACTCGAAGCCGAGCGCGATCAGCAAGGCGATGCCGAGCAGGATCCACGGCACGGTCTTGGCCACCGCCAGATCCTGGCTGAGCGCATAGCCGACATAGACGATACCGACGAGCACCAGCACGCCGAAGGCCGGCAGGAACCACTTCGCGCTGCCCGATTGATCTAGCGGATGATCCGGTCTCGGAATACCCGCCTCACTAGAAACTATGTCCACCATGTCCCACTCCTATTGCATCGCAGCAAAGAACTGAGAAAGACGCTATGTCCGCACGATGAACCCTGTATGACGCCGGCGAACACGGCGGATGTGCCATGCGGCTACCATCCGATATGCACGCCATCGAAAGTCCGGAAGGAGCCGCTATCCCTGGGCGTTGCGTCGTCGATGACCCTGCGCAGGCCCCGCGCGCTGTCCTCGACCGCCAGGACCGCCTGATCGCCACCCATATCCGTCTTCACCCAGCCCGGATGCAGCGACAGCACCGTTATCCTGTCGGCAAGCAAATCCTGCGCCAGCTGGGCGCCCACCATGTTGAGCGCAGCCTTTGAGCAGCGGTAGGCATAATCGTTATCGTAGTCGTCGAGCAGCCCCTCCGCCATCGAACCGGCGCGGCTGCCGATGTTGGCGATGATCCGCATGCGCCCCGCAACCAGGTTCGGGCGCAGGGCCCTCGCCAGCAACAGTGGGCCAAGCGTGTTCGTCCGCATAACCTTCAGGAATTCGTCCGGGGCGAAATCGTGCAGGCCACTGATTTCGCTGCGGATGGCGGCGTTGTTGACAAGCACATCCAGCGGCCTGCCGGCGAGACGCGTGGCAAGGTCGAAGATGGAAGTCGGATCGGCGACATCGAGTGGCTGGAACTCGATGCTACGTTCGAACCTTTGGGCCGGAGGGGTGCGCCCGCAAGCGATCACGCGCCAGCCATCTTGGGCGTATTGCCGTGCCAGTTCGCGGCCGAGGCCGCGGCCAGCGCCGGTTATGAGGACCATGCGGTCGCCTTGCCCGTCTCCGGCCAAATCAGGCGCTCTTCGCGACGGGCGCGGTCTCCTGCCGGGCGATCATGGCGTAGACGCCGCCGGAATATTTGATGTGGCGTTGCTGTGTGGCGAAATCGACATGGGTGATGCCGAAGGGCGTGGTATAGCCATAGGCCCACTCGAAATTATCGGTCAGCGTCCAGGCGAAATAACCGCGCACCGGCACACCCTCGGCCGCCGCCTTGGCCACTTGCTCCAGGTGATCGACGTAGTACGCAGCGCGCAGATCGTCCCAGACACACCCGTCTTCGCCAACAGTCTCCGGCATCGTGGCGACGCCGTTCTCGGAAATGTAGATCGCCGGCGGTGCGTAGCGGTCATTCACATAGCGCAGGATATCATACATGCAGCGAGGCCAGATTTCGTAGTCGACCGCGGAATAGATGCCTTCTGGCTGCACCCGCCGATAGCTGAGCGGCGCCAGTTCATCACCCGCCGCGATCACCGAGCGGCGGTAGATATTGATGCCCAGATAATCTACCGGCGCGGCGATGATCTCGTTGTCTTGCGCCTGGATCGGCGGCAGCAGATCGCCGTAGAGCGCCAGCATGTCCTGCGGGTATGCGCCCTTGAAGACGGCATCGAGAAACCAGCGGTTCTGGGCGCCATCGAAGCGCCGTGCCGCCGCGACATCGCGTGGATCGTCGGTAGCGGCCTCCGCGACATTGAGATCGAACACGATGCCGACGCAGGCGTCCGCCACCTCGGCCCGGATGGCTGGAACAGCCAGGCCATGTCCCAGCAAGGCATAATGGCTGGCGGTCACGCCGCCTTTCACGCCGTCCCGCAATCCCGGCGCATCCTCACCGGTCGCGTGTCCCGACCAACAGAACGTCCAAGGCTCGTTGAGCGTCGTCCATCTCTTGACGCGATCACCGTAGCTGCGGGCGGCAAGCCGGGCATAATCGGCAAAGGCGATGGCCGTTTCGCGGCTATACCAGCCGCCACGGTCTTGCAGCGCCTGCGGAAGATCCCAGTGATAGAGCGTTGCATAGGGCTCGATACCGGCTTCAAGCAGGTCGTCGATCAGCCGGTCGTAGAAGGCGATACCCCTAGCGTTGGCCTCACCAAGACCTTCCGGAAGAAGCCGTGTCCATGCGAGGGAAAAGCGATACGCACCAAGGCCGAGCGCCTTGAGCAGGGCGATATCCTCCTTCCAGCGATGATAATGGTCACAGGCGACATCACCGTTCGAACCGTCCACGATCACGCCGGGAACGCGGCAGAACCGGTCCCAGATGCTTTCGCCTTTGCCATCCGCGTCATGCGCACCCTCTATCTGATAGGCTGCCGTCGCGGCGCCGAACACGAAGCCGTGCGGGAAGACCAGTCCGGAGGCGCGGGCTTCGAGGGTCCGTCGAGCGTTATCGGTGCTTGATGTCATATTTTCTCTCGATGGTGCTGACGAGGCTTGCCGCGGCCAGCGTCAGGAAAATGTAGAAGATGGCGGCTGAGTTGTAGGGCGCGAACGGCAGGAAACTTGCCGACTGGAATTCCCGCATACGCTGCGTGATGTCGCGGATAGACAGGATCGACAGCAGCGACGTGTCCTTGAGGATTGCGATTAGTTCGTTGCCGAGCGGCGGGATGATGATGCGGAAAGCCTGCGGCAGCACGACCAGCCGGGCGGTACGCCAGCCGTTCAGACCAAGGCTGTGCGCGGCCTCGATCTGGCCGGCGGGGATTGCATTGATGCCGGAACGGAATATCTCGGCCAGATAGGCCGAATAGGCGAGCGCCATGGCGGCAATGCCGCGCACCAGGTTCGGCGGATCGACCACGCCCTGGGTCGCATCCTTGAGCGCTCCGGCGAGCGGCAGGCCGACATAGAGCACGATAACCAGCATCGGGATGCCGCGGATCGTATCGACGACGAACTCCGACCCGATCGAGAGCGGATGCCTGCGGTGGATATGGCCGCCGAAGGTCAGCAGGCCAAGCACGATCGCCAGCGCGGCGAGCGTGATGCCGAACGCCCTGTCGCGATCGTTCAACGCGTCCGTCTGCCACAGCACCGGCAAGCTGGCCGGCGCTGTTGCCGCCGGGACAAGCGCTGCGCTGACGCCGGGGATCTTGCCGATCGCATCGATCGCTTCCGGCGCGCCGCGAGAGGTGCGCAGCGGCACCTCGCTGTCGGGGCCGCCGGGAAATTGCCCGTAGCGGACGGCGTCAAGTATGCCGGACGGCGTGCCGGGCGTGACTGCGACCTTCCCGGCGAGAGAACCCACGAGCACAAAGCTTTCGCGCGGCTGAAGCAGGAACCACGCGGCGGCGCAGATCATGAGGATGGTTGCCACGATGCAGATCAGGTCTGCCCGCCAGCTGTATTTGAGCTTGAGGAGCCCAACCCAGAGCAACCCCATCATGGCCGCCAGCATGTAGGCCGCGACGGCCGCGCGGATCGTCGTGGCAACACCCGCCGCGAATGCGATATGCGCGAAAAGCAGGATGAAGACCAAGCCGGCGCCGTTCACCACCGCCAGCACGAGGCGGGAAAAACGATACGTCGCCTTACCGGTCCCGTTGCGGGCGGCGATGAAGAACGCACCGAGGATCACGACCGTCAGGCCGAGATAGGCTCGCAACAGGAGTGCGGCCTGGCCGTGCACCATGAGGTCGGCGGCATCCGTCAATCGCCGCGGCGTAACGCCCTGAACCACCAGATCGGAGGTGAACGGATCGACAGCGTTCGCCACGACCGATGCCATAAAGGGATAGACCAGGCCGGTTGTCGCAAGCAGCACGGCGGCGG
Source organism: Mesorhizobium sp. M7D.F.Ca.US.005.01.1.1 (assembly GCF_003952545.1). Taxonomy (NCBI): domain Bacteria; kingdom Pseudomonadati; phylum Pseudomonadota; class Alphaproteobacteria; order Hyphomicrobiales; family Phyllobacteriaceae; genus Mesorhizobium; species Mesorhizobium sp. M7D.F.Ca.US.005.01.1.1. Next base: position 6,945,383 of record NZ_CP034453.1, read on the forward strand.
CAAGATTGATCCCGGCGGCAATCGTCGCAAGACGAGGCGATCTGGACGAAGCGCGCGAAAACACGAACACGGCAAGGCCGGCGGAAAAAGCGACAGCCAGCGTCAGGAAGCCGGGCACGAAGGCCGACGAGCCGTTCTCCACGCCGAGGATGGCGCGAAGCGAGCGCTGGTAGTTTGCCGACGAAGCAAAGAGATAGACGATGAACGGCAATGCCGCGACGATGATCAGATTGCTCGGCCGCAGGCGCATCAGAAACTGCATCCGGTCCCGTCCTCCCCAACGACAGCTCCGGCGCCAGGCGCCGGAGCCTTTCAAGCAGCTATTTAGCGCCCCAGTATTTGGCGATCAGCACGTCGAGGCTGCCGTCGGCTTTGATCGCCTTCAGCCCTTCATTGAAGGCGGCGACATTCTCGTCGCCCTTGCGGAAGACCAACCCCAGCGGATCGGACTGGAGATCCCGGATCGGCACGACCAGCTCACCCGCAAATTCCTTTTCATACGCGGCGGCATTGGCGCCGTTGATTACAACGCCGTCCACGTCCTTGTTCTTCAGCGCGATGACGGAGGCCGCGAAACTGTCATACGCGACCACATTGTCCTTGCCGACGATGCTTTCGGCGACCTGTGCGTCGGTGGTGTTGGCCTGCGCCGAGAGCTTCTTGCCTTTTGCCTTGAAGTCATCGAGGGACAAGCCCTCGTCTTCCACGCGCATGAGGACAGCCTGGCTGTTGACGATGTAGGGGTCCGAGAAATCCATGGCCTTCTTGCGTTCATCGGTGATGGACACGCCGGAGGCGACCAGGTCGAAACTGCCTTGGTCGAGAGCCGCGAAGATGCCGTCCCAGCCGGTGGTGACGAATTCAGCCTTGCAGTTGATCTTGCCGCAGACCGCCTTGATCACATCGACGTCGAAGCCGACGATCTGGCCGGTCGCCGTGTCGACGCTTTCCATCGGCGGCGAAGTGGTGTCGGAACCCACCTTCAGCACCTTGCCGCCAAGGTCGGCGGCGCTGGCAGCGCCGGCCGTCAACAGCGCCAGCGCAAGTCCGATCAGGATCTTCTTCATGCTCTTCCTCCCATTTTGATGATTAGCGGCGGTTTCGCCCGCCGAGATTGTCCGGCTGCCGGCCGATGAGCTCGGGCCTCGAGACCATGGCGAGCTTGGCCGGGTCCTCGCCCGCCATGCGCCGCAGCAGGAACTCGCCCAGCTTGCGGCCGAGAAGTTCGATTGGCTGGTAGAACGTCGTGATCGGCGGGGTGAAGTAGGCGCTGACGTTGATGTCGTCATAGGCGATGACGTCGACATCCACCCCGACGCGCCGGTCAAGGCTGCCCAGCGCCGACAGGACGCCCAGGGTGGTGGATTCGTTGATGCACACCAGGGCCGTGGGCGGACTGGGCAAGCCAAGAAGCCTGAGCGCGCTGTCACGGCCGAAGCGGGTGGACAGATCGCCGCCAGCCACAAGGTCCGTCGATGCGGCAAGCCCCGCCTCGTTAAAGGCGCGCGAAAATCCGTCAATCCTGTCGAGGGCGTAGGAAAGACGGCGATCGGCGTTGATCAGGGCGATACGTCTATGTCCGCCCGCGATCAGCCGCGCCGTGGCGGTGAACGCCGCCCACTCATTGTCGACATCGACATGGGCGTAGATGAGGGGCTTGCGGCAACGGCCGAGCGACACGAATGGGAAATCGCTTTCGACCAGCATATCGATACGAGGATCGTCGGCCTGCACGCCGGAAAAGATCAGCCCGTCGGCCGCGCTCTGGTCGACGATGCGGCGGGCTGTGTCGAAGGCGTCGCCGAAATCCCGGAAGCCGTGTACGGAGAGTTGATAGTCGCTGCCTTCCAGGGCCTGGCTTATGCCGCTGAGGATCTGCGTGTATTCGACGCCGTCCCATTCATAGCCGGCCGCGGACGTTATCGGCATCAGCACCGCCGCCCGATAAGTCTTGCCCGTCCTCAGCGCCATGCCTCGCGCATTCGCCTGATAGCCCAGTTCCCGCGCCGCGGCGACGATAGCGTCCCTTGTGGGCTGCGCGACGACCGGCGATCCCCGCAGGGCCTTGGAAATGGTGGCGATCGAATAACCGGTATGGGCCGCCAACGTCTTGATCGTCGGCGAAAGTTCTCGGCGGTCGGATTTTTCGGTCTCTGCCATGGACGATTCCATCCTGATGTCGGGATTCGTATCATCGCATAAAAACGTTTTCAACCAAAATAAAAACGTTTTTATTTACTTTCAAAACGGCAGAGGTGGTGACGTGCGAGGCCGCACATCACCACCTCTTTTTAACAGGCCGGATTAACAGGCTAGACATCGCCGGGCGCGCGGGAGCCCAAGGGCACCACGCTTCGGCAACTCCGGTCGGTCGTTCCGCTTTCTGGTCTCAGCGCGCCGGTGGCGCGTACATCAGGCCGCCGGCGTTCCACAGCGCATTGATGCCGCGCGCTATTTTCAGCTGGCTGGACTGACCGAGATTGCGCTCGAACATCTCGCCATAGTTGCCGACCTTGGCGACGATGTTGTAGGCGAAGGCAGGCTCGAGCCCAAGCTGCTGGCCATTGTCACCGTCGACGCCGAGGAAGCGGCGGATCGTCGGATTCTGTGACTTCAGCGAGGCTTCCGCATTGGCCTGGGTGATGCCTTCCTCTTCCGCCTCGATCAGCGAGAACAACGTCCAGCGCACGATGTCGAACCACTTATCGTCGCCCTTGCGAACGGCCGGGCCGAGCGGTTCCTTCGAAATGATCTCGGGCAGCACGGTGAAGGCGGCGGGGTTGGTCAGCTTCAGGCGCTGCGCATAAAGCGCCGATGCGTCCGTGGTGTAGACGTCGCAGCGGCCGCTATCGAACGCCTTGATGATGCTGTCGGCAGAATCGATGACGACCGCCTCGTACTTCATCTTGTTGGCCGTGAAATAGTCGGCGACATTCTGCTCCGTGGTCGTGCCCTGCTCCGCGCAGACCGTGGCTCCCGACAACTTGAGCGCGCTGTCGACGCCGAGGTCCTTGCGCACCATGAAGCCCTGGCCGTCATAATAGGCGGTGCCGGCGAAGTGGATGCCCATGCCGGTGTCACGCGACAGCGTCCACGTCGACTGCCGCGACAGGATATCGACGGTGCCGGCCTGCAGGGCGGTGAAGCGTTCCTTGGTCGACAGCGCCACATAGCTCACCTTGTCGGGGTCGCCGAAAACGGCGGCCGAGACAGCGCGGCAGAAATCGATGTCGAAGCCGCCCCATTTCCCTTGGTCGTCGGGTGACGAAAAACCGGCAACGCCCTGGCTGACGCCGCACAGGATCGAACCCCTCTGCTTGACGATGTCGAATGTGTCCGCTTTCGCCGGAACGGCCAGCGTGGCCGATGCAAGCACGAGCGCGGTGATGACTGCATGTCTCATGATTTGTTTCCTCCCTTGATGAGGCAAAAGCCTCTCCTGCCGCCGGCACGTGGAGCGCCGGAAGTTCGTGAAAATCGCTGTCGTGAATCCGTCCGCGCGCCGCCTGGGCTTGCGGGATCTGCCCTAAGTCCCTTCCGCCAGAACCGCCGCCAGCGTCTCGTCGAGAACGCCGACCAGATGATCGGCATTGGACCGGCTGAAGATCATCGGCGGGCGCATCTTCAGCACATTGTCGTGCGGCCCTTCGGTGCCGATCAGCACGCCGCGTGCCCTGACCCCGTCGTTGACGCGTCGGGCAAGAGCGGTCGCTGGCGCCTTGCTGTTGCGGTCCTCGACCAATTCGATGCCGAGGAAGAGCCCCTGGCCGCGCACGTCGCCGATACTGTCGTAGCGGGCCTGCAAGGTCTTGAACCGCGCTATGAGATAGTCGCCGATCTCCAACGCATTGCGCCTGAGGTTGTCCCGCTCGATGACGTCGAGCACCGCAAGCCCGGCCGCGCAGGACACCGGATTGCCGCCGAAAGTGTTGAAATACTCCATGCCGTTGTTGAACGAGGCGGCGATCTCGGTGGTCGTCACCAAGGCCGCCATCGGATGGCCGTTGCCGATCGGCTTGCCCATGGTGACGATGTCGGGCGTCACCCCTTGCGTCTCGAAAGCCCACCAATGGCTGCCGACGCGGCCAAAGCCGACCTGCACCTCGTCGGCGGCGCAGATGCCGCCGGCGGCGCGCACCATCGCGTAGACTTCCGCGAGATAGCCGTCCGGCAGGAACACCTGGCCGGCAACGCTGGGGATCGATTCCGCCAGGAACAGGCCAGGCGCCCGGCCCTCTTTCGCCATAGTCGAGATCTGCTCGGCGACACTTTCGGCAAAGCGCTTTGCATGTTCGCCAACCGGCCATTCGGCCGGCGCACGGTAGCTGTCGGGAATGGTCGCCTCGAACACATGCGGCGGACGCCCCTTGCCACCCTTGCGCTTGTATTTGTAGGGGCTGAGGTCGATCAGTTCCTGCGTCGTGCCGTGATAGCCCCAGTCGAGCACGATCGCCTCGCTGCGGCCGGTGTGGATCCGCGCCATGCGCAGCATCAGGCTGTTGGCCTCGCTGCCCGAGCAGGCGAAGGATGCCACCGACAGGCCGGCAGGCAAGGTCGCCGTCAGCCGTTCCGCATAGGTCACGATGGCATCGTGCAGATAGCGCGTGTTGGTGTTGAGTTTTGCCGCCTGCCTGGCGATCGCCTCGACCACGTCGGGATGGGCATGGCCGAGATGGCAGACATTGTTGAAGCAATCGAGATAGGCGCGGCCAGTGTCGTCGATCAGCCAGACGCCTTCGCCGCGCACGAACTTGATCGGCTCGGAATAGGAGATCGAGAGATTGGGCAGCAGCGACGCCTTGCGCGCGGCAACGATCTGCGGACGGGAACGACCGCTTTTGTGGAAGGCTTCGGGCGGAATGCCGGCCAGATTGGCGGCGTCCGGAAACAGCTCTTGCCAGACCGGGAGATAGCGTTCTTCGCCGACACCGAGGATATCGCGCACGGCGAGGCTTGTGTCCGTCGATATCTGGAAATGCAGATGCGGCGCCCACCCGCCATTTTCTGCTGGTGATCCCATCTCGCCGACAAGCGCACCGGCTTCGAGGTGCTCGCCGGCCTTCAGCCGTCTCCCGGCCTCATGCGCCATATGCCCCCACAGAGTGATGAAGGGCGGACACCCCGGCGGGGCATGCTCCAGCGCCACCAGGCAGCCATAGCCGAGCGGATCCTCCTCGATCTCGACGCTTCTGACGGTGGCGGCTAGGGGCGTGTAGAGCCGCGTGCCCGCCGGCATGAAAAGATCGAGGCCCAGATGATTGGCGCGGCGGGCGCCTTCGACGAACCGAGAGTGGAAGATGTCGCTGGTGTAGACCGAGCGCGCCTCGCCCCACGGGCCGATGCCGAGTGCAATGCCATGCTCGGCGCAATAGGCGTCCCACCATGCGCTCGCCTTGTCGGGTTGCTGCGCGGCCGATGTCACCGTCATCGGATTTTGCGGATCGCCATAAGGCACCAGCGCCTTGGCAAGCGTCGCCGGGTGGCGGTCGAGGATGGGCGCAAGCTGCGCGCGGTTCGCCGCGATCCAGCTCGTGACAGCGCGAGCTCCGGGCGCGGCCTCAAAGCCGCAGGCATGGCGCAGGATCGCCGTCGCGAAGCGCCGGTTCATCGCTCCCAGGCGTCGCAGCAGGCGCCAGGCCGGCGCTTCCGAGATGGACAGATAGGGATTGTCGGTGGTCCGCTCCTTGCGCGCCGCCGACAGCGTCACCGAGGTGACGAGACGCATGGCAATGAGATCGAAGAGCAGATCGAGCTCCTCTTCGCGCAGCGGATATTCGGCATGGAACCCGGCGGCAAGACGGGCTGCGGCGGCGATCGGATCCTCGGCATCGAGGATGGCATAGGCACAGGCGACGGCTACCTCGGCGATCAGCACGCTGTGCAAGGCATCGCCGAAATCGATCAGCCCGGCGACACGCTCGGGCCGCTCCGGATCGACCAGCACATTCCAGTCATTGGCATCGTTGTGGATCACCTGCGCCCGCAACGCCGGCAGCCGGGGCGCGATCGCAGCATCGAAATGATCGAGGAACCGCTCCAGCAACAAGCGATCCTGGTCGTCGTCGATATGGTGAAGGCGTTGCCGCGCGGCACCGGCGCGGCGAATGTCCCAGTCGAACGTGCGCAGCGCACCGGGGTGGATGAAGCCTTGCAGGGCGCGGTCCAACCGGCCGAGCGCGCCACCGAGGCTTTCAAGCAGCTCCGCAGTGGACGGGCTCTCGGCCAGCGGCCGGCCGGCAAGCCACGACACCAGGCGCACGGCATGGTCTTCGCCGCCGGCACCGGTGGCATGAGCCAGTGATGTTCCCCGCGCCGTCATCCTGAGACGCGGCACGGCGAGATGAGGGCTGTTGCGCTCCAGGTGGTCGAACAGCGCCGTCTGGAATTCGCTCTCGCCGAGCGGCTCGCTGGCGTTGACGATCTTGAGGATCCACAGCGACCGGTCGGGCGCGGTCAGCTTGAAATTCTGGTCGCGCTCACTGTCCAGCGGCGTGACGCTGCCGGCAATGCCGAAATGCCGCGCGGCGATATCGATGGCCTCGCTTTGCGAGAACTGAGGCGCTGGGTGGGAAACATTGGTCATCGGCCATCCGCATCTGCTTTCGCAAAGCTTGGCATGGGCTTAAAAATGGGGCATCCGGCAAAGCGTCGGTTGCGCCGGCACAATGACTGCATTGGCCGGCACATTAACGGAAGCGGATGGGAGCGTGGTGTGATGAGGGAACTGGACGCCAAGGACAGGGACATTCTCGGCATCCTGTCGAAGGAGGCCCGCATCCCGCTGAAGACGCTTGCGGGACGCATCGGCCTGTCGCGCAGCGCGACGAGCGAGCGGGTCGCCTCGCTGGAGAAAAGCGGCGTCATCCGTGGTTACCGCGCCGATATCGGTCAGATGGACAAGGGGCTGATCTGCGCCTTCCTGCTTGTCACGCTGATACGCACGCCGTCGATCGGTATCCTCGACCAGCTGGCGCGCTATCCGGAAGTCCGGCGGGTGTCATCGGTCAGCGGCCAGCTCGATCTCATCGTCGAGATCGAGGTGCCGTCCATCGACAGGCTGAACACGCTGCGCGATCTGATCGCCAGTCATGGCGGTGTCGAGGACCTGACAACCGCGATCGTCCTGCGCCGCGACATCGAGCGCGCCGTGGATTGAGCCCCTCGATCAGCCGTGCCTATCTGGCAATCTCGAGCAAGGACGTTACCAGCAGCTCTCGCTCGTCTTTCGACAGGACATCCGAATCGAAGAGGTTCATGCTGCGCAATCCCTCGATGGCGAGGTAGCAGACCAGCAGCGATTTGAGATCAGGCGTCTCGCCTTTCAGCCGCTCGAAAAGTTGCCGCTTGAATGTCTTTATCGGCGTCATGAAATCGGGATCCTCGGCGATCGCCGAGAAGATCCAGGACGCGGACGGCTGCTTGTCCTCGCAATCATTGGCCGACAGCCTGATGTAGACGGCCAGCGGATTTTCGTCCTTGTCATTCGTGCGGGCGGAGTCCAGCGCGTGCTCGAATTCACGCAGATAGCCTTCGACCAGACCTTGCATCAATTTGGCCTTGGTCGGGAAATTGTAGAGCAGCCCGCCCTTCGATACACCGGCGCGGCTGGCGACCGCTTCCAGCGACAGGCTGCCGGGCCCGGATTCCCGTGCGACATCGGCCGCCGCAGCGAGAATTTTCTCGCGCGAGTTCGTTCGTTGGGCTCTCATGGCGCCTCCCTTGGCAAGCTTAGGCCCAATTGACAAGACCGTCCAGACGGTACAGTAAGACCGCCACTATTTGAAATCGGGACCCGCAGTCGATATGTGTCCCGATGTCCGCGCTTCGCGCCGGATTTCGACTGAGGGGACCTCCTTGTTCAAGCGCATACTCCGTATCTTTATCATCGTTCTGGTTCTGGCCGTGCTCGTTGTCGTGGTCGGCGGTATCGTCGGCTTCAACTTCCTGCGCGACAACGGCATCAAGCAGTATTTCGCATCGATGAAGCCGCCGGCGGCAACTGTGTCGACAACCATCGCAAAGCCTTCAACCTGGACGCCGGGCGTCGAGGCGATCGGTACGGTCAAGGCCGTACGCGGTGTTGACCTGACGGTTGAGACCACCGGCATCGTCAAGGACATCCTTTTCCATGCCAACCAGAAAGTGGCCGACAATGCGGTTCTGCTGCAGCTCGACGACGCCGTCGAGCGCGCCGATCTCGACGCGCAGAAAGCGCAGGCCGCGCTCGATCAGACATCGCTGGCCCGCGCCATCGAACTGACGAGGCGTGGCGTCGGCTCCGACTCGACGCTGGACACGGCGCGTGCGGCGGCCTCGGCCTCGGCTTCTCAGGTCACCAAGCTGCAGGCCGTGCTCGACCAGAAGCAGTTGACGGCGCCTTTCGGCGGCACGGTGGGCATTCCGAAGATCGATATCGGCCAGTATCTGGCGCCCGGCACCGCCGTGGTGACGCTGCAGGATCTCGACACGATGCGGGTCGATTTCTCGGTTCCCGAACAGCAACTCGCCTTGCTCAAGATCGGCCAGACGGTTCGGTTGGGCTTCGGCGGTGAGGACAAGCCGTTTGCCGGCGCCATTCGCGGCATCGACCCGAAGATCGACTCGTCCAGCCGGCTGGTGAACGTCAGGGCGGAAGTCGCCAATCCCGACGGCAAGCTGACCCCTGGCCAATTCGTGCAGGTGCGTGTCGAACTGCCCGAAGAGCAGAACGTGCTGACGCTGCCGCAGACGGCACTGACGACAAGCCTCTATGGCGACTACATCTTCGTGGTGCAGCCGGCGAAGCCCGCCGAGGCGGCCCCGGCGCAGGCAGCCAAGCCGGAAGAAAAACCCGCTGCTTCAGCCACGGACAAACCGGCTGACGCCAAGCCGGCAGACACCAAGCCGGCCGATGCCATGAAGCCGGCAGCTGATGCAGCCAAGCCTGCCGCCGATGCGGCAAAGCCGGCGGCCAAGGCTGCCGACCCGGCCAAGCCGGCGGCGGAAGGTGACAAGCCTGCGCTGGTGCTGTCGCAGGTGTTCGTCAAGCCAGGCCGCCGCAATCAAGGCATGGTCGAGATCGTCGAGGGGCTGAAGGCAGGCGACGAGGTTGTCACCGCCGGTCAGAACCGCCTCATCAACGGCATGTCCGTCGCCGTAGACAACACCATCGACCCGACCAAATCGGCGAACAAGCAGGCCGACCAGCAATGAGCTTTTCCGATCTCTTCATTCGCCGGCCCGTCCTTTCGACGGTCCTTGCCTGCATGATCCTGCTCCTGGGTTTCCAGGGCATCTTCAACCTGTCGATCCGGCAGTATCCGAAGGTCGACGAAACGGCGATCACCATCACGACGGCCTATCCAGGCGCCAGCGCCGATCTGATCCAGGGCTTCATTTCCGCCCCGATCGCCCGCGCCGTCGCCTCGACCGAGAACATCGACTACGTCACCTCGTCCAGCCGTCCGTCGTCCAGCACCGTGACGGTGCAGATGAAGCTCGGTTCCAACCCCGACGTCGCGCTGACCGAAGTGCTGTCCAAGGTCCAGGGCGTGCGCGGCACCTTGCCCGACGCCTCCAAGGATCCTGTCATCGTCAAGGGCACCGGCCAGCAGTTCGCGATGATGTACATCTCGATGCAGAATCCGAACATGACGAAGGAGCAGCTGACGGAGTATATCGAACGCGTCATCAGGCCGCGCATGTCGACGGTCGAAGGCGTCGCCGACGTGCAGATCTTCGGCGCCCAGGAATACTCGATGCGCGTCTGGATCGATCCGATCAAGCTTGCCGCGCGCGGCGTGACGGCCTCCGAAGTGCTGACGGCGATCAACAATTCCAACTTCCTGTCGGCGCCCGGCAACACCCAGAACGAGTATGTCGTCTCGTCGATCACCGTGCGCTCGACGTTGCAGACGCCAGAGGCGTTCGCCGAACTGCCGCTGCGCTCGACCGATGGCAATGTGGTGCGGCTGCGCGACGTGGCTCGGGTCGAGCTCGCTGCCGAGAACACCGACACCAGGGTCAGCTTCAACGGCAAGCCCGGCACCTTCCTCGCTATCTTCCCGACGCCGGCCGCCAATCCGCTGACCACGGCGGCGGCGCTCACCAAGCTGGTGCCGCAGATTCAGGAGACGCTGCCGAAGGGCATGACGATCGAGGTAGTCTACGACGCGACCGGACAGATCAGCGCCTCGATCGAAGAAGTGTTCAAGACCATCGCCGAGGCGGTTGCCATCGTCGTCGTCGTCATCCTTTTGTTCCTTGGTTCTTTCCGTTCGGTGATGATGCCGATCATCACCATCCCGCTGTCGCTGATCGGCGTCTGTTTCCTTTTGTTTGCGGTCGGCTATTCGATCAACCTCCTGTCGCTGCTGGCCATGGTGCTGGCGATCGGCCTGGTGGTCGACGACGCCATCGTGGTGGTGGAGAACATCCATCGCCATATGGAAGAAGACCACATGTCGCCGATGCAGGCTGCATTCAGCGGTATGCGCGAAATAGCGTCGGCCATCGTTGCCATGACCATGACGCTGGCCGCCGTGTTCGCGCCGCTGGCCTTCACCGGCGGCCTGACCGGCGCGCTGTTCCGTGAATTCGCGGTCACGCTCGCCGGCTCGGTGGTCCTGTCGGGCGTCATCGCCATCACCATCACCCCGATGATGTCGGCACGCCTCCTGAAGTCCGGCACGCCGGGCCGTTTCCAGCGCATTGTCGACGGCGCCTTCGCGCGCGTCGAGCATGTCTATGAACGGGCCGTCACCGGGTCGCTGAACTATCGCCCATTGACACTGATCATCGTGCTTGCGCTTGTCGGCGTCACCGGCTTCATGTTCACCAAGACCTCAACCGAACTGGCGCCGGAAGAGGACCAGGGCTTTCTGCTCTCGCTTGTGACAGCCCCGCGTTATGCGACCTCCGATTACACCGAGACATACGTCAACCAGATTCTCGGTCTGGTGAAGGATATTCCCGAAACACGGGCGCAGTTCTCGGCCGTCGCCTTCGGCGGCACGACAAACAGCGCCTTCGTCGGCTTTGCCTTCAAGGACTGGGCGGAACGCAAGCGCAATTCGAAGGAACTGCAGGCCGACATCACGGCTCGTATCGCCAAAGTGGCGGGCGTCCAGGCCTTCGTCTTCGCGCCGCCGACGCTGCCGGGCTCCGGCGGCGGCCTGCCCATCTCCATGGTGGTGCGATCGACCGGCGATTCCTCGGAAGTGTACGAGGTGGCCGAGCAGATCAAGAACAAGGCGCAAGCCTCCGGCCGCTTCATCGTCGTGCAGAATTCGATGGCCTATGACGCACCCGAGGTGACGGTGACCATCGACCGTGACCGCGCCGCGGCGCTCAACCTGCCGATCGCCGATATCGGCCGCACGCTGACCTTGCTGGTCGGCGGCGCCGAAGTGGCCCAGTTCGATCGCGACTCCAACAGCTACGACATCATCCCGCAGGTGCCGCAGGAATTTCGCGACAACCCCGACAAGCTCGGCGAATACTTCGTGCGCAGCGTGACGGGCGAGATGGTGCCGCTGTCAGCGGTGGTCAAGATTTCGACCAATGCGGCGCCGGCCGCCATCGAGCAGTTCAACCAGCTGAATTCGTCGACGATTTCAGCGCTTCCGCTGCCCGGCGTCACCACCGGCGACGGGCTGAAAGCGCTGGAGGACATCGCCAACGAGAGCCTGCCCGACACCTTCTTCGTCGACTATTCCGGTCAATCGCGACAAGAAAAGGAACAGGGCAACACCATCCTGATCGCTTTCGCGGCGGCCGTTGTCGTCATCTATCTGGTGCTGGCGGCGCAGTTTGAAAGTTTCCGCGACCCGCTGATCATCATGATGGCGGTGCCGCTGTCGATCTTCGGCGCGATCGTGCCGCTCAATCTGGGCCTCGGAACGCTCAACATCTACACGCAGGTCGGCCTGATCACACTGATTGGTCTGATCACCAAGCACGGCATCCTGCTGGTCGAGTTCGCCAACCAGCAGCGCGAAATCCATGGCATGCGACGGCGTGACGCCATCATCGCCTCGGCCAAGGTGCGCCTGCGGCCGATCCTGATGACGACGGCGGCGATGGCGCTGGGCGTGGTACCGCTAATCACGTCCAGCGGCGCTGGTGCTGCGGCCCGCTATTCGATGGGCCTGGTTATCTTCACCGGCATCCTGGTCGGAACCATGTTCACGCTCTTCGTCGTGCCCATGTTCTACACCTTCATCGCCAGCAAGGACCTGCCTCACCTGGCCGAGAAACCGGATCCCAAGCTGATGCCGGCGCTGCCGAGCTAGAGCAATTCCAAAAGTGTGTAACGGTTTTTCTGGGAAAAGCGCATAGCGCTTTCCCTTGGGAATTGCGCAAGACAAGTTGGAAACAAAAGAAAAGAGGCCGGAAATCTCCGGCCTCTTTTTTGGCTGGGCTCGATACCGCCGGTTTGCGCTGTACTCAATACCGCAGCGTTTTCCGGTGGGAGCTTTGAGGCGCGGCAGCATGCTGACACGCCGTCGGTCACAGCCTGCTACTTGACGATGACGATGCTGGTGTTGGTCGCCCCGAAGGTTTCGACGAGCTGGTAGAAATCGGCGGCGTTGTCGGGATGCAGCCGCACGCAGCCATGCGAAGCCGGCTGGCCGAGATGCTTGATCGCATAGGTCGCATGCACCGCATAGCCGCCGCTGAAGAAGACCGAGTGCGGCATCGGGGCATTGTCGTATTTCTTCGAATACCACATCTCATGCATGCGCGTCGGCTTGAACGAGCCGGTCGGCGTCACATGGGCCCGGTCGCCGGTGGAAACCTTCCAGGCGAAGGTCGGCCGGCCGTCGATCGAGACTTCCATGACCTGCTGTGAAAGCGAAACGCGCGCCACGATCTTGTTGGCGGCGTGCGCTACGCCCGAGCCGGCGCCGAACAGCAGTGCGGCGCCCGTCAGCGCGGCGGCGGTGATGTTGATGAGCTTGGCGGAAATGGCGGTATGCATGATGACGTCCCCTCTCTCTGCCGGTTCGGCCGGCTCCAATTCGATGGCTGCTTATCCCAACGTCATGTTTCGGGGAGATTTCGCAAAATGCTCATTTGTGTTTCGAATCTGTTTCCTCAGGTTAACGAACGCTGTCTCCATAGAAGCGAATGAGAGTCGGCCCGCTCGTCAGCCGATGAGGCCAAAGTCAGGAACATGAGTATCCGCCTCTAAACGAAAGTGCGAGTTGGTCGCATACGAAAGAAGAGCCGGCGATCTCGAAACCGAACTGCAACAAAACGAGGCTTCAAGCGGCATGATCCGGATACGGGCCGCAAGCAAAGTTGACGCAACGAAAACAGCCGGTAACGAACATGGAAACGAAATCGAACGCACTGTCCTGGCTTCTCAGGATCAGCATCGCGGCAGCGGTCATCGGCGGCGTCGGCACGGTTGCCGGCACCCCGCTTACAAGGCTCGGCGCGATGACGTCAGGCGAGATTTCGACGCTGCATGCCGCACTGTTTTTCGCCACGGTCTGGATTGTTTCCAGCCTGCGCATCGCCCGGCTAAAGGCCCTCTGGCGGGTCGGCCTTAGGCTGACGGGTTTGCGCGGCGCCTCCGGCTACTTGCTGCCGAGAGGACCGAAGGCCCGCGCCGCGACGGGGGGCTCCGTGGGCGGCGCGGGCACTTCGGGGGTGTCCTGAAGCGACCCGCAATACATTCATTTTTGAAGAATTGGCACTTTTGGGGAACTGCTACGATGAAAACGAAATTTGCCGCTTCGGTGCTGTCCGCACTGCTCTACGCACAGGGCCTGCTCGGTTTTGCCGGCCTTGCCACCGTGCTGCTCAGGGACCGCGCCCATGCAAGCGAACTGACCATGGGCAGTGACATGCCGGTGGGCCCGTCACTTCTGCTGGTACGCTGAGCCCCAAGAGCATCGGGCCCAGAGATGGAAAACCCGATGCTCAGCCAAACAAGTTGCCTGGGTGTCCGGCAATCAACCGGCGAATTGCTGCGGCGGATCGAACCGGTAGCCGGCGCCGCGTATGGTGGTGATGGTTTCGGTGTCAAGCTTGCGGCGCAGCCGCACGATGCGCGAATCGATCGAGCGATCGAAGGCGTCGGCGTTTTCTGCTGGTGCCGCGGCAATGATGTCGTCACGCGTCAGCACCTTGCGCGGACTGGCAAGGAACAGCCTGAGCAGCGCCACCTGACCGGGCGAGAGCTGTTCCTCCGTGCCGGAGCGATGCATGACCATGGCCGACCTCAGATCGACAGTCGCGTTCTCCAGCACGATCAGTTCCTGGGTGCCCCTGCCGCGTCGCGAAAGCAGACCGCCAACACGGGCAGCCAGTTCCCGGACATTGAGCGGGCTCTCGACGACGTCGGCCGCACCAAGCTCGAGCGCCAGCACCTTGTCGACGAGATCGGCCGGCCGGCAGATCAGGATGAAATCCGGTCCGCCCTCGCCACCATGGCGCCGCAGCAGGTCGCGCCCTTCCGCCTGGCTGAGGCTGTCGCCGACGACGACGACGTCGATGCCCTTCCCCGACAGCAGCGATTCGGCCTCCCAAGGCTGGCGCGCCTGACGCACATCGTGACCGCGCCGCTCGAGATGGTCGGCGAGTTCGGTCGCGACCACTTCGGCAACGGAAACAAGCGCGATGATCGATCGTGCGGCCATGTTTTCCCACCCTGCAACAGACATCCCGAGATGAGTGCTGGACATCATGTTTATACCCAATCTACTTTCCACTGAAAGTGGGAGCGAAAGCATCGTGCGGGCAAGAATTGTCATCGTCGAGGATGAGCCCGACCTGAGGGACGCGGTTGCCGAATATCTCGAAGCCGCCGGCTATGAAGTGGTCACCGCTGAAAGTGCTGCCGCCGCGCGCAGCCTCGTTGAAACGCAGTCGTTCCATCTCGCCATACTCGACATCGCCATGCCTGGCGAGGATGGCCTGTCGCTCGGCCGCTGGCTGCGCTCGAAGCTGCCGATCGGCATCATCTACGCCACCGCCGCCGGCACCGCGCTCGACCGCATCGTCGGGCTGGAGCTTGGTGCGGACGACTACATCGTCAAGCCTTACGAATTGCGCGAAGTGCTGGCGAGGGTCCGCAGCGTGTTGCGCCGGGTTCCCCAGCCGCAGGAACTTCAGGACAAGAAGGCCAGGACCGATCGCCGTTCCGTTGCTTTCGGACCTTTCCAGGCCGATCTCGACGGCAGGTTGGTCACCGGCGCCAATGGCGCGGTGGTCGAGATGGCCAAGAGCGAATTCGACGTGCTGGAGGTTTTCCTGACCCGCGCCAACCGGTTGCTGACCCGCGCCGCGATCTCCGAGGCGATCGGCTTCACCGAAGATCCGGAATCGTCGCGCGCGGTCGACATTCGCATCATGCGGCTGAGGAAGAAGATCGAGACCGATCCGGCCAATCCGAAATTCCTGCGCACGGTGCGCGGCGAAGGCTATATCTTCTCGCTGCCGACCGGCGACGGCAACTGAGCAGCGAGGCCAGAGGGTTTCAGGTTCGGGCCGTTGCTCGTTGATCGAATTGGCATGACCTGTGGAATGACGGCTGACAATGACCGCTGAAGCAGCAAGCACGGAGATGCAGGGTTTCAGGCAGGGCGCTGCGATGGCGGCCGTGCGTGTCGTTCGCCGGCTGCGCGAGGCCGGCGACTGGCAGCGCGAGATGGAAGGTATCCTGGAAACGCTCTGCCGGGCCATGGATTGCCAGCGCGGCATCCTGTTTCGCTTGCGCGAATTGCCTGGCCAGGGCTTCGCCCAATCCGTCGCCGCCTACTGGATCGACCCGCTCTTTGGCGGCGAACTGGCGTCACCGACCGTCATCATGCAGTCGATCGTCAATTCGGACCCGCTATTGGAGCGGCTGGCAGAGGACGAGCGGCAAGGCAAGATCTTCGCCGGCCATACGCGCAACCTCGAAGGCTTTCTGAGAACCGATTTCGAGAAGCAGAACATCAAGTCGTTCCTGTCGGTGTCGGTCTTCGCACACGGGCATCTGTGGGGCACGCTGGCGGTCAATGACTGCGTCAACGAGCGCGAGTGGACCGACGAGGAAGAGGCGACGCTGCACATCATCGCGCTGGCCATCGGCGATGCCATCGAGCGCTCGCCCTCCGAAGCCCATGCCAGCGAGGTCATTCGCCGCACCATGCTGCAGGCCTCGCTCGACGCCATCGTCGTCATCGATGAGACGGGCTCGATCATCGAATTCAATCCGGCCGCCGAGAAGATGTTCGGCTTCCAGCGCAGCGACATCCTCGGCAAGGACCTGCTCGATACCATCGTGCCGATCTACTACAGAAAAGGTTATGCTTCGGGGGCCGAATACATGTCCGGCCGCGGCGCGCCGATGGTCGGCCAGCGGCTCGAGACGGTGACCCAGAACGCCGCCGGCGAAGTGTTCCCGATCGAGCTGACCGCAACCGAGATGCGGGTCGCCGACCGCCGCCTGATCTTCGGCTCCATCCGCGACCTGCGCGACAAATTGCGCGCCGAGGAGGAGATCGGCCGCCAGCGCGAGAAGCTGCACCAGAACGAGAAGATGGCGGCGATGGGTTCGTTGCTGGCCGGCGTGTCGCATGAGCTCAACAACCCGCTGGCCGTGGTGGTGGCGCAATCGACGCTGCTGCACGAATTCGCCTCCGATCCGCAGACCAAGGTGCGCGCAGAGAAAGTCCGCGCCGCCGCCGAGCGCTGCGGCCGCATCGTCAAGAGCTTCCTGTCGATGGTGCGCCTTCATCCCGCGGCACAGGCCGAGACCGACCTCAACCAGGTGATCCGTGCGGCGTTGGAAGTGACCGCCTATGGCGCGCGCTCAAGCGGCATCATCATCGACACCGACTTCGCCGCCGGCCCGCTGCTGGCCATGGCCGACGCCGACCACGTGACGCAGGTGGCGGCCAATTTCCTCATCAACAGCCAGCACGCTTTGGCTGGCATTGCCGGCGACCGGCTGATCAAGGTGCGGACGTTCCGCAGCGACCGGGGCAACCCCTGCTTCTCGGTCGAGGACAACGGGCCCGGCGTGCCGGAAGCGATCCGCAGCCGGATTTTCGAATCCTATTTCACCACCAAGCCGGTCGGCGTCGGCACCGGCATCGGCCTGTCGATCTCGAAATCGATCATCGAGCGGCACAATGGCAATGTCTGGTTCGAGGAAGTGCTGCCGAGAGGGGCGCGTTTTGTCGTCCATCTGCCCGCCATCGTAGCCGGCCTTGTCGCTGCCGGCGAGAACCAGCCGCGATCGAGCGGCCTGCGCCACGCCTTGATCATCGACGACGAGCCGGATGTTGCCGGCTCGCTCTCCGACATTCTCGAATTGATGGGCATCAAGTCGCGGATCGTTCCTGTCTGGGAATCGGGCACCGCCACCTTGAGCGGTCACATGCCGCCGGACATCGTCTTTTCGGATTTGCGCATGCCCGGCGTCAGCGGCATATCGATCTATCGCGAGCTGCTCGCCGAAAAGCCCGACCTGGCGCGGCGTTTCGTGCTGGTCACCGGCGACCTGATCGGCGCGAAAGCCGAAATCGAGGCCCTGCCGGCACAGCAGCGGCCGCAGATCCTGGAGAAGCCGTTCAGTACGCTGGATGTGCGCAGCGTGCTGTCCGCCATTGCCGAACAAGCGGCAATAAAAGGATAAAAAAGCGGCCCCCAACCGACGTCGCGGCGGGAGCCGAAAGGAGCGCTGGAGGCGCTCGGGGAGGGTCAGAGCACGATCCCCAAAGTGGGAACCGGTTTTCGGGATCATGCTTCGACAGAAATCAGAAAATGTTCGGCGTACTGGTCAACGGCGCGGCATTGGCGATCATGCGGATTGCGCGGCTCTTGTGTGCTCCGGACTGCTCGGCAATGGCGCGCAGGCAATCGATGCTCTCGGCGCCCCAGGCCTGGCCCTTGCAGGCGAAGTCGGTCACCGGCATCGGCAGACGCGCGGTCCTGGTCGTCGTCTGCGCACCCTGGACGACGTTGGCAGGCGGATTCAACGAAGCAAAGGCCGGCCCGATTGTCGGCGTGAACGCCATGCCGGTGAAGGCGCAAGCAGCCAGCACCATGAACATCGCCATGGGGTGGTCGCTGGCCCGCTGGCGCAGCGCCAGTTTCGGACGGCGGTCATTGCGCTCTGGAGCTTGAAGGCGGCTCTCGCCGCGGATCGTCTGGATTTTCGCATGCATTGCCTTCCCCTTCGCTAAGTTTCTTTTGGTGGTAAAACGAATTTAATCGCACTTGGTAACGGGCGGATGATACGCAGAGCGTGCCCGTGTAACAGCATCGCAACGCTGGATACGGGCACATTCGGGCAAAACCGGCCACAGCCGGATACGCTGGTCTGTTTTGCGAAGCTGTTTCATCGATCAGGATATTGCTGGAACGTCGATATCCGGCAGCAAAGCCCAACCTCGCCCAGCGAACTATGAGCAACCTCACACTCTGGACAGGGAAGCAGCAATTCTTGCGGGAAAACGGGTGAGATTTTCTCGGCATCGAGCGCTGCCCCTCGCCCAAGAGGCTCGCTCCACAAGCCATGTTAAGGCTTGGAATTTCCGGGATTTTCCTCGGCTGCATCGGTCGAAAATCGACTTCGGCGCGGATGAACGAACATTCGATACTTTCACAAGCCATTGCATTTCAATGAAAAATATGATTTTATTGAATGAGTATTCAATAAAAAGAAGAGACGTTTTATGAACCCGCACCTCCGTGACGTGGCGATCCCCAACGATTGGGACCGGCGGGGACTGCCGGGCTGGAGTTACCATTCCGATGCCCTTCTCGAACTCGAGAAGGAGCACGTCTTTCGCAATCACTGGCAGATCGTCGGGCACGTCTCGGACGTCCCTGACGCCGGCGACTATCTGACCATGGACATCGTCGGCGAGCGCGCCTTGATCGTGCGCGGCAAGGATGGCGTCGTGCGCGGTTTCAACAACATGTGCCGCCACCGCGGCAGCCGCGTCGTCGCCGACAGCCAGGGCAATTGCAAGAACGCACTGGTGTGTCCGTTCCATGGCTGGGTCTACAATCTCGACGGCACACTGCGCGGCGCTGCACGTCCGCGTTCCTTCCCCGACCTCGACAAGACCGAGTTCGGCTTGATGCCACTCGATCTGGAAGTCTGGATGGGCTTCATCTTCATCCGCTTCCGCAATGGCGGGCCGCAGCCCTCGGTCGCCGAGCTGATGAAGCCGATCGAGCCCGAATTCGCGCATTACAACGCCGCCGACATGGTGCCCTCCTGGGGCATCTGGAACCAGAAGACCCCGGTGAACTGGAAGTCGGTGCGCGACGTCGACAATGAGGGCTATCACGTCGCCATGGCGCATCCCGCCTTGCAGGATCTTTATGGCGCCACCTATTTCGATGAGCCCTTCATCAACGGCGTGTCGCGCTCATTCGCCACCTACAACCCGCATGCCGGCCGGCGCTGGAGCGTCAAGAACTACGTCAAGATCGCACCCGAGCCGACACATCTGCCCGGCTATCTGAAGAAGGCCTGGGTCTATTACGGCATCTTCCCCAATGCGGTCATTTCGGTGATGCCGGAATCGGTGCAGTTCTATCAGGAGTTTCCGCTGTCGACGGGTGAGACGCTGCTGCGCGGCGCCATCTACCGCTACCGCGACGAAAGCCGCGAGCAGGCCGCCGCCCGCTACCTCTCCTTCCGCATCGACCGCGACACCATGTCGGAAGATGTGCAGCTCTCGGTATGGTCGAACGAATCCATGCTGTCCGAAGCCTTCGAGGGCTTTTATCTCTCCGACCTCGAATATGGCGTGCGCACCCACCACGATCATCTGCGCAAGATGCTGCCAGTGCTGGGCCTGGAGACCGCGCCCGAGGAGAAGGACATGTGGAATTTGAACGACGCGCTCAGGTCGCGGTCTTAGAAGGCTTGGTTCAAAACAGATTGCGGGTGTGGTGCCAAGCGGACACCACTAGCTTCAGGGTTTTGTTCGGCGAGCTAGATGTTCATACGTGATTTTCCAAGGGTCGCTCTCGGAAGATCTTTCCTCGCCGATCCAATGGAAGCTGTTGGCGGTGATCTCAGTGAAACGCCATCGCGTTTTCAGACCGCGCGAGTCATTGCCGAGCTGGACGATGTCCTTGCCTTCGGCCCGCCCTATCTGGCGCGAGTGGTCCTGGTTGAGCGGGTCGTTCCATATGATGTGCCAGCCATCGATCTCAGGATCGAAGATGCGCAAGGTCGTACCATACATCGTCGACGGCGCGGGGCGTTTGGGCCTGATCCAAATATCCTGAATCGCGCGGCCTTCGAGCACCCAGCCAAAATGGCATTCTCCATCCCATTTCTGGATTGTGCCGTCGTCGAGGTGGTGGACCGAATCCATTTCCCAGTTTCCAATCAGCCATCCATAAAGGGCCATGTCTTTCGCCCGATCGGCTGGCGGACCTTCGAATCCGAGAGCGGTGAGAAACGAAGAAATCGTCATCGTCATTACTGCCCTTCGTTTCCAGGCAGATGAACTCAACTGCCTAGCGCAGCCCCGGCGGTCCATGTCGCGTCCGGCAAGCGCGCCTTGTGGAACTTTGCGACGGAAGCCCCTTTCGGCGTTGGAACATCGCCGCCACAACCTGCAGCATTGCGATGTCCCGGGCTTGGGGAAAATTGCTATAATCGCTGGCTTCAACGTCGTTCTGAGGGACAACATTCTTGACTCGATCTATGAGATCGTGCCGCCGGCACCGATGTCGGGTCGCTCCGAAATGGCCTACAACCCGGCGATCCTGAAGGCGGACCTGCACCGCCGGCCGCTCGCCAGGCGAGCAGCTGGCTGATCGGACGGAATCGCCCGCCGCCGCCCCTCATCCGCCTGCCGGCACCTTCTCCCCGTGAAACGGGGAGAAGGGAGAAAATCACCCCCGCCACACGCCCTCTTTCCTCAAATCATCCATCGTCCTTGAAATGCCTTCGTGCAGGATGCCAACCATGTCGTCGATCTGCTCGCGGGTGATGACCAGCGGCGGCGACATCACGCACATGTTGATCAGTGGCCGCACCAGCAGGCCGAGTTCATGGCAATGGGCGTCGATGCGTTTTCCGACATCCTTGTCGAGCTGCAGCGGGTCCTTGCTTTCGCGGTCCGCCACACATTCGACGCAGCCCATCAACCCCATCCCGCGCACCTCGCCGACGAGCGGCAATTCTTCCAGCGTCTTCAGCTGCGCCTGGAAATAAGGCGCGACCGCCTGCGTGTGGGCAAGCACGCCCTCTTCCAGCAGATCGAGGTTTTTCAGCGCCACTGCGCAGCCGACAGGATGGCTGGTGTAGGTCAGGCCATGGCCGAACATCGCGTCGGGATGGTTCGACCTGCGCAACTCTTCCAACAGCCGTTCCGAAATGATGACGCCGCCGAGCGGGAAATAGCCCGAGGTGACGCCCTTGGCGAAGGTGATCATATCCGGATCGATGCCGAACACATCGCCGGAGGCAAAGACATGGCCAAGCCGGCCGAACGCCGTGACCACCTCGTCGGATACATAGAGGATGTCGTTGTCGCGGCAGATCTCGCGGATACGCTTGAGGTAGCCATCGGGCGGCACGACGACGCCACCTGATGCCTGCACCGGTTCGCCGACGAATGCACCGATCTTGTCGGCGCCGACACGAGCGATCATGTCGCGGAACTGATCGACGAGGAAATCGGTGAAGGCTGTAAGGCTCATGCCGCGCGGGCGGCGGAACGGATCGGGCGAAGACAGCTTGATGACCAGCTCGTCGGCACCGTCCATCCAGTCGCGGTCGCGCGGGCGGCCGTTGAGCGAGGCCGACAGGTAGGTCGAGCCGTGATAGGCGCCGCCGCGGCTCAGGATCAGCTTCTTTTCCGGTCGGCCGCGCACATTGTTATAGAACTGCATGAAGCGCAGCGCCGTCTCGACGGCCGAAGAGCCGCCGGTGGTATAGAAGACATGGCTGAGATCGCCCGGCGCGTGGCCGGCGATGCGCATGGCGAGTTCCGCCGACGGCGCGTTCATCGTGTACCACGGCGTGTTGTAGGACAGCGCCATCGCCTGATCGTACATCACCTTGGCGAGCTCCTCGCGGCGGTGGCCGACATTGACGCACCACATGCCGGCCGGCCCGTCGATCAGCCGCTTGCCGGTGCTGTCGGTGATGTAGATGCCGTCGCCTTCGCCGATCAGCGCGCGTGCTTCCGCGCCGACCGAACCGGCGAACGGCCAAGGCTGGATAAGATGGCGCTTGGCCAGTTCGATGGCATCGTCACCGGGTTCCGCGCCAGCCATCTCGGTCGCCTTCAGGTCTCTTGCCGCAGCCATCATCGCCTCACATTGCTTCACAGAATTTCATCGGACATGAAGTGAGATGCCAAGCATTGGAAACAGCGGCTTTCTTCACTTCATTTTGAATGTCCGTTCAATCAATATTGCAGAAATAGCGCTTGATTTCAATCCAAGGATGCGCGCATGATGAAAGAAAGCCGGCAAGGGGAACAAGCAGCCGGCGCCAGCACAATGGGATGCCGCATGGCGGGACAGTCCAGGCCAGCAACCGAGATCACACCCGGAGCCCTGCCCCCCGGAGTCTGGCAATGACGGCGGCCGCGGAAGGGTCGCCCCCGTTGCGGATGACGCGGGCCAGACGAAATGCCCTTCTGCAGTCAGAACCCGTACAGGGCCTCGCCCTGATCAGCCCGACCTTCATCTACGCGCTCATCCTTCTGGTGCTGCCGATCCTGGTGGTCATCGCGCATTCCTTCTGGACGCAGCACTACCTGACCATCGACCGCACCTTCACGCTGGAAAACTACCGCGTCGCGCTGACCGAGCCGATCTACCGTGATCTGTTGTGGCGCTCACTCTACATTTCGCTGACGGTCAGCCTGCTCACCGTCCTTCTGGCCTATCCGATCGCCTATTTCATTTCTTTCCACGGCGGCCGCCACAAGAGCCTGTGGCTGTTCCTCATCACCATCCCGTTCTGGACCAGCTACCTGCTGCGGGTGATGTCGTGGAAGGTCATCCTCGGCTATAACGGCGTCCTCAATTCCGGCCTGATGGGCCTCGGCATCATCGACGAACCGTCGACCGCGCTGCTCTACAATTCGAGCGCCGTCATCATCACGCTCACCCATGCCTGGGCGGCCTTCGCCATCCTGCCGATCTTCGTCTCGCTGGAAAAGGTCGACCGCACGCTGGTCGAAGCAGCCACCGATCTCGGTGATGGTCCGCTGCGCTCGTTCCTGCGCGTGACCTTGCCGCTGTCGGCGCCTGGCGTCATCTCGGCAGCACTGATCGTGATGATCCCGACCGTCGGCGACTACGTCACGCCGAAGCTGGTCGGGGGCAAGGACGGCGTCATGATCGCCAACGCCATCCAGGCGCAGTTCGGCAAGGCCTCCAACTGGCCGCTGGGCGCCGCCCTTTCCGTCACCACCATGCTGATCGTGACGCTGATGGCGGGTGCCACGGTGCTGATCATCCGCGCCGTCCAGAGGCTGGCGCGATGATTGCGGTGCGGCGTTTCCTGTCCGGCGGCTGGCTGGCGACCTATGCGTTTCTCTACGTCGTGTTCCTCTATCTGCCAGTGATCTTCCTGCCGATCTTCTCGGTCAACACGGCAGCGACACCGAAATTTCCGCTCACCGGCTTCACCTTGCATTGGTATGAGGACCTGCCGCGCACGCCTGCTTTGCTCGACGCCGCCTGGAACAGCCTGATCGTCGGCGTGTCGGCCGCTCTCCTGTCCACCCTGCTTGGCATCCTCGCCGCGCGCTCGATCACCCGCTATCGCTATCCCGGCCGCAGCACCATCCACGGGCTGATCATGGCGCCGCTGGTGCTGCCTGAAGTGATCGTCGCCATCTCCATGCTGCTGGTGATGCTGCAGCTTGGCCTCAGCCTGTCGCTGTTCACCGTCGTGCTCGGCCATGTGCTGGTCTGCATTCCCTATTCGATGACGGTGCTGACCTCCGGCTTCGAGGGCTTCGACCGCAGCCTCGAAGAAGCCTCCGCCGATCTCGGCGAGAGCGCCTTCGGCACCTTCCGGCGGGTGACGCTGCCTATGGTGGCGCCGGCCATCATCTCCAGCCTGCTGGTCTGCTTCACCATCTCGCTCGACGAGTTCATTATCGCCTTCTTCCTCACCGGCACCGAGGCGACTCTGCCGATCTACATCTGGGGCCAGTTGCGCTTCGCAGCCAAGCTGCCGGGCGTGCTGGCGCTCGGCACGCTGCTGCTGGTCGCCTCGTTTCTGCTGATGACCGTCGCTGAAATCCTGCGTCGCCGCGCGGCCAGACGCACCCAGAACGAGGGAGGCCTCTATGCCTGAGCAACCCCAAATCTTCCAATCCGACCGATCCATGATCGAAATCAAGAACGTTACCCGCAGCTATGGGGCGTTCAAGGCGCTCGATGACGCCTCGCTGACCATCCGGGAAGGCGAGTTCTTCTCGTTGCTCGGCCCATCCGGTTGCGGCAAGACCACGCTGTTGCGCATGATCGCCGGTTTCGACAATCCGACCAGCGGTTCGATCTCTGTCGGCGGTCAGCCGATGGAGGGCATCCCCGCCAACCGCCGGCCGACCAACATGGTCTTCCAGAGCTATGCGATCTTCCCGCACCTCAATGTCGAACAAAACGTCGCCTATGGGCTGAAGCGGCTGAAGCTGCAGGGCGGCGAGGAG
Source organism: Mesorhizobium sp. M7D.F.Ca.US.005.01.1.1 (assembly GCF_003952545.1). NCBI lineage: Bacteria > Pseudomonadati > Pseudomonadota > Alphaproteobacteria > Hyphomicrobiales > Phyllobacteriaceae > Mesorhizobium > Mesorhizobium sp. M7D.F.Ca.US.005.01.1.1. The sequence goes on from NZ_CP034453.1 coordinate 6,970,021, forward strand.
AAGCGCCGGGTCGAGGAGGCGCTGGCGCAGGTCTCGCTGACCGGCCTCGGCAAGCGCTTGGCGACAGAACTTTCCGGCGGCCAACGGCAGCGCGTGGCGCTGGCACGCGCACTGGTGATGCGGCCCAAGGTGCTGCTGCTCGACGAACCGCTGTCGGCGCTCGACAAGAAGCTGCGTGAGCAGATGCAGGTCGAACTGCGCCGCCTGCAGCAGGCGGTCGGCATCACCTTCGTGCTCGTCACCCACGACCAATATGAGGCGCTGGCCATGTCCGACCGCATCGCCGTGATGTTCGGCGGCAGGATTGCGCAGGTCGCCTCGCCCAAGGAAATCTACCAGCGGCCGGTCACCCGCCAGGTCGCCGACTTCCTTGGCGGCATGAACTTCGTCAAGGCGCAGATCGTCGAGGAGAGTGGCGCCTCACTGGTTGTCGACACGCTGGGCTTTGGTCGCATCAAGACCGACAAGCCCAAGGCTTTTGTCCGCAATGGTGGCGGCGCGACACTCGGCATCCGGCCGGAGCGGCTGCGCGTGCTGTGGGACAATGCGACGGCCAAGTTCGAGGTCGCCGGCAAGGTGGTCGAACGCCATTATTTTGGCGAGATCACCCATCTGATCGTCGAGATACCGGGACTGGAAAAGCCGCTGTCGGTGACCGAGACCAACGATTTCGGCGCCGACGACATCCCTGTCGGCACCTCGATCCGCCTCGCCTACGATCCCGAGGCTTTGGTGGCGATGGCCGATTGAAGCTCGGCGATCATCTTGCGCGCCGCGATGCGCCCGGCGACGATGGCGCCTTCGACATAGCCCGGAAATGACGGCGACAGTTCCGAACTGGCGAAATGCAGGGATGGTGAGCCAGCCAGGATTGTCGACTCGGCATCGACAGCCGTCACATCGACGATGAGGTCGCTGTAAGCGCCGCCACTCCAGCGATCATCCGTCCAGTCCCGATAGCTGAAATCCAGGACGTCCGCCGCCTCCTGGCCAAGGGCGTCCTTCAGCCTTGCCGTCACTTCGGTGCGCAGCGCCGTTTCGCCGAGCGTATGCCAACGCAGCGCCAGCGGCCCGCCGACGAAGACGACAAGCGCGGCATGGTCCGCATCCTTGCTGGCATCGCAGGCAAACAGGCCAGGCAGATCGCGCCACATCACCATGCCGCACAAGTCGCGATCACGCCAGAACGGCCTGGCATAGCGCACCTGGATCTTGATCACCGCTCCGCTTTCCCACACGCCAAGTGCTTTCCTAAGCAACTCCGGCAAGGCAGGTGCGAAATCGAGTTTCGCGGCCGTTGCCGGTGGCACGGCAATCAACGCCGCCCGTGCTTCGACAATGCCGTTGGGCGAGACGGTGCGAACACCATACAGTCCATGTTCGATGCGCGTGACCGGTTCGTTCGGCCGCACCCGGCCAACGAGATCCCCGGCCAGATCCTCGGCCAGCGACTGCATGGTGTCGCGCAGGAAGTATTGCAGCTCCGGCACCTCGTTGGTGATGCGCCGGTCATTGTCGATCAGGTGCCACAGCGGCACCTTGTCGAGCGCCAGGCACCACAGGCCCTCGATCATCGACCGGAACGCCGCCTTGGCATCGGTTGCGTCCTTCTGACGATCGAGCCAGACGTTGACGGTCAGCCCTGCTATCGAGGGATCGTTCGGCTCAATCCTGTTCATGCGCTCGCGGATTGCCATCGCGCCATGATAGGTCCGCTCGGCCTGTTCGACCGACATCGATGGATGGGTGATGAAATCGCCATTCACATAGGTCTCAACGAAGGTCTTGCCTCGCGCCTCGGCCAGCGCCATCACCTCGAGCATGTCTTCGCAGAAGAACTGACCGCCGCTATCGAGCCGCTTACCAAGCCCGTCGAGAACGGCTTCCACTCGCCCGCCGACGCGGTCGCGCGCTTCGAGCAACAGAAAGCCGATGCCGGCTGCCTTCAGCTCAAGCGCCGCCGACAGGCCGGTGAAGCCGGCGCCGACGATAACGACATCGGTTCTTTCCGGTTCGCCCGTCAATAGCCGGCCTTGATCTTCTCGAATTCGGCGACCATGCGCTGCTTGAGCTCTGGCGCCACCGGCTGCTGGAACAGCGTCTTGTCGAGGAACTTGTCGAGATTGTCGAAGCCGCGATCGACCAGCACCTTGTGGTCGATCGCTGCCATGCCGGCGCCATTGCCATGGCCATAGCCGAAGGTCTTGACCATGTAGTCCGACACGCCGGGTGCGTTGACGGCGCTGAGGAATTCATAGGCTTCATCGAGCTTACCAGGCGCGTCCTTCATCAGCACATAGCCGCACACCCAGGTCGAAATCCCTTCCCTGGTGTCGCGGTTCATGGCGATCGGCATGCCTTGCCCCTTGAGCGTGACAAAGGTCTCGTTCCAGCCCCAGACCAGATCGACCTCATTGCCGATAAAGGCCTGGTTGAGGTCAGTGTCGTCGGTCCAGTAGAAGCGGATGTTCTTGTGCACGTCGCGTAGGAAGGCGGACGCCTCCTGGAACTGCGCGTCAGTCATCTTGGTCCAGTCCTTGAGACCGATCACCAGGCTCGCCAGCGCATAGGCGTCATCGACATTGTCGCCGATCGTGACACGGCCCTTGTATTTCGGATCGGCGAAGACCCTTAGCGACTGCGCCTCCTCAGCCGTCACCTTGTCGGTGCGGTAGAGCAGCGAGGTGTTGCCCCAGTCGAACGGCATGAACCAGGCCTTGCCGTCGGCGGTGACGGCGAGATCCTTCATCGCCATGATGCCGGGATTGAGGTCCTTCCAGCCTGATATCCTGGAGGTGTCGAGCGGCTGCAGCATGCCGGCCTCGCGCCATTTGACCACGCTTTGCGAGCAGGGGTGGGCGATGTCGGCCTTGAAGCCGGCCCGCATCTTCTCGAACGCTTCGTCCTCGTCGCCGAAGAAGGCGAAGGTCGGCTCGGCGCCGTATTTGGCGGTGTAGGCTGGGTGCAGCAGCGGATCCTCATAGCCCGACCAGTCGAACACGACGAGATCGCCGCCGCCTTCGGCGAAGGCATAGACCGCACCGGCGCCAATCATGCACGCGGCGGCAAGGGCAAGGCGGCGTAGCATCGATTTCATGGCTGAGAATCCCCCCGGGATCGCGCAAACGTCCCCTAAAGGTTAGGAGAATTCCCAGACTTTGGCGAGCCCGTCTGCCGCCCTGTCGACGCGCAGACGGGACGCCCGGAACAAGGGCTCAGTACCCGGCTTTGATCTTCTCGAATTCGGCGATCATCTTGAGCTTGAGGTCGGAAGGCACCGGCGACTGGAACAGCGTCTTGTCGATGAATTTCTGCACGTCGTCATAGCCCTTTTCCTTCAAGACCGCCTGGTCGACGCCGGCCATGCCCTTGGCATTGGCCTGGCCGTAGCCCCAGTCCTTGACCAGCACCTTGGCGGTCTCCGGGTCGTTGACGGCGTTCAGATAGTCATAGGCCTTGTCGACATTGCCGGGCGCGTCCTTGAACAGCACATAGCCGCAGACCCAGGTCGAGATGCCTTCGTCGGTGTCCTTCTTCGCCATGATCGGCACGCCGGCGGCGACCGACTGCACTGTTGCGTCATTCCAGGCCCAGGCGAGATCGACCTCGCCGCCGCTCAGCAGCTGCACGACGTCGGTCGTGTCGGTCCAGTAGGAGCGGACGTTCTTGTGCACCTGGCGTAGGAAATCCGATGCCTGCTTGAACTGGTCGTCGGTCATCTTGGTCCAGTCCTTGAGGCCTATGGCGAGGCTCGCCAGCGCATAGGCATCGTCGACATTGTCGCCGATGGACACCCTGCCCTTGAACTTGGGATCGGCAAAAGCCTTCAGCGACTGCACGTCCTTGGCATCGATCTTGGAGGTGTTGTAGGTGAGCTGGGTATTGCCCCAGTCCCAGGGCATGAACCAGGCCTTGCCGTCCGATGTCGTGGCAAGATCCTTCATCGCCATGATGCCGGGATTGAGGTCTTTCCAGCCCGTGATCTTAGACGTGTCGAGCGGCTGCAGCAGGCCGGCCTCGCGCCATTTTACCACGCTCTGCGAGCAGGGGTGGCCGAGATCGGCCTTGAAGCCGGAGCGAACCTTTTCGAACGCCTCGTCCTCATCGCCGAAGAAGGCGAAGGTCGGCGAGTCGCCGTTCTTCTCGACATATTTCGGGTGGAAGCTGGGGTCTTCATAACCGGACCAGTCGAACACGATCAGGTCCTTGTCGGCGGCGACCGCAAGTGCCGCGGCCGAAGCCGCCAGCGCACCAGTCAGCGCCAGGGTCAATGTCAGGCGTCGGGTCAGTTTCTTCATTGTTCCATCCTCTGTCTGTTCTGGTGTTCTTATGGTTTTGTCGCGCCGGCGGCCTTCGACGGATAGTGTTTCGGGAAGGCCACCGACAGGAATTCATTGGCCGCCTGCAAGGCGGTCTCGCGGGTGGTGTCTTCGGTCCCCATCATCAACCGCAGCCACAGCCCTTCCAGCATCGCACTAAGCGCCAGCGCCATGACCTGCGGCTCATAGGCATAGGAGCCGCTTTGCTTCAGCGTCGCGCACAGGTCGATGAAGATTGTCTGGTAGACGGCATCGCGCGCACTGCTCAGCGCCTGGTAGGTCGGCCGCGACTTGGCCTCGCCCCAGAAGGCACACCAGGCGGCAAGCTTGCGCTTGTTGCAGATCGACCGGTCGAAATCGGCGGAGACCAACGCGTGAAGCTGATCGGCGGGGTCATCGCCCGCCTTCTGCAGGGCGTTGCGCCAATGCGACGAATACTCGTCATACATATGCTGCAAGGTCGCGATGAGCAGCTTTTCCTTGCTCTCGAAATGGAAATTGACGATGCCGCGCGACAGGCCCGCGCCGTCGGCAACATCGGCCATCGTCGTTTCCGAATAGCCGCGCTTGGCCAGCGAATCGATCGTCGCCTCGATGAGCTGAAGCTGCCTGACCTCCTTCGAGGCCTTGCGTCCGCGCTTCTCGGCCTCGCTTTTCCGCACCGATTCAAGGAGGGCTTCCCTGGCGACTGAAGTCTTCATGGGTCTGATGGTCTCCAGCATCGCCGGCTATCCAACCGGCTTTCGACCGCGAAGATGAGTGGGACGGTGCTCACCACTGTCAAGCACCTTCTGCATGGCTTCCCAGGTTCGTATGTTCTTGTCGACATAGGCTGCGCCAACCTCGGCGGCGACCATCGGGTAGAGCGGCCCTTTCAGCTTTTCCAGCTCACCGCGCGCGACGTCGCGATACCAGGGATTGCGATCCCTGGCAGTGACATCGGCAAAGCCGGCGCTACGCATCGCCTGCGCATAGCGCGCCGGCGATGCCATGGCGAAGGACAGCCCTTCCGCCGCGATATAGGCCCTCATCTCGGGTGACGGTTCGCCGTCATGTGAGATCATCCAGTTGGAGGCGGCAAAGACGCCGCCCGGCCTGAGAACCCGGAAGATTTCTGCAAACAGCGCGTCCTTGTCTGGCACGTGCAGCAGCGCATCCTTGGAGAAGACGACATCGAAGGAGCAATCGGCGAAAGGCAGCGGTCCCGGTGGCGCCTGGATGAAGCTGACACGATCCGCGAGCCCACGCGCGGCGGCTCGCTGCCTCGCCGTTTCGATCACCGGCTGTTCGACATCGAAGCCGGTAGCGTGAGCGGCGCCGTGGCGCTCGACCAGATGCAGCGTGATGCCGCCGGAGCCGCAGCCGATATCGAGGATCGTCTTGTCCTTGAGCGAAAGCCCTTCAACCACCCGGTCGACCTCGTCCGGGCCTCCCGGCGACAGATAGCCGTCGCCCCACAGCGACTCGAGGAAGCGGATGGCAGTGTCGTCATACCCCGGCTCGGCATCTGCCGTCTCAATCATCGGATGTCGTCCCCGTCAGCCGATTTAAGCACTTTGGAAAGCCCGCAAAGTGTATCTCAAGGCTGAGAAAACGCAACACCATTTGTTGAACATTCATTCAGTATGACTGGACAGAATGGCTGATACCGTGCCAAATTCCGCGCATTCGGGAACAGATCACGCAAAAATGAAGAGCGGGTCGTGCGGGAAGACTGGGCCAAAATGAAAGCTTGGGATGCGATCATCATCGGCGGCGGGCACAACGGACTGGTCAACGCCTGCTACCTGCAGCGCGCCGGCCTCGACGTGCTGGTGGTCGAGAAGAACGACTGGGTCGGCGGTGCCGCCACGAGCAGGGAACTGACACCGGGCTTCCTCTACTCCAACTGCTCCTATGTCTGCTCGCTGTTTCGCCCTGAGATCATGCGCGACCTCGAACTGTCTCGCTTCGGCCTGCAGGTCATCTCATACGAGGGCGGCGCGGTGTTCACCCGGGATGGCGACTACCTCGCCAACTATCGCGACCACGATGCGCACCGGCGCGAATTCGCCCGCTTCTCCAAGCGCGATGCGGAAGCCTATGACCGCTATGCCCGCGACGTGACGCGGCAGTGCCGCTTCATCCAGCCGCTGTTGATGCGTACCGCGCCCGACCCGACCAGCCTGCGGCCGCGCGACCTCGGCGAACTGCTCTATCTCGGCAAGAAATTCGCCGGCCTGTCGGCGCAGGAAATGGCGCTGACGCTGCGCTTCTGGACCATGTCGATCTCGGAGTTCCTCGACGAGTATTTCGAGACCGATGTCATCAAGGCGAACTTCGCTTTGTCCGGCATCATCGGCACCGCGCTCGGGCCGATGTCGCCCGGCACGGCTTACGTGCTTTTGCACCACTATATGGGCGAGGTCGACGGCTCGGTCGGTGCCTGGGGCTATGCGCGCGGCGGCATGGGCGCCGTCACCAAGGCACTCGCGGCATCCTTCAAGGCGTCGGGCGGAACCATCCGCACCGGCGCCGAGGTCGACCGTGTGCTGGTCAAGCGCGGCAAGGCCAAAGGCGTGGTGCTGGCCGGCGGCGAGGAGATTTACGGCAAGCTCGTCGTCTCCAACGCCGACGTGAAGCGCACCTTCCTCAAGCTGGTCGAGGAAAAGGAACTGCCCGACATCTTCCTGCGCCGGGTGAGGAACTTCAAGATCCGCGGCTCGTCCGGCAAGGTCAACATCGCGCTCGATTCGCTGCCGGAATTCCCAGCGCTGCCGAAGGATTCGCCGGTCTATCGCGGCGACATGCATTTCACCGATTCGATGGAGCGAATGGAGCGCGCCTATGACGACTGGAAGGCCGGGCGCTGGTCGGCCGATCCCTTCCTCGACATGGTCATCCCGACGACACTCGACCCGACCATGGCGCCGCCCGGCAAGCATTTCATGAGCTGCTTCGTGCAATACGCCCCGCCCAAGATCGGCGGCCGCGAGTGGACCGATGCCGATCGCGACGGCTTCGCCGAAAGCGTGATTGCCCAGATCGCTGAATACTCGCCTGGCTTCCGCGACCGCATCGTCCACATGGAGGTGCGCACGCCGCGCGAGATCGAGGCGGAAGTCGGCCTCACCGAGGGCAACATCTTCCAGGGCGAATTGACCTTCGACCAGCTTTTGTTCAACCGTCCGGTTCCGGGCTACGCGCAGTACCGTTCGCCGGTCGATGGGCTCTATATGTGCGGCTCCTCGACCCATCCCGGCGGCGGCGTCATGGGTGCGCCCGGCCGCAATGCCGCGGCGGAAATCCTGCGCGATCTCGCCAAGTCGACCTCCCACATGAGCCCGGCCCATGACGTCATTTGACGCAATCATCATTGGCGGCGGCCACAATGGCCTCGTCGCTGCTGCCACGCTGGCCAAAGCCGGCCGCAAGGTGCTGGTGCTGGAAGCCGGAAGCGAAGCCGGCGGCGCCGCGCGCACCGAAGAATTCGCGCCCGGCTTTCGCGCATCCTCCATTGCCCATCTGCTGAACCGGCTGCATCCCGATGTGGTGAAGACGCTGGAGCTGGAAAAGCACGGGCTGCAATTTGGTCGCGCCGACTTCATGCCGTCGGTGGCGCTGTCGAAAGACGGCCCGCCGCTTGTCCTGCATGGCGCCTATGGCGAGGTGCTGACTGGCGCCAGTTCGTCCGAGCAATCGGCCTGGAAGGAGCTGCGCGCGCAGCTGCTGCGCTATACCGGCATATTGAAACCATTCCTGTCCCGCCGGCCGCCCGATCTCGCCGGCATATCGCTGCTGGAGACCGCTTTACTCGGCAAGACCGCACTGGCGCTGAAAAAGCTCGGCAAGGAAGACATGCGCGACTTCCTGCGCGTGCTGTTGATGAACGTTGCCGACCTGCTTGACGAACAGCTTGCCGATAACAGGCTGAAAGGCCTGCTCGCCTTCGATGCAACGCTGGGCAGCCATCTCGGCCCGCGCTCGCCGACCTCATTGCTCGGCCTCTACTACCGGCTGGCCGGCGAGACCGATGGTGCGGCCGGCGCGCAGATCCTGCCGCAAGGCGGCATGGGCGCGGTCGTCGCCGCCATCCGTGCCTCGGCGGAGAATGCTGGCGTCGAAATCCGCACATCCGCGCCGGTAGCAAAAATCATCATCGAGAAGGGCCGCGCCGTCGGTGTCGCGCTCGACAATGGCGAGGTGCTGCGCGCCAACACGATCGTCTCGGCCATCAATCCGGCGATGACTTTCCTCGACCTTGTCGGACCGCGCGAGATCGACACCGGCTTCGCCCGGAAGGTGAAGAACATCCGCATGAAGGGCGATGCGGCCAAGCTCAATCTGGCACTCGACCGGCCGCCGCAATTCAGCGGTGTCGATGCCGCCGGCCACAAGGGTCGGCTGGTCATCGCCGCCTCGCCCGACCACGTCGAGCGTGCCTTCAACCCGTCCAAATATGGTGAGTTCTCGCCTGAGCCGGTGATGGAGGTCACGCTGCCCAGCCTCGCCGATCCGTCGCTCGCGCCCAGCGGCGCCTGCGTGCTGTCGGCGGTCGTGCAATATGCACCCTACGCCCTCAAGGAAGGCTGGGACGCCGGCAAGCCGAAATTCCTCAAGGCAATCATGACGCAGCTCGAGTCTTACGCGCCCGGCATCAGCGAGAGCGTGGTCCATGCTGAACTGTTGACGCCGGCCGATATCGAGACGCGCTATCGCATGCCGGGCGGCCATTGGCATCATGGCGAATTGCAGGCCGACCAGATGCTGGTCTCGCGCCCCGTCTCCGGCTGGTCCGGCTACGACACGCCGATCGATGGGCTGTTCCTGGCCGGCGCTGGCTCGCATCCCGGCGGCGGCGTCTCCGGCGCACCTGGCCTCAACGCCGCACGACGCATCATCGCGATGAAGGGATAGGCCATGGCCCAGGCAACCAAGAAGAGACCCGTCGCAAAGGCAGCCGGCGCGCCCGTTTCCGCCCGCATCGCAGCGCAGGCTCATTTTCACACGCTGCGTCTGGGCACGCCATTCCAGCCGCGCATCGACGCGCTGGCCAGAACCCAGGACTGGTACAATTGGGCCGGTTACCGCGCGCCCCACTCGCTGTGGGACGAGGAGCTCGAATACTTCGCCATCCGCAGCCAGGCGGCACTGTTCGACATTTCGCCGATGACCAAATACCGGATCGAGGGGCCGGACGCCGAAGCCTTGCTCAACCGCGTGACGCTGCGCGATGTCACCAAGCTCAGGCCCGGCCGCGTCCACTACACAGCCTGGTGCGACGACGAGGGTTTCGTCCTCGATGACGGCACACTGTTCCGTCTGTCGCCGACCCGCTTCCGGCTGTGTTCGCAAGAGCGGCATCTGCCTTGGCTGCTCGACAGCGCCGTCGGTTTCGATGTGATCGTTGAGGAAGAGACTGAGGCGGTGGCCGGCCTCGCCTTGCAAGGCCCGACCTCCTTTGCGGTGCTGCGCGATGCTGGCTTTGCCGGCGTCGAGAGGCTGAAAATATTCGACCTCGCCGACTTCCCGCATGATGGCGGCCCCCAAGGAAACACCCAGGTAACCATCTCGCGCACCGGCTTCACCGGCGATCTCGGCTACGAACTGTTCGTTTCGGCCGACAAGGCGCTGAGCCTGTGGGACCGGCTGATGACATCGGGCGACCTGCGCGGCATCCGCGCCATCGGCTACACCGCGCTCAACCGCGCCCGTCTGGAGGCAGGGCTGATCGTTGCCAATGCGGATTTCACAACCGCCGAGCACGCCATCCGCGCCGACCGCCTGCGCATGCCCGACGAGATCGGGCTCGGCTTCATGATCGATCTGGAAAAGGGCCATTTCAATGGCCGCCGTGCCATCCTCGAGGCGAGAGCGAAACGCAAATTGCGCTATGTGCTGGTCGGGCTGGAGATCGAAGGCAACATCCCTGCCGAACACGCCATCGTCTACCACAAGAAAGCCCACGAGGTTGGCCTGGTCAGCGCCGCCATGTGGTCGCCGATGGCCAAGCGCAACATCGCCATCGCCTCGCTGGCGCGGCCATACGGTGATACCATGGTCGAGGACCTCTGGGTCGAGATCTACGCCATGCGCGAGCTGCAGTATCAGAAGCTGATGAAGCGAGCCAAGGTGGTGGCGCGTCCGTTCATCAAGCTCGACCGCCGCACTGCCAATCCGCCGGCGGACTTCTGATCATGACCGACGAAGCCGACAAGCAGCAAGAAGATGGGGAAGCCGCCGAACAGTGGGAGCTGGTCAACACACCGCTCGGCGAGAAGTGGTCCGGCCGCACGCGCTATGCCGCCGCCATGTTCTTCTACAAGCGCGACGAGATGACCTCCGAGACGCTCGAAGTCTACCGCATCTGCGCGCGGCTCGATTCGGAAGATCCGCTGCCGATCATCCGCGACCGTGGTGTCGGCAAGGACTGGCTGAAGCGCATGGGCTTCCAATAAGTCGTTCTAACCTATCGTTTTCTCGAGCATGCCAAGCCAGTTGCGATAGGCGATCTTTTCGATCAGCGCGCGGCCGAAGCCACGTGCCGCCAAGGCATCGATCAGCTTCGGCAGGCCGGCGACGTCGCCGATGACGGCCGGGATCATCGCGCCGTCGAAATCGGAGCCGAGGCCGACGCCGTCTTCACCCAGAGCCTGCAGCAACGAATCGACATGGCGCACCATGATGTCGAGGCTGGTGTCGGCATTCATGCGCCCGTCCTCGCGCAGGAAGCCTGTGGCGAAGTTCAGTCCGACCATGCCGCCGGACTCGCGGATCGCGCCGAGCTGCCAGTCGGTGAGATTGCGCGAATGGCCGCAGATCGCATGCACGTTGGAATGGGTGGCGACCAACGGCGCATCGCTGAGCGCGGCGACATCGCGAAAACCCTTCTCGTTGAGATGCGAGAGGTCGATCATGATCTTCAGCTGGTTGCAGGCCTTGACCAGCGCCTTGCCCGCATCGGTCAGGCCGGGCCCGGTGTCAGGCGAGGACGGAAAGCGGAACGGTACGCCGTGACCGAAGGCGTTCGGCCGGCTCCAGACGATGCCGAGCGAGCGCAGGCCGGCTGCGTGCAGCACGTCGAGCATGGTGAGATCGGGATCGATCGCCTCGACCCCTTCGATGTGGAACACCGCAGCGATCGAACCCTGCGTCATGGCATTGCGCACATCGCCGGCACTGCGGCAGACGGTGAGCGCTCCGGCCCGCTCCAGCCTGAACAGGATCGAGGCCATCGCGACCGTCGAGGTCAGCGCTTCATTGCGCGGGACCTCCGGCGGCAGCGGCTCGGCTGCGCTCGGCGCCAGGGGCACGGCGCTGCGTCTGGATTTCTCGACTGGCGGCGGGAAGATGGCGAACATGCCGCCGGCAAAGCCACCGGCTTTGGCACGCGGCAGGTCGATATGGCCGCCCGATTTCCCCTCGATGAACAGCTTTTCGATGTCCGTGTCTTTCGACTGGTAGAGTCTGAGCAACGTATCGTTGTGGCCGTCGAAGACGGGAACGAGGTCGGTTTCGGTCATAGGGGGATCATTCGGTTCGTTTGTCGGCAAGGGGCTGAGATACACCATATCTACTTAGGCAGGATGCGCCACCCGCGCAAATGCCAAAGCCATCCCGGTGGGATGGCAGCCACTTGCCGCGCCGTTTCCCGGTGACAAAAATCCTACCGCTTCAGCACGTCGGCCCACTCCTGATGGCGGCGGAACTGGGCGTTGGCGAAGGGGCAGAGCGGGATGATCTTCTTGCCTGCCGCCCGCGCATCCTCGACGGCGCGGGTGACGAGCCGAAGCCCGGCACCCTGGCCACGAAATGCGTCCGGCACCTCGGTATGGTCGATGATGATCTGGTGCTCGCCGATCTTGGTGAAGGTCATCTCGGCCTCGGCGCCACCGGGCCCGCGCAGGACATAGCGACCCTTGGAACCGCGATCCTCAAGCTCGATCTCAGGCAGTTGGTCAGGCATCGCTATACTCCTTGGGCAGCATCGGCAAAGAACCGCCGCGCCGCCTCGATCTCGTTTGGCCGCACCTCGTGCCCGCCTTCATGCCACTCCACTGTGACATCGGCGCCGTCGGCACGCAAATAGGCTTCGAGCCGCGTCGTCAGGTTCGGCGGGCAGATCGGATCGCGCTTGCCGGCGGTCAGCAGAATATGGCGGCCGGCAAGGCTGCCCTTGACCTCCGGTTCGAACGGGATCAGCGGATGCATCAGCACCGCTGCGTCGAACAGCGCCGGTGCCGCAAACACCACCGAGGCCAGGACGTTGGCGCCGTTGGAGTAGCCGAGACCAAGCACGATCGACGGCTTTGCCGCCCCGACATGGGCCGCCTCGACATGCGCCTTGACGAAGCCCGCCATCTTGTCCGTCGCCCGTGCCAGATCGTCCATGTCGTAGACGCCCTCGCCGGTACGGCGAAAGAAACGCGCAGCACCTTGTTCGGACACATCGCCGCGCGGCGAGATGATGGTTGCCTGGGGCGCGAGATCGCGCCCCAGCGACAGAAGCTGGTTCTCATCGGCTCCCGTGCCATGGAAGACGAACAGCAGTGGACCGCCCGGCGAACCGGGCAGCAACTTGTGGATGTAAGCGTCCTTGCTCATGACCTCAGCCTTCCAGCTTCTGCAGATGCTGTTCGAGATAGGGCCGCAGGTGCTGGTGCTGCGTCGGCAGCTTCAGCGCCTCGCCGAGATGAGCGGTGTCCTCATCGCGATCGAAACCCGGCTCGTTGGTGGCCACTTCGAACAGCACCCCACCCGGCGTGCGGAAATAGATCGCCCAGAAATAGTCGCGGTCGATCACCGGCGTCACGCCATAGCCGGTATCCATCAACGCCTTGCGCACTTCGAGCTGCTTGGCGCGATTCTCGACGGCGAAGGCGACGTGATGGACGGAGCCGGCGCCGAGATCGGCGAAGGCAGCAGCCGGCAGGGATTCGATGTCGACGACATCGGCGCCATTGCCGTTCTTCACCGCCAGCCGCCTGACGTTGCCGGACTTGTCGACTTCCTCATAGCCCATGAACTTCAGCAGCTCCTCAGTGGCGCCGCCATCCTTCAACCGGAGCGACACGGAATGAAAGCCGCGGATCGCCTCATCAACAGGGACGCCGCCTTTCGCCCATGGCGCTCTGCTGTCAGCCTTGTCCTCGACCAGCGCGAAACCGTCGCCATCCGGTCCGGCAAAGGCCAGACGCTTCTCGCCGAATGTCTCTTCGCGCGACAGGCCGGAGACGCCCTCATCGGCAAAACGCTTTTCCCAGTAGGCGAGCGTGCCTTCCGGCACCGAGTAGGCCGTGGTGCCGACTTCGCCGACGCCATGCCGGCCCTTGCCAATGTCGGGGAACGGGAAATAGGTCATCACCGAACCGGGCGTCCCGGCCTCATCGCCGTAATAAAGGTGGTAGACATCAGGCGCGTCGAAATTGACGGTCTTCTTGACCCGGCGCTGGCCGAGCTTTTTGGTGAAGAACTCATTGTTCTGGCGGGCATCCCTGGCCATCGATGTGACGTGATGCAGGCCTTTGATCTGGTCGAGCATTGTCTTGCTCCTTCCCTTGGTGCTTGTGCGGCCCTCGCCGCTGTCCACGCCAATATGAGGACGCGGCCGCTCTGGGCAAAGGCGGCAAACACAGAATGGACTGTGCTGTAAAAGTGAACAATACAAAGAGTTCTGTTCACCAATTGACTCACATGACAGGCTTGCGCCAGCGCCAGAATTCGGTTCCATGAGCGGCGTTCGACCATCCCAGGACAGAGTATCGCGCGTGATTGGAAAAACCAGGCGGCCTAACATTCTGCTGATCACATGCGACCAGTGGCGCGGCGATTGTCTGTCGTCTGCGGGCCATCCGGTTGTGAAGACGCCGAATGCCGACGCACTGGCCGCAGAGGGTGTGCTGTTCAAGCGGCACTATGGCGGTGCGGCGCCCTGCTCGCCGGCCCGCGCCTGCCTCTACACCGGCCTCTACCAGATGAACAACCGCGTCTGCCGCAACGGCACGCCGCTCGACGCCCGACACGGCAACATCGCGCTGCACGCGCGCGCCCTCGGCTATGATCCGACGCTGTTCGGCTACACCGACGTCTCGCTCGATCCGCGCCTGCTGGCGCCGGGCGACCCGCGGCTGCAAAGCTATGAGGGCGTGCTGCCGGGCTTTACCGTGCGCCAGTTGCTGCCCGAACATCAGAAACAGTGGCTTTCCTGGCTGAAGCAGCGGGGTATCGATGTCAGCACCGGATCTCCCGACATCCATCGACCGGTGAACGGCGACAAAGCCGGCGCTGTCAGCAACGCACCGCCCGTCTACTCCAGGGACGAAACCCCGGCCGCCTTCCTGACCGGCGAATTCACGCGCTGGCTTGGCGAGCAGGATGCCGCCGCGCCGTGGTTCGCGCATCTTTCCTTCATTAGCCCGCACCCGCCCTTCATTGTGCCGGAACCCTACAACACGATGTATCAGCCTGCCGATGGCCCGGCCTTCCGGCGCGCGACAAACTGGCAGGAGGAGGCTCAAAGCCATTCCTACCTCGCCTATGACATTGGCCGGCAGAAGCAGGCAAAGTTCCGTGCCGACGCCAATGGCAAGGTGCATGACTGGAGTGATGACGACTTCCGCCGCATCCGGGCGATCTATTACGGCATGATCTCGGAGGTCGACGCGCAGCTCGGCCGCATCTGGCAAGCAGTCAGGGCCGCGGGCGCGTGGGACGACACCATCATCGTGCTGACGTCAGATCACGCCGAGATGATGGGCGACCATTTCATGCTGGGCAAGGGCGGCTACTTCGACGGCAGCTACCACATTCCGCTGATCATCCGCGACCCCAGCCACCGCAAGGCGGCTGGCGGCAGCGTCGATCGCTTCACCGAAGCGGTGGACATTGTGCCGACGCTTCTCGACCTGCTCGGCGCGGACCCCGCGCCGCACCTCGACGGCACCTCGCTGAAGCCGTTTTTGAGCGGCGGGAGCCCTGCAGACTGGCGCGATGCGGCGCATTGGGAGTTCGATTTCCGCTCGATTGCCGAAGGCGAGGCCGAACGCCATTTCGGCATCACCTCACGCCAATGCAACCTCGCCGTCATCCGCACGGAAAAATTCAAATATGTGCATTTCGGCGGCGGCTTGCCGCCGCTGCTGTTCGACCTAGAAACAGATCCGGGTGAATTGAACAATCTGGCCAAGCACCCTGCTTATCTGGCCGTACGGCTGGAGTTCGCCGAACGGCTTCTCGCCTGGCGGGCTGAGCATCTTGACCAGTCGCTAGCGCTGGCTGAACTGACGGAACACGGCGTTGTCGGCCACGTCGCCGGGGCAGTACGCGAATAGGGCAGTAGGGAACCGAACCGGTACGACGACGGTCCTGCCCTACTGCCCTACTGCCCTACTGCCCTACTGCCCTACTGCCCTACTGCCCTATTCCTATTTCACAATCATCCGCTGCTGGTCCCGCTTCTCGGCATAACTGCCCTTGTCATAGGCGGTTTGAGCCTTGAGCTGTTCCTTGGTGAAGGTCGTATACAGGTACTTCTTGCCGTTCTTGTCGGTCATGAATTTGAGATTATCCACGCCGACCGCGACTTCCTTTTCGCCAATGCCGAGGAAGCCGCCGACATCGACGATCACCGCGTCGGTCTTGTTGTCGGGCGCGAGCACGACATCGCCGATTTCGCCGACCTTGGCGTCGTTGGCGCCGTAGACAGTGGTGCCCTTCAGATCGTCGCCACGGATCTCGCCAACCGGCATTTCCGTCAGCGTCGACTTGTCGATAGCTGCCGTTTGCGTCTGGTCGGGAGCCGAGGCATCAGGGGTCGTCGCTGCCGGGGCCTCGGCCGTCTTGTCTACGGGAGCGGCAGCAGGAGCCGGGGCGTCGGACGGCACAGCGGCCGGGGCGGTTGCAGCCGGCTCATTGGATGCCGTGGTCGCGGGTACCGGATCATAGGCCTTGCGGTTGAAATCCGGCTGCGCCTGCAGCTCTTCCTTGGTGGTCTGGGCCACCAGCCAGCGGTCGCCATTCTTCTCGGCCCACTGCGCCTTGGAGAAATCATAGGTGACATTCTTGGCGCCGAGGCCAAGGAAACCACCGACGCCGATGACAAGCGACTCGGCCTTGCCTTCCCTGGTCAGAACGATGTCGTTGACGCTGCCGATGTTCTGCGCGTCATCGCCGGTGCCGTTGTAAACGGTTTCGCCGATGATGTTGGTGGCAAGGTTGCCGTCGGCCCGCTTCACGGGTTCCGCCGGAGCCGCATTCAGGTCGACAGGCTTCTGCGCCGTATCCGTCGTCGCGGGTGCCGTCGGTGCTGTTGCGTCAGTCGATGCAGCAGGTGCTGGAGCCGGAGCATAAGGCTTGCTGTCGAACTCCGGATGCGCCTTCAGCTCGTCCTTGCTCGTCTGGGCAACCAGCCAGCGATCGCCGTTCTTCTCGGCCCATTGCAGCTTGTCGTAATCGAAAGCGACGTTCTTCGCTCCGACACCCAGAAAGCCGCCGACGCCGATGACGACGGATTTCGCCTGGCCATCTTTGTCGAAGACGACGTCGCTGACCTTGCCGATGTTCTCGGCATCATCGCCGGTGCCGTTGTAGACGGATTCACCGATGATGTTGGTGACAATGCTGCCCTCGGCGCGCGGCAGGGGAGCGGCGGCAGCCGGCTCCTGAACGGCAGGCGCGTCCGCTGGTGCCGGCGTTGTCGCGCTCTGCGCATGGGCGCCGGTCGCGATCAGCGTTGCGAGTGCGGTCGTGGCTAGAAGATTGCGGATCATGATCGTCTCTCCTGGTGCGTGATTTCGTGCACGCCGCGCCCGGTTGAACCCGTCGCTGGGGAGATCTGACGCGGCAGCTTCTACAGTTCACAACGTCGTGAGCATGCTGTTGTTCCGACAAAAAGCGCGTGGAGTCCGTGGCAAGAAATCGACAAGCGTCTCCGTCACAGCCTTAAGCCCGATCGCGGATTTCGCCACACACGGAACCTTTCCCACCTCGCCGCGTTGCAGCCTACGGCTGGGTTTGTCTTTGTCCCGGTCCGACCATGGTCGAATAACGGAGTGGGGCATGAAATTCGCAGCGGTGCTGAACCGGGACGGCGGCACCTTGCGGACCATTGACCTTGCCGCTTTCTCCGACAGGATGCGCCAAGCGCTGGAGACGGCAGGCCACTCTCTCAGCATCGAGATTGTCGACGGCAAGGATGTGGTGGAAACGCTCGACAGCGCGGCCTCACGCCGCTCTGTCGATGTCGTGCTGGCCGGTGGCGGCGACGGGACCATTTCTGCCGCAGCCGCCCGGTTGATGGGGACGAAGAAGGCGCTTGCCATATTGCCGGCCGGCACCATGAACCTGTTCGCGCGCGGGCTGGGCATTCCGCAGTCCCTGGATGCCGCGCTCAAATCCTTCACGGACGGCGAAATCATCGCGGTTGACATAGCGACCGCCAACGGCCGGCCGTTCGTTCACCAGTTCTCGATCGGCATGCATGCGAAGATGGTGCAACTGCGCCAGAAAATGGAGTTCGGTTCTCGCCTGGGAAAGATCCGTGCCTCGGCCAAGGCGGCTTGGGCGACGATCAACAATCCACCGGCGATGAACGTGACGCTCAGCATCGGCGAAGCCGAGATGGCGGCCCGCATTACCGGCATCGGCATCACCAACAATTTGTTCGGCGAAGGCCACTTGCCTTACGCCGACAACCCGGCGGGCGGCGTGCTTGGCGTCTATGTCACGGTGGCGCAGCAGCGCGCCGAACTGGTCAAGTTCTTCTTCAACATGGCGCGCGGCAAATGGCGCGACAACGAACATGTCGAAATCCATCAGGCGGGCAGAACGGTTCTGAAAATCCATTCGGGGAGCCGGAAGTTTCGCGCCGTGATGGACGGAGAACTGGTCAGGCTTGAGCGTGAAACGACGATCGAAATCCAGCCGGGCGCGCTCAATGTCCTGGTGCCAGCCAGTGTCGCCGAGGCAAAGGCTGCCTGATGCGTTTCGAACCCATTGCAGCTGACAAGCTAGCCGCTGGGGGCACTGCCCTGTTGGGTCGTGTCTTTCTTGATCAATTCGCCATAAATCTCGGCGGCCCCCCAAGCGACAAAGGCCAGCAGCAACGCAGCGATCAGAATGCGCAAGCCATGCCGGCCCCAGCGCCCCTGACGGGCTTTGTCCTCAGGAATGATCTTGATCATGGTCGGCCCTCGGATCGGTTTGCGCCAGCCGGCGCGTCCGGCAAAACAACATGGTCGGGTAACGGTTCCTCGCTAGGATGGTTCCGGCCAGCCGGCTGGTTCTGGACCGACAGACCGGCGAAGCGGCGACGCGGACCAAGACGGGGCAACGGGGACCTGGGTGAATAACAACGCGGAAAGAGTGCCGGATCTGCCGGCTGACGTTACGCTGGCGGTCAGTGCCGAAGACCGGCTGGCCGTGCTGCACGGGCTGGAGATGCTGGATACGGCGGCCGACCCGGATTTCGACCGCATCAGCAGCCTTGCCGCGGCGGTGATGCAGGCGCCGATCGCCCTGGTCACGCTCGTCGACCACGAGCGGCAATGGTTCAAATCCTGCTTCGGCCTGGACCAGACCGAAACCGCGACCGAAATCTCCTTTTGCGCCCATGCGATTGCCGCCGGCGAAGAGCCGATGGTGGTGGTGGATGCAACGACGGACCCTCGTTTCAAGGCCAACCCGCTGGTCACCGGCAAGCATCATGTCCGCTTCTATGCCGGCGCGCCGATGGTCGTGGCAGGTGCCCGCATCGGCACGCTCTGCGTTCTCGACCGCAAGCCGCATGCCTTTCCATCCCGCGCCGAGCTCGACCAGTTGAAGGCGCTCGCCGGCCTCGCCGCCAGCCTGTTCACCTTGAAGGACGCGACCCGCAGCGGCGCCATCGCCGAGGCCGCACTGGTGCGTGAGGAAAAACGGCGCGCCATCGCGCTCGATGCGGCGTCGCTCGCCAGCTGGGCGTGGGACATCCGCACCGACATCATCGAATGCGACACCTTGCTGTCGGAGCTGTTCAACCTGCCGCGCTCGAACCGGCTGCGCGCGCGCGACATCCTCACCGCCATCGATCCGCGCGACGTCTACCAGACCGAAACCCGCTTTCGCGACGCCTTGACCGGCAGCGACGACTATTTCGGCGAATACCGGGTGAAGGGCTTTCATCCGCCGCGCTGGCTCGCCACGCGCGGCCGTGTCATCGAACGTGACGGTGACGGCAAGCCGACGCTGATCTTCGGCGTCAACTACGACATCTCGGAGCGCAAGCTTGGCGACGAGCGGCAACGGCTGCTGCTACGTGAGCTCAACCATCGCGTCAAGAATACGCTAGCGACCGTCCAGGCGCTGGCGACACAGACCGTGCGCCATGCCCGCCAGCCGAGCCAGTTCCTCGAGGCCTTCGGCGCCCGGCTTCAGGCCCTGGGCATCGCCCACAATCTGTTGTCGGACCGCGAGTGGCGCGGCATCGGCATCCGTGAACTCGTCCAGATCGAGGTCAGGCCATTCGAAACGGCCGAGCAGCCGCGCATGACGATCTCCGGCGACGACTTGCTGCTGTCGCCCGACCAGGCCGTCGGGCTTGGCCTGATCCTGCATGAACTGGGCAGCAATGCACTGCAATATGGATCGCTGTCGGTGGTATCAGGCAAGGTTGATCTCGGGTGGAAGACGCAAGGCAGGAAGGGTGCCCGCCGCCTTGTGCTGACCTGGCGCGAAAGCGGTGGCCCGCAAGTCGCCCCGCCGGAACGGCACGGCTTCGGCTCGATCCTCATCCGCCGCAGCCTTGCTAAGGTCATTTCAAGCGAAGTGACCCATGAGTTCCGGCCGGAAGGGGTGTTTGCTGAAATATCGATGCCGCTGGAAGACCTGTCGAAGTGACCTCCCAGCGCCTTTAGTTACGCCCGCTTTCATCCCCATCGTCTGCGCCCGGCTTCACGTTCTCGCGGTAGATCGCGTAAGCCGCGAGCGCTACGGCTGGACCCAGAATGACGCCGAGACCACCTTTTCCCTTGAGCAGTGTCGGCAGCACGGCGAGTGCGGCGGTGATGCCGATCGCCTTCATGTCGGCATTGCGGCGTTGCGCCCGGCGCCGGGCGCGCGAGCCTGCGGATATCTGGTAAATCAACAGGATCAGCCCGGCAAGCACCAGAAAACCGACGCCAAAGCCCAGTGCGGCGGCAAGCGACCCGTAGCGCATCGCCGACCAGATATAGGCTGCGCCGACCAGAAAGCCGAGACCACAGAGCGCTGCCGATAGGGCGAGCCCATAAACGATTGCCGCCGTGCGCGCCCGGCGCATGGCGGCAACGGTTTCGCCCGAGGCGAGACCCGAAATCAGGGATGCCAGCATTCCCATCTGCAATGCGACTAGCGACGCGCAATGAGCGCGAAGAGGAAGCCAACGCCGGCAGCGATCGCCAGTGACGTCACCGGCTTTTCACGCACGCTCGCCATCATCTGCGCTTCGATGTCCTTGGCGTTGCTGCGCAGACTGTCAAAGGCTGCTTCGCCCTGCGCGCGCAGTTGCTCGACACCTTCCGTGGCCGCGCGACGGGCAGTGCCATAGCCATGCTCGCCGGTCTTGGCCAATTGCTTTGTGAGCTTGTCGATGTCGGCCTTCAATTGCCTGATGTCGGCTTCCAGGTCCGCATTTGCACGGGAGTCGTTTGCGGTCTTTCCTGCGGCAGTTGCCATGGCTTAACTCCTTGTGATTGCTCGATTTCAAACGCGCCGCGCGCCTCAAGGTTCCGGCACTGGGGACAAAGTAGCCGAAAACGCGTCCGCGCGCACCCGATCCGCCGGCTCTGGCAAAAAGGCCTTCGTCAGATCAGCGGCCGGCGCGCCTCGCCCAGCCCTTCCCAGCCAGCGAGCCGCTTGAGCCCTTCAATGTCTGTGACCTCGCAACCGCCGTCGCGCCAGACGATCAGCTTGCGATCCATCAGCTTGCGGATCGTCTTGTTTGTATGAACCAGCGACAGGCCGAGCGTGTCGGCGATGTGTTGTTGCGTGATCGGTATCTGGATGGACTGCTTGCCGTTCAGCCCGACGACCTTGGCCCGGCTGGCGATGAAGGCGATAAGATAGGCAGCGCGCTCGATCGCGCTGCGACGCCCGAGGCTGAGCAGATTTTCATCCAGCATGCGCTCTTCGCGCGATGCGATCCAGGTGATGTCGTAGGCGAGCCCTGGATGATTGCGGTAGAGCTCGTGCAGATACTCGCGTTCGAAAACACACAGCAGCATCGGCGACAGGGCCTCGACGGAATGCTGCATCTCGCCCATTACACTGCCCTGCAGGCCGATCAGATCGCCGGGCATGAGATAGTTGAGGATCTGGCGGCGGCCGTCTCGCAACAGCTTGTAGCGGAACGCCCACCCGGAGAGCACGGTGTAGAGATGGGCGCTGTGGCTACCCTCGACCAACACGGTAGCCGCCTTGTCGACGGCGAGTTCGCCCTTCTTGAATGTACTGATGAAGGCCAGCTCCTGTTTTTCGAAGTCGCGAAAAATCGGCAACGGCCGCAACGGGCAGTTCTCGCAAGGGTACTGGAGGTTGGAAAAGGCGCGATTGTTCTGGGCTGACATTTCGACCCCTCTTCGAAAGCCCGCTCTTTGGAAGAGCTGCATTTCAACGCGTTGCAAGGATTGAGGTTCCGCCGCCGGCCACATGTCTTTTTTAAATGACAGCAGGCCAATTAGCGATCATGACTCCATGCGTTTCAAGGAGTCGTTGCCTGTGCCCACATTGCTTGACGGATTGCGGATTCTCGTCCTGGAGGACGAATTTCTCATCGCCATGGATGTCGAGCAGCTTTGCCGTGACCATGGCGCCGGTGATGTGGTCATCGCCCGCGATCTGACAGAGGTCGATGGCCAGGAGGTCGCCACGCAATTCGACGCGGCCATTGTCGACCTCATGCTGGGTGGCGCCTCGACACTCGATTTCGCCTCGGGGCTGCGCGCGGCAGGCGTACCTTTCGTGTTTGCGTCGGGCTATTCGGATGCCGATGAAATCAAGGCATCCTTTCCAGGCGTCAGGCTGGTCGGCAAACCCTATTCGGGTGAAGACCTCGTGCAAGCGGTGGCGGCAGCCTGCGGACGCGCCTCTCTAGGTTGAGACGCGACCCCCTACCCGCCTGGCGATCGCAGGTCAGCTGGCCGGCGAGCCCGTTACCTGGGTCGAAATCGCATCCGGGCCATACTCGTCTTCGCCTGATATTTTCAGGATCTCCTGCAAGCGCGTGCGGGCTCGGCTGACGCGGCTCTTGATCGTCCCGACCGCGCAACCGCAAATCTCGGCGGCCTCCTCGTAGGAGAAACCCGACGCGCCGATGAGGATGATGGCTTCGCGCTGGTCCTCCGGCAATTGCTCCAGCGCCCCGCGAAAATCCTTCAGGTCGAGCTGGCCATGCTGAGCGGGATGAACGGCAAGCCTGGCCGTCATGATGCCGTCGCTATCTTGCACTTCACGTCCACGCTTGCGCATCTGCGAATAGAATTCATTGCGCAGGATGGTGAAAAGCCACGCCTTGAGATTGGTGCCGGGTTGGAAGCTTTCGTGCTTGTCCCACGCCTTGACCAGCGTTTCCTGGACGAGGTCGTCGGCCTTGTCGGCGTTTTGCGTCAGCGACACCGCAAAGGCACGCAGGCTTGGGATTGCCCCAAGCAGATCTGTCTTGAAGCCTTGGGAGACCGCAGCCATGCCTCAGTCCTTTTTCTGTGCGGGTTCGGCCTGTTCCAGCTGGCTAAGCAACTGGGAAAAGCGATCCGGCACATCGTCGGAGACCAGCTCGTCGTAATATTGTTTGAGTTTGCGTCCGATTTCGGAGTTCGGCCCAAGAGCGTCACTGGAACCGTTCCGGCGCCTGCTTTCGGCGCCAGCCAGAATATCTTTCGTCATATCCTTCATTTTGCCCTTGTATTCCCAGCGCCCAAGCCGCTCATAATATTACTCAACACAACGCAAGCGACACCCTCGTCTGGTTGCCCATCCCGACCTCAAACGCCGTCCCGACGTATTAGTTCCATCAAGGCCGGAACTTTTTCTCAAGATCGGCGTTGTTTGACCGGGCTTGCAATCAGCTTGACCTGCAATCTATGCAATCACGTCATTCTGAGGGAGACGTCTTACCATGAGCTTATCCGCCACCATCGCGCCAAACCTGCCATTCCTGCGCCGCTTCTCGCGAGCCGTTTCCGGATCGCAGGAGAGTGGCGATGCGCTGGTCGCCGCGATGCTCGAAGCCATCATCGCCGATGTTGAAATCTTTCCCGAGGCATCGAGCGACCGCATCGCTCTGTACAAGGTTTTTGCCAAGCTGTTCACATCGGTCGCCATCCGCGTTCCACAGGAACACGCGCAATCAGCATGGGAACAGCGCGCCGCCGCCAATCTGAATGCAATTGCGCCGCGCCCGCGCCAAGCCTTCCTGCTTGTTGCCGTCGAAGGCTTCAGCGAGGACGAGGCGGCCGAGATCCTCGATGTCGGCGACCAGGAGTTTTCAGAGTTGCTTGCCCAGGCAAGCAACGAGATATCCCGTCAGGTGGCAACCGATGTGCTGATCATCGAGGATGAACCGCTGATCGCCATGGATATAGAAGAAATGGTCGAGAGCCTCGGGCACCGCGTCGTTGGAACGGCTCGCACCCATGCCGAGGCGGTGACGATGTTCGGCAGGACACGGCCGAAAATGGTGCTGGCCGACATCCAGCTTGCCGACGGCAGTTCGGGCATCGAGGCCGTGAACGAGATCCTGTCGTCGACGTCGGTGCCGGTCATCTTCATCACCGCCTTTCCCGAGCGTCTGTTGACTGGCGAGCGCCCCGAGCCGGCCTTCCTGGTCACCAAGCCGTTCAATCCCGACATGGTCAAGGCGCTGATCAGCCAGGCGCTGTTCTTCGACCGTCAGGCGAAAGCCGCCGCATAGGCTCGCAGCCCCTGACAGCACGGCACGACATTGAAGGCCGCTCGATGCGATGCATCGGGCGGCCTTTTTACAAGCCGGAACCGTCGTCAGCGAAATTCCCGCGCCTCCTGCTCCGAACGATTTGCAAGCAGCGCCTTTTTCGGCAAAGGGTGGAACAAACCGCATCTACCCACGTTTTCATTACACCATTCGAAGGAGGTGGATCATGCTCTACTGGGCGCTCGTATTTCTCGTCGTGGCGATCATCGCCGGCGCGCTTGGTTTCGGCGGCATCGCCGGTACGTCTGCCGGCATTGCGCAGATATTGTTTTTCATCTTTCTCGCCTTTCTGGTCATTTCGCTTCTTGCGGGCCTGTTCAAACGGGCATCGTGAGGACGAACGGCTACCGAACACTGGAAGCCGCACCCCTCAAACGGTTTCCAGCCACCGCCGGGCGGTATCCTGCAAAGGACACCGTCCGGCGGACCGTTTTTGGCGGCTGATTTTCGGGAGACCTCTTTTGGAACCCATTCAACCGTGAGCCGTTCAGCCTGAGTTGGGTGGACAGATTGGCCGATGCGTTCCAAAACCGGAGATAGGAAGGACGACGTGCAAAGCGATGAAGTCATCGCCCTGCATCCTGCCGAAAGCGGCATGCAGCTTGGACGGGCTCTTCTCCATGCGTTGCACAATGCCGGTATTTCCGTTCTCTACCAGGATCGGGAGATGAAAACCGTATGGGCGCGCAACATGCGCGCGCCCTGGGTTTCCGACACCGCCGACAGCAACGGCATCCTGCCGGCGGCGCAGGCCGACCGCATTGGCGCGGCCAAGCGCGACGTCATCGCATCCGGTAACCCCCAACGTCTGGAGATCAGCGTTCCCGTCGAGGATGGCATCCGCTGGTTTCAAGTCTGGATCGATGCCGACCACGGCGATGGCGGCACGGTGCAAGGCGTCGTCACCACGATGGTCGAAACGACCGAGCAGAAGCGCCGTGAGCAAACCCTGACGACGCTGCTGCGCGAAGTCAGTCATCGCTCGAAGAACCTGCTGGCGATCATTCAAAGCATAGCCACCCAGACCGGGCGCTACTCCGATGGCATCGGTGATTTCCTGACACGCTTTCGCGGCCGGCTGCAGTCGTTGGCTTCGTCTCAGGATCTCGTCACCTCTTCCAACTGGCGGGGTGCTGCACTTCGCGAACTGGTATCGGGGCAGGTTGGTCGCTACGGCGGGGATCCGGTTCGCAGTCTGCGTTTTCAGGGAGCAAACCCTTATCTCAATCCGAATGCTGCCCTGCATATCGGCCTTGCCATGCATGAGCTCGCCGTCAACTCGGTGAGCTATGGCGCCCTGTCGCGGCCCGACGGATTCGTAGAGGTTACAGCCAACCTGACCGCCGACGACACTGGGACCTCCCTATCTCTGACATGGGCCGAAGCAATCGGAGCCAATGATAACAGGCGTAGCGAGAAGCGCTTTGGCAGTGTCGCACTCGAACGGGTCGTGCCGGCGTCGCTGAATGGTACGGCGACGCTTGAAATCGCGGCCGGGCGCCTCGAATACCGCCTTGTCGTTCCGCACGGCAATTTCGAGACGGATTGAGCGACCCACACCTGCGCCAAGTCCTTAACCGACTGTTCACCATAAAAGCCGATGCTATATTTCCCAGATACCGCTGGAACCTGTTGCATCTTCGAACATTTCCGCAGCAGGACTTGCAGCATGGTGCGGGAGGAATGCCTTGACGGTTGCGGACATGAACAGACTGGAACAGGCCGCTCGGTTCTCCATGGGCGAGTTTGAAGACTCCGAGGCATCCGCGCCGCCGCCGCCTCCTGTTCCTCACGCTTCGTTGCGCCTTGTCGTTCTCGGTCTTGCCGCGCTGATCGTCGCGGCCGTCCTCTTCCAGCTGGCTTACTGACCTCCGCGCAACCTGCGGCCTTGGTCGATTCATGTTAATTCGCTGGCCATGTTAATTCGCGGATAGGTCTTGCAGTGCAGGAACTTTGCGGAATGTGGACCGTTACTGTGGCGAGAGGACGTTTTCGCCATGGAACACATCGCCGCATTGCTGCTGGTCATCGGCTGCTCGAACACGATGGCCGATTGCCGTGAGCTTCAAGTCCCTGTCAGTGTTTTCGAAACCGCCGACCAATGTGTCGCCGAACGCCCGTTCGCCATGGGCGACGTGCAGGGGCAGGCCGAACATATCGTCGCCAAATGCCTTACGGTCGACCCGGCGCTCGAAGACGACTACGACCAGGTGGTGTGGAAGGTCGGCCCGGACGGCAGTCTTGACGCATCCTTGGAGATCTCAAATATCGTCGTTGCGTCAAACACGGCGCGCCCCGAAAAAGACTATCTTAGCCAACAATAAATTCGAGCGGGCAACGGGCGCCATTTCATGCTAAATGGCGGTTGGAGCTTATTAAAGTGAGGACACAAAGTGAGGAGTGACTCTATGCGGAAGATGCTTATTGCCATGGTTGCTGTGGTCGCGGTCAGTGGCTGCACCTCGACCGAGCAGGACGTGGTTGGCGGCGGCTTGATCGGCGCCGGTGTCGGCGGCTTGGTCGGCGGCGGCAAGGGCGCGCTGATCGGCGCGGCCGTTGGTGCCGGTTCCGGCCTGCTGGTGCGCAATCTGCGCAATGGCTATTGCCAGTATCGCGATCATCGCGGCCGGATCTACACGGCGCGCTGCAACTAGTTCGGCGATAACCGAGACCTGATCCGGAGACCGGTTCGCCGGCCTCCGGATTTTGATTGTTTGGTGCTTGATCCTGGCCGCCTGACGATCACTGTCAGTTTGCCAGAGGGATTTTGATTTCCACGTTCAGCCCATTGGCCCGGAAATCACGCTTGATCGTGCCGCGCAATTCGCGCGTGACGTTGAGATCGATCAGCTTGGTGCCGAATCCGGTCTTGGCGGGTGCTTCGAGTTTCTTCTGCCCGGTTTCGCGCCAGTTGAGAGCCAGCGTCCTGTCGCGCCCGCGCCCTTCGAGCGACCAGTCCACCTTCAGCGCCCAGTCGCCCTTCAGGGTATTGGCCGAATTGCCGGCTTCGCCGTATTTCAGCGCGTTCGTCGCCAGTTCGTGGAAGGTGAGGCCGAGCGCTTGCGTCGTGGTTTCGTCGAGCAGCACCTGTGGCCCCGACAACAGCTCATCGGGCAGATCCTTGCCGAACACCTGACCCAGTTCGATGCGCAGGAGATCGCCAAGATCGGCCTTCTGCCAGCGCGAGCGCGTCAGCATGTCCTGGGATGCCGCCATCGCCTGCAGCCTGGCCGAGAAGGATGCGGAAAACTCGTTGACGTCGGTGGCCCGCGATGCCGTCTGGCGCGCGATCGCCAGCACCCTGGTGATCGAATTTTTGATGCGATGCTTCATCTCCTGCAGCATCAGGTCTTTGTCGAGCAGGCTCTTTTCCGTCGTTTCGTGCAAGCGCGACGCCGCCTCATAGGCCCGCTCCTGATAGCGCGCCACCAGCGCGATGGCGCCCGCCAGCAACAGGCCGAACAGCCCCAGCATAACCGGAATGGCGCGCGACGACGGCTGCGAGAAGGCGCTCGTCGGCCGGAACAGGACAGTCCATGGCCGGCCGGCCACCATGATCTTGCGGGTGACCAGCAGCCTGTCCCCAAAGGTCGAAGCCGGTGGCGTCTCCGACCGGAACAACAGATTGTCGCCGTTCACCGCGCCGTCGCCATCGTAGATTTCGGTGTTGACAGGCAGCAGCGGCGACCGGCTGAGCGCGGTCTGGAACAGGTCGCGAGCCCGAAAGGCCGCATAGAGAAAACCGGCTGTGGAGGATCTGGACGCATTGATGACGTCGGGTGCGGTTTCGACATTGAGCCGCACGAAGACGAGGAAGCCGGTGAACGTCTGCGCGGCACCTGTGTCCTGGCCCAGTTGCACCAGCCCGCTGGCGTGCTGGTGGTCATCCGACATCGCCTTTTCGATCGCCGCGCGCCGCACCGGTTCACTGAACATGTCATAGCCGATGCTGCCCTGGTTGGACGGGTCGAGCGGCTCGAACAGCACGATGGGGGTGCGCCAAGGCTGCGTGGTGTCAGGATAGATTGGATGGTTGACGCCATGGTCGCGCAGCATATCGCGTTCGACCGCCGCCTCGTCTCCAGCCTTCGCCAACCTGACATAGCCGATGCCGCGCAAGCCGGCAAAATTGTTGTCGGCATCGAGCGCTTTGAAGAACGCCTTGAACTCGTTGCCGGAAATATCGCCGTTGCGGGCGTCGAACAGGGCCTGCGTCGAGCGCAACAGCGACAAATGCAGGTCGATGCGGCTCTCGATTCGGTTGAGCGCGTCGTCGGCCGTCGCTTCGAACTTGATGCGGGCGGCTTCTTGCGTCGCGAAATAGGCAAACCCCGCCATCGTCATGCTGATCAGCGCAACGGCGATGAACGCGACGATTGGAAAAAGCTTCTTCAACGGATGATGTGGTCCCTGAGCGAATAGGGACCTTTATGGGCAAGTCGCCGTGCCAACACAATGGCAGGGCCAAGCCATGCTGACGGCTAGCATATCACGAGTCTGGCAACCCGCGACCTGGTCTGACCTCAGGCAGCGATCTTCAGCGCCCCCGGTCCGGGAATGGCACCGGGCGGGCATTTGCCCAGAATGATCATGCCGAGCACCTCGTCCTGGGTCACATCGGTGGTGCGGGCTGTGCCGACGACCTGGCCGTTCTTCATGACGCAGACCCGGTCGGCAAGTTCGAACACATCGTGGATATCGTGGCTGATCAGGAAGATGCCGATGCCGTCGGACTTGAGCTGCTTGACCAGCTCGCCGACCTGCGCCGTTTCCTGCGGACCAAGCGCTGCCGTCGGCTCGTCCATGATCAGGATGCGTGCGTTGAACAGGATGGCGCGCGCGATCGCCACCGATTGCCGCTGGCCGCCCGACAGTTTGATCACCGGCTCCTTGAAGCGCTGGAAGCGGGGATTGAGCCTCCCCATCACCTTGCGCGCCTCCGCCTCCATGGCAACGTCGTCGAGCGTGCCCCAGGCGGTCATCAGCTCGCGGCCGAGGAACAGATTGGCGGCGGCATCGACATTGTCGGCCAGCGCCAGCGTCTGGTAGATCGTCTCGATGCCGTATTTCTTGGCGTCGCGCGGGTTGGAGATCGACGCTTCCTCGCCATTGACGAAGATCTGCCCGGCATCGCGCTTGTAGGCGCCGGACAGGATCTTGATCAGCGTCGACTTGCCGGCGCCGTTGTGGCCGAGCAGCGCCACGACCTCGCCGGGGAAGAGATCGATCGAGGCGTCGTCGACGGCGCGAATGCCGCCAAACGCGATCGAGATGTTGCGCATATCGATCAGTGCTGTGGCCGCAGGAGCAATCTTGTCAGTCATGGCCATGCCTCCTAGACGCGCTTGCGATAGACGGTGTCGAGCCAGACGGCGATGACCAGCACGGCGCCGACGACAATGCTCTGCAGCGGCGAGTCGACGCCGAGCAGCACCATGCCGGACTGCAGCGACTGCATCAGCAGCGCGCCGAGCATGGCGCCGATGATCGTTCCCGAACCACCGGCGAGCGACGTGCCGCCAATGACGGCGGCGGCAATGACCAGCAGCTCGTCTAGCGTTCCAAGCACGTTGGTCGCCGAATTCTGCCGGGCCGAGGAGATCGCGGCGGCGATCGTCGCCAGCACGCCCATGATCATGAACACCTTCATGGTGATCCAGCGCGTGTTGATGCCGGCGAGATTGGCAGCCTCGGGATTGCCGCCGATGGCAAAGACATAGCGGCCGAAACGCGTGCGGTTGGTGATGAAGGTCATGACCAGCCCGACGGCGATCGCCATCAGCACCGGTATGGCGATGCCGTGAGCGATGAACAGGCCGCCTTCGGGCACGGTGATGTTGTTGGCGGCCGCATACCGGTTCACGATGCCGATCGGCCACGGATAGGAGTTGGCGAGCCAGACCGCACCCATGATGACGGCACAGGTGACGACGCCGAGCAGCGTCTCGGCCCAGATCGGACGCAGCGGAAACCGGAAACGCTTGCGCTGCACCCGCCCGTTGAAAAGCGCAAACACCACGGCGAGGCAGGCCACGATCCCGACGACCCAGCTCCAGGTCGCGCCGATCGATCCCGACGGCCCGCCGCCCATGAGCTGGAAGGTGGCGTCAAGCGGTGCCACCGTCTGGCCTGATGTGACCCACCAGGCAGCACCGCGCCAGACCAGCAGTCCGCCCAGCGTGACGATGAACGCCGGCACTTCGAGATAGGCGATGACGAAGCCTTGAAAGGCCCCGATCAGCAGGCCGAGCGCCAGGCCGATGACCAGCGCCAGAACCCAGATCCACGGATTGCCGAGTTCGAGCCCGACAAACCGCACCAGGAAATGCACCTGGGCAAATCCCATCACCATGCCGATCAGGCCCTCGGCGGAACCGACGGACAGGTCGATGTTGCGCATGACGATGACCAGCACCATGCCGCAGGCCATGATGGCGACCGCCGATGTCTGTACCGACAGGTTCCAGAGATTGCGCGGCGTCAGAAAGGTGCGGCTGTCGAAATCGAGCGGATTGACGCCGAGGCGCAGGCTGGAAATGACATGCAGCCCGATCCAGATGATCAGCAGGGCGCCGACCATGCCGAGCATGCGGGTGTCGATCTCGGTCGCCTTCAGGAACCGGGCGACCACGCCGAGCTCCGACGCACGCGCGGTGTCGGCCTGCGGGTTGGACGTCGTGTCGGTCATGATTTCCTCCCACCGGCTGGCCGTCTGACGCGGATGCCGGAACCCAGCCTTGAACGGTTCACCGATTCCCGGAAACGCCGAACCGTTCTATCTCTTTGTTTTGACGCAATTCCGGACGGAAAACCGCTACGCACTTTTCCTGGAATTGCTCCCGAAGCTATCCGCGTGATGCGGAAATACAAATCTTTTTGAGAAAACGCCGCGGCTTTTGGGCCGCGGCGTTCAGATATTTCGACGTGATCCAGATCAGTTACAGGCCGCGACGGTGCCGGCGGCGACGCCCGCGCAGACTTCGTCCTTCTTGATCCAGCCGGCGGCGATGACGACGTTGAGATTGTCCTTGGTGATGGCAACCGGGGTCAGGAACAGCGACTTGACGGTGTTGCCGCCCGGTGTCGTGAAGTCCTTGGCGCCGGCAATGTCGCTCGTCTTCTTGCCGTCGGCGAGCTGCGAGGCGATCTCGGCGGCGTTCTTGCCGAGTTCGCGCGCGTCCTTCCACACCGACACGGTCTGCGTGCCGAGTGCGATGCGGTTCAGCGCGGCGTGGTCGCCGTCCTGACCCGAGACCGGCACGGTGCCGGCAAGGCCCTGCGCCGTCAGTGCCGCGACGACGCCGCCGGCGGTGCCGTCATTGGCCGCGACCACGGCGTCGACCTTGTTGTCGTTGGCGGTGAGGAACTGTTCCATGTTCTTCTGGGCGTTGGCGGGCAGCCAGCCGTCCGTATAGGCCTCGCCGACATTCTTGATCTTGCCGCTGTCGATGGCTTCCTTGAGCACTTCCATCGAGCCCGAGAACAGGAAGTCGGCATTCGGATCGGCACCCGAACCCTTGATGAAGACATAGTTGCCTTCCGGCTTGACCTTGAACACTTCGCGGGCCTGCATGCGGCCGACTTCCTTGTTGTCGAAGGTCAGGTAGAAGACGTCCTTGTTCTCGATCAGACGGTCATAGCCGACGACCGGAATGCCTTCGTCCAGCGCCTTCTGCACCGCTGGGCCGATGGCCGAGGCATCCTGCGCCAGGATGATCAGCGAATTGGCGCCCTGCGAGATCAGGCTTTCGACATCGGTAAGCTGCTTGCCGGGATTGGACTGCGCATCGGCGGAGATGTACTTGTCGCCGGCAGCCTCGATCGCCGTCTTCATGGCGGCCTCATCGGTCTTCCAGCGCTCTTCCTGGAAGTTGGACCACGAAACGCCGATGACCTTGTCCTTCGCCTGCGCGACCGACGCGAGCGTCAGCGACATGGCGACACCCGCCAGGATGGCGGCTGTGAATCTTTTCATAATATCCTCCCTGCGCCGCGTATGGCGCGACCAAACTGACCCGAAGGCCGGCACAGAGGCCCTATTTTTTCGAGCCCCGAAAAAATACTGGTCCAACACCCGAACGCTGTCAACATCGATTCTGATGGATTTTGATGTGCTCGCGAATTTTTTTCGAGCCCCGGAATAAATAAATGACAGAGTGGGCGGCTTCTGCCAGTATTTGACTGCGTTGCCGACAGCGTTCGAGGGGCACGGAGAACCGCGGCGACCGGGAGGACTTGAAGAAACATGTCGGTCGGAATCCGCCACGACGATTTGCGCCGGCGCAACCGGGCGATGGTGATTGCGGCCGTGCGCCGCGCCGGACAGCCGTCCCGCACCGAGATCGCAGCGACAACCGGCCTTAGCCACTCGACCATATCGGCTATCTCTTCCGACCTGATCGGGGAAGGCATCCTGACCGAAAGCAAACCAAGCGAGGCCGGCTCGCTCAAACGCGGCCGGCCGCAGGTTGGCCTCAGCCTCAATCCGGAAGCGGCGGCGGTGATGACCGTGGTGCTGTCGCTGAATTTTCTCTCCGTCGCCGTCATCGACTATGCCGGCCAGGTGATATCAGAGGAACAGCGCCGGCTGGACACGCTGACCATGTCGCGGGACGCGCTGATCGGCGAATGCACGGCAATCGTGCGGCGCCGTCTCGAGGACCCTGATCTCGACGTCCGCAGCATCGCCCGCATCGCGCTGGCAATCCAGGGCATCACCGACACCCGCTCCCGCGCCATGCTGTGGTCGCCGATCACGCCGCACACCGACATCGCCTTCGCCGACATACTCGAGGACGAGTTCGGCATCCCCGCCACCATGGAGAATGACTGCAACATGATGGCGATAGCGCTACGCTGGCGCGATCCTGATCGCTACCGCGACGATTTCATCGCCATCCTTTTGTCGCATGGCATCGGCATGGGCCTGGTGCTGAAGGGCGAGCTGTTCACCGGCACCCATTCCTCGGGCGGCGAGTTCGGCCACATGATCCATCAGCCGAAAGGTGCGCTCTGCCGCTGCGGGCGGCGCGGCTGCGTCGAGGCCTATGCCGGAAACTACGCCATCTGGCGCAACGCCAGGCAGCTGGGCGAGGACGCAGAACCCGTCGCTGATGTCAGCGACGCCGACATGCGCGCGCTGGCGACCGCGGCCCGCGAAAGGGATGGCCCCGAGCGCGAGGCCTATCGCAAGGCCGGCGAAGCGCTCGGCTACGGTCTCGGCAGCCTGTTCGCACTGATCGATCCGGCGCCCGTCGCCATGGTCGGCGTCAGCGCCGCTGCCTTCGACCTGATCGAGCCGGCATTGCGCGAGGCGATTGCCCAGACCGCCGGCGGCCAGCACTCGAAATCGATTTCCTTCGACACCGAGCCGAACGAACTGCCGCTGATCCGCGAAGGCTGCGCCATGCGCGCACTGACCTTCGTCGACCAGGAGATTTTCGCACCGGGCGTGCAGGCGAGAGCTGGCCTCGTCGGCAAGAACGTGGCGTGAGTTCAAACGAGGGAGCTCAGTCTTCCCTGATCGCGTAGCCCGCGCCTCGGATCGTGCGGATGACATCGGGCATGCGGCCGTTGTTGACCGCCTTGCGCAGCCGGCCGACATGAACGTCCACCGTGCGCTCGTCAATATAGATTGTCTCGCCCCAGACATTGTCGAGCAGCTGGCTGCGCGAGAACACACGGCCGGGATGACGCATCATGAACTCTAGCAGGCGGAATTCTGTCGGTCCGAGCCGGATCTCGCTCTTCTTACGATAGACCCGGTGCGACTCACGATCGAGCACGATGTCGCCGACCTTGAGCACGCTGGATAGCACTTCCGGCTTGGCCCGGCGCAGCAGCGCCTTGACCCTGGCCATGAATTCCGGCGTCGAGAACGGCTTGACCAGATAGTCGTCGGCGCCGGTCGACAGGCCACGCACGCGGTCGCTTTCCTCGCCGCGCGCGGTCAGCATGATGATCGGCAGCCGCTCGGTCTCGGGACGCATCCTTAGCCGACGACAGAGTTCGATACCCGAAACCGCAGGCACCATCCAGTCGAGCACCAGAAGGTCGGGAACGTTCTCCTGCAGCCGGATCTCGGCCTCGTCGCCGCGCGTCACCACCTCGACCTGGTAACCCTCGGATTCCAGATTGTAGCGGAGCAGCACGCCTAGCGGCTCCTCATCCTCCACCACCATGATGCGTGGCGCGATCATCGACTGGTCACCCCTGTCGTCATGCCGCCGGCGCGGACATTGCCGTCTCGTCCTGCTTCGGGCGATTGGCGGGCAGCTGCGTGCCGGTCAAAACATAATAGGCATTTTCAGCGATGTTGGTCACATGGTCGCCGATGCGCTCGAGGTTCTTGGCGCAGAACAACAGATGCGTGCAGGCAGTGATGTTGCGCGGGTCTTCCATCATGTAGGTCAGCAGTTCGCGGAACACCGAGGTGTATTTGACGTCGATGCGCTCGTCGGCGGCGCGCAGTTTCGCCAGGGCCGCGGCGTCGCGCGCCGCATACTCCTCGATCACGCCCTGCACCTGGATCAGCACCAGCTGGGCCATTGCGTCGATGGAATGCGACAGGTCACGCGGTGTGACGCTGAGGCCGACGGTGCCGACGCGCTTGGCGATGTTCTTGGCAAGGTCGCCGATGCGTTCGAGATCGCCGGCCATGCGGATCGAACCGACGACATGGCGTAGATCGTCGGCCATCGGCTGCCGCTTGGCGATCAACGTGATGGCGCGGTCGTCGAGCTCGCGCTGGCGCGCGTCCATGATCGCATCGTCGGAGACGACGCGCTGTGCGAGGGCGTTATCGGAATTCAAAAGCGCCTTGGTGGCACCACCGACCATCGAGCCGGCGAGATCGCCCATATCGCTGATGAGCCTGCTGATTTGTCCGAGATCCTCGTCGAAAGAAGCGACTGTGTGTTCGCCCATGATCTTGTCCCTCGTATGCCTGAACTCAGCCGAAGCGGCCGGTGATGTAGTCCTGCGTGCGCTTCTCGCGGGGCGACGTGAAGATCTTCTCGGTGCGGTCGAACTCGACCAGTTCGCCCAGATACATGAAGGCCGTCTGCTTCGACACGCGCGCCGCCTGCTGCATGTTGTGGGTGACGATGACGATCGTGTAGTCGGCTTGCAACTCGTCGATCAGCTCCTCGATCTTGGCGGTCGACAGCGGGTCAAGCGCCGAGGCCGGCTCATCGAGCAGGATGACTTCCGGCTTCACCGCCACGGTGCGGGCGATGCAGAGCCGCTGCTGCTGACCACCGGAGAGGCTGAGGCCGCTGGCGTTGAGCTTGTCCTTGACCTCGGTCCAGAGTGCTGCGCGCTTCAGCGCCTGCTCGACGCGGCCGTCCATCTCGGACTTGCTGAGCTTCTCATAGAGCCTGACGCCGAAAGCGATGTTTTCGTAGATCGACATCGGAAATGGCGTCGGCTTCTGGAACACCATGCCGATCTTGGTCCGCAGCAGGTTGAGATCCTGCGAGCGGTCGAGAACGTTCTGGCCGTCGAGCAGCACCTGACCTTCGGCGGTCTGCTTGGGATAGAGTTCGTAGATGCGGTTGAAGACGCGCAGCAGCGTCGACTTCCCGCAGCCCGAAGGCCCGATGAAGGCGGTGACGCTGCGCTCGGGCAAGGACAGCGTGATGTCCTTCAGCGCCTTCGACTGGCCGTAGTAGAAGTTGAGGTTCTTGACCTCGATCTTGGCCTTGGCGGTGGCCTCGGCGGCGATCGTCATGTCTGGAGACAACATCTGGCTCATTTGTCCTCTCTGCGTCCGGTCAGGCTGCGAGCAACGATGCTGAGCGCGAGAACCGTCAATGTGATGATGAGTGCACCGGTCCAGGCCAGTTGCTGCCATTCCTCGTAAGGGCTGAGAGCGAACTGGAAGATGGTGACAGGCAGGCTGGCCATCGGCGCGTTGAGATTGCTCGACCAGAACTGGTTGTTGAGCGCCGTGAAGAGCAGTGGCGCCGTCTCGCCGGAGATACGGGCGATCGACAGCAATATGCCGGTGACGATGCCGGAAAGCGCGGCGCGGTAGGCGACCGACTTGATGACCACCCAGCGCGGCGCGCCGATCGCGGTGCCGGCTTCGCGCAAGGCGTTCGGCACCAAATTGAGCATGTCTTCGGTGGTGCGCACGACAACCGGGATGACGAGGATGGCGAGCGCGACTGCACCGGCGATCGCCGAGAAATGCCCCATCGGCCGCACCATCAGTTCGTAGACGAACAGGCCGATGATGATCGATGGCGCCGACAACAGGATGTCGTTGATGAACCGCACCACGGTGGTCAGCTTGGAAAAGCGACCGTACTCAGCCATGTAGGTTCCGGCCAGCACGCCGATCGGTGTGCCGACGATGACGGCGATGACGGTCATCACCACGCTGCCATAGATGGCGTTGAGCAGGCCGCCGGCGTCGCCGGGAGGCGGCGTCATCTGCGTGAAGACGTCAAAGGACAGGCCGGCGGCGCCCTTGTAGACCAGCGCGCCGAGGATGAGCGCCAGCCAGGCTAGGCCGATGCCCGCCGCGGTGACGCACAGCGTCATCATCACGGCATTCTTCCTCTTGCGGCTCTGGTGAAGCGATGTGGCTGTCGACATCGGTCAGGCTCCGGTGCGGGCGTCGATGCGCATCAGCATGTAGCGGGCGATGGCAAGGATCAGGAAGGTGATGACGAACAGGATCAGGCCGAGCGCCACCAGCGAAGAAGTGTAGAGGTCGCCGACGGCTTCGGTGAATTCATTGGCGATGGTCGCCGAGATCGTCGTCGCCGGCGCGAACAGCGACGTCGAGATGCGGTGCGCGTTGCCGATGACGAAGGTCACCGCCATGGTTTCGCCGAGCGCGCGGCCAAGGCCGAGCATGACGCCGCCCATGATGCCGATCCTGGTGTAGGGGATAACCACGCGGCGGGTCACTTCCCAGGTCGTGCAGCCGATACCGTAGGCCGACTCCTTCAGCACCGGCGGCACTGTGTCGAAGACGTCCTTGGTGATCGAGGTGATGAAGGGCAGCACCATGATGGCAAGGATGAGCGACGAGGTCAGCAGGCCGATGCCGTAGGGCGGACCGGCAAACAGGCTGCTAAGCCCTGGAATACCGTGGAACACGCCGATGATGAAGGGCTGCACGGTCGTCTGCAGGAACGGCGCCAGCACGAACAGGCCCCAGATGCCGTAGATGATCGACGGGATGCCGGCGAGCAGCTCCACCGCCATGCCGATCGGCCGTCGCAGCGGGCGCGGGCAAAGCTCGGTGAGAAAGATGGCGATGCCGATGCCGAGCGGCACGGCAATCAGGATGGCGATGGCGGAGGTGATGATGGTGCCGTAGATCGGCGCCAGCGCACCGAATTTCTCCGTCACCGGGTTCCAGCTTTCGCTGGTCAGGAAGGAGAAGCCGAAGGTCGACAGGGCTTGCCAGGATCCGGCAAACAGCGAGATCGCAACGCCGCCGAGCAGGACCAGCACCAATATGGCAGCGGCCCGGGTCATCCCGTGGAAAATCGAGTCCGTCAGCGCGAACCGTCTGACAATCGCGTCGCGCGAACCTCGAATGGCTGGCAAGGCTTCCTGGACAGCGCTCATGTGAAGCTCGGCTCTTTGTGTTGAGGGACGAATAAGGAGCGCCGCGGTGCGGCGCTCCTTTGGAGGATGTTATTCGCCAGCGTAGACGGGCTTGCCGTCGGCCTGGATGTCAGCCTTCCAGGAGGTCTTGATCAGGTCGACGACGCTATCGGGGATCGAGACATAGTCGAGCGCCTTGGCGGTTTCCTTGCCGTCCTTGTAGGCCCAGGCAAAGAATTTCAGCGCTTCACCGGTTGCGGCAGCATCGTCCGGAACCTTGTGGATCAGCACCCAGGTCGAGGCAGCGATCGGCCAGGTGGTGTCGCCGGGCTCGTTGGTGATGATGACGTTGAAGTTTTTCGCGCCCTTGAAGTCGGCATTCGAAGCAGCCGCGCCGAAGGATTCGAGCGACGGCTCGACGACCTTGCCGGCGGCATTCACCAACTTGGAGTAGGACAGGTTGTTTTGCTTGGCATAGGCATACTCGACGTAGCCGATGCCGCCGTCGGTCTGCTTGACGGTGTTGGCAACGCCTTCACTGCCCTTGGCGCCGACGCCGGTCGGCCATTCGACCGCCGTGTCCGAACCGATCTTGTCCTTCCAGTCGGGCGACAGCTTGACCAGGTAGTTGGTGAAATTGAAGGTCGTGCCCGAGCCGTCCGAGCGATGGACAACGGCGATCGCCGTCGATGGCAGGGTCAGGGTCGGGTTCAGTGCCTTGATCGCGGCGTCGTCCCAGGTGGTGATGGCGCCGAGGTAGATCTGAGCGATCGTCTTGCCGTCAAGGACGAGTTCGCCCGGCTTGACGCCGGTCAGGTTGACGATCGGCACGATGCCGCCCATCACCATTGGAAACTGCACGAGGCCGTTCTTTTCCAGGTCGGCGTCGGACATCGGCTTGTCGGTGGCGCCGAAGGTCACGGTCTTGGCGATGACCTGCTTGATGCCGCCGCCTGAACCGATCGACTGGTAGTTGAGGCCGATGCCGGTGTCTTTCTTGTAGGTGTCGGCCCACTTGGCGAACACCGGATAAATGAAGGTCGAGCCGGCGCCGGAAAGATCAGCTGCCATTGCCGCGGAAAGGGTGAAAGTAGACGCCGTAGCCATTGCGATCGCAACGGCCGCCGAGCGGATGAAATGTCTCATGTGGCCTGCTCCTGTTCGGAAGATGGTCTCTCGGCGCCATTCCTCTCGGCGCCCGCTGAGGCCAATAGCCTTCGATTATTACAGTCGCATGACAGTTTGATGTCACCCCGGTAACGCGTCATTGGGGTGGGGAAAACGCCGGCCAGCCGGCACTCCCGACTGAGCCCGGCTTTGCTCCCGGAATCAGGCACTTGCGCCGTTTCAGGCCGAGACCGGCCCGCAGTTACGGGACTGCCGCCTCGGCAAAGAAAATCCGGACGGGAGCGCGTTGCTCTCGGCCAGACGGTGTCGTGGCCGGGCCATCGCCGAAAACAGGTCCGTTGGGGTAGGTTGACGCTGTCTCATGCCGGCGGTCGCTGCTCCCGCCCGTAACTGGGAAGAGCGGAATTCGAATATAGTTATTGTCTCGATTAGGCACAGTTTTGATATGGTGCGATCGCACCATGGTGCTGCGCACGGGACGCGTCGCGAATCTCCGCATAGTTTCTCGCCAACAGGTGCGCCGAGAGCCCCTTACCCGGCGTTGCGCTGAGCCTGGCGGCTGGCGCCGACCCAGCGCTCGACCTTCTCGAGCAGGGCTCGGGGACTGATCGGCTTGGGCAGATAGTCGTCCATGCCGGCCTCCAGGCAGCGCTCGCGATCGCCCTTCAGCGCATGCGCGGTGACGCCGACGATCGGCACATGCGTGCCGGTTTCTTCCTCCAGCCGGCGAATGGCGGCGGTTGCCTCGAGCCCGTTCATCTCCGGCATCGAGACATCCATCAGGATCATGCACGGATTGAGCCGGCCGAAGGCGTCGAGCGCCTTGCGGCCATTGCCGACGATCTCGAAACCATAACCGGTCTCACCGAGAATCTGGGTGAACACCATCTGGTTCACCTCATTGTCCTCGGCCACCAGGATGTCCAACCTGTCGCCGCCACCCGCCACGGGTGGCCGGGGGCGAATCGAAGGCGGCTGCAGCAGCGCCCGCTGTTCAGACGGCGCCGAGGGCTGTGGCCGCACCACATTGCTCGCAGCGACGTCGGCTGCGAGCGGCAGCGCGTCGCTGCCGCTCGTGTTGTGGCGATGCCGCTGGATGGTGGCGACCAGCGTTTCCAGCAGCACCGAAGAGCGCGCGGGCTTGATCAGCTGGGCATCGATGCCAAGATCGCGATAGCTGGTGTTGGCGAGCGACTGGTCGACCGAGGTCAGCATGATGATCGGCGTGCCGGCAAGGCCGGCAGTGTTGCGCACGATCCGCGCCATTTCGGCGCCGCTCATCTCAGGCATCTGGTAGTCGAGCACGACGCAATCGACCGGCACGCCATAGGCGGCGGCGGCGATCAGCACCTTGAGGCCCTCGGCGCCGCTTTCGGCCGCGCAGGAATCGAACGTCCACGATGTCATCTGCTCCGTCAGGATGGCCCTGTTGACGGCATTGTCGTCGACGATCAGCACGCGCGCGCCGGTCACGTCGATCGGCGTGATGCGTTGCCCGTTCTGCTGTCCGGCCCTCGGCAGCGTCACCGTGAACCAGAAGGTCGAACCTTTGCCTTCGGCGCTCTCGACCCCGATGTCGCCGCCCATCAGCTCGACCAGCCGCGAGGTGATGGCGAGGCCGAGGCCGGTCCCCTCGTGGCGCCTCGTCGACGAGGTGTCGACCTGGCTGAACTTCTCGAACACCAGTTTCAACTTTTCCTCGGGGATACCGATGCCGGTATCGGTGACCGAGATGGTGAGCTTCGTTCCGGTCGGAACCCTCTCGCCGGTGACGTCGACCAGCACATGGCCTTCATCGGTGAATTTCACCGCGTTGCCGAGCAGGTTGGTGACGATCTGCCTGATGCGGCCGATATCGCCGACGAACAGGCTTTCGAGACGAGGCTCGATGCGCACGATCAGCTCGAGGTCCTTCTCCTTGGCGCGTGTCGACACCAGCGTCGCCACATCCTCGATCGCCTCGGCAAGATTGAAGGGCGCCGGATCGAGCACCAGCTGACCGGCATCGATCTTGGAGAAGTCCAGGATGTCGTTGATGATGGTGAGCAGCGCGTTGCCCGATTTCACGATGATGTCGGTAAACGTCTTCTGCTTCGGGTCGAGGTCCGATTTGGCCAGGAGTTCGGCCATGCCGAGCACGCCGTTCATCGGGGTGCGGATCTCGTGGCTCATATTGGCGAGGAATTCCGACTTGGCGCGGTCGGCGAGCACGGCGCGCTGCCGGGCCTCGCGCAGTTCGGCCTCGCGCGTCTTCAACTCGGTGATGTCGGTGGTCGAGCCGATCAGGTAGAGCGACCCATCGGAGGCGATCATCGCCCCCTTGCGGGCAAACTGATGCCTGACGCTGCCGTTGGCCGCCGTCACGGTCTCTTCGACCTCTTGCGTTTCACCAGTGCGCAGGACCGCAAGGTCGCTGTCGACGAAGGCCTGGCCATCCGGCCCGAAGATCTCGATGTCGGTCTTGCCGGTAGCCTCTTCCTTGCTGAAGCCGGTGAGATCGCACCACCCCTTGTTGACGTAGAACTGCCTGAGGTCGGAGCGCTTGGCGTAGATCGACACCGGCACATTGTCGATCAGGCTGCGGAACACCTCGTTCTCGCGCATGCTCTCTTCCAGCGCGCGCTCGCGCGCCTTGACGTCGGTGATGTCGGTGCTGGAACCGACCAGATGCACCGATCCGTCCAGCGCCACCAGGCGGCTCTTGCGCGTCATCAATTGCCGAACCGTGCCGTCGCGATGGGTGACGGGTTCCTCGACCTCCTTGACGGCGCCGGTCACGGCGACTTGCGTGTCGTCCTGACTGTAGCCATCGGCGTCCTGCGCACCGAACAGCTGACGGTCGGTGCGGCCGATGACATCCTCCTTGGCGAAGCCGGTTATCGCGCACCAGGCCTTGTTGACGAATTCGATGCTCAGGTCCTGCGCCTTGATGAAGGCGGCGACCGGCAACTCGTCCAGCACGTGCCGGAACAGGTCGATCTGGCGCATCGAGTCGCGCAACGCCGCCTCGCGGCTCTTGATCTCGGAGATGTCGACCCGCACGCCGATGAAGGTGCCGTCGTTGGTCCGCATGTCGTAGACCTGATACCAGCGGCCGTCGGGGTTGTGACGCTCGTAGGAGGAATTGGGCAAGCGGTAGCGGGCGAGGATCGCGTCCAGCCAGCGATCGGGATCGTCATCGTAGAGCTTGTCGACTTGCGGGTCGCCGCTGCTGCGGAAATAGCCGTTCGCATGGCCGAGGACGAGCGCCTCGCGGAATGTACAGCCGGGCTGCCATGCCGGCTTCAAGGCGGGCAGCGTATCCTGGATCTTGCGGTTGGCGAAAACGAACTTGTCATCGCGATCGTAGATGATCACGGCGGCCGGCAAGGATTCCAGCACGCTGGCGAGATGCTGGCGCGCATCCTGCGCCTCGGTTTCGCGGCGCTTCATGTCGGAAATGTCAAACAGGAAGCCGGCAACGTAGTTGCGGCCGCTGGCCATGCCGACGCGGCTCTTCCTGACGATGCGCGAGCGCTTGGCGCCATCGGCCTCGAAATTCTCTTCCACTTCGTACGGGTGCCCCGTCGCAAGCACGTCCAGTTCGCTCCTCTCGAAAAGCGCGGTGTCGTTCGTTGTCAGGAAATCGCCACCGGGCTTGCCGAGCATGGCTTGCGGCGTTTGGCCAAACAAGGCGGCGAACGCCTCGTTGACGAAGACGAAGCGCAGATGGTCGTCCTTGACGAAGATCGGATCCTTGACGGCGTTGATCACCGCTTCCGCCAGTCGCGCTTTCTCCAACGCGTCGGCAAGTTCGGCCTCGCGGTCTTTCATATCGGTGACATCGACATAGGAGATCAGCCGCCTGC
Source organism: Mesorhizobium sp. M7D.F.Ca.US.005.01.1.1 (assembly GCF_003952545.1). Classification (NCBI taxonomy): domain Bacteria; kingdom Pseudomonadati; phylum Pseudomonadota; class Alphaproteobacteria; order Hyphomicrobiales; family Phyllobacteriaceae; genus Mesorhizobium; species Mesorhizobium sp. M7D.F.Ca.US.005.01.1.1. The sequence goes on from NZ_CP034453.1 coordinate 7,012,824, forward strand.
CGCCGGCCAACGGCGCCGTCGACGATATCAGCGTGCGGCCGTCATTGCGCGGGAACTGCCGCGATCCGACAGTCCCGGCCCTGATTTCCGCCTCGCGCTCGACTATGTGTCGCTGCCATGTCGCATCGTCGGAACCAAACGGATCGATGTCGCGGCTGGCGTCCATCAGATCGCGGAAACTGCAGCCGATCTCGGCGCGCCGGGCGTCGATCTGCCAGAAATCGTAGAAGGCGCGGTTGATGACTTCGGCGCGCATATCAGCATCGAGGACGAGGACACCGATCGGCATCTGGTCGACCATGGTGTGGAGATTGGCGAAGGTCTCGGCGATCTTGGCGTTGGCGCTCTCGATCTCGGCATCGCGGTTCTTGATCTCGGTGACCTCATAATAGGTCAACAGCCGCTTGCCGCCGGACAGCGCCGTCACCGAGAACATCATCGTCCGGCCGTCGGCATGGGGAAACTCGCGTGGCGCGACGGAGCCGGCGCGAATCTCCTCGATGCGGGTGGCGAGGTAGCGCTGCCATTGCTGTTCGTCGATGTCGCCATAGATGCCGTTACGGCGGTTAAGTTCCATCAACAGGCTGAACGGAGCGCCGACGGTGACAGCGCCGTCCGGAATCCTGGAGAGGTCGCGATAGGCCTTGTTGACGATCAGCGTGTCGAGCCTGGCGTCGAGGAGCACGACGCCCATGTGCATGGCGTCCATCGTCCGCTCGAGATCGGCCAGATGCTGGTCGGGTTCGCCGACCGTCGACGGTCCCTGCCCCGGACTTTTGAAGGCGCTGGCCAGTGCCGTAACGTTGCGGCCGATGCCGCGATAGCCGGCAAATCTTCCCTCGCCGTCGAGCCTTGGAAAGCCCGATGTCAAAACCCAGCGGCAATCGGCGCTGCCACCCTTGAGCTCATAGACGAAGTCGCGAAAAGGCCGGTGCGCCTGCAGATCCTCCAGATGCGCGGCGCCACTGCGGTCGCCGTTCAGGACCTGGTTGAGGAAATCGAAGCGGAACCGGCCAAGCACGTTTGCCGGATCGATGCCGGTGGCTGCCTGATAGTTTTGCGAAAGCCAGGAGAAGCGCAGCTCGGCGTCGGTCTCCCAGACCCAGTCCGAACCGGCTTCGACGAGTTGGCGAAGCGCATCGTTCGAATCCATGCAAGCGGCGGACGACGACGCATCATCGCCATGCGCTGTGGGTTTGCGAGGCCCGCGCTTGCCGCGCGCGCCAACTGTTTCGTCCGCTTCCGCCATGCCGTCCCCACCCCGAAAACCAAGGCCGAACCCTCCTCCGCGGTTCGTCGGCGGAATGTGCCCGAGAAGCATTAACGATCCGCTAACCTTAACGCCCGGTTAGACATATCGGCCGACACGGCCTGCGTTGTTCCGCCCCGGTTGTCGGCGGGGTCGAAGCCGCTATATAATCACCGGCAGGGGTATTGCTGATGCTTGGACGGATTGTGCCTTTTTTCATGGGGCTAGCGCTGCTTTTCGGCAGCGGCTGCTCGCGCAGTTATGACGGGACCGTCGTCATCCCGAGACCGCTCGATGTCCGGCGTTTCTGGGATCGTCCGCCAGCGAATGTCAACTATGGGCCATCCGAGGTCGAAAACGGCGCCTTTCCGGTAGCGCCGCAGCCGCCGACGCGGTTTTCAGAGCGCCGGGTCATGACGCATGCCGCGCCGCCCAGACGGCACCAGACGAGGCTACCCGCGTCAGCGTCCCTGTCTGCCCCCGCAAAACCGCTCACATGCAGGAACGTCAGCGAACCCGGCAAGAGGGCTCGCATGCTCTGCGACTAGAGCAGGCCCCCTGGAAGGGGAACTGGTTTCGGATAAGAAGAAAACGATTGGCAAATAGCTTTCGGTGGGCCTGCGTCACAGCGAGGCGGCGCCCTTTTTCGGCTCTTTCGCACCGAGCTTGTCGAGTGCAAGACGAACCTGGCGCAGATCGTCCTGCCAGCCATCATCGTCGCCCATCGGGCTCTCCGAGGCGGCCCGCTGAAGCCCGCGCGCCTCGGATTCAATCCCGCGGAGTTCAGCGATTTTCTGTTCGGCGGTCAGGGAGCCGTCTTCGACGATCTCCAGCACCCGCATTTCCCTGAACGTGGCCATGGCGTTTCTCCTGGCTGATGTCGATCACAACGCCGTGAGCGCCCCTCTGTTCCAGGCAGATTTCAGGATCCAGCCGGATCGCAACAGGCTTGCGGCAGCCGGTCATCCGCAAATGGTGCTCAGTCGGCAGGGAAGAAGGCCGGGCCGACCACACGCACCGCCCGCTTGCTGGCCTCGATCGACTGGTGCTGGGCGGCGCCCTGGGCTTCGGCATCGGGCACCGGAACGGCTGCAACGGTGCTAAGATCCGGGGTGCCAAGATCCGGCTTTACCGTCGGCAGCGGAATGATGGCGTTGCTCATGTCGGCGGGGGTCACCGTCCTGGCTCGCAGTTCGGTGACCCGCTGGTAGTAGCGCTTGACGTCGCATGCCTTGAAACTCGCGTCATCGCGGTATCTGAAGGCCGCCGGCAGCTCGGTATACGGCTTGTGCGTATCGAGCGCGACCATCTGGTCGGTTTCGAGGTTGGCGTCACTCAACGTGTAGAGGTCGACGCTGGGATCATCACAGATGTAACGGCACTGATCGGCCGTCTCCTTCAGATCGCCGCTGGCCGCGAATTGCGACTTTGGCGCCGGGAAGAAATACCCGTTCGACAGGCGCACGCAAAACAGCATCGCATTGCCGCCGAGCGTGGCCCCCGCCGATTGGGTGCCGGGCGCGGCGCGCGCCGGCCGTTGCTTTGCCGAAGGCGCGCAGCCAAGCGCGACGAAGCGCGCCTGCAGGCCCGATGTGTCCCGGTCCGAATTCGCCGCGGCAGCGATCCGGCGCTGCACATCCGCGCGGCTCCTGGCAAGGTCGGCGCAAGCGTTGAAGAGGCCACCGAGCGAACTTTTCGCCGAGCACTGTCGCTGTCTCTCGATAGTCTGGATGGCGGCAAGTTGCCGGCGCAACTGGCCAAGCTCCGGGCTCGCCCCGCCGCTGCGGCCGGCCGAAAGCAACTGGCTTCTGATCGCGCCGCAGCTGTCCGCGTAGGACGAAAGCGTACCGAACAAAACCACCGCCAGCGATATCAGCGCGATCATCATGAGAGGCCAGAAACGGATCATCTGGACGACTTTGTCCTTGTTGCAGAGAACCTGGAATTACAATTCTTGACTTCGGAAAGTTTCGGCTAAATAAGTAACACCTAATTTCTACAAGCTTTTCAGCCTGAAGAGACTTTCGCCTAGTGTATTAGGTCGCCTCATGTAAATTCGATATTACATTTTTATTTCAAGATTGAGACGAACTCCAAAACAATGCGGCAAGCCCCACGATCGCCGAGAGCCACGGCGCAACGGGCCGGAGTCAATCCGTCGTTACCGCCATGTGCCTTTGAAACCTTTGCCCGGTCTCCGGCGTTGAATGGCCAAAGGAGAACGCAGATGTCGATCCACTTCACTGTCTCCGACCTGACAAGAAACCTGTTTCACTCGCTGGGGCTGGATCATGAGCGCGCGCCAAGGCCTCTCAACCCCGAGCAAAGCCTGTTGCTGGAATGCTATCTGGCCGGCCAGGTTCCGGAATCGGCCTGGAACGACTACGTCTTCGAGACGCCCGATCTTGCCCGGCACGCCAAGGCAAGGCGCAGTCACCACTGAGCCGTGCAGCACGGGCCAAGCGCATCTTGGCAATGCGGCTTGCGCCGCTCGTGAGCTACTTGGGAGAGGCGAATTGCAACGTGAACACGTTGCCGGCGATCCCTTGCGCCAGCTTCGCTGAGAAGGTCAGGGGCAGGCAATTCTGCAAGGCCGTAGTTGCGGCATCGACAAACGATTTTTTCGCCTTGGCATCGCCATCCACCTTGATGGCTGTCGGCCTCGGTGGGCCGATCAGCGTGCCGTCCCGCTTGAAGCTGAAGCTCAAGGTGACGCTGGCAGGTCCGGCATCCGCCGGCGGCGTCCAGCATGCCTGGATGGCAGCCCCGACATCGTTCATGGTGTTCAGTTCAGCCGCATCTGAAGAATGAATGGCGCTCGCCAGCATCACGCCCGCAACCGCAACCCGCCTCACAACGCTTTTCATCGCCAGCCCTCATCCCGCGCCTGACCGACAATCCATGCCGGACTGCCGAAATGGATGGTAGGGCCAACGCCGGCAATGACAATATCTCTCCGCAAAAGTTGACGCCAAAAAAGCGACAGCGGACGAGGCTTACGTGGCCCGATCGCTGCTCGACCACGCCCCGGCAATAGAGCAATTCCAAGAAAAGTGTGAAACGGTTTTCCGTCCCGGAATTGCGTCAAACAAAGAGATGGAGTGCGAAAAGCAAAAAGGCCGGCATTGCGCCGACCTTTCCTATCGCTACGACGTTCTGCGCCAGTACATCCGTGGTCGCGGGCCGAAAGCGAATTGCCTCCAGTAGACAGGGCTTTGGTTAACGAATCCTTAAGCTGAGGCCTTGGCCTGCGACTTCACATAGGCGATGTAGCCGCGCACGTCGCCGGCCGGCTCGCTATAGGCCTTGCCGAGCTTCTTCTCGACCGCTGCCACATAGTCTTTCGCCCATTTGGGCAGAGGATAGTCGATGACGGCCAAGAATTCGAGCGTCGCCGCCAGGCGAATATCGGCAATGGACGGGTTCTTGCCGCCGATGAACGGCTTGCCATCCCTGAAGAAGGAGTGAAAGACCTCCAGCGGCTCGGCGATCGCGGCCATCGCCGCCTTCTGGGCTTCGGACTTCCTGTCGGGGTGGGCGTCGCTGTGGCCGACCTCGCCGGCATATTGCGGAAAGCCGAGGAACGGATAGGTGGCGCGCGCCACATAGGGGTAGAGCGTACCGACCAGGTAGAACATGGCGCTGTCGATCATCGCCCGCTTGGCCGGCGCCTTGGGATAGAATTTCTCCAGCCCGTGCTTGTTGGAGAGGTATTGCATGATGGCGCAGCTTTCCCACAACACGCCTCTGGGAAGGCCCTTGTCCTCGATCATCGGCGTCAAATGGGCGGGGTTCCGCGCCATGAATTCCGGCGAACGGGTGTGGCCCCAGGCATCGGTCTCGGCGGTGTCCAGCCCGGCCGCGCGCGCGAACACCCGGACAGTCATGTTGTTGACGCTGGGCTTCAGCATGCTGAGCTTCACGGCCGGTTTCTTCGCCGGCTTCGCCTTGGCCCCAGGCGCGGCTTTTGCCGTCGCCTTCACGGCGGGCTTGGCGGCTGCCTTGGCCACCGGCTTTGCCGCAGCTTTCGCCGCCGGCTTGGCGGCTGCCTTGGCGGCTGTTTTCTTCGCACTCTTCGTCGCTGTCTTGGCCATCTTGTTCCTCCCTCTGGTCTGTTCAGTATGGGTTCTTCGCTGCCCGGTCGTCCGACAAGGTTGCGCGGAAACGCTCGACGAGCGCCTGGATCGCATCGGCGAGATGCACTTCCGCGATATTGTAGTCGCCGCGCGCGACCCGCAGCCTGTGCGCTTCCATCAACACGTCGGCATGGGTGAAGCCCGCCGGCGGCTCGAAGCGGTAGGAGGCGAGCTCGATCAGCAGGCCGAGCGGATCCTCGAAATAAATCGAATCCATGAAGCCGCGATCCTTGACGCCACTGTGCTTGATGCCGCGCTCGTCAAGCCGGGCGACCGCCTGCAGGAAGGTCACGCGCGACACCGAAAAGGCGATGTGGTGGACACAACCCGGATCGGTCGGCGTGCGCCGCTTCTCCGGCGTGCGACTCTCATCGGTGAAGATGGTGATCAGCCGGCCGTCGCCCGGATCGAAATAAAGATGGCTTTCCCTCGGCTTGTCGAGGTTGGGCTGCTCGAAGACGAACGGCATGCCGAGCACGCCTTCCCAGAAATCGATCGAGGTCTGGCGCCCGGCGCCGACCAGCGTGATGTGATGGACGCCCTGCGATTGCAGTTTCCGCATTGGCCTTCTCCCCCGTGGCATCAACTGCCCGTCCGGATCTTGCCGGCACCCGGCGTTCTGCGCGCCGCTGGAGCCTCAGGATCCCTGACGTGATGCTAATGCAATCAGCCCCGCTGCGCCAGAAGCCACGAACGCGGTCAGGATCTGGCGATTGAAGGAGAGATCTAAGAGATTCGTGGTCTAGGATCGAAAGCGAATTGCGTCCAATGCCGGCACGCTAGTCGAGAAATCTGATCTTTGTGAAAGACATCATCTCTCCCATGACGTTGCCGCTGTCATCGACCTGCTGCCCCTGCCCGACTGTAACCGTCACGCGTTTTCCCTTGTAGCGGGACGGCATCACGGTTTGCTCGTTCCAGCTTTCGCACTCGGGCGCGGAACACAGGCCGACTTGCTCGGCCTTCTTGCGGTCGACAAGGGTCAGGTAACAATTGTCGCCGCATTCAAAACCTCGAATGGTGCCCGTGATCTTGCTGTCCTTGGAGAAGGACGGGCCACACTGGGCAATCAGGGACACGGAGACGAGGAGGGCCAAGGCCAGTTGTTTCATGCAGCCAACTTGCTGCAACATGCCGTGCCACGCAAGCACTGCACGCCGGAATACGCTTTGTGGTTATGGACGTTCAGGGCCCGTAGATTTCCAAAACGCCAGTGGCTATATGGATCACATGCTGAAATTTCCCGCCGACCAAGTTTATGTGCGTATTTGCCACGTCAAGAGGGGCTATGAGGACCGAGAACAGCACATCGCGAAGCAGATCGGACGCCATGGTATTCCCGCCACTTGGTACCTTCACTGGGATGTTTCGGACATTACTGATGAAGACGTCGAAAGACTTACCACGCCAGGCGCTCTTAAAATGGCGGAACTGTCCTGCTCCTTGAAACACATCGGGATCTGGCGCGATTTTCTGAAGACCGACAAGCACTATTGTCTGGTCTTAGAGGACGACGTGTTCCTGGCGGCCAATTTCAATACAAAATTCAACGCGGCTCTGGCAGAGCTCGGCGATCCAAACCGCAAAGCCGTTATCTATATCGGCAATGCCGGCACCTACTACATTTCGGCGTTCAAGTTGAAGCGCGGACAACATCTCTATCCAGCCCCCCACGGCAAAGCCACCGATTCCTACATCATCACCCGCTCCGTGGCAGCGGAGAGGTGCGCCTGGTTTGACGAACGCAAGATGTCCGGGCCGATCGGTCACGAGATCGACAGTGCCGACGCGGCGCTGGGCGTGGAGGTGCTTTGGTTCGAGAGACCTTTTGTTGAGCAGGGCACCCACACTGGCGCCTTCCTGACGTCTATAAACCCCGACAAACAAAGGCCGCTTTGGTACAAGCGCATGGAGTGGCTCTATAAAAAATATCGCCGGCAGCTGGTTGGCCATATCTAGAGACTTGCTGCGACCCGGGTTCTGTTCATATGCCGCGCCGGCCATCCAACGGAGACCGCGTCAAACTTTGGCCTGCAGGACCAGATCCTCAAAACCTGTACGACTAAGTCGTTGAAATCCTTGGTACGCCCAAGGGGAATCGAACCCCTGTTCCCGCCGTGAGAGGGCGGTGTCCTGACCGCTAGACGATGGGCGCGTTCAAGAACCGGCGATATAGGCTGAGCGCTGGGAAAAAGCAACTGGGGTTCGGCCGCTTTCCCTTGTCGGGGAAAAGTCGGCTGCAGGTCTAGCGTTTCGGCTCGATCAGGTCCCAGAGATTGCCGTGGAGATCGGCGAAAACCGCCACCGTGCCGTAAGGCTCGAAGCGCGGTGCTTCACGGAATTCGACGCCCTTCTCCAGCATCGCCTTATGGTCGCGGGCAAAGTCGTCGGTTTCGAGGAACAGGAAGACACGCCCACCGGTCTGGTTGCCGATGCTTTTGCTTTGTGCCTCGTCGGAAGCTTCGGCCAGCAGCAGCCTGGCGCCTTTGCCATTGGCCGGCGCCACCGTGACCCAGCGTTTTCCCCCGCCGAGATCGACATCTTCGACGAGCAGGAAGCCCAGCCGCTCGACATACCAGGCTATCGCCTCGTCATAGCTGGCGACGACCAGGGCCACGGTCGCGACACGGCGATGTTCGGCGAACCCGGTCATGCCTGAGGCTTGTTCATCGTTGCTGACCGGTCATTTGTTGCGGATCGCAAAGCGGCCGATCAGGCGGCGCTCGGCGATATCGTAGACGAAGATCGTGCGGCTGCCGTCGGCAAGTTCGGCGTCGATGGAGAGGCGATTGCCGGACAGCGACTGGCTGACCACCTTGGCGCCGATCGGCAGCACGATGTCGCCGCTGACCGGTTCGCCGGCGGGTGTCTGGATATCGCCGGCCAACGGCGGGTTCTCAGGAGATGCTTTGCGGGATTTGTAGACAATCGCCGCGATCACCACCATAAGAGCCAGCAAAAGCAGGCCGAGATTGATGGCCATGAAGCGGATGAGCTTGCCGCGTACCTTGTCGATCTCGGGGTCGAGCGGCTTTTCTTCGTTTTCGTCGGCGTCAGGCCGGGCCATGGCAAATAATCCGGAACGGTTTTTCAATGAGCGCTCATAGCGAAGAGGCCCCTGAATTGATAGAGCACCAGTTCATGGAGCCAACCGTGCTGGTGGCGGGCGCGGATGCGGCCGGCCTGCGCCTCGACCAGTGGCTGGCGGTGAGCCTCGGCCCGGATATGTCGCGCAGCCGCGTGCAGATGCTGATCAGGCAGGGCGCGGTCTCGGTCAACGGCAAACCGGTCGACGAGACCAAGCGCAAGATGACGCCAGGCGAAAGCGTCTCGGTCGCCATGCCGGAGCCGGAGCCGGCAGAGCCGCAAGGCGAGAACATCGCGCTCGATGTGCTCTATGAGGATGACGAGCTGATCGTCATCAACAAGCCGGCGGGGCTTGTCGTGCACCCCGGCGCCGGCAACTGGACCGGCACGCTGGTCAACGCGCTGATCCATCATTGCGGCGACAGTCTTTCCGGCATCGGCGGCGTGCGCCGGCCGGGCATCGTCCACCGCCTCGACAAGGAGACCAGCGGCGTCATGGTAGTCGCCAAGACCGACCGCGCCCACAAGTCGCTGTCCGAAGCCTTCGCCGATCACGGCCTAACCGGCGACTTGGAGCGCGCCTATCTGGCGCTGGTCTGGGGTATACCGCAGAGGCCGACCGGAAGGGTCGACGCGCCGCTCGGCCGCGCCGCCGACCGCGTGCGCCGTGCCGTGGTGCCCGAAGGACGCGACGACGCCCGCCATGCGGTCACCCATTTCGCCGTGCAGGAGCGCTTCGGCGAGAACCAACAGGAGTTCGCCACGGCCAGCCTGGTCGAATGCCGGCTGGAGACCGGCCGCACCCACCAGATCCGTGTCCACATGGCGCATATCGGCCATCCGGTGATCGGCGACCCCGACTATGGCCAGGCCTTTCGCACCAAGGCCAACCGGCTGCCCGAACCGCTGAAAAGTCAGGTCAAGGCATTTCCCCGGCAGGCTTTGCATGCCTGGCTCCTTGCATTTCGCCACCCGGCTACCCATCTAACGATGAGGTTCGAAGCGCCTATACCGGGGGACATGGAGGAACTCGTAGGCGGTTTCCGCAAGCTCTGAACCTGCCACAGAAAAACCTGAGCGGCATTGTTCACTTCAGCGTGACACACTGTTTCGTGTTGAACAAATGCCTGTCTTTTCTGGTTTTGTTCCTGTATAAGATCCGATGTCGCGGGCGAGCCTTTTGGTGCTCGCGTCACATGCCCGCCGCGTTTCGGGGGCATCACTCCAATAGAGAGGGGGCGCTATCATGGCCCAGTCATTACCCAGTATCGTTTCCGGCGAAGGCGGCCTCAGCCGCTACCTGGAAGAAATCCGTCGCTTTCCCATGCTGCAGCCGCAGGAAGAGTACATGCTCGCCAAGCGTTACGCCGAGCATGAAGATACCTCCGCTGCGCACAAGCTCGTCACCAGCCACCTCAGGCTCGTCGCCAAGATCGCCATGGGCTATCGCGGCTACGGCCTGCCGATCGGCGAAGTGATCTCTGAAGGCAATGTCGGCCTGATGCAGGCCGTCAAGAAATTCGAACCCGAGCGCGGCTTCCGCCTCGCGACCTACGCCATGTGGTGGATCAAGGCCTCGATCCAGGAGTACATCCTGCGCTCGTGGAGCCTGGTCAAGATGGGCACGACCGCCAACCAGAAGCGCCTGTTCTTCAACCTGCGCAAGGTGAAGGGCAAGATCCAGGCACTGGATGACGGCGACTTGAAGCCCGACCAGATCGCCGAGATCGCCACCAGGCTGAACGTTTCCGAAGCCGAAGTGGTGTCGATGAACCGCCGCCTGTCCGGCGACGCCTCGCTCAACGCCCCCATCCGGGCGAGCGAAGGCGAATCCGGCGAATGGCAGGACTGGCTGGTCGACGACCACGAAAGCCAGGAAGAGATGCTGATCGAACAGGACGAGCTGGAAAACCGGCGCGGCATGCTGTCGGGCGCTCTTGCCGTGCTCAACGAGCGCGAGCGGCGCATCTTCGAGGCCCGTCGCCTCGCCGAGGAGCCGCTGACGCTGGAAGAGCTGTCGTCCGAGTTCGACATCAGCCGCGAGCGCGTGCGCCAGATCGAGGTGCGCGCCTTCGAGAAGGTGCAGGACGCGGTCAAGGCCGCTGCCAAGCGCCAGACCCAGGCGCTGCGCACCATCGAGGCCCAGCCCGCGGCGTAAAGCCGGCATCGGCAATGAACATCAAGGCGGCGTCAGGAAACTGGCGCCGCCTTTTTCTTCGGGGGTTCTGCCTTCGCGATTGGCGCTTCCGTGGGGCGAAGACCCAAGTTCTGAAAAAGGCGCCGGGGCCGGCAAAGCCCCTCAAAGCCCATCCAGCGGAAATTTCAGGTACCGCCGGCCATTCGCCTCGGGTTCCGGCAGCCTCCCGCCATTCATGTTGACTTGCAGTGCGTGCAGGATCAGCCGCGGCATCGGCAGCGTCCGGTCGCGTGCCTCGCGAAGGGCGACGAACTCGGCCTCGCTGCGGGCAGCGACGAGATGGATGTTGGACGCCTTCTGTGTGGCGACCGTGCTTTCCCACAAGGGCTCGCGGCCGCCCGCTTGATAGTCATGGCCGACAAAGACGCGTGTCTCGTCCGGCAACGCCAGAATGTCCTGGATCGAGCGCCAGAGCCGCGCGGCACTGCCGCCGGGAAAGTCAGTCCGCGCCGTGCCGCTGTCGGGCATGAACAGCGTATCGTGGACGAAGGCGGCATCGCCGATCACATAGGTGATCGAGGCCAGTGTGTGGCCGGGTGAGAACAGCACCTTGACCGGAAGGCTGCCGACCTGGAAGGTTTCGCCTCCACCAAACAGCCTGTCCCACTGCGAACCGTCGGCGGGAAAATCCGGCCAATTGTAGATTGCCTTCCACAGTTTCTGGACGTCGACGACCCTGTCGCCGATCGCTGTCGGCGCTCCGGTCTTCTCACTCAGGTAATGCGCCGCCGAGAAATGATCGGCGTGCGGATGGGTGTCGAGGATCCACTCCAGCTCCAGCCCGTTTTCCCGGATGAAGTCGAGCAGGGCGTCGGCATTCTTCGTTGCCGTGGCGCCGGATTTCTCGTCGAAATCGAGGATCGGATCGATGATGGCGCAACGTTTCGTCGCCTGGTCGGCGACGACGTACTGAATGGCCCCGGTCGGCTTGTCATAGAAGCCGCTGACCTGCGGTCTGGCCAAAGCTACGTCCAATTTTGGCTTCCCCACCACCTTTAGCCGGCAGGAATGATTTTCTCTGACGACATCCGAGAGGAGTATGGTTGTCCTCTCGGATGCCTCAGTCAAGCATCATTTCGCTCGCGGCGACGGGAAAGCCAAAAACCGTTCCAAAGCGCCTGGGGGTCAGGCGGAGGGCTGCTTGGTCTTCCTGAGATACGGCAAGATGGTCTCGTAGGCGCCGAAGCGCTTGATCGCATCCTCGTTGGAGACGGCGGCGGTGATGATGACGTCCTCGCCTTGCTTCCAGTTTGCCGGCGTCGCCACCTGATGCTTGGCGGTGAGCTGCATGGAATCGACCGCCCGCAGGATCTCGTCGAAGTTGCGGCCCGTGGTCATCGGGTAGGTCAGCACCAGTTTGATCTTCTTGTCCGGTCCGATGACGTAGACGGAGCGCACCGTAGCGTTGTCGGCGGGAGTGCGGCCCTCCGACGTCTCGCCGGCACCGCCTGGCAGCATGTCGTAGAGCTTGGCGACCTTGAGGTCCTTGTCGCCGATCAGCGGGTAGTTCACCGTGTGGCCGGTCGCCGTCTTGATGTCGGCCTGCCACTTGTCATGGCTCGCGACCGGATCGACGGAAATACCGATGATCTTGACGTTGCGCTTCTTGAACTCGCCTTCCAGCCCGGCCATCGTGCCAAGCTCGGTCGTGCAGACCGGCGTGAAATTCTTCGGATGGCTGAACAGGATCGCCCAGCCGTCGCCGATCCATTCATGGAATTTGATCGTCCCTTGCGTGGTCTCGGCGCTGAAGTCCGGCGCAATGTCGTTGATACGAAGGCTCATGGCACATCTCCCCTGCAACAAATTCTGTCAGGAGCGAGGGGCGGCAAACCATGCCGCCATCACGACGTCCACGCTCCGGCATCGCCGCATCTTAGCGCAAAAATCGTGACCGCGAGATAATTTGAAACTCTTGTCGGCGGCGGAGCGAGCATTTTTATGCTGCCGTCGAGCCAAAAGCGCAGGAAAGACTTTTGGCTGGGCGGAGAGACCGCGCCGCCTCAGGTCTTGTTGACCGCCAGCGTCACGGTCAGGTCTTCCATGCGCTGTGCCAGCGCGCCAAGCGCGTTGGTCAGCACGCTATCGTTCTTGTCGGCCTTGGTCAGCGCATCGTCGCGCGTCTTGCGCAAGGTCAGCACTTCGCTTTCCATGCCCTTGACGCGTTTCTGCAGCTCCGAAAGCTCGTCCATCACCATGATGCCTGCCATCACGGTCAGCCGCTGGTCCCCGATCTCGCCAAAGGAGTCCTTCAGATGCGAGACATAGCGGTCGAAACGTTCGGCAAGGTCGATCAGATGGTCTTCCTGACCTTCGTCGCAGGCCATCCGATACTGTTTGCCGTCGATGGAAACCGTGACTTGAGCCATGAGCCTACCTGTCCAGCCCCCTACCTGTCCAACACAGCGCGGATGGTTTCCATGGCGGTCACCAGCCGTCGCGACACTTCCTTGTTGGCGTCTTCCAGCCGTTCGGCGCGCGCTTCGGAATTGTCGAGTTCCTGCGCCAGCCGGGAGCGATCGGCATTCATCCGCTGCACTTCAGCCTCGGCTTCCGAGTAATCGCGTTCATGCTCGAGCTTGGCCGCGACGGCGTTTTCCAGCCCCTCGATGGCCTTGCCCAGCCTGGCGATGACTTCCTTGAGTGTGGCTTCCCCGGTCATGGCTTCGTCCTGTGCCCTGCCCATCACCGAATCGTTCGCGTTCAGAACGCGTTATCCGGGAAACATTAGGCACCGGGTGAAGGCAACGTCAACAAAGCTCTCGCGACTGTCCCCTGCTAACGCTAATGTAGACCCGCCGCCGGCATCACAAGACCGGCAAATGTGCACCCGATTTGTTGACTAAAAGCCCGCGCCTGCTATGTGTCGCGCACCCTTTTCAGGGCTCTCCCAAGCCCCCAAACCCCCACTTCTGGAGGAACCATGACGTCGCGTGAACAACATGACCGGATGGCCAATGCGATCCGCTTTCTCTCCATGGATGCCGTCGAGAAGGCAAATTCCGGCCATCCCGGCCTACCCATGGGCTGTGCCGACATCGCCACGGTGCTGTTCACGCGCTTCCTGAAATATGATCCCAAGACCCCGCACTGGGCCGATCGCGACCGCTTCATCCTGTCGGCCGGCCATGGTTCGATGCTGCTCTATTCGCTGCTGCATCTGACCGGCTACGAAGATATGACCATCGACCAGATCAAGCATTTCCGCCAGTTGGGCTCGAAGACCGCCGGCCATCCCGAATACGGCCATGCCACCGGCATCGAGACGACGACCGGCCCGCTCGGCCAGGGTCTGGCCAATTCGGTCGGCTTCGCGCTCGGCGAGCGCATCATGAACGCCGCCTTCGGCAATGACCTCGTCGACCACTACACCTATGTGCTGGCCGGCGACGGCTGCCTGATGGAAGGTGTGTCCCAGGAAGCCATCGCGCTTGCCGGCCACCTCAAGCTCAACAAGCTGATCGTCTTCTGGGACAACAACAACATTTCGATCGACGGTCCGGTCTCGCTGTCCGACAACACCGATCAGGTCGCCCGCTTCCAGGCTTCCGGCTGGAATGCCAGCCACATCGACGGCACCGATCCGGAAGCGATCGCCTATGCCATCGAAGCCGCCCGCCACTCCGACAAGCCGACGATGATCGCCTGCAAGACGACCATCGGCTTCGGCGCGCCGACCAAGGCCGGCACCAACAAGGCGCACGGTTCGCCGCTCGGCGCCGACGAGATCGCCGGCGCACGCAAGTTCTTCAACTGGGATTCGCCGCCCTTCGAGATTCCGGCCGATATCCTCGACGCCTGGCGCACTGCCGGCAAGGCCGGCGTTAAGGCACGTACCGACTGGGAAGGCCGTCTGGCCAAGGTCGACGCCAAACTGAAGGCCGAGTTCGAGCGCCGCCTCGCTGGCAAGCTGCCGTCCAATTTCGACGCTGTTATCGCCGACTACAAGAAGAAGCTGTCGGCCGACAAGCCGAAGGTCGCCACCCGCAAGTCTTCCGAGATGGCGCTGGAGGTCATCAACGGCGCCGTGCCCGAGACCATCGGCGGTTCCGCCGACCTGACCGGCTCCAACAACACCAAGACCAGCCAGACCAAGAACATCACGCCGGACGATTATGGCCAGCGTTATGTCCACTACGGCATCCGCGAGCACGGCATGGCCGCCGCGATCAACGGCCTGACGCTGCATGGCGGCCTCATCGCCTATGGCGGCACCTTTATGTGCTTCTCCGACTATGCGCGTCCGTCGATGCGGCTGGCCTCGCTGATGGGCATCCGCTCGATCTTCGTCATGACCCATGATTCCATCGGTCTGGGCGAAGACGGCCCGACCCACCAGCCGGTCGAGCATCTGGCCGCATTGCGCGCCATCCCCAACCACAATGTCTTCCGTCCGGCCGATGCGGTGGAAACCGCCGAATGCTGGCAGATCGCTCTCGAGTCGGAAAGAACGCCGTCGACCCTGGCGCTGACCCGTCAGAACCTGCCGACGGTACGCACCGAATTCTCCGCGAAGAACCTGAGCAGCCAGGGCGCCTACGAACTGGCCGCGGCCAGCGGCGAGGCGGCGGTGACCATCTTCGCCACCGGCTCAGAGATCGAGATCGCGCTCGGCGCCCGTGACCTCCTCGAAAAGCACGGCCACCCGACCCGCGTCGTCTCGGTGCCTTGCTTCGAGCTGTTCGACCAGCAGAGCGCCGACTACCGCAAGAAGACGATCGGCAACGCACCGATCAGGATGGCGATCGAAGCCGGCATCCGCCAGGGCTGGGACCATCTGATCGGCAGCGACGGCATCTTCATCGGCATGACCGGTTTCGGCGCCTCGGGCACCATCGAACAGCTCTATCCGCATTTCGGCATCACCGCCGAGGCGGCGGCCAAGGCGGCGGAAGCACGCTTGCACGCCAAGTAAGATTCTGGCCAGCCCGGCGAAAACACGAAAAGCGGTTTCGCCGGGCTGGCCCAACCTAATCGATTTAAATCCACGTCGCTGCGGCTGGATTCTTTCCGCTTCCGCCGCTATGAAACTGCGGACCCATCGTCTGCCCTACAGCTCCCAGGGAGAGAATAATGACCGTCAGAGTTGCCATCAACGGATTCGGCCGCATCGGCCGCAACATCCTGCGCGCCATCCATGAATCCGGCCGCAAGGACATCGACGTCGTCGCCGTCAACGACCTCGGCCCGGTCGAGACCAACGCGCACCTCTTGCGCTATGACAGCGTGCACGGCCGCTTCCCGCATGAAGTCTCGGTATCTGGCGACCAGATCACCGTCGGCAAGGAGACGTTCAAGGTCACCGCGATCAAGGATCCGACCCAGCTGCCGTGGAAGGAACTCGGCATCGACATCGCGCTCGAATGCACCGGCATCTTCACCGCCCGCGACAAGGCCGCCGCGCATCTGACCGCCGGCGCCAAGCGCGTCGTCGTTTCGGCCCCGGCCGAGGGCGCCGACCTCACCGTCGTCTACGGCATCAACCACGACCAACTGACCAAGGACCACATCGTCATCTCGAATGCGTCGTGCACCACCAACTGCCTGGCGCCGCTGGCAGCAGTGCTGCACGAAACGGTCGGCATCGAAAAGGGCATGATGACGACGATCCATTCCTACACCGGCGACCAGCCGACGCTGGACACCATGCACAAGGATCTCTACCGCGCCCGCGCCGCGGCCCTGTCGCAGATCCCGACCTCGACCGGTGCCGCCAAGGCGATCGGCCTGGTGCTGCCCGACCTCAAGGGCAAGCTCGACGGCATTTCGATCCGCGTGCCGACCCCGAACGTCTCGGTCGTCGACTTCAAGTTCATCGCCAAGCGTGCGACGACCGTGCAGGAGATCAACGACGCCGTGATCGCCGCCTCCAACGGCAAGCTCAAGGGCATCCTCGGCGTCACCCATCACCCGAACGTCTCGATCGATTTCAACCACGATCCGCGTTCTTCGATCATGGCGCTCGACCAGACCAAGGTGATGGACGGCAACTTCGTTTCGGTGCTGTCCTGGTACGACAATGAATGGGGTTTCTCCAACCGCATGGGCGATACCGCGGTCGCCTTCGGCAAGACCATCGCCTGATCGCAAAGCTCTCTTTTCGAAACCTGGAACGCCCGGCTTTGTCCGGGCGTTTTTCATGAGGGCGGCTGGCGCCCTGCCGATTTGTGTCCTGAGCGCCAAAACATCCGAAAATCAGCGGCATAGGTCAAAAAGCCACCCTGCCGCCTTGCACTGGTCACGTCTTCGCCCCACTCTCTCGTAAAGCAGGAGACAGACGAATTTGAGGGGCTGATTTCAGGATGGAGCATGCGATCTATCTCGTTACGCTGGTCGGCACAGCGCTTGTCGTCGCCGCCGCGTTTTCGAGCCTGATCGCCTTCCGCTTCGGCGCCCCTCTTCTGCTCCTGTTTCTCTGTATTGGCCTGGCGAGCGGCACCGACGGCCTCGGCATCCAGTTCGACAACGCCCGCATCGCTTATTTTGCCGGCTCACTGGCACTGGCCGTCATCCTGTTTGATTCCGGTTTCGGCACGCCGCTAAACGCCTTGCGGCAGGCTGCGGGCCCGGCTTTGTCGCTGGCGACCTTCGGCGTGCTTCTGACCACCGGCCTGTTCGGTGCCGCCGCCCACTATCTGCTCGACCTCACCTGGCTGGAATCCTTCCTGCTCGGCGCTGCCGTCGCCTCCACCGATGCGGCCGCCGTGTTCTTCCTGCTGCGCGCCGGCGAGATCAACCTGCGCGAACGCGTGCGCTCGACGCTCGAGGTGGAATCCGGCACCAACGACCCGATCGCCATCTTCCTGACCATCACGCTGGTCGAGATCATCGCCGCCCATGCCAACCCCGAGACCAATGTCCTGGTCACCAGCCTGTTCCTTGGCTTCCTCCTCAACATGGGCCTCGGCGCGGTCGTCGGCGTGCTCGGCGGCCTCGCCATCGTGCGCCTCGTCGACCGGCTCAATCTCGACCACGGCCTGTTGCCGATCTTCGTGCTGACCTTGTCGCTGATGGTCTTTGCCGCCGCCGGCGCCATTGGCGGCTCGGGCTTCCTGGCGGTCTATATTGCCGGCCTCATCGCCGGCAATTCCGACATCCGCGCCGTCACCATCCTCAAGCGTTTCCAGGACGGCATGTCCTGGCTGGCGCAGATCATCATGTTCCTCATCCTCGGCCTGTTCGCGACGCCGTCGCAGTTTCCGGCGATCATGGTGCCGGCGGTAGCGCTCGGCCTGTTCCTGATGTTCATCGCCCGCCCGATCGCGGTCTGGCTCTGCCTGATCCCGTTCCGTCTGCCGCGCCCCGAGGTTGCCTTCGTCTCCTGGGTCGGCCTGCGCGGCGCGGTGTCGATCCTGCTCGCTATCACTCCGCTGCTCGGCGGGCTGGAAAACGGCCGTGTCATCTTCAACACTGCCTTCATCATCGTGCTGGTGTCGCTGGTCATCCAGGGCTGGACGGTCGGACCGCTGGCGCGCCGTCTCGGTCTCATCGTGCCGGCGCGGCTTGGGCCGCTGGACAAGGTCGAGTTGGAACTGCCGGGCTCGGCCCATCACGAGCTTCTCGCCTATCGCGTTGCCCACGGCAGCCCGGTGGCGCGCGGCGAGCGCATCCCGCGCTGGGCACGGCCTTCGCTGGTGCTGCGCGACGGCCGCTCGATGCGCTTCCAGGACATGGGCAGGCTCGCCGCCGGCGACCAAGTCTACATCTTCGTGCCGGACCGCTATCCGCGCCTGCTCGACAAGCTGTTCGCCAGCCGCGCCGTGGTCGATCCCGAGGATGCCGATTTCTTCGGCGCCTTCGCCGTCGACCCCGCGCGCTCCGCCGCCGAACTGGAAGCGGCCTACACGCCGGGCTTGACCGAAGCGGAGCAAAAGCTCACCGTCGGCGCACTGGTCACGGCGCGGCTCGGCGGCCATGCCGAATATGCCGACCGCGTGCTGCTCGGTCCGATCGAGCTGATCGTTCGTGACGTCGACGACAAGGGCAAGATCACAGGCCTCGGCCTGTCCTTCGAGCCGACCGCGCCGGTGGCGCGGGTGCCGGTTTTCCTGAGCGCCGGCGAAATCGGCGACCGTGTCTCCGCCTTCATCCGCAACTGGCGCAAGCCGACCGAGATGCAGTTGGCAGAGGTGCAGGCGGACGAGAAACCAGCCTCCGAGCCGAAAGAGGAGAAGGCAACGACCGAGAGCTGACAGCTTCGATTGTGGGTGCTGCCCTTAATCCGCCGTCGGCACAGAATCGTGCCAACTTCAAAATTTTGTTTCGAATCCGGCCTAAGCCTTGCATCATCGTTGGCGCGGGGTATGTTCCCGGCGATTTTTCGCGAAAAGGAACCCGCATGGCCGCCTTCAAGACCCTCGACGATATCGGCAACATCAGCGGCAAGCGCGTGCTGGTGCGCGTCGACCTCAACGTGCCTGTCGCTGACGGCAAGGTCACTGACGCCACCCGCATCGAACGCATCGCGCCGACCATCGCCGAACTGTCCGGCAAGGGCGCCAAGGTCATCCTGCTTGCCCATTTCGGCCGACCGAAGGATGGCCCTTCGGCCGAATTCTCGCTGGAGCCGATCGCCAGGGCGACGGCTGAGGTGCTCGGCCGCCCCGTTGGGTTTGCCTCTGACTGCGTCGGCGATACGGCGGGAAGCGCCATCGCCGCCATGAACAAGGGCGACGTGCTGCTGCTGGAAAACACCCGCTTCTACAAGGCCGAGGAGAAGAACGATCCGGCCTTCACCGAAAGGCTCGCCGCCAATGGCGATATCTTCGTCAACGACGCCTTCTCGGCGGCGCACCGCGCCCATTCCTCGACCGAGGGGCTGGCGCATCTGTTGCCGGCCTTTGCCGGCCGCACCATGCAGGCCGAACTCGAAGCGCTGGAGAAGGGTCTGGGCAAACCGGTCCGTCCGGTCGTCGCCATTGTCGGCGGCGCCAAGGTCTCGACCAAGATCGACCTGCTGATGAACCTAGTAAAGAAGGTCGACGCACTCGTCATCGGCGGCGGCATGGCCAACACCTTCCTCGCCGCGCGCGGCACCGATGTCGGCAAATCGCTGTGCGAGCATGATCTCGCCTCGACCGCCAAGCAGATCATGATCGAGGCGGCAGAGGCCGGCTGCGCCATCATCCTGCCGGTCGACGGCGTCGTCGCCAGGGAGTTCAAGGCGGGCGCGGCCTGCGAGACCGTCGCCATCTCCGACGTGCCGGCAGACGGCATGATCCTCGACGTCGGCGCCAAAACCGTGACGACCATCGGCGAATGGATCGACCGCGCCGCGACACTGGTCTGGAACGGTCCGCTCGGCGCCTTCGAGATCGCGCCCTTCGACCATGCGACGGTGGCGGCGGCCAAGCACGCGGCGGCGCGCACCAAGGCCGGCAAGCTGATCTCGGTCGCCGGCGGCGGCGATACGGTGGCGGCGCTCAACCATGCCGGCGTCGCCGACGACTTCACCTATGTCTCGACCGCAGGCGGCGCTTTCCTGGAATGGATGGAGGGCAAGCCGCTGCCAGGCGTCGATGTGCTGAAGCGCTGAGGCTCTGACGATCAACACTCGGAGAGCGAACAAGGGCGCCAGCAGCTTTCAATCGATTCGCGCTTTCCGATGCCATTCCTTTGGCGGTAGACTTCCGTTAAGCGCGGAACGAACCCCTTCAGGAGAAGCAACAATGAGCGAACGTCTCGAAGACATTGCCGCCGCGATCGTCGCCGATGGCAAGGGCCTGCTGGCCGCCGACGAAAGTTCCGGCACCATCAAGAAGCGCTTCGACGTCATTGGCGTTGAATCGACCGCCGACAGCCGACGCGACTACCGCGAGATGATGTTCCGCGCCAGGGAGGCGATGACCCGCTACATTTCCGGCGTCATCCTCTATGACGAGACGATCCACCAGAAGGCCGCCGACGGCACGCCGCTGGTCGACATCATCAAGGCGGCCGGCGCCATCCCCGGCATCAAGGTCGATACCGGCGCCAAGCCGCTGGCCGGCTTTCCCGGCGACACCATCACCGAGGGCCTCGATGGCCTGCGCGAGCGCCTTGCCGACTACTACAAGCTCGGCGCCCGCTTCGCCAAATGGCGCGCGGTGATCGACATCGACCAGGCCAAGGGCGTGCCCTCGGCCAACTCGATCAACTCGAACGCCCATGCGCTCGCCCGCTATGCAGCCCTTTGCCAGGAGGCCGGCATCGTGCCAATCGTCGAGCCGGAAGTGCTGATGGACGGCGCCCACGACATCGACACCTGTTACGAAATCTCGAAGGCGACGCTGATCAAGCTCTATGACGAGCTCCATGCGGCGCGTGTCGTGCTCGAAGGCACCATCCTGAAGCCCAACATGGTGCTGGCCGGCAAGAAATCGGGCAAGGTGAGCAGCCCGGAAGAGGTTGCGGAAAAGACCATAAAACTGTTCCGCGAGACCGTGCCGGCGGCGGTGCCGGGCATCGCCTTCCTCTCCGGCGGCCAGGAGGACGAGGAGGCGACCGCCAACCTCAACGCCCTCAACGCCATCGGGCCGCACCCGTGGAAGCTGACCTTCTCCTATGGCCGCGCGCTGCAGGCCGCACCACAGAAAGCCTGGAGCGGCAAGGCCTCGAACGTCGCCGCCGGCCAGGCCGCCTTCACCCATCGCGCCCATATGAACCATCTGGCGGCGCTTGGAAAATGGAAGGCGAGCCTGGAACAGGCCGCCTGATCACAGTTCTTTCTTCCCCCTTCGAACCCGGGCCGATGCGCCCGGGTTTTTTGTTTGTGACGTGCCGGGCTTGGGATGGAGCCTCTCCGTCCTTATTTCCCCTTCGGCAAAACCCGACAGCAATGTCGGGTTGCGCTCATTCCAAACGTCCTTGGGGTGACAGACAGGGAGAGGTTCATGCATCGCAACAAGATCGTTTCGCGCGAAGACTGGTTCCAGGCGCACAAGGCACACCTGGCCCGCGAGAAGGAACTGACACGGCTTCGCGAGCGGATAGCAGCTGAGCGGCGCGAACTGCCCTGGCTGAAGATCAGGAAGGACTATGTCTTCGAGACCGAGCAAGGGCCGAAGAAACTGACCGGCCTGTTTGCCGGCAACAGCCAGCTGATCGTCTATCACTTCATGTTCGGGCCGGGCTGCAGCCATCATTGCGAGGGCTGCTCATTCCTTGCCGACCATATCGACGGCGCCAATCAGCACCTTAGACATCACGACGTGTCGCTGGTCGTGGTTTCGCGCGCGCCGCTGGCGGAACTTCTGCCCTACAAGCAGCGCATGGGCTGGAAGTTCGACTGGGTGTCGTCCTATGCCTCGGATTTCAACTTCGACATGCAGGTCTCCTTCACCGACAGGCAGATCGCCGCCGGCGACACCACTTACAATTTCGAGACCCGTCCCAGGACATCGAAGGAGCTTCCCGGCAGCAGTGTTTTCTACAGGGACGAGACCGGCGACCTCTTCCTCACCTTCATGTCCCGCGCCCGCGGCGGCGAGGCACTGATCGGCACGTATGACTATCTCGACATGACGCCGAAGGGCCGCAACGAAACCGGCCCCTATCAAGGCCTGATGGATTGGGTGCGCCTGCATGATGAATATCAGGGCAAGCAAGCGGGGCAGGCGAATTGCTGCGATTGAAGATCGTTCACGTCAGCCCAAACATGCGCTAAGGCTGCGGCTGATCGTTTAACGGTATTACCATGCGCTTCCCGGCACTCCTCACCTGGCTCGCCTTCCCGGTCTATATCTGGCAAGGCCTCGGCGTGCGACGCCGCACCACGCGCATGCTGCCGGCGCAGGGGCCGGTCATGCACGAAGTATCAGGCAAGGCGCCAGCGATCTCGCTTCTGGTGCTGGGCGATTCCTCCGCCGCTTCGGTCGGCATCGGCAATTCGGAAGATGGGCTTGCCGCGCAACTCGCCGTGCTGATTTCACAGAATACAGGCCGCGCCGTGCGCTGGCGTGCTGCCGGCTTCAATTCGGCGACGTCGGGCCAGATTCGCGACCATGTCCTGCCCAATCTGTCGGCCGATCCATGGACGCATATCGTGCTGGCCATCGGCACCAACGACACCAAGAATTTTCACTCCGTGCCGCGCTTCAAGAAGGAGTTCGGCGGGCTGCTCTATGGCCTGCGCGCCAAATGGCCGGAAGCGCGTGTGGTGTGGTCGCCGGTGCTGGAGTTCACGCGGGCGCCGGCGATGCCGCCACTGCTCGGCAAAATCCTCGAAATCCGCGCCACCGAAATGAACCGGATGGGTGAACGCCTTTGCCTGGAGCGCGGTGCGGTGTCGGCGCCGCGCCTGCCGATCACCAATCCCGAGGCCGGCTTTGCCTCCGACGGCTTTCACGCATCGGAAGCCGGTTACCGCGCCTGGGCAGAACATCTCGTCGACCTTGTGCTAGCCAATTAGAGGGCCGGCACGGCCCACCTTGCCGGGTGCTGGTCTATGTCCAATGCCCAAGCACGGCTGTTATCGAAATCGCGGCCATCGCCAGCAGCGCCAGCTTCCAGAAGTCGCTGCGCCGTTTCAGCCCCGGCCAGCCGAGCGGCTTGATCAACTGGATGACCATGATGCCAACAATGACGAGCGCGAGGAGTTTCGACATGCCGCCTTTGACCAGCAACGCGGCCGGCTGTCAAAGCACGTCCTTCGTTGCCTGAGAAAGAATGGGCGCCGCGATCCCGAACCGGAAACGCGGCGCCCCCCTTTGACCGCGAGCGATCTACTTCAGCGGCTTGAGGCCGGCCTCGATCGATGCGCGCTTCGGTTCGAGGAATGGCGGCAGGGCCAGACTTTCACCTAGCGTTTCCAGCGGCTCGTCGGCAGTGAACCCCGGCCCGTCGGTGGCGATCTCGAACAGAATGCCGTTCGGCTCGCGGAAATAGAGCGAGCGGAAATAATAGCGCTCGACTTCGCCGCTCGACGGCAGCCGGAACTCGGCCAGCCGGGCAGTCCATTGATGCAGCGTCTCCTGGTCCGGCGCCCTGAAGGCGACATGGTGAACCGCACCCGCCCCTTGCCGTGCCGGCGCCAGTCCCGGCTGCACCAGGACATGCAACTCCGCCGCCGGCCCACCCTCTCCCATTTCGAAGACGTGAACCTGGCCCTCCGGCGAGGCATAGTCGCGGGCCTTGCGCATGTTCATCACCTTGGTCACCACCGCCTCGGTGTTGGTGATGTCGGGAACGCTGATGACGATCGGCCCGAGCCCGCGAATCTGGTGCTCGGCCGGTACCGGACTTTGCACCCAGGGATGGCTGTCGCCCTTGCCGCCATCGCTGACCAGGCGCAGACGCTGGCCTTCGGGGTCTTCGAAATCCAGACAGGGGTAGCCGCCGATGTCGGCGATCTCTCCTGTTACAATGCCTTCGTCTGCCAAGTGCTGCTTCCACCAGGCAAGGCTCTCCCGGCTGCCGACCCTGAGGCTGGTCCGCGCAATGCTGTGCGTGCCGCGCTTCTCGCGGCCAACCGGCCAGTCGAAGAAGGTAAGGTCGGTGCCCGGCGTCGCTTCGCCGTCGGCATAGAAGAGGTGGTAGGCCGAGGTATCGTCCTGGTTCACCGTCTTCTTGACCAGCCGCAGGCCCAGCACCTTCGTATAGAAATGAAGATTGCCCGGCGCATTGGCGGTGATGGCGGTGAGATGGTGGATTCCTGTCAGTTGCAGGCTCATGGTCGTCTCCCTGGTTTTGGGGAAGAATTTTCTCCCTTCATATCAGAACTGCTGCACCATTGCTGAAGGCCGCGCATTCCGACAGTCCGTCGCCGGAAGCTGAACAACGGCGCCTCAATTAGGGTCGCTCCGGTGAACAATCGACATGAAGCAAGCCTGTGCCAACCACCGTCTGACGTCGTGAAAGAAGTATCCCCTTCCTGGCAAATACACCGGTCGGAATTATAGTCGCCGCCCTGCCATCCTCCTGACAGACTGCTGTCAGGAGGGGTGTGCGATAGTGTCTCCATCAGAGAGAGAGGAGACTAGCCATGAACGGTTCCACCATTCTGCGCGGCGTGCAGCACTATGTCGGCAAGATACGCACGATACGCAACGAGATCCGCACCCAGCGGTTCATGAACTCGTTGCCGGCGGACATTCGCAAGGATATCGGCTGGCCGGACATGTATGCCGAACGTCGCTTCCGCGGCAATTGAGACGAATTTTTCGACACACGGTTGGATGTGGGCGCGTCAACGCCCAGATAACAGGTCCGGTGCGTGAGGATGGGAGCGAGCTTATGCCCGAACAGAAGACAATCGGCTTCCTTTTCATCGAAGGTTTTGCCGACTGGGAGTATGGGCTGTTGGCGGCCTCGGCGGTCGAATGGTTCGGCGCCCGTGCCGTGTCGCTAACGCCTGATGGCAAGCCAGTGACCGGGATCAGCGGCTTTCGGCTGACGCCCGATCGATCGGGCGCGGCGGATGAGAATACCGATCTCGACGCCATCGCCGTCATCGGCTCCGACGAGTGGGCCGGCAAGGCGCCGCCGGATGTCGCCGATCTGCTCAACGCTGTTGCATCGCGCGGCAGCGTGGTCGGCGGTATCTGTGCCGGCACGCTGGCATTGGCCCGCGCCAGCCTGTTCGAGAAAGCCAAACACACCAGCAATGGCCGTGACTGGATCAATGGTCATGAAGCCGGCTATGCCGGCGACAGCAACTACCAGGATGTGCCGTATGCCGTGACTGACGGCAAAATTGTTTCCGCGCCCGGTTCGGCACCAGGGACATTCGCGCTTGCCTTTCTGAAGACGCTCTACCCCGAAAGAGCCAATGATCTCGCGCAGATGCGGACGCTGTTCGCCAAGGAGTATGCTGAAGCCTCCTGACAGTATGCTGTCAGGAGGAGCGTGCAATGGTGCAAGCCTAAGACACTGTGCATCGGCGGTCGAAAGGACGATCGATGAAGAGTTGGAACGACAGACTGAACACACCAGGCATCAACGGCGTGAAGCCGACGCCGCGCACGATGGCCGATGTCATCGAAGGCCAGCCGATGCTGGTGCCGACAGCGCGCCAGGTCGATGATTTCATCCGCTCGATTCCCGAAGGCGTCGAGATGGATGTGCGTGCGCTACGCACGGCGCTCGCCATCGAGCATGGCGCCGAAGTGACATGCCCGGTTACCATCGGCTACCATCTGCGCACCGTTGCCGAAGCCGCCAAAGAGGATTTGGAGCGCGGCATGATGTTGAGCGATGTGGCACCGTTTTGGCGCGTGCTCGATGCGAAAACGCCAACGACGAAGAAACTTTCCTTCGGCGCGGCGTTTGTTGCCGCGCAACGCAAGCGCGAAGGGCTGAAACCATGATGCATGCCACCCAAAAGCGTTCTGCGGTTTTGGGATAACGGCATGCGCAAAACACGATGAGCACCGCCTAAAAGTGTTCTGCGGTTTTGGGCGACATGAAAAGAAACAACGCCGAGGGACCATACGATGCGCCGCGCCGACAGGCTCTTCCAGATCGTGCAGCATCTGCGCGGTGGCCGTTTGGTCACTGCCCAGAAGCTCGGCACGTGGCTCGAGGTTTCCGAGCGAACCATCTACCGCGACATTGCCGACCTGCAGTCGACCGGAGTGCCTATCGACGGCGAGGCCGGCGTTGGCTACATGATGAGGGAGGGTTTCGACCTTCCGCCGCTGATGTTCACGCGTGACGAAATCGTCGCGCTGGTTGCCGGCGCCCGCATGGTGCGCGCCTTTGGCGGTGCTACCATGGCGCGCGCCGCCGACGAGGCGCTGGTCAAGATCGGCGCCGTCCTGCCCGATGCCGAAAAAGACCGCATCGCGCGCACCGAGATCCACACGCCGATGTGGGTAGTCAGCGACGCCGCCCGCGAGGCGATCGACCTGATCGAGCGCGCTGTCGAAAAGCGCCAGGTGCTGACCATCGACTACTCCGACGAGGCCGGCCGCGGCACCGCTCGCGATATCCGACCGCTTGGCCTGTGGTTCTGGGGCAAGGTGTGGACGCTGGTCGCCTGGTGCGAGATGCGTGATGATTTTCGCGCCTTCCGCATCGATCGCATCGCCTCCGTGGTCATCGCCGGCCGCATCTTCAAGCCGGAGCGCGGCAAGCAGCTTGCCGACTTCTACCGGGCGGTGGAGCGCAGCGAGGATTATGGCATGACGCCGGATCGTGCCGCGCGGACCTGAGACCTGACGCACCCCATAAAAAAGCCCGCTCGAAGCGGGCTCTTTTATTGGAATGTCAGACAATCTCACTCGTCGTCGTCGTTGTCCGTGTTCTTCGACTTCAAGGCCGAGAGCTTGGCGAACACGGCGTTGGCGTCGAGTTCGGCATCCTCGTCCTTCGGCTTCTCGGGAGCCGGCACAAGCCGCTCGGTCAGGGCCGCCGGCAGCAGCGTGTCACCGACCGGCTGCGCCTGTTCGCGACCGCGCGAGGCGCGGTTGACTTCCATGTCGAGGTCGATCTGCGAGGAAAGGCCCAGCGTCACCGGGTCCATCGGCTGCAGATTGGCCGAGTTCCAGTGCTTGCGCTCGCGGATCTGCTCGATCGTCGACTTGGTGGTGCCGACGAGGCGCGAAATCTGCGCGTCCTTGAGTTCGGGATGGTTGCGCACCAGCCAGAGAATGGCATTCGGCCGGTCCTGACGCTTCGACAGCGGCGTGTAGCGCGGCCCCTTGCGCTTGGATTCGGGCACCCGCACCTTGGGGTCTGAAAGCTTCAGGCGCTGGTTGGAATCCTTCTCGGCGCGCGCGATCTCGTCGCGGGTAAGTTGGCCGGTCATGATCGGGTCCATGCCTTTGATGCCTTGCGCCGATTCGCCGTCGGCGATCGCCTTGACCTCGAGCGGATGCAGCCCGCAGAACTGCGCAATCTGCTCGAAAGAAAGCGCGGTGTTGTCGACCAGCCAGACGGCGGTCGCCTTGGGCATCAGCAGCGTATTGGCCATTTAAAAATCCTTCTCGTTCGCCCGCGTTCCCGCGCGGGCGGTGGTTTAGAGCCACCAAAATGGGAAATTCGCGGTCTGTATAACCGCTCTCGGGTCGTTTCGCAACGTTTTTGGAAGCAATCGACCGGACAGCGCTCGCGCCATTGCAGCAAGCCAGACCGAGTGTGCACATGATCCAAATGCCGTGCGGAGAGCTGAGGTCAACCGCTGATTGCCGGCGAGCCACATTCGGCTGTTGCCGGCCCTAAAACGACAAAACCCGCCGGACTAGGTCCAGCGGGCTCGGAACCGCGACGAAAGTCGTCTGATGCGGCTCTGGCTTCTACGGCTTGGTCCGACGGGGCGGACCAGACCCGACTTCAGATGGCCCTGCGGGCGATCTTTTCGATGTCGGCGCGGTTGATGCCGAGATCGCTGAGCTGACGCGCGTTGAGACGGTTCAGTTCGCGGACGGTCTCGGTGTACATACGCCAGTTACGGAAAGCGCGGATCGGGTTCATGGTAGTCCTCCAGAATGATGTTCGTTTCGATGGTGCTCAAATAGGCGTCATCGATGACGACTTGAATGGCCGATTTTGCATAGCAATGATGCAAATGCTGCATTGCAGCATTAAGCTTCTGTTCATCTTATAGGCAGTGAGGCGCATGCCCCGGGACGTGTTGAGATTCAGGTCAGGCCGAGACGGAGTCGAAGACGGGCGCGCAGCGACTAAACTGGGGTGGCTTTCGGGGTCGCCCTTGCGAATATCGATACGGCCTAGCCGACGTCGAGGACGATCTTGCCGATATGCTCGCCGTCCTCCATCCGCTCGTGCGCCCGCCAGGCTTCGCTGAGCGGGAAGATCATGTCCATGACGGGGGCAACCTTGCGGGTGCCGAGCAGCGGCCACACCTGCGCTTCCAGCGCCGCCGCGATCGCCGCCTTGAACTCCACGGTGCGCGGCCTCAGCGTAGAACCGGTGTGGACGAGCCGCTTGACCATGATCTTCGAAAAGTCCGCGCTTGCGACAGCGCCGCCTTGCACGGCGATCTGGACGATGCGGCCTTCGACCGCCGCGGCCTCGTAGTTTCGCTCGACATAGGAGCCGCCGACCATATCGAGGATGACATTGGCGCCCTTGCCGCCCGTCGCCTCCTTCACCGCGGCGACGAAATCCTCCTCGCGATAGTTGATCGCCCGGTCGGCGCCGAGCTTCAGGCAGGCATCGCACTTCTCCTTGCTGCCGGCGGTGGTGATGACATAGGCGCCGAAGGCCGAGGCAAGCTGGATTGCCGTGGTGCCGATGCCGGACGAGCCGCCATGGACAAGCAGCGTTTCGCCGCGCTTAAGGCCGCCGCGCTCGAACACATTGTGCCAGACGGTAAAGTAATTTTCTGGCACGGCGGCGGCTTCGGTGTGGGTAAAGCCGGCTGGCAGCGGCAGCACGCTGCCGGCATGAACCTTGACATATTCGGCATAGCCGCCGCCGGGCGTCAACGCGCAGACGCGGTCGCCGATGCGCCAGCGCGATATGTCGTCGCCAAGGGCCGCCACTTCGCCCGATGCCTCGAGGCCCGGCAGGTCCGACGCGCCGGGCGGCGCCGGATAGGCGCCCTTGCGCTGCTGGATATCGGGCCGGTTGACGCCGGCGGCATGCACCTTGATCAGGATCTCGCCGGGACCAGGCTGCGGCACGTCGCGCGTTTCCGGCTTCAGCACCCGTGGGCCGCCTGGCTCCGAGATCGCGATGGCCGTCATTCTTGCCGGAATTTTCTGTCCGCTCGCCATGAGATTTCCCGTCTTTTCTCGCCGTTATCCGACCGGCTGTTTGCATCGACGCCCCCGCTCTATGTATGCTGATTGCCAAATCAGGCAAATGGCCAATCTGGTCTTGGCGGAGGAGGAGCGACGATGGCGATCTTCGACGACGAACCCAAGAAGAAGGCACGCCCGCACGAGATCGGGCAGGACCTGTCCTTGCTTTCCGTTGGCGAGCTGTCGGAACGCATCGGCATCCTGCGCGACGAGATCGCCAGGCTGGAGGCCGAGCTCAAGGCCAAGGACAACACCAAATCGGCGGCCGAAGCACTGTTCCGTCGCGGATAGGTGCGCGAGCGCAATGAGCTCGCCGCCGAAAAGCCCGAATGCGACTGTCTTCAGACCCAGCGCCCCGCCACACTTGAGCCGGATCAAACAATGTTCGCAACCTACCGACCGATCCTCTCGCTGCTTCGCGGCACTGCCTTCCTGCTCGCGGCGTCTGGATTGCACGGGTTGCTCCTGCCGCTGCGCGGTCAGCTGGAAGGCTTCTCGACCGCATCGCTCGGCCTGATGGGCACGGCCTGGGCCGGCGGCTTCGTCACCGGCTGCTTCTTCGCACCGCGCATTGTGCGCCGCGCGGGCCACGTGCGCGCCTTCGGCGCCTTTGCTGCATCCGGCGCCATCGTGGCGCTACTCACCGGGCTGATCATCGACGAATATGTCTGGATCCTGCTGCGCGCCTTCACCGGCTTCACTATGGCCGGCGCCTTCATGGTCATCGAAAGCTGGCTGAACGAGAAGGCCACCAACGAGAACCGCGGCACCGTCTTCGGCCTCTACATGATGGTCACCTATGCCTCGATCATGGGCGGGCAGATGATCGTCGCCGGCGGCGACGTGAAATCGGCGTCGCTGTTCATGATCACCGGCATCCTGTTTTGCCTGTCGCTCATTCCAACCGCGGTCTCGAGCGCTTCCCACCCTAAGCCGCTGCAGGATGTTTCGCTCGACGTCAAAGGCCTTTATGCCAACTCGCCTGTGTCGGCGGTCGCTTGCGTGTTGATCGGCATCGCCAACGGCGCCTGGGGCACGCTTGGCGCGGTTTACGGCGCCCGCATCGGCATTTCCACGGCCGAGATCGCCCTGATGATGAGCCTGGTGGTCGTTGCCGGCGCCGCCATGCAGCTTCCGGCCGGGCGCCTGTCCGATAAGACCGACCGGCGTTTCGTGCTGGCGGGGGCAGCTTTCGGCGCGGCCTTGTTCGCGCTCTTGATCTTCCTGTTCGAGCCACGCTCCAGCGTTTTCGTTATCGTCTTCACCGCAGCCTATGGCGCCTTCGCCTATACGCTCTATTCGATCGCCGTAGCCCATGCCAACGACCACGCGCGCTCGGAGGATTTCGTCAAGGTGTCGGGCGGCCTGCTTCTGCTCTACGGCTTCGGCACGATGATCGGCCCCTTGCTGGCCGCCGCCCTGATGGGCTGGATGCGCCCGGAAGGCTTGTTTCTCGCGACCGCCTTCGCGCATCTTTGCCTGGCAGGCTATACGCTGCTGCGCATCAGCCGCCGCGCGCCGGTGCCGATCGGCGACCGTGACGCCTTCAAGACGCAGCCGGCCGACCGCTCAGTCACCCCGGAAGCATTGCGGCTTGATCCCAGAAGAAAAGCAGAAGCAGACGGTTGAGATTCGAAAGGCTTTGCCTCACTAATACAGGCATGATGTTTTCCGACGCCTTCATGGCGATTGCCGACCCCAACCGGCGCCATCTTCTGGAAGAACTTCGCCGCGGCCCGAAAACCGTCACCGAACTGGCCGCCGGCTTGCCGGTCTCACGTCCGGCCGTGTCGCAACATCTGAAAGTGCTGCTCGATGCCGGCCTGGTCCACGCCAAGCCGGAAGGAACAAGGCGTGTCTATACGGTGAGCAACACCGGCTTCCTCAAACTCAACATCTGGCTCGATCAATTCTGGGAAGCCTGACCCGTTCGGCCAGCCGCAACACGCGCTGCGAAGCTCAAGCATCGCTCCTCAGGAACGCGCCGAGCGCGTCGAGCAGTTCGCCCGTGCCATGCTCGCGCGTGGATGACGTGTCATGGCCGTCGAAGAAAGCGCCCTGCTCGGTCAGCACCAGCCGCGTGCCCTTGCCCTCGGGAAGAATTTCGATCGTGGCCAGCGATACCGATACGCGGATATCGCCAAACAACAGCTCGTAGCTATAGACGATACGCTGGTTCGGCACGATGTCCTGATAGACCGCGTTGTAAAAATGCATCTGCCCGTCGCTCGGGCAGCCGGCATTGACCTCTTTGCCGCCGACGCGGAAGTCCATCTCGTGCCGGCTCGGCATCGGGTTGTCGGGGTCGGCGAACCAGCGTCGCTTGGCGGCCGGATCGCTCAGCGCGAAGTAGACTCTTGCGGGCGCCGAAGGGTAGCTGCGCTCGATGACAAATGTGGAGTGGACGACGGAACGTTGGGTCATGATTGCCTCCTTCAGGTCTCATCCTTGGTTTCCGCGAGAAAATCACCGAGCCGGTCAAGCCGACGTTCCCAGGCGAGACGCCGCTCATTGATCCAATGCTCTGCCGCTCTCAATGCCGTGGGCTCGATCTGGCAGGTGCGCACCCGGCCAAGCTTTTGCGTGCGCACGAGGCCGCTTGCCTCCAAAAGATTCAGGTGCTGGACGACAGCCGACAGCGACATCGCCAGCGGCTCGGCCAGCTGGCTGACCGAAGCGGGGCCGCGCGACAGCCGGTCGACCATCTGTCGCCGCGCCGGATCGGCGAGCGCCTGGAACATCCGGTCGAGCTGGGCAGGATCGTGCAGCATTGCGATCAGCCGTTGTTGTAGGGGAAGAACTTGAAGTAGGGCTGCGCCTCCTCGATCACCCGGGCGAAAGAAGGCCGCTGCACCAGGCGGTCGTGATAGCGCTTCACGGCCGGATAATTGTCGCCGAACGGCTCGACCTTGTTGGCATAGAAAAGCGCGGGGGACGCCGCACAATCGGCCATGGTGAAGGTGTCGCCCATCGCCCAGGTCTTCGACTGCATGTCCTGCTCGATGATGGCGTAGGAATTGCGCAGCTGATCGCGGGCCTGCTCGACGCCGAATGGATCGGTCTTGTGCTGCGGCCGCAACCGGTCGCCGACGATCTTTTGCATCGGCTCCTGCACATAGAAATCATAGAAGCGATCGGCCTGGCGGACTGCCAGCGCCAGGTCGATATCGGCGGGCACGAGGTCGACCGACCCCGGATAATGCGCGGCCAGATATTCGACGACGATGGTCGATTCCAGCACCGTGCGGTCGCGCGCATCGTCGCGCAACGCCGGCATCTTGCCGGTCGGCGAAATCTTCAGGAAGGCCGCGCGCGACTCTGCATCGCCGAGATCGACGATGGCAGGCGTGAACGGCGTGGCGTTCTCATACAGCGCGATCAGCGGCTTCCAGCAGAAGGAGGCCAGCGGATGGAAATGAAGCGTCAGGGACATTTTTTGCTCGTCTGTTTGGTGGTCGTCGGTGGCCGGCGCTGTTCTGCTTGCCAGGATTAAACACTGAAGCACCTACTTAACTATTGCGACAGGCGCCGTCCGTCAAGACCCGCCTGTGCCGCCTCAGTTGGCTTGGATGTGAGCAACGATTGCCGCGCATATCCCCGCCCAATCGTCCGGATGCAGCTCATGGCCGCCGCCTTCGATGCGGATGAGTTTTGCGCCAATGACCGCCTCGGCCAGCGCCTCGCCATGTTCGACCGGAAAGATCGGATCCGCCGTGCCGTGGATGACCAGCAGCGGAGCCTCCATCTCGTGAAGGCGGCCCTTCCATGCGGCGCCGCCCTTGAGCATGAAATGGTTGGTCGCGCTCAGGAAGCCGCCGGAGCGGTCGTAATCCTGCTCGATGAAAGCCCGCGTCCCGGCCTCGTCGAATGGATGCGCGATGCTGGCGATCGCCCGCGCATCCCTGACGATGAAATCGACCACCTGGCCACGGTCCGACCAATCCACTTTGGCCCCCTCGGCCGAATGCTTGATATAGGCATCGCTCGTTTGCGGCAGATGCGAGGTATCTGTCCCCACGGGCGAGCTGCTGATGACGGTCAGCGATGCGACGCGGGATGGGTGCTTGAGACCCACTAGCTGCGCGATCATGCCGCCCATCGACATGCCAACGACATGCGCCTTGCCGATGCCATGCTCGTCGAGAATATGCATCGCATCATCCGCCATGTCGTCGAATGTGTAGGGCGGCCCTCCCAGTCTGTATTTGGTCGACAGGCCGGTATCGCGATTGTCATAGCGGATCACGAACAGGCCGGCATCGGCCAGTTTTCGGCACAGCGCCTCCGGCCACCAGAGCATGGAGGCCATGGCTCCCATGATCAGCAAAAGCGGCGGGTTCGCCTGGTCGCCCAAGGCTTCGGACATGATTTCGGGGCGTTCGATCGTCGTCATGGCGCGGTCTCCTCTCTGCAATACTGATTGCATTTTGCAATCAGTTGCACGATAATAAAACTGATACGATAATGCAACTGGTTTTGCTGGAGAAATCTCATGAGCATGGATCGCCGGTCCGGATGCCCGATCAACCTGTCGCTGGAAGTGTTCGGGGACCGCTGGAGCCTGATCATCCTTCGCGACATGATCTTCGGCGGCAGGCGTCATTTTCGCGAGATGCTCAACGGATCGATGGAAGGCATTGCCTCCAACATCCTCGCCGACCGGCTGAAGCGCCTGATGGAGCTGGGCATGCTGACCAAGGCCGATGATCCCTCGCACAAGCAGAAGGCGATCTACAGCCTGACCGAGATGGCGATCACGCTGGTCCCTATCCTGGCCCATCTCGGCGCCTGGGGCCGCGTCTGGCTGCCGGTCAGCGACGAACTGTCGATCCGCGCCGAACTTCTGGAAAAGGGCGGACAGCCGATGTGGGACAAATTCATGGACGAGTTGCGCCACGAACATCTCGGCATGCCGCTCGATACGATGTCTGGCCCTTCTGTCCGCGCGACCCTACAGGCCGCCTATGAGGCGGTGGTCGCCAGCAAGGCCCTCGCCGCCAGCACGGCCGCGTAACCAACTTATTTTCCCGTTTTGGGGCCGGCTCTGCTAGAAGAGGCGGAAAATCACATTTTACGGGATTGGATAAGGTCTTGGTTGAAAACTCTCGGGATGCTGCCCGCGCGCGCGCCGACCTGCGTTTCAAGAAGCAGGAAGAGGCGGCAACCGTCCGCCAGAAGGCGATGGCCGAATACGTCGCCGAGAGCGACGCCCGCCAGGCCAAGACCAACAAGTTGCGGGCGCTCCGTCTCGCCAAGGAAGCGGAAGATCTCGCCAACGCGCCGGCGGCGCCCGCCAAGAAGCCGGCCCGCGCCAAGAAAAAATAGACCAGCCACGCCTGGAGCCAGACAAGCGTCAAGGCCTATCCGCATGGTGTCGGCGAAGGCCGCTTTCCATCCCGCCTCTTCACGCGAAGCAATTTCAACCGAAACCGGGATGTTATCTCGCCCGTCGACGGTCAATGATCGACGCGTTTCAACCAGGAGACTGCCATGACCGCACTGCCGCTCGAAAAAGCCAGGCAAATCATCGATGCCGCCTTTGCCAAGGGCGCCGATCTCAAGCTCAAGCCGCTCGGCGTCTCGGTGCTCGATGCCGGCGGTCATCTGGTCGCCTTCCAGCGCCAGGACGGCGCCTCGTTCCTGCGCCCGCAAATGTCGGCCGGCAAGGCCTATGGCGCGCTGGCTATCGGCATGGGCTCGCGTAAGGTCGAGGCCTTCGCCAAGGAGCGTCCGCATCTCGTCGCTGGCATCTCGGACGTCTCGGGCGGACGCGTACTGCCGGTCGTCGGCGGCGTGCTGATCCGCGACAAGGCCGGCGCCATCATCGGCGCCGTCGGCATTTCAGGCGACACGTCGGACAATGACGAAGCGGCGGCAATCGCCGGCATCGAGGCAGCCGGCTTTACCGCCGATCCGGGCTGAGCGCTGGCGTCGGCGCCGGCTCTAATTCAGATTGATGTCTCTGCTGGCCGACCGCATCGACACCGCGAATCCGGCCAGCACATCGAACAGCGCGATGACCATCAGCGTGAAGAAGACGGAGTGGGCGGCGCCCTTCACCAGCAGGAACTCGACCAGGAACGCCACGAAGACCAGCGTCGACAGAAGGTGGTCCATGATCGAGGCATTGGTCGTGCGCACCGACTTCGCCATTTCGAGGAACAGGAAGATCAGCCCAATCAGCACCATCAGATCGCCAAGCGTCATCGAGAACACGCCGCCCGACATCATGCTGAACGAGAAGACCTCGCTCGCCCACGGATCGTCACCGCTGCCGAATATTCCCAGCAGTCCGAGATTGTAGAGCACGAAAGGCACGATCAGCAGCGGAATGGCACCGAACATCTGGCGTCTCCATGTGGGGGCAATCCTTTGTAGAATGCGCCACAGGCACGCCGTCAAGATGTTTCGGTGGCAGCCCTGAACACGGTCGAAGACCGCACGCAACAACCATGTCAGCCGGTTGCTCGGCTGGAGAGCTGCGACGATTGCCGCCCACGCTTCGAGATGCGCGCCACCCGGCCCCCAAACGCAAAAGGACCGGCCACTGGCCGGTCCTTTTGTAATTCAAACCTTTGGAAAAGCTGGTCTCAGCTTTCCTTGGGCGTCAACACCTGACGGCCGCGATACATGCCGGTCTTCAGGTCGATGTGGTGCGGACGGCGCATTTCGCCGGAATTCTTGTCCTCGACATAGGTCGGGGCCTTGAGAGCGTCGGCCGAGCGGCGCATGCCGCGCTTGGACGGAGAGGTTTTTCGTTTCGGAACGGCCATGGATATGCTCCATTACATGGTCAAAAAGCCCCGCCCGCCCTCGTGAAAGGGCCATGTCGGGGCCGGAATCTGAGAAAGTCGAGTGCCTATACACGCCCTGTGCCGTTTTGGCCAGCACTGCCGCGAATTTTTTTGAGTTGTCTAGCGGAGACAACCGACATAGGCGCCCGAGCGGCCGGCGCGCCGCTCGATAAGGTTGGCGAGTCTTCTCAGGCCCGGTCCGGGCTTGGCCGGATTGCGGGCGATCGGATTTGGCAAGGAGACGGCAAGCAGCGCGGCCTGCCGTCGCGACAGCTGTTTTGCCGAAACGCCGAAATGGTGCTGTGCCGCAGCCTCGATACCGTAGATGCCCGGCCCCCACTCGGCGATGTTGAGATAGATTTCCATGATGCGCCGTTTCGACATCACTGCGTCGAAATAGACGGCCAGCGGCAATTCGACCACCTTGCGCACCGAGCCCAGTGGTCGTGACCAGAGAAACAGGTTCTTGACCGTCTGCATGGTGATGGTCGAGGCGCCGCGCGTTGCTTCGCCCGCCAGCGCGTCGTCGACGACGCCTCGCAGCTCGCCGAGATCGACACCACGATGGAAGCAGAATTGCCCGTCCTCCGACATGATGACGGAATTGGCCAGCACCGGCGCGACATCGTCGATCGACACCCAGCGGCGCTCATAGCCGGAGAACGTCGCCAGGTCCTTCAGCATCAGCGTCGAGACCGGATGCACGAAGGATGGCAAATAGAGGAATGTCAGCACCACCGGAATCAAAGCCAGCACCGCGGCCACGACGATGCCGCGCCGGACCCAGCGCTTGAGACCGCGGCGGTTTACGCCTCGCGATCTCGTCGCCATGTCCAGCTTTTCGGTTTCATGATCGACGATCGGTTCCGCCAAGCCGCCCAACCCGTGCCAGAGAGCTCGTTTTGAAACGCGCTCCTGTGAGTCATATGACGGTGTTTTCGAGAACCGGGGCGGCGCGTACATGAGAGTACGTGAGCACCGGAAGCGCGGAAAACGCCTTCAGATGACCGCAGGAGTAGAGTTTCCAAACGGGCTCTTACTGCTCCGGCATAATGGCGCTTGCCTTCTTGCGCAACGTCTGAGTGTCGGCTACCGGTCCCGGCCATGACAAATGACGACGAAATGGCGTTCGAAATGGCGCTCATCAGACGGGCAGCCGCCGTCGAGGTGCTGCTGCGGCGGTTGCTCGACGACCGCGCGCTTTCAGGCGAGATCGCCCGGCCCGACCGTTTGATGGCCGCGATGCGGCATGGCGTCCTGAACGGCGGCAAGCGCCTGCGTCCCTTCCTGGTCATGGAAAGTGCGGCGCTTTTTTCCGCCGACGGCGAGGCGGCACTGCGCGTAGCCGCAGCGCTTGAATGCGTGCACTGCTATTCGCTGATCCACGACGATCTGCCCGCCATGGACGATGACGACCTGCGCCGTGGCCAGCCGACCGTGCACAAGGCCTTCGACGAGGCGACTGCCATCCTGGCCGGCGACGCCTTGCTGACGCTGGCCTTCGACATCATCGCCAGCGAGGCGACCACCCTGCCGGCGGAGCGGCGGGCGGCCCTGGTGCTGGCGCTTGCCCGCGCGGCCGGGGCGGGCGGCATGGTCGGCGGCCAGAAGCTCGACCTCGAGGCCGAACAGACGCCACCGGACGAGGCCGGCATCATCCGGCTGCAGGCGATGAAGACCGGCGCGCTCATCCGTTTCGCTTGCGAGGCCGGTGCCCTCATCGCCGGCGCTGCCGCCGAGGATCGCGAGCGGCTGGCCGAATTCGGCTCCGCGATCGGCCTTGCCTTCCAGCTTGCCGACGACCTGCTCGACCTGACCGCCGATGCCAGCCAGATGGGCAAGGCGACCGGCAAGGACGCTGCCGCCGGCAAGGCGACGCTGGTCGCTCTGCATGGCGCGAATTGGGCGCGCAGCCAGTTGCACGGCCTCGTCGACCAGGCGTATGCACTGCTTGAGCCCTATGGCGACGACGCCCAATTGTTGAAGGAAGCGGCGACATTCGTGGCGGCGCGCAACAGCTGAGGTTGGGGCCAACCAAGACATCGAGCTGATCGCTGATCAAAGCACGCTCGTCCCCGCCGACCGGTTCAGAGATTGAACTTGAACGGAAGCCTGCCGAAGCAGAGGATCGACATCGCTTTGCCATCCTCACGGCAACCACGCGGTGCGGACAGAGTTGGAGGGATGCCATGTCGACCACCGACAAGCTGTTCAGCGGTTCCATTGCCGAGGTCTACGACCGGGCGATGGTGCCGCTGATCTTCGAGCCATATGCGCGGGATCTGGCGGAGCGGGCGTCGAAACTCGGACCGCAATCGGTGCTCGAAGTGGCTGCGGGCACCGGTGTGGTAACACGTGCACTCGCAGCAAAGCTGCCGGCGAAAGCACGCATCGTGGCCACCGATCTTAACCAGCCCATGCTTGACCACGCGCGCACGCGGATGGCGGACGATCCTCGGATCATCTGGCAGCAGGCCGATGCCCAGGCGCTGCCCTTCGAGGACGCACAGTTCGACGCCGTGGTCTGCCAATTTGGTGCGATGTTCTTCCCCGATCGGGTAGGCGCCTACGGCCAAGCGCGGCGGGTGATGCGGCCGGGCGGGCATTTTCTGTTCAACGTCTGGGGCGCCATCGAAGAGAACGAGTTCGCCGATGAAGTGACGCGGGCGCTCGGCGATTTCTTCCCCACCGATCCGCCGCGCTTCATGGCGAGGACGCCGCACGGCTATCACAATGCGGACGCCGTCCGTGGCGACCTGCATGCCGCCGGGTTCCGTTACGTCACCATCGAGCCTTTGGATGCCGTGAGTGCCGCTCCGTCGCCTTATGAGGCGGCCGCGGCCTATTGCCAGGGCACACCCCTGCGTGCCGAGATCGAGGCGCGCGGCGGCTCGCTGGAGGAGGCGACGCGATACGTGGCGAATGCCATGGGGAAACGGTTCGGGGAGGGCCCGGTGAGTGGCCGCATCCGCGCCCTCGTCGTCGTGGCGGCCTGACACCCGAAAGTGACCTCGGAAGGATTGTCAGGGTCAAGAAGCTGTCATCCATCCGGCGGTTCGCATGGCTCGCCTATCCACACGAAATTTTAATGTAAATGAAGCGTAATCCCGACCATTAAAATGGTGCGTATGTGTTGGGGTTGCGCATGCCGGAATATTCGTCCTTCATCCGGTCAGTCCGGATTCGCTATATTTCGGGGTTGCTGATCTTCGCGCTGGCTTCCGCGGGCATCGTGATTGCGCTCGATCGTGTCAATTCCTTTCGCCGTGACATCGATGCGCTGAGCAGCAACCTCGTCATCTTCACCCGCGACCTGCGCAACGCGACCAGCTTTGCGGAAACGACCGGCACAGCCTGGCGGGCGGAGACACGCGATGCGCTGACCACATCGGCGCGCGGCCATTCGGAACGCCTGACCGGCGAGATCGAGACGCTGACCGCCCAGCTTGCCGCGATCAAGCCGCGCCTGTCGACCAAGACCGTCAACGAACTCCAATCCACTTCCGTCAACGGCGACCTGTTCTGGTCGCCGCGCGACATGGTGCGCAACTTCAACCTGATGTCGGTGGCGCAGAAGGTCGACGAGTGGAGCTATCGCGAAATCCGCAACCAGAACGACCTGTTCGCCCAGCCCATGCTGGTCCGCGTCCGCACCGCCATGGACGATGAGCGCCAACTGGCCGATGCCTCCTCAGACAGGCTGCTGTTGTGGGCGAGCGGCATCCTGTTCGCAGCCCTTGCCATCGTCGCCTTCTGGATCTTCCGCCCGATGGAAGTGGCGATCCGCCGCGCCTTTGCCGAATCCGCCGAATCCCTGTTCAAGGCCGAGGCCGCCGACCGCGCCAAGTCGGAATTCCTGGCCAATATGAGCCACGAAATCCGCACGCCGATGAACGGCGTGCTCGGCATGGCCGAACTGCTGGCCAAGACCGATTTGACGGCGCGCCAGAAGACCTTCACCGACGTCATCGTCAAATCGGGCAATGCGCTGCTCACCATCATCAACGACATCCTCGATTTCTCGAAGATCAATGCCGGGCAACTCACCCTCGACCCCGCTCCCTTCCGCCTTTCCGAGGCGGTCGAGGATGTGGCGACGCTGGTATCGGCGCGCGTCGCCGAAAAGAACCTCGAACTGATCGTGCGCGTCGACCCGCGCCTGCCGGCCCATGTCGTCGGCGACGCCGGCCGGTTCCGGCAGATCATCACCAACCTGCTCGGCAACGCGGTGAAGTTCACCGAAAAGGGTCATGTGCTGATCGATGTCGGCGGCGAGATCGTCAACGACGTGGTCCAGCTCAAGGTTCGCGTCGAGGACACCGGCATCGGCATACCGGCCGAGAAACTGCAGAACGTGTTCGAGAAATTCGCGCAGGTCGACGGCTCGTCCACCCGCCGCCATGAGGGCACGGGGCTGGGCCTCGCGATTGCCGCACGCCTCGTCGACCTGATGGCAGGCAAGATCGGCGTCGAGAGCGAGATCGGTCGCGGTTCCGTGTTCTGGTTCGCTGTGCCGCTGCCCGCGCATCAGGCCGCGGCGCGTGACGAAATCGTGCCGGTCGACGTAACCGGCGCGCGTGTGCTGGTCATCGACGACAATCCGGTCAACCGCGAAATCCTGCTGGAGCAACTCAGGAGCTGGAGCTTCGATTGTGCCGCCGCCGAAAGCGGCGCCGTCGGGCTGGCCTTCCTCGACCGCGCCTTTCAGCTGGGCGCCGCCGTCGACTGCATCATCCTCGACTATCAGATGCCGGGCATGAACGGCGCCGACGTCGCCAGAGCCATTGCTTCCGACAGTCGGCTATCCTCCATCCCGGTGGTGTTGCTGACCTCGGTCGACCAGGTCGATTTCGGCAAGATGATCATCGACTTCGGCATTGCCGCGCACCTGACCAAGCCGGCGCGCTCCGCGGTCCTGCTCGGCACCGTCATCTCGGTCGTGCAGAAGGCCCGCTCGCAGGTCGGCAAGGCGCAGTTCGTCCGCGAACCGATCGTGCAGGCTCCCCCGGCAGCACCACCTGCCTTTACCGTCATCCGCGGCCCGGCGATGCCGGTCGCGGTAGTGCCGGAATCGACAACCACGCCGAACGGACCGATCGACATCCTGATTGCCGAGGACAATGACGTGAACCAGCTGGTGTTCGGCCAGATCCTCAATGGGTTGGGCTTGAGCTACCGCATCGCCGGCAACGGCCGCACGGCGGTCGAGATGTACCGGGCGCTGCGCCCCAAGCTGATCCTGATGGACGTCTCGATGCCGGAGATGAATGGCTACGAAGCGACCCGCGCGATCCGGGCCATGGAGACCTCGACGGGCACCCGAATACCGATCATCGGCGTCACCGCGCATGCGCTGAAGGGCGATCGCGACAAGTGCATCGAATCCGGCATGGACGACTATCTGCCGAAGCCCGTTTCGCCCGACCGCCTCGGCACCAAGATCGGCACCTGGCTCAGCGAGACGGTGGTGGCGAAGACGGCGTAAGGCCCGGCTGCCGGATCAGCGCAGCCGGCCTATGGGAATGATCTCCGGCGAGGTGTCGACATAGGCTTCGCCCTGCCAATCCCCCAACCATTGCTCGACCAGCAGGCCGGCCTCATCAAGCATCGCGGCGATGTCATCCTTTGCCGGAAACGCAATTTTCGATTCGGCGCCCAGAACCTGCCTGCCTCCTGGAATCTCATAGAAGGTCGAATAGGTGACAACGCTGGTGGCGGGATCGTGTTCGACATCATTCCAGGCCTTGACGGTGCCAAGACCGGGATGCGCCACCATCCGTTCGGAACGCTGCGGCGTCCATTCCAGCCAATCTTCCATGGCGGGGTTTCGCGTGTCGAAGATGAAGCGGCCACCGGGAGCAAGATGCGCAGCAATGGTGTGCAGCACCGCGCTCTGATCCTCTCCCGTCAGAAACACCTGGAACGCATGCCCAGTCAGCACTACCAGATCGAAGCTTCGTCCGAGCCGAACGGTTCGCGCGTCGGCCTCGACCCAGTCGACCTTGTCCCCGCCGGTCCTGCGCCGCGCAACGTCAAGCATCGCCGACGCGGGATCAACGCCGGTGACCCTATGCCTGTCGGCCAGTTCGGCAGCCAGTTGTCCGGTGCCGCAGCCGAGATCCAGGACCGAGCCACCATTTCTGGCAAGGCCGATGCAGTAGTCAAAATCGGTGCGGCCCTGGTTCTCGATGTCGTAGAACTGGACGAGGTCGGGATCACTGTAGAGAAGATCGGTCATGGCGGCCGCCTATAATGCAAATCTCTGCTGGATGCGACGGGCGCATTCGAGTGGCGTGAGGACGCTAGTGTCTAGTTCGAGGTCGTAGTCTACATTCACGTGCACGCGTTCATATTGCCAGCGCGCCAGCCCTGGCATTCGGTCGCCCCGCAGGGCCTCACGCGCTTCCAGCACTTCCAGCGGCGCCCGGACACCAACGACATGGAGATCGAAGGCCGACAGCAGTTCGAGATAATCTGATATTTCGCCATTGCAAAGCACGTCATCGA
Source organism: Mesorhizobium sp. M7D.F.Ca.US.005.01.1.1 (assembly GCF_003952545.1). Classification (NCBI taxonomy): domain Bacteria; kingdom Pseudomonadati; phylum Pseudomonadota; class Alphaproteobacteria; order Hyphomicrobiales; family Phyllobacteriaceae; genus Mesorhizobium; species Mesorhizobium sp. M7D.F.Ca.US.005.01.1.1. Next base: position 7,055,480 of record NZ_CP034453.1, read on the forward strand.
CGATGAGGTTGTTGCCTTGCCCGGCCATCGCCGCGATGGCGTGGCGCATGCCGCGCAGGGTTCGCGCCCCAACCGGTCCGGTCCTGATCACGACCGAAGGCTTGCCGTCCCGTTGGATGGTTTGATAGGAAAAACCATCCGCATGGTCCTGCAAGGCGTCCGGCAGCATCGCGATGAAAATGTCCATCTCGACATGCAGGAAGGGCGCGGCGGTGATTGTCTGCAACGCCTTGGCGATCGAGCTCTTGCCGGCACTGCCGACGCCGTTGAGCAAAATGATCCTGGCTTTCACCTACAGCCCCTCTCTCAGACAAGACATCGTGCCGGCAGGTCAAATTACCGGTTGCGCACCACCACACACGCCCCACCGACACTTTGCAATTTCTGGCAGATGACGTTGGCATCTGCGCGGTGGTCGACACCGATCCTGACTGCGTAGATGCCTCGCCGGCCGATTGGTGTGCGCACCCGGCTGACCACCGGATCGTGCCCGTTGAGCAGGGCCGGGAACCGGCTCCTTACCCTCAGCCACTGGCTGATCGCGGCACTGCGGCGGAAGTTGCCAGCCACCTGGATGCCCCACGGCTTTATGTTGATCGAGGCCATCGCCACGGTCCGCGACATGATCACCGGCAGTCTGCGGCAGGCGATGGCAAAATCCGTCTTTGCATCGAGTGGCTCGATCTTTCCGGCATAGGCCCGGTCGGTGAACTTGTCGGCCGGCTCGCCCATGATGTCGAAAACATAGCTTTCAGTTTCCATCGGCAGGAAGCCGCCGGAGCTTAGCCAGCGCGACACCCGGCTCTCACCGGCATTGTAGGCGGCCGCCGCCAGGCCGAGATTGCCATAGCCGGTTTTCATTTCGGCGAGATATCTAGCCGAGGCCGGGATCGCCTGGTCGATGTCGAAGGAATTGGCCAGCCCCCGCATCTTGGCGGTGCCCGGCATGAACTGGGCGATGCCTTCGGCGCCGACCGGACTGACGGCGTTGGGATCGAAACGGCTCTCCTTCCAGATCAGCCGGGCGAAGAAATCCCTGGGCAGGCCGTTCTGATCGGCATGCGCCTGAATCAGGGTGCAGACCTTGTCGATCAGCCGCTGCTTGGCGGATTGCGGCGGATCCGCTTGAACAGCTGTCGAGCAGACCAGGGCGCAAAGTAAAACGAGCGTCGCCCTGAGGAAACGCTGCATCGCACCTACTCCGCCGCGGCCTTGCCGCGACCAAACCGTTGCTCGATATAGTCGGCGACCATTTTCTCGAAATCCGCCGCGATCGATGGCCCGCGCAGGGTCGCCGCCTTCTTGCCGTCGACGAAGACAGGCGCGGTCGGTGTCTCGCCGGTGCCGGGCAGCGAAATGCCGATGTCGGCATGCTTGGACTCGCCCGGACCGTTGACGATGCAACCCATCACGGCGACCTTGAGGTTCTCGACGCCTGGATATTTTTCGCGCCACACCGGCATGTTCTTGCGCAGATCCGCCTGGATGTTCTGGGCAAGTTCCTGGAACACGGTCGAGGTCGTGCGGCCGCAGCCCGGGCAAGCGGCGACGATCGGTACGAACTGCCTGAACCCCATGGTCTGCAGCAACTCCTGCGACACCTGCACCTCACGCGTGCGGTCGCCGTTCGGCTCCGGCGTCAGCGAGATGCGAATGGTGTCGCCGATGCCTTGCTGCAGCAGGATGCCCATCGCGGCCGACGAAGCGACGATGCCTTTCGAGCCCATGCCAGCCTCGGTGAGGCCGAGATGCAGCGCGTGGTTGGAGCGGGTGGCGAGCTCGGTATAGACGGCGATCAGGTCCTGCACGCCGCTGACCTTGGCCGACAGGATGATTTTCTCGCGGCCAAGGCCGATCTCTTCCGCCATCTCGGCCGACAGGATCGCCGACTGCACGATCGCCTCGCGCGTCACCTCTTGCGCGGTCAGCGGAAAACCCTTGTCCTGGTTGTCGTCCATCAACCGGGTCAAAAGCTCCTGGTCGAGCGAGCCCCAGTTGACGCCGATGCGCACCGGCTTGTCGTGTTTGATCGCCATCTCGACAATCGCGGCGAACTGCCGGTCCTTCTTGTCCTTGAAGCCGACATTGCCTGGATTGATGCGATATTTGGCCAGCGCCTCGGCACAGGCCGGATGATCGGCCAATAGCTTGTGGCCGATATAGTGGAAATCTCCGACCAGCGGCACGTTGATGCCAAGCCGCTGAAGCCGCTCGTGAATGCGCGGCACAGCAGCAGCACTCTCGTCGCGATCGACGGTGATGCGCACGATCTCCGAGCCGGCCCGGTGGAGTGCTGCGACTTGCGCAACCGTCTGGTCGACATCGGCCGTGTCGGTGTTGGTCATCGACTGCACGACAACGGGCGCGCCGCCACCGACGACCACGCCGCCGACGTCGACGCCGACCGAGGTGCGGCGGGGAAAAGGAGAGGAAAAATATCCGGTCATGCCGGCAGCCTTTTGTCTCTGGAGCGCCATGCGTCCAACTGGACGCACAAAATGCGCTCCGGGCCGATGCGCTAAAGTCTGGGCATGAGGTGGAGGAGCAAAGATGGCTTGTCAATGGCGACAGGTCGCCACTGGCCGGAATCGGTCCGCCGCCATGGGCCAGAAACAATCGATGATCTGGCGAAAGCTGGCGACGGCCGAAGTGGAAATTGAACGGATGGCAGTCCAGACTCGACCGATAGCCCAGTACTGGAAATCAAAACCCACCATGCCGGCGGCGGGAACCGCCGGGAAAAAAGGCCGCGGATCGTAAGCGGCTAGGTCAGCAGGGCATCAATGCGTGGTCGGTTTCCCTCTTAGTTTTTCAATCGCATCCTTGAGTGCCAGCTTGCGTCGCTTGAGATTCACGATTTCGAGGTCGTCGACCGATGGATGGTTCATCGCGTCATCGATTTCACGTTCGATGTCGCCGTGTTTCCGCTGCAACTCATCAAGATGGGATGCAAGAGACATGATTGGTTCTCCCTTTCATGGTTTCCTCGATTGCAACCGTCACGGCGCGTCCACCGCAGGTTCGCTTTCTGTGACGGCACGATGACAGTGTGCCACCTTCCGGCAACGATGTCGAATGATCCGTGGTAGCATTCCACGACAATGTGAAATGTGATATGGGCTGCGCGCCGGTTGCAAAATCACGCCGGCCCCGCCCAATCAGGCCCATTTTTGGGCGCCGCAGACGTGCAGACGGTAGATAATGTCCGATCAGGAACAGGCTGATATCCGCCTCGAATATTCCCGGCTGAAGCAGGAGCACGCGGATTTCGATGCGGCCATCAACGCGATGATCGCCATGGCCTGCGATCCACTGCAGATCCAGCGCATGAAGAAGAAAAAGCTGTTCCTCAAAGACCGGCTGATGGCGCTGGAAGACAAGATCATTCCCGACATCATTGCCTGAACCAGCATTGGCTGGCTGGCGCGCCTAGGCCACGGTCGAAAGCTTCGCGGCGCGGTTGCGCAGCAGGCCGATGAGTTCGCCGGTCCGCTCCTCGGACGTATCGATGGGAACCACCAGGCACATCGTCGCTTCGACCTTGCCCGGCGCTGAAAACACCGGCGCGGCAAGGCACTTCGTATAGGCATCGACAAGGCCCGAAGTGACGCAATAGCCGGTGATCCGCGCTTTTGCGATATCGGCGACGAAATCGTCGAGCCGCAGTTTGCGCCCGTCGGGCAGCACGAGATCGTCGTCCGACACCATGTCTTCGATCTCAGCCTTCTCCAGTCCCGCCAGAAGCAGCCGCCCCGAGGCCGTCCAGGGCAGCGGTATCTGCAAGCCGGTGGCGGAACTGATGCGGAACGGCCTGGTGCCGGGACTCGCGTGGACGATCGTATAGCGCCCGCTTTGCAGCATGCACAGTTCGGAGGTCTCGCCGGTCTCGCGCGACAGGTTGTCGACCTCCTGGCGCCCCCGCCTCAAGAGGTCGTTGCCCCGCACATAATCCATTCCATAGAGATAGAGCTTCTTGCCGAAATAGACGCGATTGCCGTCGCTTTCCATTTCCAGCAGTCCCGCATCGACCAGCGACCGCACCAGCGTGTAGGTCGTCGAGCGGGGCGCATTCACGCCTCTGGCAAGGTCGCCAATGCCGATCGCCCGCTGGGTCGTGTGAAGAAACTCCAGAATCTCGAGCACCCGGTTGAGCCCCTTTTCACGGGAGCCCGAGATCTTCTCGCCGGCCGAAACTGCCGAGGCATTGCCATCTTGCATTGTCGATTCCTAGTGTTAATATCTGTCTTGTACAGGGTACACTCGTCTCTTGTAAGAGACAAAATTACCAACGCGTGTCTTGCCTGTGCACAAGGGGAACACAACACGAAAGGAGGTCGCCGTGAACGACACATCCGGAAGACGTGATTTTCTGAAATTGGGAATGGCAGGGCTGGCCACGGCTGGCGTGCTGGCAACCGTCGATGCCCAGAAGGCCGCTGCCCAGGCGGCACCCGACAGCTTGCTGCGCACCGTGCTCGATCGCGGCAAGCTGATCGTCGGCACCGGCAGCACCAACGCACCCTGGCACTTCGAGAATGATGCCGGCGAACTCGTCGGCATGGACATCACCATGGGGCGCATTCTCGCCAAGGGCCTTTTCGACGATCCGACCAAGGTCGAATTCGTCATGCAGGATCCGGCTCAGCGCATTCCCAACGTGACCACCAACAAGGTCGACATCACCATCCAGTTCATGACGATGAGCGCCCAACGCTCGCAGCTGGTCAATTTTTCCCGGCCTTACTACGTCGAGGGCATCGCCCTGCTGAGCCTTCCGACCGCCGAGAACAAGACCTTCGACAAGCTGCTTGCCGGCGGCGCGGCAACACGCGTCTCCATCCTGCAGAATGTCGATGCCGAAGCGCAGGTGCATTCGGTCCTGCCCCAGTGCCAGGTCATGCAGATCGATACCCAGGCCAACGTGCTGCAGGCGCTGGAATCGAAACGCGTTGACGCCGCTGCCGTCGATCTGTCCACGGTGCGCTGGCTCGCCTCGCGCAATCCGGACAAATATTTCGACGCCGGCAAGAGCTGGCTGAGCATGCTTTATGGCGCAGCCCTGCGGCAAGGCGACCTCGACTGGCTGACCTTCGTCAACGCGACCTTCACCATCGCCATGTTCGGTCACGAAAACGCACTCTACGATGCCGCCTTCAAGGACTATTTCGGACAGGAGCCGCCGGCGCGCCATCCCGGCTTCCCGGCCATCTGACCTGCATCGGGCGGAAGGGCGTATCCAGCGCCCTTCCACCTCCGACAACCCTCGGCACCAAGGCTTGTTGAGATTCAGGCCAGGCCGAGTCGAAAACGGTGGTTTTCGAGAACCGGAGCGGAGCGTACTTAAAGTACGTGAGCACCGGAAGCGCAGAAAGCCGGCGTTTGCAGGCCGGCATCACCTGAATATCAACAAGCCTTTAAGGCGGACGCATGGGCTATGCCCTTAATTTCAACCTGATCTGGCGGCACTTCGACAAGCTTTGGGGCGGCCTGCTGCTCAGTCTCGAGCTTGCCGTCATATCGATCGCCATCGGCATCGTCATCGGCCTGGTTCTGGCGGTCTGGTACGTGTCTGCCGGACGCATCGTGCGCACCATCATCGCCGCCTATGTCGAATTCATCCGCAACGTGCCGCTGATCCTGCTCGTCTATCTCGTCTTCTACGGCCTGCCGACGGTGGTCGATATCGCCTACAGCGCGCCGACCTCGTTTGTCGTGACGCTGTCGCTCTACAGCGGCGCCTATCTGGTCGAGGTGTTCCGCTCCGGGCTCGAAGCCGTTCCGCGCGGACAGCTGGATGCCGGCAAGGCAATCGGCCTGACGCCGTGGCAAAGGCTGCTCAACGTGCGCCTGCCGACCATGCTGCGCATCACGCTGCCGGCGCTGTCCAACACCTTCATATCGCTGTTCAAGGACACGTCCATCGCGTCGGTCATCTCGGTGCCGGAGCTGACCTATGGCGCCCAGTGGATCAACTTCAACACCTTCCGCATCGTCGAGGTCTATCTCGTGGTCACCGCGATGTATCTGGTGACCGGCTACATCCTGCTTTTCGCGCTTCGCCTTGTCGAGCGCCGGTTCAGGGCGGCGCGCTGACATGCTCACCCAGATCGCCTATGCCTTGCCTTTCCTCGCCCAGGGCTTTGCCCTGACACTGTGGGTGTCCCTGCTGGTCGTGGTGTTTTCACTGATCGCTGGCGTGATCATGGGTGTCGGCCTCGTCTATGGCCCCATACCGTTGCAATGGGCCGTGCGCATCTTCAGCGACACCATTCGCGGCATCCCGATCCTGGTGCTCATCTTCTTTGTCTACTACGGCCTGCCTGCGGTCGGGCTTCATCTGCCATCCTTCTGGGCAGCGGTGCTGGCGCTGACCCTGTTCAAGACGGCGCAGGTGGTCGAATATCTCAGGGGTGCGGTCGGCTCCATTCCGAGAGGGCAATCCGAGGCGGCCATGGCGATCGGACTGACCTTTCGCCAGCGGCTCGCCTACGTCATCTTCCCACAGGCGTTCAGGCGCTTCCTGCCGCCCTGGATCAACGGCGTCACCGACGCGGTCAAGGGCAGCGCGCTGGTGTCGCTGCTCGGCATCACCGACCTGATGCAGGCCATCAACCAGGTCATCGGCCGCACCTACGAAGCCATGCCGCTCTATGTTCTCGGCGCGCTCATCTACTTCGCGGTCAACTACGCGCTTTCGCTGGCCAGCCGGCGGCTAGAGCGGCGTTTCTCCTTCATCCGGGAATAGCAAGATGTCCACCAGCTCGACCAACATCCCGGCCCTTCTCGATGTCACCGATGTTTCCAAATCCTTTGGAACCGTCCAGGTCTTGCGTTCGGTCAGCCTGCGGGTGGCGCGCGGCGAAGTGGTGACGGTCATCGGCCCATCGGGCAGTGGCAAGACCACGCTATTGCGCTGCGTCAACTTCCTCGAAAGCTATGACAGCGGTTCGATCCGCATCGACGGCAAGGAGGTCGGCTTTCGCGAAACAGGAGCCCGCCAGCGCCGCGGCGAACGCGACCTCGCCGCGATGCGCGCCGAGACCGGCATGGTGTTCCAGAGCTTCAACCTCTTTCCGCACCTGACGGCCGCCGGCAACATCATGCTCGGCCTCACCAAGGTGCGCGGCAAGAGCCGTGCGGAGGCCCGCACCATCGCCGACCACTGGCTCGGTCGGGTCGGCCTCGCCCACAAGGCCGACAGCCTGCCCGCCGAACTGTCCGGCGGCCAGCAGCAGCGTGTCGGCATTGCCCGTGCCGTGGCCATGGGGCCGAAGATCCTGCTTCTCGACGAGATAACCTCCGCGCTCGACCCGGAACTGGTCGGCGAGGTGCTCGAGGTTGTGCGCAGCCTGGCCGAGGACGGCATGACGATGGTGATGGTCACGCACGAAATGGCCTTTGCCCGTGATGCCTCGAGCCGCATCATCTTCATGGCCGATGGCGGCGTCAGCGCGGCGGGTCCACCTAGCGAAATCCTGGCGGCGGACACCGACAACGAGCGCCTGCGCACCTTCCTGGCACGCTTCCGCGCCTCGCATTTCTAGAACGAGACAGCAAAAGCTGTCGCAAGGAGCCTTCTTTCATGACGCCTTATATCCGGCTCGCCGCGTTGGGCCTGACGCTGCCCGAGCCGCCGACCCCAATCGCCAATTTCGTCACCCATGCCGAAAGCGGCCGGCTGATCTTCCTGTCCGGCCAGGGACCGCTGCGGACAGACGGCACGCTGTTCACCGGCAAGGTGGGAGACGATGTCACCGTCGAGCAGGCCTATGGCCATGCCGGCCTCACCGGCCTCAATCTGCTCGCCGTCATGCACGCGGCCACTGGCGACCTTGGCCGGATCGTGCGCATCGTCAAGCTGCTCGGCTTCGTCAACGCGATACCGACCTTCAGCGACCACCCGAAGGTGGTCAATGGCTGTTCCGATCTGTTCGCCGATGTGTTCGACAGTATCGGCGGCCATGCCCGCTCGGCGATCGGCGTCGGCTCCTTGCCCGGAAATATCACCGTCGAAATCGAGGCGGTCGTCGAGATCGCCTCCTGACCTCTTGAGAAAATGGGAACCGCAGAAATGAAAACCTATTCCGCCGACGGCTCCAACACCACGATCCGTGAACGGCTCGGCCTTCGCCCGATCATCAACGTCTCCGGCACGATGACGGCGCTCGGCGCGTCGATCATCGTCCCGGAAGCAATCAGCGCCATGGCGGAAATGGCCTCGCAATGGGTGGAGATGGACGATCTGCAGCGTGCCGCAAGCACGATCGTCGCGCGCCTCACCGGCGGCGAGGCCGGTTTCATCACTGCTTGCTGCGCCAGCGGCATCACCATGGCGATCGCCGGGGCGATGACAGGAACCAACCTGCTTGCCATCGAACGCCTGCCGGACGACACAGAAGGCCTAAAATCGGAGGTGATCGTCCAGCTCGGCCACATCGTCAACTACGGCGCGCCGATCGACCAGTCGGTCCGGCTGGCGGGTGCCAAGGTCGTGCCGGCCGGCACGGTCAGCGTGACGCAGGACTATCATGTGCGCGACGCGATCAACGACCGTACGGCGGCGGGCCTCTATGTCGTCGCCCACCACACCGTGCAGTACGGCATGCTGTCGCTGGAGGAATTCTGCGAGATCTGCCACGCCAGGGGCGTTCCGGTGATTGTCGATGCGGCTTCCGAATATGACCTGCGCGGCTTCCTCGCGCGCGGCGCCGACATTGTCATTTACAGCGGCCACAAATTCCTGAGTGGGCCGACCAGCGGCATCGTCACCGGGCGCAAGGATCTGGTTCGAGCCGCCTATCTGCAGAACCGCGGCGTCGCGCGCGCCATGAAGGTCGGCAAGGAAAGCATCGCCGGCACCATGGCCGCACTGGAAGCCTGGGAAAAACGCGACCATGCCGGCATCCGCCGCCGCGAAGAGGCAGCACTCAATTTGTGGAAGGACACGGTGCAGGGGCTGCCGGGCATCATTGCGCAGATCATTCCCGACCCGACCGCCAACCCTCTCGATCGGTTGCAGATTTTCGTCTCGCCCGAAAGCCGGTTCACCGCGGCCGGTCTCACCTCGGCGCTGGCCGCCGGCTCGCCGCCGATCATCGTACGCAACCACGAAGTGGAGCGCGGCCATTTCTTCCTCGACCCCTGCAATCTTCATCCCGGCGAGGCCGAGATTGTCGCCGAACGCCTGCGCGCCATACTGACCGCGGCCGAGCGGCCCGCCAATGCCATGAAGATGCCTAACAAGGATTCGTCCGGCGCCTTGCGCTGGCCGGATTGAAACGCCAGCAGGCCACTGCCTGAAATGCGCCGGTCGCAATCGGCACGCGCGATCACGCGACCGTGAACGGCTGGACTCGCACCAGCCGGGAATAAACCGCCGCCGTCCCGGGTCTCCTCAGCATACGCCACTCCTGGCGTTGAGGAGACCGACATGACCCATCATCACGACGACGAGAACGGGCACATCAGCCGCCGCCATGCGCTGGAATGCATGATCTGGGCCGGCACCGGCGTGCTGTGGACGATTTCAGGCGGCATACCGGTGTCGCTCAACCTGCTCGGCGCCGCACAAGCTGCCGAAGCCATGGCCACGGGCTTCACCTTCCTGCAGATATCCGACAGCCACATCGGCTTCGACAAGGCGGCCAACCCGCATGCCATCGACACGCTGAAGGAAGCGATGGGCAAGATCCAGGCGCTGCCGCAAAAGCCGGCTTTCATGATCCATACCGGCGACATCACCCATCTGTCCAAGCCCGCACAATTCGACAATGCGGCTGAGATCATCAGCGGCGCCGGCTTCGACGTGCACTACGTGCCGGGCGAGCACGATCTGATCGACGACGGCAATGGCAAGGCCTATCTCGACCGCTACGGCAAGGGCACCAGGGGTGCCGGCTGGTATTCGTTCGACCAGAACGGCGTGCATTTCGTGGCGCTGGTCAATGTCGTCAACCTCAAGGCGGGTGGGCTCGGCAATCTCGGGCCTGAGCAGCTGGCGTGGCTGGCGGATGATCTGAAAGCGGTCAGCGCCTCGACGCCGATCGTCGTCTTCGCCCACATTCCGCTATGGGCGGTCTATCCCGAATGGGGCTGGGGCACCGACGACGCGGCACAGGCGCTCGGCCTGCTCAAGCGCTTCGGCTCGGTCACCGTGCTCAACGGCCACATCCACCAGATCATGCAGAAAGTGGAAGGCAACGTCACCTTCCACACCGCGCGCTCGACCGCCTTCCCGCAGCCGGCGCCAGGCACCGCCGCCTCGCCCGGGCCGATGACAGTGCCGGCCGGACAGCTGCGCGGCCTGCTCGGCACCAGCAGTGTCACCGTGAAGCAAGGCGGGCAGGATCTCGCCATCATCGACTCGACGCTGGCTTGAGCCGGAACAGCAAAGGAAATCAACATGCTTTGCATACGCCTTCCGGCCCGGCATATGGCCGCGATCCTCGCCGCCTTCACCTTGACCACGGCGACCTGTCAACCGCTGCGCGCGGCCGATGCGCCGATGATCAGAATCGAGAATTTTGCCTTCACGCCGCCGGCACTGACGGTCAAGCCCGGCACCACGGTGACCTTCAGAAACGACGACGATATTCCGCATCTGGTCGTCGCCAGCGATTCCTCCTTCCGCTCCAAGGCGCTTGACACCGGTGACACTTATGAATTCACCTTCACCAAAGCAGGCGACTTTGCCTATTTCTGCGGGCTTCACCCGCATATGCAGGGCAAAATCACCGTCGCTCCCTGAGCGGGCGCGGCAAATCCTGCCCGGAGTGCCGGATCATGCTGTGGTGTTGAGCGAGAAGGCCTTGGCCGAGCGCTTCGGCGAGGTGGTGCTGCCCCATCTCGGTGATGCGCTTGCGCTCGCCCGCTGGTTGACCGGCAACGCCGCCGACGCCGAGGATGTGGTGCAGGAAGCCTGCGTGAAAGCGCATGCCGGCATATCAGGCTATGCCGGCGGCAATGCCCGCGCCTGGCTGCTGACCATCGTGCGCAACACCGCCTACACCTGGATGTCGCGCAACCGGCCGCGCGGCATGCTCGCCGTCGGTGACCTCGGCGATCTCGACGAGATGGCGGCGGCACACGGCACCAGCCTGCCCGACGAGGATGGCCCGGAAGCAAGCCTGATCGCAAGGGCCGATACGGCAGCCCTTGAGGCCGCGATCTCAGCATTGCCGCAGCCGTTCCGCGAGACGCTGGTGCTGCGCGACATCAACGGCCTCAGCTACCGCGAGATAGCGGCCATGCTGGGGGTACCGATGGGCACCGTGATGTCACGGCTGGCGCGGGCTCGTGGCCTGCTTGTATCTGCACTGGGGAGAGCGCCATGACCATGCATGACGACGGACTGCCCAACGATCCCGAGGGCATCAGGCTGATGATCCATGCCCTCGTCGATGGCGAACTCGACGCGGCAGCCGCACTCGCGGTCGAGCGGCGCATCGCCGCCGACCCGCAGCTTGCCGCCGAACATGCCCGCATCATTGCCTTGCGGGGCGCACTCGGCCGTTTGCCGCGCCCCGATGTCAGCGACGCCTTTCGGGCGCGCATCGCCGCACTTGGTGCGACAGCCACGGCACGTCCGGCGCAAGACGTGCCGACGCAGGACGAAGCGGCCGGGCCGCTGCGGGGTACACCGCCGCCGCAACCGGGACTGATCGCGGGTGCACCGGTCGGGGGCGGCCAGAGACGAAACGCCGAGACACGTCCGTCGCAGACGCGGGCGCTGCCAAGGGCGCGCCGCTTCGGCTCGTTCGACTGGCGCGCTCTGGCTGCGTCGATCGTGGTCAGTGCGGTGCTGGCCAGCGGGGCGACGCAATGGGTGATGGTCGACAACGCGTCCGATAGTTTCGCAGCTGGAGTCGCCAGCGGACATCGCCGCAGCCTGCTTGCCGCCAGCCCGATCGACATCGTCTCGTCCGACCGCCACACGGTCAAGCCATGGCTCGACGCCCGGATCGGCGTGTCGCCGCCAGCGCCCGACCTCGCACAGGACGGCTACACACTCATCGGCGGTCGGGTCGAGGTGATATCAGACCGGCCGGTGCCTGCGCTGGTCTACCGCCACCGCGAGCACCTGATCACGCTGGTCGCCGAGCCGCAGCAGGGCGGCAGCACCATTGAGCCGGCCGATCTCTCGTCGGGCGGCTTTTCGCTGGTGCACTGGAGCGACGGCGCCTTCTCCTACTGGGCGATCTCCGACATGGAGCGGCCAGAACTCGACGACTTCGTCGCTCGCTTCCGCAAGGCGGCGGTATAGGCTGGTTTGCGTCTCAACAAACAGCTGCGGCGGCCGCCTATCCTTGCGGCTTCGCGCGAATTCCGCTAAGGCGCGCCTTTGTCGCCGGGGAACACAGACTTGGACGATCAACGCGCCGACGTCGCCATCATCATGGGCAGCCAGTCCGACTGGGCGACGATGCGTCATGCCGCCGAAACGCTGGAAGCACTGGGCATCCCGCACAAGCGGCTGATCATCTCCGCGCATCGCACGCCGGACCGGCTCTATGATTTCGCCAAGGGCGCCAAGGCGGCCGGCTACAAGGTGATCATCGCCGGCGCCGGCGGTGCGGCGCATCTGCCCGGCATGACGGCGGCAATGACGCCGCTGCCGGTGTTCGGCGTGCCGGTGGAATCGAAGGCGCTTTCCGGGCAGGATTCGCTGCTGTCCATCGTCCAGATGCCGGCCGGGATTCCCGTGGGAACGCTGGCCATCGGCAAGGCCGGGGCCACCAACGCAGCCCTTCTGGCCGCGGCCGTGCTGGCGCTGAACGATGACAAGCTTGCCGTCCGCCTGGATGCCTGGCGCGCCGCGCAGACCGCCAAGGTCGCCACCGAACCGACGGATACGCCGTGAGCCTGCCCGCCGGATCGACCATCGGCATCATTGGCGGCGGCCAGCTCGGCCGCATGCTGGCTGTTGCCGCCGCCCGCCTCGGCTACCGCACCGTGGTGCTGGAGCCGCAAGCGGACTGCCCCGCCGCGCAGGTCGCCAACCGGCAGATAATAGCCGCCTATGACGACAAGGCCGCCCTTGCCGAACTGGCAGCGTCGAGTTCCGTCGTCACCTACGAGTTCGAAAACGTGCCGGTCGCGGCGGCCAGCGCGTTGGCCGCCAAGGTTCCGGTCTATCCGCCGGCGCGCGCGCTGGAAGTGGCGCAAGATCGGGTGGGCGAAAAAGCATTTCTCAATGGCATCGGCATTGCCACCGCGGATTTCCACGCCGTCGACAATGATGATGAGTTGACGGCGGCGCTGAAGGCGTTCGACGGCAGCGGCATCCTGAAGACGCGCAGCATGGGCTATGACGGCAAAGGCCAGCGCGTCTTCCGCAACATGGAAACCGGCGGCTTTGCCGGCACCTGCGAGGCGATGGGCAATGTGCCGCTGATCCTGGAGTCCTTCGTGCCGTTCGAGCGCGAGATATCGGTGATCGCGGCGCGTGGGCTGGACGGCGCGGTCGTCGCCTACGATCCGGCCGAGAATGTCCACCGCAACGGCATTCTCCACACATCGACCTTGCCGGCCGCCATTATGCCCGAGACGGCGGAAGCAGCACGAACGGCCGCATCGAAGATCCTGTCGGCGCTGAACTATGTCGGTGTCATCGGCGTCGAGTTCTTCGTGCTGGCCGACGGCTCGCTGCTGGCCAACGAGATCGCGCCGCGTGTCCACAATTCCGGCCATTGGACGGAGGCAGCCTGCATCGTTTCGCAGTTCGAGCAGCACATCCGCGCTGTCGCCGGCCTACCGCTGGGCAGCCCGGACCGCCATTCCGACTGCGTGATGGAGAACCTGATCGGCGACGATGTGCTGCGTGTCCCGGAGCTTCTCGCCGAGCCCGATCTGATGCTGCATCTCTACGGCAAGGCCGAGGCGCGCCCCGGCCGCAAGATGGGTCATTTCACCCGGATCAGCCGTCGCGCCTGACCCAATAAACCCGCTTATTGGAAGTCGTCGCTCTCGTCCTCGCCGGGACTGGCGCAACTCGCATCGCCTTCCTCGCAGTTGGCCGCGGCGGCGAGCTGCTTGATGCGATCGTTGGTCAATCTGGTCAGGCACTGCGAAACCTCCATCGGATGGATGGAGCCGCCCTCGCTGGCGGCGGTGGAATGCGCGCACTCGGCATCGCGGAAAGTGATCCAGGCGCGTTGCGCCACCTGCAGCAACCTCTTGCCGTCGGCGTCATCCGAGCTGATGAGGTCCTGATAGGCCGTGTTGAGCCTGGCGTCGGCCGCCTGGTAATCTTCGCCGGCGCAGATGTTCATCATCTGCTGGCTGTCGTCGCTGCGGTCGCATTCCTGCGCATGGGCAACCGAGGCTCCCGCCAGCAAGACAAGGCAGGCGGACAGAAACATTCGGCGCATGGTCATCTCCAAATCACTTCGCGGCAGCCGCATCATCCCAGCCGGCTAGAGGCCGCGCAATGCCGCCAAGTGGAGATGGCGGATATTTGATGATATGGAGAGACGGAGCACGCTTGCGGTTGACACGGACAAGGCTCCTCGTTTATGAGCCACCCACAGTTCAAAGGCGCGTCTCTGGCGCGCCTTAAGATTTCGACCCGAAGCGGGTCCACACCGACAGGCAAGACCATGAAGATCAAGAATTCGCTCAAGGCGCTGAAGGCGCGTCACCGCGACAACCAGCTGGTTCGCCGCAAGGGCCGCGTCTACATCATCAACAAGACTGCCCCGCGTTACAAGGCGCGCCAGGGCTGAGTTTTCGGGCTGGAGGCTGTTGTTGTCTCCGCCCATTTGATGTTTGTTGCCGGCCTTCTCACGCTAAAATCACTTTGATGTTCCGCCGCCCGGGACTAGAGTCCGGCGATGCGGATTCTTTTTGCATTTTTGACATCCCTGCTCGTTTCCGGCGCCATTTATGGCCCGGCATGGGCGGATGATGCCGTCGCGCCGCCGGCCACCCAGGACGCGCCGCCGGTGGCAACGACGAAGCAGGCCCGGCTCGACCAGTTGTTCAGCGACCTGAAACGCGAGCGCAACGAAAAGGCGGCCGAGCGCATTGCCGGCAACATCTGGAATGAGTGGTCGCAATCCGGCAGCGCCTCGATCGACCTGATGATGCAATGGTCGCAAAAGGCCATCGAAGGCCAGAAATTCGACGTCGCGCTCGATTTCCTCGACCAGGTGGTGACCTTGCAGCCGACCTATGCCGAAGGCTGGAACCGGCGCGCCACGGTGCATTTCATGATGAAGAACTACGGTAAGTCGATGTCCGACATCGACCATGCGCTGCAACTCGAGCCGCGCCATTTCGGTGCGTTGTCCGGCCTGGCGCAGATCATGGCGCTGACCGGCCACAAGCAATCGGCACTCGAAGCCTGGCAGAAGGTGCTGGCCATCTATCCGATGATGCGCAGCGCCCAGGACCAGGTCGGCACGATTTCGGAAGAGCTTGCCGGCGAGGGCATTTGATATTCGAAGGGAGTAAGGGCAGTAAGGCAGTAGGGGCAGATTGTACTGCGGAACACACACCCTAGTGCCCCACTGCCCTACTGCCCTACTGCCCTACTGCCTACCCACAACTTATCCCTCTCCACCCCCGTATCTCTCCCCATGAACCTGATCTACGCCGTCCTCGCCTTCCTGATGGCGCTTGTGTTCAGCCTGGCTGGCGTCACCCGCGTCGGCTCATGGCTGATCGAGCGCCGCAATCCGCCGATCGGCGAATTCGCCGACATCAACGGCGCCCGCATCCACTACGTCCATGTTCCGGCACCCGCCAATGCCGAGTTGCCGCCGATCGTCTTCATCCACGGCGCCAGCGCCAATCTCAGGGACCAGATGCTACCGCTGCGCCCGCTGTTGGATGGGCGCGCCGAAATGCTGTTCTTCGATCGGCCAGGCCACGGCTGGTCGGGGCGCGGCCCCGGCAACAACGAGGATCCGTCGGCGCAGGCCAACACCATTGCCGCGCTGATGGACCGTCTCGGCATGAAGAAGGCTGTCATCGTCGGCCATTCCTTCGGCGGCGCCGTGACCACGGCGTTTGGCCGCGAGCATCCCGACAGGACGCTTGGCCTGGTCTTCCTTGCACCGGCGACCCACCCCTGGCCGGGCGGCGCAACGTCCTGGTACTACAATCTGACCACCATGCCGGTGGTCGGCTGGCTGTTTTCCGAAACGCTGACCTACCCGGCAGGAACGCTGCAGATGGCAGACGCCACCACCTGCGTCTTCTCGCCAAACAAGGTGCCGAACAACTATGCCGGCGAGGCTTCGATCCCGCTGGTGCTGCGACCGTCGGCCTTTCGCGCCAACGCCACCGACGTCGCCGGGCTCTATCGCTATGCCCTTGGCGCCGCACCCCACTACGCCGAGATCGAGGCGCCTACCGTGGTGATTTCGGGCGATCGCGACAAGGTGGTCTACGCGCATATCCACTCGGTCGGCCTGGTGCGCGACATTGCCGGCGCCGAACTCGTCTGGGTGCACAATCTCGGCCACAAGCCGGACTGGATCGCGCCCGACCTCGTCGTCGGCGCCATCGAGAAGGTCGCCGGCAAGGACATCGACCTGCAGGCACTGGCAAAGACCGTGGAGGCGCGCATCGCCGGCGACGCTTATGGCACCGACAGATGCGCCGACATCAAGGTGCCGCAGGCGGAGCTCGCGCCGACCTGAAGCACGTCCTCTAACGGCTGGGGCAGCAAGCTAAGCGCAGACACGCGGCGCCATACTCTAACTAGATGACCAGCAATGGTGTTTTGCTGGGAACGCGATCGTAAAGGTCCATGACATCCTGGTTGAACATGCGCACGCAACCGGACGACGCGGATTTGCCGATGGACTTCCAGTCCGGCGATCCGTGTATTCGATAGAGTGTGTCGACGCCGTCCTTGAAGATGTAGAGCGCGCGCGACCCCAGCGGATTGCTGATGCCCGGCGGCATGCCCTGACGCCATTTCTCCAGCTTTGGATCCCGGCTGATCATTGTCGACGGAGGCGTCCAGGTCGGCCATTTGCGTTTCCACTGAACGATCGCACGACCCTTCCAGGAATAGCCCTGGCGCCCCAGCCCGACGCCATAGCGCATGGCCTTGCCATCCTTGAGGACCCAGTAAAGGTATTTGTCGGTCGTGTTGACGACGAGCGTGCCTGGCTTTTCTCCCGTCGGGTCGTCGACGACGATCTGTCGCAGAAACCGTTCATCGACCTTGGCGAAGGGAATCGCCGGCAGCGCCCGGCCGCCG
The DNA here is from genome assembly GCF_003952545.1 of Mesorhizobium sp. M7D.F.Ca.US.005.01.1.1. Classification (NCBI taxonomy): domain Bacteria; kingdom Pseudomonadati; phylum Pseudomonadota; class Alphaproteobacteria; order Hyphomicrobiales; family Phyllobacteriaceae; genus Mesorhizobium; species Mesorhizobium sp. M7D.F.Ca.US.005.01.1.1. The sequence goes on from NZ_CP034453.1 coordinate 7,072,695, forward strand.
TCTTCGACCGCGGCATACATGTTCGCATAGTCAGAAGACGCACGGGCAGCTTCAGGCCCTGCAACCTCAATCGGCCCCTTTTCCGGTGTCGGCTCAAGCGGCGCTGGAATCAGCGGACTGGCGACACTGAGCGACTGCTTGGGAAATTGGGCACATGCCGAGATCGTGGAAACCCCAATAAGCGAGAGCCCGGTCAGAAGTGACCGGCGCGAGACGAGAAATGACATTCAGTATACTTTCAAGCGATGGGAAATGCAGGCGGGTGCAGAGCCACTGTTAACGCCGCTTCATCCTGTTTTGTGGGGGCGAACACGGCAACCCTGTGTCGAGACAAAGGCTGGGATCATTGTCCTTGCCTTTGTTGTATTATAGCCACAGCGACCTCTGCACAAAGTCGCGCGACACGCTTCCGTCAGGAAATGAGCGGGTTTACCGGTTGCCCTGCGTGTCCGACCCGATATAGGCGATGCGCAGCATGTTGGTCGAACCTGGCGTCCTCAGCGGCACGCCGGCGGTGATGATGACGCGGTCGCCCGGCTTGCCGAAGCCTTCGTCGAAGGCGATGCGGCAGGCGCGGTTGACCATATCGTCAAGATCGCTTGCATCCGGTGAAACGACGCAATGCGTGCCCCACAAAAGCGACAGCCGTCGCGCCGTGTTGAGGATCGGCGACAGCGCGATGATCGGCACCTGCGGCCGCTCACGGGCGGCGCGCAGGCCTGTGGTGCCGGACGCCGTGTAGGTGATGATCGCCGACAGCTTCAGCGTTTCGGCGATCTCACGCGCGGCCAGCGAAATGGCGTCGGCGCCGGTCGCTTCCGGCTCGGAGCGCTGGGCATTGATGATGCCAGCATAGGTCGGATCGGTTTCGACCTTGGTGGCGATACGGTTCATCATCGCCACGGCTTCGACGGGATAGGCACCGGCCGCCGATTCCGCCGACAGCATGATGGCATCGGCGCCTTCGAAGACGGCGATCGAAACATCGGACACCTCGGCGCGGGTCGGCACGGGTGCTGTGATCATAGATTCCAGCATCTGCGTCGCAACCACCACCGGCTTGCCGGCGCGGCGCGCGGCGCGCGTGATCTGCTTCTGGATGCCGGGCACCGCCTCGAGTGGCATCTCGACGCCGAGATCGCCACGGGCGACCATCAGCGCGTCGGACAGTTCGATGATCTCGGCCAGCCTGGCGACAGCCTGCGGTTTTTCGATCTTGGCCATGATCAGCGCCCGGCCGCGCGCGATCTTGCGTGCTTCCGCCAGATCCTCCGGCCGCTGCACGAAAGACAGCGCGACCCAGTCGACGCCTGTCGCCAGCACGGCATCGAGGTCCTTGCGGTCCTTCTCGGTCAGCGCGCCGACCGGCAGGTCGGTGTCGGGCAGGCTGACGCCCTTCTTGTCGGAAATCGTGGTGCCGGCGACGACGGTGCAGACAATCGACTTGCCGTCGCTCTTCACCGCCTTCAGCTCGAGCTTGCCGTCGTCGATCAGCAGGCGATGGCCGGCTTCGACCGAGCTCAGGATTTCCGGATGCGGCAGATAGACCCTGGTCGAGGTGCCGGGCTCGGGACTGTCGTCGAGCGTGAAGGTCTGGCCTTGCGTCAGCACTTCCTTGCCATTGGCAAACTTGCCGACGCGCAGTTTTGGTCCTTGCAGATCGGCCAGGATGCCGATCGGCCGGCCGACCGCCTCCTCGACAGCGCGGATGCGCGCGACCAGCGTGCGCATCAGTTCGTGATCGGTATGGCTCATATTGATGCGGAACACATCGGCGCCCGCTTCGAACAGCTTCTTCAGCATCTCCTCCGACGAGGACGCCGGACCGATGGTGGCTAGGATCTTGACCTTGCGGCTACGTCTCATTGACTGTTTGTTCCCGGGGCGGCTGGAGCGCCTCCCGTTGTGGACTCATCGGTCAGCTGGACCATCCAGCTTGCCTGTTCGCCCGTGTCATATTCCTGGAATCCGGCGCGCTGGAAGCCCCGGGCGACGCAGTCGGTTACGCCGGCGATCTTGAACTCTTTTTCAGCCACGCACATGTTGATCGGGCCGTCCCAGCGTCCACCGCGCTCGGCGTCTTCTGCATAAAGATAGTAAAACCTTGATGACAGCGGCCCTTCGATCAGCGTCTTGCAGCTCGATCCCTCGATGTGCCACCAGCCCTCGGTGATCCAGCCGGCCTTGGCGCGATAGCCGATGCCGACGCCGACCAAGTTCTGCGTGGCGTTGCAGACGCGGAAATCGGCACGCGCCGGCGAGGCCATGGCCATCGCCGCCAAGCCCACGGCAAGGCTCAGGAGCGGCATGGCAAAGGCAGAGCGCATGCGCTGCCTGCCGGCGGAACTCATCCGAAAACCCCTCAAGAACCACATCAGCATCTCTCTGCGCCCCTTTTCGGAAAAGTCCGGGCGCATGTCAACGCACCGTTTTGTTCAATTCCAATCGATTTAGAAAGGCTCCGGCGCACAATTCGCCGACTCCTGCCAGATTTCTCGGGAAACCTTGGCCAAACAACGGCATTGCGCAAGCGTCGTCTTCGTGGAATGACGATAGCACCCTCCCCGGAAGCCAGCGAACAGACCATTTCCCGCCAATGACCCGATCCACAGTTTTCGCGCCTTTCGATGTTGTCGAAGGCGACCGCAAGCGAGGCATCGTGCTGTTGGGCGATCATGCCCGCCGCGACCTGCCCGACGAGTATGGCAGCCTCGGCCTGCCCTTGGCGGAGTTCGACCGCCACATCGCCTATGACATCGGCGTCGAGACGGTGACGCGCGAACTGGCCGCCCTGCTTGGCGTGCCGGCGGTGTTCGCCAATTTTTCGCGGCTGCTGATCGATCCCAATCGCGCAGAGGACGATCCGACGCTCATTCGCCAGCTCTATGACGGCACCGTCGTACCCGGGAATTACCCCATAGCTCCCGAGGAGCGCGAAAGACGGCTCGACCGCTTCTACCGGCCCTATCACGACGCCGTCGGCGCCATGATTGCCTCGGTCGCACAGGCCTCTGCCCGAGCACCCTTCATCTTCTCGGTGCATTCCTTCACCCCTGCCATGCAAGGGATCCAGCGTCCCTGGCATGTCGGCATCCTGTGGGACCTCGACGACCGGGTGGCGCGGCCGCTGATCGACATGCTGGCGGAGGACAAGAGCCTCGTTGTCGGCGACAATGAACCGTATGACGGCGCGCTGCACGGCGACACCATGTACAAGCACGCCATCGTCAACGGTTTCGCCCATGCGCTGATCGAGATCCGCCAGGACCTGATCGCTGACCAGAAGGGCGCACTCGCCTGGGCCGAACGGTTGGCGCCGATCGTTGACGCCATCGACCGCCGTCCCGATATACATGTGGTCAAGCAATTCGGCTCCCGCACCGGGCCGCTATGACGGAGGCTGTGACCATGACCGAACTCAGTGACGAGCAGCAACGCGATTTCGAGGCTGCCGCCTTTCGCCGGCTGGTCGAGCATCTGCGCGAGCGCAACGACGTGCAGAACATCGACCTGATGAACCTCGCCGGCTTCTGCCGCAACTGCCTGTCGAACTGGTATCGCGAAGCGGCCAATGCCGAGGGCGTCGACCTCAGCAAGGACCAGTCGCGCGAGATCGTCTACGGCATGCCTTACGCACAGTGGCAGGCGCTCAACCAGACCGAAGCCTCCGACGCCAAGAAGGCCGAATTCGAGGCAAGACGCCCCAAGGACCACTAGGTCAACCGTCGACACCCTCGATCGCCTCCAATCCTCTGTTTGGCCCAAATGCTTTCCCGAAAGAGCGCTTGACTGAAAATTGAATCGATCTAATTTGCCGCGCGAAGCCATTTTCTGACCGGATTCGCCTCATGAACGCGTCGAACGCCATGCAGACTGCCATTCGCGGACGATGGGCCGTCGCTGCCATTTTCCTCGCCAACGGCTTCCTGACCGGCAGCTGGGCGCCGCAGATCCCGGTGTTCCTGACCCGGCTCGACATCTCGAAGTTCACGCTTGGCCTGCTGATCCTGCTGTTCGGCGCCGGCGCCGTCGCCGCCATGACCTGGTGCGGCCATTTGATCTCCAGACATGGTTTCCGCACCGTGCTGCGCTGGTTCGGCCTTTGCGGCAGCCTCGGCCTGCTGGTCGTGGCGCTGGCGCCCAACGTGCCGCTGGCGGCCATCGCCATGTTCATCTTTGGCGGCTCGATCGGCGGCATGGACGTCGCCATGAACGCCAATGCCGTGGTGGTCGAACGGCGACTCTCCCGCGCGATCATGTCGTCATCACATGGCTTCTGGAGCCTCGGCGGGTTCGCCGGCGGCGGCCTCGGCGGCTTCGCCATCCAGACTTACGGTCATCTCGTCCACGCGGCGGTGGTGACCGCGCTCGCCTTCGCGGTTATCGCGGTGGCGGTTCGCCATCTGGTCGGCGAGGACAGGCCGCAGGCCGCGGAGCCTCACAAATTTACGCTGCCGGCAAATCCGCTGGTTTATCTGATCGGCCTGATGGCCCTGCTGACGATGATCTCGGAGGGCGCGGTGCTCGACTGGGCAGCGCTGTATCTCAGGCAGGAACTCGGCGCCGACCTTGCCATCGCCGGCCTCGCTTACGCGGCCTTTTCCGGTGTCATGGCAATCATGCGCTTCTTCGGCGACGGCGTGCGCAACCGCTTCGGCGCGGTGACGACTCTGCGCGGCTCGTCGGTTGTCGCGGCGGCCGGCATGCTGATCGCCGGGTTGTCACCCTCGCCCTGGCTTGCGATCGCCGCCTTTGCCCTGTGCGGCTTCGGCATCGCCAACATGGTGCCGATCATCTTCTCGGCCGGCGGCAACCAGGAAGGCATGTCGTCGGGCACCGGCATGAGCGTCGTCACCACAATGGGCTATTCCGGTATCCTGGTGGCACCGTCGGCGATTGGCTTCGTTGCCGAGCATTCCAGCTTCGGCCCGATTTTCGTCGCTATGTCGGGGTTGCTGATCGTCGTGCTGCTGATGGCCGGCCTTGCTCACCGCGCCGAATTCGCGGCCGCGCCGGCCGAATAGCGCTTCAGCTCCTCGTAGAGGAAATCCACTACCCGGCGGATGCGCACGCTGGTGCGTACGTCGCGATGCATGGCCAGCCACACCGGCAGGACAGGTAACGGCAGGCCGGGCAGCAATTTCTCCACCGATGGATCACGGTCGACCAGCGGCTGCTGGCCGAGACCGATGCCGTTTCCCGCCCGCACTGCCTCCCACAAAACGATCTGGTTGTCGGTCCTGACGCGAAAACTGCTCCGGGTGACCGGGATGCCATACTGGGTGAAGCCTCTGATGATGTCGTCGCTGCGGTCGAAGCCGACCAAATCGTGATCGACAAGGTCGGCGGGCTTCAGCGGGTGGCCGCGCCTGTCGAGATAGGATCTGGCGGCGCAGGCGCAGAGGGGAATGTCGCAGACCTTGCGCGCCGTCAGCTCATTCTGCGCCGGCTTGACCATGCGGATGGCGATGTCGGCATCCCTGCGCAACAGGTTCTCGACCTGGTTTGAAGCAACGATCTCGACCTCTATGCCGGGCTCCTCGATCCCCAGCCGCATCATCATCTCGGGCAGCACATAGGCTGCCACCACCTCGCTGGCGGCAATGCGCACCGTGCCTTCGATGGCCTCGACCGAACCCAGCGCCAACAGTGAGAAGGCGCTCGCCTGCTCGCTGACCGCCTTGCCGCGTTCGAACAGCGTGCTGCCGGCCTCCGTCAGTTCATAGCCGCGCCGCCCACGCCGGAACAGCGTGATATCAAGCGCCTGTTCGAGCTCGCCGATGTGACGGCCAAGCGTCGGCTGGCTTGCCGAAAGCTTTCGCGCGGCGGCCGACAGGCTGCCGGTTTCCGCCACGGTGACGAAGCTCTTGATCAGGTTCCAGTCGATTTCAGCCATTCAAGAATGAATACCGAAACCCCATTCATAGTCAATTTCCATTCGCATTCGTAGCGACGATATTCCGGATGCAGACACCAACACGGACTGCAACCACCAACCAGGAGAACATGAAATGACCAAGATCGCCCTCATCGCCGCCGCCATCCTCATTTCCGCCAGCACCGCTTTTGCCGGCAGCGACAAGTTCGGCTCGAACAATGCAAGCCAGCCGGCTGTCACCAGCACCGATAACACCAACACAAGTTCGATCGAGAAGGTGGACGCGACCGCCAAGAAGCCGGTCGCCCAGGGCAGCAACCGCGAACTCTTCGGCAACCGCTGATCCCGATCGCGCTTGTCGCTGATCGGACCTCCCGAGCCGACCATGAAAATTCCAGATCAGGAGTACTCGAAATGACCAAGATCGCAATTCTGGGTGCCAATGGCCGGCTCGGCCGCGTTGTCGCCAAGGCCTTCATCGATGCCGGCTATGATGTCCGGGCAATCACCCGCAGCGGCAAGGTGCCGGACGAACTCAAGGGGGCCACCGCCGTCGCCGGCGACGCGCTCGACCGCGAGGGGCTGATCCGTGCCACGCAAGGCGTCGACATCATCTTCAACGGCCTCAACCCGATCTACACCGACTGGGGCAAATGCCTGCCGATGGCCGAGAACGTCATGGCCGCCTGCCATGCGAACGGCACGCTGCATCTCTTCCCCGGCACCGTCTACAATTACGGATCGCCGATGCCGGCGGTGATATCAGAAGACACACCTTTCCACCCGACCACGCAAAAGGGTCGCATCCGCTGCGCCATGGAGGAGTTGTTTCGCCGCGAGGCCGAAGCGGGCCGGGTCCGCACCATTCTGCTGCGAGCCGGCGACTTCTTCGGCGGCACCGGCAGCGGATCATGGTTCGATCTGGTCGTCGCCGCCAAGATCAACAAAGGCGTCTATACCGCGCCCGGCCCGGTCGACCTGGTGCATGAATGGGCCTATCTGCCGGATCTGGCCAAGGCTTTCGTCGGGCTGACGCAAAAACTGGACAAGCTCGGCGCCTACGAAGCGCTGAACTTTCCGGGCCATGCCGTCACCGACCTGCAGATCAAGGCAGCAGCCGAAAAGGCGCTTGGTCGCCCGCTCAAGATGACCTCGATGGCCTGGTGGGTGCTGCGCGCCGGCAGCCCGTTCGTGGCGATGTGGCGCGAGATCGTGTCGATGTCCTATCTGCGCTTCGAGCCGCACCAACTGGCTTCGGCAAGGCTGGAAGGCATCATCGGTGCGATCCCGCACACGCCTCTCGATCAGGCGGTCATCGAGGCGCTCGAGGATATCGGCATCGCCACCGTGAACGGTCTTGCGAAAGCTGCCTGACAGGCAAGGCGGGCGCAGCTACGGGCCTGCCAGCCCCGTCCCTGTAGACTGAAAAGTCTTTCTTCGGCTGAGGCTCAGAGCCGCCCCATCAACAGCAACACCAGAAGCACCACCAGCACCACACCGACAATGCCCGACGGCCCATACCCCCAGGAGCGCGAATGCGGCCAGGCCGGCACCGCGCCGATGAGGACTAGGATCAAGACGATGATGAGAATGGTGGTGATCGGCATAGGAACCCCGCGCTTTGACGTTTGCCACGAGACGACGCTTTCGCATTGCTCCGGTGACAACGCTTTGCGTTGCACCCGGGACAATGCAAAAGGCCGCCCGGTTGTTCCGGGCGGCCTTTGCCGGTCAAATCGGCAATGGGTCTATTCGGCGGCTTTCGGAAAGGCGATTTCCGGCTCGACTCCGGTATCCTGCCCCGGCGCATCGGTCGATGAGATCTCACCCTTGCCGCGCTGGAACAGCCGGCTGAACCAGCCGCGCCGTGCGCCCGGCTTGACCTTGGCACGGGTGAACACCATCAGCATCGACGGCGTCACCACCAGCGTCAGCACCGTGGCGAAGGACAGGCCGAAGACGATCGCCGAGGACAGCGAAATCCACCATTGCGTCGACGGCGCGTTGATCGTCGTCTCGTGACGGAAGATTTCGAGGCCGAGGCCGAAGGCGATCGGCAGCACGCCGAGAATGGCCGACACCGCCGTCAGCACCACCGGGCGGGCACGTTCGCGGCAGGTCTGCAGCACTGCTTCGACCTTGTCCCAGCCCTCTTCGCGCAACCGGTCATAGGTGTCGATCAGCACGATGTTGTTGTTCACCACCACGCCGGCCAGCGCGATGACGCCGATGCCCGACATGACGATGCCGAACGTCTCGCCTGTTATCAGCAGCCCGAGGAACACCCCGATCGTCGCCATGACCACGCAGGACAGCACCAGCCAGACGCTGGTGAACTTGTTGAACTGCGCCAGCAGCACCAGGAAGATCAGGAAGATCGCCGCACCAAAGGCCTTACTGAGGAAGGCGCTGGCTTCGGCGCTGTCCTCGTTCGAGCCGGCCAGCTTCCAGCGGATGCCGCTGCCCAGATCCATCTCCGAGACAGCCTTGGTGACCTCCTGCTGTACGGCCGCGACCTGGGTGCCGGCGGCGACGTTGGCCTGGACGACCACCGTACGCGCCCCGTCGATGCGGTTGAGGATGCCGACCGTCGGCTCGGGCTTGCGCACGACAAAGTTCGAGATCGGCACCGAGCCTTGCGAGGTCTGCACCCGGAGTTCGTCGAGCGTCGACAGCGTGCGCCGGTCCTCGGGTAGGCGCAAACGGATGTCGACGGCGTCATCGGCGCCGGCCGGACGGTATTCCGAAAGCTTCAGGCCGTTGGTCACCAGCTGCACCACGGTTCCGACCGAGGTCGGACTGATGCCGTACTGCGCCGCCTTGGCGCGGTCGACCTCGAGCGCCCAGTCGACGCCGGGCGGCGGCAGACCATCGGAAATGTCGATGACGCCAGGCACCTTGCCGATGCGCGCCGCGACAGCACGGGCCTTGTCGTCGAGCCCCTTGGGGTCGACGGCCGAAAGCCTGATCTGGATCGGCTTGCCGGTCGGCGGACCGGCCTCCGGCACGCGCACCTCGACATCGACGCCGGGAATGCCGGCCATCACGCCGCGCAGGTCATCCAGGATGTGGTTCGCCGACTTGCGCTCGCGCCAGTCGATGAATTCGTACTGGATGACGCCGACAACGTCTTCGGGAACGTCCTGACCGCCGCCTTGCGTCTTGCCGACGCGGGTATAGACCGACTTGACGCCCGGCCAGCCGAGCAGCCTGTTTTCCGCGATCTTGGTTGCCGTATCCATTTCGGCCAGCGAGAGATTGCCGCGCGCATGCACGTAAAGCAGGCCGTAATCCGGCTCGACATTCGGGAAGAACTCGACGCCGGCGCCATATTTCGAATAGGCAAAGCCGACGCCGAACAGCAGCGCGACGGTCAGCACCAGCACGGTGATGGGGAAGCGCACCGCCTGCTTGACGATTGCCATGTACCAGCCGTCTCGATTGTCATCCTCGTGATGCGGCGGCGCCTTGGCGAAGATCGCACCCAGCGTTGGTGCGAAGACCAGCGCGTAGAGCATCGAGGCCGACAGCGTGACGATCAGCGTGATCGGCATGTACTTCATGAAGTCGCCGATGATGCCCGGCCAAAACAGCAGCGGCGAGAAGGCGGCGATGCGCGTCATCGTCGCGGCGATGACCGGACCGGCCATGCGTTTGGCGGCAAGCGCGAAGGCTTCCTCCTTGGGCATGCCTTCGCTCATCCGTCGTTCGGCGAACTCGGTGACGATGATGGCGTCGTCGACCAGCATGCCGACGGCAAGGATCAGGCTGAACAGCACGATCATGTTGATCGTGTAGCCCATCATCGCCAGGAGCAGGATGCCAATCAGGAAGGATGACGGGATGGCCAGGCCGATGAGCAGCGAGGCGCGGCCGGACAGCGCGTAGAGAATGACGATGAACACCAGGATGACGGCGATCATGACGTGGTTCTGCAGATCGCCCAGCAGTTGGTTGACGAAGACCGACTTGTCCTGCGTGTAGGTGACGTTCATGCCCTGAGGCATGGACTTGACGAACTCGTCGGACACCGTCCGCACCTTGGCGATGGTGTCGATCAGGTTGGAGCCGATGCGCTTCTTGACTTCGATGGCGATGGCCGGCTTGCCGTTGAGGCGGGTCACCGTCTCGGCATCCTTGAAGGTCGAGCGGATCGTCGCGATGTCCTTGGCCTGCACCACGGCATTGGGGCCGGCGACCACCGGCAGTGCCGCGACATCCTCCGGCGTTTCGATCAGCGACGGCACCTTGACCGCGTATTTGCCTTCCGAGCCCTCGATGTTGCCGGCGGCGACCAGACTGTTGGAGTTGCCGACCGCACCGATCAGCTGATCGAGCTGCAACCCATAGGAAGACAGCTTCATCGGATCGATGACGACCTCGACGAGATCGTCGCGCGCACCCTGCAGCGAACCTTCGAGAACGCCGGGCACCTCCTCGATGCGGTCGCGCAGTTCGCGGGCGGCGGCGGTCAGCACACGTTCCGGCAATTCGCCCGAGAGTGTGACGACGAGCACGGGAAACTCGGAAATGTTGACTTCGTTGACTGTCGGTTCCTCAGCCGCCTGCGGCAGGTCGGCCTTGGCGTCCTGCACCTTGCTGCGCGTGTCCTGCAGCGCAGTGGCCAGATTCGTCTGCGGCTGGAATTCGACCAGCACGTAGCCGCCGCCTTGGAAAGCGGCCGAACGCATCTCCTTGAGGCCCTTCAAGCTCTTCAGCTTGCTTTCCATCGGTCGCAACAGCAGCCGTTCCGAATCCTCAGGCGAAATGCCCTGATAGATCAGGCTGATATACATCATCGGAATCGGAACATCGGGCTCCGCTTCCTTCGGCGTCGACTGGTAGGCGACCGCGCCGGCAAGGATGAGGAAGACCAGGACCGAGATGGTCAGGCGGGCATTGTTGATTGCGAGTCTGACGATATCCATGGCTAACGCCTGTTCTTGAATTTCAGGAGCTGCGTCGCAGCCGATTGTCCCCGCCCAGGGCTAGTCCGTCACGGCCCCTTGCTACTGCGTGCCGGCAGTCGCCTCGCCGAGCAGTTTCTTGATGGTCGCCTGGTCGGCCTCGACCGGATTGACCAGATCGCCTTCCTTCACCAGTTCCTGGCCGGCGACGATGATGCGCGCGTCGGCCGGGATGCCGCCGAGCACGAGGCCGGTCGGCGTGTCGTCGACGAGGTCGATCGGGAAGAACGCCACCTTGTTGTCCTTGCCGACGGCACGGATGCCGAGGTCGCCCTTGTCGCCGAGCGTCACCACCGAGCGCGGCAGCAGGACTGCGTCGGTCGGTTGTGCGTTGAGCGCGATTTCCGCCGTCATGCCGGCCGGCACTGAGCCGTCACCATTGGGGATCGCCACCTCGACGCGGAAGGTACGGGTCGCCGACGATGCGTCGCGGCTGATGTAGCGCACTGTGCCTTCAACCGTCTGGCCGCTGACCAGCCGTACATTGGCCTTGTCGCCGAGCTTGAGGTAGCCGAGGTCGCGCTCGCTGACTTCGCCGCGGGCAATCACCGGATCAAGCTTGAGGATGGTTGCCACCTCGCCGCCCTGCATGATGGAACTGCCGAGTTCGACCGGCACCCGGTCGATGACGCCGTCAAACGGCGCCTTGACTTCGTTGCGGTCGAGCTCGGCCTGCGCGGTATCCAGCTGCGATTGCGCCAGGGTCAGATTGGAGCGGGCGGTGTCGAGCTGCAGCTTGGGCAGATTGCCTGTTTTCATCAGCCGCAGGGCGGCGTCCAACTCGGCCTGGCGCTGCACCACGAGCTGCTTGGCGTTGTCGACCATCGAGATCTTTTCTTCCGCCGCAAGCATCAGCACCAGATCGCCGGTCTTGACGTGATCTCCTTGCTTGACCGGCAGTTTGTCGATGACGCCGGCGACGCGCGTTGCCAGCACCGCCCGCTTGTCGGCTTCGGTCAGCCCGGAAACACGGATGGCGCGTGCATAGGTCTTGCGCGGCGGCGTCACCACCGCGACGGTGCGCAGCGGTGCCTTCGGCTCGGCTTCGGCCGCCTTGGGCTTGGCCGCGTCCGGCGCCTTGGCCTGCTCGACTTCGGCTGCCTTGGCTTTGTTGGCGGCTACGCTGCCGACCGACGAAAACTCACCTGTCGCCATCCACGCCGCGAAACCAATGAGCACAACAATGGCTGCAAGCTTGTGAAACCTGATTCTCGGCATCGTCGTTTTTTCCACTGCGGGTTCGGCCAGCGTCCTCATAACGCGGGCGCGTCGCCGATATGGGTGCGCGCCAAGCCGTGTTCAATTTGCCGTGATCGGCGAAGCGCGCTTCTACATCAAAGTTGCATCGCAATATAGTGCGAAAGTTGCGGGATCATTGCGCCACCGGACAAGATGCGCCCGCCGCAATCCAATTTTCGATCGCTTGATAGGTTGCTTCGGCAGAGCCCGGAGCCGGCTCACGATCAGACCCCGGCGCCCAGCCCCAGGCGACCAATTTGTCGTCGCGAACATGCAGCGCGATATCCTTCAAGCTGCGGTTGCCATTGCGCAGGGGATCCTTGATCTGACTGCAGATTTCGGCCGAGGATTTGCCGAACCAGGCCATCTCGGTTGGCGCCAGATGCCAGTTGTCGGCCCCGGGCGGCCCATGCAATGCATTGGAATTGCTGGAAAAATGGCAGGTTGTGCAGCGCAGGCCCGGATTGCCGAAGCCCGATCCGTCAGCACCGCGCTGGACATTGAAGGCGTGAACGCGGGTGCCGCCATAATGCGCACCGGACCAGCGCGGCCGGTCGTCCGCGACATGACAGTCGGCGCAGCGCGGATGCGAGAACACCGCATAGATCTTGTCCCATTCGGACAGGCCTTTTGCAGCGTCGACCGTCACCGGCGTCGGCGTCTGGCTCTCTTGCGCGATCGCGAACGGCGCCGCGAGAACGAGCATGGCAGCAGGCGTCAGCATGATGAGGAGCTTCTTCATGCGAAGGCCACCGTTTTCGACAGTGGCAGCGTGCGGATGCGCTTGCCGGTGAGCGCGAAGATGGCGTTGGCGAGTGCTGGAGCCGCCGGCGGTGTGCCGACCTCGCCGACGCCGCCCATCTTGTGGAAGTTCTCCAGAATGGCGACTTCGAAGACCGGGCACTGGAAGATCCGCATGGCGTCGAAATCGTGGAAGTTCGACTGTTCGACCATGCCGTCGGCGAAGGTGATTTCCTGACCCATAGCCGCCGAAAGACCGTAGATGGCGGCCGAGATCAGCTGCGCCTCGATGATGCCGGGATCGAGCGCGGTGCCGACATCGGCAGCGATCCACACCTTCTCGATGCGGATGCCGGCCGGCGTGTCCGCCACCTGGACGATCTCGCCGACCCAACTGCCGAAGGACAGCGTGAAGGCCATGCCCTTGGCCTTGCCGGCGGGCAGCGCCTCGCCCCATTTCGCCATCGCGGCGACCTTCTCAACCACCTTTACCGCCGAGGGATAGGCGGCCATCAGTCTCTTGCGCATCTCGACCGGATCGATTTTTCCGGCAACGGCGATCTCGTCCATGAAGCCCTCATGGAAGAAGCCGTTGACCGAACTGCCGACCGAGCGCCAGGAACCGACAGGGATGGAGACCGGCGCCGCGACACCACTGACCCGGTAATTCGGGATGGTATAGGGCTGGTCATAGGCGCCATCGACAATGGTCTTGTCGGGACCGAGCGGCGATATCGAGGGAAACAGCCGGCGCAGCGTCCCGGCAATCACTGATGGCGAGGCCATCTTCATGTCGACGGCGACCGGCATGCCATCGTCACCGAGCCGCGCCTGGAACTTGCCTATGGCGGCCGGCCGGTAGGCGTCGTGGCGCATGTCTTCTTCACGCGTCCAGGTCACCTTGATCGGACGCCCGCCTGTTTCCTTCGCCATCAGCGCGGCGCACAGCGCGTAATCCATCTCGACGCGCCGGCCGAAACCGCCGCCCATGAAGGTGGTGTGCACTGTGATCTTGTCCTGCTCGATGCCGACCGCGTTGGCGCAAAGCTGCCGCACCAGGGTCGGCGCCTGGTTGCCGCACCAGATATCGAGCACGCCGTCCCTGAGCTGTGCCGTTGCGTTCATCGGCTCCATCGTCGCATGCGCCAGATAGGGCACCGCATAATCGGCCTCGACGATCCTTTCGCGCGGCGCGTCGGCGAAGGCGGTGTCGACATCGCCATTGTCGCGCATCACCGAGCCCTTGGTGCCAAGTGCCTGCTTCAGCACATCTGAAATGGCGGCGCTGCTGAGCGGGTATTCGGGATCGGACCACTGGGCGTCGATCGCCTCGGCCGCCTTGAACGCCGCCCACGTGTTGTTAGCGATGATGCCGAATCCATGGCCGTAATTTGTCTCGAGCGGCACAATCTTGATCACACCAGGCATTTTCTCGGCCCTGGAGAGGTCCGCTTTGACCGGCCTCGACCAGAAGCGCGGGCTCATCTTGACCGTGCCGTAGAGCATGTCCGGCAGCCGGACATCGATGCCGAAGATCGGCGCACCGGTGACCTTGGCCAGCATGTCGATGCGCTTTTGCGGTTTTCCCAGCAGTTTCCAGTCGGCCCGGTCCTTGAGCCTGACTTCGGCAGGCGGCGCCATCGCGGCGGCGACCGCGGCGACCGCGCCGTAGGTCAGCGACTTGCCCGACGGCTTGTGCAGGATCGAACCGTCGGCCGTTTCCAGATCGGCCGCGGCGACACCCAGTTTTTGCGCCGCCGCGGCGATCAGCATCTGTCGGGCGGCTGCACCAGCTTGCCGCATCTTGTCAAAACCGTCGCGTGTCGAAGCCGAGCCGCCAGTGCCTTGCAGGGCAAGGAATTTGCCGACCACGCCAAGACCCGAGCGCACCGCTTGCGCGGTCATGCTCTCGTCGAAAAAGGCGAACGGACCGCCCTCTTCGAGGATCGCGGCGTTGTAATAGGCGTAGGAGGCGGGGCCATGCTCGACCTTGACCCGGTCGAGGCCGACATCGAGTTCTTCGGCGACCATGACGGCAAGCGTCGTCGATATGCCTTGCCCCATCTCGGCGCGCGGCGCGACGATGGTAATGGTGTTGTCGGCGCCGATCTTCACATAGGGGTTGAACGTCGCCTCGCCCTTGCCGAGTTCGGCCTCGAGCGGGTTCGGGAACGGCTTGCGATAATAGTAATAGCCGACGGCAACGCCGCCCGCGACAGCAGCCGCGCCGATCAGAAACGTGCGGCGGGCGATCTTTCCGACACTGGCCATGCTCAGAGCCCCGCCGTCTTGAGCGCCGCGGCCTTCTTGATGGCCGAGCGGATCTTGGGATAGGTGCCGCAGCGGCAGAGATTGCCGCCCATGGCGTTGTCGATGTCGGCGTCGCTCGGGTCGGCGACCTCGTCGAGCAGCGCCACCGCGCTCATGATCTGGCCGGCCTGGCAGTAGCCGCATTGCGCAACCTGTTCCTCCAGCCATGCCTGCTGCACCGGATGCAGTCTGCCCGCTGTACCGATACCTTCGATGGTGGTGACAGCGCCGTTGACCTGGCCAACGGGAAGCGAGCAGGAACGCACCGGCTGACCGTCGACATGCACCGTGCAGGCGCCGCAGGCAGCGATGCCGCAACCAAACTTCGGCCCGGTCTTGCCGATGAGATCGCGCAGCGCCCACAGCAGCGGCATGTCCGGATCGGCGTCGATGTCGAATGATTGTCCGTCGACGGTGAGGCGCATGGGGATACCCTTTGTTGTCGTCCACTGCCGTTGGCGAAATGGCCAACCGGTCATTTCGCCTCGATACAGATTGACAAATTACGTCATTTTGTCAATAACGATTTTGCAGGATAGAATTGTTCCATGAATCAGATCGAAGACATCGCCGCCGCCGACCCCAAACGCGTCCGTATCCTGGATGGGGCGATGAAGGTGTTTTTGGCCTATGGCTTCTCCCGCACCACCATGGACGACATCGCCCGCGCCGCAGAGATGTCGCGCCCGGCGCTCTATCTCCTGTTCAAGAACAAGACCGATATTTTCCGCGCCATCGCCATGATGATCCTGTCGCGCTCGGTCGAGGCGGCAAAGATGGCTCTGGCCGGCGATGGCATTTTCACCGAGCGCATGATGCAAGCCATCGACGGGGCATTCATCTCGATGATGAGCGCGGTCATTGCCTCGCCGCATGGCGCCGAACTGCTGGACATGAAATCGAGCCTTGGCGATCTGGTGGGCTGCTGGCGCGGCAGGCTTGGCGAACATATCGCCGGCGCGATCGAGGGCGAAGCAGCCAGGAATGGTGTCGATCTGGCGGCCAGGGGCCTGTCGACGCAACTGCTTGCCGACATGCTGCTCGACGGGCTGGAAGGCATGAAGGCGCGGATCAGCGATCCCCAGGGGCAGCGGCAGGCAGCCGCCGCCCTGATCAGGGTGATCGACCTGACTTTGAAGGCATGATCGCGGACCAATCGACGAACATCGATTGGTCGTTCAGGCCCGGCGGCGCTCCGCCTCGGGGTTCTTCCGCGCAGCAAGAAATTCCTTGACCCGCCGGCCGGGTGCCGGACCACGCACCGGCTTGAAGCCGTCGTCGAGTTCGCCGGAGAGATCGAGCGTTGGACGCTTGCCGACGGCGTCGTAATTCTCTTCCAGCCAGTCGCTGGCGGCGGTGCGGCCGAGATCGCGCAGATAAGTCAGGAATGCCCATTCGGCATTGACCTTGGACGATGCCGACAGGTCCTTGAACGCTTCATCGGCATCGATGCGATGCATGCGGATGTCGCGGTATTCGCCATGCGGCAGACGGCCGGCGGCGATCAGCTCCTTGACGAAGGCGATCGAGCGGAATTCGCGCAGCAGCCCGGCGTTGAAGGTGATCTCGTCGATGCGGTTCTGAATCTCGTTGGCGCTCCTTGGTGTTCCCTCCCGCACCACTGGATTGATCTGCACCAGAAGCACGTCCTCGGTCGCCGCCGTCTTGAAGAACGGATAGAGCGCCGGGTTGCCGCCATAGCCGCCATCCCAATAGGGCACGCCCTTGATCTCGACGGCACGGAACAGCTGCGGCAGACAGGCCGAGGCCATCACCGTGTCGAGGTCGATCTCGCCATCGGAAAAGACACGTAACTGTCCGGTCTCGACATTGGTCGCCGAGATGAACAGTTCCATCGACTTGCAGGCGCGGACATTCTTGAAATCGATCTCCTGCTGAACCACGTCGCGCAGCGGATTGAGGCCGAGCGGGTTGGCGACGTAGGGCGAGAACACCCGCGACATGGTGTCGAAGAAGAGATAGCCCGGTGTGTTCTCGATCGACCAGTTGCCCCAGGCGACATCCCACGGCATGCGCTGCACCGGGCTGAACCGGCCTTTCGCCGCCACCGCGCGCCAGAAATCGTCGAGTTTTTGCCGTGCGCCTTCAACACCGCCGCGGACAAAACCGTCGGCCAGCGCCACCGCGTTCATGGCGCCGGCGCTGGTGCCGGACACCGCTGATATCTCCAGCCGTCCGTCCTCCAGCAGCCGGTCGAGCACGCCCCAGGAAAAGGCCCCGTGCGAACCGCCGCCCTGAAGCGCTACGTTGATCTTCTTCGTTTCCTCCGCCTTGCCGTTTTTCGTCATGGCGTCGTCCTTGATCTGTCTGTTTGGGTAGATGATAAAATTTTGCGCCTCACGCGGCGGTCCAGCCACCGTCGACCGAGAGATGCGTGCCGTTGACCTGCGCCGCCGCGTCCGAACACAGGAATACCGCCGCTGCCGCGATCTGCTCGACCGTGACGAATTCCTTGGTCGGCTGCTTGTCCAGCATGACCTCGCGGATGACCGTCTCGCGGTCCATGTTGTGGGCTTTCATCTGGTCGGGGATCTGCGCCTCGACCAGCGGCGTCAGCACATAGCCCGGGCAGATGGCGTTGCAGGTGATTTTTTCACGCGCTAACTCGAGCGCGACCGTCTTGGTCAATCCCATGATGCCGTGCTTGGCCGAAACATAGGCCGACTTGAACGGTGACGCGACCAGGCCGTGTGCCGAGGCGATGTTGACGATCCGGCCGCCGCCGGCCTTTTTCATCAGCGGGATCACTGCCGCGATAGTGTGGAACGCCGACGACAGGTTGATGGCGATGATGGCGTCCCATTTCTCGATCGGGAAGTCTTCCACCGGCGCGACATGTTGGATGCCGGCATTGTTGACGAGAATATCGACCGACCCGAATGTCTCAGCCGCCTTGGCGATCAGCGCCCGGCATTCGGCCGGCTTCGACATGTCGGCCTTGATGTAGGCGGTCTTCACCTTGTGCTGCCTGGCGATCGCATCGGCGACGGCGTGGTCGGCGGCCGTGTCGGAGAAGGAGTTGACGACGACGTTATGGCCTTCGGCCGCCAACGCCTGGGCGATGGCCAAGCCAATGCCTGATGTGGAGCCGGTGATAATCGCGGTTTTTCTGGCGGCCAAGGGCGGAATCCTCTGGTTGCGGCAAGAGCGGACTTATGTTGCAGTGCAGCATATATGCTCAATGCGACGCAATAACAGCGGCCAGAATTTGCGGCGAGATGAAATTTTCGTCATGAGCGGTCACACAACCGCTCCCAGGAAGACGTCGGCTGGATCGCCCCGTCCTTCCCTGCAAAACAAAAAAGCCTCAGGCGACGAGGTCCGGCACCGGCCCGACATAACGCGACTGCGGACGGATCAGCCGTCCGGTCGTCTGCTGCTCGCGTGCATGCGCAATCCAGCCGGCGACACGCCCGGCGGCAAAGACATTGCTGAAGGCTGACGGTGGAAAGCCCGCCGCCTCCAGCAGCAGCGCGGTGTAGAACTCGACATTGGTCTGCAGCGAGCGCGACGGCTTGGCGACCCGCAGCACGTCAAGCGCTGCTTGCTCCACTGTCTCCGCGAAGACCAGCCGGCGGCCGGTTTCGCCCTCGCCGCCGAGTTGCCGTACGACCGCTTTCAGCACGTCGGCGCGCGGATCGCGCACGCGGTAGATGCGATGTCCGAACCCCATGATGCGCTCGCCATGCGCGACCTCGTCGCGCAGCCAGCCGGCGGCATCGCTATGCTTCGCGATCGCATCCAGCATCTCGATCACCGGCCCTGGCGCGCCGCCATGCAGCGGCCCCTTGAGCGCGCCAAGCCCGGCCAGCACGGACGATGTCAGGCCGGCCAGTGTCGAAGCGACCACGCGGGTGGCAAAGGTCGATGCGTTGAGGCCATGGTCGCAGACGGTCACCAGATAGGTGTCGAGCGCGTTCGCCAGTGCCGGTGAGGCGACGCTGCCGCTCAGCATCCGCAACATGTCGGCGGCATGGTCGGCGCGGCTGTCCGGCGCGATCGGCTCCTCGCCACGCTGCAGGCGCAACAAGGCCGGCGTCAGCACGGCGGGCGCCGCGATCAGCAGCAAGGCGTCCGTCAGCCTGTCGCCGTCCGGCAGCAGCGCCATGCCGGCGCGCATGGCACTGTAGACATCGAGCGATGCCAGCAGGGGCAACGAGGGCAAAAGCCGCTCAAACACGTCCGCACGTGCTTGGCCTAGCGCCCGGGTCAGGTCCGCATCGCCGTGAAGGTCGTCGAAGAAGCCGTCGAGCAGCAGGCGCACCACCTGGGCATAGTTCCAGCGGCCGGCCAGCTCCGGCAGCGAATGACCTCGGATCGTCAGACGACCGCCAAGACCATCCACGTCGGAAAGCACGGTTTCCGCCGCTACCACGTCATCGAGCCCATTCGCCATAGCCTTGTCTCCTTGAAGCATTTCCAGATCGGAGATAAGGCTGGGCAACATGTCCATCAATCTTGATCAATAGAATCAATATCAAAGGTCGATATGTCCGAGTGGTTGTCCAGGGAAGAAGCGCTCGAGCGCCTCAAGGTGCGGGCACAGACGCTGTACGCCTATGTCAGCCGTGGGCGCATCGGCATGCGGCCCGACCGCGCCGATCCGCGCCGCAGCCAGTATCGCGCCGACGACATTGCAGCCCTGGCGACCCGCCGGGCACGCGGCCGCAGCCCTTCGGCTATCGCCGAAAGCGCGATCGCCTGGGGTGAGCCGTCGATCGCAACGGCGATCTCGACCGTCTCGCACGGTCGACTCATCTATCGCGGGCAGGACGCCGCAGCGCTTTCTGCATATGCCACATTGGAAGAAACAGCCGCAGTGCTCTGGGCTCTGCCTGAACCGGTGACTTTCGAAGCACCGTCACCGGATGCGCCCTATCAGCCTGGCCGAGCCTCGGCCTTTGCACGACTTGCCGTGCTTGCCGGCCAGGGGCGCCCATCGCTTGGGCGCAGCGCCGCCTCGCTGCATGCCGATGCCGCGCACGCGGTCGGCGTGCTGGCCGGCGCGCTGGGCGCGCCGGCGGGATCAGGTCCGGTCCACCAGCGGCTGGCGCAGGAGTGGTTGGTGGATGCTGGCGGCGCGGACGCGATCCGCCGGGCGCTTGTCCTGCTTGCCGATCATGAACTGAATGCGTCGACCTTCGCCGCGCGCGTCGCAGCCTCGACCGGCGCGCCGCTGGCCGCTTGCCTGCTCGCTGGGCTCGCGACGCTATCGGGGCCACGTCATGGCGGCGCCGGCGAGGCGGTGATGCAACTGGCCGAGGATGCGGCGCGACATGGCGCTGAGGCGACGATCCGGCGCTGGCTCAGCCATGACCGGCCGCTGCCGGGATTCGGTCATCAGCTCTATCCCGACGGCGATCCCCGAGGGGCGGCGCTGCTGTCGGTGATCGAGGTTGACGGCACACTATCGTCCCTGCGCGATGCTGCCCTTGCCGCTACCGGTGCGCTTCCCAACGTCGACTTTGGGCTGGCCGCCCTGACGCGCAGCCTTGCCTTGCCGCGCGATGCACCGTTCCGCCTGTTTGCGCTCGCACGCAGCGTCGGCTGGGCCGCGCACACGGTCGAACAGATAACAAGCGGAAGTGTCATCAGGCCGCGCGGCCGCTATGAGGGGGTGCTGCCTTAGAGCAATTCCAGGAAAAAGTGTGAAACGGTTTTCCGTCCGGAATTGCGTCAAAACAGAGAGTTAGAGCATGATCCCGAAAAGTGGGTACCGGTTTTCACGGACAAACGGTTTCCGTTTGTCCAGCGATCATGCTCAAACAAACAGATAGAGGGCGCAGCAATCCGATGGGCCGTTGCGATCGGATCTTTCGATCCGTAATTCTCACGACATCGTGTCGAGCTTGCGCTGCATGGCCGCGATCTGATCCTTCAACTCCTGAAGGTCGTCAGGTTTTTCTTGCGTTTCCTTCCTGGCCGGCTCGGGCGTTGGCGCAGCCGCTGGCGCGGAGCCAGCGGGCGGGAACGGCGTGAACAGCCGCATCGCATTCTGGAACATTTCCATATTGCGGCGTGTCTGCTCCTCCAGCGCCTTGATCGGCGTGGTGATCTTCATCATGTCGAGCGGCGATTTGCCGATCGCACCCTTCATCTGCTCGCGAAAGCGCTCCTGCTCCTTGGAGAAGGCGAGCATCGACTGTTCGAGGAAGCTCGGCACGATCATCTGCATCTGGTCGCCGTAATAGGCGATGAGCTGGCGCAGGAACGGGATCGGCAGCATGTTCTGCCCATCCTTGTTCTCCAGTTCGAAGATGATCTGTGTCAGCACCGGATGCGTGATGTCGTCGCCGGTCTTGGCGTCCTGGACGGTGAACTCCTCGCCCTTCTTGACCATCTCGGCGAGGTCCTCGAGCGTCACATAGGTGCTGGTGCCGGTGTTGTAGAGGCGGCGATTGGCGTATTTCTTGATGATGATCGGATCGTCTTTAGCGGCCATCTACATCCTCCCAGGGACACCGGCGCGCCTCTGAGTAAGCCGCCGATAACGATTGTGCCTTTTTTGAGGATATGCGCAAAAGCCTCACAATTCCAAGCAGTTTGTGCAGTGCGGGATCACTAAATGCTGCATAGCGGGCAAAATATGCTGCGCAGCAATGGACGAATGGCCGCCACGGCAAGGCGCGACCTGCTTGCCGCGCATGGGCGCCATGCCTATTTCCGGTTTGACTTGGGGTTGGGAAAGGGCAAGAAAAGTCCTCAACGACAGAACAACACCTTTGAAGTCTGGAGAAGAAAATGTCCGCTTCCATCGTCATTGCCAGTGCAGCGCGCACGCCGGTCGGTTCCTTCAACGGCGCCTTCGCCGCCACCCCGGCGCATGAGCTCGGTGCCATCGTCATCAGGGAATTGCTGTCGCGTGCCGGTGTCGAACCAGGTGAGGTCGACGAGGTCATCCTCGGTCAGGTGCTGACTGCCGCTCAGGGTCAGAACCCGGCCCGCCAAGCATCGATCAATGCCGGCCTGCCCAAGGAAACCACCGCCTGGGGCCTCAATCAGGTTTGCGGCTCGGGCCTGCGCGCCATTGCGCTCGGCATGCAGCAGATCGCCACCGGCGATGCCAAGGTGATCATCGCCGGCGGCCAGGAATCGATGTCGCTTTCGACGCATGCCCAGCACCTGCGCGCCGGTGTCAAGATGGGCGACTTCAAGCTGATCGACACCATGATCAAGGACGGGCTGTGGGATGCCTTCAACGGCTATCACATGGGCAACACCGCCGAAAACGTCGCACGTCAGTTCCAGATCACCCGCGAAGACCAGGACCAGTTTGCGCTCGCCTCGCAGAACAAGGCGGAGGCCGCGCAGAAGGCCGGCAAGTTCAAGGACGAGATCGTCGCCGTCACCATCAAGAGCAAGAAGGGCGACACCATCGTCGACCAGGACGAATACATCCGCCACGGCGCCACGATCGACGCCATGACCAAGCTGAAGCCGGCTTTCGACAAGGACGGCACGGTGACCGCCGCCAATGCCTCCGGCATCAATGACGGCGCCGCTGGCGCGCTGCTGATGAGCGAAGCGGAAGCGGTGAGGCGCGGCATCACCCCGCTGGCGCGCATCGTGTCCTGGGCAACCGCCGGCGTCGATCCGCAGATCATGGGCACCGGACCTATTCCCGCCTCGCGCAAGGCATTGGAAAAGGCCGGCTGGTCGGTCGGCGATCTCGACCTGATCGAGGCCAACGAAGCCTTTGCCGCCCAGGCCTGCGCCGTCAATAAGGACATGGGCTGGGATCCCTCGATCGTCAACGTCAATGGCGGCGCCATTGCCATCGGCCACCCGATCGGCGCGTCGGGCGCCCGCGTCTTCAACACGCTGGTCTTCGAAATGCGCCGTCGCGGCGCCAAGAAAGGCCTCGCCACCCTATGCATCGGCGGCGGCATGGGCGTCGCCATGTGCGTCGAAGCATTCTGAAGAAAGCCACTAACCCGGGCGGCGCGAGCCGCCCGTTCTGTATCCAGTGCCTGCCAAGCCCGACAACAGGGCGATATCAAAAAAGGGGAAATGCATGACCAAGGTAGCAATCGTCACAGGCGGATCGCGCGGTATCGGCGCGGCGATCTCGATCGCATTGAAGACCGTCGGCTATTCGGTTGCCGCGAACTATGCCGGCAATGACGAAGCGGCGGCGAAATTCAAGGCCGAGACCGGCATTCCGGTCTACAAATGGTCCGTCGCCGACTATGACGCCTGCGCCGCCGGCATCAAGCAGGTCGAGGCCGATCTCGGCCCGGTCTCGGTGCTGGTCAACAATGCCGGCATCACCCGTGACGCCATGTTCCACAAGATCACGCGTGAACAGTGGAAAGAGGTCATCGACACCAACCTGTCCGGCGTCTTCAACATGACGCATCCGCTGTGGGGCGGCATGCGCGACCGCAAGTTCGGCCGCGTCATCACCATCTCCTCGATCAACGGCCAGAAGGGCCAGGCCGGCCAGGTCAACTATTCCGCCGCCAAGGCCGGCGACATCGGTTTCAGCAAAGCTCTCGCTCAGGAGGGCGCGCGCGCGGGCATCACCGTCAACGTCATCTGCCCCGGCTACATCGCCACCGAGATGGTCAAGGCGATCGACGAGAAGGTGCTCAACGAGCGTATCATTCCGCAGATCCCCGTCGGCCGCCTCGGCGAGCCCGAAGAAATCGCGCGCTGCGTCGTCTTCCTCGCATCCGAAGATGCCGGCTTCATCACCGGCTCGACCATCACAGCCAATGGCGGCCAATACTTCGCCTGACGACGTGGCGATTTAGGTGGAGAGATCGACGGGCCGGCACACTGGCCCGTTTTTCGTTGCCGGCATGATCCCTTTGACGTGCTCGCGACGGCAGCTGACCCAATCCGGCACGCAGAGGTTAACAGCCACCCGCTGCCCTGTGCGAAAGCTGCTTCGCAAGCTGTGGATTCTCGGTGGATAAGCTGTTCACAACACAAGATATTGGGGTGAACAAACCAAGAAAATTCCGGCATCGCTGATTCGTCGCCGATTCGTTCCGGCTTTGAGCGGAACGTTAACGACGACAGCCGGAATCGCCAGCCAGTTCCTTAACGTCGATTAAGAAAGATCAACAATTTCATAATCTTGGCCGAGGTGCGCCAAGCCAATATGATCGTTCATCGGCAAAGGTTAACGACAACGCCCTCTTAGCATCAAACGGGCCAGTTCAGCGATTCAGCATGTGGTGCGACTCGCGGTCGCAAAATCCACATGTAGCCGTGAACAAAAGCTGAATCTGCAGGAGTCACTGATTCGTCGCTGATTCGTTCCAGACTCGTTCTATCTGTTAATCCGCAGCCGATTGTGAGCTTGACAAAAACACCTTCTGGCCGCTGGCGGAACATTCCGCTTTCGCTTCGCGCCCGAAATCCCTATGTGTCGCCTGTCATACGCGCCACTTGAGGCACGCTCCCGACAACCAGAGGCCAGAAAGCCTTATTTCCAGGTCCCAGAAGCCTTATTCTAGGTCGATGAACATCCAGCCCAAACACACCGAGCCGCTGATCCTGTCGGGCCGCGACGTGACCGCCGTGCTTGGGCCGACCAACACCGGCAAGACCCATCTCGCCATCGAGCGCATGGTGGCGCATGAGAGCGGCATCATCGGCCTGCCGCTCAGGCTGCTGGCGCGTGAAGTCTACGCCCGTGTCTGCGAAAAGGTCGGCGCCCACAAGGTCGCGCTGATCACCGGCGAGGAAAAGATCCAGCCGCCGGACGCCAGATATTCGGTCTGCACCGTCGAAGCCATGCCGCGCGAGACCGACGCCGCCTTCGTCGCCATCGACGAGGTGCAGCTTGCCGGCGACCTTGAGCGCGGCCACATCTTTACAGACCGCATCCTGCATTTGCGCGGCCGCCAGGAGACGCTGCTGCTGGGTGCGGCCACCATGCACGGCATCTTGCAGCGCCTGCTGAGGGGGGTCTCGGTGGTGACGCGGCCAAGGCTGTCGCATCTTGCCTATGCCGGTTCGAAGAAGCTGACACGCCTGCCGCGGCGCACGGCGATCGTCGCCTTCTCCGCCGACGAGGTCTACGCCATCGCGGAACTCATCCGCCGCCAGCAAGGCGGTGCCGCCGTCGTGCTCGGCGCGCTCTCGCCGCGCACCCGCAACGCCCAGGTGGCACTATTCCAGTCCGGCGATGTCGACTATCTCATTGCCACCGACGCCATCGGCATGGGCCTCAACCTCGATCTCGACCACGTCGCCTTCGCCCAGAACCGCAAGTTCGATGGCTTCCAGTATCGCAACCTGACGGCGGCCGAGCTTGGCCAGATCGCCGGCCGTGCCGGCCGGCATCTGCGCGACGGTACCTTCGGCGTCACCGGTCAGGTCGACCCCCTGGACGAGGAGCTGATCAAGAAGATCGAAGGCCATGATTTCGATCCGGTGAAGGTGCTGCAGTGGCGCACCGCGCATTTCGACTTTGCTAGCCTCGATGCGCTGAAGCGCTCGATTGAAACCAACGCCCCGGTCGAGGGCCTGACGCGGGCATTGCCTGCCGTCGACGCGCAGGCACTCGAGCATCTGTCGCGCGACGAGGACATCCGCGCACTCGCCACCAATGCCAAACGGGTGGCGCTGCTGTGGGAAGCCTGCGCGCTGCCCGACTACCGCAAGATCGCACCGGCCCAGCATGCCGACCTCATTGCCTCCATCTACACGGACCTCGCACGCCACGGCCATGTCGACGAGAATTACATGGCCGAGCAGGTGCGCCGCGCCGACACAACGGAGGGCGATATTGACACGCTGTCGCATCGCATTGCCCAGATCCGCACCTGGACATTCGTGTCGAACCGGCCCGGCTGGCTGGCCGATCAGGCACACTGGCAGGAAAAGACGCGCGAAATCGAAGACAGATTGTCGGATGCGCTGCATGAGCGGTTGACGAAACGCTTCGTAGACCGCAGGACTTCCGTCCTCATGCGGCGCCTTAGAGAAAATACCATGCCTGAAGCCGAAATTAGTCCTACCGGAACCGTCCTTGTCGAAGGCCACCATGTCGGCGAGTTGCAAGGGTTCCGCTTCACCGCTGATCAGACCGCCGGCGGCGAAGACGCCAAGGCGGTGCGCAGCGCTGCCCAGAAGGCGCTGGCCGCCGAATTCGAGGCACGCGCCGAACGCTTCGGCGCCTCGGCCAATGGCGACATCGCGCTTGGCTCGGACGGCACGCTGCGCTGGATCGGCGCGCCGATCGGTACGCTGGTCTCGGGCGAAGACGCGTTGAAGCCGCGCCTAGTGCTGCTCGCCGACGAACAGCTGACCGGCCCGGCGCGCGACAAGGTCGCCGCGCGTGCCGAGCGTTTCGTCAATTTCCAGATCGAGTCGCTGCTGAAGCCGCTGGTCGACCTGAAGAACGCCGACCAGATTTCCGGCATCGGCCGTGGCATCGCCTTTCAGCTGGTCGAGAATTTCGGTCTCATCAACCGCCGCGACATCGCCGAGGAGATGAAGTCGCTCGACCAGGAAGGCCGCGCCGCGCTTCGCCGACTTGGCGTGCGCTTCGGCGCCTACCATGTCTTCGTGCCGGCGCTGATCAAGCCGGCGCCTGCGGGGCTGGTGACGCTGCTGTGGGCGCTGAAGAACGACGGCAAGGACAAGCCAGGCTTTGGCGACGTGGTCCATGCGCTCGCCTCGGGTCGCACCTCTGTGGTCATCGACCCGGCCTTCGACAAGACCTTCTACAAGCTGGCCGGCTACCGCAATCTCGGCCGCCGCGCCGTGCGCATCGACATTCTGGAACGGCTGGCCGACCTGATCCGCCCGGCGACCAACTGGAAGCCCGGCCTCGGCCAGCGCCCGGATGGCGCCTATGACGGCCAATCCTTCATGGTGACGCCGCCAATGATGTCGATCCTCGGCGCTACAGCCGACGACATGGAAGAAATCCTCAAAGGTCTTGGCTACCGTTCCGAGCCGAAGCCGGCCGTCGAGGTCAAGGCGCGGCTCGAAGCGCAGGACAATGCCGCGCGCGAAGCGGCGGTGGCGAAGCTGGCGGCGGAAGAGGCTGCACGAGCCGAGCAGGCCAAAGCGGCCGAAGCCACGGCAACTGATGCCGCGGCAGAGGCAGCAATCGAAGGGTCGGAGCCGGCATCGGACACAGTGGCCGTTTCGGAAACGGCGGCCGAGATCGTCGCGGACGCTGCGGCCGAACCTGCTGTGCCTGCCGTGGAAGAACAGGCGGACGCTCCGGTCGAAGCCGTGCAAGACGAAGCGCCGGTAGCCGAGACTGCTGCCGAAGCCGCTGAACCGGCGCCGGTTGAACCGCAGGCAGAGGCTGAGACTGGCCAGATTGGAGCCGCGGCGGCAGAAGAAGCCGCACCGGCCGAGCTGGTGTTGGATGCCGCGCCCGCGACGGACGCGGTCCCGGACGAACCTACTGCGGTGGCTGAAGCAGCCGTCGGCGAACCCGCTCCGGAAGCCGAAGCGCCAAAACCCATCCTGTTGTGGCGTCAGGGGCGGTTCGAACAGCGCCCGCGCAACCGCGACGACAACCGCAGGAACAATCGCCCGCGCAACGGACAAGCGCGCGGCCGAAGTGATGCGCCTGCGGATGCCGCCGGCGCACCGGCCGCAGCTGCACCCGGAGAACGTCCGGCCCATGAAGGACGGCGCGATGGAGCCGGTAAGCCGCGCTTCGACCGCTCGAAGTTCAAACCCAAGCCGCAGGCCGAAGGCGAACAGCGGCGTGATGGCCGGCCGCAAGGCGAGCGTCCCGACCGCCGCGAAGGCCGGCCCGACTGGAAGGGCGGCAGGCCGGATGGCAAGGGTGGTCCGCAAGGCGGCAAGCCCGCCTTCCAGCCGAAGCCACGCGAGGAGCGCCCGGTGCGCTTCGATCCGGATTCGCCCTTCGCCAAGCTCGCCGCGTTGCGCGACCAGCTGAAGAAGTAGGCCAGAGCCGGATGATTTCAGGTCGAATCGACCTGAAATCTGATTCCGCCTCTAAACTAAGAGATGGAGCATGATGTCGTCCGAAAACCGCTTCGCACTTTTCGGCATCATGCTCTAGGCGCTTCGATGGTTGCTGAAGGCCGCCAGCGTATCGACAAATGGCTGTTCTTCTCGCGCGCCGTGAAATCACGCTCGCTGGCGGCAAAGTTGGTCATCGCCGGCCGGGTCCGCATCAATCGCGACAAAGCAGCGCAGGCCTCCGATCAGGTCAAGCCAGGCGACGTGCTGACCATCACGCTTGAGCGGCGCATTTTCATCTGGAAGGTGCTCGGCGCCGGTGCACGACGCGGCCCGGCCGAGGAGGCCCGCACGCTCTACGAGGATATCTCGCCACCGCCCGCACCGAAGGGCGAAGCCCCTCCTGATGCAATTCCGGGGCTGCGTGAGGCCGGTAGCGGCCGCCCGACCAAGAAGGAACGCCGCCAGACCGACCGACTGCTCGGCGAAGATTGATGCCTAGCGTACGCAGCGGTTTTGCGACAGCGATACGCCTAAGGCAAGAACTGAGCCCGGCAAACAAGACGTTCTGCGGGACATGACTGACTTCCGCCGGCGCTGCCGTCTGGAATTCCATTCCGGAAACACCGGCACCGCCCGCAATGGCTACCCTTGCAAGCGGTCGATAAAGGCGTTACCTGACGGAAAAAGCCCAACAAAAATGGGACGTCCCGGAGCCGACCGATGACCTATGTCGTGACCGACAATTGCATCAAATGCAAATACATGGACTGCATCG
This sequence comes from Mesorhizobium sp. M7D.F.Ca.US.005.01.1.1, assembly GCF_003952545.1. Taxonomy (NCBI): domain Bacteria; kingdom Pseudomonadati; phylum Pseudomonadota; class Alphaproteobacteria; order Hyphomicrobiales; family Phyllobacteriaceae; genus Mesorhizobium; species Mesorhizobium sp. M7D.F.Ca.US.005.01.1.1. The sequence continues at coordinate 7,101,541 of NZ_CP034453.1, forward strand.
AGGTCTGTCCGGTCGACTGTTTCTACGAAGGCGAGAACATGCTCGTCATCCATCCCGACGAGTGCATCGACTGCGGCGTTTGCGAGCCGGAATGCCCGGCCGACGCAATCAAGCCCGACACCGAGCCGGGCCTCGACAAATGGCTGCAGGTCAACACCGAATACGCCGAGAAATGGCCCAACATCACCGCCAAGAAGGAACCGCCGGCAGACGCCAAATCCTTCGACGGCGAGGCCGGTAAGTTCGAGAAATACTTCTCGGCAGAGCCCGGCGAGGGCGATTGACAACACGGCCGCAAAGGCCGGTATTACGCAAGGTAAGAGGCAGGTCACATTAACCGGCTTGACAGCTGGCGCCGACCCGTGGCCTTCGCGTATGCAGCAAAACCTTGATTCTTCCGACTTTTTGTGTTACATCAGCCAAACATGCCGGTGACACAACGTCGATTTATGGCGCAGACGCCCCAAATCACTGAAAGGTGAAAATCCCATTCCGGACCAGAGCGATCTGGGCCAGGCGGCCGCAATATTGCGTTTGCCGGTCCGGCTTTTCCGATGGGTTCATCTGTTGTGCGGCTAACGATCGGTTTCCCCGATCGCGCGAGTTCGGGCCGGCAGGACGCCGGTACCACAACAAGGAGTTCAGGGCGTAATGGCAACGATCACCCCGCAGAAGAAGTCCACCGCTGCGCGTCACGGTTTCAAGACCGGCGAATACATCGTCTATCCGGCGCATGGCGTCGGCCAGATCGTCTCGATCGACGAGCAGGAAGTTGCTGGACACAAGCTGGAACTGTTCGTCATCGACTTCTCGAAGGACAAGATGCGCCTGAAGGTGCCGGTCGCCAAGGCGACCTCCATCGGCATGCGCAAACTGTCGGAAGAGGATTATGTCGAGCGCGCGCTGAAGGTCGTGCAGGGCCGCGCCCGCGTCAAGCGCACCATGTGGTCGCGCCGCGCCCAGGAATATGATGCGAAGATCAATTCGGGCGACCTGATCTCGATCTCGGAAGTTGTGCGCGACCTCTACCGCGCCGACAACCAGCCGGAGCAGTCCTATTCCGAGCGTCAGCTCTACGAGGCGGCGCTCGACCGCATGGCCCGCGAGATCGCGGCCGTCAACCGCATGTCGGAAACCGAAGCCGTGCGCCTGATCGAGGTCAACCTCAACAAGGGCCCTAAGCGTGGCGCCAAGGCCGACAATGAGGAAGCCGAGCAGGAAGAAGCTGCCTGAGCTTTTTCGCCTTTGAATTCATGAAAAACCCGGCCTCGCGCCGGGTTTTTTGCTTTCTGGCGTGACGCTCAACCGAAGGCAGCGCTTACACCTCGCCGCCACCTTCCCTCATGGCCTCCTGCTTCAGCGTCGCAATGAAGCGCTTGGTCCGTTGCTGCTCAGGGTTGTTGAACAGCACCGCGGCCGGCCCCTTCTCGACGATGACGCCGGCGTCCAGGAACACCACTTCCTGGGCGATCTTGGAGGCGAGCCGCAGATCATGTGTCGCCATCACCATGGTCGTGCCTTCGCTGGCCAGCTTGCCGAGCACGTCGACCACCTCTTGCGCCAGTTCCGGGTCGAGCGCCGAGGTCGGTTCGTCGCAAAGCAGCACTTTCGGTGACGGCGCCAGGGCGCGGGCGATCGCCACGCGCTGCTGCTGGCCGCCGGACAGCGTCGCCGGCCAGGCATCGGCCTTGTGCGCCATGCCCACCTTCTCCAGCAAAGCCAGCGCCCGCTCGCGGGCCCTCTCAGGCGGCCATTTCAGCACCGTCACCAGCCCTTCCATGACATTTTCGATCGCGGTGCGATGCGGAAACAGCTGGAAGTTCTGGAACACCATGCCGGTCTGCAGGCGCAGGCGCTGGATATCCCTGGCCGGAACCCTGCCGCCAGGGTGGAATTCGAGCGTCTCGTCGCCGATACGCACCCTGCCCGAGGTCGGGATCTCCAGGAGGTTGATGCAGCGCAGTAGGGTGCTTTTTCCGCCGCCCGAAGGGCCGACAAGCGCCGTGACGTTGCCTTCGGCAATGGTGACCGTCACACCCTTCAGCACGAGATTGTCGCCAAAGCGCTTCTCGATTTTGGTAAGGCCGATCATGAGCGTGCCTCCAGGAAGCCGCCATAGCGATTGAGCCGGGTCTCCAGCCGCGTCTGCAAGGCCGACAGCACCGAACTCAACGCCAGATAGAGGATCGCCGCCTCGACATAGAGGATCAGCGGCTCATAGGTGGTGGCGACGATGCGCTGCGCCGCCTGGAACATCTCCGGCACGGTGATGGCGGCGGCCAGCGAGGTGTCCTTGACCAGCGAGATGAAGGTGTTGGAAAGCGGCGGCACCGCGACCCGGCCGGCCTGCGGCAGGATGGTGCGCCGCATCGCCTGGCTCCAGGTCATGCCTATCGAATAGGCGGCTTCCCACTGGCCTTTCGGCACCGAGCCTATTGCCGCGCGGATGATTTCCGACGTGTAGGCGCCGATGTTGAGCGTGAAGCCGATCAACGCCGCCGTGAAGGCGTCGAGCAGGATGCCGACCGACGGCAGGCCATAGAAGATCAGGAACAGCTGCACCAAAAGTGGCGTGCCGCGGAAGATCCAGACATAGAAGCGCACAAGCGCGACCAGCGGCTTCGGCCCGAACAGCCGGGCAAGTGCTGCACCCAGGCCGACCGTCAAGCCAAGAGCGAAGGACAACAGCGTCAGCGGCACGGTGAAGATCAGCGCCGCCCACAGGAGCGAAGGCAGCGACTCCAGCATCAGTTGCAGCCAGTGCGGCACGTAAGACCCTCCAAATTGGTCGAGGCAGTTGGTCAAGACGCGAATGCGTCAGCCATATCACGACAAAAGCGGCGGGCCGTCAAAGACGGCTCGCCGCTCGATATCTCTCGTGGCCGGAGACCAGCCCACCTCATTAGATTACTTCGAAACGTCCTGGCCGAAATAGGTGTCGGCGATCTTCTTGTAGGTGCCGTCGGCCTTGATGTCGGCCAGCGCCTTGTTGATCGCCGCGACCAGCTCCGGATCGCCCTTGCGCACGATGACGCCGGAATAGTCGGCGTTTTCCTCTTGTGCGGCGATCTTCACATTGGCGTCGGGCTTGTGCTTCTTGAAGTCGAGGAACGACAGGCTGTCATTGATGGTGGCATCGGCACGGCCTGTCAGAAGCAGCTGGATCGACTGGTCGAAGCCATCTGTGCCGACCAGCTCGGCGCCGTTCGTTTCGGCCAGCTTGCCGAAATTCGAGGTCAGCGACTGCGCAGACTTCTTGCCCTTGAGATCGGCGAAGCTCTTGATGTCGGTGTTGTCACCGCGCACGATCAGCACTGCCTTGGAGGCAATGTAGGGATCGGAGAAGTCGTACTTGGCTTTGCGGGCGTCAGTGATGCCGACTTCGTTGATGACGGCGTCATAGCGATTGGCGTCGAGACCGGCGATCAACCCGTCCCACTTGCCTTCGAGGAACTCGGCCTTGACGCCGAGCTTGTCGGCGATCGCCTTGGCGATTTCGACGTCGAAGCCCACCAGCGCGCCGGAAGTGTCATGATAGGTGAATGGCGCATAGGTGCCTTCCGTGCCGATCTTGATGGCCCCGGCCTGCTTGATCTGGTCGAGATTGGCGCCGGCATGGCCTGCGGTGACAGCCAGAGCCTGCAGCGTTCCGGCGATGATGAGCGACTTGAGCCATTTCATTTTTCTGTGATCCCGTCCTTGGCCGGATATCCGGCATGTTGTGAGCGCTGGAAACTGGCAGATGCAAGGCAAGAAAATAAGGAATGAAATTTCAAAAACAAACCGCTCTTGAAATCGGATACTCAAGATTCTGCTTTTTCGACGAGAGTCGGCGCCATTCCAGACCATCCCGCAAGCCGTCTGGACAGCGCGTCAGGCGCGGCGCCGGCCAGGGAACCATTCCCCTGCATGGCACGTTCTGGCTGTTCTAGGGCACGACGCCGCCATTTCAACCCGGGCGCCAGCCAAGTTTGCAAAGTCATCCGCATCGCCCAGGGAGCGCCTCATGATGGAAGACACGGCAGGACGGATCATGGTCCGCGCGGCAATGAGGGCCCCCTACCTCGAACGTGACGAGGAGCATCGGCTGGCATTGCTCTGGAAAGAGGACAACGACCAGAACGCGCTGCACAGCATCACCGTCGCCCATATGCGGCTGGTCATTTCCATGGCCTCCAAATTCCGCCATTACGGCTTGCCGCTTGGCGATCTGATCCAGGAGGGTCATGTCGGCCTGCTTGAAGCCGCCGCCCGCTTCGAGCCCGAGCGCGAGGTGCGGTTCTCGACCTATGCGACGTGGTGGATCCGCGCCTCGATGCAGGACTACATCCTGCGCAACTGGTCGATCGTGCGCGGTGGCACCAGCTCGGCGCAGAAGGCGCTGTTCTTCAACCTGCGACGCCTGCGCGCGCGGCTGGCGAATGGCGCCGAGCCGCTGTCCAACGCAACGCTCTATCGCGAAGTGTCGGAGGCACTCGGCGTCTCCGAAGCCGATGTGGCGATGATGGATTCGCGGCTGTCGGCACCCGACTCCTCGCTCAACATGCCGATTGCCGACGATGCGGGTTCGACTGAGCGGATGGACTTCCTTGTCTCGGACGATCCCTTGCCCGACGAGATCGTCGGCGACAAAATCGATGTCGCGCGCCGCTCGCTCTGGCTGAGGGAAGCGCTTCGCGCGCTCAACGCGCGTGAGCTGAGGATCATCGAAGAACGCCGGCTGAACGACGAGGGCGCGACACTCGAAGCGCTCGGCGAGACGCTCGGCATTTCCAAGGAACGTGTCCGCCAGATCGAGGCGCGCGCCATGGAAAAGCTCAAGGTGGCGTTGGTGAAGCAGAACCCGGAGTTCATGGCGACGGCCGCCTGATCTCCTGACGCCCCCGATCTGCTGAAGCAAGGACGACGGTGTCAGACATCCGGCAACTCGCGACGAGCTTATTTGTCGGTGACGATCTTGACCTTGTCGCCGGCCGAAACCGCGGCGCCCGGCGACAGCGCATTGAGCACGCGGAACAAATCGAGCTTGCGGTCGACGCCAACCATCTGCGCCGAAAGCGAGCCCATCGTCTGCCCCGGCTGAACGGTGACGACGCGGATATGCAGCGGCTTCAAAGCCGCCTTTTCGGCAGCGCTGAGGATCCGGAACGAGCCGCTGACCGAACGCGCCACGGTGTCCAGCGAGGTGCTGGCCGAAGGGGCAGCGGTCAGCAGCCGGTAGACCTGGCCGCCGGCGCGGATCACGGCGATGTCGAACTGCCAGCCTTCAGCGCCGGCATGCGCGGTCGCCGCCTCATTGCCGTTGATGGTTTCCTGCTTGACGGTGCTGTCGTCGAGACCGGCCACCCAACCACTGCGGATATAGTCGGTGAGCGCGCGGTTCTTGTCGATCGAGACGCCGTCGAAGCGGATCGCCATGTCACCGGGACCGGTTGCCGTCACTGCCGCCGCCGAATTGTCGATGATGAAGCCCTGCGGCACCGAGAAGGACACGCCAAGACCCGGATGCAGGAAGGTTTCGCCGCGCACATAGCCTTCCTCGGGTGTGTCGCCATAGAGCAGGCCGTCTATGCCGGCGAGAAAGGAATCGCGGTCGCGCGTGCCGAAGCCTGGCGCGCCAAACTGGCGGGCATGGCGCTGCGCCAGATCGATGCGCTGCGGCGTGTTGGGGTGCGTGGCCAGGAAGTCGAGGCTGGCATCGGTGGCGCCGCTGATCGAACGGAAATCGGTGTAGGCCGACATCGACTGCAGAAAGCGGCCGGCGGCGAAAGGATCGTAGCCGGCTTCACCGATCGACTTGATGCCGATGGCGTCGGCTTCCAGCTCCTGGTTGCGCGAGAATTGTGCCAGCCTCAGCTTGCCGCGGATCAGCGCTGCTTTGGCGGTCGGGCTGTCGCCGAGCACATCGGAAACCACCTTGGTCGCCAGGCCTTCTTCGGCCTCGAGCTGCTGGCGCTGCAGGCCGTGATTGGCGGTGACGTGGCCCATCTCATGCGCGATGACCGCGGCAAGCTCTGCCGAATCATTGGCCAGCGCCAACAGGCCGCGCGTGATGTAGAGATAGCCGCCCGGCAGCGCGAAGGCGTTGACGTTGGGCGAATTCAGGATGGTGATGCGATAGGTCTGCGTCGGATTGGCCGAGACCACGGTCAGATTGCCGACCACCTTGGCAACCATGCGCTCCAGCTTGGGATCGGAATATTCGCCGCCATAGGTCGCCAGGATGCGCGGATGCTGCGCCTTGGCCAATTCGGCGAGCTTGTTGTTGGCGCCGACATTGTCGACGGTGATCGGCTTGTCGGATGGCTGGAAGCCGGATTCCTGAACCGCCGGCGGCGTGAACATCTGGCAACTCGCCAGCGCCACGGCAAAGCCGGCCAGCGCAAGAAAGCGCGCCAGCGGTTTCATTCCTAGTGTATTAGCGCCGATCGCCAGAACGGCTTCCTTTCGGGTCCCGGCGCATGATCACGAAAATCGGGGGCGATCTTCGGAATGTGTCATGCGCCATATCTCAAACTGCTGCAGTATCCGTTGCACGTCCCCCAGGGGCGGGCGGCGGATACTGCAGGCAAATCACGTCCTGTGCCGGACCAGTAGGGCGGACCTAGCCACACTCCTCCAGTCATGGCAAGCAAGCGCCACATCGCCCGGAACCGGTTTGACCGTAAATTATGTCCGCTTCCGGGCAACATCTCGTGATACGGCACCCCCGGCACCTGCGCCGATATAGCGCCGGAACGCTTCCGGGCCAGCCCCGGCAAAGAAATCATCCGCCTTGCCGGTTGCGGCAACCAACCCATTGTCCAGAAACACCATGTGCTCGCCGATACGGCGGGCGTCTTCGGGCTGATGGGTGACGAACAGCACCGTCATGCCCCGCTCGGCATGAACGGCGGCGACCAGATCGAGCATGTCGTCGCGCAAAGCGGGTCCGAGCGAGGCGAAGGGTTCGTCGAGCAGCAGCACCGGCCGGTCGCGCACCAGCACCCGGGCCAGTGCAACGCGCTGGCGTTCCCCCCCGGAGAGCTCGCGCGGCAGGCGTCGTTCCTTGCCGGCAAGACCGGTGCGAGCAAGCGCCTCGGCGATCGCGGCGCGGTCTGCCTCGGTCAGCCGCAAGGATGGCGATCGGCCGAGCCCGACATTCTGCTCGACGGAAAGATGCGCGAAGAGATTGTTCTCCTGGAACACCATCGACACGGACCGCACCGAGGCCGGTTCGGCGCTGACATCGACCCCACCGATCAGCACGCGGCCCGACTGCGGGGTCTCGAAGCCGGCGACCAGATTGAGCAGCGTCGACTTGCCCGAACCGCTCGGCCCCATGATGGCGTTGATCCTTGCCGTGGCGAAATCGACGTCGAAGACAAGCGGCGCTTCGCCATAGCTGCCATGACTACCATAACTGAACGACACCTTGTCCAGCCGCACCGGTGCGCCCTTTTCAAGCCCGCTGGCCACCCCCTCAGGCATCCCGGACCTTCTCCTTTCCCAGCCAGTGCGCCGCCACGATCAACGCGAGGCAGACGAGGCCGAGCAGCAATGCCAGGCCGGCGGCGTCCTCGGTGCGGTAGCTGCCCATCCGCGCCAGGAGAAGGTAGGGCAATGTCTGCACGGAATCACTGCCGAACAAGGCAATGACGCCGAGATCGCCGAGCGACAGCGCCATGGCGAAGGCGAAGGCCGTGGCGAGCGGCCGCCGCAGCGACGGCCAGTCGACCAGCATCAGCCGGTTCCAGCCAGCAATGCCGAGCTGTGCACAGAGCCGTTCGTGACGCTCGCTCGCCGCATCATAGGCGGGACGGATGGCGCGCAGGGCGAACGGCATCGCCATCACCGCATTGACGGTGACGACCATGATCGGGGCAATGGCGAAGACATCGCCGACATGGCGCAGCAACAGGAACCAGCCGGCGCCAACGACGATCGGCGGCACGACCAGGACAAAGCCGGCCCCAGTATCGGTGGCATGCTCGAGCATTGTCTTGCGGCCAGCCCGGCGGTTCAGCGCTAGGGCCCGCCGCGCCATGGTCAGTGCCAGCGACAGCGTCACCGAAAGCAGCGCCGACAGGAAGGCCAGCACCATGCTGGTCAGCGTCGCCTGCCGGACGGTGGCCTCACCGGCCAGCCGGCCGAGATCGGCGCCCAACCCGGCCGTCACCGTCGCCGCCATCGGCCCGACGACGAACAGCAACGCCAAGACGATGAGCATTGCGTTCAGCCAGGTCTCGGCCCCGTTGACTGAGAGATAGCGGCGTTGCGCGACCGGCAGGTTAGTATCGCCGACCACATTGGCGCCTAGCCGCGTCAGTGCCAGCACCACGATAAAGGTTAAGGCGATCTGCAGCAGCGTCAGCGTCACCGCGCGCGCGGGATCGAAATCGAAACGAAGCGCCTGGTAGATGCCGACCTCCAGCGTCGTCGCGGCCGGCCCGCCGCCCAGTATCAGCACGATCGTGAAGGATGTGATGCAGAGCATGAACACCAGCCCGGCGACTCCTGGCATGGCGGCACGCAGCGTCGGCCATTCGATCAGCCGGAACGCCGGCCGCGCCGACATGCCAAGCTGGCTCGCCAGCCGCCATTGGTCGGCTGGAATCGTTTGCAGCGCCTCGAGGAACAGCCGCGTCGCCAACGGCAGATTGAAGAAGACATGGGCGACGAGAATGCCGGACAGGCCATAGATCCCCGGCCAGCTTCCGCCGCCGATCACGGCGAGCACGCCGGCGAAATAGCCGGCGCGGCCATAAAGCGCCAGGATGCCGAGGGCCGCGACGATGGCCGGCAGCGCCAATGGTACGGCGAAGAGCTGCAGGATGAAGGCGCGGCCAAAGAAGCGTGGATGCCGCGACAGAGCGCGCGCCACGAACAGCGCCGGCACGACGGAAAGCAGCGTCGACAGCGCCGCTTGCCAGAGCGTGAAGCGAATGACGCGCAACAGATAGGGATCGAAGGCTGCCCAAGCGCCCGAGAAATCATGGGCGCCCTCGAAAAGCAGGCCAGCAAACGCGCCGCCGATCAGCAGCGCGATTGCGGCGAGCGCGACAATGCCGGCGCTGACGCGGGAATCCGTGGAATACGCCGGCGTCATCGCGCTGCCTACTTGCTCATCACCGCCAGCCACTCATCCACCCAGGCCTTGCGGTTGGCGGCGACCTCTTGCGGGCTGAACAGCAAGGTCTTGGTTGGCTTGACCAATTTGTCAAAGGCCGGGTTGAGCGGCTTGTCGGTCTTGCCTGCCGGGAACATCCAGTTGGTCTCGGGGATGGCATCCTGGAATTTCGGTCCGGTCATGAAGGCCATGAACTTTGCCGCCAGCGGATTCTTGGCCCCTGTCGTGGTGATGCCCGCCACCTCGATCTGCAGATACTCGCCCTCCTCGAAGGAGGCCGCCTGATAGCGCTCGGTGTTCTCGGCGACCATGTGGTAGGCCGGCGACGTCGTGTAGGACAACACCATCGGCGCCTCGCCCTTCGTGAACAGGCCATAGGCCTCGCTCCAGCCCGGCGTCACCGTCAGCACCTTCGGCTTGAGCTTGGCCCAGGCCTCCGGCGCCTTGTCGCCATAGACCGACTTGACCCACAGAAGCAGGCCGAGGCCGGGCGTCGAGGTGCGCGGATCCTGGATGACGATCTTGTCGTCGGCACTGCCTTCGACCAAGTCCTTCAGGCTCTTCGGCGGCGTCTTCAGCTTCTCGGTGTCGTAAACGACAGCGAAATAGCCGTAATCAAAGGGGACAAAAGTGTCGTCGCTCCAACCGCCCGGCACATTGACGTCGGTCACCGCGCCATGCGGTGCGAACAGGCCTGACGCCTTGGCATCGGCGGTAAGATTGGTGTCGAGGCCAAGCACGATATCGGCCTTGGTCGACGCGCCTTCGAGCTTGACGCGGTTGAGCAGCGCGACGCCATCGGCGACCGAGACGAATTCGACATCGCAGCCGCATTCGGCCTCGAATTCCTTCTTCACCACGGGACCCGGACCCCAGTCGGCGGTGAAACTCTCATAGGTGTAGACGGTGAGCTTGTCCTTGGCCAAGGCCGGTCCGGACAGGACCACGGTCATTGCTGAGACAAGAGAATATAAAAGCGTGCGCATCGGCGCCTCCTTCGTTCGAATTGAAAGGAATTGAGGCGTCGGACTGTCCGAAACGTCTAATCCCTCCGCCGGTACAAACCGGATCAGGTTCAGCGGGTTGGCGAGATTGCCTCTCAGCCGGTCCGCGAAGATCGCGTCCGGCACCCCGTTAGAGCGTTTCGACACATAGGCCGGGCCGATCCCCCACGCAAGTGGGAGTTTGCCGCCTTCCGTTTCCCGTGCCGGGCTGGTAAGGGCCACACGATATGAGCACATTCACCATCCTGCTTGGCGGCGATCTCATCCGCACGCCACGGCTCGACCGCCAGGTCGAAGGCTCCCGCGTCATCGCCGCCGACGCCGGCATCGGCCATGCGCGGCTGCTGGGTCTCGTGCCGGAGCTGTGGGTGGGTGATTTCGATTCGGTGCCTGCCAACCTGCCTGACGATCTCGCTGCCGTGCCGCGCCGGACCTTCCCGACGGAAAAAGACCAGACCGATGGTGAGCTGGCCATCGCCGCCGCACTCGAGCGCGGCGCGACCAGACTGGTGCTCGCCGGCGCCTTCGGCGGCAAGCGCGCCGACCACGCTTTCCTGCATCTGGCGCTTGCCCTGCGGCTGGCCGAGGCCGGGACGGATGTGCTTCTGACCAGCGGCGCCCAGGAAGGCGTCCCCCTGCTGCACGGAACCGCTGGCTTCGACTATGCCGACGGCACGCTGTTTTCGGTGCTCGGCTTTTCCGAGCTTGCCGGCCTGACCGTCACCGGCGCCAAATGGCCGCTCGATCACGTCAAGGTGGCCTTCGGTTCGTCGCTGACCATTTCCAACGAGGTCAAGGGCCGCCTCGAAATCGCGCTGGACCATGGCCGCGCGATGCTGCTCGCTCATCCCTACCCCTTACCTGAAAGCTGACATGGCCCCGCCCCTTCTCAACCTCGACGGGATAAAGCTGACCTTCGGCGGCACGCCGCTGCTCGATGGTGCCGCCTTGACGGCTTCGGCCGGCGACAAGATCGCACTGGTCGGCCGCAACGGGTCGGGCAAGTCGACGCTGCTGAAGATCGCCGCCGGCCTGATCGAGCCGCAGGACGGCGAGGTGTTCCGCCAGCCTTCGGCGACCGTACGCTATCTGCCCCAGATGCCCGACATGGAGGGTTTTGCCAGTGTCCGCGCCTATGTCGAGGCCGGACTTGGCCCCGCCGACGATCCCTACCGCGCCAGCTATCTGATGGAGCATCTCGGTCTGTCGGGCGAAGAGCGTCCGAACGATCTTTCGGGCGGCGAAGCAAGGCGCGCCGCCCTTGCCCGCGTCATGGCGCCGGAGCCGGACATCCTGCTGCTCGATGAGCCGACCAATCATCTCGATCTGTCGGTGATCGAATGGCTGGAAGAGGAGCTCATCCGCACCTCCTCGGCACTGATCGTCATCTCGCACGACCGCCGCTTTCTCGAGCGCGTGTCGCGCGCCACCGTCTGGCTCGATCGCGGCCAGACCCGCAGGCTGGACAAGGGTTTTGGCCATTTCGAGGAATGGCGCGACCTCGTGCTGGAAGAAGAAGAGCGCGAGCAGCACAAGCTCGGCCGCCAGATCGTGCGTGAGGAGCACTGGCTGCGCTACGGGGTGACGGCGCGGCGCAAGCGCAACATGCGCCGGCTCGGCGAACTGCAGACCATGCGCCAGCGTTTTCGCGGCCATCGCGGCGCCGAAGGGTCGGCCACCATGGTGGCGAGCGACGCTACCGAATCCGGCAAGCTGGTGATCGAGGCCAAGAACATCGAGAAGAGCTTTGGCGATCTCACCGTGGTCAAGGGGTTTTCAACCCGCATCCAGCGCGGCGACCGCGTCGGCCTGGTCGGGCCGAACGGCGCCGGCAAGACGACGCTGTTGAAGATGCTGACCGGCGAGATGAAGCCTGACGCCGGCTCGATACGGCTCGGCACCAATCTGGAGATCGCCACGCTCGACCAGAAGCGCGAGGCGGTCGACCCGCAAGAGACGCTGGCGCAGTATCTCACCGACGGTCGCGGCGAAAACCTCGTCATCAATGGTGAGCAGCGCCACGTCGTCTCCTACATGAAGGATTTCCTGTTCAAGCCGGAGCAGGCGCGCACCCCGGTGCGCGAGTTGTCCGGCGGCGAGCGGGCACGCCTCCTGCTGGCGCGCGTGCTGGCGCGGCCGGCAAACCTTCTGGTGCTCGATGAGCCGACCAACGATCTCGACATGGAGACGCTGGAACTGCTGCAGGAACTGGTCGCCGGGTTTGCCGGAACGGTCATCCTGGTCAGCCACGACCGTGATTTCCTCGACCGCACCGTGACCAGCCTGATCGCGCCGGACGGTGACGGCCGCTGGATCGAATATGCCGGCGGTTACTCCGACATGCTGGCGCAGCGCGGCGGCACCCGGCTCGACGACCGCAGGGCGCGCGCGAAGGCCGAAAACGGCGATGCGCCAATGACGACCAAAAGTGAAGCTGCTGCGCCAAAGGGGCCGGCGAAGAAACTGTCGTTCAAGCAGAAATTCGCGCTGGAATCCCTGCCCAAGAAAATCGAAGCTGTGATGGCTTCGATCTCACGGTTGGAGAACAACATCGCCGATCCGGCCTATTACGAGCGCGACCCGGCCTCCTTCCAGAAAACCATCGCCGCCCTCGACAAGGAGCGCGCCACGCTGGCCGCGCTTGAAGAAGAGTGGCTGGAGCTGGAGATGCTGCGGGAGGAAATGGAGAGGTGAAGGATTGCGTGCGGGCTTTTATGCGCCTACATTATGCGCATAAAAGGAGGCAGTCTCTATGCTTCAATCGACGCCAAAACCTCAGCGAAAGTCCGTTAACACATCCATTGATTCTCAGCTGATCAAAGACGCCAAGGCGTTGGGCATCAACATCTCCCGCGCCGCAGAGGCAGGTATCGCAAAAGCGATTGCGGCGGAAAAGACGCGTCGTTGGCAAGAAGAAAACAAGGAAGCTATTCAAAGCTCCAATGAGTATGTCAGGCGCAACGGGCTGCCATTGGCCAAACACCGGCTGTTTTGATGGCACGCTACGATCTCTATCGAAATGCCGAAGGTAGCGGTTATCTTCTCGATGTTCAGTCCGACCTTCTTGAGGGACTGACCACGAGGGTCGTCATTCCGTTGATGCCGCCCGACATAGCCCCGGTTCCGGGCCGCCGTCTAAACCCGACCTTCGCAATCGACGGCAGGAATCATGTGATGGTCACACAATTCATGTCAGCCTTGATGGCCTCAGAATTGCCTGATGCCGAGGGAAATCTCTCCAGACACCACGACGACATCGTCGCTGCGCTCGACATGTTGTTCCAAGGCTTCTAAACCAAAGGGGCTCCGGGCCGGCGCCCTTCTCAGCCCGCCGTTTTCGCCTGCCAGGCCTTGATCGCCTCGTCGAACACCTTCTCGCCGGGAATGCCCTTTTCCATGGTCAGCAATGCCCGCCGTCCGGTCTTGTAGACGACCGGCACGTCGATCCAGTCCTGGCCGCGAAGCAAGGTCATGTTGGCGTCTTCGTCGGCCTTGGTGTCGTTGAGCGCGACGAGGAAGAAACCGTCGGCGATCTTGGCCGGAATGCCGATCAGCGGGCTGCCGGCATCCTGTTCCGAACTTTTCATGGCGACGCGCAGGATGTTGTCGACACCGCCGCCCTCAAAACCGTCGGGCGTCAGAAAGATCATCTCGATGATATGGCTGGCCGGCAGTGTCTGGTCGGTGTTGCGACGGATGGTCATGCGCAACTGGATGTCCTTGCCAGGAATGGTGGCCTCGGCGCGGATCGCCGGCTCCGGCGGCAGGTCGCCACCGGGCGATTCCTGAACCAGCGACCAGACGATGTTGCCGGGCTCGGCAGAACCCTGTGCGGTGCTGGTGCGCTCTTCATAGAAGATCGCCTTCTGGCCAACCGGCAGAGCGGTTTCCGTCGGCGCGGCTGCCGGTGCCGCCGGCGCAGCACTCGCCGGCGCTGGCGGGGTGGCGGCCGCCGCCGGCGCAGCTCCGGTGGCAGGTGGCGTCGCGGGCGCGGCGCCCGGTGCCGGCGTTGCGGCAGGTGCGGCCGCGGCAGGCGTGCCGGCGGCCGGTGCGGAAATCGCCGGCGCGTTGGTCGCCGAGGGCGGCGTGGTCAGCGCGGCGACCGATTCGCCTTCGCCGATGCCGCTTTGACCACCGGCCGGGCCGGGATCGACTTCGCTGCCCTGCGGCGTCAGCCGCTGGGTGAATTTCGTGCTTTCGGCTTCCGTGCCGCCGCCGGTCGCGGGCGCCGGCGGCGTTGCCCCCGCATCGGTTGCCGGCTTGGCGGGTGCCGGTTTCACCGGTTCGGTCTTGGCGACCTGGTTGCCGCCAAGCCCGAGCATCTTGCCGAAAGCGTCCTTGTTCAGCCAGATGCCGTAACCGCCGCCGGCAACGACCAGCAGCGCAACCACGGCGGCGATCAGCCCACCATAGCTGCGCTTGCGCTCCGCGGGACGTAGCCGCTGGAAGGTGTCGGACACCGGCTCTTCGTTGCTGGAAAAGATATCGGCCCCGTCGTCCGCCTCGTCGGCGTCCATACCTGCAGCGTCCATGCCTGCAAGAGGCGCGTCGGCGCGAGCCGGCTGGGAAGGTGCGGCTGCGGGCTTCCAGCTTGGCTCGACCTTGGCGGCAGGTGGAGGTGCCGGTCGATAAGGTTCAGGCTTGGCCGCGGGCGGTGCCGGCAAGGCGGGTTCCGCCTTCGCCGGTTGCCGTGTATGGCTCGGCTGGTTCTTGTTGCGATCGATCGAGGAAAAGATGTGTTCCAGTTCCGCGAGCGGGTCGGTCTCCGGCACGCTCTTGGCATAGTCCCGCTCGACACTCGCGATGGCGTCTTCCAGACCGCGTTTCTGCTTGGCGACATCCTCCGGCGAAAGCGGCGGATCGCGCTGGGCAATCTTCGCTGCGATCGTAGAGCGGGCCTTGTCATAGACCTTCGCCCGCATCTCTGGCGACTGATCGCCGAGACCGTCTATCGCTTTTTTCAGAACAAAAACGAAATCTGCCATGCTTCAGTCGACCTGTATTTTGTTTCCGCGCCGGCCCCCGCAAATCAGCCGCGATGCCCGGAAAGGCTGAGAAACTAGTCTTGAAACGGATCGGTCACAAGTATCGTGTCGTCGCGTTCCGGGCTGGTGGAAAGGAGCGCGACCGGGGCGCCGATGAGCTCCTCGATGTAGCGGACATATTTGACGGCCTGGGCCGGCAGATCGTTCCAGCTGCGCGCGCCGGCGGTGGTGCCTTTCCAGCCCTCGAGCGTCTCGTAGACCGGCTCGACACGCGCCTGTGCGCCCTGGCTGGCCGGCAGATAGTCGATCATCTCGCCGTCGAGCCGGTAGCCGGTGCAGACCTTGATCTCGTCCAGCCCGTCGAGCACGTCGAGCTTGGTCAGCGCGATGCCCTTGATGCCGTTGACGGCAACAGCCTGGCGCACCAGCACCGCGTCGAACCAGCCGCAGCGGCGCTTGCGACCGGTGACGACACCGAATTCATGACCGCGCGTGCCGAGGAATTCGCCGATCTCGTTCTTCTGCTCGGTCGGGAACGGACCTTCGCCGACGCGCGTCGTATAGGCCTTGGTGATGCCGAGCACATAACCGATGGCGCCCGGGCCAACGCCGGAGCCTGCGGCCGCTTGGCCGGCGACAGTATTCGACGAGGTGACGAACGGATAGGTGCC
The DNA here is from genome assembly GCF_003952545.1 of Mesorhizobium sp. M7D.F.Ca.US.005.01.1.1. Taxonomy (NCBI): domain Bacteria; kingdom Pseudomonadati; phylum Pseudomonadota; class Alphaproteobacteria; order Hyphomicrobiales; family Phyllobacteriaceae; genus Mesorhizobium; species Mesorhizobium sp. M7D.F.Ca.US.005.01.1.1. Next base: position 7,117,310 of record NZ_CP034453.1, read on the forward strand.
GTGGTCGATATCGAGCAGCGTCCCTTGCGCGCCCTCGAACAGGATGCGCTCGCCGGCGCGGCGCTTGTCGTCGAGGATTTTCCAGACCCGGTCCATATAGGGCAGGATCTCGTGCGCAACCGAAGTCAATTCCTGCATGATCGCATCATGCGTGACTTCGGCATGGCCAAGCCCCCGACGCAGCGCATTGTGGTGCGTCAGCAGCCTGTCGACCTTCAAGGGCAGCGTTTCCAAATCCGCCAAATCCATCACCCTGACCGCGCGCCGGCCCACCTTGTCCTCGTAGGCGGGGCCGATGCCTCGACGGGTCGTGCCAATCTTCGTTCCGGAATTGGAGGCGGCGTCCTCGCGGAATCCGTCCAGTTCCCGATGCAGGGACAGGATAAGCGCTGTGTTTTCGGCTATTTTCAGGCGATCCGGCGTAACCTCGACACCTTGCGCCTTGAGCTTGGCCACTTCCGCGACAAAAGCGTGCGGGTCGAAAACGACGCCATTGCCGATGATGGACAGCTTGCCCTGGCGCACGACGCCCGACGGAAGCAACGACAATTTGTAGACCTTGCCATCGACGACCAGCGTGTGGCCGGCATTGTGGCCGCCCTGGAAACGCACCACGACATCGGCGCGCTCCGACAGCCAGTCGACGATCTTGCCCTTGCCTTCGTCGCCCCACTGCGAGCCGACGACCACCACATTGGCCATGTTTCTTTTCCCTTGAGACGCCGCCGAGCGGCTTGGATATGGTTCGAAACGACAGGCCTCTATAACGTCAAGACCTCGCGAGCGCGACCTTTCTTTGCCGCCGAAAATACCTTGAGGCACAACAATTTTCGGCTTCGACATCATTTACTTGGGCGCACGGGGGCAATAGGCCGACAAACACCGCGGCTTGTCCTCAAAGCGCGTCATGACGTGCTTTGAGTTTTTTGTTTCAATGCATGTCGTTGTCCCAAAACCGCTGCCCACTTTTGGGCGACATGCAATAGTGGCCGGAATCCCGCGATGCATCGAAGCGCTTACATATTCCTGCTGCTCACCACCTTGCTGTGGGGTGGCAACTCGGTGGCCGGCAAGCTGGCGGTCGATCACGTCTCGCCAATGACGCTCGTCTTCCTGCGCTGGGTGCTGGCCGTGTCGATCATGCTGCCGATAGGCTTGAAGACAATACGCAAGGACTGGCCGGTGGTGCGCAAGCACTGGCTCGTGCTGGCAGCGCTGGGCGCCAGCGGCTTCGCCTTGTTCAACACCATCTTCTACACGGCGCTCAACTACACCACAGCGATCAACGTCTCGATCGAACAGGCGGCGATGCCGATCCTGATCATGACAGCCAATTTCGTCTTCTTCCGCCTACGTGTGAACTGGGCGCAAATTGTCGGTGTCGTGCTGACCATCGCCGGCGTGATCCTCACCGCCTGCCACGGCGATCCGCGCCGGCTGTTGACGCTGGAGCTCAATTTCGGCGACGCCATCATGCTGGTCGCCGTGTTTCTCTACAGCGGCTATTCGGTCGGGCTGCGGCTGAAGCCGGTGATGCATTGGCAGAGCCTGATGCTGGCCCTGTCGGTTGCCGCCCTCGCCACCTCGCTGCCGTTCTTCCTGTGGGAGGTCGCCGCCGGCAGGGTCATCGTGCCTGACGCGCGCGGCTGGGCCGTCATCGTCTATACCGCGATCGGCGCCTCGGTCATCTCGCAGATCTTCTACATCAGGGGCAACGAACTGATCGGCGCCAACCGCGCCGGCCTGTTCATCAATCTGGTGCCGATCTTCGGCACGCTGCTGTCAGTGCTGATCGTCGGCGAGACGTTCCAGCTCTATCAGGCACTGGCTTTGGTGCTCGTGCTGGGCGGCATCGGGCTTGCCGAATACAGCGGGCGCAAGATGGCGATTCAGCGATCCGCCAGGACACGCTGAACGAAAAAAGGCGCGGCCCGGTCCGCGCCTTTGGATCTTTCACAGCAGTCCGGGATCACATCGCGTTGACGTCGAACTGCAGCCGCTTGGCCGAGTCGATCGACTTGTGCGCCTTGACCTTTTCCAGCACGTTCTCCGGGAACGGCGCGTCGAGATAGAGCAGCGCGATGGCATCGCCGCCGGGCCGGTTGCGGCCGAGCTGGAAGTTGGCGATGTTGACGCCGTTCTCGCCGCACACGGTGCCGAGCAGGCCGATGATACCCGGCGCGTCGGCATTGGTCGTGTAGAGCATGTGCTGGCCGACCTCGGCATCGAGATTGATGCCCTTGATCTGGATGAAACGCGGCTTGCCGTCGGAGAAGCAGGTGCCGGCGATCGAGCGCGTCCTGTGCTCGGTCGTCACCGTCAGCTTGATGTAGCCGTCGAACACGCCCGATTTGTCGCGCTTGACCTCGGCGACGATGATGCCGCGCTCCTTCACCATGATCGGCGCCGACACCATGTTGACGTCGGAGACCTGCGGCCTGATCAGCCCGGCAAGCGCGGCGCTGATTAGCGCGCGTGTGTTCATCGTCGCGGTCGAGCCGTCGAACAGGATCTCGACCTCCTTGATCGGATCCTCGGTGACCTGGCCGACAAAGGCGCCGAGCACTTCGGCGAGCTTGACGAAGGGCTTCAGCCGCGGCGCTTCCTCGGCGGTGATCGACGGCATGTTGATGGCGTTGGAAACCGCGCCCTTGATCAGATAATCGGCCATCTGCTCGGCAACCTGCAGCGCGACATTCTCTTGCGCTTCCGCTGTCGAGGCGCCGAGATGCGGCGTCGCCACCACGTTCTCCATGCCGAACAGCTCATTGTTCTCGGCCGGTTCGACCTCGAACACGTCGATACCGGCTCCGGCCACCTTGCCGCTCTTCAGCGCCGCGACCAGGTCGGCCTCGACGATCAGCCCGCCGCGGGCGCAGTTGATGATGCGCACGCCTTTCTTCATCTTGGCGATCGCCGCCGCATCGATGATGTTGCGCGTCTTGTCGGTCAGCGGCGTGTGCAGCGTGATGAAGTCGGCGCGGGCGAAAAGCTCATCCAGCTCGACCTTGTCGACACCGAGTTCCTCGGCACGCTTGTCCGACAGGAATGGGTCGAAGGCGATGACATGCATCTTCAGCCCGACGCCGCGCGTCGCGACGATCGAGCCGATGTTGCCGCAGCCGATGACGCCCAGCGTCTTGCCGGTGATCTCGACGCCCATGAAGCGGTTCTTCTCCCATTTGCCGGCGTGGGTAGAAGCGTTGGCTTCCGGGATCTGGCGGGCAAGCGCGAAGATCATCGCCACCGCATGTTCGGCCGTCGTGATCGAATTGCCGAAGGGCGTGTTCATCACGATGATGCCCTTGCGGCTCGCCGCCGGGATGTCGACATTGTCGACGCCGATGCCGGCGCGGCCGATAACCCTGAGTTTGGTGGCGGCGTTGATCAGCTTTTCGGTGACCTTGGTCGCCGAGCGGATGGCGAGGCCATCATACTGGCCGATCACTTCGAGCAGCTTTTCCTTGTCCTTGCCGAGATCGGGCAGATAGTCGACCTCAACGCCACGATCCTTGAATATCTGCACGGCGGTGGGAGAAAGTTTGTCTGAGACGAGAACGCGGGGCGCCATGGCGGCCTCCTTGAAATGGATTTGATGGGAATGGGCGGCCCGAAGGCCGCCACCGAAAGATGTCAGGCTGCCGCTTTGAGCGACGCCTTCTGTGCGGCGAAGGCCCAGTCGAGCCAGGGCAGCAGCGCTTCGAGATCCGATGTCTCGACCGTCGCGCCACACCAGATGCGCAGGCCGGGCGGTGCATCGCGATAGGCGCCGATATCATAGGCGACACCTTCCTTGTCGAGCACCGACACCAGTCCCTTGGCGAAAGCCGCCTGCCCGTCGGCGTCGAGCGCGGACACATCCGGGTCGGTGAAGTGCAGGCAGACCGAGGTGTTCGACCGCGTCGCCGGCAAGGTGGCGAGATGACCGAGCCATGAGGACTTGCCGACAAAGTGATCGAGGACGGCCGCATTGGCATCCGCCCTAGCGATCAGCGCATCGAGGCCACCGATCGACTTCGCCCAGTTGAGCGCATCGAGATAGTCCTCGACGCACAGCATCGAGGGCGTGTTGATGGTTTCGCCCTTGAAGATGCCCTCGATCAGCTTGCCGCCCGAGGTCAGTCGGAAGATTTTCGGGAGCGGCCACGAAGGCTTGTAGGTCTCCAGCCGCTCGACGGCACGAGGCGACAGGATGAGCATGCCGTGTGCGCCCTCGCCGCCCAGCACCTTCTGCCAGGAGAAGGTGACGACATCGAGTTTTTCGAAATCGAGCCTCTGTGCGAAGGCGGCCGAAGTCGCGTCGCAGATGGTCAGGCCCTTGCGGTCCGCGGGAATGAAATCGCCGTTCGGCACACGCACGCCGGACGTGGTGCCGTTCCAGGTGAAGACCACATCGCGGTCAAAATCGATCTTTGTGAGGTCCGGCAGTTCGCCATAGGCGGCTTCGATCTTGCGCACGTCGGCGAGCTTCAATTGCTTGACCACGTCGGTGACCCAGCCGGAGCCAAAGCTCTCCCAGGCGACCATGTCGACGCCGCGCTCGCCGAGCAGCGACCACAGCGCCATCTCGACAGCGCCGGTGTCCGATGCCGGCACGATGCCGATGCGGTAACCCGCCGGGACCTGGAGAATTTCCCGCGTCAGCTCGATCGCCTGTTCGAGCTTGGCCTTGCCGATCTTGGCGCGGTGGGAACGGCCGAGCGCGGCATTGTTCAGCGCCTCGACCGACCAGCCGGGGCGTTTTGCGCAGGGACCTGAGGAAAAATTGGGGTTTGCCGGACGGAGTCCGGGCTTCGTATGCGTCGTCATCGTGGTCTATCCTTCCAGATAGTGGCCCCTCGTTGGGGAGGGGTGGCCCGTTCCGGGAGATACCGGAAGCCATGGAAAACCGCAATAGCCAAAAGGAATTGGAGTTCGATGCCCTGCAAGATCGTGCAGGCTCATGCGGAACGATGCAGGAACAGGTCGGCACGGTTGACACATGGCTGGCACAGCCTGTTCCTCAACCGTTCCGCAGAGGGCAATATCAACTCCATTGCGGCGACTGCCTGCAGATCATGCCCTGCCTTGTCCAAGCCGGCAGCGTCGATCTCATTCTCGCGGATCTGCCGTATGGAACGACGCAAAACCCATGGGACAGCAAAATCCCACTGGTCCCGCTTTGGAAGGAATATTGGCGCGTCCTCAAGCCCGGTGGCGCTGTCGTGCTATTCGCTCAAACACCGTTCGACAAGGTGCTGGGCAGTTCTTGCCTGCCCTTCCTGAAATACGAATGGATATGGGAGAAGACGCATCCGACCGGACATCTCAATGCCAAAAAGGCCCCGATGAAGGCCCACGAAAACGTGCTAGTCTTCTACCGGCAGCAGCCGACATACAACCCCCAGAAGACGACCGGGCATGTGCGGAAGACGGCAACGAAGCGGCAGGATTTGACGCCGACATACGGGGCGCAAAAATTCGAGCCAATCCCTTACGATTCGACGGAGCGCTATCCTCGCAGCGTGCTTGTCTTCCCGAGCGATAAGCAGCGCTCGAACCTTCACCCAACGCAAAAGCCGCTGGATCTGGCGCGCTACTTCATCCGCACATATAGCGACCCTGGGGAGGTCGTTCTGGATAACGTGATGGGCTCCGGGACGGCTGGCGTTGCGGCGCTTCTCGAAGGGCGGCGGTTTCTGGGCATTGAGAAGGACCAGCCCTACTTCGAAACAGCCAAGGCAAGGATTTCAGATGCCAGCCTTAACCCCTGAGAGGAACACCGAGAATGGCTAAGGTCACGAACTTTCGTTTTGCGCAGTGGTGTACGAGAATTGCAACGAAGTCGTCGGGCTGGGCAGGTGATATCTTGGACAGCCCGAACGAGCCGGCACGGACAGAGAGCGTCGAGCGGTTCATCAAAGAGATGCGCGACCGCCTGACATTTATGGAAGACGAGATGCGGGAGTCCTAACCCACCGCATGTTCGCACCACCGTATAGGAGATGAAGGATGAACTGGAAACCGATTGAGAGTGTCCCCCACAACGAGCCAGTACTGCTTGCGCGCAATGGGCCTATCGGCTGGCAGGTTGTCGCCGGCTTCTATGACGAAGGTGCTGACGTCCTCGATTACCCATGGCCATTCATTGACCCAGAATGCTCCGGAAACCTGAATTCGTTTCACACTGATCATGGGCCGTCGCACTGGATGCCATTGCCAGCACCGCCAGCGCCATGAGAGTCCGCACCGCCCTTGCCATCCTGCCGATCGGCCTGGTGTTCCTTGCAGCGTACAGGGGGATTAAGCTGGTTTGGTGAGGCGGATTCTGATAGGATTTTGACCATGAACGTATTTCTCATGCCGGCATACGAAGTCGTGAAATTGACGGACGGAATGGACGTTCTGCGTTCCCTTTTCCCGGACGGCGAGGCCAACGACCTCAACTTCGTGATGTTCTCCACCAGCGGCACTCACGGCAGCTACCTGACGATTGAGGACGTCGCGGCCAGCCTCGGAACCGTCGAGCCGTGCAAGCTCACTGTGCTGGTCATCCAGCCGCGTGTGGTCCGCATGCTCTATGGCGAGGTCGAGATCACGGCAGAGGATGTGCCGTACCTTCTGAAGCTTCGGGAGAGTAGCAAGCGCGTCTTTGCCGAGCAGTGATGCCTAGCGCTTCGGCGCAAGCGTCTCAATCCGCGCCTTTACCCCTTCATCTGCCACCAGCGATTCATACAGGGCCTTTGCTTCTGCTTCATCCTTGGTTTTTAGCAGGATATGACGACCTAGACGCCCGCCTACATCTTCCATGACTGAGACTTCGTAGGTAGGTTTATCGATCATGACTTCACCCGCCAGACCTTGGCCCGCTCTATCTGACGCTCCCTAGGCCATTCTGAGTGATCTGCGGTAAGGGTATGGTGGATGAACCCTACGCGCTTGTCATCCCTGCCAGAGGACGCTACCCGTCGCAAGGGTCCGGTGTTGCGACCACCGGCAGGCAAGGTGCCTCTCGCGCTAAATCCCTGCGAATTACATAGCGCGAATCCGTCGAAAATGCTAATCCTTTTCAGATGCGCTGCACTCATTTCGTGGGCTTTAAGGGCGATGAATACCTCTCAGCGGTCCGCGTGTTCGGCAAGCCTGACTTTGTGCACAAAGGCTGGGATTTGCGGGCTCGACGCGAGATAGCGGACGGCGATCTGATCGTGTTCGCGCAAGGCGGTCCGGAGCAAGAGCCACGCGTCAAGAGCTATGACGACATCCGGGAGCCTGCCCCATAAACGAAAAAAACCCGCCCCGGCGTTAACCGAAGCGGGCCCTGTCTGGGGCAAAGGGGAAAGCGTCGTCAGATCGGAAGCGCGTTCGCTATCTCTAGATAGAGCAGCACGCCTAGCATCCCGGCAAGCGTGAACACCAGCCAGGACAGGACATCGAAATTTGAGCGAGGAACCCTCACACTTTCGGTCCCTTCCAGTGGGTCATGTTCCGATCCTCTCTGTTATTGAAATCATATAGGGCGGATGCTACAAAGGGCGAACCCGCCGAGCCTTGCAGGGCTGCGAGCGGGTTCTGACCAAGGAAGCATGGAGCGCTCCACATGGCTACCCAACGTTTATGTTCGATCCTTGATTGCGGCAAGCGGCATTATGGACGCGGCTACTGCTCGAAGCATTTGTCGCGCTTGGTCAACCACGGAGACCCAATGGGAGGGTCTACGCCAAAGGGTGCCACATTGCGCTTTTTGCATGAGGTCGTCTTCCCCTATGCCGGCGACGAATGCCAAATCTGGCCGTATTCTAGAAATGGGCATGGTTATGGGAAGATGAGGTACAATGGCCGATTCTACGCAGCTCACCGCATTGTTTGCGAGCACGTCCATGGTCCCGCGCCCTCACCAGACTATGATACTGCGCACTCCTGCGGCCGAGGTCGCGACGGGTGTGTGACCCCAAGCCATCTTCGCTGGGCGACACACAAGGACAATTTGGCTGATAGACATGCCCACGGGACGGCCCAAATCGGGGAGAAGTGCTACGCCTCGAAACTGACAGAGCGTGAGGTTCTGCTCATTCGCGCGAGCATTGGGAAGGTAACCCAAGCCACCCTCGCCTCCCAGTACAATGTCAGCAAGTGGACGATTTCAGATATCCAAACCAGAAGAAATTGGGGTTGGTTGGAATCCCCTACAGATGGGGAGGGCGCCAGCGGTCCACGATCTGCGTCATAGCGATCAGAAGACCTGCTACTGTCAGGATTATCCACATACTGGTAGATCCGAGCCATCTCATGCGCGTCCAGAGCTTGACCACGGCAAAACCGGCTTCGAAATGATCCCTGTCCAAATCGAGAAATTGGTCGAGCCGGTCGCGCTGATGATGATCGAGGCGCCCAGCCCAGATCAGGGCTTCCCGCTGCTGTGCGTCCAATCGATCTAGCCATAGGATTGTGTCGGGATGCAGGTCACGCAGGCGGCTCGGAATATCTGGCATTTCACCCCCTGCCACTTCACGGCTTCCAGTGGCACAGCTTGGCGCCCTTTTCGTTATGGGCCAGGATCGCATTGACCGACGCATCCGAGAGCGTGGCGACTTCAGCCTTCGTGGGGCGGATAGGATGCTCCACGGTGCAAAAGCTGCCACCCGTCGCAGCGCAGCCGGCCAGCATGAGCGAGAGCGCTATGACCTTGACCATTTGCCGAGCTCCTTTCGATTGTCGTCAGGAGCGCGACCGGCCACGGCGTCATCGATCTTCTGGGCTTCAGTGCCGGCCGCCGCGTCTTTCACTGCCTGCTTGTTCCGTTCAGCCTTGGCACCGGCCAAGCGCTGCTGGAAGGCAAGACCGACCGCGCCGACGATTGCGGCGCCAATGGCGATGACGGTTGGATTGCTGAGAAACCAGACAAGCAGCGCGGTCATAGGAGCAGCCCCACGACGACACCCGCGACAAAGACGGCGCCCCAAGGCCAATAGGCATTGATGTAGGCGGCAACGAGAGTTTGCAGACCTTCCATCTCACTTCTCCTCTGCCGGAGGCGGTGGTGCGACCATGCCATGGAGCCCGTCGCGGTAGCCGTTGATGACCAGCTTGGCCAACATGATGCCGCCCGAAATCTTCATGGCGGTATGGTCCGTCATGCCGAACAGGGTCCAGTCGAAGCCGGTGAAGGCCCCCGTCAGGATCAGCCCGACGAAGATATTCAGTGCATTGTGCAGGGCGTTGGTGTTGAACCATTTCATCAGAAGAAGCCTCCAACAAATGCGGTGATGTGGTGCCAGAGGGCCGCAATAGACCCGCCGATGACTACGAGGATTCCGACCGTTGCCGCTGTCTTGTCGTTGCTCTTGGCCACAGGAAGCACCACAGGAGGCTCAGGAGCGACGGGAGTTGGCGGGGGTGCCTGTGGAACAGGTGTAGGCTTCGCGGGCGCTGGCGAGGCAGGGGACGCAAGACGCAGGAATTGCATGCGCTCTTCCTGCCGGCGATTGGTGAGGCCCGGAAGCGCTACCTTCTTGCCCTTCACGGTGCCCTTGTTCCATGCAAGCATGGCATCGGCCGCACCGGCCCGGTTGCCCGCGTTCAGATTGCGCAGCACCGAGGAGCCTTTGAAGTCACCCGCGCCAATGTTGAACACCAGCGACACCAGCGCATCGAATTCGTTCTGGTTGAGCGGGACTTTGACCATCGCTGAAACAGAGGCTTCGACGCCAGCCAGATCCCGAGCAAGGATCGCATCCGATTCCGCAGCGGTGATTGTCAGGCCCTTCGTGACCTTGGGCGGGCCGGCAGATGACGTGTGCCCTACCCCAATGGTAAGCACGCCGACGCTATCGAGATAGGCTTTCAGCACGTTGCCTTCACGACGAGCGATTGCCGCCCGTCCGGCTGGACTGGTCTGCATGGTGTTATCCTTTGTTGGAGGATTGGCTGTGCGCCGGCTGGTCAGCGACTATATTTTCGGTTAGCAATAAGTCGGGTGGAGATACCACCGGGCGCGGGGAGTGAATGAAATGGCGGAAAGTCTAGACGCGCGCGTTTTGCGCCTGGAACGGTTGGTGAAGCCTTCTTTGGTGAGGACGGCACACAGCGGAGACCGCTCCGAAACGGAAGCGGCGCCCGGAACTGTCGGTGACCGGGTTTCCGAAAACGCGCCGAAACCCCCTGTAGACTATCTGTTTGGCGCCTTCCGTAGCTAATTCGCAACGCGCAGCATCTTGAACCCGACGCCGCCACTATCAGCCGCTCCGCACACGACGCGCTGTAATGTACCTTTGGTCACGTCCCAAAGCATAAGACTCGTCTCGCCAGCAGTCGTGGACTTATCGATGCGAACCACTTCGGTCATGGAGGCGGAACCGTTTGCGCAGACGAACGCCGATAGCAGAGTCCCTTGCGCAGACCCCAGCGTCCAAGCTTGATTAGCCCGCGCAAGCCAGCGCCCGCCGATATTGCCTGCGGTATGCCCGAAATCCAGCAGTCCTATGGTATCGCCTTGCGCTGTCGGCGTCGTGCTGGTCTCTGCGAAGTAGTTGCCGCCCGCTGTCCCGGATAGGTGCATCTGCGTATTGGCAAAAACCGTCCCGGTACCGGTCACGCCAAAGCCACTCGAAATGAACGAGTACTCAGAGAAGGCCCAACTCGTCAGATCGATGCCGCGCTTGACGGTCAGGCTCCCTCGGGTCGCCATGATGGTGCCGGTGGTGGAGATCGTCTGGACGCCGCTATCGGCGGAAAACAGCAAGCCGTTATCCCAACCAACTGCCCCGCCCTGATTCTGGAACCAGATCATTGCATCGGTGGTAGTGCCTTTAACGGCATCGCTGGAGCCGAGTGAGGCCAACTTGGCGAGCGATTTGTGAAGAACGGAGGCGCCAGTTTCCACCTTCACGTTGATTTCGGTGCCGCTGACGTGCAGGAACCCTGTCGCACCAGCGTTCAGAGCGCCTTGCGGGTTTGAGCCAAATACCGCTCCCTTGGCTGATCCCGGCAGCGTCCCGCCATCAGTAGCGTAGGCCACGCCTGTAAACTGAGCGCCGCAATAGTTCCGGCTCGTGTTTGTGCTTGCGGTCGCAGATGTCAGCGCAGCCGTAGAAGCGAACGCTATGCGCGTCCCGTTAACGGCTGCGCCACCGAACGAGTGAACTAGGTTAATCCCGGAGACCTGATCCGCAGACGATGCGCCGCCAGCTACGAGGGTGTCGTTGATCACCCAAGAGTTTATGAAGTAGCTTGACGCTACGGTGCCACTCACGGTCATGGACAAGGCAAAACTTGGCCACGCCCCGTCTGACAGGCTTGTGCGCGTTTGCGCGGTTGTCTTGGCGTCATAGGCCGTGTTGCCGGAATTGCGCTGAAGGAATGTGCTGGCGACGGCGGGGGATGGCATACCGACCGCAGCGGCGGCCAGAGCCTCGGTCAGACCTGTGGCATTCGTTAGATTGATCGCGGTTGGCGTTCCTAAGGCTGGGGTAACCAGCGTCGGGCTTGTTGCGAAGACGAGCGCGCCCGAGCCGGTCTCATCCGTTACCAGCGCCTTGAGGTTGGCAGAGGACGGCGTGGCTGCGAACGTGTCCAATCCAGCAGCGCGGGTGACGCCGGCCCATGATGTCAGATCGGCGTCAAGCGGCTGATAAAAGGCCGACAGTTCACCAGAAAGCGCAGTGGAATTGGCAAGAGCCAGCAGGCCGCGCCCATATGCCGTAGTGGCGAGCTTTGCCAGTGTGGTGGCGCCCGTCGCATAGAGAATGTCCCCAGCGGTGTAGGATGATAGCCCGGTGCCACCATCGGCCACGGCAACATCGGCTCCGCCAACCGTGTAGAAGCTGGCCGCAGTCGTCTTGCGGCTGTTGCCACCTTGGACGACATACATCACTTCCGTTCCGGCAAGCGGAAGGGTTGCGGCGGTTAGGCCGGTTCCAGTTTTGCTCATGTGAATTCCTTATTCGAGCAGCAGAATGCCGCTCTCGTCGCCTTCAAGGAGCAGGAAGCTCAAGCCGAGGCCGTATTCGTCGCCCTCAAGTAGAAGGCCCTCGCCAACGATGTCGCCAATGACGCCAGCGATAACGTCGATGATCTGCTGGAGAGGGGTGTGAACGAACTGGCCCGATTGATACAGAACGAGCCGGGTATCCTTGGCGTTGGATATCCCGTCGATTGCTGGGATGTTGACAAGATCGGCCATCAGGCCCAAGCCCTAACGATGAGTTTCCAACTGGTAATCGTAATGGCAGCGATTGCGCCGGTATCTTTGCGATTAACCGCAATGCCGAATTGACCGATTCTGACGGTCACATTTGTAGCATCGGCCACCAGATTGATACCGAGACCAGACCCATTCTCACGGTCAGGACCTGGGTTAATCGCGGTTTCATCACCAACAGAAAACCCGATATCGGCGGTCGTACACACGATGAACGCAGCATAAAGCGTGGGGGCTACTGTCATGCCATGGGCCAGCGTCAGCGCGCCGCCATTGGTCATTACCTGCTGACTGCTTTCGAAGGATCGCGAGAACGGGAGCGTAGTCCAAACGGGAGCCGTGGCGGCGCTGTTCATCAGCAGCGCTTGCAAGGCCGTCCCCTTGGCACGACGCGCCCATGTCCCGGCACCGCTCGCATAGATGACATCGCCGGCAACCGCCGTTCCGATGCCGGCTAGAGCCGTGAGGACCGCTGAAGCGCCCTGATAAACGGTCGACAGCGCAGCAACGGCGGCAGTGACAAAAGCCGTCGAAGAAATCTGCGTGGTGTTGGTGCCTGGTGCAGCAGTGGGCGTCGTCGGCGTACCGGTCAAGGCCGGACTGGTGAGCGATTTGTTAGTAAGGGTCTCAGAGCCCGTCAGGGTGACAAGGTTGGGAACATCGATCGTCGGGTTGAGCAGCAACCATCCGCCTGCCGCCGCATTGAGTGCCGCCGAATACCGAAGCATGTAGATGCCGGTCGCTTGGAGTTCCGCACCGGACAGAGCCACCTCGCCGGCTCCAACCATTTTGCGGATGGACTTTGCGCCGATGCCATTTACATTGAGCGTTGCGGCAGTCGTGTTGTCTGTCGCGATCCGAAGGGCCAGGATCAGACCGTCCGCATAGGTTGTAAAGGCCGAATTGGCTGTGACCGTGAGGGCGTTGGCCGTGCCGCCAGCAACAAGCGCGCCGCCATTGTCCCCCAGGTATTCGGCAACCCGCGCCATAGCCTGGCGATTGGAGTTGTTCAGCGTGCTCGGGGCTTGGCCCTCGGCAAAATTGATGTCACCATCAGAATTGCCGTTGGATGCCGCAGTCGTGGACCAACTGTAGATAGATCCGGTCATGTTAGCCCACCAGTCGCTTTTTCGAGAGGAGATCGGAGAGGGTTGGAGCGTTCAGCGCCTTGAGAAGGCTATCGCCGGATTGTCGGGCATCGCCCATCGGGCCAAAGCGGACGGCCGGTGCGTCGGGTGTTTTTGCAAGGCCCTTGAACGCCGATTGCAAGCGATCGCCGAGGGTCAGGGAGTTATCGGCTGCGTAGGCGGCTACGTCCTGCGGGATACCAGGGATGCCAAGCGGGCTCGGTTGTTGAGACGGCCCAAGGATGGGGGAAGGAGGCGCATTCGGATCTGGAACGCCCGCGCCATAGCCGCCCGGCTGAGGGTTGTTTTGGACAAATGCAGCGGCTTGCGGGCTGAGCGGCGGGGAAGGAGGCGGATAGGCTGATGGATCGCCCGGGCCGTGATAGCCAGCCCAAGCGCCAGTGCCTTGCTTGGAATAAATATACTGTCCCATCTTCTCCTGAAGGTCAGGCGTCATCCTCTCGTTGCCCGAAAGGCCCATTCCGGATTTTACGGTACCGAGAGTGGAATTGATGATTTGGTAGGCCCCCATCGGGGCCGCAGTGATGCCCTTGCTGGCAGCCCACTGGCCGTACGGCCCGTTCCGTGAGCCAAACTGAAGCGCTTGGTCCACAGTCATGTCCGAAAGCTTGGTCCCGGCGAAAGGGCCGCTCTTCTCAACGTGGCCGTAGAGGGTGTTATAGTCCCCGCCACTCTCACCCTTGAAGATGCCGGCTCTGATTGCAGGCCAGTTGGTTGCCATGGGCATGCCTCAAAGAAAAAGGCCGCCCGAATGGACAGCCCTTTGGTTCATGTGTATTGTTTTTGCCCTATGGGCTTTTGGATAAAACTCGGCCAGTTGGCCATCGCGTGCGCCGTTGGCGGTTCAGCAATCTATTTCCAGCAAAGCACTGGATACCCACTCAATCCGTACATCATCGCCGCATGGAGCTTCATGGCTGCCTATGGCGTGACGCTATTGGCCGTTAAACTGGCGGACTGGCGCCGGAATCGCCGGCTGCGGCTGGACTGACAGTTTCGCCTGCATCATTGCTTGCAAAAGCGCCTGCTTTCCCGCCGCGCTGGATTGCGCCATTGCCTCAGAAAACAGCCGGCTTGCATCCGGGCCTGCCTTGACCAAAGCTTCCGCAAGTAGGGCGCTTTTGCCCGTCATGGCGCTTGAAGCCTGCTTGGCCAGCGTTCCGGCAGCAATGAGTGCCGGGCCGCCAACCGCCGCGCCAACCGGGCCGGCCACCGCCGCACCCAACGTGCTGCCAACGCCGCCGCCCATGACAGAGCCGAGGAAATTGCGCCCATTATCGAGCGGGACACCGAAGCCGCCAAGGAACCGAAGTGCATTGCTGGTTGGCGTGCCCCGAACAACCTGTTGCAGCGCAACACGCTCCGTATCGTTGAACGTGCCCTTGTAGGTCTTGTTGTTCAGGAGTTTGCGGAATTCGTTGCGGAGGCCGTTTTCATAGCCGGAGGCTGCATTTTTCGCCCGCTCCACAGCCTGTTCGATGATGTCGGATTTTACCCCGGTTTTCCAGATCGAGCGGGCATCCTGAAGGGCCGAAAGTGTTTCATCCGCCGTCTGCCCTCCTGCGTTGACAAGATTGGCCCCGCCTAGACCGTTTACGGTCTCGTCCAGCTTGCCGATCAACTGGCGCGAAAGCTCGCCGGCCGATGGATTGAGCGGGGCTTTGCCTGCATTGAGTAGCGAACGACGCAGGATTTCGAGATCCTGGAGCGAGGCGCCGCCCTTTTCAGCATTGGCAGCATGGCGGGCAAGAATGGTCTCGAAAGCGCCATGCTGTTCGGGAACCATGCCGAAATCCTGGGCAACGCCGTCAAGTTGGTTGACGATGCCCTGATAGGTCGGCTTATCAACCACGGCGGCCTTCATCGGCGCCTTGAGATCCTTGTAACCGGCGCTCGCCTTGATGTCTTCCGCAGTCGGCAAAGCCTGTGCGCCTGGCTGAAGCATCTTGTTGACACCCAATCCGCCGGCAATCGCCGCGCCAGCGCGTGCGTAAGGCTCGAACGGTGTGCCTTTGGTAAGCTGGCCGGCCGTCTCCGAGGCAACGGCTGGGATGACAGTCGATGCCGTGCGCTCAAGGAAGCCAGCCGGCCCCATAAGAGCGTTGGGTGCAAATTGGCCAATGGTGCGGACGTACTCTCCCGGTGTGGTCTTAGGCTGGTAGGCAGGCCCGACAACCGCATCTGTGAGCGATCGCACGTCGCTAGTTGTCGGCATCATGCCGGCCCATGGATTGAGTTTTCCAGTAAGATCACCGATGGTCTGCGCCGTTTCAGGCGAGGCGCCGAGATGCTGCGCAGCCCATTGGGCCGCATCGTTGCTCATCTGCGAGGCATCGCCCATCATGCCGCCGATGCCCTCGACACCTTGGCGAAGGCCGGAAACACCGGATTTGGCGGCATCGGTCCCGTAATTCGTATAATCGCCGGTCTTGGGATCATAGGAATCCGTCACACCCGGAGGCTGGTATGTCGGGACACCGGGAGGCTGCACGGTCTGTGGGTCTGCCTGCGGGCCTCCTTGAGCCATAAGATGCTGTGCATTGGCAATCCCGGCTTGCGCGCGTGCGTTGGCCTGATCGATAGGGTTTGGCGGCGGTGCGGCCGGCTGGCTGTTCATGCCATGGAAGGCATTGACCGCCGCATTCTGGTCCGGCGCGTCGACCTCATAAGTCGAGCCGTCCGGTCCTTGAATTTCGAAGATCGGCATTACTGCTTCCTCCGAATCTTCACGCCGTTGCCGACATCTTGCCAGCCGTCACTGCCGCCCATCGGTTGTGGATTGGTCATCTGCTGGATGACCCGTTGGCCGCCGGGCGTGACAGCCGCCGGGGCGCCCGGCGTATAGCCTGGCTGTTGACCGGCATCCGGAAGCCCTGCCTGTACCTTGGCGCGGGCAAGGCCGGTCTTGATGACGCTCTCGAAGTCGTCAAGAGCCTTGGTGAATTCCTCATCAGACTGCGCTGTGTTGAGACGAGCAATTGCCGCCGTGGCCTTTTCGCCCTCGATATCCGTGATCGAGCCGCCGCCCTTGAGAGCATTGTACGCCTGGAGGAAGGTCTGGCCCTTGGCTTGGTCGAGCGCCACCTTGAAGTTTGTCGCATCGGTGCCGGCGACATAGTTGCGCGGGTCCCATGTGCCGCTAGCACCTGTAGCAGTTGCGCGGCCGGGATGCGTCTTCAACTGCTGGATCACGTCGAGCGTCTGCTGGGCGTTCTGCTCGATGCGCGGGAGGTCGAAGGCGGCCGCAGCTTTGGATTTTCCGGCTTCGGTCTGCGCGGCCGCGCCGGCAAGATCCTTCGGCACATTGCCTATCAACTGGCGCGTGATTGGGTCAATAAGGCCCCATGTCGTGCCGAGATCGACCTTGAGCGGCTGCTTGGAGAGATGCACGCCGGGAGGCATAGTCGGCTGAACGACCTTGCCGTCCTTGCCCAACTGCAACAGCACCGGGTTGCCTTGGTCATCGACGCCGTATTGTGGCGTGAGACCGAGTTCTGACGGCGCACCGCGCGCTTCAGGCAGCTTCCCGCTGAGAATGAAGTTCTTGCCGTCCTGCGATTGGGGATCAAGCCCATATTGCGCAGCCGCAGCCGCGCGCTGGTCATATTCGGTTGCGCCGCCGCCCTTTGCCCTTTGAAGCATGTAGGTTCGAAGCGCGCCCTTATCCGAGGCAAGGACAGTTGCCGTGCCGGGATCAAGACCCTGTTCCTGAAGCCAGCCGATCGTGCGTGTCTTGGCGGCCTGCTTCGGTGCAAACAGATTGGTCAGGAAGTCGCCTGCACCACCACCCTGGGCCATAGGTGCGGCCTGTGGTGCGTTCTGTGGCATTGGCTGGCCTTGCGGAGCCTGCGGAGGCATCTGCTGCTGTGGTGCCTGCTGTGGTGCCTGCTGTGGTGCTTGCGGCTGCTGGATCTGTGGCGGCTGGGCAAAGCGGGACATCTGAGCCTGAAGCGCTGCCGGGTTGGCGTGATCGCCCACAGCGGTTGCTGCCTGAGCGGGGGCGCCAAGGATGGACTGTGACCCGTTCGGGTTCAGCAATTGGGCAAGAAGCGCAGTAATGTCCATTATGGACCCCTCAAGTCAGTGACCGCCCCAGCCGTTGCCATTACCGCCGCTGGAGGCGCCGCGAGGGCCACCGCCATTGCCGTGATCGATATAAGCGGGAGTTTTCTGCGTCTGCTGGACCACAGGAGGGATAAGCGGGTTGCGGGCCTGCATCCTCGCCTGGGTGGCCAATGCCGCCTGTTGAGGCGTCAGGGCCGGCATGCCATAGCCGGGCTGTTGGAGCGCTGGCGGCGGCGGTGCCATCTGCTGCGGTTGCTGTGGCTGCTGATAGCCCTGGCTGCCGGCAAAGAGCGAAGCCAGCGGGTTGCCGTTCGGCTGAATGGTCGAGGGTGAGTTCCCGCCCATTATTTACCTCCGAACAGGCCACCGAGAGCGCCAAGAGCCGCCATCGGGTTGGATGAGGATGAATTGCCAGTTTGCGTGCCGTAGTTTCCGGCGGCCCCCGCTGCTGCCTGCTGGAGCATCCCGAGGCGCGTCCAGTCCTGATTGTCCTGGCTATAGAACTGGTTCACCTGGTCAGTCAGTTGCTTCTGCGCTTGGCTATCAAGCAAGCCGCCGGCCTGAAGCGTGGCCCCTGCCCCGGTGAGAGCGTTCTGGAACTGCTGTTGATCCTGGGCGCCCATGGCATTTGTCGCCTGCAAGCTTCGATCGAGGCCGGCATTGCGCGAGGAATCCATCTGACCGTTCGCCGCCAGCATATTTTGGCTATCGCGGTTGAACTGGTCGGAAAGTGCCGAAGAGCGGATATTGCCGAGCGAGTTGGCTAGGACACCGGTATTCGCGCCTGAGCCATACCGCCCTGCCCCGGAAAACTGGCTCTGGACCTGGTTGGCCGTCTGGTCGAGTTGGCCTTTCAGCGCGTCGTTGAAATACGGGTTGCCGCTCTGGAGATAAGAGCCGTTGGCCATGCCCTGCAAATTCTGCTCGGCATAGGATGGCGACGCCGACGCCGCGCCGATACCCTGCAACAATGGCCGCGTTCCTGCCGTGTTGGTGTTGGCGCCGGCCGTGGCAAGTTGGTTTACGCCGCTCATGGTCGTGCCGGACAGATCGGAGACGGTTGGCCCCGAATAGGTGTTGCCGCCCGAGCCCGAATTGTAGAGGTTTGTTGCCTCTTTCGCGCTCGTCTTGAAAAGGGGCTCGGCCCATGCTGGCGGGCTTGATGTCTGTTTCGAACTGGTTGAAGAGCCCATGGCTTACCTCAATTTCCGGTAAAGGGTGGCGTGCGTCTTGTAACCGCGCGGTTTCAGGAACTTTTCCCAGCCCGATCGGCCCTCAACGGCGATGACGGAGCAGTCGTTCTGCGCGGCGCTGTCTTCCATTGCCGTGGTCAGTTCATCGGCGAATCTGGCCACGTCTTTGCCTGCCAGGTCGCAGAGCGTGAAAATCCTAGTCGCGGTGGCGTCGACCGTCTTGATGGTAGTCAGGGCCATGGCAACGAACGCCTCTCCGTCCCTGACCAGCCAAAGCGTTTTCCGGCCGGCGAGAAACTCCTGGAATAGCGCTGTGGTCGACGTGTCCTTGGAGTAGCGCTTGGCCAGCCTGCCCATCTCTCGCAGAACGTCGCTCATGTAGGGCGCAAGCTGCTCCAGCGGCCATGCGCTCGCATTTTCAACGGTGTAGCTCATTGCCGGCCTGCCGGTTTGGATGGCACTTCGATACCCTGGGCATGGGTCCACAACACGCCAGCCGGAATGGTCATCCTGATCTTGAGAAATCGTGCCGCCAGCATCTTGGTCACGCGGCCGGAGATGGAATGCGGCGACAGTTCCGGGGTCCACGTCGAAGCCCCGCCGCGCTTCATCCTTGATCCGATGGCAACCGTATAATTGTCGGTATCGACCACGCCGTAGAAACTCGAGAGCATGGTGATGGTGCCGGCGACATCGCCCTGCTCCTGCGTCGTCAACGTCGCCTGCTTCGGCGTGCCGTTGAAGAAGCCGAGCCGGTAATCAGTGGTCCATGCTGCAAGGAGTGGTGCCCCGCCCTGCCAAACCTTCGAATCCAGCGAATAGGGCAGCAGATCGATGTCGGTCGAGACGCTATCAAGCCCCTCCAGCGTGTAGCCGGCGGTTGCTGCGGGAAAGATGCCAACGTTATCCTGAGCGGCGATCGTCCAGCGTGTTTGCAGCCAGTCATAAATCAGGATGAAGTTGTTAGAGCCCGTTCCGGTGAGATCGAAGGTCCAGTAAACGCGGGAATAGAAGGGATCGATCGCGCCAACCATCGTTGCAAGGTTCGAGGCCGCGATCTGCCCGAAATAGGTGCGATCGACCTTTTCAAAGCCTACTCCAGAGATCGAACCATCGGCGCCGATCTGGAAAAACCCGCCTTCGTCAGCGAAAAAGGTGTTTTCGCCCCTGGATGCGATGGAATAGGGCGATTTTGCCCCACGCCCGTCATGGATCTTGATGAAGGAAAAGATGATCGAAGAGCCGGGAACGAAGGTTCCCAGGTAAATGGTCCGCTCCAGAATGATAATCGGATTCGTTGCCCGCGATGAGCCCTGAACGGCGCCGCCCTCCGGGAAATCCTGGAAGTCGGAATTATTGGTGCCCGGTGTCCAGCCGGTGATATCGTTCAGGGATGACCAATGGACACGATTGGGGCTCGTAGCGAGCTGCTGAAGAACGAGGAAGTCACCCCAGGCGCGCACAAACGCCGCACGAGGTGGCGAGCCGGCGAGAGTGTCGAAATTGGTCGAGACGCCAAGCTGGAAAACCTGCGGGTCATCATTCAGATTGACCGCCACGACGTACTCGCCGAACTGTTCGAATGACCAGCGCGCAACATCGGTGGCGCCATATGTCGTTGCCGGCTTGGAAATGTCGGTCCATGACAGCGTAGTGTTGTCGAGCCGATAGAGTTTGGTTGCCGTACCGGCGAAGATGGTGATCGATCCGCTCAGGCTGCGCGCCGTGAAATAGCCGAGAGGTTTTGCCGCCAGCGCCGTGGTGAAAGGAGCCAGATCGGGGAATGGCAGATAGGAATCGACTGACGGCAGCACGTTCAGAATGTCGCCTGTGTCCTGGGTGTTCAAATCCGCGGTATCAGGAGCCCAGGGTGTGAACGCGACAAGCGTCATGGGGTCTTGTCCGCTACCCAGGCGCGGGCTTCAGCTTCCGATGACAGGCGCTCATAGGCCCAGCCCTTAGCGGTCTTGACCTTCACCAACGTCTTGCCGTTCTTGCTGCCGAGGTCTGTGGCTTCAAAGCCCAGAGAGGTCAGGGTTTCAATGACGGTCATGGCGTCGGACCCCTCATGGAAACACCAGCGCGGCGATATTTGCCCATCATATCGGAGCGGTTCAGCCCGGCAATGAGAGCCCCGGCAAGCTGCGCCTGCTTGGTCAACTCGCCATCGTCCTTGGTGTAGTCGGCAGCCTGCATCAGCGAGGCGCGCAGATAGACGCTTGGGGACTTGTCGAGCAGCCAGTTGGTGGTGTTCGAGGCCAGCGGCGGGATGGCTTGGTAATAGACCAGATTGACGTTGTTGGAGACCAGCGGGAAGGTGTAAAGGCTGGTTCCGATGATGGAATATGCCGTCCCCAAGCCGGCAGCGCCGTCAGGATAGAGCCGTTCTGCCTCGTCCGAGGTGATATAGTTCAGCGTGCGCTTATAGGAGGTGTTTTCCGAGACGCGCAGTGCCTCCAGATAGTCGGCCGGCAGCGAAACAACGCCATTGACCGGGACAAGCGAGACGACCGCTTCCATCTCCCGCGTTCGCAGCGGCGAAACGCTTTCCGACCCATAGTTGAGCCAGTTTTCCGCCATGCTGATGAAGTCGGGAATGAACGGGCCGAGATCCGTGCGGGCGAGATAATCAGAAATCGCGGTCTGCAACTCGGCATAGGTCGTGATCGCCATTAAACGCGCCCTCGACTGGTCCGAAACTTCTGGTTGTCGCTGTCATTGAAGAACCGCTTCAGCCACTTGCCGTCTTTCTGCGTCATCGCATCATCCAGCCCGTTTTTGTGGACCAGATGATGCGGGACGGAGGCAATGCGGCGCCATTCGCCAAACTTCTTGCCGATCGTGTCGACCAGCGCATCGTTGTTGGCGTCGAGAATGTCGTTGATTGGCATGTCTACCCGGAAGAGGTATTTGCCATCCTCTTCCTTCATCCATGTGGACCGACCGGTCGCGAGTTCGTGGTCGATCAGCGTCCAATCACCGTCCCGGATTTCCATGCGCGTTACTCGCCAGGAAGCGGGTCGGCACGTTCGGCGACGCCGGCCTCGATCAGGCGGCGGGCATCCTTGGCAGGCATATTGATGACCGTGCCATCTGCCTTGATGCGCTCTTCGCCCACCCAAGTATCGCGGATGAGCTTGATCGGGGCGAGCTTTTCGGGTTTTTCGTCAGCCATTGCGGTCTCCTTTGGGTTGCATAGAAAAAGGCGGCCACCGGAGCAGCCGCCTCTAATGCTGTCTCGGCGATTAAGCCGGGAACGACGCGTAGGACACGACCAGCGTGCCGTTGACCGCCGCAGCCGCATCGCGGTTGACGATCTGGATAACCAGAGAGCCGGCGGCCGGAGTGACCGTGCCGACAGTGGGCTGGCCAGTCGTCGCCGTGCCCAATGCGACAGAGACGAACACCTGATCGGTGGCCGCGATTGCCGTGTTGGTCAGGGTGATGACATGGTTGGCAGCCGCCGCCGTGGTCAGAGCCGCAGTAGTGAGCTTGCCGAAACGATTGGCAAGGGTTGCAGTGGAGGTGGCGCCGGTGCCCGTGCAGGAGGCCGTGCCACCATTGGTGCGATTCATGGTGCTCATGATGGTTCTCCTTACGTGCTGGCCGTGAGACCGAAGATGTCGGCAACGACGCCCATTGCGGCTTCGTTCTTCACCTTCAGTGTCAGTTCGCCGATGATCACGCCCTTCTTGTTGTCGCCGGTCTTGGCAAGATCCGGGTCTTCCTGGATGGGGCGCAGGGTGTCGATCGCGATGTAGTTCGAATCGACCAGGTAGGCGCGACGAGCCACGTTTGCCGAAGCAGCCATGACGCGGTTTGGCTTCACCTGGACGGTGCCAAACGGGCCTTCGTAGAAGTCCGCCGTACCGACGATGGTGTTCTTGCCTCGGGTATCGGCCGCATAGCGGAACGAAGCTACGTTGGCATCCGACATGAAGGTCACGAACACCGACTTCACGTAGGGGGAAACAACGACGGTATCGACGTTGGCGCCGGAGTTGTAGCAGGAGCCCATGACGGTATCGAGCAACGCCTTGGTAAAGGCGCGCAGGGTGCCGGGGGTTTCCGCGACAGTCAGGCCGGTACCGGACGAAAAGCCGCCGTTCGAGCCTGAGTTGCGCGAGACGTTGGTGGTCAGCCAGGACGGCAGGCCGCCCAGGAGACGGGTTGCACCAGCCACGGAGGCCGTGTTGGTCACGATCGCCAGCTCAACATCCTTGCGGACTTCGATGGCGGCCTTGATCTTCTTTTCGGCGACCTTGACCACATTGCCGGCGTTTTCGACCGCCTGCTGCGTGCCGGAGAACACCCAGCCCTGAGAGAAGATCTGCGTGTAGTCGCCGACCCGAGACGGCTGGGTCAGCGCGTCGAACACATAATCGTCACCTTCCGTCTGCGCATTGGCCTGCGGAGCGCGGAGAGTATCGATTTCCCATTCAGGGTGCGTGCCCTTGGTCTTTTCCTTGCCTGCCATCGTATAGATGGGGGTATCTTCAGGCGTGATGCGGGAGACGATATCGCTGAGCTGTTCGCGATTGCCGACCGCCACCGTCGACAGGACGGTATTGAGTGGTGCAGCCATGATGGCTATCCTTTTTCGAGAGCGAGGAGGGCGGCAACTCCGTCACGGATGCTGCCGGATGATTTCAGGCGGTCCATAGCTGCTCGGGTATCCCTGGAGCGCGTTGCCTCTGGTGTTGGACGAGTGCCGCCGCGTTGAACGGGCGGGCGTCCTTCGACCTTGGCCGCGACCTTGGATTTGCTGGCCTGAAGATTTCTCCACTTGATGGCGTCCGCAAGCACCCTCACCTGGCGGTGATCAAGACCGACATTCTGGATTTCCTGCGGGGAATAGCCGTAATCGGCTGCCACTTTCTGGATTTCGCCGACGAACGAATTCAGTCGGGTTGCGTCCTTCAGTTCAGGCAGATGGTCGAGTGTGGCTTGCCATTCACGAGCCCGGATTTCCTTGACCGTCTCTGCCTGCTCCTGCTGCCTTCGCTGGGAAAGCTGCTGCTGTGAGCCGACGAGATAGTCCAGTTGTTCCTTGCGGGCTTCGTATTGCGCCTTCTGTTCGGCGTAGCCGATCGGATCGACGCTAACCATGGAGTAGTCAGGCTTTTGCGGCATGATCGACTGCATGAGTTGGACCATGAAGTCGCGGTCACCCGCTAGCTGCTGTTCGAACTGCTGGATTTCAGAAGCCTTGGCTTTGTACGAGCGTTCAAGCTCGGCCGTCGCCATGGTCTTCTGCCTGTAGTCACGATCGCGGAGGTTGCCTTTGATGAGTTCTTCAACAGTGGCCTCGGAGCCGTCAGGCAGCTTTACCTTTGCCTCTGGGGCAACGTAGGCTGGCGTTTCGGGCGCGGCTTCCTGTTCTTCCTCACCGGCTTGACCTTCGTCTTCGTCGGCGCCTTCTTCGCCATCGGTTTCATCCGTGGCGAGTGGGGCATCATCCTCCGCTGGCTGCTCGGATTCGGATTGGCCTTCTGGGGCTTCCTCTTCCTTGACGGGCGTTGCGTAGGCTGCTGCGGCTTCGGAAAGCGACAGCGAACCACCGATCCCTTCCGGGGTGTCGTTGGGCATGTTCAGTCCTCTTGGGATATGGCTCCGCGCTCCGGATTAACCCGAGGGTTTCCTGTGCGGTTGGCCGGGGTGGATTTAAGCGTAGTATCCGTGCGCGACGACAGTGTTATTCGTACCGCCGGCGCCGGATGCCGGGCACGTCACCACGATCGCCGTATTGACGGCCGATGCGGGTAACGCCGGGAAATACGTGACAGCCAGCGCTTGGTTCGGGACCAGTGCACCGACCGCGAAGGTATAGGTGTAGGACTGTGTGCCGCCGAGCAGGCCGGCAACAGTGACCGTTACAGGGAGGCCCGCTGTTGCGCCCGATCCGCTCACTTCAAAGCCCGTGATGAAGGCCGTGGTAAGTGCCGTTGGCGTCAATGTCGCGGCCGCCGAAGCATTGGCCTTGTTGCCAGAGCCCGCAATAAGCGGGACGGCTGCGGCTGGATAGTCGCTGTTATATGCCATGGTTGTTCTCCTATGCGACCGCGAGCGGTTTTCTGGGGGCACGCATGATTGCGGTGGCCAATTCCTGGCAAAAGTTGTCGATCGCCCTGATCTCAGCCTGCCGGCAGAGGATGGCTACGGAATCAGTTGCGTCAGTTGCGATAAGCGCATCAACCGCTGCCTTGCGCATCGACAGGATGGCGCGTTCAACGGCAGGATCGCTCTTGAAGCGCATCGCATCGTCGGCGATCTGGGCGAGTTGGTCAGGGGTGAGGTTCATCAGGCTTCTTTCTACTTCTGCAATGGTCGGGCGGCGCCTAAGAGCTTCAACCGGCTTTCGCCTGTGGGTCTTTCGGGCTCACTCGTTTGCGCCGCTCTACTGGAGAGCCTTGTTCGGTACCGACCATTTCAGATGATTTCGGGTGTAGACGACCCACAGCGCTATGTTCATCGGCAGCAAGCCCCATGAGGCTGAAGCGATGATCCAGATCAGCCACAGCGCTTGATTGCCGAGGCCGATCAGCCACGCATAGCGAGCTTTGTTGCCTGCGAGGATGGTCATATAGATCGTGATGGCCGACAGAAGCCATGGAAGGTACTGCCGGACTAACTCACTCATCCGGGCTGGCCTCCAAGATGCACGTCAGACACCGGCACTTGCTGCGCCTTTGCCGAGGCAATAGACTGTGCATGGTTCGCGGCATCACGATTTAGCGCCATGTCATGCACGGCAAGCGTCTGCTTCATCTGGATTTCAGCCGCAAGTTGCGCCTGTTTCAAGCCAAGCTGGCCGGCGACCTTCTGGCGCTCCAAATCCATCTTTTGCGCGTTGGTGGCAGCGTCCTGCTGGATCTTGATCTGCGCCGCCTGCTGGTCTGCCTGCAATTTCGCAGCGGTAGCTGCCTGATCGCCTTGCACCTTGGCCTGGTTGATCTGCGAATCCGCCTGGATTTTCATCTGTGCGGCCTGCATCTTCGGATCGGGCTGTTGCGATGCCTGCTGAAGCCGCTGTTGACCGGCCTGGATGTCCTGCGGCGTCACATCGGGATAGAACATCTCGGGGTTCTTGATGCCGGCCGCTTCCGCCTGCTTCTTCAGCGTGGTCAGGATGAATGGCAGCATCTCCAGAGCCTTGTCCGGGAAGCCGCTTTCCTGCAATTTCGCCGTCAACGCCGTCTGGTTGGCCAAAACCTGTTGAAGCATGGCCAGATCACGGTCGCGTGAGCCTGTTCCCAAGCCAACATTGATGGTGATGTCCATATCCGCATTCCAGTAGCGCGGATCGATCGTAATCGCCTTGCCACGCATGCGGATATCGCGCGGCTTGTCTTGGTGCTTGACCTCCAACTGGAGAATCTTGCGAAAAACCTTCTTCCATCCCAGCTCTGCCTGGTTCCGGGCAACCAACTCGATCTGCGAATAAGCCGCGTCGTGCTGGTTCTGGTTGGCTGTGGCGGACTGGTTCTGAAGCGCCTCGGGGTCCAGCGCCATCGTCTGGCGGGAAACGCCTGTGCGGCGCTCAATGACCTGATCCTGATAGTTGATCGCGTCATAGGCGTGATTGGCAACAAACGGAATGGCCAGCGCTTCTACGCTCGAGCCCGCCTTGCCGAAGATGGCGCCGCCGAAGGTCGGAGAGAACAGTTCCTCCGGGTTGGTGATCTCGCCCGTGACAAACCGCTGAGGATTGTTGGTCGCATATGTGTTGTCGAGCGCCTGGCGCAGCAGAACCGTCTTGATCTGCTGCACGTCCATCGTCTCGTCGGCGATCGACTGCGCTTCCCAGCGGTGCGGCATGGGATTGCAGGGGATGTCATCGAACGGGGTTTCATCCTCCCATTCCTCCCAATCGAGGATGTCACCGCCATCCTTTGCCCCAGCGTAGTAAATGCGGCATGTCTCGGCGATGCCGTCGCCGTCGATATCGACCTTGACGTAGCATTCGTAGAGATCAACGATATCCATCGAGTTGTCGCCGTCCTCGGTCGTCAACTGCTGCTGGCGGGCGATTTCTTCCGATTGACGGTTGTCCGAGGCTTTCGGCAGGGCTTCGATTTTTTTGCGGTCGAAGCCCATTTCAATGAGATCAGAGCGCGTCGTTGACGAGCGGTGGAACTGAAACCGTGCCTCGTCGCACGTCTTCGAATCCGAGTCCTTGCCGTAATCCTCTGGCGGTATGGCCTCAATCCGGGTGCGCCCATCATCGACCTTGCGCTTGATCTTGACCGAATGCACCTTGAGCGGCGTTGTCGGGCCTTCCAGCCCTGTCACCGGATCAGGTGCCCCGGGCATGTCCTCGGTGTCTTCGGAGTGCTGCATGACCTCCACGTCGTCATCGGAGACGAGCATGGTGTATTCGTCATCAGTCAAACCGGTGTGGAACGAAATCTTGGTTGTGGGTGTGTCGTCCCACCAGGTCTTAACCACGCCATTGGCGGAAAGCAGGCTGTCCCAGGTCGCATTGTAGATGACGCGGTAGCCGTCATTTTCCTTCCAGAACGTGTAGTTCAGGCCATCCGTGGCCTGTGCTGCCCATGCCTGGTCTTCTCGGCCGACAGGTTCGGCAACAGCCATATGCTCCGAGGCAGTGAACACACGAATGATACCCGGGAGCATCCAGCCCATAGTGTCGGCCAGATCACGCGAGACAGCGCTGGAGCGCCCTTCCTCGGCAACAATATCCTTCATCTTGCCCTGGTAGTATTCCAGCGCCTTGGTCTGCTTCTTGCTCGATAGGCCGCGATCGGACTGGGCAAGCGAGATTTCACGTGAGACAAGCGCCTTGAGATCGCCCTCGCCCATGCGCTTGCTGGCGGTCGGCTTCTTCGTGTTGTCAGCCTCCGCTTTAGCCATAAATCAGTCCTTTTCAACCGCAGATTGGTATAACCCGGCGGCGCCGAGGCATATTCAATCGAGACGATGCAACCTGTGGTTAAACGATGGAGCGTCCGAGCGCCTTGGCTCGCGTATTCGTCGGCGTCTTCGGCTTCGACACGATGGCCTCGCGGAGCATCATCAGCGCGTAACGAGAAGCTGACAGCACGTCATCGCGTTCCTTGACGATCTTGCCGTCCTTGCGGTGATACAGTCGGCGCTCTTCAAGCCACTCGACACAGGTAGAAAACACCTTCCACCGACCGGTCAGCATGCGGTCCAGCATCTCGGAGACACCAGCTTCAACACCATTGCCGCCGTCTTCCCATGTGGCGCGCTCTGCCAGCATGTTCAGGCCTTGCGAGCGGTATTGCTTGGCAAGTTCCTCGCCCGAGCCCTTGTCGTGCTGTAGGCCGTCATGTGGCCATGCTACCGGTATCCAATCACCCCAGGGTTTGATCGAAGCGGCATGGAAGATTGGGGTAGTCTGCCGCGATCGATAGACTGCAGTCACATAAACGATGTCCGCGTCTCGATCCCATGCTAGTCTTGCAGCACCGAATGGATGGTCATACCCAAAATCGATGCCAACGATCTGCGGCCAAATCGGCGGGATAGCGAACGGCTGGCAGATAATCTCTTCTTCCATCACCGGGAAGATGAGGCCGGAACCTAGCGTTGGAATGCCTTTGGTTCTGGCTTCCCGCTCATGCGCGGGGTAGCTTTCGATGATCTTGCGGCGCTCTTCGTCCGTATAGTGCTCGGCGTCCTCAATGGTCATGGTGATCGTCTTGCGTTCCATGCTCTCCTCCAGCAGAAACCGCGCGACAACCGACGACATGCCCTTGAGCGGGGTAAATGTCACCATCACCGAGCCCTTGGTGGCGTTGGTTCTGGTGATGCCCTCGAAATAAACGTCCTCTGGCGGTTCTTCATCGAACCAGACGAAATCAACCGTGTTGGCCTGCCACTTCGAGCGGCCCTGGTCATAGCTCTTGAGGTAGAGTGTCGAGAACCCGCCCGACACATGCCGGACCGTTACCGTGTCCAGCGCATTGGAAACGCCCATGCGGCGCGTTCTGGTGGCGATGCAGCGCTGCGGGATGAAGCCGGTGCCCCATTCCTCCTCACGGTCTGGCGGGCCTACCAGCAGCCTTTGCACGCCATCGCGTGTCAGTTCCGCCGATTCCGACCCAGCAATTAGAATAACCGGCTTGTCAAAGCGCCTGCCATCCCACCAATCCGGATATTCGCCAGTCAGGTGCATCGAGCATTCGGCCGCACCACCAAGCGTCTTGCCGAGCTGGTTCCCCGCCATGAACAACCGTTCACGGTGATCACCAGCCGCATGAAACTCGCGCTGCTTGGCGTAGGGCTGATAGTCCTTGAGGCGATTAGTGCGAAGTCTGCGCAGCTTCTCCGCTACCAGCTTCGACATCAGTGCCAATTGCTGATTTGAGGACAGAGATTGCAGCGTCGAGAGATTCGTCATCGAAATCCTCGATCTTGTTCGTTACGTCGGCGGTCATCGTCAGCGGCTTGCCATAGCCACGGTCCAGGATCTCCTTGGCCGCCGTGATGCGAACGCGAGCATCATCGTCAGACATGCCCTTGACGAGCACTTCGATCGCCCTGTCCTTGTGCTCGCGAGCGATTGCCGCGATGCCTTTTGGCCGGCCGCCTGGGTTTCCGGATTGGCCTTTCTGGAATGGCTTGAGATTGTCTTCGCGCATTCTCTGCTCCGGTCTCTGTTTTCAACGGCAGTATAGGTGAGAGACGACCGTCTGAGATATTCGGACGCCGCCGCATCGGACAACTGCTCCAGCCTGCGGGTGCTTTCAGCCATCGTCTGGCCTCAAATCAAATGCACCCGCTCAAGGCGGGCCGTGCTGGCGAATTGTTGGCTAGCGAAGCCCATGGTTGCGCCCAGCATAGCCGGATCCCGAGACATAGGTCCGGTTGTGGTCGCGATTCTCTTCGTCAGCGGCGAGGCCAGCCACAAACCGCGCAGTCGCTCTGCCCGCGAATTCGATACCGCAAAGGAGACAGGCGTCTCCAACATCATTGGGCCACAAGCGGAACCATTCCCCGCCGATATGTCTTCCTGCGCCCTTGAACTTCCGATGCAGGAATTGCTCTACAGCCTTGGCGTCTTCGACCGAAGCCACCTCAATAAGGGCAGCAACCCGAACTGTCTCGGGATTTCCGATCTGGATGCTCTCAATGCGCTTGGTTAGGTTCGTTGTCCTGCCAACCTTGACAGTCGTGCGACCGGTTCCGGCGATGAAATAAACAAAGATGCCCTTTGTGACGTGGGCATCTCGCGGCCTTTTCTTGGTCTGGCCACACTCAGAACGTTCATTCCGCAAGCGCGGGCGGCCCTTTGTCGTCGGCATAGCCTTGCCGTTATTATAATACTCGTTTATGTTCCTGATCATCATTGAGGCCGCTCCTAACCGGCTGGAAATGAAAAAAGCCGCTGGGGCGGGAACCCTGGCGGCTTTTGCGTTTGCACGATTTCTCACCGTGCATTTCACACATGACCTGATTTGCGGGGCGGTGTCAATACGGAACGGGCCGTTTCATTTAAGGCGCGATGCCTGGAAGCGGCAGCCAGTATTTTGGCGGATTGGTTTCGTTCTCGTAGTGATCTAGTTCGATCTCATCGTTCCAGAACTCCGTGCCGGTTCTACGATTGAGAAACCACCGGCAAAATGTTGCGTCTTCTGCCGGATTGCCCCAAGATACGAGCACGCGGCTTGCGTCTTTTGGCGCGGTTTCGATCGGTTGCCAGTTCACCTGAATTTTTTCCTCAGCGCCGCAATGCATTCCCTGACCGGCTCGACATTACCAGCCGCAGGGTGATCATAGAATACCACGCCGTGGAACGTCATCAGCGCATTGCCCGAGACCTGTGGCGGAATGCCCAACTCTTGGTCGCCTCGCAGTGGCAGCAACCATTCGTTGTAGCGGTTGCGGGCGCGCGTGATCTGTTCCGAGCTTGGTTCGCCTCCCTGCCCCTTGATGGTCATGAGATAGTCCATTGCCTTGGGGAATGGGTGCTGCGGGTTCGTCAGGCTCATGAAGCGCGCGACCGTCTGTACATAGTCGTCACAGACTTCCACGTCCACCAGATCAATTTGCTTGCGCAGATACAGGCGGCCGATCTCATAGCCTGCCAGTCTGTCGCCTGCCTGGACGAGGGTGAGCCCGTGTTGCCGCATGCGAGCCTCTACAGTGGCATGGCGGATCTCGGCGACAGATGGGCGCTGAAGCTGGCCGTTGCTTTCCCTTGCACCTGCCTTGCGAATGCGGCCACGGCGCTGCGCACGTGTTTTAGCTTTCATGTCCCCTCCTGTGTGTCAGGCTGTGGAGAGCGAATGGCGGCCGCTACACCCTCCCCCAGGTATCTTGAATAACTCGGGTCAAATGGGTCATATCCATCGTCCAACCATTTCTTTGCAGACGCAGCGCACCGCTCACGCTCCTGCATTAGAGCTTCTGCTACCATCGCTAGTTGATCGCGCTCTGCCATCGGGTAGCGATAGACAATTGCTCGCGCCTTCTCTCGGATATCATCCGGTATCTCTGTGTGTTTGGTCATGTAGAGGCTCCGGAAGCGGCTTTTGAAGCTGCCATCAGGCGTTCGAGCGGCGACAGATGCTTAGGAGGAACGGCGGCGTCAGACTTCGGCCCAAACTTGGCGAGATATTTGCGCTGCGCCCTTCCCCATGTTTTGCTGCCCCACGAGGTTACGCGATACTCGTATGGCTTGCCGGCGAGTAGGGCGCGCTTGCGATCCTTGATGCTGGCATCCGGCGAAAGAGTCGCGTCGATTGACGCAATGATGACCGTGGCCTGCTCTTCCCATGTCATGTGCATCAGCGCGCTCCATAAAGCATCGACACCCAGGGCAACGACATAGGCACGGCAACAGGCGGATAATATCGGCTCATCGGGTCCGGTCGCTTGAATGTCTTCGTGACAACTGCGACTATATCAAGTTCTTGAATGTCTTGGCCTTTTAACCGAAACGTGACATACTTTTCCACAAGTTGCTCACAGACCATCGGCGGCGGCGTCATCTTGATCCGCGCTCTCTGGGCTCTCTTCTTCATCCGCTCCCGAAGGCGATGCTTCTCCCTCTGCGCATATTCGATCTGTGACAGGCCCCATTCGTTGCTGCTGTAGCGCTCTTGCGGCATGGATCTTTCTCCGTTTCACGTGGGTGATGCATTCCCGGTCTTCCCATCCCTCCATGGTCTTCAGGAGGTCGATGACCGGGCGCCGCATCAATCGATCGGTTTCACTGCTTGGCGAACAAGCGCCATGACGCGCTCTTTCTCTGCCTCGCCTTCAGGGGTTTTCAGCCGGTCTTTCCTGGCTTCGAAGGCTTGGGATTCGGCTATTTGATCCTGGCGCTGGCGGGCCGTTGATTGACGCGCCGCCTCCTGCGTCACATGCTCCCGAGACAGGGCGGCAACTTCTTCCGCTGTCGGCAGCTTGTCGCGGCGCTTGCGATCGACACGGCCCTGGATGAAATCCTTAACGGCGGTTTCGATTGCCCATGCCGGAAGGCCCTGGAGAGCCAGCAGATAGGCCGATACCTTGGCGTCTATGAGCTTCTGAGCGTGGACGGCGCTCTTGTCTGTCCACGGCTCCGGATAGCCTGCGAACAGCACTGCAAGCGGCTGCCTGGCCTCATCTACCGAGAGCGGGACGAGAGACTTCCCGTTGATTGGAGCGAGCGAGTTCATTCAGTGCCTCATCAACGCGTCGATCATGCCGTTGCCTGTGAGCGCCGGGCGTGGCCTATCGCGAACCCAAGATGAATCGAAACCTTGCCAAGTGCGCTCAATCATCATGTCCGCCGCTTCATTGCCGTCTCCCCATTCCGCAAACCGTTTGGCGAGGAGCTTTGCCGCATAGAGGGTCAAAGGCTTGCGAATGGTGATTCGGCGATGCTCGATCACGGCAAGCGCTCTCTCCTCATCCAGAACGGTTAGCAGCGCGTCTAGGATGGCGTGACGTGTCTCTAGGCTCATGCGGGCGACCATTCTTCCTGCACGATCTCGGGCCGCTCGTAGTCCGCTATCTGCCCATCAGGGCCGACCTTCAGGATGATGTAGTCGCCATAGCCATTGTCGCCGTGGCAGAGGAAGTCGCCGGGAACGTATCCCTCACGATAGGCGATCTTGTTGCCGGCGGCGTCGAGCAGCCAGTATTCGCCTTCGTCACAGACTTTGTAATGGATGTCGGCGGTCGTTCCTTCAGGCCAGTCGACCACCTTGCCGGTAGGCAGATCGATCTTGACCTTCCACCGGTCGCCTTCGCGACCAGGGATCAACGTCCCGTCTTCATCCTCGACACCATTGACCTCGGCGTCTTCCCAATATCTGACGCCTGCATGACCTAGAATAAATCGAGCGTCTTTCATGCGGCCATTGCCTCCTCTGCTTGCTGTATGATGACGACGCAGGCCGGACCGTCTTCAGCC
This sequence comes from Mesorhizobium sp. M7D.F.Ca.US.005.01.1.1, assembly GCF_003952545.1. Taxonomy (NCBI): domain Bacteria; kingdom Pseudomonadati; phylum Pseudomonadota; class Alphaproteobacteria; order Hyphomicrobiales; family Phyllobacteriaceae; genus Mesorhizobium; species Mesorhizobium sp. M7D.F.Ca.US.005.01.1.1. Next base: position 7,150,286 of record NZ_CP034453.1, read on the forward strand.
CATTCATAGGTCAGGCGCCGCACATAGCGGTTGCTGTCGTCCTGGATTAGCCCGGCCTTTACGAGGATATCGCCCACGGCCTTGTCGCAGTTCCCTGCGTCCCTGTGCCGCTTGTCAGGGGCAACGAGGCGGATGAAGATAGACACAAGCCCTTCGACGGGCTTGGCGCGCTGAGCCTTCAGCATCCATAGCGCTTCCTGCTGCCAGGCTTTGTATCGAGATGTCGGCACACGTCCCCTGCCCGCTGCATTGGTGAAGCAGGCAGACAAAGGAACGGGGAACGGCAGCTCGACGCGCGTCATACAGCCATCCAAGCCAAAACAGCCCGATACGCAGCCCATGCAAACCCCACCGCAGCAACAGTAGCGAGTGCTATGAGGAACATCCCGCGCCACCATGCTTTGGTTTCTGGTTCTGGTTGGGGATAGCCTGCTTGGGAGAGGCGGATTTCGTTTTCCGTGATCATGTAGCGACCCCGACGAACGTCATCTTGTTGGCTGCGCAGTAGCGGCGGAACGCTGACTCGTGCAGTTCGCCGGGAAGCATGTCGATGGAATGGCCCATCGTTCCGCCCTTCCACGATCCCTTGCGTTCTCCGGTCTCACCGGAGAAGTCGAGATCGAGCGAGCGGCGGATTTTAGGCTTGCGGAACAGTGACAGCCACTTGAACCGGCCTGTGCCGAATTTCCACTCACGCTCTTCGATCTTGGTTGTTGCTGTCAGGTCCTCGCCGTCGAAGTCCTTGAACGCGAATTGCGCAGTCGGGACGGAAGCTTCACGCGCCTGTTGAGCGTCCCAGCGTGCGCGCCACTCATCCCCGCCGAGCTTAGCCATCCCGCCTTGCGGCTCGTCAAACAGATGCTCGCCTTGGAGGCCATAGAAGCTGTGCCGAACGTGACGCCACTGCGTCCATGGCAGGAACATGCCCCAATCCTGCGTTGTGCTGCTATCGTTCGTTTGCCGCCCGAGGTAGATATTCAAATGGCCTTCGGAGTACGTGAACCCGTACTGCCGCCGATCAATGTTCCAATACCAGTCGCGTCCCAAGCGCTCGATCGTGGCCGCATCCCAAGACTTGGCCTCGACCTTCTCATGATATGGCTTGATGATGGTCGGCAGTTCAATGATCAACGTGCGCCCAAACGCGCTGACACGGAGATTGCAGCCTGGGTATTCCTCCTCGGCAGAGGACAGCACCATAGCCATTGGCCGATAGTGCTTGTCCCGCGCATAAGTGAATGGCCCGAAGTGTCGGTCATTGTCCCCCCATCGGCGAACGGCTCTCGTGTGCATGGGTGTATTCCCTCTGTGTTTGGGGATTAGGAGGCGTCAGGCCATGCCGATGGCGGTCATGTAGAGTTGGAGGATTGTTTCCTCCTCCTGACGCTCGGTCTGGTCCTTCTTGCGAAGCTTGATGATCGACCGGATGGCCTTCGTATCGAAGCCGGTTCCCTTCGCCTCGGCAAAGACCTCCTTGATGTCGTCGCCGATGGTTTTCTTCTCCTCCTCCAGGCGCTCGATTCGCTCTATGAAGGCGCGAAGCTGGCCGGCGGCCACGGTCTGGCTCGTTCCTGTAAACTCGACATCCATCATCTCATTTCCCTCTGATTTTGCGGTCCAGCCACAGCAGCAGCCAGGCCAGCCAGTTTCGAATTGCGCGCATCCGCCAGTGCCTTTTCTTTTTGGTAGGCTGCTTCACCGGCCTCACTGACCAACCCGTAAGCATGCCGGGCAATCATCAAGGCCCGATACACCGAGCCCTTAACGTCGTTCATTTCTTCGATCTTGTATTGAAGGCGATACAGGTAGCTTTCGTTGACGCCGATTTTCCCGGCAAGACGATCGCGAACCACATACTCCTTCTCACGCCGAGATTTTGTCTCGGCCTCCATTAGCTCATCTGCCCATTGGGCAGCTTCCATCAACGCTGTACTCATGCTATCCTCGGAAACATTCTTTCCTGTTTCGGAAACTCTTTTGTCGGACACGCGCCAACTCCGTTGCTACTGTTCACAACATGAGCAGCAGCCGCAACGAAAGGAATTGGCGAGAATTTGAGAGCGAGAGCGACGCCGTTCGTCGGCTTTGCAGAGCCATTGACGAGCGGAAAGCAAGAAAGGTTGCCGGGCACCTTCAAGCGCCGGCTGAAATTCAGGATCCAGCGCAGTTGCTGGAAAATGGCGGCCAGAGCCCGAGCGCCAACAGTGTTGGGTCCGCTGCGCTCAAAGGTTCTGGCCGCCAGTCTACCGTCGCGGGAGGAGAGTGCGACGGATTGGATGCGGACGGGGTTGCTTTGGGCTCTGAGGGACCCTGTGATGCCTTGGAGCACCCGTCCGCGACCGGCGCAGATTTGTTCCAAGAACGCTTTCACGATAACGAGCTTGCCGTGCGTGGGCAGAGGCTCGGCAACGTGCGCCGGGGTAATGAGTGATTGGGTCATGCTGGCAGGACCACGAGCATGACGTAGATGAAGGCCAGCGCCCAGGCGGCGGTCTCCAGAAACTGATTGGCGGCTTGCTTCGAATTGACGGGGTAAATGCCAGCTTTCGCTGCCCGGTCTGGACGAGCGTTAGCGCGCCCCTCCATTTTTGCGCCGTCTGCTTCGATGCTTGGTATGCTCGGATTGCCGCCGAACCCGCCGAAAGTGGCGGACCGGGTGGAACTGGCTTGCGCGCTCTTGCGCGATATCTGGGTGGAGGGGTTGGTCATGCTGGGAGCCGCCCGAAATTGATCGTAGTGCGGGTCTCGCCGTTGGCGTGCTGGATTGCGTATTCGCGCGCCCTTTCGACATCGCCGGCCCAGCGAAACGTCTTCCAGAAAGGCCAAAAGAAGCGCCTGAACTGGACGCGCCAACAATCGTCATTTTTCACTGGAACAGCCCTGTAATGATTTCGGGTGTCGATCATGCAACCGCCCTCCAGTTGCAGCCGTTTACGGCGTGTTCACCAATATTCTTACCGAACGGTGATAATCCGTGATGCCCCACTAATGGACGGTTGTGTACGGTATCAGACCGTGGTTCCCTTCTCTTGCCGGCTACAAAACCAACAATGCTGGCGGGGAGAAAACCATGAGCGGAGACGACTTTGCCGCCGACATTTACGTGTCGGGGCTGGACCATATCGACTTGATCGGCGGCGGGAACGCCAGCTTCATTTGCTACATCAACCGCGTGCAGAAGTGCGGTACGATCCTGCGAGTCCCCCGCGTCAACATCATCATGCCGTTGCTGGAAGTCCCCGACGCAATCCGTCAGTCCATGCTGATCCCGGTTCACGAACAGGGCGTGGTTCGCCGGCTCAACCCCATGTGGCTGCATTGACATCAAGCCGCCTGCTCCTGCGAGGCTTCTTCCTGTTCCGCTACCGGCGGCAGGAAGTCGTCGGCGCTCAGTTCGAGGCCGCGCTCCTTGGCTGCCGCGATCATGGCCGGGACATGCTTGAAGGGGACCATGCCGCCCGTGCCTCCGGCTTCCTTGGCGCGCATCCAGTTGGAGACGCGGGTGCGGTGAACGCCCGCAATCTTCGCGACTGCGTTCGGTCCACCGAGGTTCGAAATGATTGTGCGGGCTGGTTCCATGCTGCGTAGTGTAGCGATAAAAGCAACAAACGCAAGAGGTTTTGTAGCGAATACGGAAATATACGCCGGGGGCCTGTCAGGCTATCGGTTTTTCATGTTGTCAGATTGGCTACGAGACGCGCTGGACGCGAAAGAGATGTCGCAAGTCGAGATGGCGCGGCTGCTGACCGAACGCCTTGGCCGGTCCATTGACCGCGCAGCCGTCAACAAGATGTCCAAGGGCACGCGGGCAATAGCCGGCGACGAGCTTATCGAAATCCAGAAAATCACGGGCGTGGCAGCGCCGACTGAGATCATGGTGCCGCTCAAGGGCAAGGTCGGGGCCGGCCAGGCCGTCTATGCGATAGACGATGGCGATGACAACGAAGTCCCCGCGCCGGCAGAGGCCAAGCCTGGCACCGTCGCAGTTCGCGTCTCGGGTGATTCGATGTTCCCTGCCTACGAGGAAGGCGAGTTGCTCTACTACAGCAAGCTCCTGCCGCCTGACGCCATGGTGAACAAGCGGGCCGTGGTGCAGCTCGGCGATGGCCGGATCTTCGTCAAGGTGCTGCGTAAGGGCACGACTGAGCGCACCTGGACCCTGCAGAGCGTCAACACCCTGTATGCCGATATGATCGATGAAGTCGTGGAGTGGGCCGCGCCGATCGACTGGACAAAACCCCGGTATTGAGCCATTCAGGCATAGCTCTAGCATAGACGGGTACTGCACCACCCGAAGGCGCAGCCCTTGCGGGGCCGCCTAGCATCCGTCGTCCTCGAAATCCCCCATAGGCTCGATCTTTGATAACGGAGGTCGCCTCTCCGCTGCCCCCGGCGATCACAATGGCGATGGGTAAAGTCGCCCGATCTTACAGCCGGCTCCGCGCCACAGCGCGTGAGTTGGTCGTGGTGCTTCAGTGCCTATGGTTTACCGGCGAGGTGCCTTCCTCGTGTTTCCGGTCGGGCCCGTCATGCCCCGTCGAGTCCTGTCCGGTAAGACTGGTGCCGGCACCGCTTGGGATTGTGTTTTCGGATTGATCGAGCTGGCGATCCAAGTCCCTTGGAAAACCGCCGCGCCGAGCGCCCTCAACACCAGCCCTTGCCGGGAACCTCCGAGCAGACACAAGGGATTGTGCGATTTTGCGCCGCGCAACGGCATTTGCGATTGTTCCGGTCTGAAAGCCGTGATACATAATCGCTGACTTATCCATTTGATATCGAACCGTTGCGCGCGCCGGCAGGATCATCCCTCCGGCGCTTTTCTTTTGCGCGCATTCGGCGGCGCTGTCAATAAATGTATCTTTTATCGCTACATACCTGTTGACAGTGCGTAGCGATTGGCGCTACATATGATCCATACCCACTGAGGTTTTGGACATGACGATAATCAAGCAAGCCTTCTCCATAGAGGAATTCTGCACCGCCTACAGCGTCGGCAGATCGCTCGCTTACGAGGAGATGAGCGAAGGCCGTCTTCAGTACCGAAAGGTCGGCCGCAGAGTTGTGATCAGGAAGGTCGATGCTGACCGCTGGCTCGACGATCTTCCGGTCGGGGACACCGTCAAGTTTTCTAAGGCCACAGCCGCCTGACACCCCCTTGCATCTGGAGACCGGACATGAACGCCAGCAACAAACCACTGACGAGACGCCAGATAGAAGGAGCCGCAACACCTTCGGAAACTCCTGAAGACAGAAACATGCGCATGGGGTGGGGGTGCCCGTGTCACGGGGCGACGTTCTGTCCTGACACGAAATTCTCGCACTACGATGACGACGTTCCTGTGTTCGTCAGCAAGCGGCCATAGCCAGGAGCGAGACAATGGAAGCCCCAACGAACATTCCCGATCTTCTGCGAAAGGCTCGCGTCACATTGGCAATCAACAGCCATATGGTCGATACGCTGGCCGCCGTCGATACACGTCTGGCGATGCTGGCTCGAAAGCACGGCGGCGACGTCAGAGATGCAGCCGTGGCGCTTCGCAGGCTGATCGCCAAGGCTATGGACGAAGACCCCGATACCTTGAGCACGAGCAAGCCGCATAACCAGCGCAAGGACGACTATATGCGCGGTTATGGCGATGGGTTCAAGGATGCCACAGCTTCCAAATCCACCTGATCCAACCATCCATAAAAGGCTTCGGTCTGAGCATCTGGAGAACGACGACAATGGCTAGCGAGACGAAGCATACCGAAGGCCCATGGGAGGCGCACACTTTCCTCGTCATGGGCGGCAAAGGCATGCGGGATCGCATCTGCCATGTCGGCACGAGCACCAGCCTTGGCCCTCCCCGCGCTTACGAGACAGAGGCCAATGCCCGGCTGATAGCCGCCGCGCCTGACATGCTGGCAGCGCTCCAAGCCTTCAATCTGAAAGAGGAATGGATCGTCTCCGGTTCGGCTGACAGCCTCACCATTCGAGTGCCGCTGGCGGTGCTCCAGCAGGCCGCTGCGGCTGTTTCCAAGGCCACGTCCTAACCCCCTCTCACGCAACCAAGAACACACCGCAGACCGCCGAGGAGCAACCAGATGACATACGACCAGTGTTCATGACCCCCAATCAAGTCACGAACTCCACCCTTAAAGCAGCCCATGCATTGGCCACTTGCTGCACGGCTGTCGATGCCTACTCGCGCGAAGAGATAGCCACGATGGCTCGTGACTTTCTGGAGAAGATGGAGATAGCCATGACCCCGAAGAAAGACGAATACATAACGCCGCTGCTCTACGCACAGAAGCGGCTCGACGCCGGGCAGTCAGCCGACACGGCTCGCGACCAAGCGCTGATGGATGCCTACAACGACGGTGGCTTTCATTGGGCCAACGGGTTGTTCTTCAAGCGGATGCCTGACGGCTCGGTGCGCCTTCGCATATTCCGCCCGATATCGAGTGATCCGCATGCCCCGTGGACTTGGGAAGACCAAAACATTGACCCGGCGTCATGGGCATCAATCGTCTGCTCGGTCAGCGAGGGCGGGGAAACGCGAGACCGCTGGAAAGCTTTTAGTGGGTTTCACGGAGCGGAAGCGTCATGAGCGCCAAGAAAGATGAATACATGCGCGGCTACGGCGACGGCTTCAAGGACGGCACGGAGGCCAAAGGCAACGAAGCCCACGCGCTGGCAGCAAAATTGGCCGAAACGGAAGGCATGCGCGACCACTACCTTTCGATGTGGAAAGAGGCGTCCGCCGGTCAAGATGCCGAAGAACGCGAGCGCGTCGAAATACTGGAAACATTCCACAAGGAAGTTTGGGTCTGGCTTCTCAAGCGCGGCCTGGTCGACAACGACGATGACGAATGGCGCGGGTTCGTAGATGTCATCGAAGAACACGAGGGCGAGATAGAGGCAGGCGCCTCCCGTGCTGCCGCTCGCATTGCCGAGGCTGCTTACGAAGACGCGCCAAACGGCTCCTACGACAACGGCGGAACGCAAGATGGCTGGCAGATGGCTTGCCAGGAAATCGCCAAGCGCATTGCAGGAATGAAATGATGACCACCAACGGATTCACCTGCGAGACGTGCGGCACGGGCCTGATTGACCAGTGCTACCGCTGTGGCGCTCCCCAATGCTGCCCGCGCTGCTGTGTCGAGGCTACAGCTTCAACCATCGAGCCTACTCCGACACGTTGCATTGATCGTCTCCAACCCGGCGAGACTTGCGGCATTTGCGGCGCCTCTAAACCCCTCTCACGCAACCAAGAACACACCGCAGACCGCCGAGGAGCAACCAGATGACATACGACCAGTGGAAGACGGACAGCGGTTACGCGGAGAGGTCTCCAGAGCAAGAAAACGAAGGACGCGACTGTCCTGTGTGCGGTGGCGACTGCGCCGGTGCTAACCCGCCTGTCTATCACTGCCCGATGCAAGAGCCGCCTATTCAGGCAACCCTGCTGTCCAACGCAATAGCCCGCATCCGCGAGAATATTGCGTCGTTCGATGCCGATGTGGCGTTCCAACTCGCCAATGAGGGTGAGCGCGCGGACATGTGGACCGAGATCGATGTCAATGTAGAAGATCTACGGATCCTCCTCCGCGCGGTCGAAGAGCAGCACAAAGCAGCAGAGTCGCGCCTCACGGGCGGCGCATCGCTAGCTAACCGCATAGCGCTGCTCGGGCAAGGTGCCTGCAACTGCAATACAAAATCGCCCGACGTGCATATGCACTTGCCGACATGCCGTTACCGGCAGGCGATGGAACTTGCCGATGAGGTTCAAGAACACACCGCAGACCGGAACGGAGATTGAAGATGAACGCCACCGCAACACCAGAATTGATGAAACAGATAGCGAACCAGTGCCGGGTTGTCGCTCATCTCGCTGACGCTCTTTCCGGCATCCATCACGACTACGAACGAATGTACCTCGGTGAGGTCTCGGAAGGCGCGAAAGACATCGCCGACATAGTCGGAAAGCGCACGGCCCAGATCATGGAAACCCTCGGCGACATCCTCAACGGCATGGATGCCGTGACCGAAGAGGATGACTGGACGCATCCGATTTTCCGGGAAGCGAACCGTCTCTGGCTGGCTCCCGCCGCCTGACACCCCTCGCCAACACACCGCAGACCGAGAAGGAACGCAGATGACAACGAAGATTGAAAAGGCAGATTGGCTAGCTGCTGGTCGCGAGCGCTACGGAGACGAAACGCATCTCTGGAGGTTCAAATGCCCGTCTTGCGGACACGTCGCCAGCGTTAAGGACTGGCAGGACGCTGGAGCGCCAGAAGGTGCCGTCGCCTTCTCATGTGTCGGTCGCTACCGGAAGGGCGATATTGGCCACGTATGGGGCGACAAGCAGCCCTGCGACTATGCCGGTGGTGGCCTGTTCAAACTCAACCCGATCCATGTCGATGACGGCCAGCCGGAGCCGCACACAGTGTTCGATTTTGCCGACGATCCGCTTCAGGTGCAATCGTGAACGCCTTCCACCGTACCTATCACTTAATGGCAGAGACACTTGCGCCGGACTGGCGCGTCATCACCAAGATTTTCGGTGGTCTGCTTGGCCCGGACTTCATCGTCTCGACTGGCGGCAAATCCTACCGCGTCGGATCTCTCACAGTTGGCCAACTCAAGCGCGGTATCCCCGCTGAAGACCTCGACATGCTTGAGGTCGATCCTGACACCTATGAGGCAATCTGATGGCTACGATTACCACGAAATACTCAGTCGGCGATACAGTTTACCGGGCTGGCACCGTTTCGACACGCAAGAAACATCCGTGTCCTGATTGCCTTGGGACGCGGAAGTGGAAGGCCACGTCTCCTGCCGGCACAGAGTACGAATTCGGCTGTCCGCGCTGCTCTGCGTCCTACAATTCCCGAGACGAATTGACGCTCGACTATACGGCCCATGTTCCAGCCGTCGAGCGCCTGACCATCGGCAGCATCCAAGTCAACACCGCGCCGGATTCCTACGACACCGGCAACCGGTACATGTGCTGGGAAACTGGCGTCGGAAGCGGAAGCGTATACCGCGAGAGCGACCTTTTCGACAATGAGGCATCTGCCAAGCTATCCGCCGAGTTCAAGGCAAACGAAGTCAACACTACGTCCGAACGGATCACCACGCTCTACAACAAGAGCCTCGCCATAAGCGACTACGAACTTGATAGCGCCGCTCTGAAAGAGGCCAAAGAATCCGAGAGCCGAGCCCAGCGCATGCTTTGGAGCCTTGGCGACTTGTTCGGTGCGATCGATGAGGCAGGCGACAAGGAAGCTATCCTCGAAGCCGTCAAGGACTACCGAGAATACAATTGGGAGAACGACAAGAAGCGCACGGCCAAAGAGACTGAGGCCGCGTGATGGACCTCCTCGAAGCCGCCCGACTGCTCCGCTTTTCGACCGATTGGGAGAGGCGCTTTCACGAATACGACCTGCTCCTGACTGCCGGCGTCCATCCCGACGAAGCCGAGCGGATCGTCAGGCGCGTAGCAGCAGACAGACAAGCACTCCAGCCGAAGGAATTGGCAGCATGAGCGATTACGCGAAAGCTTGCCGGTCGTGTGCTCTTGGGCTCTTGAACACAGCGCGCGACGTGAAGCGCGATGGGAATCTCCGTGAAGTCAACCGCCTCGTTAGGACCGCTCGCTGGTACTGGCAGCGCTACATTTGGGAGTTACAGCAATGATCGAAACTAGCGAACAGATTGTAGCCCTGACCGCTGCGATTATCAAGGTTCAGGGCGGCATCAGCGGCGTGCACAAGAACGCCAAGAACCCGCATTTCAAGAGCAGTTACGCCACGCTGGAGAATGTCATCGACACCGCGCGCCCGGCTCTTCAAGAGGCTGGCATTGCCTTTGTGCAGGCGCCTGGAATGGTGATCGACGGTTCGGTGGAAGTGACCACGATGCTTGTCCATTCGTCTGGCGAGTGGATGAAGGCCACGCTGCATGTTCCTCTCGGCAAGCGCGATCCGCAAGGCGTCGGCTCTGCGATCACCTATGGCTGCCGATATTCCCTCATGGCCATGCTTGGCCTGCCGCCGACCGACGATGACGGCGAAGCAGCGATGGAGCGGCCTGGCAGCAGCACGCCCAACACTGTCACAGGCCCGGCGACGCGCACGTCAAGCGCAGCTTTGAAGCGCGACGATATCTGGCCGCAGATGGAGCACGACATCAGCGAATGCCGCTCTGTCGCCTCGCTCATGACACTGCGTGGTGTGTGGGCAAAAACCTCCGGTCGCGACAAGTGGCCCCCGGCATGGTGCGACGCCGCCGCCGAGACCTTCGACAAGGCGGAAGCTGTCTTGCGGAAACTGGCCGCGAGCGAGCCGGATGACGATGACACATTCCCCGGCGATCGGCCAACTCGTCGCGACCTTTCCCAGCATCCTCTCAATGCAGGCTGACCATGGCTTACGAGCAAAAAGACAACAGCGGGACGCTCTTCAAGAATGACAAGCGGGAGAAGGATTCTCACCCGCACGCGAAGGGGACCGCGCTCATTGATGGCGTCGAGTATTGGGTATCCGCGTGGACCAAGGAAGGTGCCAAGGGAAGGTTTCAGAGCCTTGCCTTTCAGAAAAAGGAACAGCGGTGATGTCAGATAGGTTTGTAGACACTGAGCAGGCCCGCCAGATGCTGATCCTGTTCATTCAGGCTCAGAAACTGCCGTTCACGGCTACGCTCGCCCCAGGCAAGCACCGCACGACGGCACAGAACCGTCTCCAGCGCAAATGGATGACGGAGATTGCCGAGCAGATGCCAGACGAGAAAGCCGAATACTGGCGCGGCTATTGCAAACTGCGGTTTGGCGTTCCGATGCTCCGTGCCGAGAACGAGGAATTCCGCGCGAAGTATGACGCCGTGGTCAAGCCGCTCTCCTACGAGCAGAAGATTGCCATCATGTCGGAACCGTTGGACCTCCCTGTCACGAGGATCATGACGACCAAGCAGAAGACCGCCTACCTCGATGAGATATTCCGGCACTTCTCAGAGCAGGGCGTGATCCTGACCATCCCAGACGATCCTTCGCTGATCGGCCAGCCCGAGCGGAGGAAAGTAGCATGACCCGCCTCATCCCCGTCCAAGCCTATTGGCGCCGTCAACCCAACAAAGTCGATACTCCACCTCACCTTGAATTGGTCCAGGCTTTCGAGAGGGATCAATACATGGCTTGGGTGGAAGAGCAGGTTGCGTCTGAGTTTGACCGAGAGTTTCGGGAAGGGGTGAGGTGATGGCCGGGCGCTTCGCATATCACCCCGAGGCCTTCAGCAAGGATAAATCCGGCAAGGCAACCAAGTCGTTCAAGGACGAAGCGCACCTTGCCTTCATCCGCAAACTGCCTTCGGCCATCTCAGGGGCTTTCGGCTGTGACCCTGCACATATCTCGGCAGGAAGCCCGATCCACAACAAGAAGCGCACAGGCGGCGGGCAGAAGGCTTCGGACTGCTGGACGGTACCTCTGACGCGCGCTGAACACGACGCGCAGCACGATCACGGTGACGAACTCGGCTGGTGGCGCTCCCACGGCATCGACCCGTTCGAACTCGCCATCAAGCTATACGAAAACACCGGGGATGCAGCGAAGTGCATCGAGATTTTGAGGAAGGCACGGGCATGAACAGGGAGACGCTGACCCAAACCGTTATCGAGCGGCTGGCGAAGGAAGCCGGTGGCATGGAGTACGGCCCGCGCACCTGGAACATCACGTTCAAGCGTGACGCGCTCCACCGCTTCGCGGATCTCATTGCCAGCTTCTGCGAGGAATTCAGCACCCCTATAGCAGCGGGGGGCGGAGAGGCGAGGCTTGCCGCATTAGCCAAGGAATACCGCCCTTCGATGGATGCGGAAGTCCTTCATTCGTGGGCGGCAGAAATAGCCGACACAATCCGCGCGGATACCCCTGATGCCACTAAGCCCTTCATGTTCGGCGTTCGTGATCGAAAGACTGGCGAGGCCGTGTTTGATGAGCATTGCGTGGCCGCCGAGTCTGAACAGCTTATTGACGATTGGGACGCAAACTTATTCGAGGTAGTCCCCCTCTTCGCCTCCCCACCTTCCGATACCGAGGAGAAGGCACCCCCGGACGCTGTGACGAAAGCAGCATCTGTAATGCTGGCCGCTTCTCCCCAGCAAGGAGAAAAGCTATGAAGCTGACAGAGCGTTCCGTGAAGGATATCACTAGGCGCGTGGCGGCCGACTGCGCCCGCATTGCACGAACATGCGGACCCGAAATCCGCCAGCCTGACGGCACTACCGTTCTTGGCGAAGCCGACGCGGAATTCATCGCGTCGGCTATCGAGAAAGAGTACCACATTCGCGGCCGTCTTGCTCTCTCTTCCGGGAGCGAGAAGCCATGATTGGGCCAACCAAGAAGGTCACCTACGAAATCTGCCAATACACTGGCGACAAATCGTGGACAATCCGGCGCACGGTCTCTCAGGACTATTGTCACGCCCTCACCAAGCACGACGCAGAGCAGCTTAAGGCTATGTTCGAGCGCGACCAAGAGGATGTGCGCCCATGAGCATCGACACTGCATGTAGCGTTGAAGGGTGTGCAAAACAGTCGCGCAAGGAGGGTATGTGCGAAAAGCACCATTGGCGCATGAGGCTCTCGATTCCCCGCCCCGCGGTTAAGCCTCCCTGCTCCGTTGCTGGATGCGACAAGTTGGAGAAAGCCAAGGGCCTCTGCTCAGTCCACTACGATAAGCTGAGAAGGCACGGCAATCCCTTACTAGGAGGTCGGGTCGGGATAGCGCCAGGAACAGCTGAACTGTATTTTCGCGAAGTCGTATTGGCCTACGAAGGTGACGAATGCCTGATCTGGCCATATCTTCGAGTGAAGAATGGGTATGGGTACTTTCGCTATGGCGGTCGCCAACAGATCGTCTCCCGCCTAGTCTGCCAAGAACAGAATGGGCCTCCTCCAACGCCTAAACATGAGGCCGCTCACTCCTGCGGTAACGGGCATTTGGCGTGTGTGACCAAACGACATCTGTCATGGAAGACGCGAACTGAAAATCAGGCCGACAGGCTGATCCACGGCACAAGCAACCGTGGCGAACGAAGCGGCTCCGCCAAACTAAGCGAAGGTCAAGTGCGCGAAATTCGCGCGATGCGTGGGCAGATGCTGCAGCGCGATATCGGGAAGCTCTTTGGCGTCGGCAGCCGCACGATCTGCAATATTCAAGCCGGAAGGATATGGAAATGGCTCAAATGAGTTCCGCCCCTTCCATACAATCCCTGATCGAACGGCTGCGCATTAAAGCCGGCATGATCGAGATGGGTGAGAAAATCGCATGGGGCAGCGATAGCGCCTTGATGTACGAAGCCGCCGACGCCCTCGCCTCCACCCAGGCTGCGCTGGAGCCGTTCGCAGAAGAGGTAGCGCGCGTCGAAAAGTCATATGCCGAATTCAACAGCGGGAATCGCTCGCCGCTTCTGCTGGACGACGACAGCCATTACCTCGGGAACCGCATCAGATGGCGCCATCTCCGCGCCGCCGCTGAAGCCCTCGCCGCGCTATCTCAAGATGGGGAGGAAGGAGCTTGAGCCAGCCTGTCAGAATTCAATTGTCTCGCAAGGCCGGCTGGCGGATGCCGTCCAATACCGTAAGCGTCGCGAGGCCTGGTAAGTTCGGCAACCCGTTCACGATCGCCACCGCGATTGAAAGCGGATATGCAAACGCCACGACCGCTCAGGCATTTGTCGTTGAGTGCTTCCGGGACTGGCTTGGCCCCACGCAATCCGGCCGCGACTGGTGGCAGGGCAAGGAAAGCGACCGGCGCAAGGCGCAGATATTCGAATGCCTCCCGGCGTTGCGCGGCAAGAGCCTTGCGTGTTGGTGCCGGCCCGGCGATTCCTGCCACGCTGACGTTCTGCTCGAACTGGCCAACGCCCCTCCCCCTATCGATGGGGGAGACTAGATGACGAGGGCCGCCATTCAATTCACAACACCGGAAGAGCTTGCCGAGCAGGCTGGCTGGTCACCGCGTCGAGTGCGCGAAATCGCAAGAGGGCTTGGCGCTTGCCGAATTATGGGCAATCGTATGGTTCTCACCGATGAAGACGTTGCCGCAATTTTGGAAGCGAGCCGACCATGCCCCTCAAAATCTACCGTAGAGGCGAAATCTGGCATTACCGTGGCACCGTTGCCGGTCGGCGGGTACGAGGCTCTACGCAAACTTCGATCAAAGCAAGAGCTCTCGAAATCGCAGCCGAGCGAGAAACGCGGGAGTGGAAAAGTTCTCACCATGGCCCCGAATCGGTCCTGACGTTCGCGGACGCAGCCATGCTTTACAGGCAAGCCGACCGGTCAACTCGCTTTCTGGAGCCGATCGAGGATTACTGGAAAGACACGCCGGTCAAGCAGATCAATGCCGGCGCCGTCCGCCAGTCGGCTATCGTGCTTCACCCGAAAACGTCAGGAGCAACCCGCAACCGCCAGGTCATCGTGCCCACGCAGGCTATCATCAATCACGCTGCTGGCATGGACCTTTGCCACCATCTCAAGATCGAGCGCTTCAATGTGGCGACCAAGAGCAAGGAGCCGGTAACTTGGGACTGGGTGCAGAAGTTCATGGCCGTCTCGTCGCCGCACTTGGGCGCGTTGGCCTGCTTCATGTTCCTGACCGGTGCGCGGATATCGGAAGCGCTCGACCTTCGCTGGGGCGACGTGAGCCTCGCTGAGAGGCGCGCGCTCATCCGGCAGACGAAGATCGGGGCAGAACGTCGCCCGCACCTCCCGCAAGCCCTTGTGGCAGCGATAGCCAATATCCCGAGCAACCGGGAGACGAGCGCCAAGGTGTTCCAGTACTCATCTCGCGACACGGCCAAGCCTCTGTGGCGGGCCGCGATCAGGCGGGCGAAGATCAAGCCGCTGACCTACCATGCCTGCCGCCACGGCTTTGCTACGGCCATGCTGCATGCTGGCGTCGACCCGATCACCGTTGCGAAGCTGGGCGGCTGGAAAGACGCGAAGCATGTCTTCACGACCTATGGCCACGCGATGACCGACGAAACGCTTGCCGATCGCATAACGGGTCAGTTCAGCGGCCAAATCATTGTAAAGAAAGCCGAATTGGGCTAGTATCGAGCATGAAGAAATCAACCTCTGCTTACCGCGTTGGACCGCTCTACCTCGTAGAACGAGGCGGATATTATCATGTCAACGGGACGCACGATGGAAAGCGCATTCGGGCAGCTACGAAAAGCAGTGACCTGCGAAGCGCGAAAAGATTTCTGGACGACATGTGCCACGGTCTTACGAGCGGCTGGCGGCAAAACGCCTTGGACGGCACGACGGACTGGTACACGGTTGCGACCGTCATTTGCCAGCGTCATCGCACGCATTCCAAGGCGCGCGGCATCCCCTTCGGGATCACCAAGGCCGATGTTTACAAGGTAATGCAGGCGGCGAATTTCAGATGCGCTGTGTCTGGCGTGGCTTTTTCCAAGAGACTGCCAGGCGAGACCGGCCCCGATCCGTGGTCTCCGAGCATCGACCGGATCGACAATCACCACGGATATGTCCGGGGCAACATCCGTGTCGTGTCCACCATTGCCAACATGGCGATGAACCGTTGGGGCTATGACACCCTGCTTCGCCTGTCCCACGCTGTCGTTCTGAATGCCTCAAGGCCGACTCCTGAAAAACTGACACACCAGTTAATCAGCGACAACGATCACGACACTCAAGTAATTGAAAACAAAGAGGAATTGGCCTCGTGACCCAACTCTCGTTGGGGAGGGGTGGCCCACTCCGGGAAATACAGAAACGGCCGGAAAAGCGCAATAGGGAAATGGATTTGTCAGCGACATCGCGGCCGGAACGAGTGGGCACACCGCCAGGATATGTCCGCAAGGGAGAGGCGAAAAGAAGGGGATTTCCCCGAAAAACGCGACAGCCCGAATGCAAAGTGCCCGCCACCTTTCGGCAACGAGCACTTTGTTGGAAGAGCGTTTGCGGCGAAGCTAGAACCTTACGATGATCCCCGCAGTGCCCTTCAGCGCATGGCTGCCTTCGAAGCTGGACGAGGCCAGCGCCTCGCCAAACAGGGTATATTTGCCGCCGGCCCATTTGTAGGTGCCACCCAGGCCGAGTTCGCCGCCGAAGCGCTGCGGCTCGAACGAAAGGTCGACCCCTGAGACGGCGACCGAAGTGCCGTTGAGGAACTCGTAGGTCAGGTTGGCGATGCCATAGACATGGCTTCCGGTCGCCTGGACGTCGTAGTTCAACGCAGCACCCAGCCGGCCCTTGAGGCTGTCACCCTTGCGCAGCGACACATTTGCGCCGAACGGATCGGTGAAGGCGTCGAAATCGACCGAGGCATAGGCAAGCTGCGCCTGCGGGGTCAGCGACCAGGCGCCGTCGAGCCCAATCTTGCGTCCTGCCTCCAGGCTGAGCGCATAGCCATTGCCATGAATGCCATCGCCGATCTTGCCGATGACGGCGGCGTTCATGTCGCTGCGCAATGTCGCGAGTTGGGCCTGGCCGTCGACATAAAAGCCATTCTCGCCATACCAGGTCAGCGTGGCGCCGACGCCATAGCTGACGGTGGTGTTGCCGCCGTCGCCGAGGCTTGAGAAGATGTCGGCGTCGGCGCGTGAATATTGCGCCGTCAGCCCGGCGACCAGCCTGCCGGCTGCCGTTTCCGAAAGCTGACCGTCGATGCCCGCCTGCACCAGCGTGGTATCGACGTCATAGGAGGCATCAGCGCTGGACGCATTGGCCTCGACATGGCCGTGCGCGCCTTCGATACGGGTCCAGATGGCTTGCTGGCCCGTCTCGGCTCCGCCATCGAGCACGGTACGGCGGCGGTCACCGACGCGCTGCTCAAGCGTCGGCAGCGCAATCATCCCGAGCAGGACCTGCGGGTAATTCTGGTAGACCGGCGTCGTTGGCGCCAGGCTGGCGGCGCGCAGATACCAGTCGCCGTCAGTCGTATTGGCGAGGCCGTTCTGGAACAGCTTGTAGCTGTAGGCGCCACCGATCGCCGGGCCGTTGAGCACGAAGGCGTTGGCCGCCGAGGTGCCATCGACCTGGACGATCTTGATGCCGTCGGCTGTTGTTTGCGCACCCAGGCCGCCGACGTTGAAGACGTGCACCTGAGTTGCGCTGGTACCCAGAATGCTGTTGCCGGTGATGATCAGGAGGTCAGTCTGCGAGCTGTCGCCGGCAAGGACGGTCTCAATTTCAAGCGCGCCGCCATTGCTGGTATAGGTGCCGTCCACCGTCAGCGTGCCGAAACCGTCGATGCCGGGTGCGATGACTCCGCCGAGGTGGTTGGTGGTGGCGCCGACGGTGCCATTGCCCTGCAGTCGGCCACCCAATACATCCATGGTGCCGCCTAGCGTGCCGTTCACGGAGAGTATGCCGCCTTCGACGCGCGAAGACCCGGCAAACAGCGAGCTGTCACCGGTGAGCATCTGCTGACCGCCAGCAAGAACGAAGCCGCCATTGCCGGCGAAGTCGCCGGAGAAGGTGTCGTTGGCTTCCGTAAGTGTCAGCGTCTGGTTGCCGAACTCGACGGTACCCGCACCCGCAAGCCGCTTGATCGATGCCCCGTCGGCTACGCCAGAAATATCCAGCGTGCCATCGACAACCGCACGGCTCGATGCAGCGATGCTGCCCGTGCCGCTCAGCGCCAGCTTGCCTGCCGACACGGTCGTTTCGCCCGAATAGCTGTTGTCGCCGGTCAGTTCCAGCGTGCCGCCGCCGGTCTTGGTCAGGCCACCGGCACCGCTGAGGATGCCTGACGCCGTCAGCGTGGTTGCTGCCGCTGTGTCGATTTTGCCGGTTGTATTCAGCGCCATGCCACGGTTCGTGGTGAAACTGGCCGTCGTCTGCAGCGTGCCGCCGTTGAACACAAGCCCGCTTGCGGCGTCACCGAGGCTGCCATCCCCGGCAATCGACAACGTACCGCCACTCAGCGTCCAGG